>NZ_JH976537.1:0-76925 GCF_000309385.1 Nodosilinea nodulosa PCC 7104
GCGGCTGTTAACGCTGGTGGAGTTTCAGATGCGTCAAGCCTTAGCTGGTCACCAAGAAACCCTCTCAGGGCTATATATCGGTAATCCCAAGCGGGCGACGGCACGTCCGACAGCCGAATTACTGTTGGCCAGTTTTCGCGACATTACTCTAGTCATGGTGAATGCACGAGGGCAGACCTATGCCCATCTGACGGAGCTGACGCCTTTACAGCAGCAGATCTTAAAGGCTCTCAACTTCCCGGTAAGTATTTACACCCTGCTGGGGCCCGTATCTGACGAACCACCTTAGAAATGAGCGAACCGGGAGTATTGATTAGGGGGAGCCGCATTGGGGTTCCCTATTTTTTTGCCCCTCCATTGTCTCAAACCCCTATACCGTATGATGTTGATGGCCCTTGTCACCCGTTAAGGGACGGCGGTTATCTCCGGTACTCTATTTAGCTTTGGCCGTATAGATTTTCTCCTTAAAAAAAGTCAGGCAGGCAACAATATGTGCTGGATTTTCAAGTCAGCACTGCTCGACCCAGAAGATCCGGGATGTAGCTCAGGGTGTTGCTGCAAGGCTAGGTATTGCCTGCACAACTTGACTGTAGGGTGCGATCGTCAAGAAACCGGCAAGACTGCTAGGAGAAGAATTTCAAAAATGTCTAAGTAGCTAACTTTGATTATTAGAAAGGCATCACTGCCTGATGAAATCTACCATAATGAGCTTTGAAGGTTGTTAGGCGATCGCAAAGACATATTCTACAGCATCGCTTAATTCAATCTATCCATTGATATCTCTACTCAAGCGATCGCTAAGCTGCGGCCTTCCTTTTCAAAGATGCTAGTAAACCTTTAGGGATTTTCTGGAGATCGGGGTGCAGCAGAAAAACTAAGCTGTAACTAGCAACAAAGATGGATGTCGAAACTAGAGGCGAATAGAAAATGCTGGCGACTAACGGAGGGATAGCTGCTAAAACTAGCAAAGCAGCATCTTTATAACTAGGAGATCCAAAAAAGTACTTAAAGGATTTGTGCATAACCCAAAATGCCGGTAAAGCCAATATTTCTGAAAGCCCATACCCCCAGAGTCCCGCTACAGGCAACAGTAGCAGACAACTTAACCACAACACGCCCACATACCAAAAATTGCCTATGGCTACCTGTCGGTTATTTCCGACGGTATAAAGTACCGAAGCATGCAGATCAAACAGTGCACTGATTAGCGTGCCCAAAGCAATTAAAGGAAAAATGCGAGCACTCAGCAGCCAAGTTTCGCCAAACATTAGCGGAATAATCCAGATTCCAAAGCACGCAAAAAGAGCACATAGAGGACCTATTAAGAGCGCCTGATAGGCCATACCAGTACTAACAGCTCGGCGAGTAGCTGAGGCATCCTCTACCAATCTGGACATAACACTAATCGACATGCGACGTACAATAAAGCGCAGCATAGACATCTGATCAGCAAAACGATTTGCTATACCAATCAGACCAGCCGCTTCAACACCTAATAAACCGCTAACTAGTAAGGGGACACGCAGAGCACGAAAATGTAAAATCCAGTCAGAACTAGAATAGGTTATTCCATAGTGCAGCGCTGGTTTTAGAAATGCCCAATCCCAACGCCAACGCCAGCCTATAGGATAAAAGTAATTAGCTAACCCTAGCTGTAAAACATACTGAACAGCTGTTCCAAGTATTGGCCCCCAATAACTCCAGTGAAAGATCACTAAGATGATGGATACAGCGTAATTACCTAGTTGCGCAAATATCTCGATCAAACCAACCTGAGCAAATCGAAGGTCTCGTTCCAGCATGGCGATAGAAACCATGCCAACCATATCTAGCCAAACTGCTGGGATTAAGACTCTCAAAGCCTGGGTAACCTCCCCTTGTCCGCTCCAATGGCCTATTACGGGAGCGCATGTCCAGAGCAGTGCACAAAGCAAAATACCAAAGGAATTATAAAAAGAAATGACCTGCTGTGGCCCACTTTCTGGCAGGTTAGGTTGTCGAACTAAATAGGTGTTAAGGCCTAGTCGACAAGTCCAAATTAAAAAGTAAAAAATACCAATGGCGACCGTGGCAATACCGTAATTTTTTGGCCCTAATATTCTTGCAATCACCAGAACACTGACCAGGGAAAGCAAGGCTGCTAAAATATTTCTAAGAGTTAAATAAATGCCACCCGTGAGCACCTTTGATTTAAGATTTTCAGAATTAGGCATTATTTGGATATTTTTATGAGAGATCTTTAACAGTCAAACTTTTTAACCAGTCAATTAATCAGTCAAGTAATTATCTGGAATATATGACTGAATCTATATTGGCATCTTTCTTAGTAAGCTTTAAAAGCTTAGTACCATAAAAAAGCTTATGATCTATGACCTTATAATGATCGCCTATATAGGTGTTTAAAATTTTAAAACTAGGCTCAAAAACCTCTTGGCCTTTTAAGACTTTGTTGTCTGCCACTAGCCAAATCTCAGCAGTTGCATTCTGCTGAGCACTGCTCAGGACTACATCGATTTGATCTGGACTTGTTAGCAAAAAGTCATTGATGTTAAAACTTCTATAGTCTATGGGTTTAGGTAAGGGTAAAAGAATATTTTGCCCTGTGTAATAGTAGCTGAGGGCCATGCTAACTTCTTGGTTATACACCAAAATCGGCTGGCTTTTGCTTTCATGGGCCATGAGATAGTCAGCAACTCGCCGATAATCGCCAGGTTTTGCTAAAGGAGTGTAGAGAATACCAATACAGATTAAGCTCAGAGTTAGATTGACTAAAACATAAGCTTTTATCATAGGCCATCGGTAACGAGAACCTGCGACACACATTCCTATCATTGTCATCAGACTGACTATAAACATGGGACTAGCGTGTCGATAATGCAAGTCTTCTATAACCGCAAAAACAACAGAAAACTGTATTAACATAGCTATCATCATTAGCCAAATCAAAGAAATTTGAGGCCGAATTAAACGATAGTTGAGTAGAACAGAACACAGCAATACCACAAATAATGCTAATCTTATCCCGGCCCATGTCTGAGGGGTTAGAGCTGGCAGCCCATGCAAGAAAAAACTCCCGAATGATTTCTGGAGGCCTTTAATTAGGTATGTAAGTATTGTAGGCTGGTCGCTAGCAGTTGATCTTGCAATGTTGTCAGATAGGTTAGATAGTTGATATATGATCATGCCCACAATGGGAAGCGAAATAATCAGAATTAAGACTGCATGAGATAAGTAGTCTTGCCAAGCTTTAGTCTGTCTAAAGATCAGTAAAATAAGCCCATTAGCAACTAAAATAGAGCCCAGAAAGTAGTGCGTATAAAGGCTAATACAGGCTACTAGGATAAAAAGCCAGCGATATCTCTGTGCTTTTAGATATCTATCTTCATCCTGGAGATAGCCGTCATAGAATAACCACAGCAAGACAGTAGATAAAAATATTGAGAATGCGTAGAGACGAATCTCAAGGGCAGCCCAAATTGAAAAAGGATTAACAGCTATTAGTAGAGGCAATATCAAGGGATTAACGCCAGGCAAATATCGCTTAGACAGGTCGGCGCTAAGATAAATAGCAGCCCCTATTGACAATATAGAAAACAACCTAGCGAAAAAGATTCCACCAATAATCTTTTGCCATAAAAAAATAAAGATAAAATACAAGGGAGCTTGTTCTTCAAAGATAATAGCTTGCGAGAATGCTCTTCTCAAAGTGCCACTAGTTGTGTCTAAAGTGTAAGCTTCGTCAAACCAAATGTTTAGCGTGTTTGCCAAGCAAATAGTTGCTACTAGAAAAATTCCCAAAATCAATATTAAGCAGCTTTTGGTTTTATTGAATTTTGCTAGTCCGTACATGGTTAAAATGCTGTAGATTTATTGAGGCAATCAGTCCAAAATTTATCAATAACCTATTTAACTAAGGCTTCTTCGATTTGTTCACATATATTGCTAGATATAGAGTACCAATTTAATTTTTCTCTTACCTTGAGTCGGCCTTGTTCTGAAAAATAGTTTAGCCTTTCTTGATTCTGAATTAATGCAATAACGTTTTCTGCCAGACACTCTGAACTGTGCTCAGAAAGGATCAAGCCATTAATATCGTGATCAACAATTTCTGGCATTCCCCCCACGTTAGAAATGATGGTAGGCAGACCATAGTTCATTGCCTCAACTAATATTTGTCCATAAGGTTCACAGAGAGCCGGGGCTAATAAAATATCAGCTTCTAAGAAGATTCTTTGCATGGCTAAGGGGTCGGAAACCATACCCATGTTATGAATACCATTTTGATTTATTTTATCTAAAGAAAGTTCGTGGCCGACAATAATCAATTCGGCCTCTGGAACAGAAGCTTTTATTTTCTGAAAGGCAGGGACTACTAGATCGCCACCTTTCCGCTCAAAGTCTGAGCCATTAAACAAAATTTTATGACTGCCAAACTTCTTGTGCCCCTTGTATGGATTCAAGAATTGACCAGAGGCTCCAATAGGAAATATTTTATGAGGACTTATTCCGTATTCTTCAATAAGCGACTGCTTTACTAGTTGGCTAAATGTAAAAATACAACTAGCTTTTCGATATGCTATTTTTTCGCATTCTTGCCATGCTTGAAGATCTTCTTTCTTGGAAAAGGGTGCCCATGGGCTCCAAGTTCTATGGGCTAGAGCCATAGTATAGTCTAAATACATCGAGAATGGAAAGTCAGAATAATGCCAAGAAGGACAATACATGCCAAACAAATGAAACACGAAGCTTGGTGGCTTCTTCAGCGATCGAACCTTTCTCTCACATTTAATAGATTGCTTTGTGAAGGTGCTTGCTTGCTTCCTAATGGCGCTTGCTCGACCAGATGTAGAAACAGATAAAGGTACATGGCTAATCACGTCTTTAGCTATTTTCTTTAACCATTTTGAATCATAAAGATTGTCAATTGGAACTAGTTGGACATCTTGAGTATGCTCTGCTAACGCTTCAAATAAAAGCGAAAATCTTTTCTGTCTCAAAAAATTTAGATCACCTGTTACCGCTATTCTTTCTATCTTTTTTTGAACTGATAATGATGACATGGTTAACTCCTAATTTGATTGGCAAATCCGCAAAACTAAGTAGTTTTACTATCAAGCCAGTCCCAGCTTAAAATAGCAAATAGTGTCCACCAATAATAGAAAAGAGTTGTGTGAGTCCAAATATTTTCGGTGCCCATGCCGACCATAAGTGCTCCTAAGAACGCCAGCATAATCTGGGCTAATGCGCGGCGAGGATGGTTGGGGGGAGTACAGATAGCTACTCGACCCAGCCAGATTGCTTGAACTCCAAAAAACATCAAAAATAACCCGAATCCAATGATTCCACCCTCTGCTAAAGATCGGACATACTCGTTGTGGGCGTAGTTCTCAAGTACCGTTAAATAAGAACTGCTATTCAGTCCGTGCCCCAATAGCGGTGCATCCTGCCAAGCGTCGAGTAAAAAAGTCCATTGGGCAATGCGCCAGTTAAAGCTATTTCCGTCGTACCACGACAGCAAAACCGAGCGTGACCAGTTAATGTTTGGATTTAGGAGAGGGGTGTCATAGAGGGAAGCAAGCCGTCTGCGGCCAAATTCAGTACTAACAAACAGCGCTACAATCACCGTGGCTAATATGCCGCTGCCCACCAGCCGAGAGAAAGTAAGCCGGGGAATCGTCACTAGCAAAATAAAAGTGCCGAACATAGCCATGGCACCTAATGCCTTTGTACTTACGAGAAAGAACGCTAGTAATCCCAGCAGCATTAGCCAACCTATCCGCCGAGTGGCGTAGAGTGCTTTCCAATAAGTTAGCCCTAAGAAAAATAAAACGTAGACGCCGAAAGTATTTGAATGGCCCAGGCTACCGCTGATTCGAGAGTTGGCTTCAAATGCGCCGCCGCCATCAAAAACTAAAACGCTCGGCAGCAGGTGGGGGGGGAGCAGCAACTGCAGGAAGGCCGTGAACAGCGGTATGACCAGAGCCAAAAACAAGAGTCCCATTACGCGCTCGGGCGGCAGCCGATCTTTGAACTGCAAAATCAGCAGATAGCCCAGTACCCACGAGAACAGCCGAATCCATTCGCGCAGGGAAACCGACAGCAGGGCACTGTCCATGCCAGTCGCTCCCAGGGCCATCAGAACGACCCAAACCCCTTGTAGCCCGGTCCACAGTGCGAAGAAAACCCAAAACCCATCGAGGTGAACGCGGCGACGGGCCATTAGCAATGTCACGACATAGCCGATCGCTAAGCCATCAATACCCAGGGCAAAGGCCACCGGCAGCTGATAGCCTGAAAATAGGTCCATGCCGCTGCGCAGAATAAACAGCGCCAGCACGGTGTATTCAAACCGGGTGACTAGACTCAGGCCCAAGCCAAAGACTACGATGCCTACGGCAATCATCAGGGGGGAGGCGCTAACCACTAAGCCCACACCCAGACCCACAACCATAGCAATAACGCCTACCAGGAGTGAGCGTTGCCAGGGGAGTGGACCGGAAGATTCAGAAGCAGTCATAGGTTGTAGACTCAGGCAGAATGATGACGCGAAGCCCAGATCTGGGCTGGTGAGAGCGCTAATTATTGTTGTTGAAAATGTTGGACAGAGCGCTAAACGGATTCAGCAGGGTGCCTAGAAAGTTGAAGACACCGCCGACGGCGCTAGTGGTGTTGCGGCCAACTAAAATTACGTCTCCCTGATAGAGCGGACCTGAGTCTTCGCCAAAGTGGTAGGTCTGCCGAAGCATCTGGCCGTTGGCATCCATCCGCAGCAGCTGAATCTCGTTGAGATTGGCCTCTGTGGTTGGTCCCCCGGCGGCGGCGACAGCAGCACTCACCCCGCCGGAGGGATCGACTAAAATGTGGCCCGGTTGGCGTACCTCTCCGGCTACGCTTACGGCTAGCTCGGTGGGGGCAACGGTGGATCTTAAAAACAGCTGCTGCTGCTGGGGTGAGAGCGCTTCGGCTCGAGCCACAACGATCTCGTCGCCATCGGTAATCATGGGATCGTCGGCCAGGCTGCCCTGCTGAATAGCGTCCCAGAGGTTGATATTGATTTCAGCTTTATCGGCGCTGGGGGCACCGGCAGCTTGGGGGGCGCTAGGGCCGCTTTCTGGCGATCGCCGAATTAAGATCCGGCGCAGGTCGGCATTGGGAGTGATGCCCCCGGCCAGGCTGAGGGCGGTGCTGAGGGTGGGGAAGGAGGCCCCCCCTAGCTCCTCGCGGCTGATCTGATAGATGCCTGGCTTTGAGACCTCGCCAGTGATGCTGATGCGCAGGGGCCGAGTCTCGACGACCACTAGCCCCACCTGCGGGCGGCGTACGTAGGGGATGAGGGCCGCCGTCAGCACGTCTACGGCCTGCTGGGGCGTCAGCCCGGCTACGTAGAGGCTGCCTACCAGGGGGAGTTGAAGGGTGCCATCGGCGCTAATGGGCTGCTCCCCTGAGAGATCGGGAAAGCCTACGACGGTGACCTGAATGCGATCGCCCGTCTTCAGAAGTCCGTAGGGGCGCTGGGTTGCCGCCAGGGCCTGGGGCTGACTCTGGGCGAGAGCGGGGGCAATGCCTATCGGGCCTGGGCCGAGGCCAATGGGCAGAGCCGCGATCGCCAGCAGCACCCCCGTCCCAGTTCTGCGCCGCCCTGGGGTGCGTTGCTCGCAGTCGATACCGGCCTGGCCCTTGGTTCTAGCGGGGGTGGCAGGCCACGGCCCCCCCGAGAAGAAACGTTTAAGACTGGATTGGTAGTGCATAGGGTTTGTCGCGCTATCGAGTAGATCTAAGGTGGCTGGCGTAGCCAACCGACTCTACGGGGAAGCCCTGGACAGAGGCTTGAGCCTGGGTCGGGTAGCCGGAGAACAGTTCCTCGGGCAGATAGGTTTGGTTGAAAACGACGCCCAGAATGGAAGTGCCGCTGTTGCGCAGATCGGCGACAGCCTGCTGTAGCTCCCGGCGGCGCGTGTAGCCCGGGCGCACCACCAGGACCAAGCCGTCGGCGTACCGACTGAGGGAGACGGCATCGGCGCTGAGGCTCACCACCGGGGTATCGACAAAGGTCCAGGCGTAGCGATCGCGCAGGGTCTCCAGCAGATCCTCGGTGCGAGGCGATTCTGAGAGGGTGGCCGGATGGCCCTTGACCCGGCCACAGGGCAGCAAAAACAAGTGCTCTAGCAGCGTGGGCTGTATGGCCGTCTCCAGGTCGTGGCTCTGGGTCACAAGGTCGCCAAAGCCGGGCCTGGTGGCGGCGCCAAAGAACCGGGTGGGAGAGGGCTGGCGCAGATCGGCATCCAGAATGACCGATCGCCGCGACAGCATGGCGGCGATCGCCCCTAGATAGATGGCCGTAGCCGATTTGCCCTCCCCCGGCGACATGCTGGTAAATACCACGGTGCGACCGGCACCGTCCAGGCGGCGCTGGCTGCACTGCTGGCTGATCAGGTTGAGCAGCCGCCGGTAGGGTTCCACAAAGACGTCCTCGTCTAGAAAGTCGCGCAGGTGGTAGGGGCTGAGCAGGCCGACGGGCAGAGGGGGCAGCTGCCCCAACACCGGCAGGTCCAGCAGCGCTTCCACCTCCGCCGGACTGTGCACGGTATCATCCAGCAGTTCCAGGCCTGCGATCGCGCCACTCGCCAGCAGCAGCCCCGCCACCGTACCGAGCACCAGCACCACCTTGGCATTCGGGCTCACGGGGTCTTTGGGGGGCACCGGCGACCCCACAATGCGAACGTTACTAACCAGCTGGGCCTCGGCGATTCGGGCTTCTTCCAGCTTGTCCTGAAGCCGTCGCAGCGTTTCTTCTGCGTCCGTGCGCCGCCGCACCAGAGCGGCAAGATTTTGCTGCTTTTCGGGCAGCACTCGCACCACCTGGCTCAGGCGATCCTTCTCCTGCTGAACCAGCCCCAGTCTCTCCACTAGGGCCGACTGCTGAATCCGCCCCAGCAGGTACTGGTTGAGCAGCTCCTGGCTGACCTGACTTTTAGCCTCCTCCGGTGCCCCAGGCACGCCCCCCAACTGCTGCAAATTTTCGGCGTAGAGGGCCTGTAAATCGTCGCGCTGGTCGTACAGGGCCAGCAGGTCTGGGTGCTGATCGCCCAGCCGCGAGCGGGCGGCGGCAATTTCTGCCTCGACCTCGGTCAGGCGCTTGGTCAGATCTTGCAGGGTTTCGCTCTGCCCGGTCTGCAGCGCCTGATAGGCCTGGGTTAGCGTATCGGCTCCGGTGACGTTTTGCAGCAGCCGCTGCTGCTCTTGGTTATCCTGCAAGTCGGCCTGGAGCGAAAACTCTTCGTTTTGCAGATTGCTGAGGGTATCGATCAGATTCTTGGTTTGGGCCTCGATGTCAACCAGGCCGTTTTGCTCCTGAAACTGGCGCTCTGCCTCCTCGGCCTGGGCCAGCAGCGTCTCCTGCTGGGGAATTTTGGTCTCCAGAAAATAGCGCACCGACGACGCTTCCAGGCGAATGGCCGTGATATTTTCCTCAACGCTGCTCTGGGCGATCGCCCTCAGCAGCTGGGCCGAAAACTCGGGGTCGGTATGCCGATAGCTAATTTCTAGGATGTTGGTAGCGGGCAAAATTTTGACGTTGAGGTTGTGCTGAAGCTCCTCAATGGTGGGTACTTCCTCCGGGTTAGGGCCGTCAGAATGGCTAACAGAGTCCAGGGCTGGCCCCAACACCTCCCGCGACATAATCAACTCCGCCTGGGTGGCCAGGGGGTTAACCCCGATGGGGGTATTGCTGTTGAGCTCCGAGAGAGCCTGGCCCAGGGCTGAAATGCTGGTGTTTTTCTGATCGACCATCAGCCGCACGCTGGAGGCATATTCCGGCGGCACCAGCAGCAGATACAGCAGCGAGGCCCCCAGGGTTGACGCCAGGGTGGCCGCGCCGACGGGCCAGTGGCGCCGCAGCGACGACAGCAGGACGTGGAGTAGGGGTGGTTGTCCCATAGGTACCTCGATGTATACAAAGGGCTGTGCCGTTTAGAGTTCAGCCTCACGCAGCAAAAACAATGGCGGCGCTTCCCTGATCCGGGCTCTGTCCAGGCGAGCTGCGTTTCCTGTGCCAGCCTGCGCCGCCAGGGGTTACCCCCTCCACCTCAGGCGCTAGAGTCGTAGATAAAGGCCTGACTCTGGAGCGAGATATCCAGCAGTTCGGGGGGACCAAACAGTACCGCCAGCAGATCTGGCGCTGAGGCCGAGCCTCGGGTCCAGACGAGGCTCACCGCCGGGCGATCGCTCGGCAGAATGCCCGTCAAGCCCGGTAGAACCGACGGCACCAGGCGGTAAGACTCGGCGGTGTCGATCAGCTGAATCTGATCCTGGCTGGGATCAAAGTCCTCGATCACGGCGTAGTTGGGCTGGCCATTGCGGTCCAGGTAGTGCTGATCGCCCGCCTGGGCCAGGATAAATAAATCGCTCCCGCCCCCGCCCATCAGCCAGTCGATTGCTCCCTGCTGGAGCTCGTTGCTGCCCCGCAGGACGTCATCGCCGGGGCCGCCTATTAGACCATCGCTGCCCGTGCCCCCGCGCAGGTCGTTGGCCCCCGTGCCCCCGATCAGCCAGTCGTTGCCCTCGCCGCCGTCCAGGTGTGCGGCACCGCTAAAGGCCGCCGCATCCAGCCAGTTATCGCCCTTCCCACCGACTAGGGTGGCCCGCTCAATACTGGCCAGGGTGCTGCCGGAAAGCTGGCTGGGGCCAATTTCTGCAGGGCCAATGCCCAGGGCTGTGGCGAGCTCGGGCCGGGGCGAGCGTTCGGCAGCCTGCGGGCCGCCGAGGGTGGTATCGGTGAGCTGGATGGCGGTATCGGCGGCGACCAGCAGCGTGTCGGTGCCTTCCCCACCCTCCAGCTGCTCGCCGCCCAGGCGGGCGGCGAGCAGGTCGTCGCCCCCGTCGCCAAACAGCTGATTATTGCCGGCAACGCCATCCAGGTAGTCGTTGCCCTCGCCGCCGTGGAGAATGTTATTGCCCCCATCTCCGTAGAGAAAATCCCCCTGGGGACCGCCGTAGAGAATGCTGTTGTTTTCGTCGGCGGTCAGGTACTGGCTGCGGGGCGGATTGGTGTCCGGAGGTGAGTTTGGGTCGGCGGCCGCAGGCGAGTCTGGGTCGGCGGCCGCAGGCGAGTTTGGGTCGGCGGCCCCCGCTGCGGTCGGATCTGTGACTGGCGGGGCGATCGCCAGGTCTGCCTCGCTCAGCGGTGGCGCCAAAGGCGCGCGGGGCACGCCACCGCCGCCGATGGACTCTGGGCCGTTGTTGTCCACCACCGCCAGGGCCGAGAACAACGTCATCACGTCGTCGTAGAAGGGGCTACTGCTGTCCTCAAACGAGTAGCCATAGTAGGCTTCAAACTCCTCCTTGGCCCCGACCTCCAGGGCAAAGGCGTGGGCATTAAAGGCGGTGTCATCGGCAATGTAGGCCCCGTAGTCCTGAAAGGCGTAAAACAGCTTGAGGGCCGCTTCGGTCTCTAGCCCCAGCTGCTCTGGGGTTAGATCGGGCGGCAGGGCCAGCAGGCTGCCCAGCATCAGGGCGGGGTTAGAGCCGCCGTAGGTGTCGGGGGAGGCGTAGCTGTCGGCGCGATCGGCGGGCCAGCGGTAGCCCCGTCCACCCCCGGCCCCCACCTCGTAGCTAAAATAGCGCTGGGCCCAGAGATTGATCTTGAGGGCGTGGTGAATGGGGTCTGGCCCCGTTAGCTCACCGGTCCGCAGGGTGCCACCGATGCTGGAAAGGCCCGACCCCGCGTGGCCCCCGCCAATGCCCGGTCCCAGAATATCTTCATTGGGGGCCCGCCAGCCGTAGACAAACTCCTCGGTGCCGGGGGTCGCAGGCAGCCGGGTGAGGGCATTGACCTGCACCAGCGTGCGGCCGTCGGGCAGCAGAAAGGCGGCCGAATTGTTGGGTGTATCGCCGGTTTTAGAGTCGGCGATCGCAAAATCATCGGGCAGGGGCAGCGCAATATTTTGGTAGATGGTGCCCGTGGCGCGGCCGTTTTCCCAGTTGCCAATGGAAAACAGCGGCCGCAGGGGGTCGCCATCGGAGAGCACGTAGAAATGGTCTTCATCGACCTGAAGATTGGCCGCGGGCGCGAGGTCGATCGCCACGTATTGGGCCTCAGAACCAATCGGCTGATTCCAGATGGAATCTGAGGCAAAGGGCCAGTCTAGGGGCGATCGCGAGGTGGGTGGAGACGTTGTCATGGCAGTGGTTGCAGGTGGACTAAACTCTCTCTCAGCAGAGGTTGGGGGAAGCTGGGCAACCGTGCAGGAGTAGAACCCAGCGATCGCCAGCCCCAAACCCACGAACCCCAGCCATCGCCAACCCTTCGGCATAGCTATCGAGCGCCCAGGGGCTGCAAGACAGGAGATTTTACGGTCTGCTGGAGGTAGGCCTGCGTAATCTCCAGAATTCGCTGGGCCGCCTGGCCGTCGCCAAAGGGATTGATCGCCTCGGCCATGGCCCGATATGCCTCGGGGTCGGCCAGCAGCGCGGTTGCCTCAGCCAAAATGCGATCGGCATCGGTGCCGATTAGCTTAGCGGTGCCCGCCATCACCGCCTCGGGGCGCTCGGTGTTGTCTCGCAGCACCAGCACCGGCTTGCCCAGGCTGGGAGCCTCCTCCTGGAGACCGCCGGAGTCGGTCATCAGCAGGTAGCAGCGCTGAATTGCTCCCACCAGCTGGGTGTAGTCGAGGGGCTCGGTCAGAAAGGCGCGGGGATGATCGCCAAGGGCCGCCTGGAGCGGCTCTCGCACCGTAGGGTTGCGGTGCAGGGGCAGCAGCAGGGCCGTATCGGGAAACTGATCGAGCACCTTGAGAAAACCAGCCGCGATCGCCCCCAGGGGTTGGCCCCAGTTTTCCCGCCGATGCACCGTCGATAAAATCACCCGATAGTCGCCCCAGTTTAGCCCCGGCACGGCGCATTCGGGCTGGCGATCGGCGACCGCCAGCAGGGCGTCAATCACGGTGTTGCCGGTCTGGTACCTGTGGCCGGTCACCCCCGACTGCTCCAGGTGCTGCATCGACAGAGTCGTGGGGGCAAAATGCAGCTGGGCAATCTGGGAAACCAGGCGGCGATTGGCCTCCTCAGGAAAGGGATTGTAGATATTGTCGGTGCGCAGGCCGGCCTCCACATGGCCCACCGGGATCTGCTGGTAAAAGGCCGCCAGCGCCGCCGCAAAAGCCGTCGTCGTATCTCCCTGCACCAGCACAATGTCGGGGCGGTGCTGCTGAAATAGAGCCTCCAAGCCCTGCAGGCTGCGACAGGTAATGTCGGTCAGGGTTTGGCGCGGCTGCATAATTGCCAGATCCCCGTCGGCGCTCAAGTCAAACAGCGCCATCACCTGATCCACCATCTCCCGATGCTGGCCCGTGAGCAGCACCTGGGTGTCAAAGTCGGGGGACTGGCGGAAGCGCTGGATCACCGGAGCCAGCTTGATCGCCTCAGGGCGAGTGCCCAGGACGATGCAGGCTTTGAATTTTCGGGTCATAGGGAATAGCCCTCGAGGCAAAACATCATAGTCAATATACTTGGGGTCAATACACCGGAGTCATGGAGCCGTTATGGGCAGCGAGTCATTGTGGGGTATGGGAGATGGAATCAGCGTGAGGTACTGATCCAGGCCGGTGAGTTCTAAAATTAGCCGCACCGGAGCCGAGGCCTGATAGAGCACCATCTGCTGCCCCCGCTGCCTTGTCAGGGCGTAGGCCGCCAGCAGCGCCGAAAAACCCGCGCTGTCCATAAACTCCACCCGGCTCATATCGATCCACAGGGGAGCATTGTCATCGCCCTGGAGTGCGGCCTGAAACTGGGCGCTAATCTGGGGCGCACTGTGCTCGTCCACCGCCCCACACAGGTGAATAACAATCTGTCTTGGCCTGATATCCAGCGTTTCCATCTCCAGTGCTCCTTGGCGCAGGTACGATTCCAGTCAGAACCCATTCCCATAAATTCAGTTCCACAGCACCCAATTTCCCAATTTTCAGGCAGTAGCCCCCTATCTCTGTCGATCAAGATTTCAGCGTTGACGCCAGTGCTGGCTGGCCAACCAAATGCCCATAGACCTGAAGCCAATCTGTGGTGATTTGCTCCCAGCTGTGGTGGCTTTGCACATAGGCCTGGGCCTGGGTCGCCATATAGGCCAGGACATCTGGATTCTGAGTGGCCCATTTGAGAGCCGACACGCAGTTGTCAACATTGCCGACCTGAAACAGCAGCCCCCGTCCATCCTCCAGCAGCTGGCGATGCACAGGAATGTCGCTGGCCAGGGCCGGTACGCCCTCAAACATGGCTTCCAGCAGCGCCAGCGGCAGCCCCTCTAGCTCAGAGGGCAACACAAACAGGCCTGCACCCCGCATCGCGTCTGCCAGCTGCTCACCGTGGAGCTCACCGGTAAACTGAATGGCTGGATCGTTGGCTACCAGCTGCTTGAGGCCGTGGATGTAGCTGCTGGTATCGCTGGTACCACCGACCAAAACGAGTTTCCAACCCTCGGGGCGCAGCTGCTGAAACGCTCTGATCAGCAGATCCGGGCATTTTTCAGGGACAATGCGCCCCAAAAAAAGCAGGTAGCGCTTAGGCTCCAGTCCGTAGGCGCGATAAAACTCAGACGAGGTGTCGGCGGTGACATAGCTAGCCGGGGCATTGCTGATGTACACCGAGTCGCGACCATAGGTGGTGAGCAGATAGCGCTGTAGATCTTGGGAAACCACGCCAATGGCGTGGGCAAAGCGAACCGCCGCTTTTTCGCCCAGGTGAATTAGACGGCTGGGCAGCTTCCCCCACTTAGAGCGCTGCCAGTCAAGCCCGTGGCAGGTTACCACCACCCGAGCACCGGGGGAAATAAGGCGGGGGATCCAGGTGAACAGGGATGGGCCAAGGGCGTGAAAATGAATAATATCGAAGCCCTGGAAACTGGCCAGCAGAGCCGCTAGGGCGGAGTTGCAGAGGGCATCAAACCCGCGCAGGGGAATGGAGGGTAGGCTCACCACCCTAACGCCCTGGTACAGGTAGCGGCGGCAGCGATACGAGCGGTCGCTGTAGGAGGAGCGCCCAAACACCACAACCTGATGGCCGCGCTCGACAATGCGCGGATAGATCTCAGCGCAGTGGTGCTCAATGCCTCCCTGCCTAGGTGGAAGTCCCTTCGACCCAATCACTGCAATTTTCATCCCTCACTCCTCAGGTAAATGCGCGCTGGACAGACATCAAATTGTTGTTGTGCCAGCGGCTAAGCATGTCGCTATAAACGCCTTCAACCACGGTTTTGGCGCTGTAGGGACGGGCATTTTGCACACAGGCCAGGCTGGGAAATTGGTCGGGGTGCCGCAGCACGGCTTCCCACGCGGCGGCAACGGTGGCTGGCTGGCGATCGCGGCACACTAGGCCGCACCCTGCCTCCAGCAGACGGGGCGTTTCACCAGCGATGGTGGTCACCACTGGCGTACCGCAGGCCAGGGCCTCTAGCACCACCAGCGGCAGGCCTTCGTAGGCGCTGGTCAGCACAAAGGCGCTGGCCAGACGGTGCAGATGGGCCAGCGCCATCTGATCCACCGGCCCCAGCAGCGTGACGCGGCCTTGCAACCGCAGGCGATCGCGCTCGGCGGCCAGAGTTGCCGCCAGTTCTCCGTCGCCCGCAATCAGGAGATGAACTCTGGCATCGGCCAGGCAGGCCAGCGATCGCAGCAGCAGCAGCGGATCCTTCTGGGGGTGCAGCCGCCCCGCAAACAAGAGAAACTGAGTGTTTTCAGGCAGACCCAACTGCTCTGCCTGCTGGCGGCGACTCTGCTGCCGTTCCTCCTCAGCCAGCGGATAGAAGACATCGCTGTCAAAGCTATTGCGCACCAGTGATATACGCGCGGCCAGCCGGGGGTAGCGCTGCTGGTAGAGCGCCGTCGACTCTGAGTTACAGGAGAGAATCTGCTCAAACTGCGGCAGCAGCTGCCGCTCCAGGGCGAAGTAGAGGCCGGGAAACTGTCGCCACAGAATGCCCTTGACCTCCTCTGAGCGCATCTGCTGGTGGATGTCGTTGTGGACAAACAGCATCTTTTGCCCCGGCCAGTGGTAGGTAAACAGCGTCGGCTCTAGCCGGTGAAAGTGCATGAAATCGGAGGCCAAAGACTGCCGCCAAAGCCCCAGGGAATAGCGCAGAGAGGTGGGAATCAGGCGGCGGCGATCGTCGTCCGCCTGTTGAAAAAGCGGAAAAAACTCTACCTCTCGACCCGCCAACTCTCGCCGCTGCCAGGTACCCACAGCGCCATTACCAGCCTCAATGCCGACTAACCGCACATCAAATTCGGCGGGCGCAAACTTAATAAAGTTGCGCACCACGGTCTGAATCCCGCCGATAGATGATCGCCAGGGATCAAACTGATAAAAGATAGTTAAAACCGGCTTTCTCATAGATGCTTAGTGAATGGATATCTTCCGGCTGCTAGCCAGCGATCGCTGCCCTCAGCAGGGGCGATCGAGAGTAAGCACCTTCAGGGCCAAAATTAAAAAATCCGCCGTTTCCAAAAAATTTAGACTACAAACCCCCTGCCCATACGAGTGAGCCAATCAATCGGATTTAAAGATTCTCATCTTCCTTACAATTCCTCACAAACCGGAATAAACCCAGGAATTTGAGGCCAAGCTAGCGCCGATTCTGAAGCACTTTTGCCCGGCATAAAAGCAGGTACAGACGCTAACTCGGCCTGCTTAAATCAGCAAGACCTGACCTGACTGTAAACTGTAGCTATGGATGCAGAAAACACGCTGAATTAACGCATCTGCCCGGGCCATTATGAGCCTCAGCAGGAGCCCGATCGCTTCAGCAAAACTCCCAAGGTTCTAAGGATTAGCAAGACGTCGTACCAGATAGTCCAGACGGCCTGATACCTCAGGTCGAGGTCTATGATGGCCTCAAAATCCTTGATATTCGATCGCCCCGCAACCTGCCATTCCCCCGTCATACCAGGCTTTACGCGCAGTCGCTGCCAGTGGCGATCGCTGTAATGCTGCACCTCATCGGGGGTGGGCGGGCGAGTGCCCACCAGGCTCATTTCCCCTCGGAAAACGTTCCAAAACTGGGGTAGTTCATCCAGGCTGGTCCTCCTTAAAAACCGTCCTACGCGAGTGACTCTGGGATCGTTAGCATTCTTAAAAACATGGCCAGAACTCTCATTGGCTACCAAACGCTTGAGTGCTTCAGCCCCCACTACCATCGAGCGAAATTTGTAGAGTGTAAACTGATTACCCCCCAGTCCATGGCGCCGCTGGCAAAAGAAAACTGGCCCCGGACTATCTAAACCAATAGCGATCGCAATCGGCAGAATAGCAATACCCAAAACAACCAGCCCAACCAGGCTGCCTAGAAAATCTAAGCAGCGCTTAGGGGTTGAGTACACTGACCTATGGTACGAAAGCACCCTAGGGTCTGAGACCACCTCTCGACCTTTGAGCATAGACCCTGATCCACTCCAATCACCCTACTTGTTGCTACACCACAAACGTTCGGAACACAACTGTCTGGAACACACAAAATCAGCGGTCGTAGAACTTGTGCCAGGCCTAACCAAAGAACCATTGAGACAGGCGACGGCCTTTAACAGCACTGAAGTTCTACTGAGAATTGATTTATCAGATCTATTGAGAAAGCACAATGAATGATAAGAGAAGCTGAAGCATCGCAACTTCATCCGGAAGGTTTTTAGTCTCTTGACTGAATTTAGGTCGCTTTATGACCTAAGCATAAACTTGCCCAAAATCATTTGACAAATCTAGGCATGCATTGGTACCGTAACCGGCCGCACCGCATTTTTAGGACTTCCTCGCTGGAAAGGCCTGAATGTACCGACTCAAGCCTTACAGCAGCAACAGTCTAGGACAAAACAGCAGTGCCACGCCGATGCGGAGCTAGTCTGCTTAGGGAATCAAGCCCAAGATCTAGTTGGTAGCTTTTGTAAAGCAGAATAATTAAGTCAGCCCTATGGGCGACTCCCAACTTAATTGTATTTTTTGTTACTAGCGGCAATCGCTCGATTTTTGAATTTCAATCAAAATATTTTCTGAATTCTTTTGTTTGCAAGCATTTTGGGATTCGAGGGGCAGGCAGGGGATGACCGTATTTTCCGAAATTTGGGTAGCTTTCGCAGTTATTTTTCTTCCAGCGAAATCCGTATTGATACTTATAAGTCTTTCTTATAAAAGATTGACAACGCTGGTGCTCTAGTGAGATACACGTAGACATCCCTGTAAAGCACTGTAGTTAGGCATTGGACCTGGGCATAGGAGTCTCGGGCTAAAGGTTTTGGTCGTTCATGTGGTCGTTGTTTATCTCACGTTGTAGGCAAGTCAAGGGTTTATAAGGTTTCTAGATATTCCAGTTGTTGTGTGTCCCAGGACTGCTGTGAGCCAGATTTAGGATTGGCTTACTGCGGGAGTTAGCGGTTGGGGTCTGGTGAAATGATCCTCAAGCTAAACGACTTTTTGGAGTTAGTTAGGGTGTGGCGATGGTTAGTTTTTCCCGTTTGGGCCACAGTTTGAGGTCATCGGAGGGCAACCGCGATGGCGCCGATGCCGTTAGCACTGATGGCGTCAGCGGTTCAGCCGTTGCTGTACCGAGCCCCGATCGCCCTGGCCCAGGCAGAGACGCGACCAGACCACTGGTTTCGCTGGTTGTGCCTGCGTTCAATGAAGCGGCTTTGCTAACCCAAAACTTGACCCGACTCTGCGACTACATGGCAGCGCTGGAGTCAAGCTATCGTTGGGAACTGATTGTGGTCAACGATGGCAGTTTTGACGATACGGCGGCGGTAGCTGAGCAGTTTGCCCGGGGCAAGCGCCAGGTTCAGGTCTTGCATCACCTGGTCAACGGTGGGCTGGGCCAGGCGCTTCAGTCGGGGGTAGGGGTGAGCCGGGGCGACTATGTGGTCACCCTGGATCTCGATCTATCCTACGCGCCAGAGCACGTAGAACATCTGCTGACCCACCTGCGCCGCACCCAGGCCAAAGTGGTGGTCGCTTCTCCCTATATGACGGGGGGCCAGGTCTCTAATGTTCCCTGGCTGCGGCGAAAGCTCAGTCTCTGGGCCAACCGCTTTCTGGCAGTGACCGCAAAGCGCCAGGTGTCAACCCTAACCGGCTTGGTCAGAGCCTACGACGGCGACTTTGTGCGGTCTCTGAGCCTGCTCTCGCCGGGGATGGAGGTAAACCCAGAAATTCTGCACAAGGCGATGCTGCTGCACGAGCGGATTGAGGAGGTGCCAGCCCATCTCTGCTGGAGTTCACAGCGCCAGCAGCGGGCGATAAAGAAGCCCCAGCGTCGCTCCAGTATGAAAATCCTGGGGCATACCTGGTCAATGTTCTTCTTTGGGTTTTTGTTTCGCCCGGTCATCTTTTTCGTGCTGCCCAGTCTGGCCTTCTTTGGGCTGGCCATAGGATTGAGTCTGCACGGTCTGCTGGCCTACCTGGGCAGTCTGCGATCGCTCTCCCCCCAGGAAACCGCTCTGGGACTGGGGGGCGGCATGTTTCCCCACTCCTACCTGCTGGCCGGAATGGCCCTGATGCTGGCGATTCAGCTGTTTGGCATGGGGCTGCTGGCGGTGCAGAACAAGCGCTACTTCGAGGAAATGTTTTACCTCGGCATGACCGCGAGGCGAAGGTCTCAGTCGGGCCAGGGCGACCAGGGCGATTCGCATGCTGAGACAGTCTGCGATCGCCCCAATGACTGAGATCCCTATAGATTTTGTGTTCCCGTTTCAAATTTTGCCCTCGGCCCCGGCGGGGCCAGAGCTTAGATTCTGAATTTCCTAAACAGTATTTTAAGGAGCCACGTCCTATGGTTAATACCCTTCCTGCCACCCCTGTGCGTATGCAGTTGCCGAACGATCAGGACAGTACTGGTCGCACCCTGGGGTCTGAAGAAATTTTGCTGCTGACCGAGGCCATCCAGAGCGGCACCCTGACCAGCACCAAGGGGACGTTTGTAAAATCTCTAGAGACTCAGTTTGCCGAAAAAATTGGGGTTGGCTACGCCTACGCCTGCTCATCGGGGTCGGCGGCTATTCATACGGCGGTGGCGGCGATCAACCCCTGCCCCGGCGATGAGATTATTACCACCTCCATTACCGATATGGGGGCACTGAGCAGCATTCTGTACCAGAGCGCGGTGCCGATGTTTGCCGATGTCGACCCCCGCACCTGGAACGTGACGGCGGCCACCATTGAACCCTGCATTAGCGACCGCACCCGCGCCATTATCGTCACCCACCTGTTTGGCAACCCCTGCGCCATGGGCGAAATCATGGAGCTGGCGCGATCGCGCGGCATTCCCGTGATCGAAGATGCGGCCCAGGCTTTCATGGCCACCCAAAACGGTCAGCCCGTCGGCACCCTGGGCGATATTGGCTGCTTTAGCCTGCAGCAGGGCAAGCACATCACCACGGGCGAAGGCGGCATTGTGGTCACCAACAACCCGATCATGGCCCGCAAGATGTGGCTGTTTATCAACAAAGCCTGGGGCTACGGCGACAAAAAACCCGATCACTACTTTTTGGCCCCCAACTACCGCATGACCGAGCTCCAGGGGGCGGTGGCCTGCGCCCAGCTGCCCAAGCTCGATGGGGTTGTCGCCCAGCGCCAGGCCGGGGCCGCCAAGCTAACGCAAAAACTTCAGGGCCTGGCCGGGGTTGAACCGCCCTACCACCACCCCAACGATACCCACGTCTACTGGAAGTACTGTCTGCGGGTAGACGGCGACGTCATCCAAGGGGGAGCCGTGGGCCTGGCCCAGTGGCTAAAAGCCGAGCGCGGTATTTTCTCGGCCCCCCGCTACATTCAAAAACCCGCCTTTCGCTGCGAAGTGTTTGCCAAGCAGCGCACCTTTGGCAACTCCCGCTTTCCCTTTACCCACGCTCGCCCCGAAGCCCTCGACTACAGCGCCGAGAAGTTTCCCGGCACCTTTGAAGGGCTAGAGAAAGTGCTGGTGCTGCCCTGGAACGAAGCCTATACCGACGAGCACATTGACTACATTGCCGAGGCGATTCACAGCGCGATCGCGGCACTGAAGCAATAGAACGATTTAGCGGCGTTAGCCCTCCTGTTTTTGCCTACGCCACAGGGCGCAGGCAAAAACAGGAGGGCTAATTGCCCGGATTTGAGCGTATTGTGCAGACTTTTTAGAAATTTGAGGTAGATAACGATGTCTAAGCAGACCGTAAAGTTTGGCCTGGTTGGGGCCGGAGGAATTGCCCAAGCCTACGCCCAGGCGTTTGAAAAGTCCGCTGTGGCCGAGCTGATGGGCGTTGCCGATGTGCGCTCCGAGGCTGCCGCCGCCATGGCCGAAAGCGCCGGTTGCCAAAGCTTTACCTCCTACGAGGCGATGGCGGAAGCGCTGGATCTAGATGCTGTTGTCATCTGCACTCCCCCCGTCACTCACCGGGAAATCGGCGTTTACTTTCTGCGGCGGCAGATCCACGTGCTCTGCGAAAAACCCCTCAGCATCAAGGGAGAAGATGCTCGGGCCATGCGCACCGTAGCCCAGGAGGCCGGGGTGATTTTGACCATGGCCTCTAAGTTTCGCTATGTGGACGATGTGATCAAAGCCAAGAGCATCGTTGAGTCGGGCATTCTGGGCCAAATTGTGCTGTTTGAGAACGCCTTTACCGCTCGGGTAGACATGGCTAACCGGTGGAATGCCAACCCTGCGATCAGCGGCGGGGGCGTGCTGATCGACAACGGCACCCACTCCCTAG
The DNA here is from genome assembly GCF_000309385.1 of Nodosilinea nodulosa PCC 7104. Lineage (GTDB taxonomy): Bacteria > Cyanobacteriota > Cyanobacteriia > Phormidesmidales > Phormidesmidaceae > Nodosilinea > Nodosilinea nodulosa. The sequence continues at coordinate 21,711 of NZ_JH976537.1, forward strand.
ACATCATGCGCTATTTTCTGGGTCCCCTGGCCGAGGTGCAGGTGGTAGAAGGCAAGCGAATTCAGGGGCTGCCGGTGGAGGATACGGTGCGCATCTTTGCCAAGAACCACAGCGGCATCATGGGCAATATCGATCTCTCCTGGAGCATCAACAAAGAGCTGGACTACTACATCCGCATCTACGGCTCCCAGGGCACTATTTCCGTGGGCTGGAAAGAGTCCAAGTACCGTCAGTCCTCTAGCTCCGAGTGGATTGTCTTTGGCCAGGGCTACAACAAGGTGCAGGCGTTCGGCAGCCAGATCGACAATTTCTCGCGGGCCATTTGGGGGCAAGAGACGCTGCTGATTACCGCTGATGACGGCGTTGCCTCGGTGGATGCCGTGGAGGCGGCCTACCGCGCCCTCTACCAGAGCCGCTGGACCGCGATCGCCTCCAGTGAAAACGGTGTTGCCGCCAATCTGGCGGTGGCCTAGGGGCGTTATCCATGGGAGTTCGCATTCACCCCACCGCCAATGTCGAAGCCGGGGTTGTCCTGGGGGAGGGCACCTCGGTGTGGGACAACGCCCACATTCGCCACTCAACCCGGCTGGGCGACCAGTGCATTGTGGGGGGCAAAAGCTACATTGCCTACGGCGTTGAGATTGGCCATCGGGTCAAGATCAACGCCATGGTCTACATCTGCAACGGCGTCACCCTCGAAGATGGCGTCATGGTGAGCGCGGGCACGATCTTCACCAACGATCGCTTTCCCCGGGCGACCACGGTCGATCTAAAGCAGCCCTACCCCTCCGAACCCGATGAGCACACTCTGCTGACTCGGGTGCGCGAGGGAGCCACCATTGGCGCTAACTGCACCATTGGCAACGACCTCACCATTGGCCGCTTTGCCATGGTGGGCATGGGCTCGGTGGTGACTCGCTCCGTGCCCGACTTTCACCTGGCCTACGGGGTACCGGCGCGATCGGTGGGCTGCGTCTGCCGCTGCGGCCAGCCCCTGATGCGCTTCCCCGCGGCCGAGCACTTTGAGGCCACCCTGACCTGCTCAGCCTGCGGGCTAGACTACCAGGTCAAGGACCGCGAAGTGTTTGAGCTGAACCCACCAGCCGCCTAGGCCTGAAAGGGTCGTTTCCTGAGAATGACGTTTACATCGAACGCTGTATGACCACACATTCTGTCGATTCCCAGCGCTGGGGCATTGTGGGGGGCGGGCTGCTCGGCCTCACCCTGGCGCTGCGGCTGGCCCAGCAGGGGCACCGGGTGACGGTGTTTGAGGCGGCTCCAGAACTGGGCGGGCTGGCCAGCGCCTGGCAGCTGGGCGACCTCACCTGGGATCGCCACTACCACGTCACCCTGCTGTCGGATCTGCACCTGCGATCGCTGCTGCAAGAGCTGGAGCTGGAGCAGGCCATGCGCTGGGTAGAAACCAAAACCGGGGTCTATGCCGATGGCGAACTGTACTCGGTGAGCAACGCCCTGGAGTTCTTGCAGTTTCCGCCCCTGGGCCTGGTGGATAAGCTGCGGCTGGGGTTTACGATTATCCTGGCTTCGCGCATCAAGCACTGGCAGCGCCTGGAGCAAATTCCCGTCACCACCTGGCTACAGCGCTGGTCGGGCCGCCGCACCCTGCGGCGGTTTTGGCTGCCGCTGCTGCGATCGAAATTAGGAGAAAACTACCGCAAGGCCTCCGCCGCCTTTATCTGGGCGATCATCGCTCGGCTCTACGCGGCCCGGCGCACCGGCCTGAAAAAAGAGATGTTTGGCTACCTGCCCGGTGGCTACGCCCGCCTGCTGCACCGCTTTGGGCAAGTGCTGCGCCAGGCCGGGGTGGATGTGCGACTAAACAGCGCGATTTCCTCAGTGGAACGCCAGAACGGCAGGCTGGTCGTTGATCTGGGGGAGGGGCAGCGCGAGAGCTTTGATCAGGTGGTGGTGACAACGCCATCGCCCATTGCCCTGCGGCTGTGCCCCCAGCTTTCGCCCGAGGAGGCCCTGCGCCACCAGGGCATTCAGTACCAGGGGATTATCTGCGCCTCGCTGCTGCTGCGGCATCCCCTGTCGCCCTACTACGTCACCAACATCACCGACGGCTGGGTGCCCTTTACCGGCGTCATCGAGATGACGACGCTGGTGGATACCGCTGAATTTGGCGATCGCACCCTGGTCTACTTGCCCAAATACGTCGACCCCCAGGATGCCGCCTTTGACCTCACCGATGCCGAGCTTCAGGAGCGATTTGTCAGGGCCCTAGAGCAGATGTATCCCCACTTTCAGCGCAGCGATCTGCTGGCTTTTCAGGTGTCGCGGGTGCGCCACGTGCTGGCCATTTCGACCCTCAACTACTCGCGCAGCCTGCCCCCGGTTCACACCTCGGTGCCGGGGCTGCACATCGTCAACTCGGCCCACATTCTCAACGGCACCCTCAACGTCAACGAAACGGTGCAGTTGGCCAACCAAACAGCGGCCCAGCTGAGTCAGATCGGGGTGGCCCGCAGCGTTGCCTATACCCAACCGGCCTCGGTGTCCTTGTCCTGAATGCCCATGCCTTGAACACTGGGACGCTTTCTGGGACGCCTTTCTCCCGTTCGCGGTTCCCGACGTTTAGTCCATTTCAAACCAGTCGTTACCCCAGCCGTTATCCCGCCTCTATGGACAGCCTCATTACCTCAGCCCGACCCCAGTGGGGTGCCCCGCGCCGCCGGGGGGCCGCCCCACTGACCATGACCGCCACCCGCTGCTGCGTCTGCGACAGCGATGACGCCGCGCCGATGGCGGTGGGTGAAGATTTTGAGTACCGCACCAGCCCCGACTATTTTTTGGCGATGCAGTGCCGCCGCTGCGGCCTGGTGTATCTCAACCCCCGCCCCAGTAACGAAACTCTGGCCCAAATCTATCCGCCCGACTACCACGCCTTTGAGTTTTCGGCTGAGGCCTTTGGGTTTGTCTATCGGGTGCGGCGCTGGCTCGAGGCCCGGCGCCTGCTAGCGTACTGTCGCGGTCTACCGGCCCAGGCCCGCATTCTCGATGTGGGCTGCGGCGATGGCTTTCACCTCGATTTGCTGCGGCAGTACGGCCAGCCTGACTGGCAGCTGGAGGGGGTAGACCCCAGCCCCCTGGCGGCTACGGCTGCCCAGCGGCGAGGGCTACAGGTGCACCACGGCACGGTTCAAACCGCTGATTTGCCCTCGGCCAGCTACGATTTGGCCTTTATGATCGCCACCATTGAGCATGTCGACGACCCGGTGGCGGTGGTGCGGGCGGTGCGATCGCGGCTCAAGCCCGGCGGGCGACTGGTGATTGTCACCGACAACACCGCCACCCTCGATTTTGCTCTGTTTAAGCGACGGCACTGGGGCGGCTATCATTTTCCTCGCCACTGGAATCTGTTTAACCCGGCCACCATTCGCGCCCTGGCCAGTCGGGTGGAGATGGATTTGGAGAGTCTAGGCACCCTGGTCAGCCCGGTGAACTGGGTCTATTCCATCCGCAACAGCCTGGTGGACTGGGGCGCCCCCGCCTGGCTGATCAATCTGTTTAGCCTCAAGTCAACCCTGGCCCTAGGGGTCTTCACCATAGTCGATATGGGGTTTCAAACCGCTGGTCGAGGGGCGCTGCTGCGGGTGGTCCTCAGACGCCCCTAGGACCAGACTTTAGCTGCCGTTGAGGAGCACTACCATGGCAAATTTCGAGGCAAATTCTGACTGCCGTGCCCCCGTGGCCGTTCTCGGCGCGGGCCTGGCCGGCCTCGCCGCCGCCGCCAGCCTGCGCCGCCGGGGCCAATCGGTAATCGTCTACGAGGCTGGTAAGGCGATCGCCGGTCTGGCCCAGAGCTTTCACGACGACGACGGGTTTACCTACGACTTCGGCGCCCACTTCATCACCAATCGCCTGGCGGCGGCGGTGGGCATTGGCGATCGCTGCCGCACAGTGCGCTACTACGGCGAGTCGGTCCATATCCACGGCCGCACCTACGGCTATCCCTTTGGCCTGCTGGGCAATCCCCGCTACCTGCGCGACGGCCTGGCCAGTCGGCTGCGGCCCGCCGATCCCCATTTGGTCAACCGCTCGGCCGCAGACTGGTTTCGCTACACCTACGGTCGCGCGCTCGCCGACGAGGTGGCCCTGCCCCTGCTAGAGGCCTGGTCGGGGGCTCCGGCGGCGGAGCTGTCGGCGGCGGTGGGTAACAAGCTCCAGGGGGGCATTGCCCAGGCCCTTTACCTGAAGCTGGCCGCCAAGCTGAGCGGGCGGGCGGTGGCCAACGGCTACAGCCACGAAATGCCCGAACACCCCCAGCTGTGGCACGTCTACCCCGAGGGCGGCCTGGGTACCCTCTGCGCCCAGCTCGCCCAGGGTTTGGAGTCAGCCATTCACCTGGAAACTCCGGTCGAGGCCATTTTAGTCGAGAACGAGCAGGTTCAGGCGGTGCGGGTCAACGGCCAGGAGCAGCCGGTTTCTGCGGTGATCAGCACCGCCCCCTGCCCGCTGCTGGCCCGCCTGGTTAAAGGGAGCGATCGCGTCGCCGCCATGGCCCGGTTCCGCTATCGGCCCATGGTCTTTGTCAACCTGCGCCTGGAGGGTCGGGGGCTGCTGCCGGATACGGTGCTGTGGCTGCCCGAAGCAAAGTTTCCCACTTTTCGGCTCACTGAAACACCCCTGTCGATGCCCTGGCTGGCCCCGGAGGGCAAAACCCTGATCACCGTCGATATTGGCTGTCAGGTGGGGGACGCGATCTGGAGCATGGACGACGAGAGCCTGGGCCAGTTTTGCCTCGACCACCTGGAACCCCTAATTCCAGACATTCGGCGGCGCTACCTGGGGGCGCGGGCGCTCAAGACCCCGATCGCCTACCCGGTCTACCTGAACGAGTACGAGGGCGATCGCCAGCGGTTTGAGGCCGGTACCGGCATTGCCGGACTCTACAGCCTGGGCCGCAACGGCGAGTTCGCCCACATTTTAATGGAGGACATCTACTGGCGCACCCAGGATCAGACCCGGGCGCTGAGTTCTCCTCCCGCCTCGAACGCTCCAGCCTCTACCCTTGCCCTGGTGAACTAAATGGTCCTAACCCCGAAGCCCAGACGGAAACCGATTGCCAGCCTCTCCCTCGACCTCGACAACCAGTGGTCCTACATGAAGATCCACGGCGATCCGGGCTGGGAAGCGCTGCCCTCCTACCTCGATGCGGTGGTGCCCCGCGCCCTGGCGTTGCTGGCCGACTTTGGCCTCACCATCACCTTTTTCATCGTTGGGCAGGATGCCGCCCAGCCCAAAAATCACCGTGCCATTCGGGCGATCGCCGCAGCGGGCCACGAAATTGGCAACCACTCCTTTCACCACGAGTCGTGGCTGCACCTGTATTCAGAGGCCGAAATTGAGCAGGAGTTGGCCAGCGCCGAACGGGCGATCGAGCCGCTCACCGGCAAAAAGCTGCGCGGGTTTCGCGGCCCCGGCTACAGCTTTTCGCCCGCCGTGCTCAACGTGCTGGCCCGGCGGGGCTACCGCTACGACGCCTCAACGTTTCCCAGCATTTTGGGTCCCCTGGCGCGGGCCTACTACTTTATGACCGCCAAGCTGAGCAAGGCCGAGCGCGAAAAACGCAAGGCTCTGTTTGGCAAGGTCAGCGACGGGTTTCAGCCCCTGAACCCCTACTGGTGGCAGATGGCCGACACCACCCTGCTGGAGATGCCGGTCACCACCATGCCCATCTTCAAGGTGCCGATTCACTTCAGCTACATCTTATATATAAGTGTGTTTTCGCGGCCCCTGGCCCTGCTCTACTTTCGCACCGCTCTGCTGCTGTGCCGCCTCACCCGCACCCAGCCTTCGCTGCTGCTGCACCCGCTCGACTTTTTGGGGGCAGAGGACGTGCCGGAACTGGCCTTCTTTCCGGCCATGAACCTGCCCAGCGACCACAAGCTAGAGACGCTGAGGGGCGCGATCGCCCTGCTAAACCGCCAGTTTAGCGTTGTGCCCGTGGGCCAGCACGCCGAGCTAGTGGCCGAAACGCGTCGCCTGCCCCACCGCCCGCTCGCCCCCACCCTGGCCAAAGCCCTATGAGCCACCGCGCCAGACTTTTACGCCGCAGTCTATACCTGGCCATGGTCGCCGCGCTGACCGTGACGCTGCTCACCTGGGCGCTGCGCGATGCCCGGCCTGGGGAAGTCTGGGCCAGCCTGCGCCAGGCCCACTGGGGCTGGGTTTTAGTCGGCTGGCTGGCCTACATGGCGGTATTTTGGGTGCGGGCCTGGCGCTGGGGCACCCTGCTGTCGGGCAGCGTGCGGCCCGGACGGTTTCGATCGCGTCTAATGGCCACCTTTGTCGGGTACGGGGCCAGCAGCGTGCTGCCCGCCCACGCCGGAGAATTTGTCCGTTCGGCCCTGCTCAACCGCCTGGATGCGGTGCCCTTTGGCCCTTCCCTCGGCACCATTGTGGTCGAGCGCCTGCTGGATGTGGGCGTGGTGTTTGGCCTGCTGGTGTTGGCCGCAGCGGCAGGCGGGCTACCCACCGACTCCCTGGTGGTGGAGGCGCTGGTTTGGCTGGCGACAGCGATTGTGACGGTTTGGCTGCTGCTGCTGCTGTCGGCCCGCTTTCCGGAGCCTATTTTGGCCGCCATTGCCGCTCTCTGCCGCCGCCTGGGGCTGGCTGGCTTTGGCCAGTGGCTGACGCGCCTGGTGGGTGGATTTTTAAATGGGTTAGAGGTGCTGCGGCAGCCCCGTCGCACCGGCATTGCCCTTGGGCAGGCGGTGCTGAGCTGGGGCCTCAATGGCATTACCTACTGGGCCGTTTTGAAAGCGCTAAATATTGACATAGTGGGAGTTTGGGGAGCCTTTTTTACCCAGAGTGCCACCGCCCTGGCGATCGCCCTGCCCTCCTCCCCCGGCTACATTGGCCCCTTTGAAGCAGGGCTACGCTACGCCCTCGGACTCTACGGCGTGCCCGTAGATCAGGTGGTTGCCTACGCCGTTATTATGCGGTTTTTGATGTACATAACCGTGCCCGTCATCGCCGCCGCCATTGCCCTCAGCCTGGGCCTGCGTACCGCCGACTTCACGCCCAAGCGGCAGCCATCCACCGCTCGGTCGATGCCGTCGGCTCCCCTGTCAAAATCGTCCCCGCCCCAGGGGTGAGCTTTGACCAAGCGGTCTGACCGTGGTTCACTTCCCTCAGCAAATCGCGATCGCAACAGTTCAAACCGCTCAAATTCGGAGCGCTTCAGGCCTTGCGGTGGGGGCATTGCTCGCCGCAGTTGCTATAGCCATAGTCACGCTGGTTAGGACATCCAGAAACCCTATGAGCGTTCGAACGTTGAGCGTTCATAGAAGATATGTCTTAGCCAGACTGGCTACAGCTATATTAGTAATGCAGGCTTTCTGGGATTTTCTTGGGTTTGAAGTCCAGATGCAGTGGTTGTCGTGTTTTGCCCACGCCGGAGCACCTTGGTGTCTTGAAAGCAGCTATTTGTTTTGGCCTAAAATTTTGGCATCCTGCGGTGCAATACGTTAACTGAAAGCGCGTTATCGCAATCAGCTAAGCGCTGTTTTTTTCTGGCAAGTACTTTTTAGATAGAGGCGCTGGTGCCGAAGATGTTGGCCAGGGGTATGCCTAAAGGTGCTCTAACTAACTAAAAACCTATAGGATTGCAGCCCAAAGGGGATAACGCTTACGGCCTGCCAGGCCATCTCGTTAGGCCAGGCGACTCGCCTAATACTCACCATGGCTGACAACTGGTAATATTTACAGCAATATCTTCGCGCGGGAGGGCATTTTTAACCTTAGTATGGTCAGCGGTCACTAGGTAGCTATTAGGCGGCTTGAAAGTACCCTCGGCCCATTTCTGGTAATGCTTACTGTGTGATGGTTTTGACGATTAAAGATAGGAGCCAATATTCTGAGCTTAGAAACCCTTCAAAATCCCAAAAGCGCTGTAGATATTTGGCCCCATTTCTACAACGCCTTGAAAGCCTATCTGGGGCGATCGCGTTCGTGTCCATCTCAAGGGATGATGGCTGCCATCGCGCACGGTCTAACCCGGTGGCCATTCAAGACTGTTCGCCAAGGCCAGCAAAGGCAGACATTGCTCAACCGGCACAGCTATACCTATAGTCTCATGACACCTATAGTCTCATGACTATAGGCAGCGCCATGTGCTAGAGCTGAAGGCGTCAGTAAACTGGACTGTGGTTTAGTTGTTGGCCTCTTGTCGGCAGTATTAATTGGTGTCTAAGTTTATCAAAACGATAATGAGCGCTCAGGCAACTAGGCCCAAGGATACTATTCTTGTTGTTGACGATACCCCCAGCAACCTACAGCTGCTTTTGTGGGCATTGACTGAGGAAGGCTACGAGGTGCGCTGCGCTCGAAGCGGGCAAATGGCCATCTCTGGCGCCCAGGCCACCCCTCCCGATCTGATTCTATTAGACATCCTCATGCCTCAGATGGACGGCTATGAAGTCTGTCAGCACCTGCGTCAAAACACTCAAACCTCCGAAGTTCCGATTATTTTTCTGAGTGTGTTGGAGGATGGTTCTGACAAGGTCAAGGCTTTTAGCCTGGGGGGAAACGACTACATTGCAAAACCCTTTATCATCGATGAGGTTTTAGCTCGGGTTCGGCATCAGCTGGTCCTCAAACAGCAGCGCCAGGCGCTTCAGCGCAACACCCAAGAATTGCAGGAGGCTTACCTGCTGATGACGGAGGTCGTCAACAGCCTGGGCGATGGAATTGGGGCATTTCAAGCCGTTCGCGACGGGCAGGGCCAAATTGTTGACTTTACCCAGCAAATAGCTAATCCATCGTTTGATCGCTTAATTAGTTGCGCAGTCGATCGAGATGCCGCAGACGCAGCAGAGCGAATTGCCCAGGAGCAAATGGCCCGGTTAGCCACCGTCGATCTGTTTGATCTGTACGTTCAAGTGCTAGAAACTAACCAGACTATTCAGCAGGAAATATCCTGCCAGCAGGGCAGGAATCAGTATTGGATTGAGATATTTCCCACTGAACTTTGGGATGGTGTTATCACCAGTTTGCGCGATATCAGTGAGATTAAAAAACAGATTGCTGCCCTGGAGTCAGTTAAGCAGGAAATGTATGCTTTAGCGACTACAGACAGTTTGACCCAGATCGCTAATCGCTACTGTTTTGATGCCTACTTGCAGGCGGAGTGGCAGCGTTTGGTGCGCGAACAGCAGCCCCTGTCATTACTGATTGGAGACATCGATAAATTTAAGCGATTTAATGATCTCTGCGGACACAGTATTGGCGATCGCTGTCTGCGGGCCGTGGCCCAGGCCATTCAGTCGGCGGTCAGGCGCCCAGCGGATTTAGTCGCCCGCTATGGGGGCGAAGAGTTTGGCATTGTATTGCCCAATACTCCGCTCCGGGGAGCGCTACAGCTTGCCAACACGATTCAAGCCGCTGTGCGCGGCCTGCACTTTACCGATGCGCCCGTGGCTGAGTGCGAGCAGGTTCGCCTGAGTTTGGGCATTGCCTGTACCCTACCCCAGGACGATCAGCTGCTTCAAAACCTGATAGACGCCGCCGATCGAGCCCTGTATCGCGCTAAAGCCCAGGGGGGAGACACCAACTGTGTCGAAATGATCTGAGCCCTTCTAATGTTGCTCCACCTTATGCGTAGAAATCTTCTGGTCGGCCTCACCGCACACATTTTTGTCACAATACTACGGGAAAATTAGGCAGATCTGAGAGTTAGATTGCAGCGAAAGCCAGCGGCCCAGGCTGGTCTAAGGGTGATTTTGTGGGGCATGTTAGGATTGCGCCTACACATTAGGCGTGGTCTATGTGTGATTTCATTGATCGTTTTACAGGGGAATCTCAACCCACAGCCTATACCTTAGACTGGGTTCTGAGGCTCGCTAAGGCTACATTTCAGAGGTTCTCCACCATGCCCAACCCTGGCCCCGTCGTCTCATTTCTGCTGGAATCTGCCGCTGCGCAGACCCAGCTGCGGTCGGTGCTAGAGGCCGCAGCGGTCTGGCGAGGGCAGGCCGCTGCGGGGGTTGAGGCTTTTGCGATCGCGCCAGAGGCAGCTCCAGAGACACCAACGCACTGCCCGGATGTAATTGTGCTGGACAGGCCCAGCTATGCGGCCCAGAGGCAAGCCCTGGAGGCACAGTGGGGCGACAGGGCTCCCGCCCTGGTGCTGCTGCTGGAGGAGGGCGACTTGCCCCAACCCGCAGACCTCGAAAACGCCGACATTGCCGATTTTTTGGATCGCTCCCAGCTCAGCGGCCCTCGCCTCTGGGTGACCCTGCGCAACCTCTGGCGGCAGCGCCAGCTCCAGCAGCGCCTGGAGGAACGAGAACTGGGCATCGAGGGGCAGCTGGCCGCCTCACCGCCAGACCTGACTGGGACTATAAGCCCTACAACAGGTTCTCAAGGCCGTTTGACAAGCACCGCAGAAAACGCCCGCGATGAGCACAGGGCGCGCTTCAATGCCCTCTACGAGCAGGCCGCCGTGGGCATTTGCCTGTCCGCCGCCGCCTCTGAATCTGTGCTCGCCGCCAACCGGTGGTTCTGCGATTTTTTGGGCTATACCGAGGCCGAGCTGCGATGTATGCAGTATGCCGACTATAGCCACACTGACGACATGGTGACCGACCGGGCGCTGATGGCGCAGCTGACGGCGGGCGAGATTCCCCATTTCACGATGGAAAAGCGCCTATTCCATAAATCGGGGGCCATGCGGTGGGTCATTCTGACCGTTTCTGCGGTGGAGGCATCCGCTGGGTCGCTGACCTATAGCGTGGCGGTCATTCAAGATATTACGGAGCAGAAGCGGCTGCAAGCCGAGCAGCGCCAGGCGGAAATTGCCCTGCAAGAGCATCGCAACTTCTTGCAGACAATTTTGGACAATTTGCCCGTCAGCCTGTTTGTCAAAGATGCCCGCCCCGATCGCTTTGGTCAATTTGTGCTGGTCAACCCAATCTGCGAGGCCTACTTTGGGCGCACCCGAGGGGAGATCTTGGGCAAGACCGACTACGATTTGTTTGCGGCTGATGCGGCTGATGCATTTGCCGCAAAAGACCGGGAAGCGATCGCCGATCGCGCCAAAAAGCACTTCGAAGAGCAGATCGATCGCCCCCACCTCGGGCACCAGATCTTACAGACCATCAAAGTTCCGCTGTACGACCTAGAGGGGCAGCCCAAATACCTCCTGGGTATTTCCCAGGATATTACCGAGACAAGGAAGGCAGAACTGGCGCTGCGGGCCAGCGAGCGTAAGCATCGGGCGTTGATCAACGCGCTGCCCGATCTAATTATTCGCATGAGCAGCGAGGGGGTGTACCTCGATTTCTTTGCCGCCACCAACATGATTGTCGTCGATGGCGAGAGCCTGGTTGGCTCGGGGATTTACGATCGCGGCCTGCCCCATGACCTGGCGGATCAGCGCATGGGCTACATTCGCAGGGCGATCGCCAGTCGGCAGCTCCAGGTTTACGAGCAGGAACTCTTCAACGGCGAAACCACCGTCGTCGAAGAGGTTCGGATCATTCCCTGCGGGGACGATGAGGTCTTGATCATCGTTCGAGACATTAGCGATCGCAGCCGGAGCGAAGCCGAGCGCCAGCGGGTCGAGCAGGCTCTGCGCGCGAGCGAACGCCGCTATGCCACCCTCACCGAAGGCTCCCCGGTGGGGATTTTTCGCTTTGATGCGGCAGGGCAATGTGTGTACGTCAATCCGCGCTGGTGTGAGCTGACCGGACGATTGCCCGAAGAGAGCTACGGCGACAGCTGGATTCAGGTGCTGCACCCCGACGATCGCGATCGCCTGCTGAACACCCTGAAGGGGGCCATCGCGCAGCAGGCGGCCTATCGAACCGAAGGGCGGCACCTGTTTCCCTGTGGCACAATCACCTGGTTTGACTGCCAGATGGTGCCAGAATTTGACGACCGTGGTCTTTTCTTAGGTTACGTCGGCACCCTTTCTGATATTACCGATCGCAAGCAGCTAGAGGCCGAACTCCAGCGGTCTCAAGCCTTTCTGCGCAGTATTTACGACGGCACCGAAGTCGCCATTAGCGTTTTAGAGGTAATGGCGGATGGCAACTACCGCTATCTGGATGTCAATCCCGCCACCACTCGGTTGGCAGGGGTAGATGCTGATTTTCTTCACGGTAAAACCATTGCCGACCTGCAACCCTTTCTCACTCCGGAAGACTACACTCAGCTCCTGGAGCACTACCGCCACTGTGTAACCACCCAGCAGTCGATCCAGTTCGAGAACGCTACCTCCGTAAACGGTCAAGACGTCTGGTGGCTAACCAAAGTGAATCCCTTGGTCAATGCTGAGGGCGAGGTGAATCAACTGATTATTTCGGCTATTCCCATCACCGATCGCAAACAGGCTGAACTGGCCCTGCGAGAGAGCGAACGCCGCTATGCCACCCTGACGGAAGCATCCCCGGTGGGAATTTTTCGCTTTGATGCCAGCGGTAAATGTGTGTACGTCAATTCGCGCTGGTGTGAACTGACCGGGCGATCGCCGGAAGAGGGCTACGACGATGAATGGATTCAGGTGTTGCATCCGGAGGATCGCGATCGTCTGCTGACATCCTGGGCCGAGTCGCTAGCCCAACAAGCTGACCATCGAGAGGAAGGGCGGATCCTGTATCCGGATGGCACCACCCGTTGGTTTGACCTGCAAATGGTGCCCGAATTCGATGATCATGCCCATTTTCTGGGCCATATCGGCACTATTTCAGACATTACTGCTCGCAAACAGGCTGAACTGGCCCTGCAAGCGAGCGAGCGCCGCTATGCTACCCTTGCCGACTCTGCGCCGGTTGGCATTTTCCGGTTTAACCTGGCGGGGCAATGTATCTATGTCAATCCGCGCTGGTCTGAGCTGACCGGACGACCGGCAGAATTCGCCTATAGCGATAGCTGGGATGAGGTGGTTCACCCCGACGATCGCGATCGCCTGCAAGCCGCCTGGATCGACGCCGTTAGCCAAGGGATTGGCTCGCGCGGTGAGGGGCGGCATCTGCTCCCCGATGGCACCATTACCTGGTTTGACTGCCAAATGGTGCCCGAATTTGATGAGTACGGGCTGCTCTCAGGCTATGTCGGCACCATTACTGACATCACCGATCGCAAACAGGCTGAGCTCCACATTCAAGAAATGTCTCAGCGCCTGGCCCTGGCCACCACCTCGGCGCAGATTGGCATCTGGGACTTTGACGTCGCCTGCGATCGCCTACTCTGGGACGACCGCATGTACGAACTCTACGGCATGACGCGATCGGAGGCTGAAAATCGGTACGTCAACTGGAAGCAGGCGATTCACCCCGACGATGCAGAGGCGGTGGAGGCTGCCATTCAGGACGCCCTGAGCGGGCAGAGAGACTATCACCCCAACTTTCGCATCGTCTTGCCCGATGGCCAGATTCGCCACATTGAGGCCCACGCCATTGTCACCCGCAACGCCGAGGGTGCCCCCGAGCGCATGATTGGCGTGAACTGGGATATCAGTGAGAGGGCGCGACTCGACGCCGAACGCAGGCAGGCAGAGGCGGCGCTTCAGCAGGCCTACAACGAGCTGAACCAGCGCGCCGCCGAGCTGCGGTCAGCTAACAGGGCGTTGCAGGAGGCGCTAGAAGAACTCCAGGTGGCCCAGGAAGAACTGCTGCAGCAGAACGAAGCGCTAGACCTGACGCGCCAGCAAACCGAAGCCGAAAAACAGCGGTACCAAGATCTGTTTGATTTTGCCCCCGACGGCTATTTGGTCACCGATATAACCGGCTCAATTCAGGAGGCCAACCAGGCGATCGCCGCGCTGCTGGAAGTAGTGCCCCGGCTTTTAGGGCAGAAACCGCTAAGCCTTTATATCGACGGCCCCGATCGCCCGGCATTTAGAAGCTGGCTCAACGAGCTCCATCAGCGGCCTTGGGGGCAAAAGCTGCAAACCGAGGACTTTCACCTGCGCACCCAAACCAACGCCCTTGTGCCTGTGTCAATCACGGGCATGGCCATTGACCCTGGGCCAGGGCAGTCGGTCAAAATTCGGTTGTTGGTTCAGGATATTAGCGATCGCAAAGAATCTGAGCTTGCCCTCCAGGCCAGCGAAGAGCGCCATCGGGAGTTGGCCGCCCGGCTATCCTCCATCTACGCCAATGCGCCTAGCTATATTTATGAGATCGCCCGCGACGGCACAATTTTGTTTGTCAACCGCACCTATTCTGGCGTCACCGATGAGCAGGTGATTGGCACTAACCTGACAGATTGGTTTCCTGAGCAGCAGCGACCCGAGGTAAAAGCCCTGATTGCCCAGAGTTTTGACACTCTGGTCACCCAAAGCCTGGAGTGCGATGTGCCAGATATCCAGGGCAATGTGCTGTCTTACGCCATGCAAATAGCCCCGATGCCAATGCAGGGCGAGGCGCAGCGGGCGGTTCTCATCGGTACCGACGTTACCGATCGCAAGCAGGCCGAGCTAGCCCTACAGCGAACCGCCGAAAAGCTGGAACAAACCCAGCATATTGCCAAACTAGGCGGCTGGGAGCTAGACCTGCAAACCTGTAAAAGCTACATGTCGCTTGAAGCGCTGGCCATTCATGGCCTGCCGATTGAGGGCGATCTCCCCTCCGCCCTCGATGATCCAGATTACTACCTCAACTTCTACGCCCCCGAAGCCCGCCCTGTCATTCGGGCGGCCCTGCAAGCCGCGATGGAAACCGGCGAACCCTACGATCTGGAGCTGCCTTTTGTCACCCTGCAAGGTCGGCAAATTTGGGTGAGAACCAGCGCCCAGCCCGTGATGGAAAACGGGGTTGTCACCCGCATCAGCGGCATTTTTATGGATATTACCGAGCGCAAGAGTGCTGAACTGGCGCTTCAGCAGCTCAACGAAGAGCTGGAGCTGAGGGTGCAGCAGCGCACTCAGGCACTGGAGCGATCGGAGCGCGATCTTCGCACTATTTTCAACAACGTCTACGACGCGATTTATATTCATGCCTTAGACGGCACTATTTTAGATGTCAACGATCGCGTCCTAGAGCTACATTGCGCCACCCGCGATCAAGTTATTGGTGCTCAGGTGCCAATAATAGCCGCCGCCCATGCCCCACTCGACCAGATTCCAGAGCTACTTCAACGAGCACAGGCCGGAGAGACGCTTCAATTTGAATGGCCCTGTCGGCGGCTGACCGATAACACGACCTTTGATTCAGAGGTTTCCCTACGGCAAGTTACCCTCGGCGATCAATCCGTTATTATCGCTGGAATGCGCGACATCAGCGATCGCAAGCGCGACGAAGCGGAACGCAAGCAGGCCGAAATAGCCCTGCAAGAGTCCCAGCGCTTTCTCCAAACGGTGCTCGATACGTTTCCCCTGCGCGTATTTTGGAAAGATCGGCAATCTGTCTACCTGGGCGGCAACATCAAGGCTGCCGAAGTCTGTGGGTTTGACTCACCCGCAGACATGATTGGCAAGACTGATTACGATATGCCCTGGGGCGAAACCGAGGCAGAGCTCTATCGAGCCGACGATCGAGCGGTGATGGACTCTGGCCAAGCAAAATTAGGCATCATCGAGACGCAGGTGCAGGTCGATGGCTCGCAACTCTGGATCGAAACCAACAAGCTGCCTCTATATAACCTCGATGGTGAGTTAGTCGGGGTATTGGGCACCTATTACGACATTACTGAGCGCAAACAAGCTGAAGCTAATTTGCGAGAAAGTGAAGAACGGTTTCGTGCCACCTTTGAGCAGGCCGCCGTGGGCATGCTCCGGGTTAACCTGGATGGCTATCTGGTGCAGAGTAATCAGAAGTTTTGCGACATTTTAGGCTACGCCTCCCCTGACGACTTGGTCTCAATGCACTTTGCTGAGGTTACCCATCCCGACGATCTTGCCGCCGACCAGGCCAATATCGATCGCCTGCTGGCGGGCGAAGCCTCGACGTTTACTATGGAAAAACGCTATCTCCGGCAAGACGGCAGCGCCGTCTGGGCCAACCTGGCCGTTTCCCTCGTGCGGGGCCTGGAGGATGAACCGCTCTACTGGATTGCCGTTATTCAAGACATCAGCGATCGCAAGCAGGCCGAGGCTGACCTGCAAGAATCGCGCAACATGCTAAAGCTGGTGCTCGACGCCATCCCCCAGCGGGTGTTCTGGAAAGACCGCGAGTCGAGATTTTTGGGCTGCAATCCCGCCTTTGCCAACGACTATCAGCTCACCCCGGCCTATATCGTGGGTAAAACTGATGCCGAATTGCCCTGGGCCGACTGGGCCGAACTGTATAACAACGACGATCAGCAGGTGATCACGGCGGCGACCCCTAAGCTCAACTACGAAGAACCTACGGTCGATCTGCACGGCGAGCAGATTTGGATACGCACCAGCAAGGTGCCCCTCACTAACAGCGAAGGCGAGGTGATTGGGGTGCTGGGCTGCTACGACGACATCACCGATCGCAAGCGGGCTGAGGAGGCGGTGCGCGACAGTGAAGAACGCCTGCGGCTGGCGCTGACCGCCGCCAATCAGGGACTCTACGACCTCAATACCGTCACTGGCGAGGCGATTGTCAGCCCCACCTATGCCACCATGCTGGGCTATAGTCCAATCGATTTCAACGAGACCAATGCCAAATGGCTAGAACGCCTGCACCCCGACGACCACGAGCGGATTGGGGAGGTCTACCGCGCCTACGTTGCCGGTGAAATTCCCGCTTACAAAGTTGAATTTCGCCAGCGCACGAAAAATGGCCGCTGGAAATGGATTCTCTCGGTGGGCAAAATTGTCGCCTGGGATGACAACGGACAGCCCCTGCGCATGCTGGGCACCCACACCGATATCGATGATCGCAAGCAGGCCGAAGCCGCCCTGCAAACCAGCGAAACCCGCTTTCGTCAAATTGCGGAAAACATCAAAGAGGTGTTTTGGCTAACCACCTCAGACCATGAGGTGTTGTACCTCAGCCCGGTTTATGAGCAGGTCTGGGGTCGATCGCCCGAGGCAGAAACCAAAGAAACCTTCTTAGACACCATTCACCCCGACGATCGCGATCGGCTGGAGGCATTTATGGGCCAGCTTACCCAGATGTCTCACCAGCCGCCGCCTGGCCACGCCGCCGAGATCGAGTATCGAATTATTCGCTCCGATGGGGCCGTGCGCTGGATTCGCGATCGCGCCTTCCCCGTTCTCGATGACCAGGGCCAGCTTCAGCGCATTGCCGGCGTTGCCGAAGACATCAGCGATCGCAAACGGCTGGAGCAAGACCAGGCCCGCTTGCTGCGTATTTTAGAAACATCGTCGGACTACATTGGCATAGCCGAACCCGATGGCACCAGCATTTGGATAAATCGACAGTTCAAGCTGCTGCACGGGCTACCGCTAGAGGCAGACACCGCCCGACTCCCCATCGGCACTTACCATCCCCAGTGGGCCACGAACGTGATTCAGCAGGAGGGCATTCCCACCGCCATGCGTGACGGCATCTGGGTCGGCGAAACGGCTCTGCTCACCCCAGACAAAGCAGAAATCCCGGTGTCGCAGCTGATTTTGGCCCACCCTTCACCCACCGGAGAAATCGAGTACCTCTCCACCATCATGCGTGACATCAGCGCCCTCAAACAGGTAGAGCAAGCCTTAAAAAAGGCCAATGCCGACCTCGAGATCCGGGTGGCCGAGCGCACCGCTGAACTGGTCGAAGCCAAAGAGGCCGCCGAGGCCGCCAACCGCGCCAAAAGCATCTTTTTGGCCAACATGAGCCACGAACTGCGCACCCCGCTCAACGCCATTTTGGGCTTTAGCCAACTGATGGGCCGCGATGCCACCCTGCCCAGCAGACACCTAGAAGAACTGCAAATTATTGGCCGCAGTGGTGAACACCTGCTCACCTTAATCAACGACATTTTAGAAATGTCTAAGATTGAATCGGGCCAGGTTGTCCTAAATCCAGACAGCTTCAACCTGCCGCAGCTGCTAAACAGCCTGATGGACATGCTGCGCCTGCGGGCCGAGTCAAAAGGTCTGGCCTTTGAACTCCGCCACCATGCCACGCTGCCCGAATACATCCGCACCGACAACCAAAAGCTGCGCCAGATCCTGCTAAACCTGCTCAGCAATGCGATTAAGTTCACCCAGGTCGGCTACGTCATTCTTCACGTAAAGCCGGGTCAGCCGCAGCCGCAGCGCAGCGAGGGTTGCATCGAGCTGGCCCCAGAGGCAGAGGCCAATGCGACCATGGTGCCCCTGCGCTTTGAGGTCGAAGACAGCGGTATGGGCATCGCTGCCGACGATCTAAACCTGATCTTTGAACCCTTTGTGCAAACCACCAGCAGCCGCCAAGCCCAGGAAGGAACCGGACTGGGGCTGCCCATCAGCCGCCAGTTTGCCCATTTGCTGGGAGGGAACCTGGAGGTCAGGAGCCAGCCCAATGTCGGCTCAACCTTTGGGTTTGAAATTCCAGTACAGGTGGTTGACGCAGCGGCGATCGCTCCCGCTGAACCACCCCAGCGGGTACGGGCGATCGCCCCCGACCAGCCCAAATATCGCATCTTAATTGTTGAAGATAACTGGGCCAACCGGGTTTTGCTGTACAACCTGCTCACCGACCTCGGCTTTGACGCACAAACCGCCACCAACGGGCAAGAAGCCGTCGAGCAGTGGCGCAGCTGGCAGCCCCAGCTCATTTTTATGGATATTCGCATGCCGGTAATGAATGGCTACGAAGCCACCCAGGCCATTCGGCAGCAGGAAGCCTCCCTGCCCCAGGCCCAGCCCAGGCCCTTGCCCACCAAAATCATCAGCCTAACGGCGGGGGTGTTCCAGGAAAATCAGGGCGAATCTGCTCAGGTTGGTTTCGATGACTTTATCAGCAAGCCAATCAAAGAAACCGAAATAACGCGCGCCATTGCCCAGCATTTGGGCGTTCGCTACCTGTACGACACAGATGCCGTCCGCTCAAATTCTGCCGCGCCCTCTGGCATTTTTCTAACCATTGAAACCCTCCAGGCACTCTCCCTAGACTGGCTTACCCAGTTCCAACGCGCCCTAATCCATCTCAACCAGGAGCAAATGCTGGCCCTAATTGCCGAACTCCCCCCCCATCAGACTTCCATTGCCCAGGCGCTAGGCCGCAAGGTCCATGATTTTGACTACGAGCTACTGCTCGATCTCACCCAGTCCATCCTGCAACGTTAACCCTGACAAAACCCCCGAAAGAATTAACAACCGCATTAGAGTATCGGTACAGTAAACAGCCCCCACCTGGCGTCCTAGCTTCCCTGGGCACCCTAGGCTCGCGGCTCTGCCGCCTCAAATGAACGGCAGCGCCCCAGGCGAGCATTCCAAAGCAGAGCCCTGGAACGAGAGGGAGTGAATACTGAACCGACGTTCTTATAGCTAAAGCCAAACCTGGTTGACTAACAAAACCCTTGAAATCCTTATGTTGCCGTAGTGTTTTGTCGAGCTTTAATTTGTAGGTTGGTTGGAGCGCTAGCGGAACCCAACAAAACCGCTACTGGTGTTGGGTTTTGCTTCGCTCAACACCAACCTGCACCAGGACTTTTGTCGGGCAATCAGGAGCCAAACAGGTTAGGAGATTTCAGCTATTTTGGGACGCGACTCAGGGGCGTGGCGAAGTGTCACAAGAATGTCATTTTCCTGGTTTAGGATAGACAGATTTATGCCTTCAAAATCAGAAAGCTATAGCTATAGTCACCTAGGTTAGGGCATCCAGAGATGGTCGAATATTGGAACGTTTTGAGGGAAAATGTCTCAACCGGACTAGCTATAACTTCAACTTTTAGTCTTTATTGGCGCAAAGAAAATTCTTATTAATATAACCCTTGTTGCGCATAAATGCCGATTTTTTAAACCTAAATCCGTGTCAAAACTAAGCTATAGGTGCACCGCCAGGTTATATCAGGAAAGCCGATAGAACATGTTTTTTACCCAAACTAGCTCAATAGACTCCAAAAAGCTAGATATCCCAGAGGCAAGGTCAACCGACATTTTAGTCTTTAAAGAAGAAAATAAAATCGTCGTCAAAAAGCTGGATAAAGAAACCCTAACCATTGGCCGCAGCTCTGACGACGATGTTCTACTGCGCTCAAAAGGAGTTTCCAGGTGCCATGCAACCGTGTACTTTTCTGAGGGCGCCACCTGGATTATCGACGGTGATCTCAAGGGTCGAGTTAGCACCAACGGGCTATTTGTAAATGGTGCTAAAGTCTCTGTATACAGGCTTAACCAGTATGATGTAATCAGTTTTCAGAGAGGCGTTTATGCCCTTTTTCTGAGCCAAAAAAGCTGCTCGGGGACCGTTAACTACCTGGAAGAGGCAATTCAAAACCTGGCCTATTTTATTGCCGGTAAAAATGCTGAAGGCATACCGATCGATCAGCTTAGCCTCCTTGACCAAAGCACTCAGGCCACGGTATTAAATGCAGAAAGAGCCCCTTTGATAGACAGCTTAACTCGACTGCCTAATCGAGAAGCTTTCTTCACAAGGGTCCAAAAGTCTCTGGAGTTCAGGAATAAAATCCTGTCAGACTATAATTTTGCCGTGCTGTTTATTGATGTCGATCGCTTCAAGATGATCAACGACAGCCTGGGGCATTTAGTGGGCGACGATTTTTTGATTCGGCTGGCCAGAAGGCTGAGTCGCTGCCTGCGAGAAGGGGATATGGTTGCGCGCCTGGGGGGAGACGAGTTTGCAATACTATTAGACGACCTTCGCTCTTTTAGTGAAGCCATCGATATTGCAAAACGACTCCAGCAGTCAGTATCAAAGCCTTTAGATGTTGCTCCCCACGAGCTGTATCCCAGCGTTAGCGTTGGTATAGCCCTAAGCTCCCTGGGCTACCAAACGGTAGAAGAGATTATCCGAGACGCAGATACAGCCATGTACCACGCCAAAAACACTGGCAGGTCAAGGTTTGTTGTCTTTGATACTGAGATGCACCAAAAGGCAACAAATTTACTCCGATTGGACAGCGATTTAAGGCGAGCTATAGACAAGCGACAGCTGGAGCTTTACTATCAGCCGATTGTTTCTCTGGCAGACAAAAAGCTCATTGGTTTTGAGGCCTTACTGCGCTGGAATCATCCAGACAATGGACTGATTGGCCCTGATACTTTTGTACCTATGGCAGAGGAAGCCAATCTAATTTATCAAATTGGTCAGTGGGTGCTGGATGAAGCCTGCCTACAGCTGAGCCAGTGGAAAGCGAACCCTGCCATTAAAGATTCCCTATCGGTTAACGTCAACATTTCATCTAAACAGCTGACCGAAAGCCGTTTGGTCGATCGTCTTCTCGCCACGGTAAGAAGACATGACATCAGCCCTGATGCGCTCCATCTTGAGGTGACCGAGAGCATTCTGATGGAAAACACCGTTCAATCTCTCAGGCTTTTGAGTCAGCTCAAGCAGGCTGGCTTCAAGCTGGGGATCGATGATTTTGGCACCGGATACTCGTCCTTAAGCTATCTAAACAGGTTCCCTGTCGACATCCTCAAGGTGGATCGATCGTTTATTTCACAAATAGATAAGTCCGGGAAGAATACCAGCGTTAATATTACCAATTCAATCATCACCCTGGCCCACAGTCTTGGCGTTAAGGTGGTGGCTGAGGGAATTGAAGGGCTATATCATTTGGCCTGGCTTCAGCAGCAAAAGTGTGACTATGGGCAGGGATTTCTATTTTCAAAGCCCCTGACGGCGGAGGATGCCACCCGGTTTGCTGAAAAGGGGCTGGACTGGACCTGGAAATGCTAGAGGCTGTTATCAATTAAACGCCAATGGCCTAAGAATTAGCGGTTACAGCCCTTAGGCTGTCTTTTGGGTCGGGCGTGGCAACGCCTATGGCGTAAAGATTGTAGCGAGAATTGAGGACCCGCCCTAGGACACGGCAATTGCTCCGAGCTTTTGCAATCCTGCGATCGCCGCCGCGCTCAATCCGGTCGCTCCCTGAATCTGCATTCCTTCGTAGAGGCGATCGCCCCTGAGGGTGGCGATCCAGCGCTGTTCGGCCACCGACCACAGTTTGACCAAACCATCTTCTCCGCCGGTAGCCACCGTCTGCCCGTCGGCGCTCCACCCCACCGACCACAGCAAACACTCGTAATTGCTCAAGATGGTCTCGCAGACTCCGGTGCTGAGGTCCCAAATTCGGGCGGTGCGATCGGTGCTGCCTGAGATCAATTTTTGCCCGTCGGGGCTGAACTGAATGTCCCAAACCCGGTTATCGTGGCCCTGCAAAATGCTCAAACACTCGCCGGTGGAAACCTGCCACAGACGAATGGTGCGATCTTCGCTGGCGGAGGCCATCAGAGCGCCGCTGGGGCTGAACTGGATCTGAGTAATGCGATCGGTGTGCCCCGCCAGGGTGAGGCCCAACTCGCCGGTTTTTAAATCCCAAAACCGCAGGGTCTGATCTTCGCTGCCAGAGGCCAGCCATTGCCCATCGGGGCTAAATTGTAGGGCCACTACATCGCTGGCATGGGCCTGCCAACACTGAAGGCAGTAGTGGGTCGTCGGATCCCAAAGACAAATTGCGGCATCGCCGCCGCCGCTGGCCAAGAGATGGCCGCTGGGGCTCCAGGCCACCGCCCAAATGCGATCGTGGCGGTGGCCACGCAGGGACTTTATGGGGTTGCCGGTGGTTGTGTTCCAGAGCTGCACGGTGCCATCGTCTCCAGAGCAGGCCAGGGTTTCACCATCGGGGCTCCAGGCCAGCTCCCAGATCTGCCGGGCGTGGCTGTTTAACCGCCGCAGAGGTACGCCAGTTCCCCGCCGCCAGAGCCACACACTGCCGTCCTGATGACCGCTGGCTAGCTCGGGGCGATCGGCCGCCAGGGTGGCGCAGGGGTTCCAGGCCACCGCCCAGGCGCTGGTGGTAAACCCCTGCAAAAACCTCAGGGCATGGCCAGAATCGGTATCCCACAGGCGCAAGAGCTGGTCGACTCCGCCGGAGGCCAGCAGCGGCTGGTGGGGGTGCCAGCCGAGGGCAGAAACCCCCATGGGGTGGGCCTTTAGTACTTTTACCCTGGTGCCTGTTGCTACATCCCAGAGGCGAATGGTGCGATCGCGGCTGCCGCTGGCCAACCGCCGACTGTCGGCACTAAACCGCAGCGACCAAATCCACTCGGTATGGCCGACTAAAACCTGAACCGCGTGATCCCCCTGGGCCTGCCAAAGGCGCACCGTACCGTCCTCGCCGCCGCTGGCCAACCACTGGCCATCGGGGCTCCACTCCACTGCCCAGAGGCTATCGCTATGGCCGGTCAGCACCTGGCTTTCCCCGGTGCCCAAATCCCACAGGCGCAGGGTGCCGTCGGCGCTGGCCGAGACCAGGGTGGACCCGTCAGGGCTCCAGCACACCGATCGCACGCTGTCGGTATGGCCTCGCCAAACCTGCCGCAGTTCCCCGGTGGCGGCATCCCAGAGATGTACGTTGTGATCTTCGCTCCCCGTCGCCAGCAGCGCGCCCGTGGGGTGCCACCGAACCGACATCACCAGATTTTCGTGTCCTTCCAGAACGGCGATTTCCTGCCCGGTGTGGGTGTTCCACAGGCGAGCGCTGCCATCCATGCTGGCGCTGGCCAGGAGCTGGCCGCTGGGGCTCCAATCTACCGACATGACCCGGCTGCTGTGGCCCACAAACAGAGATTGCGTTTGCAGGTCGCTGGTGCCGTGAATTCGGACGCTGCCGCTGCTGTCGCCCACCGCCAGCCGCTGGCCATCGGGGCTAAAGGCCAGGGCCAGCACAATGCCAAACACATCGGCAAAGCGACTTTTGCGGAAGTGAGCACCTGTGAAGCGCACCCGGTGCAGCGGGGTCGTTTGCAGGTAGGCCTGCCAGATTGGCAGCCCCGAAAAATCGTAGCCAGTCAGGTCTAGGCCGAGATAAGTGACTAAATCAATCCAGTTGCCGGTGCCGTAACCCTGCTGGGTCCACTGCTCCAGCGGCCGCAGCAGGGCCAAGACCCTTTGAAGCTGCTGCTCTAGGGCCTCCGGAGCGCCAAAGGCACTGCGCAGGCGCTCAGCCAGGGGCTTCAAAATCAGCCGCACCTGGGCCTGGCGAACGTAATCTCGGACGGTGGTTTTGACCAGGGCGTAGCGGCTGAACATCGGCAGCGGCAAGAGCGCCGGGGAATTTGCCGCCGCCAGGCGGGGCAGGGGGGTGGCCCCGCTCAATTCGTCGTAAATGGCATCGAGCAGGTGCGCCAGCACGTATTCCATGATGACGGGCTGCTGGCTGTAGCGATCGCCCTCCTGCTCCAGCAGCGATCGCCAGCGCAGGGACTCCAGCGCCTGCAATACCTCCGCACGATTTGCCCCCGGCAAAAGATCGGCGACAAGCTCCTCCGCACTGGTCCACTCGCGGTTGATGGCAATCCAGTAGCTGACCGTGCGCTCCAGGTCGGACAGCCGACTGAACTGCTGATCTAACAGCCAGCGCACGCCACTGAAGACCCGCATTTCCTGGGCTAAAAACAATCCCAGGTCGCCGCCAAACAGATCCTCAATGGAGGCTGCCACAATGTTTAGCACCAGGGGATGGTGATCGTAGTGCTGGCTTAGGGCCTGTCGCTGGGCTTCGCTGCCGGTCAGCTGTTTAGACTGCAAGATGCCCTCGGTGACGGTGGCAGACCCGGTCAGAGCAAAGATTCTGACCGGGGCACTGTCTGCGGCGGCAATAGCCACATCAAAGGGTTTTTCGCGGCTGGTGAGCACCAGGCAGCTGGCGTGGCTGGCCGACCCCACCGCGCTGAGCAGCTCGCCGTAGGCTTCGTACCCGGGCTGGTAATGGCCTGCGGGGCTACCGGTTTGCAGCACCGCATCGAGGTTGTCCAACACGATCAGGCAGCGCCGACGGCGCAGCTGCTCCATCAGATTGGGCAGGATAGGTTCCAGGCTCTGGTGGTCCGACAAAAACGTCACCAGCTCCCCCAGCAGCAGCTCGAAGGGCGGGGCCTGGCGCAGCGATCGCCAGATCACCGCGTCAAACTGAGGCGCTACTCGGTGAGCCAGGTGCGCTACCAGAGTAGTTTTGCCCACCCCCCCCAGACCCAGCACGGTGACGCTGCGGCAGCCTTCGCTCTGAATCCACTGGGTCAGCTGGGTCAGCTCATCCTGGCGCCCATAGAAGGGTTCTCCATCGGGGGCAGTTCCCCAGTCAGTGTGTGGCAAGCCCTGCCTGGGCGCTGGCGCAGCGGCAACCATCTCCGTCGGAGACTGAGGATAATTCAAGTCCTCAGGATCTAGCGGTACCTGAAAGGCCGAAAAACAGAGCTCCAGGGTGCTGAGATCGACGCTGAACTGACGTTTCAGCACTTTTCTCACGGTCTTGGGGGCAATGCGAATGTAGTCGCCTAGCTCCTGTAGATTTAGCCGTCGTCCCTCAAACTCCCTCTGCTCGGTAGCGCGGATGGCAGCGCGCAGGCGAGTTAACCCTCGGGGCGACAGCACCGCCCCCCGCAATCTGCGCTGGGATGATTCTTTTGCTTCTTCAGCCATGGGACAGTCTAAGGGTGCGGCGGAGTTTGGAGCGTTAGCCAGCCTTAAAAAGGCGCTTAAAAGGGCAATCTTACCCTGGCCCTATTCAGCTTCGATGCTATATCTATAGGACTTCCCCCAGGAGGCTGGCGCAGGACCAGCCCCTCTAACCGTTGTTTTTCAGATTAGCCATTCATGATCTTTCAGATTAGCGACGCAGACATCCAGCTATTTCAGATAAGCATATAGCCCCGGTATTGTCGGGTGTAGCATCGCCCTACACGGTTCCCTGAGACTCTTCTCTCAGCAGGCTCAGCTAATGCCAAAATCCACTTTACAACATTGTTCAAACACAGCAACCTACAGAGAAGATCAAGATTCTGTTGGGCAGTAGCCACACTGCCAGCGGTGCTTTAGATTAGGTCTTGGTTTCCGTGGGGCCAGCCAGATCTGATCGCTTAGATTTAATCGCTTAGATTTATCTGATAGTCCCCAAGACGGGTCACGGCCCATAGCCGTAATAACCTCACCCATGCCGATTTTTTAGAGTAAGTGTCCTAACTGAATATGCCACTTCACAGCCCGGTCACCAGCGAAATTGAAAATCCTCAACCAAATATTTTGGTGGTAGATGATATCCCCGAAAATTTGCGCCTGCTAGCCCACCTGCTGATGCAGCAAGGGTATGCTGTGCGCATGGCTCCGAGCGGGCCCCTGGCGCTAATGGCCCTTCAGCGATGGACCCCTGACTTAATTTTGCTGGATATTCGAATGCCGAAGATGAGCGGCTATGAAGTTTGTCAGCAGCTTAAGGCCAACGAGCAGACCCGCCGTATTCCAGTCATTTTTCTCAGCGCCCTAGCGGAGAGTGAGGATAGATCTCAAGCCTTTGAGGTGGGCGCCGTTGACTACATGACCAAACCGCTGAAATCGGAAGAGATTGTGGCTCGGGTGCAGGGTCAACTACAGGTTTTAGCCCTCCAGCGGCAGCTCAGCCGCCAGCGAAAACTGCTGGTTCAGCAAAATCAGCGGCTGCGCAAAGAGATTTGCGATCGCCAGCGCCTGGAGTTAGAACTGCGCCACCAGCGAAACCAGTTGCGCGGCTTTCCTGGGGCAGTTTCAGATTATACTGCCCGCCCAAACCAGTCGGGGCAGCCCCTAGACCCGGACAGGGCTGATGCTGCGAAGCTCGCCAAAAGTGAGTTTCTGCGCAATATCAGCCACGAGCTGCGCACCCCCCTGAACACTATATTGGGGTTTGCGCAGGTGCTAGAGCAAGACGTCGGCCTAAATCCCGAGCAAAAAAGTAACCTGGCCCGAATCTCCCACAGCGGGCAATATTTGCAGTCGCTAATTAATAATGTGCTGCTGCTGACCAAGCTGGAAGCCAAAGAGATAGAGCTCTATAACGTCTGCCTTAATTTGTGGGCGCTGCACCAGGATTTAGCAACTCGCTTCAAACCGCAAGCCGAAGCCAAAAACCTCACCTTTACCGTTGTTGCCACCAGCGAATTGCCTCGGTATGTCTACGCCGATGAAAACAAATTACGGCAGATTTTAACGGGCCTCTTAGATCACGTAATTGGGTTGACCAGGGCGGGGCAAGTGGTGCTTTATATGGAGGCAAAACCGTCGACAGCGAACGCCGCAATTGCCGCTAACCAGTGGAGGCTCGAGTTTAAAATTGAAGCGGCTGGAGTTGTAGTGGCCTCCCGCCGGTTGTCCCCTCAGCAGGGTTTGCTACCGCCAGCCTTCGCCAAGGCTAGCGCCGCAGAACCCGAGACCAGCGGGCCCGCTCAACCGGACATGGGCCTAAGCCTGCACATCAGCCGGGAGTACGTGCACCTGATGGGAGGCGAGATAGTACGTCTCTGCGATCGCGATCGCGGCGCATATTGGCGCATTTGCCTGCCCGTCACGATTGACCCCACCCTGCAAACCACCAACCCAGACCCAGAGTCCCAAGCCCGGCTACTCCAGCCTCAGGAGGGCTACGTGTCTCCCCCCGACGCGGTCGCACTGCCGCACCTGGCGGCAGACCTAGCCCAACTGTCCTCCGATTGGATTTGCCAGCTCGAAAAAGCGGCCATCAAAGGCGCCGACTCAGCGGTAGAACTCCTGATTGGCCAACTCCCTGAAGACTCCGGCGCCCTTAGGCAATACCTGGAAAACGCCACCTTAAACTTTCAGTTTGACACCATAATCGGGCTCATCCAGGCCGCCCGCCAGGCGCTTTCTCTCCGGATATGACCCGAACACTCTGCACAGTAGGACGGAAGCGCCACTGCAACCAGGGCATTGGCAACGGCGCCGAAGGCTGCGACCCCGGTAACTCCCATCCCCACGGTGGCAGCAACGATGAGGGCGGCCGCACCCCCGGCAGCCGCTAATCTACTGTCTCAGTCCTTTTAAGCGTTCCTTCCTTAAGATGTCCTGCGGGACGACTTTTTTTATCCTCACTGCGCCCTGATCGGGCAGCTCCTTCCGGTGGTTCGAGTTCAGCGACTGTGTTAAACCAGAGGGGTTGAGCCAGAGTCTAGCCGTTGCAGCCCATGCAAAGCGCTATCTCCAGGGGGTTGAGCAGCTACTCCATTAAGCTTTTAGCGGCTCTAACCATGCTGATCGACCACATCGGCGTGGTCTTTTTCCCAGATGTCATTGGGTTTCGCATCCTTGGGCGGCTGAGCTTTCCGCTGTTTATCTGGCTGCTGGTGCAGGGAGAAGCCCATACTCGAGACGTGGAGCGCTATGGGCTGAGGCTGGCGGTTTTAGGTCTGGTGTCTCAACCGATCTACCGACTTGCTTTTGGCACCACACGACTCAATATTTTGTTTGAGCTGCTGGTGGGCCTGGCCTGCCTGCGGCTAACTCGCCAGTTTCCCCAGCTTCAGATTCCCATCTGGCTAGGCGGGGCGGGCCTGAGTGAGCTGCTGGCCATGGGCTATGGCAGCTACGGCATTGGCCTAATTTTTCTAATCCGCTATTTTCGTCCCAGCCCGCTGTGGGTGCTGGCCTGGGTCGGGTTTCACCTGGTTTGGGCCAGGCTATTTGGCCTGTTTCAGCTGCCTGCGATCGCGGCGGTGCTGGTGTTTTGGCTGGCCAATGGCGAACGGGGGCCAAAAGCGCGGTGGTTTTATGGGTTTTACCCAGGGCATCTGGCCCTGCTGTGGCTCATTCAGCGCATGGTGCCGTATTAAGCGATCAAAGGGAACGAGAACTTTGCTTACCCATTCCCCTGAGTGCCTGGGGTGAGCGCTAGAGAAAATGGTCGATCGCCACGGCAGAAACCGCCGCAAAGGCCGTAATAGCCAGACCCACTAGCGGGTTTTGCCCCTGGGCCACCGCAAATGAGGTGATAATGCCAGCGCCTAGGGCCGCGATCGCCACAGAGCCAATCCAGTCTTTTTGTAGGTTATGCATGGATGTTCAAAACCAGGATATAACGCAGGAAAATGAGGCCGCTATGTTCAGAGGAACCGCGCACCCAACCCAAGGGAAGTAGGTTGTTTTTCAGACCTCACGCTATCACCCTGGCCTGGGCCAGAACAGGCCGCGCCGGGGAACTGATAACAAGCGTAAAGCTTAGTTAGATTAGTTAACATTTTCCTTAGGAATACCAGATTCCGCCGGGCAAACATAGCGCCAGACCTGGGCTGAGGCCTACTCTTCCCGCCGGGTATTGCCCGCCTTGACCCAGCCTTCCTGGCCATTGGACACCACGCGCACCTTGACCCAGTCCTTATCGGCAGGTTCTTCGAGTACGACCACTGCTTCGTTCACGTCTACGCCCCCCACCTGGGAAAACTCTAGCCCTGGGCCTTCGCGCATGACCAGGCCAATGGGCTGTATCACCACAGCCTTATAGGCCCCTGGTTCCAGGGCGGGCTCCGCTGGGGGAGGTGGCTCTGCCGCCGGGGCGGGCGGGGGCTCAACGCCGGGTGCTGCGGCCTCGGGGGCGGCCTCGGGAGCGGCACCAGGGGCGGCCGGAGTCGGCATTTCATCGCCGTACAGGGGCTTGGGCGGCAGCACCGAGAGCCGACCCATAAAGTAGCGGGCGGTGGCCACACCGGCCATCGACAGCAGAATGAGGGCGATCGCAACGCCCAAAACTAGCTTTGACAGGCCAATGAAAAATCCTTTCATGGAGCGGGCCAGAAAAAATCGTTTACAGCTTGCTAATGGTACAGCACCCCCGGCTAATCGGGATCAGGCAAGGTAGGACGCAGCCGTGGGTCTAGGCCGCTGCGGGAGGCCATCCGGGCTTTGCCCCCGGCGGCCCAGGCCTGGAGGGCCTCGATCTGCTCCTGGGCGGTGCGGGCCAGGGGCACCATTTCGCTGGCGGCGGTGAGAATGTCGTCGGTGGTAAAGTCGCGGTTTTGGCTAAAGCCCAGGTGCATCGCCTCCACGATCGCCTGTTCGATCTCTGCCCCAGAAAAATCTGGGGTTTCGTAGGCCAGGCGAGCGATATCAAAACTCTTGAGGGTGTGGGGCCGCAGGCGGGAGAGGTGGACCTCAAAAATCGCCTGGCGATCGCTCTGGCTGGGCAGCCCGACAAAGAAAATCTCGTCAAAACGGCCCCGCCGCAGCATCTCCGGCGGCAGCGCCTGGATGTTGTTGGCGGTGGCTACCACAAACACGGGCGAGGTTTTTTCCGCCATCCAGGTGATGAAGGTGCCAAAGACGCGGCTGGCGGTGCCGGAGTCACCCCGACCGTCCATGCCCGCAAAAGCTTTGTCAATTTCATCGATCCACAGCACGCAGGGGGCCAGGGCCTCGGCCAGCTGAATCATCTGGCGGGTGCGGGCCTCAGACTCGCCCACCAGGCCCCCAAACAGCCGCCCCACGTCCAGCCGCAGCAGGGGCAGGTGCCAGTGGTGGGCGATCGCCTTGGCGGTCAGCGACTTGCCTGTGCCCTGAATGCCCAGCAGCAGCAGTCCTCGCGGGTGGGGCAGACCGTACTGACGGGCCTTCTCCGAGAATGCTGCTCCCCGCTTCAGCAGCCAGTCCTTGAGGTTGTCCAGACCGCCGATGTCAGATATCTGCTCCCTGGCGGGATAGTAGTCGAGAATTTGGGTCTGGCGAATGCTCTGGCGCTTTTCCTCGAGAATCAGGTCCAGATCGCCGGGATCAAAGGCCCCGTGGTAGGCGATCGCGCGGGCCAGCACGCGGCGAATGCGCTCCAGAGACAGCCCCTGGCAGGTGCGCACCACCTCCTCCAGCCTGCTCGCTGGCAGGTTAGTACTGGTGGCGCTCAAAAGCTGCCGCACCTCCTGGCGAATCGCAGCGGCATCGGGCAGGGTAAACTCCAGCACCGTCACGGTTTCGCTCAGCTCGTCGGGAATCGTGAGCTGGGCTGAGAGAATGATCAGGGTTTTGGGCTGGGCTTTGAGACGGCGGGACAGGTTGCGCAGCTTGCGCGAGATGGCAATGTCATCCAAAAAACGGTGAAAATCGCGCAGCACAAACACCGCCGGGGCGGTGGCGGGCAGTTTCTCCACCAGCTCCAGCGCTTGCAGCGGATTGCGCTTGCCAAACCCGGCGTCGTTGAGGTTGCCCTGGTAGCCGTCGACAAAATCCCAGGTGTAGAGGGCGCGGTTGCCCTGGGCGGCAGCGCAGGCCGCAATGTCGCCCTCGGCCCGCTCTTCTTCGGCGGTGGCGATGTAGATAATGGGGTAGCGGGCCCGAATCAGCAGACCCAGATCTTCAGTAAAGCCCATATCAGCGTAGCTCAGTGATCCCACAGTGCTTGTTCGATGGTTCCAGCCTATCGGATTTTATGCGCTAGATCGTCCTGACCCAGCCCAGAGAGGTCCATGGTGGAGGTGGACTGCCCGGGGCAAGCGGTTGCCCGTCCAGTATCGAGCCAGTGACGTAGACGCCTAAGTCTCAGGGGGGTGAAACTGCTGCTGAAGCCGAGCCAGGGCCGCCCAGCGGTAATCTACGGGTTCGGCCTCGACCGGTTCACCCACCTCAATACCGGGGCAGTCGTCATTGCAGACCTGCGGCTGGGGCAGGGCCAGGCAAATCTGCTCATAGATCCAGGTTTCTGGATAGAAGTAGCCATTGGGGGGCAGGGTTTCAAACAAGTCATCCACCGACACCTCGCGCTCCAGGGGCAGGGTGGCGGGGTCAGGGTCCTCCTCCAGCCAGATCAGTTCCCTGGCGGCGATCGCCACCCGGTGGTTGTAGGCTTGCAGGCAGCGATCGCAGGTCAGCGTCACAATTGTATCGGCCCTGGCCTTGACCTCCAGATAGGTGCCCTGGTGGGTAACGGTCAGCTCACCCCGCACCGGGGTTAGGGTTTCTAGGTCGGCCAGATGGGTATCTAGGTCAACGACGAGGGTCTTTTCAGGCCGCTGTAGCAAATGGGGTATATACACTTTCTCCACTGGTCATACCTCCCTGGATGCGCGCTGCGGACTGCGAGTCTAGCCGTCGTCGGATGGCTCGGAATCTTGGCCGACCCGATGGACCACCAGGCGGCGATCGGGCTCTCGGCCCCGGCTAAACGTCGCCAGCCCCTCGTGGGCGGCCAAAAAGTGGTGCATTTGCCGCCGCTCGGCAGACGAAAGCCCCTGCATTTCATACTCTTCACCGCTGGTCAGCACCCGCTCGGCGGCGGCGGCGGCCATGGCCTTGAGTTCTTCCAGGCGCCTAGCCCGGTACCCCGCCAGCTCAATGGTAAAAGCCTGCTGCTGATCTGGGCCTTTACCCAAATTGAGGGTCGTATTGGCCAGGTACTGAATCGAGTCGAGGACCGCACCTCCCTCGCCAATCAGGGCCTGCACCTGCTCCGAGGACAGCGGCTCTTCAGCTATGGTCAGCCAGCAGCTTTCCCCAGACTCATCCTCAACCGGGTGGGCGGTAACCGTTGACGACAGCCCCTGCATGGTCAGCAGGCTCGTCAACCAGTTCACGCCAGCGGTAGCAGCATCGGTAACCATGGCTAGGCCTTTTTCTTTTTGCTGCGCCCTGGCTCGAAGGGCAGGGTCTTTCTGTCGTCCTCGGCCTTGGCTTCGGCGTCGACAATTTTTTGCAGATTCTCGGGCAGCGGCTCCCGCGAAAGAATAAACGTTTGCAGGGTCTGGAAAATGTTGGCAATCAGCATGTACATCAGCACCCCGGCGGGCAACGGAAAGAACAGAAACATGCCGGAGAAAATGATCGGGGTGAACTTGTTTACCGCCGCCTGCTGAGAGTTGTCGGTGGCAGAGCCCTGCCCCGAAAGCACCTGGTTGAGGTAAAGGCTGGCCCCAAAGCCCAGGATCATGATCAAAATATCCCAGTGAATCGCGCCGTCTTCGCCGGTTACGCCGATGCGACCCAGGGCTTTGATAAAGAGAAAGCCTTTGTTAGCGGCCAGACCGGGAGCCTGCACTCGCACTGTGGCTTCGCCAGGAGCTAAGGCGGTAATGTGGCCTGCTTCATCGACCGAAACGATGTCATCGCCCTTGGTAACTTCCCACTTGGGCTTAAAGCTGTCGATGTCGTCGTTGTACTGGGTGACTAAAGCCTGAATCGTTTCGCCCTCGGCGGTTTGCAGGCGCACGTCGGTTTTTTCGCCCACCACCAGCTTGTTGCCGCCGGGCACTACTGCCGAGATGGGGAAGTGCGACCCGTCAGAGACGTAGATGGCTTTAGGCGGCGTGCTAAAGACCTGGGGCTGAATCTGCTCGATTTTTTCCTGGGGGAAGACCTGGACGTTGACGTCGTAGTTGATGTCGGCAAACGGCGACCCCCGCAGGGTGGCAAATAGGGCAAAGAGAATGGGCATTTGCAGCAGCACCGGGAAGCAGCCCGCCAGGGGATTGCCAAACTCTTTGTAGACCCCACTCATCTCTTCTTGAAGCTTGGTGGGGTTATCTTTGTAGCGCTCCTGGATTTCTTTGACGCGCTTTTGCATCAAAGGCTGGGCCACCTTCATGCGCCGCATGTTGCGGATGGACCCCGCGTTGAGCGGGTAGAGGGCAAACCGAATCACCAGAGTGAGGGCCACAATAGCCAACCCGTAGCTGGGCACGATCCCGTAGAAAAAATCTAGGATCGGCAACATGATGTTGTTGGTCAGAAATCCAATACCAAAATCCATGGGAACCTGAACCCTGCTACAGGGGATACGACATTGACTGCTCAGTTACCTAATCTACCCCATAGTCGGGGAGGCAAGCCGCCCGCTTAGTGAGGGATTGCCGTAGTTAGCTCTCGCCTAGGGCACCGCTGACGGCCTTGGCCTGGGGAGAAATGCGCTCATTGATGTAGTCATAGACCTCGCGAAAGCGGGGCATGGCGCGCAATTCTAGGCGGCTGCCGTCTTTGAGGGTGACCACCATGTCACCCCAGAGGCCAATGCCCCGAGGCACTGTGACAATTTTACTGATTTCGTTGTAGATGAGGTCGGTGCGATCGCGCCCCATCCAGCCGCCGGTCACGGAAAGACGCCGACTGGTGATTCGGTAGCGCAGCCACAGGGCACGGGTAATGGCCCCAACCGTGAGGGGAAGGCAAATGATCGTGAAGCCCAGCAGCACGTTGATGATTAAATCGCCGATGTGGGGGCCGCCCTCGTAAAACACATCCTCACGAATGCCCATGGATAACCTCTAGCTTGGTGAACAACTGCTCTAATTCTCGCAAAAATTCGCCATATTCGCACTGGGTGGCCTCGGGCCGCAGGCTGATCACAATCCAGAGATTGGGTCGCAGGGTCGGCAGCAGCGCCCTCATTGCAGCACGCACCCGCCGCTTGAGGCGGTTGCGTACCACCGCTCGTTTGTGCACCTTGAGGCTGACCACGATGCCCACACAGGGACCGATCGCAGGGCTTGGGGCGGACCCCTGGGGTACTGCCCACACCCGCACAATCAAATGGGCAGAAACAGCTTTTCTGCCCTGGCGATAGACCTGGGAAAACTGCCGCGATCGCCGCAGTCGATTGTGTTTGGGTAGCACTGCCTGCCCCTACCTACAGCAATGGCCCTGGAGCTTGAAGTAGCCCCAGGGCCAATAATGCTTATGCCAGCGCTCTAAGCCAGCCCGTCTGCCCCAGGCGGGGTTAGACGGCGAGCTTGGCCCGTCCCTTGCGGCGGCGCGCTTTGATGACGTTTTGGCCGGTGTAGGAGCGCATACGAGCGCGGAACCCGGAGGTTCGCTTCTGCTTTCGGTTGGTGCCCTCTAGGGTGCGCTTACTCATGGCGTTGCCTGATTCTGATAAAAAGTCACAGTCTAGTATGGTAGCACCGACTATTGCAAAAGACTAGTTATTACCCTGGTTGGTTTCGGCGGCAATTTCTAGCGGCCAGGTGCCAGCGTACTGGTCAATCACATCGCCCTGGTACATCATCCGCAGGTTGAAGTAGTGGTAGCCATAGCGGCGGGGGTTGCGCACGTTAGAAAGCACTACTACCAGGCTGGTGTTGGCCGGAATTGGTTCTTCGGGGATGAGTTCGATCCGGTTCTCATCTTCAATCACATCGGCCACCTTGAGGGGAATCACATCCCGGCCCCGCCAGTCGCCGCTGCGCAGCTCAATGTCGTCGGGGTTAATGCGCCCGCCCACCTCGGTAAAGCTGTCGGGGTAGTCAATTTCTAGGGAAATCACATCGCGGGGCAGCTTGGTTCGCACAATGTTGAGGTAGTACCGGCTGTTGCTGCTGTGGGGATAGTTGAAGTCAATTAGGTAGCCGAGGCGATACTCGGGCTGAATGCCGCCAAAGATGGTCAACCCAGTTTGGGCCTGGCTCGGCTGGGACGTGGCAAGGCTGAGACCCACAGCTGCGGCCACGGCGGCTAGCCCCAGGGCGGTAAATTTAAGGACTTGCTTGAGGGATATCATGGTGTACCTCCAATTAAAACTGTCTGGCCGGGTAGCTTGGGGCAACCGATCTAGACCACCCATTACCATACCCCTAGCCACCTAGAGTAGCACTCTAGCCTGTGCCAGTGGTGCAACCGGGCTGCCCGAGAGCCTGGCGATCGCGCCGCTGAGAGTCGGCTCTGGGCTAACCTGCGGCGGCTGTTTTGATCCTATCACCTCGCCTTTGCTCCCCTGCGCTGCGGCCCCTTTGCGCCCCTGCTCAGACCAGGGCGACTACTCGCCGTCGTCGTCGATGATGGCGTTGCGATCGAGCAGCAGCAGGTTGCGCAGCTGATCGGTGTCGAACTCCGTCAGCCAGCCTTCCCCGGCGCTGACCACCTGCTCCGAGAGGGCCTTTTTGCTCTCAATCATCTCGTGGATGCGCTCCTCCAGGGTGCCGGTGGTGACAAACTTGTGCACCTGCACGTTGCGGGTCTGACCAATGCGAAAGGCGCGATCGGTGGCCTGGTTTTCGATCGCCGGGTTCCACCAGCGATCGTAGTGGAAGACGTGGTTGGCGCGGGTGAGGTTGAGGCCGACGCCGCCCGCCTTCAGCGAGAGAATGAATAACCTGGGTGCGGCGGGGTCGTTCTGGAAGCGATCGACCATCGCCTCGCGCTGGTTTTTGGTGGTGCTGCCGTAGAGAAACAGCGCCTCCTGACCCAGGTAGGATTGCAGATGCCGCTGCAGCAGCTTGCCCCACTCGGCAAACTGGGTAAAGATCAGGGCGCGATCGCCCTCGGCAATCACCTCTTCCAGCATTTCGTCGAGCCGCTGCAGCTTGCCGGAGCGCCCCTTCAGCCCCAGGCTGGGCTCCTGCAAAAACTGGGCCGGGTGGTTGCAAATCTGCTTCAGCTTGGTCAGCAGGGCCAAAATCTGCCCCTTGCGCTGCACGCCAGTGGCGTCATCCAGGCTTTCCAGCGCCGTGTCGACGGTCTGCTGGTAGAGGTTGGCCTGCTCCACAGACAGGCCGCAGAAAACCGTCATTTCCTGCTTCTCGGGCAGGTCCTGGATGATGGTGCGATCGGTCTTGAGGCGGCGCAGAATAAAGGGCTGCACCAGTCCCTTCAGCGCCCGCAGGGAAGCCGTATCGCCGTATCGCTCGATCGGGGTGGCAAAGCGCCGCTGAAAGAAATTTTTCGGCCCCAGGTAGCCGGGGTTGAGAAAGTCCATGATTGCCCACAGCTCGCCCAGGCGGTTTTCCACCGGGGTGCCGGTGAGGGCGACGCGGAACTGCGCTTCGATCTGGCGGGCCGCTCTCGACTGCTTGGCGTCCGAGTTTTTAATATTTTGGGCTTCGTCGAGCACCAGGCACTGCCAGCTCACCGACTGGAGAGGCTTTAAGTCCCGGTAAATGAGGGCGTAGCTGGTAATCACCAGATGCTTATCCTGCACGGCTTTGGCCAGGGCGCTGCCGCGCGGCCTGCGATCGCCGTGGTGCACCAGGGTTTTGAGCCTGGGGGCAAACCGTTTTACTTCCTTCTCCCAGTTGCCCAGTACCGAGGTGGGGCAGACCAGCAGCACCGGGCTTTCTAGCCAGTCGTTGTCTTGCAGGTAGAGCAAAAAGGCGATCAGCTGAATGGTTTTGCCCAGGCCCATGTCGTCGGCCAAACAGGCCCCTAGACCCCACTGCTCTAGAAAGGCCAGCCACGACACCCCGCGCGCCTGGTAGGGCCGCAGCTGCCCTTTAAACCCGCTGGGGGCCTCCATCTCGGCCAGGGTTTGGTTGCCCGTCGTCAGGGTTTCGATCAGGGTTTGCAGCGCCCCGGTGGCCTCAAAGCTGACCACCGGCAGCTTGTCGATTAGCTGGGTGTCGCCCGTGCTAATGCGCAGGGCATCTTCTACCGATAGGGGTGTGGCGGTTTTTTGCCCCGCCAAGAACTGCCGCGCCGCCTTCACGTCCTGGGGCTTGAGCTCGACCCAGCGACCGTTGATTTCCACCAGCGGCGAGCCCTGGTTGATCAGCTGCTCAAACTCAGCGGCGGAGAGGGTTTCGCCTGCGATCGACAGCTCCCAGCGAAAGTTGAGCAGGCTCTTGAGGCCGAGACGCTGCCGCTGCTTTTGGGGCGGCACCTCGGCCTGCACCTTGAGCCCCAGCCGCCCGGCCCCGTCTGCGGCTGTTTGGGCTAAGCCCGGCGGCAATTCTACGTCAACCCCGTTGTCTTGCAGCTGCCAGGCCGACGCCTTGATGAACTGGTAGGCCTGAATCGGGTCGAGGTCGCAGTGGGTCGGGTGCTGCTGGTGCAGGCTTTCGCGAATGGGGTCGTAGAGCCGCGCGGCCCGTCCCAGGCTGCCGAGCAGAGTTTCCTGGGGCGCTTTGAGAACGGCTCCCTGGTGGTGGAGTTCGGCCACTGGATACTGCCAGAGCAGATCGGCCCCCAGCCGCCAGTCGGGGTTGGCCGCCGACTGGAGCTGGTAATGCAGCTGCCAGGGCTGATCGAGCTGGGGGGGCGGCTGCAGCACCAGCCGCAGGCGAAACTGGCGGGCCGGGTCTTCGGCTAGGGTCTGGAGCGGTGTGGTCCAGGTTGTCAGCGCCTCTTGCAGGCGGGCGGCGGCGGCAACGCTGGCTTCTAGGGTTCCCCCTGGCTGGCCCAGGGCCTGGAGCCAGGCCTGAAGCGGGAGTTCCTTCCCCAGATTGGCCAGGCCGTTGAGGGGGTGGGCCTGGGCCACCCGGCGCACCTGATAGTCGACCAGGGCGGCCAGAAAAAGCAGCAGCAGGGGCTGAGGGTCAAGCAGGGGAAAGCCGCAGGCCAGGGGCAGGGAGTCCTTGGCTGATGCGGGAGCTATTGGGGGCAGGTGGGTACGGCAGATCATCGGCATCGCCAGGGCAAAATGCCGCAGCCGCTCCTGGTCGGGGGCGCTGTCGAGCAGCGGTTGCCAGCCTGCGGCCAGGGTTTGGCTGGTCAGTTCTAGGTCGGGCAAAAACTTACCCCGGGCCAGCAGATTCAGCCCCCAGCGGGCAATGTGGCCCCAGTAGCGCAGGTCGGAGCCTATTTCGCCGGGGCCGGTGAGGCTGTGCTGCCCCAGGGGCAAAGCCAGCAGGATCGGTAAAAAATCGGCCATGCCCAGATGCCAACCCTGCAATCGCCAGGGATGCAGCACGGTGTCAGGCTCCGAATTCCCTGGTTGAGGATCGGTGTTGGCAGAGTGAACTGGGGCCAGAGCGGTGGGGAGCAGGCGGGCCGGCAGCGGCAGGACTAGTTCGCCCCAGGCTGGCCCGACCACGCCCCGAGACCCCTTGGGCGATCGCGATCGCCTGCTCCCCGCCGCCTTAGCGTTCCCCTGCCCAGCGGCGATCGCGGCCTCGGTCAGCGCCCCAGGGAATATATCGGCTGCCGACGCATCTCGCCCGATTAGCTGTTTTTGCATGCTGGCCAGCACCTGGGCCAGCGGCACCCGACCCAGGGCATAGGGGTGGAGATGGAGGCCTTCCCACGGGGCCAGCCCCTCGGTGGGCAGCGGCTGCCAGGCCTCAGCCCAGAGAAAAAACTGCTGCGACTGAGGAAGCCAACTGACGTGTAGTATTGCCATTGCCCTATGGTTACGACTTGCTCAAAAACTGAATTGCGCTGGCAGCAGGTAGATAGGGCCTAGTTACACCCCCAGGACAAAACTCCGGCGGATGCCCTGGCGAATAACGCCATTCCCGAAGCTCAACCCCGGTTACTCCTGGTGTGCAGAAAACCTGCTGAATGTGCCTATCTTACTCCCTCCGGTAGGCAGTGGCAGGGGTATTCTGCCCAAACCCTTACGCATACTCCATGATGACTGGGGTGTGGTCGCTGGGTTTTTCCCACCGGCGGGGTTCGACGTCAATGGTGCAGCTGAGGGCGCGATCGCCCAAAGCCGCCGACAAATAATGGTGGTCAATGCGCCAGCCCATATTTCTCTGAAAAGCGGCGGTTCGGTAGTCCCACCAGCTAAAGTGGCCTCCCTCATCGTTGAATAGGCGAAAGCCGTCCTTCAACCCTACGGATAGGACTGCGCGCAAAGCTTCCCGCTCCACGGGCGAAGACATGATGTGTTTCTCTTTACCCTCGGCGTTGTAGATATCTTTGTCTTCCAAGGCAATATTGAAGTCGCCACAGACATTCAGGTTGGGATATTCGGCTAGCAGCGCTGTTAGGTACTCCTTTAGACAGGTTAGCCACCGCAGCTTGTACTCGTACTTGTCGCTGCCCACAGAACTGCCGTTTGGCACATAGAGATTCACGATATAAATGTCGCCCCACAGCCCGGCGATCACCCGTTTTTGGTCGTCTAGATCCCCTACCCGCTCTTCCCCCAGCACCGCAGCAAAACCGTATTGCACCTTCTCTAGAGGCTGACGACTGAGCAGCGCTACACCGTTATAGGACTTTTGGCCGTGGATGTAGGCGGTGTAGCCCAGCTCTGAAAAGGCTGCCGTGGGAAACGTCTCGTTGACCACCTTGGTCTCTTGCAGGCACAGCACGTCCACGGGGTTAGTTTGCAGCCACTGGGTCGCGTGGTCGAGGCGCGATCGAATGGAGTTGACGTTCCAGGTGGCAACTTTCATAGCGGGCGGTAAGGTGAAAAGAGATAGTCACAGTGTTCTAGCTTAAGGGCTTGACTGCCCAAAAGGATCACGCCCATGCCGCCAGAATCGCCCCTGGAGGGAAAAGCCCTAGTTAAAGAGGTCTGCCGCCGCATTCGCCTGGCCCGCAGCTACTGGGACGCCCACAACAATGCCGCTTGCCGCGGCGAGCGGGAGAAGGCACTGGCCCTTTACAACACGCTGACCAAAGAGCAAAAAGACCAGATTCCTCAAACGCTGCGGGTCTGGTTACGCTACCGCAGCGAAAAGTATTTTGGCGCCCATCAGACGCCGCCGGGAAATAAGGGGCGAAGGTCAAAGACCGAGCCAGGAGGGTCAACGGCCAAAGGACGAAAGCGATAACGGGATTCTGTTTTTGGTAAGATGCTGTCAGTTCTTAGGAAATTAGCTCAGTCGCACCGTAGCGGTGTTTAAGGGGAATTAGCTCAGCTGGTAGAGCGCTGCGATCGCACCGCAGAGGTCAGGAGTTCGAATCTCCTATTCTCCATTCTCTCAAACCCATACAGCTCAAGAGTTGTATCGCTCATCAACAAAGTGATTCAGAGCCTTGCTGAGTTCCTGGAGCTAGACGCTGTTATGCCACTTTTGGCCATTTTGGTTAGAATTTGGATCGAAATTGGATCGAAAGATTCTTCGATCCATTCGATCCATTCTCCAGAGGGCTTTCACCATGGCCAATGCTGCTAGAGCGAAGAAGGGCACCGTCTCGGTGACCAGTGATCGAGATCGGTTGCGTCTAGGCTGGCGTTACAAAGGGGAACGCTATTTTTTGTTTATCGGGCTCCCTGACACCGTCACGAATCGGAGAGTGGCCGAGGCCAAGGCGTCTCAAATCGAGCTCGACATGATGTCAGGGCATTTCGATCCCACGCTTCGAGCCTATAAATTGCAGCTTCCCAACCGCAGTCAGCTGACTGTCACCGGTCTATTCAACAAATTCATCCAGCACAAATCGAAAACAGTCGTTTCGGCCACTCTGGATAAATACCGTGGACTGCTCAACTATTTGGAGGAATTCTTTAAGACTCGTTCGGTTGCTGAAGTCAGCGTAGCCGAGGCCGAAAAATTCTCCAGCTGGTATGACTCTCAAGATTTATCCAAGGTTGTCATTCGAGAGCGCCTGGGCCTTTTGAAGGCGTGCTGGGAGTGGGGGATTGAGCAGGCTTTAGTTGAGTCTAATCCTTGGGTAGATATGCCTTTAAGAATTAAGGTTCCGCCAAAACAAATGCCTAAGCCTTTCACCGAGGCAGAAATCAAATCAATCGTTGAGGCGTTTAAAGCTAACCGTTATTATCGCCACTACGTCAATTTTGTGGAGTTTCGCTTTGGCAGTGGTTGCCGTACTGGAGAGATCGTGGGCCTACGCTGGAAACATATCTCTGAGGATTGCTCAACCATTTGGATTGGTGAGGCTTTAATCAAAGGCAAGCAGAAAGCCACAAAAACGAATCGGTCTCGGTATATTACCCTGACATCTAAGTTGCAGACAATGCTTCAGGGATTGAGGCAAGCGGATAGCGATCCCAATGATTTGGTTTTTAAGGGGCCAAAAGGAGCTCCTATCGATGCAAAAAACTTTGCCCAACGAGGCTGGCAGAAAATTTTAACTAAGTTGGGCATTGATTATCAAAGACCTTACAATACCCGACATGCCTTGATTTCTCATGCCCTGGATAAGGGTATGAATCCGGTGGAAGTAGCTCAGTTAACAGGACACGATGTGCAGACGCTTTACCGAAATTATGCAGGTAACGTCAACAGCCGCCCTCGCTTACCGGAAATATAAGCCCCTGGTGCAGGCTTCAGTATAGTTTGCGCCCAAACCAGACCACTTTCCCCATGAGGCTGAGGCTGCTGGATATCTTAGATATTTGAATTGAGAAGGCTTCATAGGCAGGGTGGTCACTGAGCACCCTAATCGTGTCATCGGCTATATACTGCAAGCGCTTGATGAGTAGCCGATTATCGAGTTTGAGCAGGTAGATACCGTGACTCACAGTTTCCAAGTCACGATCATTGGTGTCCACCAGCGCTAAATCCCCCTGCTGAAGGGTTGGCTCCATGCTTTCATCGACCACTTGGGTGAGCAGCAAATTTTCAGAGGCACTGGGGAACTCTGCTCGGAGCCAGCCCGTCTCAAAGGCCAGCGGATCCTTGTAAACATAATCTTCGGCTGACGCTTTAGACGAATCCTTAGCCCCCGCTACAGGCTGGCCGGTCGCCAGCCACTCGACGCTGATGTTGGCCGTGCGGGCTATAGCGAGCAGTGCTGGTCGGGTGGGCTCGCTTTGGCCGTTGAGATATTGGCGGAGCACGGTGTCAGAAAAGCCGCAGTCTCTGGCAAAGCCTCGAATGCTCTTGTCGCCAACCGCCTGCTTTAGACGGACTGGAAACTGATCAACTGCGGTGGCATCCGCCTGCGCCTCGTCAGGTAATGGATTAGTCATAAGGGTTACATTAATTGCAGATGCAAATTATAACACTTGACATGCAAGTTATTTATTGCTAACTTCATCGATATATTGATGGAGCTAAGACAATTCTATGCATGTAGAAGACATTAAAGCAGCTCTACGCAAGCAGGGCTGGACTTTAACCAGCATCGCAAAAGAACTGAATATTGGCACCTCGGCAGTCTCCCATGCCTTGACTCGGCAGCGATCGCGTCGCATCGAGCAGGTCGTGGCGGGCAAACTTGGCCTGCCTCCCCATGAGATTTGGCCTCAACGGTATAAACGAGGAAGGATGACCCATGGTTCAATTTGTCAGCAAACAGGAAGCTACCCAGTCACTGAAGCTCAGCGGTACAACCTTGAGGCGCTATCGAGTGCAGGGACTGTTGATCGAGGGCGTTCACTGGGTTCGAGTGAATAGTCGCTGCATTCGCTACAACTTGGAGCTGATCAAGGACTGGCTCCACAACCGCCATGATCCGGCGGCTCACCAACGGGCCATTGAAAACTATCAGGCCAGTTTGTTGAGCAATCAGCGCAAAATTCCTAAACGATCTGGACATCGATAAAAAGATCCTTGAACCAAGTAAAGGGCTTCAAGGCTTAATCAAGTCTGTGATTAAGCATCTGGCTTAAAATCTCAGCTCTAAAACCTATGAAAAAACACCCTAACCATTGATTGGCAAGGGTGCTGAATCTTTTTGTTTACTTTCTAAGCCAGGCCAATCAACATCCTGATGTGGTTTTCGCCGAACCGCCCAGGGCATTAATCTGCTGCTAGAAGTGGTGTCTTCAACTATAGCAAAGACATTGGAAATGTCCAGCCTCGGCACAGCTAACGGTTAACAATAGCTGGTTGATTGTGGTGGCCTGGCTCCTAACTTCAGGAGCTAACCATGGCACAGTACGTTTACTCGGGGCGATCGCGCCCCTGTCCAATTTGTGGACGCACTAAAGACCAAGACTGCCGCTGGAATGAGGAAGTGGTGTTCTGCCATACCCACGTAGACCAGGATGGGGCGGTAGATGGCTACGTTTATCGGGGCGCGACAGCCGATGGCATGTGGGGGCAATACTTTGCAGCTACCCCATCACCTGAAAAGCCGGTTCGACCCCAGCAGCGGCAGGACTATTTCTATCCCAGCCGAGCCGGGCAGCCTCTGGTGAAAGTGACTCGGGTGGATCGGGGCAACGGTTCAAAGTTTTTTGTGCAGTACCACTGGAACGGGCAGCAGTGGGTCAAAGGGTTGACCCCTGAGATTAGAGCCCAGGTGCCGATCTACCGCTACCGGGATGTTCAGAATGCGATCGCCATCGGTCAACCCATCTGGATGGTGGAGGGGGAAGGCTGCGCTGATGCCCTGTGGGGAATTGGCATTCCCGCGACCACTACCCTGGGGGGCTCGAAGAAGTACCGCAGCTATGGCGATTACCGTCAGGATTTGCAGGATGTACGCCTAGTGCTATGTCCCGATCGCGACCAGGTCGGCATTGCCCATATGGAGGAAGTCGCCCAGGACTTCCCCTCGGCCCAGTGGTGCTACCCCTACCCGGATAGCCTGCGCTGGCACAACCTGCCGAAGCATGGCGGGCTGGATGTGGCGGATTGGATTCACGATGGGGCCACAGCAGAGCAGATTCGAGCGGCGGTGCAAGACCGGCGGCAGATGGAGGTCAGCTCTACCCAAGCTCCCGAACGGATGTCGGTGCAGGCACTACAAGACCAGATCCGCACCTATCTGGGTACCAGCCCTACCGAACTGGCTCTGGCGGCGCAGGTGGTGCAGTG
Source organism: Nodosilinea nodulosa PCC 7104 (assembly GCF_000309385.1). GTDB lineage: Bacteria > Cyanobacteriota > Cyanobacteriia > Phormidesmidales > Phormidesmidaceae > Nodosilinea > Nodosilinea nodulosa. The sequence continues at coordinate 65,845 of NZ_JH976537.1, forward strand.
GCATCAGGAAACGGGGTTATCTGCTAGGGATATTGGTAACCTGGTCACCCTGGTGCAGGCGGAACTGGAGCAAACCGAAGAGCGGGATGATCGCCGAGCTGAGATTCACCAGCTGCTCAAAATTGGCGACTACCAGCTGTGTCTAGGAGAGTATCTCCATGCCGACTTGGCGGAACCCTTGGAGCAGATCGCGGACTGGATTGGGGCCACCCCAGCGGCCATGCTGGTGACGCTGCTGCCGGTGGCGGCGTCTCTACTGAGAGTGGGCACAGAGCTGGAAATTGATGCTGGGATGGGGTTCTCGGTGCCGCCGATTGTATTCACCGGGCTGGTGGCCCCCTCGGGTAGCAAAAAGAGTCCAATTCAGCGGCAGATTTTGGGGCCGCTCTCGCTGCTCCAAGCGGAGGCGGATCAGGAGTATGAGTATGCCGCCTCGGAATATGAGGTTGACCTGCGGGATTGGGAACAGACCCGAGCCGAGGAAAGGGGTATTCGCCCGAGGAAGCCGATGCCACGGGAGTATCACACCTCGGATGCGACACGGGAGGCGATTGCCCGCATTCAAGCCCAGCAGCCGGAGCGGGGCATTTTGGTGACGCCGGATGAGCTGGCAGGTCTGTTCAAGGGGCAGAACCAGTACCGCAATGGCCGGGGTAACGATAAGGAGTCGCTGCTGACCGCCTTTGATGGCTCGGGGTTGAAGGTGGATCGGGCCAGCGGCCTGCGCATCAGCCTGCCGCGCACCAGCCTGAGCCTAACGGGGACAATTCAGCCCGATATTTTGCGGGAGATGATGGGGGATTGCTCGGATGCCAGCGGCCAGTGGGCCAGGTTTTTGTGGTGTTTGCTGCCGCTGAAGCCTGCGCCATTTCCCCGGCGGACGGTGCGCTATGACGTGTCGGAGCGGCTCTATGGTCTCTACCAGCAGTTGGAGGGGTTGGCAGCCCAGTGCTACCGGCTCAGCCCTGAGGCCAAGGTGTTATTTGCAGATTGGTATGACCAGTTGGATCAGCTGAGGGTGACGGAGACCCACCCAGGTTTGCAGGCGGTCTATTCCAAAATGCAGGGCTATACAGGGCGGCTGGCGCTGATTCTGCACTGCCTGAATGCGGCGGTGGAGGGGCGTTTGCCGACCCATGCAGTGGAAGCGAGCCAGATGCAGGCGTCAATTAAGCTGGGGCGCTGGTTTATTGGCCAGGTGAAGCTGCTCTACGCGGACGGAAATACGATGGATGGGGCGCTGGAGCCGGTCTATACAAAGCTGATACAGCTGTCGCGGGTGCGGGGCTGGCTGCGAGCGAAGGATGTGCGGAATTATGAGCGCAGTTTACGGAAGGCGGGGGTGGAGGTGATTCGTGCTCATTTTTTAGAGCTGGAGGCGATGGGGTATGGGGAAACCCAGGGGATGGGGAATCGGCTGCGGTGGCGGGCAACGGTAGACGCGGTAGACAGATTTCAGGAAACGGTAGACGGGGTGTCTACCGCTGAAAGGTTTGATGGACAAGGGTTGTAGCGAAACGGTAGACAAGTAGACAGGGTTTGCCAATGGGGAATTGCTAGGAAAGTGTCTACCGTCTACCGAAATCGCTGAAGGGCTTACGGATAGAGGCTTTTGCCCGGTAGACAGAGTGTCTACCGGGCGTCTACCGTGTCTACCGAAAATCGATTACTCGTCGTCTGTGAACAAGCTCGTTAGATCGCGGTAGCCACTGACGACCCGCAAGATGTCTACTCTAGATTCGGTTGCGGTGTAGAGAATGAGGTAGTTCTCCATTGAGAGGCTGCGCAGCTCTGGGAGGATTTCGTCGCGTGGCCGCCCCAGATTCGGGAATTGGGTGATTCTGGTGAATTTGGCATTGAGCTTTGAGAGGAAGCGCTCGGCCTGTTGGAGCCCAGTTTGACTGGCGATGTAGTCTGCAATGGCCTCGATGTCTTGAATGGCAGGCTGGGTTAGGTAAAACTGAGGGGCCATTATTCGGCGGAGGCGTGGCGAGACCGCAGGTTTTCTCGAATCTGGGCCATGGCGGTGGGGCCTTCAACGAGGTCGCCGCGCTGGGCTGCTTCCCAGCCGATCTGGGCATCTTGCTGGAGTTCGGGGAGTCTCCCTTGATAGATATCGTTTTGCTGGTCGAGTAGGTGTATGCCTGCTGTGATGACGTCTAAGGCAGATTGGTATTTGCCTGCGGCGAGCTGGCGTTGGATGAGTTGTTCTAGTTCAGGGGGAAGGACAACTTGCATGGAAGATGAAGGGAAGCAACTGCTTTTGACTTCAATCTTAACGCTAGGAAATGATTAATTCGACATCTCCTACGAATCGAACAACTTGTTCGAGCTGCCGGACTTGCGACATCTGCCGAGTGATGAGCGCAAAGAACGCCTCGACGACTTTCAGTCATTTCTGGAGTCGGCGCTGCTGACCACGATTGTGGGCTTAGGGGCCAATAGCTCGGTGATGATCTAGACCATTCGCTCGATTCTGGTACTGGCGCTCAACGCCTTCTTTGCCGATGCCTGAATTCAGCGACGCTACATGGAGACGATACAAGGTCGATTGGGCTCAGCAGCCTGGGCACAAATGCCAACCCTGGCTAACTTCCTCGACTTTTGCACGCCTGAACAGCTGGATCTGAACTAGGTGGGCGGTAACATTGAGGCAGCGCTGAGCATGATTGAGCTGCGACTGAGATTTTGGCTCTCCAGCCAGGTGAGGCGGGCGATTTCTGCTCCATCCAGTTTTCCGACCGATGCACCAACTGCTGGTCTTTGCCCTGCTGAATCTATCCAACGAAGAAGATGCCGCCGTGCTGTCCTTTCCGCCTATGCCGCCGCTCTGCGGCGAACCATGGAAGCTCTGGCGTCCATCTTCTTTATTGATGAAGTCCCGATCTTATTTGAGTTTGACGAAATTGGAACTTTGATTGGCAACAGAGCCAAGGCTGGAATTCGGGTTATTATTTCCGCCCAATCTTCATGATCTCAAAAAAGCCTTTTGACTTCTGAATAACTGTGAATCAAGAATTTTTGCCAATCAGGGTAAAGCCAGCCCACATACGAGGGTTATTTGGATAAATTTTCATGACATCGCGCATAGCTTTGCATAAAGCTCCAGCTTTTTCTTCACCTCTCATTAAGTTTCTGTAGAAGCTACTCATGATTAATTTAGTTGATTCACTATCAGGGATTTCCCAATACGAAGCAATGACACTGGAAGCTCCAGCAAGTAAAAAGCATCTTGATAACCCTATCAAGCCCTCATTCCTCATGACTCCAATACCTGTATTGCAGGCACTCAAAACAACCAAATCTGCCCTCAAATTAAGCTGATGCACTTCAGTTGCCGTTAAAAATCCAGAATCTTCCTCAGAAGATGAAAGAGCAATCACACCAGGAATATCATTCAAGTCTGCTATATCTAATAAGCAATGTGTGGCAAGATGTATTATCGCCGATTCTTCCATTCGTTTTAAGATATTTGCTTTGGTAGCTTCTTTCTTAACAAGAGCTTGGCTTCCAAGCATACAGGCAATTGCCTCTGCTTCTTGCTCTGCAAACGGCAAGTCAGATAACTTTCCGGCACTTCTACCATATGGAGAAAAGGGCATTTCTGGATTACCAACAATCAAGAAATGTTCTATCTTTTGGCTTGGCTCATTCACTAAACAAAGTCCGTCAGGATTGTTGTCCTGAATCAACTCGGTTGCCTTGATAGATGGCGAGATAAGAAATGTATACTTTTCAACAAGAAACTCACCTTTTTGATTTTGAAGAGCTGCAAAAGGTACAAAGAGAAGCTCATGTTGTGGAACAAATATAATAGGAAACTGAGCGTAGCTTGACAAGATATCTTCAAGAGGTTCGATAATAAGTTTATAGAGTTTCTGGGAATAGTAATAAGCATTGCCAGGCCACGACGATTCGTCAATTCGTTTATGTAATTCGTAGGCCAGATCTCTAAATGACTCGTCATCTTCAAGGCTACTGAGATCAATTTCCTTAAAATATATTTGTTCAAATGGTGTGACGATCCATGTGTATAAATTTGAATATACAAAAGAGTACTCAACAAATACAGTGCCTTGGGTTTTAGCGATACTCTTAATGGACTGAATATCATTAGGAAAATCGATAAAATTGATTCTATCTGAAAAGAAATTCTTGGATAAAAGTTTCGCTTTTGTTTCTAGAGCTCTAGTCATTACAGCTGATCTTCCCTTTTCGGAAACGACTAGAGCTTCGTTGAATTTATTTTGTAAGACTAATGATTTTTGAAGTAGCATGTAAAGATCAACTTGAAGATCGAAAAATGACACTTGATCATATTCACTCTTTAATTGGAATCTAGTTTCTTCTTGAATTTGCAATGATTCCCTTAGATAATCTTCAGCTTGCTGGAAATCATTTTTCTTTAGAGATATGCCACCCATACAACAAAGAACAGAAGCTTTCAATTGTGGAGCGTCTAGATCGGCAATGAATTCTATTTGTTGCCTACAATAGTCAAGAGATAACTGGAGTTCGCCTTGATAAAAAAGAACTCCTGCAAGCCCCCCAACAGCATAAAACTCTCCCCAGAACTCATTAATATTATTAAATATCGTAGTTGCCTTTTCATATAGGTGTTGAGCTGCTTTAAGTTCACCTATTTCAAGATGAATGTTGCCAAGATTAAAGCAAGCCATTCCTTCGTCACGTAAACTGCAAATTTCTTGGGCTATTTCTAGAGATTTCTCTTGAAAGTAGATTGCTTCTTGATATTTTTTTTGAACTCTATAAACTATTCCAATATTGCATAAAGAACGAGATTCACCGAGCTTAGAACCAATCTCCCTATTTATTTGGAGAGACTGTTCATGATATTGAATGGCAAGATCAAGCTTGCCTATACTTTTGCATAAATTACCAATGTTACCAAGACTTTGTGCTCGCTCATGCCTATAACTAGTGTTTTCAAAATAATTTAATTCTTTCTCAAATAGCTCTAAAGCCTTTTGAAAATCGCCAATCCTTTCATATACTATTGCTAGATTACCCATCGCTCTTGATTCTTGTTCTTTATGACCGATCTTTTGAGCAATTTCATATGATTTCTCTGCATATAGCAATCCGGAATGATTCGTGAAATATATCAGTATAATTACTGAGGATCCAGAATTCTGATGCGAGGTGTGATGGTCATGCCCACCCCCCAGACTAAGCTCAGCAAAACCATTGCCATTGAAGAACTCAAGGCCTTTATCAGTGCTGAACGTGATGGTCGCCAAGTGAAGAAAGCATTGGCCGTCAAACTGATCTATCAGGACTATGGCTATGAGGCCATCACCGCGATTCTCGATGTATCGCTGGGAGCCCTGAGCAAATGGAAACAAGCCTATGAGCGGGACGGCTTAGCCGGGTTCCGCCCTCAGCATAAAGGTCGCAGGAGTTATTTGACCCCGCTAGAGCGAGAGGCCGTATTGCAGTGGTTACAGGCTAAAGCGATCTGGGAACTGAGTGAGCTGGAGTATCATCTGGCCGAGACCTACGACGTGGTGTACGAGTCTAAGCAAAGCTACTACGACTTGTTTGAAGCGGCGGGTTTGAGTTGGAAAAAGACCAGTAAAGTGAATCCAAAGGCGGACGCTAAGGCGGTGGCCGCAAAAAAGCCGAGATCCAGCGGCTATTGGCACGTTACCGAGACGAGATCGAAGCCGGGCAGTTGAGAGTGCTCTTTGTCGATGAATGTCATCTCATGAGTGGTGACCTTCAAGGCTACGTGTGGGGACGAACGGGGGAACGGGTTGAGGTGCCTATTGTGAACGAACGAGAGCGTCAAACGTATTATGGAGCCTTAGATTTGCTCAGCAAGCGCCTGATTGTTCAAGGGCACGAGAAAGGGAATACGACCAACACCATGGCGTATCTCAAATTTTTGCAAACGCAATGGCCAGAGCAACGGTTACTCTTGCTCTGGGATGGGGCAAGTTACCATCGCTCCCAAGAACTCCAAGACTTTCTAGGCCAAATCAATGCTGGATTAGAGCCCAAAGCCTGGAAAATCCATTGTGTTCGATTCGCACCCAACGACCCGAGTCAAAATCCCATCGAAGATGCTTGGCTACAGGCTAAAACGTGGCTAAGACGGATGTCAGGGCTGCGTCCCTGCTTCTCGGCGCTCAAAGCCCTCTTCGAGCAGTTTTTTAGGCTAGAGGTGTTTAATTTCCCAAAAATGCATCGATACGGATCCTTTTCATGAACCAAATAGGACTGCTATAGTATATAGCTAACTTTTCATTCCCAAGATAATGATATGTAGCACCCATATTACCCAAGATTTCTGATTCGGCAGAAAGATCTCGTTTTTCTTGAGACTGGCTAGCTTGAAGAGCTTGATTGTAGAGATCTATTGAATAGTTATAATTTGATATCGCCTGGTAAGCATTTGCTAGATTGATTAAGCAAATCATTTCTAAATTTAGATCGCTCTTATTTCTGGCAATTAATAAACCTTTTGAATGATTATGGATTGCTTCTTGATAACGGCCTTGGTAGTAAAATATGATATCTAGTCGATCTGTTAGTCTTGACAATTCACTATCTTCACCAATTGCTTGCGCAACTTGTATCGCCGCCATCAAATAACGAACGGCTAGGTCATATTGCCCGTATTTTATATAAATATCTCCAATCTGCTTTGGGGCATTCATTTGAAGGCCGACAAAGCCAAATTCATCGGCTATCTTCTGGGATTCTTTAAATGAACTTAAAGCACTTGGCAAGTCTCTAAGGCTTGTAAAAGCTATGCCCAAATTATACAGACATACGCTTGCTCCAAACCAATGCTGAATTTTCTTTGATAGATTTAATGCTTTCTTTAAACTCTGCATGGCAGAATTAACTTCACCACCTTCATAAAGCTCTATTCCTTCTTCAAACAATTTATCTGCTTTCAACTTGTCTGAAAAATTTAACGAACGAATTTCATTTAACAATTTTTTGGTCTTTTTTTTCATAATTATTTAATGCAACAACCGAGTAGCTAAATAAAACTGATCTTGCCAACTTAATTGTTGAGCCTTTTGTATGCACTGTTGCAGCGTCGTGGTTTGTCGTCTACAAAAGAGTATGCCCTTAGCATACCTATTATCAGTTGGTCAGCTGGTTGGGAGTGCGTTATCGTTCAATCAAAGAAAAATCACTGCCCTACATTCCTAGATTCTGCGTTACCTATGTCCAGTATGAGCCTAAAGCTTTGCAGAGCTTGCCTTCGAACCAAAATACATGACTACTTAAGGCCGAGAGAATTTTCTTTGGCGAAATTATGACGCACTTCCCAGCTGGTCAATATATAGTCACAACCTGAACCACAGCCAAGGCCAAGAACATCGGCAGTTTCTGGCCATTGAGACTTAATCCAACTGTCTATCGCGCCTCAGCGAACTAAACACCTCCCCCTGCTCTGGGGTAATCAAAATCCCGAACTTTAAAGACATCATGCTTGCTTGACCCCAATTCGTTCGCTTAGCAAGCTCCGACGTAATCGTCTAACCCCTCAACCGCTTCTGCATCGTCTCCAGCTTCCTCAAATCCGCTGCCCGCTTTCGCCGCTGGTAGCGCTCCTTCGCCACCCCATTCACCGCCTGCATCGCCTTAGGGTGCTCCGCCAGGTAAAGGTACGCCGCCTCAAACCACACCTCCTTGGTAATTTTCTCATCCATACAGAGGTGGCGCAGGGCCTTATCAATCTCTTCCTCTAACCGGGTCGTCGTCCGCACTAGCTGCGGTAACTCCGTCTCATCATCTTGGCTAACAGACATACTGACGTCAACACTTGTAGACTCGCTAGAGTCACTATATCCCGACCTATTGCCTTCAACTGTCACCTGTTGAAGAGACTTCACAGGTAACTCTGCCCCCAACCCATCTGCACGGGGCGGTACACTCGGGCGCTGCCGCTGCATCAATCGTTCCAGCGCATCATCAGTCATTCCCTTGCCCCTGCTCTAACGCCTCAATCACCCTGTGCAGCGGATATTCCAGTTCCCCATAGCCAATCTCTGACAGCCGCTGCCCCTGCCGAATCGCCTGCTTGTAGCGCTCACTCTCCACAATCGACGGCAGCACCGGGATTGCCCCTGCCACCTGCTGCATGGCTGCTATGGCCTCTCGGCTATCCGTCGCCTGCGATCGGCCAAACCACTTATCTCGAAACGGCAGCACCCCCAGCACTTGGCCAGTAAACGCCCGTATTCGACCCCTTTCCTCCAGCAGTTCTAGGCTGCACAGTAGTGAATTTACCCCCTTGGTTGAGGCCTCCGCTGGAATCAGCACCCAGTCAGAGGCCCCCATCACCGACAGACAAATCTGGGTGCGCTGGGGCGGCGAGTCGATAATGCAAACGTCAAACAACGTCCCCACCGCCTCCAGGCTGTGGCGCAAAGCCAAGGCCCCTATCCCGCGGCCAAGTATTCCTGGGCTTTGTGCAGCCCCTCATCGGCTGGAATCAGAAATAGGTTGGCTGCTGTCAACGGATAGATCCCATCGGCTGTTTCCACCTGCCGCTTCAGCACCTCCAATAGGGTGGGCTCATTCGCCTTAACGTCATGGCCCAAATAAAAGGTGAGATTCGCCTGCGGATCGGCATCCACCATCAGCACCTTCTGGCCCCGATCTGCCAGGAGCCGACCTAGCAGCAGTGAGACCGACGTTTTTCCCTGCCCCCCAGAGAGCGACAAACAACTCACTGTCTTCATAGCTGTGTTTCACTCCCCGTACAACACTTAGCCCCTGCCCATCTCGACATGCCTTGACCCACCCGAGATCCTGCCGCCATATAAGCTTGCGAAGCCAGAGACATCAAGACGTATTGACGTCAAAACACTTGTCTTTGTGTCTGTAAAGCAGTCGTCATGTGATGTTGTCAGTTAAAGCGTGACTTTTGAGTTGAAAATATGTGCGGAGAAAAGGAACCAAAGAAGATGGTCTTGCGTCGCTTTTGATGATTTTCTATAGATAGAATGCGACTGCAATCATAGAGTTATTGCTTGTAGCTAATCGCATTGATAATTAGCAGCAAATTTTTAAGCGATAGGGATTATGTATGGCCTCGGTATAAAAAATATTCCTACTCTGAAGATCTACATAGATCGGTCAATAGCTTGATTAAAATCACGCAAGATTACAGAATCAAGCACGATATTCATTGTCTTGTATAGGATTTAGGCATGGATTTGAGCCGTCTAAGCCTGAATCCACAATTTAGTTTGTCATTTCCCCACCGCTGAAAAATATTGCTATATTGGTCAAATCTTTACGCAATTCGAGTTGAACACTTTACTCATTGGTGAGCACGCGAGTCATGTCATCTGACTGATTTCAGGAGACTTCAAACATCAGTCAGACTCAATTCATTTGAGCCATGAAAACTCTCTACATTTTTCCGTTGATGGAACGACTAGTGGGTGGGATGAATCCGCTTCCAGACCTGCCGCTATTGGTCGTAGCGATCCTCTGTCTGGGTCTAGATGTCCTGATACACGGCCCCGCCTTATTGGTAGTGCTGGCCATAGCAGGCATCACCGGCCTGACCTGGATGAAAGACGCCAAACCCTCATATCCTGCCCCTAGACGTAAAGCACAGGGTTTCAAACGAAAGGCTGGACGGCTGATGGGTCTAGGGCTGCTCTGGCTAGTTACCCTACTGGCCTATCCTGCCCAGGCCCAGTTCTTTGGCGGGGCTGAAACCTGGATGACCACCAACTTTGGCACAGCTGCGGGCGACGCCATTCCCCTGGTCTTCAACGTGCTGCGGGGGCTGTTCTTGCTCTATGTCGGCATCTCTCTCGTGCGAGTAATCAACAGTGCTCGCAATGACGAGGATTGGGTGCGAGCCGTTGCCTAGAAACTGGAACTCACCTGAGTTTCAGGGGATTAGGCGCAAGGTCTTTAGACCTTGACAACTGAATGGCCATGTAGGTGCAAGTCCTACCCCGTGGGTGCAACGGTGACAGCACTTCCCCCACTCGTGAGACTGGCTCTCAATCGGGTGAAGCGGGGATGAACGGCAGCCCTTCCGAGAACCGTACTCGGCAATCTGTCTAGCAAGAATCTATGGGTAGCGAAAGCGAAGATGCGTCAGAACCATCGTTACGTCAAGTGGGCTACGACGGTTAGCAGCCCAGGCCAAAACGGCAAGGCAAACGGGAACTGGCGATTCCAGTCTCGACCAGTCTCAGTCTGCACTTCCCATCAACCCGGTGGAGAGCATCGCCCTAAGGATTCAAACAATGGTCATTCGGAACGGAATAACCCGCTGAGGCGCTCTCTGGCTAACGTCAGAGTCGGTTGCCAAGCTACAAGCCCTCAGCGGGCGGGATTGTATCAAAAGCAAACGCCTGGAGTAATGCCCAGGATAGGCCAACAGATACACGATGAACTGATGGTAATGAATCAAGTCACAGTCCAAACGTCTAAGACTGGGGCCAACGTGCCCACAGTGGAATGGAAGACCCTCCCCTGGCGACAGCTAGAGGCGAAGGTGTTCAAGCTGCAAACGAGGATTTACCGAGCTGAACAGAATGGTGATGTGAAAACCGTTCACAAACTGCAAAAGACCCTGATGCGGTCATGGGCAGCTCGCTGCCTGGCGGTGCGTAAGGTTACTCAGGACAACCGAGGCAAGCAGACAGCCGGGATTGATGGTGTCAAATCCCTCACCCCAGCTCAACGCTTGCAACTGGCCCAAAACCTCTCCTTGAGCGACAAATCAGCCCCGGTTCGACGGGTACTGATTCCCAAGCCAGGGAAAACGGAAAAACGGCCCCTCGGGATTCCGACTATGACCGAACGGGCTCGCCAGGCCCTGGTCAAACTAGCCCTGGAGCCCCAGTGGGAGGCCAAATTTGAGCCTCATTCCTACGGTTTCAGACCCGGTCGCTCAGCACAAGACGCCCTTAGGGCAATTCAACAGGCGACCCAGCAGAAAGCCAAATACGTGCTGGATGCGGATATCGCCAAGTGCTTCGACCAAATTGATCACTCCCGGTTCGCTCATTTCTAAGGTGGTTCGTCAGATACGGGCCCCAGCAGGGTGTAAATACTTACCG
>NZ_JH976537.1:77025-82027 GCF_000309385.1 Nodosilinea nodulosa PCC 7104
CTGCATCGCCTCCGCCTTGAGTTGAGTCCCACCGAGCGGACAGAGATAGTAATCGCCTGTGGCCTGGAGAAAGCAACGGGTCGCTAGACTGGCCATCTTGCTGTCACCCACGTAGAGCAACCCAGACTGACTGAGGGTCTGACGCACCTGCCCGATGGCCGGAATGTAGAGCGGGTCGTCGGCGCGCTGCCCGGAGACAATCTCGGTCGCTATCGGTAGCCCCAGCGGATCTAGCGTCGCCAGCATCAGCTTCAGTTGGGGCAGGTCGGGGCGATGGTCTTTGCTATGGCCATATTGGAACAGCCCTGACTCATTGACCGTCCAATCCCCGCTGACGCTGGTACTATCCAGACGCAGCCGTTTGGGGTGCAGGTCATACACCTGAATCTGACGCTGATTCAACGCCGGTTCAAACAACGCCCATTGGGCATCATCACTGAGATATCGCAACACGCTTTCTAGGCGGTCGTCACTCAGGTCAAGGGCGCGAACCGGTTGCTGCAAGCCCTGTTGCAAGGTTTCCTGATGTCGCTCTACCCAGGCCTGCACGGGGTTTAACCGGTGATCCGCTTGGGACAAAATGTGGCTCAGCCAAACTATCACCACATGGCCTAAGCTGAGCCCCTGCCAGTTCCCATGGGTCGGAAAGTAGTCGTCGAGCAGGGGTTGCACGTCCATCCGCTGCAGTTGGGCCAGCAACAGGGGAATATCGTCAACCCGTTCGGTGATAACGGTTAGGGGGGTATCCATAGCCCTAACCTATCCCAATTGGCTGACCTCATTTAAAAATGAGCGAACCGTGAGTCAGGAAGGACGGTAGACTGCAATGTTTTGACAATGCTTGCCCGTTCCTCCGTAGTGCGGCTGTAGCCAAACACCACTCTAAGCTGTGCCTTCACACAGAGTACTTTCCAAAGAGAGTAGGGAACCCGACCACCCTGGTTCTCTAGCTCCATGATGGCGATAGGTAGGGGCCATTGCCTGGCAGAGGGTTCAAAGGCGGTGACATCTAGACTTAGGAACTCATTGGTTTTAACGGGGATCGCTGGAATAGGGCAGTTCTTGGCGGAAGCCTGCCAGCCTATCTCATTACAGGCAGCGACTACAGCTGTAGTGAGATGGCTAGTCCAGGCAGACAGTGCTTCGCGGCAAGCGGCTTGCTTCAGCGGTTGGGCATACCCTGGCTGCTGGACAGTGGCTATAAAGGCGCTTTGCCATTGTTGAGCAAAGGCAGTCATGGCATTTGGTTTGCTTGCATGTTTCTGTTCATGAAGAATTTTCTATAGATGAGCATTCTTTTGTATCGCTTCTCATGTTGTGCCATTTCTTCAAACGGAGAAGGAATATTCGGAAAGTCAGGCGGAATAGAGCTATCTCCAATATTGCCCACATGGGTAATGATTACAGCTGGCCCCCAGTTGCTATGGGGCTCTGGAAAATTTGGCTCTAGTTCTCTGAAACCTGCCAAAGCCAAAATCATGTATCCATAAAATCGACACATATAAATCATGTCATCTAGAGCTTCTGTCCTCATTTCTGTAGACATGGCTCCTCCAGAATGAGTCAGCCAATCAGGATGAGCATTTCGATCTCTTAATCGCTTAAAAGACTCAAAAATTCTTTTGCAATCGCCTCTCCAAGCATTCGAGAGGTAATCACGCTTAAAATCTGGTATTAATCTCTTATTTAGCAATCCAGTTGAGTTATCAGCCCTACTAATAGGATAGTCATAGATTGTTCTCAGAGAAGCCTCCAAGATTGTAGATACTATAAACTCCTGTGTTGTTTGGAGTTGCTGGTTGGCAGCCTCGGCGACTTGCTGAAATATTTTCCTACAAACATCGCTATGCTCCAATTTTCTGCAAAAGAAATATGACAAATATAGAACTTCTTCCCTTGGAATCTTTGAAACTTCAATCAATGAAAGTTGGCCAAAAGACTTGGGAGGCTGACATTTCCTGATTTCCATAACAGTTTGGGCAACACGGCGCATCTCTCGCTTCAGTAAATGCACCGTTTCACCTAGCCAAATTTGAAGCGAGTCTTGGAATCCAATGGGCCAATCCCAGGCTTGCTGCTTGGCAAACTCTTGTTTGGGAAGTTTCCAAGTTAGATACAGGTGATCTTTGTCAAGAAAATATCCAATAATCTTTCTCGTTTCATCTTCAAAGAAAAACCCAGGATTAGCGATTCGTTGTATGATCTCTCCTGCGATTTGAGTATCTACGGTAACGCGATCTGGAAATTTATGAGTTTTTTTAAGATGGTATAGCGCGCTTCCATGCCATGCAGAACTATCGATCCCAAAAATATTGGACTCGCATATAAAAATGTAGCTAAAGTTAAGTGATAGGTTTCCTCCGATTAGGTCATCCTGGAGACTACTTATATTAATCTTTGGAATGAGCATCCAACCATAATCAGAAGTCCAAGCCCGAATTGAAGAATAATCTGATTGGTCAGAGACTCTAACACGCCCTAGCTCAATTCGATCTGGGTGTCGTATCGGCTGTTCTAATAATGCTTCTAGATGAAAACCTTTATCTGGATCCCATGTAATGATTCCTTTGCCTTGATACTTAATACCTATGTGGTAAAAGTACAAGTCATTTGTAATGATTTTGGCGGGCTTGAAATAATCTTTCATGGCGTCACCTTAGAACTGATGGGTGAGATGCCTGGGTTAGTTTCCAGTAGCGCTGGTTGGCTCTGAGCAGATTGATTCAGAGCATCCTCAGTTTCAGGTTTCTGGATGGTGGTCATGAATGTGGTCTGCCAGGGATGTGAGGTCATAGGGTTTCCCCCACCAGGGCCAGGGCTTTGGTGACCACCCGATCGCTTAAGTACATGCCGGTTTCTCGCAGTTTGGCAATCACAGGCTGAGCGGCGGGAATATGGCCTTGCTGCTTGGCGGCTAGCACCAGGCCGAGGGTGCCTCGTAGGTGCGTATTTGCATAACTTCGGGCTCTTGGCCACTTTTGGTGATCCATCCAAGGAGAGCTATAGACAATAGGGGGATCCATTCTCGCTTTTGTTAACCCTATGGACCTCATCTCGCATCTACTCCCCAGCCAAACTGAGTTGAGCTTGCAGCACTGGGATTTGGATACGGCCACCCAGCAGGTCACGGTTTACCTCGCCTCTACACAGACCGTAGCTCAGTGTCCTCTCTGCCATCGTCCGAGTCACCGTATCCATAGCCACTACAACAGAACCTTGAAAGACTTACCTGTTGTCCAATTCAGTCTGACGATAGTGCTGACAGTCTGTAAGGTTTTCTGCCTCAATGAGGCCTGTCCTCGACGGATTTTTGCCGAACGCTTACCCAGAATCGTGGCCCCGTGGGCCAGGCGCACCATTCGTTACGCAGATCATCTCAAAGCTATAGCCCTAGCCTTAGCGGGTGCTGCTGGGGCTCGTTTGAGCGAACAGGTTGGCTATGGGCATAGTCGCAACTCAATGCTGCGAGTCATTGCGAGCCTGCCGTTACCGCAACTAACGACCCCAAAAATCTTAGGGGTAGACGATTTTGCCCTCCGCAAGGGGCACAACTATGGCACGATTTTGGTGGATCTTGAGCAGCACCAGCCCATTGCGTTGCTGCCGGATCGCACGGCAGAAACCCTTGAAACCTGGTTGAAAGAGCATCCCGGCGTCGAAATCTTATCTCGGGACCGTTCCAAGACCTACAAACGCGGGATGAGCCAAGGTGCACCGGAAGCCATTCAAGTGGCCGACCGCTTTCATCTGTTGCACAATCTCGAAGAGACGTTGGAAACAGCGTTTAAGGGACACCACTCAGTCTTCCAACAGGTTGAAAAAGCCCAGCGTCAGGCGGATGGTCTCGAAGCTCCGCATCCCTCAGACTTGCTTGAGGATCCACAGTCTCCCAAAGCGCTCAACCGGGCTCATCGTTTGGAGACCTACGAGCAAACCCATGCCTTACGGCAGCAAGGGTACGCCATTAAAGACATCGCCCACCATCTCGGTATTGGCAAACGGACGGTCTACAAGTATTTGGCCGCGTCAACCTTTCCTGAACGACAACTCACTATTCGTCAACAGGGCAGTGGATTGGAGGTCTATAAACCCTACATTCAGGATCAATGGAACCGGGGACAGCACCAGACCAAAGCCCTCTTTCACCAGATCCAACAGCAGGGCTACCAGGGCAGTTACTCGACCCTGGCCCGCTATACCCATCAACTGCGTCAATTACCAGCGTCGGGTCAGCCTAGCCCGGAATCTCTCAACGATTTACCGGGACGGGGGCCAGCCCCTCCCCTTTCAACCTCTCCTCAAAAGCCTTTGAGTGCTCGTCGAGCGGCATGGCTAATCTTACAGCGAACAGAAACCCGGACAACTGAAGACGATACCTTATTAGAGCAGCTCGCTCAACAGCCCGAGTTATCGGGGGCTATCTCGCTGGCCCAAGGCTTTATTGATCTCGTTCGGCAGCGCCTTCCCAGTCAGCTGGATGACTGGCTGCAGGCGGCTAAAACTAGCTCAATCAAAGCGTTTCAAAGCTTCGTCAAAGGGCTGGAGGAGGATTATGATGCGGTCAAAGCCGGGATGACGTTAGAGGTTAGCAATGGACCCGTTGAAGGGCAGAATAATCGGCTCAAAATGCTGAAACGGCAGATGTTTGGGCGAGCCAACTTGGAGTTGTTAGAGAAGCGGTTCATTTTGACCAGCTAAACAGCTGTAATTTGAGGACCGCAAAAGGTGCTAGTTTTGCACATCACCAAAAGTGGCCAAGAGCCCGAAGTTCATGCGATTTTGCACAACCTGGGACGACCGCTAGGGCGGAGCCTGGGGCAACAGTTAGCGCAGGTGGAGACGCAAGCCAGGCAACTGCTGCACCGTCTGAGTCAAGCGTCTACCGACGCACCTGACCCCAGCCTGCAGACTCAATATGACGCCGTTGTCCAACAGCAGCAGCAGGTCATCGACGACCAACAGCGCTACCGTCAGACGCGACAAGCCATCAGTCTAAGCGTCC
>NZ_JH976537.1:82127-332136 GCF_000309385.1 Nodosilinea nodulosa PCC 7104
GGCATGATGAACGACAACTTCAACGCCATCAACCAGCGAATCACCGGCACACTATAGAATCCCCGGTCGAGATAGAGCCGTTCCACCTTAACGGCTAAGGGGTTCATCGCGTCAAGTAGGCGAGTGATAATCGCCACAGCCGTCTCGCCCCGCCGCACCGCATGAATAGCCAGCGTCACCCGCCGATGGGCACGAATTACGTACACCGTGGCGTAGGCAAAAAAGGATGTGGTGCCTGCTTTGGCTTGAGAGCGATAGATATAGGGGGCTTCTGCCTCACTCGGCTGACCGTAATAGGGCAAGAGATGCAGGTCGATGGCTAAGCGATGGCGATGATTGACGATGCCCGAGGGGAGATGGCTTTGCAGGGCCGCATTCACCTGTTGCTCGACTGTCGTCCTATCCTCAAATTTGTCCAAGTGGTAGCGGAGATCATTGACCGTGGGCACTCCAGTGAGCTGTTGGGCCGCATGCTCAACGCTGTCGTGATGGCTCGCCGCCCACAGCAACACCTCGTAGAGGGTCTCCGGCTGGCACTCCCCTTGCATGGGCACCGGCAGATGAGCTTTCAAGCACTCTAGGGCAGCACTCAAGGTCACCTCGTCCGTCAACGCTGGCGTAGGGGATACTGAAGGGGGGCAGGTTGTCATGGCTTTTCGTCCAATTCTTCTTGCCTGACCCTACCCCTTTTCTACAGATTCAGCCCCTGCCTCGATTCTTTGTGATCTACTGAGGATACGATAGAGGCACTCACTTCGCTCAATCATGTGCATTTAATCCGACTTGATATAAGACACCTCATAGCGAGTGTTGGGTGTCTTGCCAACGACAACCAGATCGCCCCCAGAGGTTTTGAAATGCTGGGGACGGGCTTCATCAAGGGCGTGAGAGCCATCGGATTTGGTGCGACAGGAGGGCCGAAGTTGAGTGGATAGGTTAGCGGGGTCGATGACCTCATTGCCGACCTGGATGGTGTCCATCGGGTAATTGACGGTGGCGCTAACTACTAAAAGGCCGCATGGGTTAGCCGTCAGGTTGCGACGGGGCGGGGCATCAAGGCCCACTCGAATTTGACTATTCGGCGGCAGCCTATAAACCGATATGCCGCCGTCGCCATCCAGTCCAGTAACCCAAACAGGGCCTCCGTCGTGTTCCACTCCTTAAAGAAGGCTCGGAAAGACTCTTTGGCGGCATACATCAACGCCAGTTTGGGCGACACCGCTTTCACCGCTGCCAGCGTCTCACGTTGGTTTTTCTGTTAGACGCTCTTCGGGTTTCAGCAAGGCAGACTTACTGTTTTTGAGGGCCGCTTTGGCGGCTTCGGGAGAAACGCCTTCCGGCACGTCATTGGGCGCTCGCCGAAACGCATTGCGCGCCTGATTCAGTTCGTCATTGACTAACTTCGTCATATGAAAGCGGTCTGCCACAACCTCGGCCTGGGGCATCAGCCGATGCACTAACCCCCGGTAATTCCCGGATAGGTCGATGCTGACTTCTTCAATAGCCGACAACACGGCGGGTCCCCAATCGAGCAGCACCGTCTCAATGGCGGCATGAGTCCGGGCTGGAGCCATGCCAATCAGCCGATGGGTGTCGAGGTCACTCAAAACGACAACAAAGTCTTTGTGCCCTTTGCGTAGGGCGATTTCATCGAGACCTAACCGACGCAGCCCGCTCACGTCGATGGCGACTTTTTTGCGCTCATATACTCCACCATCGACCAGACGATGTCTTCACTCAACCCTTGATGGCGGGCGACGTTGGCGCTATCACTGTGGACCACCTGCTGCACCACCCGTTCGGCGTAACGGTCGGTATAGCTGCGCCGAGCTCCCATAAACTCGAAGTCCTCGCTGAAGGGTTTGCCGCACACCGCGCACTTGAACTGGCGACGGTTGACCCGTAACCAGGTCTGGCCATAGTGACTGATGGGCAGGTCTCGCACGAGATGCCAGTGACTCTAGTGAAGATGGTGACTGACGCTACCACAACGAGGATAGACAGCTGACGCCGCATGGACGTCCATATCGAGAATCAAGCCGTCCTCATTGGCTTCATAAGACTCGACATTCACACCCGGTAAACCCAGTAGTTCCGTGAGTAGAGGCACCATAACAACTCGGTATAGTATCGACTACATCAGCATACTCATTCCCGTAGAGCCAGTAGATGGTCTAGCTGTATCATCCCAACTTGAGAACGCTTTTTTGAGCACCGCCCAACAGCTCTAAGATAAGTTGTCGTGAGCTGAGAGCAGTGGAACCACAATCCACCCTCTACCTGGGAATGTTTTTGGATAGGCCATCGTTGTTATGCCCCTGCTCGAGGCGATCGTGCATGAGCCGTACGGTATGCCAAGGATTGGGGTAAAGGCCGACGGCCGCCAGTCAACCAGCCCAAAACATAGCTCCATTTAAAGCGTCGTGCCCTCAACCTGTTCTCTTATGAACCTTTTGCCAAGTTTGGCAAGAAGGCGAAACGACTCAAACTAGGCTAGGATTATGCTCGTTTCACCAGAATCGTAGCCAGGATAGGGTTAGCATGCGTTAACTATGCCCTATAGAAGAGTTGACTGTTTCTTTAGAAGCAGTGTATAAATATCCTCATATTTTGTATGAGGATCAAAATTTACGCCTTTTGCCTTTGCGCTCAACTCAGTTGTCCGATATATGAGACTGGTTGAAGTACTGGCATAACACCTATTAACCACTTCAATCAAAATCCATACTTCCAAGGTTAAGCTTTTGCTGAACTGTTGGGAAAATACTTGCAGATGCAATGGGTGAATCTGCTTTTTATTCCGATGGGTTCATGGTGAAAGATTTGCCAGGGTAAGCGCAAGAAAACTATCGATACATTGTGCTAGGTTGCGAGCCCTGCAGCAAGGACAGTGAGCATGTAGTCAGGACTCATTGAGGCTCGCTTTGCCTTCTGCTTAAGACTTCGTTTTTTGAGGTTTCTTGGTTCAGCACACTGATGGCCAAGCGCCTCAGGAGCGCCATATTCTCGCCACCGTGGCCCCGCCTGATGCGAGACTTATCCTCGCCCCAGGTGACATCGAGCACCCAATGGAGTTGATTTTCGATACCCCAATGGGTGCGAATCGCCCGGCCAGCCATGGCGGCATCACAGGGCAATGACGTGAGATAAACCATCGTCTCTCGGGTGATCTTGTTCCAGAGATGTCGGACTCGCTTCACGAAGACGATGGTTTTGAGGCCCACCCATTGCTCGATTTGGTGTAGGTCTCCCATGGCGGCGATGGGTACAGCCCACACCTGCCGATGCTCCCGCCGATGATGGCCCGACTCCACCCGAGCGTCATAACTGTGCTCTAGAGCGGTAAAGTTACCGGCTTCAGCCTGCTCAAACCAGGCCGTGACCTCGGCCCACAGGGTGGGGTGATTGGCCTTGAGACAGAGGACATAGTCGGCCCCGTGCCCAACGATCTCACGAGCAATTTCCTTCTGGGTGCCCATGGCATCGAGGGTGATGATGCAGCCGCTGATATCGAGAAGTTTCAGCAACGCAGGAATGGCGGTGATCTCGTTGCTCTTGGAGGCAACTTTGACTTGCCCTAACAACAGCCGATGCTCGCTGGCCCAGGCGCTGACGACGTGGAGCGCAGACTGCTTGGCGTTGCGGTCATAGGAGCCTTTAATCGTCTTGCCATCGATGGGAATCACTTGGGCTCCACTGCTCTCAACGATCTGCTTCACCCAGCCCAGAAAGCAACGCTCTAGGGCTTCAGGGGCCATCCGCTCGAACAAACGACGATAGGTGTCGGCATGGGGCACGCCGTTCGGTATCGAGAACAGGGTACTCAGCCACGCCTCGTGACTCTCGGCATAGGTTTCGATGTCCTCCCACCCCGTCGCGCCGCCGATGACGGCCAGAATCGCGATCATCACAATGCTCAAGAACGGGTGCTCTACCCCTTGACTGCCACGCGGGTCTTCTAGTTCAGCAAAGTGTGATTCCCACTGCTGCTGAATGGAGTTAGCATCGGTAGCCGCGCTCAAGGGTGGCTTGGTCTGACCGGCTTTAGCCGTCTCTTCATTGGGAGCAAAGCCTTGGCTCATGGGGACTCGCTAAGGGTCGCAGTGATAGCATGCCCCTAGCATGTCACAGACCTATTTTTCTTGCGCTTACCCTGAAAGATTTGCAACTTCTTTCTAGAGATAACCGATGAGATCTATAGGCAAGGGTTAAGCATCGTGAAATACATTGTTAGAAAGCTGACAGTCTTTTCTGCGTTGATTACAACCAGTTTTTTCGGGATTGACCTAGGATCGATGACTACTGCTCAGGCCCAGGGATTAAAGCGTTTTTCCGCAGTCATTGCTCAATCTTCTAACCCTGTCACCTATATGACGGTAATCGACAGAAACACTGTCGTGATTCAAATTTCAGAGGGAGGAGAATTTTTCTTTCACGGTTATCTAGAGCGCACCTCGGGCAGCACATTTACTGGAGAAGACGATCAGGTTCGCGTGATCTACGACGAGAATACTAAGCAAATTGTCGTCATCAACCGAGTGACGGGCGATGAATTTTATAACTACTATTTCTCCAACGTGGATGAAGGAGCCCTTTGAAGACATAAACTCTAACCATTAATTGATCAGGCTAAACCCTGGTTTGTGATTTACAACGGCGAAAAACTGTCAACTTACTGCATTACTGCAACGGAGAAATTAGTTCATGGGAAGTTTTGCTCGGGCTACTGCTTACAACATGCTGGCCGCTGCCGCAATCACTACATCTCTCATCCTGGCTAGCGCTGCACCGTCGCTAGCTCAGGCGCACACGGTCGTCCATTTTTCCCCCGGTAACGACAATGCCTATATGAGTTCCTCGATCGTAGGCGACCAGTACCACGACTACATTTTGGGTGCTCGGACGGGCCAGACGATGACGGTTTCGCTGATTACCGACGGAACCGCCTACTTCAACATTCTGGCACCGGGCAGCAGTCGGGCGCTCTACAACAGTTCAATGTCGGGCAATGACGGCACCGTTACGCTGCCCCGGAGCGGCGATTACACCGTTCGCGTCTATCTGATGGGAAACGATCGCGACAGCAATCGCACGGTGCCCTATGAGCTTTCCGTTGCCATTCTGTAATGGTGAGCGATGGTTGGCGCGGCTGAATGGTAGCAGGGGCAAACGGTTGTGCCTCTGCTACAGGTATTAACTGTTTGACGCATACCAGTGTTCGGCAACCCTCAATTTAATTCAGTCCGGCAAGGCAGATCTAACCCTGTCGTTCGGGACGACTGCAACGCTGACATCCTAGAGACTCTCCATTTTGAACTGCGCATATTGAACCCCGCGCAGCGGTACTAGTAATCCTGA
Organism: Nodosilinea nodulosa PCC 7104; assembly: GCF_000309385.1. Lineage (GTDB taxonomy): Bacteria > Cyanobacteriota > Cyanobacteriia > Phormidesmidales > Phormidesmidaceae > Nodosilinea > Nodosilinea nodulosa. The sequence goes on from NZ_JH976537.1 coordinate 87,486, forward strand.
TAGGTAATCTGTATGAAATTGCATCGAGTAATTGTTGGGGTGGTGAGTTCGCTGATTATCGCAGCGACCAGCAATGCCCAGGCTCAAAATGCTGGCGATTCTGTGCCTGAGCTTAACGATTTGGTGAATGTGCGCGGGCGCGATGGAGAAGTTCAATTGCAGCAGCGGGGTTATATCTATCGCTGGGCCGAGAGTTCCGACGATGCGGTCTATAGCTACTGGACTCAGTCAAGCACAGGGCAGTGCATTACGGTGAGAACCGAGCAGGGGCGCTATGTTTCTCTGGCCTATACCGGAGGCTCGGCTGACTGCGATCGCGGCGACCCGCCCACCGTGAGCAATACCTCTCCTCCCGCCCTGCAAGACATGGTGGGAGCCCGAGCCGGTCAGGCCGAGGCTGAATTGCAGCGGCGGGGGTATAGCTATCGCCGCAACGAGCGCATATCTAATGCCGCCGTTGCCTCATTCTGGATCGAGGGCAACTCGGGGCAGTGTGTTGAAATTGTCACCTCAGATGGCCGCTACAAGGACATCTATTACGTAAATTGGCACCACTGCGAGAACTAGCTGGATTGGTACTCTTTGTTGCCATTCTCAGGCGCGTATGACCTTATCCAACAGAGCCAGTCTGCTGTACGGCTCGCCTTTAAACAAACCCCGCAACGCCGTATTTCTGGTAGCTGTTCTACTGGTGCTGATTATCATCAGCGCGTCATCGTTCATTCGAGAATTTTCGGCTGTAACCCAGGGTGGTTTTCAGGTCTTTTTGATCGCTCTGGCGGGGGCGGCTTTGCTGGCGATTGTGCCCCTGGCGATTGTGTGGTTTCTCGATCGCCGCGAGCCCGAGTCGAGATGGCTCTACGCGATCGCCCTGCTGTGGGGAGGGCTAATTGCCACCGGGGTGGCATTGCCGATCAACAACTACCTCCTTACCACCATCGCCGGTTTTATCGATCTGCATCCCGCCCTTCAGACCATTTTGGGCTCCGATGCTGAGAGGGTTTTGGGCGCTCCCCTGGCCGGGCCTCTGGTGGAAGAAACCACCAAAGGCCTGGGCGTGCTGCTGCTGTTTTGGCTGCTGCGGGCTGAGTTTGACAATGTTCGCGACGGCTTTATCTACGGCGCGCTGGTCGGCATCGGGTTTAACCTGTGCGAAGCGCCTCTGTACGTGCTACAAGGGTTTGTCGCCGACGGAGACGCGCCGCTATATCTTCAGCTCGGGGATCGCTTCTCTCTGTTTGGCCTGGCGGGGCATGCGCTCTACACCGGGCTCTTTGGCCTGGGGCTGGGGCTAGCTCGGCAGACCACCCGTCGCTGGCTGCGCTACGCGGCTCCTGTGGGGGGCTGGCTGCTGGGGTTTTCGGCGCATTTCCTCAACAATGGCATTGGTCTGATGGTGCTCTTGTTTGTTTTTCTCACCACTGGGCAGCCGGTAACCCAAGACTCAACGCCCGAAGTGGCCCCTCAGATGGTTGAACCCTTCTTCCACGTGTGGATCATCCATAGTGCCTTGAGATTAATTGGCTTTTTTCCATTTTTCCTCATTGTTGGAGTGATGCTGTGGCAGAGCGGCATCTGGGAGCGGCGGGTGATTCGCGAGGAGCTGGCCGATGAGAGCGAACCTGTGATTTTGCCAGAAGAGTATGAAGCGGTGAAGGGCGATCGCCTATTCAAAACGCGCTCCATTCCCCACCTCAACCGCCGCACATCTGCTGCGATCGTGCGGGCGCAGGATGAGCTGGCCATTCGTAAGTGGCGGGTCAAGCAGGCGGGACAATCGGTGGAAAGCGACCCCTTAGTGGCCTCCTGGCGAAGTGAGCTGGGGCGGCTGCGGGGTTAGTCGCTAATCGGATTGCAGACTACGACAGTGGATGATTGAGAGGAAGGACTGATACAGTGACTAATTTGATCGATCCGGTTGTCAAAGATTATCTGCTGCATAATTCTCGCTGGCGATCGGCTTTAGGTAAGAGAGTTTTGTTGAGCATTGTACTAGTTGTAGCGGTGCTGGCGTATTTAGATCTCTACAGAAGCGGAAGAATCTTTGCCGCCTGGATCTGGGTTCCCTATGCAATTGCAGGCTCTACGATCGGCTATTTTCTCATTGCCTTTCTCGACCGCGAGCGGCGCGTTCGCTTTTTTCACGTCCTCACCATTGCCAGTGTTTTCTTCCTCACTGCCCCTGCTGCTGCTGTCTTTAATGATGTTTCTCCTTTCCCCAAACAAACAGTTGGTTTTGTTGAGGAGGGACTAAAGATTTTACCTGTGCTCTTGTTGGCAATTTATATCCCGAATCTGATCCGAACTCGAAAAGACGGTATCGTCTACGGGGCGCTGGCAGGAATGGGCTTTAACATCATTGAGATGGGAATTTACATTGCCGATCTCATCCATAAATCACCGGTGCTGGATGTGTTGGCTGAACAATCGACGCGCCTCGGACTGTGGGGATTAAGCGAACACGTCGTCTGGTCGGCTTTTGTGGGCATGGGCATCGGGTTTGCGGCAGAGTCAACCCAGCGCGGGTGGCGGAAGTGGAAGCGCTTTGTGCTCTTTTTTTTGATTGCGGCTGTGATGCACAGCGCGTTTGATTCCGGTCTTTTGGCAGTTGGATTAATCGTTGTAGCGAAAATTCAGAGTGTCCTGCAAGGTGTTCCTCTAGACTTTAATCGCCCGAGTGCCGGTCAGGTGTTTACGCCACTGTTAGACGGTATGCGCTATGGGTCATACCTCTACAACCTTGTGTTAATTGTTATTCTAATTGTGCAAATTAGACGATCGTTTCGGCTAGAAAACAGGCTACAGGCAGCTGAACTATCCACAGAAGAACCGAGCGTGGTGACAGAGGAGGAATTAAAGAAGGTCATGGGCGAGGGATTGTTCTCAAAGCGGAAGTACAAGAACTTTCCAAGGGCGATCGGGGCGAAGATGGTGCTCTACCAAAATCTGTTAGCCATGCAAAAACATGCGGCGACTCAGTTTGGTCTGCCCGTTGATGAAGTGAAGCCGGTTGGTAGGTTACGGCAAGCCATTGAATCGCTCAGAATAAGCCATCAATAGGGCCGACCGGCGATAGTCTGCTGAAGGGAAGACGCCAACTCAGGATCGATTGTCCAGCAGGTTTTTCATGGTTATGGGTTTCTCTCGGCAATTCTATCGGTTGACCATGCGCTTTGGGGTAATCAGCCTGATGGCGCTGGCGCTGGTACTTGGCAGCGGGGCGATCGCCCTGGGCCAGCTGCCCTCGCTGCCGACCGCTACCTCCAGCGCGTTTAGTCCGCCCGACGGGGTCAGCCGCCACGGCGAATACGAAACCGCTTCCATCCGATCGCCCCTTGATCGGCGGGAGTTGTTTGAGGTCACGTCCCCGACGGTTTTGAATCGCGATCGCGTTCCCGAGGGGCTGCTGCCGGTTGAGGTGCGCGCCGAGGAGGTGAATGAGCGCCTGTGGCGGCTGTTTTATCGCGCTTATGCCAGTGAGCCATCGGCCCAGCCACCGGTCGTGACGATTGCCACCCTCAGCAACCAGCCGATCATTCAGGCGAGCGACGATCAGTCCTCTCGCCCCATCCGGCTGGTGACCGTGACCGAGCCCGATGCCGACTTCAACGGCAAAACCCTAGACGAACTCGCCCAGGAGTGGCAGACCATTCTTCAAGCTGAAATCGTCCGCTTTAGAGAGCTAGGCAGCCCAGAGGTGATTGCTCAGCGCATCGGGCGGGCGCTGCAAATTTTGCTGGGGCTGCTGCTGGCCAGCGCGGTGATCTGGTGGTTGCGCCGCCGGTTGACCCGCCGACAGCAAACCCTGGAGAACCGGTATCAGGAGCAGCTAGCGGCCATCGCCGTCGGCCCATCGCCGTCAGGCTCAGAGGACGGGGAGGCGATCGCTAGGTCTACGCTGCGATCGCAAATCCTTGCCAGGGTGCAGCACTCGCTCAGCGTGCAGCGGCAGTTAGAGATCGACAAGTTTCTAAAATGGCTGCTGTTCTGGATTTTTATTGTGATGTGGTACGTCGGCATTGCCCGCATCTTAGCCACAGTGCCCCTCTTGATGCGGTGGAGCCTTTACGCCTGGGCAACACCGTTAGTCTTTATGGCCCTCTGGTTTGGTATCAGTTTAGCCATTCGCGTCAGCAGCAGCCTGATCAATCGCCTGACCCATTCCTGGAAAACTAGCCCCTACCCGTTGTTAGGTGAATCCCAGCGGATTTCCCTGCGAGCCACCACCATCTCTAACGCCCTCAAGGGGTTGACAACCTCGGTGCTGGTGATTATCGGCATCATTTGGACCCTCAGCCTGTTTAACATTCCCACCGGCTCAATTTTGGCAGGGGGCGCGGTGATTGGTCTGGCCGTGTCCTTTGGCTCCCAGAGTTTGGTCAAAGACCTTGTCAACGGCTGCTTGATCTTGATTGAAGATCAGTTTGCCGTGGGCGATGTGGTGCAGATTGGCGATAGGAGTGGCCTGGTCGAAAACCTCAACCTGCGCGTGACGCAGCTGCGCAACAGCGAGGGGCAGCTGATCACGATTCCCAACAGCACCATCACTTATGTCAGCAACCTGACGCGCCTGTGGTCGCGGGTCGATTTTTCGGTTGTGGTGGCCTACGAGAACGATCCTAAACAGGTGCTCAGCGTTTTGCAGCAGGTGTGCAACCAGCTCTACCGGGAGCCGGAATGGCGCGATCGCTTGCCAGAACCACCTACAGTCCTTGGCATTGATGATCTGTCCCACACCGGCATGCTTGTCCGCGTTTGGCTCAAGACCGCACCTATGCAGCAGTGGATCGTTGGGCGCGAGTTCCGGCTACGGGTACGTCAGGCCTTTGAAACAAACAACATTCAGATCGGCAAGCCACAAACAATTAACTACAATACGGGCTTAGCGGATGTAACGCCCCACAACTAGTGGTCAGTCAATAAATAATTGACTGACCACTAGCAGCAGCAGGGCCGATTTAATCGCGTCTTGGCCGACAATGGCTGCCAGGGGAAAGGTGTCAGTGCGGGGGGCGGCAGCGGCCATGGCTACCCCTTGACCCCTTCCAGGTCGGCATCGGTGAGGTCGTAGAGCTGACGCAGCTGGTCAATCTGGTCGGCATCGGGTTGCCAAAAGCCGCGACCGTGGGCTTCTAGCATGCGCCCGACCAGGTTGCGAAAGGCTTCGGGGTTGGCCTGCCGCAGTTTTTCGGCCATGGCGGCATCGAGGGCGTAGGTGGCGGCGGCCTGGTCGTAGACCCAGGGGTCTTTGAAGTTGGCGGTTCCGGCCCAGCCCATCAGCGCCGTCATCCGTTGCGAAATTTCGTAGGCACCGCCAGAACCCTGGTTGGCCATGGCCTCGGCCCATTTGGGGTTCAGCAGCTTGGTGCGATACTCCATCCGCAGTAGGTCTTCCAGCTTGCGGGGGGTGGTGTCGTTGGAGAAACTTTCCACAAAGCTGGCGGTGACGGCCTTGCCCCGCTGCATTTCGGCGGCCCGCTTCAGGCCCCCAGTGTTGGCGTAGTACTCCTGAATATCGGTGAGGCCGTACTCCACCGAGTCGATCTGCTGCACCACCCGCTCAGTGCTTTTCAGCAGGGTGTGCAGAATCTCGGGGCGGGCCTGGCCCTTATCCTGGCGACCGTAGCTGAAGGTGTTGCGATCGCGCCAGGTATCCCCCAGCTCGTCCCCGATTCCCAGTTGGCATCGGTGACGCGATCGTTCACCAACGAGCCAAAATCCCCCGCCGGGTTAGAAAACAAGCGAGCGCTGGCATTCTCAACCCCCTGGGCTTGCAGGGCCAGGGCATGTTTGCGAATGAAATTCTGGTCTTCCGGCTCATCCGCTGCCGCCGCCCGCTGAAACAAGTCATCCAGCAGCTCAATGATATTGACAAAGCTGTCGCGAAAAATCCCCGATAAATTTCCCAGCACATCTACCCTGGGGTGCCCCAGCTCCGCCAGGGGCCGCAGTTCGTAGCGCACAATTCGCCCGGTGCCCTCCTTCACCGGCTCGGCCCCCACCAGTTCCAGCAAAATGCCGATCGACTCGCCCCGCGTCTTGATCGCATCCAGCCCCCACAGCATCACGGCAACGGTTTCAGGGTAGGTGCCCGTTTCCTGCTGGTGCTGGGCCAGAATTTTTTGGGCAATTTCCCGACCGCGCAGGTAGGCTGCCGGGGAGGGCATGCGGTAGGGGTCGAGGGCGTGGATGTTGCGCCCCGTGGGCAGCACCCCAGGGCCATCCCGCAGCAGGTCGCCGCCGGGGGCCGGGGGAATATATTCGCCGTTGAGCCCCCGCAGCAGGTTGGTCAGTTCGTCGGTGGTTTGGGCCAGCAGGGTGCAGATATCGAGAGCGGCTTGGAGTTTGGCGTCGAGCTGGGGCCAGGTGTCGGGGGGAATTTTGGATTTTAGAATTTGGATTTTGGATTCTAGCTCCTGGAGGCTAGATTCTGCGGTCAATTGGCTCATGTCCTGGAGGAGATCTGGGGGCAAATCATCGCCGAAGTAGGCGGAGAGGTAGCTATGCAATTCCTCAGCGGTGGGGGGCTGGCCCAGGACGTGGAGGCCGCTAGAGAAGAGGCGGGTTTCGAGTACTTGCAGGTAGTCGTAGAGGGTGACCAGGTAGCGGTTGAAGACGGCGGCGCTGAAGAGATCCACGGTCTCTGGGGTGAACTCGATGCCGAGTTTTTTGGCCTCTGGGAAGGGGCAGTCGGCGTCGAGGCCCGTGTCAAACAGCTTTTTCAGAATGGCCTCTTTGAGGGCGGCGTTTTTGGCGGGGTCTTCGCGGTATTCGGCGATCAGCTCCCGCAGGGCCAGCAGTTCTTTGTAAAGGCCAGCCCGACCGTAGGGCGGCACATTGTGGGAAATCAGCACGCCGTAGCCCCGCCGTTTGGCCAGCATCGACTCGGAGGGGTTGTTGGCGGCGTAGATATAGAGGTGGGGCAGGTCGCCCAGTAAAATGTCGGGCCAGGAGTAGCCGGTGTTGCCCAGGGGCGAACCCGGTAGCCATTCCACCGTGCCGTGCATGCCAAAGTGCACCACCGCATCGGCCTGAAATGCGTTTTGCAGCCACTTATAAAAGGCGGCGTACTGGGGGTGGGGGGTGAGGTCACGCTCAAACATCAGCCGCATGGGGTCGCCCGCTATCCCCAGGGGTGGCTGTACGCCGATCCACACATTGCCCAGCTGCACGCCCCCCAGCAGACACTGCCCGTCGAAGGTTTTGAGGTTGGCCTTTTCGAGATCGCCCCACTGGCGAGTCATGCGATCGCGCTGCCGATAGGACAGCCATTTCTCTAGTTGTCTTAGGGAAACCGTAGTGGGCTGCGGGGCTGCTAGATCCCTGGGTGCTTGGGAAAACCTAGGGTTCTGAAAACCCGGAATCGCCTCATCCGCTGCCTTGACCTGCTCAATCAGCGCTTCTCCCTCCTCCGGCAAGTCCCCCACGGTATAGCCCTGGGATTTGAGCGCCTGCAACAGGCTCAGCAGCGATTTCGGCACGTTCAGCAGCGCCGCCGTACCCGTGGCCCCATAGCCGGGGGGAAAGCCGTAGAGAATGATGGCGATCTTGCGCTCTGCCGGGGGCTTCTGCCGCAGGGCAATCCATCGTTTGAGGCGACCCGTGAGGCGCTGCACCCGTTCGGGAATCAGATAGATGTGGTCGCCCACCAGCCCGCCCAGGGGCACCGGGTCGATCGCCCCATCCAGCTCCGGTAGGGCGTAGAGCACTACGCTCTGCAAACCGCCAATCCCTTGGCGCGTCCAGGAATGGATGTCTTGAATCAGCAGCGGGGCCGCAACGATATAGGGCACATTCTTGGCGCTGAGGATGCGCTTGGCCACCTCCACCTGCCGCCCCGCTTCCATGGATCCCGCTGGCCCACCTACCAGGGGAAAGCCAATCGTTGAAACAATGGCATCCACCTCTGCCGCCTCGGGCGAGAGGGAGAGGGTGTCGCGCTGGCCCCGCTGTCGCTGAGCGGTTTCGTAGGCCGTGGTGAGCAGGTCGCGCACGGCCACATGACCCTCCACCCCGTTGATAAAAATAGGCAGCGGCACCAGCTCGGCCTGCTCAAACTGGCGAATCAGCTGGGGAATGTAGGGCTGCTGGGTAATCACATGCTTGCGGTAGAGCAGCAGCCCCACCACGGGCCGGCCCTCGGCCTTCGGATGGGTTTGACGATACCAGTCGAGGTACTGCCGGGGCGACTCAAAGTAGCCGGGGTAGTCGGGGTGCAGCAGGCCCAGGTTCGGCGTTTCCTGCGGCGGTGGAATGTCGCCCACCGTCAGGCCCAGGTAGGTTTCAGCCAAAAACCAGAACAGCGCCGCCACATTGCCGTTGCCGCCCGCGTTCCAGTAGCCGTAGATGATCAGCCAGTGGCGCAGATCCTGCACCTTTTGGACCGGCACAAACTTGAGCAGCTTGGGGCCGGTCTTGAGAAAGCTCAGGTAGCCCGCTAGCTTGTCTTCTTCACGCCCGCTGCTGAACTTGCTGAGAATAAATTTGATCGGCTTGGGCATACCCTTGGGCTGGTCGCCAATCACAAATTTTCCCAACCGGGTCAGGCTCATCAGCTCCAGGGCCGACTCAAACACCAGGCGAATGGGGATAGTTTGCATACGCTCCCGCAGCCACATCACCTGGTCGTAGTCAAAGATCAGGCTGCAAAAGACAGCATCGGCCCCTTGCAGAGCGGCTTCTACCTCATTGGCGTGGGGGGTGAGGTCGCGATCGCTAAATACCTGAATATCCAGCTCTGGGCAGCGAGCCTGGGCCAGCTGGGCGGCCTGCCGGTAGAGGTCGGCGTTGAAGGACTCAAACCCAGCAATCAAGACAATGCGTTGCATACCCTGCCCCTGACTAGACCGCCATGGCTCACCTTAGGCTGCTACTCTGCCGTTCTCCTTGATCTTAGTTCCACAACACTAGCTGCTTTTGGAGCCAGCACAAAAATTTGCCGAGAGGGCGGCGCGGTTACAACGCAGGGGACGCTATTTTGCGCCTCTAACCCGGCGCAAGGGGCTCCCAAGCTTTCTAGTGGCGCTGCGCATTTTTTCTTGGGCCTGCCTTGCCCTTGGGCCTGGTTTGACCGCTACCGGAGAGAGAACCGCAGGCGTAGAAAGGCCTCGTTGCGTTGGCTCTTGCTATGCAGTCAGTTCCGTTTGAGTTCGTTCAGGGTTTCGCGGCTGAGTTCGGTGCAGTCGAGTGCTGCTGGCGCGAGTCCGACAGGTTGTTTACCGGCTTCGTGGCTGAGGTGTGGTTCGCGCAGTTGCCCTCGGAGTTCTGTGCTCGGTGGGCTGCGGTCGTGGGCTACTCCATCCTGGTGCGGGGGCTGTCCTTGGGGCCGGGGGCGTTCGCGGCCTCCATTCCCTGCACTGTCCCCAGTAGCCAGGTGTCCCTCGGCCCTGCTTCTCGCGGGTCACGGGTGCAGCTGCGGGGTTAGTTTCTTAGGGGGCTTAGGCTCCCTTTTTTGCGTTGAATAGGAAGAAAGGATATTTGACTTCAAATATTATGAAAAGACAACTAAATGTTGAACTTTTAATTTTGGTTAAAATTGCTCATTTACCCAATTTTTGATTCTGTTATTCAATTAAAATAAATTTGTTAGTAAAAATACTTATCACCTCGTTGGTGCTTGCTTTATGGTTTGCGCCGTGTAGTTGAAGTGAAGACTTCTTTATTCTGTGTTGCCAAAGTGTTTAACGGAAGGGTGAAATGCAATGAAAAACAAAATGCATGGGTACAATATTGCGCTGCTTCCTGGAAAGCCAGGCCCTAAAAATAGGTTTCTAAGATTCTATAGACATGTAGAAAGGAAAATTCATCTTGATAAAAATGTGTGGAATTTCCTTATAATATTTTTCATGCTATTTTCTGTCGCAATAGCATGGAGACATCCTGGATTAACCAATGAGCAACGAGATAGTTTAATAAGTACTGCTGCGATAATTGGTGCCGCTGGCGCTTTGGTTTGGACGGCAAATGGTATTCACAATCAGTATCATGCGTGTTTGCTTTCAAGAGCGTCAAACTATGTCCAAGCATGGTATAGCGATGATCTTGCTAATTCTCTAAAGGTAATCCGAGGTTTGGTTGGGAATGAATTTGACTCAGTTTATGATGGTCAAATTAATAACATTGATGATTTTGATATAAACCCGGTTCTATCTTTCAAGTATGGAGAACTGGAGTTGCTTGAGAAGCTTTCTGAAGCTCAGCTCAGGATTGCTAAAAAAATAATGTCTGACAAAGAACTAGAAGGGCATGTTGAGAAAGTAGCGTGTTTCTTTGAACAAATGGGGCAGGATGTTAAATTTGGGCTAGTAGATACTGAATACCTAAAAGATTTCTTCTATGTAATTGTAGTTAAGTATTATGAATTGCTGAGAAAATATATCGAATATTGGCAGGACTATCACAGAAGTCTCTATGTCTACTGCAACTTTGTCTATCTTGCTCAAACTTGGGAAAAGCAAGAATATCCGCCAAAAATCCCTACCATATGTCTTCGCAAGAGTATTCTTAGCAAGAAAGACTGCCGCCGAATAGGAAAAAGGAAATTGATTGACTTTGGTTTTCTCAGGAAGCTATTCGGTCAATAAAGATTCAACCGGGGACACTATCTCCCCTAAGACAACACCCTCGCTGAAGGAACACGGGCCGTGCTCTCGCCCCGCCCTTACCCTCTCTCTACCAACCTGCTCTACCAAGCCCCTGCCCTTCTCCCCACCGAGGGGGCAGGGCGTCAAACCTGCTTTGAGGCTGCGATCGCATCCAGCAGACCTACTTCACACCGTTGCTTAGCCTGCCTCCTCCGCTGGGGTTTGTAGACGATACTGAGTTTTACTTGCCAGAGAAAGAGCCAGTCATCCACGTTCGAGCAGCAGCCCGCTTAGGAGAATCTGATTTAGGTGTGAATAGACGGCGATTGGAGCAAATCCGCTTTGCCTTGAAGGACTTGGATATTTAGTCGGTCACAGCCAGCGATCGCGCTTCAGCCCCCGCCCCCTCCTCGCTGGCGGCACACGGGCCGCGCTACCCCGCCGAGAGGACAGGCAATGACCAGACTCCTTTCTGCAAGATGGGGCCTGTTCTTCTGTGCCATTCCATCAGAAAGCCGCTGCACCCTTTGGGTTAGCCTCCTGTAGCCCCACATTGATTGGTGTATGAGGCTGCTTTGCTCGCAGCCTGTTATTCCCCTAGCCACCTGGCTTTCTTTCACGGCAATGGAGGCCAGCGTGGGTAAGGATCAGCTGATGGCCTTGAATATGGTGAAGCTTGCCGCTTACGATGCCTTCCCAGTAGTCGTACTCCATCGCCCTCTCAAGAAAGCGTTTGAACGTTTTAGTTTTGATATCGGCCAAGACGGTATAGCCGCTACAGTACATTTCAATTTTGGTAATTCCACCAGGAGCAGCAGTGGCGATCGGGACACCGCTAAATTTAACCGTGATGTCGATTTCACCTTTTGCGGGCATGGCCTAAAACCGATTAAGGCTTGAGTTAATAGCAGATCCAAAAGATTAGCGTGATCTATGCCCCAGGAAAACCTGATAGACTCCATGTCTGCGAAGGTGCTGACGCAGAACGACTGGAAGGCCATTGCAGAAAGCGCTAGCCATCACATCTATGCTCAAGTGCTCAAGCAGGAACTGGTCGCCGCGGAGAGCTTGTGACTCCAATCTTTAAGCTGATAAGACCTACCGTTTTTCCCTTACCTGTTCTGGCGAATCTCCCCCATAGTGGTCTTTTTGTCCCGGAAGCGATTCGAGGGCAACTTACCGCAGCTCACCAAACCTTCCTGCCCCATCAAGACTGGCATTTGGATCAACTCTACAACTTTCTGCCAGCGTTGGGAATCACGATGTTGCAGGCCACCCACAGTCGCTACGTGGTGGATTTGAACCGATCGCTGAAACCCCCATACTTTGGCAACTTCTGGAGTTCTGCGATCGCTGAGAAAACCGCCTTTGATGTGCCCCTGTACCAAACCAAACCGTCAGCACAGGACATTGAGCAGCGGCTAGAGGACTACTATCGTCCTTATCATGCCGAGCTGAAATCCCAGCTCAACCAACTGATTGAGCAATTTGGTCAGGTCTATCTGCTTGACCTCCATAGCTTCTATGGCCCCATCACCGATGATATCTGTCTGGGCAATGCCAATGGCAAAACCTGCTCAGATTTCTTCATCGATACGGTGGACAATGCTTTTGCCCAGGTCGACTTTGGGGTAGTGCGCAACAAAGTCTTTAACGGTGGCTACATCACCCAACATTATGGCGGTTTACCCAAGCATGAGGCGCTTCAGGTTGAGGTGCGCTACCCCGTTTATCTGGATGAGAGCCAGTTGGCAGAGTCCAGAGTTCCCGATTGGCAGGTGCCTCACTTCGATCAGGCCAAGCTGCGATTCAAGACGGTATTCGCACAGATTGCTGAAACCTTTTCTGAAAGCTAATTGTGCTTGATGCCTTGGCCAACTCTTAAACCTGAGGTTCTGGTAGTTTCAGTGTGCCGAACTTGGGCGACCAAAACTCCCCACGGCTCTGAAAAAAGGCCACCTCTTTGCACTTGCCGCGCCGATTCTCAAGCAGGGAACAGCGCAGCATGACTTTGTCTTGCCCGTCTTTGGTGTAGGCATGGCGCTCCAGCAGGGCACCGCAGACGGGGCAGGGATGGTCGGTAAACAGCTCTGAATTGGTAGCCTGGCGCTGGGCCTGGGGCAGGTCGTAGCGCTTGGCCCTGGCATCCCAGAACATCACCGTACCGCAGCCTGCACCGGAGCATTTGAGGAAGTGCTTGGCTTTCATCTTCTTGGAGCGAGAGGGAACTTTAGTCAGTGCCTCCCCGCAGGTGGGACACTTCGTCTTGGTCGGTTGTCCGTTGGTGAGCTTTGCTTTAGTGGGGGTCGATCGCTCAGCAGGCATCCCGCCCGATGACGGGGGATGCTCGGCAAAGGTCGGCAGGGAGAGAAGCTGGGATTTGGCCTGGGCGATCGCAGGGGCAAAATACCCCCGATTCCAGCCAATCAGGTAGGTCTGCCACTCTTGTTCTCCTGTGGCGATCGCATCCAGCGCCGTCTCCATCTGGGCGGTGAACTCAGGCTGAATCAAATCCGGCAAGAGCTTCTCCAACGCTCCATCAAGCTCCAGTCCCAACGCCGTTGGCTGCAGCTTGCCCTGGAGCAGGCCCACGTATTCTCGCTGCCGCAAGGTTTTGATGGTCGGCGCATAGGTACTGGGTCGGCCAATGCCTTTTTGCTCCATCAGCTTCACCAGCTTGGGTTCGCTGTAGCGGGGTGGCGGCTGAGTTTGCTTGGCATCCGCCTGGGCCTGGTCGAGCTGGAGTCCTTGCCCCTGGGTGAGAGCAGGCAACACCGAATCGCCGCTGAGGTTATTCCAGTAGCGGGTGTACCCGGCAAATTCCAGCACCTGACCGCGAGCTTCCCAGTAGGCGTTGCCGGATTGTGTGACGATGCGCGTTTTGCGCATGCGGGCTGGGGCACATTGCGAGGCCACCGCCCGGTTCCAGATCAGCTCATAGAGTCGGGCCTGATCGGAGGAGAGTTCTCCTTGAAGCTGCTGGGGCAGATGAGTCACATCCGTGGGGCGAATCGCTTCGTGGGCCTCTTGAGATCCTTTGATGGCCCGATGCTGGGTGGTTTTGCGGGGCACGTTGGTAGGGTCGTGATGCTCGAGGTACTGGCGCACTGACTCACAAAAGGGCGCTGAGAGAATCACCGAATCGGTGCGCATGTAGGTGATGTGGCCCTTTTCGTAGAGCGCCTGGGCCACTCTCATGGTGTGCTCAGGGCTGAAGTGCAGTTTGGAGCCAGCGGCCTGCTGCAAGGTTGAGGTAATGAACGGAGCCGGGGGCGATTGGGTGGTTTGCTTGCCTTCGATTTGAAGCACATGGTGGGGATGGGTTTGGGCGATCGCCACCAGCTGATCCGCCCGCTCCTGAGATGTCACCCGCTCCGATTCTTTGTCTGCCCCTGTGTCTTCCCCGTCTTTGGCTGAAGCCTTCCGCTGCGGCTCGGGGCTACTGCGGTAAAAGGCTTTGAACCCCTCCCGGTAGGTGACCCACACGCTCCAATAGTCCTGGGGCACAAAAGCTTGAATCTCGCGTTCCCTGACACAGAGCAAGTGCAGCGTCGCGCTCTGGACGCGGCCCATGGATTTTGCGCCATTGTTCAGAGGCCAGACCACATGGCGACTGCCGGTGTAGCCCACCAGTTTATCGAGGCAGTCGCGGGCTCGTCCGGCGGCGACGAGGTCTTGGTTGAGGGTGCGGGGACGTGCGATCGCCGCCCTCACCGCCTGTGGGGTAATCTCGCTGTAGACCACCCGCTGAGGATTGCGCAGATTCAGCGCCTGCTGGAGGTGCCAGCCGATGGTTTCCCCTTCGCGATCGGGGTCAGTGGCGATATAGACGCGATCGGCAGCTTTGACCGCTTGGCGCAGTTCGGCCAGCACCTTTTTAGAGCGGGCATCGCGGGGCTGATAGCGACAGTCAATGGACCCTGCCCCCAGGTCAAAGCCCAGGGCATCGTCGCCATCGTTGGCGAGTTCGCGCACATGGCCCATGCTGGCCTTGATCACCCAGCCTGACCCCAGGATTTGCCCCAGTTTCTTTACCTTGCCGGGGCTTTCAATCAGCAGCAAATTGGGCATGGTTGCCTCGAGGGTTTATCGGGAGTATAGGTGCATTAGTTTAATAGTACACGTGAACTTAGAATTCTCAGCGTAAGGCTTCTATCTCAATGACCTGCTTTATGCGCTGGAGTTTGATCTACGGCACATCCAAGAGCGTGACTTGGTAGCATCCGGAGAGATGCGGCGGATTGTGGATACAGCCTCCGCTCAATCCTCTGGACAGGAGCTGTAGAGCGCCTTTGGCGGGTGGTTGCAGTAGAATCAAATCGAACCCACAGCGTCCTCAATGGCGACTCAGATTCCATCCCTCTCTGCACCACCGGGCTATCGACCTCAGGCCGACGATACTGGGGTCGAGACCGATCTGCTGTGCTTCTTAACGGGTGACAACATACCTAAAGCGCTTGCTGCATCAGGGATAGAGCATAGAAACCTCGCTGAAAATAGCGGTGTTTGTGGGGTTTGAGTGCTATCAGGTGGCGCGCCCAGTCGGCCCATAATTCCATGGCATAGATCCAGCGATGGCCATAGAGGCCGAGACTAAAATCACTCTGGCGAGGCGTCTTGTCGTGGTGCTCTTGGATACGCCCAGCATACTGCTCTACCCCGAGGTGTTTCATCTGCTGCCCATACATCGTGGCCCAACTGTAGGCCAAGGCGATCAGCAACACTAAGGCTAAAAACCGAGAGTCATTCACCTTGGCATTTTCCAGGTGATAGCCGCCCGTCTTGCAATCTTTGAAGAACTGTTCAATGCCCCAGCGACACCGATAGACCGCTAAGGTTCGTGCCAAGGTAGGCAAATTAGACAAGATATACCAGGGCTCTTTAGGCCCCTTTTGGCGGTACTTTCGCTTCCAATAGACGGCTAAGTTAAAGGGGCCAAGGCCATCGCCTTTATTGCACAAAATGCCCTGATAAAACCGAGACTGTCCTGGCTGGAAGCCCAGGTCTCTGAGCACACGGTAGTCGCCTTCAGAATCGGTTTGGAAATGAAGCGCTTTTTTCTGCCGGAGCGCAAAGAACACCCCTCGCTTATCCAACCAGGCCGCCAGTTTAGGGCTATGGAACTCCCGGTCACCCAGCACGAGCACCGGATAAGACTTGAACAAGGATAGGGCCGTTTTGAGGAGTCGCTGTTGCGTTGTTAGGTCACTACTGCCCGTCTGCCCTAACAACTCCCAATAGACGGGTAAGGCGTGAGTCCCCCATACCACGCTGACCATAAAGATATTCCGTCCTCTCCATTCCGTGCGGTCGATAGCCAGAATCCAATAGCCATATTGATGATGTTTGAGCGTTCTTAGACGGCGGCGTTGGTCGCGGTTCAACCCCCGTCCCGTTTGCACTTGCCGAATCCAATACTTGAGCAGTGGAAACCACAGCACCTTGAGGGTAAGTTTTGGCAGCGCTAAAAATCGCTGTAAGTTGCGTTTTCGACTTTGATACTGAATCGGCTGAGGAAAGACGCTGGCTAACACCGAGAGTTTGACCTGTCGGTGGGCCTGTAGCAATAGCAACAACAGCTGCAAGGTCAAGTACTGGGCTTCACTCAGGTGGGTGCGAAGGGTGGTTTGGTAGAATGCAGGAAACATATTGATTAGGGGGAGCCGCATTGGGGTTCCCTATTTTTTTGCCCCTCCATTGTCTCAAACCCTTATACCGTATGATGTTGATGGCCCTTGTCACCCGTTAAGGCTGTGCTTTTATCTGCTGCGCCAAAAAACCGTTGCTGAACGGTTACAAATGGGAGCCCAGCTCACCCGCAGTGCGCGTCAGTTTGCCCTCAATTGCTTTCATCAGCGCTTTGCCCAGCTCACGCCTCGGCAATTTGCTCGCAAGATCGCCGAGGCCTGGCTCCAGGAGCATTGTCCCCCTGATTATGTGCCGGGAGGTTCAGAGGTGTCCTGGATTCAAGATTCGATTCAGCTCGCGGTGGAACTCCATCAGATTTTTGTTGCTGAGGATATTCCGTACTACGTCACGGGTGGGGTAGCGGCGATCGCGTACGGCGAGTCACGCACGACTCAAGACCTAGATGTCGTGTTGTTTGTCTCCAGAGCCGTGGTTCCGGCTTTGGCCAGTGCCCTGGAACAAGCCGGATTTTACGTTCCTGGGGTAGACGATGTGGTAAGTGGGCGAATGCGGACGCTGCAAGTCACCCAGGTTGACACCATTTCTCGGGCTGATTTGATCATTGCCGATGACACAGTTTACGAGCAACAGAAGCTGGCACGGCGGCAGGCCTATAGGCTCACGAATGAGACTTCCATTTATCTGGCGTCTCCTGAAGATTTAGTGGTCAACAAGCTGCGTTGGGGGCAGCAGAGTCAATCTGAAAAGCAGTGGCGGGATGTGCTGGGTGTCTTGAAGGCTCAGCAAGAGAGCCTGGACTATGAGTATATGCACCGCTGGGCACCGGAATTTGATCTGGCCGCCGTGTTAGAACAGGCCACGGTGGAGGCTGGAGTCAGAGAAATAGCCGATCGCCAATGGGCCATGGCTATTTATCCCATGGTCAACCGTGCTTTCGAGATCGCCCAAGCGCGTAACCGTACTACTCAACCCAGTTTTAACCTCGATATTGTCGATGGCAATCTGTACACCCTGACCCGAGATGGCACGGCTCAAACCCTGGCTGTAATTGCCAAGGCAGATGATCGGGAAATTGCTCGATACGATTTACAGGGCACTGTATTGGCGTCCAGTCCGTCTTTAAACGATCGGCAGCAGTGGCGGGCCATTGCTCAGCGGCTGTGAAGCTACCCCATCAAACCAGCTCCAGAAACCGAGATGAGCAGGATTGCAGGGAGAGCTGCTGAATGCAGCGATCGAACTGATCAACGTCAGTTTGGCCCAAGTGGCAGGTTTGGATAGTGCCCGCTTCGGCCAGCAGCAACGTGCCTGGCTGCTGAGCAGAAATCTGCAAGCTCCCCTCGAATGAGCTTTCAATTCGGTATAGCCATCGCCAAATCAGTTAGGCCAGTCTACATAGCACTCGGGAGCGATGGCTATACGCCAGTGCGCCGCCCCAGTTTTCGCCAGTGGTAGTGACCCTGTCCTAGGCGCAGTGGCCATCGCTATAGTTGTGTTCTTTGTAGGTTGGATAGCCTGAATTGGCTGATATTCTCGCTACCGGTCTTCGCAAACAATCCTCCACCGCTACCTCGGGTCTGCGCCTGAACACCATATCCGTGATCAATATGGCCACAGCCGGTCTGGCCATAGCCTGGATCTCCTACTTCAACGACGGCTCCTTTCCCTGGGGTGAGGTTAAGGCTTGTCAACTACGTTTATGGGATTTGCGCAGACTTAACCCTCTTCTACCAGGTTGACCCCAGCGGGAATCTTCGCGATCTTGAAGCCGGTGATGCCGTAGAGCAGTGACAGAATGGGGCTGGCGATGTTAAATACCGCAAAGGGAAAGTACAGAAACGTAGACACCCCCAGGGTGACTGCCATGAAGGCACCGCAGGAGTTCCACGGGATCAGGGCCGAGGTGACGGTGCCCGCATCAGCCGCCAGGCGCGACAGGTTTTGGGGCTGCAAGCCGCGCTTTTGAAACTCCAGGCGAAACATACGGGCGGGCAGCACCAGGGCGATGTACTGATCGCCTGCAAAAATATTCAGGCCGATCGCCGTGGCTACCGCTGTGGCAAATAGTTTTCCCTGGGTGCGCGCCCGCAGCAGCACCGGGTTGATCAGCATGGTCAGCATGCCAAACTCCTCCATGAGGGTGCCAAAGGTGACCGCCCCAATAATGATCCACAGCGTGTAGAGCATGCTGTCCATGCCGCCGCGCGAGAGCAGCTGATCGACGTCGGCAACGCCAGAATTTTCGCTAAAGCCGTTGGCCATGGCCAGCCAGATGCCCTTAAGGAAGACGATCGGCGTGGCGGTGCCCGGTTCATTCACAAACCGCAGCACCGCCTCGGGTTGCAGCACCACCGCCGTTAGCCCCCCCACCAGCGCCGCCGTCATGATTGCCAGGGAGGGCGGCACCTTGCGGTAGGACATAAATCCCAAGAGGAACATCGGAATCAGGGTCAGGGGGGTGATCCAGAACAGCTCGCCGAGCTGGGTTAGATCGGTGGCCGTTTCGACTCCGGCGGTGACTTCGGTCTGGCTGCCGATGATGGTGAACACAATCAGCGCAATGATGAAGGCTGGCCCGGAGGTCCAGAGCTGGGCCTTGATATGGGCATACAGGTCGGTGCCGACCATTTGGGCGCTGAGCACCGTGGTCTCTGAGAGGGGGGAGGTTTTGTCGCCAAAGTAGGCCCCGGAGATCACGGCCCCGGCGGTGACGGCGGGGGAGACCCCCAGGGCGATCGCAATCCCCACCAGCCCCACACCAATGGTGCCCGCCGTTGTCCAGGAGCTGCCGATCGCCATCGACACCAGCCCGCAGATCAGCGCCGAGGCCACGTAAAACCAGCCCGGCTGCAAAATCTGAATGCCGTAGTACACCAGGGTGGGAATCGTGCCCGCCATGTTCCAGGTGCCGATCAGCGCCCCCACCGCCAGCAGAATAAAGATGGCGCTGGTCACCGAGGCCACCGCCTGCCCCCCGGCGGCGCTAATCGCCGACCAGGGGTGGCCGTTTTTGAGGGCGACAATAGCGGCCACCATGGCGCTGAGAATCAGCGCCACCTGCACGGGGCCACTGACCGCATCTAGCCCGAACAGCGTGACGGCACCGCCGATCAGCGCAATTAGCATAAGCAGGGGGAAGATCGCATCGAAAAACGAAGGCGGGCGCGGCGATCGCGGCCCTGAGTCAGGCTGAGTCATGGCAGTCTCCGGTTGGTGAGGGGTCAATAGATATAAACCAAGCCCGCCCCATCGATATTGAGGGAAATATCCCCAGGGGCAACGCTGGTGAGGGGCACAATGTCGGCGGTGATGGTGTTGCCCTCGATGTCAATCTGCGATCGCACGCTTGCCTCCTGTCCCAGCGGATAGACAAACAGGTTGACGGGCACCGTGGTAAACACTAGCTTGGCCGACTCGCCGGGAGCCACCTCCACATTGGCCCCGCCCGCAAAGCCTATTCCTAGAGGCCCGCTTAGCACGTTGTTGATCTCGATCTCGATGGGTTCTGCCGGATCGACCTGGCCTACCGTGCGAACGGTGGAGGTGTCCGGCACCCTGGGGCGAAAGATAGATCGCACCTGGGCCGTGGCTCGATCACTGGGCCAGATCAAGGCTCCAAAGGCCAGCAGGCCAATCAGAATTAAGCGGCGTTTATGGTGCATGGTTGAACATCCTGTGTAATCGTTTTTGAACAAGTCTTAGAGGGCGTTTGAAAAGTGAGTCGTTGTAGCTTTAGTCACCTGCTGATCCCCCCTGCCCCCCTTAAAAAGGGGGGTAAAAGTCCCCCTTTTTAAGGGGGATTTAGGGGGATCGTCATTTCTGCTACAAGAGAGAGGACTTTTCAAACATCCTTTTAGCGTTCGGGGGTAGGCACCTCGCCCGGCACGTAGCCAGGCAGCCGCCGCGACGGTACGATCACCAGCAGCGCCAGGGCCGCCAAAAACAGAAACGTGAGCTTCAGGGCGCGCAGTCGAGCGGCGGCGTTGATGGCGATCGCCTCATCTACCTGCGCGGGGGTAGCGGTGGTGGTGGCCAGGGTGGTTTCGAGGCGATCGTTGCTGACAAAGGTGACCTCATCCAGGTTCACCTGCTGGATCAGCTCTGGCGGAAGGTTGGGATTATCCATCACGCCGCGCTGGATATTGAGGCTGAGAATGCCCACCACCAGCGCCCCGGCCAGGGCGGTACCCACCCCCGCCGCCAGGTTGTTGATGGTGCCCCGCAGCGCTCCCACATCGGCGGCCAGTTCCTTGGGCGACGATGTAACCAGCACGTTAAACAGCAGCGTCACCAGGGAGCCCTGACCCAGACCCACCAAAATCAGACCCAGGATGACGGGCAGGGTACCCCACTCGTTGTTCATTACAATGGCGAGCACCACCATGCCCACCGCCACCAATATGAACGCCTTGCGGGCGATCTGGCGGGGAGAGAGGCGATCGAACACGCGCACAATGGAGATCGCCGCCGCAAACACCGCTAGCTGGTAGGGAATCATCGCTACCGAGGTGTCGAGGCTGGTGCGGCCCTGCACCATTTGAATGTAAAGGGGCACCAGAAAAGTCATCGCATTGCCCAGGATGACGATGGACATCATGGAAATCGCCGCCGCCTGCTCCTGGCGCGAGTCAATCACCTCCAGCGCCAGCAGCGGTGTCTGATGAGCCGCCACCCGTCGCTGCGCCCAGGCCACAAACAGCTGTACCCCGATCACGCCGAGCACGATGAGAATCGGCGCGGGGGAGATGCCCAACGGGGCCAGGGGAGCCGCAGCCCTGGCCAAAACTAAGCCCCAGCCATTCAGGTTGTTAAAGCCGACGCTGATAAAGATGATCGACAGGGCGGCCAGCACCACGCCCACCCAGTCAATCTTGACGCCAGGAATTTTGGGCACCCGCTTCAGCCGAAAGCTGAGCAGCAGCACCACCGCTGCAAAGGGAATGATGATGCCAAAGGCCCAGCGCCAGCCGATCCAGGTGCCAAGAGCCCCGGCCAAAAAGAAGGCGGTAACGGTGGTAATCGCCTGCACCGCCCCAAGAATGCCCAAGGCTTTAGACTGCTGCTTGCCCCGGTAGTTGTTAGCGATCAGCACCACCAGGGTGGGTACGATCGCCGCCGCCGCCAGCCCCGCAATCAGCTGGGCCACAATCATGATCTCAGCGCTGGTGCTAAAGGTCATTATCACCATGGCCAGCAGCAGCAGCACTGTGGCGATCTGGAAGACCAGCAGGGAGCCAAACTTTTGGCCCAGCTTGCCCCCCAGCATGACAAACCCCGCCACCGAGAGGGAGTAGGCGACGATCGCCGTGCCGACCGTAGTGGGCGCGGTGTTGAATTCGTTGACAATGTTGCCGATGGAGACGGGCAGGGCGTTGATGTTGAGCGACATCTGCACCTGGCCCATGCCAATCACGACCATGGGCAGCCAGGAGTCCTGGAGTTCGGCATCGATGTTGGGGGTGGGGGGAGATTGGGCAGTCATAGGGGTGGATGGGTAGAGGGTGGATGGGTGGATTCCGAAAATCCCCTCCTGGGAGGGGTAGGGGTGGGTTTGTTTGGGAGGGGTAGGGGTGGGTTCGGTCCAGACCCTTGACCCACCCCGCCCGTTGGGCACCCCTCCCAGGAGGGGAGGAGTCACGTGTTCGGACGGGAGGCGAACAAATTTAGGCCCAGCTGTTCCGAGAGAAACTGCGTCACCAGCTGTCCCTTGACGCTGTTGCCCGCCTCATCGAGCGGCGGGGCAAAGGTGGCCAGGCCGCCCTTGCCGGGAGAAACGGTGACCAAACCACCGCTGACGCCGCTCTTGCCGGGTAGTCCGGTCTCGTAGAGCCAATCGCCAGAGTTTTCGTACAGCCCGGCGGTGACCATAACGGCGAGGACGTGCTGGCAGTGAATGGGGTCGATGATGGCGTCCTGGGTGACGGGATTCACGCCGCCGTTAGCCAAAGTCGCCGCCATCACCGCCAGATCCCGAGCTGTAACGTTGAGGGAGCACTGCTTGGTGTAGATATCGGTGGCCTCGACCGGGTCAAAAAAGATGCGATCGTAGGCTTGCAGCAGCTTGGCGATGCCGGTGTTGCGCTGGTTGGTGGCCGCTTCTGACTCGTAGACCGCCTGATTGAGGGAAAGATCTCGCCCTGCAAACCGCGACAGCTGGGCCTGGATGAACTGCCACTTGGCCTCGGCGGTGTCGCCGGGGGCCAGGCTGGTGGTGGCGATCGCCCCCGCATTCACCATTGGGTTATTGGTGCCTTCGTCGATGCGCTCCAGGGCAATCACCGAGTTGAAGGGCAGGCCGGTGCTGTTTACCCCCAGCTTTTCCTGGGCCACATCTTCGCCAATGGCCTGGCAGATCAGGGCAAACACAAAGGGCTTCGACACGCTCTGAATCGAGAATTCGTAGTTGATGTCGCCCATGCCGTGGATCGCGCCGTTAACGCCCACGACGCAAAGGCCAAACAGATCCCGAGGTACCGCTGCCAGGGCAGGGATGTAGTTGGCGACTGCGCCGTCATCGATGGTTTTGAAGCGATCGTAGGCGTCATGGACTAGGGCCTTGATGCGATCGGGATCGGGCAAATGGCCCGTAGAGATGGGCGGGGTTTCGCCATTGGCTCGTGCAGAAGCACTCGCGGCAGCCTCCCGATCGCGTTTAGCCTGATTGCGTTGAGACAGTCGCCATCTATTCAGCCGCATCGTTCGTACCCAGTAGCTTGGCTTTGGCAATCTGAAACTCGTCGTCGGTCAGGGCACCGGCCTCTTTGAGCTGGGCTAGCTGGGCTAGTTGAGCGACCAAATCCGTCGGGGGCGAGGCGGGCTGTGACTCTACAGCGGCGGGCGGGGGCCCCATCTCGATCTGCTGGGGCTGGGGGTCGGTCGCAGATCGGCGCGCTGCTTTGTTGTGCATGACGTTGCTGGTGGCCTGGCTGGAGGCGGTCATGGCGCTGCTGACGACCGAGGCGCGGGCGGCGGTGCGGAGCAGGCTGGGTTGGTTGCGGCGGTTTCTACGCATGGGTTTGAGGAGTGAGTTGTGGGTTGAGTTCAAAATTCAAAGTTCAAAATTCAAGACTCGGCCTGGGCGGCGAGGGCTTCATCGACGATGCGGCTGGGGATGCGATCGCTCAGCACCAGCTGCCCCCCAGCATTGCGTACCGCATTGCCGAAGGCAGTAGCCCAGGTGTTTTCAAACAGCAGGATGGCGGCGAAGGAGTCGCTGTCTAGGCCCTCAGCGATGTCGGTCACATCTTGCTCGGAAATCAGCCCCGCAATGTCGGCCACCAGGGGGTCTAAGAAGCTGTGGTCGATAGTATCCATTTCGTCGATTTCGACCAGGGTGACCTCGCCGCTGTCGTGTTTTTGGACAAACACAATATCGACGATGCGAATCATGCGGCTGTCAATCAGCGCCTTGAGGGCGGTGGCAATATCCTCAGAAATCGCCGCTGTGGGGAATTTGATGCAGAGAATTTCGATCGGGCCGAGGGGCATGGGGGATCTCCTAGTAGCGCAGGGTGAGGGCGATGCCGTGGTGGTCGGCCAGGGAGCCGTCCTCCATCAGCATCACGTCGCCGCCCTTAGCCAGGACGGCTTCGATGATTTCGTCAATGGCGTCGTCCATCACCTCGCTGCCGCCTTTGGCTTCGACAATCTGGAGACCGCCCCGCTCGTCTACCACGCCGGGGACGTGGTAGTTGCTCTCTACCAGCAGCAGTTTGCCGCGTCCTTCGTTGGCCAACTGCCAGATTTCTTGCAGGGCGGTGGAGACTTTTTTCTCGCCCATGGCAGTGTCGAGGGCGGTCAGGGCATCGGCGCGCTGCTGCGATCGCACCGCCTGAATGAAGGGCCACACCTCGGGCACCAGTTCTGACACCGTGGCTTTGTCAAAGTTGCTGGAGAGGGTGCCGACAATCTGCGATTTGTACTGCGACACCTCCTGGAAGAAGGAGATCTGGCGAACCACGCCGCCGACAACGATCGGCAGGGTGTCGTCGTCGGCGTAGGCGGTAAAGGCGCGATCGACCTGCTGAAAGAAGCGGCGGTGGCGATCGTCTACATAGGCAGAGTCGGCGCTGTAGGGTAGGGCGGTGGTAGCACCAGGCCCCTCCATCTGTAGGGGAAAGTCGGTGTTGTTGACCTCTTCCAGGGTGTCGCCGGTACCGGCCAGCAGGCGACTGGCATTTTGGCTGAGCAAAAACACCCAGTAGCGCTGGGCGCGGTGCAGCCCGTAGACCAGGTCGCGGGTGGCAAAGCTCTGGTCAATGATCACCCGCTGGGGCACGGTGAAAGGCAGGTAGAATTTTTTGGCAAAGTCGTGGGCGACAAACAGCGCCAGGCCGTCGAGGGCGTAGGTGTAGTCAATGTCTGCCACCAGGTCGTCCAGGTTTTTCAGCAGCGGCTCTAGATCGCGGGCAGAAAATTCCTTTGACAGACGCTCCTTGGCGTTGGCCACCAGGTTTTTCACCAGAATCGGGTCTTGCTTGTTGTCAGGGGAGGTGCGGTGGGTGGGCAGCAAAATCGACAGGGCAGGAACCTTGGTGAGGGCTTGCAGTTCCTTCAGGTCGTGGCGGGTAATCATGGAGGTGATCCTGTGGGGTTGAGCGGTAGGGTGGGAAATGCCCACCCTATGGTTAGGATTAAACTAGGTTTGAATGCTGAGTTCTGTGGTTAATTCAAAACCCAAAACTCAAAGATATAATGTTCTCCTGTTAATATCCTTCTTCAATTCAAAATGAAACTTTGAGGTGCGGTATTTCAGTTCACTCTCATGGGAAGATACCGTAACGTGCCATTCATACAAGTCCTACCTGAATATCCCCGACTTGCAGGAGTCATTGCACGGAAATAACCCTGCGTGGTATTGGTTTAAAGTAGGGATTTTGTGGCCGGATTGGGTATCAAACTGAGGACAAACCTGACGCTAAAAGGTGATGCATGAGATAGTAGTCCACACTATCCTGAATGTCAGCTTTATATTATTCAATTAACAAAACTGGCTTTCTGAGCACTACTGCACCTTTTTTATTCCCAAAGAAGGAACGCCCTATGTTTGAGGTGTCAGGTCATTCCAAACATAGGGAAAGTGAGATGACTTGCAATAAAAGTAGATGAACTCTATAGGAAAATCATAGGAATATCGAAATATTTTTTATGAGCAGGCGAGACACCCGGGGCGGCATTCCCCCGTCGCAGCAGCGCCCGTACCCGCGCCAGCAGCTGCGACACATCGCAGCCCTTGACCACATAGTCGTTGGCCCCGGCGTCAAGCCCGGCCACAATGTCGTTCGGGCTGTCCTTGATCGTGAGCATAAGCATGGGGGTGCGGCTGCCCTGGGCACGTAGACGGCGGCACACCTCTAGACCATCCAGGGAGGGCAACCCACGGTCGATAATCAGCAGATCGTAGGGTCAGCGACTCGCCAAGTCTAGGCCGGTGGCCCCATCGGCGATCGCATCGACAGCGTAGCGATGGCTGACTAAGGTATCGGTCAAAAACTCACTGGTAAGGCGATTGTCCTCTAGCAGAAGTATTCTCGTGAGAGAGGCATTTTATAAGTCTACCTAAAGGGGCTTGTCTTGCTTTCAAAACACTCTGGCAGACCCAATGCTACAATCCCCCTCCCCGGTAATGGCAAAAGATCATTAGTCGGGTTGCTGTAGATGCAGGCTATGACGGTTAGTAGTTTTATAGGACAGAGAGACAACGCATCGCCAGTAACAGCGGAACTTATCAATCCTTCGATAAGGTCTGAATCAATAGAACTGAACCAAAGTTGGTATATAGCGGTTCTCATTCGGATGAGGTACAGTAACAGTCATTTGTGAACCAGCTGCGAATATCTTTTGAAGTGACTTGAGAATAAGCAGATTCAATCGCTTCTTTTAAGGCTTGATAAGTCCGTGCGCCAACCGAATCCAAGATGGTCTTGACCTTTGACCAAAACGGTTCAATGGGCGAGAAGTCCGGCGAATAAGGTGGCAGAAACATGAGTCGCGCACCCACTGCCTCAAGCGCCGTAATCACCTCCTCCGTCGCTTTATGTGTCGGACTATTATCGACGACAAGCACTGCCCCAGGCCAAAGGTTGGGTGCCACTCGACGGACGATATAAGCCTCAAAGGTCATGCTATCCATCGAGCCGAGAATCGTTAGCGGGGCAAGGGGACTTCGCAGACTTAACGCGTTGACCAGCGACACATTTTGCCCCCGCTTAGCCGGACGCTCTCCAACTGCACGCTGACCCTTAAGGGCACGAGCATATAATCGAATCATCGCTAAGTTAACCCCAGCCTCATCCATAAACACTAAGTTTTCTGCGGCGATGTCTCGGATCTCTTGCCAATACTCGACTCGGGCTTGTCGCACCCGTGCGCTCGCAGCCTCGGTCGCGTACAGCGTTTTTTTTTACGAGTCAGCTCAAGCTTCTGCACAATCCGTCCCATCGACGACCGACTCATCAAAATCGAGGTTTCAGCGGCTAGACGGTCCCGCAGTTCGTCTAGGGTCGCATCGTTGTCCGCATCGACTAACGCCTTCACAAGCTTCAGTTGTTCCGCATTGAGTTTGGGTTGTGGGCCACCCCCATGGGGCTTAGGCAAAATATCACCCGTTTCTCGGAGACGCTTGAGAAGAGTTTCTACAAAACTCTTCGACACGCCAAATCGCTTGGCTAGTTTGCGAACAGACACGTGCTCTGTAAAGTAAACGTCAATGATCTTTTCCCGGAAGTCAAGTGAGTAGGCTTTCATCACACTCTCCTGAAGGAAAACTAAGACTGTAGCGTGCGCAGTATTTCCTCTACTTTGATCGTACCTCGCCCATTCAGGAACCGCTATAAATTTAGACCGGGCAGATTCTAGTCCAGTTCAATCAACAGTTGCAGGGTGTCTTGCGATCATATTCTCTTCATACCTTGTCAGGCTAAAATCGTTCAAGACGCCAGGAGAAAGCAGCCCATGTCCAATCGCCCAAAAACTGTGCAGACCATTCCGACCGCCAGCTAAGGTTACTTTGATCGGCTGTACACAACGCTGGTACAAAAACTGGAGTTCTTCTGGAAATGCGCCAGTCTTGGTGTTAATTTCAAGAGAATCCCGGTTTCTTGATATCGTACCGAATTCTTTTGAAGCAAGATTAGCTGCTGCGATCGCTCACCCATTCTGCAATTACTGGCGGCAGCGTTGCTTGTATTTTCCGGTTCACATACATGCCCATGTGTCTTACCGGAAACGATTTCACCGTGTAATCGCCGTAATTGTTCAGGGGTTGATGAAAGGTATTTTTTCACCTAAGTCATATTCATGGCATCTAGTCCGCTGGGGTCTTTCAGAAGCACATTAGTGAATCTGCCTCTGGGCGGGGTAGTACTTTTACCGGTGGTGCCTCTGGCTCTCGGTGTGATTGCTTGCGCTCAATCCTTAGGAGATCCACCGGGTTCCCTGGCGACAGCTATGCTGCTGCTTGTGCCGCTGGGCAGTGCGATCGCGCTAGCTGGGGTAGCCACTGCCCTGATTGACCAACGCTTCGCCCGCCTCAGGCAGATCCACCAGCAGACTGAAGACGCGCTGCGTCAGAGTGAAGCCAACCTGCGCCAGACTCAGCAAATTGCCCGGCTTGGCAGTTGGGAACTAGACCTGGTGACGCAAAACGTTACCTGGTCGGACGAACTGTTCCGAATTTTTGGGCTGGATTCGGCCCAATCCCAACTGCCCTACGATCAGATTATGGCCGCTATCCCTGAAGGCGATCGGGAAAAACTATCGGCTGCGATTAATCAGGCGATCGCAGATGGCTCTCCCTACGAAGTTGAACATCGCATCGGTCGCCCCGATGGCACCACACGCTACCTGTTGAGCAGGGGGCAAGCAAAAACTGATGATGCTCAGCACATTACCAAGCTATTTGGCACAGCGCTGGACATCACCGATCGCAAACGGGCTGAATTAGCCCTGCAGGCAAGTGAAACTCGATTTCAGGAAATTGCTCAAACCCTCAACCAGGTGCCCTACGTCATCTCGTTACCCAGTGGAGAGTATCTCTACATCAGTCCGGCCTACGAAAGACTGTGGGGTTACTCCTGCGAAAGCCTCTATCAAGATAGTAAATCCTGGCTAAATCGAATCTATCCTGACGATTTGGACTATGTTTCGGAGGCGTTTAACCAGCTGCTGACCGGGCAGAAGAAGCGGCTAGAATATCGCATCTTTGCCGCCAATGGTGAGGTTCGCTGGATTGAGTCAGAATCGTTAATCGTCAAGGACGAAAACGGCAATCCGTTGCGAGTGGTGGGGCTGGCCGATGATATTACCCATCGCAAACAGGTTGAAACCACATTGCGTGACCAAGAGGCTAAACTGCGAGCCATTGGCGATAATCTTCCCCGGGGCTTTATCTATCAGCTGGTACACAACCCCGATCGCGGCTTTTACTACAGCTACATCAGTGCGGGAATCGAGCGCATTACTGGCCTTACCCCAGAGGCGATGCTTCAAAATCCAAATCTGCTACAGGATTCCTTAATTGAAGAAGATCGATTGATGCGCGAACAATTAACTCAGCAATCTATCGAAACCCTGTCGCTGTTTGAGATGCAGATGCGGGCGCGGAACGTTGCAGGAGAACTGCGGTGGCTGTCTGTGGTGTCTGTGCCCCGTCGCCTGGAGGATGGCAGCACAGTCTGGGATGGGGTTGTGGTTGATATTACCAGCCTTAAGCAGGCTGAAGTAGCCCTTCGCAATAACGAGGAGCTTTTTCGCAGCGCCTTTGACGATGCCCCCATTGGCATTGCTCTCATTTCACCCGCAGGGGAGTTTCTAAAAGTTAACCGCTACCTCTGTAATCTGCTGGGCTATAGTCAGAAAGAGCTGCTGGAATTATGTTTCCGAGATATTACCCACTCTGGCGATCTAGATCAAACCTGGCAGGGGTTGGCCCAAATGTTAGGGGGTGAACTGTCAAACTTAGAAATTAAGAAACGCTACATTTCTAAACAGGGTACGGTGATTCCTGTCCTTATAAATATCTCCCTTGTGCACGATATCGATGGTACTCCTCTCTACTGCATCGAACATGTTCAAGACATTCGTGAACAGCTTAAAGTCGAGCGCATGAAAGATGAGTTTGTGTCAATTGTCAGCCACGAACTGCGGACGCCAATCACCTCCATTAACGGCTCTCTGGTACTCTTAAATTCTGGCATCTATGATGCCCGGCCTGAAAAAGCTAGGAATATGCTGCAGGTGGCCATCAGAAACAGCGATCGCCTGGTGCGACTGGTCGATGACATTCTCAGCTTTGAGCGCCTTGAGTCGGGCAAAGTGCAGCTCGAAAAAGAAGACTGTGCCGTTGCCCACCTGCTCTACCAGGCGATCGACGCCGTTCAGCCCCTGGCCGATCAGTCGGGCATTACCCTCGCCCTCACCCCCCTCACCGCCACCCTGTGGGCTGCCCCCGATGGCATTATTCAGGTGCTCACCAATCTGTTGAGCAATGCGGTCAAGTTTTCGTCGCCGGGTGGGACGGTTTGGGTAAACGCGAGCACCGAGAGATTAGATGATTCAGCCTCTAATCTCTCGGTGCTGTTCACCGTTCAAGATCACGGTCGCGGCATTCCCGCCGACAAGCTAGAGACCATCTTCGACCAGTTTCAGCAGGTCGATGCGTCTGACTCCCGCCACAAGGGCGGCACCGGCCTAGGGTTGTCGATCTGCAAAAACATTGTAGAGCAGCACGGCGGCAGCATTTGGGTAGAGAGTTGTCTGGGCCAGGGCAGCACATTTTTCTTTACGGTACCGCTGGGACGCAGTGAAGGATAAAACGTGAGCAAAAATTTTCGTGTCTATGGGTATATAGCTCCTATTGCTACTAAGGCCTAGAGTCTGGGACATCCTGAACTCTGAGACACCCTGTAGAAAGCCGTTCAATTTTCCTATCGATTTCATATTGTCTTATCTTAAGCTAGCAAGCAAAGGTTTAGGGATCTATTGCAGCTAGAGTAGTCCCTAAAAGCCAAGGATTTTGGGTCTCTAGCGTGGGTCAGCTATGACGATTAGCCCTGGTGAAGTAAGAAAATTCGGAAAAGAAGATAAGTAGAACGCCTTAATTATCGTAGGGTGCGTCATCGCTTGGCGTGACGCACCAGGCCCAGACCTAGCGGTGCGTTGGGCTTTGTCACAACACACCCTACAGCAACGTTTAATTTGGGCTACCTACTTACCAGTGTTAATTCAGCGACTGTAGCTGCTGTAGGGTGGGCAGTGTTCACCATTTAGAAGGCTATTTTTCAGAGGTCACCGAAAGTGGCTTATTTAAGTAAATTATTTCACTTTTGTCTTACCTCTTCTAGTCACAAAGAAGGCATTAATGGCAGCCAAACTGATTTTATTAATTGAGCATGAGGCTGGCATTAGAGAGGTTTTGGAGGCCTGCCTACATGATATTGACGGTTGGAGAATAGTGCTCGCAAGTTCCATAAAAGCAGGGATCGATCTATGCGAGCAGCAGCGCCCTGATGTTATTTTGATCGATACCTCCACTCCAGAAATAGATGCCCTACTCTTCATTGAAGAGTTAAAGGTTTACTCAGCTGAATATTCTGTGCCAATTTTGCTAATTTCATCGAGAGCCAGCTGGTTCTCAGCTGAGATACTTCACCAAATGGGTTTTGCTGGCGCTATTAACAAGCCCTTTAACCCCCTCACACTTTCCCAGCGTATATCTCAAACACTAGGGTGGAGTAACTAACGCTTGATCTGTCCTTCTCAACGAGATTTCCATATTAAATTTCTATCTTTTTAATTTACCCTTAGTGCTATTGATAACCGCTGAATTGTTGACAAGAGCAAGAGTCTATCCAGCGTTTCAGACTTCATGGCAGATGTGTACGCTATTGACGGGAAACGGATTCGGCAACCGATAGTGGATGAGGAAGGCAAAACTCGCCTTGTCGGACTCGTCACTGTCTTTGCTCAACGCCAAGGTGTCACGGTCGATTTAGCCGCGCTGACTACGGCTGAGAATAGTGAGTTGAAGGTGGTGTAGTACCTGCTGGAGAAACTTTACCTCACTGGAGCGGTCTTCAGTCTAGATGCGCTTCACGCCCAAAAAGCGGTGCGACCCCTCGCCGTTGTACGGTGCTAGGGAACGCGCACCAAAACAAACGCCCTCCCTCATTAGTGCCAGCATGGTCGCCAGAAACAGCGCTCAGTCAAGGTATATTCAGCCAAAGGTCTTGATCCTCAACGCTGGCTGGGGGCGAAAACCATCCTCTGCGTCGAGCGACGGCGATGTACGTCAGACCAATGCTCCATCCATCGAGCCTACCATCTCAGCTCCGTCGCCACCACAGCCGCGCTGTGGAACACCATGGTGCGAGGGCATTGGAGTATTGAAAATCGATTGCATTGGCCGAAAGATGTCGTCCTCCATGAGGATGAGACCTATGGACGAGCCCCGAATGCCCTGCTCGTTGCCTCGTTGTTTCGATCCATAACGATTAATCTGCTCCGGCTAAATGGATTTATTTCGGTGACGTCTGCTCTACGGAAGCTGGCTAACCAGGTTGAGCAGATTTTTCGTCTCCTACAATGAATCAGCCCTGGGGGCTAGTAGACTGCGGCACAAATACGGGGACTATTGCTAATCGCGAGGGAGCAGGGGGGCGAGGGAGCCAAGCGAGCTGGAATAGTCGACATATTTCCGCCTTCGAGTACTAGGTGCTGGCCGTGAAAGCTGGGGGGAACAGGGGAACCAGGGCGAACAGCGATCGGAAGCGGTGGGCGTTTTAGCCTTCGGCGACTAGAACCGCCGCTGTGCCCCCGGCTGAGAGCGGGAGCAGGTTGCGAAAATGCGGCAGATAAAGTACAAGTGTACTTATTCAGCGTCTCCTATGGTCGCCTTAATTTGGTCCACAAACTCCTGATGGTCGATCACCGGCTTCGAAATATAGCCATCGGCACCGCTCTGGCTGAGGAAATTCTCGCGATCGCCCTCCATGGCGTGGGCGGTCACCAAAATGACGGGCAGATTAGCCGTGGCTGGGTCGGCCTTCAGCAGCTGGGTAATTTTAATGCCATCCATGGGCTTGCCCTGGTACATGCTGTGGGCCAGGGATACATCCATCAAAATCACATCAATTTCGCCGCT
Organism: Nodosilinea nodulosa PCC 7104; assembly: GCF_000309385.1. Taxonomy (GTDB): domain Bacteria; phylum Cyanobacteriota; class Cyanobacteriia; order Phormidesmidales; family Phormidesmidaceae; genus Nodosilinea; species Nodosilinea nodulosa. Next base: position 119,859 of record NZ_JH976537.1, read on the forward strand.
GCGGGCGATGGTCATCACCTCTTCTACATCTTCGGTGTGCTTGACGGCCAGGCCGCCGCGCTTGGTCAAAATCTTAGAAAATACCCGAGCGTTGACCAGGTCGTCTTCAACCAGTAAGACGGTCTTCATCGCGTGTGTTTACCCCTGTCATCGGAAAGTATGTTAGTAGAACGTAAATTAAGTGGTTGATGCCTTTGGCGATCGCCTGCACACCTGGGCTGGGTTTACTAGGGACGGCCAAGCTCACCTTGGTAAGTTGTTCCCCGTTAGAGAGTCCAGATACTTGCCAGATCCGCAGGCTTGCCTATAAGTTACAGCATTGTTAAAGCCAATCTGTCCAGGGCCAATTAAATTAGACCGTAAATTGAGTTTCAGGCTGTTGTCTTGGGCCATCGCTATGGCTAAACTCAACTACCGCCCCAGCTGCTGTCCCCATTCCCGCCCGGTCTGCCTCGCCTAGACCGCCGACCCTCTTCTCATCCAGGAACCCCGCCCATGGCCGACCAACTCGACATCCTTGCCTCCGGGCAAATTGTGCCCACCTCGCTCCACACCGAGGTGCAGCGGTCCTACCTGGAATACGCCATGAGCGTGATTGTGGGCCGGGCGCTGCCCGACGTGCGCGACGGCCTCAAGCCGGTGCACCGCCGCATTCTCTACGCCATGCACGAGCTGGGCTTAACCCCCGATCGCCCCTACCGAAAGTGCGCCCGCGTGGTGGGCGACGTGCTGGGCAAATACCACCCCCACGGCGACCAGGCGGTGTACGAAGCCCTGGTGCGCATGGTGCAGACCTTCTCCAGCCGCTACCCGCTGCTGGACGGCCACGGCAATTTTGGCTCAGTGGACAACGACCCGCCAGCGGCCATGCGCTACACCGAAACCCGCCTGTCGCCGATTAGCAACGAGGCCCTGCTGACTGACATCAGCGAGGCCCTGGTTGACTTTAGCGACAACTTCGACAGCTCCCAGCAGGAGCCGGTGGTACTGCCCACCCAGCTGCCCAACCTGCTGCTGAACGGGTCGTCGGGCATTGCCGTGGGCATGGCCACCAACATTCCGCCCCACAACATGGGCGAGGTGATCGACGGGCTGGTGGCGATGATCGATCGCCCCAACCTGTCGGACGACGAACTCTTTCGCCTCATCCCCGGCCCCGACTTCCCCACCGGAGGGGAAATCATTGGTACCGAGGGCATTCTGGATGCCTACCGCACCGGGCGGGGCAGCATTCCCGTGCGCGGCATTTGCCAGTTTGAGGAGGTTCACCCCGGCAAAGGGCGACAGCGGCGCAACGCCATTATCGTCACCGAGCTGCCCTACCAGGTGAATAAGGCGGGCTGGATTGAGAAAATTGCTCAGCTCGTCAATGCGGGACGGCTGGAGGGGATCGCGGATATTCGCGATGAGAGCGATCGCGACGGCATGCGGGTGGTGATCGAACTCAAACGCGACACCCCAACCCAGCGGGTGCTGCAAGACCTCTACCGCACCACCCCGCTCCAGAGCAACTTCGGCGTCATTATGCTGGCCCTCGACAACGGCCAGCCCCGCCAGCTGCCCCTGCGCGACGTTATGCAGGCCTTCTTAAACTTCCGGGAGACCACCCTCACCCGCCACTACCAGCACCAGCTCGAAAAAACCGAGGCCAAGCTGCACATCACCGAGGGGCTGCTCACCGCCCTCAACAACCTCGACGCCATCATCGACATTCTGCGCAACGCGCCCGACGGCACCACCGCTAAACAGACCTTTCAGCAGCAGTTTGACCTCAGCGAGCGCCAGTCTGACGCCATTTTGGCCATGCCCCTGCGCAAGCTCACCGGCATGGAGCGCCAGGGCCTCGCCACCGAGGCCGAGGAACTGCGCCAGCGGCGCGATGACCTGCAGCGGCTGCTGAGCGATCGCCGCGAACTGCTCAAGGCGATGAAAAAAGAGCTCAAAGCGTTGAAAAAGAAATTTAGCGACCCCCGCCGCACCCGCATTCAAACCGAGGCAGAGCGGGCCGAGGAATCGCAGCAGATCGAGGAAATTATTGCCGAAACCGTCGAAGAGGCGACGGTGGTGGAGTTTACCCAGAAGGGCTACGTGCGGCGGTATTCCCAAAAATCTTACCAGCGACGCCAGGCCCGCCTCGAAACCGACACCAACCCCAAACTGCACGAACTTGACGACGACCCCGTGGTGCAGGTGGAATCTGCCCTCACCACTCAGGAGGTGCTGACCCTCACCCGCGATGGCCGCGCCTTTACCGTGGCGGTGGAGGCCATCCCCAACAACCCGCGCCAGGGCAAGGGCTCGCCGCTGGTGAACCTGCTGCCCGGTTCGGTGCCCCCCGATGCCGACGCCGTTGTGGCTCAGTTTGTCATCCGCGACGACCTGCTGGAGCACGACCTGATTTTGGTCACCCGCCGGGGCAAAATCAAGCGCGCCCCGCTGCAAGAGTTCACGAGCCTGACCGGGCGCGGGCTGACGGCGATGAAGGTGAAAGATGGCGACGAGCTGGCCCACGTCACCCTGGCCGAACTGGGGGATGACCTGGTGCTGGGAACCACCGGCGGTCGGCTGCTGCGCTTTCCCATTGATGATGACAATTTGGCGATCATGGGCCGGGCGGCCCAGGGTCCCCAGGGCATTCGCATGGGCAAGCAAGAAACCCTGGCGGGCTGCGTGCGGGTGCAGTCGGGTAAAGACTGCCTGCTGCTGGTTTCGGCGGCGGGCTACGCCAAGCGCCTGCCCGTCGAGGGCCTGCGGGTGGCGAAGCGGGGCGACATTGGCACCCAGTCCTTTCAGTTCAGCCTCAAGACCGACAGTCTGGTGGCGCTGCTGCCAGCGGTGCCGAAGGAGTCGGTGACGGTGTTTACCAGCGGCGATCGCACCGCCGTCATTCCCGCCGAGTCTGTGCCGCGCCAGGGCAGAACCGGAGAGAGCGATCGTCTGGTTAAGCCCACCAAAGGCGAAACCGTCACCCAGGTGATTCGCATTAACTCGCCTGACCAGAGCAGTTTGCCCGAAGATGAGTAGGATGGATACCGACAGCGTTTGATGTACTGTTACACCGTTGGGCGATCAAAATTGAGCAAACACCATGCCAGTCATTACCTTCAAAGCACCCATTGAGAACGGGATAATTGAAATTCGTGAGGAATACAAAGAAGCTTTGCTCGGTACTGACCAAGTTGAAATGACAATTTTGACCCAATGCACCACGGCCAAAACGGGCTTGATCGCTGAACTGATCGAACATCCTACCGAAGTTGATGAGTTTATCCTTTGAGCTCGAGAGGACGCGATGACCGCAACCTCTGAAACCTACTTCCTGGACTCAAATGAATTTATCCGTAGCTCCTTAGTTCAGTAGCCCAACCTGCCGTGGCCCACGTCGCAATTGAAAATGTCTACAAAACCTTCCCCAAGTCTCGCCAGTCTGACGAGACAAAGGATGCGCTTCCCGATACCGACCCCAATGCAGCGGCGGTGCTCAAGCGCATTAACCTCACCATCCATGACGGCGAATTTATGGTGCTGGTCGGCCCCTCGGGCTGCGGCAAAAGCACGCTGCTGCGGCTGATTTCTGGGCTGGAGGAGATTACCGGGGGCAGCGTTTGGGTAGGCGATCGCAGAGTCAACGACCTGCCCCCCAAGCAGCGCGACACCGCCATGGTGTTCCAGAGCTACGCCCTCTATCCCCACCTGTCGGTGTACAACAACCTCGCCTTCGGCCTGCGCCGCATGGGGGCCGACCTCGAACAATCCCTGCCGGAGCTGGGCAAAAAACCGCTTCCCGTTAGCGATTCGCCCGCCAACCAGGAGCTAGAGCGCCTGCTGACCGAGAGCCGCTGGTGGGAAAAGCCGCTGGTGTCGGTGACCCGCAGGCTGCCCCCCGGCCTGCGCTACGTCTCAGAGGCCGAGCGGCTAATCGACGATCGCGTGCGGGCGGTAGCCAAAATGCTGCAAATTGACGGGCTATTGAGCCGCTACCCCCGCCAGCTCTCGGGCGGGCAAAAGCAGCGGGTGGCCCTGGGCCGCGCCATGGCCCGCAACCCCCAGGTGTTTTTGATGGATGAGCCCCTCTCTAACCTGGATGCCAAACTGCGTATGGAAACCCGCGCCCAGATTGTGAACTTGCAGCGGCAGTTGGGCATCACCACCATCTACGTCACCCACGACCAAATCGAAGCCATGACCATGGGCCACCGCATTGCGGTGATGAACCAGGGCCAAATTCAGCAGGTGGCCACGCCGCTAGATCTCTACAACCGCCCCGCCAATCGCTTTGTGGCCGAGTTCATTGGCTCGCCGCCCATGAATTTCATCCCCGTCCAGGTGCAGGCTCCGTTTTTGCTGGTGCACCCCGAGTTTCGCCTGTCGCTGCCCAGCGAGTGGGACAATCGCCTGCTGCCCTACGACAACCGCGAGGCAACGCTGGGCATTCGCCCCGAGCACCTGAGTTTGGCCCTGCCCGCCCCCAAAAATATTCGCGGTCAGGTTGTTCACCTAGAGGCTCTGGGCAGTGAGACCTACCTGACGGTGCAGACCGAGCGGCTGACGCTGCTGGCCAAAGTTCCGCCCGACGCGGCGGTGCGCATTGGCGATGAGGTCTGGCTGGCGATCGCCCCCGAAAAAGCTCACCTGTTTGACCCGGTGACCGAAGACTCTCTGTGGCATGGTTAGCCCACGGCAAAGTCAGTGAACTGGCGCTTGAACACGGCGATCGATGGTCGTGCTAAATCCAGAGTTGCGAATACTATGGGTTAAACATACGCCCCCTTTGCCCCATGGACGAAGAGCCGTCTAACTATACACCCACAACAATCGAGCAGGTCTTTGAACTGCTCGATACCAAATTGGTCTCTCTAGGCGTGCCTGGAGCCTTGAGCCTCGTGGGAGTTACTAACGCTCGATCCGGGCAATGGAGAGAGGCTGTCACCTGCTTTTCTGGTGCAGCCGCTGTTTTTGTTGCCATTAAGGTGGGCAACAAGCTCGCTCCCAAACTCGACCAACTGCTCGACTGGGGCATTAACAGCGCTGAGCGCTCACTGCTGTCGCTACGCTCAGACTTTACTGGCCCCTATCTGCGACAGCAGGCCCGCCTGTGCGAAGAGTTCACCGCCGAAGGCTTTAACCCCGATCGTACCGCTATCCCCCTGCTCGAAGATGTGTTTGTGCCCCTCGACCTAAGCGGGGCGATTAGCAGCGGTGCCTTAACCAATGGGGCTTTGATCAACGTCAAAAACAACTGGGCGCAGTATGACCCCGGCTTGCTATCGGAAAACCTGGATATTTGGAAGCTACTGGCCCGCACGCGCAAAGACCGCAAATTTCGCCAGATGAGTATTCTTGCTAAGGGCGGCATGGGCAAAACCACCCTGCTGCGCCACATTACCCTGATCTACAGCCAGGGCAAACACCGCCGCCATCGTGCCCCCAAACTGGTGCCCGTGTTGCTGCGCCTGCGCGACTGGGGCGACGAGCTAACCCAACCGCAGCCCCCCAGCCTGCCCCAACTTATTACCGAGCACCACATCCCCAGCCTGTCAAAAAATCATCCCCTCACACCACCACCCGCCTGGGCCGCCAAGCTGTTAACCAGCGGCAAAGCCTTAGTGATGTTCGACGGGTTCGACGAAATCCCTGCCGAAAAGCGTCCCCAGGTGAGCGAATGGTTGAGTGCCCAAATAGCCGAATATCGCCAGTCGGTGTTTATTCTCACCTCACGCCCCGCCGGGTACAAAGACTACACCGCCAAAAAGCCCGCTATCCCTATTTACGTCAACAGGTTCAACCCTGCCCAGCAAGAAGCGTTTATTCACCGCTGGTATCTGTGCCAAGAGCAGGTTTTTCGCCCTGCCAAGCAGCGCCGCCAGGCTAAGGAAGTAGCCACCGAGCGTTCGAATAACCTGATCGGCCAGCTGCAAGCACGCCGCGACGAACTGGGCTACATGGCCGAAAACCCGCTGCTGCTCAACATGCTGGTTACCTTTCACCGTTTGGCCCCTGCAACGGAACTGCCCCGTCAACGGCTAGGTCTCTATCAGGGCATCTGCAAACTCCAGCTCGATGATCGCCCTTGCGCCCGTTTTATTCAAATGCCGTTGCCTTACGGCAAAAGTCTGGCTCTGCTTCAGGCTATTGCCATAGGCATGGTCACATCTAAATCCAAGCGGCTGACCATCAATCGAGCTACGCTGCTGCACTTTTTGGCCCAGCACCCCTTACTGCAAGACGAAGAGGTAGACCCCGCCGAGTGGCTAAAGGCGATCGTAGATGTAAGCGAGTTGCTGGTTGAGCGCGAACCTGGGGAATACGAGTTTCCCCATGTCACGTTCCAGGGCTTTTTTGCTGCTACCTGGTTGGCCAAGCCCCAAGACAAGGACACCATTCAAAAAAATGCCCACCTGGTGCTGCAAAACTGGAATGAAGCCCTCTGGCGCGAAACCGTATTGCTGTACACTGCTCAGCTAACTCCGAGGTTGCTGGAGCAGATAGTTTATAAAGCTTTGGAGAAGGGTAGCGAAGCCGCTGAACTTGCCTCTATTGCACTAAAAGAATATCCTTACTATAGCAAGCTCAGCACCAATCTGACAGCTAAACGAATGCAAAATAAAAAAGAAATCTCTATTTCCAAAGAAGAAGTAAAAATTTTTATCAGCTATTCTAAGGCGGACTTTAAATTGGTGGAGAGTGTAATTAATAGAGTTCACATCAGAAGATATAAAAGACTAGAAGAGCTTCTGGAATCTAAAAAGTGGCGTAAGGCAGACGAAGAAACTTATCGATTGATGATCGCTACTGTGGAAAAAGAAGAGGGTCAGTGGTTTGACAGGAAAGATTTAGAATACTTTCCCTGCGACGACTTACTAACTTTAGACTATTTATGGCTGAAGCACAGTAAGGGTGTATTTGGCTTTAGCGTACAAAGAGAGATATGGGAAGCTTGCAATAGTCCCATTAACTATAATGACGATTGGAGCAAGTTTGGTGAAATAGTTGGCTGGAGTGAGGATCAAGGCTGGGTAGGATATTCCAGCCTTAAGTTTAACATCGACCTATCACCTAAAGGAGAACTACCTTTGCTGGGAAATTGGGGTTGGAACTCTGGAGGCCACAGATGGTTTCCTATTATCTTGTCTCGTTTACAATCTTGTGAAATTCAAAGATCTGCTCTTGCTGATCTGTAGATATATTAGCCTTGTCGTATGTGTTCGCGGTGTAAACCTATGTAGTCAAACTGCCAAAACTTACGTTTTAGCCGCAATGCACCACCCAATCAATTACATACCGTGGTGCATTGCTTTGCGAAAGCATCACTACGAAAATCCATAGATCCGTACCTGGATTTTAGCTAATAGCTTACAGCCTTAATCGTTTCGCTTCTATGGCTTCAAAACTGGATATACCGCTTACAAAAGTAATAATAAGTCAATCACAACTCCAATAATGTACTGCCTACCCATGGATAGATTCCCCATTGACCAAAAACCGGGTTTCTTTGTTCTTTAAAGGCTATTTTTATCAGCCCAGAAATCCGGCTTCTTAATTTTGCCTACACCGGGTGGAAGAAAAACGCCGCCCCCAAAATCACAAACGTCGACAGCAGCAGCACCCCCTCCAGCCAGTTCGATCGCCCGTCTAGGCTAATCAGGTTGGCAAAGGACACCGCAATTACCACCGCAATTACCTCAAACAGGCCAAAGTTGAGGTCCATGGGCTGGCCAATAAAGTAGCCAATAATCACCAGAACCGGGGCCACCAGCAGCGCCACCAGCAGGCTCGACCCCATGGCGATCGCGACCGCCAAGTCCATGTTGTCTTTGGTGGCTACTCGTACGGCGGTGACGTACTCCGCCGCACCACCCACCAGGGGCACCAAAATTACCCCCGTAAACAGGGCGGTAAACCCCAGGCTGGTGGCCGCCTCTTCCACCGCCCCCACAAAAATTTCAGACTCGATGGCAACTCCAATGGTGGCCGCTACCAACACGCCGAGCCAAAGCCACAGATTGGGCTTTTCCGCATCACCGTGCTCCGCGTTTTCTAGGTCGTTGACCCCCACGTCGTACAAGTAGCTGTGGGTCTTGAGCGAAAAGAGCAGCGTTAGCCCGTAGACCACAATCAGCACCGCCGCCACCGTCAGCGACAGGCGCTCAATGGTTTGGGGTTCAACAATATTGGATGTGTTGATCACCATGGCGGGCAGCACAATCGCCACCACGGCCAGGCTCATGGTCGAGGCATTCATGCGAACGACGGTTTGGTTAAAGCTCTGCTCTTTGTAGCGCAGCCCGCCAAAAAACATCGACAGGCCCAGCACCAGCAGCAGGTTGGCCAGCAGCGCCCCGGTAATACTGGCTTTGACAATATCTATCAGCCCCGCCTTGAGCGCCACCAGGGCGATAATTAACTCCGTGGCGTTGCCAAAGACGGCATTGATGAGGCCGCCAATGGTCGGCCCGGTGACCACCGCCAGCTCTTCGGTGGCGGTGCTCAGCCAAATCGCCAGGGGCACGATCGCCACCGCCGACAGCCCAAACACTGTGAGAGCACCCCACTCCAGCTGTTCTGCCGCGATCGAGATGGGGATAAAGACCAGCAGACCCAGGGAAACAATGTTTTTGATCGACATAGATAACCAGATCAAGGACTAGGCGGGCACCGGGGACAAGATATGGCCTTCACGCAGCGCTGAGATGGGAAACCATCCCAGACTACCTCTTGCCGAAGACGATCAGCCAGCCCTCGCTGACCAGCATAAACCCCTGGCTAACCCTATTTTTCTGCCCATTGTCGGTTGAGAGGCCGTTCTACGCAATCATTTGGGCTATCTTTTTGCAAAACGGCACCTACAGCCGTCGCCACGAGAGTTAGGACGCTTGCCCGGGTAATCCAGGGCGATGGCCATACGCCGATTCGCCATTCCAGACTTAGCTACAGGCAACCAGTAATGCCCTAGGGCGTGTTTTAAAACTAACCCCACATCATGATGGAGGCTAGAGTTAGCATGGCCAGGTAGTTTTCAGCCTTTTTCTCATAGCGAGTTGCGATGCGGCGGTACTGCTTCAAGTGATTGAAACACCGCTCAACTTGATTGCGCTGGCGGTATAGCGCCTTGTCAAAGGTACCGCGTCGCCGTTCATTGCGTTTGCGAGGAATGGTCACCCGAATTCCCCGCCGTCGCAAATAGCGACGAATGGAGCCACTGCTGTAAGCTTTATCCCCACTGACCCGCTTGGGACGTAAGCGCGGTCGTCCCCCGTGAGGGCGTTTCACCGCGCCTTGCTCCATCAATGGTTCAAACACGACCGCCTCATGACGCTCACCGACGGTCAGCAGAAAGGTCATCGGTAAGCCGTTTCCCTCGCAGCGCAGATGTAGTTTGGTGCTAAAGCCCCCTTGGGACCGTCCTAAGGCCTCTCGGATTTGCACCTGTTGAACCGCAGAGAGGTCCGAATCGGGCTCTAGGTCCCCCTTTTTGCCCCAGCGGCATGCTGGTGGGCACGGATGACACTGCCATCGACAAAATGAATATCCCAATTGAGCTTGCCCTCGGCATCGGCCTTCGCTTGGAGGCCTGTGAGCACCTGTTGCCATAGGCCAATCTTGCGCCAGTGATAAAACCGCCCGGCAACGGTTAACCAAGCCCCATAGCACTCCGGCAAGTCTCGCCATGGCGCACCCGTGCGCAAAATCCACAGGATGCCATTGATGATCAGGCGATGGTCTTTGGCTGGGCAGCCCGTGGGAGGTTTTTGCGGTGGCAGCAGGGGTTCAATCTGGTTCCATTGGTTTTCGCTCATTTCACCCCGACGAGGGGCGGGTTGAGGTGGAAGAATCATCGCAGTTCAAGAGTTTATTCGTACTACTTCCATTCTGCCAAAGAGTTTTAAAACACGCCCTAGTACTCGAAGGCGGAAATATGCCGACGATTCCAGCTCCCCTGCTCCCTAGCTCCCCTGCTCCCTAGCGATTGGCAATAGTCGCGACACTTGCGCCGCAGTCTACTAGCCAGTGGGCCAGCGCTATAAGTAGCCTCATCGTAATCGACCTCTGGAGGCGATGGGGGTTGCCCAAGGCTAGGCTAGCAGCTGCGCCATCTGCTCCTGGCTCAGCACGTTGCCCACCACCCGCCGCACCGGTTCCGGCGAAACTTGAATTAGGGTTGGGGTGGCGGAGATATTGGCGGCTTCGGCCTCGGCGGGATGGGTAATGACGTCGATGACTTGAAGCGTGTAGGCGCTGGCCAGGGTTGATTCCAGGGTGGTGTGCAAAAATCGCAGCATTCTCTCGGTGGCGGCGGTGTCGACTCCGCTGACAAAGAGCTTAAACCTGTGGGACTGGGGCATTGCGCCTGGGGCATCGAGGGTGGAGATAGGCAACGGCTGTTCTGAAACCTCGGCCCCTTGCTCAACTCGGATAATCAGGTCGTGGCATTCCCACAGTTGGGGAAAGGCGGGGCGATAGGACTCGATCAGCGCCACCGAACATTCTTCGGCACTGCTGTAGTTGGGCTGCCACTGAAGATTGCCCAAACCAAACAGCGCATTGAGCAGGGCCTGGAACCGCAGGGCACGGGGATAGGCTTCGGCTGCCGTGACGAGGGCCTGGGTGCTGGGGTTGACCCAGCGATCTACGGTGGCCGTGAAGCAGGGCAGCAAAAAGTAGGGCGGCTCGGCTAGCCCCAGGTGAGTTTGCAGAGCCGCGCACAGGTCTAAGTGCCAGTGCAGCCGCTTTTGCTCGTCGAGGCAGTAAACGCAGTCGCCCCCAGGGGTGAACAGGGCAATGCCCTTAAAGCTGGCGGCGACTGGGCTGGCAATCACGGGGTTAGACACGGCCCCGCAGCATTTGGGCCATTTCGTTCTGTTTGGGCGACATTTCCAGCGCAGTCTCTTCGGTGATGCGCCCCGACTCGTAGAGGGCGTAGAGCGACTGATTCATGGTGCACATGCCGTCGAAGGTACATTTGGGAATCAGCGCTTCGACCTCGTCGAGCTGGCCCCGCAGAATGTAGTCTTTGATGGCGTCGGTGTTGATCAGAATGTCGTGGAAGGCGGCTCGCTTGCCGTCGGTGGTACGGCAGAGGCCCTGGGCAATGACGGCTACCAGCGACTCTGCCAAGGACACGCGCACCGGAGCCTGCTGCTCGGGCTCGTAGAGATTGAGAATCCGCTCTACGGTTTTGACGGCGCTGTTGGTGTGCAGGGTGCCCATGACTAAGTGACCCGTTTGGGCCGCTTTGAGGGCGGTGTTGACGGTTTCTTTGTCCCGCATTTCACCGACCAGAATGATGTCGGGGTCTTCCCGCAGGGAGGCTTTGAGGGCGTTGTCGAACTTTTGGGTGTGCATGCCCACTTCCCGCTGCTTGACCAGCGATCGCTTGCTCTGGTGCACAAATTCCACCGGGTCTTCGATGGTGATGATGTTTTTGGGCATTTCGGTGTTGACGTAGTCAATCATCGCCGCCATGGTGGTCGATTTACCCGAGCCGGTCGGCCCAGTCACCAGCACCAGCCCCTTGTGGTAGTGGCAGACATCGCGAAAGATGGGCGAGAAGCCCAGCTGGTCGAGGGTGAGAATTTTTACCGGAATCAGGCGCAGCACCATGGCCGGGCCGCGCAGAGAGTCGAAGATGTTGATCCGGATACGGGTGAAGTCGTACTGGGCGGCACCGTCAAAGTCGAGGGTTTGGCGAAACTCCTGCACTTCTTCGGGCTTGAGAATTTCGTCGAGCCAGCTGTAGAAGGTGGCTTCGTCGGTGGCGGGGTACTCGGTGGTTGAAATGTCGCCGCGATCGCGGAAACGGGGTATTTCTCCCACGCCCAGGTGAATGTCAGAAAATCCTTTGTCGAAGGCCTCGCGGACAATTTTTTCGAGGGTAAGGCCGCTGCTGACCTTGAGGGTTTCCGCCGCCTTGGGCATGGGGGGCGGTGAGGCCGGGCGATGGCGGGCCTGGCCCGGTGCCGCTGCTGGCGGCGGCGCTTGTCCAGAGGGGGCCGAAGCAGGCATGGGAGCCGGCGGCGCTTGTCCGGACGGGGCCGAAGCGGGCATGGGAGCCGGCGGCGCTTGCCCTACCGGAGGCTGAGCTCTACCAGCACCGGCCTGGGCGGCCGCTTGGCCAGCGGCGCGGGCAGCCGCCTGGGCGCGGGCTTGGGCGGTGGACTGCTCCTGGACGGCCGCCTGGGGAGGTCTGGGGGGGGGCGGCGGCGCGGGATGGGCCGCAGAGGAGTTGGGTAGCTCAGCCATAAACGGATTCTCCATGATGGACTCAACAGCGACAGGTACAACAATCGGGTAAAAACAGCGCGGCTACCCGTGGAATACAGTCAGGTTGCCCACATTAGGCGTAGAAGTTAGCCGGGTCATGATCTCCGGCTATACCTTAGCAGCCCATAACCAATCCATGACTACAGGCCCATAACTCCAGGGATCCTAAATTGGGCTGGTTATAACCCTTGAGTATACGCTATGTCTCTAATTAGCTCATCAGGGTGCGTCCCAGCAGGTGGCCGTGGCTAAACACCGATCGCATCAACCCCAGCCGCACCGGGTTAGAGGCGCGGCCAAACAGGCCGATCATGGCCTGCACCACCTCCGGCAGCGTCAGGCTGTCGGCCAAAAACCCGGCCCAGTCGTCCGTGGGCAGGCTGAAGAAGGCGGCAAAGAACTGGTGCAGCTGCGGGCCATCAAAGGCCATCAGGTTTTCGAGGCCAAACAGGTAGAGGTAGTGCTTGCGAACGCGATCGGCGGGCCACAGCGCCTGCCAGGCCTGACTGGCGACCTCGGTCGGAGTGGTTTCGGGTGCGCCCAGGGCGGCGGCGATCGCCTGCGCCAGGCCTGGCCCCCGCCGCAGCATCGCCCCCACCATATAGCCCGAGGCCGGATGCACCATGCTGGCCGCCCCACCAAAGCCCACCACCCGCTGGTTAAAATCGGGCAGGGGTAGATTCATGGGAAACAGGCACTGCTCGACGTGGTGACTGCTTTCTACCGCAATGCCCCGATGGCGCAGGCGCTGGTGCAGCCGCTGCCGCAAAACTTCCATGGAAATAGCCGGATGGTGAGCCAGGGAGGTTTCTTCGACAAAATACAAGTCGTTGCCCAGGTCCATGGCGTAGAGGAAGGTGGGCGGCTCCCGGCGCTGGGCGGGGGTAAGGTGGTCGTCGCGGTAGTCCATCAGCACCATTTGCTGAGGGTCGGTGGGGGCCTGAGAAAATTGTCCGACGATGCCGTAGGCGGCCTGAAATGCCAGCTCTGAGGCGATCGGGCGTCTCACCAAAGCCGATCGGTGCCCTGTGGCATCCACAACCAGCCGGGCGGTGAGCAATTCACCGGCCTCCGTCGTAACCAGGGTGTGGGTAGTCAGGTGCTCAATACGCACAGCTTTACCCTGGTGCCAGGTGACCTGGTGCTTGTTTGCCTGGGTTAGCCAGTGGGTTTGCAGGCGATCTTTATTGAGTAGGCCATACTCCCGGTGCAGAGGCAGAGTGCCGCTGTTGACATTCACAACGCAGTCTTTCCAGCGGTGCTCCAGAAACTGCACCAGGCCCAGATCTTCCAGCTCATCGACCCAGATGCCGTAGGTGTTGGGCCAGGGGTGCGCCGGGTCGGCTAGGGCTAGCCCCTGCACCGCCAGCCCTGTTTTTGCCAGAGCTGCCGCCAACGATAGCCCGGCTGGCCCAGCGCCAATGACCAACACGTCCTGCATGAACTTGCCCACGACCTCGATACTTGCTGTGAATCCCTATCTTACAAAGATTGCGGCCCTTGTTGGTGAGGAGGTGGGGAAGGTGGGGAGGTGGGGAAGGTGGGGAGGTGGGCAGGGCGGAAACCTAAAGTTCAAAATTCAAAGTTCAAAATTCAAAGTTCATCCCCCCATCCCCTCATCCCCCCATCCCTCCCTGAATCAGCCAATGTATGATTTAGAAGCGATTTACTCCGATATCCCGGCAAATGGCAAATCTTGCTGCTGACCCTAACGTGCTAGCTACGGTGGTGGGCATTGTCGCCCTGGCCCTGGCTCCCCTGGCGTTTTTGCTCTGGTTTTTCTACACCCGCGACAAGCTCAACCCAGAGCCGCGATCGCTGGTGTTGAAGATCTTTTTGGGGGGAGTGCTGGCCTTTATTCCGGTATTTTTGGTGCGCGAGTATATCCCCCTGCCGACCTGGCTGATGGGGGTAGTGGTCGTGCCGGTGCTGGCGGAACTGGCCAAATTTTGGGTGGTGAAGCAGGGCGTCTACAACCACCCAGAGTTTGACGAACCCGTCGATGGGATTATTTTTGCCGCCGCCGCCGGCCTGGGTTTTGCCACCCTGGAGGTGGTTGGCTCCATGCTCTACGCCTACTTTGCCGTCGCCCGGCTGGGGATGCCGGGGACAGCGGTGGATGCCTCGGCCTGGACGGCGGTGCTGACCATGTTTGCCCTGTGGGGGCTGCTGTCGGGGCCGGGGAATGCCCTGTGGTCTTCCCTGTGGGGCTATGCCCTGGGGCTGGCCAAGTTTTCGCCCCCGGAGCAGCACAGCGGGCTGGTGCGCAACGGCCTGCTGGCGGCGATGCTCTCCCACGCGGCGTTTAATGCCCTGGCCCTGGAGTCGAGCTGGTGGCTGAATCGGGTGGGGCTGGTGCTGGTAATTGCGGTGCTGTGGTTTGTGGTGATGCGCTGCCTGCGCTACGCCCTGGCCCTGACGCCCCAGGACTGAGCATCGAGGCTGCGAACCGATGATTTTGGCAACCCCTGGCCCTAGGCATGAGCGTTGCCCTACAGAGCTGCGATCGCCGCATTGCAGCCACAATCTTCTTGTTCAGACATCCCTCAGTACTGCAACAGCACGGTGACGGGGGCAGCGGGGAGTTTGGCCCGTCCCTCTAGTCCCGCCAGCTCGATCAAAAAGCCAAACCCAGCTACGGTACAGCCGGTTTTCTCGATCAGTTCGGCGGTGGCGGCGGCGGTGCCGCCGGTGGCAATCAGGTCGTCGACAATCAGCACCCGGCTGTCTGCCGGGAATGCGTCTTGGTGGAGTTCTAGGGTGTCGTTGCCATACTCCAGCGCGTAGCTGGCGCTATGGACAGCCGCAGGCAGCTTGCCGGGCTTGCGCACCGGGGCAAACCCCACCCCCAGCTTGTAGGCCAGCGGCACCCCAAACATGAAGCCCCGCGACTCAATGCCCACAATGTAGTCGGGGCGATACTCGGCCACCCGCTCGGCAAACACATCAATGCTGTACTGCATGGCGGTGGGGTTGGCCAACAGCGGCGTAATGTCGCGGAACAAAATGCCGGGTTTAGGAAAGTCGGGAATATCGCGGATATGGTCTTTGAGATCCATTGGGGATGAGGGTTAAGGGCGTTGTTATAGTATCACCGCGAGAGGAATAAATGAGGGGTCGAGAGCAGTGAGCAAGGTTGCCCTATGGGGGGATCGCTCCATCCTGCGATCGCCTAAAGGTTTCATCAGGGTTTCATCCTGTAGTCAGCGACGCGTCGTTGAGAAATTGTCAAACCAGCCGCGCTTCCAGAAAAAGTAGATTTGCAGAGCGGCGATCGCCCCCATGACACCCAGGCAGATAGCGTAGCCCCAGTACCAATCCAGCTCGGGCATGTTGAAGGGCGATTTTTCGGGGTTAAAGTTCATGCCGTAGACCCCGGCGATGAAGGTGAGAGGGATGAAGATGGAGGAGATCACCGTCAGCAGCTTCATCACCTCGTTCATGCGGTTGTTGATCGACGACAGGTAGACATCCATCAGGCTGGAGGCGATCTCGCGGTAGTTTTCGATGATGTCGACCACCTGCACAATGTGGTCGTAGACATCTTGCAGATAGACCCGCACCTCCTGGGTGAGCAGATCGTCGCTGTCGCGGATGAGGCTGTTGATGACGCTGCGCTGGGGCCAGATGTAGCGGCGCAGCTTCATCAGCCCCCGCCGCATCCGGTGAATTTTTTCGATAGTGTGGCTGGTGGGGTTTGCGACCACTTCTTCTTCCAGTTCTTCGAGGGTTTCGCCGATCACCTCCAGCACCGGAAAGAAGCTGTCGACGATAGTATCGAGCAGGGCATAGGCAAGGTAGGCGGAGTTTTGGCGGCGAATGGTGCCGGTGCCCCGCCGAATGCGATCGCGCACCGGCCCAAAGGAATCCCAGTTGGGTTCTTCCTGAAAGGTGACCAAAAACCCCTTGCCCAGCACAAAACTGACCTGCTCGCTGCCCACCCCAGACCCCGTAGACTTGGGCCGTACCATCTGCATGATGATTAAAATCTTGCCGTCGTAAAAGTCGATTTTGGGGCGGTGAGGGACATTGACAATGTCTTCGAGCATCAGCGGATGCAAATCAAAGGTCTGGCTCATTTGGAGCAGTTTTTCCTCAGTGCCCAGCCCTCGGGCATCGAGCCAGGTAACGCTGTCGCTTGTGCCCAGGGCGGAGCACTCCTGGGGGTGATCAATGGTAGCGGTATGGACGACATCTGGGCTGTAGTCAATCAAAAATAGCTCCGTAGGCAGCGCGTCGTCGGGAATTCTGAGCGTACCCGGCAGCGCTCCCGGAGGGGAGTAGCTAAAGTCAAACAGCTCGTCCTCATCCTCATCTGCGTCCTGGGCCGGGTCAATTTGACAACAGGGACCCTGGGGGATTACGTCTGGGGTGGTAGCACCTGCCCCTGTCCCCCCAGATTGATCCCAATGCGGACGGGGAGCCGATTGTGCTTTTGCTGCCGGATTGTGTCTGCGCCGCGACATGGTCTTTGCTCCGTACAATATCCGCCAGGTAAAGCATAGGGGCACAGCCGTAGCTGCACCCCTAGAGATTAAGCATTTATTCAGGGATCGTCGAGGCTGGGTTACATCATGCCCATGCCGCCCATGCCGCCCATGCCGCCCATGCCGCCCATGCCACCCATGCCGCCCATGCCGGGGTCGCCAGCGGGGGCTGGGGGTTCAGGAATTTCGGCCACCAGGGCTTCGGTGGTGAGCACCATACCGGCGATCGAAGCCGCGTCTTGCAGGGCAGAGCGCACCACCTTGGCGGGGTCAATGATGCCCGCCTGAATCAGGTCTTCGTAGGTGCCGGTGAGGGCGTTGTAGCCCATGGGGAAGCTCATAGCCCGCACCTTTTCGACAATCACAGATCCCTGCTGACCGGCGTTGTCGGCGATCTGCCGCAGGGGGGCTTCCACCGCCCGCATGACGATATCGACCCCGATGGCCTCTTCGGAGCTGAGGGAACCTTTGAGGGCTTCCAGCTTGGGGGCCAGGTGCAGCAGGGTGGCCCCACCGCCGGGAACAATGCCTTCTTCGACGGCGGCCTTGGTGGCGCTGAGGGCGTCGTCAATGCGCAGCTTGCGATCTTTGAGTTCGGTTTCGGTGGCGGCCCCGACCTTGATGACCGCAACGCCCCCAGCCAGCTTGGCCAGCCGCTCGGACAGCTTTTCTTTGTCGTAGTCGGAGTCGGTGCGCTCCAGTTCCTGGCGAATTTGAGCGATGCGCTTGTCGATGTCGGCCTTATTGCCCGCATCGGACACCAGGGTGGTGGTGTCTTTGGTGATGGTGACTTTGGTGGCCAGACCCAGCATCGACAGGTCGGCGGTCTCCAGGCTGAGGCCGATTTCTTCGGAGATCACCTGGCCGCCGGTCAGCACGGCGATGTCCTGGAGCATGGCTTTGCGGCGATCGCCAAAGCTAGGCGATTTAATCGCAGCTACATTCAGCACGCCCCGGGCCTTGTTGACCACCAGGGTAGCCAGGGCCTCGCCCTCGATGTCTTCGGCAATAATCAGCAGGGGTGCCCCCTCGCGGGCGACCCGCTCCAGCACAGACACCAGGTCCTGAATGGAGCCGATTTTTTTGTCGACAATCAGAATGCGGGCGTTGTCTAGCTCGGTCACCATGCGCTCCTGGTCGGTGACGAAGTAGGGGGAGATGTAGCCGCGATCGAACTGCATCCCTTCGACCACATCCAGCTCGGTGTAGAGAGACTTGGACTCTTCTACGGTAATAACGCCGTCTTTGGTGACTTTGTCCATGGCTTCGGCAATCATTGTGCCGATTTCTTCATCGCTGCCCGCCGACACGGTGGCGACCTGGGCGATGGTGGCGTTACCTTCCACGGGCTTGGCGGCGGCGGCGATCTCACTGACCAGCAGGTTCACGGCTTTTTCAATGCCGCGACGCAGGCTGACGGGGTTGGTACCCGCGGCCACGTTCTTCAGACCTTCTTTGACCATGGCCTGGGCCAGTACGGTGGCGGTGGTAGTGCCATCGCCCGCCAGGTCTTTGGTCTTTGAGGCTACCT
Source organism: Nodosilinea nodulosa PCC 7104 (assembly GCF_000309385.1). Lineage (GTDB taxonomy): Bacteria > Cyanobacteriota > Cyanobacteriia > Phormidesmidales > Phormidesmidaceae > Nodosilinea > Nodosilinea nodulosa. The sequence goes on from NZ_JH976537.1 coordinate 138,138, forward strand.
CCTGCATGAGGCGAGCGCCCAGGTTCTCAAAGGGGTCTTCGAGATCGATCTCTTTGGCAATGGTGATGCCGTCGTTGACGATCTGCGGTGCCCCGTACTTTTTCTCCAGTACTACGTTGCGCCCCCTGGGGCCGAGGGTAATTTTAACGGCGTCTGCTAGGGCGTTGACGCCTTTTTCGAGGGCCTGCCGCGACGCCTCATCAAAGGAAACTCGTTTTGCCATGTCCTGTCTTTCAGCTCTCCAGAGACAAATTTAGCACTCGCTGCATGTGAGTGCTAACTCAGCTAGATTACCGCTGTGGGGGACGGTCGGTAAGTCGCAATAACCGATCCTCGGCGAAATAGGCTGAAACAGGGGGGCAGGGGAGGGAAATATTGATTTTGGATTGGCAGGTTTATCCATTGCGAGCTACTGCGGTAGGGGCAGCTGCTGCAATAGCCAGAGGCCGGTGGTGGTCATGCCAGAATCGTCGGGGCGCACCAGCAGAAAGTGGAGGCCAGAGCTGGCCTGCTTGCGCTGCTCGAAGCGCTGACCGGCGGCGGCCACGTCGACGTCGCTGAAGGTGGTGAAGACCCAGCGATCGCACAGTCCGGCCTCCAAAATCAGCCCGTTGGGTTCCCCCCGCACGTAGCTCAGCCAGGCGGGGGCGCTGGCCTGAATCCACTGGGCCAGGGCCATCGCCTGCCGCCCGGCATCCACCACCACGCCGGGAATCGGGGTGGTGCTGGCCAACCCCAGCTGGGCGGGCATCAGGCTGGCTGGCAGGTGGCGCAGGGGAATGGGTTCGTAGGGCAGGGTTTGCTCAAAGTCGTAGGCGGCCAGGGCGGTAAACCCCCAGCGGCTCGAACCGCTAGGCGAACCGCCCCACAGATTTTCCGGCACCGGCAGCGGCGGCGGCGACTCGATGTGCAGCGGGTTGTAGGGGATGGGGATGGCGTTGGGCTGGGTGGGGTACCACTTGGCCCGCTGGCGGAGCCACTGGTGCAGGGTGGGGGTGTGGCGGGTGGGTTCGACGGCAATGCCCAGGGGCCCAGCGGCGGTGGTCAGCAGCGACAGGGCCTGGGGCCGAAACACCTGGATGCGATCGGGCAGGATGCCCGCCTTTGCCACCGCTGTTGTGATCTGATCGGTTACCCAGGCTTTGTTGACGGCGGCCTGGGGAGCGGTGGCCCCATAGCTGAAGCTGAAATCTTCGCTGCACAGCAAAATTTCCCAGAGCGGCTCACCGCCGTTGCTGGCCAGGGGGGGTCGGTGCAGATCGGCCTGCCAAATTGCCATGGCTACAGACCTCCTAGGAACTGGGGCCAACGGCGATGGGCTCAGGACTGAGCGCATACATTTGGGTGAGGTACTCGGTCACCATGCGATCGCTGTTGTAATAGGGCGCACAGGTTTTAATTGAGGCCTTCATCATGGCAATCCACTGGCGGGGCAGCCCGGCGCGATCGCGCTGGTAATAAACCGGGGCAATGTGGTGCTCCAGCAGGTCGTAGAGGGAGTCGGCATCCTGGCGGTTTTGGCTGTCGGGGTCCTCCGCCGGGTTGGCTTTGCCGATCACCCAGCCGTTGGCCACCTGGCCAGCGCCCCCAGCCCTGTAGGCCTCGGCCCACCAGCCGTCGAGGGTGGCGCAGTTGAGGCCGCCGTTGAGGGCTACTTTTTGGCCGCTGGTGCCCGAGGCCTCGGGGCGGCGCGGGTGGTTGAGCCACACATCGACCCCGGCCAGCAGCAGCTTGGCCACCGCCATGTCGTAGTTTTCGATAAAGGCGACGCGATCGCGCAGGGCGGGGTGGCGGCACCACTCCATCAGCCGCTGAATGATCCGCTTGCCCTCGTCATCGGCGGGGTTGGCCTTGCCCGCAAACACAATTTGAATGGGCCGTCGGGGGTGGGCCAAAATGCGAATCGCCCGGTGCAGGTCGCTAAACAGCAGCTCGCCCCGCTTGTAGGGGCTAAACCGACGGCCAAAGCCCAGGGTCAGCACCTGGGGATCGAGCAGGTTGTCGACGGCGGCAATTTCATCGGCGGCCTCGCCCCGGCTGTGGCGGGCGGTGCGGACGCGATCGCGGGCGTAGGCCACCAGCCGCTCCTTCAGCAGGCTGTGGCGCTGCCAGAGCTGCTCGTCGGGGATGGCAGCTACTCCGGCCCAGCGATCGGAGTCGGCAAACGGGGTGACGCCGCCCTGGTTTAGATGCTGGCGGTAGAGGTCGGCCATCAGCGGGGCCGTCCAGGTGGCGGCGTGGACACCGTTGGTAATCGCTCCAATCGGCACCTGGGAGACATCGCAGTCGGGGTAGAGGGCCTGCCACATCTCCCGGCAGATTTCGCCGTGGCGATGGCTGACACCGTTGGCCTTACCGCTCAGGCGCAGAGCTAGCACCGTCATGGAGAACAGATCCCAGGGGTCGTCCGGGCGACGGGTGCCCAGGGCCAGAAAGTCTTCCCGCGATAGCCCCAGCTGGGGCCAGTAGCCGCCCAAAAATGACTCGATCAGGTCGGCGGCGAACACATTGCTGGCCGCCGACACCGGGGAGTGGGTGGTGAACACGCTGTGCTGACGCACCTGGGCCGCGATCGCGCCAAAGTCGGCCTCGCTGTAGCGCAGGTCGCGCTGGGCCACCTCCAGCAGCGCAAAGGCCCCGTGGCTGCCGTTGAGGTGGTACACCATCGGCTCGATGTCGAGGGCGTAGAGCATGCGCACACCGCCGATCCCCAGCACCAGGGCCTGGGCCAGGCGGGTTTCGGGGTTGCCGCCGTAGAGCTGGCTGGTAATGCGGCGATCGAGCGGGTCGTTGTCGCTGCGGTCGGTGTCGAGCAGGTACAGCTGCGATCGCCCCACCTGCACCCGCCACACCTGCACCCGCACCGGCCGCCGCCGAATGTCCAGTTTGATCGTCACGGGCTGGCCAAACTCGTCGCGCACCAGCTCCATGGGCAGGTGGTTGACCTCGCAGTGGGTGTAGTGCTCCTCCTGCCAGCCGCTGCGATTGAGGTGCTGGTGAAAGTAGCCCTGGCGGTAGAGCAGCCCCACCCCCACCATGGGCACCCCCAGATCTGAAGCCGATTTGAGGCTATCCCCCGCCAGCACCCCCAGCCCCCCAGCGTAGATGGGCAGCGACTCGTGCAGGCCAAACTCAATACAAAAGTAGGCAACCGGACGGTCAAAATTCAGCGGCGGCCCGCTCCGAGCCTCGGACGGGGCCTCAGCGGCCGTTGCGACCGTCGCGATTGGCCCCTGGCCTACCCGGCGGTAGGCCTCAAACTGACTGGTCAGGTGCCGCAGGCGGTTGAGGTAGTGGGGATCTTCGGCCACCTGCCAGAGGCGTTCGGAGGAGACCGATTCCAGCAGTGCCACAGGGTTGTGGCCGCAGGCCTGCCACTGGGCCGGATCGATGGTGCTAAACAGCGAAACCCGTTCCTCAGTCCAGCTCCACCAGTAGTTGTAGGCCAGGTTGGCCAAGGAAACCAGGGGCGTGGGGAGTTTGGCCTTGAGGCGCGATACAGAAGTCATGGGCACGAAGGAGAACGGCCAGCGGAAAGGGGCGCAACATTCCCCAGCATAGGGGAGAAGGCTGTCTATAAATTAACTAAATAACCTGAGGTCGGGGTTGTCGGGCCAGGTCCGATAAAACGGCACCCCTCTTCCCCCGTTTCTCTCCCAGCAGCGGCGGCTAGCCAGTAGCTCAAACATCAGACGGGGAAAAGGCCCGCCTTGAGCCTGGCGCTGGCAACCGTTAGGCCCGCCAGTGACCCCAGGGCAGAGCGCTGGTCCATCCCTATCCCCAGGGGGATGCTCTGGGGTAGAAAGCGGGTGATATATGATAGGCCGTGGCGAGAGTGGGAATCCCAGGGTGAATCAAGTTTTACGGGTGAATCGAGCGACGGTGTTTGTGCTCAGGCCGGAGCCGCCGTCGCAGCTGGCGGCCAATGAGCAGGTGGCGATCGCGGCGGGCAGCACCTACCCGCTGCAATCCTACGCCTACGCCGACATCAACGGCGGCTTCAACGGCCATATCAAGGTGGCGCTGAGCGATCGCACCATCGGCGGCTTTAACACCTGGTTTGTGCCCAGCAAAGACGCCCAGGTCGAAGCCGATGGCGTGGTCGTCTACCCCTACGAAGACCAGGAGAGCATGTCGGTGCTGTGGATTAACACTGGCACTCTGCTCAAGCGCCGCCCCCTCGACTCGACCCTGCTGCCCGCCAGCGAAACCGTGGCCGTATCCCGCGGCCAAACCTACACTCTGCAATCCTACGCCTTTGCCGATTCCCAGGGTAATTTCAACAACCACATCAAGTTCGCCATCCGCAACTCCCAGGACTTCGTCAACGGCCTCAGCACCTGGTTTGTGTTCACCCCCCACGCCTTTGTCACCCTCGACGACGATGTGGTCTACCCGCGTCCCGACCCCAATGCGTTTATGCTGCGGGTTACGGCCAATACCCTGTTTAAGCGCCGCCCGGTAGACAGCAGCCAGCTGGCCCCCCAGGAGCAGGCCCCGGCCCTGCCAGGTACGGTGCTAACCCTGAGCAGCTACGCCTTTGCCAACGCCCAGGGGTCGTTTAACGGCCACATCCGCTTTGCCCTCAAGTACGTCAAAGACGACATCCAGGGCTTTAACACCTGGTATGTGTACCAGGGCCACGCCCGAGTCGAGCGCGCTGGGGTGGTCGTGTATCCGCCCCCGGCCCCGCCGCCGCCGCCCCAGTACGTGGGCCGTCCGTTCAAACTGCCGGGCAACACCTCCACCTTTTACACCGATCAGCCGATCATCCCCGGCGGCAGCTTTACCTGGGGCGAGGCCACCCGAGATGCCACCCGCATTCCCGAGACCCAGACGATTGTGGACAACATTATTGGCCTGGCGCGGGCGCTGCAGCCGGTGCGCGATCGCCTCAATCGCCCCTTTCAGATCAATTCCTGGTATCGCCCACCCGCGATCAATGCCGCCGTGGGCGGGGCTTCCCAGAGCCAGCACCTGGTCGGCAAAGCCGCCGACATTCAGGTGCAGGGCATGAGCGGCCGCCAGGTGGCCAACGCCGTAATGCTCACCTGGCCGGGGGGCGTGGGCATCTACAGCAACATTCCCAACATTATTCACCTCGACACCGGCCCCCGGCGCACCTGGGGCTTTTAGGCGGGGTTCTGGGACTTTTTTCGGCGGCTATACCGACTGCTCTGCAGCGAATTCTGTTTCCTGGTTATCATGAAGAACGCTCTTGTTCAATTTCGCTGACTTTTTTGAATTATCATGGCCCAGCCCAAACATACCCAGGCCCATCTGTCGCGCACGGTGCCCAAGGATCAGTCTGAGTTTTTCAAAAAGCGCACCCGCGACTCCATGGAGTACTACATGGGGGCCAAGCTGCTGGAGGTGGGCGTAAACCCTAAAAACACCGTCTACCGCTGGACCTCAGAGATTAAGGGCAGCCAGGAAGTGATTACCGTCAGCGCCTACTGGGGCGAGTCGCGCCAAAAGCTTGAGGCCGAGGAGTAGAGTGTCCCGGCGATCGCGCTCACCTATCCTGCCGGTTCATAGCAGCCGACGGGTAGGTTAGGACGTTTCCCAGAGCCAGCGTTCGAGCGTTTGAGCGTTCTCAACCTCTCTCATTGTCCTGACTAGCGTGACGAAGGCTATACCTCAGGCGATCAGGCCTGCTGTAGCCGCGCCATAAAGAAGCCATCCATGGCGCTGCGGTGGGGCCAGACTTTGATCCAGCCCTGGGGAGCTATCTCTAGCCCAGCGCCAAAGCTGGGGCCAGGCGGCACAATTCGCCAGCTAGGGTGGGCCTGGCAAAAAGCTTCGATCACCGCTTCGTTTTCGGCGGGGTGCAGGGTGCAGGTGGCGTAGACCAGAGTGCCGCCGGGTTTGACACAGCGGGCGGCTTCGGCCAGCAGGGCGCTTTGCAGCTTAGATAAATCGGCGATCGCGGCCTCACTCTGCCGCCAGCGGGCATCGGCGTGACGGTGCAGGGTGCCCAGGCCCGAGCAAGGGGCATCCACCAAAACGCGGTCGGCGCTTTGGTAAAACTGGCCCAGCTCGGTGCTGTCGCCCGCGTGGGTGTGCAGGTTGGAGAGGCCCAGCCGTTGAGCATTGGCGGCGATTTTTTTCAGACGGGAGGGGGCGCGATCGCAGGCCCAAACCCTGCCGTCACTCCCTACTATCTCAGCGATCTGAGTTGCCTTGCCCCCCGGCGCGGCGCAAGTGTCCAGCACCGTATCCCCCGGCTGCGGGTCGAGCAGCAGCCCCACCAATTGGGCGCTGGCATCCTGCACGCTCCACCAGCCTTCGCTGTAGCCCGGCAGGTTGGTCAGCGCCCCCTGGTGGTTGACTAAGCGCAGCCCAAAAGGAATTCCGGCCAGGTGCTCTACGGCAATCCCCGCCGCTGTAAAGGCAGTCTGCACGGTGTCTGCCGTGGCGCGATCGCGGTTGACCCGCAGGTCAATGGTGGGCACCTGGTTAAACCACTGGCAGATCTGTTCGGTTTCCTCAGGGCCAAGCTGGTCGAGCCACAGGGCGATCAGCCAGTCGGGGTAGCTGTGGCGGATGCCCAGCTGAGCCACAGGGTCCTCGGGTAGTGCTAGGGGATCTTTGCCGTCCGCCGCCTGGCGATCGTACTGGCGCAGCAGGCCGTTTACCACCCCAGCAAGCTTGCCTAACCCGTTAGCTTTGGCCAGCTCAACGCTGGTATTCACCGCCGCCGAGGCCGGCACGCCCGCCAGGTAGCGCAGTTGATACAGCCCCAGGTGCAGCAAAAGGCGCAGCACCGGGGGCTGTTTGTCAGCGGGGCGAGTGCCCAGCTGGTCGATCAATGCATCCAGGGTGCGCTGGCGGCGAACGGTGCCGTAGACCAGCTCGGTGGCGAAGGCGCGTTCCGCCGAGCGCTCCCCAGCAGAATCGCCCTCGCCAGGCTGAACCTGAGCGAGAGTGCGGTGCAGGGCCACGTCGGCGTAGGCCCCGGCCTGCACCTGTAGCAGCACGTTCAGCGCCAGCTGCCTTGCCCCAGAAAACGCCTTACGGGACGCAGCCGATCGACGGGGGGTGGGGTTAGTCAAACTACGATTTAGCGCGACGCTTGCCGATCTGCGGATCGCGCTTGGCGGTCTGCTGATCGTTCTTGCGGCGACGGCGATCGCGCCAGTCGGCGGCGGTGAGGTACACCACACCGCCGGTTACAACAACCATCAGCACCAGGGCCACGGTGGCCAAAATGCTAAAGGCTTGGGTTTGTAAGGTCGCTTCCATAGTCGCTTTTATCAGTTTACGGGCCGCTGCAGGTTGGTCACGGCAAGGGCGCTGGGTTAAAACCCGTTGCGGCCCCAGATCACCATTGACAGCGAGAAAGTAAACACCACCAGCAGCGCCACCCAGCCAAAAGACAAAATATCCATAGGTGCTTTCTAAAGCTCAATACAACACAGCTATTTTTATCATAATGCCACGGGGTTTCTGCCGTTTACGGAGCGGATTGGTTTTCTCGGATGGAGATTGGGGGAGGGTTACATAACTGGGATGCACCCGCGAACTAGAGCTGCATGAGGCAGCAGAGTTTGTAGACGGCTCTGGCGCCCACGTTGCCATCCCATTCGCCGTTGCCCACCTCCGACAGGTCAAAGCCGATGATCTGGCGTCCGCTGCGGATGACCTGGCGCAGCAGGCAAAAGACTTCTTCGAGTTCTAGCCCGCCGGGGACGGGGGTGCCGGTGTGGGGGCACAGCTTGGGGTCGAGGCCGTCGGCGTCGAAGCTGACGTAGACTTTCGCTGGGAGATCTGCCACGATCGCTTCGCACTGCTGCATCCAGGGAATGCCCCGGTAGGTGTTTTCCTTCACCACTGCGTCGTAGTGGGTGACAATGCGCCCTTCGGAATGCTGGATCAGCGCCACTTCGTCGTGGCAGAGGTCGCGGATGCCGACCTGCACCAGCTTAGACATCTGGGGCAGCCCCAGCAGGTTGTACATAATCGACGCGTGGGAGTAGCGAAAGCCCTGGTAGGCGTGGCGCAGGTCGGCGTGGGCGTCGATGTGCAGGACGCCGAAGTCGGGGTGGCGCTCGGCCAAGGCTTGCAGGTAGCCCAGGGGCACGCTGTGGTCGCCGCCGATGACGCCCACCCGCTTGCCCTGATCTAGAGCGGTGCTGGCCTGGGCGTAGAGCCAGCCGGTCATTTGTTCGCAGGCGTGGTTGACGTTGTCCAGATCGGTTTGGAGGAGGGGCTGGCTGGCGATCGCAATGCCCTCTTCCGTCGCCTGAATCACCCGGTTGGCGGCCTCGCGCACCTGCTGATTTAGCTCTAGCAAATGCTCCGGAATGGTTGGCATAAAGATGCCCTGACGCCAGCCTTCGGGGTTGTCGCGATCGTAGAGATCGAGCTGGGGCGAGGCTTCCAGCACCCGGCTGGGTCCCTGGGCGGTGCCGGTGTGGTACGACACCGTGACTTCCCAGGGCACGCCGAAGACGATGATGCCCGCCGTGTCGTAGTCGCAGGGCAGCCCGTAAAGGTTGCCGTTGTCGAGGCCCACGCCGCTGGGGTCGAAGGTCTTCAAGGTGGGGTGAACGGTGGTCATGGGATGCGATCGCTAAGGTGCTGGTGGAACATGCAGAATGAGTACTTTAATTAATGGCGGAATCTCAGACTTGGCAACATGCCAAACAATATCGAGATTGATATCGTCATAGCCGTGAACTAGCCGGTTCCGCATGCCGTTAATTTCTGCCCAAGAAATAGTTGACAGCCGATCGCGGGTGGTTGATGACACTCGTCTGGCGGCTTCAGCAACCACTAACAATCTACGAATTACCGCATCTTGCAGCTGCACATCCTCAATAAATACCTCTTTTGAGCATTGAGCTGTATAGGCCACAATCAGCTCTGCTGATTGCAGCATGTCAAGCAGATATTGAAGATCGCGCTGCATAAATTATCTGGGCAGAGGAAAGAATTTCATGTTTTCTCAGATAGTTGCGGCTGGCTTCAATTCCTCTGCGCGTTATCAGGTCGACATCTCGGCTAAAGATGTGCGCTAGTTCAGTTTCCATCTGATCGAGAGTGCGGAAGGTTGGGTGGGTATCTGGATGAAACAGCACCATGATATCTATATCGCTGTCCGGGCCGAAATCATCGCGCAGCACAGAGCCGAATAGGGCAAGCTCAGTGACCTGCCAGCGATCGCAAAATTCAGCAATGGCGTCTGTCGGTAGTGCGATTGCTGGCAAAGGCATGTTGGCCACGTTCCGGAGCTATAGAGGGCGCGATCATTGAGAAAGTCAAAGCCCTGACGCTATCTCCTCCAGTTTATTCCAGAAGCAGGTCGTGGTTCTAGGCAGAGTTACCCAGATCACGTCAGCATGGTCTGCACAAAGGTGGGCAGGGCAAAGGCCGCCTGGTGCATGCCGACGTTGTAGTACTGGAGGCTGTGCTCCGCCGCGAAGGCTTCTGACTTCGCCGCATCCATCCCCTGGAGCGGGTGGGCTGCCCCCTTGGTGGCGTAGTTAAAGCTCCACATGCCCGTCGGGTAGGTGGGAATAAACGCCAGGTAGCAGAACACATTCTCGTCGCCAAAAATACCCTTGAGGCAGTGGTGAATATCCACAAAGGCCCGCTGGTTAAACCGGGGCGACTCGCTCTGGGCGGCGATCGCCCCCCCTGGCTTCAGGCAGCGATGCACCTGCTGATAAAACGCCGTGCTAAACAAACCCTCCGATGGCCCCACCGGGTCGGAGGAGTCGATCACAATCAGGTCGTAGCTGGCGTCGGGGGCGTTGGCGACAAAGGCGATGCCGTCTTCGATGCGCAGGTCGAGCTTGGGGTCGTCCAGCGCCCCCGACAGCGACGGCAAAAATTCCTTCGAGGCCCGCACCACGGCTTCATCGATTTCGACCATGGTGACCCGCTCCACCTGGGGATGGCGCAAAATTTCGCGCACGCTGCCGCCGTCGCCGCCACCAATCACCAGCACGTCTTTAAAACTGGGATTCAGCAGCATCGGCACGTGGATGATCATCTCGTGGTAGGCATTTTCATCCTTTTCGCTGCACATCACCATGTTGTCGATGGTGAGCATTTTGCCGTAGGCAAAGGTGTCGAAAATCTCCACGGTTTGGTAGGGCGATTTTTCCCGAAAGACGCGATCGCCCTTGTGGCGAATCGACAGGGCGATGTCGTCGTTTTTGTCGGTAAACCAGACGCTGCGGCTCTGTTTAGGGGTCACCAGCTTGTTGGTAATCTCGTCGCGCAGCTCGCCCATGTCCACATCAATGCGCTCCAGCAGCTCCAGCTGCCCCCGGTTCATCTCCAGGGCCGAGCCGTAGTCGGCTTTAAACGCCGCCTTCAGCTTGTCGAACGAAATCCAGGGGTTGACGGTATCGCCGCAGGTGAACAGGTCCACCGCCGCGTAGCGGTACTCGGGCCAGGTGTGAATGGCCAGGTGGCTCTCTTGAATCACCACTACTCCGGAGACGCCAAAGGGCGAAAAGTGGTGAAACACCGAGCTAATCACCGTCGCTCCGGCATCGGCGGCAGCCCCCACCATGCTGCTCTCAATCAGCGGCACGTCGTTGAGAATGTCTGACGAACAGCCGAAAAACTCAACTAGAATATGTCGTCCAAGCGAATTCATGCGCCGATACTCCCCTTAAAAGTGGCTGCAAGCGAAAAAAAGAACCCAGGCCAGGCCCAGAGCAGCGAACAACTCCTGTGCCGCCGTTTTAGATTCTATTTGCCAGAGACAAAATCGATAAAATGCTTTGGCATGTTGTAATAAGACACCGCCGGACAGCGGGGCAGTACCTCTGCCCCACGGCACAGGCTCAACTATCTGGGAATTAGACCGACGGAAAGCCTTTTGGGCAAACTCGCAGTAGTCTCTGCCCCAGGCTAACTTACTGGCCCTGAGCTGATTGACCGACAAAAGTTCTGATGTAGGTTGGTGTTGAGCGAAGCGTTCGCGTAGCGCCTCTAGACGAGAAAACCCAACACTAGCAACGGTTTTGTTGGGTTTCGCTGGCGCTTCACCCAACCTACGGCAGCACAAGGGCTTCAAGGGTTTTGTCAGTCAACCAGAGTCCAGAGTCAAGGGCGAAAACTGCTCTAGGCCCATAATTCCTATGGAACCGCATAGCTCCAGCTCCCCCGATCAGGAGCAGGCCCGGCTACGGGCGCTGCACCGCTATCAGATTTAAATACCCCGCGCGATCGCGTCACCGCCATTGTGGCCTAGGAATTGGCCTGCAACTCGTCCAGGGCCGCCAGCACCTCCTGGCTGTGAATTACCGGCTGCACCCCCAAAAAACGGGCCTGCATCGTGCCATCGGGGCCAATGATGTAGGTGTGCCGCAGCGACATCGCCCCCAGCCACGAGCCGTAGGCCTTACTCACCTCGCCCTTCGGGTCAGACAGCAGCGGAAACTCCAGCCCCTCGGCATCGCAAAACTCCGCGTGGGACTCCACGCTGTCGGCGCTGATGCCGACAATCTGAGCCTTGCGGGCTTTGTACTCGGCGATATCGCGCTCAAATCGCTGGGCCTCTATGGTGCAGCCCGAGGTGAAATCGCGGGGATAGAAATACACCACCACCCACTGATTGCGAAAGTCCGCCAGGGAAATTTCCCCGTCGCCAGCGTTGGTCGGCAGGGTAAAGTCTGGGGCCATCTCTCCCAGGGGAATTTGCGGCCCTCCCATGGCCAGAGCCGGTAGGGGAGAGACAGCCCAGCTCAGGCAGGCCAGGCAAAGCCCCAAAGCAGTTTGCAGCAGTTGACGGCGGTTCATGGAACGTTCCTCCTCAGGGCGGATCTCGGCAGGGGAATTCTGAAAGCTCTTTACTAAAGTTTACAATAAAGCAGTAACCCCATTCCCGCCCCGGAGCCTGTCCTATGTCCCCCATGGCCAATCTACAAACCGTCTCCCTCGGTCCTGGAGGTTTGACTGTACCGGCCCTTGGCGTAGGCACCTGGGCCTGGGGCGATTCGCTCTTTTGGGACTATGGCAAAGCCTACAGCGACAGCGATCTTCAGGCCGCCTTCAACGCCTCTCTGGACGCAGGCCTGAGACTATTCGACACCGCCGAAATCTACGGCTTTGGTCAGTCAGAGCGTCTGCTGGGGAGCTTCATGCAGCAGCGATTCCAGTCGGCAGACCAGCAGGCCATCCTGGCGACCAAGTACTTTCCGTTGCCCTGGCGATTTTCTAAACAGTCGGTGGCCGATGCCTTAACCGCCAGCCTCGATCGCCTTCAGGTGGCCTCGGTGGCGCTGTACCAGGTGCACTGGCCACTCGATTTTCTGCTCAACCAAACGGATCTCATGCAGGCGCTGGCCGCTGAGGTAAAGCGGGGCCGCATTGGTGCGGTGGGGGTGAGCAACTACTCGGCCCAGCAGATGCGCCAGGCCCACAGCTATTTGGCGGAACAGGGGGTGCCTCTGGCCGTAAACCAGGTGCAGTACTCGCTGCTCTACCGCAACATCGAAACCAGCGGCGTGATGGCAACGGCCCGAGAACTGGGCGTAACGATTCTGGCCTACAGCCCCCTGGCCCAGGGTTTGTTAACAGGGAAATACACCCCCGAAACCCGGCTCAAACCTGGGGGTGCCCGCTGGCTCAACCCGCGCTTTAGCCAGGAGGGGTTGACCAAACTCATGCCCGTAATTCGAGCGCTGCGAGAAATTGGCGAAAATAGGGAACGCACCCCTGCCCAGGTGGCCCTCAACTGGCTGGTGTGCCAGGGCAACGTGCTGCCCATTCCCGGCGCTAAAAATGCTCACCAAGCCTCACAAAATGCCGGAGCCCTGGGCTGGGAGCTAACCCCAGAAGAGCGCGATCGCCTCGGTCAACTCACCCAAAACTATGGCTAAAAACCAAAACATATTCCGTTGGGAGGATGTTCAAACTAAAAGATTTGTTATCTTGTCAATCTATTCCTGATGCGTTTGAATGCGATAGTTTTAGACAGGAATTCTGCCAAAAAATAAAAATAATTGACACTCTAGATAAATTCACACGGGTCAAAACAATTAGTCACATAACGCAAAGATTTTGTTGACACTCTAAGTTTTTCGCTTCTACAATTTAGATGTTGAACAAGTCAGCCTAATCCAGGTGAAACGTTGTGCTGCGACTGTGTTGAAGCACAATGCATTCCTTGAGCGGGGGAACCAGTAAAGGGGCGTATTTTCGAGTTCGCCATACCCATCGGAGGGTAATCGGAAAGGGGTATCTCTCAGCCCTAGCCCGTCAGCTAACCTCGTCGGCACTGAGGGGAGACTGAACCATCAGCCTTTGCCAATGCGTTGATTGTTCAGTGTCCTAAGTCGTGTTATCACGGCTTGTTCGCTGTACACAAACTAGACTCTAGGAGGGTCTTATGCGGTTAAAATCGCGCCCCACTGCCCAATCAAGGCGGTCAGTTTCAGTTGCCGATACTCCATCGTTCAGCGAGTGTATTGCGCTCAAACCCATGATTACGCGCCTTGAGGCAGCCCTCGGCCGTAGCGATTTGGTCCAGCGGATGGTGCTGCTGCCCAGACCCATAAAACCCGATTTGGAAACCCATCCAGATACAAAAACGATTGGTTTTGTGGTTGGGTTTAGCGGTTCAGCCCATAGTCAGGCGGCTTTAGATTTAGCCCTGTGCATGGCCCATCAAACCCGTTTGGCCAAGCCAAACCCGGTGCTGGTGCATGTGGTGTACGTGGTTGATAAAACCCGGCCTAAAACGATCGCCAACGCCGATCGCATTCTGTGGCAGGCTCGCTGTTTGGCCAGCGAATGGAGGGGGGCCTTAGACGCCCATCTGCGGGTTGGCCAGGTGGCAACTGAGCTGAGCCAGGTGGCCCGAGAGATGAAAGCAGAAATTATGCTGCTGGGCTGCCACAGCCGGAAGCACCTCCTGGTGCAGCAGCTAGCCCGCCAAACCCCCTGCTCAGTCCTGGGCCTGCCGGGCTAGCTCTAACGCCAATTTGGGATCAGCCTCACGCCAGACATGTAGCGTGGGTCAAACGTAGTGCGACCCACGGAAGTTAGCAGAATTTGGCTTAAAAGCCCATGGGCCGAGGGACGAAACCCACGCTATAGCAGTCTCTATGGTGAGCATTCTGCTGAATTGCCTGATCCTGAATTCGGGCCAGATTTAGGTGGTTAGTTAGCCGTTAATAGAGCAAGCTGTGGGCGTGACTTACAGCGCCAGGGGGTTGCCTCGGTTTGTAAATGTCACCGCCTCAATCTTCCAGTCGGGTTGATGAATGAGCGTCTCGCGCAGGCTGCCCAGCAGCGCCTTTTGCTCGCACAGCGACAGCGATTGCAGCACCCGGCGCGAGTTGCGGGCCACCCGCAGGTCAATGGTGACGGTTTTGGTGGCGGGGTCAAAGCTGGTGCGGTAGCCCGAGAGAATGAGGTCTGGAATTGCCTGCTCTGCCATAATCCAGGCGACGGTGGTCTCCATGCTCTGAGGACGGGGCACCTGAACTGGCTCGCTCTGATACCCTTCGCAGCGATCGTCGACGGTGTAGAGGTCGACGGCAACCGGGTCGGCGGGCACCACCAGCCGCCTGGCCCTGGCCTGGATCAGGCGAGTGGCGTTTACCAGCGCGTCAGCAGGGCTAGGGACTGACTCTAGGGTTTGAACGGTGGATGGGTCGTCGGGGGCGATCGCAGGCTCGGTCGAGGTCACCGGGGTTGGTGCCAGGGTCGCCGTTCCGCCCTTTTCCCCAGCGCAGCCTCCCAGAAGACCTCCCAGGGCTAGGAAAAATGCCCCGGCAATCAGCCCCGACCTTATTTCTGAGGCCCCAGGCCGGGTATGGTGAGGACGGTATTGCACTGGGCTTGAACAACGGACCATGGTAAGCGCTCCCTGGAATCGACGACATGTGCTGTCGCTGGCCGATTTTACGGCGGCAGAGTTTGAAACGGTGATGGAAACGGCGGTGAGCTTCTGGCAGGTGCTGTCGCGCCGCACCCGTAAGGTGCCCGCCCTACAGGGGTTGGTGGTGACCAACATGTTCTTTGAGCCCTCGACCCGCACCCGCAGCAGCTTTGAGCTGGCCGCCAAGCGGCTGTCGGCGGACGTGCTCAACTTTGCCCCCGGCACCTCGTCGCTGACTAAGGGTGAGACCATTCTAGACACCGCCAAGACCTACCTGGCCATGGGCACGAACCTGATGGTGATTCGCCACCAGGAGGCGGGGGTGCCGGGGGCGATCGCCGCCGAAATGGACCGCCTGCACACTGGGGTCGGCGTGCTGAACGGGGGCGATGGCCTCCACGCCCACCCCTCCCAGGCCCTGCTCGATCTATTCACGCTGGGTCTGACCCTAAATCCGGATCAACCGACGGCGGCGCTGCTGGCAGGCAAGAAAATTGCCCTGGTGGGCGATATTTTGCACTCCCGCGTCGCCCGCTCAAACCTGTGGTGCCTGACCGCCTGCGGGGCTGAGGTGCATCTGGCCGCTCCGCCCACCCTGCTGCCGCCCGGCTTTGCCGACGCCTTTGTCGCCCAGTCGCCCATCGATATTCCCCGCGCCATCGTCCAGCACAGCACCCTGGCCCCGGCCCTGGAGGGCGCTGACTTTGTCATGACCCTGCGCCTGCAAAAGGAGCGCATGGCCCAGCACCTGCTGCCCAGCCTGCGGGAGTACCACCAGGGGTTTGGGGTAACGCGCGATCGCCTGCGTACCTGCCAGCCCACCGTCAAAGTGCTGCACCCCGGCCCGGTGAATCGCGGTGTTGAAATCAGCTCCGACCTGATGGATGACCCCGCCCTGAGCTTGATCAGCGACCAGGTTACTAGCGGCGTTGCTGTGCGTATGGCTTTGCTGTATTTGATGGGAGTGGGGGATAAGGGGGTGTAGGGGCGTGGGAGCGTGGGAGCGTGGGAGCGTGGGGGCGTGGGAGCGTGGGAGTGTGGGAGCGTGGGAGCGTGGGGGCGTGGGAGCGTGGGGGCGTTAGCGTCACCCTACTACCCCGTCACCCCATCACCCCGTCACCTCATCACCTCATCACCCCGTCACCCCATCACCTCCGCCCCCGCCTGCGCGCCAAACCTGGGATGACTCATGTCTCGGGCAAAATAGCGGCCCATTACACCGTAGCCGATCAGGCCTGCCCACTCCCGCAGCACCAAAAACTGCCGCCGCCTAAAGTTCAGGCTGCTGGGCACCGGGCTGGGGTGGGGGGTAACCTCAAACCCCAGGCTGCGAAAGGTGAGCAGCGATCGCGCCATGTGGGGCGGGTCGGTCACCAGAATGAGCCGCTCAATGCCTCGGGGCTGTAGCAGCGCCGCTGTGAAAATGGCGTTCTCGTTGGTGGTGGCCGAGCAGGGCTCGCCGTCGATATCTGCCGCTGGCACCCCGGCCGCCTCTAGCATGGCCTGAATTTCGGTGGCATCGCCGCGACCGCTGGCAAACACCAGCGGTGCCCGCTGCTGCTGCCACAGCTTGGCCGCCACTCGGACTCGGCTGGGCCGAAAATCGCCTCCCCGCCCCAGCACCACAATGGCATCGGCGGGCTGGCCATTGTCTTGGGGGATCAGCAGGGAAAGGCCTTCACCGCCCAGTTTGGCCCCCAGCGGCGACAGCCCCAGACCGTAGAGCAGCAAAAGCAGCACCCCCGCCAGACTGGCCTGGCGCTTCCACGGCCAGGAGCGAAAGATCCAGGGGGCGGCAATCAGCAAGGTCAGCAAGGGAAGCATCAGGCTGGGCTGCAAAACCAGGTTGAGCAGCCGCCATATCGATCGCGTCAGGTGCCCCGCAGACGTAACCACACACATTGAAATATCAACCACGGTAGACCTCCAGCTGGGCTAAGACATCAGCCTCAAGATGCTCGTTCTATAATGCACGGCATTGGCGGTGGAGAATGTCGGCCTCCATACTGGCCCAAGGGCGACACAACCGACAGGCGAAGCTCGGCCTTTCACGGCCGCTGCGGCCCTGACCCGCTTAGGCTAGTCCTACTCCCCTCCACCGTGTAACCGTTCATTACGGTAGACGAAGTTATTTTAAACCTGTGCCACCCCTGCTGTTTTTTACCGTTTCTTTATGCATAGTTCGTCTCCCACTGCCGCCGTTGCCGCCCCTGCTGCCCCTGCCGACAGCCTGCGGGTTGCCTTTGCCCCCCTCTCGCTGCCGGAGGTCTACGCCGCCGCCGATGACCCGGCCAACGGGGCCGTGGTGGTGATGAGCGGCATGGTGCGCAACAACAGCGAAGGCAAGGCGGTGGTGGCGCTGGAGTACCAGGCCTACGAACCCATGGCCCTGGAGGTGTTTAAGCAAATTGCCGCCCAAATTCGAGCCACCTGGCCCGATGCCACCCGCGTGGCAATCCACCACCGCACCGGCAAACTTGCCGTGGGCGACATTAGCGTGCTGGTGGCGGTGGGCTGCCCCCACCGGGCGGAGGCGTTTGCGGCCTGTCAGTATGCGATCGACACCCTCAAGCACAACGCCCCGATCTGGAAGAAAGAGCACTGGGAGGATGGCTCCACCAGCTGGGTTAGCATTGGGGCCTGCGAGCAGGGTTCAGAAAGTTGCTGAAATTTTCTGGCTTTGGCCACCCAGCTACCCAGATAATTCAGTCCGAGCCTTCATGAGAATCATCAAATGTTCAAGCTGTTCGTAAACATCAAGCTCGGCGACCTCAGCCTCTGTTAGGATCCCTCCACGGTTTTTGTCGAGCAGGGAACTGAGGCGGTTTTGGGCTGCGGAAGAAACTTTGAAGGCGAGGATATCTTGTGGCGTGGGGCGAGTCACCAAAAAATCGAGGACTTCGAGGTAAGCCTGGGGAATCTCTGGCAAGTGAGCGGTCGCCGCTGCTAAAGAGGTTGAGGTGGAAACGCCCTCGCCCACTAATTGGCTCAATAACTCGGGTAGACGGTGACGAATGGGTTCTAATTGTTCCGCCAACTCGTCTGAAATTCGAATGGTCAACTCAGCCATTTCGATAGGTTGTTTATGGAGCAGTGATTGGCATAGGCTGCTTTATTCTAGACCTTGTGTTGACTCTGGCGGCTCTCGATCAGGTTGAGCCGCTCTTGCTCCACCAGCCGTCGGTGGCTCCGCTGCCTTCGCCTCGATCCAATCTGTCTAGCCCGTCGATAAGAAGGCTATCTAGGGAATCTTTGGCCTGCCGCCGTCGCTGGTCTAGCCGCACCAGGGCCAGGAAGTAGTCATCGGCAGAGGCGTAGCCGCTTTGGGCAACCTGCTCATCTACATAGGCTTTGAGGTTGTCGGGCAGAGAAATGGTGATGTGACTCACGGTGGGGGTTCCTCAAGCGGCTAAAGGCTTTCTATGTCAGGGCTTGTGAGAGCGAGCGATAGGAGCCTGCCTTTAGTTTATGCCTTTTGCTAGATTCGCCAGGGTAAGGGCTATAACAGAGGCAGCAAAAAATGCGGGTGAGAGCAAATGGCGCGCAACGAAGCCTACCAGGAAGCAGAACGGCGGATTGAAGCAGCTCGCCAAGAGGGAGCGACAGAACTCGATCTCAGTCACCTGGAATTGACGGAATTACCAGAGGCGATCGCATCTCTCACCCAGTTGCAATCGCTCAACCTCCATAACAATCAACTGACGGCATTACCGGAAGCGATCGCGGCTCTGGCCCAGTTGCAATCGCTTAACCTCTCTGAGAATAAATTGACGGAATTATCAGAGGCGATCGCCGCGCTCACCCAGCTAGAAAACCTTAAAATATCCTATAACAAATTAACAAGTTTGCCAGATGCGATTACTACCCTTGATCAGTTAAAAGTAATTGATCTAGTTAATAACCAATTATCAAAACTACCTGATGGGATCGCTTCACTAGCTTGCCTAGAAGGCCTTTTCTTGGGATGGAATTTATTTGATGAAATTCCTGAGTCCATAAGACAACTAAAGCAATTGAAGCGTTTTTTCATTCAAAATAATTGCTTAGGAGAGATTCCAGAATGGATTGGAGAGCTTCGATCCTTAAGGGGCTTAGGGGTCGATGGGAATAATTTGACTAGTTTGCCTTTATCAATGAAAGACTTGATTGATTTAGGGGATCTTAGGCTGGGAGCGTTTGGTAGCGGGAATCCACTGAGCCAACTTCCAATGCAGCTCCGGCAGCTAAGAGGGTGTTTGAAAAGTCGGTCCGTGGGTAAAAAAGCTCACTCCGTGTAAGTTGCAGATAGAAGTCAGCAATGCCGGAGTGAGACGATGAGTAAAGACTACCCCAGCAATTTAACCCGTGCCCAATACGAGCTGCTGAGTGACTTGCTGCCTGAGGCCAAACCAGGCGGACGACCCCGCAGCGTGGATCTGTGGGAGCTGCTCAATGCCATGATGTATCTCCTGGTAGAAGGGTGCCGTTGGCGGGCCTTGCCGGGAGACTTTCCGCCATGGCAGACGGTGTACACCTACTTCCGGAACTGGCGCAAGGACGGCACCTGGATCATCATTCATGACCACTTGCGCGAGTGGACTCGGATTGAGCAAGACCGACACCCTCAACCGTCAGAAGCCGTCATCGATAGTCAGAGCGTGAAAAGCGCGGCCATGGTGCATGAGGCCGTTGGCTATGATGCGGGCAAAAAGATTAAAGGACGTAAACGGTTTCTGGGCGTCGATACCTTCGGCTTGGTGCTGCGGGTGCTGGTCACCGCCGCCAGTGTGCCGGAGCGTGAGGGGGGTAAGCAACTCCTCAAGCGCGTCAAAGCGATGGGGCCTGCCATCTCGAGACTGACCATTATTTGGGCGGATGGGGGCTTTGATGGCCCTGCTTTCATGATGTGGGTGATGGATACCTGTCGTTGGATTCTCCAAGTCGTGCTGCGACCTCAACAAACTAAAGGGTTCGTGCTGCTCAAGAAACGCTGGGTGGTGGAGCGTACCCTCGGTTGGCTGATGGGGTGCCGACGTTTGGTGCGAGATTATGAACTGCTACCCGAAACCTCAGAGACCCTCATCTACCTGGCCATGATCCGTATTATGGTCAGGCGGTTGGCATAATTTTTGACCCCTCAGATCTTTTAAAACGTCCTCTAAGGAACATCACAGAACTTTTTGCTGAAAAATGCTTGTTAAAAGTTGTCCCAAGTTGGATTTGTGAGATCGGAAATCTGAAGTATCTAAAGTTTGCTGGAAATGATATTCAGGATTTGCCAGCATCCTTGGCCAATTTAATCTATTTAGAGGAGCTGGACCTTGAGAATAATCCTCTTTCTTCAGACCTTGCTGCTGCTTATACACAAGGTATTAAATCCGTAATGCAATATTTACGGGCAAGAATAGATGGAGAGGTGGAGCTGAATGAAGCAAAGCTGGTTCTGGTTGGCGAAGGTGAGGTTGGGAAGAGTTGCCTGTTAGGAGCTTTACGGGGAGATCAATGGGTAGATAGTCGCTCCACAACTCATGGCATTGAAATTAAGCCAGTAACGGTCAAAGCCGCCAAAATCGAAACGGATATTACCCTCAACGGTTGGGATTTTGGTGGTCAGCGAGTATATCGTCCCACCCACCAGCTATTTTTTAGTTCGACTGCCGTCTATTTGGTAGTGTGGAAGCCACGAGAGGGGCCGCAGCAGGGTTTTGTCAAAGAGTGGATTACGCTGATCAAACATCGTGAACCCGATGCCAAAGTGCTAGTGGTCGCTACCCACGGCGGCCCTGGTCAGCGCCAGCCCGATATTGACCGGCAAGAATTAATTGACCTGTTTGGCAGCGATACGGTTGTCGGCTTCTTTCATGTCGATAGCAAGCCCCATCCCGACACTCATACTTGTACCGGCATTGCCGAATTGCGAGAGGCCATTGCCAATGTTGCCGCTACTTTACCCGGCATGGGTCGTCTTGTACCTACTAAATGGCAGCAAATTCGTGAACTGCTCGAAGCATCTGGCAAAACCCATATGCCTTACGCAGACGTGCTTGCCCTCTGCGAGGAGCATGGGCTAGAGGGCTTTGCTGCCGAACTGTTTGTGCGCGTATCCCATACCCTCGGCTATCTCATCCACTACGACTACGACGAAATTCTGAAAGACATCGTCATCCTCCAGCCCGACTGGTTGGCCAAAGCCATTAGCTACGTTCTTGACGATGAAACCACCCGCCAGCGCAATGGGCTAGTCGAGTTTGACCATCTCAGTCACCTGTGGAGCTATCCCCCCTTTGAGGGCGAAACCGGCTATCCCAAAGAACTCCACCCCATCTTTCTGCGGCTAATGGAGCGCTTTGACCTGTCCTACAAAGTTGTCCTCGACCCGGCAAATCCCGCAGCCAGCACCACCAGCCTGATTGCCCAACTCGTGCCCGACCAGCGGCCAGATCAGCTGCCCAACTGGGACGAACAGCCAGAAGGGGGAGACCGACAACAGGTGCAAATCTGCCGCATTGTGGACGATCGCGGTCAGAGCGGCAACGCCGAAGGCTTGTTCTACCAGCTCATCGTGCGCCTGCACAAATACTCCCTGGGCCGAAACAACTACAAAGACAGCATCCACTGGCAGCGGGGCCTCATGCTCGACAACGACTACAACGGTCGCGCCCTGCTAGAGCACATCGGCAACGATGTCAAAATCACCGTCCGCGCCGCCTATCCAGAACGATTTCTCTCCTACCTCACCGAAGAAGTCAAATGGCTTGTGGAGAGTTTCTGGGAAGGGCTGAACTGCAACATCATGGTGCCTTGCATTGCTCCCTGCGGCATGGAAGCCCCCGGACATGGGCTATTCGAGGTGCAAAAACTGATCGAAAGCAAAAAGAAGAATCGCCCAGAGTTTCCCTGTACGGTTTCGGGCTGCGACGAGTGGCAAAATATCGATCAGCTGCTAAACAATGCTGCAACTACTCCTGCCCCGTCTCAAGATCTTGGCCTAGAACAATTTCGTACGGTTGTTAAAGACGAACTTAAAGTAATTCGTAGAGATTTGGTAACGCTCGATCATCGAGAGCAGCAACGGCATCAAGCGTTGTCAAAAGATCAGCAAGCCATTATGAGCCAAATCGATCAGCAGTTTGCCTACCTCATGCAAATGCTCACCGATGAAGCCAAAGACGGCCCGCGCCTTTTCAGCTTCAAGCCCGTTAACCCTGGGTTCTTCGATCGCCCCAAGTGGATCAGCGAAAAATTTCAGCTCACCCTCTGGTGCGAACATGCCCGCAAACCTCTGCCCGTGCTTAATGAAGGTAGTCAGCAGGGCGTCTATGAACTCGAACTCAACCGTGAGTGGTTTACCAAAGCGGTGCCCTACTTTAAACTCGTTACCGGCACCCTGAGCCTGGTCTTACCTGTTGCCGCTTCAACCACCCAGTTCATGCTTGATGATGCCACCTACAAAGGCATTCAAGAAGAATTGGATCTCGGCCAAAAAAGCCTGGAGTTTGGCATCAAAGGCAGCAACACAGCCGTCGATTGGCAGACCAAACGCGATGGTGCCGAGTTTGAACAAGGGGAAGCCATTCGCGCCCAAGGGGCAATGCTCCGAGAACTCCACACGTTGCTCCAAGACAAAGACCCTGGTTTTGGTGGACTAGTGCGAGTCCAGAACAAGCGGCGAGAGTTTCTGTGGGTTCACACAGATTTTGTTAGCGAATATTAGATTGAGCGGTATACAACCACCTAGAGACGAAACTCGACTCACCACCAACAGGTCTATGCACGTAATACCACTACCATCTGAAAGAAGGAGCACTGGCACGATGGCTCGACCAGCTGGGTCAGCATCGGCGCTTGCGAAGAGAATTAGTGCGCCGCCTTGTCAGCAGAACGCAATAGCCTTTATTGGTCTCGATCGAGCAGGGTTTGAATATCTTGAGCACCCTAGAAAACCCTAACAATTTCGATGCTATTGGTTTGAAAGGCGATAGAAAATTAGATATCGTTTGAAGCCTTTCACATATCACTTGCGCAGGCTTTTGAGCCGTTCCTGGGCACTGGGGTAAGCGCTTCCCATACTGGGCGTATGGGCCAAAGTCGCAAAGGTTTCGCGAGCGGCATCAAAAAAATCTAAGGCTTTGTCATAATCGCTCTCTGCTAGATACCCAAAGTGCTCTCTCAGATCCAGGCGGGCTGGCTATGAAACAGCGATCCTAAGCATTGCGCCGATTCTGATGGCTCGCGACCAGGTCGAGCCGGTCTTGCTCCCACCAGCCGTCGGTGGCTGCGTGGCCTTCTGCTCGCTCTAGGCTGTCTAGCCCGTCAATGAGTAGGCTACCGAGAGTCTCCTTAGTGGTGCAGAAAACCCCTGAAACCCTTATAGATAAAGGTGAGCTTAAGCTACCTGCCTACTGAAAGTAGATAAATGGCAGAAAAGATGTACATCGCGATTGTACCTCTGCCCGCTTAAAGTAAATTCAGTAGTCTTTTCCCTGTTGGTCTATGTAGCACCACAGCCATTGCTCGCCCAGTTCAGCCGAGCTAATGACAGAATGCCCTGTGGTTTCGTAGTGGCGACGAGCGTGCTGGTGCTCAGAAGAATCGCAGCACAGCATTGTGCCGCAGGTCTGGCAGATGCGCAAATGCACCCAGCGGCCATTAATCCGAATGCACTCTTCGCAGCGAAAGACCGGATAGTTTGCCTTGGGAATAATCGTTTCTGCCGTAAAGTCGTTGAGATGTTGACAACTCATAGAAAAATCCCTGCCGCAAGATGAAATTGATGATTGTATTTAGTTGTAATTTAGCTGTAGTCTTTTGAGCGCGGAGCTGCTCACGCGCTGCACCATGCTGACTCCCACCGCTGGCGGCACGCGCTACGGTCATCTCTAGATCGCGGTTAATCATTGTGGTCACCCCCTACCTGATATGTGAGTTCAACCCGGAGCAGGGCGGCAAAACTCACTTCAGCGCGTCGAAGGTATCGCCTAGGGCAGAGGTAAGGGTTTGGCGAGTTTGGGCGTGGGCCTGCTGCTCGGCCTGCAATCGCTGGGTCAGCTCCTGGCAGCGCTGCACCAGCCCATCGAGCTGCTGCTGCAGGCCGAGCAGCGAGTCAACAGCGGCAATGTCTTGCCCAAGCACCGTGCTAGGGGCAGCGGCCAGACGCTGCTGCAAGGCCTCCAGCTGGGCCTGAAAGTCTACGGTTTCCTCGCGGCGCTGGCGGGCTTCGGTTTCGTAAAGGCGACGCCAGTTGGCGGCACTGTTGTAGGCCTGGTCGCGGTCTTTTTGGGTGTCGGCAAGCTGCCGTTGGAGGGTGCGCACCTCCGCAATCCACTGGGTCAGGTCTTGGGACATGGCAATTACGATGGACAACAGAGCCAGAATCGGAGCCGAGCTGGCCCCGGAGCTAGTACAGCAGCCGGGTGAGAATGCCCGGCGCTGGCAGCACAATCATAACCAACAGTGTCAAGGCCAGCAGCCCCAGAAAATCGCGGCGATCGTCCAGCTCGCTGACGTCGTTGAGGGCGGGCTGGTCTGCCGCTGGAATAAAGAAAAGCAGAATGGCCCAGATCATAAGCTCTGGGTGGACCAGGGCAAGGCCAAACACCAGCAGCCGGGCCACGCGCCCAACAACGCCGCCAATCCGCTGGCCGTACATGGCGTGAACAATGTGGCCGCCGTCGAGCTGGCCCACGGGCATCAGGTTGAGGGCCGTGACCACCAGGCCCAGACAGCCCGCGATCGCCACCGGATGCAGGTGGATCGCCTGGTCGGCAGACACGTTGGCCCCCAGCACCAGCTTGGAGAGCAGCGTCAGCATCAGCGAGGCCTTGGGGTCTAGGGCCTCAAAGTTCAGCAGGCTGGAGCCATCCTTGGGCATGGGCACCACCGTCGACTGGCTCAGCCCCCAGAGCAGGAGGGGAATCGCCACGACCAGCCCCGACAGCGGCCCGGCAATGCCCACATCAAACAGGGCGCGGCGGTTGGGCACCGGCGACTTCATTTGAATAAACGCCCCCAGGGTACCCAGAAAAAACGGCACCGGAATGAAGTAGGGCAGAGTGACTCGCATGCCGTAGCGACGGGCGGCCAGGTAGTGGCCCATCTCGTGGCAGCCCAAAATAATCAGCAGCCCCAGGGCGTAGGGCAGCCCCTGCAAAATCAGGGCTGGCGACGCCTGGAGCTGGGCCTCGGTGACCCCGGCCAGGTAGGTGCCCACCGCCGTAGTGGTGAACAGGGTGACGGTCAGCAGGCCCAGGGCCAGCCCCGGACGGGTGAGGGGTTGGGCGCGATCGCTCCTTTCCGTCTGGGGGTTAGGCACCAGCGCAAACACCGGCTTGCCCTGCAAACCCTCCTGAAAAAGCACCAAAAAGCGATCGCCAAAGTGGCGGCGAATATTGTCGCGCACCGTATCGTAGGCCACTGTCGGCGACGCCCTCAGCTGCCCCCGACAGATCATCGCCTGGGGACGGTACTCAATGTTTTGCAGGTAATACACCGACCACGGAAAACAGCCCTGCAGCATGGCCTCTTCGTCTTTGTCGATGGGGCGCAGGGCAGCGGGTTTGGGCGGTATCGGTGGGGCGGCAGGGGGCTCGCTCGCCGCCGCCGGGGTGGCCTTGAGTTCGGAGCGGCGACCCTTTTGAATGAGCGCCCAATAGAGCAGCGGACAGGCCACAAAAAGCCCCAGCAGCAGGGCCGTAGGCGCAGGCGCTTCGCTGCCGTTGACGATCACCCAACCCGTGAGAATAAACGCTGGCAACATCATCACCAGCCACAGCAGCCACACCGGAGTACGGGTGATACGGCTAACGCTGCGCTCAAGCAGCACATAGGTCAGCAGACCAAGAACTAAAAGCCAGAAAAACACCATCGAATAGCCAGTGGAGTGCGACGATTGAAGCCAGAGTGAAGCCAGAGCAATCCGCTTCAGTAAAGACAGGCCATGGAGGCAGATTTACAAAACCGACTCAGGCAGCCGGGACATAGGACTGGCCCAGACAGCGGGGACGGGGTTCCGTTAGTATAGGCGTTTCAAAGGTGTTTCTCACCCCTTCTCCTGCGCCCCATGACAGCAGCTTCAGCCCCGATTTCCCCCACCCCCAAGGCTCCGCGCTCAGTATTCGACACTGTGTATGTGTTCCCCCCCAACCGCGATACCCAAGGAGCCACCGCCTACTTCATTCTAAACAACACCTCTGACGCTCGACCCGCCAATCTGCTGATCGATTCTCCCGCCTGGGACGAGGACCACCGCGAGTGGCTGGTCTCACGCGGCGGCGTGCGGTGGCTCTTTCTCACCCATCGGGGGGGCATTGGTCGAGCGGCGGCCATCCAAAAAGCCCTCAACTGTCAGGTGGTGATTCAGGAACAGGAGGCCTACCTGCTGCCCGACACCCCCACTACCACCTTTCATCACAGCTTCAGGTTTAGCCCTGAGCTAGAGGCCTTTTGGACCCCTGGCCACTCCCCAGGCTCGGCCTGCCTCTACTACAGTGCCTACGGAGGCACCCTCTTTACCGGACGGCACCTGCTGCCCAACCGCCAGGGCCAGCCAGAGCCCCTGCGGCTGGCCAAGACCTTTCACTGGCCCCGTCAGCTGCGGCAGGTAGAGGCGCTCAAAACTCGCTTTTCCGCCGATACTCTGGCCCATCTCTGCCCCGGGGCCAGCACGGGCTTTCTGCGGGGGCAGCGCACCATCGATCGCGCCTACGAACGGCTACAGCAGATCGATATCGACCAGTTGCGGGGGGCACAGGCGCTGCTCTAGCCACAGTGAATTCTGCATCCCATCGGCACCCCAAACAGGCGGCAGGTTTTGTCGCTCCCTTATCTCGATCCGCCATTCTGTGGCACTCTGGGAAGTGGATATGCAAGATAGGCGATCGCCATAAACCGGCCCTCTGGGCCATCGCCACCATCCCTGTTTCCCCGCCCCGGCAACCATTGAGCAAAGGCTATGCAAACGCTTCCTAACCCTGTCTCCCAAGCCCCCATCGACCCCGCCTTTGATCCCTTCGCCCCTACCATTTACCGCCGCCAGACCCGCCCGGTACCCGTAGGCAGCGTCACCATTGGGGGCGGCCACCCGGTGGTCGTACAGTCGATGATCAACGAAGACACCCTCGACATCCAAGGCTCCGCCGCTGCCATTCGCCGCCTGCACGAAATCGGCTGTGAAATCGTCCGGGTCACGGTGCCCAGTATGGCCCACGCCAAAGCCCTGGCCGACATTCGCAAAATCTTAGAAGATACCTACCAACCTGTCCCCCTGGTGGCCGACGTCCACCACAACGGCATGAAAATTGCCCTGGAAGTGGCCAAGCACGTAGACAAGGTGCGCATCAACCCCGGCCTCTACGTGTTTGAAAAGCCCCAGACCGATCGCACCGGCTATTCCCAAACCGAGTTTGAAGACATTGGCGCCAAAATTCGCGAAACCCTAGAGCCCCTGGTGGTCTCCCTCAGGGATCAGGGCAAAGCCATGCGCATTGGCGTCAACCACGGCTCCCTGGCCGAGCGAATGCTGTTTACCTACGGCGACACCCCCGAGGGCATGGTGGAGTCGGCCCTAGAATTTATCCGCATCTGCGAATCCCTCGACTTTCATAACCTGGTGATTTCCCTTAAGGCGTCGCGGGTGCCGGTCATGGTCGCCGCCTACCGCCTGATGGCCCACCGCATGGACGAGCTGGGCATGGATTACCCGCTGCACCTGGGCGTCACCGAAGCAGGCGATGGCGAGTACGGCCGCATCAAGTCCACCGCCGGAATCGCCACCCTGCTGGCCCAGGGCATCGGCGACACCATTCGCGTCTCGCTGACCGAAGCGCCAGAAAAAGAAATTCCGGTGTGCTACAGCATTTTGCAGGCCCTGGGCCTGCGCAAGACCATGGTGGAATATGTCGCCTGCCCCTCCTGCGGGCGCACCCTGTTTAACCTCGAAGATGTGCTCCACGAGGTGCGCGAAGCCACCAAACACCTCACCGGACTGGATATTGCCGTCATGGGCTGCATCGTCAACGGCCCTGGCGAAATGGCCGATGCCGACTACGGCTACGTGGGCAAAACCCCCGGCTATATCTCCCTGTACCGGGGCCGCGATGAGATCAAAAAAGTCCCCGAAGCCCAAGGGGTGGCAGAGCTGATCAACCTGATCAAGGCCGATGGGCGATGGGTTGAGCCCTAGGGGAGTATGGGAGTAGGGGAGTACGGGAGGAGACGGGGTTTACTCGTCTGCGGTGGGGGAATTTTCCCTCAGGGTGGCTTGCACCTGCTCAAGCAGCCAGGTGTTAAACAGCTCATCTAGCAGGCGCTGGCGGGTCGCCTCGTCGAGACGGGCGGGCAGAAACTTCTCCAGCCGCACCACCACAAACCATTCCCCCACGCGGGTGGGAGGCCAGAGCTGCCCCGGCTGACTGATGGAGAGAATGCGGGCCAGGGTCGGGTGCGGCACCGATAGCTCGACGGGGCCAATCAGGCCGCCGGTTTGGGCTTCCTGCCCTTCGGAGTACTGTCGGGCCAGGTCGGCAAAGGGCTGACCGTCGTCTTGAATGCGAAAGAAAAGCTCCTGGGCCAGGCCCGCTTCTCGGGTGCGAATGAGGGAATACAGCACCCGGTCGAGGTTGCTTTTGCGCTGTAAAAAATAAGACTCAACCTTGGCACCCCAGGCATCGAGCTTGTGCTGCTGTAGCTTCTGGGCTCGCTCGGCAAAAAAAACCAGATCGGCTTCGGTTATGCCCCGCTGGGCTAGAAAATTCTGGCGCTGCTCAGGACTGGTGACCTGATTGGTTCGCAAAAACGCCTCAATGGCCTGGGCCGACTGCTCTGGAGTCAGGGCAATATCGGCAGTGACCTGGTCGATGATTAGTTCTTTGACCAGGGCGGGCAGCATGCCGTAGCGACGCAGCAGGGGCAGCACATCGGCGGCGGCCAACAGCTGGGAGCCAAGGCTTAGAACCGGGCTAAAATCGTGGGTCGAAGGGGTATTCACGGTAAAAAAGAGCGCAGCGGACCAACTAGCCCAACCTTATCGCATTCTGCGCAGTCGTTCCCCGTGGTGCAGGCCGTGAAGGCTGGATGAGCTGGGCTTTACAGACTTTCAGCCCAGGGATTTGCGGCAAAAATTTGGGGCAGGTCGTCTGGGATTGACCGGGCTGCTACAATCCACCCAATCTGTTATTTCGTCCCCAAGGACAATGCCATGCCTCGGCCTACCATTCCCGTGGTGTCTTACCCCGATCTGCTGAGTACCACGGCAGAGCGGCAGCGGGCGATCGCCACCCTAGGCCAGGCCCTTGAGAACGTAGGATTTTTCATCCTCGAACCGCACCCGGTTTCGCCCGAGGTGGTGCGGCGGGCCTATCAGGTGGCGGCGGCGGTGTTTGCCCTGCCGGAAGCGGCCAAGGTGCGATACTCACTGCCCCAGCAGCAGGGGTCGGGCGGATTTTCCAGCCTGGGCAGCGAGCAGGCCAAGGGGTACACCGTCCCAGACCTGAAAGAGTTCTGGCATATCAACCGCCACAGTCTCAGCCATGCCGAGGCTCCCTGGCCCCAGGAGGTGCCCTCCTTTCGCCCGGTTATGACCCGCCTCTACCAGCAGCTTATGGCCTGCGCTGAGGTGGTGCTCGAAGCCTGCGCCGAGTATCTAGGCCAACCCCAGGACTGGCTGGTGGCCATGGCCACCGGAGGCAACACTGTGCTGCGCCTGGCCCACTATCCGGCGGTGGAGGTGGCGCCCCTGGGCAGCCTGCGGGCCGCTCCCCACGAAGACATCAATTTGATTACGCTGCTTTGCGAAGCCACCGCCCCTGGGCTTGAAATTTTGACCCGGACGGGGCAGTGGCTGCCCGTGCAGACCCATCCCGGCCAGATTGTGGTCGATACGGGCGATATGCTGCAAAGTCTGACGAACGGTCTGTTTAAGAGCACCACCCATCGGGTGGTCAATCCCCAGTCAAACAATCAGGCGCGCCTGTCGATGCCGTTTTTTGTCCATCCCCGGCCCGAGGTAGACCTGACCCCCGAGCCAACGCTGGTGGAGCGCACCGGGGGCACGGCTCAGTTTCCGCCGATTACCGCCGCTGCCTATCTGGCCCAGCGGCTGGGGGAGATTCAGGTAGAGCCGGTTAGCTAAAGAAGGTAAGGAAGGTGAGGAGATGAGAAAGATAGGGAAGGTGGGGGAGGTGAGGGGATGAGAAAGATAGGGAAGGTGGGGGAGGTGAGGGGATGAGAAAGATAGGGAAGGTAAGGAAGATAACGAGGATAGGAGACGGTAAGAATAACCCGTGTATTTTAGTGTCTACTTTACTCATCCCCTCATCTCCCCATCCCCTCATCTCCCCACCCCCTCATCTCCTCATCCTCCCATCCCCTCATCCCCCGATGCCGAGGCGACCGGCCAGACTGGGGGTAAGCGGCAGCAGCACGGTTAGGGCCAAAAACAGGGCCAGCAGGCTGAGGGCGGCGCGGGCATCGTTGGGTTCAGAAATGTCGTTGAGGCAGGGGCGCTCTGGGGCGCGCTGCAAGAGGAAAATGACCCCGGCCCAGTAGAGCGCCAGGGGGTTGGCCAACGATACCAGGGCCAAAACCACCAGGGTAAATACCGTGGTGCGATTCAGAGTTTTGCGGCCGTAGATGGCCTGCACCATGCGGCCGCCGTCGAGCTGTCCCGCGGGCATGAGATTGAGGGCCGTAATCACCAGGCCCAGCCAGCCCATGATGGTGAGCGGATGAATATCGACCAGCGGTTCTTGCAGAGCCGCGCCTAGCACCACCCGCGCCAGGGCACCGATTAAAATCGAGCCCTGGAAAAACCCGGCTGGAATCTGAAAGGCGCTGCCGGGATGGGACAGCAGCAGCCCTCCCACCAGCATGGCCAGGGAAACCAGCCCGCCAGCGGCAGGCCCCGCCAGGGCGATGTCGAACAGTACGCTGCGGTTGGGCAGCAGCGACTCAAACCGGGTGAGGCTGCCAAAGGCTCCAATTTGCCAGGCGGGAATGAGAAAGGGCGGACTGAGGCGGATATTGTAGCGGCGGGCGGTGGTCCAGTGCCCCGCCTCGTGGGCGATTAAGATGGCTAGCAGGGCCAGTAAGAAGGGCAGCGCCGCCCGCCAGCGAGAAAAGTCCTGCACCAGGTCAAAGCCCTGCAAAATCGCTCCGGCCTCTAGCCCTGTGAAGATTGTGGCGATCGCCAGGAACCCCGCCAGCGCCCACTGGGTCGGGGTGGTTATAGCGGGGTCGGCAGTGGCGGGCAGCACCACGACGGTGGGCTTTTGCTCCAGGTTTTCGACCAGAAACAGGCGGTAGCGATCGCCCAGCCGCTCCTCCAGCGCTGCCGCTAGCTGGGCTCGGGTAGCCGCCGGTTCGCCCCGCAGGTTGCCGCGAAAAATCGCCCCCTGGTCGTAGGGGATGGTCTCGGTGCGGAAGTAGGTGTCGAGGCCAAAAATGCCCTCAATCTGGGCCAGATCTTCGGCGGGAATGGAGATAGCGGCAGAGGAATCTGCGGGGGCGGCGGTGGGCTGGTCGGTGGCGTCAAAACCGTCGCGATCGCCAGCGGCCGGTTCTGCCGCCGCCGCCGTCGGGCGCTGGGTCGAGAGCATGTCCTGGCCCAGGGCGCGCAGCCGTCGCCCCAGATAGATGTACAGGCCCGTAGACCCCAGCAGCAGCAGCAGCACCCCGGCCAGGTTAATGTAAATGCCCAGGGCAAATAGCCCAAAGAACAGCAGCCACGGGCCCATCAGCACCACCGACTGGAGCCAGGCCAAAACACCCACGCTGCCGTAGGGCTGGGCGCGGCGGTAGCCCCAGACTAAAATCGCGATCGCCGCCAGCAAAATTAACCCAGTAATCACCATAGTGCTGCCGTTGCTAGCCTCCTCAAATACGCCCTAAAGCGCCCGTAATCCGGCGCAAAACCGGTGCAAAATCCCCATCAGTCTACCGTTGATGGGTCGGAGCCGGCCAGCCGAGTCGGGCTTGGGGTTAACTTCAATGGCTCCGGCAGCGGCGCCCTGGGGGCAGCAGCGGGGGCAAACCCAATCCCATGGCTGTGGGGCCAGGATTAAGGTGCTTAAATAAAGCCAGATACCTCGCCCTGCGCCGCCAGGGGTGCAATTTTGTTTTTCGCCGCCCCGCGCTATGACCCCACCGTCCCCCAACCCCGCCCAGCAGGACAGCAATCCCAGCTATGGCCCCAGCAGTGATCCCAGTAACGGCTCCAATAACGGCACCGATCCTGACCTCGGCGCGCTGACCCCTCGGCTTTTTTCACCCCCTCCCAGCCCCGATGCCCTGGCCGATGGTCCGCCCGAACTGCCCACCCAGCGGCTCGATCTCGACCCGTCCGACCCGATGAATGCCGGGCCAGTTCTGGTGGACCCCGCCGTCACCTCCGCCAGCGCCATCACCCTGGTATCGGTGGCCGTTATTGGGCTGGGGCTGATTGTCGGCAGTTTCTGGCTCACCCTGGCCGGATCGCTGGTGGCAACGCTGGTGTCCGTGCGGCTTATGTGGCCTTTCTTTCGGGAGGTGCTGGGGGAACTGTCGCCCCGGCAGCAGGCGCTGCTGATCGCCATTCCTGGGGCGCTCATCGGCATCGCCGGGCTGATGAGCATTACCGGCATCAACCGCGCCATTGTGACCTGGGGGTTGACCCTGCGGTGGGATATTCTCGGTTCCCTGGGCGATTTTTTGGGGGCGATCGGGCAAATTTTCATTGCCTTTTTGGCCCTGTTTGTGGCCTGGCGGCAGTACGTCATTTCCCGCGACCTGACCCGCCAGCAAAACCTGATTACCCAGCAGCAAACCATTGACGCCTTCTTCCAGGGCATCTCAGAGCTGGTGCTAGATGACGAGGGCTTGCTCGAAGACTGGCCCCAGGAGCGAATTATTGCCGAAGCCCGCACCGCCGCCATTCTGAGCAGTGTCGATGCGGGCGGCAAAGCCAAGGTGATTCGCTTTCTGTCACGCTCCAAACTGCTCACTCCCCTGCGGCGGGACAGTCGCCTGGGGCGGCCAATCTTAGACGGGCGGGGCGGCTATGAAGAAGACCTGGCCCAGGGCACCCGCGTCATCGATCTGGGGGCGATGCTGGCCGCCGTCGATCTCACAGGCACCGACCTGCGCTGGGCCGACCTCAGCGAAACCAACCTGATTCGCGCCGACCTGCGCCGGGCCGACCTGGTGAGAACCAATTTTGCTAGGTCCATTTTGTACCAGGCCAACCTGGCCGGGGCCGACCTGATGGAGGCGCGGCTGTTCTACGGCCCCGTGGACACCGCCACCCCTCGCACCCGCACGGGCGCGCCCGACTACACTACCGGGGTCAATACCGGAGCCGTGGTGGAAGGGGCTAACCTAAGCGGCGTCTATCGCCTGTCGGAGGATCAGCGCCGCTACCTCTGCGCCTGGGGGGGCGAAGGCACGCGGGCCACGGTCCCCGGCGGCTGTGCCGACATTCCCAATCTGCTGGGTCGGTGATGGCGATTTTGGATTGAGCTGGCTGTAGGAGTTTGGGGTATCAGCTTAAAGCGGGACAAATTGTCTAGAAAGCCGTCAGAAGCCAGGAGCCAGAAGGCCAAGCCCTCTTAGCTTCTGGCTTCTGACTCCTGAATTCTCGTACCGGCCTTGTCCCGGCTTACGTTGATACCCGGAGTTTGGACAGTTATCCAGGCCTTCTGGCTGCTAGCCAAACTCGGGAATGCTGCCCAGTTTGCGAACCGCCACTGAGACCTCCATGCCCAGGTAGTCGTCGGCGTCGCCAAACCACGAGCCCGCCAGGGGAATGGCCTGGCCGGGGTGCCGCGCGATCGCCACCGCGATCAGGTCAAACCCTTCGGTAATGCGGTTGGTGGGGTCGTACACCAGCCAGCCAGCCCCCGGCAGATACACCTGAAGCCAGGCGTGGGTGGCCCCCGAACCGGTCATGCCCACATCGCCGCCGTCGAGGGCCGAGTCGTACAGGTAGCCCGACACAAACCGACAGGCAAACCCCAGCCGCCGCAGGGTTTCCATCATCAACCAGGCGTAGTCGCGGCAGGTGCCCGACCTCAGCTTCAGGGTTTCGCCGGGGGCCTGGGTGCCTTCTTCCTCCCGGCCCCGGTAGGTAAAGGTGTCGCGGATGGCGTTCATGATCCGGCTTAGCACGTCGCTGGTCGTGTCGCGATCGCCGGAGACAAAATGCTTGGCCCAGGCCGCCACCGAGCCGTCGGGGTCTTCGGCGTGGGGCCGCAGATAGACGGCCAAATCCGTCCATTCGTCGGGGGTGTACTGCACCGGCACCTCGTTGGCCCTGGGGTCTAAGGGAAAGGCTTCAATGCTCTGGTTGCCAAAGTGCTCGCCCCGAAACCGGCAGGTGACGGTGAGTTCCTGAGCCGGTTCCTTCACATCAATGACCGCCACGTTGTTGGATAGGGTATCGCTGACCCAGTGCACCCTGGCGGGCACGTTAGTGTCGAGGGAGTAGCCCAACAACCGCCCGCTGTAGTTGCCCCGAGGCAAAAACATTGCCCGATGGGAGCCAAAGGTAACCGGCTTGGCGTAGCGATAGCGAGTAACGTGCTCAACTTCATAGATAACGGACATGGGGCAGGCCTAGAAAGGGGTCTCAGTTCTTTGTTGTACTACGGGTTAACACTCTAGAAATGGGCAGTTCGCAACTTCGCTTCAGACCATAGCGACTGGGGCCATACAGTCCAGCGCTCGACCCAGCGCAGAACTGCTTAAAGACTTGGCCTGGGATCAGTTCAGAGGTGCTCTGCTTGAGCCCGGTCCGGCACAAAAGAGTTAACTTTTGTAAGATCTCCCCAGCACCCTTTGCGCAGCGGGAGACAGGGCTACGGCATGGAACGATTTAACCTGACGGGGTTTAGACGGTTTTGGGCGATCGCCAGGGCCTACTGGTTTGGCGACGAAAAGTGGAAAGCCGGGGGCCTGCTGCTGCTGATTACGGTGTTTTTGCTGGGCTATACCGGCCTCAGCGTGGTGCTCAACAACAAGCGCGGCGTGCTGATCTCGGCCCTCTCGGCCCAGGATGAGGCCCGCTTTTGGGAAACGGTGCTGGTGTTTATTGGGGTGCTGGTGGCCTACGCGCCGCTGCTGGCGGGCTACGAGTATCTGCAAAAGCGTCTGGGGCTGGAGTGGCGGCGCTGGCTGACCGGGCGGTTTGTGGGCGACTACTTCCGCGATCGCGCCTTTTACGACATCCAGCAGTTCCAGCCCGACATCGACAACCCCGACCAGCGCATCGCTGAAGATGTCAAGAACTTCACCCAGCAGTCCCTGGCGCTGCTGCTGCTGGTGGTCAGCTCGGTGCTCCAGGTGATCGCCTTCAGCAGCGTGCTGTGGGGCATTTCAAAATCGCTGGTGGGGTTCCTGGTGCTCTACGCCCTGGTGGGCACCCTGGTGACGGTGCTGATCTTCGGCCAGCCCCTGGTGCGGCTCAACTTTGAGCAGCTGAAGCGGGAGGCCAACTTTCGCTTTAGCCTGGTGCGCATTCGCGAAAATGCCGAGGCGATCGCCTTCTACCGGGGCGAAGCCCAGGAGGCCAGCCAGGTGAACAGCCGCTTTATGGCCGCCTTTGAGAACTTCAAGCGCTTGATTATCTGGGAGCTCAACCTCAACGCCCTCACCAACGCCTACGAGTTCATTCCCTTTGTGCTGCCCGCGATCGTGGTCGCCCCCGCCGTGTTTGCGGGCGATATTGAAGTGGGCAAGGTTTCTGAGGCCCAGGGGGCGTTTGTGCGGGTCTTCTTTTCGCTCAACGTGGTGGTGGCCCGGTTCCAGGAACTGACCTCCTTTGGCGCCGGGATCGATCGCCTCTACGGCTTTGCCGAAGCCCTTAACCACGGGGAGATTGAGCCCACCAAACCCACCGTGACTCAGGACGCCACAAAGCCAGAGACCACCAAGCCGATGTCCTCTCAGCCAGAGGGCGAACGCGCCACGCCCGAACCCACCGCGCTAGAGGATACCGAGCCCGAGACGGCCAGCCAGCCCAAAATCGCCATCGCCACCGCCAATTCCCTTTCCCTAGAGGACTTCACGCTGCAAACCCCCAACTACCAGCGCACCCTGGTCAAAGATCTCTCCATTCAGGTGCCCGACCACAGCGGACTGCTGATTGTGGGGCCGAGCGGCTGCGGTAAAAGCTCGCTGCTGCGGGCGATCGCGGGCCTGTGGCACTCCGGCAGCGGCACCATCCACCGTCCGGCGCTGGACAATATTTTGTTTCTGCCCCAGCGGCCCTACATGATCTTGGGCACTCTGCGGGAGCAGCTGCTCTACCCCCACACCCAACAGAATGTTGAGGACAGCGCTCTACAGACGGCGCTGGAGACGGTGAATCTGGCCAACCTGGCGGAACGCTTTGGCGGCTTTGACGCGATCGAGGAATGGGGCGATGTGCTGTCCCTAGGCGAGCAACAGCGGCTCACCTTTGCCCGCATTTTGCTAAATCAGCCCGACTTTGCCATTCTCGATGAGGCCACCAGCGCGCTAGATCTGGCCAATGAAGCAAAACTTTACGAGCATCTGCGCCACAGCGGCACCACCTATGTCAGCGTCGGCCATCGCGAATCGCTCAACGCCTACCATCAAACCACCCTGGAACTGGGAGAAGACAACACCTGGACGCTAAAGACCTCCGGTTTGGCGACGGCGGATGCCTAGAGCAGATTCCTAGGATTGGATGACATTTTTGCCGCAGCAGCCCGTTTAGTGGTGACAGCTACCGATTGAGCTGGGGTTACTGCTTACCCTGGACCGAGATACATGGCCCCGTAGATTACTGGCTGACGTTAGATTAGGCCACAAGTTCTCAAGTTTTCACAATCTACAGGATCCTTTGCCAGTCTGCCTCTCTGGCCCCAGCCCAGCAGATAAAAAGCCAAATGCCTCTACAAAAGAGGCGTATTTACGTCAAGGTAGTTAAGATGATGAGATTACCAACGCAGAAAATAAGTACCTTAGTCCACATCTTAAGAATTAATTAATTTTTAGGCTACAATCTCTATGGGTAACGAGGAGTGTCGTTATGTTTGTCCGATTAGCCGAGCAGCACCGCCAATTTGTTAGGGACCTGGTCATGAACCTGCAAGCGCTGGCCACGGTGCTTGAGGGTATGGGCTATCTAGCCTCCTGCTATACCTGCGGTGGCCAGCTCAACAGTGCCTCCTTTATGGTGAGCCTGGGCGACGATCACCTGATTCGCTTTTTGGTGTCAGACTACGGCATCACCTGGACCGAGATGCGCGACGATCGCGAACTGATGAAGCTAGAGGGCGCTGAAGCCATTCACCAGCTGCAAGAACTGGCCACGCTGGTCAAATTTCGCATTCAGCCCGTGGGCTCTCAGCAGAAGGTATCGACTAAAGCCTAGGCTGGCGTCAAGTCTAAAAATTTAGGGCTGCTGCAGGTTGGCAGCAGCGGAGCGATCGCGCGGTTTGCGCTCTGCGCGTCTAAGCTGAGTTCTGCGATCGCACCACCCAGCCCACAAGTTTAGGTTTGACAGCCTACTAGAACTCCCGGGCCAATCGGTCCGCTGCCCTATCGTGATTGCGCAGCGCCAGTTTGCCAGCCCTCCCCCGCTAGGGCCAAAGGGCACCGATGATAGCCATCGGTGCCCTTTGGCGTTGTCTTGTCCCTAAGCGGGTACAACCGTCCGTTCCAGACCCGCCAGCCCAAAGGCGTTGTGCACGGCTCGCAGGGCTGTAACACCCTCGGTTTCAGCCACCACGCAGCTGATTTTGATCTCAGAGGTGGCAATCATTTGCAGGTTAATGCCCTGCTGCGACAGCGCTTTGAACATGCGCGCCGCCACGCCGGGGGCGTAGATCATGCCGGTGCCCACGACGCTGACCTTGGCAATTTCCTCGTCCACGGCCACATCTCCAAAGCCCAGTTCGGCTGCCGCCGCCTCAACCACGGCCTTAGCGGTCTGGGCATCGCCCTGGGCCACGGTAAAGGCGATGTCGCGGGTGGCCTGCCCGTTCACCAGGCGGCAGCGCTGGGACTGAATGATCATGTCTACGCTGACTCCGTGGGTGGCCAGCAGCTGAAAGATTTTTGCCGCCATGCCGGGGCGATCGGGCACGTGGCGAATGGCGACGCGGGCCTGCTTCAGGTCTAGGGCGGCGCCGCGCACCTCCGGCACCCTGAGACTGGCCGTGGGCGCACTGCCCTGGGGCATCGGTGACGAGGTGACCTCAAAGGCATCGCAGAGGACCGCAATGGCGCGATCGCAGTCCTCCACATCGATCGTGCAGCTGACCTTCACCTCCGAGGTCGAAATCAGCTGGATGTTGATCCCCGCTGCCGCCAGGGAGGAAAACATGTGGGCCGCCACTCCAGGCCTGCCAATCATGCCCGCTCCGGCGATGCTGATTTTGGCCATGCGCTGGTCCACCATCACCTCAGCCTGGCTGGTATCGGTGGGGTTGCTGCGCAGGGCGGGGGCGATCGCCGCCGCCACCGCCTCGGCCCGAGCTAGGTTGGCCTTAACCATGGTGAAGGCGATGTCGTTGGTGTTGCCCTCGTGGATCGACTGGATAATCAAGTCGACATTCAGCGCCTGGGTGGCCAGTTCGCCAAACAGTCGGGCGGCAATGCCGGGGCGATCGGGAATGCGCAGCAGCGCCACCTTGACCTGGTCGGTGTCAAACTCAACGGCGTCCACCGGGTGGGCCAGCTCTAGCCCCTCCAGGGGCCGAGGCTGAGGCCTGGGCGAAATCACGCGGGTGCCGGGCTCATCGGTCCAGCTCGATCGCACCACCAGGGTAACGCCGTAGTTGCGGGCGATTTCCACCGCGCGGGGGTGCAGCACCTTGGCACCCAGGCTGGCCAGCTCCAGCATTTCGTCACTGGTGATCTCCTCCATCAGCTGGGCCTCGGGCACCAGGCGGGGGTCAGTGGTGAGAATGCCGGGCACATCGGTGTAGATTTCGCATTTCTCGGCCCCCAGCGCCGCCGCCAGCGCCACCGCCGAAGTGTCCGAGCCGCCCCGGCCCAGGGTGGTAATTTCCAAATCCGAGGTCTGGCTAATGCCCTGAAACCCCGCCACCACGATCACCTTGCCCTCGCTGAGGTGGCGCTGGAGGCGATCGGTTTTAATTTTGAGAATGCGGGCGCGGGTGTGCTCGGCCTCGGTGACAATGCCCACCTGAGCCCCAGTCAGCGAAATTGCCTCCTGGTTCTGGGCGTGCAGGGCCATGGTCAGCAGCGCGATCGAGACCTGCTCGCCGGTCGAGAGCAGCATGTCCATCTCGCGGCGGCTGGGCTGATTGGTAATGTCGGCGGCCAGCTTCACCAGGCCGTCGGTGGTCTTGCCCATGGCCGAGACCACCACCACCACCGAGTTGCCCGCCTCCACCGTGGCCTTGACCCGCCGGGCCACCGCCTGAATGCGCTCTACGGTGCCAACGGAGGTGCCCCCATATTTTTGTACGATCAGCGCCATGGTGTTGTCGTTTGCCTCCCTGCGAGGGTTGAGTACCGCCCCTAGAGCATCGCGGCCTTACCCTTTACGCGCCCGCCTTGCCTAAATTTGGGGTGTTTAAAGTTCTCCAAATTCTAGCCCTATACCGCCGCCCCAGAACGCCATTGGGCGCCGCGTGGCAACGAGATTTTGGGCAGAGGATGGTTACAGCCAGATCGTTTACTCTACCAGGCTGGAGCCTACCAACAACAGCCCCCAACCGCAGCTTGCCTCAATCTTGATCGGGTTAAAGGGATATAGCACAGCGCACAGTATTTAGCGGTATTCTGCTTTATAACGAAAAGTAACAACCTGCTTTCCCCTTTCCCACTATTGCCATGCAGACCGTCAAACGCCCTATCGACTCCAGCATCATGGCCCAAGACACGGTCCTTGAAACCCCTTGCCCAACCCTTGACGTGCCGCCGGTTACCCCTGGCAAACCCCAGGTGGTGATTATTGGCGGCGGCTTTGGTGGTCTCTACGCCGCTCAGCAGCTGGGTCGGGCCGATGTGGAGGTAACCCTGATCGACAAGCGCAACTTTCATCTGTTTCAGCCTTTGCTGTACCAAGTGGCCATGGGAGGCTTGTCCCCAGGGGATATTGCGTCGCCGCTGCGGGGGGTGCTGAGCGCTCAAAAAAATACGCGAGTGCTGATGGGCGAGGTCACCGACATTGACCCTGAGCAGCAGGTGGTCAAGCTCAAAGACAACCGCACCATTGCCTACGACAACCTGATTGTGGCTACGGGCATGAGCCACTTCTACTTTGGCCGCGACGACTGGGCCGACGTGGCCCCTGGCCTGAAAACCGTAGAAGACGCCCTGGAGATGCGGCGACGAATTTTTGCGGCCTTCGAAAAAGCAGAGAACACCAGCGATCCAGAGCTAAAACAGAGCCTGCTGACCTTTGTGATCGTGGGCGGTGGCCCCACCGGGGTGGAACTGGCCGGGTCGCTGGCGGAGCTGGCTTACCACACCCTGCGCAACGACTTTCGCGACATCGACACCACCGCCAGCCGTATTTTGCTGGTCGAAGGCATGGACCGGGTGCTGCCGCCTTTTCCCCCCGAGCTGTCGGCCCGCGCCCAGGCTGACCTGGAGAAAATGGGGGTGCAGGTGATGACCAAATCGCTGGTCACCAATATTGAAGGCCACGAGATCACCCTCAAGCAGGGTGACGAGTTGACTACCCTGCGGGCGGGCACGGTGCTGTGGGCGGCGGGCGTGCGCGACCCCGGCATGGGCGGTATTTTGGCCGATCGCACCGGGGCAGAGCGCGATCGCTCGGGCCGAGTCATGGTCAGCGATGATCTCAGCCTGCCGACCCACCCCAATATTTTTGTGGTGGGCGACCTGGCTCACTTTGCCCACCAGGAAAATCGTCCCCTGCCCGGCGTCGCCCCCGTCGCCATGCAGGAGGGCAAGTACGTGGCCCGGCTGATTCAGAAACGGCTCAAGGGTGAAGCCACGGCCCCCTTTGAGTACAAAGACACCGGCAGCCTAGCGGTGATTGGGCGCCACGCCGCCGTCGTCAACTTGCCCTGGGCGAAGCTCACCGGCTTCCCCGCCTGGTTTGTGTGGCTGTTTGTGCACATCTTCTATCTGATCGAATTCGACAACAAACTCCTCGTCATGACCCAGTGGGGGGCCAACTACTTCACCCGCAAGCAGGGGTCGCGCTTGATTACCGAGAAGGTAATCGAGAAGGTGGAGGTCGGTGCGGCTAGCTCCAGCTAGCGAGTTCCAGCGGGGAGCGATGGGGGCGGGTTGGGGGGCCTAGCGCGCGATCGCTGCCCCGCTCAATCCAGCTTTCCCCGTTTAAACTCGACCGCGCAGCCGCTAGTGTTTTAGGGGTACCCTGCATCGTTTTTCTATGCCCCTCACTTCCCCAGAGCTGCCCGACTACGAAAGCCATTTGCTCACCGCCATGGCCTACTTTTTAGGGCGCGACCCAGAGGCCCAGGCGCGGGCCTGCCTGTGCATGTACCTGCGTCAGGCGGAGCCTCGAATTATGGCGCAGGTGCGCTACTACGCCCACCAGCTGTCGATTCACACAGGGCAGCCGGTGGAGGCCTACGACCTGCTCACCATGCTGGCCCAATCCCCCGAAACGGTAACCGCCGCCCTGCCGCACCTGGGCCGGGTGCACGACGACAGCCAGCCCGATGTATTTAGCGCATAAAGCTAGCGCGTGAAGCTAGCGTATACATTCCGCTGGTTAAGTTTCGCAATCTATGCTGAATTTGGGATGTTGCCTGTGTATAGATCCTATCAAGGCAACTCAGTGGAATTTATGATTGCGTTTTTTGGGTTTAAGGGGTTTCAGCTACGGTCCAGCAATCGTTGGCGGAGGTTTGCGCGGCAGCTGGGAATAGCGCTGGCGGCCAGCTTTCTGCTGGCTATACCAGGGCATCCGGTCCAGGGTCAGGCCATTTCCGCCGCCACCGTTACCGAAATTTTAGACAGCAACCAGGTTTACATCCAAAACCGTGCAGCCCAGGTCAACAGCGTAGCCCAGCAGCGCCAGCAGGTCAGAACCCAGGATGCCCGTGCCTCGCTGCGGTTTAACAATGGGGCTGTGGCCCGCCTGGCCCATAACTCCAGCCTGGTGATTGGGCAGTGCGCCCAGCTCAACCGAGGTACGCTGCTGGTCAACGGCGCCCTCAACGGCTGTTCGACCTCCACCCTGGCCGGGGTACGCGGCACAATTTATACCATTGAGGTCACCGAAGCTGGAGAAACCACCATTCAGGTGTTTGAGGGCACTGTGGTGGTGACCAAAAACCCTGATCCTGAGCCCGTTGAGCCCATGGTTGACGGCTTCGACCCCATTGATCCCTCCCAGGACCCAATGGTGCCCAGCACCGACCCGGTGGTCCCCTTTGCCAACCCCGTCGAACCATCCCCAGGACCGTCAGAGGTGCCCCCTGGCCCTGGCTCCGGCCCTGAGCCACCCCCTACAGACCCTGGTAATCCGGCCCCCGATCCGCTGACTCCAGCCCCCAATCCGCTGACTTCTCCCACCGGGTATCCGATTAACTACCGCCCAGGCAGTGCAGTGGCCAACGGCCTGCTGCTATTCAAGACAAAGCAGGCCGACGACAAGCAGGGCGCCTCCTACGGCAGTACCAACCTGACGGCGGGCTTGCCCCCGGAGACCGCCGAGCAAGTTGAGCAAGAGGAACCCGTGGGCTTCACCGCAAACGACTCGCTCACCATCGCTGAGGGGCAGCAGGTGACGATCGATCCAGAGCAAGAGCAGGCGGTGATTCGTGAGCTTTTGCCCGAGGACTTTACTGACCTTTTGGAAGGCCCTCTGATCAACGGGTTTGCGGTAGAAATACCGGGTATGGGCAATCTGCGGCGAGCCTTTGAGCAGCTGTTTCCGGGGGTACCGCTGCCCTACTATTGGGCTCCGTCTATTCCCACCCCGCCGATCCGGTTTCCCTTCCCGTTCTAGGATGAGGTCCATGACGTTGGGGACTATCTGCCGTGGTTAAATCCTACCGCCGCCTGTTTCAGCTGGGCCATGGCCTGATGGTGAGCTGGGCGGTATTTGGGGCGATCGCCCTGGCCTCCCAGCACCCCTGGATTTTGCTAATCGAGGGTCAGGCCCAGTCGTTTTTGCTGCGGCTGCGGGGGGCGGTACCGCCCCCCGCAGACATTGTGATTTTGGGCATTGACGAATACTCCCTGTCCCAGGGCGATCTGTACCAGGCCGAGCCGGAGCGCTATCCCTTTCTGGCCCCGCTGTCTACCTGGCCCTGGCAGCGTCAGGCCTACGCCCTGGCGATTGAGCGGCTGATGGCCGCCGGGGCAAAGGCGGTGGCCGTCGATGTACTGCTGGTGGACCCCAGCAGCTACGGACCCGCCGACGATGCGGCGCTAGAGGCCACCCTGGCTCGGTGGGGCGATCGCGTGGCCCTGGCCGCCGCCTACGATGTGTCGAGCAGCGACTTTGGTCTGTTTACCAATCTGCTCCAGCCCATCTACGCCAGCCCGACCGAGATCGGGCTGATCAACATGAAAATCGATGCCGACGGCAAACTC
The DNA here is from genome assembly GCF_000309385.1 of Nodosilinea nodulosa PCC 7104. Taxonomy (GTDB): domain Bacteria; phylum Cyanobacteriota; class Cyanobacteriia; order Phormidesmidales; family Phormidesmidaceae; genus Nodosilinea; species Nodosilinea nodulosa. Next base: position 181,483 of record NZ_JH976537.1, read on the forward strand.
CGCGCCTTCCCCGACCTGGGCATTGAAACCCTGCGCCAGAACTACGGGTTTACCGATAGTTTGCCGTCCTTAGCCGGGGCCACCCTGGCCGCCGCTGGCTACCCAAAGCCTGACCAGCAGAGCCGAGATCTGTTCTTCTATGGCCCGGCGGGCACCTTCCCCGTGGTGTCGTTTGTGCAGGTGCTCGACCCCGACAACTGGCCTCTGATTGCCCATCAGTTCAAAGGCAAAATTGTGCTGATTGGTCCCATAGCCGAGTCCTTTCAGGACAGCAAGCGCACTCCAATCGACAACGCCATGCCCGGGATTGAGATTCACGCCAACGCCCTGGCCGATCTGATGGAGGGCCGCACCCTCGACCCCATGGTCGGCAATCCGGTGGTGGAGGGGCTGCTGACCGCGATCGCGATCGCGGCGGTGGGGCTAGGGCTGGGCTATCGCTTTACCCAGCCAGTGCCCAGAATGGCAGGCTTTTTGGCGGCGATCGCCGCCTGGGGAGCGCTGGCCTACCTGCTGATGGTTCACCGCGATCGCCTGGTGCCCGTCGCCGTCCCCGTCGCCTGCCTGGGCATGGGCGGCGTCACCTACATCGCCACCGGAGCCGTCAGCAACCGCCTGGAAGAACAGCGCCTGCGCCGCACCCTGGAGCGCTACGTCGCCCCCTCGGTCGCCCAAGAAATCCTCAACCAGCCCGAAGACTTTACCAGCCTCACCGTAGGCCAGCGGTTTCAGGCGGCAGTGCTGTTTTCAGACATTCGCGGGTTTAGCCGCATTTCGTACCAGCTGGGGGCAGAAGAAACCGTCAGCCTGCTCAACACCTACCTAGATGTGATGGTAGACGCCATTCTGAAGTACCGGGGCACCATCGACAAATTCATTGGCGATGCGGTGATGGCCGAGTTTGGGGCACCCAAATCCCAGGGACCCGAGCAGGATGCTCTAGGGGCTGTCTCGGCGGCCCTGGCGATGCGAAAAGTCCTGGCCACCCTGCGCACTACACTGGAAAGCCAGGGCCTACCCCCGCTCTACAACGGCATTGGCATCAGCTACGGCGAGCTGGTGGTGGGCAATGTTGGCTCGGTGCTGCGGCTGGAGTACACCGCCATTGGCGACACCGTAAACGTCGCCAGCCGCATTGAAGGGTTGACCAAGGTAATCGGCACCGATATTTTGATCACCCAGTCCTGCTACAACCTCGTAAAAGAGCAGATTGTCGCCGTGGACCACGGCACCCATACGCTGGCCGGGCGTGAGCAGGAAGCGGTTCAGGTGTACGGCGTGGTGGCTTTCAAGGGCGAAAGCGATGCCCTCTACCACCAGGTTCAAAAAGACCTGATTCAGCACCTGAGCCAGCCCAAGGCCATCACCTTTCCCACCGATATCAAATCCAGCTAGGCAAGCCCAATCCGTCCGTTAGGCCAGACAAATCCAAGGGTACGTCCCCAAGTGCGGCTGGGTGGACATCAGGCCACCGCTCCAATTCCCCTGGCTCCCTAGCCCCCCTGCCCCCTTGCGATCGCACTAGCAAAAACCTGTGCCATCAGTCTGTACCGTACCCGTAGCCAGTCTGGTTGAGACATTTCCCCTCAAAACGCTCAAACGCTCAAACGCTCGAACGCCTCTAGATGTCCTAACCTAAGCGACTATGGCGATAAAAGCAGCCGAGCAATCAACCCTGGCAGTCTCCTTCTGGAGGCATAGATTTATGTCAATGCCGCAGCTAGACCATAGATTAGAATGATGGTGCGTGGGGAGTTTTAATCAAGCGCGCCCATTCAATCAACTCGATTAAATTTCGGTTGACGCCATCTGCGCCAGCTTCAGGTCTGGGGTGCTGCATGTGGGCGATCGCGGTCAGGGCCTCGGTTTAAAGACTATGGTCAAGCCGAATGGATGTTCGGCCCAAGCCAGTCCAACACTCTGGCATGGCAGAGGCCACAGGGTGTGCTCGACCCTTGGCAACCGCAGCATTTGTCTCCCGCAGAGCGATTTTCTACCCGCCTAAATGGTTTTAACCAAGTCTTACCGAAAACCTTCACACCGATCCCACAGTATTGAATGATGGAAGGAATGGATATTGATATCCGCCCTCAGGCGATGGACTTGTTTCCGATTTCCCTTGGCTTGGCCCACGCTTTTCTGTAAATCAAACCTTAGGACAAACCCTTATGACGAGCTTTCCCATTGATCTGGGCGCATACCAGCGAATTTCTTTAGATGCCTCTAACCCCACCCTCACCGACGAGCAGCGCAGCGCCCTTAAGGCCAATGTTCAGCTCTGTCGGGATGCGATTGTCTTCTTTACCGCCACGGGGGCGGCGCGCGGGGTGGGCGGCCATACGGGCGGCCCCTACGACACCGTACCCGAGGTGATGATTCTCGATGCGCTGTTTCGGGGCGCGGGCGACAAGTACGTGCCGATTTTCTTTGACGAAGCAGGGCACCGGGTCGCCACCCAGTATTTAATGTCGGTGCTCAACGGCGACATGCCCGCCGAGCAGCTGATGCAGTACCGCGCCGCCAACGAAAAACTGCCCGGCCACCCCGAACTGGGGCTGACCCCCGGCGTTAAGTTTAGCTCGGGGCGGCTCGGCCACATGTGGCCCTACGTCAACGGTGTAGCCCTGGCCAACCCCGGCAAGGCGGTATTCTGCCTGGGCTCTGACGGTGCCCAGCAGGAGGGCGACGACGCTGAGGCGGCCCGCTTTGCCGTGGCCCACCACGTCAACGTCAAGCTGCTGGTTGACGACAACGATGTCACGATCGCGGGTCACCCCTCCCAGTACATGGGCGGCTACAGCGTCAAGAAAACCCTGGAGGGCCACGGCCTGACCGTGCTCGAAGGCGATGGAGAAGACCTCGACGGCCTCTACGCCAACATCTGCAAGGCGATCAACACCCCCGGCCCGGTGGCGGTGATCAACAAGCGAGCCATGGCGGTGGGCATTGAGGGCATTGAGGGCAGCACCCACGGCCACGATGTGATCTCGGTGAAGGCGGCGATCGCCTACCTGAGCGCCAAGGGCCACACCGCTGCGGTGGAAATTCTCGAAGGCATCCAGGCCCCCAAGAACACCTACGAGTTCATGGGCTCCAGCAAAACCGTGGGCGCGAACCGCAACGTGTTTGGCGATGCCATGGTGGAGGTGCTGGGCGAGATGGATGAAACCACCCGCAAAGACAGCGTGCTGGTGGTCGACAGCGACCTAGAAGGCTCCTGCGGCCTGGCCCAAATTCGCAAGGCCTACCCCGAAATCTTTGTCAGCGGCGGCATTATGGAGCGGGGCAACCTGTCGGCGGCGGCGGGCTTTGGCATGGAAAAGGGCAAGCAGGGCGTATTCGCCACCTTCGCCGCCTTCCTGGAGATGTGCATTTCTGAAATCACCATGGCCCGGTTGAACTACTCCAACCTGCTGTGCCACTTCTCCCACTCGGGCATCGACGACATGGCCGACAACACCTGCCACTTCGGCCTCAACAACTTCTTTGCCGACAACGGCCTCGACGACGGCTACGAAACCCGCCTCTACTTCCCCGCCGACCCCAACCAGATGAAGGCCTGTGTCAAGAAGGTGTTTGGCGACCCCGGTCTGCGCTTTATTTTCTCGACCCGCTCAAAGGTGCCGACCATTCTCGACACCGACGGCAACGAGATGTTTGGCGGCGACTATACCTTTACCCCCGGCAAAGATGAGGTAATCCGCGAGGGCAGCGCTGGCTACATCGTCACCTTTGGCGACTCGGTCTACCGCGCATTGGATGCCGTCGAGCGCCTGAAGCAGGAGGGCATTGACGTGGGCCTGATTAACAAGGCCACCCTCAACGTGGTGGACGAAGACACCATGGCTAAGGTGGGCAAGGCGCCCTTTGTGCTGGTGACCGAGGCCTTTAACCGCAAGACCGGCCTGGGCAGCCGCTTTGGCACCTGGCTGCTGGAGCGGGGCTACACGCCCAAGTACGCCCACATTGGCACCCACGAAGAAGGCAGCGGCGGCCTGTGGGAGCAGTTCATTCACCAGGGTATTGACCCCAACGGCATTATGGCCAAAGTGAAAGAGCTGGTGGGCTAAATCCCCTTAACACCTCCAGATCCCCGGTTTCTCGAAGAAACCGGGGATCTTTTGCTATAGGAGATTTTCTAAATGCCTAAGACCGAGCGCGAGAAAATGCTGGCGAACGAGCCCTACCGGGCGGCGGACCCGGAGCTGGTGGCGCTGCGGCGGCTGGCTCAGACCCAGCTGCATCAGTTTAACCAGTCTCGGCCTGAGCAGGTAGCGGTGCGGGAGACCATGGTGCGATCGCTCTTCCACGCGATCGGCCCTAACTTTGAGATTACGCCGCCCTTCTTTTGCGACTACGGCAGCCACATTCGAGCTGGCAAAAACCTCTACATCAACGCTTACTGCACCATTCTCGACTGCAACTGGGTCACCCTGGGCGATGACGTGCTGGTGGGGCCTAACGTGCAGATCTACACCGCCTACCATCCCACCGACCCGGCGGTGCGGCTGACCGGGGTAGAGATGGCAGCCCCCATCACCATTGGCAGCAATGTGTGGATTGGCGGTGGGGCCATCATTTGCCCCGGCGTGACCATAGGCGACAACACCACCATTGGCGCGGGCAGCGTAGTCACAAAATCGATCCCCGCTGGGGTAGTCGCCGTGGGCAATCCCTGTCGAGTTGTGCGCGGGGTTTGAAGTGTCTGTTCTAGAAACACCGCTATCCAGCCCTTGGCCAAGGGAGCACTATCGAAGCGCGATCGACTGGGCCAGATCGTCAGGGCTGAGGTGGTCGTTGAGCACCTCGCCGTCTGTGAACCAGACGATGCGCTGGCTGGCGCGGGCTACGTCGGGTTCGTGGGTGACCATCACCACGGTAATGCCTGCGGCGTGGAGATCGGCAAAGATGCCCAGCACGTCGTCGGTGGTGCGGGTGTCGAGCGCGCCGGTTGGCTCATCGGCCAGTAGTAACAGGGGCTTGTTGACGATCGCCCGCGCGATCGCCACCCGCTGCTGCTGCCCGCCCGACAGCTGGCTGGGCTTGTTGTTGATGCGATCGCCCAGCCCCACCCGCACCAGCGCCTCGGTAGCCCGCTGGTGGCGCACATCGCTGCGCACGCCGGAGTAGATCATCGGCAGCTCCACATTTTCCCGCGCCGTCAGCTGGGGCAGCAGGTGAAACTGCTGAAACACAAAGCCAATTTTTTGGTTGCGGATGTGGGCCAGCGCATCGTCATCCAGGGTGGCGACATTCTGGCTATCGAAGAAGTATTCTCCGGCGGTGGGGCGATCGAGGCAGCCAATCATGTTCATGGCGGTCGACTTGCCCGAGCCAGACGGCCCCATGATGGCGCAGTATTCACCGGGGTAGATGGACAAATTCACGTTCCACAGCGCCCGCACTTCGGTATTGCCCGAGCCGTAGACCTTTTGCAGCTGGCGAAATTCGATCAGGGGAGTGGGCATAGGAGAGAAAAGGAGCGAACTACCTTATTGTAATGAGCCCTTCTGCCGTAGTAGGTTCAGCTCTGTCCCCAGGGAGCGTCGTTAGTTTTAAAGATAAGGGAGCAACTCGCATGGCTTCCTTAAAATAACGATACAAAAGCTTCCCAAACCCCCAAGTAGAGCGACGATGCTTCTTTTGCAAAGCCCCGCATTGCATCTCTCTCTTAAAAAAATCCCAGGGGAAAGAATTCTCTTGCCATAGGAGCTTGTTTTATAGTACAAATGAACTTAGAGTAAGTTCTCAGGGTGCGCCTCGTACTATATAAAGGAACAGAGAAATGATGCGCGATATCCTGATTTCCCGTCTTAATGCTCGTAAAGATGAAGCGAATGCCTCATCCCGAAGGACGGAACGAATGCCACGCCAACCTGGACGTATTATTTGCGAAAGCTTAGAGTCACTTCAACAGGAAATTAACGAGATGAGAAATTTAACACCAATGCAAAAGGCAGATCTTCTAGAAGCAGCCAAAAAACTCTGGCTGGTCAGAGGTTGCGATAAGATGAGTCGTAAGTAAATAGCCTTTTTTACATCGAAGCTTGACGAGACAGTTCAGTGATGTAATCTTGTAAGTCTCTTACCTCAGGATCTGAGAGCTGCCCAAAGTCATTAATTTCGGCAAGTTCCTGAAAGGCAGCTCTATATGGAAAGGGAGAAGCAATAGCTGGACTTCTAACGTAATCTTCAATTTTGCATGTAAATCCATAATTAAGGCTGTCATATATCCAGTCTAGATATTTCAAAATGTCTAGCCTGAAACGTTCGACATCGCCATTCTTTATTAAATCGGGGTATCTATCTCTTGCACTCTTTACCAATTTAAATGACCAATCTTCCTTTTTATAAGTAACCCACTCAGCAGCGGTTTTCGTGCTCTTTAGAACCTCTTGATTCCGATCAATATTAGCCAATAAGCTTTCTATTTTTCTGAGGCTTAATCTGGTTTCTGGCGTTATTTCTTGAGTTGATAGATCATCAAAAAACTTCTCTGCTGTATCTTTGAGATCCTTCATCTCAGACAGCTCGCGTTTTTTATTCTCTAATTCTCGGTGAAGATTATCCATGTCTCTTTGAGCATTTTCTCTTAAAAGGTTTATCTGCTCAGAGTGTCTTTTTTCAAGTTCAACAATAGTTCCTTCTAAATTCTCTATACGAGTATCTTTAGCATCTGTCACCTGTTTGAATAAATTAAACAGGATAGTTGAAAATCCGACCAGCCCCCCTCCTCCAAGGACAATTGGAACCCAACTTGGGAGATTTGATTGCGACATAAGCTTTACGAAACGCAGCTTTCATTACGAGCTTTCAGAAATACTACACCAATCATGCTGAACAGCACTATTCATAGCTAATAGTAGTTTGTGAAACCTGTCATGACTTTACTAAACAGCTACCGCAGGCCCGACTGCACTCGCCACAGGCTGGCGTAGAGGCCGTTTAGCGCCAGCAAGTCTTCGTGGCGGCCCTGTTCGACGACCTCGCCGTCGGCCATCACATAAATGCAGTGGCAGTGGCGAATGGTGGAGAGGCGGTGGGCGATCGCCAGCGTGGTCCGCCCTTGGGTGATCACCGCCAGCGATCGCTGGATCGCCGCCTCGGTCTCGTTGTCCACCGCTGAGGTGGCCTCATCCAGCACTAGAATCGGCGGGTCTTTGAGAATGGCGCGGGCGATCGCCAGCCGCTGCCGCTGCCCCCCCGAGAGCTTTTGCCCCCGCTCGCCCACAATCGTGTCGTAGCCCTGGGGCAGTTGGGCAATGAACTCGTGGGCCTCCGCCCGTTTCGCCGCGTAGAGAATTTCGGCCCGGCTGGCCCCAAAGCTGCCGTAGGCAATATTTTCGGCCACGGTGCCCGAGAACAAAAACACATCCTGGCTGACCAGGCCAATGCAGCGGCGCAGATCCCGAGGCAGCAGATCCTGAATGTCCTGGCCATCCACGCAAATGCGGCCCTGCTGGGGCTGATAAAAGCGCAGCAGCAGTTTCACCAGGGTGCTCTTGCCCGAGCCGGTGGCTCCCACCACGCCAATGCTCTGCCCGGCGGGAATGTGCAGCGACAGATTGCGCAGCACCGGCTGGCGATCGCGGTAGGCAAAGGTGACATGTTCAAAGCGCACGTCGCCCTTTACCTGCTCCACCGGCAGCGGGTTGCGCCCCGGAATCAGCTCCACCGGGGTATCGAGAATGCCCATCACCCGCCGCACCGAGGCCATGGCCCGCTGGTACTCATCCATAATTTCGCTGAGCTGGGTAAAGGGCCACAGCAGCCGCTGCACGATAAACACCATAAAGCCGTAGGTGCCCGCCGACAGGGTGCCACTGGCCACCGCCATACCGCCCAAATACAGCATGGCCGTAAAGCCCACCAAAATCACAATCCGAATCAGCGGAATGAAGGCGGCGCTGAGGGCGATCGCCCGGCGGTTGCTGCGGCGGTAGGCATCGCTGTCCAGGGTGACGCGATCGCGCTCGTAGGCCTCCGCCGTAAAGCTCTTGATCGTGGCGATGCCCGAGAGATTGTTGGCCAGCCGCCCGCTGATCAGCCCCGCTTTGTCTCGCACGTCGGCGTAGCGGGGGGCCAGCCGCCGCTGAAACGCGATCGACCCCCACAGCACAAAGGGAATCGGCAGCATCGCCATCCACGACACCCCCGGCGCCAGCACCAAAAAGGTCGTCCCCACCCAGATCACCGTAGTCAAAAACCGCAGCAGGTTGTGGGCCCCGGTATTCAAGAACCGCTCTAGCTGGTTGATGTCGTCGTTGAGAATCGACAGCAAACTGCCCGTGCTGCGGTCCTCAAAATAGCTCAGGTCTTGCTCCTGTAGATGGCCGTAGGTGTCGATGCGCAGGTCGTGCTGAAGATTCTGGGCCAGGTTGCGCCACAGGGTAGCGTAGATGTATTCCGTCAGCGACTCCAGGCTCCAAATCAAAAACGTCAGCGCCGACAGCACCCCCAGCTGGCCGGAAATACTGGTAATTCCCGTGCGGGCAATCAGGGAGCTTTCGTTGTTGGTCACCACGTCGATGGCGATGCCAATCAGGTAGGGCGGGGCCAGATCGAAGATGGTGTTGAGAATGGAGTTGGCGATCGCCCCCCAAATCTGCGGCCGGTAGCTGCGCCCGTAGCGCAACAGCCGCATTAAGGGATGCCGCACCGACTGAAACGTGGTCATAGATACCCTGTCTACAAAAGCTCAAGTGTAACGCCCAGAGACCGGGTACCTGCTAGTGTTGCTAAGATTTTGGCAACTCCCCAGGCACCGGTTCCTGGGGAGAATGGTTATGAGCACCGTTAGCTGGAAACCAATATCATGTGGTTGTGTTCACTTTCAACTCAGTACAAGTACAGGAGCGTTGCTTAAGATCATTGGTACAAAGAATCCTGTTGTCCCGAGCGCTAAGGAGTTAATGATGAGAGACAGCAATCCTCACACGACTGGTAAATGTAGATGCGGACAGGTTCAATTTGAAGTTACTTCAGAACCTCTAATGACCATGGCGTGTCACTGCACGGGATGCCAGCGTATGACGGCAAGTGCCTTTAGTTTGAGCGCCCTTTATCCAAGCAATGAGTTCAAGGTAACGTTGGGTGAGCCGGTCATCGGCGGACTACATGGTGCCTCGCGTCATTATTTCTGTGCTCACTGCATGAGTTGGTTATTCACACGTCCGGAAGGCATGGATGAATTCGTCAATGTCCGAACGACTATGATGGATGACGCCCAATTTTTCAGCCCGTTTATCGAAACCTACACGGACGAAAAGCTGTCTTGGGCAGCGACACCTGCCGTCCATAGCTTTAACAAATTTCCATTGCCAGAAAATTTTCCAGCGCTGCTCTCCGAGTTTGCCCAACAAAATCAATAAAAAGGCTGAACAACACCGTCGAGCCATCAAACTTCACGTGACCGGTTTTGTTTAGGACCTGACCAGACACGAAGTCGTGGTCAAAAGGCAGTGGCTCACCCCCACTGATAGGGAGGATGTTTAACCTGTCGTTGGACAACATAGCGCCAGCGCACTATTAAGCCAAAGGCTGTTGCGCAAATTCCTCGAGCTTCTAGGTGTATCGAGTTGAGTGCTGAAAAATCAATGAAAGGAGTTTCAAAAATGAAAGGGATCTGCCACTGCGGACGGACCGACTGGAGAACGCAAGAGCCAATCGACGATGATGCCGGATTCCTACAGGACACCGCTCAAAAGGCAGTCGTTCGATTTGCTGAATATAATTTGGTTGAGTTAACTGCTTGGGACATAACTATAGATCGCTTCGCTTATCATCCAGTGGATTCCGATCCAAAAGGAACTCATGATTCTGCGTACAATGCACTGGCATCCGCATTCGCGTCATGGTCACGGGTCACACTTGACCTACCCGGAGTGCGCCAGAACAAACCGATGGACTCCAGCAGCGGAGCGGGCGTTTCCTGAAGTTGAAGTTTTTTGCCCGCCGCTGGGTTATCGATACCGTCGATATGAATTTTGGAAGATTTAGATGGAAAACATTGAGTTGGATGGGAGCTGTCTCTGCGGCTCAGTAACGTATTCGGTATCGGTTGAAGTCAAGAAGTTCTATATGTGTCATTGCGAGCAGTGTCGCAAAAGAACCGGCTCTGCTTTTGCGTCAAATATTCTGGCCAAACCAGCAGACATAGCATGGCTATCGGGGCAGGATAACATCAAACGATATGATCACCCTGGTGATAAATCATTCACAAATAGCTTTTGCACCGAATGCGGGTCTCGGCTGCCGTATCTTAGCAAAAGCGGCAACCTCGTTATCCCGGCAGGCTCCCTCGACTGCGACCCTACCGTAAGACCAGACAACAATATATTTTGGGAAGACCGATCTTCCTGGTATGAGGACGGCATCACCGCTCCAAAATGCGATCGCTATCCGTAGCCCAGGACCCTGCTTTAGCCCGTCTCTTCTAACGTTACCCGTTCGCTATGAGTGATAAAGCGAAGATCGTGAGGGCCAGAGCAGAGGCGGTTACAACACCCGCAGCACGCTGGCGACGCTGTGAATTTCAGGATACTCGCGCAGCTCATCCAGCGCTGTCTGAAAGTTCGCCTCCGTCACCTCATGGCTGACGATCACAATCTCCGCCCGCGTCTCCTGCTGACCAATCTGCACAATCGACTCCAAACTCACCTGATGACGGCCAAAACACGTCCCTAACTTGCCAATCACCCCTGGCGCATCCTCCGCCAGCAGCCGCACGTAAAAGCGGCTGACGATATCGGCCATGGGGCTGACCTTGCAGTAATGCTGATGACTACAGGCCAGCAGCGGGTTAGTAGCCTGAGGCGTCGTCCCCGCGCGCAAATTAGCCGCCAGGTTCAGCAGGTCAGACACCACCGCGCTGGCCGTCGGCCCTTCCCCGGCCCCGGGGCCAAAGAACATCACCTGGCCAATCGGGTCGCCCTCAATCAAAATTGCGTTGTAGACATCGCTGACCGAGGCCAGGGGGTGGCTGACGGGCACCAGGGTAGGGTGTACCCGCAGCTGTAGCTGATCTAGCGCCTGGTCCGAGGTTTCGTCAAACTCACCGTCGCGGCGGGCGATCGCCAGCAGCTTAACGACAAACCCGAGGCGATCGGCGTAGGCAATATCGGCGGCGGTCACCTGACGAATGCCCTCGCTGTAGACCTCCGAAAGCTTAATCCGACCCCCAAAGGCTAGCGACGCCAAAATCGCGATCTTATCGGCGGCATCCAGCCCGTCCACGTCGGCGCTGGGGTCAGCCTCGGCGTAGCCCAGCCGCTGGGCGTCGGCCAAAATTGCCTCAAAGTCGCCCCCCTCCCGCTGCATGCGAGTGAGGATGTAGTTGGTGGTGCCGTTAATAATCCCCGTTACGGCGCGAATGCGGTTCACCCCCAGGGCCTGCTTCAAGGGCTGAATCACCGGAATGCCCCCGGCTACCGCCGCTTCCAGCAGCACGTAGACTCCCACTGCGTTGGCGGCGGTGAAGATCTCGTCGCCGTAGCGGGCGATCACCGCCTTGTTGGCCGTCACCACATGCTTACCGTGGGCAATGGCTTTGAGAATCAGCGATCGCGCCGGTTCCAGCCCCCCCATCACCTCAACTATGGCGTCGATAGTTGGGTCGCTGACGATGCTCTCCAGGTCGGTGGTGAGGCGATCGCCCCCGATCTCGACCGATCGCGGCTTATCCAAACTCCGCACCCCCACCTTAGCCAGCTCAATCTGCCCCACTAGCGGGTGGCGGTGGGCCGGATCGAGCAAAATTTTGGCCGTTCCGGACCCCACCGTTCCCAGCCCCAGCAGCCCAACACGCATAACCAATGGCCTGAATTCCTTACCGCGATCGCTATGCCCAATTGTAAAGGGATTGCTGCTAGGCAAAAAAAAGAAGGGCCGAATGGGCCCTTCTTTTTTTTGCCTAGCGCGTGACCTAGTAGGTTTCCACGTGCCAGCGGTGCTCTTTCTTCATCTGCTTGCGGAACTCGATCCAGTCGACGCCGTGCTTAGTAGCCGCGACGGTCATGCCTTCGTCAATGCCGTCTTCCATGCCCTTCAGACCGCACATGTAGGTGTGGGTGTTGGGCTTCTGCATCAGGTCCCACAGCTCGTCGGCATGCTCAGCTACGCGGTGCTGAATGTACATGCGGCCACCCTCAGCATTTTGCTGCTCGCGGCTGATGGCGTAGGTGAGCTTAAAGTTGTTGGGGTACTGCTCTACCATTTGCTCCAGCTCCTCTTTGTAGAGAATGTTGGGCGTATAGGGCACGCCAAAGATCAGCCAGGCCATACCCTTGAACTGGTACTCAGGGTTCTTCTGGCGCTCAGCGTCTTTGAACATGCGCCATAGGTAGGCGCGGAAGGGGGCAATCCCCGTACCTGTCGCCAGCATGATGACGGTGGCCTCGGGATCGTCAGGCAGCAGCATTTCCTTGCCCACAGGCCCGGTGATCTTCACATCAGCGCCGGGCTCAATCCCACAGAGGAAGGTGGAGCAGGTGCCGTAGACGGTTTCACCCGTCTCAGGATGCTTGTATTCGAGCTGACGCACGCAGAGCGACACGGTTTTGTCATCCATGTCGTCGCCGTGGCGGGTCGAGGCGATGGAGTACAGGCGCAGCTTGTGGGGCTTGCCCTTGTCATCGATGCCGTCGGGGATAATGCCAATGCTCTGACCCTCCACGTAGTGGAGATCGCCTCCCGAGAGATCAAATTTAATGTGCTGCACAATCCCTGAACCACCATCTCGAACCAGCGGTTCGTTCGACAATACCTTGCCGACATAGGGGCTGTTGGGCTTGTAGAGGTTAATGGGCACGCTCGCAGCGGCCTTGGGCGCGGCTTGAGTCATGGGCTTATTCTTGGTTTGGGTGGGCGCGGTCTCGGCTGGGGCAACAGCTTCGGCGGGCGCGGCCACGGGCGCCGTAATGGGTGTAGGCTCGGCATTGCTAGCGGTACCCACGTCTTCCATGGGTCGAATGCTGACAATCTTGCCGCCCATTCGGGTAATGCGCTGCATCTCTTGATTCATACGGCTGTAGGGCACCGTAATAAACACGCTGCCACTCTTGCGAATGGTGTTGTTCATCTGATCGGTTTCTGCGTTTTGGCGCAGACCCTGCACTTCGTATAAAAACAAACGGCTTCCGGCCACAGTACTGGCGTTGCCGCCGCTCACACTTGGATTGTACATATCTAAAATTCAGTGACTCTCTAAACCCAACTTAAGTGCGACGGAGGCACACCGTCATGACCCGTCGCTTTTGTTCTAATGACCCTACTTCAGGTGGCCCGGCGGCCAGCTTAGAAACGGCGGCACTAGAAATATGTTTAGCTTAGGGTATCACTGTAAGACGGCGTAATGCCGAGGGACAGGAGATTTAGCAGACTGAGTAGCCCGCATTTAACTCTTGCCCGACCTGAATCTATGCCCCAGTGAATGGTTGCACTCTAGTAATATCCTGCGGGAAAGATTGTGTCCTTTGCAGCAGCGGGCGTTAAGTTAATCTAAAATCTCTCCCCAGGCCAAATAGCATCCACTGAGGCCTAGCCGATCCCCCGCCAAAAACTGTTGTGAAGGATACTAGCTTCTGATAGGATGAAGCTAGCTGCGGTAGAAATACTTATCCTCTGGGCTAGCTCGTGCCTTTGGCGGTTTAGCGGGTGCAGGGGAATTGAACAGAAGTCGGCGCTTGGGCTGAGTGTTTACTAGCTTCAGCCGTTCAGGCGATGGTGTTGGGCATATCGGGAAAGGTTCGCTTCCCTGTGCCAGGGCATCTCGGGCTTTACAGCCGCGACATTCATCGGTTAAGTAATGTGCCGCTCGGGGCGATCGCCCCAGAGCACTGGAGATGCAGGCCAAGCCAGGGGTACCTCTGGGGTTGGTGGCTCCTCTGTTACGTTTCAACGCTGGGCTCTATTTTTATAGAAGGTTGTTTAGAGGGAACTTATGATCAGCAAGCCAGACAAAGTAGTTCTAATTGGTGTCGCCGGCGACTCTGGATGCGGCAAGTCTACGTTTCTACGACGACTGAGCGATTTGTTCGGCGCTGAATTCATGACCGTCATCTGCCTGGATGATTATCACAGCCTCGATCGCAAGCAGCGTAAGGCGGCTGGGGTGACCGCCCTCGACCCCAAGGCCAACAATTTTGATCTGATGTACGAGCAGATCAAGGCCCTGAAAGACGGCAAGAGCATCGACAAGCCCATCTACAACCACGAGACCGGCGAACTCGACCCCCCCGAGCGGGTTGACGCCAACCGCATCGTCGTGATCGAAGGCCTGCACCCCCTCTACGACGAGCGCGTGCGCGAGCTGATTGACTTCAGCGTCTACCTCGACATCAGCGATGAGGTCAAAATCGCCTGGAAGATTCAGCGCGACATGGCTGAGCGTGGCCACACCTACGAAGACGTATTGGCCTCCATCAACGCCCGCCGCCCCGACTTTGAAGCCTACATCGACATCCAAAAGCAGTACGCCGACGTAGTCATTCAGATTCTGCCCACCCAGCTTATCCCCAACGACGAAGAGAAGAAGGTGCTGCGGGTGCGCCTCATGCAGCGGGAGGGCATCGAAGGTTTCGAACCCGTCTACCTGTTCGACGAAGGCTCCACCATCGACTGGATTCCCTGCGGGCGCAAGCTCACCTGCTCCTACCCCGGCATTCGCATGCACTACGGCCCCGACTCCTACTACGGGCATGAGGTCTCGGTGCTGGAGGTCGATGGCCAGTTCGATCGCCTCGAAGAGCTGATCTACATCGAGAGCCACCTCAGCAATACCTCCACCAAGTACTACGGCGAAATGACTGAGCTGCTGCTCAAGCACCGCGAGTACCCCGGTTCTAAGAACGGCAGCGGCCTGTTCCAGGTGCTGGTGGGTCTCAAAATGCGCGCCACCTACGAGCGCCTAATCGCCGCCAACCGCGAAGTAGCCGCCACCGCCTAGGATCTGGCTCAATGCGCTGAGCGCGATAGCGTATCTGGCTCAATCAGGAGAGGATATCGATGCGGATGTCCTCTCCTTTTTACGTGCCATGGAACTGACTACTCCGGCCCTGCTGTTTCCCGCTATTTCGCTGCTGCTGCTGGCCTACACCAACCGCTTTCTGGTGCTAGCTCAGCTGATTCGTCAGCTGCACAGCGCCGATCGCGACTATTTTCAAACCATGGTGCAGCGCCAGATCGCCAATCTTCGCCAGCGCATTGCCCTAATTCGCCTGATGCAGGCCCTGGGGGTATCGAGCTTTATTTTTTGCACCCTGTCGATGCTGGGCTTGTTTGTAGCCCAGCAGCAGCTGGCGGAGATAATGTTTGGCCTCAGTCTGCTGCTGCTGATGGCGTCGCTGCTGACCTCGCTGTACGAAATTGCCATCAGCACCCGGGCGATCGAGGCCGAACTGGCTGACATCGACGCCAAGTGTCGTATTCCCCCTAGCTAGCAATTTAGGCCAGGCGGCATCGAAGCCCGGAAGCAAAGCCTACTGACTCGTCAGAGTCAGGGTCTGGTTAGGCTCTACCACTACCACCCGCTGGGCGGTTACATTGCCAATCACGGCTCCGGCGGCGGCCCCACCAACAATACTACCAATGGAGATGCGATTGCTGAAAATCCCCCCCAGGGCGGCCCCGCCCGCCGCGCCAATACCAGCGTCGGTCAAAATAGAACCGGTAGAGGTTTCGCGCGGGTCTTTGATGTCGCGCAGCAGCTCACTGGCGGCGTTGACCGGGTAAACCTGGTTGTTGACTTCTACCGCTGTGGCTACGTAGCGCACACCACCCTTGGCTGGCTCAAACCGACCCCGAATGGTGGACCCGGCAGGAATACTGCGCCCATTGAGGTTAGTGGCGGCTCCGACTCGTAGGGTTTGCTCAACCGTTGCGTTGGTGTTCAGGTAGAGCCTTTCGCTGTTGGGGGTAACCGCCTGAATAGGCGACGAGACAAAGAGCTGAGCCTGGGCAGCGGACGCTTGCCCCAGGACAGCCACAGGGCTTAGGGTTAGGGCCAGGGCGGCTAGAAAAGTTGCTTTCATCACGACCTCTAAAGGGAATTGAGAATGAAACGGTACGAGTTTTGTAGCGCAGGGGTAGAGTAAGTAGCGAGTGGTAGCCGAGGCCTGCTGAGGCTTGCGGTTAAACTTGTGGGCAAGGCGCTTCAGGGCTACTCAGTGGGCTATGGGTTTAACCTCAATCCATAAAGCTTAGCGTCAAAGCTTACCTATAGAATATGAGGACGTGTTGAGTAGTTCCCATGTTCCGATCTGTCGTCAAGGTCACCTCCTAATGGAATCTACCGCCGAATACACCTGCGCCTTTTGCGGCGAGCCCAACACGACCTTTGTGGATCTCTCTGCCGGGCTGACCCAAACCTACACTGAAGACTGCCAGGTGTGCTGCCGTCCCAATCAGCTCTACATCACGGTGGACGATCTTTCCCTGGCGATCGACATTGCCGCCGATTTTGTGGAGTAGCTCTGTAAGCTCTGGGGTTCTGGACTGAGCGGCTGCGGGCGGGGGCATTTCTGTTGCCCCTGGGCAGTTAGCTACCCCTAGCTTGGGTATGCTGGGCGAGAATGGCGATCGCGCCCCGTCCAGGCCAGTTGTCACCCCAGCCCCCGGTGTCTGGGCAGTACCCTCAGGCCTGCTCACTATCTCGCCTCCAGAGCCTATGGCACTGCTAGACTATGCCCGCCGCGCCCCTAACTCCCTCTGACGCCTTCAAAGCCCGCTTAAACAAAATCCTGCAAACCCCAGCCCTGGAATTTGCGCTAATTGGGCTGATTTTGCTGTCGGTAGTGCTGATTTTTTTAGAAATTTCCACCAGCCCAACTCAGCCTGGCTATAGCCAGCTGCTGCACCTGCAAGCAGCGCTGACGGCGGTGTTTTGGCTAGAACTTGGCGCCCGCTGCTGGGCCTCTAACAACCGCTGGCGCTTTTTGCGCCTCTACTGGGTCGATATTCTGGCGGTGCTGCCTTTTCCGATCCAGTTTCCCATTTTGCGGCTGCTGCGGCTGTTGCGGCTGCTGCGGGCCAGTGCGCTGCTCAACCGCAATCTGGCCCGAGTCTCCCCCACCCTGGCCCTAGGGCTAGGGGCTCAAATTGGAGTACTGTCTACCATTGGCGTGATCGTGCTGATTGGGGCGCTGGGGCTGTACCTGATCGAATCTGGCACCAACCCAGGCGCTGACACTCTGACAAAAACCTTTTGGTGGAGTCTGTTTACCCTAGTCGCCTCCGAACCCGTGGGGGCTGAGCCTGAAACCCTGCTGGGGCGACTGCTGGTTTTAATGCTAATGCTGGGTGGCCTGACCCTGTTTGCGGTCGTGACCGGCCTGGTCTCTGCAATTATGGTGCAACGACTGCGTACGGCGATGGAGTTTCGCGCTATGGAACTGGATGAACTGTCGGGCCACACGGTGATCTGCGGCTGGAACCGCAACGGTGCCCACGTGGTAGAGGAAATACTGTTTGACCCCGATATGCTGCACAGCGCCATTGTGGTGGTGGCTGAGTTTACCGAAACCCCCGAAAAGGAGTTGCAGCATCTGAATTTATCCAAACTGTATTTTCACTCGGCCGACTATACCCGCATCGATGCCCTGCAAACCGTCGGCATTGCCCACGCGGCCAGGGCGATTCTGCTGGCCGACACCTCGCGGCCTCGCAGCGACCAGGACATAGATGCCCGCACGGTACTGGCTGCCCTCACCATCGAAAAGCTCAACCCGGCGGTGTACACCTGCGCTCAGCTGCTCGATCGTCTCAACGATGTCGAGCTAAAGGCGGCCGGGGTAGACGACGTAATTGTGGCCGATGAGATTACCAGCCACATCATTGCCACCTCGGCCCGCGCCCAGGGGTCGGTGGATGTGCTGGCCGAGCTGCTCACGGTGCAGGTGGGCAACCAGATCTACAAAGTGCCGGTGCCCCTGACCTGGGTTGATTTGCCCTTTTGGCAGGCGGTCGAGCGCATGAAACAGCGCCAGGACGCCCTGCCCATTGCGGTAGAAATTAGCCAGTCGGCGGGGCAGCCTAAGCGGCGCACCCTGGTCAATCCCCCCGCGACCTATCGCCTTGCCTACCGAGATCAGCTGGTGGTGATTGCTCGCAAAATGCCAACCATTGTTGAAGATTAAAGCTTAAAAAAAGCCCCGTCTGATCATCGATCGCAGACGGGGCAGCGGACACACAGATTTACCGCCTTGACGGCAGGGTTAACTTAGAAGGACAGCTCGGCCAACATGTTAAAGATGAAGATGTCGGGGTTGCTGCTGAAGTTGTTCGCCTGCTTGATCCAGTAGAAAGAGGGCATAAGCGCAATGTTGCGGTTGAGCGGGTAGCGGTAGGTAAACTCTAGCTCCTGCTGCCGCCCGCCATCGCCATATCCTGAGGCCAGAAACTGCTCTCCGCTGACGACACTAAACGGGACAAGATAGGAGACGGTAGCCAGCGACCCTTCCCTAAACAGGTTGGGAAAGGCAACCCCGACCTGGAAGGACTGGGCGTCGATACTGCCGATGCCGACTCTGCTAGTGGCAGAGGTTAAGTCGACGCTGCCGTAGCTGTAGCGGCCAAACAGCCCCAGCCAGTCTACAGGCGTCCAGTCGAAGTTCACCAGAAAGGTATCGGCTGGGGCATTGGTCAACGGGCCGCCAACGCCATCGTCGGCAAAGCCGTAGATGGGTTCGCTGAAGGTGCCACCGATCTGCCCGGCGCTGTTGGGCGTCAGGTTAGATCGGGTATACAACAGCCGCAGGTTGAAGTTGTTGAAAGGCCGCACGCCGATCTGACCGGTAATAGTGCTGGTGCCCCCAAACAGACCGACACTCGGATCTTCAGGCGCCTTAGGGCCACCGATAAACTCAGTGTTTTCGGCCAGATAGCCCACGCGCACATCCAGCCAGTCGGCAACATCCCAGACCGCGATCGCCCCCGTGCCCCGGTCAACGGCGTTGACCTGGGTGCCGCCGCTGGAGTTAAAGCTGTTAGCCCCAGTCAGGAAAAAAGTGTAGCGGTTGTTATCGAAGTAGGCGTACCAGTTAACGCGAGGGCCAACGTCGATGGTAATGCTGTCCCCCACCGGGAAGGAATAGCTGAACTCGCGGATAAACACGCTAAAGTCTTGCCCAGAAGGTACCCCACCCTGATTCACAAAGGTTGTACCAAAGGTATTAAACAGACCCGCTGAGCCGTAGAGGTTGGCGGGGCCGGTTCCGGCACCAGTAAGCAACTGTAGCTTCAGGCGATCGCTGCCGCTGAAGGAGGTGTCTAAGTTAAGCCAGAGCAGGTTGGTGGTATTGATCGCAGGGTTGCGGGAGATGGTGCGCACCGTGGTTCGCCCATTGGCCCCCCGAGGCCCCGTGGCAAAGATATTGACACCCTCGGCCAAAATATTGCCGTTGGTGAAACCGCCACCAAGGTTAGAAAACACCTGGCCCCGCAGCTTGGTCACGGTGGAAAACTGCTGAGCTTGTAGCTCGGCGGTGTCTGCTTCAAGCTGGTCTACCCGCCCCCCCAGGGAGGCCAGTTCGGCGGCAAACTCCTCTTGCAGACGGCGGATGGTGGCCAAATCCTCCTCAGAAACATCGCTGCCCAGGGTGCTAACAATGACATCCAGGCAGGCATTGAGGCCAGCGGCAAACTCAAAGCGGGTCAGGGAGCGCTGCCCCCGAAAGGTGCTGTCGGGATACCCCTGAATGCAGCCATAATTTTCGACCAGGTTGCTGAGTGCCTGAAAGGCCCAGTCGGAGGGCAGCACGTCAGAAAAATCGGTAACTCGGGTCACCTGGGCCAGGTCACTTGCCGCAGTTGGGCTTACCTTAGTATCGCTTTCAAGCCCCGCCTCCAGGTCGTCAACCCGAAACATAGCGGCCTCGGCGGGGGCCGCCGGTGGCTCAGCCGCGGTGGGTTCAGCAGCCTCCAGTGGCTCAGCAGCCATTAGAACCCCGGGAGCTGCTTCAGCAGACTCGGCTGGCGCAGCTGCGCCAGCGGTCGACGCCAGGGGGGCTAGCCCAGGGGCGGCGTCTCCTTCAGCCTCGGGGGCGATCGCCGCGATCGCCGCCTGGTCACCCTCATCTCCAGTCTCCGTCGCAGGCACAGCCGCTACCGCAGTAGTAGCCGACAGCAGCAGCACCGAAGCTGCCACCAGGCCACGCTCACCATTATTCACGCAGAGGCGCGCCAAAGCCCGCCAGGACAAAACGTTCACCATTGATTTTCCTCACACCTAAACACATCCACACATTCGTCGGCCCTTAGGAACTTAACGGGCACCAACCCGTCTACGGCCATTAGACCTCGTCGTTCCTAAGCCATGAGAAACGGTCTTAAAACCCTAGAAAGCTGCCTGGACACTCACCCGGCTTTCCTGGATTTCTCCACCGTTGCCGACCTCTCAAGCCAAATAGCCCCAGCCGCTAGGGGCAAAATCTTGACCGTGGGCTAAATCAAAGCCCACAGCATGCAAAACCACTCGCGCCACAACCAGAGGTGGGCCTGGCCAAGGGCCTTCGCCCAGCCCCCCTCCAGAGGAAATCTATTCTGAGACATCAGCATCAGCAGGTCAGCGCAGCGCACTGACCTGGCCGCCGCGACCTGACGCACTGACTCAACCCTGCCCTGTGGCCGCCAGAGTAGACTGCGCGGCCATGGAGCAGCCCATCCAACCCAACGCTAAGCCTCAGAGAGCTCGGCGCTGGGTTCGACCCTAACCTTAGGTCGACCGGGCAGCAGGATATTCAGCAGAATGGCCGTTAGACCACCGGTTGAGATGCCGGACGAAAACACGTTTTTGATCAGTGCTGGTTTGTCGGCAAAAATGTCGGGGGAGTAGACCACCCCCAAACCCAGCGCCAGAGACACCGCAACGATGACTGCAGAGCGGCGATCCAGCCCGGTAGAGGCCACAATATTCAGTCCGGCTACGGCAATGGAGCCAAACATGACCAGGGTTGCCCCACCTAAAACCGACTGAGGAATAACCTGAAAAATACCCCCAATAATAGGGATCAGACCCAGGATGGCAAAGATAGCCGCCACGTAGAAGCCTACATAACGGCTGCCCACCCCCGTCATCTGAATAACACCGTTGTTTTGACTGAACGTCGTATTCGGAAAGGTGTTTAGCAGAGCCGCAATGGCTGAGTTCACGCCATCGCCGAGCACCCCGCCCTTGATTCGGCGGAAGTAGATTGGCCCCGAAACCGGCTCACCCGAAACGGCCGAGGTGGCCGTCAGGTCGCCGATGGTTTCGATCGCAGTAATCACGTAGAGAATGATAAAGGGAGCAAAGGCAGCAAAGTTGAAATCGAGGCCGTAGCGCAGGGGCAGGGGCAGCCGAATAATCGGCAGGCTGCTGAGGGAGCTAAAGTCTACTAAACCCAAAAAGATGGCAATGACGTAGCCAATCGCCAGCCCGATCGCGATCGCCCCCATTCTCAAAAAGCGATTCTGCGACAGAGTCAAAAACACCACAATGGCCAGCACCAGACCGCCCAGGGCCAGGTTTTGGGTGCTACCAAAGGTCTCAGTCTTCAGCGCCGCCGCCCCTCCAGCCAGGCTAAAAAAGCCGGTTTTAATCAGGCTGAGGCCAATAATCATGACCACAGTGCCGGTTACCACCGGGGTAATAATCTGCTGGAGCAGATGCAAAAATCGGCTCAGAATAATTTCGATGGCGGAGCCAAAAAAGCAAACACCAAAAATTAAGGCCAGCGCCTGTTCGGGAGTACTGCCGCTGGCGACAGCCGCCGTACCTACCCCAATCACCGGCCCCAAAAATGCAAAGCTGGTACCCTGCAAACTCAGGAGACCAGAGCCTATAGGCCCAAACTTGCGGCACTGAATAAACGTGCAGATACCGCTGGCAAACAAAGACATGCTGACGATAATGCCCGTGTCCGCAGGACTGACCCCCAGCGCCCCACAGATGATTAATCCTGGGGTGATGATGCCCACGAACGCAGCCAAAACGTGCTGAATGGCAACAAAAATAGACTCGCCGACCGGCGGCTTATCGGTCAAACCGTAGAGCAACTCAGACTGAAAACTAATTCTGTCACCGCCCATCTCCTGCTCGATGGTGCTTTCGCGGTCTGCCTGTGACATGTACCCTCCCACAACAGTATTTTGTAAAATGTCCGATTTTCCCGACCTAAGCCAGAATTGCAAGCAGCATCAACATTTTTTGTTCACTTAGTTACCAAAAACCTGCTTTGCCGCTGAAATGGGCAAATTCCTAAAGAAAATCCACCCACTTCCCCCAAAAACCAGTGAATCTGCCAGTTGAGCAGCGTCATCATGAATACGGTGCACTGTATACACATATTCAGAAAACTTATAGGAGAAAGTACAGAGAGATTCTGTAGTCCACAGCACAGGACTGGTTGAAAGTCCCGCAGTTTCCACGATTACAGCTGAGTCGAGATCGCCTTCGCAAAAGATAGCGGTCGGCCATCGACACCTAAAAGCCAGGGAATCGCCAGGGAGGCGTCGCTTTGAAAGCGTATCTAGAGTAACAAAGTTAGCCCTGGGCAGCGGCTACGATAGGGCCTCAAACTATATAAACCATTCGTATCAACACCTTTTTCACCACAAGGGCTAGTTATCTATGGTCAAAGGGCTGGGAAATATCCTCGGGGCCTGCCTGCTGAGCTTATGTTTACTTCTGCCCAGCTCCCCCGCCTGGGCCGACAAGGTGGCCACGCCCATGGTGTTTAATGCCGGTGACGACGCGATCGTAGTGCTGTCGCTTTACGAGACCGACCCTGCTACCCAGGCCGATGCCGTTAAGTCGTTTTATAAGATCGCGAAATCGTTTTACAAGACCATTCCCGGGTTTGATGGGCTGGGTTTGTTTTCCAGCGCCGACGGGTACCGGGTTGTAGAACTCAGCCAGTGGGAAGATCAGGCCAGCTACGAAACCTTTCAGGCGTCGCTGGCGGGGGACGGTGCAGCAGAGGACTATACCAAGTACTACGAAAAATACGCCAGCGCCAAGGGCGAAAAAGGTAAGGGCAAAGGCAAAGCGAAAGACACCCCAGTTGACTTAGGGGAACCGTTTTTAACCGCTACTTTTGCCGTTGAGGATGTGGTTTCGCCGCCGGGTATGGTTGCGGCAATTCCGGGCAGTATGGCCGTGGTGCAGATTAGCGACATTACCGCCGACTCCTCCGATCGCCAGGCCGACCTCATGGCGGCAGGAAGGGCGATTTTGGCCGATTTGCCAACCCTTTACCCAGCCCCCCGCACCGCCGTATTGCTCAAAGGCATCGATACTCCCCACATTGCTCTGTTGGCCAATTGGGGCAGCGCAGCCGAATTCAGCGATTTAGATCAAATCCCCACCCTCAAGCTGGCGATTTCCAAACCGGAGATTGGAGAGGCGGATGCTGAAGATACAGATGCTGGGCTAGACGAATTTGCCTTCACCACAGATAGCCATCTGTACCAGACCGTTAAGATGATTGCCCCCAAACCTGAGACCTACTGCAAGGGGTAATACCGTTAGCTCTGCTACCGACGACAGGCTAACAACCTCCGATGATGACCCCAAGTTTAGATATCTATCATGGTTGCGAGTTCTCCTACAAAGTCTGAGTTTAGCCTTGGCAGCTACTTTCTCAGCGATGGCCCAGCCGGGTTCATGCTGAGCTGGGTGGCGGGGTTTGTCGACACCTCGGCATTCATTATACTGTTCGGCATTTTTACGGCCCACGTCACCGGCAATATTGCCCTGGCCGGGTACGAGTTTGTAATGGCTGACGAAGAGTCTGTAATTACCCACCTGCTGATGATTCCAGCATTTATGGTGTCGGTGGCGGGGACGTCGCTGCTGGCCCGCTATGCTCGTAAGAAGAAGTGGCCTGTTTTTGCGATCTTACTAACCGCTGAGGCCGTGGCCTTGACGATTTTTTTGATCGTGGGCGTCAACTTGTCTCCCGCCCTGATTTTCAGCGTCCAAGAAGAATATATTCTGCCCATTGGCATTGCTGGGGTGGTGGCTATGGGTATTCAAAATGCCTTAATGAAAGAGGCAAAAGGCGTCTTCAAAAGCTATATTCCCACCACGGTCATGACCGGCAACACTACTCAGCTCACCATTGACTTAGTTCAGGTGGCCATATCTAAGTTTGCTGCCGCTGGAGATGAGAAAGCCGCTTTGGCGGCAGCAGAATCGGTAGAGCGGATGGGCCGAGTTGTGCCGATTATTTTAGGGTTTGCCCTGGGAGGCCTGGGGGCAACCTACTTTGTGTTAATTTCTGAAACCTGGTGGAGCCTGGTGATACCGGTAATTGTGATATCGTTTATGGCAGTTGTGGCCTTCTCTGAGCATTTTAAAGCAGTAAGTGACGAGAGCTAGGCGGCCCTCTGCGGTCGACGGTTGCAGTTCTAGTCGTGTCAAATAGAGTTGTGTTAAACAGATAGGAGAATTCCCCGATATGTTGAGAAAGCTGCTCGCCATTGCGCTGTGCACATTGGTTTCACTCACCCTGGCCGTTAGCCCTGCTAGTGCTAATCCGTTCCCTTTTTCGCTGCCGTTCTTTAACAATATTGATTTGACCGAGGGGCAAGCGGCGCTCATTGAAGAGCTTCAGTCCAAATACGTGCCCGAAATTGAGAATATTCTCTTCCCTGAGCAAGCCGAAAAGTTTGAGCAGGCCATTCAAGAGGGCTACAGCCTTCGCAAGGCCTTTAAGAGCATGGCGCTGACCCTTGAGCAAAAGTCAGAGCTGGCCTCGATCATGAAGACCATTCCCAAAGGTGAGCTGTTTGCTGCCCTCACCCCGGAGCAGAAAAAAGAGGTCTTCATGAACAAGAAAGAAATGTTCATGCCTACGCCGGAAGAGATTGCCGAAAAAATCAAGATAGGTATGGAAAGCAAAGGGATGTTTGCCCCCGATGTAGAGGGTGCTGAAATGGCCCCTACCCCCGAAGAGATTGCTGAAAAAATCAAGCTGGGCTTTGAGAAAAAGAAAGAATTCATGCCCACCATGGAGGAAATCAAAGAAAAGATTTCGGCCAAAATGGAGGCGGCCATGGAAGCGACAGACGAGTAGGCCTGCCGCTGTTTGCTGTTTTCTCTTCAGCAGAGGCCCCAGGGCCTCTGCTTTTTTGCAACTGTTTAGTGACCCTATTTAAGTGAACTCTGTTTAGTCAGCTCTGCGCGGGGGCGAGCTATGCCCCGGCTGATGAGCAGAGCCTCAATTTGCTGAAGCAGTTCAAAGTCTGCCTCCGGTAGGGATTGACTGGGCTGGGCTGGAGCGCTGCGCAGGAACTCAAAGGCGGCTAGAAATTGGGCTGGGGTAGCGGCAACTGGAGCTTCCAGGTGGGCGGGGATAATGCGCTCAAACTCCCAGGTGGCCACGGCGCTGGCCCAGTCTAAAACCGCCTCCGGTCCTCGGTTAAAAATCAAGGTTTTGAGGATCGGGGCGACCTGCATTTGGCCGTGGTTGTGCAGGGCCGCAAAGGACTGGGGCCAGTCGGGCCGCCAGCGGAAGGGGTAGAGGCCAAAGTAGTGCTGGCGCGATCGCACCGGGGCCTGCTTCGCCTCTCTAAACATGTCTCCCGCCGCTGCCACATCCAGCGTGCTGGGGCGAAAGTAAAAGGCAAACAGGGCGATCCGCTGCCAGCCCTTGCGCCGGTTGGCGGGGGTATCGACGATTGCCTCGGCGGCACTGTCTCGGGCGTGGAACAGCAGCGGAAAGGGGTCGAGCTGGAGAATCGCAGGCGGCTCTGCTGGAATCGCCACGATCGCGTCGGTCACCAGCAGCGTGCGGCTGGCCCGGTGAAAGCAGGCCGTCTCGCCAAAGGGGCCGAGGCCCAGATCGATTTTGGGCAGCAGGGCGTAGTCTACCTGGTCGGCAAAGGGGGCCTGGGAGCTATCGGCAGGCAGCAGGTGGGTGCGATCGCCCGGCAAACCCAGCCAGGGCAGCGGCAAATTGAGCGGAAAGCTCCACTGGTTAGGGGTGACATAGACCTGGGCGGCTGGAAAGCGGCGGGCAAAGGGGCCAACAAACACCTTGTGCTCAATGCCCGTTACCGTAGACATGACAATGTACTTGACCGGACCGTGGCGCTCCTCTAGCTCGCGCACCAGAGCAATGCACTCAGAGGTAGGGGCCACCGGGGAGTACACCAGCAGCCCGGTGGGTTCCAGCCGCACCACCGTCATGCGAATGGGCACCACCACGTAGAAAATGCCCTGGAACTGCTCAAAGGTCCACAGGGTATCTTTGACCACTTCTACCCGCTGGGTGGGGCGCTGCCCGTAGGGGTAAAGGGGCACTACGGGCCAGAAGGGCCAGGCGCGATCGCGGCGGCTAAAGGGAGCAGAGGTAACAACTGACATAGGGGTTCGGCGGCCATCCCTGAGGGACATCAATGGTAGTCATAGCCTACTAAAGAACGGGGGTTCAGGGGAATTGGGGCAAATTCTCACGGCCCTATCAGGGTTGCCCAGGGCAGATACGTTAAGTTAAATAAAACGGGCCGCCGGGCGATGGCGAAGCTTCCTTTTAGGGAATCGCCTGCCTGCAACCGGCCTATACCTATCGATGGTTTGACCCCGCCATGAAGCGACGTAAGCTCCTAGAAGCCGGTACCGCCGTAGTTGGCGGCACCTGGCTGCTCAATCACCTAACCGCTGAGAGTTTTTCTAAACAACTAGACACTATGGCCACTACCAACGAGCAATTTACCGTTAACCACACCGAAGCCGAATGGCGCGATCAGCTCACCCCCGAGCAGTTTCGGGTGCTGCGTCAGCACGGCACCGAGCGGGCCGGTTCCAGCCCCCTCGACAAGGTCTACGAACCCGGCACCTACAAGTGCTCGGGCTGCGGCACCCCGCTGTTTACCTCCGACACCAAGTTCAACAGCGGCACCGGCTGGCCCAGCTTCTACGCGCCGATTGAGGGGGCGATCGCAACCACCACCGATCGCTCCTTCTTCATGACCCGCGTAGAGGTGCACTGCGCCACCTGCGGCGGCCACCTGGGCCACGTCTTCCCCGACGGCCCCGCCCCCACCGGCCAGCGCTACTGCATGAACGGCGTCTCCCTGGAGTTTGTGCCCGAGCAGGCCTAGCGGTTGGCCCGACTTAGCGGCCCCGATTGCCCCAGGGCGATCGGGGTTTTTGGTTGCAATTCCTGTAACCCTGGACGGCTTGCCCAGGCGGACTCCCTAGAATAGGGCCACAGTCAAAGGAGACCGTGAAGGAGATCGCTATGGGCAAACAATCGTTATGGCGGCGGTGGTGCGGGCTGGCTGCTGGCGCCAGTCTGCTGGTTTTGGCCGGAGCCTCCGCCGTAGATGCGGGGATCGCAGCCACAGGCCTTGCCCAGGCCGAACCCGACTCGGCCCTGCCGGAGGTCTGGCAGCCCGCTAGCGAAGATAATCAGGCGCAGATTTGGCATGTTGTGCTGCAAAGTCCGCTGGGCATTGCGGCCCTGAACCAGCTCGCCATCGAAGGGTTTATTAGCCCTCTCTGCGAAAAGACGCTCTATACCCACGCGGTCTACGAGTCATTTCAAACCCTGATGCAGGTGCAGTGCCCCACCCCGCGCGGCGTCTCTGCCGCCCGCGCCTACGACGAAATGCGCATCACCTTCAACCGCTTTGAAGACACCATCACCGACTTTTCGATTGAGCGCATCTATGCCGAGTGATCCAGTGATACGGTAAGGCCATGACTCGACCCCTTGATGAGCTTTTGGCTAACCGGCCCACTGGCTACTGGCTGTGCAACGCCCGCCTTCCCCTCGCCTGTCTCGATGCCGCTGCCCCCCTGCGCACCCCCATTGCTGAACTCGCGGCCTCTCCCCGCCTGGAAGAGCTAGTCGCCGCCCACCTGCGGATTCAGGATGGGGCGATCGCGGCCCTGGTGCCAGCCTCCTTGCCCCCAGACGACGGCCTGCCCCGCTACGATCTTGGCCAGGGCATGGTGTGGCCCTGCTTCGCCGACTGCCACACCCATTTAGACAAGGCCCACACCTGGTTGCGTAGCCCCAACCCGGACGGCACCTTTGCCGCTGCCCTCAGCGCCGCCGCCGCCGATCAGCGCCGCTGGAGCGCCGAAGATCTCTACCCCCGCATGGCCTTTGGCCTGCGGTGCAGCTACGCCCACGGCACCCACGCCGTAAGAACCCACCTGGACTGCCTGGAGGGCCAGGCCAAAATCAGCTTTGCGGTATTTGATCGACTGCGGCAGGAGTGGGCCGATCGCCTTACCCTCCAGGCCGTCTGCCTGGTCTCGGTGGACTACTACGATCGCCCCGAAGCCGAAACCCTGGCCGATACTGTAGCCAGCTATGGCGGCATTTTGGGCGGCGTGATCTACCCCCAGCCCGGCCTTGAAGCCCAGATCGATCGCGCCTTTGCCCTGGCCGAAGCGCGGGGCCTAGACCTCGATTTTCACGCCGACGAGAGCCTGGACCCCCAGGCCGAGGGGTTGCGGATCGTGGCCGAAACCAAGCTGCGCCGGGGGTTTACGGGCCGGGTCAACTGCGGCCACTGCTGTAGCCTGTCAGTGCAGGCGGGCGATCGCGTCCAGGACACCCTCGCCCTGGTCAAAACCGCCGGGGTCAGCGTGGTCAGCCTGCCGATGTGCAACCTCTATCTGCAAGACCGCCAGCCGGGCCGCATGCCCCGCTACCGGGGAGTCACCCTGCTGCCGGAGCTGCGCCAGGTTGGCGTAGCGGTGGCCCTAGCCAGCGACAACTGCCGCGACGCCTTCTTTGCCTACGGTGACCACGACATGGTGGAGGTGTTTACCCAGTCGGTGCGCATTGGCCAGCTCGATCGCCCCTTAGGCGACTGGCCCCAGGCGGTAACGCGCACCCCGGCCCAAATCATGGGGCTGGAGGCGGGGCTGATTGGCGTCGGTCGCCCCGCCGACCTGGTGGTGTTTAAGGCCCGCAGCTTTAGCGAACTGCTGGCGCGGCCCCAGGGCGATCGCGCCGTGATTCGCCAGGGCATCCCCATCGACACCACCCTGCCCGACTACGCCGAACTCGATGCCGTCGTCGGCATCAGCTAACTCCACCTCCCCCACGCTCCCATGCTCCCCCTCCCCCACTCCCACCCCACCTCGACCTGGAAAACCGAACTTCGCTGAGGCCTTGGGTTTGCTAGGCTAAACCCAGGTTTGGTAGACGGTTGGGGAGATAGCGACAGCGCCTCTCCCTCAGCCGAGAGTTGACTACAATAAAGTCGCCTTTTAGGCAAACACTGGCGCGGGTTTTTAGGAGGACAGGCATGGCTGCTACGGGCTTTAAAGACTACTACGCGGTGCTGGGCGTCAGCCGCACGGCGAGTGCCGACGACATCAAACAGTCGTTTCGCAAGCTGGCCCGCAAGTACCACCCCGACGTTAACCCTGACGACAAAACCGCTGAGGCCAAGTTCAAAGAGGTCAGCGAAGCCTACGAAGTGCTCTCTGACCCCGACAAGCGCAAAAAATACGACCAGTACGGCCAGTACTGGCAGCAGGCCAGCCGGGCCGGGGCCGGGGCCGGAGGTGCCTACGGCAGCCCCTTTGGCGGCCCCAGCGATGGCGGTTTTGACTTTAGCAACTACAGCAGCTTCGACGAATTTATCAACGAGCTGCTGGGCCGCTTTTCGACCTCCGGCGGTGGCGGGCGATCGTACTCCTACGGTACTCCGGGCGGCGCTCCGGGCGGGCCGGGCTTTGGCTACGACACCGCTCCCCCCAACCAGTCCTTTGATCAGGAGGCCAGCATTCGCCTCACCTTTAGCGAGGCCTTCCACGGCACCCAAAAGCGCCTGCGCATCGGCAATGACAGCGTTGAGGTGCGCATTCCCCCCGGGGCCAAGCAGGGCACCAAAATTCGCCTCAAGGGCAAAGGGCCGATGAACCCCTACAGTAAGCAGCCCGCCGACATTTATCTGGTGGTGCAGCTCGACACCCACAGCTTCTTTAAGCTGGAGGGCGACAGCCTTACCGCCGAGGTGCCCATAGCCCCCGACGAAGCGGTGCTGGGCGGCAAAATCGACGTGCCCACCCCCGACGGCAGCGTGACGATGAACCTGCCCGCGGGTATTCGCTCGGGCCAGAGCCTGCGGCTGCGGGGCAAAGGCTGGCCCAGCCCCAAGGGCGATCGCGGCGATCTGCTCATCAAAGTTGTGATCACGCCCCCTGCCACCCTGAGCGACACCGAACGCCAGCTCTACGAACAAATTCGCGACAGCCGCACCGCCAGCCCCCGCCAGAGTTTGGTAAATACCCAAATCTAGGCACCTCGAGCCTGTTGCTGCGCTTTTTGGCTTAAAAAAAACCACGGTAGGAGCACCACATCCGGTGCCCCTACCGTGGTTTTAGAGATGGCCCAGTTGGGGTAGATCAGGTCTCCTCGGCTCGGCGCAGGTCGCCATAAAACAGGCTCAGCAGCGCGCCGCAGCCCACCAGCTTTAGCGCCTCTAGGCCAAAGTACAGGCCGTGCATGCTGTCCATCGCAGCCGGGACAGCGGTGGGGGCGAAGGGGTCTAGGGATGCGCCCAGCGCGCCCATGGCCGGGGCGATCGCGTAGGTCAGCACCAGGGTAATTCCCAGCAGCCCGACGGCAATTTCGGTGGACCAGCGGCTGCGGAGACCGCTGGCAATCACATCCTGCTCGCGGCGAGACTGGCGGGCCACCAGCAGCCCGGTGAGAATAACGCCCACACAGAGCAGCTCAATGCGATTAAAGACCCAAAACATGGCGTAGCCAGCGGGGCCAAAATCGGGCTGGCTCATCATGCCGCCCACGTATAGACCGGGCATAATCACAAAATCCATCAGCAGGCTGCTGCTGAACCAAAACATGAGCGCGAACAACACCGCCCCGACCCAGCGGGTGGGCCTAGCAGCGGCGGAATGGGATAGCGTATTCATCGATGTATGCCTTGTGACCTATAGATAGCAAAAGCTTGGATTAAGGAACAGAGCAAGAGCTGAGTTCCTTATTTATCAATGATTTCAGCCTAGCGAACTTTATTGGCTGCCGGTGTGAACTATTCTTTCGGCGCCGCGATTTCGGCCTTGCCGTTACACAGCGACACAAAGGCGAAAACCTTTTGAGAATTAGGGGTTAGGGCGATCGCAGGGGGAGCACAAACGCCCCTTTCGAGAAAAAAACGTAACCTCCTGTCACAGACGGTAATGCTCTGGGGCATGCCCTTGCCAACCTGTACTGTCGACTGGCTTGCTCTAAAAAGCGGCAGCCCAGGAGTCGGACTGATCCCAAATCCAGGCTTGCAATACGGACACCGGGGGCAAAGCCCGGTTAATGTGGGTCTGGTGAATTTTTGGTGGGGCAGCGGCAATGGCCATTACGCACATTGTGTGTGACATGGGTGGAGTGCTGATTGAGCTACAGTGGCTCGATCGCGTCAAAGATCTGCTGGGTCGCCCCGTGACCATTGACGAGGTGCACAGGCTCTGGGTGAGCGCCCCCAGCGTGGTCGATTTTGAAAGCGGGCGCAGCGATTTTGACGGCTTTGCCGCCGCCTTCGTGCAAGACTTTGATCTGACGATCGCCCCGGCGGTTGTGCAGCACGAGTTTCTCGAAATCGTGCGGGCGCCCCTGCCCCAGTGCAGCGAGGTGCTGGCTGCCCTCAAACCCCGCTACCACCTGTCGCTGCTGTCGAATACCAACCCGGCCCACTTCGATCGCCTGCGCGATCGCTACGACTTTTTCGACTATTTCGATCAGCTCTTTTTGTCCTACAAAATTGGCCTGATCAAGCCCAGCGCCGCCATCTTTGAGTACCTCTTAACCACCCTCGATACCCCCGCCGATGCCGTGGCCTTCTTTGACGACGGCGATCGCAACATTGCAGCCGCTCGCGCTGCGGGCATCCACGCCTACCGGGTCGATTCCCCCACCGAGATCATGGCCGTCGTCCAGGGGTTTTCGTAGTTCTTGCAATCGCTCGGGCTGTCCATAAACTGTCCAAAAAATCAGCTGTGCGCGGGGGTAAACTGGCAGACCCACGCTACGGAAACCGGCACACCACCCGACCCAAAATCTCCTGCCGTGGAACCAGGCCAAACTCGCGGCTGTCAGTGCTGGCGGCGGCGTTGAGCCCCTTCAAAAAACAGCCCTCGCCATCGGCATACACCACCCATTTAATCAGCCGCAGACCCGGCTGATGGGGATGGCGGGCCACCACCAGATCCCCCGGTGCGGGAAGTTGCAGCCGGTAGGCAAGGGGATCGACCAATACCTCACCTCCCGCCTCCAGCAGGGGCAGCATGGACTCACCCACAACGCGAAACCGCCGCCGCCGTCGCAGCAGCCACAGCACCGCATCGGCGGGGCGACTACTGCGCAGCTGCGACGGCGGCGCGGTTAAAAGGGGATCGTTCACCGGTATCGAACCTAGGGAAAGCGATGGTGAAACTGGCAAGCCAGGGAAATACGAGGATCAGGCACAGCCTTCACCGTTCCCATCCCCCCTATCTTCCCCATCTTCCTCACCTCCTCTACCTGCATCTAGCTAGCGGTGTACCAGGAGACATCGCGGTTCTTGGTGGCCCAGAACATGTTGTGGATTTTGTGCACGGCTTCCATCAGCTCGGTGGCGTGCTGAACGCTGACCTCTACCTTGGTGGCAGAGCAGAGCTTGGCGGCCTTCCAAAAGGTGTCGTGCAGGTCGGGGAACTGCTCTAGGTGCACGGGCTTGAAGTAGTCGGTCCACAGAATTAGCAGCTCATTTTTGGTGATTTGGGCCTGCTCTTCTTTGATCGCGGTGTAGCGCGCGAAGGTGTTGTGGTAGGCAACGGCAGCGGCCTTGTCGCCACCAGCGGGTAGCTCCAGATCGACCAACTTTTTGGTCATCGACAGCACGGCTTCGGCGGCGATGCGGGCCGAAGAGGGGTCATAAACGCCGCAGGGGCCATCGCAGTGGGCGTGAACCTCAGCGGCGGGGAACCATGCCTGTAGCTGGGCAATTGCTTGATTGAACATAATCATCCTAGTAGTGAATGGGTATAAAGCGTAAAAACGGTAGCGTTTGACAATTCCTGGTGCCTCTGGCCTCAACTGCGCCCGCTCTGGATAGGTATCCCTATGCCAGGCAGGGGCATAGGCCAGGCCACGTCTCACATTGTTAACGCTATCGAGTCCTTCCGCAACCTTTAAGCCTCCTCCTGACGATAGATTCGGCCTGAGAAAGGGGCACGTAGCCCTTGCCCAGGCTCGGCCTTTGAGTACATTTGTATGAGTCAACATCCCAGTCGTCTGGGTTCTTTAAATTAACCACCTGTAACTACTTAGCCATGGCCTTTTTTCAGATGCGTTCCTGGAGCCGATTGCTGGTGCTGTTTGCCCTGGGGGCTGGGCTGGTAGGCTGCGGCGATCTGCTGCTGCTGGCAGGTAGCTGGATGACTCCGGTGGACCGCTCAACCCTGCCCCCCTGCGTGGATGATGACTGCAACTGCGGAGACTTTGCCAGTCAGGCCCAGGCTCAGACGGTGCTGGATGCCTTTGCTCGCGACCCCTATGGCCTTGACGGCGACGGCAACGGCAAGGCCTGCGAGCTACTGCCCCCGGTACCGCTGCCGCCGGATCCACCGGCTCCCCCCTCTAGCAATCCTCACCTGGTGCTGGGCAACCCCAGCCAGGCGGCCACGACAAACCCCAACAACTATATAATTCAGCGAAATCAGTACGTGCTGTCCTACAGCCGCGATCGCAACCTGATCAACTGGGCCAGTTGGGAGGTGGATGCCGCCTGGCTGGGTTCGGTCAAACGCCAGGATAACTTTCGCCCCGACGGGGCTCTGCCCGCCGGGTTTTACCAGGTCACCCCCAACGACTACCGGGGCAGCGGCTACGATCGCGGCCATGTGGTGCCCTCGGGCGATCGCACCCGCACTGCAGGCGACAACGCCGCCACCTTTCTGATGACCAACATCCTGCCCCAGGCCGCCGAAAACAATCGCGGCCCCTGGCGAGAACTCGAAGAATACGGGCGGGATCTCGTCTACCAGTACGATCACAGCCTGCACGTGTTTGCCGGGGGCTACGGCAGCCAGGGCAGCCTTGGCAACCGGTCTATCGCCGTCCCCTCCCGCCTGTGGAAAATCATTGTGGTGTACGATCGCCTCCCCAGCGGCAGCCTCGGGGTGGGGGGCGACACCCAGGTCATTGCCGTGGACATGCCCAACACCGATCAGGTCGACCCGGACTGGCGGCACTACCAAACCTCGATTCAGCGCCTTGAAGTGGCCACAGGCTATACCTTTCTAGACAATTTGCCCCCTGAGCTTCAGAGCGCTTTAAAGGCTCGGCCTAGCGATGTACCCTAGGCCGCCCCCGTTCTGCCATTCCAGAATTGAGTGTGAGCGTTTATACTGGTTTGAAAGATAACGCTACGTTTAGGGTTTATGCATGATTTTAAGTCTGAATATTAGTTAGGAGTTAAAACTGGCAGGAGTTAAGACTAATAGCACTGGTACCGGTCGCAATGGCAACCCATTATGTCCCCATCGAATGGGTTTCAGTCAGCGGGTGTATCGATGAACAGCTTTGGGCAAAATCGGGAGTTTCTACTCTTCCCCAGGGTTTATGCTGACTGATCTGCGGGGTGGTTAGGCTGTGGGGGATACCCGCCCAAGGGCCGGGGCTGAAGACGGCTTTTTACGACCAGGGTAATTGTCAGGGGCTAAAGCGTCGGCACGGGCTTTTATGGCCTGACCATGGCGTAGTTTAAGCCGTGCCTGCACGGAGGCTTTATTGCTCTATGAATCATGGGTTGGAGCCAGGGTTAAGCTGATGCCCAATCCACGATTGGCCCAAGCGACCCTCCCCAGGGCAAGTTTGCTCCCGCCCTAGATTTTTTGGGGAGAAACCGTTACACTCTTACCCTTGCTTATATATGTGAACGAGTGGGTTCTGTCTAGCCGCTGGTCAGCGACCTTAAGCAACTGTCTAGGTGTTTAGCTCAATCAATCAAAAATCCCGACATCTACGCCGATTATAGGTACTTTGTTAAGTTGATTACTAAATAATATTTATGTCTAATAAGTACGGTTTAAAGCGCTTATCGATATTCGTAGACGGCAACAATATGTTCTACGCCCAGCAAAAAAACGGCTGGTTTTTTGACCCCAAGCGGGTTCTGGAATATTTTTTAAGCCTGGATGGCGGCGCTACTCTGGTCAACGCCTTTTGGTACACGGGCCTTAAAGACCCCCAGGATCAGCGGGGCTTTCGAGACGCGCTGATCAGCCTGGGCTACACTGTTCGAACTAAAATCCTCAAAGAATATTACGACGATACCTCTGGTCGGTACTCCCAAAAGGCCAACCTTGATATTGAAATCGCGATCGACATGTTCAACACCGTCGATCAGTACGATGAGGTGGTTTTATTTAGCGGTGACGGTGATTTTGAGCGCGCCATTGAGCTGCTGCGCTCTAAAAATACTCACATCACCGTAGTCTCTACCGAGGGCATGATTGCCCGCGAACTGCGCAACGCCACCGATCGCTACATCGACCTCAACAGCGTGCGCAAGTATATCGAAAAAGACTGACTCTGCCCGCGCGATCGCCGCCGCCCCGCCAAGGGCACCGGCAGCGCTGACGCTGCGAAAACAGACGGCTCTACAACGGCTATAGGCCTCTACCCGCACCCCCCGCCAGCTCGGGTAAACCCCTGATTGAAAGGGTTTTGGTGAACTGTTGCCGGGCAGGCCAGGGCCGAGACGCCAGGGCCGACAGCGCGTCCACTAGGCCCTCGGTGGCGTAGTCGTAGCTGTAGCGGCAGATGTGCGCCTGAGCGGCCTGCCCCCACTGGCGCAGCGGACTGCCATCTTGGTCAAAGGCCCGCCGCAGGCAGCCCGTCAGGGCATCAATATCCCCCGCCGAAAAAACCAGCCCCGTCTCAGGTTTGACCAAATCGGCTGCGCAGCCGACCTGGTCGCTGGCGATCGCCGCCCGCCCCAGGCACATGGCCTCGTTGATCGCCAGACCCCAGGTTTCGCCAGGCCCAGCGCTGGGCAGCACCAGCACATCCCCCGCCGCATAGGTACGGGGCATCTGGCTCTGGTTTTGAAACGGAGCAAAATAGATATGACAATTTTCAGAGGCCTGGGCCTGTTCTTTTACGGCGGCCTCCAGTTCGCCAGACCCGACAAATAGTAGGGAAACCTGCGGCAAATTGGCCTGCAAAAAAGCCCGCAATAGATCCAACGGACGCTTTTTAGGAATTAGCTTTCCGGCAAACAAAATCACTTGATGATTGGCGGGAATGCCCAATTCTCGCTTCCAGGCCGTTGCCTCTTGCTGGGCAGTAGCGGCCTGGCTTATGAAGCGATCGTTGTCGATCGCATGGGGGGAGAAAAACAGCCGTTCATCCTCAACCCCGTGGTACTTAAAATAGTCGCGATTTGCCTGCCCCACATACAAACAGGCCTCAAAACGGCGATAAATTTGCGTGATCCACTGGCGCTTTAGAGCTGCTTTTGCGCCAGTCTGCGGCACCAGCCGGTGGGAATCGCCCCGAAACAGCAGCGGCGTATCGCGCCAGCCGGCCAAAAATCGGTAGAGGCTGACGTAGTTGTAGTTCATCATCAGCACTGCATCGGGCTGAAACGCCTTCACCTGGGCCATCAGAGTAGGGTTTTGCAGCCCCCAAAAGTGGCTGGTGCCAGGGCGGCGGCTGATATTGGGCACAAAATCATAGTCGTAGCCCTCCAGCAGCGGAATATCCCACTGAATCGCCTGATTAAACTGGCGATCGGCCTGGGCGGTAATGCCAAAATCCCACAGGTAAAACACTCTCAGGGTGAGGTCAGCGGCGGTGGTCAGGTGGCGAAACCAGGGCGCGTAGTACTGGATCGGGTGGGAGGTGACGATCGCAAGACGAAGCATAGCAAGTACCAATTTTGAATATTTTGAATCTTGAATTTTGAAAGACGGCGTGATCTATCCCCTCCCCAACGGCACCCCCCCAGGGCGAGGTGAGGGAGTTTGACCGGGAGCGGCTCTCTCCCTGGGCTTTGGCTGCACCAGGTAGGGGTACAGGGGCTGCCCCGAGGCGGTGAGGCCGGGCGATCGCGGCGAGAACTGAGGCCGATAGATTTTCATAAATGCGTACTTGATGCCCACAATCGGCACCGACGACTGAAACAGCGTCGCCGCATAAACCCCGGCGGTCCACTCCGTCGAGGCCAGGGCCAGGCTCATCACCAGCACGCAAAACATCATCCGGGCCGAAAAGGGCGGCGTGCCAATGGCCGCCAGGGTAATCACGCCGTAGAACGCGCCAAGAATGCCGCCGATGAAGGCACAGCCAAAGTAGCCGAAATTGGCGTAGGCCTCGGGCAGCAGCCCCCAGGCGATCGTGGTTTTTAGCGTTTGTTCGTAGGTCTGTCGCTGCACATGTATGTTGAGCATGTGGGTGCCCTCGTGGCTGCGCAGCTTGTGGGGGTTGAGCGCCCTGGGCACAATCAGCCCAGGAATGATGGCGTAGGTCTTGCCTCCCAGGAAGGGAAAGGGCTCAGGAATTTTGGCCTGGGCCATCATCAGCATGTGGATGACGCTCGATCGCTCCACAAACGACTCTTTTTCTTCTATTTTTTCCCACCGCTGGGGGACGCGGTTCTTGTTGGCCTGGGCATAGCCCCACCACTCCTGAAACCAGGCCGGATATTGCCAGGGCTGCACATAGTGGGCCGTAGGGCCTTCCCAGTACTTGTGGCGCATCTCGTGCTTGCCGTGGTGCAGGGGCAGCAGCAGAAAAATCCCCATCAGCAGGCCCAAAATGGGCAGCCGTTTGCCGCCAATCACGTAGGCCATCACCGACAGCAAAAACAGCGTCAGGGCCGTCTTGAGAATCAGCCCCGCCGCCGCCGTGACAATGTTGGCCACCAGGGCAATAAAGAAAATGTACTGCTTGGTGCGGGGCATCGAGTTTTGCCCGGCCCGGTAGGCGAGCACAAAAATGCCTAAAAAGCTCAGCCCCAAAATGATCCCCCGCACAATGGTGAACAGCTTGTCGGGAATGCCGCTCCAGCCGCCCACCACGTACATATTTAAAAACGCCCCCGCCGCCACCATTGAGATAAACACGTTGTCGGCTGTATCGGTCTTGAGGGCGCGAAAGGGCTTTTTGATGGTCTGCGGCGTGCCAACAATTTGCAGCCACACCACCGTGCCGCTGACCAAAAACAGCACCGTGGTCAGCGCCGCCTTGAGGTGGGCCTCAGGGCTGTAGGACCAGACATTCAGGTTGCCGCTCAGCAGCGGCAGGCAAAAGGTCCACAGGTAGGTCAGCGAGAAAAACGGAAACACCGGCAGCCCCTGCACCCGCCCGGCACACCACAGATACACCGGGTACATGCAGGCCACCCCAATCAGCAGCGCCCCGATCGCCGTCGACTGGGGCACCTGACGCAGGCTATCCAGATTCGCAAACAGCAGCGCCGCCATTCCCGCC
This sequence comes from Nodosilinea nodulosa PCC 7104, assembly GCF_000309385.1. GTDB lineage: Bacteria > Cyanobacteriota > Cyanobacteriia > Phormidesmidales > Phormidesmidaceae > Nodosilinea > Nodosilinea nodulosa. The sequence continues at coordinate 219,924 of NZ_JH976537.1, forward strand.
CAGAAGAGCAGGGTCATGGTTTCGGTTTTGGGTGGGGAGGAGGACATAGGGAGTGGGGGAGTGGGGGAGTGGGGGAGTGGGGGAGTGGGGCGTAGAGGCGTAGGGAAGGTGGGGGAGTGGGGGAGTGGGGGAGTGGGGGAGTGGGGGAGGGCTTTAGGGGTTGGATTGGGGAATGCAGCGATCGAAAGCTTGGCAGAGGGTTTTGGTCATCGCGTGGGCGGTGTAGGGGGCAAAGGCGGCCCAGTCGGTGGCGGGCGGGGTGCGGCTGGGGCGGGCCAGCAGGGTTTGCAGGTGGGGAATCAGCTGCTGGGCCAGGCGATCGGAGGAGGTCTGGGCGTCGAAGGTCACCGCTTCGCCCGCCTGGGTCTGGCGCAAAATATCGACAACTGAACTCTCGGCGTGGAAAATGGCCAGAATCGGCTTTTTGGCCAGCACCGCCGGGTAGAGCTTGGAGGCGGTGTAGCGGGGGTCGGCGGAGCCGATCAGCAGAATGGCGTCGCTGTCGGTGAGCAGTTTTTGGGCTTCAAAGTAGGGCACCCGCTGGGGATGCTCGGTGACGAGATCGGCGACACCGTGGGCGATCGCGAGGGGTTCGATGGTTTTGGTGGCCAGCTCTGGCGGGGCATAGCTGGTGCCGATGAAGTGGAGGTGCAGGGCAGCCGCCAGGTTGGGATCGCGAGATTTCAACGCCCTCAATCCCTCGAACAGGCCGCCCAGGGCTGGCGCCATGTCCGCCCCGCCCCGGCCCACATAGACCCAGTGCTGGCGGCCATCCTGGGGGTCGAAGTGGGTCTGCGCCAGGGGCAGATGGGGCAGTTGCTCAAAGTCTGCTTCCGGAGCCCCAAAGGGCAGCACCGTAAACTGGTCGGCCCGGAGCCAGGGATAGCGCCGCTGCAACAGATTTGGGTAGGCGGGTGACACCGACACCACCTGGCTCACCCGCCCCATCACCCTGGGTTCCCAAAAGGCCGCCAGGGCTTTGTCGAAGGCGTATTTGAGCCGACCGCCGGGGCGGTGCTGACCAGCGGGGGCGGCCTCCACCCGCCAGGGGTCTTGAAAATCGACCCCAAAGGGCACCCCAAACCGTCGCTGCCAGTAGGGGCCGAGGACCATCACCGGAAAAATGGTGGTGGAGAAGAACACCAGGTCAAAGGACTGTTGCGCCAGCAGTCGATTGCCCGCCTGAGCCAGGTAGGGCAAAGCGCGCCAGCCCACATTGCCTAAGCCCACAGCCCTTGTCCACCGCCGCGGCAGCGCCCCCACGGCGTGAACGGCCAGCCCTTGCGGTAGGGCCTGGCTGAGGAGGGGGTCCTGGGGATGGGGAACTTCCCCTGGGGTAATGGTCAGAATCTCAGCCTCCCAGCCAAACTCCGCCAGATAGGGCAGGGCGGTGCGCAGGCGCTGGTGGTCGGGGGCATTGACGGGCGGAAAGTGGGGGCTGATCACCAGCACGCGGCGGCGGGGTGACGCCGCCAATAGGCGGGCTGGGCTGGGCTGAGGTTGGCGCAATGAGGTGAGAGCAGGGGTCATGGGTATAGCGGTGACGGTAGTCTCTCTACCCTGGCAATCGCCTGTTTGCGATCGCGGTTGCGATGCCGCCCCTGGGCTGGGTTTCAAAATATTTATGACAGAACCTGTGGCGATAACTCGCCAGGGCAGCGAGTAGGCTAGGGTAGCGAAACTGATATTTTTACCGCCGATTGGTTTGCACCACTCGGCTTGCACCACTAGGGCCAGGGCTTAAGGACAGCTTGCTATGACAGTTGCAGTGTGGCGAGACGAATACCGCACCGGACACGACACCATTGACCAACAGCACCGCGATTTATTTGCCCAGGTAAATCACATCTATGCTCTGACCCAGACAGAACCCCAGGACAATTTGGGGATTAGGGCTCAGCTTGCAGACTTTGCGGCCATGGCCATCGCCCATTTCGATCTAGAAGAAGCCCTGATGACCCAGTATGACTACCCCAACTTTGAGGTGCATTTCAAAACCCATCGGGCCTTGGTCAACAAGGTGCAGGCCCTGCTAGAGAAGCCCGATCGCGGTCTCGATGGCCTGCCCGCCGAGGTTACTCAGGTGCTGGCTGACTGGATGGTGCATCACATTCGCGGCGAAGATCAGCAGATGATTCGCTTTTTGCGGGAGCAGTCGATCGCAGCGGTTGGCGGGTAGCCGTGACTTGCCGCCGGTAAAGCGCCTCATACTGACTCACGACCGCCTCAGCAGAGAAGCAATCGACCACCCGCTGACGGCAGTCCCGGCGCTGGAGCGTGGGGAGCTGGGCGATCGCGCCCACCGCCTCATCCACAGACTTCACCAAAAAGCCGTCTACCCCGGGGCGCACAATCTCCGGCAGCGACCCCCTAGGGGTCGAAAGGACCGGCGTACCGCAGGCCATGGCTTCGGCAAAGACAATACCGAAGGGCTCATCCCACTCGATCGGCACGATCATCGCCGCCGCCTGACCCAGCAGAGCATTCTTCTGGGCATCATCCACCGGACCCACGTACTCGATCGCCCCCGGAACCAGGTGGGGCGCGATTTCGCTTTCCCAGTAGGCGTTACCAGCGGGGGTGTCGATGCGGTTGCCTGCGATCAGCAGGCGGCGGTTGGCCCGCTGGGCGGCGGCGATCGCATTGTGGGCGCCCTTAATCGGGTCGAGCCGACTGAGAAACACCAGCGGCGCATCTGCGGCCACCTGGGGCTGAAAGGTAAATTTCTCCAGCTGCACGCAGTTGTGGATGGGGTGCCACTGGCCCCCGGCGGGCCGCCCCTGGCGACAGATGTGCTCGCTACAGCCGGTAAAGGTGAGGCTGGGGCCAGCCAGTTTTGCAGCCAGGCCTACGGTGCGCCCGGTGGGCTGGCGCTGGTACGACATTACCTTAGGCAACGCCGTCGGCAGCAGCGGCAGCAGGTACTGCAACCGCGAAAAGCTGTGCAGCATATCCGGCTGAAACCGCTGCACCGCCTGCCAGAGGGCCGCCGTATTGCGCAGGGTATCCCAGCGGGATTGTGAACTCAGCCCCGGCCAGGGGTAAAAGGCATCCACCGCACAGGTCGAGTCGCGATGGGCTACCAGGCCTACCCGGTGGCCCCGCTGCCGCAGGCCCTCGGCGAGCAGGTCGAGGATGCGTTCAATGCCGCCGTAGAGGGTGGGCGGGACGGGGAGTTCGGGGTCGGCGGTGAGGAGGATGTTCATGGTGGTGAGGGGATGAGGGTGGTGAGGGGATGGGGGGATGGGGGATGGGGGATGGGGGGGAGCTTCCCGCTGGGGAGGGTGAAAAACAACGGAAACCCGTAGGGTGCTGTTAGGCCTAAAGCCAATCGGGCCGATCGCAGAATCGCATTATGCCTGGCCGTAACGTACCGCTGGCGAATCTCAAACCAGGGAAAATCTCACGGCTCGGCCAGCGGCCTTGGCTCTAGGGCCAGAATTGGTTCTGTCCGGTTAACGCTCGACTTGGTGGTTGCCAAGGCCATTTCGGCGGCGGTCAGCAGCGTCTTCGCCTCTAGTTCCCAGCAAAAGCGGGCCTGGGTCGCCTGGCGGGCCGCTGCTTTCGCGGCCTGGAGCTGGGCAGGATGGCACACCAGATCTTCGATCGCGGCGGCCAGGGCGATCGCATCGCCCCCCGCCACCAGACGCCCAACTGCCGGAGCCTGGCGAAACACCTCGCGCTGTCCGGCGGTGTCGGTGGCAATCACCGCCAGCCCCGCCTGGAGGTACTGAAACAGCTTGTTGGTCACCGTCAGCTCGCGGCTGGGAGGGTCGGCCTGCTCCAGGGCCAGACCGATGTCGTTTTTGGCAATGCGGGCGGGCAGGTCGCCATTGGGCACGGTGGCGTGGATGTGGATGTGGCTGGCCCACCCCACCGGAATCTGCTGGGCCAGCCAGGTTTGATGGGCCGGTGAGCAGGCTCCGCGCAGGTGCACGTCCACCGGCAGGGGGAGATGGGCCAGGGCCTCAAACAGCAGTTCTAGCCCCCGCCCCGGCCCGATGGTTTGGGAAAACCAGTGCAGCCGCACAGGGTTGGAGGTACAGAAATCCACCTGGGGCAGTTCGGGTTTCGCCTGGGGGAACAGGTTGTACACCACCGTGGGCGACGAAACGCGATAGTGGGCCGCGATCGCCTCGGCCATCGCCTGGGAAGGAACCAGGCGGTAGGGGCAATGCCGCAGCAGGGCGTCCTCTAGCTCGGCGATCCAGGCGGTGGGGCGAGTCTGGCGGGCGGTAGGCAGCAGGTCCTGGGAAAACCAGTCCTCAAAATCGACGCCCACCGCGTAGCCCTGCTGCATCAGCTGTTGCCCCACCCACAGCCCGGCTTCAGAATGGACGATGGTCAGGTCAGCGGCCTGGGCTTGGGCAAACCGCAGCAGACGGCGGGCACCGTAGCCCAGCAGGGCGGGCGTCTTCAGCCCCAGACGCCGATAGAGCTGGCGAGCGACCGCTGCCTGGAGGCGCACCCCCAGGCGATCGCCCCGGCCCGGACGAAAATCCAGCACGGGATCAAAGCGCCAGGGTTTATCAGCCAGCAGGGCGGCGTCTCGGGCGGCAAATTTGGCATCGAACCAGACCCCCGCCACCGTCACCTCGTGACCGGCGGCGGCTAGGGTATCGGCCTCCTTTTGGGGCCGGGGGGCGGTGCAGAGATGGCCGCCAATTAAAATCAAGATTCTTGCCATTGGGGGCGGTCCTCCTGTTGGGACGGTGCTGTGGCACTGTCGGTCGCAGCAAAAATGCGCCCCAGGGCCAGGCGGCGATAGCCCCACTGGTTCACGAAAAGCTGGGCGTGGCGGGCGCGCTGCCATCCGATTAGCCGGGCCGCCAGCTGAAAGAGGGGGCCACCCATTGGTTTTTCGGTGGCTCCCCCCAGGTTGCGCACCTTCCTGGCGGCCAAATTTCGCAGGGAGGGCACGGCGGGAAAGACTTCGTAGATGAAGCGCTGCATCAGGTTGGCGCAGACCTGGCGGGTGCGATCGCTGTTCTCTGCCGCCAGCAGGTGCTGACTTTGCAGCGCCAGCGCCTGGTACTGGGAGGCCCAGGCCGCTGTGGTTTTGCGCCCGCTGAGGCTGGTGCGATTGCCCGAGCGGTAGTAGCTGCGGGCGGCGGGGCAAAAGCGGATGCCCTGGCTCGCCAGGATGACGCGAGCGAAGTATTCCCCATCGTCGTTGAGGGATAGGGCGGTTTGCCAAGGGCCAGCGGCTCGAATCAGCGATCGCGGCACCAGCCAGGCGGCGGGCGGCATCATCCAGTGGCCCGACCAGGCGCACACCAGCCAGTCTACCGGGGCCATGTTCCGCCACGGAGGCTCAGGGGTAAAAACGGCCTCCTGGGGATGGTGGTGAAATCTGGCCCAGGCTCCGGCAATCAGGCAGCCGGGATGGGCCGCTAACAGCGCCATCTGCCGCTCGATCTTGTCGGGGGCCAGCAGGTCGTCCGCATCGAGAAACTGAATCACCTCGCCCTGGGCCAGCTCTAGGGCCAGGTTGCGGGTGGCGGCAGCGCCCTGGTTGCGCTGGGCAATGATGCGCATATGGGGGTGGTTAAACTGGCTGACGGCCCGGCCAGCGACGACCAGGCTGTCGTCGGTGGAGCCATCGTCAATCAGAATGATCTCGGTGCGCGGCCAGGTCTGGGTCAGGGCCGATTTGAGCGTTTCTGCCAGCCAGGGCGCGGCGTTGTGGCAGGGAATCAAAATTGAAACAAGGGGTTTCATCGCTATGCAGCCTATGGAGATAAGCCCGATCCAGATCTAGCGTTTTTCCTTAGCAGAAACACCCTTCTGAACCTGGACTGGGGATGGTCGACTGTGGTTACTCTGGTTATTACTCTGGCCGCCCCAGGGTGGCGAACGGGTATACGAAAGGGGCTGGGGCGTATGCGTTAGGGGCCAACCTGGCGGGATTATCCCCTGGCTACGTGTCGCCAGCCGTAGCGAAAATACCAGGGCTTCGATTCGGCGACGTAGTGGTGCATGACCGCCTGGGGCCGCTGGGCCTCCTGGCGATCGGGCAGCAGCCGGTAGTCGGTCGCGGGGGCGATCGCACAGTCGCGCCCCGCCAGGTACAGGCAGCTCAACCCCTGGGTGACGTTGTAGTGGCTGCCCTCCTGGGCCAGAAAGGTTTGCAGCCAGGCTTCGATCTGGTGCCAGTCGATCGCCTCGCTTTGCAGGCCAAAAATGCCGATGTTGACCTTTTGCGGCAGCGGCCCGTCTGCCAATTCCTGCAAGAGCGTTTCGGAATAGCCGTAGGCGTTCTTCACATCCACCATGTAGCAGGGGGCCTGGGGTTGGGCCAGCCAGTCGAGCAAAAACTGAGGCTGCCGAAAAAACACCATATCGGAGTCGAGGAACAGCTTCCAGCCGGTTTCGCCCGCGTGGAAGTCGATCAGTTTGCGAATTAGGGGCTGCTGGAGCCGGTGCGATCGCAGGCAGGGAAACTCAGCCTCGGGCAGCACCCGCTCCAGACGCGCCTCCACGGCGGCGGGGGCCACAATCTCGCCCTGGGGAAAAATCCGCAGAATTTCGGCCTTTTGATCGGGCTGGAGTGAGCCGTCGTCGTAGACCACCGGGCGCAGGTTGACCGGCGATTGCTGCTGCATGGAGTAGGCGCAAAAGCAGGTCTGGTACCAGTATTTGCGGCCAGTCATAAAGTAGATGTCGTAGCTGGGGCGATCGGCGTCAGCGGCCAGGGGCCGGAGCTGGCCAACCTGCGCTTCCATCTGCCGCTGGCCGCGATAGCTCAGATAGCGGTTGAGCGGTCCCCGCTGCCAGGTGGTTTTGACAAATCCTCGCGGGGCGTAGACCAGTTTGTAGGCCAGCTTGCCCAGCCCCAGGCGGCGGCTGAGGGCTGGTAGGGAAGGTGCGGAGAGGGTCATGGGTTGAGAGTCCTAATGGGGTGGGGAATATAAAATTCAAAGTTCAAGATTCAAAAAAAACCGTAGTCCCGTAGGGTGGGCATTGCCCACCACAAAACGCCCTGTAGCGTAAGCGGCTCAGGGTAACTGGGCCTGCCCTTCCAGCAGGCCGCAGGCCCCCTGCCAGCGAATGGCGGCGGCGGTGCTGCGCCAGGGGCGCAGGTGCAGATAGCTTTTGGCCTGCCGCAGGGGCAGGCTCCAGGCCGAGATCTTGGGCCAGGGGCGCAGGCCGTGCAGGTCGAGCACCTGCACCCAGGAGCGGCAGGAGTCGCGGTTCATGCGGCGCAGGTAGGCGGGGCTGAGCCGACCAGCGGCAATCAGGTGCAGTAGGCTGAGCTGGGGAAAGTAGCCCACCGACCAGCCCTGCTCCAGCAGGGTCATGATCAGGTCGTTGTCGCCGCCGGAGGAGAGGCTGTTGCCGGTGCGATCGAGGGCCAGGCGGCGCGGGTCGTGGGCCAGGCTCTCGTTGTAGGCGGCCATGGCGGCGGTGCGCAGCATTAGCCCTGCGCCAATCGGTGCCCAGGCGGGGTACCGGCGGTCTGCTGTCGTCCCGGCCATTGGCTCAGCCTTGGGTTCAGGGCTGGCCCAGGCGTGGGTTTTTTCTGCCTCGCCAAAGTCGCGCAGGCCCAGGGGAATGCCCAGATCCTGGAACCACGGGGCGGGGGGCTGCTCAAACTCGGGCAGGCATTTGCCGCCGATCGCGCCCAGCCGGGGCGATCGCGTCAAAATCCCCAGCCCCTGCTCCAGGTAGTTCGCCGCCAGCACGTTGTCGTCATCGACAAAGGTCAGAATTTCAGTTTGGGTTTCGCGGAAGGCGCGCAGCCGGGCGGGGGTGAGCCCCTGCTGGGTCTCTACCACAATGCGGGCGCGAGGGTGCCAGCTGAGGTCGAGCCAGTCGGCCACGGCGGGATTGCTGGCATTGTCGATCACCAGCAGATTCCAGTTGGCCAGGGGCAGGGTTTGCTGCCGCAGGGCCACGATCGCGCGATAGAAATAGTCGCGGCGCGGGTTGTAGGTGCAAATGGCAACGGTCAGTGAAGGAGACATGGTGGGTAGGCTTCAAAATCGTTGAGTTCAGTGTGGAGAGTGGGGGTTTGCGATCGCGCCCGCGTTTTCTGTTTGCGTTCTGGGCGGCTCACCCCGCCGTTTGACCACTCGGGCGGGCACCCCCACCGCGTAGGCATTGGCCGGAATATCGCTTACCACCACCGCCCCGGCCCCAATCACGCAGCCGTCGCCCAGGGTGACGCCGCCCAAAATCGTCGCCCCGGCCCCGATCCACACGTCTGCGCCAATGGTGGTGGGCAGCGGCAGATTGGGCTGCGATCGAATCGGAATGCCCGGCGCTGGCACGGTGTGGTTTGACGAGACAATGCGGCTGTGCATGGCAACCAGCGTGTTCTGGCCAATGTGGACGCCGCCGTGGCCGTAGATCACCACGTAGGGACCGACAAACACGTGGTCTTCCAAATGAATCGCGCCGCCGTAGCTGTGCAGCACCGCCCCCACCTCCACCTGGCTAGAGCGGCCAATGTGCAGGCGGCCCCGCTGGCCCTGGGCCAGCCCCAGGCGGCAGTCTACCCCCCGATGAATGACGGCCCCCGCCCCCACCCGAACCCCCAGCTGGCGCAGCCAAAACCGCCGCCACACCCGCCGCAGCCGCTCCAGGCGAAAGCTCAGGGACAACATCGGCAGCGCCTTAGCGGCCATGGCTCACCAGGCTCCACTCAGCGGGCACGTGCATGGGGCCAATCACATCCACCGACGGCATGTTGGGAATAAACCGGGGCGACATGAACTCAAAGGTTAGGGCATCCTGGCGGGAGTCGTAGTTTTGGTGCTGATCCCCCAGCCACACCGACAGCTTGTAGGTGCCCGAGTGCAGCGGCAGGTCCTGGAGCCACATCACCGCCTCTCCTTCCGACAGCTTCTGGGGGTTAAAGCCCACGCTGTGGAGGTTGGGGTTAGAGCCAAACAGCGGCGTGCCGTAGAGGTTCGACACCACGATGCCAATCATCGGCGGGTCCAGGGGCCAGGGGGAATGGAAGCGCACCCGCACCTTCAAATGCCCCGCCTGGAGCGCCGCCTGGTCTAGCTCAATCTGGCGAATGTGGGGAGCATCGCGGTTTTGCTCTGCAGTGAAGACCGATTGGTCAATCTGGCTGTTGTAGAGGTTGAGGGCTTCCATGCAGTCGGTGTTGGCCAGCAGCCGCCCCCGGTCTAGCACAATGCCGCGATTGCAGAGGTTGGCCACGGCGCTCATGTTGTGGCTGACAAACATCACCGTGCGCCCGGAGGCGCTGACGGACTGCATCTTGCCCAGGCACTTTTGCTGAAACTTGGCATCTCCCACCGCCAGCACTTCGTCAATCACCAGAATTTCGGGCTCCAGGTGGGCCGCCACCGAAAAGGCCAGCCGCACGTACATGCCCGAGGAATAGCGCTTGACCGGGGTGTCTAAAAATCGCTCAACTTCGGCGAAGGCGACAATTTCGTCAAACTTGCGGCGAATTTCGGCCTTGCCCATGCCCAGCACCGCGCCGTTCAGGTAAATGTTTTCTCGCCCGGTCAGCTCGGGGTGAAAGCCGGTGCCCACCTCCAGCAGGCTGGCTACCCGGCCCCGAATGCGAATTTCGCCCGTGGTCGGCTCGGTGATGCGGCTGAGAATCTTCAGCAGGGTGGATTTACCCGCGCCGTTGCGGCCAATTACGCCAATGCGATCGCCCTGCTGAATCGAAAAGCTGAGGTCGTCCAGCGCCCAAAATCCCTCGTCCAGGGATGGACTGGTCCGGCGTTTGCCGACCAGACCGCGCCGCATGCGCCGCACCTGGCGGGCCAGAGTATCGCGCAGCGACTGGTATTTTTCGGGGCTGCGGCCCAGTTTGTAGTATTTGCCGAGATGGTCGACGGTGATGATGGGGTGGGTCATGGGTGGGTGGGGAGTGGATGGGTGGATGGGGAGGGGGGGAGGGAGATGGGGAGATGGGGAGATGGGGAGATGGGGAACCGTAGGGGCGCAAGGCTTGCGCCCTGCGGGGAATTGGGGTGAGTGGATGAACGGGAGGAGCCGTAGGGTGGGTTAGGCCCTCCCCAAACCAGCGCGAAGGCGATCGCGCTGGCCAGGGCCGTAACCCACCGGAAAGCATTGGGCGATCGCGCGGGTCCCGTCCTTGGCCACTAGATCCGCGCTGCTGGGATACACACAACCAACCGGCTAAATTACGTCCGCAAACGATCGCTCGTAGGCGCGGAAGTAGCGGATGCCAAACCACAGCAGCACCATCACCAGGCCGGTCGAAATGGCGAACCCCGGCAGGTACAGCTGGGCATCGCCGCCCAAAATCGCCCAGCGAAAGCCGTCGATTACCCCCACCATGGGGTTGAGGGAATAGAGCCAGCGCCACTGGGCGGGCACGACGGTGCTGCTAAAGCCGACCGGCGAAATGTAGAGGCCAAACTGCAAAATGAAGGGCACCACGTAGCGAAAGTCGCGGTACTTCACGTTCAGGGTGGCCAGCAGCAGCCCGGTGCCCATGGCGGCGGCAAAGGCAATGGCGATGAAAAAGGGCAGGGTGAGAATGCGCCAGCTAGGCACAAAGTGGTAGACCACCATCAGCCCCAGCAAAATAAAGCCCGAAATAAAGAAGTCCACCAGGCTGACAATGACGGCGCTGGTGGGCACCACCAGGCGCGGAAAGTAGACCTTAGAAATGAGGTTGGCGTTGGAGATCAGGCTGTTGCTGCACTCCGACAGGGCGTTGGCGAAAAACTGCCAGGGCAGCATGCCCGCAAACACCAAAATTGGGTAGGGCACGCCGTCGGAAGGCAGCTGGGCAATGCGGCCAAACACCACGGTAAACACCACCATGGTTAAAAACGGACGAATTAAGGCCCAGACAATGCCGATCGCAGTCTGTTTGTAGCGCACCAAAATATCGCGCCAGGCGAGGAAATAAAACAGTTCTCGGTAGCGCCAGACATCTTGCCAATAGTGGCGCTGGGCGCGTCCAGCAGTAATGACCAGTTCGGGGGAAGGGTAGCCCATGGGAATAGCCGCGAGAGAAATCTATTCACACCGTGGAAGGGGAATGGTTGCGATCGCGTTTGCGCTTTGGTCTACCTTTAGAAACCGTTACGCATTCGGCCCAAAACCCTACGCAAATCTACGGAAATTCACGAATCTGAGCTGATTGAGGGTCTTCTTTTTGAAGAGAGAAGTAGGCCCAATCTGAACCGCTGCCTGAACCGCTTTTCCTGTTGAGCCATTCTGCTCAGCCAGGCTCCAGTTCTGCCAGCTCTCATTGATAGGACCTGAGTCTACAAAACGGTCTACACAACCGTTGGGGGTGCCGCACCGATGTTTAATGGTTTGTCTAATGGTTCACGCTGCTCTCCAGGGCATTGGCAGCGACGATTCTTCCGGCGAGTTCCGCTGGTCCTTGGTTCGCCGCTGCTGGCGATCGCCAGCGGGCTGCTGACGCCTGGGTTGGCCGCCACCATGGGCGAGGCGATGCCAGCCCCCCAGCCCATGTTCCCCAGCGTTTCCCCGCCGGGGCCAGCGCTTCGCCCAGCCGCGCCCGCTGGGCCGCTGGTGTATCCCCTGGCCGACTACCGGCTGACGGTGGGCGACATTCTCTACGTCATTGTCGCCAACGTGCCCGACTACAGCGGCACGTTTCAGGTGCTGCCCGATGGCTCACTTAACCTGCCGGTGCTGGGCCGCGTGGAGGTCTGGGGCAAGACCCTGCCGCAGGTGGAGCAAGCCATTACCCAGGCCTACGCCGCCGCCGAAATTTTGGTGGAGCCGCGCATCACCGTCACGATGTCGCAGCTCAGCCCCCTGCGGGTGGTGGTGATTGGCGAAGTTACCCATCCCGGCGCCTATTCCCTAGACCCCAACCAGGGCCGCCTGCCGACAGTGGCGATCGCCCTCGATGCGGCGGGGGGCATTACCCAGCACACCGACCTGCGCTCCATTCAGGTGCGTCGGGTCAGCGCCGACAACCAGCGCGAAGAGACGATCGCCGTCAGCCTGTGGGACCTGCTCACCCAGGGCGATCGCAGCCAGGACATTGCCCTGCGCGACGGCGACACCATCGTTGTGCCCCAGGCCGACCCCACCATTCCCACCGCCCGCGAGCTGGCCAGCTCTACGTTTTCCGCCGGGGCAATTCGGGTCAACATCGTGGGCGAGATCGCCAAACCGGGGGTGATGGAGGTGCCCCCCGACACCTCGGTGACCGAAGCGCTGCTGCTGGCGGGCAGCTTTACGCCGCGATCGCGCCGGGTGGATGTGCAGCTGCTGCGGCTCAACCTCGACGGCACCGTCACCCAGCGATCGCTGCCGGTGGACTTTGCCAGCGCCATCAACGACGAGACCAACCCCCTGCTGCAAGACCGCGACGTCATTTTGGTGGGCCGCAACTGGTCGGCGGCGATCGGCGACTCCATCGGCACCGTCCTCCAGCCCCTGGGCGCGGCCTCTTCCCTGCTCAACCTGTTCCTGCCTTTTCTTCTGCTCAGATAGTTCAGCCCTTGGGTGGCACCCATCTACCATGACCCGCGACTTCGACCCCACTACCGATACCCCTGCCCTGCCGTCGCCGCCGGTGATGACCGGCGGCGATCCGGGCTCTAGTCTGACCATCGTTTTAGGCGTTGTGCGCCGCAAGCTCTGGATAATGCTGGCCCTCGGTCTAGCCTTTGGCGCCCTGTCGGTGGTCAAAAATGCCCAGGTGGTGCCCATGTACCAGAGCACCTTCCGCCTGCTGGTGGAGCCGGTGCGCGACCAAAAAGATCTGTCCCGCCTCACCGATACGCCCCAGGGGGGCAAACCCCAGGAGCTAGACTACACCACCCAGATCGAAGTCCTGCTCAGCCCCGAAATTTTGACCCCGATTTTGGAGCAGGCCACCGATCGCTACCCCGACGTCGACTACGGCAGCGTGATCAACCAGCTGGCCGTTTACCGGCTGGGCGAAACCAAAATTCTGGAGGTGAAATACACCGACAGCAATCCCGAAAAGGTGAAAGCCCTGCTGGACGTGATTGCCCGAGGCTATCTGGAATACAGCCTGGAATCGCAGCGATCGCAGCTGCTGCAAGGGCTGGCCTTTGTCGATGAGCGGCTGCCCCACATCCAGGCGCGGGTCAATACCCTCCAGCAGGACATCCAAACCCTGCAACAAAACTACCAGTTCCTCAAACCCGACGACTTTGCCCTGGCACTCTTCGATCAGTCGGCCAAAATTACCCAGGCCCGCCAGGAAATCAGGAACGACTTTATCGTCCAGGAATCGCAGTACAACGCCCTGCTCGATCAGGCGAGTGCCTCCGCCACCCTGCGCCAGTCCCAGGCCTACGAGACCATGCGCCAGGAATATCAGGTGCTGCGTCAGCAGTTAGCCGTTGAGTCGGCCCGGTTTGGCCCCAACAGCCCCACCATTCAGCTCATTCAGCGCCAGCAGGAAAATCTGGCCCCGCTGCTGTTCGAAGAAGGCGAGCGGGTCATCCAGGACCAAATTGCCCAGGTGATGGCCAGCATGGATACCCTCGCCGCCCGCGATCAAGAACTGGCCACAACCCAGGCCGCCCTCCAGCGGAAAATCAGCGCCGTGCCCGGCGTGGCCCGCAGCTATCAGGAGCTTCAGCGCGAGCTTGACCTGGCCGCCAACAGCCTGACCCGCTTCCAGGAAACCAAGGAAGTCTTGCAGATTCAGGCCTCGCAAAACGAAATTCCCTGGCAGCTGATCAACCCACCCGCTGACGCCCGCCGCAAACCGAGCACCAGCCCCGTCAAGGCTCTGATCCAGGGTTTTCTCATGGGGGCGGTGCTGGGCCTAGCTTTGGGCTACCTGCTCGAAAAGCTGGCCAACACCTACTACACCCTGGGCGACATCAAAAAGCGGGTGCCGCTGCCGATTTTGGGGGCAATTCCCCTCTACCCAGAGCTGATGAATGCGGCCCCGGAGGCCCATGTGGTAGACCTGCGGGTGGGTGCCCCGGCCAAGTCTGTGGCCGCCGATGCCGACGCCATCAAAGCTCAGCTCAAGAGTATGATCAGCCCCAAGCTAAGCAACTGGCAGGACTATGTTCACGCCGACAGAACGGCGGGCCAACCGGCCCTGGAGCCAGCCAGCAGCGCCGGAAAGCGCGAATCGGGCGGGCCGCAAGAGCCATTCCCCACAACCGCCAACTCCCCCGCCGATCACTGGCTGATGGAGTACGACAGCTATGGCTTCCTGGAGGCCTTTCGGGCGCTACACGCCAATCTGCAAACCTTCTCGCCGCGATCGCTGGTAGTCACCTCGGCCCTGCCCAACGAAGGGGCCACCACGGTGGCGGTGCACCTGGTTCAGGCGGCGGCGGCCATGGGGCTGAAAGTTCTGCTGGTCGACAGTCAATTTCGCCGGGGCGGCACCCGCCTCAGCTCGCTGCTAGGCATTAAAGCAGACCCCGGCCTGAGCGACTACATTAGCAACAGGGCCAGCCTCAACGACATTACCCAGCGGCTCTCCTGGGAGTCAAACCTGTTTGCCATCAGCTCCGGCACCGAGTCGATGGACCCCACCCGACTGCTGTCGTCTGTTCGCATGAAAGATCTGATGGCCCGCATGGAGAAAAACTTTGACCTGGTGGTTTACGCCCTGCCGCCCCTGATGGGCCTGGCCGATGTCAGCCTGGTGGCGGCCAAGACCGATGGCGTGCTGCTCGTCACCTCTTTGGGCCGTCGCCACCTGGCCGATGCCCTCAACCGCACCCTCGATCGCATGCAGGTGGCCCGCGTGCCAGTGATTGGGCTGGTGGTCAACAAGGTCAAGAACTACGCCGTTGACTTCTACGCGCGATCGGCCTGAGGTGCGGGCCATGCCGCAGAACCCGTAGCGGCCAAATGCCTCCATTCAGCTATGGCTTTGGGCGCGGGCAAACAGCTGTTTGCCCGCGCCCAAAAGCGTTGCAGGTTTGAGCGATATAGCTGCAACCAGTCTGGTTAAGACAGTCTCCCCTGAACGTTCAAACGTTTGAACGTTCAGGGGGTTTCTGGATATCCTAGCCAGCCTGACTATTGCTATACCTGTGGGATGCGGCGTCAAACAGAATCGCCGCCCTCAACACCCCTGGGCGATGGCGATCTAAACCCCAGCCAGCCCAGCCAGCCCAGGGCCACCAGCGTAACGATTTGCCCGCCGCTGGCGCTGTGCCAAAACTGAAAAACCGCAGGGTTGTCCACCACCGCTGCCATCAGGGCGACGCGCACCGTGCTTAGCAGGGCGGCGATCGCCACCGACCAGCCCGCCAATCGCGCCAACCCCCGCCCCTGGGCCATGGCTGCCAGCAGCACCGAAACCTGAAGCAGCAGCCCCAGCAGGGCCGCCCCGGTGCAGGCAAACTCCACCTCCACGGTGCCGCCGGGTAGCTGAATAAAGCTGCCCTGGTGCACCACCTCAAAGCCGACGTAGTGGAGGTCAAAGGCGGCGATCGCCGCTGTGGCAGTGCGAATGCGCTCTCCCAGCACCGTTTGCAGCAGCAGCGGCAAGGCCCTGGGCGGCACCGACAGCGTCAGCACCAGCGCCCAGGTTGGCCCCCAGGGCAGCCATCGCCAGCCCTGCCCCAGCAGCCACCACCCGGCCCAGGCCGCCAGCGGAAACAGCCGCACAAAGGCCGTTTCCGTAGCCTCCAGGTGCCAGGCTTTGAGCATTAGGCCGCCGACCAGGGCGGCTCCGAGCAGGAGGGCGGGGCGCGATCGCGCCAGGCGATCGGGCCAGTGCTGCTGCACCTGCGCCCCAACTGCGCCCCAAAACAGCAGACTGAGGGCAAGCTGGTCGGGGCTGCCCGTCACCTTCACAATCAACGTCAAGTGCAGCCCCACCAGCCCCAGCCCCGCCAGCCGCAGAGCGCCGGGGTTTGATGAGGCCCAAGGCGGCCACCGCCGAATCGCCAGTCGAGTTGCCGGTCGAGTCGCCATAGTCGTTACCGAATCCGGTGCTTCATGCGTTTGGGCTTGCGGCCCATCAAACGACCAACCCGTTGCCCAAAGGCCGTTGCCGGGTTGATTTGCGGGTCTTCGGCGGCGGTTTTGAGGGTGCCCTTGCCCCGTCTGGCCCAGCGGCTAATCAGCCAGGCGTAGAGAAACAAAACGCTGCCCAAGATGCTTTCGGCAATCAGCTTGAGGCTATTTTTGGTCAGGTTTTGTTTGACATTGGCGCGGGCCTGGGCCGCCTGGTCCGCCGCCCGCTCCTTAGCCTGGTTCAGGCTGTTTAGAATTTGTGCCCTGGCGTCTTCGGGGTTAACCGGCACGTTGGGCAGCTGCCCCTGCTCGTTAGGGGTTGGCACCAGGCTTTGCAGCTGCCGGGGCGTGGCCTGTTCGAGCTGGGTGCGGGTCGCCTCAATCTGCTGGCGCTGCTGGTTTACCTGGGTGTTGATCTGCTCGTTGTTAAATCGGTGAATGCGCAGGGTGTTGGCGGCCGTGAGGGGCACCAGCAAAAACAGGGTGACGCTAAACAGCAGCGTCAGCCAGGAGAGAACCCTGAGAATCGGCCATTCCACCTCCTGCCGCTCGACCCCATCGCCGCCAAACACCAGGATCAGGGCCAGCAGCGGTACCGGCACCAGCTTGACTAGATCGCCGGCAAACTGGTATTCCCACACCGGGTCCATAAATTTGGCTGGAATCAGCACGTAGAGAAAGTCTACGAAGGACAGCAGCAGCAGCCCGTAGCCCACTACCCGAGCCAGGCGCAGCAGTTGGCCCAGGGACAGGGGCAGGGCCGCATCCTCAGCGGGATGCGGGGTATGGATACTGTCGTCTGCGGGCGGCTGCGCCCGCAGCGATGGCGTTGGCCTGGAAGCAGAAGCCATAGGAATTGTTCTCTTAGCAACAAATAAATTCACCCTAAGCAGGGCGTGTTTGCGTTTTGGTTTGTGTTTACCCGGCCTGTCAAAACAGATGCGATCGCAACCACCCCGGTTCAACAGTAGAGACAGGTTTGGTTGTTGCGTTTTCCAGAGGTCTGCATGTCTGTCTTGAGCAATTCCCTGCGCTATCAAAGAGCATTTCTGTGGCGACGCGGCCAGCGCTTCTGCCTGCGGATTTTGCTCAGCGGCCTTTGCCTGCTCCTGCTGTACGGCCCCGTCAATCTGGCCATTGCCCAATGGCTCTGGCCCCATCCCGACGGCATTTTAGTGCTGGGGGGGCAGCCCCACCGCGAGGCCACCGCCGCCCGGCTGGCCATGCTCCATCCCCAGCTCCACATCTGGTCGTCTTCGGGACTGGGGCCAGACATGGCGTATCCCATTTTCGATGCGCTGAGGGTGAGCCGCGATCGCATTACCCTCGACTACCAGGCCGTCGATACGGTCACCAACTTCACCACCCTGGTCAAAACCTTCCGGCAGCAGCACGTGCATCACCTCTACCTCGTCACCTCCGACTACCACATGCCCCGCGCCCGCGCGATCGCCACCATTGTCCTTGGCAGTCACCACATCGCCTTTACCCCCGTTGTCGCTCCTTCCAGCCAGGCCACCGAATCCCCCTTTCGCATTGGCCGCGACATGGTGCGCTCCTGGATCTGGCTCACCACCGGCTGGAGTGGTGCAGCTATCCGCAACGTTTGAGTTTCCCTGCGTCCCAAGGGTTTTCCCAAAACCCCATACCTGGGGCAGCCGCGCTCCTCTCAACCCGTCTATACCCTTTCTCGTTTAAACCACTATGGCTCTATCTGTTGGCACCATCGAAACCTACTCCACCGAGTTGAATCAAATCCAGTACAGCGATTTAGGCACTCAAGGCAGTGATTCACTGACCCTCTCAGACAGTAACCTCTGGCTAGTCGATAGTACAAGCCTGAACGGGCTAGATACGAGCGCGTTGAACCTCGATGGCTCGCTCAGTCTCTACAGCGACGGAAACGGCTACGTTGCGCCTGTATCAAGCACCAGCATGGAGTCCACCACCGGGGATATTGCTGTGTATGGCAGCGACCCCAATGCTGACAGCGTTCTGTACACCAACACCTCTTCTCCCCAGACCAGCGGTGACATTTCCCTACTTGAGGTTGGGGGAGTGACCCAAAGCGGTTCTTCCCTGACCTCTAGCAGCGGAGAACTCAGCTCTAGCTCGACCAATAGTGACTTTACTCTGGCTAGCTCAGGCTCAACCACCGGCGGTACAAACTCCGGTGCCGCCCTTGCCCTGCCGAGTAGCGGTGACCCGACCGCAAGCAGCGACCCAGCCAGCGGCATCACGACCGAAACGACCATTGCTGCTAACAGTGTTTCGGGCGGCAATCTGGCCCCTTCCACCGACATCGAAGCCGTTCCCCTCGAAATCCACAGTGCCCTAGGCCTGGTAATCATTGCGGCGGTTATCATCCTGCGCCGCAGTCGGGGGTGGCGGCGGCGGCAAGCTATTAACGTTGAGTTAAACCAAGTTCAATACAGCGGTGGGGAATTGCGATCGAAATGCAGCCTTTAAATAGGTTTTTCTGTGAGCAGTCACAAACCAGCGATCGAAACATTGACAGCCACAAAAATCGATTTTTGCTCCTAATTATTTGAGGCGGTGGGGAGCTGCTATTTTTGCGATCGCGTCACACTTCCAAACGCAAACGCAAATGCAAACCCCGATTCATTAGTCTCAAAATATAGCTGCGGCCAATGCGCTTAGGAGAATAGCGATCGTTAGTGCGGAGACAGGGACAGCGCATTGGCGTATAGCTATCGCACAGGAGCTACCTGTGAAATGTCCTAACCTTTTTGACTCTAGCTATAGCAAGCTAAATTCTTCCGTAGTCAAGGCTTTTCTATCCTTTCTCAGTGGTCCTAACCATGTTTCAGATCTTGCGCCGTAATCTTGGGGTGCGCTCAGATGCCAGCACCAAACATCGCCCCATTCGTCTAT
This sequence comes from Nodosilinea nodulosa PCC 7104, assembly GCF_000309385.1. GTDB lineage: Bacteria > Cyanobacteriota > Cyanobacteriia > Phormidesmidales > Phormidesmidaceae > Nodosilinea > Nodosilinea nodulosa. Next base: position 238,746 of record NZ_JH976537.1, read on the forward strand.
CGATTGTGACCCAGTTCTTTCCCCCCGACTTTGCCGCCACCGGCCAGTACATGGATGAACTGGCCACCCAGCTGGGGCAGCAGGGGTTTGCGGTGCAGGTGTTTACGGGGCAGCCCAGCTACGCCTTTGAGGTGGCCGAAGCCCCCGCCCAAGAGCAAAAAGGCCCGGTCCACATCACCCGCTCGAACCTGCTGCGCAGCCGCTCTCGCCGCATGGCGGGGCGCACCATCAGCAGCCTGGCGTTTTGTGTCCATGCCGCCTGGCACTTGCTGAAAAACCGTCGCCAGAGCGACATTACCCTCTTCGTCAGCGAGCCGCCCTACGTGCAGGTGGTCGGCTTCTTGCTCCACCTGCTGTTTGGCACCCCCTACGCCGCCCTGGTGTACGACCTGTACCCCGACGTGGTGAGCGGCCTGGGCATGCTGCCCGCCCGCCACCCCGTGGTGCGCCTGTGGGATGCAATTAATCGCCGGGTGTGGCAGCGGGCCGAGGCCGTGATTGTGCCCTGCGAAACCATGAAGGCGCGCATTGTCGCCAAGCACCCCGACCTGGGCGATCGCATCGCCGTCATTCACAACTGGTCCGACCCCGACTGGGTCAAGCCCCTGGCCAAGGCCGACAACGCCTTTGCCCAGGCCCAGGGGCTGGCGGAGACCTTTACCGTGCTCTACTCGGGCAACATGGGTCGCTGCCACGACATGGATACCATCCTGGGGGCCGCCCAGGCCCTCCAGGGCGAGCCGGTGCAGTTTTTGTTCATTGGCGGCGGCCCCAAGCGCGACGCCACCCAGAGTCAGATCGCCGAGCTGGGGCTGACCAACTGCCGATTTTTGCCCTACCAGGACAAAGCTCTGCTGCCCCAGTCCCTCACCGCCTGCGACCTGCACCTGGTCAGCATCGACACCGATATGGAAGGGCTGGTGGCCCCCAGCAAGTTCTACTCGGCCCTGTCCTCGGGCCGACCCGTGGCAATTATCTGTGAGTCGCATTCCTACCTGCGGGGGCTGGTGTCGGAGGCCAACTGTGGGGCCGCCTTCAGCAACGGCGACAGTCAGGGGTTGGCCAGCTTCATCCACTACCTGCTCAAGGATCGCGAAGTCACCCAACAGCTGGGGCTATCGGGCCATCGGTTTATCCGCGAGCGCTTTACGGTGGGCGCGATTAGCCGTCAATACTACCGGCTGCTGCGGCGGGCGGTGGTAAAAAATGCCGATCTCTACCAGGCGATCGAGCGCAGCGAATTTGAAGTCTACTACCAGCCGATCGTGAACCTGGGCAATGGACGCATCGACACCCTCGAAGCCCTGGTGCGGTGGCACCACCCCCAGCGGGGCCTCTTGCTGCCCGAGGACTTTCTTCCCGCCGCCCAGGATACGGCCCTGATCATTCCCCTGGGGTGGTGGGTGCTGGAGCAGGCCTGCCAGCAGCTGGCCACCTGGCAGCAGCAGTTCCCCGAAAAAAGGTGCCGCATCAGCCTCAATCTCTCGACCCAGCAGTTCCTGCACCCAGACCTCTTTACCCGGCTCGATCAGGCCCTGACCAGCCACCATCTGCGGGGCGAAGATCTGGTCTTAGAGCTCAAAGACCACACCGTCATGGCCGATACCGCCGCCACCACGGGTATTGTTACCCAGCTTCAGGCTCGCGGCATTCAGCTCTGCATCGACGGCATCGGCACCAGCTATGCCTCCCTCAGCTTTCTGCACCGCTACCCCGTCAGCAGCCTCAAAATTGACGCCAGAACAATCAACCGTCTGGATATCGACCCCAAACTGGCGGAGTGGCTCAAGAGCCTGATCATTATGACCCACGACCTGCACATTGACCTGGTGGCCCTGGGCATTGAAACCGCTTTTCAGCATCGCCGCACCCGCGAGATGGGCATGACCTACGGCCAGGGCTTTGGGTTTACCAAACCAGAGCCCGCCGCCACAATCACCCGTCTGCTGGCCCACAGCAACCCGTTTTCGTTTCTGCTAGAGCCTCTACCCCTATTGCCCACTATGTCCCACCCTGAAGATACATCGCTAGTGCTGGTTGTAGACGACGATCGCTCCCTGCGCCGCCTGCTGACTCTTGCGGTTAAGCAGGCGGGCTACCGCACCCTGGAAGCCACCAACGGCAGCGAGGCCCTGGCACTCTACCAGCAGCACCATCCCGATTTGGTTTTGCTAGATGCCATGATGCCGGAGGTGAATGGGTTCACCTGCTGCCGTCAGATTCGCACGCTCCAGGCGGCCGAGGCGCTGAGTCCATCGGATCCAGCCGCTGCCACCGTGCTCACCCTGCAAAGACAGCCCTTCCCCATTCTGATGATCACCGCCCTGGACGATGACAGCTCGGTGGAGCAGGCCTTTGCCGCCGGGGCCACCGACTACCTGACCAAGCCGATCAACTGGTCAATTCTCAAGCAGCGCCTCAGGCAACTGCTTGGATAGGCGAACCCCAGGCCAAATCCTGGGGCATGACCAAGCGCCCCAACACCGAGCACAAACAATCCTCTAACCAGGGCCGATGGCCACTGCATCCAGGCCACCCACCAAACTGGTGATTGTTACCCCGGCAGACGCCTACCCATCCACTCCCCTTGTATTTTAAGCAGCAGGACGGTAGACCGATCTCCCCCCGGTTCTAGAAACCGAGATTTAGTCCAGGTCGCCGTTCTGCCATTTGTCAACAGCTCGAAAAATCGCCAGGGTCATGAACCCGCATCGAACAAGGTCGAGTGATGAATGGTCATTCTATTCCTCAGGAGGTGCGTGATGGGGACGAGTGAAGAACGGCAATGGGTGGGTATTGATGTGAGTCAGGCCAAGCTGGACGTAGCGCTGCGACCCTCGGGACGCTACTGGCAAGTGGCTAATGACGAGTCGGGATGGCAGAGGCTGTTGAATGAACTACAGGCTGTCACCGTCGCGCTGGTGGTGGTGGAATCCACAGGTGGGATGGAACGGGGCGTGGTTCAGGTCTTGCAGCGCCATGAAATCGCGGTGGCGGTGATCAATCCGAAGCGGGCGCGGGACTTTAGCAAAGCGTCTGGGCGATTGGCCAAGACCGATCGCATTGATGCGTCGATGTTGGCGCATTTTGGCGAGGCGCTGCAGCCGTTACCGAAACCGTTGGCCTCAGAGCATCAGGAAGCGCTCTCTGACTTGGTCCATCGGCGTTCTCAAGTGATTGAGATGCTCAACAGTGAGCAGCGTCGTCGCCACAGTGCGCGCAACCGCACGGCCCAGGCCGATATTGATACTCACATTGACTGGCTCAAGCAGCGGGTCAAAGCCCTTGATGCGGAGATCGACCAACTCCGTCAGGCCGATGAGACCCGCCAGCAGCGCTACGAGTGGTTGACCAGTGTACCTGGAGTCGGGCGAGTCGTGGCCACCACCCTATTGGCGCTACTGCCGGAGCTGGGCCAACTCTCGACGAAACGGTTGGCTAGCCTAGTGGGTGTCGCCCCGTTCAATTTTGACAGTGGCAAGCTTCGGGGCAAACGCCACATCGTGGGCGGTCGCGCCCTGGTACGCTCCACGTTGTATATGTCAGCCTTGGTGGCCATTCAACACAACCCCGTCATCATCGCGTTCTATCAACGTCTGTTAAGCGCAGGGAAACCCAAAAAGGTCGCCTTGATTGCCTGTGCCCATAAGCTGTTAGGCATCCTCAATGCGCTGGTCACCCAAGGTCAATCGTGGCGAGACCCTAAGGATACAGAACCCGCTCAGACTGCCACGCCAGCCACAAGTGGTTGACAATCAAGATAATCGCTACATCCCCAAATTCGCCGCCAAAAACGCCCACTTGTCCGACACCTCTTCGATCACCTTCGCCGTCGGCTTACCCGCTCCGTGGCCCGCCTTCGTCTCAATGCGAATCAGCACCGGGGCCTCGCCGCCGTGGGCCGCCTGCAGCGCCGCCGCAAACTTAAAGCTGTGGGCGGGCACCACGCGATCGTCGTGGTCGGCGGTGGTGATCAGCGTCGCCGGGTAGGCCGTCCCGGGCTTCAGGTTGTGCAGGGGCGAGTAGCCGTAGAGCACCTTAAACTCGTCCTCATTCTGGGGCGAGCCGTAGTCCGACTCCCAGGCCCAGCCGATGGTGAACTGGTTAAACCGCAGCATGTCCATCACCCCCACCGCCGGTAGCGCCGCCGCAAAGAGGTCGGGGCGCTGAGTCATGCAGGCCCCCACCAGCAGGCCGCCGTTGCTGCCCCCCGCGATCGCCAGCTTTGCCGCCGAGGTATAGCCCTTGGCGATCAGCCACTCCGCCGCCGCTATAAAGTCGTCGAATACGTTCTGCTTGTTGAGCTTAGTCCCGGCCAGGTGCCAGTCTTCGCCGTACTCGCCGCCGCCGCGCAGGTTGGGCACCGCGTACACCCCGCCCATCTCCATCCACACCAGGTTGCTGACCGAAAACGAGGGCGTCAGCGAAATGCTAAAGCCGCCGTAGCCGTAGAGCAGGGTAGGGTTCTGCCCGTTCAGCTCAAGCCCTGTTTTGTGGGTAATGAACATTGGCACCCGCGTCCCGTCTTTGCTGGTGTAAAACACCTGGGTGGTGGTGTAGGCGCTGGGGTCAAAATCGACCTCGGGCTGGCGGTAGAGGGTGCTCTCGCCCGTCACCATGTCGTAGCGGTAGATGGCGGGCGGCACCGTAAAGCTGGTGAAGCTGTAGAAGGTTTCGGTGTCTTCGGTTTTGCCGTCAAAGCCTCCGGCTGAGCCAATCCCCGGCAGCGCTACCTCTCGCACAAGTTCCCCAGTCAGCGAGTAAATGCGAATGGTGGTGTAGGCATCCTTCAGATAATCGGCCACAAACTGGTGGTTGAGAATGCCCACCCCCTCCAGGGTGTCCTCGCTTTCGGGGATGATTTCTTGCCAGCGCGATCGCTCCGGCTGAGCAATATCGATCGCAATCAGTCGTCCCTTGGGGGCCTCCAAATCTGTCGTAAACCAGAACAGCGACCTGTCGTTATCCACAAAGCTGTAGCTGGCCTCAAACTCAGAAATTAGCTCCACCACCGGGCTATCGGGGCTGCTCAAATCTTTGTAGAAGACCAGATTGTTGGGGTCGGTCCCCTTCCACACCGAGATGATCAGGTACCTGCCATCTTCGGTGACGCCGCCGCCAAACCCCCACTCCTTCTGGTCGGGGCGCTCGTAGATCAGCATGTCCTCGCTCTGGGGAGTGCCCAGGCGATGGTAAAACAGCTTTTGGTAATAGTTCACCGCCTCCAGCTTGGTGGTTTCGTCCGGCTCATCGTAGCGGCTGTAGAAAAAGCCCGCATGATCGTGGGTCCAGGATGCGCCCGAAAACTTCACCCACTTGAGCAGGTCATCGGTGTCTTCGCCAGTGGCAATATCGCGCACGTGCCACTCCACCCAGTCGGAGCCGCCGCTGGATAAACCGTAGGCCAGGTAGGCCCCGTTCTCGCTCACCGCCATGCCGCTGAGGGAAACGGTGCCGTCCTCCGACAGGGTGTTGGGGTCGAGCAGCACCCTGGGCTCGGCCTCCAGGCTGGGCAGGGTGTAGAGAACGCTCTGGTTTTGCAGCCCGTCGTTCTTGAAGTAAAAGTAGCGCCCGCCCCGCTTGAAGGGGGTGCTGTAGCGCTCGTAGTTCCAGATCTGGGTGAGGCGATCGTTGATCTCCCGTCGCTTCGGCAACGTTTGCAGATAGCCTTCGGTGACTGTGTTCTGGGCCTCAATCCACTCGCGGCTGGCGGCAGACTGAGGATCTTCGAGCCAGCGGTAGGGGTCGGGCACCGCCACGCCGTGGTAAGTATCGACCTGGTCGTGTCGGGGGCTGGGGGGGTAGGCGAAGGAATTTGCAATCATAGGAGGTGCAGAGGGCCGAGGACTACCGTAACCCTAGCAGGAAGAGCCGGGTAGCGGGCATAGGTCAGCCCCGGGCGGAAAACTCTGGCGGAAACCGGCGCGATCGCCCCGCCAACCTGCGCCCAGAGGCCGCCAGCCCTCCCCAGGCGGCCTCTTCAACGGCTACAGCAGCAGCATTTCGGTGGCACTGGCGATCGCCATCGCCAGCAAACCCACCGACACATACTGCAACAGGGGTGGCCGGTGCTGCCGCCGCCGCTCGGCCGAGCGCAGCGCCGCCGAAATGTGCGGGGCACCGAGCAGGAAAAAGAACAGCTGGAGGATATCAACCTTTTGCCGCTCCAGGGTCATCTCGGGTTGGGGGTGCATAGGTGGTTCTCCTTCGTCATTGGCGCGCTTGTGGCCAGGCACAATGTAACACAATATTAAAAAGCGTTGTGTTGCGGCGCAGTATAGGCACCTTCCCCGCTCTAGGCCTGGATTAGCAGAGCAAAGAGCTGCGCCATCAAATCATCGCGCTGGTCCCAAACGGCTAGTCCCAGGCGGGCGCGCCGCTGGTACTCGCGCAGGCAGGCGGTGGCCTCGGTAATGTAGCTATCGAGATGGCCGTTATAGCGTTTCTGACGCTTGATCAAAGCTCTTTCGGTGCGGGAGCTGGGCGAGCTTTGCATATTGTGCAAACTCAGCAGCAGGGCGTCAATATCGGCCTCCAGGGCGGCTCCCTCGGCGGTGGGCACCAGCGACAGCCGCAGCACCAGGCAGGCGACGGCAAAGAGTTTGCCCAGCTCAGAAATTTCGCTAATCCGCCGAGGGTAGAGGTCGCCAATAGAGTCCACATCGGGGGACGAAAAGGCCGCCGCCCCCCCCCGACGATTAAACGATCGCGAAATGCGGTAGGTGCGTCTGCCCTGGCGCTTGTCTTTTTGCACCGACCCGCCCGCCTCAGCCATGGCCCATGCGGTATTTAGCAGGCGGGCGGCGTGGCGCAGCTTGGCATCCCAGTCAATCGCTTCTTTGGGGGTATCTTCAGCGTCAAACTCCTGGGCCACGTTGCTGCACACCATATACAGCCCCCGAATAAAAAACAGGTAGCAGGCGTTGGTGCCAAACAGATAGATCGTGCGAGTGGGGTGGTGCGGCGACAGCTTGGGCAAATCCTTGGGATACACCGCCAGCAGCGACATATCTAGCACCAGCAGGTCGGTGGCCGACTGACTCAGCTGGGTGTAGTGCTCGCCCCGAGTCTCGTAGATGGGCGGAATCTTTTCGATGCAGTAGGCGCCAAACTGATCCAGGTTGTCTTTCAGCAGGCCGCTTTTTTCTTTGATTTGGTAGTAGCACTGGCGACCGGTCTCAGCGTAGGTAATCAGGGCGTGGTCGCGCAGCTGTTTGGCCCAGGCAAAGCACTGGCTGGGGCCGAGCTGCCGGGGCAGCGTACCGCTGCTGGCCCCGGCCAAATTTAGCTTGCTGGGCTCGGCGTAGGCGGCAATTAAATAAATCCACGACTGCATGGCCGCAAAGCAGGCGTAGATCTCGCTATTGCCGTCGGCGGCGGCGTAGAGGCGAGATTTTTCGGCCAGATAGAGCCGTCCCCAGTGAATGGAGGCTTCGGTTCTCTGCCGCCCGACAAAGCTTTCGGTGGGCAGGTAGTCATCGTCGCGGGGCACCCGGCGCGGAAAAAACAGCAGCAGCTTGGTGCGCAAAAAGGCAATCCGGCTGAGCAGCAGGTAATGGGGGTGAAAGGTGCCCTGGGAAACCTCGTTGAGCACCACGTATTTTCTCAGTCGCAGGCTGATGTGGCGCTGGGCCTGGTCGAGGGCTTCCCAGGCGCGCTGCACCAAAATGTCGCGGTTGACGTCGGCTTCGCAGTTAGGCGGCAGATAGCGGGGGTCGCGGTCGTCGGTGTCGTAGATGTAGTAGTAGTTGGCCAGGCACAGCAGATAGCGAATCACCAGCGCCCCCGAAAACACCTCAAAGGGTTCGGTGCCAATGGGGTTGGTTTCCAGGCCCTGCTCTACCAGGCGATCGAGAATTTCTAGCCGCCGCAGGTAGGGGCGCACCGGGCGGTATATGCCCTCGTCGAGCAGGGCTTCGGCGATCGCCAGGCAGGCGTCGAAGTAGATGTAGGGATCGCCTTTTTGCAGGGGCGCTGCGGCCGGGCCGCTGGGCAGCAGGTTTTGCTCAATCATGCCGATCATGGCCAGCGACGAAAAGGGATAGCCCTGGAGGCAGGTCCAGGCGTCTTGCATGACCTGCGATCGCTCGACCCGCTGGCACAACTGCTGAATGTACTGCCCCGGCTGTATGCCGGCGCTGCGAATAGCCTGAAGCCTGGCCTGGAGCGACGCCTGAACCTGGGAGAGCAAAAAGTCGAAGCCGCAGTAGTCGCCGTGGCCAATCGGGTCGGCAAAGGAGAAGTCTTCATAGTTGCTGAAGCGATCCTCCTGGCAGGCGTGGAGGGTCTGCCCCAGCACCTGGCGGCGGCACAGCTTGACCAGGCTATGGGCCCACACTGGCGAGGCCACATTGTCGCGAATAATGGCCTGGGTCGAGGTGACATCGTGGGCGATGGGGAAGTAGTCGTGCAGGCAGGGAATATCCTGCAGCAGCGCCCTGTTGATGACTTTGATCACGTGGGAGAGGGCGCCGCCAATGCCGGTGCTGCTGAGGCTAAAGTCAATGCGGCGGCGGTCCTGGCTGCCGATGCGATCGAGCCCATCGCCCAGCAGCGGCTGGTAGCCCTCGGGCACCTTAACGTAAAACTCAAGCACCACCTGGGTAGCCTCCTGGGAGGCCAGTTCGTAGTCACCGGGGCCGGGCAGGTCGCTGCGGCGAGGGCGGCCAATGCCCTGGTCGAGCTGGCGCAGGGCCGGGTGCAGCAGGGCCGGGTAGGGACCGCTGGTTTGCAGGGCCGAGCCGAGGTCCTTGTCGGCAAAGGGCAGCGGCCCCGAGGGAATCAGGGTAATGCGCTTGAGGTAAACCGGAAACTGGTCGGTCAGCCGCTCGTTGGCCACGATGGTCTGGGCCAGCTTGGTGACAAAGGCGGGCTGTAGGTAGTGGCAAACGTAGGAATCGACAATGGCTTCGCCCGAGCCAGCCAGCTGCTGGTTGCCGCTCCGGGCCAGCAGGCGGCGAACCTCCCGGCGAGCCTTGAGCGTCAGCTCATGGATCGTGTCTTCGCGCCGCTGCACCGACGAGTGCCCCGCCGGGCGCGGGGCCTGGGGGGGCAAAAAGTCCAGGCTCTGGCGCACCACGTCGGTAATCAGATCGTCCACCTCACCCAGGTTGGTCAGGGTCGGCTCGGCCCTGGCAAAGTCTAGCCCTACGGCCGCCTTGTAAATGCGCATCAGCATTTCGTAGTTCTCCAGGCCGCCGACGGTCTGGAGAATCAGCAGCGATCGCTGCAAAAGCGTCAGCCCGTCCCCCGCCCGCAGACCAAGGGTGTTGCGCTCGGCGGGCGTCAGCTCCACCAGCCGAGACAGGGCCGCCAGCACATCCTCCGGGGTCAGCAGCCGGGTATGGGGTAGCTCAAAGGCCTGGTAGGCCGCCGCCAGATTTTGGCGCAGGCTGCCCAAAAGGCTGACCAGATCTCCCGTGGTGGTGAGACTGAGTCGACTGAGCTTTTTCTGGCGTTCCTCCAGGGTAAGATTCTCCTGCAAGAGCGCCGTAACGAATCGGCGCAGCTCCTTTTTGCCCAACCGCTCGCCAATGGCGTTGGCATTGATCTCGCCGCTGCTTTTCTGGCTAAAGGCCAAGCAGGCGAACAGGTAGGCATAGAGGTGGTAGCTGCGATCGTAGTCGGCCAGATGATCAGAGGGCATCGGCGGCGTCAGTAAAGAAGTATTGAGAAACTTGGTTGACGTTTTAAGGAAAGCCTCACCCGCCCGGGCACGCCCTTGCTTTATAAAGCTGCCATGAACCTGTGCTCTACCCTGTAGCCAGCACTACCAAAAAAATGCGAAATCCGTTCTGAACGCAATTTTTTGTAAAAATAGCTACAAAAAAAGTGGTGCATGCGACCCACCCATGGTGCCGCTGGCCCCTAAAAACCTTCCTTGCCCTTGGTATACAGAATTCAGCGCCGCGCCTAAAAATAAGGCCAGGGAATCCCGCTTTAGGCCGCTGGCTTCCCTGACCGCTGATCACCAGAACATTGTTCTGATGTCTTTCAGAGACTACTTCAAACGGTTGAAATTGTCTCTAAAAGCCGTCGTCTTTTATCGGCCCCGGCCCAGAGGCGGCCTAGAACAATGCTGCCTGGTATTGCTCTGGTAAACCCAAGCTCCCCAGGAGGAAAATCTGATGTTAGTTCCGTACCGTGAAGGATCTCATCCCCACCATCCCCACCACTTGGAGTGCCCCCACTGCGGGCGGCACACCATTGTTACCAAGGCAGAAAGCTATTACGTCTGCCTGAACTGTGGTTGGGAGCGCGATTTGGCCAACGCCTGGCCCCGTGGCTCAGTGGAGGTGCTGCTGTTTATTGGCGCCGTCCTGCTGGTGCTGTTTGTGCTGTAGTTTGGCCGCCCGTCCGCAGGCCGTTTGCCCTCTGGCATGCGGCCTTTTTGCCCTTGCTCTACCAGGGATCGCCCAGCGGATCGGGGGCCGCCGTCGAACCCGATCCGCCTTTCTCCCAAACATCGACCACCAGCTCGGCCAGGCACTGCCCGACCCAGGCGTTGCCCTCGACGCTGAGGTGAATGTGGTCGAAATAGAGCCGTTCGGAGCGGGTTTGCTGAAACCGGGGCAAAAAGTCGAGGTAGGGAATGGCCTCGTCCTGGGCAAAGGCGGTCAGGCGCTGGCGGGCAACGCGCTCGTAGTCGCGGGGGCCGTCACCTTGCAGCTCGCGCTTTAGGGGGGTCATGGCGATCGCCAGTTTTCCCCCGGCCAGCTGGACCGCCTGGTTGAGCTGGCGCAGGGCCTCCAGGTTGACGCCAACGCGATCGCCGGGCTGGTCGTAGAGGGCCTGTAGTTCGGCGCTAGGGGTGTACTTTCTGCGTCGGGCTGCCGCCTCCCACAGGGCCAGGGGGGGGCGGCGGATAGGGTACTGGGGGTTGCGGCCCAAATCGTAGCTGTGGGGCGCGATCGCAAACAGATCGTCGGTATTGAGCACCACCACCACCACCTGCGACTCAAAGGTGCCAAACCGCAGCACGTAGCCCAGTTCGTTGCGCGGTCCCCAGGAGTTGGCCGAGGCGTTGAGCACCTCCACCTGCTGAAACCCAGCGGGCTTTAGATCCTCTAAGCCTGCCTGCACCTTGAGCGACAGCAGCTCAGACTGGTCGGTCCACCAGCCGCCGTTGACAATGGAATCGCCCAGCATCAGCACCCGCAGGGTACCGGCGACTGGCTGGGGCGATATGGCTGGCCCGCGCATGGAGTATTCGTTGATGGCAATGTGGTTGCCCCGTCGGCGCAGGCGTTGGTCGGGAGCCAGGCGGTAGCCGGTGCGGGCATCGGCCACGTAGAGGGGAGGATTGCCCAAGCCATACCTGACTCGCAGAAAAACTTCTGCGATCGCCACGGCCACAGCCAGGGCTCCCAATACCCAAAACACGATTCTTACCAAGATTGCGCCAGTTGCAGCACCAGCATTTTAGTCACATTTCTAACGATTGGGGACCTTGGCCCACCGCTCTGCGATCGTAGAACTGGTACTCGAAAGCTGAAATACGCAGGCTATTCCCGCTCGCCTGGCTCCCTGGCTCCCCTGCTCCCTCGCGATCGGGCATAGTCCAGAAACCTATACCGCAGTCCACTAGCCTGCTAAAGACTGACTTCTGCCAGCAGAAAGGCTTTCGATCATCAGCCTGATGGTGTGCCTATGGGCGTCTAATGTTGTTCCATCTAGGCCCAGATAATTTGGATCTGTACCCCAGTTCAGCACCTTTAGAAGGATTTCGACGGGTGCTTGGGCGTAGGCAGAGCGGGAAACCGCCACCACGCATTCCGCCAGGCTTTTTTTGATGCAGGCATCAGAGCTTTCAGGATTTTGCAGCAAATGCTCCAACTTCGCCAGCTGGGCCTCAAAAATTTCTGTGCAGAACGGCAGCACCGGAGACACAATAAAATCTCCCGAAGCATCGACGCGGCTAGAGGTCTTCTCAACGGCGTTGACCAGCATATTTGCTTCCGTAGGGTCATCCCAGTCAACCTGGCCGCGAAAGAAGCCCTCCTCATAGCCAGCCGGGCATCCCTGAAAGTAAATAGGCAGTCGTTGGCCAGACACCAGAATTTTATACAGAGCAATTTCTAGCGTTTCCACCGGCCAGCCTAAATTGCGGCAAACCAAAAACTCTAGCTGCCGGGGTTGAGCGACAGCCAGGCTATTGAGTAAAAGGCTGACGGCCTCGTGGACATTTTGAGCGCAAATATATTTATCCGGGGCGTGTATGTTGACCGTCTCACCCCGTCTCACCTTTTGATCGTACTGATCGCAGACGGAGCTATTGTCCAACATATGGGTAAATCTAACCATGCCGTAGACGGTAGACCCACGCTGACTGGCCTGGGCAAACAACCATTCACAGACTTTTTTAGTGGCGGCATAGACCTCACTCGTAACATAGCGAGAGGCCTTGCCCGTGGAGGAAAAGACGCAGTGCTTCACGCCATACTTTTCACAGAGGCGAATCACGTTTTGAGTGCCGAAGATATTGGTAGATACGGCCTCTCGGACCTGTTTTTCCGCCAGGCCAGGGAGGCGCAGGGCGGCCAAATGAAACACTACGTCAGGTTTTTCGGCCGAAAAAACCCTGTCCAGCTGATCAAAATCTCTAACATCAGCTCGGCAATATATTTTTCTGTGCTTTGGTAGGGCTGAATCAGAACGTTCTGTCTCGTGATATGGAGCAATATCTGCAATGATTATTTTTTTGACCTCAAAGGCTTCCAGCGCCTGAATGAGATGGCTACCGACACAGCCACTGCCGCCTGAAACTAAAACCGTAGCTCCTTTAAGCTTCGGCTTTACGCTACTTTCATAGCAGTGAACTCTGCGATTCCAAACATCCCTGAACGGGTCGTCTTGCAGCTGCCCTGCCGCCTGATAGGCCTGTATGAGTTCGTCAGTCAGTACGGATAGCTCCCTCAGAATAAATCTATCGCTAGGCTTGGGAGAACCTACGGGCACTAGCTGCTGGATAGTATTGATAATCGAGCATCGCTGATTTTTGGGTGGAGCCAAACAGTCAAGATGAGATCCGATGCTTGGCAATGAAGAATTTCTCAAAATTAGGCTTTGATCGAGATATGTCATGGCAGCGTAAATTGACAGGAACATAATTTGAGAACCGATTGCTAAAATCGGTCAGTCATTGATCTATTCTCCGAAAGAATAGATCAATGAACAAAAATGCTTAGCAACAGCCAGCTGAAAAAAAATATTTCAAAATATGGCTATAAAGGATTGAATCCAAACAAAGCTAAACCCATTTCCCATAGATTAGGCGCTTACTTGGAATCAGATTAATCTCTATATAACTATTGGTCATCAGAGTCTCTACGGAACTGAAAAAACTTTTAACCAGAAAGTTATGTATATAAAGTTTTTGCGTTTCACCCCAGATCGTAGATATTTAGAGCTGTATTTGGGTCAGCTTTTCAGGCTGCCTTTCTCGAGCTGTACCTGCAAAAAAACTTAACTGAGTAGCGCCAGATCCAATCGTGCGAAAATTGCCAGCAGCCCGAGAAATGGAATGGTTTTAGGGCCATTAAACCTCTCACGGCGCTGCGCCTGAGGGATGCGGCCTGTGAAAGCTTTAGCGATTCTGGACCAAAACAAACATGGCCACGGCTAGCAGGAAGTACCCAAAGGATTTTTGCAGTTTTTGGGCTGGAACATGGCGAGCTAGATAGGCGCCGGGGAGAGTTCCTAGGCTGGCGGCAAAAATGAACAGCACGATCAGTTGCCAATTTAGGGCAACATGCCCCAGATAGCCCAGAAACCCGGTGATCGAGTTGGCAATAATAATTAGCAGAGACGTGCCGATCGCCTGTTTCATCGGCAACTTGGCCAGCAAGACCAGCGCCGGAACGATCGCAAAGCCGCCGCCCACTCCCACCAGGCCGGTCAATACACCCACGGCCAGCCCTTCACTCAAAAGCCAGAGCCAGCAGTATTTACAAACAGGTTTAGGGTAGCCAGCTAGGGGATTGTCTGGCGGCATCGGCCTGGCACTGCGGTAGATCATAAACGCGGCGGCCAGCAGCATGGCGACAGCAAACAGCAGCATTTGAAAGGTTTCGGAAACCACGGGCAGGGTCGCAATCTTGGCCCCCGTAAACGTCCCCACCATGGTGGCAGAGCCAAAGACTAGCGCCGTTTTGAGATTGACATTGCCGGCTCGCCAGTGGGGAATCAGACCCAGGAAGCTGACAGTTCCCACGATGATCAGCGTCATGGCGATCGCCGATTTGGGGGCGACCCCCATCACATAGACCAGCACCGGCAGCGCCAGCACTGAGCCGCCCCCACCCAACAATCCCAGACTCAGGCCAATTCCCCCGGCCAGCCCTAGGCCAACGATCCAGGGCATCAGTACTGGCTCCGCTGGTTGTAGGGCAGCTTGGCCAGCAGCAGGCCCAGCATGCAGGTATCCGTTACCCCCGCAAAAATTAGCCCTGCCCCCACGGCCCCGCTCAGCAGCAGAAACCAGGGAGAGACTAATGCCCCCAGCAGGGTTCCGGTCAGCATCAGAGAACCGGCCACAATTTGCACCTGACGCATCGGGCTAATTGGCGCACTCCGCCCACTCCGATTTGTGACAGTGGCATATCCCGCCTCTTTCCAAGCGCCAATGCCGCAGGCGAGATGCGCTACCGATTCAAACCCGGCGTCAAAAAGCTTTTGGGCGGCGATCGCCGATCGCCGCCCTGAACGACAGTACAGCACCAGTTTCGCATCATTCGTCTGGGGAATTTTGCGGAGATCGAACTGAGACAGCGCCACCAGGGTAGCCCCAGGAATATGCTCTGTCGCAAACTCCCCCGGTTCGCGCACGTCAATGAGGGTGGTGGATTGCTGGTCTAAGCTCTGTTTTAGAGTTTGAGCATTCAGCGTATGTAGCTGGTTCAACCGAGACGTCGACATTCAAGATTCTCCCATTAGCAGTGCAGCGTACCGTTGCCAAAGCATTTCCCCAAGAGGCCAGAACGCTTCCCCAGCGCTCAGCGACTCAAGCCAAGACCAGGAACCCCTCCTTTTAGATTAATCTATTATATAGTTATATAAAAGATAAAGTATCTGATTGTCCTGAAATCTGAGTAAGATAGTCATATAACTTGTCTTCTAAGACGTGGTATCTTTCCCTCGACCTATGGCCCTACCTCCCTCTGCCCTGGCTCCCGTGGCCGATTACTTCAAAGTCCTGTCTGAGCTCAGCCGCTTGCAGGTGCTGTGTTCTCTAAAGTCAGGCTCAAAGAATGTCACCGAAATTATTGAAGAAACTGGCCTGGGTCAGGCCAATGTCTCAAAGCACCTCAAGATTCTGGCCCAGGCCGGGATTGTCTCCCGCACCCCCCAGGGCGTTAGCGTTTACTACGAGATTGCCGAACCGTTCATTTTTGATCTGTGTGAGCTGGTAGGCGATCGCCTTTTCACGCGATTGGAAGCCCAGTCGCAACAGCTTAAACAGCTGGAAGGGTTGCGACGAGCTGAACCAGTTGGTGCAGACAGCAAAGGTTCCTGATCCCTTGCGCCCCAAGCCGGTCGGCTAAGTCCTCATCCGTTGCCCCACGCACACCTAGCAGGGTATGCGTGGGGCAATTTTTTGGGGCAATTTTTGGCTCAGGCCGTTATGCCAAATCTTGATAAGCTACCCCCGATTAGTGGCGCATTGCGGCTAATCAAAGCCATCAGGGCGCTGCCAGGCGAGGGTGTAGCCGCGAATGCATCCTATGGTCTACCTTTTGGGAATCAGGATTATGGGATTCGGATTCGGTATTACAGAATATTAAACCTCTTAATGCAGTTAATTATATAACCTTATAGTGTTATAGTTATTCCACTGAGCTGCCGGAGGCGCCATGGTGAGGTCGGTTAACGGTCGAAAGCAAGCCTGGACTCAGCACCAGTGGGTGCGGTTAATTGCAGGCAGCATCGTACTGATCAGTTTGTCGCTCTCGCTAATCAACCCCAGCTGGCTGTTTTTGACCGCGTTTGTGGGGCTAAACCTGCTGCAATCGGCATTTACCAACTGGTGCCCGCTGATTGTGCTGCTAAAAAAACTGGGCGTGAGGGAGTGATGGGGTGAGGCGTGACGAGGTGCCCGCCGAAGATTTCAATACTCAATATTAAAAACTCAACTTTTAGGAGTCGCTGCTATGGCTCGCGTTGTTGTGATTGGGGCCGGGCTAGGAGGATTACCTGCCGCCTACGAACTGAGGCATGCTTTGCCCCAGGAACATCAGATCACGCTGATTTCAAATCAGCCGAAATTCACCTTTGTGCCCTCGCTGCCCTGGGTGGGGCTGGGGCTAAAATCCCTCGATCGCATCCAGCTAGATTTAGCCGCGATCGTGCCGCAGCACGGCATTGAGTTTATTCAGGCGGCGGTTACGGCCATTGATCCAAAGTCCCGCCAGCTTAGGATGGATGCCACAACGCTGGACTACGACTACGCCGTCATTGCCACGGGGCCAGAGCTGGCGCTAGATGCCCTGCCGGGGTTGGGGCCAGAAGGCGGTTACACCCACTCGGTATGCAATCCCCACCATGCGGTGTTAGCTGGGAAAGCGTGGGAGAAATTTCTGGCCGATCCAGGCCCTATTGTGGTGGGTGCGGCACCGGGGGCCAGTTGTTTTGGCCCCGCCTACGAGTTTGCTTTTTTGATTCACCACGTGCTGAAGCAGAAGGGGTTGAGGGCGCAGGTGCCAATCACCTTCATTACCTCAGAACCCTACGCCGGGCATCTGGGCATCGGCGGCATGGCCAAGTCTCGCTGGCTGATTCGCAAGTTCATGGCCGATCGCGAAATTGAGCTGATGGAAAACACGGCCATTTCGCATTTTGAAGCCGACGCGGTACATCTGACCGACGGGCGGAAAATTCCCTCCCGGTTCACCATGGTGCTGCCGCCGTTTCGAGGCCCGCGCTTTCTGCGCGAGGCACCGGGCCTGGCCGATGCCAAAGGGTTTGTGCCTGTGTTGCCCACCTACCGGCACCCCGACTTTGAGTCGATTTACTCGGTGGGGGTGATCACCCAGCTCAAACCCGTGGAGCAAACCCCTATTCCCACTGGCGCGCCCAAGGTGGGGCTGATGTCCGAAGAAATGGCGCTGGCGGTGGCCCACAACATTGCCCTGGAGCTGGGGGTGGCGACGGGACTTCAGTCTAAACCAACTCTCCAGGCCGTTTGCTTTGCCGACTTTGGCAACACCGGGGCGCTGTTTTTAGCCGACCCGCTCCTGCCGGATGCGTCGGGGGAGCGCGATCGCGCCCTGATTTTTAACGGCATCTGGGTCTCCTGGATGAGGACGGGGTTCGAGAAATATTTTCTGACGAAAATGCGCCTGGGCTGGACGATTCCCTGGTTCGAGCGGTGGGGCTTTCGGGCGATCGGGTTGCCGCTGGTGACACCTCTGCCCGCCCGTGAGCAAAGCCGCTCGTTAGCGCCGACCGTTTGAGGCAGCGGGGGGATGAAAGGATTGGGCAGTCTACTCTGCCAATTCTGCATGATTCCACCTGATTAACGCTGAGGGGAAATGTGCCATGGACGCAATGCTGAGCCCTGCCGAACTGGAGATACTGGCCGGTCGATTTAAGATTTTGGCCGAACCCGCCCGACTGCAAATTCTTGCCGCGCTACGCCACCAGGAGCACAACGTGCAAGAAATTTGCGCCCACACCGGGCTTCACCAGGGCAACGCCTCTAGGCATTTGCGGTTGATGAGAGACGCAGGGGTGGTGGCCTGTCGCCGGGAGGGCATTTGGCGCTATTACCGGGTCATCGATACCGAACTGTTGGCCCTCTGCCCCCATTTACACCCATCGTCTCACCCGTTTGAGGAGCAAAGAACACCATGACGGCCTGTCGTATTCGGCAAATCTTTTCCTGGATGCTTTTGCTAGGGGCAATTATTCTGGGCATTTTTCTGGGTCTGGAAATGTTGCATCCGCCCAGCGCCGCTGCCGCTGTGCGGCAACTAGAGGAAGCCCCCGGACAAAGGGTCTATCAATCTCGCCAAACCCTCAAAGATCAGCATGGAAATGCGTGGCAGGCCGTTGCCTTCAAACGTATTTTCCCTGACGGCGAGAGCAGCTTCGAGCTGAGGCTGGTGGGCTTTCCTGGCGCGGTTGCGATCGCACGCTCCCAACCGCTGACCTTAACCAGTTCCCTGGGCAAAACGCTGAGCGCGGCGGATGTTTCAGGCCAGATTTTTACCGATTCCACCCGGCCTGAAGCCCATGTAGGGCAATACGATCTTCAGCCTTTACTGCCGCAGCTACAGACAGGAATTCCCCTCAAAGCGGCACTGCCAACCGTCGGTGGCGAAGCGGTAACTCTGTCTATTTCCCCCGCACTCATTGAGGAATGGCAGACCGTTTACAGCCATGGATAGTCGTTAGCTCCTTTGAGAATTTTTCAACCTAAATTTGAGAGAGTTTACAATGTCAGACTTATTTTCACCGGCATGGATGCAGGCATTTGGTGAGCAGTGGAATGCCGAACCAGAGCTAGCCGATGCCCTGGCCAAGATTCATTTTAATTCGGTCATTGGCTATGGTTTTGTTGACGAGCCAAACCCCGCCGCCATGCTGAGGCTTGAGGAAGGGCGGGTTGTGTCTGCTGGCGCCTACGACGGGCAGCCGCTGAATTGGGATTTACGCGCCGATCGCAGCCATTGGCAGCAGTGGAGGACCAAAGGCCTGACCACGGCGGGGCTGGGTATGGCCTATGTGAGCCGCAAGCTGCAATTTCGGGTGGGAGACTACGCGGCCATGATTAAAGATCCCCGCATGGCGAAGCCGTTTATTAAATCGTTTGCGGTCATGGGCCGAGTTTGAGCGGGAGAGAACGGGGCAACTAGCGCCCCCACCATTAGTTTTGCCAATAACTGCACGGCGAGGAAGCCCGTTATGACAGCCAAATCAAAGCGAATTAGCCAGAAGAGTTCAAACCCAGTTTTGCTCACCCCGGCCCAGCTAAAATCACGCCAAAATCACCTGCTGGTTGTGGATATAAGGGGCCGGTTGGAATACTGGCTGGGGCATATTCCCGGAGCGCAGCGGCTCAGCCGCAGCCGCGTGCTCAGAGAGATTTCTAAAGAGCAAGCGATCGTCCTCACCTGCCTGTCCGGCCACCGGAGCGCGATCGCGGCTCAGTGGTTTGTAACCCAGGGCTACCGACAGGTCTACAACCTCCAGGGTGGTTTGCTGGCCTGGCAAAGCGCCGGGTATGCGCTGCGCCGGGGCCATCGTCCTTAAGGAACAAGACCAATGACTCACACCACATCCGATGAATCGCTGAATGCACCGCTGGACAACGCGATCGATGGCTCAGCTCAGCTCCATCCGTCGCCGAACCCGTCTCAGCGGCGGTGGGCGCTGCTGCTGGGCGGCACGCTGCTGCTGGCCGGAGGCACCTGGGGAATGTTGCAGCTCACCCGTTCGGCCCCTGCCCCCGAGGTGGCCCTAGTGCCGGCCACCGCCGTTGACGTGCTGACCCTGCGCGCCCAGCCCGTGGCCAGCACCCTGGATCTCTCCGGTACGATTCGCCCGGTGGATCAGGCTGTTCTGTCGACCCGCGTGAGCGGGCGGATCACCTACTTTCCGCTGGAGGCGGGCGATCGCTTCCAAAAGGGCGACATTCTGGCCCGCATCGATGTGCAGGACATGGCGGCGCAGTCCAGCTCGGCCCAGGCCGGAGTCGCCCAGGCCCAGGCCGAGCTGGCCCGCTCCCAGGCCACCCTGAGCCAGCTGCGATCGCAAAAATTAGAGGCCCAGGCGGCGCTTCAGCTGGCGCAAATTAGCCAAACCCGAACCGCGCAGCTCCAGGCCAAGGGAGCCGTATCCCAGGCCGACCTCGATGCCGCCAACACCACCCTGAATCAGGCCCAGGAGCGGGTAGCCCAGGCGGAGTCGGGGATTCAGCAGGCCCAGGCGGCGATCGCCCAGGCCCAGTCTGCCATCGATCAGGCCCAGGCCGGGGCCACGGCGGCCTCGGTCAACGAAAGCTACGGCACCGTAGTGGCCCCCTTCGACGGCATCGTAATTGAAAAAATGGCCTACCAGGGCGAAACCACCAACCCCTTCTCCATGGACGGGACCGCGCTGCTGAAAATCGAAAATCCCGATCGGCTGCAGCTGGAGATCGCTGTGCCGGAGGAAAACCTGCGGTTTGTGCGCGTCGGTCAGCCCGTGCAGGTGCGGGTGGATGCGGCCAGTGCCACCCTCAGCGCCACCATTGGACAAATTGTTCCGGCGGCAGATCCGGGCTCTCGGAGCTTTTTGGTCAAGATTCCCCTGACTGGTTCTGACCGCTTGATTTCCGGCATGTTTGGCCGCATCGCCCTGCCCACGAGCGAAAGCCAGGAAACGGTTCTGATTCCCGCTGCGGCCCTGATTCAGCGGGGGCAGCTGCAGGGGGTGTATGTGGTCAAGCCGAGCGCCGCCCAGTCTAGCAGCGCTCCATCGGTAGCCGTGCTGCGCTGGGTAAAAACCGGCAAACAGCAGGACGGGCAGATAGAAATTGTTTCGGGCTTAGCGGCGGGCGATCGCATTGTCACCAGCCATATCGAGCAGCTCAGCGACGGGCAGGCGATCGCGATTCAAAACTAGGGGCAAACGACGATGCAAAACGAATCGAATGGTCATCAGCCCGCCTCATCCCATTCCCTGGGCTTTGTGGGCCATTTAGCCAAAAAATTTATCGACTCCAAGCTCACACCCTTGATCATTCTGGTGGCGCTGCTGCTGGGCCTGGGGGCAACGCTAATTTTGCCCCGCGAAGAGGAGCCCCAAATTACCGTGCCGATGGCCGATGTGTTTGTACAAATGCCGGGGGCCTCGGCCAGGGATGTCGAACAGCGGGTCACGTCGCCTCTGGAGAAGCTGGTCAAAGAACTGCCCGGCGTGGAGTACGTTTACTCCACCTCGCGGCCGGGATCATCCCTGGTGATCGTGAGATTTCTGGTGGGGCAAAACCCAGAGGATTCTGTGGTTCAGCTCTACAACAAGATCTATGCCAACGTTGATAAAATTCCGCCGGGGGTGTCGCAGCCGCTGATCAAATCGCGATCGATCGACGATGTCCCCATTTTGACCCTCACCCTGTGGGGGGAGCAGAGCAGTGGGGCAGACCTGCGGCAGATTGCCGCGCAGCTGGACGAGCAAATTAAGCAGGTTCCCGATGTTTCAGAAACGACTATTATCGGCGGCCAAAAACGGCAGCTGCGAGTAGATCTAGACCCCGCCAGGCTCAGCGCCTACGGCCTGACGCCGCTAGAAATCTCCAGCGCGCTTCAGGCCCAAAATACGGAGCTGGCCAGCGGCGCGTTTAGCCAAAACAATCAGTCTTTTCTGGTCAGAACCCAGAGCTTTATTCGATCGGCAGAAGATGCCGAAGGCCTGGTAGTGGCAATCGCCAGGGGTCAGCCGGTCTACCTGCGCGATGTGGCGACGGTCACCGATGGCTCGGAAGAACCGGCCAGCTACGTATTTTTTGGCCAGGGAGCTGGAGGTCAGGAGCCGGGAAAACACAGTCCGGCAGGCCCAACTCAAAACTCAGAATCAAACCCGCCAAATTTTGGCGAAACGGAGGCGCTGACGATCGCGATCGCCAAGCGCTCCGGGGCCAATGCCATTCAGGTTTCCCACCACGTTCTCCGCAAGCTGGAGCAGATCCAGCGCCACTACATTCCGTCCAATGTCCATTTGACCGTGACGCGAGACTACGGCGAAACCGCAGCGGAGCGATCGAATGAGCTGCTGTTTCACATGCTGATTGCGGTGGCTTCAGTGACGCTGCTGATGTGGTTTGTGATGGGCAAAAAAGAGGCCATGGTGGTGGCGGTCTCAATTCCTGTCACCCTGTCTTTAACGCTGGCCAGCTTCGTCTTTTACGGCTTTACTCTCAACCGGGTCACCTTCTTTGCGCTGATCTTTTCCATCGGCATTTTGGTCGACGATGCGATCGTGGTGGTGGAAAATGTGGGCCGACACCTGCAACTGCCGGAGAACAAAGCTCGCCTGCAACAGTCGGCAAACCGTCGCCAAACCCTGCAACAGATCGTGCTGGAGGCGGTGGATGAAGTGGGCAACCCCACCATTTTGGCCACCCTGGCGGTGATTGCGGCCATTCTGCCCATGGCCTTTGTGGGCGGCCTGATGGGCCCCTACATGCTGCCGATTCCGCTGGGGGCCTCGGCGGCTATGATCTTTTCGGCCCTGGTGGCCTTTACCGTGGTGCCCTGGACGACCATGCGGGTGTTTAGCGGTTCCAGCCTGTCTGCCCATGCCCACGGCGAGGATGCCCTGAGCCAGCTATATCGGCGGTTTATGTACCCCCTGGTGCACTATCCCCGGCGCGGCACGGCGTTTCTGGTGGCTACGGTGCTGGCGCTGATCGTCATTGTGGGAGGGCTGGCCGGGTTTCAGCTGGTGATCTTAAAAATGCTGCCCTTTGACAACAAAAGCGAGCTGCAGGTGGTGGTGAATATGCCCGAGGGCACCACCCTAGAGCAGACCGCCAGCGCCACCCGAGAAATGGGGCAGTACCTCGCCACCGTCCCGGAAGTAACCAGCTATCAAAGCTATGTGGGCACGGCATCGCCCTACAACTTCAACGGCCTGGTGCGGCACTACTTTTTGCGCTCTGGCCCCAATGTGGCGGATATTCAGGTGAACTTTTTGCCCAAGGGCGATTCCCGTTTCGGGAGATTTCATCAACGCCACCGCCAGAGCCACGCCATTGCCAAGGCCCTTCGCCCCCGGCTGAAGGACATTGGCGATCGCTACGGTGCCCGTGTCCAGGTGGCCGAAATTCCCCCCGGCCCCCCGGTGCTGCAAACCCTGGTGACGGAAGTGTACGGGCCTGACTACCCAGGGCAAATTGACCTGGCCACCCAAATTCGCCAGCTATATCAATCCACCGATGGGGTGGTGGATGTGGACTGGTATGTGGAAGCCCCCCAGACCGACTACCGCCTGGTGATCGATCGCGAGAAAGCCGCCCTGAACGGCATCAGCCCGGCCCAAATTTCAGCGGTATTGCAGATAGCGCTGTCGGGCCAAAATGTCGGGCTATTGCACGATGAAAATGCCCGCGAGGATGTGGCGATCAATCTCAGGTTTAGCCCGTCGAGCCGTACCAGTTTAGAGGATCTAAAATCGCTCAATCTCAGGGGAGAAAACGGCAATTTAGTCCCCCTCAGCGCCCTGGTTAAAACAGAGACAACTACGGCAGATACCAGCATTTACCACAAAAACTTGCAGCCCGTGGTCTACGTCCTGGGGGATGTTTCCGGCAGGGTAGAAAGTGCGGTCTACGCCATGCTCAACCTGCAACCCAAGATCGACAAACTGGTTCCAGCAGCGGGCACCTCGGTTCAAACCTACCTGACAGAGCAACCTCCAACCACCGAAACCTACGCGATCAAGTGGGACGGCGAATGGCAGGTTACCTACGAGGTTTTCCGCGATTTGGGCATTGCCTTTGCGGTGGTGCTGGTGCTGATCTATGCCCTGGTGGTGGGCTGGTTTCAGTCGTTTACCACACCGCTGGTAATCATGGCGGCCATTCCCTTTTCGCTGGTCGGCATCATGCCCGCCCACTGGCTGCTGGGGTCATTTTTCACCGCCACCTCCATGATTGGCTTCATCGCCGGAGCCGGAATTGTGGTGCGCAACTCCATCATTCTGGTGGACTTCATTGAGCTGCGCCTGAAGGAGGGCATGCCGCTAGAAGACGCGGTGATCGATGCCGGAGCGGTGCGGTTTCGCCCGATGCTGCTGACGGCGGCGGCGGTGGTAGTGGGGTCAGCGATTATTCTGACTGACCCCATCTTTCAGGGGCTGGCGATCTCGCTGATGGCGGGGGAAGTGGCCTCGTTGCTGCTGTCGCGATCGGCGGTACCCATCCTCTACTACAAGCTCTGGCACAACCGCAAAGCCCCCCGCTCTGCGATCGAAAAATCTATGGTTGGCACGGCAAAGAACGGGGCAATGGGATAGGCGAACCGCTCGCCCGCGCTTGTTCCGCGATTTCTCCGGCGGGCTCAAGGGCTGAGCCTGCCCACCAGGTAAACCAGGGGCGATCGCCACTGCACGGTCTGCCCCTGCAACTGCCGCTGGCACTCCTGCTGAATGGCGGCAATGTCTTTGTCGGATAAATGCTGGGCCAGCTGGTCGCGGTAGCTGGGGGGAGTGCTGCCCACCGCAAACCACCGCTGCAGCAGGGCCGCCGAAATATAGATACTGCTGTGCAGCACAGCTTCGCTCAGCTGGACGGTAAAGCCTGCTTTGCGAAACAGCGCCTCTAGGGTTTGGGCCTGCCAGTTAAAGCGGGGGTCGGTGGCGGAGTGGGCGATTCCCGAAGGGATCACTCCGTGAATCGCCTCGTCGGCCTGGTGCCAGCGCTTGCCCAGGGCTTTGCTGAGGGTATCCTCTCTGACCAGGGCCGAAATGCGCTGGCTGTGGCGGGGAATGGTTTCGGCCAGCAGCACGACTCCGCCGGGGGCGAGAAACTGCTGCACGATGGCGATGAAGCGATCGCGGTTGACCACCTGGCTAAAGGTATTGCGCCCGACAATGCGCTCGAAGCGCACCCCCGGCGTGTGGGACTCCAGGTAGGCGGCCAGGGCCTCAAAGTCGGCGTGGACCAGTACGGGGCGGGCCATTTCAGGCAGCTGCGCCGCCTGCTCTTCCAGCGCCACCTGGTCCTGGGCGGTGTGCACGCGGGCGTAGACGCCGCCCTCGGGCACCCGCCGCAGCGCCTCCCAGGTGAGCAGCCCGGTGCGGGCGTTGAGATCGAGAATGCGGTGGTGGCGCTGCGGCGGGGCCAGCTCAAAGATGCGATCGCGCACGGCCCCCAGCTGCTCGCCCGCCTGGCTGAGGGTGCGCTGGAGCCAGCGATCGCGGGCCGGGTCGTCGGGGCTGTAGGTGAGCGCCTCCGGCAGCGCGCCGCCGCCGTCCACCATCGCCGCCAGCTGGGCTTCGCGCCGCTGGGTCACCTGGGTTTGAATCGAGGCCTCGTAGCCCTGACCCGAAGGCTGGTAAAACACCTGCCCCTGCAAGCCGCTGGGCAAATACTGCTGCTCCACCCAGTGGTCGCGGTAGGCGTGGGGGTACAGGTAGCCCTGGCCGTGGCCAAAGCCTTTGCTGTCGCGGTTGCCGTCGCGCATGGGGTTGGGCACCTCCTGCTCGCGCTCCTGCTCAATGGCGGCCAGGGCGTCAAAAAAGCCCATGGTGCTGTTGGATTTGGGCGCCGTCGCCAGGTACAGCGTCGCCTGGGCCAGGGGGTAGCGGCCCTCGGGCATGCCCACCCGGTCAAAGGCGGCGGCGCAGCTGGTGACTACGGTAACGGCGTGGGGGTCGCCCAGGCCAACGTCTTCGCTGGCCAAAATCACCAGGCGGCGAAAGATGAAGCGGGGGTCTTCGCCCGCGTAGACCATGCGGGCCAGCCAGTACAGGGCGGCATCGGGGTCAGAGCCGCGCACGCTCTTGATAAAGGCGCTGATGGTGTCGAAATGGGCGTCGCCCTCTTTGTCGTAGAGCACCGCCCGCTGCTGAATCGACTCCTCCGCCACCTCTAAAGTGATCTGGATCTGACCCGATTCGTTTGGGGACGTGGTCTCCACCGCCAGCTCCAGGGCGTTGAGCAGGGCGCGGGCGTCGCCGTTGGCCACATCCACTAGGTGATCTAGGGCAGCGGGGTCAAGCTGAATGGGGCGATCGCCGTAGCCCCGATCGCTATCCGCCAGAGCCTGCTCCACCACCCGGTACAGGTCGGCGGCCTCCAGCGGCTTGAGCTGAAAGATGCGCGATCGGCTGACCAGGGCCTTGTTGACCTCAAAAAACGGATTCTCGGTGGTGGCCCCAATCAAAATCACCGTGCCGTTTTCCACCCAGGGCAGCAGCGCATCCTGCTGGGCCTTGTTGAAGCGGTGGACTTCATCGATAAACAGAATGGTGCGTCTGCCGTACTGGCCGCGCAAATCCTGGGCGGCGGCGATCGCCTCGCGAATATCTTTCACCCCCGCCAGCACCGCATTCAGCGCAATGAAGTGGGCGCTGGTGGTGTTGGCAATAATCTGGGCCAGGGTGGTCTTGCCCGTGCCCGGCGGGCCAAAGAAAATTAGCGACGACAGCTGGTCGGCCTGGATGGCGCGGCGCAGCAGTCGCCCCGGCCCCACCACCGCATCCTGGCCAATGAATTCATCCAGGGTACGGGGCCGCAGCCGCGCCGCCAGGGGCGCATCGCGGCCAATCTGTTCTTGGCGACTGTGGTCAAAGAGATCCATTCGGGCGCTAGTCCTGCTGGCTTAGATAATGCCGCTGCGCCCTACTATATCGCGCACCATTGCTTAGATAGACGCAACCCTGGGCAGATACCACGATAGGAAAACCACATCAGGATATGTCTGTGCCCATGGTTTTGTACTTGCGAGGTTGGCGGCCCCATTTCTACTCAACCGAAGGCCATAAACCTGTCCACATCCATGCCCAAAGGGGAGATCGAGGCTGCAAGCACTGGCTAGATGTAGAGGCTTACGAAATCCTTGCAGCCTACCCGCGCAGTCTATCAACGCGCGACAGCAGAGAAGTAAGGAAGATTATCTTGCAGCATTTGGGCGACATTGCAGACGCCTGGGGGGCCTCGTTCGAGCTACGGCATTCGCTGGCCCCCGCTAGATGAAACCCTATCCATCGACGGTCTGCTTGAACTCGCAGCCATCCAACCCCAGGCTCTAAAGGCTAATTGAATCCGTGAGACTAAGGCTACAGGCCGTTATAGCTCAAATGGCTTCCTAGCTCACCAGATAGGCTTTCAAATCCTGGCGGGCGTAGCGCAGTTTTTTAATCGCGTCGCGCTCGATCTGGCGCACTCGCTCGCGGCTGACGTTGAGCTGCTGGCCCACCTTCGAGAGCGATAGCCCTTCGCCGGTGCCCAGACCAAAGCGCAGTACCAGCACCTCCCGCTGCTGGGGGGTGAGGCGATCGAGAATGCGAAAGATGTCCTGCTGGAGATTGCTTTGGGCGGCGTAGTCTTCAGGCGATCGCCCCTGGTCGTCTTCGAGCATGTCGGCCAACTCGGTGTCGCCCTTGTCACCCACCATGGCGTTCAGCGACATGGGCTGCTGCGACTGCGACAGGTACTGGCGCACCTGGGGCAGGGGCAGATCCAAATGGTTGGCCACCTCTTCCAGGGTGGCGGTGCGGCCTAGCTCCTGGGCGAGCTGCCGCTGGGCGCGCTTGATTTTAGTCAACTTTTCAAAAATGTGGATGGGCAAGCGAATGGCCCGGCTCTTTTCGGCGATCGCCCGCGTCACGGCCTGGCGAATCCACCAGTAAGCGTAGGTCGAAAACCGAAAGCCCTTGGTGGGGTCAAACTTCTCTACCCCCCGCTGCAGGCCCAGGGTGCCCTCCTGCACCAGATCCATCAGGTCCAGGTTGCGCTTGGTGTACTTCTTGGCGATCGAAACCACCAGGCGCAGGTTGGCCTCCACCATGCGGCTGCGGGCGGCCTCGCCAGACTCCACCTGGTGGTTCAGGTCGTCCACCGACAGGTTGGCCGCCGCCGCCCAGTCCTCAGTGGAGGGCGTCTGGCCCGACCCCTTAGAGAGCTTAGCTGCGATCGCGTTGAGCTTGTTTAACCGCTGCACCCGCTTACCCAGGGAAATCTCTTCGTCGCGGGTCAGCCGAGGGATGCGGCCAATTTCCTTCAGATACGCTTGAACAGAATTACTGGAAGCAGAAATAGCTTGAGCCATGGGAACATCAGTAGTGGCAGTTGACTTAGATGCCACTATGACAAGCTACAGGCCCAGATGCCTCTACCCTGGGGCAGGCCTAAAGATTTCCTTAAGGCGTGCAGTTGGCGGCGTCGTACTGCACCTGCACCGGCAGCCAGCTGGCGCGGGGGTTGGGCAATGGCCCGTCCTGGGGTGCAAAGCTCCGCTGTAGCGCTGTCTCCAGAGCCTTTTCATCCAGCACGGTGTAGCCCGTGCTGTCGAGCAGTACCGGGTCTTTGAGCAGCTGCCCGGAGGGGCTGAGAATCACCCCTACCAGCCCCTCCGAGGGCGGCGGCACCAGGCAGGTAGCGATCGGGTAGGCGACCTGGAGCGGGGCCAGCTTGGTGCCCAAAATCGGGGCGTCGTCTTCGCTTAGCCCCTGGCTTTCCTGCTCTAGCCAGGTGGACAAATTGTTGGTGTAAAGCGAGACTTCGTCGTTGAGCAGCGACTTGGCCTGCCCGTTGAACTCGTACTGGGCTGGGTCGCGCAGGCGATCGTCCAGGGTAGCGGGCGGTGGCTCCGGGGGCACTGGCTCCAGATCTACCGTCTCTGGCGGCGGTGGGGCTGGCGTCTCCGGGGCGATCGGGGCGGCGGGTGCTGGCGTCGCCGTTTGGGTCTGGGGCGGCTTCTGGGAGGGCGCCTGGGGCGCTCTGGCGACAGGCGGCGGGGCAGGGCGAATGGCCCCAGCGACGGGTTTTGGCGTCGCTGGTAAGCGCACCACCCCGACCACCGCCGTCGGATCGTTCAGCTCGGTCAACCGGTTTGGCAACTCACTGGGAGTCTCTGGAGTAGACTCGGGCAGGGGCATTCCCAACAGCAGGCCGTGCATCCCGATCGATATCAGCACCAGCAAACCACCCCCCGACCACCGGAGAGAACGCTTGCCCGCCCTGAATTTGAGAGGAACTATCATGGCTATGCCTGCTGCTCAGTGCCAGTAAATGTCAGCCTTTGCCGCTCTAACGGTGGCACATCTCTCCAAGGGTGTTATCAGTGAACAGACAGTTTTTATACTGTCGTTATCTGTCGTTACCCTGGGGCTGGCGGGGCGTTAGCAAAAAGGGCTCAAAAGATGCGACGGATGCGACGAGAAGACTGGACCCTACTGACGGCGGGCCTGCTGGTAGTCCTGGCCGCTATTCTTTTAATTGCCCTGGAACCCCGCCTGCCCACCGTCGATTCACCCTCCGAGGCCACGGCCGTGCCCACCCAACTCCTGAGCGATCCCTTCTTGCAGTACCCCACCCCCGGTGCCGTACGGGTGGTTTGGTTCACCGAGTTTGAGGGCCAAGACCACCAGGTGAAATGGGGATCGCCCGCACAGCAGCCCAGCGCTAGCTTACCCAACCAGGCGGCGGCTACCACAACCCAACTGCCCCGCACCCGAGAAGATGCCCAGTCGCGGCTCGACCATCCCAATTTTGCCGATCTAAAGCAGACGGTGCCGCGCCCCATCTGGCGCCATGAGGCGCTGGTGACCGGCCTGCCGCCGGGGCAGCGGGTGCCCTACCAGGTGACGAGCACCGCCGCCGATGGCACCACCGCCGCAAGCCGGGTGTTTACCCTAACCGGAGCCCCGATCGCGGGTCAGCCGCTCAAGGTACTGCTGACCTCCGACCATCAAAATATGCCGATGGTAGCCGCCAATCTACAAAAGGTAGAAGAAACCCTGGGCCAGGTGGATGCGGTGTTTTTTGCGGGCGATCTGGTCAACATTCCCGATCGCGCCTCCGAGTGGTTTGACGACAGCCGGGGCTGCGGCTTTTTTCCCTGTTTGCAGGGCAACACCCGCTACGGCCTGGAGCGCAATGGCCGCACCGTGAACTACCGGGGCGGCGAAATCATCCAGCACGCGCCGCTGTTTCCAATTTTGGGCAACCACGAGGTAATGGGGCGATTCGCCGCCACCACCCCCCTCAAGGATCAGTTTGGCAATCCTGTGCCGCGCCCCGTGGCGGTAGGCTTGTACGAGGCCAACGCCGACCTGTATAACCCCAGCGGCGACCCTGCCCTGCGCCGCCAGTGGATCATTAACAATTCGTTCAACAGTGACACCTACGAGGCCCTGTTTAGCCTGCCAGTCACCCAGGTGCCCAACCCCGATCGCCCCGAAACCACCAGCCGCTACTACGCCATCACCCTGGGAGACATTCGCCTGGTGTCGCTCTACGTCACCCAAATCTGGCGCTCCTACGACCTCGACGCCGCCACGCGGGGCCGCTACCAGGAGCGCGAAGCCGACCTGGGCACCCCGCAAAACTGGGGCCACGGCCAGCACATTTTTGAGCCGATCGAGCGGGGCAGTTTGCAGTACCAGTGGCTAGAGCAGGAGCTGGCCAGCGAAGCCTTTCGCCAGGCCAAATACAAGGTGGTGATGATGCACCACCCGCCCCACACCCTGGGCGACAACATCGTGCCCCCATTTACCACCCCGGTGCCCCACTACGATCGCGATGGGCAGGGCCAGCTCACCGCCGTGCGCTACCAGTACCCCCGCGCCCAGGACCACATCGCCCGCGACCTGGTGCCCCTGCTGGAGCAGGCCGGGGTAGACCTGGTCTTCTACGGCCACTCGCACCTGTGGAATCGCTTTGTGTCGTCCCGGGGCACCCACTACCTGGAGACCTCTAACGTCGGCAACTCCTACGGCGCCTTCTGGAAGGATGCCGCCCGGCCCGTGCCCCCGGAAACCATTGCGGGTTCCATGGTGACCTATTCCCCCAGCGACTACGCCGCCCAGGGCGACCCCAACGGCCTGGAGCCAGTGGTGCCAACCCTGGCCCCCCTCCTCGACGACAGCGGTCAGCCCCTGCCCTACATCGCCAGCAACGACATCACCGCTTTTAGCGTCTTTGAAACCGAGACCGGCACCGTCAGCAGCTACTACTTCGATACCCGCAGACCAGAGTCGGCGGTGGTGAAGTTTGACGAGTTTACCCTGGGCAAGTGAGCGCGGCGGTGAACGGCGCCCACGTCGAACCCCCTATAGCCATAGTCATGTTAGGTAAAATATCCAGAAACCCTATGAAACCTGAGTTCGGGATAACGCGGTCCCCTCCTTGGAGGGGTGCCCGAAGGGCGGGGTGGGTTAAACCTACGGCAAAATACAAGTTTCTAGATAGGGTGAGTTGCCATGCTGGCATAGACAACCCACCCCTACCCCTCCCAAGGAGGGGACAGTGGGCCTGCTTTGCCAAGGTCTTTTCTGATCCCGAACTCAGGTTATGAACGTTCAAACTTTTGAACGTTCACAGAAGACACGGCTTAACCAGACTGGCTACGGCCTACCTCCGATCCCCAGGGCCAACCTGTAGGGGCGTTGGGGCAGCCATGCCCAATCAGAATTCTCCAGCCGGATTTGGTTAGCCCCGTTCTGCGTAGGGTTCGGTGGCGAGAAATTGGCCAATCAGGTACAGCGACCCGCACAATACCCTGAGGCGACCTGGGGTATGGCCTATGGCGACCAGCCCATCCCTTAGAGAACCATGGTGCCGGCACTGGGCCAGGCCTGGGCAGGCCGATCGCGCGATCGCCCCCAAATCTTCTGGCATGGCCGTTTCATGCCCCGGCACCGGCACCAGGTGCAGGGCGTCGCCGGGCCGCAGCAGCGCCTCAAAAATATCGCGGTGATCCTTGGTCGCCAGCATGCCCATCAGCCACACCGTTTTCGCTGGCGCTTCCCCCTGGCTGGTCCACCAGCTATCGACGTACTGGCGCAGGACCTCGGCGGCGGCGGGGTTGTGGGCGCCATCAAGGAGCAGGGGGTAGCCTCCGGAGCCTTGACCCCAGCTCACCCACTGGAGCCGCCCTGGCCAGCGGGCCTGGCCCATGCCCTGGGCGATCGCCTGCTTGGATATATCCCAACCCTGGGAGCGCAGGCTGAGCAGAGCGGCGATCGCGATCGCCGAATTGACCAGCTGATGAGCGCCAAGCAGGGGCAGCGGGTAGGTCATGGCATCGTCACCGAGGCCCCAGCAGGCCTGGCCATCCCCTACGGACACCGCCGGAGCGGGCCACACCACCGGGCAGCCCAGCTCTGCCGCTCGGGCTTTGACAACGGTCTCAGCCTCTGGCGGCAGCGGGCCAACCACGGCGGGCCGTCCCCGCTTCAGCACCCCGGCCTTTTCGCGGGCAATATCGGCCAGGGTGGGGCCAAGACGCTGCCAGTGCTCCCGACTGAGGGAGGTAATCACGCTGACCAGGGGGGCATCCACCACGTTGGTGGCATCGAGGCGGCCCCCCAGACCCACTTCCATAACGGCCAGGTCAACCCCAGCTTCGGCAAAATAGAACCAGGCGGCGGCGGTAAACACCTCAAACTGAGTCGGCGAGGGCTGGCTTGGGTCAATGGCGGCCACCACCCGCCGCAGCTGCCGAAGCAAATCCTGCGGGCGAATGGGCTGACCATCCACCGCAATGCGCTCCCGCCAGCTCACCAGGTGGGGCGATGTGTAGCGCCCCACCCGATAGCCCGCCGCCCCCAGCACCGCCGCCAGATAGGCGCACACCGACCCTTTGCCGTTGGTGCCCGCCACATGCACCAGCGGCACCCGCTCCTGGGGATTGCCTAAGGCATTCAGGAGGCGCTGAATGCGCTCTAGCCCCAGCTCGACCCCAAATCGCCCAAAGGCGTCTAACAAGGACTCAATCTGCCGATCGAACGGCTCAAAATCTGGAGGTTGCACCACGGGCATCCGTCGTTTTTAGTGGACCTGTGCCAAGTGGCGATTTAAGCGTCGCCGCTAGCACTTGAGTAAGTGTCGTTGAATTAAAGCGTTCCTCGACAGCAATCGGGATGGCGAAATTCGCAGCTTGCGGGCCAAAGGCTAACCCGCGACCCCTGCGTCCCGAAGGAGGGTCAGAAAAACTTCAAATCCCCTCTGCACCCCGATTATAGTGGCTCTCCATGGAGCGTCTTACCCATTCCTATCGCAAGCGGCCCAAATGACATTCCATCTCGTCTTTGCCACTCCCCGCCAGCTAAAGCAACGGGCGACTTTCCTGGTGTGCCCTCGGAGCGGTTACAGAAAAATTTCTGAGGCGGGCTGGGGTTTGCCAAACAGGTAGCCCTGGCCAAATTCACACCCCAGCGATTGCAGACAGTGGAGCTGTTCTGAGGTTTCGATGCCTTCGGCAATCACGGGCAGCGATAGCTGACTGCTGAGCGCAATAATGGTGTTGATCACCTGGTGGTTGCGGTTGCCGGTGTGAATCTGCTGCACAAAGGAGCGATCAATTTTTAAAGTATCGATGGGAAGGCGATGCAGGTAACCCAGGGAGGAATACCCTGTACCAAAGTCATCCAGGCTGATTTGAATCTGGCGCGATCGCAGCTGTTCCATCACCGCGATCGCCGATTCCGTATCCTGCATTAGGGCGCTCTCGGTAACTTCGAGCTTCAGGTATACCGGATTTATCCCGGTGGTAGCCAACACTTGGTCAATATCGGCTAGCAGCGTAGGGCTGTCAAACTGTCGCACCGAGAGATTGACGCTCACCGTCCAGTCAGCGGCACCCTGCTGCTGCCAGATCTTCAGCTGCTCGCAGGCCTGCTGCAAGACTACTAGCCCCACCGGCACCACCAGCCCAGTCTCTTCCATACAGGGAATGAACTCCGCTGGCGACACCAGCTGCCGTTCGGGATGCTGCCAGCGGATTAGGGCCTCAAAGCCAACTACCTGACAGGTAGCCAGCCGGACAATGGGTTGATAGTAGGTAATAAATTCCCGATGCTCTAAGGCCCGCTGCAGATCGGTTTCCAGGGCAAGGCGGCGCTGGGTGGCGGTGGTCAATTGAGCATCAAATACCTGGTAGCTGCCCTTGCCCTGGCGTTTAGCCCGGTACATAGCGGTATCCGCAGCCTGGAGCAAGGCTTCAGGCTGCGTCGTGGTGGCATCGGCCAGCGCTACGCCTATGCAGACCGATACAAAAAAGTCACAGTTGGCCACTCGAAAGGGTTTGGCAAAGCTCTCAAATATAGCCTGGTTCCAGCTTTCTAGCGTGGCTGGATAGTCCAGGTAATGCAGCAGAAAGCAAAACTCATCTCCCCCAACCCGGGCCAGCACATCCCCAGGACGCAGCAGTTGCTGTAGGCGCTGGGCAATAGCCTTTAGTAACTCGTTGCCAACGGCATAGCCAAAGGCCCCATTCACCAATTGGAACTGATCGCAGTCCAGATAGGCCAGCCCCACCGAGGAAGGGAGGCCTTTGGGCGACACCTGGATTTTCTCTCTACAAGCCTCTGCAGACTGCAACGCCAAAGATATCGCCTGCAACAGTCGGGTGCGACTGGGCAGCTGGGTCAGGGCATCCTCGTCAATCAGCGCCCGGAGCTGGGCGGTGCGCTGCTGTACGAGAGCCTCTAGCTGGGTATTAAAGTCGGCCAGCTGTTGGTACTGTTGATGGATGCGCAGCAAAGAGCGAACTCGGGCTACCAACTCTACCTGGTTAATCGGTTTGCTAATGAAGTCGTTGGCCCCTACCGCCAGGCACTGGCTGAGCTCCTGCTTGGAGCTGAGGGCCGTTACCATGATGATGCCTACCCCCCGCCACTGGGGCAGCGCTTTGATTTGCCGGCACACCTCTATGCCGTCTATGCCGGGCATCATTACATCGAGCAAGAGCAGGTCGGGCTGCAATGTGTCTAGGCAATCTAGGGCGGCCTGACCGCTGGCGACGTAATGGAGGATATAGCCCTGCCCCGTCAGCATGGCTTCAACCACGTCAAAGTTATCCGGTTCATCGTCGATGACCAAAATCACAGGCTTTATCGCGGTCGGTTCATTCATGGAAGGTGTAGCCCGATCGGGGGTTAAGGGGTGAGTAGAGCGTGGATTCTTTCGTTCAGCTGCTTCAGGCTGACTGGCTTAGTCAAATAGTCAGTGGCACCCGCCGCTATGCAGCGATCGCGATCGCCGGCCATGGCCAAGGAAGTCAGGGCAATCACGGGTACATTGGCCAAACTGGGAATACGGCGCAGATGGCCGATCGCCTCCAGGCCATCCATCCTCGGCATTTGGATATCCATCAGAATCAGGTCGGGGGTTTTGTGCTGAGCCCAATCAATGGCTTCCTCGCCGTTGTGGGCGACTTCAACCCGACAGCCCTTGGCCTGCAAATAGCTCCTCAAAGTGCTGATGTTGGCTTCATTGTCTTCGACCAGCAAAATCAGCGGAGTCGTGGTGGGAGTCGCCGCCACCTTTGGTAAAGGCGTTGCAGGGCCAATGGCCGACGGCGGGGCTGGCACCGGGGGCGCGGGGATCCCCGCGCCATAGGGAAGTTCAACGGTAAAACAACTGCCCACGCCGACGTCGCTGGTGAGGCCTACCTGCCCCCTGTGGAGCTCCACAATGCGCTTGACTAGGGCCAGCCCCAGCCCGGTGCCCTGGTACTGCCGGTTGAGGGAACTATCCACCTGGACAAAGGGTTTAAACAGGCGCTGCATGTTTTCAGGGGTGATGCCAATGCCGGTGTCGGTCACCGCAAAGCGCAGGTAGGACAGCTCTGGGTGGCTCTGGGTGGGGGGTAGAAGGCTGACATCAAGGGTGATATGCCCTCCTTCAAGGGTAAATTTCACCGCATTGCTAAGCAGATTGATCAATACTTGCCGAATCCGCCGCTCATCTAGGGTGATCTCCGGCAAGTTAGGGGGCAGTTTAACGGCTAGCTGAAGGCCTTTTTTGAGGGCGGGTTGCTTGATAAAAGCGAGGCTAGATTGGCACAGCGGGGCGATCGCCGTGGGGTGGCAGTCTAGCTCCAGCTGACCGGCCTCAATCTTGGCCACATCCAGGACATCATTAATTAGCTCTAGGAGGTGCGTGCCACTGCGCTCTACAGTTTTGAGAGCCTTTAGCTGTTGGGCATTGACCGGAC
Source organism: Nodosilinea nodulosa PCC 7104 (assembly GCF_000309385.1). Classification (GTDB taxonomy): domain Bacteria; phylum Cyanobacteriota; class Cyanobacteriia; order Phormidesmidales; family Phormidesmidaceae; genus Nodosilinea; species Nodosilinea nodulosa. Next base: position 274,394 of record NZ_JH976537.1, read on the forward strand.
CAAACACATCGTCGTCTTGCAGCACCTCTGTCATACCCAGAATGGCGTTCAGGGGGGTGCGGAGTTCGTGGCTCATATTGGCTAAGAATTCATCCTTGAGGCGGGTGGCCCGCATCAGTTCCCCATTGGTAAGGGTCAGCTGCGCCTCGGCCTGCTGCCGCTCCTGCAATTCCTGTTGCAGTTGTTCAAATAGATTGGCCTGCTGAATGGCGATCGCCAGCTGGTTGGCAATCTGCTGCAACAGCTGGGCTTCTTGCTGATGCCAGACTCGGCGGGTGCGGCAGGCATGCACCACCAGCACCCCCCACAGCTTGCTGCTGCCCTCGGGGGAGGCCCAGCGGTGGGTTTCGATGTCGCACAGTTCTTGAAGGATAGGAGCAACAATTTTGGACTGAATCTGCCCAGCTTTGGAGTACTCCACTAAACAATCCGTCCAGTGGTCCTCCATGACATCGGGCACAATTCGGGGTTGCCCCTGCCAGTAGTGTTCCAGAATATCCTGAGACCAGGTTTCATCATCCCACTGCATGGCCTTGAGCTGGGGTAAATCGGGGGCGACGGCTTCTTCAAGAATGCAGCTGTGACCGTTTTGGGCAACTTGAAACACAATCACCCGATCGCTCTGGAGCAGCTCTTGCACTTGCTGAGTGGCGATCGCCAAGAGCTCTGGCAGGTCAAGGGACTGGCGAATCTGTTGCAGAATCAGCTCCAAGGCCGTTTGCTGCCGCAGTTGCCGCGCAATCTTTGCCTCGGCCTGTTGCCGTTCTAGCAACTCTGTCTGAACCTGCTCATACAGGCTGGCCTGCTGAATGGCAATGGCCAGCTGGTTAGCCAATTGTTGCCCCAGGTTAATTTCAGACTGCTGCCAGTGGCGGGGCGCATCACACTGATGGATACACAGCAGCCCCCACAGCTCGTGGTTACAGAGCAACGGCATCACCAAGTTGGCCTGCACCTGAAACTGAGCCAGAATGTCGCTATGGCAGGGTGTGAGACCATTGCTATAAATGTTGTCCACTACTTGGTAGCGCCCCTGGGCATAGAGATTGGCGTAGTTTTCGCCAAAGCAGTGGTCGTGGATGCGGATAGCCATTGCCGAGGAAAACCCATTCACCACCGACTCTGCTACAAACTCACCATCGTCGTAGCCAGAGTCGGGGTAGAACTTGAAAATGCCTACCCGATCGGCCCGGAGGAAGGCGCGAATTTCGTCACAGGCAGTATTAAAAATAGTCTGGAGGTCGAGGGATTCCCGAATGTGCTGGGTGATTTCGCGCAAGACCACTTCTCGCTCAGCCTGTTGGCAAATAATTTCTTCACTGTTTTTGCGCTCAGTGATATCTTCAGCAATGCCCGCTAGACGGTAAACCTGGCCCTGGGCATTGCGAATGGGGAAGGCCCGATCGTGAATCCAGCGCTGGGTGCCATCGGGGCGAACAATCCGATATTCTTCGTCGAAGGTGCCTTCGAGTTGTTTGGGAATAGCCGCTAACACCTGCTCTCGGTCGTCGGCATGGATCCTGTCAATCCAGGCATCGGGGGTAATGTAGAGATCGGTGCAGGGGCGGCCCCAAATCCGCTCGTAGGCGGGGCTGACGTAGACGCGATCGGTGCGGTTGAGATGCAAAATCCAAAAGACTGCATCGACCACTTCGGCCAGTTGGCGAAACTTTTCCTCACTTTCCCCCAGGGCCTCTTCCGACTGCTTGCGATCGCTAATATCAGTCAGGGTGCCTACGTATCCAAGCATGGCCCCGTTGACATCGGTTTCAAGCAGCATCTGACAGTAGTACCAGATAATACTGCCGTCATCGCGCAAAATTCGGGCTTCATTTTGAAACGGTGCAACCGCACCGGTCTGCAACCACTGCTGGATTACCGTCTGGGTGCGCTCCCGATCGTCGGGATGAATGGTTTCTAGCCAGCGATCGTCCAGGGCAAAGTCGATCGGTTTTCCGGTCATTTCGCACCAGCGCTCGTTGACATAGGTGCAGTGACCTTCAAGATCGAAGCGAAAAATGGCTACGGGTACTGCCTGAGCCAGCATGGCATAGCGCCGTTCGCTCTCCCGCAGGGCCGCTTCTGCCTGTTTGCGTTCGGCGTCTAGCCGTGCCCTTTCGCTGATATCTTGGCAAACACAAATTAGCAGGTTATCGGTCGAAATGGTCAGCGACAACTGCTCTGGGAAGGTTGTGCCATCTTTACGGGTAGCCGTGACTTCACCTTGCCAAGACTTTTCTGCTGACAAAATTGGAAGTATTTCCCGATCGAATCGCTCTAGCTGCTCAGGGGAATACAACATCCGCCAACTTTGGCCGACCAGTTCTTCTGCCTGTTCGTAGCCAAACATCTTGGCATGGGAGGAGTTGAAATACAGGTAACGCTCGTTCTCAAGAATAGCAATGCCGTTGACTGCGGCTTCGATCGCGGCTAACTGCCGCTGGAGGGCAATTTCGGCGTTTTTACGTTCGGTAATATCCCGATAGGTGCCCAAAATACCCACCACTTCCCCCGCCAGGTTGCGCAGTGGTAATTTGTTGGTTTCCAGCCAGATTACCGCCCCATCCTGCTGGTGCTGGAGTTCAATGATGCCAAGTTTTGCCTCGCCGCTGTCCATAACAACGCGATCGGCGGCTCGGTAGGCGTCCGCCTCAGTCACCCCCCAGGGCATCGCAGAGTCGTCTTTGCCTACCAATTCTGACACAGAACCAAGGGAGGCATCTTTGAGAAAGCGTTGGTTAGCGCCCAGATACCTGGAGTTTTGATCTTTCCAAAAAACCGAGAGGGGTACCGTATCCAGCACCGTTTGCAAGAACTGCTGAGATTCTTGCAGGGCAGTTTCGTAGCGTTTGCGATCGCTAATATCACGCAGAGCCCCGTGCACCAGTCTTCCTTCACCCGTGCTAATGACACTGGCAGTAATGTCTACGGGCACCACACTGCCATCTCGCCGGCAGCAGGGCATATCCAAGACTTGAGTGCGTTGTCCTTGAGCTACTTCAGCAAATTCCGCCGCTGCTCTGGGCAGCGTCTCAGCGGGATGTAGCTGGGTGAAATGTAGGGTGGACAATTCTGCTAGGGGATAGCCAAACATGGCCGCTGCATTCTGGTTGGCTTCCAGAATGTTTCCCTCCAGATCGATCAACAAAACGGCGTCAGCAGCACCCTCCATCAATCCTCGATATCGGGCTTCTCGCCGCTGTAGCTCCTGCTCCGTAGTTTTTCTGTCGGTGATGTCTCGAAAGATGCCTCGGGTAGAAACAGGTCGCTGACTACCATCGGCCCCGACGGCAAACCGACAGTTGACATTTCCCTCCACCACAACCCTTTGCCCTGACTTGCAGATAAAAGTCAATTCCATCTGCTCCACATGGGTAATGCTTCCCGATTGCATCTGCGTGAACACAGTTTGGCAATGGGGCAGACAATCCGGCGCTAACACGTCGAAACAGGTCAACTGTGCCACTTCGGCGGTGGTGTACCCCAGCACATTTTGCCAAGCGCGATTCACAAACTCAAACCGCCCGGTGCTAACGTCCACCATTTGAATCAGGTCATTAGCGTTGTCTAAAAAGTCTTGCAGGAGTGTTTCCCGTTCGGCCAGCTCAGCGGTGCGCTCTACAACCCGAGATTCCAACTCTCCATTGAGCTGCTCTAGGGCTTGCGCCGTCATTAACCGCTCCAGCTCTGCCCCGGCCCGAGCGGCAAAAATAGTGAGCAGGGTTTTGGCCCAGTCTAAATCAGCCAAAGGGGCATCATGGAGAATGCAGATATTGCCAATGGGGTCGCCTGCGGCATTTTGCAGTCTGACCCCGAGATAGCTGTCTACCTGTAGGTCAGTAAACAGGGCATTGTCTGGGTACAGCGCTTGCACCCCCGTAGGATGACAACAACTGCCAGTTTGGAGCGCCTCGAAGCAACAGGGGAGTTCGTCATAGGGCAGAAATAGAGGGACAGAAAGTTCGCCGTCGGCAAAAAATGCCAAGACTTGAAAGCCATCTGGCATCGCTTGACTAATCGAAACATAGCGAACTCCTAAGGCTTCGGAAATATGGTGCACTAGGGCGGGGAAGAAGGCTTCCCCTGTTACAGCAGCAGTCCCTTCGGTCAACTGGCGCAGAGTGGTTTCGGCCCGATCGCGCCGAATTTCGGCTTCTTGCTGTGGGGTAATGTCTTGCACCGTTCCCTGAGAAATTCTTGGGGTGCCGTCGGCGCTGTAGATGGTTTCGCACTGCTCGCGCACGTACTTGATTCGTCCATCGGCCAGCCGCAGGCGATGCACCAAGCTAAACGGTTGGCGATCGCGCAAATGGTTCGCATAGGCTGTATCAATAAGGGTCCGATCGTCGGGATGGACTAAATCTAGAAAAGCTTCGTAAGAGGCGGCAAATTGCTGCGAATCGACCTCGAAAATGCGAAATACTTCCTTTGACCAGTAGGAGGTGTTGTGCTGAAGATCTAGTTCCCAGTTGCCGATGTGGGCAATGCGCTGGGCTTTCTTCAACCGTTCTGTGCTCTGGCGCAGCTGCCGCTCCGCTTGCTGCCGCTCCTGCAATTCGGACCGCAATTGTTCATGGGTGGAGGCCTGGTTGAGGGCGATCGCCAGCTGGATAGAGAGCGATCGCACAAACTCAACCTCCGCCGGTTGCCAGTCGCGGGGCTGCATCTCAGTTACATTCAGCAGACCCCATAGCTCGTCTCCGCAGAGCAAGGGCACCAAAATTTTGGCCCGAGTCTGAAGCCGAATCAGCATGTTGCGGTGGCAGTCCGACATCTCAATGGCATCGATATCGGACACCACTCGAATGCGTCCCTGGCGGTAGGCCTCTACCTGGGTCTCTAAAAAGCATTTGTCGGCAATGCGCTCGCCAATTAAAGAGCGGTCGGCATCGTTGGACTCCGCTACCACCACGGTGGTCCAATCGGCCTCAAATCGCCAGATGCTGGCGCGATCGCAGCCTAAAATTTGCTGTACCTGCTGCACAGTGGTATCTAAAATTACCTGAACATCTAGGGAGGCCAAAATTTGCGCGGCCAACCCAGCCATCAGGCGATCGCGCTCCGCCTGTACCTGAACCATTTGGGTGCGCTCTGCCACCTGCCGCTCCAGCTCCGCCGCCCGGTTTTCTAACAGGGCCAAACGCTCTGTCTCCAGGCGCGTCACCTTTCTCTCTAGCGCCTCCGTCAGGTTGCAATACTTCAGCGGGCTAAAGGCTTGCCACAAACTGTCGTGGGTGACCAGGCCCACCAGGCAATCTTGCTCGTCCACAAGCGGCAGGTGGCGAAGGCGGTGCTGTTGCAGCAGCTCGATCGTGCTAGTCAGATCGGTGAGGTCAGATAGGCGGCGGGTGATCACCGGCTGGGTCATGACCTCGGCCACCGACAGCCGATCGAGGGACCGCTGCTGAGCGCTGAGGCGCACCACATCTCGCTCGGTCAAAAGGCCCACCACCCGACCTTGCTCTACAACCACCACACAGCTGCCAGCCTCCATGTGCAGGCCATCTTCGCCAGCGGGGTCGTGGCCGGTGGGGCCAGGGGTACTCACTCCACCCATAAGGGCGATCGCCGTCCCTGCCGAGACATCTGGCTGGACTGTCAAAGGTTTGTCAATAATGGCAGCTGTTAGATCAGCGGGCCTAGGGGTAGCCATGGGTTCCGCCCACCTTAGCTAGAGATACCAAATATTACCCACCCCGATCCCTCAGCGTCCCAAATGAAACGCTTCTGAGTAAGAAATCTTCGTGTTTTGTGATTCATTTTTTGTGATTATTCATTCCCCCATCCTTCTGATTCAGCTATCCCCAAAAATTCCGCCAGCGCAGTCACCCGACTTACCCCAAAAATCACATGGCCTTGCTTAATGTAAAGCCATGTGAGAGTGGAGCTAAGTCACAATTAAGGGGAGCAGAATCATCATCAGCCACATCAGTCGCCCCAACCCTGGAACAGCTGGTTCCACGACTAAATCAGGCTCCAGCAGTGCATTCACCCGCAGCTCTAGACGATTGAGGGATAGAGATTCATTGAACCCTACACAAGGCTCAATATCAGACGAATACCTCTGGGTAACTAGGGTCATCTGCCGAGATAGCTTAACCAGCAGCTCTGCCAGCAGCAGCGGGGCACTCGGACTAGCCGCTACAGCAAAACCACCGGCTCCTACTATGCCCACCGCCACACCATCTCGCTGGGCGCTCTGCTGCGATCGCGCCACAACAACCCAAACGTCTCAAATGGCCCGGATGCTCTACGCTTAAGGCATATTTTCTTAGGGCCAACTAAATGCGCGTTGAAGCCTGCTGCCAGGCCCTGCTTGAGCACCTACTGCCCGATCTCGACCCCGATCGCCAGGGGCTTTGTGTCGATGTCGGGGTCGGCACCTTTGCCTTTTACTGCGAGCTGTTTGCCCGGCTGGGGTTTACCACCGTCGCCGTAGAGCCTTCCCCCACCGACAAGCTGCGGGCGCTGTGTCAGCAGTACCCCATTCAGCTAATCGAGCAGTGCCTGTCGGATCGGGTGGGCACCCAAACCCTGCACATGGGCCAGTTTGCCAACCTGGCCAATAGCAACTTCAGCTCCCTGGCCGCCGACTGGTTTGGGGCCTCCGGCACAACTCGCTCGGTGCCAACCCTAGATTTGGCCACCCTGCTCAGCCAGGTAGCTACCCCCTACATCACCGCCTTTAAGCTCGACATTGAAGGGTGGGAGCCGGTCGTGATTCAGCAGTTTGCCGAGCTAGCTACCGAGCAACTGCCCCGCGTCGTCATGTTTGAGTACGGCGGGGGCAGCAGTCGCGCCCAGGGAGCAAAAGGCTGGTCGCCCAAGTTTTTTGAGGGCACCATGACCTGCCTAAAAGTCTTGCAGCAAAAAGGCTACGCCTTTAGCGTCATGGTTGACTACGCCTCGGGCAGCCGGGCCAAGGTGTTTGACCTACAGGCCATGGATTTGGCCCAGGAGTCACCCTTTTACGCCAACGGCGTCTACGGCAATATTCTCTGCTTTTACCAGCAGCGCTTTCCCCCCGAGAGAATTCAGCGCATCTGTGCGCCCTACCGGGGCGGGCTGGCCAACTGGTTAATGAGCACCTTCGTCTCCTGACTACGCCAGGCCTAGGCCTGGGTTTGGGGAGGGAGATAGGGGCGAATCTAGCGCCCCAAGCCTTCGGGAACCTGCTCACTGTAGTAGTATTGCCCCAGCGCTGCGACGGGTTCCTCAAGCTCTACGGTAGAACCCACCGCAGCATCGGCGGCGGCGGCTAAAAAGGCGTTGGGGTCGGCCCGGTAGGCGGCGAGCAGGGCTTTTTCTTCTCCGGTGAGATCGGGGGAGCTGTCTTGCTCAATCTCTAAAAAGGTGGCTTCTACCAGCTCCATTTGCTCTTCGGCCACACCGAGTTCGTGGTGGGTTTCGCCGTTGAGCAGCTGCTCTAGGGGCTGCAGCTCGGCCACCTGGCTGGACAGGGCTTGCAGCCGATCTTCGTAGGTTTTGGTCAGCTGCTGTAGCTCCTGCAGGTGCTGACCGGCCTGCTGGTCGAGGCGGGCCTGAAGCTCGGCCTTTTCGGCTTCCAGGGCTTTTAGCTTGACCTGGTTGGCCTTGAGCGCCTTGAGCAGGGGCACCACCTGGCCTTTGAGGGTCATGTGGTCGACATCGAGCTGGTGAAACCGCTCGGACAGGTTGACGTAGGCGCGGCACAGGCGAGTGTAGCGCTCCACCATCTGATTGACGTGCTGAAAATTTCTCACTGCCGTCTCCAGGCGATCGGTGGCCATAACAATATCCTGTCCGCTAAGGGGGGTGAGGGGGCCAGGGCAGACTCTTCTGTCCCGTCAAGGGTTCTGTCTCGTCAAGGGTTCTGTCCCGTCAAAGGTAAAGCCATACTGTTGAATAGCCTTTTAACTACCACGGTTTTCCCTAAAATTTCAAGCGGCTGGAGATACATCTGACGCTAAAACCTGTCTACCGGCCTAAGCTGACGGGCCGACTTGTCGTCGACTGATCAAAGTAGGTTGTTTTTCAGAAGAGGTTTTGGTTAATGTGTCAGAATAATGGGGCTACTACCAGCCCATTTTTGCCCCCCCACTGGCAGTGCTGTGCGTACCTACAAAAGCCAGAAGATCGACCAGAACGCCGACTACCCCTGCCCCTGTCGCCGGAATGGGTGCATCAAGCCCATTACGCTGACTGAGGCCTTTGGCTGCGATCGCTGCCAGCAAATTTTTGTTGTGCAAGACGACGGCTACGTGATTGAGCAGCTGTCTACCCACTACCCCTACAAACGCCTCTGGCGCTGGACGGGGCAGCAGTGGCGGCTCGATCGCTCCTCTCTGAGCGTTAGCTACCTGCCCCTGGTGGTGCTGGCCGCCTTTGGCGTGATGGTGTTTTTCCTGCTGCTGGCCACGCTGCAAACCCCCGACGGAGCCCAGTCGATCGCGCGATTGTTGACCACCCTGGCGGTATCGCTGGCCGTGGTTGGCATGTTTTGGCTGGCCTCGCGGCGCTAGGGCTATGGTAGTACTCGCCAGCCAGACAGACTTTAGTGCCGCCGTCGAGCAGGTGCGCCAGGCCAGCCACGACCTAATTGCCGCCGGGGCTGAAACCCAGAGTCGGCTGCTGGAGGCAGTCGCCACCGCCATTGAGGCCGATCTAGACGACATTCTCGAAGCCAACACCCTCGACCTGGAAGCCAGCCTGGATATGGCAGTGCCGGAGCGGGTGCTGGACTGGCTCAAGCTCACCCCGGAGCGGCTGCAAACCACCGCCAAAATTTTGCGGCGGCTGGCCTACCTGGGCGATCCCCGGGGGCTGTTGCACCCCGCCCCCAGCCGCCTCAGCAAGGCGGTGTCGGGCTATGGCCAGGTGGTGCCTTTGGGCGTGGTAGCCCTGGTGTACGAGGCGTTTCCGGAGCTGGCGGCGATCGCGGCGGGGCTGAGCCTGCGCACGGGCAACGGCCTGATTCTCAAGGGCAGCAACGAGGCCGGTCAGACCAACCAGGTGATTTTGCAGGCCCTGCACCGGGCGATCGATCAGGTGGGTCTGCCCCAGCAATGCATTCTCTCCCTCACCGAAGAGCAGGGCGATGTCGCCCGCTCCTGGCTGCTCCAAGACCGCGGCGTCGATTTGATCATTCCCTACGGCAGGCCCGGCCTGGTACAGCAGGTGGTGCGCCAGGCCGGGGTGCCGGTGCTGCCGACGGCGATGGGCAACTGCTACCTCTACTGGTCGGCCACCGGCCATCTCGACACCGTTACCGCCATGGTTTTAGACAGCCACCGGGGCGAGCCCGATGCGGTAAATGCGATCGAAAAGGTTTTAGTGCACCGGGGCTGTAGCTCCTCGGCCCTGGCTCAGCTCTGCCATACCCTATGGGACCAAGACTTTGAGGTGCTGGCCGACGAAGCCCTGCTGGGCGATCTGCCCGACGTCAAGCCAGCCGCGATCGCCGACTGGAGCCGCCCGTTTTTGAGTAAAACGGTGGCGCTGCGCTCCGTCGACGACATTCGGGCCGCCGCTGCGCTGATCAACCGCCACAGCAGCGGTCACGCCAACGCCATTGCCACCGAAGCCTACACTGAGGGCGGCCGCTTTACCCAGCTGGTGACCAGCTCGGTGGTCTACATCAACACCTCGCCCCGCTTTGTGCGCAACCCGGCCCAGGCCGCTGGCATTGCCCTGGGCATGACCGCCCAGCGGGGTCGCTGTAGCGGATTTGTAGGCCTGAGCGCGCTGCTGACCACCCAGCATATTTTGCAGGGTCTAGAGTAGGCCTAACAAAACTTAGATATTGCTTTGCGATAAATTTCTAGCATGGTATCCACCTTTGCATCCCAGGTAAACTCTTGAATGACTTTTTCTTGTCCGGCCTTGCCCATAGCCTTACGTAATTCAGGATGCAGAGATAGCTTAATCATTGCTTTTGATAAGCCATCTAGAAACTCCTTTCTCGATGATGGATTTACTAAAATTCCGCATGAGGGATCTAGATAATCCGATGGCCCACCCCAGTTGGTGGCAATAACTGGAAGACACATACACATTGCCTCTAGCACTACGGCTCCACCACACTCTTGCAAGCTAGGTAAGATCATAGCGTCATGCTGCTGTAGCTGTTTTGCACATTCACTCTGATCTAACCACCCTGTGAAATGTACTTTTCCTGGTTGGTTAGCTTCAGTGTCAAGTACACCCAGATCTTGCGCCAACTGTTCTAAAGATTCCCGCTCTCTACCATCGCCGATAATAGTTAAACTTATATGGGCTCTTTCCGATGCCGTTTTGAAAGCTTGCAACAATAAATCAACGGCCTTCCAGCCGACCAGCCTGCCAACAAACACGTAGCGAGTTAGGGAATGTCGATTCCCATCAAAATCATGCGCGGCAAAATTCCATACCGAAGTGTCAACTCCATTTTCAACTAATTGAATTACCTCACCCTTGCAAGTCTTAGGAAGAGCCTTCCGCGTGCGAGCATTAGCTACTAATAGAACTGCGGCCTTCCGTTTCCCAGGGATTAAAACATTGAGAAAATGAGAGGCTTTACGGCCAAAAGACTTTATCAAGGTATGTGATCGGCTCTCCTTTTTTCGAAAAGCAGCAGGATAGTCCATTCCACCATTCATAGGTCCAACAATAACAGGCACACCCATACCAAAGAAGTAGGACGGTGCTTTTGGTGACACTGGTGTTGGTTGATGAACAATATTTATTCCGTGAATTTTAATTAAACGTCGAATTAGTTGCCTTTGCTCTAGCTGAGTAATAGATTGAAGTAAAAAAGAAATTGGATAAGCGAGTGAACTAGTCAACTTCCAGCGCGGCAATGGGTATAGCCAACGATGCCATCTACTATCGCTTGTATATATAATGGAAACATTATCATCATCTGGGAAGAGCTTTTTTAATTGAGTCCGCACATGTTCTCTGACAACTAGCCAAACCGGAATACCGCGTCTTCTTAGAACTCGATAGTAGTGCAAAGGTAAGGCCGCCTCTCCACCAAACTGCAACGATGCAGCCTCTGCAACTATGACGACACGAACACTCTTTTTGGAAGTTTCTTCCTTAGCTTTCATTGTTAATTCCCTTGCGATATAAATACATGAAGAATATGTGAAGAAAAGGCTAGTACTCTGAGGCGGAAGTTTAGGGACTATTTCTACAAGCTAGGGAGCAGGGGAGCCAAGTGCGCCAAAACGGTGGAAATATTTCAGCCTTCGAGTACTAAGTAGAAGGGCTAAATTAAGCCCAGCTTAAGTTTCTGGGTTTCGGCTCCGCTCAACCCTTTGCCCAGCAACAGATCGAGCATTGAGCGGAGTCGAAATGCGTCTTATAGATAATCTAGATAATCAGATCTACTTACTTAAGTTGCATTCTAATGCATCTGACTGGTTTGGCAAGTTGCATTCTAATGCATCAGACTGGTTTGGCTATAGCGTAAGGTCTGAAGTTTTAGCAGCTGAGGCAAAAAAGGCAGCGACTAAGCTCGGCTTTATTCAATCAGGCGGCATGGCAGAGTAACTCAGTCCAGGTATCGAAGATAGGGCGAGGGACTTTAACGTACTCAAGGTCATCTCGTGATGTCTGAAAAAGACGAGAAGCCCATAGATAGGGACGGACAAAGGCCAGGGCATCAGCAAAGGTGGGGTGTTGCTTCGTGTACCAGGCGGTATGAGGGAGGGAGAACATAAATTGCGGGTGCAGTCGCTGGGTGGGGAGAACGACAAGGGGAAACAGTGCGAGTAAGGCAGGAGTCGTGCGTAGGATCGCTAAATCAGACCACTGTCGCTGAGTTTCGACACCTAAATGAGCCTGCACCCCCCGGAAGGTGACATCGCCCCCTCTAGTCGATCGATCGCCCGCTGACCGCCAAAGCGCTGGGCAATGATGTCGTCGTAGGTGTCGGCGATGGTCACCACCGAGAGAATGCAGGTTTGCAGCTCCATCAGGTCCATGTTTTCGCCGCCCAGGACGCTTTCGGCAAACAGCACCTGGTTGGCGTCGTCGAGGTGAAAAGCGCCAAACCGCATGCGCCGGTTCTCGGTGAGCAAAAAGTGCATCAGCTCGTGGTCGATGGTACTGCCCACCGTGACGCAGCTGGTGGCCCGCACTGTGGCCAAATCGGCGCGCTCCCAGGGGTGAATCTCCCAGGGCAGCACCTCAATGGCGATCAGGGTAGAGCCATAGAGCACGTCGAACTGGGGAATATCGGCATAGGCTCGCAGACTGTCTTTAAACAGGGCGGCGGTTTGCAGGTAGTCGGCGACTTTGGTGTAGGTGAGGGCCTGGACGTTGTTGACGAAGGAGATGGCCATGGGGAGTGGGAGAGGGATGGGAAGGAGGGTGGATGGGTGGATGGGTGGATGGGTGGATGGGTGGGCACTACTGCTGCTTCTGGGTGGGGCAACCCGTTTGCTGCCAGCACCTACATCATGAACATTTTTTGGTCGAGGGATTTGGGGGCGTGGGCGTCGGCGTACTGCTGGGGGCTGGCGTCAGACTCCAGGCGACCATCGACCAGGTTGATGATGCGATCGGCCACGTCGAGAATGCGGTTGTCGTGGGTCACCATCAAAATGGTGCAGCCCTTTTCCTGGGCCAGCTGCTGCATCAGCGTCACCACGTCGCGGCCCGACTGTTTGTCGAGGGCGGCGGTGGGCTCGTCGGCCAAAATTAGCTGGGGCTGGTTGACCAGGGCGCGGGCGATCGCCACCCGCTGCTTTTGCCCCCCACTCAGCGCCGCCGGTTTGTAGTCGGCCCGCTCGGCAAGCCCCACCTGGCTGAGGATATCCACCGCCTGCTGGCGCTTGCCGCGAAAGTTGCCGGTCAGCTCCACCGCCATCTCCACATTTTGCGCCGCCGTCAGCGACTCAAACAGGTTGTGGGCCTGAAAAATAAAGCCAATGTTGCGGCGAATTTCGACCAGCTGACGGCTGCCCAGCCCTACCAGCTCTTGCCCCAGCACTCGCAGGCTGCCCTCGGTGGCCGATCGCAGCGCCCCAATTAGCGTTAGCAGGGTGGTTTTGCCCGAGCCGGAGGGGCCGGTCATAATCACAATCTGGCCGGGGTACAGATCGAGGCTGATGTCAAAGAGCACCTGCTTGCGCAGATCGCCCCTGCCAAAGAAATAGCTGAGGTTGCGCACCTGAATGGACGCCTCAGTGCTGGTGGTGGGGACGTCGGGGGGCGAACCAGACGCGATCGGCAGCGCAGAACTCATAGCCCAAATACCTCCGCTGGGTCAGTGCGCTGCACCTTGCGGACGGCAACGGCACCCGAAATTAAACACATCACAAAGGTCATGACGTATATGTTAACGACTCGCTGCAGGGTCATTTGAAACAGCAGGCCGGTGACGGCGGCCCCCAGGTTGTAAAACAGCGCGCTAATCAGCAGGCCGGGAATAAACCCCAGCACCGACAAAATAATCGCTTCCTGAATCACCACCCCAAACAGGTAGGTGTTGTCGTAGCCGATCGCCTTCAGGGTGGCGTACTCCGACCAGTGGTCGGCCACGTCGGTATAGAGAATTTGGTAGACCAGAATAATGCCCACCACAAACCCCATGGTGGTCAGCAGCGAGAAGACAAAGCCGATGTTGGTGTTGACCTCCCAGTAGGCGCGCTCGCGGGCAATGAAACCCTCTGGGCCATTCATCGGCAAGACCAGAACATCCTGGGGGAGGCCGTCGCGCAGGGCCTGTACCAGGGCGTCGATGTCGGTACCGGGGGTCACCCGCAGCAGGCCGATGTCGGCAGTGGCAAAGCTGCGCTTGTCTTCCTCGGGGCCGCGATTGGCAAAAAACCGCAGAAAATTCTGGTCGCTCATAATCAAGTTGCCGTTGCCCGAGGCGAAGTCGGTGCCCAGGCTGAAGGTGCCCACAATTCGAATCTCGCGCTCGGCCAGCTCGGTGATGACCCCGGTTTCGCGGGGGCCGATCTCGGCTCGCGATCGCTCGTCGAGCATGGCGGTATTGGGCTGCCGTAGCGCCTGCTGGCGGGCCAGCACCTCTGGCATGGTCAGCACCGGGTCGGAGGGGTTGTAGGCGATCACCCGCACCGGGCGGGTTTTCTTGGTCTCGGGGTTCTTCCAGCGGGCGTCGCTGATGTAGATGGCGTAGGCTCCTTCCACCCCGTCAAAGGCCTGGGCCTGGTACAGGCGGCGGCGGGCAAAGGCGCGGGGTACAAACATGTTTTCCTTCAGCCGATTGATAATCACAATCTCGCCGTTGAGCCGCTTGAGCAGCTGGGTCTGGCTGTCGTAGAGGGCGTTTTTGAAGCCGGTGAACAAAAACATCAGCAGCACCGCAAAGGCCACCCCGGCCATGGAGGTGAGGAATTTCTTGCGATCGTGAATCAGATTGAGCAGGGCCAGGGGGGTGCGTTTCACGCAAATACCTCCGCTGGGTCAGCCGTGACGGCTTTTCGCACCGAAATTAGCCCCGACAGGGCGCACATCAGCACCGTAAGGGCAAACACAAACCCAACCCGAAACAGGGTCATCCGCATGGGCAGGGTCCCGGCGGTGGCGTTGTAGGCCAGCTCGTAGAGACCCAGGGCCAGGGCCAGCCCCGGCACGTAGCCCATCAGCGCCAGCAAAATGGCTTCCTGAATCACGGTCTTGAACAGGTAGCCGCCGCTGTAGCCGATCGCCTTAAGGGTGGCATACTCGCGCAGGTGGTCGCGAATGTCGGTGTAGAGAATCTGGTAGACAATCACGGTGCCCACCACAAAGGAGACCAAGACCCCCAGGCCAAAGATGAAGCCAATCGAGGTGGTTTGAATCCAGTACTTGCTTTCCTTGAGAATAATTTCGGGCTTGGTGTAGACCTCGACATCGGCGGGCAGCTGGTCTTCCAGGGCGGCTTTGACCCGCTGGGCATCGGCTCCGGGGTCGAGCAGCACCAGGCCCAGGTTGACCTCGGTCAGGGGCCGGGGCGAAAAGTAGCGGAGGAAGTTTTGATCGCTCATAATCAGGGTGCCGTCGGCGGCAAACCCGCCCCCCAGGTCGTACTGGCCGACCACGGTGACGTGGCGGCGGTCGGCCTCGGTCTCGAGACCAAGGGTCTGAGGGCCAAATTCGGGCCGCGATCGCCGGTCGATAAAGGCCGTATTGGGCTGCTGCAACGCCCTGCGTTTCTTGACCGTATCCAGCTCCGGCATCAGAAACACCGGGTCGCTGGGGTTGAAGGCGTAGACAAACATCGCCCGGCTAATCTTGGTCTCGGGATTTTTCCAGAGGGTGTACTCGGTGTAGAGGGGCATGACCTGCCGCACCCCCTCAATGCCGGATGCCTGGTACAGCCGCTCGCGGGGAAAGGCCTTGGTGGTGCTAATTTCTAGCGACTGGGGCGAAATCAGAAAAATGTCGCCGTTGAACTGGTCGTAGAAATTAGTCGTGGTGCTGACCAGCGCCCCCAAAAAACCCAGGTTCATAAACATCAGCAGCACCGCAAAGGTGACCCCGGCGACGGCCACCAGCAGGCGGGGGCGATCGTGGCGCAGGTTGTACCAGGCCAGGGGAATGCGGGGCAGGGTAGGGAACTTCATCGCCGCCCTCTAGGAGTCAATGTCGATGGCGACATCGACCTGGAGGTTGGTGAGGGCGGCCACCGCATCGCTCTGATCGACCTTGACCCGTACCTCAACGACTCGGGCATCGGCGTTAGCGGCGGGGTCGTCGTCAAGCACGTCGTTTTTGGCAATTTGCAGGCCGATTTCGCTGACCGTGCCGGTCAGGGCGTCGCTGAAGGCCCCGTTACGGCTGCTGATAGTGACGGGCTGCCCCACTTTAACCAGGCCAATATCGGTTTCGTAGACCTCGGCCACCACCACCATCTGACGGGTATCGCCCAGGGCCAGAACCGGCTCTCCGTTGGGCGACACCGCTTCGCCGGGGTAGGCAAAGATGTCGAGGATCTGCCCGGCCTGGGGGGCTCGAATGATCGTGCGGGCGAGCTGGGCCTCGGCCAGCGCCAGACTTTGAGCGGCGGAGTCGACTCGGCTGGCCACCTGGGCGCGGGTGGTGGTGGCCCGGGCCGAGGCCACCTGGGCCTCGGCATTTTTCATATCGTTGAGGCGGGCCTGCTCGAGCCGCTGCCGGGTGGCGGTGGCGTTGTCGAGGTCGGCCTGGAGCTTATCTACCGTGGCCCGCTGGCGGTCTAGCTCCTGGCGCGAAATCGCCCCCGCCTGGTTGAGCTGCTGAAACCGGGCCAGGTCAATTTTGGCCACGTTGAGCTCAGCCTCAAGACTGTGCATGGCGGCCTGCTGGGCGGCGATCGCCGCCTGCTGCGGCCCGTCGATCTGGGCCACCCGGCTGTTGGCTTCCTGCACCTGGGAGTCGCCCAGGGTGGTTTCGGCAGCTAGCTGAGCGCGAGCTTCTGACAGCTCGCTGGCGGCGACATCGCGCTCGGCCCGGCGCACATCGTACGTATCTAGGTAGGCCAGAATCTGCCCCGGCTCAACCTGATCCCCCTTCTTTACCTCCAGGCGATCGATGCGGCCCGAGTCTGCGGTGGCCACATCAATCACCCGACTGACGGGTTCGACCCGACCCAGGGCCACCACCTTGACCTGGCGCGGTGGCGGTAGCTCGGCCTGCTCACGGGCCGCCTGGCGGGTTTGCATCCCATGGCGCACCGCCAGGGTAGAACCGACCCCTACTGCCAGCAGAGCCGCGATTAATAGCCAAAAACTGGGCTTCCTCCAGGGCTGAGTAGATGGGGCAGACATAGATAGCCGTTGATAACTGCCCTGAATTTAACTGAACGGTGTAGTTTAGTCAATTGTTCAGACACAGGCTACTGACGCCATAAAACAGAAGCAATCGACCCTCACAGATTGTCGGAGGTATTGCCCGGCGGCGGATCGGCGGTGGGGGCGGCTGGCGGTGGGGTATCTACGGTCTCTGGTAGGGGGTTGACTACCCCAGGCGGCGCATCGTTGTAGCGCCTCAGGTCTTCTACGGGAAGCGGGTCTAAGCGATTTTCCGCTGCGCTTTGGGGGTTAGCCACAGGAGCAACATCGGTAATCAGCGCGGGGTCTAAAATTGCGCCTTCTGGCTCAAACGGGGACTGCTGCTGTAGGGCCTGCAGCAGGTTAGGGCGCAGGGCCGCTAGGGGTTCGTCGGCCGGGGGACGATAGGCCGGATCCCCCAGCTGTAGACCGGCCATTAGATCGCTGGTTTGGTAAAACTCCAGCAGGTCAAACTCAACAACTTGCAGGTTTGCGCCGCTGACAAAGGCCATTTGGCCGCTGTAGAGGGCAAATTCCTGTCCGGTGCTGGCACTGGTAATTAGCACCGGGCCGGACGGGGCATTGGCCAGCGCCATCACCAGGGTTAACCCCCGCGAGGGCACGTAGCGTACCACTACGGCGGTGCTGTTTAGCCCCACTGTGGCGTTGGGGGTTTGAACCGTGGTTCGGCCCCGATCGGGAGGGACAAAGACCGCAGCGGTACCCTGATTGAGGTATAAATTGCGGGTGGCTGGCCAAAATCGCAGGTTCGCCTGCTCGCCAATGCGGGCCAGCGATCCATCGTTGAACAGCACCTCAGCCTTAGACATGGCGCTGGTGCTGAGGGCTTCGTCGGGGTAGAGGCAGTCGGCGACTGAGGCCGGGCGTGAAACCCCGTCGGCAGCCAGCAAACTAACCTGATTCGTGCTGATTCTCAGCTTGGCCCAGACCCAGGGCACCTCTGCTAGGGCCGGCCATGCGATCGCAACACTGCCAGACATTGCCAGCAGCACCGCCAAAAAACCATTGGTAGAAAAAACCATAGTGCAGTGAAGGTTGACCACGTATTACAGCAGGCCTGCGGCCTTGAGGTAGATGCGGCCAAAATGTCCTGGTCCCTGAACAGCCAGGAAGATTATCGGTAGAATACCCCAACCATGACGGCGTAGCGCTAAGGGCAAGGCCCTTCGCTGGAGGGGGCACTACCGTAGGGGAGAGGTTGGGGGGCTTACCCCTATGGTAGGTTTCAGGCGGTGGCGTTTTGCCCTAGTTCATAAATCTTGCGCCGCCTTAAATTAAATATTTAGTGAATATAGGCTTAAGTTTCAGGAATTCCCAGACAGATCAGTGATTCTTCTGGTGACGATGCGACCCCAGTTCTCCCTAGGCAGACTCCATTGGCTAAGCGGCATTTCCCCCTTCAACTGACGCTCGTGAGCCTGGGCTTACTCTGCTGTGGAGTGATGCCATGTCAGGCCCAGACTGGTCGCTCCAGCGAGGCCGCAGCAGATTTGACCTCTGGTGGGGCAACCCAGCCGCCGACCGCAGGGGAGGAGACCGCCGCCGAAGTCTCTGAACCTGTTCGTCAAGGCGCCGCCGGAGAGGCGTCAGAAAACGCTCCCCTGCCCGCGCGGCCGGGACCGATTGACTTACCCAGCGCCTCGCCCGAGCGCCCCAGCGCCTCGCCGCCTAGCCTGGCCACCGACCAAGATTCTCTGCCCAGGGCGAGCGCCTCCCTCCTAGACCTGCCTGCCACCGTCCAAACCACCGCCACCGATCTAATTCCCCTGGCCCAGTCTGGCGAAGCTCCTGCCGATCCGGCCCCCGGTTCTGCACCTCCTGAGAGCCCGTCCCAGACCGATGGGGATGCCGAGCCGATGCCCCAGGACCCAGAACTGGGGGTAATTCAGGTGCGCAGCCTGCTGGAAGACAACGATCTGGGCATTTTGCGCATCCGCCAGCAGCCTCAGCTGCCCATGCAGGCGGCCCGCCCCCCTGCTAAAATTGGGTTTTTCTCGGCTCGCCTGGCGATCGCCAGCAGTGACAACATCCTGCTGGCCGTCAACGACGTTGGCGGCCTTACCGGCGATACCTTTTTGCGCCCTTCGATCGCCTTCGGCGTATACCCCGCCCTAGGACCCCAAACCGCTCTAATTGCCACCGCCGACCTGGGCCTACAGCGCTACGGGGCCCAGTCGAACCTCAACTACGACGATCTGCGATTCAGGGTAGGGCTGCGCCAGGGGCTAACGCCGCGCAGCTACGGCCAGCTCATATTCACCTACCAAGAGCTGTATCGGCCAGGGGCCAACCGGGCAAGATTCTTCAAAAATACCGCCCTGGGTCTAACCCTGGGCCGCCGCGACCCAATTACCCCCAAACTGGCCTTCGATTCCTATTACCTGGTCCAGTTCAACGGGGCCCAGTCCACTAACGGCGCCACAACCGTCGATTTTAGCCGCCTCTTTCAGTCAGCGGGGGGCTATCTGGGGTACGACATAACCCCCCGGGTTCAGCTGGGACTGAGCTATCAGCTCAACTTGATCGACTACACGGCTCAAACCCGCTACGACACGTTTCACCAGGTGCTGGGACAGGTGGTATACCGACTCAGCCCCAACCTGCGCCTCAATGTCTATGGTGGCTTCAGTTTTGGGCGATCGTCAGAGCCTCGGGTGCGGTTTGACGACACTTTCTTTGGTGCCACCATCGACGCCACCATACCCCTCTTTTAGAGATAGCCCTTAGCCTATCGCTCAGCAGCTCTTACTCTGTACGGATGGGTAAATCTCTGGACAGAGACAGATGTAGCTAAACAGCAGGGACAGTTTATCATCAGCTTTGGAAGTTCCTGGCGGGGGTGATGCAAGTATTCAAATCGGTGCAGCAGCCGTCGGCAGCCTTCTGGATGACGGCGTGGTTTTTGGTGGCCCTGGCCCTTCGCCTACTGTTTTTGGTGAGCAAGCCTCTGTGGATGGATGAGGTGGCCACCGTAATATTCACCCTGGGCAATAGCAGCCATTCCGTGCCCCTCGATCAGGTTGTTTCTCTAGATCAGCTGCTGACGCCGCTTCAGCCGCGCCCAGAGGCATCCGTAGGCTCCACCGTCCGCTACCTGATGCAGGAAGACAACCACCCACCGGCCTACTTTGTGCTGGCCCACCTGTGGATGCATCTCTTTCCGACCGTGCAGGGGGTGGCTTCGCCCTGGGCCGCCCGAGCTTTGCCGGCCCTCTTTGGAGCCCTGAGCGTACCGGCTGTCTATCTGGCCGCTTGGCTGGGGTTTCGCTCAGCCCTGGCGGGGCAAATTGGAGCGGCCCTGATGGCTGTGTCTCCCTTTGGCATAGCCATGGCCCAGGAGGCCCGGCACTACAGCATGGCTACCCTGCTGGTCTCCCTGGGGCTGGCCTGTTTTGCCGTCGGTGCCTGGAGCCTGCATAGATCCCCGGCTGGAGAACCATCATCTCCCCCCATTTCCCCTGCCTTTGGGCTGCTCTGGGTCGGGGTCAATGCCCTGGCCTTCGCGACCCACTACTTTACAGCTCTGGCCCTGCTGGCCCAGGCGATGGTGCTGGTGGCCTTGGCCTGGCATCAGGGTCGCATTAAGCCCCAAGTTCTCTGGCGGCGTCCCTGGCAACGGCTTTACTGGGTGGTGCTGGGCACATTGGCCGCTGGTCTGGTTTGGCTGCCAGTGCTGCTCAACTTCTACGGCAGCGGCCAGTCCTCGAATTTAGCTATCGATCTCAGCCAGCCCAGGTATTGGTTGGATCCGGTGGCCCAGATGCTGGTGGGGCTAATCTTCATGGTGATCACCCCGATCACCCATGCTCAGGGCGGACTCGGCATCGCAGCGGTGGTGGCGTCAGTGCTGCTGCTGCTGCCCATACTGCTGTGGATGGTGGCGCGGCTAATCGGGGCTAGGCGACAGGTTTGCCAGTCGGCCTCGGGGCAGTTTGGGCTGTTTTTGACCGGAGGGTTTGTGCTGGCCGCGATCGCCCTGTTTTTTCTCGTGAGCTATGGTCTGGCTACGGATATCACCCGGGGCCACCGCTACAACTTTGTTTTTCATCCCGGCGTCATGGTGGTGGTGGGAGGGCTGCTAGCGGTCTACTGGCCAGAGGCAGAAGTAAAGGAGACTTCACCCAAAATTCCCTTTACCCAATGGCGGGTCTCAGGGCGGCGCAGCGTTCAGGTCTTCTGGGCGGCGGGCCTGGCGGGCGCTCTATTTGTGGTCAGCAATCTAGCCTTTGCCAAGTACTACGATCCGGCCCAATTCATCCAGACAATCCAGGCAGAGTCAACCCATCCCGTGCTAGTGGGTTTTCCGACCAGGGTTGAAGAAAAACCAACGGTGATTGGCCACGAGCTATTGAGCGTGGGCTGGGAGATCCATCGTCACTTCAACCCGGCCAGCCCCGAGAGCCAGTGGACGGTGCCCCCTCGGTTTTTCATTTGGACATTGCCCGACAGCCCCACCGTTGCCCCCGAAGCTAAACTGGCTGAAATTCTTACCACCATGCCTCGACCCTTTGACCTGTGGTTTCTCAACAGAAACGCGGCCCTTGATGGCTATGGGTGCACCATGGTGAACCAGGCCAGCAGGGGAGGTCACGGCTACACCCACTACGGCTGTTCCTAACGGGGCTTACAGACCAAGGGCGACTCTGGGCCAGGCGGATTCGATTTCAGCAGAGCCGATCGCTAATCGTCAATTTCGGCCAGCTCAATCACCTGGTTGTCGTAGTCTTTGACCAAAAAATTGAGGGGTTTCTCGTTGCGAATTTTGTGCTGCACGCCGCTGAGCTGCACCCGCATCAAAATGTACTCCAGACAGTTGTGGTCGAAGCACACGTGGCGCTGCTGGTTGCGGTGGCCCAGGCTAGCTCCGGCGACGACGTGCAGCTGGGTGTTTTTGCGCAGCTGATACCAAAGCCCCTCGGGACTGCTAAGGGTGCCCTGGTTGGCAAAGCTGGTGGCCCCACCCAGATACATGGGGTCGAGGCCTGCGGTACCCAGGGTCTGCTCATAGTTGTAGTAGTAGTGTAGGGGCACCTCAGCGGCTGGCAGGTTAAGCATTCCTTCGTAGAGGTGGCGAGCTACTTCCAGGTCAGACACCATTACCGTGTAGACCTTGGGGGCGCTTTTGAGAAACATCCACATGGCCCCGGCATAGGCTACCAGCAGCATGACCATCACCCCCTGGGTCGACATGATACTGTCGAGGGGGAGCCCCATCAGGGCCAAAGAAGGGGTGGGGTTGGTCAGGGACAGGTCAAACAACATAGGCCCACACAGGAGATAACGACACGGCAGATGAGACGTTGGTTAGGGCAAAAAAGGCTGGAGCTGAAAAGCCTGGGGCAGAGCAGGGTTGGGAACCATCTTCTTCCAGTGTATCAATTCTGCAATAAACTCCATAGCTTTGGGCTAGCAAAAGCGTAGAGCATCGGCCTTAGCCCCCGGGCCTAATCTCAGCCTCGGCTCGTTAAAACTTTGCAAAACTGGCCCAGTTTGAAAAATTTTAGTCGCCAAAATCGCCACGGTAGGTATATTAGAGGCTGATTTATCCGCAGACCCAGTCGGCAGCGGGCCTTGGACCTATTGGCAGTGGCCCTTAGCCGCGGTGGTGGGGTGGCGGCGAATGTTTTTCACGGCTCAACCCATGTCTAGCACAGCGCATATTCCCAACTTCCCCGAGTGTGACCACCGGCTGGTGCAGGGGCTGCACCACCTGAGCGATCGCGAACTGGTGCAGCTATTTCAGCGACACGGCGATGCCGGACGGTATTTCACCGCCATCTTTTGCCGCTACAGCCCCATGGTCTACAGCCTGATTCGCCATTCGGCGCGATCGCCCGTGCAGGCCGAGTACCTGTTTGCCCTCACCTGGCGGCACATTCTCCACGAGCTGGGCGGCGTGGATTGCCCCGAGGCCATCGCTGGCGAAGGGCCTGGCGCGTTTACCCTACAGAACTGGCTGATCAACATTACGGCCCTATGCATTAATCAGGCGGTGGTGCCGGAGGTAGAGTCAATTCACTATGCCCTGGAGCAAGCCACGCCGCCGTTCTGGTGCTATGTCGAGCAGGCGCTCGATCGCCTGCCCCCAGTCGAGCGCCTGGTGACCGTCATGGCGCTCACCTTCCGCTGGAGCGAAAACCGCATTGCGGCCTACCTGCAGGCCGAGGGAGAATCTCTGACGGCGGCGGAGGTCCGCCACAAGCTGGAGCTGGCCTTTCAGCATTTGGAGTCGGCCCTGCCGGAGGATATTCGCCAGATCTACCTGGGTAGTGGATCGCTGCGGTCTGAGCCCCTCGCCGATGACCTCAACGACCTGCTCACCGTGCCCGATCTAGAGGCGGTGGGCCTGGCTGATGTCGATCTGGTGGGCATTGGCGGCGAGGTGGGTAGCGAGTGGGCCAACTGACCCGTCTGGCCTGGCGCGATCACACTGGCGCGATCGCAACCGTGGGGAACATGCCTGGGGAGGGCAACGGCAATGAATCATAACTATTTACTCACCGGGGCGCTGGCCCTGGCGCTGCTGCCGGGGCTGAGTCTGCCTGCTGCTGCGGCCAGTTTAGACGAGCAGCTCGATATTCACCCCTACAACGGCACCGAGGGACAGTCGCGGGACGTGGCCGACGGCTGGATGCAGCTGGGCAATCAGCAGTTGAGTGAGGGCAACCTGACCAGTGCCGTCGACTCCTGGGCCGAAGCCGCTGAAATCTACCGTCTGCTGGGCGATACCCAGTCGGCTGGGCAGGCCTACGGCTCAATCGGGGCAGCCTTTGCCACTCTAGGACGCTACCCCGAAGCCGAACGGGCGCTGGTGCTGCGCATCGGCACGGCCCACGACAACAACGACCCCCTCGGCCAGGTCTACGGCCTCAACAACCTCGGCAATCTCTACGTCAACCAGGGGCATATTTTAGAAGCCCAGGCCCAGTTCGAGGAGGCTCTGCAAATCGCCCGCGCTACGGGCGACTCGCGGGCCATTGGCCTGTCGCTCAGCAACCTGGGCCAGGTGGCCACCCAGCGGGGCGATCTGGAGGTGGCGGTACACCTGCTAGAGGCGGCGGCCAACTACCGTATTCTGGCTGGCGACTACCTGGGCGAAGCCCACTCCTCCAACAGTCTGGGGGATGTCTATGTCGCCCTAGGGCGTGAGTCCAACGCCATAGGGGCCTACCGAGTAGGCCTGCGAACCGGGGTTGAGACGGGCGATCGCGCCCTTCAAATTCGTGCTCTAGATGGCCTGCTGGGCATTTACCTGGGCCGGGGAGACTTAGATATCACCAAGCAATACCTCGACCAGCGCAGCGCCCTTACCCTGGGCACGACCCCTGCCGACCTGCAAACCGCTCTCACCTACCGCTGGCTGGGCGACTACTACCTGAAAACTGGCGACAGCGATCTGGCAGAGCAGGCCTTTACCAAGGGTTTGCAAATTTCCCGCAATCTCCAGCGCAAAACCCTAGAGGCCGAATTTACCAACCGCTTGCTGGCGCTTTAGTACGGCGCTCCTCACCCTGCCGTGTGAGTTTAGACAGTAAAAGCGAGCCGCCTTAGGGGAGCACCTCGGCGTACTGGTCGCTGGGCTTAGCGATCGCCGCCGCGCCATTTAGACCTGAAGCGACCTGGGTGATCGGGTTGCGAGCCTTAATCAGCGCAATGGCCCGAGTTACGGTCTCCGGTAAAATCACCACCAAGCTGTCGTCAGGGGCCGTATCCAGGGCCGTGTTAATGGCCTCGGTTTCGTCCAGAATGGTGCGATAGGTGGTTGAACCAGCGATTTCCTCAATGCCGTGGACGATCCACTTGGCGGCATCGCCGCGATCGCGGCCCCGAGTATCGTCGTCTTCTTTGACGATGATGTCGTCAAACATGGTGGCGGCCAGCTTGCCCAGGGTAATAAAGTCGTCATCGCGGCGATCGCCAGGCCCCCCCACAACGCCAATCCGCTGCCCTGGCCAATTTTTCACAAAGCCCCCCAGCGCCTCGTAGCTGGCGGGGTTGTGGGCATAGTCAACCAGGGCGTGGAAACGGCCCAAATTAAACAGGTTCATGCGGCCTGGAGTTTGGTCGGTGGAGGCCTCAAAGGTGTGCAGGGCTTGGCGGATGTAGCCAATATCAATGCCCTGGGCAAAGGCGGCCAGGCTGGCCGCCAGGGCGTTGGCGATCTGGAAGGGAGCGCGTCCACCCATGGTCAGGGGCACCTTCTCGGCCTGCTCGATGCGCAGCAGCCAGTCGCCCTTGAGAATCGACAGATAGCCCTGCTCATAGACAGCGGCCAGGCCCCCCTGCTGGGAGTGCTTGCGCACCAGCTCATTGTGGGGGTCCATCGAAAAGTAGGCCACCTGGCTTTTGACCCGCTGGGCCATGGCCGCCACCAGTGGGTCGTCAGCGTTGAGCACGGCATAGCCGCTGGGGCGAACGGTTTCGGCCACGACGCTCTTGAGGTGGGCCATATCTTCGAGGGTTTCAATATCACCCAGGCCCATGTGGTCGGCGGCAACGTTGAGCACGACGCCAATATCGCAGTCCTTAAAGGCCAGCCCCGATCGCAAAATTCCCCCCCGCGCCGTCTCCAGCACGGCCACCTCCACGGTGGGATCTTGCAGAATTACCTGGGCGCTCTGGGGGCCGGTGGTATCGCCGGGTTCCACCATGTTGTCGCCAATGTAGATGCCGTCGGTGGTGGTAAACCCCACCATCTGCCCAGTCTGCTTGAAAATGTGGGCGGTCAGGCGGGTGGTCGTGGTTTTACCGTTGGTGCCGGTAATCGCCACCACCGGAATCCGGGCGGGGGTACCGGGCGGAAACAGCATGGCCAAAATCGGTTCGGCCACGTTGCGGGCAATGCCGACGCTGGGGCACACGTGCATACGCAACCCTGGCGCGGCATTGACTTCGACAATCACCCCATCGACCTCGCGCAGGGGTTTGGAAATATCGGTGGTGACCACATCAATCCCGGCAATGTCAAGGCCGATGGTTTTGGCGATGCGCTGGGCCACCCAGATATTGTCGGGGTGAATATCGTCGGTGCGATCGATGGCGATGCCGCCCGTGCTCAGGTTGGCGGTAGCCCGCAGGTAGCACATCTCCCCCTCAGGCAGCACGGTGTCGAGGGTATAGCCTTTGCGATCGAGCAGCTGCCAGGTGGTGCGATCGACCTCAATGCGGGTCAGCAGGTTATCGTGGCCCACCCCCCGGCGCGGGTCTTGGTTAGTGATCTCAATTAGCTGCTCAATGGTCGACTTGCCGTCGCCCACCACGTGGGCGGGCACCCGTTCAGCCACTGCGATCACCCGGCCGTTGATCACCAGCACGCGGTGGTCACGGCCCCGGTAAAAGCGCTCCACAATGACGCCTCTAGAAACCTCCTTAGCCGCTTCGTAGGCTTCTTCTGCCGCCTGATAGGTGTCGATGTCGATAGTGATGCCGCGCCCGTGGTTGCCGTCAAGGGGCTTGACCACAATTGGGTAGCCACCCACATCTTCGATGGCATTTTCGAGTTCGTCTAGGTAGTTGATCACGGTGCCCCGGGGCACGGGCACTCCGGCATTGCGTAAAATTTGCTTGGTGCCCTCCTTGTCGGAGGCTAGCTCCACGGCCAAAATGCTGGTCTTGCTGCTCAGGGTAGCCTGCACCCGCTGCTGGTAGCGACCATAGCCCAGCTGAATCATGGCCCGGGTGGAGAGCTGCATCCAGGGAATATCCTGGGTTTCGGCGGCGCGCACAATGGCCTCTGTGCTGGGGCCGAGGGCGGCATCCAGGCGAAACTCGCCCAGGTCGGCCAGATCTTGCTCTAGCTCTTCTTTGGCATAGTGACCGCTCTCGACCAGGCTGTTGCACAGGCGCACCGCTGCCCGAGCGGCGTAGCGACCAGCCTGCTCATTTTGGTATTCAAATACCACCTGGTAGATGCCCGCCTCGGCCACGGCGCGGGTGCGGCCAAAGCCCACGGGCATGCCTGCCATGGTTTGCAGCTCAAGGGCAACATGCTCGATGATGTGGCCCATGTAGGTACCCTGGCGCACCCGGCTCAGAAAGCCGCCGCGGTGCCCTGGTGAACAGAAGTGCTCAATTAGGCTTGGCAGCGTCTCGGCTAGCGCTTCGTAAAACCCAGGAATTTGGTCGGAGGGGCGATCGGCTAGATCCTCTAGATCCAGCCGCATCAGAATCAGGTTTGGATAACGGATGCTCCAGTAGTTTGGCCCTCGGAGAGTCTGGGTTTTAAGAATTCGCATGGGCTGTCGTAACTCACCAGTCGTAGAACAGGGTTGGCTGAGAGCAGCGAGAATTTGCAGGGTGCTGATCAGGCATGTGGTGTAGTGCAGTATAACCCCAGGTTAGGGCGCAGGACAGTATCCCGGAGGCACGATCTTGACCCTAACTGAGGGAATAACCTGATATCTCTGCCAGAGGTCGTTCGGCTACTGGGTCAAGGCCTGAATAAACCGCTGCAGCTCACTGAGAAAACCACTCCGCTTGCCCTTGGTCACGGGGGCGCCTGGGGCCTGGGTAACCTGCCCCAGCAACAATTGGTCGATCGCTTCGCCGGAGGGCTTTTGGGGCATTTCGCCCAGGAGCACATAGCCCGAGTCAGTGTCTTGCCACACCTGCCAGGGGTGGGGATAGCAGCGCAGCAGCACGGCCCCCTCCAGGGGGCGCAGATAGTAGACCGACTCCAGGGTGCTGAGAAAGCGATCGCGCAACTGCCGTCCGGCATAGCCAATGCCAACTGTGGCCACGTCTTCGAGCTTGGGGTTAAGCATGATGACGAACTTATCGCCTGCTTCGGCGCACATCTCCTCGACCTGGCTGACCTCTATGGAAGAAGGCTCGACAAACAGATAGGCCTGATCGCTCGGTTCCATCTCGCTGTGGAGTTCGCCGATACCCCGCACCACAAAGTCAGGGTTGCCCCAGTCGCGGCGGGCCAGGGCTGCCGATCCGGCGTCGGGAAAATATATTTTGAAGACTAGGCCTAGCTCTTGCAGGGCGGGGTAAAACTGCTGCGCCACCGGCATGCCCTTTAGCTCGGAGTAGGCCAGCTCTACCACCATGCGGGGCACCCCAGCTCGAATGGCCGCCTGGGCCGCCCCCCGAGCCTGAAAAATGGCCTCTTCAAGGCTTGCCGGTACAGCGGTTACAGCAAAATTTGTAGCACCATCTTGAGTCATATCGGCCATCAACGTTAGCAACACTACACAGGGGTCAAAGCTAGAGGGGCCAGGGCGCGGTGCAGCACCTGACGCAGCACCATCGCCACCCAGTCGATATCGGCGGCGGTGGTGTGTCGCCCCAGCGTGAGGCGAATGCCGCAGCGGGCGGCGCGATCGCTGTACCCCATGGCCAGCAGCACCGGGCTGGGGCTGAGCTTACCGCTGTGGCAGGCCGATCCGGCACTGATGCCAATGCCGGCCAAGTTCATCTCGCGCACCAGAGTGCGGCCGCTGACGCGATCGCCATCGGCAGCCACGCAAAAGCTGACGTGATGGGGCAGGCGGCGGTGGCGATCGCCCGTGGGCATCAGCTCAGCTACGGTGGATAGTTGGTCAAAGAGGCGATCGCGCAGACCCGACAGGCGCACAGTCTCGGCAGCCATTTCCTCAGCTGCTAGGGCTGCCGCCACCCCAAACCCGGCCAGGGTTGGCACCGCCTGGGTGCCCGATCGCAACCCCAACTCCTGACCACCGCCCCTCAACAGGGGCAACAGCTTGGTTCCAGGCCGCACGTACAGCGCCCCGGCCCCCTGCGGCCCGTAGATTTTGTGGCTGGAAAGCGACAGCAAATCGACCGGCAGCGTTTGCACATCCAGAGGCAGCCGCCCGGCCACCTGCACTGCGTCGGTGTGAAACAGCGCCCCGTGATCACGGGCCATTTGCCCTAGCGCGGCGATCGGCTGAAGCGTACCCACCTCGCTTTGACCATAGATAATAGACACCAGCACGGTATTGTCCCGCAGGGCCTGTCGCAGCGCTACCGGATTGACCCGACCCTGGCTATCGACCGGCAGGCGAGTCACCTGCCAGCCTAACGCTTCGAGCCGCTGGGCCGGTTGTTCTACCGCCGAGTGCTCCACCGCCGAGATAATCATGTGCTGAGGTACCCGGTAGCGCTGGGCTACCCCCATCAGGGCCAGATTATCGGCCTCGGTGCCCCCCGCCGTAAACACCACCGCACTGGCCGGGGCATTGAGCAACGACGCTACCTGTAGCCGCGCCTGCTCTAGTGCCGTAGCCGCCCGACCGCCCCAGTGGTGAAGGCTTGAGGGGTTGCCCCAGCTATCCGCCATGCAGGTGGCCATGGCCGCGATTACCTCTGAGCGAGGGGGCGTGGTGGCGCTGTAGTCTAAATAAATTTGCATAGGGTGCTCAGCGGGAGAACAGCGCGCCCCAAAGGCACAAAATCCATCCTAGCAGGGAGCGCTGTCGCCGTTGAGTTGACCTAAACATGTTCCCTCTAAAATACCCGCCCATGGTCTGATTAGAACTGGACCGATGGGCTGAGGCCACATCTCAATCGGGATGGTTTTTAGGTGGCTTGCCCTAAGCTTTAACAAATAGCTCGAAGGGGTAGTCAAAGAAGCCCATGAAGGTTTTTGGCAGCGCTGTAAAGTTGCCTACCACAGGGGTATATTGCGATTTATACGCCTTCAGGGCCTCTAGCTTCTGGGATTTAACTGGGGCAATAGGTAGGCTGTAAAGCCCTTGATACTGTTGAGTGGATAAGTCGTTTAGGTTTTCATAGCGCCACAGCGACCAAACCAAATATTGCCAAAGATCCACCGTCAGGGGTACTTCCTTCAGGGCTGCCTTGACTAGATCGTGGGTGGCAATGTGGTCGTCATGCTGATCTTTGTGGTACGGCACGTAGACCTCGCCGGGCTGCACTGCCCTTAGCCAGTGGGCCAGCGATTCAACTAGCCGCTGGCGCTGATCCCCCTCTAAACTTCTCAGAGTTGAGTCCTTGGCATCTAAAAAGACGATGTTCGAGGCTTCAACGCCCAAAACATCCAGGGCGGCTGTTGCTTCCTCCTGGCGCAGGCGAATACATTCCTCTGTCGTCAGCGGCGGGGGTTCTGGGGCACCCCAATAGCACAACTGTCCATCGGTCAAAAACACAACCCAAACCGGCACCCCCTGCTGGCGCTTAAGGGCAATCAAACCACCGCAGCCCAGGGTTTCGTCATCTTGGTGGGGAGAAAAAATAATTGCTGGCTTTTGGGATAGCTGCAGCACTTTCCCTCGCTGACGGAGCTGACGCCGCACCAGCCGTCGCTTGCCGTAGTCTATTGCCTTATCTACCGTTGCAAAATTGACCATGGTGATTGCTCTTCAGTAAGGTTGCTGGACCAAGGGGATGGGCAGGTTTTGCCATAACTATGGGCCTAGACTAGTGACCTGTCAGGCTTAAATCTGTAGTTTGGGTGAAGCGCTAGGCTTGATACACTGCCGACCTGGCGGTGGGTTGCTGCCTGCCATCAGGAGGTTGGAGCAGCGCCCGAAGCACACCCATATGCCAACCTATGCGCCAAAAGCAACTGATGTTTTGGATATCTACCAGACTCCGGAGAACCCAGAGAGGCAACAGCACCAGGCGCGGCCCCACGCCGTGAAACTGCATACCTTTCTCTCTGTACTTGAGGTAAATTTTACCCATCCCGTTTCCCCAGGCGTAGGCTTTGCGATAGGTGGACCGTCGGGCTTCGAAAAATCCTTTGGGTGTAGGAGATGCGTTGCGCACGTGGACGACCGCATCGGGCACAAAGGTGAGTTCAACTCCAGTGAGCTGAACGCGAACGCAAAATTCTGCATCTTCGAGATGGGTAAAAGCTTCGTCAAACCCCCCGACCCGCTCGTATAGCTGCCGTTGAATGGCCAGACCTCCGGCTCCGGCAAAGGGCAAAAAGGGAATTCTAAACTGCTGTAGTCCTTGGTCTTGATTTTGCCCGTCGATTTGATCTCCCGGATTAAGCCGCGCGCAGTCAAATCGGCAGGCCAGAAAGCTTTTGCTGACAAAGGCCTGAGCCAAAGCCTGGAGCCATCCCGCAGCTACGACGTCATCGGCATCACAAAAGGCAATGTAGTCTCCAGTGGCGGCTTTTACACCGACGTTGCGGGCGTGGCCAGCGCCTTGTCGATCGGAGGCATCGACAATTTTAAGGGGCAGGCGAGCGCTGTACTGCCTGACGATATCTAGAGTGGCATCGGTTGAGCCGTTGTCTGCGATGATAACCTCCCAGGGGGGGGTGGTTTGCTGAATTAGTGCCTCAAGCTGCTGGTCGATAGTCGCAGCGGCATTTAAGCACGGAATTACAACGCTGAGCATCATAAAAGCCCCTTGCAAGGCGCCTAAAGGTGGTCTTTTAACTGAACGGAACGCCAGGCCTAGGCTTTGCAGCGATCGGGTTTGGCGCCGAAAAACAGCGGCCTCCACACCTGGCGGAAGCCACAAGTCAAAGGGAAAAACTGTGTTTGCTGTTACCTAATAGGTATAGTTCACCCGTCATGAAGCAGCTATCCCTTGGACCGGGGTTTTACAGATTTAGCAGGCGCAATAAAAATCGGGTGTAGGACATGTACACCCGATCCAAAAAATGTTATCATTCCGCTCTTTGTTTTTTCGGAGAGATGCTTTCCTAAGTGATGTTTAACAAACGCTCTCTCCAGGTATAGTCTAGGACGCCTTGAGTAGTCGATTGACCACTCCCATGTGCCAGCCCAAGCGCCAGAGACTGTGACTAGACCTAAATCCGGATCCTATAAACCGCAGCATCCAGAGGGGAATCAGCACCAGACGCGGTGCTATTCCGTGGAGCTGCATACCCTTTTCGCGGTAGCGCAGGTATAGGGTGGCAAGCCCGTAGCCCCAATTGTGAGCTTTGTGAAAGGTCGACCGCTGGGACTCTATAAATGACTGCTCAGTACCCGTACCGTGGCGGTAGTGCACTACCGCATCCGGTACAAAGACTAGGGTATGGCCAGCCATCTGTACGCGAATACAGTAGTCGGCGTCCTCTAGGTGTGGGATGGTTTCATCAAACCCTCCCACAGCGTCGTGGATATCTTTGCGAATGGCCAGTGCGCAGCCTCCGGCAAAGGGATAAAAAGGCGTTCTAAAGTTTTGCAGGCCCTCGCTCTCTGGGGTATTGACAGCGCCCGAATTGAGCATTTCGTTGTCAGCACGGCAGGCTAGAAAATCGGAACGGGTGAAGGCTTGCCCCAGTGCCTCCAGCCATCCTTGATCGACGACGTCATCGGCGTCGCAAAAGGCTAGGTAGACGCCGGAGGCAGCTCTAGCCCCCGCGTTGCGGGCGTGGGAAGCGCCCTTGACCCTAGCGGCATCGATTACCGTTAGGCGGGGCAGGCGATCGCGGTACTGTTCAACTACAGCAAGACTATTGTCGGTGGAGCCATTATCAGCCACGATCACTTCATAGGGGGCGACGGTTTGCTTTGTCAAAGCCTCAAGCTGTTGATCAATTACCGCTCCAGCATTAATACAAGGAATAACAACGCTTATTTTCATAATGACAACTCAAGATAAATAAATAACCTACGATCGCGGTGCTCTCCGTTTATAATTCGTCGCTCCATGCACTACGTTTAGGGCAATAAGCAGCAAATCCATCAAGTCAAAGCTTAAGCATCTCCGCTCATCTCTTTACCAAAAGCTCTTGAATAAAGTTGCTCTTGAATAAAGTTTCCGTTTTCATCTGTCTTGCGCCATCGCTGGGTCATAAAATCATAGCGTTTGACTACGCGTGCGGGAGTTCCGACAGCAACAGAGTAATCAGGAATACTCTTTGTCAAGACACTGTTAGCACCCACAACACAGTGTTTTCCAACAGTAACAGGACCGTATATACAGACGTTCTCACCAATCCAACTATCATCTCCGATATTAATTTCACCAAGAACTAGTAACTCGTTATCCCTAATTGCGCAATCAATATTTCGGTAATCATGCAAGTTGTCCGATAGATAGCATCGATCGGCAATCAATACGCCTTTCCCAATCTCAACTCGATTACACGCCACAATGTGGCAGGCATTACCAACGTAGGTAGCATCGCCAATTAGAATTTCAGGTGTAAAATGTTGATCACCATAGTGATTATTACCAAACAACCAGCCATTCCAGGCAATATATACATTTTCCCCTAGGGTTATATATTTTCCTCCAGAAACTTTTAAAGGCCACTCCACTCGGCTACCCGGTCCTACTGACTTAAACTTTGTGAGTAAGGCGGCAGAGCGGATTCTATTGAACACACTATGGAACAACAAGAAAGTCTTACCTAGAATGTTAAAAATAGCCATTTTTCTTTCAGTATTGGCAGCAAAGATTCCGTATTTCAGGTGCAGGAAATGCCATTCCTAAGCACTCAATGCCTAGAAAACATGATGACTCTAGCAAAGTCACTTTGAGAGAGTTCTATGCGGCAGTTTTTCTAACTCACCACACGGGTTGAACTTCTCTTGGTTTGCCGGATGCCTTTTCTTTCTAATTAGTAAATCAAGCCTTCATTGACCAACCCAAGTTTGAATCAATAAATAGGTAAACCTAGGGAAAGTCCTACGCTAGAAGAAATGATTTAAAAATGCTCTGAAACACCCCGATGAGCCTTTAGGGGTAGCGTGAGCAGACCATTCTAAAGTTTCAAAGCCCAGTGCTTTTACATAAACTATGATGGACTAGATTTCAATCAAGTCCAAACAGAATGCTAAAGCATCGACTTGATTTCCCGGAAAGATAAAGCTTAAGCTAAAATTCTTAGATGCCTAGAATTATTTAGGGGGGACTCAGTAGTGAAAAGGCTTGAAATGAAAGTGTGCCGATATTTACAACGTACTTGCTTCTCATGCCAGATAGCCCTGCCAACTCAACCGACTTAAGTTTCTCAATAATAAAACTTGGCATCAAACCTGCCGGAACTTTGCTATTGCCCGTAGAGACCGGGGAAACACAAGTCGCTATGGGGGACTAATCAAGCTAGAGGCGGGCGAGACGTGAAACATGCGTCTTCTCTACTAAATCTCAAAAGATGATTACATCTGTCTAAGATAGTAGCGTTAGCAATTGTATCCTTTTATAAATCTTATATGAAGCAAAAGAGCTTGTAGTAATGATTTTCTAAAGTTGACTGCGACAATATCTCTTGCAGAACAAGGCCTACTTCACGGCACCCTGCCCCTTTTGAACTATTTTCTAACGAGGAGAACTAGCCCTTCTGGCGGCATTGAGCTACAGCCCGGCAAGCAACCGATTGACCACTCCCATGTGCCAGCCCAAGCGCCAAAGACTGTGACTAGACCTAAATCCGGATCCTATAAACCGCAGCATCCAGAGGGGAATCAGCACCAGACGCGGCGCTATTCCGTGAAGCTGCATACCCTTTTCGCGGTAGCGCAGGTATAGGGTGGCAAGCCCGTAGCCCCAATTGTGGGCTTTGTGAAAGGTCAACCGCTGGGACTCTATAAATGACTGCTCAGTACCCGTACCGTGGCGGTAGTGCACTACCGCATCCGGTACGAAGACCAGCGTATGGCCAGCCATCTGCACGCGAATGCAGTA
Source organism: Nodosilinea nodulosa PCC 7104 (assembly GCF_000309385.1). Lineage (GTDB taxonomy): Bacteria > Cyanobacteriota > Cyanobacteriia > Phormidesmidales > Phormidesmidaceae > Nodosilinea > Nodosilinea nodulosa. Next base: position 308,713 of record NZ_JH976537.1, read on the forward strand.
GTCGGCGTCCTCTAGGTGTGGGATGGTTTCATCAAACCCTCCCACAGCGTCGTGGACATCTTTGCGAATAGCCAGTGCACAACCCCCAGCAAAGGGATAAAAGGGCGTTCTAAACTTTTGTAGCCCTTGATTCTCGGGGGTATTTACACCATTTTTGTTGAGCTTTTTATGGTCAATGCAGCAGGCTAAGAAGCTGTGGTCGACAAAGGCGCGGCCCAGAGCTTCAACCCATTCTTCGTCGACCTCGTCATCGGCATCGCAAAAGGCCAGGTATTCTCCAGTGGCCGCCTTAGCTCCTACGTTGCGGGCGTAGGAGGCCATTTGTACCCCTGTGGCATCGATAAGCTTGAGTCCTGGCAGGCGATCGCGGTACTGTTCTACAACGGCGCGACTGTTGTCGGTGGAGCCATTGTCGGCCACAATCACCTCGTAGGGGGCCAAAGTTTGTTTAGTTAGAGCCTCTAGCTGCTGCCCGATGAGCGGAGCTTCATTAAAGCAGGGAATAACAACGCTTATTTTCATAGTGTCAATTGTTTAGGGGAATACAGGTAGGTGTCCTGCGATCGCAGGACTCTGTCATTTACAATCATCTTTCTAAATATCTTTGGTTAGGCCCGTAGGGAAATAGCAAGGCTTGGTGTAACTATCGGCACTCAGTGACCAATCGTAGCCCTGGGCTACCATAGACCCTATCAGTCGGAAGATAGAGATTTCTAGGCCCATTCTTTCAAGACATCTCACGGTTTTAAGGATCCATAGGGCAGAAAAACCAGATGCTCACAGCATAGCTATCCAAGCAGGCTTCATAGAGATCTTTCTATAGAGTCTCTATGAAGATTAGGCCATTTGTAAGCACACCCACAGGAACCTTACTGGAAATCGCTCCGAATGACTATGACGCTTTACACAATCTGCGGTACTGGCTGTGGCCTAAGCCTGACTTTGGCCATAGAGATACAGGGCAGGTAGAGGGTGATCGGCTCCGGCGATCACAACTACAGGATTTGAATCATCACCCTCTGGCGGTTTGCCCTGGGCTTGGACTACTGCATCTGCCACCTCCTGAACGCGATCGGGACCAGTTTGGTGCAGGACTGTTAACCAGGCCCAGCCGCAGTCCACCAGGCGAGCGATATCTACTCCAGCATAGGCTGGCTCAAAAGGACGCAGTCGATTTACCCCCTCTCCCAGGAGAATAGACGCTCCCTGCCAGTTGTGGTTTCCCAGGTGGTACAGCCCTACGGCAATTTGCAAAATACCCTGATAAAACGGCTTCTCTAAGGTGTTAGCCTCCATCCAGATTGATTCGAGCACGTCATGGCAGCGGTAATATTCGCCCTGATTAAACAGAGCAATGCCCTCTTCCAGGCGGGGATCAACACTTTCGGTAGAGCTATAAGTGGCCATACAAATGGCGGAACTGGCCTAGGGGGATAGTTCCATCCTAAGGCAGAGGTGCTATCCTCCACTGTGAGTGTGAGGTGTGAGGAAAATTACTATGGTTAGTTCTCCGGTAAGACCCACGGGCACGGCACCCCTGGAGCAGCAAAACGACAACAACTCCACAGCGACTGAGCCATTTGTCCAGGGTTTGGCCGCAATGTCACTGCCCCCTGGACCGCTGTTTGGTACTGACGGCATTCGCGGCAGAGCGGGCGATCTGCTGACTGCTCCGCTGGCCATGGAAATTGGCTACTGGGCCGGGCAGGTCATGCAGGCCCAGGGGCTGGCCGACGGGCCTATCATTTTGGGTCAAGACTCTCGCACCTCGGGGCATATGTTGGCTACAGCCCTATCGGCGGGCCTAACGTCCGCTGGTCTGGATGTCTGGCACATTGGGCTGTGTCCGACCCCGGCCGTGGCCTACCTGGCGGAGTCTTGCCAGGCCCTGGGGGGCATTATGATTTCGGCCAGCCACAACCCCCCGGCTGACAACGGCATCAAGTTTTTTGGCGGCGACGGCACCAAGCTATCGAGTACTGTGCAGGCAACTATCGAAGCGGCCCTGCGGGGACAGGGGACAGCGATGGCGGCCAGCACCTGGGGCCAGTGCTACTATCGGCCCGAGTTGGTGAACCGCTATGCCAGCTTTTTGCACGAGCCTCTCCAGCCCGGTCTTGACCTAGCGGGCATGAGGGTAGTGCTGGATATGGCCTGGGGATCGGCTACTCGACTGGCCGAGCAGGTGTTTATGGAAGCTGGGGCCGAGGTGATTGCTTTGCACGGTGCCCCCGACGGCGATCGCATTAACGTAGACTGCGGCTCGACCCACCTGGAACCGCTCAAGGCTGCGATCGCGCTGCACCAGGCCGACCTGGGTTTTGCCTTCGACGGCGATGCCGACCGGGTGATGGCAGTCGATGCCCAGGGCCGCGTGGTCGATGGCGACTACATTCTTTATTTTTGGGGCAAGCGCCTGCAAGAGCAGGGGCGGCTGCCTAACCACACCCTGATCTCGACGGTAATGGCCAACCTGGGCTTTGAGCGAGCCTGGGAAAAGCTGGGCGGCACCCTGGTGCGTACCCAGGTGGGCGATCAGCATGTCTACAGCGAGATGGTCAGTCGCGGGGCCAAGCTGGGCGGTGAGCAGTCGGGCCACATTCTCTGCCACCACTACAGCCTCACGGGCGACGGCATTCTCACGGCTTTGCACCTGGCGACCCTGGTGCAAAGCCTGGGTGGGTCGCTGGCGGCTTTAGTAGATGACAGCTTTCGGACCTATCCCCAAAAACTCCAGAACGTGAAAGTGGTCGATCGCGATCGCCGCCTCCACTGGCAAGACTGCGCCCCGGTGTGCCAGGCCGTTGATGCGGCTGAGCAGGCCATGGGCGACGAAGGCCGGGTGCTGGTGCGCCCCTCCGGCACCGAGCCGGTGATTCGGGTGATGGTTGAAGCCATTGATGCAGGTCTAGTCGATCGCTGGACCCAGCACATCGTGCAAGCGGTCACTCAGCATCTAGCCGTGTAGAAGTAACACCTGAAAAACCGGTATAGCGCCGGGGATTTGGTCAAATTTACTCGCCACTATGGGGGCAGATAGCGGGAAATACGTTTCCTGGCTATCTGTCCCTATTGCATTTGGAGCCCGGTGATGATGGCGAGCTTGCTCAGTTTGGTGCTGGTGATAATTTTGCTGGGCATGTTTGGCCTGGCTCAGTGGTGGCAAATTCCGGTAGGTAACTTTGCCGACTGGGTGGTGGGCCTGGCCAGTTTTGGCTGGCTGCTGACGCTGACCACCATACCCTGGAATATCTACTTTGAGGCTAAAGAGGCGATCAGCGAAGCGGCTCTGTCGGCGGAAAACGGTATTGCGGTGGACGATCGCCAGGTGGGCTACGTGCGATCGCTGGCCCGCTGGTCGCTGCGCCTGGTGCTAGCCCTGCACCTGATCACCGCCCTGGGGCTCTATCTGCTCGCCAGCACGGGCGTTAGCCAACTGGGCTACTGGGGCTCTGCCGCCGCTCTACTGCTCAGCGGCCTGCGCCCCGCAGTTCGCACCTACCAGTACTTCGCCGCCCGCATTGCCGCCATTCAGCAGCAGTTTACGTACCCGCGCGAAGATGTGGTGTGGCTGCGCGATCGCCTCACCCAGGCCGAAAGCCAGATCAAAACCCTGACCGCTCAGCTCGACACCGATGACCCCGCCTCATGGGCCGCCACCGAGCAGCGCCAGCGCCAGGCCCTGCGGCAGGATCTCACGGCTCTCGCTACGGAAGTCACAACGCTGGTAGCAACCAACCAGGCGGAGCACCAGCGGCTCGCGCTGGAGGGGCAGCAGGCGATCGCCCAGCTCAGCGCCGACGGCCAGTTCCTAGAACACGTCCGCGAGATCATTCGCTTCTTCAAAGCGGCGTAGGAGGGTGGGAAGGTGGATGAATTGAGTGTTTGCCAAGGTTAGCTTGTCAGTTCAAAGTGTAAAATTCAAAGTTCAAAAATAGGAGGCTGATCAACATTTTTGAATTTTTCATTTTGAACTCTTCCCCCTCTCCTTCGCACTCACCACAATCTTCGACATCACCCTTACCAACTCTTCCGACTCATCAATCAGTCCTGTCAATCTCGCCTCTGTTACCAAGTCCGTTGCCACCAGTAAGCGTAGCCAGTAGCGAGTCTCTCGCAGCTCCTTCAGCGCAATCTCCATCTTGTGAATAAAATCTGCCCGACTCTGCCCTGCCTGAGCCTCCTCCACATTCGCTCCCACCGATGTACCTGACCGAATCAACTGTCTCACCAACGGCTGATTAATAACTGACATCGTCCCTAATGTCTGGCACAGTTTCACGATCCGCACCGCAAACTCAAACGTCCGCTCTGTAATCGGCCTTGTCACCTGAACCATTTTGAACCTTGAATTTTGAATTTTGAACTCCCCACCTCTGAATGCCCCTCCACCGCCCCTCGTCAACATCCGCTATAGTGATCTTCCAGTCCACCACAGCACACCATGCTAGACACCACTGACCTCAAGCGTGAACTTGAGACGCTCACCGATCGCCTGGGTAAGACCCAGGACTATCTTTGACATTCCTGCCCTCGAAGCCAAAATTCAGGACCTGGAACAGCTGGCGGCCCAGCCCGACTTTTGGGATGACCAGAGCAAAGCCCAGGACACCCTCCAGGAGCTGAGCGACTACAAGGCCAACCTGACCCAGCTCACCACCTGGCAGGCCAACCTCGACGACACCGCCGCCATTCTTGAGCTGCTGCAGGAGGACAACGACGAAGCCCTCTTTCAGGAAGCCCAGGGCACCGTCACTCGTCTAAGCCAAGAACTCGACCAGTGGGAACTCCAGCAGCTGCTAGCTGGCCCCTACGACAAAAAAGGCGCGGTGCTGACCATCAACGCTGGGGCGGGCGGCACCGATGCCCAGGACTGGGGTGAGATGCTGCTGCGCATGTACACCCGCTGGGCCGAGCGCCAGGGTTATCAGGTGCACCTGGTGGAAATATCGGAGGGTGAGGAAGCGGGGCTGAAGTCGGCCACGCTGGAGATCACCGGGCGCTACGCCTACGGCTACCTGAAGTCCGAGAAAGGGACTCACCGCCTAGTGAGAATTTCGCCCTTCAACGCCAACGGCAAGCGCCAGACCAGCTTCGCCGGGGTCGAAATCATGCCGATTCTCGATCAGAATATCGAGCTGGAGATTCCCGAAAAAGACCTGGAGATCAAGACTTCGCGATCGGGCGGGGCGGGCGGTCAGAACGTCAACAAAGTTGAAACGGCGGTGCGCATTACCCACCTGCCGACAGGGATCTCGGTGCGCTGTACCCAGGAGCGATCGCAGCTGCAAAACCGCGAAAAAGCGATGATTATTCTCAAGGCCAAGCTGCTGATCATTGCCCAGGAGCAGCAGGCCCAGGCGATCGCCGAAATTCGCGGCGACATGGTAGAAGCGAGCTGGGGTGCCCAGATTCGCAATTACGTGTTTCACCCGTACCAGCTGGTCAAAGACCTGCGCACCGGGGTTGAGACCACTGCGATCGACGACGTGATGGCTGGGGATCTAGAAGCCTTTATTCAGGCCTACCTGCGCCAGGAAAATCAGGTTCTCCAGGAGCAGACCGTTTAAGCTCCAGCCGGTACCCTAGAGTCACCGTCGGGTGGGAAGTGCCCACCACCAGAGCATCCTTCGACAAGGAGGACGTTATGCAGTCAGGTGGCAAAGCCGTAACCATGCAAACTGAGATTCCCCTGATCGATTTTTCGCCCTTTCTCACCGACGATCCGGTGGGCAAGATCCAGGTGGCGGCTGACATCTATCGCGCCTGTCATGGGGTGGGCTTTCTCTACCTGACCAACCACGGCATTCCCGAGGGGGCGATCGCGGCGGCCTTTGCCCAGTCGCAGCAGTTTTTTGCCCTGCCACTGGCCCAGAAACAGGCGATCGCCTGGTCGAGCGAGGTCAGCAACCGGGGCTACATTGGCCTGGAGCGCGAGCGGCTCGACGAAACCCAGCCCGGCGATCTCAAAGAAGCCTTCAACCTAGGCCGAGAGATGGACTCTGCCGCGATCGCCACTGAAGACGCGGCGCTGGTGCAGAACCGCTGGCCCGCCCAACCCGCCGACTTTCGCACTACGCTAACCGAGTTCTTTGACGCCTGCGCTACGGCTGCCGCCAAAATTTTTCGCGCTTTTGCCCTGGCGCTGGACATGCCAGAGGAGTTTATCGTCGCCCACCACAGAGCTCAAAACTACACCCTGCGGCTACTGCACTACCCGCCCCTGAATGTATCCCCTAAACCAGGGCAAATTCGGGCCGGGGAGCACTCCGACTACGGCACCCTGACTCTGCTGTTTCAGGATGATGTCGGCGGCCTTGAAGTGCTCAGCGCTGCGGGAAACTGGATTGCGGCCCCAGCGATCCCCGGTGCCGTGCTGATTAACACGGGCGATCTGACCGAGCGCTGGAGCAACGGCGTGTTTCGCTCGACCAGGCATCGAGTCAGCCTACCCCAGGGCGAAAAGGCCCAGCGAGACCGCTATTCCATCGCCTTTTTCTGTGAGCCCGATGCCGATGCCCTGATTAGCTGCCTGCCCACCTGTCAGGGGCCAGACCAGCCGCCCCGTTACCCGCCGATTGCCGCTGGAGACTACCTGTTAAGCCGGTTGCAGGCCACCTATTGAGGCAGAAAGGTGGTGCAAAGGAAGGCGATCGCCCTTACCCTACCTACCCCAAAAACCCGGTACATTAAAACTATCTCGCACTGGAGCGTTCCCTATGAGTCAGGACCAATCGACCCTAGACCCCGCTACCACCGATCAGCCATCTTCTGCACCTGCCGAAGCGCCCCCCAGCTTTGTCAAACTGGCCATGCGCAACATGGTCAAAAAGGGCGGCAAGTCGCTGTTCCACTTTTCGCTGACCGTGACCGCGCTGCTGAGCCTGCTGGTGGGTTTGGCCTACCTGACCCGTTAACCAATGGCAACTCCGACGTCTTCGCTGCCCACCCTTGAGGTGGCCCTAGAAACCGACCACCCTGACAGTGCGGTGGTCACCAACGACGAGTGGGAGCGCTGGTTTACTCAGTGGGGCCAGCAGATGGCGCTAGAAGGGTCACCGATTGGGGCCTACGAACTAGCGCTCAAGCTGACCACCGACGCTGAAATTGCCGCCCTCAACCAGCAGTTTCGCCAGCTCGATCAGCCCACCGATGTGCTTTCCTTTGCGGCCCTGGAGAATGACTTTCCCGTGGCGGATGAACTGTTAGCTACAGAGCCCTTGTACTTAGGCGACATTATTATTTCACTCGACACCGCTGCCCGTCAGGCTGCCGAGGCGGGCCACTCGCTGCGCTGGGAAACCGCCTGGCTCGCCGCCCACGGGTTTTTGCACCTGCTCGGCTGGGATCACCCCGACGACCCCAGCCTGGTCGCCATGCTAGATAAACAGAGCGTCCTCCTCACCGCCGTTGGGTTAAAGTCTGAAAAAGTAGGCTAAATTGGCCCTGATTCATTCTCCACGGTACGGTATAGGGGCATATTGCCCGATCGCCTCTATCAACAGTATCTATGACTCTCTATAGCGAAAAATCTGAGTCGGTGGTGCCGGTGTCCGAGGGCAACCTCGACTCGGTCAGCCGATCGCTCTCCTGGCGCGTGGCCACTAACCTACTGGTGAGCTTTAGATATGCCTGGCAGGGGGTGGCCTATGCCTTCCGTACCCAGCGCAACTTTCGCATTCACGTGGTGGTCGGCAGTGTGGCGGTGGGGCTGGCGATCGCCCTGCGCCTGGCCCCGGTAGAGCTATCGGTGATTATCCTTACCTGCGGCGTCGTGCTCACCCTGGAGCTGATTAACACCGCTCTGGAATCGGTGGTTGACCTCACGGTACAGCAGACTTACCACGAACTCGCTAAGATTGCCAAAGACTGCGCCGCCGCCGCCGTTTTGATTTCGGCCCTGATTTCCCTGTCGATCGCCGCCTGTCTGCTGCTGCCCCCTCTGTGGCAGCTGCTACAGCTCCTTTAGCTTTATTTTTTGCTGCCGCCATGATCCTTATTATCGATAACTACGACAGCTTCACCTACAACCTGGTGCAGTACCTGGGCGAACTGGGCACCGAGCTACCCATGGCGAGCGACCTACAGGTGTTTCGCAACGACGAAATCACGGTGGACGAGATTGTTGCCCTCAAGCCAGACGGCATTGTGATCTCCCCCGGCCCTGGCACTCCCGACGACTCTGGGGTTTCCCTAGCCATTATTGAAAAGCTTGGTCCCACAGTCCCCGTCCTGGGCGTGTGCCTGGGGCACCAGAGTATGGGTCAGGTTTTTGGCGGTAACGTGGTGCGCGCCGCCGAACTCATGCATGGCAAAACTTCTCCCATTTACCACACCGGCAAAGGGGTCTTCGCCGGTCTAGAGAATCCCTTTCTGGCCACCCGCTACCACAGCCTGGTAATCGATCGCGACACCTGCCCCGATGTTCTCGAAATTACCGCCTGGGTCGAAGACGGCACCATTATGGGTGTACAGCATCGCGACTATCCCCACATGCAGGGGGTGCAGTTTCACCCCGAAAGCATTCTCACCGAAGCGGGTATGGAGATTTTGCGGAATTTTTTGGTGTCGCTGCCAGTGCCCGTCACAGCGTAGGGACGATGGTTCCCGATAGTTACTTTGCAAAATCTAGCTGATTCTCTTGTCAGGGGGGCACACCCTCATCCCAGCCGACCCACAGCTACAATTAAAGCTACAGCTTTTCCGGGGTTCTCAGCTATGAGCGTTGCCAAAAGCCCAGTTCGCTGGACCACGAAAGACATCGAAGCGCTGCCTGAGAACGAGTGGGTTCGCTACGAGATTATCGATGGAGAACTGTTTGTGACCAGGTCGCCCCACCACAAGCATCAGCAGCTAGCGGGCCGCATTTTCGCCGCTCTGGATGCCTGGGCTGTAGGCACTGGTTCGGGTGAGGCATCGATCATGCCGGGACTAATTTTCTCTGACTCAGATAATGTATCGCCTGATGTCGCGTGGGGCAGCGATGAGCGCATTGCTCAAATTCAGGACGAGGCTGGACACTTTCAGGGCGCACCAGAACTGGTTGTGGAGGTGCTCTCGCCGGGTAAAACCAACGAAGAGCGCGACCGTTCCGCCAAACTCAAGCTCTACTCTGTTCAAGGCGTGTCGGAATACTGGATTGTCGATCGCACCGCCCAGCGGATAGAAATCTATCGCCGTGAGCAGGCCCAGCTTGTTTTAACGGCCACCCTCTTGGCTCAGGACACGGTTACTTCACCCCTGCTGCCAGGGTTTGCGCTGCAAGTTGCCCGCCTGTTTGCGGTCCGGGGTTAAGGTTAAATAATCGCTCGATAACGATGCTTTCCTGTGGTGAGGCGTATATGGGCATGGCAAGGTCCAGAGCTGCCCATTATCTGCGCTAGTGCTGACCCGCTACCCATCCTTAGAGCGCTGGATGGCTTAACGTAGATGCCGTAGTGGCGATGGCTCAGCAGCGCTAGGTATAGCCATAGTCGCGTTGGTTAGGACATCCAGAAACCCTAGGAACGTTCAAACGTTTGAACGTTCCTAGGAGACCTGTCTTAACCAAACTAGCTACAGCTCTAAAACCCAATATTCCTTGCCATCGCGTTCCGAGGCGGCGTGCAAAGAACCTGGGGTAACCTGAGTTCGGGTTAAGCCGATGGAGGAAGAGCGAAGTCAAGATTGAGGGAAGGCTTCTTGGGCTGATGGCAGTAGGCAATCAAGCCACAGATGACATTGACCATGAAGTTGGTAGGGCTGCGATGCCTGGAATGCTCAATCTGGGAGATGTTCTTGAGCTGGTCAATGACGGTTTCGACAATGGCGCGCTTGCGGGCCAGTAACTTGTCGGTGAGCCGCATCAAGTGGTTTGTCATGTTGCGCCTGGGTTTGGCAAAGAACTCGATGCCACAGGTCTCAAAGAGGCGTTCTGCCAGTGCTTTGGAGACATAGCCCCGGTCAGCAAAGACCTTGCCATAGAGGCCTTGAAGCAAGTCACAGGCGGGCTTGCGGTCGTCGGTATTGCCCGGCGTGATTTGGATGTTGAGCAACTCCCCTTGGTCATTAACCACCAGGTGGAGCTTGAAGCCAAAGAACCAGTCAACTGAGGTTTTGCCCCGAGCCGCCAGGCCGCGAAACACCTTGTGGCGTCGAATCCGACGGTTGTGGCACACCTTGAGGCTGCTGCTATCGATAAAGCTGATGCCGCTACAAGCGCCAAAACAGTGCTTCAGGTACACGCATAAGGGCAGCAGAGCCGACGGCATCCACTCCACAAAGCGGTGATAGCTGACCAGGCCAGGAAAGGCCTCTCGCCAGTGCACGCAGACATGCTTGTTGTAGAACGCCTTGAAGTTGCGATAGTGCTGCTGGTGGAAGCACACCAAGATTGTCATCACCTCGCTTAAGCTCAGCGATCGCTGGCGCTGACGGTGTTGAACGCCTTCACCCAGCAGCATCTGGTGCCATTTCGGCTCGAACTGACAGCAGAAATCATCAATGTGGCAAAACAGCTCTTCTAGACTATCCATAGGGGGGCCTGCTGAATCATTTACGTGATATAGCCATAGTCACGTTGGTTAGGACATCCAGGAACCCTATGACCGTTCAAACGTTTGAACGGTCATAGGAGACATGTCTTAACCAGACTGGCTACAGCTATATCAGCTTACAGAGCCCCTCCTTTCCTTATCCCGAACTCAGGTTGGGGTAGTAAGATATGAAGTGGTTATTAACGTTTGTAACAGAATCTCTCAGGAGTCGAGCATGGGCCGCAAGCAGGCGATCGTGATTGGTGCGGGTATTGGCGGGCTGGCCATGGGTATTCGCCTGCAAAGCCTGGGGTTTGACACCACCATTGTCGAAGCGCTGGACGCCCCCGGCGGACGGGCTTACGTGCGTCGCGAGCAGGGTTTTACCTTTGACATGGGGCCGACGGTGATTACGGTGCCCCACTTTATTGAAGAGCTGTTTTCGCTGGAGCGCGATCGCGCCGACCTGACCTCCGACGATTTCCCCTCCACCATTGTCGATGAGAACAAGCGCATCAAAGAAGGGGTTTCGGGTGGCCCCAACACCAGCCGATACGTGCAGATCGTGCCGATTTTGCCCTTCTACCGCATCTACTTCGACGACGGCACCTTTTTCGACTACGACGGCGACGAAGCCCACACCCGCGAGCAGATTCTCGCCCTGGGCGAACCGGGTGACCTGGAGGGCTATGAACGCTTCCACGAGCAGTCGCGCGCTATCTTTGAGCGGGGTTTTTTAGAGCTGGGCTACACCCATTTTGGCGACGTCGGCACCATGCTCAAGGTTGCCCCCGACCTGCTCAAGCTCGACGCCGTGCGCAACCTGTTCCGCTTTAGCAGCCGCTACTTCAAGAGCGACAAGCTGCGCCAGGTCTTCACCTTCGAGCCGCTGCTGGTAGGCGGCAACCCCCTGTCGGTGCCCGCCATCTACGCCATGATTCACTTCGTGGAGAAAACCTGGGGCATTCACTTTGCCATGGGCGGCACCGGGGCGCTGGTGCAGGGCTTTGTGAAAAAGTTTGAGGATCTGGGCGGCCAGATTAAATACAACGCCCCGGTAACCAAAATCAATGTCACCCGCCAGGATGGCAAGAAGGTGGCTACGGGCGTGACCCTGGGCGACGGACTGACCATGGAGGCCGATGTCGTGGTTTCCAACGCCGACTGGGCTACCACCTACGGCAAACTAATCGAGCCCCAGTACCGCTTCTGGAACAGCGATCTGCGGGTAAAGCTGACCCAGCAGTCGATGTCGGTATTTGTGATCTACTTTGGCTTCAAGGCCGACGGCAACGAGACCGAAAAGCTGCGCCACCACACCATCATTCTCGGTCCCCGCTATGAGGAACTGCTAAAGGACATCTTTGGCCGCAAGATCTTACCCAAAGATTTTTCCCAGTACCTGCACCTGCCGACGCTTACCGACCCGTCGCTGGCTCCTCCCGGTCATCACGCCGCCTACACTCTGGTGCCTATGCCCAACAACAAGTCGGGCCTTGACTGGAATGAGGTGGGCGATCGCCTGCGCGATATCGTTTTTGATTTCCTCGACGAGCGCGGCTACCTGCCCAATCTCAAAGAGCGGCTGGTGTGCCATAGCTACATCACCCCCGACTACTTTGAAAACACCCTCGACGCCCATGTGGGCAATGCCTTTGGCCTTGAGCCATTGCTGGTGCAGTCGGCCTTTTTCCGCCCCCACAACCGCAGCGAGGACGTGAAGGGACTGTATCTGGTCGGCGCGGGCACCCAGCCCGGTGCGGGCACCCCCAGCGTGATGATGTCGGCTAAAATCACCGCTCGCCTGGTGGCCGAAGACTACGGCGTCTCCGACGACGTTATCAGCGGCAAGGCCAGCTCAGAACTCAGCCCGCAACCAGCGTAGGGCGCATTCGCGGCACAAGTCGCGATCGCGATTTGAGGTTTAGAGATCCGCATTGCACCGCTCAAGCCTGCAACAGCCAAAAGCCAGCATCAGGCATGGCCAGTTGCGGGGCTGGCTCAAATTTAGGCAATAAACCGGCAGGTCACGGTCTACACTAGGCTAGCCGACGCTATACGTACTGTGCGGGAGTGAGAGAGTCATGAAACGGCGACAACTACTGGGCTACACCGGGGCAGGATTGGGGACTGTTCTGGCGTTAGGGATGCGCAGTCAGGCCCAGGCTCAGACGTCAGGGGTCACCATTCGGAGCCTGGGCCACACCGCCTTTTTGTTTACCGGCGGGGGCAGGCGAATTTTGGTCAACCCGTTCCGCCAGATTGGCTGCACGGCGGGCTTTCCGTCGCCAGCAGTGGCCGCCGACATTGTGATGATCAGCAGCCGCCTGTTTGACGAAGGCTACCTCAATGACCTGCCCGGCGAGCCCCGAGTGCTCACCGATCCGGGGGTTTACGACTTTGACGATCTGCGGATCCAGGGCATTCTCACCCCCCACGATCGCGAGGGAGGCCGCCGCTTTGGCACCAACACCGTGTGGAAGTGGACCCAGGGTGGCGTCACCATCGTTCACATGGGCGGAGCCGCCGCTCCGCTGGGGGTAGAAGAACAGATTTTGCTGGGTCGCCCGGACATCATGCTGGTGCCCGTGGGGGGTGGCCCCAAGGCCTATACCGCCGCCGAGGCCGTGCAGGCCGTGCAGGTACTGAAGCCCAAGATCGTGATTCCAACCCACTATTTGACCACCGCTGCCGGAGACAGCTGCGAACTGGCTCCGGTCGATGAGTTTTTGAGCCTGATGCAGGGCACCCCGGTAACTCGCGCCAGCAGCGGTTCGCTGGTCATCCGCCCCAGCGATTTGCCCAGCCAGGGCATGCGGATTCAGGTCTACCAGTACCCCACGGCTTAAACCACCGAGGCAGAAACCGGATTTCTGCGGCAATCGTCAATATCCCTTAGCATTTGATCAAGGAAACCCGGTTTCTCGCCCGCTGCCCTTCGCTTCTGTCTATCGGCCCATGACCACTCCCTACGCCCACCGTCGTCAACGTGCAATGGACCTCATCGGCGGGGGGACCGCCATCTTCGCCAGTGCCCCTCCGGCGGTGATGCACAACGATGTGGACTATCCCTTTCGTCAGGACAGCAACTTCTACTACCTGACAGGCTTTAACGAGCCAGGAGCCGTAGCGGTGCTGGCCCCCCACCACGACGAGCACAAGTTTGTGCTGTTTGTGCGGCCCAAAGATCCTGAAAAAGAAACCTGGTCGGGCTACCGGGTCGGGGTCGAGAAAGCTAAGGAACAGCTCGGAGCCGATCAGGTTTACCCAATTGCCGAACTCGATGAGCACCTGCCCAAGTATTTGGAGCGGGCCGATCGCCTCTACTACCACTTCGGCCACGACCAGACGTTGAACAACCGGGTGATGCGCCACTGGCAGCGGCTGCTGGCCACCTACTACAAGCGCGGCACTGGCCCGGTGGCGATCGAAGACGCCACGCTGATGATGCAGACCCTGCGGCGGGTGAAGTCGGCGGAGGAGCTGGAATCGCTGCGGCGGGCGATCGCAATTTCGGCCAAGGCCCACAACCACGCCCGCGACATCGCTCGACCGGGCCGCTACGAGTACGAAATTCAGGCCGAAATGGAGCACATCTTTCGCCTGGAGGGGGCCATGGGGCCAGCCTATACCTCAATTGTGGCCTCGGGGGTCAACGCCTGCATTCTGCACTACGTCGAAAACACCTGCCAGATGCGGGAGGGCGACCTGCTGCTGATCGACGCGGGCTGCGCGGTGGACTACTACAACGCCGACATCACCCGCACCTTCCCGGTGGGGGGGCGCTTTAGCGACGAGCAGCGGATTTTGTACGAGCTGGTGCTGGAGGCACAGCTGCGGGCGATCGCCGCCGTCAAACCCGGTGCCCCCTTCAACGAGTTTCACGATGCCGCCACCCGCACGATCACCGAGGGGCTGGTAGAGCTGGGCCTGCTGGCGGGCAACATCGACACCCTGATCGAAGAGAAAAAGCACAAGGCCTTTTTCATGCACGGCACCGGCCACTTTTTAGGCCTAGACGTGCATGATGCGGGCATTTTGCGGAACCCCGACAAAACCTGGAAGCCATTTGAAGTCGGCAACGTGGTCACTGTCGAGCCGGGAATTTATATTTCCCCCACCTACGAGCCGGTGGAGGGCCAGCCCCAGATTGACGATCGCTGGCGCGGTATCGGCATTCGCATTGAAGACGATGTGATGGTTACTGAGGGGGGCTGCGAGGTGCTGACAGCGGCGGTGCCTAAAACCCTGGAGGAGATGGAGCGTTAGTGATGATCGGTAGCCAATCGACGGCAAAAACGATGTTTCTCCTGGCCTCCATGGTGGGGTGGCTGATTGTGGGAGCGGCGATGATGTATCTGTTTCCTGCGATCGCCGACAGGGTTGTGGGCAACGATCTAACCCATCTGTGGATGACCAACCTCGCCCGCAGCGGCTACAACCCAATCCTGGGTTGGGTTGGGGGCGGGGTGGCTCTGGCCATAACGGTAGCGGGCAACTGGGTTTGGTATCAGAACTTTGAGGGTAAACGCTGAGCCGCCACGGCCGACAGTATGCCAGTAAGTCCGCAGGGCGATCGGGAGCTGCCTTGGAATGAGAATCCATTCCAGAATTGACCAAAACTGCTCCATGCTCTGGTAATATAAAAAACTGCAAATGCAGCACGGGCGATTAGCTCAGTTGGTAGAGCGCCTGCCTTACAAGCAGGATGTCACTGGTTCGAGTCCAGTATCGCCCATATGTGTACTTGTGTCGAATAACAGATTGCTTGTCATCGTTAACAGATTCGTGTCGTTTTAACGGTTTACCTGTCGTTTTTAACAGATTTCTGTCGTCAAGGCGTTTTTACTGATCGTTAACGCGCTATATGTCGCCTTTATGCCGTTGTAAGGCAGGCGCTCCTTTCAATCCACCTGTGTACAGTATAAGCCAAGAGATCAAACGTATTGCCTGGCCTTCAGATTGAGACTGCGAGACTTTTGGAAAGATTGCCTTGGAAAGCTTTCAATTGTTCTTGTGCCTCAAAGTGTAAGGCAGCCGAATACCGCGCCTAGCCAAGTCCCACGTTTGCTAGAGACCTTTTAATTGTTCAAATGCCTCAAAGGGTGAGGCAACCTCCGAGTATTGACCAGGTGAATCGCTCTGAGCATTACATCTTTCAATCGTTCCCATGCCTTGCAGGGTGAGGCAACGTGGGAAAGACCAAAGGCTTTATAGCCACCTCTCTCTTTCAATCGTTCCTATGCCTCGAAGGGTGAGGCAACTCTGATTAAAGCTGCCAGCGAGGATGTGGATGCGGACTTTCAATCGTTCCCATGCCTCGAAGGGTGAGGCAACGGCTTGTGACTGACCCGAACCAAACCTATTGGTGGCTTTCAATCGTTCCCATGCCTCGAAGGGTGAGGCAACGAGTCCCTACAGGATGAGGGGATCGCTGCATCCTTCTTTCAATCGTTCCCATGCCTCGAAGGGTGAGGCAACCCAACCGCCGCGATCGGTGACGATCGCGAAATGAGACGCCTTTCAATCGTTCCCATGCCTCGAAGGGTGAGGCAACTCCGTGGTGCAGGTAATGGCGACCTTCCCGCTGAGTGCTTTCAATCGTTCCCATGCCTCGAAGGGTGAGGCAACCCCTGGGAGCTGTAACCCTGATTCAGCAAGCTTTTAAGAGCCCTTTTTGGCAAAGGTCAGCTTGCAAGGAAAATCAAGTTGTCTTAAGTGCTACTTTAACTCTTGCCAATAGGCTGAAAGTCTTAGACAGCATATGCTTCACGCTTTTGACAAACCCTCCAGGGATTTTGCCCTTGCTTAGGTTTGCCAAATTTAGGGTTTGGGTGGATTCCTCCTTGATCGGAGGTGTAAGCGGTAACCATCACTACGGAACCCGTGCCCTCTAATCGCCAGCGCACCAACGATCTTTGGGTGGACAGTCACCTGAGCCAGAAAGCAAGACTGCTTAACAGGCAGTCAAATCAGCTCGCATTTAGCACAACACATTGGCCATTACTGGCATGAGCTGCGGCGCTAGGAACAGCATAATAGTACCTATGAACCAGTGTCAAGGATTTTCCTGACGTTTCGTGCTTGAAACCCTGCGATCGCGACCTCCCGTGCCTTGTCCTGAGGACTACCTGTAAGGGGTTGTTTGATCGTTTCCACTGATAGCCCTGCTTGCAGAGCTTTGCTTTCAATCTTTTGAGCTAGCCGGTTGTAGCTCCAACGGTGAATGCTGGTGCGATAGTCTAGGGCGTATTTAGCCTGGATTTCCTTAAGGGTCGTCTTTTGCTCTGCCTTAGCCTTGACCTCGCTCTCGATGATTTCGCGGATGTTGGCTAGGTCACCGAGCACTATGCTGCTGGCGTTGTACTGCTGAGCAATTTGGACAATAGCTTTTGCGATTAGCGAATCGATCTGGTCTCCTAAGCCTTCCTTAGAAATGCGGTTGGGAGCAAACTTCAGCTGTTTGCTGCGCCGTAGCTGGGCCTTTTTCCGTTGGCGCTGGCGCTGCCGGTTGAGCAGCTTATGATCGTCGCCAAGCAGTTGTCGAATGCTTCGATAGGCAATGGCTTGGCCTGTAGTGATATCTACGATAGCTAGAGTGGCGGGCTTATCTAAGCCAAAGCTTACCCCAGCGAGGACTGTTGGACTTCCCTCATAGAGGGGGCGGCTAGGACGGGGAAATGGGTTCTGAAGCAGAGCTAAGGTCTTTTCCTTCTTGCGAACAGAGTCTTCCTGCTCGTTGGTCAAGTTGCCTTTGGCCTTTGTACCAGAGATCATCTGGGCAATTTTGGAGGCTTTTTCTTGACTAGCTTTTTCGGTACCTTCCTTTGTCCAGAGCAGGGTATCGACACTGCAAAACAAAACCAGTCGGTTTCGATCCCAAGGGTTGCCTTTGCCAGCGTCTAATCGCCAGCTAATGCGGCCTGAGCGAAGCGTTAGAGCACCAGCAGAGTGTGATTTTCTGCCCTGTTTTTTGATGGTTTGATCGTCTAGGAAGCGTTGAAACCAGTGGAGTTGGCGGATATCGCAGTGGATCTCAAATGAATGCTCGGCTAGCCCATTGAAGCTCACGCAGAGTCGTCCCTTAGCATTCTGAGACCATTTTAGGTCTTCGTTGGTCTCGTAGGCTATGGGAAAAGGTAGGGGGCTAGAATCTGTAAGAAGATCAGCTTGCCACGCAGCAGCTTCGGCTTCATCTTTTGGGACTTGCTGGACGGCCATCTTGAGGGTGTCAAGCCACTTTTCATCGGTTAAGTCGCGCCCTTTGGGCAGCCGAGTGCGGGCTAGCTGCTCAATGATCCGTTCTACTCGAATTTCGGCTTTGCGGCGGCGCTTCTGAAATTTCTTGGCATCCTCTGCCTTCGTGGGAATCTGGCAGTTGTGCTTGAGCAAATAGGCGATCGCGCACTTAGACAAATCTGTTTCTGCGGTTTTGTATGCCTCAAATAGCCAAGGATAGAGGCTTTTACTGGGTTGGGCAGATTTCTCCTTCTGAGCCTTTTTCTGGGGGCAAGGAGATTTTTTTGATTTTTTGGCACTGGGGCTGGGAGGTGCCGCACCCTCAGCCTTGACCAAAAGCGCTGCCGCTTCGGCTCGAATGACCCCTAGGTCTTGATTACAGGCGGCTATGAGTTCGTCATCGCTCTGGAGGATGGTGAGCCAGTGGGTTTGACCAGCCAACTGACTGTACAGACGCCGCCGCTTGGTGAGCCATGACTTGTAGATTCGCTTAACCAAATCTCGGCCAGCGTGATACCAGCGCCCTGGAATTCCCCGGAAAGCCGGATCCTCTTTTAGGGCTTTGCGCAGGTCTTCAAAAACATCGGCAGGAATTTTTCCTTTTTGGTTCCATTCTTCAAAATTGGGGTGCTGCCCTATTCTGACCAGCATCTCGTTGATGAATGGGGTATAGATGTCGGCCATGAGATGCCAAAGGTACTGGCGGGTTGCTTCGCTCGCAACCAAACTACACTGAATTGTGATTTGGGCCATAGCTAAAGTAGTTCATTTGAACTAAATATATGCAACTATTCCTTTAGGGCGCAATAGCCTTTGTTCCCAAACCTCAGGTTTTAATGATGCAATGTGTTAACTGCCTCTTAAGTTTGCAAAACTCGCCGGATTGGCCTGGCTAAAGTGGGCAGTATTAAGCAGGCATGCCCTCATAGGCCGCATCTGAATGACCAAGCCTAAATTTCAACTTCAGGACTTGCTGGCCCAAGGCGAATCTGCCCTAACGGCGGTCAGTACCCTGCTTGGTCAAGCATTTGCAGTGCTCGACTGTAGCGGTGTTAATGAGCTGTCCCAGGATGAACTGACAGCGCTATTCTCTGGAATACCGGCTGATTGGCAGTTTGTTGAGCTGGGCGGTGTGATTGATGCCAACAGCTTGAGTGAATCTCTGGCGACTCAGATTTGTAGCTGGGTAGATGGAGATTCTGCTGAGCCGGAGCAGCCCGCCGCCGCGAATAGACAGGGGATTGGTGCTGACCAGATCAAGCCTAACGCTGTTCTCAAGGGCAGATTCTTCCCAGAGCCAGTGAAGGTCTTAGTCGCAGAACTGGTCGGTGATGCAATCAAGATTGTTGGTCAGGGGTTGACGACCAATCAAACCTATACCCCGATCCTGACGCGGGAGCAGCTTGCCCAGCTTGAGGTAAGCCCTGATAAAGCACCGTTCGATGGAGATTCTCAGCGGTTTCGCTTGGGGGTTGAAGCCATGCGTCTGGGATTAGCCCATGAGTATGACCCCTATTTTTCGCTGACCATCGCCCGAGTGGATCCTCTCCCTCACCAGCTTGAGGCGGTGTATGAGTATTTTCTCAAACAGCCCCGGATTCGCTTTCTGCTGGCGGATGACCCAGGGGCTGGAAAAACCATTATGGCGGGGTTGCTGCTGAAGGAACTGAAAATTCGGGGGCTGGCTAAGCGGACGCTGATTGTGGCTCCCGCCAACCTCACGTTCCAGTGGCAGCGGGAGATGAAAGACAAATTCCGCGAAGATTTTGAGGTGATTCGGGGCGACGTGCTGCGGGCCAACTACGGTATGAACCCCTGGCAGGATCGCAACCAGGTGGTGACCTCAGTATCTTGGGTGTCGCGGATTCAGGATGCTCAGGAGAGCTTGCTGCGATCGCATTGGGACCTAATCATTGTGGATGAAGCTCACAAGATGAGCGCCTACAGTACCGACAAAAAGACCCTGGCCTACCAACTGGGGGAAAAACTGTCGGATCTGACCGATCACTACCTGCTGATGACCGCTACCCCCCACAAAGGAGATCCGAAAAATTTCTGTTTATTCCTTGAGCTGCTAGATCGCGATGTCTACGGCGACGTCAGCAGCCTGGAAGAGGCCATGCACCGCAATAATGCGCCGTTTTACCTGCGGCGGGTGAAAGAGGCGCTGGTGACTTTCCCAGACCCGGAGACGGGCAAGCCCAAGAAACTGTTCACTAATCGGCGGGTAGACACCCTTGAGTTCAAAATCGACTCAGATGAGCTGGACTTTTATGATGAGCTGACCCGCTACGTTGAAGACCAGTCCATCAAGGCCGCCCAGGATGACTCGGCCAAGGGGCGTGCCCTGGGGTTCACCATGGCCATGCTCCAGCGGCGGTTTGCCTCTAGCATTTACGCGGTGCGGCGCAGTCTGGAGCGCATGCGAGACAAGCGACAGAAGATATTGGAAGACCCTGAGGGTTACCGACAGTCTGTCATTAGCCGCAAGCGGCCCGATGACTTTGAGGACTTGACGGAGGAAGAACAAGAGAAAATCCTCAGCGATCTGGAATCCGTAGTGGCATCGGTGAACCCCCATGACCTGCGGGAGGAAATTGTTCAGCTTGAGCGTTTGATTAAGCTGGCCAAGCATCTGGAAGAGCGAGAAGTTGAGTCCAAGCTGGTGAAGCTAAAGGACGCGTTGACCAAGCAGGGCATCTTCAGCGACCCCAAGATGAAATTGCTCATTTTTACCGAGCACAAGGACACCCTAGATTTCTTGGTAGGCAAGCTGCGGGATTGGCGGCTTAGCGTCACTCAAATCCATGGGGGCATGAAGGTTGGCGATCGCGACACCCCCAATACCCGCATTTACTCAGAGCGTGAGTTTCGGGAAGACTGCCAAGTGCTGGTAGCTACCGAAGCCGCAGGGGAAGGCATCAACCTGCAATTTTGCTGGTTCATGATCAACTACGACATACCCTGGAACCCGGTGCGGCTAGAGCAGCGTATGGGCCGCATCCACCGCTATGGCCAGGAGAAAGACTGCCTGATTTTCAATTTTGTTTCTACAAACACCCGCGAGGGGCGGGTCTTTTGGAAACTGTTTGAGCGGGTCAAGGCGATCGAGAATGACTTGGATCCAGAGCGAACGGGCAAGGTATTTAACGTGCTGGGCGACGTTTTCCCTTCTAACCAGATTGAGAAGATGCTGCGGGATATGTATGCCCGCAATTTAACCGAGGACGTGATCAAGAGCCGGATTGTGGAGCAGGTAGATACAGAGCGCCTGCGACGGCTGACGGAATCGGCTTTGGAGGGGTTAGCCAAGCGGGAGCTAAACCTGGGGTCGATGATTGGTAAGTCGGCAGAGGCGAAGGAACGCCGACTGGTGCCGGAGGTGATCCACGATTTCTTTATTCAGGCGGCACCTATTAGCGGCATCTTCCCCAAGGCCGTGGGCAAGCGGCCCGTTTACCGCATTGGCCGAGTGCCCCGGTCTCTGTGGTCGATTGGCGATCAGCTAGAGCCTCGCTGGGGGCGGTTGGGTAAGGAGTATAAGCAAGTCGCCTTTGCCAAGGAGCTTACCCAGGATGACCCCACCCTAGAGTGGGTAACGCCTGGGCATCCGTTGTTTGAGGCGGTGCGGGAGGATGTATTTAATCAGGTGCAGGATGACCTGCGGCGGGGAGCTATCTTCTACGATCTGAAGCGAGAGCACCCGGCTCGGCTGGATGTGTTTTCGGCGGCAATCCAAGATGGCCGGAGTCATGTGCTGCATCGACGATTGTTTGTGGTGCAGACGGAAATGGACGGCCAGATGGTGGTCAAGCAGCCCACATTGTTTTTAGATTTGGTGCCTTTGGAAAAGGCTAAGGATGCTAAGGGAGAAGCCAAGGTGACTGTGCCCGATGACAGCCGTTTACCCCGGCAAGACTAGGTTGAGCAAGTGCTGATTGAGCAGGCATTGAGCCCATTTTCAGAAGAGATTCAGGCTGAGCGGCAGAAGGATGTCAGCACCATTCGGGAGCATTTGGAAATTAGCCTGAATGCGATTATCGATCGCGTCCAGTGCCAGTTTGCGGAGTTGCTGTCTCAGAAGGAGTCGGGCTCTCAGGAGTCTGGTCTGGATGGGCGGATGAAGCAGACTGAAGACCGCCTGTTTGAGCTGAATGGACGGCTAGAAAAGCGCCTGGCAGAGCTGGAGCAAGAGCAGAGCTGTGCGATCGCAGATATTCGCCACTATGGCCAGGCCTGGGTGCTGCCCCACCCAGAGCGCAATTCGCCCGAGATGGCCTCGATGGTGAGTAATGAGGAGATTGAGAAGGCTGCGGTGGATGCGGTCATTGCCTATGAAGAGGCACGGGGTTGGCAGGTGGAGAGTGTGGAGTCTGAGAACCGAGGGTTTGACCTGATTTCTCGCAAGCCTCACCCAGAGGATCCGAAGACTGCTATTGCGGTGCGGTTTATTGAGGTGAAGGGGCGATCGCAGGTGGGGGAGGTGGCGTTAACAGCTAATGAGTACAAAACCGCCCAACGGATGCGGCAAGATTACTGGTTGTATGTCGTGTTTAACTGCGCCACCCAACCAGAGGTAAACCTGATTCAAGACCCGGCCCAGATGGGCTGGGAGCCTGTGGTGAAGGTTGAGCACTATCGAGTAGGGCTACAGGAACTGAAAAAGCAGATTCGAGAGGCAGGAGAAGCCTGACGATTCCTGACCCAATGCCCACTCGCTGACAATACTATCTGGCCAAGGCTAAGTTCTCACAAGAGAGGGGGTTGGATGGATCCATCAGGCATAGAAAATTTCTTTATTTGACAAGGCTTACTATGATGAACACTAGAAGAAATATACTTCTACTGCGCGGGAGTAGCGAATGGCGATAGGTGAACGACTTGAATCTCCACCATTGGTCGAAGCATTATGCGAATTTCGCTTTGTGCCTTCTGGCACATGGGACTGGACTAAGCTGTTAAGCATCTAAACTACATATTAGGGAGTGTATTTTGGTGAGTTATACATGCCAATCAAGAATTACCTAACGGCCGAAGAGAAACAGGAATTGCAGAAGCAGCTTAAATTTCATGAGCATCCCGACGTTCGTGAGCGTATTCTAATTCTGCTATTGCGAAATGATGGCAGAAAACAGCAAGAGATTGCAGACTTTCTAGGTTGCTCCTTAAGGAAAGTAGCCCATTGGTGTGCCCACGGAAATCCAAGTGACTTAGCCAGTTTAACCGATGAACGAATGCATGGGAATTATCATAAGGCCACCGATCAATATGTCAACTTATTATTGGATGTCATTGAGAAAGAGCCTCAAGAATTGGGGTACGAATTTGGTCGATGGACGGCGGCTCGGCTCGCCACATATTTAGAACAAGAAACCGGGATTCAGCTAAGTGGGAGTCAAGTGAGGAGGATTCTCAAGTCAAAAAAGTACGTTTACCTCTGGGCCAAATATAGCTTAGAGGAGAAGCAAGATCCAGAGAAGCGAAAACTCTTCAAGGCAAAACTGTTGGAGTATTTAAGAATTACTAAAGAATCCCCAGAGAAGCTCCAGGTCTGGTTTTGGGATGAATGTGGCTTTAGTTTGAGAGTGACACGTCGAAAGGATTGGAGCCAATGGTCCAGCATTGGGAACTCACCGCCACGTAGGTGCCCCGCAGCGAGGGCGGAGCCAGG
>NZ_JH976537.1:332236-359920 GCF_000309385.1 Nodosilinea nodulosa PCC 7104
CTCAGCTAAGGCCAGGGCATGGGCTTTAATTTGAGCTTCCTTGGCGGCATCCATCGCTTTAGTTATCCTCAGAGTTGCTGCTCTGAGACTACGGCTTCTGCCTTTGATCTGCACTAAGCACTTCTACTCATTGCATAACTGGGATGCACCCGGCTAGTTACCCTCTCAGCCTGAATCAAAATATAGGTCAGCAGGTAGTGGTTTGGGGCAATTTCCAAACAGTGAAAGTGGCGAGTCTCCCAACTTTCTTCAATCGGTTGGGCATAGCGCTTTTCTAGCGTATCGAGCACATAGTCTCGGCTGTAGCGGCGTCCAGAAGCGCCGACTTGCCAAAACGCAGCATCGGTCATGGCCTCAAAATCCCGACGGGTGGTGCCCCATTCCAGACGATGAAAAATCGGCTCGCGCTGCATCAGATCATTCAATACGGGCAGCAGTTCTGGAGGCGTTTGTAAGTCAGGTTCCATAGAGTTTGGAAAATACAGCAATAGTCATGTTGGTTAGAAGATCCAGAGACCCTATGAACGTTCAAACGTTTGAACCTTCACAGGAGACCTGTCTTAACCAGACTGGCCGCAGCAATACGACGTGCGCTCTACTATCCTTTCGGCTAGGGAATCAATTGCGCAATCTCGCCATACTAAAACAGCCGGAGGCAGGGGAGTTGTTCTGAAAATACCGTTTACTGACGGGTGTATGGGTGAAGCGGGGCGTTACAAAGGCTCGGCAGAACCCATTTCGGCGCGACTTTGCCACGGCTTCAGCACTTAGACCCACGGTCTATGCATATCGCTCGATTAGGTTCAAAATGCAGCCCTCGGATATTCGCCTTTGGCCAACGCTAAAACTCCCCCATTTTGTATAGTACAATTACACTAATCAAATGGGCAGGTTAGCGGCGACTGCCGCAGTATGGTTGCCACCAGTGTTTTGCACCATACCGATTTTCTGGCTACAGGAAGGGTTTAGCTATGGATAACAATCCCAGCATTCTTTCTCATGTCTCGATTGGCACCAATGACTTCGATCGCGCGATCGCGTTCTATGACCAGGTGCTGTCAACCCTGGGGTGCAAGCGGCTGATGGAGCATCCGGGGGCGATGGCCTACGGCAAGCGGTATCCCGAATTTTGGGTGCAGACCCCCTTTGACCGTCAGCCCGCCACGGTTGGCAACGGCACCCATGTGGGCTTTATTGCCCCCACCAAAGAGGCCGTCCAGGCGTTTTATGCGGCGGCCCTCGCCGCTGGCGGGAGGGGCGAAGGCGCTCCAGGCGGTCGAGCCGAATACGGTGAGCCCTACTACGGCTGCTTTGTGCGGGATCTAGATGGCCACAAGGTGGAGGCCGCCTTTTGGGATGAGGCGCTGGAGCCGCAGCCCGCTTAGTCACCGCATTTTCCAGCATCGGGGCCGCCGTCCCAGAGGGATGAGGAAAAGGAGAATCTTTCGATGGAAAAGCAAATTGTCTACCCGTTTGTGTTCGATACCCTGGCCGATTGGGTGGCAGGCTATGCGATCGCAAACATCAACAACCCGGTCTTTCAAAAACAGCCCAAACGCTACTGTGTGCAAATATGGTGAGGTCACCGATGAAAACTCCTGTACAGAACCGTTTCAAGGCAGAGCTTGATCGCGCAAAAACCGCGATCGCGCAGCAAGATTTTGATACGGCGTGGATAGCCCTGCAGCGGGCGCATATGCTAGGTCAGAAGGATGCGATCGCCCATACCCTTGCCCACGGGCACATGCTGGCCCTAGCCTGGAAACAGCGAGATTTTCAAGAGATCAAAGATCAGCTGATGCCGACTCTGCTGGCGTTTCCCCTGACGATTGTGTTTGGCCAAATGAGAAAGCTAAGGGGCGGCAAAGCCAGCCCCAGCTATGCTCAGAGCAATTCAGTTCCTGAGGATATCCAACATCTGCTGGATTAGTAAATTGAGCAACCAAACCCTGCCCAACTATCCTTCCAACTATCCCTTCGATCAGGGATTTAACCGGGATAGAGAGCGATTGTAACCCTACAGTCGCACTGCTGGGAGTTTGCACAATGGAATGGACAATTGGTTGGTGGCAAATTTCAGTCCAGCGGGTCTATCCCACCAATGCCGAACTGTCTCGCGCCTACAATCGGGCTGCCGCCTGGTGGCACCAGCATCTTTCTTTTTTGGGCTACCGCTATGCTTACCGAAACTTGTGGCGATCGCTCCACCAGGGCAATATTTTTCCCTCCCTGAGGGGCAGCTTAACTGTTTGTGATTGTGGCATTGGTACCGCCGCCTTTAGCCTTGCGCTAACTGAAAGCATCGGCACCAACGCTCATATTGTAGGCATCGATCTTTCCGCTGAAATGCTCCAAAAAGCCGATCAATGGCTAACCCTTGCTCGGGTTGATCATCACCTGTGCCAAAGCGACGTCAGAACGCTGCCCTTTGCGGGTGATTTCTTTGACATGGCAATCAGCGCTCACATGCTCGAACATTTGAGCAATCCCACCGAGGGTTTGCAGGAAATATACAGAGTGCTGCGTCCGGGTGCGCCTCTGGTTCTGGTCATCACCCGATCTGGAATTGTCGGTTCGCTCATTCAGTGGCACTGGGGAAACAGCTGCTTTAGCCCAAAAGAGTTGATCAACCTGATGGCTGAGGCCGGGTTTGAAAACCTCAGAATCATCCCCTTTCCTTTTGGATTGGCCCGGTTCACGAGCTTCGCCTGCGTGGGTTTTCGAGCATGTAAGATGGCTGAAGATCGCTAGCTGATGTGATGCCTTAAGAGCCTTTAAGACGATGAATTTTCTCACTATTTGGCGTTTCGCTACTCTAATATTGGCCGCCCTATTTATGGGCCTAGAATTTGCCCACGCGCTGGAGATGCCCGCAAAACTACAGTACGATGGGGCACTCTACATCACGCTTCAAAACAGCCTGTATCGCTACTTTGGCGCACCGGGGCCAGGGGCGTTTGTGACGGTTGGAGCAGTTCTAGCCGCGATCGCCCTCGCCGTTCTGGTTCGCAAACACCGGGAGCCTTTCCGATGGACATTGACTGGCGCTCTCTGCTTACTAATAGCTTTTCCGCTCACCTTTTTCCTGCAGATTGAGCCGGTTAACGTCGTTATAGAACAAGCCAATCCCGAGGCAGTCCCCGCCAACTGGGAGCAGCTCAGGCATCAGTGGGAATTTGCCCATGCCATCAACTTTCTGTTTACTCTAGCAGGCTTCAGCGCCTTACTGATGTCGGTTCTAGTCAATCCGCCATTCCCTCCTCTGCCTGCCTACCCAGGCGCTAAAAGTTAGTTACAGTCAGCTTCTAAAGCAACTGCCCGTTAATTTAACCGGAGAGAAAAAAATGCCTCCATCACCCAATTCTCAGACTACAGATGCCGCCAACCCAATCAAAGGTAGGGCTGCCGTTTTGGGCCTCAGTTTACTGGTGGCTTTGGTCGTAGGTGTAATGATTGAAAAAGGCGCTTCTCAAAGCGACCCAGATACGTTTGCTCACTTTTCAGACTGGTGTGAGCACCAAAAAAATTTAGACCCGGCAACCCAGCACACGGTGGCGGTACTGTTGACCGTGGCGAATACAAAAGACTGCGATCGCGCCAATGACATCCTCAGCTCTACGCCCGGACTAGATCTGAGCAATCAGCAGCTCGAAGACCTAGCGCCTTTAGCGGACCTGCCTCAGCTAGTATCCGTTCATTTGATGGGCAACCAAATTTCTGATTTATCTCCCCTATCGGCCCTGTCTGAGCTAGAGACCCTCGGTCTTGATGACAATCAAGTTTCAGATTTAACCCCACTATCAAAGCTGACTAAACTCAGTACGCTCTATCTCGGCAATAATCAGGTCAAAGATTTGGCGCCCCTAGCCCAGCTCAGCGAATTATTCGAACTTCGTCTAACTGGAAACGCTATTTCTGAT
The DNA here is from genome assembly GCF_000309385.1 of Nodosilinea nodulosa PCC 7104. Taxonomy (GTDB): domain Bacteria; phylum Cyanobacteriota; class Cyanobacteriia; order Phormidesmidales; family Phormidesmidaceae; genus Nodosilinea; species Nodosilinea nodulosa. The sequence continues at coordinate 336,157 of NZ_JH976537.1, forward strand.
CTGGAAGCATTGTCGCAACTGACTCACCTCAATAACTTAGAGCTTGGCGGCAACCAAATTACTAACATAGAACCATTGGCAAATTTAGATGAGGTAGAACGACTGGTGCTGGGTGGCAATACCATCTCAGAATTGTCTCCCTTATCGAAAATGGACCATTTATCTACCTTAGATTTAAGTGAAAGCCAAATTTCAGACGCAGATTTAGTCGCGCTATCTGAGCTCAAAAATTTGCGCGATCTCACCCTCTTCAACAATCAAATTTCTGATGTAAGCGCCTTGGCTAAGCTAACTAATTTAGATGCATTGATCCTCCAGGGCAATCAAATCTCTGATGTGACTCCCCTGGCATCCCTGAGAAATCTGAGCATGCTCAATCTCAGCCGCAACAACATTACCAACGTAGCGCCTTTGTCAACACTGACCCAATTAAAGTCTCTGTACCTCAGCGACAATCCCCTGTGCGATCGCATTGACTGTTCTACTGACAATCCAGCTCAGCTGATAAAGCACTGATTCAGAAACCGGCCGCCTGCCCGTGACGCGCCACTGCCGCCTGACGCTCAATCCTGGTCAAGGCTCAAAAGCAGCTGGAGAATGTCTTCTCCGTGCTGGCGGAGGGCTTGCAGCCGCCGCTCTTGCTCTGGGGAGCTGCCGCCCCCCTGGTCGAGACCAGCAGCGTAGGCCAAGATCAGGTTGACGGCCTGAAGCGCGGCCGCCGAGGTAAGCTCTGCGGGCTCAGACTGGGAAGTACCAAATGCCTCCCTAGCCAGAAGTTCTAGCTGTTCTTGCTGGGCCAAGACCTGATTTTGCAACTGCTGAATCGTGAGATGGTGCTGCACCCTTGTCCGAACCTCAACAACGTGAAAAGGCTTGGTAATGTAATCAACCCCCCCCGCTTCAAACGCCCTGGCTTTATCCACCGCTTCGTCTAGGGCGCTGAGAAAAATAACCGGAATACCCTGGGTGATGGCATCATTCTTGAGCTGGCGGCACACCTCAAAGCCGTCCATCATGGGCATGCGAATGTCCAGCAAAATGAGGTCAGGGGGAGCCGTTCTGGCTCCCATCAGCGCCATGGACCCGTTTCTTACAGCTCTGACGCGGTGGCCCTCGCTAGAGAGGGTGTCCGACAGCATCCGAAGATTGTCTACCAGGTCATCTACGACCAGAATGTCGCCCCGGCAGCTAGCGGAATTAAAAGCCATGTATTAAAAACTAAATTTACTGGCCAATTATTATTATTTTAGGAGGATTTTCTATGGTAGACGATTTCGTATGAATGCAGTGTACACAACAGTTATATGGGAAAGATATGGCGGGCTGACTAGTAGACTGAGGCACAAGTGTGATGACTATTGTCAATCGCGAGGGAGCAGGGGAGCTAGGGGGCCAAGCGAGCTGGAATAGCCCGCATGGCGTTGCTGATTCGGGGTATGAAGCAAGGGCTAGACGCATTGAGAACTCACCTAGGAGTCCACAAATTCATACTGCTATTCAGCAACGCCGTCGGCATAGTTCAGCCTTCGAGTACTAGCGCTTTGTTAAGCCTTAATTGGTAGGTCGGGTGGAGCGCCAGCGGAATCCAGCAAAGGCTTGCTGCTGCTGGGTTTCGCTTCGTTTCACCCAACCTGCACGAGCTGAGCTGACCAGAGCCCACTGCATCAGCGATCTATGGCCTGCCGTAGCAGATCGTGGATGGTGTCGAAGGCAAAATTGTCGAGATGCAGGCCAAGCAGGTCGGCCAGGGGGGGATGATGGGGAGCAAGCTGGGCAATCAGCTGGGCCAGGCTTTCGCTGTCGAGGTGGAGGGTGGCTTGGTAGAACTGGCTTAGGAGCGGCGGGGCTAGGGTGTGCAGGGCGGCGATCGCATCGGCCTGGGTTAGGGGTTCGACCGTCGCCTCTGGCTCGGGACCGTAGGTATAGCGTACGTTTAGGTGCTCCATCAGCTTGGCCAACACCTGGCTGAACTGGAAGGGTTTGCGCACAAAATCGTCGCAGCCCAGAGCTAGCGCCTGGGCGCGATCCTCCTCAAAAGCGTTGGCGGTTAGCGCAATGATTTTGGTGGGGGGCCGATTTGCGGCTCGCTCCCGACTCCGAATCTGCTGGACGGTCTCGTAGCCGCCCATGGTCGGCATGCGCAAATCGAGCCAGACCAGCTGGGGCCGCCAGCGTTCCCAAAGGGCGATCGCCTCCTGGCCATCCCTGGCCTCGCAGAGTTTAAAGCCCACCGAACTCAGCAGCTGGGTCAACAGCTGCCGCTGGGTATCGTCATCGTCTACCACTAAGAGGCGAGGGCTGGACTGGCCGGGGGCCAGTCCCACAATGGGGGCAGAGGGCAAAAGGGGTTCTGCGTCCTCAGCGCTGTCCACCACAGGCATAGAGAGGGTAAAGCTAAAGGTAGACCCCCGGCCCAACTGGCTTTTGACGGCGAGGCGGCCGCCCAGCAGCTGCACAAACTCCCGGCTAATGGAAAGCCCTAGCCCGGTGCCTTCCTGCGCCTTAGTGCTCTGGTCAATCTGCACGAAGGGCTCAAACAGCGTGTCGAGATTTTTGGCGGGAATGCCAATGCCGGTATCGCTGACCTCAAAGGCGATCGCCAGGGTCGTACCAATTGCTGGCGGCTGGTGGAAGGACGCGGCCGGAGCCACCCGCAGGGAAATCTGCCCGCGGGGGGTAAACTTGACGGCATTGCCGATCAGGTTGACGAGCACCTGGCGTAGTTTTGGCTCATCGCTGCTCAGGTAGCGGGGCAGAGCCGGATGGCGATCGACCACAAATTCGAGCCCCTGGCCCCTGGCCCGCAGGTAAAACAGGTCTTCTAAGGTGTGAAGTAGAGCATCTAGATCGAAGCAGACTGGCTTAAAGCTCACCTGTCCGGCCTCAATTTTGGCCATTTCGAGAATGTCGTTGATCAGGGCGAGCAGGTGTTCGCCGCTGCGGTTGATAGTCTCCAGGGATTGGTGATGGTTGCGGCTGAGGGCAGCGTCGCGGGCCATGAGCTGGGCAAACCCCAAAATAGCGTTGAGGGGGGTGCGCAGCTCGTGGCTCATGTTAGCCAGAAAGGCGCTCTTGGCTCGACTGGCGGCCTGGGCCGCTTCCATGGCCTGCTGTAGAGCCTGGGTGCGATCGCGCACCCGCTGCTCTAGCTCCTGGTTGAGGGTTTTGAGAGATTCTTCAGCCTGTTTGCGATCGCTGATGTCGTTCACCACCCCCAGCAGGTAGTGGGGGTAGCCTAGCCCGTCTCGCACCAGCGAAACCGCCAGGTTCACCCAGACAGGCGTCTGATCTCGGCGCAGATAGCGCTTCTCAAGGGTGAACGACGAAATCTCGCCGCTGAGCAGACGGCTAACGCCAGCGTTATCCTTGACCAGGTCGTCGGGGTGGGTCAACTCCAGGTAGGTCTTGGACAACAGCTCCGCCGCAGAATAGCCCACCAGATCGCAGAATTTTTGATTGACCTGCACAATGCGGCCGTCCAGGCTGGCTTCAACAATGCCCAGTGCCGCCTGCTCAAAGGTGCCGCGAAACCGTTCTTCGCTGGCCTGGAGCGCAGTCTCGGCCTGTTTGCGCTCGGCTTCGCTGCGCTTGCGCTGGCGAATATCGCGGCAAATGGTAGCCATGCACAGGGGCGCACTGGTCTTAGGATCGTGGATTAGAAACGTCACCTGCTCAAACGCCAGGTCTTCGCCAGTTTGCTGGTGCTGAAAGCTGGACTCGCCCCGCCAGTAGCCCCGCCGCAGAAGAGTGGGCAGGGTTTCCTGCTCAAACTGGAGCACCGTAGCCGGGCTGAGGAAGGTGGTTATTGGCTTACCGACCAGATCCCCAGGGGCGATGCCCAGGAGCTGCTGCCCGGCTCGGTTGAGGTAAATGGCCTCACCGCTGAGGCTGGCCACGCCAATCAGGTCGGTGCTGTTTTCAACAATGGCGGCCAGTTTTTGCAGATCCTGGGTGCGCTGCTGCACCCGCTGTTCCAGTTCGTTGTTGAGCTGTTGGAGCGCCAGCTCGGCCCGCTTGCGCTGGGTAATGTCGGTGGTAGTGCCAAAAAATACCTCGGGCTGACCCTGCTCGTCGCGGCGCAGCTGCCCGCGACCCAGCATCCAGCGCGGGGCCCCGTCCCTGTGCACAATCCGATACTCCACCGTAAATTCTGGGGTTTCGCCGTTTAGGTAGGCTTGAATCGTGGCGTCTACATGGTCGCGATCGTCGGGATAGATGAGTCGATCCCACTGGTCAATCTGGTTGCTAATTTCGTCATCGGTGTAGCCGGCCAGGGTCTTTTTGCTGGGGTCGATGTAGCCGGTTTTAGTTTTTAGATTTACTTCCCAGACGCCGGTTTTGGCTGCCTGGGTGGCTCTGCGGTAGCGATCCTGGGACAGGGACAGGGCCAGTTCAACCTGTTTGCGATCGCTAATATCCACCATCACGCCCAGCATTTTGAGGGGTTGACCATCCTCGTCATAAACCCCCTGCCCGCGGGTGAGCATCCAGCGGATATCCCCGCTGGGCAGCACAACCCGGTATTCCATATCGAGCGGTGTCTGGTGGGCCAGGGCCAGGGCAAAGGCCGCCTCGGCCCCAGCCCGGTCGTCGGGATGCACCGCCTGACGCCAGGTGTCGTAGGTGATGGGTTGCTCGCCGGGGGCAATCCCCAGCAGGCGGTAGTGGCTCTCGCTCCAGAGCACTGCTCCCGAAGCGGGGTCAAATTCCCAGCTGCCGGTGTGGGTTAGCTCCAGCGCCAGCTTGCGGTTTTGCTCGCTGGCCTGGAGCGCCGCCTCTATCTGCCGCCTGTCGGTGATATCCTGCACCACCCCCAGCACGTACTCCAGCTCCCCCGCCGGGGTGTAAACTCCCTGGCCTTTGAGCCAGCGCCAGCCGACCTGTCCATCGCGCAGGCAGTAGCGGTACTCTTGGGCAAAGGGCAGCCCCTGGGCCAGGGCAGTTTGCAGGGCAGTTTCAACCCGCTCGACATCCTCGGGGTGAATGCGATCGCGCCAGAGCTGGTACATGTTGCCCAGGCCGGGGGGAATTTCCAGCAGCTCCTGCATCTGACCATTCCACTGGTAGTCCCCGGTGGCCGGGCACCACTGCCAGGCCCCCACGCCCGTAAAAGCTAGGGTGAGCTGAAGCTGCTGCTCGCGATCGCGAATTTGGGCCTCAATATGCCGCCGCTGGGTAATGTCGGTAACGCGCACCAGCTGCATGGCCGTACCGGCAACCACAATCGATTTGGCCGCCAAACTACCCCAAAAGCGCTGGCCCTTAATGCTGACATACTCTACCTCAGTACTCCAAAAGCCTTTCTCGGCCATAGTTTGAAGCACTTCTGCCACTTCCGCCTCGGTAAAGGGGTGGCGCTGTAGCGCGCTGCCGCAGGTGCCGATAAGCCTGGCCTTAGTCTCGGCCTCAAACAGCGCCACCGCCCGGTCGTTACAGTCCACAATCAGGTGGGTTTGGGCATCGACCAAAAACAGGGCGTCGGTCGATTCGTTAAAGATGGCCTCCCGCAGCTCGCGGTTGCGGCGCAGCTCTAGCTCAGCCTGCTTGCGATCGGTAATGTCGCGCACCATGGCCAGCACCAGATCGTGCTGGTAAGGCACAATCCGCACTTCTTCCTCCTGCAGGCGATCGCCAAAGTGCAGCTGCTGCTCAAAGCGCTGGGCAACGCCGGTCGTCAGGGTGCGCTCAATGGCGACCAGCCACCGCTGAGCCACCTCAGGGGGAAAAAGCTCCGTTACGTAGGCCCCTACAATCCTGGAAAAATCGAAGGGAACAAGCTCACCCGCAAATTGATTGATCGAAAAATCGACGTACTGCCCCTGCGCCGTCAGCACCGTCATAATGTCGGGCACAGCCGAGAGAATAGCCCGTTTCTGGGCTTCGCTGGCCTGCAGCGCCAGAACCGCCTGGGGGTGGCCGAGGGAGCCGGAGGGTTCAGCCCGTCGCGGCATGGCGCTCAACTGGGCAATGCGTCGCTGGGCCATGGCCAGGTCCGTCTGCATTTGCGCCAGCTGCCGCTCGTAGCGACAGCGCCGCAGCGCCTCGGCAATCGTCAGCCGCAGGTCGGCCCCCCGCCAGGGCTCGGACATGCAGCGATAGAGCTGGCCCTGGGGAATCAGCGCCTCCGTCGGCCCAGCCAGCCCCGGCCCAGCCGCCACCGTTGTCAGCAGCAGCAGCGCCTGGGGAAACTGCCCGTAGAGCGCTGCCAGCCAGGCGGAGTCAGTCAGGGCCTGGTTGGCAATAATCAGGGGCACCTCTGAGTCCGCGTCGAGGATGGCCTCTACCTCAGCGATCGCCTCTGGAACGGTGGTGGCCAGGGCAAGGCGGTAGTCCAGATCCTCCTGGGCCAGCTGAGCACTCACGGCCTGTAGCGTCAGCGGATCGTTATCGACACAGAGAATGGTAGCCATGCGCAGGGATTTGGAGAATGGAGGGGTCACAGGGCAAAATCGATGGCACGCCTCAAAAACCGGTCTCTGCACCTCCGCAATACCGCCTGCGCCTGCGGGCAGATACCGCCCCGTCCGCTTTAACCCTGGGCCTATCCCCAAATCATACGCTGGAAAATGATGTTGCCCCCCGGCCTCGGCAAGGTGTGGCTAATTGGGGCTTGACAATAGCGCCTGCAGCCCCAAAATTTTACCGAATAACTGTGACGATCCTGTGACGGCCGGTCGGCCGCGCGGCCGACCTGAGCGGCAGATGGCGCTATTCCTCGTCGTCGTAGGCGGCCTCGTAGCTAACCTCTGGGTCACGCTCCAAAACGCTCAGGCAAACCCGGTTGCCGCCCTGGCGCTTAGCCCGGTACAGGGCACTGTCGGCCTCCGCCAGCAGCATCTCCACCGTGCTAAGCTGGCCGGGAATTTGACTGGCAACCCCCAGGCTGAGGCTGACCTGCTCACACTCCGAGTGCGGGACATCCAGATGCAGACTGGCGATGGCCGTCTGCACCTGCTCGGCAACCTGAACGGCTCCCTGCAAATTGGTGTGGGGCAGCAGAATGGCAAATTCTTCGCCCCCGTAGCGGGCCACCATGTCGGCGGGGCGCCTCACCACCGAGGCGATCGCCGCCGCGACCTGCCGCAGGCACTCATCCCCAACCGCATGGCCGCAGAGGTCGTTAAATCGCTTGAATCGGTCTATATCGCCCATAATCAACGATATGGGCTCCTGCATGCGGGTCAGACGCTGCCACTCCATCTGGAGATATTGGTCAAAGGCGCGGCGGTTGGAGATCTGGGTCAAGCCATCCTGGGTAGTCAAGACCTGTAGCTCGCCAATGGTGGCCTGCATCTGCGTAATCACCTGCCGATACTGGGTGATGTTTTTCAGGCGCGCCACCAGGCCGTCACCGAGACAGCTGGCCATCAGCTCAAACCAGAGGGGAATTTCGCCGCTGGGTTCGCAGAGCAGCTCGTACTGGAGCGACTCGTGCTGCTCTACAACTTGAATGAATAGATCCAGCACATTGTCATTGGGGCAGTCAATCAAAATTTCAGAGAGCGTAGCCCCCGCCAGTTCAGCGGGCGATCGCCCCACCCAGTGGGCCAGCGCAGCATTGCTCAGCAGCCACTGAAAGTCCTCAATTTCTCCCCCCTGATTCCGCACAGCCCTAAAGGCGGCAACGCCGTCGGCCAGGGAATTTAAAACCTGGCTGAGCATCTGGTGGGCCTGCTCGATTTGCGTGAGTGACTGCTGCTGCTCAGCATTTTCCTGGCGCAGGTCATCGTTTTCGCTCTGGAGCTGAACCTGGAGCTGATGGACCTGAAAGTGATAGGCCACCCGCGCCAGCACCTCCTCGATTTGAAAGGGTTTGGGGATGTAGTCAACGGCTCCCAACCCGAAGGCCCGCACCTTATCCTCGGCGCTGTCTAAAGCACTGAGAAAAATGACCGGAATGGCGCGGGTTCTGGCATCGGCCTTGAGCCGCTGGCAAAGCTCATATCCGTTTATCTCGGGCATGCGAATATCCAGCAAGACCATATCGGGCAGCGCCCTTTGCACCCGAGCCAGGGCCAGGGCGGCAGTTTTGGCACAGCGCACCAGATAGCCCTCCGAAGACAGCGCTCGCAGCAGCAGCCGCAAATTGTTGGGGGCATCGTCTATGACTAAAATCTCCTTTGAACTTCTCCTTTGAACTCCCAATGCAGAATCGTGGGACATAACCTCAGGAACTCACTCAGTGACTAGGTGGCAGTGGTAATGTTTATTACCTTGGCCGATTAAATGTATTATTGACGAATTTTAGCGATTACTCCTCAGTCAAATTCCCTCGATCGCAGCGGAGGTTAAAGCGATCGCACCCCCAGACCTGCCCCAGCCAAGGCGGCAGCTGTCCCAAAATTGTCCGAGATCAACAGCCATGCCCTGGCCCTGAACCTGGGGAAAGTCAGACAAAAAAGCGGCTTTCCCGCCCTCCGTCGACCCAAAGCACCTTTCCCCAGAGGCTTTCAAATCTCGCGATCGCCCCCTCACCGATCGCCCAGCCGATCGGCCCCAGAGGCTTCCAATGGCGCATAACGGCCCAAAATCAGGATTTTACCGCCAATCTGCTCAAAAAGGTGCAAAGTCGCTCTCTAGCTCGTTTTCTGCCGGTCCTCTTGCCCCGGCCCGACCCACCGTCAACCCCCGTGGCGGACCTGACAACTTACCGCAAAAACACGTATAAATAATATTAATTTATGTATTATTGTTATCCGAGATTAGGTCTCACTTACGCAATAGATTTCCCTCGGGCTGGGTCCAGACAAATTTTCCCTCGCCCCTAGTTGCCTAAGCACCCCGAGGCTGAGATGGGTCCAGGCCAAAATATAGGCAAGCGGTGGCCCTGGCCTGTTCACGAGAATGCCACATTTGTTTTCTAAACTTAATACTCAATCTTTTCGCAGTTTCTCGTTCTGCCGCTGCTAGCGACCGAGGGTTTGATCTCCTCTTTCAGCTTTAGCCAGGGACAACCCGAGGCCGCATTCGGCTAGCTCGGTTTTCCATCACGGTCCGTCTTGAACAGGTTATTGCCATGCGTTATTCATCTCGGGTTTCAAGCTACAGAAACGCCCCATCTATTCCCAAGCGCTGGCGCGATCGAGACGAAAACCAACCTGAGGATGGCCGGGTAGAAGCCGGCTCTAGCCTGGCTATGATTTTTAGCCACGGCCCCAGCGGCGACACGGAGAGGCTAGAGGTCGCTCAGCGCTCAGAATATAGCTGTAGCCAGCCTAGTTAAAACCTGTCTCCGTTTCCTATGAACGCTCAAACGCTCAAACGTCCATAGGGTTTCTGGATGTCCTATCCTAGCCAAGGTGGCTATTGCTATAGCTGGCGGAAGAGCGGGTCCAAGCCGCTGTCGATTCCCCACTGCGAAGGGTTTTGTCTGTGGACGGTTTTGCCCCAGCCAGAGCGCTGCGGCTGAACCCTCTGGGCTAAGAAACCGATGCCGTTGTATCGGCCGGAGGGTGCTGCTTCAGCACTTTGGCCAGGTAGCTGCCGGTGTAGGAGCCGGGCACCTGGGCCACCTCCTCGGGGGTGCCCTGGGCAATCAGTTCGCCGCCGCGATCGCCCCCCTCCGGCCCCAGATCCACAATCCAGTCGGCGCAGCGAATCACGTCTAGATTGTGCTCAATGGTGAGCACCGAGTTGCCCTTGTCCACCAGGCGCTGCACCACATCCAGCAGCTTGTGCACGTCGTAGAACGAAAGCCCGGTGGTGGGCTCATCGATTAAGTAGAGGGTTTTGCCGGTGGAGCGGCGGGCCAGCTCCGAGGCCAGCTTCATGCGCTGGGCCTCGCCGCCGGAGAGGGTGGGGGCGGTCTGCCCCAGGCGAATGTAGCCCAAGCCCACATCCACCATGGTTTGCAGGCGACTGGCCGCCTGGGGAATATTTTGGAAAAAGTCGAGGGCTTCTTCGGCGGTCATGTTCAGCACGTCGGAGATGTTTTTGCCCTTGTAGGTGACCTGGAGGGTGTCGCGGTTGTAGCGCGCTCCTTTGCACACCTCGCACTGGACATAGACATCGGGGAGAAAATTCATCTCGATCACGTTTACGCCCTGGCCGCCGCAGGCCTCACAGCGGCCGCCCTTGACGTTGAAGGAGAACTGACCGGCCTTGTAGCCCCGCGCCTTGGCCTCGATGGTTTCGGTAAACAGGTTTCGGATGACGTCAAACACGCCCGTATAGGTGGCGGGGTTGGAGCGGGGCGTGCGGCCAATCGGCGACTGGTCGATCACGATCACCTTGTCCAGCGCCTTTAGCCCGTCGATCTTGTCCAGGTGCTTGGGGAAGGGTACCTTGCTGCCAAAGTGATGCTGCAGGGCGGGGTAGAGCAGCTCATTGACCAGGGTCGATTTGCCCGAGCCGGAGACGCCGGTAATGCACACCAGCTTGCCCAGGGGAATGTCGATGTCCAGGTGCTTGAGGTTGTTGCGGTGGGCGTTTTTGAGGCTGAGCGATCGCCCGTTGCCCGGCCGCCGCGACCCCGGGGTGGGGATGGAGAGCCGCCGCGATAGGTAGGCCCCAGTCAGGGAGTCCTTGGCGGTCATCAGGGTCTTGAGGTCGCCCTCGGCTACGATCGCCCCGCCGTGAATGCCCGCCCCAGGGCCAATGTCTACCAGGTAGTCGGCGGCCCTGATCGTGTCTTCGTCGTGCTCGACCACGATCAGGGTGTTGCCCAGGTCGCGCAGGCGGGTGAGGGTGTTGAGCAGGCGATCGTTGTCGCGCTGGTGCAGGCCAATGCTGGGCTCATCCAGCACGTAGAGCACCCCCGTGAGGCCCGAGCCGATCTGGGTGGCCAGGCGAATGCGCTGGGCCTCGCCGCCGGAGAGGGTCATGGCGGTGCGGTGCAGGGTCAGGTAGTCCAGCCCCACATCCATCATGAACTGGAGCCTGGCCCGAATTTCGCGCAGCACCAGCGCCCCAATCTGGAGCTGCCGGGCCGAGAGTTTTGGGGCGTCACCCTCTTCGCCCACCAGGGTGCGAATGCGCTTGAGGCACTCGCGAATGGAGACGTTGGTGAGGTCGCTAATCGAGTGGGGGCCAATGCGCACGGCATTGGACTCGGGCTTGAGCCGGGTGCCGTGGCAGACTTCGCAGGTCTGGTCGATCAGGTACTTTTCCAGCTTTTGCTTGTGCAGCTCGGAGGTGGATTCTTTGTACTGGCGATCTAGAATCGGCAGCACCCCTTCGTACTGGCGGTGGTAGCCCTTGCGATCGCGGTAGCGGGAGTCGGACTCGATATAGATTTTCTCCTCGCTGCCGTGGAGCACGATGTGCTGCTGCTCCGGGGTGAGCTGGTTCCAGCGGCTCTGGATCTCAAAGCCAAAGGCCTGGCCGACGCTGTAGAGCAGCGAGAAGTAGTAGGTGTTGTCTTTTTCAGACCAGGGGGCGATCGCCGCGTACACCGGCAGCGTCGGGTCGGGCACCACCAGATCGGCGGAAAACGTCCGCAGGCTGCCCAGCCCGTGGCAGTTGGGGCAGGCCCCGTAGGGCGAGTTAAAGGAGAACAGGCGGGGCGACAGTTCCTCCATCACCGCGCCGTGCTCGGGGCAGGCAAAGTTTTCGGAAAAGAGCATCTCCCTGGGCAGACCGTAGCTGCCTTCCTCTTCGGCGGCCTGGGGCAGGCGATTGGAGATCGACACCACATTGCTGTCGGGGGCTGGGGCCTCGGCGGTCTGGGGCTTCTCCGCCAGAATCTCAATCACGGCGATGCCCTCGGAGCGCTTCAGGCAGGTGCGCAGAGAGTCGGCCAGGCGGTCTTGCAGGCCCTCTTTTTTGACCAAGCGATCGACCACCACCTCTACATTGTGGCTGTAGTTTTTGTCGAGCTCGATGTTGTCGGTCAGCTCGCGAATTTCGCCGTTCACCCGCACCCGCACAAAGCCCTCGGAGGCCAGGCTAGACAAGAGTTTCTTGTGGGTGCCTTTCTTGCCACGCACCACGGGAGCGAGAACCTGGAAGCGGGTGCGATCGGGCAGCGCCATAATCCGGTCGATCATCTGGTCGATAGTCTGGGGCGAAATGCTGCGATCGCAGTGGGGGCAGTGGGGGTCTCCGGCGCGGCCGTAGAGCAGGCGCAGGTAGTCGTAGATCTCCGTTACCGTCCCCACCGTAGAGCGGGGGTTGTGGGAGGTCGATTTTTGGTCAATAGAAATCGCCGGACTGAGGCCCTCGATCGCGTCCACATCGGGCTTATCGACCTGGCCAAGGAACTGGCGGGCGTAGGCGCTGAGCGACTCAACGTAGCGACGCTGGCCCTCGGCAAAAATGGTGTCAAAGGCCAGCGATGACTTGCCAGAACCCGAAACCCCGGTGAACACAATCAGCTGATTGCGGGGAATCTCCAGATCTAGATTCTTCAGGTTGTGCTGACGGGCACCCCGAATCCGGATTACGTTGTCGTCAATGGCGGCGTGGTGGTGGGCCAGCCCTGGGGTGGTATTGTCTTGGCTAGACGCTCGACCGTTGCGGGAAGCGGTTTTTTTAGCGGAAGCGTCCGATTTGGGCATGTCTGGGAGCTTAGTGACAACGCTTTATCAATTTAACACTTGTTAATGGGGGGTGCTCTCAGTTGACCTGAAAGGCGATCGCGGTTATCCGCCACGCGGCTCTAGGGGCCAAAACCTTAACCCAACCAGCGGCATGGATCCGCAAGCTCAAAACTTTTATTCTTCGGGGAAACCCTGAAGGGGTGGCCGTACATTCCTTTAAACAAGTGATCTAAACGATGAAGCCAGCGTGTTGATTAGCTGTACCAGCGGTTAAAACGTAGCGATAACAGGTAAGAATGACGGCTAAGTAATTTCACAGAGATCAATTTTACTGTTTTTGGCTACTTTGTCTTTGACTACATAAGGAGTTTAATTCTCTGGCGGCTGTCTACTGGCATGTAATTGTGCCGTGGGCTGAGATCTGGTTCTCTCTAGCGAAGCTCTGACGGACGCGTTGCAGCGGGTGTGAAATGCGTCTGTCAGAGAGAGTCTAATTCTTTTTTGAAAAGAAAAAATAGCTTCTAGGGTGTGCGACTGCAGCGACTTTTGAGCAGTGTGCCTGGCTTGAGCTGAGATGAACTGACGAAAATAGGCTTTTGTCTGTGTCACTACAGATAAAAGCAGGTGTATTGCGATTAAAATATCGAACTCTTTGGAGCGTTTTTTAAAATGTTGCCTAAGTACTCTGTTGTTATTCCTACGTTAAATCGCTCGGGCAAGCTGAGGAAGGCGATCGATAGCGTGCTCAGTCAGTCGGTTGACGGGGAATTGGAGATCGTCGTCATCGACAATTGCAGCGATGACGATACCCAGGCCGTGCTGGCAGAGCCGGGGTATGCCGCAGTACGTGTCGTTCGGCAGCCCATGCGGGTGCCCAGAATTCAAAATTTCATGACGGCTCTCAGGTCAGCGACAGGGGACTACGTTTCTATCCTCTTTGACGATGAGGAAATGATGCCTGGCAACCTGCTGATCAAGGGGCAGGTGATGGATGAGCACCCTGAGGTCATTGCCGTCACCTCGTCGATTGTGAAGCGGGAGGCCGATGGTCGGGTGAGTATTGGCAGCGTGTCGCGGTCGGCCTTTACCATCGAAGCGCGGGGAGAGTATCTTCGCAACATGTTTGTCACCTGGCCCGGCGGACTGCCCCAGGTGTTAATGCGCCGCTCCACCCTAGATCATCTAGAACTAGAGGCCCGCGACGAGCCTCTGGATGCCGATGCCTTTGTGATGAAGCTCTCGACCCTGGGGGCGATCGCCACCCTCCCCGATGGCCTGGTCACCGAGACCGTCACCGACTCCGAAATGGTTCGCAACGGGCTCTTGGAGCGCGTTGAGGTAACCGGAGAGCCGGGCAACTTCGTCAGTTTGCCCACCATCTGGTTTGGCTGGTCCCACTACCGCATGCGGATTGAGCATCTGCTGCAATCGAACGATTTGTCAAATCAACAAATTCGATCGCTGCGCCGGGCCGCCTACCGAGTGTTTCGCAAGGATGTTTGGAAGGCCGCCTACTGCCGATGGCAGGTGACCAGACGCATGCAGAACGCGATCGCTCTGTTGCTCCGAGCCGCAGCCTTCGATCCCGGATTGCTAATTCCCCCGGTCGATCTCTTTCTAGTCCGCAAACCCAACGCCAAGCCCGGTCCCATGGCCAAGCTAGGATTTCGACGCTCTCTGGTCGGGGCATCGCTCAAAACCAGCTGACCCAGGGTTGCCCTAGATTGGGCTGAGGCCGGGCCTGAGAGCGATCTATCTCCACCCCTAGCGGGCCGCCACGAATCGCTCCTGGGCCATGGCCCGCAGCCGCTGAATGTCTTCCCGACGGGTGACAGAGAGGGGGACGGTGGCCTTGATTTCTGCAATCAGCAGGGCGGTGTCGGCCGGGCGGTTTTCGTGCAGGGCGCGGTAGTGGGCGGTGATCACCGCCTGCTCGATCTCGGCTCCGCTAAAGCCTTCGGTGGCCACGACCAGTTCTTCCAGCGCAAATTGCTCAGTGCCCTGCTGGCGGCGTTTTAGGTGAATGTGCAAAATGTCGCGCCGCTCGTCGGCTTCGGGCAGATCGACAAAAAAGATTTCGTCGAAGCGGCCCTTGCGCAGCAGCTCTGGCGGCAGCGCCGACAGATCGTTGGCGGTGGCCACCACAAAGATCTCCTGGGATTTTTCCTGGAGCCAGGTGAGAAAATAGCCAAACAGACGACGGCTCAGGCCGCCATCGCCCTCGCCGCTAGTCTGCCCCAAGCTTTTCTCAATTTCGTCCACCCAGAGAATGCAGGGGGCCATGGTTTCGGCCATGGTGACAGCGCGGCGAAAGTTTTTGTCGGATTCCCCCACGTACTTGTCGTAGAGGCGACCGGCATCGAGCTTGAGCAGGGGCAGTTTCCACTGGCGGGCAATGGTTTTGGCCGCCAGCGATTTGCCGCAGCCCTGAATGCCCACAATCAAAATGCCCTTAGGGGCGGGCAGGTTGTACTGGCGAGCCTGGGGGGTAAAGCCAACTTTGGCGTAGCACAACCAGCGCTTGAGGCCCTCAAAGCCGCCCAGCTCGGCCAGGTTGGTCTCGGGCGGAAAGTAGTCGAGCAGCCCTTCTTCGTGGATGACGCGGGCCTTGCGCTCCAGCACGCGCTTGACATCCTCAGCGTCGAGGCGACCATCCTGAAGGGCGGCGTAGGACACCACCTTGCGGGTTTGGCTCAGGGTCATGCCCTGGAGGGCGCTGACCAGGGCGCGGATGTCTTCTGGAGTGAGGTCAACCTTGACCCGACCCCTGAGGGCCCGCACCACCTCGGAAACGGCATTGTAAAGCTCTTCGGGTTCGGGCAGCTTGATATCGAAATACACGGCGTCGTGGGCAATTTCGGGGGGCAGGCTGTTGCCGCTGCCGCTGATCACCAGGGTCGAGCGGTTGTGGGAAAACTGCTCGGTGACTTCTCGAAACTGCCGCGCCACCACCGCATCCTTGAGGTGGGGGGCAAAATCCTTGAGCCAAAAGATGGCTTTGAAGCTGATCTCCTGGATGTGGCGCAGCATGTCGATGGGCTCGGTGGTCTTGGGCAGGGCCTGGCTGCGCTTGGCCCCAGGGGGCGCGTACTCGTTTTGCCAGCGGTTGTCGGGGCTGTCGGGTGATCGCATCAGCCCCTGGGCAATGCTCCACTCAAACACCGCCATCTGCATATCTGCGCAGGCGGCGCCAATCAACCCCTGCACCCGTTCTTCTTCGACCGTATCAATCACCACCACCGGGTGAAAGGAGGTCACCAGGGTTTGAAAGTGCTGCACGCTGGCTTTAAAAGACATGGCTGCCCGGAGTAACGCTAGGGCTAATGTGCCCGCTTCTGTCTACGTTTTCTGCACGGCGGCATCCGGACGCCCAGAACCGCTGGGCAGAAATCAAGCCAATGGTCTAACTCCCCTACCCCCTTAGCTCCCCCGCCCCCAGCTCCCCTATCCCCTACCTCCCCCGCTCCCTAGCTCGCAGAAATAGTCCCTAAACTTCCGCCTCAAAGTCCTAGCCCCCTACCCCCTTGCGATCGGCCACAGCCGATCAACCCATGTCGCAGTCCCCTAGAGGACATCGATGCCCTGGCGGGCGTAGCGAATGCGCAGCTTTAGCCCCAGGGTGACCTGCTTCATCAGCCAGTACAGGCTGGCCAAAATCAGAAAGGTGACAAAAATAACGGCAGCCGGACGTTTGGAGGTCAGGACATCGAGGGTGTAAGCAATCACGCCAGTCGGATCGACAACCAGATCCCAGCTGTTGAAGCGGAGAAAACGCCCCAGGTAAATGCCCACCGCGCACAGGGCGTGGATCAACAGCTCGATGGGCAAAATTAGCCTCTTGGCGCCGTGCTGCTTGAGGTAGATAGCCAGATTGAGAATGGAGATGACGTAGGCCTCAAACCCCAGGCCAATGGCGGCGATGTGGAGGGGAATAAAGATCAGCGCTACCACCCAGACTGGAATTTGCCCTGAGCTAGTGCCCCGAATCAGGTGAATGATGTCGGTCAGCACGTAGGGGGCATTGGGCAAGAAGGCGAAAAACAGCACCAGCCCGACCCACCAGAGCCAGCTCTGGGCCGTCGGTGTTTTTTTAAAGATTCTGATGCTGAGGATGGCCGCCAGCACAATCACTACCAGCAGCCACAGCAGCCGCAGCTGGGCGGTAGAGCCTCCGGCACCGGCAATATTGACCCACCCGCGCACCACTCGCGGCAGACGTGGCAGCAGCCCTATGGCCCCAACGGCTCCGATGACTAGCCAGGTGGCCAACAGCCATCCCTTTGGGGTGGTCTGACGGCGAAACAGGCCAAAGCTGAGCAGCAGGGGAATAAACGCTAAAAACAGGTTCCACAAAATCCAGCCGCTGTAAACGTTGTTAAAGGCGCTGGCAATATCGAGCAGAAGCGATCGCATGGGGGTACATCCGGGGCAGCGTTGGCTCAGCGGGGATGATCAAAACCTATCGGTTGATTGACCGAGCTTGGCACAGTCAAAGCACACTTAACCTAATCTAAATGTTGGGTGAGGATTTTGAGGGGGCACAGGGGATTGTCGGAGCCGAAAGGGGCCGCAGGGGCGATCGCCTTCCAGAATAAATCGCATCCTTCAGCATCCGGTGCCCGCGCTATAACAAGGGGAGCTTTCTAACCCGCATCCCCATGTCAGACAATCCCCAGCGCCAGGGCAGCACCACCGAGCACCTGCTGACGACTCCCCACGGTAGCCACCCCTACACCGCCTCGGCCCAGTGGCAAACCCTCTACGAATACGACAAGCCCGTGGCCGAACTGTTCCACGTGGCTTACACCATTGCGGATCAAAATCTGGCCCAGCGCCCGATTACCTTTGTGTTTAACGGCGGCCCTGGGGCAGCCTCGGCCTACCTGCACATGGGCGCCCTGGGTCCGCGGCGAGTGATGTTTAACCCCGACGGCAGCCTGCCCCGCCCGCCTGTGCAGGTGGCCGACAACGGCGAAAGCTGGCTGAGCTTTACCGATTTAGTGTTTATTGACCCCCTCGGTACCGGCTTTAGCCGCACCCTGCCCGGGGACGAGGACAAAAACAAGCCCGACGACAAGGCCTCAGAGGCCGATAGGGCCAGTCAGGTCGATAAGCCCGAGGGCAAAGCGGACGACAGGGCCAAAAAGTTCTGGACGGTCGATCGCGACCTCAATGCCCTGGGGGAGTTCATTCAGGGTTATCTGTCGGCCCACCATCGCTGGCTGTCGCCCGTGTTCATTGCCGGGGAGAGCTACGGCGGCTTTCGGGTAGCCAAGCTCTGCCGCAAGCTCCAGCAGGACTACGGCGTGGGCCTGTGCGGCGCGATTTTGATTTCGCCAGTGATGGAATTTATGCTGCTGGAGGGCAACGACTACAGCCTCAGCCGCTGGGCCACGGTGATACCGTCGATGGCGGCAACGGCGGCCTACCACGGACGGGTGGCCACTTCCGACAGCCCCGCCGCCCACGGAGCCAAAGCCGCCGCCTTTGCCCGCAAGAGCCTGATTCCGCTGCTGGCCCTGGGCAGCACCGCCGACCCCGAAGACCAGCGGCAGGTCTTTCAGCAACTGGCCGAGCTGATTGGCCTACCCCCCGACCTGGTGCAGCGGCACCGGGGCCGCATCGACATTGTGACCTTTGCCCGCGAGCTGCTGCGACATCAGCAGCGCATTTTGGGCCTCTACGATGGCTCGGTCACAGCGATCGATCCGTTCCCCGATCGCCTGCAAAACGAAGGCACTGACCCCACCCTGGAGGGCATCGATCGCCTGTTTACCGGCGCCATCAACAGCCACCTGCGCTCTACCCTGGGAGTCAACACCACCCTCACCTACAACCTGCTCAGTTTTGAGGTGTTCAAGGCCTGGGAATTTTTGCCCGAGGGCGAGTACCGCCAGGGGTTTGTGGGTTCAGTGGATGACCTGCGGGCAGGCATGGCCCTCAACCCCTACCTGAAGGTCTACATTACCCACGGCATCTACGACCTGGTCACCCCCTACTTCTCCTCCGAGCACCTCAAAGATTTGATGAACCTCAACCCCGAACTGCGCCCCAATCTCACCCTGCGCCATTTTCAGGGGGGCCACATGTTCTACACCTGGGAGGAGTCGCGGCGGCAGTGGTTTGACGACATGCAGGGATTTTACCGACAGGCCGCCTAAAAAAAACCGACAGACCCTGGCGGGCTTGCCGGTTGGTTGTGTGTTCCCTGTAGATGACTCGGCTAAAGTTGAGTCAACCTTAGTATTACTGGAAGGTTCCCGAAAACCTAGCCGATTTATCACCGCCAGCGGTGAGATTGATCACAAGGCTAGGTAATTTGCCCGATGCGATCGCTGTGCTGAGCTGACTAGCTGTAAAGACTCCTGACGAGGAGATTGCACCCCCGACGGCTTTGGGGCAAAAATGGGGCACCAGGGCCATTTAAGCACCGAACAAGAAACGCCAGACGAGAAACGCCGGGCAAGCCAACGCTATGGGGAAACCGCTATGACCAATTCATCGATGGACTCGGCAGAAGCCCTGGCCAGCATTGCGCTGGTGGCGATCGCCGCCGACGGCTATCTAGCCGAGCAGGAGGGGCGAGATATGACCATGCTGCTGGCCCGCATGGCGCTGTTTAGCCACTATTCTAGCGAGGCGCTGCACCGTCTGTTCGACAACCTGCTAGAGCGCCTGAAGCGGGAGGGGCCGGGGGCGCTGGTTAACCAGGCCAAGGCGGTTTTGCCCGCCGACCTGCGGGAGACAGCCTTTGCGATCGCCACCGATCTGGTGCTCTCCGATCGCACGGTAACGCCCCAGGAGCAGTCCTTTTTAGAGGACCTCTGCGTCATTCTAGAGATTCCCAACGCCATGGCCCAGCAAATTGTGCAGGTCATGACGATCAAAAATCGCGGCTAGCCCCATCAGCCAGCCCCAGCCCAAACCCTGGTTGACTGACAAACCCCTTGAAACCCTTATACTGCCGTGGGTGGATTAGCGTTAGCAAAACCCAACAAAACCGCTGCTGGTGTTGGGTTTTGCTTCGCTCAGCACCAACCTGCGCTAGAACTTTTGTCAGTCAATCAGGCCCAAACCTGAGCAGCCGCAAAATCGTTACCTATCAACAGAAAGATGCCGTTGCGGCAGGCACAGGCTATGGTAGACATAAATTTTGTATTTGTAGAGTTTGGAGATTTGTCCTATCGCTAAAAAGCAGAAAGCCATTGTCAACCGCGATATTAGAGACCCCGAGGTTCTGCTGATCAATCAGAACGGTGAAAACCTAGGCGTTATCGACACGAGAGACGCCCTGAGGATGGCCAAAGAGAGCAAGCTCGATCTGGTGGTCGTCTCCCCCAGTGAAGACGGCCCGTCGGTGGCCAAAATCATGGACCACGGCAAGCTTCAGTATCAGCAGAACAAGCGCCAGAAGCAGACCTCACGCCCCTCCGTAAAAGAAGTCAAGTTTCGCCCCAACATCGGCGAGTCTGACTATGCCCTGCGGATCAAGCGGGCCGCCCAGTGGCTCGACAAGGGAGATTCCGTTAAATTTTTGGTCAGACTGCGGGGCCGAGAGCACCAGCACCGCGATCGCGCCACCGATCTCCTGAACCGGGTGGTCGAGGACTTGAACGAAACAGGCAAGGTGCAGTCCCTAGACCACCGCGCCCTAACCCTATTTCTGTCGCCCGCCTAGGCCCTATCTGGTGCGCCAGTTTACCAACGGCTAGACAGCCTTTGTCCGCTGGCCCCAGTTCGCAAAAAGACCCCTGGTGGCAGGGGTCTTTTTGGTTTTTTGGCCCCCTGGGCAACCAGGCTGGGGGTAAAGGTGCTGCTCACGCCGAAATCCTAGGCCAAAACTGGAATTTTCCGCCGTGGCGATCGCGCCGCCGCTCTAAAATATGGGTTTATCCTGTCGCGCTTTCCTCCGCAATGCCTACCGACTACCTCGAACGCATTCTCACCGCCCGAGTTTACGATGTGGCGCAGGAAACGCCTTTGGATATTGCCCCCAGCCTGTCGGCGCGGCTGCACAACCGGCTGCTCCTAAAGCGGGAAGACATGCAGTCGGTGTTTTCCTTTAAGCTGCGGGGAGCCTACAACAAAATGGCCCACCTGTCGCCGGAGCAGCTGGCCCAGGGGGTAATTGCCTCGTCGGCGGGCAACCACGCCCAGGGGGTGGCGCTGGGGGCAAAGCAGCTGGGCACCCGCGCCATCATTGTGATGCCCACCACCACCCCAATGATGAAGGTGAATGCGGTAAAAGCGCGGGGCGGTGAGGTAGTGCTGTTTGGCGAAACCTACGACGACGCCTACGCCCACGCCCGCCAGCTCTCGGAGGAAAAAGGCCTGACCTTTGTGCATCCCTTCGATGACCCCTACGTGATTGCGGGCCAGGGCACCATCGGCATGGAGATTTTGCGCCAGCACCCCCAGCCCATCCACGCGATTTTTGTGGCGATCGGCGGCGGCGGCCTGATTTCAGGCATTGCGGCCTACGTCAAGCGGCTGCGCCCCGAGATCAAAATCATTGGCGTAGAGCCGATCGAGGCCGACGCCATGGCGCGATCGCTCAAAGCGGGCGAGCGAGTGCGGCTGAGCCAGGTGGGCCTCTTTGCCGACGGCGTGGCGGTGCGCCAGGTGGGCGAAGAAACCTTTCGCCTCTGCCAGCAGTACGTGGACGAGATTATTTTGGTGGGCACTGACGATATCTGCGCCGCCATCAAAGACGTGTTTGAGGATACGCGATCGATTTTGGAGCCCGCCGGGGCGCTGGCGATCGCGGGCGCAAAAGCCTACGTCGAGCGCGAGGGCATTACCGACCAAACCCTGGTGGCCGTCGCCTGCGGGGCCAACATGAACTTCGATCGCCTGCGGTTTGTGGCCGAGCGGGCCGAAATCGGCGAGCACCGCGAGGCCATCTTTGCCGTCACCATCCCGGAAACGCCGGGCAGCCTGAAGGCCTTTTGCGAATGTATCGGCACCCGCAACCTGACCGAGTTTAACTACCGCATTGCCGACAACCACGAGGCCCACATCTTTGTTGGGCTGGAGGTGCAGGGTCGGGCCGATGCCGCCACCATGGCCCAGATATTCGAATCCAAAGGCCTGAAGACGCTGGATCTCACCGACGATGAACTCTCAAAAATGCACCTGCGCCACATGGTCGGCGGCAAGTCGTCCCTAGCCCACGACGAGCTGCTCTACCGCTTCGAGTTTCCCGAACGCCCCGGCGCGCTGATGAAGTTCGTCAACGCCATGAGCCCCGACTGGAACATCAGCCTGTTCCACTACCGCAACAACGGCTCCGACTATGGCCGCATTGTCGCCGGCATCCAGGTACCGCCCCACGAGATGACCCAATGGCAAGAGTTTCTCAATACCCTCGGCTACCAATACTGGGACGAAAACCAGAACCCCGCCTATAAGCTGTTTTTAGGTTAATACCCACAGGCTTAACGGGTGACAACATACCTAAAGCGCTTGCTGCATCAGGGATAGAGCATAGAAACCTCGCTGAAAATAGCGGTGTTTGTGGGGTTTGAGTGCTATCAGGTGGCGCGCCCAGTCGGCCCATAATTCCATGGCATAGATCCAGCGATGGCCATAGAGGCCGAGACTAAAATCACTCTGGCGAGGCGTCTTGTCGTGGTGCTCTTGGATACGCCCAGCATACTGCTCTACCCCGAGGTGTTTCATCTGCTGCCCATACATCGTGGCCCAACTGTAGGCCAAGGCGATCAGCAACACTAAGGCTAAAAACCGAGAGTCATTTACCTTGGCATTTTCCAGGTGATAGCCGCCCGTCTTGCAATCTTTGAAGAGCTGTTCAATGCCCCAGCGACACCGATAGACCGCTAAGGTTCGTGCCAAGGTAGGCAAATTAGACAAGATATACCAGGGCTCTTTAGGCCCCTTTTGGCGGTACTTTCGCTTCCAATAGACGGCTAAGTTAAAGGGGCCAAGGCCATCGCCTTTATTGCACAAAATGCCCTGATAAAACCGAGACTGTCCTGGCTGGAAGCCCAGGTCTCTGAGCACACGGTACCCGCCTTCAGAATCGGTTTGGAAATGAAGCGCTTTTTTCTGCCGGAGCGCAAAGAACACCCCTCGCTTATCCAACCATGCCGCCAGTTTAGGGCTATGGAACTCCCGGTCACCCAGCACGAGCACCGGATAAGACTTGAACAAGGACAGGGCCGTTTTGAGGAGTCGCTGTTGCGTTGTTAGGTCACTACTGCCCGCCTGCCCTAACAACTCCCAATAGACGGGTAAGGCGTGAGTCCCCCACACCACGCTGACCATGAAGATATTCCGTCCTTTCCATTCCGTGCGGTCGATAGCCAGAATCCAATAGCCATGTTGATGATGTTTGAGCGTTCTTAGACGGCGGCGTTGGTCGCGGTTCAACCCCCGTCCCGTTTGCACTTGCCGAATCCAATACTTGAGCAGTGGAAACCACAGCACCTTGAGGGTAAGTTTTGGCAGCGCTAAAAATCGCTGTAAGTTGCGTTTTCGACTTTGATACTGAATCGGCTGAGGAAAGACGCTGGCTAACACCGAGAGTTTGACCTGTCGGTGGGCCTGTAGCAATAGCAACAACAGCTGCAAGGTCAAGTACTGGGCTTCACTCAGGTGGGTGCGAAGGGTGGTTTGGTAGAATGCAGGAAACATATTGATTAGGGGGAGCCGCATTGGGGTTCCCTATTTTTTTGCCCCTCCATTGTCTCAAACCCTTATACCGTATGATGTTGATGGCCCTTGTCACCCGTTAAGACCCACAGGTTAAACCGATCCCCGATTAGATCGCCCTAGCTCCCTGGCCCCCCTGCTCCCCTGCTCCCCTGCTCCCCTGCTTCTGGAATAGTACCTAATTCTCTGCCTAAGACTCCTAGCCACCGATCTGCGACATAGTGCGCCCGTAGGCCCCGGTGGTACCCGACTCGCGCATTTTGTAGTTGATGTCGGGCTTGGTCGCCAGCAATTCCGCCACCTGGCGCTTCAGTTCGGCGGTGGGAACACCCTGGCGCAGGGCAGTTTTGAGGTCGATCTGGCCAGTCTCGTTCAGCAGGCAGGGGCGCAGCCAGCCGTCCGCCGACAGGCGCATGCGGTTGCAGCGATCGCAGAAGCACTCCGACATCTGGCTGATAAACCCCACTGTGCCCTGGGCCCCCGGAATTTGAAACACATCTGCGGGGCCGTTGCCGAGCACATCGCCCTCGGTTAGGCCCCAGCGCTGACGAATGCGATCGCGCAGGGTTTCCGAATCGACCCAGCCCTTGGCCTCAAACAGGCTGTCGTTG
>NZ_JH976537.1:360020-399325 GCF_000309385.1 Nodosilinea nodulosa PCC 7104
TAGACGGCTAAGTTAAAGGGGCCAAGGCCATCGCCTTTATTGCACAAAATGCCCTGATAAAACCGAGACTGTCCTGGCTGGAAGCCCAGGTCTCTGAGCACACGGTACCCGCCTTCAGAATCGGTTTGGAAATGAAGCGCTTTTTTCTGCCGGAGCGCAAAGAACACCCCTCGCTTATCCAACCATGCCGCCAGTTTAGGGCTATGGAACTCCCGGTCACCCAGCACGAGCACCGGATAAGACTTGAACAAGGACAGGGCCGTTTTGAGGAGTCGCTGTTGCGTTGTTAGGTCACTACTGCCCGCCTGCCCTAACAACTCCCAATAGACGGGTAAGGCGTGAGTCCCCCACACCACGCTGACCATGAAGATATTCCGTCCTTTCCATTCCGTGCGGTCGATAGCCAGAATCCAATAGCCATGTTGATGATGTTTGAGCGTTCTTAGACGGCGGCGTTGGTCGCGGTTCAACCCCCGTCCCGTTTGCACTTGCCGAATCCAATACTTGAGCAGTGGAAACCACAGCACCTTGAGGGTAAGTTTTGGCAGCGCTAAAAATCGCTGTAAGTTGCGTTTTCGACTTTGATACTGAATCGGCTGAGGAAAGACGCTGGCTAACACCGAGAGTTTGACCTGTCGGTGGGCCTGTAGCAATAGCAACAACAGCTGCAAGGTCAAGTACTGGGCTTCACTCAGGTGGGTGCGAAGGGTGGTTTGGTAGAATGCAGGAAACATATTGATTAGGGGGAGCCGCATTGGGGTTCCCTATTTTTTTGCCCCTCCATTGTCTCAAACCCTTATACCGTATGATGTTGATGGCCCTTGTCACCCGTTAAGACCCACAGGTTAAACCGATCCCCGATTAGATCGCCCTAGCTCCCTGGCCCCCCTGCTCCCCTGCTCCCCTGCTCCCCTGCTTCTGGAATAGTACCTAATTCTCTGCCTAAGACTCCTAGCCACCGATCTGCGACATAGTGCGCCCGTAGGCCCCGGTGGTACCCGACTCGCGCATTTTGTAGTTGATGTCGGGCTTGGTCGCCAGCAATTCCGCCACCTGGCGCTTCAGTTCGGCGGTGGGAACACCCTGGCGCAGGGCAGTTTTGAGGTCGATCTGGCCAGTCTCGTTCAGCAGGCAGGGGCGCAGCCAGCCGTCCGCCGACAGGCGCATGCGGTTGCAGCGATCGCAGAAGCACTCCGACATCTGGCTGATAAACCCCACTGTGCCCTGGGCCCCCGGAATTTGAAACACATCTGCGGGGCCGTTGCCGAGCACATCGCCCTCGGTTAGGCCCCAGCGCTGACGAATGCGATCGCGCAGGGTTTCCGAATCGACCCAGCCCTTGGCCTCAAACAGGCTGTCGTTGCCGATCGGCATAAACTCAATAAAGCGCACGTGCCACTGGCGATCGAGGGTGAGCGCCGCCAGATCGAGCACTTCGTGGTCGTTGATGCCGGGAATCACCACCACGTTGAGCTTCAGCGGCGAAAACCCGACCCGGTGCGCCGCCTGAATGCCCGCCCAGACCTGGGGCCAGCGCGACTTGCCCCGCCCGCCCACAATCTGGTCAAAAATGACTGGATCTAGCGAATCCAAGCTGATGTTGATCCGCCGCAGCCCCGCATCCCAGAGATCCTGGGCCATACCGCTGAGCAAAAAGGCGTTGGTGGTCAGGGCCAGATCTCGAGTGCCGGGCAGGCTGGCGATGTCGCGGACAATATCCACCACCCCAGGCCGCACCAGCGGTTCGCCCCCGGTGAGCCGAAAGTTGGAGAACCCCAGCGGCATAAACACCTCTCGCAGTAGCTGGTTCAGCTCCGCTCGGGTCAGCCATTCCTGTTGGGGCAGGTACTGCAAGTCGGCCCCCTCGGGCATGCAGTACTGGCACTGAAAATTGCAGCGATCGACAAGGCTGATGCGGAGGTAGTCAATGGTAGGCATGGGGGCGAGGGGAGACAGGGGCATTGCCCCGATTATGGCACCCTCACCAAATTCCGTAGGCTGCTGCCCTGAAACTGAGGCCCGCTTCTACCGCCTGTCCAGGGCCGCTAGGCAGTTTTCTGAAGGTTTACTAGCGCCAAACTCAGCCTGACTTAAGGTTCATCCGTCAGCATCTATATATGTGGGGATATGCCCGTAGGGAAAAGCTATGCCGCCTTCCGTGCCGGGTTCGCCTGGTTTCGAAGTTTACTCAAAAGCGAGCGTAAGGCAGTGCCAGCGGCCAGTGTTCCTGGCCAGTATCCCTAGATAGATCCCCGTTTCTACGACCTTGGGCTAAGGTTTAGACAGCCTTCGTCCCTGATTCAATGCCGTAAATCAACACGACGCCATGGTAACCGCTCTGTCATCCCCCGATACGATCGCCGACTGGCTTGGCCCCGATGCCGAATCGCTGCTCGATTACGAGGCCAAGGTATCTAAATCAATGCTGCATCTGCCGGGGCCAGACTGGGTCGATCGCATTTTTGCCCAGAGCGATCGCAGTCCCCAGGTGCTGCGCAGCTTGCAGCAGCTCTATGGGCACGGGCGCTTAGCCAATACCGGCTACCTCTCGATTTTGCCCGTGGACCAGGGCATTGAGCACTCCGCCGGGGCTTCCTTTGCGCCCAACCCTATCTACTTTGACCCGCAAAATATCGTCGAACTGGCGATCGCGGGGGGCTGCAACGCCGTCGCCACCACCCTGGGCGTGCTGGGCAGCGTGTCGCGCCGCTACGCCCACAAAATTCCCTTCATTCTCAAGCTCAATCACAACGAGCTGCTCACCGCCCCCAACCGCTTCGACCAGGTGATGTTTGCCGATGTCGATCAGGCCTGGAACCTGGGGGCCGTAGCGGTGGGGGCCACCATCTACTTCGGCTCCGAAGACTCCACTCGCCAGATTCAGGAGGTCAGCGCCGCCTTCCAGCGAGCCCACGAGCTGGGCATGGCTACTATTCTCTGGTGCTACCTGCGCAACAGCGCCTTCAAGCAGGACAAAGACTACCACCTAGCCGCAGACCTCACTGGCCAGGCCAACCACCTGGGCGTCACCATCGAGGCCGACATCATCAAGCAAAAGCTGCCCGAGGTCAACAACGGCTACGCAGCGGTGGCCAAGGCCCTCGGCAGCTCCTACGGCAAAACCCATGCCAAAGTCTACAGCGACCTCACCACCGACCACCCCATCGACCTCACCCGCTACCAGGTGCTCAGCTGCTACGCCGGGCGCATGGGGCTGATCAACTCCGGCGGCGGCTCCGGCGAAAACGACTTTGCCGAGGCCGTGCGCACCGCCGTGATCAACAAGCGCGCTGGCGGCATGGGGCTAATTTCAGGCCGCAAAACCTTCCAACGCGACTTCAAAGACGGGGTGAAGCTGTTTCACCTGATTCAGGACGTGTACCTGTCTGAGGCCGTCACCATTGCCTGAGGCTGGCCCGGCTGGCTGGCCCGCACCGCCCGAAACATGCCAAACCGGCACAGTCCGGTGCCAAAGGCCAGCCGCATCAGCAGCAGGGTCGGCACCTCCCGCACCGATTTAATAATTCCCGCCGGCCCAAAGCGCACCATGCCCTGGGGCCGAATCACTCCCTGCCAGATCGAGTCGAGCCAGGAGGGCAGAGTTTCCTTCGACCAGTCGGCGGTGGTGACCTGACCGGCCACCAACCCGGTGGCTTCCAGCTGCTCGGCAAAACCTTCGATGCTGGCGAAGGCCGGGTGCGACCACTGATCGAGCAGCTGGCGCATCACCGGCTTTTCCCAGGCGTTGAGGGGAATCTTGCGGTCGTCCCGCTGGTTCCAGTCGGCGACTACCAGCACGCCGCCGGGCTTCAGCACCCGCAGCAGCTCGCGGGCAAATACGGCCTTGTCGGGCATGTGGGGGCCAGCTTCCACCGACCACACCACGTCAAAGCTGCCCTCGGGGAACGACAGCGCCATGGCGTCGTCCACCTGAAACCGGGCCGAGACCCCCTCGGGGGTAAGCTGCTGGGCGCGCCGCACCTGGTTAGGGCTGATGGTGACTCCGGTGACCTCAAAGCCGTAGTCGCGGGCCAGAATGCGGCTGCTGCCGCCAATGCCGCAGCCCACATCCAGCACGGTCGTGCCCGCTGGCAGACGGTTGAGCCCGCCCCAGCGCACCATTTCGTGGACAAAATCGGCCTTGGCGGTGAGAAAGTCTTTGCGCCGGGGTGGCGAGCCGTAGTGACCCAGGTGAATATGCTCGCCCCAGTAAAATTCGAGAATGCCGTCTTCGGTCCACTGGTCGTAAGAGTTGGCCACGGAGTTAGATGATTCGTAGCGGCGCGGGGTGAGCAAGTACACCACTGCCCCCACAGCCAGCAGCCCAATCAAAAGGCCAAGAATGCCGATTAAGTTCATTTAGGGAAAAATCTGCCGCGTTACGGTTTATATGGTTGATTGTTACCCTATTGTGACAAGCTTGCGGCCTTCAGATCAACGTAGGCCACCTGGCTGGACCCAGCCGGGTCATTTCTCCCCAAACAAAAACCCCCGACCGAAGCCGGGGGAAACCCCATCAGGAGACGCCTATCTGACGTTTAAGCTAAACAAAGCCGCCCTTTAAGCGCTTGTACCAAGGCTATCGAATCCCAGGCGATGTGGGGGAGCGCGCCACCGTGAATTTACGGAAACAACACGACCAACTTTAAGAATTGCTTACAAAATCCGGGTATTAAGCTGTTGCGCATCTAAATTGCATCAATAGCACTTCCCTTGTTTTTCACCTTCCGATGCCAATTTATGGCCAGTTCTCCTTCATTGAGAAGCTTATTGATAAGAGCCTCGAGATCTTCAATAGACTTAAATAAACGATTTGAGATGAACTCTTTTGCTGAATGCCAAACCAATTCGACCAGATTGTAGTCCGGGCTATACTCAGGTAAAAACTCCAAAACTAAATTTGGCATCTCTAACTTTATCTTCTCTGTAAATTCCTCCTTTTTGTGAATACTCGCATTGTCTAAAATAATCACAACCTTAGGCCCGTCTTTCTCAAATTCGCTCACGCTCCTATCCTCGCCAGCCCAGTCATAAATAACCTCCTCGTAAAAGTTCTTGAGAACCTTATAAAAATTTTCACCGGTTCCTTTGGGGAGAAAGTCCACCAACCGCTTCTTGTCCGAATAGCGGATTCCTCCCATCACATTGATACGTCCTTTCCGTCGAATTCCAGAAACCTTCTTGCGCGTCCCTTTCTTGACCCAATCCTTTCGACGTGTCACTCTCAAACTAAAGCCACATTCATCCCAAAACCAGACCTGGAGATTCTCTGGGGATTCTTTAGTAATTCTTAAATACTCCTCCAGTTTTGCCTTGAAGAGTTTTCGCTTCTCTGGATCTTGCTTCTCCTCTAAGCTATATTTGGCCCAGAGGTAAACGTACTTTTTTGACTTGAGAATCCTCCTCACTTGACTCCCACTTAGCTGAATCCCGGTTTCTTGTTCTAAATATGTGGCGAGCCGAGCCGCCGTCCATCGACCAAATTCGTACCCCAATTCTTGAGGCTCTTTCTCAATGACATCCAATAATAAGTTGACATATTGATCGGTGGCCTTATGATAATTCCCATGCATTCGTTCATCGGTTAAACTGGCTAAGTCACTTGGATTTCCGTGGGCACACCAATAGGCTACTTTCCTTAAGGAGCAACCTAGAAAGTCTGCAATCTCTTGCTGTTTTCTGCCATCATTTCGCAATAGCAGAATTAGAATACGCTCACGAACGTCGGGATGCTCATGAAATTTAAGCTGCTTCTGCAATTCCTGTTTCTCTTCGGCCGTTAGGTAATTCTTGATTGGCATGTATAACTCACCAAAATACACTCCCTAATATGTAGTTTAGATGCTTAACAGCTTACCCCAGGGAACTCGCGGGTTCCCGCCCCGGCCCGCCGCCTGAATTAGCCCCAAGTCTCAGCTTTCGCGGCACCAGAGGCGCCTGGGGCCGCGACATGTTTGGGCGATCGCGGTTCTAGCGAGAGTGTTACAACAAGGACAGTTCCGTCTAGAGGTGTGCTGATGCAGTGGTTTTCTGGCCTGCTTAAGCGTTCTGTAGTAGCGATCGTTGGCCTGGCTCTGGTCACCGGTCTACGGGTAGGGCCAGCCGCCGCCAACCCCTACTATCCACCGCCGCTCTCCTTCAGCAATGCCGAACTTAAGGGCAGGGATTTTTCGGGGCAGCAGCTGCGGGCGGCAGAATTTTCCAACGCCAACCTAGAGCTGACCAATTTCAGTAACGCCGACGTGCGGGGGGCGATCTTCAGCGGTTCGGTGGCCACCAATGCCAACTTCCACGGGGCCGATTTCACCACCGGCATGCTCGACTCGGTCAGCTTTACCCGCAGCGACCTGGGCGATGCCATTCTGGCAGACACCATTCTGCTGCGGGCCACCTTTGAAGACACCGAGATTACCGGTGCCGACTTTTCGGGGGCAATCTTAGACGGAGCCCAGGCCCGCAAGCTCTGTCAGACAGCGGCGGGGGTAAATCCTACCACCGGGGTGGCCACGCGGGACTCGCTAGGCTGCCGGTAAAACGCTAGGGGCTGTCATCAATTAGTTGCTGATGGGCCAACAATCAACGATTACAGCCCCTAGCCTATTTTTTGGGTCGGGCGTGGCAATGCCTGTAGGACAAGGATTGTAGCGAGAATTGATGACACGCCTTAGGGTTTGGGGCGATCGCGCAGGACTAGAAAAGAAACTGCCACCAAAAACCCCACATAGCCGCCCACAAACAGCCACTCCTGCCAGCTACCTTCCACTACACCCCACCTCCAGGCTCGGATTGACCATCGCTCCAGCGGCTCAGCCACGCCTCTATTTCATTGGACAGCGGGCGGCGGCGGCGGCTAGCCACTTCAATACAGACATGGCGAGTCACCGCCTGGGCGGCCAACGCATCGTCAAGCTTCACCTGGTAGCGAATTTCAAAGCTGCTGTCATCCAGGCGGGTGGGGGTGAGGTGAATTTCGACGCGATCGCCGCAGTGGAGCGGGCGGCGGTAGTCTATGCTGGCGTGAACAATAGGGTAGGCCAGGGTTTCAGCCCGAAAAAAGGCGCCAACATCAAGCCCCGCCGCCACCAGCGAGGCTTCGTAGGCCCCGTGGCACATCACCAATTCGTTGGCGAAGTACACCACCCCAGCGCCATCGGTCTCGTGGAACCGCACCTGGTACTCGGTCACATAACCCACGGCAGCTGTCCTGGGCCTAAAGCCGCTATTGTGCCAGGTCTATCCCTAGCTGGCATTGGGCTGGGCCGGACGGAAAGGAAGGTCAGCCGGTACGCCCTGTTCAGCGGCCCCCGCTTCAACGCCGCCCTGGCCCAGGGCTAGCATGGGGTTGTCGATAATCTTGAGCAGGTTGGCAATGCCGTACTGCAATACCTCAGAAGGGTCCACAGCGGCCCAGCCGTCGTCGGTGAGCTGGCGCAGCTCAAAGTGCAGGTGGGGGCCGGTAGAGTTACCCGTGCTGCCCACCAGACCAATCACCTCGCCCTGCTCGACCCATTCCCCGGCCCGCACTGCTAGCTGAGACAGGTGGCCGTAGCGCGATTCCAGGGTGCCGTCGTCATGGCGTAAGATCACCGTCAGACCGTAACCCCCTAGCAGGCCAGATACCGTGACCCGTCCGGCCCGGGTAGCCAACACTGGGGTGCCCGTAGGGGCTGCCAGGTCATCTCCGGCGTGAAATCGCCAAGTATTTTGAATCGGGTGCATGCGCCAGCCAAACACCGACGAAATTGAAGCTGGGATCGACAGCGGAAACACGTATTCTTCGTTGCCGCGCCGCAGCACGTTGAGCGGGCGCAGTTTTTCATTGAGGGCGGCACGGCTGACGATGGTGGTGCTGCCCAGGCGCACCCCCTGGGAGCTGACGGCAATGGGGCCAACATGGATTTCGCCCTGGTCAGCGCTGCCGCCCGAGGCGGCTGAGGCGGTGGGGGCACAGGCGGCGCTGGGGCTAGTCTGTCCAGCCGCCACCGTGATCTGACAGCCGCTGGAGCGCTCGGCAAAGACTACGCTGGGGGCACCACTGGGCTGCGCCGTCGGGGCCTGGGTGGCGCCCAGGCTGTAGTCGGTGGGGTCGATAAAGACGCTGTTGTAGCCCGCGGGCACTGACTCATCGGCGGCAATCGTATCGGGCACCACAGCTCCCGGCATGGCGGGAGCGGTGGTCGCTGGCGGGGCTGATTCAGCGGGATTGGCTACCAAGGCAGATCCTGCGGCGGCGGGAGCCTCAGCAGGATCGGAAGAATGGGCGGCAGCGGCCATAGATGCAACGGCGGGTTTCAGCAGATCCTCAGCCATGGTGGAGGCCGCTGGCTGAGCCGGAATAGTAACGGTAATAGCCGCTGGAGAAGGAGGGGGAACCGGAGAGAACATCGGCGAATTCGCTACAGAGGGGGATGTCACAACGGCTGATGCAGGCGGACGCTGGGGGGTAAAGTCAGGTCGTGCTGCGGAGGGTGAAGGCAAACTTAGAGTCACCTGGGAGCTAGTCTGATGGGGAATGCTATGCTCCGGCATGAGATAGCTTGCTGAGGTCTCAACCGGCACCTCCTGGTCAGGTATGTCCTGGGTATCAGCGGTTTCGGCGACGGCCAATCCGCTGTAGGTAAGCCCCATGCCTCCCACCATGATTGCCATCTGCAGCCAGGCCAGCGAAGGATAAGCTCCAGTGGGCCTATGGCCTTGGATAGACTCTATATTATTTTTTTTCACCATAGTCAGCCGCTACGCATTGTAGCCCAAAGTTACTTTACCTGGTTCAATCTCCAGCGTCTTGACCGCTGGCGTATCGTTGTGCGGGGGGCTTAGCCGTACCCGTAAATTGCCCGAAGGAGCTACCCCAATCACTTCCGCCGATTTGCCCTCTACCGTCAGGCTCTGGCCGAGGTTGGCCAGGCGGGTGTGGTAGTCGATTAGGAAGGCATCGTCCCCCAGATTGAGCCAGTGGAGATACCCCTGCATGAGACCGTAGAGGGCGATCGCGGCCAGATCCTCTACGGTATTCAAGGGGCCTGGGGCCGCGTCCGGTTGAATTAGCTCCTGAATGGAAATGCCATTTTCAGGCACTGGGTTAACGCCATTTAGCCCCAGCCCAATGACCACGGTCTGAACCCTGCCGCCTTCCAGGTGGGTTTCCGCCAGCACCCCGCCCAGCTTTTTGCCCGCCGCGACCAGATCGTTGGGCCACTTAACCTGCACCGGCAGCCCCAGGTTAACCAGGCTGGTGGCCACCCCCCAGGCGCTAGCCAGGGTTAGGTAGGGGCTGCGGTGAGCGGGCAGGTCAGGCTTTAGCCCCAGCGACAGGTATACCCCCCCCGGCGGGGACTGCCACTGCCGCCCCCACTGACCGCGCCCAGCCTGTTGGCTAGAGGCAACCAGCACGGTCCCCGCCGGAGCGCCTGCGGCCATCATGGCGGCCAGCGATCGGTTGGTGGAGTCAACCTGCTCGACCCAGTGGATGTGAAAACGCGGGCGCAGGGCCTGATAGCAAGGCATGATGCCCAAGTTGAGGGGGGGCTGTTGCACAGCCTGGCGGAGTCGGTATAGGTTCACCCGAGGATCCTAAAGGTTATCTATAGAAGTCAAAATAGGTCGTTACTGGTTTTGATTACGCTATCACCTTAGAAAACCTGTGGCGGAATGGAGGAAAACCCTCAAATAGAACTTGATAAAGTCGCCCGGTAGCTTAACGCCTTCTCTATATTGGCGATTGACGGCGAGGGCGATTGGTGGCGAGGGCGATTGGCGGCGGGCTGTTGGCGGTAGGACACTTTGGTAGAAACACTGGAGCAGGGCATTGGCGGCGGGCGACAGGGGCTGTAGCATCGTACAGGCACCAAAACCGCCCTGGGAGGCAACATGACAGACTGGTACTGGCAAACCTGGCAGGGGCAAGGCTTTCTCACCTGCGACCTGCTGCGGCCATGGCCCCACGGCTTTTTTACTCGACGGTTTTGGCCCCAGGCCCCGGAGGCCCTGACCGCAGCCCTGGCCTCGAATGCAGGGGTGAAGCGGGTGAAGCAGGTGCACGGCAACCGGGTGCTGGCTGCTGCCGATTTGCCCAATTCAGACCAGCCCAGGGCCGAGGCCGACGGGCTGCTGAGCGATCGCGCCCACCAGGCTCTCTGGGTGTGCTCGGCGGACTGTAGCCCGGTGCTGATTGGCGATCGCGCCACTGGCAGAGTCTCGGCGGTGCACGCGGGCTGGCGGGGCACGGCCCAGGCCATTGTGCCTTTGGCCGTAGACAAGCTCCAGGCCCAGGGCAGCCGCCTGGAGGATCTGGTGGTGGCGATTGGCCCGGCGATCGCTGGGGAGGTTTACCAGGTCTCTGCGGATGTGGCGGCAGCGGTGGGGCGCAGCCTGGGAATCGACGGCGCTGGGGATGACGAGTCTGTAATCGCAGCCCTGCTCCAGCGAGGAGATTCTGCCCTGCTCAGGGATGATACCCCCGGCAAAGTTCGCCTGGATGTGCGGCGAGTTAACGCAATGCAGCTAGAGCAGCTGGGGCTAGACCGCGACCAGGTGGCGATCGCCCCCCACTGCACCTTTCAGGAACCCGAGTGGTTCTTTTCCTACCGGCGCACGGGCGAAAAGCAGGTGCAGTGGTCGGGCATTGTCAGCCAGGACGCGGCGGCGTTCTAAGGGGTCGTTCTAAGGGGTTGTTCTGACGGTTTGGTCCCCGGCCTAGGGTAGCCAGGTGGCCTGAATCCCCCGAAAGGGAAAGGGTTCTGGATCGATGACCGCTGGGGCGGCGGCCAGGGCATCGGCGGCTTGGTCGGAGGCTAGAGCCGGAGATTTATCCAGGGTTTGATCTGAAGCTGGGTCTGGGGCTTGATCTGAAGCTGAATCTGGGGCCTGGGCCAGAGAATCGGGGGAGTCGATGCCCTCACGGGCGGCGAGGGCAGCTGCGGTCGTCTTGGCGGAGTCGGCCCCTGCGGGGCGATTAACCAGAGGCAGGCGCCAGATCTTTGGCCCTTTGGCGGCGGCGGTTTGGTCAGCCAGGTCCAGCAGCAGCGATCGCCCATCGGGAGCCACACTCATGTGAATCTCGTGCTGCAGGGGCAGCCGCAGCAGCGGGCTAACCGCTCCATCGGCCAGGGTGACGGCCAGCAGCAGGGGCTGTTCAGCGTAGGCATCGTCGGGTTGCAGAGTTTCGCTGTTGGCGGGGGCCTTAACCAGTTCCGTGGCCAGTACGTAAAGGAGCTTCTGAGTGGGGTCGAACTGAGCTTCTAAAATAGCCCCGCTCACCTGCAAAAGTTCCTCTTCGCGCCCCTGGTTGGTGACCCAAAACAGCGACTCGGTATAGCGCTTTGCGGGGTCATCCTGGTTGAAGTTGACCATGGCGGCGGCGGAACCGTCGGCGGCCATGTCCAGCACCTGACCGTACTCGGGCAAAAAGTCGAGGGGCTTGTGGAGACCGTTGACTAGCTCTGCCCCCAGGTCGATGATGGCGGTACCCTGGCCCTGGAGCAGCAGCAGCGACTGGCTGTCGGGAGCAATTAAGAAGTCGCCGCCTGGCTCGGTTTCGATGGGCTTAGGGGGCTCTCCGGCGCGCAGCAGCCAGGGGCCAAAGTCGGCGGGGTTTTGACGGTTGACCCGCTGCACCACAATGATTTTACCGTCGCGGGACAGATCGAACTTGAGATTTTGGTAGTCGCGATCGTCGAGCACCAGGGTGGTTTCTCCCGAGGCAGGCGGTGGGCCTTCGGGCAGTAGTCGCCGCCACAGGGGCAGCGGATCGGCCATAAAATCGACCGGCGGACGCGGCGTCAGGCCCGTGGTCACGCTGTAGAGCTGCTGGTTTAGCAGACCGGCTGGCTGGCTGGTGTCGCTGGCCGAAAAGAGTACCTTATCCCCCAGGGGATAGGATTTAAAGGCCATCACCGACAGGTTTTTGGGGGTGAGAATAGTCCGCTGCTGACGGGCCAGGTCAGCCAGCACCAGGCGGTTGGCTTCGTCGCCCTCGGCCCCGATGTACAAAAAGGCCCGCTGGCGGGTTTGAAACTGGGCCTGGAAGGGCTCAAAGCGGCTGGGGCGATCGCTCTGGGCGGCATAGCGATCGCGGGCGCCGTCCAGGCTGAGCGTAAACGATTCGCCGTAGGGCAGGGGGTCGCTGGGGGTATAGGCCATCCGCCGTCCGGCCCAGCTCACTTTGCCCGGCAAAGGCGGATCCAGCTTGAGGTTTTTCTCTACGCTGGCCCCATCCATGGGGCGGCTAAAGGTGATTAAAAAGGCCCGATCTTCGGCCCCAACCTGGCGATCTTGCCAGGTAAAATCGCGCACCCGCGCCGTGGCGTGGTCGCCCGTCAGCATCAGCAGCCCCAGCGCCAGCGTCAGACTGGCGATGGCGATCAGGGCGAGGCGATCGAGGGGTTGAGCCAGGCGGTGCTGGCGGGAGCGGCGAGCGCGGCGACGGGCCATGGTCAATATTCGTAGGGGGTACGGGGTTCGGGAATTTCGGTCAGGGTGGCGGAGCCGATGGCCAGCCGCCGCTTGCCCTCAAGGACAGTCGTCTGCATGCGGCCCTCAACGGCCAGCCAGGTGTCGGCCGCCGGGGGCGCGGTACCCGCTGGCAGCTCTACGGGCAGACCCACCGGATAGGCGTCGGCGGCACAGCAGGTGAGCACGAACCGCGAAATCATAATCATATTCTCCGGCCAGCCGGGAATGTGGGTTACAAACCCGGTGACCTTGGCGGTCTGGCCCTGGTAGGCATCGGGCTCCGGATAGACGTTAAGCGTGCGCACCCAGTCCACAATGGTGCGATCGCCGGAGGTGCCGCCCAGGGAAAACTGCTGGGGGCGCGATCGCGTCTGGCCCAGCACATCGGTAATGCCCCGCTGAAAGGCCGTTTCGCTGGCAAAGGGGCGCGGGGTATAGATCAGCCCAAAGATCGCGATCGCAATCAGCAGGCCAACGCTCAACTGCCGGGGCAGCAGGGCTATGTGCTCCTGGCTGCGAAAGCTCACGGCCCGGCCCTGGCGGTAGCTCAACCCCACCTGCCCCAGGCGGACTATACCCATGGCCAGCAGCAGCGCCAGGGCCAGGTAGGCCAGCCACATATAGTCGGGGTGCAGCAGCAGGTATAGCTTGCCGGTTACGGCAAAGCGCAGCATCATAGTCCCCCAGAGCAGCAGCATGGCGGCATCTAGCAATGCCTGCCAGGGCACAGGCCGCCGGGCGGCAGGCCGAGAACTACGGTTAGCTTGAGGCGTAGAGGTCATGGCAGCTGGTCAGGGTTACCCATTCGCGTGGAGTGCAGTTAAAAAGCGCGTTGCCGGGGAGGCGATCGGCGTCTGGCCAGGCAGAGACCCCAGCCCGGGCTCTATCCCGTGTAGAGATTCATCACCAGGGTGAGCAAAAACGTGAGCTGGGCCGCCAGCAAAAACAGATAGACGATGGCCCGCCCCTTAAACACCGTCAACAGCAGGCCGATGTTTTTGAGGTCAATCATGGGGCCAAATACCAGAAAGGCCAGCAGGGCACCGCCGGTAAAGGTAGAGGCAAAGGACAGGGCGAAGAATGAATCGACGGTGGAGCAGATCGACACCACCAGCGCCAGGACCATCATGGCCAAAATAGAGGTGACTGGCCCCTGACCCAGGTTCAAGATCACCTCGCGGGGGATGGCAACCTGGACAAAGGCCGCGATCGCGCTGCCAATCACCAGCACCGCCCCCAGCTCCCGCAGCTCTAGCACCATGTTGTCGACTACCAGGGGCAGGCGGGCCACCAGGGGCGGTTGAACGGTTGTCGCCTGAGCCATCACCTGGGCCGGGGGGGCATCGAGCTGGAGCACCTGCCCCGGGGCCTGCATTAAAAACGTGCCGGACCTGAGCAGAGGCGATACCTCAGGCTCGACAGGGGCGGGCTGAGGGCTTCCCATCAGGCGGGTGAGATTGTCCTGCAAAAAAGGGCGCATGTCGGCCTGGGCGCTAAAGATAAGGGCGATCGCCACCGCGATAAACAGCGTAAAGCCCAGCCGCAAAAACACAATTTCGGGCTGGTCGCGAAAGGCTATCCAGGTGGCCCAAAACACCACCGGATTCACGGCGGGAGCCGCCAGCAAGAACCCGATGGCCACCGCCGTGGGCGCACCCTTGGACAGCAGTCGCCGGGCTACGGGCACGTTGCCGCACTCGCACACCGGAAACATAAATCCCATCAGGCTCCCAGCCAGCGCCGCCAGCACCACGTTTTTAGGAATGACGGTCAGCAGCTTTTGCTCATCGACAAACAGCAGCAGCAGGCTAGAGAACAGGACCCCGATCAACAAAAAGGGCATGGCCTCGATCAGCAGGCTAAAAAATAGCGTGATGCCGTTGTTGAGTTGGGTCATAGCAGAACGGGCCAGGGTGCAAGACAGCCGTCCCGGCGGGGGGTCGCCAGGCAGAAGCACATTTTAGCGGATCTTGTTGGCCCCTGCCCGCCAGCGGGGATCGCCCGCTGGCGGGGCGGTTTTCGCCCGATCGGGCCAACCCTATCGCTGCCCTATCGCTTAAAAAGGATGGGGCCAGGGCCCCATCCCTGAGTTTAGAGCCCCAGCCCAGACCCCTAGGGGCTGTCGTCAATTAGTTGCTGATGGGCCAACAATCAACGGTTACAGCCCCTAGCCTGTTTTTGGGGTCGGGCGTGGCAATGCTGGTGGAATCAGGATTTTAGCCAGAATTGATGGCACGCCCTAGGCCAGGTCGTCGCCGTTGGCCCTGCGAATGACCACCACCGCCGGACGGGGAGCCGCATTGGCCGCTCCAGCGGGCCAGTTAGAGCCAATCGGCACCTGCCGCTGCTGCATAAATGGTTTCCCGTCGGTAGTCGTCATCGCAAAGGCGCGGGTTTCAACCGCCATGTCCTTGCGAAGGCCGTTGATTTCGCCGGGGTGCTGGGCCGAGATAAACAGGCTTTTCATGTCGGTAGTCATAAACGGCCCGGTCATTTCTGATTCCATCGGGGCATAGCCAAACACAAAAGCCTGGCCGGCGTTCTCGCCCTGGAGGGGCAGATACCAGATCGAGTTGTTGCCAAACAGGCCGCGCAGGTTCGACTGGCTGACGGGCTTGCCCTCGCTGTCCACCCGGCTGGGTAGAGCCTTGTTGTGCTTGTCGCTGGACATATCCGTCACCATCCAGAGGTTGCCCCTGGCGTCAAGCTCCATGTTGTCGGGGTTGGCAAAGCCCATGCCGCCCTCGGCGGGCTCTCCC
Organism: Nodosilinea nodulosa PCC 7104; assembly: GCF_000309385.1. Lineage (GTDB taxonomy): Bacteria > Cyanobacteriota > Cyanobacteriia > Phormidesmidales > Phormidesmidaceae > Nodosilinea > Nodosilinea nodulosa. The sequence goes on from NZ_JH976537.1 coordinate 375,233, forward strand.
CCCACGTGCAGCACCTCCCAGCGGAAGGTCATGGCGGCAGGGTCATTGCTGTCTTCCTTGAGCTTCATAATCCAGCCGTATTCGTAGGGGCTTTCACCGTTCGGCCCCTTAAAAATGGCTTTGTCGGGGCCGCCGTCGCCGCCGGGGCTGCCCGAGGTGAAGTTGATAAACAGCGTGCCGTCGGCATGCACCATGGTGTCTTCGGGGCGGGCGGTGGGGGTGGCCCCGGCGGCATTGGCGGCAAAGTGAGCATCGATCAGAATCGCCCCCTGCCGCTCTAGGTCGCTGCCGCTGTACAGGTCGCCAAGGGTCTTAAACTGGGTCTTAAAGGCCGCGATATCGGCATCGTCCTCAACCTTGGTAAATCCGCCTGCGGGGCGCTTGGGCAGGGTGATAAGCCCGCCTTCGATCTGGCTGGGCAGATAGGGGTTGACGGGGGTGTCAGCCTTGAGGGCAATCCAGCGACCGGTGCCGTCGGCGTTGAACTTGGCGGCGTAGAGCCTGCCGTCGGCCAGCAGGCGAGAGTTGGATTTGGCCTTGGGGTCGACCACGGTATCGGTGCTGACGAACTTGTACAGGTGACCGCCCCGGCGATCGCAGCCAGAGTACAGGGCCAGCTTTTGATTGGCGGTGGCCCGAATGCCCACGGCTTCGTGGCGGTAGCGGCCCATCCAGGTGTGCTTGGTGCCGTAGTCGTTGGGGTTGGCCGGGTCAACTTCGACCATCCAGCCGTACTTGTTGCCGGCCAGACCCAGCACGTTGCCCAGGCCGTTGAGCCCGTCGGGGTCGATGGCAAAGGTCTTCTCAGACGGGCTGAGGGCGGTGCCGTCGGCATGGACGCCCTCGGGCACGTAGTCCTGGAAGTTTTCCTCGGCGCTGAGCATGGTGCCCCAGGGGGTGGTGCCGCCAGCGCAGTTGGCAAAGGTGCCGACTATGCGATCGCCCAGCCCGTCGAGATAGCCGCTGCCGCTGGTCTTGCGGAACACCGCCGCCGCCGGGCCAGTGGTTTTGAGGTAGCGATCGTCCTTCAGTCCTGCAATGCCGGTAATGCGGCGATCGCTGCCGCTGTTGGTGCGCTCCCAGCCGCCGCCAGCGGCCTGGCGCACCGAAATCACGCCGATGCCCAGATCGCTGAGGGCGGCCTCGGCGATCGCCCGAATCTGACCCTTGAGGGGGTCGCCCTCGGGCAGGCTAAAGGCATCCACCCCATCGTCGCCCGCGGCCGCCACCGCTGCCTTCACGGCCTCGAAGGGCAGGCTCTTGCCCAGCACCGGGCCGTAGGTTTCCATCCAGGTGGCGGCGCTGATGTACTCAAAGTTAACGCTGAGAAAGCCCTGGCCAGGGGCAGTCTCCACGTAGGATAGGTAGTCGTTGTTGTAGCCAAAGTGGCCATCGCCCACCGAATCGCCCCAGGCCGCAACCACGTCATAGACATAGCCTTCGGGCAGTACCAGGTCATCGACCACGGTAAAGCTAGAAAATTCTGCCATCTGCTGATCAGCGCTTAACCCCATGGTTTTCAGGGGTAGGGGCAGGTTGACGGGCTTAAAGGCCAGCCCGGTACTGGCCAACGCTGGCTGACCCAGGCCGCCGCTTGAAGCAGTCGGAAACGATCCTAATGCAGCGGTGCCCGCCGCGGCACCAAAAAATAGCAGAAACTGTCTACGGTTGAGGCTCATGCCGGTTGAATCCTTAACTTAATTGGGCTTCGCCCGGGGCAGCCATCCTTCAGGGGGCGGCAGATCCCCAGTGCCAGAGCCATTATTAAGCAGCCTCACCAAATTCTGCTTAAGGGAGGATTATCAAGGATTAAAGCCGGATTATAAAAAAGCCACGGCCATGCGAACGCCAGTCTCCAGGGTTTGCTGGGGCTCAACCAGCAGCAAGTTTTCACCTGTGTTCAGGGCATTGCGGGGAGCCGTCCAGGGCTCCAGACAGTAGTAGTCTTTGCCCTTCACCGTCCAGAACACCAGTTTGGTGTAGTCGGGGCTCCAGGAGAGGGTCAGCCGCCGCCCCAGGTGGCGATCGGTAACGGTGGCGGCAGGGGCGGTCAGGCCCTGAAAAGCCAGGTCGATTTCCTCCTGGGCAAAGTCAAAGCTGCCCCCAAAGGCTTCCACTCCGCCGGTCAGGTGGTTGCGAAACTCCGCCGAGGGAATCTCAAACTCCAGCTGAGTTTTATCTTCCACTAAAAAGTAGGGGTGCAGCCCGGTCGAAAAGGGCATGGGCTGGGCCGACAGGTTGGTAAACCGCTGCCCCAGTTCCAAAATGTGGCCCCGCAGCTTAAAAGTAAAAGTGAGCTTGAACTCGAAGGGATACTGAGCCAGGGTCGCCTCGGTGCTGCTCAGCTCCAGGGTTAGACTGGCGGCCTCGGTGACCTCCTGCCCGGTAACCCGCCAGGGCAGGTCGCGGGCAAAGCCGTGCTGCTTGAGGCTGTAGGACTGGCCGCCCAGGCTGTATTGGTTGTCGGGTAAATTGCCGCAGATCGGAAACAAAATCGGGATGCCGCCCCGCACGGATAGCTCTGGGTGGGCAAAGCGATCGCGGTCAAAGTAAAAAATATCCTGGCCTTCTACCTGCCAGCGGGTGACAAGCCCGCCGCGATCGGGCACCAGTTCGAGGCGGGCATCGGTGTCGGTGTCGGACAGAACGTAGGTGGAATCGGGGTCTGCTTTTAGGGCAACGGCAAACACGGGGCACCTCAGGGGCAGTATGCCTAGACGTTACCATAGCTCCCTGGCGGCAGGGAGCCATCGTCCCAGGATTTTCCCTCAGCCTCACAGAGCGATCGCCCGGTGCGCCCGGGCGCTCAGTCTATCGTCGTTAAATCTACCGCTGCTGGGGCGGGGGGGACAGCATCGCTCCAGTCAGAAGCCTCCAGAGCCTTGTTCTGAGCCTTGGGCGGCGGCGTCAGGGTCGCCACGGGGTGCTCAGGGGCGACGTGGGGACCAATCTGGGGCTGAGGAACCGGCGGCTTGGCGCTGGGGTGACTCGCCGAGCCCGCCTCGTTTTGCGTCGATGGCTGACTGCTTTGGGCGCTGTCTCCCGATCGCTGGGGCGGCACCGGCTGAAACTCCCGCTGCTTTGGCGATACCTTCGGTCCCCATTCCCGCAAATCCTGGTTAAACTCCACCTCTACGTCCGGCTTGTCGGTGGCCTCCGCTGGAGTTGCCGGGTCTGCCGGCGACAGGGGCTTGACGGAGGCTGGTTCGGGCCGATCGGAACCGCCAGGTTCAGTCGGAGACTCGGGCAAAAGCTCAGGCTGGGCCTTGGGCGCGATGTTCTGCTTTGGCTCTAGCTCAACCGGCAGAACATCCTCAGCATCGGGCGACACAAAGGGGCTGCTGGGGTCGCTGGGCGTTTCGGGGGCCGCAGCTGGAGCCTTGAGATCCAGCACCATCGGCGATGTCAGCGGCTCGTCAAACTGGGCAGAGGCCTGCTCAATACGCTGCAGCACCTTCTGTCCGGCCTCGCCCGTTAGGGTTTTGGGATGGGCGTCACTCACCCGCACTGGCACCAGCTCAACCCGCATCTGATCGTCCTTTAGGGAAACCTTGAGGACAGCGGAGTCTTGATTTTCCACCGGTTCGCCAGGGTGAAAGACAAAGTCCCCCAGGGAGTAGGCAATCGGCCGACCCTTGTAGATTTCGCCCCCCTGAATCACCGTGGGGTGGTAGCCCACAACCACATCGGCCCCCTGATCAATCGCCAGGCGAGCCAGGTTGGTCTGCATAAAGTTCGGCTGCTCGCTGAGGTGATCGACCCAGCGGAAGTTCACCACAATCCAGTCGACCTCGTTGCGCAGGGCCTTGATGTCAGCCACGATCTCAGGCATATCCTGGGCGTTAAAGCCGGCTCTATCTTTAAAGGCTGTGGCGGTCTTAAAGGTTTCGACTTCCTTGGCGATCGCCTGATCATCGGCCCCGGCCCGCTCCTTCAGAACGTCGGTGTCGTGGGCCGCGTTGTTGCCCCCCATGGCGTAGCTCAGGTAGGCAATCCGCTTTCCTTTAATGTCGATCACCTCTGGGCGGCGGGCTTCCAGCGCGTTGCGCCCCGCCCCAATGCGGTAGAGGCCTTTGGTATCCAGCGTGGTCAGGGTTTCGTCGAGTCCCTCCGTACCGTAGTCCATCAGGCGGCTGTTGGTCAGATTGACCATATCCACCCCGCTGTTGACCAGCAGGTTGACGGCATCGGCGCGGGTCTGGTGGTGTAAGTCCTCCTCCAGGTTGGTGGCCGCCTTAGCCAGAGGCGTCGCCAAATTGACCAGGGCCAGATCGGCCTTACCAACGTCCGGCACGTCCGCAAAAAAGCCGCCGGGGGCCGTTAGAGAATCGGGGGCAATATCCTCCAGGGAAATATCGCCACCAAACAGGAGCGTGACATCGTCACTGGGAGATGGGGTGAGGGTGGGATGGGTAATAACGCCGACGGGTTCAAGGGCTGCATCGACTACCGTAGGTCGATTGGCTACGGGGGTAGCCGGGGGGCGTTGGGCAGTAGACCCGCCAGCGGGAGCGTTGGCCACTGTTGCCGCTGGCGCCGTTGCCGCTCCTGCCCCGGTTTCGGTTCTGGGAACGGTAGAGGAGACCTCGTTCGCAGGCCGCAGCTCCGCCTGGGCTGAAAACTGGGGCAGCACCGGCGACGGCGCAGAGATAATCGCCTCTAGCAGGCAGCCCATCACAAAAGCCGCCACCGCAGTGCCCGACAAGACAAAGGCCCGCAGCGTCTGCAAGCGCTGGCGAGATAGCCCCTTCGCCGGACGCGGCGATCGAATTTGGGCAGGAATCGGGGAGGCGGGGGGTCGCTGGGCCTTAGCCGCCAGAGCGGCCTGGCGCTGGCGTAGGGCCGGAGTGACAATCTTGATGCGCTGCTGCCACAGCACCCGGCGGTGCCCCAAGGGCCGAGCGATGACCCAAATGCCTTCGATTAAGTCTGAGTTGAGCAACCACACCCGATGACACAAAAACCGCAGCAGCCGATCTTTGATTGGCGACTGCTGAAATTCAACCACTAGCTGCAAGCAGCCGGGGCGATCGGCCTGAACCTGAACAAAAATGCCGTGGGGGGCTAGGGGTTGGTTTAGCCACAGAGCGATGTCGCGGAAGTGCCCCGCCGCTGCCCGCTCTCGCACCGTAGGGGGCTGAGGCAATGGCGCTAGGGGGGCAAGCTGGGGCCGGGGAGGAACAACCGCACTAATCATAGGAATGCAAACACAGATAAAACGGCATCAGCGGCGGTGGCCAGACCGTCCCCTGAGTAACCATTCAGAGGCCAGAACCGCCACGGCGAATGCGATGCCCCAATCATAGTGCAGACTTGAGAGGGCGACACATCCGTCCCTCTGTCGATTTCTTGGACCTGTTCTGCCCCAGCAGAAGGTGGGCTGGGGCGAGCTGGGGCAAGCTGAGGTTCTGCCCTCGACGATACAGACCGGCAGAAGGCTTCCCCAATAATCTGCTAATGTCTTATTTTTACAAATACTTGCCTATGGCTATGCCACCTCTGAGCGGGCGCGACCTGCTGAGCCTGAGCGATTTAAGCCCCGATGAGCTGGCGGAACTGCTGGCTTTCGCCACCGAGCTTAAGGCCGGTAAGCACCATCCTCAGTTTCCGCAAAAGGTGCTGGGGCTGCTGTTTTTCAAAGCCTCAACCCGTACCCGAGTCAGTTTTTCGGTGGCCATGTACCAGCTGGGGGGACAGGTGCTGGATCTACATTCCGGCGTCACCCAGGTGGGTCGGGGCGAGCCCACCTGCGATACCGCCCGAGTACTCGATCGCTACCTGGATGTGGTAGCCATTCGCACCTTTGACCAGGCGGAGGTGCAAGAATTTGCCGACTACGCCTCTATTCCGGTCATCAATGCCCTGACGGACCTAGAGCACCCCTGTCAAATCCTGGCCGACTTGCTCACTATCCAAGAGGAGTTCGGCACCCTCAAGGGGCTGACCCTGGCCTACCTGGGCGATGGCAACAATGTGGCACACTCGCTGCTGCTGGGCTGCGCCATGGCGGGCATGAACGTGCACATTGCTGGCCCCAACGGCTATGCCCCAGCCCCGGCGGTTGTGGAGCAGGCCAATCGGCTGATGCAGGGGCTGGGCAAAGTGCTAGTCACCACCGATCCTGATCTGGCCGTCAAAGATGCCCAGATCCTCTATACCGACGTGTGGGCCAGCATGGGACAGGAGTCGGAGGCGGGACAGCGACTGCCAGCGTTTCAGCCCTACCAGGTGAACAGCCAGCTTCTGGAGCAGGCCAGCTCAGATGCCATTGTGCTGCACTGCCTGCCGGCCCACCGGGGCGAAGAAATTACCCACCAGGTGATGGAAGGCGCTGCTTCCCGCGTCTGGGAGCAGGCCGAGAATCGGATGCACGCCCAGAAGGCTTTGCTGGCCAGCGTTTTAGGGTAGATTACCTAGACCAGGTTCAGGAAGTGCAGTACGCCCTGACCGCTCAAGGCCTCGATTACAACGGCGAAGGCAAAGCCCAGCATCGCCAAGCGTCCGTTCAGGCTTTCGGCGGTGGGGGTGAAGCCCCACTCTTGGGATGCAGGCGAATGGGGAATCTTGGTCATGGCTTTTTTGTAACGCTTTGTTAAGTAGTATAGCGAATTTACTCCGGAGCTAGAGGGTTGAACGTCGATAACTCCGCCTCCCACCCCCCGATCGCCCTGCGATGGCCGCCGCCGCTGCGGCCGGGCGATCGCCTGCGGGTGATTGCCCCCAGCGGCGCCCTGCGAGAGCTAGAGCAGTTTAACCAGGGGCTAGAGATCTGGCGCCGCTGGGGCTTTACCGTCGATGTTGGCACCGGCAGCCGAGACCAGTGGGGCTACCTGGCCGGATCTGATCTCAACCGTCGCCAGCAGCTCGGCCACGCCCTGGCGGACCCTACCTATAAAGGCATTCTCTGCGCTCGGGGCGGCTACGGGGGAACCCGACTGCTGGAGGGCTGGCATTGGCCAGAGACGCTGCCCCTGAAGTGGCTGATCGGGTTCTCTGACATCACCAGCCTGCTCTGGAGTCTCGGGCAGCGGGGCGTGGTGGGCATCCACGGGCCGCTGCTGACGACGCTGGCGGCAGAGCCTGATTGGTCCCAGCAGCGGCTCAAACATTTGGTGATGGGCCAGAGTCTGCTTTCGCTGCACGGGGTGGGGTGGGGCCAGGGTAGGGCGGTGGGGCGGCTATGGCCCGCCAACCTGACCGTGGCGACCCACCTGCTGGGTACGCCCCACGAACCCGACCTCAGCGGCGCTATTCTGGCCTTTGAAGACGTGACTGAAGCCCCCTACCGGATCGATCGCATGCTCACCCAATGGCGCATGGCGGGCAAGCTGGCCAAGATCGCGGGGATTGCCCTGGGGCGGTTTAGTCGCTGCGAACCGGCGGATGGGGCATCCAGCTTTACGGTGGCCGAGGTGCTGCGCGACCGCCTGGGCGACCTGGGCATTCCCGTGGTGGCAGAATTGCCCTTTGGCCACGACGGCAGCAATGCTGCCCTACCCGTGGGAGCCGTGGCCCGCCTCGATGGCGACGCAGGCAGTCTCGAAATTTTGCCTCCCGAGATTTTGTCCCCCGAGAATTTGCCCAGAGGCTAGATTTTTGCCCCCTGGACATCTCTAGAATAAACTCACGCGTTAGGTATAGCCGTGGTTCCCCTCCGTGACGACAACCCTGTCAGCATTACCCCGGTCGTTACCTACGGGCTGATTGGCCTGAACATTGCCGTGTTTGTGTTTCAGCTGGGGCTATCCCAGAGCAGTCTGGACAGTTTCTTCGATCGCTGGGCCCTGGTACCGGCCCAGCTAAGCGAAAGTTTTCACGGTGCCCTACAGGCCCCTGCCCGCGAATGGATCACGCTGATATCGTCGCAGTTTCTCCACGGCGGCTTTTTTCACGTGGGGGGCAACTTGCTCTATCTGTGGGTGTTTGGCAACAACATCGAAGACCAGCTGGGGCACGTCAAGTTTTTAATTTTTTATTTGGGCTGTGGGGCGCTGGCCGATCTCACCCAGTGGGCCTTTGACCCCCTATCTACGGTGCCCACCATTGGGGCCAGCGGCGCGATCGCGGGGGTGATGGGAGCCTATATTCTGCGGTTTCCCCGCGCCCACATCGTTACCCTGATTCCGCTGATTATCTTTTTCACCACCGTCCGCATCCCGGCGGTTTTTTTTCTGGGGTTTTGGTTTGCCCAGCAGGCTCTGTTTAGCCTCGCCAGCCTCAGCAGTGAGGCCAACCTGGGCGGCAGTGGGGTCGCCTACTGGGCACACTCGGGAGGCTTTATATTTGGGCTAATTTTGGGACCGCTGCTGGGGCTAATGGGTTCAAAGCCCGGCTCGTCCCGCCGCTAGTGGCGTCGTCAATTGCAGGACCTGCACGAGATCGGTAGGCCTACGGAGTTGGAGCCATGGAGGATAGCGGCGGCGGGGGCTGGGGTGGTAACTTCGTAAAGTTCTCGAGTAAGCTATGGAATTATTTATGGTTTTATTACTGATGCCGTACAAAGGGCGTGAAAAGCACTAAAAGGGCATTGGGTGCAGCAGCGGCGGCTGTGGGCCTTTTCCCCGAAAGTTCCTGATCATCTCATCTGACCGGTTAACTTATAGAAAGGTACGACTATGGCGGAAGCCAAGATCCTCGTTGTCGATGACGACCCCGCTATTCGCAACCTAATTCATCGGTTCCTGGCCAAGCAGGACTATGAAATGGAGTCGGCAGAGGACGGCAAAAAAGCCCTGGCGGTATTTGAGCAATTCACCCCCGACCTGGTGATTCTGGACTTAAATCTGCCCGACACCAACGGCTACGACCTGTGTAAAGAGATGCAGTCGCGCACCGGCGTGTTTGTGCTTATGCTGACCAGTCGCACCGATGAGTCGGACAAAATTCGCGGCTTTCACGAGGGCGCTGACGACTACCTGACCAAACCCTTTAGCCTGGGCGAATTGGAAGTTCGGGTAGGCGCTATTCTCAAGCGTCAGCGCCCGGTCACCGCTGCCGAACAGCAGTGTCTGACCTTTGCCAGTCTGGCGATCGATCCAGTGCGGCGCGAGGTCATGCTCAACGAAGAAATGGTGCCCCTGACGGCCCTGGAGTTTGACCTGCTGCACTTTTTGGCCAGCCACCCCGGCCGAGTCTGGCGCCGGGCCGAGCTAATTCAAAAGGTTTGGGACTACGATTATGTCGGGGATCAAAGGGTTGTGGATGTCCACGTGGGCCAAATTCGCAAAAAAATTGAGAAAGACACCACCCAGCCTGCCCTAATTCAGACGGTGCGGGGGGTGGGCTACAAATTTGAGCCGCCGGGCAGTGAAGCAGAGGCGATCGCGGGTTAGCCCATCCCCTCAGCCCACTTCGGAATCCCTGGCCTGGTTGCGAAAGTTCCAGGCCAGCTTGAGCACCTTGGTCCAGTTGCGCTGCACTTTTTTCGGCGTCCAGCCCAGGGTTTGGGCGATCGCCTCGTCGGTCAGAGCAGAGTCATCGCTCTGCCGCTGCTTCAGGGTCAGAAAGCGGCGGTAGTCGGCGGGCAGGGTGAGCAAAAAGTTGCCCCACTCGGTGGGGGTCATGCCCAGGCGAGCTTCCAGATTTGCCCCCAGCCACTGGTGCACCAGCTGCCACTCGTGCTGCTGGGAGAACTTCTCCACGTGGTACTTAAAGCGCTGCTGTAGGTAGTCGCGCTCCCGGGCCGAGAGGCCCAAAATCTCGTCGATCTCAGCGGCAGAGCAGTCCTTTAGCTTCAGCACCAGGTAGTCGACGCAGTCGGGCTGGTTTTGGGCCTTGAGATACTGCACCAGGGTATTGATCACGCGATCGCGCATCACCCCATCGCCGGGGTCGTCGGCCTCCGCCGTCATTTTTTCACGCACCTGCTGCACCACCGAGCTGCGGGCGTGGGACTCAGCCGCCTCGGTTTTAGCCCCCTCGCTGACCAGGGCCATGTCCACCGAGGTTTCGGCGGGCTGGCGGCGGCTAAAGGCCTGGGCGCGCAGCACAATCAGCTGCTGACTGCCGCCCCGCAGGTTGATGCGCCGTTTGGCGTACTGCTCGCTAAAGGCCATATATTCCGCCAGCTCCAGCCGGGTGCGGGGGGTATAGGTGGCCGACAGGCTGTGCTCCCGCCGAAAGGCATTGAGCACTTCGATATAAAAATTTTGCATAAAGTCTTCCAGCAGGGCGTAGCGGCCCTTGAAGCCCAGATGACTGCCCTGGGGAGCCACGTGGCGGTAAACAATGGCGCTCAGGCTGCTGTGCAGCTCGACCCGGCCCCGGTTAGAGCCCATGTCGTAGTAGGTCAGGCATTTGCTGACCCGGTGGCGCACCAGGGCGGTTTGCCAGTGGCTAATATCGCCGGACGCCTGGATGCGATCGCTGAGGGTGCAGATGCGATCGATCTCCGCCGTCAACCGCTGCATAACTCCGGTCAACCCCCCAGGGCGTCGCTGCAGGTGGGCCATAAACAGATCCTGGACTAGGGTAGCCACAGTAGGCGCAGCTGCATTACCAGACGGTTCTGGCGGCGGTTCTGGCGACGGTGATGTAATCCTGGGGGGCGATGGAGGCATGGCAATGCACGTAGATGCGGTCTTCATAGTTACCCAATCCTAACAACGACACTCATATCGGGACTAACCCGTCGGGCCACTCAGAAAGCTGGTCAAGCCAGCCAGGTAAAGGCCGATGCGGTTGTTGTGTACCACCCGGTGAGTCGCTGCAATTTCCTAAGGCATGTGCCAGCGGTAAAAACTGCCTGCCGCCGCCATTGTCGCCCCAGGCCTATTTTGACCAGGTCGAGCCGTACGGGCTGGGCCTCGCCACCGCCAGCGCCAGGCCAATAAAAGTCCGGCGGGCCGTACGACTAGCCCAGACCAGCAGGCCCCAGCCTGGCCCGGTCGGAGGCCAGAGCAAGGTTTGCCAAGCCCTGTCCCCTACTCCGGTCCTAGGGTGCCAGTTACCCAGTTGCCCCTGGGTCTACACCAGTTGGGCGCCCCAGGCTAGGGCCATTTCCCAGCCCAGACCCTGGCGCACAACCAGCGGCTCTTCTCCCTCCATGTCGAGAATGGTGGACACCTCGTAGGCCAGCGGTTGGTCGTCGTCCACAATCACATCTACTAGCTTTTCGAGGGCGTCAAACATCACCATTTTGTCGATGGGTTTGTTGGCAGAGCGTCCCGAGGTCGACGGGGGCAGCAGCGTCAGGGCCGACGTCGAAATCACCGGATTTTGCAGCGTTTCCACCAGGGATAGACAAATCGCATGATCGGGTACCCGAATGCCCGTCGTGCGGCGCTTGGGGTTCATCACCAGCTTCGGCACCTGCCGGGTAGCTGGCAGCAAAAAGGTAAACGGCCCTGGAATGAGTCGCTTAATCAGGCGGTAAGCTCCGTCGCTCACCATGGCGTAATCGGCAATGTTAGATAGGGACGCACAGAGAAAAGTCAGCGGTTTATCGTTGGCGAGTTGCTTGAGCTGGCGCACCCGCTGCACCGCCCCTCTGTGGTTGAGGTCACAACCGATGGCGTAGACTGTGTCTGTGGGATAGAGCGCCACCGCCCCCTGCCGCAGCGCCGCAGCGATCGCTTCCACTTTGCGGCTTTGCGGGTTATTGGGATGTAGCTTATAGATCGTTGCCATTGCCCCTGTCCCGTTTCTGTTGGTCTGTTGAAAACGATAGCTTACCTTGACTGTCCCACCGGCATTGCCGGCGATATGTGTCTGGCCGCCCTGGTCGATGCCGGTGTGCCTCTCGCTTATCTACAAGCGCAGCTGAGCCAGCTGGGTTTAGACGACGAATTTACCCTCTCGGTTGTCCCCGCAGAGCGCCAGGGACTGCGCGCCCTCCAGGCTCAGGTCTGTATGGCGGATCGCCGCCCTCTCCCCCAAGCCCAGGCTCACTCCCACGGCGAGGGGCAATCTGACCACGCCCATGGGGCTACTCCCACACGCAACCTGCCTGCGATCGAGGCGCTCATCACCCAGGCCAACCTGCCCGATCGCGCCCAGCGCTGGAGTCTGGCCGTCTTTCGCAATCTGGCCAAAGCCGAAGCCGCCGTCCACGGCATCGCGATCGACCAGGTGCACTTCCACGAAGTTGGGGCTACCGATGCCATCGTCGATATCGTCGGCACCTGCCTTGGGCTCGACTATTTAGATATCGATACCCTGGTCTGCTCGCCCCTGCCCACCGGGCGAGGGCGGGTAAAAGCCGCCCACGGCTGGCTGCCGGTGCCCGCCCCCGCCGTTCTGAAGCTGCTCCAGCAGCACCAGGTGCCCATCTACAGCAACGGTCTCGACGGCGAGCTGATCACGCCGACCGGGGCGGCGATCGCCACTACCCTAGCCCAGCACTTTGGCCATGCCCCAGCCATGACCCTAACTCAAATCGGGCTAGGAGCCGGCGGAAAGTCACTGCCAGTGGCCAACATCCTGCGTCTGTGGATCGGGTCCGCAGATTTCACCCCTGGCTTCGCCGCCCCTAGCAGCCTACCGTCCCAGAGCGTGACACCGGAAACCGCTCCGGGAAACGCCCCCGGCCCAGACGGTCCCCCAGAAAATTCCCCAGAAAGTCCCCCAGAAAGTCCCCCAGAAAGTCCTTATAATCGCGACACCGTTATTCAGCTCGAAACCCAGGTGGATGACCTGGTACCCCAGGCCGTTGGCTATTTGTACGATCGCCTCTTGAGCGCCAGGGCCCTCGACGTCTTTGTTCAGCCCGTCGCCATGAAAAAGTCACGGCCCGGCCTGCTGATCACCGTGCTCTGCCGCCCCGGTGACGAAGCCATCTGCACAGATATCCTGTTTGCTGAGACCTCCACCCTGGGCATTCGCCGCCAACCTCAGCAGCGATGGGTGCTCCCCCGCCAGCTTCAAACCCTCCAGACCCCCTACGGACCCATTCACCTGAAGCTGGCCTACCATCCCAAGACCAAAGCCATCCTCAACGCCCACCCAGAGTACGAAGACTGTGCAGCCCTGGCCCGCAGCCACGGTGTTCCCTGGCAAACGGTGTACCACAGCGCGCTCAGCATTTGGCACAGCCAAGCGCACCAGCCAACAGTCTCTCCACCGAGCTAACCCTCATCCTCTTCAGGGTAGAGTGAGTCCTCTATCCCAGGCAATTCCTGAAGAATTTCCTCGGGCAAAGATCCGTCGGCAACAGCTAGTGGGTTAATCGGGGGATAGTTTAAGGTTTGAGAGAAAATTCTAAAGGCATCCAGACTCTGGCGCTCTGCGAGAAATGCGGCCTTGAGTTCACCATCATGGGGGTCTACTTTGACGAGATTGTACTCAATGTTTTCGCCATAGATAGCAAAGGTAATCTGGAACACCTCTAAGAAGTTAATCACCCACTGACATTCGCTGCGGGGAAACTGCTCATAATATCGAATCAGGGTCGCAATTCTCGCCTCAAGGTAGGGCAGGGTATGGCGCGAAACCAACACTAGCTTGAGCAGGATAATAGCCAAAGTAAGGGCATTGCCCTGGGACAGCACCAGCGAGAACAAGGGCGATGGCTGCTCCTGGTCTTCCGTCATCAGGTAATCGACCACTCGGTTACTGGTGCGAAGCAGCAATGAGGAGTCCAGTGGCTGAGCGTCAAACTCAGCGTAGAGATCCACCAAGCGAGCATCCAAATATCCCCGAATTCGCTCCGAAATGGGATTATTGCTGACGGTATACAGTAAGTAGCGCGTCAAACTAACCTTAAATTCGCTGTAATAGCTGTCTTTGATCTGATCCAAAAACAGGCGCGCCAGGTTTTTATAGCTGAATTCACCCCGCCTTGCCACGATCGCCTTAACTAGCCGCAGAGCGCTATCCCCCAGGGCCGTAGGGTTTTCCACGGTGCGTCCCTGGACTTGATCCGACTGGCCGTAGGCCGTATACATGGCTAGGTCGAACTTAAATTTTTCCTTTAACCGACGGGAGAGCGCCCGAGCCGCCTGACGTTGCTCCACCGGATTGGCCTCATTGACATACTGCGGCACCAGCAGATAAGACGTGTAGCGGGCTGCCCACTCATCGGGACGATTTAGGGTGCGCTCCTCAGTGTATCGAGCGGCAAACAGCCGCAGTTCCTCAAAGTCATCGCTTTCGAGAAACCGGGTCAGCCAGTGTCGTAGCCGTTTTAGGGTTGGCGACAGGGTCCGACGCTGAATTAATGGATCCGAGAAGATATCCACCAGCGACTGAATAGCGTCAAACTGGCGGGCCACTTCCCAGTTGTTGACGAGGATGTAGCAGCAGCGCTTAATCGTGTTGCGAAACTCCTGCTCATCATTGGCAAATAAAATGACGTGAAGAGCCGGTAACGTTTGGGAGCTTACCGAGTCGGTATGATGGATAAAGAGATGCCTAAATTCTTCTAAAACATCCTCAGGATGCCAAAGCTTGACAATCTCAAGCAGAAAGTCATATATCACCTGCTGCGCCTGGGCTAGCGTTAGCCCAGGTCGCGATTTATGGTCATTTGACTCCATCGAAGGGTATCTAGACACAGCTTCCCGAGACATTGGTTCCTAAATTCAACCCCGGTTATGGCCGGGGTCAACTGGGAGCTAACAGCCTTTTCCTAGGGTGCAACTAACGGCCAACAACCCTGCTGGCAGGCGCCGCCCTCATCCCTTCGTAGCTCTGCTGGCATCAGGCAGTGACTACAGTTACCCCAGCAGAGTTTGCGGAAGGTTGGGTTCTCAAAACCTGAACCCAATCAATCCAAACCAATGAACCTGATGGTAGATTCACACCCATCCAACAGACCAAAACTATCTAGCCCCGGCCAGCGAACCAATGAGAGCCTGTGGTATATCCCGCAGGAATCTAAGTGGCGGCTATAAATCATTCGTATAAAATAACACAGCACAATGCCGCTTTAGCCTAAGCAGCTTTAGCACTAGGTCACAATCTGGGTTCACATCCTTGACAATCGGGCGGTAGTTTGCATAAAACGTAAGGCTCTTGAGCTAACTCAAATAAATAGAACCGAATGCCCTACTCCGTAGACCCCGCAAGGGGGGACTGAGGGGTCAGGCCCTACAGGGAACTGTACAAAGAATACTACAGGCATTCCAGCCCGCTAGATCAGAGTTTGGCCAGGGCTAATCTAGAAAAATCTACACATCAAGAAGCTTTCTTAAAAAAAGGCCTTCTTAAAGAATTTGGCTGATGAGTAATGGTATGGGGGCGGAGGGGCTCGAACCCTCACGACCGTCTAAGGTCAACGGATTTTCATTCTCCCGCAGCTTTCGCTGCTGCCAAGCCAGGGCACAGCCTTAGCCAGGCTTTGAGAATTGGACCCTCCCTTTACCCTCGCCTCGCGCGTTAGGGTAGCTCCCGTCGGGCCTCTGCACCTTCCGATATAGCCTTCTAATACATAGGCATCTATCGGCTTGGCTCAGGATTGCCTTGTCCGGCGCAAGAACTGCGGCCTAGCGCCGGAGGTAGGTTTCCCTGAGTTTGAGAGCTTCCACTTAGCAAATTTCTCTGCTAAGGCTCAGTTTTCTAAGTCCGTAGCGTCTACCATTCCGCCACGCCCCCAAAAGTTGCCCCAGTCTGTCTGGAGCAATATAGATTCCTATTCCACCACCAAGCGCCCAGGATTGCAACTTTTCAGGGCGCCAATCTATTCAGGCATTATTTTTTCCTGGCCTTTATTTAGGAATGTGTGCTAATGTAAAGACAGCTGAAGTAAATCTCAGCAACATACTTAAGTACAATTACTCGGACTAATACATCATGACTACGACTCTACAGCGGCGCGAAAGCGCCAACCTGTGGGAGCAGTTCTGTCAGTGGGTCACCAGCACCGAGAGCCGCCTGTACATTGGCTGGTTCGGCGTGCTGATGATCCCCACCCTGCTAGCTGCGACCGCCTGCTTCGTGATTGCCTTCATCGCCGCCCCCCCCGTCGACATCGACGGCATCCGTGAGCCCGTCGCTGGCTCGCTGATGTACGGCAACAACATCATCTCCGGTGCGGTGGTGCCGTCCTCCAACGCCATCGGCCTGCACTTCTACCCGATCTGGGAAGCCGCTTCCCTCGACGAGTGGCTGTACAACGGTGGCCCTTACCAACTCGTGATTTTCCACTTCCTCATTGGCGTCTTCTGCTACATGGGTCGTGAGTGGGAACTGAGCTACCGGTTGGGCATGCGTCCCTGGATCTGCGTCGCCTACAGCGCCCCTGTGGCTGCTGCTTCCGCCGTGTTCCTGATCTACCCCCTAGGCCAGGGCTCGTTCTCGGACGGCATGCCCCTGGGTATCTCTGGTACCTTCAACTTCATGCTGGTATTCCAAGCTGAGCACAACATTCTGATGCACCCCTTCCACATGCTGGGCGTTGCCGGTGTGTTCGGTGGCAGCTTGTTCTCCGCCATGCACGGTTCACTGGTGACCAGTTCTCTCGTGCGTGAGACCACCGAGAGTGAGTCGCAGAACTACGGCTACAAGTTTGGCCAAGAAGAAGAGACCTACAACATCGTTGCGGCCCACGGCTACTTCGGTCGGTTGATCTTCCAATATGCCAGCTTCAACAACAGCCGCTCTCTGCACTTCTTCCTGGGCGCATGGCCTGTGATTGGCATCTGGTTCACGGCCCTGGGCATCAGCACAATGGCGTTCAACCTGAACGGGTTCAACTTCAACCAGTCGATCCTTGACTCGCAGGGACGCGTGATTGGCACCTGGGCTGATGTGATCAACCGGGCGAACCTGGGTATGGAAGTGATGCACGAGCGCAACGCTCACAACTTCCCCCTCGACCTGGCCACGGCTGAGGCCCCTGAAATCATCGGCTAGTCGATTGCGACTGCCTCATTGATTGATTAGCGAAAGAGCGCTCCCCTCGGGGGGGCGCTTTTTTGTTTAAGCCTGCTACCGCTTTAGAATGGGTTTTGGTAAGAGAGAAGGACGTAGGCAACCAATGCAAGCACTTCGGGCGTTACAGCAAAGCCAAGGGGCTACCTTAAACAGCGAAGGTATTCCAATATCCTTCAATACCGCTGCGGCTCTGGAAGCATTGTCAAAAGGTGCTGCTCTGGTCGATCGCAGCCATTGGGGCGTAATTCAGATGGATGGGGGCGATCGCCTTCGCTTTATCCACAACCAAACCACCAACACCTTTACTCAGCGCCAGCCGGGGGAGGGATGTGACACCATATTTGTCACATCCACAGCGCGCACCATCGATCTGTCTACGATCTATGTGACGGAAGAATCTCTACTCATCCTTACCTCTCCTGGCCAAGATCAGCGGCTGATAAACTGGATGGATCGATACATTTTTCCGGCTGATCAGGTGTCCTTGGCGAACCTGACGGGGGAAATGGCTGTCTTCTCGCTCATTGGGGCTGGAAGCGCGGACATTCTCAAAAAACTGGGTATTTCTGTGGATTCAAACTTGCCCTATGCCCACCATCAGAGTTTCAGTTTAGGAGATGTGTCTTTGCGCCTGGCCGTAGGCTGTGGTCTTGCCCTGCCCGGATATACCCTTTTGCTGCCCATGGAAGCAGCGGACTCCGTATGGCTGCGGCTCACCCATGGGGGGGCGGTACCAGCAGGAGAGTCCCTGTGGCAGCAGCTGCGGGTACAGCAGGGTCGCCCCGCTCCAGACCATGAACTTACCGAGGACTATAACCCCCTCGAAGCGGGGTTATGGCAGGCTATTTCCTTTGATAAGGGTTGCTACATTGGCCAGGAGACGATCGCTCGGCTCAACACTTACCAGGGCGTTAAGCAGCAGCTTTGGGGCATTCAACTCAGTCAACTGGCCAGCCCAGGGGCTTTGCTGTATGCGGCAGACGAAAAAGTTGGTCTACTCACTAGTGCGGTTGATACCCCCAATGGCCCCCTAGGGCTAGGCTATATTCGCACTAAGGCTGGCGGCGCTGGCTTAGAGGTCACCACTGGGGGGGCCAAAGGCTTGGTCGTTGACGTTCCCTTTTTGACTCGGGGCTATCTGACGGCGAGCATCTGACGCTTGCAAGGCGTAATTGAGGCGCAAATTGGGTAGTCTGAGTGGACGCACTGATACCTTGAACTTGGTCAATCGAGCATTGCCGTACGAGATAACCCCTATGAGTCAACCCAAACGAGCCCTAATTACCGGTATTACTGGCCAAGACGGATCTTACCTAGCAGAACTGCTTTTAGATAAAGGGTACGAGGTCCATGGCATTATCCGCCGCACCTCTACATTTAATACCGACCGCATCGACCACGTCTACGTTGACCCCCATAGTGCTGACGCCCGGCTGTTTTTACACTACGGTGATTTGACCGACGGCACTATGCTCAGACGCATTCTAGAGCAGGTACAGCCCCAGGAGGTCTACAATCTGGGGGCACAATCCCACGTACGGGTGAGCTTCGATTCCCCCGAGTACACCGCAGACGCAGTAGGCATGGGCACCCTGCGACTATTGGAGGCCATTCGCGACTATCAGCAGCGGACAGGTCTAGAGGTGCGTTTTTACCAGGCCGGGTCTTCCGAAATGTTCGGTAAGGTGCAAGAAATTCCCCAAAAAGAGACTACGCCGTTTTATCCCCGCAGCCCCTACGCCTGCGCTAAGGTTTTTGCCCACTGGCAAACCATTAACTACCGTGAGTCCTACGATCTGTTTGCCTGCAACGGCATTTTGTTTAACCACGAGTCGCCCCGGCGCGGCGAAACCTTTGTAACCCGCAAAATCACCCGGGCAGTGGCGCGCATTGTGGCGGGCCAGCAGAAAAAGATATACCTGGGCAACCTCGACTCGAAACGCGACTGGGGCTACGCCAAGGACTATGTGCGCGCCATGTGGCTAATGCTTCAGCAGGACCGACCCGACGACTATGTCGTAGCGACCAACGAAACCCACGCCATTAGCGAATTTCTGGATATTGCCTTCAACCACGTCAACCTCGACTGGCACGATTATGTGGAGTTTGACCCCCGCTACCTGCGGCCCGCCGAGGTAGATTTGCTCATTGGCGATGCCACTAAAGCCCGGCAGGTTTTGGGATGGGAGCCCAGCGTTACCTTTGAGGAACTGGTGCACCTGATGGTAGAAAGCGATCTTGCCGCCATTGGCATTCCCCACGGCAATGGCGCGTTGTCTGACACGGCTACAATTCGCCGGGAGATGCTGCACCTTGCTCCCCAGGGCTAGATCCTCAATCGATTAGGTGGATAAAAACGGTACCTACTGGGCCTGTAGGTACCGTTTTTTGCTTGGCAGGCCATGCGTTTTAGATTGGAGGAATAGCGGAGCGGGTTAGAGGGATGGCCAACCTAAAATATCTGCAACCTGCTGCCAAATCGTCAGGGAATTAAACGGTTTGGTGATGACGCCCGCAATGCTCAGATCGGCAAATCGCTTGCGATCGCGGGCCAGCACCTTTGAGGTCAAAAAAATTACCGGAATGCTCTGAGTAGCTGGATCGTTTTGCAGTGCTTCGAACATCTGAAAGCCATCCATCTCTGGCATTGAGACATCTAGCAGAATCGCATCTGGCCTGCTGTTTTGGGTCAGGGTTAGGCCTGCTTGGCCCGATGCCGCCACCAGCGTCTGCCAACCGCCAAACTCCTCTAGGGATGCCTGCACGATCTCGCAGATATCCTCTTCATCGTCCACAATCAAGATCAGCTTGGTCATTAGTGGTTGCCTCTGGCAGCACTTTAGCAGCAAGCGGGAGCAGAAAAATATCGAGCCCTGGATCTGAGGAAAAGCCCTGGACTGGGAGGGGCGCACGGGTCAAAATTTCAGAGCGCATCTGGCAAAAGAGGACGGTGCCGCACCTTCACTTGCCCTGACCACAGCCAGCCCAGCGGGAAAAGCGAGCGGGCGTGTCACCGAATGCTCAAAATGCCTGGGCTAAGTCGTATCGAATCCGACTTAAGCCAGGTAGAATAGTTAGAGCCGATACATTTACATGGCCTGTCCAGGGCTGAAAGCTTCCCTGGGTATTCATTGTCTGAGAAAGGCCCTAATCTCGATTTAGCCCCTTCGTTGTCTAGTCTGTGGGAGTCACCATGAGCAACCCGCCCAGCCCCGATCGCATTTTAATCTTCGACACCACCCTGCGGGACGGCGAGCAGTCGCCGGGGGCCACCCTCAACGTCGAAGAAAAGCTGGTGATCGCGCGGCAGCTGGCGCGGCTGGGGGTGGATATCATTGAGGCCGGGTTCCCCTTTGCCAGCCCCGGCGACTTTGAGGCGGTGCAGAAAATTGCCCGCGAGGTGGGCACCGCCGATGGCCCCACCATCTGCGGGCTGGCCCGCGCCACCAGGGGCGACATCGAGCGAGCCGGGGAGGCGATCAAACCCGCCGCCAAGGGGCGCATTCACACCTTTCTAGCCACCTCCGACATTCACATGCAGTACAAGCTGCGCAAGAGCCGGGAGGAGGTGTTGGCGATCGCCCCGGAGATGGTGGCCTACGCCAAGACCTTCACCAAAGATGTGGAGTTTTCGCCGGAGGATGCGGGCCGCTCGGACCCAGAATTTCTCTATCAGGTGCTGGAGGCGGCGATCGCCGCCGGAGCCACCACCGTCAACATCCCCGACACCGTGGGCTACCTGACCCCGACCGAGTTTGGCGGGCTGATTCGCGGCATCAGAGAAAACGTGCCGAATATAGACCAGGCGGTGATCTCCGTCCACGGCCACAACGACCTGGGCCTGGCGGTGGCCAACTTCCTGGAGGCGGTGAAAAACGGCGCGCGCCAGCTGGAATGCACCATCAACGGCATTGGCGAGCGGGCAGGCAATGCGGCCCTCGAAGAGCTGGTGATGGCCATGCACGTGCGCCGCGCCTTCTACAATCCTTTTCTCGGTCGCCCGGCCGAGTCGGAAGCGCCTCTGACCAACATCGACACCCGCCAGATCTACAAAACCTCGCGCCTGGTGTCGAACCTGACCGGCATGTTTGTGCAGCCCAACAAGGCGATCGTGGGGGCCAACGCCTTTGCCCACGAGTCGGGCATTCACCAGGATGGCGTACTCAAAAACAAGCTCACCTACGAGATCATGGATGCCACCTCCATTGGTCTCACCGACAACCAGATCGTGCTGGGCAAGCACTCGGGCCGCAACGCTTTTCGCACCCGCCTGCAAGAGCTGGGCTACGAGCTGGATGACCAGGCCCTCAACCGCGCCTTTTTGCGGTTCAAGGAGCTGGCCGACAAGAAAAAAGAAATTACCGACTGGGATATTGAGTCGATCGTCAACGACGAAACCCAGCAGGCCCCGGAGCACTTCCACCTGGGCCTGGTGCAGGTCTCCTGCGGCGACAGCGCCAAGCCCACCGCCACCGTCACCCTGCGCACTCCCGATGGCCAGGAGCTGATGGATGCGGCGATCGGCACTGGGCCGGTGGATGCGGTCTACAAGGCGATCAACCGGGTGGTGGATATTCCCAACCAGCTGATCGAGTTTTCGGTGCAGTCGGTGACCGAGGGCATTGATGCGCTAGGGGAAGTCACCATTCGGGTACGCCACGAGGACCGGGTATTTTCGGGCCATGCGGCCAACACCGATATTGTGGTGGCCTCGGCCCATGCCTACCTGCACGCGCTCAACCGCCTGTATACGGCGCTACAAGGGGAAAAAGCCATCCATCCCCAGCGGGATGCGGTGACGGCGTCGCTGTAACGGCCTATGGATAGCCAGCCAAAACGATTTAGGGATTACGCTGCGGCACTGTCTGACTTTGAGCGCGAGGTTTGGGTGCAGTGCCCCCAGTGCCAGCAGACGGCCCTCTCCCGCGGCCTCGAGCAGGCGACTAGCTGGCGCCTCACCTGTACCCACTGCGCCTACAGCAAAACGGCATCCCGACGGGCTAGCCAGCGTAAGCCCATGCCCTGGTGGCGCACGGACTGGTGGGGCGAATACCGGCAGCGGGCGGGGGCCGTCGACCCGCTGTTTGGCCTGCCCCTCTGGTTGCAGACGCCCTGCTGTGGCCATGTGTTGTGGGCCTACAATCCAGACCACCTAGACTTTTTGGAAACCTATATCACGGCGACCCTCCGAGAGCGGCAGGGGGGTAAGGGAAATCACCACGGCATAGCGGTGCGGTTGCCCCCCTGGATGAAACTGGCGAAGCATCGCCCTGGGCTGATCAAAGCGGTGCAGAAACTTCGGGCGCGATCGCAGCCGCTGCGGTTTAGCTGACCGATTGCGATCGGTTTTCCGAGGTCGTAACTGGTCAGTGGACTGGGGGCTTTCGCAAGGTCACCCACGGCTTTCGCTCTGGCTGGGGCGCTCAGGTGCGCTCACTGGTAAATAAATACGGCTTGCCGTCAGAGCATCTCTGCCTGTGAGGCAATTTTCCGCGCCCTTACCTTATTTCAGGCTGACTTGCTGCTGAGTTGAGCAACTATGGCTGTAGCCAGTCTGAGCAAGACATTTCCTCTCAAAAACCTCAGTTCGCGATAACGCCGTCCCCTCCTTTGGAGGGGTGCCCGGAGGGCGGGGTGGGTCAAAACGGCTACCGCAAGGAATTGGCTGGAGACGGTGAAGTTCCGCAACCAGCCCCGCCTGACCCACCCCTACCCCTCCCAGGAGCTATCCGTTACGCAAAAGTCGGCCAATGCCATAGCGGACTAGGTTTTGGTCACAAGGCGAGCCCCTTCTAGCATGTAATGGAGCTTGGTGTAGCCGCGCCACAACGTTTTAAGACCCGGTTGACCATCGCTCTTACGGGCTAAAAAGCCTCCCAGTTGGGCAATCCAGAGCATCGCTTGGTGCATTGTTGGCGGTGTTTTAGCACGGCTTTTTGGGGCGAATTTACGACGCAACAACCGCCACTCCTCGGGCTGTAGGATCGCGTCGCAGGAGGCCTCTGGAGTCAGACGGGCCTGATAGGTCATCGACATCAGTCGCCAAGCGACGATGCTGTAGGTGGCGAGTGCTTTGAGCAATCGGTCTCGGTGTTGCAGTTGCAAGTTTTCGAGTGTGCAGCCGCTTTTAAGGGTGAAATGGAACCGCTCGATCAGCCAGCGATAGCTGTACCACCGCACATACTGGCAGGCTTGAGCATAGCTCTCCAACGGCAACGTGGTTAGGAGTTTCCAGCAAATCGGCTTGCCCCCATCAGCCGGGACACCGATTTCCTCAACCCACAGGGCATTGAGCTCGATGGGCTGTAGCGATGGCTTTTGCCGGGCCAAATACTCCGGTACCGCCAGAGTAACGTGCAAGCCCCGCAGGTGCACCCGCGCGATACGGGCCTCTCGCTGGGGTGTCCGCCGAACCTCAACCTGGAGTTCCCCCGAGCACCGGGGCTTGAGATAAGGCGATGAATAGTTTTCCCACGCTTGTTTTTGGGAAATCCTCGATTGGTATCACCTCAAAGAAAACCTCTACAAAGTCGGTGGGTCGCTCAAGCGCTTAGCGGCGGCGGAAACGCTGTTATGGCAAGGTGAGGTGGCGTCTGCCCAGGCCCTCTTTGCGGACTGTCGGCGCAAGCAAGCCCGCAACTTTGAAGCTTATCTGAGCACCCATCGGGCTCGCATCGTGAATTATGGAGCCTATCAGAGTGAGCAACTCTGCTCCATTGGTTCAGGAGCCGTTGAGTCGGCTGTCAAACAGATTGGGCGACGTCTCCAAATCTCGGGTGCCCGCTGGAATACGGCCTCCGTCAATGCAATGTTGAGTCTGCGCTGTGCCTACCTCAATGGTCAACTCGCAAGTTGACTATTTTGTCGAAAGTGGGATGCTCCCGTTCTCAGCATGCTAGGGCGTGTTTTAAAACTCTTTGGCAGAATGGAAGTAGTACGAATAAACTCTTGAACTGCGATGATTCTTCCACCTCAACCCGCCCCTCGTCGGGGTGAAATGAGCGAAAACCAATGGAACCAGATTGAACCCCTGCTGCCACCGCAAAAACCTCCCACGGGCTGCCCAGCCAAAGACCATCGCCTGATCATCAATGGCATCCTGTGGATTTTGCGCACGGGTGCGCCATGGCGAGACTTGCCGGAGCGCTATGGGGCTTGGTCAACCGTTGCCGGGCGGTTTTATCACTGGCGCAAGATTGGCCTATGGCAACAGGTGCTCACAGGCCTCCAAGCGAAGGCCGATGCCGAGGGCAAGCTCAATTGGGATATTCATTTTTGCGA
>NZ_JH976537.1:399425-1092426 GCF_000309385.1 Nodosilinea nodulosa PCC 7104
CACACTGGCCGTGGGATGTCGGCTCAGTGCCGTTACAATCTTGCGCAGGCGTTTTGCGTGGCGCAGGTCTTGGAAATGACGGGGATTGATGTCTTAGCTCATCCAATCGTTCATGGCTTGGCTGACGGTTACAACGGCTTTTATCTTCCCGCAAATGGTTCCCCAAATGCCCGTCCTGTAACGCTTAGACATATTTGTGCCTAACGGATAGCTCCCAGGAGGGGACAGCAGGCCTACTTTTGCAGAGAATTTTCTTATCCCGAACTCAGGTTCTCAAAACGTTCAAATGTGCGAACATTTCTGGATGTCCTAACTTAAATGACTATAGCTATACGCCAACGTCATCGGCGGCTAACTTGAAGAGCGCTAGCTCAATAAGGCCGTCCATTCGGTCTATCCTTGTAGGATGCCGTGTTCAGCCCAGCCGTAGCCATGCACAACTTCTTACCCATCGCCTACTTTGAAGGCCAGTTTTGCGACTTTAGCGATGCCAAACTTTCCATTGCCACCCACGCCCTGCACTACGGCACCGGGGCCTTCGGCGGGCTGCGGGGCATCCCCGACCCGGCGGGAGGCAACCGCATTTTGCTGTTTCGCCTCGATCGCCACTGCCAGCGGCTCAGCACCAGCGCTCGGCTGCTCAACTACGACCTGCCCGCCGACAAAATTCAGGCGGTGATCGAAGATTTTGTCCGCAAAAACAGCCCCGACCAGTCGTTCTACATTCGCCCCTTTGTCTACACCTCCGACCTGGGCATTTCGCCCCGGCTGCACAATGTAGAGAAAAGCTTCTTTGTCTATGGGCTAGAGCTGGGCGACTACCTCTCGCCGGAGGGGGTCACCTGCCGGATCAGCTCCTGGTATCGCCAGGAAGACCGCAGCCTGCCCCTGCGCGGCAAAATCAGCGGGGCCTACATTACCTCGTCGCTGGCCAAAACCGAGGCGGTCGAGTCGGGCTTTGACGAGTCGATTTTGATGAATTCCCAGGGCAAGGTCAGCGAAGCCTCGGGCATGAACGTGTTCATCGTGCGCAACGGCAGGCTGATTACCCCCGGCTACGAGCAGGATATTCTCGAAGGCATTACCCGCGACAGCATTCTTACCGTGGCTCGCGATCTGGGCATTGAGGTGGTCGAGCGCCCGGTGGATAAGTCGGAGCTGCTGATTGCCGACGAGGTGTTCTTGAGCGGTACGGCGGCCAAAATCACCCCGGTGCGCCGGGTCGAGTCTTACAACCTGCCTACCCACCGACCCATTACCGATCGCCTGCGCGACCAGCTCACCGCTATCACCGAAGGGCGAGTCGAGGCTTACAAAGACTGGGTATTTGCGATCGATTTGGTCTAGCTCAGACGGGCTGAAGCAGTTTGCGAAAGGTTACTTTGTCGTAGCCCGTGGCGTAGAAATCGCGAATGTGTCCTTCTTTTTCGTAGCCGCACTTGCTGTAGAACTGGCGGGTGCGCTCAAACTCGGGTGTTGCGGCGGTTTCGACTATCAGCATGCGCCCGCCGCGACTCACCAGGGTTTTCTCAACGTGGTGCAGCAGAGCCGTGCCGCGACCCTGACCTTGGCGATCGGGATGGATGGCGATCAGCTGCAGGTTCCAGGTCTGGTCGGTCATGCGCTCAGGTTCGCAGTAGGCGACCCCCACGGGGCCGCGATCGTCATCGGTGAGCCAGAAAGCCTGGCTGGCTTTGCCGGTATCAAAGGCGTTGGCCAGCATAGCATTCAACTCCTTCAGCTCGGTTGGGCCAAATAAGCCAGTTGCCTCGGCTAGGGCCGTTAGCCCGTCGATATCAGCCGCGATCGCTGGTCGAATCATGCTTAATACTCAGGATTGAACAAGGGAAAGTATCGCCAAGATGCTGTGGCAGCCTCCCAGAAAAGCAGTCTGCCCAGAACATGCTACAAGATACTACATCGACTAGCTTAAAATTCTCTGAGTCTTGACACTATTGCCTTGCAAGCGAATAGTCCATAGGCATAGGTAGAGTCCTTAGCGGTGGGCATGACGGGCTAAGAGCGAGCTTTTGAGTCTAAAGCGCCTACATCAAATTTTTGAACAGCAGCGCTAGATGCCCCTGAACTTTTTCAAGGTGGGGACGATTTTGCCAGTCGGCGTAGGTAAGACAGTAGCTGTTGGCTACAGTGTCAAGAAAGAATCGCTCGATTTTTTCAGCTAGCTCAGGATAGATGCCCGAGATGTTGAGCTCGTCGTTGTGGAAGTAGCTGCGGGGGTCGAAGTTGGCGCTGCCGGTGCTGACCCAGTCATCGTCAACCAGCACAAACTTGGCGTGAAGCATGCTGGGCTGGTGTTCACAAATTTTGATACCTGCCCGCAGCAGGGGGCCGTACAGCCCTCGGCTGGCCAGGTGCACAATGCGTTTGTCGGTGGCACTGCCCATAGTTAGCACCCTTACATCGACGCCTTTCTCGTGAGCGGAAATCAGGGCTCGGATCGTGTTGCCGTCGGGCACAAAGTAGGGGCTACCAATCCACAACCGCCGCCGGGCCGACAGCATGGCCAGCTGCATCAGCAGCCGAATCGACGACTCACCTAGGCTGGAGGTGTCATCGGTAATAAATAGCGGTACGCTGCCCTCGCGCTGCACTCGATGAATGCCTTTGGCTAAGTCAAGTTCGCCGCCGGCGTACACCCAGTTCTGCAAAAACTTGCCCTGCAGCAGGCTGACCACCTCGCCCTCGTAGGCGAGTTCAAAGTCGGCCCAGGGGGCGGTGTCGTGGTCAAACGCGACGCCATCCCAAAAGTCGGAGATGCCAGCGCCGCCAATCAGCACCTTTCGTCCGTCGATAATCAACAGCTTGCGGTGCGATCGCGAGTTGTAGTCTAGCGGCGCGCGCCAGCTGGGCTGCCGAAAAAACTGGACTTCGACGCCGATATTTCTCAGCCGTCGCCAGTACTTGGCGGGCATATCGCTTGTGCCCTGGTGGTCGAGCAGCAGCTGCACCTGGATTCCGGCCAGGGCGCGATCGGTAATGGCCTCGGCAAAGGCGTCGGCCCGACGACCGGGCGTCATAAAGTAGGTTTCGTACTGAATCAGATGATCGGCGCTCTGAATA
The DNA here is from genome assembly GCF_000309385.1 of Nodosilinea nodulosa PCC 7104. GTDB lineage: Bacteria > Cyanobacteriota > Cyanobacteriia > Phormidesmidales > Phormidesmidaceae > Nodosilinea > Nodosilinea nodulosa. The sequence continues at coordinate 402,507 of NZ_JH976537.1, forward strand.
GCGGTGAGGCGGGCCGCGTAGATATCGTCAACATTGTGCCAAAATCCGATCAGACGCCCCGTGGTATCGGCAGAGTCGGCTAGCCCTTCCATACTGAGGGCAAAGCGCGGGTCGTCGGTACTGGGTACGTTAGCGATCGTGTAGTCGGCCTCTGCCCGAAAAATGCCTCGCACGTAGCCGTAGCCCACCAGGGCCAGCACGGCGATCACCAGCACACCACCTAGCCACCAAAGCCAGACGGGCGGAGGCTCTCCATCAGAATCGGATTCGTTTTGCGAAATGGGCATGGGCCGTAGAACCTATGGCAGGCCAACTGAAGCGCGGTAACGCTCAGCATAGCCATAGGTGACTCGCGAAGACTCTACCGTTAGAGACAAAAATTTTGGCGCTCAGAGGCACTACGTCGCCGATCGCGGCAGCACCTTGCTCAGCAGCACATAGAGCACCAGCGCTACCACAATGCCGTTGATGGGCACAATGCCCCAGCCCGCCTGGCCGGTGAAGTAGGCGATCGCCGAAGCGACCACGTAGGCAACTATTCCCGCCCAGTTGAAGGCGGGCTGGGGCTCCGCCAGGGAGGGAAACACGCTCCGTCGGTTGACCCAGTAGTCGGCCATGATGATGCCGCCAATGGGCGGAATAAACGTGCCCAGCAAAATCAGATACTGCACCAGCCCTTCGTAAATGCCGCCCCAGGCCATAAACAGCGCGATCGTTGCCCCGCCCAGCACAAACAGGGTGCGGCGACTGCTGCGAAACATGTTTGACCCCGCGATCGAGAAGGCGTAGATGGTGTTGTCCTGGGTGGTCCACATATTCAAGAAGAACAAAATCAGGCCGCCCACCAGCAGCCCCTGCTGGGCCATCACCTTGACAATATCGGGTTCGCCGTAGACCTTGGCGCAGTAGGCCCCCGAAAAGATCAAAAACCCGTTGCCCAAAAAGAAAGCAATCAGCGTTGCAATGAAGCCCGCTTTCCCATCTTTGGCAAACCGGCTCCAGTTGGTGGCCTGGGTGCCGCCCGACACAAAGGTGCCCACAATGATCGTAATGGCAGCACTCAGGGGCAGCGGATCGGCGATCGCCGCCGTCTGCAATCCCGCAAACCCGCCCACATCCCGCGTGGCCACCGACAGACTTAGCCCCATCAGCAGCACCATGGCGGGCACCGCCAGCCGACTCAGCCAGTCCATGGCGGTGTAGCCAAAGTAGGCCGTCGAGCAAAAGGCGTAGGTAAAGAACAAAATAATCAGCCAGTTCCACGACTCCGGCACCCCGGCCAGGGTGTTGAGCAGCTGCGCCATCAGGGCCGAACCCCAGGCATACCACCCAATCTGCGTAAAGCCGAGAATAAAATCGACCCAGCGCGACCCCACATTGCCAAAGCTAAACCGCGCCATCAGCACCGTGGTCAGCCCCGTTTCGCCCGCAATGAAGCCCAGCAGCGCCGCATAGAGGCCCAAAATCAGGTTGCCAACGACAATCAGCGCCACCAAATTGGGCCAAAACTGAAAGGAAGGCCCAATTAGACCGCCTGCAAACAGAGTGCCAGAATACAGGGTAAAACCCGCCAGAATAGGGGCTAGGGACAGCAGCGATCGCCGCGATGTTTTAGGTACCGGACTGAGCGGATAGTCTTCATTAGCTCTGTGCTGGGAAACTGGGGATGATTCAGTGCTGGTAGACATGGAAAAACTCGCGTGCTTTGGACGGCATTGTAAGGATAGGCCAGCGGGCAAAAAAGTATTCCAGAAAACAGTGCAAAATTGTCACATCGAGATTCGCCCAGGCTGGAGGTCGAAATACCTGGGGATGATTCCCGTTTGGGCAGGCCCAGGCTTCGTCAACCCGTCCCAATTGTCGCCAATCATCATTGACTTAGCGATCTACGGCACAGGTATGAACCAAGATATCGACACCTCTCGCAAGGGTAAATGGTCATTTGCCCCTGCCCAGAGTCATGCCTCAGCTCAGCAACGCCTGCCACCCTCCGCTACTGGCCCGCAGGCGGCAAGCTGTCGGGCGTTCCGCCCTGGCCTGTCAGGCGCGTTTTCAGCGCCGCCAGCTCATTGTCCACCGTGGTCGAGCCGCCCTCAAGGGCGGCAAACTGGCGCTCTAAAGGGTCGCCGCTGAGTTCTTCGAGGGCTTCGGATTTGGCCTCTAGCTCCATCACCCGCTGCTCCATCCGCTCAAAGGCCGCGATCGAGCCGCCGGTGCCGGTTTGGCCCAGCATTTCCTGAATGCGCTGGGAAGCCTCGGCGGAGCGGGCGCGGGCAATGTAAAGATCTTTTTTGGTGCGAGCATCGGAAATCTTGGCCTCCAGCCGCCGCATGTTGTCTTTGAGGCCGCTGACCACATCGCGCTGCTGGTCGAGCTGGGCATCCATGGCCTGGGCCGACTGTAGGTAGGTTTGACGGCGGGTCAGGGCCTGGCGGGCCAGTTCCTCTTCCCCTTTTTGAATGGCGAGTTCGGCGCGGTTGTACCACTCCTGGGCCGTGGTTTTGGCCTGGGCGCTCTGGCGCTCGGTGCGCTTTTGGGTGGCGATCGCCTGAGCCACCGCCTGGCGCAGCTGAATCAGGTTGGCCTGCATATCGGCCATGGCCTGCTCCAGCACCTTTTCAGGATCCTCAGCCTGGTTGACGGCGCTACTTAAATTAGCCCGCAGAAGTCGCCATACCCGATCAAATAGCCCCATGGAGTATCTCCCACAACTGCGACCTGTTTCAGCATAACAGGCAGCTAAAGAGGGTGAGAAAGATGGCAATGAGTAAAGATAGGGGTAAGGAAGACGGGGAAGTCCAAAGTCCAAAATTTCTCCTGGGGGGACGCTCTTCTCCATCCCCTCATCCCCTCATCCCCTCACCGTCCCCTACGGCGTAATCACCTGAGCGGGAATCCCCTGATTCTGGAGCTGATTCACCAAATTGCGGGCCGATGACTCTTGGGAAAACGCGCCCATCTGAATGCGAGCACCGTTAGAAAAGTTGCGCACGTAGGCATCGCCGACGACCCCCCGGGCCGACTCCAGCGAGCTGGCCCCGGTGTAGTCGGTGACGACGTAGTAGCTAGGATTCGCGGCGGGGGGAGCCTGGGTAAGCGGCGCGGGGGGGGCTACGGCGGCGGGCGCGGCGGGCGCGGCGGAAGCGGGGACGCGATCGCGCGCCAGGGGCTGCGGCGGCTGCGCATTGGCCGCAGGCGGAGCTATCCGCAGGGCCGGGGGAGGCGTGGCCGGGGCGGAGGGAGTGGGGCGCACCGCCGATGGCTGAGTCGGGGTGGCAGCGCGGGGAGCCGCTACAATTTCGGCCCGCAGCACCGCTGGGTTGGGGCGCGCGCCTGCGGGAGTGAGCACGCCGGGGCGGGCTACCGGGGGCAGGGCGGCAGCGGTGCGATCGCCGCCAGGGCTAAGGGGTTCACCCGGCTGGGTTTGCACCGGCAAACTCTGGGTGACCGGAGGCGTGTTAGCCGAAGGCAGGGTGCTGATATGACTCAAATCGAGGGAGGTAAACTCTTTTTCCGACAGGTCTGGGCCCAAAGGCTTGAAGTCTGCTTCGGCCTGACTCCCGGCCTTTGCCCCATCTCCGGCAGCGGCAGAGTCGGGGGCAGGCTCACCTCTAAGGCGGCGGGCGATCGCGTTGTCGGTCAGGTGGCTGAGGGCCTGGGGTGAGGTGATCACATAGCCTAAGCTGGCGCTCCCCACGAGCAGCAGCAGAAATGCGCCCATGCCCAGGGGAGTGGTCAGCTGCCGCAGCAGAGACGGAGGATACTCCTCCTGTCTGGGTTGGGGGCGGTGAGGCAGACTGCCCAGCAGGGCCTCGGTACTTTCTAAATAGTCCTCTGGGGCAGGGCGATAGGTGGTGAGGGTGCCGCCGTGGCTGAGGCGCACCTGATTCACGGCAGTTTTGGGTGGATAGGCCTGGCTGCTGGGCACCGACGACTGCCCCAGCAGCTCTTGCAGGCGAGCGTTGGACGGCGGTGGTGGCGCGGCGGCGGCAGCGGCAGTGGTCTTGAGGGCAATTAGATCGATGGGCTTCCGGTTTTGGCGCAGCTGAAGTCGGGCCGGGGCTGGGGCCACAGACCCCTGACCTGACCGGGCCTGACGGTAGCGGTGCAGTTCATCATCCAGGTTGAGGGCGAGGCTTTCAATTGCCCGCTGCAGGCGTAGGTTCGACTCCCCGGGGGGAGCAAAACTCTCGGGCCTGGTGGATAGACCAGAGGGCATTGGCGTCATAGTCATCATCTCCCTGGATGTAGCACTGATTAATACTACTGATTTCTTCCCAGTTGGCAACTAAAAACTAGCGAAATATAGCGCAATGCAGGCCATACTACGCCCGCACCTGACCCCACATCTGGAGGAATGGGGCAACTCGGCTGCCTGGGATGCTGCGATCGCCGTGATTCTAGCGGCCCAATCGGGCTTTCTAAACCTGTCGGGTGCAGAGTAATGTGGATGGCTAATCTAGCGGGGTTGCTATGGTCCAGCGCCTACTGCGCGGGTCTGCTGTGGGTCAGTCTTTGGGTGCGGCATCTGGGGCTGAGCCCCTGGACCGGGGTCGGAATAGCTGGGATTGGGGCACTAGGGATGGCAGGAGCGGCCATCCTGGTCGTATCCCCCCGCTGGCGGCGGGGGCCCACGGCGACCCAGTGGGGGGTGGCAGGGGCGATCGCCCTGCTGGCTGCCCTCAACTACGGCCTGCGCTGCCCCAGTCCCGGCCCCCTCGACCTTAGCCATCTGCTCACCCAGGGCGAGGCCGCCGGAGCGCAGCAGGTGGTGTGGGGGCGAGTGCAAGAGACCCCTCGCCTCGCCCGCAGTGGCCGAGGCCAGTTTTGGCTCATCCCCAACCAGGTGCGCCGCCTCGATGCCAGCGGTCAGCCCCTCGGCGTCCCCAGCATTGCCCAGGGCAAGCTCTACGTCACCGTGCCTGCCGAGCAAATTGAAGGCCTGTTTCCAGGGCAGCGGGTGCAGGTGCAGGGCAAGCTCTACGCACCGTCCGTGGCCAAGAACCCCAACGCCTTTGACTTTCGCCGATACCTGGCCAGCCAGCGCTGCTTTGCAGGGTTCACAGGCGAAACGGTGATTGCTGAAAGGGGCCAGTCGCCGCCCCGGTTTGCGCTGTGGCGAGTGCGACAGCGCATTGCCCAGGCCCACGAAAAAAGCCTGGGCACCCCTGCCGGATCGCTGGTGAGCGCCATGGCCCTGGGCCGCAAGGCGGTTAATGTGCCCTACGATATTCAAGACTCGTTTATCCAGGCGGGTATGGCCCACACCCTGGCCGCCAGCGGATTTCACGTATCCCTGCTGCTGGGGGTAGTGCTGGCGGTAATGGGGCACAGCGCCGTCTCCATGCGGCTCTCCAACCCTGGCCGGGCCAAATTTGTGGCCGGGGGACTGGCGCTGGTAATCTACATGCTGATTACGGGCGGGCAGCCCAGCGTTATGCGGGCGACGGCCATGGGGTTTGGAGCCTTGGCGGGTATTGCCCTGGAGCGCAAGGTCAAACCCCTGGGCTGCCTGCTCGTGGCGGTGACCCTGCTGCTGCTGCTCCATCCAGACTGGATCGACGATATCGGCTTTCGCCTCAGCGTGATGGCCACCCTGGGGCTGATGGTAGCGGCCAGGCCGATCGCAGAAAAGCTGGAGGGGCTGCCCACCACCCTGGCGGCGGTGGCGGCGGTGCCCCTGGCGGCCTACCTGTGGACGATTCCACTGTCTTTGTATTACTTCAACACCCTCACCACCTACAGCATTTTGCTCAACATGGTGACCACCCCGCTGGTGATGATCATTAGTCTCGGGGGCATGGTGAGTGGTCTGGTGGCGGCGGTGTGGCCCTGGCTGGGCAGTCTGGTCGCCTGGCCGCTGGGGCTGCCCACGCATCTGCTGATTGCCCTGGTGCGGTGGGAGGTGAGCCTGCCCGGCAGCGCCCTGGCCACGGGCCATATTTCGCTGGCGCAGATGTTTGGGCTGTACGGTCTCTACTGCCTGTGGGGCTGGGGCTTGTGGATCTGGCGGCCCGTGGGGCGGCGCGGGCTGGTGGCCGTGCTGATTGCGGGGCTGGCCCTGGGGCCGCTGCTGTACCGGGGGGCAACGCTGTCCCAGGTGACGGTGCTGGCGGCGGGCAAGGACGCGGTGATGGTGGTGCAGGACGGGCGAATTCCCTTCGCCGGGCCTACGTCAACGCCGCTGCTGGTCAACAGCGGCACCGACCGAACGGCGTTCTACACGGTGCTGCCCTTCCTGCGACAGGCGGGCATTAATCGGCTTCCCAGCGCCATCGACGGCGAGGACAGCGATGGCGAAAACTGGCGCACCATTGCCGCCAAAACCTCCATCGGCAACTTCTACGGGACGACTGTCGCCCTGGAGCTGTCCCCGCAGGTGAGGCAGCCCCATCTGTTGACCCCTGGCCAAGTGCAGCCCTTCAATCGTCAGCGGGTGGAGTATTTGCAGGACGGCGAGCGGGGGCTGCGGCTGACGCTGCTGGACAACCACACCTGGCTGCTGCTGCCCCGGCTGTCTGCCGATCGCCAAATGCCTTGGATTCAGGCGCACCCCGGCCTGCAAAGTGAGGTGCTGTGGTGGCATGGCGAAGCGCTGAGCGGGGCGGCGATCGCAGCGATTGCCCCCCAGGTGGCGATCGCCTCGGCCCCTGCCATTGACCCGGCCACCGAAGCCCTGCTTCAGCAGCAGGGCATCCAGGTTTTTTGCACCGAGCGCGACGGCGCCGTTGTCTGGAACCGGCAGCGGCGCTATCGGGGCTATCTGGCGGCCCAGGGGCACTCTGTCGCATCTTTGGACTAATCCTCTAAGGTACTCTAAGGCCCAAATAGGCCGACTATTCCAGCACGCTTAGCTCCCTCGCTCCCCGGCTCCCTCGCGATTCGCCAATAGTCGCCACCCCTGTACCGAAGTCTACGAGCCTGCCCTTATTCAGCTGGCATTCAGGATGGTGTAGTACCGTCGTGGGGATGCTCCCACGGTTTGACGGCCGCCCATGCGCGAGGCATTCCTGAAGTTAGATTCGGTGCTGGTGATTATTCCGGTGCGCAACGAGGCCGCCACCATTGCCGGAGTTGTAGAAAATCTCCAGGCTCTGGGGCTGGGCCACATTCGCGTCGTCGACAATGGCAGCAGCGACGCCAGCGCCCAGATCGCCGACCGCTGCGGGGCCGAAGTGCTCTACGAACCCACCGCAGGCTACGGCCAGGCCTGCTGGCGGGGCCTTCAGTCTATGCCCCCGGCCATTCGGTGGGTGCTGTTTTGCGATGGCGACGGCAGCGACGACCTGGATGGATTGTCCGAACTGCTGGCCCGTTGCCCCCAGTTCGACCTGGTGCTGGGCAACCGCGCCGCCACCGCCGCCGGCCGCGCGGCCCTCACCGCCGCTCAGCAGGTTGGCAATCGGCTGGCGACGGGGCTAATCTGGCTGGGCTGGGGCTACCGCTACCGCGACCTTGGCCCCCTGCGGCTGATTCGGCGGTCGGCCCTGGAGCGCGTCGGCATGCGCGATCGCGGCTTTGGCTGGACGGTGGAAATGCAGGTGCGGGCGATCGAGTGCGGGCTGCGAATCTGCGAGCTGCCGGTGGCCTACTTCCCCCGCCGGGGCGGCGAGTCTAAAATTTCGGGCACCCTGGGCGGCAGCCTGCGGGCCGGGGTAGTCATTCTCAGCACCCTGGGTCGTCTGTATGGGCGGCGTCTTTGGCCCCTAAAATCCTGACTATGAGCGTTCCGCCATTTCTCTCTGCGCGCCCCTGGCCCTGGCTGCTCAGCCTGAGCGCCCTGCTGCTGGTGGCTGGGGCCGCCCTGACCAGCCCCTACGGCGAGTTTAAAGACCCCGCTGCCCTGCATCGGTTTTGGACGGGGGCGGCGGTAATGGGGGTCGGATTTGTGCTGTCCTGGCGGCTGAGGTCTGTGCCTGGGGTCTGGTTTTGGGGCGTGGCGCTGGCCGCCCGGCTGCTGCTGCTGCCCATGGCACCCAGCGACGACCTGTGGCGCTACCTGTGGGAAGGGCACATTCAAAACCTGGGTTTTAGCCCCTACCATCTGGCCCCCAATGCCCCCGAGCTGGAGGCCTACCGCACCGCCTGGTGGGGAGCCATCAACCAGAACGATGTCTCGGCGATCTATCCGCCCATTACCCAGCTGGGGTTTCGCCTGCTGGCGGCGATGTCTGCTACACCCGCCCTGTTTAAGCTGGCCTTTGTGGCCGCCGACCTGGCCGTGGCCGGGCTGCTCTACCGCCGCTTTGGCTGCGATCGCGCCACCCTCTACGCCTGGAACCCTTTGATCATCTACTCCTTCGCCGGGGGGGGGCACTACGACAGCTGGTTTGTGTTGCCCCTGGTGGCGGCCTGGCTGTTGGATGAGGCGGCTCCCGCCCGCCGATCGGGGCTGTGGGTGGCGGCGCTGGTGGGCATCAGCGTGGCGGTGAAATGGGTCTCGCTGCCGATGGTGGGATTTTTGGTCTGGCGGGCGCTGCGCCAGCGCCAATGGCTGAGATCTGTGGCGATCGCCCTCGTCGGCCTGCTGCCCATGGCCCTCTCAGCCCTGCCCTTTTGCCCTTCTGGCCTGAGCTTGAGCACCTGCCCGCTCATCCCCACATCGTCGGTGTTTGTCTCCTATGGCCGCAGCGCCGAGTTCATTCCCTACTTTGCAGCCCGGATTTGGCCCGTTACCCTAGAGGCCAACTGGATCTACGCCCTGCCCCTGGGGCTGGTGGTGCTGGGCCTGCTGGCGCGGGCTAAAACCCTGGGGCAGTTTGCCGAGGGCTACTGGCTGGGGCTGCTCACCCTGACGCCCATCGTGCACGCCTGGTACTTTACCTGGATGGTGCCCTTTGCGGTGCCCAGCCAAAACTGGGGGGTGCGGCTGGTCAGCCTGTCGGCCTTTGTGTACTTTGTGCTGCCCTCGCGCCTGCCTGACTGGCGGCTGACCCTGGCTGAGCGCCTGCTGCTGTGGCTGCCGCTGGTGCTGGGCTGGCTGGCTCATCAAATTTTCAGGAAAAACTTAGCCCCAGGTTGGGCAGGGGGTGGCGAAATGCCCGATAACTAGACCAGCGCCCGGTCTAGCACCTGGGGCGATCGCGCCGGACCTGAGAGCGTTTGCCTCTAAAAAGCAGCCATTGCCGGGCTGGCCCAACCGTTACCCTCCGCCAGGAAGACCCATGCTAAAGCTCCTGCCTTTCGTTTTAATGGCGGCGATCGCGCTCACCCCCGCCTGCGTGCGCCCTTTGCCCGTAGCGGACGGGATTGGCCAGGGGACCGCCCAGCGCCTCGACGCTACGTCCTACGACGACTACGGCGACCTTTTGCAGGCCTACGTCAGCCCCAGCGGCCTGGTGGACTATGCATCGCTCCAGGCCAATCCAAAGGCTCTCAACGATTTTGTGGCCAGGCTTGGGGCCGTCGCCCCCGCCGCCTACGCGGGCTGGGGCGAAACCGACAAAATGGCCTTTTTAATCAACGCCTACAACGCCATTACCCTGCAATCCATTGTTGAGCAGCAGCCCCTAAAGCCGAGCATCCGCGATATTGCCGGCGTCTGGAATTTCAAAAAGCACTCGCTGCTGGGCCAGGACCTCACCCTCGACACCATCGAGCACGAAATGTTGCGCAAACAGTTTTCGGAGCCGCGCATCCACTCGGCCCTGGTGTGCGCGGCGATCAGCTGTCCGCCCCTGCGCCAGGAGCCGTTTACGGGCGATCGCCTCGATGCCCAGCTCGACGACCAGGCCCGGCGGTGGCTCACCAGCCCCCACGGCGCCACTATCGATCGCGGCCAAAACCGGGTCGCCATCTCCTCCATCTTTAAGTGGTTTGGCGAAGACTGGCAGGCCCAGTACGCCGCCCCCGACCGATTTACGGGCAGCCCCAAAGAGCGAGCCGCGCTCAACTTTATCAGCGGCTACCTCAGCGCTAGCGATCGCGCCTACCTAGCCCAGGGCAACTACCAGCTCACCTACCTCGACTACGACTGGTCATTGAACAAACAGTAGGCCCGTCTGCCCTCTGTCTTTCAGCCCCTACTGCACCAGCAAATTGAGCTGATAGTTGATCCGCCCGGTGCCGCCGGTCTGCTGCTGCACCACCGTATCGGGGCCGTTGAAGGCGATCGCCACCGACCCCGAGGCGGGCGAATAGCTGCCCACAATAGTGATGCGGGTAATCGACTCGCTCAGGTAGGGGGTGACATCGATAACTTTTGACGTGTTGCTCAGGGGCACTCGGGTGTGGCCATCGATCTCGATGTAGCCCTGCAGGGTGGCCCCAGAGGGCACGCTTACCGACAGCAGATGGGGCTGATCTAAGTTGGCCGGATCGAGGCTAATCGTGTTGGTCTGCCGCTGGTACGAGTCCATGACATCTTTGGCGCTGACCTTAGACAAAATGGCGCTGAGCGCCTGATAGGTGCCCTCAAAGGAGGCCTTACCATCGGCTGAAGAAGGCCCCACCACCGTGGTAACCGCCACCAAAATCAATAGAGCAATTCCAAGCATCGACGGATGTTGCATGACAATGACATCTCCAGGAAAAGGGGAAGGCCGCACCGGGGCCAGCCACAAGAGCAGACGCTCGGCCAGGTTAGCACGGCCAGACCTTGGGCCTGCCGCCGCCGCCACCCGACCCAGTCAGGCTACAAGGACACCGCCGCTGCCCCATAGGTTCCCTCCCCCAACCAATGTCACCCGATGCTACCGCCGCAGGCGATCGGCGGGGTTGTAGACATCCACCTGCACATTTACAGGCACCGCTACGGTAGGCCCAGAGACGGTCCTGGGGGTCGCCCCAGCGGTCGTTCCAGAGGAGCCAGAGCCGCGAATTTGGTGGTGACTCTGGCGAATCTGGTGCACCTCGCCAGTGCCCCCCACCTGAATTTGGCGGCTAGTGCTAACGCTGGTATTGCCCACGCAGGGGCCGTCGGCGTCAATGGCCACATCGTTAACCTGTTCGGCGGGCTGGTCGCCGCCGTGAATCGCCGCCTGAATGGCCACATCGGCGACCACACACTGGGCTGAAGCCCGAGGGGCAAAAGACCCCAGGGCAAGAGCCGCCAAAGCTCCAGCCTGGAGTAGCCCCAGACCGAGGTACTGAGGTTTGATCATAGTTACAGCAAAATAAATGGACCCGAGTTAAATCAACCAGAGCGCAGCGTCAGGGCTATTGACAGACCCGAGTGGTGCTGCGATTTTCGCTGTAGATCACATCGCCCCCGGCGGTGGAACGGGTGGCGTGGGAAACCAGCGATCGCGCCGTGCAGCCCGGCACAAAGTCAGCCACCCGCAGCGGCAGCGGCGAGTCAAACTGAGGGGCGATCGATGTTGCTCGGGGCAGCGTCAGGGGGCGATCGACCAGGGTGCGGATGTAAACCTGTCCGTTGTTGCCCACCTGCACCTGCACCCGGTCGGTGTTGATCGACACCGGGTTGGCGAGGGTTGGGGTAGCCAGGGCGGCCAGGGCGATCGCCCCAGCCAGGCCCAGCCCCACGGTGGAAATGGTCATGGTGCTCTCCTTGCAGTGGCAGGAAACTCAGAAACGGGGCGCCAGATCGCGCTGACGCCCCGCCGATGCTAGCGCTGGTTGATGTGCGCGCCCCGGCCGTGGGCATGGCCCCGGTTTTCGGGACGAACGCGATCGTGAATCACGTTGACCTGGCTGCTCTCCTGGTAAACGGCGTTGTCGTCGCCAGCCACGGTGCCACCCTGGTAAATGTCCTGCACCACGCCAGTGCTTTCAACCCGCCGACCCGACTGGCGATCGCGGTATACGCGGTTAATTTGCTGGCTGCTCTGCACGGCGGCGTTGCCGTCCCCTTGGATATACAGGTCTTGGGTGCCCTGCTGTACCACAGCGGTATCTGCGCTGGCGGGCATGGCCATAAAACCCAGAGCGGCAATACCCAGTAGACCCAGAGTAGAGATGTGCTTCAACATTGAAACGTCCTCAACAACGTAATTGTGTAAATGCGTGAACTACAAAATCGGCCTCATAGAACAGGCTTAAAAAGGAATAATTGAACCCTTTTTAGAATTATTCAACTCGTCCGATTTATATACCCTATGACCCGTGTTTCTACGCAGAGGTTCCCAAATCCAAAATATTTTTTGCTCTAGATTTGGCCGATAAAAAAATTCCCAAAAGCCTAGAGCATTTGGGAATTAAGAACAACCTCAGGAGGAACTTGAGACAGCAAATCTTCGCTTTTGCGAATAAATCTACTACCAGAAAATCAGATCGAAATGGCTCTCAGCGATAGATTTATTAATGTTCGCCTGGCCAAAAAGCTCTGGTACGAAGCTAAAAATCTGCCTTTACAGGACAGTCAAAACCGCTGGCCCAGCCTTGATCAATCGTCACCGTGGCGATCGCGATCGCGCTCGTGGCCATGGCCGTGGCCTCGGCCCTTTTTATCGTCGTCTTCGCCGCTGTGACGGCCGCTGTTGCCGTGACCAGGCCCCGGTCGGCCAGCCGTCTGCTGCTGATTGATTTGATTGGATTCCTGGTAAACGCTGTTGCCGTTGCCGCCCACAGAAACGCTTTGGGAGCTGTCCTGCACAGTGCCCTGCACCGCACCCCGGCGATCGTTATTGCCCAGGCCAATACCCAGGCCGGGATGGCTAATATTAACCTGATTGACAACCTGAATCACCTGATTATTGCTGCCGTTAATAGTGGCCGACTGTGTGCCAATTTGCTCACTGGCCATATCGGCAAAAGCAGGTAGCGCCAGCGTGCTAATGGCCGCTGCACCTAATAGACCAAATGCTCCGTTGCGGTTTTTCATTGGTGTTCAATCCATCAACAAATGATTCGAGTTAGTAGACCCCCGTTGATGTACGTAAAGTTCCAAATGTTACATAAAGCTTAGGTAAAGCTAACCGATCAGCGATCGATACACCGACAGTGTTTTGTGGCCCAAACTTGGCCAGCTATAGCGCTGCTGCACCTTGCGGTAGCCCGCCTCACCCAGGGCAGCGCCCCGCAGCGGATTGCTCAACAGAACGTTGATGCGATCGGCAATCTGCGGTGCCGTCTGCGCCACCAAAAACCCGTCCTGTCCATCGCTGACCACCTCCGCTACCGCCGGAATATTGCAGCCAATCACCGGCTTTTTAAAGCTCCAGGCCTCGGTGTAGACGCCGCCAAAGCTCTCCTGGCTCGAAGGCACGCAGAGCACATCGCAGGCGGACAGGGCACTGGTTTTTTCCTGCAAAGAGACCGCCCCCAGCCGATGAATGCGGCGATCGGCCAATTCAGCAAACGCAGATTCAGAGCCTTTGACCGCTGGCCCAATGAAGACAAACTGCGCATCGGGGTGCAGTGCCCATACGGCAGCGGTCGCTTCGAGCACCTGGCGATAGCCCTTGTAAGCATAGTGCTGGCCCAAAAATAGCACCACTGGCCCCTCTAGCCCGTGGGCCAGGCGAAATGACGTCGGATCGGCCTGGGGGGACAATACGGGGCCATGCCCGGTGACATGAATGCGATCGGGGGCAACGCCAAGGCCTTCTAGAATCTCAGCCTCGGCCTGGGTCAGGGCGATCACAGCGTCGGCCTGCCGGTAGAGCTTGAGATATTCGCGGTAGCGCCAGCCCACCCAGCGAGGGTGGTGCACGGGGGTTAGCACAAAGGGAATGTCGCGCCGCCGCGCCACCTGGTGCGAGGCGTAGGTCAGCCCCTCGCGACCAATGCGAACGTTGTGAACCAGGTCGCTGGTTTGGGCCAGGGCGGCCATGGGTTTGGTAATTTCCTGGGCAATCGGGGGCAGAGCCTTAGCCATCCAGGGATAGTACAGAGGCAGCCAGGGCAGCATCCGCAGCTTCGCAGCCCGGCTCAGCCCCAGGCGATGCACAGAAACGCCATCAACGGTGTAATTGTAGGGCTGATTGTGGGCCTTGAGGGTGGTGCCCAGCAGCCAGTCGGTGCGGTTGTGGTTCCAAAAGGTGGCCACCTGAATGGGGTGAGTGGCCTGAAGCTGCTGAGCCAAAAGGTGCTGATGGAGCTGGGCACCGCCGATGTAGGGGGGATAGGCGGTGAGTGTATAGAGTAGGTTCATGAACGGTCTTGGCTACTAATTGCCGTTTCGTAGACCTTAACGGTCTCTCTAGCGCAGCGAGTCCAGCTAAACTGCTTGGCTCTTGCTAAACCTTTCTGGGAAAGCGATCGCCTCAGCGTACTGCTACTGACCAAATCTAAGATGGCTTGACACATTGCATCCTCATCAGCAGGGTTGACCATAATGCCCGCGTCGCCAACAACTTCTGGCAACGAGCTTTTGTTGGAGGTAATGACAGGGGTACCGCACTGCATAGCCTCTAGCGGGGGAAGACCAAATCCTTCGTACAGCGAGGGGTAGGCAAATGCTAATGCTCCACTATAAATAGTACTCAGGTCGCGATCGGGCAAAAAACCCGTAAATATGACGCGATCGGCCAAGTCAGAGCAGGTTTGAACCTCCCGAAAAATACCCTCATTTTTCCAGCCGCTAACACCGACCAGAACCAATTTAAGGTCTGTCGATGGGTTCTCTTGAATCAGGTTTAGAAAGCATCGAACTAAGAATTCCAAGTTTTTTCGAGGTTCTAGAGTGGCCAGGCTCAGCAGGTACGGAGAATCAGCAAGGCCATAATAGCGCAACGTCTTGTGGGTTTCCTCTGAAGCAGAAATCGGTCGAAATCGGCCAGATGCAGCCAGTGGAGCGGTAAAAACCCGGCTTGGGTTCATACCCGTATAATCACAGAAGTCTTGCTTAGTTGCCTCCGAGATACAAACAATCCAGTCTCGGTCAATATCAATGCTTTCAAGAATGCGACAAAACTGCTGGAGAGTTCTTTTTGAGCATAAGTTGGGGTAGAGAATAGGAGTTAAATCATACATAGTTAGAATTCTGGGAATTTTTGATTCTTTTAATTTTGCAGGCAGGGGAAAATAAGGTGAATGATAAACTTGATAGCCCTCAAGATTCGACAGATGCCGATCTGAGAAGCTGGCTGCTCTATCAACGGGAAGCTGCACTGCCACAACGGCCTTACGAAAAACCTCGAAAAGCCGGAACTTCTCTAAAAGGGCCTTTTGCGCCAAAATGGGATATTTAAGATAGCTGTCCCAGGCAGAATCCAAAGCTAACTCTGCCCGATCTAAATCGACCTGCTGTTCTTGCAGATAAAGTTTGGCGCTGGCTTGATTCCAAAGGCTTGGCTCATTGTTCAACCCGGTCAAATGCAGTCGCAATACTGATTGCTCAAGTAAGGATAACAGCGTTTGCTGAACAGCGCGAAAGATACCTGTTCTCGCCTTGGGATTTACGTACCCCATTCCCAAAAGGGAGCAGTCAAATGCAACATCAATTTCGGCAGAGAGCATCGATTTTTAGAGTGGGTTTTAGAAGTTTTCGGGCTGTTAGAAATATGCTTAAGATGGATTGACCCACTGATTTTTTAAATCCTTGAGCTTTTTAAGGTGGCTGATTGGCAAAAGCCAGCGGGCAAGGGTGAATAGAAGCAGTTTAAAATAGATCGAAGTAAAGGCAAGAGGCGCTAAAAGCCCGTAGAAGCTGATGCAGTAGTGCCAATAGGCCGGTGGATATAGGTTAGACTTTGGTGTTGTCAATCGCTGCCATTGGTGCCAAATGGGCATCGGACTGGAAGACCAGTTTTGCTCTAGGGAGTTAAACTCGCAAAGTGCTTTGGCATCGCCTAAGACTTTTAGGCTGTACCCAGCCTTTTTAGCCTCCCAGGTGTAAACAACATCTGCCAGGCATTGCGGCAATTTATGACTGGGCGGATAGTCGATTTGATCAACAACCGAGCGGGGTAAGCAGACAAGATTGCCGCTCATACAATCGCAGCTTTTTTCCTTACCTTCTGGTACAAATAACAGCTGAAGCGATAAAAACCGTTTTACTTGCCCGCTATAGGTAGGTATTTTGTAGTTGGTTGGGCTGTAGCATTGAGCAGCCACAATTTTTTGAGCATCTTTGTAGCAAGCCGCTATTAGTAGGGAAATAGCACCCTCGGCAGGCAGCGTATCGTCATTTAGCCAAACGAAATGGCTTGCACCTTTGGCGTAGGCGTACTGCATTCCTTGTTTTATTGCCCCTGTCCACCACAGGGTGCCGTCCCCTGACAAAACGGTTACTGCCGGATAAGTCGATCGAATTGCTTCAGCCGTGCCGTCGGTAGAACCATCGTCAATAACCACAACGCGGTACTGCTCCATATCGCCATTGCGGTGGAGCGCATCCAGACAGGTGAGGGTGGTAGCCCTGCGGTTGTGAACGGGGATAAGGATGTAAATCGAAGAGGACGGGGTCATAGGTCGCTAATCCACCAGCGTTGGGTAGCGGGGTTATAGGCGCAGTGTTTATGGGTGGCTTTAAGCCCCCATTTTGTCGCCTGTCTTCGCACGGCGTAGGGCAAGAGCAGGTAATCTTTGGCAAGTTTAGTCACTATTCCCTGTATTTTGCCCATGGGTCGCCCGCCATAGGCTTCTATTACCTGGTAAGCCTCGGCAATATATTGCTCAGCCTGGGTCACCGATCGCTGGTTGCCGTGGAATCGAAAACCACCCAGAGGAACTGACACGGTATAGAGGTCTGCGTACTGAAAGAACCTGGCCCACAGCTCAAAGTCAGCCGCCAGAGGATAGGCGGTATCCAGGTAGGCCCCCGCTTTTTCCCATAGAGAACGCCGCCAAAAGACAGATTCCTGCTGAATGGCCCCAAGCGCATACCAGCGGTTGTGGGGAATATTTTCGCCCCTAAAAAAGCCCTGGCGGGTATAGCCGCCGCGCTGGGCACAGTAGGTAGCCGCTCCGGTAGTGCTCCAAACTATGGGGCAGAGGGTGGTTAACCACTCGACTTCGGGCAGGGTGCTAAAAATTTCGTTGGCCACCTGAAAAGCCCAGGAAACATACATATCGTCAGAGTTAATCCAGGCCATGATGTCGCCTGTGCTGTGCTGAAAGCCCTTGTTGATGGCATCGTACTGGCCGCTATCGGGCTCGCTACACCAAAAAGCCAGTTTGGCACTGTAATCTTGCAAGATCTGCGCCGTACCGTCCGTTGACCCACCGTCGATGACGCGATACTCAAAATTAGGGTAGCTCTGCGTTAAAACACTTGCCAAAGTAGCCGCCAAAAAATCAGCCTGATTGAAGGAAGGCGTAACTACAGTAATTTTAAGATGCTCAGGTGATGCTGTCATAGAGTTTGCTTATTTCGATTAACCATCGTTTCGTAGAGAGCTTTATAGCGCTTAGCCTGATGCTCTATGGCATAGTCTTTTACGGCAATTTCACGACAGTTAACGGCAAATTGCTGACGCATGCCTTCATTCGACAACATTGACACAACCTGGGCGACAAATTCGTCAGCTTGCTCAGCTGGCGCCAAAAGCCCCGTAATACCAGGACGGACTAGATCGGGCACCCCGCCCACATCAAAAGACACCATTGGGGTGCCACAGGCCATGCTCTCTTGCAGCACAATAGGCAAATTGTCGGCGCGAGTAGGGAATAAAAACACATCAGCGGCGGAGTAGGCTAAGGCCTTCATTCGATCGCTAGTCACAAACCCTAAGGACACAGTGGGCACCTGCACCACAGCCTCTACCGCCTCGGAACCATTCCCCATCAACAGCAACATAGTATTAGCCCTGAGGCTAGCGGGGAGCTGGTTCAGGCTATTGACTAAAAGGTCCATGCCCTTGCGGCGATCGCGCAGGCTCTCAGCGCAGCTCATCACGATCAGCTGGTCAAGCGGCAGGCCCAAAGCTTGCCGAGCCAGCGTTTTGTCAATAGGTGCGTAGGTCTGCACATCCAGGCCGTTGGGAATGTGCAAAATGTCATGGCCGTTGAGAATACTTTTTTGGGCCTGGTCCACAAGCCAGCGAGAGGGGGCCGCGATCGCCAAATTAGTCCTGCCATATACCCATCGTTTCAGCCGCCATTCTAAGCGGGTGCGATCGCGCTGAATACTAGGGTAGCTTTCAGGATAGGGGCAACTGCCGCAGCCCGATTGCCAGCGTGAGCAGTCGTAGCTGTAGGCGCAGTGCCCGGTAAAGGCCCACATATCGTGCAGCGTAAAGACAGCAGGCCGGGTGGTGGTTAGCGCTGGAAGAGCTAGATAGTTAAAGTAATCGCTGTGGATAACATGTAAATTCAGAATATCCGCAGCCTGAAAAAAGGGATGCTGCCTCAACCAGAACGTGCCGATCGCATGGATATCATTGAATCCCAAGGGTTTCGTAATTGCTTTAATGCCCCCTTCTAACAGCCTGAATCGAGGCATTAGAGCAGACTGATCTGAGCTTAGTATTTTAGCTTTGCTAATAATTTTGCAGTCGACGCTAAGCTGTGCTAATCCCTGGCACAATCGATACATAGCAATGGCCCCACCGCCCCCACCGCTATAGTCGCTAAAGTTAATTTGCAGGGCTTTCATATTGGGCGAGTTTCCGAAGTAACATATCCATGGCCCTTCTAAGGAGTTTTGAGTGGGAAAAACCGAGCGATCGCGCCTTTGAACTAGCGTTTTTGAGCTTCCATAAAGAGTGAGTCGGGTTTATAAACGCTGCCGTCAGGTTCGGTGTCGAGGCGCAGCGCGGCCCAGTTGGGAATTTGGCTTTGAGCCGCCCCGCAGACCGCAATGTCAGTAAAGCCGCAGTCGCTGAGAAGCTGGTGGAGAGAGTAGCGATCGTACATACAGTAGTGAATTTCGCCACTGAGGCGCAATCTTCCCACTTGTAGGGCAGCATAGTCAGAACGTAGCACGAGCCGATACAAAAATTCTCGCAGTTGCCATAGGCGATGGCGAATTAGAGCTTTCCAGCTAAGGCCTTGGAGTCGGGCATCGGATGACTGCCGCTGAGCCTGAGCCATTTCGGCAATATATTTGGCTTCGCTCCCAATGCGCCCAACGATAAAGTCGAGGTTGGGAATGTTGGGCTGGCTAAAATAGTGAAGCATGTCGCCCCCCGTATGATTGCGAGTAGCCTGATCAAGCAGTTCTAGGAGCATCCAGGGGTAGTTGACTCGCCAGATAGGGTCACCTGCCAAGCACTTTTCTAGCGTGGTTAAATAGGCACGGGTAATTTGCTCAAGATCGGGTACGACAACGCGCACAGTTCCCTGGGGACGCAGCACGCGGTAGCACTCCTGCATAAACTGGTAGCCTGCGGCCCTGGGAAAGTGTTCTAAGACATGGGAGTGATAGACCACATCAAAGGAGTCGTCATCAAAGGGAATGCCCTTTTGCAAATCATGTTTGATGATGCCTGAGCTATGAGCGATCGAATCGAGGTTGACCCAATCGGGGCGAAAACGCGTGCCACAACCGAGATTAAGACATCTCATAATTATCTCTAAAAGCAAAGATATTTAGCTGCATATCCATTCCCATATGTACATTTCGGCTAACAAATGGATGGGGTGAAATAATTGGGGGATGGATATGAACTCTAAAGCCAGATTCAAACAATATAGTAGTTAGTGTGTGGAGAGTTTGAGGGCGATCCACAAAAGAATGATACTCAATAAATAAGTTTCTTATATTTGGAAGAAGATCTTCACAGTCTTGAATGACTTCTGTTTCAGCTCCTTCAATATCAATTTTAAGGAAGTCGACTGGCTCTTTTAGATAGTCCCTCAGTCTAATAGTGTTGACTGAATATTTTGAGTAGCTCTGATCTTCCGTAGCCACTACTCGACCACCATCGGCCCCTTCAGACATGAATTCTAAAGTCGTTTCAGAATTCCAAACGGCTTTATCAAAGATTTCAACGTTAGAAAACCCAAAGCTAGAGACGTTAAACTCTAGAATTTCAAATACTTTTTTGTCTGGCTCAAAAGCCATTACTCTACAGCGTGGAAATAGCTTCTTAAAATATATAATGCTGAGACCAATATTAGAGCCACAGTCGATCACTAAAGGCGATTCGGTATCACAGACAAAGCGATAGATTTCCTTGTCAAATATCTCGTCATACATGAAATCAAATGATGCAGAATCGATCCCTTTAACAGGATGTTCCAAGATGTTGGTTTGGAAAATAGTATATCTGGGCACTTGGGAAATTTTCCACAGATCAATTTTCTGCTTAACCCTTTTTGGATTGCCAAGCAGCCTTAAAGATCTTTCAAAGTATGACTTGAGACTCATAATCAATGTTTAAGATTAGCTTGTCCACTGGATTGGCTAACGAGTTATGTCTATAAACACCAGTCAACAAAATGTGATCAGTAGAAAATACTCAGTTACAACGCTGTAAGACAGCGATTGAATCTCGCTGAACTAGCCCCAAATCAGCATTGATAACCTTCCAGCCGGCCCGTTGAGCAGCAGCAGTCATCTGAGACTGAGCGTTTCTTGGCCACCATATCTCATCATCCTGTTTATCTCTAAACTCAAGCGGAACTCCGCCTTTTTCCCATCCATAATTCTCTAATTTTTCCCAATCTCCATAATGATGAATAGCATACCCATTTTCTTTGACTTTAGGGATTGTTTGAGTTAAAACATCTTCAATCTTATCCAAGTTATTGTGGCAGAGAACCCCGAAAGACCAGCAAACATCAAAATAATCATCATCAAAGATTCTATCGTAGGCAGAACTATCTTCTATTTGGTGACAATATAACCGCCCAGGATAACGGGACGGTTGCAGCCAACTTTCGACATTCTGAAAGTCAACTACGTGTAGTTCTCCCTGGGGAATATGTTGCAAGATTGCTTTTGACCAGGATCCTCTTCCAGGTCCAATCTCAAGAATCTTAGAATTAGGCTTCAAAAACGGTAAGAGGCCTTGCCTAAAAACTTTCCGATAGGAACCACCAATTGCACGCTCTTCCTTCCGCCTAACAGAACTGGGAAAAATAGACAGGACATTTCCACTGTCATATCCGTACCCAAATTCTTTCTTCAACCAATCTTGAGTTGGCATTTCTAGAGTCCTTTATTTTCGTTAAAGAGGTTGTCTTTTCTAAAGTAAAACTTGAGTTTTTTGAGTATTGTTTTAATCATCTTTTTTAGTTTGACGATGTTTGGGTTAGTAGATGAAGGCAAAAACACAGTCTTAGCTGTGTAAGCATCGGCTTCAGCATGTCTGACGACAAAACTGGGATGATGGATAACCTCTGCTACCCCAGTAGGAAGATAAGCAAGGAGCTTACTATAATCAGTGGTGTTGGTAGATTCTTGGCCAAAGCCCAGGTTTGTTACAAGATTTTGGTTAGGCAATATAGTTAATCCACTATTTGACCAACAGGCATAAGCCCAACGATATGCCCAGCTATCAGGCTTTCCTTTAGAGAGCAGATTGTCAAATACATTGATCCAATAATTAATTTCTTTCGGGTTTTCAAATACCGACTCCAGTAATCCAGAATCTCGAAACTCTGGCCATTTCACAATATTATCTTGATAATTTTTCCAAGCCCGTTTCCAGGTAGCCCATCCCCAGCAGTGAGGATATCGTGAAAAGTAGTAACTGCCGTCTCCCCTGGTCTTACCATTTTGAAAATTATTGCCACTAATCATCCAAACCCGCTCATCGTTTTGGTAATGGTTCAGCAACATTTGGCAGAAGGTGAAAAAGTCTTTATTCGGCAAGCAGTCATCTTCCAAGATGATTGCAGAGTCGATAGATTCAAAAGCACTACTCAGGCCAGAAACAACTCGTTTGCGACAACCCAAGTTCTGTTTAGAATAGTCGCGTATGACTTCGCAAGGCCAATCAATGCTTTCAGTGATGGCTCTCGTCTTTTCGCAAAGCAAGATCTCTGCTTCGTTTCTGGGGCCATCAGCAACAATAAATAGTTTTTTGGGTTGAGCCAAACGAATTTGCTCAAACACTTTCGCCGTTACATCAGGGCGGCGAAAGATAATAAAAACTACTGGAGTAGATAGCGACATAGAGTCAGTGATTGATGTCAAGAAAGACAAGAGCCTAGCTAACTAAATTAGATTTCAAACTAACGCTCGCAACAATCTGCCGATACCAAATTTCTAGAACGACAGCTTTATAAAGCATAAATATATGTTTCCCAGTTTCTCGAAATTCATTCACCATGACTTTAATCATTCCACCATCCAAAACACTAGACGATACCAGGTATCCATTCTGTAATGCTTCGAGATAATGGTTAATGATAGCTGTCATCCAAACTTGAGTGGGCGGCTGAAAACCTCTTTTAGGGCGGTTCATTACCTCATCGGGCAAAATATCGGCGATCGTAGTCTTGAACCACGCCTTGGGGGGCAGATGGTGATCAGGCTGAGTTTTACGCAATCCAATAACCACCTCGGCTAGACCTTTATCTAGCAAGGGCAGACGAGTCTCTACAGAGCAGGCCATACTGACCCTATCACCCAGTGATAGACAGTTTGATACAAGCCAAGTTTGATACAGCGCCTGGCAAATCTGATTAGGAATATCTAAGCGTTGATCTAGTTTAGTTTGGAAAGGGCAATAGGGATTGTTTTCTGGCAAGTTTTGTGTGGTTGAAGGATATAAGCGTTCGCGGTAGTTGAGAGCTTCAGTAAATTCGGGAGTAAGTTCGTAAAAAACAGTTTGACTTGAGTCAGACAGGTTTGCTCGACTAAAAGACAGGCTAGGTTGCACGTAAGATTGAACTGAACTTGGCACCTTGGAGCTATACCCCAACCGCTGATAAAGAGGGTGCTGCACAAGTTTTTGCAGTTGTCGTAGCCCCTGCATACCCCAGGCAGGCTGTTGCGACAAAAAGTAGATGAGCTGATTAATTTTGGCAGCATGGGTGACCCAAGGATAGCCCCAAAAGAGCTCATCACCGCCCAGCCCACTAAGCATAACTTTGATACCTTGACTATGGGCTAATTTCATTACTGAGTAGTGCCCATAAACCGCAATATCAGCAATAGGTTCATCAACAGCAGCAACTAGCTCTGGGAAAAAATCTACTAGCCCCTGCGTAGATAGCTCGATTTCATGGAACGGTAAGTCGAGTGATTGGGCAAGAGATTGAGCCTGACTCCGCTCGTCGTACTCCGGTCGTCCCTCATAGCCAATAGAGAAAGCTTGGAGCGTATCGCGATAGTTACGGGCGGCCAAAGCGGCAATGGCGCTAGAGTCTATACCACCGCTTAACGCCAAACCAATGGGTACGTCTGACCTAAGGGTCAGGTTAATGGAGGTTTCTAGTTGTTCACGAATCAATTGGGAGGGATTCCCTTCTACAGGCGGAATGTCTTCTAAGGACCAGTAGCAGGTCGGAGCAATGATCCAGTCTTTTGGTGTAACAGTGAGAGTGTGAGCGGCAGGCAACTTATAGACATTTTTGAGTGGCGTAATAGGTTCAGGGACGTATTGGTAATGGAAATAAAGGTCTATTGCTGCTGGATTAAGCTCAGGTTGCTCAGGAAGCAGAGGAAGCAGACCTTTTAGCTCAGAGGCAAAATAGAAAGTTTGATCGTCATGCCAATAAAATAGAGGTTTTTCGCCAAACCGATCTCTAGCTAGAAATAGGGATTGAGCCTGCCTATCCCAAATAGCAAAAGCAAACATACCTCTGAGTTTGGCTAGGCACTGATGTCCCCATTCCTCAAAGGCTGCTAACAATATCTCAGTGTCACTACTACTCTTAAAGCGATACTCTTTAAGCTCTAATTCTTGTCGAATTTCTAAGTAGTTATAAATTTCGCCATTAAAGGTAATACAAAAACGCTCACTATGGGACATCATAGGTTGATGTCCTAATGGGCTAAGATCTAGAATAGAAAGACGAGTATGGCCAAGTTCTACAAAGCTATCTTGCCAAACGCCCTGATCATCCGGACCACGATGCCTCAGCAAAGCAGTATTAAGCTGTGAATTGCTATTCTTGCCCCCAGTTTTCTTGAGACACCCTAATATACCGCACATAATTAATTATCTAGAGAGCATTCAAAGCAAAAATTGTCTAAAACAGCACCAAATCAAAATAAAAAATTTCGGAGTTAAAGCCTTAAAAATCATTTTTACTGCTTCTAATTTTCAAAAAATTGTTATCTAGAAAAATGAAACTGTTCATCAGCTTAGAGTAGAAGCAGTAATCATTTGCTACCAAGAAATCAGATACCCTTGGCTCTCTAGAAGTATCTTCTCTTGTTAGCTCCTCAGCAACAATGGCCTTAGGCCTAAATCTACTCCAGTCATTCGACTTCAAAACTTCATAATCCAACCCCTCTGCGTCAACACTTAAAAAGTCAATAGCGGAACCAAACTCAAGATAGTTTTCTAAGACATTCGCTAAAGTTCTTGTTTTTATCTCTTTCGTTGCTATTATTCGGTGGTTTGAGATTTCCTCGTATTCTTTAGAAAGCTCAGCAGAAAATCCGTTTAGTGCTGGCTCATCAAATTCGTAATATGTTAAAACTTCTTCTCGATCAGATATTGCCATTTCCAAGTTTAAATCTCTAGGTCTAATTTTTTCAAATGGCTCCATGCTGCCTGGCATAGCATCAATATTAATTCCTCGCCATCCCTTCAAATAAAAAAGGTAAGTATTTGAAAATCTCTGTGGATGATGAGCACCAACATCCACATAAAATCCTCTCTCCTGACCATCAAAAATCCTGCTTAAAACCAAGTCTTCCCCTTCTTGAGAGAAAGACAACCTGTGATAGAGATAAAACTCCTTAGAGTATATAGAGTAGCCTCTAGGATTAATTAGCGCTCCTAATATCTGAGAATATTTTTTTGAGGCATTACGCATGAGAGTAATTTTAGATTTCATGGCTGCGTAAGGCATTCATTAAACATCTTCTCATCTTTAACTGACCATTCCCCTTTGAGCAAAACAGGGCCAATGCCGCTGTGAGGCGTTCTGCCTTTGCCATAAAAACTGCCGTCTTCTACATCGATAAAACCTATAAAATCTCTTGGCCAATCGGCCTCTAAATTATTTACAACTGCCCGAACTCCTATATAATATCGCCCTTTTGAAAAGGGAAAGTCTGTCACTTGACAGCTTATGTAGCCCTGCTGAAATATGTTATCAAACGAAACTCCCATATAATCGCTATATAAAATTGTTAGAACATCTCCCAGGTTAGTGTGTAGGCTAAACCCTATAGAGACATTCTTAAGCGGGCTTTGAGAGTTTACCTTGAAGCCAAAATTAAGGTAAATAGTGCTTCCAGATGTTACGGTTGTGATCAATCCTCCCTCAACATCCTCAACCCAAAAGTCAGTAATCATTAAATCACCTGTGCCCGTTCGTCGAATTTGGGCGACAGAGGTTTTGCTTGACGCTCTAGCCAGATCTTGCAAGTAAAAGCTAATCCCTGACTGTGAATCACCATCAAATTGAACGGTGCCGCTGCTCAATGCAATCGTTCTAGAACAAAGGTTTTTAATCGCAGACATTTGATGGCTAACAAACAGAATAGTTCGCCCTTCCTGATGAGCTACATTTTCCATTTTGCCTAAACACTTTTTTTGAAAGGCAGCATCGCCTACGGCCAATACCTCATCCACCACTAAAATCTCTGGTTCCAGGTGAGCAGCGACCGCAAAGGCGAGCCTTACATACATGCCGCTGCTATAGCGCTTAACCGGTGTATCTAAAAATCGTTCTACTTCCGCAAAGTCAACAATTTCATCAAACTTGCGGTTAATCTCGGCCCGGCTCATGCCCAAAATTGCGCCGTTGAGAAAAATATTCTCCCGCCCCGTCAGCTCCGGGTGAAACCCCGTGCCCACCTCCAGCAAACTCGCCACTCGGCCCCGCAGTCGCACCCGCCCTTCCGTTGGCTCCGTAATGCGGCTCAAAATCTTTAGCAGCGTAGACTTACCTGCCCCATTGCGGCCAATAATGCCCACTACCTCCCCCTGCTTCACCTCAAAGGAGACATCCTTTAGCGCCCAAAACTCTTCCTTGCTGGAGTCGGTTTTAGGCTTAAGGGGGTGGCGCAGGCGATGACCCACAGACTTAACGCCATCGGCCAGCACATCGCGCAGGGCCACATAGCGAGAGCTACCCTGCTGCTGGTGACCAAGCACATACTTTTTGCCGAGATTTTCGACTTGAATAACCGTATCTGACATGGGCAATTGGAACGGGGGCTGTTCACTCACTGGCGCATCCGCCATTGTGCCCATTGTGCCCTGTGGCTTTATGAAAGTTTCATGTCCACATACTTAGTTACGCGATCGCCAGGCTTTCGGGCCTATTGTTGTAATCCGCTGATGCAGTGATCCGCTGCCGAGAGGGCGTTGAGATGGCTTGAACAGGCGATCGCCTAATGATTCTCAGCCTGCCCCCTAGCTCTCTATTTGCTCTGGTATTGTCGTTTGAGGGGTTGTCGCCGGATGAGCTTGCAACCATGCGTCCAATGCCGCCAGGTCAGCCAAATCAAACAGAATTTCCGACAGCGCATCCAGCTGCGCTAGCGAAAGGGCCTGAATCTGAGCGATTTGAAGTTCTGACAGTGACCCCAGACGACGTGTTAAGAATCGAACCAGCAGCATTGCCTCAGCCTGTTGCCGACCTTCTTCGCGGCCTTCTTCGCGGCCCTCTTCGCGACCTTCCTCTAAGACTTCCTGATAAAATCGGGTCTGCCGGATGTCAGCTGCTTTGATGTCTAACATCACTAAAATCTCCTGGGTGGTGAGCTGCGGAAACTTATTGACGAGTATAGCTTCTACCAAACTCAGGGTTTGCTTAAAAGCCTCTGCGCCCTGGGGTTTGACCGTACTTAGCAAAGCCTGGGCGGCTAGGGCGGTGGCCTCGTTGGGCAGCACAATCAGCTGTAGTAGGGCCAGGGCCGGGGGCAGCTGGGTTTCATGCAGAAGATCTTGCAGGTAGATGCGCTGTACCTTGCTGTCTAGCAGGTCATGGTAGGGGGTTTCGCTGCCGAGAGACTGGTGCCGTGACTGAAGAATGAGCAGGCCGCGCCAGGGGCGATCGATCTGATACTGATAAAGGTAGAGGTAGGTCTCAGCGAAGTAGCGCCCGTAGAAGCGGCTGTCGGGCTGCATCTGGGCTTCTAGAAAAATGACCGGAATGGTCGGATCGTCGGACAGGGGCAGCAGCAGCCCGTCTAGACGAAACTCGCTTTCCTTCACCACCGGGGCCACGTACTCGAAGGCGCAATTGGCAGGCAAACCGGGGATGAGGTCGGCCAGCAGAGATGGCTGAGTGAGAAAAATTTGGTAGTAAAGCTTATCGGTTCTCACGCGGTAGCAGCAGAGTAATGGGAACGTTTTCGGCGATCGCTACAGACAAGTGCCCATCCTAAAACCAAAGGCCTTTACCCACCAGCGGCAGAGTTGTGAGGGCCAGTACTCAATGACTGACATACACCTGCCGTTCTGACGGCCCATCTCCCTCGCTCCCCTGCCCCCTGGCTTAAATAGTCCCTAAACTTCCGCCATTGAGTACCAGCTGCTACCCCGCCACCACGAAGTTGACCAGCTTGCCCGGCACCACAATCACCTTTTTGACCTCCTTGCCGTCGAGGTAGCGCTGGGCCACCTCCGACTCGCGGGCGTAGCGCTCCAGGGCAGCTTTGTCGGAGTCGGCGGGTACCTCCAGGGTGCCGCGCGTTTTGCCCATGATTTGAATCACCAAGGTAATTTCGTCGACGACTAGGGCGCTGGGGTCAAACACGGGCCAGGGGGCGCGGTGAACGGAGTCGGTATGGCCCATCTGGTGCCAGAGTTCATCGGCCATGTGGGGCGCAAAGGGCGCCAGCAGCAGCAGCAGGGCGCGCACGCCCTCGGTGTAAACGGGGGAATCTTTTGCTGCCGAATCAGTCAGGGCATTGCTGAGCTTCATCAGTTCCGAGACGGCGGTGTTGAACTGGTAGTCGCCCTCGATGTCTTCGGTGATCGCCTGAATGGCGTTGTGAATGGCGCGGCGCAGGGTTTTCTCGTCCTTGGAAAGATCGGCTGCGGCCAAATCCCCGGTGGGCGAACCGCCGTTCGCCCCTGCGGTGGCAATATATTCGGTGACCAGTCGCCACACCCGATTGAGGAAGCGAAACTGCCCTTCGACATCGGCGTCATCCCACTCCAGGTCTTTTTCGGGAGGGGCTTTGAAGAGAATGAACATGCGGGCGGTGTCGGCCCCGTACTTAGCCAGCACCGACTTGGGGTCAACGCCGTTGTATTTAGACTTCGACATCTTTTCGTAGAACACCTCCAAGCTGTCGCCGGTGTCGGGGTCTACGGGGTTGGCCGGGTCTGTCACATTTTCGGGGGCGACATACTTACCCGTTTTTGGGTTCTTGTAGGCGGTGTTTTGCACCATGCCCTGGGTCAGCAAGCGCTGAAAGGGCTCGTCGCAGGAGAGCAGGCCGCGATCGCGCAGTACCTTGGTAATAAACCGCGAGTACAGCAGGTGCAGAATGGCGTGCTCAATGCCGCCCACGTACTGGTCTACGGGCATCCAGCCGTTGGCTTTGGCGGTATCAAACGCAGCCTCAGGATTTTTCGCGTCGGTGTAGCGCAAAAAGTACCAGGACGAGTCGATAAAGGTGTCCATGGTGTCGGTTTCGCGCCGGGCGGGGCGATCGCAGGTGGGGCAGGGCACATTCACCCAGTCCTCCAGCTGGGCCAGCGGCGAGGCACCGCGACCCGAAAATTCCACATCCTCGGGCAGGGTGACGGGCAGCTGGTCGTCGGGCATGGGCACAATGCCGCACTCAGGGCAGTGCACCACCGGAATCGGCACGCCCCAGTAGCGCTGGCGCGAGATCAGCCAGTCGCGCAGGCGGTAGTTCGACTCGCCCTGGCCCTTGCCGTTGGCCTCCAGCCAGTGAATGGCGGCGGGCACGCTTTGCGCTTCGCCCTTACCCGCCGGAATATCATTCAGCGGGCCAGAGTTGACCATCACCCCGTCGCCAGCCCAGGCGGCGGTTAGGGTGTCGCCGTCGAGGCTTTCCCCCTCGGGCTGCACCACCACCTTCACCGGCAGGCTGAATTTGCGGGCAAATTCAAAGTCGCGCTGGTCGTGGGCGGGCACGGCCATGATCGCCCCGGTGCCGTAGCCCATCAGCACATAGTCGGCAATCCAGATGGGGATCTTGTCGCCGTTGACGGGGTTCACGGCGTAGCTGCCCGTCCACACGCCGGTTTTTTCGCGGTCCTCGGCGGTGCGATCGATCTCGCTCTTGGCGGCGGCCTCCTTGCGGTAGTCATCGATGGCGGCGACGCGATCGGGGGCGGTGAGCTTTTCGACCAGCGGATGCTCGGGCGACAGCACCATAAAGGTGGCCCCCCAGAGCGTATCGGGCCGGGTGGTAAAGACGGGCAGATCGTCGCCAGTTTCGGTTTTGAACACCACCCGCGCCCCGGTGGATTTGCCAATCCAGTTGGCCTGCATGGTGCGCACCCGCTCGGGCCAGCCGGGCAGCTTGTCCAGGTCGCTCAACAGTTCTTCGGCGTAGTCGGTGATCTTGAGAAACCACTGGCGCAGCAGCTTTTTCTCGACGATCGCCCCCGATCGCCAGGATTTGCCCTCGCTATCTACCTGCTCGTTGGCCAGCACCGTCTGGTCGATGGGATCCCAGTTGACCGCCGCCTCTTTCTGGTAGGCCAGCCCCATCTTCAGCATTTGAATGAAAATCCACTGGGTCCAGTGGTAGTAGTCGGGGGCACAGGTGGCCACTTCCCGCTCCCAGTCGTAGGAGAGGCCCAGCTCTTGGAGCTGCGATCGCATCTGGTCAATATTGGCATAGGTCCACTGGGCCGGGTGAATGCCGCGATCGATCGCCGCATTCTCAGCAGGCAACCCAAAGGCATCCCAGCCCATCGGGTGCAGCACCCGGTAGCCCTGCATCCGCCGCACCCGCGCCACCACGTCGGTAATGGTGTAGTTGCGCACATGGCCCATGTGCAGGTTCCCCGACGGGTACGGAAACATTGACAGCGCATAGAACTTGGGCTGGTCAGGGTTCTCCACGGCGCGATCGAGCCCCTGCTCGGCCCAGGCCTGCTGCCACTTTTTCTCAATCTCTGCGGGGTTATACTTGCTGGACTCCACGTCCCTGACTCCTACTGCTGCACGGGTGCGATGTTCCCCATGATAGACGGGAGTGGCGGCAGGAGGGCAAGTGGGCGCTTTCCAGAAGCCCTGCGCACGTCTGGCAGATCAGCGGAGGCTGTAAAAACCTCATCTCTCTGGTCACGCCTCAAGATGTCGCGCCTCAAGATTAGGTTGCGGGGCAACAGCAGGAAATTGCGAGAGCAGATCCATAAGCCTTACGGAAAACAAGCCTTACGGAAAACGTGGATCGGCCTGAAACTCTACCACCTTCAGCCTTCCTTGAGAACGAAATAGCCTGACCCGAGGCTAAGGGAAGTCTTTATTCTATGGCGGGAGGTTAGGACAATTCTCCTACCTGCGAGGGCGACAATTGCCCTGCTGAGGTTGGGAGATTTGCTTCAGGCGGAGGCGGGGGGCGAGTCCCTAGGATGGGGCTATTCCACGGGCATGGCTCGGCTCCTTGAGGCCCAGCTGAGCGCCGTGGGGTCAGCGTCATATCACTATTGGAGAAATCGAATGATTCCTAAAGCCGCTATTCGAGCAACATCCAAGCTACTCATGGTCGGCCTCAGTATTAGCGCCATGGTGCTGGTTGCTCCCCAGATGGCCCATGGCCAGCCCGCTGGTGCACCTCCCCGTGAAGCGCTGCGATCGCTCAACCTGAGCCGGTCTCAAATGCGGCAGCTGCGCGGTGTGATGCAAAACTACCAGTCGAGTTTGAACGGGATCTTGACCGCCAGCCAGAAGCAGCAGCTAGAAGACTTGCAGGCCCAACAGCGCAACCAATCGGGAGCGGGGAACCCTGCTGACTTAATCAGTCAGCTCGACCTGACGGAGGCTCAATCCAGTCAGCTAGCCAGCCTCCAGGAAAACATGGCCCAGGAGTTGCGGGGTATTTTGACCTCAGAGCAGCTTCAGCAGGCTCAGCGAATCGGCTTTCCGGGCCTTTAACCGGCTTCGGTTCACCCCTCCACTTCACTCCATGGCGCTCCTCTTGGCGCTCTGCCAGCGCGATCGAGGGGAGCTTTCTGAAAACAAGATTGAGCCAAACCCGGCAAACAGCCCAGTGAATCAACCATGCTCTTACCACCGCCCATAGAACTGCTGCCTTCGATGGTTTTGCCATGACAACCAATCCGTACTCGCGCCCCCTGCGCCAGCAGGAGGAGGCGATTCCGCCGCCGCCGCCGTCTAAATCTCCCATACCCCTGCCGCCCAAATTTAAGGGCCGCTCGCTGATCTGGGGCGTTTCCCTAGTGGGGCTGCTGGGGCTTTTAGGCCTGCTAGGGCCAAGGCTGCTGCCGCTGCTGCCTCACAAATCCCAGGATCTGTCCTTGGAGGAGCTGACCCAGCCGGTCGAGGTTCGATCGCTCACCGTGCGGGTTGAGGGCAGCGGTAGCGTGGTCGCTAAGGACACCGTTAACCTCAGTCCTAAAACCGCCGGGCGGGTAGCAGCCCTCTATGGTGAGCAGGGCGACCAGGTGAAGACCGGACAGGTGGTGGCCCAGATGGAAGTGGGCACGCTGACGGATGAGCTACAGCAAGACCAGGCCCAGCTGGCCCAGGCCAACGCCGACTACGCCAAAGTCGTGGCGGGCAATCGAGATGAGGAGATTCGGCGGGCCAGGGCTGAAGTAGCCGCAGCAACCTCTCAGGTGACGCTGACAGCATCCCAGCTGGAGCGGTACCAGGCACTGGCCGATCGCGGGGCAATTTCCCAGAATGATCTCGACCAGTACAGCAACGAGGCCCGCAACGCCCAGGCCAGCTTAACCCAGGCCCAGGCCCAGCTCGAAGAAACGACCAGTGGCTCTCGCCCGGAGGACATCGCCGCCGCCGCCGCCGCCGTAGCGGCCGCCGAAGCTAAGGTCGCCGCAACTCAAACTCAGATCGAGGAGGCGACGATTCGCGCCCCCTTCGATGGGGTGATTACTCAAACCTATGCCACGGTGGGGGCGATCGTTACCCCCACCACCTCGGCTTCGGCGACGGCTTCGGCCACTTCTAGCTCAATCTTGGCGATCTCTTCGGGGCTCGATATCACCATTGATGTGTCGGAGGCCAGCATTGCCCAGATCAGGGCGGGGCAATCGGTGGACATTGTGGCCGATGCTTTTCCCCAGCAGGTGTTTAAGGGCCGGGTGAAGCGCATTCCTCCCGAGGCGGTGACTGAAGATAACGTGACCGTGTTTCAGGT
The DNA here is from genome assembly GCF_000309385.1 of Nodosilinea nodulosa PCC 7104. Classification (GTDB taxonomy): domain Bacteria; phylum Cyanobacteriota; class Cyanobacteriia; order Phormidesmidales; family Phormidesmidaceae; genus Nodosilinea; species Nodosilinea nodulosa. Next base: position 434,707 of record NZ_JH976537.1, read on the forward strand.
GGTGGTGGAACCCCTGTCGGGGCTGGATCAGCTTAAGGCGGGCATGACTGTGGATGCCACGTTTACGGGCGAAACGCTGGCGAACGCGCTGGTGGTGCCGACGGTGGCGATCGCCACGGAAAACGGGGAGCTTGGCGTGCGAGTTGCGGACCCGGCGGGTAAGCCTGTTTTTAAGCCGGTCACGGTGGGCTTTACCCAGGATGGCAAGACTCAGATTGTGTCGGGGCTGGCGGCGGGCGATCGCATTTTTCTTGACCTGCCGCCGACGGAGGGCGGGGCGTCGTTTGCGCCGCCATCGCCGCTGCCTTAGTAGACTGCGGCACAAGTGTGACGACTATTGTCAATCGCGAGGGAGCAGGGGAGCGAGGGAGCCAAGCGCGCCAAAGCGGTGGAGATGTTTCAGCCTTCGAGTACTAGGGCTGTGGCGGCGCACAATTTGGGTCAAAAGCCGGGTCTGCTGCCGGGGCCATTTCGCTGGCCCCAGACCCCCGTCGAGCAGGACGTTCCGTCGTCCTGCACCTCACGGAAAGGAGTCATTGATCATCGGTTTAAACCTCTGTTCTGCCAACGAACCGGTTCACAGCTCCGGTGAAGCTAACCTAACCTCCCCCCTTCCCTATCTCCCCCCCTTTCCCCATCTCCCCCATCTCCCTCTTCCCCGCACCCATCCCCCCATCCCCTCATCCCCCACTCCCCACTCCCCCATGCCTCTCAATCTGCTCGAAAACGCCACTATGGCGGTCAAAACCCTCAACGCCAACCGGCTGCGCAGCGGCCTGACGATGCTGGGCATTGTGATTGGCAATGCCTCGGTGATTGCGATGGTGGCGGCGGGGCAGGCGACCCAGGGCTATGTGACTCGGCAGTTTGAGTCGCTGGGCACCAACGTGCTGTTTGTGACGCCGGGGGATGCCCAGCGGGGACCGGGGGCTGGCTCAACGCGGGCCGATACGCTGACCCTGGCCGATGCGGAGGCGATCGCGGCGGAGGTGCCGGCAGTCAGTGCCGTTTCGCCGGAGAAGAGCCAGCGGCTGCGGGTGACCAGGGGGACGGCGGGAACCCAGGCCAACGTCGTTGGGACTACTCCCGACTATGTGCCCGTGCGCCAGATTTCCATAGCTCAGGGTCGGTTTCTCAGCCCCGTGGATAACCAATCCAGCATGCCGGTGGCGGTCTTGGGCAGTGCGGTGGCCCAGACTCTGTTTGGCTGGCAGGATCCTCTAAACCAAAGTATTCGCGTCAGCAACCTGCGATTTACGGTCGTTGGCGTGGTGGCTTCGCGGGGGTCGTCCTTTGGGCAAAACCAGGATGAGGCAATCTACATTCCCATCTGGGTGATGGCTAACCAGCTCACCGGCCAGGAGGCGGGCAAAACCAGCACATCGGTGCAGACGATTGCCGTTTCCACCCGCCAGGAGGCCCAGGCCAGCGCCGCCCAGTACCAGATCACCAATTTGCTGCGGCTGCGCCACGGGCTTTTGTACGATGACGACGACTTTACGGTGCAGAGCCAGCAGGATTTGCTGACTACGGCGGCCAGCATTACCGACATGCTGGTGCTGGTGCTGGGGTTTACCGCCAGCATTTCGCTGCTGGTGGGGGGCATTGGCATTATGAACATCATGCTGGTGTCGGTGACTGAGCGCACCCAGGAGATTGGCCTGCGCAAGGCGATCGGGGCCAAGGGCGCAGATCTGATGGCCCAGTTCACTATTGAGGCGGTGATTTTGGCGGTGACGGGGGGGCTGATTGGCGCCGGGTTTGGGGTTGGCGGCATTGGGCTGATGGTGCTGCTGAGTCCGCTGGAGGCGGGGGTGAGCTGGGGGGCGATCGCGCTGTCGTTTTCGGTCTCTGGCGGCATTGGCCTGGTGTTTGGCATTTTGCCCGCCCGCCGCGCCGCCCAGCTGGACCCGATTGTAGCGTTGCGGAGCTGAACCGATGGCCCTGATAGAATTCGATCGCGTTAGCAAAGCCTACGGCAGCGGCGAGCTCACTGTCCAGGCCCTCAGACCGATTAGCCTCACCATTCGGGCGGGGGAATACTGCGCCATTGTGGGGCCGTCGGGGTCGGGCAAATCGACGGCGATGGCGATTCTCGGCTGCCTCGATCGGCCCACTAGCGGTACCTACCGGCTGGACGGCAACCCCGTGGATACCATGGGGGCCAACGCCCTAGCCGAGGTGCGCAATCGCACCCTAGGCTTTGTGTTTCAGCAGTTTCACCTGCTGCCCCAGCTCACCGCCATGGAAAACGTGATGCTGCCCATGGTGTACGCCAATCTGCCCAAAGCCAAGCGCAGGTCTCGCGCCAGTCGCGCCCTGGAAAAAGTGGGCCTGGGCAACCGCATACACAACCGCCCCAACCAGCTGTCGGGGGGCCAGCAGCAGCGGGTGGCGATCGCCCGCGCTATCGTCAATCGGCCCCAGCTGCTGCTGGCCGATGAACCCACCGGGGCGCTAGACTCTCACACCAGCCAGAGCATAATGGCGATCTTTGCCGACCTCAACCGCGAAGGCATGACGGTGATCATGGTGACCCACGATCGCCAGGTGGCCGAGCAGTGCGATCGCATTATCACCTTCCACGATGGGCAGGTCATCAAAGATTCTCGCGCCCCCGGCTCCCTCACCCGCTAGCCGTTTTCCTGCTGACCCCACTGGTTTGAGCACGGTCCACTGCGGCTGGGGACCCGTCGATAGGGTTTCGAGCCGAACCCCAGGCCTGCCGGGCGGAAATGAAGCCATCGTCTATGGCTGTGCCCAGAGCTGTGGCCAGTCTGGCTAAGACAAGTCTCCTATGAACGTTCAAACGTTTGAACGTTCACAGGGTTTCTGGATCTCCTACCCAACGTGACTATGGCTATAGCTCCCCTGGCTCCCCAGCCCCCCAGCCCCCCTGCGATCGCCAGTACGAAACAGACGCACGCCGCAGTCTACTAGTCAGCGACCAGCGTCATAGTGCCGCTGTCGAAGGCGAGGTCGATAAAGAGCTTGCCATCCCGGAAAAAGTAGGTGCCTGAGTTGCCCAGGGCCTGCACAAAGTCACTGCCGATGGAACCCTCCGGGCAGGCGGCCATGGTTGTGGCAATGGGAGAGACCTCAAGCCTGTGATCGTCGGTGGTTGAAAAGGTGCCTCGTCCCCGGTTGCAGTCGGCCTGCACCAGCAGGGTGCCGTCCTCTAAAAATTCAGCCGTGTAGCTATCGGGCTGATCGGGCACCAGCAGGGTATCGTTGCTGAGCTGAATTTGCTGGAGCTTCCACAGGGTGCCCACCAGGGCCGGGGTTGGTCTGCCCGAAAACTGCATGGTGCCGCTGTCAAACTTCAGATCGATAAAGAGGTTGTTGTTCTGAAAGAAATAGAGGTTGGCATTGTTCATGGCCTGCAAAAACTGAGGGCTAATGCTGTCCTCGGGGCATGCCGCCAGCGTGGTTGGCCCCAGCTGCACCGAAATTTGCCCGTCTGCTGATTCGGTAAATTGACCCACGGCCCGGTTGCAGTCGGCTTGCACAAATACCTGGCCGTCATCGGCAAATTCAGCGGTGTAGTTTTGCGGCGGGTTGGCGGTTAGCAGAGCGCCATCACTCATCTGAATTTGCTGTAGCTCCCAAACGGTGCCCGTCAAAGGCGGCACCCCAGGACCCGTCGAAGGGGCAACGCAGGCTACTGTCCCCATCAGGGCCGTGGCAGCGGCGGTAAGCACCGCAGCGGAACGAGATAAAGCCATTAGGATCACCAGTAGGTTTCATGGACTAATAAACGGGTCAAATCTCGCAGCCACCCCGAAAGGAGCCATCGCTCAGCGAACTCCGCCAGAATTGTCGCTCGCTGACAGGCTCAATCCGACGTATTGGGTAAATCGGATGGGTTAAATCCTGGTTGACTGACGAAACCCTTGAAACCCTTATGCTGCCGCAGGTTGGGTCAACTAAAGCTAAACCCGACAAAACCGTTACTGGGGCTGGGTTTTCTCTGCTGGAGACGCTGCGCGAACGCTTCGCTCAACACCAACCGACAGCAGAATTTTTGTCAGTCAACCAGGAGTAAATCAGGCCGAACCAGAGCTGCCGGAGCAGCGCTGCCCGGTGGGTGGTTTGCAAGCCCCATAATAATTGCAACATTGCCTAAAAGACGTCAACTCCTGAGCTATAAAGTCATATTTTTTAACGTGCAATTTCTCGCGTTGGCGCAATTTTAGGAGAACTCGAATCCTATAGTTTTCATATTTTTACGCCTCCGCACTTGAGCTACCGTTACAGCGCCATCTGGTCCTGGGAGCCTGCCCGGGCGGCTGTGGAGCTGGGTTAAATAAATTTTTGAGGGCTTTGGGAAGGCAAAATTTTGCCTGTGAATTTAGCCCTTGCCGTGATTTCATGGCGCTAGTTTTGAGCAGATTTAGTGACCGCAGCACTGAGCCTGTAATATGGGGTTTTGGGTCGTCAAATAACGCCCCCAGTGAGGCGATTTCTATTTTTATCCGCCTGGTGCTCGAAGGCTGAAATAGGCCGACTATTCCAGCTCGCTTGGCTCCCTGGCTCCCCCGCGATTGACAGTAGTCGTCACACTTGTGCCGCAGTCTACTAGCTGTAAATTTCAATGCGATCGCAGCGCCTCAGCAATGGCAAAATCGTTGGCTAGCGCTGCGCCCGTGTGGAAACGCCTTGAAACCCGACCCCAACAAAACGTTCCTATGGCTAAGTCACCCCCTAATCAGCGCCGCTGTGGGCAGCTTTTGGGCGGCAGGCGGCCCCCCTGGCGGTTTGGGCTAGCGCTGGCGGCGGCGGCCTTGGCCATTCTTTTCACCCTCCAGATCGCCCCTGCCGCCCAGGTCTCTAACTACGAACTGGCCCAGGCGGCCCCCTTCAATCGGGTCGAAAATTACCCCATTCAGCCGCTGCCCTCATCGCCCAACTTTCGCCCCAACGGCGGCTGGATTGGGCGCTTGATTTTGCCCTCGGTGCAGGAGTATGCCGATCGCCCCGGGGACTGGGCCTGGTTTGAGGTCTGGCACAGCCCGGCGGCAGCGCCCAATTTGCTGGGGCAGATCATTCGGCTGACGTGGCAGCCCAGCGCAGAAAACGACGCCTACCAGGCGAGCGTCACCCGCGACATTGCCTTTAACGCCCAGGCCGAGGCATCCCTCGCCAACGGCAACATTGTCCCTGTGCGGCTAAACGGGCGAACCCGGGTGGGGCCGCTCCAGTCTTTGGCGGGGGCGCGGCCCAGGGATGACGTAACCGTTAGGCTGTTTGAGTCCCAGGTAACGCTCGCAGAGGAGCAGGGGCAGCCGGTGCTGCAAACTGACCTGGAGCCGTTTCAAATTAGCGGGCGCGAGTACGGCCTGGTGACTATTCTTGGGCCCGATACCGCCGTTGCCGCCCCGCCGCCAGCGGAATGTCCGGGCTCGCCGCCCTGCCCGACGGAATATTTCCGGGTGCAGCACTTTAACACCGCCACAAAAGACTTCAGCGGCCCCATCGGCACCGTTCGCATTCCCCAGCAGCCGAGGGTCAAAGGCGATCGCTTTTTTTCGAATATCCGCGACCTGGCCAACTCCCCCGCCGGAGCCGCCGGGTGGTACATCTACGGCAGCCGCAGCGGCGATGGGGTCTTTACGGTGCAGGCGCTCAAGCCCAGGGGCCTGTTTCAGCTCCAGCCCGACGAAATTGTCCTGGGCACAACCGAGGGGCTGAACTACATCGACGATCAAAACTGGAAACAAGAGCCCCAGCGCAAGGGCACCGTGCAGCGGGTATTGGTCAGCCCCACGGGCGGCAGCGGCGAAACCGCCCTGGCCCAGTGGCAAGAAAACGACATTGCCCTGGTGATTCATCTGTTTGGCGGCATCGGCGGCAAGCACGGGGAGGCTACGCCCGGCGGCACCGTCAGCGGACATTTTGCCTACGGGCTGGCCCAGGTGGTGCAGGAACCGATCGCCCAGGAATTGCAGTTCAGCGTGCTGTACCAGCAGGTTTATGCCCACAATTCGGGCGGCCTGATCTCGGGTACCCACAACTGGGAGTCGTTTACGGGCGACATGCAGCGGGGCTGGCTGGGCATCCGCCCCATTTCCGATGTGGTCGTTCAGCTCGACGCCTTTACGACACCGTTTAAGTTTGGTGACACCACCGTCTCGCTATTCTGGGAGCTGCTCAACCAGACCCAGGTGCTGGCGGCCCGCTACCGCACTGGCGATGGCACCGGCGTGGCGGCGGTGACCCCGGCTACGTCCTGCGTGCAGGATTCTAACCAGGCGCTGTACATTGCGATCGAGCAGATCAAGCGGCAAATTCTCGAAAATCCTGCCATTGTGGCCTGGGTCAAAGCCAATCCCGACAGCCCTGAAATTGACCGCATTCAGCGTTTTGGGGCGGTGGGCAAAGCGCTGGAGACCATGCTCATCCCCTACGGAGCAGTGCGCCCCGACTGGAAAAACAATGCCGCAGCCCTGGCCGGCATTGCCCCGGCTGGCAACTTTAAGAGCCCCACTGGCCTCGTTAAGGGGGCCATCTCCGGCATCCTCAGCTGGCGCACCATGATGCCCCGCTGGGGCCACGATGAGGTGTCGCGGGTGTTTTTAGAAAACGGCGCCCAGCTCTGGTTTCTGCGCACCAATATGGTCGGCGGCAACGATCCTCTCGTCGAGCCGATTCCGCCCACGACGCTGTTTGGGCTGGTGCCGTTTGTGGGCCGGGCTGTGCAGCGACTGACCGATGCGATCGTGGTGTGGCCGAGCTGGGCCATGGCCGGGCTGGGGGCCGCCGCCCTGGCGCTGTACGGGCTGTTCGCCCTGCCCTTCGGCTTCAGGAACGGATTTCTGAGCCGCCGCCCTGCCCTGCACCATCCCGTTTCCGCGGGCCTGGGCCTGGTGCGGCTGTTTTTTGTGCCAGCCCTCGTCGAAGAGATCGTCTTTCGGGTCTGGCTGCTGCCCCATCCCGTAGAGGGCGTACCGGGCGATCGCTGGCTGGTTTGGGCGGTGGTGAGCCTGCTGCTGTTTGTGGGCTTTCACTGGCTGCTGGGCAAAACCCTGCGCCAAGCCGCCCAGCCAACCCTGGGCGACCCCCGCTTTCTGACCCTCGTGGGCTGGCTCGGACTGGTGCTAACCGGCGTTTATTGGATTACGGGATCGCTGTGGCTCATCGTCTTTGTGCACTGGGCAGCGGCGGCAATCTGGATCTACGGACTCGGCGGTCGCCAGCGGCTGTGGCACCAGCCCGGGTGGACGAAGCAGCGCCGTCAGCAGGCCCACCACCCCCGCCTGGAGCAGCCAAAGGCAGAATAAATAGAGCCAGGGCCGGTTCTGGTGCGCCTGGGAAACTACGGCGTACGTTTGTTGGCAACTGCCGATCGCAAGAGCGCAGAAGCGCAGAAACGCATGGACGGTGGCTTTATCTCCGCCCAGCAAAACTCCCGCCCCAGGGCGACGCCAAACAGCTCGAATGCCTGCTCACCAGAAGCCCCTGGCCAGCAGGGCGGCCTGGGTGCGATCGCGCAGCTGAAGCTGACTGAGAATACTAGTCACGTGGTTGCGCACCGTGCGCTCAGAAATAAATAGCGCCTGGGCAATTTCGCGATTGCTGTAGCCGTTGCTGATTAGCTTTAGCACCTCCTGCTCGCGGGGAGAGAGGGCGGCTAGGGCCGGAGGCATCACCGGAGCACCCACCGGGGCTATAGAATCTGGCGGCTCTGGGGCCGCAAAGGTTTTTTCAAACAGCCCTGGCCCCATGTGGGTGTAGCCCCGGTGCACGGCCCGAATCGCCACGGCCAGATCGGCTACGGGGGTCTGCTTGAGGAGGTATCCCTTGGCGCCGTAGCGCATGGCCTGCTGAACGTAGTCGTCATCGTCAAAGGTGGTGAGCACCAAAATTTTTACCGCCGGAAACTCCGCGCAGATTTGGCGAGTCGCCGCTACGCCGTCGATTTCAGGCATTCGCACATCCATCAGCACCACGTCGGGCTGGCGGGGGGTGTCGTAGAGGGTGGCCACCTGCTCCACCGCCTGCTGGCCGTTTTCGGCATCTCCCACGACGGTCAAGTCGGGCTGAGCGGCCAGCAAATTGGCTAATCCCTGGCGAATAATGGTCTGGTCATCGACAAGCAGGAGGCGGATCATGGGCGGTGCGGGGGGAAGATACGGGAGAAAACGCGAAGTATAGCGGTCAGTCTGGTTGAGACATGTCTCCTATAAACGTTCAAACGTTTGAATGTTCATAGGGTTTCTGGATGTCCTAACCAACGTAACTATGGCTATAGAATCTGGGGTGCAGCCGCGATCTTCTGTCCCCTCCAGCGGGCCTCAGCGGCTAGTTCGGATAGTCGTTGAGCGCAGTGGGCGCAACGGGTGCAATGGGCGCGGCGGGCAGCGGCAGCACAACGCTGATGCGGCAGCCTGCCCCAGGGGCGCTCCAGATCTGACAGGTGCCCCCCAGGGCGGCGGCCCGCTCGCGCATGCCCCGCAGCCCAAAGCCGGTGGTGTTTTTGCTGGGGTCAAAGCCTTTGCCGTTGTCGCGCACCTGGAGGTGAAGGCGGTCGGCCTTAGCCACCAGTCTGACCTGCACCAAAATGGCCTGGCTGTGCTTGACCGTGTTGGTTAGGGCTTCTTGAACAATGCGAAACAGGGCCAGGCTAAGGTCTTCGGCGAGGGGCTCAGGCAGCTCAATTAGATAGTCTGGAACGATGTGGGCGGACTGGCAGATCTCCTTCACCAAAACCGGAATCGCTTTGCTCAGGGGAACTTCCTGGAGCGCTCCGGTGCGCAGGGTGGAGACCGATTGGGAGACTTCTCGCAGCGCCTGGTAGGCCGATTGGGTAGCCGTCCTGAGATAGTCCCTAGCCCGGTCGGCGGCGGGGGGCAAAAATAGCAGCGCATTTTCCAGCAAAATCGTTTGGGCGGTCAGGGCGTGGCCCAGGGAGTCGTGAATTTCGCGGGCGATGCGGTTGCGCTCCTGGAGGGTGGCCTGGCTTTCGATCCTGGCGGCGTAGTTCCGCAGCTGCTCGTGGGCCACCGCCAGGTCCTGCTGGCTGTGGTAGACCGACAGCAGCGCATCCACCAGCAGCAGGACAAACACCAGCACCAGGCCAAAAAAGACGATCAGGTTGGTTTTAAAGGCATTTACCTGCCACCGGGCGGGCGCAGTGCCGAGGTGCTCTACGACCATCTGGGGCAGAGGCACATCGCCAAAGGCAAACACCACCGTCCCGTGCAGCAGAAATACCACCGCCACCACCGCCACCCGACCCCAAACCTGAAAGATTTGGCAGCTGCGAATGACCACAACCAACCCCAGCAGCGGCAGCAGCGGCAGCAGCGCTGACGAGGCTTGACTGCTGCTCAGGGCGGCGAGGCTCAGCAGCAGCCCCAGCTCAGCGGCGGTGTAGCCAATTTTGTAGGGCCGCCGCCGGGGCAAATGCAGCCCCATGACCGCCAGCCCCGCAATCATGCCAACCCAGGCCCAGACAATTTTCTGGCCGGGATAAAAAACAAACGAGGGCAGCGTCATCAGGACGGCCATGCCCAACAGGACCCACTCAACGTAGAGGAGCTGTCGGAGCGGAGTGTGCGATCGCGTCAGGTCAGACTTCACTGGGTTGGCCCCACGACAGAATATTGGTCTGATCTAAGGCAGCGATCGCGGGGCTACAGCGGTGGCTCCGGTGCTGCGCATCAGACCTAGCCTCAACTTTATCGGCTCACACCCCCAACGACCAGCGACGAATATCCCATTCTGGCCGCTCCGATCTGGGACAATTCTCCCAGTCGCATCCATCACATTTTCCCCCGCCGGTTTGGCAGGTTTGCTTCAAGCCCTGGGGGTCAATCGGCCAGCGCTGCGCCCTGGGTCAGCTTTTTCCAGCAGCGCGGCGGCTATGGGTGGGCTACTCTACGCCCAGCGCAAAGCCCCCGCTGGGTTCTCCGGCGGGAAAACCCCAGGCGAGGGCGTATGGTGCAGCAGGGCTGTAGCTGCCCCCCAGCGCGATCGGGAAGGTTTGAACTCAGGTATGGCTCAAAACTTCTCGAATTTCTCGCCGGGGCACATTGGCCAGGGCAACAACCGCTGGTCTCTACTTGATAAACAGCATCTCCTGGTAGGTGGGCAGGGGCCAGAGATCGTCGGCCACCTCGCCTTCGAGGGCGTCAGCATACTCCCGCACCTGATCCATCAGCGGGCGAATGGTTTGGGCGCAGAACTGCATATGCTCTTCCACCGACATGAAGTGCTTGGTCATCATGTCGCTGAGCTCGCCCACCGCAGCCATCATCGACTGGGTGAGTTCAGCCACCTTGACTACGCTGTCTTTGCCAAACTCGATGCCGATCTCATCGAGGCTGTCGATGGTCTTGGCCAGTTCGCCCATGTACCGCACGGCAGCGGGGTAGATGATGGTCTTGGCCATGCTGATCACCAGCTTAGCCTCCACCTCAATGGACTGGATATACTGCTCGGAGTAGGCCTCAAAGCGGCTGCCCAGCTCCACCGGGGTGAGCACCTTTTCCTGGGTGAAGAGGTCTTCGATGTACTGCTCACGCAGCACGGGCAGGGCGTCGGCGGTGGTGCGCAGGTTGAGTAAGCCGCGCTCGTTGACGGCCATTTCGTGCCACTCGGTAGAGTAGCCGTTGCCGTTAAACACGACGGCCCCGTGGTCGTGAATTACCTCCTTCAGGATGCTCTGGATGGCCGTATTTAGCTCCATGCCGCTGCCGAGCTTGGCTTCGAGCTGGTCGGCCATCCAGTCAAGGGAATCGGCCAGAATGGTGTTCATCGCCACCAGCGGCCCGGCCACCGACTGGCCCGAGCCGACGGCGCGAAACTCAAAACGGTTGCCGGTAAAGGCAAAGGGGGACGTGCGGTTGCGATCGCCTGCATCCTTTGGAAAGACTGGCAGGGTATCAACCCCCAGGTTCATTTCGCCCTTAGCCTGAGAACCCGTGACCTCGCCCTTGGCGATCTGGTCAAACACATCCTGAAGCTGCGACCCCAGGTAGATCGAGATAATGGCCGGTGGAGCCTCGTTGGCCCCCAGCCGATGGTCATTGCTGGCGCTGGCAATCACCGCCCGCATCAGCGGCCCGTACTTGTGCACGCCGCGAATCACCGCACCGCAAAACACCAAAAACTGAACATTGTCGTGGGGGGTATCGCCGGGATCCAGCAGGTTGCCCTGGGTGGCATTGCCCACCGACCAGTTGACGTGCTTGCCCGAGCCGTTGATGCCGGCAAAGGGCTTTTCGTGGAGCAGACAGACAAAACCATGCTTTTTGGCCGTGTTGCGCAGCACCGTCATCAGCAGCTGCTGGTGGTCGCTGGCCACGTTGGCCGCCTCAAAAAAGGGCGCAATTTCGAACTGGCCGGGGGCCACTTCGTTGTGGCGGGTCTTGGCCGGAATGCCCAGGCGGTAGAGTCTCTCCTCCACATCCTGCATAAAGATCTGCACCCGCTCAGGGATCGCCCCAAAGTAGTGGTCGTCGAACTGCTGCCCCTTGGCCGGAGGGCGACCAAACAGCGTGCGGCCTGCCAGCATTAGGTCGGGGCGCACGCTGGCGAAGCTGGCATCGACCAGAAAATACTCCTGCTCAGCGCCGCAGCTAGAGTTAACCGGGGCCACTTCGCTATAGCCCAGCAGCTTGAGGACGCGGGTGGCCGCCTTGCTCATGGCCGCATTGGAGCGCAGCAGCGGGGTTTTCTTGTCCAGCGCTTCCCCGGTCCAGGAGACAAACACGGTGGGAATGCAGAGGGTGACGCCGTTGTCGGTCTCCATCACAAAGGCGGGGCTGGTCACGTCCCAGGCGGTGTAGCCCCGAGCCTCAAAGGTGGAGCGAATGCCGCCGTTGGGAAAGGACGATCCGTCGGGTTCGCCCTGCACCAGCACCTTGCCAGAAAATTCTGAAATCACCGAGCCATCGCTCTGCACCGAAATAAAGCCGTCGTGCTTTTCGGCGGTGGCGTTGGTCAGCGGGTAGAACATGTGGGAGTAGTAGAGCGCTCCCTTAGAAATAGCCCAGTCCTTCATGGCGACGGCCACCACATCGGCCACCGTCACATCCAGGGGGGCGCCGGTTTTAATGGTCTTTTGCAGCGACTTAAACACCGACTTTGGCAAGCATTCCTGCATCTTGCTGAGGCTAAAGACATCCTTGGCCCACAGATCTTCGAGCCGCCCCGGAGTGCTCACAGACACTTTGGGACGGCAGGCAATACTGGCAATGGCCTGGGCGCGCAATTCGTTTCCACTCATAGCAGTCTCCTAGTTAAATGAAAAATAGTCGCGATACGGAGGCGGAGTCGCGGGCCAGCCTAGCCCATCGAAACGATGCTCTGCTGCTTCATGCCTGGGAAGATGGCCCAGTCGTCAGCGCTAGCCTCTCCACGGGAGCAGGCGTACCACAGGGGCGATCGGAGTCGGAGAAAAGCCTGAGAGGCCTACCGTTAGACAGCCTTGAAAAAACACGCTATAGCGACGGAAACTGGCAACCCCAGGACGGGAAATTTCCGACTACAGCGCTTATCGTCTCAGTGGTCTAATAAGAACCCCTCAGACAAACATAAAGCCCTCAAAATTGTTTGATCAAAAGCTTACTGAACCAGGCTCAATACTCTTAGATAAAGTCTGGAGCCAATGTCTAAATCAACAATTTTAGGAACTTAAAACCTGACTCAAAACTAAACCGAAAGTTTGCACCCTTTTAACGACTGTGGTCGACTTTATAAAGCCTCAGGGAGCCCTTATATCAGCCTTTGGGCTTTAATAGCAAGCAATATTAAAACCCATAGAAATTTGCATTATGGATACTAAGGGCAAAGTGGGGGGGCTTTTGTAGCTATAAATACCTTTGTCAGTTAATTCAGGTTCCTTAAAGATTGATCATATATGTGGTCCGGTAGACGACCTGGTTCGATAGGCTGGGGCAAACGGCCTGAGCCAGGGGTGCTAAAAGCAGACATACCTGAAAAACCAACGCCTTTCGCAGGGGTATAGCAGGTTAGGACATCCAGAAACCCTATGGACGTTCCAACGTTTGAACATTCTTAGGAAACATGTCTTAACCAGACTGCTACAGCTATAAATGGTCGTTTGCCCTTACCCCAATTCATGCCTCACGCAGCAACGCCCTAAATCTAACCTTCCGCTTCAGAGCCGCAGTGGGTCAGAATAGGTAACAATCCGTATAACCCTACCGACTGAGCACGACTATGCCGCGCATTCGAGACATTCTGCACGCTGGCGAACCAGGCCAGGCCGTTACCATTCAGGGCTGGGTGCGCACCAAGCGCGAGGCCAAGGGTGTCACCTTTGTCGATGTGAACGATGGCTCGTCGATGGCGGGCTTGCAGGTGGTGCTCAACGCCGATCTGTCGGCCTATGACACCGTAGTTAAGGAGCTGACCACCGGCTCGTCTGTGGGCATTGGCGGCACTCTGGTGGAATCGCCCGGCAAGGGCCAGCGGGTAGAGCTTCAGGCTGACTCAATTACGGTTTACGGCACCGCCGATGGCGAAACCTATCCGCTCCAGAAAAAGCGCCATTCCTTTGAGTACCTGCGGACGCTGGGCCATCTCAGGTCGCGCACTAACACCCTGGGCGCGGTATTTCGGGTGCGCAATGCCTGTGCCCAGGCCATTCACCAGTTCTTCAGCGATCGCGGCTTTTTGTGGATGCACACCCCGATCATCACCGCCAGCGACTGCGAAGGGGCGGGGGAAATGTTTGCCGTTACCGGGCTAGATCTGGCCAATCCGCCCAAGGGCCAGGACGGCAGGGTGGACTACAGCCAGGATTTCTTTGGCAAGCCCGCCTACCTCACCGTCAGCGGCCAGCTTGAGGCCGAAATTATGGCCATGGCCTTTACCAACGTCTACACCTTTGGCCCCACCTTTCGGGCCGAGAACTCCAACACCTCCCGCCACCTGGCGGAGTTTTGGATGGTGGAGCCGGAGATGGCCTTCTGCGACCTGACGGGGAATATGGATCTGGCCGAAGAGTTTCTCAAGTACATCTTCCATTCGGTGCTGGAGCAGTGCCCGGAGGATATGGCTTTTTTCAACGATCGCATCGACAATTCGGTGCTGGCCACCGCCGACAACATTATCAACAACACCTTCGAGCGCATTACTTACACCGAGGCGGTGAAACTGCTGGAAAAGACCGATAAAACTTTCGAGTTCCCGGTGGAGTGGGGCATCGACCTGCAATCGGAGCACGAGCGCTACCTGGCGGAAGACCTGTTTAAAAAGCCGGTGATTGTCACCGACTACCCCACCGGCATCAAAGCCTTCTACATGCGCCTCAACGACGGCGGTGAGACCGTCGCGGCGATGGACGTGCTGGCCCCCAAGGTGGGCGAGATCATCGGCGGCTCCCAGCGGGAAGAGCGCCTCGACGTGCTGGAGCGCCGCATCACCGAAGCGGGGCTACCCATCGAAGACTACTGGTGGTATCTGGATCTGCGCCGCTTTGGCACCGTGCCCCACGCGGGCTTTGGCCTGGGCTTTGAGCGCCTGGTGCAGTTTATGACCGGCATGGGCAACATCCGCGATGTCATCCCCTTTCCCCGCACCCCCGACAGCATTGAGTTTTAATTGGGGGCCGTCATCAATTAATCGCCAATGGCCTAAGAGCTAGCGGTTACAGCCCCTAACCTGTTTTTTGGGTCGAGCGTGGCAACGCCTATGAGATAGGGGTTGTAGCGAGAATTGATGACCAGCCCTAATTCTCAGCCTCAAAAATCTGTCTGACGCCCAAGGTAAGGTCTGGAAATTCGACCGAGACGACCGCCCCCTGTAGCCCAAAGACACCAATCTCTCGGTACGCCTCGCCATCTAGCGACAGCACCATGACCGTTTGGGCGATCGGATCAATTAGCCAGTATTCCGGCACCCCAATAGCGGCATATTGGGCTCGCTTGTGCCCATAGTCTCGGTTTCGATTGCTTTTACCAGGGCTGACGATCTCTGCCACCAGGCGCGGCGGCGGCATATCGTGGGTGATAGTCAGCCGTCGCTGGGTTAGCTCCAGGTGCTCAGGTCGAAGCACCACCAGGTCAGGGTAGCGATTGGCTGCATCGGCAGGGCGTAAGACCGGCACCTGGAGCTCTAGCGCATGGATCTTAATCAGGCGGAGGGGAGCAACCTTAGCCGCTACAAGCAGAAATTGCAGGTAGTTGGCCAGCCAATTATTGGGTTCCGACTCGGGTGGCAATTCGGCTAATTCCCCCTGTACCAGTTCGTAGCGCCCTTCCAGCGGGGTTTCATTACTGTAGGCAAGATACTCCTCGAATGAGGCAAGCTTTACCTTAGCCTGGGTCATGGTCTTTCCCCTAAGACATTTCTCTCATCCTAGCGTGCTGGTTGTAGCGACCAGCACGCGCGATCCACCCCTGGATGTCATTCCCTTTCCCCCACATCCCTGACAGCATCGAGTTTGTTGGTCTAACGGTTAGATTTGGGCCAGTGCTGGAACTCTTCCTGGTGAAATTCGATGTCCAAATCTGCAACATGCATTTGCATACGCTGCTGCACCTCGGCCACCGCCTGGTTGTAAATGCTGGGGCCAATTTCTGTCAGAAAAAAGCGCAGCAGGCTCCCGGCGGCGATGGTGCCGATCTCCTCTTCCCGCTCTTCCTGGAAATAGCGCACGATGGCGGCGATCGCCTCCCGGTGCTTATCCTTGGGCAGTTCGATGGACACAGATAACCTCCCTGGTCTGGTAATTCTGCCCAACATTAGAGCATAGACACCGGGTCACTGCCGCACTGGCGATACCACGCCCTCGCCTGGGCCTCCACCGTCTGAATCCAGCCGTGCTTGCTGTCGCTGTAGCCGCCAATATCTGCCGGGTATCGGGCGTAGGCAGCCCGCTTGACGGCGGCATACTCGTCACGCACCGCCGGGTGGGTTCTGAGGTAGTTGCGAAAGGCCAGGTGCCGCTCAATGTCTGGGTCGTCCTGGCCGTAGATGTGGATGTTGTGGGTGCGGTAGCCGTGCTGGTCGCGGGTGAAGAAGCGCCGTCCCGGCAAGCCGTATTCGCCCCAGGCCCGGTAGCCTGCGGCTTCAAGTCGGGGCGTCTTTGCCTCAATGATGGCAATGGATCGCGCCACCGGCAGCAGGTCGATGATGGGCTTAGCCGCCAGCCCCGGCACCGAAGTACTGCCAATGTGGTGGATGACAACGAGGTCGTCGTCCAGCAAATCTCGCAGGCACGCTGCCGCTTGCTCGAAGGCCAGGGGCCAGTCGGGGGAGTAGTCGGTAAAGGTATAGGCGCTAGGCATGAGCACTGGGCCATCCAGGTCGAAAAAGATGGGTTTCGTTAGCGAGATGGGCACCCCCCGAGCATAGCGCTGGTGCGGACTCCGGGTTGGGCCAGGGCCACAGCCCCCCAGGCAGGCCCACGCTAAAAAGCATTTTGCCCTGAGCGCCCACGGTTAGAGCGCTGATTGGGTCGCTGCGGTAGGCTTGAGGTAAATCACTAGATCGCGCAGGATGCCGGGCCGTGGTTCAAACGATAGCTGTTACCGAAGCCATCACCAATCTCCGTGATGCCCACGATCGCTTTGGGCTTAGCCGGGTGAGCGATCCGGCCTTTTTCCCCCAGTGGCAGGAGCCACTGCCAGCGCTCTCGGCCAGCGAAAAGGCGGCGCTGGATAAATACTGCGATCGCTACCTAAGCTATGCCGCCGATGGCTCCAGCTCTGAGGGCACCGTGAACGTGATCACGGTGTCGCCCCTGCTGGAACTGCTGGGTCTGTGCGATCCGCCCCTGCGCATTCAGGGAGAGCGCTACGTTGAAATTGCGATCGAAAACGACAACCAGGTCCTGAGGGGACGGATGGATGTCGTGATTTTTCAACAGCGTCTATGGGTGGTGCTGGTAGAGGCCAAACATTTTGGCTTTAGTGTTTTACAGGCAATTCCCCAAACCTTGGCCTACATGATGGGCAATCCAGCGCCCCAGGAGCCAACCTACGGCCTTATCACCACTGGAAAAGATTTCTTATTCCTTAAGCTACAGCGTCAGCCCGTGACGCAATACGCGCTTTCTAACAAATTTACCTTGCTCTCTGACGAGCACCACAACCTCTACGCTGTCGCCAGAATTTTGAAACACCTGGCCGCAGAGCTATAGACGCCATTTTCAAAATACCAGCACCAATTTCACCTGCCAGGTATCCCCGTCGCGCACGATCTGGATGTCGCGGATGAACTCGCGGAAAAAGAAGCGGCGCTCGGCCTCAGACAGGTCGAGCCAGAACTGGGGAATCGACACCGACTGGGACAGCTCTTGCAGGTTGACTGGGGGCAGCTGGGCCAGCTGCTGGTGCAGGGTAGCCACTTCACCCCGCAGCCTGTAGCGGCGCAGGGCGGCAGTTTCAGCGTCCAGAATGCCGGATTCTTCCAGGTCGGGAAGCTGAGCCAGCACGGCTTCTTTGGCGTCAATCTGGCCCTGCAATCGGCTGCTGGGGGCCGGGGTTCCCGGCGGAATTCGGGTCGTGAACTGGGCCACGGCCTGGGGCAGCACCCGGCAGATCTCGGCGACGATGCGGTTTAGCGCCTCATCGTAGGGGATGGCTTTGCAGCGGGGCCGGTTGGGGCAGCCGCTGGGCCGCAGGTAGAGGTAGGTTTTAGCCTGCCCCCTGGGCGCGGTTTTGGGGGCAGTTTTAGAGATGGTCAAAGGCTGCTGGCACTGCTGGCAGGTGACCAGGCCCGCCAGCGATCGCGGTGCTCCCGCCGTCCTGGGCGGCAGGGGCCGATTGCGGCGCAGCAGGCGATCGATCTGGGCAGCCTCGTCGCGGCTGATAATGGCGGCGTGGGTGTCGCGCAGGACATTGCCGTCCTGGTATTGCAGGTCGCCCCTGTACACCGGGTGAGTGAGCCAGCGCCGCCCGGTGGAGACCGAAATGCGCTTGCCGTACTTGGTTTCGACGAACCGCACCGCCCCCCGCAGCGAGCCGTAGAGCAAAAATTCATTTACAAAGGCGGTGACCACCGGGGCGGTGGCGCGATCGATCAGGTAGCGGCCCTGGCCCCTACGGTAGCCGTAGGGGGGTTTGCCGGGGGGCGGCAGCGCCTGGAGTCGGCTGCGGGCGTGGCCCTGGCGCAGGCGGCGGCGGCGCTGGCGGGCAGCCAGGTCGGCCCCCTGCCGAAGGCTGGCAAGATCCACCGGGGTGTCGTTCAGGCAGATGACTTCAGCGCCGATCGCCTCCAGGGCCTGCACCCAGTGCTGAATGTCTTCGGGATCTTTGCCGAGGGCAGCTAGATCATCAACCAGGATCAGATCGGGCGGCTGGGTTTGGCTGTCGGCAAGCAGGCGATCGCGCTCGGGCCGATACTCAGGCTCCGCTGGCAGGGCAATGTCGGTGTAGACCTGTTCCACAGCCCCCGGCAGCTCATCCGCTGGGCCGGGTTGGTCGGCGGCGAGGTCGGCGGCGGTTCGGTAGCGGTAGGCCACAACTCGCATGGCCTAAAACGCCAGCTTTAAGGCTTCGCGCAGGGCCAGCGCCTGGGCATCGTCGTCGCTGGCTACGACCACCATGACGGTAGTTATGGCAGCGGGGTTTTCGATACACACAAACATCGCCGTTGCGATCTCAGAGCGCCCGGCAATACTGGTGGCATCGTTTTGCACCGGGTCTAACCCCTGGGATTCTAGCGCCTGCCGGGCTTGGGCCAGGCACTGGGCCGTATCGATACCCAGAATTTGCCAGGCGTAGTGCATCCCCGGCGGAGCCGCCTGGGCATTAGCCAGATTCGTTGCCAGGCCCAGGCTGGCCAGCAATGTTGTCAATAAGTAGGTGATTGAAATCATGGTTTGCGTCTGTATCACGGCCCCAAATGGCTGCCTAGCGGAGGGCAGATACCCCTGTGTTGATGATACTCCCTGGCTTTAGATTGACTGGCTGCCCCCCGCCATTGGCCCTTGGTCATGGCAAGATAGGTGAGTAGGTCTGGACTTCGGGCTTCCCCGCATTCTCCACTGATTGTTTCGAGGCGTCTCTTTGCAGATTACATTTTTGGGTACCAGTTCTGGCGTGCCTACCCGCGCCCGCAACGTGTCGAGCGTGGCCCTGCGCCTGCCCCAGCGGGCTGAGGTGTGGCTGTTTGACTGCGGCGAGGGTACCCAGCATCAGTTTTTGCGCAGCGAATTTAAGTCGAGCCAGATTCGCCGCATTTTTATTACCCACATGCACGGCGACCACATTTTTGGTCTGATGGGGCTGCTGGCCAGCTGCGGGCTGGCGGGAAACCGGCAGCAGCGCATCGATATCTACGGCCCCAAACCCCTGAATGACTACCTGCAAGCCAGCCGCCGCTACTCGCAAACCCATTTTTCACTGCCGATCAAAATCCACGCGGTGGAACCGGGGCTGGTGTTTGAGGACGATGAGTTTCGGGTGGTGTGCGACCTGCTGGAGCACCGGGTGCCCGCCTACGGCTATCGGGTGGAGGAGCGCGATCGCCCCGGCCATTTCGATGTCAAGCGAGCCCAGGCCATGGGCATTCCCGCTGGGCCTATCTACGGCCAGCTAAAGCAGGGGCAGCGGGTGAAGCTGGCGGATGGTCGCACCGTCAATGGGGCCGATCTCTGCGGGCCAGACCTGGTGGGGCGCAAGCTCGCCTACTGCACCGATACGATTTATTGCGATCGCGCCGTAGACCTAGCCGCCAACGCCGACGTGCTGATCCACGAAGCCACCTTCTCCCACCGCGACGCCGACCTGGCCTACCAGCGGCTGCACTCCACCTCGACCATGGCGGCTCAGACGGCCCTCGCGGCCCAGGCCAAGCAGCTGATCATGACCCACTTCAGCCCCCGCTACGCCCCCGGCAACGAGATCCAGCTCCCCGATCTGCTGGCGGAGGCTCGGGCCATTTTCCCCCACACGGCCATGGCCCACGACTTTATGATCTACGACATTCCCCGCCAGGACGACAAAGTGCTGGCGTCTTCCTCTGTTTGAGGTGGGCTGGTTAGGGGCTTCTGGGATGCTTTGGGTTCTGAATTGGACGACCCGTTTACGGTACTGAGGCGATGGCGGAGAGCCGTTAGTTGCTCCTGGCTATCGATGCCTGTCCGAGGCATGGGAATTTCGGTATTGGGCCAGGTGGGCAGGTCATCGCATGGGCACAGAGAGGTCATAATACCGGCGGTCGGTACAGCCACCGGCATTTCGCAGCGGGCGCAGGGGGTGATCTCCCAGACCGGCGACAGCATCTCCGCAATGCTTTGGGCGGTGCCCTGCAGGTAGCAGTCTCGGCCACTGGTGACCATAATTTTGTGCCAGCAGTCCTCGAAGGCCTGGCTGTATTGCCCGTTATGGAAGATGGGATCGGGCAGACATTCTCCCCGATTTTCCGCTAGCACCACGGGTTTGCCCAACTGAAACCAGTGGGCCAAAAAATCTCTAATTTGGGCTTGAGAAGCCATTGCTGCCATACTCCTAACTACATCACCGGGCTGATCTCTGGGTCTGACAAGGCATTGACTGGTCGATTCCGACTCAGGTGGTCGCTCTGTCGGCAGTCTAGAATGGGGCGTTGCCTTTGCCGCTGGGGATTGCTTAACCGGCCTACCCCCTTATCCTAACGGCTGCCTCAACAGCTTCAGGCGATCTACGGATATTCTTCGGAAGTAGAGGCCCCCCTGGGCCCAGGTGCTCGCCTGCGGCGAATGGGCGACGAAGGACTATGGGCGATCGCAAGGGGGCAGCGGGGCTATCAGCGGGCGGAATGGGTGGGCGACTTTGGCCTGGGGAACCCAGACCCTGGCCTAGCTTAACGAAAGTTTGCAAAGGCTCCCCGCCACCGCTAAAAGTGCGGCACAACCAGATAAAGTAGCCCTATGTATGACGACGACCTCACCACCCTAACCCCCGACCTGGAGTTTGCCGATCCCCTGGACGCCCTCGGTCCCGTTGACGAGGAGCAGACGCCTGCGTACGACCCGGAGGCCATGCTGCCCCTGCTGACGGCCGCCGATCCGCAGCAGCGCATGCTGGCGGCTCGGGCTTTTTGCGAGGTCGAAGACGGGCGGGCGGTGGTTCCCTTGACCGCCCTGCTGAGCGATCTCTGCCCGCTAGTGCGGGTGAGTGCCGCCTACGCCCTAGGGCGCAACCCCCACCCCTCGGCGGTGGATTCGCTGATTGCCCAGCTGGCAACCGACTGGAATGGCTACGTGCGCAAGGGGCTGGTGTGGGCCTTGGGCAATGCCCACGATGCGCGATCGCTGCTGCCCCTGATCGAAGCCCTGCGCACCGATATCTCCGCCGTGCGGCTGTGGGCCGCCAGCGCCCTGGCCCAGATGGCCCAGGTCAGCTACGAGTCGGTAATTGCCGCCATTCCCCCCCTGATTGAAGGACTGCGCCGGGACCCGGTGCCAGCGGTGCGCAGCAACTGCGCCTGGGCCGTGGGCCAGCTCTGCCGCGAACTGCCCTCCAACGTGGTCTACCACACCGCGATCGACGCGCTGATCGAAAGCTTTGCCGAGGAGGACGACCTGGGGGTGCGAGAAGACGCCCGCGCCGCTCTGCTCAAAGTCGGTGACACCCGAGGGCTGCAAACCATCGAAGAAATTGAGCAGGACGGGTTCTTTTTCTAAGGGCTGTCGTTAGTTTCTAACAGCTGTAAACCATTGGCGCAGTCTGCTGTCACCTTACTTGGAGGCGCGAAACAGCAGGTAAAGACCGATCGCCAGGCCCAGCAGGGTCGGCAGCCAGGCCGACAAAAAGGGTGAGAGCACTCCCACCTCGCCCATGGCGTTGGTGATAAACGACAGCAGGTAGTAGCCAAAAATAATCACAATGCTGATGCCAAAGCTGGTGGCGCGGCTGGTGCGCTGGGGCAGCACCCCAATGGAGGCCCCCACCAGGCCAAACACCACGCACACAAAGGGTAGGGCATACTTCTGCATAATCCGAATTTGCCAGCGACGAATCATTTTCTCGTCGCCACTCTGGCGCACCAGCTTCAGCTGCTCGGTGGCCTCGGCAATATTCATTTCGGTGTCGTTTTTGGTGCGGCTGGCCAGGTCTAGGGGCGTGCGGGGCAGCTGCAATTCCTGGGTTTCAAAGGTGACAATATTGCGGAAAGAACCGTCGGGGGCGACCACATAGATGGTGCCGTTGTAGAAAGTCCAGGCGTTTTTCTCCACATCCCAGTTGGCCGACTCGGCGCTGACCACCTGGTTCAGGCCGGCCTGGGAAAAGTCCACAATGGTCAGGCCGTGCATGGTGGTGCCGTCAAAGCGGCGGGCGTAGAACAGGCGTTTGAGCTCTTGGGCGTTGGGGTCGTCGGCGGCGGGCTGAAACTCCTGATAGAAAATGTTGCGCTCTTGAAAGGGAGGGCGCTCCGACTTGAGGGCCTGCTCCAGGGTAATGGCGGCGCGGTAGTTGGCGGCAGGGGTAATCAGCTCATTGAAGACAAAGGTCAGGCCGGTCACCAGCAGGCTCAGCACCACCGCCGGGGTAATGATGCGGCGAATGCTGACCCCCACCCCCCGCAGGGCAATCAGCTCGCTATCGCTGGAGAAGCGGCTGTAGGTCATCATGGTGGACAGCAGGGTGGCCATCGGAAAGGCCAGCACAATGAACTCGGGCAGCTTGAGCACAAAGATCTGCACCGCCAGGGTAATAGCCAGCCCCGATTCGGTAATCCGGCGAATCAGCTCAAACAGCGCCCCGATGGAAATGCCAATGGATGAGAACGCCCCCACCCCAAACAAAAAAGGCATCGTCAGCTCTTTGGCGATGTAGCGATCCATCACCGTCAGCAGGGGTATGCCGGAGCGGTTGAAGGGAGAGGAGGCTGAGGTCATGGGGAGGGGGAGATGGGGGGATGGGGAGATAGAGGGGATAAAAGATGGGGGGATGAGGAAATGGGGGAGAGAGGGGGGATGGGTGGGGAGAGAGGGAATAGAGAAGATAAAAGATGGGGGGATGGGTGGCTTGGTTCGGGAGGGCTAGATGGCGAAGTCTTTGCCGAGGTAGTGCTCGCGCACCAGGGGGTTGTTGAAGAGATCGTCGGCACTGCCCGAGGCGAGAATTTGCCCGTCGCTCATGATGTAGGCGCGATCGATAATGCGCAGGGTTTCGCGCACGTTGTGGTCGGTGATGAGGATGCCCATGTCGCGATCGCGCAGCTTAGAGACAATCTCCTGAATTTCGGTCACGGCGATCGGGTCGACCCCGGCGAAGGGCTCGTCTAAAAACAAAAACCGGGGCCCTTCGGGACCCGAGGCCAGCGATCGCGCCAGTTCAGTCCGCCGCCGCTCCCCCCCGGACACCTGAATACCCAGGGTATTGGCCACTTTCTCCAGGCGAAACTCCTTGAGCAGGTCTTGCAGGCGATCGCCGTATTCGTCGGGGGGCACCCGCGTCTGCTGCATCACCAGCAAAAGATTGTCGGCCACCGACAGGTGGCGAAAAATGCTGGGTTCCTGAGCCAGGTAGCCGATACCCAATCGGGCCCGCTGGTGCATGGGCAGGTCGGTAATGTCGATCTGGTCAAGGCAGACCTTGCCAGCGTCGGGGCGCTCCAGCCCGGTAGCCATGTAAAAGGTGGTCGTTTTACCTGCCCCGTTAGGACCCAGCAGGCCGACGATTTCACCCTGGGCTACCGAGACGCTAACCCGGTTGACTACCTGGCGCTTGCCATAGGTCTTTTGAACGTTGTCAAGTACGATCTTCAAGGGTGCGCCTTGGTCGGTAGGGTTCGATTGAGCTTTTTCGATTGAGCTTTGTAAATTGTATCAAAGCTCTTCCCCAGTCTAGGCAACAGCTTCACCAAGCCAGTGTAGGTACTGTCCCAGTCCCCTGACCAAGGGGCTGAGGGAGCTATTTGGGGGCGGCTGAAAACGGGTCTGAACCAAGACATCAGCGCCTCTCGCAGAGGCCTATGGCCCTTTGCCCTTACCCCAACTTCATGCCTTCATTCAGCCAGGCCCATATCTCTGAGTCCTAACCTGGCAAAGCGCCAGAATCCTAGGGCATCTCATCAATTCTGGCTAAAATCCTGACTCCACCAGCCTTGCCGCGCCCAACCCAAACAACAGGCTAGGAGCTGTAACCGTTGATGCTGGGGCCATCGGCAACTAATTGATGACAGCCCCTAGAGCCGCCTGGGGTTGACCATTCTCAACAAACAGACGGGCTAGACAGGCGGCCTCGCGATCGATATTGTGCTGCTGTGCAACTTTCTCCATGCCCGCTTTGCCCATAGCCTCTAGCTCGGCTACCGAGGCATCTAGGGCATGGCGCATGGCCTCTACCAGCGACTCGACCGATCCAGGCACCACCAACCAGCCGTTGACGCCAGTCTCTACGAGTTCGGGAATGCCAGCAATGGATGTCGTAATGACTGGTCGCCCCAGCGCCAGGGCTTCCATAATGACGACAGGCAAGCCCTCGGCAAAGCTGGGCAACACCAGCATCTGAGCCTTGAGCAACTGAGCTTTTACCTCTTGACTGGCCGCCCAGCCCGTAATCGAAACGCAGTCTTGCAGGTTGTAGCTGGTAATGAGCGCTTCGACCTGCGATCGCATCTCGCCATCGCCCACCAGCGTCACCGTCAGTCGGTAGCCCGTCTCCACCAGCTGCCTGACAGCCTCTAGCAGCAGCAGGTGGCCCTTTTGCCCGCTGAGCCGCCCCACACAGACAGCGTGGCGCTGCTCGGGAATAGGCACAAACTCCTGGGCCAGAAAGTCTTGGTCCAGCCCGCAGTGCACCACGTGAATTTTTGGCCAGTCTTCCAGGGCCGTCCAGCGGTACAGCTGACTCTTGCCAAAGGAGCTAATCGCCACCACAAAGTCGGCGCGCCGAATTTTTTCGGCCAGTGAAATAGCCCTTACCTTGTCAAATTCTTCTGGCCCGTGAACCGTAAAGCTGTAGGGCGGCCCGCCCAAAGCTCGGCACAGCATGGCCACAGTAGTAGAGTTGGTGCCAAAGTGAGCGTGCACATGGTCAACGGCGGCAGCTTCAAACCAGAGCAGCAGTACGCAGGCCTCGGCCAGGTAGGCAAGCTGATATAGCGGCCCCGACTCATCCCTAAGGCCAACTTGAAGGGCCAACCCGAGGGCGGTCACAAACGCCACAGGCCGCAGCAGCATGACGCGAATGACCAGTAGCAGTAGCTCAGGCCAGGGATGATCTAGCACGATCTGAGTTTTGCCCAGCTCTTTGATGTCATCGGGGTCGACTAGCTCATCGGCGCACGAGCGAATCGAAAATCTGGCCACCTCTAGCCCCTGGGCCTCAAGGGCAGCGATTTCGCGGCGAATGAAGCTGTGGCTAACCTTGGGATACTGATTGACTAGGTAAGCCACTTTTTTGGGTTTACCTGCCTGTGCGGGGGCATCTGGTTGCGCGATGGGCATCTCTGTCTCTATCCTAAGCTGGCATCTCTTGAAAATTTGAAGTACAAGCTAGAGCGATAAAACCCTAGGGTAATAAAACCCTTAATTTACAACGGTTGTTGCAGCAGTTGTCGGCTAAACCATCGCTTTTACAGAAATCAAACAGCTCAAGCATAGCAAATTTAAAAATACCAAATGCGATAGGGATGGATGCCAAACTCAAGCTGTAGCAGCAATCGCGGATGACGGGAGGGCACAGCGCCTCTGTGCAGACAGTAGGGATCTCCTACAAAGCCTGTTCCCGCAGGTCCAGTAACTACACGAACGCGATCGCGGCCATAGGTTTTTACCAAAATTTCGTCATCAATGGCCGCACAGGCTTGACCCATCCACTGGTGGCTAAACCGTCGGTTGCGATGGGTGCCTTCAATATAGGCGTGGGGGCCTTCGCCCTCCCCTACATCTGTGAGGTAAAAGAAAAATTTAATCGTTTTAAAGTCATTGATATCGCAGTGATAAACCCGCGCTGTTCTAATCTTGTCGGCTAAGGTATTAGGAGTCGGAAATCCCCAGGCCAGTTCCCCTCGCATATAAACTGCTGAATGATTTAGATACTGGCTGGCTATGTCCAAAAGGTAAGGATCTACCTTTAGCTTTTGATAGGCATCGCATTTCTCGTGGGTGTCCAGATAGCCTGCCACCAGCAGCGGAACCCCCAATTCCTGCTCAAACTGAGCTTTATCTTTGAGGTAGAACGGCAGAGCAGAGTCGCGGTTAGCATAGCAAGGCATGGTCTCAGCAAACGTGAGCAAGTTCTGCAAAATGCTGTCTTGTAGAGAAAACCCAACATAGTAGCCGTGACTCTGAATGAGCCTAGCTACCTGACCTGAACTCTCCAGGGGGCAGACTCCCGCCACCCTATGAAGCAGGGTCGCCTCAACTACCGCCTGAGGTTGGTAGGTGCCGCGACCGGCCATCCATTCGCGCACGACTACAAAGCGAGCCAGCCAGCTCATCACCAGAAAGCTGGGGTCACCCTGCCATAAACGGAGAAGTGACCGTACTTTTCTGGACAATTTTTCCAGCAACAGGTTAATTTTAGAAGCTGCCTTCAGCGGCAGCGGAAAACGCAAAATTCGAGTAAGCATGCTGACGCGAAGATAGGATGTATAGTACCGTAACCCTCTACAGAGATGGAGTAGCCCTCATTTTCAACGCAGCAAAATGGGCCAGATGTCTGCAACATCCGCAAAACTCCAGGATCATTTCTGCATCAACTGAAAATTGAGGTGGGAGATGCTAAATACATGTCAATACCTAACCCGCTCTGAAACGAGTTAACGCTTTGACGTTGCAAGCTAAGGATCTAGCACCACTATTATTTTGCGTGGATATATGTTCTGACGTAGATGTAACGCCCGAGGGAAGTATACGGTTCAGTGAACTGCGTGGGATATCTCAATCAAGCCAGGGAAACACTCGATGTTCAGTGAATTCGTCTCTTTTGCCGCAGCATGTGCCAAGCCAATACTATCTATGATTGCTTTGCGATCGCCAATACGCAGAGAACATTTCTCGCAATATTCTTTGTTTTTAACGGATTAATAAAGGCCAGATAAAACAAAACCTACCTTTAGGGGGTAACTAATCATAGGAAAAATTTAATTTTAAGTAATTAGTCAAAGATTAAATACTGTAGCTGCCATGGTCAAGTGGGCCAGACCCCTCACCCCTAGGGCGTGTCATCAATTCTTGCGGCGATTAATTGATGACAGCCCCTAGCACAAATGAGCATTTACCCGACACAGACGACTTCCCCAGTTAACCTGCCTCTACGGCGTCAGCGGTTGAGGCTCACCCTCTACCGGGCTAACGTCTAGCACCACGGGTGGCTTGGGCGGGGTCGGGCGACTGCCCGACGGCCCCGAGTCCTGCACTGAGGGAGGCTCCGCCTCAGGCAGGGTGTACACCGCCTCCACCTGGTCGTTGGGGCGGGGGGTGGCGACAAAGCGATCTTCGTTGATCAGGTAGGTGACCACCTCGGCCCGCAGCGTATTGCCCTCCTGGGTAACAACCACATTGCCGCTGAGCACAATCCGATCTTCGTTGCTGAAATAGTCGGCCTGGGCGGAGGTGGCCTGAATGCGGCGGGAGGGGTAGTCGATCTGCACATTGCCACGGGCGGTGATGATGCCCGTGGCGGCATTGGCCTCCTGAACGTCCGATCGCAGGGTAATAGTGCCGCCATCCTGAGCCTGGGCGGGGCTGCCCCCCAGCGGTGCCAGACTGCCGCCATCCAGCGCTACCACGGCTCCGGCCACCGCCATCCCCATCCAAAGCCAGCGAAACCCACGCACCATACAATTACCCAGCTCTGTTGCGATCAATGCTTCCATAGCCCTCCAATCTTACTGTATCCACCCTGCGCCCATTCCCATTCCCTAGCCCACTCCCTTCCCCTGTCCACCCACCCATCCCCCTACTCCCCCACTCCCCACTCCCCTACTCCCCCACTCCCCACTCCCCTACTCCCCTACTCCCCACTCCCCCAATCCCATCTCCTCATCCCCCCATCCCCCCATCACCCCATCCCCCCATCCCCCCATCCCCCACCTCCTAACGCCCCACGCCCCACGCCCCCACGCTATCCTCAAAACACCCCCACCCCACTACCCACTATGGTCCTCGCCCCACCCACCCACCGCCCCCTCCAGTTCGCCAGCGACAACTACTCCGGCATCTGCCCCGAGGCCCTGGACTACCTGCTCAAGGCCAACCAGGGGGACGTGCCCGCCTACGGCGACGACGACTGGACGCAAAAGGCTGCCGACGCCTTTCGATCGCTGTTTGAAACCGACTGCGAAGTGTTCTTCGTCTTTAACGGCACGGCGGCCAACTCGCTGACCCTGGCCTCGCTGTGCCAGTCGTACCACAGCGTAATTTGCCACGAGCTGGCCCATGTCGAAACCGACGAGTGCGGTGCCCCCGAATTTGCCAGCAACGGCTCTAAGCTACTGCTGGCCCAGGGCGATAACGGCAAGCTCGACCCCGCCGATGTGGAGCGGTTGATCACCAAACGCACCGACATTCACTACCCCAAGCCCAAGGTGATTAGCCTCACCCAGGCCACCGAGGTGGGCACCCTCTATACCACCAACGAGCTAGCCGCCCTTAGCGGCCTGGCCCGCCAGCACGGGCTCAAGGTACATATGGACGGTGCTCGCTTTGCCAATGCCCTGGTGGCCTCGGGCAAAACCCCGGCGGAGCTGACCTGGAAGGCAGGCATTGACGTGCTGTGCTGCTGTGGCACCAAAAACGGCATGGGCATTGGCGAGGCGATTTTGTTTTTTGATCGATCGCTAGCCGAAGATTTTGCCTACCGCTGCAAGCAGGCGGGGCAGCTGTGCTCAAAAATGCGGTTTATCTCGGCCCCGTGGCTGGGGCTGCTGGAGACGGGAGCCTGGCTGCGCAACGCCGAGCACGCCAACCGCATGGCGGCCTACCTGGAGCAGCAGCTACAGGACATTCCTGGGCTAAAACTGCTGTTCCCCCGCCAGGTCAACGGGGTGTTTGTGCAGATGCCCCAGGCCTTGATTGATGAACTCTACCGCCGGGGCTGGAAGTTCTACACCTTCATCGGCAGCGGTGGGGTGCGGCTGATGTGCGCCTGGAATACGACCCCCGAGGTAATCGACGCGCTAGTGGCGGATATTAAGGATTCGATGTCTGCGCTACACCACAGGTTGGGGCAATAGTGCCAATATCGGCTATTCCCCGAACCAGGTCGGTAGCTCCCAACCATTATGCAAATTAATGCTTTATACCGATTCCCTATGAGGCAAGGCAAAATAGAGGGGTAGTGAGTTCAAGCATGAAGGATGGCTCGTCCACTGAAGTTAGAGGTTCATGAAAGTGCAGACTACCTCCTCAAAAGCCTGCGCCAAGCCCGAAGTGCCGCTCAAGCGGAGCGCCTGCGACTGCTGTGGTGGTACAAGAGCGGCCAAGTGACTGAGCATAAAGAGTTCAGTCATCGTCTGGGGCGCTCCCCATCGACGATTACGCGCTGGCTCAAGCGGTATCGAGACGAGGGGTTAGCCGGTCTGCTAGAGGAACGGACAGCCCCCGGTAAAGCCCCTCGCATCGACGGCGAGCTCCTGGAGAAACTCAAAGCGCGCTTGGATTCCCCTGAAGGCTTTGCCAGCTATGGCGAGGTGCAGCAGTGGCTGGAAGCCCAGAGTGGTGAGCCAATTCCCTACAAGACGGTGCATAAGACGGTACGTTATCGCTTAGGTGCCAAGCTGAAAGCCCCTCGTCCGCAGAACATCAAACAAGACCCAGTCGCCGTCGCAACCTATAAAAAAAATAGGTCTCGCCCTGAGGGTGTTAGGGGACTACTTTGGCCAGGGCAAACCCCTGCGCTATCTCTGTCAAGACGAGATGCGCCTGGGCTTGATGAGCCAGCGGGGGCGAGTGATTACGGCCCGTGGGGTCAAGCCGATAGCGATGAAACAGTATGTTCGCGAGAATTTTTGGCTTTATGGGGTTGTGGAACCGCTCTCAGGCTGGCACCTCTGCCAGGAATATCCTCACCTCAACGGGACGCATTTTCAGCGCTTTATCACGGCGGTCTCGAATGCTCTGGGCGACGATGTCGCCGTCATGCAGATGGATCAGGCCCATCGAGCCAAAACGTTGGTATGGCCAGACAACCTGATTCCTATCTTTCAACCGCCTTACAGTCCCGAACTCAATCCAGCCGAGCGCTTTTGGCAGCATCTGAAGTCACCGCTCAAGGGCAAGTGTTTCCAGACATTGGATCAGTTGCGGCAGCACATGGGTAACCGAATTGAAAGCTTGAGTACCGAGGCCATCGCCTCCTTGACCGGCTATGACTTTATCCTGGAAGCACTGTTCTGTGCAGCTTTATAGGGAATTGGTATCAGTTTCTGCTTTTGCCGCGAGCTACGGCGTTGTTTTCTGACTGCGATCTAACTTCCAGAAGATTGCTGACAGATTGCGATCGCTCGCACCAGCAGATTCTAAAACTCTTCTCCTAGCAGTCTTGCCGATTTCTTGACGATCGCACTCTACAGTCAAGTTGTGCAGGCAATACCTAGCCTTGCGGCAATACCCTGAGCTACATTTCGGAGCTTCTGGGTCGAGAGTGCTGACTTGCAAATTCAGCCCATATTGTTGCCTCCCCGACTTTTTTTAAGGAGAAAATCTATGCGGCCAAGGCTAAATAGAGTACCGGAGATAACCGCCGTCTTCTGGATCATTAAAATACTTGCAACCACCGTTGGCGAAACCGTCGCCGACTACCTGTCCTATAGCCTGAATTTGGGCCTGGCCGCCACGTCCTACATCATGGGGGCTTTACTACTGGTGGCCCTGGGCAATCAATTTCGGCTCCGGCGCTACGTACCCAGCAGCTACTGGCTAGTCGTCGTCCTGATCAGCATTGTCGGCACCCTCATTACAGATCGATTAGTCGATGAGTTTGGCGTCAGCTTAGTTACCACCACCGTTGTCTTTAGTATTGGCCTGGCGGCAGTATTTAGCGTCTGGTACGCCAATTAACGAACCCTGGCCATGCACTCCATCAATACGGCTAAGCGCGAAGCCTACTACTGGCTTGCCATTTTGCTGACCTTTGCCCTGGGTACGGCGGGGGGAGATTTGCTATCCGAAGGCACCGGCATGGGCTACGGGCAGGCTCTGCTCGTCTTTGCCGCCCTCATTGGCCTGGTGGCGGGGGGGTATTATTTTTTGCGGCTCAACGGAGTCCTGGCCTTTTGGCTGGCCTACATTTTGACTCGTCCACTGGGGGCATCGACCGGAGATTTACTGTCCCAATCGGTTGACAACGGAGGGCTGGGGTTTGGCACCACTGATACGAGCGTTCTTTTTCTTTGTATTATTGTCAGTCTGGTTATTTATCAGAGCTTTCGTCAGCCGAAGGGCGATCGCAGAGCCGTACAGGATCTTACGGAATGAGCTAACTTTAGCCGAATGTCACTGACGTAAGCCCTATCAAGCTACCAGCTTAGCTTTCAGGACTGAGCGGGGTTCCTGCATTCTCGGGAACGGTTTGGGACGACGTTTGACGACTCGGGGTTCTGAACGGTTGGGGCGAAAGGGAACAATCAGCTCTTGCACAGCGCTTAACAAGGCCTGGTAGCCTCGCTGTTGCTGGGATGGAGCGAGATGGAGAAACTCGGGTCGGAAGTGATTAAATTGTTGCCGAGTGCCCTGAAGGGAGAGCCGTAACGCGTCGACCTCAGAGTCGGCAGTCGCCTCCCACATGAGGGTTCGCAGCAGATTGTAGGTCAACAGATGAACCCAAATGCTTTTGGTCACCATAGCGGGCGTTTTGGCGGCAATCATCTCCATAGCTAAGGTGGTCTTGAGATGCCTGAGATTGACTTCGGTGGCCTGCCAGCGGAGGTGATAGAGTTCGGCCAATTTAGCTTTGCGATACCGCTTGGCGTCCATCAGGGTGGTCACCACTACGATGTTGGTCGGTCGAAACCCAGGCGTCTGAATGGAGAGAAAGACTTCGCGTACCTCAATCGACTCGGGTAAGGCTTCAAACTCCTCAGGCGAGAGGGCGTCGGGGCATTGCTTGGGGCGTTGCCACCGGACAATGTGGTCGCCAATCCCAAGCTTTTTGCCACGCCTGAAATCGCAGCGGCGCTGATGGTGCTTGCGAAAAACGGCATCGGCTCCCGTCAGCGCGACCCAGGCCAGATCCACATAGGTGCCATAGGCCGAATCGGCCACCACCACATCCTCTGGGCGCAGGGTCTGGTAAAGTTGGCGGGCTAAGCGCCACTCACTCACCCGAAAAGGAGCCATCGCTACCTCCAAGACCGCTCCCGTAGTCACGCAAAACCACACCTGAAGCTTCAACAGCGGAAAGCCACAGCCCGTCTTCTGATTGCTGTGTTGGGGATACGCCGCTTGATTGGCCTTGGTATCACTCATCAAGACCGTCGTGGCATCAAAGGCCTTGACTCGGCGACCACACCACCGTTGTTCCGGGGATACTTTCCGTTGTAACGCCCTCGTCACTCGCTTTAGTAGGGGTGGGAAAATGGACTCGCTCAGGCGCTTACGCGCTTTACTGTACCCCCCGGTATCGGCTGACGGCGGCTCTAAGCCCGCCAGGCTCATCCAGGCCACCACCCGCTTGACCGCATGGCTGAGACTGCCATCGACATCAAGAACTTGGGAGATCCAACTCCACAGCACTACCATTGGGGTGTAGAGCACTTGGCGATAGGCGATGCCTTGTTCGTCCACTACAGCCTGGACTTCGGCTTCCGGTAGAACCTTGGCAAAGGGTAGACCGATACTGTTTTGGTATTTCTCCTTGAGGACATCCGCACGATTCGGCATCATAGAGACATGGTTTTGGGTTTCGACGCTTCGATCTTTACAGATCAAGCGCTTGAAGCCTTTTCTGCTCTCTTATGTCAGTGCCATTCAACTTTAGCCCTTTTTTCGAATCAATCGAAGGGTTTAAAGCCCGCTCATAATTCCTCCTCTTTTTTGAAACCGTGTGATGTTGACACCGATTTGACACAGGCCTGACATTTGGCTCTGCAAAAGTTCAGTTACTCTTTCGTGGAAAAATAACATCATGACGAGCGCCAAAAACCTTCGCCAGGTTCATCGTTTCCTGGCTCCGCTGATGCTATTGCCAATTCTGCTGACGGTTTTGACTGGCTCGTTTTACCAGCTTGTGGATATGGCTGGCAAAGGAGAAGCCTTTGACTGGCTGATGGATCTGCACAAGGGCAATTTTGGGATCGTGGATCTACAGGTTATTTACCCCTTTCTAAATTCCCTAGGGCTATTGATACTGATCGCCACCGGCATTTTCATGTGGTTGCAGCCCAAGCGCCGGTTTCAAAAGAAGCTAAATTCATAGGCCACTAGTCTGTTGTTTGGGTCGGGCGTGGCAATGCTGTTGGAATCAGGACCTTAGCCAGCAATGATGCCACGCCCTAGGCCGGGTAGAGCGGGGGTGGCTGTATTTTCTCAAGGTGAAACCTGAGACAATATAGCTGACCCCTTTCTTCCTTGGCCATGAGCTGGAAATCTCGTCTGCTGCGCGTTGGTCTATGGGGTCTCACCCTGCCTTTGATCGTACTCAACGGGTGGGTACTGCTGCTGCTTTTCAACTACTTCCGCACCATTGTGACCATCGTGGTGGTGGCGACCCTGCTGGCCTTCGTGCTGGAGTATCCCGTTGCCTGGCTACAGCGGTTTAGCATTCGCCGTCCGCGGGCGGTGCTGATTGTGCTGCTCTCCTTTGGCCTGGTGCTGCTGATTTTGGGCATCACCCTAATTCCTGTCATCATCGAGCAGGTAAATGAGCTAGGCGATCGCCTGCCCAGCTGGATTGCCTCGGGTACCCATCAGCTCAACGGCTTGCAGTCCTGGGCGGTGGCGCGCCGCCTGCCGATCGATCTCAGTCGGTGGATTACGCAATTAGAAGATCAGGTGGCCAGTCAGCTTCAGTCGGCCAGCGGCGCCGTTGTTGGCACCCTGGTTAGCGCCATTGGCAGCGTGCTGAACGTGATGCTGACCCTGGTGCTGACCTTTTATCTATTGCTCTACGGTCGGCAGCTTTGGGACGGCGTATTTCGCTATTTTCCCGTCACCACGGGCGCTCAGCTGCGGGAAAGCCTGCGCCACAACTTTCACAACTATTTTGTCGCCCAGGCAACCGTGGCCCTGCTGATGGGAACAGCCATGACCGTTGCTTTTGTGGTCATTCAAGTGCCCTTTGGCCTCGTATTTGGCCTGGGGGTGGGCCTGCTGGCCCTGTTTCCCTTTGGGGCGGCGCTGGGCATTACCCTCGTGAGCAGCCTAACCGCCCTGAGCAGTATTTGGCTGGGGGTGAGGGTGTTGGTGGTGGCCGTAGTGATTGACCAGCTGATTGAAAACGGCCTGGCTCCCCAGCTCATCGGCGGGTTTACCGGGCTAAGCCCGGTCTGGATTTTAATTTCACTACTGGTGGGGGCAAAGGTGGCCGGGCTGCTGGGGGTGGTAATAGCGGTTCCCATTGCCGGGTCGATTCGAGATATTTTGGCCATCTCAGCGCCGCCAACGGTTGCCCCAGCGGCAGACATGGCCAGCCCCCATGTGCCCCATCAGCCGTGAACCGCCGAGGCCAAAGGGCCAGACCTCAGGCCTTTAGGCTCTGGCTCAGCACCAGGGCCATCACAAAGACAAATACCGCAAAGCCCTCCACAATCCCCGCCGGAGCCAGGGATTTACCAAAAATTTCAGGCTTGCTCTTAGAGGCGTTGATGGCCATGGCGCAGCAGTTGCCCTGGTAGGTGCCGCACATCAGCAGGGCCAACCCCGCCAGCCCGCCGATCGCAAAAATACCCAGCGCCGCCGCTGCCCCCGTCTTCTGCTGCAAGATAAACATCAGCACAATGCCCAGAATCGCGTGGGTAGAGGGCAGTGCTGCTACGCCGAGAAACTTACCGTGCCCTGTTTCGGTTTCCATCATCGCCCCGATCGCTGCCATGCCGCTGCGAGCGCAGCCAATGATGCTGCCAATGGCGCTGAGGGAGACGACGGCGAAGAGGCCGATGTAGGCGAAACCGATGAGAATGTTGTCCATGTTGAGTGTTTTAGGGTGAATGGGTGAAGGGATGGAGGAGTGGGGGAAGGTGGGGGAGGTGAGGAAGGTAGGGAAGGTGAGGAAGGTGGAGGAGGTGGGGAAGGTGGGGAAGACTTCTAAAACTAACGCCTTTGTTACACCACCTCCCTATCTCCCCTACTCCCCTAACCCCTACTCCCCACCTCCCTACCTCCCTGGCAAGTACTTCTGAAACGGCTTAAACAACTGCCCCTCTTCATTGGCGTCTTGGCTCCAGCGATAGAACTCGATGAAGTTGAGACGCAGACCGTGGATGGTGCCCGCCATGATGCAGAGGACGAAGTTCATCAGGTGGCCGAACAGCAAAATCACGAAGGAGAGCAGAATGCCCAGCTCGCCGAAGCTGGCGGCGTCCTGGGAAAGCTGGTTGAAGGTGAGGGCCAGATAGGTACTGGAGAGGCCGAGGGCAAACAGCCGCAGGTAGCTGAGCACATCGCCGAAGATTTTGGAGGCTTCGGTGAGGCCGTGGAGGCCGCCAAAAAACCACTGGCTGAGACCTTTGGCGTTGAGCGGGCCGGGGTGGCTGAAGCAAAACACCAGGACCAGCCCCGCCCCTAGCCCCCAAATACCCAGGTGAGACAGGAGCGGCGCCGGGGCCAGGAAGCCGAAGATCCAGGCGGCGTAGCCGCCGACTACCACCAGCAGCCAGCCCAGGTGCACGTAGAAGGCATGGCCGGGCCAGCGGTGGACCATGCTGATCAGGTTGGCGATCGCCACGTGCACCACCCCAATGCCGATGGAGAAGGCCATCAGCTCGTTGAGCTTCTCCAGGTTGGGCTGGAGGATGGCGATTTTTTCCAGCAGACTGGTGGCAGGGGGCTCAAAGCCGAAGTATTCGCCCATCAGCATGCCGTAGATGCAGGCGCTCAGGGACAGGGCCAGCCACAGCTGCCAAAACTGTTTTTTGCCCGATCGCACCAGTCGGCCCCGAAACAGCAGGGCCAGCACCAGCAGAATAACGCCATACCCGGCGTCGGCAATGATCAGGCCAAAGAACAGCACAAAGCTAACAAAAACCATCGCCGAGGGATCCCAGGTGCGGTAGCCCGGCATGCCGTAGATCTGAATCAGGCTTTCGCCCGGGGCAAAGGTGGAGGAGTTTTCTAAAAATACCGGCGGATTATCGTCCGGTGCGGGATCCTGAATTTCTAGAGCTAGCCCCAGGCGATCGCCCAGCTGCGCCACCACCTCGGTTTGATCCACCGGGCACCAGCCCTGGAGGGCAAAAATACCCGCCTCGTCGTGGGTCATGGCGTTGGCCTGGCCCAGTTCGCTGGCATTTTGGGCATCCAGCAGGTAGTCGCGCAGGGCCTGGATAAAGCGGGTGGCCCCAATCCGCCGGGTTTCCAGGTTTTCGATGCCGTCTTCCGCATCCTGGAGCTGCTCCTGCAGGTCGGCCAGGGGCACCGTGGGCAGCTTCAGCGGCTGAATGGGCCAGTCGGGCAGGTCGCTGTGAAGCACCGCCACATAGTAAAAGCGGTGGTCGCGCTTGATCAGCTGGTAGACGCAGTCCATCGCCGCCAGCTGCCGAAACTGTTTCAGGGTGAGCTGGTAAAAGTAGAACCTGAGGCCGTCCAGACTATCCTCCTCTGGCAGGCGAAAGTTGCCCCAGGGTTTGAGGGCGTCGATCTGGGTGGAGATGCGATCGCGCTCGTCGATCAGCCGCTCAATATCCGCCTTCAGCTTGAGCACCCGCTCCACCTGCTGCTGGGGGTTAAAGTGCTTCAGGTGGCGGGCCGGGCGCTGTTTCTGGGGGCAGTCTTCCAGGTACTTCAGGGCCAGTCGGGTGTCCTTGAAGGGATCTCCGATCAGCGGCGCGGCCTCCGTCTTCAGATCGATCAGGTGCAGCACCCCCAATGCCTGGAGCTGGGTCAGCACCGCCGATTTTTCGGCCAGCGTGCCCACCACCGTCAGTCGCTTGAGTTTGGCAA
The DNA here is from genome assembly GCF_000309385.1 of Nodosilinea nodulosa PCC 7104. Classification (GTDB taxonomy): domain Bacteria; phylum Cyanobacteriota; class Cyanobacteriia; order Phormidesmidales; family Phormidesmidaceae; genus Nodosilinea; species Nodosilinea nodulosa. The sequence goes on from NZ_JH976537.1 coordinate 471,659, forward strand.
TGGTCATGGCTGAGCCTCCGCCTCCGCGTAGGCATCGGACGGGTCCGCGCTGGCGGCCGCCTGGCTGTTGAGGAACGCCTTCTCCAGCTTGGCCTTAGCCAGCTTTGAGCGGCACACAGCCGTGCGTTCAGAATCGGAGATAAACAGCCGAATCTTGCGAATATTTTCCTTAGCCTCTGGGATAAGCACCTTTTCAAACAGGTTGATCCGCTGGGTTACCTTTTTCAGCGCCTGGCTCATCAGCTGCACCCGCTCCTCTAAAATAGTGACCTTGAGCTGCTGGCTGGCGGCCTCCTGAAGCGACTCCACCAGGGCGTCGATCCACAGGGGCGATCCCAGCCGGGTGTAGGGGCGCACCTGAAACTGAATGTCTCCCAGCACCGGCACCCGCACCCCGGCCACGCTCTCGTGGCGCTTTTCCCACCCCACCAGCGTGACCAGCCTCGACAGCTCCAGGGGCGTGGCGCTCAGCAGCGCCACCCACGACTGCACTCGGCCCTGGTCCGTAGCGGTTTGTTCCTTGGCGGCGCGGAGCATTTGCTCGGCCCGGTTCACCTCAATCAGGAGCTGGGTCTTTTTCAGATCTAGTGAGGGTAAAAACCGCTCGTAGACATCGATCTGGTCTTTTTGGGCTTTCAGCGCGCCCTTGTTAAAGGCAATTTTGGCCATGGCCTACCGCACCTCCACTAGGTCCACATCCTTAGCCGCCTCGGCAACGGTTATCTCAGCCTCGAGGTCTTCCGCTGCCGCCGCCCTGGGCAAATATTTCTTGATTAGGTCTTCCTTCATCAGCAGCTCCTCCGGGGAAAAACATTCCGCCAGGGTCTTCCAGCCCAAATTCAGGGCGTCATCGAGGGCAATGTTGACGTTAAAGTCCATAAACCGCTCCCGAAACAGCTTGCCAAAGTGCAGCAGCTTTTCATCGGTGTCGCTCAGCTCAAAGGCCAGGGACTGCTTTTTCTCGGCTTCCTTGGCCCCGGCAAAAAAGCGAATCATGGTGTTGGCGACGGCCCCGTGGTCTTCCCGAGTTTTGGTGCCAATCACCAGCTGCTTCAGGCGGGAGAGGGAGCCGAAGGGGTCGATGATGCGATCGTGCAGGTAGAACTGCCCTTCGGTAATGAACCCCGTATTGTCGGGCACCGGGTGGGTGACGTCGTCGCCGGGCATGGTAGTCACCGTCAGAATGGTCACCGAACCCGCCCCCTTAAAGTCGCAGGCCCGCTCGTAGCGGAAGGCCAGGGTGGAGTACAAATCGCCCATGTAGCCACGGTTGGAGGGAATCTGCTCCATGGCGATGCCCACCTCCTTGAGCGCGTCGGCGTAGGCGGTCATGTCGGTCATCAGCACCAGCACCCGGCGGCTGTCTTCCACCGCAAAGCGCTCCGCCACCGCCAGGGCAATATCGGGGGTCAGCAGGCGCTCTACCACCGAGTCCGAGGCCATGTTGACAAACATCACCGTGCGAGAAAATACCCCCTGGCTCTGGAAGGTATTCCAGAAGAAGTGATAGTCGTCAAAGGTGAGGCCCATCCCCGCAAACACGATGATGTCGGCGTCGGCCTGAATGCCGATGCGGGCCAGCAGTTCGTTGTAGGGCTCTCCCGCCACGGTAAAGATGGGGATCTTCTGGCTCTCCACCAGGCAGTTGAACATGTCGATCATCGGGATGTTGGTGCGAATCAGGTTGCTCGGCACCACTCGCATCCAGGGGTTAATGCTGGGGCCAGCAATCTCCACCTGGGGCTCCATGGAGAGATCGGGGCCGCCGTCGATGGGCTGCCCCGCGCCGCTAAACACCCGGCCCAGAATGTTGTCGCTGCAGATTACCTCCATCGGGTGGCCCAGAAACCGGACAGTGGCCCCGGTGGAGATGCCCTGGCCCCCGGTGAAAACCTGTAGCGTCACCAAATCCCCCTGGAGGCGAATCACCTGGGCGGGGGAGGTGCGGCCATTGGGATTGTTCAGGGTCGCTAGCTCGCCGTAGCGCACTCCCTTGGCCTTAATTTTGATAATGTCGCCGTTGATCTCAAGAATGCCGGTGTGTTCAATCATGGTGATGGTTAGGATGTGGCACAGCAGAAGCGCGTTTAGAGTATTTCCCCCGCGGCCAGGTCATGCGTTTTGATCCAGGAGGGTCTCCAACTCCTGCTCGTAGCGCTGGTAGTCGCTGGAGTCGAGGACGGAGTAGTTGAGATTTTTAAACAGGCTGGTGAGTTTGGTAAACAGACCGTAGGCGTCGGGCTTGGTCGCCACCTTAAATTCGGCTTCCAGCACCTTGAGCACCAGCAAAAAGCTCTGCACCTGTCGGGCCTGGGGGCTGGAGGCATCGACATCGTCGAAGGCATCCTGCTGGAGGTAGGCGTTGTCGAGGAACTGGGCCTTGAGATAGACGATGTAGTCTTCCAGGGGAATGCCCTCTTCGCCAGTCACCTGCATCATTTGGTTGATAGTATCGCCGGTTTTGAGCAGCTCCAGGCTGAATTTTACTTTCTCGACCCACTCGGGAGAGAGGTGGGTGCGGAAGTAGTCTTGCAGCTGGTCGAGGTAGCGGGACCAAGAGATCAGCGGCTCGATCGCCGGGTAGGCCCGCCGGTAGGCCCGGTTGTAGGTGAGGCCCAAAAACACCTTCACCGTGGCGATGGTGGACTGGGTGACGGGCTCCTCGAAGTTGCCCCCCGCCGGGGAAACATTGCCCAAAATCGTCAGGCTGCCGACGGACCCGTCGCGGGTGCGCAGCACGCCCGCCCGCTCGTACATGCCCTTGATGCGGGAGTCCAGGTAGGCGGGAAAGGCCTCTTCGCCGGGGATCTCCTCCAAGCGGCCCGAGATCTCCCGCAGCGCCTGGGCCCAGCGGCTGGTGGAGTCGGCCAAGAGCAGCACCTGAAGCCCCATTTGCCGGTAGTACTCGCCCAGGGTAATGCCGGTGTAGATGGAGGCTTCCCGCGCCGCCACCGGCATGCTGGAGGTGTTGCAGATAATGATCGTGCGCTCCATCAGGGGACGACCGCTGCGGGGATCGAGCAGGGCCGGAAACTCAGTCAGGGTTTCGACCACCTCCCCGGCTCGCTCGCCGCAGGCGACGATGATTACCACGTCCACCTCGGAGAATTTGGCGATTAGCTGCTGCAGCACGGTCTTGCCCGCCCCAAACGGGCCGGGCACGCAGGCGGTGCCCCCCTTGGCCAGGGGAAAGAAGGTGTCGATGATGCGGATGGTGGTGACCAGGGCCTCGCTGGGGTACTGGCGCTCGACCAGGCGGCGATCCTGCATGTCCTTGGAGAGGGGCACTTTCACCGGCCAGCGCTGGAGCATGGACAGGCGAATGGAGTCGCCGCTGCCGTTTTGCAGGTGCACGACGGGTTCTTCGATGCGGAAGCTGCCCTCCTGGATGAAGCTGACCGCCAGCCGGTGGGGCTGGTCGAAGGGCACCATGATCTTGTGGGGAATCTGCCCTTCCATGACGGTGCCCAGCACGTCTCCGGCCTGCACCGTGTCGCCGACTTTGACCTGGGGGGTAAAGGTCCAGCGGCGATCGCGGTTCAGCGCGTCGAGATAGATGCCCCTGGGCAGAAAGAAGCCGTGGGTCTGGGCCAGGTCGGCCAGGGGGTTTTGCAGGCCGTCAAAGACCCGCCCCAGCAGCCCCGGCCCCAGTTCCACCGAGAGCAGCTCGCCGGTACAGACGATGCGATCGCCCACCCGTACCCCTTTGACATCCTCAAACACCTGCATGTCGGCCCGGTTGCCCTGGATGCGGATGACTTCGGCCTTGAGGGACTGATCCCCCACCGCCAGGTAGGCGACCTCGTTTTTGACCAAATTGCCCTGCTCTAGCTCCAGGGTGACGACGTTGGCATTGACCTCGACCACGCGGGCCAGGGCCGATTCTAGCTGCGGAGATTCAGTGGGAATTGCTGTATTAACCATTCCTGGGGCCTGAGTGAGGTGGATGAACAAGCGTAGGGTGGGCACCGCCCACCCGTGACGTAGGGTGCATTGCTTCGCGTTGGCAAAGCCTCGCCCTTGGCGAAATGCATCCTACATCACACGAAATTCTCTGTACCAAAAGCGGTGCATTGCGGCCCAAAGCCCTAACCTGCGCAGAATTGCCAAGCTTGATAGGCCGCGAATGCACCCTGCGATTTATGGGGAAATCAATAGGCATTCTGCAAGATCTCCCCCACCAGCTGGTCGAAGCGCTGCTGCCCGGCGGCCTGGTCAACCCGGCTCCAGCGAAACAGAATGTCCCAGCGGGCCAGGTAGGCCGCGATCGCCTCCAGGGTAAAGGGGTTGTCCCGAGAGATCTGCACCGCATAGTTCCAGCGCACCTCGTCCATGCGGCGCTCTAGCAGCTGCACCTGGCCGGTTTCCAGGTAGCCCCGCACCTCCGGAATCCAGGCATAGCGGGCGGCCAGACCAAAATCTGGCTGCTGCCAGTTGCGGCGAATCTGCTGGGGCAGGGCGCCAGAGGGCAGCACCGGGGTCATGCCCAGCAGCCGCTGGCGCAGGGCCGAGACAATTACCAAAATTGCAATGTCGGCCTCAAACAGCTCTTTGATCCGGGGGTGGGAGATCTGCCCTGCGGCAGCGTCGATCATCTGGGCTACCTGCTCATCGGTGTAGCTGGTAATGGCGTAGAGCTGCTCGTGAAAGTTGACAATCACCCAGAGCTGCTCCCGGTCTTCTGGAACCAGGGACAGCAGGCGAGACTTGAGCTGGTTGCGGCTGATGGGCAGGCGGTTGAGGGAAAAGTCGTTGCTCAGGAAGGGCAGGCTGGACACGACACCGTAGTAGGGAAAACTCATCGACCCAGGTACTCCGCTCTACACATAGCCTTCTAGCACCGAGCGGAACCGGGGCAGCAGGTATTGCTCCAGCAGCCGGGCCACCGCCTGGTCGGTCAGGTCAATCAGAATTTGCTCCTCCTCGACCCGCACCTTGAAGCCGCTGAAGTGCTCGTCTGTGGCGGTGAACTCAATGCCCTCCCGCAGTCCCTCCTGACAGAGGGACAAAATCCAGTTGGCGATCGGCGATTCGCTGCTGGGGGGGGCGCTGGAGCGGCTCTCCGACAGCAGCACGGTCAGGGCCTGATCGGCGGAAACCCCCTCGGTTTCTCGCTCACAGACCGCCAGCAGCAGCTTTTGCAAAAAGGCGTCCTGATCAAACTGGGCGCTGACCTGCCGCCCCAGCACCTCGCTGAACAGCCCGGCAATTTGGTTCTTAAGGGAAATCAGCACATCTCGCGCCGCCAGCCGCAGAGCCTCTTGACCCACGGTTTTCTCTCGCTCGGCGGCTTCTCTGGCCTCTACTCGAATCCGCTGGGCTTCGGCCTGGGCCTCGGCCACAATTTTACGGGCCTTGGCCTGAGCCTCTTGAATCAACTGTTGAGACTGACGCTGTCCCGCTTCAATGCCCTGATTTTTTAAGCGGTCAATCAGAGCCTGAACCCCTCTCTCTTCGGGAACTTCAACCCCTAGCTGGCTATGGGCGCTCATTCAATATCCCTTTAAAGCTAGTTATTTAATTGGCTAACGCTTGACTCTAGCCTTTGGCCTACAGTACGACCTCAGCCATAAAAAGGCAAAGACTAATCTAAGGGTTGAGCATAGCAAACCTGTGGCAAATGGGTGTCAGCATCGACACAGGGTTAGGCCCAGATCAGCGGTACGGGCCATGGGGCGGCGGCACAAGCCCGTCCTTTGGACACCGTCCTTTAAACTTGGAGAAGTCCCCTGCAATCTTTGGAAACGGCGTGCTGAACCAGCGTTCACAACTCGGTATTTGGATGGCTACGGTGCTGACCGCCCTGATGGGTCTGGTTAATCTGTGGTCGGCGGTGACCCCTGGGCTGCCCCAGCGGGTGGCCTGGGTCAGGGATGCTCTGCCGATTGAGGTTCGGCTGGGGGCTCACCTGTTTGCTGCCCTGAGCGGATTTTTTTTGCTGCTGCTGGCGGCCAATCTGCTGCGGCGTAAACGGGTGGCCTGGTTTCTGGTGGTGGGGCTGCTGCTGGTCTCTATTGTCAGCCATCTGCTCAAGGGGCTGGACTACGAGGAGAGTCTGCTGGCGGTGGTGCTGCTGGTGCTGCTGGTGCGGCTGCGGCCAGTGTTCACCGCCCAGTCCGATCGCCCGTCGATTGTTCAGGGCCTGCGGGTGCTGGCCGGGGCGCTGCTGTTTACCCTGGCCTACGGCACCCTGGGGTTTTGGCTGCTCGATCGCCACTATGCCGCCCCCTTTAGCCTGCCGGAGGCGATGGGCCAAACCCTGGCCATGTTTTTTACCGCCGACAACGGCGGCCTGGAGCCCACCACTCGCTTTGGTCGGCATTTTGCCGATTCTATCTATATTGTGGGGGCGGTGACGCTGCTCTACGCCGCCTGGATGCTGTTTCGCCCGGTGATTTTTCGCGGCACCGCCAGCGAGGCTGACTGGCAGCGGGCCAGGGCCATTGTCGAGCAGCACGGGCGATCGTCTTTGGCCCGGTTTGCCCTGCTGGAGGATAAATCCTACTACTTCAGCCCGACGGGGCAGACGGTGATTGCCTACGTGCCCAAGGGGCGCGGCGCGGTGGCCCTGGGCGACCCGATCGGCCCTGCCGCCGACCGCCCGGGGGCGATCGCTGGCTTTCGGGAATTTTGCGATCGCAACGACTGGCACCCGGCTTTTTACCAAACCCTGCCCGACGACCTGGATCTGTACCAAGCGCTGGGGTTTCAGGCCCTCAAAATTGGGGAAGAAGCCGTGGTCGATCTGCGCGAGTTCACCCTGGAGGGCAAAGCCGGACGCAATCTGCGCACGCCGCTGAACAAATTCACCAAGCAGGGCTACCGGGTGCGGTACTACGCGCCCCCCCTCACCGACGACCTGCTGGCCGAGCTGCGGGTGATTAGCGACGACTGGCTGGATCACATGCAGGGGGCCGAAAAGAAGTTTTCCCTGGGCTGGTTTGACCCCGACTACCTGCGCGACTGCGTCATGGCCGTGGTGGAAGACCCCCAGGGCCTGCCCATTGCCTTTGCCAACCTGGTGCCCGAATACCAGCGCAACGAGGCCACTATCGATCTGATGCGCCACCGCCACGAGGTCGAGCGGGGCGCCATGGACTATCTGTTTATCGCGCTCTTGCAGCACTGTAAAGAGCAGGGCTATGAGGGCTTCAACCTGGGGCTAGTGATCTTCTCTGGAGTCGGGGAAACCCCAGAGGCGCCCCGGCTAGAGCAGGGGGTTCACTACCTCTACGCCCACCTAAACCAGTTTTACAATATCCAGGGCCTGCGGGCCTACAAAGACAAGTTTCATCCCCGCTGGGAGCCGCGCTACTTCGTCTACTCGCGCCTGGCCAGCCTGCCCGAGGTGGTGGTGGCGCTGGTGCGGGCCGACTCCGGCGATCGCCTGCAAGACTACTTCGGGGCTCAGTTCTTTAGCACGGCCCTGACCAACGGCCTCAGGCGCCTCTCGCGGGTGGTGCCGATTTTGCTTAGCCTGGGCCTATTTGCCCTGTCGATCTGGGCGATCGCCAGCGAGCTGCGCAAATACCAGCCCCAAGAAATTCTCAGCGGCATGGCGGCGATTCCGCCCGAAGTCCTGCTGCTGTCCGTCGGCCTGACGGCGGTCAACTATGGGTTTCTCACGGGCTACGATGCCCTGGCGGCCAGGTTTGTGCGGTATCCCCTGCCCTACCGCAAGACCGCCCTGGTGGCGGTGATTAGCTATGCCATCAGCAACAGCGTCGGCTTTGCCCTGCTCAGCGGCAGCGCCATTCGCTATCGCTTTTACACCACCTGGGGGCTCAGCCCCGGCAAAATTGCCCAGATGATTGCGTTTTGCAACCTCAGTTTCTGGGTCGGTCTCTTTGCGGTGGGGGGGCTGGTCTTTACCCTCGAACCGCTCTCGGTGCCGAGAATTTTGCACCTGCCCTTTGGCACCGTGCACCCCCTCGGCATTGTGTTTCTGGCGGTGACTGGCAGCTACCTCGTGCTCAGCAGCGTCAGTCGGCGATCGCTCAAAATTAGAGACTGGGTGCTGCCCCACCTGCCCGTCGAGATTTCCCTAGCTCAGATCCTCGTCACCTCCTGCGACTGGGCGCTGGCGGCGGCGGTGCTCTTTGTACTGCTGCCCGCCCACCCCGATCTGAGCTACCTGATCTTCTTTGGCAGCTACCTGCTGGCCCAAATTGCCGGGGTAGTCAGCAATGTCCCTGGAGGCCTAGGGGTCTTTGAAACCGTGCTGATTTTGCTCATCTCACCGCCTATCTCCTCCGCCCAGCTGCTGGGGGCGCTGCTCTTGTATCGGGTAATCTATTACTTTTTTCCTCTGCTGGTGGGCATTGTGCTGCTGGCCCTCTACGAAACCAAAACGCTCAAAGACAAGGCCTAGGGGGCGATGGCGCTGTGGGTTACCCCGATAGCTGCCGGGCCAGGGCAATACCAAGCTCAACCCCTAAAAACCCTGCCACCAGGCCGCCCACACCGTAGAACAGCGCCTGACCATAGGTTTTTTGCTTGAGCAAATTAGTTGTTTCTAGCGCGTAGGTTGAAAACGTCGTATAGGAGCCTAAAAACCCCACAAAGATCAAGTGATTGAGGGGCAAATTGGGGTTGACTGACGGTAGGTAGGTGGCCAGAAACCCCATCAGAGAGGCTCCCGAGAGATTGACCACAAAAGTGCCAAAGGGGAAATAGCCACCCAAGGCCCGCGCGCAGATCAGCGTCAGATAGTAGCGGCTGAGCGCCCCAAATACCGCACCCAGCCCAATCCAGGCTGGCAATAAATAGGGGGATTCCATGGTTGCTTATGGGCTAAACGAAGACTGAAACCGACAGATCCAAATTGACAGGCCCAGGGCTGAGATTCAATTAGCTTAATCAATTTTGCTCCAGCTGTTTGAGCAGCCACTCCGCCAGGGCAATCCCCAGCTGGAGGCCAATCAACCCCAGCAGCGCACTCCCGGCCCAGTAGTATAGAGCGGCCCCGAGGCGATCCTGGGCCAGGAGGCTAGAGCTCTCCAGTTCGTAGGTGGAAAAGGTCGTATAGGACCCCAAAAAACCCGTCAAAAGCAGTAGCCGCAGGTCGGGGTGGAGGCTGATTGCCCGCCCCACCGACAGCGTAGCCAATAGCCCCATACCAAAGCATCCAGTCACATTGATAACCAGCGTGCTGAGGGGCAGTGCTGTACCCAAAAGGCCGTTCAGGGCAATCCCGACGTAGTACCGACCCAGCGCGCCTGCGATCGCCCCCAGGGAAATCGCCAACATCGTGCGCACAGGCTGTTTCACCATGGTCATTCGCCCGACTCAACTGGATATCTACATTGGGTCAAGGCCCGGCCAGTGCCGTCGAGGGCGGGCCTAAAGCTCCTCGTCCGCCAGCTCTTGCTCCACCGTCAGCTCCAGGGCAATCGGTGCGGCCTCTTCTGCCGCCGCCTCGATCAAAATTGGCTCGGCCTCAACCTCTTCCGGCTTGGTCTCCAGGTTGAGGGGCATGCGTAGGGGCTGCTCTTGCTCCTGTTCCTGCTCCATGGCGGGCAGTGACTCAACGAGATCGTCCAGGGGGCGGGGAATGACCATGACCGCATGCAGCTCGCCGATGCGCTCGGCCTCGTGCATGCCGGCTTCGATCGCGATCGCCACGTTGGGCAACGAGCCGCGAATTAAAATAGTGCAGAGCCCTTCGCCAATGGCCTCGTGGGACATCAGCTCCACATCGGCGCTCTTGGTCATGGCGTCAGCCGCCCCCACCATGGCCGGAAATCCCCGCGTTTCTAACAGCCCAATGGCCTGACTGCCCAGTTTGCCGCCCCCCTCACCGCGCAACTCGTCCCAGCGGGCGCAGATGGGCAGCACCGCCTCCAGGTTGGGCAGCGGACGCGGGATCAGCGAGGACGAGACGAACTGGCCAAACTCCTGGGCGGTTTCGACCCCGGCCTCTACGGCCATGCGCACATCGGCAATACCCCCCCGCACAATGGCCGTGCAGTGGCCGCCGCCGGTTTTTTCATAGCCCACCAGCAGCACATCGGCGGCCTTCAGCATGGCATCGGCGGTGCCGACGATCGCCGGAAAGCTCTCCGCCGACACCATGCCCAGGGCAGCCCCGCGATACTTGTCGCGCCGCTGGGCCTCCGTGGGCTTGGGTGCGGGCGCGGCCAGGGTTAGCCGCCTGGGTGTTCCCGCCTTGAGGTCGAGGGGCGAGGCTAATTTGCCGTCGGATTGCATAGGGTGCCTCTGCACAGGGATGTCTGCCTCTCCATTCTACGGCCTGTCCTCTGGGGTAGCGCCATTCAGAGCCTGGCGCTGGGGAAATAGAGTCGCCAGCAGACGATTGACCTGGGTTTTGCCGTAAACGGTGGAGCCGTTTGAGGTATTGCCGTTCTGCACATTGCCGTAGGCAGTGGAACCGTTCGGAGTACTGCCGTTGGAGATATTGGCGCTGGAGATATTGCCGTTTTGGGCAACAGTCCCATAGCCATAGCCGCCGCTGGTCTGGCGATCGCCGGACCCAGACCCATGCGGCTGAGCACCCTGGGCTGAGGCTGCCTGACTTGGATCGCCCAGCAAAGACCCCGGAGCAACCACCTGAGCAGCCCCCAGGGCAGGATTGATGATGGTGCTGTTGGCCCCGATGCAGGTGTGTTGGCCAATGGAGCCATGGCCGACCACCAGCACACCGCTGCCCAGGCTCACCCCTGGCTCAAGCACCAGATCCCCCTGACTGGCCTGGACTACCGCATCGGCCCCCAAACACACCCCAGAGGAAATCACCAGACGACAGCCCGGTGCCGCGCCCAGCAGCACACCAGAGGCCATAGCTACCCCCGCCGCCATATCCACACTGCCTTGGATATGGCCGTTGGTAGGCGAATGACTGGCCTGGGCGGATGTTGCCACGGTCAAAGATCTTTGCGTCAGGATTGGGTTAGGGGCGCTGAATCGTAGATTCAAGCACTCGTTTCTTTACCTTCGGATCGATGCCTATCAGTCGCACATATTCCCCTGAATGCTGGCGCAGCTGTGACTCTAGCGCAGACAGCACATCGGAGACCCGGCTGCCGCCTAGGGAACCCCCCGTTTGCCAAGCACCGCTGCGGTAGCGGCGCGCATCGGCGTGCTCAAGGCTGAGTCGACAGCCCTGGTTGACCAACTGCTGCACCTGCTGCACCACGTCCTGGGAAAGTCCGCCCATCGGAGCCGAACCGTTACCACTAGACTGGCTGAAACCGTTGGAGGCGGGTGCTGCCGGGGTTGGCGAATGCTGGTACGGCACTTGGCTACCCGGCCGCTGAAGGGTGATTGGGGTCATCCGGCGCTTGGCCTTAGGATCGATGCCAAAAACACGGACGTATTCGTTGGGATGTTCAGCCATACAGGTCTGTAGGGCCGCCATCACATCGCTCTCCCGGTTGCTGGTAATGGGGGCGCAGGTCTGCCACACATTGCTGCTGTAGCGGCGAATATCGGCATGCTCGGCCCCGATGTGGTACCCCTGGCTCAGCCACTGCCGCACCTGTTGGGCCGAATCTCCAGAAACCGACCCAGGGCCACCATAGCCCGGGGAAGACCCAAAGCTCGAAGCCGTGCTGTAGTTTGGCGGATTTACCGATGGACTAGATAGGGAGCCGGGGCTAACGGCCGGAGAACTGCCGTCGGGGCGCTGAATCGTCACGGGTGCCACTCGGCGTTTGGCCTTTGGATCGATGCCAAACAGCCGCACGTACTCGCCGACATGCTCGGCCAGACAACGCTCTAGGGACGCAAACACCTCGCCTTCATGGGACGACTGAATCGGGACACAGGTTTGCCACACATTGCTCTTGTAGCGTCGGGTGTCGGCGTGTTCGGCACCGATGCGGTAGCCCTGTCTGAGGTACTGGCGCACCTGGTTGACTACCTCTGCGGAGAGTGGCCCACCGGTCGATGACGCCGCTGGGCGATAGGCGCTGCTGCTGCTGGATGAGGCCTGAGCTACGCTACCACTGACGGCTACACCCTTCCCATCGGCTCGCTGAATTGTCACCGGGGCGATGCGCTGCTTGGCCCTAGGATCGATGCCAAACATGCGCACATATTCTCCCGAGTGCTCTCTTAGACAAGCTTCCAGGGCGGCGAACACCTCTGACTCGCGCGGCGATTGAATCGGGCTACAAGTCTGCCAAACCCCGCTGCGGTAGCGGCGAGAGTCGGCGTGCTCGGTGCCAATGGTAAAGCCCTGGGCCAGGTACTGACGGGCCCGCTGGACAACGTCGGGGGGTAGCAGTTGAGAAGTCATAGTGCCAAATCCATCACGTTCGTTTGAGTCTGCTGTGCGGTCGGGGAAAGCCGAGCCCGTGGGCTCGCGCCAAGCGGTCGGGGTCACAAGGCCCGCCGTGTCTGAAAGCTCGTCAACCAAAGCCCGATCGGCGGGGCCAACATCGGGCAGACCGTCAGCCTGGTGCTGCTGGGTAATCACTGAACCAGAGGGCACCAGCTTACCTGGGGGCACCTCCACGTCCTGCACCAGGGCATGCATCATGACGACGCAGCCCGCCCCGAGGCGAGCGTTGTAGAGGGTAGAGCGAAAACCAATAAAGCAGCCGGGGCCAATGTAGACTGGGCTTTGCACGAGGGCCTTATAGCCTAGGAAGGCGCGATCGCCCACCCAAACGGCGTAGGAAGCGCGATCGTCGCCCAGCACTCGCCCCTGAGCACGACCGTAGATCGAGGTCCCCTCCTGCAAGACACTGGCCGGGCCGAGCCGGACCGTGGCGCTGGGGTCGGCCTGTACCGTTACCCCTGCCGCCAGCACCGCACCCGCTTCTACCAATACCTGCCCCTGCACCTGGGCTAAGGGGTGGACCCAACCTGCTGATGACCCAGAGGCCCGCCCCGAAGCCGCCGCCTGGGTCGGAGACGCCGCTGGTGTGCGGATCGCCATTGCTACACATCCTCCAAAAGAACCCTTGACCGCTCGGGCATGCATCGCCCAAAAACAGCCCGCCCAAAACAGCTGCCAAAGTGCTAACCAACCGCCATCCGACCGCCCCAGAAAACCGCAGAGCGTCCGAAGTTAACTAGCTAAAATCATCCCGCTTATTGTAGAGATTGCCGCTGTCGAGACTGACCGTATCGACAATGGCAATCACAGCTGCATCCACAGGACGATTTTCGTAGCCGTGGTGCTGCCGGGCCCCGCTGCCCTGGGTAATCAACACCCATTCGCCCGGGCCAGCCCCGACCACATCGGCGGCAACGGTATAGTCAGGCAGCAGATCTCCCGTTTCGCTAATCAGCTGCACTAGCAGAAACTTAGCGCCGCTTAAGCTGGGCTCTTTACAGGTGCTGACTACCGTGCCGCGAACCTTAGCCAAGAGCATAGCGACCTATCTGCCGTAGGGGCGGATGCCGCTGACGCTCTCTCTAAACTGCTCCACCGCTTCGGTGTAGCGAATGGGCAGCACGAACTCCAGGTTTTCGTGGGGACGGGCAATGATGTGAGTGGACAGCACCTGACCACCATTGACCCGCTTGACGTTCTCAATACCGGCCGCAACCGAGGCCTGGACCTCAGACACATCGCCACGAATAATCACCGTGACGCGCCCGCTGCCAATTTTCTCGTAGCCGACCAGGGTAACCCGAGCTGCTTTTACCATCGCGTCAGCTGCTTCTACCACGGCCGGGAAGCCCAATGTCTCGACCATACCAACTGCAATTGCCATGCTTTATATGCCTTTTTTTCAGAAAATAACAGGAGTTCAAACGAATGCTGAATTAGTCTTGCCTCAGGCCAGTAATTCTGGCTAATACAGATCCTTAACCTTAGAGCAAAACAGGTCGCGAAACCTAAGTTTTTAGAACCTAGACTTCTAGGACCTAGGTGCGAAACTGCTCAACGGCTTCGGTGTAGCGAATGGGCAACACAAATTCTAGGTTTTCGTGGGGGCGGGCAATAATGTGGGTGGATAGCACTTCGCCACCGTTGACGCGCTTGGCCGACTCAACACCCGCTGACACAGAGGCCTGGACCTCAGACACATCGCCGCGTACAATTACGGTAACGCGCCCGCTGCCGATTTTCTCGTAGCCCACCAGCGTAACTCGAGCTGCTTTTACCATCGCGTCAGCCGCTTCTACCACCGCCGGAAAACCAAGCGTTTCAATCATTCCAACAGCAATTGGCATAGTCGAAATCTCCCTATATATTTCAGACAATCCTGGGACTACCTAGTGCGCCTGTCCATCATGCGAGCACGAAAAACAGGTCCCGAGAAATAAAAAAACGGGAATCACCCTTTGACAGCAAAAACGCCGGATTGCCCAAAAATTCTTGATGACAGATTAAGCATAGGTGTCCATAGTCACTTTTGCAATATAAGCCCCAATGATTGTTGCTAATGTTGAATATTATTAAAGCTTATGACGCAAAGCTTTTTTTGTTGTAACCGATCCACACGAGCGTGAGAGTGACTGCTCACTCTCCCCTAGGGTTGCACGGATGGGCCTCTGGTCGGGGCTGGGCAGCTGGTTTGATTTGCGATCGCTGACTTTAAGCCTTTTTATAGATTTGGCTAGAAACTCACCTCCTCCTGGTCAAGAGGCCGTTTGGGAATCAGGTAGAATATCAAAAAAGCGCTGTTATAGCGGACCTGGAGGCTTGATTTGCGGTGTTTTTCGCCGCTGCGAGGGCTAAAACCCCTCAAACGATCTGGCTAGGAGATTCAAGGTATTGGGATGAGCTGCTGCGGAGACGGGATTTGGGGCGATCGCCCCCGAATGTTCTGTAGCTTCTTTTGTCCCTAGCCGTCCCATTGACCTGGGGCTAGCCCATGGCATCTCTCGCCGATTTTTTACAGAGCCTGGCCCAGGGGCCGGGGGCAAAGAGCGCCGTTAGCTGCAAAGGGTAAGGTGTTGTCAGAAATCGTCGGAATGACTCAGTTTTTTGTAGAAACTAGCTGGCTACTGCCGGTTTATGGCTTGATAGGGGCACTTCTGTCGCTGCCCTGGTCCACGGGGCTGGTGCGCCGGACTGGCCCCCGTCCGGCGGTCTACCTGAATATAGTCATGACGCTGCTGGCCTTTGGCCACGGACTCATGGCCTTTCGCGGCATCTGGAATCAGGGTTCCCGGGAGCTGCTGTTCACCTGGTTTGACTTTGCCGATCTACACCTCACCCTGGCCTTTGACATCTCGGTACTCAATCTGGGCGCCCTGGAGCTGATTACGGGCATGAGTCTGCTGGCCCAGGTGTTTGCCCTGGGCTACATGGAAAAAGATTGGGCTCTGGCGCGGTTCTACGGCCTGATGGGCTTTTTTGAGGCCGCCATGAGCGGCATCGTGCTGAGCGGTTCACTGTTTGTCTCCTACTCGCTGCTGGAGATGCTAACGCTGTCAACCTACCTGCTGGTTGGCTTTTGGTACGCTCAGCCGCTGGTGGTGACCGCCGCCCGCGACGCCTTTTTAACCAAGCGCATTGGCGACGTGCTGCTGCTGATGGGGGTGGTGGCCCTGGCCTCGCTGGCGGGCAGCCTCAACTTTAATGACCTCTACGAGTGGGTCAAGGTGGAGGGGCTGCCCCCCGCCATGGACACGCTGCTGGGGCTGGCCCTGATCGCTGGTCCGATTGGCAAATGCGCCCAGTTCCCCCTACACCTGTGGCTCGACGAAGCCATGGAAGGCCCCAACCCGGCCTCGATCTTGAGAAATTCGGTGGTGGTCACCTGCGGGGCCTACGTGCTAATTCGCCTCCAGCCCATTATTGTGCTGTCGCCCGTGGCCCTGGGCACGCTGGTGGCGATCGGTACGGTGACGGCGGTGGGGGCATCGCTGGTGGCGCTGGCCCAGACCGACCTGAAGCGCACGTTTTCCTATTCCACCAGCGCCTATCTGGGGCTGGTGTTTATTGCGGTGGGCACCGAGTGGCCGGGGGTAGCTCTGATCCTGCTGCTCACTCACGCGGTGGCCAAAGCCCTGATCTTTATGTCTGTGGGATCGATTATCACCACCACCAACTGCCAGAATCTGACGGAACTGGGGGGGCTGGGGAGAAAGATGCCCGCCACAGCCATGGCCTACGCCACCGGAGCGCTGGCCATGGTGGGGGTAATGCCCCTGGGCTGCTTCTGGGGGCTGCGCATGGGGGTCGATTTTCTCAGCCGCGACTACCCGCTGCTGGCGGCGGTGTTTGTGGTGGTAAACGGGCTGACGGCGCTCAATTTAACCCGCGTCTTTCGCCTGGTGTTTTTGGGCAATCCCCAGCCCAAAACTCGCCGCGCTCCGGAGGTGCCCTGGCAGATGGCGGTGCCCATGGTGACACTTTCGGTGGTGAATTTGCTGATGCCGCTCATGATGGGCAAGCTGCTGATTCTGCCCCCCTGGCGCTACATCAATATGCCGCTGGCGGCCCTGATTCTGGCGTCGGGATGGGTGGGCGTGGCGGTGGGGGTCAAGGTGCCCCTGTATAAGTCGCTGACGCGATCGCTGAATCGCCCCCTGCGCATTGCCCAAGACCTGCTGGCCTACGACTTTTACACCGAGCGCCTCTACGCCAAAACGGTGGTGGCGGCGGTGTCTACCCTGGCCCGATTGAGCAGCTGGTTTGACCAATACGTGGTCGACGGGCTGGTCAACGGGGTGGGTTTGGCCTCGCTATTTGGCGGGGAGGGTCTTAAGTACAGTGCCTCGGGCCAGTCGCAGCTCTACCTGCTCACCATCATTACGGGGGTGGGGCTGCTCGGAATTTTCATGACCTGGACGCTTTGGTAACGGTTGGCGATGTTAAGTGCACTGATTTTAATTCCGCTGGTGGGGGGACTGGGGCTGATTCTCTGGCCCGGCAAGCTGGAGTCGCAGGCGGCTAAGGCGATCAGCGGCGCCAGCCTGCTGCTGACCCTGGGCCTGGCGGGACTGCTGGCCACCCGGTTTGACCTGACGGCATCGGGCTTTCAGTTTGAGGAGCTACTGCCCTGGGTAGAACCGCTGGGGCTGAGCTACCGGCTGGGGCTGGACGGCCTGTCGCTGCCGCTGCTGGCGGTAAACAGCTTGCTGGGGCTAGTGGCTATTTATATCAGCGATCCAAAGCTGCATCGCCCCCGCCTCTACTACGTGCTGCTGCTGGTGATCAACAGCGCCGTGGCAGGGGCCTTTTTGTCCGCTAACCTGCTGTTGTTTTTCATCTTCTATGAGCTGGAGCTGATTCCGCTGTACCTGCTGATTGCGATCTGGGGCGGGGCCAGGCGGGGCTACGCGGCGACTAAGTTTTTGATCTACACCGCCCTGTCGGGGGTGCTGATTTTGGGTGCGTTTTTGGGCCTGGTGTGGCTGTCGGGCAACACCAGCTTCGACTACGACAGCGGCCTGGCGGCGGCACTGCCCCTGGCCCAGCAGATCACCCTGCTGGTGGCGCTGCTGATTGGCTTTGGCATTAAAATCCCGCTGTTTCCGTTCCATACCTGGCTGCCCGACGCCCACGTGGAGGCCTCGACCCCGGTGTCGGTGCTGCTGGCGGGGGTGCTGCTGAAGCTGGGTACCTACGGGTTGGTGAGGTTTGGCCTCGGCCTGCTGCCCGATGCCTGGATGGCCCTGGCCCCCTGGCTGGCCACCTGGGCCGTGATCAGCGTGCTCTATGGGTCGCTGGCCGCGATCGCCCAAACGGATATGAAAAAAATGGTGGCCTACAGCTCCATTGGCCACATGGGCTACGTGCTGCTGGCGGCGGCGGCCTCTACCCCGGTGAGCATTGTGGCCACCGTGTTTCAGATGATTAGCCACGGGCTGATTTCGGCGCTGCTGTTTTTGCTGGTGGGGGTGGTCTACAAGACCACCGGCACCCGCGATTTGACGGTGCTGCGCGGCCTGCTCAACCCTGAGCGAGGCCTCCCCTTTGTTGGATCGATGATGATCCTGGGGGTGATGGCCAGCGCCGGCATTCCCGGTATGGTGGGCTTTATCTCTGAGTTTTTGGTGTTTCGGGGCAGCTTCCTGATCTTTCCGGTGCAGACCCTGCTGTGCATGGTGGGCTCAGGATTGACGGCGGTTTACTTTTTACTGCTGGTCAATCGAGCCTTCTTTGGTCGCTTGGCGATCGCCCCTCCCGCCAGCACCCCCCAGCTCGACGTTGTGCTGCCCCAGGTTAGCTGGCGCGATCGCGCCCCGGCCCTGGGCCTAGCTGCTCTGATTGTGGCCTTTGGCCTCCAGCCCACCTGGCTATCGCGCTGGAGCGAGCACATCACCCTGGTCCTGCACCAGCCCTACCAGGGGTTTGTGCAGGCCAGAAGCCGGTTTGTTCCCGCCGCGCTGCCCGCCGCCGTAGCCGACACCGCCCTGGTTGCTCCAACCCTGGCCCAGCCGCTGCCTGTCTCGCCTGCCCCTGTCGACCCCTAACGCCGAAGCTATCTGCCATGACCCATACGCTATCCCCGGCCACCGCTACCGCCCACCCCATGGAGTCTTTTATTCAAAAGCTGCTGGGGGCCAAGGCCCTGCTGCCCGACTCCGAGACCAACGTGCTGGAGGTGGTCGGCATTCTCAAGAGCTACGGCGTGGTGCTCGACGCCTACTCCAAAAACCTGATCTACATTGCCGATCATCAGTTTTTGGTGCTGTTTCCATTTTTCAAATACTTCAATGGCAGGGTGACGCTGCCCCAGCTGCTGCGCCACTGGTGGCACGATCGGATCAACTTTGAGTACGCCGAGTACTGCATGAAAACCATGCTCTGGCACGGCGGCGGCAAACTAGACGAATACCTCGACAGCGACGATTTTTTGCAGCACTGCCGGAGTGCAGTAACCGCCAAAATCAAAACCAACCTGCCCATTCGGGCGCTCAACGCGCTGTTTCCCGACTTTTTGCCCGAGCAGGTGCGCCAGCTCGCCTACTACAGCGCCCTGGGCCAGTTTTGGCGGGTGATGAGCGATCTGTTTATCGACCTGTCGGACGCCTACGATGCCGGGCAGGTGAAAACTATTCCCGATGTGGTTGCCTTTATCAAGGCAGGGCTGGTGGCGGCGGCGGCAAATCCTATCACCTACGGGGTCGACATTCACGGCACCCGCTACGACCTGCTGCCCAAATCGGCGGGGCTAACCTTTTTGATGGATACGGCTGTGCCCTACGTCGAGGCCGTGTTCTTTCGGGGCACACCCTTTTTGGGCACGGTCTCCTACAATGCCCAGGCCGATCAGATCGATGTGGACCAGGCCCGCTTCGAGTACGGCGCCCTCTACGCCGATCCGCTGCCCATCGGTGGGGCGGGTATTCCCCCCACGCTGCTGATGCAGGACATGCGCCACTACCTGCCCGACTATTTGACGGCGTTTTATCGCTCCCAGGGGCGCGGCCTTGACGATGTGCGGGTAAAAATCTGCCAGAGCTTCCAAAAGTCGATGTTTTGCGTCACCAGCGCTTCACTCCAGGGGCTGCTCCCCCACCCTGCCGACACCCAAAATTCTGCCGAACAGGCCGCTAACCACAAGTTCCTGGCCGGCTGGATGGACCGCCTGGCCACCTCGCGTTTGGATATAGTGCAGCTTTAACCAGAGAAGCGATCGGCATAAACCTAACTGCCCGGCACATTTCCAATGGAGGCTGGATGAAATGCAGCAAAACCCAACACTAGCCAACAATCTGGGGCCTGTTGGGTTCTGCTATGGCGCCACCTGACCTACGGGATGCTTTCCAAAGTTGTATCAGCCAACTCGGGTGTAAACAGCAGTCTAAACAGCACCGACTTGAGAGACAGAGCAGATAGTTTTTGTCCGCCAAACAGCCTTATTTAACCTCAGTTCGGGATAACGCTGTCCCCTCCTTGGAGGGGTGCCCGAAGGGCGGGGTGGGTTAAACCTACGGCAAAATACAAGCTTCTAGATAGGGTGAGTTGCCATGCTGGCATAGATAACCCACCCCTACCCCTCCCAAGGAGGGGACAGTGGGCCTGCTTTGCCAAGGTCTTTTCTGATCCCGAACTCAGGTTATTTATCGCTGTCGTAGATATTAATGCGACCATACCCCAAAAATTGGCCCACGCCATTGCCGCCGCTGGGGTAGGCCGTAACCCCAAACAAATACACGCCTCCCCAGGGGTTGCGGGCAGTGGGCAGAGTCACGGTTACCGTTTCGCCGGGCTGCACGGGTTGATCAAACACAATCAGAATATCTTCAGGATTGGCTGCCGCGCCGCCTACGCTGGCCAGGGGCAAGACAGGGCCATGGGCGTAGGCAGTACCCTGCTGGGCGGTAACCCCATCGTGCTTGAACTGGATGCGTTGGGCACTGTCTCGGGGGGTAATGGCGATCGCCTCCAGCGGCTCACCCGCATCTTCAGGCACCTGAACCACAAAATGGTAGCGGCTGCTAAAGCCAGCCTGCTGGTCGAAGGTGGTGGCTTCGACCAGCGTTGGCGGGCGATCGAATAAAACCCGTCCATCGGATAAGCGAGCGGCCTCAACGGACCCCGAAGTAGCCGTGCCGAGCAGCCCCAGGGCCAGGGCGCAGGCGCTCAAAATTTGGGAAGTGGCTTTCATTGCGCTATTCCTAAACAGGATAAAAGGTAATGAATTGAGTAAACCACTGCTCTCGTGCGGCGGCATGAGTTTCACCTAAGTGATTTATGAGTAAGCTATGAGTTAAAAAGCAGATGTTAGCCTGCACCCTAAATTGGGCAATTTTGCGGGGTTGCTAAAAACAGGTATAGATGAAAAAATCAATACCTCTGCCAGAGGGTGTTTGAAAAGCGATCTGCTGTAGCTTTAGCCACCTGCTGATTCCCCTGTTCCCTATTTTTAAGGGAGATTTAAAGGGGATCTCCACTTTTGCTGTAAAAGATAGGACTCTTTAAACATCCTTTCCGGGGCAAATGGCTGTTTGCCCGACCCAAATTTACGCCTCAAGTCAGCAACGTCAGTCCTTCAGGCAAAGCTTGCACGACAATTTTATTTACATTTTTTTGCATTTAGCGCCATATTTTTAAGGCTTAGTTCAGCCAGCCAGGCTAGCCAAACCCTACTATTGAATTGGCCCAGCCCAGCGGCTTTTTGCAATAGCTAGAGATTAATAAAAGTGATGCAAGCTATCGGAATTGGTTTGGCCATTGCTTTGGCCCTGGTCCACGCCGTGCTTTCCCAGGTCGATATTGGGGCGGTAATGCCGGAGCGACGGTGCTTTTCGTTCGCGGGGGGAGTTTCAATCGGGTTTATATTTTTAAGCGTTTTTCCCGCCCTGGGTCGAGCCCAGATGCAGCTGAATCAGACGACGCTGTCTTTTCTCCAGCCCCTGGAGAATCAGGTCTACCTGGTGGCTCTGCTGGGCCTGACGGCGTTTTACGGAATAGATAGACTCGTGCTGACCGGGCGCAGGTTTAACGGTAGCGACCAGGCTATGCACCGGGCCGGGCAGGTTGTGTTTTGGATTCATATGTCTGCCTACGCGATGCTCAACGCTATTTTTGGCTACATGCTGTTGGGCTTGAGTAACCACAATTTAGGCCAGTATCTTTTATTTTTTTTGGCCATCGCGCTGCATTTTTTAATCCTCGATCGCGGGCTGCGATCGCACTACCAAATCCTCTACGATCGCCAGGGCCGCTGGCTGTTGGCCTCGGCCATTTTGGCCGGGGCTATCGTTGGAGCGGTGACCCAGCTGAATGAAGTGGCGACTGCCCTGATCTGGTCATTTTTGGCGGGCAGCACAATTCTAAACATTCTCAAGCGAGAGCTGCCCGATGCCCAAAAGAGCTGCTTTTGGTCGTTTTTAGGCGGGGCCACCCTCTACGCCGGGCTGCTGTGGCTGAGCTAATAGAGTGCGGTGTGGGTCAGTTGTCGGCCAGGGTTTCGATCAGCAAATCGACCTGCTGCTGCTTTTCGTGCAGGTAGGTTTCGCACTGCTGGAGTGCCTGTACCGCCTGCTCAAACTGGCTCAGCACGGCCGCCAGGGGCAGGCTGCCCGATTCGAGGTCGGCGATGATGCCTTCTACGGTGGCGACGGTGGTTTCGTAGCTCCAGGTTTCGGCGGGGTTGGGAGCGTTTTTTTTAGGCATTGTGGAGAAGGGAGTAGGGGAGTGGGGGAGTGGGGGAGTGGGGGCTATTGCGGGGGGGAGTGGATTTGGGTGACCTGGACGGTGAGGTGGCCCTGGGCGAGCTGTACCTGGAGGGTTTGGCCGGGGGTGACGGTCTTTGCCTGGGTGACGAGCTGGTCAGCTTCATCGCGCACCAGGGCATAGCCTCGCCTGACGACGGTGTCGGGGTCGAGGGTCATCAGGTGGCTGCGCAGGGCCTGGGCGCGATCGCTGGCCTGCCGCAGTTCCACCTGCACCCCCTGCACCAGGCGGCGCTTGAGCTGCTGAACATGGAGCCGCTGCTGCTGCACGCGCTGGTCGAGCCGCACCCGCAGCAAACGCTGGCCCAGGCGCTGCACGTCGCCCTGGGCATTCAGCAGATGCTCTGCCACCAGGGCCTTGAGCTGGGCGGTCCGCTGCTGGTGAGCAGCGGCCAGGTCGGCCAGGGCCGGGACGGCGGCGATCGCCGCCGCCGTCGGCGTGTGGGCACAGAAATCCGCCGCCAAATCGGCCAGGGACTCATCGCGCTGGTGGCCAATGCCGGTGACGACGGGAATGGGGCTGTTGGCCACCGCCCGCACCACCCGCTCGTCGTCAAAGCATTCTAAATCTTCGCTGGCCCCACCGCCCCGCGCCAGGATCAAGACCTCGGCCCGGCCATCGGCGGCCACCCTGTCCATGGCCGCCACGATCGAGGCGGGGGCGCTGTCGCCCTGCACCGTGGCGGGCGAAAACAGAATGTGCAGGCCGGGGTGGTGGTGCCGCAGCGATCGCTGAATGTCGCCCCAGGCCGCCGCCTGCGGTGACGACACCACCGCAATAGTCTGGGGCAGGGCTGGTAGGGGACGCTTAAACTCTGGATCGAAGAGTCCTTCGGCGGCTAGCCGCTGGCGCAGCTGGCGGTAGCGCAGGGCCTTGAGACCGTCACCGCTGGGCAGCACCTGCCACACCGTCAGCTGGTAGCTGCTGCGCTGGGGGTAGACCTTAACTGTGCCCAGCGCAATTACCTGGTCGCCCAGGGCAGGCAGCGTGGTCAGGCGCGCCTGCTGGCTGCGCCAGGCCACCGCGTTAATGGCGGCCCCGGTATCGGGGTCGGTGAGGGTAAAAAACAGCCCCTTAGCGTGGTTATTGGCGCTGGATACCTCTCCCACAACCCACACCTGGCGCAGGGTGGGGTCGTCTTCTAAAACCGCCTTGATGTAGTCAACCAAACCACCCACACTCAGGGCAGCCGGGGCTGTCGCCAAATTAAACTCAGGGGTCGTCATGGCATCACTGTGCTGGGCCAAACTCCAGTGTGGGCCAGATGGCGAGGAACATCAACTAGCTACCGCCCTGCGCCAGCGACTAGTCGCCGCTATCTGCCACCACGTAGCCGTTGCGGCCGCGAGCCTTGGCCTGGTAAAGGGCTAAATCGGCCCGGTGAATCAGCTCTCGGGGAGAATGCTCCTTGACCGCAGGGCGATGGCACACCACGCCAAAGCTCAGGGTGATGTTCGGAGCCACGGCGGAGAAGGCGTGGGGCAAGCGGCACTGGGCGATCGCCGCCTGAATTTTTTCCACAATCTCAATGGCCCCATCGAGGGCGGTGTCGGGCAGCAGCAGCACAAATTCTTCACCGCCGTAGCGAGCGGCCAGGTCGCCGGGCCGCTGCACCACCCCATTGAGCACCTGGGCCACCTGGCGCAGGCAGTCGTCGCCAGCCAGGTGGCCGTAGTTGTCGTTGTAGGGCTTAAAGCAGTCAATATCGCACAGAATCAGCGACAGAAACTTCTGCTGGCGTCGGGCCCGCTGCCACTCCAGGTCTAGGGCCTGGTCAAAACTGCGCCGGTTGGGTATTTCGGTCAGACCGTCTATGGTGGCCAGGCGGTTCAGTTCGGCGTTGACCAGCTTGAGCTTTTGGTTGAGGTCGGCCTGGGTCGCTTCGGCCCGCTTGCGATCGGTAATATCGCGCACAATCACCAGCACCTCGGTCTCGTCAATGGGGACGACCCGAGACTCCTCGTGGCACAGCTGACCATTTAGCTCCAGAGCGTGCTCGTAGCGCTGCGGCCTGCCGGTGTCGAGGGCCTGCTGGATGTAGTGCATGCGCTGCTCGGCCAAATCGTGGGGAAACCCCTCGTAGATAAACCGATACTGCTCTGGAATGATGGGGCTGTAGAGGGTAATTTCGCCCCCGGAAATCAGGTTGAGAATACGCCCCTCGCGGTTGACGCGCATCATCAGATCGGGGATGGCATCTAAGATGAGCTGCTGGGTAGCCTGGTGTTCTTTGAGCTTTAGCTCGGCCTGCTTGCGTTCGGCGTCGAGCCGCGCGCTCTCGCTGATATCCACCGTAGTGCCGTCAATGCGAAGGGGCCGACCCGCCTTGTCGCGCACCAAACGGGCCTGACCCCGCACCCAGCGCAGGGTGCCGTCAGCCCGAAAGATGCGATATTCCCGGTCGATCTTGACATCCTCCTGCAGAGCTTTGATGTCGGCGTTCAGCAGCGGCACGTCGTCGGGGTGAATGCAGCTAAACCAGAGTTCCGCGCTGGCCACAAAGGCCGCCGGAGAATAGCCGTAGAGTTCCTGGACGGCGGCATTGACGTAAATCGTCTCCAGGGTTTCGGGGTGAACCGACCACACGACGCACTCCAGGGAATTGAGAATGTCGTCAATGCGCTGCTGCTGCGATCGCAGCTCAGCTTCGGTGCGCTGCAATTTTTCAGCGCTGCTGATGACCCACTGCTCCAGCTGTCGCGATAGCGCATCGCGCTCGGCCTCGGTGCGCTTGCGATCGGTAATATCCCGCAAAATAGACAGGTGGTGGTTGGGGTAAATATGGGCCGTCGCCGCAAATTCCACCGTTTTCACGCCGCCGCTGGGGAGCCGCAACTGCTGCTCGCCCCGCGCCTGTCCTGCGGCCATAAAGGCCTGCCAGACCGCCTCAAAATTGGTATCAGGCGGCAAAAAATCGGCTACTCGCCGCCCCAGCAGGGCCGATCGGGGCAGGTCTAGCAGCCCGCAGGCCGCCGCATTCACCTCTACGTAGACCCCGTCGTTGTTGGCAATCAGCATGGCATCAAGGGCCGCCTCAAACAGCGTTTTCCAGGGCGGGGCCAGCGTAGAAGAGGTCGCCATTTCTGCGCCAGCATCTGCCCCGGATTGGTCTCCCCGGTCAGGCTCTAGCTCAGGTGAATGGTGCGATTCAGCGGACAAAGGCATGGAGATCCGAAGAGTTTAGCCGTAGAGAGCTTCCCCTGCCCAACATCAGCAGGCCGCCCTCGCTAAAGCGCTTGTGCGCTCTGTCTATAGAGTCTCTGTCTATAAAGTACTGAGTCTGACATCAACCTTCTAAATTATTGTCAACATGCCCCCATCTTTAGTCGCGCTTAAAACAGGCTTTCCCCTAGTTTATCGCCGTGGCCAATTTGGTCATGGCACAGCCAATACAGCAGGTTTGGGCCATCGCCTGCGCTCCAGTTTTGGACGTCACTGCCGCCTAGGACTTGAAGGCTGAAATATCCCCACCGTTTTGGCGCGCTTGGCTCCCTAGCTGCCCTGCTCCCTAGCTTGCAGGAATGGTTTCTAAACTTCCGCACCAGGGTGCTGGGCTTTTGGCAGGTTAGCCAGCGTTACAGATTGCCCGTGTTGGCCAGCCACAGCTAGCTCAGCGTCGGGCCATGCTTGGCATCGTGGGCAAAAAAAGGCGGCAGCTGCCGATCTAGGGCTTGCAGGAGGGTGGCATAGTCGGCGGCATGGTTAACCGGATACCGTTGCCAGTCACCCTGCACCTTTAGGTCCGCAAAAAGGCCGGTGGGATCGTCGTGGAAGTGCAAAAATGCTGCCGATTTGAGATAAAACTTTCCGGCACCCTTTTCCTTTAGAGGCGGCATTCGCTGGCGCACCTGCGCTAGGAGAGGGGCTAGGTGAGCCAAAGTACGGCTGTCGGCATGCTTCATGGCGACCATCCTGCGGGCGATCTGTTTACTATGAAACTATTCCTAAGGGCAAAGCGCGCCTTTTTAATCTAAACCGAAACCGAAACCGAAATTAGCTCACTGCGGCCAACTCCACCGAGGGCCGCCGGGGGTTTTTACTCACCGCTACCCCAGCATCTTGACCTTGCAATACCTTCGCCTTCGCGCCTACATTGCTCTCAGGCTCACTCTCCATCGCCTGCGGCAGGCGGCCACCACTCGGCCCCAGCCCCGCGACTGGCTGCTGGCGGCCGGGTTAACGGCGGCGCTGGGGCTGGTCGTTGTTCCGCTGGGGTTGGGCAGCCACTTTCTCTCACCCACCCTGGCCAATGTCACCTGGGGCGAAGGGCTGCTGCTGGCGGTGCGGGTGCTGCTGGTGCCCGCCCTGCTCGAAGAGGGGTTTTGGCGGGTGCTGCTGCTGCCCCACCCAACGGAAATTATGAGCGATCGCAAGCGCTGGCGCATGGGCCTACCCATTCTGGGGCTGTTTGTGGTCATGCATCCCCTCAATGCTATGACCCTTTATCCCATGGCCTTTGCCACCTTTACCAACCCGGTGTTTCTGCTGTCGGCCGCCCTGCTGGGCCTGATCTGCACCATCGCCTACTGGCAGTCGGGGTCTTGGTGGGTGGTGGCGACCATGCACTGGCTAGTTGTGATGGCCTGGCTGCTGTTTTTGGGAGGCTACAGCGCCCTGCGGCTGGGCTAGGGCAATGGCCATTCCTCAATTTTTATAACAGCTGAAGGCGGGCGCCGTGGTTTCGGCTGCCGATAGTGAACCCTAGGCCTGGGGAATCCTCAGGTTCTTCTTACCGTTGCTGTCGGCCCCCAGCCGTTATCAGAGTACTGCCCATGAATGACTTCTTTAAAGGCTTTGAGCAACTGCTCGAACTGGCCAAAACCCTGGAAGAAAAAGCCGAAAACGGCGAGCTAAAAACCAATGTGCAGGTCAATGCCCGAGGCCTCAGCAGCATTCCCCGCCAGGGCAACATTCCCAATATGGGCGTCAGCCGCATGGACCGCAACGCCCCCGCGGCCGGGTTCGGCAGTGACCCCGCCGTCGAAGAAGTCATCATCACCCCACCCCCCACCAGCGACGGTTCCCCCTCCCCCTCTCCCCAACCTTCCCCACCTCCCTCACCCTCCTCATCCTCCTCCCCCTCTCAACCCCACCACCCCACCATGACCGATGTCGGCGGCCTCTCCGCCACCCTGCAAGAGCTGCGCGAACTGGTGGAAATTCCTCTCAAGCGGCCCGACGTGCTGGCCAAGCTGGGCCTGGAGCCGACTCGCGGCGTGCTGCTGGTCGGCCCTCCCGGCACCGGCAAAACCCTGACGGCCCGATCGCTGGCCGAAGACCTGGGCGTCAACTACATTGCCATCGTCGGCCCCGAGGTAATGGGCAAGTACTACGGCGAGGCCGAGCAGCGGCTGCGGGCGATCTTTGAGAAGGCCAAAAAAGCCGCCCCCTGCCTGGTGTTTATCGACGAGATCGACAGCCTTGCCCCCGATCGCAGTAAGGTCGAGGGGGAAGTGGAAAAGCGCCTGGTCGCCACCCTGCTGGGGCTGATGGATGGCTTTGCCCAGACCAGGGGCGTGATTGTGCTGGCCGCCACCAACCGGCCCGACCACATCGACCCCGCCCTGCGCCGCCCCGGTCGGTTTGATCGCGAGGTGCAGTTTCGCGTGCCCGATCGCCCTGGTCGCCTGGAGATTTTGCAGATCCAAACCCGCGATATGCCGCTGCATGGGGTGGATCTCGATGCGATCGCCGATCTATCCGTCGGCATGGTGGGGGCCGACCTCAAGGCTCTCTGCCAAAAGGCCGCCTACTTTGCCCTGCGCCGTCAGGTGCCGGATCTCTCTGGTCCGGTGCCCGACACCATGACCCTGACCCACGACGACTTTCTCCAGGCGATTAAGGAGATCAAGCCCTCGGTGCTGCGATCGGTGGAGGTGGAGTCGCCCGCGATCGCCTGGGACGACATCGGCGGCCTGGAGAGCGTCAAGCAAACCCTGCAAGAATCGGTCGAAGGGGCGCTGCTCTACCCCGACCTCTACGCCCAAACCGGGGCCAAAGCGCCGCGCGGGCTGCTGCTGTGGGGGCCGCCCGGCACCGGCAAAACCCTGCTGGCTAAGGCCGTTGCCGCCCAGGCCCGGGCCAACTTCATCGCCGTCAACGGCCCCGAGTTGCTGAGCCGCTGGGTCGGTGCCGCCGAGCAGGCGGTGCGCGAGCTGTTTGCCAAGGCCCGTCAGGCCGCCCCCTGCGTGGTGTTCATCGATGAGATCGACACCCTGGTGCCCGCGCGGGGTCAGTATGCGGGAGATTCTGGCGTCAGCGATCGCGTCGTCGGGCAGCTGCTCACCGAGCTGGACGGCCTCCAGGGCTGCCCCAACGTGCTGCTGATTGGTGCCACCAACCGCCCCAGCGCCCTCGACCCCGCCATTCTGCGCGCTGGCCGAATTGATTTGCAGCTGGAGATTGGCCTGCCCGATGCCGCCGGACGGCTGGCGATCTTGCAGGTGCACAACAGCGATCGCCCCCTCGATGCCGTGGACCTCAATCACTGGGCTAACCACACCGACGGCTGGAATGGCGCTGACCTGGCCCTGCTCAGCAACCAGGCTGCCCTCGAAGCCGTGCGCGAGTACCGCGCCCAGAGGATGACCGACCCCAGCCAGATTCGCATCGCCGCCCACCACTGGGAGCAGGCCCACCAGGCCATTCTCAGCCAGCGCAGCTCGGTGGCCAACCGCAGCTAACATCGCAGCCGCACCCCGATGGAATCAGGACATCTAATCAGGACATCTAATCAGGACATTTAATCAAGACATCTAAGGGGGGGAAATGGCGTTTGCCCTCTCCTATCGAGCTAGGTTTCTGATGCTACAGACCCTGCACCGGGCGCAAGGTTTGTGCCCCTACAGCCCATCCGCCCGTGGTTCAGCTTCTTTGAAAATCACCTGCGATCGCCGAAAGCGGCGGTAGAGATTGTAGCGATCGAACAGATCTCGATTTGAGAAAAAGAACAGCGAAACCGCCTCCCACAAAAATACCCAGCCGCCAATAAACAGCCCCTCCGTCAATACAGACGTCACCGCATTTCGTTCGGCAGGTTCAGCTAAAAATCTTGCTACCAGGAGCGTGCCCAAACCAGCTAAAACGTAGCGAAGGGTGCGGGTATTAATTAGCTTAATTTCTTTTCTGAGCAGGTAGAGTTTAAAGTCAACGCTGTTTCTCAGCCCTTCTCTCACCTGCTGCTCCATCGCGTCGTCGCGGCTGCCGGGGGGCAGGGTAAAACAAAACTCAATCAGGTATTTAGAGGGAATTTCGTCGGCGCTGCCTTCTAGATAAAGCTGTAAGTCTGGATCTATCTCTCGCCGCTTAAAGGGGGCCGGGTCCCATTCGCTAAAAATATCTGTGTAGCGATCTAGGGCCGCCTCAATCATGTAGGCATTGTTGGCCCTGTCGATGGCGTAGATCTCGGCAATGTAATCGTCTTTTTTTGCCATAGCAAACCTGGCTGAGGAATAGGGTCAGAGTAGGCTATGCCCCGACAGAATACATGATTGATAGGCAAGCCGATTTGAGCAGCCCTGATTCAAATCGGGGATCTCGTAGGGGCATTGCAGGGTGTCACGCGCTGTCAAGTTATACCCCTACAATTTGGATATATCTAAATAGCATCCGAGTTAGAACTGAATGCTCAAATGCGGATGGAGTTCTCGCTATAGCTATTAGTTGTACCTAACGTTTCTAGGAAAGTGGTAGGAACAAGTAGGAAGACCACAGACCACAGTCAACGCAGGGATTTGGGCACCGCCCAGGCCAGGGTCAGGGCGCGAGCAGCCATCAGGCCTACCAGGGCCAGCCACAGCAGGTGGGCACTGCCTACGGACTGAGCCACCAGCGCCAGGGGCAAGAAGCCGACCCCCGCCGCCAGCACCGTGGCGTTGCGCAGCACTTTGCCCGCTGTGAGACCGAGAAAGTAGCCGTCGAGCATGTAGGCGATCGCCCCCAACCCCAGCACCGGAATCAGCCAGCCCACGTAGGTTTGCACTATGGCAATCACATCCCGGTGGCCGGTGAGCACCCCAAACAGCGGTTGAGGAAACAGCACAAAGGCCAGGGCGAAGCTTAGCCCCAGGGCAACGCTGCTGCCGCCGCCCACCTGTAGTAAACGACGGAGATCGGTGCGCTCGCCGCTGCCAAAATACCGCCCCGCGAAGCTCTCCGTCGCAAAGGCAATGCCGTCGATGAAGTAGGCCGATAGCGTCACCACCTGCAGCAGCAGCGTGTTGGCCGCCAGGGTTTGGGTGCCCAGGGCGGAGCTAAAGTTGGTAAACAGGGCAAAACTCAGCACCAGGGCAAAGGTGCGCACGAGAATGTCGCGGTTGAGTAAAAACAATCCCCTGATCGCCTGGGGGTTCCACCCCTGGGGCAGCACCGCCCAGAGCCGCCCAAAGCCCCCTTCTCTGGCCAGCAAGGTCAGACCAACCAGCAGCGTCATGTACTGGCTGAGGGCCGTCGCCAGGCCCGCCCCGGCGCTGGCCCAGCCCAGCAGATTGATAAAAACGTAGTCAAACACCACGTTGCTGCCGTTGCCTACCATCGACAGCGCAATCACCCGCCGCCCCTTTTCGCGGCCCAAAAACCAGCCCATCAGCACCAGGTTCAGCAGCACCGCCGGGGCGTCCCAAATGCGGGCGTTGTAGAAGGCGATGCCCGCCGCTCTCACGTCTGGCTCGGCGGTGAGCAGGGTAAAGCCCAGCTCGCGAATCGGGGTTTGCAGCAGCAAAATAGTCAGGCCAAAGCCGAGGGCGATCGCGCCATTGCGCAGCAGAATCAGCCACAGGCCTGCGCTGTCGCCGCGCCCCCGCGCCTGGGCCGTGGTGCCGGTAGTGCCCATGCGCAAAAAGCCGAAGCTCCAGTACACCACGTTAAAAATGACTGTGGCCAGGGCCACTCCGCCCAGGTAGCGAATATCATCCAGGTGACCCAGAAAGGCCGTATCCACCAGGCCCGCCAGGGGCACCATCAGGTTTGAGATGATGTTGGCCGCCGCCAGCTTCAGAAAGCTGGGCAAAAAGGCGGGGGCAGCGGGGACGGCGATCGGGTTGCCTGGGGTGTTTTTGGCCATGGGAAAGCAGCGATGGGGACCTGCGCTAAAGGTCAACCATGACATATCCAGTGGGGACTCGCATGATTTCGCCGATGCGCCCTGGGGACTGGGGCTGGCGACCCCTTCCAACTGCAAACCGCCGCCATCTCGGCCCAACCTTGGGCAGAGCCGGGGGCCAGAGGCGGTCCGGGGCTTTAAGCCTAGCTCTGGAGATAGCCGCCTTCGGCCTCGCCCCCAAGGACGGGTTCAAAGACGCAAAAGCGATTGCGCCCCTCCCGTTTGGCCTGGTAAAGCGCCTTGTCAGCACTGATCATGAGGGTGGTAAAAGAAAGATCGTCCTCGGGTACCAGATGGGCAACCCCCAGGCTAACGGTAATGCGATCGCCGATGCCAGAGCGAGCGTGGGGCAGGTTCAACCGCGCGATCGCGGCTAAAATGCTCTGGGCCAGTTGGGTAGCCCCCTTTAGATTGGTGTAAGGCAGCAGCGCAACAAACTCTTCTCCGCCATAGCGAGCCATCAAATCCGTAGGGCGCTTAAGGGTGCCTTCCAGGCAGCGGGCAATTTTCTGTAGGCATTTATCGCCAGCTAAATGGCCGTAGTAGTCGTTGTACTGCTTGAAAAAATCCACATCTATTAAAATGAGCGCTAGGGGCTGCCGCTGCTGGCTCAAGAGAGGCCACTGCTGTTGCCAATATTCGTCAAAGCGGTGACGGTTGGCCACCCGAGTCAGGCCGTCTAGCGTGGCCAGCCGGTGCAGTTCTTTATTTGCTTCGCATAGCTCCGCAGTTCGCTGGGCTACCATCACTTCCAGAGTATGCATATAGCTTTCCAGCTTGACCTGGGTATGCTGCAACTGCTCCAGAACCTGCGTGAGTTCAGCCCGCTGCTGCTCAATGGTCATCACATCTCGGTAAGACCGCAGGGCAGAAACCACCGTAGTTAGCAGGCGCTGGCGGGTCAGATCGACCTTTAGCTTATAGTCGTTGATGTCGTAGTCTAAAATTACCGACTCTTCCGGTGCCTCACCGGGATGCCCAGTGCGCAGAATGATCCGGACAGCCTGATTCTTTAGCTCGTGGCGAATGTACTGAACCATTTTCAGGCCAGCATCCTGGGTTTCCATCACCACATCTAGCAAAATCAGCGCCGCGTCGGCGTGCAGAGAGGTGATCAACTGTTTGCCCTGTTCCCCCGAATAGGCTGAGAAAAAAAGGAGCGGTTTCCCCTCAAATTGAAACCTTTGCAGGGCTAGCTGAGTGGCCCGGTGAACGTCGGGTTCATCGTCGACGATGACGATTTTCCAGCTGTCCGATGCGCAGGCAGGAGCATCCAGGCGGTGCTGAGTTGAACGCAAGCCGTCGCTACCGCTCTCGTCCTCCTCAAATTCAACCAGGTCTTCGTCATGGATTGGGCTAGCCATATCAGCATTAAGTAACGAGTTTAATTTTCAGGATCTTGAGAACTGGAAAATCCCGTCAGGTAGAGCGGAATGGTTAGGATAAACTGCGTGCCCTCGCCGACTTGGCTGCGGACATCAATCTGACCCTGCATCTTCTGGGTGACCAGGTTGTAGGCGATGTGCAGCCCTAGCCCGGTGCCGCCGCGATCGCGGGCAGTGGTAAAAAAGGGGTCAAAGACCCTGCTTAAAACTGCCTCTGGAATGCCGCAGCCGTCGTCGCTGTACTGCACCACCACCTGGTCGCCGCACTGCTGGACATCGAACTGCAAATGCCCCTGGGCCTGAGGCGGATAGGCGTGGGTAAGGGAGTTAGTGACCAGATTGGTTACCACCTGGGCAAAGGCTCCAGGGTAATTATTCAACACAATTGTGTCATTCCCGGTTACCGTCAGCCGATGGGCGGTGTACTTGAGCTGTGGAGAGAGGCTGACGGCGATTTCTTCCAGGTAGGGCTTGACGGCAAATCGGCGTCTTTCCGAAGCCACCTGATCGACGGCCACCTGCTTGAAGCTCTGCACCAGTTCCCCGGCCCGATTTAGATTGCTCAAAATCAGGCTGGCGCTTTCCTCGGCTACCTGCAGGTAGTGATTTAGGAGCGATCGCCGCAGCGGCCCAGCTTCTAGGGCCTTTAGCAGCAGTTGGGTCTCATCCATCAGGGTCGAGGCCATGGTAATGCTGATGCCCACGGGGGTGTTGATCTCGTGGGCTACCCCGGCCACCAGACCGCCCAGGGCGGCCATTTTCTCCGCTTCCACCAGCTCCGACTGCATGGTGGTCAGCTTGGTTACGGCCTGCTCTAAATCGAGGCTTTTGCGCTCCAGCACGCTCTGGGAATCCTGCAATTCACAGATCACCCGCTTCAGCAGCGATTCCTTGATGCGGTTGGTGTCTTCGAGCTTGGCGCGGTCTTTTTCAGAGCGCTCCAGCTGCTTACGGAGAATGCGAATCTGCTTGGCGAGCTGCTTGATCTCAAGGTCGTAGTCCTCAGGCGGGCGGCTCATGATTGGCTACCCATCAGCAGCGTGACAAACGTTGTGTTGTGAAAAAACGTTTTGCCGTCATCCCGCAGGGGCGCAATTTCGCCGTAGGTATAGAAGCCACAGCTGAGTAGGGCATGCTTGAGCGATCGGGTGATGGCCTGATATTCTTCATTGGCGCGGGTGCCTAAAATTTGCCGTCGCCAGGCGCACGAGAAAAACAGAGCCGCGTCGGGGTGCCCGCCGGGATACTGGTTGAGGGCTTCAGCAAAGGCCTGTTGCGATGCGGCCACCACATCTTCCATGGACGCATCGGTAAATTGGACCGTGGCCTCCTCCGGCACATCCCCTGACACCGTAATGGTGCCCGACTCAGCATCGTAGTCCAGTGCCCCGCGCAGAAAAAACCGGCTTTCACCGGGGGGAAACACCGCCAGAGGATGGATGTCACCGGGGTCAGAGCCGTCGAAATAGTGCCGATACAGCTCCAGCGCTGGTTTGTGGTCAATTTCGTAAATAATGTTCTTCTCGGCTCTGGTGATCTGACTGCGCCTGCCGATTGGGTACCAGCCGCCCGCTACCCCGTAAGAGAAGGCCAGATTGCCCGCAAATAGCAGAAACGGAACGGCGTCGCTCAGCACATCAGTTCTAAAGAACTGATGGGTGCACTTGTACTGCCACTGGTCAGCGGTAGCACCGCCAAATACCGGTATCGAGCCAATGGCCGCCTCTATTCCCCGCAGAATGGACACCATGCTGGTGGTCAAGCTTTCGGGAATGGCAATGCACAGCTGAACGGGTTGAGTAAGCTGCTGTTGAACGGCCTCTACCGCCTGATGGGCAATGTCAACTGGGCTGCGAGAAATCTGTCGCCCCACCCCGGCTCGAATTTCGATATCGTCGGAGCTAAACAGCATCAGAGTGAGGGAATCTTGCTGAAATTCAAGCACCGAAGAGAGCTCGCCGTCGGTGGTGCCGCCGATCAGATCTAGCCCAGGAAACGCGCGATCGATCTGCTGCAAGATCAGTTTGTGGTCAAAATCAACGGCCGCAAACAGTATCCCCGCCTGGGGCTGATGCTCCCCCAGCTCGGCCCGACACTGGTCTAAAATCTCATCGATGGCTTCTTGAGAATCGGGATCATTGCTATGCCCTACAGCAACTTTTAGCATCGGTAAACCAATAGCAAACGAACAGAATTACAGAATTAGTGTGCCCCCTGGGCCTGAGGGGCCAACTGAGGTTTATCTGGGCTTCAACGTCCGGGGAAAATTTTGCCAGCTGTAGCCACGGCCAGATCGGTGAGGGCGTTCTGCCTGGCCCGCCGCGAGCGGCGATTTCGGTAGCCGTGACCCATGCCCCAAGCCTGGCCTAACCTCTCTGACTCTGGCGATATAGCTGTGGCCAGTCTGGTTAAGACAGGTCTCCTATGAACGTTCAAACGTTTGAGCGTTTATGGGGTTTCTGGATGTCCTAACCAACGTGACTATTGCTATACAACCCCGGGTGCGATGCCAACCAGGGAAAAGACTTTTATCGTGTAAGGAGTCGCGTTCCCCTCCTGCTATGAACAGCCGTCTTGGCATCGCCCTGACCCTGGGCAGCTGCCTGGGGGTGGTAGCCTGTGCCGCCGCCGATCTGCCTGCCCCGTCCCCCGCCCCTGTGGCTCCGCCCGTGGTCCAGGCAGAGCCTGCCCCCAGGGCAACGGCACCCGCCGACAGCCTGATTGCAACCACGCCGCTGCAACCCTCGCCGATCGAGGTTTCCCTGGCCGATCTGCCCCAGCCCTACGCCAGCACCAGCGCCTCAAAGTCGCCCCAGGTGGTGGCAGTGCCCAGCCAGCCAACCCTGGCGGTGCCCCCTGGCTTTAAGGTCAACGTGTTTGCCGAGGGGCTAGATGCCCCCCGCTGGCTGGCCCTCACCCCCGAGGGCGATGTGCTGGTGACCGAAACCCGCCAAAACCGGATTCGCCGCCTGCGAGACAGCGATGGCAACGGGGTGGCCGACCAGATGTCTACTTTCGCCGATGCCGGTAACGGCCTGAAGATTCCCTTTGGCATGGCCTTCAGCGACAGCGCTTTTTTTCTGGGCAATACCGATGCGGTGCTGCGGTTTCCCTACAAAGCCGGGCAGGGGGCGTTGACAGGGGTGGGGCAGGCGATCGCCCAACTGCCCGGCAACGGCTACCGCCAGCACTGGACCCGCAACGTGGCGATCGCCCCCGACCAGAGTAAGCTCTACGTGTCCATCGGCTCCCAGTCGAATGCCGACGAGGAACCCCTGCCCCGCGCCTCGGTGCAGGTGATGAATCTCGATGGCTCGGGGCAAACCACCTTTGCCTCCGGCCTGCGCAATCCGGTGGGGCTAGATTTTAACCCCGTCACCGCCGACCTCTACGCCACGGTGAACGAGCGCGACGGCCTTGGTGATGACCTGGTGCCCGACTACTTCACCCGCATTCAGTCGGGGGAGTTCTTTGGCTGGCCCTACGCCTATTTGTCGCCCGATCGCCTGGATCCCCGCCAGCTCCAGGGCAATTCGCAAAGCGATCCCTCCGGGAGTCGCAGCAAAAAGCCCGACTTGGCCGCCCAAACCCAAACCCCCGACGTTTTATTTCAGGCCCACTCGGCGGCCCTGGGGCTGCGCTTCTACACCGGCGACAGCTTCCCTGAGAAATACCGCAACGGGGCCTTTGTCGCCTTTCGCGGCTCCTGGAACCGCAGCCAGGGCACCGGCTACAAGCTGGTGTTTATCCCCTTCGACGCCGCTGGGCGGCCTCAGGGCTACTACGAAGATTTTTTGACCGGCTTTTTGACCGACCCCAGCGGCCCCACCACCTGGGGCCGCCCGGTGGGGCTGCTGGTGCTGCCCGACGGCAGCCTGCTGTTTACCGAGGAGGCCAACAACCGCATCTATCGGGTTCAGTTTACCGAGGCGGGCTAGGGGCTGTAACCGTTGATTGTTGGCCCATCAGCAACTAATTGATGACAGCCCCTAGCCTGTTTTTGGGGTCGGGCGTGACAAGGCTGGTGGAATCAGGATTTTAGCCAGAATTGATGACACGCCCTAGGGCAGCTGAGGCAGGTCGGCAACCTCGGCAATCTCGGCAACTTCGGCGATCGCGGGGGCAAACTCATCGCAGAGGCGCTTGAGCGAACCGGCCAGGGGCACCGCCAGCAGCAGCCCCAGCAGGCCCCCCAGCTGGGCCCCCAGCAGCAGGGTAATTAAAATCCAGACGGGGTTGAGGCCAATTAAATTGCTGAGAATTTTTGGGGCAATGGCGTTGTCAATTAGCTGGTCGGTCAGCAGCGAAACCACCAGCACCTCGCCGCCCAGCACAATACTCTTAAAGCTCACCACCACCGTGGCGGCTAAAATCCCCACTGTGTCGCCAAAGGGAACCAGCGCCAGCAGGCCGATGCCCAGGCCAAATACCAGCCAGTAGGGAATCTGAAGCAGCAGGAACAGAACCGTCAGAATCACGGCCATCAGCAGGGCGACAGTGGCCTGCCCAACAAAATAGTTCCTAAACTGCTCCTGAAACGCCCGGCGCACCATCGGCCCCATCTCCCCCGGCAGCCAGCGCAGCAGGCCGTTCCAAAACCCATCGCCGTGGAGCAGCAGATAGAAGGTCAAGACCCCGGTGATCAGCACCTCCACCAGGCGATCGGCCACCCCCAGAATCACCTCCAGGGTCTGGTCGGGCAGCTGCACCAGCTCGTCGGGCAAAATCTGAGCCAGTCGCGCCACCAGGGCGGTGATGTCGAGGGGAATGTGGCGGGCCGCCAGCCAGACATCGAGGGCCTGGAACTGCTGGCTGCCCGAGTCTAGCCAGCCGGGCAGGCGCGCCGCCAGGTCCCCCAGCTGCTGAATTAACAGGGGAAACAGCGTCATTCCTAGCAGCCCCAGCAGGCCAGCGGCTACCAGCAAGATGAGGGCAATGCCAATCCCGCGACCCAGGCCCCGCCGCTCAAGCTGCGCGATCGGGTAGTTGAGCAAAAAAGACAGCAGAGTCGCCGTAATCACGATGGTAATCGGCGTTTGAAACAGTTGAAAGACCCTGTACAGCAGCCAGCCGTTCAAAAGCGTCAGCGGGAGAGCAATTTCCCACACCAGCCAGCGGGGCAGTTTGTTGATTGCTTGCATAGTAAAGTCGGCAGCGCCAGCGATATCTTCCTATGAGTATCCGAGCAAAGGGCAAGAAATAGCTAGGTGAGGTAATGTTGCAAAATGTCACAGCTTTGACACAGATCCGACATGGCTTTACCCCAAACTCGGGGAGTGTCATGCAAAGTCATGCAAACACACATCTCTGTGAGCGGCCAGGAGTATTCCTGGCTTTTCTCATGGGATTTTCCCCGACGCTGAGGCGAATCG
This sequence comes from Nodosilinea nodulosa PCC 7104, assembly GCF_000309385.1. Lineage (GTDB taxonomy): Bacteria > Cyanobacteriota > Cyanobacteriia > Phormidesmidales > Phormidesmidaceae > Nodosilinea > Nodosilinea nodulosa. The sequence goes on from NZ_JH976537.1 coordinate 509,576, forward strand.
CACTACGTTACATTCGCCACTCCGCTACAGCCGTCGTTACGATACATTATTAATAAATTGCAATGAGTCAATGGACAGCCTACATAACCCGCTTCTAACTGCCCAGATAGAAATCCTAGTGCTGCTGCTGGTAGCCTGTCTGGGAGCGGTCACCCTGAAGCGACTTAATTTTCCCTACACCATTGGGTTAGTGATTATCGGGTTGGGTCTGGGCCTGCTAACGCAATCCGGGCTTCCCTTTGAAGCCTTCAATGTTTTAACCCTCTCTCCCGACCTGATTCTTTACATCTTTGTGCCACCGCTGATCTTTGAATCGGCTATCAATCTGGACAACCGAGTACTGTTGAGAACGCTGACCCCGGCTCTGATTTTGGCAGGACCGGGGTTACTTGTCTCTGCGCTGATTGTGGGCGGCAGTTTGGCCTGGCTCACCCCCCTGTCGCTAGGGGGCGCCCTCCTGTTTGGAGCCCTGATTTCGGCCACAGACCCGGTGGCGGTCATCGCCCTGTTCAAAGACTTCGGCGTGCCCAAGCGGTTGACGATGCTGGTGGAAGGCGAAAGCATGCTCAACGACGCCACCGCCATCGTTCTGTTTGACCTGGTGCTGGCGGCCGTGGCGTCTCGGGAGTTTGGCGTCGATACCGTAGAGCACGCCTCGGTGAATGTATTTGTGGTGCTGGGAGGCGGCCTGGTGGTGGGGGCGGCGATCGCTACCCTCATGGGCTATTCCATTGCCCAGGCCCGTCAAAACCAGCTCATTCAAACCACCGTCACGGTGATTGTGGCCTACGCTGCCTTCATTGCCGCCAACTACTTCTTCCACGTTTCAGGGGTAATCTCGGTGATGATGGCGGGCCTCGTAGTGGGGCGTTATGCAGACCAAAACCTCAGCCCAGACGTGCGCCGCTACCTGCACGAGTTTTGGGAGTACGCCGCCTTTATCGCCAATAGCCTCATTTTTCTGCTGGTGGGCATTACGACCGCAGGCTTTATCTTTCAGCTCCAGGCCAGTAATACCAGTCTCTGGTGGTCGGTGGGCTGGGCCATTGTGATGGCGATTTTGGCGCGGGCGGTGGTGGTGTTTGGCCTCACGCCGATCTCCAACCGTTTGCAGCGCAAGTCAGAGCCGATTGGCTGGCGCTACCAGGTGGTGACCTTCTGGGGTGGTTTGCGCGGTGCCGTAGCTTTGGCCCTGGCCCTCAGCCTGCCCACTAGCTACCCCAACCGAGAGCTGATTATTGCCATGACCCTGGGGGTGGCCCTATTTACCATTGTGGTCAGCGGTACGACCACAGGTCGGGTAATCCACTACCTCAAGCTCGATGAGCCTCCCGTTCTAGAATCCCTCGGCAAGGCCCAGGCGATGGTACTGGCCAAGCGCGAGGTGTTGCGATACTTGCACAAGCTGGAGGCGGTGGGCCTATTTGACGAAACGGTGATTCAAAAGCTGCGGCAGGACTACCAGCAGGCCTTGATCAAGGCCGAAGATGAGGTTACTCTGATCTGGACCGAGCTGAAGGAAAATCCAGGTCTGGGGCGGCAGATTTTTTGGTTACAGGGTCTGGAGATTGAGCAGCAGGCCTATCGCGATCTCTATGACCAGGGGCTGCTGTCAGAGGCGGTTCTGCGCAAGCTGAACCTGCTGGTGGAATCAAAGCGCGACGACGTGCTAGCCAACAGTATTCCGCCTAAAATTCCTCCCATGTGGTCGGCTGAGACGCCCCTGGAGCACTTTGCGGTGAAGCAGCTACAGCGTTTTTCTGCGGGGCGCCAGTGGTGCCGCAGGTATCGTCACCATCGAGCTATGGTTCGCTACGAGTACCACGCCGCCAACGCCTATGTTGCGCGTAAGGTGGCCCAGCGCATTCAGCACCTGGAGGCGGAGCAGGCGGTTGAACCCATCATCGCTGGCGACTGTATTCAGTTCTATCAGAACCGAAGCGAGTGGGCCTTCGAGCAGATCTCGGTGATCGGCACCAATCGCCACGAACTGGCGATCGCCCTGCAAACCCAGGTGGCCAACCACGCCGCCCACATTAGCGAAGAGGAAGTGTTTGAAAAACTGGTCTCCGAGGGCATCATCCCGGAAAGTGCCCTCGGAGACATTCGCACCCTGGTGGATACGGAAGGTCGGCAAATGTAGCCAGGGCAGCGTCTGTGGGTAGCTAGCCAGCGGTTCTGGCCTCAACCCAAACATCACCCTTTTACCAGAGGTGAATATTGGGCGACTAGAGTTAAATAGCTCTAGCCTAAAAATGCCGTGCGGCCCGTTGAGGAGACAGAGCAACCCATGACGTCATCCAAACTGCCCGAGACCCGAAAACCTGAAGCAGCGGCTAAGTGGTGGGTGATGTTGGGCATTGGTCTAGGGGTGCTGATGTTCACCTTGGATACCAGCATTGTCAACGTGGCGCTGCCCACCCTGGTCAAGGTGTTTGATACCCAGTTCAGCACCGTGCAGTGGGTGGTGCTCAGCTACCTGCTGGTGATCAATGCCCTGGTGCTGGGGGCCGCCCGCTGGGGCGACATGATTGGCAAAAAACCCCTCTACCTGGGCGGTCTGGCGGTGTTTACGATCAGCTCTGCGCTCTGCGGGCTGTCGCCGTCGGTGGGCTGGCTGATTGCCTTTCGGGCCATGCAGGGGGCCGGGGCGGTGATGATTTCGGCCCTGGGCGCGGCGATTATTACCGAGGTGTTTCCCCGCAGCGAGCGCGGTCGGGCTCTGGGCATTATCGGGGCGGTGGTGTCGTTGGGCATTGCCCTGGGGCCGACGGTGGGGGGCCTGCTGCTGGACTGGTCGGGCTGGCGCACCATTTTTTGGGTCAACCTGCCGGTGGGAATCTTTGCCAGCCTGGTGGTGGCCCGCAGTCTGCCCAACGTCAGCCTGCCCTCCGCGCGCCAGGGGTTCGACTGGTGGGGGGCGCTGCTGCTGACCCTCGTGCTGGTGGCCTTTTCCCTGGGCATGACTGAGGGGCAGGATGTCGGCTTTAATCAGGCGCTCCCCTTGGGGCTGCTGGCGGTGGCGCTGGCGGGGCTGGTGGGGTTTCTCTGGCTGGAGAACCGCCTGGCCAACCCGCTGCTGGATTTATCGCTATTTCGCAACCGCCCCTTCAGCCTCAGTCTGCTGACCGCCGTGCTGGTATTCGTTGTGATTGCCGGGGTGATCTTTATTCTGCCCTTTTACCTAGAGCTGGTGCTGGACTACCGCCCCCGCCACGTTGGCCTGCTGCTGGCGGTTTCTCCGGTGCTGGCGGGGTTTGTTGCGCCCCTGTCGGGCTATTTGTCTGACCGGCTGGGGTCGCGGCTGATTAGCCTGGCCGGGCTGGCCTGTATGACCCTGGGCTGCTGGTTAATCAGCACGTTTACGACCGATCTCACCGATGCGGGCTACATTCTGCGGGTGGCCCCCTTTGGCATCGGTCTGGGCCTGTTTCAGTCGCCCAACAACAGCGCCATCATGGGGGCCGCGCCGCCGGAGCGCCTGGGGATTGCCTCGGGGCTGCTGTCGCTGTCCCGCACCCTGGGCCAGACCACCGGGCTGTCGCTGATGGCCACGGTGTTTGCGCTGGTAACGCTGGCCTACGGGACGAATGTTACCGAGGTCACCCAGGCTTCGGCAGAGGCGATCGTCACGGGGGTTATGTGGACCTTTCGGCTGGCGGCCCTGGTGCTGATTGTCGCTGCCGTACTGCTGGCCAGGGTCTGGCGCATCGAATAGCGGCGCTCTGAAGAATTGGGTAAGGCCAAGATCGCCCCCCGCGATCTTGGCCTTACCCCCGCCCAATCCAGGATTAATCAAGCCGGACTTACCCCGGCCCTGCTAGGGAGTAGGAAGGGCCGCCTGAGGGGACGGAGCGCTGGCGGCGATCGCCTGCTGGAGCTGGTCGAGGGCCGTAACGTACTGGCTATCCTGGTCGGTGCCCAGGCGATCGGGGTGGGTCCACAGTTCTTTTTGGGCGTCCTCCGAAGAGTCGGCCACCACGTCGGGGGTAATGCCCTTGTGGTTGATGTCGGCCCCGGAGGGGGTGAAGTAGTGGGCAATGGTGACGTTGAGGCCGGAGCCGTCGTTGAGGCGGTTGACCGCCTGCACCAGGGCCTTGCCAAAGGTCTGGGTACCCACCACCGTGGCCCGATGATCGTCTTTGAGCGCCCCGGTCAGCACCTCGCTGGCGCTGGCCGAGTTGCCGTTCACCAAGACCACCAGGGGCTTGTCGGTGATGGCGGTGTGGTTGGCCGTGGTCTGCTCGGCGTTGAGATCGCGGTCTACGGTGCGGACAATTGCCCCGTCGTCGAGCCACATGCGCGCGATCGCGATTGCCTGCTGGAGAATCCCCCCCGGATTGTTGCGCAGGTCTAGCACGTAACCATCGACCTGCTGGTTTTTCAGGCTTTCGATCGCCTGCTTCATCTGATCGGCCGATTGGGCATTGAACTCGCTCAGGCGGATGTAGCCGACGCGCTGGCCGTTGGTTTCTTGCAGGGCCGAGTGCACCACCGGCAGGTCAATGCGGGCGCGGGTGAGGGTGACGGTGAAGGGGGCCGCGTCGTTGCGCTGGAGCTGCAAGTCGACCGTCGTGCCGGCCTCGCCCCGAATTTTGTTGGCGGCGGCTTCAACGGTGATGTCTTTGGTGGAGGTGCCGTCGATCTGGAGAATGCGATCGCCTGGCTGCACATCCGCCGCCATGGCGGGCGAGTCGGCGATCGGCTGCACCACCGTCAGCACCTGGGTATCGGGGTCGAGGGTGAGCTGAATGCCAACCCCCACCAGCTGCCCGCTGGTCTGGTTCGAAAACGCCTGAAACTCCTCCGGGGTCATAAACCGGGTGTAGGGGTCATCCAGCTTTGCCAGCGAGTCCTTCAGCGCCTTGTAGGCGGCGTCGGGAGAGGCATACTCCTGTCCCAGCAGGGTCTGGCGCTCCTTGGCCCAGTCCACCTGGTTGAAATTTGGATCGACGTAGCTCTCGTTGACGATCTGCCAGGCTTCGTCCAAAACCGCCTTGGGGCTGTCTTGCCAGGTGGCCCAGGCAGCCGTAGTCACCACCGGTAAACCGACCAGAGTGAGCACTGAGGTGAGGGCCAGGGCCTTTTCTGTGGGCGACCAGGCTGCGATCGTAGACAGCGGAGCAAGCGGGCGGCGAAGTTGAGGCATAGCGCGAATGATAGATTTGGATAACGTCGAGTCTAATGAGTGTAGACCTTACCTATGGCAGACCTGTGACAGATTCTTGACAGACCCCCGGTGCGTAGGCCAGCGGCGGGCTACAGGGCCTGTTCGCTGCCCAGAGGCAGCGCTGGTGCGCCCTCCGGTTCACTCCCCGATTCACTCCCCGGCCTGGCCCCGGCCTCCGGTGCAAACAGGGCCTGGAGGGCCTGATCCAGGGTGGGTTCCATCACCACCTGGTCACGGTAGGCAATGATAACGCGGGTCAGCTCGGGCAGCTTGCTGTTTTCGGCCTCCAGGTACAGGGGCTGCACGTAGAGCAGCGACTGCTCCACCGGAATAATCAGCAGGCTGCCCCGGTTCACCCGCGATCCCTGCTGGTTCCACAGGGAAATTTGCTCAGAAATAATTGGGTTTTGGCTGATGCGGGCCTCCACCTGCTGGGGGCCGAACACCAGGCTCTCCCGCGAAAACTGGTAGACCAGCAGCTTGCCGTATTCTTCGCCGTCGCAGCGGGCCGCCATCCAGGCGATCAGGTTTTGCTTGTTCACCGGGGTAAAGGCCGACAGCAGCATAAACTCGGCGCTGCCGCTGGGGTTGGCGGTGGCGTCGATGGAGGACAGCTCCAGAATCAGGTAGTGGGGCGGCATGGCCTGGGAGTCGGGCAGGGGACCGGGCAGGGTGGAGTTAAACAGCCAGTTGTTGACCCCGGCTTCGCTGCCCCCTTCCCCCCTAGCGCCTGCGAGCTGGCGAATCTGGTCGGGAATTTGCCACAGGTCTTCTTTGTTGTAAAACACCTGGGCGTCGCTCATGTGGTAGGTGGCGTACTGCTGGGTCTGCACCTCAAACAGGTCGTTGGGGTAGCGAATGTGCGATCGCAGCTCCGCCGACATCGCCCCCAGGGGCTTAAACAGGCTGGGGTAAATGCGCTGGTAGGTCTCAATAATGGGGTCGTCGGGGGCGGCCAGATAAAAGTCGACGCTGCCGTTGTAGGCATCGACCACCACCTTCACCGCATTGCGAATGTAGTTGAGATCGCCCGCCGGGGTGGGCTCGCTGTAGGGGTAGGAGCGGCTGGTGGTGTAGGCGTCGATCATCCAGTGCAGGCCGCCGTCGGCAATCACCAGGTAGGGGTCGCGGTCGTAGCGCAAAAACGGCGCCAGGGTGTGCACCCGCTCGGCGATCTGGCGCCGAAACAAAAAGCGGCTGTCGGGGTTAAACTCCTGGCTGAGCAAAATCTGCCAGTCGCCAAAGTGCCAGGCGTAGAGCAGTCGCTGCCAGAGCGCACCGATGGGCAGCCCGCCCGTGCCCTGGTAGGTGGTGTAGATGTTGGCTTCTTCTTTGGGGTAGTCCAGCTCCTGGGCGTTGGTGTTGACAAACACATCGAGGTCGGTGAGCTCGCCAAAGTAAATGGCCGGATTGTCGATGGGGAAGGCCGCCGCCGCCGCCGGGCTGGTGGCCCGGGGCGGAATATCCTGAATAAAGAAGTCGGGCAGCCCCACCCGCGTCACCACATTCACCGGACTGAGGGCCAGGCCGTAGCCGTGGGTGTAGAAGAAGTGATCGTTGACCCAGGTGCGCGCCCGCTCGGGAATCAGGGTGTAGTCGAGTTCGCGGGCCGAGTGCATGACCTGGCGCAGGTCGCCGTCGATGGTGTAGCGATCGACATCGACGCTGGGAAACTGGTAGTAGGGGCGAATTTCTTGCAGCTGGCGGTAGGCGGCCAGCAGCGGTTCGTTATCCCACAGGCGAATGTTTTTGAGGGTGGCGGTGTTGCGGGTGAGGCTTTCGGGAGTGAGGTTGTCTTTGACCTGAAAGGGCTGCACATCCACCTCGCTGAGGTTGTAGCCCGCGCGGGTAAAGGCAATGTTGTGCTCGATGTAGGGGCGATCGCGCTCCAGCTCATTGGGCAGCACGGCAATGCGCTGCACCAGCTCGGGGTAGAACACCCCCACCCCGATCGCCGCCAGTCCGTAGCCGCCAAAAATCAGCAGCAGCGCCGTCACCTGCCAGGGAACCCAGCGCCAGTCGGCCTTCTCCTGGGCGGCCTTGAGGGAGATCAGCGCGGGCCGAAAGGCCGCCAAATAAAACAGCGCCGCCGCCCCCACCCAGGCCATGGCCGCCAGCAGCAGGTCGGCGGGCATTTGGGCGTGCACATCGGTGTAGTTGGCCCCCGCAAAGGACCCCCGGTTGGAGTACATCAGGGTGTAGCGGTCCAGCCAGTGGCCCAGCCCCTGAAACAGCATCAGCAGACCCCCCAGCCCCAGCAGGTGCCGCTGCGCCCCCTGCACCAGCAACCCCTGGGCCGCTGGCAGCAACCGCCGAAACCTGAGCCAGTAGCAGAGGGCCACCAGGCCAGCGGTACCGGCCCCCACCCAGAAACCCCACCGCTGAAGCTGGAGCAGCAGCGGCAGGCTAAACAGATAGAAGCTGATGTCGTGCTGCAAAATTGGGTCGGTGGTGCCCACCGGCTGCTGAAACAGCGCCACCAGAAAGGTAAACCAGTGATCCATGGCGATCGCCGCCACCGCCCCGCTGGTCAGCCCCACCAGCAGCCCGCGCCAGGGCCGCTTGGCCTGGGGCCAGGCCAGGCGCAGGTTGAGCCCCAGCCACAGGGCCATGGCTCCAAACACCCCCAGCCCCAGCCCCCACGGGGCCGCCCGACTCATTAGCCACACCTGACCATAGCCCAGGTGCGAAAACCAGTTTTCGTCGATCCACAGCCCGATGCCCACCTGGAGTGCCACCCCCGCCATCAGCAGGACCAGCAGCACTGCCGCGATCGTCGAGGCCAGAGGGCGAGCCGGTAACTTAGGGTCAGCAGTCATAGGGGCGCGAGATATAGACGATTGTGCTAGATAAACCCGAGAAATTTTGACAGGCGATAGCCCATGATAATCCCCACGATACCGCCCACTGTGCCCAACAATACCGACGCCAGCCCCAGCAGGCTGCCGCCCCAGAGCACCGGAACGTAGCTGCCCAGCATTGAGCCCACGAAGGCTCCTATGCCAATCAGGAGTTTGTTCACCCCGCTCCTCCCTCAGCTTCTATTGCTAAATCTGGCCATGCCACAGCTAAAACAGGCCTAGTCAGATACATCTCAACGAATATGTCGGATATAGCCGTGGCCAGTCTAGTTAATACAGATCTCCTATGAACGTTCATAGGAGATCTGTATGTCCTAACCAACGCGACTATAGCTATATCTCCAACTATAGAAAAGGGATGTGGTGATGTGGTGTTAAACCTGTGTCAATTGGGCCTCTTTAAACCCCAGACATGGCGGGCTTCGCCTGGACGGGGGCGTGGTCGAGCTGGCAGTAGGGCCGACTGTAGCTGAGCGGCAGCTCCAGGTGGTGCTGCTGCAAAAAGGCCTGATCGCCGAGGATTTGAGGGGTGGGTCCCTGGCGCACCAGCTCGCCCCGATTCAGCACAATGGTGCGATCGCACAGCTCCAGAGCCAGATCCAGGTCGTGGGTGGCGATCAGCTGGGTCATCGGCATCTGCTGAAGCAGGTTGATCAGCTGCCGCCGCGATCGCGGGTCGAGCTGGGCGGTGGGTTCGTCAAAGACCAAAATTTGGGGCTGCATGGCCAGCACCCCGGCGATCGCCACCCGCTGCTTCTCGCCGCCGGACAAATTTTCGGGGCTGCGCTGGGCGTAGCGTTCGGGGTCCAGTCCCACCGCATACAGACAGTGGTGACAGCGGTGGTGCAGATCCTTGCCCTGCACCCCCTGGTTCATGGGGCCAAAGGTAATGTCCTCCCAAACCGTGGGCATAAACAGCTGGTCGTCGGGGTTCTGAAACACCAGCCCGACAAAATTGCGAATCGCCTGGAGGTGCTCGGGCTGCATCGGGTATTCGCCCACGGTGAGGCGGCCCGACTGGGGCAGCAAAATGCCGTTGAGGTGCAGCAGCAGGGTCGATTTGCCGGAGCCGTTGGCCCCCACCAGGGCCACCCGTTCCCCGGCGGCAATGGACAGATTGATGTGGCTGAGGGCCTGGGTGCCGTCGGCATAGGCATAGCTGAGGTCATCAATCGCAATGGGATTGTGGTGCATACAGTCAGCAACAAATAGTGAAACGATTAAGCTACAGCCCCGATTTGAGCGCTGGAGACGAGGCCCAGGGCCAGCCGCCAAAACCGAGAACTATCCGACTCGCAACCACAGCTAGGTAACTCTCTATCATGCCTTAACGCCCATGCCTTAACGCCCATGCCACAATGCAGCACCATGCCTGGGGGCACAGCTCCAGCGGCCCTAGTCTGGCCGAGCGCCTGGGCGGCTAGACGCCAAACCAAAGCAGCTGCCCCATCGCCGCCAGCCCCACCATCAGGCCCAGGGCAATCCGGTCCGGCGGCCCCATGCGAATGGCCGCAGCGGTGGGCATTGCGCCACTGTAGCCCCGCGCCAGCATGGCCTGGTAGACGCGATCGCCGCGAACGTAGGAGCGCACAAACAGCGCCCCTATCATGTTGCCAATGACCCGACGCTGCCCCTGGGGTCGAGCCGTCAGGTTGCGGGAGGCCGCCGCCCGCCGCATGGTGCTAAACTCTGCGGCCAGCACCGCGATATAGCGGTACATGGAGGCCAAAATCGCCACCAGCAGCGGCGGCATTTTTAACCGGGTGAGCCCCTGGAGCAGTTCGGGCACTGGGGTAGTCAGGGTGAGCAGGTTTAGCATGATCAGGCAGAGCAGCGCCTTGAAGCTGACGCTGCCCAGCACCGCCAGCCCCTCCGTGGTGACCTGCAACATGCCCCACTGCCACAGCACCGTGCCCCCTGGCCGAAACAGCGTGCCAATCAGCACTACTCCCACAAATCCGGCCTCCAGCGCCACCCGCAAAAGCAGCACCGGCAGCGACACCCGGCTGAGGCCAATCAGCACCGCCAGCCCCAGGGCATATAAGGCCCAGGTCTCCCAGTGCCCGGTGGGGGTCAGCGCCGTGGCAAACACAAATACCAGGGCGCAGAGCAACCGAGTCTGGGGCACCAGTCGGTGCCAGGGCGTGCTGCGATCGCTGTCCACAGCCAGATGAAATCCGCCAATGTGCAGCAGCATCAGCCCCGATCCGCTCCGTCTGACTCTGAACCCAGGCCCGAGCCTTCAACGCCGCTCGGCCTGACCAACAGCTTCCCGGTGCCCCAGGCCAGCCCAAACACCACCAGGGTGCCAATCACCCCAGCCAGGGGCGTGGCAACAGCACTGGGAACCCCCCGCAGGGCATATTCATCAAAGACCGAGTAAAACGGTAGCTTGTGAGAGGGGGGATCGGCCTGCGCCTTCGTGTCAAAGCCATGGTCTTCCGAGACTCGATCAAGGCCATCCGGGTTGGAGCTGGCGAAGGGCGAAACGACGGCGGCGATCAGCAGCGCGCTCCCCAGTCCGGTTAGCCAGAAGGCAATATTTTTCTTGGTTTTCGTCGAACTCATGGGCAAAATCTCCTGTGCGATCGGGGCGTTATCGAGGATCTAAGTTGGGCAGCGGATATTTCTGCGCCGCGATCCGGGGAGGATCGTAGAGCAGGTCTGGACGGGTGCGCCAGACATAGCTAATGGCCACCAGGGTAATCAGTGCTTCACCAATGCCGATTAAAATGTGCCAGCCTACCATAGCGGTGACGGCCACGGCTAGCGGCACAGTGCCGGATATGGCCAGCTGCAGGGCGCACACAAGGGAGCCTACGACAACACTGAGCCAGGCCGTGATCGCCACGGCGATCGCCATGCCCCGCCAGCGGTTAAACCCCAGAGCCGATCGCAGGGTCTTGTAGAGGTAGTAGCCGCCAAAGGTGCCGACCAGGCCCATGTTAAAAATATTTGCCCCCAGCACCGTCAAGCCGCCATCTTGAAACAGCACCGCCTGAACGATAAAGACTACCGTCATCACCAGGGTGCCAGCCCAGGGACCCAGCAGCACCCCGGCCAGGGTGCCCCCCAGCAGGTGCCCCGAGGTGCCCCCCGGAATCGGAAAATTGATCATTTGCGCCGCGAAGATAAACGCCGCACAGATCCCCATCAGGGGCACCGCCCGGTCCTGGTAGTCGACCTTGACCTGTCTCAGGGCCAGGGCAATCAGAGCGATGGAAATCGCCCAGGTCACCAGGCTCACCGGCAGGCTGAGAAAGCCGTCGGGAATGTGCATGGCTAGGCAGGGCTGGCCGGTTCCCGTCAGGGTCTCAAGCAGGGAGACGGGCGATCCAGGCAATCCAAAAGATCTCAACATAAATCAATGGCCAATTTGCTTTCAGGTTTAAACCCCTTCTGTCCCCAAAAAATTCTCAAAAAAGCGAGATATTCAAACAATTGCATGCCTCTCTTGATTGGAAACGATGGCGCTGACTTCAGGGAGACTCCAGACAGAACAGAAAGAAGTTAATACATCTTAGAAGCAGTAGAAAGGTATTATCCTAAAAAAGCAATCCCCCATGGGGGTATAAAGGGGGTTTTTGACCCAATAGACAGAAATTTGGGGCAAGTTTTGTGATCGAGCCTACAGATTTGCCATCGGCCTGTCACAGCTTTGACAAGGCGATCGAGTTAGCTGGTGCTGGGAATGGTTGAAGCGCTGCCCCAGGCCCGAACGCTCCGTTTGAATACCCCACAGAGTAACTACATTTAATATCAAAAGTCTTAATATTTGACCAATGAAAATTATCTGTTCGATGGGTTGCGGCTGAAATCTGTCATCTTTCTGTAGATAGAATTTCACCGCTGGCACTTAGAGGACGTTTTAAAAGATCTGAGGGGTCAAAAATTATGCCAACCGCCTGACCATAATACGGATCATGGCCAGGTAGATGAGGGTCTCTGAGGTTTCGGGTAGCAGTTCATAATCTCGCACCAAACGTCGGCACCCCATCAGCCAACCGAGGGTACGCTCCACCACCCAGCGTTTCTTGAGCAGCACGAACCCTTTAGTTTGTTGAGGTCGCAGCACGACTTGGAGAATCCAACGACAGGTATCCATCACCCACATCATGAAAGCAGGGCCATCAAAGCCCCCATCCGCCCAAATAATGGTCAGTCTCGAGATGGCAGGCCCCATCGCTTTGACGCGCTTGAGGAGTTGCTTACCCCCCTCACGCTCCGGCACACTGGCGGCGGTGACCAGCACCCGCAGCACCAAGCCGAAGGTATCGACGCCCAGAAACCGTTTACGTCCTTTAATCTTTTTGCCCGCATCATAGCCAACGGCCTCATGCACCATGGCCGCGCTTTTCACGCTCTGACTATCGATGACGGCTTCTGACGGTTGAGGGTGTCGGTCTTGCTCAATCCGAGTCCACTCGCGCAAGTGGTCATGAATGATGATCCAGGTGCCGTCCTTGCGCCAGTTCCGGAAGTAGGTGTACACCGTCTGCCATGGCGGAAAGTCTCCCGGCAAGGCCCGCCAACGGCACCCTTCTACCAGGAGATACATCATGGCATTGAGCAGCTCCCACAGATCCACGCTGCGGGGTCGTCCGCCTGGTTTGGCCTCAGGCAGCAAGTCACTCAGCAGCTCGTATTGGGCACGGGTTAAATTGCTGGGGTAGTCTTTACTCATCGTCTCACTCCGGCATTGCTGACTTCTATCTGCAACTTACACGGAGTGAGCTTTTTTACCCACGGACCGACTTTTCAAACACCCTCTTAAGGAGTAGTGGCAAGGCATGGGGGAAGCGGCAAATTTTTGACCTATTTTCTTCAGGTTTTTGTTAGCTTTCTGTCCTCACAGCATGAAAATCTTAATTGTTGAAGATGACCTGCGGATCGCCAGTCCTCTAGCCAAGGATCTGCGGTATCAGCACCACATTGTGGAGGTGGCCCAGGACGGTCTGGAGGGGTGGGCCTGCGCCAGCAGCGGTGACTATGACCTGGTGCTGCTGGATGTGATGCTGCCCAAGCTGGACGGGATTACCCTCTGCAGGCAGCTGCTGCAGGCCCACTCTGCGACCCTCATTCTAATGCTTACCGCCAGGGACACCACCCAGGACAAGGTCGTGGGGCTAGACGCCGGAGCCGACGACTACCTGGTCAAGCCCTTTACCCTGGAAGAACTCTCGGCCCGCATTCGCGCCCTGGCTCGCCGCAGCCGAGACCCCGTGCCGCCCTGCCTGACCTACGGCGACCTCAGCCTTGCCCCCGCCACCCAGACGGTGACCTTTAGGACCACAGTGCTGCCCCTGACGCCCAAGGAATACGTGATTTTAGAGTACTTTTTGCGCCACCCCCGTCAGGTGGTCAGCCGCCCGGCGCTGCTGGACAAGCTGTGGGAGTTTGACCAAACCTCCGGCGAGGGCACGGTTAAAACCCACATTACCAATCTGCGCAGCAAGCTGAAGGCGGCGGGCTGTCTGACGCCCTTCATCCAAAACGTCTACGGCATGGGATATCGCCTGGAATAGGTATGTTTCAACCAATTCGAACTCGTCTGCTGGTGTCTAGCCTGGTGGTGTTTGCCCTGGTGCTGGGGGGCTTTGCGGGGGTAGTGCGGCTGGTGTTTTGGCGCAATTTGCAGCAGCAGCTGATCGATCGCCTGACCACCCTGGGCCAGACAGCCGCCGCCAGTGTGGAGTACCAGGGCGGCCAGATGCGGGTGGAAGATGACCTGTCGATCGCCGATTTGCAGCGCCAGGGGCAGGCCCTACAGTGGTTTGATCGCCAGGGCAGCCTGATCGAGCAGCAGGGCGAAAGGGTGCTCAATCAGCCGCTCAATCCCCAGATGACGATCCAGGCGCAGGGCCATAAGCCCGCCATTCAGGCGGTGACGCTGCCGATTTTCAACAGCGATACGGGGGATCAAATTGGCTACGTGCGGGTCAGCCAGTCCCTGGACCAGCTGGACGAAACCCTGGGCCAGCTGGACTGGGGCCTGAGCGTGGGCGTGCTGGTGGAGCGGCGCGGGCATTCTCTGGCTGACCCGCCAGGCGATGGAGCCAATTGAGGCCAGCTTTCAGCGGCTCAAGCAGTTCACCGCCGATGCCTCCCACGAGCTGCGCGGCCCGCTGATGGCGATCGCCAGCAACGTGGAGCTGGCGCTGAAGTACCCCGCAGAAAGTCCGCCGCCGGGCGGCCCAGCCGACCCAAGTGGCGACTATCAGGAGGTGTTTCTATCGATTGCTAGCGCCACCGCCCAGCTGACCCGGCTGACCGAAGACCTGCTGCTGCTGGCCCGCAGCGATGGTGCCAGGGGGGCGGCGCGGCGCCCATCGCCAGAGCTGGCCGCCGCGCCCATCGCCCTCTCGCCGCTGCTGGAGGCGCTGATGGCCCTGTACCTGCCCCAGGCCCAGGCCAGCGCGATCGCCCTGCAATCCGATATCGCCCCCGATCTCACCCTGGCGGGCAACGGCGATCACCTGTCGCGAGCCGTGGCCAATCTGGTTCAAAACGCCCTGCAATACACCCCGGCGGGCGGTCAGGTTTGGGTGGTGGCCCAGGCCCAGGCCCAGCAGATTCAGATCACCGTTAAAGACACCGGCATTGGCATTGCGCCGGAGCACTGGCCGCAAGTCTTTGAGCGCTTCTGGCGGGGCGATGCTGCCCGCACCCACGATCGCGGCGGCTCGGGGCTGGGGCTGGCAATCGCCCAGGCGATTATCCAAGACCACGGCGGCACCATTTCCCTCACCAGTCAGCTGTGCCGGGGCAGTTGTTTTACCGTCAAACTGCCGATCGCAGAGGCCCGGTAGATCGGGCGGGCCGTGGGCATGTCAGGGGCGATGGCGGACAGAGCCTCCCTTTTTTGGTATTAATTGGCCTTAATTGGCATTAATCAGTTGTTAACGGTCCATTAACGCCTTCTACACCTGGGCTGACTAAGATGCGAGCCGGGACGGGGCCGCCGCGTCTGGGCAGCCGTCGTTTGCTCTTTATTTACTCAGTACGGGAAGGCAACGAGACATGCAGAGGCACTTTCAATCGATGCTGCGCAGGGTGAGAAATCTGGCCCTGGCCTGGCGGGCGCTTGGCTTGGCCAGTTTGGCTTGCACCGCTCTGCTGCTGACCAGCCACGGGGTGCAGGCGGTGCCCGCCGGGCAGCCCTTTGCGTTTGGTCTTTGGGGCGACATGCCCTACGCCAAAGCCGATGACGGCCCCAAAATGGCGACCCTGGTGCAGGACATGAACGCCGCTAACCTGGAGTTTTCTATTTTCGACGGCGACATTAAAGACGGCAGCTCTCTCTGCACCGACGAGGTGTACACCCAGGGCATTAGCCTGTTTAACGCCTTTGCAGCGCCAGTGGTGTACGTGCCCGGCGATAACGAATGGACCGACTGCCACCGCACCAACAACGGCGGCTACGACAACCTCGAGCGGCTGAACCACCTGCGCCAGGTCATGTTTGCCCAGCCCGAGAGCTTTGGCCAAACAACCATGCCCCTGGAGCATCAGGGAGCCCTGGGTGAAGCCTACGTGGAAAACACCCGCTGGCAATACGGGGACGTGGTATTTGTGGGGCTGAATATTCCGGGCAGCAACAATAACCGGGTGCACGACGACGAGGAATGCACCAAAAAGAGCGATCGCACCCCCGCCCAGTGCGCCGCCGACAACGCCGAGTATACCGAGCGCGACGCCAAAAACATCGAGTGGATGCAGCAGTCCTTTGCCGTGGCTAAGGAGAAGCAGGCCAAAGGCCTGATGGTCGTGTTCCAGGGCGACCCTGGCTTCGACTGGCCCGAAACCGAAGACACCGACGAGCGCGCCCTGCCCGCCTTTGACGGCTACACGGCTTTTTTAGAGGCGCTGATGGCCGAAACCCGCAATTTTTCGGGCCAGGTTGTGCTGGTGCACGGCGACACCCACTTTTTTAAGCTCGACAAGCCCCTGGTGCACCAGCCTGAGCTGCTGGAAAACTTCACCCGCCTGGAAACCTTTGGCAGCCCCAACATTCACTGGGTAAAGGTGACGGTCGACCCCAGCCGCCGCGACGTGTTTTTGTTTGAACCTATGATCGTGCCGGGAAATTAGCAGACTGCGGCACAAGTTTGCTGACTGTTGGCGATCGCAGGGGGGCAGGGGAGCCAAGGGGGTTAGAGAGCTAGGAGAGTTAGAGTGGTGGCTCAATTTTCGCCCGGCAAATAAGGCCCCAGCGATGGGATGGGGCGATCGCGATCGCCCCATCCCATCGCGTTATTGCCCTTCTAGCTCTTGATTGCCCTCGCTATCGGGCACCTGAACAGTGCCCTGGGGGGCGGCATCGGGGGTCGATTCACGGTTGGCCACCTCGGTCTCTAGCACCTGGCCACTGCCCGCGTCCACCAGCACCTCCTGCTGGCCAACGACCACTTTGTAGACCACGCTGCCGTCTTCGTTGTCGAGGCTGATGCGGCTAACGTGGCCAGAAGCCACGCTGCGGGCGGCGGTTTCGGCCTGCTGCGCGGTGATCTTGGCCAGGGCTTGCAGCTGGGCGTCTTCCTGCTGTTCTTCCGGGGCGTCGGGCTGCTCTCCCTGTTCCTGGTGGTCCGGCAGTTCGCCATCGGCCTGGCGGCCAGCCGCCGAGTCCACCGCTGGGGCAGACTGCGCGATCGCCGCCGGAGGCGGGCTCTGCTTGGCATAGACCCCGCGCACCGCGCCGCCAGCGGCTAGCGTGCCAGCAATGGCAAGGGGCAAAAAGGCAAGGGATTTTTTCATCAAAACAATCTCCAGGTAGTGTTTAACATCGAGCTTCCTGGCGGAAGTTAAACCCACCCTAGAAACTAACCGTCAAGAAACCGTCAAGCTCCCCGACCGAGACCTGGCCACAGCCGCACGGTAAGGCCAAAAATGCCGTTTTCAAAGGAGCCTGTAAAAGTATCAACCGGGCGAAATCTGGAGGTAGCCGCAGCGGGCTTTAAAGCATAGACCAATAGCCCTTAATTCAATGCCGCACCGATGCCGCAGAGCGCCCAGAGCCAATCGCTGAGGAAAACCTACCCGGCCGGGCTATTGACTGATCAAGAGTATATTTGCTACACCCTAAGGGCCATGTTTTTCTCTCAATAACTATAAACATTCCGGAATGTTTTCGCAAAATTTAATCTAAAGATTTATTGAAAACCTCTACAACATCGAACACATTTCAAGAGGTTAATAACAAGAGAGCTATAGATGATCTATAGTGTTAGTTATCTGACGCCGATACTGCCGTAGGAGCACGCTAATCTTGGTATCAAGAAAAAATCTTGTGCCTGGGCAATCCTGAGATTTGCTTTGTGTAAACTCTGTCCTGCCTGTGTTGCTATCGAAAAAGGCGTTCTATCTTAATCACCTGTAGATCTTTTCCGTTGTTCCCCATGAAGCTTTTATCCATGAAACCCTAGGATTTCATGACGGCTTTTGTTCAATACTCCTCTAGAGTAAGGCATTTTAACCTGTGCTTGGGAGCCATTTGGGGCTTAAAAAACGATAATTCTGGCATTGAAGCAATCTCTGCGCCAGCCCGTTTTCTGTGTATCTTTTTAGCTAAGATCCTGAATTTATTTCAGTATATTTCCTTGCCTTAAAACGTCCTTTAATCCCTCGCCAATGCGATGTGTGGAGGTAATGTGCTATGGCCAGTCTTAACCTAACGCTAAATGCCCAGGTGGTTGGGGGACCGCAGGTAAGTGTGGCTCGCACCAGGCAAATTGAGGCCTACGACAAGGTCGATGTGGTGATTAATCCTGGCGATACCGATATTGAGGTAGATATTCAGCCTGGGGCAGCTACGCAGGTCGGTTTTTTGCTGATTAAATCGAGTCTTTATAGCCAGGCAGCGGCGGACCAAAAGCTCACCTATGTCGTCACAGATGGCGGGACTGATTTTCCGGCAGCGGGGGACGGGCTGGAGCTAAACGACCCCCACATTTACATTGGCGGGGCTTTGGCGGTGTTTGGGCTGGCCCCAAAAACCCTGCGGTTTACCAGTACCTACGTCCCCGATGCGGCGAACCCAGCGGTGAACCGAGCTGTGGTTGAAATTTTGGTGGGTCGCAGTGCGATCGCGCCCTAGGCCCCCGATTTGCGATCGCCCCCAGGAATCAGCAAAATCCCTAAGCCCCAGAAAACCCTCATTACCTGAGAGGACTTGACCATGCCGATTACCCCCACCTATCCAGGTGTTTACATTGAGGAACTGCCCAGCGGTGTGCGCACCATTACTGGAGTCGCCACCTCGATTACGGCGTTTTTAGGCCGGGCGAAGCGCGGCCCCGACAATGCCGCGATTGTGATCAACAGCTACGCCGACTTTGGCCGTACGTTTGGCGGCCTGTGGGAGGAGAGCTCTCTTGGCTTTGCGGTCAGGGACTTTTACCTGAATGGGGGTAGTCAGGCGATCGTGGTGCGGCTGCACAATGGGGCCACCGCCGCCACGCTAGATCTGCCCACCGGGGCAGCGGCCCCCAACGACTTTTTGCAGCTGGAGGCCGCCAGCGTGGGCGGCTGGGGCGCGAACCTCAGGGCCACGGTTAACTACGACACCAAGGACCCGGCCAACCTCTTTAACCTGGTTGTGTTTGAGGCCGACAGCGCCACAGGCGCGCTGCTGGGGGCGCCGGAGGCCTTTTTGAATGTGTCGATTGACCCCAACAACCCCCGCTACCTGCCGATTGTGCTGGAGCAGCAGTCGCAGCTGGTGCGGGTGATCCGCGACCTCAGCGGCGACTGGGTTGTGCCCAACGTGCGGCCCAGCGTAACGCCCACTGGCCCCGATGTGCCGGTGGTGGCCACGGGGGGAGGGGATGGGTCAGCGCTCAGCGCCCTGGAGTTCGACGACCCCGCCGACCCCACCATGCGGGACGACAAGCGGGGGCTGTACGCCCTGGAGCAGGCCGATCTCTTTAACCTGCTGTGCATTCCGCCTTACCTGACTACGGGGGATGTCGATACCGACGTGGTGACGGCGGCGGCGGTGTACTGCGAAACAAGGCGGGCCATGCTGCTGATCGATCCGCCCAGCGACTGGACGAGTAAGACAGTGGCCCGCAGCGAAATTCAAGATCCCGTGGCCAACCTCGGCACCCAGAGCAAAAAT
This sequence comes from Nodosilinea nodulosa PCC 7104, assembly GCF_000309385.1. GTDB lineage: Bacteria > Cyanobacteriota > Cyanobacteriia > Phormidesmidales > Phormidesmidaceae > Nodosilinea > Nodosilinea nodulosa. Next base: position 528,723 of record NZ_JH976537.1, read on the forward strand.
GCCGCTGTCTTCTTCCCCCGCATTCGGCAGGCCAACCCCCTGCGAGAAAACCAGCTGGAGGAGTTTGTGCCCTGCGGGGTGGTGGCCGGTATTTTTGCCCGCACCGATGCCCAGCGCGGCGTGTGGAAAGCCCCCGCTGGACTGGAAGCAACCCTGACCGGGGTAACCGCCCTCAGCGTCAACCTCACCGATGCCGAAAACGGGGAGCTAAACCCGCTGGGGGTCAACTGCCTGCGATCGTTCCCTGGCGTTGGCCGAGTGATTTGGGGCTCTCGCACTCTGCAGGGGTCTGATCGGCTGGCGTCAGAGTGGAAGTACATTCCGGTGCGGCGGCTGGCGCTGTTTTTAGAAGAAAGCCTTTACCGGGGCACCCAGTGGGTGGTGTTTGAGCCCAACGACGAGCCGCTGTGGGCGCAGATTCGCCTCAACATTGGGGCGTTTATGAACAACCTGTTTCGCCAGGGGGCGTTTCAGGGCAGAACGCCCCGCGAGGCCTACTTCGTTAAGTGCGATCGCGAAACCACCACCCAAAACGACATCGATCGCGGCATTGTCAACATCGTGGTGGGCTTTGCGCCGCTGAAGCCCGCCGAGTTTGTGATTATCAAGTTCCAGCAGATTGCGGGCAACATCGCTACCTAGGGAGACGGTCAGATGGCTCAATTTAGCGTTAACGCGCAACGGTTTGACCCCTACAAAAATTTCAAATTTCGGGTCAAGTGGGATGGCCGCTACGTGGCGGGCATCAGCAAAGTGGGGGCGCTCAAGCGCACCACCGAAGTCGTCGAGCACCGTGAAGGGGGCGACCCCAGCACCTCGCGCTATTCGCCCGGTCGCTCCAAGTTTGAGCCGATCATGCTGGAGCGGGGCGTCACCCACGACACCGAGTTTGAAAAGTGGGCCAATAAGGTGTGGAACCTGGGTTCGGGCCTGGGGGCCGAGGTGTCGCTGGCCGACTTTCGCAAAGACATCATCGTCGAAATGATGAACGAGGCGGGGCAGGTGGCGATCGCCTACCGCATCTACCGCTGCTGGGTGTCGGAGTTTACCGCCATGCCCGAGCTAGACGCCAACGCCAACGCGATCGCGATTCAGAGCATTCAACTGCAAAACGAAGGATGGGAGCGGGATTACGATGTCACGGAACCCTCAGAGCCCAGCTTCACCGAGCCAGAGCAGTAGTCCGCTGCTGTTTCCGGCCATTCCTGCGCCCCTGGCGGCGGCCTTTGGGGTATCCCTGCCGCTGCGGTGTCGGCGCTACGGCCAGCAACTGGAGGATCTGGAGATTGACTTTCAGCAGCCGCTGCGGCCCCAGCTGGAAACCGAGCTGCTGACCGCCTGCACCCGCGATGCCCAGGGCCACAGCCTGGACCCCGAATTTTTCTGGCGCTGGGGAGTGAGCGATCGCACGGCGGGGTTGCTCAGCCTGGTGGCGCTGGAGCTGGGGCCAACCCTGGCCCTGACCGTGACCTGCCCCAGCTGCCAGCAGGTGATGGAGGTGGCGATCGCCCTCGACGCCCTGCACCAGCTCCAGTCTGAGACAGCCCAGGATGTCGCCACGGTATCCCTGCCCCAGCAAGACCTCCAGGTGCGCCGACCCACCGGGCGCGATCAGCTCACCTGGCTGACCCAGGCGGCCCAGGGAGATCCGCCCGATCTGCAAACCATGCTGCACAGCCTGTTAGTCGTCCAGCCCTCCGAGGAGAGTTTGCCAAATTCTCTGCCGGAGGATTTAACCCCGGTGCTGCCCGCCCTCAACCAGGCGTTAGACGACCTGGACCCGCTGGTGAACTTTAGTCTGGCGGTCACCTGCCCCCACTGCGGCCAGCCCTCCCAGCCCGACATTGACCTGGGGGCCTGGGCCTTGCGGGTGCTCCAGCGGGTGCAGCAGCGGCTGATCGAAACGGTGCACCGATTGGCCTGCCGCTACCACTGGACGGAGGTCGAGATTTTGGCCCTGCCGGAGTGGCGACGCGATCGCTACCTGGCCCTGATCGATCGGGAGGTGCTGGCATGAGCTACCTGACTCGCCTGAGCCAGCAAACCGGGCTGGCGGCGGCTCCTGTCCAGGCGTTTCCTCCGATCCAATCCGCTGAATCATCGCAGGGAATGCTGGCCGAGGTGGAGGAGTTTACACAGGCCCCAGAACCGAGGCAACTGGGTGAACCCACCATTTCCCCGGTCAGTTCACCCCCCGCTGTGAACTCACAACCGCTGCTGCCATTCGCTGAATCTCAACCGCCGGGTCAAAGCGTGTTGGGGCAGGAATCGGCTGTTTCGGAGTCGCCTGGGACTCGCGCAGCGTTCCGCCCCGAAATCGCTCCACCTACAGAATTTTCGCTATCCCCGCCCGATCCGCATCCCTCCAGGTCTGAGGCTATTTATATAGAGGCGCAACCCGTAGAGCATCAGCAAACGGATAGCCAAGGGAACTCCCCTTCACCGTTACCAGAGCCAGCGATCGCTGCAATTCCCCAGCCCTCGACAGTGCTGCCGGAAAGGGCGATTCCGGAACGGATCGCTTCGCGAATCGCGCCATCACCGCCAGAGTCAGCACCAAATTCCCCCTTCCCCACCTACTTGCAAACCCTCCAGGCCGTGCGGGCCTGGGTGTCGGCCCCGCCGGAGCCGCTGCCAGAACCAGAGCCACCCCAGACAGTTCAAGGCAAAGCATCTGGGGAAATTGAGCTGGCACCCGTCCGTCAACCTCAGCAACAACACCCTGAAGCAATGGATCGAGCGACTGCCCCGGCCCCGTTTCCCCTAACCGCCACCGAACCAACCACCGTGATCTCAATTGGGTCGATAGAGGTCACAGTCGAAGGCCCCCCTACCGCCCCTACCGCTCCCCCTCCCCCCCGCTCCCCCCGCCCCACTCCCCGCCTCAGCCGCCACTACCTTCGTCTGCGCTAAAACTATGGCCCTTGCCGATACTGGAAAAGCCATTGGTGCCGTCACCCAACTGCTGCGCGAGCACCTCCTGCCCCCGACGGTGCCCGAAGCCGACGTCACCGTGGGGCGGCCCGAAGACGCGGCGACCTTGTCTCAGAACCCCAAGCTCAACCTGTTTCTCTACGAAATTCAGTTCGACCCCAGCCTGCGCAACCAGCCCCTCGATCGCGGCCAGCCCTTTCCCCTCTGGCTGGTGCTGAAGTATTTGCTCACCGCCATCGACGCCACCGGCAACAGCGACAGCATTCTGGCCCACGGGCTATTGGGAGACGGCATCCGCGCTCTGCAAGAGCTGGCCTTTTTGCCCCTGATCGGCTCCACCAGCCCGCTCAACACCCGCGCCGCCCTGCAAGACAACCCCGAACCGCTCAAAATCACCTTCGACCAAACCCCCTCCGACCTGCTCTCGAAGGTGATGCAGGGTTCGGACGAAAAATACCGCTGCTCGGTTGGCTTCGAGGTGCGCCCGGTGATGATCACCACCCGCCAGCCAGCCTCCTACTCGCTGCTGGTGGGCATCGACTACGAAGCCAACGTGGTGATCGGCGCGGCGGGCATCAAAATTCCGGTGCTGCCCGCCATGGGGCCAATGCTGAAGGAACTGTCTCCCACGCGCATTACCCCAGCGGATCTGGATCTGCCGACCCCAGTGGTGCCAACTGTGACCATTCGGGGACAAAATCTGGCTCTGAGCGATCTGTCGGTGCGGTTGGGGGAGGTGGAGTTAACCATTTCGGCCCAGTCGCCCGGCGAAATTCAGGCCCAGGTGAACGGCGACATTGCCAATGGCGGGGTGATTTCAGCCGGGAGCCATGCGCTGTGCGTGGTGCAGGCTTTGCCCGATGCCCACCAGCGCAGCAGCAACTTGCTGGTGCTGAATCTGCTGCCGCTGCTGAATACTGCCGCCTACGCCCCCAGCGCCGACCCCGATGTGCAGGGGGTGCTGACCCTCAGCGGGCGACTGCTGGGCACCGCCGCAGACGATATTTTTGTCGCCCTCTACCGGGCGGGCACCACCGTGCAGGTGTTTGACGCCGTGGAACCCGTCGTGCCGCCGCCGCCCCCGCAAACCCAGCTGCGGGTGCCGATTCGCACGGCGGATATGGCACCGGTGGCGGGCGATCGCGTCATTTTGCGAGTCAACGGGCAGCAGGCAAACAACAGCCCGCTGGTGACGCTATGACGAGTAACGCGATGGCCACACCCGTCACCTTCTCCCCAGCGCTGCGAGCCGCCGATGCCAGCGCCAACGACTGGCTGCGGCAGGCCACCCTGCGGCTGCGGCGAGAAATTTGCTGGCGCTGGCACCAGCAGGGCTATTCCTCAACTTCAACGACTCTGCCCCCGGTGGACGATCGCCTCAGCGAAAGCCTCGACCTGACCCGCTACTGGCAGGATAAACAGCAGTTCTTTACCACCGATGTCACCGCCCGCTATCTGACCGAGCAGCTCGGCGCGAGTCCCGCCGCCGCCAGAACTTCCACTCAGGGAACCTTCGTCTGGGTCGTCGATACGCTGGGCCTGGACCCCGCCGCTGCCTTTGTGCTGGCCCTGGCGTTATTGGCCGCCTTTGACCCCGCCGCCGGAGCCGCGATCGCCACCTGCCAAAACAACCTGGCCGCCACCCAGCCCACCCTAGCCCTGGCCCAAAAACTATGGGACGAGCCTGCCGATCTGCTGCCGATCTGCGATCGCGGCCACCCGCTTTGGCGCTACGGTCTGCTGGGCGCATCCCCGGACGCCACCCCCGGTGACTGGCACACGCCGCTGACCGTGCCGCCCCTGCTGGCCCACCAGCTATTGTTCTCGCCCGCCGATCTGCCCCCGGCCCTCACCCTCTGGCCCCTGGAGACAGCGCTGTTGTCGGATCTTTCAGCCACGGGGCAGCTGGTAGCCAACCGGCTGTGCGTTGCCGCCTCTCACCTGCGGATCGTGCCGATTCAGGGGCCAGCGGGGGCACCGGCTCAGGCCACCATTCAGGGCATGGCTCAGATTACCCAACGGCCCGTAGCGGCGCTGAAGGAAACCGCTACGGCCAGCGGCGATTATTTGAGTACCTTGCTGACCCTCTGCTGGCTGCGGGGGCTGGACGTATTTTTGCCAGAGCGCACCGCCGATAAAAGCGGCGGCCAGCCGGGCTACCCCGAGCTACAGAGCCTGACGGCGCTGCCGATCGCGGTGTTTTGGCAGATGCGCGATCGCACCCCGCTAACTCCCTTCGCCAGCGAGCAGGTGCTGCCAATTGTGGACCTGCCAAGGCTGGGCTACCGCGATCGCATCCAGACCTGGTACCGCGCCCTGGGGTTCAAAGAAGCTGAGGCCAGCCCCGCCCTGCAGCAGGAAATTGCCGAATGCGCCCGCCGCTTCCGCTACGAACCCCAGACCATTCACCGCATTGCCCAGAGCCTGGCCCGCCCCGGCGACCCCAGCAAACTCTCGACCCTGCACCTGGCCGCCGCCTGCCGGGCCGAAATGGGCCTCGATATTGGCGATTTGGCCCAGCCCGTCACCCCCCGCTTTAGCGACAGCGACCTGGTGCTGCCGCCCAAACAGCACCAGCAGTTCCAGGAAATTCTTCAGGCCATGGCCGCCCTCACCCAGGTGCACTACCAGTGGGGCACCGCCCGCGCCTGGAACGAGTGCGGCATTTCGGTGCTGTTTGCGGGGCCGCCCGGCACCGGCAAAACCATGGCCGCCGAAGCCCTGGCCAATCAGCTGGGCCTGCCCATGTACCGCATCGATTTGTCTCAAGTGGTGAACAAGTACATCGGCGAAACCGAGAAAAACCTCAAGCGCCTGTTCGACACCGCCGACATCTCCGACACCGTGCTCTTTTTTGACGAAGCCGACGCTCTGTTTGGCCGCCGCACCGAAGTCAAAGACGCCCACGATCGCTACGCCAACCTCGAAATCAGCTACCTGCTCGAACGCATGGAGCGCTTCAAGGGCCTCGCCATTCTCGCCACCAACCGCCAAAAAGACCTGGACGAAGCCTTTCTCCGCCGCCTCCGCTACATCATCGAATTTCCCCTGCCCGACGAACGCGATCGCCGCCGCCTCTGGCAACAGCTCATTCCGCCCCAGGTCGACGCCAGCCAGCTCGACATCGACTTCCTCGCCCGCCAGTTTCCCCTCGCCGGGGGCCACATCCGCTCCATCATCTTCAACGCCTGCCTCCAAACCGTCCACCCTTCCTCCTCCCCCTCTCCCCATCCCCCCCTCTCCTCATCCACCCACCCACCCCCCACCCTCACCATGAACCACATCCTGATCGCCATCAAACGCGAGTACGACAAACTCAACCGCTCCGTCAGCCAGACCCAGTTTGGCCCCTACGCCCCCCTCATCGAGAGCCTCGACCGTGCCTGACCCACAGCCCCATCGACGCATCCACATTGACCGCCTGGTCATCCGCACCCGCGGCCTACCCGAATCCACCGTCCGCGCCGCCCTCACCGGCCTAGACACCGCCCTACTCGCCGAACTCACCCGCCATCCAGGCCTCCAACCAACCCCAGCCGTCATCGATCGCCTGAACCTCGCCCCAGTGCAAGCCCGAGGCGACAGCCAGCACCTCCGCCAGGCGATCGCCACCCAAATCATCCAATCCCTATCCCCCACCTCCCGTACCTCCCCTACCTCCCCTAACACCCCCACGCCCTAACGCCCCCACGCCCCCACGCCCCCACACCCCCACGCCCTAACGCCCCCACGCCCCCACCCATGACCCTCATCCGCGGCGCGATCATTGAATACGGCAGTGACTTCCTCGGTCCCCTGCCCAACGTCGTGATCTTTCAGTTCAACCCCGACAGCCTCTCCCGATCGCTGCAAATACCAGCGCCGCCCGAGCGATCGCGCGTCCCCGAGCGCAACCAAACCGGCGACAGCCCTCGCGAAACCATCTCCCTCACCGCCCACTTCACCGCCGCCGACCAGCTCAACGCCAGCAACCCCGTGGCAATGGAGTTTGGCATCGGCCCCCAGCTCGCCGCCCTGGAGCAGATGGTCTACCCCAGCAGCACCCTCAGCGGCCTGATTGGGGCTGCCCTGGATGCGATCGGCGATGCCCTGGGCGGCGCTGGCCCAGCCTCTCCCCCCACCCAGCCCATCCCCCGCGTCGCCTTACCCAGCCTGCTGTTTATCTGGGGCAAAACCCGAGTGCTGCCCGTCACCATCACCAACCTATCTATCACCGAGCAGCAATACGACAACCGCCTCAACCCCATCCAGGCCGAAGTGGCGCTGACGTTGACCATTCCCACCGAAGAGACGTTCCGGGTGAATGACGACGCGATCGGTCGCGGCGCGCTGGAGTACACCACCCTGGCGAAAGATGCCCAGGCGATTTTGAATCTGGCCAACACCGCCGGGCAGGCCGTTGATCTGGTCGCCGACCTGGTGACGTTTTGATTTTTGTCTGTGGGTCGCCCAGAAACCGTGGGTCGCGCAGCATTCAGTCCCTTAATTTCCTATATAGGTTTCCTAGGCTTGACCCACGCTACACGTCCACTCGCCCCCACCTTCCCCACCTTCCCCACCTTCCCCATCACCCCCCACTCCCCATGTTCCTCAAAACCTCCCGCTACTACGCCGTTCCCCAAACCGACACCGTCCTCAACGGTCGCACCGTCCGGGCCATTCGCCTGCGTCGGTTGCCCACCGTCCAGGGTGTTCCCTACGTTGTTCAGGGCCAGGACCGGCTCGATATTCTGGCCCAGCGTCAGTACAGCAACGCCACCCAGCCCTGGCGCATCGCTGACGCCAATACCGAGTTGGAGGCCAATGAGCTAGTGAAAACGCCGCTGCGGGAGATTCAAATTTAGGCAGTTTCTCCAGTGGTGCATCGCTTCGCGGATGCCCCTACGGACTTTCCCCTCTCCCCTACCCACCAACCCATCCCCGTACGGGCGCACTGCAGTGCGCCCCAACCTAACCCATCCACCCATCCACCCTTCCCATGCCCGAATACCGCCTCTACTTCAACCACACCCCCGCCACCCGCGAGCAGCTTGACCTGGTGGAATCAATCACCGTCGAGCAGGCGGTGGATATGGCCTGGGAGGCGCGGCTGGAGATTCCCATCGGCACCGACGAGCAGGGGCAGTGGAGGTTGGAGAACGAGGATATTTTTGCTGAATTTACGCCGGTTCGCATTGAGCTGCGCGTTGGCAATGGGGCTTTTGTGCCGCTGATCGACGGGCCAATTGTGGATGTTGAACACGACCAGCAAACCGAGCCGGGCCAGAGCATGATGACCGTGGTGGTGCAGGACGACAGCGTGTTCTTGAACCGGGAAGACCGCATCTTTCGGTTTGATGAGCTGTTGGATCACGAGATTGCTGAGGAGCTGTTTGACATTCCTCAAATCGCCACTACGGATATCGATCAAACCCCTGCGCCGACGCGATCGGGGGAAATTCAGACGGTGCAGCGGGGGACAGCGATGCAGCTGCTGCGATCGCTCGCCCGCCGCCAGGGCATGCACGCCTACGTACTGCCCGGTTCATCGCCGGGGGAAAGCATCGGCTGCTTCAAACCATTCTCCACAGAGCCGGGGGATCTGCCGGTGCTGACGCTGATGGGGCCAGAGCGCAACCTGGCCAGCTTCTCGCCCCGCGACGATGCCCAGCGTCCGGCCAGCGTCACCACCTACGCCCTCAGTCTGTTCGATAAGACCGTCACCCAGCGCGGCTCCGATCCGGCCAGCCTCGATCGCCTCGGCCCCGAAACCTCCCTGGGCGACGACACCAGCCCAGCGGCCCAGATCTTGCCGCCCCGGTTTGGCGATGCGGTGGATTTAGACCAGGCGGTGGCGGCGGAGGCCGAGCGGGCCAGCTACGCCTCGGAGGTGACGGGCACGGTGCTGGGCCACTACTACCGGGGAGTGCTGGTGCCCTACCAGGTGGTCACGGTGGAGGGGGTCGATCAGCGGCGCAGCGGCGACTATCTGATCGCCCAGGTTACCCACAGCCTGTCGCGCACGGAATATTCCCAGACCTTTACCCTGCGGCGCAATGCTCGCTCTGAGGGGGCCGGGGGCAGCTTTGCCGATCTAGCGGGAGCGATTTTCTGATGATGACCTCAGACCACGAGCAACTGTTGGTGGAACTCTCGGAGTTTCAGCGATCGCGCTACTTCGGCAAGTATCGCGGCCTGGTGCGCGATGTGGATGACCCCGAGGGCGTGGGGCGGCTGGTGGCCCAGGTGCCCGAGGTCTACGGCGAAGAAGATTCGCCCTGGGCCTGGCCCGCGGTGCCCTTTGCTGGCCCCAGCCATGGCCTGGTGCTGCTGCCCGAGGTGGGCGACGGCGTGTGGATCGAGTTTGAGGCCGGGGATATTTCGCGCCCGATCTGGACCGGTTGCTGGTGGGCCAGGGGCGAGCTGCCTGACCCCGGCGGCACCGAAACCCGCGCCCTGGTCACCAGCGGCGGCCACAAGCTGGTGCTGGATGACCAAAACAATCAGGTGCAGATTCTCCACGCGGGCGGGGCCGAGCTGACTATGACCAACAGCGACATCACCCTCAAAATTGGCGCGACTCAGGTGGTGCTCTCCGCCAGCGGCGTCAATGTCAACAACGGAGCATTCCAGGTGCGCTAATGCCCAATTACCTCACCACCGCCAGTACGATTATGTGCCCCCACGGCGGGCAGGCGATTCTGTTCACCGCCAATGCGGGGGTGCTGGCAGCGGGCGCGCCCGTGCTGCTGGAAACCGACATTCACCCGGTCGTCGGCTGCCCCTTCACCGTCGGTCCCAAATATTCCCCCTGCGTGCGCATCGAGTGGTCGGCGGGGGCGGGCCAGAGCGATATCAACGGCACCCCCGGCCTGCTCAGAACCAGCATTGGCCAGTGCTACAGCGCCGAGAGCGCCATCCAGGGCGTAGCCGTGATTGTAAACACCCAACCCAAGGCAGATTCGCGATGATTCCCCCCGATGGCCGACATTTATCCTTCCCCTTTCGGATTGGGGCCGACGGACGCACCGCCCAGGTCGACAGTCTGGAGCAGCACGTGCGCGATGAGCTGATTCAGCTGGTGCTCACCAACCCCGGCGAGCGGCTGTACCTGCCGGAGTTTGGCGCGGGGGTGCGGCGGCTGGTGTTTGAGAATGCCGGGGAAATTACGGCGGCGGCCGCCAAGGCCAGCCTGAGTGCGGCCCTGTCGCGCTGGCTGGGGCAGCGGGTCACCCCCGAGGAGCTGATTGTGGAGAGCAGCAACGCCACCATCACCATCGATCTGCGCTATCGGGTAGCGGGCACCCCCGACCAGCGCCGCCTTCGCTTTGAGCGGCAGGGAGGTTAGCGATGACCATTCTCAACCCCGAAGCCCTGCAAGAGCGGGCCAACAACCTGGGCAGCTTCAACGGCATGGAGCTGGTGCTGGTGGAGCTGACGCCAGCGGGTTCACCTACCGAAGCCCACCTGCTGGTGCATTTCTTTAACGATCAGGAGCTGGGGGCGATCGCCGCCGATATAGCCGCCACCCCGACCCTGGCCAAGCAGATCTTCCCCATCACGGGCGGCCACCGCATCCGGGGAGGCGATCTGGCGGGCGACGTGCAGGTGGTGAATGTAGCCACCACCAGCGCCGCCAACGTGCTGGATCTGACCATCATCCCCATCGGCGACTATTCCACCTATACCCTCAGCCTCGATCGCGAAAATATTGACCCCATCTTCAGTGAGCTGCCCTTCAAGTTTCGCCCCGGCTGCTTTACCAACAACTGCGCCCCCGACTGGGACCCGGCCCCCGCGCCGCTGGAGAACCCTGCGATCGACTACCTGGCCAAGGACTACGACAGCTTTCGCCACACTCTAATGGCGGCCATGGCCCAGCGGGTGCCCGGCTGGCGGCCCACCAGCGAGGCCGACCTCGACCAGGTGCTGCTGAGCTTGTTCAGCGCCGCCGCCGATGAGCTGAGCGATTTTCAGGACCGGGTGATGGGCGAGGCCTACTGGGGCACGCTGCGCAAGCGGGTTTCCCTGGCCCGCCACGCCCGCCTGGTCGATTACCACGTCCACCAGGGCAACCAGGCCAGCACCTGGCTGGCGATGATTCTGGATGCAGGCACCAGCTTTGAGTTGCCGAAACCCCACCCGGTGCTGCCGAATCGCGACCTGCCCCTGCTGACCTGGGCTGGCCCCGAGGATTTCAACGACCCGGCGGCGGTGGTGTTCATGAGCCATCTGGTCCGCGAAAATTCGCAGCGGCTCGACAGCCTGGTCAACCACCTGGGCCTCTACACCTGGGATGGCGCGATTCCGGCCCTGGCGGCGGGCAGCACCGCAGCGGATCTGCTACTGCTTTCGGGTGGTCCCGGTGGCCCCTACAGCGCGATCGCTGATGAAGCCTCGGCCCGCCAGGTGGAAACGCTGATTCGCACCGGGGGCATCTCTACCCTGCTGATTCAGGAGCGGCTGAACCCGGCCACGGGGGAAGTCGCGGGTCGCAACCCCAATAAACGCCAGCTCCTGCGCCTGCTGCCGGGGGAACTGGGGGCCACCGCTAAGGAAGACCCGACCCACAACAGTTGGTATGTGGAAGTGCACTGGCGACCCGAGGACGCGCTCAAGTTCAACTACTGCTTCACCGTGGAGTGCGCCGATGGCGCGACGGAGCACGTATCGCTGTTCCACGGCAACCTGGTGCCGGTGTACCACGGCAGGCTCCGCGAAATTCTGTTTGAGGAGCCGGTGGAACCCTTAGAAGAAGGGCGATTCTACTTCGATCGCACCGATCGCTGGGGCACAATCTGCCGCCTGCCCGCCGAACCCCTGGCCTACCAGAACACCCCACCGGGTGGCGAAATTCCCCCGGTCTCGACCCTGGCGGTGGAGATGGTAACTGAAGGCGTGCCCGACCCCTGGGACGAGGCGATCGACCTGATCCACAGCGACGACAGCCCGGAAAACGGCGATCGCTTCATGGTCGAAACCGATGAGCTGGGCCAGAGCCTGCTGCGGTTTGGCAACGGCATCAACGGGCGCAGTTTGCCGCCGAATGCCCAGGTGATCTGCCGCTACCAGGTGGGGCTGGGGCTGGAGGGCAACATTGGCTACGACCAGCTCCAGTTTTTCAACGGCGGCACCTACCCCGAAATTTTGGCCTGCTGGAACCCGTTTGATGTGGTGGATGGCCGCGCCCCCGAACCCGCCGCCGAAGTCATTCGCCGCGCCCCGGAGGCCTACCACTTCCGGCAGCTGCGGGCGGTGACGCTGCAAGACTACGTGAACCGGGCCGAGGAGCTGCCAGAAGTGTCGCGGGCGGCGGCCCGCTACGCCTGGACCGGCAGCTGGCGCACGGTGCAGATCGCCATCGACCCGGTGGGCGCTACCCAGCTCGACGACGCCCTGCGGCAAAAACTGGCCCGCCACCTCGATGCCGTGCGCCTGATTGGCGAAGACCTGGAAATTCGCCCGCCCCGGTTTGTGCCCCTGGAGATTCAGGTGGCCCTCTGCGCTCGCCCCGACTACTGGCCCGAAGATCTGCGCTTCGTGCTGGAGCAGGAATTTTCGGAGGGCTACACCCCCGACGGTCGCATGGGCTTTTTCCATCCCGACCTGTGGACCTTTGGCCAGCTCCTCTACGCCAGCCAGATCGCCGGACGGGTGCAGGCAGTCGCGGGGGTCGAGCACGTAATTTCCATCAGCCTCAAGCGCTGGAATGAGGCCACACCGGGCACCGAGGCCATTACGGCCCTGCGGCCCAACGAGATTATTCAGGTGCGCAACGACCCCGACCACCAGGAAACCGGCGCGATCGCATTCGACATTCGAGGAGGCCGCCAATGACCGACCCCTGCCGCAACGACTGCCCCGAGCCCCTGGGCTTCCCGAAGCGACTGTTCAACCGCCCCGGCCTGAGCCAGATCGACTACCGCATTGGCACCTACGCCGATATCCGCGCCGCCCTGCTGCGCCAGCTCGACGCCGACCCGCTGCTGCAAGCCTGGACCCACCGCGAGGCCGATGACCCCGGCATTGCCCTGCTAGAAGGGGCGGCGATTTTAGGGGATATTCTCACCTTTTATCAAAATCTCTACGCCAACGAGGCGTTTTTGCGCACCGCAAAGTGGCGGGAGAGCATTGCCGACCTGGTGCGGCTGACGGGCTACCTGCTGTCGCCGGGGCTGGGGGGGCGGGCGACGTTTGCCGTCGGCCTCAAAGGCGAAAAGCCGGTGACGGTTCCCGCCGGGTTTGGCCTCAAGGCCCAGGTGGAGGGGCTGCCAAAAATTGCAGAATTTCAGACTGAAAACCAGATCACCGCCTACCCCGCCCTGTCGCAGTTTCACCTCCATCGCCCCTTTCAGCTGCCGAGCATCAACAATGGCACCTCACGGTTTTCCATTGAGACAGCGACGCTGAAAAACGCGGGTCTTGAGCTGCAAAAAGGCGATCGCCTGTTCCTGGCAGATGTGCCAACCAATCCGCAGACTAAACGACAAATTGTTGTTGTAAAAGAGATTCAGGAGCGCTTCGATCGCACAGAAATTACCATTGAAGGAAGCTGGCAGCAGAATTATGCGGGCTATTTAGTCAACGCTTACAAACTGGGTCGATCTTTCCGTCATTTTGGCTACAATGGCCCGCCAGAATTTGTCCAACTCCAGGGCGATAAGGCCGTTTCTACAGCGGTTAACTTTAGCCGTCAGATGGGGCCAGTGCCCGGCATATTCATCCTTTTGCTGGGGGGATATAGCCCGCTCAGCAGCTTTAAAGCGATGCCCCTCGATACTCAGGTGGACGATCTGACCGTGGGAACAACGCTGCTAGTGCAGCTAATTCTGAACAGTCAGCGATCGCTCGATGGCCGCTCGGTCAGCGGAGACACCTATTTCTTTGAGCGGGAAATCCAGCGGGTGACTCAGGCCTCGGTTACGCGGGGAGCCATCTCCGGCGGCACCACCGTCGTTGAGCTAGACGCCAATTTAACCACGAGCAATCTGGCTTACACCGACATTCGCAGTGTGGAAATGCTGGAGGTTTTGGGTCAGCGGTTTACGCTCCAAAGCGCTTATCAAGAGAAGCCTGAAAGCGATCTCAGAACGCTGTTTTTCTTTGGCAATTTTGCCAGCTATAAGCAGTTAAACAATCGCCCCATAGCCTTTCAGAAATCAGCAGAAATTACGGAAGTGTTGATCCCAACTATTCCATCGGATCAGCTTATACCCGACGATCAAATCAAGCTCCGCCCCCTTTCTTTGCCAGAGTTTAAGAATGCCTTTGAGGTTAGCGATTTTCCGCTGCTGAGCGAGCCCGCCGTCACCGTCTACGGCAACCTGGTCGAGGCCACCCAGGGCAAACGCGAAAAAGAGGCGGTGCTGGGCAACGGCGACGGTCGCCAGAGCTTTCAGACCTTCAAGCTACCGAAAGCGCCACTCACCTACCTGCCCGACACCAGCGCCACGCCCCCCGAGGTGCCGGAGCTGGAGGTTTTTGTGGGCGATCGCCGCTGGACCCAGGTGCAATCTTTCTTTGGCCAAAGCCCCAAAGCCGAAATCTACATCGTGCGCGAAGACGCCAAAGGCGAGAGCTGGGTGCAGTTTGGCGACGGCAAAACCGGGGCGCGGCTGCCCTCGGGGGTGAAGAACATAAAGGCGCTGTACCGCACTGGCACCGGGGCCTACGGTGCCCTCAAGCCCGACACCAAAGTGCAGGCCATAGGTCGCCTGACCGGGCTCGACCAGCTCTGGCTGCCAGGAGTCGCCAGCGGCGGCACCGAACCCGAGAGCGGCGACAACGCCAGGGTGGCGGCCCCCGGCAAACTGCAAAGCCTGGGCCGACTGGTGAGTTTGCAAGATTTTGAAAGTGAGGCGATCGCGATCGCGGGCGTCTCCAAAGCCGCTGCCGCCTGGCAGCTGGTCGATAACCTGCCCTCGGTGGTGCTCACCGTGCTGATGGAGAGCGGGCGCGAGACCGAATTTGAGGCAGTACGCGGCAGTCTCGCCACCGCCAACCGCTGTCGCGGCCCCCAGCGCTTTCCGGTGCTGGTGAAGCAGGGCCAAGTGCGCTACCTCTACCTGCGGCTGGTGGTCAGCCCGCACCCGGCTTTTCGGCAAGACTTACTGACCCAGGCGATTCAGATGGCGCTGGGGACCAGCGACAGCCATGGCTTATTTGGTCTGGGCGATCGCCAGTTCGGCCAGCGCGAATACGCCACCCGCATTGAGGCCACCGTTCAGCAGGTGGAGGGCGTGGTGTGGACCCAGGTGGAGGCGTTGGGCTGGTTCTCAGCTACGGAAAAACCCGCCGAGCTGCCCTACCCCAGTTCAGAAAAAAATCTCGCCGTCGTGCCCTGCGGGGCCGACCAGGTGCTGGGGCAGCAGGGTCAGCACCTGCAAATTCAGTTTGTCGCCGCCCCCCAGGAGGACTGTTGACATGGCCCGTCCCAACGCCAAACGAGTTCCTCTGTACGATCGCCTGCCGCAGATCTACCACGTCCGCGACGCCGAACAGTCGCCGCCGGGGCAGCTCCAGCACTACCTGGCCACGGTCGAGGTGGTCTTTGGCGACATCCACGCCAATATCGAAGCCCTCTACCACGACTTCTTTATCGACACCTGCGACGAGTGGGTGATTCCCTACATCGGCGATTTGCTGGGGGTCAGCCCGCTCAAGGGCGAGGCCCGCACCCTGCGCGCCGATGTGGCCGACACTGTGGCCCTCAGGCGGCGCAAAGGCACCCTGGGGGCGATCGAGCGGCTCACCTACAACCTCACCGGCTGGGGCGTTCACGGCGTCGAGCTGCGGGAAAACCTGCTCTGGAACCAGCACCTCAACCACCAGCGCCCCGATGCGGGCGGCGCACCACCCTACGGCCTGCCCTCGCCTCCCAGCCCTACCCCCAATCGCTTTACCCCCAACCGTTTTACGCCGATCTGGGGCGGCACCGTCACCCTGCGCGACCCGGCCATGCTCAGCCTGGTCAACACCCCCTTTGACCCCTTCGGTCACACGGCGGATGTCAAACCCCCGGCCCTGGATGCCATCCGCTACAACCTGCCCAACCTGGCGATCTTTCTCTGGCGGCTGAAAGATTACCGAGTGGCGGTGTCTCCCCCAGTCATCCGGGACGTGATCGACAACAGCGCCGCCGGAACCGGAGCCAGCTTCATCGTGCGGGCGGATGTGCATCCCCTGGGCATCCCTGTGCGGCTGTTCAACACCGCTCGCTATGACCCCGATCTGGTGCCCCCCATCGTCTCCCGGCTGGATGAAACCCCCGGCCCCATGCCCCCGGCCCGCCTCACCGAAGCCTCCCAGGCGGGCAGCCCCGAGCAGTACGTGCTGGTGGAACCCTACGACCCGGCCAGCTTGGCGAATCCAGACCTAGACACCCTGGAGCGGCTGGACATTGGCGACGTGGGCCTACAGCTCCACCTGCCCGAACCCGAATTTGCTAACCGCCCCTGGCCCCGCACGGATCCACCCTCGCCCTGGACCCTGCGCGGTGAAAACCTCTGCGCCTGGGAAACCGGCCTGGCCCGCCCCTTCGAGAACAACGAAATCGCTGTTGATCCGGTGATTGGCCGCCTGATCATCGGCGTAGAAACCGCCGCCGAGGCCGAGGCCCTGCGCACGGGTCTGCTGCTTACCTACACCTACGGCGCGGTGGGGCCGGTGGGGGCGCATCCCGTCTCCCGAGAGAACCTGCCCAAAACCTGGCAGGGGGAAACGGTCGAGGTGCGCCCGGTGAATTTTCACGTGGACCCCACCGGGTTGCAGACGGCCCTGAACGATATTCAGGACTCCGAGGTGCCGATCGCGATCGAAATTCGCGACAGCATGGTGCACGAGCTGGATCTAGGGGCGATCGCATCTCCCCTGATCGAATCCGGTGGTCCCAACCTCAGGTTGGGTCGCAGTCTGATCCTCCGCGCCGCCAGCGGTCAGCGCCCGATTATTCGCCTGGCTCAACCCCTGCGCTTCCGCCCCACCGAGGTGTTTGACGCCGATCCCGATACTCAAAACCAGCTCAATGGATTGATGGATCGCCTCACCGTGCGGCTGGAGGGGCTGTACCTGACGCGAGGCGCAGGCTTCCCCGCTGGCGAGCCGCTAATCGCCCGCGCTGCCCTCAACAGCCTGGAGCTAGTGAGCTGCACCCTGGAGCCAGGCGGCTTCCAGCAGCTCGACGGCGATCGCGCCCCCATCCAGCCCGCCCTGTGGCTAGAGAACGATTACGGCTTTGCCGACGCCAACGAACTGACCGCCTTTGATCAGACCCCCGAAATTCACCTCAGCCGCACCGTCAGCGGCCCCCTGGCCATCGACACGGGCTACACGCTGTTTCTCACCGAATCCCTGCTTGACGCGGGTAAAGGAGTGGGGGACGACCCCGCCGATAGCTTTGCGGTGGCCGGGTTTGGGCCAATGCCGGAGGAAGGCTGGGGGCCGCCCACGGTGGTCAACGGCCTGACCGTGCTGGGCCGCATGCGGGTGCGCGAAATTCGCGGCAAAGGCGGCATTTGGGTGCATGCCCTGGAGGTGCTCAACAACCAGAAAGGCTGCCTCAAGTACAGCTATTTCTCGGGTCAGGGAGACCGCCTGCCCCAGCACCACGCCTGCGTTTTCGGCAGCGACGCGCGGCTACGGTTTACCAGCGAAGTTTTTGGCCAGCCCGGCTACGGTCAGCTGGCCCGCACCAGCGACTTTCGGATTCGCGATCGCGGCCCCGGCGACGACGCCATGGGTGCCTTTGGCTTTTTACTCGACGCCCACAAGTGGCGGAACCTGCAAATTCGCTACCGCGAGTTTATGCCCGTGGGTGTGAGACCGCTATTGATTCCGGTGACCTGAGGTAACCCTATGAAAGGCGACTTTTCAAACCTATATTTTGACCCCAGCGATAATTTCAACGGCGTTTTAGACCAGCAGGGCCGGGTCCGCCTCGATCGCGACGGACTGGCTCAAACCCAGATCACCACCCACTGGCAGGACACCGCCGGGGCAGACACAATTGGCCCTAGGGTAATGGCGATCCCCTCCAGCGATGTCAATGCCTTTAAGGTCACCGAGGCCAGCCTCAGCGACGGGCAGTTACTGCTCACCCTGCTGCCGGGCCACGGCTGGGCCGATGGTTTGCTGGTGCATCTCAACGGCGATGAGTCGGTGACGCGGGTGGCCACCTACCTGGAGTCGCCGATTCAATCTCCAGGGGCCACGGTTGACAGCATTGCCGAAAACGTGCGCGATGCGGTGGTGCTGGAAGTGTGGCGCGAGGCGATCAACGGCTTTCAAATCCCCAGTACCCTGATCGAACCCGCCTTAGGAGGCCCCGACACCACAGAGCGCCTGCATACCGCTATGGCCCTGCGGCTGTTTCGGCTCAACCGGGGCCAAAACTGCCAAAACATTGGCCAGTTGCTCCAGGACAATTTCGACAGCCTGGGCAAGCTCACCGTCTCGCTTCAGCCCACCGAGGTGATTGCGGGCGACTGCCCGGTGGTGGCCGGGGGCGGCTATACCGGCTTCGAGCACCTGCTCTACCGGGTCGAAATTGCCCAGGTTGACAGCGGCATTCCCAGCTTTAAGTGGTCGCAGTTTAACGGCGGCCTGGTAGGCCGGGGCCTGTTCAATGCCGCCGATCAAACGGTGCTGATTACCGCCAACCTCCAGGCGATCGCCACCAGCGGGCTCGACCAGTTCTACCTGGAGGCGGTGGAGTACGACCCGCTCTCGCCCGCTACGCCGGGTCTGGGCCACTGGCGGGTCACCTACGGCACCCAGGCCACCCTCAACGGCGACAGCTTGGAACTGGCCGCAGCGCCCCGGTTTGGCACCATCCCCGGCGGCAGCAGCCCGGTTTTCTTTCGGCTGTGGAACGGTATCGGCGCGATCGCCGACTTTTTGCCCCCGGCCCCCGGCGGCGATCCTACCGAACTGCTGGACGGCATTCGCCTGGAGTTTGAGGCCCCCGCCGCCGCCAACTACCGCCCCGGCGACTACTGGACGTTTCCGGTGCGGGCAGGGGAAATCGGCAATCCCGAAACCCTGATCGACGCCCAGCCTCCGATGGGCATTCGCTACCACCGGGTGCCCCTGGCGGTGCTGACCTGGAACGCGGAGCAGACCCTCAGCTTTGACAGCGACGACATCGAAGACTGCCGCGAGGTCTTTAACCCCCTGACCAACCAGCGGGTGTGCTGCACCGTTACCGTGGGCGACGGTCGCGCTACCCACGGCGACGTTGACACCATCGAGGCCGCTCTGCGCCACCTGCCCGCGCGCGGCGGTGAGATCTGCCTGCTGCCTGGCCTGCACGAAACCAACGCCCGCATCGAAAACCGCCGCAATATCAAGATCAAGGGCTGCGACAAGCAGACCCGGGTGGTGCCCCGCGATCGCGAAGCGCCGATCTTTCAGGTGGTCGATAGCGAATGCATTGCGCTGCTGCACATGGATCTGGTGACGCTGGGCGGAACCGCGATCGCCCTGCGCGGCAGCGAAGACGGCACCCTCAAAGACATTGAGATTGGCCACAACCGCTTTATCGCCTGCCAGCAGGCCATCCACGTCCAGCGGGGCAGCGGCATCCACATTCACCACAACCTGATTCGCATGCTCGATAAGGCCAGCGCCGGGGTGGCTATTTACCTGCACGCCGACGACAGCCGCATCGAGCGCAACGACCTGGGCGTGATTCCCACCCTGCGCCTGCCCCCCATCGACCCGCCCGACGGCGAGGAGGTGCCCGACCCCACCGACCCCTGCGCCCAGTTGGAGGTGATTTATACCAATATTCCCTTCTTTACGGCCTATATTGCCCAGATTTGGGCGGTGAGCCTGCTGTTTTTGCCCACCAACCCCTACCGCGCCCTGGGCGGCATTCAGGTGGCGGGCGGCTCGGAGCGGGTGGCCATTCTGGACAACAAAATCAACGGCGGGGCGGGCAACGGCATTGCCCTGGGCACCTCCCTGGCCGACTTTCTGGCGGGGCTTGAACCCGACCCCGATGACACCGTGCCCACCATCGACCATCGGGAACGGCAAATTTGGGGCGGCGTCAGCCTGGACGGGGCGGCCCTGGCCAACATCAGCCTTCAGTTTGAGCCCAGTGATGGAACGCGGCTGACGGCAGTGAGCGGCAGCGCCGGAGATTTTTTGATCACCGCCAGCCCCGGCACCTACGAGGTGTCTGTGCTCTCGCCGGGGTACGCGATCGCCGCCATCACCCCCCAGAGCCGCCAGGAGTTTGGCACCTTTTACCAGATTGAGCTAGAGCGATCGCAGCTCGACCTGGGCGATCTGGTTGCCTTCATCTACGACCTTTCCATTCGCCAAAACACGATCTCGAATATGGGCCTTTCGGGGATTGGGCTGCCCACGGTGGAGTTGCCCGATTTGGCCAGCAACAACCGGGGACGCGATCGCCTGCTCGGCTTCTACGCCCAAATTTTGCGCGTCTTCGGCAACCCCATCCTGGGCCTGGATATTACCGAAAATCATATCTCCCAGTGCTTCCAGAACCCGCTCACCCAGGCGCTGCGGGATTTAATCGGCCAGCGCGGGCTGGGGGGCATTTCCCTGGGCCTCTGCGCCGATGTCGCCATTCACCGCAACCGGATTGAGAAAAATGGCGTGGTCTACACCAAGCCCACCTGCGGCGTCTGGATTAGCTACGGCGAAGAGGTTGCGATTACCGACAACGCGATCGCCGACAACGCTCCCCTGGCCGACAACGCCGACCTGCAACCGGGCCAGCGGGCGGGCATCGCCCTGATTGCCTCTTCGCTCTCAATCTTGAATTTTCTGCTGGGGGAAAAACGCGATCGCGCCGCCCTGGTCACCCACCGCCCCGCCGCCCGCATTCAGGACAACAGCGTCGATCAGCCCGCCGGACGCGCTCTCACCCTGCTGGCCTTTGGCCCCGCCACCCTGCTCAATAACCAGTTCAACAGCGAGCTGGCGGGCCTCACCCCCCTGGAGCGGGCCGTGGGCACCCTGCTGGTGCTGAACCTGGGCGGGCTAAACCAGGCCGGTAGCTTCATCGGCAGCGGTGCAGCGACCAACGCCGCTGGTTTGAGTTCCTTGAGCAACCGCCAGCCCAGCTTCCAGCGCGACTCAATCTTTCGTCTGCCCAACGGCCACACCCTGTTCAACAGCAACCAGACCCGCCAGGGCCTCGACCACCAAAGCCTGATTGCCCAAATGCTCTGGACTGCCGACGATCTGGGCTTTGACGGCAACCAGGCCGAGGCCCTGCCCCCCGGCCTCCCCCTCAGCGACACCATCAGCGCCCTGATCAATACTGCCCTGCTGGGGGCCACCCTGCGGGCCAGCGACAACCGCCTCAAAGAGCCCCTGCGCTCCTCCAAAACCTCGCTTCAATTTTCTCTGCTGACGTTAACTACACTAATGAATACCACCACCATGAACCAGGGCAGCCACTGCATCGTAGCCAGCAACCTGACACCGGGCCGAGATGCGATCGCCAAAGGCAACCAGGTGCTCGACGAGAGTTTCTGCCCCCGCTTTAACGAAACCCAGGACTTCGACGACGCCAACAACGGGTGATGGTTGACCCTACGATTTCTCCTTCAGCGGTGCATTGCTTCGCGTAGGCAAAGCCGGGCCTTTAGCCCTATGCACCCTACGGACCCCTCATCCCCTCATCCCCTCACTCCCCCACGCATCCCCCCATCCCCCCATCCACCCCCCACCCCGAGGCTCCCCATGTTCACCAACCCCCGCGCCAGCGCCAGCCGCACCAACCAAGACCAGGTCGGCAGCCAGCTCCTACAGGCCCTAGCCCTGGTCTCGGGTGCCCAGATAGAAGGACTACAGCAGACCCGCGATACCCAGGTGGCGCTGGGGGCGCTGCTGCAAACCGAGGCCCAGCGTCTAGCGAAAAAGTACGGCCCTGACCACGGGCGTGTGCAGCAGATTAGCGCCAGCCTACAGCGCAACGCCACCGCTGTTCAAGACCTGAACGTGGAGCTAGAACTTATCATCATTCAGCCGCCCGAGGTGGACGATAAAGCCGCCCTGGTGCAGGGTCGGATCAGCGACCAGAATGGCCAGGGCATCGTTGGGCTGATTGTCTTTTTGGGGAATGAGGAGCGCAAGGCCTACCGCTTTTTGGGGGCAGCAGAAACCGACCTCTCTGGGTATTACGCCCTCACCATTGCCTCCGACGCCCTGGCCAAGCTACCGGAGGCCGCCCCCGACGGCGTCTTTTTGACCGTGGGGACGCGCCAGGGCAAGGTGGTCTACCAGGGTTCGGAGGCATTGCAGATCAAGGCGGGCGATCGCCTTACCCAAGAGGCCACCCTCAACCGCACCGAGCTGAGTACCGACGACACCTGCCCACCCGTCGAGCCGCCGCCGCCCGACACCCGTGACTGGCTGGTGCGAGGGCAGGTGGTTGAGGCCAGGACTGGGAAGGCGATCGCCGGAGTGCAGGTCAACGCGATCGACAACAACCGCCGCTTTGACGACAAGCTGGGCTCGGCCATCACCGACGGTCAGGGCGCGTTCCGCATTCCCTACGCCTTTCAAAGCCCTGCCGGAGCGGCACTCGGCCCCGACCTTTACGTAACGGTGATCGACGAAAAAGGCCAGCAGCTGTTTTCTTCCCAGGCCGACCTGCGCCGCAACGCCAGTCGGGATGAGGAGTTTAAAGTGGCGATCGCCCCGCAGACCACCCCCGAGCAGCCCGATTTGGCCCTCGATGGCTCCGTCATTTGGTTTGAGGCCCGTTCTACCAAAACCCGGCAGGATGACGAACGCCTGAACGGCGATCGCCTGCTCAAGCTCGCCATCAAGCGCGCCCAAACTTTTCTGCGCCAAACTCCTACCGGCCAGGTTGCCCTGAACGGCTACGCCAGCACCGCAGACGGCAGCCGCGAAGAAGCCCTGGCGATCTCTCAAAAGCGGGCCGAGGCGGTGCAGGGCTTGCTCGTGCAGTCGAATATTCCAGCGGCTCAGATTTCGGTGACGGCCCACGGGTTGAATGCGACCTACGCCGAGGTGCCGCTCAACCAGCGAGTCGAGATTCTGCTCTCGGCGGGCGGGCCGCCGAGCAATCGCCCCGTCCCCGATCCGGTGATAGCTACCCCCGTTGTCACTCGCCCCGTTGTCGATCCGGTGGTAACCCGCCCGGTGGTCGATCGCCTGGTCACGCGTCCTGGCGTCAGCCCAGTCAACAATCCGGCCAGCCCCGATCGCCCTTGAGAGGTTTCCCTATGGTCCACGCCCTAGCCCAAAAACCCAGCGCCAAGGACGCCGCACCAGCGACGAAGAAACCGCCCTCGCCGAGGGTTGCCCCGTCGCTGTCGTCGCCCGGTCTGCTTCTCCAGCGGCAGACAAGCTGCGCCTGCGGCGGAAAATGTCCCCATTGCGAAAGCAAGCGGGCGCAGCCGTCCAGCTTAAAAATCGGCGCAGCCAGCGATCGCGACGAGCAAGAGGCCGACCGCCTGGCCGAGCAGATTGTGCGCACCTCAGGGAGACCGACTCAACACCCAGAGTCCGGCGGCGATCGAACCGCCCCCGCCACGGTGCAGGAGGCTCTGCGATCGCCCGGTCAGCCCCTCGATGCAGCCACCCGCAACCTCATGGCCCCGCGCCTGGGTCACGATCTGTCCCAGGTGCGGGTGCATACGGGGGCGGCGGCGGCGCGATCGGCGCGGGATGTCAGCGCCAGAGCCTATACCGTCGGCCAGGACATTGTCTTTGCTAGCCAGGAATATGCCCCGGCCACCACCACGGGCCGCAGGCTGCTGGCCCACGAATTGGTTCACACCGTGCAGCAGTCCAGCGGCGCAACGGTCCATCTCCAGCGCACCATTGGAGATGGCCACGACCTCCAGTCACCCCGGTTTGCGGGCGATCCTGTGCTGGAGGCCTGCTTCGACAACGAGCGCCTGCTGCGGTTTGGCAATCAGGGCGCGGCGGTGAGTAAGCTTCAGCAAGCCCTGGTAGACGCTGGCTTTCCGCTGCCGGTGTTTGGCGTCGATGGTATCTTTAAGTCCGAAACTCGCGCCGCCGTGCAAGACTTTCAGCGATCGCACGGCTTAGATCCCGATGGTCTCGTCGGGCCACTCACCATGGCCGCCCTGGATACCCAATTCGCTGCTGCACCGCCGGTCCCGACACCACCGGTCCCGACACCACCAGTTCCGCCAACGCCAGTTCCCCCCACGCCAGTTCCCCCCACGCCGGTTCCGCCAACGCCAGTTCCACCGACCCCAGTTCCACCAACCCCTGCCCCGCCAACCCCGGTTCCTGAAACTATTACGAGCCAGACGGTGGCGACCTCGCCAGGAGCGCAGACCCGCACCACCATTGGCGTAGGCGAGCAAGTCAACCTCACCCATGCCCCCGGCAGCGCCGCCTGGACCACCACGGGCGGCACTCTCTCCGCCGCCAGCGGAGTCACGGTCATCCTGACCGCTCCCGACACAGCCCGGACGATCACCGTCACCGCCGGGGCGGCAACCCTGGCCTTTACCGTCGTTGCCCCCACCTCTGTAACCATGGATCGCCAGCCGGGTACAGGCGTTCAGCACAACGCCAACCGACCCACCTCTGGGATTCAGACGCGGGTCTTCCTTGGCCCGGATACGGTGAACTTTGGCCAGGCGCGCTATCGCGAGCTGGATGTCGCCGGAACTGGCACCGGAGTCTACTCGTGCAACCCAGCCAGTGGCGGCCACTGCGGCGCCGGAGGAGGTGGCGCCGCCTGCCCAGATAAAGCGCTAACCAATACCGTAGTGGCAGGTAAAGGAACGCAGTCCGTCCTGGGAGACTGTGCCCTCTCGGGTGAATGCTGTACAGCCCCGCCGTTTGCAGCGGGAAATATCACCATCAATATTCCCTACGAGTACAAGGTGGGGACTGGTGCATTTCACAACTTCACCACAGTAACCCAGGTGCATACCCTGGCCGCCGATGGCTCGACGCTAACCTCCAGCAAAGCCGGGGCAACGGGGTCAGTAACCGTGCCCGATCCGTCCCTTGCCCTGCCCCAGTGCCCGATTGGGGCATGTCCCCCATAGCAATATGCTCTACGTCTCGATGGCGACAGGATGGTTGTTGGGTATCGGCTGCATTTTGGTTTTACCGTTGGCAGAGCAGGCCTTGGGCACTATGGATTTTACAGATCAGCACTTAGCAGAAAACTTGGCCGCCTTCGAAGCCAATCAAGATCCTGCGTCGATATACCAGGCCCTGGAGCTGATCGAAGCCTCAGAGCGCGATATTCACATTGGAGACACCGCAGCACGCCAGCGGGCCGTTGAGCGGCGACTGCGCTTTTTTGCGGCGCTGGATCGGGCGATCGACCCCAGCTGGAATCCTGAAAACCTACCCGTTCGGGGCGCAGCGCCGCCGCCGACCGATGGCATCGTTTATTCCTCTGGGGAGGTCGATCCGGCGACCATTTCAGATCCGGCGGTGCGGGCCGACTACGAGCGCGCCCTCCAGGCCAGCAAAGACTACGAGCGGTGGTACGACGCCCAGTTTCAGCTGCGGCAGATAGACGATCGCGCCATGCGCTTCTTCGCGCTATTTTTGAGCGAGAAATACACCCACTCAGCGGCAGATCGGCAGGAGTTTGAGGCCCTGCTGGCCGCCTCGCCCGTGAACCCAGTGCGTAAAGAGCGGCTGCGGGCGATCGCCCCCTAAACCCATGCCAATCGAGCCTGTCTACAGCAGCGCTTAATTGCCCCGTCGAACGTCGACCAAGCCGATGAGAACCCTAACCGCCAGACCACCCATCCCAGCTGCGCCGCCGCCGCGACCAGGGAAACGAAGCCGTCTCCCCACCGTCTCCCTCGCCGGGGTTTCCCGGTCTCCAAATCAATGCGCCTGCGGCGGTCACTGCCCTCGCTGCCGTCAGGCTGAAGCCCCGCCCCACGGCCTGAGCCAGGCCGGGCGGCCCCAGAACCAAAATCAAAACCAGAACCAAAACCAGAACCAGAGCGCAAATACCGCCGCCCCGACCCGCTGTGGCACCACCCCCAGCGGCGACCCGCTGGGGCCGACCAACGACCTCAATCGTCGCGGCCAGTTGCGCAAGCGGCCCAAACTCTGCCACGCCCAGTTCTCCAACCTAGAGCTGGGGCTGAATGAGGCCAAACCCGGCCTGCGGGGGGTAAACAAAGGCTCTATTCAGGTGGCTGCCCCCCAGGGTTTAGTCGCGGCGCTGACGGGATGCGATCCGGAATGCCTGGTTTTCCGGCAGTTTGTCAAAATCCGCCAGTTTGAAAACGGCCAGCCCGTCGCCGGCCCAATCGAGTCCTGTAATACAGCCATTCCCGCCAGCAACACGGGAACGAGCTTTTACGAGGAAGCCACCCACTGCTTTGTCAACGCTACCCCAGGGGCCGGAACCCTCTCCTGGGATGACGCGCCGGGGCGCATGTGGCCCAGCCCAGGGGCAGAACCCACCTTTGCCCGGTATGACTTCACCGTGCGCGTCATGATCTGGGACAGCTGCCTGGGCATCCCCAATCAGACCATGGAAGGCTCCTTGACCCTGCTGAAGAATGGCGCACACCAGTCTGCTGCGGTGACTTCTTTCCGCGCGATCGGCAATGACTTTTCCGCCATCAGTCCAACGGCAACCTGCTGACCAAAAAGGCGCATCACTGTTTACACACCCCAGCCATAACCGAGGCGGTACCCCAAATGCCCCATGGATGCATCCACCCAGCCCTTGACAAAGCCAAAGCGCCCAGGTCCCCAGCCTCACCGTTGCCCGTGGTTGCCCCCTTCGCCAGTGAGCCGCTGCTCGCGCGTAAGTCCACCTGCGCCTGCGGTGGCGGGTGTCCCCGCTGCCAGAGCGGGCAGGCGATCGCCCCCAGCCCCCAGACGAAGCTCAGGGTGAGTAATCCGGGCGATCGCGGCGAACGCGAAGCCGATCGCATCGCCGCCCAGGTCGTGGGTCTGCCAGCCCCTTCAACGCCCCATTCCCCAGCGGATTCTCCAACCGTCCCCCCGGTGGTCTACAGCGTTTTAAGCTCGCCCGGCCAGCCGCTCGAACCGGCCACTCGCACCGCTATGGAGCAGCACTTCGGCCAAGATTTCTCCAGGGTGCGGGTGCATACTGGAGCCGCCGCCGCCCAATCGGCAGAGGCAATAAACGCCAATGCCTACACAGTGGGAGACAACATTGTGTTTAACGCTGGACAGCTGGCACCAGCAACGCAGACGGGACAGCTGTTAATCGCCCACGAGCTGGCCCACGTGGTGCAGCCAGCGGGTCAGCAATTAGTCCAGAGAGACGAGAAGCCGCCTCAACCGGGAACCGCCGCTGCCGCCCCCCACCTGGAGCGCCAGGATTCCACCCAGGGGGAGCCCTGCGCCTGCTTAATCGTGATCCACAACAACGAGCGCAAAGCCCGGCAAACCGCTCAGTTAATGCACCAGCACTGCGCCTACAACCTGCTCCTGATGGAGCCGGACAACAAAGACCGAGAGCTGGGCCTACCGTGCATCGACTCGGCCCGCAGCAAGCACCCCAAAGACCCTAACGAGTGCTTTCCGCCCGAGATTGCCGAGCAGTGCATCAACGACGAGGCCTCCTGCGAGCAGTTTTTGAAAGACAGTGCTGGCTCCAAAAAAGCCGCCGACATCATGAAGTTTATGGAAATTTCGCTCTTCCTCAGCATCAAAAAATGCTCCAAGGACTTTTCTCTGCCTGTGGTGGCATTACACAACAATGACATTGAAGATACCAAACGATATCTGGACAAAAAAGACGCTGCCGACGTCGGCAGCCTCAAGCAGGATGTTGACAAAAGCAAAAAGGAGACCGGCGAAGATAAAATCAAGGCGCTAAAAGACGAGCTAGACCGTAAATTTGGCAAAGAAGAATTCAAGATTGGTAAGCAAACATTCACGATTCGCAAGCTGCTGATGGATACACCCGGCAAGACAAACATCTTTCGCTGGTGTGCTTCGGATGCGCTGTCGAAATGCCACATTGGCGATCCGGATAATCCTGACAACGTCGTTTGGGTGACTAACTCAAAAGATTTTGACAAGCTGAGCAAAAAGGATGTCAATGTTGCCCTCCAGTCCGATGCATCCAGCGCCATAGGCACAGATGCAGAAACTGATTTATCAACGCTGTTCCCGACTGTTCAAGAAAAGCTCGGCAATAAATTTGATCAAACTATTAGCAATGCCGAAAAAGGGATGGTCAAAGACCTCGAGGAATTAGTTAATATACTATTAAACTTTATCGACACCAGCAGCGATCAGGATAGTTTTGATGGGTTGCTGGTTCTTGTTTTTGACATTGTGAAACTAAGTCTGCGAGAGCAGCAAATTAAAGCGGCTCAGAAAGGAAAGGCCGCTCTTCAAAACATTCGCTATATCAATATCGAGACGCCTCACAACCTGCCCAAGAAAACCAGTAGCGAAGTTGCCGTTCAAAACTATGACGTCATCGCCGAGGTTTTAAAGCAGCTGGGCTTGCACTGCTGCGGCAAAGATGCGCCCCAGGCGGAAAAAGCCATCAGGCAAGGGCTAGAAAAAGTTAGCTGAGCTGGTGGCCCCACCACTCAATTGATGTTGTAGGGTGTTCGCGGCAGGTGGGAGGTTTGCGCCCTGGGATAGAGATGTTCTTCGTTCATGCGTTGTAGGCTCGTATCCTAGCCTGCGATCGCAGAAGCCCATGATTTCCTTTTCACCGATTCCCTGGATTGCGGTTTTAGGCCGCCTGGGTATAGCCGTTGCCCTGGGGGCTTCGATTGGGGTCGATCGAGAATACAGCCAAAAAGCGGCGGGTTTGCGCACTAATATGCTGGTGGCGCTGGGGGCAGCACTGTTTATTTTAGTCACCATTCAAAGCGGCATGGCCCAGGCCGACAGCACGGCCCTGGCGCGCAGTCTTCAGGGGGTGATTACGGGGGTAGGTTTTGTTGGTGCAGGCTCTATTTTGCGCACAGGGCGGGTGCGGGGGCTGACCTCGGCGACGGCGATTTGGGTGTCGGCGGGGGTTGGTTTGGCTGCCGGACTGGGTCAGTGGCAGCTGGGCCTGTTGGGCACAGGGCTAGCCCTGATGATCTTGCGACTGCTGAAGTTTGCCGAAGACTGAATCTGGCAGCGGCCCTCCGTTTTCCTAAGTTTTCCCAGCTTTAGATCAGGCAGAGTTTGCTGCTGATCAAGCGTGGACAGTGCCCATACTTTCGGCCCCAATACCCTTGACCCCTGACCAATATATACCGATCAGGTGATGGATTTTGCTTTCCCCCATTGCTACGGTGATGGTGCCCATGATGGGTAAAAAACAGGGCGCTAAAACTGCCGATCTAAAGCTGCCGATATTGATGGGACAAAGGTGGTTGGAGGCGCGTTTTTCGGCTCCATCAATCCTCCATCAATAAATTATAAAGCGATTCGACAATACATCGTTTAGCTCTAAAAGTCGTTTGGCCCCAGTCGTTTAGACCCAATTTCGAGAGATATGACTCAAAAGAATTCCATGAACCCGAAGCAATCTGCTGCCGAGCCATCTCGCACCCCGGCGGCTGACATGGCTCCACCCCCGGCCAACGGAGAGGTCATTCATCTGCCCCCCAGTCAGGCGGCGATCGAAGCGGCCCGCACGGGGCGGGAGGAAAGCAGCGATCGCCTGGGGGCTGAGGTACCCACCAGCAGCTATGCCGAGGCCGAGCAACCGCTGACGGCGGGAGATGCCGACGCGATCGCAGCGCGGGCCAGCACCGTCGGCGAAGAGGCGATCGGGGGCACCACACCCACCCCCGATCAAAACAACATAGACGACATTGGTGCCGCTGTGGGCGTCAGCACCCAGCCCGAGCATCCGGTCGGGGTGCTCAACAAAATGAACCGCCGGGATGACAACCGATTCGAGCTCGACCCTGACTCCAAGGATCCCCAGTAGGCAGTCTTCATGGCCTATCGATTTTTTGCCGACAGCACCGTTGAAGCCAACGTTCACCGCATCCTTGGCGAGCAGCTTGAGGGGGCGATTGACCAGCTCAGCAACCAGCTTCAATCAACCCCAGATCGGGCCATTCACGATGCCCGTAAGCATCTGAAAAAGGGGCGATCGCTGCTGCGCCTGGTGCGAAAATCGATGGCCAGAGAAACCTACCGGCTCGAAGAAAATCGGCTGCGCGATCAGGGCAGGCTGCTGGCCCCCTGCCGCGACAGCGAGGTCTATCAGCACACCCTCGACGACCTGCTCGACACCTACGGACTTACCCTAGATACCCACGGCTTTACTGACCTGCGAGCAAGCCTGGCCAAGCGGCACCAGGTGCAGCTGGCAGCCCTCACCGATCGCGATATTCCCATGGCCGCCATCATCGGCGAACTCAGGGGCAGCAAAGCACGGCTCAACCAGCTGGCCCTGGATAAATCGGGATGGGAGGCGCTGGCTAAAAACCTAAAGCGCATTTATCGGCAGGGCCAGGCCCGCTACCAGAGCGCCTGCGACAGCGATAGTCCCGAGGCCTTTCACCAGTGGCGTAAGCGAGTCAAAGATTTGTGGCATGACACTTGTCTCTTGCGGCAGCTGTGGCCCCCGATAATGACGGCGTTCTCCAAAGAAACCCACCGACTGACCAAAATACTGGGCGACGAGCACGACATTACCGCGCTGCGACGCTTTTTGCTCAAGCATTCAGAAGAAGTGGCGATCGAGGAAGTGCAATTGCAAGTGCTGCTTCCGCTGATGGAGCATCGCCAGCACCGGCTGCGGCGACAGGCCAGGGAGCTAGGCCAAAAACTCTACTGCGAGACCGCCGCCGCCTTTACCCACCGGATTGCCGCCTACTGGTAGCCCTAGTTTGCCGCCGTAGCTTTGGCACTAGGGCTGCTCGGGCAGGCGAAATATGTCGGCAAACACCGACTTTTTGTCGGGGCGACGGCTGGGGTCGGGGGAGTCGTAGACCACCATGAGTCCATCGTCGTACCCCAGACAGGGCAGCAGCGTGAGCCCCTCGGCGTGGTCAGAGCCAATGGTAAACGGCAGATCGAACAACACCTTGAGTCGGCCCGACTCCTGACTCCACAGGGTGTGCTCGCTCAGCTCAAGCACATCCTCAAGGCAAAACATCTGCATCGCGCCTTCGATCTCCATAGTTGGACCCGCCAGCACCAGCAGGTCGCCATTGTGCAGACACAGCTCGCGAATGCCCTGGCCGTTGAGGTCGAGAAAATGCTTGCGGTACGGGCAGCCATTGCCCAAATCTTTGAGGTGAAGCGTGCCGGGTTCACTGTCATCTACCTCGATTTCAACAATGATGGCCCAGCCCCGCAGCACCGGACCCCGCAGTCCCAGAAAAATCCGGCTGCCGCTGACCGCAATGCCCTCAATATCAAAACCGTTGTCCTTGGAGGGCAGCTGCATCTTTAAAAACAGCCCCAGATGCTCGTCTTCGGCCAGGGCTTTGAGCAGCTGGTTCTGGCCATTGACATGCTTCAGGCTAGCGGCGGTGAGGTCGTCCTTTTCGCTGTCGGTGGGGGCATAGGTGGGCACAATCTCGCCGTTGAGAACGGGCAGACGGGCCAAAATTGAGCGGTTGGGGTCGTGCTCAATTTGGGACAGGCGCTCGATGTCTTTTTGAGGTTTTTTGCCCTTGGCTCGATTGCGTTTGACGCTGTGGGAACCCACCACCCAGAGATAGCCATCGCAGTAGTCGAGGCCCTCAATATCGACTTCAGACTCCTGATCAAACAGCTGAATAAAATCCTTGAGGTGAAAGGTCTTGTGGTTGCCGTAGAGGCCGTCTCCCATCGGTGTCAGCCGCTCTATGGTGACAAATTCATCGGAGCCAAGCCACAGGTGCCCGTCGGGCGAGCGGGTGACGGCAGATAGCTCAGCGAGCAAATCTTCTGATTCGGTTTGAAAGTTGAGCAGGGCGCGGCTGAGCAAAAATCCGTTGGGCATGGTGGGGCTGGCCAATAGGAATGAATTCAAGATATTAGACTAAGGCAAGATATTAGATTAAGGAATTGGCTCAGTTAAGCCATCTTTCGCCGGAAAGAAATCGCTCTGCGAAGCGCTGACAGTCTACAGGGAGATAGAGGTGCGCAGGTTTAGGCTTGCCTAGGCTAGGGGCAATCTTATCAATCACTAGGAGCCTGAATGAAGAGCCCTGTTTCCACCGCCGAGGTTGTGCAGTCCGAGCCCCACGAGGTGTTGGAGGCCTTTGGCGTGGATGCCGCCCAGGGGCTCAGCGATCGCCAGGTGAGCCGCCAGCGCGAAAAATACGGCTGGAATCGACTCCAGGAGGCCAAGCAGCGCGGGGCGGGGGCAATCTTCATCGACCAGTTTAAAAGCCCAATTATCGGCCTGCTGGCGGTGGCCGCTGTTTTGGCCTTTGCCTTTCAGGAATGGGTTGAGGGTACGGCGGTGGCGATCGCGATCGCGCTCAACGCCATGATTGGCTTTACCACCGAGCTGCGGGCGGTGAAATCGATGGAGTCGCTGCAGGAGCTGAGCCAGACCCAGGCCAAGGTGCGGCGGGGCGGGCAGGTCAAACAGGTGGCCGCCGATCAGCTGGTGCCCGGCGACATTGTGGTGCTGGAGGGGGGCGACATGGTGCCCGCCGACCTGCGCCTGATTGCAGCCTCGAACCTCCAGGCCGACGAGTCGGCGCTGACGGGGGAATCGCTGCCCGCCAGCAAAACCACCCAGCCGGGAGCGCCCGACCTGCCGCTGGCCGAGCAGACCAATCGGGTGTTTAAAGGTACGGCGATCACCCGTGGCTCCGCCGAAGGCATTGTCATCGCCACCGGCATGGAAACGGAGCTGGGCCACATTTCTGCCCTGGCCACCCAGGCGGGGAGCGAGCAGACCCCCCTGGAGCAGCGGCTCGACCAGCTGGGGCGGCGGCTGATCTGGGTGACGCTGGGGATTGCGGCGGTGGTGGCCCTGGCCGGAATTGTGCAGGGCAAAGACCTGATGCTGATGGTCGAGACGGCGATCGCCCTGTCGGTGGCCGCCGTTCCCGAGGGATTGCCGATTGTGGCGACGGTGGCCCTGGCCCGAGGCATGGGGCGCATGGCCAAGCAAAACGCCCTGATCAGCCGCCTTTCGGCGGTGGAAACCCTGGGTTCGACCAGCATTATCTGCACCGACAAAACCGGCACCCTGACCCAAAACCGCATGACCGTCAGCCAAATTGTGGTGACGGCGGGCACTGTTCAGGTCGGCGGCGACCCGGCCTTTAGCCTGGAGGGCCAGAGCGTCGACCCCCAGCAGCACGATGCCCTGCGGCAGCTGCTCCAGGTGGCGGTGCTCTGCAATAATGCCGAGCTGCCCAGCCCAGACGCCCCGGAGCACCACACCATTGGCGACCCGATGGAAATTGCCCTGCTCAGCGTCGGGCAGCGGGCCGGCATGGACCGCTGCCAGCTGCGATCGCACTGGCCGGAGGAGCGCGAAGTGGCCTTCGACCCCGACGTGAAAATGATGGCCACCTTTCACCGCAACGAGCACGAGGGCGAGCAGGACTATTGGGTGGCCGTCAAGGGCGCTCCCGAGGCGGTGCTGGAGCGCTGCACCCACCACTGGATCGACGGGGGGTGTCAGCGCTTGGATCAGGGCAGTCGCGATCGCTGGCAGCAGCGCCTCCAGACCACCGCCGAGGCCGGCCTGCGGGTGCTCGCCTTTGCCGCCAAAACCGTTGACTCAGCCGACGCCGAACCCTACGGCGACCTGATGCTGCTGGGCGTCATGGGGCTGGAAGATCCGCCCCGCCCCGGCATTAAAGACGCCATCAAGGCCTGCCATCGGGCCGGCATTCGGGTGGTGATGGTGACCGGCGACCAGCAAATTACGGCCCGCAACATTGGCCTGGCCGTGGGGCTGGTGGGCGATCGCGAAGCCCAGGCCCTCTCCGGCAAAGCGCTCAGACCCCTCGACGACCTCACCGACCAGCACCGCCAGGAGCTACGGCAGGTCTCGATCTTTGCCCGCGTCAGCCCCGAGCAAAAGCTGAACCTGATTGCGCTGCACCAGGCCGACGGCGCGATCGTGGCGATGACCGGCGACGGCGTCAACGATGCCCCTGCCCTGCAAAAGGCCAATATCGGGGTGGCCATGGGCCAGCGCGGCACCCAGGTGGCCCAGGAGGCCGCCGATATGGTGCTCCAGGACGACTCCTTCGCCACCATTGTGGCGGCGGTGGCCCAGGGGCGGGCCATTTTCCGCAATATTCGCCAGTTCACCCTCTACCTGCTGTCGGGCAACACCGGGGAAATCATTGCCGTCGCCCTGGCCTCGGTGCTAAACGGGCCGCTGCCGCTGCTGCCCCTGCAAATTCTCTATATCAACGCCGTCAACGATGTGTTCCCGGCCCTGGCCCTGGGCCTGGGTGAAGGCGACGACACCATGATGCAGCGCCCGCCGCGCAGGGGCAGCGAGGCCGTGCTCACCCAGGATCACTGGGTCGCGATTGGCCTGTATGGGCTGCTGATTGCAGGCACTACGCTAGGGGCCTTTGCGATCGCCCTCCAGGTCTGGCAGCTGGACGGCAGCGAGGCTGTTACCATCTCCTTTATGACCCTGGCCTTTAGCCGCCTCTGGCACATTTTCAACATGCGCAGCCGGAACACCGCCGTGCTGCATAACGAGATCACCCGCAACCCCTACGTCTGGGGTGCCCTGGCCATCTGCACCCTGATTCTGCTGGCGGCGGTTTACGTGCCGGGTCTTTCCGACGCGCTGGGCACCACCGGGCTGTCGTGGCGGGCCTGGGGTCTGGT
Organism: Nodosilinea nodulosa PCC 7104; assembly: GCF_000309385.1. Lineage (GTDB taxonomy): Bacteria > Cyanobacteriota > Cyanobacteriia > Phormidesmidales > Phormidesmidaceae > Nodosilinea > Nodosilinea nodulosa. The sequence goes on from NZ_JH976537.1 coordinate 563,373, forward strand.
GTTTGGGGCCAGCCTGATTCCGCTGGTGCTGGGGCAGCTGTCCAGGGTTTTGCTTGAGCACAGAGGTAAGCAGTAGCGCCATGTTCAGCTGGATTACCCACTGGATCGAGTCTCTGGGCTATGTCGGCATTTTCGGCCTGATGGTGCTAGAGCACCTGTTCCCGCCAATTCCGTCGGAGCTGGTGATGCCCCTGGCCGGGTTTGTCAGCAGCACCAGCGCCACCATGAACCTGGTTGGGGTAACGTTAGCCGGGTCGCTGGGCTCGCTGCTGGGGTCCTCGGCCTGGTACGTGCTGGGTCGGCTGGTCAGCTACCGCAGGCTTATCCTCTGGGTCAAGCGCTACGGCCAGTGGCTGATGCTCAAGCCCAGGGATATCGACGAGGCGATCGCGTTTTTCCGGCGCAGCGGCGGCAGCTGGGTGGTGGGGGTAGGGCGCATTGTGCCGGGGGTGCGCACCTATGTGTCGGTGCCAGCGGGGCTGAGCCACATGGCGCTGCTGCCCTACCTGGTCTACTCGGCCCTGGGCACGGTGGTGTGGACGGGGGCGCTGGCGGTGGCGGGCTACATTTTGGGCGAAAACTTTGACCAGGTGCAGGTGTTTATTGCCCCGATTAGCAAAGGGGTGCTGGTGCTGCTGGCGATCGCCCTGATTGTCTGGGTAGTCAAACGCCGTCGCCGCCGGTTCTAGACGGTAGGCATCACTATGAGCAATCTACCCTTGCAGCAGCATGGTTTTGTATCAACTCCACTCGATGACCGTCCGGGTCAGCAACCACGGCTCGGCGTCCCCACTCGGAATCTCTGGCTGGCGTTACCAGGGCCGCAGGATAATCGCTCAAGGCTGCGATCGCAGCATCCACCGACGGCACGCGAAACCCGATGCGAATTCCCAATGTAGATGCTCCATTGGATGCGAGCGGATAAAGCTCAAAAACACCGTCGCCGGGCAGCTCAGCAGCAAAATGCTCCGGCCCATCGTCATGCCGATGCCGCGAAAACTGCAAACCAAGCCGAGAGTAAAACGCCGCCGCACGTGCGATGTCTGAAGACCTCAGCACAACCAGATTCAGAGTGATGTTGCTCATAATGTGCGCTGCCACCTAACGGTGAAGTTGTGCAGTGGTAAATAACCCCGAACTCCTACTAATAGCCTCTGTTCCATCTGACCCAAAGCAGTGTTAGCCTAAGGCAGGCCAACAAAAACATGGAGAAGTCAAATGCCAGAGCTAATTGTTCAATAAAGTTGACTCATCAAATCACCGCGTCGAAAGGTTGCAGATAACTGCTGCAAGGAAATTTCTTGCTCCCCATAAAGATCCTGGAGAGCCTGTTGAATATCTTGCGCTGCGGCGTTGAAATAATCTTCACCATTCTGTTCAATAAGTTGTTGAGCAAATTGGAAATTTTGGTGACTAATATTTTCCATTTGAACATCCATGTCAGACAAAAGCCTTTGCCCCATCTGCATTGCAATAAAGCATGAAGCATAGCGAACAAAATCTGGATCTGTAGACTCCGGCCTTTTGCGGCGATTTTCTGCAATTCTATAAAGCTGAACAGCTATTACAACTTGCGCTCCATTCAGTTCTTCAGTGAATATTGAATCATACAGTTTTCCAAAATGTTCACGAGAAAAGAATTTTGCCTGATGAGGCTTCCTTCTCCAAACTGATAATACTGCTTCAGCAGCCACCCCGGAAGTAATATCTGTAGGTCGAGTGTTAGTATCAGAGCGCTTACGCCGATAGTTAAATCCTAATTGCTGAATATCAATTTCCAATCTTTGTTGGCGCTCATCATTGGCACGTAAATCCTTGAGATCTACTGGATTCTGGCTATTAGTGGCGTAGGTAATCCTTTGAACTAGACCTTCGTTTTCACGAGGCAATTGATAAAGGCGGAGAAGAACATAAGCTTGAGCATTTTGATGAAGCAAATCAGGTTCTTGCAAGGTTTTAAATATTGTCATGCATGTTTGACCGCCATTAATAATTTGTAAGTTCTCGACACGCACCTGATAATTACCATTTTGCAATGCGTTATATGAAAAACTGTCACAGGTCAGAGTCACTCCATTGTTGTAAAAGTAGAAATTGTTTTTTTCATCGCTAGTTAAAGTATGACGGATACCCTCATTGACACGATTTCCTTGCAAACCTAGATAGCGACGAATATTACGTTCTAATAATCGTTCACCATGTCGCTCAATAAGGGCTGCAATTTCAGTGACAGCAATCCTGCCTACCAGCACCCGACTAAAATCCATATCTTCAACTATAGCTCTGCCACTTAACTGCAAAATGTCTTTTACAGGTCTAGAAGCTTGAAGAATTTTGACTAAACGCTCGTGGTTAAGGTGTTCCCAAGTAACCTGATCACCAAATCCAGTGCGTTCAATAGCCTCCTGAGCAGATGCATTCCATTTCAGTCCATTGTTACAAGCTAGCGCTCGAACTTGTGGAATATAGCCATCCCGAATCAAGCTACGGGCTTCTTCCACTTTTACGAGTAGTCTTTCGTTAATATATTCTAGTGTCGCTGCTGGATTAAATAAGTATTGAATTGCGTTTATTAAACTCTCTATGCCGTCCTCAGGAAAATTAGAATTTCCCTCTAGATTATTCTTGTACTTCGCTTGAAATAAGCTAACTGTAAACTCGCCATCATACTCTTCAGAGATATGCATAGCGTCTACCCCAAAGTCACCCCCACCTTCCGTCAAGCAATCAAAAGTATCGTCACTCTCTAAGTCCAAGACGGTTTGAACACATAGATACACAAATGCCAAGGACTTGAGTTTATTTTCATCTCTTATGCGTAGCTCTTCAGAAGCCTTTTGGCGAATATCGTTCATGACTGATACTAGACGCTGGTCAATAATAGATGCGTTGATATTCATGCATTCATCTACTAGGTGTATTTTCGTTAGTTTATCTGATTTAGCCTAACTATTAATTAGAGAGAATCATTCCACCTAACTCCCCGATGCGGACAATTAGGTAGAAATATATCAGCCCCTACACCCTAAACAGGCAATTAGGTAAAAATTTGTCAGACTAGCTCCTCCATATGGGTAATTAGGCTGACAAATTCAGTATAATTAACGCTCCACTTTGTCATCCGAAGCTCCGAGGTTTGTTTAGCATTCTGTTGGGTTCCGCTGCCTGCACCACATGCTGAGCCCCCTGCCGCCTCTGCACAATGCGTCTGCATAATGCGATCGCTTACACTTAAACCATCCGTTCAACGGCCCATTCCATGGTTCCCAACGCCCGCCGCTGGACTACCCGCGACCTCGCCGCCATGCCCGATGACGGCGGCTGGAAGCGCTACGAAATCATTGATGGAGACCTGCATGTGACCCGTGCTCCCCATATTCGCCATCAAGGTGCGGCAGGAAAACTGCATGTTCGCCTGGAAACCTGGTCAGAACAGACTGGGCTAGGGAGCGCCTTCCAAACCCCCGGCGTTATTTTTACCCCCAACGATGCGGTCATTCCCGATGTGGTCTGGATTAGCCGCGACCGCCTCGCCAGCGGCATTGATGACGCCGGATGCCTGATCGTTGCCCCTGAACTCATGGTCGAGATCCTCTCTCCCGGCGACCTGAACGAGCAGCGAGATAAAGAAGTTAAGCTCAAACTCTACTCCCTCCATGGGGTGCAGGAATACTGGATTGTCAGTTGGCAGCGGCAAACCTTGGAAATGTATCGCCGCACAGCCGCACAGCTCCAGCTCGTCGGCACCCTGCTGGTGGGAGATACCCTGACGTCACCCTTGCTGCCAGACTTCAGCACGCTTGTAGGGCAAATTTTCCAGTAGCGTGGGGCACTGTCCTCAACCGCTACCATCCGCCGCCGTCACCCCATCCAGTCCGATCACCGGAAGGGAAAACTTGGGGATTGGTTTGGGCTGTCGGCCAGAGAATTTGGTTTCTGGCGTTTTCCTAGCGCCCCAACACCGCCGCGCCTTCGTAGAAGAATATCCCGGCGATGCAGCCAGTCATCAGGGTGGCGAGAGTGCCTGCCCAGAGAGCTTTCCAGGCGACATCACTGATGTCTTTGCTGCGGGAGGGCACCAGGCCTGAGAGCCCGCCGACGAAGATGCCGACCGAGGGCAGGTGGGCAAAGCCGCAGAGCACGTAGCTGACAATCACCAGGGCGCGATCGCTGAGGGTGCCCTCCGCCGCCGCATTGGCCAGGCCAATATAGGGCGGAATCGCCGTTTCGAGCAGGCGGCGGCCAATCAGCTGCGACGACAGCCACAGCTCGGGCCAGTCCAGCGACACCCCGGTGAGAAAGGTGAGGGGTAAAAACAGCGCCCCCATGATGTTTTGCAGGGTGATGACGCTAAACACCTGGCCGATCGCGCGCCAGGGGGCAAAGTCGCTGGTGGCCAGCGAGGCCAAATTGGCAAACACCAGGTTGAGCAGGGCAATCAGGCCCAGAATGGCGATCAGCGCGGCGACAATGCCCACCGCCATTTTGACCCCGTCGAGGGCGCCCAAAATCAGGCTGTCCATGGGGGTTCTGCGATCATCGTCGGCCATGTCCACGGCGGGCACCTTGCCCAGGGTTTCGGGCACCTCCTGCTCGGGCACCAAAATTTTGGCCAGCACAAAGGCGGCGGGAATGGTCAGCACCGAGGCCGACATCAGGTGCCCCGCGATCGACGGAAAAATGGGCCGCAGATAGCCGGCGTAGAGGCCCAGCACCGTGGAGGCAATGGAGCCAAACATGGAGGCCAAAATGGCGCACAGTTCGCTGCGGGTCATGCGCTCTAGAAAGGGCTTGATCGCGATCGCCGACTCAATGCCGACAAAAATATTCGCCGCCCCGGCCAGGGCCTCGGCGCCGCTGATGTTCATCGCCCAGCGAAAGAACTGGGCAAACACCCGCACAATTGGCTGAATCACGCCCAGGTTGTACAGCAGGGCAAACATCGAGGCAAAAAACACCACCTGGGGCAGCGAGCGAAAGGCGAAAATATAGCCCAGGTTGAGGTTGTCGGCCCCCAGGCGATCGCCCGGCACGGCGGTAAAGGGGGGTGTCAGGGCGCGGGCAATCCAGCGACCGGCCCCGGCAGGGCCAACCGGCTGATTGAAATCTGGCACAAAAATGGGGCCAAACAAAAACCGCGCCCCCGCATCTGAGGCATCGATCAGGGCGTTGAGCAGAGAGCTGAGCCACACCACCACATCACGGGTAAAGGGCAGCAAAAAGATCAGCACCCCCACTACCAGCTGAATGCCAATGCCCCACTGAATCAGCCGCCACGGCACCCGCCTGCGATCTTCTGACCCCAGCCAGGCGATAAAACAGAGGCCAAAAATACCCAGCAATGAAATCAAACGCAGTGCCATCGCGTGCCTATTCTCCTTAGTTGGCCCCTCGCTGGGCCAGTGTTTGCAAGCCTGCCACCGATTATGCCGAAGAACGCCCCCTGCGAATTGTACCGTTCCAGAACTTAACCCAGCCCCTTAAAACTTCGACACCTCCGGCCCCGCCCCTGGCCCATAATGGAACTGACCCACCGCCCTGTGCCATGGAAGCTTTTTCCCCCTTTCCCCCCGAGTGGGCCCAGTCGGCCACCCACGCCACCCAGTTTTGCTGCCCCCAGTGCGGGGCCGAGAGCCGCCAGGCCAAGGCGGTCTGGATCAACCGCCGATCGCCGGTCTACGGCGCCGACCACCGCCGCAAGTGGCAGGAGTTTTACCAGTGCGGCGAGTGCGCTACCCCCTGGTGGGCCTGGAGCAGCGATCGCCCTCCGTCGCCCTACGGCAGCAGCGACGGCGACGGCGATCTGTTTTAGAGCGTTTTTGGAAAAAAAGACAGCTCCCGGGCAGGGGCGCCGGGCCTGCGCCCCCGGGAGGCATCAAAATTCTTGAGTATTTTAGTGTCTAAAATTGCCCTTAGCCCCACCGCCCGCGCCCGCTTCCCGCTCACCTAACAATGCCAATGCCAAGCACCATCCACGTCTTCGGCAGCCTGAATATGGACTTGGTCTGCCGCACGCCGCGCCTGCCCCAGCCCGGAGAAACCATTCTGGGCAGCGCCTTTGCCACCCTGCCCGGCGGCAAGGGGGCCAACCAGGCGGTGGCGGCGGCGCGGCTGGGGGCCACCACCCGAATGGTGGGCCGGGTGGGAAATGATGCCTTCGGCACCGAGCTGACCCAGGGTTTGCGGTCCGACGGGGTCGATGTCAGCGGAGTGGCGGTCGACGGGGCCGCACCGACGGGGGTGGCCGCGATCGCCGTGGATAGCGCTGGCCGCAACACCATCGTGGTGGTGCCCGGTGCCAACGGCCAGGTGGGCGAGGCCGATGTCGATCGCCTGGTGGCCCATCTGCAAGCCGACGACATGCTGCTGCTCCAGTTTGAGGTGCCGCTGCCCATCGTGGTGGCCGCCGCCAGGGCCGCCAGGGCCAGGGGCGTTATTGTAATTGTCGATCCGGCCCCGGCCCGCGCCGACCTGCCCGAGGATTTTTTCAAAACGGTGGATATGCTCACCCCCAACCAGCTAGAGGCTCAGCAGCTCACCGGCCTGCCCGTCGGCGATGTCGCCACCGCGATCGCGGCGGCCCGCCAGCTGGTGCAGCGGGGGGTGGGGACGGCGATCGTCAAACTGGGCGAGCAGGGAGCTGTCGTGGCGACCCCAGAGCGCAGCTTCCACCAGCCCGCCCTGCCCGTCGCCGCCGTTGACACCGTCGCCGCAGGGGATGCCTTTAACGGCGGCCTGGCCGTGGCCCTGGCCGAGGGCCAGGATCTGGCGGCGGCGGTGGCCTTCGCCAGCGCCGTGGCGGCCGCCTCGGTGAGGGTAGCGGGGGCGCAGGCCTCCATGCCCATGCGATCGCAAGTTTTTAGCGCCGACTCCCAGGGCAACGCCTGAATTAGCTGGATCATTGGCCATGCTCCTGGCCATGCTGTAACCAACCTGGCGCAGCGCCAAAAACTACGCTATGGGCGGCACCCATACCGACGTGTCTCGTCCTTTTGCCTTGGCCTGATATAGCGCCTGGTCAGCCTGGCTGATCATCTGCTGAATCGATTGACCCGGCTTGGGGATTTGGCTAGTAACCCCCAGGCTGATGGTGACGTAGGGATGGTCTAAATGCTCTAGCTGTATGCCCTGGTTAGGAATTTTTAGGCCTCTAACGGCATTGCGAATGTACTCAGCAATTTTGGCCGCCCCCGCCTGACCTGTCTCCGGCAAAATTACGGCAAACTCTTCTCCCCCATAGCGCGCCAAAACATCTGAAGGACGCTTCAAAACCCCCTGGGCCGCCTGCGTTATTTCGATCAGGCACTGATCCCCCGCTGGGTGACCGTAGTGGTCGTTATAAAATTTGAAATAGTCGATGTCAAACAAAATTAGGGACAGATATGTTCCGGCCCGCAGCGATCGCTCCCATTCAGCTTCGAGGGAATTGTCGAAAAATCGCCGATTCGAAACCTGCGTCAATGCATCCAGATTGCTCAACTCCTCCAGTTTTTCGTTGGCCCGCTGAAGCGCCTGAAGCGCCTGGTCGAGTTGCTTGGCCTTAGAGTCAGACTGGGCGAGCAGATCCGCATGGCGAAGGGCGACGCTAAACTGGGCCGCCAGCTGTTTGGCAAAGTTGATCTCAGCTGCTTTCCAAACGCGCGGATGGCCGCACTGATGGATACAGAGTAACCCCCAAAGATCGCTGCCTTTCATTAGAGGCACAATAATTTGAGCCTTGATCTGGAAATTTTCCAATAACTCCAGATGGCATTGCGTCAGGCCCGCCTGAGAGACATCAGAAAGAACCTGAATATGGCCCTTTTGATACTGCTCTACATACTTGTCGCCAAAGCAGTGGTCACTCACTTTGATGGCGATCGCTGAGTCGTACTCTGGCAGCAAGTTCTCAGAAACAAACTCCCCGGAGGTATACTTCGAATCTGGGTCAAACTGAAAAATGCCAACGCGATCGGTATGTAAAGCTTTTCGCACCTCGCGGGCTGTGGTTTTGAACAGCGTTTTGAGATCGAGGGATTCGCGAATTTCAGCAATCAAGTTAAAGAGAACTTCCTGCTGCTCATTGACCGAACGCAGATCCTCAGCTTTGCGTTCGGTTTTCGCCATCAATTCCGCTTGCTTGACGGCAAAGCCAAGCTGATTTGCCACCTGGGAAAGAAACTGAATCTCTTGATACTGCCACTGGTGGGGCTGGGAATGTTGATAGGCCGCCAGCACTCCCCAAAGTTTTTGCCCGATAAAAATCGGCGCTGTGGCATAGGCACGAATATGGAACTGCTCGAGGACCTCCAGATGGCATTTGGATAGGCCCTCGACGTGAACATCCGCAACCCTCAGACATTCGTTGGAGCGATATCGGCCGCCCTGGTGCTCCTGGAGGTAAGAATCGTTCCAGACCGTGTTTTGTCCCAGCGGGCCAAAATCCCAACCAGGTTCAGCAAATTCAAAATCTTCGACAAACTCGCCGCCCCAGTCCTCAAAAAAGCGATAGACCGCAATTCGTTCAACTCGAAGTAATTTACAGGTTTCTTTAGTCGTAGTGCGAAAGATTACGTCTAGATCGAGGGATGCCCGAATCTTACTGGGGAGTGCGTCATACTTTGAGCGGAGAAAATAAATCAAGGCGGCCGCTGAGATAGGCGCAGCGCAGGGCCAGGATTTGGGGCACTCGCTCAGGCTTCCATCGTGCCCCGGTAATCTGCACCCGTTCATCGATCTGCTTAATCCAAGACTCAACGGGGCCAGAGCCAATGGGCAGTCCCTCCATCTGGTAATACCGATAATTGGGAATCCGACTGCGATGGGTTTGCAAATACGTCTGAAAGCGCCGTGAGGGGCCTGTTTTAACCGGGGCGAATAGGGCAATCGTTTTATCAACTTGCCCCTCCCACAATAGGGATTCAGCGTCCTGCAAGCGTTTCAACGACCCACCGACCTTGTGCAAATTCTCAGTCAAGTGATACCAATCCAAGATTTCCTCGGCGATCTGGGGCACGTCAAGTTGGGCAAACAGCGACCAAATCCCAGCATGGCCATCCCCTAAGCAGTAGAACAAACTGACGAAGGTTACGTGATGCAGCCAGTCCAGCAAGGCCGAATTGTCCTGGAACCACGCCATACCCGGCCCGTCACCATTGACTCGAACGGCTTTGTACTGTTTCCATTCGCTGGGCTGACCGGGGTCGCCGACCAATCGCACCAGGCCCCCATCCAGGTCAACTTCAGCGACGGGTTCGGTGATCTCAGGAGCATCGATAGGCGTGCGATTGACGATGCGCTCTTGAGTTTTGGCACTGACCCTGACCCCGCACAAGAGATCAATATCTCGGGCCGCTTGCTGGTAGGAGGCTTTGGCGCTCATCCGCTGGCAACACAACTCCAGCAACGGACTCTGTTGAATACCGGGCTTAACGCCCAGTTTCTCGGCTTGGGTGGGGCCGAGACGCAGCTTGCCCAGCAGGCTATTCAGCCCTCGTCGGTAGCCTGAGTCTGGGCCGACAACTGTTTCGATAAAAAAATCCCCAACTCTGGCGAGATATGGCGCAGCAGTTGGCTGCGGACGGCCATCTCAATTTCGCTCAGGTTGCCCATGGGCAGCCCCTTGGTCTGGGCATCGGCATACAGCAGTTTAGCGATCTCACTGACGTGCCCTTGAAGTTGTTGGTGTTGTTCAGGTGTCATAGCGGTAGCCCTGGATGACCTACCCCACTATCTTCATTTTTCTCTCGCTAAATGTTGACGCACTCCCATCTTACTGATCGCTCGGTAGAGCGCTTTTTGCTGGGCATCAATGTTTTCAAGCTGGCGGTGCCTGTCCTGTAGCTGGGCTTCCAGCTGGTTGAGGCTGGGCAAACCGGCTACCCAGCAAGCCAAGTTGGCGACTGGTTTTGCTGTTCGGCGCAAAAGATATCGAAGCGTTCTGTGGAGCATACTGTCGTGAGCCGTCGCTCACGCGATCGATAGGGCCGTGGCTAAGGTGCGCCGTTGAGGAGGTCAAGGACATGCCTAAATCTCCGAGAGCAGCGCTATGCGAGAGTAATTTGCAGCACCCCATATTACCCCGCATACTCAATTCTGCCCGTTAGCCTTCTAGATTCACCCTTAGCAGCCAGACGAATTTAACTATTGAGCAAGCAGGCGGTTTGGGCAGAGAAAATGTACAGGCTTTAGCAGCCGCAGATCGGTCCTTTTAGGGGCTAAACGCCAGGCAGGTAACAGGTTCAGGCCCCTGCCGAAGCGGCTAAGGCCAGCCCAAGAATTCCACAGGCGTTCCGCGCCAGCTCATTCACCTATTCTCCGTGAGATAAATAGCGCTGAGGGGTGTCTTTAATACCGGCCCTGCCGTGGTACTATCGGCCCGAACTGGCCGGGTTGACGCCCCGGCAAATCTTGAGAGGGCATTATGACATCTGAAAAATTTAGCGATACCGAGCGGGCTTTTCTAGAAAAAGTCATGCAAAAGGCCAGCCTCCCGGACATCTACGACGCCCGTGACCTGACCACCATTGTGTTTCGCTCCATGCGCGATCTGATGAGCACCGAAGCCGCCGACAGAACCGAGGCGGCCTTCAAGGACGACGAGATTGCCGCCCTCTGGAAGGACGACAACCCCATCGTGCGAATGCTGAGCCGCCTGCGGCCCCCGCTCAAAATCGACACCGAGACTTTTTTGCGCCGCATCAAGCAAGAGGGCGGCATTCCCAAGGGCGTGTCGCCAGAGTCGGTGGTGATTGCGGTGTTTTCCACCGCCCGCGAAGAACTGTCCGAAGCGCAGATTAAAGAGATCTCCAGCAGCCTGCCCGACGGACTAAAAGTGATGTGGGATCAGATTTAGTCTCTTATCCCTTCTGCTTCTGCTTAGCGGCGCAGGCGGCGATCGAGCCAGGCCAAGACGCCCAGGGCGGGCGCCACCGTCGCCATCAGCCCCAGCCAAAAGCCGTGGGCTACGGCTGCCCCCTGGTCAAGCGCCCAGCCCCCCAGGGGTGGGCCGATCAGGTAGCCTACAGCCCAGCACATAGAGTTGACTGAGAGATAGACCCCGCGCAGCGCCTCGGGGGCGATCGCCGCCACCAGCGCCGAGCCAATGGGCGTGTAGGCCACCATGGCCAGAGCCATTACCCCCAGGGCCGCCCCACCCCAGGCCAGGGGAAACTGGCCCGTGCCCGATCGCCACACCAGCCCAAACCCCAGGCCCCACAGCAGCGCCGACACCATTAGCCCCTGGGCAGGGCGGTAGCGGGTGAGCCAGCGGGCCATCGGCAGCTGGGCCAGGGTGGCGAGCACCACATGGCCCGTAAACAGCAGACTCAGCGTTCCTTCGCTAACCGCCAGCCCGCCCCCGGCGAAGCGGTTGAGATAGAGGGGCAGGGTGCTTTGAATTTGGGCCAGATAGCCCGTCAGCAGCACGTTGACGACCGCATACACCATCAGGTTGGTGTCTCTCAGGGCGTGGCCCCAGCCCTGCAAGAGCGATCGCGCCGGATTGTCCTTGGGGCGCGTTTCGGCGATCGCAGCGTAGATAATTGCAAAAAACAGCAAAAACGTAATGCCGTCGATGGCAAACAGCGCCCGGTAGGCCCCGGTGAGCGAGATCAGCGCCCCCCCGGCCACCACCCCCACCCCCAGGCCCAGGTTGTCGGCCAGGCGCACCAGGGCGTAGGCTTCGTTGCGCTGCTCAGCGGTGGTTATATCTGCCGCCACCGACTCGGCGGCAGGCCAGTACAGCCCCACCCCAAATCCCATCAGCAGATTGCCCGCCAAAAATACCGAAAAATCGTTGGCCAGCAGCAGTACGACGTCGGCGGCCGCCGACACCAGAGTAGAGGCCAGCAGCGTTGGCCGTCGCCCCGCCGTGGGCGAGTCGGCCAGCGACCCGCCCAAAAACCGCCCCCCCATGCCCGCCACCGACCCCAGGCCGATGCCCAGGCCCACCTGGGTTGCCGTTAACCCCACCTGGGTAGTAAAAAAAATCGGCGCGTAGAACAGCGTAAAGCCAATGCCCACCTGGGACAGCAGCCGTCCCGCCGCCAAAATCCAGACCCGGTGGTCGAGGCGGGGCAGCCATTGTTTTAGCCAGTGGTTTAATCCAGCCATCAGGGCAGGGGCCGCCGCTGGGGCCGCCGCCAGGCATCGATTAGGGCGACGGTGCCGCCGATCGTGCCCCACACCAGCCACAGCCCCAGGTCGTAGCCCTTGCGGTGGGCCAGCTGGGCCGCCACCAGGCCGATCGCGCAATGCATAAAGAGGGGAATGTAGGCAAGGGGCAACGTATCGGCCATGGTGGCAATGCCATAGAGAGAAAAGTCCATAAAAAGGTAGCGGATAGGGCGATCGCCCCGAACCATGGGGTTAACCACCCCAAAGCCCGCCCCTGCGACTGGCGCACTACCCACCTTACACCCAGGGCCTTATACCCAGGGATAGATCTATGCTGTTGAGCATATCGCCCTGCCTGCCCTTTAGAATCTGCCGAGAGAAATATCGCCGTGGCCGCTGGACTTTTTGTGGGGCTGATTACCCTCGACTGCATTTATCGGGTCGACCATGTGCCCAGCAGCGACGAAAAGATGGTTGCTGACGACAGCCTGCTGGTGGCGGGCGGGCCTGCCACCAACGCCGCGATCGCCTTTGCCGCCCTGGGCAACCGGGCCAGGGTAGTCGGTGCCCTGGGGCAGCATCCCCTGGCGGCCCTGGTGCGGGCCGAGCTGGCCAGCTACGGCGTGGAGGTGATCGACCTGACGCCGCACCGGGCGGATCCGCCCCCTCTATCGACAATTTTGGTGACGGCGGCAACGGGCGATCGCGCGGTGGTATCGCGCAACGCCGTGGGGCGCCAGGCCCCCGCGCCTCCCGCACCTGAAACCCTACTGGCGGACATCGATACCGTGCTCATCGACGGGCATCAGATGGCCGCAGGCCTCGCTGTGGCCAGAGCCGCCCAGGGCCGTCCCGCTGTGCCCATTGTGCCCGTTGTGATTGATGCGGGCAGCTGGAAGCCCGGCTTCGAGCACCTGCTGCCCCTGGCCACCAGCGCGATCGCCGCCGCCAAATTTCGCCTGCCCGACCAGAGCGATACCCTGGCGGGCCTCAGCGCCCTGGGCATTGCCGAAGTCGCCGTCACCCATGGTGCCTACCCTATCCAGTTTCGCCACAGATTGCCCAACGGAACTGCCGCAGGCAGCCTGCCCGTGCCTCAGGTCAGCGTCACCGACACCCTGGGGGCGGGGGATATTTTTCACGGCGCCTTTTGCCACTACCGCTTGCAGGGTTCGTTTACGGAGGCCCTCGCCCAGGCGGCCCAGGTGGCCGCCCGCAGCTGCGGCTACTTTGGCCCCCGCGCCTGGCTGCGGGCTTAAAGATTCGATAAAAAAAGGCGGTCCCGCCCAAAATCGCCCCGATGGACCAATAGAGCCCAGCATATAGGCTTAGCTGAGAGGTATAGTTCTCCCTGGCGGTTGACCCAGGCCGCTGGCCCCCTATCGTTATTTACTATTGCTAAAGGACCCTATGGCTTACGAACAGGAAAAGCAGGTGGCGATCGCCGCCGTTACCCAGGCCGCCCAGCTCTGCGAAGCGGTGCGTCAGGGTTTAGTGCCCGAAGCGATCGAAAAAAATGACAAAAGCCCCGTCACCATTGCCGACTACGGAGCCCAGGCGATTGTCTGCCATGCCCTGGCCGCCGCTTTCCCGGCCGATCCTGTCGTCGGGGAAGAAGATACCACCGACCTGCGCCAGCCCGAGGCAGCCCCGGTGCTGGCCGCCGTAACCGAGCAGGTGCAGCGCCTGCTGCCCGACACCACCGACAGCGACGTACTGCGCTTCATCGACCACGGCAACGGCAGCGTGGCCCGCCGCTACTGGACCCTCGACCCCATCGACGGCACCAAGGGCTTTTTGCGCGGTGACCAGTACGCGATCGCCCTGGCTCTGGTCGAAGACGGTGATCTCAAAGTGGGCGTGCTGGGCTGCCCCTTCCTCAGCTTCGGCGGCGAAACCGGACTGCTGCTGGTAGCCGTACGCGGCGAAGGAGCGGTCATGATGCCGCTAGCGGGCGGCTCGCCTCAGCCGCTAAAGGTGACTACCCCAGACGATACCGATCGCTTCCGCATGGTCGAAAGCGTCGAGTCGGGCCACGGCAACCTCAGCCAGCAGGCCGTCATTGCCCAGGCGGTGGGCATCACCACCGACTCCCTGCGCATGGATAGCCAGGCCAAGTACGCCGCCGTCGCCGCCGGACAGGCCGCCCTCTACCTGCGCCTGCCCTCGCCCAAAACCCCCGACTACCGCGAAAAAATCTGGGACCACGCCGCCGGGGTGCTGGTGGTCGAAGAGGCCGGTGGCAAAGTCACCGACATGCACGGCAAGCCGCTGGATTTTGCCAGCGCCGCTCGCTTTCCCAACAACCAGGGTGTGGTCGCCAGCAACGGCAGCATCCACAATGCGGTGCTGGCCGCGCTGCGCCAGGGGGCGGTGGCCCAGTGAAGCCCCCTGGGACCATCCTCCTTTCAGACCCTCCCCTTTTGGCTTAGCCGCCGTCGCTGGGGGGAAATCCGTAGAGCTGGCGCACCGACTCCTGCACCAGCACCGCCAGCGTGGCCACCCCCAGCACCGTCCCCAGGGGCGTAAACAGCAGCGCTCCGCAGGCGACACCGACGCTAAACCAGTAGTGCCGGTGTCGCCGTAAACAGCCTCCCGAAATCGCGAGGGCGATCGCCAGCACCAGCCCGTAGACAAACAGCGATATGCCCAGCGCCACGAAAATCAGCCCCAGGGCAAAGGGCGGCAGATCGCGATCGCCGCTGGTCACGGTTTCAGGGGCCAGCAGCACCACACCCCCGATCGCCACAAATACCAGCGGCAGCAGGGCAAAGGCCAGCACCAGCCCCGCCACCACGTAGTGCAGCACGGCCAACACCTTCAACCGTTCGACATCCGGGCTGGGGGGCGGCGGGGTCATGCCAGCGCAATTCCTGTAGATAAGTTCTCTATAGCGATTTTGCACCGCTCAGGCCGCTTGACCTAGGATTGTGTGTCTTAACATTAAGCGGGGGCGCGATCGCCTGCGGCCGCGCACAATTCCCTATCCCTTAGCACGGAGTATCCCCGCCCGATGGGAAGCATCCTGGTTTCGCTGCTGCCCTACATTTTGGGCAGCGCCCTGGTGCCACTGCAAATCATCATTTTGCTGCTGCTGCTGCAAAGCCCCAACCGGGGCTTGCTCAAGGGCATTGCCTACGTGGGTGGCATGACCCTCACCCGCCTGCTCCAGGGGGCCGCCTTTGGGCTGTGGCTGGGCGAATCTGTGGCCCTCTCGGCTGAGGAGGAGGGCAAGGGGCCGGTGGTATCTACCCTGCTGCTGGTGCTCGGACTGCTGCTGCTGGTAACCGCCTACAAAAAGTGGCGCAAACAGCCAGACCCCGACGAGCCGCCCCCCAAGTGGCTGACCGCGATCGACAGTACCACCCCCCTGCAAGCCCTGGGTATTGGCCTGACGCTGCCGCTGATTGCCGTCAAGCTGTGGGTGTTTACCCTTAGCGCCCTGGCCACGATCGCCACCGCGCAGCTGGGATCGCGAAATGGCGCGATCGCCTACCTTCTCTTCGTTTTACTGGCCCAGTCGCTGCTGCTGCTGCCCCTGGCCCTGCGCCTGGTAAGGCCCCAACAATCTAAGGCTAGTTTGGATCGCGCCTCTGGCTGGCTGACCGCCCACAACCGCCCCATTGTGATCGGCGTTTCCCTGGTATTTGGGCTGCTGTTTTTGCAGTCTGGCCTCAGCGGCCTGCGATCGCTGTCTGGGTAAACCCGCCCCTCACCGCTGCGCCCCTTCGCTATGCTTAAGGCATTCCCTCTGCCCGCTTGCGCCCCACCCCAATGCCCGCCTCCGACTCCCCCGACGCCCCACCCGCCGCCGACCCCAGCTGGGAAGAGGTCGAGGCCGAACTCGGTGATCTCGTGGCCACGGCAACGGGCATTCCCCTCGCTCTGCCCGCCGCCGACCCGGCCACCTGGGAGGCCGTGGAGCAGGAGCTGGGCGATCTGGTGCTCGACTTTCAAGACCTCCAAGACGACCTCCACTATCGCCGCGCCCAGGCGGCCCTGGGCAGTCTGGTGCAGCGGCTCAACCTCACCCCCCGCGAGCAGGCCGGGGTCGAAGACGCGCTGGAAAACCTCAAGGGCCTGATCGACAAGCTGGAGCATACGGTGGTGCACATCGCCGCCTTTGGCCTGGTGGGGCGGGGCAAGTCATCGCTGCTCAACGCCCTGCTGGGCCAGGAGGTGTTTACCACTGGCCCCACCCACGGCGTTACCCAGGTGGTAGAGGGCAGCCGCTGGGCTGTCAGCCGCGATTCCCTGAAAGATGCCCTGGGGGAAGGCCCCCCCGACCTGCTGCGGGTTTCGCTCAAGAGCCTGGGCCAGTCGCGTATCGAGCTGATCGACACCCCTGGCCTTGACGAGGTGGATGGGGCAGACCGGGCCGCCCTGGCCCGCCGCGTGGCCGAGCAGGTCGATTTAATTCTCTTTGTGATTGCGGGCGACATTACTTGGGTCGAGTACGAGGCCCTGCAAGCCCTGCGCCAGGCCAGCAAGCCCATGCTGCTGGTGTTCAACAAAATCGACCAGTACCCCGAGGCCGATCGCCAGACCCTCTACGAAACCCTGCGCGATCGCCGCCTGCAAGACCTGATCTCCCCCGACGAAATCGTCATGGCCGCCGCCTCGCCCCTGGCGGTGCAGGCTACCCCCCAGCCCAACGGCACCGTCACCTACCAGACCGTGCGCGCCCAGCCCCAGGTGGACGACCTCAAGCTCAAAATTCTCGACCTTCTGCACCGCGAGGGTAAGGCCCTGGTCGCCCTCAATACGCTGATGTACGCCGAGGGGGTGAGCGGCGAAATTTTGGCCCGCAAGAAGCAGATCTGCGATCGCATTGCCGACGACACGATCTGGAACGCCACCTTGATCAAAGCCGTGGCCGTGGCCCTCAACCCGATTACCGTAGCCGACCTGGTGGGCGGCACCGTCATCGATGTCATGCTGATTCTCAACCTGTCGCGGCTCTACGGCCTGCCCATGACCCGCCCCGCCGCCCTCAAGCTGCTCCAGCAGATCGCCCTGGGCCTGGGCGGCATTACCCTCAGCGAGCTGGCGGTGACCCTGGGCCTCAGCTCGCTGAAGGGGATGCTGGGGGTGTCGGCAATCGCCACGGGCGGCCTGTCCCTGGCCCCCTACGTGCCGGTGGCCCTGGCCCAGGGGGGTGTGGCGGGCCTGGCCACCTACAGCATTGGCCAAATCACCAAAACCTACCTCACCAACGGGGCCACCTGGGGACCGGAGGGACCAAAAACCGTCATTGCCGAAATTCTTGACAGCCTGGATGAAACCTCAATTTTGAACCGCATCAAAGCCGAGCTGCGCGCCAAAATTGCGCCGCCAGAGTAGAAAAGTCTGGCCTATACCCAGGTCGTCAGCGATCGCCCCGGCGGAGGCAGCACCATGCGAGTTGCCTTGGCCTGGTTGCGGCCCTGGGCCTTGGCCTGGTAGAGCGCCTGATCGGCGGTGACCACCAGATCGGAGGGCAGGTAGCTGAGCTGAGGCACTACGCTGGCCACGCCGCAGCTGATGGTGACAGTGGCGTGGGGGGCGGCGGCGTGGGGCAAACCTAAGGCCCGAACCGCCTGCACCAGGCGATCGCTGACGGCGGCGGCCCCGGCCAAGCTGGTGTTGGGTAAAACCACGGCAAACTCTTCGCCACCGTAGCGGGTGACCAGGTCGTCGGTGCAGTTAATCCCCTGGCTGAGGGCTTTGGCCACCTGCTGTAGGCAGCGATCGCCAGCGGGGTGGCCGTAGTGGTCGTTGTAGCCCTTGAAATAGTCGATGTCGCAGATGATCACCGACAAGGGCCTGCGATCGCGCCCGCCCCGCCCCCACTCTTGCAGCAAATACTCGTCAAAGCGGCGGCGGTTGGCGACCTGGGTGAGGCTGTCGATCAAGGTGAGCTGCTGGAGCTGATGGTTCGCTTCGCGCAGCCGCCGCTCTAGCCGGTGCTGGGCAATCAGTCGCCGCACCCGCTGGCGCAGCACGGCCCAGTGAATGGGTTTGGTGATGTAGTCTGCCACCCCAATTTCAAAGGCCTGATCCACCGACTTTTCATCTTCCAGGCCGGTAATCATCAAAATTGGGGCCAGATCGCTCTGATTTGCGGCTTGCAGCCGTCGGCACACCTCAAAGCCGTCGATAACCGGCATCAGGGCATCGAGCAGCACCAGGTCGGGCAAGTGATCCCGATACAGGTCCAGCGCCGCTTCGCCGTTGGGCGCTTCCACCACCTGGTAGCCCTCCTGCTTGAGATAGCAAGTCAGCATATGACGAATAAACGGGTCGTCGTCCGCCACTAAAATGACGGCGGCCTCAGGCTGAGCTTGCATGGCTCGCCACCTCCTGGGAAATCAGCGCGGAGTCTAGGGCGATCTTGACCAGGGCGGCGGCCTGCCGGATAGTCTCGATCTGAGGGGTGTGGCTCTGGTCGTCGCCCTGGCGCACCGTTTTTTCAAGCTCTTGGCACAGGGTCGAGAGAGGAACCGCGCCGATGGTGGCGCTGCTCGACTTTAGGGTGTGGGCCACCCGTTGCAGGGTGGCCCAATCCTGTCGCTGCTCGGCGGTGACCATCTCGGCCAAGAGCTGGTCGGAGCTCTCCAGGTAGCTCGCGATCAGATCGGCCATAAAGTTGGGGTCATTGTGCCCCAGGGCTTGCTCCAGGGCATGTAGGCTGGCCCAGTCCACGGTGGGGGAGCGGCCTGAGCCAGCCTTCAGCACGCGGGCCAAATCCTCGGAGTGAATGGGCTTGCTGATGTAGTCATCCATCCCCGCTTGCAGACATCGATCGCGATCGCCCTGCATGGCGTTGGCGGTCATGGCCACAATGCGCGGTCGACGGGTCGGCCAGCGCTGGAGAATCTGCTGGGTAGCAACCAGGCCATCCATTTCGGGCATTTGCACATCCATCAGCACCAGATCGTAGGGCTGCCGCTCAAGGGTGGCCAGCACCTCCAGGCCGTTGGCGGCTACGTCGGCCCGATAGCCCAGGCGCTGCAACATTTTCAGGGCAACTTTTTGGTTTACCAGGTTGTCTTCGGCCAGCAAAATACGCTGGGGACACCGTTGCCCCAGGCTGTGGTCAAACTGAGGCGGCCGGTCCATAGCTGTTGTCAGTCGGTGGCAGCCTGGGTCATTCCCAGCGCGGGTCGCCGGGGGGGAAGGGGCAAGCTGAGCGGGCAGAGTGACATAGAAGGTCGAGCCCACGCCCTCAACGCTATCGACCCAAAGCTCGCCCCCCATCAGGGCGCAGAGGCGCTGAGCAATGACCAGGCCTAGGCCAGTACCACCAAACTGCCGGGTAGTGGATGCATCGACCTGGCTGAAGGGCTGAAACAGTCGGTGCAGGCGGTCCGCCGGAATGCCAATGCCGGTATCATTGACGGCGATTTGCAGGGTCATCGGGGCACTGGTTGCGGTGTCTAGGGCCGCTGCCGCTGCCCCGGCAGGCTGGGCTTCGACGGAGACCGTCACCGTTCCCTGGGGGGTAAATTTGATGGCGTTGTGTACCAGGTTAACCAGCACCTGGCGCAGGCGACTGGCATCGCCCCGTAGGTGTTGGGGCACGTCGGCGGGGAGCAGGTAGGTCAGCCCTAGCCCTTTTTCGACGGCTTTGGCGGTCAGCAGGCTGAGGGCGTCTTCGATGCAGGCGCGCAGATCAAAGGGCTGGATCTCTAGCTCTAGCTTGCCCGACTCGATTTTGGAGAAATCGAGAATGTCATTGATGATGGTGAGCAGCGTGCTGCCCGCGTGGTGGGTGATCTCTGCAAAGTCGCGCTGCTCGTCACTGAGGGGGGTGTTGAGCAGGAGGCCAGTCATGCCGATCACCGCGTTGAGGGGGGTGCGAATTTCGTGACTCATCATGGCCAGAAACTCGCCCTTGGCCTGGTTGGCGGCGTCGGCGTCGCGGCGGGCCTGCTCCAGGTCGTGGAGATGCTGCTGAAGCTGCGCTTCGGTTCGTTTGCGATCGCTAATGTCGGTCTGAATGCCCACAAAGTGAGTGAGCTGGCCCTCAGGATCGTACAGAGGCGAAATGGTGATCTGGTTCCAGAACGGTTGATCGGTTTTGCGGTAGTTGATCACTTCCACCGTGCAGTCTTTGCCCTCGGCGATGGCCTGGCGCAGGGTATCTAGGCCGGGCTGGTGGCGATCGCTCCGCTGTAAAAACCGACAGTTTTGGCCCAGGGCCTCAGCCTCGGTGTAGCCGGTAATGCGCTCAAAGGATGGGTTGGTGTAAATGATTGGGTTGCCGGGCCGACGGGCATCGGTAATGACAATGCCGCTGCTGCTGGCGGCGATCGCCCGTTCTTGCAGGCGCAGGGTTTCTTCCAGGCGGCGGCGCTCGGCCTCCGCCTGGCGCATCTGTTCGATCTGGTAGTGCAGCTCTAGCTGGGCCACCACCTGGATCGCCAGCATCGTCAAGGCTTCTCGCTGGCTGGTCGTGAGCTGCCGCGACACCCGATCGAGCACGCAGAGGGTGCCCAGGGCGTAGCCGTCGGCGGTGATCAGCGGCATGCCCGCGTAAAAGCGAATGTAGGGCGCGCTGGTGACCAGCGGATTGTCGTAAAAGCGCCTGTCTTTTAGGGCGTCGGGCACCTCCAGCAGCTTGGGCTGCAAAATCGCGTGGGCGCAAAAGGCAATATCTCGACTCGTCTCAGTGGCGTCGATACCCAGACGGGCCTTCCACCACTGCCGCTGCTGGTCGATCAGGCTGATCAGGGCCATGGGCGCATCGCAGATCATGGCCGCCAGCCGGGTCAGGTTGTCAAACCCCTCCGCCGGGGGCGTGTCAAGAATGCAGTAGCGATCTAGAGCCTGCAATCGGCAGGCTTCGTGGGGGGGTAGGGGTGCAGAATGCATGGGCCATTGCCCTCAGGGTAGTGATGTGGGCGGCGTGGGCCAGAGAATCGCAGCGAGCGAGGAGATGCGCATTCTTCAGGGTACCCACAGCGGCGGAGCGGCTGCTATAGCCGTAGCCAGTCTGGTGAGGACAGTTTCCCTAAGACCGTTTGGGCGATCGACTGTCTCTGGATGTCCTCACCTAAAGGACTGTGGCTATATATCCCTGGCGCGCCGTTGGTCACTCCATCGGTTCCCCGAGCTGGCCCAACCCAAAGGGCGATCGACCCGGATGGGGTGGTGATGCCTTAGAGGGCGTTTGAAACGTAATCTGCTGTAGCTTTAGCCATCTGCTGATCCCCCCTGCCCCCTTAAAAAGGGGGGTTAAACGTCCCCCTTTTTATAGACGCTTGCGGCTTCCCGCAGGGTAGGGGGATTTAGCGATTATCTTGATTGTCAACCACTTGTGGCTGGCGTGGCAGTCTGAGCGGGTTCTGTATCCTTAGGGTCTCGCCACGATTGACCTTGGGTGACCAGCGCATTGAGGATGCCTAACAGCTTATGGGCACAGGCAATCAAGGCGACCTTTTTGGGTTTCCCTGCGCTTAACAGACGTTGATAGAACGCGATGATGACGGGGTTGTGTTGAATGGCCACCAAGGCTGACATATACAACGTGGAGCGTACCAGGGCGCGACCGCCCACGATGTGGCGTTTGCCCCGAAGCTTGCCACTGTCAAAATTGAACGGGGCGACACCCACTAGGCTAGCCAACCGTTTCGTCGAGAGTTGGCCCAGCTCCGGCAGTAGCGCCAATAGGGTGGTGGCCACGACTCGCCCGACTCCAGGTACACTGGTCAACCACTCGTAGCGCTGCTGGCGGGTCTCATCGGCCTGACGGAGTTGGTCGATCTCCGCATCAAGGGCTTTGACCCGCTGCTTGAGCCAGTCAATGTGAGTATCAATATCGGCCTGGGCCGTGCGGTTGCGCGCACTGTGGCGACGACGCTGCTCACTGTTGAGCATCTCAATCACTTGAGAACGCCGATGGACCAAGTCAGAGAGCGCTTCCTGATGCTCTGAGGCCAACGGTTTCGGTAACGGCTGCAGCGCCTCGCCAAAATGCGCCAACATCGACGCATCAATGCGATCGGTCTTGGCCAATCGCCCAGACGCTTTGCTAAAGTCCCGCGCCCGCTTCGGATTGATCACCGCCACCGCGATTTCATGGCGCTGCAAGACCTGAACCACGCCCCGTTCCATCCCACCTGTGGATTCCACCACCACCAGCGCGACGGTGACAGCCTGTAGTTCATTCAACAGCCTCTGCCATCCCGACTCGTCATTAGCCACTTGCCAGTAGCGTCCCGAGGGTCGCAGCGCTACGTCCAGCTTGGCCTGACTCACATCAATACCCACCCATTGCCGTTCTTCACTCGTCCCCATCACGCACCTCCTGAGGAATAGAATGACCATTCATCACTCGACCTTGTTCGATGCGGGTTCATGACCCTGGCGATTTTTCGAGCTGTTGACAAATGGCAGAACGGCGACCTGGACTAAATCTCGGTTTCTAGAACCGGGGGGAGATCGGTCTACCGTCCTGCTGCTTAAAATACAAGGGGGATCTCCACTTTTGCTACAAAAATAGGACTTTTCAAACATCCTCTTAACCCCGGCCAAAGCCCCTAGCCGAGGGAACTGTCTGGCAGGGCCACCCGCACAATGGTCTGCTGCCCAGGAATGCTCTCAATCAGCACCTCGCCCCGGTGTAGCTCCACCAGGCGTTTAGCGATGGTCAGGCCCAGGCCTGTGCCAGCGGTATCCGAATCGGGTTCAAACTGAAGATAGGCTCCTACGTGGGCGAGCTGGTCGGGGGTCATACCCTGGCCGTAGTCAATAATGTAGAACGTCACCTTGCCGTCGCCATAGGACCCAAAGACTTTGATCGGGGTACCCACCTCAGAAAACTTAAAGGCGTTGTCCAGTAGCTCTTCGCAGACTTTTCTGAGCTGAGTTTCAGACAGGGGCACCGCCAGCGGCTCCAGGGCAATTTCTAGATCGTCGTCGCGGAGGTAGTCGGCGGCGAGGGTCTGGGCAATTTCGGCGATAATTTCGTCGGCCCGCTCGGTGCGCTGCTGCTGGAGGGTTTCGGCGGAGATCTGAGCGGGGCTGAGCCGCTCTAGCTTGGCAAACAGCATAACGTTTTGGGTCAGGCGGGCGGTGCGCTGGGCATTGCGGTGAATGGCCTTGGCAAAGTTGGCCACCTGCTCAGGCTCCAGGGTGTCGGCCTTGTCGATCAGGGTGGTAGCCAGCTTCAGCACCTCGCGCATGGGGCCGCCCAACTCGCGGGATAGGGCACCGCTGATGCTGCTGCGCAGGGCGCTGAGCTGCTGCTGATTTTTCGCCTGGACCGCCCCCTGGGCCTCCAGACGGGTGTGAATCATGCGCAGCAGGTCAGCGTGGGTGAAGGGTTTAGTGAGGTAGTCGTCGGCGCCCAGATCCATGCCGCTGCGCAGGTCAGCCCGCTCGGCTTTGGCGCTGAGGAAGACAAAGGGCAGGGTGGCGAAATGGGGGTCCTGGCGGATCTGTTCGAGCACGCCATAGCCGTCGAGCACGGGCATCATCACGTCGCAAATGACCAGGTCGGGTTTGAACTCGTGAATTTGGCTCAGGCCCTCCTGGCCGTTGGTGGCGCTGTCGACGATAAAGTTTTCGGCGTTGAGAATATCTACGATGCTGTCGCGTACCCCAGCTTCGTCTTCAATTACCAGGATTTTAGCCATGATTGTCACTCCACAGTGCAAGGGGTAATACAACGGTGAACGTAGTGCCTACGCCCACATCACTCATGCAGGAAATATGCCCCTGGTGGGCTTCGGCGGCCCGCTTGGCAATTACCAGACCCAGCCCGGTGCCAGAGATATTCCCCACGTTGTTGGCCCGGTGAAAAGCCCCAAACAGCTGGGCCTGGTCGGCGAGGGGAATGCCAATACCGCGATCGCTGATCTGAAATATGCTCTGCTCGGCCTCGCAGGTCAGTTTAAAGGAAACCGGAGTGTGGTTGGGGGAATATTTCACCGCGTTGGAGAGCAGGTTGAGCAGGATGTGGCGCAGCAGCTTTTCGTCGGCGAGAACCTGAAAGTGACTGCCCACGGCAGTAAACTCAATTGGGCTGGCGGCGTTGATCTGGGAAAACTGAATTTCGTCTACCAGGTCGGTGCAGAGCTGTTTTAGATCGAGGGGGGCCAGGGTGCAGTCGAGTTTGTTCGCCTCGGCTTTGCCCACGGTGAGCACGTCGTTGAGCAGACCAATAATGTGGTGCACCGAGGTTTGAATGCGCTTGAGCACCGTCTGCTGCTTTTCGGGGGTGAACTTGTGGCTGTAGCGCTCCAGGGTTTCGGCGGAGGCCAAAATGGTGGTCAGGGGCGTGCGAAACTCGTGGGAGGCCATGGCGATAAAGCGAGTTTTGAGGTCGCTGAGTTCTTTCTCGCGGGTCAGGGCTTTGCGAATATCGACCTCGATTTGCTTGCGCTCGGTGATGTCGCGGGTAATGCCCCGATAGCCCTGAAACTCGCCCTCGGGGGTAAAAATGGGCGAGCCGCTGAGCTCTAAAATTACGGCCTCACCGCTGGCGCGCAGGCAGGTCGCCTCGATCTGGGTGAAGGGATGGCGCTGCCGCACCAGGTGGGTCAAAATCGTGCTAAAGCGCACTGCCTCATCGGCGGCCATAAAGTCGGTAAAGCGGCTTTCTAAAATAGCTTCGGGGGGATAGCCGATAATCTCGGTGGCCCTGGGGTTGATGTAGCTAAATTTAAACTGGCCGTCAAGTTCCCACACCCAGTCGTTGGTTTGCTCGACCAGGCTGCGAAACTTGGTTTCGCTCTCCCGCAGCTGCTCGGTCACCTGGCGCCAGGAGGCGGTGCGGGCTTCCACCCGCTGCTCTAGCTCGTCGTTGAGCTGCTTGAGGTGAACTTCGTACTGTTTGCGGGCCGCCAGGTCGGCCTGCATCTGCTCGTAAAAGTTGCACTGGCGAATGGCGATCGCCACCGATCGCACCAGTTGCTCAACCAGACGAATTTCCCAGTCGCACCAGCGGCGGGGCTGACTGCACTGGTTGATGATCAGCAGCCCCCACAGGGTGTGGTCGCAGACGATGGGCACCACCAGGTTTGCCTTGATTTGCAAGTGGCTCAGCATCTCGACATGGCAAGGGCTGAGGCCGGCCCGCTGAATATCTTCCACCGCCTGAATGCGCCCGTAGCGGTAGGCCTCGGCCCAGTGCTTGGCAAAGTAGCTGTCTTCGATGGCGTGCCCCAGCAGCGAGGTCCAGGGGGACTGTACCGCCTCGACCACAACGGTTCCCCGCGCCGCCGTCTCAAACTGATAGATCAGGGTGCGATCGACCTGGAGCAGCTGCCGCACCTCCGACACGGTGGTAGAAAGAATCTCCTGCATATCCAGCGATTCGTGGATGCGCTGGGTGAGGGTGGCGAGGATGCGATCGCACTTGGCCTGTTCTTCGAGCTGTTCAGTGCGGCCCTGCACCAGGCGCTCTAGCTCAGAGCTATGGCTCTTCCAGAGTTCTAGCTGCTCATGGTCAGACTGCTTAAACGACTGCCACAGGTGGCTAAAGGTGGTCTGTAGCTCCCGCAGGTCGAGGCTGTTGAGCAGGTCAAACTGGGCAATTGTCCCCAGGGGCTGGCGCTGGGAATCGACCACCAGCAGGCAGGGCAGCCGCCGCTGGCGCATTTCCTGGTAGGCCAACCAGAGCGAGTCCGTGGGGCGGAGGCAAAATTGAGCATCTCGCATAATCGCCCGCACCGGCAGCTGGGCCAAATCGAGCTGGCGTGCCTGAAAGCGCAGCACATCCTGCCGCAGCACCTGGCCCAGAAGCACCTCGGTGCCATCTCCGGCGGGGTCGATGACTGCGACACAGCTGACTGAGTATTCAGCCAGCAGCTGGGCCGCCGCCAGGGCCGAATCGGTGGGGCTAATGGTAACTACCTGGGCGGCCATGCGCGATCGCACCGGCTGCAATTTCAGCATGTGGGGAGGCGCCAGCGCCTGCTGAATTGAGCCAGCGGTTATCAGCCGCACCGGGCGCTGGGTTGCATCGACCAAGGGAACGTGGTGAATCTGGCGCTGCCGCATTAAATCTAGAACATCGAGCGGGTTGAGGCTGGGCTCAGCGGGCAGCACCGTGAGAGTTCTGGTCATGTGCCGATCGATCGGGGTGTCGAGGGCAACCCCGCTGGCCAGCAGGCGAACCAGGTCGCGCTCGGTCAGCAAACCGACCAGCTGCTCGTCCTGCACGACCACAACACAGCTGTGACCACTGGTCGAATCGTCTCCCAGACGGCTCAGCACCTGGAGCAGCGTAGCCGTTGGCGGCACCGAGATCGGTGCCGCAGCCAGCGACCAGAGCGGCGTAGGCGGCTGGCCGGGGGGAAATCCGACAGGTTGCAAGTTTGTCATCATTGCGATCGCCCAATAGAAAGAGAAATACCCATATCCTGCTGTGATAATGGCCTGCAACCAGTGCCAAAGAGGGATAGGGTTCTCCTACTCTCCGGTTTGAGGCCGCCTGGTTGAATGTGTCCCGTGGAGATAAGTTTTCCCCCGGCAACGCCTGATCTACTCAGCGAGCAGAATTTAGCTGACCTAAGGTCAATCAAACCCCAAGGCTGTGGAGCCACGCTCTGGCTGTCGTGACGCCCATGGCTCCAAACGGCAAAATTCGCGCGGCAGCCTGGAGAGCTGCGTCCGGCTATTGTTGCAAAATGATTAAATTATGAGTTTTGGTCGTCTCAAATTAAGGTTTTTCGTTCAGAAAGATGGGCGATCTTAATTTTTTTCTTAAAATCGTTTTTACTGCTCTAAATTCCAACTAAGATCAGAACATAAATCAAGAGATAAGAAAAACCTGCAAACACATTGCAAACACATATGTAGCCGCAGTTTTCTAGATATCTCTCGGGCCATAAGATCGAGCACAAAAACAACTAAATAATTGCTAAAGTAAGCTCGAATCAGCTAGATCGCTCCAATCAGCCAAAGGCTTTTCACCAGTGCTTTTGAGCCTAATACATAGATGAGATCAGGTATCTATTTTAGACGGTCTGCGCAATCGTCCCTTTAGACTGAGCATCGCTGGCCAAAAAAACAGAATTTTCCTTGGCTAGCCTTTGCATCACTCTCAATTTGGTTACGGCTGACTCCACACCGGGAGGAATGGAAATGATTGTCGAAGGTTTATCTTTGCTACAGCAGAATGGCCCTGCCGATGGCGCTAAATTGGACTGCGGCAGCTCAGGCCTCAGCAGTAGTTTTGCGCCAGGCGCTTGGCAGCTTGACATTGACGTGCGCGACTTTATTCAGCGCAACTACACGCCTTACTCTGGCGATGGCCAGTTTCTGGCCCCAATTACCGCCCGCACCGCCGCTCTGTGGGCGCGGGTAAAAGACCTGATGGCCCTGGAGCGGGAAAAAGGCGTGCTGGATGCCGACACCGCCTTGCCCTCGGGCATTACCAGCCACGCCCCCGGCTATATCGATCGCGATCTAGAGCAAATTGTCGGCTTGCAGACTGACCTGCCCCTGAAACGGGCGATTATGCCCTTCGGCGGCATTCGCGTGGTCGAGGCCAGCCTCAACGCCTACGGCTATGAACTTGCCCCCGCCACTAGGGATACCTTCACCCGCTACCGCAAAACCCACAACGATGGCGTGTTCGATGCCTACACCGCCGAAATGCGCCGCTGCCGCAAGTCGGGCATTATCACAGGCCTGCCCGATGCCTACGGACGGGGCCGCATCATCGGCGACTATCGGCGGGTGGCGCTGTATGGGTGCGATCGCCTAATTGCCGACAAAGCCGCCCAAAAGACCAGCCTGGAACTCGACAGCCTGGATGAAGCCACCATTCGTCTGCGCGAAGAGATCTCTGAGCAAATTAAAGCCCTCAACGAGCTGAAGGAGCTGGGCACCGCCTACGGCTGCGACTTGGCCCGCCCCGCCATCACCGCTAAAGAAGCAGTGCAGTGGCTCTATTTTGGCTACCTGGCGGCGGTCAAAGAGCAAAATGGGGCAGCCATGTCTCTGGGGCGGGTGTCCACTTTCCTCGACATTTACTTCGAGCGCGACCTGCAAGCCGGGCGGCTCACTGAAGCCGAGGCCCAGGAAATCGTCGACCACTTTGTGATGAAGCTGCGGATGGTGCGGTTTTTGCGCACCCCCGACTACAACGCCCTGTTTAGCGGCGACCCCACCTGGGTGACCGAGTGCATTGGCGGCATGGGCCTCGACGGTAGGCCCCTGGTGACTAAAACCAGCTTCCGCCTGCTGCACACCCTGACCAACCTTGGCCCCGCGCCCGAACCCAACCTGACGGTGCTGTGGTCAGAGCGGCTGCCCGAGGCCTTTAAGCGCTACTGCGCCCAGGTTTCCATTCAAACCAGCTCGATTCAGTACGAAAACGACGACCTGATGCGGTCCTACTGGGGCGACGACTACGGCATTGCCTGCTGCGTTTCCGCCATGCGCATCGGCAAGCAGATGCAGTTCTTTGGGGCGCGGGTGAACATGGCCAAGTGCCTGCTCTACGCCATCAACGGCGGCAAAGACGAGCACTCTGGGGTGCAGGTAGCTCCGGCCTACGCCCCGATTATCGGCGATTTGCTCGACTACACCGAGGTGTGGCCCCGCCTGCGGCAGATGATGGCCTGGCTGGCCAAAACCTACGCCAACACCATGAACGTCATCCACTACATGCACGACAAGTACTGCTACGAGCGGTTGGAAATGGCTCTGCACGATCGCGACGTGCTGCGCACGATGGCCTACGGCATGGCGGGCCTGTCGGTGGTGACCGACAGCCTGTCTGCGATCAAGCACGCTCGGGTCCGGGTAGTGCGCGATGAGCAAGGTCTGGCGGTCGACTACATCGTCGATGGCGACTTTCCCAAGTACGGCAACAACGACGACCGGGTAGACAGCCTTGCGGTCGAACTTGTCCAGACCTTTATGGCCGAGCTGCGCAAGCACAAAACCTACCGCGACGCGGTGCCCACCCAGTCGATCCTCACCATTACCTCCAACGTGGTCTACGGCAAGAAGACCGGCAACACCCCCGACGGTCGCCGCGACGGTGAGCCCTTTGCCCCTGGAGCCAACCCCATGCACGGGCGCGACAGCAACGGCGCGATCGCATCCCTGGCCTCGGTGGCCAAGCTGCCTTACGCTGACGCTCAGGACGGCATTTCGAACACGTTTTCGATTGTGCCGGGGGCGCTGGGCAGAACAGAGGGCGATCGCATCAGCAACCTGGCCGCCCTGCTCGACGGCTACGTGCGCGACGGCGGCTTCCACCTCAATGTAAATGTGTTTAACCGCGAGACCCTGCTCGATGCGATGGATCACCCCGAGCTGTACCCACAGCTCACCATCCGGGTCTCGGGCTACGCGGTGAACTTCATCAAACTCACCCGAGAACAGCAGCTAGACGTCATCAACCGCACCTTCCACGAACGCTGCTAACCCCAAAAGCCCCTCTCAGCCCACCGCCGAGAGGGGCTTTCCATCAATCCCCTCCTGGGAGGGGTAGGGGTGGGTCAACCCAGTCACCGAGACCCACTCCGCCCTCCGGGCACCCCTCCCAGGAGGGGAGGCAGCGACATTCTCACCCCACCACCCTCCCACCCATCCACCCCCATGCCCTTCCCCGTTCCCACCCGCACCCAAACGGGCCGCATCCACTCCATCGAAACCTGCGGCACCGTCGATGGTCCCGGCATTCGCTTTGTGGTCTTTACCCAGGGCTGCCCCCTGCGCTGCCTCTACTGCCACAACCCCGACTGCCAAGAAATCCACGGCGGCACAGTGATGACGGTGGACGAGATCATGGCTCAAATTGAGCACACCAAAAACTATCTGCGCAACGGCGGTGTCACCGTCAGCGGTGGCGAACCGCTGATGCAGCCCGAATTTGTGGCCGAAATCTTTCGTCGCTGCCGCGAAATAGGGTTGCACACGGCCTTAGATACCTCTGGCTATGTCCACATTGAAGCAGCAGAACCGGTATTAGAAAATACCGATTTAGTTTTATTAGATATCAAATCTTACAATTCCGATCTGTTTCACAAAGTTACCAGCGTTTCTATCGAACCCACGCTAAATTTTGCTCGTTATTTAGCCAAAATTAACAAACCCACCTGGATACGATTTGTATTGGTTCCTGGCCTCACCGATCCTGAAGAAAACGTGGTGGGTTTAGCCAAATTTGTGGGCACCCTAGATAATGTTGAAAGAGTAGAAGTTTTGCCCTTTCACAAAATGGGAGAATATAAATGGAAACAATTGGGAATGCCCTATATCTTGGGCGAGACTCAGCCCCCTACACCAGACCTGGTTGAGCATGTCATCCAAATCTTTCAAAACTACGGATTAACTGCTGTTTAAGCTTTAATCCATGCTCTCTTTAGGAGGCTTCTATGGACGTTCAAGTTACTTATCAAGACGGTGTAAAATTTCAGGCCAGCTGTCGAGGTCACCAAATCTTCAGCGATCAGCCCTTAGACAACCATGGACAAGATGAAGGCATGACTCCGCCGGAATGGTTTTTGTCATCTCTGGGGGCTTGCGTTGGGTTCTACGCAGTGAAGTACCTGGAAATCCGCCATCTCGATGCTAAGGGCTTAGCCATCTCCGTCACCGCCGATAAGGCCGAAAGCCCTGTCCGCATCGACAACATTCGCATTCAGATCACCACTCCTACTGCTTTAGAAACTCGTCATCAGAAGGGGCTAGAGCGGGCAGCGGATGCCTGCATTATTCACAA
The DNA here is from genome assembly GCF_000309385.1 of Nodosilinea nodulosa PCC 7104. Lineage (GTDB taxonomy): Bacteria > Cyanobacteriota > Cyanobacteriia > Phormidesmidales > Phormidesmidaceae > Nodosilinea > Nodosilinea nodulosa. The sequence goes on from NZ_JH976537.1 coordinate 594,142, forward strand.
CACCCTCACCCATCCGCCAATGATGACGACGGAGATTCTGTCGGTTGCGATCGCGTAATAAATTGCGGCATGAAAGATTTTTTCTGCAAAACTTCTCTCGGAGATCCCCCCTGCCCCCCTTAATAAGGGGGGTGAAGAGGAGAACTGCTACACCAAGGATGTGGGGGGATCGGTCCCAGGCGTAGATGATTTTTCTCCGTTAAAAACGCTAATTATTTAGTGAGTCTTTTTCTTCCTTTATCTCCATCTCCAGCCCATCCCAGGAGGACGCTATGTCCGTAACCAATCTGACCGAACTCGAAGCCCTGATTCAACAGGTCAAAACTGCCCAGGCGCAGTACGCTAGCTTTACCCAAGAACAGGTCGATCATATCTTTCGTGCCGCTGCCCTGGCGGCCAATGCCGAGCGCATTCCCCTGGCCAAAATGGCGGTGGCAGAAACGGGCATGGGCGTAGTCGAAGACAAGGTGATCAAAAACCACTTTGCCTCAGAATATATCTACAACAAATACAAGCACGAAAAGACCTGCGGCACCCTCGAAAAAGACGAGGGCTTTGGCATCGAAAAAATTGCTGAACCCGTAGGGATTCTCGCTGGCGTTGTGCCCACTACCAACCCCACTTCCACCGCTCTCTTCAAGGCGCTAATTGCCCTCAAAACCCGCAACGCCATCATCTTTTCTCCCCACCCTCGGGCCAAGCAGTGCAGTATCGCCGCCGCCAAGATCGTGCGCGACGCCGCTGAGGCGGCCGGTGCCCCCGCCGGGCTAATCGGCTGGATCGACGAACCCACGGTGGCCCTCTCCCAGTCGCTGATGCAGCACCCCGACATCAAGTTAATTCTGGCTACGGGCGGCCCCGGCATGGTAAAGGCGGCCTACTCCTCGGGTAACCCCTCCTTGGGAGTGGGGGCGGGCAACACCCCAGCCGTGATCGACGCCAGCGCCGACCTGCCCATGGCGGTCAGCTCCATTTTGATCAGCAAAACCTTTGACAACGGCATGATCTGCGCCTCAGAGCAGTCCGTTGTGGTGGTAGATGCCATCTACGAACAGGCCAAGGCTGAATTTTTGGCTCGGGGAGCCTACGTGCTCAGCCTGGAGGAAACCGAGTCGGTGCGGCAAATCATTCTCAAAGACGGGCGCTTGAATGCCGACATTGTCGGCCAGTCCGTAGAGACCATTGCCGCCCTGGCAGGCTTTACGGTACCCGAAGGGAGCAAGGTGCTGATGGGCGAGGTGGAATCCGTGGGCACCGAGGAGCCGTTTTCCTACGAAAAGCTGTGCCCCATTTTGGGCTTTTACCGCGCTAAGGACTTCTACGCCGCTGTAGACATAGCCTCTCAGTTAGTGCAGTTTGGCGGCAAGGGCCACACCTCGGTGCTCTACACCGACCCCGCCAACCGCGACGACATTGCCACCTTTGAAAACGCCCTGCAAACCTCGCGGGTGCTGATCAACACGCCTTCGTCCCAGGGGGCGATCGGTGACCTGTACAACTTCAAGCTCGACCCCTCGCTGACCCTGGGCTGCGGCACCTGGGGCGGCAACTCGGTATCTGAGAACGTTGGCCCCCACCACCTGCTGAACATCAAGACCGTCACCCAGCGGCGGGAAAACATGCTGTGGTTCCGGGTGCCGCCGAAGATTTACTTTAAGTCGGGCTGTCTGCCGGTGGCCCTGCGAGAGCTGGCAGGTAAGCAGCGGGCCTTTTTAATCACCGACAAGCCCCTGTTTGATCTGGGCATGCTGCACCCGATTACCCAGGTGCTCGACGAGGTTGGCGTGCAGTGGGACGTGTTCCACGATGTGGAGCCTGACCCGACGTTGAGCAACGTCAACCAGGGCTTGGAGCAGCTGCGCAAGTTTGAGCCCGACGTGCTGATCGCCGTGGGCGGCGGTTCGCCCATGGATGCCGCCAAGGTGATGTGGCTGATGTACGAGCAGCCCCAGATCGAGTTTGAGGGGCTGGCGATGCGGTTTATGGACATTCGCAAGCGGGTGTATGAGCTGCCTGCCCTGGGCCAAAAGGCGCAGCTAATCTGCGTTCCCACTACCTCGGGCACAGGCTCGGAGGTGACCCCCTTTGCAGTGGTGACCGACGATCGCGTCGGCATCAAGTACCCGCTGGCGGACTACGCCCTGACGCCGAACGTGGCGATTGTGGACCCGGCCCTAACGCTGCACATGCCCCGCAGCCTGACCGCCTTTGGCGGCATCGACGCCCTCACCCACGCACTGGAGTCCTACGTGTCGATTATGGCCAGCGACTTTACCGACGGGCTGGCACTGCAGGCGATCAAGCTGCTGATGGAGTACCTGCCTCGGGCCTACAAAAACGGTGCGGCAGACCCCGAAGCGCGGGAAAAAGTTCACTACGCGGCGACGATCGCAGGCATGGCCTTCGCCAACGCCTTTTTGGGGGTATGCCACTCGCTGGCCCACAAGCTAGGGTCTACCTTCCACGTCCCCCACGGCCTGGCCAATGCCCTGATGATCAGCCACGTGATTCGCTACAACGCTACCGATGCGCCCTTCAAGCAGGCGATCTTTCCGCAGTACCGCTTCCCCAACGCCAAGCACCGCTACGCAGCGATTGCAAACCATTTGGGGTTGGGGGGCATTACCGACGACGAGAAAGTGCTGTTGCTGATCGATGCGATCGAAGATCTTAAACAACAGGTGGAAATTCCGCTGACCATTCGCGAAACCCTGAATGCCTCGGAGCAGGATTTTTACGACCACCTGGAGCTGATGTCGGAGCAGGCCTTCGACGACCAGTGCACCGGGGCCAACCCCCGCTACCCGCTAATCCGCGATATGAAGGAGCTGTATACCCTGGCCTACGGCGGCTGCCGGGTGGATGCCAGCCTATACCATCAGCCGGATCTAGCGGCAGTGTAGCCCACTCAAAGAGAAGCCGCTGCGCGTCTACACCCCCCACCCCCTCTCTCTGGGGAGAGGGGAGCCGCTAAAAGCGTAGATAATAGTCACAGCATGGCTTGAAGAGCCGGAGGGAGATAGCGATGACTGAGTTGCTAGAGCGGGCGATCGCACGAGTAAAAACCCTACCTGCTGAGGAGCAGGATGCGATCGCAGCCATAATTTTGGCAGAACTCGAAGATGAGCAGGTATGGAAAGCCCAATTCGAGTCCACAACAGATGATCAGTGGGATCGCATAGCTAAGATGGCCCGGCAGGAAATTGCTGCTGGTGAACTCAAGCCACTGAATGATGTTTTCAACAGGTAACCCAATGCAAATCACCCTCGATCTTGACGATGATTTGATCAACGAAGCTCTGAGGTTAACCAATCTGACTACCCAAGAAGAGTTGCTGAACCTGGCTTTGCAAGAGCTGGTCAAGGCGCGGCAAAAGAAAAATCTGCTTGAACTGGCGGGAAAAATTCAGTTTTCGCCAGATTTTGACCACAAAGCTCTGCGTGAAATGGGTCATGCTGCTGATTGACACATCGGTTTGGGTGAATGTTTTTCGCGATCGCAGCGGTCAGCTTCGCCACCAACTTGAAGAACTGATTGCAGAGCGCAGGATTTTACTTACTCGATTCACTCAGCTTGAGCTACTTCAGGGCAGCCTTAACGAGCAAGAATGGACAGTCCTTTCAACTTATCTGGAAACGCAGGATTATCTAGAGCTAAAGTCTTCTTCTTGGCAAAAAGCCGCCCGCATTTATTATGATCTGCGGCGTCAGGGACTTACTGTTCGCAGCCCAATTGACTGCTGCATTGCCCAGGCAGCCTTAGACAACAACTTGCTTTTGATTCACTGCGATCGCGATTTTGAAACCATTGCGCAAGTTCGTTCCCTTCAGCACCTGCGCTTTTAGCCTTAATGGACAGACTATATTTCCCATGCTTTTCGTAAGTAGGATCCCAAAAATCCAAAATCGCAAATCCAAAATTAGTAGACCGTGCCTGCTCCTACGAGGACTTAACTATGCTGAGCTGCCCCGATCCGGTGACTGACCTCTGGAAAACCGGGAGTCATCCCCTCGACCCAATCTTTGCGCCCCGGTCAGTGGCGGTGGTTGGCGCGACCGAGCGCCCCGGCAGCGTCGGTCGCACAGTGCTATGGAACCTGATCAGCCATCCCTTTGGCGGCACGGTCTACCCGATCAACCCCAAGCGGCGCAACGTGCTGGGCATCCAGGCGTTCGATCGCCTTGCCTCCCTGCCCGAAGCGCCCGATCTCGCCATCATCGCCATTCCCGCCCTGGGGGTGCCCGAGGTGGTGCAGGAGTGCGTCGATGCGGGAGTGAAGGGGGCGATCATACTGTCGGCGGGGTTCAAGGAGATTGGGGCGGAGGGTATTGAGCTGGAGCGGCAGATAAAGGCGATCGCCCACGGACGCCTGCGCCTGATTGGCCCCAACTGTTTGGGCATTCAGAACCCGCTAACGGGGCTAAACGCCACCTTTGCCAGCCAGGTGGCGCGGCGCGGCAACGTGGGCTTTATCAGCCAGAGCGGGGCGCTGTGCACCTCAATTTTGGACTGGAGCCTGCGGGAGAATGTGGGTTTCAGCGCCTTTATCTCCCTCGGTTCAATGCTGGATGTGGGCTGGGGCGACCTGATCGACTACCTGGGCGACGACCCCCACACCCACAGCATTGTGATCTACATGGAGTCGATTGGCGACGCGCGGGCGTTTCTGTCGGCGGCGCGGGAGGTGGCCCTGAGCAAGCCCATTATTGTGATTAAAGCGGGACGCACCCAGGCGGCGGCCCAGGCGGCGGCCTCCCACACCGGGTCATTGACCGGCAGTGACGCGGTGTTGGATGCGGCTTTTCGCCGCTGCGGCGTGCTGCGGGTTGACCACATCGAAGAACTGTTTGACACCGCCGAGGTGCTGGCCAAACAGCCGCGCCCACGGGGTTCTCGCCTGAGCATTATTACCAATGCGGGCGGTCCTGGGGTACTGGCGACGGACGCTTTGATTCGCGCTGGGGGAACTCTAGCGGAGCTTTCTGCCGCCAGTGTAGAGGCTCTGAACGGGGCGCTGCCCGCCCACTGGAGCCACAGCAACCCGATCGATATTTTGGGTGACGCCGAACCGGCCCGGTTTGCCCAGGCTCTGGCGACTACCCTGGCCGACCCTGACAGCGACGGCTGCCTGGTGGTACTCACCCCCCAGGCCATGACCGACCCCACCCAAACTGCCCAGGCGGTGGTGGAGACCTGGCGCAGCAGCGGCTCAACCCGGCCTATTTTGGCCAGCTGGATGGGCGGTGCTGAGGTCGATGCAGGGGAAGCAATTCTCAACCAGGCAGGCATACCCACCTATCGCTACCCCGACCAGGCGGCGCGGCTATTTGGCCTGCTGTGGCAGCACAGCTACGCCCTCAAGGGGCTCTACGAAACTCCGGCGCTGACGCTGAACCACGGCATCGATCGCGCCGCCGTAACAGCCATTTTGCGAACGGCCCAGGCTGAGAATCGCAGCTTGCTCACCGAGACCGACTCGAAGGCGGTGCTGGCGGCCTACGGCATTCCGGTGGTGGCGACCCAGATTGCGGCGACGGTGGAGGATGCGATTGCTGCCGCCGACAGTCTAGGCTACCCCGTGGTGCTCAAGCTCTACAGCCACACCCTCACCCACAAAACCGACGTGGGAGGCGTACAGCTCAACCTCGACAGCAGCCACGCCGTCACCCGCGCCTTCGATCGCATCCGCACCAGCGTCACCGAGAAGGCTGGGGCTGAACACTTCCAGGGCGTGACCGTACAGCCGATGATTCGCGTCGATGGCTACGAGCTGATTCTGGGCAGCAGCCAGGACCCGCAGTTTGGCCCGGTGCTGGTGTTTGGCAGCGGCGGTCAGCTAGTTGAGGTGTTTCAGGATAGCGCCATCGGCCTGCCCCCCCTCAACAGCACCCTGGCCCGCCGCCTGATGGAAAACACCCTGATTTACAAAGCCCTCCAGGGGGTGCGCGGGCGCGAGGCGGTCGATTTAGAGGCATTAGAACAGCTCTTGGTGCGCTTTAGCCAGCTGGTGGCCGAGCAGCCCGAAATTGAGGCGATCGACATCAACCCGCTGCTGGCTTCCCCCCATGGTCTGCTGGCGCTGGATGCCCGGATAATCTTAAAGTCTCCCCTCTCCCCGCCCGCCCGCCTGGCCATTCGCCCCTACCCCACCCAGTACATCTGGCCTTGGAAAGAAGGCATTACCATCCGCCCCATTCGCCCCGAAGACGAGCCGCTGATCATCGATTTTCACCACGGCGTGTCTGACCACAGCGCCTATCTGCGCTATTTCCACGCCATGAAATACAGCACCCGCGTCGCCCACGATCGCCTCACCCGCATTTGCTTCAACGACTACGATCGCGAAATCGCCCTGGTGGCCGAAGCCACCGATCCAGAACCCAAGATTTTGGCAGTGGCTCGCCTCACCCAAAAGCACGGCCTGCCCGAGGCCGAGTTTGCCCTGCTGGTGGCCGACCCCCACCAGCGGCGAGGCATTGGTCGCGAACTGCTCAGCCGCCTGGTGGATGTGGCCCGTGCCGAGGGGCTAGAGCGCATTACCGGCGAAATTTTGGCCGAAAACGATGGTATGCAGCATCTCTGCAGGCGGGTGGGGTTTCAGCTCAGGCCCACCGCCGAACCCGGCGTGATAGCGGCCATGCTACCCCTAGTTTGACTCCTGAGACAGGGGCGTTCAATGCACCTCCAGTGCAGTGCTAGAAAATAAGGCCGCCAAACCATAGGGCTAGTGCAGCTCCTCTTCACTGCGCTCTAGCAGGGTGTCTTCGGCATGGTCTTGGTGGTGGCGTTGATTGGCCATGGCCTGGCGCGCTTTTTCATCGACTGATGGGGCGGACGGTCGGTGCAGCGCGGCATCAGCGCGGCTGAGCAGGGTGTCGTGGGTGTGGTCAGCCTGCTGCCGCTGCTGGGCGAGGCGATCGCGAACCTGGTCGTCTGACTTATCCATAACGGTTTTCTCCTTGGGGAGCATGCGGCCCCCGCTCCTAGGTCAATTTTCCAGGTTATCTACCGGCAAGCGATCGCCCCCGACACGATTGTTTAGCCTTCTCAATCGCCCGCAACCTGCCCTGAGAGTATTCCTATTAAAAACTAATGCAGCGTTCACCCCGGCTGTTTTGGCTTGCCAGCAGCGTATCTGCGCCCAGGACATGCTTTGTGCTGGCATCCCTATCGCGGTAGGCCCGGCCCGGCCAAAAGCCAGCTCAGCTCTGCGGCTAAGCGCTTAAGGCACCGACGCGGTAGCCACGGCGATCTCAGACCCTACGGGGCGAATGACCAGCGTGTTGAACAGGCTGATGTCGGTGCCTTCGGGCACCGATAGGTCAAAGGCACCGCTAGTCTGAGGCAGCGCCCCCAGGGCGATCGGTCGCTTGGCCATGTTGCCGTTGATGGTCAAAAAGGCCTCCAGCGGCTCGCCCTCGGCAGCCGTAGCGAAATCTTTTAGCGACAGGGTAATACTGCTGCCTACAATGGCAGCCCCCACGTAGCCACTGGCGGTGTAGCCCTCTGTACCGGCAACGCTGCCCATAACGAGTCCTCCCTTGGGTCTAAAACGACACGGCCACCATTGTAAAGAGAATTTGCCTGAATTCTGGTCGCGCTGGCTTTGCCTCGCCCCCGGCAGTACGGATCCCCGCACAGACGGGTTGCGGCCAAACCCCCGCGATCGCCCCTGCGCGCCCCCAGACAGCTAAACACCCCTGGAGTCTTTAGCCCGCAAAGCAGGCGATCGCTGTGGGCAAACCATGGGTTTTTGGCACCCATTCAGGCCCTAATGGCGGCTATCCTGGGTAAAGAACCCAGTAATGACTCTTCCCCCCTTTCACGGATGTGTCAGGGGGTTTTACAATAGTTCATAAATAGGTGTTGTTGCCTCGGCTCCAGCTCAGACTCCCCGTCATGGTCTCGTGCCAGTCATGGTGTCGTGATAGAGTTTTCTGTTGTCAAGGCTACTAAATCGACAACCCAGACCCCGTCTGAGTAACCCATGAAGATGGTCACCAGCGGCCCATCGCCCAGAATCCGGAGAAGCAGTTATGGCTAAAGACATCACCCGTTATCGCAATATTGGTATCTTCGCCCACGTAGACGCAGGCAAGACCACCACCACCGAGCGCATCCTCGCCCTCACCGGCCGCATCCACAAAATTGGTGAGGTTCACGATGGTGCCGCCACCACCGACTTCATGGCGCAAGAGCAAGAACGGGGGATCACGATTCAGTCGGCGGCCACCACCTGCTTCTGGAAAGAGCACCAGCTCAACATCATCGACACTCCCGGCCACGTTGACTTCACCATTGAGGTCTATCGCTCCCTCAAGGTGCTCGACGGCGGTATTGGCGTATTTTGCGGCTCCGGCGGTGTAGAACCCCAGTCGGAGACCAACTGGCGCTACGCCAACGACTCCAAAGTTTCCCGCGTGATCTACGTCAACAAGCTCGATCGCATCGGGGCCGACTACTACCGCGTCATCAAACAGGTGGAAACCGTGCTGGCGGCCAAGCCCCTGGTCATGGTGCTGCCCATCGGCACCGAAAACGACTTCGTGGGCGTAGTCGACCTGCTCACCCGCAAAGCCTGGGTGTGGGATGAGTCGGGCAAGCCCGAAAACTACGAGATTCAAGAGCCTCCCGCCGACATGAAGGACCAGATCGAAGAGTACCGCGAGGCGCTGATTGAGCTGGCCGTCGAGCAGGACGACGACATTCTCAACAAGTACCTGGAGGGCGAAGAGATCACCCTCGACGAGATCAAGACCTGCATTCGCAAGGGCACCCGCGATCTGGCCTTCTTCCCCACCTACTGCGGCTCCTCCTTTAAAAATAAAGGGGTACAGCTAGTGCTAGATGCGGTGGTAGACTACCTGCCGAACCCTCTGGAAGTGCCGCCCCAGCCCGAAATCGACCTGGAGGGCAACCCCACCGGCAAGCTGGCCTACGCCGATGCCGACAAACCCCTGCGGGCGCTGGCCTTTAAGATCATGGACGATCGCTTCGGGGCGCTCACCTTCACCCGCTTGTATTCAGGTCAGGTGAAGAAGGGCGACACCATTCTCGACACCTTCACCGGCAAGACCGAGCGGGTCAGCCGCCTGGTCGAAATGCACGCCAACGACCGCGAAGAGGTGGAGTCGGCCCAGGCGGGCGACATCGTGGCCCTGATCGGCATGAAGAACGTGCAGACCGGCCACACCCTCTGCGACCCCAAAGACCCCGCCACCCTGGAGCCGATGGTCTTCCCCGACCCGGTGATCTCCATTGCGGTGTATCCCAAGAAAAAGGGCGACAACGAGAAAATGGGGATGGCAATCAGCAAGATGGTGTCTGAAGATCCCTCCTTCCAGGTGGAGACCGACGAAGAGAGCGGCGAAGTCATCCTCAAGGGCATGGGCGAACTGCACCTCGACATCAAGGTGGACATTCTCAAGCGCACCCACGGCGTTGAAGTCGAAGTGGGCAAGCCCCAGGTGGCCTACCGCGAGTCGATCACCAAGCGCCTGGTCGATAGCTACACCCACAAGAAGCAGTCCGGCGGTTCGGGTCAGTACGGCAAGATCGACTATGTGATCGAGCCGGGCGAAACCGGCACCGGCTTCCAGTTTGAGTCGGCGGTAACCGGCGGTAACGTACCCCGCGAATTTTGGCCTGCGGTGCAGAAAGGGTTTGAGACCAGCGTAGACAAAGGGCCACTGGCGGGCTACCCGGTGGTTGACCTCAAGGTCACCCTCACCGACGGCGCCTACCACGCGGTGGACTCGTCGGCGATCGCCTTCGAAATTGCCGCCCGCGCCGCCTACCGTCAGTCGCTGCCCAAGGCTGGTCCCCAGCTGCTGGAGCCGATCATGAAAGTTGACGTGTTCACCCCCGACGACTACATGGGCGACGTAATCGGCGACCTCAACCGCCGCCGCGGCATGATCAAGTCCCAGGATCCCGGTGCTACCGGGGTGCGGGTGAAGGCTGACGTGCCCCTGAGCGAAATGTTTGGCTACATTGGCGACCTGCGCACCATGACCTCCGGTCGAGGCCAGTTCTCCATGGAGTTCTCCCACTACGCCCCCTGCCCCAGCAATGTGGCCGAGGAAGTGATCAAAGAGGCCAAGGAGCGCCAGGCCGCCGCTGCCAAGTAGGCCACTAGCTAACTGCTTCGGATAAAAAATAGAGCGCCTCGGTCAGGTCTGGCCGAGGCGTTTTGTGTAAATAGATGCGGGGCGAGAAACCGTTAAACCGAGCCAGCGGCAGCGGGCACGCTCCGCGCGGTCTCGTCATCTAGCCCTACCAGTTTGGCGCTGAGATCCCACAGCTTGCGGGCCTTGGCGTCGTCCTGGGCCTCATTCGAGACCTCCTGAGCAAAGGAGCGGCGACCGGGCTTTTGGCGGTTGCCCCAGCTCCAGTACATGCCCGACTCTTTGAGTTCGGGGTCGGTGACGGTGTCGGCCACCCGCTCCCCGGCCAGCTTTTGGGTCACATAGCCGCCGGTAATGTTCTTTTGGAACCAGGGAAAGATGGTCTGAAACGCCTTAAAGTGGTTGCGGAACAGGGGCGTATCGGCCACGCAGCCTGGATACAGCGAGCTAAAGGTAATGCCGGTTTCGCTGTGGTAGCGGCGGTGCAGCTCGCGCATGGTGAGCACGTTGCAGAGCTTGCTGTCTTTGTAGGCCTTGCCTGACTTAAACTTTTTGCCGTTGATCATCGAGATTGGCGCTTTGAACCCGGCTTCGAAGCCTTCCAGGTTGCCCAGGTCGGGCGGTGCGGGAATGGGAATTTTGCCGCCCAGCTCCTTGGGGTTGGCGGTGACGGTGCCGAGGATGATCAGGCGCTTGTCGGCGGCAGGGGAAGCCTTGAGGTCATCCAGCAGCTGGTTGGCCAGCAGGAAGTGGCCCAGGTGGTTGGTGGCCACGCTGATCTCATAGCCGTCTTCGCTGTACATCGGCTCTTTGAGCAGGGGATAGTAGACGGCGGCGTTGCCCACAAACGCCTCCAGGCTGCGCCCGGTAGCCCGAAAGTCGCTGACAAACTGGCGCACGCTGGCCAGGGAAGCGAGATCGAGACGAATAATGCTGTAGCTGCCGCTCGCCATGCCGATGTCTTGAGCGGCCTGCTTGGTTTTGTCGAGATTGCGGCAGGCCATTACCACGTGCCAGCCGCGATCGGCCAGGGCTTTGGCGGCGTTTAGCCCCACCCCAGAGGAAGCCCCGGTAACAATGACTGTTTTCTGCTGTTCCATAGCTATCTTCTAAGACTGAAAAATCGTTTCTAGACCTTCCAGTGTTAAGGATTGCATGAACAGTGATGCAGTATCTTAATGTTTTTTGAGGTGGTGTTACATGAGCTTAGTAGAGAGCGGGGGCGTGGGAGCGTGGGGCGTGGGGGCGTGGGGGCGTGGGGGCGTGGGGGCGTGGGGGCGTAAGGGCGTGGGGGCGTAAGGGCGTGGGGCGTAGGGGGTTGACCCATTACTCCATCACCCCATTACCTCATCACCCCATCACCCCCTAAGCCTGGGTAAACGAGCTGGCCCAATCCTTAGCCCAATGCAGGTGCTTGTGTACCTCATCGAGGGTTTTGGCCTCGCTGTAGAGGCGCAGCACGGGTTCGGTGCCGCTAAAGCGAATCAGCAGCCAGCTGCCGTCGGCCAGGGTGAGCTTGTAGCCGTCGATATCGAGAATCCCTGTCACCGCTTTACCGGCAACTTCCTGGGGCGGGGCGGTGGCGAGAGCGTTCAGCAGCTTGGCCTGAACTTCCATGCTGGACAAGGGCAGGTCAATGCGATCGTATTCGGAGAAGTAGCCGGTTTTCTCCTGCAGGCTGCGGTAGTAGTCGCTGAGATCCATCCCAGAGGCCACTACGGCTTCTAATACGTAGAGGGCCGACATCAGGGCGTCGCGCTCGGGAATGTGGTGGCCGTAGCCAATGCCGCCCGACTCTTCGCCGCCCAGCAGCACCTTGGTATCCTGCATGCGATCGGCGATGTACTTGTAGCCCACGGCGGTTTCGTACAGCTCCAGGCCGTTTAGCTTGGCCACCGCCGGAATCAGGTTGGAGCCGCTGATGGTTTTGACAATCTCGCCGCTGTAGCCCCGGCGCGACTTCAGGTGGTCGATCAGAATGGGGATGAGAATCTGGGAGCTGAGGAAGGTGCCCTGGCCATCGACGGCGGCAATGCGATCGCTATCGCCATCGAACACCAGGCCCACTTTGACGCTGCCCTGGGAGGGGTACTCTTTGACGGTCTCCAGCATTTCGCCCAGGTACTTGGGGAGGGGCTCGGGCGGGTTGCCGCCAAACAGCGGGTCAGCCTCGCTGTGCAGCTCATGAATGCTGCCCTCGCCCAGTAGGCGGGGCAGACCACCGCTGGCCGAGCCGTACATGACGTCGGCAAACACGGTGAGCTTACCGCTAGAGATCGCCTTTTGAATGGCGACCACATCGACCTCGGCCTGGAGCGCTTCGCAGTAGTCGGGCCAGGGGTCAAAGGTTTCAATGCCGCCGCGCTCGCCAAGGGGGGCGGGCGGGTTGGGCAACAGCGCCTCCACCTGCTTGGTCACCTCGGGGGAAACCGAGCCGCCAAAGGCTCCTTTAATCTTCAGCCCCGAGTAGGTGGGAGGGTTGTGGCTGGCGGTAATCACAATCGCCCCCAGCAGCCCCCGATGCTTGGCGGCGTAGCTAAAGGCCGGAGTCGGTGCGTAGTCCTGGGAGAGCAGTACGTCAAACCCCTGATCCGCGATCGCCTCGGCAGCGGTGCGGGCAAACTCGGCCCCCAAAAAGCGGCGATCAAAGCCCACCGCCACGGTGCGACTGCTGGTTTCGGCCCCGAAGCAGCGGTGCAGCACATGGGCCGATATCGCCGCCACCTGAGCCACCCGCTCAAAGGTGAAGTCGGCGGCAATGATGCCGCGCCAGCCATCGGTGCCAAACTTGATGGGCTTTGGGGTAGCTGGAATAGGGCCAGAGGGTGCTGCCATAGCAGATTCCAAATATCAGAGCAGGAGAGCAGATTTTCTCTGAGTTTACCCGCTTACTTCGGCGGTGACACGGCTCGGGCAGCGGCACTACCGACAATTTACCCAACCGCCTCGTTTTGCCGGAAAGTGTTGAAAGATGGGTGAATTGTCCTGACGCGATCGCGGCCTGAGCGCAAATGCTAGATGCGTTAGGGCGCAGCGTGGCCGCTTTAGGGAAGCGAGGGCTAGTTGGGGCGCGTGGCGCGGCGGATATTGGGGCTGGGTTGTTGGATGTTGCAGGCTTTAAATGCTGTGAATCGCTGTTGCCAACCTAAATTTTGCCAACGGTGGGGGTCTGCTGTGCTACCCTAGTCAAGTAAAAACGGGATGTAGCGCAGCTTGGTAGCGCACTTCGTTCGGGACGAAGGGGCCGTGGGTTCGAATCCCGCCATCCCGATTCTTCTGTTGTTGTCGAGTAACGGTTTAGTTGTCGTCGCTAACACTTTAGTGTCGTCTTAACTAAATCAGGGGCGATCCCTTGGTCTTGCTACCATACAGCTAAACCTTGCTCACGCCTTTGCCATGCCTCCCCTTGATATCCGACAACGGGCGATCGCCCTCCTCGACCAGATTCCGCAAAACAAGCTGGCTGCCGTAGTGCAACTACTGGAGGTACTGGCCGAGCCTGCCCCCCAAGCCCTAGCTAATCCAGACGAAGCTCCACTGTTAGCCGTCATCCAATGGCAGCTAACCGCCCCAGAGCAAAGCCGCCTCAATGATCTGCGCGATCGCTGCGAGTGGTGCGAACTAACCGACACCGAGCACCAAGAGCTGCTGCACTACGAAGACCGCCTAGAGCAACACCGAGTTGAGCGCCTTGAAGCCCTCATAGCGCTGGCCAAATAAAGTTTGTTGCCAGCCCCCTAGATTTGAGAAACCTGAGGGGGCTGGCTTACGGCTAATCTATTTGTCTGTCGCGCCTCAGCAGACTAAATACCTCGCCTTGCTCTGGGGTAATCAAAATCCCAGAGATTGGTATTGTCACCAACCGGCTCCACTCCCGCTGCTCGGCATAGGTCAACACATGCAGCAGGTTAATCGTTGCCCGCACCCCCTCCGGTGAGGCAATCACCAGATGGCGCAATCGCTCGCGCCCCGGCTGGGCTTCTGGATTGGCAAGCAGCAGCGGACTGGTCGCTTCGCCCCGACGGGCCGACGACACCAAATATGGCAAACACAACATAATCGGGTTCCTTTCCGATGAAACGACGGGGAAGAAACCCAAAAATTTAGCCGCCCTGACGTTGTGCAGTTCGGGGCGGCCTGGGCAATAATAGCCCTAGCCTCCGAGACAGCCGGTTCTGTCGAAGGGGTTAGCCGCTGGTTGGTGTTGGTAGCACCTTCCAGTGGCGTTTGACTAAATTTTTGGGACGTTCAGACTGCACACACACAGCCTTAGCTCAGTAATTTAGTCCAATCGCGCACCGGGCGCAAGTAAGAATTGTTACCGTTGCTCAAAACCCTAGGTTGAGAAAACAAGATCTTATACCTGGGGGCTTTTAACCTCTGCACCATCCCTGAAAAGCCCCATTGCTGGCCCCATACCCTTACTTTCGCCACTGGTAAGGTTCATCTGCCACCCAAAACCCTCATCCGCCCCTGCAAAACATTCCTTCGCTCCCGTAAAACTTTTATCTCAACCCCTAAAAGGTTCCTTTGATCGCTCGGTAGAAGCTTCAGCCTGCCCAAACCTTTCCTTCGCCCATCCAAAAGGATGATCTACCTAGGCAGATCATCCTTTCGACCTCACGTAGGCTTCCTTCAGCGTCACAGATCATTCCTCCACTCTGGCAAACCTTTCCTTCACGGGCGTGAATCTTTCCTCCCAACCCGCGAATGATTCTGCCGCCCTAGCAAACCTTTCCTCCGAACCCGCAAATGCTTCCACCATCAATGCAAAACGTTGTTTTCATAGAACAGAACCTTGTATTTGGGTCGCAAATGATTCCGCCATCAATCTAAAACACCCTGATCCGTCAGCAAACTCAATGTTGCAGCGCACCCTTCAACCGTTCGCCTGCAATATCTATTTCTCTACGCCGCCCGATTCATCTTTTCTTCATTGAAACCCATCATCTCTGGGCACAATCTTGCCAATTCTCCCGAGATTGGGCCGTTGCTACCGGGCAATCTGCCCTTAAGCGAGACAATCAGACACCAACCCCTGCCGTCGTCTCGGTTAACGCATTGCTACAATTCAATCCGCTTCTACAGGTCATCGCCCCAGACCTGCGGCTGCGTTGCACGCAACCCAAATCAACCCACTTATCCACCCCTATTCAGGGCGTATCTAACCATGAACACCGTTGACTTTTCCCGTCGCGTTCCGGCCAAAACTATTGAGGCTGATATTGACTCCTTCCACGGCATGGGCTTCATCAAAAACTACATCCCCGTTCGCAGTGAGGCTACCCCCGAAGCGCTCAAAGCCGGTTACGAAACCATGCGGGCCAAACAGCAACAAGAGACCGAACTTCTAGCCGCGATCAAAGCCGCCTCCGATGCGGCTCGCCTGGCCGAGGTCGAGTTTCACGACATGGTGATGGCGATGAAAGAAACCGTGCGCGGCCAGTATGGCTCCAACAGCGACGAGGCTCAGGCCGTTGGCTACAAGAAAAAGTCTGAATACAAGCGCCGCCGCCGCACCCCCAAGGCCAACGCGTCCTAAGCCATCCTCAAAACCCAATTCTCAAGGCTCGTGAGCACGGCTTACGAGCCTTTTTTTCTCTGAGGGTACAGGGGCGATGGTCGAAGACCGGCCAAAGGCCATCGCAAGCTCAGCCCCATTTTCCAGCAGTCCTAAAGCCACAGTCAGTGGCCGCCAGCACCATGAGTTAGCGGCTGTGCAATCGCTCATTCACCCAAGCTTGATCCTCCACTGATAGGGCTGGTGGTGGCACAGGGGATAATCTACCCGAATGCCGTACCCACTGCGCTCATAAATCCCGTTTACCAGCGGCTGCAAGTCAACGATCACCTACTCCCCCGCTGCTTTCAGCGGCAGCGGAAACTCAGGAATCGGTTCCTGTAGGAAGAATTCATAGAGATCGGCCCGAGGGCGGTACTCTGAGCGACTCACCAAAATGCGATACCGGGCTGTCGATGCCGCCCCCGTATCTATCGGGTGCATCGCCATTGGGTCATAGGCCCGCAGCAAATCTATTTCCACCAGCAAAACTCGCTTTGTTGGGCTCGTCAGTGTCTTTGCTCAACGCCAAGGTGTCACGGTTGACTTAGCCCCGCTGACTACGGCTGAAAATAGTGAATTGAAGGTGGTGCAGTACCTGCTGGAGAAACTTCAACTGACTGGAGTGGTCTTCAGCCTAGATGCGCTTCACGCCCCAAAAAACACTATCGCGCCTGGTTGAGGGTGGCAATGACTATGTGGTGGCGGTCAAAGAGAACCAAGGCAAGCTGTATCGTCAAATTGAGACCATCTGTCGTTATCGCCAACCGCGTCAAACCGCCTTAATGCCCTTTGAGAGTCAACATGGTCGCCAAGAACAGTGGGTAGTCAGGACATATTCGGCCAAAGGTCTTGATCCTCAATGCTGGTTGGGTGCAAAAAACGTCCTCTGCGTCGAACGACGGCGATGCACCTCAGACCGATGCTCCGTCCATCAGGCCTACTATCTCAGCTCTCTCGCAACCACGGCAAGACTTTGGAACGACATGGTGCGCGGACATTGGAGCATTGAGAATCAATTGCATTGGCCAAAAGACACGATCCTTCATGAGGATAAGACCTATGGCCGCGACTCGAATGGCCTGCTCAATGCTTCGCTGTTTCGTTCCATTACGATTAACGTGCTCCGACTTAATGGGTTCAATTCGCTCACTGCTGCTGTACGAGGGCTAGCCAACCAGGTGGAGCAGATTTTCCGCCTCTTACAATGAATCAACCCTGCCATTGGCATTACTTCAAACCTAGAAATATCGCCTAAAACCTTCCTGAGCTAGGTAACTAATTGCTCTGATTGACTGACAAAGGTTCTGATGTAGGTTGGTGTTAAGCGGCGCAAAACCCAACACCAGTAACGGTTTTGTTGGGTTGCGCTAAAGCTAACCCAGCTTGCGATTGAGCTATGGTGACTAATTGCTAAGCATCGGCAAGGTTTCTCGCTTCTATAGGAAGCTTGTATGGAACCAAAAAATAATTTTATAGGTAAAAACATCGAACAGATTGAGATGTATCTCCGCTTACAGTCTCCAGCCAAGCTTGATGGATATATAGGCTTTAGATAAGTTGAGGCAGGAAAAAATATGCGTCATTTACTCAGTTGGTCTCGGAAAAAAGTAGCCTCAGGGCTGTTAATAGTGTCCGTTGTTTTTGTGGGAGCCTGTTCCTCCGGTGGGGTTGATGCTGGCGGCGATTCGGCTGGCCCTGAAAGCAATTCTGGCAAGGTAATTCGAGTCGCGATCGGCACTCAAGATCAGGTCATTAATACTGCCGTTGGCGGGGCCACAGTCCGTGAACTGCACCTGCTAGAAAAATATTTGCCGACCGACGGGAAGTATAAGGGCGTAAAGTATGACGTTCAGTGGTCTAGCTATACCTCTGGCCCGCCCATCACCAACAAAATGCTGGCCAATCAAATTGATATTGGCCTCATGGGTGACTTTCCAGCGGTCATTAACCTGATTAAATTTCAGCAGGAAGCTAAAGATGCCGACTCTATTTTTATTGGCACCCTAGCCTACAGCCCTAGCGGTGCTGGCAATGCGATAGTCGTACCCAAAGATAGCAAGGCCACCTCCCTGGCCGATCTCAAAGGTGGCACTGTTTCGGTGCCCTTTGGCTCGGCGGCCCACGGCATGGTGTTGAAGGCGCTGGCCGATGCGGGGCTGGACCCCGAAACCGATGTGAAGCTGATTAGCCAGGCTCCGGAGGTGGGTGGCTCTAGCCTGCGCACCGGGCAAATCGACGCCCACGCGGACTTTGTGCCCTTCGGCGAGCTGTTTCCTTTTCGAGGCTTTGCCAGAAAGATTTTTGACGGCGCTCAAACCGGCGTGCCTACCCTCCACGGTATTGTTGTGCGCTCAGATTTTGCCGAGCAGTACCCCGAAGTTGTGGTGGCCTACCTAAAAGCCGTGCTTGAGGCCAATCAAATGTTTCAGGCCGACCCAGAGGGTATTTCGGCTCAGATTGAAGATTGGTCAGGCGTTGAGAAAGAAGTGGTCTATATGTTTTTAGGCCCCTCGGGTTTGCAGCCTCTCGATCCAACCATAGGTGAGGTGCAGGTAAGCGCTCTCAAAAATAGCATTGCTACCCTCACCAGCCTGGGCAAAATTGAAAAGCCTGTCGATCCAGAGGAAGTCGTCAACTGGATTGATGAGAGCTATTTGCGCACAGCCATGGAGGAGCTAGGGCTGGACTACAACGAGGTCATTGCCACTGCCGAGGCCTACCAAATTAAGGGCAAAGATGCTCTGACCGGGGAAGACATTAAAGATCCCAAACTGGCGGCCCAGCTCTGGGTTCAGGGCGACGAAAAGGTGACTAATTTTGCCTCGATCGCCAACATGGTTAAGGCTCTCTCGACCTTGCAGAACGACGGTAAGGCGGCGGACGTCATGTTTGTTCACGACTACAACAAAGGCTGGAAGCTGTTTGCAGAAAACGCTTATTTTGTCAGCAACGGCGATCAGGTGGCCGCCTTCCTCTTGCAGTCTGATGCTCAAACCTACGCCTCGAAGACGGGTGGTCAAATGACCGCCTTTAGAGGATTGCAGGATCTCTACGCCGATCGCCAACCTGTCCTGGTTGGCGCACAGCATTAGGGTCAATCTGGCCACCGGGGCAGGCCGCCTCAAACTCCCGCAGTCGGCTCTAAGGTGAGCGACGCTGCACCTCTAGGCACTTGGTGGAGGTCGTAGGGAACAGAATGGCGCGATCGGCTTGCCCTACTGTGGCTGCCAGTCAACAGATTCAGCTAACAAGTATTGACGTGATTGAGAGGCGCACCATGGCGGTTTCAGTTTCGCGGGCAGGGTATCCGCGCTGGCTAGGTCAGACGGGCAATGTGCTGAGCGGCGTATTTTTCGCCAATCGCTCGGCCCGGCGGGTCCTGGCTCTGGGCATATTTTTTGGCGTCTGGCAGATACTCTGCGCAGTCAGTTTTGACTTTTTTATCAATTTTCAGTTTGTGCCGTCTCCGGTGGAGGTGTTTAAGGCCACGCTGACCTTCTTTACCGAAAGCCCCTGGATACACTTTCGCTCCAGCATTACGCGCGTGCTGTGGGGCTATGCCGTAGCCTCTGGGCTAGGAGTGCTGCTGGGGATCATGATCGGCTGGTTCGCCGTGGTCGAAGACCTGCTGATGCCCCCCCTGGAACTGCTGCGGCCAATTCCGGCGGTGGCCTGGATTCCCCTGGCGATTTTGATGTTTCCCAATGCCGAGAGTGGGATGGTGTTTATCACCTTTGTGGGGGCGTTTTTCCCGGTTTTGATCAGCACAATCAACGGGGTAGAAGGCACCCTCAGCGATACGGTGCTGATTCGAGTGGGGCAGTGTTTGGGGGCAAAGCCCTGGCACATCTTTAAAGATATTGTGGTGCCGGGGTCGCTGCCCAGTATCGCAAGCGGCCTGGTAATAGGCATGGGCAATGCCTGGTTTTGCCTGGTAACAGCCGAAATTTTGGCCGGACGCTACGGCATTGGCTATATCACCTGGGAATCCTACGTGACCTCTAACTACCCTCCCATTGTCATGGGCATGCTGCTGATTGGCCTGATGGGGGCGGCCAGCTCCTGGGCGGTGAGCCGAGCCATGGAAGCGCTGATGCCCTGGCGGGTGATTAAAAAGCAGGGTAGCGCCTAGAAAAGCAGTTTGGGCATTCAGACCTGGGCGGGAGACTACTCGCCCCTGGGCGCAGGCAACATGTTTCGACCATTATTCAAGGGGATAATTACGACGTGATGATGACGCAGCTAGAGCAGCGACAGACAACGAAGGGCGCCGTTCAGGTGGAAGGACTGTCGGTTGCCTTTCGCCATCGGGGCCAAGAAATTCACGTGCTGAATTCAATTCAGATGGGCATTCAGCCCGGCGAGTTTGTGTGTCTGTTGGGTCCTTCGGGGTGCGGCAAATCGACATTGCTGAATGTGATTGCCGGATTTATCAAGCCCACGGCGGGCTATGTGATGGTCGATCAGGCCCCCATTACAAGGCCAGGGGCCGATCGCGGCTTTGTGTTTCAGCAGTATTCACTTTTGCCCTGGAAGACGGCGTTTCAAAACATTGAGCTGGGGCTCAAGATTCGCGGCATGGCGAAGGGCGATCGCACCGAACTGGTGCACGACTACCTCAACCGGGTGGGGCTGTACAAGCACCGCAACAGCTACCCCCACCAGATGTCGGGGGGTATGCAGCAGCGGGCCAGCATTGTGCGAGCGCTGGTCAACTCGCCCTCGGTGCTGCTGATGGATGAGCCCTTCGCCGCCCTCGACGCCCAGACCCGCCACATGATGCAGGAGCTGCTGCTGGACATCTGGGAGGATCTGAAAACCACGGTGATTTTTGTCACCCACGACATTGAGGAGGCGATCTTTTTGGGCGATCGCATCTGCATTATGGGCGTACAGCCCGGCCACATCAAAGCCGAGCTACCGATCGGCCTGCGCCGCCCCCGCCACTTCGACGACACCCTCTCGGCGGAGTTTGTCAACCTGCACCGCCAGGTGTTTGAGTGCATCCGCGAAGAAACCATGAAAAGCATGGAGGGATGCTTGTAAGTGCTTGTCAGCGTCAAGGCCAAACCCACTGATGCAAATCGACTGGTCCAGCTCACAACGGGGTTCGGTAATCAAGTTTTGTGCCCTGGTTACTCGATTTGCTCCTCACTTTCGCTGATAGTTTGAGGCACTTGCGAAACATCTCCCCCACAGCGGTTGAACGGGCAATCAGAATATTCGATCGCCGGCTTTGATTATCCGGCCTTTTAAACCCTGACTGTCTGCATTCCCTCCATCACTGAGAGGGCGTTTGAAACGTGATCTGCTGTAGCTTTAGCTACCTGCTGATCCCCCCTGCCCCCCTTAAAAAGGGGGGTAAAAGTCCCCCTTTTTATAGACGCTTGCGGCTTCCCGCAGGGTAGGGAAATTTAGGGGGATCTCCACTTTTGCTACAAAAAAATAGGGCTTTTCAAACATCCTCTAAGGGTTTCAAGAGTTTTGTCAGTCAACCAGGGCTATATCTGTGCCGAGGAATTTTTCTGAACACAGATCTGAATCAAATCTGAATCAAAAATTAGCGCCTCTGGCAGGGGCCAGCTCCACCCAAATCCAGGCCGCAGTTCAGCGGTGCCGCAGCCGTCCCTTCTCAACCTCTGTCGGCGGGTTTAGGGGAGCCATCTGGGGCTCTCTACGCAGATAGATGCTGACTTCGGTGGGGCGATGTAGCGTGGCATTGTTTCAACGGTTGACCGCACAGTGGTGCCCAGGCGCGGTGCCCGTCGACCCTGTAGTCTCTTCAAGTTTTCCATGGGCCAGACAAAACAAGGACAGCTGGGCTTTGCTGCAACCTGGGCGCTGGCCGCCGGGGGCATGGTCGGTGGCGGTATCTATACGGCCCTTGGCGTGGTGGTAGCGGTGGCGGTGCAGTGGAGCTGGCTGAGCTTCATCATCGCTGGCATTGTGGCGCTGACTTCGGCCTACAGCTACGCCTTTTTGGCCAACCGGTTTGAGCAGGGGGGCGGGGCCTTTGAATTTTTGCGGGAAATTCACCGCAAGGGCGTTGCCGGGAGCCTGTCATGGATGCTGATCGTGGGCTATGTGCTGACCATGTCGGTCTATGCCTATGCCTTTGGCCACTACGTTGCTTTTGCGCTGGGGGCTGGGCCGTGGGTGACGCGGGGACTGGCGATCGCCATTATGGCCCTGCTGATTGGCCTGAATTTGATGGGCACAGGCAAGACCAGCTCTGTGGAAATTGTAATTGTGGCGGGCAACCTGATTATTTTGATTGGGCTGGGGGTGCTGGGTCTGCTGCGGTGGGACCCGGTACAGCTGGTTGCCGGGGTTGAGCCGCGCCCGATCTGGGGCGCAGGCATTGGGGCGGCGTCTATTTTTATGTCCTACGAAGGCTTTCAGCTGCTGGCCTACGAGTACGACGAGATCAAACGTCCCAAGCAGATTTTGAAACCGGCCCTGCTGTCGGCGGTGCTGTTTGTAATCCTGGTGTACGCGGCGGTGTCGGTGGGGGCCACCATGCTGGCCGGAGCGCTGACCGTAGTGGACCAGAAGCAGGTGGCGCTGTCGGTGGCCGCCGAAGTGGTGGCGGGGCGTCTGGGCGTGCTGGTGATGACGGTGGCGGCAGGGTTTGCCACGGCGGCGGCGATCAACTCAACGCTATTTTCTACCGCAAAGCTGTCGCGGCGGGTGGCCGACGATGGCGAGCTGCCCCGCTGGTTTAAGCACCGCAATTCCCAGGATGTGCCCGATCGCGCCGTCATCTTTTTGGGCGCGCTGGCCGCTCTGCTGGCGGTGATCGGGTCGCTGTCCACGCTGGTGGAGGCCGCCAGTCTGGTGTTTTTGTTCACCTTTGGCACCGTCAACTGGATTGCCACCCAGTACCTGCCCCGCCACCGCTGGATTCCCTGGACGGGGGTTGCGATCGCGGCGGCGATCGCGCTGGTGCTGATGCTGCGGCTGGCGATTTTGGCCCCCCTGACGCTGGCGCTGCTGGCCGGGTTTGCGGCCTTGGCCATGGTGGGGCGACCGATGATTTTAAAGAGGCTCAAGGCCAATGATTAGATCTGTTCTGAATCGTCTCCGCCTGCATCGCCCCAGTTTGAGACGGCTTAACCCGCTGGTGAGGCGGCTGGGGCGATTCAGCTGGGGATTGCTCTGCGCCGCGCTGCTGGCCGGACTGTGGCAAACCGCCGCCGCCGCCCAGGCCCCCGCCCAGGTGCGGGTCGCTCAGCTCATGCCCGCCGCCGGTTTGACAGTGCATTCCCAGCCCCAGGCTGGGAATGCAGACCCCACCGTGCTGGCGGATCTTTCCTACCAGAGCTTGTCCGACTACCAGGCCCTCCCCGCCGGACGCTACACCCTGACGGTGGCCTCCTCCGGCCAGACCCTATTGCGCGCCACCTACGGGATTGGGGCCAGCGATCGCTACACCCTGGCCCTCTTCGGCCTCGTGCCCGAGTCGCCCCAGCCCAATTCTCGCACCGCCATGGCCCGACTCAAGGGCATCTTGGGCGGCGTTGACGCCCACGCGGTCAACGGCTATCTGCCCCAGATGACGCTGCTGCGCGATCGGGTGAGCAGCCAGTCGCAGGCCCCCCAGGTGCGGCTGATGCACCTGGCCCCCGGCGTCGTCCCCCTGGCCATGTCCCTAGAGGGAGACTCAAAGTCCCTGGTGGCCAAGACCCTGGCCTATCCCAACGCCAGCGAGGCGCTGCCCGCAGAGGGCGCAACCCGCCTGGCGATCGCCCTGCCAGGCCAACCTACCCCCCTGGTGACCCAGCCCCTCGACCTGAAGGCCCAAACGCTCACCACCGTCTTTGTCGCTGGCGGTCCCGCAGGCTCTCAGCCCCTGGCGGTTGTGCTGGCTCAGCCAACCCCCTGAGGCCCAGCGCAAACCCGGCGATCGCAGCTGGCCTGCCGTGCGGCGGGCCAGCTGCGGTATTTATGGAGCATCTACAAACCTCAGGGGTAAGCTTAGCCAAGGCAATTCATCATCCTATCTCTACCGATCCTTGATTTTGAGCCTATTTTCCAGTGGGATAATTTATTCACAGCAATAGCTAGGCATCGTTGTGCGCCGATTCAGTTGGTCCAGACATCTCCGCCAACCTTTTCTGCTCTGGTGGCTGCTGCTGCCCCTGGGGCTGCAAACGGTGGGGACAGCTGTTTTGATTGGGGTTTTGCTCCACGGCAATGCCGCCCAACCAGCCGTGGAATCGGCCAACCCGCTGCCCGCCGCGAATGGTTACCTCACCCCTGCGATCGCGCTGTGGGGGGCAGTGCAGGTCTTGGCGGTGGGGCTAGGGGCAGCGATCGCCAGAACGGTTGCCGCTCCCAAGCGCCCGCAGGGCGGATTGCCTAACGCCAGCGCCAGCCACGATTGCCGAATGATTGAAGCGGCCCTGCAGGCGAGCGAGGCCCGATTTCAAACCCTGATGGCCCACATACCGGGGATGGTCTATCGATATCTGCCCGGTAGCGATGGCGACGGTGCCTTTACCTACGTCAGTGCGGGCTGCTACGAACTGTTTGGCCTCAGCCCCAACCAGGTTCTCCAGAACGCCAATGCCGTCTGGGGCCTGATTCATCCCGACGATTGGCCCTCTCTACAGGCCTCCGTCGCCAGCGCCGTCGCCCGCTGCGCCGACTGGCATTGGGAAGGGCGATTTACAACGGTGACGGGGCAGCCCCGCTGGCTCCAGGGGCGCGCTCGTCCCCAGCCCACCCCGGCGGGCGCAGTCTGGGACGGTCTGCTGATCGATATCACCGCCCTGAAGCAGACAGAAACGGCCCTCAACCAGGAGATCTCCTATCGCCGCGCCCTCCTGAATGCCTCCATTGACGGCGTGGTGATTGTGGATCGGGAGGGCAATGTTTTAGAGGCCAACCACAGCTTTACCGCCATGCTGGGCTATACCCCAGCGGAAATTCTCAGCCTAAATGTTGCCGACTTTGATGTCGACCTGGGGCACCTGAAGGAGGATCTAAAAAGTGAGAAAACCAAGCTCTGTTTAGATCGCTTCGAACGCCTTCACCGCCGCAAGGATGGCTCAACCTACGCCGTTGAAATTAGCGCCAACGCCGTCGACTGGAACGGGCAAGCGGTTCATCTGTGCGTGTGCCGGGATATTAGCGATCGGGTACGGGCTGAGGCCATCCGGCGCGAATCTGAGGCCCGCTATCTGTCGATCCTAGAAGAGCAAACTGAATTTATCACCCGGTTTCAGCCCGACGGCAAACTCATCT
The DNA here is from genome assembly GCF_000309385.1 of Nodosilinea nodulosa PCC 7104. Taxonomy (GTDB): domain Bacteria; phylum Cyanobacteriota; class Cyanobacteriia; order Phormidesmidales; family Phormidesmidaceae; genus Nodosilinea; species Nodosilinea nodulosa. The sequence continues at coordinate 619,082 of NZ_JH976537.1, forward strand.
TTGTCAACAACGCCTATTGCCGCTACTTTAGCCAGTCTAAGGCGCAGCTGGAAGGACAAAACTATCAGCCCGTCGTCTATCCCGCCGATCAGCCTGCGATCGATCGATGTTTGGCCTCACTGTCCCCAGAAACCCCGATTCGCACCGTCGAAAATCGCGTGTACGTCAGGGGTGAACTGCGCTGGACCACCTGGACCAACAAAGCCATCTACGACGACTGCGGCAACCTGATAGAACTACAATCGGTCGGACAAGACATTCACGATCGCAAGCGGGCAGAACTGGCGCTGGCGGAAAGCGAAGCCCGTTTTCAGCGGTTGACGGCCGCGTCTCCGGCAATTATTTACACCGTCATAGAAAGCCTCCAGGGAATTGTTCGGTTTGAGTACCTCAGCCCCGCCGCCGAAGAAATCCATGAAATCCCGATCGCGACTCTGATGCAAAACGGAGCGCTCATTTCTGAGCAGATGCACCCCGACGATCGGGAGCGGTATCTAGAGGCTTACGCCGCCAGCCTGCAATCGATGACCACGTTTATCTGCGAATGGCGTATTATTACGCCCTCGGGAAAAACCAAGTGGCTAAAGGCCAACTCTCGCCCAGAACAGCGCCCCAGCGGCGAGGTAGCCTGGCACGGCATTACCCTAGACATTACCCCGCGCAAGCAGGCCGAAGCTGCCCTGGGCAACCTGCAAGCGGCCCTGCTAGAGGCTCAGCAAGTCGCCCACATCGGCAACTGGGAGTTTGACCTGGCCAGCCAGAAAATTACCTGGTCCCCCGAACTGTTTCGCATGTTTGGCCTCGACCCGGCCCAGGGCGAACCCACCTATGCCGACTACCTGGAGCTGCTCCAGCCCGACGATCGCATCCTTTTGCAGCAGGCCGTCGATCGCGCCATAGCAGAGGGAACGCCCTACCGCCTTGACTATCGAGTGCTGCTGCCCGACGGCAGCCTGCGCTACCAGGAGGGGCGCGGCAAAGTCGAGCGCGATCGCACCGGCCAGGTGGTTCGCCTGTTTGGCACCGCCCTCGATATCACCGATCGCAAGCACACCGAAATAGCCCTGCAAGCCAGTCAGCTGCGGTTGCAGCTCGCCATCAACAGCACCGGCACCGGCACCTGGGACTGGAATATGCAGACCAATGAGGTGTTGTTTGATCAAAAGCTGTGGCGGGCCTTGCTTGGCTACGGTGCCGATGCCGCCATCGACAACAGCGTTGCAGAGTGGGAGAGCCGCATCCATCCAAAGGACAAACCTCAGGTGCAGGCGGATATCGCAAGGCACATTCGGGGCGAAACCGAGATCTACGAAAACACCCATCGTCTCCGCTGCCACGACGGCACCTACAAATGGAACCTGGCCCAGGGAAAAATTATTGAGAGGGACGATCGCGGCAATCCAATTCGGTTTGTTGGTATCCATCGCGACGTGAGCGAGCAGGTGCTGCTCGACGCTGGCCGCAGGCTGGCAGAGGAGGCGCTACAGGCCAGTGAGGCCCGCTTTCGGGCCATCTTTGAACAGGCGGCGGTTGGCATCAATCAGGCGGATGCCTCGGGGCGGTTTATTCAAGCCAATCAATATTTCTGCGGCCTACTGGGCTATACCCAGGCCGAGCTGCTGAGGCTCACCGTTCAAGACCTTACCCACCCCGAGGATTTAGAGCGCGATCGCCTCCAAATCTTGCGCCTGTTTCAGGGGAAACAGAAAGGCTTCACAACGATCAAGCGCTACCGCCACAGGCACGGCAGCTGGATCTGGACTGAGGTTACGCTGTCAGCCATTTGCAATCCAGCTGGAGAGGTCATTTCCGATCTGGCGATCGTAGTCGATATTCGCAAGCTAAGACAGGCCAATGCCGCCCTCAAAGCCAGCGAAGCGCGCCTGCGGGCCATTTTTGACCAGGCTTTGGCGGGCATTAACCAGATCGACAGCCAGGGTCAGTTTACCGAAGCCAATCAGTACTTTTGCGACCTGCTGGGGTATTCCAGGGACGAGCTGCTCGCCCTCAAACTTGAGGACCTTATCCATCCCGACGACATGGAGCGCTGTCGTGAGCCAGTCGATCGAATTTTGCGCGGTGAGATTGACAATCTAAGGCTGGAAAGACGCCAGCGCCATAAAAATGGCGACTGGATCTGGACCGAGGCCATGATTTCGCTGCTGCGGGATGAGGCCGGAGAGGTGATCGGCAACTTGGCCGTTGTGGTTGACATTCGTGAGCGAATACGGCTGGAGGCCGATCGCAAGCGGGCCGAGCAAACCATTCGCCAGCAGGCCGAGCGAGAGACCATGCTGCGGAAGCTCACCCAGAGCATTCACCGATCCCTCGATCTGCAAACTATCTTCGACACCGCCTGCCGGGAGATTCGCGCCTGTTTGCAGGCCGATCGAGTCGGCATCTTTAAATTTCGCCCCGGCTCTAGCTACAGCACTGGTGAGCTGGTTGCCGAGGCGATGGTCGACGGCGTTACTCCGGTACTGGCCATTCCTATCCACGACCACTGCTTTGGCGAACGCCGCGCGGCCTTCTACGCCGAGGGGCACTGCCACATCATCGACGACATCTATGCCAGTGACCTAGAAAACTGCTATATCGACTTTTTAGCCCAGCTTCAGGTGCGGGCCAATCTCGTTATCCCCCTCCTGTGTGGTCGCGATCTCTGGGGTTTGCTGTGCATTCATCAGTGCGCCGGTCCGCGCCACTGGCTGCGGGCAGACATTGATTTGGGGTGCCAACTCGCCCATCAGCTCGCCTTAGCCATTAAGCAGGCCCTCTTTGTCGAACAAATTCAGTCAGAGTTGCAGGTGCGCCAGCGGGCCGAGGCCAAAATTGCCCATCAGCTGCGCCAGCAAACGGCCCTGGGCATGATTTTGCAGCAGGTGCGCGAGTCCCTCGACCTTGACCAAATTTTGGCTACCGTGACCCAGAACGTGCAGGAGATTCTGCAGAGCGATCGCGTGATCATTTTTCAGGTCCACAGCGACGGCCACAGCAAAATTGTCGAAGAGGCGGTATCTGAGTCGTTGCCAACCCTGAAAGGCATGCGCTGGGAGGATGAAGTGTGGTCCCAAGACATTCTTGACGTCTACTGGCGGGGGCAGCCCCGCATTGTCGCCGATGTCATGGCCGATACCTGGACCGACTGCCTGGTGGACTATTCCCAGGCGGGGCAGATTCAGTCGAAGATAGTCGCCCCCATCCTGCAAGAGATTCGCACCTCAGAAGGCCATCGCTGGGTAGCACCAAGGGCAAAAAACAAGATCTGGGGCGTGCTGGTGGTTCATGCCTGCCGCCAAAAACGGGTTTGGCAAGACTCAGAGGCCCAGCTGCTACAGCAGATTGCCAACCAGCTGGCGATCGCCATTCAGCAGTCTACCCTGTTTGAGCAGCTGCAACAGGAACTCAGCGATCGCCAGCTGGCTCAGCAGCAGCTCACCGAAAGCAACCAAGAGCTGGCCGTTGCCAACCAGGCCCTGAGCCGCGCGACCCGGCTCAAAGACGAATTTCTCGCCAATATGAGCCACGAGCTCCGCACCCCGCTCAATGTCATCCTGGGTTTTGCCCAAATCCTCAGCTCCGATCTGTCCCTCCAGGCGCAGCAGCAGGAATACATCCGCATCATGCACCGCAGCGGCGACCACCTGCTGCACCTGATCAACGACATTCTCGACCTGTCTAAAATTGAGGCCAACCGCATCACCCTGGAACCCGAGAGCATTGACCTCCTCGAACTCCTCCACGACCTCCAGGGTATGTTTCAGGAGCGCGCGGAGGATAAAGAGCTGCGCTTTACCCTGGCTCTGGCCCCAGATCTGCCCCAGTACATTGTTGCCGACCCCAACAAGCTGCGCCAGGTGCTGATTAACCTGCTGGGCAATGCGATTAAGTTTACCCAGGAGGGAAGCGTAGCTTTGCGGGTCAGCCTTGCCCTCCCTGAGCACCCAGAGCCGCAACCAGAGCCGCCCCAGCCCTACCTCTCCTTCGCCGTTGAAGATACGGGCACAGGCATTGCCCCCGCTGAGCTGGCCAGCATCTTTGACGCCTTTACCCAGGCTAAGGCGGGCAAAGTCTCCCTGGAGGGCACGGGCCTGGGGCTGGCGATCAGCCGCAGCCTGGTGCAGTTGATGGGAGGGAGCCTGACGGTCAGCAGCCGCCTGGGACAGGGCAGCACGTTCTGTTTTTCGCTGCCCTGTCATCGGGGCCGGGCGGAGGATGTGGCGCTGACAAATTACCCCGGTGCGGTAACTGGGCTGGCCCCCGCACAGCCCAATTACCGCATTCTGGTGGTGGATGACCAGCCCGAAAATCGTCAGCTGCTGCTGGCGGCTTTCTCCCAGGTGGGGCTGGCGGTACGAGAGGCGGCCCACGGGGCTGAGGCGATCGCCCAATGGCGACAGTGGCAGCCCCACCTGATCTGGATGGATCTGCGCATGCCAACCCTCGACGGCTGCGAAGCGACCCGCCGCATCCGGGCTGAATCGGCGGCGATCGCAAACGGCGATCGCCCCATTATTATCGCCCTCAGCGCCCAGGCCTCTAACGACGAGTGCAGCAACGCCCTGGCCGCAGGCTGCGACGACTTTGTCAGCAAACCGGTCAAGCTCAACCTGTTGTGGACTAAGATGAGCGACTATCTGGGCCTCCGCTACGTCTATGCCGAGACTCCGACCCCCGCCGGGCTGGTCAACCCTACGTCCGCCAAGGCCATCCGCATCGACACCAGCGATCTCCAGGTCATGCCCCCGGAGTGGATCGGTGCCCTGCACCAGGCCGCTCTGCACTGCGACAGCCACGATACCGCCCAGCTGATTCAGCAGATTCCCGCCGAGCACGGGGCGCTGACCACCAGCCTCAATCGATTGCTCGACGGGTATAAATTTGAAGTCATCATGCAGCTGACTCAACCGTACCTTGAAGCTGCCCCTTAAGCCCTGGGAAAGCTAGGGCTTGAGGTCGGCAATACAGGCTGTGGGCATTGCCCCCGCTGGCACCAAAGACTCCGGAGACCCCCAACACCCCATGCGCATTTTATTAGTAGACGATGACGAGCTTTTAGCCCAGCGATTGGCAGAGTTTCTGGCCTCTCAGCACTATGTCGTAGACGTCGTTTTCGACGGCGAAGCCGGCTGGAGCTACGCCCAGGCCACCACCTACGATCTGATCGTTTTAGACATCAACCTGCCCAAGCTCAACGGTGTACAGCTTTGCCAAAAGCTGCGGCAGGCTCGCTACAGCAGTCCTATTCTCCTGCTGACGGCCCAGGGCGACAGTTCGGACAAAGTGGTTGGCCTAGATGCCGGAGCCGACGACTATTTGGTCAAACCCTGCACGCTCACCGAGCTGTCGGCCCGCATTCGAGCGTTGCTGCGCCGCCCCAGCACGTTGGTCAGCCCCCTGCTCCAGGCGGGCGACCTGTCCATCAATCCCAATACCTGTGAGGTCACCTACCAGGACCAACTGCTGGTTTTATCGCCCAAAGAATACAGTCTGCTGGAGCTATTTTTGCGGCACCCCCAGCGCATCTTCAGCAGCACCGTAATTCTCGAGCACCTGTGGAATTTTGACGATACCCCAGGCGAAGAGACCGTTCGCACCCACATTAAGCGCCTGCGGCGTAAACTCAAGGCGGCCGGGGCCAATACGATTATCGACACGGTATACGGCATGGGGTATCGACTCCAGGCACCGCCCCCGCCTGCTGCCCCGTCCCCGCCCGCCAGGGAAACAGCGGCCACGGGGCTGCCCCCTACGGCAGCAAACCCCAGGGAAACGACTATCCCAGAATTAGATCTCCCAGGGCCAGACCCAAAAGATGAGGCCCGTCAAGCCGCGATCGCCCTGTGGGAAAAATTTAAGCCCCCCATTCTGAACCGCCTGATCAGCCTGGATCAGGCCGTGGCGGCACTGCGATCGGGCGAGCTATCCGAGGCTCTGCGGCAGACGGCCGCAGGCGATGCCCACAAGCTATCTGGGTCCCTGGGCATGTTTGGCTTTCCGGAGGGCTCGCGCCTGAGTCAGGCGATCGGGCGTTGGCTTCGCCCCCCAACGGTCTCCTCTGAAAATGCTGGCCAGCTAGAAGCTCTCGTTGCCGCCCTCCGCCAAGAACTTCAGAAATTACCCCAGTCCCCAGCCGAAACGCCGCCGCTGCCTGCGGCCGCACCAACCGACCCTGACCAGCCTCCAGAGCCAGATCCGCCGCCCCGGCGTCCCCCAGATCTATCGATCAAAGTGCTCGCGGTAGATGACGATGTCACCATCCTGGAAACCCTGCAAATGCTGCTGCCCCGCTGGGGTATTGAGCCTATTACCCTCAGCAACCCCTTGCAGCTATGGGAGGTGCTAGCCAGTGAAGTACCGGATTTGCTGATTTTAGATGTGGATATGCCCGATATCAACGGCATCGACCTCTGCCACCTGATCCGCAACGATGACCTGTGGAACGGCTTACCCATTCTGTTTCTGACCGCCCACCGCGAGCCTCAGATTATTCTAAAGCTGTATAGCGCTGGGGCCGACGACTACGTAGCCAAACCCTTTGCCGAACCAGAGCTGATGACGCGTATTTTTAACCGCATTGAACGAAACCGACTGCTGCAGACCTGGCGCAAGCCGTCCCCCTAAAACGCCAATTTAGTATTCGCTGCCCCATTTGCTGCCCCTTGTTCCCATGCTCTGCCTTGCAACGCTCGCCTGCGGCTCTGCCGTCATTTAGATACTGTACCGGCGCTCTAGCAGCTCTATAATGCTCCTCAAAAGCTTAAGGTGACTAGTTATAGCTGCGGCCAGTCTGGTTAAGACAGGTCTCCTATGAACGTTCAAACGCTTGAACGTTCATAGGGTTTCTGGATGACCTAACCAACGTGACTATGGCTATGTGGTCGGTTTAGGGCAGCAGACATCCCTGTCGGATTAATGGCCGGTCAGGGAATAATTTAAGCCGGCGGCCTGCGCTCGACATCGCCAGCGGCAGGTGCGGGAGTTCCTATGGTGTAATGATGAAACAGGTTCTGGTAATTGACGACGAAGAGGATATCCGCGAAATCGCTAAGGTCAGCCTGCAAATTTCTAAGCAGTGGCAGGTGTTGACCGCCAGTTCTGGAGAGGAGGGGTTGGCGATCGCAGCCAAAGCTCAGCCCGATGTCATTCTCTTGGATGTGGTCATGCCCGACATGGATGGCCTGACGACCCTCCAGACCCTGAAACAAACCCCCGCCACCCAGTTCATTCCGGTCATCATGCTCACGGCCGCCGGGAGCATGATTTCGGACCAAAAGTACGCCGAGCTTGGGGCTGAGGCGATTGTATCCAAGCCCTTTGACCCTGGTCTGCTAGGGGATCAAATTGCCACTGCCCTAGACTGGCCTGTTGAGTAGGCCTCAAAGCGGCCAGGTCCCACGGCGTCCGGCTGCTCCAAACGGGCCTCACCCCAGCGGCCTCGATCGACTGCGGCGCTGAAGAACTGAAGCCGCAGTTTTAGGCGGACATTTGCGGATAATCCTTTGTCAAACTAAAGAGCCAGGGATCTTGCGGATTGGGTGTCACTTCGCTTCATCCAGCCGCCGTAAGCTGTGTTGGGTTTCGCTAGCGCTCCTCCCAGCCCACAGACTGACTGCCCGCCCATTTCCAATATAGGTTGGGTAGAAACGCAGGGTCACCCGACACTAGTCGCTCATCTGGGGCCTGTTGGGTTCTGCTGCCGCGCCACCCAACCTACGGGGTATCAATGCTTTCCAAGGCTGTGTCGGTCAACCAGGCCTACAGATTTAAGCTTGACAGAGCGCTAGGAACAAATCTTTAGCACAGTCGAACCACAGTTGTCCACGGGGATGTCACATTTAATCTTTACACTTTGATTCAGTCAAGGTGTAAAAACAGTTGCCAAACGCTCTCCCATTTAGTCTCGGTAGCTATGCGGACTCCCTCAGTCATCGACGAAAGCTTAATCCGCCCGTTTAAATACTGGCGCGAGGGTATTCACCAGGGCGGAATTTATAATAACGAAATTTATATTTGTCTTCGATCTTTCTCGACGGAAGAACGATTAAAAGCCTACGAAACTGCCTTTGAGCATACCGATAAAAATGCTACTGTGTGTATCTCGGTTTCCCCCCAAGGCTACACGGTCTGGCTAGGCTTGCGATCGCTTAACAGCGTTGTCAATCAAAGTTTGGCTGTTTGTCAATAGAGCTCAATAGCTAAACTCCTGCGAAAAAAACATTAGCTCAACCAGGCTCAGTCGGCACTCCCCCTGGGGCTAAAGGCTAGAAAACTCCCTGACTTCCTAAGGTGCGGCAACTTGAATAGACTGCATGGGGAGTTTGGGGAACCGTAGGCAGATTTTGCAAAGCATAAAGCAGACCAATTACCCAAAATGCTGCCCCAATAAACTGCTTGGTCAGCCACTAACTACAGAGGTAAAGATTGATATTGACTATTTAAGCTTACCTACTGCTGCCCTCCGCCATGGGGTCTCTGGCCTGCGGAGGCAAAATGAATCTGAGACACATACTGCTCAGCCTAACCAATATTTTGAAGCTGACTATCTGACCTTTTTGGCCAGGTAGTCAGTTAAAGTGTATTTAGGCCAGCGTCCAGATCGACTGTGGCTCTATCTAGGTGAACTGTATGGGCTAAAGTCATCTCCTCTAGGCGTCGTGCCAATGGGTGTCTTTAGCAGCTCCCCAAGGACGTGTTTGAGGCTCAGAATGGCAGCCAATTTCGTCATTAGCTGTGTTACTAGCAAATACCCCTAAACCCAATCAGCCCTTGCCCACATCCTAGGACTCAAAGACTAAAGTACGCCCACCATCCCAGATTGCTTGGCTCCCTAGCTCCCCTGCTCGCTCACAATTGGCACTGGTTATCGCAGTTATGCCGCAGTCTACTAGCTCACCGCATCTGCAACTTTAGTTCGATAGGCTGCTGGAGTTACTCACCCTACCTCAGATGGACTCATACTTAGAGAATACCTATAAAGGCACTATTCTTGTTGTCGATGATTCACCCGACAATCTACGGATTTTGTCAACTAGCCTAACCGCGAGCGGCTACAGGGTTCGCTGCGTCACCAATGGTCAAATGGCTTTGTTGAGCATTAAGTCTAGCCAGCCCGATCTAATTTTGCTTGATGTTCGCATGCCCATTCTAGATGGCTATGAAGTGTGCAGAAGGATAAAATCTGATCCAAGAACAAAACATATTCCCATCATTTTTTTAAGCGCTATAGACGACGTAGTAGATAAAGTCAAAGCATTTGACTTGGGCGGTGCCGACTATATCACCAAGCCATTTCAGTCTGATGAAATCTTGGCACGCATTGCCAACCAGCTGACTATTCAACGATTGCAAAACCAGCTGGCTGCCCAAAATAAACAGCTTCAGCAGGAAATCGAAGCCCACAAACAAACTGAAGCTGCCCTCCAAGATGCTAAGGAGGCAGCAGAAATAGCCAACTACGCAAAAAGCAACTTCATAGCTAAAATGAGCCATGAACTTCGAACGCCTTTGAATACTATTTTAGGTTTCTCAGGCCTGATGGAAAATGATTCATCCCTATCTGAGGAATGCCAGGACTATGCTTTGAGAATTTTTCAAAGCGCCAGGAGTCTACTTCAGATTATTAATCAAATTCTCTCTATAACCCGCAAAGAGTCGAATCAGATTTCGCTTAACCTGCAAGTCTATAACTTTCGCACATTTCTTGGCGATGTGGTTTTGGACTGGCAAAAACAGGCCCATGAAAAAGGTCTTATATTTAATCTTTATTGTGCCTCAAAGGTTCCCGACTACATTCGATCGGACGACCTCAAGCTGCGACAGGTTTTGGTTCATCTGCTGAAAAACGCCGTTCAATTTACGGCTTCAGGGCAGGTGAGCCTGCGGATCAATGTGGAGGATAGCCACTGGGAGGAGAAGTCACCTGTGGAGGGCGGCGATCGCGCCTCGGCCCAAGAAATAATGCCGCTATTTTTTGAGATTGAAGACACTGGCCCTGGCATCGCTGCCCATGAAATGAAGCAACTCTTTCAGGCTTTTTCTCAAACTGAAACAGGTCAAAAAGCGGAGCAGGGATTGGGGCTAGGCTTATATATTAGCCACCAGTACATACAAGCCATGGGTGGGGATATCAATATTTCTAGTACCCCTGGGGTGGGCACGAAGGCGAGGTTTTACATTCTTGCCAATCTGCTTTCACCGGAGCTAGAATCAGCAGCATGGATGCAGTATAAAAATGTTGGTTCGATCGAACAGGCTGAAAAGCAGGTTGAAAAAACATCTGCGATGACTTCATCAATCTCACTCAGTGCTGCTGAGGCATTGATGGCAGAGGCCCTAGACAAAGATCTATCGGCAGACTGGGTTGCCAAACTAAATAAAGCCGCTATCCAGGGCTTTGACCGCCAAATTGCCAAACTTATTCGAGATATTCCTGCCGTTTATCCATCTTTGTCCAGGGTGCTTGAAGAGTGGAATAAAAATTTTCAGTTTGACCAGATTATAGCCGTCACCCAACGCATTTTAGAAGAGAAGTTGTGATATTAACCTATGGATAGTTTGCTTAACGAAGTGACTGATCGCCAAGTTTTCGCGGGTGGAACTAACCCCTCTCGGAAAGCTGCGATCGCACCGTTAGGCCAAGCCAAGCAGCCCCGTCCCGGGGCCACAGGTCATGAATAAGCGCCTAGGGCATCATCTCTGGCGATTGTTACCCGGTGTAATCACGGCGGTGGCGATCGCGCTGCTGCTACAGGGGCAAGCATTTCAGCCTTTGGAGCAGATGGCCTACCGCACCCTTTTTGAGCTACGAGGCCCTCTGCCCGCCGACCAGCGGCTGGTGGTCATCGCCATCGACGATGCCAGCCTCAAACAGCTGGGGCGGTTCCCCTGGCCGCGCCACTACTACACGCAGCTGCTCGCGCACCTCCCCCGCGACCAGGCCAGCGTTGTGGTCATGAACGTGATCTGGTCAGAGCCCAGCCCCGACGACGCTCAGCTGGCCGAGGCCATTCAGCAGCAGGGGGTGACGGTGCTCGCCCAGGCCTGGGACGGTGGCGGGGCACCCCTGCGACCCGTGCCAACTTTAGAGCAGGCGGCGATCGCGACCGGCCACATTATGCGCCAGGAAGACACCGACGGCCTGGTGCGCCAGCTTGAACCCCTACGGCAGGGCCAGCCGGCGCTGGCGGTGGCCGCGCTCCAGGCCTACAATCTGGTGGCCGCCTCAATTGCCCTCCCCGATCTTAGCCAGCCTCTGTGGCTCAACTGGCCTGGCCCAGCGGATCAAGTCAGCACCTATTCCTTTGTCGATGTGCTGCAAGGGCGAATTCCGACCCAAACCTTTCGCAACAAAATTGTGCTGGTGGGGGTCACGGCGGCTGGGCTTGACCCGTTAGTCACTCCCTTTGACCGGAATCCGCCCACCAGCGGGCTGTACCTCCACGCCACCGCCCTTGACAACCTGCTGCAGGGCAACTTTCTGCAACCCCTGAGCAGCCGTCGCCTGTGGTGGCTGCTGCTGGTCAGCAGCCCCGGCTTTAGCTGGCTGATGTCAGGCTGGAACACCCGCCAGCAGCTGATGGCCATGGCGGGCCTCTGCGGTGGGTGGGCCGTGCTGAGCCTGCTGCTGTTTCAAATGCACCTCTGGCTGCCCACCGCCGCCCCGGTCACGCTGTTCGTTACCACCGCCATTGCGGTCGCCCTCAGCGATCGCCTCCGAGAAGACTATCTGCTGCGCCGTCAGGTGGCCTACCTGTGGCACCACTACCACCAGGATCTGGTGACCGCTGCCCTATCCCCCGACCGTGCCCCAGATTCGCCCCCAAAGCCGCCGCTGCCTCGCACCCGGGGGGCGGTGTCCCAGGTGGTACAGCTGGCCGACTTGGCCCGGCAGCTGGGGCGATCGCAATCGATGCAAATTGCGATCGCCCGCACCCTACCCACGGGGCTGATCGCCTTTGACGGAGATGGCACCATCTGGTTTTGCAACCCTGTAGCCATCCAGCTGTTTCAGATTCAAGTGGGCAGCTCAGCCGATTCGGCCGTGGTTCCCCACTGGCTCAACTTGGCCCAGTGGCAGGTCAGTCTAGAAAACCTCAAGCTCGGGAATACTACCAAGTACAGCAACCTGTATCGGGGTAATCGCTGGTTTGACCTGAGCCTACAGCCGTTGCCAAATAACGCAATCCCCCCCCAATTTCCCCAGTCGTCCCCGGGTTTTCTGCTGCTGTTAGAGGAGATTACCGAGCACAAACAGGCCGAAGCTGCGCTGCAGCGCGCCAAGGAAGCCGCCCTTCGCGAGGCCGAGCGCAGTGCCGCCGCCAGCCGTGCCAAAGGCGATTTCTTGGCCCATATGAGCCATGAGTTGAGAACGCCATTAAACGTCATTCTTGGCTTTACCCAAGTGATTAGCCACGATCAGTCCCTTCATATTGACCACCGCACCCACCTCAAGATCATTAATCGCAGCGGTCAGCACCTCTTGGGCCTAATCAACGATGTCTTAGAGATGTCTAAAATTGAGGCCGGCAGAGTTCAGCTCAATAAAACCAGGTTCGACCTATATCACCTGCTAAATGATCTAGAAGCTATGGTGCGCTCAAAGGCCCAGGCCAAGCACCTGCGCCTGACCTTTGCACCTGCTGCCGATTTACCCCGCTACATTGCCACCGATGAAGGTAAATTACGTCAAATCCTGCTGAATCTGATCGGCAATGCCATCAAGTTTACAGAGGCCGGCAGCATAACTCTGCGAGTAAACCATGCCGCCGCCCCCCAGCCCGCCTCTCCTATTACCCTGAGCTTTGAAGTCGAAGATACCGGCATTGGGATTGCAACAGACGCCCTGGGTCAACTGTTTCAGCCCTTTACCCAATCTAGTTCAGGGCAGCATGCCCACGAAGGAACCGGGTTGGGGTTGGCCATCAGCCACACCTTTGTGCGCCTGATGGGGGGAAATATTATGGTGTGTAGCACCGTCAACCAGGGCAGCACCTTCAAATTTCACATTCAGGCAGATCTGGCCGAAGCTCCATCGCCGATGCCTTCACTGCCCAAAGGTCGGGTCATATCCCTGGCCCCTGAACAGCCCGCCTACCGCATTTTAATTGTCGAAGATCAGTGGGAAAATAGCCAGCTCTTAGTCAAATTGCTGACTCCCCTGGGGTTTGAGCTGCGCCATGCCAACCACGGTCAAGATGGCGTTACCCTCTGGAAACAATGGTGTCCGCACCTGATTCTAATGGACTTGCGCATGCCCATAATGGGTGGAATTAAAGCGACCCAAATCATTCGCGCCATTGAATACGACAGAGACATAAAAAGTAGTCCAGCCAGCCGAAGTATGCCAGGTCTAAACGAACCCGATCAAACCTATATAGGGGCGCCGCCGCTGCCTGGCCATGGCTCTAGCCGCACCAAGATTATTGCGCTGACCGCCAGCACCTTTGAGGAAACTAAAGCCAATGCGATCGCCATTGGCTGCGACGATTTTCTGCGCAAACCAATACAGGAAGACCTGCTGCTTGACAAACTATCTGAACATTTAAACATACGCTACCTCTATCAATCAGAAGACTCTGCTGAGACACCGACTGCTTCGGTTTATCCAACTATCTTGTCGGCCAAAGATTCAGCCAGCCTCTTTTTGGCTATGTCCAAAGAATGGACTCAAGAGCTGCATGACTTAGCCGTTAAGGGAGCCGACAGTCCTATCCTCAAGCTGATTGCCGAAATCCCCGATGAATATTCCTCCATTGCTCAGGTATTAACGTTCTGGGTAGAAAATTTCCAGTTTGAAAAAATTATTCAAATCACCCATACGAAGCCCTGATACACCACTCTCTATGGCAAAACGAGTCTAGAATGCGATTCAACTTTCCTCAAAAACTACCTTCCCATAGTCCCTGCAGAATGCCACTACGGCTGATTTTAGTAGTGCCTTTTGTCTTTCAAATTACTTTGGCTGTGGGGTTGACAGGGTGGCTCTCTTTCCGCAATGGAGAAGAGGACATCAGCAATTTAGTCGTTCAGCTCCAGCAGGAAATTAGCAATAAAATTGCCCACCATCTCGAAGATAAACTGGTCATTCCCATTAAAATTAACCAGCTGAACTCAGACGCGATCGCCATTGGCACCCTAAGTCTGGCAGATTTTAACGCCCTGGGAAGAACTTTCTATCAGCAAATGAAAATTTTTGACGTCGGCTACATTAACTTTGCCAATCCCCAGGGAGAATTTATTGGGGCTGAGCGTTTAGGCAGTGGCGAAATTTTGATGAATGAAACCCGGTATCCTTCCCTGTCAACCATGTCTGTTTTCAGGCTTAACGGCTACGGGAATCGCGTCGATTTAGAGGGCATTGTAGGCAATCAGCCTCCGGTTGTAGAAGAAGCTTGGTATGCGGATGCCGTCGCGGCTCAAAAACCTATTTGGAGCCGTATTTATCAGTGGGACGATAAGCCAGAGGTATTGTCCATTTCCTACAGCTACCCTATCTACGATGCTCAGTCCCATTTGGTGGGCGTGATTGGGGCCGATTTACTGCTTTCAGACCTAAATGATTTTTTGGTTAGCTTAAAATCTAGCGGCGCAATTTTTATTGTTGAGCGCAATGGATTGCTGGTAGCCAGCTCAGATCCAAAACCAAAACTTTTGCCAAACGAGAATAATGCGGAACGGCTAGCTGCTATCCACAGCAGCAATCCCTTAATTAGCGAAACCACAAACTACCTACACGATAAACTTGGCGGCCTTGATCAAATCAAAACTAGCACTCAACTCATATTTTCGATCGCCGGACAGGAAGAGTTTCTCCAGGTTACTCCTTGGAGTGACGCCTACGGATTAGACTGGCTCATCATTAGCGTAGTGCCAAAGTCTAGCTTCATGGAGGAGGTCTATGCCAGCACGAAAACGACTATTTTACTCTGTCTCTTGGCGCTCGTATCGGCTATTCTATTTGGCCTGATGACCTCCCGATGGATTAGCCAGCACATTCAGTATCTAGTTAAAAACACCCAAGAAATTGCTAACGGCAATCTCGACCAAACTATTGAAATTCAAGCCATTGAAGAACTAGACGATTTAGCTCAGTCCTTTAATCAAATGACCGCCCAGCTCAAAACATCCTTCTCTGAACTAGAAAAGCGGGTGGCTGAGCGCACGGCCAAACTGCTGGAGGCAAAAAACGCCGCAGAAGTAGCCAATCGTGCTAAAAGCGAGTTTTTGGAGTCGATGAGCCATGAGCTACGTACGCCCCTCAACGCTATTCTCGGCGTCACTCAGCTGGCTCAAAGAAACGCTTCTCTCGATCCAGAAGTTAAAGAGCAGCTGAAGGTTGCCGATCGCAATGGAAATTATCTGCTGTCGCTAATTAACGATCTGCTAGAGATTGCTAAGATTGGCAAGCATCAGATCGGCTTAGCTGGAAACAAATTGGATTATGGGCTAAGGTTAAATTCGGTTGATCTGTCCCCATTTTATGAAACATCTGTAAATTGGAACCTGAGGGCCTACTTAGCTCAAATGCCGCCGGAGTGGATTGAGCAGCTGAACGATGCTGCGGTCAAAGGCTTTGACCAAGATATCTTTAAGCTGGCCGACGGAATTCCATCGGATATTGCACCTTTGGCCGTTCATTTAAGGGCCTGGGCCGCAGACTTTCAATTTGAAATCATTATTGATTTGATTCAGACCTATAGGGAGAACGGTTCGGATCTGACTTGATTTTTTTATGACAACGGCTTTCATACCTGAACATCGTCAAAATTTGATTACAAATATAATATGAATAGTGATTTAAGGGATGGGCTGCGAGGAGATATTCTGCTGGTGGATGACACTCCAGACAATTTGCGTGTGCTGTCTGCTATGCTAACCAACCAAGGCTATGAAGTTCGCAAGGCTTTGAACGGGCAGCGGGCGATCGCATCCGTACAGTCAGACCCGCCTGACCTGATTCTGCTCGACATCAAAATGCCTGGTATGGATGGTTACGCCGTTTGTCAGAACCTCAAAGCAGATCCCAAAACCTGCGAGGTTCCGATCATCTTTATCAGCGCACTGGATGATGCCTTAGATAAGGTAAAAGCCTTTGCTGTCGGGGGAGTTGACTATGTCACCAAGCCCTTTCAGGAGATGGAGGTATTGGCCCGCATTGAGCATCAACTTTGTATTCAGCGCTTGAAGCAGCAGTTAATAGATCACAACCAAGAACTGGCCCGCTCTAATCGAGAACTCGAGCAATTTGCCTACGTGGTTTCCCACGATTTGCAGCAACCCCTACAGAGTATTACAGGCTTTGTTAAAATTCTTATTCTGAAGTATCAAGACAAACTAGACGACACAGCACTTAACTATCTCAACCGAATTTACAACTCTGGAAACCGCATGCAGAGGCTGATTCAAGATCTGCTGTCCTACTCTAAGGTGAGAGACCAGGCGGAAGAAATGCATCCGATTAATTTCGACATAGTGCTCAAACAGGTGCTCGACAATCTGGATGCTACCATTACCAGTAACCAGGTAGAGATAGTATCTGACCCCCTTCCCACAGTCCTGGGCCACGAAACTCAGCTGATTCAGCTTGTGCAGAACCTGATCAGCAACGCGATAAAATTTGTTGCCCCTGGGATTTTGCCTAAAGTTGAAATATCCGCCACTAAGCAAGCAAACGGCTGGCTCTTTGAGATCCGCGACAATGGAATTGGCATTGAACCTCAAAACCTTGAGAAGGTTTTCGATATCTTTCACCGGACTAAGTCAGCCAAAAACTATCCGGGCACGGGCATTGGCTTGGCCACCTGCAAAAAAATTGTGAGAAACCACGGTGGAAAACTTTGGGCCGCATCTCAACCGGGCATAGGTACAGCCTTCTTCTTTACCTTGCCAGACTATCCATAGGCCTAGACCGCCTGCCCGGCATTGGTGGCGTAGTCGTATTTAATGGCCAAATGCTCGGCTATTTTTTCAAGAATCACATGGGGCTTGAGGGGTTTAGACACAGCATCGTCGCAGCCGACAGCCCGAGCCGTAAGGTATTCTTTCTCGGCATTGTCCGTGAGGGCAATGATTTTGGTGGGCACGAACAGGTCTGCCGGGGTTTCAGGTAGGAGCTGATTTTGCTCTATGGTTCGGAGGCGGTGCGTCGTTTCGTAGCCGTCCATGGCTGCCATGTGAGCGTCTATCCAGATTAGGTGAGGCTGCCAATCGGCCCAGACATGGATGGCATCCTGGCCGTTGGTTACCACCTGGATCTCAAACCCAAGCGGCAGCAGCAGCGTCTGAAGCAGAACTCGACTGGTCCAGTCGTCTTCCACAATCAAAATCCGGCAGATCGGTTGACCAGGGGCCAGCGCCACCACCCGCCGCGCCCTCTGGGGTTTGGTTGCAGTGCCCTCCTTCGCCCTGCCGAGCATGCCGTCGACCATGGCAAGCAGGTGCTCACCATGGCTGAAGATATTGCTCAACCCGTCCCGTTGTTGGTCAGATAGGTTTGCTTCCCGGGAAAGCTTCTGGCTGAACTCCAAAATAGCGTTGATTGGGGTGCGTAGCTCATGGCTCAGGTTAGTGAGAAAGCGGCGACCAATCCGGTTGAGGGCTTCGGCGGATTCTTTGGCTTTGCAGAGTTCAGCCGTGCGGGCGGCAACCTGGCGATCGATGCTTTCGGCCAGGGTGGTCAGCCGCTGCACCGTCCAGGTGAGGCGCACTGCGGTGAACTGAGCGTTGATCAGATAGTCGTCGGCGCCCTGACTTAGCCAGATCGGGGCATCGTTCTCCTGAGTGCTCTTAAGCAGCACGATCACTTTAGCGGTGGGCCACTGGGCCGTTACGGCAGGTAAACTCTTGATTCCCGCACTGCTGTCCAGCAAAATTAGGCTGGGCGGATGGGTTGAGTCTAGATCAAAGCTATCGCGGCTTTCCCAAAATATTAGGCGATAGCGGCTTTTATCTCCTAGCCACTGCTGAAAGAGGGAGACATTCGCCCAGCCGCAGGCAATGCACAGAACTGTCGTGGGGGCTGTAACTGAGGAAGATTGCATAGGGTTATTAGGGACAGGGAGAGCATGGCCGACTTTCTAAAGACTTAGAAAAATCGGCCATGACACGTCCACTGATCTAGAAGGTCGACTTTCAGGAACTTTTACATCATGGCGGTCACCTGTGACAATCCTGTGAAAGCGAGACTCATTTTTCCGGGTTTTGAGTTCTGGCTGGAGCCGAGGGTATTGGGGTATGGCAGCGCGCAGCTTTTCGCCCATGGCGATCGCAGCAACAGCGCCCATCGGTAATCTAGCCTTTGCCGATGGCTTCTGAGCGGACCTTGATGGGTGCCGCCCCGATCTATAGCTGTAGCCAGTCTGGTTAAGACATGCCTCCTATGGGTGTTCAAACGTTTGAACGCCCATAGGGTTTCTGGATGTCCTAACCCATGTGACTATTGCCATATCTGATCTATCTATTGGCGGCAAATAGTAGCAAACCCTAAAAAGAGCGACAGCTTTGCCGCTAAAGGGTTATCCAAAACAAAGCCCCCGACCTGTTACAGGCCGGGGGCAATAGCTAGAGTGCATCTGCTGCTAAACCCAGCGACAGATGCAATTTTTGCGGGCTACTTTAGCCCCAGCTATGGAGCAGAGCAACGGTGTGATGGATAGAGGAACCGCGATCGCCGAGGACGACAACCAGCGGGAGACATAGCAAAAGAATTACTCTTCGCCTTCTGCGTTGCCATCGCTGTCGAGCTTGACCAGGCGAATATGCTTGTACCCAAGCTTAATTTCAAACTCATCGCCGGTCTTAAGACCCATCTCCTGGGTGTAGGCTGCCCCGATTACAATTTGACCGTTCTTGTGAACGGTAACGCTGTAGGAGGCTTCCCGACCCCGACCATCCTTAGACTTTTCTGGCTCCAGCTGAATGCCCTTGGCCGACAGCAAAGCGTCATAGAACTCAGCCAGGTTTACACGGGTTTGTCCGTCTTTGCTAACGGTATAGTAGCCGCATTCCTTGGCCAGTTCTCGCTTAGTCAGCCCGTCATTCTCTTTGACCTTAGCCAGAAGTTCCTTGCCTGTCAGAGATTCCTTATTTTTTACTGCCATAACCTAATTGTCCTACAGAGAATGCCAAAACTTTGGAATTTGAGAATTTACCACCTTATGCTGCCAGTCAGCCAGCTCTTTCCATTTTCGACAGCTTGGTTAGAACCTAGGGAAAGAAGACTGAGAACAGCCACAATGCTAAATCTGATTGTAATTCCTTATTTCTATTTAGGTGCAACTTTAAGCATGAATTTCTGCCGCAAATAACAACGCTAACCGTTCGAAGGCGCGTAGTGGGCTGACAAAAATCAATTTTAGCCTCAGCGTTCTGCACCTGATTGGCAGCGGCCAACGGGCGGAAATGCCTGTGACCTCGGCAGAAAATAGGGCAGGAATCGGTAGATTGTGGCGGCGGGGAGGAAAAATAGAGGGCGGTGTGCCCCGCGTTTTTGGGGCCTATATTTGGGCTGGGGAGAAGGGGCGATCGCAGGTTTTCTAGGCAGCCTTGGGGTCGACTGCTTGGCCTATTTCCAATGTAGGTTGAATGAAGCGCAGGGTCACCCAACACGAGCCGATCCTCAGATCCGGCCTGACCTCAGCTAGGCCAGAAAAGCCCGCCCTAGCTGGGGTCAGCGTGAGAAGATGACCTGAAAACTACTGCGTCAACACCGCTTTGTGGGTGAAAGCGCCCTCGCCATCGACATCATAGATAATCGGTACGCCCGTGGCCAGCTCTAGGCCGGCCACCTCATCTTCGCCGAGGCGATCGATATACATCAAAATCGATCGCAGGGAATTGCCGTGGGCCGCAACCATCACATTTTTTCCGGCCCTGAGTTCTGGCAAAATAGCCTGCTCAAAAAACGGCACCGTCCGTTTGACCGTATCGGCCAGACTTTCGCCCCCCGGCGGACGCACATCGTAGGATCGCCGCCACAGATGAACCTGCTGCTCGCCAAATTTTTGCGCCATTTCGGCCTTGTTCAGCCCCTGCAAATCGCCGTAGTAGCGTTCATCTAGGGCGGGGGAGCGAATCAGCTTTAGCTCGTCTTCGGGTTGACCGATGTGGTGGTCCCACCCGTGCCAGTCGGGTTCAGCCGGGTCGTGCCAGAGGTAAAGCATGCGCCCCCCGCGCACCTCATGGCACTCGGTCAAACACACGATCGCCGTTTCGATCGCCCGAATCAGCATGCTGGTGAAGCAGATGTCAACGGCGTAGCCCCCGTCGCGCAGCTTGCAGGAGGCGACAGTGGCCTCGGCTCGACCGCGATCGCTGAGGGGCACATCCACCCAGCCCGTAAACCTATTGGCTGCATTCCACAGGCTTTGCCCGTGGCGAATCAGAATGAGTTTAGCCATGGGGCCGCAGAGGAAAATTTAGGGGAAATTAGGGGTCAGGAGCATCGCCCCCCATGGGCTGAGGCAAGGGGAGCATGTCCATCCTCACCTTAGCCGATTGGGGGCGCTGGTCGGCTGCCCTAGGGCTGCATGGTAAACCACTGGCGGGCCAGCAGGCCGAGTTCGCCGCTGGCTTTGAGCTCTGCGATCGCCCGGTTAAACGGCTCCACGTAGGGCGATCCCTTGGGAAACGCGATCGCAACGGGCATGGGGGGCAGCTCTCCCAGCACGTCAAATTCCAGCGTGGGGTTGTTTTCCAGGTAGGCTTCGGCCACCAGCTCTTCTAAAAAGGCCACATCCACGGCCTGGGTGCGCACGGCGGCGACCATCTCGTTGACCTGATCAAAGGCCTTAATCTCAATGTCAGTCCCCGCCGCCTGCAGCGCCAGGGCGGACTGCTGCTGAATGCTGCCGCTCTGGACGGCGATCGTGGCCCCGGCCAGATCGGTGAGGGTGCGCAGGGGGTGCGATCGCCGCGATACCAGGGCCAGGCGCGATTCAAAATAGGAGTCTGAAAAATCTACCAGCGCGGCCCGCTCCGGGGTGGGGGTAATGGCGGCAATGGCAAAATCCAGCTCGCCCGACTGGAGCGCGGGCAGCAGATCCTCAAAGGGGCGCTCCTGCAGGCTGATCTCAAACCCCAGCCGCTGGGCAATGGCCTTGGCCACCTCAATATCAAACCCGACAATGCCGCTGGGCGGGTCGGCGGCGTACTGGTAGGCAAAGGGCACATAGTCCGCTTCGGTGCCCATGGTGAGGGCTGCCCCTGGGGTCGCCGGAGTTTGCCCGAAGCCGGGCAGGGGCGCCAGGCCCACCGCCAGGCCCGCCGCCAGCAGCGCCGAGCACACCCACCGACGGCGATACAACATAGAAAACACCGTCATGGGCAAGTCCTCCAGGGGCGACAATGGGGCCTGAACGGACGGATTATAGCGGCAGATAGCAATCCTGGTCTATATCACCAGCCAAGACCACGCCTCGGCTTTGACAAGGTCTATATAGAGCTATATCCGGGTGCGTCTGGATAAAAGATCCGCAGGCCAGAGGGCTCTACAGGCCCAATTGGGCTCAATTCGGGCAGAGGGGCCGTTTCTTGCCAGGGAATTTTGGCGGGGAATGGCCCTGACTTAAAGCGGGGGGGCATGGCTCACCCTACAGTAGATAAAGGGTTCTGGCGATCTTCGGGCGGCAATGGCAGGGCCATTCATCCACCAGTGGTTCTTAAGCTGGCGGGATGAGTGGCAGGGGCAACCTCGTAAACCCAGGGTCATCGAACAGCATGAGGAGAGACGGCTATGGTCAGGCGAATTTTGTCAGTGGTGCTGGGGGTCTGTCTCTGCTGGTCCCTCTGGGCGTACCAGGGCCGATCTCAGGCCAGCGGATCTGTGGCCGAGGGCCGGGGGGGCGCCGTCGCCACGGCGGATGCCCAGGCCACCCAGATCGGCATCGATGTGCTGAGGCAGGGGGGCAACGCCATTGATGCCGCTGTCGCCAGTGCCGCCGCCCTGGGGGTGGTAGAACCCTTCTACGGCGGCATTGGCGGGGGCGGGTTCATGGTGATCTATCTGAAGGACAGCGATCGCGTCATCACCCTGGATAGCCGCGAACAGGCCCCCGCTTCGGCCCAGGTGGACATGTTCCAAGACCCCGACAGTCCAACCGGGGCGGTGCTGCCCTTTTTCCCCAACCGCATTTCCTCGGGGGTAGCGGTAGGGGTGCCGGGCACGCTGCTGGGGTGGGACGAAGCCCTGCGCCGCTACGGTACGCTCTCGCTGGCGGAGGCCCTAGAGCCTGCGATCGCCCTGGCGGAGGCGGGCTTCGTGGTCGATGAAACCTTTGCGGGCCAGGTGGCCCAAAATCAGGCCCGGTTTGCGGCGTTTACCTCTACCCAAGCCTTATTTTTGCCCGGCGGTGCTCTCCCCGCCGTCGGCTCTCGCCTCAAAAACCCTGACCTGGCCAAGACCTACCGCCTGGTGGCAGAGCAGGGGGTGAATGCCTTTTACCGGGGCGACATTGGCGCGGCGATCGTTCAAACCGTGCAGCACCCGCCCACCGTTGCTCGCCCCCCGTTTCGCGTGATTCCCGGTGGCCTCACCCTGGCAGATCTCGATCGGTACGATGTGCGGGTGCGGCCCCCCACGGTGACCAACTACCGGGGCTACACTCTCTACGGCATGGGCTTGCCCAGCAGCGGCGGCATCACCAGCGGGGAAGTGTTCAGCATTTTGGCCGGGTTTGACTTAGGTCAAAGCAATTCGGGACCGGCAGACCTCGCGAACCGCGCTGAAGCCTGGCACCGGGTGATTGAGGCCGAGCGGCTGGCCTTTGCCGATCGCAACGCCTACCTGGGCGACCCAGAGTACGTCGATGTGCCCCTGCCCGGCCTGCAAAGCGCCGACTTTATTCAGACGCGGCGGGCACTGATTGGCGATCGCGCCCCCGACCCGGTTCAAGATTTCCGAGCGGCACCGGGCAATCCGCTGCCCTACCAGCGCGACCCCAGCCCAAGCCTGACCAGACTCCCACCCGTCGCCCAATCGCCAGGGCAGAGCGGCACCTCCACCACCCACCTGGTGACCAGCGATCGCCGGGGCAACGTGGTGTCCTACACCTTTACCATTGAGTCGATTGGCGGCTCTGGCATTGTCGTGCCGGGCTATGGCTTTCTGCTCAACAACGAGCTGACCGACTTCGACCCCACCAGCCCCCACCCCAACGCTCCGGAACCCGGCAAACGCCCCCGCAGCAGCATGGCCCCCACCATCGCCCGCAGCCCCAGCGGCGACATGTTGGCCTTTGGCTCCCCCGGCGGCTCCACCATCATCACCACCGTGGCCGGTATTGCCGTGAACTTGATCGACTTTGGCCTGACGCTGCCCGAGGCGATCGCCGCCCCCCGCATCTCCCAGCGCAACGGCGGCACCACCCAGGTCGACAGCAGCCTGGAGCAGACGGCGCTCGGCCAGGCGCTCATAGCCCTGGGACACGATCTAGAGCCTGTGCCCGAGATTGGGGCAGCCGTGGGGCTAATCAGCCGCCCGGACGGCTCCATAACCGCTGCCGCCGAACCAATTCGTCGCGGCGGCGGCACGGCGATGGTGGTGGAACGGTAGGGCGACCCGCAGCTCTGTCATAGGGTTTCTGGACGTCATAACCAACGTAACTATTGCTATATAGCAGCCGACGGGCAGGTTAGGACATTTCTCAGAGCCAGCGTTCGAACGTTCTCAACGCCTCTCAGCGCCCTAATCAGTGTCATAACTATCGTGACGAAGGCCATAGGTCTGGCGGCTTTAGCGCATAAGCAAAATTAATGCAAGAAAATGTTGCGGCTTTGTTACATATCTGTTACATTAGTTCACATAAAGAAACATTTAACCCCTAGGAGGGCCTGAGATGTTCACCACCACCCAACTCGACAACGGTACGCTCAACAACTACGCCGTCGAACCCGCCATGTACTTTGCGTCCTATCCCTCCCCAGAGCAGCAGCGAGGGTATGTCGTGCAGGCCACCGCCGCCGCCCTTTTTGTAGCTGGCCTGCTGCTGGTTTCCTTGGCCGTGAGCTAGACCCATACCGGGTTTGGCAAAGCTCTCGGCAATCTCTGCGAAAAAGTCGAAATGGTTGCCACTGTGGTTCTGCTAGTTAGCAATACTGCGATAACTAGCAGAACCACAGTATGAGCGGGCAGGCGATCGCCCTTCACTCCAAAGCAGTTGCGGGTTTCTGCAATCGCTCTGGAGTTGCCAGCAAAACGCGCCAGTCACTCATTCCCAGGCCAAAGCAAACGGGCAAAAGCTCGGCTGTCTGGCCTAGATATCACTGCTCCAGCGGCAAATCCGCCGATTTTTAACACCCCTGGTGGCTACCACTGGGGGTGTTTTGTAGCTAAAGAAATGCACTGTACCCAGCCAACCGCACGCCCCCTGGCACGGCTGGGCAGAAATCAGGCCACCGCTCCAACTTTCCTGGCTCCCCTGCTCCCCTGCCCCTCTGCCCTCCTGCTCCCCTGCTCCCCTGCTCCCCTGCTCCCCTGCCCCCCGCGATCGAAAACACCCAATAAACCTGTGCCGCAGCCTCCTACGTGACAAAGCCCAGCAGCATGTCCCAGAGTGATGCATTGTGTTCAGCGGCCTTGAGAATGTCGTCCCACAGCGGGGGTGGGGCCTGAATCAGCGTGTCTTGGATAATGATGTGTGCCCAGTCCAGCTGCATGGGGTCGGCCCCGTCTACCCCTGCCGCCTGCATTGCCCTCAAAAACTCTTCCGCAATCAGGCCGTAGCCAATGGTGGTGGGGTGAACGCTGTCGAGGCTAAACAGGCCCCCCTGAAGCCGGGTTGCGTTGTGGGTGTCAAACCTTAGAATGCTGGGCACCGGATTCAGGCTCAGTAGGGGATGGTCGGGGCGTCCGTGGCGCCGACAGTATTCAATTAGGGGCAGGCCGGGGGCATCGGTGCTGTTGTTGCGCTTGACCGCCAGGGTATCGAGCATGGCCCCGGTATCGACAATGGTCCACCCCTGGCCCTGGCGCCCCACAACCTCGCGAATGGTTGCGTTGAAGGCATCGACCCGCTGATCAATGGCAATCACCTGGGCTTTGGACAGGTGGCGACGCTGGGGCGGACTGTCTGTATTTTGGGCGGTGTCAAAAAACGAGCCGTAGTACTCAAAATACTTGCCGTCAAAGGCCCCTAAGCCCTGAGTGATGGGCGGAATGGTGACATGGGGTACGGTGCCCACAAATACCTTGGTCGTGGGGGGAATGATCTTGGCGACGGTCTCGACTAAAACGGCAAAATCTCGCTTAAACAGGTTCGGGTTAGTCAGGTTCCAGGCGCGGCGGGCCACGGGATCATTGAGCTGGCCGGTTTGCTCCAGCTTTTGCACATCCGCCTCGGTCATGTCTTTGAGGTCTAGGTTGACCACGGTGCCGAGGCAGTCGTTGGCCCCCAGCCAGAGAATGAGCGCATCGAGCTGCCCGTCTTGCTGCACGATCGCCTTGAGGTTGTGCAGCTGGGTCCAGGTGGCTTTTCTGTTGTCAAAATTGGGGTTTAGCACCTGCTTGGCGGTGCGGTACATGGGCGCCGAGGGCAGACCAAAAAAGTCGTTTTCGAGCCACCCCTCGTCGCGACGGATGGTTTTATCGCAGTAGGCCGAGGTGACGGTAAAGCTGTCCGCCACCCGAAAGCCCCAGACCGCCAGGTTGTGGTAGCAGCCGCCGTAGGAGGCGGGCCGCGATCCGGCCCCCCGCTCGTAGAGGTCTTCGACCCCGCCGACATACTGGTTGAGCAAGACCGGAAACCGCACCACCCACTCCCAGGCATCAATGTCCTGGCCCAGGGTCTGCTCCATCGATCGCAGTAGATCTTCAATATTGATGGGTAAACCGCTGCCCGCAAAGGTTGGAATAGGGAACTCGCTGGGCACCTTCAGGCCCATAGCCCTGGCCATCAGCGTGGGATAGGCCAGGTCGGTGCGGAAAATAGCGCCGCTTTGAAAGCCCTGGGTCAAGCTGTCGCCGATGGCAACAAGTTTAGCCATTGGGTTACGTCTCCTGAACGACTCAGTTTCGCAGCCGCCTGGGAACCAGATTTAGGGGCAGAGGGCCAGCCATTCCTAGACCTTGGGCTGCCGCCAGTTTCAGTTCAGCTCGCCCAGGCGGCTGGGGGGCCAAAACCGAAATACAGCGCGCCCAATCAGGTGATCTTTGGGCACAAAGCCCCAGTAGTGGGAATCGAAGCTCTTATTGCGGTTGTCGCCCAGCACCAGGTAAGAGTCGGGGGGAACCGTCACCGGCCCGTACTGGTAATCGGGTTTGGCGGCGATGTAGGGCTCCTTTTGGGGTTCACCATTGACGAAGAGCTGGCCGTTTTTGACCTCAATGACGTCGCCGGGCAGCCCCATCAGCCGCTTAATGAAGGCCTCTTTTTGGCCCAAAGACTCGGGGGGATGGAACACCACAATGTCGCCGCGCTGAGGATCGGTAAAGTCGTAGCTGACTTTATCGATGATCAGGCGATCGTTGATCTCCAGGGTGGGCAGCATCGACTCGGAGGGAATATAGCGGGCTTCGGCAACAAAGGTCCGCAGACCAAAGGCCAGCAGCACGCTCAGCCCCAGGGTTTCAACGGCTTCACGCAAGACCCCCTTAACCCTCGGCGCAGGGGAATTCTGAGGATCAGAAGGGGGGCTGTTGGCGTCGTTCATGGGCGGATAGGTAACTAGGTAGGTGAGCTAGAGAAACGGGGTGAGCAGGCATCGTCCAGAGGCCATGGCTGGCCAGGCCAAAATGCTGCCGACTAGATCTGATTCAATCTTAGGTGCCTGAATCCTATAGTAGCCCCGAGTGCCGTAACCGCGATCTAAGATTGAAAGCTGATCAGGGTCTGGGCACGATCTCGATTGGTAATAGTGCAGGACAGCACGAAACCATCTTCGTCGGTGATGATGCTGATGGTTTCGGGCAGTACAACGCGGTGGGCGTAGGTGGCTTCCCCCACCCCCTGGGGTCGTCCCACCGTCACAATCAGATCGCTGCCGTCGATGGGGCGATCGTAGGTAATGGAATACAGGGGAGTGTGACGCAGTACTTCAAAATCCCCCATCTGTTCATCTAGAAGCGTCAGCGTAATCAGGCGGCCCCGATTTTCGTCGGTGAGCTGCTCAAAAAATTCTGACCACACCACCGAGGGAATGTCGAGCTGATAGCGCTTGTAGGACAGGTCCAGCGGCATCCTTCACCTCCTAAATTCCAAAACGAATGGTCCCAATGATCTGCCCCAGCTTAAGAGCGAGCTGTGTCATTGCCGTGGCGATGATATGACGGCGAGGTGTTATGGGCCGGGGCTGAAGCGGTTTTTTAGGGCGAGTCTGGAGCCGCAATATCTCTGAAATGGCGCTGACACATATTCGCCATACCGGCTAACTACCGTTGGCACCAATTCGATCGCTTTCCTCTCACACTAAGGAAAAGACGCTATGGAAATTTCTGTGCGCGAACGCCAAATTCTGCCCACTGGCCTGCGCCCCAGCCAAAGGCCACCCCGGCAGGCTAGGCGCTTTGAGGTCCTGCGCCACGGCGAAATGGGCAAGCTTTTACTCGAAAAGGGTCGCTACCAAGAGGCCCTGGTCCAGGTCGAGCAGGCCCTGGCCCTCAACCCCCACGACGCTGAAAGCTGGTGCAGCCGCGCCGACGTCCTGGGCTGCCTGGGCCGCTACGAAGAGGCCCTGCAAAGCCTGGAGCAGGCCCAGGAGCTGGCTGGATTTGCTAGCGCGCGGCTGTGGGTGCAAAAGGCGGTGCTGCTGATTTTGCTCAATCGGCCCAAGCTGGCGCTGACCTGCTGTAACCAGGCCCTCTGGCGATCGCCCAGCCACACCCAGGCCTGGCTGTTCCGGGGCGTGGCCCTGCACGGGCTGGGCCGATTCAAAGCCGCCTATCGCAGCTATCAGCGCGTGCTCGAACCGGCTGCGCCATCCTCTGCCAACTCGATTCGGAAGCTGTGCCATGACCTTACCATTGATCACCAGGCTAGTTAATTTTGTGCAGGCGGAGTTTGGGGTATCCAATGCGGAGGTCTCCGCCGCCCTGCACCACGAGGGCGGTGCCGCTCATCTGCCAATTGTTCTCTGGCAGTATGGATTTATTAGCCTGCGCCAGCTGGAGCGGCTGTTTGACTGGCTGGAGGCAGAGCGAGTCCAGGTATAGTCGTAGTCACAGTCCTCCTATTAGTTAGGACATCCTTCAACCCTGCGAGCGCTCAAGTATTTGAACGCTCACAGGGTTGAAGGTTCGGTTGATTGCCCTAAGAATAGATGCCGCTGATGATGCATACAATTGCCAACGTGGTCAAAGGTTACGGTCCGGTGGGGCAGCTGGCATCCCCAGGGCCGGTGATTTTTGAGCTGGGGCCGATTACCTTTCGCTGGTACGGCCTGCTGATTGCCACGGCGCTGCTGCTGGGTATCGCCCTGGCCCAGCGGCTGGCCCAGCGGCGCGGCATTGACTCAGAGCGCATCGATGAACTGGCGATTTGGCTGGTGCTGGGGGCGCTGCCGGGGGCGCGGCTGTACTACGTGCTGTTTGAGTGGCAGCGCTACGCCGATCGCCCCCTCGACGCCCTGGCGATTTGGCAGGGGGGCATTGCCATCCACGGGGCCATTCTAGGGGGCGCGATCGCCACGCTGCTGTTCGCCCGTCGCCACCGGCTCTCGTTTTGGCAGCTGGCAGACGTGGTTGCCCCGCCGCTGGTGCTGGGCCAGGCCATAGGCCGCTGGGGCAATTTTTTTAACTCCGAAGCCTTTGGTCGCCCCACGGCGCTGCCCTGGCGGCTGTACATTCCCCCGGCCCAGCGCCCGCCGGGGCTGGGCGATGTGGCCTACTACCATCCCACCTTTCTCTACGAGTCGCTGTGGAACCTGGGGGTGCTGGGCCTGGTGCTGGGCCTATTTTTCTGGGGCCTGCACCACCCCCAACGGCTGAAGCCTGGCACTATCTTTCTGGCCTACTTTGCCGCCTACAGCCTGGGCCGCTTCTGGATCGAAGGTCTGCGCCTCGACAGCCTCATGCTAGGGCCGCTCAAAATGGCCCAGGTGGTCAGTTTGGGGGGCATTGTCCTGGCGGGGGCGGGGTGTCTGTGGCTGTATCAGCTCAAGCGCCCCCTACCTGACGTGGTGGCCACTGAATCCACGGCCAGCGGCTAAAACTGGCGGCGCGAAAAAATTAGGCTGGCTATAGCCAGCAGCAGCCCGGTATAGAGAACGCCGTAGAGGGCGTGGCCCAGCAGGACGGTGACGGAGGGCAGCAGTTCCATACCGTAGGCCGCTGTGTTGCGCAGGTTGAGGCGCTCCAGATCGGGCAGCACCAGGTAGAGCGTGTTGGTCAGGCGCTGTACTGCTGGGCTGTCGCTGAGCTGGCCAAAGGCCACCATATCTTTGCTGAGGTGCCCCATCAGGTAGACCGCAAAGGTCAGCAGGGTGGCGAGCAGTGAGCTGGTAAACACCCCAAATAAAATGGCCACCGCCACCAGCAGGGCTGCCTCTAGGGTCATAAACCCCAGGGCAATCAGAATGCTACCCAGGGAAAGGGATACCCCGCTAGCCCCCAGCACCAGCAGAAAGACCAGGCCCAGGGCGGCAATTAAGACCGCCAGCACGGCGGTGAGGCCCAGGTGCTTGCCCACAATAAACTCGGCCCGGCTGACGGGCTTGGCAATGAGCACAAGCACCGTGCGCTTTTCGATTTCTTTGTTGATCAGCCCGGTGCCCACAAACACGGCCACAACTACGCTCAGCAGGTGAATGGCCGCCAGCCCCAGGTCGATCAACATTTTGTTTTCGGCCCCGGCGGCGATGCCGGGCAGCAGCAGCCTGGCCATTACCATCAGCAGCGCAAACAGGGCCACCAGGTAGAGAATGCGATCGCGGATCACCTCCAAAAAAACCGTATGGGCAATTACTCCCACTCGAGATAGAACCATGGATTTCAAGCCCTTTTTTAACCTCATAGTGGCCTCGTAATGGCCTTATAACTGGCCCCTCAGCTAGCCGCTGGCCTGGGTTTCCCTAGGGTGCCCAGCCTGGCGCGGCGTTTCCAGATCGCAGGTAAGGTTAGACCACTGGGTCGTACTGTAGCCCGGCGAGGCATTTTCTGGAGCCAGGCCCGCTCGGCTGATGGGCATAAGCTGGCAGGTTTTTTCCAGGTAATAGCCATTGGGGCTGGCGGCTGGCCCCGACCAGACCGCCCACAGCTTGAGGGTGTAGCCATCGCCATTGGTGGAGGGCTGAAAGTCGAGCTGCCAGAGCGGATCTTCGAGCGGAGAGGTTTCGCTCATTTGGCTGTGCAGCTGCTGGCGCAGCAGCTGCCGCTGGCCCTCAAGGTTGAGCAGCCACCGCTCCACCGAGGGCCAGGGCTTGTTGTCGACCTCCTCGCGCAGCAGATCTTCGGCAACAGTCAAATGGGTTACCCCGGCGGACAGGGCCGTGGTTTGGCCCGGGATGCGATAGACAAAGGCGCTGTGCTCAACGCTGTCGGCGGCCAGACTGGGGTAGTCGTGCACCCAGGCTTGAATGCGGAAGTAAAACTGAAACCAGCTGCTAAACAGCAGGCTGAGGCAAAACAGCAGAGCCAGTTGCTGGCGCACAAAGGGCTGAGGCTTTTTGAGGCTAAAATCCCAGCTCACCAGGCTCGGCACGGCCACCACCGCAAAGGACACCAGGGGCCAGACCACCAGGGCAGGCTGGAGCCACCGGCCTCCCCAGGAGCCAAACAAAAAGATGCAGACAATCCCCCCCGACACCCAGGGCGCGATCGGAATACCAAAGGGGCGAACTTTGTTGGCCTCAAGGGCCCAGCCCACCCCCAGGGCCAGACAAATCCAGCTCAGGGTAGCCAACAGCCCCACCGTAAATTCCGTGGCGCTCACCGCCCGCGCCAGCAGCGACATCAGCCATGAAAACAGGCTGATGTAAATGACGGTCTGCCAGGCGAAGTAGCGCGGCGGCTTCAGAAGCTTGCCCAGGTCCTCTAGGGTTTGACGGAGAAAGCCTACCATCCCATGACCCCTGGCTGGTTGACCAGCAGCAACAGCAGCAAAATGGCCGTAAAGCTAATGGCATTAGCCTGTAGCACCGCTAACGCTCGCGGCGAATGGCCCCGCTGCCCTTCAATCTGGGCGCGTCGGGCGCGATCGTAGCGCTGGCGGCGGTTATCTTCGATCGCCTCGGGGGTTGTGTCTATGGGCTTTTGCCCCAGCAGCTGTAGCAGCCAAATCAGGCCCTGGAGCTTAATCCAGTAGGTGATAAAGAAGGCGGCGATCGCCGTTACCACCACCACCACCGGCAGCACATCGCGCCAGCTGTTCTCGTAGAAGCGGTTGAACAGCACATAGCTAATAATCTGGTTGCGCAGGTCCGGGGGCAGTACCGCCTCGATCGCCAAGAAGGCCACCCACCCCAGGCTGGTGGCCAGCAGGTTGACGGTGGCGGCGTACTGCATGCTGATGCGGTAGCCCAGGCGCAGCCGCTGGCGCAGCACCATGGCCTCTAGCACAATCGCCACCATCAGCAGCAGACTTTGAAAGGCGACCGCCCGCAGCGGCATAATGCCAGGTTCTGAGAGTACATCGTTCAGTGGCATGGGGCGAGTGGCAAAGGCTAGTTCCTAACCGGGGCGTCCTGGTGCACTATCAAGGGTATAACCTCAGCTGGGCTTTAGCTAAGATTTTAAAGCGGCCCTATTCACAACTACGCAATACGCAACACCCATGGTTAGAACCGGCATTGGTATTCGCACCGCTCAGCAGGGCAACGAGCGGCTTACGGGGCAAATCCACGTCTACGACGGCGAAGGTAAAGGCAAGTCTCAGGTGGCCCTGGGGGTGGTGCTGCGCTCGATCGGGCTGGGCATTCAGAATTTTTTAGAAAGCCGGGTGCTGCTGCTGCGGTTTCTCAAGGGGCCGGGCCGCACCTACGACGAAGACGCTGCCATTGAGGCTCTACAGCGGGGCTTTCCCCACCTGATCGACCAGGTGCGCACCGGCCGGGCCGAGTTTTTTGGCCCCGACGACATCACCAAGTTCGACCGGCAGGAGGCCCAGCGGGGCTGGGATGTGGCCAAGGGGGCGATCGCCTCGGGCCTCTACTCGGTGGTCGTACTCGATGAAATTAACCCGGTGCTCGACCTGGGCCTGCTCGATGCCGACGAGGTGGCCAAAACCCTGGCCAACAAGCCCGACCACCTGGAGATTATCGCCACCGGGCGCGGTGCCCCCCAGCCCCTGCTGGATGTGGCCAACCTGCACTCGGAGATGCAGCCCCAGCCTCAGGCCGAGGGCATTGAGGGCATTGAGGGCATCGAGATCTACACCGGCGCGGGCAAAGGCAAGTCGACCAGCGCCCTGGGCAAGGCGCTCCAGGCGATCGGCCGGGGCATTAGCCAAGACCTGTCCCACCGGGTGCTGATCATCCAGTGGCTGAAGGGGGGCAATGGGTATACCGAAGACGCGGCGATCGCGGCCCTGCGCAAAATCTACCCCAACCTGGTCGACCACCAGCGCTGCGGTCGCGACGCCATTGTCTGGCGCGGGCAGCAGCAGGAAATCGACTACGTCGAGGCCGAGCGGGGCTGGGAAATGGCCCGCACCGCGATCGCCTCAGGCCTTTACAAAACCATCATTCTCGACGAGCTAAACCCCACCGTAGATCTGGAGCTTTTGCCCGAAGAGCCGATTGTGCAGGCGCTGCTGCGCAAACCTCGCGACACCGAAATCATTATTACCGGACGCTGCAAAAATCGACCGGCCTACTTTGAACTCGCCAGCACCCACTCCGAAGTGTTTAACCACAAACACTACGCCGAAAAAGGCATCGACCTAAAACGCGGCGTTGACTTCTAAACAACTTGACAGCAGAGCATTTTAGGCCCTCGGCATTGATGATCACGACTGTCCTAAGCGTCTTGGTCGCAGCTATAAATTGGGGGCGGTATTCTAGATATTGGCCATGGCTACAAAGCAGGGTCGCACTGAGGGTTATAGCCACCGAGGGGTAGGTTAGGAATTTCTCAGAGCCAGCGTTCGAGCGTTTGAACGTTCTCAAAGGCTCTCAGTGGCCTAACTAACGAGACGAAGGCTATGTACCACCCAGGTTGGACTAGCCCATAGGTTGAGCCAGGGTGCGGTGTGATCTCCGTCAGCGCCAAGGCCCTGCTGGCTCACAATCTGGCTCCAGAACTATCACCAGTTAACCAGTACCGGCGTCACCCACCAACCTGGGCCTTCAGGCGAATATAGAGTCATCGAGACATCCCCCCGTCACCCAGGAGCCCCCAACGATGCAACTCACCTATCGCGGCCAGTCCTACGAAGCTTCTACCTCTAGCGTTGAGGCTACCCCCACTGGCGAAACGGCAACTTTCATGGGCCGTCCCTACGCCCGCAAGCAGTTTAGCGTCACGCAACGTCAGCAGCCCGCAGAACTCACCTATCGCGGTGTTCACTACGCCCGATAGACCACCGATTTCCTCCAAAACAACAACGACCCTCCTACCCCACTGGCAACAGCGGGGTTTTTCTTAGTTATAGCCATAGTCACGTTGGTTAGGACATCCAAAAACCCTATGAGCGTTCAGACATTTGAACGCTCGAACGCTCAAACGCTCAAACGTTCATAGGAGACATGTCTTAACCAGACTGGCCGCAGCTATAACGCCGCGCTAAACAACTGAAAAACCGAGGTTTCCCCGAAGATTGAGCCCGTAGATAGACGAATATGGGCGTCAATGCACGGATACTGGCCCTGCCCAGGGATAAATTATGAGTACGCCTTTATGATTACGGTTCATCACTTAAATAACTCGCGCTCCCAGCGGGTGCTCTGGCTGCTAGAGGAGCTTGAACTGCCCTACGAGGTCAAGCGCTACGAGCGTGACCCAGAAACGATGCTGGCCCCTGCCTCGCTGAAAAAGGTGCATCCCCTCGGCAAATCTCCGGTAATTACCGATGGCGACCTGACGCTGGCTGAGTCGGGGGCCATTGTTGAGTACCTGGTCGATCGCTACGGTCAGGGTCGGCTGGCACCTGCGCCCGGCACCCCCGAACGCCTGCGCTACACCTACTGGCTGCACTACGCCGAGGGCTCTGCAATGCCCCCGCTGTTGCTAAAGCTAATTTTCGACAAAATTGAGGAAAACCCCATGCCGTTTTTTGCCCGCCCGATCGCCCACTCGATCGTCAGCCGGGTCAACAGCTCGTTTATCGAACCGCAGATTACCCAGCACCTGGACTACATGGAAACCGAGCTAACCAAACATAAGTGGTTTGCCGGGGACGAATTTACCGCCGCCGATATTCAAATCAGCTTTCCCCTGGAGGCGGCCGCCGCTCGGGCCGGGCTGGATGCGAGTCGGCCAAACCTGCTGGCCTTTTTGAACCGAATTCACGATCGCCTGGCCTATCAGCAGGCCCTGGAGCGGGGAGGCGAGTACGAGCTTTTGAGTTGAGTAGAGGCCTGGGCTGCGGGGCAGGCCATAGCGCTGAACAGCCGTTTTGGGCGGGCTTCCCAACTTTTTCAGACATCGCGAGAGCCCGCACGCTTAATCGCCCCTCTCGACAGCGTGATTTGTGCTGCCAGAGCGCAACCCCTGGGCCGAGCGCAGATGGTTGTTTGGGCTTATCTGTTCTGCACCTGTGGCGGGGGTAGGCGATAATACCCTCGGTTTCTCTGCCCGCCCACCCATGCTGCAATACGTGCGATCGCGCCTGCTGCCCTACCTGCGCACCCAGGTTCTCCCCTCCAAGCCCGCCCAGCTGCTGATTCAAACCTGGCTCAAGTGGGATCGCGACAACGTCCCCGGCATGGCGGCGGCGCTGTCGTACTACGCCCTGTTCTCGCTGTTTCCGCTGCTGCTGGTCATACTCAGCGTCATTGGGGCGCTGGTGGGGCCAAATACCGAGGTGTTTGAAGCCATTCAAGACGTGATTGGGCGCTATCTGCCCCCGGAAGTGCACCACCTGATTAAAGACACCATCATTGCCCTCAACGAAAACAGCGTCGGGGCGGGGCTAATTGGGTTTGGCCTGCTGCTGTTCGCCGCCAGCACCATCTTTGCCATCCTCAAGCGATCGGTAAACAAAATTTGGGAGTCGCCCAGCCGCGTCAGCGAAGCCGGATCGCCCGTCAAGATGGTGACTTTTTTCATTCTCAACAAGCTGTCGGCGTTTTTGCTGGTGCTGGCTACGGCCCTGCTGCTGCTGGCCTCCCTGGTGTCGAATATCGTCATCAAGGTAGTTCTCGCCCTGGTCAACACTTTTCAGGAGACCTTTGCCCTGATCGAAATCGACGAGGCGATCCTCAGCCGCAGCCTGGAGGCGAGCTGGTCGTTTTTGGCGCTGGGCTTTGCGATCGCCGGACTGTTCAGAATTTTGCCCTCCATTAGGCTCTCCTGGCGCGACATCTGGCCGGGGGCACTGCTCACGACCCTGCTGCTGGCGGGGTTGCAGTGGCTGGTTAGCAACAGCGTGATTAGCCTGGGCAGCCGCTTTGTCTCCTACGGCGTGATCGGCAGCGTGATGATTCTCATGCTGTGGATTTTTCTGGCCTGCCAGATTTTCTTTGCGGGCTGCGAGTTTTCGTTTGTCTACGCCCATATGTTTGGCACCAGGCGGCGGGAGGCGAGGTTGGGAGAGTAGAGGGGATGGGGGGGATGGGGGGGATGGGATTGGGATGCTAGGGCCATGACGTTTCCGGTGTATTTGGGGGTGGGGGTTTTTAAGCTGCATCCCCATCTTGTGTTTGAGGTGGTGGCCTACGGGGTGGCGATGGCGCTGCTGCGCCGCAATGTGAAAAGCGACTCTATTCCTTTGAGCCAGCGCAGTTCTGTGGTGGTGGGTGGGCTGGTGGGGGCGCTGCTGGGGGCGAAGATTCTGGTGTTGCTCCAGCATATCGACCTGCTGGCGGCGGATTGGCGATCGTGGCTGCTGCTGGGGATGCAGGGCAAAACCGTGGTGGGGGCGCTGCTGGGCGGCTTAGTTGGGGTGGAGGTGACGAAAAAAAGGCTGGGTCTGAGGCAGTCTACCGGCGATGCCTTTGTGTTTCCGCTGCTGGTGGGCACGGCGATCGGGCGGGTGGGGTGCTTTTTGACCGGGCTGAGCGATCGCACCTACGGCACCGTTACCGCCCTGCCCTGGGGGGTGGATTTTGGCGATGGCTTGTCCCGCCACCCCACCCAGCTCTACGAAGTTGGCTTTTTGGTTTTGCTAGGAATTCTGCTGGTCTGGCACAGCCGCATGGATCGCCCTTCGGGAGAGCGCTTCCAGCTGTATCTAGTCGGCTATCTGGGGTTTCGATTTGTTGTGGACTTTCTCAAACCCGACTTTCACCCGCTGATGGGGCTAAGCTTTATTCAACTCGCCTGCCTGCTGGGGGTAGCCTACGGCCTGCGTCAGCTGACTCGACAGACGGTATCCGTTTCCTAGTGCTTTCCCCATGCCCACCCGCCCCTACCTGTTCTACGCCCTCACCAACAGCCTTTGCTCCCGCTGCCTGGGTAAGGTGGAGGCCAAAATTGTCTTCCAGGACGGGGGCGTGTACCTGCTCAAGCACTGCCCCAGCCACGGGCGCGAGGAGGTGCTGATCGCCGACGATGAGGATTATTACCGGCAGACCCAGGCGTTTATCAAGCCGGGGGATATGCCCCTGCGGTTTAACACCCCCATTCGCTACGGCTGCCCCTACGACTGCGGCCTCTGCCCCGACCACGAGCAGCACAGCTGCCTTACCCTGATTGAGCTGACCGATCGCTGCAACCTGAGCTGCCCGATTTGTTATGCCGACTCGGGAACCGGAGACACTAACGCTGCCCACCAGCCCCGCCTGCACCGCTCCCTGGCCGAAATCGAGCGCATGCTGGATGCGGTGGTGGCTAACGAGGGCAGCCCCCAGGTGGTGCAGCTCAGCGGCGGCGAACCCACCCTGCATCCCGAGTTCTTCGAAGTGCTGGATCTGGTCAAGGCCCGGCCTATTCAGCATTTGATGATCAACACCAACGGGCTGCGGATTGCTCAAGATACAGGCTTCTGCGATCGCCTCGCCCAGTACAAACCCGGCCTCGAAGTCTATCTCCAGTTCGACAGCTTTGAGGAGCATGCCCTGCGGGAGCTGCGGGGAGCCGATCTGCGCGCGACTCGCCAGCAGGCGATCGATCGCCTCAACGACCTCAACCTCTCCACCACCCTGGTGGTCACCGTCAAGAAGGGCCTCAATGACCACGAAATTGGTAAAATCATCGACTACGCCCTGGCCCAGCGGTGCGTGCGCGGCGTCACCTTTCAGCCGATTCAGGCGGCGGGACGGCTGGAGGGGTTTGAGGCAGGGCGCGATCGCTACACCCTGACCGAAGTGCGCCGCGCCATTTTAGAGCAAAGCCCTCACTTCAAGCCCCAGGATATTTTGCCGGTGCCCTGCCACCCCGACTCGCTGGCGATGGCCTACGCCATCAAGGTCAAGGGCCAGGTAGTGCCGCTAACGGGGATGTTCTCCACGCCGACCTTTGTGGAGATGATGCCCAACTCGGTGCTCTACGAGCAAGACCCAGCGCTCAGGCAAAAAATTTTCGAGCTGTTCTCCACCAGCCACTCGCCGCAGTCTTCGGCCAACGCGCTGAAGCAGCTGCTCTGCTGCCTGCCCCAGGTGCCCGTGCCCGGCGGCATCACCTACGAAAATATTTTTCGGATTATGATTGTGCAGTTTCTCGACGCCTACAACTTCGATGTCCGGTCGGTGAAGCGATCCTGCATTCACATCGTCCACCCTGACGGCCGCCTGATTCCCTTCGACACCTACAACCTGTTTTACCGGGAGGGTAGCATTGGAGCGGCTAAACTGGCCGAAATTCAGTCTGCCACTCCGGAACCGGTGCTATGACCCCCTCTGAACCCGACAACGAGATTCTAGAGATCGTTAAGGGCATGCTGCTGCTGCTGGGCTGCCATGCGATCGCCGCGGCAGTCATTTTTGGTCTGGGCTTTTTGGTAGCGTTGGTAGGGCAGGGCGGCTACGGCTTTGTGATGGTTTGGCTGGTCGGGGGCGTAGGCTTTTTGTTTTGGCAGCTGCTCTACGCCATTCCGCTCATCCTTAGACTCCGGCGGCGGGGGCATATGGCCATGGCTAAGGGCGTCATCATCGCTGCCGTGCTGACTGCCCTGGTCAACGGCACCTGCTTTGCTGCATTTTTTATGGGCGGGCTCTAAGCCAGGCAGGGCAAAGGACACTTTGCCGTGAAAAGTTCAGGCCCACGGCCGCGATCGCACCGCGACACTATGCCCGCCCTGGATCACCATTCTGCGCCTGCCGCTGGCGAAGCAAGCCTAAATCCTGCCGACTCACCCGCCCCTCATAGCAGCAGCCGAGTAGGGTAACCTCAGTTTGGGATAACGCTGTCCCCTCCTTGGAGGGGTGCCCGAAGGGCGGGGTGGGTTAAACCTACGGCAAAATACAAGCTTCTAGATAGGGTGAGTTGCCATGCTGGCATAGACAACCCACCCCTACCCCTCCCAAGGAGGGGACAGTGGGCCTGCTTTGCCAAGGTCTTTTCTTATCCCGAACTCAGGTTAGGGTAGGACATTTCTCAGAGCCAACGTTTAAACGTTCTCAACATCTCTCAGTGTCCTAACTTCCTAACTAGCGGGACGAAGGCTATATCTATTCCCCACAGTAGGCAATCAGGTCAATCTCCACGTCGCCATAGCCCGCCAGGGCCGTGACCCCTACCGTGGTGCGGCTGGGCTGCGGGGCGCTGCCAAAGTACGATTGGTAAATGGCATTGACCGTTTCGTAGTGGCGGAAATCGGTGACGAAAATACGCGCCATCACGACTCGGCCAAAGCCGCTGCCCGCGTGGTTGAGTACCATGGTCAGGTTCTCCATCACGCGGCGGGTCTGCTCCTCAATAGAGCCTTTGACAACCTTACCCGTATCCGGGTCTTCCGCCAGCTGCCCGGTGACAAACAAAAAATCTCCCGCCCGCACCGCGTGGGAGTAGGGGGCCACGGGAGGCAGTACGTTATCGGGCAGGGTGATGAACTCTAGCATGGGAGTTAATGGTAGAAACAGCCGCCCTATAGTGTCCCCTATATTGCCTAAGAGAGAGCCAACATCGAGGTTAAAACAAAATATCGGGGGCTAAATCGCTCAGATTGACGGTGTAGATACGACTGCGATCGCCGTCGTTGCTGCTCCAGAGGTACTGTGTGGGCGATCGCCCCTGGGCATCACGGGCAGAGCCTCGCGGCACCACCGCTGTGGGGCGCGGTAGGCCGGTCATGCGGTTGATCACCCGACCCTCGTCATTAATCAGCAAAAACTCTCCGTCCTGGCTGAGTAGGCCGTAGCCCACCGCGGTTTCAAACAGCCAGCGGGGCGCTATCTCAACCCGGTAGCGCAAAATTCTAAAGGGCATTAAATCTACAACCAGCACCGCGTTGGGGCAGTTTTCTTCTAAGGCTAGATAGCGGTAGGGCTGGCTGGTCGGCACCAAGTTATAAATGGGGACCGAGGCCGAAATAGCGCCCATATAGGTGCCTCGGCGAGTGACTCCATGGAACAGGGTGCGACTGCCCCGGCGCATCACCAGGGCTGCATGGCGGTTGTCCAGCCCAATCAGGGTAATCAACGCATCCCCCGGCTGGATGGAAAAAGCCGCCGTCACCGGGACCGATATTTTGACCACCTGGTCCGGCGGCATGGTCAGCTGGCGCATTGACACCTTCATCCAGTCGCCGTCCGCCGCCGCCGTGGCAAACCAGCGACCGTTGGGGGCAATGGCTACCCCGTTGGGGTCGATGCCCTGGGCAATACAACCCAGGCCGTGGGTCATCGACAGCAGGTGTAGGGACTCGGTAGTGACCAGGATGCCGCCCTGGGGAGTGGGTAAAAAAGCTTTTACCGGGGCCGATAGCGTAAACCCCTGGCTCTCTTGGGGTGCCGCCATGCCCTGCTTGGGCCAGTGGTAAAACCACACCTGCTGCTGACTACAGGTGACCACCAGGTGGCCCTGGTGGGGGAGGGCCACTAGACCCATGACCGTCGTCGGGTGGGGGAGGGCCACAAAGGGCAGATCTGAAGCCAGGTCAATCTCAGGTAGTGCCTTAGGAAAGGCTGGCTGAGCCAGCAGCTCCTGGGTCTGGTAGGTGTCGTATATTGCCATCAGATCGGCGCGCATTGCTCGGGCTGTGGCGTAGCGCTTTGGCAAGAGCTTTTGCAGGGCCTTGCGCAGCACCTGGCTGAGGGGCTCTGGCAGGTGCGCAGGTACGATTGGATGGCGGTTCAGGTGGGCGACCATCAGCTCCATGGGAGTGCCCGAGAAGGGGCGCTGACCCAGCCATAGCTCGTACAAAATGATGCCCACCGCATAGAGGTCGGCAGCGGGGGGGTGCTGATTGTAAAATCGTTCTGGAGCCATGTAGGCGGGCGACCCTGTATGGCCCACATCGGCTTCAGTCGCCTCCTGGCTAAGCCGGGCGATGCCCAGGTCGGACACTCGTGCCGCCCAGCCGCCCGGAGTTAGCTCCATGAGAATGTTTTCGGGCTTGATGTCGCAGTGCACAATGCCCTGGCGGTGGGCGCACTCCAGGGCGGCGAGTATGTCGAGGGCAAAGCCCAACACCTCTTGCACCGTGAGAATGGTATCGCTTTCGAGCAGCGATCGCAGGGTACCCGCCTCGCAGTAGTCGAGCACCAGCTGCCGTCCGCTGGTGGAGTGCTCAAGGGCGTGGCAGGTGACAATGCTGGGGTGCTCAAGGCTAATTAAAAACCGCAGCTCCCGCAAAAATTTGTGGGTGGATAAGCGGTCTTTGTGGAGGTCTTTAATGGCCACCAGCTCCCCGGTTTTGCGGTGGATGGCGCAGTAGACCCGGCCAAATTGCCCATGGCCGACTAGGCCTAGAATGCGATACTGCGATCGCCTGATCTGCCGGGTTAGGGCCACCGCTCGCTCACCCCTGCTGCATGAGGGTTTGCATAATCGCCTGGTGGGCCTGACCGTTGGCCACCATACCCTCTACGGGAGCAAGCCGCTTTTCTAGACCCAAAATAAAGCGATTGCAGTCATCGCCTTTGGCGGTGCAGCTGGTTTGTACGCAGCGCAGCTCGCGCCCGGTGAGCTGGGTAAAGAAAATTTCTAAAATGCCGCGCTCGAGGTCTCCCGAGGGCTTTTGGCCCTGGGGTGCGGCGGCGGTAAAGGGCGAATGCCAGATCTCTACGCCCAGAAAGCCGCGATCGCGGTAGGCAATATCCAAATGAATTTGGCCCCAGCCGTGGGTTTTCCAGCACTGCTGTAGCGACTGCAAAAATTCAGCCATCGACAGGTTGGCCAGGGGCTGCTTGTAGTAGTCAGCCAGCTCCTCGCAGAAGCGAGCGTAGAAGTTTTTGCCCCACCAGCGACCGCAGTTGTAGAGCACCAGTCCCGAAGCCTGGCCCGTTTCTTTTTCAAGCCCGGCATAAATAGCCTGTAGCAGCGGTTCGGGAATGGCCAGGAGGCGATCGCCGCGGCGATTTTCGAGCAGCCCCAACTCGGTCGAACCCCGCACGTAGAGATCCTGGGCAAAGTAGTTGCCGGGCAGCCGGCCATCAACGAGTAAATCGGCAACAGAAACCATAGGTAACGTCCTTTACAGGATAGAAGAGGTGGTGGTTAGACCCGACCAACGGGCAGCCCCAGGCGACGGCTCTGAATGGCTGAGCAGACTTAGAGCAACCCGGCGAGGGTAACGGTCTCGCGAGTGTTGAGCATTAGGTTTTGAGCTTTTTCAAGGCTGGGTTTGAGCAAGTTGAGCTGGGCTGGCGAAAACACCTTGCCCAGCTGCTGGTACAGCAGCTGAAACAGCTGCTGGTCGACGACCTGAGTCTCGTAGGCCTTAACCATTTCTGGCAGCCAGCCCTGGAGGCGATCTGCCACAAAACCATCGTCGTCGAGCAGCATGGCCATGGCAGCGTAGCGCAGCACCATCAGCCCGTTGCGCACGCTTCGCTCGACCAGAGGCTCGGCATGGCCAGCCTGCTGCTGCAGGGCATCGGCAATTGGCTGCATAATGGCAACTTCCTGGTCGCGCAGGGTGCGGTAGACCGCCATGCGCTCCGGAATCGAACTCACGTACTGGCTCAGGGTGCTGAGGTCGCTGGCATCGAGGTACTGCTTATCGGGCGAGTTAAATAGGGCGTCGAGCTTAAAGGTCATGGCAAAATCCTCTGGGAGGGGTGCAGGGTGGGTAGGGCTGTCTGCCTACGGGGCGTGGGTCGCCCATCACTGGGGTTAACCAAACAGGTCAGAGAACCCGTCTAGGGTCAAGTCGAGGTCGGAGGTTGCAGTAGCCGGAGCGGCCTCTAGGGGGGCGATGGGTACCCCAATGGTGGGCTGCCCGTCCCAGGCGATGTGCTCAAAGAAATCGCCAACGGTCATGGTCATCGTCGATTCTGACCGGGCCGCAGCCCCTAGCTTTGGCGCAGTGAGTACCGTCCTGCCGTCCCAGGGCACCGCCTGAAAGAAGGCTCGTACCGTTTCCTTCAGCCAGGGTTGAGCAGCCTCGGAGCTGTTCGTGGCGTGGGAGAAAGTGCTCATTGGCCGCCCTCCCCAGACCGCAGCCGCTTCTCAATGTCGCGGGCGTTGGCTCCTTCGTTCATCCAGAAGGCGGCGGCATCAATGCGCTCGCGGCCCCCCAGCAAAAACTTGCAGTAGGTCTCGCCCATGGAGTAGCACTGAATTTCAATGCAGCTCAGCTGCTTGCGGACCATTTCGGTAAAGAATCCGGCAAATAACCCGGCATACAGGTGGCAGACGGGCTTGCCGACATCGCCTAGAGTGCGGGCCACGGCGGAGTCAAACAGATTGATGAACATAAAGCCCTGTTTGCGATCGCTCATGTCCACTTCCCAGCGGCCCCAGCCCTGGGAAATATAGGGCCACCACCAGGTTTCCAGCAAAAACATCAGGTTGGCTCGGCGGGGGCTCATGGCAAACTCGCGCTCAAACCAGGCCTCAAACTGAAGCGAGTCAATTTTGCCCCACTCCAGCCCAACGGTGTACATAATGGCCGCCGACGCATCGCCGACTTCTTCTTGCAGCCCTTCTAGCAGGCCAATGATAAAGTCTTCGCTGGTGAGTACGTTGCGGGTATCATTCCAGTCGGTAATAGTGCCGTATTCACCATTAAATTGAAAGAAATCCCGCAGGGCATAATGGTTATGCTTTTGGGGAAGTTTTTGGCGCAGACGGTGGGCGGTCTCGGTGGTCATAACCATGATTGAACAGGCCTTGTAAGACTGTTTTCAGTGATAGGTGTAATGTGCCCAGGCCCACGCAGGATTAACAGTCCTGCGGTGCGATCGCGGCCCCAGTCAGTCTTACACCCACGCTTATAACTATTGCAGCTAGGTACTTTTGGCCTACCGACCCCACCGCCGAGCGATACAAAACGTAGTAATAATGCCGCCGTTGAAGATACAAGCCGAGCCAGTTTCAGCTGCTCCGGCGCGCGGCAAATTTTGGCTCTATTACAGTCGGCAATCAGCCGGCTCGGGCGCGATAGGGTAATTACAGATGCAGCCAGGCCCCGCTTTCACCGCCCCACAGGAATTGCCCAGACAGCCCCAAGGGATATCTGGGCAACAATATAGCGATGCCCTTCAGGTTCTAAAAACCGCGTTTCAGCCCTAGGCAGACTCGCCCAAAATGACTCGGCTAAGCTCCAGGATGGGCAAAAATAGCTTTAGCTCTTCGCTGTTGAGATACTGACCCATCACCTCTTGCATGGCGGTATAGGTAAGCTTGCAGCTCTCCTGGGCGCCAAACGCCCGCATGATGGTCTGAAACCACATCAGCAGGTTGTCTTTGAACCGTTCAGGGTCATCTAGCAGCAGGGCAATAGCGCTGTAGCGGAGCACCCGCACAGTATCTCGCTGCCATTTTGCGGCCAAATCAGGTCCACCTACCCCAAAAATATCTGGCTTTTGAGCCTTAATCCGAGCCATGACCTGGGCAATTATCTGCTGCTCAGCCTTTTGAATTTTTTGGTAGGCCCGCAGTCGGGTGCTCACCGATGACAGATATTGCTGAAAAAACATCAGCTCTTGGTCGGAGGCGTAGCGGCCATCCGTAGCTTGTACCAGGGCTTGAACTTGGGTGAGCATCGGTAAAGTCTCCTCGGGGCAGGGCTAGGTTTAATGTGCCCATTTGTTGCGAAATATAAACAAATCTTTCTCGGCAAAATATAGAGCCGAGATCTCAACTGCTCTAGGCCTGCTGGACGCCCAGGGAATTGGGCCAGGGCACCGCACTACTGCGCATTTTATAGCTCTCCCGGAAAGCGCGGATCCATCTATCGGGCCTGCAATAAAACTTAAACCCTCTGCCGCCGCGAGACCCAAAGACTCGTAGTACTCTGGTGAACATGGAATAACCCCCTATCCAAGTCTGGCCATGGGCTTTCTGCGATTTGCCTTGGCTGGGGTTTGGCCTGGGCAAGCTGCCATTAATATTGATTTTCAAGAGGGCATTGTTCATGGTTCAACGTGGTTCTAAAGTTCGCATTATGCGCAAAGAGTCGTACTGGTATCGGGAAGTTGGTACCGTTGCCACCATTGACCAAAGCGGCATCAAATACCCCGCGGTAGTGCGCTTTGACAAAGTAAATTATGCCGGTATCAACACCAATAACTTTGCGCTGTCTGAGTTGCAGGAAGTTGAAGCTCCCAAAGCGGCCAAAAAGGCTGCCTCCTAGGCCTTTGGCCCTCGACTTGAGCAATTCATCCGTCAACCTAACGCCTTGGGTTTCTAGCTCTATTCGC
This sequence comes from Nodosilinea nodulosa PCC 7104, assembly GCF_000309385.1. GTDB lineage: Bacteria > Cyanobacteriota > Cyanobacteriia > Phormidesmidales > Phormidesmidaceae > Nodosilinea > Nodosilinea nodulosa. The sequence goes on from NZ_JH976537.1 coordinate 663,854, forward strand.
TAGGTTGACGGTGATCCATACGGTTTCAAGGCCTGTGCTTTAGCATGGGCCTTTGTTTTGCCGTGGTGGGCCGTTACCCTGCGGGCGGTTGTTATAGTTCAGAGACAAACCTTGATGGGCTGTGACCCAGAGCTAGACTGTGCCAGAACTACCTGAAGTTGAAACCGTGCGGCGCGGGCTGGCGCGAGTGACACCGGGCCATTGGCTGGAGGGTGGCCAGGTTTTGCTGGCCCGAGCGATCGCCCATCCTGCCAATGAGGCCGCCTTTTTAGCGGGTATTACCGGGGCTGCCCTGAGCGCCTGGCATCGCCGCGGTAAGTATCTGCTGGGGCAGCTGACCCAGCCTGACGGTAGCCCTGGTGGCTACCTGGGAGCTCACCTGCGCATGACGGGGCAGCTTCTGTGGCTCGACCCCAAAACCCCGGTGCAGCCCCACTGTCGGGTGCGGCTGTGGCTCAGCGATAACCACGAGCTGCGCTATGTCGATCAGCGCACCTTTGGTCGGCTCTGGTGGGTGCCCCCCGGGGTCGGCCCCGAAACAATCATGACGGGGCTGCGCCTCCTGGGGCCAGAACCCTTTGACGACAGTTTTTCGGTGGCCTACCTGCGTCAGCGCCTGGCCCACAGCCGCCGTCCGATTAAAAACGCCCTGCTGGATCAGGCGCTGGTGGCGGGCATTGGCAATATCTACGCCGACGAGGCGCTATTTTTGAGCGGCTTGCGACCGCTTACCGCCAGCGATCGCATTGGTTCCCAGCGCCTAGAGCGCCTGCACAGCGCCATCCGCACTGTGCTGACCACCAGCATTGAGTCGGGGGGCACAACCTTTAGCGACTACCGCGACATCTACGGCATCAACGGCAACTACGGCGGCGTTGCCTGGGTCTATAACCGCGATGGCGAACCCTGCCGGGTTTGCGCCACCCCCATCCGCCGTCTCAAGCTGGCGGGGCGATCGGCCCACTACTGTCCCCGGTGTCAGCGATAGGCAGGGCCGCGATCGGGCGATTTCGTGTAAAGTAAGGCTGAGGTTGATAGCAAGTAGATCTATGGCAGCAACGTTGAAGCGGGGCGACCTGGTGCGGGCCGTACGCGAAAAGCTAGAAAAAAGTCTGGAGGCCACCGCCAGCGACAATCGGTTTCCGCCCTACCTGTTTGAAACTAAGGGCGAAATCTTAGACACCAATGATGACTACGCTCTAGTTAAGTTTGGAGAAGTGCCTACCCCAAATATTTGGCTCCGCCTCGACCAGCTAGAGAAGGCTTAGGCGGCAGGAGCTAGCGCTTCACGTGGCCCAGGGGCAATCTTTGCCAGCAGGCCAAGTGCCTTTAAAAACAGAATTGCGTAGCACAGCATGCCTGGCTATCGATTCTAGATAGTCAGGCATATTGCTAAGGATGCTCAACTGCAAGAGCTTATGCGTCCTAAAGTTCAGAGTCGACGGGCAGACCGCCGGCCTCGCTTGGGGTTTTAATGTCGGTGGACATTACGGCTGAAGCCTCGGGGATGGGAAAGGCCGGCCGATCGAGGGCAATTTGCAGGGTCTCCGGTTCGGCAAGGGCGGCCACCCGCCAAGACGGACTTCCCATGCCCGTCCCCGACAATAGGTTGATAACGCCAATGGCGGCCACCCCAGCCGTAGCCATAGCGGCCAGCCTAAGGCGGTGGTTGAGGCAGTGGAACACACCGACCAGGGTCGCTTCTGCGTTGCAGTCTGGAGACATGCTTTGACTGCGCATTCCCTGGCGTAGGGCAAGTAAACGATTGTAGAGCCTGCGTGTCCCATCGTCGTTTTGGATCCAGCACAAGACCTGCTGGCGCTCCTCGGGGGTGACTTCGCCATCTAGGTAAGCGCTGAGCAACTCGAAGCGATCGCGCTTAGTGGCATCTAAGTCGTGGCAACAGGGTACCACTGGAGCCGAAGACTCATCTACATTGGTGCCCCGGCGGGATGAAGGCTGAACGTGGCTAGGCGTGTAAGGAAAGGTAGTCATACCAAAAACAACACCTGGAATAAGCAACTAAACAACGACCAAGGCAAAGACAGAACCCGCTCGGCCAAAACGCTGAGTCAGGTATTTCTACTGCCGGTATTGATCATAATGCCAACACTCTAAAATCGGTAACCTCTAAGGATTATTTCTAGCTAGTAAAACACATATCCTTAGGCATAGGGTCTATGGCTTGACCTCAAGACAGATTCCTGAAACAGATATCTTTCGAGGAAAGTTCTTAAACACCCTGTAATTTTTCCCTGATGGGAGTTGGCAAAGCACCCTGTGAATGCGGCTTTGGCAACTGAACTAGCCTAGATAGGGTTGGAGATCGGCCTGCAAGCGCTGACGGGCACGGGCAATGCGAGACTTTACAGTTCCCAAGGATACCCCGGTCATCTCGGCAATCTCTTCGTAGGACAGCCCTTGAATCTCCCGCAGCACAATGGTGGTACGGAACACTTCGGGCAAATCGGCAATGGCGCGATGCAGCTGATCGTAAAACTCCCGCGTCATCATGGTGTCTACGGGGCCGGGAGCGTTGGCGGGGACATCCCAGTCAATGGTGCCATCTTCTAAAGTGAGCGGGGCATCAAGGGAAAGGGTGGCGCGGGTGCGCTTGCGTCGCCGCAATTCGTCGTAGAACAGGTTTGTGGTAATACGGCCTAGCCAGCCCTTGAACTTAGCCGGATCGTTTAAGCGGCGCATATTGCGATAGACCCGAATCCAGACCTCCTGGGCCAAGTCAGCGCGATCGGGCCAGTCGGGGGCCAGGTGGTAGAGCAGCTTGTCTACGTGACTTTGGTAGCGGCGCAGAAGTTCGGCGAACATGGTTCGCTCGGGCCGGAGTCGCTGCTGGCAAAGGGCTACCAGTTCTGTGCTGGTCAACTGTTCAGGCTTGACAGCAGACTTAGGGGCACTAAGGGAAACAGGCCAGGTCGAGAACATGGATTGACTCATATCTTTTAGTAGTAGGCCGACATTGCATGGCCATTGGCGAGCCGCGGAGGGCTAATGCCAGATGGCGCTGTGGCTCCAAAGACAGGCGTGGTTAATGTGAAACATTGTGACGAAGAGCGTTCTGTTCTATGGTCCCCCTTGTGCCTGTGAATTGTCTGTCACACCGTCGGCGGGCAGGAAGTGGGTTTACGGGCAGCCAGATTGACCTTCGAGTCCAGTCGCGGGAGTGATATAACAGATTAGAAGCGCTGCCTAGACGGCAGTCATCCTCCTTTGGAGAGGTGGCAGAGTGGTCGAATGCGCCCGACTTGAAATCGGGTGTGCGCAAGCACCGTGGGTTCGAATCCCACCCTCTCCGTACTGTTGATTAGATTGTTCAAAACTGGGCCAGGCGATTTTGTTGAGCCAGGATTGCCCGATCGCACTCGATCGCACTCGATCGCAACAGTCGCCCCCCGGCGATCGCCCGGTTCAGCCGCTGGCTACAGTTGGGTTGGGGGCATGGGCAAGGCTGGGGCGCGATCGGGGAACAGCAAATACGCGCTGCACGGCCTGGGTGCGATCGCCCTCGGATTCTCCCTCAGCCAGCGTCCACAGGGTGTCGTAGAAGAAAAACGACACTCCGGCAAAGCCCATGCCTCTGGCAACCTGCACCTGCTGCTGGATCAGCGCCATGGGTACAGGTCGATCTTTCAATCCAGTGAGAATGCCAATGCCCGTGGGAATGTGGCGGCGGGCCTGCTGAAGGTCGCGATCGCGGAGGGCGCTGCGAAAGCCAGCAACGTTATCCCGGTAAACCTGAACGATTAACTCTTCGATGTACCCCATCTCTCGCCAGCGGGGCCAGTCTTGCAGGTGTTGGGTGTAGGCCACGGCGGCTGGGTTGGGCGAGACCGACAGCACCGCGTTCGGTCGCCTGGCTTTTACCGTCCAAAACACCCGATCGACCAGGGCGGTAATTTTTGCGGCTCGCCAGCGCGTCCATTCGGCATCGTAGGGGTTGGAGGGTGGAGGTTGGCCCCTGTGCTCTTGCCGATACAGGTCAATCGTGTAGGGGTCGTAGCCAAACGCCACCGGCAGGCTGAAGTGATCATCCAGCTGTAGCCCATCCAGGTCATAGTTATCCACCAGCTCGGCCACCAGGTCGAGGATAAACTGCTGCACCTCTGGGTGAAATGGGTTGAGCCACACCCGCGAATGCCTGCCTTCCAGATCCAGGCGGGCGGTGGGTAAAGCCCCCTGCTTTTGGGTCAGCCAGTCGGGATGGCGCTGGGCCAGAGGAGAGTTGGCCGGGGCCATAAAGCCGAACTCAAACCAGGGGATAACGCTGAGATTGAGGTCTTTGGCCGTTTGGATTAGCTCCAGCAGCAAGTCGCGATCGCCCTGGGCAGATTCCAGGGCCTCGTTGCGCCCCTGGTCTTCTAAATCGGGATAGAGGCCCTGCTTGTAGCCCGTGGCCCATTCCCCCACCTGGCTGGGATAGAGGGTATAGCCCCAGCTCCACACGGCTGGGTAAAGGGTGTTGAAACGGTGGCTGGCGAGCTGCCGCAGCGTTTCGTTTACCGCTTGCGCTGAAAAGAGTACCTGGCTGTCCACATTCGTCAGCCATACCCCTCGAATTTCGCTGGGTGCACTGGCAATGGCCTGGGCAGGCGGCAGGGCAACTAAACTTTGAGCCATCCCAATTAGCAGGGCCGTCAGCACAGCAAGGCCCACATAGCAGAACCGTCCCATGGCGTTTCCCAATCATCACTCTCGGGGTTTCTCTACTCAGTTACCAATTAAGACCAATAGCAGCTGGGGTTTTCGCGGCTCTTAAGCCTGATAGTCAACTGGTACAGCTTGAGAAACAGTCGGGCTTGGAAAAACGACTCAGTTTTGAGCGCAGCGGGTGAAGCCGAGCACCATGGATAGCTGGTCTTAGAGTGGCGTTTGGAATGGGATTGGAGGGGATTAGGGATAAATCTGAGGATAGTCGCTGGGCTCTACAAATTCCGCTGGCGAATCACTGCATTCCTGATATCGAAAGGTCGCCAGCTTCAGTTCACTCCCCGTCCACTGGTACTCGGCTAACGAACCACAGTCGCCCACGCCCCGCGCTTTGCTAAACACCGTCAGCAATCCCTGTTTGGGGTCAAACTCTACCAGCCCTGCCACGGTGGCCTCGCTGGTGCGATCGAACTGCCCCGCCTGATTGGGGTAAAACACATCCAGCTTGAGCGGCTGTAGGGTGCCATCGGGCTGGTACACCACGTAGGCATAGACCGCCTGATAGGCCGCCAGGGTGCATTCCAGCTCGACCAGAGCGCGATCGCCCAGGGGGTAGACCTGAGACCCCGCCCGGGCCGCCTCGGGCTGAAAGAAGCCATCGCAGAGGTTGAGGCTGGCCTCCTGGTCGTACACCGTCTGCAAGATCGTATCGGCGGCTGGCAGATCGCTCTGGGCAGCGGGAGCGGTTTCAGGTTCCTCCGGGGCAGCCTCGGTGGCCGGTGGCGTATTGCATCCTGCGATCGCGATCGCGACCAGCGCGACCACCAAGCTGAGAGGACGGGTCAGTGCCTGGGGCAGAGCGGTGGCAATGGCCGTTGCGCTGTCCATTGCGCTGCGGATTGTGGATTCTCTCACGCTGGTCTCCTGGGTGCGATCGCAAGCTGTGTCCTATGCCCCAGCCCTAGCTGAGGGGGTCTGGGCTGGGTTAAAGAGATATGGCGCTGCTCTAGCGGTCTGCCTCAGGATCCGAGCTGCTTCCCAGGGCCGCCGGGGGCGAGGCGCCATGGCCCAGGTTTTGCAGCGTTTGGGTGAGGTCTAGGCCGGTGGTTTGCTTCAGCTGCTCCATAAAGGCGGCCAACTTGGTGGCGCTGCCGCCGCGCCCCGGATCGACTACGGTAATGCTGTCTACCTGCACGTCGGGCACGGTGGCGACCAGGTTGGCCAGCAGCGACTCCAGCTTTTGAAACAGAAAGATTTCGCGGGCGTGGTCGCCTGCGGCTTTCCAGGTGGTGGCCAGCTCGCGGATGCCCTCGGCGCGGGCGCGACCGTCTTCGACGATGCTGGCGGCGTCGCCCTTGGCGCGGGCCTGGGCCTGCTGACAGGCGGCGATCGCCGGGGCAATCACGTCGGCCTGGAGCTGCTGCTCGACCTGGTTGCGGCGCTCGCGCTGAACGGCAAAGGCGGCCTCGGTGCGGGCCACTTCGGCGGCAATTTCGGCCTCGGCTTCGGAGATGGCGGCCTGGCGCTGGCTGAGGGCATTTTGCAGGCGGCGATCGGCATCGGCGCGGGTGGTTTCAATTTTGGCCTCGATCTGGCGCAGGGAGGTGCGCTTGAGGTTTTCGGCCGCCTGGAGGGCCGACTGGGCCTTGGCTTCGGCTTCGGCAATGCGGGCGTCGCGCTGGAGGTCGGCCTGCTGCTTCCGGCCAATCGAGTTGAGGTAGCCGACATCGTCGGAGATGTTTTGAATTTGCAGGTTGTCGAGAATCAGGCCGAGCTGGGCCAGGTCGTCGTCGGCTTCATCCAGCAGGTTGCGCACAAAGGCCATCTTGTCTTCGTTCACCTCCTCCGGGGTGAGGGTGGCGAGCACGCCGCGCAGGTTGCCTTCCAGGGTTTCGCGGGCAATTTTTTCGATCTCTTCGCGGCTTTTGCCCAGCAGCCGCTCGATCGCATTGTGGATCGCCGGTTCTTCACCGGCAATTTTGATATTCGCCACGCCGTCGACATTGAGGGGAATGCCGCCCTTGGAGTAGGCGTTGGCCACCTTCAGCTCGATGATCATGTTGGTGAGTTCCATGCGGAACGTCTTTTCGAGCAGGGGTTTGCGAATGCTGCTGCCCCCCTTCACCAATCGGTAGCCCACCCGGCGACCATCGCTGACCGTGCGGCGATCGCCCGAAAAAATCAGCACCTCGCTGGGCTGGCAGATGTAGTAGAGGTTTTTAATAATCAGCAGCAGGCTGCCGGTGGCCCCAAACATCACCACCAGCAGGGTAAAGATCAGGCTCATAGGGTATTCTCCGTGGGGGGGATGAGGGGGGATGGGGGAGATGGGGGAGCGGCAGGCGGCCCAATGGGAGACGAAAGCGCCGCCAGGGGAATGCCGAGAATTTGCTCAGACTGGTGCAGAAACTGCTTCACCATTTCGGGGTAGGCGTTGAGCAGCGATGCGATCGCCCTGCCGTCGCCGTTGTCGATCACATTTACCTGGCCCAAATGCAGCCGACCGGGGATGCGCCCCGCCTCCTTCAGCACCATTTCCAGCTGCTGCACCAGAAAGATTTGGGAGGCATCCACCCCCGTGTCCTGCCACACCTGCACCAGCATTTGGCTGGCCTGGGCCGAGGCCCTGGCGTTTTCTTCCAGGGTGGCGGCGGCGCCCCGGGCCTGAAATTCCTGGGCTCGCTGCTGGGCCTGGGCGGGCAGCACCTGCTCCACTTCCAGGCGGGCCTTTTCCAGCTGGGCGCGAATGGCCTGGAGTTCGCGCTGGGCGCGGGCGCGGGCCTCGGCGGCGGCGGCCTGGGTGCGCTCCTCTTCGATGCGGGCCTGCTTTTCCACCTCGGCGGTGATCCGCCGCAGCTCGTTTTCCTTTTCTTGAATTACGGTGCGGGCCTGGGTTTGAGCCACCTCGGCCTGTTTGCTGCTGTCGGCCTCAATCTGCTGGGCCTCGGCCACGGCGTTGGACTCGGCAATTTCGGCATCGCGCACCACGTTGGCAATCTGCCGCCGCCCAATCGAGTTGAGGTAGTCAACATGGTCAGCGACGCTCTGAATTTTCAGGGTATCGAGCTGCAGGCCCAGTTTGACCAGGTCGTTGCGCACGTCGCTGGCGATGCGCTCGGCAAACTCCAGCCGGTCTTCGTTCAGCTGCTCGGGGGTGAGGGTCGCCACCACGCCGCGCAGGTTGCCCTCCAGGGTTTCCCGCGCCACGCGGGCAATTTCCTCGCGACCCCGGCCCAAAAAGCGCTCGATCGCATTGCCCACCAGGGTTTCATCGCGGGCAATTTTGACATTGGCGATCGCCTGAATATCCAGCGGCGTACCGCCTTTGGAGTAGGCGTTGGTGACCTCAATCGGCACCGGCATGGTGGTCAAATCCATGGTTTTGACCGTTTCGAGAATGGGAATGCGAAAGGTGCGCCCGCCGTAAATCACCCGGTAGCCCGTGGTCTGCCCATCGGGGCGGCGGTACTTGCGCCCGGAGATAATCAAAATTTTGTTGGGGTCGCAGATCTGCACTAGGGCGTTGACCCCCCAAATGGCGATCAAAATAGCGAAGATCAGCACGGCGATCGCCCCGCCCCCCAGGGCTCGCCCCCCGCTTTGCCCCACCACCGGAGCAGGCGGCATTACCGCTGCGATCGCCGCCGTATCAGCCCTGTGGATTCCATTCGCCATACATACCTCTTCCTTAGTTCTCAAGCTCTAGCGCTAGCCCCATCACCCCATCACCCCATCACCCCATCACCCCATCACCCCATCACCCCTCTACCCCTCTACCCCATCACTCCATCACTCCATCACCCCCTCCGCCGCCGCCACCCACAGCTTGTCGCGCTCCAGCCCCACCACCAGCACCGAGTCGCCGCGCTGAAACTCCCGCTCCTCCTGGGTCATGGCCAAGAAGCTTACCCTGGAGCCGCTGAGGCTGAGGTACACCTTGCCTCGGCTGTGGGCATCGAAGGGAATTTCCACCGTGCCAATCTGGCCCGTCAGATCCTCGGGGCGAATCAGGCTGCTAACCGACTGCCGCCCCAGGGCGCGCAGCACCAGCGCCGCTACCAGCCCGCAGAAAAAGCCCATCAGTACGGCAATTAGCGCCCCTAGCCAGCCCGGCGGACGGGGCTGCACCAGCTGAAGCAGCAGCCCCGTGAGGCCAAAAAAGCAGAGGGCAAAGGTCCAAAACCGCAGGCTGAGGAAGGGCAGCCACCAGCGCGATCGCAGAGCCGTCAGCGTCTGGTCAATTTGGGTGCCCGCGTCAATGTCGTCTACGTGGTCGGGGAAATGGATATCGATATGATCGGGGAGATGGGCATCGACATCAAAATCACCGGCAATATGGGCGCCGTCTAGACCGCCGACGGCGGCAAGCAGCACAAAAATGCCTCCGACAATAAAGCAAAGACCATAGATCACCATGGGTTAGCGGCACCTCAAGGGTTGGCCGATATGTTAGTCTCCGTTGCCAGGGTACTCTCGCTGCCCTGACCTACGCCCGTGTTCTTCACTCTCCTTAATTAGGAAAGCCCAAAATTAGGAATAGAAAGCCCTAGTACTCGGAGGCTGAAATATGTCGACTGTTCCAGCTCGCTTGGCTCCCTAGCGCCCCTGCTCCCTCGTGATTGACAATAGTCGTCACACTTGTGCCGCAATCTACTAGCCAGACTCAAGCTGGTGCCCAAAGCATGGGGTAATTGGTTTGGGTTGTTCGGGTGGTTTTGTCAAAGGTATGCAGGCAGATTGGGCCTGGTCAGGCCTCTAGGGCAGCCTTGAACGCTGGCTTTTATCTCTCTTCGGGTAGATTGATATTTTTGTAACGAGCATGAAAACTGGCTGGTATTGATGGGCGCTATGATTGCTTATCTATAGGTCAACGGGTTGAAAAGGTGCTTTGGGCATCTGGCAGGACTTAGACAGCCCAGAATTGGGTATCTCGTTTCGTTGTGGACAGGCCGAAGCAGCTGCAATTCGCCCGACGGTTTTCCACTTCTAAGGCCCAGATTGATTAGATGCTGACGATCCTTAAGCTCATGGCTCACGGGTGGGTTACAGGAGGGGAAAACTATCGATGACGCAGCATCCACAATCGGCTGGCCAAGGGTTTGGGGGCGGGGGCGAAATGGGCGCCCTGATGCGTTCCTACGATTGGTCAAAAACGTCGTTTGGGGCTGTGGAACAATGGCCGCAGAGTTTGCGATCGGCCCTCAGTATTTGCCTCAACTCCCGCTTTCCGATCGCCATCTACTGGGGGCCAGACTGCCTGCTGCTCTACAACGACGCCTGGCGTCCCATTGTTGGCGACAAGCACCCCTGGTCGCTGGGCCGCCCCGCCCAGGACGTCTGGCCCGAAATTTGGCAGAACATTGGCCCAGAATTTGCCAAGGTGTTTGCTACGGGGGAGGGCATTTTTTACAGCGACGAGCTGCTGGCGATGCATCGGTTTGGCTACACCGAGGAATGCTTCTTTGACTACACATTCAACCCCATTCAGGGGGAAAGCGGCAGGATTGAAGGCATTTTTAACGTGGTCAGCGAGACCACCTACCGGGTTTTAAACGATCGCCGCGCCCGACTGCTGCGGGAGCTGGCCTCTAAAACGGCAGCGGCCAAGACCGTTGAGGAAACCTGCACCCTGATGGCGGCAGCGCTTGACTCTGACCCGGCTGACATTCCGCTGGCGCTGCTCTACCTCGTCAACGATGAGGGGAGTGCCCTCTGCTTCTGCGGCGGCACCGAGTCGGCCCTGGGGTTGGCCGCCGCGCCCCGGCGGGTGCCCCTACAGCCAGCAAAAGCAGAGGGCACGACGCTGACGGGCTGGCCGATCGCGCAGGTGGCGCAAACGGGACGACCCCAGACCGTTGACGACCTGGTAACGCGCTTTGGCGTGCTGCCGGGCAGCCCCTGGCCGGAGCCGCCCCAGGAAGCCAGGATTTTGCCCGTTGTGGTGCCTGGGCAGGCCAGCGTAGCGGCGGTATTGGTAGCGGTGGCCAGCCCCCGCCGTCGGCTGGATGACAACTACCGCGACTTTTTTGAGCAGCTGGCCGGGCAGCTGGCCACGGCGATCGCCAACGCCCGCTCCCACGAGGAGGCGCAGCGGCGGGCGGAGCAGCTGGCCGAACTCGATCGGGCCAAGACGGTCTTTTTTTCAAACGTCAGCCACGAGTTTCGCACCCCCCTGACCCTGATGCTGGGGCCGGTGCAGGAGGCCCTTCAGCACGCCCAGGATGACCAGCAGCGCGATCGCCTGGAGCTGGTGCAGCGCAACGCCCTGCGCCTGCAAAAGCTGGTCAACACCCTGCTCGATTTCTCCCGCATTGAGGCAGGCCGGATTGAGGCCGTCTACGAACCCACAGACCTGGCGCGGCTGACGACGGACCTGGCCGGGGTGTTTCGCTCTGCCATTGAGCAGGCCGGTCTACAGCTCTTTGTGGACTGCGCTCCCCTGCCCGAACCCGCCTACGTGGACCGGGAGATGTGGGAGAAAATTGTGCTGAACCTGCTCTCCAACGCCTTTAAGTTCACCTTTGAAGGGGCGATCGCCGTTACCCTACGCCCCGGACCAGACCACATTCGGCTGGAGGTGAGCGACACCGGCACGGGCATTCCCGCCCCAGAATTGCCCCACATTTTTGAGCGATTTCACCGGGTGCAGGGGGCCAGAGGACGCACCCACGAAGGCTCGGGCATTGGGCTAGCGCTGGTGCAGGAGCTGGTAGAGCTGCACGGCGGCACCATTGGCGTCACCAGCCAGGTTGGCCAGGGCACCCAATTTACCGTCACCCTGCCCACAGGCTACGCCCATCTGCCCGGCGATCGCCTCAATGCCCCCCGCACCCAGCCCTCCACCGCCACCGGAGCCACCCCCTACCTAGAAGAAACCCTCGCCTGGCCCCTCTCCCCCACCTCCCCAATCTCCCCTACCCCCCCAACTCCTCCCCCCTCACCCCCACTCCCCTACTCCCCACTCCCCCACTCCCCCACATCCTCCTGGCCGACGACAACGCCGACATGCTGGACTACGTCAAACGGCTGCTGAGCCAGCGGTACCAGGTGCAGACCGTGAGGGATGGCCGGGCGGCCCTGGCGGCCATTCAGCAGCAGCCTCCCGATCTGGTGCTGACCGATGTGATGATGCCGGTGCTAGACGGCTTTGAGCTGCTGCGGCAGCTGCGGGCAGACCCCCAAACTAGGGATCTGCCGATCATTCTGCTGTCGGCGCGGGCAGGGGATGAGTCCCGCCTTGAGGGGCTGACCGCCGGGGCCGACGACTATCTCATCAAGCCGTTTTCGGCCCAGGAGCTGCTGGCGCGGGTGGAGGCCAGCCTGAAGCTGGCGCAGCTGCGCCAGGAGTCTCGGGCCATGCTCCAGCGCAGCGAGGAGCGATCGCGGCTGGCCGTTCAGGTCGCCCATCTGGGCACCTGGCACTACGACCCCGCCACCAATCTGGTCGAGCTAGACGCGCGCATGCGCGACATTTGGGGCGAGCCCGCCGATGGGCCGCCGCTGCCCCTGCACCAGGTGGTCGCGCGGATTCACCCGGAGGATTTGGAGCGCATTGCCGGGGCCGTGCGCACGGCCCTCGATCCAGCCTCGCCGGGCACCTACGAGATGGACTACCGAATTGTGTGGAACGACGGCACCGAGCGCTGGATCGCCGCCAACGGGCAGGCCCTGTTTGCGGGGGAGGGAGAGGGGCGACGGGCGGCTGAGTTTTTAGGCACCGCCCTAGACATCACCGAGCGCAAGCAGACGGAGCTGCTGCTGGCAGAGCAGACCCGCCTGCTGGGCCAAGTCGCCGCAGGCTGCCCCCTAGACGACTGCCTGCTTGCCATATGCACCACCATCGCCCGGCTAAATTCGCGGGTGCGGGCCTGCTTTCTGCTCACCGATGGACAGCAGCAGTTTTCTCGCCCAATTACCCCTCACTTTCCGCCGTCGTTTAGGGACGAGCTGAGGGATACCCCGATCAATGAACTCTGTATCGGCACCTGTGGCGAGGCGGTGTGTTCTGGTCAGCCCATTACCTGTGCCGATATGGCCAACGACGATCGCTGGTCGCCAGGCTGGCGAGAGGTTTGCCTGGCCCACAACATTCTGGCCTGCCACTCGACCCCGGTGCTGGGCGTAGATGGGCTGGCCTTCGGCTCGCTGATGATGTGTTTTGAGCAGGCCCGACTGCCGACGGCGTGGGAGTATCAGCTGGCCGACTTTGGCACCCAGGTCGCCAGCATTGCCTTCGAGCGCGATCGCGCCAGCCTGGCCCTGCGCGACAGCGAGCACCGCTATCGCACCCTGTTTGAGTCGATGGACGAGGGCTTTTGCATTTGCGAAATGCTGTTCGACGCCGACGGCAAACCCGTCGACTATCGCTTTTTAGAGATCAACCCGACCTTTGAAACCCTGACCGGGCAGCAGCAGGTGGTCGGAAAAACGGCGCTAGAGCTGTCGCCCGACCTGGATCCCTTCTGGATTGAGACCTACGGCAGGATTGTGCTGACCGGAGAACCCCAGCAGTTTGAGCACGAGGCGCCGATTATGGACCGCTGGTTCGACGTCAGCGCCTTTGCGATTGGGGAACCCCAAAGCCATCGGTTTGCCATTCTGTTTACCGATATCAGCGATCGCAGAAAGGTAGAACGCGAGCGGGAACGGTTTCTGGCGGTAGGCTCAGACCTACAAGTAATCACCGGCAGCGACGGCTATTTTCAGTGGGCCAGCCCCACCTTTGAGCGGGTGCTCGGCTGGACGGCGGCGGAAATGGTTGGGCGCCCGTGGGTCGAGTTTGTCCACCCCGACGATAGGCCGAAGTCTGTGGGAGAAACGGACAGCCTATTTCGCGGCGACAAGACCCTGGCCTTTGAAAACCGTTATCGGCACAAAGACGGCTCCTACCGCTGGTTTCTCTGGAATGCCCAGCCCTACCTCGCCGACCAGGTTGTCTACGGAGCCGCCATCGACATCACAGACCTGAAGCAAACCGAAGAAGCCCTGCGGCAGCGCGAAACCGAGCTGCGATTGGTGACCAACGCCGTGCCCGCCCTGATTACCTTTATCGACGCCGACCAGCGCTATCGCTTCAACAACCAGGGCTACGAAGACTGGTTTGGCCAGTCCACCGAAGATATCTACGGCAAGCACATCAAGGACGTGGCGGGGGAGGCCGCCTACGAGCAGGTGCGCCCCTATGTCGAACGGGTTTTGGCCGGGCAGCAGGTCACCTTCGAGCGGGCTGTTCAGTTCAAAGATGGCAGCAACCGCTACCTGAGCGTTACCTACGTGCCCCGCGTCAGCGACCAGGGCCAGGTAGAGGGGTTTGTGGCGCTGATCAACGACATCAGCGATCGCAAGCAGGCCGAAGCAGCCCTGCGCCAGAGCGAAGAGCGCTATCGCTATCTGGTCGAGTCAATTCCCCAGCTGGTGTGGACAGCCAATGCCGAGGGGGCCATTATCGACGTCAATCAGCGCTGGTCTGCCTTTACGGGGCTCACCCTCGACCAGATCAAAACCCAGGGTTGGCAGGCCGTGGTTCACCCCGAAGACGCGCCCATCCTGGGCCAAAACTGGGCCGCCGCCCAGCAGACCGGCACCAACTACCAGGCCGAAGGCCGCATGCGCCGGGCCGACGGGGTCTACCGCTGGCATCTGCATCAAGCCGTACCGCTGAGAACCGCCCAGGGGCAGGTGAGCAAATGGTTTGGCACCGCCACCGACATCGAAGACCAAAAACAGCTCGAGCACCAGCGCAGCCAGCTCCTGAAACAGGAACAGGCCGCCCGCGCCGCCGCCGAAGCCGCCAGCCGCACCAAAGATGAGTTTTTAGCCGTGGTTTCCCACGAGCTCAGGTCGCCCCTCAACCCGATTTTAGGGTGGGCAACTCTGCTGCAGCGGGGCACCCTGGATGCCACCAAGACCCAGCAGGCCCTCGCCGTAATTGAGCGCAACGCCAGACTGCAAACGGAGCTGATCGACGACCTGCTCGACGTGTCTCGCATGCTGCGCGGCAAGCTTGAGATCAACGCCAGCACGGTCCATTTAGCCGCTACCATTCGGGCTGCCATCGACACCGTGCGCCTGGCCGCCGAAGCCAAATCGATTCAGCTCGACACCTGCCTCGACGATGACATCGGCCTGGTGTCGGGAGACGCCACGCGCCTCCAGCAGGTGGTTTGGAATTTGCTGTCCAACGCGGTTAAGTTTACCCCCGCTGGCGGACGGGTGGAGGTGCGTCTGGCCAGGGGCGCCAACCACCAGGCCGAAATCATCGTGACCGACACCGGCAAAGGCATTGTGCCTGAGTTCCTGCCCCTCATTTTCGACTACTTTCGCCAGGCCGATAGCGCTACGACCCGCCAGTTTGGCGGCCTGGGCCTGGGCCTGGCGATTGTGCGGCACCTGGTCGAGCTGCACGGCGGCACCATTGAGGCCAAGAGCCCTGGGGAAGGGCTGGGGGCCACCTTTACCGTGCGGCTGCCCACCCTGCCCACCCAGCCCGACTCCTCCAGCGAGGCCCAGCCCAAAGACCTCTCGCCAGGCTTGCAGGGAACCCGCGTTTTGGTGGTCGATGACGACACCGACACGCGCAATTTCGTCACGTTTTTGCTGGAACAGGCCGGGGCCAAGGTCGTCTCAGTCGCCACCGCCGTAGACGCGCTGGCCGCCCTGGGGCAGGCTCAACCCCAAATTTTAGTCAGCGACGTGGGGATGCCCGAGATGGATGGCTACATGCTGATGCGCCAGATTAGAGCCCTGCCCGCCGAGGCCGGTGGCCAGGTTCCGGCGATCGCCCTGACCGCCTATGCCCGCGAGTCTGACCAAAATCAGGCCCTAGCCGCTGGTTTTCAGCGGCATATTTCCAAGCCGGTGCAGCCCGCCGCCTTGATTCAGGCGATCGCAGAGTTGATTCAGTGATTGCAGGCATGGGGCTACCATAGCTTTATGACCCGTCTCTTTCCCTGCCCCTACCTCAGCACCACAGTTGAGCTTTCTGCCGAAAGAGAACAGCACATCGCCACCAACCACCCGGGTACACTGCCAGACTACTTAGAGCAGCTCCATGAAACCCTTGCCAATCCAGACCAAATCCGCAGCAGTGAGCGAGATGAGTCAGCTCTCTTATTTTCCAAATGGTTTGCCTCAATTCGCACAGGGCGACACCTTGTAGCTGTGGTAGTTGGCGAAGCCAACAGTTCAAGGCGTTGGATCATCACCGCCTATACAGCCCGTAAATTAGCTGGAGGTCAAGTCCTATGGCAGAAAAACTAACCTTTCGATACGACAAAATCGGCGACATTCTCTATATCGGCAACTGCAAGCCTTACCCCGAACAAGAATCAGAAGAAATTGGCGATGAAATTGTCGCTCGTCTAAATCCTGACTCTGGCGAGATCGAAAACCTGGAAATTTTATTCTTTTCTCAGCGGTTTCTCAACACCGACCTGCTAGAGCTACCGATCATCGCCAATCTGCGGCTGGCAGCATCTTAACGGCTTACCTCCTATAGCGATGACTACGTATACCTGGCGCTAGACATTCAATGAATCGGTTGGGGAATTAGGCTAGTTGAGCTGGGCGCGAAAGCGGTTGACGCTGATTCCCAATAGCAGCACCGCAAACGCCACCAGGGTAAAGACCTCGGGCAGCAGCGCCCCGATGCCCACGCCCTTGAGAATGAGGCTGCGGGCGATGGTGACGTAGTGGCGCAGGGGATCGAAAAACGACAGGGTGCGAAAGAAGGCGGGCATGCTCTCGATCGGGGCGATCGCCCCCGAGAGCTGAATCAGCGGCACATTAAAAAAGAACGAGGTCAGCACCACCTGCTGCTGGGTGCGCGAAATCGTCGCCAGCAAAATTCCGATGCTGATGCAGACAAACACGTAGACCCCCGACAGGGCCAAAAACAAAAAATAGTTGCCGCGAAAGGGCAGGCCGAAGACTAGGCGAGCGATCGCAGAGGCCAGCAGCACATCCCCCATCAGCACCACAAACAGGGGCGCGATCTTGGCCCCCAAAATTTCCCAGCCCTGGGCCGGGGTCATCAACAGCTGCTCCAGGGTGCCAGTGTCTTTTTCGCGAATGACGGTGGTGGATGACACCAGCGAGCCGGTCAGGGTCAGCACCACGCCAATCACCCCCGGCACAAAGAACCAGCTGCTGAGCAGGCCGGGGTTGTACAAAAACTGCGCCGACACCTCAACCGGCACCTCCGGCCGCATTCCTGAACCGCGCGCCAGGTTTTGCCCGTAGCTGTTGATGATTTGCTGCATGTAGCCGCCCGCTATCCCCGCCGTGTTGGCGTCAACGCCGTCGATTAGCACCTGCACATCCACCGATTTGCCCGCCGCCAGGCGATCGCCAAAGTCGGGCGGAATCACCAGCCCGGTGGAAACCTGCCCCCTGCGCACCTGCTGCCCCAGCGCCCCCACGCTGGGCTGAAACGACTGCACCTCGAACACATCGTTGGCCACCAGGGCCGCCACAAACTCGCGGCTGCTGGGGCTATTGCCGTAGTCCACTATCCCCAGGCTGAGGTGATCGACCGCCGGATTCAGGGCCAGGCCAAAAATCAGCAGCTGCACCGTGGGCGGGAACAGCAGCAGGAAGATGATCTGGCGGTTTTTGAGGATCTGCCGGATTTCTTTCAGCGTTAGCGACCAGAAGCGGGAAGTGGGGAGGGGCATAGATGGATAAGTAAATGGGTGAATGGGAGAGGAACCGAGTACCTTTTGCTTGGCGGTTGCTATACCGGTTCAACTTGGTTGGGCTATAACCTGTGTGTAAGACAGAAAAGCCAGTTCCAATGAAAAAGCGGCAGGTAGGGCGGTACGCTATGCAAACCACAACACTTTATAACCAGGATTTCTACGCTTGGACGCAGCGCCAGATAGAGCTATTGCAGGCCGGACAGTGGAACCAGGTGGATATTGAAAACTTGATTGAGGAGTTAGATTCGTTGGGCAAGCAACAGCGTCAGGAGTTGCGCAACCGTATGGGGGTGCTGCTGGGGCATCTGCTCAAGTGGCACTATCAACCGGTCGGGCGATCGCGCTCCTGGACTGGGACAATCCGAGAGCAACGGCGGCGCATTAAAGAACATTTGGCCGATAACCCCAGCCTAAAACCCTATTTCTCCGAAGCGATCGAGCGAGGCTATCAGGATGGTTTAGATCTAATCGAGAGAGAGACCTCCCTTGACCCTAAGCAACTGCCTCAATCATGCCCCTTCTCCGAAGCTGAGATCTTCGATGAACCGGTGGAAATGGAGGAATAACCAACTTTTACAGGATCCGCCCTGGCTACCCCTGGGTGGGCTGGGCAAGACGGATTTAGTATTAGCTCTAACATGTCCTAATCCTTAAACTGCATGCGGTGAAGAACTCGGGTGGCGACGCGGAAGAAGAAGCCGCCGATCAGGGCGATCGCCAGCGGGGCGTACCACACCCCAATCCAGCCGGTGCCGCGCACGAAGGCGTCGCGGGTGATATCGATGAAGTAGCGGGCGGGGATGATGTTGGAGACCAGCGACAGCGGGAAGGGAATATTCTCAATTCGGTAGATGAAGCCGGAGAGCAGCAGGGCGGTGAGAAAGCCCGCGATCGCGGTGCCCTGTACCGCCCCGGTCTGGTTTCCGGCCCTGGCTCCGACCAGTAGACCGAAGGCGACCGCTGCGCCCAGGTAAATTACGGTACCGACGATCAGGGTGGTGGGGTCGCCGCGAAAGCGCAGGTTAAACAGCAGCGTGGCCACCAGCATCACCACTAGGGCTTCGCCGAGGCCCACGATCACGTAGGCCAGTTCTTTACCCAGCAGCCACTCCACCGCGCTGAGGTCAGAGGCGTAGACCTGCACGATGGTGCCCTGCTCCTTTTCGCGCACCAGGGCGATCGAGGCCAGCATCGACGGAAACACCCAGAGAATGACGCCGAAAATGCCGGGCACAATGTAGAGCGCCTCGCGGCGGCCAGGGTTGAACCAAATCCGCAGGTGGGGCTGAATGGGCGAGGCCGCCTGCGCGGGCACCAGGCCGCTGCTGCGCAGAAAAAACTGGGTGGTGGCCCGCAGGCTGTTTTGAATCACGCGGGCGTTGTTGACATCGGTGCCGTCGATTAGCGCCTGCACGGTAACGGGCTTGTGCGACTTAATCCGGCGCTCAAAATCGGGGGGAATGACGACGGTGGCTTTGGCATCGCCGCGATCGAGGGCGGCGGTGGGGGTGGTGCCCTCCAGGGGGGTGGGCACAAACTGCTGGGTGGCAAACAGCCGCTCGACGTAGGTGCGGCTGAGGAAGCTGTTGTCAAAGTCCTGCACAGCCAGGGGAATATTTTTGGCCTCCAGGCGAATGGCAAAGCCGTAGATCAGCAGCACCGCCAGGGGCAGCACAAAAGCCAGGGCCACGGTGAGGCGATCGCGGCGAAACTGGTTGAGTTCCTTCAGGCACTGGGAAAAAACGCGCTTCATGCCCCCTCCGCCCGCTGCACAATACCGATGAAGGCGTCTTCCAGCGAGAAGGGGATGGGTCGGGCCGACTGCACCTCAATATCGGCCTCAGCCAGCCAGCGGTGGATCTCGTCGAGTTCGCGCTCGGGATGGTCGAGCACCAGGTGGAGGCGATCGCCAAAAATGGCCACCCGCCAGGGCTCCAGCCGCTCTTTGAGAAAGTCTGAGGCGGCCTGGGTCTGGCCCGACACCAGCTCGATCAGCTGCCCGGGCTGGCTGGTCTTGATGCCGCTGGGGGAACCCTGGGCGACGATCACCCCCGCCACCATGAAGGCCATGGTGTTGCAGTTTTCCGCTTCTTCTAGGTAGTGGGTGGTGACCAGAATGGCGGTGCCGCGCCGGGCAAAGTCGCGAATTAGCCGCCAGAACTGCCGCCGCGCCAGGGGGTCTACGCCGGAAGTGGGTTCGTCTAAAAACAAAATATCCGGCTCGTGCATCACCGAGGCCCCAAAGGAGACCCGCTGCTTCCAGCCCCCCGGCAGGCTGCCGGTGGTCAAGTTTTCGCGCCCCGCCAGGCCGCAGGTTTCGAGCACCCAGTCGATTTTTTCGCGCCGCAGCTTTTTGGGCACGCCGTAGACGCCGCAGTAAAACTCCAGGTTTTGCAGAATGGTGAGGTCGTCGTAGAGGGTAAATTTTTGGCTCATGTAGCCAATCCGCGATCGCACCTCCGAGCGGTTGAGATCGCTGGTTTGCCCGGCCAGCTCGATCTCGCCGCCGCTGGCGGGCAGCAGGCCGCAGAGCATTTTAATCGTCGTGGTTTTGCCCGCCCCGTTGGCCCCCAGCAGGCCGTAGATTTCGCCGTAGCGCACGGTAATGTCAACACCTTTCACCGCCTGAAAACTGCCGAAGGTTTTTTGCAGCCGGTGGGTATCGATCGCTCGTCCGCCCTTCTCCTTGCCCGAGCGGTAGGCCGGAAACTCCAGGTAGGCCGGATCCAGGCCCTGCTGGCGCAGCTGGTTGACAAACACATTCTCCAGGGTGGGTTCATCCTGGCGCAGGTCTTTGAGGGCGATGTCGTGCTGGGCCAGCACCGCGCGAATCTGCTGGTCGCCCCGCTCGGCATCGGTGACCATGACGTCGAGGCGATCGCCAAAGGTCTGAATATCGACGATCGCAGAGGCATCCCCCGCTGTCGCCGCTCCCTTAGAAAGGGGTCTCTCGGTACCCCGGTTCAAGCCACCCCCCTTCCCAGGGGGGGCAGGGGGGATCGCTTCTGAGGCAATGCTGTCCGAGGGATCCCCCGCTGTCGCCGCCCCCTTAAAAAGGGGGCTCTCAGTACCCTGGACTTGACTCAAAGCCCTTTCTGCTTCATCCAGCGACTCCGCTCGCACCTCCATCCGCCGCAGCCCCAGATTGTCCCGCAGCTCCTGCACCGTGCCGATCTGCTGAATTTCTCCGGCGTAGATCAGGGCGATGCGGTGGCAGCGCTCGGCCTCATCCAGGTAGGGGGTGGCGGCCACCACGGTGACGCCCTCCGCCGCCACTGCCGCCAGCAGGTCCCAAAACTCCCGCCGCGACACCGGGTCAACTCCGGTGGTGGGCTCATCCAGCAGCAGCACCTGGGGCCGGGCCACCAGGGCGCAGCAGAGGGCCAGCTTTTGCTTCATGCCGCCGGAGAGCTGCCCGGCCAGGCGATCGCGAAACCGATCGAGGTCTACCCGCTGGAGTAGAGATCTGGCGCGGGACTCAAACTCGGCCCCTTCCACCTGGCGCAGCCCCGCCGAGTAGCGCATGTTTTCTTCAATGCTGAGGTCGGCGTAGAGGGAAAATTTTTGGGTGACGTAGCCGAGATCCAGCCGGGCGTTGCGGGGCGCGGTGCCCAGCACGTTGACCTCCCCGCTGGTGGACTCCATCACCCCGGCGAGAATTTGAAAGGTGGTGGTTTTGCCCGCCCCATCGGGGCCAATCAGGCCAAAAATTTCCCCTGGCTGCACCGCAAAGTCGATGCCCTTGAGGGCTTCGACGGCTCCGTAGCGCTTGCGGAGCGACCGGACAGCGATCGCGCTTGTCTGGGCTGCGATCGCGGCGGGCGGTTGAGACAGCACCATCACTTTTCCTCCGCCTCGTCCAGCAAAATCTCGCCGTCGGCGGGCATGCCCGGCTTGGCAAACCCGCTGGGGTTCTCAATCGCCAGCTTGAGGCCAAACACCTGGGTGACGCGATCGTCCTTAAAGTAAATGTTTTCGGGCGTAAACGAGGCCTCGGTGTCCACCGCTGTCACCGTGGCATCGAGCGGCTGATCGGGGGCGGAATCCAAAAACACCCGGGCCGCCTGCCCCACACTCACCTGCCCCAACTCGCCTTCGGGAATGTAGCCGCGCAGGTACAGGTCACTCAAATTCACCACGGTCAGCACCGTAGTGCCGGTGGAAATCACCTCCCCTGGCTCCACGGTGCGGTTGAGCACCACCCCGGCAATCGGGCTGGTAATGTCCAAATCGTTGAGTCGGGCCGCAATTTCGGCCTGGGCCGCCTGGGCCTGCTTGAGGTCGGCCTGGGCGGCGGCAAGCTGGGCGCTGGCCTGCGATCGCTGGGTTTGCAGCCGGTTGATCTGGGCCGTGCGAATGTCGGGGTTTAGCCCGCTGGTCTGGGCCTGGGTCAGGGCACCCTGGGCCGCGCTCACCTGCTGCTGGGCCGCCGCCACCGAGGCCTGCCGCGCCGCCAGGGTTTCCTGGGCGGTCTCAAACTGGGTTTGGGCCTGGTCATACTGCTGCTGGGCGATCGCCCCTTGAGCCACCAGGGCGGCAAAGCGATCGCGATCGCTGCGGGCCAGCTCTAAGGATGACTTCGCCTGCTGAACCTGGGCCTGGGCCTCGGCCAGCTGAGCCCGCGCCGTGGCCACCGAGGCCTCTGACTGGTTGATGCGCCCGGTGGAATCGCCCTGGGACTGCTGGAGGGTGAGCTGGGCCTCTTTAATCTGGCTGTCGACCACCGCCATCTGGAGCTGGGCCTGGTTGACCTGCTGCTGAGCCGCCGCCACCTTAGCCTTGGCCGCCTCCAGCTGGGCCTTTAGCTCGGCATCGTCAAGGCGCGCAATCACCTGCCCCGCCTGCACAGTGTCTCCCTCGCGCACCGTTACCTCGGCAATGCGTCCGCCTACCTTGGCGCCCAGATCGGTGTCGTAACCTTCAATGCGCCCGCTCAGCTGAATGGCGCTGTCGTCGGGGCGGGTGAGCCAGTAGCGAAGCCCAACCCCTGCCGCAACCAGCAGCAGCGCCAGGGGAATCAAAAATTTCAGCTTTGATTTCAGCCCTTTTTGGGAAGATTTTTCTGGGGTAGATGGGGCCGGCGGTTGCGGCTCGGCACCAGATTGAGGCGGGGCCAGCTGAGTCATGGCGAACGTCCCTGAACAGCAGATATTCAAACTATACGGTGTAGTATAGATCGAAAAGGCCCTGTGTCTAGTGCAGTGACTTGCCTGCCAGCATCAATCCTTGGAGATCGCGGTTATGGATACCCTGTCAGCCTTAACTCCGGCGGCAAAACTGAAGCGAGAGCAAATTTTGCAGGGGGCGCTGCAAATGTTTTTGCAGGAAGGCTTTGAGGGCACCAGCATGGATCGGGTGGCGGCGGCGGCAGGGGTCTCCAAAATTACGATTTATAAACACTTCCAGGATAAAGAAGGGGTGTTTAAAGCCCTGGTGGAGCGGGTGACGGCCCAGCGCTTTCAGACTGTATTCGGCAACCTTTCCTTTGCCGACGACCCCGAGGTGGTGCTGCGCCACCTGGCCCACAACCTGCTGGATATGATGGCCATCGACGAGGAATACATTGCCTTCCTACGGCTGATCATTGGCGAGTCGGGGCGGTTTCCTGAACTGGCTCAGCTGTTTATTCGCGCTCTGCCCCAAAAGGTTTGGGCGCTGCTGGGCAACTATTTTGCGGCCCATCCTGAGCTTCATCTCAGCGATCCCGAGGCGACCGCGCGCATCTTCATGGGGGCGCTGATGAGCTACGTGCTGACCCAGAAAATTCTCCACGGCCAGGCGATCGCGCCCATGAGCCCAGACCTGATGATCGACTGCCTGATCGACACTTTGATTCAGCCGCCATGCCAGGGCAGCGCTTGAAGGGTTTGCTGGGCCTCGCACCTCTAGGTCGGGGGGCTACAGCGCCTTTTCGACCCGTCTCAGGGCGGTAATCACGCTGAGCAACCACAGCAGGCCCACCACCATGCCGACTAGAACATCGCTGGGCCAGTGGGCGCCCAGCACCAGGCGCGAGCTGATGATCATAGCCATCCAGGTCACCATGGCCAGCACAATCAGCAGCCTTTCGGCGCCGCTGCGCGAGGCCCGGCACCACAGGTAGGTGAGCAGTCCGTAGACCGTAATTACCACCACCGTATGGCCCGACGGAAACGAGTGCAGGCCCGAAGCCGCCACCCCGCCCGCGATTGAATCCGGGCGATCGCGGTTCCAGTAGCCCCAGCCAATCCACACCAGGGTAAATTGCAGCCCGTAGGCCGCCGCCATGGTGGCGGCCAGCACAGGGCGCGATCGCGCCACCATAATGCCGATAAATACGCCCACCACCGGCAGCATGCCGAGCAAGTTTCCCGGCGATTCCCAGGTAATGGCCCGCGAAAAGCTCAGCGGTAGGCGATCGGCCAGCAGGGGCGACAGGCGATCGTCCCAGGCCTGTAGCCCCCGGTCAGCATAGGCTTCGGCCCCAACGGTAAGGGCCAGAGTGGCCAGGGCACACAGCCCAAACCCCAGGGCTAGCGTGCCTGCCCATCGGCGCCAGACCTTTGATGGCACCTGGCGGCTGTCTCGCCAAAACCGATACCAACCCCGTCTCAAAACGTGAACCGTTACCCAGCGCGCCATAGGACGTTCAATTACCAAAGGTCGCAATTAATATCGGCTAGTACTCAAAGGCGGAAATATATCGACTATTCCAGCTCGCTTGGCTCCCTCGCCCCCCTGCTCCCTGGCGATTGGCAATAGTCCCCATACTTGTGCCGCAGTATACTAGCTAGATCTGGCCAGAAAATGTGCGGTGGCCTCCCGCCGTAGCCCTAGGAAAGCCCGCCCAATTTCAGGGGATTTCTCGGCTGATTAAGGAGAAATGCGGCGATAGCGGGCCTGAACTTCCAGGTGCAGACCGTAGGCGACCAGGCCAAGGGCAACAACGCCCATGAGCCAGGCACCGTAGGGGCGCTGTTGAATAGCCTGGAGCGCCCCCTCGGTGGTCTTGGCCTGGCTGGGGTCAGACCAGTGGGCCGCCTCAATGAAAAAGTAGCCGACGATAATAGCCACAACCCCTTTAGCTGTGAGGCCAAATCGTCCGATGCGGGTCACCCATCGTTCGGTATTTGGACTCATTTGAGATAGCTTGAGCTTGCGGCGAAACTGGGTGGAATAGGCGCGATAAAAGCAGTAGAAACCGTAGGCCGCACTTGCCACTCCAACGGCGGCAACCAGCCACCGGCCAAAGGGTTGAGACAGCAGGGTAGCCGTTTGCTCCTGGCTGCCGGAGCCGCTGCTGCCTGAGGAATGGCCGAAGACTATCTTCAGCGCCGACAGGGCCAAACCACCGTAAATTAATCCACTCACCGCGTAGGAAAGGCGTCTGCCGATGGCCCCCGCGCCGCTGTCCTGGTTTTCGGGGTCTTTGATGGCCTGCACAAACCGCCAGAGCACGTACCCCAACAGCCCCAGGGCAACCAGAAAAAGCATCAGCTTGCCAAAGGGTTGCGATGCGATCGCCTGAAACGCGCCCTCGGACCCCGTTACCCGGCCGCCCCAGTCGAACGCCGCCATCACGGCCAGCAGCCCAACGATGATGTAGACCAGTCCTTTGGCCGCATAGCCAAATCGCGCCAGCCGCT
The DNA here is from genome assembly GCF_000309385.1 of Nodosilinea nodulosa PCC 7104. GTDB lineage: Bacteria > Cyanobacteriota > Cyanobacteriia > Phormidesmidales > Phormidesmidaceae > Nodosilinea > Nodosilinea nodulosa. The sequence continues at coordinate 688,842 of NZ_JH976537.1, forward strand.
CAATCCATTTCTCTGGCTGCTGTCCATCGGGGGTCAATTCTTGAATGTCCATGGGCATCGTCCTGGTAGCACCTAGTCCGCTCGATTACTTCAGTGATTGGAACCCGCCAAAGGACATAGATCCGTCGGCAAATGTGCAGCAATCCTTTCGAAAACGTGAGCACAGTAGGCTGAAAGTAATAGATTTATAGCCCTTAGAGAAACCTGAACCATCCTTCTGGCGCTAGAGCTTTTGCGGAGCCCGTCTCTATCTTTTGATGTTTTGTCAATCACAAAATACGAGTAGAAGGATGCCAAATAGGAGCAGCAGAGGGCTTTGGGGCGACGGCAGCAACCTAAAGATGACTCCATGGGTAGAAGCAAGGCAAGTTCCTTTTCCGTAGACTCCTCATAGATAGGAAAAAACAAGAGCGCAGAAGCAGGCTATTGTCTTTGCTTTTACATGTTTATTTTGTCTGTGTCGTCCTAGGGCAGATTGTCCTGGGTGTTTAGCTCACCGAATCTAGCTGACTGGATTCTAAAGCGAAAATACCTGCGGAGCATACCCCTAAGCCGAGCTAACCGCTGTGATTAAAACTAGGAGTTTGCTATGTGGAGTATCTTTTTGTCTGGCCTAGCCACGGCCTTGAGTCTATTAGTCGCTGATTTAATAGTCCCCGGCATCACGATCGATACGATTACAGCAGCGGCGATCGCTGCCGCCGCCGTGGGCATTGTCAATGCCTTCGTAAAACCGTTCCTACAAACCCTGACGGTGCCGATCAACGTCGTCAGCTTTGGAGCCTTTTCCCTAGTCGTCAACGGCCTATGTCTGTGGATCGCGTCCTTAGCCGTGCCGGGATTCTATGTGCGAGGCATTCTAGGATTTTTGCTGGGGCCGGTCGTAATTTCCGCAGTCAGCACGTTTTTGGACAGCTACCTCGACAAAAAAGCCCCTGCGTTTATGAAGGAGCGCTCTGAGCTAAATCCCGGCGGCAGCCCATCTCAGCTATCTGTGAAAGAAAGAGCTGAACTCAGTGCCGACGGGAATTCTCAGGGTTAGCAGTTAGGGCAAACCCCAATCCTTTTCCGCCGCTTGATACTCCAGAATTTTAAGGTCAAAGCTGATGAGCCGATATTCTGTTTCTGCAAAACTGCTGGCACTGTTTTCTGGAGTGTCAATTCTCTCCTTTGGGGTGAGCTATCAAGCTGCAAAGATTTGGATCAGAGGCGGTGCGCTGCCCCTAGCTGAACGTGCACAGGTGATGCAGACCCAGCGATCGCTGACGGGTCTTCCCATCAAACAGGTTGAGCAATCTTTAGATCAGGCCAGTTTTCAGTTTCTGACCACGTCGGCTTACAGTTTAATTACCCCTGCTTCTGATCAACCTGCTACAGCCGAAGCCGCCAGCCTTGTCAGTATGGCAGGGGGATAGTCCTGCAGCAGCCCGCAGCAAAATGATGCAGGCTGACCTCTAAACACTCGGTTCAAAAAGTCAGCCCGGTTAAAAGATGTTAAAGCTTGGCTAGCAGCACATCTTTGGGTTTTGACCACAATTAGGTGCCGCTAGCCTGCCTAAATCATTAGTTTCCCTAGCGTTTAACAATAATCCAAACCGCGTGGATAATACCGGGGATATAGCCCAGAATTGTTAGCAAAACGTTGATCCAAAACTGGAGTCCAATTCCCTCCTGAAGAAACACCCCCAGCGGCGGTAGCAAAATGGCTACTAAAATCCTTACAAAATCCATGGGTTATCCTTTAAGACTTGATCATCTGCTTCTGATTAAATGCCAAGCCTGACGGGGTTTCATCTTTCTACAGACAGAAATTTGCCGTCAGAGAAACTTTAGACATAGAAATAAATAGTTGATTCGATCCGCTTAGATCGCCTTGCAGCAGCGCTAAATGTAAAAAAACAATATCTAAAGGATTTTCGTTGAAATTTAACCAGTGGATAAGCTTACTAGTACTGGGGGTTTGCCTTTACATATCCTGGCAAATTCGGAGCGTGCTGCTACTGGCTTTTGCGGCTGTTACGTTTGCCGTTGTGCTAAATCGCGCCGTCAGGCTGCTTCAGGAAAGGATTCCCGATCGCAGAGCAGCAGTGCTAATTTTGACGAGTTCTGTATTTTTAGTTGTAGCAGCCCTAGGGGTCATTATTGTGCCCCCATTTTTTAATCAGCTACAAGACCTGCTTGGCCTCACCAGTCAGATCGTTGATCGGGCGCAGGTCTGGATTGAAAAACTGGGCGGGATGATTCCAGGATTTGCTATTCAAGACCTCCAGGGCGTGGAAACCATCCTTAACCAGCTGCGAACCGCCGATTTGGAGATGATGTTTAGCCGCTTCTTTACCTGGTTTTCAAACACCCTAACCATCGTACTCAACCTGCTTTTGGTCACGGCACTGATCATTATGATGCTGCTAAACCCAAAGGCCTACCGGGGAATGTTTCTCAAGATCTTTCCTTCGTCCCGCCGAGGGCAGGTAGATCGAGTGCTAGACGACTGCGAGGGCGCGATCGCTGGCTGGTCTATTGGCATTCTGTTTAATATGACGGTCATCGCCACCATGAGCATGGTCGGCCTCTGGATTTTGGGCATTCCGCTGGCCTTTGCCAACGGCCTGCTGGCCGGGCTGCTCGCTTTTATACCTAACATTGGCCCGGTTTTGAGCGTAGTGCCCCCCGTGGCGATCGCCCTGCTGGAAGGCCCCTGGAAGGCGCTTGCAGTCGTAATTCTCTACGTTGTGATTCAGCAGGTTGAGAGCAATATTTTAACTCCGCTGGTGATGAAAAAGCAGGTTTCCCTGCTGCCGGCCATGACGCTGCTGTCTCAGGTCACATTTGCCGTGTTCTTCGGATTTTTGGGGCTACTTTTGGCCCTGCCGCTGACCCTGATCATTCAGCAATGGCTGAATGAATTTTGGGTAAAAGACTTTCTAGATCAGCACTAATGATCAGCACTAATACTGCCAGGCAGAAGTGAGAAGGCCCTGAAACTTTTGATGAAAAGCGATCGCGCCCCCTTGGAGGCCTGCAAACAGATACGGTAGTATCGGCAGTGAACTTGAGCAACTGGGAGAACTGGGCCAATGTTCCATCTCTACTTCGGGGCGTTTGATATTGTTCTCTATCTGGGAGGCATGTATGGCGCGATCGCCCTTTCAAAGGCCCTGTGCGACCAGCTAGACGCTGCCGACGTGAGCCAGAGCGCCACCACCGAAACCACCGTTGCCCCTATGCAGCCCATTGCGCCCCACCTGGTCGCCCCCGCCACCAAGCGCGAAGAGGTTGGCGTCAAAGTGTCGGTGAAATAGGGCTGTCAACGCTCGGTTGAATATCCCCGCTGCCAGGAGTTACGGGGCCGCTGCTGGGGGACGTCTGCGCTAGTTCAATTTTTGCCAGCCGGGTATGGTGCCCCGGGCCTTTGGGCCGCCATCATTTGACTCACCCCATTGTGCAGCTTCTGCTAAATGTCTGCCAAAAACGCCCGGGCGCCAGACAAGATGATAATGATGGAGTTAGAGGGACGCAGTAAGCAAGCTACAGCCTTGATTTGGGGCCGCGATCGCCCGCCTGTGGGCCAAATTTGCCCTCTGGTGCGCTACTTTTTGGGTTTTGTGCCAATGTAGGTAGCTGGCACAGCACTCTAGCGAACAAGTAGGGTCGGTAGAATGAGGAAACAACTGGCGCGGTTTGGGCATTGGCGACGCGCATGGGCAATGGCACACCACTGGATCAACAGCGCGGCTATGCTCGATTTCTTTAAATATCGAGTGGGTCAGTCGGCCTGGACTCAGCTGATTGGCCGCACCCTGATGAAGTGGCAGCAGGACGACTGCCTCGAGATGGGAGCCGCCCTGGCCTATTACGCCTTGTTTTCAATGTTTCCGATGATTCTGGTCTCGCTGAGCATTGTCGGCTTTTTGATCGGCCCCAACACCGTCGCCTACAATGCCGTGCTCGGCTTTGCCCAGGAGACCCTGCCCCCCGACGCCTTCCCCATCGTGCAGACGACGCTGATCCAGTTTCACACTGGCAGCACCAGCGCCAGCATCGTCGGTTTCGGCATTTTGCTGTTCACCTCCAGCGGTTTTTTTGGGGCGCTGAGCCGCTCCTTCGACAAAATGTGGCACACCAAGCCCCGCCACCACCGCTTCGACGGCGTTGGGGAGGTGGCGTTTATCTTTTTGTGGCGGCGGTTTCTGGCCTTTTTGCTGGTGATGGGAGCCACCGGGCTGATCTTCGTGTCGCTGCTGAGCAACATCGCCATTGACACCGTGACCAAGGTTTTGGAGGGCGTCAACCAGTGGGTGATAGTGATTGGCATCGATCAGGTGCAGTTGCTGTCTTGGCTGCGGCTGGGCATCTCTTTTGTCACCCTCACCCTGGTGGTAATGGTGCTCTACAAAACCCTGCCCAGCACCCGCGTGGCCTGGCGAGATGTGTGGCTGGGGGCGCTGCTGACCGCCATGCTGTGGCTGATTTTGCAGCAGCTGATCAGCAATAGCGTCATCAGTCTGGGCAGTCAGTTTCGCTCCTACGGAGTCGTGGGCGGAGTAATGGTGCTGATGCTGTGGATTTATCTCACCAGCCAGATTTTCTTTTTGGGGGGCGAGTTTACCTACGTGTACGCCCACCTGTTTGGCAGCCGTAAGGGCCAGAAGAAGAAGCTGACCGCCAAGGTTGGGGGCCAGTGAAAGGGGTAGCCCAGTAAGTGGTTTAATTTATAGAGCAGTTACGGAGTTGGTTGGATGGCTACAGCGCAGCGTGGGGTAACGATTTGGTTTACGGGGTTAAGCGGGTCGGGCAAGTCGACCATTGCCCGCGCTCTGGAGGCCGAACTGCGTCAGCGGGGCTGCCAGCTGGAGGTGCTCGACGGCGACATTGTGCGCACCAACCTGACCAAGGGCCTGGGCTTTAGCAAAGAAGACCGGGACGAAAATATTCGCCGCATCGGCTTTGTCTCTCACCTGCTCACCCGCAATGGCGTGGTGGTGCTGGTATCGGCCATTTCGCCCTACCGCGAGGCGCGCGATACGGTGCGCGATCGCATCGGGGATTTTGTCGAAGTCTTTGTCGATGCCCCCCTGGATGTCTGCGAAGATCGCGACGTCAAAGGCCTCTACAAAAAGGCTCGAGCGGGCGAAATCAAGCAGTTCACCGGCATTGACGACCCCTACGAAGCCCCCCTCAATCCCGAGGTGCACTGCCACACCGACCAGCAAAGCGTAGAAGAAAGCGTGGCCCAGGTGATTGGCACCCTGGAAGCGATGGGCTATCTGGCCGCCGCCGCCGTGGCCTAACCCTCCGGCTCCCCAGACCGGTTTTGGAGCCGGGGGCAGGGGTTAATTGACTGACAAACGTTCTGATGTAGGTTGGTGTTGAGCGAAGCGAAACCCAACGCCAGATCCAACGCCAGTAACGGATTTGTTGGGTTCCGCTAAAGCTGACCCAACCTAAGGCAGCATAAGGGTTTCAAGGGTTTTGTCAGTCAACCAGGGGCGGAGGTTTCCCGGCGGGCGTAGCTGACCAGGTAGTCGTGCACCAGCTGGTAGCGATCGAGGGGAATGTCGGGCAGCAAAAACACCAGGCCCGACCCCACCAGAATATCGAGCACCAGATCGAGTTGGTCAGACTGGTACTTGGCCCCGCGCAGGTTGAGTTCTTCCTCCAGGTCCTCGCGGCTCTTTTGGGGTCGGTAAGAGCGGCCTTCGCGATCGATGTCGGTGAGCAGGTACAGCACCCTGTGGGCCAGGCTGACGTTTTCTTCGCCGCAGTCATCGAAAACCGTGCCCAAAAAATTGTGCACCAGGGTTTCTTTAGGGTGGTTGCCCAGGGCCAGGTAGCCGGTCAGGGTGGTAATATCCTGGCGCTGGAGCTGCGCCCCCACCACCTGTAGCTCAATCGGGCGCACCTCGCCGATCGCCGTAGCCAGGTCGGCCACCAGGCGATCGATCAGGGCAATTTCGAGGTAAAAGTGGGCATCGTCGGTGAGGCGGCGAATTAGCGCCCTGGCGTCGTCGGCCCTGAGGTTGCCCAGGTAGTAGCGGTAGTCGCGGCTGAGAATATCGTTGTTGAGAATGTCGAGGTCGAAGCCGCGCTCGATTTCGAGCAGGTAGTGGAGGTAGTCCTCCCGCAGGGCCAGCACCACCTTCAGGTAGGGGGCGTTTAGACAGTCGATTAAAAACGCATAGAAATCGCGCCGCTGAAACAGCTCTACCGCCTCGACAAAAAATTCCTCAAACTGGTCGAAAATTAGCACAATTTGCCGATAGCTCTGCTCGGTAAGGGTTTTGAGCCGGGCAATCAGATCGCTCTGGTCGATGGGGGCCGCCGGGGGAATGCCGTCGCTGGCGTTCTGCTGGTGGAGGGCGTGGGCCAGGGCCTGGTTGACCTCATCGGGCCAGTCGCGGTAGCCCTTGACCAGCACCGCCAGCGTCGATCGCCCTTCCGGAAACGACTTGCCCAGGGCGGGCACCAGCCCGGCGTAGAGAATGGAGCTTTTGCCCACCCCCGACGGCCCGTGGATGATGATCAGCGGGTAGCGGGCCTGCTCTAGGCGATCGGTCAAGGCCTCCACATCCACCTGGCGACCCGAGGCCTGAATTTCGGTGGCCAGCAGCACCTGGTTCGCCCGATCGCTGGCGGTGGTGGGGTAGTCCTGGGGCTGAATTTCGCCTGCGCCGATGAAGGCCCGCAGCCGAAAGCGGGTGTCGACCTGGCGCTGCTTGAGCTTGACCCCAAAGGCCGCCCGGTAGCTTTTGCGCTGGTAGTACTGCTTTTGCAGGGTTTGCAAAATGCTGCGGTAGAGGGGTAGATCGGCTATGGGATCGGTGTTGAGATAGGCGTCTTCGAGCAGGGCAATGGCGGCGTTGGGCTGGTTCTGGGCAATGTGTACCCGCCCCAGCAGGTAGAGGTACCAACCCCGCTGGTACTGGTTGGCCACCGTCAGGTCTGCCGCAGGCGCGGCGGCGCTGTCTGGGTCGGGTTCAGCGATCGCCCCTGCCCTGGCCGCCCCCGCCCCGATCGCCCCCGCGATCGTCAGAATCTCTAGCGCCCGCTCGGCCTGGGTTTGGGCGGTGGCGGCATCGCCCTGGGCCAGAGCGACCTCCGCCAGGTAGCCGTGGTCGCGGGCCAGGCGCACGGGGTCCTGGCGGTGCAGCGTCAGGCCGGTTTCGGCGGTGCGGGCCAGGGCGGCCCAGGCCCTCAGCTTTTGCTGCACCTCCGCCAGGGCGTGGATGAACTTGCCCACCAGATCGGGCTGCTTCAGGTCGCGAAAGATGCGCAGACAGGCAGAAAAGTAGCCTTCGGCCTTGTGCAGCATGCGATCGTACACCACCCGCTGCAGTACCGCCTGGCTGCGGCAGGTGGCCCCCAGGTAGAAGAGCAAAACAGCCTGTTTTTGGCGGGGGGTGGGGGGTGAGGGGGTGAGGGGGTGGTGAGGGGATGGGATGGGGGGATGGGGGGATGGGGCGTGGGGGAATTTTTGCCAGTAGATCAGGCTTTGCTCAAAGTGGTAGCGGGCGACATCGAGATCGCTGCGGCCCAGGGCGTCGCGGCCCTTGAGAAAATCGAGGCTGGCTTTGATTTCGTTGTCGAGGGGGGCCTGGCTTTGGGCGATGTCGGTCAGGGCAAACTCCAGCTCGGTGCGCAGGGCCGAACCCTGGCTGTAGGCCGAGGCTTCGGTGTGGTGGGGGCTGTCGTCGCCCAGGGTGAGCATGGTGGCAAACAGGTCGTTGGCGCTGGCGTGCAGGGAGTAAATCAGCTCGCCGGGGGGGTACTCAAAGGCAATGGGGGCGGCGGCAAAGCTCTTAAAGTCTGGGGCGTGGCGGTTGAGCAGGGCCAGGGTGCGATCGCTCACCCACAGCACCACCGGGAACGGCAGCGCCTTTGGAAATGCGTTGCGCCCCAAGTTGGCGGCTTTAAACACCGCCGTCACATTCTGCACCTGCTCTAGCCCCGTCACCATCAGGGCGGCGGGCGGGTCCGCCAGGGGTTCGGCGGTGAGCGCCTGCAGCAGCGTGGCCATATGGACGGGCAGCGATCGCTCTAGCAGGGGGCGCTCGGCCAAAGCCGCCGTGGTTTGCAGGTGGTCCACCACCAGGTGCTGCAAGCGCGAGTAGTTGCAGCGGGCCAGCACTAGCGAAAACCGATGGGGCCTGAGGGTAATCGCCCGCTGAAGCTCCGCCAGAGAGAGCTGATTGTGGGCCAATATTTCGGCTGGGCTAGCGCCGCCAGCGACACCGCTCATGGCCGGGGCTGCTGGGCCAGCCAGCTGCGGTAGCGATCGGTTTCGGCCAGCAGCGGGTTGAGGCCAAACCAGCGCCCCTGGGCATCGCGGTACTCGTACAAAAACAGGCTGCGCACCAAAATGTTGTAGTCTTCGTCGCCCTGCACATCCTGGCGCGAGACCGCCTGCAAGATCAAATCCCACTCCTGGTCGCTGATCAGGCCCATCAGGCTGTCGCGCTCGTTGCGAATTACCGCCTCCAGGGTGTCGCGCAAAAAGGGCGGGTCCTGCTTGCGCAGGCAGCCGTCCAGCAGCCGAATCAGGTTGCGCATGTGGCCGCCGCTGACCTGGCAGAGGCGATCGAGGGTGGCGATGTCGTCAAAGACTTCCCCCACCGCATCGATGCGCTGGTTTACGTTCAGCTCGGGAAAGGCGCGAATCAGCACCATCTGCCGCAGCAGGGCCATGCCCGGCTGGTCGGGGTTACCCTTGCGATCGTGCACCGGCACCATGGGCAGCACCATGGGGTTGGTGCCAAACCGATTTGAGAGCCGCACCAGATCGTTCGAGAACATCAGCTCCAGCGGAATGGTGTAAACCAGGTGGCAGTCGAGCTGCTTGAGCTGTTCGCCGCGATCGACAAAGATATACTCCGACTGCAACCGGCCTTGGGAGCGCAGGGCGCTGTCGATGCGATCGAGGTTGTCCATGATCACCACCAGGCGGTTTTTGCCCTGCTGCTGGAGGCGATCGTTGGCCGGGGTCAGCAGCTCGTCATTGATGGCGGTGATAATGCTGCGGGTGCGCGGCTCCAGGTATTGGCGCAGCTGACTGCGCATGTCGGGGCTTTGCTTGGCCGAGGCGGTGATGCTGGCAATGCCCGCCGAAAAGCTCACGTCAGAGATTTCCATCGGGGTGCGCAGGGTATCGGCCAGGTTTTGAAACAGGCCTTGCAGGTAGGTGGGCCGGGTGGCAATGCCAATCTTGTCGAGGTGCTGGCTAATGTTGTGGGCAATGCTGAGCAAAATGTCAGAAATTTCCACATCGGCCATTTCCAGATCGCGGTCTGACTCAAAGTAGACCACCTCATAGCTGCGCCGCACCAGCGCATCTTGCAGGCGAAACAGCTCCGTCGATTTGCCGCAGCCAATGTGGCCCGTAAAAAGCTGCGTGGTGGGGCGATTGCGGGCCAGGCGGGCGATTTTGCGCTCTAGCTCCTGCACAATGTCGCCGCCGCGCACCGCCGAAAAGTCAATGTAGTAGCGCTTGCCCCGCAGCGGCTGGGTGGGGTCGCAGGCGTCGTAAAACTGCTGTAAATCCAGCATGGGTTATGGCCGTAGGGTTGCCTCCAGGGTATCGCACCGACGGCACGCTTATCTATCCTTCAGACGGCCTTCAGACGACCTTCAGGCGGCCACCAAAAGATTGATCAAATCGGCTTTCTTCAGCTTTGAAAGCCCTTCTATATCGCGTTTTTTGGCCATGGCCTTGAGCTGCTGCGTATTCAACGACTCCAGCAGGGCGCGATCGGTAACCACCTCAGGCAGAGGTTCTGGGGTCAGGTAAAATACTTGCTCCAGCGCTTTGAGCTTTTTGCCAGCGGTAATGCGGCAGCCCAGCTTGGTGATCGGCTGCAAGTTTTTCCAATACTGGCGGGGGGCATCGTCTAGGCGGGCCACCAGAGAAGCCTGGTTAACCCCTTTAAGGGGGCTATCAGCCTGACTCATGAGGTAGTCGATCGCCGCTGCAATCTCCTCCCGGCTGGCGGCAGAGAGGTTAGTTTTAGGCAACGTTTCCTGGGCCAGGGCCTGGGCGATCGCAGCCGTTTCGGGCGCATCGTCGGCAATAATGCACCACACTTCCTCTAGTCCAGCCTCGGCGGCAACGGCATAGATAAACGCATTGCCAATCACCTGATACTGGTCGGGCGCAGTTTCTTTGACAATTAAAGGAACCCAGTTGCGTCCCTCGGGGCCGAGCTGGCTCGCCGCAAATTGAATTAGATATTCGTGGGCCTCAGTGGGTTCGCCAGGTTCAATTTCATCAAAGGGCAGACACATCAGGTTGCCAACATCTGAAAGGCTCATTAGAGAAAGTACTCCTTCACAAGATTTAAATATTGCTCACGAGCAGGCTTGAACGCAAAAGCCGCAGGCATATGCATAAAATCGGCCCTAGAAATGCAGGCCATATAGGGAATGGAAATCATCTTACAATTCTCATGCCCCTTGCTAGATTTGGGATAAAAATAGGGCTTTAGATCAAAACCATTGTGATTTATTTTTGCGTCTTGGATGATTTTGGCAATTGCTTGACGCATAAGCAGAATGGCTGGACTAGTGGGCTTAAAAGTATTATTCATGAAAATTGGCAGTGCAATAGGGCCAGATTCGCCAAATTGCTGCCGTTCTTTTTGCATCTCAGGAATAAACTGAGTGATAGCTGTTCCTGCATTTTGTAGAGAGTGTAAATTATCGTGCCGTGCTGGGATCAAAACAGCGTCAGCAGCAAAAATAGCTTTCTTTGCAAAAAGCCGCCAATTAGGAGGAGCATCAATAAGGATGTAGTCATAATCATCTTGAACTGATTTCAGCACTCGCCTTAAAGCATGCAGCTTAAGATGCTGACTAAGCTTAGCTTCGTCAAATAAATTTGCTAGCTGCTCATCAGCGAGAATAATATCGAATGATGGAGGCTCTTTAACTCTTGGATGTTCTAATTTATGCTCTGTGATAACTTCTCGGATGTTAGGATCTTTGCTCTTAAGAATGTTAAGAAATTTACCCTGAAATGGTGCTAGGTTAAGTGCATCACCCAAATCACTTTGGTTGGGATCAAAATCTACAATAAGCACTCGCTTTTTCAGGAGGGTTAAAGTTGTAGCTAAATTTAGTGTTGTAGTGGTTTTTCCTACGCCACCTTTATTATTGTAAATCGCAACTATCAGTGCTCGACTTGGGCTTTCTATACGCCGCCTCAAATCTTTGATGATACTTTTGACATCATTGTCTAGCGACAGGCAAGGTGTTACTGGATAGACTACCTTGCCATGCTTGTGGAATAACTGAACATGCAGCGAATTTGTTATAATTCCCCACTTCACAGATTTAGAGGCTGGTGCCAGAAGATATTCTTTAAGCTGTTGAGATGCTTCTCGATAATGAGTATGATTTGAATCTTCTAAGTTTTTAGATCGTCCCTTAACCTCCACGTAGAGATAAGGATGCTTCAAGCTTTGCGAAAAAATGTCTTCACCAATATTTTTGCGGGCAGCATAGTCAACTTTAGGCTTTTTCCCGACTGGGAATTGGCTAAATCTTTCGGAATGCCCAAAACCTAAAGCTTCTAAAAATGGTGGAGCAAATGACTCCATTACTTGAGCTTCGGCAGCATCTGGCTGAAGATGTTGTAGGGCTTGCTCTAAATTCATGTGTAGATCGCATGGCTTTAACCCCACGTACATGGGGGAATCTCCGGCACCAGAACATCCGGGGCAGAGTTTATGAAAGCTTTATGCAACTATTTTTAGCTAAGAGTCGTCTTGCGGGGCCGCGATCGCCCCATGCACCCATACCAATCGACCCAGCGCGATAAGATAGGCCAGGTCAGTTACTCCATAGAACTTCATGTCTATTTCCAAAGCCGAGACCAAGCAGCTCCTAGAGCGAATGATATTTGACGCCACCGATCCTCAAGACTGGGTGCAGGATGTGTGGGGCCTCAGTCCGCTAATGGGCGACAGCGCCGCCAAGCTGCTAGAGGCCTTCTACATCCTCATCGACTGCTGCCCCGACGAGCAGCTCGACAACATGGTCAAGGGGCTATATCGCGATCGGCTGGAATTCTAAGAATTTTGGATTGGGGATTTTGGATTGGAGATTTTGAAGTTCAGCAGCGATTCTCTCCCCCATCGCCCCCATCTCCCCACCTCCTTATCCCCCTATCCCCCTATCCCCCATTTCCCCTCCACCGCCCGCTGCCGAATCAGCTCAAACACCGCCCGTATGCCCATCGCTTCGCCGCCCTCAGGGCGTCCAGGCAGGGTACGCACATTCCAGGCCATCAGGTCGAGGTGAATCCAGGGAATTTCGGGCCGGGTGAACTCCTGCAAAAACAGGGCGGCGGTAATTGACCCACCAAAGGAGCTGTTGGAGATGTTTGAGAGATCGGCTACCGAGCTGTCGAGCATGGCGCGGTAGGGCTGGTGCAGGGGCAGTTGCCACAATGGGTCATCCACGGCCAGCCCGCAGGTCAGCAGGGCATTGGCCAGCTCGGGCCGGTTGCTAAAGCAGGCCGGTAGCTCCGTGCCCAGGGCAATGCGGGCGGCTCCGGTCAGGGTGGCAAAGTCGACGACGAGCTGGGGGGCGGGTTCTTCGCAGACGGCTTCCCAGAGGGCATCGGCTAAAATCAGGCGGCCTTCGGCATCGGTGTTGCCGACCTCCACTGTTAGCCCCCGGCGCGAGAGCACCACATCCAGGGGATGAAGCGCGTTTCCGGCAATGCTGTTTTCGACGGCGGGGATCAGCACCCGCAGGCGCACGGGCAGCTGCAAGCCCATGACCATCTCGGCCAGGCCCAGGGCGTTGGCGGCGCCGCCCATGTCTTTTTTCATCAGCTTCATGCCAGCGGCGGGCTTGATGTCGAGGCCGCCCGTGTCAAAGCAGACGCCCTTGCCCACCACCGTCACCCTGGGGTGATCGGGGTCGCCCCAGGTGATGTCAAGCAGCCGTGGAGCCTGGGTATAGGCGCGCCCCACGGCGTGGATGAGGGGGTAGTTTTGGGTCAGCAGGTCGTCGCCCGCGATCGCGCTCAGGTTGGCAAGGTGGCGATCGCACAACCGCTGGGCCGCCGCCTCTAGCTGTTCTGGCCCCATATCGCCCGCCGGAGTGGTGACCAGATCGCGCACCAGGGTGGTTGCCGCAACGGTGGTGTTGACATAGGCCGCGTCGGCGCTGGCGGGGGGCAGTAGCTCGGCCCCAGGGCTTGGGGGCTGGCGCTTGTACTGGCTGAAGCTGTAGCGGCCCAGGCACCAGCCCAGCCAGAGCTTGGTGGCAATCTCGGCGGGCCACTGATCGGCCAGAGCATAGGTTTGGGGCGGCAGGGTTTTAGCGAGATTGCCCAGGGTCCAGGTATCGACCGGATCGGGCCTGCCGACTAAAACTTTGGCCAGGCTGCCCTCGGCCCCTGGCACCAGGCAAAAGCTGTTGGGCTCGGCCTTAAACCCAGTCACCTGGGTCCAGGCCTGGCTGTCGAGGTGGTCTTTGGCAAGGTCGGTCTGGTCTACCAGGTAAATGGGAATCGGCGTTGACAACGGTTATCCTCCGGGAGTGGCACCCAAATCAATCAGTCTATCGAAGTTTTGGCTCCGGGGTAAGCCCAATGCTGAACAGGACCCGCCAGCCTAGGCAATTTAGTCAGCCCAGACCGGAGGCCTGAAGGCTCACGCTCTGGCGCCGGGCAGTTGCCAGTAGCGGTAGCTGCTGTAGGCCATGGTCAGCACTCCGGCGGCGATCGCCGATTCATCCACCTCAAATTTGGGGTGGTGCAGCGGGTAGTTGACGGCGCGATCGGTAAAGCCCACCCCCAGGCGAAACATGGTGCCGGGGGCGTGCTCCAGGTACAGCGAAAAATCTTCCGCCCCCAGGGATGGCTCGTGAATAATTTGCAGGCGCTCGTTGCCTAAAGCCTCGCTGACGCAGCGGGCGGTCAGCTCCGTCAGGGTAGGGTCGTTGAGCACCGAGGGGACTCCCCGGCGGTAGTTGACCTCATACTTGGCTCCGTAGGGTTGGCAGACCCCGGCCACAATCGACTCGATCCACCGGGGCAGATGGTTGCGGGTGTCGGGATGGAGCGATCGCACCGTGCCCAGCAGCCTGACCGTATCGGCAATCACGTTGGGGGCGCGCCCTCCCTGAATTTGGCCAATGGTCAGCACAATCGGATGGAGTGGGTTTTGGGTGCGGCTAATCGCCTGCTGCAAAGTGGTGATCACTTGGGCAGCAATCCAAATGGCGTCGATGGCCTCGTGGGGGCGCGCCCCGTGGCCCGACTCACCCACAATGATAATTTCCAAGTCATCGGCGGCAGCGGTCAGCGCCCCGTAGCGAATTCCGATGGCGCGGGCGGGCACCGAGGGATAGGCGTGCAGCCCTAAAATTGCCGATACCCCGGCCATTACCCCGTCTTCAATCATCCAGCGGGCGCCCTGGGCCGTTTCTTCCGCAGGCTGAAACAAAAACCGCGTCGTACCGGGCAGCGGCGCGGCCAGCTGGGCCAGCACCATCGCCGTCCCCAGCCCTACGGTGGTGTGTACATCGTGCCCGCAAGCGTGCATAATACCCGACTGGTTCGAGGCAAAGGGCAAATCTACCCGTTCAGCCAGGGGTAAACCGTCCATATCTGCTCGAATAGCCAAAATCCGGGGGTCTTCACCGCCGGGCAGCTCGGCTACCACTCCGGTTTTCCCGACCAGCTCCTGCACTCGGAGCCCGCAGGAGGACAGCACTCCTGCCACATAGGCGGCGGTTTTATACTCCTGGCCACTGAGTTCGGGATGGCTATGAAGATGACGGCGAATTTCAACTAGACGCGGTGAAATCGCGTCAACAATAGATTTAATCTGGCTCAGCATGGGTTAACACGGTTGGTAATCGCCACGTTTAGCCTAATGCAGCCAGGCGGTGATGTATTGCACCACACCAATCCGCGCCGCGATAACCTTGAGTTCAAGCAAACTTCCCTGCAAAGCTCCTGGCCTACTTGTTCGGCGGGACAAAGGGATCGGTGGCACCGTTGCCATTTCCGTTGTTGCCGCCGGGGCCAACGCCATTGTTGTTGCCGGGGTCACCGCCCACTCCGACGCCCACGCCGTTGTTGCCGCTACCAACCCCAACGCCAACACCGACGTCAACTCCGCCGCTGCCGACGCCAACACCAGCCCCAACATCGACCCCGCCGCTGCCTGCACCAGCTCCGGCCCCGGCCCCAACATCGACCCCGCCGCTGCCAGCCCCAGCCCCAGCCCCGGCCCCAACATCGACCCCGCCGCTGCCAGCACCAGCGCCGCTACCTGCTCCACTATTCCCAGAGGAAATTGGCGATGGCCCAGGAATCCCTCCAGGGCTGCCGCCCTGGCTAGGAGGCATAGGCGTGGGAACACTGCCGCCAGAACCCCCAATGGATGTGGGCGGCTGCGCGGGCTGTGACCCGACTGTAGGCACCGAGGGAATTGTTGTAATGAGGCCATCCCCTGGGGTGAGTACCCCGCGCAGGATTGAAATAGGAGCCCCGCCAGAGCTGGCGGGAGACAGGCCCCAGGGCTGTTCAGAGGCAATATTGGCGTTGCTACCCATGCCAATCAGGTCTGGGTTGAGGGTAATGGCGTCTGTAAAGGGAGTTTGCTCCTCCAGCGCCTCTAGGGTCTCCTGGCGCACGCCTTCAAGAGCTGGCCCAAGGGGAGATTCTGCGTTGGGGTTATCTAGCTCAAGCCCCTCTACTAGCGGACTGGTTTGGTAGAACATGGGCAGGTCAAACTCAACCACCTGCACCTGATTATCTTGAATCAGGGCCATTTGCCCGCCGTAGAGGGAGTACTCAGTGGCTCCGCAGGTGTCAGAACCGCCGCAGCCGCTGGTGGTGATGGTCATCGGCCCGGCAGGATTGTTCGTGAGGGCCATGACGACGGTTAAATCGCTGTCTGGGATATATCGAACCACCACAGCAGAACCCTGAATGCCGGTTACCGCGCTGGGAGTTTGAACATTGGTGCGCCCCTGCCCTGGCGGAATGAGCAGCAGAACGGTGCCGTTGGTGAGGCGAAAATTGCGGGTGTTGGGCACAAACCGAAAGGTGGCCCGCTCACCAACTCGTGCCAGGGAGCCATCGTTAAAGCGCAGGTCGGCTTGGGAAGCGGCGGCGGTGCGCAGGGCATCGCCGATGGCGAGGACGTCGGAAATTCTGGCGGTTCGGGCCTGCCGTCCGCGGGGGATAAGCTCCACCCGGTTGCGCAATGCCTCGACATCGGCCCGAGTCAGGGAAACGCTGGCCTGGGCGGGTAAGCCAGCCAACACCAGGGCAATTAGGGAGGCTAGCCCAGTAACTTTAGGGACAAAATGCTTAAGGCCCTGCTGGGCAAATTTGCTGGTGTTCAGCATGGCATAACCGCAATAACAGCTTCTCAGTTTCTAAGCGCTTCCTGCCAGAGGCAATCGCCCTGGGAAAAACCACTGTCAGCAACACAGGAACACAACCCATTCAGCAGGTAATAGGTACCTTACCTAGTATCTTCTAACGCTTTAATAACAGATCCGTAAGAAAGTTATAAAGTTCCTCGATAACATCTTACTTCATCTTTATATAGGGAATATACGGATGACTCCGTAGCTATGGGCAGATTGTTTCACAGCGTGAACGGTGCCAGGGGCGCAATGTCGGGGTTCTGCCCGCCAATCTGATTGGTGCGCAAGACCCACAGCGCGGCACCGTGACTGAGACAGAGTTGAGTTATGGTGTCGCTGGCTTTGCGGGGCAGCATGGTGCGCCAGCTCAGCAGGCCCCGTCCCAGGGTTTTCAGCGGAAAGTCTGACAGGTTAGTGCCCAGGGACTCGCGCTCGTCGGCCCAGTCGGCTCGGGCGCTGCCGAAGGGAAGGAGCCTTTGCTGAATGGCGTGACGCAGGTTGAGGAGCTGCTGGAACTGCTTGGCCTGGTCAGGGTTTTGGGCCTCCCAGGCGTTGAGAGTGGCCCGGTGGGCGATGATGGCGGCCTCTAGGTGGATGGCGCTGGCGTACATGGCCTGGTTGGAGTCCTGGGCGCAGTTGTTGGCGGGGCCAACGTAGGTGACCCCAGTGCCGTCGCCCGTGCGGTAGCGGGCGGTCATGAGTTCTAGCTCCAGGCGCAGGTCATCGAGGGCTGACCAGGGGTGGCCTTTGAAGTCGAAGGGCTGGGTGTAGGCGGGCAGCTTGATCAGAATATCTGATACGGGCCGGGTGCCCATAAACCCCCACTGGCGATCGCCTATGTACAGCGACCAGTCTAAGGTCCCTGCTACCAGGCCGCGGCGGTTGTGGGTGTAGACCTGGTGGTAGTGGATGTCGAACTGAAGCTCGTCGGTCAGGGGCTCGCGCACCACCGTGGCAATGCCGTAGGCAAAGTGACCAAAGTAGATGGGGCCTTTGGCGGCGGGTTCGCGCTGCTCGCCCCCGATACCGCCGTAGATATGGACCACCAGGGCCTGGTCGTGCTCGCGCCACTGGGCGATCGCGGCCTGCTCAGAAGGGGTTTTGGGGTCAATCAATACCGCCTCGGCGGTGCCCTTTTTCTGCTCCAGGTTTTGCCACGAGTCGTGGCGCAGGTATTGCCGCCCCTGGCGACTGCTGGTAATGACGCGATCGGGCTGGAGCTGAAACAGACAGCGGGGCCGCAGGGCTTGCACCACAAACTCGCCGCTGTGGGCCTGGGCGCCGTAGATATACCAGCCGGCGCTGTTTTGGGGCGCTCGCTCGATGCCTGCATTCGTAAAGGCTGCCACCCCGTTGTCGTCGAGGACTACGGCGGGCAGGCGCACGGTTTCTGCCAGCCCGTCAAAGGCCTGGGTGTCTGGGTTGTAGTGCACCACACGGTAGTGCTCCAGAGCGCCATCGACCGGACCTAGAAACTGCACCAGAGCCTTGTAGAGGCCAGAGATTTGAATCGGCTCGTGGGCGATCGTGAGGGCAATGGCCGCCTGGGCTGCCGCATTCGCCCCCGCTGTGCTCTCGACAATCACGGGGTCGGGCAGCTTGACCACAATGTCGTCCACCGGGTGGGCACCGGCCAGGGATTCGAGCGGGGTGACCAGCCGCCAGTGGTTGAGCCGGGTGGGCAAAATCAGCCCCTGGCGATGGGAGTCTTCGGCCTCGGCGCTGAAGTGAATGTCGCGGGTAACGGCCTGGAATCGTTTTTTGAGGCTCGATTCGCCCCGCCAGCGCAGGGGCACGCGCTGGCCCAGCCAGGCGCAATAGGCTGGGGGAGTATGGAGCAGTTCCAGCCATACGCCGTCGATGTCGGGGCGCTGCTCCAGCTCGGGCAGCACCAGCCGCCCCACCCAATTGCCCACGGGGCAATACCAGGGCAAAGGCGGGGTTTGCTGCACCGGATAGTAGCTGGCATGGTTGAAGGGGGCGCTCTGAAAGCGGTAGTAGTTGCCCAGCTGAACCACCTGAATTTTTTGAATATCCAGGTGCTGGCGCAGGTCGCCGACCAAAATGTCGAGGGTCAGGTCCAGGGTTTGCTGTAGGTGGCTGCGCCCGTCGGGCAACATCGCCTGGTCGTCGAGCACCCCCCCAGGGGTCTGGTGGCTGACCGGCCCCAGGCTGATAAAGGTGATTTTGCCCTTGCGCTTGGCTCGGTTCCAGTAGGAGAGGGGGGCGATCGCCCAGCGCCGGGGAAACATGATGGGTCCCAGTCGTTCCACCGGGTCTTTGGTGCCCACCAGATGGTAGAGCTGCTCGGCCTCGGTGGCCCGACTGTTGCCGCTGATCACCCCGGCCAGGGAAATCACCTCAATGGGTGCCCCCAGGGCCTGCTTTAGAAAGGGCAAAATGCCCAGGGCAATCTGGCCGCCGCCGCTGTAGCCAATCAGCGTGAGGGGAACGCCTCCGGCCAGGGGATAGCCGTGCTGCACCAGGCTTTCGTAGACCCGCTGGGCCACCCCCTGGTTGTAGATGGGACCAAAGCGCTGGTCGGCAGACACCGCCACAATCAGAATATTGCGCACGTTGATAATCATTCCCACCCAGGGGCCGAGGCGCTGGGTCAGAGACTCGATGCCGCGCCAAAAGAAGGCCAGGGGGCGATCTTGGGTGAGCGATCGGTTTAGCACCGAGTAGGGAATTAGCCCCTTCACCAGGGCGATATCGGCGGGGAGGTGTTGGCCCAGGTCGTCGAGGTAGCGGGCGACGGTGGGCTGGTAGTCGGCAGTGGCCTGGTTGATGCCGTCGAGGTAGACAATGAACCGCCGTGGCTCGGCCCGTGAATTGGCGGGGGCAGCCTCGGGATCGTCCACGGTCTGGGGAGTTAGGGTATCGACCCCATCGCCGTACCAGCCCGCCCACCAGCCCAGGGCCTCCAGGGGGGCCAGCATGGCGGCCACCAGCAGGGCGATCGCGCCAATCCAGATCAAGTCGGCCAGCCAGCGGGCCGGACGGCTCTGGCCGTGCCAGATCGTAACCACCGCCCGCAGGGGTTCCAGGCTGAGGGCCACTAGCAGCGCTAAGATCCCCAAACCCAGGTAAACCCACAGCAAGTCCAGCCGTCGCGATCGCCGCTGGGACAGCTCCGCCAGGGCCGGTGGCGATGAATTTGGCTGGGGGGTGGCATGGGGCTGGGGCGGCGGCGCGATCGCCCTGGCGGCAGAGGCTTTGGGCAAAGCTTCGGAAGCCTCTGGCCCCAGGGGATGGGCCGCGATCAGAGTTTTGAGCTGGCCTCGATTGACGACCAGCTTTACCCCAGCGGTGCGGTTGGTGAGCCAGCGGCCCAGGTTGACTATCGGCTGCCCCACGGTCTGCTGCAGCACCAGCAGCACGATCCAGCCCAGCACCACGTGGCCCACCGCCTGAACGGCGGTGAGGTGGGCCAGCACCGCAAAGCCCACCACTACCGCCAGCAGGTTCCACACCAGGAGCAGCCGCAGCACCGGCACCCCCAGGTAGGGCATCGCCCCAAAAAAGCTAAACACCAGGGGCAGATAGCTAAAGGCCAAACTGTCGGTCACCGCCTGCCAGGGAATTGACTGGTCTAAAAACCAGCGGCTAGCCAGCCAGATGCTCAGCGCCCAAAACAGGTAGCCCGCCACAAACAGCAGCGCCGCCAGCACCAGACTCAGCACAAACCGCAGGGGTTTGACCTGGTTGACAAACAGAATGATGCTCTGGGCCACCGCTTGCGATAGTCCGGCCAAAAACACCACCGCCAGGGCCAGACTGTCTACGGTGTCGGCGGGAAACTGGCGCAGGGCCAGAAAGGCCTCGGGATTGAGGCTTAAAATTCCCCCCAGCACCTGGCTGAGGGTGTCAAAATTCAGATCATTCATGGCTGATTGAGGTGGCTGCCACAGCGGCGGCGAGGCTGGCTGCCGCCTGTTTGAGAGGCCCCAGCAGCGCCAGGGGAATGCGCAGATGGTTGAGCCCCACCGGAGCATCGGACTGTTTTTTGGGGCGATGCCCTACCTGGCTGGCAGGTTTTGGCTCCGGGGGGCCGTGGTAGTCGCTGCCGCCGGTCATCAGCAGCCCGTAGTGGTGGCAGTACTCCTCTAGCCGCCGTACGTCGCTGGGGCTGTGGTGAGGATGATACACCTCAACCCCCATCAGCCCCAATTCGACCAGCTGAGGCATCAGGGCATCGACGGTGGACCCCTTAAACAGGCAGGGGTGGGCCCACACCGGCACCGCCCCACAGTCTCGCAGCAGCTGAATGCCCTCGGCGGCAGAAAATTTTTCGTAGGGCACAAAGGCCGGGCCGTGGTCGCCCAGCCAGCGGTCAAAAGCCTCTCGCCTGCTGGCCACGTGGCCAGCCTTGACCAGGGCAGCGGCCAGGTGGGGGCGACCAGGGGCCATGGTGCCCGACAGCTCGGGCAGCTCGATGGGAAAGCCCAGTTCGGCCAGCTTGTCGGCCATCAGCCTGGCCCGGCGGCGACGGCCTGCAATGCGATCGCCCAGGGGCGGCTCCAGGACCGCCCGATCGGGGTAAAAGCCCAGAATGTGGAGCGATCGCCCATTCTCCACCGTGCTCAGCTCCACCCCTGGCACCACCTCCAGATCGTCCCCGGCGGCGGCGATCGCCTCATCCCACCCGGCCAGGGTGTCGTGGTCGGTAATGGCCAGCGCCTTTACTCCGGCGGCGATCGCCGCCACCACCAGCGCTGCTGGAGTCAGGGTGCCGTCTGAATAGGTCGTGTGGTTGTGCAGGTCGAGCATTGCGGTGGGGGTGACTATTTTTCTCCCATTGTGCCGTACAGCCTGCCTACGCCATCCCAGAATTCTGTCCCATAGCCCGCTCAATGGCCTGATCGATGGCTTGCTCTACCAGGGTTTTGGCTTTTTCATCGAGGGTCAGCCAGTTGACCTCGCCGTCGTCGTAGAGCAGCGTAGCGTCTACGGTGGCTGGGCGCAGGGGCCGATAGTCGCTAAAACATACGGCAAAGCAAAGCTCCCACACGTCCAGGGTGGCGCTGCGGGGTTGCGCGCCGGGGGCATTGCCTGTGTTTTGGGTGAGCCGCAGCTCGTAAGCCGGGGAGGGGGCGGGCAACTGGCTGAGCTGCTGGCGAATATCCTCGGCCTGCGGGGGGGAGGCCTCCTGGAGCTGAGCGGCCAGATCGCGCACCTGCTGCCGCTGCTCGGGGGTAGTATCGCCCGGCCAGCGCACCTGCTCCAGGTAGTCGCTGCGCCAGTTAATGGTTTCGGTATGCTTACGGATGTTGTCGACGACGCGAATCAGGCAGGGCTGCATCAGCTGGGCGGCTTGGGTTTCGTCGGTGGGGGTGGCAAAGGTCAGCATGGAACCGGCTGTGGCAGCATAGGGAAAACATCACGGTGCGCTGCTCTGGCCCGATCGGGCAAAATTAGGAGACAAAACCAGTGCGGCGACGCGTGACAGCATTTTAGCTGACCCCTGGCCGCCCCGATGGCCAGCGCCCGGTGCCAAACTACGCTAGATTCCCCCGCCCCGTAATCTGACCTGTAACCTCCTGAGGACGGTATGCCCCTGCGGCCTTTCCACAATCCCGGCGCTGGGTTTGAGTATCGCCTGCTGATGGCTCTGGTTCTGGCTGGGGCTGCGATCGCCACGGTGCTGTTGATCCAGCTCCTGCTGCCCTGGCTGGTGGTCGCTGGGCTGGTGGGCGGCGCAGCCTGGTTCTGGCGGCGGCGCAAGGCGCGGGAAATGGCCCTGCACCAGGTGTTTTATGCCCAGCTTGCCGCCCATCAGGGCCGCCTCAGCGTGCTCGACTTTGCGATCGCCGCTCAGATTACCGGCAGCGAAGCCCGCCAGTTTCTCGACCAGCGGGCCGAGGAGTTTTGGGGTGATTTTGAGCCTACCTCCACCGGGGATGTGCTCTACACCTTTCGCTCGCCGAACACTGTAAAACCACCCGTTCCGGTGTCGCCCAGCGCGACTAGGCCCCTCACCATCTCCCTCACCGCCGCCGACCTGACCCAGCGACTGGGCTGCTCCAACGGCGATTTAGTGCGCCACCACGGCCTGGCCGATTTTGAGCATTGGAGCCGCGATCGCGACCCCGACGGCTGCGGCTGGCGCTACGATGCAGAGCGCGATCGCTACTGGCCCGTGCGCTAAGCCCTGGCCCAAACCACAAATCTTTGGCATAAATCTTTGGCCAAATCCTTTACAAAGTGACCACCGTTTCTGAGCATAGTAAAGGTCTTTCACCGCAGACCCTTTCGCAACAAACCCTTTTACCCCGCTTAGGAACAGGTATCTATGGAACGCACTTTTTTGATGATCAAGCCCGACGGCGTCCAGCGCGGCCTGGTCAGCAACATCATTGGCCGGTTTGAGACCAAGGGCTTTACCCTGGTGGGCATGAAGTTCATGGCCGTCTCCCGCGAGCTGGCCGAAAAGCACTACGACGTCCACCGCGAGCGCCCCTTCTTTGCCGGACTGGTAGACTTCATCACCTCCGGCCCGGTGGTGGCCATGGTGTGGGAAGGCGAGGGCGTGATTGCCTCGGCCCGCAAAATCATCGGCGCAACCAAGCCCCTGGAGGCTGAACCAGGCACCATTCGCGGCGATCTGGGCGTGACCGTGGGCCGCAACATCATCCATGGCTCCGATGCCCCCGAAACCGCCCAGGCCGAGATTGCCCTGTGGTTTAGCGATGCTGAACTAGTCAGCTGGGAACCCGCCGCTAAGGGCTGGCTTTACGAGTAATAAATCTCCCCAGGCCAAGCTACAAAAGTATGTAGCCGCAGTGTCCCATGCCCCGAAGGCGTGGGATACTGCGGCATGAAACCTCGATCACAAACGGCTTTGTATTGCTACGCCTCTGCTAATGGTGGCAAAGCATGGGCGCAGCAGAAGAAGTATCGCCTAAACGACCTTCAGGTCTTTAGCCATAACAGGGTAGCCCAAGCGCTCTACACCAGCTTGGACTACTCGCTTAAGCAGTGCTGGTGAAAACCTTGAGCTTGGACAATGAAGTGCAGCAATAATAGAAAGAAAGTTTGCGATCGCTACAAGAAAGAGCAATTCCAGGATTAGGGCAGTCTTTACTCCGCTTGAGATGTAACGGTCATTAAAGCTTCACCTCAACCTTAATCTTTCAGAGCCACCATAGGCATAAATGGTCATAAATGGTGACGTGATCCTCCGCGGTGCCCCTGGTTATTGTCAGAACGCTAGTTTCTGAGAATTGCGGAGTTTTAATGCCAAGCTCTAAAGCCATACCGCCCTCTTACAGCCTTACATTGTAAAGATTCCGGAATTTGGCGGGCACCTTGGGAAGGATAGAACTGAGTTGCACCATCTCTCAACAGGTTGGAGAACCCTATGAAGAAAGCCATCTACTGGTTAATGGGAGACAAAGCCGGGCGCACCATCGTCGGCACCTGGAACTGGCTGTGGGGCATCCCCGTCGAGTCGGGCGGCAAAGTGGCGGTGTCGGTGGCCGAAGAATCGCTCCAGTCAATGCAGGAGTCGGTGCAGAAACTAGCCCAGGCCGTGGCTATGCAGGTGGGTTCCTACGAGCGGGCCAAGAAAAAGTACGAAGAAAAGGCCCAGGAGCTGAAAAAGTACGAGCAGCAGGCCGGGTTGGCCCAAAAATCGGGTAACGAAGACGCCGCTCGCCTGGCTATGACCAAAGCCATTCAGATCGAGCAGCTTTTGCCCCAGCTTGAAAGCCAGGTGCAGCAGGCCGAAAAGTTTGTCACCGCCTCCAAGGACAAGCTCAACCGCGAGCGGCTTAAGCTTGAGCAGTACAAAACCGACATGCAAAACATGAAGGATCTAGCCGAGATCAACAGCGCGCTGGAATCCATCGCCCAGGTCAACAACGAGTTCGATATTGGCTCGGCCCGCTCCTCCTTTGAGTCGGCCAAGAGCGCCGTCGAGGGCCGTCACCTGCGCAGCAACGCCATGGCCGAACTCTCTGAAAACCCCAACGAAAAACTGGCCGCAGACCTCGATCAAATGACCATCGACGATGAAGTCTCGCGCCGCCTGCAAATGCTGGAAGGCACTACCCCCAAGGAGTTGGCAGAATAGGTTATGGCTAATGACAACATTTCGGCTAAGCGCAGCGGTCCACCGCCCATTGTGTTTATTTTGCTGCTGCTCGGGCTAATCGGTGGGGCCTACTGGTTCTTTGTGCAGCGGCCAAAATCGGCTACGGTGGTGCGCCCTGGGGTAGAGGCACCCCAACCGGGTAACCCTGCACCAGAGGGCACGGCAGGGGCACCCGCAAACTTTTCCCTCCAGCCTAATGTTGCGGCTGGTACTGTGGTCGATATCGATGGCTCGACCAGCATGGTGCAGATTAATGCAGCCCTAAAGTCTGGGTTTGAGCAGCAGTATCCGGGAGCTGTGGTCAACCTTGCCGCCGCTGGGTCTGAGAATGGCATTCAGGCACTGCTGGTCGGAGATGTGGCGATCGCGGCTTCGTCTCGGCCACTAACGGCCTCTGAGCAGGCGAATGGTCTGGTGGCGGTGCCTGTCACGAGCGATCGCATGGCCCTGGTGGTTGGCAACGATAACCCTTTCAAGCGGGGGCTTTCCACCGGGCAGGTGGCCCAAATCTTTCAGGGGCAGCTCACCAACTGGGCCACTCTGGGCGGGGCAGATACCACTATTCGAGTCATCAATCGCCCTTCGGTGAGCGGCACCCATGTAGCGTTCAAAGAGCTGGTGCTGGGCGGCGGAGAGTTTGGCACTACCCCCAATATCATCACCCTTAACCGCGACGCCACCACGCCTATGCTGCGAGAGCTAGGTACCGACGGTATTGGCTATGCCACTTACAGTCAGGTCGCCGACCAGCAGACTGTGCGAGTGGTACCCATCGATGGCGTCACTCCAGAGGCCCCCAACTACCCCTTCCAGCGAGAGCTCTACTACGTCTATAAAGACGCTAACAGCCCAGCGGTGCAGGCATTCTTGGGCTATGCGCTATCGCCCCAGGGGCAAGAGGCGATCGCATCAGCGGGCAATTGATGACAATTTTGGAGTTTAGATTGCTGATTTTGGATGGGCAATGTAGCTGTAGCCAATCTGGTTAAGGCATGTCTCCTATGGACGTTCAAACGTTTGAACGTCCATAGGGGTGCTAGATGTCCCAGCCAAAGTGATATTGCTGTAGCACCAGACTTTCACAATCCAAAATCTAAAATCGCCAATCTAAAAATCGAATTGCTTCAGCGTTGGTACCAGGCCGCCAGGGCCAGGGCCAGGGCATCGGCGGCATCGTCGGGCCGGGGAATGCGATTTAGACCCAGTTCGCGGGCTACGGCTTCCTGCACCTCGACTTTTTCCGCATTGCCGTAGCCGGTCAGGGCCTGCTTGACCTGGGCGGGGGTAAACTCCACGTAAGGCAGGCCGTGCTGGGCTAGCACCAGCATCACCACCCCGCGGGCCTGGGCCACTAAGATGGTATTGGCCATGCGGTAAAAAAAGAATTTTTCGATCACCACCAGATCAGGTCTGTACTGGTCGAGCAGGCTGTTCAGGTCGGTATAGATGGTGCAGAGGCGATCGCCCACCGGAGTTTTGGCCGGGGTTTCGATCACGCCAAAATCAACCACCTTGACGCCTTCCTGAGCGCCAGGGGCAGGAGCCGCATCGGCCGACAATCCTTCAATTATTCCGAACCCTAGAATAGCCAATCCTGGGTCAAGGCCAAAAACGCGGTGCCCCATGGAAGGTGCTAGCGTGCCCCTACTGGCTGCCGCCCGTTCATCGTCGCTTCATCGGGGTCGGCCAGGCCAAACACTTTGCAAAATACTTTCTCGACCTTGTAGCCCGAGTCAATGGTCTCCAGGGGGTCTTTGCGCAGGCGGTGGCGCAGGCACAGCACAATCACCCGCTGGATGTCGTTGAGGGTGACTTCGGTGCGGCCCTCGTAGGCGGCGATCGCCTTGGCGGCCCGGTTGGTGACAATGTCGCCCCGCAGCCCGTCCACATCTAGCTCCGAGCACACTTCGGAGATGCGCACCCGATCGTCGTAGTCGAGAGTGACCGAGGCCAGCCGCTTTTGGGCTTCGACCAGCTTGGCCTGTAAGGCCTCCTGCTCGGTCTGGTGCTTGGCCAGATAGGTAGCGGGGTCGGCGTCAAACTCCGAGCGCTGTTCGACAATCTGCACCCGCAGTTCGGGGTCGCGCACGGTGCGAATTTCGGCGTGCATGCCGAAGCGATCGAGCAGCTGGGGCCGCAGTTCCCCTTCCTCGGGGTTGCCAGAGCCCACCAGCACAAACTGGGCCGGGTGGCGAATGGAGATGCCCTCGCGCTCGACGGTGTTCCAGCCCGAGGCGGCGGAGTCGAGCAGCACGTCAACCAGGTGATCGTCGAGCAGGTTGACCTCATCGACGTAGAGAATGCCGCGATTGGCCTTGGCCAGTAGGCCCGGTTCAAAAGCTTTGACCCCCTCCGAGAGGGCTTTTTCGATGTCGATGGTGCCGCAGACCCGGTCTTCGGTGGCCCCCAGGGGCAGATCGACCATGGGCACTTTTTTCAGCGCCACGGGCAGATCGTCGGTGCCGCGCTCGGCCCACACATCACGATCTTGGGGGGATCGGCTAAAGGGGTCGTCGGCGACCACCTCGATCTCCGGCAGCAGGTCGGCCAGGGCGCGAATGGTGGTGGATTTGCCGGTGCCGCGATCGCCCATAATCATCACCCCGCCAATCTTAGGGTCAATCACGTTCAGCAGCAGCGCCAGTTTCATGTCGTCCTGGCCAATCACGGCGGTGAAGGGAAATACCGCGCGGCGGGCGGGGGCAAAGGTGGCGGGCGGGGTCGCAACAGTAGAATTCACAGGCGTTTCTAAAGATGACGGCAAAATTTAAGACTGTCTTCCATTGTGCCACAGTACCTGCATCCCTTTAGGCAAGGCGATCGCAAACCCCAGGATTCTCCGTTTGTAGCTTTAACTCTGCTCTGCCACCGGCGGGCTCAGCCGTCCGCAGACACGCGTACCCTTCGACTCTGCTCAGGGTACGCGCAGTCAAATCACAGCGCCAGGAGTTGGTCTAGCGCATCCAGCGCTTCGCACTTGGGCGGTGGAGAAGCCGATCGCGATCCTGGGGAGGGCAGTCCCTCGCCATAGGTTGGGAGGTAGCTTTCGCGGGCAACATGGGCATTGCCAGGCTCTGGCGGGAGACCGTGGAGATAGTCGTCGCAGTAGCGGCGAAACACGGCCTCTACGGCAGCGCGGGCATTTTTGAGGCCCCACTCGGCGGCAATGCGATCGGCTTTTTCGAGCACGTCCTGGCTGAGGCGAACCTTGTTGTCCTGGCGAGGGGGGCGGCCCGCCGGAGAGATTGGGTCTACTTGGTGGTCATGCATAGTTGGGTATCACCGGTCGTGAGAAATAAGCCGCGAACGTTGGCAAACTGGGGATCGCCCATGACGGCGAACAGCTCGTGCCCTTGCAGGCGATCGGCAATCAGGTGGGAACCGCCCCCGGTCACCAAAAACCTAGTCACCCTGGGCATGTACGGCGTGTACTGGGCCTTCACGGTCTGAAAAATACCCTTAAACCAGGGGTCGAGGTATTCATCGAGCCAGTCGGCCCAGGCCAAGCCGGTATCGGCATAGACGTGGTCAATGCGAAAGCCATCCATGACAATGCAGGGGTCGGCACTGCTGCCCAGCAGATCGGTAAGGCGGTGGTCAAAGCTAATGGCGGTGGCCAGTTCGTAGGTGCCGCCGCGATCCATGATATTTTCGTCAATCACTTCGCCGTCGGCATCCACCAGCCGGGTGAGCCAGGTGCCGCCGCCGATATCGACGACAATAGTGTAGCCCTGGCCGGGAATGATGCCCTGGGCCTTGGCGTAGTGGTAGGCTCCCATCCCCTCGCGATCGACCTCGACCGATTCGACATGGACGCGAAACTCGACATCGTTGCGAACAAACTCATGGACGCCTAGCAGCTGAGCCTGGATGTCTTCGCCATTGCGGGCCGGGTCGGGGGTAGAAACATGGAGATTCAAACTGTAGTTAGCCACGTCGCCAGCCAGGGGTTCCAGACAGGCATAGAGGTGCAGCTTGGCCAGCTCGACCTTGTTTTCAATTACGGTTTGCTGCTGACGGCGGTACTTGTAAGCCTGGGCACCGAAATGGTAGCGGCGGCCGTCGGGCAGCTCGATCAGCGGAGAGGCTTCGGAGAAGCTGACGGCGTCACGCCCCCGGGGCAGTTGATAGCGCACCGAGCGAATGGCTCTGGGGTGGCCACTGCCGGTAAAAAACTTGAGATCGTAGTTGCCGGCATCGAGGGCAAGCACCGGGGTGGTGGCGCCGATCGCCTGGGTGCCGCGAGCCTTCGAAGACCGGGTCGCACCAGAACGGCTGCGGGGAGCGGTAGTCGTGGTCATAGGAAACTCTCGTGGGGGATATCAGGTCAGCGTGGGGCAACGTCTCAACCCTGGGTGGGAACGGATGTACCCATCAGTACGCATGAACCAATAATAATGCACCTGTACTGTTCTGGCAAGGATATAGCATGGGTCAGCATTCCTTAAAGTTTTTGGGGTGTTTGGTGGGGCCGAGGGCGATCGCCCTACAGTCTCTAGTACATTCTCTTTCAATCAACCCTCTCTCTTTTGCCCTTTTGTTTTTGAGTGGAGGCTCTGGCATGGACGGTTGCACGGTTACAGATCTAACGGTTCACAGTAAGCGCAACTGCCTTCAATTTGGCCCTGAGCAGATGGAGGCGCTACAGCGCACAGGGGTGTCGGTGTTGCTCGGAGTGGGTACAAACATCGTCAAAATTCGCTCGGGCTCCTTTGGCTACGGTACCGATACTCGGCACAATGAGCCGGTGGTGCTGCTCTGGATCTACGGCGGTAGGGTAATCAATCAAAAGACCAACGTGGCAGTGAGCGCCACCTGGGTTTCCCTCAACGGCTATGACGACGCCCTGGTAATGGAGGTCGTCGAACCGGCTACCCTCTGCGCCTTTTTCTTCGACACGTACTTAGACAACAGCGACGAAGAACTGATCCTCTCGGTCGTGCGGATTTAGCGGAGCGGGTAGAGACATTCCCCATGGCAACAAAACCTATTCATCTGACTCGGGCTGTGGCGCTGCTGCTGGCAACGGCGGCAGCAGGTCCGATCGCGGCGGAGCGACTGCTGGCCCAAAGCCCTGCGCCGCCACCATCCCCTGCGCCAGTAGCTGCCCAGCTGCCGGCGGGTACGGTGCTGCGGATTGACGGTTCCAGCAGCATGCTGCTCACCAATAAAGACCAGCGCGATCGCTTTTTAAAGCGATTTCCCAGTGCCTCGGTGGAGCTTGGCAGCAGCCGCACCTACGAGGCTATCCAGGCCTTGATCAACGGAGATTTGGATATTGTGGCGGCGGGGAGGCCCCTGACCGCCGCCGAGCGCAGCCAGGGCCTGGTGGAGGTGCCCATCCAGCGCGAAAAAATTGCCATCGTCATCGGTTCCCAAAACCCCTTTGACGGCACCCTCAGCTTTGAGCAGTTTGCCCATATGTTTCGCGGCGAAATTACCAACTGGGACGAGGTCGGCGGCCCCGCCAAACCCATTCGCATCGTCGATCGTCCTGACTTTAGCGACACCCGCCTGGCCCTGAGTCGATACACCGTTTTTGCCGATGATTCCTTTCGGATCGGGGCCACCGCCGACCCGGTTGCTGAGGATGACACCGAGGCCGTCGTCGAGGCCCTGGGGGATGACGGGATTGGCTACGCCGTTGTCTCCCAGGTGCAGGGCCGCCGCGACGTACGTATTTTGGCTATGCACAAGACCCTGCCCAACGACCCCCGCTACCCCTACTCCCAGCCTCGCGCCTACGTCTACAACGCCCAAACCCCAACCCCGGCGGCGCTAGCTTTTATCGCCCTGCTCAAGCAGAAGCCAGATCCAGCGGCCTCCACGGCCAGCCCGACCGCCAGCCCATCGACCGCCAGCCCGTCGACTGCTAGCTCATCGACCGCTGCCGAAATTTCCCAGGCGACGCCCACGCCAGCGCCCGCCTCACCGGACGGGAATAGCGCTGGGCTAACCCCTGCGGCGGACGGGGCGGCAAAGTCGCCTCCGGCCAGACAGTTCCCCTGGTGGCTGCTGGGTATTCCCCTGCTGGGTGGGCTACTGTGGTGGCTGCTAAAAGAAGATCCCAAAACCCCGATCGCGGCACCCGTGCCTCCGCCTGCGGCGGCCGATCTCCCCAGCCGAATTATCCTCACCCCCCGCCACTGCCGCCTGGCCTACGCCTACTGGGAAGTAGCCGACCAGGCTCTGAGCGAAGCGCGCGCCTGGGGCGGGCGGGATCTGGTGCTGCGCCTGTTCGAGGTCGGCGATGGGCAGGACATGCCGGAACCCACCCAGAACGCCGATCCGGCCCGGCCTGGCGAGGCCGAACGCCATCTGCCCGATAGCCTTGAGCAATACGCGGTCAGCGAAGAGCAGTGCGATTTACACCTGCCCATTCCCCTGGACGATCGCGACTACCAGGTTGAGCTGGGCTACGTGACGGACGACAACCGCTGGCTGTCCCTGGCCAAGTCGGCCCCAGTGCGCGTGCCCCCTTGCCCTGGGCCGGGGGAGGCGGCGCAAAATAGCTCCGGAGCGGCGATCGAAACAGTCCCCGTGGCCCAATACGACGTTTCCGCCGTGGGTTTTCAGCCGCCGCCTGCCCGCAGTCGGCCCGCCTACGGGGTGGAGGAGGCCGACGGCGATCGCGAGGATCTGGGCAATCTGTCTGAAGTAGGCGATGAGACTGCCGATGGCCCCTGGCCGTCCCTGGCGCGATCGGCCCCAATTTCCATGCCGGCTGGGGCCGTCTCCGTCGCGCCCCAGCCGGCGGCAACCGCCCCCTCCGGCACCTGCGCCATTGAAACCCTAGCGGTACACAGCCGCCGCAACGCCGTCTCGCTGGGCGGCAGCCAAATGCAGTACCTGCAAGACCAGGTGGGAGCCAACTACAGCCTCGACCCTGGATTCTATATTCTGCGGGTAAAAAGTGGAGCCTTTAACTACGGCGACAATACCCATCCCGGCGAACCCTGGGTGCTGCTGTGGATTTACGGCGGCCAAGTCTCTAACCTCAAAACTGGCGTGTGGGTAAACGGTACCTGGTCAACCCTCAACGGCTATGCCGATACCCTTTCCCTCGAGGTCGACGAACCAGCCCAGCTCTGCGCCTTTTTTATTGATACCTTTCCCGAAAACAATGCCAACGCCGTTACGTTATCGGTGATCAGACTGTAAGCATTGGATCCTGATTAGATTTTGATCAGCTGGCAGTGGCAATCTGAATTCAAGGCTAGGCCCGGCCTTTGGGGATCATCAAAAACCACTGTCGTGTTGCAGGCGTGTTGCAGGTCACATTCCATCACAATCTTTCCTGATCCCCCTTGTCAAGCGGTACCCTCAGGCTCACACTATAAATGTGAAGAAGGTCAAAGCGGCCAGTTTGTGGGGCTTATCGAGGGAAACTTGTGAAATCAGTTCTGGCTATAATCTTAGGCGGCGGTGCTGGCACTCGTCTCTATCCACTGACCAAATTTCGGGCTAAGCCAGCGGTTTCCTTAGCGGGCAAATATCGCCTAATCGATATTCCCGTCAGTAACTGCATCAACTCAGAAATTAACAAAATCTATGTGCTAACCCAGTTCAACTCCGCTTCGTTGAACCGGCACATCGGTCGCGCCTACCAGTTTTCGCAGTTTACCGAAGGCTTTGTGGAAGTGCTGGCGGCCCAGCAGACCCCCGAAAGCCCCAGCTGGTTTCAGGGTACCGCCGACGCCGTGCGCAAGTACCTGTGGCTGTTTGATTCCTGGAACGTGGAAGACTTCATCATTCTGTCCGGGGATCACCTCTACCGGATGGACTACAGCCTGTTTGTAAAGCGCCACCGGGCAACCAACGCCGACATCACCCTGTCGGTGGTGCCCATTGGCTATAAGCAGGCCTCTGACTTCGGCCTGATGAAGGTGGACGGCACTGGTCGCGTTGTTGACTTTAGCGAAAAGCCCAAGGGCGAAGCCCTAGAGCAGATGAAGGTCGATACCACCTCCCTGGGCCTGAGTCCAGAGCAGGCTAAAGAGAAGCCTTTTATTGCTTCGATGGGCATCTATGTATTTAAAAAGCAGGTGCTGATCGACCTGCTGCGCAAGAACCTCGACCAAACTGACTTTGGCAAAGAGATCATTCCCGCCTCTTCTCGCGACTACAACGTCCAGGCCTATCTCTTCGACGGCTACTGGGAGGATATCGGTACCATTGAGGCCTTCTATGAGGCCAACCTGGCCCTAACCCAGCAGCCTTACCCGGACTTCAGCTTCTACCACGAAGACGCGCCGATTTATACCCGTGCTCGCTATCTGCCGCCCAACAAGCTGCAAGACTGCCAGGTCACCCAGTCGAGCATTACCGAGGGCTGCATTCTCAAAAACTGCCGCATTCATCACTCGGTGGTGGGACTGCGGCAGCGCATCAACGCCAACTGCGTCATTGAAGACTCGCTGCTGATGGGGGCCGACTACTACGAACCGCTTTCGGAGAGCAGTCAGCATCTAACTCGGGGCAAGATTCCCATGGGCATTGGCGAAGGCTCAATCATTCGCCGCGCCATCATCGACAAAAATGCCCGCATTGGCCGCAATGTGCAGATTGTCAATAAAGACAATGTGCAGGAGGCCGAGCGTGAAGATCTGGGCTTCTACATTCGCAGCGGCATTGTAGTGGTGTTGAAAAACGCGGTGATTCCCGACGGCATGATCATCTAGCGTCCAATTTTGGGTGACGGTAGGTTTCGGTGGGGGCAGGCGGTTCGGCGAACATGGGCGGCGACGCTGCACCTTTGCTGCTGCTGGTGGGTATCCCTGGCAGTGGTAAATCCACCTGGGCCAGGGAGTTTGTCGCAGCCCACCCCCGCTACCGCACTGTGTCTACGGATGCCATTCGCGCCGAGCTTTACGGGAACGAAGCCGTTCAGGGTGACTGGCGGCAGATCTGGCGTCGGGTGATGACCCAGTGGCGGCAGGGGGTTGAGGCCATAGGGCGGGGGAATCTGGAGGGTGTTATCTACGACGCCACCAACGCGCGGCGACGACAGCGGCGAGCGGCGATCGCCGCCGCCCGCCAGATCGGCTTTACCCCTATCACCGTAGTTTGGTTCGATCTGCCTCTGAGTTTGGCGCTAGAGCGCAACGGCAGGCGATCGCGCCAGGTGCCCATGGCCATCGTTGCCGCTATGCACCGCCAGCTCCAGGGGGCACCGCCATCGACGGGGGAGGGGGTAGAGCAAGTTCTGGTTTTGCCGACAGATTCGTATCCTAAATCACTATCTCGATCCTCCGACCCGCTACGCTAATGCCGGGGGATCGCGGTGGTGTCTGGGTTTTATCGCTCCGGGGTTCACCCTGCATCTAGCCTCTATCGGATTTGCCCATGAACGCCCGTGCCGTCGCCGCCGTCAGCCTTTGTTTGCTGCTGTTTACCGGGTGCCGCCCGGCCCCAGCTCCGCCCCAGACCGAAGCCGGAACTGAGACCCCCGCCGCCGCGGCCAGCGACACCCTGCGGCTGCTCTACTGGCAAGCCCCCACCATTCTCAACCCCCACTTTTCGAGCGGCTTCAAAGATTCTGAAGCCAGCCGCATTACCCTCGAACCCCTGGCCAGCTTTGATGCCGAGGGCAATATGGTGCTGTTTTTGGCGGCAGAAGAACCCACCCTTGACAACGGCGGCGTGGCCGCCGACGGCACCGCCGTGACCTGGAAGCTGAAGCCAGGGCTGAAATGGTCGGACGGTGAGCCTTTCACCGCCGAGGATGTGGCCTTTACCTACGAATTTCTCGTCAACCCCGAGGTAGCCACGGTCAACGCTGGCACCTACACCACCGTTAAGGGCGTAGAAGCCATCGACGATACCACTGTCCGCATCACCTTTAAGCAGCCAAACCCAGCCTGGTACCTGGTCTTTACGGGCACCGAGGGCATGGTGCTGCCCAAGCACATGTTTGCGGCCTACAACGGTGCCAACGGCCGCGAAGCTCCGGCCAACACCATGCCCGTGGGCACTGGCCCCTACCGGGTCACGAGCTTTACCCCCGGCGATGTGATTATTTTCGAGGCCAATCCCAACTACCGCGACGCCGATCGGCTTGCCTTTAGCCGCATAGAGCTAAAGGGCGGTGGCGACGCCACCTCGGCGGCGCGGGCGGTGCTGCAAACCGGCGATGTGGACTATGCCAACAACCTCCAGGTCGAGGCGGCTGTTCTAAAGCAGCTGCAAGCGGCTGGGCAGGGGCAGGTGGTCACCAATTTTGGCTCCCTGGTCGAGCGAATTATCTTCAACTTTAGCGATCCCAACCAGGCCACGGCCAGTGGCGAAACCTCTAGCGTCGAGTTTCCCCATCCGTTCTTTAGCGATCCCCAGGTGCGCCAGGCGATCGGTCTGGCGATCGATCGCGACACCATTGCCGCTCAGCTCTACGGCCCCACCGGCCAGCCCACAGCCAATTTTCTGGTCGCCCCCTCCCCCTTTGCCTCCAAAAATACCAGCTATGACTATGATCCCGAAGCTGCCGCCGCGCTGCTCGATCGGGCGGGCTGGGTTGACAGCAACGGCAATGGCACTCGTGATAAGGACGGTCAGGAGATGGAAGTCGTCTTTCAAACCTCGGTGAATCCGGTGCGCCAAAAGACCCAGGAAATTGTCAAGCAGTCCCTGGAGCAGCTCGGTATCGGCGTGCAGCTAAAAAGTATTGACGCCAGCGTCTACTTTTCAGGGGATCCGTCCAGCCGCGAAACCCTGGAGCGCTTCTCCGCTGACCTGCAAATGTTTGCCACCGGCAATACCAACCCCGACCCCGGCTCGTACATGCAGACCTACACCTGCGACGAAATCGCCCAAAAGGCCAACAACTGGTCTAAAAGCAACTATGCTCGCTACTGCAATCCGGCATACGACGCCCTTTGGCAGCAGGCAGCAAAAGAGCTAGACCCCAAGGCCCGCGAAGCCCTGTTTATTAAAATGAACGATCTATTGATCAAAGACACCGCCGTACTGCCCATCGTCCACCGTGCGGATGTCTCCGGCGTCAGCAACCGCCTCACCGGTATCAGCCTTACTCCCTGGGACCTTACCACCTGGAACATCGCTGACTGGCGCAGACCGTGAGGGGTAATGGAGTGATGGGGTGATGGGGTGATGGGGTAGGTAGAATGCAAAATTAAAACAGCAAACCTTTGAACTCTCCACTCCCTCACTTTCCTACTCCCCCACTCCCCCACCTTCCCGACCTTCCCCATCTCCCCTCCCCGTAACTCCCTCACCTTCCCCATCTCCCTCACTCCCCTACCCCATCTCTCCCCCACTCCCTATGCCCGAAATCCGCTTCCAAATCCAATGGCCCGACGGTAGCCAAGACACCTGCTACTCCCCGTCCCTGGTGGTAAAAGACTACTTTGAACCCGCCACCGCCTATTCCCTGGCCGATTTTGTGGAGCGATCGCGCACTGCCCTGACCATTGCCAGCGATCGCGTGCAGGCGAAGTACGGCATGCCCTGCGGCCTGGCCCTGGGGCAGCTGCGCCAGATCGAAGCCACTGCCAGCCGCTATGACCAATTGCCCGGCCCCACGGTGACGGTACTCCAGTTTTTGGAATAGCTCGCGGATAAAAGAAATTTTTGGGGCTGTTTGACAAAAACACCCCCAAGCCGCAATATAGAGATCGCCCAATTCATGGGCCTGTAGTTCAATTGGTTAGAGCACCGCCCTGTCACGGCGGAAGTTGCGGGTTCGAATCCCGTCAGGCCCGTTTTAGTTAAAAGCATCCGCAACTTCCGCCGTTTCGGCGATCGTTGCGGGTATGGGCATAGCCCAGGCTGCGCCTACGAATCCCGTCAGGCCCGTTCAAATTCATAGAAAGTATGGGGGTGTGAAAGTAGCATTCACACCCCCATACTTTTTAGGTTGAGGCTAGGCGGTCATTTCAGAGCCGGGGAGTTAGACTAATTAAAAGCCTGTCCGGTATCTGGGGATACTGGCCCTGGGTATAATCTCGCCGAGTTAAACCGTCTATGTCCCTACGTTTTTCTGGTAAGCAAGCGTCCCTGGGTTCGCGGGCTGGCGCTACCGCCACTGGCCTAGTAACGATCGGCTGGGTGCTGCTGCAAAGCCTGATGCCGCTGCCCCCTGCTCTGGCTGATGCCAAACCCGACGGATTGACCTACGGCCAGTTTTTGCAAAAAATTGATCAGGGCCAGGTGCAAAAGGTAGACCTAGACGAAGCACGGGGGATTGCCTACGTCACCCTGGATGGTGCAGCTAAAGACGCTGAACCTCAGCAGGTTGCGTTGTTTTCTGGAGAGCGCAACACAGATCTGATTCAACGCCTGCGGGAAAACGATGTCGATGTTGAAATCCGCGATTCCTCTGGCAGTGGCGCCCTGGCCTGGTTGGCTACCAACTCGCTGCTGGCGCTCATTTTAATTTTTGGGCTGCTGCTGCTGCTGCGGCGATCGGCGGCGGGGGCTGGCAACGCCATGAGCTTTGGCAAGTCTAAGGCCCGCTTTCAAATGGAAGCCAAAACTGGCGTGGTGTTCGACGATGTCGCCGGTATCGAAGAAGCCAAGGAAGAACTGCAAGAGGTAGTCACCTTCCTGAAAAGCCCGGAGAAGTTCACCGCCATTGGGGCACGTATTCCCAAAGGGGTGCTGCTGATTGGCCAGCCGGGGACAGGTAAAACGCTGCTGGCTAAGGCGATCGCAGGCGAAGCCGGGGTGCCATTCTTCAGCATTTCTGGCTCTGAGTTTGTCGAAATGTTTGTGGGGGTGGGGGCGTCGCGGGTGCGCGATCTGTTCCGCAAGGCCAAGGAAAACGCCCCCTGCATTGTCTTTATCGATGAAATCGACGCGGTGGGTCGCCAGCGGGGCGCGGGCATTGGCGGCGGCAACGACGAGCGCGAGCAAACCCTCAACCAGCTGCTCACCGAGATGGATGGGTTTGAGGGCAACAGCGGCATTATCGTGATCGCGGCCACCAACCGGGTGGATGTGCTGGACCTGGCCCTGTTGCGTCCGGGCCGATTTGACCGCCAGGTGGTGGTCGATCTGCCCACCTATAAGGGGCGGCTGTCAATTTTAGAAGTGCACGCCCGCAACAAAAAAATTGAGCCCGATGTATCTCTGGCCGCTGTGGCGCGCCGCACCCCTGGCTTTTCCGGGGCGGAGCTGGCTAACCTGCTGAACGAGGCCGCCATTCTCACCGCCCGCCGCCGCAAAGAGGCCATGGGCATGGTCGAGATTGAAGACGCGATCGATCGCATCACCATTGGCCTCAGCCTTACCCCTCTGCTTGACAGCAGCCGCAAGCGCATGACCGCCTACCACGAGGTCGGCCATGCCCTGCTCACCACCCTGCTGACCCACTCCGACGAGCTGAACAAGGTGACAATCATTCCGCGATCGGGCGGCATCGAAGGGTTCACCCAGTCGTTGCCCAACGAAGACATCATCGACAGCGGCCTTTACACCCGAAACTGGCTGATCGATCGCATTACCGTAGCTCTGGGGGGCTTCGCCGCCGAGGCCGAGGTGTTTGGCGACGACGAAACCACCACCGGGGCCAGCGGCGACATTCAGCAGGTGAGCAACCTGGCCCGCCAGATGGTTACCCTCTACGGCATGTCTGAGCTTGGCCCAGTGGCCCTAGAGAGCATGGATAACCAGGTGTTTTTAGGCCGCAACCTGATGCCCCGCAACGAGGTGTCCGAAGAAATGGCCAGCAAAATCGACGCCCAGGTGCGCGGCATTGCCCTATCGTGCCTCGATCGCGCCCGCGCCCTGCTGCGGGAAAACCGCGTTTTGATGGATCACCTGGTGGATGTGCTGCTGGAGCGCGAAACCGTCGATGGCGACGAGTTTCGCCAAATTGTCAGCCAGTACACCCAGATTCCTGAGAAGTTTTTGGTCAAGGCCGGGGCAACGTCCTAAGCTCAGATAGCGAATATATTCGAGGATCTTGCTGCTTTTTAAGGGTTTAGGCCCTGTGCCCCTACCTGAGGGTATCTTTTTTCCCAAAAATCTCCCTAAAATCTCTACCCTGCCTCTATCCCTGTGGGGTGATTCGGCTAGGGTAGCTAAATCGGTACAACTAGAGAGTTATGGCGAGGGGGCGCTGCGTTCAGCCAATAGCGCCCCTAAGCCGACTTTCTCGTCCGACTTAGGAGACTGACCATGAATTCTATTTTTGCCTGGGTACGTAATCTAGCGATCGCGCTTTCCTGCCTGTTGGTGTTGATGACTGCTACCCCTGCCTTGGCCATGGGCAGCACCCCTAGCCGCCCCGACCAGGGCACCGTTCAGCTCGACGGTGTATATAACGAGTCTGAGAAAGCCGTGCGACCCGAAAATGCGCTCGATGGCGATAAGGTCGCTGACCGCGCCAACAAGGGCCTAAACGAAGTGCAGAAAGATGCTGACACCAGCCAGATGAACCACCCCGGCAACTCCAGCCAGGCCACCTCGCCCATGGAGCAAATCAAAGACGCCCTGAGCAGTGTAGCCAAGTAAGCCTTAGCATTTCGCTCAGCATCTCGACAGACATTTCAACAGACCTTCCTGCCGCCGTTGGCCAGGGAGTAGCGCGGTAAACTAGGAGGGTTTTCTCCTGGAGCCGGCTACCCCGGCCAGCGGTATTTT
Organism: Nodosilinea nodulosa PCC 7104; assembly: GCF_000309385.1. GTDB lineage: Bacteria > Cyanobacteriota > Cyanobacteriia > Phormidesmidales > Phormidesmidaceae > Nodosilinea > Nodosilinea nodulosa. The sequence continues at coordinate 727,936 of NZ_JH976537.1, forward strand.
CTATGGCGCTTGCGATCGCAGACCTGATTTCCAAACTCGAAGCCTGGGCCGATCCCGTCTGGCAAGAAAGCTGGGACAACTGCGGCTGGCAGGTGCAGCCCGGCATTCTCGACCAACCTGCCCATGTGCTGGTCTGTCTCACCCCGACCCGGTTGGTGATGGCCGAAGCGCTGCGGCTGCGGGAGCAGGGCACCATGGTAAACCTGATTTTGGCCCACCACCCGCTGATTTTTAGCCCCCTTAAGGCCATTACCCAGGGCGACCCCGTGGGCGATATGGTGCGCCAGGCGATTACCCACGGCATTGGCATTTACACCGCCCACACCAACTTTGACCAGGTGCAGGATGGCACCGCCGACCTGCTGGCCCAGGTGCTGCGATTGCAAAACCCAGAGCCGGTCGTGCCCACCCAGCCCGGCATTGGCTACGGGCGCGTGGGCGGTCTCCACCCAGCCCTAAGTCTGCAAAGCCTGCTGGATTTAATTCAGGCCAAGCTTGCGCCGCCGCAACTGATCTATTCTCCTGCCGCCAACCTGAATCAGACCATTAGCCGGGTGGCGGTGTTGGGCGGCAGTGGCGCTAGCTTTATGGGGGCGGTGGCCAAAACCGGAGCGCAGGCCTACCTAACCTCCGACTGCAAGTTTCACCAGTTTCAGGAAGGGCGCGATCGCAATCTGGTCCTCATCGACGCGGGCCACTACGCCACCGAGCGCCCCGCCTGCGCCCGCCTGGTGGAGATTGTGGCTGGGTGGGGGGCCGAATGGGCACAGCTCAGCACCCAGGACGAAGATTTTCGCCAGTTTTGGGGCTGAGACTATAGTTAGAGAAACTGCTCCAGCCCTAACATGCAAAAAATCCTCGTTCTTGCGGCGAACCCCAAAGATAGCAGCCGCCTGCGCCTCGACGAAGAGCTGCGCGATATCGAAGAAGGGCTGCGGCGATCGCGGCACCGCGACCAATTTACCCTCGCCCAGCGGCTAGCGGTTCGCCCCCGCGATGTGCAGAGGGCCATGCTCGAAGAAACGCCGCAGATCGTTCACTTTTCCGGCCACGGCGACGGGGCCGAAGGTCTGGTGTTTGAAGATGAAACCGGGCAAGCCAAGCTGGTCTCTGGAACGGCCCTAGCCGGATTGTTTGAGCTATTTGCTGACTCCAACAACATCCCCGACCCGGTACACTGCGTGGTGCTAAACGGGTGCTATTCGGCGGTGCAGGCGGAAGCCATTGCCGAGCATGTGCCCTACGTGGTGGGCATGACCAGAGCGATCGGTGACAGAGCCGCGATCGAGTTTGCCGTTGGTTTTTACGATGCGATCGGGGCCGGACGCACCGTCGAGTTTGCTTTTAAGCTCGGCTGCGCTGCCATCTCAATGGCAGGCAATTCCGAAAATGCCACCCCTATTCTCATCAACAAAAAGCCCGCCCCTCCCCCATCTCCCCCACCTTCCCCATCTCCTCAAATCCCCCAGGGCCGCACCGAACTCTACCAATTCCTGCTCAACCTCCCAGATGCCCAGTTCAACCAGGTGTTGTTTGCCCTCAACCCGCCACCGGGCAACATTTCCCCTGCTCAAGCGCCCCGTGGACAGCGCGTACCCGAGCTGTTTACCTGGCTGGAGAGCATCGGCCCAGGGCTTGAGGCGCTCAGAACATCCCTGGAGAATCTTTTAGACCCTCGCTAGCCCCTCCAGTAGAGCAGCCCAGACTGGAGGGGCACAACCGGGATTCACCACAGCGCAACATTGGCGTAGAGCAGTCGGTGGAGCACTCTAACCTGGTGACTGGCGACGGCAACCGTATCGACCAGTCGCGCACGATTAATAATTACTATGGGCTACCAGAGACTAAACCCGCCCCCACCCGCAACGACCGCAACGAGAAAACGCTAATTGATGCGGTGTGGACCGAGGTAGACGATCGCCTGCGGCAGTCGCTGCACAATGCGATTTTGATTCGCCTGGATATGGCCGAGCAGCGCAGCCAGGTGAGCCGCCCGTGGGATAGTGAGCTGCGAACCGCCGATCAAAGCGCTAAAACCCTGCCCCCCAACACCCCCATTGCTGAGGTGTTTGATCGCCGTGATGTAGGCGGCAAGCTGCTTATTTTGGGCAACCCCGGTGCAGGTAAAACCACCACCATGCTCGACCTGGCGGCAACCCTGGTACAGCGGGCGAATGACGACCCAAGTGAACCGATGCCCGTAATGGTGAACCTGTCGTCGTGGCAAAGCGCTAGGCAGAGCTTTACCGACTGGTTTTTGAATGAGCTAAAGCTGAAGTACGGCGTATCGGCCAAACTGGGGCAAACCTGGCTTCAGGAGAAAAAACTGCTGCCCCTGCTGGATGGCCTAGACGAACTGCCGCCCTCCCGCCAGGAACCTGTGGTGCAGGCCATCAACACTTGGCTGCAAACCACCGAAGAGGGAGCACCGCGCCTGCTGGTGTGTAGCCGCATGGAAGAATACGAACTCTACGCTAGCAAGCTCGACCTGAATGGAGCCATTTGCCTAAATCCGTTGACCGATGAACAGCTACAGGATTACTTGGCCTCCTTGCAAATGGAAGGCTTGTGGGAAAAGCTAAAACACGACGACGACTTGCTAGGGCTGGTGCGGACCCCGCTGCTGCTGAGCGTGTCGATTTTGGCGAATGATGCAATCGATCTGGAGCAGTGGGAACAGCTAGACACCACTCAAGAACGGCTCAATTATTTGCTTGATGCCTATATTATACGGCGGCTGCACGTGCTGATAAACAGCAAAAATAAGCAGCCCATCACACGACAAGTCAGACATTGGCTAGTTTGGTTAGCACGCCAACTAGAAATCAATTCTCAAGATGAATTTTCGATCGAGGAAATGCAGCCCCACCTACTCTCAAACAGACTTCAGAGAATAAAGTATGTCTCCATGATAAGTTTCATCTATGGAATTAGCGTTACTGCTTTAGGATGCGTAGTTGCCGACCCAAGTTCTTCCATCTTATTGGGAATATTATCGGGCACAGTAGCATGGATACTTGGATATACTAAGAAGCAAGATGTAATTCAATTTCTTGGAGGTATTACTTTATCAGGTTCTCGGATTGCAAGAATACTAGGGCATCTGCCAAGCTATTTATTATCAGCATTTGGCCGAGCCATAGTTACTGGTATATTGTCTACTATATATTTAGAATCATTGTTTATATTTGTGGTTTTGATTAAATCAGAGGGGAATATTTTCCACGCATTAAACTCGACTTATTTCGCAGTCGACAGCCCCCTACTATTACCAACAATTTACTCTAACCTCATTATCTCGACTATAGTTTCTCTATGTATGCTTGTTTTAGTTGAGATAGTATCCAATCTTGGAAAAGAGATAGACGTTCCCAAGTATCCGAATGAAGGCTTTTTTCGCTCCTTGTTAAATATTATTCCAGTTTTATTTTTGACCTTTGTATACTTTTTCGTCCTCGTATTCTTATTTTCAGTAAACCTCTTTAGTGAATTAAATCTACCATTTTTTCAGTCCTTTTGTAAGATTTTTTTGGCTGTTCTCCCAAGCATAATTCTATTTGGAATATTTATGGGTGGCGGCATCGCTTGCATGAAGCATTTCTCTCTTCGTCTCGTTCTTTACCGCACCAATGCCATTCCCTGGAACTATGCTCGCTTTCTCAACCACTGCACCGATCGCCTCCTATTGCAGCGCGTCGGCGGTCGCTATCGGTTCATTCACCGCCTGGTGCAGGAGCGCTTTGCCGCCATGCCGTTGACCAAGTGAAAGCACTACTACACATAGGCGCGAAAAAACGCTGTTAGCTCCCGCCAGGCCGCCTGAGCGGCAGCGGGATCGTAGGAAGCCCGCTCGTGGCAGAAAAAGCCGTGGTTGGCGTTGGGGTAAACCCTCAAGGTGTAGGCCTTTTTGTAGGCCTGAAACCGGGTTTCGATCTGCCGAATGCGATCGCGCCCAATATATGGGTCCTGGCCGCCAAAAAACAGCAGCATCGGCACCGTAATATCTTTTATTGCCTCAATCCACTCGTCCAGCACCATGCCGTAAAAGGGGGCCACCGCCGCGATGTGCGGCGAAAAGCGGCAGGCGGACAGAAACGTCAGCCCGCCCCCGAGGCAAAACCCCGTCACGCCGATGCGATCGGCATCCACTGCTGGGATGGCCCGGAGGTAGGCGATCGCAGCCCACAGATCCTGCTCTATCGGCGGGCCAAAATCGAGGCGATACATTCTGGCCATCGCCGCGTCCACCTGGTCGTAGCCAAAGGTCGTGGGGGGCTGTTCGCGGTAGTAGAGGTCTGGGGCCAGCACCACGTAGCCCTCGCTGGCAATGCGAACCGCCACCTCTCGAATGTGGCTGGTCAGGCCAAACGCCTCCATCAGCAGCAAAACAGCAGGCAGGCAAGTGGCCGCCGTGGGTCGGCACAAAAAGGCGGGCATCGGCCCATCTGGGGCCGCAAGGGTCACATCAGCTGATTCGATTGGCATGGTTGTTTCTAGCAAAACGTCTGGGCAAATCTGTGGTCAGCTTAGAAATTGGGCTGGCTCAGACGCTAGAAAAAAACCGCACACTTTTAGGACATTCCTGCGATCAGCGTTGGCGAAACTGGCTGGGCGTAGCGCCGACAAAGCGTTTGAAGCACCGAGCTAGATGGCTTTGATCGCAAAAGCCGACCCGAGCGGCAATGTCCGCCAGGCCCAGCGGGCTGTGGCGCAGCAGCGACTGGGCGCGCTCCACCCGCTGCTTGAGAATGTACTGATGGGGCGTGATGCCCTCGCTTTGCTTAAACAGGCGGGCAAAGTAAGCCGGGCTAACCTGGGCGATCGCCGCCAGCTCCACCAGGGTCATGGGCTGGGGCAGGTGGGCTTCGATGTAGTCTTTCACCTGCGCCAGTTTTGCGGCAGACAGCCCGCCGCCATAGCTAGAGAGTTTGGGCTGGGTGGCGCAGTGGTGGCGCAGCAGGTGAATCACCAGGGCCGTGGTCAGGCTATCCACCAGCAGGTGTCCCCCCAGTCCCCCAGCGGTGACTTCGGCGGCGAGGGCAGCAACGGTGGCCTGAATCAGCGCGTCGGACCCGGTCATAAAGCGAGGCAGCAGCTCAATGCGATCGGGGTTTACCCAGTCCTGCCCCACCTGCCTGAGCAATTCGGGTTCCAGCGCCAGCACCATAAACCCAGCAGCGGTATCCCAGCTACAGCGGTGGGCTACCGCCGCCGGGATAATGGCAAAATCGCCTGCCCGCCGCCTTTCCGGGCTTCGTTTGCCGTCCAGCCAGCGATCGCCGGGGGCGCAAAGACCGGCTGTATCGGGGAGACCTAGGGCGATCGCATGGAGCCGGTGCTGGTGCTCCGCCGTCGAAAATCGGGGCTGCTGATACAGTTCCAGGTGAACATTGCTCCAGCCCGTGCTAGAGAACACCGCAGACCTGGGCAGCAGCTGCTGGGCCGCATTTTGCTGCCGATGGTCGAGCACGGTAATCGACTCTGGCGCAGGCATCCCTGACTCGGCAAGGTCGCGTTTCATGGCGGCAACTGAAGCCCTATTACAATAGATTTATCGTAAATTCATCCCGGTCAATTCGTCCTGGGGGCCAGTAGACGGCGGTATGCGTTTCTGGGCTATGGGCGATCGCTATAGGGCAATGGGGCTGGGGAGCCAGGGGAGTTAGAAGGTGGCTTGATTTCCGTTTGGCGGTGCTAGTCGTAGAGACGACAGCGGCTGAAGTCCACCTGCGGCCCGGTAGAGAGCTGCACCAGGCTGCGCCCAGCCGCTAGAGCCGCTTGGCTGGTCGGGTAGGTTTCACCATCGGTAAGGCTGGATAGTTCGGGGGTAATCACCCAACAGTGGTAGCCTGCGGCCCGATGGGTAACCGCCACCACCCAATCCGGGAAGGCGATGAGCACAGTTAAGCTTGGTTTGGTCATGGGCCTGACCCCCTCTAGGTTGGAGGTTGAATCTCATCTATCCAGCTCATCTATCCAGGCGGACTTATCCATACAGACCGGATAACGACCTATCTGGATAACTACCTATTGCTATTGAGTGCAATTGTACTATACTAGTTCCCTAGAGACAACTGTCCCAGGGTTCAGGGGTCTTGTTCCTACCGTACCGAGGCGATTATGGCGGCGAAAAAAGGCAAAGAGCAGACCGAGAAAGACAAGGCGCTGACCATGGTGCTGGGCCAGATTGAGCGGAACTTTGGCAAAGGCTCCATCATGCGTCTGGGCGATGCCGCCCGTATGAAAGTAGAAACAATTTCGACCGGAGCGCTAACCCTCGATCTGGCCCTGGGCGGCGGGTTGCCTAAGGGGCGAGTCATTGAAATCTACGGTCCTGAGAGTTCTGGTAAAACAACCGTGGCCCTGCATGTGCTGGCCGAAGTGCAGAAGTCGGGCGGAGTAGCTGCCTTTGTCGATGCAGAGCACGCCCTCGACCCGATCTATGCCGCTGCCCTGGGGGTCAACGTGGAGGAGCTGCTGGTCTCCCAGCCCGACACCGGAGAAATGGGCCTGGAAGTGGTGGATCAGCTGGTGCGCTCCTCGGCCATTGATGTCGTGGTGGTGGATTCCGTAGCGGCCCTGGTGCCCCGGGCTGAGATTGAAGGCGAAATGGGGGACGCCCACGTGGGACTTCAGGCGCGGTTGATGAGCCAGGCGCTGCGCAAAATCACCGGCAGCATTGGCAAGTCGCAGTGTACGGTCATCTTCCTCAACCAGCTGCGCCAGAAGATCGGCATCTCCTACGGCAACCCCGAGGTCACCACTGGGGGCAATGCGCTCAAGTTTTACGCTTCGGTCCGCCTCGATATTCGCCGCATTCAAACCCTCAAAAAGGGAACCGAAGAGTACGGCATCCGCGCCAAGGTCAAAGTGGCCAAGAACAAGGTGGCCCCCCCCTTTCGGATTGGGGAGTTTGACATTCTCTTTGGCCAGGGCATCTCTACCATGGGCTGCCTGGTCGATCTGGCCGAGCAGCATGGGGTGATTGTGCGCAAGGGAGCCTGGTACAGCTACGAGGGCGACAACATCGGCCAGGGCCGCGAGAATACGATTCAGCGGCTGCAGGAAGATGCCGCCTTTGCCCAAAAAGTTGAGGCCCAGGTGCGGGAGAAACTGGAGATTGGCGGTACAGCACCGGAGGGCGCCGAGGTAGATATTGAGGTTGAGGATGAAGCCTACCTAGACGAAGACGAGTAAAGGCCGCGAGCCGCAGTCCTCAATTCACCCCAAAACCCCACAATAGCCGTGGCTATAGCTAAAATTTTGATGCTATAGTGCGGACTTTGTGCGTTTGGGAAGGCGGGCTAGGGGATGGAATTTGAGGCGATCGCGCAATCCTTAGCAGAGGCAGGCCGCTTCTTGGCCAGCCAGGGCTGGGCACCGGCCACCAGCGGCAACTACTCGGCCCGGCTGGCCGATGGCTCGGTGGCGATTACCGTATCGGGGCGCGACAAAGGGCAGCTCACCCCCGCCGACATTATGGTGGTTGACCTCCAGGGGCAGCCCCTCAGTTCCGGTAAGCGATCTTCGGCAGAGACGCTGCTGCACACCAGCCTGTACCAGGCTTACCCAGAGGTGGGGGCGGTGCTGCACACCCATTCAGTGAACTGCGTCAGCCTGTCGCGCTGGCTGCTGGCCCGAGGCCAAAACAGCCTGGTGTTAACAAACTATGAACTGCTTAAGGCACTGCCGGGAATTACCACCCATGATGGAGAAGTTGCCATTCCCCTGGTGGCCAACAGCCAGGATATGGTGTCTCTAAGCGAGGTGGTGCTGGCCCGACTCAGGGTGGTGCCGTTGCCTGTGGGCTACCTGATTGCGGGCCACGGACTGTATAGCTGGGGGGCCACGCTGCCCCAGGCCCGGATGGCCACCGAGGCGCTGGAGGTGCTGGTGAGCTGCGCTCTGCAGGAGATTTTGCTCAGCCAAAGGTAGGCCCAGGCACCTGCTCTTTACTTGGATGATTTGACCTCAAGGACACCGACGCTATGACGCTACTTCGCATTTTTAGCGACCAGGATGGCGCGACGCTGCTGGATGAATACCGCGATCCGGAGGCGATCGCGGCCACCTTAGCCAAGGCTGGCGTGCGCTTTGAGCAGTGGCAAACCCAGGCTCCCCTGCCTCCGGACGCTGACTCTGAAGCCATTCTCACCGCCTACGCCAAAGACATCGATCGCCTCAAGCGCGAGGGGGGCTACGCCACCGCCGACGTGATTCGGATGCACCCTCAGCACCCCCAAAAGACTGAACTGCGGCAAAAGTTTCTCGACGAGCACATCCACAGAGAAGACGAAGTGCGCTTCTTTGTCGAAGGGCAGGCGGTGTTTTATCTGCACCTAGGCGATCGCGTCTACGCAACCCTCTGTACCGCAGGCGACCTGATTGACGTGCCCGCCAACACCCCCCACTGGTTCGACATGGGTGACGCGCCCCAGTTTGCCGCCATTCGCCTGTTCTGCAACCCGGAGGGCTGGGTGGCCCACTTTACCGATAGCCCCATTGCCAAAGGGTTTCCTGATTACCATGCCTTTGTTTAATCAGCGTCCCCTGGGGGCGATCGTGCTCGATATCGAAGGCACCACCACCGACATTGCCTTCGTCAAAAACACCCTCTTCCCCTACGCAGAAGAGCGGCTAGAGGCCTTTATGGCCGATCTGGTGCCCACCGCCGAAGGGCAGGCCATTTTGGCCCAGGTGCGAGCCGAGGTGGGTATCCCCGACCTGGCCATAGATGCCTGCATTGCCCAACTGCTGGCCTGGGCCAGGGCTGACCAAAAAGTGACCCCCCTCAAGGCGGTGCAGGGCGTGATTTGGGAAGAGGGCTACCGCAGCAAAGCCTACTACAGCCACATCTACGACGATGCCGCCGCCCATATCCAAGAATGGCATCGGCGGGGACTGCCGCTCTATATCTATTCGTCGGGATCGATCGCGGCGCAAAAGCTGCTGTTTGCCCACACCATAGTGGGCGATCTCACCCCCTGCTTTAGCGGCTACTTCGACACGACCACCGGGGCCAAGGTAGATGGGGCGTCCTACACCGCCATTGCCCATAGGCTAGACATGGCCCCAGGGGAACTGCTGTTTTTGTCCGACCATGGGGGTGAACTGGCGGCGGCGCGCCAGGCGGGCTGGCAGGTGTGCGCGGTGCAGCGCCCCGGCACCCCAAATTTTGCCCCAGACCTACCCGTCGTGACTCATTTTGGAGAACTGCCCATTGACTTTAGCCATTGACTCTAGCTGTTGTTAAATTCTTTCTTCATCAGCACAGCTTCGGGGCGGTAGCCCAGGCTGCTGTAGAGCGCCTGGGCGGCCCGGTTGTGGCTAAACACTTGCAGGCTAATCTGCCGGTGCCCCTGCTGCGTGGCCCACTGGTGCGCCACCCCTAGCAGCCCAGTGGCAATGCCGCGCCGCCGATGGTTGGGGGCTACGTACAGCAGCAGCACGTAGGGGTGCAAAACGCCGCTGCGCTGGTCGGTGGCCTGCCCCAGCCAGAGACCAGCAGCAGGGGCGGGGCTGTCGGCTGGCATCACCCACCAAAGAGGGGTGTCGCGCCCTAGGTAGCGATCGACGGTGGCGGCCAGGTGGCCGATGGGCTGCTGGGGGTCAAGCTCGGCGTAGGTGCGCTCCATAAACTTGACCACGGTGGCGCGATCGAGGGTGGATCCCGATCGCAGAGCGTAGCCCGGTACCGCAAAACGTTGCTCAGGAAAAAATTGCTCAGGTTCCATCCGCCTCCAGCGATGCAATGACGCCTGCACCTGGCTGATCCTATCGTCGCCGCTGACTTGCTACCAGGTGGTTTGGCGGGGGTAGCGCTGAAATAGCTCGTCGCGAGTGGCGATCGCCGCCGCCTCAATCCGGCTTTGGGCAATCAACAGGCGATCGAACGGGTCCCTGTGATGCAGAGGCAGTTGTTCGAGGGCCAGGATATGAGAAAACTCGATTGGCAATAGGATAATGCCATTCTCATTTTGCTGCTGAAGAACAATATCGGCCAGATTATCCCTGAGTGTTAATTTACCGAGTTGGCTCTTGATTTGAATTTCCCACAGGCTGGCAAGACTCAGCAGGACTTGACTGTCAGGGTTTCTAAGAAGGGTGAGCACCTTTTCTGAAATCTTGGCTGGACTGCTGTCCCACCACATAAAAGTGTGGGTATCGAGTAAAAGTTTCATTCTTCACCCAGCCAAAAGCTGTCTGGCAGCGGTTCGTCAAAATCGTCGCTCATGACAAATGCTCCCGGATGCAGGCCAGGAATTCGCTCTTTGGCAGCGGCAGGCGACTGGTGGCGAAGAAAGGCGGCGAAATCTAGGACAGTCTGCTGCTGGGCTGGGGTGAGGGCGCGCACCTGTTCTAGCAGCGATCGCTCAATGCTGGTGGCTACTTCTCCGCCGACAGTCTTCTCGCTCATGGTCTGCCTCCCTGGGTAAAGATCCTGTGCCTGAGGTTAACTGCGTTCAGCCTTCCAGAATGGTCTCAACGGCTAAGGTCAGCTCTGAAAACATTGACGACTGCACTAAACTCTGGCCCCGGTATTCTGTAGCCTCGTACCATCCTTCTAGCAGAATGCAGACAGTCACTTTGCCTATAAGCGGGTCTACGATCCAATACTCTGGAATATCGAGCACGCTGTATTCTGCGCGTTTTGCCCGATAGTCGGTGCTTTTGGTAGATTCGCTGACTACTTCCACTACCAGTAGCGGAGGTGGCTCGTTTAGCCGAATGACGGCCTCGCGGTCTTGCAGAGCCTCCCATTGATCTAAAGCCAGCACTGATACATCAGGGATTCTTACAGTGTCCCAGCGATCGCTGCGAGGGCTTTGCAAGCCTACCGTGCCAGCGAGAGCAAGCCAGGGATTCTGGGCGCGATCGGCCTCACGATCAAAGATCCGCTCCAGGCGCTTAATAATGGCTCTATGCTTACCCGTACCCAGACCCATCGGCAGCAACGCTCCATTGACCAGCTCGTAGCGGCGATCGCTGCCGTCGTCAAAGGCTAAGTACTCATCTAGAGTGGAATGGCACTGACATAAGAGAGCAGAAAAGGCTTCAAGCGCTTGATCTGTAAAGATCGAAGCGTCGAAACCCAAAACCATGTCTCTATGATGCCGAATCGTGCGGATGTCCTCAAGGAGAAATACCAAAACAGTATCGGTCTACCCTTTGCCAAGGTTCTACCGGAAGCCGAAGTCCAGGCTGTAGTGGACGAACAAGGCATCGCCTATCGCCAAGTGCTCTACACCCCAATGGTAGTGCTGTGGAGTTGGATCTCCCAAGTTCTTGATGTCGATGGCAGTCTCAGCCATGCGGTCAAGCGGGTGGTGGCCTGGATGAGCCTGGCGGGCTTAGAGCCGCCGTCAGCCGATACCGGGGGGTACAGTAAAGCGCGTAAGCGCCTGAGCGAGTCCATTTTCCCACCCCTACTAAAGCGAGTGACGAGGGCGTTACAACGGAAAGTATCCCCGGAACAACGGTGGTGTGGTCGCCGAGTCAAGGCCTTTGATGCCACGACGGTCTTGATGAGTGATACCAAGGCCAATCAAGCGGCGTATCCCCAACACAGCAATCAGAAGACGGGCTGTGGCTTTCCGCTGTTGAAGCTTCAGGTGTGGTTTTGCGTGACTACGGGAGCGGTCTTGGAGGTAGCGATGGCTCCTTTTCGGGTGAGTGAGTGGCGCTTAGCCCGCCAACTTTACCAGACCCTGCGCCCAGAGGATGTGGTGGTGGCCGATTCGGCCTATGGCACCTATGTGGATCTGGCCTGGGTCGCGCTGACGGGAGCCGATGCCGTTTTTCGCAAGCACCATCAGCGCCGCTGCGATTTCAGGCGTGGCAAAAAGCTTGGGATTGGCGACCACATTGTCCGGTGGCAACGCCCCAAGCAATGCCCCGACGCCCTCTCGCCTGAGGAGTTTGAAGCCTTACCCGAGTCGATTGAGGTACGCGAAGTCTTTCTCTCCATTCAGACGCCTGGGTTTCGACCGACCAACATCGTAGTGGTGACCACCCTGATGGACGCCAAGCGGTATCGCAAAGCTAAATTGGCCGAACTCTATCACCTCCGCTGGCAGGCCACCGAAGTCAATCTCAGGCATCTCAAGACCACCTTAGCTATGGAGATGATTGCCGCCAAAACGCCCGCTATGGTGACCAAAAGCATTTGGGTTCATCTGTTGACCTACAATCTGCTGCGAACCCTCATGTGGGAGGCGACTGCCGACTCTGAGGTCGACGCGTTACGGCTCTCCCTTCAGGGCACTCGGCAACAATTTAATCACTTCCGACCCGAGTTTCTCCATCTCGCTCCATCCCAGCAACAGCGAGGCTACCAGGCCTTGTTAAGCGCTGTGCAAGAGCTGATTGTTCCCTTTCGCCCCAACCGTTCAGAACCCCGAGTCGTCAAACGTCGTCCCAAACCGTTCCCGAGAATGCAGGAACCCCGCTCAGTCCTGAAAGCTAAGCTGGTAGCTTGATAGGGCTTACGTCAGTGACATTCATCTAGAGTGAAGCGCTGAGTGGTCGTAGTCATGGCGTACGCGTACCGCTGGTGATTCAATTATGACATTCCCAAACCGATAGACGTGCCTTACCGGCATACAGAGACAGCCTGGGCTAGCCTCTTTTTTCTGGTCAGAGAGAAACGAAGTTGCTAGGCTGAGGTGAGTTTGCTCAGCGTTGGTACTTCACTATGGCAGCCCAGTCTAAAACCCTATTTGAGCAATTTTTGGCCCCGATTTTCTCGCACCTGATCGATCGCGATGCCCTGGTGCGCCTGCGGGACAGGATTGATTGGGAAACTGGGGTGGCCGAGTTCACCAATCCCCAGGTGGTGTACCCCAACTACTACAAGACCAGCAACTTTCACGGCATCAAAAACGGCTACCTGAATATAGACGCAGCTCTCACCTACGACCCCATTACCCAGTACGTGCTGCCCCCCGGCGAAACCTGGGTCCGCGAGAGTCTGGTGAAAGCAATTAAGGGAGAGCCTCGCCGCCTTCTCGATCTGGGCTGCGGCACGGGCACCACTACGTTAATGCTGAAGCGCCGCTTTGCCAGTGCAGAGGTCATCGGCCTGGATCTGTCGCCTCAGATGCTGGTGATGGCTGACTACAAAGCTCGTGAAGCCAGTTTGGATGTGACCTTTCGCCACGGCAACGCCATGGCCACGGGACTGCCCGCCGCATCCTTCGATGTGGTGTGCGCCACGCTGCTGTTTCACGAGACGCCGCCTGCGGTGGCCAAGACCATTCTCTCTGAGGCCTTTCGGCTGCTGACGCCGGGCGGGCAAATGCTGGTGCTCGACGGCAACCAGCGGGCGCTGCGGGCCACCGACTGGCTCAGCAATATTTTTGAGGAGCCCTTCATTCGCGACTACAGCCAGGGCAATGTGGATGCCTGGCTGGGCTACGCCGGGTTTGAGAGAGTGCGCACCGAGGATGTGTTTTGGCTGAACCAGCTGAGCTATGGCCGCAAGCCGCTGCCGGTGGTGGAGCGGGGGGAGGGGAGGGGGGAGGTAGGTGTTGGCGATCTGCCGATGCCGCAGCCTGCTTAGGGCGTGGGGGCGTGGGAGAGTGCGTGGGAGCGTGGGTGTGTGGATGGGTGGGTTGTGACCCGGAGGTAGCCTGGGCAAATCCAAAACCCAAAATCCAAAATCTAAAATTTCCCCGCTTACGTTCGGTTATCTGTGCCTTAGGCTCGCGACGGCTCTGCGTACACTAAAGGCGTTGGGCGTAGGCGGGTAAAATTAATGGTGCGACTTCAACCTTGGCAGTGGGCGGTGCTGGCGCTGCCGCTGGTGGCGATCGCGGGCTTCATCATGACGGCGGCGGGGGTGCAGATTCACGCCTGGGGCCTGAACTGGATTTGGGGCGTGATTGTGGTCATGCTGGTGCTGTGGCGGGGGCTGCTGGCCCGCTGGACTCGGCCTGTCATCAAGCAAATGGAGGCGGCTCTGGAGCAGGCTCAGCAGGAGCTCGATGCGGCGATTGAGGCCGAGACTCCGATCGCCCTGCCCGTGGGTGAATCGGCGGCTACAGCTTTAGAAGACATTCTCACTGCTGCCCAGCAGGACCCCCCGGTGTGGGAAGACTGGAACCCCTTTTGGGAGCGCTGCCGCGAGGTGGTAACGGCGGTGGCCCACGCCTACCACCCCGACGTGAAGTATCCGCTGCTGAATATCTACCTGCCCGATGCCTACGGCCTGCTGCGGGGCACGGTGGATGACGTGGACCGCTGGATTGCAACCCTCACGCCCGTGCTGGGGCAGGTGACTGTGGGGCAGGCGGTGCAGGGCTACGAGGTCTACCGCCAGGTGGAACCCTCGGCCCGCAAGCTCTGGCAGGCGTGGAACTGGGCTCAGTGGCTGCTCAACCCGGCGGCGGCGGCGGCCCGCACCCTGAGCCAGCCCACCAGTGCCCTGGCCAACCAGCAGCTCTTGGGCAACTTAAACGCCCTGCTGCGAGAGGCCACCCTGCGGAATCTCTATCGCCAGGCAGTGGCCCTCTACAGCGGCCAGCTGCCCGGCATGCCCGGCCCGGCCAAACCACTCCCGACGGCCCAAACCCAAACCCTGCGGGAGATTCTTGAGCAGGCCGAGCCGGTGGATGAGGTGGCCGAAAAGCCGGTGAATATTTTGCTGGTGGGGCGCACCGGGGCGGGCAAGAGCAGCGTGATTAACACTCTGTTCAATAGCGATCGCGCCGAGGTAGACGTGCTGCCCAGCACCGACACCATCAGCACCTACCGCTGGCAGGGTGACCGGGGCGAAAGCCTCACCCTGTGGGATTCGCCCGGTTACGAGCAGGTCGATCGCACGGGCTACCGCGACCAGCTGCTCGCCTGCGCCCGCCAGGCCGACCTGCTGCTGCTGGTCACCCCCGCCCTCGACCCGGCCCTGCAAATGGATGCCGACCTGCTGCGGGATATGCGCGCAGAGGTGCCCGAGCTACCGGCGATCGCCGCTCTCACCCAGGTGGATCGGCTGCGACCCCTGCGGGAGTGGCAGCCCCCCTACGACTGGCAGTGGGGCGATCGCCCCAAAGAAACCTCCATTCGCGAGGCCACCCACTACCGCCAGGAGCAGCTGGGGGAACTGTGCGATCGCATCCTTCCCCTGGTCACCCGCGACGCCAATTTCGCAACGGAGCGCTCCGGCTGGAATGCCGATGCCCTGTCCACCGCGCTGATCGAACTCATCGACCCGGCCAAGGAGCTCCGGCTGGCGCGGTTTCTGCGCGATCGCGAGACCAAAGTCACCGCCGCCGCTCGCCTGATCGATCGCTACCGCTTGCAGATGAGCACCACCCAGGGCCTTGCCGCCTTTCTCAAAAGCCCGGTGCTGCAATTCCTCGCCACCCTCACCACCGGCACCCCCACCCTGGCCTACCTGCTGGCCGAGCAAATTCCCGTCGAGCAGCTGCCGGTGGTGCTGGGCAAGCTCCAGCTCGCCTACGACCTGTTCAAGGTGGTCGGCCCCGACACCGCCCGGCTCGATTTACTCGCCCTCTGGCCCCTGCTGCTGGAGCACAACGACCAGCCCGATCGCGCCGCCTGGGCCTTCGGCCACGCCATGGTCGAATACTGGAGCCAGGGCCTCTCGATCGCGGGCACCCGCCAGCGGGTTGAGCACTACCTGGGGCAGTACGGCAAGCGCTGAAAAATGACGATATCGATGTGCGCTTTCAGGCGCGGTTCCTCCAGGGTTTCGTAGTGCACCACGTCAAAAAAATAGGGCAGCGGCTTGTCTTCGTTGAGGCAGTCGGCCAGGGCCGCAACGGTGCGGTGGGTAACGCGATCGCCCTTGATCGCCAAATCCACGTCTGACCCCTGCTTGTAGCTGCCTTTGGCGCGGGAGCCAAACAGCACGGCAGACTCAATCGCCTCAAACTGGCCCAGAGCATCGGTAATGTGCTGCATGTCGCTGTCTAACAGGCCGTGGGGCATTAGCGATCGCCCTCCAGCTTGGCCTGAAACAGTCTGTAGAGCTCATCTAGCAAAGGAAAATATTCGGTTCTGATCTTGACTTCAACGGCGATCGCGGTTTTCTCGCTATAGGTATAGGCCATCAGGTTGCGGTCTTGCAGCGCATTTATCCAGTCGTGGCCCTGGCTGATCAGCCCCGCCTGATAGGCCTGCTTGATCACTTCCCTGGGGATTTTTGCCGTCAGCCCCTCCAGCTCTTCGTAGTCTTTCAGCAGCTTCCACGACAGCTCAAAGGCCATCTCAAAAAACTGAATCAGCCCCGCCCGCTCAACCACCGAAGGGGCTTCAATGGCGATCGCAGTGGATAGCAGCAAAAAAGTCCGCTCGAAATTAGAGAACCGCTGCACCCAGCGAATATCGGCGTCTTCCATACCGTTGCTAAGACCTGCGTTTGTAGGGTATCTCCCTTCTGCCATGCTGACGATACGTGCTCTTAGCGTCTTTAGACGGGAGATTACTATCCCCGCAGAGGATTACCGATGGTAGATTAAAGGCGCAACCTGCTATCTCCCCCTCTCATCCTTTAAGAATAATGCTCATTCTCTCTGTCAGCAGCGGCAAAAATCTTGAGCTGGCCCACGCCTTTGAAGCCGAGGCGATCGCCCAGGGCGCCTCCGTCGAGCACATGGCGCTGCCCGAACTGCACCTGCCGCTCTACGACTCGCTCAACCACGAGAGCGGCGCTGGGGACGGCCTGCTCAAGCTAGCCCAGGCGCTGAGGCGGCACAAGGGCCTGCTGATCTGCGCGCCGGAATACAACGGCTCAATTCCGCCGGTGCTGAGTAATGCGATCGCCTGGCTCTCGGTCAGCACCGAGGACTTTCGGGCGCTGTTCAACGGTCGCCCCGTGGCGCTGGCTACCCACAGCGGCGGCGGCGGGCAAAAAGTGCTGATCGCCATGCGCCTCCAGCTCTCGCACCTGGGCTGCACCGTACTGGGCCGCGAACTGCTCAGCACTTCCCAAAAAGCCGCCAACCCCGAGACTATCACCACGCTAATCCGTCAGCTGGCCGACCTTGAACTTGCCTACGGCGGCGTCACCGAATAGGATTTGCGCTCAGCTACCGCTTGTCCCACTGCTCCTTCATCCGCTGAATGCGCTCTAGCAGCGTTTCGTTAGACATGCGCGAGTTGAGCCGCTCCACCAGCAGCGGAAAGGCCAGGGGCGACGGGCGCTTGGTCTCCTTCCACACCACCGAGCGCCGATCCAATCGACTCAGGGTTTGGGTCAGGCGGTGGGTTTCGAGCTGGTCTTGCAGCACCTCCCGCTCGGCCTGCTTGAGCAGCAGGTTGTCGGGTTCATATTTGGTAAACACCTCGTAGAGCAGCGAGGTGCTGACCTGGAGCTGACTGGAGGTCTTGCGCGAGCCGGGATAGCCCTTAAACACCAGCCCCGCCACCTGGGCGACGCCGCGAAACTTGCGCTGGGTGAGTTCAGAAATGTTGAGGCTGGCGCGAATATCGTCCTCCAGGTTTTCCAAGCTAAAAAAATCGCTGGAGAAGAGATCCTTGTACGGATAGCCCTTGGGGCCAAGGATCTCAAAGCCGTAGTCGTTGACAGAAATGGTGAACGTGGCCGTCTTTTGCCTGGCAAAGCGGTAGCCCCACAGAAAACCCAGCCCCTCGTGGACAAACCGGCCCTCAAAGGGAAAGACGTAGAGATGCTGGCCCTCGCGGGTTTTGCAGCTCTCGACCAGCAGCTCGTCGGCGCGGGGCAGAGTTGAGAGCCGCTGCTGGACTTCGAGAATGGGGGCAATGCTGAGAATTTCGGCGTTAGTGGCTTCTCGCTGTGGATCCCCCCTGCCCCCCTTATTAAGGGGGGTATCGGAGGAATCTGCTACGGCGAGAGGCTGGGGGGATTTGGTCTGCGCCAGGGGCATGTTCTCCTGTTGGGGAAGATTTGTATGGCCAAATTCACCAATCACCCCCCGCACCCACTCCACCTCGCGGCGCAGGTGGTGGCTGAGGGTGTCGGAAATGGCCAGCTGACCGCCGCCCCAGGTGGGCGTTACCGTCGATTTGTGCTTGGTGCCTTTGACGTAGAGCACCATGTCCTTTAGCTGAAAATACTCCAGCTGCCGCCCGGCGAAAAAGAACACGTCCCCCTGCTTCAGCCGCGACACAAAGGATTCTTCGACGGTGCCGATCTCTTTGCGGTTGGTGTAGAGAATTTTGACCGGCGTGTTGGAGGTGATGGTGCCAATGCCAATGCGGTGGGTGCGGGCCAGCCGGGTATCGACAACCTTGCAGAGACCGTCCTCGCGCACCACTTTTTTGTAGCGGGGATAGGCCCCCAGACATTGCCCCCCGTTTTCAATGAAATCTAAAATCCACTGGTATTCTTCGTTGGTGAGGTCGGCGTAGGCGACGGTCTGCCGCAGATTGGCCAGGGTAGTTGCTGGCGCAAAGCCGTCACCGCAGGCCAGGGTGACCAGGTGCTGCACCAGCACGTCGTAGGGCTTGGGCTGGGGGCGGCGGGTTTCCATATCGCCCAGGGCCAGCCCCCGGCGAAAGGCGGAGATCTCCAGCAGCTCCAGGGCGTTGGTGGGCAAAAAGAACACTTCGGAGGTGCCCTCGGGCACGTGGGCGCTCCGCCCCGCCCGCTGGAGCAGTCGGGCCAGGTTTTTGGCGCTGCCGATCTGCACCACCCGCTCCACCGGCTGGAAGTCTACGCCCAGATCCAGCGATGAGGTGCAGACTACCCACTTAACAGCGCCCGACTTCACTCCGGCTTCGATCGCCTCCCGCTCCTTTACATCAATCGATCCGTGGTGCAGGGCAATGCGATCGGCCTCGTCTGGCAGGGCAAAATGCAGCGCCTGGTACCACCGCTCGGCCTGGTTGCGGGTGTTGGTGAAAATCAGCGTCGATTTCTCAATATCCAGCGCCTCGACCAGCGTTTCAAACATGCGCAGGCCCAGGTGCCCCGCCCAGGGAAAGGTATCCACCGACTCGGGGCGAATGCTGGTGATCACCGTATCGCGCTTCAGATCGGAGCGAACAATCACCGGCTCGCGGCCCAAACCGACGGCGGTTTGAGCGGCTTCTTCGAGGTTGCCGAGAGTAGCGGAGATGGCCCAGGTGCGGAGATTGGGCTGGAGCGATCGCAGCTGCCCCACGCACAGCTCGGCCTGGGTGCCCCGCTTCGAGCTCATCAGCTCGTGCCACTCGTCGAGGATCACCGCCTTTAGGTGGCCAAACCGTTTGGCTCCCTCTTTGTAAGACAGCATCACCGCCAGCGACTCCGGCGTGGTGATCAGAATATTCGGCATCTGCTTGAGCTGCTTGGTCTTGCGCGACGAGCTGGTGTCGCCCGTGCGCGACTCGACGGTGATGCCCCAGCCCATGGCCGCAATGGGTGCTTTGATCGCCTGCTCAATGTCCCGCGACAGGGCGCGCAGGGGAGTGATGTAGAGCAGCTGTAGCCCAGCGGTGGGGTTGGCGATCATTTCTGCGATCGCCCCCATCACCGCCGCGTAGGTTTTGCCTGAGCCGGTGGGCACCTGCACCAGTCCGCTGCGCCCCGCCAGGTAGGCCTCCCAGGTTTCGGCCTGAAAGGCTAGGGGCTGCCAGCCCTGGGCGGTGAAGTACTGCAAAATTGGGGCGAGGCGCGGGTCAGCGGTCACAGGGATCCTTGGAAAAACAGATGTCATATTTCAGTGTAAAGGGGGGATAGATGCCAGCACGACCCCAAGGAAGCCGCCGGACCGGGGCTATACCCTGTCTGTAGCAACACAGCCCCCACAACCTCAATGCCCTCGGCAGATCTGAGATATCGGCCCTGAGCCGAGGGGACAGTTATTTGAATCGGCCCAGTATTGACGCCTCAAAAAAAGAGGTCAGCAAATTTTGAGCGGCTCACTGACCCCGCAAGCTTTGCCATAGGCAGTACAGGAAAGAGCTTAAAGGCTTGAGGGAAAATAGTTATTCACAGCGTTAATGAAGCTCATTATTGAGCGCTATTCTTCTCAATTTGCTGCCCTTGACGACTGTATTAGCGAATTAGAAAGATGAATTAAAAAGCCTAGAAAATGCGCCTGCGAGGCGATGGAGCAAAGGGGGTGGGACCCCTTATGGAACCGTTAAAAATTCATATAGTAGGGCCAGTTGTGTAAGGAGTTTGACAATTCACCCAGGGCGGGAATCTTTCTGTAGGTGCCGATCATCTTAGCTATCAGGCGTGCAATCTACATTTCGGTAACTAAGGTATATGAGCAGTGCTAAGTCTATTTTTATCTCGTACCGTCGACGCACTAGTATCGACATCACGGGGCGAATTTATGACCGATTAGTGGCGCATTTTGGTGAAAACAGCGTTTTTAAAGACGTCGATTCGATTCCTTTTGGGGTCAACTTTCGCCACCATCTGGAGCAGGAGGTGAGCCACTGCCCGGTGCTGCTGGCCGTTATTGACCCCGACTGGCTGGGGGTCGCCGACGATCGCGGCAGACCCAAACTGGCCAACCCCGCCGACTGGGTGCGCATTGAAATTGAAACCGCCCTCCAGCGCGATCGCCTCGTCATTCCGGTGCTGGTGGGAGGGGCGACCCTGCCCGAGGAAAACGCGCTGCCGGAGGGACTCAAGGCCCTGGCCTACCGCCAGAGCGCCCAGGTGCGCTGCGATCCCGACTTTCACCGCGATCTCGATCGCCTGATTCACCGCATTGAGGGGGTGTTTAGCAGCCTGGCCGTGGGGGGAGGGGCGATCGCCTCGCCCAGCCCAGCCCCATCTAGCCTAATTGGTGAGTTGGCGGCCGCGCTGGCCACGGCCAACCAAACGGCCCAGTCCCCCGTGCCCACCATGGGGCGGCGGCGCTGGCTGCGCATGATGGGGTTGGGCGTGCTGGGCGGTGGCTCGGCCCTGGCGGTACACCAGCGGCTGCCCGCGCTCCAGACTTTGACCACGGGCAATGTTCCTGCCCTGCCCGAACTATCGACCCTGCCCGATCGCCTGCAAAAGGCCCTGGAGCAAGCGGAAAGCGCCATTTTATCGCCGGAGGTGGACGCCTCTGAGCTGAGCGAGCCGGAACCGGCAGCCCCTGACCCAGACCTGAAGCTAGCTGAGTCGAGCGAGCTGTACAGCTACGAGTCGGTGACGGTCGATGAATTTGGCATGGAGCGATCGCAGATTAAATTTTCTACCCCCTCCCACCAGGCGCTGCGGCTAGAGACCCCCATCGGCCCCTTGACCCTGCGCCTGGTTTCCATTGTGGGGAGCCAGTTTGTCATGGGGGCGCCCGAAACTGAACCCGGCTACGACCCCGCCCAGCCTGCGCAGGCGATCGCCAGCGTCGAGTCGTTTTGGATGAGCATTCACCCCATTACCCAGGGGCAGTGGCGGGCGGTGGCGCTGCTGCCCGCCGTGAACCTAGACCTTGACCCTAATCCGGCCTACTTTGCGGGCAGCGATCGCCCCGTAGAGCAAGTTACCTGGCACGAGGCGGTGGAATTTTGCGATCGGCTCAGCCGTTTCGCAGAAAATCGGCTCAACCAGCTAATCAAAACCTACCCGGCTCTCTCCGGACTCCAGCACTACCGCCTGCCCACCGAAGCCGAGTGGGAGTACGCCTGCCGGGCCAAAACCACCACGCCCTTCAACACGGGCCAAACCCTCACCACCAGCCTGGCCAACTACAACGGCACCCAGCCCTACCGACAGGAGCCTCCCGGCCAGTTTCGCGCCACCACCACGGCAGTTGGGGCCTTTGGCAAAGCCAACGACTTTGGCCTCTACGACATGCACGGCAACGTGCTGGAATGGTGCTCGGCTCGGCCAGACGCCCCCGATGGCGACAGCTGGCGGGTGGTGCGGGGCGGTTCGTGGCAAAGCCCTCCCCAGCAGTGCCGCTCGGCGTTTCGATCGGGCCTCAAGGCCGATACCCGCAGTAACACCGTCGGCTTTCGCATTGTGGGCGTGGGATGAGCGGTTGTGTTGAAGCCTCAGTTATCAACGGGGTTGCCTTCTCGCTTATAGGTTAGGGCATAATTGAGTTCATCTAATAATTGATGCAGATATTAAGACTATGGCTTTGCAAACTCTAACGCTACGCTTACCAGATTCAATCTATCAACGGTTGGTTGATTTAGCTCAAAAATCAGAGCGACCATTAGAAGAAGAAACGGTTAGTCTGATTAATGCTGCACTGATGACCGATGCAGAGTTAATTGCTGACATCAGCGATCGCCTAAATCAACTGGCATTGCTCACGGATGAGGAGCTATGGAATGCGGCTGCCTCTCGATCATCTAGAGACGACAATGAGTTAATGCAGGAACTGTTGGAAAAGCGCCAACGAGAGGGGTTAACCCCAGAGGAATTTGAGCAGGTGCAGACATTATCGAAACACTTTAACCACATCATGATAGTTCGAGCTAAGTCGGCGGCTCTTCTAGCTGAGCGAGGTCACGATATATCCGCACTAGCAGTTGCTCCATGAGCAAATCCAGAATTCCAGATGGACTTCGTGCCGAAATTGTTGCCCAATTTGGTTATCGCTGTGCTTACTGCCAAACTCAACAACAAATTTCGGGCGTGCGCCTGACAGTTGACCACATTGTGCCGGAATCGTTGGGAGGGACTACAAATAAGCGTAATCTTTGCTTGGCTTGCTGGGATTGCAATCTATACAAGGCTGCAAGAATTTCTGTATTCGATAATCAATCTCAGCAAAATGTTCGTCTGTTTCATCCTCAACTACAAGCCTGGTTCGATCATTTTGAGTGGAGTTCTGACGGTTCACTCGTGATTGGAAGAACCACAATAGGTGAAGTTTCAATTGCCGCACTTCGAATGAACCGTCCCGAGTTGGTGATTTCGCGTAAATTTTGGGTTGAGGGGGGGTGGCATCCTCCTGATTGATTTATTCATTTTATTAAATGACAACGAATTACCTCTTTTTCATCAGCATCAAAATCTTGCCTAAGATGAAAATGAAATCCACTTGAATATTTGCCAAGAGCAAGTTTTATAAAAGCTTTCGCTAATGTTAAATATGCTTGCTTATTCGCATACAAAACAGGAATTTTATTTTCAATAACAATTTTCATCTCTTCATCCATTTCTTCATCAAAATCAAACTCAATACTGTTCTTGGGAGAATAATCTTCGAACTCAAATTCGAACTTCATGCCAACGTCTCCTTTAGCGATATCCTAAGGAAGATACTTCTTCACCAGCAGGCTGAGCTTATCGAGCGTAGCTGCCGGGGCCTTGTCAAGCGGCGTAATGATGGCGTACTTCAGCGCCGAGTGGGCCTCCGACTCGGGCGGATTGGCGGCAACGCGGTTGACCACTTCGCGAATCACCCGCTGGGCGTTGACGGCATTCTTTTGCAGATTGCCGATCACCATTTCTACGGTGACGCTGTCGTGGTCGGGGTGCCAGCAGTCGTAGTCGGTAACCAGGGCCAGGGTGGCGTAGGCGATTTCGGCCTCGCGGGCCAGCTTGGCCTCGGGCAGGTTGGTCATGCCGATGATGGTGGCACCCCAGCTGCGGTACAGCTCCGACTCGGCCTTGGTCGAAAAGGCTGGCCCCTCCATGCAGACGTAGGTGCCGCCCCGGTGCAGATCCACATCGGGCAAGTTCAGGCTTTCGACCGCGTCGGCCAGCACCTTGGCTAAGGCTGTGCACACCGGGTCGCCAAAGGTAATGTGGGCGACCAGTCCCTCGCCAAAGAAGGTGTTGACGCGGTTGCGGGTGCGATCAATAAACTGGTCGGGCACCACCATATCCAGCGGCTTGGCGGCCTCCTTGAGCGAACCGACGGCGGAGGCGGAAATCAGGTATTCCACCCCAAGCGATTTCATTGCGTAGATGTTGGCCCGAAAGGGTAGCTCCGTGGGCATTAGGGTGTGCCCGCGTCCGTGGCGAGCCAAAAAGGCGACGCGAGTGCCGTCCAGCGTGCCCAAAATAATCGCATCGGAGGGTGCGCCAAAGGGCGTGTCGATGCGAATTTCTTCGATATCGGTGAGGGCTTCCATCTGGTAGAGGCCGCTGCCGCCGATGATGCCAATCTGTGCCTGTGCCGCCATGGTGGTTATTGTCTAGAACTGGACTGCCCTATCATAGGCTCTCGGCGGCTGGTGAGACTACAGAATAGATGGCAACTTCCGAGTTCATCGATTACTGAAACTACCGTAAATTTACAGAGTGAATAGTTCCGCAGAGTTCACGGCCTGATAGAGTACCTGCACATTAAATGGTATCTCGCCTGTGGCTCTACCAGCTCCTCAGCAGCTGTCGATTGCTTTTGGCAGAGGCTTTCGCCCTTCGTACACCGATGGACATGCACTGAGGGACATTCTGGCGATCGCGCTATTTAGGACCAGCCGCTGTTTTTAAGATAATCCTGCATGTTACCCGTAACCCTCTATGACCCGGCCACCAATCCAGCCCCGCTGGCGGCTGGATTTTTGACCTATGGCCAGCTGCCCACCTTTCCAATTTTTGTTCAGGCGTTTCCGCCCGCCAGCATCTCAGATATCACCGATATTTTCGAGGTTGCGCCGCTGGCTACAACCACTAGCAGCACCGGGGTAAATCTCAACACCAACGGTACTCTAGTGCAGATTTCTCCAGGCTACGATCCTATAACCTACTCCCTCTCCAGTGGCGTCATCAAAATTCCAACCGGGCGCTCTTTAACCCTGACGTCTGATCAGGGCTACGCCGGGTTTAGCAACTACAATATTGACCTCGACCTTGAAAATATTGATATTTCCAATACCAATCTTGACTCAGCCAGTCTAGTACCCGTCAATCCATCCTTCCCAACCTTAGACCCATCCGTGGGCTTTAGTGTCGAGTTTGATCTGGCGATCGCCTACGAGCAAAGCAACCCCAACCGGGCCGGATTTAGCTTTACCTTAATCAGTAGCGACCTCAGCAAGGGAGCCGAATTCGGCTTTAAGGAAGCTGGCCTCGACAGCGACTACATTTTTATTCAAAACGCCAACCTCAATGCGGCCAGCGAAGGGGAAAAGAGCACGGCGGCTCTAGAAATTAGCGCCACTAATCACTACAGCATTACGTTTCAGGGAGACAGCTACGCGCTGTCTGTAAACAACACGCCGCTGCTAACCGGGCTGCTTCGCGACTATAGCTTTGACCCCACCAACAGCGATCCCCCCTTTCCCGGTTCAATTAATCCCTACGAAACCCAAAACTTTCTTTTCTTTGGAGATAATACCGACCAGGGCTACGCCAACTTTACCCTGGGCAAAGTTGCCATTAATCCTCTGCCTTCACCCTTTGGCAGTTTTCCCGACTTTAATGGCGACGGCAATACCGATATTGCCTGGCGCAACCGAGCCGGTGGAAAAGTAGGCCTTTGGCTGATGAATGCGACTACCTTTGGCAGCCCAGATTTCATTGGCCCCGAAGTAGACCCAGAGTGGGATATTAAAGCGATCGGCGATCTAAACGGCGACGGCAGTGCTGACCTGGTGTGGCAAAACAAAATCACTAACCGGGCCACCGTCTGGCTCATGGATGGGATGAATCTGGTATCTGGGGAGCTGCTAGAGGATGTTGGCCCAGATTGGCAGGTAGTTGAAACCGGAGACTTCAACAACGATGGCAAGGACGATCTGGTCTGGCGAAACGCCAGTTCAGGGGACAACGCCGTCTGGTTTATGGACGGCACCAGCCGCATTTCTGGCGAATTGCTGGCTCCTGTTGTGGACTTAAATTGGGAAATCGGGGCTGTGGGAGACTTTACCAACGACGGCAATATGGACATTTTTTGGCGGCACCGCACTGCGGGCACCAATGTGTTCTGGAAGATGGATGGAACTAACCTTATTGAGGGTGTTGAAACCACGGCAGCAGCAGTCGGATGGCACGCCCAAGGCGCTGCTGATTTTAACCAGGATGGCAAATCAGACATTCTCTGGCAAAACGAATCGAGTGGAGAAAATGCTGTTTGGCTGATGGATGGCTCGACCCTCAGCAGCGGTGTACTGCTGCCTGCGGTAGATCCTACCGCCGGGTGGACACCAACCGTATAGGGCTAAGCAGAAAATAGCTAAGGCAATTTCAATACCTAAGCATTTAGGCGGATTATGACTGGGAGCGATATTCAGACAGCAGTTCATCCGGCTGAAGTGGTTGGTATCGAGCAGATGTATCGCCTAAGCCTGGATTTGGGAGCGGGTTTCGTAGACGGTTTCTAGGCAGCCTTCAAAGTCTGAGCCTTCCCAAGTTTCGGTATGGCTGAGTATAGAATCACCCGATGGATACCGGAAGTCGGTAGATTCAGCGATCTGGGGTTGGTCCTTTTGCTCGGCATGTACAAGGAAGTTGAGGAAGTCAGAGATTAGGCGGAGGCGATCGCCCGACAGTCGATCCAGGTAATGATTTATAGCCTGGCGCAGTTGACTGTTGTTCATGGTGTTTAGCTAATCATGCAAAAAGTAGCCGCCCTTTGGGTTCTGGAATAGGGCGACCCATTTCCTGTGCCGTTTCAATCCACTCTTGAATAACGGTTTCTATGTTTTTGACAGCATCTTGATAAGTCTCTCCGTCTGCGACACAGCCGGGAAGTTCAGGAACTTCAACGATAAAGGCTTCATCAACTGCGCTCCAGTAAATTATAAGTTCGTATTTAATCGACACTTTTATCTCCCAATTTATATTTCAAAATCAAGTCGCGAACTTGTTTAACTTGATAGGCCTTGGCCTTGCCCTGTTTTGGCTGAAGATTTAAGATCTCTTCAATACCTTCTTTAGAGAAAATGTGGTGACTGCCGCGTATTCGCTCGGCAAAGCCAAGGGTGCGTAGTAGTTGACAAAGCGAATCGAAGTCAATATTGGCATCAGACATTCCCAGAAGAATCTTGACCAGTAGCTTATCTCGCTGGCTCACGGTTCTCTACCCAGGCCGAAAGGCGAAGCGCTAGCTTGTTGCCGCTGTCTCACAGAAATAATTTGTGAGGCCGATACTTCAATCGTTATATTTGGCACCCCAAACCCTTCTAGGCTATAGCCGTCGTCTTCGTCGTCGGGCATGGGATAACGCTCTACCACGATAGTAATATACCCCCGCTTGAGGTGATGCTCTGGCAAATCTTCAGCTAGGGCAACCTGCGAAAAGAGCGGGTAATGGATCTTCATGGATTTGCTCCTTTCTCTAGCAAGGCTTTGTTATCTGCTTCAGAGGTCGTAAACACCTGAGCCACATCATCGTCTAAAACAACAACTTTGAGCTTTTCTACATCATTTCTAACGGCAAATCGATTGGGCTTCGCTTTTTGGTAGTCAAAGCGATATTCTGGCTGAAGATCATCTTCAGAGCTTGGCATGGGGTTAGAGGCCATTTCGTTCATAATTCTCACGCTCTGGTTGGGTGGCTAAACGGGCACTAATGATACGAATTTTGCCAGGTTGTTCACTAAAGGCAACTAGCAGCAATCGATTCCGCTGGAAATGGCCAATGATAATCTCACGCTGCTCACCAACTGAGTGGACTGGAGCCTCGAAGATTACGGCTAGAGAGTTGGCAAAGACAGTTTTGGCTTCCTCAAAACTAACACCATGCTTTCTAAAATTGCTGTCTGCTTTAGCTGGATCCTACTCAAGTTTCGTCGTAGGGTGCTCCTAGTTTAGCTAGCCAGCGGCTCTGCGATCGCCCCCTGCAAATACCCTAGCCATTCGGTCAAACTCTCCAGCTGCTTTTCGGGCTTGAGCACTCCCAGCCCGCGAACCACCACCTTGCCGCCGCTATAGACAAAGCGAGATTTCAGGTGGCTGGGCAGATTTTCGCTGATCTTCTTCCAGGCGGGTTCTTCCATGGGGGTTTCGAGCACCACGTGTTGCTTGCCCTCGGGCTTGATGCGCGAGAAGCCTGCGGCTTTGGCCACCAGCTTTAGCTCCAGCATCCGCACCAGCTGCTCGGTGGCGTGGGGGATGGGACCGTAGCGATCGCTCAAATCCGCCGCGATCTGCACCAGTTCTACCTTGCTGCTGGCGCTGGCCAGGGCGCGGTAGGCCCCCATCTTTTGCTCCAGGTCGGGGATGTAGTTGTTGGGCACAAAGGCGGTGACGTTGAGATCCACCTGGGTGTCTTCCACCTTGGGAATATCCTGGCCGCGAATTTCGGCGATCTCTTCTTCCAGCATGTCCATGTAGAGGTCAAAGCCGATCGCATCCATCTGGCCCGACTGCTCGGCCCCCAGCAAATTCCCGACGCCGCGAATTTCCATGTCGCGCATGGCCAGCTGATAGCCGGAGCCGAGCTGGGTAAATTCTTGAATGGCGCGGAGGCGCTGACGGGCCTTATCGGTGAGGGATTTTTTCGGGTAAAACAGCCAGGCGTGGGCCTGAATGCCCGCCCGGCCCACCCGACCCCTGAGCTGGTAGAGCTGGGAGAGGCCAAAGCGATGGGCGTCTTCGACCAGAATAGTATTCACTCGGGGAATATCGAGGCCCGACTCGATGATGGTGGTGCAGAGCAGCACCTCGGCATCGCCGTTGCTGAAGGTGAGCATGGTCGATTCCAGCTCGCCTTCGTCCATCTGGCCGTGGGCGATCGCGATCCGGGCCGCTGGCACCATCTCGCGGATCTTGGCGGAGGTTTCTTCAATGCCCTCGACGCGGGGCACCACGTAGAACACCTGGCCGCCCCGGTCTAACTCCTGGCGAATGGCGGTGCGAATGGCCTCCGGGTCGTGGGGCGACAGGTGGGTTTTAATCGGGCGGCGCGAGGGCGGCGGCGTGGTGATCAGGCTCATTTCGCGCACCCCAGAGAGGGCCATGTAGAGGGTGCGGGGAATGGGGGTGGCGCTGAGGGTGAGCACATCCACCTGGGTTTTGAGGGCTTTGATCCGCTCTTTTTGGTTGACGCCAAAGCGCTGTTCTTCGTCCACCACCAGCAGGCCCAGGCTTTTGAAGGATACGCCTTTGCCGAGCAGTTGGTGGGTGCCGACCACCACGTCCAGTTCGCCAGTCTTGAGCCGCTGCAGAATGTCTTTTTTCTCGCTCAGGCTGCGGAAGCGGTTGAGCAGGCCCACCTGGATTGGGTAGGGGGCAAAGCGCTCCTTCAGCGTGTGGTAGTGCTGCTGGGTGAGAATGGTGGTGGGGGCCAATAGCGCCACCTGCTGCCCTGCCGTGACGGCTTTGAAGATGGCCCGCAGAGCGACCTCGGTTTTACCAAAGCCCACGTCGCCGCAGACCAGGCGATCCATGGGGCGATCGCTTTCCATGTCGCGCTTGACATCCTGCACTGCCTTGAGCTGGTCGGGGGTGGGCTGGTAGGGGAAGGAGTCTTCCAATTCCTGCTGCCAGGGCATGTCGGCGGGGTAGGCAAAGCCCTCCATTTTGGCCCGCTGGGCGTAAAGCCTGAGCAGATCCACCGCCACCTTTTGAATCGCTTTTTTGGCCCGGCCCTTGGTTTTCTCCCAGGCGGTGCTGGTCATTTTGTTCAGCACTGGGGCCTGACCGCTGGCGGCCCGGTAGCGCGACAGCGACCCCACCTGGTCAGCGGCCACCCGCAGCAGCCCGTCGGCGTACTGAATCACCAGGTAGTCGCGGGTTTCCTGGTTGAGCACCAGGCTTTCCAGCTTGATGAACTTGCCGATGCCGTGGCTGCGGTGGACGACAAAATCCCCCGGCTTCATCTTGTTGGGGTCCACCTGTTTGGAGGCGGCCCGCCTGCGCTTACGCACGTAGCCGCCCGTCGCCAGGGTGTGCTGGCCAAAAAACTCCCGATCCGTCACCACCACAATGCGGAAGGTGGGCAGCACAAAGCCCTCCAGCTCCGCCAGGCCCGAGTATTTCACCGCCACCGGCACGTGCTGGGCGTGCAGCTTGTCGATCGCGTTGAAATCTCTGGGGTTGGGGATAAACTGGGCCGGGCAGTCGTGCTCTTGCAGCAGCGCCACGGAACGTGATGGCTGGGCAGAGGCCAGCCAGACGGCATACTTGCGCTTGCTCTCACCTCTGATCGTCTCCGCCAGCTTGCCAAACTGGTGCGGAATCGCCTGCACTGGACGGCTGGCCAGGTTTAGTCCATTGTTAGCCTCGGCAATTTCAGACAGGTGCAGGCGGGGAAAAACTTCGGCATCGCCCAGGGCATCGAGAAAGGGGCGGTGAATTTTGGGAAGCGAGAGGGTGGATGGGTGGATGGGTGGATGGGTGGATGAGTCTTCCTCTCCATCTCCCTCACCTTCCCCATCTCCCCACTCTCCACCTCTAACCTCCTGCCACTGCTCCTCCACATGCTCCAGCCAGCGATCGCTGTGGGCCTGGCACTGATCCACCTCATCCACCGCCACCAGGCTGTTTTCGGGCAGATAGTCCAGCAGGGAAGCGGGCTGCGAGAAGGCCAGCCCCAGCCAGCGGCGGGTGCCTTCCGGCAGAATGCCGCTTTCCAAACCTTCCTGAGCCGCTTCCGAAAGCAGATCATCTAATAGGCCCTGCTCCCTCAATTTTTCGATGATCACAGGGCCGTACTGGGTGGGGGTGAGCACCAGGTGGTCGATCGCATCGAGCGATCGCTGGGTGGCCGGGTCAAACTCCCGCAGCCGCTCCAGCTCGTCGCCAAACAGCTCCAGCCGCACCGGCAGCTCCGAGGCAACGGGATACACATCGATAATGTCGCCCCGCTGGGCCCACTGGCCCTCGGTTTCGACCACCGTGACTCGCTCGTAGCCCAGGGTGGCCAACCGCTGGCCCAGGGCTTTGAAGTTGATCTCCTGCTTCAGTTCCAGCCGCAGACAGTAGGGTTCCAGGGCCGAGACCGGCGGCAGGTGGGGTTGCAATGCTCGTTCTGTGGCGACGACCGCCAGTTTGCGCGTCGCCGATTCTTCGCCTTTCAGCGCCAGCAGATCGGCCAAAACCTGGAGCTGGCCCCAGGTCATTTCCGACTCCTGGTCGAAGGGGTCATAGGGGGAGGCTTCCGAGGTGGGGTAAAAGTGTACCGTGTCCCAGCCCATGGCTTCGAGCTGGGTGGCCCAGCGTCCGGCTTCTTCCAGCGTGGCGGTGATGACGACTAGAGGACGCTGCTGCGCCTGGGACAATGCCGAGGAGACTAAGCCTTTGGGCAGCCGGGCAACGCCATTTAGGACTAACAGCCCCTGCTGGTCCAGCTTGGTCAGCAATTCTCCAGCCAGAGGAGAGCGTTGCAAGGCACGGGTGATTGACGAGAAAGCCATAGGAAGCGCTACAGGGACAGAGAAAAATTAGAAGCACAAAAACCCCTCGACTTTGCAGCGGAGGGCAATTTACGAAGCGTTCGGGACGCGACTCAAAACGAGTATCCCGCTAGGAATCGCGGCGTGAAGCGGGTTGGGTGCCCCACATTTACCTATTGTAATAATGTCCACCCTATTTACCCATACCTTTGGACTGTGAGCCAGCAGCGTCCACGATTAGCCTGAAATTTAAGCCTCAACAACGGCCAACCCTTCTTCGTGAGCGGCCCTTACGGGCCGTGCCCAAAAGGTGATCGAAGTTTGGGCCATGTCTAATGCGGCAGTAGAATTAGCCTATTACCCTAGCTCTGCACCTCGGTAGCCCGATGGTTCAAACGAAATCAAATACAGCTACTTTCGCCGACTATCTAGCCTATGACGACGGCACCGATACTCGCTACGAACTGGTGCGCGGGCAGCTTGTTGCTATGACTCCGCCAGCCTGGTCGCATATCAAAATTGCTCGTTTTCTAGAAGATACCTTTCGCGCTGAGATTCGGCGGTTAGGCTACAGCTGGGACGCCATTCGCGGTGAGATTGGCCAGCGCACTGGAGAAGATGACTCTCGTCTACCCGATGTACTGGTTGCAGAGTCGGCTGCTTTAGAGGCTTTAGGCGATCGCCCAGCGGTATTAGAAGTGCCCGCAGTTTTGACCGTAGAAATTGTCAGCCGCAGCTCAGTACAGGATGACTACCTCCACAAGCTGGCAGAGTACGAGAGTTTAGGCGTGCAGGAATATTGGCTGGTAGATTACCTGGCCCTTGGCCCGGCCCGATATTTAGGGACGCCCAAGCGGCCAACAGTGTTTATCTATCGTCTCGTGGACGGAGAATATGCTGCTCCACGGCAGTGTCGCGACGCTGAGATCGTGGAATCGGCCATATTTCCAGACCTAAAGGTGACGGCCCAGGAGATATTTGGGTGATCGGGGCTACCTGTTGGCCAACCCTTAATCAACCGCTCAGCAGGGCTTCGACGAACTCGTAGCTGGAGAAGGGCCGCAGGTCTTCGATGCCCTCGCCCGCGCCAATAAAGCGAATCGGTAGGCCCAGCTGCTCGACTACGGCCAGGGCCACGCCGCCTTTGGCGGTGCCGTCGAGCTTGGTGAGCACCACGCCGCTGAGGTTGGCGGCTTCGGCAAAGACTTCGGCCTGGCGCAGGCCGTTTTGGCCCAGGGTGGCGTCGAGCACCAGCAGGGCTTCGATCTGGGCGTCGGGGGCTTTTTTGTCGACAATGCGGCGAATTTTGGCCAGCTCATCCATCAGGTTCTTTTTGTTTTGCAGGCGTCCGGCGGTATCAACCAGCAAGAGTTCGATGTTGCGGGACTGGGAGGCGGCGATCGCGTCATAGACCACCGCCGCCGGGTCGGTATTCTGCCCTGGGTTGGCGATCACCTCCACACCGCTGCGAGCCCCCCAGGTTTTGACCTGCTCCACGGCGGCGGCGCGGAAGGTGTCGGCGGCGGCAATTAGCGTGTTGTAGCCCGACTTTTTGGCGATGTGGGCCAGCTTGCCAATGGTGGTGGTTTTGCCCGCGCCGTTGACGCCGGTCATTAGCCAGATGTTGAAGCTGCCCTTTGCGGGGGTGAAGGTGAGGTTGTGGGCGTCGCCCAGGGGGGCATCGAGCATATCCCGCAGGATGGATTTCAGGTAGGCGATCGCCTGGTCGGGCGGCAGCACTTCCTCACGCATACGCCCCTGCAGCGCCTCGATTACCTTGTCGGTGGCGGCTACGCCTACATCGGCCTGGAGCAGCAGCGCCTCGATCTCCATCACCGCGTCGTCGTTGAGCGGCCCCTGGCCAACGATGGCCTTGAGCTGGTTGACCAGGCTAAGGCGGGTTTTATTCAGCCCCTGGCGCAGCTTGTTGAGCCAGGTAATTTCTTCGGCAGAGATGTCGTCGGGCCGACGGCCCTGGGCGGCGAGCACCTCCGCCGACCAGAGAAACGCTTCGTCCAGATCGATGTCGAGCAGGACGGGCTGGGTGGGAGTGGCGGCAGCGGCGATCGGTTCTGGTTCAGGCTCCGGTTCCACAATGGCGGTGGCTTCGAGCTGGGCCAGGCGCTGCTGGCGCTCGTCCTCGGCTTGAGCCCAGAAGGGTCGCGGGGCTGCGGGTTCGGGTTCGGTTGCTTTGGGTTCGGTTGTTTCAGTCTCGGGCGCTTCGGTCTCAGCCGAAGGGATATCTGCCTCAGGAGTAGCGTCTGGCGGCGGGGACTCTAGGACGGGAGCCGCGATCGCCTCAGCTTCAAGTCCCTCCCCTTCAGAGGACTCCACCGGCTCAGCGCCTTCCGCCTCGACCTCATCAACCGCTGCTTCAGCGGGGGCGGCAACCGCTTCCTCAACCTCTGCCTCAGCCGCCGACGGCTCTTCGACCTGGGCCTCGGTTTCGGCCTTCTGCTTTTGAATGTTTTGGTAGGCGGCCTTGGCCCACTTCAGGTAGTCTTCTGAGGAAAGCTGCGAGGTGGCAGGGGCAGCCGCTTCTTTGGCTGGCTCAGGGGCCTTTGTAGCCGGGGCTTTAGCGTCAGCATCGGCGCTGTTAGACTTGTCAAAACTGCGCTGAAACCAGTTGAACCCAGACATATCAGAGCTACCTTGCGGACGTTGTGACTGTTTTTAATAGTATCGTTCTCAGGGCCTAACCACCGGGTTCGCCAATCTCCACCCAAGCGCAGCCCTGGTATAGGCGATCGAGGTCTCAATCTGCGCTGCGATCTACAAACGCCTGGGCAATGCCGTCCGGCTCCCCGCCTCGCCTTCCCTAGGCCACCGGGCTGTCCAGCGCGGCCTCACTGGGCTCGATCGCGTTGGCTTCCCCTTCGCCACGGCTCACCACTCGGCGCAGCACGCCGTTGATAAATCGGAAGCCGTCGTCGTCGCTGTAGCGTTTGGCCAGCTCCACCGCCTCGTTGATGGCGACCCGGTCGGGGGTGCCCAGGTAGTTCATTTCGACCACGGCCAGGCGCAGAATGTCGCGATCGATGCGGGGCAGGCGCTTGAGATTCCAGGCCACCATCACCTCATCCAGCAGAGCATCAACGTCGCTCTGGTGTTTGACGGTGTTGCTGAGCAGCTCCAGGGCAAAAGCTTCAATCTCAGACTGGTTGCTGAGGCGAATGAACTCGGGCAGTTCGATCGCGTGGGCCAGGCGGTTGATTGCGTTCTGGGTGAGGGCGATCGCCGCTTCGACCATGCCTCGCCCCTTTTCCACATCGCTGGCGCGGGTGCCGCTGTCGACCAGGTGCTGATTACCCCGCTTCAGCTCATCGGAGGCGGTTTCGAGGGCATCTTTGGCCTCGGCGGTGAGGGTTTGAACAGCCGCCAGCAGCAGCTTCTCAAGGTCTTGGTCCGCCAGTTTGCTGGGCAGTCTACCGGGCTTCTCAGAAAGCTGGCTGAGACCCAAAAGGGCCAACTCGCGGGCCATACGGCGAGCTTGCATAGTCAATATCTCCAGAAGCGATGTAGAATCTACGCCCAAACAAAGCCTGCTCAGCGCTTGCTCCACCTCTGCTCGCGGATGCACAACACCGGGTAGGCCCAGGACTGGGCTAGAACCAGGCTATATCTTAGCAATCTTCTTCCATCGGCAAGACGGAAAGTTGCTGGGGATAGTCGGCCCGATCGGAGGCGGCTTCTGAAGCGAGTTCAGAGGGTAGTTCAGCACCGCCCTGCCCCAGGGAAATGGGAGACTGCCCCCCGTCAACCACCGCAGGAGCGCGCTCGGCGGGCACCGCCGCCGCCAGGTTGGGGCCAACAATGCCCCCCGAGAGCAGTACCTTAAAGGCATCTTCAATGGAAATCGACAGATTGACCACGTCGGTTTCGGGCACGATGGCGTACCAGCCGCTAGTGGGGTTGGGGGTGGTGGGCACAAATACGCTCAGCATCTTTGAGGTGGTGGGCGCGGCGGCGGCGGTCATGGCCCCGGTGACAAAGGCGATCGCCCAGACGCCTTTGCGGGGGTACTCCACCAGCACCACCCGGCGAAAGCGAGTGCTGGAGTCTTGAAACACCGTTTGCAGCAGCTGTTGCAGGGTTTTGTACACCGACCCGGCCAGGGGAATAGACTGCACCACCTTTTCGCCTACATCCAGCAGCCAGCGCCCAGCGATGTTGCGGGCCATCAGGCCGATGATCAAAATCGCCAGCAGCGGCACCGATAGACCAATCAGCAGGTTAATGACGTTGACCAGGACGGGGTTGAGGCCATCGAAGGGGGTGAGCTGCTTCGGAAAGCGGGTCAGCAGACGCACCACCCAGCCCGAAATCGTGATCGTCAGCCAGATGGTGGTAGCCAACGGAATGATCACCAGCAGCCCGGCGATTAGATCGTTCTTGAGGTCTTGCTTGATCTTTTGAAGCACGGAGGGCTCGGGGTGATCTGGGCTCGAAAGCGGCGAGTTATTCAGGGTAGGCGAACCGTTTAAGTCCATAATCCCAAAATGCTGGCTAGGGATGGGTGAAGCTACGAAGGCGGAACGGCGGGCTAGGCGAGTTCAAAATGAGTTTTGTACTGGAGGCAGCCAGGGAACCTGAACTGCAACGACCTAAACTATAGCGATCTAAACAATATTGTAAACATTTGTATCGAGAACCGGGGGAAAGAACAGTCCTCGCAGTCGAATCCTGACCCAAAATACGGCCTTCATTCTCCTATCCTAAAACAAATGGGTAGCGAGGCTAACATTCTGCCCCAGGGCGCATCATCAATTCTCACCACAATCCTGATGCCATGGGCATTGCCACGCCCGACCCAAACAACAGGCTAGGGGCTGTAACCGCTGATTCTGAGGTCATTGGCGATTAGTGGATGACAGCCCCTAGGTTAGCCCCAGCAGATGGCGAGCCAGGGTGAGGTAGATCAAGACGCCCAGCACGTCCACAATGGTGGTGATGAACGGAGCCGACATCAGGGCCGGGTCAAATTTGAGGGCATCAAAGAGCAGCGGCAGCGTGCCGCCCGCCGTGGAGGCCAGAATTGAAATGGCCACCAGGCTAATGCCCACGGTGAGGGCAATAGACAGATTGCCCTGGAGTATGTAGGCCCATACGGTAACCACCGCCCCCAGCATTAAGCCCAGAACGGTGCCCGCGATCGCCTCCCGCCGAATCACCGAGAGGGCGTGCTTAGAGCTAATTTCCTGAGTATTCAAGCCTCGGATGACCACCGTCGACGACTGGGCTCCCACGTTGCCGCCGCTGCCAATCAGCAGCGGGATAAAGGCCGCCAGGGCCACCACCTGCTGCAAAATATCCTGCTGACTGCGAATGACGGCGGTGGTAACCGTGTTGGTAATCAGCAAAACAGAAAGCCACACCACGCGCTTGCGGGCCACATCGAACAGGTTGGCCTGAAAATAGCTGTCGCCGCCGCTCTGCAAGCCGCCCAGGGCGTAGATGTCCTCGGTGGTCTCGGCCTCGATCACGTCGATCAGGTCGTCGACGGTGATGATGCCCACCAGGCGATCTTCGGTGTCGACCACGGGCACCGCCAGAAAGTCGTAGCGCTGCACCAGGCGGGCCACGTCTTCCTGGTCGGTGTCGGTGCGTACGGAGATCACATCGCGGGTCATCAGGTCGCCGATGGTCTGCTCGGGCTGGCCGGTGACCAGGTGCCGCAGCGAGAGAATGCCGGTCATGCGGCGGGCGGCGTCGGTGACAAACAGGTAGTAAATAGTTTCGCTGACGAAGGCGCGGCTGCGAATGTAGTCGAGGGCGCGCAGCACCGTCCAGCCCTCCTTGAGGGCCACGTACTCTGGAGTCATGATCCGCCCGGCGGTGCCCGCCTCGTAGCCCAACAGCTGGGCCGTGGCCTCGCGCTCCTGGGGGCTGAGCTGGGACAGCAGGCTGCGCACAAATTTGGCGGGCAGTTCGTCAAACAGCCTGGCCCGGTCATCGGGGGACATCTTGTCGACGATATCGAGCACGTCCTGGCGCTTGAAGTCTTCGATCAGGGCCTGCTGCACGCTGGTGTCGAGGTTTTCGTAGACTTCGATCGCCTCGCCCTTGCCCAGCAGCCGAAAGGCGATCGCCTGCATGGCCTCGGGCAGGTCTTCAATGGCCTCGGCAATATCCGCAGGCTGCACCGGCACCAAAAGCGCTTTGGCCCCTGGCAAATTTCCCTGCTCTAAGAGCACCTGTAGCTGCGATCGCACCAGCTCTTGCAGCTCCCTGCGGTCTATGGCGAGGGCACTTGGTGTGTTCTGCGTTTCGCTCAACGCCTGCATCCCGGCTACATCATTGCCTCTAGTCTAGTGGCCCCTGGTCGCCTAGAGAAGCCAAACTGTCAGGATTATTCTCTTAGCCTCAATAAACAGAGTGCCCGGGATTGCGGCTGGCCTCAATGGGCCTGGTCCCAGGGCATCGAGCGGCAGGGGTGAGTCTCCGCCAGCGGCGATCGCTGGCGGGGGGCATAATGGGACAACAGAGGCCGCTTTAGACCCCAACCCCATGGACTTTGCACGGGCCACCAACGAGATCGTCGACGGGCGCTACCGCATTCTGCAACCTTTGGGCCAGGGCAGCAGTGGCACCACCTACGCCGCCGAGGTGCTAGAAACGGGCCGCGCGATCGCCCTCAAAGAACTCTCCCTGCGCGGCCTGCAAGACTGGAAAAAGATTGAGCTATTTGAGCGCGAGGCCCGCATCCTCAAGACCCTCAGCCATCCTGCTATTCCCCAGTACATCGACTTTTTTCAGGTCGATACCGCCGACAACCGCTGGTTTTACCTGGCCCAGGACCTGGCCGAGGGTACCTCCCTGGCCGACTGGATAGAGGCGGGCCGCCGGGTCGATGAAGCCGAAGCCCGCCGCATCGCCGCCCAGGTTCTTGAAGTGCTGGTCTATCTGCACGGCCTCAGCCCGCCGGTCATTCACCGCGACATCAAGCCCCAAAACATCATTCGCCGCGACGATGGCCAGCTGTACCTGGTCGATTTTGGTGCGGTGCAGACCGTCCTTCGCGATCGCCAGGGCAGCACCGTGGTGGGCACCTACGGCTACATGGCCCCCGAGCAGTTTCGCGGCCAGGCGGTGCCCGCCACCGATTTGTACAGCCTGGGGGCAACGCTGCTGTTTTTGCTCACCCACCAGTCTCCTGCCGACCTGCCCCAGGAGCGACTGCGGATCAACTTTCGTCCCTACATCTCGGTTTCTAAATCCTTCGCCGACTGGCTCGACCAGCTGCTCGATCCCCTGGTGGAAGACCGCTTTGCCTCGGCCCAGGTGGCCCTGGCGGCCCTCACCCAGCCCGCCCCTCTGGTCCCCGCCGATTCACCGCGCCCTCTGACCCTTCGCCCTCCGGCGGGTACCCGCGTGCAGGTGCAGAAATCGCCTGGGGAACTCATCATCGACATTCCACCCCCTGGGCTGCGGAGCTCTGTGGGCCTAGTTATTATCAGCGTCTTGTGGAACGGAATTCTGGCCTATATCTCGGTCAACGTCGTTTCGTCGGGAGCCGGGTTTGCCCTGCTGGCGATCGCGCCCTTTTGGCTGACGGGCCTGGGTATGGTCGTGGGCGTAGTCAACATTATGCTGGCCAGCTTTTACCTGCGCATCGATCGCCAGCAGTTTTCCCTCACCCGCCGCCTGCTGGGGTGGACGCACCGACGCCAGGGCCATACCGCCGACCTGACCAAGGTCGAGCTGCAAACCACTTACACCAAAAGCGATCGTCCCGTGCACACCATTACCCTGCTAGAGGGCATCAACCGGCACAAATTCGGTGCCCCGCTGACAACGGACGAAAAGGCCTGGCTGGTGGACGAAATTGACGCGTTTGTGCGCCAAATCAGAGGTGATCGCCTCTAGCTGATTTACACTGAAGCCAACGCTTCTCAGGTCATTCGCCCATGGCCGCTACCACTCAAAAGCTCACCTTTGCAGACTACCTCGCCTACGACGACGGCAGCGGCACCCGCTACGAACTGGTGGATGGAGACCTGGTGTCGATGGGTATAGGCACAGGGCTACACGGCGCGATCGCAGAATTTCTAACCGAGCAGTTTAAGCTTGCGGCCCGGCAGGCCAGTCAGCCCTGGACGGCAAAAGATATGCGGATTGGGGTGCGTTGGCAAAGCCTCCCGGAGCGGGAATCGCCCCCCAGCACCCGCTGGGACACCTGCGCATTCCCGACGTGGTGCTGCTGCCGATGGAGCAGTGGGAGGCTTTGCAAGCCAAAGAAGCCGTTATTGAACTCACCGATCCACCGCCCCTGCTTGTCGTTGAAGTGGTTAGCGACTCAACTGTGGCTACCGACTACCGCGCTAAGCACAGCGAATACAGCGTTCTAGAGATTCCTGAGTACTGGATCGTTGACCCTCTGAAAGGGCAGGTGACGGTTGGTTGCTTACAGGCGGGCCGCTACGATGACGCAGTATTTACGGGTAGCGATGTGGTTCAATGTGCTGTGCTGTCAAACTTGAAGCTAACAGCGCGGCAGGTGCTTACGGCTTCCTTCACCTAGTTCGAAAAGTAGACCAAACCCTTGGCATCTAAGAATCGCATTGCTCTAGTCACCGGCCCGGCGCGATCGGGCAAAAGCGAGTGGGCCGAAACCCTTGCGGCTGAATCCGGCCAGGCTGTTATCTACGTAGCTACTTCTCAGATTGATCCCGAGGATTTGGACTGGCAAAAGCGGGTGGCGCTCCACCGCGATCGCCGCCCCGACCACTGGCAATTGCAAGAAATCCCCATCGCCCTGCCCGCCGCCATCCTCTCCGCCACCGAGCAGGACTGTCTATTGATCGACTCCCTTGGCACCTGGCTGGCCAACCTGCTGGAGCAGGACGACGACACCTGGCAAGCCACCGTTCGTTCTCTCATCAAAAGCCTGCGGCAAACCCCCAGCACCGTAATCCTGGTCTCCGAAGAAACCGGCTGGGGCGTGGTGCCCGCCTACCCCATCGGGCGGCTATTTCGCGATCGCCTCGGCTATCTCACCCGCCAGGTAGGCACCGTGGCCGACGCTCTGTACCTGGTAGTAGCCGGTTATGCCGTGGATATGAAAAAGGTGGGGGATAGGGTGGATGGGTGATGGGGTGGATGGGTGATAGGGGAGATGAGGGTGATAGGGGAGATGAGGGTGATAGGGGAGATGAGGGTGATAGGGGAGATGAGGGTGATAGGGGAGATGAGGGTGATAGGGGAGATGAGGGTGATAGGGGGGATGAGGGAGATAGGGGGATGGTCTTCCTCACCTCCCCATCTTCCCCACCTCCCTCACCTTCCCCACCTCCCCCATTCACACCACAAACCCCTCCAGCTCTTGCTCCTGCCAATCGCCTTTATATTTTTCGGCCACCAGGGGCGTGATGGTAATTTGCGGTGGGGTGCCCTGGGCAACTTCTACCCGCAGGCCAGAGTAGGGGCGCTTGAGGTGGCTGCCGTGGCCGCTGCGGCCCAGGTATAGGTGCGACTTGGCGACGGTGTGAGGCTTGCCGTCGCGGGTTTCGGTAATCGCTGGCCCTTCGGGGCGCTGTCGCCGCAGGCTATAGCCGCTGCCGCCGCAGATCACCCAGGGAATGTGGGCATCGCCGTGGCCGGTGTCCTCGGTGCGCAGGTAGTCGAGGCAGTGGGCATGGCCGTTGAGCACCAGGTCAACCAGGGGCCTACCCTGAGCCTGGGATTGCACCTCGGACAAAACCGCATCGAGCACCTGGCGCAGGTGGTAGCGCACGGCCAGGGTTTGCCCCTGCGCCCACTTGGTGCCTTCGGAAACGTAGGGCGGGTGATGAAAGAGCAGAATGCGACCGCGCGCCGAGGGGTCTTGCCAGGAGGCGATCAGGCGATCGCGCAGCCAGTCCAGCTGCTCGGTGTCTACTATGGAAACCCTGTCGCTGTTGAGCTGCTTCTCAATGTCGTAGAGCTGCTCGTCAATGGCCTCCATTTTTTCGGTGAGATCCTCTCGTTCGTCGGAGGCAGGGCTAAAGGCATTCAGCCCCGACTGGCGCAGCAGGTCGGCCTTTTTGGCTTCGAGTCGCTGTCGCTGTTGCTGTAGCTCTTGACGGCCAACCTCGGTAATAGCCAGCGGCAGCGG
Source organism: Nodosilinea nodulosa PCC 7104 (assembly GCF_000309385.1). Lineage (GTDB taxonomy): Bacteria > Cyanobacteriota > Cyanobacteriia > Phormidesmidales > Phormidesmidaceae > Nodosilinea > Nodosilinea nodulosa. The sequence continues at coordinate 769,148 of NZ_JH976537.1, forward strand.
TTGGTTAAAGGTGTTGGAATCGAGGGCAAAAAAGTCGAGGCCGCCGTAGCGAAAGGTGTAGTAACGGTTGGGCAACCGGGTAAATTGACCGGGGCGATAGGTCAGGGCGCGGCTACCGCCCGCAGACTCGGGGTAGTGGGTGTCTAGGTGCTCGCCCAACTGGGCCTCGGGCACCGCCCGCAGATAGTCTAAAAACGCCCTGGCATAGGCATCCCCCTGGTAAGAGCCGTGCCAGCTGATATCGAGGTCGATAAAAGAGCTCAGCAGGTAGCGCAGCGGGGTTGTAATGCCCGTCAACAGGCCCAGCCAGAGGGGCAGATCGTAGTAGTCGTGATTGCCCAGCACCGGCAAAAAGGGGCGCTCAAAGACCATGCGATTGTAGTCAATTTTGCGGTAGCGATCGCCCCCCACCAGCCACTCCCGGTAGGGCTTGATAAAGTTCGAGTGGTACTGCTCGTGGGACCCCACCAGGTACACCAAATCGCCCGTATGGAGGGTGAACCGGGCCGAGTTGAGGTGGGGCACCAGCCGCTCGGCCACCCGCCGCTGGGGGCTGCTGGTGCGGTGTCGCCCGGTGCCGCTGTCGCCCAGCACCAAAAACGAAAAGCTGTCGTCCCCGGCGCCGCTATCGTCGATGACCAGGCGGGTTTGGTCGATGCCGCGATCGCGGATCACAGGGTGCTGCCACCGCACCCGCTGCTGCATTTTGCTGATTTTGGTGGCGATCGCAGGCTCAATGACAAATCTGGGAGGCATGGCTGGGCGGGCTGGGGGTCAGTGTGTAGAATAACCCTGTCCTGGCCAAGCTGTGGCGTTCTAGCCGACATAGACAACACTGCGATGCGCTCCAGGGCGGTGCGGTGCGGTGTGTAGAATAATCCTTTAGCCCATGCCCAGTGACCTGGGAAGCTGTAGCCACCTATGGGTCTTTATAACGAAAGAATTTTGCCCTACCTGATCGACCTTTCCATGGCCGGGGCGGGGCTGGGGCAGTACCGGCGGCAGGTGCTGGCTGAGGTGAGCGGCGAGGTGCTGGAAATTGGCTTTGGCACGGGCTTAAATTTGCCCTACTACCCCGACTGGGTAGAGCAGATTGTCACCGTAGACCCCAGCCCCGGGGTGCATCGCCTGGCCCAAAAACGCATTGACGCCTCGCCCATCACGGTGACCCATCGCATGGTGAGCGGCGAGGCGCTGCCGATGGCAGACGGCACCTTCGACAGCGTGGTCAGCACGTTCACCCTGTGCAGCATTCCCCAGATTGAGCAGGCCCTGGCCGAAATCTATCGGGTGCTAAAGCCCGGTGGCCGCTTCTTTTTTGTGGAGCACGGCCTCAGCGATGAACCCGATATTCAGCGGTGGCAGAACCGCCTTACCCCTCTGCAAAAGCGCATTGCCGGGGGGTGCCACCTCAACCGGGCCATGGGCCAGCTCATTGGGCAGCAGTTTGACCAGGTGGAGATAGAAGCCGCCTATGCCAACACCTTGCCCAAGGTGGCGGGATATTTTTATACAGGGGTTGCCACCAGGCGCTAGGGTCAAGCCGTGATCACCTATCTCAAACTTTTAATCACCATGGCGCTGTGGGGCGGCACCTTCATCGCCGGGCGGCTGGTGGTGCAGGACATGGGAGCTTTTGCCGCCGCCTTTTGCCGCTTTGCGATCGCCTCTTTCGCCCTGCTGCTGCTCACCTACACCCTGGAGGGCACCCTGCCGAGGCCGCCCAAAAAACTGTGGCTGCCCATTGGTCTGCTGGGGCTGACGGGCATTTTTGCCTACAACGTGTTTTTCTTTTCGGGGCTAAAGACCGTCGAGGCGGGGCGGGCGGCGCTGATCATTGCCCTCAACCCGGTGGCGATCGCCCTTGGATCGGCCCTTGTGTTCAAAGACCCCCTGGGCCGCACTAAGCTAGCGGGCATTGGCCTTTCGCTGCTCGGCGCGGCGGTGGTGATCAGCGACGGCCACCCCCTTCAACTGCTGCAAGGGGAGGTGGGCCTGGGCGAGCTGTTCATGCTGGGCTGCGTGCTCAGCTGGATGGGCTACACCCTGCTGGGCAAAGCCGTGATGGCGGAGCTGTCGCCCTTTGCGGCGACCACCTACGCCTGCGTGACCGGGGCGCTGCTGCTGCTCGGCCCCGCGATCGCTCAGGGGCTGGGGGGCGCGATCGCCACCGCCACCGCCACCACCTGGGCCGGTCTGCTCTACCTGGGCCTTTTGGGGTCGGCGGTGGGTTTTAGCTGGTACTACGACGGGCTGCGGCAGCTGGGGCCAGCGCGGGCGGGGGTGTTTATCAACCTGGTGCCGGTGTTTGCGATCGCTCTGGCGGCCCTGTTTTTACAAGAGACACCGACCTCATCGCTGCTGCTGGGCGGCAGCCTGGTCATAGCGGGCGTGGTGCTGACCAACCGCTAGCGAGCCCAAGGCCTGAATGGCCTCAACGGCCTTATCCGCCGTCGCTCGGGGGGGCCGGGAGCGTGAAATAAAAGGTGCTGCCCAGGCCCAGCTGCGACTCGGCCCAGATACGGCCCCCGTGGCACTCCACAATTTTTTGGCAGGTGGCCAGACCAATGCCGCTGCCGGGGTAGGTCTGGGCGTCGTGCAGGCGCTGAAAAGCCTCAAAAATTTGCCCCAGATGCTCAGCCGAAATCCCAATGCCGTTGTCGTGGATGCCGAATCGCCAGGCCTGGGGTTGGGGGTCTACCGAAACGGTAATCTGAGGGCGCATGTCGGGCTTGGCAAACTTGAGGGCGTTGCTGATCAGGTTTTGAAACAGCTGCATGAGCTGAACCTCGTTGCCCATCACCTTGGGCAAATCGCCGTAAATCAGCTCGGCCCCGGTGTCGGTCAGGGCGGCCTTGAGGTTGAGCATGACCTGGTCCATCAGAGCGTTCCCGTCGACTGGGGCCATTGGGGGCTGCGCCTGTCCCGCCTGGGCATAGGCCAGCCAGTCTTGAATCATCTGCTGCATGCGGCCGCTGGCTTCTAAAATGTTTTCTAGATAGGGCCGGGCGGGCGACTGCTGAATGTCGGGCCAGGCCAGGCTGATCAGCTTGGTGTAGCCCAAAATACTCTGGAGGGGCTGCTGTAAATCGTGGGAGACCACCGAGGCAAACTGCTCTAGCTCCCGGTTCGAGCGCACCAGTTCTTCGTTTTGGGCCACCAGCTGCGCCTGAAGCCGCCGCAGCTCGAGCTGGTGCGCAATGCGGGCCAGCACCTCGGCCTCCTGAAAGGGCTTGGTAATGTAGTCAGCCCCGCCAGCGGCAAAGGCCTTCACCTTATCGATGGCGTCATCGAGGGCGCTGATAAAAATTACCGGAATCGCCTCGGTGGTAGGGTCGGCCTTGAGGCGCTGGCACACCTCGTAGCCGCTCATTTCTGGCATTTTGATGTCGAGCAAGATCAGGTCGGGGGGTGCTACCTGGGCGGCTGCGATCGCCCACTGTCCGGTCAGCGCCTTGCGCACCCCCAGCTGATGCCGCCCCAGCATAGCCGACAGCAGCCGCAGGTTGTCGGGAGTATCATCCACAATCAAAATATCGCCCTTCACGCTCGCGTCGACTGGAGAGTTCATGGATTGTCTCCTACCTCTGCCTTGCCCAATGCTCTCATCCCTATTCAGCCCTACGCAATCCTTACCCTCTCAGTCTATGGATCTCGGCGTTCAACGTCCTGGTTATCTCCAGCGGCGGTGCCGTCGACCTCTGGCCGCAGACAGTCAAGAATGCGGTCAAACTCGAAGTCTCTGGCCCAGCCCGTCAGGGTTTGGCTCACGCTGGCGGGTGCTTCGGACAGCTGCCCCAGCAGCGCCACCAGGCGATCGTCAGAACCCGCTATGGCAGCCTGGGCCAGGGCCTGCTGCCACTGGGGGGGCCGGGTTTGCAGCCACCGCCTCAGTTCCGATCGCTGGATCTGAGAGCGGGCCAGCTCAGCCGCTGCTGGGCCTTCAGGGTAGCAGACTACCGAGTCAGGTGATCCGGCGTAGCGGTAGCGCACCGGCAGATAGGCGGCGATTTTTTGCAGCAGCGCCTGCATCTGAAACGGCTTGCGCACAAAGTCATCGCACCCAGCCGCCAAAATTTTGGCCCGCTCCTCCTCAAAGGGGCTGGCGGTAAGAGCAATGATGACCAGCGATGGGTCGAGGTCGAGGGCCCGAATCTGGTCAGTAGCGCCATAGCCATCCAGTCCAGGCATGCGAATATCCATCCAAATCAGGTGGGGTTGCCAGGTCTGGGCCAGCACAACTGCCTCCTGGCCGTCCGAGGCGGCCTGTACCTCAAACCCCGCTGAGGCCAGCAAACGCACCAGCAGGTAGCGATTGGCCGCATGATCTTCGACCACCAGCAGCCGCCAGGGGGGCTGACCCTCGGCCAGCCCTAAAATAGGATTGGTGTCCGGGGTCGGAAACACAGCCGATCGCTCAACTCGCTGTATGGGCAGCACAAAGGTAAAGGTCGAACCCTGGTTCAGCTCGGTTTCGAGGGTGAGTTCACCCCCCATCAGCTGTACGAACTGCTGGCTGATCGGCAGCCCCAGGCCGCTGCCCTGGTGCGATGGCCCCAGGTCGCTCTCGGAGCATTGCAGCCCCGCCGCGCTCTGCATGAACGGCTCAAACAGACGATTCATCTCCTCTGGGGCAATGCCGGGGCCGGTGTCAATGACGGCAAACTCCAGGGCGCTGTTGGCCTCTAGATGGGCAGAACCCAGCGTGGCGGGCACGGGATCTTGGCATCTTATCCGCAGCCTCACCTGCCCCTCCCGGGTGAACTTGATGGCGTTGCCCAGCAGGTTAATCAGCACCTGCCGCAACTTCCCCTCGTCGGTGGCAATAAAGGTGGGCATGGCCGGGTCGCAGTCAAACCGCAGGCTCAGCCCCTTGGCCTCGGCCTGGAGGATCAGCATGCCCTCCAGACTGGCCAGCAGATACGATAGATCAAAGGTCGTCACGTGCAGCGAAATCCGCCCGGCCTCAATTTTTGACATTTCGAGCACGTCGTTAATCAGCGCCAGCAGATGCTCGCCGCTGCGGCTGATAATGGCCAGATAGTCTTGGGCCTCGGCCTCTATCTGGCAGTCGCGCGTGATCAGCTGGGCAAAGCCAATAATGGTGTTGAGGGGCGTGCGCAGCTCATGGCTCATGTTGGCGAGAAAGGTGCTCTTGGCCCGATTGGCGGCATCGGCGGTTTCACGGGCCTGACGCAGAGCATCTTCGGCCTGCTGACGCTCTAGCTCTGCTGCGGCGCGGGCCGCAAAAATACGCAGAATTAGCTCGCGGGTATGGTCTTCAACCATGGGCTTGTCGTCAATTACGGCCAGGTGACCGATGACCTGGGAGGTCGCATCCACCAGCGGAATGCCCAAAAAGCTGGTGGCCTGAAGCTCTGCCAAATCGGTGTCGGCAGGGTAGAGGGCCTGCACCCGCTGGGGCACGTAGATGACTTCCCCGGCTACCACCCGCTCGCAGGGGGTGCCCACCAGGTCGTACTCCACGCGATCGCCCAGCTGCCCATTCTGCCAAAAGGCCAGGGCGCTGACCCGGTGTTGGTCGGTCTTGAGCCGCTGGGTCACAATGGCGTTGCGCACCTGCAAAATATCGGCCAGATAGCGCACCAGCGACTCAAAGAAATCGCGGCCCGTTTTGGCGGCGGTGCCTTCGACAATCAGCCGCAGCGACTCTTCCTGGCGCTTCACCTGGGTGAGGTCTTCGGCCACCCCCACCAGACGGTAAACTTCCCCCTGGTCGTTGCGAATGGGAAAGGCCCGCACCCGCACCCAGGCCGGGGGGCCCTGGGGGCGCACCACCCGAAACTCTTCGTCATAGCTGAAATAGGCCAGGGCGGCGGGGGTTTGGTGGCGGGGCAGGCGGCGGGCCACCCGCTCGCGGTCGTCGGGGTGCACGGTGACTAGCCAGGCGGCGGGGTGGGCGTAGAGGTGTTCGCGCCGCTGCCCCCAAATGCTCTCGTAGGCGGGCGACACGTAGCTAAACCGGCGGGGCTGGAGATCGTAGATCCAAAAGACGCTGTCGATATATTCGGCCAGCTGGCGAAATTTTTCTTCGCTCTGGCGCAGGGCTGCCTCCGCCCGTTTGCGTTCGCGCAGGGCAGCATGCTGCTCGCTAATATCGCCGGTTGAGCCCACCAGCCGAATCGGCTGTCCCCGCTCGTCCCAGAGGGCCTGCCCCCGCGAGATCACCCACTTATAGCTCTTGTCCCGGCAGCGCAGCCGGTACTCCACCTCGTAGGTGGGCAGGCTGCGCTGAATCAGGTAGGCGTGGTGAATCGCCATCACCCGGTCGTAGTCGTCGGGGTGAATCCGCGACTCCCAGCGCAGGTCGTCATCGCTGAGGTGGCCATCGCCAGAGGTGGAATCGCCGTAGCCCAGCAGCTCCCGGTAGCGCTCCGAAAAAAACGCTGTCTGGGTGCGAAAGTCAAGGTCGTAGATGCCAGCGTTGCTGCCCTGAACCGCCAGCTGCCAGCGCTCCTCGCTCTGCTGAAGCTTTGCCTTAGCCCGCTGCCGCTGCTCCTCCAGGCGATTGGTGCTAATCACCTTGCCAATGCTCTGGGCCATCAGCTCAATAATCTCTTTTTCGTGCTGCTTAAAGCCCTGGGGTCGGGGCCGACGATCGAAAAAGCAGAGGCTGCCGTAGACCTCCCCATCAACCACGATCGGAGTGCCAAGATACGATTCCAGCCGCAGCGCCAGGTACAGAGGGTGGCGCCGCAGCTCAGGATAGGAGCCAATGTGGGTAAAGTTCACCGTGCGCTGCTGCCGAATGGCCAGGCTGCAAAAGGTGTCGTCGAGGGGGCAGCGCAGGTTTAGCGCTAGCTCCGGCGAACGGGCCACCACAGCCTGAATCACGAAGTCAGATTCCTCAGTTTTGCCCACCAGCCCCCCGGTAAACCCCAGCACCTGGCAGCCGGTGTCCAGGTAGTCGTTGAGAAGCGCATCAAAGCTGTCAAACTGGGTCAGGCTGAGGCGGTGCAGCTGCTTCAGGCTCTGGCTAAAGTGGTTGAGCGCCTGGGAATTGCTGAGCAAAATTTGCTCGGCCTGTTTGCGGGCCGTAATGTCCCGGTACTGCCAGAGATGGCCCTCAATGCCGCGATCGCCCCCCAGCGGTACGTAGTCGCGCTCCAGGGTGCGGCCATCGGCCAGGGCAATTTCCTCTGCTACCACCGGACGCTGCGCTTTCCGCAACGCCTCAATGCGGTGGTTAAACGCCGCTGGGTCAACCCACAGACCGGCACTGTCCTGGGCAAAGGCCTGGCAGTTTGCTCCCACCAAAGCGTCGGGGGGCGTGGTCCAGCGAAACAGATCGCAGCAGGGCTGGTTGACCATTACCACCTGGCCAGCCAGGTTTTCTAAAATGACCCCCACCTGCAGATGCTCAATCAGCGTGGCCAGCCGCGCTGTCACCTGCTGTAGGCTGGCCTCGGCCTGACTGCGATCGCAGATTTCCTGCTGTAGCTGACGGTTTTGAGCTGCCATCTGCTGTTGCAGGTGGCGAATGGTGAGCTGGTTGGCCACCCGAGCCAGCAGCTCTTCTACCTGAAAGGGTTTGGTCAGGTAGTCGGCAGCCCCTGCGGTAAAGGCCTTAACTTTGTCGAGGGCCTCGTCGAGGGCACTGAGAAAAATAACTGGAATGGTCTCAGTGGTGGGGTCGGCCTTGAGCTGCTCACACACCGCGTAGCCATCCATCTCAGGCATGCGAATATCGAGCAAAATCAGATCGGGCTGGGTTGTCTTAACCGCCACCAGTGCCATTGCTCCGCTTCTGGCACAGCGAACCCGATAGCCCTGCTCGGCCAGAATTTGGGCCAAAAATTTCAGGTTCTCTAGCGAGTCATCTACGACCAGCAGCGTTATGCCAGCAGCAGCAGGGGTAGGCAGGAACAGGGCGGGGGCAGGGCGCACCATGGAATAAAGGCTTAGTTCGATACCAATGTAGCCAACATTCCCTATTCAGTCTGCATTTACCCAAACTATAGGTTCAAATCACACGGTCTCAACAACAAAGATGAGGAGCAGCAAAAACCAGTAACTCTTTAACGCTCGGGACAGCAGGAAGCGGGTCAATGCCGGGAAACACCGAGGCGTGAACAGCAGCAACCCTGTGACGATAGGGGCAGGGCTAGCCGCGATCGCTAACCTTGCCCCAGGAACTCCCGCCTATTTGTACAGCGCACTATTTCAGGAATATTCATATCATGAACGGCAAATGTGGCAGCATTGTGAACACTCTTTTAGGGCTTCAGCCGCCAGCCCCTTTGGCTGCGGCAAACTGGGCCTGGCTCCGGCTCCCTAACTGGTCTAGCCCGCCGCCAAAGGGGCACCCTTGAACCAGACCCAATGAGATGTTTGGTCAAGGGCGATGGACAGCGCCTAGGGCTGCAACCCAGGCGGTTTGCCCTGGCTGCCTCCGATGGGTTTGGCCCGCTGGTGGGCACCCTGAGCCAGGTTCTAAGCCGCCTGGTTTAAATCGGTTACGGGCGCGATCGCTGCTCCCAGCGGTTTAGCCAGCAGGAACCTCAACTGCCGCCGCTGAGCCCGCCCCGGGGACTCTCAGCAATCTGCCCTCTACCCGCTAGCCTATGCTCTACAGTCGGCAACCCTTCCTGGAGTTTTGACCATGACCGCCCGACGCATTTTGATTATTGACGACGAAGCCGATGTGCGAGAGATTGCCAAGGTCAGTCTAGAAATCACCCGGCAGTGGGAGGTGACCACCGCCGCGTCCGGGGACGAGGGGGTGATCCTGGCCTCGACTCACCATCCCGACGCCATTTTGCTCGACGTTGTGATGCCCAAAACTGACGGCCTGGCCACCCTGATAAAGCTCAGTGAGAATATGGACACCCGCCATATTCCAGTGATTTTGCTGACCGCTACCATTCGGCTGGCTACGCAGCAAACCTTTGTCGCCGCCGGGGCGCGGGCGGTACTGGTCAAACCCTTCGACCCCGGCCTGTTGGGAGGACAAATAGAGGCTGTGCTGGGGTGGCAGTAGGCCCGTCTCAGCCTGGTGGGTGTTCACAGAGTTGCCACATTTATTTTTTATGTTAAGGGAGATGTCTTCCTTAACGCCCCATGCTCCCCCTAATCGTCGTTGAGGATCTAATCTCAGCCTTCAAGTTCTGGAACGAGGGCATCCACGAAGGCATGCTCTACCGCAATGACTTTTACGTAATCTTGCATCAATTTGCCCTAACCGATCGTCTGGAAGCCTACCGCCGTGCCACCCAGGAAAGCAACAAAGGATTCAAGGTGTGTGTAACCGTGTCGAAGACCCACTATACGGTCTGGGTTGAGATGCGATCACAGCTGACTTGAGAGGCGGTCCCCTCCGGTGTCCAAGGTCTAAGACGTCTTCTTGCCCCCTCAACATATTCTGTTTTCTACGGTATTAAGCATCTTCCATGGCACAACCGACCCCTGCTCGATCCAGTGAAAACCCATTAGATCTGGCCGACTGCTCAAAGCATTCCTTTGACGATATCTCGCTGCTCATCTGCCACGAGCTGAGAACACCCCTCGCTTCAATTCAGGGGGCGCTCAAGCTGTTGGGGTATCAGCAGTCGGGCTCGCTGTCGGACGACGGCCAAAAGCTGCTGGCGATCGCCATCAACAACGCTGACCGCCTCACCCGCCTGGCCAATGCCCTGGAGAGTCAGCCCGCCCCGCTGCTAACGCTGCTGTCGACCGCTGAGATGGAGCTGCTTCAGCTCGAAAATGACCTGCACCAGGCGGTGCAGCAGCAGCAAATTTATCTGGCCTACCAGCCCATCGTCTCCGTGGGGCCTCAACATACTGGCCGGATTATCGGCTTTGAGGCCCTGGCGCGATGGCAGCACATCCAGCGGGGAGACATCTCTCCCGAAGTCTTTATTCCCCTGTCGGAAAAGGCTGGGCTAATCGATACCCTAGGCCTGTTTTTGCTTGAGCAAGCCTGTCAGCAGCTCCACTACTGGCAAACTCAGTTTCCTGGCCCAGTGCCTTTGAGCATGAGCGTCAATCTTTCAGCGGTGCAGCTGCTTCAGCCGCAGCTGGTCGATCGCATTCGCTGCATTCTTCAGCAAAACCACATTGCCCCCAGCAGCCTCAAGCTCGAAGTCACCGAGAGCGCCCTGATTGAAAACAAGGAGCAGGCCCTAGCGGCCCTAGTCAAGCTTCAGCAGCTGGGTATTCAGCTCTACATCGACGACTTTGGCACCGGCTACTCGTCCCTAGGGCGGCTGCAAGACCTGCCCTTCGACACCCTCAAGATCGATCGGTCCTTCATTCGCAACAAGAATTGGGCCATGAGCGAGGCCATTCTCATGCTGGCTGAGCGCCTAGAGCTAGATGTCATTGTGGAGGGGGTTGAAACCTTCGAAGACCTGATGTGCCTCAAGGATCTGGGCTACAAGAAGATGCAGGGCTACTACTTCGCCAGGCCCCTCGATAGCACCAGCGTTACAAGCCTGCTGTGGCACCAGCAGTCAAAGGACCAAGCCCCTGCCCCGGCACAGTATAGCCTGGTGTAGCCCCACTGGGTTGGCAGGGCAAAGCCCCTAGGCTTACTTGCCAGCCAGGGTTAGAGCCGGAGTCTCTACCCTGGGCGACTGCATCGGGTCGTAGCCCAGCTGCTGGCTAATTCGATGTCTGGCCAGTGCCCGGTACTCCCAAAAGTGCTCTCCAGCGGCACAGAGACCCAGATATACGTTTAGCATCTGCGGCTTATGGGTCAGGATGATCCAGAGCTGGTGCCAGAACTGTCGGCGCAGGTCGGCCCGACGAATGCCCTGGTGCCAGATGATTTGGGCGAAAAGCCGCAGCCCCTTCTTGAGGGGAAACTGCATGGTCTGCCGACGGCGCTGGGGCGAACGAATGTTGAGGCATTGCTGGAGGCAGCGTTTGAGATAGCTGCGAGGTTCGTAGAGCTGCCAGAACCCCGCCACATAGTCGTGGGCCAGTTCGGCCACCGGGCGCGTGGGAATAAAGTTCATTAGGGTGTTTTGGTCGCCAGTGGGGTGGTTGCCGTCGAGCAGGCGCTGCTCCTGCTTCAGCCGCTCCCAGAGGGCGGTGTTGGGCAGGGCTTGCAGCAGGCCCAGCATGGGCTGGGGAATGCTGGTTTGCTCGACGAAGGCCTGAATGCGATCGCCCGCCCCCGAACGTTCACCATCAAACCCCAAAATGAACCCGGCATAGATCAGCAGGCCCGCCTGGTTGATTTTTTGGCAGGCCTCGATCAGGGGGTTACGGGTGTTTTGAACTTTGCGCGTCACCTGCAAGCTGTCTTGGTCGGGGGTTTCAATTCCAAGGAAGACGGCGTAGAAGCCGGCTTCTCCCATCAGCTTTAGCAGCTCGTCGTCTTCGGCCAGGTTGACCGAGGCCTCGGTGATAAACGTGAAGGGATAGCGGTGCTGCTTCATCCAGGGAATCAGCTCGCGCAAGAAGCGCTTGACGTTGCGCTGGTTGCCAATGAAGTTGTCATCGACAATAAACAGCGAGCCGCGCCAGCCCAGGTCGTAGAGGGTTTGAAGCTCGGCCAGGGCCTGGGCTGGCTCCTTGGTGCGGGGCTTGCGCCCGTAGAGCGAAATAATGTCGCAAAACTCGCAGTTAAAGGGGCAGCCGCGCGAAAACTGCATGGCCATCATCAGGTAGGCGTCGCGCTGGAGCAGGTCATAGCGGGGTCGGGGACTCTGACTGACATCGGGCTTCTCCAGGGAGCGAAAGACGCCTTGGGTATCGCCCCGGCTGAGAGCCTCTAAGAACTGAGGCACGGTCATTTCGCCTTCGTCTAAAATCAAAAACTGAGCGCCCGCATCCAGGGCGTCCTGGGGGACCGAGGTAGGGTAGGGGCCGCCTACGGCCACCTGCTTACCCAGCCGCACAGCCTTTCGAATCAGGGCCTGAAAGTCTGGCTTTTGCACCAGCATGGCGGAGATTATAACCAGGTCGCACCAGGCCCAGTCGGCGTCGGTTTCAGGGGTGACGTTGCGATCGCGGAAGCGAATGTCCCATTCTGGCGGCAAGAGAGCCGCGACGGTAATAATCCCTAGAGGTGGAATGGTGGCCTTCAGGCCAGCCATCTCCATGAAGCGATCGTAGGACCAAAAAGACTGGGGAAATAAGGGATAGAGCAATAGTGCTTTCATATCGTTTCACGCTCGCAGCTAGGGGCAGAAAAATAGTCGCGAAAAAAGAAAAACGGCTATGAATTTCTCAGTAACATTTTGCTAAAAGTACCGAGAATAATATATGACAAATTTCGGGTTAGTGCATCTATCTTTCGGCTGTCGTTCTCGATTCAGCCAAACCAAAACAGAGGGTAGCGATCGCTACCCTCTGCCAAAATAATCCACGGTATTCAGATTCCAAAAGCGCTGCGACCCCAGTTGGATCATCTCCCCTGAACCCTGCGGTTTTAATGCGCTCAATCGTACCTTTTTGGATCTTTCTTTTTCTTTTTCTCGCTAGATTCTGCTTTGGGTTTTTTAGTTTCCTTATTGCCTTTTTTTTCCTTGCCCATTGGTTTATTCCTGGTTAAAAACTGAAAGTGAGCAGCAGCTATAGACAGCACTCCTGTCGGCTACAAAGCAGCGAATCGGGCGCGCTGCGGCCCGGATTCTGGGCCAAACGCCCGATTGATGCTCAGGCTGGAGCTTCGTCTGGGATCAGCCGGTGTTGAGAGAGTTAGCGTACCCGGACTGTATTTCTCTGCTGAGTGCTCTGGCCAAATTTATGAGGCCTAAAGGACAATTTATCAACCTAAACTGCCCTACCCTGAAAGGCTCTAGCGGCAATCAAATCTGATGCGTACTGTCTGAAAAGTTCAGGGGCACCCGATCGGCTGCCTCGCAACGTGTAGCGCCGTCGCTGGTATCTACTTATTCTAGTGTGGGTTGGCAAATTCTGGGGGGCATTTACCAACGTTAACTAATTCCCCATCAGACGCGATCGCATCAATTGAGTAAAAGACCCCATTCCGCAGGCCATCGCGGCGCAATCATGGGCTATCTCGGTCTACCCAGACCTTCATTTCAGTTAAGTTTAGGCACCCAAACTGCGTCGCCAGAGCTACATCGGCGGCATCGCGGCCGTGGGCAATGGTGATGCGGTTGCCTCGGGGCGCTGGCTGGGTGGGGTCGAAGGTGTACCAGCGATCGCCCACAAAGGCTTCAAACCAGGCGTGCAGATCCATCGGCTCTAGCTGATAGAGGTAGCCCACGACCATGCGGGCTGGAATGCTCAGGCTGCGGCACAGGGCTAGGCCTAGGTGAACAAAGTCGCGGCACACCCCCACGCGCGTTTTTTCGGTTTCCACCGCAGAGGTAGAGGCATCGCTGGTGTCGTAGCGGTACTCGATGTGGGTATGAATCCAGTGGCGAATGGCGTCTACCTGGTCGTAGGCGGATTCAATATCCCCAACAATCTCGCTGGCCAAACGGCCCAGCAAATCGGCCTGGCAGTAGCGACTGGGCAGCAGAAACTGAAGCGTGTCGGCGGGCAGATCCTGCACGGGCACAAAGGGTGCCCCAAACTGAACCTCAATGCTGTCAGTGGTTTCGGCGATCGCCGTGCTGCTGACACGCAGTTGCCCCTCGGGCACCAGTAGCCGCTGGCACTGGTTCCCGTAGCTGTCGACATAGTCGGCGATGGGAACCGGAGGGTCGAGCTGGTAGTTTTCTTGGACAATCGTTTGACCGCCGCCGCGCGGTCGCAGCATCAGAATCAGCGGAGATGGCTCGGTGGCCTCAAACAGAAGCTCGCACCCTGCATTTAGTCGCATTGGCTCCCCTGGTAGTAGTCCCATAATAGCGGCGGCCATGGGTAGCGGCGATCGCAGCGGTAAAATAGCTCCAGCCCTGGCCCAACAGCAACCCGTACACCGCTGTTGGCCCCGCCCTTTGCCAGGGCCGAGCCTTGGGCTTCAGCTCGTTTTTGAGCCATCTTTCAGGCCAAACAACTGCCCGCTGGCCGCTGCTCTAACGCCCGCTTGATGGGTGTTTTGGGCTAGGGGCAGTAGAGGGTATCGCGGGTACTGCGGCCCGTCACCGGATTGGTGCCCTTGGCCACCTCACACAGCATTTTGTTGACCTTGGGGTCGAGCAGCACGTCGGTAAAGTCGGCCCCGTCGATGGTGGTTTCGCGAAAGTCGGTGCCAAAGGCGTAGGCTCCCTCAAGGATGGCGTTGGTGAGGTTGGCCTGATAGAACCGCGCCCCGTCTAGGGTAGCCCCGCTCATGTCGGCCCCCTCCATATTGGCGCGGGCCAGGGTGGTGTCAAACAGGCGCACGCCGCGCAGGTTGGTGTGGCTCATGTCGGCATCGGCCATATCGGCGCGGGTGTAGTCGTTGCCGCGCAGGTCCTGGTTGGACCAGTCGCTCATGCGCAGGTTTTGGCGATCGTAGCTGGTGGCCTGGGCGGGGCTGCCCCAGCCGATGCAGAGGGCTAGCACCATCAGCGTGGCTACAAAAATCCGACACAGGCTGGATCGACTGACCATGGCTCCTAATCTGTTCAAGGTCTACATATCTGAGTCTACAGGCTGAACCAGAGCCAAACCAAGCCCACCGTCGATAGGTATTCGTGTTGTCAACCATTATTGTCTGGAATCTTGCGTCTGGAATCTTGCGCTTAATTCTGTAGTCATAGGTGGATGCTTGCCTTCGACGATATTGCGGGTGGGCATCCCAGGAACCCTTCGCCCCCAGCGTTAAGAACTCTTGTCTATGGCTACCGACTATGTTTTGTTTGTGCATGGCGTCAAACACCGCCAGCCTGACGAGTTTAACCGCACGGCCCAGGATCTGCTGCAGAACGTGCAGCGAACTATGGGCGATCGCGATCGCACCCTTAAGCCCATCGTGGTGTTTTGGGGCGATTTGAACGTCGGACCCCAGGCTTCCCTGAAACAGGATCTGGAGGCCTCGCCCCAGTGGCGCAAGCTGTGGCTGACCGATTTTCGGATTCAGGAAGTGCTTGAGTTTGCTGGCGATGCGGCGCTCTACCTGAGTCGCCACGTGGGGGCCCAGGTGGTGCAGCGGTTTCGGGAAATGGCGCTACCGGCGTTACAGGGGGCGCAGCCCGGCGATCGCCTCCACCTCGTCACCCACAGCCTGGGCAGCGTCATTCTTTTTGATCTGCTGTTTGCCGCCCGCTGGGATGACCCCAGGCTGGATGGCGACGCCAGCACCCATCAGACTCGTGCGATCGTCCAGCAGCTGCGAGAGGCGTTTTTTGGCCTGGGCCAGCGGCCGGGGGAGGGAATCGCTATCTCTAGTCTGCACACCCTGGGGTCGCCCATTGCCCTGTTCAGCCTGCTCTCGGTGACCGGTGACAGCACCCACGATTTGACCAAAGACATGCGATCGCTGCTGCAAAACCTCTACCACCACCGGGGCCTAAAACCCCTGCCCTGGTACAACTACATGCATCCCGGCGACCCGATCGCCTACCCCCTGCAAGGGCTGATACCCCGGCTGATGGGCAACGCCCAGCTCTATGTGCACCTGCGGGATGTGATTACCGAGCATCGCGGCCTGCCGATTACTGCCGGACGCCTGCCGCTGCTCTGGGGCAGTGATGCCCACAGCAGCTACTGGAAAAGCGACACCGTTGTTAAGACCATGGCAGCGGCGATGCGGTAGGCCTAAAACAATCGGCTGAAGTCCCTATTTTCGGGCAGCCTGAGCTGAAACGTTTCGGTCAGTACCGCTTCCAATTGTTCTGATGAGGTGAGCTGGCGCTTTTCGGTCTGCCCGCTCAGGGAGTGGGTGGCGAGCTCCGTGTTGCGCAGGCCATAGCGGCGCGCAGGGTCTACCCTGGCGGCCATCAGGCCCGTCACAAAAATAGAGTTGGGATGGGTGGAAACATGCCAGTTGCTCACCCCGTAGTCGCAGGCATACTGGGGCTGCAAATCGAACTGGTAGAGCGGTTTCCAGGCTTCGGCAATCTGCGCCTGGAGCACCCAAAATCCGTCGGCCTGCACCAGTCGAAATGGCTCGTGGGGAGTCTCCTGCTCCAGGTCAGGAATCAGCCGCAGCGGGGCGGTCAGCGTCAGTCCGCCAAAGCCCACGTCGGCAATGTAGGGTTCGCCGTCCAGATCCACTAGCAAGACCATGTGGCTGCGGGGAGTCAGGGTATCGGGGGGCAAATTCCACAGCACCCGCGCCCCCAGCCCCGTGACCGAAAAGCCCAGGGTGGTGAGCACCGATCGCAGCAGCCCGTTTTGCTCAAAGCAGTAGCCGCCGCGCCCTCCGTAAATTAGCTTTTGCACCAGCGAGGGCAAGTCTAGCTCGACCGGCTGGCCCAGAAACGAGCTGAGGTTTTCGAAGGCGATCGCCTGGGGATGGCGCAGATGAATGCCTTGCAGGGTGGCCAGGGTAGGGGTATGGCTCCCGTCGTAGCCAATCCGTTGAAAATAGGCCTCAAGATCAGCCGCATCGAGGGTAGGAGCCGATGACATAGGTTAGCTCAATCAGAAATCAATCTACAGAATTCATTATGAGATGAGTCTAGGTTCTATAGCTGCTGGAAAATCCTGGCGGAAAAGCCAGATCTGCCGCCGGGGCCATGTCGCTGAGCGCGGTGATTGCGTCGCGCCCGGTTTCGGTGTTGAATCGTTCTGTTAGCGTCCTTTTATAATGGGCATTTTGCGCCCCCGCCATGAGCGTCGTTCTCTACAACACCCTGACCCGCCAAAAAGAACCCTTTGAGCCCCTGGAGCCGGGCCGGGTAAAAATTTACTGCTGCGGCGTCACGGTGTACGACTACTCGCACCTGGGCCACGCCCGCAGCTCAATCGTGTGGGACACGGTGCGGCGCTACCTGATGTGGCGGGGCTACGCCGTCCGCTACGTGCAAAATTTCACCGACATCGATGACAAAATTCTCAATCGAGCCAAGACCGAGCATTCCTCCATGCAGACAGTGGCTGAACGCTACACCCAGGCTTATCTAGAAGATATGGTCCGCCTCAACGTGTTGGAGGCAGACGAGTACACCTACGCGACCAAAACCCTGGACGGCATTCAGCGCTTGATTGGCGAGCTGGAGCAAAAGGGCTACGCCTACCCCGCCGCTGGGGATGTCTACTACGCCGTGCGCAAGTTCGACGGCTACGGCAAACTCTCGGGCCGCAAGCTCGACGACATGCAGGCCGGGGCCAGCGGTCGGGTGGCAGCGGAGGACTCGATCAAACACGACCCCTTTGATTTTGCCCTGTGGAAGGGTGCCAAGGACGGCGAACCCTTTTGGGAGTCACCCTGGGGGCCGGGGCGACCAGGCTGGCACATCGAGTGCTCGGCCATGATTCGCGATCGCCTTGGCGACACCATTGACATCCACGTCGGCGGCAGCGATCTGGTCTTTCCCCACCACGAGAACGAGATCGCTCAGTCGGAGGCGGCCACCGGCCACCCCCTCTCCCGCTACTGGATGCACAACGGCATGGTGAACGTGGGCGGCGAGAAGATGTCGAAATCCCTCGGCAACTTTACCACCATTCGCGACCTGCTGGATGCGCCCAACGCCCCCGATCCGATGGCGGTGCGGCTGTTTTTGCTCCAGGGCAGCTACCGCAAGCCGGTGGACTTTACCGACGAGGCGATCGCCGCCGCCCAAACCAGCTGGGGTACGCTCAAAGATGGCCTGCTGTTTGGCCACCAGTACGGAGCCAAGCTGGGCTGGGCCGACGCTGAAGATTCTGCCTTTGGCGACCCTGCCGCCATGCGCATCGATCGCGACAGCGCCCCCGTGCAAGCCTTCCAAACCGCGATGGATGACGACTTCAACACCGCTGGCGGCCTGGCGGTGCTGTTTGAGCTGGCCAAGGAACTGCGCCGGGCGGGCAACCTGATTACCCACACCGGCAAGGCCGACACCGACAGCGCCACCCTGCGCCAGCAGTGGCAAACCCTGGTCTGCCTGGCTCAGGTACTCGGTTTAGAAGCTCAGCCAGAAGCGGAAGCCTCTACCGAAGGCGGACTGTCTGCCAGCGAGATCGAGGCGCTGCTGACCCAGCGGCGGGAGGCGCGGGCGGCGAAGGACTTTGCGGAGGGCGATCGCATCCGCGACCTCCTGCAAGCCTCAGGCATTACTCTGATCGACAAGCCCGGCGGCGTGACCGAATGGCATCGCTAAAGCCTCCAACCCCGAGAGCCATAGAGTGTAGATTCGACTTTTCTGAATGCCCGCTCGGCCTTGTCTAGCGATTTCATCAGCTGGGACTCGTTCTCGGGCTCATTAATGGCAATTTGGCCCAGTTCAAGACTGGCCTTAATTAGGCTAAAAACAGGACCATTCATGGGCGGCTGTCCATTGCCGCCGCGAAGCACCTTAGCCTGTTTGGCTAAATCATCGAGCAGCGGGGCAAAGTCTTTATTGGGTTTTAGTATTATCCTTGCCGCATCTTTGCGCGGAGGCGAGTCGAAAGATTCAATAATTCGGCCCGCATTTTTGGCCAATAGATATAGCTGCTTTAGCTCGCTTTTGATGCCCCCGCCAAAGTAGATGTTTGTGCCTTGGAGTAGCCCATCGTAGACAATTTGCCCTTTGAAAGGAAGCAGCACCGCTTTAACTAGCAGCGGCAGATTGCTTCGATGAATCATTTCATCAAAGCTGTCCCACAGCCCTAAAACTCCATAAACCACATCTTTATCGCTGATAAAAACGGCGTACTTTTTGAGAAAGCGCTCAATGTAAAAGGTCCCATCGATAAAGTTCTTCCACGAGGCGATAATCTTGAGCTGATCGGTCCTAAAACCCGAAGGATTTTCTTCGACGAAGCAATCAATTAGCTCTGGATGTTGATACAGCGCGTCCCGAACGGCCATCTTCTCTTCCGTTGGGCGGGTTTCAAAGACTGCTGGTTCTTCGATGTGAGGCACAAGTTTGAGCCGCTGGTTGACGTAGATTTGCAGACTCCACATCAGCTCAAAGAATAGGGCCGCATCAGCTTCAGAAAGTTTCATAGCAAAATCAGGACGATCAGCACTCCATACTGATACCACAGGTTTAAGGTAACCATTGTCGTCCTAGCGCTGTAAAAAACTCCCTGTGCTGCCGAAATAGGGTGTAGCTATAGACCGCAAAAATCCCCAGCAGGCACAGGTGGGTGAGGGTGCTGTAGGTGCCGATAATGTCGCCCGGTGTCCAGCTGTGATCGTTGATCAACCGATTCATGTCGCCATCGTCAACATCGCCCCACATGCTGCCAAAAGGAATTGACGCCTTGCCGCTCGGGACTCGCTGCCATAGCCACACCTGATCCCAAAAACAAAAGGCCGCCGCCAGTACTACCGGAAAGCGGTAGAAATCCCACCGAAAGTACTCGGGCAGCGGCAGGTAAAAGCTGACAATTAGCAGCGCCGACAGGTAAATTTCGCCGCCGATGCCGCCAAACAACAACCACATATCGAACTGGTTGGCCGACATTAGCCAGGTCATGTAGAACTGCACCACCGCCAGCAGCACCGCTAGCACCATGGGCCAGCGTTTGCCCTCGCGCCGCCCGGCCCAAAACAGCAGCCCCAGCAGAATCAGAATACCGACATAGACGAAGAACGATCGCCTCGGGTCCACGCTTGTCCACCCAATCGGTAGGGGGATAGCTCGCCGCCCGGCCAGCCAGGCGATGGTGGCATGGCCAAACTCATGGATCCAAATTTTGATACCCCGGAACAAGACATTCACAATCGGCATGGCGTTCATCAGCATTCCCGCCAGCAGCAGCAGTGGAAAAATCAGCCCGTTGCTGTAGCGGTTTTGAAACGAGAGCAGATCGGTGTCATCTGCGGCGGGCTGGGTCGGTTGGGGGTTTGACTGGAGGCGCTGCGATCGCGGCGCTGGGCTGCGGGGATACATGACTGGCGCGGCTTCCTCCGTAACCGGAACGTATGCGGGTTCGTTCTGTTCCAACTGGGCTTGTTCTAATTGGGTTTTGATGGTGGTGAAAGCCCACTTGTGCGGTTCTAGGGCGGCGCGATCGCCCCGTTTCAACAGCTCTGCCCGTCGCCTAAAATACACCGACTCCACCTGGGGCAGCGATGCTCCCACCGCTAGCCCTAGCTCCTGGTAGGCGCGGGCGATCGCAGCCGGTGCTGGTTCCCTGGGCGCAAGCGCTTCGGCAGATTCCGGCTGTTGGTCTTCTGGACCTTCTGGCTCAGCTAACCCCTGATCTTCACGGGCAGTCAAGGCAGACGACAATAGCGCAATTTCCTCGGTCCACTGTGGCTGCGGCGCCCCGGCTTGCTCTCCGTACAGCTGCAAAATGCCGATGGTGGGCACCTGCAACTTTGCGATCGCCCGCTGAGCATAGGCCACCGTGGCCGCCTGGGGCGGAGCCGGGTTGCCCGTGAACCAGAGGTGGAGGCAATAGCTCTGGCGATCGCCCCGCACCTCAATGCCTTTGGATTTAAGAGATTGGGTGAGCAGGGCTGCGATCGCCGCCGCGTCCCCATCCTTAGCCTGCTCTACCAGAGAAAGAGTCGCCATAACATTCCTAGACCCTGCCGAGGCTATACCTATTTCCCAGACTACCCAACCCCCACCGCCAACGCCCGCCTAGATAAGATAGGGACGGCAAAGGTTCACAGGTGAGGACAGCCCGATTGAACAATGCGATAGACGGAGCAATTTCTGCCGGTGGCCTGGTCATTGCCGGAGAGCGCAGCGGCGTTGGCAAAACCACCGTCACCCTGGCGCTGCTGGCGGCTCTGGCGCAAAAATCCCCCCGCGTGCAGTCGTTTAAGGTGGGGCCAGACTACATCGATCCCATGTTTCACCAGCGGGCCACGGGCCGCCCCTGCTACAACCTCGACCCCATTCTCACGTCTGAAACCTACGTGCAGCAGTGCTTTGCCCACCGCTGCCGCGATGCCGAGTTTGCCCTGGTAGAAGGCGTCATGGGCCTCTTCGATGGCGCGTCCGGTCTGTCGGATGTGGCCAGCACCGCCCATATTGCCCGCCTGCTGAATCTGCCGGTGCTGCTGGTGGTAGATTGCGGCCGCCTGTCCCGCTCCGTGCTGGCGATCATTCATGGCTACCGCACCCTCGATCCTAGGGTTCACATTGCCGGAGTGGTGCTAAACCGGGTAGGCAGCGATCGCCACCTCGACCTGCTCACCGACGCCCTCTCCAGCATCGATATCCCTATCCTTGGCGTATTGCGCCGACAGGACGCCATTTCCCTACCCGATCGCCATCTGGGCCTCGTCCCCACCGCCGAACTCCCCCACCTGCCCGAAATTTTAGATCGCCTCGCCCACCTCGGCCACACCTGCTTCAACTGGGCCGCCCTCACCCCCCTGCTGCAAACCCCACATCCCCCCGCACCCACGTCCCCCCATACACCCCCACCCCCACGCCCCCACGCCCCCACGCCCCCACGCACTACCGCCCCCAAAATCGCGATCGCCCAAGACCCCGCCTTCAGCTTCTACTACCCCGACAACCTCGACATTCTCACCACCCTGGGCGCTGAACTTGTCTCCTGGAGCCCCCTGACCGATAAACGCCTGCCCGCCGACATCGACGGCCTCTACTTCGGCGGCGGCTTTCCCGAAATGTTTGCGGCAGAACTGGCGGCAAACCAGGGCTTACTGACTCAGATCAAAACCGCTTTGCAGCAGGGGTTACCCGCCTACGCTGAGTGCGGCGGGCTGATGTATCTGGCTACCACCCTGGTCGATTTAAATGAAAAATCCTGGCCCATGGTGGGGCTTTTGCCCAACGCCGTACGCATGGGCAAACGCCTGACATTGGGCTACCGTCAGGCCACAACTCAGCAGCCCAGTCCCTTCCTGTCGCAGGGGCAATGCCTGTGGGGACACGAGTTTCACCGCTCCCAGCTAGACACCCCGCCCGCCCGTCCCCTCTACCAGCTCAAGCGCTACGGCGCTGCGCAGCCCCACGCCACCGAGGGATGGAGCCTACATAGGGTCCACGCCTCCTATCTGCATCTGCACTGGGGCGATCGCCCAGAGGTAGCCCAGGCGCTAGTGGCCGCCTGCACCCGCTACGCGCAGTCTGCACGCCCAAAAGTGGCCCCTTTTCAGCGCTAAAAAGGGGCCATTGACGCGCTATTGACTGTGCCTGAGCGCCGTCTAACTCTCATTTATCAGAATCTTAGAGGTAAATTCGGCTGCGCAGGGTAGAGGCTTGAATGTGGCGCTGGGCAGTCCAGCGATCGCGGCTAGCAGCCTTAAGCTCCTGGCTGCCGGGCATAAAGCCACCGCCCAGGGCGTCGCTCATGTGCACAAGCTGTTCTGTGGTCCAGGTTTTGCTGGCTTGATTGTTCATATGACCTCCTTTGAATACATATGAATACTAACAAAACCGTATTTTCATATACCAAACATGTCGTTTATGTTTTTCATGAGAAGATTTGATGGAGAATCTTCCCTGGGGATGAGGCCACGCTTGGCCAGGCGAAATCATGCCTTTGGCCAAAACGCTAACCGCCTTCCTGGCATCAGAAAAGCGGTTGGCGGTTATGTTTCCAATTATCTAACTCAGGCGGCCAAGCCAGACCTAGGCTGGGCTCAAAGCAGACCTAATCACCAAAGCTAGAAATTAAAGTCTTGGCCGACTCGATCGCTGTGGAAAGCAGAGTAGCGTGCTCGGTTAGGGCGGCGGCTCCCGCTGCGGGGTCAGCCGAGTCTAGGGCGGTGGTGTCGGTTGACAGCAGAGCTAGGGCACCAGAGACATCCTCAAAGGCCTTTTGCAGCTCATCAAACTTGGTGCCCAGCTGGGTATCAATGGCCTCTTTGAGCTGATCGGGGGCTTCGGCCAGGGTTGTCTTAAACTTGGCCGTGTCGGCAACCAGAGCGTCAAAGGATGCCGAGGCAGTATCTAGCGCTGTCTTTGAGCTTTCGATTTTGGGGTCTAGGGCGGTAGCGGTGGCAGCGGTTGGGGAGGCCGCTGCTTTGCTGAGCTGCTTGGCCAGATCTTTAGTGACTGACTTCAGGGGTTTGACCGCCTCGGAAAACGAATCTTCCAGCGCGTCTGAGTAGTCATCTAAAACAGACTCCACAAACTCTTGGGCCGCCTCGGTCATCTTGAGATCCATGGTTTCGCTCAGGCTGCCCTTAGGCCCAGCCAGGGCTTGGGAAGAGGCTCCAGGCCCGCCCCAACAGATTAGAGTGACGACCAAAACCCCAGCCACCATCGCCTTTAACGCTCGACCAGTGAATTGATGCAGATGAGTCAGCATGAAACTGTTCCTAAAAAATCTAAAGAATCACGAAACTTAAACCGCTAGCTAAGGAGCCAGTGCCTAGCTTGCTCAGGCAGCAGAGGACCAGGACGACCCTGCAACAGCATCGCCGGAGGGCCGCTACCCAGCGCGATCGCCCCCAGCCGCAACACAAAAATTCACAGAAGATAGACCCCAATCTCACCCTGATGATCCGCGGCAAAATCTCTGTATACAGTCCACAAGAACTGTACACAATCGCTCTGGCTTTTTCAATCACTGCACAAAAATCAAAAGACTCTCTAAAGAGTTTGAGGGGCGAGTACCCAGACCTTTGGCACATTGACTTGAGCTTTGGGGACTTGAGCTTTGGGAACTTGGCCGCCATGATTCTTGGCTACGCCCGATCGCTTTTTGCTTGGCATCCGGCAGATATAGCCATAGTCACTGAGGTTAGAAAATCCAGAGACGCTTGAATGTTTTGAGGGAAATTTCTTAACCAGACTGGCTACAGCTATACATCGGCTGAAAGCCTTAGGCCAGGCCCAGATTAGTGCTATGGTGAGACTATAAGTTTTTGTTGAGATTAGGAGTTGAGCCGTGGTTGAGCCGTTACTTAGTGGCATTGTTCTAGGGTTTATTCCTGTTACTCTGGCTGGCCTGTTTGTTGCCGCCTACATGCAGTACCGCCGGGGTAATGAGCTGGGCCTGTAGGCCAGTTAGTTAGCCTAGAGCTAAGTAAGCACTTCCCACAGCCGCCTCAACCGAGGCGGCATTTTTAATGGGCACTGGCATTAGCCCGGCTCGTAGCTGTCGCCAGGTTTCGTTGGCGGCACCCCCTCCCGCCGTATAGATCTGCCGCAGCGGCGAGGCTCCTAGCTCAGCCAGCAGAGTGTAACCTCGCTGCTCGATGCGGGCTATGCCCACCAGCAGACCGTGTAAAAATTCTGCATCACCCTCTGGCCGGGGGGTGATGCGAGGGGCTAACTCCGGATCGTTGATGGGGAAGCGCTCCCCCGGCTGGGTCAGGGGGTAGTAGTCCAGGTCGGTGGGAGCAGCAGGATCGATCTGCTGGCTTAAGGCAGCTAGAGCATCCCGGTCAAAGAATTTTTCGAGCACGGCACCGCCGGTATTTGAAGCGCCGCCCACCAGCCAGAGGTGGCCCAAGCGGTGGCTGTAAATGCCGTACTCCATTGCATCAATGCGGCGATCGCTGAGCAGCTTAATCACCAGAGTTGACCCAAGCGAGGTCACACCATCTCCGGGAGCGCTGGCTCCGCTGGCCAAAAACGCCGCAATGCTGTCGGTGGTGCCCGCCACCACC
Organism: Nodosilinea nodulosa PCC 7104; assembly: GCF_000309385.1. Taxonomy (GTDB): domain Bacteria; phylum Cyanobacteriota; class Cyanobacteriia; order Phormidesmidales; family Phormidesmidaceae; genus Nodosilinea; species Nodosilinea nodulosa. The sequence goes on from NZ_JH976537.1 coordinate 793,644, forward strand.
TGACACTGGGGCGACAGGCCAAACTGCTGGGCGATCGCCGCCGTCACTAGCCCCACCACCTGTCCTGGCGCCAGCACCTGAGGCAGCATGGCGCTCCAGGGCTGCCCCTGCATCGCTGGCGGATAGCACAGATCACCGACGTCGTAGCCGAGTTTGAGGCTGTTGTGGTAGTCGCTCAGCCCCCACTGACCGTGGAGCTGGGCGCTAAGCCAGTCGGCCTGGTGCAGCAGGTAAGCGGCCCGCTGCCAACGTTCTGGGGGCAATGTCTGGTGCCACCACACCAGCTTGGCCAGGCTAGAGGTAGCGCTGGCGGCGGGGCTGTGGAGCGGGGCGAGGGTTTTTACCCGATCCAGCGCATCTGGGCAGGGGTGGTTGTAGAGCAGCGGCGGGGTGAGGGCAGAGCCGGTGCGATCGCACAACACCACAGTGCCCGACGTGCCATCGATGGCGATGCGACCAATCTGGGGGGCGATCGCCCCAGGCAGCGCCCCCAGCAGCTCAAACAGAGCTTGCTGCCAGTTTCCAGGGGCAGGCAGGTCGGGGTACCCCTGGCGATACTCCCAACAGAGATGCCGCTGCGGATCGACCACAGCGGCACGCACCCCAGAGGTGCCAAAGTCTATGCCCAAAGCCACGGGGAGAGCCGCCACGCAGTCATCGTCGCTACGGATCACGATCCCTGAAGCCCTGTCTAGATGCTGATTTCGCTCAGGGAGCGGGTGATGTGGTCAAAGGGATAATCGACCACAGAGGGATCGGCAACCCCGGCCTCTTGCACCTTGGCCTTGACCAGGTCCTTCATGATGTTGATGCCGATTACCGTGGGGGCAATGGGCACCCCCAGGGAGTTGTAGGTTTCGCGCAGCCCCGTCAGCACGCGCTCGTCGAGCACATCGGGGTTGCCCGCCACCAGGGCATAGCTGCTGTAGCGCAGGTAGTAGTCCATATCGCGCAGGCAGGCGGCGTAACGGCGGGTGGTGTAGGCATTGCCGCCGGGGCGAATTAGCTCGGGCACTTGGGCAAACAACATTACGCCAGCCTCTTTGACAATGCCAGCGGCGTTGGCGCTAATGATCGCCGCTGCCTTGATGCGATCGAGGCCGCTGTCAAAGTAAGACTTAATAGAGTCGAGGGCGTTGGTATCGAAATAGCGCCCGGTGTTGTCGTAGGTCCTGATCAGCGTGGTGACAGCGTCCCGCATAGGTGGTTTCTCCCAACTCTCACTTGGCAAACAGCATTTAATAAACGGTTGCAGGCCTGGCTGGCCCGCCCCTGGCCAGAGGCTCTAACCTCTACAGTTACCAGGTTTTATACTCGAAAGAGTCTACCACGCAGGCTTGGCCCCTGCGCCGCCCCGCCCCGCCAGAGGTAGGGCTTTATGAGTGAATTGTTACAAAACATCATGGTCTACCCCTGAGCTTTTGCTGGCTTTCCCCGAAAAAAAGTAGTAGCCGATACAAAATGGGCTAACCCCTCTCCCTAGGATGATTCAGATGAGTTGATGCCTGTGATACTTGCAGGGAAGGTATGTCTATGCAGGTAAAGCAGTTCTATCTATGGCCTGAGCGGCAAAGCTCTGCCCATGGAAGGGAAGGCCTGAAGAGGCTAAGGCATCATTCACGCTGAGTTAAATCGGTTTCCCCGACAGTTTGAACGCTACGAGTATTGAACGCTAAACGAGGCTAAGGAGTAGTTCATGGCAACCCCAGCAGACATCCTGAAACGCATTGAGGATGAAGGCATTGAGTTAATTGACCTCAAATTTATTGACATGCCGGGTATCTGGCAGCACCTCACCCTACACAAAAGCCAGATCGACGAAAGCAGCTTTACCGATGGGGTAGCCTTCGACGGCTCCAGTATTCGCGGCTGGAAGGCCATCAACGAGTCGGACATGATGATGGTGCCCGACCCCGCCACCGCCTGGCTCGACCCCTTCATGGCCGAGCCCACTCTGAGCATGATCTGCACCATCAAAGAGCCCCGCACCGGCGAGCTCTACTCCCGCTGCCCGCGCGCGATCGCCACTAAAGCGATCGAGTACCTCAAAACCACTGGCCTGGGCGACACCGCCTTCTTTGGCCCCGAAGCCGAGTTCTTCATCTTCGATGACGTGCGCTTCGACCAAAACGAGCACTCCGCCTACTACTACGTCGATAGCGTAGAAGGCCGCTGGAACACCGGGCGGGAAGAAGTTGGCGGCAACCTGGCCTATAAGCCCCGCTACAAAGAGGGCTACTTCCCCGTCGCCCCCACCGACACCTCCCAGGACATGCGCAGCGAAATGCTGCTGACCATGGCCCGCCTGGGGGTGCCGATCGAGAAGCACCACCACGAAGTGGCTACCGGCGGCCAGTGCGAGCTGGGCATCCGCTTCGGTGAGCTGATCGAAGCTGCCGACTGGCTGATGATCTACAAGTACTGCATCAAGAACGTCGCCAAGAAGTGGGGCAAAACCGTCACCTTCATGCCCAAGCCCCTGTTTAACGACAACGGCTCGGGTATGCACACCCACCAGTCAATCTGGAACAACGGCGAACCCACCTTTGCTGGCGACCAGTACGCCGGTCTGAGCCAAAATGCCCTGTACTACATTGGTGGCATTCTCAAGCACGCTCCCGCCCTGCTGGCCCTGACCAACCCCACCACCAACTCCTACAAGCGTCTGGTGCCTGGGTTCGAGGCTCCGGTAAACCTGGCCTACTCCCAGGGCAACCGCTCCGCTTCGGTGCGCATTCCCCTCTCGGGCGACAACCCCAAGGCCAAGCGTCTAGAGTTCCGCTGCCCCGATGCCACCTCCAACCCCTATCTGGCCTTTGCCGCTATGCTCTGCGCCGGTATCGACGGCATCAAGAACCAGATTCACCCCGGCGACCCGCTGGATGTAGACATCTACGACCTCAGCCCCGAAGAGCTGGCTAAGATTCCCTCGACCCCTGGCTCGCTGCTGGATGCCCTCAAGGCTCTGGAAGCCGACCACGAGTTCTTGACCAGCACTGGCGTGTTTACCGAAGACTTCATCAGCAACTGGATCGAGTACAAGCTCGACAACGAAGTCAACCCTATGCGCCTGCGCCCCCACCCCTACGAACTGGCTCTCTACTACGATTGCTAGAGAAAGTAAGCTAGCTCTCGTCTAGCAAGGTAAGTAAAAACTCAAGAGGCTGGGGGTTAAACCTCGGCCTCTTTTTATGTTTATTGTGTTTATTATTAAGGCAATAAAACTCCAGTTTTTTTAAAAAAATCCTGTACGTTAAGAACATCGATCGCCAAGGCTAGAGCTAAGCTGCCAGGCATTACAAATTGGCCTTTACGGAATCGGGGTTTGCAATTCGGATTCGTTATAAGAGCTGCTTCTAAAGTTTCCTAATCCTGGTGACTGACAAAACCCTTGAAATTCTTATGCTGGCGTAGGTTGGGTTAGCGTTAGCATAACCCAACAAAACCGTTACTGGTGTTGGGGTTTCTCCTCTGAAGATGCTACTTCGCTCAACACCAACCTACATCAGAATTTTTGTGAGTCAATCAGGTCCTAACCTTTCTGGCTCTAATGGTTTATCAGGCTTAAATCTATAGGTTGGGCAAAGCGCTAAAAGCTTACGGCTGTTGGGTTTCACTTCGTTCCACCTAACCTACAAAATCCCCTTTTTTTGATGTGATAAAGCAATAGCTATAGGTAAACAAGACAATATTTATCTTTGCTATTACGCCTCGTTATTTGGCTTTAGCTTAGCAACTCGAATCATCTATTGAACCTGGGCTTTAAGTACTGCATGGGTGGCCTCATCGGCGGCAAATAAATGCTCCACTCGCAACGATGCCAGGGTAATGTCTTGCGGTGTGCCGAAGGTCGTAAACATGCTAAAAAATGCCAGTTCACCATACTCAGTTGCGTAGCGCGTTGTCAGCACTGGAACTGTAGGGTGCGACCAGTTTGTGTGCAAGTTCTTGCTACCCAAACGACTGTGCAGCATGGCTTCAAACGCATCTACCTTAGGTGTTAGGGCGGGCTGCACTGAGGCCTCGTGCCGCAAGTGGGCCAGTAGGGTGGGGCCGACTTCCTCTAAATTGACAATCGGTTTGGCAAACCCCTGGGGGTGAGCCAGCATGTCTAGCAAATTGATTGGCACATCGCCCGGTAGATCAGCGGCTCCTGGCATTAGCGCAGCGGCCAGCCATTGGCCCCCCCGGTTTAAGCGCAGCAAATTCCAGTGCTCGTCGATGACCAGCGCGGGCATGGGGTCGTGGGCAAACAGCAGTTGTTCTAGGGCCGAGTTGATCTGCTCTAGGGCCGGGTCATCCAGCCGCGCGGCGGTGTAAATCGGTGCGTAGCCCGCCTGCAACATGACCTCATTGCGCAATATCAGCGGGGCGTCTAGCTCTTGCAGCCAGGCCGCCAGCAGCTCGCGGCTGGGTTTGGCCCGGCCACTTTCGACAAAACTTACGTGCCGCTGAGACACCCCCAGGCGCAGCGACAGCTCGAGTTGACTCAGCCGCTGAGCCTTCCGCACCTGGCGCAGGGTGCCCGTCAAAGTTGGAGTTGACATGGCGATCGCTGGAGTTGACCACGACCCAGAGACAATTTGATTACCTCTGAGGTAATTGCAGGTATGAGGTAGACGCTAAATACTGAACGTACCATCCTTAGAGAGGTTTCGCCATGCGTAGTTTAATCGTTGTTATTTTGCTCTTGTTCGGTGCCCTCAGCGCCGTGGCCCTCTGGCAGCACGGGTACTGGGGTATTCTCGCGCCCCACTTTCAAAGCTTTGGTGCAGGCCAAGTCTTTGCCGATCTAGTGATTGCGCTAAGCCTCGTCATGGTTTGGATGTGGCGCGATGCTAGGGCAACCGGGCGCAATCCGTGGCCTTGGATCGTTGCGACCCTGGCTACAGGCTCATTTGGGCCATTGTTCTACCTGCTCACCCGCAAATCGGCAGAGGCCGAAAAAGCTGGGTGATATAGCTGTGGCCAATGGGCTTAGGACAGTAGCGATCGCCAATGCGAAGGCTGGGGCAGCGCATCGGCGTATAGCTATCGCATGAGAGCTACCTGTGAAGTGTTCTAACCTTTCTGGCTCTAGCTATACCCAGCGATCGCGCTACCCTTACCCACATCCATCAAAACTGCATCCATCCAAAACCGTCGCTGGCTGCGACTTTTCTCAGCCAACCACGGTTTGAAAGTTAAATCGCGAAAGTGAGATCGCGGTGAGCGGAGCGCCCTAACACCTCATCGGGCAATTCAGACATTACTGAGCATGCTCCCGCTTCACCAGCAGCGCCACGGCTTTTTCTATGGCCATGAGCGCCTGCTGCACCTCATCGGCGCTTACATTCAGCGGCGGCACAAAGCGCACCACCTGCGGCCCGGCGGGCACCAGCAGCAGACCTTCATCCATCGCGGCTTTGACAATATCCACCGACTTGATCGTCGAGTCGGGCTGAAGCACCAGGCCGTTGATCAAACCCCAGCCGCGCACCTGCTCTACCAGGTCGGGGTACTGCTGCACCAGCCGCTGTAGGCCAAACCGCAGCTGTTCGCCGCGCTGCTTGACGTTGCCCAGCAGGTTTTCGGCCTCCAGGGTTTCGCACACCGTGAGACCTACCTTGCAGGCAAAGGGATTGCCGCCAAAGGTGCTGGCGTGGTCGCCTGGCTCAAACACAGCGCAGGCAGCTTTACACAGCATGGCCCCAATCGGGATGCCGCCGCCCAGCCCCTTGGCCGAGGTGAAAATGTCGGGCTCTATACCCAGGTTCTCGAACCCCCAGAGGGTGCCGGTGCGGCCTACCCCCACCTGCACCTCATCGAGAATCAGCAGAATGCCCTTTTCGTCGCAAAGCTGGCGAATGCGCTGGAAGTAGGGGGCATCCCCTGGGCAGACGCCCCCTTCGCCCTGGAGGGCTTCGAGCATGATGGCGGCGACCTGGGGTGTCTCGGCATCCAGTTCGGCGACTAGCGACTCCAGGGCCGCGATGTCGTTGTAGGGTACGTAGGCAAACCCCGGCATCAGCGGGTCAAAGTTTTTTTGGTACTTGGGCTGGCCCGTGGCGGTGACGGTGGCCAGGGTGCGCCCGTGGAAGCTGGCCTGAGCGGTGATGATTAAAGGATTGTTGATGCCCCGCCGGGTGTGGGCGTACTTGCGGGCCAGCTTAATCGCTCCCTCGTTGGCCTCGGCCCCGGAGTTGCAGAAAAAGACGCGATCGCAGCAGGAATGCTCCACCAGCCAGTGGGCCAGCGCCCCCTGCTCGGGAATGTAGTAGAGGTTTGAGACGTGGTGCAGGGTTTGAATCTGCTTGCTGACCGCCTCGACCATAGCCGGGTGGGCGTGGCCCAGGGTGCAGGTGGCAATACCGGCCACAAAGTCGAGGTAGCGACGGCCCTGGTCATCCCACACAAAACTGCCTCGGCCCTTGGTTAGCGCGATCGGGAAGCGCCCGTAGGTGGTCATCACGTCGGCATCAAACTGGGCCGGGGAGAAGGCGGCACCGCCGTTGGTGGCAACGTTGAACGACTTGAGGGAGTTTTGGACGAGGGTTTTGAGCATTGCGGTGGGGAGTGGGGGAGTAGGGATTGGATGGGTAGGTGGGTGATGGCAGATCAAGGAATTGCACGGGTCATTGGTTTACCGACAACCCTGACTCACCTACTCTTACCCAATGGACTGAGCCTAATGGATCGAGCATAGCGGAAACCTCAAGAAAATCAATGATTGCCCTGAACCAATCGACCTCGATTTAGCGGCGGGCGAGCCGCTGCCGCTGGGGGCGGTTTTGCCGGATGGTGCGCAGTTTTTCGCTCAGATAGGGCAGGTTTTGGGGTTCACCGCCGTAGCGCCAGCGCACGTAGGCGTGGGTGATTTCGTTGGCGGCCTGGGCGGTCTGGGCCTTGGTCTGCTGGTAGAGGCGCTGACCGTACTCGATGGGGGTCTCGAAGGGAGTTTTGCCGTGGCCCTGCTGGGCAAACCAGGTCAGCATTTGCTGATATAGGCGCTCTGTGGGGTCAAGCTGGCGCAGCCGTCGGTAGCGCCAGCCCCGGCGCAGCCCCAAAAAGGCCAGCCAGGCCAAAAACCCCAGGAGGGTGGCGATCGCAATGCCCAGCATAATGCCGATCCAGCCTAGATTTAGCAGCGCCGTGAAGGTGCGAATCAGGTAGGCCAGCCCGTCGCCCAGCAGCGTGATCAGGCCGTCGATCAGGCCCACCAGGGGAGAGGGCAGCCAGCCCGCGATCCAGCTCCAAAACCGCCGCACCAGGCTAAAGGCCTCGTACTCTTTCAAGCTGGGAGGAATGATCTCATGGCCAGGAATGGGGTCGAAGCCAAACCAGCCGTACTGGGGAAAGTAGACTTCGGCGATGGCGTAGGCATCGGTATTGCGCACCACGTAAAACCCGGTGAAGGGGTTGAAGTCGCCTTCGCCAAACCCGGCCACCAGGCGGGCGGGAATGTCGATCGATCGCAGCATGATCGTCAGCACGGTGGCGAAGTGGTCTGGGTAGCCCCCTTCGGTGCTAAACAAAAAGCTTTCGACCAGGTCCTGGTCGGGGGTAAAAAAGGGCAGCTCGGGCTGAATGGTATAGCGCTGCTTGAGGGTTTGGGTCAGGTAGAGGGCCTTTTCGTAGTTGTCGGTGAGGGGGGTAGGGGCGGTGGCCAGCAGTTCCTGGGTTTTGGCGCGCACGGGTTCGAGAATTTCCTGGGGCACCTGGAGATAGTGGGAGCGAATGCCGGGGGCGTAGAGGGTGCCTGCGGCCCGCAGCTGGGTGCGATCGCGGTAGGGCACCCGCGACACCGCCGAATAGGTCATGCCCTCCTGCAAAATCACCGGCGACCGGAGGCTGCCCTCGGCATCGATGGCCACCTCGCGGGTGGGGAAGTACAGCTCCTTGGCCTGGTACATGGCCGGAATCAGGTTCGGCAGCTCGCTGACCAGGGTGTAGGTCTGCACCACGTCGCGGTAGCGGCCCAGGTGCGGGTTCACAGGCAAAAAGGTCTGGGCCGAAAACCGCGATCGCTGTAGCGTCTGGGTCTCGTCGTTGCGGGAGATATCCCAGCCCTGGCCCGTGTAAGTGTCAAAGGCCAGCACCCGCCAAAAGCCCGGCGCCTGCGACCTGACCCGCATCACCACCTGGGGCGTCATGGTGCCGCGCAGGTTCTGGTTCATGCGCTGGTTAAAGCCGTAGTAGGAGATCATATCGACCACCCCCGGCCCGGTGGTTTTTCCCTGCCCCTGGATAGCCCCGGCCCCGCCGCCCTGGTCAAACCCTTCGCCGTCGTCGCTGCCTTTATTGCGGTAGGCCGGGTTGAGAATGTCTTCCCCCGAAAAATCGCCCGGCGTGTCAATCACCGAGCTAACCGGAAAATTCTGGATCTGGTACCCCGGCAGCCGGGGCAAAAACAAGAAGATCAGCAGCCCCAGGCCCACGATCAGCGCCACCAAACCCACCAGCCGCCTCAGGGTAGGCCGCAGCCTGCCCCCGGCCCAACCCGACGACCCCAGCCCCAGCCGCGACTGATAGTCCAGCCCCAGCACCGGAATGGCCATCGCCAAAAACATCAGCAGCAGCGGCGCAAAGGCCAGGGTTTGGCTAATGGTGGCGGCCACGCCCAGCAAAATCAGGCCAATCATCATCGAGTAGCCCAGATCTTTGCGGCGCGGCAGATCAAAGCTGTGCAGCACCTGCAGCTGTACCAGCAGCTCCGCCAGCACGATGCGGGTATCCCCCGGTTCCGCTATGAGCCGGGCAAAAAAGGCCGCCATCGCCATCAGCATGCCAATGGCAATGAAAAACTTGATGGCGATGTTGCGATCGCGGCGACGCTGCCAGCTAAAGGCCGCACCCACGGCGCTGAGGGGTATCGCCAGCAAATTCAGCCACGAAGCGGCGGTGACCCCAGCAGCAGCCACCACCACCGAGCAAATTCCCAGGGTTACCAGCCCCTGCACCAGCACTCGCAACAGCAGCGAGTCTTCAATTTCGTCGGGGGAAATGGGCCTGGCTAAAGGGGAAGAGGCCAGCCAGCGGAAAGCAACCATGGCGACAAGTGGGTAGGTCGCCTCCATGCTAACCGCTGCACCAGCCCCTGCCCAGAACCGCTCAGCTAGGCGGCAATCATCACCTGAAAGCTGAGGGGTGCAATCTGCTCCTGCCCCAGGCTGATGTCCAGCCGGTGCACGGCGCCGGGCTGCGTCGCTAGCCGCAGCACCAGATCCCCAGGGGTAGAGCGCTCCGAGCCAATCGTCTCAGCCAGGTTAGTGAGCACCAGACTGCCCCCCGTCGGCAGCACCGCTCTTATCTCTAGTTGGGCCTCTAGTTGGGCTTCAGGGGCGCTGTAGGTGGCCTGCACCGTCATCGCGCCAGAGGCGGTCAGCCAGGTCTGCTCCTGGGTGGGGGCAGTCGCCGACACCGTCAGCGACAGGGCCTCGAAAATGCCCTGGGCCGCCAGCATAGCCAGGGCCATCTGCTGCTGGGTTGAAGCCGTAGCGTAGTCTACCTGGGCCAGAGTCTGGGATTGGGCCGAGCGGTAGGCAGGGCGAGCCACCAGCCCAGCAATGTATTCCAGGGTTTGGGGCTGGTCGGGAAACAGCGACTCCACGGCAGCCACCAGCCGTCGACCGGTCTGGCGGATATCGTCGGCCACCTGCTGGCACTGGTTTAGCAAGTCGGCCAGAACATCTTCAGGCAGCCCAGCGGGAACCGAGAGGGTCTTGAGGTGGTCTAACCAAACGGAGGCGGCACCGGAGCGGAGGGCGTCGGGATACTCCTGCAGGCCCTTCTCCCAGGGAAACAGGGGCGGGCGGTGGACAATTTCCTGCCGCAGGCGGCGCTTCAAAAGGGCTTCAAAATGGGGTTGCACAGTGGATAGGTCTCCAGAGTCAAAGACAGGGGTGTAGGTGGCGTTGCTCGCGTCGTCATTTGAAGCCAGTGGCGCTGGGGTAGATGGTTCAAAACCAGGGTAGACCGGGGAATTAGGCAGGCGTTCTGCCTCCTCTGGCTCAGCGTCAACAGCCGGGGAAAAGTGAGGTCCTGATGGCGAGTTGTCCCCCGAAAGCGGCTCTAGCAAAAGCTTTAACAAGAGGTCTTCGGGGATATCTGAATCTCTATTCATGGCCTGCTGTAGTCTGTCCGGATGGATGTTTGACGGATAACTAAATGTTACGAATCTCCCAGGCGTGCTCTAGCAGCTTAGTCCACTGCTTTTGAAACTGGGTGGTGGTCATGCCCAAAATTTTAGCGGCTTCGCCGTCAGCTATGCCCTGCTGCTTCAGGTTCAGCAGTTTGCCCTGCTTGGCGCTGAGGGTGTTTTGCAGCTGCTGCCACTGCTGGGCCGTCAATCCCAGGTTGGTCTCCAGGCCGGCCTCTAGCCACTCGTGCACCAGCTCCCAGTGGTGGGAGAGGGCAAAGCGCAAAAGATGGTACTTAAAGCGCTGCTGGAGGTAGTCGCGCTGGCGGGGGGTGAGGTTGAGCAGCGACTCGATTTCCTGGGTGGGCAGGTCGAGCAGCCTGAGGGTAAAGTAGTCGGCGCACTCGTCCTGGTTGCGCTCCTTGAGGTAGGCCAGCAGCTCCTCTACGACGCGCCCGCGCAGCGAATTCTCGGGCAGATCGTCGGCCTGGGCAATCATTTCCTCGCGCACCCGCTGGTGGGAGGCAGCGGGGCGCAGGTCGTCGCCGTCGCCGCCGTAGTCGGTGGCCTGCTCGATATCGATGGCGACTTCGGGGGGCTGCTGCTTAGAGAAGGTCTGAGCCCGCAGGATAATCAGCTGCTGGCTGCGCCGACCGGGCAGCGGAATGCGCCGCTTGCCGTAGCGCTCTGAGAAGGCCATGAACTCGGCCAGCTCGATAAGGGTGCGGGGCTGGTAGCGATCGCTGAGCTGGTTCTCGCGCCGAAAGGCATTCAGCGCCTCTACATAGAAGCCCTGCAAAAAGTCTTCAATCAGCGCCAGTCGCGCCTGATAGCTGGTTTGCACCTGGGGCGGCGTAATGTAGCGGTAGACGATGGCGCTGAGGGTGCTGTGCAACTCGACTCTGCCCTGGCGCGACCCCAGACTGTAGTACTTCATGCACTGGTCTAGTCGATGCTTGCCCAGGGATCTGGCCCAGGACTCCACATCGCCCGACGCCTGGATGCGATCGCTCTCGCTGCAAATGCGCTGCACCTCCTGGGCCAGGCGCTGAGCCATAGCCCGACAGCCAGCCTCGGAGGCGCTTGTCCCCGTTTTCAAATCTTGGTAGAAAAGCTGACTAAGCGAATCCACACTCAATGCACAGATACCCTGATTCAATCTGGCTATCCTCAAAAAGCTACACAGTCTCGTGAAGCGATATTCAGGTGGTTGATACGTGGTGGATGCGCCCGCTGCAACTCTGGAATAGGCGATCGCCCTGGGCTAACCCATTCCTGTAGACTCCAATTGACCCAAAAAAGTTCGGAACTGGTAGATATGGGCCGAGGGTTGCAAGCTACTCAGCAGTTTAACATCTGTCCGTAATTTTATGGATGCGGGGCGACGCACCCCCCTGCGCTAAAGTGGTGCTAGATCGGGCCTGGCAGGCTCCCTTGCGCCCTGGCCCCTCAGGCCCAGCCCCAGGGTTAATATTTGGGCTGGCCCGCAAAAATCACTCGGTACCCGCTATGGATCTCGACGCCCAAATTATCTCCCTCCAGCAAAACGCCCCCAACGATGGCGTGACCGCCAATGCTATCACTACCATTGGGCCTACCCTAAAGGCGATCGCAAGTCAGCTCAAGCATGAGCAGTACTACGTGCTGCAAACCCTAGAGCAGGGCTGGATGATGACCACCCTCAGCAACCGCAACCAGCCCGATACCCAAAAGAATATTGTCTACGCCTACCCTACTCTGCAAGATGCCGCTACCAGCCAGGCGACGGTCAAAGATCCTCAGGTGATGGCGCTGCCAGTTCCTGTGGTACACATCCTGTTTCAGCTGCTAGCCATGCAGCCCATCGACAGTCTGATCTTCTTTGAAACCCCTGGGCAAATTGGCCAGGGCGTCGAAATTCGCCGCCAGGATATGCAGGCTCTAATCCAGGCTCAGCTTCAGCAGACCCAGCAAACTAGCCCCATCCCCCCCGACATGGCATAGCTCAAGAATTTTCTGCCGAACTCACACTGGGGATATGATATCTTAGGAGACCAACGGGCGATTAGCACAGTGGTAGCGCGCTTCCTTCACACGGAAGAGGTCACTGGTTCGAAACCAGTATCGCCCATACCTTCGCCGCCGCAGCGGCAAAATTACGCTCTGCGGCTCTTTCATCCTGCTGGTAACCGCTGCGGAGGCAACCTATGACTGTTAGGCAACGTCACGCCTGCTTTACGACGGAGGACTATCTAGAAATCGAGCGCATTAGCTCCATCAAGCACGAGTACTTGATGGGGCAGTTGGTCGCCATGGCGGGGACAGTAAGGCCCATGTGATTATTTTTGACCGGGGCGATAAATTTGCAGCCTACAAAACCATTCCAGAGCTGGAAGAGTATGTGCTGATCCACCAAAGGCAGGTTTTGAGACAGGCGCAGACCTGATGCTGTGGGCCTGATTTACACCTGTTTGGGATCAATCCCTAGTGCCCGCAGGCGTTCGGCTAAATAGCTTGCCCGCTCCTCAGCTGGTTGACTTGCTAGATGCCGACTCGCAATAGTTGGACGGGGCTCGAAAGTCACCGATAATTTCGTCAAGCTGCTGGGCGATCGCCAGCAATTCCATTTCTCGCCAGCGCTGACCGATGATTTGCATGCCAATGGGTAATCCAGTTGAGGTTTGCCCAATGGGAATTACAACCGCTGGATGCCCTGTAGCGTTGAACGGGACAAGATAGGCTCCCGATGCCATTGAATAGGGCACGGTGTAATTATCTACTTGAATTGCAGCACCTCGATCGCAATGGGGGAATGCAGGCGTCATTGCCACCGGACAAAGCCAGGCATCCCATTGAGCCAGTTCTTGATCCATTTGAGCCGTTAACCGATCTCGCTCCGTGAGAGTTTCAAAATAACCTTTTAATGTTGGATTTAAGGAAATCGGTAATCCAATGCTAGCCAGATTGCCGAGGCTGCGAAAAGCGCGATCGCCTTGAGTACTGTCTCGAAACAGAAAAGCTAGATGCTTCTGAATATCGCTTCCTGTCAAGGACTGGGCATAAATCAAGTTGTAGGCTGCAAGCCTGTAATAGTTTCGCCATGCAACCGGAAAATCAAAATTGGGAACCCACTTTTCAACCCTGACTCCGGCTTCGGTCAGATTCGTGGCAGCCGACTGCATTGCTAATTTAATGTCTGCCGCAACGGGGTAGGGTGACCACTCATCTACCCAGGCAATCCGTCGGCTCTGAAGGGGGCGATCCGTTGGTTGGTCGAGCAATACGGGAGGAATATCGGGCTGAGAGACATCTGCGCCTGCAATGATTTGCAGACAAATGATTAAATCTTGAACTGAACGCGCCAGTCCTCCTACGGTCAACATCTGGCGCATACAGCGAGGGGAGCCTGGAGTTTCAGGAATATGCCCAATCGTGGGAACTCGGCGATCGGTAGGCTTCAAGCCATAGATGCCGCAAAAGTGAGCAGGTTGGCGAATCGAACCGCCAAAGTCAGAGCAGAGATCGAGGGGAGATAGCCCTGCCGCGATCGCGGCCGCACTGCCGCTGGAAGTGCCACCAGGGGTGTAGCCTAAATTCCAGGGATTATTGACACGAGGGAAGACATCGTTAAGCCCCTGATAGCCGCCTGCCAAATCGCCCACATTGGTCTTTCCCAGGATGATAGCGCCTGCTGCCCGAAGCCGACTGACCGCAACGGCATCGAGTTGAGGCAGGTAGTTTTTAAGGGACGTAGAGCCTGCGGTGGTTCGCAAACCTTCTGTCTCAAACAGGTCTTTAATCGTGATCGGAACACCATGCAGCGGACCCCAATTTTCGCCGTTTGCTAACGCTTCATCCGCTTGAGTTGCTCTGGCACGGGCATTGCTCTCATCTAAAGTGCAGATGGCATTTAGCGTGGGGTTATGTCTGTCAATCTGGGCTAGATGAGCATCTAGGACTTCAACGGCAGAGACGGTGCGATCGCGAATCATCTGCGCCAGTTCGTGGGCGGGTCGAAACACCAGATCACTCATGGATTTTCCCTTTCAACGCCAGAGCTATCCCTTGCTAAAGTTAATTATATTCACTTTTAGTTAAAGGTGTTAACTAAGTTATTTCGCGATGGGTCGTCCGCCAAAAGAAAAATCGCTATCCCGGCAGGATGTGATTGCCGCCGCCATCCGCTGCATCGACGAGGAGGGCGCCGATGCCCTGGGAGTGAGCCGGGTGGCGCGATCCCTGGGCATCAAGCCCCCGGCAATCTACAAGCATCTGGAAAGCGGAGCCGCTCTCCAGCAGGAGACGGCCATTGAACTGTGGCGGCAGTACCTGGCGGACTGTGAGCAGGTGATGGGCGATCGCCCCACCACGCCCGATCTGCTGAAACAGCTCGGCCACTTCACCCGCGACTTTGCCAAAGCCCACCCCGCCCGCTATCAGGTGATGATGCAGGTGCAGCTTCATCCCGATGATCCGCAAGCGGGAGCCGTGATTCGCGATTTGCTGGGCTTTTTGCACCGGGCCTTGAGCGCCTACGACCTGACCGAAACGCAGCTCATTGACGTGATGCGCATGTTCAATGCGGCAACCTATGGATTCATTGCGATCGAGCAGAAGGGACTGATGACGCTGGAGCGATCGCTCGATGAGAGCTACGACGCGATGCTGGAGGCGCTGATTGGGGCGATCGCCCACAGGTGAAGGAGTCTGCTTACGGTTCCTTCCTTTGAATTGGGCCAGGCAGCGACAGCAGCAATATGCCCGAGATAATCAAGGTCGCTCCGATCAGGCTGAGGAGTGGAAACGCTTCCTTGAGTAGAAGCACGGCAATGATGGCGGCAAAAATGGGTGTGAGCAGGTTCAATGTTGTGGTCACGACCGGCGAAAGATGCTTCGCGGCATAGCTGTAGCACAGGGTTGGCACAACAGTTGATACCGTTCCCAAACTCAGCGCAATCCAAACCGTGTTTGACTGCTGAATATGGCTGATCCACTGGGGCGAAGCGGCTCCAGCAAGTCCCCCGACCACGACGGAACCCAGCATAAATGTCACAAACGTCACCGCGATCGGATTCAAGCTGGTTTTGTAGCCAGCGTAATACTTGAATAATGAGGCATAGCCGAGGGTGACACAGGCGGAAAGAAAGGCAAAAAACAAGCCGATTAAATATGTTGATTGCCCAGCGCTCCCCTGGAGCTTGGGCCAGACAAACAGCAGTAGGCCCAGGAAGGCGATCGCCGCCCCGCCCCCTTCCCGCAGGGCCACGGGCTGCCTTAGAGCCGCTTTGACCGCCAGCCCAATCAGAGGCGACAGCCCAACAATCAGCACCACATCGCTCACGGGGGCAAGCTGAAAAGCCCGCACCGCAAACAAGTAGTAAAACACCATCAGGCTCGACAGGCTCAGCCCCATGCGGGTGCGCATCAGGGCAAAAACCTGGGTTCTGAGTGACGCATTGATCGCGAGAACTGGCAGGGTGATTAAAAGCGCCACCAGCAACCGAATCGCCAGGACTTCTAAGGTGGAAAACCCCGGCATGAGCTTGATGAACGTGCCTGTGAGCCCCCACCCCAGGGCGGCTAAACAGCCCGATAGGAGGGCAGAGGTGCGTGACGGTAAAGGCATGGTGCTGCTTAGCGAATGGCCATTAACCGGAATGGTCAAGTGTGAGGGGCGATCGGGGTCAATTATCCCTTTTATTCTCTGTGATTTGTGGGGTGGCGTCGGGTGGCGTCACGTCGTTTGATGCAGGGATACCCGATGATGCCCTAGCCGCCGATTCTGCCAGGGCAGGACGTTCCGTTTAGGAGGATTCAGCGATCGCACTGACGCTGCCCCCGACAATTTGCCAACCCTTTTCCCCTTTGCGCCAGACCCGGGTGTAGCAGTAGTTTCCGGCGAAGGCATCGCCTAGAAACTCGCCTTTCAAGTAAATTTTGGCGGTGGCAAAGGCAAAGTGTTCGCTCCAAACGCGAATGTTTAGTGATTTGGGCACTAATTCATGAAACCGGGTGCCTCCGGTGCGGTGCAGTTCGAGATCCATCGCTTTGGTAGCCAGATCGCCGGTTGGCCCGACAAACAGTAAATCATCGTCAACCAGCGCATCTAGCTCGGCCACATTGGAGGCAAGCATGGCTGCGTAAAGACGCGCTTCCTGGTCGCGAATGTGGGCTTCAATGTCGGTATTGATGGGGCTTAATGGGGTGCTGGTGTCCACGGTTGCTGTCTCCACCCAAGTTTTTGCTTTGCCAATGAAGTATCTACCTGGGGCATGTGAATGTCTACTAATTCGGTTGTTTCTTGTACCAGAGCTTCCAGCTGAGTGACTGCGACAGGAGCCTCCTGGTGGAATAGCCCTTCAAGGCGAGTTGAGAGGTTTGCGGGGGCGATCGCCATCTGCTCAACAAAGTGCCCCATCCGCTTGAACTGAAAGGTCGAGAAATACAGGCGGTTCAGGCCAGACAAGACCCCCAGAATGTTCTGAGCCGACTCCACCAAAATCTGGTGATACCAGAGGGTGGTATCCCGTCGCGCCAGCTTTTTCCCCATGCCCCATACCGGGACAAACTTCAGGTAATGCTCCACCATCCTCTGCGCCAGTCCATCGGGGTAGTTGGCAAGGCGCGCCTGCCACTGCTGAATCAGCGGTTCGCCATAGATGGCGATGCCGTTCAGGGTACCACTCATCCCTTTAATGATGGGAGATGTAATGTCGAATGCTTCCAAAATGCTGGCAATTTCTCGCTCCCACTGGGCAATGGTCGCATGGGCAAACTGGCACTCTACCCCGCCGATGCAGAGGGTTTCGCCAAAGGCTCCTTCGGCGCGATCGCCCAGAATTTCAGCTAATTTTGCCCCCGGATTTTGCTGCCGTGCCTGGTCCAACTCCGATTCAGTAGGCAACTCATCATAGTAGAACATCACGTCGCAGTCGGAATACTCGTCGCACAGCCCTTCCGCCACTGAACCCGTCACCATCACGGCTCTAGTTTTTGGGTTGGCAATATACGGTTCGACGTTGCGTTTGACCAAATCCAGCAGATATTGGCTTCTATTTGTCATAGCTAATTCTGGGTTTTTGCAAAATATTTGTTGCAAATTAAGCAGGAAGTCTGCGCTATCTTCAGAGCTAAGACAAGCTCAGGCATGGTATTTCTACCCTTCAGCAGCTGAGTCAAATATTCCCATTTTACCAAGTCGAATTGTGATGATTTCGGCATCGGTGACTGCCCTATGAACCCCCTGCTGAGTGTGAGCGGGCGTTATCCAGAACGTCTCGGCAGGACAGGTGACCCCACCCGTTTCTACGACCCCACTCAGCACGTAGACATACTCATCACAGGGATGGGTGTGGAGAGGAATTGTTGTTCCCGCTTTAAGTTTCAGCAGATGAATAGAGCCTTCTGGAACCGGCTCTGCCAGTGGCAAAATTTGAACGCCGGGGAACTGTTCCAGCGTTAACCACTGACCAGAATGGGTTTGAATAAAGGCTTGTTCTGGCATACCGTGTTCCCCATGATAAGATGATTGAAGCGAGTGAATAATATTCACTCCCGGAGTGTAGCATATTCCTTGGCGGCATGGATAAACCTTTGAACTCTCTACAACCTCGCTACGATGTCACTGGTCGATATACGGCCCTGCTGCAAGCGGGGGAAGTTCTACTGTGCAAGGGGTATGACAGCGCTCAGCCTCAGCAGATTGCTAAAACCGCCGGGGTATCAACGGGTCTGTTTTATCGGCATTTCAAGAATAAGCAGGAACTGCTGACGGCGATTATGGTACGTCATCTGGGGATTTTACATGACCAAATTAAGCAGGCACTAGAACCCTATGCTGACCCAGTTGAAGATTTGCGCCAAGTCATGGAGTTGACTCTGCGCTATTTTCAGGCCCATGAAGGGCTGATCAAACTCTTTTTTATGCAGGTCGGTTACGGGGACGCGATCGCAAGTGAACATCTGCAAGCGGCACGGCAAACTTACCGAGATATTTTGGCCTCAATTATCCAGGCAGGAATTGCTAAGGGAATTTTTATCGCGATGGATGATTTTGATGTTCAGCTAGCTATTAATGGCTTTATTGGCACTATTAACTGGTCTCTTTATGATCTGCTGATTGTTAAGCAAGAACGTATTGAGCTGGATGCATTGGCAAATCGACTGTCAATGTTTTTGCTTCGAGGTTTAGGTCACGCATTGGGGTAAAACAGTTCATTGCTTTGACTACTTTTTGACTGCCTTATTTAGAGGTGAGTAGAACGCCTTAATTATCGTAGGGTGCGTCATCGCTTGGCGTGACGCACCAGGCCCAGATCTCGCGGTGCGTTGGGCTTTGCCACAACACACCCTACAGCAACGTTTAATTAGGGCTACCTACTTATCGACTTGGTTGACTGACAAAACCCTTGAAACCCTTAGGCTGCCGTAGGTTTTGTTGGGTTACGCTAAAGCCAACAAAACCGTTACTTTCTATGCATGCTGGTTAATAGCTTAGCAATAGCGCCTTTTAGAAGATGGGGCAACAGCTGCGGTCCCGGCAGAAAGACAATCCCCAACTGCTGCATGAGTCCCAGGGCATCGCCCTGGCCCCAGTGCTCCACAATTTGGCCATCCTTAATCCGATCGATGTGCATGATGGACAGGCGAATGGACTGGCCGGTGGGCGGAAGTCCCTGAAAGCTTCCCAAGTGAGTGGCGGTAAACGTTCCGCAGGTCACTACTTTGTCTTCGGACACAATCACCTGATCAAAGCTGTGTTTCCCTTGACTAAAGGCCGTGTAAAAAGACAAGCCGAACTGCTTGAATTGTTCCTTATCTAGCGGCTCGGGCATTCCCGCTAAGTGGGCGACAAAACCCGGCGCTAACAGATCTACCGCCTGCTCGATCTGGCGATCGTCGAAAGCCTGGTAGAACTGAAGCACAATATCCTGGTTAGTCATGGATTACATCATTTAGCTGAGCTGCTGTAGCCTGGGTTTGCGCCCAGAAGGCATCTACCAAAGGTTATTCCAGCTTGGAGCAAGGCTTGCACAACCTCCTTGCCTGCGGTTTCAGGGGTGCCCGCATCAAACGGCGGGTCAGGGGTGTATTCCATCATTAGCTGAGTCATTTTAGCGATCTGCTCGCCGCAGAGCATACTCAAAAGCGCCAGCCCAAAATCGATGCCCGAGGTAACGCCAGCGCCAGTGATGCGGTTCCGATCAATCACCACCCGCTGGGGCACTACTTCTACACCAAGGGCGGCGAGATAATCGCGAAAAGCCCAGTGGCAGGTGGCTTTGTAGCCCTGCAATAGCCCCGCTGTCGCTAGAATCATCGAGCCGGTGCAAACGCTGGTGACGTATTGAGCAGTGGCACTCTGCTGCTTGAGAAAATGCAGAATTTCTGGGTCTTTCATCACCTCCACTTGCCCCATACCGCCGCCGGGAACGCAGATTACATCCAAAAGCGGACAATTCTCCAGGGTGGCAGTGGGTGTCAGGGGGATTCCTTCGTTGCTAACAATGGGATTCAGGGTCTTCCAAATTAGATGGATGTGGGTATTGGGCGGGAAGTCCAGCACCTGATACGCCCCCATCACGTCTAATTGAATCACGCCAGGATAGATGAGAAAACCGATTTGAATGGGGTCCATTTTTTGCAGTTGTCTGAAATCGCTGAGCATGGAACGATTGTAGAAACCCCACTTAGTCCTGAATAGTCCTCAACTGGGTACTCTTTTGGCAATTTATGGTGAATTCTCTGCATTCATTGTTTCAGAGCATCGCAACGGCCCCCACCGAGCAGGCGCTGCGGCATCGCGTAATGGATGGCCTCAGCGACCCGTTTGGGGTGCAGCGCTGGGGCATTTACCTGCTGGATGAACGCCAGAACTTAGCCGGATTCGATGTCGTGGGCGTTTCCGATGCCTTTGTCGAGCGCTACGAGAAATTTGGCCGAGCGGTCGATCCAGTGATGCGCTACGTGATGGAAAACCATGCCCCAGCCCATGAAGAATTGGTAGTACCGCAGGGCCAGTGGAAGCACACCGATCTCTATCAATGGTGCTGTTCGCAATACGATCATGAGCACATCATGACCGGGCCGATTGTGGGCCGGGGGCAGCTGATCGGGACGATTCACTTTGCCCGTGTGGGTGAGACTCCGGCGTTTAGCGCAGTGGATTTGGCGAATCTGGGGGCGGTGTGCAGCCACGTTTCGGCCTCTCTGGCAGAGCTGCGGCGATCGCCCGCCTCACCCAATTTCCTCACAGAACGGCTCACTCCCCGCGAGCGACAAATTGCTACCTTGGTCGCGCAAGGCTTGACCAATGCTGAAATTGGCGCAGAGCTGTGGATTACACAAAACTCGGTCAAACAGGCCTTAAAGCGAATGTTTCGCAAGCTGGAGGTGTCGGCTCGAACCGAAATGGTGGCGAAGCTGCAAGATTTTGTTTAAGAAACATCGGTATGAATGTTCAAACGTTTGAACGTTTATGCTCACGGTTCGCTCATTTTTAAATGAGGTCAGCCAATTGGGTTAGGTTTGGGCTATGGATACCCCCCTAACCGTTATCACCGAACGGGTTGACGATATTCCCCTGTTGCTGGCCCAACTGCAGCGGATGGACGTGCAACCCCTGCTCGACGACTACTTTCCGACCCATGGGAACTGGCAGGGGCTCAGCTTAGGCCATGTGGTGATAGTTTGGCTGAGCCACATTTTGTCCCAAGCGGATCACCGGTTAAACCCCGTGCAGGCCTGGGTAGAGCGACATCAGGAAACCTTGCAACAGGGCTTGCAGCAACCGGTTCGCGCCCTTGACCTGAGTGACGACCGCCTAGAAAGCGTGTTGCGATATCTCAGTGATGATGCCCAATGGGCGTTGTTTGAACCGGCGTTGAATCAGCGTCAGATTCAGGTGTATGACCTGCACCCCAAACGGCTGCGTCTGGATAGTACCAGCGTCAGCGGGGATTGGACGGTCAATGAGTCAGGGCTGTTCCAATATGGCCATAGCAAAGACCATCGCCCCGACCTGCCCCAACTGAAGCTGATGCTGGCGACGCTAGATCCGCTGGGGCTACCGATAGCGACCGAGATTGTCTCCGGGCAGCGCGCCGACGACCCGCTCTACATTCCGGCCATCGGGCAGGTGCGTCAGACCCTCAGTCAGTCTGGGTTGCTCTACGTGGGTGACAGCAAGATGGCCAGTCTAGCGACCCGTTGCTTTCTCCAGGCCACAGGCGATTACTATCTCTGTCCGCTCGGTGGGACTCAACTCAAGGCGGAGGCGATGCAGGCCTACCTAGACCCAGTGGAGCAAGGGGCCGTTGAGTTGCAGGAGATTCACTACGACTATGCCGACGGTCACACCGCGCTGATTGCCCGAGGCTATGAGCAGACCCAGACCCGCACAGGAGAATGGGACGGACACACCTGGACGTGGTCAGAGCGGCAATTGGTCGTGTACTCCTTGGCTTATGCTCAATCCGCCCAGCAGGCCTTCCAAGCTCGACTTGAGCACGCCCAGACGGCCTAGCGGCGCTCAACCAATCGGGGCGCGGCCAGAAAGCCTTTCCCGATGAGGTCGCCTTAGCGCAAGCCGCCGAGGCGATTCTCACCCGCTACCGGGTCAAGGCCTACGTTCAACTCACCTACTCACAACAGGTGGAGCAACACGCTGTGCGTCGCTACCGGGACCGCCCGGCTCGGATGGTGGAGCACCGTCGATTCCAGGTGAATGGCACCCTAGAAACTGAGGCCATCAACCAGCAGATGCAAACCTTGGGCTGGCGGGTCTATGTCACCAATCATCCCGCAGCGGCATTATCGTTGCCTCAAGCCGTGACGGTCTACCGCCAAGAATATCTGGTGGAGCACAGCTTTAGCCGACTCAAAGGGCATCCCCTCTCCCTCTCCCCGATGTACTTACAGCGTGAAGACCATATCAAGGGATTAATTCGCTTACTCTCGATGGGGTTGCGGCTGTTAACGCTGGTGGAGTTTCAGATGCGTCAAGCCTTAGCTGGTCACCAAGAAACCCTCTCAGGGCTATATATCGGTAATCCCAAGCGGGCGACGGCACGTCCGACAGCCGAATTACTGTTGGCCAGTTTTCGCGACATTACTCTAGTCATGGTGAATGCACGAGGGCAGACCTATGCCCATCTGACGGAGCTGACGCCTTTACAGCAGCAGATCTTAAAGGCTCTCAACTTCCCGGTAAGTATTTACACCCTGCTGGGGCCCGTATCTGACGAACCACCTTAGAAATGAGCGAACCGGGAGTTTATGGGAGACCTGTCTTAATCAGACTAGCTATAGCTACAGCGGCCAAAATATAGCGGCTAGAGGGTTAACCCAGCGCGATACTGCCGGAAAGTTTGGCCACCATTTCCGCCCGCGATGACACATTCAGCTTACGAAAGATGCGCTTCAGGGCTTGCTTCACGGTATTCTCCGTAATCCACAGTTCGGCGCCGATCGCTCTGTTGGTCAGCCCTTGGGCGACGAGTTCCACAATCTGGGTTTCCCGTGGCGTCAGGTTGTCGGTGCCCAGGCTGGCTGGGGTGGATGGCGATCGCACCACGGTCAATCGACTCGAAAAATGCAGGCACAGGGCGCTGAGATCGGCCAGATTGTCGGCATTGAAAGGGGCATCGGCGCGATCGCGGGTAAAAGCCAGCCCCCCGGTCAACTTTCCATGGGTGACAATCGGCCCCACCATCACATGGGCATGATCGGCCCGAGGACAAAGGGTTTGCCAGACGCCGGGAGGCAAAACCACCTCATCGTGTACCGCCGTATGGCGCTGCACCAGATAGCGCAGCACCGGATTGTGCTCCAGCGACAGCGCCAGCCGCATTAACTTGGGCATGGTGTCGTTGATGGCCGGAAACTCATCTAAAAAACTCAGTTTCCAGCGACGGGCCGAGAAGTAGTCGCCCAAATGAGCCATCACAGATTCGCGCAGCTCGTCTTCGTGTTGGGCCTGGGCGATCGCCCGAAACAGGCTCTGCAAAGAAATGTCTGTGCAATGGGTCATTGAAGTCACCAACCGCTGAGGCAAAGTGTACCCGATTGAGGTCTATTCGTCAGAAGGGAAGACCTTTAACTTGGGATTTGTGCTGGAAGCCTGTTGCCTTTGCGCCCTTTATAGCAATCTTTGATTGCTCCTTCCCAATGGTTTTGACATCCCCTTCACCCAACTCGAATGCTGACCCAATTCCTGAGACAACTCCACCTTTGGCGAGATCCGCCGCCATCGGGTTTTATGCCCTAGCGGTCCTGTTTAACCTGTGCCTGGTAGCGCAACTCGTCACCGTGGGGCTAGCGGTTTTTTACGACCCTGCCTGGTGGAACGCTCACGTTTGGCTAGTTCGTAGCTACAGCGGCCTTTCTCTGATTTTGCTGTTATGGGTTTACTGGCAGCCGTTCCCCCCACGAACCCGAACTCTGACCCTGAGTTTTCCGGTAGTGCTGGGGCTTCAGTTTCTCACCATTCACCTGCAAACCCCGCTGCCCCTACCGCTAGCGGTGATGCACCCCCTGCTTGGATTCGCGCTGTTTACTGCATCAACCACCCTCGTACACCGGGTTTGGCACCTTGTGTCGATCCCTTCCGAAACCCGTGAACCCCAGCCGAAAACCCCCAATCCCCTTTAGCCCCCCAGGCTAAACAGCCCTTTTACTCCCCCTCCCCCCCATCCCCCCATCCCCCCATGATCCCCTACGCCCATCCCGAAGCCCTAGTCGATACCCAATGGCTGTCCGACCATCTTCACGATCCAACTCTGCGAATTCTGGAAGTGGATATGAGCCCTGAACCCTATCAGAACAATCACATCCCAGGAGCGGTGTTTTGGAATATTTTGAAGGATGTGTTTCAGCCCGATCTGCGGATTAATTTTGAGCCGGATGCGATCGCATCCCTCCTCTCCCGCTCCGGCATTGCCAACGAAACCACCGTCATCGCCTACGGCAGCTACCCTGGCACCGGAGCCTGGATATTCTGGTTTCTCAACGTCATTGGTCACCAGAATGTTCGCGTGCTCAATGGCGGCCATCAGAAATGGCTGGCAGAAGGACGTCCGGTTGCCTCAAAATTCGCCACGGTTTCCCCTAGGTCGCATCAGCCCAGGCTGTTGAACATGGACTTGCGGGCGACGAAAGATGAGGTTCTGGCTGCCATCAATGACCCTCAGCGAGTACTTTTAGATGTCCGCACGCTGCCGGAATACGTGGGGGAGGTGTTTCTCATGGAGCCTCCTAAAAACGGCGAACGGGCCGGGCACATTCCGGGGGCGGTGCATCTAGAACACACCCTCACTCTGAATGAAGACGGCACGTTCAAATCTGTCGAAGAGTTGCAGACTCTCTTCAGCAGCCAGGGTATTGCCCCCGAAAAAGAAGTGTTTCCTTACTGCGCTGTGGGCGGGCGATCGGCCTATATGTGGTTTGTTTTGAAGCATCTGTTGGGCTATGCCAACGTGCGCAATTACGACGGTTCCTGGAACGAGTGGAGCCGACTTGCCGATACTCCGATCGCCTAGAGCAAAATCGCGTTTGAGCTCCAAACTCTACGTCAAACTGAGCGGGGCTCTTGCCCGTTTTTGCTGACCCGCTGGTCTGATGGACTGACAAAAGTCTGATGCAGTTTTGATGTAGGTTGGTGTTGAGCGAAGCGTTCGCGTTGGCGCAGCCGCCCCTGTGGGGCTAGCGTCTCTAGGGGAGAAAACCCAACACCAGTAACGGTTTTGTTGGCTTACGCTAACGCTAGCCCAACCTACTAAAGCTGGCACGTTGGGCTCCCTGGGTTTTGGGGCGGCGGGCTGATTTGGGCAGAATACTGCAAATTTTGCTGAATGGAAGCAGCTTCCGCGACCTAAATGCAAGATTCTGCTCTATGAAACTAGACAATGCATCAAGGAAAGCATCGCTGGTGCATTCGATTGATGGTCTAGGGTTATTGTTATAAAATTAGGCGCAGATCTAATCAAATATTGTCTAAAAATTTCATGATTAATCGGCACGAAGACACTTTAGCTATACTGGTCAAAAATATTGGGGTGGATCTCCATCATCATCATGCAGTTCAGCTTGTTATCAGTTTAGACAAGCCCTACAAGGCAGTCTTGGATAATCAAGAATTTGAATCTATTCGAGGATTCTTGATTGATTCTGATGTTCCCCATGCGTGTCAGTCAGCAAACGCTAC
Organism: Nodosilinea nodulosa PCC 7104; assembly: GCF_000309385.1. Taxonomy (GTDB): domain Bacteria; phylum Cyanobacteriota; class Cyanobacteriia; order Phormidesmidales; family Phormidesmidaceae; genus Nodosilinea; species Nodosilinea nodulosa. The sequence continues at coordinate 818,942 of NZ_JH976537.1, forward strand.
TGTCTTGGTAATTAGCGTTGATGCAACCTCCACAAAAGGCGGACTGCTGAAACAGCAATTATCGAAAAACAAATTTTTGCTGATTGACAAGGTTTTTTCTGTTTGTGAAATCGATCGCTTCTCGGCAAGCTATTGGAATTATTGCCATAATGCCACCGCTGAATTTGATCCTCTCCATCTTATTTGCAGTCTCTATGATAGGCAAAGCAATATTATTTCATTCGATCAAAGATCGTTGGCTGCGATCGCTTTTATCAACCAAAATATTGGCAAGACGATTCAGGTAACTGATATTGCGCGGCACGTTGATTTATCTGAGGGTCGCTTACGACATCTATTTTCAGAGCAAATCGGTATTCCGATCACATCCTACATTCTGTGGGCTCGGATTAAAGTTGCTTTAAAGGAAATGCTAAACCCAGGCGTAACCCTGGCGAATGCTGCCCATCGTGCTAACTTTTCAGATCATGCCCATTTTACTCGAACCTTCAGGCGAATGTTTGGAATTTCACCTTCGCTGCTGTTGAAGCATAGCCAATTTCTTCAAGTTTTTGACCTGTAAGACGGCAAGATGAGTTTTTGTTGTACCTGAATCTGAGGGATTAATATGTCAGAAGCAGGGTTTGATTAACGTACTGCATTTCAGAAACTTCATTCAGCATAAAGTCGGCTACATCAGCACGAGAGATATTACCTGCCTTAACTCCACTCAAATTGGTCAGGATACGATACTTTCCAGTGCGTGCTCCATTGGTCAGAAATCCAGGGCGAATTATTTCCCAATCCAAGCCCGATTGGCGGACGATTGCTTCCTGCCTGTCTTTGTCTTCATACCCTGTTTTAAGTAATAGCGGGTTAATGATTTTATCATAGAAGAATCCACCGTGACCTCGACTGTCCCCCGCCCCGATGCCAGTGACGCAGAGAAGTCGACGACAGGGCGACTTTTTCATCGCTTCGATTACTGTTTTTGTGCCTTCTGAGTAAATGGATACGGGTTTGCGAGTTGGTTTGATGCCAATGGTGATACATACTGCATCCTGCCCATTCACGTTTTGCTCAATCACGCTTTTGTCGAGGATGCCTCCCTTAATAACATTGAGATGTTCGTCATTAATTTCTAGAAGCTCGGGATTTCGGGCAATTAGAGTAACGTCATGCCCGGCTTGAAGTGCCTGTTGCAAAAGCTCGAAGCCTACTCCTCGAGTGGCACCAATCAATAGTAGTTTCATGCTTTGAGTCAATCCTTGGGATGCTGGTCAGTATTTTATGAGCTAGCTCATGCCTGAAACTGAGCCAATAGTGGAAAACTCGGATCGACATCGACTTGGCGTGAAGCGAGATACCATTTTCCGTCTTTTTTTACCGCTCTATCGGTTACAAAGGCGCTGCCAAATCGGAGCAGATCTTCCCGATTGAATACTAGGAGATAGGACTCCATGATAGCTTCTGAACTATCGCCTCGAATAATAGCGTTTGTAGTACAGTGTCTCCTGCCACGGGCAAAGGTATCTAGCATTGCATAAAAGCCTTGTTGCAGCTGTTCCTTGCCGATCGCAGTCCCCCAAAAACCTTGAACACTACCGTCTTCCGCAAAAATAGCGAGGTAATTTTCGACATCTTCTTTGTCGAGGGCCATTTCAAAGCGTGCTGCTAGTTCCATGACTTCAAGTTTGTCTGACGCTGTCAGGTTCATGGTTCATCCCTTGCTGAGATATGACTGTTGTTCCGATGAAAACGACTGTATTTAGGCTGTTTCTATGTCGCTGAGCAAGAATAGCATCGATGAATTCAGTAAAGCTTGAATAAAACGGCTACTGTTCCAATTGTCCTTTTACGTCCAGCAGTTTTTACAGCAGCTATCGCCTGTAGACTATTCTGCTGACAAGTGTTTCGGTGATTTCAGCCACAGTCAGGAACCACCAGCGTAATACCTGTGCAGAGTCGAGCCAACCAGAAACTCATTGCCTGAAAGCCCCCTCTTACAGGGAAAGTTAGTCTTCTAGAACTTTCCAAGACTATGCTGGCGTTCTACCCCTAGAGAGCCAGTCCTTTAAGACGGCAAAAACAATTCTGATGAACTGATGAAGGCACTCAACGGCTCTGGAGACGCATGGACAGCCTCCCGCGCTACATTGGCCTTTAGATACTGCCCCGGGCATCGATAGCTGGCCGAGACTGCACCACGGGCGATGTAGCAACTGCACCTTAACGTTATGACTCAACCCTCTGCGCCCCAGCCCCGCTGGCAGTTTTGGATCGATCGCGGTGGCACCTTCACCGACATCGTCGCCCGCCGTCCCGATGGTCAGCTCCAGGTTCACAAGCTGCTGTCCGAGAACCCTGGCCGCTACGAGGACGCGCCAATTCAGGGCATTCGCGAAATTCTGGGGCTGGCGGTGCAGGAGCCGATCCCCGCCGATCGCATTGAAGTGGTGAAAATGGGCACCACCGTCGCCACCAATGCACTGCTGGAGCGGCGCGGCGATCGCACCCTGCTCCTGATTACCCAGGGCTTCGGCGATGCCCTCCGCATCGGCTACCAGAACCGGCCCGACATTTTTGCCCGCCACATCCAGCGGCCCGCAATGCTCTACGAACGTGCGATCGAAGTGCCCGAACGCTACAGCGCCCAGGGCGAAGAATTGCTGGCGGTGGATGAGTCAGGAGACTGGGTAGATGCCCTTCAGCAGGCCTTTGATCAAGGGATTCGCAGCGTTGCGATCGCCTTTCTCCATGCCTACCGCTACCCCGGCCACGAGCAGCAGGTCGCCGCGATCGCCCGGCGCATCGGCTTCAGCCAAATTTCCGTCTCCCACCAGGTCAGCCCCCTGATGAAGCTCGTCAGCCGAGGCGACACGACCGTGGTGGATGCCTACTTGTCGCCGATTTTGCGCCGCTATGTAGAGCAGGTGGCTGCGGAGCTGGAAGGAGATAGGGGAGATGGAGGAGATAGGGCAGATGGAGGAGATAGGGGAGATGGAGGAGATAGGGAAGCCATCGCCCCCCCACCTTCCCCATCCTCCCCACCTCCCTCACCCACCCCATCACCCCATCACCCCATCACCCCATCACCCCATCACCCCCCCACCCCCCCACCCCGCCTCATGTTCATGCAGTCCAACGGCGGCCTCACCGACGCCCATCGCTTCCAAGGCAAGGACAGCATCCTCTCCGGGCCAGCGGGGGGCATCGTCGGAGCGGTGAAGACCTGCGCCAGCGCGGGCTTTCACAAAATCATCGGTTTCGACATGGGCGGCACCTCCACCGATGTCTCCCACTACAACGGCGAGGGCGGGGCTGGCGACTACGAGCGCACCTTTGAAACCGAGGTGGCCGGGGTGCGGCTGCGGGCGCCGATGATGGCAATCCACACCGTCGCGGCAGGGGGCGGTTCGGTATTGGCCTTTGATGGGGCGCGCTACCGGGTGGGGCCAGAGTCGGCGGGGGCGTACCCCGGCCCGGCCTGCTATCGGCGCGGGGGGCTGCTCACCGTTACCGACTGCAATGTGATGGTGGGCAAGCTCCAGCCGGAGTTTTTTCCGGCGGTGTTTGGCCCCGAGGGCGATCTGCCGCTGGACCCGGCGGCGGTGAAAGCGGGGTTTGGGATGCTGGCCCAGCGGGTGGCCGAGCAAACTGCCGTGGCGCAGTCGCCGGAGGAAGTGGCGGCGGGGTTTCTGGCGATCGCGATCGAGAAAATGGCCAGCGCCATCAAAAAAATCTCCATCCAGCGTGGCTACGACGTCAGCGAGTACACCCTGTGCAGCTTCGGCGGTGCGGGCGGCCAGCACGCCTGCCTGATCGCCGAAACCCTGGGCATGGGCCAGATTTTTCTGCATCCGCTGGCGGGGGTGCTGTCGGCCTACGGCATTGGCCTGGCGGACCTGCGCGTTCTCAAGGAAAAGGCGATCGAAGCTGCCCTGACCGACGACACCGTGGCGCTGCTCAAAACTGAATGCTCTGCTTTGGAATCTTCAGGACGGCAGGAGATGATTGACCAGGGCGTGGCTCCCGACCAGATCACCACGCTGCACAAGGTGCACCTGCGCTACAGCGGCACCGACCTGGCCCTGATTATCCCCTTTGGCTCCCAGGCCGAGATGCAGGCCCAGTTCGAGCAGACCTACCAGCAGCGCTACGGCTTTACCATGGCAGGCAAAGCCCTGGTGGTAGAGGCGATTTCGGTCGAAACCATTGGCCACACCGCCGATATTGCCGAGCCTCAGATCGCCGAGCAGCGGCAGGTTCCCCTGGCTCCCGTCGCCACCACATCCATCTACACCAAGGGCGAATGGCGCGATACCCCCGTCTACCAGCGGGGCGATCTGCTGCCGGGAGACCACATTTCCGGCCCGGCGCTGATCATTGAGCCCACCGGCACCAACGTGATTGAACCGGGCTGGTCGGCCCAACTGACGCCGCAAAACCATTTGGTTCTGAACCGGGTGGCGGTAGCCGAGGTTGCCGCAGGCACCAGCGAAGCCAGCGCCAGTCCCGACCCGGTGAAGCTGGAAATCTTCAACAACCTGTTTCGCTCCATCGCCGAAGAGATGGGCATTACCCTGCAAAACACCAGCTACTCGGTCAACATCAAAGAGCGGCTCGACTTTTCCTGCGCCCTGTTCGACCAAAACGGGCAGCTGGTGGCCAATGCCCCCCACATTCCGGTGCACCTGGGCTCCATGGGCGAAAGCGTGCTCAGCCTGATCAAGGCCCAGGGCCAGCGCCTCGCCCCCGGCGATGTCTACATGTCGAACAACCCCTACAACGGCGGCACCCACCTGCCCGATATCACTGTCATCACCCCGGTGTTTCTGCCAGGCCAGCCCCGGCCCCAGTTTTACGTGGCCTCGCGGGGGCACCACGCCGATATTGGCGGCATTACCCCCGGCTCCATGCCGCCCCACAGCACCTCGATTCAGCAGGAAGGAGTATTGATCGACAACGTCAAGCTGGTGGAAGGGGGCAGATTGCGGGAAGCCGACGTCACCGCCCTGCTGCAATCTGGCCCCTACCCGGCCCGCAACATCGACCAGAACCTGGCCGATCTCTGCGCCCAGATTGCGGCCAACGAGCGGGGCGGGCAGGAACTGCGTCGGATGGCCGACCACTACGGCTTGCCCCAGGTGCAGGCCTACATGCAGCACATCCAGGACAACGCCGAGGAGGCGGTGCGCCAGGTGATCGACGTGCTCTCGGACGGGGCTTTCACCTACCCCACCGACGATGGCAGCCAGATTCAGGTGAGCATTGCCATTGACCCAAACGCGCGATCGGCCCGCATCGACTTCAGCGGCACCTCCCCTCAGCAGGCCACCAACTTCAACGCTCCCCTGGCGGTGTGCAAAGCGGTGGTGCTCTACGTCTTTCGCACCCTGGTGGCCGACGATATTCCGCTCAATGCCGGGTGCCTGAAGCCGTTGGAGATTGTGGTGCCGGAGGGTTGCCTGCTCAACCCCCGCTATCCGGCGGCGGTGGTGGCGGGCAATGTGGAAACCTCCCAGGCGATCGCCAACGCCCTCTACGGCGCTCTTGGAGTGATGGCCGCCAGCCAGGGCACCATGAACAACTTCACCTTTGGCAGCGATCGCTACCAGTACTACGAAACCATCTGCGGCGGCTCCGGGGCTGGCCCCGACTTCGACGGCACCGATGCCGTGCAGACCCACATGACCAACTCCCGCCTCACCGACCCGGAGGTGCTGGAATGGCGCTTTCCGGTGCTGGTGGAAACCTTCGCGGTGCGGCCCCACAGCGGCGGGGCAGGCCAGCATTCCGGCGGCAGCGGCGTGATTCGCCGCATCCGCTTCCGGGAACCGATGACCGCCGCGATTCTGTCGGGCCATCGCCAGATCTCTCCCTTTGGCTTGCAGGGAGGGCAGCCCGGTAAGCCAGGGCTAAACCAGGTGATGCGGGCCAGTGGCGAGGTAGAAACCCTGGCCGGTAAGGCCGAAGTGGCGATGCAGCCCGGCGATGTGTTTGCGATCGAAACCCCCGGCGGCGGCGGTTTTGGGCCTCTAGCCTAGGTCCGAGAGTTGAACGCTGCATAGGGCGTGAGGGGCGGCATCTCCCAGCGAGAATACCAGTCCGCCAGGTAGGGTTTCAGCTCGGCGACCAGGGCGCGGTAGGACTCGCGGCTGGGCTGGGCATCGAGTTGGGCGGCAGTTTCCTGGCCGATCGCCTCCAAATCAAACCCCGTCGGCTGGCCCGATCGCAGCACCACCCTGCCCCCAACCAGCACCGTGTCCACGTCCATGGCCTTGGCCCGCATCAGCATCAGGTGGAGCGGGTTGATGTCCGGGGCGACCCAGGGCCAGGTGATGCGATCGCACTTCACCAGCACCACATCGGCCTGGTAGCCCGGTGCCAGCTTGCCGATGCGCTGGGCCTGCCCCATCAGCCGGGCGCCGCCCGTGGTCGCGATCGCAAAAATGTCTTCGTAGCTGGGGGTTGGGGAGCCCAGCTCGGGGGTGCGGTGGAGCCGGGCCGCCAGCCGCATTTCGGCAAACATATCCTCGTCATCGCCCAGGGTGTTGCCGTCCATGCCCAGCCCTACCGTTACCCCACCCGCCAGCATGGCGCTGAGGGGCGCAATCCCGGACCTCAGCCGCAGGTTGGAGCTGGGGTTGTGGCTCACCGCCGCTCCGGTCTCAGCCAAAATTTCGATATCCGCCTCGGTCAGCCAGACGCCGTGGGCCATGGAAAAGCGGGGGCTGAGCACGCCCAGGTCCTTCAGGTGGGCCACCACCGATTTGCCGTAGAAGCGGGGGCCGATCAGCTTTTCGGGCAGAGATTCTAGCGCGTGGGTCTGCATCTGGGTGCCCAGGCGCTCGGCGGCGTCGGCCATTTGCACCAGCAGCTCATCGCCCACCCACTGCGGCCCCGGCGGGCCAAACCAAACATTGATGTGGAAATGGGCCTGATACGCTTTGACCAAATCGGTCATCAGCGACAGGTAGTCGGCCTGGGCCAAGGGTTGGGTCAAGGGCACTAGCTCAGTCAGCTGCTGCCGTAACCCACTGGGCAGAGCAGAGAGAAAGGCCTGATCTTCTTCGTGCACCAGATAGCTCTGATAGTTGGCCCCCGGGTTGAGGGCTACCCGCATACCGGCTTGCTCGTAGGCCTGTAGGCGGGCGTTGAGGTCGTCAAAACAGGCCGCAGGACTTCCTGAGATTCGAGCCACATCGACCACTGAAGTGACGCCGCTCTGCAACAGTTGAGCAATGCTCAGCAATGTTTTAAGCCTGGTATCTTGGCCTCTCGCCCCTAGATTGGCCAGCAGCCACAGCTCCAGAAAGTCATCCTCAACGCCCTGGAGGGAATTGGGCACCCCGTTGCTGTGGTGGTGGGCGTTGACCAGCCCCGGCATGACCGCAAACTGCTCAGAGCCCAGGGTTTTGGCCTGGGGGTACTGGGCTTGCAGGGTATCCCAGGCACCGACGGCCAGAATGGTGTCGTTTTGAATGGCGATCGCCCCATCAGTCAAAGTCTCGTCGCCCGTAAACACCCAGCGGCCTCGAATCAAGCGGATATCAGTCATGGGAATGTTCGCCCTCGTGTGGTCATGTATCAGATTAATGGAGGTGTATTGGCGGCGGCTAGCGGCGATCGGGTGCGGCGGATTTATGGTCTGGGGGGGTGCCGGTAGGAACGTTCGCCCTTGGGTATCTCAGCACCAGGGCGATGCCCCCGAGCACGGCCACCGAGGCCAGCCCTAGCCGCAGCGTCATCGGCTCGTTGAGCAGGAAAATGGCGGCGATCGCGGCCAAAATCGGCACGCACAGCTGCACGATCGCTGCCTGAGTTGCCGCTAAGCCCGGCAGGGCGTTGTACCAGAGAGCATAGCCCACCCCGGAAGTGAGGGCGCCGGAGGCGATCGCGTAGCCCACCCCGGCGCTGTCCAGAGACAGCCTGGGCAACAGCAGCAGGCTCAGCCCCAGGGCGATGGGCACAGCCCGCAAAAAGTTGCCCGCCGTGGCCTGGGTGGGGTTGCTCACCCCCTTGCCCAGCAGCGAATAGACCCCCCAGGCCGCCCCAGCGCCCAGCATCAGCAGCGAGCCCAGCAGCGGCGGCCTGGCCAGCCCCGGCAGCAGCAGCCCCACCAGCCCCACCAGGGCCAGAAACATTCCTGCAACCTGAACCCGGCTCAGCCGCTCGCCTCGCCCCAGACCGTAGCCGATCATGGTGATTTGCACCGCCCCAAACAGCAGCAGGGCACCCACCCCAGCGGGCAGCGAAACGTAGGCGGCAGAAAAGCTGGCGGCATAGGCAAACAGCGCGATCGCCGCCGCCCAGCTGCCAGAGCTGACAGCGGTTCCCCCCCGCAGGGCAACGATCAGCCCCAGGGCCAGCGCCCCGGCCACCAGGCGAATCGACGTAAAGCTGGCCGCATCAATGGCGGTTTGCTGAAAGGCCATGCGGCACAGTAGCGAATTGCCGGCAAAGGCCAGCATCGCCAGGGCCGTCAGCAGCCAGGGGTGGGGGGAAGCCAGCATAGGTCAGAGGTAGCCTAGAGAATACGGATCTGAGCCTGGGGGAGGACAGGTGCCAGGGCCTCAACTGCGCTAGTATAATCGCCACCAGCAGGGGATACTGACTCCAGCCGAGCAGGCGGCTCAGCTGCGGGCGCTGGGCCAGAGGCCCAAGCTAGGCCCTGGGGTCTGGGTAGAGCAGTGTATAGCGAGGTCAGTTGTGGTCAAAATCATCAGTCGTCAATCTTTGGGGGTGCAGCCCGTCTACGACATTGGCGTGGCCCGCGACCACAACTTCTTGCTGGCCGATGGTCAGGTGGCCTCCAACTGCTTCAACAAGTCCCACTCCACGGCCTACGGGTTTGTCACCTTTCAGACCGCCTACCTGAAGGCCAACTACCCCGTGGAGTACATGGCGGCGCTGCTGACCTCCAACAGCGGCGACCAGGACAAGGTGCAGATGCACATCGGCAACTGCATCGCCATGGGTATTGAGGTGCTGCCGCCGGATATCAACCGATCGCTGGTTGACTTCACCCCCGAGGGCCAGAGCATTTTGTTCGGCCTCTCGGCGGTGCGCAACGTCGGACTGGGGGCGATCGAGTGCATTCTCAAGAACCGCGAGGCGGAGGGGCCGTTTACGTCGCTGGCGGAGCTGTGCGATCGCGTCGATCTCCACTCCGTAAACCGCCGCGCCCTGGAATCGCTGATTCTCTCCGGTGCCCTCGACCCCATCGACCCCAACCGCCACCAGCTAATGCAGGATCTAGAGCTGGTAATCGACTGGGCCCAGAGCCGCGCCAAGGATCGCGAGATTGGCCAGGGCAACCTGTTCGACATGATGCTGGGCGGCGATACCCAGGCCGCCTCCCCCACCAGCGGCTACGAAACCGCCCCCAAAGCGCCCCCGGTGGCCGACTTTGAGTCCCAGGAAAAGCTGCGCCAGGAAAAAGAGCTGCTGGGCTTCTATATCTCCGACCACCCGCTCAAGTCGGTGCAGCGATCGGCGCGGGTGCTGGCCCCGATTAACCTGGCGGAGCTGCACGAGCAGCCCGATAACGTCACCCTGAGCGCGATCGTGATCCTGGCCAGCGTCAAGCCGGTGGTGACCAAAAAGGGAGACAGGATGGCGATCGTCCAGCTCGAAGACCTCACCGGCCAGGCCGAGGCCGTCGTCTTTCCCAAATCCTTTGAGCGCATTGGCCAGCACATCGTCGCCGACAAGCGGCTGATGGTCTGGGGCAAGGTCGATCGCCGCGACGATCGCGTCCAGTTCATCATCGACGATGCCGAACCCGTCGAAGACGTGCGCATGGTGATGGTAGAACTCGACCCGCGCCTGGCGGGCGACATCGAGCAGCAGCACCGCCTCCGCAACGTAATTCGCAGCAACCAGGGCGACGACCCCAAGTACGCCCGCGTGCCCGTGATTGCCGTGATTGGGGCCAACCAGCAGCGCCAGTTTGTGCGCCTGGGGGCGCAGTTTCGGGTCAAAGACCCCGAGGCGGCGGTAACGGCCCTGATGAACGCCAACTTCCAGGCCAGGGCCACGCCGCTGATCAGCGCGTGAGCATTTGTGGGAGAGAAATCGGGTTTCTTAGTCCGCTGCTAAGCACTGGTCAATTCAGTCCAGTAGCGATCGAACAGATCGGAGGCGGCCTGATCTAGCGGGGCAATGCCTTCGCAGTTGGCCAATACCGACTCGGGCGGAAACAGGGTTTTGCTGTTCTGAAGTTCGGCGGGCAGCAGGTTAAAGGCCGAACGGCTGGGGGTGGCAAAGCGCAGTCGCTCGACGGCAAAGGCGGCGTTTTCGGGCTGCATCATAAAGTTCAGCCAGGCGTAGGCCGCCTCTGGGTTGGGGGCGTCTTTGGGAATCACCATCGTATCGGTCCAGAGGGAGGTGCCCGAACTGGGGATGATGTACTGGAGGTGGGGGTGCTGGGCGGGCAGCGTGTTGCCCAGGTGGGAGTAGGTCATGCAGAGGTCGAGATCGCCTGCGATCAGCTGGTCTTCCCAGCCAAAGCTGGAAAATTGGGCGATCGCCGGTTTCAGCTCCTGCAATCGCTTAAACGCCGCCTCAATGTGCTGCGGGTTGGTCGTGTTGTAGGAATAGCCCAGCGAAGCCAGGGTCGCCCCCAGGGTTTCGCGCACGTCGTCAAGCAGGGTCAGCCTGCCTGTCAGGGCCGCTTGCTGCTCCCACAGATAGGCCCAGTCGGTGGGGGGCGGGTTGAGTTTGGTGCTGTCGTAGATCAGCCCGGTGGTGCCCCAGCTGAGGGGAATGCTGTGGGCATTGTTGGGGTCATAGATAGGGCTTCGCCAGGGATCGCGCAGATCGTCCAGGCTTTTGAGCTGGGTGTGATCGAGGGACAGCAGCAGCCCCAGCCCAGCCATTTGCTGCACCATGTAGTCCGAGGGGTACAGAATGCTGAACTGCTGACCGCCCCCGGCCTGCATTTTGGTCAGCATGGTCTCGTTCGAGTCGTAGGTCTGCACCTCAACGGGCGTGCCTGTGGCCTGGGTAAAGCGATCGAAGACCTCATCGTCAACGTAGTCGGCCCAGGTGTAAATGTGGAGCGGCCTGGCTGAGCCGCCGGAGTTAGCCTTTGGGCTGTCGCCAGGGGGGCGGCAGTTCGCTACGGCTACCGCTGCCCCAGCGGCGGCGGACAGGCGCAAGAAGCGCCGCCGAGAAAGGTGAGACGGGCGAGGTCTGGGGGGCATGGTTGCTCAGGCGCACTATTCACTAGTGACGACGAAATTAATGACGAATTTTAGTCTAAATCGTGGGGATATGGCAGGTGGTGTTTATAGCAGATGGGCCAGAGCTGGTGGAGGCCAAAGCTAGACCTCCACCAGCTCTGGCACCGATCGCCTGCCCCGGTACACCATATCCACCCCGCCCTTCATGCTGAGGGTAACGCTGCGCCGCTGGGGCAGCACGGGCGCATCGCTGGCCAGCTCTAGTTCGCAGTCTTGCAGCAGGGTCGCCAGCACAATCGTCATTTCGTACATGGCCAGGGCCGCCCCGACACAGCGGCGCGCCCCAGAGCCAAAGGGCATAAATTCAAAGGGGCCGTACTGGCGCTCTAAAAACCGCTCGGGGCGAAACTGGTCGGGGTTGGGGTAGAGGTCGGGCCGGTGGTGCAGCAGGTAAATGGAGCCCACTATAACCGTGCCGGGGCTGAGATCATGGCTCTGAAGGGTAATGGGCTGCTCGACCCGGCGCGGAAAGGTCAGCATGGCGACCGGGTAAATGCGCAGGGTTTCGTTACACACGGCGTTCAGGTAGGGTAGCCTGGTCAGGGCCACCGGGTCGTCTGAATCCAACGTCTGGCGTTCTGCCTGGAGTTCTGCGCGCAATCGCGCCTGAATCTCGGGCTGGCGGTGTACCCAGTAGAGGCTCCAGGCGATCGCCGTCGCCGTTGTTTCGTGGCCCGCCACCAGCAGGGTGATCAGCTCGTCGCGCAGCTCCTGGTCGCTGAGGCCCTGGCCATCGCCGTCACGGGCCGCCAGCAGCAGCGAAAGAATGTCGCTGCGATCGCCGTTCGGGCTGGCCCGCCGGTCGCTAATTTCGCCAAAAATGAGGGCATCGATCTGCTCAGACAGCACGTTGAGGCTGTGGCCGGGGCTCCAGGCGCCGTAGTCTTTGCGCAGCAGCGGAAAAAAGAGCAGCGCTGAGCCCAGGGGGCCGCTGGCCAGGTCGAGCCGCTGGGCTAGCAGCTGTCCCAGACGCTGGGCGCGCTCCCCCGGTTGCAGGCCAAACACCGCCTGCAAAATAATCTGCATCGAGATGTGCTGGGTTAGCTCGCGGGCCTTGAAGGGTTGCCCCGGCGTTAGGGTGGCGATCGCCTCGCGGGTAATGGTGCGAATCAGCTCGCCGTAGACCTTCAACTCGACTTTAGCCAATCAGAAAGAGGCTGCGAGCAGTTGAATCAACTGTTCGCGCTCTGCCTCTAGGGATAATGCCGGATCAGGGCTGGGAGCCAGTCGGGGAACTACCCGAGCGCGCCACAGAGCAGTTCGCACCGCCCACAATAAATCAGAGAAGGTGATTTCCGGCTTGGCATACCAAGCGGTGGTGTGGGGCACCAGTGGGGTGAAGGCATGGAGACGGTTGGCTATCAAGCAGACCAAGGAGAAGAGCGCAAACAGCACTGGGGTGGTGCGAGTGGTGGCGGCTTTCGACCACTGGCGTTGGGATTGCACGCCTAGATGGGCACGGGCTTCTTCAAAGGTCACTTCCAGGCTCCAGCGAGCGACGTAGAGTTCGACAATCTGAGGTGGGCTGAGCAAGAGGCTGGTGGAGAACAAGGCGGTGGGGGGTGGACTCCGGTGGGGGTCAATGACCAACACCCACCGTAAGGGCAAGGGGGGATAGCCATCGACATCCCACACCGCCGTACCGGTAACCAATTGCCGCAGAGCATGGTGGCCCCCATACCAGGGCAGAATGTGAAAGGGTCCCGACTCAACGCTGAGACGTTCCAGGTGGTGTTGCATCGACGGCAGGCGCACCCCTTTGGTGCGGGGACGACCGGGATAGCGTGGCGGCATCGTGGGGGCAAACTCATAGAGATTGGCTTTCCAGGGCAATCGAGCCACTAACGCCACCCCGTGGCGGCGGCAGGCCCAGCCAAACTTGGCATGCCCATAGCCCCCATCCCCGACGCACACCCAGTAGCGCTTTAACCACCGACTCACCACCCGCACCATGACGATGGCCCAGTCCAAACTACTGCGGTAAGCCCGCTTGCCCCGTGGGGTCGCTTCAGACGGCACCATCAAGCTGAAAAACGGCAGTGCCCACACCCGAGGCGACCACGGCAGGCGCACCAACACTTGCATCACTTGCCACCGCACCCCACTGCTTTTGACCGTGTGAGTGCGACTTGATTTCACCCCATCGCGGTAGATGCCCAACCCCCAAATTCGGTGGCCCCACCGACGCTCTAAGGTTTCATCAATCCCAATCACCACCGTTTCGGTGCCGACGAATGCCAGCATAATCAGGCTCAAAAGCGTCTGCGCGGCAGCCAACCCGCTCCAGCCCACCCGACTCAACATCCGGTAATACTTCCCATACTGCTGCGTTTGTCCTAGGCCCATCACCTGCAAGACCCGACTGACCGTGCGATGGCCCTGACATAAGATTGCTCCCACCAGCATGGTTTGCGCCTTCTGCCAACTGCGCTGTTGGGCGAACACCCCTCGAAACGGAGCCAACACGTCCGCAATCTCGTTGGGTAGACTCAGCATGAGTTTAATGACATAACACTGGAGCTAAGCCTACCGGGTTGGTCCGGCTCGGCTCCAGTTTCTTCATCTTTTGCTCTCTAGCCCTTTACGCTAATGGCTAAAGTCGAGTTCAATCGCTCGCCGTGAAAGGGCGGCATCACCAGCTGCCGCCGCTGCCGGTGCTGGATTCCGCTCAGCAGCATCAGCGAGTTATGACCCAGCAGGTGCATCAAAATTTGGTTGTACTCTCCCGGCGCGCTCAGCTCTTTGCCATCGTGAGTAAGCACGTATTTGAGGCTGTCGGGCTGGCTGAGAAAAACCCATTTGGCCAGGGTGCCCTGCGCCTCAAAAATATCGCCGCACTGGCGATAGTGGGTTTCCATGTAATCGAGGGGGTTAAAGATCCAGTTGTAGAGCTGCACCAAACTGGGAGACGTGGCTTGGGGGATGGTCGTCATGGGGGCCGGGTGGGAGAGTTGTTCTAGCTTACGACACCCCATCAGGTTCCCCCCAGCCCGACTGCCCCAGCTGCTCGGGGCGTTCAACGTGGCTCTAGGCGCTGACCCTGGTAGACTGCCCCCTGGAGTGCTGCTCCCCACGGTCATCATTGCCCTCGTGCTCACCGCGCTCTAGCTCGTCGTCGGCTGCGAGCAGATAGCGAGCCTCAGCCGCTTGGCCAGAGGTTTGGCCAGGGATTTGACCAGAGGCCGAGTTGCCCACCCGGGCAACCAGGAGATTGCCATTTTCCACCCGCGTGGAGAAGGTGGGTAGATCGGAGCGGGCGGGGCCAGCCAAAACTTTGCCTCCGGCCGCAAACCGCGCCCCGTGGCAGGAAACAGCTGGGCAGCAGCCCAGCCACCGAACCAAGGCCTATCCACTATAAAAAGATTCTGCGATCCATAACTAATGCAGCGTCAGCCCTAATTCTTAGGGCTGACGCTGCACTAGTACTCTGAGGCAGAAGTTTAGGGACTATTTCTGCAAGCCAGAGAGCTGGGGAGCTGAGGAGCTGGGGAGGCTGGGAAAATTGATGCACGCATGGTCGATCGCACTAGTGGACACATCACCCATTTAGTCATGAGCAAAGGACCTTTTTGGCATCATCAGGATGTGGCAGTGCCCATTTCAGTGATCGGACAGATCGGGGAGCATTACATTGATTTGACCGTGGATAAATAGGCGATCGCAGATCTAACCCACAATTCCAGCGCGTCAATTTCACACAGCTGGCTGTCAATGCCAGGAGGTTAGCCACAGCGCAATTTTTCTCGACCGGAGCCGGAGAAGACAAGTAGATTGCCGACATTGTTGTGCAGATATATTTCTGGCCAGCGAGAGGAATTTCAAGCCTCAGCGATTGGCTGAGATATCGAGTGTACTGCAGAGGAATTGAGGTATGACATAGACATAGTTCATCTACTCACGCTCGAAGTTAGATTAATCCTGTGGGCAAATTATTCTTCTGTCCATATACTCTTGTTTGCTGGGAAAATAAGCATCCTATTTACGCGCAATAAATCGCTCTTATTATCAGACATTTTATTGGACATTTTTCGCTGAAAAAAGATTAAAAACTTTGATATTGTGACTCGATATACAGTAATTCGGATGCCCTGCAAAATAATGTAATTTCATTCTAGATAAACGTTTTTCAAGAAAGTTTTGTCTAGAAAACCTAAACAATTCTGCTGGTATTCTCTATGTCTGCCGTGCTTTTTTCTGTTTCGGTAATGTCTTGTGATCTGGCTCAGGTTGGTGCTAGTGCTATTAGCTCAGGCGATACTACCTGGATGCTAATAGCTACAGGCTTAGTTCTGCTGATGACCCCTGGACTGGCTTTTTTCTACGGAGGGCTGGTTCGATCGGGCAACGTGCTCAACACGATGATGATGAGCCTGGTTGCCATGGCGATGATTGGCGTCACCTGGTGTTTATGGGGATATAGCCTGGCCTTTGATGTCAACATCGATGCCAACCATCCCTTTGGACAGGGTATTCAGGCCTATATCGGGGGGTTAAACTGGCTATTTCTCAATCATGTAACGGCTACAGAACCCGACCCAATTGGGTATGCGCCGACTATTCCCCATCAGTTGTTTATGGCCTATCAACTGACCTTTGCGATTATTACCCCGGCTTTAATTGCGGGCGCTATCGTTGAAAGGATGAGCTTTAAGGCTTACTTTTGGTTTCTGCTGCTGTGGTCCACGTTTCTATACCCTCCCCTGGCCCACTGGGTCTGGGGTAAAGGCTGGATTGGGGCCAGGGGAGTGCTCGACTTTGCTGGCGGTACCGTGGTTCATATTAGCTCTGGCGTTGCCGCTGTTGTCGCTGCCTACGTCATTGGCCCCCGGCGAAACTTTACCTCCCAGTCCCATACCCCCCACAACGTTCCCTTTGTGCTGCTGGGCATCGGGCTGCTCTGGTTTGGTTGGTTTGGGTTTAACGGGGGCAGCGCCCTGGCCTCAGGGCCTTTGGCCACGGTGGCTTTGGTCAACACCTTAATCGCCACCTCGGCGGCGGGGCTAACCTGGCTGCTGGTGGAATGGATACTGAAGGGTAAGCCTACGGCGATTGGGATTGCCAGCGGATTTCTGGCGGGCCTAGTTGGGATCACCCCGGCAGCTGGGTTTGTGCTGCCCTTAGGAGCAATTTTAATTGGGTCACTTACCTCGGTCGGCTGCTTTTATGCCGTTACGCTGCGAGCCAAATTAAAGTTTGATGATTCTCTGGATACTTTCCCAATCCATGGCGTTGGCGGTACGTTGGGCGCGCTCCTAACCGGTATTTTTGCTACGAAGCAAGCCAACGATGCTGGCAGTGATGGCCTATTGTTTGGCCATCCAGAACTGGTGCTGACGCAGCTGGTAGGCGTAGCGGCTACCTACATATTTGTAGGGGTGGGTACCTTTGTGCTCCTAAAGCTTTTGGCTATGGTTATGCCCCTGAGAGTTGAGTCGGATACAGAGCTGAAAGGGTTAGATGTGCCTGAACATGGGGAGGAAGCCTATGGGGTAGATTTAGGATCCCAAACGGGTTTTTAGGTTTGCTGAGGTCCTAAGGCAGAAATCTCTAAACCTAGTCGAGGAGCAGGCAGTGCCTGGGCTGGGTTTGCTGCGATCGCATCGCTATAGCAATAGTCACGTTGGTTAGGATATCCAGAAATCCTGTGGACGTTCAAACGTTTGAACGTCCATAGGCGACATGTCTCAACCAGACAGGCTACAGCCATAGCATGGGCTAAGCCCCATGGCGTTTCCTAAGCCTGAAACCTGTTGAGGGATGGGCCAGCTTGTCTAGACGGGAGGTGAATTTTTGGCTCCATGCCTTACAGAGTGAGAGACGCTATGGTGGCTGATGCATTATGAGCAGAAAAAAGCTGCGCTATCCGGCAGCCCGCTACCTGCCGCTGTTCGTGGGCATCGTCTTGGCGGCGATCGCCGTGGGTGCCATAGTCCATCAGCTTCAGGATTATAGCTACCAGGATATTGTCAACAGTCTGCGATCGCTGCCCGCCGCCCAGGTAAGACAGGCGATCGCCTGCACTGGGCTGGGCTACCTGGCCATGACCGGCTACGACACCCTGGGCTTTGTGCATCTCCGTCAGCGGCTAGCCTACGGCAAGATTGCCCTCACCGCGTTTATTACTCACGGTTCGCTCATTTTTAAATGAGGTCAGCCAATTGGGATAGGTTAGGGCTATGGATACCCCCCTAACCGTTATCACCGAACGGGTTGACGATATTCCCCTGTTGCTGGCCCAACTGCAGCGGATGGACGTGCAACCCCTGCTCGACGACTACTTTCCGACCCATGGGAACTGGCAGGGGCTCAGCTTAGGCCATGTGGTGATAGTTTGGCTGAGCCACATTTTGTCCCAAGCGGATCACCGGTTAAACCCCGTGCAGGCCTGGGTAGAGCGACATCAGGAAACCTTGCAACAGGGCTTGCAGCAACCGGTTCGCGCCCTTGACCTGAGTGACGACCGCCTAGAAAGCGTGTTGCGATATCTCAGTGATGATGCCCAATGGGCGTTGTTTGAACCGGCGTTGAATCAGCGTCAGATTCAGGTGTATGACCTGCACCCCAAACGGCTGCGTCTGGATAGTACCAGCGTCAGCGGGGATTGGACGGTCAATGAGTCAGGGCTGTTCCAATATGGCCATAGCAAAGACCATCGCCCCGACCTGCCCCAACTGAAGCTGATGCTGGCGACGCTAGATCCGCTGGGGCTACCGATAGCGACCGAGATTGTCTCCGGGCAGCGCGCCGACGACCCGCTCTACATTCCGGCCATCGGGCAGGTGCGTCAGACCCTCAGTCAGTCTGGGTTGCTCTACGTGGGTGACAGCAAGATGGCCAGTCTAGCGACCCGTTGCTTTCTCCAGGCCACAGGCGATTACTATCTCTGTCCGCTCGGTGGGACTCAACTCAAGGCGGAGGCGATGCAGGCCTACCTAGACCCAGTGGAGCAAGGGGCCGTTGAGTTGCAGGAGATTCACTACGACTATGCCGACGGTCACACCGCGCTGATTGCCCGAGGCTATGAGCAGACCCAGACCCGCACAGGAGAATGGGACGGACACACCTGGACGTGGTCAGAGCGGCAATTGGTCGTGTACTCCTTGGCTTATGCTCAATCCGCCCAGCAGGCCTTCCAAGCTCGACTTGAGCACGCCCAGACGGCCTTAGCGGCGCTCAACCAATCGGGGCGCGGCCAGAAAGCCTTTCCCGATGAGGTCGCCTTAGCGCAAGCCGCCGAGGCGATTCTCACCCGCTACCGGGTCAAGGCCTACGTTCAACTCACCTACTCACAACAGGTGGAGCAACACGCTGTGCGTCGCTACCGGGACCGCCCGGCTCGGATGGTGGAGCACCGTCGATTCCAGGTGAATGGCACCCTAGAAACTGAGGCCATCAACCAGCAGATGCAAACCTTGGGCTGGCGGGTCTATGTCACCAATCATCCCGCAGCGGCATTATCGTTGCCTCAAGCCGTGACGGTCTACCGCCAAGAATATCTGGTGGAGCACAGCTTTAGCCGACTCAAAGGGCATCCCCTCTCCCTCTCCCCGATGTACTTACAGCGTGAAGACCATATCAAGGGATTAATTCGCTTACTCTCGATGGGGTTGCGGCTGTTAACGCTGGTGGAGTTTCAGATGCGTCAAGCCTTAGCTGGTCACCAAGAAACCCTCTCAGGGCTATATATCGGTAATCCCAAGCGGGCGACGGCACGTCCGACAGCCGAATTACTGTTGGCCAGTTTTCGCGACATTACTCTAGTCATGGTGAATGCACGAGGGCAGACCTATGCCCATCTGACGGAGCTGACGCCTTTACAGCAGCAGATCTTAAAGGCTCTCAACTTCCCGGTAAGTATTTACACCCTGCTGGGGCCCGTATCTGACGAACCACCTTAGAAATGAGCGAACCGGGAGTTATTAGCTGTGCTTTTACCAACACCATTGGTTTCGCCCTGCTCACGGGCAGCGCCATTCGCTATCGGTTCTACTCAAATTGGGGAATTTCTGCGATCGCGATCGCCCAAATCATTGCTTTTACCAACCTTAGCTTTTGGCTCGGGCTGCTGGCCGTAGGGGGTGTCTCGTTTCTGGCGGCCCCCTTTCAGATTCCAGCTCAGCTGCACCTGCCGTTTCACTCGACCTACGGGTTGGGGCTGATATTTGCAGTTTTGATTGCGCTCTATCTAACCGCGAGTGGCACCCTTCGCGGAACGCTGACCCTCAAAACGCAACCGCTACGGCTGCCTAAATTCAACATCGCCCTGGCCCAAATTGTGGTTTCGAGCCTCGACTGGAGCCTAGCCGCCGCCACCCTCTACAGCCTGCTGCCGCAGACGCCTGGGCTAACCTTTCTCGCCTTCCTGAAGATTTACCTCCTGGCCATGGCGGCAGGGGTTTTAAGCAACGTGCCGGGCGGCTTGGGGGTGTTTGAAACCGTGGTGATTTTGCTGCTATCGGCTCAATTTTCGCCCGCTGCTGTTTTAGCCTCGCTGCTGGCCTATCGCGGGATTTATTATTTTTTGCCGCTGACAGGAGCGATCTTGCTTCTGGGCATCCACGAGGTCTCTAAACAACTCCAGCGCAGCCGTCAATCCTAGCGCCGGTCAGGGGGCGCGCTTTAGCTGGGGAACTGGCCGCTGGCACCCCCTCAATCGCCGTAAGGATTTGACTAGCGACATAGGAACAACCGAAAACCTCCAATTACCTCATACAACCTTTGGGCATCCACAGTCTGGATACCGCCACGTCATACCCTGGGCCGCGATGCAGTAGGTCAAGACTGAACCCCATGAAACGCGGCTAGGGCCTCTTCCAGATGATTAAAAAAGTGATGGGCGCCGATTATAGCCGATAGACCATCCTGGTCAAATTGATCTTTCACGTCAGGCAACAGACCCGACACCACAAACGCCACATGCTGGGCTGACAGCGCTTTAACCACCTCACGCAGGGTCAGGGAAGCCGAGTAGTCGATTTCAGTAATGGCGCGGGCCTCCAGAATGAACCAATTTATAGGGGATGCCGCGCTTTTGACCAGGGTTTGAACCTCCTCTGAGAAGAAGGTGGCATTGGCATAAAACAAATCTCGACTGAATCGGTAAATAATCAGTCCAGGGGCTGAAACCGCTCCTCGACTCACCGGCATAGCCTGCCAAAGGCGCTGGTCGCTGGGGATGATAATGGCAGAGTGGGGCCTGTAGCTATGGCGCACATGCAGGATTAGAGACAATGTGATAGCTAACAAAATGCCAGCTTCAACCCCAATCAATACGACCGTCAAGGCCGTAATCACCGCCAGGTAAAACTCCTCCCGATGAGTCTTGAAGATCGATCGCATTCCCTCCAGGTCAATTAATTTCAGCCCAATTAGAAACACGATGGCGGATAGAACGACATTGGGGAGATAGCTGATCGGTCGAGTCAAAAACACAATCACCATCAGCACCACGACCACCGTTACCAGCTGCGCGACCTGGCTGCGCCCCCCGGCTGTATCGACGATTTCGGTCTTGGTGGGGCTGCCGTTGACCACAAAAGTTCCGGTCAACCCCGCCGCCAGATTGGCCGCCGCCAGGCCTTGCAGGTCAATGTTCTCCTGAAAGGCCTCGGTGTAGCGAAAGGCATAGGCCCGCGAGGTAGCGGCACTCTGGGCGATAATCACCAGACAGCAGGATAGGGCGATGCTCAATATCTGCGGGGTGGCATGCAGGGAAACGGCTGGCCATCCTAACGAGGGCAATCCGCTGGGAATCGCTCCCACCACCGTCACGCCATGGTGGGCAAAGTCAAATCGCCAGCTGGCGAGAATCGCCCCCACGACGGCGAGTAACGCGCCCGGAAATTTGGGAGCCAGCCGATTGCAGAGCAGGATGGTGATCAGGGTGATGGCGGCAACCAGCAGAGTCAAGGGGGTAGCGTGGGGCAATCCAGCCAGAAAACGGCTAATTTGCTGAACCGGGCTATGCCCTCCGTCGCTGAGGTCTATCAACCCGGGCAGTTGCCCAACGGCCACCTGAATGCCCACCCCGGTTAAAAACCCGACGAGAACGGTGCGGGAGAGAAAGTCGGCCAAAAACCCCAGCCGAAACAGTCGGGCCAGCAGCAAAAATCCTGCCGCCAGTATCGCCACCAGCTGGGCCAGGGCTAAATAGTCAGCACTATTCGGTGACGCCAATGGAGACAGACCCGCCGCTAAAATGGCCGCCGTTGCAGAGTCGGCGGCCACGACGAGATGACGGGAAGACCCCAATAGGGCAAATACCAGGGCTGGCAGCAGCAGGGTATAGAGGCCAGTGGCGATCGGGGTGCCAGCAATCTTCGTATATCCCATCACCTCGGGAATGCCAATGGCCGCCAGCACAATACCCGCCATAATGTTGCTGCCCAGGGCCGCAGGCGTGAAGGGAAGAATGCCCTGGAGCAGTGGCCATTGAAAATTAGCGAAAGCGGCGGCAGATCTCTGGTTTCGGGATT
Organism: Nodosilinea nodulosa PCC 7104; assembly: GCF_000309385.1. Taxonomy (GTDB): domain Bacteria; phylum Cyanobacteriota; class Cyanobacteriia; order Phormidesmidales; family Phormidesmidaceae; genus Nodosilinea; species Nodosilinea nodulosa. The sequence goes on from NZ_JH976537.1 coordinate 840,645, forward strand.
TTTTCATGGGTGATGTAGAAGTCCTCGTGGAACAAGCTTACAGCTCGGCAAGCGGCCGCCCCCCTCCTATCCCAGCTGCGGCTAACCCCTGACCATTGAAGCAGAATGAGATCAGAGGCAGGGCAGTTGATAGGTTGTGTCGCGAGGCCTGGAATTAACCGGCCTTAAGAAATTGATAGGTCTTAGCTATGACGCCAGCAGTAGAGAGATTACCGCAAGACCGCGATCGCACCGTCCACTGGAAACGTTAGGGGCCGGATCTGAGCGATCGGCACTGGGGCACGGTAAGGGAAGACTACAGCGCCACCGGGGCCGCTTAGGGTTTATTTTCCCCACGACTAGGCGCGGCCCACCAGACGAGCTGGACAGGTCTATTAGCGAATTTGATCAGGAGTAGGCCTGTCTAGCTGTAGCGGTCTGGATCAAAAGCAAATAATACTGAATCAGCACCATCCGAGGTCTTTGAAACGGTGGTGATTTTGCCGCTATCGGCCCCACTATCACCCGCAGCTATTCTGGCCTTTCTACCGGCCTAGATACAATTAGACATACAACTGACATGACATTGGCATACCATTAGCCTAATGTGATAGCCAAGATTTAAGAGTCATACATCCCTTCGGTGGTCTCTATCGCAACCTATCCTGCTTCGCCACAGTTGGCTATCAATCGCTCCAGATTGTATCCATCATAGGCAATGCAATAGAAACTATGGACTCTTTGAATCCCACCGTTGTTATTTGGGAACATCCATGATGAATCATCCAAATCGCGCCACTCGCTGGCTAACTTTATCTCTACTGGGGTTAGCCTCCACAGCTACAGTTTTGGCCGGTGGGGTTGCCGCTAGGGCAGCCGCTCTGCCCAACCATACGGCTATACCCACTATGGCCGCGCCTACGCAAACCCATCCTATGGCTGCACCTATGCAAAGCGCTAGGCCGGCGGTTTCACCTACGACAGAAGCCATGGCTTCCTTGAGCCATTACTCACCTCAAACCGCTCCAACCCTCAGAGTAGGTAGCCATGGCCAGGCGGTTAAAGATGTTCAGGCCAAACTAGAACAGGAGAAACTCTATACTGCCAGCATTGATGGTGTGTATGGTTCAAATACTCAGCAAGCGGTGAAAACCTTCCAGCGAAATCATCACTTGACCCCAGATGGCATCATCGGTCATCGAACCTGGGCTGCTCTCGTTAACAGCTAACCAATCTGGGTGTAGACCTCAGCCCGATGCTGTCGCTAGGACCATACTCTTGGTGACAGCATTTACCGTTCTTCCTCGTCTTCGAGATCTATTGACTAAATGCTTTCCTGAAAGCAGCTCAGCTTTTGCAGCACCTCATTTGCTTTAAATTCACTTGTAAAACCAACAATAATGAAATTACTAATTGGCCATCCCCCAAATTTGTACGCTTGGCCAGTGAGTTAATTTTGAAATCAAACAGAACCAAAAACCATTGTTCTAAGAACTGGCTTGAATCAAACTGAAAATCAACGAAATTCTGATGGTTAACCATAAGCGCCAGAAACATAACCAGGCGCTTGACCAGGGGCTTCATCTCACGTCCACGCTCGCGCCTGTTTGCTGAGCTCATTTTTGCCCCTAGCACCGATTTGACCTTAGCAACTGAACTACTTTTTAAGCTATCAGGCCGAGAGCCAGAATTGCCAGTGGTCAAAAATTCGGTCAGCAATCAGGGGTCTTGCCAATCAGGAGTCTTGCTCTGATGCCCCGTCAGAAGGCTCAGGCCTCAGTGCCCTGCGAGTGAGACTGGTGGTATACCAGGCGGCGGAGATCGCCAGTGCGGCCCCACCGCCCTGTAGGGCCAGTTTTTCGGTGGTTATTCCGCCCTGAAACAGCGTCAGGCCGAAGGACCCCAGGTAGACATACAGCGTGATCACCGGCAGCATGCCCACCCAGGAGAAAAAGCAGTACTGCCAGAAATTCACCCTGGTGCAGCTAAAGCCGTAGTTGAGCAGGTTAGACGGCACCAGGGGGGACAGCCGCATGAGCAGCAAAATTTTCCAGCCCTTCCGGCCCACGGCATCATCCAAACGACCAAAGGTGGGATTTTTTTCGATCCAGCGCTTGATTCGATCGCGCGCCAGCCTGCGCCCCACCCAAAAGCAGGCGATCGCCCCCAGGAGATCTGCGATCGAAGCCACCGCAATGCCCTTGAAGCCGAAGGCGGCCCCGGCCACCAAAATCAGCACAATGTTGGGCAAACCAAGCACGGTCGCCAGCACGTACAGCGCTACAAAGGCTGGAATGGCGCGATTGCCCAGTGTTGACAGCCAGTTGTAGGTGCCTGCAAACCAGTCCTCGAGTGGCAGCTGGCTGCCCAGCACCACCAGCCCGACGGCGGTTAGGGCAAAAAGCCAAAGCCTGCGGCTCCGCAAAAACGCTAGATTCATTCCCCTGGGGTTCCACGCCAATGGATGCAGACGCAGGATTGCCTCAGCGTAGCCGCGATCGCCGCTTTTGGTATCTACCCTAGGAGGCGTACGGCCTCAGGGTGTTGGCGGCCATCTACCCGACGCCCGACCCATGCCCGGCGGTAGACTCATCCCGTGGCAGATGTGCCCAGGGGGCCGCCGTGCCAGCATGGGGGCACTTTAAAGAGAGATGGCATGACCCTAGACGGCGTTGTTTTAGATATTGATGGCACCTTAGTTTTGAGCAATGATATCCATGCCCAGGCCTGGATTGAGTCCTTTGCCAGCCACGGCTACGAGGTGTCCTTGGAGCAGGTGCGCCCGCTGATGGGCATGGGCGGCGATCAGCTGATGACAAAGCTGTTTGCCGAACTCAATGAAGCAGAAAACCCCGGCAAGGCGATCGCCAGCGACCACACAGAGCTTGTCTTGAAAAAATACCGCCCGCAGCTCCAGCCCACTCGCGGGGCGCGGGAGCTGGTGGAGAAGCTGATGACCACCGGACTGCATGTGATAGTCGCCACCTCCGCCAGCGATCGCGAGCTGGCCGTCATGCTAAAGGTGGCCGATGTAGAGGATTTGCTGACTGAGACCACCTCTTCTAGCGATGCCGAAAACTCTAAGCCCGCCCCCGATATTGTTCTGGCGGCGCTGCAAAAGGCCGAGCTGGCCCCCGATCGCGTGGTGATGCTGGCCGACACCCCCTACGATATTGAGGCGGCTGGTCAGGCCGGGGTCGGCGTCATTGCCCTGCGCTGCGGCGGCTTTAGCGATGAAGATCTGGCGGGGGCGATCGCCATCTACGACGACCCCGCCGACTTGCTCCACCACTACAGCCAATCCCCCCTGGGGCAAACCGCCAGGGTTTAACATCTCAGGGTGCGTTTTAGGATGCGCTAGATCGAGCTAGATCGCGTCAGATTGCATCGTCCGCATCGTCCACCCTTTCGCTCAGGTAGAGGTTGGTCACATACTTCAGCGTCACCGTGTCGTCGCTGGCCGCCCAGGCCCGGTGCCAGGCAGCCATGGCGTCTAAGAATTGCGCGTGGGCCCTGCCCTCCCTGGGAATGTACGATGCGCTCAGCGATCGCCCCACCACTTCGGGCAGCGTCAGGGTCTGGCCATAGGCAAAGGCAAGGTGCCGCACAGCGGAAAAGTCGGGGTGCTGCTCCACCGCGTCGATGGCCTGGGTGTGGTCGTGGTGGTCGATGGTGCGGCTGGCGGCGGTCTGCACAATCTGGCGGTAGGCTCCCGTTCTGGGGTCGTCTAAATCCCAGTCATTCCACATCAGGGCCACCCGTCCGCCCGGCGGCAAAATGCGGCTAAACTCCGCCAGAGCTAGCGGTGGGTTAAACCAGTGAAACGATTGACAGCAGGTCACCACGTCCACCGAGCCGTCGGCCAGCCCGGTTTGCTCGGCGGTGCCCGATAAAAAACTCACTCGGGGGTGGGGATCGGCGGCCTCGCGCATGGCCGCATTGGGCTCCAGGGCAATCACCCCGGCCCCCTGCGCTCCCAGCAGTCGGCTCGAAATGCCGGTGCCCGCCCCCACGTCGACCACCACCAGCGAGCGGGGGTCGCCCAGGTCGGCCAGAATGGCCGCGATCGCCTCCTGGGGGTAGCTGGGCCGGTAGCGGGCATAGTCCTGGGCGCGGTCAGAAAAGCGGCCCAGGGGGTTTAGGGTATGGAGTGGTAGAGCATTGCTAGCCATAGAACTATCACCAGCGCTAACCCGACATCCTACCGTAGCTGGTGACGCCGTGGGTGACTCTATCAGGGCCTGCCGCGAATCCGTTACAGTAGGCAACGACACCGAACTGCGCAAGCCATGACCACGACCAAACTCAAGCCCGACTGGGCTGGCGATGATCTGCTCTCTCGGCTGGTCAACCGCGCCATTCAAACTCCGGTTCTCTACGCGCTGATGAAGCGTCAGGCTCGCCGGGTGCTGATTCAAACCGCCGAGAAAAATGGCGTGGCCTGGCGGCAAACCTGCGTCGATCTCGACACCCCTGCCCTGCGCCAGCGGTTGGATGAGCTCACCAATCCAGCCGTGGTTTACCCCGACTACTATCAGGTGCCTTTCCACGCCTACAGCGAGGGCAACCTCTGCTGGCAGGCCGCCTTTGAGGCCGCCCCCGCCACCTACGCTATGGCCCTGCGCGTATGGCCCCAGGAGAATCTGTCCTGGCAAGAGGCCCAGGCCCGCCTGCGCCAGAGTTTTCTAAACGTGCTCGACCAGTACGGCCCCGCCCAGGTCCATGACATTCTCGATGTGGGCTGCTCGGTGGGCATCTCGACCATGGCTATCCATCGCCACTACGCCCAGAAAAACGCCCCAACAAACCCGGTGCGCACCGTGGGCCTCGACCTGTCGCCCTACATGCTGGCGGTGGCTCAATTCCAGGATACCCAGCACGAAATTGCCCAGTGGGTGCATGGGGCAGCAGAATCTACCGGCTTCCCCGATGCGTCGTTTGATGTGGTGACAATGCAGTTTGTCACCCACGAACTGCCGCGCCAGGCCGGGCGGGCTATTTTTGCCGAGGCCCTGCGGCTGCTGCGCCCCGGCGGCGCCCTGGCCATAGTCGACAACAACCCCCAGTCGCCTGTAATTCAAGCGCTGCCGCCGGTGCTGTTTACCCTGATGAAAAGCACCGAACCCTGGAGCGACGATTACTACACCTTTGATCTGGAAATGGCCCTGACTGAGGTGGGGTTTGAGCCGCCCGTGACGGTGCCCAGCGACCCCCGCCACCGCACCCTGGTGGCCCGCAAAGGATGAGGGAGTCGGGGTGTGCCCGGTGCAACCCCTGTGGCAACGACAAAACGGTGGAGACAAAGTGTGTCCGAAGAAATACGGGTAGAATAAGCTCAGTGCTGGCGGGGAGTACCGCACTGGCGCTGAGCTTGCGATCGCAACTGTCTTTTGCAATGGCCTTCGCAGCTCGCCATCGGCACAGCCTTAATTAGCGGCAGGGGTACACCATGGGTGAATGGCTCGATCACAGCGTTTTGGTAGATGTCGATGTGCCGGTAGAAACGTCCTGGGATTTGTGGTCTGACCTGGAGCAAATGCCCCGCTGGATGAAGTGGATTGACTCGGTTAAAATCTCCGAGGCCGACCCCGAAATTTCTGAGTGGAAGCTGGCCTCGCGGGGGCTGGAGTTTACCTGGCGCTCCAAAATCACCAACCTGGTCACCCACCAAATTATTCAGTGGGAGGCGATCGACGGCCTGCCCAACCGGGGGGCCATTCGCTTTTACGGCAAAGACGGCCAGTCCACCGTCAAACTCACCGTGTCCTACTCGGTGCCCGCCGTCATCAAATGGATGGATGGGCTGTTTTTGGGGCGCCTGGTGGAGGCCACCCTGCAAGACGACCTCAATCGTTTCCGCGACTACGCCATGGCGGCCAAGCAGTCCCCCTCGGCCTAGGGGCTATGGGCCTCACGGTAGAACAGCCGCCCTCCCCGGCGCTGGTGGAAGGGTTTTATCGCAGCTGGCAGGGGTTGACCGATGCCCTGGGCGCCCTGCCTGGGGAGCAGCGCCGTCACTACGCCACGCTGCTGCTGGCCCGCCTGATTGCCGTGGCGGCGCTGCAGCAGCGGGGCTACCTGGGCGGCGATGAATGGTACCTGCACAACCAGTTTGGCCAGAGCCAGCAGCGCGGGCCGGATGGGTTCTTTGCCCAGGTGCTGCGACCCCTGTGCCAGCAGGGCTTTACTCTGCCTGTGGAGGAACGTACCCCGGCCCTGAACCAGCGGTTTGGAGCGCTGCCTTTTTTGCCCATGGGGCCGTTTCGGTTTGCGGAGTTAGACCAGCGCTGGGGCCATATTCCCCTGCCCGATGCGGCCTTTGAGCCAGCCCTGCACTGGCTGGCCGACCTGGCGGCGGCGGCCCCCGCCGGGCTGGATGCGGCCCTGGGGATACTGCTGGAGCAGGCCGTCAACGGCCAGGGTGGGGCCGCCGCCGCCACGCCCGAGCCGCTGCTGGGGGCGCTGGGCGATCGCACCATTCACGCTGTCCTGCTCGACCGGGCTGAGGTCGTCACCGGGCGCCGCTACAGCTCCACCGAGGGATTGCTGAGCGCACTCTCCCCCGGTGATGCTGGCCGTCTTTTAGGCGAGCTGGGCCAGCTCACCCTGCTTGACCCCGCCTGCGGCTCGGGGCGGCTTTTGGTGATGGCCCTCAATCAGCTGCTGGATTTGGCTCAGGGGCTGCGCGCGATCGCCCTTCAGCATTCGGCCCAAACTGTCCCCGACTGGGCCAGGGCGTCCTCCCCTGGGTCCACCCTGGGCCTCTACCACCACCTGGTGAGCAACGCCCTCTACGGCCTCGACCTGTGGCCTCCGGCGGTAGAGCTGGTGCGACTGCGGCTGTGGCTCCAGGGAGTGCAGCACACCCATCGCCCGGCGGAACTCACCACCCTGCCCGACCTAACGCTGACCATCCTCCAGGGCAATGCCCTAGTCGGCCTGGTGCGGGTCGATGACGAGCGCTTCGACCAGGTGCAGCCCCGGCGCGGGGCAAAGACCAAACCCCCCGAGACCGCAGCCCCGCTCCAGGGCAACCTGCTCCAGCCGCTGCTGGCCGACAGCTACCAGTCGGTGCTGGCCGAGCGCCAGGTGCGACTGGAGCACTACCGCAGCCAGACCCAGCTGCTGGCCGAGGTGGGCAGCGTGCCCGCCTACGCCCAGGCTGACTTTTTGCGCGATCGCCTCGACGAACTCAACACCATTGCCCACAGCAAGCTCACCCACCTGCTGTGGAGCGAGGGCAGCCAGCAGCTGGGCCTGCGGGTGCCCGATCCGGTCGGCACCCGCCCCACCCGCCCCCTCAGCCAGGCGGATGTCGAGGCCGTTCGCCCCTTTCACTGGGGGTTTTACTTTCACCAGCGCCTGCGCGACCAGGGCGGCTTTGATATTGTGCTCAGCCACTTTCCCCACGGTGCCGTAGAAGCTACCCGACAGGGGTTCATAGAGCGCTACGCCGCCCTTCTAGAGCACAAAAACGTGGCCCCCTCGACCTTTCTGCACAACCACCAAACGGTGCTCACCATCGACCCCGACCTCGCCCAAACCTGGGCCGAGTACCGGGGCCAGTTTGCCTGGCTGAGTCAGTACCTGCGCCGCTCCGATTACTACCCCCACAGCCGGGGCGGCAGCCAGAGCCGCCTCTACTGGTCACGCCTGTTTCTAGAGCGCAGCCTGCAACTGCTGCGACCCGGCGGCCGCTGCGGGGTATTGCTCGACCCCTTCTGGGCCCAGGGCAACAGCGCCGACCTGCGCCACTGGCTGCTGCGGGAGACCGATCTGGCGACCGTGCTCGATCTGTCGAATCACCAGGGGCTGTGGCCGGGTGCGCCCGCTCGTACCACCCTCTGTGCCCTCTGGCTAAAACGCCCGGGACCAACCCAGGGCAGCCCCTACAGCGCCTACGCCAGGCCCGCCAGCGCCCTCACCTCCCTAGCCCTGGAGGGGGTGCTGCAACGCCTCCTCCACGCGGCGAAATAGGGCGGGCAAGTCGGCGGAGTTGTCGATTACCACATCGGCTCTGGCCACCTTTTCAGCCAGGGGCATCTGGCTCTGAATGCGGGCGTCGGCCTGGGCCGGGCTGAGGTGGTTGCGATCCATCAAGCGCTGGCGCTGGCGCTCTAGGGGGCAGGCCACCACCCAAGTTTCGATTACCTGATCGGTCAGGTTGGCCTCAAACAGCAGCGGAATGACCTGCACCACGACTGGGGCTTCGGCCAGCTTGGCCATGGCGGCCTCAAAGCACTGACGCACCACGGGGTGAATCTGCTGCTCTAGCCAGGTCTTTTCGGCGGGCTGGTTAAAAACAATGTCTCCCAGTCTGGCTCGGTCTAGCGTGCCATCGCCCCGGACGAGGGCTGCTCCGTAGCGGTCGGCGATCGCCCCCAGCACCACCGACCCCGGCTCCACCGCCTGACGAGCGTAGATGTCGGCGTCCAAAACAGGCAGCCGGTGCCGCCGCGCTAGGTAGTCTGCCACCGTCGATTTGCCGGTGGCGATGCCCCCGGTTAGCCCGATGATGCGCTGGCCCATGCGGCGATCGCCTCCGTCAGTCCGTCCAGGGTGTACTCCGCTGGTTCAATATCCACCCGGCCCAGCAGCTCGCGGCAGCTATCTGAGGTTTTGGGGCCAATGGAGGCGATCGCCACCCCCGCCAGTGCTTCCCGCCAGCCCGCTCCCAGGCCCTGCTCCAAAAGCTGGACCGTGTGGGTCACCGTCTTAGAACTGGCGAAGGTAATCACATCTACCTGCCCCTTTTTGAGGGCATCCAAAGCGCTGGGGGCAGGAGCCGCTGGACAGCCCGACTCGTAGGCCGCCACCTCCACCACCTCGGCCCCGGCGGCGGAAAACTCCTGCACCAGCACTTCCCGCCCGCCGCTCTCCACGCGGGGAAACAGCAGCCGCTGGCCCGCCACGGCTTCGGGAAAGTGCTCCACCAAAGAATCGGCCACAAAGTCGGGCGGTATAAAGTCGGGCACCAGCCCTCGCTTTTTCAGCACCGCCGCCGTTTTGCGGCCCACCACGGCAATTTTGAGCGAGCTGAGGGCACGCAGATCCTTCCCCTGGTCCAGCAGGCGATCGACAAAGAAATTCACGGCATTGGCCGAGGAGAGAATCAGCCAGTGAAAGGTGGACAGGGCTGCGATCGCCCCATCCAGCCCGGCCCAGCTCGACGGCGATCGAATCTCCAGGGCCGGAAAATCGACCACCGTGGCCCCGCGATCGCTCAGCAGATCGGCAAAGGCACTGGATTGTTCGGCGGCGCGGGTGATCAGGATGGTCTTTTGAGAGAGGGGGAGAGAGTGATGGGGTGATGGGGTGATGGAATTTTGAATTTTGAATTTTGAATTTTGAATTGGTTGCGCCCCCAAATACCGGCGCAGGCGCACGACTTCGCCAAACACAATTACACAGGGCGACAGCGTTTCGCCGCGAGTCACCTGGCAAATGGTGAGCAGGTTGCCTTCCCACACCTGCTGCTGCAGGTGCCCGCCCCAGCGAATGACGGCCACAGGCATGTCGCCCCGGCAGCCGTTTTGGCGCAGGCGCTGTACGATCTCCTCCAGGTGGCGGCTGCCCATCAGCACCACCAGGGTTTTGAGGTGGGCCAGGGTGGGCCAGTCGAGCAGGTCGGGGTTGTGGGCGGTAACGACGCCAAAGCCGTGACTCCACACCGGGTCGGTGAGGGGAATGCCCGCCAGCAGCGGGGCCGCCAGCGCCGACGAAACGCCGGGCACGACTTCGACCGGGCAGCCCGCCTCGCGCAGAGCCTGGATTTCGGCGGCGGTGCGGCCAAAGATAAACGGGTCGCCGCTTTTGAGCCGCACGACCTGGCGACCGGCCAGGGCCAGCTTGACCAAGAGCTGAGTGATTTCGGCCTGGGGAGGGCTGGGCTGGCCGCCGCGTTTGCCGACATCGATGCGATCGCACCCCCTGGGCAGCAGGTTCAACAACGCCTCGTCCACCAGCGCGTCGTACACCAGGCACTCGGCCCGCTGCAACAGCTCGTACCCCCGCACGGTGAGGTAGTCGAGGGCACCAGGGCCAGCTCCAACGATATAGACAGTCCCTGGCTGAGTCATGATAAAAAAAACTACTTACGCACAAAGTTAACTGCCAGCGTAGACTGCTGGCCAAATAGTTAGAGAGCCATCCTCAATCAGTATCTAAACCTGTGAGATATAAGGACTCAAACTCTTCAGCGGCAGTTGAGTCAATCTTATAAAGCGCTCGAATAATCGCCAATACCGTCTCAGAGCTAGGGTCACGTAGCCCATTGGCCGATCGAAACACGTTAGACGAACCAATACCCATCACGGTTGCAAGCTTGCCCTGGCTAATCTCGTATTTTTCTAGGACCGTCTTTAGCACTTTTCCGGCTCTACCCATGCGGCTTTTAAGCAGAAAGCTCAAGCTCAAATCTATGAAGACACCAAAGCTGTAAGTACCCAGGAGCTAATTGAATATTTTCACCAAGCCTCCCACTCGGGCACTGTTGGCGATTGGTGGACAGCGATCGCTCGTTGGCCTTTCATCGTTAGCTAAACGATGGCCCGACGCCAGACAAATCTAAACCAGATTTATCTGGCTTTCACTTGTCTGGCGACTCCTTGCTGCATTGAGGAAGGCTAACAGCGATCATCTTTCGCAGCAACGGATAGCTAAACGACCTAGGGCATTTCATCGATTCTTGCTACGATCCTTATCCCATAGGCATTGCCACGCCCGACCCAAAAAACAGGCTAGGGGCTGTAACCGCTGATTCTTAGACTATTGGCGATTAATTGATGGCAACCCCTAGCGCAGCACCGCACCCAGCGCCTGTAAAAGGGTATCCACATTCTCGGGCTGGCTGTTGTAGCCCATGAGGCCAATGCGCCACACTTTGCCGCCCAGTTCGCCCAGGCCGCCGCCAACCTCGATATTGTAGTCGGCCATCAGCTGACGGCTGACGGCTTTGGCATCGACTCCATCGGGCACGCGGACGGTGGTGAGGGTAGGCAGCCGCAGCGATTCTTCCACATGGCAGGATAGGCCAAGGTCGGCTAACCCAGCCCAGAAGTAGGCGGCGGTGTGCTGGTGTCGCTGCCAGCGGGCCTCAAGGCCTTCTTCAGCCAGCAGGCGCAGGGCCTCGCGCAGGGCGTAGGTAAGGTTTACCGGGGCGGTGTGATGGTAGACGCGCTCGGGTCCCCAGTACTTGCGCAGCAGGTTGGCATCCAGGTACCAGTTAGCGACGGGCTGGCGGCGGCGGGCCAGCTTGGCCTCGGCGCGGAGGCTCATCGTAAAAGGGGAAATGCCCGGGGCGCAGCTGAGCCCTTTTTGGCTACAGCTGTAGGCCAAATCCACCTGCCAGTCATCGAGAAATATTGGCACGCCCCCCATGCTGGTGACGGTATCGACCAGCAGCAAACAGTCGTGGGCGGCGCAGGCAGCCCCTACCCCTTCTAGCGGTTGGCGAACACCCGTTGAGGTTTCGGCGTGGACGATCGCCAGCACCGCCGGACGATGCTGCTCTAGGGCAGCGGTAATTTCCTCAAGGGTAAAGGCCTCGCCCCAGGGCCGGTTAATCGTGACCACGTCGGCCCCATAGCGCTGGGCCATATCCACCAGGCGGTGGCCAAAGTAGCCCTTGACGGCCACCAGAACGCGATCGCCCGGCTCAATGGCGTTAGCGATTGTGGCTTCCATCGCCGCCGACCCCGTGCCAGCTACCGCATAGGTAAGGGGGTTGGTGGTCTGCCAGGTATAGCGCAGCAGATCTTGCACCTCATCCATCATTGCCAGGTAGGCCGCATCCAGATGGCCGATGGGCTGATGGTTCATAGCCGCGATTACGGAGGGATCGGCGTTGGAGGGCCCCGGCCCCAGCAGTAGTCGCTCGGGCACAACCAGGGGATCTAGGGAAGCGGGCGGAGCAAGCCGGGTAGCGGGGGTGGGGGATAGGGTGGTTACCATGGGTTATACCGAAAATGGACGGTGAAAAAAGAGCGCTAGTCGGGCAGACTGGCTAGTTTCATTCTCCTATGGAAGCGGGTTTTAGTAGTGCTAGGCACAAATAAGCGCAATGTTGTGGTTCAAGTCTAGCGGCTCTAGTCGTAGGTCGTTGCGCTAGCGTCGAGTGCTGGCAGATCTTCGTTAGAGGAAACTCGCAGCCACACCACAAACAGTGTTCCAGGATGGGCAGCATAGGCCGCCGCCTCGGGCGGCAGCCACGGAGTCCCCTGCACCGGGCTAATCAGGTCAATATGTCCCCCCATGCCCTGCACTAAGCCGTGGACAATGGCCAGGCCCAGCCCGGTGCCGGGAATATCGCCCTCGGCCTGTACGCCGCGAAAATAGCGGTTGAACAGCTGGGGCTGATCGCCCAGGGGAATGCCCCAGCCAGTATCTCCCACGGCAATGCCCTGGAAAACCCGCCCATTTAACTGCTGCTCTAGCCCGGCGGTCACCCAAACCAGCGCTCCGGGAGAAGCGTATTTCAGCGCGTTGTCGATCAGGTTGTGAAGGACTTCACCCAGGGCAGCCGAGTCCAGCCAGACATCGGGCAGGGAGTCGGGAATATGGTGGACCAGATACAGGCCCCGCTCCTGGGCCAGGGGCAGCGTAGACTGCACCAGCGGTATGGCCACCGCGGCGATCGCACCGGGTTTTACCGTTAGCGATCGCCCTAGACCATGGCCCTGGGCAGGGGCGATCGCCAGCTTGCCCGCAGCCCCTGCTCGGTAATTCGCAGAATCTGAGCCATCAGACACCGCCGCCGCATCGGCCCCTATCCCAGGCAGCAGCAGTCCCCCCACCGAAGGAACAGTGGGCTGGGCCAGGATTTCATCGGCGGTAGCCACTGCGTCGTCAAAGTTCTGGGCCAAATCTTGCAGCCGCCGACTTTCGCGCACAATGCCCTCAGCAATGGGGCGGTTGGTATCTTCCGGCGGCAGGCGCTTGACCATCAGCTTGCCAAAGGTTTGCAGCGCCGTCAGCGGATTGCGAAACTGGTGCAGCAGGTCGTGGAACGTTTCGGACTGGTCCGACTGATTGAGCTGGCGCTGGTTGAGCTGGCGCTGGAGCCACTGGCTGCGCTGATCCATCACGCAGGCGATCGCCAGGGTGCTGGCCACCTGCTCGGCCTGCTGATAGTCGTCCGCCGTCCAGGGTCGGGCCTCGCGGGTGCTCACCATCATGCCCAGCACAATCCCCTCGTGGGCCAGGGGCAGCACCAGCGGGTAGGCCGCCGTTTCGGTTTCCAGCTCCTGGGCGATCGCAGCGGGCGTCATATCCGTCGGCCGCGGGGCCGACATCGGCTGCGATCGTCCCGACAGGGGAGCACCTTGCGGGTCATCGCCAAGGGTGAAATAGGCTGGCAGCTCTGGCTCTAGGTTCCCAGAGCGAAGGGGCCAATCCTCCAGCTGAGCCGCTGCATAGGGTGGCTTTTGCCTGCTATCTCGACCCCCGTCTTCCATTTCGACTACCGCCGTCAGCCCTTTGCGCAGGTCACTCCACAGGTCGGCGGTCTCTGGATAGGCCACCAAAGGCACCAGCGTTGGGTTCATGGAGTCTGCCGTAGTTTCGGCCAGATAGACCACGGTGGAGATAGCCCCCAAAGCCTGGGTCAGCAGGAGAACCTGAGATTGACACAGGGCAATAAATTCGGAGCTGGGGGAGCCAATCATGGCAAAGCAATTTAAGAGTGTGGCGGAAGAAAAATTAAAGTTTTGTCAATTTTTTAACAATTCTGTTCAGTCCCAGTTTTGCCAGACACCCGTGTAACCTATACAAGCCCTGGTTTTTGGCACCTCATGGCCAATTTTTAAGAGAAGTTGAAATTCTTATTTTGAGCCTATATACTTGGCCTGGTTAACAAATTTTGTAACCGAAACTACATCCAAATATTCACTGAGAGGGAGGTAGGCAACTTGGCAAGGAGACGCAAGCGTAAGAGTCGTCGTCGCTTAGAAGGCCGTCGCATCTTAGAGGCTGTTCCTCAGTATAGTATTGAGAGCGGCAACGAAAAACCCGTAACCGCAGCCCGGAATTTTATCCATTCCGAGGGCATCGCCCCCCCAGCCCTACTGCTGGTTAAACGGAACGAGCATACCACCGACCGATACTTTTGGGCCGAAAAGGGTTTGTTTGGGGCCCAGTACGTCGAGGAGAATCACTTTCTCTTCCCCAGTTTACGGGTACTGCTTGGCGAAGACGAAGACGAGAACGCTTCAGTTCTAGAAACGCTGACCCACTGAGCTCGATAAACCGCTAGCGAGCCAAGGCTTGCTAGCGGAGCGAACGGAGTCACTGTCTTTGTACTGAAATCTTCGTACTAAAGCAGTCCTAGTAACGAAAAGCTAGCCAATTGGCTAGCTTTTTTTTAGGCTTTTTTCAGGTTTGACGCCGTAGATCCTGCTCCAGGGCCAGCAGTTCATCGCGATGGGCCGTGACGGCAATGCTGGCCGATGGGCTGAGCGGATCGGCTGAAGATTCCTCTGGGCGAACCTGCAGGATGATGTCTTCGTCGCGGGCCGCCCCTCGCCAGTAGAACCAGCCCGCCGCCGGGGCAACTCCGACCAAAATCAAGAACTTAGCTCCGTAGGCGGGCCATAGGTTGGCCAAAACTAGCGCAAAACACAGCCCACCAATAGCGGCCAGCAGGGTTAAAAAAATCGCCAACAGAAGGCTGGGCCGCACGCGACCCCGCAGCACAACCCGCTGCGTTTCGGCTTCGGCCGCCGTCACCGCATAGGCCCGGTTTTCAAAATGGGTGGTTAGGGTTTGCAGCAGGGCCAGCGGCGCCACCGGGCGGGCCAGCGTTAGGGTTTCGATGCGGTCTTTGGTCGATGCGCGAATAAAAAAGACTAACCCCACCACCATTAGCAGGGTTAGAAATAGGGTTGAGTAGGTTATGGTGTCGGTCACGGGGTGGCCATTGGGGGTACCTCTCTAGGGTACGAAATGATGGATCATTCAGGTAGGCCTAGCCCCTCAAATTCAGCGCTATGGGTCATCCTCGCGGGGCGGAGTAGGCAGGGCTTTGGGCGGTGGTAGGACGCACCGGATCGCCCATGTAGGTTTTCCAAAATTCAGCCAGCTCCTCGGCCTGTAGCCGCCAGTCAGGGTTAAGGCGATACATGCGGCGGGGGCGGCCCCGACCTTCTACCTTCTTCCAGTAGCCATCTATGGCATTTTCATCTTCTAAAAATTTAAGGGCACCATAGAGCACCGTGTCCGACAGGCGATAGTGGGGGTACTGGTGAGTCAATCGCTGAATTAACTCGGTACCGTAGGAATCTTGCTGGAGCAACACCGACAACACATAACAGACGGCAAGCTCTTTGTTGAGGTAGATTGGCGGTGGATCCTCGAAGAACTGATAAATATCCTCAAATTTCATGGGATCGCTCCAGATATATTAAAGTTTGCCCCCCTTGGGACAGGCCAGAGTTAAAAGCAATCTGTTAGTAGCCGACAGATAGGCTAATTCTAAACACAGGTGATCCCCACAGTATCGAAGTGGGGCCAGATGGTAACTATCTGCAAATTTTTTTAGACATTATTAAATATTCGCCGCCAAAGATAATTTTCTTTGGATCCTTAAGCTTCAGCGAAGGTCAATGCTGCGGCGATCGCCGTCGTTGCCGAGAGAATTGTTCGCCCCACCGGTTTGAAACAAAACGCGCCCGTCATGGACAGCGACCAGATCAATCTGAATCGGCCCCGCCGTGAAGATATCGGTTGCCGCAATAGCCTGAAAATCCACCGCCTGATTTGACTGCTGCACCTGGTCGAGGAAGTTCAAAATGGTTTCCGGGCGGTTGTCGGCCACCTGTAGCGTGTCGCTCACAACGCCGTCCTGGCGGGCGCGAAACTGAGCCGCCGCCAGCAGCAGATTGAGGCGCTCGACCAGCTGGCGATCGCCAAAGGGCGGGGGATCGAGGGTCACCGTAGCCAGCCGCTCGCCCTTGGCATAGATTTGCTGGTTGGGGGTAGCGTCGATAAACACCTGAATACAGGGTTCGCCCCGCTGGAGGACGCAGGGTTCGCCAGTGACGTAGTTGGCCGCCGAAAGCAGGCGCACCACGTAGTCTTCGCCGGTGGCGAGGCGGTCAATCAGATCCTCCACTTCGCGGTTGCCAATCAGCAAAATTTGTTGGTCGATCGAGGCGCCGGGCGCAATGGCGCGGGACACCAGCCGATTGGCCTCCTGCAAAAATTTGGTCACAAAGTCTTCGGCCTGGGCGCGGTTTTCGGCCCGCCCCTGCCCCACCAGAATCTCCTGGTTGCGGTTGAGGGCAATGTTGCCGCGAAAAAGCCCCTGGTACTGGGTTTGTAGGGCGGTTACCTGCTGCTCTAAAAAGTCCTGTTCGGCCTCCAGATTAGTCAACAGCTGCTCGCGCTGGGCAATTTCTCGATCGCGTTGGGCAATCTTTTGGTCTAACTCGGCAATGGCGCGATCGCGTTGGGCAATCTGGCTGCCAATGGTGGCCTGCTGCTGAAGCAGGCGATCGCGCTCAACCCGCAGCGTGGCCGTCGACTGGCGCAGGGTTTCAGCTTGCTGGGACACCTTGTCGAGCTGCCCCTGGGTTTGGCTGAGCTTTCCCTGGGTCGCCTCCTGCTGCGCCACGGCCTGACTGAGCGACTTATTCACCTCCTGGAGTCGCCCCAAAGCCCGCTGGCGCTCGGCGGTGGCCGATTTCAGGTCCGTTTCAACGTTCTCCTGGGTCGCTTTGGCCTTGGCCAGATCGGCTTCGGCACTGGCCAAATTGTCCTGAATTCGGCCCAGTTCAAACACTCCGGTGCGCAGCTGACTGCTGACCCCAAACAGCAGCGCCAGCGTTGAGGCCGAAATGATGCTCCCGGTGGCAATGCTCACCACCGTTGCGGTTTGCCGGGGGCGCAGGTTAAACAGACTCAAGCGAGCTTTCCCGACCCGCATGCCAATGCGATCGCCCAGGGTAGCAATCACTCCCCCCAACATCAAGACCGCCAAAATCAGTACGTACCCAGAAACCATGCACCAGCCACAGGGGAGTTTGCATTTACTCTACTGCATGGGTCAGGCTCCTGTACGCTCAAAACGAGCCAGCAGCAAGCCGCCAACCCCAGTTCCGCTCCAGTAGACCAGACCAGCTGGGTGGCGTTCCCCAGCTCAACCCCTAGCCCAGGCTTTGCGGCTACAGAACCCATCAGAGCCGACCGGGTCGACGGGCCAGGTGCGCATGCCTACGCTAGGGCGCTTCTCTCGTGGGCAAAGGCCTGCGCCCCCTGCCTACGCAACGCGCTCAAGGCCAAGCTAGGTAAACTGCTGGCTCAGGTTGACCGGGTCGTGAACCGTGATCTTCTTTTTATAGATGGAGATCATGCCCTCCTGGCGCAGATCGCCAAGCAGGCGGGTCACCGTCACCCGAGTCGACCCGATGGCCTCAGCGATCGCCTGGTGAGACAGCTTGAGGTCGATGGTGATCCCATCCTGGCTGGGCACGCCAAAGTCGCGGCAGAGAATTAGCAAAAAGCTGACCAGCCGCGATCCCATGTCGCGGTGGGCCAGGGTCTCAATCATCATCTCGGTCTGCAAAATGCGCGATGACAGGCCCCGCAGCATCAGCAGCGCCAGCTCAGGATTTTCTTCTAGAGATTGCTCGACCTGCTCGATGGGCACCGACAGCAGCTCGACCGGCGTAAACGCCACAGAGTGATAGAAGCGATCGGAGCGGTTGCCCGTGATCAGCGATAGCACCCCAAACACGCTATTCTCTCGCAGTAGGGCGACGGTAATCTCTTCCCCAGCCTCGTACACCCGCGACAGCTTGACGGCCCCTTTCAGCAGAAAGTAGACCCGCTCGGCGGGATCTCCAGGAAAGAATATAGTCTTGCCCCGGTCGTAGGACTCGACTACCGGAGGGAATGCTCCCCCCGACAGCTGGCGGAAGACATTGGCAAGCGGCTTATCTTGGGTCACTACCATAAATGTTCTGCTAAGAGCATCACAGAAAGCGTCTGCACCGAACGTGCTGCTCTATGCCGCCAAATCACGGCTAGGCCCCCAGCACAGACCACCTTGGGGACCAAGCATAGAGCAGTTTTAGCGAGATGGCGCATAGGGTAATGCAAACGTTCCATGACTTTAAATCACTTAACCTCAACTGCACTGGGGGCGTTTGTATAGCACGCTACTTAGTCGCCTCCAGCCACAGATTTTCTGCCCGCTGGAGGTTAGCCCTGTCTCTATCAAGGGGCAGTTGACCAGACAAATGCCTTGTATTCCCTGAGCGATCGCAGCAACTCCCCTCCCCAGGGCTGCAATCGGCGGCTCAGGGCCTCAAGCCAGGGCCTCAAGCCAGGGCCTCAAGCCAGGGCATTAACCGACAAGCCCCCTAAACAATTCAGCCCATTTTTGCTTTGGGTCAGCCGAAGGAGGGCCACGGGCCGAGGCGATCCAGGGGTAGCCCTGGGAAATCAAGGCCTGCGCTATACCCGACTAAAAGAATCGGGTATGTTTGACCGGGTATTGTCAACGGTGCTACTTTTTGATCAATTGATTAATGCGCTAGCCGCTTGCCCAAAGAAACCCCAGAGAAACCGCCATGACGCAGTCCATCGAACGCTCTACCGCCACCACACCCACCTTTTCGGCTCTCAAGTGTCGCGAGTGCGGCGAAACCTACGATCTAGGGGCCAAGCACGTGTGTGAGGACGTCTGCTTTGGGCCGCTTGAGGTGGCCTACGACTACGACGCCATTCGCCAGCGCGTAACACGCAGCACGATTCAGGCTGGGCCGCTGTCGATTTGGCGCTACAAAGACTTTTTACCCGTCAGCACCGACACCCCCATCGATGTGGGCACCGGCATGACTCCCCTGGTGCGCTCTAAGCGCCTGGCCCGGCAGCTGGGGCTGAAGGAACTCTATATAAAGAACGACGCGGTCAACATGCCCACCCTTAGCTTTAAGGACAGGGTGGTGTCGGTGGCCCTGACGCGGGCGCAGGAGCTGGGGTTTACCACCGTGTCCTGCGCCAGCACGGGCAATTTGGCCAACTCTACGGCGGCGATCGCGGCCCATGCCGGGCTAGACTGCTGCGTCTTTATTCCCTCTGACCTGGAGGCCGGTAAGGTGCTGGGCACCTTGATCTACAACCCCACCGTGATGGCGGTGCAGGGCAACTACGACCAGGTCAACCGCCTCTGTTCCGAAGTGGCCAATACCCACGGCTGGGGCTTCGTCAATATCAACCTGCGCCCCTACTACTCCGAAGGCTCCAAGACCCTGGGCTACGAGGTGGCTGAGCAGCTGGGCTGGCGACTGCCTGACCACATCGTGGCTCCCCTGGCCTCCGGCTCGCTGTTCACCAAGATTTATAAGGGCTTCCAGGAGTTCGTCAAGGTGGGTCTGGTGGACGACAAGCCGGTGCGCTTCAGCGGTGCCCAGGCCGAGGGCTGCTCCCCCATCGCCCAAGCCTTCAGGGAAGGTCGGGATTTTGTCACGCCGGTGAAGCCCAACACGATCGCCAAATCCATCGCCATTGGCAACCCCGCCGACGGTATCTACGCCCTCGACATTGCCCGCAAGACCAGCGGCAATATTGAGTCGGTGACCGATGCGGAAGTCATAGAAGGTATGAAGCTGCTGGCCGAAACCGAGGGCATTTTCACCGAAACCGCTGGGGGCACCACCATTGCTGTGCTCAAGAAGCTAGTGGAAGCCGGTAAGATTGACCCCGATGAGTCTACGGTGGTCTACATCACCGGCAACGGGCTCAAAACCCAGGAGGCGGTCCAGGGCTATATCGGTGAACCCTTCACCATTGAGCCCAAGCTCGACAGCTTTGAGCGGGCGCTGGAGCGCTCTCGCACCCTCGATCGCCTGGAGTGGCAGCAGGTGCCCGTATAGGGCCGCCCAGGCTCAACCGTGCCGGGCTTTACTCGCTCGGCCCGCAGGGTTTCCCGGCGATCGCTGCGGGATGATTTTTTGACTGCGCTTTGACTGCGCCTAGGCCTTTAGATTTAACTCTCAACCGTAGACACCACCATGGCTGTAAAAGTACTGATTCCGACCCCCCTGCAAAAGTTCACCAACAACCAGGCGGCCCTCGACTGTAGCGGCGGCACCATTGTAGAACTGCTGAACGATCTAGAAGCCAGCTGCCCCGGCATCAAAGCCCGCCTCTGCGACGATGCCGGCGAACTGCGCCGCTTCGTCAACTTCTACGTCAACAGCGAAGATATTCGTTTCCTCGACGGCAAGGAGACAGCCCTCAGCGATGGCGATGAGGTCAGCATTGTGCCCGCCGTAGCCGGGGGCTGAAGATAGATCCAGGCATGTATTGATCCCCAGCTTTGGGCTTTACTGACTAGCCATAGCCTCAGCCATACAGCTGGGGCTTAATTATTGCTGGCTGAGCGGTCATGGTAGAGAGGCGTCACAATGGAGAGGTGGCGTTATGGGCGGTGGCCCACCCCAATTTTATGGATATCGAATCAATTCTTGCTGAAGCTCTGGCGGGGGCGGATATTTCTGCGGCTGACGGGGTGGTGCTCTTGCAGCAGCGCGACCCGGAGGTGCGGTTGGCCATTCGCCGCACCGCCGACCAGCTGCGCCAGCGTCAGGTGGGGGAGACCGTGACCTACGTGGTCAACCGCAACATCAACTTCACCAACATCTGCGAGCAGCACTGTAATTTTTGCGCCTTTCGCCGCGATGCCCAGACTGAAGGCGCCTACTGGCTTGACTTTGCCCCCATCCTCGAAAAAACCGCTGAGGCGGTTGCGGTGGGCGCTACCGAGATCTGCATGCAGGGAGGGTTGAACCCCGAGGCCAAGCTGGACGGCAGCTCCCTACGGTATTACCTGAAGCTGGTAGCGACGGTCAAAGATGCTTACCCGACCCTGCATCTCCACGCCTTTTCGCCCCAGGAGGTGGAGTTTATCGCCCGCCAGGACAATCTGAACTACCGCGACGTGCTAATTGCCCTGAAGGATGGGGGAGTTGGCTCGCTGCCAGGGACGGCGGCGGAGGTGCTGGACGACAGCGTGCGCCGGGTGCTGTGTCCCGAGAAAATTAGCGCGGCTACCTGGCTGGAGATCATCGGCCTGGCCCACGAGATTGGCCTGCCCACCACCAGCACCCTGCTGTCGGGCCACATCGAAACCCCGGCTCAGCAAATCCTCCACCTGGAAAAGCTGCGCCAGCTGCAGCGCCAGTCTATGGAACGGGGGCGATCGGCGGCGATTACCGAATTTATTGTGCTGCCCTTCGTGGGGCAGGAGGCCCCCAGGCCCCTGCGCCGCCGGGTGGGGCGCGACCAGCCGGTGCTGGCCGATGCCCTCGTATTGATGGCGGTGGCCCGCATTTACCTGGGCAACTGGATTGTCAACCACCAGCCCAGCTGGGTGAAGCTGGGCCTGGCCGGGGCCACCGAGGCCCTGACCTGGGGCTGCAACGACATCGGCGGCACGCTGATGGAAGAGCACATTACCACCATGGCCGGAGCCCAGGGGGGCACCTGCATGACCGTGGCAGAATTGCGGGGGGCGATCGCCAGCCTCGATCGCCCTGCCCGGCAGCGCGACACCCTCTACGGCTGGGTTGATTCTGAAGGTGATTCTGAATCGGGCGGCACGGCGTATTCCTCCGCATCTGCCGGGAATATTGCCCCGGCTCGGCAGTCGCGCAGCCAGAGCCTGACTGCCTGACCCACAATGCCGTTGCTGCTTTCCTGGGGGGGCGTGGGGGCTCGATGGTCCATGGGGTATTGCCCCAGGCTGGAGTACAGCAGGGCCATATGCCAGCCGTCATCGCTCTGCACCAGAAACAGCCAGTGGAAATTTTGCAGTGAAACGATCTGGTTGTGCCAGTACTGGCGCTCCAGGGTAGTAAAAAATATCTGCCGAAGCGGCGCCCGATCGCCTGGCTCCGCCGGGGAGGGGGCAGGGGCCAGGTCAAGGGGGGTAAAGTCGGGCTGGCCCGCCACAATCACGGTGTTGGGAGGCAGCGTGCTGAGCTGCTCCACCGATTGACTGCGGCTGGCGACCCGGTTGGCGTAGCTGGGCAGATCAGCTAAAAGCCGCGCGGTCAGCTGAGTGAGATCGCTGGGGCAAAGCGCCGGAGGCCGCAGGTAGGAGGAAGCCGGAGCAGCCGAGCTTTCCTGGGCCGCAAGGCCGCCCTCAAAGGGCATGAGAGCCGCTGCTCCCAGCCCTAGAATCAGCAGAAATCGGTGCACTAGGGGGCGATCGCGGCGGAACATTCTTCGCAGATGCGCTCAAAGGCGGCGGCGGGGTTGGCAGCGGCAGTAATGGGGCGACCAATGACCAGATAGGTGGCTCCGGCCTGGAGCGCCTGGAGCGGGGTGAGGGTGCGGCGCTGGTCCTGGCTGCTGGTCCAGGCGGGGCGCACCCCCGGACACACCAGCACAAAGTCGGCGGGCAAAAAGCGCCGCAGCTGGCCAGCCTCCTGGGGCGAGCAGACCGCGCCGCTGAGGCCGCTATCCTGGGCCAGTCGGGCCATTTGCAGAACGTAGTTGGTCGAGCCGAGGGGAATTTTCAGCTCCTCAGCCAGCACGTTGGAGGCAATGCTGGTCAACAGCGTCACCCCCAGGACCGTGGGAGGATCGACGCCCGCTGCCGCCGCTCCGGCGATCGCAGCGGCCTGGGCCGCCGCCATGGCCTCTTTGCCCGCCGCCGTGTGAACGGTCATCAGGTCGATGCCGTAGCGCCCAGCGGCAGCGCAAGCCCCCGCCATGGTGTTGGGAATATCGTGAAACTTGAGGTCGAGAAACACCCGTTTTTGGCGCGCCCTGAGCGCTTCAATCAGAGCTGGCCCGGCGCTGACAAACAGCTCCAGCCCCATCTTCCAGAAGCTCACCTGGGGCAGCGCCTCGACTAAGGCCAAAGCCGCCGAGGCGGAGGGCACGTCGAGGGGCACGATTATGCGCTGATCAACGGACATGGACACACCGGGGGCAAGGGTCAGACGGGGCGCACCAGCATCAGAGTTTGGCCGAACTCCACGGGCTGGGAGTTTTCGACTAAAATCTCCACAATCTCGCCGCTGACCTCGGCCTCCAGCTCGTTCATCAGCTTCATCGCTTCGATAATGCACACCGTCTGTCCGGCGCTAATGCGATCGCCCACCCCCACAAAGGGAGGCTCTTCGGGGGCCGGGGAGCGGTAGAAGGTGCCCACCATGGGAGACGTGATCGAGATGACATCGCTGCCCTTGCCCGGCGGCGCTACCGGTGGGACGGCGGGGGCGGTCGGCGGGGCCGGCTCCACGGCGGCGGGCGGGGCGCTGACGACCACCTCCTGCGCTGGTCCAGGCGCTGCCGCCACCACGGCGCCTGGTTTACGCAGGGTCAGCTCAAAGTCTGAGCTCTTTAGGGTCAGCTCGACGATATCGCTCTGGCTCAGGGCAGCGACTAACTCTCTCAGCTCGGTGACGCTTAGTTCCACGGCGTAGGTCTCATACGGTCTGTATAGGATTTGATTTGGGGGGCAGCGGTCCAACCAGCTGGGCTTACCGCTGGGTGCTAAGCAGCGCAGGCCAGGCCTACTCGCGGCCCAGGTAGGTATCGGTGCGGGTATCCACTTTGATTTTTTCGCCAATGGAGATAAATAGCGGCACCATAACCTGGGCGCCGGTTTCGAGGATAGCGGGCTTGGTGCCGCCCGTGGCGGTGTCGCCCTTGACGCCGGGGTCGGTTTGAGTGACTTCTAAAACGATGGAGTTGGGCAGTTCAACCTCCAAAATTTGACCGTTCCAGCTCACGACGCTGACGGCCATCTCTTCCTTTAGATACTTGACCTGGGGACCAATTTCATCGCTGGTGAGGCGAACTTCCTCGTAGGTTTCCATATCCATAAAGACCAGGTCTTCACCGTCGCGATAGGTGTGCTGCATGTCTTTCTTTTCGATTACCGCCTGGGGAACGGTTTCCCCAGCCCGAAAGGTTTTTTCAACGGTGTTGCCAGTTTTGACATTCTTGAGTTTGGTGCGCACAAAGGCGGAACCTTTGCCCGGTTTAACGTGGAGAAATTCGACCACGCGCCAGACGGAGCCGTCTAGCTCGATAGAGGTGCCGGTGCGAAAGTCGTTGCTAGAAATCATGGCGCTGGCTACGGTGGACAGTCTAAGTTTGGCATCTCATTTTACCCCCCTGCGGCCATTTCCCACAGAATTTGCCCCTAACTGAACCTTTAGCCACGCCCTTAACTATGGCTTAGGCTGGGCGCCCTGAACCGCGATTGTTATCGCAATAAGTTAACCGCCTGAGTCGAGGCGGAACTGGCCAGGGAGGTTCCAGAGTATGACAAGATTGAAGGGCGCAGTGCGCTGCAGAACAAGAGCCGCCAGGGGCGGAAAATGGAGTTATGGCCAAGGAAATGCGGGTAATGAATAGACGGCTGGGTTTGGGCTGGAGCACTCTGGTGAAGCTGGGGTGGGGGTTGATGGTGGTGGTCAGCCTATGGTTTGGCCCTGCGGCCTCGGCCTCAGCTCTACCGATGGAGCCTCTCGTGGCCTACCTGCCCCCCGGCAATGCCATTACCGATGGTCGCGCCCTGCTGCGCTACTCGCTGCCCATCGACAACGCCGATATTCGTACGATTCAGTCGACCCTAGAGGGCATGTCGGACTGGCTACGCAGCAAGCGCTGGGGCCCCATCGGCAAAGATTTGACCAAGGTGGAGCGCATTTTGATGCGGAGCCGGGAGACCATGCTGGCCGCCGTGCCGGACGGCAAGCGGGCGGCGGCGATTTCCTACCTCGACGACATGGAGTCCCAGCTGCTGCCCCTGCGCGAGGCGATTGACCTGCGCGATCGCGAGATTGTCTACCTCAAGCGAGAGGCCCTGCTGGAGGATGTCAGCCGGATCGAAGAGCTGATGGTGCAGGGCTTTCCCTACGAAGTGCCGGCGGAGTACGACGCACTGCCCCAGCTCAAAGGCCGCGCCACTGTGGAGGTAAAGACGAGCAAGGGCACCATGCGGGCGGTGATCGACGGCTACAGCGCTCCGGTGACCGGCGGCAACTTTATCGACCTGGTGCAGCGGGGCTTTTACGACAACATGGAGTTTAACCGGGCCGAGGACAACTACGTGCTGCAAACCGGCGACCCCGCTGGCCCCGCCGACGGCTTCATTGACCCCAAAACCAAGGCCTACCGCGCCATTCCCCTGGAGGTTTTGGTAGAGGGCGATGACGCTCCGGTCTACGGCAATACCCTAGAGTCGATCGGCCGCTTTTTAGATGCCCCGGTGCTGCCTTTTTCGGCCTTTGGCACCCTGGGGATGGCCCGCCCCAACACCGATCCCAACGGCGGCTCGTCGCAGTTTTTCTTCTTTTTGTTTGAGCCGGAAATGACCCCGGCGGGGCTAAATCTGCTGGACGGACGCTACGCGGTGTTTGGCTATGTAGTTGAGAACAAAGAGGTGCTAGATCAGCTCACCCAGGGCGATCGCATCGAGTCGATTCGGGTGATTGCCGGGGCCGAAAATCTGGTGCAGCCCTCCTGAGCCCGTCGTCATCCCTTTGCCTGGAGCGGCCGTGAGCAACCCACAAACCATCGCCGAACTGGGGGAGCTGGGGCTGCTAGAGCGGCTGTTCCGGTTTTGCCCTGGGGACGTGGTGGGCGACGACGGCGCCGTGGTCAATCTGCCCCCCGGCCAGCGCCTGGTGGTGACCACCGATGTGCTGGTGGATGGGGTGCACTTTAGCGATCGCACCACCGACCCCGCTGACGCGGGCTGGCGAGCGGTGGCCGCCAACCTCTCTGACCTGGCCGCCATGGGGGCCACCCCCACAGGTATTACCGTGGGCCTGAGCCTGCCAGGGCACACCTCCCTGGCCTGGGTGGAAGGGCTGTACCAGGGCATGGCCGCCTGCCTCAGCCGCTGGGGCGGCGTGGTGCTGGGGGGCGACCTCTGCCGGGCCGATACCCGCAGCGTGGCCATTACCGCCCTGGGCAGCGTCCTGCCCCAGCGCGCCCTGTATCGCCATCGCGCCCAGCCTGGTCAGGCAATTGTGGTGACGGGCTACCACGGCCTGTCGCGGGCGGGGCTGGAGCTGCTGCTGCACCCCGATCGCGGCCTTCACATAGCCCCCGCCGATCGCGATCGGTGGGTGGCTGCCCACCAGCGCCCCCGACCCCGCCTCGATGCGATCGCGGCCCTCTGGCAGGAGCTGGGAGCGGCGGCAGAGGCGGGGGCGATTGCCGCCATGGACTCCAGCGACGGCCTGGCCAACGCGGTGCTGCACCTGTGCCAGGCCAGCGGGGTGGGGGCGATCTTAACCGAGGCCGCGCTGCCCATCGATCCGGCCCTGGCGGATTGGGTGGGCAGGCCGCAGGCGATCGACTGGTGCCTTTACGGCGGCGAAGACTTTGAGCTGGTGCTGTGCCTGCCCTGGGCCCAGGCCGAAAGGCTCCAGGGACAGGGGTGGGCGATCGTCGGCCAAACCACTGCGTCCAGCGCGGTCGAGCTGCGCTCTGAAGAATTGGCGGCCTCCACCCTGCTCAGCTTTAGCCAGGGATTTCAGCACTTCGCCGCCCGCTCCGGAACGCAGGCCCAACGCAGTCAGCCCTAAACAATAGTTTCAGAATGGGGCGGCCCCAGGGGCTTAGGGTTTAATGAAGGTGAACCCGACCCGAGGTCGGCCCCCAGATTCCCCATCAGCCCGATTGCTCGCCTTACCATGACTGCTAACGATCTGGACGATCTCCGGCCCTTTTGTCGAGACGAGGCCGCCTTTAGGCAGCTCCAGCAGGTGTTAGCCGAGCGCGAGGCCCGCCGCGAGCGGAGCCTGCTGGACGGAACCCGGCAGGCCCAGCGCACCCAAATTTTGGAGGCCCAGCGCCGGGCGGCTGAGGCCTCCAGCCAGGCCAAAAGCCGCTTCCTGGCCATGATCAGCCACGAGCTGCGCACCCCACTCAACGCTGTTCTGGGGCTGTCGGCGCTGCTGTCGCGCCAGGTGGTCGGCCCTCTCAATGAAAAACAGGCGGAGTACCTGAACTACATCCACGGCAGCGGCGAGCATCTGCTGGCGATCATCAGCGACATTCTCGATCTGTCGAAGGTGGAGGCGGGCCAGGAGCATCTGGGGCTGGCGGAGGTGTCTCTGCCCGAGCTGTGTCAGTCGTGCCTGGCCATGATCCGGCCCCGTGCCATTGAAAAAGGGCTGACGCTGACCTACCGGGAAGACGGCAGCGCCCTCAGCTGTTTGGCCGATGAGCGTCGCCTGCGCCAAATGCTGCTGAATCTGCTGTCGAACGCGGTCAAATTTACCGCCCGCGGGCAGGTCATGCTGGCGGTGCAGCGCCGCGATGCCCAGATCGAGTTTCGCGTTGAAGACACGGGCATTGGCATACCGGCAGATCAGCTAGAGCAGATTTTTCAGCCCTTTACCCAGCTCGATCGCGGCCTCAACCGTCAGTACGAGGGCACCGGCCTGGGGCTGGCTCTGACCCGCCAGCTGGCGCAGCTCCACGGGGGGCACCTGCGGGTGGACTCGGTGGTGGGGCAGGGCAGCCGGTTCTTTCTGCGGCTGCCGGTGCAGGGGCCGGGGGGGAATGCGGCGGCGGCAGATCCACTGGTCGGCTCCCCCCTGCAAGCCGAGGAGCAGCGCCTGGTGATGATCGACACCGACCTCGACCACCACCGGGCGCTGGTGGCCTACGTGCGGGAGCGGGGCTGGCAGGTCAACGGCTGCCGCAGTTGGGCAGAGGTGCAACAGTACCTGACGGCAAACGCGCCCCAGCTGCTGATTGTGGGCGATCGCGAGGCCTGCAACCCCGCCCTGGGCGAGCATTTGCAGCAGCTCAAATCGGCCCAGCGGCAGCCCATCAAGATAGCTATTCTGCGCACCGAAAATGCCGCTGCCGACCCAGCGGCAGGCGCGCTGGCCCTGGCCGATGCCTGTATCGATCTGCCCCTAACCATTGCCAAGCTAGAGCGGGTGCTGACGCTGTAGCCCGGGCCGGGAGCCAGCCACCGGAAGCTTAGAATCGGCTGGGGAAGCCCCCTGGAATTCGATACACTGGTAGGGGTCAAGCCCTGATTTAGCGAGTACTTGCCCGATATCACCTTCAGGATCAGCCCCCATGACTTCGGTTTTGCCCTCAGCGGTTTCCTCAGCCCCTGCCATTGCCCCTGAAAAAACCCGCCAAACGACCCGCAAGCCGTATCCCAACTACAAGATCATCGTGCTCAACGACGATGTCAACACCTTTGAGCATGTGGCGGAATGCCTGATGAAGTACATTCCGGGCATGGGCAGCGATCGCGCCTGGGAACTGACCAACCAGGTGCACCACGATGGTCAGGCGATTGTCTGGGTTGGTCCGCTGGAGCAGGCCGAGCTGTACCACACGCAACTTACCCGCGCCGGTTTAACGATGGCGCCCCTTGAGAAAGCATAATCAAGTAATCTCGTATTAAATCTTTCTTAAATCCCCCTATGACACAAGCTTCGGACGGTCGCCTAGTCTGGAACCATTCCACCCATTTGCCTGGGCTAATTCCCATCCTCGAACGCCTCTTAGAGCAGCCCAGCATTGGCACCGTGACCCCTGGGGTGATTGCAAATGTCAGAGCCCACTCCCCCGAGTTTCGGGTCAAGGTATCGGTGCCCATTCGCGGCGGCTTTAAGCTGCTTGCCCGCAAGGGCAAGACGGTGCAGGAAGTCTTTGTGCTCACCGAGCTAGATAAGCCAGCCCTGGAGGGGGCGATCGCCAAAGCTATTGAGGCCGCCGGGTGACCGCTGGGTCACCCGGCGGTTTAGTCCAGGAAGGTAAGGCTACCTTTGCGGTGGGCGATGCCTTCTACCGGCCCCAGAGCGCGATCGCCCGCGACCTGGCGGTGCTGGCCGCCGCCGTCTACCGTCAGCGCCACGGCCATCTGCGGGTGCTCGATGCCATGACCGGCTGTGGCGTGCGGCCCCTGCGCTACGGGCTAGAGGCCGGGGCCGACTGGATCTGGGCCAATGAGGGCAATCCAGACCTAGCTGGCCTTCTAAGGCAAAATCTGGCGGTTCTGCCCGCCAGCACCCGCCAGATCACCCACCGGGATGCCAACCAGGTGTTCTTTGACTGCTACCAGCAGCGCGACTTCTACGACCTGGTGGATATCGACAACTTTGGCGGCCCTACCCCCTACACCAGCACCGGGCTGTGGGCGACGCGCCTGGGCGGCCTGCTGTACCTGACCAGCACCGACGGACGCGCCACCAGCGGCCACGACCCAGGGCGGAGTTTGAAAACCTACGGGGCCTGGGCGCGATCGCACCCCGCCGTCCATGAGCAGGGGCTGCGGCTGATGCTTGGCCACGCCGCCCAAACCGCTGCGGCGCGGGGACTGGGCGTAAAGCCTGTGTTCTCGCTGTTTACGGGCCAGGTGCATCGGGTGATGGTGCAGCTGGTCAGCAAGCCGACGCTGAGCGATCGGACCTACGGGTTTTTGGGCTACTGCCACCGCTGCGGCCACTTTCAGACGGTGGATTGGCGGCATTTGGGGCGACTCCCCTGCCCCTGCGGCAGCGACGATGGGCCTGTCGCCAGCGGCCCCATGTGGCTGGGTGCCCTGCACGATGGGCCAACCCTGGCCGCCATGCAGGAGCTGGCGGCCCGCTGGCACTGGCCTGGGCAGGCCAGGCTTCTGGCGATTATGGCCGAGGAAAACACCCTGCCCCCCTACTACTACTCCCTGGGCGAAATTGGGCGGCGGGGGCAGATGGATATTCCCAATCGGGAGCGGCTGATGGCGAGCTTGCAGGCCCAGGGTTACCGGGCAGCGGTGCCCTCTATGGACTGGCAGGGGGTGAAGACCGACGCTGGGTTTGGGGACTGTGTGGCTCTGGCCAGGGCGATTCAGCCTTGACGCCTATTGAATTGGGTACGAGCCTAAATCTTTGGCAGGTAGGCCGCTCAGGGAATAGGCCCAGGGGCTGAGCACAAAGGCTCGATCTGGCGGTATGCTTAACCCGTTTGAGTCTAAGACTCCGGCTGGTGGTGCATGTGCCATGACGTTTTCTCCTAAACTGGCGGCGGCGCTGTTTATGCCTGCGGCGATCGGTCTGCTGTATCAGGCGGTGCAGCCTTACCCCTGGCCCCATCGCCTGCTGGCCCTGGCGCTGCTGCTGGCGATCTTTGAGCAGGCCTACATGGCCCGAGTCGACCTGCGGAATATCGAGGTGGTGGGTCTGCGGCTGGGCGATCCGCGCCTCAAACCGTTTAGGCGAGTGGTGATTTGGACTGTTGCGGGCCAGCTGGTGGGGTTTTATGCGGCGGCGGCGGGGTATCTGGGCTGGGGCATGGCCACCATTCTGCTGAGCGTGATTGGCTTTAACCTGGCGGCTACCCTGCGCCTGGACCCCGCTGGCCCCCAGCCGATTCAGGCGGCGGGCTGGCGATCGCGCCTCGCCGTGCTGAGCTTAGATGCGATCGCCCTCACCCTCGCCCTGCTGTGGATAGCCCAGCGCTACCAGGGCGGAGTGGCGGCAGGCATGTTTACGATTACGGTGCTCTACGCAGCCGGTAAGCTGGTCACCTACACCAAAACGCTGTGGCGACCAGCCTCAGCGGTCCATGTCGCCCACGCCGCTCAAGAGCATCCACAGGCCCCCCAGCAAAATTAGCAGGGCCAGTCCACCCATTGCGCCATCCAGCCACGGGGTTGCTTCCACTAAATATCTCCCTCTCCTTCAAACAGCGTCTCCAGAGGCATGGCCTCCAGGTGTAATGATTCTTGCAGATAGCGCGACACCACGTCCGACTGGCCGTGGGTCACGTATACGGTTTTGGCCCCGCTGTCCCGCACGGTTTGAATCAGCCCCGGCCAGTCGGCGTGGTCGGAGAGCACAAAGCCGCGCTCGTAGCCCCGCCGCCGCCGCGCCCCTCGCACGGCCATCCACCCCGAGGCAAAGGCGGTTTGGGGATGCTTAAAGCGCTTCATCCAGCTGGAGCGGTGGCCGGAGGGGGGCGCCAGCACCAGATCGCCCCTGTAGCTGTGACCTTTGGGCATCTCTGAGGTGCAGACCGTCGGCACCATGGCCACCCCCTGGTCGCGGTAGATTTCGGTCAGCACGTGAATGGCGCCGTGGACGTAGACGGTCTGATCGGTAAACTGGACCAGCTCGCTCAGCACCCGCTGGGCCTTGCCAAAGGCATAGCAGAACAAGATGGAGGGGCGCTCGGGGTCATTCTGCCACCAGTCGTAGATGCGGCCCACCGTCTCGGCGCCGCTGTCCCAGCGGTAGATGGGCAGGCCAAAGGTAGCCTCGGTAATAAACGTGTCGCAAGGCACGACCTCAAAGGGGGTGCAGGAGGGGTCGGCGCAGCGCTTGTAGTCACCGGAGACCACCCACACCTCGTCGTTATGCTCAACCCGAATTTGGGCTGACCCCAGCACGTGGCCCGCCGGATGAAACGACACCCAGGCATGGCCCAGCTTCATCGGTTCTCCGTAGGCCACCCCCTGCAGGTGAATCTCCTGGCCCAGCCGCCGCCGCAATATGCCCTCCGACTGGGTGGTGGCCACATACTGGGCCGAACCCGCCCGAGCGTGGTCGCTGTGGGCATGGGTAATCAGCGCGGTCTGCACCGATCGCCACGGATCGATGTAGAAGTCGCCCTGCTCGCAGTACAGCCCCTCAGGGCGGACGGTAATTAGCGCCATTGAGATACCTCGCTAGCCCTTCTTTTCGAGGCGAAACAGCAAAATGACAACGGCAATTACCCCCAGCTGCACCCCCAGGTTGGGCAGCGCGCTGCTGACATCGCGCCCGGCGAGCAGCTGAGTAAAAAAGACAAACGCCCCGATCGCCCCCGAGGCTCCCACCGCTGCGTAGATAAACTTGCGCAGACCCCGGTAGGGGGCCTGGGCCTCGGCCCGCAGGTGGGCATACTTTTCTGGGTCCATGCCCTCGGGGGGCTGGTCGGGCAGCTGGTCAGGACGGCTATATTTGGGGGGCATAGGGGGGAGAACACTTAACAAATGGCCTATTCTCATCCTACAGGCGATTTTTCAGGACGTTTGCCGGGGCGATCGCGTGGCACCCAACGAGAAACCCAAACTATAGCCATAGTCAGATTGGTTAGGACATCCAGAAACCCCATGAACGTTCAAACGTTTGAACGTTCATAGGAGATCTGGCTTAACTAGACTGGCCACAGCTATAGAAGGGCCAGCGCCAGCCCCACCCCAGCTCTGGCATTAATTTTTTTGCCCCGACCCGCCCGCTCGACGGCCCGTTAGGCAAACTTGGGATAAATCCCTAACCACTCTGAATCCAACCCGCAGAGGACCTTGCCATGGCCGATTTAGCCTCTCCTACCCCAGCCGATGCCGAAATCATTACCGTGCGCCCCCAGCACGACACCGCAACGGTGCAAAAGCTGCCCTACTTCGTCGGTATTTCTGGCGTCTCGGCGGGCACCCAGGGCCTGTCGATGAATTTGGTGATCATTCCACCGGGGGCCTCTGCCGAGCCCCACTATCACCGGGACTACGAAACCGCTATTTACATTCTCAAAGGCCGGGTCAAAACCGCCTACGGCGAGGGACTCAAAAAAACCATCGTGAATGAGGCGGGCGATTTTCTTTTCATTCCGCCGGGGGTGCCCCACCAGCCCACCAACCTGAGCGACACCGAGCCAGCCCAGGCGATCGTGGCCCGCAACGACCCCAACGAGCAGGAAAACGTGGTGCTGTACCCGGTGTAGTTTAGCGGTAGTTTAGCGGCGCAGGTTAGCTACTGGGCCTCAAGGCCGGAGTGGCAAAGGCCTGCTGGAGCTGGTCCACGCGCTGGGCGGCGGTCTCCGGCGGCGGCGAAATCCACAGCGACTCGTAAAAGAAGAACGCCATGCCCGCGTAGGCGCGATCGCGCGCCGCCGCCACCTGGTCCGTGATAAAGTCCATCTTTACCGGGGCCGCCCGCAGCCCGCTGAGAATGCCAGTGCTGACCGGAATTTTGCGCCGCGCCGCCTGAATCGAGGGCTTGTTCATCTCCCAGATGAAGCGGTTTTGGTCGCTGCGATAGACCTGGACCACCAGCTCATCGACAATGCCCCGGTTTACCCAGTCGGGCCAGGCTTGCAGGTAGTGGTCGTAGGCAAAGGGGTAGGGGTTGGGCGAAACCGACACCGCTGTACCGGGGCGGCGATTTTTTACCAGCTTGTGCACCTCGCCCAAAAAATCAGAGATTTTGGCGGCCCGCCAGGCTTTCCACTCCGGGTCTTGGGGGTTGGGGGAGGGAACCCGACCGCCGTGCTCAGCCCGGTACAGGTTGATGGTAAAGGGGTCGTAGCCAAACTCCACCGGCAGGCCCAGATGGTCGTCAAACTGAATGCCGTCCACCTCGTAGTTCGTCACCAGCTCGTCGACCAGCTCCAGCATAAATTTCTGCACCTGGGGATGAAACGGGTTCATCCAGCGGCGCGGAATAACGCCCCCCTCGATCCAAATGCCGGGGTCTGGGGTCTGGGAATCTGGGGACTGGGGATCTGGGGGGGGGAAATCGGGGCTGGCCTGGGCCAACCACTGCTCGGCCCGCTGCTTCTCCCGCGCGCCGATCTGGGGCTGCTCCAGAGGCGATGGTTTGGCCGCCGCCGAGGGTTTCCCCCCTTTCTTGACCAGAGGAGCAGCGGCTTCAGGCTGCTTTTGGGTAAACCAGTCGGGGTGGCGGCGGTAGAGCTCGTAGCTGGCCGGAGCCATAAAGCCAAACTCAAACCAGGGCACTACCGCCAGCCCGCGGGCGTGGCCGAAGTCAATCGCCTCGCGCAGCATGTCGCGTTCGCTCTCGCTGGCGGGGCCGGGGGCGCGCAGGTCGCCGTAGAGGTGCTGGCTGACCCCCAGTTCGCGCTGGGCGACAGCGCTGGGGTAGAGGGTGTGGCCATAGTTCCACACCACCGGGTAGAGGGTGTTGAAGTTGAGGTCGGCCAGGCGGTTCACCGCCCCTTGCAGCGCCTGGGTGGAAAACAACACCTGGCTGTCGACGTTGGTCAGCCAGACGCCCCGCGTTTCGCGAACCGGGATAGGAACCTCGGGGGTTTGGGCCTGGGCCACCCAGGCGGGGTTGATCGAGCGGCGCAGGACGGGGTTGGAGGCCGCGCGGCAGAGCAGGGCAGCCGCTTCGCCCCGCGTGAGGCGCTGGGTGGAGTTGAGGCGATTGCTCTGGGGATAGTTTACCACCACGCCCTGGGTGAGGGCGGTGGCCACCCCTTCGCGGGCGTACTCGGGCACCTGGCGGCTATCTTCGAGGCTGGCGCTGAGGATCGTGTTGGCGGCAATCTGGTAGCTGCCGCCCAGTTTGGTGGCCAGGGCCATTATCGCTTCGGCCCGCACCAGGGGGCGATCGGGCTGAAAGTACTGATCGGGATAGTGGGACGCCACCGTCGGCGCGGTGGCCGCGCCCAGGGCTCGCTCCAGGGGGTTGGCCCAGCTCTGGGCCGGGCCGGGGGGACTGATCTGGTTGAGCAGCGCCACGTAGTCGCCCCAGAGAATGGCGTCATCAGGGTAAAACCGTCCGCTGGCATCGGGGCTCACCAGCCGCAGCTGCGCCAGGGTGGTAATGCAGTCCTTGGCCCAGTGGCTGGCAATGTCGATGGGAATAGTCGGCGGCGGCGGCAGGGCGGGCGCAGCGTCATCTCCATTGTTGGGCAGGTTGTCATCCGGCAGGGGAAGCTGCTTGGTCGCAGCAGTGGGCAGGCCGGGAGCCCCTGACCCCGCCAATTTCGCCGCCAGTGGCAGTACCCCCGGCCCAGCGATCGCCAGGACCAGCGCGGCCCCGAAACACACCAGCGATCGCAGCCACCCTTTCCCCATCGGTCCCATGCCCATCAGCCTCCGCTCCGTTTAGCCTGGTAGCCCTTGGCCACCAGGAGTTCTACCAGCTTTTGGGCGTGGTCGCCCTGAATTTCAATCACATTGTCCTTCGCGGTGCCGCCCGTGCCGCACTGGGCCTTGAGCTGCTTGGCCAGGGCGGTGAGGGTTGCGGGCTGGTGCTCGAACCCGGTGATCACCGTGACGGTTTTGCCGCCGCGCCCCTTGCGGCTCACCTGCACCCGCACCGTCTGCTGATTTGGGGGGCGATCGGGCACCCCCCGCACCATCGGGTCGGCGGGGCCAAACTCGCGGTAGGCATGGCGATCGGTCGCCCCTATATCGCGTCCGGGACCGTTCCCAGATTTAGATTTTCCCTTAGCCATAGCCGCTCTACGAAAACTGCCTGATTTATACCACTTGAGGGGAGCTAGGCGTTAGGTACCAGACTCTCAAAGGCCGCTCAGCCTAAAGCCTGAGGGGCTGACGTTTGTACCCGCTGCCGCGATCGCGCCATTGCCTGGGAGGCACCAAAGACAGTCCTACAGGTGAATATCCTGGCTCCGGCACTCGCTACACTGGGTAGAGGACTAAATGCAGGCCCGCTTACCCATTGTCTATGCGACTCCACCTTAAGGTCTGGCGCCAGGCCGATGCCGACACCCCCGGCCAGTTTCAGAACCATACCGTAGCCGACGCCCATCCCGATATGTCGTTCCTAGAGCTGCTCGACGTGCTCAACGAGCAGCTCATCCACAGCGGGGCCGAGCCGGTGGAGTTTGACCACGACTGCCGCGAGGGCATCTGCGGCTCCTGCGGCGTGATGATCAACGGCAAGGCCCACGGCGGGCAGCCCCAGACCGCCATCTGCCAGCTCTACCTGCGCCACTTCAGCGACGGCGACGAAATTACCATCGAACCCTGGCGGGCCAGGGGCTTCCCGGTGATTAAGGATCTGGTGGTGGACCGGGCGGCGCTCGATCGCATCGTCATGGCGGGGGGCTACATCTCGGTCAAAACCGGGTCGGCGCCCGAGGCCAACGCCATTCCCATTGCCAAGGCCAACGCCGACGCCGCCTTTGACTACGCCGCCTGCATCGGCTGTGGGGCCTGCATTGCCGCCTGTCCCAACGCCTCAGCCTCTTTATTCACCGCCGCCAAGGTGGCCCACCTGGCCCTGCTGCCCCAGGGCCACCCCGAGCGATCGCAGCGGGTGCTGGCCATGGGCGAGCAGATGACCGCCGAAGGCTTTGGCGACTGCTCCAACCACGGCGAATGTCAGGCGGTGTGCCCCAAGGGCATTTCGATCGATGCGATCGCCACCATGCGCCGCGAGTACGTACGAGCTGTAACAGGCCTATAGTCACGCAGGTCAAGAGACATCCAGAAACGCCCCAACGCCCGAACGCCCCAACGCCCCAACGCTCAAACGCCCCAACGCTCAAACGCTTTGATGAGAAATGCCTTAACCAGACTGATCAACCAGACCGACGGCATCAACAGTCTAGACAAACCATCGATCTCTGAACTTAGCCAATCCAAAATCATCATCCCTGCTCTCGCCAAACCCGCACCGTGCCGTCCCACCCGGCGCTGACCAGGGTTTTCCCGTCGGGGGCAAAGTCTACCCCCCACACCCAGCCATCGTGGCCCTGCAAGATCGAGACCAGACGCCCCTGCGCCATGTCCCACAGGCGAATGGTGCCGTCGTTGCTAGCGGTGGCCAGCAGGGTGCCGTCGGGGTTAAAGGCCAGGCTGTTGACCGGGGCCGAATGGGCCTTGAAGCAGGTGGTTTCGCGGCCGCTGTTGAGCTTCCAAAAGCGCACGGTGCAGTCGGCGCTGGCGCTGGCCAGCAGCCAGTTGTTGGGGCTGGCCGCCACCGAGAGTACCTCCCCGGTGTGGCCTGTGAGCAGGTGGTTGCGGCCCTTGCCCTTGATCCGATACAGGCGCAGGGTTTTGTCCTGGCTGCCGCTGATCAGGGTAGTGCCGTCGTGGCTGACGGCGATCGCGCGCACCCAGTGGGTATGGCCATTGAACTGGTGGATCAGGGCGCGATCGCTGAGTCGCCAGACGCAAATTTTGTGGTCCTGGCCACCGCTAAACAGATACTTGCCGCTGGGGCTAAAGGCCACGGCCCGCACCCAGCTGCTGTGGCCCTCCAGCTGGCCCAGGGCCAGGCCGGTGGTAAAGTCCCACAGCTGAACGGTGTTGTCGTTGCTGACGCTGGCAAAGCAGGTGCGATCGGGATTTACGGCCACGGCCCGCACCCAGGCTTGGTGGCTGTCGATAACGTGCATGGTGTTGCCGGTGGCCAGGTTCCACACCCGCACGGTTTTGTCGCCGCTGCCGCTAATAATAAAGTTGCCGTCGGCACTCACCGCCACCGATCGCACCCAGCTGCTGTGGCCCGTCAGCACGCGGGTGCAGACCCACCGGGGGCCGCGGGCAGGGGAATGGGAGGTGGCACTGGCATCTCGGTCTAGGGCCGTGGCCATATCCACCAGCTCAAAGGCGGACGGATCGCTGTCCTGGTCGCCCTGGGCAAAAGATTCTGGGGGCTGAGAGGGCATGACAAGGGTACGGATCGACATGGGGCTGATCGGTCAGTAACAGCAGTAGACCTGGGCGCAGGCTGTTACCAGCCCGCCAAACCCACCGTCCACTACACCCTGCCAGCATCCTATTCCGAATTTTAGGGTGTTGGCCAGACTACACCGGGCCAAGGCGGGCAAAATCCTCGGCTGAATCTCCAAATATCTGCTACGTGCCTCAGCTATCTGGTCTGGGTCGCTCAGGCAATGCTGCCGCGCTTGCGGGCTTCTTTGTAGGAGGTGCCCACGTTCTTGAGCCCGGCCCGAATCATTTCCTGCTCCAGTAGGGCAAAAAAGCGCGTGCGATCGCCCCCCCGCACCACCGCCTGGTTATGGGCCTCGGCCAGGGCCACCGGATACCCGTAGCCCTTCTGCACCTGGGTCAGCACCATGCGCAGAGCGCTTTCACACAGCGCGGCGTCGGCCATCACCCACTGGGGCACCTCCACCCGCGCCACCTCAGACCCCACGTTGAGGTAGCAGAAGTAGACCCGATGCTCGTCGTAGAGGTCGAGAATGCTGGCGGTGCTGCGCCAGAAGGGGCTGCGATCGCCCACCGCCAGCTCCGTGGCCCAAAATGTTGCATCCCGCAGGGGCAAAAAGCTGCCGCAGGGGGCGCGCTCACTCAAGTTGCCGTCGGTGCCGCCGCAGTGGCTCTGGCAGTCGGGCGTAGCGAAGGGGCAGGCCGCTAGCCGCAGGAAGTTCATCGCCTCGCCGCTGCGGCTGGCGCTGAGGTAGCCCACCAGGGGAATGCCCACCTGCCGCAGCCGCTCCCACGCGTCGAGGATGGGGGGCAGGATGCGATCGCGGGCCTCAGCGGGCAGCGCCTCCAAAAACCAGTAGATCAGCGACCCATCCACCAGGGCCAGGGCTGGTACTCTATCCGTTTCGAGATTTCCTTCGCCTAAATTATCGTGGATAGCTTCGCCCAGCTCGGCCAGCACCACCGCCTCGGCCACGGTGCGGCGGTGGCCCATCCACTCTTCGGTGCTAATGCCCCACTGGCGCGATAGGTAGAGGTCTTCGGCCCGGTACACCACCTCCGGCAGGCTATCCAGCAATGGGAAGCGGCCCTGGCCGTAGTGCAGCACCACCCGGCCCACGTTGATCAAATAGCAGTAGGCGATCTCGTGGTGGCTGGGGGAAATTTGCGACCCGTCGGTGGCCAGCACCGTATGGGCCTCTGGGGCGGCGGTGACCGGGGTGCGCAGGGCGAGGGGTTCGGTGGGCTGGGCGGCGGTAAAGGGGGCGCGATCGCCCCAGGTCTCGGCCTCGGCCACCAGCTCGGCCTGGCGGGTGGCGGCGATCGCCATCAGCCTGCGGGCCGCCGCTACCCGCTCCTGGGCGGCAGCGGCCTCCTGGCTCAGGTGCTGACTAATGCCCTGCATTTGCTGGGCCAGCTTCATCAGGTCAAGCATAATTCGAGGAATTTGGTACGCCCATACTATCATTTCTGGCATTTCCGGGATTTTTCGTTAGAATCTGCCGCCTACGGATGCCACTTTGGCCTGCGTCGGTATACTGTCGTGTGGCTTGTATTTTGGTCGTGTTCTGGTCGTGCTTATGGAGTCAAAATGGCTCACCCTAGGGTTTACGTCAGCAGCTCTGGCAACCGTGGGTGCCCTGGTCATCGCTGCCCCTGCTCGGGCGGCAACCTTACAGCACTGGTGGTTTGATGCCCAAACCAACCAGCTGGTGTTCACCACCGACAGTGAGGTGCAGCCCCGGGCACAGCTGCTGGCCAACCCCACCCGCATCGTCATTGACCTGCCCAACACACAGCTGGGCAATACGACGACTAACCAGGCCGTGGGCGGTGCCATTCGCGAGGTGCGGGTAGGCCAGTTCGATCGCCAAACCGCCCGCCTGGTCATTGAAATCGCCCCCGGCTACAGCCTCAACCCCCAGGATGTGCGGGTGCAGGGCGTTCGCCCCAACCAGTGGGCGGTGCAGCTGCCCGCCCCCAGACCCGGCTCAGCCCCCGCCGCCGGATCTATTCCTGCCCCCAGCGCCAGCGCTAACCGGGTAGAGGGCAACACCGGCACCGGGGCCGCCGCTATTCTCAGCGGCGTGGTTGCCACCGGCGACGGCTTTTTAATTCGGCTCAGCGGCACGGCACCCACCCCCTCGGTACAGTTCACCCGCGACGACGCCGACAATCGCTACGCCGTTATCGACCTGCCCAACACGGCGGTGGCGGGCAACCTCCGCCCCGACGATCTGCCCAACTATCGCTACAGCGTCGTCACCTGGGATGTAGCCCAGCAGGCCACCACGCCCCCCTCCACCCGCATTACCCTCAAGCTTGGCCCCACCAGTCCCGACTGGCGCGCCCTGCGCAACAGCAGCGGGGTAATTGTGCTGCCCCCCAGCGGCGTGCCCATCAGCAGCGTGTCCGATGAACCACCGCCGCTCGCCACCGCCCCCAGTTCGCCACCCACCACCACCGCCCAGGCCCCACCCCCGGCTCGGCCAGCCCAGCCCGCCACACCTCCTCCCACCCGGTCGGTGGAGCCCCCAGCCACTCCTCCCGAACTGCCCACGGTGCCCAACGGGCGGGTGGTTGTGGTCATTGATCCTGGCCACGGCGGTCGCGACCCCGGTGCCGTCGGGATCAACAGCCTGCAAGAAATCCAGGTGATTTTTCCGATTTCGCTGCGGGTGAGAGACCTCCTCGAAGCCCAGGGGGTGACGGTGGTGATGACCCGGCAGGAAAATGTCACTGTTGACTTGCAGGCCCGCACCGCTCTTGCCAACCGCGCCCAGGCCAATTTGTTTGTCAGCATCCACGCCAACTCAATTAGCCTCAGCCGCCCCGATGTCAACGGGATTGAGTCGTACCACGCCTCCGATACCGGCCAGCGATTGGCGGCCACGCTCCAGGCCAGCATGCTGGCGGCAACCGGAATGCGCGATCGCGGCGTCAAGCAGGCCCGCTTCTACGTGCTGC
Organism: Nodosilinea nodulosa PCC 7104; assembly: GCF_000309385.1. Classification (GTDB taxonomy): domain Bacteria; phylum Cyanobacteriota; class Cyanobacteriia; order Phormidesmidales; family Phormidesmidaceae; genus Nodosilinea; species Nodosilinea nodulosa. The sequence goes on from NZ_JH976537.1 coordinate 880,954, forward strand.
GGCACACCGATATGCCCGCCGCCCTGGTCGAGGTGGGGTTCGTCACCGGCGCGCAGGACTATCCCCGATTGAACGACCCGGCCTGGCGCGAAATCATGGCCCAGGCGATCGCCCGCGGCATTCTGCAATACATTCAGCAGGGATTGTAGATTCCAGTGGCCTACTGGTTTAGAGGCAGCCTTTGCCAGGGCAGCGATATTGCCCTGGCCGTCGATGAGCCTGCCTTTCTCTACGGCGCCACGGCGTTTACCACCCTGCGGGTCTATGGCCACAGCCTCGACCACCCCCTCACGGCCTGGTCGGCCCACCAGGCGCGGCTCACCGAGACGCTGCAAACCTTTGGCTGGGCGACCCCAAATTGGTCCCAGGTGCGCCAGGGGGCCGCGTTGCTGCTGCGTGAATATGCCCTTCTACGCATTACCTGCTTCCCCAATGGCCGGGAACTGGTGAGCGGGCGACACCTGCCCGCCGATTTAGACCAGATACAGGCCCAGGGAATTGCGGCCTGGGTGGCCCACGGAGAGCTATACCAGCGACCTGTGCCCGGCCACAAAACCGGCAACTACCTGGGCGCGTGGCTGGCCAGCCAGGCCGCCCAGGGCCAGGGGGCCAGGGAAGCCATTTTGCTAGATGCCCAGGGGCATTGGCTCGAAACCAGCACCGGCAACCTCTGGGGCTGGGCCAACGGTCGGTGGCATACCCCTGGCCTGGGGGCGGGCCTGCTGCCGGGGATCGTCCGCACCTACCTGATTGACTATTTGAGGCAGCGGGGAGAGCGAGTCGAGCAATCTCCCTGGCCACCGGGGGTAATTCCGCGCTTTGAGGTGCTGGCCTACAGCAACTCAGGGGTGCAGATAGTCCCCATTCACACAGTTTTGGGCGATCGCAGTAGACTGGAGGTTAACCCCAAGCACCCGGCCCTAGAGGCTTTGCGGGCTGCATTTAGGGAAAATTAACCCCTATTCCAATTATCGATTAGCTCATTCCGACAGATGACGTTAACATAAGTTAATATCTCTCTAATCATGGCGGCCTACTCAAACATTGGCCCCGAACGGGTTTCATTGGAAACGGTTTCTTAGAAACAGTTCATCTCAAGAAGTAAGTGGAGGCATTAGCCCGGTGAACAAACGGTGGAGAAATGCAGGTCTGTATGCCCTGCTGGTCGTTGTAGTGATTGCGCTGGCGACCGCTATTTTTGATGGTTCTGGCCCCGAAACCAAAACCTGGCGCTACAGCCAGTTTCTAGATGCGGTGCAAAATAACCAGATCGAGCGCGTCAGCATCAGCGCCGATCGCACCCGCGCCCGCTTTACCGACCCCGAAGGCAACGGCCAGGTCATCGTCAACCTGCCCAACGACCAGGAGCTGATCAGCACCCTGGAAGACAACAACGTCGATATCGTTGTCATGCCCCAGAGCGACGACAGCGTATGGGTGCGGGCCTTTAGCACCCTGCTGATTCCGGTGCTGCTGCTGGGGGTGCTGTTCTTTGTGCTGCGGCGGGCCCAAAGCGGTCCCGGCAACCAGGCGATGAACTTCGGCAAGTCGAAGGCGCGGGTGCAAATGGAGCCCCAAACCCAGGTCACCTTTGGCGATGTGGCCGGCATTGAGCAGGCCAAGCTAGAGCTAACCGAAGTCGTCGACTTCCTCAAAAATGCCGATCGCTTTACCGCTGTCGGCGCCAAAATTCCCAAGGGCGTGCTGCTGGTTGGCCCTCCCGGTACCGGTAAAACCCTGCTGGCCAAGGCCGTAGCGGGCGAAGCGGGGGTGCCCTTCTTCTCCATCTCTGGTTCCGAGTTTGTCGAAATGTTTGTGGGCGTCGGTGCCTCCCGCGTCCGCGACCTGTTTGAGCAGGCCAAGGCCAACGCCCCCTGTATCGTCTTTATCGACGAGATTGACGCCGTGGGTCGCCAGCGGGGCGCAGGCCTCGGCGGCGGCAACGACGAGCGCGAGCAAACCCTCAACCAGCTGCTCACCGAGATGGACGGCTTTGAGGGCAACACCGGCATCATCATCATCGCGGCCACCAACCGCCCCGACGTGCTGGATGCGGCCCTGCTGCGCCCCGGTCGTTTTGACCGCCAGGTGGTGGTCGATCGCCCCGACTACGCCGGTCGGCTCGAAATCCTCAACGTCCACGCCCGCGGCAAGACCTTCTCCAAGGATGTGGATCTGCAAAAGATCGCCCGCCGCACCCCTGGGTTCACCGGGGCCGATCTGTCGAACCTGCTGAACGAGGCCGCGATCCTGGCCGCCCGCCGCAACCTCACCGAAATCTCCATGGATGAGGTCAACGATGCGATCGATCGCGTCCTGGCCGGCCCTGAGAAGAAAGACCGCGTGATGAGCGAAAAGCGCAAGGAGCTGGTCGCCTACCACGAGGCGGGTCACGCCCTGGTCGGTGCCCTGATGCCCGACTACGACCCGGTGCAGAAGATCAGCATTATCCCCCGCGGTCGGGCCGGTGGCTTGACCTGGTTTACCCCCAGCGAAGATCGTCTAGAGTCGGGCCTGTACTCCCGCTCCTACCTGCAAAACCAGATGGCCGTGGCCCTCGGGGGCCGCATCGCCGAAGAGATTATCTTCGGCGAAGAAGAAGTCACCACCGGGGCCTCCAACGACCTCCAGCAGGTGGCCCGCGTGGCTCGTCAGATGGTGACTCGCTTCGGCATGAGCGACAAGCTTGGCCCGGTAGCCCTGGGTCGTCAGCAGGGCAACATGTTCCTGGGTCGCGACATCGCCGCCGAGCGCGACTTCTCTGAAGAAACCGCCGCCACGATTGACTCTGAGGTGCGCGGTCTGGTGGATCAGGCCTACACCCGCGCCAAGCAGGTGCTCACCAACAACCGCCACGTGCTCGATCAGCTGGCCAACATGCTGGTCGACAAAGAAACCGTCGATTCGGAAGAGCTACAGCAGCTGCTCGCCACCAACGATGTGAGCATGGCTTCGATCGTGTAAACCACGCTAAAGCCTTCAAGATTCGATAGATTAGGGGATGTCTAAGGGCATCCCCTTTTTTGTGTAGGAGATGAAGCAACCAAGGCGATCGGGAATTTCCCGCAGGGCTGCTATGGCAGCTCAGCCCTCTGGGGCATTTCCTGTCACCCCAGCTCACCGTGCGGCTAGATGATGTTGTGCCGCGATCGCCTGATCTCTCCCCGCCTAAATACAGTCCTGAATCGCCTGCTCTAGAATAGCCAGCCCTTCGTCCAGTTCGGCCTCGGTTACGGTCAGCGGCGGGGCAATGCGCCACACGCTGCCCATGCCGGGTAGGGCGGTGATATTCATGCTCAGCCCCAGCTCCAGGCAGCGGCTGGTGATTGCGGCCCCGGTTTCGGGATCGGGCTGGCGGCGATCGCGATCTTTCACCAGCTCCACCCCCAGCAGCAGCCCCCGCCCGCGCACATCGCCGATCATCTCGTAGCGGTCCTTCAGCTCCAGCAGCCCCCGCTTCAGGTAGTCGCCCCGACTGGCGGCCTGCTCACTCAGGTTTTCGCTGGTCAGCACTTGCAGCACCGCCAGCCCCACCGCCGCTGGCATCGGGTCAGAGATGTGGGAGGTGTAGTAGATAAAGCCTTTCCCGTAGCAATCGGCTTCGACGGTTTCGCTGGTGACGGTGGCCGCCAGGGGTAGCCCGCCCCCCAGGGTTTTGGAGAGGGTCAAAATATCGGGCACAATGCCCAGCTGCTCAAAGGCAAAGAAGCTGCCCAGGCGACCAAAGGCGGTTTGCGCCTCGTCTAAAATCAGCAGCATCCCTCTGTCGTGGCAGTGGCGCTGGAGCTGCTGAAAGTAGCCCTCCGGCGGTTCCACAATCCCCCCAGCGCTGAGGATAGGTTCTACAATCACAGCGGCATAGGCCCCCACCGACTGGCTGTCGACCAGGTCAAACCCCACCGCCAGGCAGGTCATATCGCACTGGTCCTGGCAGTGGCGGATGGGGCAGCGGTAGCAGTTCGGCGTGGGCAGGGCCAGGTTGCCCGGAATGGTCGGCCCATACCCCTTCCGGGCCGACACGAAGGTGCTGGCCCCGGCTCCGGCGGTCATGCCGTGCCAGGAGGCGCTGAGGCCCACCACCTCAAAGCCGCCGGTGTGCAGCTTGGCCATGCGCAGGGCGGCTTCGTTGGCCTCGCTGCCGGTGTTGAGAAACAGAGCCTTTTGCAGGGGGGGCGGCAGCCGCTGGCACAGCGCCTCGGCCAGTTCTACCACGGCGGGCGACAGCATGCTGCTGAACAGGTGCAGCACCTCTGCGCAGGCGCTGTGGATAGCCTGCACCACGGCGGGGTGGTTGTGGCCTAGGGTGGCGCACATTTGCCCCGAGGTAAAGTCGAGAATTTTGCGGCCCTGGCGATCGTACAGGTAGCTGCCCCGCGCCCGCTGAATCATCCGGGGGGCAAAGTCGCCGCCGTAGCGCACCAGATGGTGCTCAACGATGTCCCACAGCTCCTCATCCGAGGGCGGGCTGGGGCCAGTGCTCCCATTTGAACCCGTTGGCGAGCTGAGGGGAGCGGCAGTAGAGGGCAGGTCGCGGCTAGAGTCTGGCATGGCTGGAGCTCAGAAAATACCCATTCAGGGTAGCGGTAATTTCACCCTTCGGTTGTTGGGTGCGGCATCTAAAGCATTCGCCGTTGGGCACCCAGCTACAGCAGCGGTTAAAACAGGTACATAGTAGTCCTAAATAGCGCCGCCCTATGTCGTCACCTCCGTCTCAGCCCGACTGCCCGATTACCGACTTAGTCAGCCAGTGCATCCAGGCTCGCACCATTACCCAGACCCAGTACCAGGAGCTAACGGCCCTGGTGCTGGCCGACGGCACCGTCGATGAGAGCGAGCGCAAGCAGGTCAACCGCCTCTTCGATGCCATTCAGGGCGGGCGAGTCAAAATTGTGGACTAGGGGAAAGGGGATGAGGAAGGTGATGGGATGAGGGAGATGGGGAAGGCCGAACCTTAGAACTGCCACATTCCTCTATTCGCCTATCTTCCCCAGTTTTCACTCTGTAACTCTGCCCGTCAGGGGTGAACTGGCGATCGCCCTTCCCTGCACCGGAATTCGCCCGGCTCTGTAGGCCAGCCGCCCGGCCAGGGTGGCCAGTCCCATGGCGCGCCCCATGGCAACGGGGTCGGCGGCCTTTGCGATCGCCGTGTTGATCAGCAGCGCGTCGGCGCCCATCTCCATGGCCTCAGCCGCTTCGCTGGGGGTGCCAATGCCCGCATCCACCACCACGGGAACGGCGGCATTTTCGATGATGATCTGAATGTTGGCGGCGTTGCGAATGCCCTGGCCCGAGCCAATCGGTGAGCCCAGGGGCATAACGGTGGCGCAGCCTGCCTCTTCGAGGCGCTTGGCCAGCAGGGGGTCGGCGTTGATGTAGGGCAGCACCGCAAAGCCTTCTTTGACCAGCTGCTCGGCGGCCTCCAGGGTGCCAATTGGGTCGGGCAGCAGATATTTCGCGTCGGGAATCACCTCCAGCTTGACAAAGTTGTTGTCTTCCTGGCCCAGGAGCTTGGCCATTTCGCGGCCCAGGCGGGCGACGCGAATGGCGTCCTCGGCGGTTTTGCAGCCCGCCGTATTGGGCAGCATCCAAAGGTTTGACCAGTCGAGGGCCTCGGCCAGCCCCTGGTGACCGGGGGCGTTGGTCTGCACCCGCCGCACCGCTACGGTGACAATTTCGCAGCCGCTGGCGGCAATGCTCTGGCGCATGGTGGCAAAGTCGTCGTACTTGCCGCTGCCGGTCATCAGTCGGGAGGAAAAGGTGCGCCCGGCAATGATCAGCGGGGAATCGCCAGGGGCGGGAGCCAGATCGGTATCTAGCCCGGAGGAAGGAGCAAGGGCAACATCGGTGAAGGTCATAGCCTGGGGGGGTGAAAAAACGGTGGAAGGGGCGGGCAGCGATCGCGAAACGCTATGAAAGCGGCGCCAGGAAAAAGGCTCCAGGCGAGCGTCCACCTGGCCCATCACCGCCTGGGCAACCAGCTGGGCGGTGATGGGGGCGAGCAAAATGCCGTTGCGGTAGTGGCCGGTGGCCAGGGTGAGGTTGGCGGCGGGGCCGGGGCCAAGGATGGGCCACTCGTCGGGGGTCGCGGGCCGGTAGCCCCACCAGGTTTCTTCGAGGCTAAAGTGAGCCAGCTGGGGCAGCAGCGCGATCGCATTGTGCAGCAGCTGGTTCACTCCCCCGGCGGTGTTGTGGGGGGCAAAGCCCACGTCTTCACTGGTGGCCCCCAGCACAATGCGGCCATCCCGGCGGGGCACGATGTAGATATCTTCGCCAAACAGCACCCGCTGCAGCGGCTGGGGCGTACCGTAACCGGCGGGCACCCGCAGGCTGGCCATTTCGCCTTTTTTGGGAAATACCGGCAGGGGCAGCAGCTCGCTGGCCCAGGCCCCGGTGGCCAGCACCACATGGCCTGAGCTAAAGTCGCCCGCCTGGGCGGTGCACACCCGCTCAACGCGGCCCTGGCGCTGCTGGAGGGCGATCGCCCCGGTGCCCTCGTGGAGGGTAACGCCCAGATCGATCACCGCCGATCGCAGGGCCTGCACCAGCAGCCGATTGTCCACCTGGCCCTCGTCGGGGTACCAGCGCGCGCCTCGCACGGCCTCGCCCAGGCCCGGCTGGTAGTAGCGCAGGGTTTCTGCCGCTAGCCAGCCTTCTGACACATCGGACTGGGATTCAGGCGCACTGTAGCGCGGGGCCAAAATGCCGCAGGGCCAGTAGCCCACCGACTGCCCGGTGAGGGCCTCCAGCTTGCCGACCCAGGTGGGGTAGAGGGCCAGACTGTCCAGACACAGCGATCGCAGGGGGCCAGGGGGCAATCCCTCTGCCTGGGGGGCCAGCATGCCCGCAGCGGCGTGGCTGGCGGCCTGGGCAAAATCGCGGCTGAGCACGGTGACCGAAACGCCCTGCTGCCGCAGCTCCAGCGCGATCGCAAGCCCAATGATGCCGCCCCCCACCACCAGGGCGTCGCTTACCTGATTTGCCATGCCGATTAACCCAAGTGCTCAATCATATTTTAGGGGATATTTAAGGGCACCTGGGGCCATAACCGCCGCCGCCTGGGCGGTGGGCAGCGCCTCACCACAGGGCGGGAATAGAGTCTACGTCAGGATCGGCGGGGCGCTGCTGCTCGACCCCGGGCCGCACCAGGCCGGGCTGAATCGGAGCGATATCGCCCGGATTGGCCGGAAACGTCGCGGCGGCCCCCGTGCGCGGAATCACGTTGCCGCTCTGGGGAGCCACCGTGCCCGCCCCGCCCGTGGTGGTGGGGGAAATCGTGGCTCGCCCTCCCGGCGGCATGCCTGTCCCCGACGGATTGTTGGTGTTGAAGACCGTATCGGAGCTGGCCGAAACGCCGTTGCTGCCCACATCGCTCTGGCGCTGCACCAGCTGCCCGGCCTTATCTAAAGGCAGTGTGCCCAGATCGCTGTTGTCCCCCTGAGCCGCCGCATTGCGCTGGCTAAGCACCTGGGATCCCTGGGAGCGATCGGACAGCAGCTTGTTTAAGCCGCCGGTCAGCATCACCACGATAGCCGCCAAAATACCGCCAATAACGAAGCGATTCATAGCTTTCCTCACCCGTGCTTAGCTTTCTATCGTGGCGCAGATTTGAAGATCTGACGCATCGGCCAGCCAAATTTAGCCAAAATTTTTGGCAGACCCGCAAAATATCCACCTGCCGGTGGACTGTCTTGCTCTGCTCCTAGGCAAAATCGGGCAGGTCGGGGCGGGGGCTGGGGGGCAAACTGGTGAGCCTGAGCATAGAGTCTGCTATTTCAGCAAATCTGTCGTCCGGCAGGTTTGAGCAGTTGATGCAGGTCGACAGCAGCCGAGTGATGCGGTAGTAGGTGCGCAACCGCTTCACCTGTTCGCTGTTCAAACCATAGATGTAGGGCAGACCCAGGGTGTTTAACAGGTTGGCAATTTTTTCCTGCCATCGGTATCGTTTGGCCTCCCACCAGTCGGCCTGATTGTCGTATCTAATCCGCTGTTCCTCAATCAGGTGAAGCCAGCCAGCGATGATGTCCTGGCGCTGGCCATCGTCTCGAAAAAAGTCCTGTAGTTTCTGAAAGCAGCGCTTTAGTTTCAGGGGTTGGTCTGGCTCAGAGCAGCAGTGGTAGGCCCGATACAGCTCTCTATGGCCGCGCAAAATAGCCGCATCTACCATGCTGGTGGCGAAGTGCAGATCGGGCAGATCAAACCGGCGGCTGTGGGTGTTAAAGCTGGTAATGCCCTCAATATCTTCGAGGGCGAAGGCAAAGTACCAGGCGCGAATTAAGACCTGCACGTGACTGCGATCGCTATGGTCTGTGTAGGCAACAAACGTGGCCGCCCGATCGAGCTTGCTGAGGAAGGCAACCAGCCGCATATCGCCGTTGACGTAGTTGTCTACGCTGACTTTAAATCCTACGAAAAAATCCCAGGCCACCTGCCTGGGCACCAGTTCAGAGACTAGCTCAATCACAAAGCTCCAGCGGCGATCGGCCAGGTAGCGATAGACATCGGTATAGGCATCAGTTCTGACCAGGTGCTCGGCGGTGAAGTACTCCTGGTAGGTGAGGTGGGAAAAAGAGCAGTACATTTCGCCCCACCTCACCAGCAGCCCGTTAAACTGCTCAATGCCTCGAATAATCACGTGGCTATCGACCTTATCGGGGTTGATGCTGTGCACTTCTTTGCAGTAGTCCTGAATGATGCGCTCGATGTCTCTCACATCGAACAGAATCTGCTCATTTAGGTGAACAAAAAAGTAGCTGGCAATGCGAGCCAAAATGTTTTTAATATCTTGCTCGCGAAAGTAGGGGGCACTGACAATAGTCGAACCCTCATCGGGCTGTAGGCGCCGGGCCAGGGCAGATAAACCGCTGGCAAACACCCCTATTCTCTGATCGGGAAAATCTCCGTTGTGATCGTAGGTTAGGCAGAGCAAATTCAGCAGAACTGGCCTGCGGGCGATCTCGCGAATGCCTTTATAGCGGGGAGAGTACAGCTTCTCTAGCATCGAATTTGAGGACGATGGTTCGGTGCCGTAGTAGTCAAACCATCGGGTAATGAATTCAGGAATTTGCTTTTTGGAGTAAAAGGGAGAAATAACAACTTTTTGCACTCCCCGCAGATGAAAAACGGCACCCAGGCGGGAGGTGCAGATAAACTTGCAGTCTACGTAGTCAGAAAGAATTTCCTGAATCATAAACTGAATGCTTGAGCGCTGGGCCTCGGGGGCTTCGTCTAAACCGTCGAAGAGAAACAGCGCCCGACCGGCGCTCAAAATATCCTCAGCCTGTAGGGCATTGGCTCCCCATGCCGCCAAAATTTCGTCGATAAAGGTGCGAATGGTCGCCACCCCGACAGAGGCTGAATAATGGCGAATTTCAATAAATATGGGCACGTAGCTGGACAGGGCTTCCCCGGCCCGGCACCTCAAGGCAATCGACTGAAGATAGCTGCTTTTACCCGACCCAGGCTCTCCATAGACGGATACCCTTTGGTGTTTTTCTAGCAGCGCTGTACCCGTGGTTCGGTTGCCTCGCAGCAGTCTTAGCCCGATGCGGTCAAACTCATCTTCAAAGTCTTGCTGAGAATTTTGGAGAACTTCTCTGTTTAGGGCCGGATATTCGGAGGGCAGTTTCTCGACCTCCACCATATCGAGTTCTACAAAGTTGTCTCGCACCCACGAACTTTGATCGCGATCGCTGGCGGGATTGATATTTTCAAACGAAAATCTGACCTGCTTCCGCACCGAGTCAACCAGCTGATCGATATCGCTAGACTCAGCCGATAGCTGCCCTTCATAGGATTCACAGGCGTCTAGCAAAAGTTTGTCGTAGTAGTCGCAGATAGCCTCAACTTTGGCGTGCTCCCCACGATTGCCCGACAGTATACGCGCCAGCGTAGCTTTGCTTATAGATACTTGGCAGCTGCGCTTGATGGCATTGCTGAGCCCGGCGTAGTGCCCCTCCGGAAATTCTTTTTTAGCCGCCTCTAAAAATTCATTGCAATAATTAGCCTTTAATTTGAGATATCTGGGGTTTTCGTTAGATGCCATGTGCCCTGATTAACTGAATTGTGCTCGCGTGCTTGAAGCAATTCTATACCGTTACATATAGCCTGCCAAATCCCTGTTTTAGTTATTTAATATTTGCCGTGCTGCCCAGCGATAATTTTCGTTTTCCTGGCCTTTTTTTAATATTCCCACAGGGCATTCTTTGAAGTTGCTACATATTCCTGGTGAGGCAGAAACAAACTATTGCTGCTTTATGTCCTAGGGGATAGGATGCTATGGCAGCTGCACGCTATCGTAACCATGGATGGACTGACTGGCATAGGGCTAGCATGGAAATGAAGAGGGCTTTGCAGTAAGTGAGTTCCTTGTCACAGCTAGGTTGTACCGATGATGATTGACTGGCCCGAAGTGCGTCAGCTTATGCTGACATCAAATGAAGCATTTCCTCCTTCCCTGTGGGGAAAAGATGTGAGCAGGCTCGATGCGGCCATTGCCCCAGATCAGCTAGATGTGGCTGAGCGCTGCTTGAAGGCTTTATATCAAGGACTTCAGTGGGCTAGCAAGTATGAAATTAAGCTTAAGAAACCCAGATTTTCTAAGGCCGCTCGCCACTTTTTAATTGAAGATGAGCATGTCATTGGCATTTTTAGAGACTGCTTTGGGTGCCGGGGCGATCGCCCGTCTGATTTCGTCCTCCCCAGTAGCCTAAGAGAATATATCGAGCTACAGACAGAAGGCAAGCAGTTCATCGTTGCAGATTTAATTCTGGAGAAGGAGAACCTCAGGCTCGTCAATCGCTGGGGCCGGGGTAAACAGTCTAAATTTATGCGAGATTTGGTGTTTCCTGGCTTTATGGGTATATTAGCCCACTATTCTGGCCCGCTGGGGCCGCTAGAGCGGCTTGAAGCGCAGGATGTCTATCTCGAAGGGGCGGGCCAACCGGCCGCAGCAGGCGAACTGCTGGCGCGATCGTTTGCCGTAGAAGAATTTGGCGGCATGCTGACTCGCCAGCTGCTCCACAACGTGGTTTACAATGCCGAAGAGTCCGACCTGTTTTTGGCCAGCCATCCGCCCCTGAGGCTGTTCTACGACGCCAACTCCCCCTTTAACCTGGAGCTGGCGTGGGTTAACGCCATGCTTAAGGCCAGCTTTGACAGAGACTCGGGACTCTTTCCAGCGCTGGCGACCGGCGGCTTCTCCCCCAATGGATATCCCGATTATTAAAGTCTTCTGTAAAGTTTTGTAACATTATCGACTGCACGCGATCACGCGCCCCTGCACGACTGTGTGGGGGCGCTATTTGTAGTTTCAACAACCCGCCACAAGTCCCAAGGCGTCCTAGCCTCGGGTGATAAAGGCGATCGGGTGCTGGTGTGTCGGGCTGCTTTCTGCCGTTGTTTTGCAAGGAAGATCATTATGAATATGAATGCTCAACCCCGCAGTATCGAACAGGCCTGGGGCTGGTTAAAGCGGTCTAATCAACCCGACGCCGCCGTTAGCACAGACGATCTTGCCATCGTTGACACCGAGATTTCGCCCCTGCGGCCAGGCCGAATCAAATATCAGGCCACCTACTGGTTTGGCAAGTGCGAGCAGAACGTGAGGCTGCCAGCTGGCTCCTACGTGCGGGTGTTGCGCCGCGAGGGCAATGCCTGGGTGGTGCAGGCCCTATCGGGCTAGGGAAGTTGCCCAAGGGGAGCGGCAGCCGTCTGCTTCCTTTGGGCATGGGTCGGTTTAGGCTGGTGCAATTTCTATCATTCAGGATGTTTTTCGCTATGACGACTAGCAATTTGGACAATGGGGTCGCTCGCAATCTAGAGCGTGGGTCTGGCCAAATCCATAGAATTCAGCTTCCCTTAGTGATCACAGGGCTTACGCTGGGCGGGGTTGCATGCCTTACCGTGTGGGTAAATATGCGATCGCAGCTGGCTGAGGCAAACGCCGCTCTAGGCGAACTTCAGCGAGATGTGCACATAGTCTGTAACACCATTCGCAGCCAGGGGCCAATCGCGCACTACTCTTCCCCTGGGGCGGCTATGTTGCCCACCTTTAGCGAAATGGTTGCTAAAGACTTTGGCACCGATAAGCTAGAGCAAATGTGCCCAGGGTCGGCGGAAACTGTGCCGCAAACGGTTCCCCCACAAAGTTAATTCAGCTACTGGTCTTGGGTGCGCTCTACACCATAGGGCGCACCCAAGACTGGTGATCTTTGCTTTAAAGCACTCCCCTGCTGCTCCCCGGCGGAAGTAAGCAGGCGTAGGACTACGCAGATGCAGAACTACACTGGCTGAAGAATGACGACCTCAAGCTTGAGGTCGTTAAAGTCGTCGAGGGAGTCCTGGTCTTCGAAGGATACGTCGTAGCGGTTGCCGTTGCTGTAGCGGGTGCGCTTTACCTTAACGCCAAAGGCATCGCGCCAGGGGCTGCTGGCCGACAGCCGATTGTCGCCATCAAAGTAGTAGGTAAACACACCGGTCTCGGGGGCAAAGCGAAACCAGCCGGTGGAATTGTTGTTGGTGATCTCTTGCTTCAGCTCTGACTCGGGGGGCAGCTGATTGATCGGGCGCGGGCCAGCGTTTTCCTGGTAGACTCGCAGCCGCTGCCGAAACAGGGCGTCGCCCCCGTAGATGCGGTACCACACCTGGTGGGGAGTCGTGGGGTTAGCGGTGTAGACCGAGTAGGCGGTAGCAGTGGGCATGGTGACCAGCTCATACTCTCGCACCATACCGCCAAGGGGCGGAGAAGCGCTCGTGCTCTGCTGGGCTGGGGCACGCAGACCCAGGGGCCAGGCCAACAGCACCACCACCGCGATCGCCAAAACAAAACCATAGACTGTGCCGCGCCGTTTCATGCTCTCAGCCACCGGGAGGGATGTGCCCAAAGAATAACGCAGATTTTTCGGTTGAGAACGCCAAAACAGGCTTTTTAACGTTAATGTAAGCGGTTTTAGGTCCCACAGCGCCGTGAAGTCTCAATGAATTGCGGCTTATTTCTAGACCCAATTTGCAAAAACAACCTAAGAAAGTAGGTGAAGCTGCTTTGCGCAGCGGGGGCACCCTACAGAAGGGCCATGCGCCCGTAGGACCGGCAGGAATTAAAACACCCTATGAAAAACCTCAATCGCACTCAGAACGCTGTGTCAGCATCTTTAGCCCATCAGCACAATCTGGCTCAGCGAATGGACGAGCTAGAAAGTCGTCGCAAGCAAGTAGATGAGCTGTGGCAAAAGCTCGAAGCAGCCGATGTTGAACTGGAGGCCCAAAAGCAAGCGGCTGAAAAAGCCTCAGCAAAAGCTATCAAGCGCAAACAAGAGAATGAAAACCTGCTGCAGCGACTGATGAGTGCGATCAAATCGCGCAACTCAATGCGAGGTCGATTGGGCAATATGACAATGCAGCGCAACCGGGCCATTCGCCAAGTAGAAACGCTAACGGCCCAGAACCGGGAAGTCATGGAGCAGCTCAAACTTTCCACCGATAAGCTAGGAGAGGTCTATCAGCAGGTTGGTGTGTTGCAGACTGAGTACGACCAGGATATGACGGAGCTGGCCCAGGCTTACCAAGCTGTCAGCCTAGAGCAGCGAGTTCATTTGCCAGAGCAGCTCCGCACTCTGCTAGAGCAGCTAGAGCGGGAGTACACGGGAGTTGAATCATGAAGCAACGGTCTGAGCGGCAGCAAGAGTTTGAGGCGATTAAGCAGAATCTATTTACCGCTGGGGTAGCGACGGTAAAGGCCGCCCAGGCCCAGGAAAACATGTTTACGACCACCCTGGAAGCCCTGGCGGACGCCTACGAAGGTATGGGACCTAGCCAGCTAGAGGCTGGAGAGACACAGCCCGAGATAGACCTGGCCCCAATCGTAGAGGCGCTGCTGGCTCAGCAGCAGGACGCCCTGGCCAAGCAAGACTATGGCGCCTACGTAGACACCGAGGAAAAACTGCAAAGGCTGGACGAACTGGCCGTAGCCCGCCTAGAGCGCCAGGTGAGGCTGCTAAAAGCGCAGCAGGAACTGGCCCAGGTGGCGGTCAAGCCCCAGCCACCCGTAGATAAAACGGTTTGGACCGAGGCAGCCCTGAAAAAAGAATATAAAACCCTTGGAAATCTGCGAAACGTCCTGAACCTAAAAGCTCGTAGCTGGAAGGACGCCGTTGAGCAGGTCAACGGGCTGCTTTAACCCGTTCGTTCTTTAAGCTATTCGTTCTTGACGGTGGATCAACCCATGCCTCACGGGGTGTTTTGCAGCGCATGCAGGTCAGCCCCGCAAAGGTTGGGTAGGTGCCGGGTAATTTTTTCAATATCCCAGTGCCACCACTGAAGCGCCAGCAACGCCTCAATGGTGGCATCGTCAAAGCGGTAGCGAATGATTTGGGCGGGGTTGCCGCCTACCACGGCGTAGGGGGGCACAGGTTTGGTGACAACAGCCTGGGATGCGACGATCGCCCCATCTCCCACCTGCACCCCAGGCATGAGGGTAGCGCCGTAGCCAATCCAGACGTCGTTGCCGATGACAGTGTCACCTTTGTTTGGCCATTCCTTGGGCATCACCGCCTCCCAACCCTGGCCAAATATGGGAAAGGGATAGTTGGTGAGCCAGTCGGTGCGGTGGTTGCCGGGTGGGGGAGGGAGGGAGGTGGGGAGGTGGGGGAGTGAGGGGGTGATGGGGTGAGGGAGTGAGGGGGTGAGGGGGTTATTTTTCGCCTAAAAATAGGCCGCTTTCGGAGCAGACACCGGCCAGGGGTTTGTCCCACACGTCTTTGGGCAGGCTGGGTAGGCGGGCGTACTCAAAGACAATGCCTACGGTGGGAATGCTTTGCCACGGCTGCTTGCTGAGCAGGCGATCGTAGTAGCCGCCGCCGTAGCCGAGGCGGTAGCCGCGCACGTCGCAGGCGACGGCGGGCACCAGTACCAGATCGACCAGGGACAGGTCGACCTGGGGCGACCTGGGGTGGGGTTCGACAATGCCGTAGGCCCCTTTGCGCAGCGGCCAGCGGTGGTTGGCCGACCAGTAGTGCCAGCTCAGCTGGGTTTTGTCGACGCAGCGGGGCAGCCCCCAGTGCTGGTGATGCTGGGTCAGGGGGCTGAGGTCGGGTTCCTGGCGAAAACTGGTGTAGGCCAAGATCACCCGGCACTGGCGAAAGTAGCTCCAGTTCAGCAGGTGGGCGCAGATGCGATCGCTTTTTTGCCGCCACACCTGGGGTGGAATACTCTGGCGGGCGCTGATGAGGCGGCGGCGCAGATCGGATTTAGCCTGATGGTTGAGGTCTGAGGATGAGGGTTGGATCACGGGGGAAGTAAGCAGTCAATGGATAGCCAACAGCGACGTTAGAAATAAATCAGGAGGTTGAGCCCCGGAATGGTGCGCGAAAGCGTCCACAGGAGCAGCGCTGTGTAGAGCAGACCCAGTCCCCATTGATACCACACGAGCGCGGTAATCAGCCCTGGCACCTGCTGGTCTCGTAATCGAATGTCATTAAAGCCAAACTTGAGCCAGTTGTTGAGGCTGAAGTCTAGATAGTTCAGCCAGTTCCAGCGGCGATCGAGCAGCAGGTAGGTGTAGCGATCGCGAAAAAACGGGAACTTGGGGATTACCGGCAGGCGGGCAATCAGCAGCCGGAGCTGGCGCATACTACCGTCTTCGACAAAGTAGCTCTCCTCCATCAGGTCGTGGTAGCGGCCTTGCTTAATCACCAAACCAATTAGCACCGCCGGTACCGGCACCAGCAGCATAAACAAAAACCCCAGGGTCAACAGCGGGTAGTCGGCGGCCCGCAGCAGGGCGTTTAGCCCCAGCCCCAGCAGCAGGCCGCAACCCCCGGCCAGCCACAGCCCCTCTGCCAGCGGCGGCAGAATGGGGGTGGCGCGGCGGCGGCGGTAGCGATCGACCAGCCAAAACATCAGCGCAAAGGTGGGAATGGCCACCAACCCCAGGCCAAAGGTGAGGCCAAAGCTGGTGCCGTAGCGGCTCAGCACCACCAGCCCCCCCAGCCACAGCCAGCGCAGGGCCAGGGCAACCCGCTGGGTAATCGGGAACCGATCGCGGGCAAAGATGCGATCGCGCACTTTCAAATACGCCGCCAGGTCTACCCCCGGCACGCTCAGCACCCCTTCGGTGCCAAGGAAGGTCTGGGTCTGCCGCTGCTCTACTACCGCCGCCGCCTGGGCCTCGGTAAAGCCCACCCGCACCAGGGCAAGCACCGAGGCGGTGTTGATGTTGGTACCCAGCAGCCGCTGCTGCCAGGCCTTTAGCCGCAGTCGCTCAGCCGTATAGGCGATGTAGTTGGCGTCGCTAATCTGCTCCAGGCGGCGAAAGTTGCGCTCCAGATTGCGCAGCAGGGTTTCGTTGCCCGCCAGCTGCGGCACCGAAAACACGCGGCCAATCTTGCCGGGGGTGCCCAATATCTGGGTTTGGCCCAGGCTAAACTCCAGACCTGTCACGTTCAGGTAGGCCGCCGGGGGAAACAACGCGTCTCCCAAATCGATGTCGCTGCCGACCAGGGCATTGCGCAGGTTGACCGGCTCGCCAAAGCGGGCCTGGCGCAGCACCAGCGGCGCATCGAAGCGGGCCTCGGTAAAAAACAGCCCCCTGGCGAAGTAGCTGCGCACAAAAAAGGCGCTGCCCTGCCACACCGTACGGGCAAAGTCGGTCACCCCCTGCCACTGCACCCGGCTAAAGTTGAGGTCGCCCGCCAGCACCGCCCGGCTAAAGTTGGCGTTGGCCTTAAACTCGGCCCCCTGGAAGTTAGCCCCGCTGCGAAACTGACTCTGATCGAACCGGGCGACATCAAAAAACAGGCTGCCCTTGGCCTGCACCCCCTGGCGAAAGTCGGCCCCCGAAAAATTCACCGCCCGGTTAAACCGCGCTCCGGCCACCGCCAGCCCCTGCTCAAACACCGCTCCGCTGGCCAGCAGCCGCCCCAAAAAAAAGGTGTCGCCCCCCAGCACCTGGCCGCTAAAGCGAGTTTGCACCGCCACCAGCGGCGCTTTGAATAAATAAATTTGCTGGCTGCTGCCCTGCCCCTGAATCAGCAGCGACTGGGAGAGTCGGCTGAGCTGGAGCAGGCGCTGGCGATCGCGCTTGAGCTGTGCCCGCCCTGCCTGGCTGAGCAGGGGCGAGAGCGTATCGCCGTAGAGGGGTTCGCGCTGGCCCAGCCGCTGGAGGTCCAGATCGCCCTGCACAACGGCGTAGCTGAGATCTAGCGCTGGGGCAGTGGCGGGTTTTTGAAGCCCGCCGCTGAGCAGCCGGTAGAAGCTATCGCTGAGAGCGCTGTCGGGGCGCAGGTCGATGGTGTAGTAGCGCAGGTCAATGGCGGGCCTGCCCTCCCGCTGCACCGGGGCCGCCAGCCGCTGGCGCAGCAGATCGACGGTCAAGGGCGGGTGGCTATCGACGGCCCAGACAGGGGAAGGAATCAACAGGCCCGCCAGCACCACTAACAGCCCCAGCCAGGTTTTCCATGACCGCCCTAGCCAGTCGGGCACCGCCGCCTACAGCGCCGCCTGTTGGCCAACGTACATGGCTCGCAGCACCAGGGCCGGGTCGACCCAGTTGTCCTGATACTTGAGGCCCCAGTGCAGGTGCGGCCCGGTGGTGCGACCGGTCATACCCACCCGACCGATGCGGGCCCCAGCCGGAATCGACTGCCCCGGCCGCAGCTGAATGCCGCCGTCGCGATCGACTAAAACCTTGCTTGGGCCACTGCCCTCCACCCGGCCCTGCATGTGGCAGTAGATGTGGGTCCAGTCCCCCGACTTAATGGCGATCGAGGTGCCGCAGGCCCCATCACCCTCGACCCAGAGCACGTTCCCAGCCCACCAGTTGCGAATATAGCTGCCGCTGGGGGCGGCCATGTCCAGTCCGTAGTGAAACCGAGAGCCACCGCCGTAGGGATCGTTGCGGTAGCCAAAGGGAGAGGTGTATGTCTGAAAGTTTTCGACCGGGAAAGAGGCCCGAGTCCAGAGAGCGGCGGTGAGGTCCTGGGCATCGGCGGGGGGCACTGCGCGGGGCATCGCCATTGCCACCGCAAAGGTCGTCGCCAGGCCCAGCCCCAGCAGGGCATTAGGGCGAGGCCATTTCGTCATCATCCCGGTCAGTGTAGAGATTACAGCCCTCACCCAACCGGGTTTGAACTGAGAAAAAAAAGACAGCCGTGGCAGAGTGCGGAGTCGCCCATTCATGGTTCAAATCGCGATCGTAGGAGCAGCGAACGTCGCCAATTAGCTTATCCCAGTTTTAGAAACTGGAGCGATTTTTTTAAAGGCTTTGCGTTTAAACACAAAGCTTCGCTGAACCGACCGCTATCCTGCGGCGCGCGGCGTTTGCCAGCCCGGCGGGGGCTCGCGATCGCCCAAAGCCTCGCGCAGGCCACCGCCTTAGGCAACTTTTCGCTGGCCTGCCTGAGAAACTGGCTCGGGCAAACTGGCTTTGGCAAACTGGCTCGGGCACAATGGCCCCAAAACCCTGATTCGAAGCTCCACATCGGGAATTCCGAATCGGGCCGGTCAGCGACCGATCGCTCCGGCGGCCCCGGCGGTGGCTAAAATTTGGGGTAGGCCGATTTCGCTGCACACTTCGTAGAAGGCGGTCACGGGCGGAGTTTCGAACAGGTGAGCGATTTTGCCCAGGGTCTGCTGGTAGACGGCGTCCTGGTGGCCGTCCATTTTCTCAATGCTGTCCCACAGGATGATGGCGATACCGCGATCGCTGCCGGGCTCTTGCAGCAGGTATGCCCCCTGAAAACCTTCGCTGTAGGTAGATACAGCCTTCTCGTAAAGCTGGCGGGCTTCGCTGAAACAGCCGGGCTTAAACTCACCAATGGCCACGTAGGCGTACTTGTGGCGGAGAAAATCGTCGAAGTCACTCATAAAATGGAATTAATCCTAGGTCTGGTCGTAAAACCAGTGTCGATCAGATGGCGACACCCGACGCTTTTTCTTACCTAGGCTTTAGATTCCGTTACCGATCTTCTAACAGGCGCTGGCCCAGATTCTTGAGCGATCGCCCCAGCCAGTTTCGGGCCCGCTGCCAGCCCTGCCCGAGCCGCTGACTCCAGCCCTGGGGCTTGGGCAATGTCACCACGATCGCGCCCTGGTGGTAGGCCACCTGCATCTGGCGATCGCGCACCCGCTCGGGCAGAGGCACCGTCTGCTGAAAATAGTTAATGCCCAGGCTCTGAACCAGGGGGCTGCGGTAGCCTGACTGCCGCTGGCCCGAAAAGGTCAGCGATTTGCCCGTAGCGCGCACGTTGACAGCCTTAGGATCGACCCCTGGCAGAAAGGCGGTGACGATCAGGGCGGTGGGGGTGTTTTCAATTTCTATCGAGGGCACCTGCACTCGGCCCGAGGGAGCTACGGCCAGGGGCATCAGAGCGGCGGCGATCGCCTCCATTTGGGCCTGGGCGGCGCCTAAGTTCCACATTGACTGCTGAGAAAAGGGCGATGTTTGCGACGACCATCCGGTAACCATACTGCCAACTCCCTTGCTTGCTGCCCGGTCTTTCTATACTTAAGATCATCTCTCCAAACCGCCGATTCCACAGGTGGGAAAAGCCCTCTGCCCCAGGGGGGGTATACCCGCCATGGCTTGCTCCTGCACCGCTCTCTTTCGCCGCTTTCCTTCGCCAGGTGACCTCAGCCTGCCCCATGCGCAAAATTCTCCACATTGACATGGACGCCTTCTACGCCTCCGTGGAGCAGCGAGATTTTCCCCAGTATCGGGGCAAGCCGCTGGTGGTGGGCGGTCGGCCCGAGCAGCGGGGGGCGGTGGCTGCCGCCAGCTACGAGGCGCGCCAGTACGGCATTCACTCCGCCATGCCCGCCCGCATCGCCCAGCAGCGCTGCCCAGAGTTAATCTTTGTCCGGCCCCGCTTCAAGGTCTACAGGGATGTTTCCGGGCAAATTCGCGATGTGTTTCACCGCTACACCGACCTGGTGGAGCCGCTGTCGCTGGATGAAGCCTACCTGGATGTCACCGTCAACGCCCTGGAGGAACCCTCCGCCCTGGCGCTGGCCCGCCGCATCAAGGCCGACATTCGCGCCGCCACCCAGCTCACCGCCTCCGCCGGAGTGTCGATCAATAAGTTCCTGGCCAAAATGGCCAGCGGCCAAAACAAACCCGATGGCCTGACCCTGATTTTGCCTGAGCAGGCCGAAGCCTTTGTGGCCGCCCTGCCAATCGAAAAATTCCACGGCATTGGCCAGGTCACCGCCCGCAAAATGCACGCCCTGGGCATTGCCACCGGGGCCGACCTGCGTCAGTGGTCCGAGGCCGATCTGGTGCAGCACTTTGGCAAGGTGGGGCGATTCTACTACCGGGTCGCCCACGGCCAGGATGATCGCCCCGTCAACCCCAACCGCATTCGCAAATCGATTGGGGCCGAGCGATCGTTCTCCCCCGACCTGACCAGCCTGGCCGCCATGACCGAAGCCCTGGAGCGGATCGCCAACGAGGTCATCGCTCGCCTGCAAGAGCAGCGCCGCCGGGGCCACACTCTCACCCTCAAGGTCAAGTACGCCAACTACCGGCAAATCACCCGCAGCCGCACCTTCGCTGCCGCCATCGGCCCCGACTCTCCCCTTTTGGCCTGGGCCAGCGACCTGCTGCTGACTCACCTCGATCGCAGCCAGCCCGTGCGCCTGCTGGGCCTCACCCTCTCCAACCTGGAACCAGGTGGGGAGCCAGACTACGTGCAGCTTTCCCTTGAGGTTTAGAACCGGATTGCTCCAGCTACTCACCCCAAACGCCCTGCCTCTAGCTGGCCCAGTACCCAGACGCGGAAAAGGCCCAAACCTTGCGATTTGGGCCTCTGGGCTACCAATAGAAGCGAGCGAGCTGAGACGCCAGCTAAGACTGGCGCTGGTCGCGGTTGTACAGAACCAGTTCGCCAATGGTGACAACACCGTCGCCGTTTAGATCGGCGGCAGGGTTTTTGAGATTGGTTTGCCCCGCATTGGCCGCTGCCGCCAGCGACAGGGTAGAGAGCGCAATCGTTAAGCCAGCCATCAAAAAGCGTTTCATAGGATTCTCCTTGCAAAGGGTTTAGCTTTGCTTGCTTTGTGGTCTATGGCTCTACCATGCGGGGTCAGGCTGAGAGGCAAATAAATGTAGCCTAAGATACCATTAACATTGACTGAGAAAGAAATTAAAGTGCTGCTGGGCACCCCAACAGCCTTTGGCCTGCGCCCTTGAGAAAACTTGAAATTTTTCGGGTGTTTTCGCTTCCAGGCCTGCCTTAAGTCAGCTGTCTGGCTAGCGATCTTTCTGGCCCAGGCCCTGCCAGAGCGCGGCTTCGCTGGGTATGACAGAACTTTGGGGAGAGGTTTGGGCCTGCTCGATCGCAACCAGGGTAGTGGCCGCGCCAACAAAGGTGGCGGCCGCAAAGACTGCCGCTACAGTGGACAACAGCTCTAGCCGGTGCAGGACAGTGGCGACGGTGGGGTCTTGGGGTTTCATGGGACTGGACTAAAAAGGGAATGGTCTCCCTCTAGTCTATCTTTTTGTAGTCATGGCTACAGAACTTTTCAAAAACTTCAGAATCTACTATCGCTTAGCCCTGGGCCAGCCGATCGATGTTGCAATAAATGCATTGTTGCAGCGCAGAAAAGTCATTTAGCTCAACCGTTTTGTAGGCGTTGACACAAAGCACATCACTATAGCCCCTTACTGTTTATGCCTAGGGCGAATCGCATTTGCAGGTTGCCCCATATGGTTAAAACTTAGCGTGTTGGGCAAGCTCTGACTTGCGCCAAAGCGGGCTTGAACGGTGGCGAAACCATTTGTGTCTTCCATCGATACTGAATGGTTTTTCGGCGGTTTTCATCTAGTTCAGCTGGGTCAGCGGCTGAGAATATTCATTACTGGCCAAGGTTTTTTGAAGCTGAATTGGTCTGTCTGAGGTCTCTGTTTCTATTTTGGAGTTGAGTGGTTATGGCTGGCATATGGTCGTTTAGCGGCAGGTACAAAATCCTGCACATGACGTGGTTTGCATTCTTTTTAACCTTTGTGGTCTGGTTTAACTTTGCCCCCCTGTCGACGGCCATTAAGGCTGATCTGGGGTTGAGTGACCCCCAAATGCGCACCATCGCCATCTGCAACGTGGCGCTGACGGTGCCCGCCCGCATCATTGTCGGCATGGTGCTCGATCGCTTTGGGCCGCGCATTACCTACTCCTGCCTGCTGATGTACGCGGCAATTCCCTGTCTGGCCTTTGCCCTGGCCCAAAACTTCGAGCAGCTGGTTTACTCTCGCCTGGCCCTGAGCATTGTCGGCTGCGGCTTTGTGATCGGCATTCGCATGGTGGCCGAGTGGTTCGAGGAGCCTGAGATTGGCCTGGCCGAGGGCGTCTACGGGGGCTGGGGCAACTTCGGCTCCGCCGGGGCGGCCTTTACTTTGCCCTCGATCGCGGCGGCGCTGGGCTTTTTGGCGGCGGGCCAGGTAAACTGGCGGCTGGCGATCGCCCTCACCGGCCTTGCGGCGGCCTGCTACGGCGTGGTCTACTTCTTTAGCGTCACCGATACTCCGCCGGGCAAAGTCTACCAGCGCCCCCCCCAGCAGCGCCGGGATGGAAGTGACCAGCCAGCGCGATTTTTGGTTTTTGCTGGCGACCAACATTCCCCTGGTCGGCGTGCTGGGGCTAATTGCCTGGCGCTTGACCAAGGTTAAGTTCATCACCCTGGAAACCCTGGCCATCATTGGGGTGCTTTTGCTCGGCCTCTACCTGTTTCAGGCCTACAACATCTGGCAGGCCAACAAGCCGCTGATGATCGGCGAAAAGCGCTACGCCCCGGAGGATCGCTATCGGTTTTCCCAGGTGTTCAACCTGGAAATGGCCTACGTCGCCTGCTTTGGCTCGGAACTGGCCGTGGTATCCATGCTGCCCACCTACTTCGAGCGCGGCTTTGGCCTCACCGCCGCCGCCGCCGGGGCTGTGGCCGGCATGTACGCTTTTATGAACCTGGTCGCTCGCCCGGGGGGCGGTCTGCTCTCAGACAAGCTGGGCAGCCGCAAGCTCACCCTGGTGTTTACCATGGCGGGCACCGGCATCGGCTATCTGCTGTTCAGCCTGTTTGGTCAGGGCATTCCCATCTTCTTTGTCGTGATCATGACCATGGCGGCATCGTTTTTTGTGATGGCCACCGAGGGGGCAACCTACGCCATTGTGCCGCTGATCAAGCCCCGCATTACCGGGCAGATTGCGGGCAACGTGGGGGCCTACGGCAACGTTGGTGCGGTGGTTTACCTGACGGTGTACAGCCTTTTGCCTGAAGGGGTGGTGGGCGACAAGCTGTTCTTTCAGATGCTGGGCTGTGTGGCCATCGTCGTGGCCTTTCTGATTGCCTTCACCATGAAGGAAGTGGTCGGTTCCCACGCCGAGCACGGGGTTCCGGTGGCCGTGCCGCAGCAGAGCGATCGCATTTAGACCCTAGACCCTCCAAATCGCTCAGATCACAACCGCAAACAGGGTGCGCCACGGCGTGGCGCACCCTGTTTGTATGGCCCCTCTATTTGAGTTCATAGAATTTCCAGAGAGTTCTGGGCGAGAATGCCAGCAGCTATCGCTATCCCAGTACCGCCCTATGATCTTCCGCTCCCGAACCTACAGGTTTTTTGCCGCCCTTGCCCTGGGTCTGGCCACAACATTCTTAGTGGCGCTGCCGCTCCGGGCGGCTGAGCAGGTGGTGCTAGAGTTTGGTCCCTTTAGCCGCGCAATTCCCACTGAGTCGCTGGTGAATTTTGCGGCCACCGGCACGGTCGATCGGCAGCTGGCGCCGTTTTTGCGGCGGCTGAACCCCGCCCAGATCGGGGGCCTGCAAGCGATTTTGTCCCGCAGTCGAGCGGTCCAGGTGGTGCCCATTTCCCAGTGGTTTAACAGCCCCATGGGCGATCGCAGCCTGCAGTTTTTGGGCAAAGTCGCCCAAACCGAGGCCGGACTCAACGGCGGCAAGGCACTGCGGGCGGCGATCGTAGCCGCCGCCACCGAGGACGGCGAGATTTCGCTAATCGATATCGTCCGCCACTTCCCGACCGGCGAGATGCGGCTGAATGTATCCCAGGCCATGGCCCTAGCCCGTCAGGTGCGGGCCGAAGCCGCCGCCACCGGGGCCATTGCCGCCGCCATAGAGCAGCAGTCCCAGGCCGAGGCCGCCCAGCCGCCGCCCCTGGATCTGGCGGCGCTGCCCGACCTCACCCAGCCCGGTCCCTACGGCAGCCGCCAGATCTCCCTCACCCTGGTGGATGCAGAGCGCAACCGCACCTACCCCGCCGATGTCTTTATCCCCCAGAATTTGCCCGGCAGCGGCCCCATCCCGGTCATCGTGATCTCCCACGGGCTGGGCGACAGCCGCACCACCTTCTTTGGTCTGGCCGCCCACGCGGCCTCCCACGGGTTTGCGGTGGCGCTGCCCGACCACATCGGCAGCAACAGCACCCAAAAGCAGGCCATGCTCACCGGGCTGGACAGCGAAACCTTTAAAGCGCGCGACTTTTTAGATCGCCCCCTCGACATCAGCTTTTTGCTCGATGAGCTAGATCGCCTCAACGGCAGCACCTTTGGCGGACGGCTGGATGTGAGCCGGGTGGCGGCGGTGGGCCACTCCTTTGGCGGCTACACGGCGCTGGCCGTAGGTGGGGCCAAAATCGACTTTGAGCGTCTGGCCCAGCGCTGCGACCCCGCCGCCAACCTGCTGATCGACGCCGCCATGGTGCTCGAATGCCGCGCCCTGGAACTGCGCGACGACGAGGCGGTGATGGCGCGCCTGGCCCAGGGCACCCAGGACGATCGCGTCCAGCTGGTGATGGCCTTTGCCCCCGTGTCGAACCTGTTTGGCCCTCGGGGCCTGGCCGACGTGGCCGTGCCCGTGATGCTGCTGGGCGGCGAGGTCGATCTGCTGGCCCCGGTGGTGCCCCAGCAGGTGGCGGCCTTTAGCTGGCTGCGGGGCCGCGATCGCTACCTGTATCTGGGCGAAAACACCTCCCACGGCCCCGACTTTACCAAGCTGTTTGCCCGATTCTTGTACCTCGACGCTGGCCTGGAGCAGGGCATTGACGAGGCGATCGCCACCACGCAGGGAGTCAACAGGTCGCTGGTGGTGGCCTTCGGCCAGGTGTACCTGGCCCAGCGGGAAGACTATCGGCCCTTTTTGCGATCGGCCTACGTAGAAACCGTCAGCGCCGACCCCTTCCGGCTGCACCTGGTGCGCGACCTGCCGCCCGCCGTGGTAGAACGACTAGGCTCCGGGCAGCCCGGCCTGGAATAATAGGGATTGCCCTTTCCCTGGCCGACCTATGACCGCATCTGCCGCCCCCGCCGCCGCGCCGCTGACCCTGCCCGAGATGGGCTGCGGCACCTGGGCCTGGGGCAACCAGCTGCTGTGGGGCTACCACCCCAGCATGGATGGCGACTTGCAGCAGGTCTTTGACCACTGCCTCAGCCGGGGGGTGACGCTGTTCGACAGCGGCGACTCCTACGGCACCGGGCGGCTAAACGGCCGCAGCGAAACCCTGCTGGGGCAGTTTGCAAAGGATTATAGCGGGCCAAACCAGGATTCCCTGTGCCTGGCCACCAAGCTGGCCGCCTACCCCTGGCGGCTGACCCCCGCCTCGGTGGTGCGGGCGGGAGCCGCCTCGGCCCGGCGGCTGGGACGGCCCATCGATCTGGTGCAGATGCACTGGTCCACCGCCAACTATGCCCCCTGGCAGGAAGCTCCCTTTCTCGACGGCCTGATCGATCTCTACGCCCAGGGGCAGGTGCGGGCGGTGGGCCTGTCGAATTTTGGCCCCCGGCGGCTAAGGCTGGCCCACCAGCGGTTTCAGGAGCGGGGCGTGGCGATCGCTACCCTCCAGGTGCAGTACTCGCTGCTGTCCACCTACCCGGTAACCGACCTGGGCCTGAAGGATCTCTGCGACGAGCTGGGCATTCGCCTGATCGCCTACAGCCCCCTGGCGCTGGGGCTGCTGACGGGCAAATACTCGGCCCGGGGGCCATACCCGGCGGGCCTGCGAGGGTGGCTGTTTCGTCAGCTGCTGCCGAATATTCAGCCGCTGCTGGCGACCCTGGGGGCGATCGCCACCCACCGCGCCAAAACCCCGGCCCAGGTGGCGCTCAACTGGTGCCTTTGCAAGGGCACAATCCCCATTCCAGGGGCCAAAACCCTGGCCCAGGCGCAGCAAAACACGGCGGCCCTGGGCTGGCGGCTCGACGCAGGGGAAGTGGAGGAGTTAGATCGGGCGGCGCGGGGCAGCGACGGCTCGGCAGCGGCGCAAAAGGGCTGCCATCAAATGGTTCAGAACATCTTCCAGTCGCGCTAATGGGGCCGATTTCGCCGCCAGTTTTACCGACCTAGAGGGCAACATTTCTGCTGACCAAAAGACATAGATAGTGGCTTTTTTTGGCCTAGAGTTAGACGCTAACCTGCGTCAAAGGACAGATGCGCCAGCGGGTTTAAATCTTGATAATGGCCTCGTCAGCCCGATGACTGACTCCATTCAATCGCCCTTGCCTCTTCCTTTTTTCCTTAGGAGAATGCCCATGTTACGCTACGCGCTGATTTTTCTTGTGGTAGCTATTATTGCCGCCTTTTTTGGCTTTAGTGGTGTAGCTGCCAGTGCCGCAGGCATTGCTCAGATCTTGTTCTACATCTTCCTGGCCATTTTTGTAATTTCCCTAATCTTAAATTTCGTCAAGAGTGTCTAGATCCTGCATTGACTGGCAAAAGCCTTGATGTAGGTTGGTGTTGAGCAAAGCGAAACCCAACGCCAATAATAGTTTTGTTGGGTTACGCTAACGCTAACCCAACCTACGGCTCGAAGGCTGAAATATACCGACTATTCCAGCTCGCTTGGCTCTCTAGCTCCCTCGTGATTGACAATAGTCGTCACACTTTTGCCGCAGTCTACTAGATCATCGCTAAACCTCTTTTTGTAGGGTGTAGCAGCCAAATAGTATTTCACTCAAAATCCCCTTTAAAAAAATCCCTCTTGCTCTGAGCTATTGCTATTGCAAGAGGGATTTTTTTGTATCTGCTTTATTTTGCGCCCCGCAGGGCCACCATCCACCGATTGGGCTTGCTCTTGGTGCGGGCGGTGACGTGCCAAACCCGGCTGCCGGAGAGGTGGTTGACCACGGCGACCATGCCAATCAGCGCCTTGAGCCAGAAATAGATGGGCGACAGCAGGCAGTACAGCACCCCGTGGCGACGGGTATAGGTGGACGCCGCCGGGCGCAGACCCATCGCCACCACTACCTGCAAAACAATGCTGAGGGTGAGTAACCCCATCAGCAGCAGGTTGAGGGTCTCAAACTTGAAGTCGCGATCGCTGTGGCTGAGGCTGATGCTGAGCAGCATCGGCACGATTTGCCACACCAGCGGATAGAAGCCCTGGCTAAAGAGCAGCATCAGCACCCAGTAGGGCTTTTGGGCGCTGTCCAGGTGGGGCGATCGCAGCACCCGCCCCAGGTACAGGCTGGCCACCTCCAGCCAGCCCTGGCTCCAGCGCTGGCGCTGGAGCCAAAGCCCGCGCAGGTTGTCGGGGGCCAGTTCGGTGGTGATAATGGCGGGGTCGTGGACCGGGCGGTAACCCCCCAGCAGCCCCCGCACGGTGATATCGATGTCTTCGGTCAGGCGCGTGTGGTGAAAGCCCAGGTGGCGCAGGGCCGAGGTGCGCCAGTAGCCGTTGGAGCCGCCAAACAAGGCGGTGTCCGCCAGCAGCGATCGCCCGTAGTGGCTGACCCCGTAGATGCACTCAAACTCCACCGCGATCAGCTGGGTGAGCCAGCTGTCCTTGGCGTTGCGGATGATGTTGCGCCCCTGGACGACATCGTAGCGGCCCTGGTAAAGCCAGGCCCAGGCGCGGCTGAGGCAGTCTGCCGCCGGGTGATGGTCGGCGTCGAAGATGCCGGTCATTTCGCCCCTGGCCACCTGTAGGGCGGCATTGAGGTTTTCGGCTTTGGAGTGGCTGTGGGCGACGGGCAGCAGCACCAGGGCCGGGTAGCGGCGGGCGAGGGCCTGAAGCCGGTCTTCCACTGGCAGCCGAACAGGGGTATTGTAGGCCAGGATAATCTCCCACCCCTGGGCGGGCGACGTCACCTGGGTGAGCCAGTGGAGCAGCGTATCTTCAATGATGTCTTGCTCGTTCGGTAGGTAGGCTGCCACAATCACCGAAACGAAGGGCAGCGAGACCTGGGTAGGCAGCAGCCCCGGCGCCAGCGATACGGCAGACGGCAGGCCCATGGGCTGGCGCCGCCGCCACACCCTGCCCCAGCGCTGAAGCAGCCCCCGGCTAAACCAGGGGTTGGGCCGCCGACAGCTGTAGATCACCACGGCGGTTTCGGCGTTGATAACCACCAGACCGACCAGAGAAACCACCAGCAGCGCCTGCTGCAGTAGCCCCAGACTATAGTCGTGGTTAAGGGCAACAACGTACACCGTCAGCGGTATCCACAGTAGCCAGGTGCTCAACCAAAGTAGCCGCCTGGCTATGGCCAGAACAGGCTCAGCAAACAGCGCCAAGCTCGACTTCATAGGCGGGGATTAACTCCTTATTCAGTAGGTCAGAGGGCCAGCCAAGTGACGATATACCTGTGCCGCTAACAATCGTGAAACATTATGCCAGCCCCCCCCAAGGACTAGCCCTGGAGTGCGCCTGGTCAACGCCGAAGACCGCTGCAAACATTTCTCACCTGCTGATTGTCCCAAAAAAAAGCGGATTTTGGATGAACCCTGGGTCTGATTGCCGTCTTAGCCCTGTTCAGTTACTCGGAGGAGGTCGCAGAACGTTTTAGCCTGCAGCTAGTCTCGCAAGTTGCTCTCCTGGCCGTCGCGACGGTAGCGCGGGTCGCGCCAGGCCCCGCCCACGCCGCGCAAAATGCCCCGCCCAATCAGGCCAATGCCGCGCCCGATCACGTCGGTGAGCACGTAGACGATGCCGCTGCCCACCAGCGATACCGCCGAGCGAAACCGGGGGGCGATCGCATCGCGAGCCTCCACCGCCAGAGTGACCGCCCGCTGCAACCCCGACAGCTGCTCCAGCTCCTCGCGCCGGGGCGAGTACACGGTTTCGGCCTGAATGCCCCGCTCGGTGAAGCCAAACAGCCGGTACTGGCTCTCAAAGATGGCCCTGGGTTCGTTGATCAGCCCGTCCCAGCGGTAGCGCCAGGACAGATCGTTGCGAAAGCGCTCGATGTCGCGGCTGGTGATCAGGCGGCGGTGGTAGAGGTTTTTCTTCAGCAGTTCGACATCGGCAAAGTGATTGAGCACCGGCTGCACCACGGCGTTGGCCAGCTGAATCAGCAGGTGCTCTAGCAGCGCCTGGCTGCGGGCCATGGCCTCGGGGCTGGCGGCGGCGTAGAGGCTGCCGTCCACCACCACCGATTCGTTGAACAGCAGGTGCCCTAGCAGGGTGGGCACCAGGGGAATGCGATCGAGGATGGCGGCCTGCACCACCGGGGCCTCCACCAGCAGCGTCGGCACCACGGGCTGCTCCAGGTTGCCCACCTGGAGGGTGTAGTAGCGGCCAAAGAAGTCGGCAATGGTCGCCTGCCACAGGTCTTGCAGCACCAGGGGGCTTTTTTCGCCCAGTTGCCCCGGCGGCACCTCGGCCTGGCGCAGGCTGTCGAGGGCATCTTCAATTTTGCGCAGCACCAGGTAAAACAGCTCCCGCTTTTTGTCGTCGCGCAGAATGTCGGTTTCCAGGGGCACGCCGCTGGTGTTGTCGAGCAGCCCCTGGAGTTTGTCAAACACCCGCTCAAACACCTGGGTGGCCAGGTCGCCCTGGCGCAGGGCCAGGCGCTCGGCGGTAGCGATCGCCAGGGCATCGCTCTCGTTGCCGGTCCCCCTGCCGCGGCCGCTACCATTTCCTTTGGAAGACAGCGACTCACGCCCGCTGCCCTGGGCTGAAAGTCGGCCTGAAGGGGTAGACGTCAGAGCGTCTCGCCTGGATTCGTCCCCTTGATTTGAGCGGCGGTTCAGGCGGCGCGCTTCCAGCTCTGCGGCGGTGGGGGTGGCCAGCAGCCTGCCCACCAGCCAGCGGGCGGCCCTCAGCTCGCGGTAGCGCCCGGCCAGCACGGCCTCGGCCAGGGGCGACCCCCGGCCCCGCCTGCGCTCGGCTTCGATCTGGGCCATCGCCGCCTCAATTTGCCGTACCGACGACCGCCGCAGGTTGAGCCGCAAAACCGCAAACGCCCCCAGGGCTGGGGTTGAGCCAGGGTCAGGGCGCTCGGCCATGGTGACAGCCGGCGATCGCGCCGATCTGGGGTCAGGGGCAGCGGGCGGGGGAGTACCCCTCCCCGCCAGCCGCTGAATTAGCTCCCCCAGCTCAGCTACGGCCATGCTGCGGGCCCCAAACCCGTCGGCCCCCATCTGGCTGGCGGCGGCCTCTAGCACCGGCTCGGCCTGGGCGCTGAGCACCAGCACCGGCAGGGTGGGGTAGCGGGCCTTGAGTTCGGCGCAGAGGCGCAGGCCGGGCAGCTGATCGGGCTGCCCCGCCCCCAGCCCCAGATCCAGGATCACCAGGTCGAGGTCGGGCAGGCCCCCCTGGGCAGCCCAGGCCTCGGTCCAGTCTTCGGCGGATGCGGGCGGGCCAGCCAGGCTAGAGCGGGTGGCCAAAATCGCCAGGGCGTCGTCGGCGCGGCTGGCCTCGGCCACCACCGCATACCCGGCGGTTTGCTCCAGCCAAATCCGCAGGCCCAGGCGAAACACCGGGTCTTCGTCTACCAGCATCAGGCGCAGGGGAGCGGTCGTCATTCTGATTTTGAATCTGTAGTCGAGGAACCAGTCGAGGCACCTTCCCCACCGGGCACGGGCTTGCCTTCGGCCTCCCAGATTGACCAGATGTAGGCCCGCTCGGATTTCCAGAGGGCGATCGCGGCTCTGGCCTCGTCGTAGAGCGCCCGCCCCGGCGCAATCTGGCTGGCCCGGTTGATTGCCGCCGTCAGGCTGCCGCTGTAGGCCAGGTCCTTGGCATCGTCCAAAATTGGCTTGTCTTCGGCAATCTGAATCGAGGCCGTCCAGTCCTGCACCAGTCCCTGGGCGCGGCTGTAGAGGGCGCGCCCAGGCTCAATATCCGTGGCTTTGTCGATCGCCTCCTGGAGCTTGCCGTCGTTGGCCAGGGCCACCGCCGCATCGAGAATCGGGCGATCTTCGATCACCTGAATTTCCTGCTGCCACCCGGCAATCAGGGTCTGGCCCTCCACCCGCAGGGCGCGCCCCTGCTCGACCTCCGCCGCCTTGGCGATCGCCGCCTCCAGGGCAGGGATGGTGCCGGGTTTGGCCAGGCTGCGGGCCTCGGTCAAAATTGGGCGGTCTTCGATGCGCTGAAGGTTGGCCTGCCACTGGGCCACCAGGGTCTGCCCCTGAATCCGCCGGGGACGGCCAGGCTCGACCATCTGGGCCTGGTGCATGGCCCACTCGTAGGTGGTTCGCTGGCCCAGTCGGGCTACCATTTCGCTAAACTTAAGTCGTCTCAAATCGTTGAGCTGCTCGCTCCACTGGTCCTTTGACGATAGCTCAGCCGCTGCGTAGGGACTGTTCGCCGGGAGCTGATTGACGGCAGCGATCGCCGCCATCAGCTCAAACATGTGGCCGTAGCGGGGCACCAGGCCGTCGCCGGAGGGTTCCGCCTGCTGGGCCAGCGTTTGGCCGTGGCTGAGCCGCAGCAGGTCGGCGGCAGCGGGCATTAGCTGGGGGCTGGGGGGCACCACGCTGGCCAGCGCCAGGGCCCCGGCGCGATCGCCCACCTGCCAGCGCTGGAGGGCCACATCCAGCACGGTCTCGCTCCAGCGATTGACGTCATTTTCTGCCGCTGGCCACACCTGGCTGCGCAGATCGATGCCCCGCGCCAGCACCACCGCCTGGCGCAGGTTCTCAATTTGGTTGGTGGAGGCCAGGTTGCGGGCCTGCAAGAGCTGATTCCACGCCTGCTGCTCGACCACGAACTGCTGCTGCCAAAACATATAGCGCGTCGTCAGCCAGTAGTCGCTCTTGAGGGTTTTGAACTCCTGAAGATAGGCTTTGGCCTGCGCCCAATCGCTGGCGGCCAGGGCGGGTTTGAGCTTGGCCTCGATCGCCCGGCCCTGCTCCCACTCCTGCTCCCACTCAAAAATCACCGACTGGGCAGGCTTACGCAGGGGCGTATTGAGGGGAATTTCCTCGGCCAGATTGACCGCATCGTCCAGCTTACCCGCCTGAGCCCAGTGGTTGGCCAGCACCAAAATTTGCTCCGAGGCATCCTTCAAAATGTCCTGGGCATCGTCGTAGTGGGCGTCGCTTTTGGGCCAGTTGGCGGTCAGCAGCACCGACTCCACCAGGTTGTTGGGTTCGCCGGTGCGGGCCTGGGCCTTGGCGCAGTACAGCAGGTCGCTCTCGGAATTAAAGGGCGTGATCTGGTCGCAGTCGGGCAGGGGCGGAATCCGGGTGAGCCACATCAGCGCCCAGCCGCAAAAAATCCCCGACCCCGCCAGCAGCAGCACCCACAGCGTCAGCCAAAACCATTCCCACGGCTTAACCTGGCGGCTCGGCCCAGGGCGCTGCCGACGAGAACTCAAGGGCGAAGAAGCCGGTGTAGATGCCATGAAGTCAAACTACCGAGAGCGAGCAGTAGAATCGAGACGGCCAGTGGGGGCGATCGCCAGGCTTTATCAGCCCAAACCCCACCGAAGGCAAAGATGCTGACACATTGTAGAAGCAATCTATAGACTTGATCGTAGATTTCGGGCCTAATTTTTGGGGAGATGACACCGGTATGGCGCGCGGCACAAAAAAACGCCTGAACAATAGACTCAGCCCCTCGGTGGGGAGTAAACGCTGGCCACTGGCCGCGATTGTCCTAGCCGCCCTGGCCGCCCTGGCCGCCGCGCCGGTCGCCGCCAACGGCCCCCTGCGGCAGCTGCTGATCAGCCACAACTGCATCGCCTGCGATCTCAGCGGCGCGATCCTGTCCGGCGCCAATTTAGAAAACGCCAACCTCACCAGCGCCAATCTGGCCGGGGCCAATCTGCACCAGGCCCGCCTGCCCAGGGCGCAGATGACCGAGGCCGACCTCGGCGGCGCCGACCTCAGCGGCGCGGTGATCAGTCAGGCCGACCTGTCCCAGGCCAATCTGGCTGGCGCCAACCTGAACGGGGCCACCCTCACCGGCAGCCGTTTTGTCGAAGTCAACGCCACCCATATCCAGCTGGAGAATGCCGAGGCCCGCGAGAGCAACTGGGCCAGCAGCGATCTCAGCGACAGCCGCCTGGACGGTACAAGCTTTGCCCAGGCCGGTTTTTCGGAGGCCAACCTGAGCCGCGCCACGCTCACCAACGGCAAATTTTACCGGGCCAATCTGATTGGTGCCCGCCTGGACGGGACCGACTTTACCGGGGCCGACCTGCGCGAGGCCCTGATTCGCGATGCCTCCGTCGAGGGCGCTAACTTTACCAACGCCGACCTGTATGGGGCCAATCTGGTCCGCACCGACCTCAGCCAGGCCAGGTTTTGCAACACCCGCATGGCCAACGGAGACATTAACAATGAAAACTGTGGCAGCTGATGGCTGGGCCTCTCGGCTGGCGGACGGGTCAGTGGCCCGGTTCGCCCAGCGGCCATGAAAATTCTGCTGGTCGAGGATGACGAGCGGATTGCGTTTCCGCTGGCGGAAGCCCTGGGCGACCAAAACTACGCCGTCGATGTGGCCGAGGACGGCGAACTGGGCTGGGACTACCTCGACACCTACACCTACAGTCTGGTGCTGCTAGACGTCATGCTGCCCCGCTTGAGCGGCATTCAGCTCTGCCAGCGGATGCGCCAGCGGGGCCTGCAAACCCCGGTGCTGATGCTGACCGCCCGCGATACCAGCACCGACAAAGTGCTGGGGCTCGATGCCGGGGCCGATGACTACGTGGTCAAACCCTTTGATCTGCAAGAGCTGCTGGCCCGGATTCGGGCGCTGCTGCGGCGCGGCACCGTCGCCCTGACGCCGGTACTGGTCTGGAGCGCCCTGGAGCTAGACCCCAACACCTGCCAGGTCACCTGCGAGGGCCAAGACCCGGCCCCTGGGGGCGATCGCCTGCCCCTGCCCCTCACCCCCAAGGAATACCAGATCCTGGAGTTGCTCATGCGCAACCCCCAGCGCACCTTTAGCCGCGACGACATTCTCAACCACCTCTGGGCCACCGAGGAAACCCCCGGTGCCGACACCGTCAAGGTCCACATTCGCGGCCTCCGCCAAAAGCTGACCGCGGCGGGACTGGCCCCAGACGCAGTAGAGACAGTCTACGGCCTGGGCTATCGGCTCAAGCAGGGATAGGTCCAGTGCTCCAACCCCAGTCTCCCCTTCGGTCTCAATTTGCCGCCCTGCGCTGGCGACTGCTGCTGTCGTCCCTGGGCGTGATCGCGCTGACCCTGGGCGCAGGGGCGATCGGGGTTTACCAGGTGGTGGCGCGAAGTCTCTACGGCCAGCTCGATCAGGCGCTGTTCAACCTGGCCGATGCGGCGGCCCACAGCCCGCCGATCGCCGAGCGAGCCAGGCCTGGGGCCACCTCAAAAAACCAGGCAGAGTCCTCCCGCGATCGCGAATCTGAGCAGGGGGAATCCGATCGGGGGGAATCTGGCCAAGGTCAACCTGTCCCGCCACCGGAGGCCGACACCTCGCCCGCCCCCGCTCCCGCCACAGACGGCGACGGCGACCTCGATTTACGCTGGCAAAACCTGCGCCAGGGCGATCAGACCATTGAGTGGTTTGATCGCACCGGGCAGCCGCTGCGCCAGGAGGGGAATGCCCCCACCGAAATGCCCCTTTCAGACAGCCTGCGCCCCCAGCAGATTAAAGGGCTGCGGCTGCTAACGGTGCCGATCTACGATGCCCAGGCCCTGCGGGGCTACGTGCGCGTCTCCAGCAGCACGGCCCAACTCGATAGCGAACTGCGCCGCCTGCGCCTGGGCCTGGGCTGGGGTGGGCTAGTGGCCCTGGGAGTCTGTGGGGTGGGCAGCTGGGGGCTAATGCGCCTGGCCATGACCCCGATCGAAAGCAGTTTTGAGCGGCTGCGGCAGTTTACCGCCGACGCCTCCCACGAGCTGCGCAGCCCTTTAACCGCGATTAAAACCTCCGTGGAGGTAATGCAGAGCCATCCTGAACGGTTTCAGGACACCGACCTGAAAAAGATGGGGTTAATCGCCAGCGCGACCGAGCAAATGACGCGCCTGGTCAACGATCTGCTGTTGCTGGCCCGGCTGGACGACAGTCGAATGGCCCCGGCGCAGGCCGCCGCCATTCCCATCGACGATTTGCTCGACGATCTGGCCCAGGTTTACCAGCTCCAGGCGGCCGCCCAGGGCCTGGGGTTTACTGTTGAGCTGGCGGCGGCGGGCAAGGTGTGGGGCGACAGCAGCCAGCTCAAGCGTCTGTTTGCCAACCTGCTCGACAATGCGATCAAATACACCCCGGCCCAGGGCAGCGTTAGGCTCAGGTCGCAGCTTCAGGAGGCCAGCGCAGTGGTCTGGGTGGAGGATACCGGCATTGGCATTGACCTGGCCCATCTGCCCCGCCTCTACGATCGCTTCTGGCAGGCCGACCCGGCGCGATCGCACCGCTCTGGCTCTGGCCTCGGTCTGGCCATAGCCCAGCGCATTGTGCAGACCCACCAGGGCAGCATCACCATCACCAGTCAGCCGGGCAAAGGCACGGTGGCGCAGGTCAAGCTGCCTCTTTCCTAGTTCTTTACCCCCCCCTTGCTAGAGTCGGAGCGAACGGGCCACCAAGGCATTTCCGTCCCGTTCGCGCAGTGACTTGGACTCAGCACATCATTATGGTTCGCACATTTCGCAAATATCATCGCTCCCTCGCCATCATCATGGCGCTACCGCTAGGGCTAACCATTCTCACCGGTCTGGGCTACACGATTTTTGAAGACTGGCTGCACATCGACAGCATTGGCCGAATCTTGATTGGGCTGCACTCCGGCGAACTTCTGGGTCTGGAGGACATCTACCCGGTCTTAAACGGTGTGGGGGCGATTGGGCTATTGGTCACCGGGGTGGTGATGGGTGGGTTGATGAAGTCTAACCGCAAGTCGCAAAATTCTTGAGCATTTGGAGACGCTAGTTATGGATCGCAGAATCTTTTTACAGTGGATAGGCCTTGGTTCGGTGGCCGGGCTGCTGCCCAGCTGCTTGGGTCGGCTGCGGGCCGCTAATGGCGCTACTGGGGGCGCTGCCGGTGCCGCTCCCCTCACCGCCCAGGCCTCTGCCTATACCCCGGTGGGCACGGTAAGCCAGCTCAACCAGGCCGGCGTTATTGTGAACAACCACACGCCGCTGGGGGCCGTCACGGTCGTCCGCGACCAGGCCAACCAGCTCAGGGCGGTGAGCCCAATTTGCCCCCACCAGGGCTGCCGAGTAGACTGGCAGGCCAATCGCTCAGAATTTCACTGCCCCTGCCACGGGGCGCGGTTTGCGGCTGGAGGCAAAGTTTTGACTGGCCCCGCCCGCTCCGATCTACCCGCCTTCTCCACGCGGGTGGAGAATGGCAATGTCCTGGTTGCCCGGGTGGGCAACTCGGCCTCTGGTCAAATCCCTGGCCAAACCTCTGATCAAGCGACTGAGGCTCGCTATCCGCTCGAAGCCGACGACGAGCTAGAACGCGGTGAGCACGAGGGCAATGATGACCGTGGGGAGCGGCACTCCAAGGGCCAGTCTACGGAGGTCAGCGCCTAGTGCAGCGTCAAGACTTAACTTTAGGGTAGGCAGAGGCCAGCTTACAGCGTGCGTCGTCTACCTTCATCTCCCAGTCAACGCCGCGCTGGGTGTTGTTGACATCGCAGGACCAAGCTGAGGTTTCAGCCTGCAAGGTTTCGATATCGCCAAAGCGACGGCCATCGATGCACTGTCGAGTCAGGGCAGTCAACTCATTCTCAGCCATGTTGAGCTAACTACCCTGTTTCGGGGTGTAGCAGAACTCAAGTCGCCGGACTAACTGCCGGGCTCGTTCAGGCTCAAATGCCTCATAGAACGCGCCTTTGGTATGGGTATTGAGGTTGTCACAGACTAATGGCACGACCTGGCCATCGGTGTAGCGCTCCTCCAGCACTCGGGCGACTTCAATCGCCCGGTCCACTTTGGTGCGCTGCGGGCGGACCGGCGCATTACGCCAACCCGCCAACGGCTCTGTAACCATAAAAATACAAGCGGTTCCGGCTCGTTCATACTCGTAGTCCACCCGTTTGCCGTGCTGGAGAGTAGCCGGACGCGGTATCCGGGTTTCCCGTTGCAGTTGCACGGGTTGTTCATCCATGCACAGAACCGGGCGGCTCGGGTCATAGGGCTGGGCATAAACCTCTAGAACCGCTTCCATCTGAGCCGTAAACTCAGCATCGGCCTCCGGTGGGATCACCCAGTACTCAATCTTGCGGTTGGTCATGCCGTTTTTTTCAGCGTCTGGCGCACGGTCTCATGGCTAACAGCCTCAACAAGTCCGAGCTCAACCACCTTGCGAGACAGGAGTCGCAAGGACCAGTTAGCCTAGCCCCTTGGGGGTGACCCTAGACGCATCGCGATGATCTGCGCTTCTCGCTCCCCATCGAACCGCTTTGCTGTCGGGGGACGGGTCCGTTTGACACCGTTGAGGAGTGACCTCAAAGCCCTGCTCGACCAGACGCCGTCGGAGGTTCTCCACCGTTTTCGTACGGCAGTCAAAGGCCTCGGCGATCTGACGGTCTTTCCAGTTTGGCCCCTCAGCATCGGCTTTTAGCAAAATCTGCGCTCGACGCACTTTCTGGCTACTGCCGCTGAGTTTCTTGATCACGGCTTGCAGGTGATGGCGATCGTCTGCGCTCAGGCGAACAATGTACT
This sequence comes from Nodosilinea nodulosa PCC 7104, assembly GCF_000309385.1. Classification (GTDB taxonomy): domain Bacteria; phylum Cyanobacteriota; class Cyanobacteriia; order Phormidesmidales; family Phormidesmidaceae; genus Nodosilinea; species Nodosilinea nodulosa. The sequence continues at coordinate 918,766 of NZ_JH976537.1, forward strand.
TCTTCTGCATAGCATTCTGGCTCGCTCCATGCAGAACAGGTTACCTCAGTCTTCCCATCAACCCTAATTCTTAGGGCTGATGCTGCCCTAGATACTGTGTTGGTTTTGGGCTGTCAAGCGATTGCTGCCGCCGACTCAGGCGGTAAGAGTTTGGTTGGGTCATACGTTTGGCCCGAGACCAGTATGCCGTAGACAATGCGAATGAGCTTGTGCATGGTGGCACCGACAATGGCCATTTTGGTCTTGCCCGCCGTCGCTAGCCGTTGGTGCCAAGGCCGAAGTTCTGGTGCCCGGCGCAGGATGGTGAGAGCCGGGAAGTATAGGGCTTTGCGGATCCGGGCGTTGCCAATTTTGCAGAGTCGAGTCTTGCCGGTCACCGAGGTGCCCGAGGTGTGCTCCTGTGGGGTGAGACCCGCATAGGCAGCGAGCTGCCAGGCAGAGCCAAAGGCCTTGATGTCACCAATTTCTGCGAGCAGCCAAGCGGCGGTGTCAGGGCCAATCCCGACGATGGAGACCAGCAAATCCGCCCGACCCAAAAACAGGCTAGTACTTGACCAAGTTAATTGTGACAGGGGCGATGGCCTGGGTTCAAGGTTCACGGTATACGGTTCACGGCTTACCTTAAACCGTATACCGTATACCTTGCCTTACCTATCATCTTTGGCTTGGCCGTCTGCTAGGGGCTGTAACCGCTGATTGTTGGCCCATCAGCAACTAATTGATGACAGCCCCTAGGACAATTCTCCCAATGCCAATTGCGACCATTGCCCCGGTGAGGTTAGGAGGTTTGCTTCAAGCCTCGCCTCAGGGGCAGCCCCTAGGCTAGAGCTGCCCCTGCCTAGGCAGCTATCTCCAGGCAAGGGGCATGTGCTCCCTACACGTCGCTGGAGATGTGCTCATGCTCAATCAGTTTCTAGGCCGTCGGTATGTTTATTTATCGCTGTTTACCGTCATGGTCGGGGCCGTGATGGTGGGCAGTTTGGCTACAGCCCAAACTAAGCCTGCAAAACCCATCGCCGCTATCAGTTCACCGGGAATAGGAAGTCTGAGTCTCAGCTCCAGTCAGATGCAGGCTCTAGAGGAGGTCGTTGCAGCCCATCGAGCCAGCTTTGAGGCCTTGCTGACCCCAGCGCAGCTCGACCAGCTCACCGCCCTGCGGGCGGAATATCGGAACGTCCCCATTGTCAACCTGGACGAAGACCCGATCGCTCGCCTCCATCTAAACCCCGCTCAGCAGGAAGACCTTACGGCCCTGCGCGCCATTCTGATGGCTCAGTTTGAGGCTATTTTTACCCCCCAGCAGCTTCAGCAGCTCGTAGCAATGGGGCTAATCGTGCCAGTTGAAGGGCCATAGGACAAATTTCCCACCGCAGAGGGCGACAATTGCCCTGCCGAGTTTGGGAGGTTTGCCTCAGGTGCATGCAGGAACCAAGCCCCTAGGATAGGGCTAACCCAGCAGGGTTGGTTGTGTGTTTTCCCCCCTTGTTTGTTCCATTTATGAGTTCCGCTGTCTATTGCTATGGAGAAATCACGTTATGCCCAGATCGTAGGTGGCTTGGTTATCCCTTTGCACCATTGGGGCTAGGGATAGCCGATAGCCGGTAAAGCGCACTCGAGAGTGCGTTGACTTTTCACTCCCTAACATCACTCCCTGCTTCTCTTGGCCTCCTACCCCGAGGCTAGGGGAAGTTTTTTTCTTAAGGAAGGCTGAAGATGTTAGGGGATGTTTGAAAAGTCCTATGCACCAGTTACCGCAAGTCTTCGCCGTCGCTCGTAGCTTCGCGCTCAATTCCAGGCCGAGAGCTAGACGTCGAATTCAGCCGGGTCAAAATCGGACTTTAGGCTGGTACTTCATTGGCAAAGCTCGCCTTGCGCCTAAACTCAAACGGCCCCGCCAGCGCCCCCCACACGTGCTCGTGGGTTTCCGGGTCGCGGCCCCGGTCCCAGCTGATGAACTGGTCGGCGTCGATTTCAAACTCGCTGTCTAGGTAGGTGAGTTTGCCGTTGCGGGTGACCATGCAGGCATTGCCGGGTTCGACCGACCCTTTAAAGCTGTGGCCCGTCCAGCGGACGAGCAGGTTGCAGCCGGGAGTTTTTTCAAAATGATCGGCGGTGAGCTTGGCTAGCTGCCCCAGGTCGCGGGAGGCGCCGTGGAAGGCTTCACCATCTTTAAGGGTGTAGTTTTCAATCACAATGTGATCGACCTGGACACTGAGCTTCATGCCGCGAGCGCGGTAGGGCTGATTGAGCATGAAGTCGTAGGCCTGCTCGATATAGAAGCCCAGGCCGCCCAGGGTTTCGGTGGGGAGGGGGCGCATGCAAACGCGAATGTGGGCAAACAGGGGCGGGTTGTCGAAGGCCTGCTGCTGATTGCTAAAGTCTGCCGCCATCCAGCGGGCTAGGGTGTGAACATCGGTGGCGTGGGTCATGGATGGGTTTAGAAATCGTCGTGGTAAGGTTCTAGTTTACAGGGTCAACGGTACTGGCTCTGGGATCAATGCCCCCATGAAAAAACTCCATCTGGCTATCTCAACCGACGACATTGCCGCCTCCGTGGCCGACTATTCTGCCCGATTGGGCTGCGCGCCCACGTTGGTGATTGAGGGAGCCTACGCCCTGTGGCGCACAGAGACGCTGAATCTCTCGATTCGCCAGGGGTCTGGAATCGCGCCGGGGCAGGTGCGCCACCTGGGCTGGGAAGATGATCAGGCCGAGGCGTTTACGGCGGAGGTAGATGTCAACGGCATGACCTGGGAGCGCTTTGCCGCCCAGCACCAGGCCGAGGAAATCAACGGGATTTGGCCTGGAACGAACTATCGGGTGCATGATGGGTAATGCACTGAAGCGGTGAATTGCGATGGCGGCTATGCCCACCTCTGAGACCTACCATCTGCATATTGAACTGCTGGATAGCGATCCGCCCATCTGGCGACAGGTCTGCGTTCAGGGCGATCGCTCCCTAGAAGACCTGCACCAGATCTTGGCCGCCGCCGTGGGGTGGTCGGGGCAGGCCGACTATGTGTTCAAGGGCCAGGGGCAGGTTTTAGCCAGTGGAGAAGATCGCTCCCTGGCCACGCTGCTCGCCCAGCCCGGCGATGCCCTGATCTACATCTACGCCCCGGCCCTGGGCTGGCTGCACAAGATCACCCTGGAGGCGATCGCCCCCGCCCAGCATCCACTCCCCCACTGCACCGCCGGGGAGCGCCAGTGCCCGCCAGAGTTTTGCAACGGCGTGTGGGACTACGTCGATCTGCTCGATCGCCTCAGCGACAGCGACGACCCGGAGGAGGTCGATGCCCTCTGGCAAAAAGTCGGCTACGACTTTGACCCGGAGCATTTTGATCGGGCGTCGGCCAATCAGCGATTGCAGAGCCTGGTGCAAGATTAGAAATCTGCAAACCAACAAGCCTGGGCGTCATTACTCGCGTAGGCGGAAATCTATGATGGACTGGCTCGTGTAGCTGGTATCTTAATTTCGGCGCAAATCGCTTAGGGACTCGCAGGAAAATAAGGTACCCGCAGCTTCCTCAGCTCACAGGGTCAGCACTGCCCGGTAGCGCACCTTGTTATCCATCACCCTTTGCAAAGCTTCGTTGGCCTGCTCCAGCGGAAACAGCTCAACCATGGGCTGAATGCCAAATTTATCCACAACCTGAAGCATTTCCGTAATCATGGCGGGGCTGCCAATCTCAGACCCCATAATGCGGCGCTGTTTAGAGGTCAGCGGCGTCACAGGAATCGTCAGCGGCTCGCTGGGAATGCCCACAAACACAAAGGTGCCGTTGGAGTCGTGATAGTTCACGTAGCCCAGCCAGTCCAGGGCCTGATTGGCGGTGTTGATGATGATATTCAGCTTGTTAATTGGCAGGGGCGGGGAGCCACCGGGGGGCACCAAAATGGCCTCGTGGGCGCCTAGCTGGGTGGCAAAGTCGGCTTTGTCGGCGGAGGTGATAAAAACCGTGACCCGATTGCCCAAACGGCTGGCAAACTGAATGGCTAAATGCCCAAGCCCGCCGATGCCAATCACGCCGATCTCCTGCCCGGAGGTCATGCCCGCATTGCGCAAGCCGGCGTAGACCGTGGCCCCACCGCAGAGAATTGGCCCCGCCGATTCCGTTGAAACGCCGGCGGGCAGGAGAAAGGCAAAGCGCGAATCGACCACCATGTAGTCGGCAAAGCCGCCATAGCCACTGACAATCAGCCCTCGGCCCGATCGCAGAGGTTGTGGTTGCCCTTCAAACAGTCCAGGCAGTGCATGCAGGAGCCCTGCTGCCAGCCCACCCCCACGCGATCGCCCCGCTTTAGGTGAGTGACCTGGGATCCCAATTCAACCACTTCTCCGATCACCTCATGGCCCGGCACCAGAGGGTATCGCGACCTCTGCCTCCACAAACAAAGCGACGCCCCTATGGTTTATTTTCTGGCTCTGGTCATTGGCATTGTTGCCGGACTGCGGACCATGACCGCACCCGCCGCGATCAGCTGGGCGGCCTATCTGGGCTACCTAAATCTTGACGGCAGCTGGCTGGCGTTTATGGGCTACCGCTTCACCCCCTGGATTTTTTCGCTGCTGGCCCTGGCAGAATTTGTCACCGATCAGCTCCCCTCCACCCCCAGCCGCAAGGTGCCGGTCCAGTTTGGGGCGCGCCTGGTCAGCGGTGCGCTGTCGGGGGCGGCGGTGGGAATCGGCAGTGGTGTGGTTTGGGGCGGCCTAGGGGCCGGGGTTGTGGGCGCGGTGATTGGCACGCTGGGCGGTGCGGCGGCGCGATCGCGGCTGGCGATCGCCCTTGGCCGCGACTTGCCTGCGGCGCTGATCGAAGATGCGATCGCCCTTGTCGTTGCCGTTTTAGTGGTGAGAATGCTGCCCTGAGCCAGACACAGCCTGGCCGCCAGCAGAATACTCAGCCCCAGAGGTTCAGGAAGTCCACTTCCAGTTAACGATGTCGTCGTGGTCTTTGCCCTCGGTGTGGGCGTAGTTGAGACATTCGATGATCTTGTTCTTCATTTTCTCTTTCACATGGGCTGCCGCTGAACCCAGCTTGGGCACGCGATCGATCACATCGATCACCAGGCTAAAGCGATCGATCTCGTTGTTGATAGCTAGCTCCAGTGGGGTGTTGATATTGCCCTGCTCCTTATAGCCCCGCACGTGGATGCGCTCCTGGTTCGAGCGGCGGTACACCAGCTTGTGAATCAGCCAGGGATAGCCGTGGAAATTGAAAATAATCGGCTTATCGGGGGTAAACAGCGAGTCAAAATCGCGGTTGGTCAGCCCGTGGGGGTGCTCTCCGTGGGAAATCAGGGTAAACAGATCGACCACGTTGACAAAGCGCACCTTCAGGGAGGGAAATTCTTCCCGCAAAATCGCCGTAGCCGCCAGCGACTCTTTAGTGACAATGTCGCCGCAGCAGGCCATCACCACATCAGGACTGTCTGGCTCGGTGCCGCAGTCGTCATTGCTGGCCCAGTCCCAAATGCCGAGGCCCTTGGTGCAGTGGGTCACCGCTGCCTCCATATCCAGGTACTGGAGGTGGTTTTGCTTGTCGGAGACAATCACGTTGATGTAGTCAACGCTGCGGAAACAGTGGTCGGCCACCGACAGTAGACAGTTGGCATCGGGCGGAAAGTAGACCCGCACCACGTCGGGGCTCTTGTTGGTAACCAGATCGACATAGCCGGGGTCTTGGTGGCTAAAGCCGTTGTGGTCTTGCCGCCACACCAGCGACGACAGCAAGATATTCAGCGACGACACCGATCGCCGCCAGGGCACGTGATTTTTGCAGATATCCAGCCACTTAGCGTGCTGATTAAACATGGAGCTAACCACGTGGGCAAAGGCCTCATAGCTGTGGAAGAGGCCGTGGCGGCCGGTCAGCAGGTAGCCCTCCAGCCAGCCCTGGAGGGTGTGCTCGCTGAGCATTTCCATCACCCGGCCATCGCGCGACAGCTGGCTGCCGTCTAGGTCTTCGGGCAAGAAATCGGCCATCCAGGCTTTTTTGCTCACCTCATACACCGACTGCAAGCGGTTTGAGGCGGTTTCATCTGGCCCCATCAGCCGAAAGTTGTTGGGGTTGTGGCGCATAATTTCGCGCATCAAGATCCCCAGGGCTTTGGTGTTCTCAAACTCCACGCTGCCGGGCTTAGGCACGGCGATCGCATATTCCCGGAAGTCGGGCATCTTCAGCGCCTTGCGCAGCATGCCGCCGTTGGCGTGCAGGTTGGCGCTCATACGGCGGGTGCCATCGGGGGCTAGCTCCTTCAGCTCAGGAATCAGGCTGCCGCTGTCGTCAAACAGCTCCTCAGGGCCGTAGCCGCGCATCCACTCTTCCAGCAGGCGCAGGTGTTCGGGGTTGCTGTGCATGCCGCCCATGGGCACCTGGTGAGCCCGCCAAAATCCCTCCACCTTGTGGCCATCGACATCCTTGGGGCCAGTCCAGCCCTTGGGGCTGCGCAGCACAATCATGGGCCAGCGGGGCCGCTCCAGGCTGCCGTTGATGCGGGCCTCGCGCTGAATGTCTTTGATTTTGAGCACGCACTCTTCCATCACCGCCGCCATTTTCTGGTGCATTTCGGCGGGGTCGCTGCCTTCGACAAAGTAGGGGGTATAGCCGTAGCCCCTAAACAGGCATTCCAGCTCCTCGTGGGAAACGCGGGCGAGAATGCTGGGGTTGGCAATTTTGTAGCCGTTCAGGTTGAGAATCGGCAGCACCGCCCCGTCGCGGGCTGGATTGACAAACTTGTTGGAGTGCCAGGAGGTGGCCAAAGGCCCGGTTTCAGCCTCGCCATCCCCTGCCACGCAGGTGACGATCAGATCGGGATTGTCCAGCACCGCACCGTAGGCGTGGGAGATGCTGTAGCCCAGCTCACCGCCCTCGTGAATCGATCCAGGCGTTTCTGGGGTGACATGGCTACCGATGTGGCCGGGGAAAGAGAACTGCTTGAAGAAGCGCCGCATGCCGTCCTCATCCATGCTTTTGTCGGGATAGATCTCGGAGTAGGTGCCTTCCAGATACACCGGCCCCAGCACCCCCGGCGCGCCGTGGCCCGGTCCGGCCACGAAGATCATGTCCAGGTCGTACTTTTTGATCAGCCGATTGCAGTGGATGTAGGTAAAACTTAGGGCGGGAGAGGCACCCCAGTGGCCCAGCAGGCGATGCTTCACCTGCTCGGACTTCAGGGGTTCCTTGAGCAGAGGATTGCTGCGCAGGTAAATCATGCCCACCGCGAGGTAGTTACAGGCTCGCCAGTAGGCGTGCATTTTACGCAGCTCTTCGTCAGTAAGGGGCTTGGTCTGGGGGGGAGAGGCTACTACCATGGCGTTTATTCCAGCAGAAAGTACGCGTTATCGTAAGAGACCAAAAACAGAGTTTTCAGATTTCAGGGTGTTCCACACAACACCTAGCTAGGCTTTCACCGTGACCGACTCAGCGGGCTGAGTTTATGCCATTGGCGCGTCACTGGTAAAGAGAGGAAGGTAAAAACAGGAAAGATTTTTTTCAGGTGGAATACTCTTGAATGTTTTAAAACATTTTTTCGCTTGCCTGAACAATACTCCGGTGAAGTTAAGCTCCAGTTATGGGGCCTGGAGAGAGCTGTAAATCCCGTTTTGCAAGGGCTGAAGCTGATTGGCGATCGCGATTTATCGTTTTGTTTCTATCGTTTTGTTTCTATCCTTAAAAAGCCACAAAAAGCCACAATTCGCCCCATAGAACTAACTCAATGTCAGCATAATGTCAGTTCAATGCGCGGGCGCAAAACCCGCCTGAGGCAATCCTATAAAACAGGTTAGGGCTGCTGTTTTTTGTCAGCATTGCTACAGCCAGTATTGCTACAGCCAGCATTGCCAAGCGATCAACCTCAGCGAGAATAACCGGGCTAGGGGCGCAGGTAGTACATTAAGGCCTGAACCAGGTCGGGGGCCAACTCCAGGCGGCGCTGGAGGTCAGCCAAATCTTGGTAGGGGCCGCGGCGCGATCGCTCCTGCACCAAAGCCTGGGCCAGGGCCGGGGAGATTCCCGGCAGGCCGCACAGCTGGCCCGCCGTAGCCTGATTCAGGCCTAGCCTGGGCAGCGTGCCGCTGTGTTCGTCGTAGTAGCAAAATGACAGCACCGGAGCCAGGGGCCGCAGCTGAGTTGGGGCTACCCCCAGGGCGGCGGCCACATCGTCTAGGCAGTGAAACTGCACCCCGGCCTGCCGCAGCCGCACCAACCCCTGGGCCTGACGAATCGACAACCCCGGCAGCCGCAGCCAATCGTCCACCGTGGCCTGGTTGACATCCACCGCAAAGCCAAGCCTGGCCGCCTGCTCCACCTCCTGGTAAGACCGCAGCCGATAGGCTGGATCCTGGCTCAGCCGACTCGCCAGCGGGTTAAGCTGTGCCCGTAGAAGTTGTAGACGCCTTAGCACAGATCACCCATCCACCCGCTCACCGACATTCATGTATACCTAGGCAATGCGATCGAGCAGCTGGCGCCGCTTTTGCTCAAACTCCAGCTCCGAAATCAGGCCCTCCTGGCGCAGGGTGTCCAATTCCCGCAGCGCAGTTCCCAAGGCGCTCACCTGGGCCGCATGGAGGGGAGAAACACCGTCGGTTGCAGCGGAAGCCTGGCTCCAGCGCTGGGCAAAATCCTCGGAGGACTGGGAAAGCAGCATCACCCCCTCAATGGCGCAGGCCACCTTGGGGATTGGGGTTAGGCCTAACAGCAGGTACAGCGCGCCCCAAAAAGGCTGACCCAGGTAGAACTTGTGTAACCCAGATAGCGGGGTCAACACTCCCAACCAGGCTAAGATAATGGCTGTCCGACGGGTGCGCTGTGCCAACATCATTCCCTTCGCTACCTGTGAGGTCTGTGAAGTGTGAATCTTTGAACTAATCTTGTGAAACCAGTATAAGCCTGGTATAAAGAATCGACATTGACCTCCGGATTCTAGTATGGGGTTAGCACTGATCCGCAAAGATAAGGATACTGAAAATACCTCACCTACGCTCTCACCCCTGAATGTCCCACGCTGCCTTCTCCCCTGAGTGGCTAAGTCGCTTTACCGATCCCTACGCGCTACTGGGGGTCTCGGTAGCCGCTGACGAGCGCCGTATCCTCAAGCGCTATCGGTCTGTGGCTAAACAGCTGCATCCCGACACCCTGGTGAATGTACCGGCAGAGCTGCGCCGGCTGGCCGACCAGGTGTTGCCCAAGCTGGTCAACCCCGCCTATCAGCGCCTTAAGCAAGACAAAGGCCGCAACGAAGTGCTGGCCACTCTGCGCTTTAAGGTGCGTCGCCTGAGCCGCGATCAGCAGCTCAAGCCGACGGGGGAGCAAAGCCTCAAGCTGCTGGAACTGCCCGAGGCCGAGGTCGAGGTATTCTACCAACAGGCGGTCGATCAGCTGTGCGGTCGCCAGTATGAGTCGGTGGCCGATTTTGAGGCCTGCACCCTACATCTGGGCGAGCTCAACCTGGTCTATCTGCGCCGCAAGATGGGTGCTCCCGTCATTCGGGAAAAGCGCACCGGGCTGGTGGCGGCTACTGCCCTTGCCTCCGAACCGCTGACTGATGTGCCCTCGGGCAAGTCAGCCTCTGGGCTGATGTACGCCGAACGCCACTATGGCCGTGCCCAGGAATATCTCAAGGGTAAAAACGTTCAGGCCGCGATTCAAGAACTCAAAGACGCGCTTAGGCTGGATCCCCAAAACAGCAGCTACCACTGCCTCATGGGGCAGGCCTACCTGCTCAACAAGCTGACCGGAATGGCGAAGGTTCACTTTAAGCAGGCCCTGCGCATCAACCCCAGCAACGCTGTGGCGCTCAAGTATGCCCGGCAGCTCAATTTGACCACGGCAGAAACCTCGCCTCGCCCCGCTGCCGTACCGAGGCAGGACAGCAGCAAGCGATCGCTATTTGGCGGCCTGTTTTCCAAGGGGCCAAGCCGCTAAGCCAGGAGCAATCTTGGCGGCTTGGCCCGATCGGCAGCACAGCCTACAGCACAGCAGGGCTGCGAATGTAATAGAATCGCAAGCGCCATGCCCGTCGCGATCGGAGAGCCTTTGTGAACAGCTTTAACGCCAAAACCCACCTCACCGTAGGCCATACCACTTACACCATCTACAGCCTGCCCGCCGCTGCCGCCGTGCTGGGAGATGTCAGTCGCCTGCCCTTTAGCCTCAAGGTGCTGCTCGAAAACCTGCTGCGCCACGAAGACGGGCGATCGGTCACGGCGGCGGATGTGCAGGCGGTGGCCGACTGGCTCCAGACCCAATCCTCCTCCCGCGAGATTGCCTATCGTCCCGCTCGGGTTCTCATGCAGGATTTCACCGGGGTACCCGCTGTCGTCGATCTGGCCGCCATGCGCGACGCCATGGTGAATATGGGCGGCGATCCCGACAAAATCAACCCCCTCTCCCCGGTGGATCTGGTGATCGACCACTCGGTCATGGTCGATTCCTTCGGCAGTGCCGCCGCCTTTGGCGAAAACGTTGAAAAAGAGTTCCAGCGCAACTTTGAGCGCTACGCCTTTTTGCGCTGGGGCCAGAACGCCTTCGACAATTTCCGCGTCGTGCCGCCGGGCACCGGCATCTGCCACCAGGTCAACCTGGAATACCTGGCTCAGGTGGTGTGGACCAAGGACGAAAACGGCGAAACCACGGCCTACCCCGACACCCTGGTGGGCACCGACAGCCACACCACCATGATCAACGGCCTCTCGGTGCTCGGCTGGGGCGTGGGCGGCATTGAGGCCGAGGCGGCCATGCTGGGCCAGCCGATCTCGATGCTGATTCCCGAAGTGGTGGGCTTTAAGCTCACCGGGTCGCTGCCCGAGGGGGCAACCGCCACCGACCTGGTGCTGACCGTGGTGCAAATGCTGCGGGCCAAGGGCGTGGTGGGCAAGTTTGTCGAATTTTACGGCGACGGTCTCGACCATCTCACCCTGGCCGATCGCGCCACCATCGCCAACATGGCCCCCGAGTATGGGGCCACCTGCGGCTTCTTCCCCATCGACGGCGAAACCATTCGCTACCTGGAGTTTTCGGGCCGCGACCCCGATCGCATTGCCCTGGTCGAAGCCTACGCCAAAGCCCAGGGCCTCTGGCGCGATGCCGACGCCCCCGACCCCGTCTTCACCGATTCCCTGGCGCTGGATCTGGCCACCGTAGAACCTTCCCTGGCGGGGCCAAAGCGACCCCAGGACCGAGTCACCCTGGCGGCCCTGGCGCAGCAGTTCAGGGAAAGTGACTTTCCCGGCTTCAGCGGCAAGCCCTACGGCGAAAAGCAGTCGGTGCCTGTAGCCGGCACCGGCTACAGCCTCACCGACGGCGACGTGGTGATCGCCGCCATCACCAGCTGCACCAACACCTCCAACCCCTCGGTGATGATTGGCGCGGGCCTGGTGGCCCGCAAGGCCCGCGAAAAAGGCCTCACCGTCAAACCCTGGGTGAAAACTTCCCTGGCTCCCGGCAGTCAGGTGGTCTCCGACTACCTGGAAAATGCGGGCCTCCAGGACGACCTCAATGCGCTGGGCTTTAACCTGGTAGGCTACGGCTGCACCACCTGCATCGGCAACTCCGGGCCGCTGCCTGCCCCGATCGCCAGCGCCATCGAGGAGCACGACCTGGTCGTCGGCGCGGTGCTCTCCGGCAACCGCAACTTCGAGGGCCGGGTCAGCCCCCACACCAAGGCCAACTACCTGGCCTCGCCGCCGCTGGTGGTTGCCTACGCGATCGCAGGCAGCCTGGCCATCGACCTCAAAACCGACCCCCTCGGCCAAGACAGCCAGGGCCGCCCCGTCTACCTCAAAGACATCTGGCCCACCAGCGCCGAAATCAAATCTGTCATGGCGGCAGCGCTCACCCCCGAGATGTTCCGCAGCCGCTACGGCAACGTGTTTACCGGCACCGCCGACTGGCAGCAAATCGCCACCCCCGAGAGCCAAACCTACACCTGGAGCGGCGACAGCACCTACGTGCAAAACCCCCCTTACTTCACGGGCATGGCCCCCAGCGTCAACGGTCAGGCCTTTGCGGATATTCTCGGTGCCCGGCCCCTGGCCATTCTGGGCGACAGCATCACCACCGACCACATCTCCCCTGCCGGAGCGATCAAAACCGATAGCCCAGCCGGTAGCTACCTGGTCGGCAACAACGTGGTCGCAGCCGACTTCAACTCCTACGGGTCGCGGCGGGGCAACCATGAGGTGATGATGCGGGGCACCTTCGCCAACATCCGGCTCAAAAATGAGATGGTGCCAGGCTCCTCCGGCGGGGTGACCAAGCTCATGCCAGAGGGCGAAACCCTCTCCATTTATGATGCCGCCATGAAGTACCAGGCCAGCGGTACCCCCCTGGTGGTGATCGCGGGCAAAGAGTACGGCACTGGCTCCTCCCGCGACTGGGCCGCCAAGGGCACCCGGCTGCTGGGGGTCAAAGCCGTGGTCGCCGAAAGCTTCGAGCGCATCCATCGCTCCAACCTGGTGGGCATGGGCGTGCTGCCCCTCCAGTTCGTAGATGGGGTGCATCGCGGCGTGCTGCACCTGGACGGCAGCGAAACCTTTGACCTGACGGGCCTCAGCGGCGGTATTCAGCCCGGCATGGCGGTCAATCTAACTATTCATCGGCTGGGAGGCGACTCCACCACCGTGCCCGTGCTGTGCCGCATTGACACCCTAGATGAAGTAGAGTACTTCCGCCACGGCGGTATTTTGCCCTACGTGCTGAGACAACTGCTGGCGGCCTAGGGGGCAAAACGCCCTCTGGAACTGTATTGCCCTGCATCCGTCAAGGGGAGAAACACGCAGTTGTTCCTAACCAACTCATCAACGACTCGTTAAGACTCGTTGAAGTTAAGAGCGGAGGCAGGGCAGCGCGGGGTTGCAACTTCTATAGTTTGGTCATTGTCGAGGGAACCCTGACAGTACCTATTGCCACTAATCATTACCAGGGATGCCGGTATGACCTCATCCATTGCCCCAGATCAGAATCCACCAGTAGCCGCCCAGCAGCCCGTCGATGAGGATCTAGACACCGCCTGTGTTGTGGGTGTGCCGTCTACGCTAACCGTTGTTGAAGCGGTTGAGTTTGAGCAGCAGGTCAAGCGCTACTGCCTCAACCAGCCTGTGCCGGAGTCAATCATTATTGACCTCAGCCAGACCGAATTTATTGACAGCAGCGGTCTGGGCGCCCTGGTAATTTGCTACCGCACCTGTAAGGCCAAGGGCATAGACATGGTGCTGCGGGGCGTACAGGAGCAGGTGCGCATGGTGCTGGCCCTCACCGACCTAGAGCAGCTGTTCACCTTTGAGGCTGTCGCCGGGGAACCAGAAGCCCCAGCCGCCAAGCCCGAAATGCGCTTTGTGGCCCTGACGGCCCATCCCTCGGTAACCTCCAGGGGCAAGCGCATGCTGGATATTGTGGGCGCCATTGTGGGCCTGATCATTACCGCCGTGCTGTCGGTGCCGATTGTGCTGGCCATCAAGCTCGAAGACGGCGGTCCTATTTTCTTTAAGCAGGTGCGGTGTTCCTGGATGGGCAAGCGTTTTCAGATTTGGAAATTTCGCTCGATGGTAACCGATGCCGAAGCCCTCAAGGCCCAGGTTAAAAACGAGGTGGAAGGCCCGCTGTTCAAGAACGAGAACGACCCTCGCATTACCAGGGTGGGCCGCTTTCTGCGCCGCACCAGCCTAGATGAGCTGCCTCAGTTTTGGAATGTGCTGCGGGGCGACATGAGCCTGGTGGGCACTCGGCCTCCTACTCCCGATGAGCTGGAGCAGTACCAGGTGCCCGAGTGGCAGCGCCTCGACGTGAAACCCGGCATGACCGGCGAGTGGCAGGTCAACGGTCGCTCTACGGTGAAAAAATTTGAGGACGTGATACGCATGGATTTGGACTACCAGAGAAACTGGAGCCTGGCCTACGACATTCAGCTGATTATCAAGACTGTGCTGGTGCTGTTTTCCAAGAAGGCTGGGGCGTCTTAGCCAGAGCGCAGATGCCAGGGCGTAGGTAGGTGAGGCGGTGGAGGGAGAGGCTTAGCGGTCTCTCCCTCGGTTGTTTTTGCGGGCTGGAATGCGCTTAGGACTACTCCGTCGCCTCTGGTTTGGCCAGCCGCGATAGAGTAAAGGTGTCGAAATTGCGGATGCACCAGCGGTATGGGGGTTCAGGTTCTGGCGATCGCGGTTTGGCTGGGCAGCATTGCCCTGTACGGGGCCGCTTTTTTCTTCCCGGAAGTGCATCGCCGCCACGATTTTTTCTGGAGCGGGGTAGGGGCGTTTTACGGCCTGGTGCTCTGGTTTAGCGCGGTTCAGACCTCATCGGTGGAGCTGCTTGGGCACCTGGCCAGTATTGCGCTGCTGGGCTGGTTCGGCTGGCAAACCCTGGCCCTGCGCCGTAAACGCACGCCGCTCAATTTACAAACTCCCCTGACCCAGGACGCCTGGCCTGCTTTCGGTCGGCAGCTCAGGCAGTCAGCATTGGGCCTGCTCAGGGGTACGCCGCTGGCCCGCTGGCTGCCCGAGGCAGAGGATGGTTTGCGGCCAGGGGATCCGGCGATCGCCACCAGCGAGATTCGAGTTTCGTCGCTCAAGGATGTGGATTACGAGTTTGTCGATGAGCTGGCCCCCAGCCCCCGCCGATCTGGTCCATCGGCGATCGCAGCTCCGTCTCCTGCACCTGTGATCGCAGAGTCAGCCAGGTCAACGGCTTCACCGCCCGTTACCGCCAAACGATCGCCTCGATCGCCAGCCCTACAGCCTCCCCCTGGCCCTAAGGTTCCGCCGAAGGTCAACCAGCCTGCGACCGTTGGGGCCAGGCTGGCGGGGCTCAAAGCCTGGATAGGAGACGTGGTCAAGGCTAAGACCACCCCCAAACCCAAGCGGGCGGTGATCGAGATTCCGCCCCGCCCCTCGCCGCTAAACAAGGGCAAACCCCAACCCACCGCCTCGACTGCGGCAAAACCGTCCAGTCCGGAGTCGTCTTCAGCGGTGACCATCGTCGATACTGAGGCAACGGAGAGTTTTGACGGGCCTGGGGAGGGCGATCGCGCCGCCGCTGCCCCGGGCGACCAGTCCATGCCCCCTGGGGCAGGGGCAGATGCTCCAGCCGGTCAATCCCCGGCGGATGACGAGGAGGCCAACTGGGGCGACGACGAAAACTGGGCCGAGGATGGAGATTCCTGCCACGCCGACCCCGACCGGCCAGATTAGCCCTGCAATTGCCGTCAACCTGACCTAATGTATATAGATGGTTCCCTGCCTGACCGACCTCCACGGTGCGGCGGGTCGAATCTGCAATAATGGCGCAAGCAATCCTTCACCCTTAGTCGATTTCAGGCTGTGACAGACCCCAAAAGCTACAAAGATACCGTTCTCTTGCCCCAGACCAGCTTCGATATGCGGGCCAACGCCACCAAGCGAGAGCCCGAAATTCAAGCTTTTTGGGCCGAAAACCAGATTTACGAAACCCTGTCGACCAGTAACCCCGGCGAGGTATTTGTGCTGCACGACGGGCCGCCCTACGCCAACGGCGACCTGCACATTGGCCACGCCCTGAACAAAATTCTGAAGGATACGATCAACAAGTACCAGCTGCTCAAGGGCCGCAAGGTGCGCTACGTGCCCGGCTGGGACTGCCACGGCCTGCCCATCGAGCTGAAGGTGCTCCAGGCCATGGATGCCGAGGCGCGGGAAAAGCTGACGCCGATCAAGCTGCGCTACAAGGCCAAGGCCTTTGCCCTCAAAACCATCGATCGCCAGCGGGAGAGCTTCAAGCGCTACGGCGTGTGGGGCGACTGGGATCATCCCTACATGACCCTGCTGCCCGAGTACGAGGCGGCCCAGATCGACGTATTTGGCCAGATGTATCTAAAGGGCTACATCTATCGCGGCCTCAAGTCGGTGCACTGGAGCCCGAGTTCTCAGACCGCCCTGGCGGAGGCGGAGCTAGAGTATCCCGAGGGCCACACCTCCCCCAGCATCTACGCGGCGTTCCCGATGGTGAGCGCGGCCCCCACCGCCCAGAAGGCGCTGGAGCCTTACCTGGGCGAGCTGGGCGTGGCGATCTGGACCACGACCCCCTGGACCATTCCCGCCAACCTGGGGGTAGCGGTAAATGGGGATCTAACCTACGCCGTGGTGGAGGTGGCGTCGGGGAAGCCGTTTAAGTACCTGATCATCGCCAGGGATCTGTGCGATCGCATCGCTCAAGTCCTCGGCTCTGATCTCACCCTCAAAGCCGAAATTAAGGGGGCAGCGCTCGAGCATTCCACCTATCGCCACCCCCTGTTCGATCGCGAAAGCCCCATCGTCATCGGCGGCGACTACGTCACCACCGAGTCGGGCACCGGCCTGGTGCACACCGCCCCCGACCACGGCGAAGAAGACTTCAGAGTTGGCCAGCGCTACGGCCTGCCGATCCTCAACCTGGTGGATGAAAAGGGCGACATGACCGCCGCCGCTGGCCCCTTCGCGGGGCTAAACGTGCTCAAAGATGCCAACCCCGCCGTCATTGAGGCGCTGGAAAAGGCCGGTTCGCTGCTCAAACACGAGCCCTACCAACACAAGTACCCCTACGACTGGCGCACCAAAAAGCCCACCATCTACCGCGCCACGGAGCAGTGGTTTGCCTCCGTGGAAGGGTTCCGCGACCAGGCCCTGAAGGCAATCCAGGCGGTGCAGTGGATTCCGGCGACGGGGGAAAACCGGATTACCTCAATGGTGAGCGATCGCTCCGACTGGTGCATTTCGCGCCAGCGCACCTGGGGCATGCCGATCCCAGTGTTCTACGACGAGGCGACGGGCGAACCCCTGCTGAATGAGGAAACCCTGGCCCACATCAAGGCCATCTTTGCCGAAAAAGGCTCCGATGCCTGGTGGGAGCTGAGCGAGGCGGAACTGCTGCCCGAGGCCTACCGCAACAACGGCCACACCTACCGCAAGGGGGCCGACACCATGGATGTGTGGTTCGACTCCGGTTCCTCCTGGGCGGCGGTGGCCCAGCAGCGCAACGAGCTGAAGTACCCGGTCGATATGTACCTGGAAGGCTCCGACCAGCACCGGGGCTGGTTTCAGTCGAGCCTGCTGACCAGTGTGGCCGTCAATGGCTGCGCTCCCTACAAAACGGTGCTCACCCACGGCTTTGCCCTCGACGAGCAGGGCCGCAAAATGAGCAAATCCCTCGGCAACGTGGTCGACCCTTCTATTGTGATCAACGGCGGCAAAAACCAAAAAGCCGACCCGCCCTACGGGGCCGACGTGCTGCGGCTGTGGGTGTCGTCGGTGGACTACTCCTCCGACGTGCCCCTGGGGGGCAACATTCTCAAGCAAATGTCGGACGTGTACCGCAAGATTCGCAACACGGCGCGGTTTTTGCTGGGCAACCTGCACGACTTCGACCCGGCCAAAGACGCGGTGCCCTACGACCAGCTGCCCGAGCTCGATCGCTACATGCTGCACCGCATGACCGAGGTGTTTGCCGACATCACCGACGCCTTTGAGACCTACCAGTTCTTCCGGTTCTTTCAGACGGTGCAGAATTTTTGCGCGGTCGATCTGTCGAACTTTTACCTGGATATCGCCAAGGATCGGCTGTACATCAGCGCGGCAGATTCGCCCCGCAGGCGCAGCTGTCAGACGGTGCTGGCGATCGCGATCGAAGCCCTGGCCCGTGCCATCGCCCCGGTGCTCTCCCACATGGCCGAAGACATCTGGCAAAACCTGCCCTACCCCACCCCCTACAAATCTGTCTTTGAGGCGGGCTGGGTGAACCTGGAAGATCGGTGGCAGCAGCCCGAGCTAGCCGACACCTGGGGCCAGATTCGCACCGTGCGTCAGGAGGTGAACCGGGTGCTGGAGCAGGCCCGCACCGCCAAGGAAATTGGCTCTTCTCTGGAGGCCAAGGCGCTGATTTACGTCGCCGATGGGGAACTGCGGCAGAAATTGGCGGCGATGAATCCTGAAGATGCGATCGCCCCGGAGACCAACCACGTAGACGAACTGCGCTACCTGTTCCTGGTCTCCCAGGTCGAGGTGCTAGATTCGCCAGCGCCTCTGACGGGCACGAAATTTAGCACCGAGTCTGACGCGCTGGGCATTGGCGTACTGGATGCAGAGGGCGAGAAATGCGATCGCTGCTGGAACTACTCCACCCACGTAGGGGAAAGCAGCGAAGATCCGACTATCTGCGATCGCTGCGTCGAGGCTCTGGCAGGCTCGTTCTAAATTCGTTCTAAACGGGAGCGGAAGAGTGGTACTCCTCAATGATGTCTCGAATCGGTTAGCCCTAGAGGACTCGGAAGAGCGGCGGGTGTTTAGCCAGGTGTCTTGGCAGCAGTACGAAGCTCTCCTGGCCGATCTAGGAGAAAAGTCTCCCTACCGGGTGCATTTTTTAGCCGGAGATTTGGAAATTGTGGCCCCCAGTCGTCTCCACGAGAGCGGTAAAACCCGGATTGGAGATCTGCTGCTGATTTACTTTTTAGAAACCAATACCGAATACTTCCCCATGGGATCGACTACCCTGCGCAGGCCAGAGCAGCAGGCCGGGGGTGAACCCGATGAAAGCTACTGCATCGGGCTAGATAAGGAGTTCCCTGACCTGGCGATCGAGGTGATTGTCACCAGCGGCAGCATCAATCGCCTGGAACTCTATCGCCGCCTGGGGATACGGGAAGTTTGGTTCTGGCAAAATGACCATTTGGCTATCTATCACCGCCGCGAAGACGACCAGTTTGTCGCCACCGCTGGCTACGAACCCATCGCCCGCAGCGAGCTGCTGCCCGGTTTAGATATCGAGCTGCTGACCCGCTGCCTGCAAAACCCCAACGCCCTCGCTGCCGCCAGGGCGTTTCGTCAGGGGCTTCAGAGTGCTAGGGGTGAGTAGCTTAGGGGGTAAGTAGCCATGGTGTATTCTTGGCAGATACAGGGTTAATCTCTCCGATCAGATCATCTAAATTAATCGATGGGGAAGAAGAATCATCTCAAGGCAATTAAAAGCTTGGAAGCACGAATTGCAGAGCATTTAGAGAAGATTGGGGTTGAGCTTCACAGGGAGATGCCAGATCCAGGGCTTGTACGACACTGGGAAAAAGAGATCAGGGCTTTTGAAAATGGCATTCGACAGGCTAGAAAACGATTAGGTAGATAAGAATGCAGTTAAGCTCAAGACAGCGATCCCTAGCAATTCAAGATGCGACGCTGAGCGCCTTAGTTCGAGAATTAGGTGATGAATGCAGTCGAGTCCTAGAGTTGATTCATCAGCTGCAACTGCCTGGCCTGAATGATGGCCAAAAAGCTGAGATCTTGGCAGAGCTGACGGCTTCAGCCATACATTTGCAGAGCCATTGTGATCAAGATTTTCAAGACTCTCTTGCCGATGAGCTAGAACAGCTCTCGGATGATGAGGGATGACTTAAAGAGAAGATCCCTGGGTTCTCAGAGAACCCAGGGATCTTTCTCCAGGCAGAGAATTTTGTTTTGGGTGAACCGGACGGGTCTTCGGCGAACCTACCAAACCATCCGGCCCGGTTTTATATTTGGATGGAGTCGCCCCCATCGCTGGAGCAGGTTTGGACTCCCGATCGTACGCCCAGCCGAATTCCTTCGGCTAGCTCTGACAAGCCAGGAGTGCTCGCGCCGGACACAACACGACCCGAAAACCAAAAAGGCTGTCGCGGTCGCCGGGCGCGAGTCTGCCGCGGTTGGCAGACCGGCAGACCGCGGGAACGTCGACCCAGGAACCACCGCGCAGCAGCCGCCGGGCATCATTATTCTCAGTTAACCAGGCACTGCCGTCGGTTGGGGCACCTGCATAGGTATCGTGCCAGTGGTCGGCACACCATTCCCACACGTTACCGTGCATGTCGTACAGCCCAAAGGCATTGGCTGAGAACTGAGCAACCTGCGTGGTCTCTCCGCGAAAACTACCGTAGGGGCCGCCGCCATAGTTACCTGGATATGTTTTACCTTGGTACTCCCAGTCTTGCCCTCGATAGTTGGCCAGATCTGTTGTGATAGTTTCCCCAAAGTGAAAAGGCGTTGTGGTCCCCGCTCGACAGGCATATTCCCACTCAGCTTCGCTGGGCAGACAATAGAGGCGCTGGGTGCCTTGAGCCAGTCGATCGCAAAACTCCACCGCCTCCCACCAGGAGATCTTTTCAACCGGGCGATTGTCGCCCTTGAAGTGTGATGGGTCAGGATCTAGCTCAAGCTGCACCTTTGGCAACGCCGCTACAGCTCTCCACTGCGCCTGGGTGATCGGGTATTGCCCCATGAAAAACGATTGCAGAGTAACCATGTGAATGGGTTTCTCGCTCTCATAATCGTTTGAGCCCATTTGAAAACTACCACCGGGAATCTGCACCATGTCCAAAAAGGTACGGTTGCCCAAATCTTCCCGATAACCTTGCGCAGACTGGCGACTGCGAGCAATCGGGTAAGTCTTCACCTCCTTATTGCTGAGGCCTAAAAAACCACCTGGCTGAGTCTCTGTCTTAACCTTGACGGTCGCCACCTCAAACTCAACCGGTTGCAACGGTAGGGGCAGAGTCCTGATATCTGCTGGCGGGCGCGGCGGCTCTACGATGGGTGGGGTCGTACGGGGTAAATAATTCGACATCATAGCGCCAGCAAAGCGGGCTGGCAGGCGCGGCTCTACAGTGGGTGGGGTCCTCGGCGGCGGCTCTGCGACTGGCTGCGGGTGATTCTGGAGCTTACTCATTTCAGCTTTGCCAGCGATCGCCCGCTGCCAGATGTCTGCGACATCCTCATCAGCCAAGCCCAACACCTGCCGTTGCCAGTCCCGTAAATCTGCCTTCAGGTGTGGGTCTAACGGGAACTGGTAATCAACCTCCTCCTGAAGGGCGGTTTTGAACCGTTCTAGGTTGGCCAGTCGCCGACGAAAGGGTTCCAACACGCTGTGGATGATCGCCTCTGCGGCTTCCTCTGCAATCCCCCACTCTTGCTGCCTCAGCCGCAGAATATCCTGACGGTAGGTGGTAATTTCGCCGCCTCGGGCAGACTCCTCTACCAGGCGGCGAAACTCTAGGGTGCGATCGCCTCTGGGGGCCTTGCTGAGCAAAATATCGAAGCCTTCTCTATCCAGCAAGATGTCGGGCTTCATATTCGGTTTGGCCTCCTGCACTTTGCCTTTGACGTAGTCGTGCAGTTCTCGCACAAAAATCTTGCCGTCCCGATCGGCATCGGCGGCTCCGGTTTCAATGCCTTCCACTAAGTATTGGGTATAGAGCGATAGCTCTGCACTCTCCTGCTGAAAAGAGGTTTGGGTCGCAGTAGAAGAGGTTAGCACCACACGCCCTTCGGCCCCCAGTTCTGGGCGCAGGTCTAACCCAGCGGCCTTGGCCTGCCAACCGTCCTTAAAGGCCCCGCTATAGCAACAGTCTAAAATCAGAATTTGCCGCCGGGCGTAGCACTGCACCGACTGCTGCTGCACAAAGCGAGCCGGTACCGCCGTGGCTTCAAAGTCGTCTTTGCTCGTCAAGCGGGTAGCCAAATGGAGGTGATTGTTGTCATCGGTAATGCCGTGGCCTGAAAAGTACAGCAGCACCAGATCATCCTTAGCAGGCTGTCGATACAACCGCTGAATCGCCAGGCGCATTTGCACCGGGTCTGGATCAACCAGGGTTTCAACCTGGTCAAATTCGGCCATAGCCGGATTTTCCAGCACCCGCTTGAGGGCGGCCACATCCTGGGGCGTAGCCAACAGCTCCGGCAGCCCCTCGCCGTACTGGCTGACGCCGATTAAGAGAGCAAATTTCTTTGGCGTCTCAGGCACCCGATTCTCCTTTGAGTGCCGCCAGCAGCTTCAGGGCGGTTGCTTCGGGGTCTTGCAGCTTGTCGCTTTCTAACTCTACTTCGCGATCGCCCACCTTTACCTTGACCTTAACGGGCGTATCGGCAAAGCGACTCGCGATCCAGGCCAAAAATCCCACAATATTTTTGGCGCTGACATCCGCCGTCAGCCAGCCGACTAGGGTGGCGTAGCCCTTAGCCCCTTCTAGGGACGTGACCGCTTCGGTGCGGTCGGCGCGCGCTACTTCATCCACCTGGCGCAGCTCTGGCAAAAGGCGAGTGGCAAACCTCAGGCGTTCATCATCCTCTAGTTCAGGATCGTCGAGACCAAGGGTGAATTGAAAGAGCTCGGATTGTGTCATGGTCTTGTTTCAGAATGGTGCGCCTGACTCGTTTATACCAAATCAAGTGCAAGTACGCTGTTCCCGGACGATTGGCCTATCGACGGAAGCGGGGGATGCTGGGGACAGAAGTGCGATCGCGGCTGGAACTACTCCAACCACGTGAGGAAAGCAGCGCCGAACCTGTGCCTGCGACAAATAACAAAACAGGTGCCCCTCAGATATTACTCAGGGGCACCTGCTAAGCCAGATTACAGGAGGAGATTAGGCACCGCCCGCGACGAAGATATATCGCAGCAGGAAGATGGCCGCCAAAATCCACATGCCGAGGGTGGTGTCGCTGGTTTTGCCCTGGAAGGCTTTGATCAGCGGGTAGGCAATCAGGCCCATGGCCAGGCCCTCAGCGATGGAGAACGCCAGCGGCATCATGATGATGGTGAGAAAGGCGGCGATCGCATCGGCGGGTTCATCCCAGTCGATTAGCTTGGCCCCAGACATCATCAGCACGCCGACAATGATCAGCGCCGGGGCGGTAGCAAAGGCGGGAATGCCCTGAAGCAGCGGAATAAACAGAATCGACGCCATAAACAGCGCCGCCGCCACCAGGGCGGTAAAGCCGCTGCGACCGCCCTCCATAATGCCCGAAGCCGACTCGATATAGGTGGTCACGGTGGAGGTGCCCAGCACGGCCCCGGCGGTGGTGCCCACGGCATCGGCCATGAAGGCCTTTTCTACGCCCGGAAAGCTGCCATCTGCTTTGATATAGCCCGCCTTTGTCCCCAGCCCCGTCAGGGTGCCAATGGTGTCAAACAGGTCCACAAACAAAAACACGAAGACGATGCTAATCATCTCCCAGAAGTTAACCCGCAGCATCTCGCCCAGCCCGACAAAGGCCTGGCCAAACAGGTCGGTAGGGGCCGCCGGAATCGACATCAGCCCCGTGGGCCAGGGGGAAACGCCAAAGATCCAGGCCAGCAGAGAGGTGCCCAAAATGCCCCACAGCAGCGCGCCCGTAACCCGGCGGGCGAACAGGGCGGCGGTAATGGCCAGCCCCAGCAGCGCCATGGCCGTTTGGGGCGATCGCAGGTTGCCCAGGGTCGTAAAGGTCGCCTCCGATGGGGCAATAATGCCCGCTCCCTTGAGGGCAATGTAGGCAATAAATAAACCAATCCCGGCAGTGGTGGCGTGCTTGACCGCATCGGGGATGGCCTCCACGATTTTGCTGCGCACGTTGGTAACGGTCAGCAAAATAAAGAGAATGCCCTCAATGAACACCGCCGCCAGGGCCACCCGCCAGTCCACACCCAAGCCCAGCACCACGGTAAAGGCAAAGTAGGCGTTGACGCCCATACCGGGGGCCAGCAGAAAGGGCAGCTTGGCGTAGAGCGCCATAATCAGCGTTGCCAGGGCGGCAGAAACCCCCGTGGCCACCACCAGTTCGCCAAACAAATCGCCCGACTCGTTGAGGAAAATGGCGTTCGACAGAATAGCCGGGTTGACGACCAGAATATAGGCCATCGTGACGAAGGAAGTGACCCCCGCCAGCGTCTCGGTGCGAAGGTCGGTGCGGAGCGCCTCAAAATTAAAGAACTCTGCAAGCTTGCTCCCCTGCCCCGAATCGGGGGGCGACTGGGGCAGATTTTCGGTGGGCTGGGTCACAGTAGCACTCCTTGTGAAGGGATTAGGTAAGTTGGCCGATATATAGCTGTGGCCAATGCGCCTAGGACCGTGGGGATCGTCAATGCGGAGACGGGAACAGCGCATCGGCGTATAGCGATCGCACAGGAGCTATAGCAATAGTCCCGTTAGCTAGGACATCCAGAAACCCTATGGACGTTCAAACGTTTGAACGTTTACAGGAGACATGGCTTAACCAGACTGGCTACAGCCATACCTGTGCAATGTCCTAACCTGTTTGGCTCTAGCTATAAACCCACAAAGCCAAGGGATTTAGACCCTAGTCCACGACATCTATCCGGTGGAATCTGTTATGAGAGCTACAATCCCCCATTTTTGACGCATACTGTAACGTCTCTGGCCGCGGTCTCCGCTGGTGGGCAGGCTGCGCGGTCAGCCCCGCCCGAGGGATGGATACTCACTTGCGCCAGGGCCAGCGCGTGCCCATTTCGGTCGCCGCCGACCAGCCCAGGTAGAGCGCCAGCAGGGCAACGCCAATTAGAAAGGGACCCAGGTCGTCGGGCATGATTGTTCTCAGCACTACCTACGATCGCCGCTGCTGAAAGCGACTGCGCAGCGCGATCGCCACGCTATTCATCAGCACCAGCATGACTAACAGCACAATAATAGCGGCGGCGGCGTTGTCGTGAAAGGCCTGCTGGGGGCGGCTAATCCAGTTGAAAATCTGAATCGGCAGCACCGTAAACGGGCTTTGCACCACATCTGCGGGGCAGCGCCCCAGGTCTAGGGGGTTGAAGTAGGGAAAGTCCTCGGTGCAGCCGGGGGTAAAGGGCACAAAGGTAAGCGCCCCGATGGTAATCAGCGGCGCGGTTTCGCCAATGGCGCGGGAGAGGGCCAAAATCACCCCGGTGAGAATGCCGGAGAGCGCGGCGGGCAGCACGTGGTCCCACACCACCTGCCAGCGGCTGCCCCCCAGGGCCAGCCCGGCCAGGCGAATGCCCTCGGGCACGGCGCGCAGGGCCTCGCGGGTGGCGACAATAATAATCGGCAGCACCAGCAGGGCCAGGGTGAGCGCCCCGGCCAGCACCGATCGCCCGCCGGTAAGCGGCTCCATCAGCCGTACAAAGGCGGCCAGCCCCAGCAGGCCGTAGATAATTGAAGGCACCCCGGCCAGATTGCTAATGTTAATTTCGATTAGGCGGGTGAACCCGTTGTCCTGGGCAAATTCCTCCAGGTACAGCCCGGCCCCCACCCCAATCGGAAACGCCACCAGCGGCACGATCACCATTACCCAGAAGGTGCCCGCCAGGGCGCCGATGATGCCCGCCTTTTCGGGGTGGCGGGAGGGAAAGCTGGTGAGAAACTGCCAGCTGAGGCGCCCTAGCCCCTGGCTCAGCACCTCAAACAGCAGCCAGCCCAGAACGGCGATCGCGATCGCCGTCGCCATCCAGGCCGCCAGCCCAAAGACGCGATCGGCGGCGTAGCGCTGGGGCAAATTGCCGGCGAACTCCGCCCCCTGCCCCAGGGTTGGCGCTGAAACCTTGGACGACTGCGAAGGGGCCATTAGTCGTATTTCTCCCGAAAGCGACGCACAAACCAGTAGCTGACAACGTTTAACCCCAGGGTGATCAAAAACAGGGCCATCCCCACCACAAAAATGGTGCGATAGGCCAGCGACCCAAAGGGCGCATCGCCCAGGCTGACCTGCACAATAAACGCGGTCATGGTCATCACGGGCACAAAGGGGTTGATAAAGCCCAGGCTGCCGTCGATGGCCTGGGGGTTTTGCCCCGCCGCCAAACTGACAATCATGGTTTCGCCCAGGGCTCGCGACGCGGCCAGAATGATCGAGGCCACAATGCCTGAGAGCGCCGCTGGCAGCACCACCGCCTGAATCGTTTCGCCCTTGGTGGCCCCCATGGCAAAGGCCCCCTGACGCAGATCCTGGGGCACGGCATTGATGGCATCTTCGCTGAGAGAGGCCACCAGCGGGACAATGCTCACCCCCAGCACCAGGCCCGCGCTGAGGGCGTTAAATCCCTGGAGCGCCGGGATAAACCGCTGCAAAAAGGGCGTTACCGTCAGCAGTGCGAAGTAGCCAAACACCACCGAGGGCACCCCGGCCAGCAGCTCCAAAATCGGCTTTAGCACCTGGCGCAGGCGAGGAGCCGCGTATTCGCTCAAAAACACGGCAATTAGCAGTCCCAGGGGCACCGCCACGGCCATGGCAATGGTGCTGGTCAGCAACGTGGCGCTGATCAGCACAAAGATGCCGAAGTCGGCGTCCTGAAACAGCGGCGTCCAGCGGGTGTCGGTAAAAAAGCGCCGGATCGCGTAGAAAACCCCCGCCGCCTGGCTGGGCGGTGCTAGCCCAATCGCCTCCGATCGCTCCACCAGAGTCCTGGGATCGAGGGCCTGAATCTGATCGCTCACCCCCTGAATTTCGGCTTCGGAGGCGTTGGGCAGCAGGTCGGGCAGGCGATCGATCCAGAGCGCCTGGCGAAAGAAGGGGTCTCGGAAAAAGTCGAGGGTCTCAAAAATCAGCGTCAGCACAATGCCCAGGGTAGTCAGAATTGAAATGGCCGCAAACAGCAGGCAAACAGCCCGCACTACGGCTTCTACCTGGCGACTGCGGCGGCGGTTGGGCCGCCACAGCGGAGATGTTTCGGCGGGCAACGGGAACTCGGCGGACATCGGGATCAGAGCCTCGCTGGGGGCTAGGGCATCAACAGTACATTACGTACGCTAAACCGCGATCGCACCATTTGCTCACAATATTTTGGGATTTAGCCAGTCTTTAAATCTCCCTTAACTGAAGCAAGGCTATTAGTCTATATTTTCTTAACCTAGCACCAAAATATTGCCTCGGACTCTTTTTATTGGGGATTTAATCTATGGTAAAAATAGACTTTTCCGGCTTCTCCACTGTATAGCTAAAGCCAGTCTGGCTAAGACATGTCCCCTCAAAACGCTCAAACGCTCAAACGCCCAAACACTCAAACGCCTCTGGATGCCATAACCCAAGTAACTATCGCTATATTCAACCAATACCCATTTTTGAAAAAGGCATAGCCAAAAAACTGCTCCGCCAAAGGCTAAATCCATCTGAGATTTTGGTTATCTTAGGGGCCGACTAAAGACTCTTAATATTTTCTAAATCCAACCTTATTGCAGGCATCAGACTTTCTTAGGATTAAACCTATACGCTCTCAAATGGCGAATTCGATATTTTAGTACGCCACGGAGAGTGTTGTATGGTTTTCAGT
Organism: Nodosilinea nodulosa PCC 7104; assembly: GCF_000309385.1. GTDB lineage: Bacteria > Cyanobacteriota > Cyanobacteriia > Phormidesmidales > Phormidesmidaceae > Nodosilinea > Nodosilinea nodulosa. The sequence continues at coordinate 945,795 of NZ_JH976537.1, forward strand.
AGACAAAAATTCAACCGCTATGCGCTAGCCGGGGTGGTTACTGCCGCGATCGCAGCGGGCGTTGCTGTTCCTAGTGCATTGTCACAAGATTCAGTCATTCAAATCGATGGCTCCAGCACGGTCTTCCCCATCAACGAAGCCATGGCTGAGGAGTTCATGGCTGCAAACCGTGGTACTCAGGTTACTGTCGGTGTCTCGGGTACCGGCGGTGGCTTCAAGAAATTCTGTGCGGACGAACTAGATATTACCGGTGCGTCCCGCCCCATCAAGCAGTCTGAAATGGAGACCTGCGCCGCCGCTGGCATTGAGTACATCGAAGTGCCCGTGGCGACCGATGCCCTCACCGTGGTGATCAACCATGACAACACCTGGGCCAGCGAAATGACCACCGATCAACTCAAGATGCTGTGGGAACCGGCGGCAGAGGGCACCATTACCCGCTGGAACCAGATTGACCCCAGCTGGCCCAACGAGCCGATCACGCTGTTTGGCCCCGGTACCGACTCCGGCACCTTCGACTATTTCACCGAAGAAATCGTTGGGGAAGGAGGCGCTAGCCGGGCCGACTACACCGCCAGCGAAGACGACAATATCCTGGTGCTGGGGGTTTCTCGCGATGTGCACGCCCTGGGCTATTTTGGCCTGGCCTACTACCTGGAAAACCAGGACAAGCTCAAGTCCGTTGCGGTGAATGGGGTATCGCCCACCGCAGAAAACGTCGAGAACGGCACCTACGTTCCCCTGTCTCGCCCCCTCTTCATCTACGTGAAAAAGTCTAGCCTGGAGAACAATCCCCAGGTGCGCGCATACATAAAGTTTGTGCTCGACAACGCCGCTCAGGTTGTACCCGAGGTCGGCTATGTGCCGCTGTCCGACGATCGCTATGCGTCGATTCTCGCTGGGCTATAACCCTTAACCTAGGTTAAATCCGTCGATTCTGGGGCAAAGCCCTTGGCGAGATCTCTACTTTCCAGGGGCTTTGCCGTATTGTCCCCATCCTGTTGGCATGCCCTCGCTCTGCGGAGCAGAGCCTGCTTTTTCCCGCAGGCATCCCTGTTGGGTATGTGCTTTGAACTAGGGTTATTGAACTCGGATGGTGGACCAGGCACTGCGATCGCTCCTTCCCTAACGTTATCTCTGGTTTTCTATGGCCACTGGCAAGTCTCATCGGCCATTTGGGGTTAGGTGGTCCCCCTGGATTAAAACCCTGGCGGCTCCGCTGCTGGCGCTGTCCATGGGGTTCCACGCCCTGCTGCTGATCACGCCGCTGCCCTCCCGCCCTGCGGCAGAGGCTGAAGCGGACGCTGCCCCTGCCGAAGACGAAGAGGTTGTGGATTTATTGAGCATTAGCAGCCTGGCCGATGCTGAGCCAGCCCCCCCCGCTGATGAAACTCCAGCAGCGGAGGCACCTGCGGGTGCGCCGCCGCCAGCCGCGCCCCAGGCTCCGACCCAGCCAGTTGTGCCCGAGCAGTATCCTGAGGCACCCCCAGAAGCGCTTCCAGAAACGCCTCCAGCGGTAGATCCACTGGCCGCTGATCCCAGTGAGCCAGCTCCAGTGGCCGGGTTTGACCCCAACCGCCAGGCCCAGCTGGTTGCCTCAGCGATCGGTGGCCTGGGGCGAGAACCGGGCAAGAGCAACTTTGACCTGACCGACCAATTTCCGGGGGATATCTGGGATCTATACGTTGTCCAGTGGTCGGCAACCACCCAGCAGTGCTTCTTTAGTGCCATCGACAGAGGCAGTTACACCCTGCGCCCCCCCGCCGCCGATCTGCGGTACCTGAGCCGCAACATTCAGCTGGTAGAGCAGCAGGATATTCCGAGGACCTTCGCTGGGCAAACGGTGCAGCCCCTTGGCCAGGCCTACTGCGGCAACAGTCTGTTCGAGGTGCAGGATGGCGGCAGCACAATCCTTTGGGTTTCGCTGGTGCCCGTTAGCCCCGGTGGGTCTACCACCCTGGTGATCTTTTGGCAGGCCGACCCCAGAGGGTAAGCAGCCTCAGGTGCCATCAGAACTAATGGCACTATCCAATGGCAGTAATAGGCAGGTTGTTTTAGCCTGGGTTAGGCAGGTCTGGCGTCAACCATGATGAATCGAGCAGGAAAGGGAAAAATTCAGGGGCAGCGATCGCCGTGGCAAAACCTATTGGCACCCATGCTGCTGGCTTCGCTGGGCCTCCACGGGCTGTTGTTGCTCATGCCCATTGGGGCCTCCGACGAATCGCCGATTCCGCCGCCGGATCTAGAGCAAGACAGCGTTGCCATTACCCACGTTCCCCCAGCGGGAATGCCTGACTCAGCGGCAGCCTCAACTCCCTCGGCTGTGTCCTCGGCCTCTCCGCTACGGGTGGCCCAGTCCCAGGCCGCCAGGGTAGCGCGGGCTCAGGCCCCACGATCAGCCTCCGGCGCTAGGCAGCTAGCTCCCCAGCGGCGATCGCAGCCCTCCACCCCGGCTCGCCCCGCATCCCAACCAACCGCCGCGCCGCCGCCGCCCTCTACCCCGGCGGCCAGCAGCCCGGCGGCGACGGCCCCATCTCCCCCACCGGCCCCGCCCAGTCGCCCCCTGTTTAGCGCTGAGGTTGGAGAACACCTGCTGGCCTACGTAGCGACCCTCAACCTGCCCGCCAGCCAGATCGAGCAGGCGGCGGAGTCGATTCAAAATCGCTTTGCCTTTAACGCCGCCGCCGTCACCCGCGACGCTCTCAATGCCAACCAGCAGCAGTGGGAAGCCGCCATGCGTCAAGACACGGGCTTAGCCAATCTCTCCCCCGAGATCGATCGCACCGATTTTTCAACGGTATATCCCCAGCGCGTCTGCCTCTCTAACCTGCCAGGCAAGATCACCATCGGGGCCGTGGCCAACCCAGACGGCTCCTGGCGGGGCAAGCCGACTCTACTGCGGAGCTCAGGCTATGGCGCGCTAGATCGAAAAGCCCTTGAGGAGATTCAGCGCCACACCTTTGCCTCCGCTGAAGGCGTTAAAGCCTACCTGCTAACGGTGGACACCACCGTTGACTATGGTCCTCATCCCTGCCTAAATCCCAATCCAGACGCCTAGGGCTTGGTTCGTTAGGAGGCCAGCGCCAAAGGCACCTGGTTGCGATCGGTCAAGATTTCGTAGCCGGTTTCGCTGACCAGCACCGTGTGCTCAAACTGGGCCGACAGCGAGCGATCGACGGTTACCACCGTCCACTGATCCTTGAGGGTGCGGGTCTGCTTCGACCCGGCGTTGAGAATGGGTTCGATCGCCAGCGTCATCCCCGGCAGCAGCTTCATGTTGGGCAACTGCCGGGTGCGAAAGTTAAAGACCGAGGGTGCTTCGTGCAGGTTGCGGCCAACGCCGTGGCCAGTAAAGTCTTCGACCACCGTAAACCCATAGCTGGCGATGCAGTCTTCGATCGCCCCGGCAATATCCAGCAGCGTATTCCCCGGCTTCACCTGGGCAATGCCCGCGTAGAGAGCCGCCTCTGCCGCCGTCATGAGCTGCTGGGCCTGGGCCGACACCTCACCCACCGCAATGGTGATGCACGAGTCGCCGTGGAAGCCGTTGTAGTAGGCCCCCGTATCGACCTTCAGCAGGTCGCCCCGACGAATGACCTGGCGCTTGTGGGGAATGCCGTGCACCACCTGGTCATTGATGCAGGCGCAGATCGAGGCCGGAAAGCCGTGGTAGCCCTTAAAGCTGGGCGTCGCGCCCATTTCGCGAATCCGCGTTTCAGCATGGGCATCGAGGTCGGCGGTGGTCATACCGGGCCGGGCGATCGCCTCGATTTCTTTTAGCACCGTAGCGACAATACGGGCCGCCTCGCGCATAATCTCAAGCTCGGCCTCGCTCTTAAGCTCAACCCCTCGCACCCGGCGGCTGCGCTTGGGCAGTTTGAGCTGATCGGCCTGACCAGGAATTAGCTTTGCCAGTAGGTTCATAGATGACTCACGACGGGATTTTGGGCATTCACCCCTTTACCAGTGTAATAGCAGTCGAGGCTTAAGGATGGGCGGGCCAGCCGCGTCACCTCTCCACCGCTGCAACCAGGACAGAGCTGTCGGGGGAGGGGAAGAGCGGCAGCAGGGGCGATCGCCCCTACCACCAAATCCTGCTTAGTTACCCCCAATTTCCATTCGAATTCGCTGTAACTTCCCTTTAATATCAGACTTTAAATCGAACTCAAAGTTTTTCTATTGGGCCTCCCTAAAAGCAGGGACAAAGAGACTCCCCAACCGCTGCATACCCCCTCAATTGGCTCACCACCAGCTATTTTTCCCACTGGGTTAAAGCTTTTGTAGATCTTTTTCTGACCCACCAGATCAAATTCAGATCTTGAGTTGTACCAAGCAGAAAGCCACATTTCCTGGGCTGAACCTGGACAGAATGAGAGGATTTTACGTTTTCTTATGGATCGACCAGAACGGCCAAAATATAGTTTATAAGGATCTATGCGATGGTAATTGAGCCGTTTATTCCCCATGAGTGCGAAGCAGTTCATCCTTTTAGGACTTCCCGGTGTAGGGGTTAAAGCCCAGGCCGCCTCCCTTGCTCAGCGGTGGGGAATTCCCCATGTTTCGATGGGAGAGCTATTTCGGCAGGCCGCCGACCAGGGATCTGCCGCTGGCCTGGAGGCTCGTGCTTACCTGGAGGCGGGCGAACTGGTGCCCGATGCCCTCACCATGAAGCTGATTCGGAAGCGGTTTGAGCAGCCAGACACGATGCTCAAGGGCTGGGTCTTAGATGGATTTCCGCGCACCCTGGCCCAGGCCCAGGGGTTTGACGACTGGTGGTTAGCGTTTGGCCAGTCCGCAGCGACAGTGGTTTATCTTAAAGCCATGACCGAGCTTTTAATCAGTCGGCTAGCCGCTGAGCGAGGGCAGGCCGAGTCGGTTTCCGGCCTTCGCAATCGGCTAGAGCGCTACCAGGAAGAGATCGATCCTGTGCTTGAGTACTATCGGCAGCCGAGAGCAGAGGCCGACCCCCAGGGGCAATCGCGGCTAAAAACCATCAACGGCAACCTCTCTGCGGCTGAGGTCGCCCACGAACTCGCCCAGCTAGGCCAAAAGGACACCGGAGCAGCCCAGCTAATCACCAATGAAGCAGAACTCGACTCACTCATAGCTGAAAAATCGCGGCTGGTCGTAGATTGCATGGCCTCCTGGTGCGGCTCCTGCAAACAGGTGACCCCCTCCATAGATCGGCTGGCCGAGGCCTACAAAGACCGCGTTACCGTGATGAAAATAGACTTTGACACCAACCGGCAGCTATCCAAACGGTTTGGGCTTAAAGGCATACCAGCGGTCATGTTCTTTAAAAATGGTGAACGGCTAGAGACCCTAACCGGCGTCAAATCTTACCAGGAGTACAGCACCGCGTTAGCCCATCTGCTGGACTGACGTCGCCCTAGCCAGGCCGCCAGCGGCTAGTAGACTGCGGCAAAAGTGTAGCCGACTATTGCCAATCGCGAGGGAGCCAAGCGAGCTGGAATAGTCGGTATATTTCAGCATCTAGTTCTCGGCGGTTTGGTTGGGCAAAGGTTTAATGGCTCAACTGCATTATGAGTCTTCAAAGTATTTAAAGTGCCGTTGATCAAGAGTGCTTTTTAACTGTACCGATTACGGTTCCTGGGGCGTATTTGAGACCTCCTAGATCAAAAGAATTAAAGCGCTTTTGCAGGCATCATTACATCGCCGACCGATCTACAAGGGGCGACCAAATAGAGCTTTGAGAACCGCCGCTTCTTCGGCTAAAGCAGCAAAACAATCCGCCGTCAGAATTGCCGTAATTTTATTGAGCGCTAGACAATTAGGCGTGTTTTCCCCGATGTGATTTCTGACCTGCTGGGGATAAACTAGGGATCTGGAGGCAATTGCTGCTACCTCGTCCCCTAGAATTCAACCCCTGGGTTGTTATTTTCCGATGTCGCAGGCATTTAGGGTGTAGTCATAGTTCAACCTACAGTAGACCCCGTACCTGGCACAGTAGATTGCCCAGAATCTATCTATGGCTGCACTTTATCCCCTACCTGCCAATGAAGAAGAACGACTGGCAGCCCTATATCAGTATCAAATTCTAGATACTGAGCCAGAAGTAGCCTTTGATGGGCTAGTCGACCTTGCCGCCCATCTGTGCCAAGCGCCGATCGCAATTATTACTCTGGTCGATATGCACCGGCAGTGGTTTAAGTCATCGGTGGGGATAGACCTGTCTGAAACGCCTCGGGAGGTAAGCTTTTGTACCTACGCCATTCTCCACTCAAATCTACTGCTCGTTCCCGATACTCGCCAGGATGAGCGCTTCGCCAACAATCCCTTTGTGGTCTCTGAGCCTCACGTTTGTTTCTATGCTGGCGCTCCTCTGATCACTCCAGACGGCTACGCAATTGGCACGCTGTGCGTGATTGACACTGTGCCGCGATTTTTGAGCCAGCAGCAGCAAAATGCCCTGAAAGCCCTGGCCCACCAAGTCGTTGACCAGCTTGAACTACATCGCCACGTTGTCGCCCTCAAAGAGGCATTGCTAGAGCAACACCAGACAGCCAGCACGCTGCGCAACACCACCCAGGTTTTAGAAAACGCCGTCGAAGGCATTAGCCAGATCGACGTTCAGGGCCGCTATGTAGCGGTCAACCCCGCCTATGCCGCGATGGTAGGCTATGGGGCGGAGGAAATGGTAGGCATGCACTGGCGGCAGACGGTGCATCCTGAAGATATAGCCGCTGCGGAGTCCACCTACGAGCAGATGCTCATCCACGGCAGGGCCGAAATTGAGCTGCGGGGCCTTTGCAAAGATGGCTCTGTCTTTTTCAAGCAGGTTGTTTTGGTTAAAGCGAGTGGCCCCCAGCCCGACCCGCTCATTTTCTACTGCTTTACAAAGGATATTACGTTGCGCAAACAGGCGGAGGCGGCCCTGCTACAGGCCTACGACTCCCTGGAGCAGCAGATCGCAGACCGCACAGCGGCCCTATCGAGAACAAATCACCTGCTGCAGCAGGAAGTGGCAAGGCGACGACAGCATGAAATTGCCCTGCAGCGCCAGGCCCAGCGGCAGCGGCTGATGGGCGAGATTGCCCAGCGCATTCGCCAGTCTCTCAATTTAGACGAAATTTTAGCCACCACGGTGAACGAAGTCCGCCAGTTTTTAGCGGCGGATCGGGTTTTCATCTACCGTCTAGAGACAGACTGGAGTGGGGTCGTTGTGTATGAGTCAGCGTTAGAAGAGTGGGGCTCTATTTTGGGCATGAACCTGATCGAACCCTGCTTTGCCGAGCGCTATATCGAGCCCTACCGGCAGGGGCGCATCCACGCCATGGACAACATTGAGACGGCTCAGCTCAGCCCGTGTTATGACCAGTTTCTGCGATCGCTCCAGGTCAAGGCCAACCTCATCGTGCCGATTTTGCAGGATCAAACCCTGTGGGGCCTGCTGATTGCCCACCAGTGCCGCGAACCCTGTCGCTGGCAGCCCATCGAGATTGACCTGATGCAGCAGCTCTCAACTCAGGTGGCGATCGCCATTCAGCAGGCCAGCCTGTACCAGCAGCTGACCGTGGCCAATCAGGCGCTGCAGCGCCTGGCGGCGCTGGATGGGTTGACCCAGGTGGGCAATCGCCGCTGTTTCGACGATCATTTGGAACGGGAGTGGCGACGAGCCCTGCGCGAGCAAACCCCCCTGGCCCTAATTCTCTGCGATATCGACTTCTTTAAACTCTATAACGACACCTATGGTCACCAGCAGGGAGATGCCTGTCTGCGTCAGGTGGCCCAGGCCCTGAGCCGCGCGGTCGAGCGCTCGGCAGATTTAGTGGCCCGCTACGGCGGTGAGGAATTTGCGGTGCTTTTGCCCAACACAACCCCGGCCAGCGCCGCCTACGTGGCAGACAGGCTGCAGGCTGCCATCGAAGCCCTTCAGATCTCCCACGAAAGCTCGCCGATCGCGTTTCACCTCACCCTTAGTCTAGGGGTTGCCAGCCTGATTCCCCAACCGGCCGATGCCCCTGCAATGCTGATTGCAGCGGCCGATCAGGCGCTATACCTGGCAAAAGCAGCGGGCCGCGATCGCAAAGTAGTGCGCTAGCCCAGGCCTAATCTGAGAGGCTCGACCCCGTGTCGACATAGATAGACTCTAGTTTTTGCAGCACCTTGGGCTTGAGCTTGGTTTGCAGCTCGTTGCGCAAGAGTTCGCGGCTGGTGGCAATGGCCCCGGTGGCAGGCCGAGTTCGGGCGGTCAGAACCCATTCCTGGAGCAGACTCCGCTGGGGATCGGAAACGCTACAGCTCAGCACGTGAGCACAGCGGCGCGGGTTTTCTAGGGCAAACAGCAGCAGCTTGTAGGTGCCGCCCTGACCCAGCAGCGCGGCCATATCCTGACCCAGGGCGGTTTTGAGATCGAGGTAGCAGGGCAGCCAGCGAGCACCGCTGGCGCTGCTGTAGAGCACCGTAAGCCACAGCATCATCGGGTGGGGGGCCATGGTGCAGATGAAGGTGTTGTAGCGGGTGCTCACCAGCCGACGGTTGATTTCGGCATCGGGCATCATGGCCCAGAGGGTGGCCAGGGGGCCTTTGCTGGTGGGCAAGGCGTGGGGAAAGACGATTTCGGCAATGGGCTTGGTGGATGGCCAGACGGTTAGCTTACACACCTGGTCTTCTTTGAGCACCTCGGCAGGGGCGGGCTGGCGGGTGACGGGCACGCGGTTGAGGGTGGTACCAATCCGCTGGCTAATGCGAAACCCGTTGACGTAGCGCGACTGCAAAGGCTCCAGGATGTGCAAAATTTCCTGGGTGGTCTGGGGGCGATCGCCGGGCTGCTTGGCCATGCAGCCCATCACCAGATCTTCGAGCAGCTTAGGAATTTTAATGTTGCTGGCCACCTCCTCCATGCGCTTGGGGCTTTGCGTCTGGTGCACCTTGTACCAGCCGCCGAAGGTGTGGCTGCTGGCCCGCAGCGGCAGATAGCCAGTCAGCATCTGAAACATCATCACCCCAAGGCTGTAGATGTCAGAGCGGCTGTCCAGATCGTGGCCTTCCATTTGCTCGGGGGAGGCGTAGGCCAGAGTGCCCATGAAGCAGTTGGTCTGGTCGCTGTCGATCTGCATGAGCTTGGCGATGCCAAAGTCTAAAATTTTTGCCAGCTCCCCCAGGGTGGGGTCTTGCACAATCATGATGTTGCTGGGCTTGATGTCGCGGTGGATGATGGGGACCGGATTGGCCTGGGTCTTTAGGATAATGCCGTCGTGGGCGGCCTGAAGACCCAGACAAATTTGCCGAATCAGCCCTAAGAAACGAGGTACGGGCAGGGGTTGGAGGTTGATCATATGGCTCAGACTCTGCCCCTGGAGGTACTCCATCACGTAGAAGGGCACCCCTTCGTCGCTGACCCCGTAATCGGTAACGCGCACCACATGAATGCTCTTTTGGCCCAGCTGAGCGCAGGTCATGGCCTCCTGCATGAAGCGATCGCGCATTTTTTCGCCGGGCAGCGTTTGAGACAGCAGCTTAATGGCCACTCTAACGCTGCCCAGGAGCAAATCCTCGGCTAGATAGACCCGCCCCATAGACCCCTCGCCGATGGGTTCCAATAGCTCATAGCGATTTGCTAATTTACAGCCCAGGTTTGAGTCAGCCATAGAACGGTACTAGCCAGTAGTCAGGGGGCGATGGAGGCAAAATATCGACACAATAGCAGGGAGGAAAGCCAGGTTTGCTACCCCTGACGAGCCACCCAAAAGCTCAGAAACCGGGGTATTTGATCGCTGTAGCAGGACCTATCGACGCCAATGCAAGGCCCTGGCCTGACCCGCGACCCATGAAAATACGTGTGGCGGCGCCCGCCCTAGAACCTATGCCAATAGTGCACCCAGCTATACCCAAGCCTCAGCCACAACCACTGACCCTGGGATATAGAGTTAATATGCCCAGCTACAGTTGAAAGGTTTTGCCTCTACAGGTTTGTCTCTACTTTAGTACATTCTGCCTGGAGCACTAGCTGGGCAAGCGCCAGGCTAAATACCCAGGGGAGGGGTGCTTTGCAGGTGTAGGGTAGCCTCCATGGCGCTGGTCAGGTAGTGCCCGGTCATAATGCCGCTGGAGAGGTGATAGCGGTCTTTATCGAGGCGGTAGAGGGTCTCAAAGCCGGTGCGGCGCTGGCGATCGCCCAAGGCCCAATAGCGCTGAATAATTGAGTCAGGAGCCACCCAGCCCTCTCCTTCGACCCGGCCCAGCAGGCTGTGCTGCAGCACAAAGGTGTACTGGCAGTCGCCGCTGGTCAACCGACCCCGGTACTGAAGCGCCATTTCGCTGGGCTGGGTGTCCGGTAGCGCCAGCTTCATCACCATGGTGAACCAGTCGTCGCGGCTCCAGGCAATCAAGATTTTGCCTTTGACCGGGGTAGGCAGGCGATCGCGCTCCAGCCAGCTGCCTTGCAGGGTCCACCGGCCAGGCTCAATTAAAAAGCTATGCTCCACACCCTGTCTCCCCAGCCATTACATCCCCTGTGATACTGTCTCGGTTCAGCCTGGCCCACGGCAATCTGTCCATATTTCTCAAGCATACGCCCTATTGTTCAGACCGAGGTACGGGGCGCGGGCACCCCCTGGATTTAGAGGCTCAACCGGGGATGGCTGAGATGTCCCAACACCACCGGACCGCTCGCTCCGGTGACAGCGGGTAGGTTGCCCGCAAACCTCTGGCAGTGCCAGTAGCCCAGCATCGCGAAGGCGATCGCCTCTTTGTAGCTGGCCGACAGCCCCACCTCGTCGGTGGTCTGCACGGCGCTCTCCGGCAGGTGGGCCTGGAGGCGCGCCATCAGCACCGGGTTGTGGCTGCCGCCGCCGCCCACCAGCACGCGATCGGGCAGGGCGGCCAGAAAAGTGCGGTACTCCTGCGCCACTGAGGCGGCGGTGAACTCGGTCAGGGTTGCCACCAGATCCACGGCACTTAGCCCCCGGGCGCGGGCATCTTGCTGGCACCGCTGAAAGAAGTCCCAGCCAAACAGCTCTCGCCCGGTTGACTTGGGCGGCGGTTGCAGAAAGTAGGGGTGCTCCAGCCATGCCTCGATCAGGGCCTGGCAGGGAGTACCCTGGGCAGCCCAGGCTCCGTCGCGATCGTAGGCTAGGGTGCCCTCAGAGAGGGTGTGCATGGCGATGTCGATCAGCGAGTTGGCCGGCCCGGTATCCCAGCCCAGTACTTTAGGAGCGGGGCTCTGGCGATCCCAAGGGGGCAGATAGGCGACATTGCCGATGCCGCCCAGGTTTTGCACGCACCGCCGCTCGGTGGGGTGGCTGAGCAGGCAGAGATCGAGCACCGGCGCCAGCGGGGCACCCTCGCCCCCGGCCTCAATGTCGGCCTGGCGAAAGTCGCTGACGGTGGGCAGCTGCACCCGCTGGGCCAGGACGGCACCGCGCCCCAGTTGCAGGCTGTAGCCCAGTTGAATATCGCCGCGCCCCGGCAGCGAGGGACGGCCCACCGGGCGGTGAAACACGGTTTGCCCGTGGGAGGCCACCAGTTCGGCGGGGCCGGCCTGGGCCATCAACGCCTGGGCGGCATCGGCAAAGCTGTGGGCCACGGCGTCGTCCAGGTGAGCCAGCCTCTCTAGGCCCACGGGCTCACCGGCACAGAGGGCCAAAATCTGCTGCTGAAGCTCGGCTGGGTAGGGCCAGGTGAGGCCGTCCAGCAGAGTTACGCTCAGGTCGTAGCCCTGGCCCTCAAGCTCGACTAGGGCGGCGTCAATACCGTCGACGGAGGTGCCGCTAATTAAACCAATCACGCGCATGGGCTATACCGGTAGACGTTCCAAACCTTTGTTGCTGCCAATCACCACCATCAGCCCCCCGGCCTTAAGGCGGGTGACAGGGCTGGGGTTGATCTCAAATTTATCGGGTTCATTTTCGTGGCTGAGGGCCAGCAGGGTGAGTTCGTAGCGGTTGCGCAGGTCGAGGTCAACGATGGTTTTTTGATCAAAGGCCTTGGGCACAATCACTTCGGCGATGCAGTGATCGGGGTCGATCTCAAAGCGATCGAGAATGCCGGGGGTGGTGAGCGATCGCGCCAGTTCGCAGCCCATCTCGTGCTCAGGAAAGACCACGTGGTCGGCCCCGACGCGATCGAGCAGCTTGCCGTGGATCTCTGACGATGCCTTGGCGACCACGTTCTTAACCCCGGCCTCCTTGAGGTTGAGGGTGGTGATAATGCTTTCTTCGACGTAGTTGCCGATCGCCACGATCACCGTGTCAAAGTCGGTGATGCCCGCCTCGCGCAGGGCCGTGGGCTGGGTGGTGTCGAGTTGGAGAGCGTGGGCGGCAATCTGGTCGGTGAGGGCCTGGCTGACCCGGCGTTCGTCATTGTCGGCGGCCAGCACCTCATAGCCCAAATTGTTGAGGGTGCCGCACACCGCCCGGCCAAAGCGCCCCAGGCCAATCACGGCAAACTGGCGATTGGGCGATCGCATTTTGCGCAAAAACGTCAGCGACGACAGATTCACAATCCTTTTTCCCCGCTAAAAATGGTGCTCTGGTCGTGCTCTGGCCCGAGCCTGACCAATCTTATCACCCACCGCCGGTATCCCTATTGTCAGCGGGGTTCCAGCCCAATGGCTATACGGCAAGAATTCTTTTTTGCTAGGCTAACCTAATGGTTTTGGCCCAGAGGGTAAAGTAAGCACGTGAATATACAACTTGGTCGCGGCAAAGTAGTCCGCAGAGCATACGGCATTGACGAAATTGCCCTGGTCCCAGGGCCGAGAACTCTGGATCCAAGCCTGGCCAATACCCGTTGGCAGATCGGCGGCATCGAGCGCGATATTCCGATCATCGCCAGCGCCATGGATGGGGTGGTCGATGTGGCCATGGCCATTCAGCTCTCTAAGCTGGGAGCGCTGGGGGTGCTGAACCTGGAGGGCATTCAAACCCGCTACGACGATCCCAACCCCATTCTCGACCAAATCGCCTCGGTAGGCAAAGACGAGTTTGTGGGGCTGATGCAGACCCTCTATGCCGAACCCATCAAACCGGAGCTAATCACCAAGCGCATTCAGGCGATTAAAGCCGAGGGTGGCGTCGCCGCTGTGAGCTTGACCCCCGCCGGAGCGGCTCGGTTTGGGGCTACCGTTGCCGAGGCGGGGGCCGACCTGGTGTTTGTGCAGGCCACGGTGGTGTCGACAGCCCACCTGTCTCCGGCAGATATCGAGCCGCTGGATCTGGCGGCCTTTTGTACCGAAATGCCGATGCCGGTAATTTTGGGCAACTGCGTCACCTACGAGGTTGCCCTCAACCTAATGAAGGCCGGGGCCGCCGCCGTGATGGTGGGCATTGGCCCTGGGGCTGCCTGCACCTCGCGCGGGGTGCTGGGGATTGGCATTCCCCAGGCAACGGCAGTGGCCGACTGCGCCGCCGCCCGCGACGACTTCTTTGCCGAAACTGGCCGCTACGTGGCGATCGTCGCCGACGGCGGCCTGGTGACCGGCGGCGACATTTGCAAGTGCATTGCCTGCGGTGCCGATGGAGTGATGATCGGCTCGCCCTTTGCCCGCGCCGCCGAAGCGCCGGGGCGCGGCTTCCACTGGGGCATGGCTACTCCCAGCCCGGTCCTGCCTCGAGGTACCCGCATCAAGGTGGGCACCATCGGCACCCTAGAGCAAATTCTGCGCGGCCCTGCCGGCCTCGACGACGGTACCCACAATTTCCTGGGAGCGCTGCAAACCAGCATGGGCACCCTGGGGGCCAAAGACCTCAAAGAAATGCAGCAGGTGGAGGTGGTGATTGCTCCCTCACTGCTGACCGAGGGGAAGGTCTACCAGAAAGCCCAGCAGCTCGGCATGGGTAAATAGGCAAATCTGGCAGAGCCTCAACAGTTTGAGAAATGGCTTTTGGGACTTTAGAGTTTCAAAAGCCATTCTTTTGTCGAATTCAAGGCCTCTAGCTCTTTGAGTGTCGGCAGCCGTGGCAGAATTGGTGAAACAGCTGGAGACAACCCATGGTTGACATGCAGCAAATTGAAGCACTGGGTCGGCAAATTGCTGAGCAGTTCAAACCCGATCGCATCATTCTGTTTGGCTCCTACGCCTATGGCGAACCCACCGAAGACTCTGATGTAGACATCTTGGTTGTCTTACCTTTTGAGGGATATCCCGCCCGAAAAGCCGCTGAGATTCGTTGTCAGGTTAAGCCTGGGTTTGCGCTTGACTTGCTGGTGCGAACGCCTGAATATTTACTTCAGCGCTTGGCTATGCAGGACTTTTTTTTAGAAGATATCGTCAACAACGGCAAAGTGTTGTATGACAGCGACAATACAGGAGTGGGTTGATAAGGCTGAGGCAGATTTTGGCACAGCTAGCCGAGAATTGCAGGTTCGGCAGCTGCCAAATTACGATGCCGTTTGTTTCCACACTCAGCAGTGTGTCGAAAAATATCTCAAAGCAAGATTGTTAGCCGCTAACATTCCCTTCCCTAAAATCCATGACCTGACTGCTCTGCTAACTCTACTCAATCCAGTAGAACCTGACTGGGAGCGCTTTCGCCCAGCTCTAGCATTGCTGACCGACTTTGCGGTTGAAGTTCGCTATCCAGGCTTTTCTGCTGATCAAGAAGTCGCCGAAGAAATGTATGAACTTTGCGCCGAGGTACGGCAAGCGGTACGTCAAAGCTTGGGTTTGGCATGAGATGTATTAAAAGCCGAAATAGCAGGGTTTGCTGGGGCAATTGCCAGTGAGCCTTGGCACATACGTAGAAGCCCTGTTTCTTGCCTTAGGATACCGAGAATTAGGCCATAAAAAGCAAAAACTGGCTTTGACAAAATTTTGTCAAAGCCAGTCGATTTAGGGGTCTAGCGAGGAACCGAACAATCGCTAACTTACCAGCTGCGGGTGGGCGCTAGCGCATGGCCGCGAATCAGGCTGCCTACGGTTTTGGCGGTGATTTTCATCTGCACCAGGGGGTTGGCGGGCACCACGGTTTTGTAGAGGTAGCTGTCGAAGGTGAGCTTCTGCACGTCCATGTCAGAGCACATTTCGACGAAGGCCTCGCGGGTGGCGTCGGAACGGTAGAACACCGTTTGCAGCAGATCTAGCACTTTGTAGGTCATGCCGTACTGCTTATCCCAGCGCTTCAGGTAGACCTTGAGGTCGGCTTCGGTGGGAATGCGCTGGCCGTTGTTGGAGAATTCCACAATGGTTTCGGCGCACATGCGGGCCGACTTGGCCGCAAAGTAAATGCCCTCACCGGAGGATTTGGTGACGGTGCCTGCCGCGTCGCCCACCAGAGCCACCCGACCAACGACGCGGCGAGGTCTGGGATGTTCGGGGATGGGGTGAGCTTCCACCTTGATGATTTCGCCGCCTTCTAAGCGCTTGGCGGCGCGAGCGCGAATGCCCGCCTGGAGGCCCTTGATCTTGGCCTGGTTGACCCGCATGGTGCCGGTGCCGACGGCGACGTGGTCGTACTTGGGGAAGACCCAGGCGTAGAAGTCGGGGGAGACGTCGTTGCCCACGTACATTTCGGCCAGGTCTTCGTAGTAGGCCATTTTGTCTTCGGGCAGGCGAATGCGCTCCTGGAAGGCGATCGCGTAGTTATAATCCCCCGCCTTGATCGCCTTGGCGACGCGGGAGTTGGCCCCGTCGGCCCCAATCACCAGGTCCACCTGGAGGGATTTGTTTTCACCCACCAGCCCGTCTTCGGTGTGGGCGGTGTAGTGCAGGGTATAGGCCCCACTCTCGCTGGTGGGAATTTCCAGGGTGTGAACGGTGCCGTTGATTAGCTTGGCCCCGTGCATGGCGGCGCGATCGCGCAAAAACCCATCCAGCACTTCGCGGCGGCACATGCCGATGTACTCGTCATCTTTGAGAGTGCTGCCGATGTTGACCTCAACGTTGGAGGGGGAGATCATCTTCATCTTGCGCACGCGGCGATCGATGATTTCAGGCGGTAAGTCAAACTCTTCCACCATGCAGAGGGGAATGGCCCCGCCGCAGGGCTTGGCGTTGTCTAGCTTGCGCTCGAACAGGTACGTTTCAATACCGGCTTTAACTAACGTCTCAGCAGCCGAGGAGCCTGCTGGACCTGATCCTACTACTGCTACCCGAAGTACCAAGGGTGCCTACTCCACTATTGCAAAAAGCTACGGATGCATCGTATCACGCGACTTTCGGGATTTTGGCCCACTCTCGCGGGTTGTAACTCGATTGAAATACTCGTTTACATTGAGATACCCAGGCAGGTCTCAATCTATTCCCTGGCCAGAGAGAATTCTATGCCTCTCTTTGCGAGCGGTTCAGCTCGATGCCCAGCTCATCGGCCAGCCAGTTGATTACCTGCTGCCGTTCGCCGGGAGTAAGGTAAAAGCGGCCCGTCTGGCGCAGGCGATCGTTCATATCCTCGGTGTCGGCCAGGGTAAACAGGCCAGCGATGGTGCCCAGGGTGCAGAGAATATCGTCCCGACTCTGCTGGTCGAGGTTGCCGTAGCGGTAGCGGGCAATATGCTTGCCGAGACGATTGAAGTCGTAGCTGTCCTGGGCGAGCCGCTGCTTTTTGTCGTCAGGGATGGGTTCTCCCGCCGCGATTTTGGCGTAGTCGGTGTCCAGCATATCGAGATGGATGATGCGGGGCTGGGAACTCAAGCTGCCTCCTTTAGCCGGGCTGGGCCAGAACATCTAGCCAGGGTATGTCTATTAGCGCTATCAGGGTCAGCGCTACCGGGGCCAGAGGTTCCAGAGTAACGGAAGGATTTGAGATAGGCCTGTTTCGATCGGATATTTTTCAGAAATGGGCCGGAGAATGGAACAGAGCGTCTGCCTAGCCCAGGTCAGCAATTTCCATCGCCTGGTAGGCCGCCTCCGACATTAAATCGGTTTCTGACTGCACCCGATCGAGAAACACCTTGCCCTCCAGATGGTCGGCCTCGTGCTGAAAGATGCGGGCGACAAAGCCTTCCCACACCTGATGCCGGGGCTGGCCGTGGCGATCGCAGTACTCCACCTCGACCACCCGATGGCGAGGCACCCGGCCTCGCACCCCCGGCACGCTGAGGCAGCCCTCCCAGCCCAGCTCCAGCTCGTCGCTGGCGGAGACTAGACGCGGATTAATCATCACCAGCGGCTCCATCAAAGGGGCATGGGGATAGCGCAGGTTAGGGCGCGACGCCACCACCAGCACCCGCAGCGAATGGCCCAGCTGCGGGGCTGCAATACCGACACCGCTGGCGCTGCGCACCGTATCTAGCATGCGATCGATGAGCTGTTGCAGGCGGCGGTCATCCACAGACTCCACGGGCTGGGCGACCTGACGCAGCACCGGATTGCCAAGGGTCAACACCGCAGCCGACGGGGACTGGTTTGGGGACCCTGGCGGGTGCCATTGAGGGGAGTCTGGCATAGTCATTGCGCTCCAGTAGGGGCAAATAGTGGTTTGTCGATAGATACTGTAGTCATTGTATACATGCTCCCCAGGGGCCGGAGAGCTGTGCTTCAATAGACCAGCGGGACGCCACCGGCGCCTGACTCAATGGGGCACTACGGGATCCGATTTTTGCTGAAACGCTATATGTGGAATCAGGGACATTTTTTCGCCATATATCTAGTACCCTAGAGATCCCTAAGGCGGGGCGAGCTGGGCTGTCCCAGTCTGCGGCCAAGGGCCGAGAGAGCAGTTACACCTCCTTGGAGAACCCCCAGTTCGGGCGCCGGTTCTGGTGCCAGAATGCTAGCGGGAGGGAGGGCTCGCCCGATTGGCTAAACCATGCGCTATGTCTGCCCTCGGGCAGCGGTTGTTTAAGAGGTAAACCGTGGATCAGGCCCTGAATCGGTTGTGGGAAGAGGTGCTGAGCCAGCTTCAGGTGGAGCTGAGCCGCCCTACCTTTGAAACCTGGATTAAGCCCGCCCAGGCGCAAACCCTGAGCGATCGCGCCCTGGTGATCTCAACCCCCAACCCCTTTGCCCGCAACTGGGTGCAAAAGCACTATGCGGGCACCATTACCCAGGTGGTCAACAATATTTTGGGCAAGGCGATTGAGCTCCAGGTGACCGTGGTGCCCGATGGCGACAGCGCCTCGGCAGCGCTGCTGCCCATGGCGGAGGTCAACTGGCCCACCCAGGCGCCGGCCCTGCCGACTCGTCCGCTGCCGCCCACGCGGCAGGCTCCGATCGATCTACCGAGCTCGACCCAGGAAGCCTATAACGACCTCAACCCCAAGGCGGTGTTTTCGCGCTTTGTGGTGGGGGCCAACAACCGCATGGCCCACGCGGCGTCGCTGGCGGTGGCCGAAGCCCCGGGCCGCGAGTTTAACCCGCTGTTTTTGTGCGGCGGGGTAGGCCTGGGCAAAACCCACCTGATGCAGTCCATCGGCCACTACCGCCAGGAGATTGCCCCCCAGGCGCGGGTGGCCTACGTCAGCACCGAGCAGTTCACCAACGACCTGATCACCGCCATTCGCCGCGACAGCATGCAGCACTTTCGCGCCCACTACCGGGACGTGGATATTCTGCTGGTGGACGACATTCAGTTTATTGAGGGCAAGGAGTACACCCAGGAGGAGTTTTTTCACACCTTTAATACGCTGCACGAGGCGGGCAAGCAGATCGTGCTGGCCTCTGACCGACCCCCCAACCAGATTTTGCGCCTGCAAGACCGGCTGATCTCGCGCTTCTCGATGGGGCTCATTGCCGACATTCAGCCCCCCGACTACGAAACCCGCATCGCCATTCTGCAAAAGAAGGCCGAGTACGAGCAGGTGCAGATTCCCCGCGAGGCGATCGAGTACATTGCCGCCAGCTACACCTCGAATATTCGCGAGCTGGAGGGGGCGCTGATCCGCGCGATCGCCTACACCTCGATCTCGGGCCTGCCCATGACCGTGGAACACCTGACGACGGTGCTCAACCCGCCCGCCGACAAAATTGAGGCCTCACCCGGGGCGGTAGTGGCCGCCGTCGCCGAGCACTTTGGCGTCTCTGTAGAAGATCTCAAGGGCGCGTCGCGGCGGCGCGAAATCAGCCAGGCCCGCCAGGTGGGCATGTACCTGATGCGGCGGCACACCGGCCTCAGCCTGCCCAAAATTGGCGATGCCTTTGGCGGCAAAGACCACACCACGGTGCTCTACAGCTACACCAAGATCGAAAAGCTGCTGAAGCGCGATCTGGACCTGGCCCAGACGATTCGGCAGCTGGGCGATCGCATTAGCGTCGTTGAGCGGGGGGGGTAGGGGCGTGGGAGCGTCGGGGCTCAGGCCAGGCCTGAGCCAGCAGTGGGATGGGATAATCAGGTATGACTTTGATTGCCCTATGCCAGTATGGCTGCCGAACCTCCCGAAAACTCTATTCAGGTTGCGAGCCGGGCTGAGTGGCGCGATTGGCTGGCGGCTAATCACGATCGCCCGGAGGGGATCTGGCTGATCACCTTCAAAAAACGACCCGGCCAGCCCTACGTCTCCTACGACGACGTGGTAGAAGAAGCGCTGTGCTTTGGCTGGATTGACAGCAGGCCCAACCGCCTCGATAACGAACGCACCATGCTGTGGTTGGCCCCCCGCAAGCCCGGTACCGGCTGGTCGGCGCTGAATAAAAAACGCATTGAGGCCATGACTGCGGCGGGGCTGATGATGCCCGCTGGGTTGGCCAAAATTGAGGCCGCTCAGCAAGATGGCTCATGGGAATCGCTGGATGCGATCGAGCGGCTGGAGATCCCCCCCGATCTGGCGGCAGCGTTGGCAGAGAGCGATGTCGCTAGGGCCAATTTTGATGCCTTCCCGCGATCGGCCAAGCGCGGCATCCTGGAGTGGATTGCCAGCGCCAGGCGGGCTGAAACTCGAGATCGCCGCATTGCCGAAACCGTCAGCCTCGCCGCCCAGAACATCCGCGCCAACAGCTGGCCCCGCCGCCCCTAGCCAAGGGTCTCTAACTCCATCACCCCATCACCCCATCACCCCACCACTCCATCACCCCATCACCCCATCACCCCACCACTCCATCCCCCCATCCCCCCGTCCCTCACCCGCCCGCTGGCCGTGCCAACCCCGCAGCACCTCACTAGCCGCCGCCAGCGGCAGGGGCCGAGCAAACAGGTAGCCCTGGGCAGCTTCGCAGCCGAGCGCCTGGAGCTGCGATCGCTGCTCTTCGGTTTCCACCCCCTCGGCAATGCAGTCCATCTCCAGGTTGTGGGCAAGGTCAATGATGGCCTGCACAATGCCCTGGCGGTGGGGCTCTAGCTGGCTGACAAAGGAGCGATCGATCTTGAGGGACTGCACCGCAAACTGGCTCAGGTATCGCAGCGACGAGTAGCCGGTGCCAAAGTCATCAATGCTGAGCTGTATGCCGCGGGCGGTAATTTCGGCCAGGGTGTGGGCAATGCTGTCGGACTGCTCCAGCAAAACCCGCTCGGTGATCTCCAGCTTGAGGCGATCGCCCCGTACGCCAGTTTCAGCCAAAATTTGGTCGATGGTGGCAAGAAAGGTCGGATCGCGAAACTGCTGACCCGAAACGTTGACGCTGACCCGAAACCCCTGATCCAGCAGGTCATCGTGCTCCCACTGTTTAAGCATCTCACACACCTGGCGCAAAATCTGGCTGCCGATCGGCTTGATCAGGCCGGTGTCTTCGGCCAGATCGATAAAATCCCCCGGCATAATTAGGCCCCGATCGCGGTGCTGCCAGCGGGCCAGGGCCTCAAACCCCAGCAGGGTCTGGGTGGGTATCGCCACGATGGGCTGAAAATAGGTGATAAAGTCCCGCTGCCGAATGGCCAGGCGCAGATCGTTTTCCAGGTTAAGCAGTGCGATCGCCTCCTGGTACATCTCCAGGCCAAAAATTTCGTAGCGGTTGCGACCCGACGCCTTCGCCCGATACAGGGCAATGTCCACATCCCTAAAGATTTCGTTGCTGGTTTTGTAGGCGCTATTGCCCATGAGAATGCCGATACTGGCCGAGGTAAAAATAATCTTGCCATCCACCTCAATCGGGCTTTCCAGGGCAGTTTTGATTCGTTCTGCCACCTGAATGGCCTCTTTGAGATCGGCAATGCGGTCTAGAAAAATCACAAATTCGTCGCCGCCCCAGCGCGACACCATATCGATATCGCGCACACAGCCCTTGAGCAGATTGGTGACGGCAATCAGCAGCTTGTCGCCAGTCAGGTGGCCCAGACTGTCGTTGACCGCCTTAAAGCGATCGAGATCGATCATCAGCAGGCCAAAGCAGTTCTGGCTGTAGCGCTGGCACTGGAGAATTTCTAGCTCCAGACGTTTGGCTAACCAGTCGCGGTTGGGCAGGTGGGTGAGGGCATCGTGGAGCGAGTCGTAGCGGAGCTGCTTCTCCATTTTGACCCGGCGAGTCACATCCCTGGAGCTAGTGACAAGGCCCGTCACCCGGCCACCTCGATCGAGCACCGGCTTGGCCAGGGTTTCCAGCCAGAGGTAGCGCCCCGATTGACAGCGAAATCGGTAGCAGCTGGTCATCGATTCAGTCGAGGTCAGGGGCGTTTGAAACTGGAGCTGCAGGTACTCCCTGTCGTCGGCATGGCAAAAGTCAACGATCTGCTTGCCGATCAGGGTCTCGGGGTCGTGGCCGAGCAGCGGCTGAGCCGACGGGCTGACGTAGAGAAACTGCCCGCCAATGTCGTGCAGGCAGACTAAATCCCCCATGTGGTCGGCAATCAGTCGGTAGCGCATTTCGCTGTCGCGCAGCTCTTGCTCCACCTGCCGGCGCATCTGAATCTCGACCTGGAGCGATTGGTTAACCTCACCTAGCTCGCGGGTACGCTGCTGGACCTGCTCCTCCAGCGATTGGTTAAACTGCTCAAGCTGCCGCTGGGCCTGCCTCAGGCTGAGCTGAGTGCCCACCCTGGCCATGACTTCGGCGGTTTTAAAGGGCTTGGTTATGTAGTCAATACCGCCGACGGCAAAGGCCTTAACCTTGTCTAACGCCTCGTCTAAGGCGCTGAGAAAAATCACCGGAATGGCCTCGGTGGCCGCATCTGCCTTGAGGGTTTGACAGACGGTGTAGCCATCCATATCGGGCAGCATGATATCGAGCAAGATCAGGTCGATGGGGGTAGAGCGGGCTACGGTCAGGGCCATGGTGCCAGTCAGTACCCCCCGTGTTTCGTAGCCCTGGGCGCTCAGCTCGCGGGTCAGCAAATGCAGGTTATCAGATATATCATCGACCACCAAAATAGTGGGTTTAGGGCTGCGAATGGTGCTCATCGTCCCTGGGAGTGAGGGTCATAATTTTGTCAAACTGGAAATTGCCAATCCAGCCTTGAAGGGTTTGGTAAACCTGCGATCGCGCTGGCGGCAGCGCCTCGATCAGCTGAAGTAAGGTTTGCTGATCGGCCTGGCTGGCGGCCTGATAGAGGCGATCGCACCAGGCGGGCGGCATACCCTCTAGGCTACCCATCGGCAGGTTGCCGTCCCCAGGAGCAACCGCCGCTGCCCCCGGTTCGGGCTGGGCGTAGACAAATTTGGCCCCTAGGTGCTGGCCCAGCTTCTCGACGATCACCGCCTGCTGAAACGGCTTTCTAATAAAGTCATCGCACCCGGCGGAGAGCACCAGCGATTTTTCTTCATCGAAGACGCTGGCGGTGAGAGCCACGATGGCGGTGGCCTGCCCCTGCATCTGCGCTTTGATTTGGCGTGTGGCCTCGTAGCCATCCAGGATCGGCATCCGCATATCCATCCAGATCAAATGGGGCTGCCAGGACTGCCAGGAGGCGATCGCCTCCTGGCCGTTGCAGGCTTCGCGGACCTCAAACCCCAGATCGGTCAAGAACTGGGTGAGCAGGCGGCGATTGCTAAACTGGTCATCGACCACCAGCAGGCGATAGGGCGGCTGGTCGGGGGCCAGCCCGGTGGCCTGGCGGGCAGGCGCAGCAGGCATCAGCTGATCGGCAGTGGCCCACTGCACCGGCACCACAACGCTAAACTGCGACCCCTGGCCCGGCTGACTCTGCACCTCAATGGTGCCGCCCATCAGCCGGACAAACTGATCGCTGATGCGCAGCCCCAGGCCGGTGCCCTCGTGGCTAGCCCGCCCGGTCTCGGTTTGCGAGAACGCCTGAAACAGCAGCCCCATCTCCTCGGGGGAAATGCCGGGACCGGAGTCGATTACCTCAAACCGCAGCCAGCAACCCCGCTCGGCGGGGCCGGGAGAGCGCAGCACCCGCAGGGTGACGTGCCCCGCCTGGGTAAACTTGACGGCGTTGTTGAGCAGGTTGATCAGCACCTGGCGCAGCTTGCGCTCATCGGCTTGAATAAACGGCGGCAGGTCGGCATCGCGCTCGATGGTGAACCGGATCGACTTGATCTTGGCCCGCAGCGAAAAGATACTGTCCAGATTGTCAACAAAGTCGGAGAGGCTAAAGGCGGTGGCGCTGAGACCCATGCGTCCGGCTTCAATTTTGGCCAGATCGAGAACATCGTTAATCAGCTCTAGCAGATGTTCCCCGCTGGATTTGATCAGATCTAGCTCGGGGTGGTGAGCCGCCAGGGCGGCCTGGCGGCGCAGCAAATCGGTAAAGCCGAGGATGGCGTTGAGAGGAGTGCGCAGCTCGTGGCTCATATTGGCCAAAAACTCGCTTTTAGCCTGGTTTGCCACCTCGGCGGTTTGCTTGGCCCGCTGCAGCTCCTGAAATTTATCGGTCAGGGTGGTGGCCATCTGCTGGAAGTTTTGCACCAGCGATCGCAGCTCCAGCACCGGACTGCTCGGCCACTGAATCACCCGCCGCCGCTGCACCTGGGCGGGCAGGTTTGTCGTTACCTGGGCCAGCTCAAAGAGCGGGTCCACAAAGCGACGGCTGAGCCAGGTGGCAATGGCCAGGGCCAGCCCCGTCACCCCCAGAAGCACCAGCAGGCTCCTGGCGTGCTCCCGCTGCACCTGCTGAGCCTGGGCCTGGGCCGGTGACTCGATGACCAGCATCCAGTCGGCGATCTGCCGTACGGGGGACTCTTGCACAAACCGCGAGTTGCTCCAGCGGACAACGTACAGGGGGCTGTCGGCGGTGGGCAACCACTGGTAGGCGCCGTCGCCGAGGGGCACCACTTCCCCGGTCTGGCGCAGATCAAAGACCGTACCCCAGGGGCGATCGGGGTCTGTGCTGATGATTACCCGTCGGCTGGCATCGATCAGGGCTACCCGAAAATCCAGCGCGGCGGCGGTTTCTGCCAGCATTACCTGGAGATCAGACAGGTCAATCTCACCCCATACTCGCCCCTGTACCTGCCCCTGGTTGACAATGGGCTGACTCAGCAGCAGACTACGTTCTGGCGCAATATCGTTCCCCAGGCGATCGGGGGACAGAGTTGGACTGAGGCCGGCGGCATAGTCCACGGAGGGTAGCCGGATGCCCTGCGCGGAGCTGTGGTCGCTGGCCGCCTGCACCACAATCTCATCGGCGCCATTGGTCACAAGCAGGTGGTGAAAATCTGGCACCAGCGCCCGAATGATTTCAGCCTGAGCCTGTAGCGTTGTTTGGCTTTGGGCCGAGAGGGGAGAAGCAGCGGCGGCGCGGGCCGCGATCTTGGCCAGGGTTGCGGTGGCATCGGCATGGCGTTCGTACCAGTTGTCAATGCGGGCTTCCAGCGGTTGAGAAACCAGGCTGAGGTGAATTTTCTCTTCGGCTATCACATCGGCCACAACCCCGTGGCTGGCCTGGGCCATCAAAATCAGGGTGGGGAAAAAGGCCGCCGCGACCAGGAGATTAAACAGAGTTTGCTGTAGCGATAGGGCACTGGTGGCCTGGGGCCGCCCCAGCCAGCGGTGAATCGGCGTATAGGCCAGCAGCAGACTTGCCACCAGGGCATTAAAAATGCCGTTGACCGCCTGCTTGAGCATAATGATTTGGGTCTGGTCAGGGTTTAGCCCCAGCACCTGACCGTAGAGCAACCACACCAAAGGCACGCCCAAAAATGCCCAGTACAGCGCGCAGAGCAGCACCAGATTGTGCTGGCGGCGGCGGGCAAGACCCGCTACCAGCAAAAACTCTGCACAAAAAATGACAATGGCGTAGGGGTGATGCCACAGAACGTAGGTGTAGCTAGCCGCTACCAGCGCGGCGATCGCCCCCCAGCGCACCCCGTAGAGACTGAGCACGAGCCAGACGGCAATGGTGCCAAACAAAAAGTCGATATGAAAAAAAAACGACCAGCGAAAATAATTACCTAAAACCCCTAAACCAAGCAGGAGTGCCAGCCCCGCCCCGCTCTGCCGCTGCCCTAAGCTCTTTTTTAGTAGTGATGGTTTCCATGGCGCATGACCCATCGCTCCCGACTGTTGCATTAACTCCCAACCCCGCTGGCAGGATAACGGACCCGAACGCCTCTCCCTTGGCATCGGAGATGTAAGCCATCTCAACCCTCGGCCAATGCCGCTTTAGAGCGGTACAGCACAACCATCTCCTAGATTTAACGTTCCCTAGGGAAGGCGAAACGCCCTGGAGTATAAAGAAATTAATCTACGGAGCCAGATGTTTTGTCAGACAACCTTTGGCAGCTTTTAAGGTTAATAATTATTATTTTTCTTGCCCAAAACGGGCCTGGCCAGTGACGTGAGCTAGCATGAAAAGCGATCTTTTTCCGCCAGCGGGCAGCATCCTGTGGCCTAGGCCGTTACAGCCTGGGTAGAGCCAGATCCTCTCGGAGGCTGTGCCCTCAGAGGCCCAACCCATCCTGATATGAATAGGATTTAATCAGGCGTCAAAAAGAAATTTTGGTGGTGCTCTACTAGGCTTAAATGATTGCACCAGAGCGTGTTTGCTCTCGTTTAACCAGGCGATCTGGCCCGGACTATAGATTGAATTTTAGTTGCCAGTATTTTGCTGAAACCTGGCTTACCGGGAAGTTAGACCCAGGAAAATCTAGCTAGTGCTCGAAGGCTGAAATATCTCCACCACTTTGGTGCGCTTGGCTGCCTAGCTTGCAGAAATAGTTCCTAACTTCCGCCTCATAGCACCAGCGCAGCGCCAAGCTTAAGAATTTGGGCTCTGGCAAGCTGGGAACAGCGGAGTGAAATCCAGCAGCGGTAAGTCTCGTTGGGGCCTGCGATCGCGCCACCCAATCTACAAATTTAGGTTTGACAGACCGCTGGGGCGATCGCCAGCGCTCCGCCCCTGTTCCACCAGTAGGGGCAACCGAACCTGCTTGGTACAGAAATCGCCGCTTGTGAATTCTGGTCGCAGCGTCAAAGATTGGTGTAGGCAAACTGTCATCCAAACTCATCACCGAACCGCCATGACGACGATTCTGGAACAGGGTAATATCTCGATCCACACCGAGAATATTTTTCCGATTATCAAAAAAGCGCTCTACTCCGAGCACGAGATTTTTCTGCGGGAACTGGTGTCAAACGCCGTCGACGCCATCAAAAAGCTCTCCATGGTGGCCCGTTCTGGAGAGTACTCCGGTGACATCAGCAGCCCGGAAATCGAAATCAGGCTCGACAAAGACAAAAAGACCCTCACCGTCTCCGACACCGGCATCGGCATGACCGCCGATGAGATCAAGCAGTACATCAACCAGGTGGCCTTCTCCAGCGCCGAAGAATTTATTACCAAGTACAAAGACAGCGCCGCCGAAGACCCCATCATCGGCCACTTTGGCCTGGGTTTTTACTCTTCGTTTATGGTGGCCTCCACCGTTGAAATCGACAGCCTCTCCTACAAAGACGGGGCCGAGCCGATCCACTGGAGCTGCGACGGCACTACCCAGTTTGAGCTGAGCGCCTCGGAGCGCACCGCCGTTGGCACCACCATCACCCTGCACCTGATGGAGGGCGAGGAAGAATACCTGGAGCCCGCCCGGATTCGGCAGCTGATTAAAACCTACTGCGACTTCATGCCGGTGCCGATTAAGATCGACGGCGAGGTGGTCAACAAGCACGAAGCGCCGTGGAAACAGTCGCCCAGCAGCCTCACCGACGAAGATTATCTAGAGTTTTATCGCTACCTGTATCCGTTCCAGGAAGACCCGCTGCTGTGGATTCACCTCAACACCGACTACCCCTTTGTGGTCAACGGCATTCTCTACTTCCCCAAGCTCAAGCCCGATATCGACATCACCAAGAGCAGCATTAAGCTCTACTGCAACCAGGTGTTTGTCACCGACAACTGCGAGGAAGTGGTGCCCCGCTTTTTACTGCCCCTGCGCGGCGTCATCGACAGCACCGACATTCCGCTAAACGTGAGCCGGAGCTTCTTGCAGGGCGATCGCACCGTGCGCCGCATTGCCGACTACATAGCCAAAAAAGTGGGCGACAGCCTCAAGGCCCTGTACCGCGATAACCGGCCTAAGTACATCGCCAGCTGGCAAGACCTGGGCAACTTCGTCAAGTTTGGCTCCCTCAACGACGACAAGTTCAAAGAGCAGGTCAAAGACATCCTGATCTTCCGCACCACGGCCAAGCTGGGCGAGGCTGAGGAAGCCCCCAAGGTGGAAGTGCAAACCGACGAGGGCGACGCCTGGTCAGAGGTCTCTGAGGCCGCTAAGCCCGCCACCGACGCCAAGGGCAACTTCTACACCACCCTGGGCGAATACCTGGAGCGCAACAAAGACAAGCACGAAAACCGCGTCTTTTACGCCACTGATGAAGTCTCCCAGGCCACCTATATCGAGCTGTTCAAGAGCCAGGGCCTGGAGCTGCTGTTCATGGATTCGTTCATCGACACCCACTTTATTCCCACCCTGGAGCGCGAATACTCCGACGTTAAATTTGTGCGGGTCGATGCCGATCTAGACGACACCCTGCTCGACAAAGAAAAGCAGAGCGAAATTGTTGACCCCGCCACCAACAAGACCCGCGACGACGAAATTAAGGAGATGTTTGAGCAGGCGATTGGCTGCCCCCGCGTGAACGTCAAACCCCAGGCGCTCAAGGGCGAAGGTGCGCCCCCGGCCATGGTGCTGCTGCCCGAAGAAGCCCGCCGCATGCAGGAAACCATGGCGATGATTCAGCAGCAGGAAATGCAGTTTCCCGATGACCACGTGCTGATGGTAAACACCGCCCACCCGCTGATTCAAAACCTGCTCTCGCTGAGCCAGAGCACGATTATTGGGGCCGATGGCGGCAGCTCCCCGGCGGGCGACCTGGCCAAGATGATCTGCAACCAGGTCTACGACACGGCGCTGATGGCCCAAAAGGGCTTTGATGCGGAGGGGATGAAGACCTTTGTGGAGCGGTCTAACACCCTACTGACCAAGCTCACCGAGCGTTAGCAAACGCCTTCTGTAGCCAGAACCCCGGTTTCTTGAAGGAGCCGGGGTTCTTTCTAGTTGACGGTGCAGGCACGCCGCAGGCTACCGGAGATTTTGCCCGGTGGC
The DNA here is from genome assembly GCF_000309385.1 of Nodosilinea nodulosa PCC 7104. GTDB lineage: Bacteria > Cyanobacteriota > Cyanobacteriia > Phormidesmidales > Phormidesmidaceae > Nodosilinea > Nodosilinea nodulosa. The sequence continues at coordinate 974,064 of NZ_JH976537.1, forward strand.
AGCGCACAGCCCCTGTTGTTGTCTAACCCTTAGGATGGAATTAGACATTTGAGTTCTGGCGCGGTCGATGCGCCGTCACGCCCCTGCCCCTGGGGCATTGAAACTGATACTTTGAACTCACTTGGGTGAAATGAGTATCCAGATGGTTCGATGACGGCTCTGCTCTGCTTGCCCAGATGCTGTTTTCCCACCATGAGCTATGGCACCCCACACCTACAAGCCCCCCGTTGACGCCCTGCTGCACTACGGCGAATGCCAGGGTTTCAGCCCCAAAGATTGGCCCAACTACGTGCAGGAATTGAGCCTGACCGCCGACCATGTTCCCGCCCTCATTCAGATGGCACAGGACGAGCAGCTGTGGGCGTTTTTTGAGTCGGACTACGAGCGCGAAGTCGAGTTCCAGGCCGCAGGCATCGATCCAGATGAGGCGCTGTGGGCACCGATCCACGCCTGGCGATCGCTGGGGCAGCTGCAAGCCGCCGAGGCGATCGCGCCCCTGGCTGAGGTGTTGCAGCGCTACGACTTTGACTGGTGCTGGGAGGAAATTCCCCAGGTCTTTGGGCTAATCGGTGAGGCGGCGATCGCCCCCCTGGAGGAGCTGCTGGCCACCAAAATCAGTTACAACACAAAGATCTTCTTGGTCGGCGGGTTTGGCCGCATTGCCGAGACCTTTCCAGAACTGCGCGATCGCTGTGTGGAGGCGCTCACCCGGCAGCTCAGCCAATACAAACACCACCACCGCTCCGTCAATGGTGCCCTGGTGACTGAGCTGTTTAAGCTCAAAGCCACCGAGCCAGAATCTTTGGCGGCAATGGAAGCGGCCTACAGCGCTAAAAAAGTGGACGAAATGTTCGTTGGCTCCTGGCCCAGGGTGCAGGTCGATCTGGGCCTCAGGCAAGAATCTGACTTCACCGCTGAAGAACTGGCGATTCACTACACTCCCCAGCAGGAGGAGATGATGGCCAATATTAAAGCCTCGCTGGAGCAGCCCCCCCTGCCGCCGTCGCAGCGCTTGCCCAAAAAACTGGGAGCCTACGGTCTGGAAAAGCCGCCAGAATTTAAAGATATTGCGGCCCAGAGAGGCAGCAAAAAGCTACCCGAAAAATCTGGCTTTGGCGGCGGAGCGGCATCAGGCTCCAAAAAACGCGCGAAAAAGAAAAAGTAGCGCTCAATGCCCTGGGAACTACCAGCCCCTAATCCCTCGGCAAATACTTAATCAGGGCTTTCATGACTTCGTCGGGCCGAAACTGGATTAGCCTATCGGCATTGGGGGCGCTGAGAAAGTCTGTCCACTCAAAGATTTCGGCAAAGCCGAGCTGGTGAAGGGCAACAACGATAGAGCTAACCGAGCGCTTGCTGCCGATGACGAGAATTTTGACAGGCTCGCGATCAGGGTTGGGGTAGCTGTGGAGCTTGAGGGTGAGTTCGAGGTGAACTTGGCCAGAATCGGCTGACTCTGAACCAGTGGCAGGGTCTGGGGTAATGATGCGGGCACTGTAGCGGGCGGTGGAGTTGGGCTGCATGGTGCGTCAACAAAAACGATGACAGCATCATAGTCAACAAGTTAGTTGCCGTCAACAGATCAGTTGTTTACGTGCCTATGCTGGTCTGACACCATGAAGGCATGGGAAAAGCAGGACAGGTGCTCAGGCAGGTGCTTGAGGAATACGAGGTGAGCCAATACAGCCTCGCGGCGGCTCTCGATATTGAACGCAACAGCGTCTATCGATGGGCGAATGAAAAGAGCGATCCATCCGGCGAGACGATTGTGGAAATTGTCAGAGCCTTAAAAACGCTGCATCCTTTGGCGGCCAAGGCTTTTGTAGAGCGCTACTTAGGTGAAGAGGTCAAGGATATTTGAGACCTGTCTGTACCCAGGAAAGAGGTGAACATGCCAGTGAGAGATTATCGGGCCGATCTACTGGTTCAGTTGGCTGACTCAGACTATGCTGCCCTGTACATAAAGGCGTCACTAGACGAGACGCTGAAGGATCGCGATTGGGAAGCTTTTTGGCTGGCGATCGAAGATGTGGTTGAAGCTAGGCAGACAGCGGCGGCGGCGGTGATTAATATCAAGTCCGGCTAATGAACCCAAGAATTGTAGGCCGCTAACCCTTGCTTCTTCTGAGACCATAGTGCGGTCGATTAAGCGGACTTGATATGACGGTGATGATACGCTGTCGATCAGCCCCTGAAACGGCCTTGGGGGTGGGAAAACCCCAAGGCTGGAGCAGCCGTAGGTTGGATTAGCTTTAGCGAAACCCAACAAAACCCTTACTGGTGTTGGGTTTCGCTTCGCTCAACACCAACCTACATCAGGACTTTTGCCAGTCAATCAGGACAATACCTTCACCGACTCATCCTGGCAGTGCAATCGCTCCTAGCCCCCCGCCAAACTCACCTGGCTAGCCGCCGCAGCATACAAGCTGTTGGCGAGTGCGATCGCACCCTCCCGGTCAATAGGTTCATCCGCCTCTAGCAGAGACTCGTATCTGATTTGTGCAGCAAACGCGCTGTACTGTTGCAACGCCTCAAACGAGTCCATGTTGTAGCCCCTTTCTTCCAGCGATCGCAGCAAAATCCCCAGGTCGTGAACAAATGGATAAATGTCTCCAATAGCGGCGATCCAAGCCTTCAGACATTTCTCAGTAGCCTGCTGCATATGGAATCCAAAAATCTCATCGGCAAAAACCTCTGCATCCCTCATTCCCTCAAGGGCGCGGAGATCTCTCAAGGCGGCTTTCAGCAAGACCTTAGCCTGATCCACATCGTTCATAGATCACCCTTCCCTCCTGCAAGGCCCTTGTGGTGATATGGTTGCGGCTGCCCTGCCAGCCCTCTACCTCCTGCTGGCTGTAGAGCAAAATATCCGTCGGCACCCCAAACCTGCCCACCGCCTTTGAAATGCGGGTTATCTCCTGTCTGCGGCTGCGGTGCGGCCCAAACCCCGCCGCCGTCACCACCAGCAAATCTACATCCGAGTGCGGCCCTGCATTTCCCCGCGCCCTCGAACCAAACAGCACAATTTGTTCCGGGGCCACTGCCTGCACAATGGCCTCCGTCATCTGCTCCAGCAGTTCTGGAGTCAGTAAAGGAAGAGCTGCCATGCCCACAGTTTAGCCACTATTCCGTTTAGCCAGCCCAGGAAATATCATCCGGTTGGGGTTTAGATGGCGCGTCGGCCTGTAGGTCTGTAGCCATTTTTGGCTGCGGCTGACTAGCCGGGCTGCCGCGATGGTCAGAGACTGGCCCGGCAGGGCCATCGCCATTATTCACCTGCTTCCGCTTGATGAAGGCAGAAGAGGCAGACTCCTCCGGGGCCAGCGATCGCAAAAACCAATCGAGCGTCTCCTGGGAAAGCCAGCCGTGCAAAACCGCCAGCGCCCCAATTCGCAGCCCCGCCTGCGCCTGCTCTTTCAGTAGAGCTTCGACCTGGTGAGCATCCAGCAGCCCCGCCTGCTGAAAGTAGTACCCGATGGGGCTATCTCGACCGACCGCGACCAGCTTCGGCCACTGTTCAGCGAAAAACTCAATGGCGTCGCGCTTGACCCACCCGCGCAGCTCCAGAATGTCGCCTATTCTCAGATCGGGCTGCCACTGCTGATCTCGAAGCACCACATCAAGCTGAGCCTGGGAGAGCAACCCCGCCCGCTGCAACATTTCTCCAAGGGGCCTGGTTTTGGTATGGGCTGGCATGGCTAACGATCGAAACAGACGGCAATAACCTCTATTCTACCGTTACGCTCTTGGCCAGGTTGCGGGGCTGGTCCACATCCAACCCGCGCCGGGCCGCGATGTGGTAGGCCAGCAGCTGTAGCGGAATCACCGCCACAATCGGCGACAGCAGCTCATCGACTACGGGCACCGGCAGCAGGCGATCGAAGGTTTCGGCGGCGTCGGTGTCGTTCATGGGCACCACGCCGATGAGCTGGGCATCGCGGGCCTTGGCCTCCTGGGCGTTGGAGAGCACCTTGTCGTAGACGCTACCGGGCATGGCGATCGCCACCACGGGCACCTTGGCATCCAGCAGGGCGATCGGCCCGTGCTTCATTTCGCCCGCCGGGTAGCCCTCGGCGTGGATGTAGCTGATTTCCTTTAGCTTCAACGCCCCCTCCAGGGCGATGGGGAAGTTGATGCCCCGGCCCAAAAAGATAAAGTCCTGGGTCTCGTTAAACTCGTGGGCCAGCTCCTCGATATAGCGCTCCTGACTTTCGAGCACCTGCTCGATGTGGGCGGGCAGCTGGTGCAGCCCGTTGAGAATGGCCTCGATGCGATCGCCCGGCAGGGTCTGGCGGCGGTAGGCCAGATCGAGGGCTAAAAAGTAGAAGGCCATCACCTGGGCGGTGAAGGTTTTGGTGGCGGCCACGCCAATTTCAATCCCCGCATGGGTGTCAATAATGTGGGGCACCAGCCGCGACAGAGAGCTTTCGGGTCGGTTGGTGATGCCCAGCATGCGGGGGGCAAAGCGGGGATCGGGGTGGGCGGCGCGGCGGTTTTGCTCCATCTCCAGGGCGGCCAGGGTGTCGGCGGTTTCGCCCGACTGGGTGACGCCAATGGTGAGGGTATTGGGTATCAGCGGCGTGGGCGAGTAGCGAAACTCCGAGGCGTACTGCACCAGCACCGGCAGGTTGGCCAGATCTTCGATCAGGTACTTGCCCACCAGGGCGGCGTGCCAGCTGGTGCCGCAGGCAACGATCTGGAGGTGATCGAGACCCGTGAGCAGGTCGTCGGGCAGGCCCAGGCCCAGGGGAGAAGGAGAGGTGTTAGCAGCGTCGGCGGTCCAGGTGTTGTCGATGTAGGTCTCCAGGGCCGTGCGCACCACGCCGGGCTGCTCGTAAATTTCCTTCAGCATGAAGTGCTTGAACCCCTGCTTCTCCACCATGATGGGGTTCCAGTTCAGGGTGATGGGGTGCTTGCGCTGGCGATCGCCCGCAAAGTTGTACACCTCTACCCCCAGGGGCGTCAGGCTGGCCAGTTCGCCGTTTTCCATCGGCAGCACGGCGCGGGTGTGGGGCACAATCGCCGGGGTGTCGCTGGCGCAGAAAAACTCCCCCTGGCCAAAGCCAATCACCAGAGGTGCCTGCTGGCGCACCACCACCAGCTCGTCGGGGAAATCGGCGGAGATAATCGCCAGGGCAAAGGCCCCTTGCAGGTCGTTGGCGGCCAGGCGAGTGGCCTCCAGCAGACGCGATCGCCCCTGGGTGCTATCGACGGCCAGGTTGCTCAGGTACGAGGCAATCAGGTGGGGCACCACCTCGGTATCGGTGTCAGAGACAAACTGGTGGCCCTTGGCCTTGAGGGTTTCGCGCAGCTCGCGGTAGTTTTCAACGATGCCGTTTTGCACCACCGCCAAACGGCCAGAGCCGTCGCGGTGGGGGTGGGCGTTGTACTCTTCGGGTTTGCCGTGGGTGGCCCAGCGGGTGTGGCCAATACCCAGGCGAGCCGGGTTGTCGTGGCCGTCGAGTTTATCTTGCAGATTTTGCAGCTTGCCCTTGGCACGCACGCAGTGCAGCTCGCCTTCGAGCACCGTAGCAAGGCCAGCGGAATCGTAGCCGCGATATTCCAGCTTGCGCAGGCCATCCATTAGAATGTCGGCGGCGGGCCGGGTGCCGATGTATCCCACAATGCCACACATAGCGCTGTCTCCTGAGTAACTGCCTGGGGGGTTGAACGGCCGGGGGGACGGACGGGGACTCAAAATTAGCCTGACACTATAGAATACACGGTGCCTCGGCTGGTGGGATCGGTGAAAATCGTTTCAGAGCTGGTCAACGATTGCTCAGCCTCGGCCCGCTGTAGCCGAGGGCAGTAATCTGGCCTAGGGCACTTGGCAAAGGAGCGTTAAACCGTCAGGAATCGGCGTAAGTTGAAGCTCCAATTTGTCGTCATAAAAAAAAACTTTCCGATCCCGCAATCTTTTATTCGGTGGTTTACAGAGCCTCTAAACCTGGTAGATTGTCTTGGTATCGGCAAAGAGATTGAAGCATTGATATGAAAGTCCTTGTAATTGGCGGTGACGGCTATTGCGGGTGGGCAACTGCCCTGTATCTTTCCAATCGCGGCTACGAAGTCGGGATTTTAGATAGTTTGGTGCGGCGTCACTGGGATGCTCAGCTTCAGATCGAGACCCTGACCCCCATCGCCCCCATTCAAAGCCGCTTGCAGCGCTGGAAAGACCTCACCGGCAAGCACATCGACCTCTACGTCGGCGACATCAACGACTACTCCTTCTTAGAGGAGACCATGCTCGAGTTCGAGCCTGGCGCGGTCGTACACTTCGGCGAACAGCGATCGGCCCCCTTCTCGATGATCGATCGCGAGCATGCGGTGCTCACCCAGGCCAACAACGTCATCGGCAACCTGAACTTGCTCTACGCGCTGCGGGATCACTTCCCCGACTGCCACCTGGTCAAGCTGGGCACCATGGGCGAGTACGGCACCCCCAACATTGACATCGAAGAGGGCTACATCACCATTGAGCACAATGGTCGCAAAGATACCCTGCCCTACCCCAAGCAGCCCGGTTCGTTCTACCACCTCAGCAAGGTGCACGATTCCCACAACATTCACTTTGCCTGCAAGGTGTGGGGCCTGCGCGCCACCGACCTCAACCAGGGCGTGGTCTACGGCGTGCTGACCGAAGAAACCGGCATGGATGAGCTGCTGATCAACCGCCTCGACTACGACGGCATCTACGGCACCGCCCTCAACCGATTCTGTATTCAGGCGGCGGTGGGCCACCCCCTCACCGTTTACGGCAAGGGCGGCCAAACCCGCGCCTTTTTGGATATTCGCGACACGGTGCGCTGCGTGGAAATTGCGATCGCCAACCCCGGCGACCCCGGCATCTTCCGCGTCTTCAACCAGTTCACCGAAATGTTTAGCGTCGGCGACCTGGCCATGATGGTGAAGAAAGCTGGCACCACCCTGGGCCTCGATGTCGATATCCAGTACATGGATAACCCCCGAGTGGAGGCCGAAGACCACTACTTCAACGCCAAAAATACCAACCTGCTAGAGCTAGGTCTACAGCCTCACCTGCTGTCTGACTCGCTGCTCGACAGCCTGCTCAACTTCGCCGTCAAGTACAAAGATCGCGTCGACAAAAACCAGATTCTGCCGAAAGTTCAGTGGCGGCGCAGCTAGCGTAGATGTGTGGATGGGTAGAGGGGTAGAGGGGTAGATGAGTTGCTTGAACGTCACTCCCAGATGTTCTCTCGCTACCTCAAATGCTCCCTAAATCCATCCACCCGCCCCCCCATCCACTCGCCCCCCCATCCACTCGCTCACCCCCGAAGTCCCTATGCGAATTGCTCTCTTTACCGAGACTTTTTTGCCGAAAGTTGACGGCATTGTTACCCGTCTCAAGCACACCGTTGACCACCTGCAGCGTCAGGGTAATCAGGTGTTAGTGTTCTCCCCCGAGGGCGGCTTAACGGAGTATCGGGGAGCCAAAATTCACGGCGTGTCTGGGTTTCCGCTGCCCCTGTACCCAGAGCTAAAGCTGGCGCTGCCCCGCCCTTCAATCGGGGAGGCGCTGGAAGATTTTCAGCCTGACTTAGTGCATGTGGTAAACCCGGCAGTCCTCGGACTGGCGGGCATTTACTATAGCAAGACCCTGGATGTGCCCCTGGTGGCCTCGTACCACACCCATCTGCCCAAGTACCTGGAGCACTACGGCCTCGGCATGCTCGAAGGGCTGATGTGGGAGCTAATCAAGGCCATGCACAACCAGGCCCAGATCAACCTGGTCACCTCCACGGCTATGCAGACCGAGCTGTCGGAGCACGGCGTTGAAAATATTGAGGTGTGGCAGCGCGGGGTTGACAACGAGCTGTTTCGCCCGGAGCTGGCCAGTGCCGAGATGCGCGATCGCCTGTCGGCGGGCCACCCCGATGCGCCCCTGCTCCTCTACATTGGCCGCCTCTCCGCCGAGAAAGAAATTGACCGTATCAAGCCGGTACTCGAAGCCATTCCTGGAGCGCGGCTGGCGCTGGTGGGCGATGGCCCCTACCGCGCCGAGCTAGAGGCCCACTTTGAGGGCACCCACACCAACTTCGTCGGCTATCTGGCTGGGGAAGATCTGGCCTCCGCCTACGCCTCCGCCGATGCCTTTGTCTTCCCCTCCCGCACCGAAACCCTGGGGCTGGTGCTGCTGGAGGCGATGGCGGCGGGCTGTCCGGTAGTGGCAGCAAACTCCGGCGGCATTCCCGACATCGTTACCGACGGCATGAACGGCTTTCTCTTTGACCCGATGGATGAGGCGGGCGCGATCAGCGCCACCCGCCGCCTGATTGAGGCCAAAGCCGAGCGCGAGCTGATGCGCCGCAATGCCGTTGCGGAGGCCGAGCAGTGGGGCTGGGCGGCAGCCACCCGCCAGCTGCAGCAGTTTTACCGTCAGGTGCTAGCCCAGCGATCGCTGCCCATGGCCGCTTAAGCTCCTAAAATAGAGGCTCAAGCCCACGCTACTCTCCGCGAGGTTGGCCATGGTCGCCGCGTCCTCAACATCCTTGGTTGGGGAGGCTGAGAAGAGTGAGCAGGAGCGCCAGCGGGCCGAGCAAGAGCGCCAGCGGGCTGAACGACTGGCGGCCCAGCTGAGAGCAGCAGGTCTTGAACCCGAAGCATAGCCGCTGACTTACCTTGCTTTAGGTCGAATAATCGCGCCAAAATAGAGCTATAACAACGGCGATCGCTGACTCTATGACGGCTACCACTCCGCAATTCGTCTCCCCATCCCCCGCCCAGCAGATTCAGCCAGAGCTCACAGGGTCAGAGCTGGCCGTAGACGTAGCTATTGTTGGCGGCGGCATTGTGGGGCTGACCCTGGCAGCGGCCCTGGCCCCCAGCGGCATGGCCGTCGCGGTGATTGAAGCCCAAACGGCAGCGGGGGCAGCCGCCCGGCAGCGGGCCTACGCTTTTTCGCTAACCTCAGCCGATATTTTCAAGGGGCTGGGGCTGTGGCCCAAAGTGGGGCCGCAGATCTGCCATTTTGACAAGGTGCAGCTCTCCGATGGAGACTACGGCCAGGTAGTGCGGTTTTTGCCCGAGGATTTGGGCACTGAGGCGGTCTACTACGGAGCTGAGCACGGGGTGCTGATGGCGGCACTGCAAGGGGCGATCGCCGCCGCCGCCAACGTCTACTACCTGTGCTCGGCCACCCTGGAGGAAATGCATGACCAGGACGACTCGGTTATCGCTGAGGTCAGTACTCCAACAGGTAGATTCAGAGTGCGATCGCCGCTGGTGGTCGCCGCCGACGGCAAAGGTTCACCGCTGCGGCAGCGGGCGGGCATCGGCAGCGTCGGCTGGCGCTACCGGCAGTCCTGCGTGACCACTGTTTTAGAACCCGAACATTCCCACCAAAACACCGCCTACGAGCGGTTTTGGCCCAGCGGTCCCTTTGCCATCTTGCCCCTGGCCGATGGCCGCTGTCAGGTGGTCTGGACGGCACCCCATGCTGAGGCCCAGGCAATTCTCGATCTGCCCGAAGCCGAGTTCATGGCCGAGCTAGAGCAGCGCTACGGCACCCAGATGGGGCAGCTCAAGCGACTGACGGCCCCGGCGATGTTCCCGGTACAGCTAATGCAGTGCGATCGCTACGTACAGCCCCGCCTCGCCCTGGTTGGCGACGCCGCTCACAGCTGTCACCCCGTCGGTGGGCAGGGTCTCAACATGGGCATTCGCGATGCAGCGGCGCTAGCAGAAGTGCTAACCGACGCCTACCAGCGAGGGCAAGACCTGGGCGACGTAGCGGTACTGCGGCCCTACGAACGCTGGCGGCGGCTGGAAAACTGGGTCATTTTGAGCTTTACCGATGTGCTGACCCGCACCTTCTCAAATCAGATTTTGCCGGTGGTGGTGGTGCGGCGGGCAGGCCTCTGGGTTCTCAGCTCGGTGCCCCTGCTCAAGCGCCTGGCCCTGCGACTCATGACTGGACGGCTGGGGCGATTGCCTCGCCTCGCTCGTCTGGGGCAGCTTAAGTAGAGGTCCGTGGCAACTTACCTATCGGCGCAAGGGGGTTGCCGAAAACAGGTATTAACCAAAAATCAGCGCTTCTCGTAGGGGAAAATGGCCATTTTCCCCTGCCCAAATTCATACCTCAATTCAGTGATGCCGCCGCAAGCACTGCGCAACCAAGTCGTTAAATGGGAGCATGGTGCGCCACGGCCATGCATCGCACACCAGCTTATTTAAGCTCATTTAATACTGGTACTGTGCTGCCGATCGCGTGTAATCGCGCAGAGGAATGGCATAGTTCAGCGCCATATTTTTGGCAAACTTAAACAGGCTATCGTAGTTGCGCTGCCGACAGACCAGGCGGCCATCGCCGGAATACTGGTTGCCGTCGTCACGTAACTCAATGGCAAAATCAGACACGTACACAGAAAAAATTCGAGTTGCAGCGTTCATGATGGTTTGCGACTTGTTTAAGGATTGTTGAGTGAAGTAACCATTACTCACACTCAGCTTCAAACCGAAGGCGAGGCCCAGAAAAACCTGGTAAAACCCTGTCTAGGGTCAGAACCTGAAGTTGGACAAAAACCCGGCGGAACTATTGAGAAGTCTTGATATTGGCGGGATCTACGTAGTAGCAAGCGGCACTGTCCAGGCAGATATGTGCCCAGCCAGCATCGCTAATATCGACGAGTTCGTAGGTCGTTTCTTGAACAAAAAAGCCTCGGTGATCTCGGGTGCCGGGAAGCACAGAGAACCGATAATCGTGACCGTTTGAGGTGTTCATGGTGTTTTTTATCAGAGGTTTTAAATAACTGGCCGAGAACTTTCCCCACACCTTAAAGTTTATATGAAGCAAGTGTGAGGTAAGTCTATTTTTTGCGAATTAATTTGAATCTTTACCTTCGATCGCCAAATTGTTGTTACAAATACGATTTCTAAAAAAGGTTCATAAATAAGTTTTAAGCATTAGCTCTCCCAAAGCTCCAAAATGCGTCTTTATGTCCTATTACGGTCAATTAGAGGTGGCGGGCGCACTTCACGGAAATACACAACCTGCTTACGACTCTTGGCTGCTACCTGATTGACTGACAAAAGTGCTGCTGTAGGTTGGTGTTGAGCGAAGCGAAACCCAAAACCAACCTACAGCAGCATAAGGGTTTTAAGGGTTTTGTCAGTCAACCAAGGCCGCTACGTTGGCCTAGCAGACTGCGGCATAGGTTTTTGTGACTATGGCCAATCGCAAGGGGTTAGTGGGGCTAGGGTGCCAGGCTAATTGCGCTCGGCGACCCTCAGTTTAGCCGAGCGGGCGCGGGGGTTTTGGCTAATTTCGGCTTCGGTGGCAACCACGGGCTTTTTGGTGAGCACCTTAAAATCTGGAGAGTCTTTTAGGGTGTGCTTGACCATGCGATCTTCCAGGCTGTGGAAACTGATGATTACCAAGCGGCCTCCAGGAGCTAGCCAGGAGGGGGCTATCTTCAGCAGGGTTTCTAATACCTCTAGCTCCCGGTTGACGGCAATCCGCAGGGCCTGAAAGGTACGGGTAGCGGGGTGAATGCGACCATAGCGGTAGCTGCGCGGCACGCAGTGGGAAATGGCCTCCGCCAGGTCGGTGGTGGTCTGCCAGGGGCGCTGGTCGACAATTTTGCGGGCAATGCGGCGCGACAGCCGCTCTTCGCCGTAGGTGTAGATCAGGTTGGCCAGCTCGGTTTCATCCCAGTGATTGACGATGTCGGCGGCGGTGAGGTCCTGCCGCAGGTCCATGCGCATGTCGAGGGGAGCGCTCTGGCGAAAGCTAAAGCCGCGATCGCCCACATCGAGCTGCACCGAACTCACTCCCAGATCGGCCAAAATGCCGTTGAAGAGATTGCCCTTGGGGCTAAAGTCGGCAAAGTTGCCGTGCCAGTAGGTGACGCGATCGCCAAATTCGGCCAGGTTGGCCTGGGTAGCCGCGATCGCCGCCGCATCTTGATCGATGGCGACCAGCGTCACCGCAGGATTGGCCTCCAGAATCAGTCGACTGTGCCCCCCGCCCCCCGCCGTGGCATCTAAATATCGACTGCCGGGCTGAATGTTCAACCCTTCGACTACCGCTTCAGGCAGCACCGGCACATGGTGGAAGTCTAAATCAACCATTCCCGTCCATTCAAAACCTCGCTGAGTTTACTGTATCTGGCCCGGCCTCAGGCGCGACCTGTACTCAGCCCGTGGATGCCAACTGCGGCCAGAAGGGCGCTCAGCAATGTCCAGGTGCCGTCGGCAAAGAGGTTGATGCGGTGAATATTCTGACTTGCGTGGGCGACAAAAATGGCCTCTAGTCCGCTGTTCTGGTCAATAACGGCCTCGTAGTTCTGGTAGGCCAGCTGTAGAGCGTCCCAATCCACCAGGGCGTAATAGCCAAAGACCACGACCCCAACCGTCCCTGGAATGATGGCGCAAACAATAAGCAAAAGTTTTCGGGCCATTGGCAATCTCAATATCTGCTTTCTATGCCAACTGAGGCGATACCCATTAAGATACTCAAAGACACAGCACAACAGTACTTCGGCCATTGGGTAGCCCCTATGTCAATCATTGAAACTAAGACCGAGCCCATGGTGCTCAACATGGGTCCACACCACCCCTCCATGCACGGGGTGCTGCGGCTCATCGTCACCCTCGACGGCGAAGACGTGCTCGACTGCGAGCCGGTGATTGGCTACCTGCACCGGGGCATGGAAAAAATTGCCGAAAGCCGCACCAACGTGATGTTTGTGCCCTATGTGAGCCGCTGGGACTACGCGGCGGGCATGTTTAACGAAGCGATCACCGTCAACGCCCCCGAGCGACTGGCCGACATTGAGGTGCCCAAGCGGGCCAGCTACATCCGCGTCATCATGCTGGAGCTGAACCGCATCGCCAACCATCTGCTGTGGCTTGGCCCCTTTTTGGCCGACGTCGGTGCCCAAACTCCCTTCTTCTATATTTTTCGCGAGCGCGAGATGATCTACGACCTGTGGGAAGCCGCCACGGGGATGCGCCTGATCAACAACAACTATTTCCGCATTGGCGGCGTTGCTGCCGACCTGCCCTACGGCTGGATCGATAAGTGTCTCGACTTCTGTGACTACTTTTTGCCCAAGGTCGATGAGTACGAAAAGCTGATCACCAACAACCCTATCTTCCGCCGCCGGATCGAGGGCATTGGCACCATCAACCGCGACGAGGCGATCGCCTGGGGGCTCTCGGGTCCCATGCTGCGCGGCTCGGGCGTCAAGTGGGACCTGCGCAAGGTCGACCACTACGAGTGCTACGACGACTTTGACTGGGATGTGCAGTACGAGACCGCAGGCGACTGCATGGCCCGCTACCAGGTGCGGGTGCGCGAAATGCGCGAGTCGGTAAAGATTATTAGACAGGCCTGCAAAGGCTTGCCGGGCGGCCCCTTTGAAAACCTGGAGGCCAAGCGGATGTCTGAGGGACCCAAGTCAGAGTGGAACAGCTTCGACTACCAGTTCATCGGCAAGAAAATTGCCCCCACCTTCAAAATCCCCGCTGGGGAGCACTACGTGCGCCTGGAAAGCGGCAAAGGCGAGCTGGGCGTCTTTATTATGGGCAACGACAACGTTTTTCCCTGGCGGTTTAAGATTCGCGCCGCAGATTTCAACAATCTGCAAATTTTGCCCCACATCCTAAAGGGGGTGAAGGTGGCCGACATCATGGCTATTCTGGGCAGCATCGACATCATTATGGGATCTGTAGATCGCTAGAGATGGGGCCACACCCCAGGGCAGATTTTTGGGTCGATGGATTAATATAGCGATGGCTTGATTTTTGCCTTACCTGGAAAAACAGGCAGGGCAACGATCGCGGGCATAGCTTCTTTGCAGGGGCTAGATCGCCCCCACGGGGCAACTGCCCCCAACCCAGGCTAGCCGCAGCTAGTCTCCCTGTTCCTGCTCAGATCGCCGCCTGTGACCTCACTGCCCTCAAGCCCATCTCGCCATCTGATCCGACAGCGCCGTATGCAGCAGGCAAAGCGACGGCGGGCAGCGGCCATTGCGCTGCTGCTGCTGCTGGGAGTAGGTGTATTGGGCGTGCGATCGCTGCCGCGCATCTCCCTGCGGCAGCTGCAAAAAGCAGTGTGGGTTAGCCATCCCGAGCCGCTGGCTATGACCGGAGGCGATCCCTACATTCGCGCGCTCATGCGCACTATTTCTGCCGCCGAGTCAAACACAGATCAGCCCTATAACGTGCTCTACGGCGGTGCCGTTGTGCAGCAGCTCAACCACCACCCCAATATCTGCGTTGAAATTGTCGCCGGGCCAAACCAGGGGCACTGCACTACCGCCGCCGGGCGCTACCAGTTTTTGGCCGATACCTGGAAAGAAAAAGCCCTTCACTATCACCCCAGAGCGTCTAGCTGGTTCAAAGCCTGGGGAGACTACAGCTTTGACCCCGAGTCCCAGGACCTAGTGGTCTACTACTGGCTTAAGGATTCCTCCGCCTGGGGCATGGATATCCCTACCGCTCTGCGGGATGGCCGCCTGGAGGCGGTGCTGCACCGCCTCTCTGGCACCTGGACTAGCCTTGGCTACGGCATCGAGTCAAACAGCATGACGGCTCGGCTGCCCCACATCTACGACAACCTGCTCAAAGAAGAGCTAAAGTCGTCGTCCTCTGGCCAGCTGCCTTGAGGATATTCTAAAAACCCCGCCCCTGGTATGCGCATACCAGGGGCGGGGTGACTCAACTTCAACTTCGCCGAGAAACACTACAGCGTCATTCACGGCCATTCCATAAAGAACATCTGCTTTTTGCTCAAGGTTGTCTAACCGGACGCTGGAGTGCTCAGGCGGCGTTTGCTTTGTCGAGGTTTTCCTGGCGCAGACGCTCGAAGTTAACGGCGTCTTTGTCGAGGTTTGCCTGGCGCAGCTTGCCGAAGTCTACCTTGTCAAGGTTTTCCTGGCGCAGACGCTCGAAGTTAACGGCGTCTTTGTCGAGGTTTGCCTGGCGCAGCTTGCCGAAGTCTATCTTGTCGAGGTTTTCGTTGCGCAGCTTGCCAAAGTCTACGGCAGATTTGTCGAGGTTTGCCTGGCGCAGTTCACGTAGATTATAGGCGGCAAACGCTGGGGAGACTGTAGCGGCAGCGATCGCAGCAGTCAGAATGAAGAGAGCGGTGCGTTTCATAATTTCAGCTCCTATGGATCTCAGAGGTGTGTCGAATTGCTCGACTTGAGTTCCATAGTGCTGGAGGCAACTGAGCAGAAACCTTCCACCATCTGAGCACCCCTTAAAGGCTGGCTGAGAAAACTGAGCGACCCTTGATAGCCCCCTGAAAGTACAGCCGTAGCCAATTTAGCTAAGACCAATTCCCCAAAAAACGCTCAACCGCTCAACCGCTCAACCGTCTCTGAACGTCCTAATCTAAATAACTACAGCTACAAACACCTAAGACGCCAAACGCCCCAACATCGGAGTCATGACGACCAGGTATAGCGGTATCGCCACCGAAATAAAGCTGATCACGAAGCTCGTTTCCAGGCCATTCTCCTGGGCAAAGAACAGCGTCAACAAGCTGGGAGGCAATCCTGCACCCACCAGCACGGCAGACCGCTCTACCCCATGCAGGTCAAAAGCCGTTACAGCTACCCAGCCAAGGCCCAGACCGCAGCCGATCTTGGCCAGCGCTACCAACAGGTAGAGGTAGCCCCCCCTGCGCGGCACCTCAAACTCCATGCCTATCACCAGCAGCACCAGCAGCAAAAAACTATTTCCCAAAATATCCAGCAGGCCCAGCACCACTCCGTGGGTTATCCCCAGCCCGTTCAGCAGCAATCCCAGCAAAATGGCCCAGAAAAAAGGTGTTTGCCCCAGTCTTTTTACCACTGCTCCAGTCGTTACCCCGGTCTGGCCAAACCAGGCCGAAAGACAGTACACCACCGTTAGCAGGTAAATGGCCTGGGCCAGGTCAAACAGGACAATGCGGCTCAGTCCCACCTCACCGAAGGCCAGCAGCATCAGCGGGTAGCCCACCGCACCTCCCTCGAAGGTAGGGAATGTGGTCATCAAGGCTCCGGCTTTTACCTTCTCCCACCGCAGCCAGCGATTGGCCAAAAGGCCAATTGCCGTCAGCCCCAGCACCACGACCAGCGCCGACAGGGGCAGGTAGATTAAGTCGGGGCTTAGCTCAGCCGTAGCCAGGGCTTTAAGAATAACGGCGGGCAGGGCCAAATGGGTGAGCAACTTGCCAATTACCTCCGCCTCCGGCGGCCCCAGCACCCCAGCCCGCTTGAGGCTATAGCCGATGCAGCAGACCAGCACCATCGGCAAAATTTGAACAAGCATATGACTCCTTACCTGAAGTACACCCCCATGGTGTACAACGTTTTGGCAAAAGCCTATGGCTTTAGCTAAACCGTCTAGAACGGCTTGCTCTGGAGTTAGGGCACCTGTTGCCCAGTTTGCTGAAGCTGCCCGGCCTGCTGCTCGGCTTGCTGCTCGATCGCCTCAGCGGCTCCCGTCTGCTGCTGCTCCATGATGTCTGCGGCTTCGTTGACTTTCTCAATCGCCCCGGTGGGAAGGGGTTGCTCGGCCTCGGGCGACGGCTTCAGTTGGTTAAACATCAGCACTCCTACGGCCCCAGTGCCCACCAGTAGCCCAATCAAAGACAGTCCACGCATCGGTTTTACCTATTTCATAACTGCCAATACTTGGCGGCAGTTTCCTAATCTCAAAATACCCCTGCAGAGCGGTGGCCTTATCCAAACGAGATGGCTAGCACCCGCTGGGCCAAAACTCCGCCGGGATTTTTGCAAAGTCTGCTAAGAATTTTTGGGTATGGCGCTTCTGTAGATGCTTCAGGGGCCGAAAAACAGCTGGCCAAAACAGACAGTTAGCTCGTCACTACAGCTAGCCCATCGCCTTTGGTTTACAGACTTTGGCTCGCATGCATAAGACTTAACCTGGCTCAAGGGATAGCCCTGAGCCAGGTCAAACGTCGGTTTCACTTGCTCTAAAGCTGGCTAGCGCAAGCTTAGACTACAGATCTAGATCGGTTTAGAGCAGCAGCCTGACGAATTCGGTTTGCTTTGTCGAGTTCGCTTGTTTGGGGCGATCGCAGCCCCAAGATGGTAACGGCAGCCCATTTAGCTGCCCTGGCGTCGCGCCCGCAGCCGCTCTTCGTAGGAGCGCAGAGGGCCGTGGTTATCTTCTTCGCTCAGCCCGTAGTAGCCGGTTTCCTGATCGTAAATGCTGGGGTGGGCAGCGGTTGGGCGCGCGCTTTCACCGATAGGCCCCATACGCCGCAGATCTCCCTCTCGGGTGGGGTCTGCAATGGTTGCGGTGTTGCCCAGGGGAGGCATACGCCGTAAGTCTCCGGCTAGAACTTCGCTTTGCCCGTTGGTGACGGTGTAAGTATTGCCCATAAACTGACGGGTAGAGCGTCCCTTGGCTATGGGTTGATAAACACTCCTGACGTTGTTCTCATAGGTGTCGTCTACCACCATGTCATCGTTGTATTCTGGCAGGTGCTCGACCTGAGATTTGGTCAGACCGTCAACATAGACGCGGGTTTGATTGTAGTCAAACTTGGCTAGACCAATGGGCAGCAGCACGTTTTTGCCAAAAATCCACGGCCCAGTGTCGACCACCAGGTAGCGAAAGTGGCCGGAATCATCGACCAACAGATCTTTGGCTGTGCCTACTTTGTCGTCTCCCTCGGTGTAGACAGAGTAGGAGCTGATTTTGTCCATTTGGCCATCGACCAGGGTTTCGCGATAGTCAGGATAGTAATCTTTGAGTCGATATAAAGGCATATCAGCCTCCTTTAGTTTGATCTTACTTAAGATGCTAGCGAGGCAGCTTTTCTTCTCCATCGCTCAAGGGATGGACAGAGGCGTCTTCGGCGGGCATACATTTAGGTGGCAAACAGTTAAGTTGGCGAGCACAGTTAAGTTGGCGAGTAGCGATAGGCCATGATGCAGACTCAATCAATCCTTGCTACGGATGTTGTCCTGGTGGGCGGTGGCCACACCCACGCGCTGGTGCTGAGGCGGTGGGGCATGGCACCCCTGTCCGGGGTGCGGCTGACGCTGCTGACCGACCTGGTGGATACGCCCTACTCGGGGATGCTACCCAGCTACGTCGCCGGGCGCTACAGCTTTGACGAGGCCCATATCGATCTGCGGCCCCTGACTCGCTTTGCCCAGTGTGGGCTGGTGGTCGATCGCGCGGTAGGGCTCGACCTGGCCCGGCAGCGGGTGCTGTGCGCCAATCACCCGCCGATCGCCTACGATGTGCTGTCGATCGACACGGGCAGCACTCCGGCAACGGTGGCCGTGCCCGGGGCCGCCGAGTACGCGATCGCGGCCAAACCCGTGCCCACGCTGCTGCGCCAGTGGCAACAGATTGTGGAAGCTGTCGAAGCGAATCCCCAAGCGCCTCTCACGCTGGGGGTGGTGGGCGGTGGGGTGGGCGGCGTGGAGCTAACCCTTGGTCTCCACGAGCGGCTGGCGGAGTTGCTGACCCGCCTGGGGCAACCCGTCTCTAGCCTCACTCTGCATTTGTTTCACCGGGGCAGGGAGCTGGCGGCAGAGCGCAACCGCTGGACGCGCCACCGCCTGGAGCGGGTGCTGCGATCGCGCGGCATCCACCTCCATCTCGACGAAGCGGTCGTTGAGGTGTCTCTGGATGACCAGACCGGGCAGCGGATTGTCCATGGATCGTCGGGATTGACGGTGGGCTGCGATCGCCTCTTCTGGGTCACCAGCGCCGCTGCCCCCACCTGGCTGCAAACCTCTGGCCTATCTCTGAATGACAAGGGGTTTATTCAGGTGGGCGACACCCTGCAAACCCTCTCCCACCCCAACGTGTTTGCCGCCGGGGATGTGGCGACCATGGTGCACCACCCCCGCCCCAAGGCCGGGGTCTTTGCCGTGCGCCAGGGGCCGCCCCTGAGCGAGAACCTGCGCCGCTACGTGCGGGGCGAGGCGCTCAAACCCTTTCGCCCCCAAAAAGAGTTCCTTACGCTGATCGAAACCGGCCACGGCAGGGCGATCGCCTCTCGCGGCCCCTTTGCGATCGAAACCTCCCTGGCCCACCGCTGGAAAGACCACATCGATCGCAAGTTCATGGCCCGCTTCCGCGATCTGCCCGTGGGTCAAATGTCCCCCATCCCGTCCCCCCGTCTACCCATCCCCCCATCGCCGCCGCCCTGCGCGGGCTGTGGATCCAAGGTGGGCAGCGACGCCCTTACCACCGCCCTCGGTCGCGTCCGCCAGGAGTTTCCTGCGGTGGCCAGCGACGCGGTGCTGATCGGCCTGGAGGATCCAGATGATGCCGCCGTGGTCGCTGTGCCCCCCGGCTTAGCCACGGTGCACACCGTCGATTACTTCACCGCCCTGATTGACGACCCGTTTCTTTTTGCCCAGATCGCCCTGAAGCACTGCCTCAGCGATCTCTACGCGATGGGGGCAAAGCCTCACACCGCACTGGCCATAGTGCAGGTACCCTACGCTACCCCCGCTAAGCAGGCCGAAATGCTGTACCAAATCCTGGCGGGTACCTTTAAGGGGCTGCTGGTCAACGACGCGGTTTTGATTGGGGGCCACACCACGGTCGGGTCCCAACTGGCCCTGGGCTTTGCCTGCAATGGCCTGGTCCAGCCCGATCGGCTGCTGCGGAAGGGGGGGATGCAGCCGGGAGATGTGCTGATTCTGACCCAGCCGCTGGGCACCGGCACCCTGTTTGCCGCCGACATGCAGGGCCAGGCCAGGGGACGGTGGATTGAGGGAGCGATCGCCCATATGCTGACCCCCAACCGGGCTGCCGCCGACATTTTTCGCGCTCACGGAGCCACCGCCTGCACCGACATCACCGGCTTTGGCCTGGCCGGGCACCTGCTGGAAATGGTGCAGGCCGCCGGGGTTTCTGCCACCCTCAGGCTCGATGCCCTGCCGATTTTAGCTGGGGCCACCGACACCCTGGCCGCTGGCATCGTCAGCACGCTCCAGCCCCAAAACCTCCAGGCGGCCAAATTTGTCGATCCTGCCGCGAGGGATCACCCCCGCTACCCGCTGCTGTTTGACCCCCAAACCGCTGGCGGGCTACTCGCTGCCGTCCCCGCCCCCAGCGCCCAAACCTGTCTGGCGGCGCTCCAGGGCCAGGGCTATGGGGCCGCTGCTGTGGTGGGTGAGGTGCGCGCTGGCACCGATACAGCCTGGCCCTTGAGCCTATAGCAATAGTCGCGTTGGTTAGGACATCCAGAAATTCTATGAACGTTCAAACGTTTGAACGTTTACAGGAGACATGGCTTAACCAGACTGGCTACAGCCATAGTGCTCGAAGGCTGAAACATACTGACTATTCCAGCCCGCTTGGCTCCCTAGCCCCCCACTCCCTCGCCCCCCTGCCCCCTCGCCCCCGTGCTCCCTCGCCCCCCCGCTCTCTCGCAATTGACAATAGCCGTCACCCTTTTGCCGCAGTCTACTAAAACCTGGAACATAGACCACTTGGAGGCTCAGGCTCAAGAATTCAGGCTTTGGGTAATGGTGGCGCCATCGATCGCCCTGGCAAAGAAATAGCCCTGGCCATACTCGCAGCCCAAATCCAGCAAAATATCGTGCTGCTGAGCGGTTTCGATGCCCTCGGCGGTCACCGCCATGCCCAGGGTGTGGCAGAGACCAATGATGGCGCGCACAATCTCTAATTTTTCGGAGTCGATGTCCATACCCTGAATGAAGGAGCGATCGATTTTGACAATATCGATGGGAAACTGGTGCAGATAGCTGAGGGACGAATAGCCCGTACCAAAGTCATCCAGGCAGATCTGAACGTCGAGCTGCTTGAGCTGGGTGAGCATGGCGGCAGCCTCTTTAGCATTCTCAATAAAGACGCTTTCGGTAATTTCCAGCTTTAGGTCATCACCGCTCAGGCCGGTGTCTCGCAAAATTTCGGCAAAGGTGTCTACTAGATTTTTTTGGGTAAAGTGATTGCTCGACAGGTTGACGTTGATCGCCATGGTGGGGGATGGGCTGGGGCTGTTGGGCAGTCTGGTGATGCGGCCGTCCACCATTGCCCAGGCCCCTGTTCCCAGGTGCTGCCAGGCTCGGAGCTGCTGGCAAGCCTGCCGCAACACCCACTGATCGATGGTGGCGATCGCGCCCATTTCCTCGGCCAGGGCGATGAACTGATCGGGGTAGATCAGCCCATCTCCTGGTTTTTGCCAGCGCACCAGGGCTTCTAAACTGGCGATGTTCTGGGTGGCTAGGGAAACAATCGGCTGATAGTGCACCCGCAGCTCATCGTGGGCGATCGCCTGGGTTAGGGCCTGCTCGCGCTGCATCAATGCCAGCGCCTGCCTGTGCATAACGGCATCGAACACCTGGTAGCATCCCCGCCCCTGTTCCTTGGCTCGATACATGGCAATGTCGGCATCGCGCAGTAAATCGGTTGTGTTTTCGTAGGGAATTGAACTCTGCACGATGCCAATACTGGCGCTGATCAGCAGCTCATAGTTGTTGATCAAGAAGGGCTTTTTGAGTTCATCGACAATTCGTTCGGCGGTGTAGCAGGCGGTGGTTACATCGGTTATATCTTCTAAAAGGACGGCAAATTCGTCTCCGCCAAAGCGAGCTACGGTATCTACCGTTCGCAGGTGAGATTTTAACCGGGGCGCAATCTCCATCAGCAGCCGATCGCCCAGCAGGTGGCCCAGGGTATCGTTAATCACCTTGAAGCGATCGAGATCGAGCAGCATGACCACAAAGCCAAACTCCGGCAATCGCCGGGCGCGATCGATCGCCTGCTGCAGCCGATTCAAAAACAGAGCGCGATTGGGCAACTGGGTCAGGGCATCGTGCAGGGCGTTGTGCTCCAGCTGGGCCTCCATGCGCCGCTGTTCAGTGCTGTCGCGCACCACCATCACAGATCCCTCCACCAGACCTCGCTCGTTGCGAATGGGAGAGGCGCTGTCGGAAACGGGGGTTTCATGCCCCAACCTGGTCCGCAGCAGGGCATTCTCGGGCAGGTGGATAGTATTGCCGTCCTGGAGCGATTTCAGCAGCGGGTTTTCGATCAGGCTGCGGGTGAACTCATCAATGAATTGAAACACCTCCGTGGGCGATCGCCCGATCGCCTCAGTCTGAGACCAGCCGGTTAAGGCTTCGGCCACCGGGTTCATAAACTTAATCAGACCACTGGCATCACTGGCGGCCACCCCCTCACTGAT
Organism: Nodosilinea nodulosa PCC 7104; assembly: GCF_000309385.1. Lineage (GTDB taxonomy): Bacteria > Cyanobacteriota > Cyanobacteriia > Phormidesmidales > Phormidesmidaceae > Nodosilinea > Nodosilinea nodulosa. The sequence goes on from NZ_JH976537.1 coordinate 996,226, forward strand.
GCTGTTGAGCACCGTCAGCAGCCACTGGCGATTCTCTCTGAGGTTTTTCTCGATGCCGTGTTTGTAGAAGGCAATATCGATATTGGCCCGCAGCTCTCTGGCCTCAAAGGGTTTGAGAATATAGCCAAAGGGCGTCGTCAGGCTGGCCCGCTGGAGGGTTTCTTCATCGGCATAGGCGGTCAGGTAAATGACCGGAATATCTAGGGCTTGGGTAATTTGGGCAGCGGCATCAATACCGTCAACGGCATCGCTGAGGTGAATATCCATCAGCACCAGGTCGGGACGCAGCTCTAGGGCAACCTGAACGGCCATTTCGCCGGAGGTGACGATGGTGGGCACCGCGTGGCCCAGGTCAATCAGTGTGGCCTGCAGGTCCATGGCAATGACGACTTCATCCTCTACAACCAGGATTGTCTTGCGATCCACGTTCTCCACAGTCATGCTCCCTGCAATGGAAAGGTAATCTGAAAGACTGCACCAGTGAACTGTGGTGAAGTCGGCCCAGGCTGATGGCAAGCCTGCGCTGGGTAAAGAGGCTGTGCCGACGGAGCGGCAGCGCTAGCGGCTATCTCAACCTCTCCGTGGATCTGTTTGGCCAAGTTTTGTACCAGACGCAGCCCCAGGGAAGACGTGCAGCGTAAATCAAAGTCTTCCGGCAGGCCAACCCCATTATCTTGCACCGTAAGCAGAATTCGATCGCTGGCGCCGGGACAGGAGGTGATGGCAATTTCACCCAGCCTACCGTCTGGAAAAGCGTACTTAAGGGAGTTTGAGATCAGCTCAGTCAGCATTAAACCGCAGGGCAGCGCCGTTTCAATATCAAAACTGTAAGGCTCAACCTCGATCCGCAGAGAGATGCGATTGTGGCTGGACAGATAGGTTTCAAGCAGGCTGTGGGCCAAACTATGGATGTAGTCAGCCAGATTGATGCGGGTGAGATCTTCGGATTTGTAGAGTTTTTCGTGCACCAGGGCCATGGCCCTAACGCGGCTTTGGCTGTCTCGCAGCACCGAGAGAGCCGCCGGATCGGAAACATTGCGCATCTGAAGGTTGAGCAGGCTGTAGATCACCTGGAGGTTGTTCTTGACCCGGTGGTAGATTTCTTTAAGCAGCAGTTCTTTTTCTTTGAGCGAGGCCTGGAGCCTTTCCTGGGATTCTTTGCGATCGCTGATGTCCTGCTGCACCGCCACCAGCACCGTGCCGTACTCGGGATGCTCAAACACCGAGGTGGTGGCGGTACACCAAAACGGCGTGCCGTCTTTTTTGACGTTGTGGACTTCGTAGGTAGACTCCCGATTGGCCAGCACTGACTGGCGAATGGCCTGGTTAACGTCTTCAGCGCTGATCGCCTCGGTGGCGTAATTCACGATCGACACATGCTGGCCGTTTAGCTCGCCGGGGCCATAGCCAAACATCTGCTCAAACTTGCGGTTGGCGTAGGCAATTATGCCATTGTCGGCCCTCACCACGCAGATTCCCCCGGCCATGTTGCGGGTAATCACCGCCTGAAATTCTTGGTTTTGCTCGGCCTGCTTGAGCTCGCTGATGTCGATAATTACCCCCAGCATGCGCACGGGCTGCTGGTCTGCGTCGTACAGGCCTCGGCCCCGGCCCACCAGCCATCGCAGGGTACCATCGGGGTAAAACACCCGATACTCGGTTTCGTAATCCGTGCGCTGGTGCAGGGCATCCTGCAGCGCCTGCTCGACCCGGCCCAGATCGTCGGGGTGAATGGCCTGGCGCCAGCTCTGATAGGGATCGTCCGTGGCGCTGGGATCTAGCCCCAGCAGCTTGAAGTGGTTGTCATTCCAGACCACAGTATTTTGCTGTAGGTCCCAGTCCCAGGTGCCGATGTGGGTGAATTCGAGGGTCAGCCGCAGCTGCTCTTCGCGGTGGGCCAGGGTGGCCTCGGCCCGCTTGCGATCGGTAATGTCTTCGACAATGTACGAAAACCGGGGATATCTGCTGGGACTGTTAGCAATGGGGCATACGCTGCCCGACAGCCAGCGATCGCCAGATGGATTCTGGCGGCAGTATTCAAACCGCACAGGGGCCTGGGTGCGCTCGGCCGCCTGGCAGTAATCGATCCAGCGCTGAATCGTAGCGAGGGATGTGCCCAGTTCGCTGGCCAGCCGATTCTCCATCACCTCAGGGGTTGCACCTAACACCTCGGCGGCGGCCCAGTTGTCGGAAATATGCAAAATGTCGTTGTGGCGCAGTTCAATCACCCCCATGGGCATGGCGGCACTGTTAAAAAAACTGCGCAGAATCGATTTTCGCTGGTGCAGGTCGGCGTTGATGCACTGCAGATCGGCGGTACGTTCGGCCACCCGCTGCTCTAGCTCGGCTTTGGCCTGGTGCAGGTCATTCAAAGCCTGCTGCCGCTCTGCCTCAATCCGCTTGCGATCGGTCACCTCTTCGCAGACGGTGCTAATGCCGATGACGCGATCGCCGTCCTTGAGTGGCCAAAAGCTTTCTACCCAGGTGCGCTGCACGCCGGGCTGAGCCGGGGTCTCGCCGCTAATTTCCACATTCAGCAGCGGCACCCCGGTCTCCAGAATGGGGCGCAGCATCGCCTCGGCCTGGTCGGCCAAATCGGGCAATAGTTCCCGCACCGTACGGCCCAGGTGAGCCTCTATGGGCAGACCGTTCATTTCGGCCAGCCGCTGGTTCACCCGTATAAAGCGCAGCTCGCGATCGATCACGTTGAGGCCAATGGGGGCCGACTGGTAGATGGTCTCGATTTCGGCGAGCTGCTGCTGGAGCTGGGCCTGCTGGGCCTGAAGACTGTTTTCAATGCGTTTGCGCTCCGCCTCTAGCCGTTTGCGTTCGGCTTCTAGCCGTTTGCTCTCGCTAATATCTCGAAAGAAAATATTCAGCCCGCCCGGATGGGGATAGGCCCGAATCTCGAGCCACACATCATGGTCGGGCGGTTCGTAATAGTGGCGCGAGAAATAGGCCGGCTGCTGCTGGGCGATCGCTTTTCGGTACAGGCTCTCCAAATTGCTGTTGAGGGCGGCGGGCCATTCTTCCCAGAGGGTCTTGCCCAAAACCGCCAACCGCGGCTTGCCGTTGATCTGCTCGCCCGCCGCATTTTGATAGGTAATTCGCCAGTCGCGATCCACAGCTACAAAGGCATCGCCCATGCCCTCCAAAACCTGGGTTAACCGAATCGAAGCCGTCTCGGCCAGGGCAACGGTGGGCTGGCATGTGGTTTCACAGGCTGGCCTAGGGGCGATCGCAGCGGCCCCAGACTGAACTGCTTCGCTGCACAAACAAAACAGACCGCCCACCCCACCGCTCTCGTCATGCACCGGGCTAAGGTCAACGGTGAAATCCTTGCCCGCCCCATCTATTGCAGCAATCAGCACTGACGCCTCGTCTGGGTCAACCGCCAGCTCGGGCCATACCTCCGGGCCGGGTCGCCCCAAAGCCCAGGGGTGCCGATCGCCCAGCAGCAGTCGGCAGCTGTCGTTGTAGAGCATGGCCCGCTGTGGCCCCCACAGGGTAAACAGGGGAGCGCGCGAATTCAGCACAATGCTGAGCGTGGTGCGCAGGCTCTGGGGCCATCGATCGACGGGGCCTAGGGGAGTATTGGCCCAATCGTGCGATCGCATCAGGACGCCCATTTCTCCTGCCCCGCCAAAGAGGTTTGCAGCACTATTCACGCTGTCGGCTTGGGCCATAGTGTCTATCCGAACATCGGCAAAAATTCGCTTCCTTGAGCGCCTAGAACCGCACCCCCAGCCCCTCCCCTAGCCCCCGGCCTCAGCCATCAGGCTCAGGCTCCCGGTCAGGCCCTGTTCAACAAGAGGCAGGCTTTTACATAGGATTCCCGAGTACAGCAGCAGCCCCTATGTTCTCGACAATAAACTTACAATAGGCAACAGAGCTGAGGGGCAAAAATGGCCTAAAAAAGCCAAAATCCCCGACTCAGTTCAGAGGGGCACCTCTAACGCGAGCAGGGGATTCTGGTTAACTGGCCGGGAGTAGATTAAATCCGTCAAGTCCGCAGCCTAGGTCGTGGCAGCCTTGTAGGCCGCCCACCCGCCGTAGGCCGAAATATCGGGCCAGCCGTGCTCGTCAATCAGCGCTTTGGGATACAGAAACGCGATCGCCGTGCCCCCGTCGGCCAGCTTCACCTCGTGGGGATACATGTGGGGCGGCTCGTTGTCCTTCAGGTAGGCGTACTGCTCCGCCGTCATCACGTACAGCTCTCCCGGAATGGCAATACCGTCGGCCTCGACTTCGTAAATGCCAGGATGCCAGCCATCCTTCACCGCGTGTAAACGGTAGATGGGAGACGTCTCGGTGGCCCCCACAAACGCTGCATCTTGCAGATTTTGGTTGTCGGGCTGGCCGCGCAGAGCCGAGCCGCAAATAAATACGGTAACGTTTTCGGTCGTGTCAGTCATGGCGAGCGTTCCAGTGCCAGGGGTAGCGCAAAAGGTTTCCAATTTACAACCTTAGAGGATCACGCCGCCCTCAACACATTTTTTTGCATACAGTCTTCAGCTTGACCGTTAGACCATGCGGCCATTGGGTTCCAGCAGCGCCAGCGTAAATGTAGGTGGTTCAATGACCAGCAGCGTTTCATCCCCCCGGCGAGCCAGCTTGGCCGCAATATCCAGCACCTTCACCGCATCGGTATCCTGCTTAAAAAAGCTGTAGTAGCGATTGTTGTAAGTCAGCGCCATTAGGGGCTTGGTCACATCGGGCACCTGCAGGCGGCAGGTTTGGTAAGCGTTCTCGTCGGCCACCATCAGACAGGGCTGAGGCCCCAGCATTGGCCGAATACCATAGCCCTGCTGCCGGGCGGGGGGCGCATAGCGGGCACCGACCTCGTGGGCCCATACCGCATAGCCCCGGCGCGTTTGAGTGATAGCGGCAATGGAATCTCGCTTGCCTAAACGCATCACCACATCGATGGCCTTACGGGCCTCGGGTACGACTTTGAGAAAGCTGTAGAACTGGTTATCTACGTAGATGGCCGACAGGCGGTGGTCGGTATCGGGTACCCGAATGTGGCAAGGGGTATACAGGTCGCGGTCAAACAGAAGCTTACAGGCAATGGCTGAGGTTGACGCAGCCGTCAGGGAAGCCAGGGAATCGAGGCGGGGGGAGACGCTCATAGGGCAGGAGAAGTTGCGGTGAGTGGGGCCGTCACCAGGGCCGTAACCCCAGCAACACAGTAGGTTTACCCAATAGCATGGGGGATGGTCAGTAATTTCCCAATGTTGAAATAACGGAGGTTTCGCGGCCTCAAAAAAGGGTTGGCCAGGGAAAATACGGAGACTTTTGGCTGTTCGCAACACAACGCAACACAGCACGGCTCCCGGGCGGATCGCTGGCCCGCCGCTCAGCTCCCAGCTCTGCTTTAGCCAGGTCAAGCGAAGCGTAGGGTTGGGCAATTCCTGATATGGTGAAAGTCTGAACCCTTGCCGATCTTGAGTACGCTGCCCCCGCTATGACAGCCACAGTAGATTCCCCAATTCCGGTTGTGTTTCCCCTGGCGGCGGTGGTCGAGCAGGGGGCGATCAAAATGGCCCTGCTGCTGGCGGCGGTGGACCCCAGCCTGGGCGGGGCGGTGATTGCCGGACGTCGGGGCACCGCTAAATCGGTGATGGCTCGGGCGCTGCATCAGCTCTTGCCCCCCATCGAAGTGATTGAGGGGTCCTGCTGCAATGCCGACCCCGCCGCCCCGCCGCTGTGGGACGATCAAACCCGCGATCGCTTCGGCGACAGTTTTGATGTTGCCGACCTGCCTACCCGCGTTATTCCGGCCCCCTTTATACAGATTCCGCTTGGGGTGACCGAAGATCGGCTGTTGGGCTCCGTCGATGTGGCCCGCTCCATTCAGGCTGGCGAGAGCGTGTTTCAGCCGGGGCTGCTGGCCGCCTCCAATCGGGGGGTGCTCTACGTCGACGACATCAACCTGCTTGACGATCAGGTGGCCAACCTGCTGCTGGCTGCCCTCACCGCCCGCCGCAACCAGATTGAGCGGGAAGGGCTGAGTTTTCAGCACCCCTGCGAGCCGCTGCTGATCGCCACCTACAACCCTGAAGCCGGGCCGCTGCGGCAGCATTTGTTAGACCGCATTGCGATCGCCCTCTCCGCCGACGGAGCCATGACCCTAGGCGATCGAGTCACGGCAGTGGAGCAATCCACCCAGTTTGCCAACGATCCCCAGGCGGTGATCGCCGCCTACGCCGACGAAATCGACGCCCTCAGGACCCAGATCATTCTGGCGCGGGAATGGCTCAAGGATGTCACCATCAGCCGCGAGCAAATTCAGTACCTGGTTACCGAGGCCCTGCGGGGAGGCATTCAGGGCCACCGGGCCGAGCTGTTTGCGGTGCGGGTAGCCAAGGCCCACGCCGCCCTAGAGGGCCGCGCCGAGGTGACAGCCGACGACCTGCGAGTGGCGGTGGAGCTGGTGATTGTGCCCCGCTCTCTGCTGCCCCAGGAGCCACCCGACGAACCGCCGCCGCCGCCCCCGCCGCCGCCCTCCGACCCCGACCAGGAAGAACCCCAGGACAATACTGAGGAGCAAGACACAGACGAGGACGACGAGGACGATACCCCCGACGAAGACGACATCCCCCCCAGCATCCCTGAGGAGTTTATCTTCGACCCAGAGGGCGTCATCATTGACCCATCAATGCTGCTGTTTGCTCAAACCATGGGTCGCCAGGGCAAGTCGGGCAAAGCTAACCTGATTTTTTCCGAAGAGCGGGGCCGCTACATCAAGCCCTTTTTGCCCCAGGGGCCGGTGCGCCGGATTGCGGTAGATGCCACCCTCAGGGCCGCCGCCCCCTACCAAAAATCTCGCCGCGAGCGCGAACCCGGTCGCCGGGTGATCGTGGAGCAGGGCGATATTCGCGCCAAGCGCCTGGCCCGCAAAGCGGGTTCGCTGATTATTTTTGTCGTCGATGCCTCAGGCTCAATGGCGCTAAACCGGATGCAGTCGGCCAAGGGGGCGGTGCTGGAACTACTGACCGAGGCCTACCAAAACCGCGACCAGGTGGCGCTCATTCCATTTCGGGGCGAACAGGCGGAGGTGCTGCTGCCCCCGACTCGCTCCATTGCCATGGCGCGGCGGCGGCTAGAGCGCATGCCCTGCGGCGGCGGCTCGCCCCTGGCCCACGGTCTGACCCAGGCGGTACGGGTGGGCATCAATGCCCAGCAGTCGGGGGATGTGGGCAGCGTGGTGATCGTGGCGATTACCGACGGTCGCGGCAATGTGCCCCTGGCCCGCTCCCTGGGCGAAATGCCCGAGCCCGACGCCCCTAAGCCCGACATCAAGCAGGAACTGCTGGAGATTGCCGGTCGCATTCGCGGCGTTGGTTATCAACTCCTGATTATTGATACTGAGCGCAAGTTTGTCTCCACTGGATTCGGTAAAGAGTTGGCCAAGACCGCCGGAGGCCGCTACTACCAGCTGCCCAAGGCCACTGACCAGGCCATTGCCGCCATGGCCCGAGGGGCGATCGCCGATATGAAGACTGGGTAAACAGTTCTGGTTCCGGCCTCTATTTAGCGCATCGGAGGGTCTAGACGGGCAATATGTAAGGTATAAGCGTCTGGGGGGCTGTCCGCCCTAGATATGGCCCACATCTGCTGTGCACCACCGCGAGTCGCCATGGAACGTCGAGTGTCATCGTTATCCCAGGGGCAACGCCTGCTCGCCGCTATCATGATTACCGACGCGGTGGGGTTTAGCACCCGCATGTCGGTCGATGAAGAGCGCACGCTAAGGCTGATCGATCGCGACCTTACCCTAATTGGCGACATCTGCCGAGAGTTTGGCGGTACGGTGCTCAAGTCCACTGGCGACGGCCTGCTGATTTATTTCCTCAGCGCGGTTGAGGCGGTCTCCTGCGGGCTAGAGATGCAGCGACGGCTGGTCGATCTGGCCGAAGGCCTGGAGCCTCACCAGTACCTGGATCACCGCATTGGCATTCACCTGGGCGATATTCTGGTCAGCGAGCAGGATGTGATGGGCAACGGGGTAAACATTACCGCGCGGCTGCAAACCTACTCCAAACCCCGAGGCCTGTGTGTATCGCGCACCATCTACGACGTGGTCAAGGCCCGGCTGAATCTGCACACTACCTTTTTGGGGCCGCTGCACCTCAAAAACATCGAAGAGCCGGTGCCCGCCTACCAGCTGGCCCTCCAGGCCGAAGAGACCGAGGCGGGGCCGCAGGGGTCTGAGGATCATACCTGCACTCTGCCCATGACCACCGAGGCCCTGCTGGCCAACGCCGTGCGCACCCTCAGTACCCACACCCACAGCCTGCGGATTAAAAAACTCGTGTTTGCCACCTACCAGCAGGCCTGGGAGAACGACCCAAAGGTGTTGGAGCAGTTTGATCTGCGGGTGCTGCTGCTCTCGCTGCGCGATCGCTATCCCGCCCTGGCCGATCTGGAAGACCAGCTGCAGCGAGTGGTAGCTGGGCTAAATCGCCGAGATTTTTACAACGAAGTAACTGAGATTATTCTCAAGCAGCTCCAGCCCTGGTACGGGCGATCGCTGTTTCAAAATTCTGAAACCGCCGATCCTGAGTTTACTCAGCTGACGGTGCGATCGCTGGAAGAACGCTGCCAGGCCATTGCCGAAACGTTCGACCAAAGCCCCGACGCGCTGCGGCTGCGCAAGCTCATCCACTGTCTCTGCCACGGCGGCTGGGAGAACGACCCCACCTGCCTTAACCAAATCTATTTGCCAGGGCTGATTCAGCAGACCTTAACCATGGCCCCCACCACCCAGGACCTACGCTATCGGCTGGGCCGTATTGTTAAACACCTCAACCGACGGCAGCAGTACACCCGCTTGGCCAACCAAATTGTCTTGGGCTTTCAGCCGTTGTACCAAAGCCAGCCGGAGGCGTTATCCGGTGCTACGGCCCTGGTCGAATCGACAGCACTAGGGGATGCTGCGGCTCTGGCCGAACCATCCGGCCCCTCAGTCCAGAGCGTTGAGGGAGGCTATACCACCCTCACCAGTTTGGCTGGACCTGATCAGCCCGCCGATTTGACCACCCTCCACGGTACGCTCTCCCACCCCCTGAGCTTTGAGACTGAAAATAGTGGTCCCCGGCACGATCGCTCGTCCCTGTTTGACCTGCGGAGTGAAATTCTTCAGTACGCCAACCCGCTGCGGGCCAAAATTCTGCTGTACTCTTGCCTGTACGGCCCCTTCGGCTACACCTCGCAAGACTGGTCTAACCTCAATCGCCGCACCCTCAACGATTTACTTCAGCAAACCTTTGAATATTGCCCCACCTATACTGATTTAGACAGTAAGCTATCCATTATTGCCCACTGCCTAGGCCGGGCCGGCGACGGCGGGCAGGCGGCTAGCGCCATTACCCAAGCCATGCGGGCCTACTATCCCCAGGACCCTAACGCAGCGCTAGAGCCTGCGGGAGTATCTGTCCAGAGTCAGTCATCCCCCCTTGAAAAGGGCCGGGAGTTAACTAACCTCAGCGATCGCCCTGCCGTAGTGGCCCAATCCTCCGTCCGCTCCTCTGCCTAAGCCCCCTATCAATATGAACGCCCGTGAACTGCTCGATGCCTACGCCCGTGGCGAGATGGATTTTAAGGGTGAGGCCTTAGTTGGCATTGATCTGGCTGGAGCCGATCTGATTGGGGCCAACATGGTGCAGGCCGACCTCGAAAACGCCAACCTGATGCTGGCCTTTCTCACCCGAGTCAGGTTTCGTCAGGCCAACCTCTCGCGGGCGCGCCTGGGTGGAGCCAACCTCAATCAGGCGGACCTGTCGGCGGCCATGCTGCGCGATGCCGACCTGCACGGCGCCAGCCTGCAAGGAGCCGACTTACGCAGTGCCAACATGGCTCTGGCCGACCTGCTAGACGCCAACCTCACTGGAGCCGACCTGCGCAATGCCGACCTCAGCGGTGCTAACCTGACCGGAGCCTGTCTGCGAGGAGCTAACCTGCGCCAGGAAAACCGCAAATATGCCACCAACCTGCGCGGGGCAAAGCTGCGCCTGGCCGATTTGCGAGGCACTAACCTATCGGGTGCCGATCTGGCCTACGTTGACCTCAGCGGGGCCAACCTGAGCGAAGCGGTGCTGCGCGATGCCAGCTTAAAGGGGGCCAACCTGCAAGGGGCCATCTTGTGCAACGCCAACCTCAGCGATGTCGACCTCAGCCAGAGCTGTTTAGAGTCGGCGGATCTGACCTATTGTCGCTTTCCCCGCAGCAACCTCAGTCAGGCAAACCTCAACCGTGCCAATGCCAGGGGGGCCGACTTTAGCGATGCCGTTATGGCCCTGGCCAAAATGGATGACTGCGACCTGGCCAACTCTCGGTTTAGCCGGGCCGACCTGAGCCGGGTAAGCCTGCGCCGATCTGTTCTTACCAAAGCCCTACTGGTCGAAGCCTACCTAGGCCGGGCCGATCTCACCGATAGCAACTTGAGCGAGGCTATTCTAGAGCGAGCCGAAATCAGCAGTACCACGCTGAGCAACGTCATTCTGACCGGAGCCACCATGCCCGATGGTAGTATTCACGGATAGTTAGCAAGTCGTCTATACCCTCTAGGCACATACCCTCTAGGCACATACCCTCCAGGCACACATTCTCCAGGCACTACTTCAGTGACCCTGGCACCGTTAGCTGAGGACTAAGTCTTGAAGTTTGATCAATCCAAACTGCGGCTGTGGCTGCGGCTCGTTGGGCAGTATGGCTACCGAGGCTGGCTCGCAGTTCAGGTCTGGCTGTGGGATACCCTCCTGGGCGCAGCGGCCTGGGTTGAGAACGCCCTGTCGCCCAGGCGGCGTTTGGTTGCAGCGGGCGACTTAACTCGGCTCCGGCAAGACCTGAAAGAAGAGTCTCAGCTGAGCTGGCACTACCTGGTGCTGGTGGTGGGATCGTGCATTATTGCTACCTTAGGGCTGCTCTCTAACAGCGCCGCCGTGATTATTGGGGCCATGCTGATTGCGCCTCTAATGCTGCCTATTCGCGGCGCAGCCTTTGGCATTCTAGAGGCGGATCGCCCCCTGATTCGCACCAGCCTTCTCGCCCTGACGGTCGGTTCGCTGCTGGCGGTAACCATCTCTGCTCTGTTGGGGGCACTGACCGGGGTAGCCCAGTTTGGCAGCGAGGTGATGGGCCGCACCCAGCCCACCCTGCTCGATCTGGGCATTGCGGTTACCGCTGGGGCGCTGGCGGGGGTCGCTAAGGTAGAGCCAAAATTGTCGAGCACCGTTGCGGGTACGGCGATCGCGGTTGCCCTCATGCCGCCCATCTGTGTCGTGGGGCTGTGGCTCGGCCAGGGCAACCTGTCGCTCAGTCTGGGGGCTCTGCTGCTCTACCTGACCAACCTGTTTGGCATTACGCTGGCCTGCATGGTGGCCTTTGTGCTGTTTGGCTACTCTATGGTGCATCGCGCCCGGCGGCCCCTGGGCATTACGCTGATCTTTACGGCGCTGCTGGTTGTCCCCCTGGGGGCCAGCACCCTGCAACTGCTCCAGCAAAACCAGCTAGAAGCGAGCATCAGAACAGCCCTGCTCGATCGCACGCTTACCTTTCAGCGCGTCACCCTGGTAGATATGGACGCCAACTGGTTGACCACTCCGCCCGACATATCCCTCACGGTACGCTCCTCAGAGCCAATTTCCCCTAAGCAGGTGGAGCTACTGGAGCAGTTCTTAACTAAGGAAATGGGCCGCCCCTACAGGCTTACATTTTTGGTAAGCCAGGTAGAGGCGATCACAAGCAGCCCACCCGCAGCGAACAGCGACGGGCAGTAGAGGCTCAATAGTCCAGCTCTTCTTCGTACTCGGTAACTTTTTTCTTTTGGGGAATATTGAGGGGTTTGGCCTGGTAGGGATGGCCCTCATCTTCCTCGGTCCAGACATCTTCGGTGACATCCTGGAAGTCGGCTTCGTAGGCTTTGTAGCCGCTCTGATCGTCGAGGGTGGCGGCCTGGTAGCGCTCGGCGGGCTGCTGGGCCTGGAGCGGTTCTTCGATGCGCTCGGGTTCACCCCAGTCGTCATCACTCCAGCGCTCTTCGGCGGTGGCGGGGCGAGCCTTAGAGAACTCGGCGGGCACCTGTACCCCAGAGGGCAGCTGGTTGGCGGTTGACACCGGCATGATGTACTCGCTGTCATCGTTGCGGTCCCAGGGGGCGCTGCCGATACCGAGGCGCTCCAGCAGGCCAACGCTGAGCTGCACCATTTTTTCTTCGGCGCCCTCAAAGACAATTAGGCGATCGGGACCGCTGCTGACGACCTCATCGATGGAGAGTTCGTAGGTGCTAATCACCTGGTCAGGAATTTGGGGCAGCCCAAAGGAGGCGATCACAATGGTTTCTATGCGCCCGTTGGTGACGTCAAATTTAAAGCCGCGTACCCGGCCCAGGGGCTCACCGGTTTCGGTAATCACTTCGCAGTTGACTAGGGTGCTGTAGGGGGCCACGCTGATCTCGTCTTCCATGGCGGCCTCGTCATCGACCAGAATGACGTCGCCAATTTGGCGGATGTTGGTTAGGGGCATGACCTGCTGGGTGCTTGAAACCAGCCCAGACATAATATTTTCCCGCAGGCCAATGGCCACGACTTCTCGCTGGTCTACATCAACCCAAACCTGGCTGACAATCCCTAGTCGCTGGCCCGAGTTGCGGGTAATGACCTGCGTACCTAAGAAGTCAGAGCGAAGACGATATTTGTCTAAGGTCATGTTTAATCCATCTCGTGGACCGAGACAACAGAGCGCTGGTGAAGCCAGGCATCCGGTAGACCGCATTACCCAAGGTAAATTTGGCACCTTAACCTGAATAGCTATCTTAACCAGAATCGTCTAATTCTACAGGAGGAAAGACCGAACTACCAGACGCAATCGAAGCACCCTAACCCCCCAAACACAGCCCTCTTGCCACCACCCCTCTCCGGGCCGGAGTTATCTAGGCAGAAGAGCTACAGCGTTGCGCCCTGGGCCTCCAGGTCGATGCCGAGCACCTGGGTGTAGGCACCCCGCGCCTGGGTGACGCCGATGGTGCGCTGGGCCGCCTCGATCATGGGACGGCGCAAACTGACCACAATGAACTGAGCCTGTTCAGCCTGGCGCTTAATCATGCGGGAGAGGCGTTCTACATTGGCCCCGTCGAGAAACATGTCTACCTCGTCGAAGGCGTAGAAGGGAGAGGGGCGATAGCGCTGGAGCGCAAAGATAAATCCCAGAGCGGTGAGGGATTTTTCGCCCCCCGACATCGAGGCCAGCCGTCGCACGGGCTTACCCTTGGGGTGGGCCACTAGGTTGAGACCACCGTTGAAGGGGTCTTCGGGGTCTTCAAGCTGGAGATGGCCGTCGCCGTCGGAGAGTTCGGCAAAGATAGTCTGAAAGTTTAGGTTGACAGCGTCGTAGGCTTCGGTGAAGGCCTGGCGGCGCAGGGTGGTAAAGGTTTCGATCCGCAGCAGCAGCTCGGTGCGCTCTTCTTCTAGGGTGGTGAGCTTGTGGGTAAGTTCGCCCAGGCGCTCCTCGGTGCGGTTGTATTCTTCCAGGGCCAGCATGTTGACCGGCTCCATAGCTTCCATGCGGCGCTGGAGCGATCGCAGCTCTTTGCGCAATTCCTCTAAGTCGGTTTCAGGGGGAATCTCCGGCAGTGGATCGGGGAGCTCAGCCGCCTGGGTGGCCAACAACTCCTGGGCCTCGGCTAGCTGCTGACGCCGCTCCTGCTGGGTTTCGATCAGTTTTTGGCGCTCCCACTCCTGCTGCTGGGTTTGGGTACGCTGGGTGCGTAGCCGCCCTTCAAGCGCGTCGCGGGCGGCTTTTTCGGCGGCCAGGGTTTGGTCGAGGACGGCCATGGACTGGCGCAGCTGGGCGATTTCTTGATTTAAGACAGCCTGCTGCTGCTGGAGCTGGGTGAGCTGCCGGTCGCGATCGCCCTGCTGCTGGGTCAGGGCCGTGAGGGTCTGCTGGGCCTGGTCGAGGGCCAAGGTGAGCTGCTGGCGCTGGTTATGCAGATCTTGCAGGCGCTGCTCGGCGGCCCGGAGCTCCTGCTGGCGACCGCTGAGCTGGGCCTCTAGCTGCCCCACGGCAGCCTGGGCCTGCTGCCATTCGCTGTGGGCCTGGGACTGCTCTAGCTGGCTGAGGGCCTGCTGCTGACGGTCAATTTCAGCCGCTTGGATCGGTAGGGATTCTGCTAACTCTTGCAGGCGAGCCTGGGTGCTGGCAAGCTCTTGCTGATGCTGACTGAGCTGCCGGTCGAGCTGAGCACGCTGCTGGGCCTGCTGCTGCTGCTGACTCTGCTGCTGCTCGCCCGCCAGCTGAAGCTCGCGGTACTGCTGACGCTGGGCAATCAGCGTTTGAGAGAGGGTTTGCAGCGTGCCGGAGGTGGTGTTGAGATCGCGATCGCAGCGCTCCAGCATCACCTCAATATCCCCCAGCCGCTGGCGCAGGGCCTGGGCCTCGGTAGATTCTGCCGGTTCAACGGTGCCAAAGTGCAGGCTGCCAGAGCGCGACGACACATTGCCCCCGGTCATGGCGCCGCTGGTTTCCAGAATTTCGCCCTCCAGGGTGACGATGCGGTAGTCGCCCAGGTGCTGCCGAGCTGACTGGAGCGTGTCGAACACCACAGTGCTGCCAAAGGTGTAGCCAAAAATATCGCGATAGCGCGGGTCGCAGTCGATCAGGTTGACGGCGTAGTCGAGAAAGCCATCGGGGCGCTTCCAGTCGGGCACCGGCGTAAACCGGGGGGCGCGAATTTTGTTGAGTGGTAGAAACGTAGCCCGCCCTGCCTTGCGCTGTTTGAGGAACTGGATGCCCTGGGCCGCCACCTGGTCAGTTTCGACAACCAGGTAGCCCAGCCGCGCCCCGGCGGCGATTTCCAGGGCTAGCTGATACTTGGGATCGACCTTGCCCAGCTGAGCCACCAGGCCGCTGATGCCCGCCAGGCCGCTCTCTAGCAGTAGCCGGGTGGCGTGGGTACCCTGGCTTTCTTGCATCGCCTGGGTTTGGGCTTCAAGTTTGTCGAGCTCGCGCTGTTTGTCGCGCTGTTCTCTGAGCAGGCGGGTCTGGGTGTCGCGCTGAACCGCTAGCTCGGCCTCGGCGGCGGCAATGCTGGCGGCGGTGGCCTGGATTTCTTTTTCTGCCGCCCCCAGCCGCTGGGGCAGCCCCGAATCTTCAGATACTAGCGGGGCTTCTCCCAGGCTGCGGTGCTGCTCGGTGAGCGCTTCGATCTGCTGCTCTAGCTGGCGCAGCCGCTCCTGGAGCCGAATCTGCTCGGCCCGCTGGGGCTCGATCGCCTGGCGCAGGGTTTCGATCGCCTGGCGCAGCTGGGTTTGCTGCTGAAGGCTGGCCTGGGACTGGGAGGCGATCGCCAGGGTGGCCTGACGGCGCTCTTCTAAGGACTGCTGCACCTGGTTTTTGGCCTCAGTCAGGGCGACTAGCTCGCCCGTGGTCAGCGACTCAATGGATTGCCCCACCTGCTCGAGGTCGCGCTGCTGCTGCAATTGGGCGATCTCGGTGTCGCGGCGCTGGGCGGCGGCCTGGTTCGTAGCCGCGCGGTTCTCCTGCTCCTGGCGCTGGAGCTGGCGCAGCTCGGCCTCGTGGGTGGCAACCTGGGCCTGGAGGGCCAGGTGCTCGTCTTCGCCCATGGCCCGAATGCGCGCGTTCAGGCTGGCCAGTTCGGCCTCCAGGGCCGCGATCGCCCCCTGCCCCTGGGCGATCGCCTGGGCCAGTCGGGCTGACTCGGCTTCGCCCTGCTCTAGGGTTTGGCGCAGAGCCGCGATCGCCCGCTGCTGGTACTGCCACAGCAGCACCGCCTCCCACTGGCTCTTGGCCTGAAAGGTGTCCTTCAGGCGTTGGTATTTCTCGGCCTTTTGCCGATCCTGGGCCAGACGTTCGAGCTGGGTTTGCAGCTCGCGCTCCACGATGCGAAAGCGATCTTCGTGATCGCGCACCGCCTCCAGTTTGCCTCGGGCCTGGTCAATTTTGCGATCGAAGGCCGCCACTCCGGCCAGCTCATCAATGATCTCCCGGCGCTCGCGGGAGTTCATCGAAATAATGCTGGTGACATCCCCCTGAAGCACCACGTTGTAGCCTTCGGGGTAAACGTGGAAGCGCTGCAGCTGCTCGTGGAGCTGGTTGAGGGTGCAGGGCTCGCCGTTGATATAGTAATTGGAGGTATAGGTACCCTGACTGGTAACCCGCAGCCGTCGGGTCACGCTCCATTCGCGGCCCACGGGCAGAGGAACAATATTTTCAGCCGCGTCCCCAGGTGCCGAAATGTCTAGGCCGGGGGCATGGCCGTCGGTACTGTGACCATTGGCACTGTTGCTATTGACGCTGTGGCCGTTAGCGCTGGCCAGACTGGCGCTGCCGCTGGAGGCTGCGGCTCCGTCGTCGCTGCCCTCCATCAGCAGTTCGGCGGGTACGTCGCTGAGGTCGAACGTGACGGTGACGCTGGCCTCGGAGGTAGCCCGCCGACTCATCTGGTTTTGGTTGACCAGATCGGGCAGGCGATCGGCCCGCATCCCCTTGGAGCTGGCCAGCCCCAAACCAAACAACAGCGCGTCTAGAATGTTCGACTTACCCGAACCGTTAGGCCCAGACACAACAGTAAACCCAGGCAGCAGTGGAACCTGGGTCGTACCCCCAAACGATTTGAAGTGCGATAACTCGACACGCTTGATGTGCACTGGCCAGCGTTACCTCAGGCTTGAGACAAGTGTACTACAGGGCAGGGGGTTTGACCACCCTTTCTGGCAATCAGGATCCACAGCGCCGTCTGGGGTGCTGCCGCCGACTAAGTTTAGTGCAAAGCGAAGGTTTTGTACGCCCCATGGCAGGGCCGCCCCCGGTCCCATGGCCAAGCGGAGGGATTGTGCCTCCCCGTTTTCTACGCTGTGGCGAAGGGCACCCGGAACCTAACGCAAAGCCCTCATCTTGGGCGCCAGAGGGGGGCGCTGCAACTTTCTGGGCGAATTTGGTCTAGATGGCACAATAGAGGGGACCTTCAACCCCCTGCCCCTGTGAGTCAGCCTACCCCGCCACCCCTGTCTCAGCCTGTGATTTTGGGTTTTGATCCTGGCCGGCAAAAGTGTGGTCTGGCCGTTATGGGGCTGGACCGAATGCTGTGCTATCAGCAGGTGGTCGCCGCCGATGCGGTGATGGAGGAGATTGCTGCCTTACGCCAGCGGTTCCCGATCTCAATGATTGTGCTGGGCGATCAAACCGCCTCCGGGGGCTGGAAAGATAGGCTTGGCCAACTGCCCGATCCGCCGCGCATCATGCTGGTAGATGAGCGATATACCACGCTGGAGGCGCGCGATCGCTACTGGCAGATGTATCCCCCCAAAGGATTAGCAGGGCTCATGCCGCAGCCATTGCGCAAAATCCCCCGCCCCATCGACGACATTGTGGCCATTTTGCTGATCGAGCGCTATCTGAGCCGTTTGACAGGGGAATAACTGAATACAGCAAGTTTCCACAGGCAGTATATGGACCCCGAGCAACGGCTAGATTACCTCTACAGGGAATACGTTCGTCTCAGTGAGCAGGCCGAGAACTACATCAAGAGTGCCTTTGAAGACCTGAGGCTAATGGGCGTGATTGGGGCAACCATAGCGCTTTGGAAGCCCATCGCAGACATCGTAGTTCTGGTAAATCCAGGTGTCGACTACAGCGGGCTGTTGTTTCTGGGGTTTTTGAGTCTGCTGCTAATTATTTCTATCATTGGCTTCTGGAACTTGATCAAGCAGTCCTTTATTATCTTTTTTGCCGATAACCTCCAGGGCTACGAAGAGGAGATCAGAAAAACGCTAAATGCCCTGGAAGATCCCAGGGTTTTTGGCTTGAATCTGGAAAAAGAGGCTAAGCTGCTGAGCAGCTACAGAACCACCTTCGCCGCCTTTTTGGGCTTGTTTGGCCTGGCAACAACTGTCATTCCTACCCTGATCCTGGCTTCTTTTCAAACCGCATACGCAACTGTTTACTTCACGCTGTCCCTGGTCATCTTCGGCATTTATTTTCGAGTCCTTAAAAAGTCGACCCGAAAATACCTGAAACGGTAGTGGAACGGCCTGTAGCCCTTCAAATCCGCTCTACAGCTTTGCCCGGATGGTAAACGAGTAGTCGCCGCCCGGTTCAAGCTGATAGTCAAAGCGCTCCAGAAAGCGGCTGAGGGGCTCGCAGATCAGCGCTCGGCCCAGCGATGGCTCGACCCTCAGCTGGCCCTGGCGAAAGCGCCACTGAAACTGCCACTCGTAGGTGCTGGCCCGCACTTCCCCTTCAATGCGGCCCTGGCTCCACGACTGGTGGGTAATGCGAACGTAGGCGGTAGTTTCAGATTGGCGACGGGTCACAGCGATAAAGGCAAACCAGTAAAAACAGCAGGTGGGCAGTGGGTTGGGCCAGCCCCCACAGGTACGATAACCGTAGCGTAGGCCGTGGTCTACCCCAATATTGTGGGCATCGATACGACCAAAGGCCCGAAATGCATGGGATAGCGAAGCAATTCAATCGGGGGCTGTTTAACCCTAGACGAAAAAACGGTAGCCTAGGGGGAAGGTAAACTGTGATCCCCTCTGGCGTTTTCCTTGGCGTGTTCGGCATCTTAGCGGGTGTAGGACGCGTTTTGTTCACCCATCTGCACCGATTGTAAGGTTGGACCCTGCCTGT
Organism: Nodosilinea nodulosa PCC 7104; assembly: GCF_000309385.1. Lineage (GTDB taxonomy): Bacteria > Cyanobacteriota > Cyanobacteriia > Phormidesmidales > Phormidesmidaceae > Nodosilinea > Nodosilinea nodulosa. Next base: position 1,014,877 of record NZ_JH976537.1, read on the forward strand.
GCCCAAGGTTGGCATTATTTACAACGACGTTAAACCTGTGGCCTGTCAGGCTGCTCTCGAATGGGAGGAGAAGCTGACTCGGCGAGGCTGCACCGTGAGTCTGGCTACGGGTATGGGCGGCATTTTGGGCTATTCTCAGCCCGATCGCCCGGTTTGTCATACCCCCCTCGGCAGCCTGGTACCGCCTCACTTCAACGAGGACATGAGCTTTGCCGTAGTGCTGGGGGGCGATGGCACCGTGCTCTCGGCCTTTCGCCAGCTGGCCCCGATTGGGGTGCCCCTGTTAACGGTAAACACTGGCCACATGGGTTTTTTGACCGAAACTTATATGAACCAGCTGCCCCAGGCGATCGAGCAGGTGCTAGAAGGCAACTACGAAATTGAAGAGCGGGGCATGATGGCCGTCCGACTCTTCCACCGCAGTGATCTGGTCTGGGAGGCGCTGTGCCTGAACGAGATGGTGCTGCACCGCGAGCCCCTGACCAGCATGTGCCATTTTGAAGTGGCGATTGGCTGTCACTCGCCAGTGGACATCGCCGCCGATGGCATTATTTTGTCAACCCCAACGGGGTCTACGGCCTACTCGCTGTCCGCCGGGGGGCCGGTGATCACGCCGGGAGTAGAGGTCACGCAGCTGATCCCCATTTGCCCCCACTCGCTCGCCTCGCGGGGGCTGGTGTTCCCCGATCGCGAGCAGGTGACTATTCGCTCGGCCAACCCAGATCCCCTGGTGCTGATTGTGGACGGCAATGCGGGCTGCTACGTGATGACCAAAGACGAGGTAAAAACCTGTCGCGCCCCCTACCCGGCCCGGTTTATTCGCCTCAAACCGCCTGAGTTTTTTACGGTGCTGAGGGAGAAGCTGGGCTGGGGGCTGCCGCACATTGCTAAGCCAACCTCGGTGGAGCTGCCCTGAGGGGAAGGTGGGGAAGGTGAGGAGATGGGGAAGGTGGGGAAAGTGGGGGGAGAGGGTGGGAATACTGGTCTGAGTCCTACATCCCCTGCCGCTATGGATTGGCCCACCCTTGCTGTGATCATCCCGACGTACCAGCGGGAGGCGGTGCTGTGCGACACCCTGCGCAGCGTGCTGGCCCAGGACTACCCGGCCTACCAGGTGGTGGTGGTCGATCAAACCCAGCGCCATGAGCCGGAAACCCAGCGATCGCTGGAAGCCTGGGCAGAGTCGGGGGCGATCGCCTGGCACCGGGTGCCCTGGGCGAGCCTGCCTGCGGCGCGAAATTTTGGCATTGAGCGCAGCCGTAGCGACATCGTGATCTTCATTGACGACGATGTGGTGCTGCCCCCCGGCTACCTCTACGCCCACGCCCGCACCTTGATGGAACGGCCCGAGGTGGGGGCGGTAGCCGGGCGGGTGTTTGACCGCATGAAGCTGGCAGAGCAGAAAGAACTGGAAATCGACTACCTGCCACCAGCGGCCATGGACCCCGGCATTGCCTGGTATCACCTGGATTTGGTGCACACGACTCAGCCCCAGCAAGTGCTGACGGCGCGGGGCTGCAATATGTCGTTCCGGCGAGAGCTATTCGATCGCCACGGGCTGCGGTTTGACGAGCGGTTTTACGGCAGCGCCGTGCGCGAAGAGTCTGACTTTTGCCTGCATATCCGCTCTACCGGCTATATCATCTGGTACAACCCCGAGGCCCATCTGGTGCACCTGGGGGAAGAGACGGGCGGCTGCCATGACATTGCGACGCGATCGCTCAACTACCAGATGAACTTTTACCACAACCACTTTTTGCTAGCCCTAAAAAACCTCACCCTAAGCCAAAATCTGCGCCTCTACGGGCGGCTCTTCAACTGTCATGTGCTGGGGCGCCCCCCCTGCAACAAAGATGGCAATCCGCTAAAAGTGCTCAGTCGGGGGGGATTTTTTGTGGCGGGATGGCTCTACACGGTCTACACCCTGATCACCACAGCGGGCAAACGCGGACGACTTTATGCGGAGAAGACATCAAAAGCGCTGTAATCCTTGTAATCCTTGACGTTAAGAATCTGGGGCTGGGGAATCTGCTCTGCGTGCCAGCCTCCATAATCCTAGAAGTTTCCCTAAGGGCAGGCTATGGCTGACGATCGAGACTCCACCATTCGATTACAGCTCGATCTGTCGTCCGACCAGCCGGGGCTGCTGGAAGGGTTAGACAGCTGGCTGCGCCTGGGGCTGATATCCGAGCGGCAGGTGCAAGAACTTTGCCGGACTCACCTCAGCTGCGACCTGTCGCCAGCGGTGGCGGCGGTTTCGGAGTCGGAGCTGAGCGGGGTGGTAAATCCCTTTGCTGAAAATCCCTTTGTCGAACCTGAAACGGCGATCGCCGCTGAGGATGCGCCAGGGCCGGAGCCGGCCGCCGGAGCTGCGCCGATTACCGATTTTATTCCGGCGGATTCGCCACCGCGATCGCGCCGCCCGAGAGCCGCCCGCGATCGCCAAAGCACCCCATCGGCTGCCCCTGCCGCGCCCGCTGCGCCGCGATCGCCCTCCCCTAGCAGCCTGTGGCTCAGCCGCCTCATGAGCGAGCTAAGCGTGATCTGGCTGCTGGGGCTGGGGGTGTTCCTAGTGGTGCTGTCGTCGGCAGTGCTGGCGGCCACCCAGTGGACCCGGTTCAATGCGGCGGGGCAGTACCTGGTGCTGCTGGCCTACACGCTGGCGTTTTGGGCGGTGGGGCTGTGGTGCCGCCGCAGCGCCAATCTACAGCTGACCGCTAAAACCCTGCAAATGATTACCCTGCTGCTGGTACCGCTGAACTTTTGGGCCTTAGATGGGCTGGGGGTGTGGCAGGGAGGCGGTTTTGTGGTGGCGGCGATCACGGCAACGGTCCTCACCCTGGCGGCCCTGCAAGAGCTGCGCCAGCACCAAAGCACTCCCTTGGAGCAGGCCAATGCCCTGGGGCTGGCCTACCTGCACACCGGCTGGGGCCTAGGAGCTGTGCCCATTCTGGCGGTCTACGCTGGGGTCGCGGGCAGTGCTGCCGCCACGGTCTACGGTCAGCGGCAGCGAGGGATGTCCTCGGGTCTGCGCTGGCCCACCATCGCCATCACCGCAGCCCTGGGGCTCCTGCTGGCGCGAGGGCTCACCGCTGTAGAATCCCAGGAGCTGGGACTATTTGGCCTCGCCTTTGGTCTGTACGGCGCGACCTGGGTGGGGCTGGGCCAGCGGCGACTGGTGCCTAAACCAGCGGCAGAGGCAAATCCAGAAGATGCTGCAACGCCGGAATCTCACGGCGATCGCACCGCTCGGTGGGGCATTGTCGCAGGCAGGGGGCTGCTGTGGTGGGGCTGGCTGATGGCGATCGGCGACTGGCTGGCCCAGGCCTTTGGGGTGAGTTTGCTGGGCCTGGGGCTGCGCCTTCAGGCCCTGGGCAAGCTGGGCCAGCGGCGCGATCTGCTGATTGCCTACGCGATCGCCGTACAGCTCGCCTTTGTCGGCTGGGAGCTGCTGCCGGGCTCGCTGCGGCAAACCATCGTCACCCCGCTGGCCAGTTGGGGGCAAATCAGCGGCGGCAGCGACGCGCTGCTGGGAATTTCTCTGTTTCCCTACGTGGTTGGCATGGTGGCCCTGGGCGACTGGTATCTGCGCCAGGGCAAGCCCAAGCTAGGGCAGTTTAGCGATGGTTTGGCCCTGGGCAGCAATGTCCTTCTCACCGGCCTGAGTCTGCTCAGCAACCCGGTGCTGGTCGTAAATTTGGTGGCCTCTACCATCACCGCGCTGGTGGTGACCCGGCGGCGATCGCCCCTGGCCCGCTGGCGCATTGTCGTCACCTACGGCCTGGCCCTGGTGACCACCCTGGTGGCGATCGGCAACCGCTGGCCGGGGCTATCCCTCAATCGCTGGCTGGTCGTGGTTGTTGTTTTGGCTACGGTTGCCCTGCTGCTCAGCAAAGCGCTGCCCGGGCTGTGGGGCAGCAGCGCCTGGCTCTACGGCGTGGGGCTGTCGGCGATGACCTATGCCCTGCTGTGGGGATACCTAATTGACGACGGGTTTTCCTTTGAGCTGAGCTGGCTGGGGCTGGTAATTCCGGTGGTGCTGGCGCTGATTGGTCGCCATCCGGCCAGCGTGTTAACTACGGGGATTGCTCTGCCCTTTACCCTAGGGCTGCCCTTAACCCGGCTGGTGGGGCTGGGCACCGCCACTGTGCTGACGGGGGTAAACAGCCGTTTTTACCGACGCCCTGGGGTAGCGTTTTTGGCCGTGGGCTTTGGGCTGGGCTGGGTTTACAGCAGCCTGGAGGATTGGATACCGGACCTGCCGCGCTCTTTGGCCGCTTGGGGATTGGTCACCGTGGGGCTGATGGCGGTGCTGTGGGGAATCTGGCGATCGCTGGCTAGAATCAGTCTCGACCCATCGCCTCTCGCCCATCAGGAAAACTCCGCCCCCCCTGCCCTATCTGCCCTGTATCGGGTGGCCTGCGATCGCTGGGGCCACATCCTCGCCGTTGGTGTGCTAGTTCTTTCAACGATCGCGATCGCCTGCTATTACCTCGACTGGCGCGAACCCCGACCCCTGATCGTCGCCGTTCTGGCGACCTTTTTGCTGGCCCTCACCCTGCGCTACTGGGGCGATCTTCGCCCTCTGGCCGTCTACCTCGCGGGCTGGGGGGTAGAACTGCTGGTGTCGGGGATGCTCATCGAGCGCTATCCCGAGCCGGTTGCCCTGGCGGTGCCGACCCTGGGCCTGGGGGCGATCGCCCTAGCCTCATCCGCGGCGATCGCCCGTTCCCGCCCAGCCCTCGCTCCCCCGCTGCACAATCTCACCCTCGCCTACGCCGGGCTGGCCCTGGCCCTGCGGGCCTACACCGCCACCGCCTGGACGGGCTGGCTGGTCGTGGGCGCAGCGCTGCTCCTTCTGGAAGTAGGCCGACGCATGCAGTCTCCCCCCACCCGCTGGCTGGCGCTGGGCCTGCTGTCGGTGGGCTGGTACGAACTGGTGATTTACCAGATGCTGCTGGGCTCTGGGGGAGAAACCGCCGATGCGCTGCTGGTGCTGGCCGGGGTGGCGGCGCTAATTATGACCGGGTACCGTCTAATGGCGGGACAGATCGATCGCACCCTCGGCATTCCCCAAACCGAGCTGGTCTGGGCCGCCCACCTGCACTGGCTGATCGCCAGTCTGCTGATGCTGGGGGGGGGACTTGGCCTTGGCTTTGGGCAGGCAACCCTGGGATGGTTGGGACTGGCGATCGCGGCCAGCCTGATCGTTTACGCCCTCAGCCAGGGGCGGTTGGCCAACCCCGACGCCAGTCAATCCGCCTGGGTCTACGCCGGGCTAGGGGAACTGGTGGGCTGGTTCGCCCTGGGGCGATCGCTCTTTCCAGCGCTAGGATCTCTGGATCCCTGGTGGGGCGTGGTGGCCTGTGCCGTGGCGGTGCCGGTGTACTGGGTGCCCTGGCCCACCTGGGGCTGGCCCCAGCGGCCCTGGCGGGTGATGGCGGTGGGCGTTCCCCTGGCGATAACGCTGCTCACGGGCGGATTTGATCACATTCCCACACTCTGGGTACTGACCGGGTTCTACGGCTGGCTGGCCTGGCACAGCGGTAAAATTCGCGTCTCGTATCTCTCTGTCTTTTGTGCTGCCTGGGCGATCTGGGTCTGGCTAGAGAATCGCTCCATTGACGATAGCCTCGCCTGGGTGCTGCCCCTGGGTCTGGCCCTGCTCTACATCGCCCGGGTTGACCCAGCGCTGAAACGGCCCGAAGGCAAAGAACAGCGTCACTGGCTACGGGTAATTGCCCTAGGGCTTATTCTGCTGACGGCCCTAATGACAGAACGGTGGGCCGGGCTGCCGGTAGGGGCCATGGCCTTGGGGGCGATCGCCGCTGGGCTGCTGCTGCGCCTGCGCGCTCCGCTCTACGTAGGCACGGTGATCTTTGCCCTCAACGCCCTCAATCAGCTGGTGCTGCTCAATTCGGCCTTCCCATTCATCAAGTGGGTGGTGGGCATCGTCGTGGGCATCGCCCTGATCTGGATTGCCGCCGATGTGGAGCGCCGCCGCGACCAGTGGCTCCAGCTCACCCAGAACTGGGGGCAAGATTTAGACGATTGGCAGTAAGGACAGCCGAGAAACCCGGTTTCTGGGCCAAAAACAGAAGTTAATGGTACGTCCCAAAAAGAAACCAGGTTTCTGTTCCCCCTTAGCTAAGCTCCCACAACTCCAGCCGCTGCCACCGCATCCAGCAAGTCCCGATGGATTTTCTCAGAGCTGCCAATCACCATGCCGGGGCGCAGGTAATCGTTACAAGTATGCAGCGGCGGCGGCGGCTCGCCCGTAAACGTAGTGACGATATAGCCCATTTCCTGGGCCATAAAGGCCAGGGCCGCGCCGTCGATAAACTGCCCCCGCGCCAGCACGGCACCGCACAAATCGCCACTGAGCAAGCCGTTGAAGTTGGGAATTTGGGTGGCCTTAGAATAATCGGTTTTGGTGTGATAGACCCGGTAGCCATTCCCGCAGGGATCGCTTCGCGAAGCGCTCAAATGCGGCACCATTTCGCCCATCTGCCAGCCCAGACAAACAGCTAGCGGAGGACTATCAACGGTGATTCGCGTGCAGTCCTCCAGGGATTGATCCAGCCTGCCTCTAAAGGTGCCCTCACCCCGCAGGGTGTAGTAGTAAATACCCTGGCTGGGGGTAATGGCGATCGCCGCCTCGTACTCATCGGCGTTGAGAATCGCCAAAATAATCTGGTAGTTGGAGTGGCCATCTAGATAAAACTGGGTGCCGTCAATGGGGTCAAGGGTGATCAGGTAGTCGCCCGCTGGCCCCAGGTCAATGGCGCGAAAATACTTGGTGTTGTAGGTCTGCTCATGCTCTTCGCCGTAGAAGCGCACCTGGGGGAACAGCCCCAGCAGCACCACCTCCATCATGGTTTGAACCGAGAGATCGGCATCGCTGAGGGCCGAGGCAAAAAAGTTGTCGCCCTTGCCGTCTTTGTCGGGCTGGGCCGCAATCTGAGCCTGAATTTGCTGGGCATAGGCCCCAGCGGTTTTTAGGTAAGGCAGCAGGGCCGTCAGAATTTGCCGAGGGGTAGTTGGGGGCAGCATAGGCATGTCTTTGGCGGTAGAGCACCCCCAATGTACGCCAAGGGAAGCAGGTTTGCTTTCCGGTATTGACCACAGGTACCCAATTCGGGTTCAACACCACCCCGATTCAACGGCAGGCAGCGTTGTAGGGGCAAACGGCGTTTGTCCTGCCTGGGTCAGGGCAAACAAAAAGCAGGGTCTCTTCAACGAAGAAACCCTGCTACATCTCAAGCTAGACCAGATTCATTACAGAATCCAATCGATCGCGCCATCCCTAGACGGCCGCAGTCTTGGCGACCTTGGCATCCAGTTCGCCCTTGGCGTACTTAACGGCATAGACCTCCACAGGCTCCTGCTTGATCTTGCTGGCTTGCCCAGCGGTACCGAAGGCGGTGTAGCGATCGCTGCACACCTCGGTCATGTACTTCATCGAGGGCTTCATAAAGTGGCGAGGATCAAAGTTGGAGGGATCCTTAGCCGCCGCTTCGCGAATAGCCGCGGTGATCGCCAGGCGGTTGTCGGTGTCGATGTTGACCTTGCGCACGCCGCTCTTGATGCCCTTCTGAATTTCCTCAACGGGCACGCCGTAGGTTTCAGGAATATTCCCGCCGTACTCGTTGATCATGTCCAGCCACTTCTGGGGCACAGAAGACGAGCCGTGCATGACCAGGTGAGTGTTGGGCAGGCGGCGGTGAATTTCCTCGATGCGGCTGATGGCCAGAATTTCGCCCGTGGGCTTGCGGGTAAACTTGTAGGCGCCGTGGCTGGTGCCAATGGCAACGGCCAGAGCGTCCACCTGGGTGGCTTCGACAAACTGCACCGCCTCATCGGGGTCGGTCAGCAGCTGATCGTGGCTGAGGGTGCCCTCAAAGCCGTGACCGTCTTCCGCTTCGCCAGCGCCGGTTTCGAGGGAGCCGAGGCAGCCCAGCTCGCCCTCAACGCTACAGCCAATGGAGTGAGCGACTTTCACCACTTCACTGGTGACCGCTGCGTTGTAGTCGAAGCTGGCGGGGGTTTTGGCATCAGCTTCTAAAGAGCCATCCATCATGACGCTGGTGAAGCCGTTGCGCAGGGCCGAATAGCAGGTGGCAGGGGAGTTGCCGTGGTCCTGGTGCATCACCACGGGAATATGGGGGTAGGTTTCGACCGCAGCGAGCACCAGGTGACGCAAAAAGTTTTCGCCAGCGTAGGAGCGGGCACCGCGAGAGGCCTGCAAGATCACGGGGCTGTCGGTTTCATCCGCCGCCTTCATGATGGCCAGAATTTGCTCCAGGTTGTTTACGTTGTAAGCCGGAATGCCGTAGCCGTTCTCAGCTGCGTGATCCAGCAGTAGCCTCAGTGAGACAAGCGCCATAAAATTCCTCCTAGTGTGTTCTCGCCGTTAGGCCTTCAAGACATGTGCGAGCATTCCATCTAACAAATATCCGAGTCCAGGTCGGTGGACTGAGCCAGATGAACTGGTCTAGCCAACATCCTGTGGTGGAGTATTAGCGGGAACACTCTGAGTAGGTAGCCTTACTCATCAATCTTAGAATAGATCGATGATCTATAACGAAATGTTTGGACAAGCTAAAACTAAGCTTAAAAGAACTCCCCACCCAACCGGGATGTGTACATCCCATCGCTATGCCTCATCATAGATCACTGTGGGGCACAGACCGTGAGTTCTGCTACCGGGGCATCCATCGATAAAAATGGGTCGCCTGGGATTCGAACCCAGGACCAATCGGTTAAAAGCCGAGTGCTCTACCGCTGAGCTAGCGACCCGTGACTGAAGCGATGTGACCATTCACTCAGCACGATTAGCAATCGTAGCACACGGCATTCATTTATAGCGCTGATAGCGAAATGAATATTGGGTGAAGCGGCGATCGCCGCCTGAATCCAGGGAAATCTTGGCTACAACCCCATTCTTAGTAGATTCGTTTCCCCATCATCCCTATGAATAAAACGCCCAGCGAAACCGGCCAGCCTCCGTCCCCCGCCAGCATGGCGCTGGAGCGACTGCTGGGTCAGATGCCGCCTGCCGTAGCCCACTCGTTCAGTGACAGGCAGCGAGAGGCGCTCCAGGCTGCCCTGGCCACTACCCTTTGGCAAAAGCATGCGGTAGACATTCGCCTTTCTATTCCGCTGCTGCTCAAGCGCTACTACCTGGTGGTCGTAGCTGGTCCAGAAAAGCGCTCCAGGGAGCGTCGCCAGCAAGATCAGTACCAGCGATCGGTTTCAGGGCAGATGGCCGTGGCAATAGGGGTAATGACCCTCAGCCTGGGGGTTTTAGCCGTGCTGATGCAGCTTACTCAGCATCAGGCTGGCTCCGGCGATCGCCCCCAAATTAGCCCCGCCGCCATTCCTTTTTTGGGCGATCGCACCACCTGCGAACGCAGTGGACGCACCTGGGAAGACGGCGAGTGCCTTGACTTCAAGCACGACCCTACCTTCTAAGCGCCTGCGGCCTGGTCAAAAGCGGTTACCGGCTCAGGGCAAGAAATGCTGGCTCTCCTGGCCACGGGGTGAGGTTACGTTCCGTAACCAAGCGCTTGTTTTCGTCCCAAAATGAAGCTTTAGTTTTAATGAAGCTTCACGTTTAGAGACCTTTTCATCCCCAGGCCATGTTCCCCACCCATCGCCCTCGTCGTTTGCGCCAGCACCCCCAACTTCGCCGCATGGTGCAAGAAACCCTGGTCACCCAGGCCGATTTGATCTACCCCTTGTTTGCGGTGCCCGGTGATGGCTTCGCCAAGGAAGTATCGTCGATGCCTGGGGTCTATCAGCTTTCGGTCGACAAAATTGTCGAAGAGGCCAAGGAAGTCTACGACCTCGGTATCCCCGCTATCATTTTGTTCGGTATTCCCGCCGACAAAGACACCGATGCCACCGGAGCCTGGCACGACTGCGGCATTGTGCAAAAGGCCACCACGGCGGTCAAAGAAGCGGTGCCTGACCTCTTGGTAATTGTCGACACCTGCCTGTGCGAATACACCTCCCACGGCCACTGTGGCTATCTGGAGGTAGGCGATTTGAGCGGGCGCGTGCTCAATGACCCCACCCTCGAGCTGCTGAAGAAGACCGCTGTGGCCCAGGCCAATGCGGGGGCCGACATTATTGCCCCTTCGGGCATGATGGATGGCTTTGTGCAGGCGATTCGGGCCGGGCTTGATGAGAGCGGCTTTGAAGATACACCCATTCTTTCCTACGCCGCCAAGTACGCCTCGGCCTACTACGGGCCGTTTCGCGATGCTGCCGAGAGTGCGCCTCAGTTTGGCGATCGCCGCACCTACCAGATGGACCCGGCCAACGGCACCGAAGCGCTCAAAGAAATTGAGCTGGACATTGCTGAGGGGGCCGACATGCTGATGGTGAAGCCCGCCCTGGCCTACATGGATATCATCTGGCGGGTGAAGCAGGCTACCAACCTGCCGGTGGCGGCCTACAACGTGTCGGGCGAATACTCGATGGTCAAAGCCGCCGCCCTCAACGGCTGGGTCGATGAGCAAAAGCTGGTAATGGAAACCATGACCAGCTTCAAGCGCTCTGGGGCCGACATGATTTTGACCTATCACGCCAAAGACGTCGCCCGCTGGATTGGCTAATTAATTGCGCTGAAGTGTTGCTCGAGATCCCAGGGTTGTACCCAAAGCCCTGGGATCTGGGTTAACAAGCTACTCGAACACCAGAGGCCACAGGTCGGCCACGGCGACTTCCCAGCCGGGCAGCAGGTCAGGGACGGTGAGAATGTCTCCATCGCTGAGGGCGATCGCCTCCTGCCCCAGCCGGTAAACCTCCACCTGGCGGCTCTCGGGATTGATCAAGATGCCGACCTGAGTACCCAAATTTAGGAATTCCTGAATTTTGTCTCGTAGTTTGGCGGCGCTATCGGTCGGCGATTTGACTTCTACCATCAGGTCTGGGGCCAGTTCGGCAAACGATCGAGGGCTACGGCGCAGCCGATCGGCTCTGACGAAGGAGACATCCGGGGCGCGGGTATCGGAATTTGGTAGCACAAAACCTGCGCTCGACCCCGTAACCCTGCCTAGCTGGCGGGGGCGAACCCAGTTGCCCAAAACTCTGGATAGTTCAGTAGAGACCTCGTCAGCCTCGTAGCCGGATGGACTCATAACCTTGACCTCACCATCCACCAACTCCATGCGATAGTCGGGATAGTCGGACTGAAGTTTGGCCAATTCGCGGACTGTCAATCCCATAATCTGTCCTCCCGCCAGAGCGATCTAGGTCTATTCTAGGGTTTGCCAGCGCCTAGATAAACTCGTGAATTGCGAGGAGTTTATGCTTTAGGCTTCAAGCAAAGAATTTTTGCCAACCTGCCTATGACCCTTATTCTGACCAACGATGACGGCATTGATGCCCCCGGCATTGCGGCCCTGCGTGAGGCGCTGGATGGCCACCCCACCTGGGTAGTAGCGCCCGATCGCCACCTGTCGGGCTGTAGCCATCAAATGAATCGGGGCGGACCGATCGCGATCGCCCAGCGGGAAGAACGCACCTTTGCCATTACCGGCACCCCGGCAGATTGCGCCCGCGTTGGGGTTAGCTACCTGTGCCCAGACGCGACCTGGGTGCTGTCAGGCATTAACGCTGGAGGCAACATGGGAGCCGATATCCACGTATCGGGTACCGTGGCCGCTGTGCGAGAGGCGGCTTTGCTGCGGGTGCCGGGCATTGCCATTTCCCACTACATTCAAAACCGCCGCCCGATTGACTGGGGGTTGGCGACCCGTCTCACGGCTCGGGTTGTTGAAACTTTGATGGCTGAGACACTTCCACCGGGCTGCTTTTGGAATGTGAATTTGCCCCATTTACAGCCCGGCGACTCAGATCCTGAGCTGGTCTTCTGCACCACCTGCACCCAGCCCCTGCCCACGGAATTCAAGGTTGACCAGGGCCGGTTTTACTACGTGGGCAACTACAACGATCGCCGCCACGACCCCGACTCAGACGTGGCCGTGTGCTTTGGCGGCAACATCGCGGTGACTAAAATTTGCCTCTGGTAAAAACTAAAACTGAATGTCTATGCCAACGCCGAAGTGATCGGAGAGGCCGCGCAGATCTTCAAGGCATTGGGGCCAGACAAAGGAACCCTGAATTGCCCCAGAGGGTTTTGGGTCAAGCAGATGTGGTCGGTGTTAGAATGCTGCCCCTGGATGAGTCGGTGTACTGGGTCGTTCTCCCCAGCGGTATAGCAAACTAGCTTCACGCTGTCTAGGGCCTGCCGCAGGGCCTGTTTGTTGCGGCGCGATCCGTAGTAGTTCAGGGCATTTAGGTCTTGGTTAAAGTCTCCGGCAACGATTAAGCCCGCCTCTGGATGGACTCCCTGAAATCGTTTCCAGTCGGCTTGGTGGGTGGCTAGGGCGGCGGCAAAAGTCTGGCCTTGGTGGTCGGGCTGAGAGGGCAGCACCGTGCCGTACAGTACCCATCCCTGGCCGCTGGGCTGGGTCAGCAGGGCGGCGACGGTGCGAGCTTTATCCCCAGTTTCTAAGGGTACAAGCTCGCCTGTTCTAACCCAAATTTGTACCCAGCGCTCATCCTCTGCCCCAGGGCGATCGGGCAGACCGCTGGCCACAGAAACGAAGTCCTCCCCTGGGGTAATACCCAGATGGGTCTCGGTCAAAATCCAAATGTCGGCATCGATGCGGCTGAGCCATTGTTGCTGGCGCTCAGCCTGTACCGAGGCAGGCAGGGCACGCTCAAGGTTCCAGGTGGCAATTTTCATGCGGAGTCAGTGGGCAGGCAGAACAGAGAACGTTCTCTGTAGAAGCTCCTACTTAACTCTGGAAGCGTGCCTTTTGCATATATTCCTCAATACAAAATTGGCCCCCGCTGACTTTCCGAAGATATTAAGGGGAAAACCATGGCCTATATAGCTGTAGCCAGTCTGGTTAAGACACATCTCCCATGAACGTTCATAGGGTTTCTGGATATCCTAATCAACATAACTATGGCTGTGGCCCTGGCCTAAAGCTGGTAAAGCTGGTTCAGCATGGCGCTGCTCACCTGGGCGGCGGCGCTATCGAAGAGAATTTGGCCCTGGCGCAGGCCGATGATGCGATCGCAGTATTTCACCGCAAACTCCACCTCGTGCAGGCTGATCACCAGGGTTTTGCCGGTGGATTCGCTGAGCTGGCGCAGCAGGTCCATCATCGCCCGCGATCGCTCCGGGTCCACGCTCGAAATCGGCTCATCGGCCAGAATGGCCATCGGGTCTTGCACCAGCACCCGCGCCAGGGCCACCCGCTGCTGCTGCCCCCCCGAGAGGCGATCGGTGCGGGCGTAGAGCCTGTCGGCAATGCCCACCTGGGCCAGGGCCTGGGCGGCAACCTCCACCTGCTGGGGCCACACCAGCGACCACAGGGCCTGGGGCAGCGACCAACGCCCCAGGTGGCCAGCATTTACGTTGTGAATCACCGCCAGGTTGCCCACCAGGTGATGCTGCTGGTAAACGGTGCCGACCAGCCGCTGAATGCGTCGCCGTTTCCTGGGGCTGAGACGACCGACCTCCTGCCCCAGGATGATGGCGCGTCCTGAGGTTGGCGCCTGGCTGCCGTTGAGCAGGCTGAGCAGGGTGCTTTTGCCTGCGCCGCTGGGGCCAATCAGGGCCACTCGCTCGCCGGGGGCGATCGCCAGGGTGCAGTCGCTCAGGGCCGCCACCGCCCCAAAGCGGCAGCTCACCCCCTCTAGCTGAAATATGGGTTCACAACTACTGGATTTTGCCAATTTTGCGGCCCACCGCTTCGATTTCGGCATAGTTGTCGTTGCTGGTGGCAATAAAGCGCTCAGCCCCAAACAGGTCGAGAATTTCCTTTTGCTCGGGTACGGCGGGGTCGAGCGCCAGCAGGGCTGCCTGCACTTTCTCCGTGAAACCGTCACCGTAGCGCTCATCCACGGCGGGGTTGATCACCCAGTGGTAGTCATAGTAAGCAGGCGTGCGCCAGATGACGTTGACTTTAGCGGTGTCAACAGCCCCTTCTGCGACGCGATCGCGCCACACCTGTTCGTTCAGCGCCCCCACCTCGTAGGTGCCCGCTTCCACCAGCTTAATGGTGGTGTCGTGGTTGCCCGAGAAGCCCACTTCCCCCTTAAAGTCTTTGGCGGTGTCAAGGCCCGCCTCTTCCATAAAGTACTGGGGCATCAGCCGCCCGGAGGTCGACGACTCGCTGCCGAAGGTGAAGGTGTGTCCCTTGATCTGGGCCAGATCTTGGGGATCGGTAAATTCCTTCAGGCCGGTACTCGCATTGGCAATGAAGACGCTGTGGAACTGCTCGTCGATGTCGCGCTGGGCGATCGCCTGGGCACCGGGCACCTGCAACCTGGCCTGCACCCCGGTCAGCCCGCCAAACCAGACCAGATCGAGATCGCCCACCTTAAAGGCGGTGACCGCAGCGGCGTAGTCGGTTACAGGCTTATATTCCACCGGCACCCCCAGCTCAGCTTCTAAATAGTCGGCTAGCTTGGTGTAAAGGCGCTGAAGCTGCTCGGGATCTTGATCGGGAATGGCCCCGGCAGTGAGGGGAATCACGGTTTGCTCAGCGGTTGTGCCGCTCTCCCCGGCCACATTTTGGTCTGGGCCGGAGGGCGCACAAGCCCCCAAGGGCAACAGCAACAGCAGGCCCGATACCCCTGCGATCCAAGAATGACGAATGCTTACCATAGATAATTTGCGCCCTAGATTGCGCCTTAAACAGCAGCATTAGATCATAAGCACCGAACTTCACCCAAGGCAATGCCCTGCCCTGGGGAAGCACCCGTTTCAAACCGCCCCTGAGATCGCCCTAGCTCAAATAGAGCAAACCGCCCAGCACCAGGGCCACCCCCACCAGCGCCGCCCACAAAAACCCGTTGTCGCTGCGATTGATTTGGCTGGGGTCAAGGGCCGGTTCTTCGGTCTTGGGGCGCGATCGCGGGGCAGACTTAGCCGCCACGGAAGAGGCCGATGTGCCCAAACTTCGCGCCCCGTCAGCCGATAGCTCATCTAAATCGGGAATTTGCGTCATCCAGTTGGTGGGGCGCTGGAGCTGAGGGGCTTGCAGTATGTAGAGCAGGTTTTTGCCCTGCTTGCGGGTGTCTAAATCCGGGTGGCGGGTCAGGATCTGGCAGAGGGCGATCGCATCCTGCTGCCTGCCCACGGCGCTGTAGGCATTCACCAGCCAGGTCTGAATCTCTCCACCCAGAGGCGTAGTGGCCTTGGCGAGCTGAACCGCTTCTTCAAAACGCTCCACCGCCTCGCGGTAGCTGCCGCGCTCAAAGGCGGCTTGGCCATTGACATACTGGGCTTGGGCACGGGCACGGGGGTCTTCGGTCATGGGTTAAATTAGGTCTTCATCGAGCCAGCTAGGCCCATCTACCAATGTAAACTGACTTCTACGGGGTTGAACAACCCGATGGGACTATAAACCGATGCCAGCCAGGGAAATCTATCACGATGCGGTGTGTACAGCACTGAAAAAGGACGGGTGGATAGTTACAGATGACCCGCTAGTTTTAACCATTGGCTTGCGCTCTGTTTTTGTAGACGTAGGGGCAGAAAAGCTGATTGCCGCTGAGCGCGGTCCCGATAAAATTGCTGTAGAGGTAAAAAGTTTTCTTAGCCCTTCTCCCATCAGTGATCTTGAAATGGCCTGGGGCCAATATTTTCTCTACGCTAGGGCACTCCAAAAGCAAGAACCCGATCGCGCCCTCTACTTGGCGGTGAACGAAACCGTATTTCAGACCTTATTTACCGAGGAAGCCGGGCAACTACTCTTGGCGGGACCAGGCTTTCGTCTACTTGTATTTGATTCAAACGCTGAGGAAATACTGCAATGGAACCCCTAGATCAATGGCGCAGCATTTTGGAAAAAACGCTCCAATACTATGCTGACTTACCCTATCGCTACGGCGATGTCAGAACTGATGTTGTAGTCAGTCGTGACCAAAATCATTTCTTCTTAATTCATGAAGGCTGGAATGGCAGCAGGCGCATTCATGGCATGGTTGTACATGCAGAAATACGCGATGAGAAAATTTGGATTCACTATGACGGCATCGAAAGCAGTATTACCGCAGATCTAGTGGCAGCTGGCGTACCTAAAGACCACATTGTTCTGGCTTTCCATTCCCCAGATGTAAGGGAACACACCGGCTTTGCCGTGGCCTAGCCGCAAGCTTTACCAGATTAGTGCCATGTTCAATCTAAATTCGGGGAGAACGGAATCTTCTGAAAGAGAAGTGGGATTGTTAAGCAGCTCAGGTGCTTGCCCCTGGCGGTAGATTTCGACCTGTCGGGTCTGGGGATTGATCAGCCAGCCCAGACGGACGCCGCTGGTCATATACTCTTGCATCTTCGCCTGCACCATCGAGAGGCGATCGCTGGGCGACAGCAGTTCCAAGACAAAGTCGGGGGCAATGGGCGGAAATTTTTGCCGCTGCTCGGGGGTGAGGGCATCCCAGCGCGACTGCTCGACCCAAGCCACATCGGGCGATCGCTCACCGCCACCGGGCAACTTGAAACCTGTGGAGGAGTCGAACACCAATCCGAGTTGCCGCTGGCGATTCCACAACACAAATTCTGTGGCCAGTTCAACATTCCGGTTGCCGGTTTCTCCACCCGTAGGCGACATGATGAGGAGATCTCCCTGGGCATTGCGCTCAAATTTGAGGTCTGGGTTGGTGATGCACAGCTGATAGAACTGATCATCGGTCATATCCAGGGCGGGCTGGAGCTTAATGGTGTAAGCCGTCATCAAAACCCCCAGGAGAGTGGTGCTGTTTCCTATGATAGGCCGCTGTAGCCCTACTCCTGGGCGGAAAAAGTATCATGACACGCTAACCCCATGGGAGCTGTTTTCCCTCAAGATAGAACTAGGGAATCAAGGAGATAAACACGTGGTAGCCCCAGCAATTAAGCCTCAGACCGACCCGCTTCATTACGAGGCCAAAACCCTCGCGATCGCCACGGCCCTGCTCGGGGCCACCCGCGAGAAGAAAAATCTCTTTGCCCAAATGCGCGACCAAATGCGCTGGGACGACAAGATCATGGACTTCGCCATGGCCAACCCCGGCCTCAAAGTGCAGCTGTTTCGCTTCATTGACGCCCTGCCCGCCCTGCGCAGCAAGCCGGAGATTGCTCGCCATCTGCAGGAGTATCTGTCCGCCGATGAGGTCGAGTTGCCCAACGTGCTGAAGGGCCTGCTCAACTTCACTGACCCCGACTCGGCCCCTGGCAAGCTGGCCGCCACCACCGTCGCCCCCGCCGTCGAGACCCTGGCCTACCGCTACATCTCTGGCGAAAAGATGGACCAGGCGATCAAGGCGATCGAGCGCATGCGCAAAGACAAGCTCACCTTCACCATGGACCTGCTGGGGGAGGCGGTGATCACCGAGGAGGAGGCCCAGGCCTACCTGCAGCGCTACCTCGACATCATGGCGCAGCTGTCGAACGCGGCGAAAAACTGGAAGACCATCGATGCGATCGACGTTGCCGAGGGCAGAGAACTCTCCAAGGTGCAGGTGTCGGTAAAGCTCACCGCCTTTTACTCCCAGTTTGACCCGCTGGATGAGGCGGGCAGCCGGGCCGGGGTCAGCGATTCCATTCGCACGTTGCTGCGCCGGGCACAAGAGCTTGGGGTGATGGTGCACTTTGATATGGAGCAGTACAAGTACAAAGACCTCACCCTGGCCATTCTCAAAGACATTTTGCTGGAGGATGAGTTTCGTCAGCGCGACGACATTGGCGTCACGCTCCAGGCTTATTTGCAGGACAGCTATGAGGATCTGCAAGACCTGGTGACCTGGGCCAAGCAGCGAGGCACCCCGGTCAGCGTGCGCCTGGTCAAGGGGGCCTACTGGGACCAGGAAACCATCACCGCACGGCAGAACGACTGGCCCAGCCCGGTCTATAGCCAGAAGGTCTCGACCGACGCCAACTTTGAGCGCATGACCCGGCTGCTGCTGGAGAACCATGAGTATTTATATGCGGCGATCGGCAGCCACAATGTCAGGTCCCAGGCCTACGCGATGGCAATCGCCGAAGAACTCCACATTCCCAAGCGTAATATCGAGCTGCAGGTGCTCTACGGCATGGCCGACAAGCTGGCCAAAACCCTGGCCGACCAGGGCTACCGAGTGCGGGTCTATACCCCCTTCGGTGAGCTGATTCCGGGGATGTCTTACCTGATCCGCCGCCTGCTGGAGAACACCGCCAACAGCTCCTTCCTGCGGCAGAACCTCGAAGATACTCCGGTGGAGACGCTGCTGGCGGCCCCGGAGTTTGCTGAAGAGGATTTGGCAGGGGAGCAGGGGGGCCACGGGGATTGGGAGCCGCCGTTCCCAAATGCGGCGGATACGGACTATGCGATCGCCGTCAAGCGCACCGAGGCCTTCGCCGCCCTCAAAGCGGTGCGGCAGCAGATCGGCCAGCGCTACAGCCCGATCATCGATGGCGAAGCGGTGAATACTGAGGCGTTCTTTGACTCGGTGAACCCCTCCAACCCCAAGGAGTTGATCGGCAAAGTGGGCATGGCCAGCCAGGAGCAGGCCGAACGGGCGATCGCCGTCGCCAAAGCCGCCTTTCCCGCCTGGGCCGCCACCCCTGCTAAAGAGCGGGCCAACATCCTGCGCCGCGCTGCCGACATCATGGAGGCTCGCCGCCACGAGCTCAACGCCTGGATCGTGCTGGAGGTGGGCAAGCCCCTGGGCCAGGCTGACCCCGAGACCTCAGAAGCGATCGACTTCTGCCGCTTCTACGCCGACGAGATGGAGCGCCTGGACGGGGGCTACGCCTACGACTACCCCGGCGAAACCAACCGCTACCGCTACTTTCCCCACGGCATTGGCCTGGTGATCTCCCCCTGGAATTTCCCCCTGGCGATCACCACCGGCATGACCGTGGCGTCGCTGGTGGCGGGCAACTGCACCCTGATGAAGCCCGCCGAAAACTCCTCGGTGATTGGCGCCAAGATTGCCGAAATTCTCTACGAAGCGGGCATCCCAAAAGGAGTGCTTCAATTTCTCCCCGCCAAAGGCTCCACCGTCGGGGCCTACATGGTGGAGCACCCCGACATCCACATGATCACTTTCACCGGCTCCCGCGCCGTCGGCTGCCGCATCTACGCCGAAGCTGCCCAGCTGCGCCCCGGCCAAAAGCACCTGAAGCGGGTGGTGGCCGAGATGGGGGGCAAAAACGGCATCATCATCGACGAAAGCGCGGATCTGGATCAAGCGGTGCAGGGGGTGGTCTACTCCGCCTTTGGCTACAGCGGCCAGAAGTGCTCGGCCTGCTCCCGCGTCATGGTGGTGGAGTCGGTGTACGACACCTTTATGCACCGCTTAGTGGAGGCTACCCGCTCCCTCCAAGTCGGCATCGCTGAAGATCCTGGCACCTTTGTCGGCCCCGTGGTCGATGCCGCCGCCCAGGCCAAAATTAAAGAGTACATCGAAAAGGGCAATCAGGAAGCT
This sequence comes from Nodosilinea nodulosa PCC 7104, assembly GCF_000309385.1. GTDB lineage: Bacteria > Cyanobacteriota > Cyanobacteriia > Phormidesmidales > Phormidesmidaceae > Nodosilinea > Nodosilinea nodulosa. Next base: position 1,034,356 of record NZ_JH976537.1, read on the forward strand.
ACCCTGGCTCTGGAGATGCCCGCCCCCGACACCGGCTACTTCGTTGGCCCCACAGTGTTTACCGATGTGGCTCCCGATGCCGTCATTGCCCAGGAGGAAATCTTCGGCCCGGTGCTAGCGGTGATCCGAGTGAAGGATTTCGACGAGGCGCTAACGGTAGCCAACAACACTGACTACGGGTTGACCGGCGGTCTTTATTCCCGTACGCCCTCCCACATCGACCGGGTGCAGAACGAGTTTGCGGTGGGCAACCTGTACATCAACCGGAGTATCACGGGTGCGATCGTCTCGCGGCAGCCCTTCGGTGGCTTCAAGATGTCGGGGGTGGGGTCAAAGGCGGGCGGCCCTGATTACCTGCTGCAATTCCTGGAGCCGCGCCACGTCAGCGAAAACGTCCAGCGCCAGGGCTTCGCCCCGATCGAGGGGGTCGATTAACTCAGAATAGATACCGGGGGTTCTTTGAGCACCCCCGGTATTTCCCTTTCCATCCCAGACCTTAATCGCAGATTCTGAACGGTTAATGGTCAGGTAGATCAAGTCGATCTCAGGAGCTGTTTAGCGCTCTTGAGGCAGGCTGTTGATAAAGTTCCATACCTCTGAGGTTAAAACTAAATAGTAAAAATCCCTCGTGTCGTCCTGTCTCATTTAGAGCAGCGAGATATTTCTGCCATCTTTGCAAACCTTGTCCAGGGTATAGTTACCGCGGGCTAAACCTAAATCTTGCGAAGTCAAAGAGGTTCGCCCAATGGGCTGGGCAAAGTAGGCCGACGCACCCCGTCGATGATCCCCTTGGCAGGATATACCCGCAAGAGCTTGGCTGGGAAAAAACACAGCGATAAAAACGACGAATACATATTTCCGCATAAAGCTAACTCTAGATTTCTTGCCATAAATCGTTCGATCTAGAGTGCCCGCTCTGATTTGGCCGTTATCAACCCTACAACAGGCCTTTGCAGATCAACCGATCGCAAGCCATATTGAAACCTGATGCCGACAGACTCAAATATCTATAACCTATAGCTAGAGTGAAATAGCGTTCTATCGTACCGCCACAGGGATGTGTTCACTTTGGCCAAACTGTGGGTTAATGGCAAAGGTCAACCCCTGCACCCTAAGAGCTAGCTATGACAGAAGCAACCAATCCTAGAGTATTTTTTGACATCACCATTGGCGGCACCCCCGTGGGCCGCATTGTGATGGAACTGCGGGCCGATGTTGCCCCCAAAACCGCCGAAAACTTCCGCGCCCTTTGCACTGGCGAGAAAGGCATGGGCACCGCTGGTAAGCCTCTGCATTTCAAGGGCTCTAGCTTTCATCGCATCATTCCTGAGTTTATGTGCCAGGGCGGTGACTTTACCCGCGGCAACGGCACCGGCGGCGAGTCGATCTACGGCATGAAATTTGCCGACGAAAACTTCACCCTCAAGCACACCACCCCCGGTCTGCTGAGCATGGCCAACGCTGGCCCCAACACCAACGGGTCGCAGTTCTTTCTCACCACCGTGGCCACCCCCTGGCTCGACGGCAAACACGTCGTCTTTGGCAGCGTGGTCGAAGGCATGGACGTGGTCAGCACCATGGAGCAGGTGGGCAGCCGCAGCGGCCAAACCTCTGAGCCTGTGGTCATCGCCGACTGCGGCGAACTGTAAAGACAGCTAGTCGTCGGGCGGAAACTGAAGTCTGATTTCCCCCGTCTCGCTGATGGTAACTTTGCCGCCCAGAGCCTCAATGCGAGCGATGGCTTTTTGGCGGGTGCCATCGTCAAAGGCGTTGGCGAGTACACTGGCCCAGGCATTGACCTGGGCCTGCTTGCTGAGGGGATTTTGGGCCAAAAAATCTGCCGTGCGCTGGGAGTTTTCGGCCATCAAAGGCGCATCAGGCTCGGGGGACTGTCGCGCCCAGTCGGCAGCGGTTTGAAATGATTTTTGGGCTGCTTTTCCGTTCCCTAAATACAGCAATTCGTCGACGCCGCGATAGCGCCAGATATAAAACCCATCCGATGGCAGCGCTGGGGTCAGATGCTTTAGTCCTTGGGCAATCAGCGCTACACTCTGCTCTGGTTGGCCAGCAAAGTTGCTTACACTGCCCGACAGAAACAGATAGAACCTCCGATAGTACGGGTCGTTGGGGATGATGGCCCTAAAAAAATCGGCGCTGAGGCTATAGCCTGTTTTAGCCCTTGCTTCATCGTCGCCAAAGTATTGCAAAAACCGCAGAAAAAACCAGTCTGCCACCACATTGTCGAAGCCAAAGGTAGGCATTTTTTGCGCCAGAGCCAGCGTAGCAGCGGTGGTCTGATCCTGCTGCTCAAGGTTCTGCTCGGTGACGCTGTGGTCTTGTAGGGCGGCCAAACGCCGCTGCTGCAAGGGCACAAGACTCACTAGCAGCGCCACGGGCAAAATCCAAAGCAGCAGGCTTTTGGCTCGATGCATAGGGGGATGGGGTGAACTGGAAAATTGCAGCATCGTTGTGGTTGGTAAGCGTAAGAAACCTATAGTGCGGGCTTCAAAATTGGGGGTGGTTCTAGAATAAGTTTACCCACGCCTGCCGCGATCGCTGCCCCAAGAGCTCCAGCCCAAGAAAGGCTGCGGGCAGCCCGTCGGCTCTCTTTCCTGCACGGCTATCCAACCTGTTAGCACCGTATTGGCATCTTCTACTATGGCTCAAGATTCTTCTTTGCAACCGACCCTAGCTGCGGCTATTAAGGAGCATTGGCTGGGGGTGCTGGGGGGAGTGGCCATGGTGGTTATGACGTGGCTGCCCTTCAGCTACCTGCGGATGGTGGGCTGGCCCTGGGTGCTGGTATGGCAGGCTGGATTTTTAGCGATCGCGATCTGGCTCCTAGGGCAACTGCGCCATCTGGACACCCCGTTCCGCCCCCTGGGCCACGGCCTTGACTGGGCCGTAGCGGTCACAGGCATTAGCCTGATTGTTTGCAGTCTGGCCAGCGACTTCAAAACTGTGGCCCTGTGGAACGTGATTTTGGCAGCGGTCTACGTCTTGACCCTCTACAGCGTAGTCAACTGGGCCAGTCGCGCCCAGGTTAAGGCAGTTCACCTCGCGGTGCCCCTGGCCGTAACGGTTTTGGGCACAGCCGTCATCTCTCTACTGCTGTGGCGGCCATCGGCCCCGTCGGCCCTAGACGACAGCTTTTCTACCGCCCTCCGCAACGCCATGCCCTTTGGCCATCACAACTTTGTCGGCGGCTACTTTGCCCTGGCCACGCCCGTTGTGCTGGCCTGCGCGATCGCCTTTAAAGGGTGGTTGCGATGGGGCGCCGTGGCCGCCAGCCTCTTAGCTGGAGCGGCCCTCTACGTCAGCGGCTCCAGGGGAGCACTGCTGGGAGTTCTGGTATGGTTCCTGGTGGTTGTCGTGGCGTTTGTCGTGGGTGCCACGGCCAAAAGCAGGCTCCGTCGTCTAGCTATCGGGGGCGGTGGGTTGGCGCTAGCTGCGCTGGTGCTGGCCAGCAATTCGCGGGTTCGCAGCCTGCTGGGTGGCTTAGGTTTTGTCCATCCCTCTGGCGCTGTGGTACAAGATGGCCCGCTGCTAGACCGCTACTTCATGTTCAAAACCGCTGTCAATATTCTGCGCGATCGCCCCCTGGTCGGCGTTGGCCCTGGGGTCATGAGCCGCGTGTCGAACCTCTATCGCCCCATAGAAACGGGAATGGGCCTAGACCATGCCCAGCAGCTGCACAGCACCCCAGCCCAATTCCTAGGCGAAATGGGGCTTTTAGGATTGGCCTTGTACGGGGTTTGGCTGGTACTAGTCGTCAGACTTTGGCTGCGCCTGTACCACACCGTGCAGGATGGTGCCAGCCGATGGCTGCTGTACGGCATAGGCGGCAGCATCTTGGCCTACAGCATCTCCAGCCTGACCGACTATCAGCTAGAAAACATCGGCATTTCGATCACCCTGGTCGCCTTGCTGACAATTTTGCTGCAAATTGCCGATCACACAGCCCTACCTGCGCCCTCACCTTTGGGTGGAGCAGCCCGCCGCTACTTCAGCCTGGGGCTCCTGGCCTGGCTGATTATGACAGGCTATCTGTGGCTGATGGCCGACCTGGGTTTCTGGTTTGCCCAGCGTGCCCTGCACCAAGTTGAGCAAGAAAATTTGGACGGCGCCATCCAAAACCTCTCCTCTGCCGCTGCCTTTGTCCCTTGGGATCCAACTTATCCTGCCCTGGTGGGGCAAGAACTCTATGGCCTACGGCCCGTGGTTCCCCCCGACCAGCAAGAGGCCTTGCGGCAGGATACGCTGGCCAATTTCTCTGCCGCCGCTGCGATCGCGCCCAACGACGCCTGGTTTAACTACAACCTAGCTGCCCTGCTGCTCTCTAAAGACCCAGCCGCCGCTGAGGTCTACAGTCGTCGAGCTTTGCAACTGCTGCCTCGAAAAGGGGGCTTTGGCCGTTATTTGCTGGGGCAAGCCTACCTGGCCCAGGGTCAAACGCCATCGGCCATCACGGCGCTGAGCCTCGAAGGGGTCGTCCAACCGGAGTTTTTGACCCTGCCCCTGTGGCAAAAAGAGCCGTTTGCCCCCCTCCAGGCCTCGGTGCTAGACCAAGCGGTGGCCCACCACGGGGCCGTACTTGGGGCCATGTCGCCAGAGGCCCCAGGCTATGCCCCCTTCTACGATCAAACAACCCTGGTGCGCTGGTGGTATCGGCAGCCCCTGCCTGAGCCACATCCCGACAAACTAAGCCCCATCACCCAGGCGCTGTTAGCGACCGATCGCAGTATCGAAGCCGCCCTGGCCGTTGTCACCCAGGCCCTAGACCAAGCCCCCCAAGACCAAGGACTACTGCTGCTTAGGGCCTGGCTGCAACCCAGCGAATTTGCCCAGGGCTACTTTGCCCAGGCTGAGCTATCGCCGCCAGCACAAGCCCAGCTAGCCGAGTCGTTTACGCAACATCGAGAGGCGCGATCGTGGTTGACATCCCTAGTCGCCCCTGCCCAGGGCACAGGCCGCAGTCTGCTGGGCCTTACCTATCGCAACCGCTACGCCCAGGCCGTTAACTTCATTGCCCCCCTCGCTGGGCTAGATGAGTGGGTAATTCCAGGTTTGCTGGGGCTATTTCCAGAATTTCCGAGAGAGTTTGCGGCCCTAGACCAAACCGTAGAAACCCTGCAAATAGAGCAGCTTAACCTACCCAGCGCCGTCAACAACCATTTTGAAATTACGCCCCCACCCCCCTAACCCTAAAACTTTTTGAGCAGGCGTGATCGCTAGTAGAGAGCAAGTGGGTAAGTTAGACCCAGGCGCAAACAACACCTCTACCGCCTACCCTCAAGGAGACATACACCTATGAAAACCTCTCTCAAAGCCAACCTGCTGAAGCACTTCATCACCAAAAAAGAAGAAGGCGGCTTCACCCTGATTGAACTGCTGGTTGTTATCATCATCATCGGTATTCTGGCTGCTATTGCCCTGCCTTCTTTCCTCAACCAGGCCAACAAAGCCCGTCAATCTGAAGCTAAAACCTACATCGGTTCTATGAACCGTGGTCAGCAAGCTTACCGCCTGGAAAACCGCGCTTTCGCCCCCGACTTTGTGAGCCTGGCAATTGGTATTCCTTCTACCACCAACTATTACACCTACACCATCGGTACCAACGGTGCTTTCGGTGCTGCTTCCCTAGCTACTGTCGTTGACCCTGCCCTTAAGGCCTATGTGGGCGGCGTTCAGCTGTCTTCGGGTAACGCAACTACTGAAGCTACCACCATTGCTACCCTTTGCGAATCGACCGCTGCTAACACCGCCGCAGCCGTTGGCGCTTTGAGCGGCTTTAACGCAACTGCGACATCCAGCACCCTGGACTGTAACTCTTCTGGCTGGAAAAAGCTATAACTAGCCTAGGCTTTGCCTAAATAGTTATTTTCACATCTAAAGGTTCAGTCACTGGTTATGTGGCTGAACCTTTACTTTTGGCTTTCTTTTCCTTAACTAGCAGCGGCAAAAAGCTAGCTTATAGCCTTACTAGAACTCTCACAATCTGCATTTCTTGATTTTTAGTTATAGCTGTAGCCAGCCTGGTTAAGACATTTCTCCTCAAAACGTTCAAACGTTCGAACGTCTCTAGATGTCCTAACCCAAATGACTATGGCTTTAGCAGCTATTCTGGCCATAGACTATTAGCTATGCTTTAGCCATGGCAAATCACCTGAGCTATGTACACGCATAAATCACACAAGTCTTAATCTCAAAAAACCAAATTAAACCAGGCATTCCGCAGCGGTAAACGACCATTTGACCCCAAAAATTGGGGCAGCAAACCAGGATTTGCATTGTCCCTAAAAATTTGAAACTCAAAGATTGAGGCTGCTAGCTCCCAGGGGAGTCACCAACGAGGGCATTTTCGTTGAGGACAGGATTGGTCACAATACGCTGCCCTAGGTTAACGCGCCACAGGTTAGTTTTCTTAAAGTTTGCCCCGGCTAGGTGAGCATAATCAAGGCAGGCCTCAGATAGGTTAGCGCGAAACAAATTGGCATTTTCCAGGCAAGCATGGCTCAAGTTTGCCAGTCGCAAAACGGCCTCTTGCAGGTTAGCTTCGGTTAGGTCAGCGCCGGTCAGTGTGGCCCGAAAGAGATTGGTTCCCACACAGCTGGCCCACCGCAGGTTAGCTTTGGCCATATTGGCGCCCATGAGGCTGGCACTGCTCAGATTGGCCTGACATAAATTGACGTTACTTAAATTAGAGTAGTAAAAGGTTGTTCTCATCAGACTGGCCGATTGCAACATGGCCTCTCGCATGTCTACTTCGTAGAAGTTAGACTCCCCTAAATCGGCCTTGGCTAGCAGGGTTTCCTGCATATCGGCCCTATAAAAGTGTGAATGCCGCAGGTTGGCGCTGCTCAGGTTAGCCGTGTAGAGATTGGTTTTGTAAAAGTCTACCAGGCTGAGGTTAGCATGGCTCAAATTGGCCATGCACAGGTCGCAGCGATATAGGGTCGATGACTCAAAGTTGGCGTGGGTAAAAACGCTTTCTCTCAGGTTGGCTTCGTAAAAGTTGGCGTGGCGAAAGTCAATCCCAGGCAGATGTAATCGGCCTAAATCTGCCCCCTGAAAGTCTGGTCGTATATCTGGATTCTGAACTCGCCAGGCGTTCCAACTTTCGACTCCTTCTTTCAGCAGGGTTAGATGTTCAGGGTTTGCCATGGGTTAATGCTCCCTAAATTGCGCACGGTGACAGATAGCTCGGCCATGCGCAATGCAACGATGTCAGGACAGCCTTTGAGCACTATGGGGTTCAGCAAACTGCTAAACCCCATAGTGCTCATTAGCCTTTTGGCTCTGTTTATAGCGGCACGAAACGTCCAGTCGTTTAGCCAAATCAGCAGGCTTTGCAAGACGTTGTGACTTCGCCCGCCAAGGTGGGACAGAATCTGCCAAGTTCAACTTTCCCTAAGAAGAAAGCTTGTTAACACTTATTCATATAATTGCGTAATTTCCTCAGCCCTCAGTAAACCTACGCAGTCGATGGCTAGCGAAATTCCATACCTCTCTCGGGGCGGCGCGCTGGCGCATAACCGTTGCGCCGGAAGGCTATGCAGAATGTTTTAAGCGATTTGGCGATGGCTATATCTACAATAAAATCTATGGGAGGAAATGCAGTCTCTGGTGGACTGACAGCTTTTCAAAGTTGTGCCAGCCAACCAGGTGCAGTTCTGGCCTGTTTGCTTGCCAGTTTGCCCATCTCGCCACCTATGCCGTAATCAAGATGACAACATCTCACGGGTTAAGCTTCCTGAACAACGGAGGAGAAACCGGAGCTCTTATTCAGGCGTTTAACTGGGCCGATACCCCACTGGGGCCGATGGCGTCTTGGTCGCAGAGCCTTAAGGTAGCGCTGCAGATTCTAAGCTCATCCCGATTTCCGATGCAGATTTTGTGGGGGCCAGACTATATTCAGTTCTACAACGACGCCTATATTCCGATCGCAGGCAACAAACATCCGGCCGGGATTGGGCAGCGGGCGGCGGACTGTTGGCGGGAGGTGTGGGATTTTTCGGGGGCGCTGCTGGATCAGGTGATGGCCACCGGGGAGGCCACCTGGTCTGAGGATCAGCCTTTGGTCTTAAATCGCAGCGGCCTGGCTGAGGAAGGATATTTTACCTTTTCCTATACGCCGATTTGGGACGAGCCGGGCCGCGTAGGGGGCATTTTCATTGCCGTCAATGAGACTACCCAAAAAATTTTGGGGGCGCGGCGCGAGCGCGCCCTGCGTGACGAAGCCCAGGCGGTTAGCGAAAGCCTCGCCAACGTGTTGACCAGCATCAGCGATGAGTTCATGATGTTTGACGACAACTGGTGCCTTACCTACATCAACGATCGCGCCGCTGCGGCCCTGTCCATGCCCGGTCAAGACCTGCTGGGGCAGTCTATCTGGACGGTGTTTCCCCAGGCGACAGCGGCCCCCTTTTACAAGGAACTGCACCGGGCGATCGAGGCTCAGGCGGCCACAAATTTTGAGCTGTTTTGCCCGGTCGAGAAGCGCTGGCTAGAGCACCGGGTCTACCCCTTTGGCAGGGGAGTATCGCTGCTGCGGGTGGATATTACCGATCGCAAAAATCTGGAGCAGGCCCTGCAAACCTCCGAGGAGCAGCTCAACAGCTTACTCAGCACGGCCCCAGCCTCGATTGCCCGCTGCCGCTTTTTTGCCGACCGCACCTACATTTTGGACTACCGCTCCGTGGGCTGTGAGGCCCTGACCGGCTATGCTCTGGAGGAGATTACCCCGGAGCTGTGGAGGGCTTGCACCTTTGCGGAGGACTGGGCGGCGATCGCTGACCCGATGTTCGATGCGGTGTTTGAGCAGCGGCCCATCACCGTAGAGTATCGCTTTTGCCACCGAGATGGGTCGGTGCGGTGGATTTCAGACAGCCTCACCTCCCGCCGGATGGACGACCAAGACGGCTGGATGGTGACGATGGTGGGCATTGATATTACCGCCCGCAAGCAGGCCGAAGACGACCTGCGCAGCAGCGAGGCCCATTTGGCCATGGCGCAGCGCGTGGCGCAGTTCGGCAGTTGGGAGTTCTATCTCGATGGCCAGCGCAGCGTGTGGTCAAAGGAGATGTTTGACCAGTTTGGCTACGACCCCGCCCGGGTCGAACCCAGCTATGCCGAACTCACCCAGCGCATTCACCCCGACGATCGCCAGATGGTAGAGCGATTTCTGGAGCGGGCGATCGCCGACCACCAGTCCTGCGCCTTCGACTTGAGAGTGGTTTTGCCCGATGGCTCGCTGCGCTATTTGCACTCGCGCTGCGAACCGATGGTCAATGCCCAGGGGCGGGTGGTCAAACTGCTGGGCACCTGCTTAGACATCACCGATCGCAAGCGGATTGAGGTGATTTTGCAGGAAAGCGAAGAGCGCTACCGCGTTTTGGCGGAGGCCATGCCCCAAATGGTTTGGATGGCCGACCGCAGTGGCGTTCAGTACTGGAATCAGCGCTGGTATGATTACACAGGCATTCAGCGGGGCGAAGCGCTGGGCACTGGCGGTACGCAAGTCGTGCATCCCGACGAGCAGGAGCGGACCCAGGCGCTGTGGCAGCAGGCCTTAGAGAAGGGTGAGGCATTTGACCTGGAGCAGCGCCTGCGTCGCCACGACGGCGTGTACCGCTGGTTTATCAACCGCGGCCTGCCGGTGCAGGACAGCCACGGCAAAACCACTCGCTGGGTGGGCACTATCACCGATGTGGACGACCAAAAGCAGCTCGAAAACCAGCGCACCCAGCTGCTGGAGCAGGAGCGACTGGCCCGCGAAGCCGCCGAAAACGCCAACCGCATGAAGGATGAGTTTTTGGCGGTGCTCTCCCACGAACTCAGGTCGCCCCTCAACCCCATTTTGGGCTGGGCCAAGCTGTTGCGCACCACTCAGCTCAGCGCAGCCAAGACCGAGTACGCCCTCGAAGCCATTGAGCGCAACGCCCGCCTGCAATCTCAGCTCATTGACGACCTGCTCGATGTTTCACGCATTTTGCGCGGCAAGCTGATTCTCAATAGCCTGCCCACATCGCTGACCGCCGTTATTCAGGAGGCCCTGGAGACGGTCCGCTCGGTGAGCGACGCCAAGGGGGTGGCCGTGCAAACTCAGCTCGATGAGTCGCCCGTTAGGGTTTTAGGCGATGCCAATCGCCTCAAGCAGGTGGTTTGGAATCTGCTGTCGAATGCGGTCAAGTTTACGCCCCCAGGCGGACAGGTGACGGTGCAGCTGACCTACCCAGACCATTGGGCAGAAGTTCGCGTCAGCGATACCGGCCAAGGCATTGACGCCAGCTTTTTACCCCACGTTTTCGATCGCTTTCGGCAGGCCGACAGCACCACCACGCGAGATTTCGGCGGCTTGGGGCTGGGGCTGGCGATCGCCCATCAAATTGTTGACATGCACCACGGCACCATCCAGGCCGAAAGCCTGGGGGAAGGGCAGGGCGCAACGTTTACCGTACGGCTGCCGGTGACGCTGGCGGCGGCGAAGGTTGAGCAGGCGGCACCATCATCCCGCCTCCACAACCTGAAAAATGTTCACGTCATGGTGGTGGAGGATGATAGCGATAGCCGCCATGTCATCACAGCGGCGCTCCAGCAGTTTGGGGCAAAGGTTACGACCCTGCCATCGGCGGCAGAGGCGATCGCGATCCTCGCCCACATCCAGCCTGACATTTTGGTGAGCGATATCGGCATGCCCGGCATGGACGGCTATACGCTGATGCAGCAGGTTCGAGACATGACCCACACCAGCCAGATTCCGGCGATCGCCCTAACCGCCTACACCACCGAAATAGATCAGCAAAAAATGGTTTTAGCCGGGTTTCAAAAGCATTTACCCAAACCCATGGAGGTGACCCAGCTGATCGAGGCCATTGCAGAGCTGATATCCAAAAATGTCGAGTAGCCGACAATGAAACCGAATCCCTATGGGCACACCCCTGCGTTTATTCATTCAGACTATTTTTCCTGAATTCACCATCAACTGGGCGCAGGTGGAGCCGCATTTAGAGACGCGATCGCTCAAAAAAGGCGACCTGCTGCTGCGTGAAGGCGACCCCTGCGAATTTTTAGGCCTCACCCTCCAGGGCTGCCTGAGACTTTTCTTTTTGAAGGACGGCAAAGAACTCACCCTGTTCTTTTGCCCAGAGGGTTATCCCCTGGGCGATTACCAAAACCTGCGGCTGCAGCGGCCCGCGATTTTTTCGTGCCAGGCGATTGAAGACGCCGAGGTGCTAGTGCTCAATCGGCAGGTCCTGACAGTGTTAGAGGCCGCCCCTGAGGGGCCACAGCTAATGCGGCTGGTGGTAGAGTTTTTGGCCTTTCGGCTGCGCGATCGCCTGCTGTCCCTCTACTGCGACAGCCCCGAGCAGCGCTACCTGGCTTTGATGGAATCTGAGCCAGACCTAGTGCTGCGGGTGCCCCAGCACTACATTGCCTCCTACCTGGGCCTAGAGCCAGAGTCGCTCAGCCGCCTCAAGCGCCGGGTCTATCAGCGGCAGCTATCCCGACAGAAGCCTTAACCCAGGTCAAGGCGGCCCGGCAAGGGGGCCCCCTAGCATGGGGTTATCGCAAACGAGAGACCCCATGGATATCAACCCCAACGCCCCTGTCAGCGCCCGCCACCAGATCACCATCCACGCCCCGGCTCAAATTATTTGGCAGATTTTAACCGATATCGATCGGTGGCCAACTTGGAACTCTAATATTTCAGCGGCAACCCTGGGCGGGCCGCTGCAGCCTGGCACGACCTTTGGCTGGAAATCGAACGGCACCGGCATTGTTTCAACCCTGCAAGCGGTTGAACCTCACCGCTACCTGAGCTGGACGGGGAAGGTGATCGGCACTCGCGCCATCCACACCTGGTCGCTAGAGCCGACTGGTGACGCCGTGGTGGTTACTACAGCAGAATCCTTTGAAGGCTGGCTGGTGCGGTTGACCAAAGGCATGATGCAGCGCACCCTCGACGCATCGCTGGTGGCATGGCTGGAGAGCCTGAAGCAGCGATCGGAGCAAGTTCAATAAAAGCCTTGCAGATTCCGTAATCCTGTGTTGTAGTATGTATACTACAACGTACTCGCTCGCAGGACGTTCATCGTCATGGCTTCCTTTCAACAGGTTATTCGCTACTACAGTCGCTACCGCTGGGTGGCTGTGTTTAGCATTGCCGCCAGCAGTCTGTTTCAGATTGTCGATCTGGCGGTGCCCTACTCGATTGGGCAAATTCTCAACGTGCTGTCACAGCAGCCCGTCGACGACCTCAGCCAGAGAGTCATCGATCGGGTTGGGGCCGGGGTGGGCTATCCGGCGGGGCCGGGGCTGGCGATCGCCCTCTTCCTGGCGGTTATCTTTATCGCCACCGTCGTGCGCGCTCCGATTCAGCCCTGGCTGAGTTCCTGGTTTCACTGGGATATTGCCCTGCGCACCCGGCGCGACCACTCGCTGTCGGTGGTGCGCAAGCTGCTGAGGCTGCCCCTGGGCTTCTACGACGAAAACAACCCTGGCCGAATTTCTGGACGGGTGGCGCGGGGGCTGTCGAACCACACCTGGACCTATCCCGAAATCGCGGGCCAGCTGATTCCCAAGCTGTTTCGCATTACCGGCATCTTTTTGCTGATCGCCTGGATTGACTGGCGCATTGCCCTGGCTTTTTTGGCGTCGTTTATTCTGATTTTGGGCTTTAGCTCCAAGGATCTGATTCGCCTGAACCGCAAAGAGCAAATCCTCGATCGCCACATTGAAAACACCGAGAGCCGCACCTCGGAGATTATCACCAACATCAAAACGGTGAAGGCCTTTGCCACCGAAAGCCAGGAGCTGCGGCGGCAGAGCCAGCGCCTGGAGCGGGAGTTCACCATGGTGCTCCACGTCATTCACAAGGGCTACGTGATTTTGTCGACCTGGCAGGATTTCATCATTCAGGGCTGCGTGTTTGGCATTCTGGTGATGACCCTGCTGGCTACCCTGCGGGGGCATATTTCGCTGGGGCACTTTATCACCACCCTGACGGTGTCGAGCATGGCCTACTCGGAGCTAGAGCCAATTAGCAACCTGGCGGAAATTTTCGCCCGCCGCTACGCCTCAATGCTCAGGTTCCATGAATTTATGGAGCAGCCCCTGGGCACCGACGTGGTGAATTTGACCGATAGCCCTGAGAGCCTGCCCGCCTACGAGTTCACCGGCAAGGTGCACTTCGACCAGGTGAGCTTTGGCTACGACGACGAAAAGCCTGTACTACAAAATATCGACCTGCTGATTGAGCCCTGCCAAACGGTGGCGCTGGTGGGGCGATCGGGCTCGGGTAAGTCGACTTTGGTGAAGCTGCTGTTTCGCTACTTCGACCCCCACAGCGGTCGCATTCTGATCGATGGCGATGACATTCGCAAATTAGATGTGACTGGCTACCGGCAGCGGCTGGCGATCGTGCACCAGGAGGTGGACGTGTTCAACGGCACCCTGCTCGACAACCTCAAGTACGGCAACCCCACCGCCTCCATGGCGCAGGTGAACGAGGCCTGCCGGATCGCTCGGGTCGACGAGTTCATTCACCGTCTGCCCAAGGGCTACTACACGGTGGTGGGCGAGCGGGGGGTGCGCCTCTCGGGCGGGCAGCGGCAGCGGCTGGGCATTGCCCGCGCCCTGCTGGTCAACCCCGACGTGCTGGTGTTTGACGAGGCGACCTCCAGCCTCGACTACGAATCGGAGCGATCGATTCAGCTGGCCATGCGCTCTATTCTGGGCACCCGTACGACCCTGATCATCGCCCACCGGCTCAGCACCGTACGCGAGGCCGACAAGATCGTGGTGCTAGAGGAAGGTCGGATTGCCGAAGTGGGCAACCACGAGCAGCTGCTAGCCCACGGCGGCATCTACCACCGCCTGCACGTACTGCAAGAAACCGGCGAAATGGTGGCGTAGAAAAGTCAGCAAAAAACATGGAAAAAGGACGCTAGTTAGAGGGCTAGCGTCCTTTTTCGGGTTTTTCTATGTCTATACGCAGATTTAGTTCTATTCTTGCAGATTATGTTTTTTTGGTGCGCTTTTTTTACTTTACTTAGATCATTTAAGATGGCTAAACGTCCACGGTAGGATTTTGAGATGTCGGCTAATTCTCAAGGCTTAGCACCCTATCGGCAGGAGATACATTCTAGATTGAAGCAACTTTCCCGGCAAATTTGTCTGGTTGTCATTTTCATTGCTGTAGCGGTGTTGGTGGGCTGGGAATCGGCCATTCCCTGGCTAAAAAGCGGCCTGCCGGGGTTGCCAACCATGACACCCAATACGGCCTTGGGCTTTCTTTTGGCCGGCACTGCTTTGTGGCTAGAGGGTACCCCCCCAGCAGATCAGCGACGCTACGTTTGGCAAACGACGCTTTCTCTGGGGCTGGCGCTGGTTTGCTTCGGGCTAGGCGGCATTAATCTCTTAGAATTTTTGCTGCATTGGGATACAGGTCTAGGGCATTGGCTATTTCCCCAGTGGGCCGAACAGCTCAATCCGGTTTCTAAGGGCCGCCTTGCACCTAATACAGCGCTCAACTTTGTGCTTTTTAGTGGGTCGGTGTGGCTGCTGCACCAGCGCCAGTATCGCCAGGCCCAGGTTATGGCGTTGGGAATGTTTTATATTGCGCTAATTGGGTTTCTTGGCTACCTCTACGACGTTGAATCGCTATACGGTCTGGGCTCTTATTCGGCGATGTCGTTGCCCACTAGCGGGGCTTTTTTATTGCTAGCGTTGGCGCTGCTGTCGCGCTACCCCAATCGCGGCGTGGTGGCGATTTTGACGGCAGACCACGCCGGGGGCGCCCTGGTGCGGCGGCTGGTGCTGGCGGTTGGCCTGGTGCCAATAACTCTGTGTGGGCTGATTTTGACAGGGCAGCGCCAGGGGCTTTACAGCAGTGAGTTTGGGGTTGTTTTGCTCTGCGTGTCGGTGGTGCTGATGCTGAGCCTGGTGACCTGGTGGAGTGGCCAGGTGCTAGAGCAGAGTGACTACTATGTCTCCTTTGACACGCTGACCGGGTTGCCCAATCGACGGCGATTTGAGCAGCAGCTCAGCCAGTGGATGGGCTACTGCCGCCAGCACAATCACCTGCTGTGCGTGCTGTTTTTGGATATTGATCGGTTTAAGTACATCAACGATGTGCTTGGCCACGATCTGGGCGATGAACTCTTAATCCATCTGGGGCGGCGGCTTCAGGGCCTCACCCCTGAGGACGGGTTGCTGGCCCGCTGGGGAGGCGATGAGTTCGTGCTGCTACTGCCCAAAATTCAGGATTTGGCCGCTGGCGTGAGCCTGGCAGAAGTGATATTGACCTCGCTGGAGCTGCCCTTTCAGCTGCAAACCCACTACCTCAACATCAGCGCCAGCCTGGGGGTGGCCATTTTTCCTGAGGATGGCGAGGATTTGCGGGCCTTGCTTCAAAAAGCCGATCTTGCCCTATTCGAGGCCAAAAGCCAGGGCCGCAATACCTACCAGGTCTATAGTCAGGTGTTCTCGGAGCGAGTCAGCGAAACCCTGCGACTTGAAAACGCCTTAGTTAAAGCCCTAGAGCAAAGGGAGTTTTCGCTTTTTTATCAACCCAAAGTGAGTCTAGCCACGGGGCAGCTGACGGGCCTGGAGGCGCTGCTGCGCTGGCACTCTCCTGAGCTAGGCCCAGTGTCGCCAAAGCGCTTTATTCCCGTGGCTGAGGAAACCGGGCTAATTGTGAGCATCGGCGCCTGGGTGCTGCAAGAATCCTGTCGTCAGGCGCATGTATGGCAGCGCGAGGGGCGACTGTCGGTGCCCATTGCTGTCAACATATCGGTGCTACAGCTTTACCAGGCTGACCTGCTCTACCAGCTAAAACAGCTGCTGGCTGAATTTGATCTGCCGCCGTCGCTGCTGGAGCTTGAGGTTACCGAAACAGCGGCTATGCAAGATGTTGACTACGCCCAGGCAAGGCTGCATCAGCTGTCTGACCTAGGGATTGGCCTGAGCCTGGATGATTTTGGCACAGGCTTTTCGTCCCTTGCCTACCTGAGTCGGTTTCCCCTAAAGGTGCTGAAAATTGACCAGGCCTTTATTGCCCCGATCGCGACATCGGCGACGGCCCAGGCCATTGCCCGTTCCATTATTGAGCTAGGCCACGGTTTAGATCTACGGGTTCTGGCGGAAGGTGTAGAAACAGAGGATCAGCTAGCCTACCTGCGATCGGTCCACTGTGATGAGATTCAGGGCTATATCTTTCAGCGACCGATGTCGGCGGCGGAAACCGCAGACTTTTTGCACAGGGTCTCTGCGCCGTAGGTAACTCTGCCCCGCAGCCAATCGGTGGCCGTCACCCCTTAAACCGGTGTATCCAGCCTGGTGTATCCGGCCTACCGAGGCCGCACCTTTTGCCTGAAATGTTCGATATCTACGACCTTGGGCGCAGTAGGCCCGACCAGTCCATCGAGCAGCCCTGGATCTAAACCGTCCAGGGGGGCGAGCACAAACTGTCCCATGGTGCTGCACCCGTGGCCCACCAGGTGAATTATCTGCGGTGCAGCCGTTTCCGATCGCACCCAGCTGACCCCATGGCTGCCGATAACCAGGTGCTTGTCGCGCAGGGTGCAGCCCACGCCGTGGTCTTCAAAATACTGTAAAATCTTGCGGATAGTCTGAAACGACAGGTGCTGCCGCAGCCGACTGATGGCGCGAATTTCGAGGATTTGCTCCCAGGAGTAGAGCACCTCTAGCCGGGGCGACTGCCCCACTCGCTGAGGCACCACAATTCCTGTTTTTTCGAGATAGGCGAGGCGGCCTGGGCTGCTGCGGGCTAAGACAACGGCATGGCGGCGAGGGAACCAATCCATAGCGGGCACTCCAACACAAACGCTAGATGTGGGGCCAATACAATCAACTCTACGCTATGGGTATGGAATTGTCCGGAGGCTGAGGAACCTTTTTGGAAGTTTTGCAATCCTTTAAAAACAAAAAAAATGGGGATCGCCTACCCTGCACTGGATGCGGCGACTCTAACGTTTCTTGAAGTATTCTTCGCAGAATAGGGTTTTTGCACTAGGGCGATTGTACTAGCCCTAGCCGCCGCTGACGGGGGGGATCAGCACGACCTCATCGCCGTCGTGCAGCGGGGTATCGTCGGCGACAAACTGGAGGTTGAGGCCCAGGCGGGTGCGATCGCGCCAGGGTTCCAGTTTGGGGTGCTCGGCCAGGGCGCGATCGCGCACATCCCCCACCGTTGCCCCGGCGGGAAACTGCCACTGAACCTCGGGGACGCCGTAGGCCTCCTGGTAAATGGCAAACAGCTTGACGGTGACGGTGATGGGGTTGGGCACGGGGGGCGATCGCTCCTATCCGTTAACGTTCTGGTCGGTGCTACTGGGCCACATCCACTCCAACCAGCCGAGACACCACCGTCTGAATCGCTGGCGCGAACGCCTGGAGCACCGGCGACAAAATTACCACACTCCCCGCCGTGATGATGATAGT
The DNA here is from genome assembly GCF_000309385.1 of Nodosilinea nodulosa PCC 7104. Lineage (GTDB taxonomy): Bacteria > Cyanobacteriota > Cyanobacteriia > Phormidesmidales > Phormidesmidaceae > Nodosilinea > Nodosilinea nodulosa. The sequence goes on from NZ_JH976537.1 coordinate 1,051,822, forward strand.
GCGGGCCGTGGTCAGATTATCGCGTTGAAACTGAAAGAAGCGCTCATCCCAGCGCTCTACCTCCGACTTCAGCTCCTGGCGGCTCTGCTCCAGCTTGTCATTCAGCTCCTGGCGGCTCTGCTCCAGTTTGTCATTCAGCTCCTGGCGGCTCTGCTCCAGTTTGTCATTCAGCTCCTGGCGATTTTGCCCTAAGTCGCCTCTAAGCGCAATGATTTGCTCAACAACGTCGGCCAGGGTAGGTTCTCGATCGGGGGTTGTTGTCATAAGCACTCCTATGGTTCAAATTTTAGGTCAAAGCTTCCCTGATGCGCCGAGTATGCCATCGCCTGGCGTACCCAATTTGGTTTCAGTATTGGTAACGTCACCTGAGCCCTATAAGGCTCAGGCCATAGTAAAACCATCTAAGTTTGGCTGAGGCAACCCTATGACCCGTTCTGCATTCCCCCTGCTTCGTAACCGTCGCGCTGCGCTGCTGGCCTTTGCGCTGGGGGCAACCCTGGTGGGCGGCTGTGCCGAAGCACCTAACCTGACGCTAAATCAAGACGCCATGACCACCGATGCTGAGGTGGCGATGGGCGGTGCTGCTGCCGGGGCCGAAAACCAGGCGCTGGCACCGGCTGCCGATTCTGCGGCCAAGGTCAGTGAACCCGTTGACCCGCTGCCCTCTAGCGATATCGGCCAGGCTGCGCCCCAGCTGGTTAAGCAGGCCAACCTGGTGCTGCTGCTGACCGATATTGACCAAGGGTTAGATCAGGTGCGAACCATCCTTCAGCAAGCCCAGGGAGACGTGCTGAGCCTGCAAGATCAGCGGTCTCCCCAGGGGGCAGCCCAGCAGATCACGCTGACGCTGCGGGTTCCCCAGGCCAAGCTAGATGCGGTACTGGATAGTTTGCGCCCCCTGGGCACCGTGCAGCAGCAGTCGCTCAGCGCCGAGGATGTGTCGAGCCAGCTCGTCGACCTGGATGCCCGGATCAAAAATCTGCGCCAGTCGGAGGCCGCCCTGCTGAAAATTATGGAGCGATCGGGGGAAATTTCCCAGGTGCTAGAGGTGTCGCGGGAGCTGAGCAGCGTGCGCGAATCGATCGAGCGGATGGCGGCCCAGCAGCAAAACCTGAAGCGCCAAGTGGCCTACTCGCAGATTTATTTAACCCTGCAAAGCCCCGTCACCCAGGTTGCCCCCCTGCGCCCCGTGGGCGAAACCCTGGGCAACACCTGGGAGGCCGCTACCCAGTCGGTGAAAGCGTTTACGGTCGGTGGATTAAAGCTCGGGCTGTGGCTGCTGGCCTATAGCCCCTACTGGGCGCTACTGGTGGCGGCAGGCTATGGCGCCTATCGCCTGCGGCAGAGTCGCACGGCCCAGCCCGCGGTGGCTGAAGCCGACAACAGCTGAGCGCCCCGAGAGCCGCCGACCCAGTTTCCATTCTTGAAACCACGCCTGGCCCACCTCTGGCCCATGACATCGTAGATACAGCGTTAACCGACACTTCTTTGCTATGGAACACCGATGGATGGGATGGGCCGCGCTTTCGGGCGGTCTGCTGGCGATCGCCCTGGGCGCTAGTCAGCTCCAGGCCGAGCCACCCACTGCCCCCGAACTCGCCCCTCGCCGTGGATTGGGCGACGCACCGCTTCGTTTAGCTCAGGCACCCACCGTGGCCCCCCCAATGAACCCAGAACTGACCCAGGCCCAGCTAGGCTTTGGCTTTGCCCTTTTTGATCAGCTGCGCCAAGAAACGCCCGACGAGAACGTGCTGGTGTCGCCAACCAGCGTATCTCTAGCCCTGGCGATGGCCTACAACGGCGCGGGCGGCGAGACTCAAGTGGCGATCGCGCGCGCCCTCCAGCTTCAGGGGCTAGACATCGACCAGCTCAATGCGGGCAACCAGGCCCTGACCCAGTATTTGACCCAGCTCGACCCCGAGGTGGCGCTGGACATTGCCAACTCCCTCTGGGTAAACCAGGATCTGCCGGTGCGGGCCGACTACGCTGACCGCATGCAGGCAGCCTACGGTGCCGAAGTGGCCGCCCTTGACTTTGGCCAGCCAGCCGCTGTCGATCGCATCAACGACTGGGTCAAGCAGCACACCCGCGATCGCATTCCCACCATTGTCGATCAGCTGCCCGCCGACCAGCTGCTGGTGCTGGTCAACGCCGTGTACTTCAAAGGAGCCTGGAGCGAGGCCTTTGACCCCGCCCGCACGGCGGAGCATACCTTTACCCTGGCCAGCGGCGACACCATTCAGCATCCTCTAATGGCCCAGCGGGGCGATTACCTGTATTTAGAAACCGACCAGTTTCAGGCGGTAAGCCTGCCCTACGGCAGCGGCTCGCTCAGCTTTGAGGTAATTTTGCCCGCCCCCGGTCTTGACCTGGCCGAGTTTTCTGCGCAGCTCAGCCCTGGGCACTGGCAGAGCTGGATGAACCAGATGCGATCGCGCCCCGGCCAAATTCAGCTACCCAAGTTCCAGTTTGACTACGAAGCCGACCTGATCCCGGCACTGAAGGCCCTGGGCATGGGCATCGCCTTTGAGCCCGGCAAAGCCGACTTCTCAGGCCTCACCGACCTGGAGGCCGTGATCAATCAGGTGCGCCACAAGACCTTCATTGAGGTCAATGAAGAGGGCACCGAAGCCGCCGCCAGCACCGCAATCGGCATCATGCCCACGTCGATCCAGCTGCCGCCCGATCCGCCGTTTGAAATGGTGGTCGATCGCCCCTTTATCGCCGCCATCCGCGATCGCGACACCGGTACGCTGCTGTTTTTAGGCGCGATCGTAGACCCGAGGTAGGTGGATGGGTGGATGGGTGGATGGGTAGGCGGGTGGATGGGTATACAGGTCAAGCGATTATGCTTTCTCCTACACGCTCCCACGCATCCACGATCCCACGCCCCCACCCTTACTTCCCTCCCCCCCGCTGCTCCAACAGCCGCTGCCACTCGGCGTCAATCTTATCCTTCTGCGCCTCCTCCTGTTCCGTGAGATCGGTCTCAGTGGTGTAGGCCAAGTTATCGGTACCCAGCACCGTCTGGCCCGTGAGGGTTTCGGCAAAGGCAAGCTTTTCGCGCTGGTCGTCGGTGAGCTGGTTCAAGACTTCGGCCCGCTGCTCGCGCTCGGCGTTGCGTGCTTCAATCCTGGCATTTTGCCGCTGCACCCAAAAGTAGCGAACCAGGGGCACGGCCAAAAAGGCTACCCCGTAGCCCAGCAGCACCCAGTAAAGCGAGTGCGCTAGGGCAACGATACCGCCCAGCTGAATAGCCAGGCTTGGATCTTTGAGCATGCTGCCCAGCACCAGCGCCCCCACCAGGTTAGCCCCGCCGAGGCCAGCGGCGGCCATGATCTGCCCAGAGGTGGCCTGGCTAAAGCGCTGGGGAATTTCGCGCAAAAACCGAGGCGGTGTAAAGCGGCGACTCTCCTTGGCGGTCACCTGGAGTTCTGGAAACTGGTACACAATGCCACCCTGGGGGCTGACCTGGGGCACGCCGTTAAAGCGGCTCAGCACCGGCACCATGAAATCTTCGAGATCGCGATCGCGGCCCAGGTCGCCCAAAAACGGGGTAATCTGCTCGGCCACCACGGCCCCGCCGTTGGCCTGAATCACCTGGGCAACGTTCTGCCAGCGGCGATCGTCGAGGTCGGCATTGGGGTCACCATCGCCAAACAAGAACGAAAATACCGCTTCCAGAAAGTTCAGTTCGCTCTTAGTGCGCGGTCTGCGGCGGCGATCGCGCCTGGGGTCAAACATCCAGAAAATATCTGGCCCTAGCCAGATACGGGGCATGAAGACCATGCCGCCGCCGCCCCGGCTACCGCCGCCGTTGTTGTCGTCACGCCCGGCGCTGCTGGCCGCGATCGCCAGCAGCGTAATGGCCACCACAATCAGCACCAGCGACAAAATCAGCAGAATGCCAAAGGAAATGCGAATCAGATAAAACAGCGCCCGCCAGACCTTCTCCCAGGCGGACTGCCAGCGCAGCCGCCAGGATTTGCTCCACAGCACCGCCTGAATGTTCTTAGGAAAGACGTAGGCCACCTCGCCCGACTCGGCCACCTGTAGGTGGGCCTGCACCTCGGAGGCCAGGGCCAATACCCCCTGCTGGGCCTCCAGTAAAGGAATACCGGCCTCGGCGGCCACATCCCCAACTGTGACTCGATAGCCCAGCCGCTCTACGGCCTGGGTAATCGTCTTTGTCTGCGCCATGATTTGCGCCATAGATAAACGAACCCCCTGGGTTCTAACGACCGCACAACCACTAGTTGCACCTACAACCAGTATAGAAAGCGCAGTCTTGAACTACAGGGGGCAGTAACCGTACCGGGAGGAGCAATTTTGGATTGGCCATTTTGGATCTTGGTGGTTAGCCTGTGCATTTCTACGGCTTCGGCAACCGAAAATCTAAAATCCAAAATCCAAAATCACCGTTAGCCCTTGCCCAGCACCTGGTCACGGATTGCGGCAATGTCGCCCAGCAGCTCTTGCCGATTCGACGCCTTGAGCAGATAGCGGTAGAGAAACCAGCCGCTGTAGATTAGCCCGATGAGCTCGAAGGTGGGAGCCAGCAGCGGAAAATCGTTGATGGCGCTGAGCAGAGCCAGCACCAGCTTGACCGCAATAATGGCGGCAATAATCAGGCCCACCGTCACAATGGGGCGGCGGTATTGCTTAAAGAAAGTAGATACGTAGTCGGGCAAATCGCCCAGTAGTCCAGACACCTTATCCCACACGATCTGCACCTGGCGGGTCGCCTCTTCCCCCAGGCTCTCAGTGGCAGATTCCGACGTTTCTACGTCAAGTACCGGATCAGGCACCGGCGTTACAGGCTCTGTAAATGCAGTATCCGATTGATAGTCACTCATGACGGCTTATCCCAGGGGCTTAGTTAAGGTCTAATGATATGCCGAGCACAGCTCAGGAAAATAGCTTTCCCACAGACAAAACTCCACGTCTAGACTTGGCTCGGCGCTAAACTCGAAATAAGGATACACCCAATTCTGATTGAGTGTATTGAGCTTTAGGAGTGTTATAGACCGAAACCATTCGATTTTCAATTTTTTTTGCCCCAATTCGAATGGTTCAGGTCGTGCGGCTGGGGCAGCTTATTCTCCTGAGAGCCCCTCCAGAGAATTTAAATACTTGTAAAGCCGTTTGCGATCGACCACAAAGCCAGGATCAGAAAGATCTCTAGAGCTGCTGTGGCGAGATGGGGCCGACCAGCGAATAAAACTGCCCTGGGGGCGATCGCCAGCGCGATTGTTGGAATATTGCGATGTCATTGACGCTCTCACTTCGGCCCCATTACTATGGCATATCAGCTCCATCTCCAGATTCGCCCCCAGCTTTGCCTTAGGAGTGTACTAGCCCTATCGAAACGGTCTACGGAAATCTAAAGGGTCTCAAACCCAGCCAGCTCAAGCAGCTACAGCGCATTTATCACCAGCGGCTGCCGGGCGACTGCGTAGTTACGCCCGAATTTGCCCAGCGCCTGGCAGCGGTCAGCACCGAGCTTGACAGCCCTCTCTGTGCCTACGTCAACCGTCGCGGCCAGGTGATCAGGGTGGGAGTGGGCACCCTGCGGCAAACCCAAATTCCACCCTCGGAACTGCCCCGCTACGGAGCCGAGCGTCTCAGCGGCATTCGCTGTATTGCTACCCAGTTTGAGCCAGACCCACCCAGCGACGCCACTCTCACCACCATGGCCCTGCAGCGGCTCGACGTATTAGCGGTGCTGGCGCTGACGGGCACGGGCTTTGCCCGCCGGGGGGGCGGAGCCACGGGCTACATTCAGAGCACTTTTCTGGCTCACCTGGTGCCTCACCCCGAGCAGCGCTGGCTGGTGTCGGCCCCCACCGACCTGGACGAGCTGGCCCAGCAGGACTTTTTGGCCCTGGTCGAAGGGCTGGAGGCGGAGTTTAGCCGCGCCTTTACCGCTCTCCAGGTTGAAGATGAGCGCGATCGCGTCCTGGTCGTAGGTCTTTTTACCAGCAACCAGAGCACCGATCACTTTGAGCACCGCCTCGAAGAACTAGAGCGTCTGGTCGACAGCGCTGGCGGCGAGGTGCTGGACACGGTGTACCAGAAGCGCCCTCGCCCCCATCCCCAAACCGTACTGGGGGCCGGGAAGGTGCAGGAGGTAGCCCTGGCCGCCCAAACCGTCGGCGCAAATTTAATTGTGTTCGATCGCGACCTGTCCCCGGTGCAGGTGCGCAACCTGGAAAATATGGTGGGCATTCGGGTGGTCGATCGCACCGAGCTCATTCTCGATATCTTTGCCCAGCGCGCCAAGAGTGGCGAAGGCAAGCTCCAGGTGGAGCTGGCCCAGCTGGAGTATCAGATGCCGCGCCTGACCGGGCGGGGCAAAGCGATGTCGCGCCTGGGGGGCGGCATTGGCACCCGAGGCCCCGGTGAAACCAAGCTGGAGACCGAGCGGCGCACCATTCAGCGGCGCATCGTCAAGCTCCAGCAGGAGGTCAACCAGCTCCAGGCCCACCGGGCTCGCCTGCGCCACCGCCGCCAGGACGACAACCTGCCCTCGATCGCCGTGGTGGGCTACACCAACGCGGGCAAGTCAACCCTGGTCAACACCCTGACCAACTCCGAGGTCTACGCCGCCGATCAGCTGTTTGCCACCCTCGACCCCACCACCCGCCGCCTGGCCATTACCGACCCCGAGACGAACGAAACCACCCAGCTGGTGCTCACCGACACCGTGGGCTTTATCGAAGAACTGCCCACCTCGCTGATGGATGCCTTTCGCGCCACCCTTGAGGAGGTCACCGAAGCCGACGCCCTGCTCCACGTGGTCGATGTGTCGCACCCCGCCTGGCAGGACCAGATCCACTGGGTAATGCGCATTCTCAAGGACATGCCGATTGTGCCGGGGCCGGTGCTACTGGTGTTCAACAAGGCCGACCGGGTAAGCAGCGAAACCCTGGCGATTGCCCACGACGAGTACCCCAATGCCCTGTTTATCTCCGCCACCGAGCGGCTGGGGCTAGAGACGCTGCGGCAGCGATTGCTGCAATTGATTGACTATGCGGTCACGGTATAACTAGAGAAACCGATTTCCTTGAGGCCACCATGGTTCAGGCCGCCCCCCAACCGCTTACCTTGGACGAATTTATAGCCCTATATCCCGAAGACGGCGGTCGCGCGGAATATGCCGCAGGGCAAGCTTTTCTGGCTGGCCAGAGACTGACCTCGCCAACTTTTTCGGAACTAGAGCTTACGGTAACCTCAGTTCGGGATAATGCTGTCCCCTCCTTGGAGGGGTGCCCGAAGGGCGGGGTGGGTTAAACCTACGGCAAAATACAAGCTTCTAGATAGGGTGAGTTGCCATGCTGGCCTAGACAACCCACCCCTACCCCTCCCAAGGAGAGGACAGTGGGCCTGCTTTGTCAAGGTCTTTTCTTATCCCGAACTCAGCTTACGGTAGACCAAATCATCGCCGTGGGCCAAGCAACAGACCTACCGCATTAAGTGTCCGCAGGGTTGGGGAGATATAACTATGTCAGTTGAAATCATGCGGGAGAGTTAGCGGGTGCCCGATAAACCCATCAAGCGCAACGTTCGCCGCTACGAACAGGACTGGTTTAAGCTGCTGTTTCGGGTCCGAGGGTCGGTGATACCGGCGGTCATGCCTCGGGTGCTGCTGTGCGCTGCTTTTTCGCTGGGGATATTGCTGCTCCATGGCCGGGGCTGGCCGGTGTCGTCGCCCATTTTGGGTTCCCTGGTGCCCAGCCTGGTTCTGGGGCTGCTGCTTGTCTTCCGCACCAACACCTCCTACGAGCGGTTTTGGGAGGGGCGCAAGCTGTGGGGCAATGTGGTGAATCTCACCCGCAACCTGGCCCGGCAGATGTGGGTGGCGATCGCCACGCCCCAGCCCGCCGACCACGAGGCCAAAAAAGCGGCCATACACCTGCTGCCCGCCTTTGCGATCGCTATGAAGCTGCACCTGCGCGGCGAACCCCCGAACTCCGAGCTGGTCGGTCTGCTCACCGCCGACCAGTGCGCCCAACTGCGGCAGATGCACAACCCGCCCCTGGAGATCGCCTTTTGGGTGGCCGACTACCTGCAAACCCAGCAGGGGCGGGGCACCCTCAACCCCCACCAGCTCACCTACTGCCTGGAAACCCTGGACGGTCTGGTGAACGCCCTGGGCGGCTGCGAGCGCATTCTCAAGACGCCCATGCCGGTCGCCTACAGCATTCACCTCAAGCAGCTGCTGATGCTGTACTGCCTGGCGCTGCCCTTTCAAATGGTGGCCTCGGTGGGCTGGGCCACGCCCTTTCTGGTAGGGCTGATCAGCTTTGCGGTATTTGGCATCGAAGAGATCGGCATCGAGATCGAAAACCCCTTTGGCCACGACCCCAACGACCTGCCCCTCGACTTGATCTGCCGCACCATGCAGCAAAATATCGAAGACTTGATGTCGCTGGTGCCGGGCGTGGGGCGATCGCATCAAGCCGCTGTAGAATCAACCGCTGACAATGCTGAGCACAGATATGAATCCAAAAATCAACGCCTCTCGTAGGGGCAAACGACCGTTTGCCCTCACCCAACGGCATGCCTCACGCCAGCAAAAACCCAACCGCGGAATTCACGGCAAAAACCCGATCGTCTGCCCCGGTGGCCTCCTTTGACAATGGAGCACTGAAAACGAAGAATGGATTACGAAAGTTTTCTAAGCTTTTTGGTGCTGCGCCCGGCGACCCGGCCCCCAGGCCCAATGGCCAGGCGGCTGAGACTGAGCAGACCAATACCAACCACCGCAAAATTGCTGGTGCTGGCTACACCTGTTTTTGTGATGGCTGCCTTGGCGTTGCGCCGCAGGGTTTCAGCCTGGGTGTTGATGGTTTGGAGGGCCGTGGCAAAATCAGCCTCGGTAGCGGTAGCGGCAATTTCAGGATTAGACCGACTCTCTTCGACCTGAACTTTCAGCTGTGCGGCCTGTTTAGTAATGTTGTTTATAGTCTGAGCTTGGAGGGAGAAGCTTTCACGCACAACAAATAGGCCGATCAGCAAAAAGAGGGTCCCCAGACCAAGACCGACGTAGCCAATCGCTTTACGCAGGCCCAGGTTATCCCAGGCGCTGTAAATCAGTAGCGCAATGCCAATCAGCAGCACGATGCTGCGATCGCCCATCTGCAGCAGCAGCCCCACTCGCCAAGCCGTGCCCGACCCCAGCGGAAATATGAGAGCCGTCATGTCTACAACAAAGCCCAAAATGCAGGTCATGCCGACAATGCGGGCAATACCCTGACTATCTACAAAGGTAGAAGAAACTGGATTCGAAGCACCAACCATACCAAAACTCCCGCTGTACATTCGCTGAGGTCTAGGGCGATAAGTGAGCTAACCGCCGCTAGTACATCGTCCTACCGAAACTTTTTCATTCGGTAGCGGCTGATTCCGCCAGGTTTTACTCAACTTCACCCGATGTTTACAGGCCAATTGCCCTGCCATGCCGAAGCCCCTGCCGTGATGGCAAAGGCTCCCGCGCATTGACTGGCGTAGCAAGGATTGACTTAAGCGTCCTGCTCCTGGCTGGACCGGCGACGACGCAGAGCGGCGACGCCCATGCCAATTAACCCCGGCAGCAGCGCTGGAGTCGGCACATAGCCGTATTGCAGGTGATCAACCTCCCAGTCGGCACTGTTAGCAACCTCAATTTCGATCGCGCTAATACCGGGGTAGTAGCGGGCACCAAAGAAGCGATCCTCATCGGTTCCGCCGTAAGCAGAGCTATCGCCCAGATTGTTGCTAATAATTGTCTTCAGCAGCTGGTTACCGGCCCCAAAGGCTCTAAAAATAACGTTCCCGCCCCCAATAGCACCACCATCTACATACCCAATATCGGTAAGTACGATACCGGCATGGCTGGGCAGCTTGCCTAGCACAGCGGCGTCAAAGACGAAGCGCAAAACTTTATTGCCGTTGGAATAGAGGCTGTGGCCGCCATTCCCGTTGCCGTCGAGAGCACCGTCGTCCCCATCGACAGAATCGGTCAGGGAAGCGGGGCCTAACACTAGGGGGGGAGGGCTAGAAACAATCGACACCCCTGGTGTGTTTAAAGCCCCATCTTCAAAGTCTTCGACATAGAAATAACGAAAATATGGATCTGTGACCCCAGGGTATCCGGGATAGTCAGACAAAAAGGGGCTATCACCAACTTGGGTATAGGCAGTAGGACCGTATGGGGTGGCCGCATTTGCGGCTGGAGCCTGGCTTACCATGGCGATTCCAGCGATCGCAGCAGCGATACCGAGGGTGGTTTTTTCAAAAAAAGGTGAATTCATTGCTGATGTGCAACTCCGGTGAAAAGAACAGCGGTAGACTGGCCCTGAGTTGCGACAAGGAAAACTTGTAAGAAACCTGCCGTGGTAGAGACTCTAGAAGCTAGGGAAGATGTAGAACCCTGCTATAGAGTACTACGTAATTTGACTTAGACTGGTAAAGTTTAAGACCCGGCTGGATATGCGAGTTTAAAGAAAGAACGAAGCACGCCAAAGCCCTCTCTATTTCTCTATGAAGTCTCTAGAAAGAGTACAGAGTGAAAGATTGCCTGGGCAAGCATTGCGCCTAGGCAAAGTAATTTGCAGCATTTAAAGCTCCGGCGTTGGCATCTCCTCCGGCCATTCGCAGGCCAGTCACTTCAGCTACCAGGTCGGTGTCTTTAGAAAAGGCTGCCGTGCTGTTGTTGACTGATACAAAGCTGCGGGTTCCCCAGCTATACAGCACCGCCTGATTGGCCCTCAGAGCTTGAGCGCCACTCGATGCTTTATTTTTATCTCTATAAGCCGCTATCGTTGCCTCGGCTAGATTGCCGCCGCTCACCTTCCCAGCATTAAATAAACCCTGGGGTACCTGGGTCGTCAGCAGATTGTAGTCGTAGTCGAGCTGAATGCGATCGCCCTGGGTGACATCAAACCCGACTATGCGATCGAGGGCATCTAGGGTTGACTGACCGAGGGCCTCGGCCTGCGATCGCCCCGTGTAGACAATGCGATCGGCCCCACTGCCGCCCGTCAAAACATCGGCCCCTCCCAGCCCCAGCAGGCTATCCTGGCCACCATTGCCCAACAGGGTATTGGCCCCCGAGGTGCCGAGCAGGATATCACTGCCGCTGCCCCCGGTGGCGGGCAGTCCGCCTCGCTCAAAGGCACCCACATCGGGGCTCGAATCACGGCTAAACTGGCGCTGGTCCTGGGTTGGCACCGAGCTGCCTTTGACTCCGGTGTTGATCGCCGGGCTGCCCGCCAGCAGGGGATGCACCAGGTCGCCGCCAATTTTCATCAGCGGCCCCAGCTGTGGGTCCACAACGCGGCTGCTGGCGGCCACCCGCTTGCCAGAGCCGCTGGGGGCCGGAAACTCAATATTGCCACCGCCGTCTTTGGGAGGGTAACCCACCTGGTTTTGGTTGCGATCGCCCGCCGTATTAAACGCCACAATCGAATTGCGCAGGGTGATAGATCCCTTATTGGCGTAGTTCATCCACAGCGCGCCATTGGCCCGTCCGGCCACATTGTTGACAATCGTGGCGTTGGTAATGTCGACGGGGGCAGCCGCGTCGGTGTTGAGAAATATCGCGCCCCCAGCATCTTTGGCCACCCGATTGGCAGAAAAGGTGCTGTTTGCGATCGTGACCGCTTTTTTGGTTTGTATCCAGAGCCCCCCGCCCTGAATCTCGGCCACGTTGTTGGCAATACCGACATTGCGCAGGGTAATCAAGCCCCCATTTACCTCTAGCCCGCCGCCGCGAGCCAGGTTTTTACCGCTCAGGCTAACCGTGTTTTTGAGCAGCGTGCTGTTTTCAACTACCAGCTTATCTGAGTCATAGCCCCAGGCGTAGATCGCACCGCCGCCGCCTTTGGCCTTATTGCCCTCAAACCAGCTGTCCTGAATGCGCACAGTGCCACCACTGGTGGTACCCGGCCCGCCAGGTCCAGCACCGTCGCTAAAGATTGCGCCGCCGCCATTGCCAATGGCGGTGTTGTTGTTAAACACCGAGTTTTTGACCGTCATCGGCGTCGAAATATTGTAGATAGCGCCACCGTTGAAGCCGCGGTTGTTGGTAAACCGAGAGTTTTCAATCGTCAAAAACCCAGAGCCACCCGCCCCGCCAGCGCTATTGGTCGAAATAGCCCCGCCGCTTTTGCCGTTTTTGGTCAGGCTGCCGTCGTTGTGGTCAAAGACGCTGTTTAAGATAGTTACCTGAGCCCCAGAACCAACCTGAAGCGCCCCGCCCCGCCCGGCTTTGTTGTTTTTGAGCAGGCTGTCCACCAGCGTAATTTTAGAGAAATTGCTGGCGTTGATAGCCCCTCCCAGGCCAGACACCTGGGCACCCTTGCCATTGCCGTTGACCAGGGTCAATCCTTTAAGCGTTGCCGTTACGGGGGCTTGAGATGTCCCCACCTGGAAGATGCGGCTGGCGTTGTTGCCGCTAAGGGTGAGGTTGGCAACTCCGGTGGCATCGATGGTGATGTCTTGATTCAGGACCAGCTCACCGCTGGTAAGTTTAATGGTCTTATTAGCCAGACCCGACGCAAAGCGGATTACGCTGCCTGCCGATGCCGCCGCAATAGCGGCCCGCAAAGAACCCGCCCCGCTGTTGGCCGTATTACTGACGGTAATCGTGGCTAGATTGCCGTTGTAGTCGGCCTGGGCCTGGGCACTAAAGGCCATGCTAGCCTCAATGGGGCCGGTCACCAACTCCAGGTCCCAATCCCCGGCTGCACCGGTAATATCGTCGGAGGCGGCGACATCAGCCCCGGTTAGGTTGCTCAAGCGGTCCATAAATGACCGACCGCCAATGCCACTACCAACACCGCAGCCGTAGAGCAAAATATCGGCGGAAGGCGACAGTGCGCTACGCCAACTGCCCAGAGAAGCCCCATAGGCATTTAGGCTATCGCCGCTGAGCGTCGTCGATCCCAGTTGCAGACTACCCGCCTCACCGTGGGAAACAATGTGGATGCTGTCTAAATCGGTGACCGATCGCAGGGCGGCGGTAATCTGCTCAATACCATCGCTAGCCGAGTCAAGAAAAACAATATCTAAGCCGGGCAGTATGCCCTCCCACAGGGGGTTGGCATCGGTCACTGCGCCATCAATAAAGACAATGCCTTTGGCGGTAGCGGGAACACGTTGAGTCGTCATTTTTTCTCCAGGAAATCTGCGTCAAATGTCGTCTCATTGTGTGCTCCAAAGCTCAAAAAGCTATTCGAAAAACTAATCAAAAAAGCTTTTACGGTTCAGAAGTTAGCATAAAAAACAAGCCAAATCAAATTTGTTTCCCTATACCTAAAAATCCGGAAAGGGAAAACAAATCTTAGCGAAGACACGTGATAATGACTTACAAGCAATGGTAGATAAAGCCCTGAGCAGATGAATGGCAAGATTGAAGGATCGCGATCGATTCCTTCGCCTTCTCTCATCAGCCTAGCTTTAGATTAACTTTATAAAATCTTCAAAGCCTTCCGTGTATTCACGCGCCTTTGCCATTATTTCCTTAGTTTACTATCCGTATTCCTGCTAGCGCCTAGCGGCAGCTTTAGGGGTTCGCAAGTCACAGCCCAGCCGATGCGATCGCAGAAAAGAGGTGCAGCAAAAAGGGCGCAGCATAGCAACGCCCTCAGGAGGTTACAACCCTCTATTCATCCAAGCGAAGCAAATTAGGCTTGCTCGTCTTCGGCCAGATCACCCTGTTTTTTACGCAGTGCTGCGATACCAAGACCCACTAGACCTGGCAACAAAGCTGGGGTGGGAACGGCAGTTGCATATTCCTTAAATGCAATACCACCGGAGAAATCTTTTGAAATTGTGACACTGCTGATTTTCTCAATGGCATTTTGTGGAAGAACGTTCAAAACAGTATTATTGTTGATCAGGCCCTGGAACGTGAATTGACTGCTGTTGCCGAGCTGATCAAGAACCGTAAACAGAACCGATTCACTGCTTGAAATCGATGTCGCGAGCTTAATGCCAAAATAGGCCACCGGAGAAGAAGAAAAATCAAAGACAGCAGTACTAGCACCATTACGCAGCCTGAGATTATCATTGCCAGGATTAATGCGGATATTGATATTTGGACCGGCTGGCTGAAGGCCAGCGAAACCATCAAAAACCTCGACCGGGTTGCCTCCCGCTGTGCTGAGGAAGTCAGCAGTCTGCGTAAAGGTAAACGCATGGGCGGGCTTAGCGTTAGTGACGCTTACGGTCGCCAGCACTACAGCTGCAGCGATAGCGACATTTTTGGGTGGGAAAATCGACATGCTTGTGCTACCTAGTTATCTAAAAAACATGAGTTATCTAAAAAACCTGATTCAAATTTATTGGTAGATTACTGGGTAGATTGTATTTGCTCTGATTTTGGCCATTCAAACAGCACTCTAAACCAGAGGCTATATGCTCGAAGCCAAGTATCAATACCTAGGATTCTTGACTATATTAAAGCACAAAGTTCTCTCTACAGGCTACGGACAAGCGTTGCTCACAGTGTTCTTGCAGACATCTTTAAATAATCAGTAGCTGAGGGATCTAAATCTACACAGTATAAGGGAACCTGTCATTTATTAACTAGGTATGACCAATATCTATAGCGAATATAGACTTGAATTCATTCAGACAAAAGGCCTACATTCTGTAGTATCTCTACGACGAAAGAGATCTTTGCTTCGATCGCTCTATCAAAGCCATCATGGTGTAGTAATACACCGTCAGCAATATACCCACAAAAATTTGCCCGCCCCAAAATCCATGCCAAAAGTTAAACCACCACTCGCCCCAGTACACGTGGGCAATAGTCACCAGCATCAGTCGCGGAATGTTAAACGCCAGCGAAATCACAACAGCCACAGCAATCAGCATTGCCATCTGGGCTGGCTTTTGCTTATATAAAATTCCCATAATGAATCCAGTAGCCGCAACTGAAAGCGCCATGTCTAAGCCATTGCACCCCCATCCCACCTCCACGGCCCCCTCAGGAAATGTAATATAAACTCCCTGCTGCACGGCGGGAAAACCAATCGCTCGCATTGCTGCCGCACTGACTTCAGCCATTCTAATTTCCAGGAACTGATAGGGGGTAACAAAATCCCAGATGAACCGAGAAATAAAGCCAATACGTGGGTAAGTGGTCAGCCCAATCAAAGACGTAGGCACCCAGAATTGACGAAAAACGCTGGCTCCCCAGGTGCTACAGGCAATACCCGCCAAGATTGTCATCCACAAAAATGCCTGGGGCCACAGCGCAAACCGACAAAAGGGAAACAGCACTGCCCCGGCTACGATTAGCAGATGCCCCAACAGTCGGTCTTCTTCAGAAGCCTGCAACTTAGTCAGCACAGCCCGCCGATTCCACAGTTCGGCTCCAGCCACCAACAGCATGCACAGGATCAAAAACCAGCCCACTTTGCCCTGAAAAATTCTGGGGATTAAGTAGCCTAACCAGGCCGGGAAATAGGCAAGGCCAACGGCTAACCCCAGCAGCACAAACCGCCCGTGGCGATCGCTCGCAAGTGCTTTCAACCAAACCAGAGCAGATTGCAGATAAGCTTGCAGCTTCATGGGAAAGGATATCTATGTACTGCGGGTGCACTTAATGCCAAATCGGCCCAGGCTCAATAACCCAAGTCCGACAACAATTTGGCTGCCCAAAATCGCCACCATTGACTTAGCCGTCGTGCTGCGGGCAGTTTGCTTAAAGTTGCTGGCCTGGGCTTCAATTTGAACGAGTTCTTGATCCAGGCGCTGCTGAGTAATTTCGCCAGGCAGGTCAGGGCTGGTTTGCGCAGTTTGGACTTGGGATTGTAGTTCCTCAAGCCGGCTATCGATATTGCCTAGGGCCTGATTCTGAAGCACCAGCGCATCTCGAATGACCAGTACGCCCGACAGCAGAAATATAATCCCGCCGAGCAGGCAGGCCAGCGCTATAGGACGAGCCAGCGATCGCTGCTCTAGGCTACCGTACAGCACCAGTGCCACTCCCAAAAACAGCAAAATGCCGCGTCCACTCACCTGCTGCATCAACGCAACCCGCCATTCCAAGGCCATTGGGTCAGGCGGCATAGCAGAGGTCAAGATATTGAGGGCAAATCCAACAATACAAGCCAGGCCCACAACTACAAAAACGCCCCTAGCGGCATAGAGTGGGTCACTGGATGACGAAAGAAAGGGAGATCCAGGCATGCTGGTCATGGCAAAACCAAAGTTAAAATCAACACATAGGCAGGCGAACCGCCATCTCTTAAATTTTCTGCCTGAGAACCCCAAAACCGGACGCTTTTGGGCAAGCCAAACAAGCTACACAAAAAATTTATACATTACATATCTAAGGTCCTAAGAGAACCAGCTGTCTCCTGGCGGGGAGATCGAAGCAACAGGGGTCTAGTCTGCCTCGCTTCCCGAGCCTCGTGCCATCGCAGACCTAACAGCACGGCAATGGTAACCACCTGCCCAGGCTCCTCCATCTGGGTCAGAATGAAGCCAAACACTACTGTACTCAGCAAAAAAAACTTAGCTATATCGTCTACACAGAACCAGCGCCAGGCTACATAGGCCAGGTAGAGATAGCTAAACAAGCCCAGAAAGCCCAAATCGCCCCAGATACCTGCCCAGGTAAACAGCGGGAAATACACGGTGGACTGCCGCGCAATCCAGCCGCTGGTAACAACGTTAAATACGGCTTCTGAAGCTGGGTGAGTAGTTGACCCCAGAGGTGTCAGTAAGTCGGCATAGTCCCTTAAGATCCATCCCCCCAATCGGCTGACGCCATGGCCAGGGCCAATCCCAAGAAACCAGTTTAGCAATGATGTGTAGTAGGTTGGAATAATCCGAAACGCGGCGGTTTTCGTTAGGGTTGCCTCGCCATCTGGTCCGTATATTCCATCGCGACCCAGCCAGTTTCGGTAGGGGGCCAAAAACCCATAGTCTAGATTAAAAACCGCCCAGTAAAAAACGCTGATCAAAATAGCCATAACCATGGCGTAGATAATCAGCTTGCGGAAATACCTGACCTTGGTAAAGACTAGCAGTACTCCGCCCCCCATCAGGGCGAGAAAAACCTGTTTAGAGTCAGAGATCTGGGTTTGGAAAATCCCTGCAATGAATAGAGAACTGCGTATCCACAGGGGCTTATCTTTAAAATAGCTAAATGCATATAGGCCCACATAGATCGTCACCGTACAGGAAATGTAGTTGCCTGCACTGCCGCCGCCGCCGCCAAATACGCCAGTAATATTGTCCTGTAGCGTTCCCCCGTCGGGCTTGGGATACAGCCCAACCGGGATGAAAACCCACTGAATAAAGGCCAAGCCAGCGTTTGAGACAGCAAAGATCAATATCCATCGACGAAACCGCTCCAGGTTCCGGCCAACCAAAGGAGCCATGACCATGGCCGCTAGCAGCATGTAGGGCTCAGCCAAAATCATGAAATAAATAAAGACGTTAATCAGCCCAGCCCGGTTGAGTAGGGCGCTGGCGGTCATAACGGCTAGCAAAAGGCCGATCGCAAACACCAGGTCTTTGACAATTCTGGCCTGCATGCGATCGCGCAAAGGAGCCGTCAGTAGCACAACTCCAGTGACAATAGGGATGAAACCAAAATGGACAAAGTTCAGGACTGAAGGCGCACCAAAAACTGTGAGCAGGCGAGGATAAAAGATCGTGGCATATCCCCACAGCAGTAGGGTAACGGCTTTAACTCTCCCTTTAGTTTTTGAATAAAGAACAGGTGTATTCATCGTTTTAGGTAAATGCCCTGAGACAGTTATATTTGTAGTTTCGAACGAACTACGCCATACAGATTCAGATATTGTTGAGCAACGGTTTTCTTTAGAAAAGCGGGGTTAATGTAGCTATCCCGAGGGGCTGGCTGAGTCAGGGCATTTTCCATGGCCTGCACCAGGTTTGATAACGGCGCTTCGGTCAGTGAAAAATAGCGGCAGTGGGGAGAGGCAATCTCATGAAAGATCGCAATGTCTGAGCAGACAATTGGGCAGCCCAGGGTTTGGGCCTCCACCAAAGGCAAGCAAAACCCTTCGGTGGAAGAGGGCATCACAAACACCTCGGCATGTTCATACAGCCACCGCAGTTCGCCGTCGCTCAGGCCCGACAAAAACCGCACCTGCCCCTGCACGCCAAGGGCTTGCACCAGCTGATGCAGCGCCTCGGTTTCGGGGCCACTACTGCCGACTAAACAGAGCTGCGCGCCTGGGGTCAGTCGCTGGGCCTGGCTGAGCTGGGCATAGGCCCGAATCAGCAGATCCAAATTTTTGTTTTTGCGGTGCTGGGCCACGCCCAAAAGAAAGGGCTTACCCAAGTCTTGGGCAAGCTGGGCGGGCACGGCCGCCTCTCCCGCACCAAACTCAACCGAGTTGTAGATCACCCGCAGCGGCTTTCGGCGTTGCAGGGTGGGGAAATACGCCTTCAGCGCATCCAGGGTAACCTGAGACACGCAGGACAAGCCCTGGCACTGGCCGACACACTGCCGCAAAAACCACTGGTTAAACCAGACCTGAGGGTAGCCAAAATTTTGGGGGCACTCGTAGGGATACAGGTCGTGGATGGTGGCCACCAGCGGAGCCTTAAACCAGCGCCGAACAATGGGAAACGGAAAGGAGAGGTGCACCACATCGGGCTGGAGCCGATTGGCCAGGCGGGGGAGTTCGTTCAGAAACCAGACGTTGCGGCTAACGGAACTATTTTTGATATCGATATCAATCAGCTTAATTTTAGGAGAGTCCAGATCAAAGCTGTTGGCAAAGTAGTCGACCTGCCAGCTACCAATCAGCACCGTCACCCGGCTGACCTCATCGCGCTCGGCCAGGCACTGGGCTAAGTTAGCCCCGTGGCGGCAGACCCCGGTTGGTTTTTCGGGCCGATGGAGAATGGGAATCAGGATATGCATAGATTTCCTAGCTCACCTTTACGGGGGTGGGGCGCACGGTGGCTTGATAGAGACGGTCCAGCCGCTCTCCCACCACCCGCCAGCCATAGTTTTCGCTGACCAGGGTGCGGCCGGCGGCTCCCATGGTTTCGCGCAGGGCAGGGTCTTGGGCCAGGCAAGTCATCGCCTCGGCCATGGTGTGTACGGTTTGAGCAGGGGTTTGGGCCGCCACTTTGAAGCCGGTTTCTGCGGTCACCTGCACGGCTGGGCCACCCAGATCCAGGCAAACCACGGGTCGCCCGGCGGCCATGCCCTCAATACAGACCCAGCCCCCCGAGTCGTGCAGGCTGGGGTGCACCAGCACGTGGCATTCGCGCAGCTTTTCGAGGGTGTCCTCGCGGCTGAGGCGGCCCCAAAACCTGACCCGGTGGGCAATGCCCAGGGCTTGGGCCATGGCCTGGAGGGTCTGGCGTTCGGGGCCGTCGCCCACCAGCCAGTATTCGGCATGGGGCAGATTGGCCTTCGCAAAGGCCCGCAGGCCCAGATGATAGCCTTTCCAGTGCAGCAGCCGCCCCATGCTGATAAATCGCACCGGCGCATCGGTGGGTAGGAGATACTGCCGCAGCGCCCACAGCTCGTCTTCGAGCAGGCCCACCTCGGGCACGATTTGGATATCTTGCGCGCCCATCTGCCGCAGCCGGGCGGCGGTATCGGTAGTGGTAGCCCGTACTACGGTGCTGTTTTGGGCGGTGAGGCGGGCGAAGGGGTCCAGCTCGCCCAGTTTGCGCACCAGATCGCGGCCCACTTCGTAGAGCCGCGCCCGCAGGCTAAAGTCTTGCCAAAAGGGAGCCGGGGCGGTTTCACCGCCGCCCACCGGACCCCAGATAAAGGGAATGGGCAAAAAGGCCAAAAAGCTGGGGCTGGAGTATTTGACGAAGGTGACGTGGTGGGCCAGATCGAAGCCGATTTCCCGGTGCAGCTTTTTGGCCACAAAGTAGGCCTGAATTTGCCACAGATAGTAGTGAATCTGCATCGCTCCCGACTGGCCCCACCGCATGCTGTCCTGCCAAAAGGGCAGGGTGAAATAGACAAAGTGAAGGTTGGGCAGCGGGTTGCGGGCCAGCTCGGCCTCGATCGCATCTTTGCTTTCGTCGGGCCGGGTGAGCACCCAGACCTCGTGGCGCTTGGCGACCTCGCGGGCCACGTTCCAGCCGACGCCCCGCTCGGAGCCTCGCCCAGGTTCGCAGGAGTAGGCAGAGAGTAAGACCTTCATCGATACGCTCCTTGGGCTAGTGGGACAGGGTAGGAACGGTGGTCGCCAGGGCCGGAGCCAGTTCTGCCACCCCGACGTTGGGGCTGAGCCCGCGCTGCTGGCGAATGCGGTTGGCCACTTCAATAAACGACTGCACCGCAAAGTTCAGGTCTTGACCGTCGAAAACAGCCATGGAGCGCTGGCTGTAGCGATCGCGCGTTTCGGCATCGGCCATGTCAACCATGGCGGCGGCCAGGGCGCTGACGCTGCCGTAGCGGTACACCAGGCCGTTGTAGCGGTGGATGACCGTGTCGCTGTAGCCCCAGTTGCCGCAGCGATCGCTCAAAATCGGCGGGCAGCCCGAGGCCATCGCCTCCGACACCACCAGCGGATGGGGGTCAATGCGCGAGGTGCACACAAAACAGTGCATGGCGGCGTAGTAGAGGGGCAGCTCCGACTGGTTGACAAAGCCCACATTCACCACCTCGCCGTTGAGCTGGGCCAGGCGGGCGTTGATCTCGGGCTCCAGATCGCCGCCGCCCAGCATAATGCCGCGAATGCGAGGATCTTGCCGGTGGGCGGCGGCGATCGCCTCAATGAACTCAAACGGCGACTTGCGCTCGATGTACTTGGCCACAAAACCGTAGAGCAGGGTGTCGTCGTCCCAGGCGTGGCGGCGGTAAACCCGCTGAATATCGGCCTGGCGGTGGGTGATGGTCTGCCGGTAGCGATCGCCATCCACCGGGTGGCAGCCCCGAATAATCTTGTCGTCGCCAATGCCGTAGTGGCGCAGGTGAATTTCGTTGTGGTCGCCGCAGGAGAGCCAGTAGTCGGCCAGGTTCATCATCCAGGGATACATAAACGACATTGCCACCCGTCGCGCTCGGCTATAGCGCCCGTCGGAGAGAATCGTGGCGTCGTTTTGCATGATCAAAGGAATGCCCCGCAGCTTGCAGAGCAGCGCCGTCAACCGATAGGAATAGTTGACAAAGCTCTGCATGAATACCGCATCAAAATTTTGCGACGTTAGCTGACTCACCAGCCCAGGGCTAATGGTGGTTTTGCGGCGGACGGCTGGCACTTTGCCGGACAGATCTCTGAGGTATTGATAGTCGTAGCCATCGAGCAAATCCACGTCCCAGGCCTGGGCGCTATTGCCCAAAAGCTGGTCGCCAGCCTGCTGATTTTCATTGGAGAGGTACAGCACCTTGACCGATAAATTGGGCTGTTCGCTCAGCTTTTTCCAGAGTGGGCCGTGGTGCTGGGTAGGGTGGGTAAACACTACCCCCAGGCGAAATGGTGTCGTCATGGTTCCTATCCCTATGTGTAAACGCGCTGAATTCCAACGGTGAGTAACTACCAATCGAGGCTCGTTTCGTAGCCCAAGTCCATCAGCAGCTCGCCTGCAACTCGCTTAAAGGCTTGCCTGTGGGGGTCTTTGAAATACTTTTGCCAGCCGCCAATCGAGCCTTTACCACCCTTGACGTAGGTGTGCGATTCTTCGGGATTCATCGCCCGTGACGAAAATCGGGCCTTCACCTCGTTGTCAGGCACCGAAATCTCCAGGTGGTCTAAGATTTGCTCGACCAGGCAAAGTCGCTTGTCTTCGTCGCCGCCACCCCGTTCCCCGACTAGATCTTCAAAGCGAATAGACAAGGTATCGGGATGACTTAGCCATCCTTTCCACCGCCTAAAATCCTGGCCAATATCGGGTTGCGACAGGTTGGAACCCAGGGGCGAGCCCAGGGGCACCCCCTCAATGGTGTGCATCAACTGCTGATCAAAATCGGGCAGCTGCCGGTACAGCGGGTGCAGAAAAATGCGCTCTTCTTTGGTGACCCAGCGGGCGTGGGATACGGCCACATCGCGCAGATCGCGGTAGATAAAAAACAGCTTGCAGCGATGCTCGCTGAAGATATCCAACACCTCGTCACTGCACATCAGGTGGCTGCGAACAATGGCCTGATCTGGCGCTGAACCAACTTTCCAGCGAATGTGGGCCGGAGTATTCATAATGCCGCACAGGGCCTGCACCGAAACAATGTCATCCCACTGCTTTAGGCCCGGCATTGAATAGAGAATTTGATACAGTAAATGGGTGCCGCTCTTAGGATAAGAATTACAGATAACCAGCCGTTTAGATTTACCTAAACCAGTGAGCTTTTCTTTAAGATATCGACTCAAAAATAGGGTGTCTCTAGCCTGAAGTCGGAGGCTGTTTTTTAATAAATAACTCAATGGGGCAACCCTCCTGGGCAAAACGACTTAGCTCCAAATGACTCGGCTCCAAATGACTCAGCTCCAAATGACTTCGCGCCCGCTCTCATCCCTTCTTCAGTACATCCTGGTAGGCATCCGCAATTTTTTGGGCGGTTTTTTCCCAGGTGAACAAATTTATTCTCTCCCGGCCTCGCGCTACGAGGCTGTGGCGCAACTCCGGATCGCCCCACAGCTGCCGCACGGCCTGGGCGATCGCCCCCTCATCCAGCGGATCAACCAGCAGGGCGGCATCTCCGGCCACCTCTGGCAGCGCCGTCACGTTTGAAACCACCACGGCGGTACCGCAGGCCATCGCCTCCAGCACAGTGAGGCCAAACCCTTCATAAAAGGAGGGAGCCATCAAGATATCGGCGGCGCTGTAGATCTGATTGAGGGTGGCTAGATCCGGCTGCCCCAGATAGCTGACGTTTTCCTGAAGACCTTGATCGTCGATAAACTGCCACTGGGCGAGGGTAAAATCACTGCCCACCTTCCACAGGTGTACTGGCATCTGCCCACGCAGTTGCACCAGGGCGTTGAGAATGCCCTCCAGGTTTTTGCGAGGGTTGTTAGACCCCACGTTGAGTAGGCAGCAGGTGGGTTCGCTCAGGCCATAGCGCTGCCGCACTGAGGCTCGTTCGGCCAAGGGTCTTACCGCCATGCTGGGATTGACTCCGTTGGGGGTAACGGTAATCTGCTGAGGTGGAATGCCTAGGTGGCGAGTCAGGTCTTTGGCAGTGTAGTGGGAGACGGTAAAAATGTGTTCGGCCCTGGCCATACCGCGCACGGCGTATTTCCAGGTGGCCATGCTCACCCAGGGCAGCCGGGCGCGACCCTGAAACCAGTCGGGGCGAATCCAGTTGATGATGTCGTGGCAGGTAACCACCGTAGGCAGACCCAGGCGCTGGAGCTGGGGCACCAGGTAACCATCACTGTGGTCGATAATGTGGGCAACATCGGCCTTGAGGTGCCGCAGCGATCGCGGGTAAGACCAGTAGCGCTGGTAGTACTTATGCAGCCCTCCCTGCCAGGATTGCTGCACCTGCTTCAGAGCACTGTGGTCGGGAGCAATTTCAACAAAGTCCCAATCGGGTCGCACGGTTCTGAGCCCGGCCACAACCGCATCGGCATAGACATCCATGCTGGCTGAGACCCCAGGGGACCGTCGCAAAATAGCAATACGCATAGTGGGTTAAGTTATAAAAAATAGCGGGTCCAAGAGCCTTAGCCCAGATCCGACCCGGCTGCTCCAGCCACAGCGGGAGCAGTAACCAGGCTGCGCAAGCCCTTCAGCAGCCGCTGAATCGCCTGGGGGCGCTGGTGGGGGGCGAACAGCCAGACAATGGCGGGTTTGGCCAGCGCGCCCGGCATCAGCCCCACCCACAGAAACCAGAGGCTAAAAATCAGCCGCTTGGGGGCGTTGTAGTCGGAGTAGCGCCACAGGGCGCGAATGCCCAGCCGGGTTAGCTGCCAGCGAGTGTCACTGGGCACCGGGTGCACCTCGGGGTCAAACCGCAGCGACGACAGCCGCGACCACACCCGCCCAAAGGAGCGCATGTAGAGATCCTCGGGCACCGCGTAGCCCAGCTTTGGCCCCCAGGTTTGCAGCAGTTCGCAGCGCTGCAGGTCGTGGCGAATAAAGCGGTGAAATCGGCCGCTGCTGATGGTGGCCATGGCCCACTGGTTGCTGTCGTGGATGCGGTAGGCCCCCAGGGGGGCTTCCACCGTCGCCACATCGCCATAGAGCGGAATCAGCACCGAAAGGTAGTCGTCGGAGGTGGTGGCGTACTCGCTGGCAATTGGGGTGACCTGGGCCAGGGCCTGGCGACTGAGGGCGTTGCCGCTGGTGGG
This sequence comes from Nodosilinea nodulosa PCC 7104, assembly GCF_000309385.1. GTDB lineage: Bacteria > Cyanobacteriota > Cyanobacteriia > Phormidesmidales > Phormidesmidaceae > Nodosilinea > Nodosilinea nodulosa. Next base: position 1,076,067 of record NZ_JH976537.1, read on the forward strand.
GGTGCCGTTGTAGGTACCCATTTTGATCAGGGTGCGCCACACCTCGCCAGCGGCTAGGGGCAGGCTGGCCGGGGGCAGCGTGTAGCCCCGGGGGGTGCCTTCGCCATCGACCACATCCAGCCGGTAGTGCACCTTGGCCAGCCCCGGCTGCCAGGCGGCAACGATGCGCTCCACAGCCTGGGGATACAGGTAGTCGTCGGCATCGAGAAAAAGAACGATATCGCCGCTGCTGGCGGCAAAGCCGCTGTTGAAGGCAGCCCCCTGCCTGCCGTTGGTGGTGTGCAGTACCGGGATGATGCGATCGCCGTACCCGGCAATCATCTGCCGCGACCCATCGGTGGAGCAGTCGTCGACGACAATCACCTCGACCCTGGCGTAGGTCTGGCCCAGGGCGCTCTCGATCGCCTCGCTCAAAAAGCGCTCGTAGTTGTAGTTGTTGACAACAATGCTAACCAGCGGCTTTGCCTGCTCAATTGCCATTTCAATCGCCATTGGGCCTCCCTAGCTGCGCTCTGAGACGCCGCTGCTAAACTGCAATCGAAACCGCTCCTGAATCGCCACCCAGCGCAGGCGCAGCATGACCACCGTAAACTGCCACTTTTGGCCGGGGCCACGCAGGCGACCGTCCTGCCAGGTGCGCCAGAAAAAGCGAAAGGGCGGCTTCAAAAAGAGAATGAAATCCCTCAGCAGAGCCGATTTAGACTGCTGAGCCGCCGTCAGCATGTCGTAGCGGCCTCCCATAATTCGCACCGATCGCTTGCGCAGATCGGCCCAGGTGTTGCGGGCCGGGTGGTTGACCTGGGCCTCGCGGCCGTAGAGCTGGCGGTAGCCCGCCGCATACACCCGCTGCCCCCACTGCTTGTCGCCCCCCGACTTGAGGGTTTCGTCAAAGGGGCCAACGGCGGCTAGCACATGCTTAAAGGTAAACAGGTTGGCGGTTACCCCAAAGTGGTCGTTGGCCAAAAACTGATCCTGGGGAAAAGCCAGGGCAATGGTCTCGTACAGCTCGTAGGGGTTGGGGCGATCGCGGTTTTGGGCAAACAGCTCCACATGGCCCGCCACTAGGCCCACATTGGGCTCACTCAGCAGGGCAGCAACGCCATGCTCTAGCCAGCCCGGCTGGGGAATGCAGTCGGCATCGGTAAAGGCAATCACCTCCCCCAGGGCCAGTTCTACGCCCCGATTGCGGGCAATGTAGGAGCCGGGGCGCGGTTCAGAGGCCAACCTCACCCGCTCAAACCCGGCTGTCGCCGCCGCTACGTCCTCCTCGGAGTTGTTGTCGACCACAATGATTTCGTAGCGCTCGGCGGGGTAGGTCTGCTGCGCCAGGGCCTGAAGGCAAAGCCGCAGGTGAGCATTGTCGTTGTAGACCGGAATAATGATGGAGACGAAGGGTTGAGAGCGTGTAGACATAGCCTGAGTAAGATAATTAGCAAGTTCTATAGCGATCGCCGCGTTAGGCAAAATGCAGCTCATGCAAAAGACCGCCGGGGTTGCGTCCAGCCGTGGCTGACTCAGCCAAAACGTTCCACCGCCAGCGCTATCTCTATACAAAGCTCTTGAAGCGCAGCCGGAAACGGTAGTAGGCAATCATCAAATAAATCTCCAGGCGGGTTAGCCAGGGGCTCTGGGCCAGGTAGGTTTGCAGCATTTGGTCGCAGTCGGCATCGGCACAGCGATCGCTGGCGTAGCTGCTGCTGCGGTAGGTGGCATAGCCCTTGGCCAAAAACTTCTGGCTAATCTTGCCCAGCTCGGGAAAATTTTGCTTCAGCCAGTAGCCGGTGGTGGTATAAATCTCCCCAAACATGCGGCGTTTTTTGTCGACGTTGAGGTTTTTGTAGTAGTTGTTGTGAAACCTGTAAACGCCCAGGTTTTTTGTAGTTCGATAGCCCAGGCTGAGCCCCACCGCAGGGGTTTTAATGTACAAATCGGTAATCGCCATGCCCGAAAGGCCCTTGATGGCTGGCAGCGGAAACAGCTTTTCAGATATGCGTCGCGAAAAACAAAGGTTCGAGGTAGAGGGCGTAAAGCCCGGGATTTTGCCCTCGCCTAGCTGCTTTCTAAAGTCAATTTTCTCAAGCTGCTCGCGCACCGGCATGGCGCGAATGGTTTCAAACAGCGTATCTAGCTGGTCTAGAGCAATATCCTCGGTTTCAATCGGGGCCGATTCGGTAAACACCCAGTCCACATCGGGGGCTGACTGAAACAGCTCAACCACCTGGGTCACCCGCTCTGGCAAAAACAAATCGTCGGCGTCCAGCAGGCAAATAATATCGCCACGGCTGGCAGCATAGCCCGCATTGAGGGCCGACGCCTGGCCGCCGTTGGGCTTGAGCACCGGGATAATGCGATCGCCGTAGCTCTCAATCACCTGGACTGAATCATCGGTAGAGCCGTCGTCTACCACAATCACTTCCACCTTGGGGTAGGTCTGGCCCAGGCAGCTCTCGATCGCCACCGGTAAAAAGCTGCCGTAGTTGTAGTTCATGATAATGACGCTAACAATCGGCAGCGCCTGATCCTGGGTAGCATATAGCTTTTTCATAGCCTTAATTCTCAGTCCAGTGGGACAAGTCCTGCTTAATCAGATCCTCTAGCTTGCGAATATCGTCGCGATAGCAGCGCTTAAGCTGCTCTTTAACCTCTGGAATAATGCTATCTTTTTTGGTATAAAAGACTCGCTTCAATGGGTTAGCAATAGCAGAGTAAACAGGCTCAGGCAGCATAGCCTGAATTTTCTCTTTAAACTGTCTGTTCTTGAAAACGTAGCGATTCAGCACTTTGCTGCGCGGTTTTTTAGAGGCGTTTTCCCGTGAAAAATTGGGCGCAAAGCTAGGGTCAACCCCCAGGAACTCAAACACCTCAGCGCAAACCTTTCTGGGGTTTTGGTTGAGATTTCTCCACAAAATTATTTTAATTCTGTGGTGCTCAAACAGCTTGTAGTAGCGATTTACCTGCTCGTAGTAAAAGCCCCCTTTCTTATAAAACCAGCCCACCTGCCAGTGCTGTTTTTCTCGGGTCGGTTCCTGGGCCAGGGCTTCCTCAAAGCTCAGGGTCTCACGTCCGTCGCGCAGATGAAAACAGTAGGCCGAAAATGCTCGATCGATGGGGTTACGCAATATCATTAAAATTTTGGCGTCAGGGATAGCCTGTTTAATGCGCTCCGCTGACTTTTCAAAAAATAAGTACTCCGTAGAAGCCTCACCAATGGCAATTTCGTTGGTTACACCGTCAAATAGAGTTTCGTACTCCTGCCGCGACATTCCCTTCTCGCGGTAGAGGTTGCCGATCGCCTGGTGATAGAAGGTTGTGTAATACTCGGGCGCAAAGTATCTGGGTTCCTTGCGAGGGCTCATATAAACCTGCGGATGCTGGCTGAGGTATTTATAAAGGGATGTTGTTCCGGCTTTGGCTGCTCCTACAATTAAAAAATTGGGCAGTGTCATGGGCATAACCTCTGAACTCGCGTGTGATATCGATCTTTGCTCCAATGGTTTGAAAAAAGTTTTAGACAGGTAAATCTAACGGAAGTGAGGTAGCCTTTGGGGTGAAGCTAAACCTCCAGTCCCCACTGGCCAATATCAACCCCATAGACCTGCTGTAGTCGTTTCAAATCGTCGCGCAGCTCGTCTACTACAAAGCTGTACTGTTCCTCAGAGAGCTTAAATTTTTCCTGTACCCGTCCGGTGCTAAACCAGCCGCGCACCGTGGTCATTACGGGTTCTCGATAGCTGTGGGGCAACCGGCAAATCACCGGAGAGGCGATGTATTTATCCACTACCGGCCAGGCGCGGTTGGTAATTTTTTTGCCCGTAGAGCTATTGTGCTGTTTGCCCAAATCAGAAAACTCAAAGTCGGCATCCACCCCAAGAAACTGGCAGACCTGTTTGAGAATTTTGTCGGGTTGTTTTCTAAGATCGTCGGCATTGAGCAGCAAAATATCTTCAGGGTCAAACCGCTTAAAGTATTCGTCTAGCTGCATCGCGTACTTTGAGACTTCAATGGCTGGGTAAGGGATACCGTTGACGATCGGCTGCTTGTAGCGAATTGACCAGCGTTCTTCCAGGTCGTGGGTGCAGTGGGAAATAATCCGCTCAACTGGGTTTTTGATGATGTAGATAAACTTAAATTTGACGTTTTCCTGCTTGGCTGTGGTGAGGATGCGATCGGCGGCATTGGGCAGCCGGGGTATCTTTGAGTAATTGATCGAGGCCTCCATGGCGATCTGGTGCTGACCAGGGTCTACTTGCCAAAGACTTTGATAATACTTAAACCCTTTCTCCCACGACTTCTCATGGGTAAAGAAGTTGGGCTCTTTGCTGATGCAGCCCACAATCTGGGGATGCTGAGCCAGATAGTTGAACAGGCTGGTGGTACCGCACTTCATGGCACCAAAAATAAGTAGATAGTTTTGAATAGGGTCAACCACAGCAAACTCCAAAAGCTTAAACGGCCAGAAGGTGTCTAAAGCGTAAACCTGAAAAGCTTAGGGCAAAACAAATAAATTCTTTTTCTACGCAATAAAATATCTATCGAAGCAGTTTTGATGGCTATCAAAGACTGAACCTAAGCTTAGCCTTTCTCCCAACTCGTCAACTCTGTCTGTCGATATAGCTTGGCTCGAAATCAGCTTAAAAATCGCCTTAGATAAAGCTTCGCCCGTGTAAGGTTCAAAAGTGCTGATTGCCCCTGGAACCAGATGATTATACTCCTCAATCTGGGGAAGGCTATAGGCTAAAATATTAGGGTTTCGGGCTGAGATCCAGGTCGATAGCGAGCCTGAAGCCGAACATGTTTTAAATGGACATACGGCAACATCAGTAGCGGCCAGGTACAGGTTGAGATCGTCTTCAGTTAGATAGCCTGTAACCTGCAATCGATCGGCAACATTGAGCGATTTGGCCAGGGTAAATAAGCCATCTAAAAAAGTTTCGGAACCAGGGCTACATTTCCCCGCAAATATGACCCTCACATTCTCAGGCAGGGTAGCCATAGCTTCCACCAGCAGCTCATGCCCTTTGCGACGATGGATCCATCCCAGCAGAGTAACTACAATATCCTCTTTAATGCCCAGCAAGATCCGAGATTGATGCTTATCCACTGCCAGACTTCTAGCCTCTACAAAATGGGGAATAATCGCTATTTTTTTGTCAACCTTTTCTCGGATGCTATCTATAGATGCCAGTCGCTTTTTCTCTTCTTTGGTGCAGACCAATAACAGGCTGGCATGATTAACGAGCAGCCAGAGAGCAGAGGCCTTAAACCCATACATTGCCTTCAGGAATGTGAGCATGTCGCGGACTTTAAAGGCGTACTGCTGCCAGTAGACGTCGTGTAACGTAACAGCTAGTGGCGCTTTGCACCCGGCCATAAATACCATCAGGTTGATAACGCTAAAATTGTTTCCCCAAATAGCTTGGTTGTACTGGATATGGACAATATCCGCCTCAGCTAATTGTTTGGCAGCCTGCCAGAGAACTCTGAGGTTGCTGAACCAGCTAGGGCCTAGATCAGCTTGAACCTCTAAAACTGCCAGGTTTTCTCTACGTCTAGCTTCTGCCGCTAGCAGACGACCATAGCGATGCAGCCCGTGCTCGGGCTTGCCCAGGTGTAGGTAGCCAATTTTCATCGCTTTATCCGCTTCTCTACGTACTGCCTGGCTCGATTGAAGCTGCGCTCGGTTTTAAGCTGGGTTGCCACCCACAAGACCTGCCAACCGGAAGCGTAGGGCTCATAGCCCAGTCGCATCATTTCGTCTTTAACCACCCAATCGACGGTGGCAATTTCTTCGGGGGTCATGTCCTGCTGCCATCGGGTTAGGGAGTCAGCACTGACGGGCTTGACGGCGTTGCCCTTCCAGGGTTCGCGGCTGACGTTGACTCCTTTAGAATCTTGTCGATAGTAGTCCAGCATGGCGGCCTGAAACGAGAGGCCTAAAAATTGGCAGATTGCTTTGAGGCTTGCTTCGGGATTAGAAACCAGGGCTTCATAGTGCAGGTTATAGATAGCGCCATCGGCGGGAGGGCACTGCCGAGCCGTTGCCATGTAGCGCCGCCACACGCCCGCATCGCCGCCAATACTGCCCGTGGTCCAGGGCACTTTTTTCCAGGAGTTAACGACCGCCCGAGGGTCCCGAATAATATGAATAAAGCGAGCCTCGGGGAAAAATTCTTGGAGAGTTTGCATGTAGAGCAGGTGGTTAGGCGTTTTTTCGCCAACCCTAGCGACGGCGCGCTTTTGGCGAAACTGGCTGAGCACCAGACCGAATAGATTTTTGTAGCTGCGCTCCAGGGTTTGGGCCGCTGCGATGAAGTCGGGAGCCGATAGCTCCATTTCGGCGAATTCGGGCAGATCGACGATGGCTTGGAGCAGGAGCTGGTAGGCGCGATCGCTCTCTAGGCTGCCGTACTGCTCGCGCTTGAGCCAGAAGTTTCGGATAAAGTGCGTCTCTGGCGCGATCGCCACCTCCGGATGGGCATCTAGCATTTGCTGAAGCAGGGTGGTGCCCGAGCGAGGGCAGCCGACGAGAAAAATGGGGGCCAGCGTTTGCATAACCATACTCTCTTGCATCGTTTAAGACGAATAGCCCAGACGGCGCAGCAGGGGGCCTGCTTCTTGCTCAATATGCTGAAGCTGATCGGCTGAAAGCTGGCGCTGCCATCCCCCTACCGAGTCAGCCCTGGCGTGGGCAAAGGCCTGGTACAGGCACTGAGCAGAGACTGGGTTATGAATACCCAAATAGTCGAGCAACTGCTCGGCCTCTTGCTGAGGCTGAGAGACTAAATTTTCGTAGCGAAGCTCGTAGTACTGAGCCGCCGGGAGGGTTTGAGCCTGCTCTAAAATGGCGCTGACGTGGCGCCGCCAGGCCCAAATGCAGCGGTGAATATCGCTGGTGGTTTCAAACTCGTGGGCGCGATCGCTCTCTACCCAAAAGCGCGGATAGGGACCGTGGCGATAGCCACTCGACTCTCGCTTGTTAGACTCCGCTGAGGCAGCCTGCAACCAGGGCTTTTTGCTATGGGAAAGGGCCGCGTCTCGCCCGTCTCGAATAATGTGAACAAACTGGGCATCAGGAAAAGCCTGGTGCAAAAAACTAATCAAAAAGCAGTTGCGGGGAGTCTTTTCGGCAAATCGCAAATCGCCATCGGCATGCAGGCGCAGAAGCCAGCCATAGACAAAGTGGTAAAACCGACTGGCCTTGCTAAAGCTCCACTCGTTGCTGTGCACATAGCGAGCCGCAGCTTTAGTAGCTACTGGCTCAAAGTGGTAGGAAATTTCTGGAATGTCGGCAATGCATGAACCTAGAAAGGTGGTGCCAGATCGGGGCGAACCGACGATAAAAATAGGCCGACTGAGATTGGGAAAAGCCAGGTGCCACAGTCTGGAAGTAGAGAAGGGTCGCGACTGGCTGTGGTAATACTTTTTATCAACGACTGCGGTTTGTCGCGCCCAGCTCAGCAGATTAAACCAGTTAATAGGCTTAACCAGCTCAGGGCGATCGCCACCCGCCTTGGCTAAGGCAGCAGTTTCTACAACATTCATAGCTAAGTTAATCGGTAGGAGAACAGTTAAATCAGCAGAATGCTAGGGGTTTACCTGAGCCGCTCTAGCGAGTATGGATTCTGTCTTGCCAAGCCATGCCGCAATATAGTCGCTATCTAAAATAGTCAACAGCTCTTTGATCTCGCCTTCATATTTTTCGGCCAGCAGAAACTCTATCTCGGTAGGTATACTTTTTTCAACCGATACATTCTTGCGCTCAGCCAAATTCTTGGGGGGAAGCTTCAGAGCATCTAAATTGAGAAAGGCGCAAACCTTTTGTAGTAAACGCTGCGGATCGGAAACTATTTCGTCATAAAAACCAATAAACACGGCATCTTTACCAAAAACTGCCGTCCAATCGTTAATCATACGAACGTAGTCGCCGCGTCTAGACACTTTAGGTTGATCTAAAATATGCTTAATTTTAGCTGCTTCATTGAGATGGCTAAACCGACCTTTGGTATACTCAAATCGAACCTGAGACCAGGCCCGATCCACAGGATTTCTCAGCATTAAAATAATTTTCAGCTCTGGCAAGAGCGTTTTAATCGATCGAATATCATCTAGATCGATCAGCGAATAGTCGGGAGTAATTTCACCCTTGAGCAGATGACCGCCGTCGGCAAACAATGACAGGTACCAAGAATCCCCATAGGTGCCAAAGTAAAAGCGCGTCATCCAGCGTATTTGCCGCCAGCTACCCGATCTAATTGCCCTTGACAAATCTTCTTTGAGCAATCGTCGAAATTCTTGGTGATAGGTTTCCTTCCCGATGAGACGATTAATCAGTTTTTTTTCTGCCAGATAGCTCCAGGAGGGATATTTGCGATCGCGATCAAAATAGTGCAGCTCTTTCTTCGGCGGCATCCACACATCGGGATGGCTTTTTAGAATGCTCCAGAGCCAGGTTGTACCTGCCTTTTGCGCTCCTACGCCTAAGAAATCAATTGTGCTAGTGTTCATTGGGTTTGCCTATACTGAAATTCTTTAGATGTAGCGGTGCTTGGGTTAACAAGATACTTAGGCGTTATTCCAGTAAAGCCGCACGTTAACAAGCGCCTTAGCCAACTTTAGATACAGGTAGATATAGACAACCAGAATTCGCTTTCCCACATTTCTAATATTGCTATTTCTCAAAATCTGTATTAGGTGGCTAGCCGGAGGCTTTAAGTCAGCCAGAACAACGCCTAAAAATTTGATGGGTGGTAGCTCAAGCTGATTTTTAATGTAAAACTCGCCTTCGTAGACGCGGCGTAGCTTTTGGCTCAGCTCTTTTAGCTCAGACCGAGCGGGGTGGCAAATCTCCACATCCTCGGCGTAAACCTGCTCATACCCAGCAGCATATACCCGCTGTCCCCACTCGCGATCGCCCCCCGACTTTAGCGCCGGGTTAAACAGCCCCACCGCTTCAAAAATCTCGGGCGTAGTAAACAGGTTAGCCGTTACCCCAAAGTGAAACGACTTGATGTACTTCTCTTGCTGTAGAAAGTGTAGGCTGTCGTAAAGCTCAGCCGGGGTGGGGCTTTGGGGGTCTTTAAACGAAAAGTTGATGCGCCCCGCCACCAGACCACAGCCCTTGTGGCGAAGCATTTGGTCCACGCCTTTTTCGATCCAGTCTGGGGCGGGGGAGCAGTCTGAATCGGTAAAAGCCAAAATGTCGCCCTTGGCCAGGGCAATACCTGTGTTGCGGGCGTTATAGGAGCCAGGGCTGGCTTCAAAGGCATAGCGCGCCTGGGCAAACGAGGCGACAATGCCCTTTAGATCTTCGGTAGAGTTGTTGTCTACCACCACCACCTCATAGGCCGATTTAGGGTAGGTTTGGTTTTCTAGCAGGCCCAGGCAGGTGCGCAGGCGATCGCCATCGTTGTATACCGGAATAATGACCGAGACAAATAAATGGGTCATAGCAGCCTAGGCCCCAAAGCAGGCCCGATAAACTTCCACGGTCTTCTTAGCGACATCATCCCAATCCCAGGCTTGGGCCATTTTATAGTTGTACTCTCCCCTGGCGGCGATAGTTTCTTGCTGCCGCAAGGCCGACTGCAATGCTAAAAACAAGCCATCTCGCTGCGCTGGCTCGTACAGAAAGCTGCCCTGCTCGGTTAGAACTTCGGTAATGCAGTCTTTTTTGGGCGCCAGGCACGCGCGACCAAACGACATTGCCAGCAGCACAGCTCCAGAGGTCAGGATCTGACGATAGGGAAACACCGCCACATCGGCGGCATTCATATACACTTGAACATCGTCGTCGGGCACAAAGTCAGGAATGAAATCGATCGAGGGGTTAGCCTCTGCCCTCTGCTGGATGGTTTCAAGTAGTGCTTTGTCTTTTGATTTACCAGCGATGACCAGATGGGCCTCAGGATGGTTAAGCTTTTCAAAGGCATCAATTAGCTCGGTTACACCTTTGTAGGGTCGAATTAAGCCTAAAAACAAAAAGACAAACTTAGACTCTGGAATGTTAAGCCTCTGGCGGGCTTCCTGCCGTGACACCGAGTTTTTGTACTGCCCAATATAGTTAGCATGGGGAATCACGTGCACTCTGCGGGAAATATTGAAAGGAAACTGTGCAACCAGCTCTTTTTTCGCTGCTTCTGAGTGGACAATGATGGCATTGGCTAAGATTACCGTAACCAGCGTGCAAATGCGATCGAGCAGGGGTTCGCGATCGTCGTGATCTTTGATGTTGTGAGCTGTCCAGACGACCTTTATCCCACGCAATTTAATGACGGTTAGCCCTAGTACATATTTAATTAAAGGACGGAAGGCTTTGAGGGTAGAAGATTCACTATAGAACTCGTGTAGCCAGTGAATATGCAGTAGCTCGGCCTCGCGACTGTTGATCTCTTGGGGCAGATAAACTCGTTTACCTTCAATGCCTTCTGAGCTAATACCAAATTTGGCCATGGCATCAGCCAAATTGAGTTGGTAGGGGTTAACAGCAATAAATCTAGGATAAAAACATGTATTCATAGAGCTAGGAGCCTAGGAGCTGTAGTCCTCAGAATAGGATAGTGCCAGTAGTACTAAGAAACTGACTCGCTGATCTTCAATACATTGCATTAATTAATACACTCTGCACAAGACCCAATATTCAGGAATTTCTGACAATTTGATAGCAAGGTTTATCCAAAAATTCCTAACTGTTTCAGTCCTCGGTTAAGGAACGAAGATTTGGCTTTAGACTTATTGTGGCCTTGAAAGCCAATTGCCCCTGTGGGATGAAGACCCCATTTCTCAACAAACTTTTGCCTATCAACATCTGAGCCTGTTTTTTGCCTGAGTGTATCTCCAGAATAAGCTATAGGCTTGTGCTCAAAGAAGATTTGAGGTAAAGCATGGACAATTACTTCTTGCCTATAGCATTGCATAAAGAAGTCGAATAGTTCAAAAAAGAAGTCATATCTTGGATCGAATTGGATTCTCTCAAAAACCTTGCATCGAATGAGCATCGTGGCTAGGACCACATCGACTTTTACGCTCGTCATCTTCATCTCATTCGCATCGTCAAACCCAAGAAAACTTTTGTAAACCAGCTGTTTATCTCCTGATTGACCAAAATGAAAGTATTGTCCTATCGCTCTTTTCGAAAAATCTCCATGTTCTCGCCATGCCGCACCTACGATGTCTACATGAGGCTTTTCCTCTAAGTATGAGATCATCTTTTCAATTGAACCAGGCGTAACCTCATTATCATCGTCAAGAAACAATAAATAGGGAGTCTGAGTGTTCTCGATAATTATTTTTCTCGCAGCCGATGGACCAATCGGAGAATCAAATTGAATGCATTTAATTTCGGGATATTTACTATAAATATCTAGATTTCTATTAGTTATAAGGCTGTCAACAACTATAATTCTATGATCAATTTTTAGATTTCTAGAGATACTACTAAGGCAGCCTTCAATAGCTTCAGGCCTGCCGCAGGTTGGTATGCCTATGGTTAGACAAGATTTAGTGTTCATGGCAACTATGATGCTCCAATGAGATGTCTGAAGTCAGAAGTTTTTCGCGTGGAATTATGGCATTTTTCCGAAAAAATAGCCTAAATCTGCCTAGAAATAATTAACTTGACCACCAAAACCTCAATCATTTTTTATTCGAAAACTTAGTACCTCGACGATAGTAAGCCACAGTATTATGCCTTAGTTGTCTGACTGGTAGAAAACTGCATTTGATGATACTTCCAGAGTTTTCCTCGCTCTTTTAATAAATCATCGTATCCGCCTTGCTCCACAATTCGTCCTTTTTCCATTACCACCACTTTGTCCGCATTAGCAATGGTCGAGAGTCGGTGAGCAATAGCAATCACCGTGCGGCCCTTGGCTAGCTTCTCTAGCGACTCTTGAATCAGTCGCTCCGTTACAGAATCCAGGGCGCTGGTCGCCTCATCCAAAATCAAAATTTCGGGATTTCTAAGCAAGGCGCGAGCAATGGCAATTCGCTGGCGCTGCCCACCCGAAAGCCGCACGCCGCGATCGCCCAGCACCGTATCAAACCCCTGGGGCAGGTCATAGACAAAATCCAGCGCATTGGCCATTCTGGCTGCCTCTAGCATGTCGGCTTCGGTGGCGTTTTCTACCCCGTAGGTCAGGTTGTTGCGTACGGAGGTGTTAAAAATAAACGTGTCCTGGCTCACAATTGCCATGTTTTGGCGCAGCGTGTTGATTTTGAGATCGCGCAGGTCAACCCCATCCACCAAAATGCGTCCCTGGGTGGGGTCATAAAACCGGGGCAGCAGGTCAGCCAGAGTCGTTTTGCCCGCTCCAGAAGAGCCAACCAAAGCGGTCGTTTCTCCCCGCTTAATCGACAGGGTAATGTCGTGCAGCACTGGCTCATCGGGGTTGTAGGCAAAGTCAACAGCTTCAAAATCAATCGAGTGCTTAAACCCAGCAAAGGTCACCGTGCCGTCGGCAAAGTAGGGTTTGTCGTCGCGGCGCAGCAGGTCGTTAACCGCGCTCAGCGCTCCCTGGGATGAAATAAACCCAACCCGAGCATTGTTTAGGGCCGAAACCAGCGGCGTAGTGCGAATCAGCACAAATAAAAAGGTCAGCAATTCCGCCGCCTTGAGCCGCCCGGTAGAAATTAGCAGCCCGTACGACACCACCACCATACCCACCAGCAGCGTCGCGCCCAGCCCCTCAATCAGCGGCTGCACCAGGCTAGACAGCCGAATGACCCCTAGCTGTGAGTCGTGAACCTTGCGGGTTGCGGCATAGTAGCGCTTGCGCTCAAACTCCTGGGTGCCCGAGGCGTGCACCGTGCGAATGCCGTTGATAAACGACAGGGCGCTGTTGGTAAAGGCCTTGTTGGCCTTGGGCACCTCAAAGCTAGCCTCGCGCACCCGCCGGGTGAGCGAGGTCAACCCCACCGACATCAGCCCAAACACCAGCACCGAGGTCAAAAAGAGCTGCCACGATAGCAGCAGCATCGCCGCCAGATAGGCCAGCACCTTTGACCCCATTACTACGAAAGTAGACAGCACGTTAAAGGCCGCCTGCACCTGGTTGATTTCTCCCCGCAGGGTGCTAATCAACGAGCCAGGGCTAGAGGTAGCAAAGTAGCTGAGTTGAAAGCTGGCAAACTGGTCAAAAACCCGACGGCGCAGGCAGTCTACTAATCTAAGGGCAGTGCGTTTAGAATAAATGTTGCCCAAATAGTCAAAGCCCGCCCGTAGCCACACCCCCAGCAGCAACAGCCCAGATAGCCGATAGATACGCTGCGCAGCCGGGGCTTCGGTGGCCAGCACCACCTGGTCAAACCAGGCCAGCCCGGTGCGCAGGGCTGGCTCTTCGGGGTTGGTTAGCCCCTGCAAAAACGCGGCAATAAAGCCTACGGTAAGCCCCTCAAACACAGCGGCAATTAGGGCAAAGCAAACGGCGGCAATGGCAATCCAGCGAAAATGCCTGAACTCGCGCAAAATGAGCTGGTTGTCTTTCCAAAAGCTGGTAGCTTTGACCAGGTTTCGAGCAAAGGTAGGTAGCGTTAATTTCATAGAGAAGAATATTCCAAAAACAAAGGCGATGGCCTGAGTCAGCCATCGCCTTTGAAACAACTATAGCGATTAATAGTGGACGTGCCTGGTCGCCCCTAGGCGGTCATCGCCGCTTTGCGCTGGGGTCGCTTGCGCTCTGAGCGCCTTACTCCCCCGGCCATTTCGTACTCATAGCTATCGCGGCCAAACTTAACCTTGACCCCGCTCAGCATGTGGTCCGACATTTCGCCAAGCGCTCGTTCCTCCGCCAGCATTTCGTTATACAGGCTATCTACATTCGACAGCATTGCATTGTATTTTTGCTGCTTGGCCCGCAAGGCGTTGATAGCCTCCCAATACATCTCTAGGGTTCGTCCATTGCCCAAATCTAGCTCCGGCTCAATCGACACCATCGACGTGGCCCGCAGTTCAGCTTTTTCTAAAATTGCAGAGAGTCTTTTGCGTCTCGACATCCTGTAAATGCCCCCATGGCATGTAAAACAACAGTGTTGGGCTTTCCCAACGCTCACACTGTAGCCAAGGCTTGAAAGCCAATATCACCGTAAAAATTGGGAACTCTGCAATGCCAGATCTTGCCTCCCTGTCAAAAAGATCCGAAAATTTCCCCAAGGCATTAATCCCTTACTGCAAAGCAATAAGCATTTCAAAGGAAGGCTTACTGCTTTCTTTAAAGGGCTTATTGCTTTCCTTGAACGTCATAAGCCTTTCCTTGCAACACTCAAGCCAGCTAACGCAAGGTTTATCGATTCTAAGACATGCTATAAGCTACTCAAACAACCCCCAAAGCCTTCCTTTGCATCCTCTAAGCCATTTACTGCAAGGCGTAAGTGTTGCAAAAGCTGCCTTTAGCCACACAGGTATGCAGGGTGTACAAAGCGAAGCGTGCCCGCCCTAGCAGGCACACCTATCCCCTGCGCTGCCCGATCGCCTGGCGGCATTTCGGAACAGGGCAAAGAGACTGAGATCTAGAGCGACCGTCAAAGCCCCTTTGCAACAAGGACCCTCAAAGTAGAGGGCTGGCTTAGGTTGTTATTTTCCTTTACAAGGCTAAAAGGCCATCTCCGGAAATATCTGCACCCGGCCCCCCGGTCACCCATGGTTTAAGGTCTGGTGAAATCTGTATCAAAATATCAAAAACGTCCTGATCGCACGTTTGCAGGGTAACAAGCAGCGAACACGCTCTACGCCCTTAGCCCTAGCGCCATGGTTGGGAGTGGGCTAGCGATCGCCAATCGAGTCACTGCGGTACCGCAGTGAGGTCAGAAAATTGGCGGCATCTTCCGGACGCAAGATTAAGAGACGGTAAACGTAAGGTAAATAAGGCCATTGCTATTGCCCCCAAACGGGCCAAGAGCACGGTACCTGCTTGGGTATATCTCACTTTTGTTAGCCTGACTTTCCGCCAGAGGCGCAAGCCAGATCTCCTAGATCGTTCTCCCCACTTAGAGACGAGAGAACGAAGCCAGGATTAAGACTACAAAACTGAGATGTGCCCAACCGCTCCTCTGCGGGTAACCAGCTCGCATTTTTCTGCAAACCGCCCTAAAGCTTTGAAAGATCATGCAAAAAACCTTAAACCACTATGCAGAGGTAATCCTCAGCCCAAATAGAGTTGGCTTGTTTTTACTGGCCATTGTAGCCGTAGCCGGGGCAGGGCACATTATTGTATATGTGCTGGCGAATTTTTTCGACATCAGAAGCTTCCCACTGGCGGGAATATTTCATTTTTTCAATATGCGTGATGAGGGCAATTTCCCTACCTACATTTCGGCCTTAAATCTGCTGCTGGCGGGTGGGCTATGTGGATTCATTTTTCACCATGAAACTCAGCTAAAAAAATATGCTGCCTGGCACTGGCTAGGGTTGTGCATGCTGCTTTTAGGTATGAGCTTAGACGAGGCGGCCCGAATCCACGACGCCATCATTGGGCCGCTGTCCATCTACTTCTTAGGTCGAGGAGAAGGTGTTTTGTACTACAAGTGGTATCTATTCTATCTTCCTATTGTGGCTGTTGTGTGCGCTGTTTATATCCCTTTCCTCAAGCGACTTACGCTGTTTTTTTTCGTCGCGTTTTTTCATGTCTGGGGCGGTCTTTTTGACTGGGGCAGTCGGCATGGAGATGGTCGAAGCTTTCCTGTTTTCAACAGGTCGAAATATAACTAACCAAAGCGTAGGCATGAGCGTTTTTCTAGAAGAAACGCTAGAAATGCTGGCCGTGGTTATTTTGATCCATACGCTGCTGGTCTATATCTCAACTTTTGGTTATGCCCTCAAGCTCAAAATATCTAGCCATAACCGCTAGAGGTCTTGGCTATGGCTAGATTGCCTTAATCCTTTGCGGGATGCGTTAGCGATAGCGCAACGCACCGTCGTATAAATCTGAGTGGCTGACAGAAGTTCTACTTGGGGGTTGGATGAAACGAAGTGAAACCCGACAGCAGCAGCGGTTTGTTGGGTTCTGCCAGCGCTCTACCTAACCTAGGTAAGACCATAGCTTTCATCAGCTTTGTCGGTCAACCAGCGTATAGGGTAATGCGCTATGGCTACGCCTGATAGCACCGTTTAGGTGCGGCAATCTACTTAAACCGACTTGATCTCTCAGAGGGCGTTTGAAAAGTGATCTGCTGTAGCTTTAGCCACCTGCTGATCCCCCCTGCCCCCCTTAAAAAGGGGGGTAAAAGTCCCCCTTTTTAAGGGGGATTTAGCGATTATCTTGATTGTCAACCACTTGTGGCTGGCGTGGCAGTCTGAGCGGGTTCTGTATCCTTAGGGTCTCGCCACGATTGACCTTGGGTGACCAGCGCATTGAGGATGCCTAACAGC
>NZ_JH976537.1:1092526-1166263 GCF_000309385.1 Nodosilinea nodulosa PCC 7104
GATCTCCGCATCAAGGGCTTTGACCCGCTGCTTGAGCCAGTCAATGTGAGTATCAATATCGGCCTGGGCCGTGCGGTTGCGCGCACTGTGGCGACGACGCTGCTCACTGTTGAGCATCTCAATCACTTGAGAACGCCGATGGACCAAGTCAGAGAGCGCTTCCTGATGCTCTGAGGCCAACGGTTTCGGTAACGGCTGCAGCGCCTCGCCAAAATGCGCCAACATCGACGCATCAATGCGATCGGTCTTGGCCAATCGCCCAGACGCTTTGCTAAAGTCCCGCGCCCGCTTCGGATTGATCACCGCCACCGCGATTTCATGGCGCTGCAAGACCTGAACCACGCCCCGTTCCATCCCACCTGTGGATTCCACCACCACCAGCGCGACGGTGACAGCCTGTAGTTCATTCAACAGCCTCTGCCATCCCGACTCGTCATTAGCCACTTGCCAGTAGCGTCCCGAGGGTCGCAGCGCTACGTCCAGCTTGGCCTGACTCACATCAATACCCACCCATTGCCGTTCTTCACTCGTCCCCATCACGCACCTCCTGAGGAATAGAATGACCATTCATCACTCGACCTTGTTCGATGCGGGTTCATGACCCTGGCGATTTTTCGAGCTGTTGACAAATGGCAGAACGGCGACCTGGACTAAATCTCGGTTTCTAGAACCGGGGGGAGATCGGTCTACCGTCCTGCTGCTTAAAATACAAGGGGGATCTCCACTTTTGCTACAAAAATAGGGCTTTTCAAACATCCTCTCAGCCTCAGATTCCGGATGGCTATTCAGCTAGCCGTTTTTGTAGATGGGGGCAATGGGCGCTTGCGACACCTGGCCCAGTTGCCCCACTGCTGTTTACCCATTTTTTTATGACGCGATCCCTACTTCGACTGGCTACTCTGCTGCTAGCCCCGGCTGCGCTGCTTATGGCGATCGCCTTTGGCTACCAGCCCGCCAACCCCATCGACCTAGCCGAGGCGTTGGCCAATAGTGCTCCAGGCGACACGGTGAATTTGCCCTCCGGCACCTACGAACTGTCGGCCCCCCTTGAACTCAAGCGCGGCACGGTGCTGATTGGGGCCGGGCCAGAAAAAACGGTAATTAAAGCGGCCTCTGCCTGGGCTCCAGGCCTGGAGGGACTGCCCCAGCAGGAAAACCCCGGCGCCTATCTGCTAAAGCTGATGGGCACCAACAATGTGCGCATTGCCGACCTCACCCTGACGGCCCCCGCCCTGCACGGCGCTATCTACGCCGATGATGCCAACCGCGTGGAGCTGAGCAATCTACAGATCAAAGATTTTCGGTGGAGCGGCGTGCGCACCTTTCGCATGAATAACCTCAAGGTGCACGACTGCCAGTTTATCGATGCTGGCGGCGAGGTGCAGTGGACTGGGGGGGCGCTTTTCACCAGCTACACGCGCAACTCAGAGTTTTGGAATAACCGCATCCAAAAATCTGAGGATTTAGACCGCAACTTCTACGGGTTTAAGGGCCAGGGGGGAGAGTCGAATCGCTTTCACCACAACGATGTGGGGGTCAACTTTTCCTTTGAGTCGCCCTTTGACAACGAAACCGGCATTGAAATCGACCACAACCGCTTCGATGGCGTCATCTCCATTCCCAAGTTTGGCGGTGGCCCGGTGCTGCGCAATGGGTTTTCGTACCACATTCACCACAACTGGCTAAAAAGCTCCTACGCCCTGGAGTGGACGCGCAACTCGGTTGAGGTTGACCACAATCTGTTTGATTTTGACCCAGATCATAGTGACGGCAACCTGGTATCTAGCTTTGGGGATGAACCCGCCCCTGGGCCAACCGACTTTCACGACAACCTGATCAAAAATCCGGGGCGGGGCATTTTTTGGGCCAACGGCGTTTACAACCGATTTCGGTTTCACAACAATGTCGTCAAGGCCGAGGGGGGCGATCGCTCCCAGGGACTTTTCGCCTTTCATCCGGATACGGACTTTAGCACTATCGTGATTCGAGACAATATCTTCGAGAGCACGGGCACCAACCCGCGCCCGCTGATGCGCAACGATGCCAGCTACCGGGCAACGGTGCAAAACAACACCCTGACCCACATTGCCGATGCGGGGCGCCTGCCCAACCGCACAACCGCAGCGGCCCGGGGCCTCGCTGCTCCCCTGAGCTTTACCGTCGGGGTCAATGGCGCTTACCAGGTAGACGGCTGGACGGCGCGCCGAGCAGGGGCAGCTAATTCTTAGCGAAAAAATTACCTATGTTAGTATGTGGCCTAAGTGTATCTGCCGACCTGAAATTCGCCATCAGCTGTGATTTGACGTTAGGTCAGGAGATCATACTGTGCAGTACACACCAGCACTGGTTAAAGACATTAACCCCGGCCCTGGAGCCTCTGCTCCCAACGGCTTAAGCGCCCTAGGGGGGCTGCTTCTGTTTGGCGCCAACGGCGGTATTGACGGCCTTGAGCCCTGGGCCAGCGACGGCACCGCCGCAGGCACCAGCCAGATTCAAGACATTCTGCCAGGGATGATGGGCTCCCTGCCCTTTGAGTTTGTTGCCCTTGGCAACCAGGCTCTCTTTGTGGCCAGCGACGACCAGCACGGTCGCGAGCTTTGGGTAACCGATGGCACTGCCGCTGGTACGTACCTGCTTATTGACCTGGTGGAGGGCAGCGGTTCGGCGTCTCCGGCCCAGCTAACGGCCAGCGATGGCCAGGTGTTTTTTACCACCAGCGCTGGCGAGGGGGGCAACGAACTGTGGGCAACCGATGGCACAGCCGCAGGCACCGGGCCAGTGGCCAACATCAACCCCGGCCCGATGGGGTCCTTTCCTAACCAGCTGGTTAGCAGCCAGGGGCGACTGCTGTTTTCGGCCTACAATGTGGCCCACGGTGCCGAGCTTTGGCTCAGCCGTGGCACCCCCGAAACAACCGAGCTGGTGGCCGATATCAACCCCGGCCCCCAGAGTTCTCTGCCCAGTGCCATCACCCCAGGCGATGGCGACAGCTTCTTTTTTAGCGCCGATGACGGCAGCCACGGGCGCGAACTCTGGCTCAGCGACGGTACCACGGCGGACACCCGTCTGGTCAGCGACATTAACCCAACAGGCAGCGCCAACCCCAGCAGCCTGGTAGCGGTCAACGGCAGGGTTTTATTTAGCGCCGACGATAGCGACCACGGCACCGAGCTGTGGATGAGTGATGGCGTTGAGACGAGCCTGGTGGCCGATATTAACCCTGGCCCTGGCGGTAGCGCGCCGCTTGACCTGACCAGAGTCGGCGATGCGGTGTTTTTTAGCGCCGACGATGGGGTAGCCGGGCGCGAGCTGTGGGTAAGTGATGCTGCCGGTACGCGGCTGGTGGCCGATCTCAACCCCGGCGGGGCCAGTGCCGCCCCCGCCAACCTGACGCGCGTTGGCGATCGGCTATTTTTTAGCGCCAACAATGGTGCCCAGGGGGTTGAGCTGTGGGTTAGCGATGGCACGGCCCCAGGCACTCAGCTTGTAGCCGATCTAAACCCCGGTAGCGCCAGCGCTTTCCCCACCGAGCTGACCTGGCTTGACCATACGCTTTTCTTTAGCGCCAGCGATGGCACCCACGGCACCGAGCTTTGGCAGATCGATGTTGGCCCTGGGGAAGATGGGGGTGAGCCAGAAGTTCAGTTTCAAGATTTCTCAGATACCTCGCCGCTGGTTTTCAATGGGGCGGCCAGTCAAGTCAGCGATCGCCTGCGCCTTACCCCGGCCCAGCGCAACCAGGCAGGCAGCGCATTCTATCAAGATGCCTTTAGCTTTGGGGCCGACACCTCCTTTGAAACCCACTTTGAGTTTGAGATTGGCGGCGGCCAGGGCAAAAATGGTGCCGATGGTTTTGTCTGGCTGCTGCAAGACAGCCCGGCAGGCGGCAGGGCACTGGGCAACGAGGGGGGAAATCTGGGCTATGGCGGCATAGGTAACAGTCTGGCGATCGAGTTTGACACCTACGGTGGCAAGTCTAACCCCGGGGATAACGGCAACGACAACCACATTTCTCTGCTGCGCGATGGGGATGTGCGATCGCCCCTAGCGACAGCAATGCCCGATTTTGATCTCAATGGCGGCGGCTCTGCCCACGCCTGGATAACCTATGACGGCACCTCAGACCTGCTGGAGGTGTTTGTATCTCAAATGGCTCAGAAACCTGAGACAGCCCTTATCGCCACGACCGTAGAACTAGATAGATTCTTTGAGCAGGGGGCATATTTCGGCTTTACCGCTGGCACCGGAGGCCGCGTCAACACCCACGATATATTGAGCTGGCAGCTCGATCTAACCGAGCCTATTGCAAGCAGCGGCCAGGCTCAGCAGGCCCTAACCGATAAGTAACTAACCTGAGTTCGGGATAAGAAAAGACCTTGGCAAAGCAGGCCCACTGTCCCCTCCTTGGGAGGGGTGGGTTGTCTATGCCAGCATAGCAACTCACCCTATCTAGAAGCTTGTATTTGGCCGTAGGTTTAACCCACCCCGCCCTTCGGGCACCCCTCCAAGGAGGGGACAGCGTTATCCCGAACTGAGGTTAAATAGGTCTGATTGTCGATAGGACCCATGCCGACTCCGCTCAATGCTCGCTCCGTCACTGGGCAGAGGGTTGAGCGGAGTCGTTTTGCTCCGCAACGCCATCGCGAATACGAAGTGTCTCCCAAAGGGAGAAAACCCGGAAACCTGGTTGACTGACAAAACCCTTGAAACCCTTATGCTGCCGTAGCCGTAGATTGGGTTAGCCTTAGCGTAACCCAACAAAACCGTTACTGGTGTTGGGTTTTCTCTCCTGGAGACGCTACGCGAACGCTTCGCTCAACACCAACCTACATCAGAACTTTTGTCAGTCAATCAGGCCCTAACCTGAATGACTGTGGCTATACCTCAAAGTAAACAAACCAGCAGCACTATTTCCTCACCAATCAGCATTTAAAGTTCAGGCTCAGTTTCATGAGCAATCGATTAAATACTGCGGAATCTACTTACGCCCCCAGAGATCGAATTGTTACTATCGGCGTGAACTGCTTAAGGTTTTATCGGCCCATAGTTATGAGATATTTTTGAGCGTTTATAGCTGTAGCCAGCCTGGTTCAGACATGTCTCCCATGAATGTTCAAACAGTTGAACGTTCATAGGGTTTCTGGATGCCCTAATCAACGTGACTATGGCCATCGCGTGCTCAAAAGATAAATTTCTGCAAATCTACCTTTCGTTTCGATCGATCTGGCTAGTTTTTCCTAGCTAGCTCTATGGCTTTGCGCGTAGCCAAGGCCTATTAGCTGTTGCCTATAGCCCCAGAGCCAGTTCAGCTTCAAGCTGAGTTCTGGCCATCTTCATCTGCCCAAAAAAGGTATCAAGACTGCTATTTGTATGCCCCTTTAACACCTGCTCAAACCCATGGACCTAGTATTAAACACGGAGCCCACGCAACCCTTTCAGGATAGTTTTTATCAATCTGCTACATATTCTCAGCCCGCTTCCCTGGGGGAAAGCATTGGCTCCAGGCAAATTGCCTTTGTCGATCGCGCAGTAGATAACGTTGAAACCCTAACGGCGGGCATTCAGGCGGCAGAAGTCGTTCTGCTCGACCCCAACCAAGATGGCATTCGCCAGATTACAGAAACCCTCAAGGGGCGGCAGGGCCTGACGGGCGTTCATATTATTTCCCATGGCAATGTCGGCAGTGTTTTTTTAGGCAATGCCCAGCTAACCAGCGACACATTAGCCACCTACACCGACCAGCTGCAAAGCTGGGCCGACAGCCTGACCCCAACCGGGGACCTGCTTTTTTACGGCTGCAACGTTGCGGCGGGGGCCGATGGTCAGGCGCTTATTCAACAGCTCAGCCAGCTGACTGGTGCCGATGTGGCGGCCTCTACAGACCTGACGGGGCAGCCCTCGCAAAAAGGCGACTGGGAGCTTGAGTACACCGTTGGCAGCATTGAAACCGACCTGGCTATTGATGCAACTACTCGGCAAAACTACGATGGCCTGCTCGATACCACTGTCAACTACACCGACTTTTCGAGCCTCAGCGGGCTACAGCTCAACGGCAATGCGGTCCGGGCGGGCAACACTCTCCAAGTGACTCCTAACACTAATGGCCAGGTCGGCAGTGCCTACCTGGCTACCCCCATCGCCATTGATACTGACACCTCCTTCCAAACGCAGTTTCAGTTTCAACTCTTGGGTGGCACTGCCGGGGCCGATGGCTTTGCCTTTGTGCTTCAAAACAGCGCGGCTGGGGCCAATGCCCTCGGCGACAAAGGCGGCAATTTGGGCTTGGATACTTTCACTGCTGGCGCATCCAATCAGGTTGATCACAGTCTAGCTGTTGAGTTTGACACCTATAAAAGTAGTTGGGACCCCAACGATAACCACATTGCCCTGCTGCGCGATGGTGATGTTACCACCGCCCTGGCCACAACTACAGCGACGCTGCCAGACCTCAACAGCGGCAACCCCCTCACCGCCTGGGTTGACTACAACGGTCTAACCAACCAGCTCGATGTCTATCTCGCCACTACCACGACCCGACCCACCGCCCCCGTGCTCTCCCAAACCCTCGATTTAGCGGCCTTTGTGGGCAATCAGGCCTTTATCGGCTTCGCGGCTGGCACAGGCGGTAAATTCAATGCCCACCAAATCAATAGCTGGTCTTTTAGCTCGAATGCTCGCCTAATCAGCACGTTTTCCCTGCCGGATAGCAGCCCAATTTTCGTCAGTGAAGGGGCCGGTGCAGTATCGATTACGGCGGCGCGCACCAGCAGCGCCGATGCTGTTGAGACGCTTGAGTTTACTACCAATGAACTAGGCTCGGACGACGCTGCCACAGCTGATGCTGACTACATTACCCCCACCCTAAATGGCAGAGCCAACACCGGGCAGGTTAGCTTTGCCATCGGAGAGACGGAAAAACCCTTTACAGTTGCCATTGCTGACGACACCGACGTCGAAGCCAACGAAACCTTTGCCGTAGGCATTCAAAACCCCAGTGCAGGCTTGCTGGGAGCGCCCCGAACGGTACTGGTTACCATCGTTGACGACGATGGCCCTGCTACGATTTCGCTCAGCAATGCAGCCATTACGGTCTCCGAAGCAGAATCGGCAGTTCGCATTACGCTGCAACGCAGCGGCGATAATTCTGAAACCGCATCGATCAACTACGCAACCAATAACGGCTCGGCGATCGCAGGCAGCGACTATACCGCTATTTCTGGGTCGGTTACTTTTGCTCCAGGTGAAATTGTCAAGTCATTCTTGGTGCCCATCCTCAACGATGGCGCATTTGAGAGCGATGAAACCCTGTCAATTAGCCTGAGCAACCCCACGGGCGCTGTTTTAGGGAGCCAGTCTACCTCCACAGTGACCATTTTGGACAATGACCTCACCTTTGGCAGTCTCACCCGCCAAACAGTGCTAACGGGCCTAAACCAGCCCACAACCCTAGACTGGACACCGGATGGGCGCTACATGCTAATCGCCCAGAAAAATGGTGTTGTGCGAGTGGCCGACAACGGCAGCCTGCTGCCCATACCGCTAATTGATTTGTCCAGCCAGGTCAACGATGTTGGGGACCGGGGTCTCTTGGGGCTGACGATTCATCCAGACTTCCCCAATACCCCCTACGTGTATTTGCTATATACCTACGACCCACCGGAAACCGCTGGAAACACTGGGCTAGCTGGCCCCGACGGCAAAGGCAACCGCCCCTCGCGGCTGGTGCGGGTTACAGTCAACCCCACCACCATGGTGGCCGACCCCAACAGCCTGGTCGTGCTGGCGGGCACCAACAGCACATGGGCCTACACTAGTCGTCCGGATGTAAATAGCACTGGCGATGTCTCGATTTTGCCCTCGGGTATTGTCAACGGCACCACCATTACCGCCCCCGCCGACCAGATTAATGTTGGCACTCAGGACAACGATCCCAATCGCTCCGGCATTCAAAACCAAAACATTCGCGACTATCTGGCGACCGATAGTTCAACCCACAGCATAGGTTTTGTAGATTTTGGTCCCGATGGGCTGCTGTACTTTAGCAACGGCGACGGCACTTCCTTTAACTTTGTCGATCCTCGTGCGGTCAGAGTTCAAGACGTTAATAACTTTTCGGGCAAGGTGCTGCGCATTGACCCAATTACTGGCGAAGGCGTGGCTACCAATCCCTACTTCAATGGCGATCCAGACAGTAATCAATCGAAAGTTTTCTATTACGGAATGCGAAATCCGTTCCGGTTTACCTTCGACCCCGTTACTGACCTACCCGTGATTGGCGATGTGGGTTGGAGCAGTTGGGAAGAAATTAACACCGGAACGCCGGGGTCTAACTTTGGTTGGCCCTACCTAGAAGGGCCAGCCAAACAGGGGCGCGGCTACGGCAATCTCGATCAGGCCATTGCTTTTTACAACAACGGCAACGTCAACCCCGGTAGCCCAAACCCCGAGGCAGCTGTGTTCCCCATTTTGTCGCGCAGCCACGGTGCGCCAGACCAGGCCAACGCCATTATGGTCGGCGACTTTTACAACAGCAACACCCTCATGTTTGGCGACATTATCAACGGCACCCTCTACGCGGCCACCCTCAACGCCAGTCGCCAGGTGACCAACGTTCAGGTGTTTGACTCTGGCCTCTCCTACGTGGTGGATATGGAGGTGGGGCCGGATGGCAAACTGTACGGCGTTAACCTGGTCTCCGGCTCTATTGTGCGGTGGAACAATAACGCCTAGGCGATAGGTAGGAGGGCCAAATTAAACCCAGCTAAGTTTTTGGGTTTTCTCCCTCCGGGAGACGCTTCTTGTTCGCGATAGCGTTGCGGACAAAACGGCTCCGCTCAACCTTCTGCCTAGCAATAGATTGAGCCTTGAGCGGAGTCAAAATGCGTCTTATAGATAATCAGACTCACTTGCTTAGAGGGCGTTTGAAACGTGATCTGTTGTAGCTTTAGCCACCGGCTGATCCCCCTGCCCTCCTAAAAAAGGGGGGTAAAAGTCCCCCTTTTTATAGACGCTTGCGGCTTCCCGCAGAGTAGGGGGATCTAGGGGGATCTCCACTTTTGCTACAAAAAATAGGACTTCCCCACCCCCCTATTAGAGCATTGGCCCAATCTGCATCCAAACTAAATCCCCTACGTTTGGGGGATTTAGTTGACGATTTGACCTCGCCAGCGATCGCCGAGCCATTCGCAATCAAAATATCTGGCTCTATCTGGTCAGGGCGGCCAAAAACCTCCCCCGCTTCATGCCAATTAGCAGGCCCCTCGGCTAAACACGACGGCCCCAATCGTTTCCCAAATTAGCGTCATATCGTGCCCAAGCGACCACTGGGCCTGGTAGTCCAGATCCATCTTGACAATGGCCTCAAAATCTTTGATGTGCGATCGCCCCTTGGCCTGCCACCTGCCCGTTAGCCCCGGCTTAACATTCAGCCGCTGCCAGTGGTGGGGCGCGTACTGGGCTACCTCATCGAGGGTGGGGGGGCGCGTACCCACCAGGCTCATGTCGCCTCTCAGCACATTCCAAAACTGCGGAAATTCGTCCAGGCTGGTGCGGCGCAAAAACCGGCCCACGCGGGTGATGCGAGGGTCGTTTTCGTTTTTAAAGATCAATCCCTGGGCCTGATTTTCAACCAAATGTTTCAGGTCGTCGGCATTGGCGACCATCGAGCGAAACTTCCAGATCCGAAAGGGTTGCCCCCGGTAGCCGCAGCGAATCTGGGTGTAAAAGATTGGGCCTGGGTTGTCGATCTGAATGGCGATCGCGATCGGCACCAGCAAAATTAGCAAAATTAGCATGCCGACCAGTCCGCCCGCGATGTCCAAACATCGCTTCAAAAATGACGTCACCGAGGGGTGAGTAGGCAACGCACCTATACTTTCTGGAATTGTTAGGGTTGCCTTAAGGCCAGACCAGGGGGCCTTAACCGGAGAACTTAGGCGGTGAAACATAGGTCTACCGAGAATTCAAACTACAGGTACGCCAACTGTCTAGGGGTAGCTGTGCTCCAGAAATTTAATGCATAACCATATCGACTCAGCCCTCTGCCTAAATGGGCGATGTATTGCCGTGGTTTTTCCCAGATTTAGGCTTGTATTAAAAGGCTACAGAGCTTTCTTAAAGCTTCCGGATAGTTATTTACGGTTGTGCTCAGCGTCAATCTGTAGGTCGGGTAGAACCTTAGCGGAGCCTAGCAAAGTCCACCGCTGTTGGGTTTCTACGACTACGAGAGGCGTCGATTTTTGATTCATAAGTAACCTCAGTTCGGGATAACGCTGTCCCCTCCTTGGAGGGGTGCCCGAAGGGCGGGGTGGGTTAAACCTACGGCAAAATACAAGCTTCTAGATAGGGTGAGTTGCCATGCTGGCATAGACAACCCACCCCTACCCCTCCCAAGGAGGGGACAGTGGGCCTGGTGCGTCACGCCAAGCGATGACGCACCCTACGATAATTAAGGCGTTCTACTTACGTGCTTTTAGCAACCTCCTTACGATATTTGGGCCAAAATTCTGACTACCTAAAACGGAAATACCAAGGGCGTAACGATCACCGTAATGAGCCAAAACAGCAGGTTGATCGGAATGCCCACCCGCATAAAGTCGGTAAAGCGGTAGCCACCGGGGCCGTACACCATCAGATTGGTCTGGTAGCCAATGGGCGTGGCAAAGCTGGCCGAGGCCCCCACCATAATGGCAATGACAAAGGGCATAAAATCGACCCCCAGACTCTTAGCCAGGGCCAGGGCCACCGGAAAAATCAGCGCTGCCGCCGCGTTGTTGGTGACAATTTCAGTCAGCAGCGTGGTAGCCCCGTAGACCAGCACCAGCGCCAGCCAGGGGTTGCTGTGGGCAGGCCCCAACAGTAGGTCAGCCACAGCCGTCGCCACTCCGGTCGAGGCCATGGCCTGCCCCAGACCCAGGGAGGCCGCAATTACCAGCAGCACCGACCACTCAACACTGGCCAGGGCCTTGTGGGGCGAGCAGCAGCCCAGCGCTACCATAACCACAGCGGCCAGAATAGCGGCATGGAGCATTGACATAAACCCCAGCGACGCCAGGGCAATCATGCCCACCATAGTGGCCAGGGCCAGGGGCGCTTTTTCGTGGTTAATAGGGGTCGAGTCTGGCACAATGCTGACCAGATAAAAATCCTTCGAGGAGCGGTACTGGGTCTCAAAAACCGGGTTGGCCTCCAGCAGCAGGGCATCTCCAGAGCGCAGCCGAATGTCGCCAATTTTGCCCCGCAGCCGTTCGCCATTGCGGGCCACGGCCAGCACAACGGCGTTGTAGCGGGTGCGAAACTCGCCTTCGCGCACGGTTTTACCCACCAGGGGGCAGGTATCTGAGACCACCGCCTCGGTCAGACAGCGCCCCAGGCGGGGCGTATCGAGCTTAAACACCTGGTCGGTGGCGGGCTGTAGCCCCCGCAGCCGATGCAGATCGACAATGGAATCTACTGCGCCCACAAACACCAGCTGGTCGCGATCGCGCAGCACCTCCTTTGGCCCCACGGCGGGAATCACCTGCTGGCCCCGCACAATCTCGGCCAGGTAGAGCCCGGGCAGCTGGCGCAGCCCCGCCTGCTCTACGGTTTTACCGGCCATCGGGCTACCGACGGGCACGCTCATTTCCAGGGTGTACTGGCGGGGGTCGTCGCTGGTGCTAAAGGCCGACTTGCGATCGGGCAGCAGCCAGCGCTGGGTAAACAGCAAAAAGAGGCTGGCGGCGATCGCACAGGGCACCCCCACCCAGGCAATATCCAGCATGCCCAGGCCGCTTTGGCCGGTTTCGGCAATCAGCAGGCCGTTGACCACCAGGTTGGTACTGGTGCCAATCAGCGTACAAACCCCGCCAAAAATTGAGGCGTAGCTGAGCGGAATCATCAGCTTGGAGGGGTTGATCTTGAGCTTGCGGCACCAGTCGCCCACCACCGGAATAAACATGGCCACAACGGGAGTGTTATTGAGCACCGCGCTGAGGCCCATGACCGGCACCATCAGCCGCACCATGGCGCGCTTTTGGCTTTTGGGTAGCCCCAACACCTGCTGCGACACCCAGGTCAACCCGCCGGTTTGCTGTAGCCCGGCCACCACCACGTAGAGCACGCCCACGGTGACCATACCGGCATTGCTAAACCCGGCCAGGGCGGTGTCGGTATCTAAAATGCCGGTAATTAACAGAATGGCCAGCCCCCCCAAGAAAACCACCTCCGCCGGAAGATTGGTCATGGCATTGGCCAAAAAGGTAGCTGTAATGGTGGTCAGGGTAAGCCATCCCTGCCACGACAAATCTATAGGAGTGGCCAGAATCAAATGCCCCAGGCCAACGGCAGCGATGCCTAGCCCGGCCAGAACTAGCCAGATTCCCAGGGATTTTACCTTAAACGCTAACCGCCATTGCCTAAGTTGCATGGTGCGAGGTCTCGTTGTAGTGAATCGCTAGCGGCCATTGTCCGAACGGTAGTCACCCCTAAACCAGAGCTTCTAACCGCTTGTGGGTTTGCAGGTAGGGCTGCAAGGCCGCCATCACCTTAGCCACGCTTTCCTCCAGGGTTTCCTGGTGGGTTTGGCAGTTGATGTCAGGGTTCAACGGCGCTTCGTAGGGGTCATCAATGCCGGTAAAGCCTTTGATTTCTCCTGCCCTGGCCCGCTTGTAGAGGCCCTTGACATCGCGCTGTTCGCAGACCTCCAGCGGGGCGCTGACGTGCACCTCAATGAAGTCGCCAATGCGATCGCGCACCTCTTCGCGAATGTCGCGGTAGGGCGAAATCGCCGACACCAGCACAATCACGCCGTTGCGGGTGAGCAGGTGGGAGACAAAGCCAATCCGGCGAATGTTTTCATCGCGATCTTCCCGGCTAAACCCCAGACCTTTAGTTAAGTTGGTGCGCACAATGTCGCCATCTAAAACTTCGAGGGGGTAGCCTTCTGCCTTGAGCTGTTTGGCCAGGGCATCGGTAATCGTGCTTTTACCCGCGCCGCTCAGCCCGGTGAACCATACGGTTACGCCACGTCGTTGCATAGGACTTCTCACAGTATTGGAACTATCAAATAACAAGTCCCCTCCTGGGAGGGGTAGGGGTGGGTTAGCCAAGTCAGTAGTAGGTTGGGTGAAACAACGTGGAACCCAACAAAGGGTGGTTTGTTGGGTTTTCTCCTCTGGAGATGCTCTGCGAACGCTAGCGCTCTACTCAACCTACAGCCTCAGGCGAGGGGTGCTTAGCTCACCCCAGCGGGTACCTGCATGGCTCGGGCTAGCTCAGCCGCCACCTCAGGGCGAGAGAACTGCGGCGGCGGCATTTCGCCCCGGCGCAGCATTTCGCGCACCTTGGTGCCCGACAGGTGTACCCGCTCCTCCGGGGAGCTGGAGCTGGTTTTGCTGGTGGCCATTTGCTCGGTGCGGGTGCAGTAGAAGGCGTGCTCAAACTTCATCGGCACAATGCCCAGCTCCCCTGGCTTAAACTCATCGAAGATGTGCTGAGCGTCGTAGGTGCCGTAGTAGTCGCCGACCCCGGCGTGGTCGCGGCCCACGATAAAGTGGGTGCAGCCGTAGTTTTTGCGCACCAGGGCGTGGAAAATGGCTTCCCGAGGCCCGGCGTAGCGCATGGCCGCCGGGTTAATCGCCAAAATCACCCGGTCTTCGGGGAAGTACTTCTCCAGCAAAATTTCGTAGCAGCGCATGCGCACGTCGGCGGGAATGTCGTCGCTCTTGGTGGCCCCCACCAGCGGATGCAAAAACAGCCCGTCCACGGTCTCCAGGGCACATTTTTGAATGTACTCGTGGGCGCGGTGAATGGGGTTGCGGGTTTGGAAGCCGACGATAGTCTTCCAGCCCCTGGCCTCGAACATGGCCCGCGAGGCCGCCGGGTCAATCTGGTACTGGGGAAACTGGGGGTGGGGCTGGCGCTCTAGCAGCCACACTGGCCCGGCCAGGTTGACCTCGCCCTGGCCGTACACCACTTTCACCCCCGGATGGTTGGCATCGTCGGTGCGGTAGACCTGGATGGCCTCGTGGGTTTTGTCATAGGTGTACTTTTCGGTCAGTTCGAGCACGCCAATGAACTCACCATTAGTGTCATCAAGCCGCACCAGATCCCCCTCGGTGAGGGCATCGGCCACCGCCTGAGAAACCGGCAGGGTGACCGGAATCGCCCAGGGCAGGCCGCTAGTCAGGTACATGTCGTTGACTACGCCAATATAGTCGGCCTGGCCCATAAACCCGGTCAGGGGACTAAAGGCCCCGATCGCAATCATCTCCAGGTCAGACTGCGATCGCGCATCCAGCTGCACCCGAGGTAAATAGTTGGCCTTTTCAATAAATGTCTGACGCTGTTCGGCGGTAGCAATGCGATTAATTAGCTGCCCGCCATGGGGGGCAATAGCAGATATAGACAAGCTCAAAATAGTCTCCTTTATATCTAAGTCAACAATTTAGAAAACATGGATCTTCAGGACCTTCTCAGGATAAATCTCTGCGGCCATAGGGCAAAAAATCTAGGTCAAAAAAACTCCCTATTTTAGGCTATATTTGGCCCAGATTCAGTAGAGCTTTGCAGGAAATCGGTTCGTCATAAAGCCCCAAAGCATCACCCCAGAAACGATTCTTAGCCTGCCTTCGCCAAAGACTCTACGACCTTTAGATGAGAATTTAGAATGCAAAATCAGGCTCTAGGGCGACTGTCAAAGTCTCTCAGAAAAAAGAGAGCGTTTGAGCTGTTACTTTCTTTTACAAGGTTAAGCCAGGCCTTCCGGACAACTTGCCGGGCTTATCCATACTTTTCCCAGAGTTCAGAAACAAATCAAGATTCATTAAAGATTTCTACATGATCTGGGAGAATCAGATTGATAGGCAGTGTTTCTCGATCTAGTAAATTACACCCCTGTTTTGGCCAATGGGAAGGCATTAATCATGCCTTTTAGCAGCTCCTTGCTTTAGCAAGACCAAACATTTTAAGCCCGTTTCCCTTGGGGTTAATTAGTCAAGTTCGCCCCACCGCATCGTTTAATTAAAACTCCCCACTCATCTGGCTAGCCCCACATTTTATTTGGGTGAGAGCGGCCCTTCTTCAGCGTTCTCTCTCCCAAAAATGAAAGTCGAAGGCTGAGGCATAGGGCAAACCTCAACTATCCAATCATCAGGCTCTCTCCACTGCCGGCCCGCAGGGTAGCTCGGTCTAATACACTCGTGGCGGCGTGGCCATTGAGCGTGACCAAGCCCAGAGCTTGCAGGTCGGCCTCAACCATCAGGTGCACCAGTTCTTCAAAACTGACCGCTGGCTCCCATCCCAGCTTGGCCTTGGCCTTGGTAGGATCGCCAATCAGCAGGTCAACCTCGGTCGGGCGCAGGTAGCGCTCGTCAAAAGCCACGTAGTCTTGCCAGTTGAGGTTGACATGGCCAAAGGCCAGCTCCAAAAACTCCCGCACTTCGTGGGTTTCGCCCGTAGCCACCACATAGTCGTCGGGTTCGTCTTGCTGAAGCATGAGCCACATAGCTTTGACATAGTCTTTGGCGTAGCCCCAATCGCGCTTGGCGTCGAGGTTGCCCATGTAGATTTTGCTCTGCTGCCCGGCCACAATGCGGGCCACGGCCCGAGTAATTTTGCGGGTGACAAAGGTTTCGCCCCGGCGCGGCGACTCGTGGTTAAACAAAATGCCGTTGCAGGCAAACATGCCGTACGACTCGCGGTAGTTGAGGGTTTGCCAGTGGGCATAGACCTTAGCGCAGGCGTAGGGGCTGCGGGGGTAGAACGGGGTGGCTTCGCTCTGGGGTACGTGCTGCACTTTGCCGTACATTTCCGAAGACCCAGCCTGGTAGTAGCGCACATCTATGCCGGTGCGCTGCCGGTAGTCGCGAATCGCCTCCAGCAGGCGCAGGGTGCCCATGCCTACCGCATCCACCGTGTACTCAGGCGAGTCAAAGCTGACCCGAACGTGGGACTGTGCCCCCAGATTGTAGATCTCAACCGGCTGCACCTCTTCGAGAATGCGGCGCAGGGTAGTGCCATCGGTGAGGTCGCCGTAGTGCAAAAACAGCCGGGCGGTGGTGCTGTGGGGGTCTTCGTAGAGGTGGTCAATGCGATCGGTGTTAATCGTCGAAGTGCGGCGAATAATGCCGTGAACTTCGTAGCCTTTTTCTAGCAGCAGTTCGCTCAGGTAGGAGCCATCTTGTCCAGTAATGCCGGTAATCAGAGCTTTTTTAGGATTAGTCATAGAAGTTAGTTGGGTTTATAAACGACAGCGGTTATGAGGTAATCGAAAGCAGATTGAGGGCAGGGGTATTCGTTGTTGCTTCCGTCTTATGGCTGTAGTCAGTCTGGTCAAGCCATTTCCCTTCAAAGCGTTCAAATGTTCGAACGTCTCTGGATGGCCTGCCCTAAGGGACTGTGGCTATGTCTTCGAGCTGAGCCATTTTCCTGACTCTCCACAGCCGTCAACCAATGCGCCCAAAGTCTTTAGCTCCGGCAAAGGTGATCTGTTTCGACTGCCGCCGGGTAAACTCGCTTACGCTGGGGTTGCCCATGGGCAGAATGACTCCTGTGGCCTGCCACCAAAGGTCATCAGGAACTACGCTCAGGGTGTACTGGTTGGCCTTTATTTTGTGGACGTGATACCAGCAGGTTGTCTGGCAATGGCTGCACCAAAAGGCCTCCAGCCATTCGCCTGCGATCGAGACGGTGCCCAGACCAGCCACCAGGGTGAGGGCTCGTTTGCGGCCAAATCCACGAACCTGCAAATGTTCTGGCTTGCTGGCGTAGAGCGGATATTTTTGGCTAACGCTGTCGAGGTAGACATGGTGCACCGGGCAAAGAATAGTTCGCCGCTTAGAGCGATTGCGATTGCGGGAGCGTTTGGGTGGGGTGCCAGGACTTTGCATCATCACAGGTTCCTTGCCTTTGCTTTTTATTAGCTACTAGCGGTTTGTCATCAATCGGGACGAAATACGCCAGGGCGGCAGGTTTTAACTCAGAATTAGCAATAGAGGCCTGACCATGACGCTGACGAAAGCACCGGGAACGGGCCGGGAAGTTAGTTTGAGCCAGCTGTGAGCGCACGCGGCATAAACAACTCCAGGCCAGCTTATCCAATGGTGGTTTTGACTCGCGTTTGGTTCTTCAATCGCAGTTCAGGCGCCGCAGGCGAAAGGTACACCCCCAGGCCTAATTTTTGATGTCTCCCTTTAGCCCATGCGGCTAGCCAGCATTCGGTTCAGCCGCCTGTGGACCCGAGTGGTGACCACCTGCTTGGCCGAGAGATAGACAAAGGGCGGAATAGTTCTGAAGTAGCGCTTCCACAGGCGACCTGGCTCCTGGGATAAACGGTAGAACCACTCTAGCCCCGAGTCTTGAATCCACTGGGGGGCATGCTTTTTAATACCGGCGTAGATGGGAAATACCCCGCCGATGCCGACCATGACGGCGTGAATTCTGTGCCGATGCTGGTGCATCCAGATCTCTTGTTTGGGGCAGCCTAGGGCCACAAAGACAACTCCGGCCTGGCTCTCGTTAATGGCCTGCACAATGTGACGATCTTCTTCAGGGGTCAGGGGTCGGAAAGGCAGTGGCTCCATGCCCGCAATGACGAGATCGGGAAATTCTTGATTCAGGCGCTGCCGCATACCGGCCAGGGTGTCATCATCTGTGCCCAGAAAATAAACTCCCATGCCCGTTGCGGAGGCCCGCTGGCATACTTCTCGCAAAATATACATGCCAGCTACGCGATCGTGAGCACTTTTGCGCAGCATGTTTAAGGTCCAGACGAGGGGCATTCCGTCTGGGGTCAGCATGTCGGCGCCCCACAGCACTCGGGCAAAGGTGGGGCTCCAGCGGGCTTCCATCAGCATATGTACATTGGCGACACACACCATTCGGCCCAAGCGCTGCTGGCCCCACTGCATGATTAGGTTGATCTGATCGTTGAACGAACTAGCAGCTACCGAGAATCCAAGAATTTGCTCGCAAACAAGACTGGTTTTGTTTGACATGATCCTAAGGGCTTAAAGGACAGCACGCGGTAGACGCCCCAGTAGGATTTGTCAGTAATGGTTATTTATTCAGGAGTAGAGGTCGGCTCTAGAAAGCCTTAGCTGGCTTCTACACCGAAGACTTTGCTAATGACGTCGCTCATATAAAAAAGTTCACGTATTGCTGAATATTTTGATCAGGTTAGCTAACGGCCTCAAAGCTTTGGTCACGCAGCACGCGATCGCAGCCCCGCAGTCGAGTCCGTTCTACGAACAAAAGACTCGTTCGCAAACCACACAAATGACCTGTCACCCAGCAGTAAAACAATTGTCGTGGAAAAACCCTGGAAGAATATGGCCCTGAGGTCAATAGGTAGATGCTTTAGCAAATCGTAGCACCTTTGAAAAGAAGGATGACATATTTCTCTACGGACAGAGAATCTCCTGAGTCAGGTTCAAGCTAGCTTAGCAAAACCCCTCCGGTATACAGAAATTAGGTAAACCTCCCCAGGAAATTACCGAGTTCCGCTAAAACCTTACGGATTTTACCTAACGCCTGCGGAGTAGTAATGAGACCTGGGGCAGTTTACCGGTTATATCATCTATGTCAATCTACTCAATACCACGGCTTTGGCCACTTAACCATAGTTCTCAATGGGTCTTGATGTTGGGATTAGCCCTGGTGGGTTTTGATGCCCTGCTGCCCAGTCCTACCATGGCCCAGCGCATGCCAGGGGGGCCAGAGGCATCGGCGCCCCTGACTAACGCTGCTCGCCCCCGACCTGCCGCCGCCCAAAATGCGCCCGTGCTCTCATCTCCACCGATCAATGAACCCTATACGCTGGGGCAGGGCGATCGCGTTCGCGTCAATCTTTTTCAGCTACCCGACTACAGCGGCGACTACGACGTTCAGGTAGACGGTACCCTCAACCTGGCCATGATCGGCTCGGTTGTAGTTGAAGGGTTGACCATCGATCAGGCCACAGCCCTGATCTCCAATCGATATGCCCAGACCCTGCGCCGCCCGATCGTGACCCTCAACGTACTGACCCGCCGCCCGGTCGAAATTACGATCGCTGGCGAGATTAACCGACCGGGCTCCTACTCTATGGATGGAGCCGACTACCCCAAACTGACCCAGCTGTTTGAAACGGCGGGCGGCGTCACCCAGAGTGCCGACTTGCGCAACGTGCAGATTCGGCGACAGCAAAATGGCCGTACCCAGGTTCTGACCGCCAACCTCTGGCAGCTCGTCAACGCCGGTGACACGAATCAAAACCTCAACCTGCGCGACGGCGACAGCATTTATATTCCGTCTACTCTGGTTCCCCTCGACGAAGGCCCTCTAATTGCCACCTCCAACCTGTCGTCCAATGCTGCCCAACCCGTCAACGTCGCCGTTGTAGGCGAAGTGTTCCGCCCCGGTCCCTACCTATTACGAGGAGGCGCTACCCGCACCGGCAGCGCTGGGGTACCCGGCGGCGAGCAGGGTTTTACCGGCAGCCCAACCACAGTGACCGATGCCATTCAGGTGGCCGGGGGCATCAAACCCCAGGCCAACATTCGTCAAATTGAGGTGCGCCGTACCACCCGCAGCGGCAACCAGGAAGTGTTTAAGGTCGACCTGTGGGAGATGCTCCAGGCCGGTGACCTGAGACAAAACGCCATTCTGCAAGAAGGCGATACAGTCTTTATTCCGACCGCGACAGGAACGGTTGACCCCGGTGAGGCCACCCGCCTGGCAGAAGCCAGTTTTTCACCCAACTCCATCCGCATCAACGTGGTTGGCGAAGTGCGCAATTCAGGATTGGTCAACGTTCCCCCCAACACGCCGTTAAATCAGGGCATTTTGGCCGCCGGGGGATTCAACAATCGAGCGCGGGAAGACGTCGTTGGCCTGGTCAGACTCAACCCCGACGGCAGCGTTACCCAACAGGAAATCTCCGTCGACTTTGCCCAGGGCATCAACGCCGAAAACAACCCGCTTTTACAGAACAACGACATCATTATTGTGGGCACCTCGGGATTGGCCAACTTCTCAGACACCCTTGGCAGCATTACCAGTCCCCTATCAAACCTGCTGTATATCTTAGGATCGCCCTTCCGGTTATTTAACTTGCTCAATTGATGCTTTGGCCCTGCCTCAGACGGCTCAATTGGCTCACTGTCGAGCCGATACTATCAACGCACACGCCTCGTCTACCCGAGTTCACACCAATACTTATTCTTAGGAATCAGGGATGAAAGCTCAAACCCTTCAACCGTCTCTCTTGTCATCGCCGACCCCAACGGTAGAACCCTTACAAGAGGGAGGGTTAGACTTTGGCAGTTTGCTCTCTATGCTGGGGCGGCGAGCGTTACTCATTGCGGGGGTAACGGTGACGGTAACCGCCGCCGCTGGGGTTAGGGCCTATCTCAGCCCACCCACCTTTTCCGCTGGCTTCGACATTTTAGTGCAGCCCCTCAGCGCTGAAGCTGAGGTAATTTCAGCCCTGTCAGATGTGCCCATTAACCGCAAAGAAACTGAATTGCCTCTGTCTGACAGGATCAGAATTTTGACTAGTCCTGGCGTGCTAAAGCCCGCCGTTGATGACCTGCGAGCAAAGGGTTTGATTGGCTGCGTTCCGCCAGATCAAGCAGCCCTGACCGGGATGAGTAACGAAGCTCTCGACCAACAGTGCTACAACCGGTTGAAGGGGGGAGTAAATACTCAGCTAGGCAAGAATTCAAGAATTTTTAGAACTACCTACAGTGGCGGTTCTGAGCAGGATGTTCAGTATATTGCTACGCTGCTGTCCAAAACCTTTTTAGACTATGGACTGGCATCGCGCAAACAGGATCTTCAGCTGGGTCTAAATTTCTTAAATGATGAAATTCCTGAAGCCCAAAAGCGGGTTGACAGCTTGCAGGACGACCTACAAAACCTGCGCCAGACCTATAACATAATTGACCCTAGCTCCCAGGGCGGCAATATTTCTGGCCAGATTAGCAGCTTTGAAAAGCAGTACCAAGATACGATAGTTCAGCTAGAAGAGAATGTCGGTCTCTACGAAGATTTGCAAAAGGAGCTAACTCAGCGACCCCAAGATACAGCGGCATCCCCTGCCTTGAGCGATAGCAGTCGCTATGGTGCCCTAGTTGAAAGTCTCTTGGCGCTAGATAGCCGTATCGCGTCCGAGTCAACTCTCTATCTAGACAGTAGTCCCAATATGCAGGTTTTACAGGAGCAGCGGCAAAATCTGCTAAAACTACTGGCTCGCGAAGGAGAAGTTGCCCAGGAGGAACTCATGGGCCGCATCGACCAGTTAGAAACCCGCGAAGCAGCTCTTTCGAAGACCCTTGCGTCTCTAGATGTAGATGTCAATGACCTAGCTGCAATCACCCGCCAGTTTACGGATTTAGAACGGGAGCTAACCCTGGCCAACAACAGTCTCAGCGATCTGCTGGTAAGGCGAGAAAACCTTCAGGTTGAAGTGGCTCAGCGAGAACTCCCCTGGGAGTTAGTCAACCCCGCCAGTGTGACAACCCAGGTGGCGAACCTGCAAAATAGTCTAATCCTAGGCTTTTTGCTCGGGTTGCTGGTCGGATCGGGGCTGGCCTTTCTGCTGGAATCACAGCGGGATGTGCTTTATACGCCTAAGGATCTAAAACGCATAACGCCAGTGCCGATCTTAGGCCTGATTCCCAACAACACTGCGGTCGATCGCGGCTACGACGAACAGTATTTGCTGGGCCTGTATCAACCCCAAACCATCCCCTCGGCTGAAGTTGTTCACGGCAGTAACGGCAATGGCAGAAGGGTCAAGAATGCTGCTGTTCCCAGGGATGAAATTTTTGCCTATCGAGAGGCCTTTCGATCGCTGGTAGCCAATCTGCAGCGGCTTGACGCTGACCGTCCACTCCGGTCGCTCGTCATTAGCTCAGCAGACAATCAACTGGCTGACTCGACTACGGCGGCTTATCTAGCCTGGGCCGCCGCTGAACTGGGCAATCGGGTATTGCTCATTGATGCAGACTTGCGTTTCCCGCACCTGCACGATTTTTTAGACTTGCCCAACGACCAGGGCTTTAGCAATATCCTGGCGGGGGAGCTAGATTTGAAAAATGTGATTAAGCGATCGCCTTCCGAGCCCAACCTGTTTGTGCTGACCACAGGCACGACCGAAATTGATCCAGCGCGGCTTCTGTCATCGGTCAAAATGACGCAGTTCGTCGCTAAAACCGAATCCTATTTCGACCTAGTTATCTACGACTCACCCCCGTTTGCCGAGTATGCCGACGCCGCTCTGTTGTCGGCAGAAACCAGCGGCTTAATCCTGGTTTCTCACCTGGGCACCGTGAAGTCAATTCAGCTTGAGCAAGCGCTAGAAAAACTCTGGATCGCTAAGATTCCATTAATTGGCCTAATTGCTAAAGAAGCCACTTCTAAGCCTTCATTGCTGCCGGTTTAAGCATGGAGATTATGAAATAATTGTAGTCCTACCCATGCCGCATTGTCATATTCTGGCATTTTGAGTATCGTAGTATGGAATCTAGGGTTTTGGGCTTTGTTTGCTTAGGCGTTCTATCAACAAAGCTTGCCTAATGCCAAACTAATGGGAAAGAGTGATTATGTAATCACTTAAGCATCTTCCAAGCTCAGGGGGCTTTATCGACTTATACGTCCTCTTTTGGAGTGAATTCATGCGGATTTCTGCTTTAGTTAGACTTTCGATTGTCGCTGCTGGCGCTGGCATGCTTTCTCTAGGTATTGTACAGCCGTCTCAAGCGGCCACCATTTTCTCAGACAATTTTGATTTTGAGAATGGTGGTGATGGTGTACTAAATTTTGCTGGGTTTAGCAATTGGAATGTTACAGACGGCACCGTTGATCTAATTCCTGTGAACGGAAACTTTGACTTCTACCCTGGCAACGGTCTGTACGTGGACTTGGACGGCAGCACATTGAATGCTGGCGTTTTGACTACTAAACAAGCCTTCGGGCCTGGCAATTACACCTTCAGCTTCAAGCTGGGTGGATCTACTGTTCTGGGGAATAGTAATCAGGTAACAGTTAGCTTCGGCAACTTCTCAGAGGTGTTTTCTCTAGCCAGTGCTGACCCACTAACCACCTTTACTCGTTCAGTTAGCCTGACTAGCTTGGCTTCTCTCAGTTTCT
Source organism: Nodosilinea nodulosa PCC 7104 (assembly GCF_000309385.1). Lineage (GTDB taxonomy): Bacteria > Cyanobacteriota > Cyanobacteriia > Phormidesmidales > Phormidesmidaceae > Nodosilinea > Nodosilinea nodulosa. Next base: position 1,115,639 of record NZ_JH976537.1, read on the forward strand.
CTAACGGAGGAGGAGATAACATCGGTGCCATTCTAGATGATGTTAATGTTTCTACTGTTCCTGTGCCCACTCCGGCCCTGCTGCCTGGCCTATTTGGCATAGGAATTGCAGCTCTGCGGCGTAAGCAAGATGAAACCGGTGAAGAAACCGCCTAGTCTTTGAATAGATGCGGTGGTTTAGGCTTTTGAGAACCTATACTTACCGTAACCCCTGTTTAATTTGCAACTTCCGATACAAGCCATCTGTAAAGGTGGCTTTTTTTAATGAATAGTAGCCAAATACTCCAAGCGGATTAGCTATCCTGCTAGCATGAAGGGAGCGTCCGTACCTAACTCAAGCCCAACAATCCCAATTCCTGCATATCTCGCACAAGAAGTGATGTTTATCCTTTATATACAGAGACACATAGATTAATCCCCAACGATCGAATAGCAATGTTTCCACATAAAGAGAAGATTCATATATTCTGTTGCTTCTGTAAAGATAGGTAGCTCGGGGTTGTAAATTTGAGCAAATACTACCCGTCTCACTTAGCCTAGACGAGTGGGTGCTACATACGTCCCTTGACCAGGTATCGGGAGAGTCTGGAGAGTTTTACGCAGTAAATGGGTGTTTGAGCATCAGGGCTAAGTCTACCGCAAGTGCAGATACCACTATTAACTAGAGGGTTATGGTGATGTCTGATCCGCTTTGGCACTTCTGCAGCCCTAGCAACGTCTAACTAAAAGGCTCCAAGAAATAAAGCGAGGAGCCCCGTGCATTTATCCCAGTGCATCACATTTTTCATCCAAGAGCATCGCTGCCTGCACCCTTGGGTCAGGTATCCCTGATACACCATTTCATTGAACTAGGGATTGTTTCATCTACCGTAGCTAAATCTACCGCAGTTGGTTTGAACTAATCTCTACAGCTTGCTTAAGGATTTAAAGCAATGAAAACACTTTCTAAATTTGGCCTAGCTGTTGCGGGCGCAGCAGCAATGGGTTCAGTTGCTACTGTATTTGACTCGGGGGAGGCCTATGCTGCTACCCTCAATGGTAGTATTTCGTTCGGTGGCTTTTTGACTGGGGTTAACACTGGCGTCAATCCTACCTCTGATACTTTTAACTTTGGGGCACCCTCTGGTTCCACTGGAACCGGCGATTTTAGCGGAGTAACTATCAGCTCCCTGGTGTCGTCACTCAAAATTGATTTCTTGAGCGCCCTTCCTAGCTCGGGGACTACCACCTCAGGACTGTACAGTTTTGGGGCTATTCCCAACTTATTTACGTTGAGCAACGGTTTTACCTTTGCTCTAGACCCTGGAACGTTAACCAGAGACCGAACAAAATTTGGCAACCTCGTGTCTGTAGGAGGCTTCGGTTTCTTAACCGGCAAGTTTTTTAATACCAGCGGTGAAGTGAGCGGATTAGGTTCCCTTTCCTTTACCGGTGCGACGGGTGGTTCAGGTACCTATGGGGTTACTATCACGACTGAAGAAATTCCGACTCCTGTGCTGCTTCCTGGCCTGCTCGGCCTAGGCGTAGCTGCGCTGCGGCGCAAGCAAGAGGAGGATGAGCTAGCAGATTCCTAGGCTTATGCAGAAGTACTCTGCAAGCTTTCGTACAAGGTTTGCTAGTCGTCTCGTTGAATACTCGTAAATCACTAGCGTGATTTGTGTCGAATATGGGCCGCCTTTGAGGCGGCTTTTTCATTGTGTTGGTTTGGCAGATACAGCTTAAGTTGCCTCTAGATTTTGAGTCTCGACCTGGCGCAGCAGAATCACAGTGATGTCGGTATTTTGCGCGATCTCCAGGGGCACGTTGCCCTTGATCACCTGGCTGAGCAGATTTTCGCGGGAGGCTCCCAGCAGAATGGCATCGGTACAGCACAGGCGGGCCATGTCAACAATGGCCGCAGAGACCGAGGGGTGGGTGAGGATTTGGGTATAGACCGGCCGGCGCAGCGTGGTTTCTAATTCGTCGGCCATGGCGGAGATGTGCTGGGGGGTGAGGCACTCGCCTTTTTCGGGGTGGCAGATAGTGCAAAGCTGAATTTCGGGCGCGTTGCCCAGGGTGATCAGACCGGGCAGCAGCTTTTGGGCGCTCTGAGCATTGGGGCCACCTGCGGTGGGAATCAGCCAGTGGTTAAAGGTGAGGTTGCGGCCGGGGCGAACCACGACCACCTGGCAGGGGGCCTGGCGAATGAGGGTGTCGACTACGCCGCTGATGGCGCGGCCGGGGGTGAGGCTGGGGTGGTGCCAGCCCATCAGCACCAGGTCGACGTGGCGCTCTTTGATCACTTCGAGCAGGGTGCGGCCAATTTCGTGGGCGGCTCGCACCTGAAAATGCACCGATAAACCGCTGTGGTCGGCGTAGGACAGGGCAAGCTGGCGCAGCGGCTCGACTCTGTGCAGGTCGACGTTGGCTTCGGCGGGGGCGACGCTGCGGGGCACCGATACCACATGGACGCATTCGAGTTCGTAATGCAGGCCGTGGGCGATCGCGGCGGCAATCTTAATTAAATCGGGCGCGGTGCGGGGGTCGGCCAGGGGCACCAGCAGCCTCCCCTGGCCCGTGGCGGGGGCGCGCTGCTGGAGCACCACGTAGGAAGGCTCCGCCTGGGGGCCGAGTTCGGCCAGTTCGCCGCTGACCTGGTCCGACTCGGCCCGAATAATGTCGGCGCGGGTGATGATGCCCACCAGCTTGTTGCCCTCGGTGACGGGCAGACGGCTGAGCTTGAGGCAGTTGAGCAGGTGCAGCACCCGAGGCAGGGTGGCATCGGGGGCAACGGTAACCGGGTGGGGCGTCATGATGTCGGCCAGGGTGAGGTAGCGGTCCATGCCCTGGGCCGAGGGTTCACTCAGGTCGCTCTGGGTGACGATGCCCACCAAGCGACCATTCTCAAGTACCGGAAAGCCCCGGTGGTGCGATCGCGAAAACGCCTGCACCACCTCGGGCAGCCCCATCTGGCTAGAGAGGGTTTCGACCCGGCGCTGCATCAGGTCGGCGGCCTTCAGGTGGGCCCAGGGGTTGTTGGCCTGGGGCACCGGCTCCAGGTGAATGCCCTGGAGGGCCAGCAGGCGATTGTAGATAGAGCCGTTGTTGGCGCGATCGGAAATCAGGTAGGCAATGCCCGAGCCAATCATCAGCGGCAGCACCAGATTAAAATTGGCGGTCATCTCAAAGACGATGACAATGGCGGTCATGGGCACCCCCGTCACCGCGCTAAAAAACGCGCCCATGCCGGTGAGGGCGTAGGTGGTGGTGGTGGCCAGGTCCTCGGGCAGGGGCCAGGCGCCAAAGCCGCTGTAGACCCCCTGGGCCAAAAAGCTGACCAGGCAGCCCAGTGCGGCCCCCAGCACTAGCGACGGCGCAAAAATACCCCCCGACGCCCCCGAGCCGTAGGCCAACAGGGTGAGCAAAAATTTGACCACGAAGGCGATCGCAATCAGCTGCCAACCCGCCGACCCGGTGACCAAAAACTCTTGCAGGCCGGTGTTATCGATCGCCGCCACCGGCACAAATACCCCTACCAGGCCCGTCACCAGCCCCGCCAAACCAATGCGCCCCGGCAGCCCCAGCCTATTAAACTGCCGAAAAAAGGCCAGACTGCCAAAAATGCCGCTGCGAAACAGCGAACCCAGCAGCCCCGCCGCCAGCCCCAAAATCATCAAAAAAGGCAGGTCGTGGATCGAGAGACTGATAGATCTGGAGTCCATGGCCAGATTCAGCCCCTGTCCGCCCAGCAGCCGCGACACCACCGCCCCAATAAACGAGGCCAAAATAGCGCTGCCCAGGGTCAGGTCAGAAAAGTCCTGCAACAGTTCTTCGACGACAAACATTACCCCGGCAATGGGGGCGTTAAACCCCGCCGCCAGACCTGCCGCCGCTCCCGCCGAAATCAGCTGCCGTCGGTACTCCGGTGAGGTCGGCACCCAGCGGCTGAGCTGTGCGGCCAGGGCGGCCCCAATCTGCACCGTTGGCCCCTGCCGCCCCAGGGAGAGACCCGAGCCTAGCGCCAGCAGCGTTGTGCCCAGCTTCACCAGCGCCACCCGCAGATTCAGCGGAATTTTGGCGAATCCCAGGGCCGCTTTTACCTGGGGAATGCCGCTGCCTCCCGCCTCTGGGGCCAGCCGTTCAACCAGCACTCCAGAAAGCCAGCCTCCTACCAGCCCAATGGTCGGCAATACCAGCCACAGCGGCCAGTCGCTGGAGTTGCGCCACAGGGTCAGGGACTCTACGCCCTGCTTGAGCAGCACCGCCGCCAGCCCCGATACTAGACCAATGACACACGCCTCAACAATGGCGACCCGCTTGCGGCTCAGCAACGGCTCCAGGCGTTTTTGCAGCATCAGGAATGAAACGGTAGGGAAGAACAGTGAGCTAGGTGCCGCAGGCGATCGCCACCTCACTCAAAGTGTAGCTGCTCAGGCTTTTCTCACCTACCGGCTGGTTTTCCCAGATTTTCTATTCGGCCTGGCCCAGCCCTAAGGATGTAGCTCACAGTCAGGGAAACGTCCCAAACCGTTAGCCTCTACGATCGCATTGCGACATTTCAGCGGAGTTTTCCCCGTCAATTCGGACAACCGTTTCAGGCTGATGGCAGGCGATGAAGCGTGCGGCGCCGTCATGTAGAGTCTGTAGGCCGCCTCTAGTACCTGATCATCGAGCAGCAGGGGTCTGACGGTGGAGCTGATCACATCTAGCATGGCGGTAAGGGAAACGCTATACCTAAGCATATTTACGTAAGCGGCTCGCCAGGCCGTCTATCTGGGGGATGGTTTTGGAGGTTAGGGGAGGGGGAGATGGGGGGATGAGGGGATGGGGGGATGGGGAGTTATAGGTTCTCAGGACCTGAGGAGACTGAGCAGGCTTACACAAAAATCTGAACTCCCAAAAATGCTCCCCCACCCTCCCCATCTCCCCTACCCTCCCTACCTTCCCATCACTTCATCACCCCCCACTCCCCCACCCCCTCCCAACTCTACCCCCAGCTCAACCTCCCCCGCCCAGCGCTCCAGCGTGGTGCCAACGGTTTGATCTAGGCGGGCAACGTTGTTGAGGAAGGTAATGCGAGCCGCTAGCTCGTTGGTCTGAGCGTTTACCAGCGATTCTTCCTGGTTGATCAGCTGAAAGAGGGTGACGCCGCCTCGCCCCAGACGAAACTGTTCCTGAGCAGCTTCGAGCTGGCGGCGGGCGTTGAGGGTGGCGCGTTCGGCGGCATCGACCTGGAGCAGGCTGGCCTTGGCCTCGTTCAGTCCGGCCGTGACATCGTTGCGAATTTGGTCTTGCAGTTGGGCTAGGGTGTTGTCTTGCTGCTGTAGGGCGATGTCGCTGGCGACGCGGCTGGTTTCGGGCTGGGGGTCGCCAAAGGTGCGGGTGGCTACCAGCCCGACGGCGCTGCGATCGCTGTCGCCCAAAGTGCCATCGGCCACGGCGTTAAGCTGCCAGCGCAGGTTGTCTCGGGCTACCAGCAGGTCAAGCTCCTGCTGCTGCCGCTGAAGCTGGGCCTGCCGGTAGTCGGTGCGCTGGGTCAGGGCTGCGGCCACCAGAGTATCGGCATCGTAGGTGGCGACCCGGGCGGCGGCGGCTTCAAACAGCTGGGCGATCGCATTCACCGAGGCCACAAAGCGCAGGTCTTGGTCGGTACCGATCAGGTTGAGCAGGGCGCTGTTGGCCTGGTCGAGCTGGTTGCGGGCATCCACCAGGTTGCGTTGGGCATCGGCCAGCGATCGCTCGGGGTCGTACAGGTCGACGGGGGCGCGCCGCCCTGCCTGCACCAGGGCCTGCAAAATTTCGAGCTGCTGCCGCCGCCGCCCCAAGGCCTGGGTCTGAATGTCTACCTGGGCCTCGGCATTGATCAAGTCGTTGTAGCTGAGAATAGCGGTGGTCAACGTATCGATCGCGGTGCTGCGCAGGGCCAGCTGATTGCGGGTTTCGCCCAGGCGAGCCTGACTGACGGGGGCCTCGTTGACCGCGCGGCCAAAGCCCCGCAGCAGCGGCTGACTGACCCGAAACTGGAGCGATTGGCCGCTCTCAAAGGGGGTGAGGCCCAGCTCAAAGCGGGTGCCCAGGGGGGTGGTCAGGGTGGTATCTAGACTGAGCTGCTGGTTGAGGTCGGTGCGATCGCCCCCCAGCAGCACCGACCCCAGGTTTTCGTCTATGCCGATGCTGGTGAACTGGCTGCGGGTGGCATCGACCCGCAGGGTAGGGGTAAAGCGCGGGCTAAAGGTCTGCTCGGCAGCGGCGAGCTGCTGGCGCTGCACAATTCGCCCCAGGGTCTGGTTGCGCAGATCGCGGTTGCCCGCCAGGGTGAGGTTGAGGAGATCCGGCAGGGTCAGATTAACGACCTTTGAATCACCCAAATCTTCTGGAACAGCGGGTTCCGCCGCTGTTGGGGGTGCTGCCAGCGGCAGGGATTCAGCCAAGGCTGGCGGACAGAGGGCAACTAGCCCGAGGGCAAACCCCGCACTCAATCCCTCACAAACCAGAACAGTCAGGATTCTCATGCTTTCAGCCATAAAGCATTGCTCCTACAGGCGAGTTTCTCGATTATGCTGGCTTTCTCCCTTGAAAAAACGCAGCGCGAACGACTCCGCCCCGCCAGAAGCCGATGATTTCAGCCCCCACAACCCCTAAATTCTCGCTCAGATTTACCGCCCCAGGGCCAGCACCCCATTCTGGCCGCCAAAGCCAAAGCTCAGGCACAGCGCTGCCGTTGCCTCAGCGGCCACCGCCTCAGTCACCAGCCTTGGATAAATACCTTTACCGCGATCGCCCACATTCGGCGGCAGCACCCCGTGCCGCAGCGCCAGCAGGCAAAAGGCCGCCCCGATCGCCCCCGAAGCCCCCAGCGTGTGCCCGGTCGCGCCCTTGGTCGAACTCATCCACGGCAGCGGAGCAAATCCTTCCTGGAGCAGCCGCACTTCGTGGTCATCGTTGAGCCGCGTCCCCGTGCCGTGGGCGTGAATATAGCCCACATGATCTGGCTTCAGGCCGCTGTACAAAAGGCAGTTTTTCAGGGCCAAACGGCTGCCCCTCAGCTCTGGGTCTGGGGCGGTGCGGTGGTAGGCATCGGTGCTAAACCCGGCCCCCAGAATGCAGCCGTAGGGTGGCGGCCCCGCTCTTTCCCGGAGTGACGCTTCCGACTCCAGCACCAGCACCGCCGCCCCTTCCCCCAGCACCAGCCCCTCTCGATTGGGATCAAAAGGATAGCAGCCGGTGGTGGCCAGCGCCCCCAGTTGCTCAAAGCCCGCCAGGGTGAGAGGGGTGATCGGCACTTCGGCGGCACCGACAATCACGCGATCGCACTGCCCCCGCCGCACCAGCTCGTAGCCTTGAAAGATTGCCGTCAGCCCCGTGGTACAGGCTGCCATCGGTGCCAGCACCGGCCCAGTAGAGCGAATTTGGCGAGCGACAGCGATCGCCCCCATGTGAGGCAATGCCTCCAGCCAGGCATATTCTGCCCCAGACGCGCCCCGCGCCAGGTGCTCCCAACGGCCCTGAAAGCTTCGGCTAGAGCCAATTACAACACCGCAGTCGGGCAGCGGCAGGGCGAGATCGGCATCGGCGATCGCCTCCGCTACCGCCAATTGCAGCAGGTCTTCCAGATCGGCGGGCCGACTGCCCACCAGGGCCAGGGGGCGAGGCGGCAGCTCAGCAAACGGTTGGTCGAGGCAAATCCCCGATTTTCCCGCCAGCAGACTGGCCCAGGTGGCTGCGGCGTTGGTGCCCAGGGCCGTCACTAGCCCTATGCCGGTAACAACAACTCGTGGGTGGCCTGGCTGAGACACAGTCTACGGGGTCTTGAGATTCTCCAGCCCCGAGACCACCCGCGCCGACTCAATGCGATCGCCCTGCTGAATGGCATCCACCACATCCATGCCGCTGGTCACATAGCCAAACACCGCATAGCTGCCGTCCAAAAAGGGCAGCTCCGCCAGGGTGATGTAAAACTGCGCCGAGGCGGAGTCCACCGCCTGCGATCGCGCCATGGCCACCGCGCCGCGCTTGTGGGTTAGCTCTGGAGCCGCGCTAATGTTGGCTTCCTCAAAGGTTTTGCTGTAGATCGGCTCCGCCGCCCCAGCGGGCTTAATCTCCAGCGGCACATAGCGGGGAGCGCCTGTATCTGGGTCAATAAAACTGCCGGTGCCGAGCTGCTGGGCCGGTACGTTGGGGTCTTTGCTCTGGGGATCACCCCCCTGAACCACAAAGGGCTGAGGATCGCGCACGACTCGATGAAACACCAGACCGTCATAGACGCCACGGTTCACCAAATCGACAAAATTACCTGCGGTAATCGGGGCATCGGTGCCGTCTATCTCCATGGTAATCGGGCTGCCGTTTACCACCATTTCCACCGTGGCCATTCCCTCCAGCACGGGCAAGCCCGCCTGAGCAGCCGCCAACTCCGATCCTGTGGACGCAGAGGGAGCGCTGCCAGAGTTCGCATCCAAATTGGCAGAATTGGCGCAGGCGCCCAGCCAGAGAGTCAGCAAAGCGGCCAGAGCCAGAGAAAAAGGGCGCATAGAGAGAGCCATCAATACGTCAAGTCCTAATAGAGCAACCGACCCATCATCTTATCTCAACGGATCGCGAATCGAGGACGGTGGCCGGGCCGTCTGGGCTTGGTTACGCATGCCCCCTTAAAGCCCTTCTAGCGGCACCTGCAAAAACCGCGCTAGCTCAGCCCCCTGATTTTCCAGGTCAGACAGCGGAATGGGCTGCCCCACGCGGGTCAAGGGAATATCGGGCCGCCCCTTAATCCGCAAGTAGAGGGTGCGCCTGGGGTTCAGCCCTTCCTTAATGGCTACCCGTACCGCCGTTGCATCCTCCAAGGGATGCTCAATTTCAATCTGACGGTTTTCGCCCCAGAATCCTTTTCGCACAATTTTCAAGCGGTTGCTGGCCTTGTCAAATTGGTTGTAGCCACCGCCAACATCCAGGCCAATGATCACCCAAAGGAAAGTGGCCAGACCCAGGGCCGCTACCCCATAAAAGCTCATGGCAACGCCCTGGGGAATAAACACCAGCTGGGTTGGATCGGCGAAGGGCAGTAGATTGGTTTTCAGGTAGCTTGAGGCTCCAGCCAGGGCAAAGCCCAGTCCTCCAAAGGTGAGTACCGTAGCCCAGAAAATATTGCTCAGGCGGCGGGCCCCCAGGACGGCACGCTTGAGAGTCTGAGGTTGAGTCGAAGAGATGGAGGCGGTCATAGCTGTTAACGGAAGACGCATTGAAAAGGTGTTTAAAAAAGCTGACAAAAAACGCCAGGCAGAGAAACCCAGGGGGTAGCCGTGCCGCCGACCCAGGCAATTGCCAGACAATAGCTTGGCGATCGCCAGACGATCGATAGGGTCCGTGCATCGGATTCATGCATTTGTATCGAGCCCGCCGCAGGCGCAGACATCGGCTAGACCTAGTCTAAACCCCATCGGCCCCCGCGAAACCACAACGCTCGCACCTTGGCCGCCGGTCTGTAGCCGCGATCGCCAGTCTGAGAATTTACGTGTCAGATTGTAAAAAATTAGAACACTCCTTATCATAAATAGAAACCTGGCCTCTCGGAGCCTGCTTCGGAGGTCAGCTAGTGCGACTCAGGCAGGGTTGTCGTTATTAGGGCAGGAATATTTTTTTCCGTGGCTCTAATATCTGGAATACTTAGTAGATATAAACCCCTGCTCTGAGGCAACGCTCTGCCAGACTCGGTTCAAATTTAGAATCAAGCTGGATCCAACAGAGTTGCGACCTTATGGATCGGATGTCATATAAAGAGGATTTGACATGACCATAGCAATGGGACGCGCGCAAACCCAGCGAGGATGGTTCGACGTCCTTGACGACTGGCTAAAGCGCGATCGCTTTGTGTTTATCGGGTGGTCCGGGATTTTGCTGTTTCCCTGCGCCTTTCTGGCGGTGGGGGGTTGGCTGACGGGCACCACCTTCGTCACCTCCTGGTACACCCACGGCCTGGCGTCGTCGTACCTGGAAGGGGCCAACTTTTTAACCGTCGCCGTATCGACGCCAGCCAACAGCCTGGGCCACTCCCTGCTGCTGCTGTGGGGTCCCGAGGCCCAGGGCGATTTTGTGCGCTGGTGCCAACTGGGCGGCCTGTGGACCTTTGTGGCGCTGCACGGCGTGTTCGGCCTGATTGGCTTTATGCTGCGTCAGTTTGAAGTCGCCCGCCTGGTCGGTCTGCGGCCCTACAACGCCATCGCCTTCTCGGCGCCAATCGCGGTATTCGTCAGCGTCTTTCTGATGTACCCCCTGGGCCAGTCGAGCTGGTTTTTTGCCCCCAGCTTTGGCGTAGCGGCCATTTTCCGCTTCCTGCTGTTTTTGCAGGGCTTCCACAACTGGACGCTGAACCCCTTTCACATGATGGGGGTAGCGGGCGTGCTGGGTGGGGCGCTGCTGTGCGCCATCCACGGGGCCACCGTTGAAAACACCCTGTTCAAAGATGGCGAGAACGCCAACACCTTCCGCGCTTTCGAGCCGACCCAGGCTGAAGAGACCTATTCGATGGTGACCGCAAACCGATTCTGGTCTCAGATTTTCGGGATTGCGTTCTCCAACAAGCGCTGGCTGCACTTCTTCATGCTGTTTGTGCCGGTGACGGGTCTGTGGATGAGTGCGGTGGGCATTGTGGGTCTAGGGTTGAACCTGCGGGCTTACGACTTTGTGTCCCAGGAGATTCGGGCGGCGGAAGACCCCGAGTTTGAGACCTTCTACACCAAGAACATCTTGCTGAACGAAGGCATTCGCGCCTGGATGGCCCCCACCGACCAGCCCCATGAGAAGTTTGTATTCCCCGAAGAGGTACTCCCCCGTGGTAACGCTCTCTAGCAACTCGTATATTGCTGGGCGCGACCAAGAATCTACCGGCTTTGCCTGGTGGTCTGGTAACGCTCGTTTGATTAACCTATCTGGCAAGCTGCTGGGTGCCCACGTGGCCCACGCTGGTCTGATTGTGTTCTGGGCAGGGGCTATGACCCTGTTCGAAGTAGCTCACTTTATTCCCGATAAGCCTCTCTATGAGCAGGGCTTTATTCTGCTCCCCCACCTGGCTACGCTGGGCTGGGGTGTAGGGCCTGGTGGTGAAGTTATCAACACCTTTCCCTACTTTGTGGTCGGCGTACTGCACCTGATTTCGTCGGCGGTGCTGGGTTTGGGCGGTATTTACCACGCCCTGCGCGGTCCCGAAGTGCTGGAGGAGTATTCATCCTTCTTCGGCTACGACTGGAAAGACAAGAACCAGATGACCAACATCATCGGCTATCACCTGATCCTGCTGGGTTGTGGTGCGCTGCTGCTGGTGCTGAAAGCCTGCGTTTTTGGCGGCGTGTACGACACCTGGGCACCGGGCGGTGGCGATGTGCGCATCATCACCAACCCGACCCTCAACCCTGCCGTCATCTTTGGCTACCTGGCCGGTTCTCCCTTCGGTGGCGACGGCTGGATTGTCGGCGTCAACAACATGGAAGACATCATCGGTGGCCACATCTGGGTCGGCCTGATCTGCATCGGTGGCGGTATTTTCCACATCTTGACCAAGCCTTTTGGCTGGGCGCGCCGCGCTCTGATCTGGTCGGGTGAGGCCTATCTGTCCTACAGCCTAGGCGCTCTGTCCCTGATGGGCTTCATTGCCTCCTGCTACGTGTGGTTTAACAACACCGCCTACCCCTCCGAGTTCTACGGCCCTACCAACGCCGAGTCTTCTCAGGCTCAGGCGATGACCTTCCTAGTGCGCGACATGCGCCTGGGTGCCAACATCGGTGCGGCCCAAGGTCCTACCGGTCTGGGTAAGTACCTGATGCGCTCTCCTACGGGTGAGATCATCTTTGGTGGTGAGACTATGCGCTTCTGGGACTTCCAAGGCCCATGGCTGGAGCCCCTGCGTGGCCCCAACGGCCTCGACCTCGATAAGCTCACCAACGACATCCAGGATTGGCAGGTGCGCCGCGCCGCTGAGTACATGACTCACGCGCCCAACGCCTCCATCAACTCGGTGGGTGGTGTGATCACCGAAATTAACTCGGTGAACTTTGTGAACCCCCGCCAGTGGTTGTCGACCTCTCACTTTGTGCTGGGCTTCTTCTTCCTGATCGGCCACCTCTGGCATGCTGGTCGCGCCCGCGCGGCTGAGGCAGGCTTCGAGAAAGGCATCGATCGCGAAGCTGAACCCGTGCTCGCTATGAGCGACCTCGACTAAGGTTGAGGCTTGCTCAAAGGGGCTAACTAAAAGAGGCTCCTGACCTACGTCAGGAGCCTCTTTTGATGATTTCAAGGGTTTGCGGATTGAGCGGTTCCTGTCTCAAATCCTGCACTAGTGATGTTTTTAACAGCGCCGCGCTAAAGCTGAGAGACTAGAGGCAGTACGGCATTGCAGTCTCTAGCGTCGCTGTGCCGATTGTGATTAAAGCTAGTAAATCTCGGGCTCAGGCATGGGCATGACGAAATTGGAAGGGTCATTGAGGTAGCGAATGCTGTCTTCTTCGAGCCGGTTGACCCAGTAGGGCTCTAGGGAGTCGGAGTGACGGAGGGCCGCTAGGTAGCCTTCAAGGTAAAGGCGCAGTTCGCTGGTGCGATAGCCTCGGTTCCACTGGTCGACGAAGGCGTCGGTAATCCGCTGGTAGTACCGAACAGCTTTGGCATCCTGAAGCATGGGAGGTTGACCTGTAACTCGGCGGTGGCTAGGGGTAGATCTCGCTCTAGGTTTAAATTTTCCACTAAAGAGTGAAAAATTTAATCGGTCTCTTAACGTACCGTTATACGTATCTTTATACACCGTTTCCTGATCGGCTGTAGGTGTGGATTATGACACTATTGTCAATTCAGCTAGCACTGAGCTATAGCTGGGGTCAGCACGGTGTCGTAGGCTACTAGGGTTTTCTGCGCGATCGCATCCCAGTTATAGTGTTCCCGCGCATGGGCCTGGGCCTGCTGCCCCCGCCGCTGCCGTTCATTAGGATTGCTTATCGCGGCTGCCATTCCCTGGGCCAGCTCCGCTACGGTCAGTCCGCAGACCCAACCGCTGCCGCTGGCTGCAATATCGGGCCAGATGTAAACGCCCTTAGACACGACTACTGGCACTCCGGCGGCCATCGCTTCGGCCACAGCGATGCCGAAGTTTTCGTAGTGGGAAGGCAGCACAAATAAATCGGCCGATTGCAGCAGCGCGGCTTTGGTGGGGCCGGTGACAAACCCGGGGAGTGAGGTGCGATCGCGCAGCCAACCCGCCTCGATGCGCTGGACAACGCCCTTCTCGTAGGCCGGATCCTGGGGGTTGCCCCCCGCCAGCACCAGGTGAAAATCCAGCCCCTCAGCGGTGAGCTGCTCCAGGGCGGGCAGCAGCAGGTCCAAACCCTTTTTGGGATCAATGCGGGAGAGGTAGAGCAGGAGGGGGCGATCGGACGGAATTCCCAGCTGAGCCAGGATCGTCTGGCGATCGGCATCAGCTATCTGAGGCGGCGGCTGAACCCCCAGGGGAATCACCCAATCCGGTGCCGTAGCCCCAAACCGATGGGATACCTCTGCTTCGATGGGGCTGGTAAAGTGCAGCGCCGCTGCCCCATTTAGGTTGGGTGCCTCTAATAACCGTCCGTAGACCTGCTTGAGGTACTTTTTTTTCTGTAGATCTGCCGGGTCGAGGGTGCCCAGGGGCCGCAGCACATAGGGTAGGTGGCGCGATCGCGCGATCGCCGCCGCCGCCGTACTCAGGGGCGAAAACAGCGCGTGAATGTGGGCCAGGTCGTATTCCCGACCGTGCTGATAAAGCCACCCCAGCAGCCCCGCCGAAAACTTGTACCGCCGCCAGGGAGCACAGGCAAAATAGCGCACCGTGTAGTCGTCTTCCTTCACTGGAACTCCCAGCGGTACATCCAGGGGTGGTTGCCCCGCATCGCCGTTCGAATTGGTCGTGAGAATCGTCACCTCGGCCCCCGCCGCTGCCAACCCCTGGGCAAACCCCCGCACCATCTGGCTAGGACCACCGTAGACGAGGGATATAGAAGGGACGATTTGGAGGACGCGCATTTGGGCAGTGGGTGAAGAAGTACTTGGGTGAAGTTTAATTCTGAACAAACTGCATTTTTGCAATCATAGGCCGATGGTCCGAGCCTCCATCGCTGCCGACGTAGGCATTCACGGATTGCAGGTCAGCGGTGTGCCATAGGTAATCAACCCTTTGAATAGGAAATGGCACAGATTTGACGGTTAAGGTATGGCCCAATCCCCATCCAGCTTCCCGAAAGCTATCGGAGAGAACGCCTTGCAGTTGGGCATAGGTTTGGGAGGTATCCGTCATGTTGCAGTCGCACGCGACAACAGTCGGGTGACTACGGTTCTGAAGCATTTGCTTGAGCAGTTCTACTTCATCGGCACGGCGGGTATACCGGTCTCTGGTCTGCTTGACAAATTCGCCCAGGGGAAACAGGGGCATGTTGTTGGGGGCTAAATGCACAACGATTGCCGTCAGCAGCTTTCCGTTCACGTCGATAACCAGCTGAAGGCCTCGTTCAACCGGTGGATCGGGCAGTGCCACCATAGAAACAATCGGGAAACGACTCACGATTCCGACCGTATGATCTTCATCTGACTGGTGGAAGGCGGAATATGGGTAGTCGGAAAGAGCCTTGGTCAATGCAGCCTTGTTGGCCGGGAGAACTTCCTGCAAGCCAACAATATCGGGATTAGTTCTGTGAATGGCCTGGGCTATTTGAGCATAATTTTGGTTGTCCCATAGAATATTGAAGCTCATCACGGTGAAAGCACTTTGGGGGACTAGCTCTGGCCTGGAAAAGGGTGGCAAGATTACTTGGCTAAAAAGTCCTACAACTATGGCGATGGGAATTGCCAGCCCGATCATCAAGTGCCGCTGACGTAGCCAGATGCTGACGGGAAGCAGTAAGGCAAGGGGCACAAATAAGTAAAATGCAGCTGTATTCAGCAGCGCCAGCCACCAGAGCTGGTCAAAGAAAACTAGCCGCAAGCCAAACCAAACCGTGATTAGGCCAAGATAAAGCCAGCCCAGACGGTTAACTAGGTGTTGAAAATTAGCCCTCAGCCGATTTCTCACTACCTGACCTACCTACGCCTAGTTCCTCATAAAACCCGAGGAGCTGCTTCGCCAGCGCCCGGTTGGTGTAGCGACTCATAGCGCGGTGGTAGCCCGCCTCAGCTAGCTCCCGGCGACGAGTGAGATTCTCCATCAGCAGGCGCAGGTGGTCGGCCAGGGCCGAAACGTTGCCCTCGGGAAAAACAAGGCCCGCCTGATCAATCACGTTGGGAATTTCGCCGGAGTCGGAGCCGATGACGGGGACGGCGCAGGCCATGGCTTCGATCAGCACATGGCCAAACTGCTCTTTCCAGCCCTTGGCGGTGAGGGTTTTGAATCTATCGGTGGTCTCCGATGGCAGCACCAGGCTGTGCATCAGGTTGATGTAGTTGGGCACCTGGTGGTGGGGAATGTCGGTGACCCAGCGCAGGCGATCGCCGATACCCGCCCCATCGGCCCTAGCCTGAATCGTGCCCTGCAGCTCGCCCCGGCCCACCAGCAGCCACACCCAGGGTTGGGGGCGATCGCGCAGCGTCGCCAGGGCATCGCAGAGGGTGAGCAGTCCTTTCTCTTCAACAAACCGCCCGCAGTAGCCCACCACAAAGGCATCGGCGGGAATATCGAGACATTGGGCCAGCTCTGGCTGAGGCTGAGGGCGAAAGAGAGTTTCATCGACGCCGAGCTGGGGCATCACCTGGTAGGGAGCGGTGTAGCCGCGATCGCGCAAAACATCAGCTCCATCCTGGTTGCCCACCACCAGCCCGTGGCTGTGGCGCAGGTTGTAGGCCTCCAGGGCTGAAATGGGGAACTTGAGCCGGTAGGGCAGATTCCACCAGGTAAAAAAGACATTTTTGGCCTTTAGCCCCAGCAGACGGTTGAGGGTAATAGTCTGGGCGTAAGCCAGGGCTCTAGACCCCTGCTCCACCTGAATCACCTGGGGCCGGAACTGCCGCAGTAGCTGCACTAGGTCGGGGCCAAAGGTGAGCAAGCCCTGGTTGTTTTGGCTCAGGTTGCTGATGGGCTGCACCCGAAAGCTGCCCTCCACCAGGGGCTCTGAGACGATCAGCCGGTTTTGCACGCCGCCAGGCTGCCAGCACCGAGGCACTCCCACCACTACCTCCATATCGGGCGAAAGCTGGGCCAGGGCGCGCAGCTTTTCGCGGTTGAGGTCAACAATATAGGTGTGGCTGAGCACAAGCACGCGCATGGCAGCGGCACTCCAGGCATGGGGGCAGGGTTAGGATGCCCTCTGGGCACCCGGCACCAGCCAAAATCGCCAATCTAAAATCCTAAACTGGCTCAGACCTTAGCCGGGCGATACTCAAAGGTGGCTCTCACCATCCCGTGATCCGAAGATCCATCGGCCTCGTGGTTATCGTAGTTAAGGTGGTCATTGACGATATCCATGCCCTTGAAGGCCCACTGGCGCTGGCGAGAGTTGTCGTAAAACTCCTGGGACACCAAAATGTGATCCAACGACTCGCGCAGGTTTTGGTGAATGTGGGTGTAGTAGACATCGCGATCGCTGCGGTACTGCTGCAATCGGCTGACCGCGTAGAGCGCTGTATCACTGCCCCCCTGCTCTAGCCCGCTGAGAATGTAGTTGGGCTGGCCCGTGAGAATGTTCAAGGTGTTGCTGGTTTGGCCGTCGTTGAGGTCACCCAAAACCACCACCGCA
The DNA here is from genome assembly GCF_000309385.1 of Nodosilinea nodulosa PCC 7104. Lineage (GTDB taxonomy): Bacteria > Cyanobacteriota > Cyanobacteriia > Phormidesmidales > Phormidesmidaceae > Nodosilinea > Nodosilinea nodulosa. The sequence continues at coordinate 1,132,347 of NZ_JH976537.1, forward strand.
TCGTCGGTGCCCTTGAGCACTTCGGTGAGCATCATCCGCAGGGCGGTTGCTTCTGCGGTGCGGCGAATGGTTGAAAGGGCGCTGCCGAGGGCGTCGCTGTGGCGACTGTAGTAGTCTTTCTCGTCTCGGTACCAGCCCTCGGTGTAGATTGCGGTGGGCGCTTTAGATTTGAAGTGAGCCACGTAGACTGAAATGGGCGCACCATTTGAGCGAGGGCGTACCTTGAAGTGCAGCACGGGGCGCGAGAAGCCGTTAATTCTCACCGCGACTTCAGGCGTTTGGGGGTCGCCGCCGCTGCTTTGCAGCCGAAATTTTTCGGGAAAGCGATCGATCCACTCGGGTTCACCCACGAGAATGTCTGTCCTAACCGCGCCGCTGCAGACAATCTTTTGTCCGGTGTGGTCAGTTGGCACCAGCAGCGTGTAGCCAGCCAGGTCAGGGTGGTCAAACACGGCAGCGATCGCCTCTCTATGCCACAGCTCCTGAAAGCCCCACACATCTGACGGATGCTGGAGAATGATGTGACGAATCCAGTCGAGCTTGCGGGCGTAGGCGGCTTCATCCCAGCCGTCGGAGTCAGAATAGATCCGCAATCCGGGCAAATTGAAATTGTAGAGATTGAGAGTTGACAGGGCAAATTGCGTGCGTCTAGCCATGACCACTTATCTCCACTAAAAGCGATGAGGCTTCGTTAACAGAGACTGACTTCACGCCTGAAGCCAGCTATTCCAGAAACGTGCAGGGCTTAAAGTCATCAGGATATGCAGCTATGGTAGCGTTGACCCCAAAAAGCGAACAACCTCAAGCTCTGTCTTTAATACTTGAATACTTGGCTCTGACAGTTCCGGGGTAATTTATTGATCTTCTCTTAAACACTAAACTAAGAAAGAGATTTTGATGTCTCTTTCAACTTAACCCTTTTTTTACTGCATAGATAGCTGCCTGGGTGCGATCCGCTAGGCCGAGCCTCATCAGAATATTAGAAACATGGTTTTTGACCGTGCCTTCACTCACATTCAGTGCCTGGGCAATGCCCTTGTTAGTAACCCCTTGAGCGATTAGTTTTAGCACCTCCACTTCTCTGGTAGTAAGCGGCAGGTCAATGGATGGCGGAGAATTGATAGGCACCTGTTTATCCTTTAAAGCTCCAATCAGTTTACCTGCGACCTCAGGCGCTAGCTGATATACACCTGCGTGGGCTAGCTTAATAGCCTGACCTAAATCCTTGGGGGGAATATCTTTCATCAGATAGCCACAGGCCCCAGCCAGGAGCGACTGCACAATAAATTCTTCATCATCAAAGGTGGTGAGCATAATCACTTGGCAGGTGGGTAAGGCCTGCCTGATTTTTGCGGTCGCTTCTACGCCATTGATTTCGGGCATCCGCACGTCCATGAGAACAATATTTGGTTTTAGGTCCAGGGCTTTTGCGATCGCATCCCTCCCATTAAGGGCCGTTCCCACCACCTCAACGGCCTCTTCAAGCTCGAGCAATGAGGCAATTCCTTCTCGAATTAGGTACTGATCATCAACAATCAAAATTCGAATTTTCAGCGTCATAAGCTCTCCCCTAGACTCAAGTAGGGCTGAGAATCAGACTGAGGAATATGTGCCGTGAGCGTTGTCTCTTGAGGCCGACTGCTAATGCTGAGGGTTCCCCCCACCAGGCTCAGTCGCTCCTGTAAGCCAGTTAATCCCTGGGTTGTTGGTTCGTTCTTGCTTAATTTGCAGGTAGCCAGGTCAAAGCCAGAACCATTATCTGTCAGCTCAAGACTGGCCTGTTGATGACCAAAATCCAGCGTTATTACGACATGGCTGGCGTTGGCGTGCTTGTGTACATTGGTCAACCCCTCTTGAATCACACGGTATAACGTCATGAGCTTTAGTTTGCTGTAGCGCGCACTGTCTCCCGACTGATTGAGCGTGAGCTCCAGTTCACTATGGCGCATCCGTCCGAGTAAATCCTGTAGAGATTTCTCAAACACAAAAGACTTACCATCTTGACGCAGACTGCTCACCGACTCACGTACATCCTTTAGGGCATCTTGTACAGTGCGCTGCGCGTGGTGGATTGCCTCATGGGCACGATTTGGATCTCGCTCTCTGTAGGCGTTTGCTTTTTCTAGCTGGATATTAATCGCGGCCAGGTGATGGCCCAAACTGTCGTGGATATCGCGCGCCAAGCGGTTGCGCTCTTCAGTTACGGCTAAGTCGGCCACCCGAGCGGCATACTGTTTGAGCTGGGCATGGGACGCTTCGAGTGAGGCCAATAACCCCGCCAGCTTTTGCTGAGCTTGAATGGCCTGTGACATAGCTCGGGCCAATAGCAGCGTAAAAAATAACGTAATCAGCGAGCCCATGCTTTCATCGAGCACCCTGCCCCCTAGATTGGACCTATGGTGAGGTATGCGGTGAGGCACGCCAGCATTGGGCATACCACTAGCTAGGGGCGGTAACGGCGGTACACCCATACCGCCAAAGTCAGATAATCTAACCACCAAAAATAATGTGACCATCAAGATAGCAATGAAATAGCTCAGACGTTTGCTAACGGCTAAGTAGCTATAGAGAAGAATAGGCAAAAAAAGAATCTTCGAATAGGTGAGGTCAGTGACTAAACAAGCGCCTATAAATAAAAATATTCTCACCAAGAAAGGAATGATCTGCGTCCCATCCGACATTAAAAAACTGGCTTTACCCACAGCCCATAGCTCAAGGCCGATTAGCAAGAGCACCATCGTCAAAAAGAACAAAAGCCGATAATTCTCCGGCTCATCTACGATACTCCTCGGTCCGATGCCTCCGTCTAACCAGTCTACAACGCCCGCCAAAAGCACGGCTGCATATACGGCTAAGGCAATCAATCGGTAGCGCTGATAGAGAAGGTTCGATTCCTGCGTCATCTGAGAAAACCTGAGCACAGGTTAACCCTATCAAAATAACAGCAAAATATACCATCTATTCCGGATGCTGAGACCTTTTAGCCATTACTTTAGCCACTATGGCCATGACTTTTGGCTAATCTGATTTGGCTACTTAGCATATGTAGGACTCCGAAACCTGTTTTACACTCAGACCAGGCCTGGTCTTCAACTGATGTGATTTATCCTGAATACCTGCTCTTTCTCAATCAGGAGCTATGCTCAAATCTCCACCAAAACAACGCTTTTCCCAAGGTTTCATCGGCCTGCTCGCTATTAGTCTGCTGACCGGTGGTAGCTATCTGCTCTACCGGCAGTTTGTGATCTTGCCGCGGCAAGAAGTCATCGCTCAGACCAAAACGGCTGGTGTAGAAACCGCGACGCTGCCCATCACCGTTTCGGCCAACGGCACCGTTGAGCCTGAGCAGCAAACTAACGTCAGCCCCAAAACCGCAGGGCGCTTAGAGCAAGTAACCGTGGATGAAGGCGCAGTCGTCAAAACAGGGCAAATCCTGGCCTACATGGATGATTCTGAGCTACAGGGGCAGTTGATCCAGGCAAAAGGACAGCTTGATGCGGCACAGGCCAATCTAAACAAGCTCGTGGCGGGCAATTTGCCTCAGGACATTTCTACCGCTGCCGCGAACCTGTCCAGCGCCCAAGCTGAACTCCGCAAAGCCACCAGCGATTTGCAGCGCTATCAGGGACTTTACGCCCGGGGGGCCATCGCCGCCGCAGATCTCAGCACCTATCAAACCGCGAAAGACACGGCGCAGGCCAGCGTGACCAGCGCCCAGCAGGCGCTAGATCTGGCTCGAATGGGCAGCCGTCAGGAAGACATCGCCCAGGCAAAAGCTCAGGTCGTTGAGGCCCAGGGGACTTTGACGACGGCTCAAACGCAGATTGACGATACGGTCATCCGCGCGCCGTTTAGCGGCACGGTAACCGCTCGCTACGCCGATCCAGGCGATTTTGTCTCGCCCTCGACAGCCGCGAGTGAGACGACGTCTTCTTCGTCATCTTCTATTTTGTCTTTGGCCTCCAATTATCAGGTCGTGGCCAAAGTGGCAGAGGCGGATATCGCCAAAATCAAGCTAGGGCAAGCGGTGCGCATTACGGCAGATGCCTACCCCACCGAGCAGTTTGACGGCAGCGTCGCGCAGATTGCCGAGCAGGCGACCGTTACCTCGAACGTGACCAGCTTTGAGGTGCATGTCGATCTGTCTGAGAGCGCCCAGGCGAAGCTCAAGCCGGGCATGAATGTCGATGTGGAATTTCAGGCGGGTGAGCTGGCCAATGTCATGGTGGTGCCAACTGTTACGATTGTGCGGCAGGCCCAGGGCGAGGGAGTGATGGTCATGGGTGCAGGCAATACGCCTCAGTTCAAGCGGGTTGAAACGGGATTAACCGTGGCTGACAAAACGCAGATAGTGTCTGGCCTCACCGGGAATGAACAAATTGTGCTGAGTGCTGCGCAGGGATTGCCCGAGAATCGCCGCAATATTGGGGCGGGGCGAAGGTCGCCGATTCCAGGGGTGGGTGGTCCGCCGGGGGGCAGCAGATCTGGAAGTAGCTCTGGCGCTGGTGCGGGCGGGGGTCGCGGTGGATAAGCATGCGCTGCCTTCGCTGTCTGCAGCGGAAATTTTGGCGATGGCGATCGCCGCGCTGTGGAGCAACAAACTGCGGACGGCGCTGACCATGCTGGGCGTAATTATCGGCATTACCGCCGTGATTGCGGTGACCTCGGTGGGCCAGGGCGTACAGTCGCAGACAGAAGCCAACCTTCAGGGCTTGGGGGCAGATATTTTGCAGGTGCGTCCGGGTTCTGCCAGCAGCGGCAATGTCAGCCAGGGTAGCGGCAGCGCCACGACGCTCACCTGGGATGATGCCCAGGCGATTGGTTCGCAGGTACAGGTAGCTGGCTCGGTGTCGGCCTACCTGCAGCAAACCTTCCAGGTCGTGTACGGGCAAAACAACACCTCCACGACGATTTTAGGCACCGATACAACCTATCCGATGGTCAACAATTTGACGATGCAATCCGGGCGGTTTTTTACCGCCGATGAGCTGACCCAGGCCCAATCGGTGGTGGTGATCGGCCCGACGCTGAGGGATGAGCTGTTGGGCGTGGGCGCCGAGGCGGTGGGCGAAAAGATTCGCATTCAGGGGCAGCGCTATAGCGTGGTCGGCGTGGCCAATGTGAAGGGCTCGCAGGGGCGGCAAAATCCGGATGAGCAGGCCTACGTGCCGCTGACGAATATGTCGGCGCGGCTGGTCGGTAACAATGCCCTTAGCGGCATTGCGGTGCAGGGCATTTCGGTTAAGGTGAGCGCGCAAGATCAGCTAGAGGCGGCTGATTTTCAAATTACGAATCTGCTGCGGGTGCGGCATAGCATCTATCCGGCGCGGGGCGATCAGGACGATTTTCAAATTTCGAGTGCGGCTAACCTGGTGGAAACCCTGAGCAGCACGGTGGGATTGTTCACGGTGATGGTTGTGGCGATCGCCGGCATTTCCCTGGTTGTTGGCGGCATTGGTATTGCCAACATCATGCTGGTATCGGTGGTGGAGCGCACCCGCGAAATTGGCATTCGCAAGGCCATCGGCGCGACCAATCAGGCGATTCTGAGTCAGTTTTTGGCCGAGGCGATCGCCATTTCAGCCGCCGGTGGTTTTTTGGGCGTGGGGCTCGGGGTGGCGATCGCCCGCCTTGCCGCCAGTCTGTTTCGCTTTCCGTTTGTAGTGTCGCTGTGGGCGATTGGCTTGGGTGTTGGACTCTCTTTTGTGATTGGCATTGTGGCGGGCGTTATTCCGGCTCGCAGCGCCGCCAAATTAGACCCCATCGTAGCGCTTAGAAGTGACTAGTACTCTGAGGCGGAAGTTTAGGGACTATTTCTGCAAGCTAGGGAGCAGGGAAACTAGGGAGCCAGGCGCGCCAAAACGGTGGAGATATTTCAGCCTTCTAGGACTAGAAAAGAGCAGCAGGATTGATCATGACAGCCATGATTTGGATGGAAGGCATCCATAAAACCTATCGATTGGGTGAAGTTGATGTGTCTGTACTCAAGGGCATTGATCTCACCATTGAGGAAGGCGATTATGTGGCGATTATGGGAGCCTCAGGTTCGGGAAAATCTACTCTGATGAACATCATGGGCTGTCTGGATCGCCCTTCGGCTGGCCATTACGTTTTGGAGGGGCAAAACTTAACCACGCTGAGCAATGAGGGGCTTGCATATGTTCGCAATCAGCGCATTGGCTTTGTATTTCAACAGTTCAATCTGCTGTCTCGCTCAACCGCGTTGGAAAATGTCATGCTGCCGATGGTCTATGCCGGGATAAGTCGACGGCAACGGCAGCAGCGGGCAGCGGCAGCGCTGCAGCGGGTGGGACTAGGCGATCGCATGGGCAACCGGCCCAGCCAGCTCTCTGGGGGGCAGCAGCAAAGAGTCGCGATCGCCCGTGCCCTGGTCAATCGTCCGGCGCTGGTTCTAGCTGACGAACCCACGGGGGCGTTAGACACCCAAACCTCTTACGAAGTCATGGCGCTCCTCACCGAACTCAACGACCAGGGTATTACGGTCATTATCGTGACCCATGAGCCTGATATCGCAGCCCAAACCCACCGCATCATTCATGTTCAGGATGGGCTGCTGCAGGGGGAAGCCAGAAACCATGGGCGCACGAGCTACCCAGCAGACTAAAACTATCGGTAAAGGCGGGTGGCCCACCCGCTCGCAGACCACCCCTGGCGGCGGTCCTGCTGATGCTGGCAATCATGGCCTCAGTCTTTTGCCTGCCGATACCGAATCGGTCCTTTAGCGCTTTGGGGATTCACTACCCGCCCCTTCTGAGTCACAGCAATGCAGCCTTCAGCTGCCAGCGCTATCCCGGCCTCGCGCACGGCGGGCATGAGGTCCTGCCAGGCCTGAGCGCTGAGCGCGCGGGCCACCTCAGAGGGGCAAATGGTTTTATCGGGACCGCGCTGGGCGACCAGAGAAAGCAGGGTAGCGCGAATGGTATCGGCAGAAACGGTCATGGTTCCAGGCCCAGAAACTCGGCCATTAAAGCATTGACCTGGTAGGGCTGCTCTTGCTGCACCCAGTGGCTGCACTGGGGAATGTAGCGCAGCCGTAGATTGCTGACGTAGGCTTCGGTGCCGAGGGTGAGCTCTTTGCCCAGGGCGGCGTCCTCTTCGCCCCAAATTAGCAGGGTCGGCACGTTGAGAATGCCCCAGGGCTGTGACCAGGAGCGACCCAAAGTCAGGGCGCGGTAGTAGTTGACCATGGCGGTGAGGGCACCGGGCTTGGCGGCGGAGTCTTTGTAGGCCCGCAGGTCGGCGTCGCTAAAGGCCGTTTTGTCGATCGCCATGCCCCGCAGCATTTGCTCGATCGCCCAGTAGTCCCCGGCTTGCAGCAGCAGCTCGGGCAGCAGCGGCAGCTGAAACGCACCCACATACCAGCTCTTCAGCAGCTGCTGAGGGGTACGCAGGCCCTCAGCAAATTTAGCCGGGTGGGGCATGTTCATCACGACCAGCGATCGGAGCAACTCGGGATGGGCATAGGCAAAGGCCCAGGCGATCGCGCCGCCCCAGTCGTGACCGACTAGCACCATCTGCTCGTGTCCCAGGGCCACCATCGCCCCCCGCACGTCTTCCACCAACACCTCCAGGCGGTAGGCTTCGATGCCCTCGGGTTTGTCGCTGTCGTTGTAGCCCCGCAGATCGAGCGCCACGCAGGTATAGTGAGCGGCAAAGGAGTTGAGCTGGTGCCGCCAGGAGTACCAAAACTCTGGAAAGCCGTGCAGAAACAGCATTAGCGGCCCCTGCCCCTGGCGAACGTAGTGCAGTCGCACGCCGTTGGTGTTTAAAAATCCGTGCTGTGGACTGACCGCTGCCGCCATGAGTACACCTAGATTTACCCTCCCCTAAACTATAGCGACCCCTCCCGGGGAGGGGCTGAGGGGAGCCGAGCAGGGGCAAAGCCTCAGTTTCGTTAACCTTTGTGGACAAGTATTTAATCTGGGCACAAAAAAACCTGATCCCAATCCTCAGGTTCTGTAAGAGGTAAAGAGTAATAAGCGTTTGGTGTTGGCTTGGCTGCCGAAACAATACCTGCATGGGCTACGGCCTAAAGTCGCTTATTCAACGGCCAGACCTGGTAGGGGCTGCCTGGCTTGCGAGGGCTCATGTTTATCTGCTGACCCGGATGGGCTCATAGATAGCTCATAGATAACCGTCGCAATCTGGAATGGCCTGTGGGTTTTGGCCCTCGTCACGTTCCTTGCGACTGTTCCTGAAATGACTTCACTAGACGATATTACGCTGCTGCAATGGTTTGTTTCGGGGGATGCCACCCTGGAGGCAAATCAGTCCCTTCGCATTCAGCCGGCCAACAGCCTGCGTCAGCTCCTGGGCCGCAAGGGCCTGCTGCTGGCCACGGCCTACGATGCGGCTATGCCACCCCGCATTGAGGTGCGCCGCAACACAGACTACGCCGACCTGCTGCATCAAATTCTGATTGACCACCACTTTGTGCCCATGGGCCAGGGCCTGGGCAGCCACGTCCTCTGCTACGCCCACTATCCCATCCCCGAAGGCTACCGGATCGTCTACGGTCAGGCCCGGCAGCTGTGGAAGCTGTGGTGGACTCACCCCAGCCATTTGCGAGATCGCCACCTACAGCTCGACTTGTTTGTGTTGGTCAAAGCCCAGTGGTACCCCGTGCGCGAGATCGCCATCAACAGCGGCACCCTCTACGTCGAGACCCTGCGCGGAGAGACCGTCCACCACGGCGATGACATGATGGTGTGGCTCGAAAAAGACCTGTGTGAAGAAAGCGACAAAACCTGTTTTTGGGCGCCGCCGCCGGCTCAGCCAGCCCCCGCCCCCGCTGCGGCGATGCCGTCGGCTAGCGCGCCCCTGCCATCGCTGCGGTCTGCCGGTGCCCGCACATCCCTGGCGCACTATCCCCCCCCGGCCCCCGGCTCTTCAACGGCGGTAGACCCCACCCTGGCCCCGGTGGTTTACGCCCTCAACGGCAAGGTCTACGTGCAGACCGCCGTTGGGGTTGTAATTGTCGAAGGTGACAACCTCAAGGCTTACGGTGCGGCCTCTCAGCCAGCGATCGCAACCGTTAGGCAGCTTTCTAGCTAAAGAATCTGGGTGGTTGTCCCACGAAATTTTCCCCGGCGGGCCAGACTTGGGCTAGAAGCTGATGGCCATTTCAGCTACAGGTCAACTCTGGCAGGGGTGGATACGGCAGCCTTTCACCGCACATAGCCCGGAAACTGTATAAGAATTTACAGAATCTTGTTGGTACTACAGGGAAATTATCCGGTTTTCCCCAAAGAGTTTTTCTAGCATGGAAGAGCGCTGATCTGTTGCGAGTTGACCAATCACCCGCACTGTCTCAGAGCCCATGGCTCCCCCACTGAACCCGATGGAATTGATCGGCCTGCGATGGTTGGACGCTTTGCAGCGATCGCGGCCACTAACCCAGGGGTTTAGCCTTTGTCACCTTCCCTGCGGCTGTATCTACCATGACCACCCTCGATGATTTGACTCTGTTGCAGCTATTTGCTTCGGGAGATGCCACCCTAGAAGCAAATCAATCGCTTCGCGTTCAGCCCGCCAATAAACTGCGCCAGCTTCTGGGCCGCAAAGGTCTGCTGCTGGCCACCGCCTACGATGCCGCCACCCCTCCCCGCATTGAGGTGCGCCGCGACACCGACTACGCCGATGCGCTGCATCAGACGCTGCTCGATCACCACTTCATGCCCACCGGGCAGGGGGCCGATAGCCAGGTGCTGTGCTACACCTACTCGCCAATGCCGGCGGGCTACCACATGAACTACACCGAGGCCCGCCAGCTCTGGAAGCAGTGGTGGATACGCTTTAGCCGCCAGAGCAACCGCAATCTACAGCTCGATCTGCTGGTGCTGGCCCAAAACCAGTGGTACCCCATCCGCGACATTGGCATCAGCAGCGGCACTCTCTACGTGGAGACCCTGCGGGGCGAGACCGCCCACCACGGCGACGACATGATAGTGTGGCTCGAAAAAGACTCCGCAGACGAGGCTGAACAGACGCGCCTGTGGGCACCCTCGGCGGCAGCGCCCGCCGCCCCAGCACCGCCAGCACCCCTGCCGCCAAAGCCCCTGCCGCCAGAGCCAGTGCCGGTAAGTACCCCAACTGCCGCCCCAGCCCAGAGGGTATGTGTTCAAGCCCCGCCGCCGCCCTGCCGCCCCCTCACTCCGCCGCTGGCTGGATCATCTGCTCCAGCCAACCCAGCTCTGGCCTCGGTAGTGTGCACTCGGGAAGGCAAGATCTACGTCAAGACTGCCGTGGGGGTCGTGGTGGTTGAGGGGAACGACTTAAGGGCCTACAGCCTCGCACCCCGCGCTGCGGCCGCGAGGATACGACAGCAAGTTTAGACAAACAGGCGGGGAGGCAGCAGCCACAGCAGTACGCCTCGCCCGGCCTCGACCTTGGCCCAGGTGGTCACCTCAAACTCCAGGCAGGCCATTACCGCCGTCGGCATCTGCACAGCCCCGCCGCCCATAAAGTAGGTAATAGCATCAGACCAAGTGGGCTGGTGGCCGACCAGCATGACCGAGCTGTGCTGGTCAGGCACCTGGTAAATGACCTCTAGCACCTGCTTGACAGAGGCTTCGTAGAGGTCGTCGGTGATCTCGACGGGGCAAGACCAGCCCCCCGCCTCTGCGGCCAGCTCCAGGGTGGTGCGAGCCCGCACCGCTGACGAGGTAATGGCGAGGTCGGGAACCTGGCCCGCCGCCGCCAGCAGCTTCCCCATGGTCTTGGCGGCGGTAATGCCGCGCTCAGCTACCGGGCGATCGCGATCGCGCCCATAGCCAGCCTCCCAGTCTGATTTTCCGTGGCGAAAGAGAATGAGTCGTTTGGTCATAGTCGTGGCTAGGTGGTGGCTCCAGGGCAGTTGCCCTTGCCCACCTTAGGAGATTTATAAGGATACAATCAACGGCGTGGCCGATCTTCCTCTAGCGGTGGGATGCTCTGGCCGCAGAGGCACCGCGCTAGCTCGCGGCCCGCATGGAGAGACTAATGCGCTTGAGTTTGGTGTCGACCTCCATTACCCGCACCGTTACCACCTGGCCTACCTTAACGATGTCGTTGGGGTCGCTGACAAAGCGATCGGCCAGCTGCGAAATGTGCACCAGCCCGTCCTGGTGTACCCCCACGTCCACAAAGGCGCCAAAATTGGTGACGTTGGTGATGCTGCCCTCCAGGGTCATGCCCGGTTTCAGATCGGTGATGTCGTTGATGCCCTCCTGAAAGCGGGCGTAGGTAAACTGCTCGCGGGGGTCGCGTCCGGGTTTTTCTAGCTCGCGCAGAATGTCGCGCAGGGTGAGTTCCCCGGCGGCGGCGGTGGTGTATTTTTTGATGTCGAGGCGCTGGAGGCGATCGGCGGCCTTAGAGATTTGGGTGAGGGGCAGGGCCAGATCGGCGGCGATCGCATCCACGATCCCGTAGCTCTCCGGGTGCACCGCCGTATTGTCGAGCGGGTTTTTGCCGCCTGGAATGCGCAGAAACCCCGCCGCCTGCTCAAACGCCTTGGGTCCGAGCTTCTTGACCTTCAGCAGCTCTTTGCGCGATCGAAAGACCCCGTTAGCATTGCGAAAGTCTACGATGTTGCCCGCCACCACCGGGGTCAGGCCCGACACGTAGGTCAACAGCTCCCTGGAGGCCATGTTTAAATCGACCCCCACGTAGTTGACGCAGCTTTCGATCGTGTCGTCGAGCTTTTGCCTGAGGCGCTTTTGATCCACATCGTGCTGGTACTGGCCCACGCCAATCGACTTTGGGTCGATTTTCACCAGCTCCGCCAGGGGGTCTTGCAGGCGGCGGGCAATGCTGATCGCGCCCCGCACCGTCACATCCAGGTCGGGAAACTCCGCCGCCGCCACCTCGCTGGCCGAATAGATCGACGCCCCTGACTCATTCACAAACACCTTGACCGGCGGACTGGTCAGGGTTTTGAGCACCTCCCCTACAAAGGCGTCGGTCTCGCGGCTGGCGGTGCCGTTGCCAATGGCAATCAGCTCGATCTTGTGCTTGCGAATCATCCCCGCCAGGGTGTCCGCCGCCTGCTGCCGCTGCCGGGCCGACTGGTGGGGAAATACCGCCTGGTACTCCAAAAACTTGCCGGTGCCATCCACCGCCGCCACCTTGCAGCCGGTGCGAAAGCCGGGGTCAACTCCCAGGGTGGGCTTCATGCCCGCCGGGGGCGACAGCAAAAGGTTTTTCAGATTGGCCTCAAAGGTTTGGATCGAGACATCATCGGCCCAGGCCTTTTTCTCGGCCATCACCTCGCTGGTCAGCGAGGGTTTCATCAGGCGGCTGTAGGCATCCTGAAGCAGGCGGCGGTAAAACTGGCGAATTTCCGGCACGGGCGTTTTTACCACCCGCTTTTCGAGGGTTTGCAGAATCGGGTCTGGCTCCGTCTCCAGCCCCACTTTGAGAATGCCCTCGCGATCGCCCCGCAGCAGCGCCAGCAGGTTGTGGGATGCGATTGCCCGCACCGGCACCTGGTAAGCCCGGTACATCTCGTACTTGGTGGTGCCTTCGGGGTAGTCTTTTTTGATGCTGGCGGTGAACTGGCCGTGGTTGAGCAGGCGATCGCGCACGTACCGCCGCAGATCCGCCCGCTCCGCCACCTGCTCCGCCAAAATATCCGCCGCCCCCTGGAGGGCATCTTCGACGGTCTCGACTCCCAGATCAGAATTGACGAAGGCTTGAGCAGCCTGCCGCAAATCTCCCCGTCTGCCCGACTGGTTTAGGGCCTCAATCTGCTGAGCCAGGGGCTCCAGCCCCTTTTCTTTAGCCATGGTGGCACGGGTACGGCGCTTGGGGCGGTAGGGCAGGTAGAGATCCTCCAGCTCCGTCTTTTGCTGACAGGCGAGAATAGCCGTCTTTAAGGATTCGGTCAGCTTGCCCTGGGACTGGATCTCGGCCAATATCGCCTGCCGCCGCTCCTCCAGATCGGTTAGATACTGGTGCCGTTCGGCAATTTGCCGCAGCTGCACCTCGTCTAAATCGCCGGTACGCTCTTTGCGATAGCGGGCCACAAAAGGCACCGTTGCCCCCTCGGCAAACAGCTCTAGCGTGGCCTTTACCTGGGCCGGGCGAATATCGAGTTCGGCGGCAATGATAGTGGCAGGGGTGGTCATAAAAAGCTGCTTTACTCTCCGTACTCCTGCAAGAATAGGAGAAAATCCTCTAGGGCTGCTCGGGTCGACTCGCCAGGGGCAAGTTGATGCCGTGTTTGGAGAACGATCCATCGATTTTGGATTGCAGCTCTGCGAGTCGCTCGTTCTCGCTCCTCAAGTCCTTGCCGTTCTTCCTCAGCTCTTCGTTGCTCTTCCTCAGCTCTTCGTTGCTCTTCCTCAGCTCTTCGTTGCTCTTCCTCAGCCTGGCGGTCTGTTTCTCGATTTCGACGGTTCCACTCAACGCCGAAATTAGCCAGTGCAGCCAGGAGGGCTGCCACAGTGAGTCGGTTACTCCAGATTCTGGGCTGGCTAATGAGTTCGAGGAATCGGAAATCTTGTTCGCCATAAAAACGCAGAAATACCACAGCGATAGTCAACATTGTCAGCCCGGTGGCGGGCAGCAGGGTCAAAAAATTAAGCCAGATCTGACGACTGAGTAATTCCATCCTAACCGATTGGCCCTAACTCCTATCCGACTGGCCTATCCAGCTTGCATCGGATAGAAGCCGTGAAATTGCTTTTAGCAGTGTTCCCTTTGGCGGCAGCTTGCTCAGTAACTGACGATCGCGCCCAGAGATTTCAGCATCCGTTGTTCGGTATCCGACAGACCGGTGGCCCCGCGAATGTTGACGCCCTCGTAGGGGCGATCGGGCCGCAGGGTCTGCTGGCATAGGCCGGAGTCTAAAGCCCAGACGCGAATTTCGTCATCCTGGCTGGCGGTGACCAGGTGGGTGCGGCTGGGGCTGACAGAAACCTGCCAAATGTCCTGGCTGTGGCCCCGCAAAACGTGGGGACAATGGTTGGTCTCAACGGCCCACACTTCCACCTGGGCGGCCTCGCTGGTAATGGCCAGAATCTCCCCGGTGGGGCTGGTGGTCACTCCCTGTAGCCACTGCTCGGTTGGGTGTCGCCACTGGCCCAGGGCAGGCTCCTGACTCGAAACGCCCGCCAAAATATCCGCCAGGCTCCACCAGCGCAGGGTGCCATCGTGGCTGGCGCTGGCCAATACCGCCCCATCCAAACTCACCGCCAGCCCATGCACCTGGCCCTGGTGCCCGCTCAGAATGCGCGGCTCAGGCCCCTGATTCTCTGGGGAGACTTCACCAACGCGGCTGTGCAGCGGCCAGAGGCCAATGGTGCCATCCCGGGCGCCGACGATCAGCCATCGCCCATCGACACTGAAGGCCAGGGCCGATGGGCTATCGGGGGTGCCCTCTAAATCGCCGATGCAGCTGCCGGTGGTGATATTCCACAGAGAGATATGGCCCGCCAGGCTGGCGCTGGCTAACCATGGGCCAGCGGGGCTAAAGCTGAGCAGGGTGGCCGGGGCGGCGGTGGGCCAAACCCACTGGCTCTCGCCGCTGACCGCCGACCACAGGCGCAGGGTCTGATCGTCGGCGCTGCTGGCCAACCACTGGCCATCGGCGCTCAGGGCTACAGTGCGCACCAAGCCACCGTGACCAACCAGGGTGCGAGGGCCGCTGGCGTAGGGGCTATCTGAACGGATCTGCCACAGGCGCAGGTGGGTGTCATCGTGGCCGGTCAAGATGGTGCCGCTGCCATGGTCGGCGCTGGAGGCGGTGGCGGGGTCGGCACTAAAGGCCAAACACCCCACCCGGTGCGCCTGACTGAGAAAGCTGCGCCAGCACTGGCCTCGCTTAGCACTCCAGAGCTTGATGGTGTAGTTGCTGCCGGTGACAAAGTAGCGGCTGTCGGCGCTAAAGGCCAGCGCCCACACCGGCGCCCCCAGCGAGGGCAGGGTGTAGCAGGCACGACGATCGGGAATATCCCAGACCGAAACGCTGAAGTTCTGGCGGCTGCACACCAGGTAGCGCCCGTCAGGGCTGATGGCCAGGGCCGGTAGCGCCTGCACCTCGGCGGGTAAAATCCAGCAAGGCAGCCCGGTTTCTAAATTCCAAATAGTGAGGCAGTGATCGTCGTACCCCGCCGCAAAGGGAATGGCCGGGCAGGCAGGGGCGTTGGGGTCGGCCAAAAACCCAGCGGTGCGCAGGTTCGCCGTCGATCGCGCCTGGAAGTCTTTGAGCAGGGTGCGATCGCGCGTCTGCCACAGACAGGCCCGCTGATCGTCGCCGCCGCTGACCAGGCGATCGCCTGCGGCACTGTAGGCCAGACTGTGAATCGCCCCATAGTGGCTCTCTAGCCGCCCCTGGCAAAATCCCGAGGCAACCTCCCACAGGCACAGTCGTCCGCTGTCGTCGCCCGAGGCCAATTGGCCACCGTCGGGGCTAAAGGCCAGGGCGCCCACCGCTGCCTGGTGATCGTTGAGGATATCGGTTTGGTAGGTAGCCCCCACTGGCCACAGCCAGATCTGCCCAGTCTCGGTGCCCACCGCCAGCAGATCGCCCTGGGGGCTAAAGGCCAGCGATCGCACCCCCTGGGACTGATCTTCGTCAAACATCCACTCCAGCTTGCCCCGCTTCAGGTCCCACAGCAGCAGGCGACCCTCGTGGTCGCCCGTGGCCAGGTAGCGGCGATGGGAGGGGGCAGAGGCCGGGCTAAAGGCCGCCACCGGGTCGCGGCCCAGGGCGGTGGCAAAGGCAGTATCGCTGAACTGGGCCTGGCTAAAGTCAGCGCCCTGCAGGCTCACCCGGCGCAGGTCTCCCTGCCAAATCGCCAGGTGGGAAAAGTTTACTCCGCTCAACCCCAGCCCCAGGTGCTGGCAGAGATGGATCAGATTGCTGGCTCCATAGCCGGGTCGATTGGCCAGGCTAGAGAGGGTTTTGAGCAGGCGATCGCCCTTGGCAGCCAGCAGCTCCTTGGTCGCGTAATGGCGTCTCAGCCCATCGGCCAAAGGGACTAGCACAACCGCCCGCTGTCGCTCCTGCACCACCTCGCGCGCCGTCATCGTCACCAGGGGCAACCGCTGGAGCCAGCCCAGGGACTCAGTCTCTAGCTCGGCCATGAGTTCCCCCCGCAGCCGCTCTAACACCATGCTCTGCACTATGGGCCTCAGGCTCAGCACGAGATCGCTGCCTTCGGTGGCGACGCCCACCACCCAGCCGCGACCCAGCACCGACTGCACCACGGCGTCTTCGAGCGCTGGCTGTAGGGTGGCGAGCAGGTCGTCGCGGGTGATAGGCTCCTGGGCCAGAGCCAGCCCGTAGAGCAAGGCCCACTCCTCGGGTAGCAACCGCTCTAGGGCCTCGCTAAAGGTGCGCTGCACCACCATCGGCACCGCCAAATTGGGGGCCTGAAGCAGCGCCCTGGGCTGCCCCTGGTACAGGTCTCGCAGAATTGCCCCGACCCCCCTCAGCACCAGGGGGTAGCCGCCATAGCACTCTGCCAGCGCAGCCCAGTCCTCGGCACTGACGGTGGGGCTTCCGGATGTTTGCAGCAGGGGGCGCACCCCCTCGATCGCCAGGTCGCCCAGGGCACACTCCCTCACTCGCGGTCCCTGCACCTGGGAGAGGTCGGCAGGTTTTTCGCGGCTGACCCAGATCAGGCAGCTCTGGTGGCGACGCTCGGCCCCCTGGTGAAACAAGCGCTGCATCGCCTTAGCGCTAGATCGGTAGGTACCCAACAGCGCCTGTGGCTCAAACAACTGCTCCATGTCGTCCAAAATCAGCAGGGTCCGGCGCTGCTCCAGCTGGTCGAGGACCCAGTCAACGGCGGCCAGGGGCGATAGGGCCGGCGCAGCCGGGTCGAGCCATTGCACAATGGCGGCCAGTACCGCTTCATCGGCGGCATTGGGGGGCAGTGCCAGGTAGCCGCAGTGCTCCATCTGAGGGCCGATCGCGGCGGCGATCGCGGCGGCCAGCGTGGTCTTCCCCATCCCTGGCAGGCCCCACAGCACCACTGTGCGGCAGCGATCGGCCACAATCCACTGGCTGATCCGGTCTAGCTCGGCTGCGCGCCCATCACAGTCGGTCAGGTCAATGCGGGGCGTGTCGCGCACCACCAGGGCCGGGCGGGCAACCGTTGGGGTAGCGGTATCTAGAGGCGGTGGTGGCGGTCCTTTTTCGTCGAGATCTGGGTCCGCCATTCGCTCCTGAGCCGCCCAGGTCTGAAGCACATTTTGAATATTGCGCTTGGTGACGCGAATGCCTCGACTGTCGACATCTACCAGGTCTGTCAGAAACTGCCAGAGCTTGGGGCCAACATCTTTTTTAAGATAGTCTTCGGTGTAGCCCACGGTGGGAGTGGCCATGGCCGAATAGGTCTTGTTCTCCCATGACCCCTTCAGCACCAGGCGCTCTACATCTTTTAGAGGGCGACCCTTGCGCTCTACGGCAACCTGGTTGATGAGAATAGCGATGTCCTCAAAGTCCATTGGCCAGACAGCTACAGATGACCCCAAATCTTGGCCTCAGTTTAACCTGAATTTTTCAGAACTTTTGGGGGCGAGCCTAGGTCTGATCGGGCTAATCGAACCCAAAAAAATTCCCCAGCCCGAGGGCCAGGGAATGATCAGGGTGCATCTACCAGTTCATATTTCAGCGCTGGATTGATACATCAGGATGGTTTAGGACAGATTTTGCTACAGTGCCGAGGGAGATGAGATGAGTGGGGCAGTAGGGACGTGAGGCCTGGCAGCATTTTTATTCAGGGCTAAGGGCGGGAGAAGAGGCCGAAATGGGCCATCATGTAAGACTTTCAGGGACACGACAGGGAGAATATCGTGGCTGATGCGCTAAGTTTGACCGCCTACGACCTCTGGAAGTCCTACGGTGACGAGGCCGTGGTGCAGGGCATTAGTTTTACCCTGGCACCGGGGGAGATCGTTGGCCTGCTAGGACCCAACGGGGCGGGCAAAACCACTACTGTAGGCATGCTGTTTGGCACGGTCATTCCCACCAGAGGATTTGTGCGGTTTGGCCCCTGGCAGCTGCCGGGGCAGGGGCAGCTGGCCCGCGCCCAGATGGGCATTGTGACCCAAGAAGACAACCTCGACCCAGACTTTACGGTATTCAACAACCTCACCCACTTTGCTCACCACTACCGCATTACCGGCGCGCTGGCCCGGCAGCGGGCGGGGGAACTGCTGGCGTTGGTCAACCTGGAGCATCGGGCCGACGCCCAGGTTGACGAGCTCTCCGGCGGCATGAAACGGCGATTGGTGCTGGCCCGCGCCCTGCTGAACAACCCCAAGATTGTTTTTCTCGATGAGCCCACCACTGGCCTTGACCCGGACGCGCGGCAGGACTTCTGGCGGCTGGTGCAGCAGCTTAAAGCCAGTGGCTGCGGGATTTTGCTGACCACCCACTACATGGACGAAGCGCAAAGGCTTTGCGATCGCCTGCTGCTGCTCCAGAGGGGCAAAGTGATCGACGAAGGGTCCCCCAGCGACCTGGTGGCCCGCGTCATCGGCCGAGAAATTGCCGAGGTCGAAGGGGTGGCCCCAGACCCGCTCAGGGATCTGGCTGCTCGCCAGGGGGCCTGGTATCGCGCCTTTGGCAGCGGCTACCTGGTGTCCCTACCCGACGCTGACCCCGACGCGATGTGGCAGCAAATCCAGGCCCATCGCCCCACCCGTCTGCGGCGGCGGCCAGCTAACTTAGAAGATGTGTTTCTCCGCCTCACCGGGAGCGTGCTGGAATGAAGCTGATCACCGCCACCCCCTGGGGAGTCTACTCGGTCTGGTGGCGCCACTTTCAGGTGTACCGCAGCACCTGGCTGGTAAACTTTTTGCCGCCCATCTCTGAGCCAATCGTGTACCTGCTGGCCTTTGGCTACGGCCTCACGCCGCTGGTCGGCGATGTCGAATATTTGGGCCAAAGGGTGCCCTACCCGCAGTTTTTGGCGGCGGGCATGATTGCGATTGGAGTGTTGTTTCAAGCGTTTTTTGAGGGGGCTTACAGCAGCTTCATTAGACTGAATTTTCAGAAGACCTGGCAGGCGCTGCTGACCGCACCCCTGAGCTTTACCGAGGTGTTTTTGGGCGACTGGTTCTGGGCGGCGACGAAGGGGGCGATCGCGGGCACCCTCACCGGCCTGGTGGCGGTCATCGCCCATCTCTACGACCTCTCTAGCCTGGTGCTATCGCTGCCGCTGATTGTGCTGGGTAGCCTTCTGTTTGGGGCCTTTGGCCTGCTGGTGGCCGGGGTTGTCAACAAGGTTGACCAGGTAAATGTGCCAATCTTCCTCATCGTCATCCCCATGTTTACCCTCTCCGGCACCTACTTTCCCAGAAGCACACTGCCGCCGCTGCTGGAAAGCATCGCCAACCTGCTGCCTTTAGCGGCTCTGGTGGACCTGCTGCGCTGGCCCATGGGGCTTCCTCCCCAGTGGCCCCTACTGCTGCTGTGGCTGCTGGGGTGGATGGTGGTAATGGCCCGGTTGGCAGCCCTGCGGATTTACCCCAGGCTGTTTAGTTGACAACCGCCCTCGCCCCCTGGGTCGCCCACACCCACAATCCCCCAGCGGATTTCTCCTGCGGCCAAGGCGGCGATCGGGGGTCTCCTAGCCAGAGCCGCCCTGTGTAACGCTTTGCAAGCAATGGTGGGTAAACCGTTAGAAACTATCGACGCGGGTGGTCCCAAAGGCTAGGGTTGTGGTTGTTTTATAGGGCTTCAGGTCGCCTACGATGACCGTTCAACCTCGATCGTCTGCATCAACCATTATTCTCACCAACATCGAAACTGTTCCCGGCAAAACCATTACGCAGCATTTGGGTTTGGTTCAGGGCAGTTCGGTACGCGCCAAACACATCGGTCGCGATATTGCCGCCGGGCTTAAAAATATCGTCGGCGGTGAGCTTAAGGGCTATACCGAACTGCTGCAAGAGGCCCGGCAGGAGGCCACTAACCGCATGGTGCAGGATGCCCAGCGGCTAGGCGCTAACGCCATTGTTAACGTACGCTTTGCAACCTCATCGCTAGCCCAGGGGGCGGCGGAGCTGTTCGCCTACGGTACCGCCGTACGGGTGGATTAGCTATGGATGGACTGATTGTTTTTGCGATCCTGCTAGGAATTGGCTACTTTTTTGGCACCCGGGCCGAAAAGCAGCACTTTCAGCTTTTGCAGCGGCGAGAGCAGGCCATTGGCGGGCTGATGCTCAGCACCGCAGGAGCTAAGGTATCTCTGCCCAAGGCTCAGCAGGCGCAACTGTTCACCGGTAGCGTAGTGATATCGTCAGACTTCTTTAAGACGTTTATCGCCGGGATCTTAAATTTATTTGGCGGGCGCATTACGGTTTATGAAAGCCTGCTCGAGCGGGGCCGCCGAGAGGCCCTACTGCGGATGGAGGAGGCAGCCCTAGCCTGGGGCGCAGACCAGGTGGTTAACATCCGCATTCAAACCGCTGAACTCGGCGGCAACAGCGGCAAGGGCGTTGTGGCCCTGGAGGTGATTGCCTACGGCACCGGCGTGCGCTAGCCCAGGGCCAGGGGGTGTTCTACACCATCTCCACGGCGGCAACCAGCCCAAAGACAATGAACAAAAAGCCGCCAACGGTCATTAACCAGCGTTCTGAAATGCGCCCGGCGATGAGTTTGCCGCAGGCCACGGCAATCGCCGCACAGATCGCGTGGCCCAGGGTCGCCCCCAGCACTACCCCCACCGGGTGATTGGCCGCCGCCAGGGCGATGGTGGCAAACTGGGTGCGATCGCCCCACTCGGCCACAAACGTGAGGCTAAAGGCCTCGATCAGCACCATTTTGATCGACCATGTGCCCACCCCAGCCTCGCGCGCTTCGACGGCCTCCAGGGCGTCAGCCTGCTCATCGTCTAGGCTGCCCGGCCCAACCATGCGGCCAGCATCGTACAGCAGCTTTAGCCCGAAGCCTAGAAACAGGGCCACCGATATCCCTTGCACGAAATGCTTAGGGAAAACCGTGATCATTTGACCGATCGCCACCGACAAAACCGTCATTACAAACAGCGCGGCAGTAACCCCTACAAACACCCAGCGGCGGGGATGCCGGGTGGCCAAAATCATGCCGATAAAAAAGGTCTTATCCCCTAATTCGGATAGGGTGATGAGTAATAAACCAGCGGTAAATCCGGTCAGGGGGTGCATGCTCGTCTCCAGGATTGTGAAACCTGAGCGGGCATGATGGATACTCAAAAGAACTCCACCAAGCCCACGTCAGTTGTGGACTCAGTGAAGGTCTCGCTTGCGAATGCACAGTTCTAATTTACGGTGCTAATTCACCATCTGAGCCAGGCTCATCGCCAGTATGTTGACTCAGATAATTGAGCTGCGCTACAGCTCTAAGCTACTCCCCTTCATGACTTAAACCATATCATAGATAGCAGATTTAAGCGTAATTAAAAATACTGATTAAGGTCATAGGATGCAGTCCTTTATTTCATAATTCAATCATTTTTGAGCTGGACAGATTTCATTTTTTATTCATATTTAGTTGTTTGCCAGGGAAAGATTCTCTAGACTATGATGTTTTTTTGATGACCAAAATAATTTAAACTGGCGGCCAAAATGCCTAAATCAATTCCCTATCAGCCTTTGGTTTTGAGGCTTTTACACAGTATTAGTGGCGGGCTCGCGATCGCTGCTTTAGTTACCGGCTTTTTGGTTTACAACGCCTACGACGGTCAGTTTGGCTCTATTCCTTTGCCGTTGCTGCCAGATATTCAGGGCATTCATGGCACGTTTGGTCTTTTCTTTTTGCTGGTATTTCCCGCTCTCGCTATCTATAGTTTCCATTGGGGATACCGGCGATTGTTGTTTCCTGACTTTTGGGCGCGACTCAGCCATCAAGTCGGTAAGCCCGGCTGGTGGGCAAATCTTCAGCGACTTCTAAATACCGCTATACTCTTGGCCAGTACGCTGGCCGTAGTTACCGGCAGAATGATGCAAGAAACCTGGCTTCCCGCTGGCGAGGTAGACCACATTTGGTACCGGCTGCACCTGGCCGCGTGGCTGGTACTGCTGCTCACGCTGCTGGGCCATATTGCCATGGGGCTTAAGGTTGGTGGAGTGCCTCTGCTGCTATCAATGGCTCAGACAAGGTATCGTCCTGAGGATTCGCCACTGCTTTGGGTAGGTTATGTCCGAGAAAAGTTTCGCGAGCGATTTGGGCGTTAGGTCTTAATTAATAATTTCCGAACACTGTGTCTATGAAACGTACAAACGCTCCCTTAAAAGATGTTGAGCTGGTAGTGATCGGCGGCATTTTTGCCGCATTCATTTTGCCGCTATTGGCCTATTTATAGCGGCGGCTCGTTCGCTTAAAATACCAGCAACGGCGCAGCCGCTACGATTGGGTGATCGCAGCTATTGACGGCCTTGAGCTAGCGATGGCCCAACAGCCTTGATGAATCGCAGACTAGGGCCAGTCTGCGATCGCCGTAGTCGACTGCACCCGGTGCATACCCGCTTCGGCAAAGCGCTGGTAGGTGTCCTCCGCCTGGTCGGTAAAATCGACCACGTTGGGGACCACCACTGGGGAGGCGCAGTCGTCGAGCAGGTAGACCTTTTGGGCCAGGGCCGGGTCGGTGGCCTGAATGTCGCTGAGCAGGTCGGCTACCGTCCAGGCGACGCAGTGGCTCTTGGCCTGTCCAGCGATAACGACGGCGTCAAACGACCGCAGGGTTTGAATCAGGGGGGTGTTTTTCTGGGCGATCGCACCTCCCTGCGCGTCCGCCATCACCTCGGGGCTGAGCACCGAGTAGTTTTCGGTCAGGGGGTTGCTGCCCTTTAGCTCAAAGCGGGTCTGGCTCTGGCGGGCGATGGTGTGAAAGAAGCAGGCCTCTTCGATCGCGGGTACCAGGGCGTGGCCAATGCCCCCCAGCATGGAGTGGTAGGGCCAGATGGTGAGGGGATATTTGCCCCGATCATCGAGGGTTTTGGTGTAGTGCAGGGCGTACTCCTGCAGGTCGCGGGGGGAAGATAGGTTGGCGGCGACGGCTGGGTTGACCCGCCACTTGCCCTGCACCACATCGTCGTAGTGAATCAGGGTCATGGGCGGCGGGTTGTTGCCCTCGGCATCGACCCAGAAGTAGGGGTGAAACACCTGCATGGTCTGGTGGGTGTCGAGGGTGGCGGTAATGCTGGTAATTTGCCCCAGGTTGCGGTAGATAAACTCGCCCAGGCGGCGGTTGTCGTCAACGGCTCCCTGGCCCGATCGCCCGCCAACAAACAGCTCAAAGCCCGGCAGGCAGAAGGTGTTTTGCACATCGATCAGCAGCAGGCAGAGGCGGCGGCTGTCGTCGCTGGCGGGGGCAATGCCGTGGGTGGCGGCCCAGGCTTTGGCGTCGGTGGCCCGCTGCTGGTAGGGCACGGGCCAGATTTCGCCGACCCGGTCGGGGTCAAAGAAGGGGGGAATCGGCAGGGTTTGCGTCATGGCGGCTTGGGGAAAAAAGGGCGATCGCTGTCTGATCCGAAATCGGATTTGGTAAGCCCCGATTCATGATCAGGAACCCCGCAGAGGCGCAGCATGCTGCGCCCCTACAGGCCCATTTTATTGGCGATCGCCCTACGATCGCATCCCTCGGCGGCGGGTCATCACGGCAACGTATTCGCCGCTGCGCCCGGTGGGGATGGGGTCTGACCAGGCGACGCGATTGCCCTTGGGGCAGGCTTCGCCAACGCTGTAGCCCAGCGCCACCAGTTGGCCAATGGCATCGGTGATTACGCCGTAGTCGCCCAGCAGAATGTGCCGCAGGGTTTCTTGGCGGTAGGTGGGCAGGGTGAAGGGTACGGGGGACTCATCCCCCGAGGTGGGTTCTAAAAACATACGGGTCTCCGTTTTCGCTAAAGAAAACGGGGAACGAGTCTAGCTGTCCCCATTGCAGGTAATAAGACGCTAGAGCCTAGAATGATTCCAGGTTATCGCCAGCTTACCTAGGCTAAGTTGGGATGACTCAGGAGAAGAGCGGAGGTGCGAACTCCTCTCTTCTCCGCCTAAAATCATTCCCCGCAGTTTTAATCTGCCAGAAGCAGGGCCAAAGTACAACCGTATGGGCTACTTTGTAAATCAAGGTTTGCTGACGGCAGGCAAACTCTAGAGAGCCATCGGCCAAGCTCGCATGTAGGGGATACGTTCTCGTAGAACCAATTACGGTTGATGACTCAACTCTTAACCCTTGGCTAGCAGACGAATGAGGACTTATCGGATAACACCCCAAGTCAGGGGCACATCCAGCACATTCAATGTTTAATTCCTGAATTTTAAGGAATTAAACATTGAATGTGCTAGGTAATTCTGATGAATAGGGGACTTATGCAGCGGATATGATACTTAACACATAGTTAGACGGCAGCGGTAGATAACTGCTACTTTAGTAAAGCGGATTTGTGGAATAGAAGAGGTTATGGGTCAAAGTTCTAAGTGGCATATTTGGGATTTTCATCTGCATACACCTTTTTCGATACTTAATAGCGATTTTGGAGATGCAGAAGATCCTGACACATGGGAAAAATATGTGACTCAGATCACTGCAAAGGCTCAAGAAAAGGGCATAGCTGCTTTAGGTATTACTGACTACTTTACAATTGAAGGCTATAAAAAAGTTTTAAGTCTTAAAGAGTCGGGAAGATTAGGAGACATATTTATATTTCCAAATATAGAGTTTCGGGTTGATAAAGTTATCTATTCAACTAGAAGGGGAAGTGAAGAATCTAAACGTTTAAATCTCCACGTATTGATTTCACCAGAAATACCTCCTCAAGAGATTGAAGAAAATTTTTTGCATGATTTAGATTTTTGCCATGATGTAACACCCTTTGAACCTCCAAATACTCGTAAACTCAAGCTAAATAATTTAATTGAGTTTGGGAGAAGCTTACGGGAGCAACAGCCTTCATTCCAAGAGAGGACTGATGCTTGGGTTGGCTGTATGAATATTGTTGTTAAAACCGAACAAATTAAGGAACGCCTTGATTCTAGATTCAGAGGTAAATATCTCCTCGTCCTTGCGGACGAAAACTTATCAGAGATGAGTTGGCAAGGTCAAGACCATGCCGTGAGAAAGCAACTTATTCAAATGTCGCATGCAGTTTTCTCCTCAAACGAAGGCACAAGAGAATTCTGCCTAGGTGAACGGCACTCGTCTCAAGACGAATTCATAAATGAATTTAAATCACTAAAGCCTTGTTTTTGGGGTTGTGACTCTCACAGTTATAGTGAAAGATTTTTAGAACCTGATGACAAGCGTTACTGCTGGATAAAAGCCAAACCGTCATGGGAAGGACTGAAACAAGTTTTATATGAACCAGACGAACGAGTTAGAATTCAACCAGAATATCCTGAAGCGCAGAAAAGTTCTTTTACATTAGATAGTCTAAAAATCAATAAATCTGAACTCAATAGTTCTCTGACAATTGATAATTTATCTGTCGAGTTGAACTCAAATTTGATAACTATCATAGGTGGTCGTGGCTCTGGAAAAACAGCATTACTAGATATAATTGCATCTTGCTTCCAGGAAGGCAAAAAATTATTCAACCTAGAAACTTCGTTTGTTCATCGCCTCTATGGCCAGAAAGGAAAAACAAAGCCTGCCACTTCGCCTATAAATCTCTCTCTAACATTTAGGTCTCAGGAAAATTATGAGGCAACGATAGGGGCAGGAGAATTTCAGCCCTTTGAAAGGTCTGATATTTTATACCTTACTCAAAATCATTTTGAGGAATATTCAGCCAATCCCAAAAAGCTGAATGAGCATATCCTTGCACTAGTGTTTGATGATCTGCCTGATCACAAAGCTTCGTATGAAAATAAACAGAGAGACTTGATTACGATTGAGCAAGAAATTCAAAATATTAATCTTAGAACTGAACAATTATTCAAAGAAATATCTGAGAAAGAAGAAGTAGCGCTCAATAATCTAAAAATGAAGATTGGAGAGAAAGATGATATTACTCTTCGGATCTCCTCTGTCGAAAGTAGACAAGAGCAAAGCGATGATGCCATACGCATTTTGACAGATAAATTAGAAGAGTTGAAAAACAAGAGAGTAAGGATTGATGAAGTTCTAAGATCGCTTCAGCAGTTCGAAATTCGAGTTTCGGATTTTAATCAGTTTTATGAAGGCAATGTTTTGAGCCTTAATAATCAAATAGCATCTCTTAATTATTCTGATGATCTTAAAGAATTGCCCATCGACTTGAAGGATTTATCAGCAGTTATAGAATGCCTCTCTGGTAACAAGCGATACTTAGAAGTAGTCAAAACTAATGTTGGAGAAGAGGTTTTCGCAAAAAATCAGGAAATATCTGCTTTAGAAGGCGTTAGCAAAACTATTGCGGATTTGCGTCAAAAAATGACTGCCTTAAATGTCGAAATCCATACGGCTGAGACGGAAATCTTAGAAATTAATAATAAAAAGGAGCAACTCAATGACTTAAATGACAAGAGAATTGAACTCTATGTCAATATGCTAGAGAAAATGTTAATCATCAAACACTCTTTCCAAAGAATACTAGATGAATTTGAAAATGGAAAAGATGAGATACTAAGCAACCTCCAATTCTCCGCCTTTATAGATCTACGAGGCAAAGCTCAGTATGTTCAGCAATTAGCAGATAAGTTAGACAACCGTGCTCATTCTCAAATTGATCTTGAACACCTTTTAGCTGACGTATTTGAATCTATAGATACCTTGTTTGGCAAAACTGAAGAACAAATATTAGGGGATGAAAGTTCTAAAGATCTTTGTATTGAAGTTGCAAGAGAGATAGAAAGTAAGACAAGGGAATTACGTTTAAAGCGTTCCGTAACTAATTCAGACTATCTAAATGCTGTCTTTACGCGCTTTTTTGACTTGGGAGTAGAGATAAGATTTAATTGCAAATCGATTGATAGTCTATCAATGGGAGAGAGAGCTATTGTCCTTCTCAAGATTTTGTTGTCACTGGATGATAAGCCCCTGCTGATTGATCAGCCAGAGGAACATCTCGACAACCGCTTTATCTTTAATGAACTTGTTCCTGCTTTTCGAAGCGCTAAGAGAAGGCGGCAAATATTAATTGCTACTCATAATGCCAATCTTGTAGTTAACACTGATGCTGAGCAGATTATTGTTGCAGAATCAGATGCAGGATTGATTAAATACACCTGTGGAGCAATCGAAGACTCAAATATTCGTGATAAAATTACGCAGCTTCTTGAAGGGGGTGAGCTAGCCTTTAAGAAGAGAGAAGAAAAATATGGCTATAAGTTTTAAGCACAACTGTCTAACACTTCGTTGGAGCGGCGAAGAAATATTCTGGCTATGCCTCTAAGCCTCTAAGGTTATCTATCGCCGCTTAACTCCACTGTTGAGCTGCAATCTTGTGATAGGATTTTTTCTCTCAAATGGTTTTAAGGAGGAATCCGATATGAGATTTTTCTTTCGACGACTTGGGAAAGAACATGCACTATCAATTCTTCGTTGGCGTTACCTTCCTCCGTATGACTTTTACAACTTTGATATCAATACTATCCAAGAAGACTTATGTTATCTAACTGACCCCAAAAATGCCTTTTATGCAATCTTAAACGTGTACGAAGAACTTGAAGGCTATTGCTCTTTTGGAGCAGATGGCCAAGTGCCAGGCGGCGACTACTCCACTGAAGCCCTCGACATCGGCATGGGAATACGACCAGACTTAGTTGGTCAGGGACATGGCAAGCACTATGCTCAAGCCGTAGTGAAGTACGGAGCCAACATATATAGGGCACAGAAGTGCCGGGTAACGATAGCGGAATTCAACAAGCGGGCGCAACGAGTTTGGGCGCAAGTGGGATTTGAGCAGATAGGGAAGTTTGTCAAAACTGGTACTGAAGAAGAATTTGTAATTATGATTTATGAAGTCTAACTTTATCTGTTATGGCGGTTCCCAATTGAGTGAGATACATATTTGCTTAGCTATAGATCTCCCCAGTTTTTCGCTGTCTAAGGTGCATGCTTTACCCCCCTTAATAAGGGGGCAGGGGGGATCTAGCCAATGTAGATTATTTGTAAGTTACGATAGTATTACTTCCTACGTGGCTTCGGAGGCTAATGGATATGACTTCAGTATCCCCCACCCAACCAGCCATCATCCGTACAGAACGAGGGCTGACAATTTCTGGTACACGCATCACTCTCTACGATGTGATGGACTACGTGACGGCTCAGTACCCGCCAAAATTCATCCGTGCCTTGTTTGACCTAACAGAGGCACAGATTAAGGCTGCTTTATCTTACATTGAAGCAAATCATTCTGAAGTCGAAGAAGAATATCAGCTTGTTCTGAAGCAATCTGAGGAAAATCGGCAGTACTGGGAGGAACGTAACCGTGAGCACGTTGCTCGTTTTGCAGCAACGCAACCCAGACCAGACCGAGAGGCTCTCTGGGAGAAACTCCGAGCCCAGAAAGCTAGGCATGAGCTAGAAGCATGAATTTCCTGGTTGATCATAACTTGGGAGGACACGCAGAAATTTTGTTGGGCAACGTTGCGAGTCAAGGATGGTTGGAGCTCATCCCGGTTCGTTTCATTACCTTTAAGGAGATGAATCTATCGATCGATAGTAGCGATCGCGTTGTTTGGCGAACTGCTCAGTCAAATAAGATGATTTTGCTAACGGCCAACCGAAGCATGAAAGGCGAAGACTCTCTAGAACCTTAACGGGTGACAAGGGCCATCAACATCATACGGTATAAGGGTTTGAGACAATGGAGGGGCAAAAAAATAGGGAACCCCAATGCGGCTCCCCCTAATCAATATGTTTCCTGCATTCTACCAAACCACCCTTCGCACCCACCTGAGTGAAGCCCAGTACTTGACCTTGCAGCTGTTGTTGCTATTGCTACAGGCCCACCGACAGGTCAAACTCTCGGTGTTAGCCAGCGTCTTTCCTCAGCCGATTCAGTATCAAAGTCGAAAACGCAACTTACAGCGATTTTTAGCGCTGCCAAAACTTACCCTCAAGGTGCTGTGGTTTCCACTGCTCAAGTATTGGATTCGGCAAGTGCAAACGGGACGGGGGTTGAACCGCGACCAACGCCGCCGTCTAAGAACGCTCAAACATCATCAACATGGCTATTGGATTCTGGCTATCGACCGCACGGAATGGAAAGGACGGAATATCTTTATGGTCAGCGTGGTGTGGGGGACTCACGCCTTACCCGTCTATTGGGAGTTGTTAGGGCAGACGGGCAGTAGTGACCTAACAACGCAACAGCGACTCCTCAAAACGGCCCTGTCCTTGTTCAAGTCTTATCCGGTGCTCGTGCTGGGTGACCGGGAGTTCCATAGCCCTAAACTGGCGGCATGGTTGGATCAACGTAGGGTGTTCTTTGCGCTCCGGCAGAAAAAAGCGCTTCATTTCCAAACCGATTCTGAAGGCGGGTACCGTGTGCTCAGAGACCTGGGCTTCCAGCCAGGACAGTCTCGGTTTTATCAGGGCATTTTGTGCAATAAAGGCGATGGCCTTGGCCCCTTTAACTTAGCCGTCTATTGGAAGCGAAAGTACCGCCAAAAGGGGCCTAAAGAGCCCTGGTATATCTTGTCTAATTTGCCTACCTTGGCACGAACCTTAGCGGTCTATCGGTGTCGCTGGGGCATTGAACAGTTCTTCAAAGATTGCAAGACGGGCGGCTATCACCTGGAAAATGCCAAGGTAAATGACTCTCGGTTTTTAGCCTTAGTGTTGCTGATCGCCTTGGCCTACAGTTGGGCCACGATGTATGGGCAGCAGACGAAACACCTCGGGGTAGAGCAGTATGCTGGGCGTATCCAAGAGCACCACGACAAGACGCCTCGCCAGAGTGATTTTAGTCTCGGCCTCTATGGCCATCGCTGGATCTATGCCATGGAATTATGGGCCGACTGGGCGCGCCACCTGATAGCACTCAAACCCCACAAACACCGCTATTTTCAGCGAGGTTTCTATGCTCTATCCCTGATGCAGCAAGCGCTTTAGGTATGTTGTCACCCGTTAAGCCGCCGTCCTCAGTACAAGGACAAAAGTTGAAGCGTCTGATTGAACTCAGTGCAGCGTAGGGTTAGATCGCAGCAGGTCCGCCGCAAAAAGTGGCATTGCATAATTGAAAGATGAATTAGGGGAATCTGCGATGCAATGCCCGGAGTGTGGAGCCACTCATATCCGTAAGAATGGCAAGAGGAAAGGTAAGCAAAACCACATCTGCGTAGCCTGCAGTCGTCAGCTTATCGATGCCTACGACCCTCACCGAGGCTACTCAGATGAGGTTAGGCGTGACTGTCTCAAGCTGTACACCAATGGCCTCGGATTCCAATCCATCGTACGGGTCAAAGGGGTGCATCACACGACGGCGATCCTTTGGGTGATGCAAGTCGGCGAACGACTCCCCGATACTTACGACCCTGACCCAACGCCAGAGGTCGGCGAACTCGATGAGTTAGAAACCTTTGTCGGCGCTAAAAGCGGTGCGACCCCGCGTCGGTTTCCGGCGCTAGGGAAGGCGCACCAAGACAAACAAGATTTGGCTGTAGGCAGCCGTCGACCACTTCAAACAGAGGATTTTAGGCTGGGTGCTCGTGTACAGTACTGTTGTCGAGTAACAGATTGTTTGTCGTCTTAACACATTTATGTCGCCCAAGCCGTAATCGCTACACCCTTTGATGTTAGGTGTTTCTAGCCATTAAAGCCTACTCGGTTTTACAAGCAAGCACTAACAGGTTATGTGTCACTTCCCTGAAAGATAACAGATTGGCTGTCGTATCTTAGCCACTGCTGACTTGCAAGCTTTAACAGAATAAGTGTCATGTATTGAGGTCGTTTACGCTTCTAAATCTCAATGAAATTGACTCTACCGAATCTAGTACCCTGAGGCAGAAATAAGTCTAGCATTCAAGAGACCAAGGGCTTATATCAAGTCAGAATGAATAGCCATGATTTAAGATAGGGAAATCCCCTCTGACTCCTCCGTATTCTCTCGGTGCCTAAGCGAATTACCATCACTCCCCACCTCAGTGTTGACGACCTGGCTCAACGCTACCGTCAAGCCAAAAGCCCGATTGAAAGGTCTCATTATCAGATCATCTGGTTGCTAGCGCAGGGCAAACGCAGTGAAGAAGTCGTCGAAGTGACTGGCTATAGTCGCAATTGGATTTACGAATTAGTCCGTGACTACAATGCCAATGGACCACAGTGCCTTGGCGATGGTCGCCGGGAGAATCCTGGGGCTACCCCTTTGCTCACAGAGGATCAACAAGCCCTGCTGTTGCAAGTGCTGCGCGGGGCGGCTCCTGACGGAGGATTATGGAACGGGCGCAAAGTGGCCGACTATCTCAGTGAACTCCTCGATAAACCCATCAGTCGCCAACAAGGCTGGGTGTACCTGCGTCAGCTGGAATGGCGTCTGCGGGTGCCTCGGCCTCAGCATCAAGACGCCGACCCCAAAACTCAGGAAGCTTGGAAAAAAAAACTCCAAGACGACGTCGAGCACATTCAGCAGACCCATCCCGACGCCGACGTCGAGGTGTGGTGTGAGGATGAGCATCGCGTTGGGTTGTGTCCTGTCACCCGGCGGATTTGGGTGGAGGCTGGCAATTGCGTATTTGCATAACTTCGGGCTCTTGGCCACTTTTGGTGATGTGCAAAACTAGCACCTTTTGCGGTCCTCAAATTACAGCTGTTTAGCTGGTCAAAATGAACCGCTTCTCTAACAACTCCAAGTTGGCGCGCCCAAACATCTGCCGTTTCAGCATTTTGAGCCGATTATTCTGCCCCTCTACCGGTCCATTGCTAACCTCTAACGTCATCCCGGCTTTGACCGCGTCATAATCCTCCTCCAGCCCCTTGGCGAAGCTTTGGAACGCTTTGATTGAGCTGGTTTTAGCCGCCTGCAACCAATCATCCAGCTGACTGGGAATCCGCTGCCGCACCAGATCAATAAAGCCTTGGGCCAGCGAGATCGCCCCCGATAACTCGGGCTGTTGAGCGAGCTGCTCTAATAAGCTGTCGTCTTCAGTTGTGCGGGTTTCTGTTCGCTGTAAGATCAGCCATGCCGCTCGACGAGCACTCAAGGGCTTTTGAGGAGAGGTTGAAAGGGAAGGAGCTGGCCCCCGGCCCGGCAAATCGTTAAGAGAGTCTGGTCTTGGTAGGCCCGAAGCCGGTAATTGACGCAGCTGATGGGTATAGCGGGCCAGGGTCGAGTAACTGCCCTGATAGCCCTGTTGTTGGATCTCATGAAAGAGAGCTTTGGTCTGCTGCTGTCCCCGGTTCCATTGATCCTGAAGATAGGGTTTATAAGTCTCCAATCCACTGCCCTGTTGCCGAATAGTGGGTTGTCGTTCAGGAAAGGTTGACGCGGCCAAATACTTGTAAACTGTCCGTTTGCCAATACCCTGATGGTGGGCGATGTCTTTGATGGCGTACCCTTGCTGCCGTAAGGCATGGGTTTGCTCATACATTTCCAAACGATGAGCCCGGTTGAGCGCTTTTGGAGACTGTGGATCCTCAGGTAGGTCTGAGGGATGCGGAACCTTGAGACCATTTGACTGACGCTGGTCTTTTTCAACCTGTTTGAGGACTGAGTGATGTCCCTTAAACGCTGTTTCCAACGTCTCTTCGAGATTGTGCAACAGATGAAAGCGATCCGCCACTTGAATCGCATCCGGTGCACCTTGGCTCATCCCTCGTTTGTAGGTCTTGGAGCGGTCCCGAGATAAGATTTCGACGCCGGGATGCTCTTTGAGCCAGCTTTCAAGCGTTTCTGCCGCGCGATCCGGAAGCAACGCAATCGGCTGGTGCTGCTCAAGATCCACCAAAATCGTGCCATAGTTGTGCCCCTTGCGGAGGGCAAAATCGTCTACCCCTAAGATTTTTGGGGTCGTTAGTTGCGGTAACGGCAGGCTCGCAATGACTCGCAGCATTGAGTTGCGACTATGCCCATAGCCAACCTGTTCGCTCAGGCGAGCCCCAGCGGCACCCGCTAAGGCTAGGGCTATAGCTTTGAGATGATCTGCGTAACGAATGGTGCGCCTGGCCCACGGGGCCACGATTCTGGGTAAGCGTTCGGCAAAAATCCGTCGAGGACAGGCCTCATTGAGGCAGAAAACCTTACAGACTGTCAGCACTATCGTCAGACTGAATTGGACAACAGGTAAGTCTTTCAAGGTTCTGTTGTAGTGGCTATGGATACGGTGACTCGGACGATGGCAGAGAGGACACTGAGCTACGGTCTGTGTAGAGGCGAGGTAAACCGTGACCTGCTGGGTGGCCGTATCCAAATCCCAGTGCTGCAAGCTCAACTCAGTTTGGCTGGGGAGTAGATGCGAGATGAGGTCCATAGGGTTAACAAAAGCGAGAATGGATCCCCCTATTGTCTATAGCTCTCCTTGGATGGATCACCAAAAGTGGCCAAGAGCCCGAAGTTCATGCGATTTTGCACCGGGTCAGTATCCGCAAGTGCTGCGGACCGTGCAACGGCGAGTGAGGACGTGGAAAGCGCTTTACGGGGACGCCCCCGAGGTGATGTTCGAATTGCGCCATGAACCGGGAGTGATGGGCATTTCGGACTTTACCGAACTCAAAGGGGTGACCATTACCATCGACGGACAGCCGTTTGAGCATTTGCTGTATCACTACCGCCTGGCCTACAGCGGGTGGAGTTATGCCCAGGTGATTCAAGGGGGAGAGAGCTTCATTGCATTATCTGAAGGGCTGCAGAATGCGCTGTTCGCTAGCGGTGGAGCCCCTCAGGAACATCGCACCGATAGTCTCAGTGCGGCTTATCGCAATACGGGCGGGGCGGAATGTGTCAACAAAAATGAGACAGAAACTAAAAACAAATTAGTGTGGAACCGCCTGGCTGTTAGGAGCTGCTATCGGTGGATTGATCCAAACGGCATTGGGCACCACGGGTGGAGTGGGCGG
>NZ_JH976537.1:1166363-1197324 GCF_000309385.1 Nodosilinea nodulosa PCC 7104
CTGCCAGTTCCCATGGGTCGGAAAGTAGTCGTCGAGCAGGGGTTGCACGTCCATCCGCTGCAGTTGGGCCAGCAACAGGGGAATATCGTCAACCCGTTCGGTGATAACGGTTAGGGGGGTATCCATAGCCCTAACCTATCCCAATTGGCTGACCTCATTTAAAAATGAGCGAACCGTGAGCAACAGATGAACCCAAATGCTTTTGGTCACCATAGCGGGCGTTTTGGCGGCAATCATCTCCATAGCTAAGGTGGTCTTGAGATGCCTGAGATTGACTTCGGTGGCCTGCCAGCGGAGGTGATAGAGTTCGGCCAATTTAGCTTTGCGATACCGCTTGGCGTCCATCAGGGTGGTCACCACTACGATGTTGGTCGGTCGAAACCCAGGCGTCTGAATGGAGAGAAAGACTTCGCGTACCTCAATCGACTCGGGTAAGGCTTCAAACTCCTCAGGCGAGAGGGCGTCGGGGCATTGCTTGGGGCGTTGCCACCGGACAATGTGGTCGCCAATCCCAAGCTTTTTGCCACGCCTGAAATCGCAGCGGCGCTGATGGTGCTCGCGAAAAACGGCATCGGCTCCCGTCAGCGCGACCCAGGCCAGATCCACATAGGTGCCATAGGCCGAATCGGCCACCACCACATCCTCTGGGCGCAGGGTCTGGTAAAGTTGGCGGGCTAAGCGCCACTCACTCACCCGAAAAGGAGCCATCGCTACCTCCAAGACCGCTCCCGTAGTCACGCAAAACCACACCTGAAGCTTCAACAGCGGAAAGCCACAGCCCGTCTTCTGATTGCTGTGTTGGGGATACGCCGCTTGATTGGCCTTGGTATCACTCATCAAGACCGTCGTGGCATCAAAGGCCTTGACTCGGCGACCACACCACCGTTGTTCCGGGGATACTTTCCGTTGTAACGCCCTCGTCACTCGCTTTAGTAGGGGTGGGAAAATGGACTCGCTCAGGCGCTTACGCGCTTTACTGTACCCCCCGGTATCGGCTGACGGCGGCTCTAAGCCCGCCAGGCTCATCCAGGCCACCACCCGCTTGACCGCATGGCTGAGACTGCCATCGACATCAAGAACTTGGGAGATCCAACTCCACAGCACTACCATTGGGGTGTAGAGCACTTGGCGATAGGCGATGCCTTGTTCGTCCACTACAGCCTGGACTTCGGCTTCCGGTAGAACCTTGGCAAAGGGTAGACCGATACTGTTTTGGTATTTCTCCTTGAGGACATCCGCACGATTCGGCATCATAGAGACATGGTTTTGGGCTTCGACGCTTCGATCTTTACAGATCAAGCGCTTGAAGCCTTTTCTGCTCTCTTATGTCAGTGCCATTCAGATATAGAACAAGTGCTTCGAGAAGAAAATACTCTAGATTCCTTCCCTGTTATTACAATTGCAGACGCTGATCGATTTTTAGCAGATCGAGTCTACCGAAATCGTTGTGTTGACCGTATCCTCGAAATCCTGCTGGATATTGAAACCTGGATGGGCGTTGGTCGTCTTTTTGTTCCATAACGGAGCTGAATCAATTCATCGGCGATTGGCCTGGGGAGCCATTATCGATTTAAGAATCAGTATTAGTCGCCGGATATTGATCAAACCGCTGCATCAAATCGAGTAGCTCCACTTGAGTCGGTTCTCGTCCGTCTTTGGTCAGTTCAGCCAGTCCCTCAAAATACTGCTCCCGTGAATCTGCTGGGCAGAACAGAATCAGCAGTGTTGCTGGTGTTTGTCCAGCATTAGAGAACCCATGCGGTGTGTTTTCCGGTACGAGAATGAAGGTTTTCGGTTCGGCAACAATGCGGCGATCGCCCAAAACAAGTTCAACGTTGCCTTCCACCACATAAAACGCTTCGGTCAATTCTTTGTGAATATGAGGGCTAGCGCCATCAGTTCCAGGTTCCATCACAAACTCAAACAGACCAAAGTGCCCGTGGGTTTCTTGGCCTGTTGCTTTGAAGGTACAAGTACTGGTGCGGATTTGTACTGTTTGCCCTTCACCCGGTTGCAAAATCAAAGGAAGTGACATAATTGCTCCTAGATGAGTGATTAGGAATTGCTGAAGTTGCTGTAGGTTGGGTTAGCGTTAGCGTAACCCAACAAAACCGTTACTAGTGTTGAGTTTTCTCCTCTGGGGACGCTAGCCCCAAAGGGGCTGCTTCGCCAACGCGAACGCTTCGCTCAACACCAACCTACAGCAAAACTTTTGTCAGTCAATCAGGTAGCCAAGTTAAAACAAAAGGGGGGCGATCGCGCGATCGCCCCCCTTTCACATACCAACTAGCTAGACCATTAGCCCAGCAGCGCCTTAGCTCGGCTCACCACATTCTCAACGGTGAAGCCAAACTTCTCCATCACCAGGCCGCCGGGGGCGGAGGCCCCGAAGCGATCAACGCCAATCACGTCGCCTTCGCCACCCACATAGCGGCACCAGCCCATGGTGATACCCGCCTCTACCGCCAGTCGCTTGGTCACCGCTTTAGGCAGCACAGACTCCTGGTAGGCGGCATCCTGGGCGTCAAACAGTTCCCACGAGGGCATCGAGACCACCCGCACCTTGGTGCCCGCCGACCGCAATTCCTTAGCCGCATCGACGCAGAGGCTAACCTCGCTGCCGGTGCCGATCAAAATCAGGTCGGGGGTGCCGTCGCAGTCGTCAACCGTGTACGCGCCCTTGGCCACGCCTTCGATCGAAGAACCGGGCAGGTTGGGCAGGTTTTGGCGGCTAAAGGCCATCAGCGTCGGGGTCTTGCGGTGCTCGACGGCGATCTTGTAGGCCCCCGAGGTTTCGGTGCCGTCAGCGGGGCGAATCACGATCAGGTTGGGGATGGCCCGCAGGGAGGCGATCGTTTCCACCGGCTGGTGGGTGGGGCCGTCTTCGCCCAGACCAATGGAGTCGTGGGTCATGACGTAGATCACGCCCGCCTGGGAGAGGGCCGAGAGGCGAATGGCCGCCCGCATGTAGTCGGCAAACACCAGGAAGGTGGCGCAGTAGGGAATCAGGCCCGAGTTGTGCAGGGCGATGCCGTTGCAGATGGCGCCCATGCCGTGCTCGCGGACGCCAAAGCGCAGGTTGCGGTTTTCGTAAGCCCCCTTCTGGAAGCTGCCGGAGATCTTCATCTCGGTCAGGTTCGAGTGGGTGAGGTCGGCGGAACCACCAATCAGCTCAGGGATGGCCGGGGCCAGAGCATTGATGGTCATTTCGGAGTTTTTGCGGGTGGCCAGGGCCTTGTCTTCGGGGGTGTAGGTGGGCAGCGCGTCGACCCAGCCCTCGGGCAGCTTGCCCGCCAGCATGCGCTCAAACTCGGCGGCCTCGGTGGGGTACTTGGTGCGGTAGGCGGCCAGGGTTTCTTCCCACTCGGCCTGGAGGCTGGCACCGCGCTCGATCGCCTTACGCATGTGGCTCAGAGCATCTTCAGGAGTTTCAAACTCGCCGTAGCTCCAGCCCAGGTTTTCGCGGGTGAGCTTGATCTCGTCGCCGCCCAGGGCCGCCCCGTGGACCCCGGCAGTATTTTGCTTGTTGGGGGAGCCGTAGCCGATAGTGGTGGTGACTTTGATCATCGAGGGGCGATCGGTGACGGCCTTGGCCGCTTCGATCGCTTTTGCGATCGCATCCAGATCGGTGTTGCCGTTCTCCACATGCTGCACGTGCCAGCCGTAGGCCTCAAACCGCTTGGCCACATCTTCGGTAAAGGAGATATCGGTCGAACCGTCAATGGAGATGTGGTTGTCGTCGTAGAGAGCAATTAGCTTGCCCAGGCCCAGGTGCCCCCCCAGGGAGCAGGCTTCGCCCGAAACCCCTTCCATGTTGCAGCCGTCGCCGAGGATGACGTAGGTGTAGTGGTCTACAAGGGTGCAGTCGGGCTTGTTGAACTTGGCGGCCAGGTGGGCTTCGGCCATGGCCAGACCTACGGCGTTGGCAATGCCCTGCCCCAGAGGGCCGGTGGTAACTTCGACGCCGGGGGTCTCAAAGTTTTCGGGGTGGCCGGGGGTGCGAGCGCCCCACTGGCGAAACTGCTTAAGATCATCGAGGTTGACGCTGTCGTAGCCGGTCAGATACAGCAGAGCGTACTGGAGCATGCAGCCGTGGCCCGCCGACAGCACAAAGCGATCGCGGTTAAACCACTGGGGGTTTTTGGGGTTAAACCGCATGAACTTATCCCACAGCACGTAGGCCATCGGGGCAGCGCCCATCGGCAGACCGGGGTGGCCAGACTTGGCCTTTTCCACCGCATCAATCGCTAAGAAGCGAATGGAATTAATACAGAGTTCTTCCAGGGATTGGGTTGCAACAGCCATAGGTTCAACAGCTTAACGACGGGTTTTTCGGAGCAGCACGCAGCGTTGGGAGTAGCCCTTGGGCTAACACGGTTAACGGTCTCGGTAAATCAAGACCCCACAAGACACCACACATTACCTTTGCCTTTCAGCAGACCCCGCAACCAGACGATTGTCAATACCCCCTGGTTTAGCAAGGCACAAAGCTCGGCGGCCTGAGAGCAGGGTTTCGGGACAGGAGTTTAGGTCATTATACCTACCAATCTGTAGCTCTAGCTACGGTATTTCTGAAACACCAGGGTGACATTGTGGCCCCCAAACCCAAAGGAATTGGAAATCGCCACCTCAATCGGCATGGGGCGGCTCTGGTTGGGAATGTAGTCGAGGTCACAACCAACGTCGGGGTCGTGCAGGTTGATGGTAGGCGGGGCAATGTCGTTGGCGATCGCCAGACAGGTGGCCACCCCCTCAATGCCCCCAGAGCCCCCCAGCAGGTGCCCGGTCATAGACTTAGTCGAGCTAACCGCAATTTTATAGGCCGCATCACCCAGCGCCGTTTTAATTGCCTGGGTTTCGGTGGGGTCGTTAGCGCCAGTGCTGGTGCCGTGGGCGTTGATATAGCTAATTTGCTCAGGCACAATGCCAGCATCTTTGAGGGCCATCTGAATGCAGCGAGCGGCCCCAGCGCCCCCAGGCACCGGGGAAGTCATGTGGTAGGCGTCACAGGTCATGCCATAGCCCACAATTTCGGCATAGATCGTGGCACCCCGACTGAGGGCGTGGTGCAGCTCCTCAAGAATCAAAATGCCGCAGCCCTCGCCAATCACAAAGCCGTCCCGGGTTTTGTCGAAGGGGCGACTGGCGGTGGCAGGGTCATCATTGCGGGTCGAAAGGGCGCGGGCTGAGGCAAAGCCTGCCACCGATAGAGGGGTCACCGCCGCCTCCGTACCGCCGCAGATCATCGCCTGGGCGTAGCCATGCTGGATCAGCCGAAAAGCATCGCCAATGGCGTTAGACCCGGCGGCACAGGCCGTCACAGGACAGGTGCTCGGCCCCTTGGCCCCCGTGTGAATGGCGGTCAGCCCCGCCGCCATATTGGCGATCATCATCGGAATCATGAAGGGGCTGCAGCGGCTGGGGCCTCGGGTCAGATAAATTTCCTGCTGGTCTTCTAAGACCTTGAGTCCGCCGATGCCAGAGCCAATGCAGGTGCCAATTTGCTCGGCGTTGAGATCGGTAATGGTGAGGCCCGAGTGCTTGAGGGCGCGCTGGCCAGCAATCACCGCGAACTGGGAGAAGCGATCCATGCGCTTGACTTCTTTCTTATCCAGAAAGTCGCCTGGGTCAAACCCCTTAACTTCCGCAGCGATCTGTGAGGCGTGCTGGGAAGGGTCA
Source organism: Nodosilinea nodulosa PCC 7104 (assembly GCF_000309385.1). Taxonomy (GTDB): domain Bacteria; phylum Cyanobacteriota; class Cyanobacteriia; order Phormidesmidales; family Phormidesmidaceae; genus Nodosilinea; species Nodosilinea nodulosa. The sequence continues at coordinate 1,172,043 of NZ_JH976537.1, forward strand.
AAGTGGGTGATGCGGGCGGTGCCGCTGCGCCCGGCCACCAACCCAGCCCAGTACTCCTCCAGGCTGTTGCCAATGGGGGTAATGGCATCCATGCCGGTTACCACAACGCGCTTTGAGTCAGAGTTTGCCATAGCCAAATTTCAGGTAAACCAGAGGAGGGGCAAGGGGGGAGATGCGGCTGAACCCACGGCTTGGATAACCAACAGAGCGAGGTGCTAACCCCGCACCTCGCCTGCTGACAAGCTGTGACCTCGCCCGCACCCGATGTGTCCTAGGCGGCGGCTTTTTCTTCAATGAAGTTGACGGCATCTTGCACGGTGGCAATGCCTTCGGCGGCTTCGTCAGGAATTTCGACGCCGAACTCTTCTTCCAGAGCCATGACTAGCTCTACGGTATCGAGAGAATCGGCGCCCAGGTCGTTGGCAAAGCTAGCTTCGGGTTTAACGTCAGCCTCTTCAACCCCCAGCTGCTCGCTGACAATCTTTTTGACCTTTTCAAAAGTCTCTGCGCTCATGGTTCTCCAACGCCTCTTTGTACGGAATAATCGACAACACAAAACCTTATCATCCTGCGACCCCATCGAGACGGATCTTTGACGTCAAGCCCCAGCATAAGGCCGCCCAGTTGCGAGCATTTCTCCATAATATCGGAAAAGGAACCCTACCAAAACTCCGTCACCCGGTAGCCCAGTTCCCCCAGCATGACCCGCAGCAGAGGCAGGCTGAGACCGATTACGTTGCTGTGGCAGCCCTCAATTTTGTCGATGAACAAGGCCCCTTTGCCGTCGCTGGAGAAGGCTCCGGCACAGGCCAGGGGTTCTTCAGTATCGATGTAGTCGGTCAGGGTGGCGTCGTCGATGTCAGAGAAGTAAACGCGGGTGACGGCGCTGCGAATCAGCATTTGACCACCGGGGGCGATCAAGACATGGCCGGTGTGAATTTCGCCCATCTGGCCTCGCATCGCGCGCCAGCGGGCCAGGGCATCGGCCTTGTCGGTCGGCTTGCCGTAGATTTGCCCCTGAAACGCCAGCACTGAATCGCACCCCAGCACCAGGGCGTGGGTAAACTGCGGGGCGACTACTTCGGCTTTGCAGCGGGCGAGGGTGGTTACGTACTGGGACGGGGCCGTCAGCGCAACCTGGTCTTCGTCAAAATTGCTGGGGTAGACAAAGGGATGAATGCCCGCCCCTACCAACAGCGCGCGACGCCCCTTAGACGCCGAAGCAAGCACAAACTGGGGACGAGGAGACACAACCATAGTCAAAAAAACCCGGTTTCTACTCGGAGGATTGAGGGGATAGTTGGGGTGAAACAAGCCTGAAATTGGCAGGCCAGGTGCTCTAACCCTAAGACACCTTAAACGAGGCCACCGACTGCTTCATCATGTCTTTTACCTTCTCCCAGCGGCCCTCGTCGGTGGAGGCGTTGAAGGTGTAGAGCTTGCCGCGGCGCACGATCGCACTGGCCAGATTGTGGCGCGGCCCGGCGGGCAGGTCTGCCAGGTACTCCAGAATGTAGTAGGTTTTGTCGTCGACGGTGGCGATGCGCTGGGCACTGAGCAGGTCGACGGTGCTGTCGTCTCCGGACAGGGCGCTGAAGCTTTTGGAAAGTTTGTAGCCCACTTCGGTGGGCGTACCGAGGTCATCGAGGCCTTTGCCCTCCGGTACGTCACTGATGACTACGCTGACGTTCTCGGTCTCGTGGATGATGTCGTGGAACACGATGTCGGCGGCACCGGGCACGTTTACCTCAACCCAGCCGGTGGGGTACATAAATTCGTAGCCCGAGTACTGATCAGCATAGGCCTGTAGGCCACCGCCGCTGCCCACACAGCTCTGGAGGGTAACAGCAAAAACAAGTAAAAGCACTGTGGCCAGCCGCTTTAGCATGGGTTGAAGTCCTTGGATCGCGATCGTCAATAATTATTAATTGTCTCACAAGGGCTGCTCAAGCCTGCTTCTGAAAAAACAGCAGGTGCTGCTCGGGCAGGCTATCGTCCGTCTTGATCCACGTCAGCCCGACGGCGGCCATTTCGCGGCGCACCTGGGCTACGCTCATTTTGTGCAGCCGCTTGATCATCACCATGGGGTTTTCGGCTTTGTATTCGGCTAGCACCACCCGCCCACCGGGCTTGAGGGCGGCCACAACGGCCTGCATCATCTCGCGGGGATAGGCAAACTCGTGGTAGGCATCGACCATCAGGGCCAGGTCAATGGAGTTGGGGGGCAGGCTGGGGCTATCGGGCTGCCCCAGCACAGGCTCCACGTTTTTAATTCCCTTGGCGTCCAATTCTGCCTGGAGCATGGTCAGCATTTCGGGCTGAATATCCACTGCCAGAACGTTGCCCTGGGGCACCAGCGGCGCTATGCGACGGGCGAAGTAGCCCGTGCCAGCCCCAATATCGGCGACGACATCGCTGGGACTGAGGTCTAGGGCAGCGATCGCCGCCTGAGGCCGCTCTTGCAGCACCCGACTGGGGCGATCGAGCCATCCGGCTCCCTGGTGCCCCATGGTCTGGGCGATCTCGCGGCCCAGGTATATCCGCCCAATGCCGTCCTGGCTGGGCGAAACGGATTGATACTCACTCGTAGACTGAAGGGCTGTGGAGGCGCAGGCGGTCAGGCTCCAGAGCAAAAGAGCCAGGGCCAGATACCGCAGAACAGGCGGAATCGGCAGCGGCAGCCCGGGCAAGGAAACCCTGACCGAAGCGGGACTGGTCATAAACATTTACCGATGAAAACAGCAATCACTTGCCCGCCCGTCGATCCCGACCTGGTGCAGGATGCCGGCAGACCTCTATCAGGTCTCTGTCAGGCTTCTACCGGAGCGGGCGTAGCCGGTTCCAGTAAGGTAACCAAAGCTAAGTTCACCTGGTCTTCCGTGGGCTGACTGAGTTCGGCGCGCACGTTGGGACCAAAAAAGGATTCAATTTTGGCTTTTTTCTCTACCCAGGTGGAAAAGGGCAGCGCGGAGGAGTCAAACTCCAGCACCAGGGCGTAGTTGCCGTCAATTTCTGCTTCGTGGAGACCGCTGAGTTCGGGGCACTCTTGCCCCGAAGGACTCAGCCCCAGTTTTTGCAGGGCCACATCCAGGTGGGCTTCCTGGCCATAGCGGTAGCGGGTAACATCCTGGCGCACCTGATTTTGGGTGGGGGTGGCCTGCTCTTCGCGCAGTTTCAGTACCTCAGGGGGAGTCGGCTGGGTGTAGGGCGCAGGCTCTAGCTCCGCCGCCCGCAGCGCTAAACCGCCCAGGAGAACCGGAATGCCGTAGAAAAAACCAACCAGATTAAGGGTGGAGTTGTCCTGAAAGTAGGCGATAAACCCAACGATGGTGAGCACGCCGCCCACCGCTAAAAGCACCAGACTTAAATTGATTCGCCCTAACTTAATTCGCCCTAGCATACGGCCCCCAGCCAAACATTACGTTTTACTATCATGCCGTTTTGTGGCTGAGAAAGGTAGCAAGCCGCCGCCCTGTCGGCTGACTCAATGCACGCAAGGCAACTCCGCCATCTTCGCAATCACCGCCCCAGCGCCCCAACGCCCCACGCCCCACACCCCCTCCCCTGCCGCATCGTTTATGCTATCGATGAAGAGTTTTGAGAAAGGCTATGGAACTACAGGGCATTCGCGATCGCATTGCCACCATTCGATCGAAGCGCGAGGCGCTGATTCAGCTGCTGGAACAGCCGGACCTGGGCACCCTGCGCATTGATGTGAATCAGGCGATCGAAGAAATGGACGATCTGCTGGAGGAATTTGACCGTACCTTCCCGATGGGATGATAGGTTGAGATTTGGATTCGATTAGCCCTCAATAATTGGTCCCCAACAATTACTCACCTACCACTCTGCTCAACCCACTATGGCCACCAGCTACACCGTTGAAGTTCATCATCAGGGCACTACCCATACGCTCACCGTTCCGGACGACCAAACCATTCTAGGCGCGGCCCAGGCGGCGGGGCTAGATTTGCCCACCTCCTGTGGAGCGGGGGTTTGCACGACCTGTGCCGCCCTGGTGCTGGAGGGTGAAGTAGAGCAGAACGATGGCATGGGCGTGAGTAATGAGCTTCAGGCTGAGGGGTACGCGCTGCTGTGTGTGGCCTACCCCCGCTCAGACATCAAGCTGGAGACCGAAAAAGAAGATGTGGTTTACGCCAAGCAGTTTGGCCAGGGATGAGTCGCGACATCCCCGCCCAGCTAGGCCGTTGAACCGTAGCCGCAGGGTGGCACTGCCCACCATTGATGAATCTTTGCAGGGCGAAGACAGAGCAGGGGGAAGCACCCCGTTTTAGGCAGGGTTGCCCCGCTTGGATCAGGGTTCGGCGGTGGGCGGGGTCCACTATCCCGGACAGCTTGTATAGGGGGGGCAAGACGATGGCGCTGGCTACGCAATTCATCACGCTGAATATTAATTTGGGAGAGGTCCAGAGCGATCTGGTCACGGCGATAGAAGCAGCCCTGGCGGAGCAGGGTGAGCCCCTGCGGTGGGCGATTACCCAGGTGAACTCCGCCACCCAAACGGCCACGGTGGAAGCGGTGGTCACAACCCATTCCAACGCTTGACTGCCATGGTTGCTAACGGATTTAGTCGTCGTCCTTACACTGCGGTGCTGGTGGTGCCCACGGGAATTGGCGCGGCGGTGGGAGGGTACGCCGGAGATGCGCTGCCAGTGGCGCGGGCGATGGCCTCGGTGGTGGACACCCTGATTACCCACCCCAACGTGATGAACGGGGCGCAGCTGTACTGGCCGCTGCCCAACGCCTGCTATGTCGAGGGCTACGGGCTGGATCAGTTTGCGGCGGGGCGCTGGGGACTGCGCCCGGTGCACCGCAACCGGATTGGTCTGGTGCTGGATGCCGCGATTGAAGACGACCTGCGCTGGCGGCACTTGCAGGCGGCGGATGCGGCCCGCGCCACCCTGGGCCTGGATTTGACCGACTACGCGGTAACCGATGCGCCCCTGGGGGTAGAGCTGCGAACGGCCCCATCCGGGGCGACCTGGGGCACGATTCAGCGACCCGATAGCCTGCTGCGGGCGGCGGAGCGGGCGATCGCCGCCGGGGCCGAGGCGATCGCGGTGGTGGCCCGATTTCCTGAAGATACCGACGCTGAAGCGCTGCAAGACTATCGCCAGGGGCAGGGGGTAGACCCCCTGGCCGGGGCCGAAGCGGTGATTAGCCATCTGGTCGTGCGCACGCTGCGGGTGCCCTGTGCCCATGCCCCGGCCCTCAGCCCGCTGCCGCTTGACCCGTCGATTTCGCCTAAGTCAGCGGCCGAAGAGATTGGCTATACCTTTCTGCCCTGCGTGCTGGCGGGGCTAAGCCGGGCGCCGCAGTTTGTCGCTGGCCCTGCTTTGTTCCCTGGTCTGGGTCAGGGGAGCGCTACGCTCTGGGCTGACCAGGTGGATGCCATTGTAGTGCCCGCCAGCGCCTGCGGCGGGAGTGCGCTGCTGAGTCTGGCCCGAGGACAGCAGCGCCGGGCGCTGGCGATCGCCGTGGAGGCCAACGCCACGGCGCTGAGCGTCGGCCCCGAGGCCCTGGGCATTTCGGCGGTGCGGGTGGCCTCCTACCTGGAGGCGATCGGGCTGCTGGCGGCGCACCGGGCTGGGGTGCACCCCCAGGCGCTAACGGCCCAAATGCCCCAGCTCAAGGAGATTACCCCCGCCGCTGAGGTTCTTCCCTTGGGCAGATAGAAACCCCAGGCCGACTTTCTAAAATGGGTTCGGAGGAAGCTGATTGGGAGCTGGCCGTGGAACATCAATGGCTAAGCTGTTCCCCGATGGTGATGTTTCTCGCTCTGGCGGGAAATTTCTGCGGTGGCCCTGAACCCCAAGAGCCTCAGGAGATTTCAGATTGCCCGACGCGCCGAGAGCGGAGCGAGGGCGGGTAGTCTGCTGGTGCGATCGCCGCTGCTGCCAGCTGTTCCTGGCGCTGAGCAAGCTGATCCGGCCTGACCTCCACTATTGTCACAGGAGCATGTCATGCCAAAACGCACCGTCAACGTTCTACTTGTCGAAGACGACGAGGTGGATGTGATGAACGTACAGCGGGCCTTTAAGCGCAAGCGTATCGATAACCCTTTATACATCGCTGGCAACGGGCTGGACGCGCTTTCGATGCTGCGCGGCAGTGACTCCGAGCCTCCTTCGGTGCCTGACCACCGTCGGCTGGTGCTGCTAGATATCAACATGCCTAAAATGAATGGGCTAGAATTTCTCCAGGAGCTGCGCCAGGACAGCTCGCTGCGATCGACCCCGGTAGTGGTTTTAACGACTTCCGATGCCGATCAAGATCGGCTAGAGGCTTACCGTCTCAACGTGGCAGGGTATATTTTGAAACCAGTGACCTTTGCCACCTTTGCCGATGTCGTGGCGTCTCTAAACGAGTACTGGGCGCTGTGTGAAATTCCTTAAAGAAAGCCAGTGGCAGCCGTCGTGGGCCGCGGGAACAAAGGCTAACCGAATGGGTAAAGCGCTGGATATTTTGCTCGTAGACGACGATGCGGTCGATCGCATGGCCATTTGCAGGGCCCTCGATCGCGCTGACCTGGCCATACAGGTGACCGAGGTCAACAACGCCGAAGAGGCGATCGCTCGCCTGAGCAATTTCTCCTACGATTGCGTGTTTCTCGACTATCGCCTGCCCGAGCAAGACGGCCTTTCGTTGATTCGCCAGTGGCGGGCCGAGGGGGTAACCATTCCGCTGGTGGTGCTGACCGGCCAGGGGGACGAGCAAATTGCCGTTGACCTGATGAAAGCCGGGGCCAGCGACTACCTAATCAAAACTCGGGTGTCGCCCGATCGCCTGGCGCTGCTGCTGCGCAACGCCCTGCGGGTGTACGAGGCTGAGCAGCGGGAGGCCACCGCCCTGGCCCAGCTCCAGCAAACTAATGTACTGCTGCTCAAGCAAAACGAAGAACTAGAGGATCAGCGTCGCTTCATTGAGGACCAAAACCTCAAGCTGATAGAGGCCTACCGGGTCAAATCTGAGTTCTTGGCCACCATGTCCCACGAGTTGCGCACCCCCCTAAACGCTATTTTGGGGTTCTCACAAATTTTAGACAGCCAGTCGAAGGGGCCGCTGACCTCCCACCAGGCCGAAATGGTGAAGCGCATCTTTACCAACGGCAAAAACCTGCTCAACCTGGTCAACGACATTCTGGACCTGTCTAAGCTAGAGGCCCAGCGGCTGACCCTGACTCCCACCTCGGTGGACCTGCACGGGCTGGTGAAGGCGACGCTGTCCGACCTGCGATCGCTGGCAGACGGCAAGGCTCTAACCCTGGAGAGCACCCTGTCCCTCACCGATCCGGTGGTCATCCACGACGAGCACCGTCTGCGCCAGGTGCTGATCAATCTGGTTTCCAACGCGATCAAATTTACCGACTACGGCCAGGTGCGCGTCGGCCTAACGGACAGCGAACCCGGCCAGATCACCCTATCCGTTGAAGATACCGGCATCGGCATTGCCGAGGAGCAGCTGCCCCACATTTTCGAGGCCTTTCGCCAGGTAGACCAGTCCATTCGTCGCCAGCGCCCCGGCACGGGGCTGGGGCTGGCCATCGTGCAGTCGTTGGTGGCGGTCATGGGGGGCACCATTGCCGTCAGCAGCCAGCCCGGCCAGGGCACCACCTTTATCGTCACCCTGCCCCGCCAGATTCCTGCCCTGCCCTCGGGGAAGGCGTTTGGCGTCGAGGACTGGTGACTATTACTCGAAGGCTAAAATATGCCGACTATTCCAGCTCGCTTGGCGCCCTAGCTCTCCTGCTCCCTCGCGATTGACAATAGTCGTCAGCGATCGCCCCATCGACCTCAAATCCTCACCGGCCCGGCCCCTACTGACGGTAATATAGCTGTAGCCAGTCTGGACTGGGGCATTTCCCCTCACAACGGTCCAGCGCCCGCACGTTTCTGGATGTGCTCACCTAAGTGACTATAGCTATAACGTGAGAGAATAAAGGCCGCAAATTTTAGGAAACTGCCTGTGAAAGCTCTCGTAGTCGGCAGCGGTGGCCGTGAACATACCCTGGCTTGGTCGCTATTGGGCTCGCCCCGCATTACTGAAGTGGTCTGCGTGCCCGGCAACGGCGGCACCGCAGCCCTGCCCCACTGCCGCAACCTGGCCATGAACCCCGGCGACTTTGAGGGCATTGCCCGATTTGCCCTGGTCAACAATCTGGAACTGGTGGTGGTTGGCCCGGAGCAGCCCCTGGCCGACGGCATTGCCGACTATCTGCAAACCCAGGGGCTCAAAGTGTTTGGCCCCTGCCAGGCCGGAGCCCAGATCGAGGCCAGCAAAGCCTGGGCCAAGGCGCTGATGGTGGAGGCGGCCATTCCCACCGCCAGGGCCGAGGCCTTTAGCGATGAGGCGGCGGCCCTGGCCTACCTCAAACAGGCGGGTGCTCCGATCGTCGTCAAGGCCGATGGGCTGGCGGCGGGCAAGGGCGTGACCGTCGCGCAAACCCTGGAGGAGGCTAATCAGGCGGTGAGCGATGCCTTTAGCGGTCGGTTTGGCGCAGCGGGTCACCAGGTCGTCATCGAAGAGTTTATGACAGGGCAGGAGGCGTCGGTGCTGGCAGTCACCGACGGGCAAACCATTCGCCCCCTGGTACCGGCCCAGGACCACAAGACCATTGGCGAGGGCGATACCGGGCCCAACACCGGCGGCATGGGAGCCTACGCCCCGACCCCGGTGGTGACGCCCGAGCTGATGGCGCGGGTGCAGAGCGAGGTGCTGGAGCCCGCGATCGCCACCCTGCGCCGCCGGGGCATCGACTATCGCGGCGTGCTCTATGTTGGCCTGATGATTACCCCTGAGGGCATCCCCAAAGTCGTCGAATTTAACTGCCGCTTTGGCGACCCCGAGACCCAGGCGGTGCTGCCCCTGCTGGAAACCCCCCTGGAGGAGGTAATGCTGGCCTGCATCGAAGGACGGCTCGACGCCCTGGACCTGCGGTGGAAGCCGGGGGCCGCGGCCTGCGTAGTGGTGGCCGCCGAGGGCTATCCCGACAGCTACCCCAAGGGCATGGAAATTTTTGGCCTTGAGGAGGCCGCCGAGACGGGGGCGCTGGTGTTCCACGCTGGCACCCGCCGCCGGGGCGACAGCACCGTAGCCGACGGCGGCAGGGTGCTGGGGGTGACGGGGATGGGAGATAGCTTTGAAGCGGCGATCGCCAACGCCTACGAAGCGCTTGACAAAATCTGCTTTGAGAACATGTACTACCGCCGCGATATTGGCTATCGGGTGAGAGGGTGAGGGGGTGAGGGGGTGACGGAGTATTAAGCCCCTACTCCCCTGCCCTCCATCTCCCCTGCCCCTCATCTCCCCTGCTCCCCCATCTCCCCTACGCCTAAACTCTCCGCTCCACCACCAAAGTCAAGCTCTCCCAACTGCCCCGGTCATTGTAGGTACGAATGAGCCGCTGCCGCAGGGTGGGATTGATCAGCCAGCCCACTTCTAAAAAGAACGGCTGCCCCGACTGAATTTCGGTGGGAAAGGTGGCCGAGGCACCGCTGGGCAGCAGCAGCACCGTGACCGGCTGGCGGCCCTGGTCAAACCGTAGGGCTGACCCGACAAGCTGACCCTGGGATTGAATTGCGGGGCTTTGGCCAAAGCTAAGGGTTTGGGTGACTGAATCTGCCCCGGCGGGCTGAAGCTCCAGGCGGGTGGCCATGGTTCGCGGGGGCTGAAAGTCGGGAAACACGGTTTCCGCTTCGCCCACCCAGGTGCCCAGGAGCTGATCGACCGAGAGATGGGGGCGCTGAACCGGGTCCGTACCGGCCAGATGTTCGCGAATGAGGGTGAGGCTGCCCAGAACGGGCTGCTTGGGATAGATTTGGGCCAGGCGCAGGCGGCTCGCGCCGCGCTCCGTCCCGGAATTGCTGCTGTGAATGAGGCCCAGCTCGGCCCCAAAGTCGCTCACCGGACTGCGCTGAATGGAACCCTGGGAAAATGCGCCGGTTTCGCAAAACATCACCCCACGCCCCAGGGAGCTGTATTCCAGCACCGTTTCGCTGGGCGGCTGGCCAGGCGGCATTTTGCGAATTTCCTGGCGCATGGTGTTGCCCCCGTTGAGGGGAATTAGCGCCACCTCTGAGGGAATGTCTTGCTGAACTTGCCCCTCGGGAGATATTTGGGTAAATGAGCCTACCCAGGTGCCCTGATTTTTGAGCAAACGCGCCCACTGAGAGGACGGAGCAGGGGTCGCAGAGGTCATGGCAGCACGGGAGACGTAGGAGGGACAGTTCAGGCCTGCATCTGGCTGACCAGGTGGGGAAGCTCGGGTAAAATCAGCGCCTCCATGGCCAGGGTGACGGCATTGCTGGAGCCGGGTAGAGAGAAAATCAGCGTCGATCGGTAGACGCCGGCCACGGCGCGGGAGGCCATGGCGCGGGAGCCAATCTCCTGAAAGCTGAGCTGGCGAAAAATTTCCCCAAAGCCGGGCAGGGTTTTCTCCAGCAGGAGGGCGATCGCATCGTAGGTGGTGTCGCGGGGGGCAATGCCGGTGCCGCCTGTGAGAATGATGCAGTCGATCTCGGCCTCCTGGGCCAGGGTTTGGCACAGGGGACCAATGCGAGCAGGTTCGTCGGGCACGATGCGGTAGTCGTGCACCCGATGGCCCGCTGTGGTCAGCAGGGTTTGAATGATCTGCCCGCTGCGATCGCTCTCTACGGTGCGGGTATCGCTCACCGTAACCACCGCGCACCGCACGGGCCGCGACAACACCTGGGGATGGGCCATGGCTAGGGTTACTAACTCTTGGTAAAGCCCAGACCGTTCTGCTCGGCGTAGCGGTTCATAAACCGCATAAAGCGATTCCACTCGGCTTCGCTTTTCATCACGTAGGTGGCCTCAATGCCCGCCGGTTCGCCGTTGACAAATTTTCCGTTGACGTCGCGGCTGGTCATCTCGCCCTCTTCGTCCACCAGGTACATGCCGGTGATCTCAACCCCATCCTGCTGGGAGAGCGCCTGGGGATGATCGAAGTAAAAGGTCGCCGTGCCGTCTGAGCCATCCTTGGCGCGGGTGAGCCGCACGTCGGGAATAACGGGTTCTGCGATGCCACGGGAAAATTGAATCTCGGCCATGCCAAACGTCCTAATCTAAGGTTGTCATTTATAAAGATTTATTCTCGCACGATACCGGAACTGGAGCAGGGGCCTGGGGCTAAACTCTGGCCGGGGCCATGCCGCGATCGCGCCCCGGGCCGTAGCCCGACGGCTTTGTCAGGCCGCCCTAACCCTTGGGAGGGCTACTGTGAAGGGGGATTGCTCGGACCATCGCCCATGGGATCGCCCATCGGGTCTCCGGTGGGATCGCCGTTCAGCACCGTCAGCGATTCGGCCAGGGCAACGCCCTGCTCGGGGCTAATGTCTTGGCATTCTTTGAGCGCCTCAAACAGCTCGCCAATGTAGCTGGCCCCAATCAGCCGATAGGCTCCGGAGCTGCCGATTAGCCAGTCGGTGAAGAGGTTGGCGTCGCCAAACTTGGCCCTCAGGTCGGCATCGGTGAAGGGGCCGTAGTGGAGGTTGTAGTCGCGATCGCCGAACAGCGGCGGATGGATAGGGGCGCTGTTTTCGGTGGCCGGGGGAGCATCAAACCCTGCGGCGGCAAACTCGACGGCGAAGCACTGGCGGCTGTCGTTCTGGTAGACCACCAGGTAGCTGGGGCCGCTCTGGTCCACCCGCATTTCGACAATGGCAAAGGATGGCGGCACCTGCCCGGGCACCACGACATCCACCCCCAGGCTGGTGAGCTGGCTGGTCTGGCTCGGCGACATTTGGGCCAAAAAGGCACCCTCCGGCGGTGGGGGTGGGCCGCCGCTCGGTCCAGCGGCATTGAGAGGAGTCGAGGTGTCAGCGAAATTTTGCCCCTGGGAAGTCTGCGGTTGACCGTTGCAGGCGGTGAGCAATCCCACTATCAGCAGCGCCGTAATTATCTTTGCCAGTTTGGTTGCCATGGTTCCGAAGTATCCTGCGAACGGTTCTCTCTGCAAACGGTGCCGTGGTCATCCTATCGCGGGGCCAAATGGGGCATGGGCCGGTCCATCACCGGGGAGACCAAGGTCTGAGTCCTGCGGCCAAACCCCTCAATCCAGGTTAAACCTATGGCATGATGAACCCCATTACCCTGGAGCCTGAATCCGTTGCGTAAGCTGCCACCTCTGCCTGTTTCGGTGAAAGTGTTCTACGGTGTGGGGGAGCTGGCGGCGGCGGTGCCAGCCAGCCTGTCGGCGTTCTTTGTACTCTATTTTTTTACCACTGTGGCGGGGCTGAGTCCGGCGCTGGCGGGGGCGGTGCTGCTGTTTGGCCGCGTCTGGGATGCCATCAATGACCCGATGATTGGCTGGCTCAGCGATCGCACCCAGTCGCCCCTGGGCCGCCGCTACCCCTGGATGCTGGGCGGCGTGATTCCCCTGGCGATCTGCTCGGTGCTGCTGTGGACGGTGCCGCCGTTTCCAACCGAGGCGGGGGTGTTTGTCTACTACATTGTGCTGTCGATCTTTGCCTTTGCTGCCTTTACGGCGGTGCAGCTGCCCTACACGGCCCTGTCTGCCGAGCTGGCCGACGACTACGACGAGCGCACCGATCTCATCGGCATGAAGTCGGCTTTTAGCATTGGCGCCAGCATTGTGGCGCTGCTGCTAGCCCAGGCGGTGTTTGCGCGGGTGGCCGACCCGGCCCGCCAGTACTTTATTTTGGGGGTGTTGTCGGCCAGCCTGGCCGTGGTAATGATTGGTCTGTGCGTAGCGGGCACCTACCGCCGCTACTGGCAGGTGCAGCGGGGCCGACCCCGACTGGCCACCGCCGCCAGGCCGCCAGCCCTGCTGCCCCAGTTGCGCAGCGTGTTTAGCAACCACGCCTTTCGCCAAATTTTGGGCCTCTACCTCTGCGGCTGGATGAGCGTGCAGGTGACGGCCGCCATGCTGCCCTACTTTGTGGGCGCCTGGATGGGGCTGCCCGCCACCCACTTTGCCCAGATGGCGCTGGCGGTGCAGGGAACCGCGATCGCCATGCTCTGGGGCTGGGACTGGGTGGCCAAGCGCACCGGCAAGCGCACGGTGTTTTTGATGGGGGCACCGCTGGCGGCGATCGCCCTGGGCGGCCTCGCCACGGTGCAGCCGGGGCAGGTGATCTGGATGTATACCCTGAGCGTTTTGGCGGGGGTGGGGGTGGCGACGCTGTACATGGTGCCCTTTGCCATGCTGCCCGATGTGATTGACCTGGATGAACTCAACACCGGCCTGCGGCGGGAGGGGCTGTACTTCAGCGCCCTGGTGTTTTTACAAAAGCTGGGGCTGGCCCTGGCCCTGTTTATTTCGGGCCAAATTTTGGGCTGGACGGGGTACATCGCCAGCGCTGAGACTCAGCCGGTGGCGGCGCTCAACGCCATTCGTCTGCTGATTGGCCCCCTGCCCGCCCTGCTGCTGGGGGTGGGGCTGTGGTTTTGCTACCGCTACCCGATCAGCCGCGATCGCCACCAGCAGATTCTCCTGGCGCTTGAGGAAAAGCGGCAGCAGCGCTTCGATACCGAGACATCCGTCGGCTCCGACAGCCCAGCCTAGGGCGGTTGGGTGGTTTAGACCTTGCCCCCAGATGGTCCAGGTATGGTCTAGGGGCTGCTGTGGTTTGACGGCTGCTGCCCCAGGCGAGGCTCGGTACCGGCCAGCAGGCGGTCAATGTTGCCCCGGTGGCGCAGAATGACGTAGGTGGCCCCCAGAATGCCCAGCACCACGTAGGGCAGCGGCTGTCCCGTGGCGACCATCAGCACCATTGCCGCGATCGCCGCCGCGATCGACCCCAGCGACACAATTCGGCTGAGGGCCAGGGTAAGGCCAAAGGCGGCGGCGGCCCCCAGGGCCACCGGCCAGGCCAGCCCAATCAAGACCCCCAGCCCGGTGGCCGCCGACTTGCCGCCGGTAAAGCCAATCCACACCGATTTGCTGTGGCCGACGAGGGCCAGCAGTCCGGCCAGCATGGTGACCCAGGGCTGCCACTGGGGGGCCACTGGGGCCAGGGCGAGGATCTGGGGCCAAAGGGCGATCGCCAGCAGCACTGCCAGCAGCCCCTTGAGCAGATCGACCACAAGCACGGCGATCGCCGCCCCTTTGCCCACCGTTCGCAGCACGTTGGTGGCCCCGGTCCCCCCCGAGCCGTACTGCCGAATATCAATACCCTTGACCCATCGAGCGATCAAATAGCCCGTGGGAATTGAACCCAGTAGGTAAGCTGCCAACAGCAGCAGCACAATTGCTAAAACCGCCAACGCCTATGTCCTCGTGCGTAAAATTCTGTGCCTGAGATGCCGTGCCTGAGATGCCGTGCCTGAGATAGTGGCGCATAAACCAGGGTCTTCAGCACCATCCCCAAGCCCCATAGCCCGGTTCTTGCGCGGGTCAATACCAGTCTAGGGGGATCGGTACCCCCAGTTGGGCAAGAGTTTAGCAATCCTTATTATGGCTGTCGCGCCAGCCTGCCCAGTCGCGAGGGTCGGGGCTACTGGGGCAGTCCTTCAGCCGCCGCGCAGAGCCGCTCAATCACCTGCTCGGCGGTGATCAGTCGCTTTAGCACCACTTGCCCAAACGGTCCACTGCTGGCGCTTTCCGGCTTCACCTCGACCATCAGAACGGTCTCTTCCACCTGGTACAGCCAGAGGGTTTCTCCCTGCTCTTGAATCGATAGGTTGAGACGGCGCATGTGGGGCTTGCGCTGCCAGCCCAGCTCATTCCACAGGCCCCCAAACTCCCACACCCGGCCCGTCACCCAACCGTCAGAAAGAAAAAAGTACTTCACCGCTCACTCTGCCACACCAGTGTATCAATGGCATTATGCACTGTGATGACCGATTGGCCGCAGCCTTGCGCGATTTAAATACCATCGAGAATTATCCTGGCCAGGTCTATGCTCACCAGCTCAACCCTGGCAAGAACCCCCCATCCCCCCATTCCCCATCACCCCACCTCCCCATCCCCTCATCCCCTCATCCCCTCATCCCCTCATCCCCTCATCCCCTCATCCCCTCATCCCCTCATCCCCTCATCCCCTCATCCCCTCATCCCCTCATCCCCTCATCCCCCCACCTCCCCCACCTCCCCACCCATGCTCCAAATCCTCACCCTCGACCACCTGGTGATGACCGTTACCGACATTGACCGCACCTGCGAGTTTTACCAGGCCGTGCTGGGCATGGAGCTAATCACCTTTGGGGCGAGCCGCAAGGCCCTGCGCTACGGAACCCAAAAAATTAACCTGCACGCCGCCGCGACACCCCTGGCTCCCCACGCCCAGGCGCCCACGGCAGGCTCTGCGGATTTGTGCTTTTTGGTGTTGCCGCCGCTGGAGAAAGTGCTGGCCCACCTGCAAACGCTGGGGGTGCCGGTTCTGCTGGGGCCGGTGCCGCGCACAGGGGCGACCGGGCCGCTGGTGTCGATCTATATCCGGGACCCCGACGGCAACCTGATCGAACTCAGTGTTCCAGCCGATGGGCGATCGCTGTCAGAGGCTGGAACCTCAGCCGCTGGGCAAAAAAATGGGCAACCGTCCGGATCGCCCCGGCCACTGGCGTAGTAAGGAAAGGTAGATGCACCCTGATTGTTAAGCCCTGGGATACCTGGAGGGATCCCAGGGCTTTTTTTGTCTGCCTGCCCTTTGCCCTGGGCCAATGCAGCGCGGGAACGCGGCTGTGATACCCTATCCGCAATTAGCGCGCCGCCATTGGCGCAAAGGCAGGAATTTCCATGGCGACAGTAACGGTAGGGCTGGTGTTTGGCGGCTGCTCGGGGGAGCACGAGGTCTCGATTCGCTCGGCCCAGGCGATCGCCCGCGCCCTGGCCAGCGGCCCCAACGCCGACAAGTACACCGTGCTGCCGGTCTACATTCACAAAGATGGCCTGTGGCAGGCGGGGGCTGAAGCCGAGGCGGTGCTGGCCGCTGGCGCACCGCCCCAGGCCCCGTCTGCTCCCAGCGCCCGGTCGCCCCGCCTGCGTCTGCCCCAGTTCGACCATGTGGATGCGATCGACATCTGGTTTCCGGTGCTGCACGGCCCCAACGGCGAAGACGGCACCGTACAGGGGCTGTTCACCCTGATGCAGCAGCCCTTTGTGGGGTCGGGGGTGCTGGGCTCAGCCCTGGGCATGGATAAAATCGCCATGAAAATGGCCTTTGCCCAGGTCGGTCTGCCCCAGGTGAAGTACCTGGCCGTGAGCCGGGCCGAGGTGTGGTCAAACCCGTGCGTTTTTCCGAAGCTGTGCGATCGCATCGAAACCGAGCTGGGCTACCCCTGCTTTGTCAAACCCGCCAACCTGGGGTCGTCGGTGGGCATCGCCAAAGCCACTACCCGCAAAGAACTCGAAGCCGCCCTCGACAGCGCCGCCAGCTACGATCGCCGCATCATCGTCGAAACCGGGGTGGTGGCCCGCGAGGTGGAGTGCGCCGTGCTGGGCAACGACCATCCCAGAGCCTCTCTGCTGGGCGAAATCACCTTCCAGAGCGACTTCTACGACTACGACACCAAATACACCAGCGGCCAGTCGCAGCACACCATCCCCGCCCAGGTGCCCAAAGACGTCGCCCGCCGAATTCGAGAAATGGCGGTGACGGCGTTTCAGGCCGTCGATGCCGCTGGCATTTCGCGGGTCGACTTTTTCTACGTCGAAGCGACGGGCGAAATTCTTATCAACGAGATCAACACCCTGCCGGGATTCACCGCCACCAGCATGTACCCGATGATGTGGGAGGCCAGCGGCGTCAGCTTTGCGGAGCTGGTCGATGCCCTGATTGAGCTGGGGTTTGAGCGGAGTGGGGGAGTAAGGGAGTGATGGGGGAGACTGGGGGAGATAGGGAGGGGTTAGCGGAGATAGGTTTGTGCAGCTAGGAGGGTGATTCCGAGGGTGAGCCACAGCAGAGCCGCGCGGCGGGTGAGGCTGAGGGCCTGGAGGATGCGATCGCCCTTAATCGGCTGCTCCGCGTCCCCCAGCAGCGGCTTTTCCTTCACCTGACCCCGATACCAATTCCTGCCGCCCAGCTGTACCCCCAGGGCGGCGGCGTAGGCGCATTCGCTCCAGCCTGCGTTGGGGCTGGGGTCGGCTGGGGCATCGCGGCGGCACAGGTGCCACACTTGGCCGGGTCGCCCCGACAGCAGAGCAATGGTGGCCACCGTCAGTCGGCAGGGCACCCAGGTCAGGGCATCTTCAAACCGGGCGCTGAACCAGCCCAGGTGGGTGTAGGGAGCCTCGCGGTAGCCCACCATCGAGTCGAGGGTGCTGGCGGCTTTGTAGGCCAGGGCCACCGGCACGCTGCCCACCGGCAAGAGCGCCCCCACCAGGGCGTAGAACAGGGGGGCCAGCACACCATCGGTAGCATTTTCGCTCACGGTTTCGAGCACCGCCCGCAGGATCTCCGGCGCATCCAGGTGTTCGGTGTCGCGGCCTACGTAGAGGCTCAGGCGATCGCGCGCAGCGGGAATATCGCCAGACGCCAGCGGCGTTAGAACATCGCCCGCAGCCTGCCGCAGGCTGCGCCCGGCGAAGCAGCTGGCCAGTAGCACTACCTCAATCCCCAGGCCCGCCGCCGGATGAACCGATCCTGCCAGGTTCACCAGTCCCCAACCCACCGCCCCGCTGCCCACGATTATCCCCAGGCCGAGGCCTATCCCCAGAAACCGCTCCCCCCCCGGCGGCAGCTTGAGGCGAAAGATGCCCTGGGATAGGCGGCCAATGATCCACCCCATCGCCTGCACCGGGTGAGGCCAGCCCCAGGGATCGCCCACCAAGCGATCTAGGCTCGCCGCCAGCACCAGCACTGCCGCCCGGTCCAGTTCCAGAGCGTCGAACCCCAGGTTGCCAAACCCCAACGCGCTAAACCACAAAGCTGACATCGTCCCCCTGAGCCGCCTGCCAACTGCGGGCATCGAAATACAGATCTTCCAGGGAAATACTATAGAGGGCTTCCTTTAACTTTTGCGAGAGCCGATTCCAGACCGCAAAGGTGACCCAGTCTTCGGCCTGGCTGGCCTGGGGACTGTGGCGCGGCAGCGGGTCGACCTGTTCGCCCACGGCCTCCAAAATTTGGCCCAAAAAGATTTGGTCGGCGGGTTTGGCCAACCGATATCCTCCGTGGGGGCCGCGCACCGAATCGACGATTCCGGCCCGGCGCAGATCGATCAGCAGCTTTTCTAAGTAGGGGGGCGGCAGTCCCTGGCGTTCGGCAATGGTGTTGACCGAGACAGGCTGCCGAGAGGGGTGCAGCGTCAGGTCGAGCAGGGCTTTAACGCTGTAGTGGCCGCGAGTGGTCAGCTTCATAGACTAGTTTGATTCCCTAGAAAAGTTAGCCTTTGATGACGCTAGGGCAATACTCCTGGCCTGGGTTGCTCTGCTCAGAAGCGCTCAGGGCAGTCGCCAAACGCGATCGCGGCAAAGGCTAAACGGCCTGTCCTGTCATTATCTGAGTGTAGGTTAAGGGGTGCTACCGGCCCCGGGGCAATGTTCCATGCCGACAGCCCAATCCATTCGAGAGGAGGCTAAATCAGTTTGCCAATCTAAATGTTTTTGAGGTTTTAATTAAGTCGAAAGGGGGCTTCTTTTCATCCCTGTTGAAAAAACCTTAAGAGGTTAAAAAAAGAGAATGCAAAAACTATTTCACTGTAGTATCATTTTGCGTGTCGTTATTAAAGTCAGAGCCAGGTAGAGCAGTTTACTGATTCTACCCAAGCATGTCTGGAGCAAACCGTTGTGAACGAGAATAGAGTGAATGGCTAACGCAACTCAGGTAGAACCACTGGTCGGCAAAGAGTTAGTGCAAAAGGTTAAAGATCTTGACGATCTGAGCAAAGAAGAGAAAGCAAAAGCCTGTGGGTATTACACCCTGACCAAGTCAGGCAGCCCTCGGGTCAACATGATGAAATTCCTCAACGCGCTGATTGAAGCCGAGGGAATACAGCTCGACAGCAGCCAAAACGGCAGTGGCCGCGGCGGTCGCAGCGCCAGCTTTCGCATTACCGTGCAGTCTAACGGCAACCTGCTGATTGGCTCGACCTACACCAAGCAGATGGGGCTGCGGCCCGGCGACGAGTTCGAAATTACCCTGGGTCGCAAGCATATTCGGCTGAAGCAGCTGGGAGACAACGGCACGCTGCTCGAAGATGAAGACGAATAGAACGGTCTGCGGGCTAGCAAACCATTTTGGGTTTTCAGGTCAGGTGATCCGTTTTTAGGCCGCTTGAGTACAATGGGCGAACCAAGTCTGTGATAGGTTGGTTCGCCCATTTTTTGTGCTCTCTGGCTGTCGGTCGGGGGGCTTTGTGTGGCTTTGTTAAAACTTTTGCAGGACCAGAGTGGCTGGTTTTTGGGCTGGGGTTGAGGGGCATTTGCCGAATGCCTGAGGTTGGACGGACAAAGTTTTGAAAGTACAGAATTGTGCGGTTAGTCTATGAACTTTCCTATAGTTTTAGACATTGCCCTGGGGCTGGTCTTTATCTTTTTTGTGTTGAGCCTGCTGGCCAGTGAGGCCCAGGAAATTATTGGCACCCTTTTGCAGTGGCGGGCCGAGCACCTGAAGCAGTCGATTGAGGTGCTGCTGGCCGGTAACGATCGCGACAAAGAAGCGGCGGCCCAGGAGCTGGCCGATGCCCTCTACGAGAGCCCCTGGATTCGCGGCTTGAACCAGGAGGCCAAGGGGTCAATTGCCTACTCGTTTCGCCGTATTTCCCACCTGGTGGGGCGCATTTATCGGGCCATTACGGGGCAGCGCAACGTGTTTGGCGCGGGCAAAACCAGCGGCCCCTCCTACATTCCCGCCGAGGCCTTTGCCAACAGCCTGCTGGAGCGTATGCAGCTGGGCAGCCTGTGGCAGGTGCTGGCCAACGATCGCATCTACGGCTTTGCCCGCGATCGCGTGCTAACCCCGGTCTCCAACATTCTCAGCGACCTCAAGGCCAGCACCGGCAACGAGTTTCTGCTCAACGCCGAGCTACAGCAGCTGGAGCAGGGCATCCACCAGATCATCGACGATTTTCAGGCGGGCATTGTGACGCTGCCCGAAAGCCTCGATCGCGTGGTCAACCGGCTCGACGAGTTTGGCCTGATGGCCCAAGATATTCTGCCCGACAACCACCCCCTTACCGAGACGTTTTTGCGCCGTCTGGCCTACATCAAGCGCGGTTTGGCCAGCAACCCCACCGAAAGAGCCGCCATGCTCAGCAAGCTGCGCCCCAGCGTGGCCCAGCTGCTGGATATTTTTGACAGTGGCAGCCCTGCCTACGGCGAGCTGAGTCGCCTGGCCCAGAGGGGCAACCCCGAGGCCCAGGCGCTGATCGATCGGCTGGCGAAGGCGCCGATTACCCCAGCTCTGCGCAACAGTCTGGCCGCGATCGCCCGCAAGGTAGAGGTCACGGCCGATGCCACCCGCGACGACGTGAAGCTGTTTGGCCTAGAGCTAGAAAAATGGTTCGATCGCGGCATGGAACGGGCCACCGGGGTCTATAAACGCAACGCCAAGGCCGTCGCCCTGCTGATTGGCATCGCCACCGCCGTCTCGATCAACGCCGACTCCTTTCACATTGCCACCCGCCTGGCGGTAGACCCCATTCTGCGCAACTCCATCACCCAAACCGCCGACCAGCTGGTGGCCGACTCGCCCGGCGACTTCAACCAGGAGCTTGGGCAGGTGCAGGAGGCCGTCAATCAGGCCCTCGATGAAATTCCGTTTCCGCTGGGCTACAACGATGTGGTGGTGCAGCAGCAGCTAGATGCAGAGAAATCCTGGCCGATTCCCTTTGTGCCCCGCCGCCTGCTGGGCTGGTTGATCAGCGGCTTTGCTATCTCTATGGGGTCGACGTTCTGGTTTAACGTACTTAAGAAGATCGTGAATGTGAGGAATTCGGGGGATCAGGGGGAGTAGAGGGAGTTGGGGTGATGGGGTGATGGGGGAGCTAGAGATATTGCCTGTTCGGGAATATGTCTGTGGTGAGGCGCTGAACCTCTATAAGACGGCTGATCTAGAGGGGCTGGTGACCCAGGCGGCGGCGGGGCGGCACCTGCGATTGGCAGATTCGTCGGGGGCAGCAACGGCCCGGCAGGTGGTGCTCTGTGAAGACGACTACCCTGGCTGGATCGGCATCACTGAGGCCAAAACACTAACGCCCGCCGATCGCCCCTACCAGCCCGCACAGCTCGATCGCGCGGCGATTGCGGCGCGGCTGCCGGAGGTGATTGCCTTTACCCGGCGGGCCATGGCTACCCCCAACACCTACCTGTGGGGCGGCACCGTTGGCCCCAACTATGACTGCTCGGGGCTGATGCAGGCGGCCTTTGCCTCGGCGGGCATTCGCCTGCCCCGCGACTCGTACCAGCAGGAGGCGTTTACTCAGCCGATTGGCTGGGACGAGCTGGAGCCGGGCGATTTAATCTTTTTTGGCACCCCGGAGCGCACCAAGCACGTGGCGCTGTACCTGGGCCAGGGTGACTACATCCACAGCTCTGGGGTAGACCAGGGCCGCAACGGCATCGGCATCGACTCTCTGGAGAATCTGGCTCACCCGGTCAGCGCCGCCTACCACCGTCAGCGGCGGCGGGCCGGTCGGGTCATGCACAGCTACTGCCCCAGTCGGCTAGGACTCGAAGGCTGAAATATGCCGACTATTCCAGCTCGCTTAACTCCCTAGCTCCCCTACTCCCCTGCTCCCTCGCTCCCCCGCGATTAGCAAGAGTCACCACATTTGTGCCGCAGTCTACTAGGGTCAGCGGCGGCGATCGCCTGACGGGGCCGCAAGCTGCCTGGCTCACCCAAACTCGCCAATCTAAAATCAAAACCTGCTATACCCTGTCGCCGCTGGCTTTCCGGTAAACTCAGGGGGCATGGATTTGCGCTTTTTGACTGGCTGGCTCGTTTATCTGCGGCTGTTATGACTTCTGCGACTCGCTCTAGCCTTGCTTTTCCGGTGTCTGGGGAAGTTGCCCCGGTCGAGATCTCGGTGGTGGTGCCGGTCTACAACGAGTACGAGAGCCTGCCCGCGCTGGTTGAGGCGATCGCCCAGGTGCTCGACGGCATGGGCCGCCCCTACGAAATCATCGGCGTTGACGACGGTTCTACGGACGGGTCGAGCGATCGCCTGCGGGAGCTGGCCCAGCGCTATCCCCATCTGCGGGCGGTGATTTTGCGCCGCAACTACGGCCAAACTGCCGCCATGGCCGCCGGATTCGACTACGCTCGCGGCGGCATTGTGGTGACTCTGGATGGGGATCTGCAAAACGACCCCGCCGACATTCCCCGGCTGATCGATCGCCTCAACGAGGGCTACGACCTGGTCAGCGGCTGGCGCAAAGACCGCCAGGACAACACCCTCACCCGGCTGATTCCGTCGAAAATTGCCAACTGGCTGATCGCTGCGGTTACGGGCGTGGAGCTGCACGATTACGGCTGCTCGCTGAAGGCCTACCGGGCCGAGGTGATCCACGACCTCAACCTCTACGGCGAGCTGCACCGCTTTTTGCCCGCCCTGGCCTTTATCGAAGGGGCGCGAATTACCGAAATGCCGGTTACCCACCACGCCCGCCGCTTTGGCACTAGCAAGTACGGCCTGGGCCGCACCCTGCGCGTGGTGATGGACATGCTCACGGTCTACTTCATGAAAAAATTTCTCACCCGGCCCATGCACATCTTTGGCAGCCTGGGGCTGGCCTCGATGGCTGGGGGGCTGGCCCTGGGCTTTTACCTCACCCTGGTCAAGTTTTTGGCCGACCAGGATATTGGCGATCGCCCCCTGCTGGTGCTGGCGGTGGTGCTGCTGCTGGCGGGCATTCAGCTGTTTAGCTTTGGCCTGCTGGCCGAGCTGATGATGCGCACCTACCACGAGTCGCAGCAGCGCCCCATCTACCGCGTCCGCGAGCTGGTGGGCCACGCCGCGCCGGAAGAGTAGAAAGGGTAGTGCTGGTCATGACTGAACCCTCAAACAACGGGTTTACCCCCGGCCCGGCGGCGATCGCCATGGAGAATGTGTCGCGGGTGTTTGGCAGCGGCGAGGCGGCGGTGCGGGCCTGCGATCGCATCAACCTCACCATTCACCCCGGCGAGTACTGCGCCATTATGGGCCAGTCGGGCTCGGGCAAATCGACGCTGATGAACATCATCGGCTGCCTCGATCGCCCCACCAGCGGGAGGTATTTGCTAGACGGCATGGATGTCTCCAGCGTCGGCAAAACCCGGCTGACCCGCCTGCGCAACCGCAAACTTGGCTTTGTGTTTCAGCGCTACGAGCTGCTGCCCAATTTAACCGCGCTCGAAAACGTGATTCTGCCGATGATGTACGCCGGGGTGGGGCGATCGGCGCGGCGGCGGCGGGCCGAGGCCGCCCTCACCCACATGGGCCTGGCCAACCGCATGGACAAGCGCCCGCCCCAGCTTTCCGGTGGGCAGCAGCAGCGGGTCGCCATCGCCCGCGCCATCGTCAATCAGCCGGTATTGCTGCTGGCCGATGAGCCCACCGGAGCGCTCGACTCCCAGTCGGCAGCGGAGGTGCTGGGCATTTTTGAGGCGCTGCACCAGCGGGGCATTACCATCGTCATGGTGACCCACTCCCACGAAGTGGCCAGCCACAGCCAGCGCATCATTATGATGAGCGACGGCCAGGTCACCCACGCCCACCTCAGCCCCGCCGACCTGGGGCAGCTGACTCCCCTGTAGGCTGGCCAAGACAGTCCTGATACCCAGATATTCCTGATAAATTAGCTAAACTGCTGATGGCTTGGACGACCTGTTCGTTTGGATGATGTTTTGTGCCGCCCGAATCTCACCCCGACGCCTCTACTGAGACTGACCAAACCCGCGCCAAGCTCGCCCAGGGGGAAACAACCTTGGACAGTAAACCGCTCAGCCCTGGCCTGTTTGACGACGACCTCTACGACGACGGCCCGGCGGCCAAACAGCGCACCGGGCTGAAATGGATTGTGGCTTCGGGGCTGGTGCTGGTGCTGGGATTGGGCGGCTGGCTGGGCTACCGCACCTGGCAGCGCCGCAGCGTAGACCCGGTGGTGGTCACCACCGGCAGCCCCAGCCGCGACACCCTCGAAAACCGCGTCGATGCCTCCGGGGTGGTGAGCCTGGGCAACCAGCAAACCCTCAAGGCCCCGGCGGATGTCACTGTGGAGTCGGTGCTGGTGCAGGAGCGCCAGCGGGTAGCCAAGGGCACGGTGCTGCTGCGCCTGCGCGATCGCGCCCTGGAGCAAGATCTCGACGAGGCCCAGATTCAGACCGAAATTTTGCGGCTGGAACGCCAGCGCCAGGCCGAGCTGCGCCAGGACCGCCAGCGCACGGTGCAGCGGGCCGAGGAGCGCCTCAGTGAATCCCAGAGCCTGGTCGATCAGGGGTACATTTCTGAGGACGAGTACAATCGCGATCGCGACGCCCTGGAAACCGCCCAGTCAGACCTGCGCGGAGCCGAAGTTGACCTCCAGCGCTCCGAGCTAGAAATTCGCCAGAACCAGGCCACCCTGACCAACCTGCGCGCCCGCCTGGCCGACAACGCCATCGTCGCCCCCTTCGACGCCGTGGTGCTCAACATCGACGTGCAGCCAGGGGATGGCGTCCAGAGCGAGGGCACCCTGCTCACCATCGGCGACCCCACCCAGGAGGTGGTGCTGTTCGACCTCATGACCCTCGATGCCAACAAGGTGTCGGTGAATATGCCCGTGCGGGTCAGCATCATTGGCCCCAGCCCCGAACGCTACACCGGGCGAGTGATCAGCATTGCCCCTCAGGCGATTGGCGACAGCGAGAGCGATCGCGGCTCCCAGGCCACGGTCAAGGCCGTAGCCCGGCTCGATCGCCCCAGCGGCACGCTCATACCGGGCAGCGCCGTCAGCGTCGAAGTCATTCTGGTGCAGCAGGAAAACGCCCTCGCCCTCCCCCTCAACGCCATTCAAAAAGACGGCGGCGACACCTACGTCTGGGTCGTCGACAGCAACGGCAAAGCCCAAAAGCGCCCCGTCACCACCGGCCTCGAAACCCTGGACGCCGTCGAAATTCGCTCCGGCCTGGAAGAAACCGACACCGTCATTCTCAATGCGCCCCCTGACCAGCCCCTAAAAGAAGGCATAGCCGTGGAAACGACTCCCGCTGGCCCTCCCGGTGCCCGCCGCCGTCAAGCTCCATAGTGTTGGTTCTCCTGGGTAGAGCTGATTGTTAGAGCAAGGGGGCAGGGGGGCGTGGGAGAGGATTAAGGGTGGGAGGCCTATTTCTCTAAATCATGACTACACATCTTGCCCCCCAGCCCCCCTGCCCCCCTGCCC
>NZ_JH976537.1:1197424-1442762 GCF_000309385.1 Nodosilinea nodulosa PCC 7104
CCTGCCCCCCTGCCCCCCTGCCCCTCCATCTCCTCCCCATGCCCCTCTCCCCCCTCGACCTCAGCCTCACCACCCTGCGCGATCTCACCGGCAACTGGGTGCGCTCTGGCCTCACCGCCCTGGGCATTTTCATGGGGGTCGCCGCCGTCAACGCCACCCTCAACATCGACACCATTGCCAACCGGGTGCTGGAGGAACGGCTGGCGGCCCGCGATAATCCCAACATCACCCCCTTTGTCTACGGGCGCGATCGCCCCCCGGTGGAGTTTGACGAGGCCACCATGGCCGAAATCCAGCGGGCGGTTCCCGGCATTCTCAGCATCAGCCGCGTCACCCCGCTGTGGGGTTCAGAGGTTCAGTACCAGGGCAACGTAACCGACAGCCTCGACGCCTTCAGCGTGTCGGAAAACTACCAGCAAACCACCGGGCGGCAGGTGCTGGCGGGCCGTTTTTTTGACCCCGAAGACTTCGACGCCTTTCGCCCGGTGGTCGTAATCGACACGGTGCTAGCCCAGCAACTCTTTGAGCAGGCTTCGCCCCTGGGGGAAGGCATTTTTATCAACGGCACCCGCTTCACCGTTGTGGGCCTGATTGAAAACAAAGACCTCTACGGCAGCGAGGAGGGCGAACCCACCGGCACCCTCTGGGTGCCCGAACCCTACGGCGATCTCTTGCAGGGGCGGTTTCGCTTTGGAGGACAGATTCAAATTGCCCTGCAAAGCCTGGACGATTTTGAAACCACCCGCGATCGCGTCGAAGCCCAGCTCAAGCAGATGTTTCCTGACTACGACATGTATATCGGCGGCAATGTGGAAGACCTCTACGAAGAAGAGCAGCGCCAGCGGGCCTCCATTCGCGTGCTCAAGGCCGTAGGACTGCTGGCCCTGGTAATCGGCGGCGTCGGCATTGCCAATATCACCATTGCCGCGATCATGGAGCGCACCCGCGAGATTGGCCTGCGCCGCGCGATCGGGGCCACCGACTTAGAAATCATGGCCCAGTTCATCGCCGAGGCCGCCCTGCTCAGCCTGATCGGCGGCACCACGGCAGTCGGCACCGTCCACCTGCTGACCAAGGCCGCCACCACCACCGTTTTTGAGGCCCCCTACGAGTTCAACTGGCGCGATGCCGCCCTGTCGATGGGGGCCGCCTTTGGCGTCGGGGTGGGGGCGAGTTTTTTGCCTGCCCTGCGGGTGACGCGCATCGACGTGGTGCAGGCGCTGCGGGGGGAGTAGGAAACGAAATCCTCGGTGGCTAAGCGAAGTAGAAATGGAGAAACGCCCGGAAGTCCTCTTCGACTTCGCGCAGGGAACGAGATACTTCGCTTTGGCGGAGCGGAGTCGTTGGCGTTGCGTCTTCGACAGAGAAAGCCAGCACGATCAAAAAATTTGTCTAGAGAGAGAAACGCCTAACAATTTCCTGGTCCTGGGTATTCCTTCAGGCGACAGGTCGATCAGGCGCACATCGACCAGACCCAGACCCAGCAGCAGGGTGTAGGGCACCTGGCGCAGGGGAGCAAAAATGCGCGGCAGGCTGGCAGCGCTGAGGGCAATCAGCAGCACGGGCAGAAATTCTCTCAGGTTGCGCTCAATAACCAGGTCGGTCGCATCGGTGAGCAGATTCATGTCCACCGGGGCGGTCCAGAAAATGAGGGTAGGGTCTACCACAGCACAGGAAACTTCACAGCAAACGGCCCATCTGGCCTGGGGGGAGCTTACCGGTAAGTCGCTAAAACTAAAGTTCTCTGGCAAATGTAACCCTACTTTCTCCACCACGAGACCGGGCATCTTCCGCCACAAATGTTGAACGGCAAATGAGAGAGTCTTAGCTGTCAGATCTAACATTTAATACAAAACCAGATTTTAGCTACCAACCTGCCGTGCATGTATTTTTCACAGTAAACAGGAAAGAACCCATACTTGGAACTATACGAATCAGCGTTAGCAGAGATTCTCCTTGAGAAAAGCTGGTTTAGTCGGCTTAACCACACTGCCACAAAAGCAGTCGTGCGCTTACTCTACATCAGAGTCTAAAGCAACGCCTGCTCGGCAAACCAATGAGTACAGCCAATGCAGGCCTATTCCTTGTGGAACGTAACCATATCGGCTTATTTAATACGAAAAAAGCAGACGAATACAAAAGTTAACTGAAGTGAAAAATATACGTAGAAGCATCTCTTCTTAGCCCAAGATAAGGCAGTAAATATACGCAGATAAATCTCTGCCTAACTCACAAATTTGTCACATTCAATTGTTATCCTTAAGATAACGCTGCGAATAGTCCTTGGCACCTCACGAGATGGCCAGGATTGTAATCATGTCTCAAGGTGATCCAAACTCAGGAATCTCATGGTCTGCAGCGTTAGCCCAAAAATTCCTGGGCTGCTGCATTTCGATAGCTCAACAATTGTTGAGCCAGTTGTAAGGAGATCCTCAAATGAGCTATTGGGTGCAAAGGGATAGAGGTTCAAGATTTGCAGAGCGCAAACGATCGGAAGCACTTCTGGCGGCTCAAACGCAAGTGCTCAAACAAGCTGACTCTAGCCCTATGCTGATCAGAATCTTGAACAGCCTCTTTCTGCCTTTAAACCAGGAACTATCGGATGTTTTCTTCTCAGTGCTGCTGATAGATGAGGACAGCAGAATCCTGCATCCAGGGGGGAACTCTAGCTTGTACAAAGACTCCTACGCCTGGTCATAAAGCCTATGTAAGGTCTACTGATCAGGCTCAACGCCTAGGCTATTTTCACGTCAATATACAAATGACCCACAGGCACTTAGGCGCTATGGAGTTCAGTGGTTAGGTCAGCTCCTCTTGCTTAAAGGCTGTTCTGGCATCGTCACTTTACGCATGGCTCTCAAACTCAATCGTCACCATGCGTAACCTAGGAAGCATCAACCAATGGCAAATACCGAACACCTGAAGATACTGGAAAGAGGAGTTGAAGCTTGGAATAACTGGCGCCTTCAAGACCCTAGCATTCGGCCAGACTTTCAGGGAGCAGATCTAAGGCGATTGCATCTACCTGGCATTGACTTTAGCCACGCCAACTTTTATGGGGCTAACCTGCGAGAAAGTGTTTTTACCAATGCTAACTTTGAGGCATCGACCCTTTATCGTGGCGACCTGTGCATGGCCGACCTCAGCAGCGCTAATCTGAGCCTAGTTGACTTTTATAAAACTAATCTCTACACGGCCAACCTCTCAAACGCCAACCTGCGATATTCGCACTTTTATAAAGCCGATATGCAGGAAACTCTAATGAGCGGTGCCGACTTAGGAGAGTCAAATTTTTATGAAGTCGATCTGCGAGAAGCGATTCTACAGGCGGCTAGTCTAGTAAGAACAACATTTTATTACTCAAATCTGAGCAACGCCAATTTGTGCCAGGCAAACCTAAGCTGTGCCAGCTTAATGGGCGCTAACATGACCAAAGCTAACCTACGCCGAGCTAGTTGTGTAGGTACTAACTTATTTAGGGCAACATTAAGGGGTGCTGATCTAACCGAAGCCGATCTGCGAGAGGCCGTTTTACGCATGGCTGACCTAAGCAGAACTTCTCTAGAAAATGCCAACCTATTTCGGGCTAACCTGTCCGAAGCCTGCCTTGACTATGCACAACTGGCTGGGGCCAACTTTAAGAAAACAAACCTATGGCGCGTTAACCTCGGCCAGCTTATTTTGACGAACCCAGGCCATGATCGAGACGCCATCACCGTTGAAACTAGCGCTTTGAACTAGCTATGGATGAACTAATTTTGAGGCGCATCAGTAGTTTAATTCGTTGTAACTCTGGCATGCACATTCGAGAGCAAGACTATGCTTCGTTAGCAGAAAAAGTAAGGCATCGGGCTAACAGCCTAAAATTAACGTCACTGGCCGACTATCACACCTATCTACTCAAAGAACTAGAGCAGGACACTGGTTCATCGACCGGAATAGCCGATGGGATGTCCCACCGATCCGAGTGGCAAGAGTTATACTCAATCTTGACTATTAATGAAAGCTACTTCTTTCGAGACAGCAATCAGTTTAAGCTCTTAACAGAGCAAATTCTGCCTGAGATTATTAGCCGCGAGCAGGCCAATTCAAGTTTTAAGCCCAGGCTGCGCATTTGGAGCGCTGGCTGCTCCACCGGAGAAGAGCTGTATTCCATCGCGATCGCCCTCGACGAGCTCAACTTCCCGTGGGATCGATGGGACGCGCTGCTGATCGGTACCGACATCAGCCAAGCCGCCATCGACAGTGCCCGCCAAGGAAACTATAGCAACTGGTCATTTCGGCAGATGCCTGCTGCTCTGCAGCAGAAATACTTTTCCACCCATCGCCAGAGCCATCAGATCTGCGATCGCCTGCAGCAGCGAGTTGTATTCCAGCGCGGCAATTTGCTTAATGACCCTTACCCCAGCCTGGTCAGTGGTCTGTACGATCTCGATCTAATTCTTTGCCGCAACGTCTTTATTTATCTCAACAGCCAGGCTATTGGCCAGATCATCGCAAAGTTTCACCAGTCGCTAGTACCCCAGGGTTATTTTCTCTCTGGCCACACCGAGCTTTACAGCCAAGATACCAGCCAGTTTGAAACCCTTAGTTTCCCAGAATCTGTCGTGTACAAAAAGCAGTCTCAGCGCGAGCTGTCTCCACCCATACCTAAAGCTGCTCAGGCAACTACGATTTCTCTTTTTACTCCTCAGCGATCGCCACGTTCAGGCAGAACTAAAGACTTACCACAACCATCGCCTTCCCCTAAGTCTAGGGTTGCCTCAAACCCAAACCATAATCTAGCAAAAGTGCTGCATGAGGCCGAAGTATTACTTGCACAAAAAGCTTACACCAGCGCAATCCAACAAGCTGAAACTATTTTAAAGACCTATTCTCAATGCGATACCGCCCGTAAGATTGCTGCTCGTGCCTATGCGAATATCGGCCAGCACGAACAGGCAATGCGCCTATGCCTCGACGTTATTCGAGTCCAGCCTTTTAGCATAGATATGTATTATTTACTTGCTCAGATCGCAGAGGAAAAAAATGATTTAGAGACAGCTAAGTCATATCTCAAAAAGATTATTTATCTAGACGCCAACTTTGTTGATGCCTATCTAGATCTAGCTAGCATATATGAGCGCCAAGAACAGTCAGAAAGATCTCGGAAAGTTCATGACCAGGCGCTTACTCTAATGGCTAGCCTGCCTCCAAGATAAGACCACAAGACTGTAGCATTAACATAACTATTTTCGAACAGAAAGAAAATTCTAAAAATAGTTAACGCTAGAGAAGCTCAACATGGTGAGACGATCAGGATTTCACCGTGGCTTGAGTCATTCAGCAAGGCTTTCCGCTAATGATTTTTAGCAAATTTTAGTGTCACAAGTTGTTGGTGCTTGGTAATTCTTTACTCTATGAAGTTGTCAATTTGACGCCGCGAGAAGCTGGAAGCCTGATATTCTTCCTAATTTAAATTTTTATTCTGCTGCTGATCTGCATTTCAAGGGAACACTAGTTTTGGTAGTGCTGTTCTCCTCTTGGGGATCAAAAGCTTAGTCGACTATGTTTTCCTCTTTTAAGCTGCATGTATCCGTAGGTAAACCGCTATGAGCCCTACATCTTATCTGTTATTCAACCTGGGTGAGACCACCTATGGACTGGCGGCTGAGGCAGTAGAAGAAATCTTTTTGCTACCGGCCCTAACCTCCATACCCGAATCGGGGCCAGAAGTTGCTGGGGTGCTTAATCTGCGCAGCCGGCTGTTGCCAGTGTTAAATCTTAACCTGCATTTAGGGCATGCCAGACGGCCCAATACTGTGAATCAGGCTGTGATTTTAGTGCAGCATAGGGGTCAGCAAGTAGGGCTAATAGTTGATCAGATTGAGGCTGTAGAAGCGATCGATTCAGGCAGCATTACTGCGACCTCTGAGACTGCTTATATCGCCAATACTGTCCACCCTCTCACTGCTGGGCTAGCTCAGTATGCTGAAAACATTGTTGTTTTGCTCAACTCGGAGTCCCTAGTGCATGGAGCAGCGGGCATTGCACAACCGTCAGCAGCACTAGAGACTGTAGTACAGAGCTGCGTTAATCAGTTTATGGCGCAGTTTAGCCTTCCTGACCAGCAGGTGCTGCAAAGACGAGCGGTAGGGCTAGCACAGCTTTCAACTCCAGAACATACCTCAGAGCTATCAGCACTGGCCGTAGTCAGCTTAGAAGGAGAGCATTTTGGCTTAGGGCTAGAAACTGTGCATGAATTTGCCAATGTGGCTCGGGTAACTCCCGTCCCCTGCTGTCCGCCCCATATTGTCGGCAACATGAATTTGCGTGGCGAAATTTTGACATTGGTAGATGTGCGACGCTTCTTAAATCTGCCTACTTCTGCCGCGGCTACCCATCGCAAAGCTGTGGTTATGCGACTAGGTTCGTTAGTAGCCGGAGTTGTTGTTGACGATGTTTTTGATGTGGTCTATATGAATGCTTCAGATATTGCCACGATGCCTACCACGGCTCACTCTAGTGGCAACCTCTATCTCAAAGGCATAACTCGCTACGGTGATTCAATGATGAGTCTCGTAGACTTGCCTACACTCCTTACTCATGGCGAGTTGATTGTCGATCAGTCGGGCTAAAAAGATATAGGCATCGACAAATCTGATCTGCCATTTTTTCGTTGACTTTTGTTTTTTAGTCTTGGAGGTTAACTATGAAAAATATTAAATTTGGAAAGCTTCGCCACTGGATTGCCCTAGGCTATTCTGTACCTGTTATTGCGCTAATAGTTTCCGCTGGCGTCACAGTGATTAGCGTTAAGCAGTTAGCTAGAGCATCTGATGAACTAAAAGAAACGTGGGAAATCAAAGACAAAGTTGGCGACATTAATTTAAATGTCCATACTATGGACCGCGCCGTCCGCAGCTACTTAGCCCAGGCAAATTCTGCTTCTCTGCTAGATTTCAACAAAGCTCGGAATGATTACTTAGCTGCAATTGATGAACTAAAGGCCGAAATAGAAAGCGAAGCCCAGCTAAAAAACATAACAGAACTACATACGCTTGTTAATCAGTTTATTGTCTTACAGACAAGCCTGATCAATCTTGCTGATGAAGACCAGGATCAAGTGAGGTTTCAAGCCTGGAAAGAAAGTGATGGTAGCGCTTTAGTCAGTGATATTGACAACTTACTCGCCACCATGGAAGAGCTGGAGGACGGCTTTGTTGCCTCTGGTGAGATACGGCAAGCGGCAGCCCTGCGGCAACTGGATATTATTTTCCTCAGCGCGGCAGCTGCGACGATCGTTTTGTCAGTACTGATCGGCATTCTCATTCTGATAAAAGCATCGCGGATTATGAACCAGGTGGCGGGTAATATTGCCAACAGTGCCAGCGGGATCGCCGCCAGTGTTGAGCAGCAGGAGCGCACCAGTAGCCAGCAGGCCGCATCCGTCAACGAAACCAGCACCACGATGGATGAGTTAGGGGCTTCATCCCGGCAGTCGGCAGAACAAGCTGAGGCCGCTGCCGCTGGGGCACAGCAAGCGCTATCGCTGGCCGAAGGTGGTACCCGCGCCGTAGAGCGCAGCCTTGATGGTATGACTGCGCTACGAGAAAAGGTGGATGCCATCGCCGATCAAATTCTTCGCCTGAGCGAGCAGACCAGCCAGATTGGTGGGATTTCTGGCCTGGTCAGTGACCTGGCTAACCAAACCAATATGCTGGCTCTCAATGCCGCCGTAGAGGCGGTGCGAGCTGGTGAGCATGGCAAGGGTTTTGCCGTAGTCTCTGGTGAGATTCGTAAACTAGCCGACCAGAGCAAAAAATCTGCTGAAAAAATCAATGCCTTGGTCGCCGATATTCAAACCGCTATTAACTCAACGGTGATGGTTACTGACGAGGGCACCAAAACTGTTGAAGAAGGGGTCAAAATTGCCGAAGAAACCGCCGATGCTTTTGCCGGGGTAGCCGATGCTATCGGCAGTGTGGTGCTCAACAGTCAGCAAATTTCTCTCAATGTGAAGCAGCAGGCAGTGGCTATTCAGCAGGTTGTGAGCGCCATGAACAGCCTTAACACTGGTTCTCAGGAAAACGCCAAGGGTATCAGTCAGATTAAAGTGGGCACCCACCAGCTTAACGAGAGTGCTGTCCAGCTCAAGATGGCAATTTAGCCTCGTGGCAAAACAAACATCGGAGGGAGCGCCCTAGCATGATGATTGACGATACCGAACTGCGCAATATTTTCAAGACCTCCAGCGAAGAGCGTCTGCAAGCCCTCGATGAGGGGCTTTTACGCCTGGAGAAATATCCCGATGACCAGGAGACCCTAGCCGCCTTAATGCGCGAGGCGCACTCCCTTAAAGGGGATAGCAACATGCTGGGAGTCACTGAACTGGGCAAGGTGGCTCACCAAATCGAGCAAATGCTGGGGACCATTAGGCATAGTGAACAAGCCGTCTTAGCAGACTTGTTTGACCGACTGGCCTATGGTGTAGGCGCGATGCGCCAGATTGCTCACG
The DNA here is from genome assembly GCF_000309385.1 of Nodosilinea nodulosa PCC 7104. Lineage (GTDB taxonomy): Bacteria > Cyanobacteriota > Cyanobacteriia > Phormidesmidales > Phormidesmidaceae > Nodosilinea > Nodosilinea nodulosa. Next base: position 1,205,922 of record NZ_JH976537.1, read on the forward strand.
AAGCGGTTACGGGCGAACCGGCTCAGCTAGAGCTGTTTTATGTCATGGCCAAGCTCATGGGAGCTGAGTCGGCAGAGCGGCGGTCGGTGCCTGAGCCGGAGGGGGATGATGGGCTGTTTGAGGCTGCCCCTGACGTTATCACTAACAATAGCGGGGCAGAGCTAGATTTTGAGCTGTTTGACGTTGGAGATGAGGGCACAGATTTAGCCCCAAAATTATTTGATGATAATGCGGCTGGGATAGAATCTAGCACTTCCCCGGAAGATGCGATCGAGATTGGCAGTGGGGCGACTAGCGATCGCTATATTACCGACGATGAGCTACGCGAGATCTTTAAAACCACCAGCGAAGAACGTCTGCAGGTTCTGGATGAGGGGCTGCTTGAGCTGGAAAAATCCTCCGACCACACCGCCTTGGTCGAGGCGCTGATGCGTGAGGCCCACTCGCTAAAGGGTGACGGCACCATGTTGGGGGTGGATGATTTGGGCAAGGTAGCCCACCAGATTGAGCATATTTTGGGGGCAATCGGGGGGGGGGACGATACGATCTCGGCTGACACCTGCGATCGCCTCGCCCACGGGCTAACGGCCATGCGGCAGCTAGTCCACGAAGCCACCACGGGTGAACCCACCACCGTCAATGTGTTCTACGTTCTGGCTGAACTGATGGGGGCTTCCCCTAACCTGGCTCCAGCGGTAGCCCCTACACCCCATCCATCTGACCCTTCGCAGGCAGTGGTCCCGGTTGAGACCATGGAACCTGTTGCGGCGGCGATCGCCCCGACGGACAACAGCGTAGTGATCCCGGTCAGCCTCATCTCCAGCAACGCTCCCCACCAGCCGGTTTCGGCCTCCTGCCCTGATGAACCCGATGCTGCGCTGACTCAGGCCTCTAACTACCGCATTGAGACGATTCGGGTGCCGACCCAAAGCCTGGATTCCCTGATGACCCAGAGCGGTGAACTGACGGTGACCAAAATTCGGGTTGCCCATCGCCTCGCCGACATTGACGGCATCACCAATCTCTGGGAAGAGTGGAATCGCGATCTGGTCATGCATCGCTTTCTGGCTCACGACCTACAGCAGGGTAAGCCGGTCTGGCAACAGCTCGAAAGCTTTCACAACCGCACCGAGCAGCGTCTAGAGCAGTTAGGTACCCTCGTTACTAAGCTTGGCACTGCTCTCTACGAAGATACCGCCCGATTGGAGACCATTACCGATGGGCTAGATGAGGGTATTCGCTCGCTGCGGTTAATGCCCCTTTCAACTATCTTTAACCTCTTCCCACGGCTGGTGCGCGACCTGGCCCGGCAGCAAGGTAAAGAGGTAGAACTGGTCATCGAAGGGGGGAACACCCGCGCCGACAAGCGCATTCTCGAAGACATGAAAGATCCCCTGCTACACATAATTCGCAATGCCATTGACCACGGCATTGAAACGCCGACAGAGCGAGTCAGGTCAGGCAAGCCCGAATCGGCTACCATTACGTTGCGCGGCTACCAAACGGCGACCAATATCATCCTGGAGGTCAGCGATGACGGTCGCGGATTAGATCTCAATGCCATTAAGCAAAGCGCTGTCCGGCGGGGGCTGTATCGCCCTGAAGAGCTAGAACTATTGACCTCCAGCCAAATTCAGGCGCTGATTCTTAGCCCCGGCTTCTCGACTCGAACTATGGTGACCGAAATTTCGGGCCGGGGGGTAGGGCTAGATGTGTTGCGTACTAACGTAGAACGACTTAAAGGCAGCATTGAGGTGCTATCGACGCCGGGGCAGGGCTGTACCCTACGGATTCAGTTGGGTATTACCCTAGCGACGGCCCATGTACTGCTGGTTACGGTGAGTCAACAAATCTATGCGCTGCCCGTAGAGTTTGTAGAAACCGCCTGTCTGGTGCAGTCCAGCGATATATTCACCCTAGAAGGCTACCCCACCATCCTCCACCAGGAGCGTCCGGTATCGGTGGTGTGGCTATCAGAGCTGTTGTATGGGACAAAAGCCGATTCAGTAGAACCAGGGCAGACCGCCAACCAGCGTCTTTCGTGCATTATTTTGCAGGTCGGTTCAGACCGACTAGGAATTTTTGTGGATGCTCTGATCGATGAACAGGATGTGGTGCTAAAACCCCAAAGTCAGTTGCTCAAGCGGGTGCGCCACATTTCTGGGGCGACCATTCTAGGCACGGGAGAAGTCTGTATGGTGCTGAATCCGCAGGATCTGGTAGCAGCAGTACGCCATCGAGCGGGGCATCTGGCTGTCTCGGCGCAGAGGGCTCACACTGCCGAGATCGATGAACTTCGCCCCCGCAGTATTCTGCTGGTCGAAGACTCCATTGCTACCCGCATTCAGGAGAAGCGGATTTTGGAGTCGGCAGGCTACGAAGTCGTTACCGCTGTAGATGGCATGGACGGCTTTAGCAAACTGCAATCGCGTGCTTTTGATGCGGTAATCTCTGATGTGCAGATGCCAAATCTCGATGGTCTGGGTTTAACCCAGCGCATTCGTCAGCATCGCGAGTATAGTGAGCTGCCGGTGGTGTTGGTCACCACTCTGGCCAGCGACAGCGATCGCCGCCGAGGGGCAGAAGCAGGCGCTAATGCCTACATCACTAAGGGGAGCTTTACCCAAGCTGTGCTGCTTGAGACCCTGGATCGCTTGATTTAGAGCAGCACGATCGCCAGCTTGATCCCCTGTCCTGGCTGGCATGAAGCTGAATCTGGCTGTTTGCCTCCCGTCGAGATAAGGTCTGGAAAGTTTGGTTGATGCGCCTATCTAAAGGTAGGCATTCAGAACGTTTGTCGTGAGAGACTGCAATGCCCTCTGGCCCAATTCGGTTGCTGCTGGTGGATGACTCGCCCATTGCCCTGGCGATTCTACAGCGTATTTTCAAGACCACACCTGATATAGAAGTGGTGGGTGTGGCCCGCAATGGCCAAGAGGCATTGGCCATGATCCCGGTGGTCCGGCCCAGTATTATTTGCACTGACCTACATATGCCCAAAATGAATGGGCTGGAACTCACCGAGGAGGTGATGGCCCGTTTTCCCTGCCCTATCTTAGTGATCAGCGCTTCGGTCCAGGAAGACGACACCCAAAATGTATTTCGCATTTTAGAGGCCGGAGCACTCGATATTTTTCCTAAGCCGCGCGCAGGGCTGGCTTCAGAGTATGAAAAGGCCAAAATTGAGCTAATCACTAAACTGCGGGTGTTGTCTGGAGTCTCAGTGTTTACCCACCAACGGCGCTCGGCTGGGCCAGTGGTAGCCGTAGCGCTGCCCAAGGCGGCAGTGAGTATCGATCTTCATGCGCCCCGGCTGCTGGCGATCGGGGCCTCTACCGGGGGGCCTCAGGCCCTGCTCACGATCTTGCAGCAGTTGCCTAAAACGTTTCCGGTGCCGATTTTGTGTGTGCAGCACATCAGCGATGGTTTTTTGCAGGGGCTAGTTGAGTGGCTCAACAGCAGTTGTGCGATCCAGGTCGCGATCGCATCCCCTGGTGACATGCCTTGCCCTGGAGTGGTTTACTTTCCGCCTGAGCGGCACCACATAGAAATTAATGCTCGAGGGCAAATTGCCCTCACCCAGGGAGACCCGGTGGCGGGGCACTGCCCATCGGTGACGGTGATGTTTAAATCAGTGGCGGCTTACTATCGCCGCTCAGCAGTAGGAGTACTGCTGACAGGGATGGGACGAGACGGGGCCGATGGGCTGCAAGCGCTGGCCCAAGCCGGCAGCCTGACCATTGCCCAAGACGAAGCCAGTTGTATCGTGTTTGGCATGCCTAAAGAGGCCATTGCCCTAGGCGCTGCCCAGCAGGTGCTACCCCTGAGCGACATCGCACCAGTGCTGCTAAGACAGGTCTTTAACTAACTCCCTGAGTTTGGGGGAGAAGTTTGCCCATAACGGCTTTGAGACGCTCGGGTTTGCAGGGCTTGGTTAAATAACCAGAGGCTCCAGACAGGCGTGCTTCTTGCCGGTCGGCTTCGGTATCGCGGGAGGTCACCATGACAATGGGAACATTCTTAAACCGAGGCAGGCTGCGTACCGTACGACACAGCTCAAAGCCGTCTATACCCGGCATAGAAATATCGAGCAAAATTGCTCCGACGGTTTCTTGAGAAATCACGGAGAGGGCGTCCACTGCATTGTCGGCCAGCAGCACTCGGTAGCTAGTGTCGAGGGCTCGCTTGATCATCTGCTGGCTAATTAAACTGTCGTCTACCGATAGTACAACGTGTTTAGTGGCAACACAGGTGGACATAGTCGACAACCTCTTGAGGGCAAAATTGGTGCTCATTGTTATAAGAATTCCCACAAAGGAAACCGTTCTTATCAGGGAATGGCCTCAGTACATTGGAAACACAATTAATACCGGCCTATCTTCGGCTCAAGTGCTCGCCTGACAAGCCATGCCGGGGATTTAGGTGATTTGGCTGATTGACGCAAAGTTTAATATCGGACTGTTTCTAAGGATCAGGTTCACGCCATTGTGGTAAATAATCTGTCCAGCTGGAAGTGCGGAAGGTAGGCCCTAATCGATAGGGAGTGAACCGATCCCAGACTATTGCCTACCCAAAGCTATTAAAGAACTTCATTGCCATTTGGGGCAGGTGGGCGACCTCAAACCAGAGCTGCTTGGGGCTGATGCCAAACAGATATTGCAGCGCCACCACAATCACCACCAGGCCAATCAGCGGGCCATAGCCCACAGCTAAAATTCTAAACAGCAGCCTGGAGGCCAGCACCACCACCGCGATCGCAGCAATCAGCAGCACCAGCTGAGAATCGACAGAGCCAAACATAGAATCCATAGCGCCAAGCCACCAGAAAAATTAGAGCAGGTCAAAAACTCCGGCTATCGTACCCCATCGCCTCAGCGCGTCGATGTTACAGCCGTCACGGTGTGTCGGCAGAAAGTTTAACATCGGGCATTTCCGCAACGGCAGGCGTCTTGGCACGAATGCTCTCAAACACCCACAGCAGCGCAATACAGGCCACCGCGCTGAAACCAACCCCCAGCCAAAACCGCCGCGCCACCAGGGCAGATTGATCCATCGCCCAGCCCCCCAGCAGGGGGCCAATGAAGTAGCCAATGGTCCAGCATTGGGAACTCACCGCCACGTAGGTGCCCCGCAGCGAGGGCGGAGCCAGGTCAGACACCGTCGCCACAAAGAAGGGTTTGTAGGCCACCGACGCCAGCGATAGCAGACACAGCGCCACGATCGCCCAGATAAACTGAGCCTGAGCAAAGCTACCCGCCGCCCACAGGAGGGCAAAGCCAATGCCCCACAGCGCGATCGCCCCCGTCAGCACCCAGATCCGCCGCAGGGGTGTCAGCAGGCTGGTGGTGGGGATCTGCAGCACCGCCCCGACGCCGATGTAGCACCAGGTAAACAGGCTGGCCGTGCTGCCCACCGACACCCCCGGAATCGGGTCGCTCCCCGCCATAACGTTGGTGAAGTACAGCGGAATGGTGCTCGTCACCAGGGCGACGTAGGTGGTAAAGAAGCTATTCGCCGCCATAAATACCAGCAGGGCCTTATCTTTCAGGGCGCTGAGAATGCCGCCGCTCGCGCTCTCAGTCTCCGATCGCAGCGGGTAGTCTCGGGTCATGCCCCCCTGCACCAGCACCAAAAACACCAGAAACATCAGCCCGCAGCCGACAAAAATCAGCTCTGGGTTAGCCGCAACTGCCCGCAGCAAAACGCTGCCCCCCAAAATGCCGATGCCCAGACCCACGTACTCGGCCACCCCCATCACCGCAAAGGCGCGGCTGCGGTCTTCGGGCTCAGTCGCATCCATCACCGCCGCCCCCGAGGCCGTCCAGTAAAAGCCCAGGCTAACGCCCAACACAAAACTCGCGAGGATAAGCATCCACAGGCTATTTGCCAGCACCAGAATGACCGACACGGCGACCCCCAGCACGGCGGCCAAACTGAGCACAGCACGGCGGCCAAACCGGGGCGAGTCGGCCAGGCTGCCACCGACAAAATGCCCCGCCACCTCCGTAACGGCGCACAGACTGATGGCAAACCCCACCGAAGTGGCCGAAAACCCCATCTGATTGACGAACAAAATCGGGATGTAGAAGTTAATTAACCCGTAGCTCACCTGGCTCAACAGTCGCCCCACCGCCTGAATGGTGACCTGGCGATTGGACAGCTGCAGGGCGGCGGAGAACTTCATGGGGCGATCGGCGCTGGATTGACTGGATTGACTGGATTGACCAGAGTTGTCAGAGGCGCGCTCTGGCAAGGGTTGTAGCCGCAGTCACGTTGGTTAAGACAGCTAGAAACCCCATGCAGGTTAAACCGATCGAACGCTCCTAGGAGGCATGTCTTGACCGGGCTGGCCACAGCTGCATTTCACAGGTTTAATTCAAGGGGGGACTGTTGCATAGGTCTGTGTCGCAGACTGCATAACAGAGTCAGGCTTCTCGCTAGAGCGCCTTTCGCCTAAGCAATTTCGTTGAAGAAGTAGACCATGGCGGCCATGGCCAGCACGGTGACAATGGTACCGACCACCTCAGTTTGCACCGGGGAGCGGCGGTGGGCGGGCCGCAGCCAGAAGTTGAGCCACCGCACAATGCGCGGCATCACAATCAGGGTAAAGATACAGGTGGTAATCAGGTTGTTGGCCAGCATGGCGCTGGCGGGGTCCCAGTCTTCAAACAGGCCCAGGCGCTCCAGAATGAAGCCCTGCACCATGATGATCGGGTATAGCCCCAGCACCACCGCCAAAATCTCCTTCCAGGCCGGGGGGCCTAGCCCGGTGAGTTCTTCCCCAGATTCATTGCTAAACCAGCCCTCCATCCCTGTTTCAAAGGATTTAAACTTGTAGGACTTAAAAATGTCGCGCCCGGCCTTGAGCAGAGCGTCGCGATCGCTAGAATTGATCCACTGCTCCAGCTGGTGGGGCTGCTCAAAGTGCAGCACTGTGTACCACTTGAGGCAGCCCTCCTGCACGGCCAGGGGGCGATAGCGATCGGCCCGCAGAAACCCCTCAGCCCGCTGGGCCAACTTCACCATGCGGCGGTGCCAGCTGCGAAAGGCCCAGCTTTTGCCGTTGGGCACGATGTACTCAATGACGACGCTGGGGAAGGGCAGATCGGCATCTTCCTGCCTGCCCAGCAGTGCTCCCAAACCGCCTGCTGCCGCCAGCCGCTGGCTGAGCTTAGCCCTCAGATGCGTAAATGCTGTAGTGACCGATTCCTGTAGAGCCATGATGCCCAAGCGTCCTTTAAGAGCACATCCCCAAAGCTGCATTCAGTATACAGCCGGGTGTAGAAGGGGTTCAGCAAATGCTGAGTCTTTAAGCATAGGCTCAGTCGAAGGGGAATAAGCCTATCTAAAGGCAGACTATTCGCGCTTTTGAACTAAAACCCGAAATTTTTCTGGGCCAGAGGTGCTGCCGCCAGTGACGTAGCCCCCCTGCCGTTTGACATTGGCCAAGTAGGCGATCGCCCCTGCGGTAATCGGCTCCCCCACCACAATCGCCGGGATGCCGGGAGGATAGGCAGAGATCGTATCGGCGCTGAGGCGACCCAGGGCGGCGCTGGCCGAAACGGTTTCGGTAGCCGCAAAGAACGCCTGGCGGGGAGACACCGCTGGTACCGGGTGTTCCGTCGCCTGGGACGAAAAGGGCAGCGACAAATCGCTGAAATTCTGTGGGGCAGTTCGGCTTTTGGCACCTCGCTCGGCCAGCACCTTAAAGCCGGTTATGCAGCGCTGCACATCCTCCAGCCCATTGCCCAGGCTGACGATGAAGGTCAAATGGCGCAGCTCTGGCAGTTCGGCGGTAACTCCCAGTTCTCCATGGAGAATCTCGTCGGCCGCCAGCCCGGTTAGCCCCAGACCCGAGACATCCACCGTCACTCGGGTCAAATCCAGATCGCTGACGCTGGAGCAGGTCGTCACCGAGGGTCTATCGATGACCTGCACGCCGGGAATGGCCGCCAGCCCGGTCCGCAGCTGATCGACCAGCTCCAGCGTGTCAGCTAGCAACGCTTTGCCCTCGGTGGCCATCTGATGGCGGGCGGCATCCAGCGAGGCCAGCAGCAGGGCGCTGGGGCTGGTGGATTGGGTGAGCTGGAGGGCAGCTTGCAGCCGAGATGGGTCGATGCGCTGGCCCTGGGTGTGCAGCATTGCCGCCTGACTCAGCGCCCCCAGCACCTTGTGGGTTGACTGCACCACCAGATCGGCTCCCAGCGCCAGGGCCGGAGTTGGCAGCTGGGGATGAAAGGCGAAGTGCGACCCGTGAGCCTCGTCGATGAGCAGGGGAATGTTGTGGGCCTGGGTGAGGGCTGCGATCGCCGCAATATCTGAACAAATGCCGTGGTAGGTGGGCGACACCAGCAGCACCGCCCGGGTATCGGGATGTCGGGCCAGGGCGGCTGCGATCGCCTCAGCCTTCACCCCCAGCACCAGCCCCAGCTCTGGGCTATAGTCTGGAGCCACAAAAATCGGCATCGCCCCCGACAGCACCAGCCCCGCAATCACCGATCGATGGGCGTTGCGCGGCACAATAATTTTGTCGCCGGGACCAGCGGTAGCGAGAATCGCCGCTTCAATACCGCAGGTCGAGCCATTGGCGAGAAAGCAGGTGCCATCGGCCCCAAAAGCAGCGGCGGCAAGGTCCTGCGCTGCAAGGATCACGCCCTCCGGCGCAAACAGATTATCCAGCTCCGGCAGCTCCGGCAAATCCACCGCCAAAGCCGCCTCCCCCAGCAGTTCCTTTAGCCGACTCGATGCCCCCTTTCCCCGCTTGTGGCCTGGGGCGTAGAAGGCGGCATGGGACCTGTGACTACTGGCCTGCAAAGCCGAAACGATTGGGGTTTGAGATTGGTCGAGCATGGTTCTGGTGGCAGCGATCGGGCCGGGGACGCAGTTCAATGCTGAGGAAACCTCCCCCTGACAAGCCAGAAAATATTAGGTGCTTTGCTGCGCAAGACTCACTGCATCCCCGCAGATCAATCGACGGGAGTCTCGGCCACCTTAACCAACAAGGGTTTCGCTTTCGCTATAGTCTGAGAAGAAAAACCGGAGAACATCCCATGACTAAAGCTACCTGGAACGGCGTTGTGCTGGCTGAGAGCGACGCCTGCGAAGTGGTGGAAGGCAACCAGTACTTCCCCCCCGACTCGCTGAATATGGACTACTTTAAGCCCATCAGCAAAACCACCGGCTGCCCCTGGAAAGGCACCGCCAGCTACTACGACATCGTCGTTGACGGCGAAACCAATGCCGGAGCCGCCTGGTACTACCCCGAGCCCAAGCCTGCCGCGAACAATATCAAGGGCTATGTGGCGTTTTATAGCAACAAGGTGAAGGTGGAGGCGTAGGGCGTAGAGCGTAGGTGCGTGGATGGGTAGCTGGATAGCTGGGTAGGTGTGTAGGTGGGTTGGTCTACCCACGCATCCACGCCCCCACGCATCCACGCCCCCATTCCCCTAGGCTTTCTTCAACCAGCTAAACATCGCCCGCAGATCCTTACCCACCTCTTCGATCGGGTGCTCGGCTTCGCGGCGGCGCATGGCGGTGAACCCGGCGTTGCCCGACTGGCTTTCGAGCACAAACTCGCGGGCAAACTGGCCGGTCTGAATTTCTTTGAGCACCTTGCGCATTTCGGCCCGGGTTTCATCGGTGATGATGCGGGGGCCGCGGGTGTAGTCGCCGTACTCAGCGGTGTTGGAGATGCTGTCGCGCATTTTGGCCAGGCCGCCCTCGACCACCAGGTCCACAATCAGCTTCACTTCGTGGAGGCACTCAAAGTAGGCCAGTTCGGGCTGGTAGCCAGCATTTACCAGGGTTTCGAAGCCCGACTTGATCAGCTCGCTGAGGCCGCCGCAGAGCACTACCTGCTCCCCAAACAGGTCGGTTTCGGTCTCTTCTCTAAAGGTGGTTTCGAGAATGCCGGCGCGGGTGCCGCCGATGCCCTTGGCGTAGGCCATGGCGCGATCGCGCGCCTGCCCCGTGGCATCTTGATAGACTGCAAACAGGCAGGGCACCCCCTGGCCCTCCTGGTAGGTGCGGCGCACCAGGTGGCCGGGGCCTTTGGGGGCCACCATCACCACATCCACCTCGGCGGGGGGCACGATCTGGCCAAAGTTGATATTGAAACCGTGGGCAAACAGCAGCACGTTGCCCGCTTCCAGGTTGGGTTCAATGGCCTCTTTGTAGATGGTGCGCTGCACTTCATCGGGCAGCAAAATCATCACCCAGTCGGCCAGCTTGACGGCATCGGCCACGGGCTTGACGGTGAGACCCTCGGCCTCAGCCTTGGCGGTGGAGCGGCTGCCTTCGTACAGGCCCACAATCACGTTGACGCCGCTGTCTTTGAGGTTGAGGGCGTGGGCATGGCCCTGGGAGCCGTAGCCGATAATAGCCACGGTTTTGCCGTTGAGCAAATCTAAGTTGGCGTCACTGTCGTAATACATGCGGGCCATGGGGTTCTTCTCCTTGAAATTGGCGGGCGATCGCGTTTTGGTTGCAAGCTCTTGATCTTACCAAACTAAGGGTGGCACACCAAAATACCGCCTGCGTCTTCCTGGGCCAAGGGGGAATCGTGGGAGGACACCGCGCAGGCCCGACCAAGCAACGGCAAGACAGGCGGCAAATAACCCGCGCTCCGCAGCGATAATTCAAACGAAAAAGGCGCAGCCGAACGCTGCGCCTCAGGGTAAAGTTTCAGCCTGGCGGGGCTAAACCGCCTCGGTGTTTTTCTCCCCGGTGCGAATACGGACGATCTCGTCCACGGGGCTGACAAATATTTTGCCGTCACCAATTTCGCCAGTGCGGGCGGCGGAGATGATTTTATCGACGACGATATCGACCTGGGCTTCTTCTACCACGATCTCAATCTTGAGCTTTTGCAAAAATTCAACGGTGTACTCGGAGCCGCGATAGCGCTCGGTCTGTCCCTTCTGGCGACCGAAGCCGCGCACCTCTGAAACGGTCATACCGACGATGCCAGCGTTGACCAGGGCAATCTTGACCTCGTCGAGCTTAAAGGGGCGAATGATAGCTTCTATTTTTTTCATAGATCAAACTGGGTGCTTCAGCAATTTTCGTTTAGCTTCGGTCTATGTGTATCGGGCTTGCCCCCTAGAATACTGCATCCGTTGCTACAAAAATGCAGAGGGACGAGGAGCGTTCTAAGGTAGTGGCTAGGGTCAAAGCCTTGGCCGCTGGTCATTGTGGCCTAGCGAGAGTTGCTTAGCAGCGGCTTCATAATTAAAAACCCAGCCCCAAAGGCGCTGACGACTATCAGCAGGATGGTTGCGGCCAGCCACAGCCCGCTTAGATCTGAGGGCGGTCTGCTGAGTTGCCCAGGGCGATTGGGGTCGAGGCGCTCCTCGGTATAGAGGCGCTGGGGGGCTGCCTGGGGCCGCTGGGGAGGCTTCTTGGCCATTTTTTTCTTGGGCTTCACCATTTGGGTGAGCTGGCTGGCCAGGGTCGAAACTCCTTCTCCAACAGACTCCGTAAGGCGTTCTGGCAGCGATGCCGCAGCCTCCTCGCCCATGGGCACGGGGGCCATGGGCATGGGGTAGGCGGGAGCCGCGCCATAGGCTTCGTTGCCCAGGTGGGCTTCTAGGGGCGATCGCCCGGTACTGGCTGCCTCTAACGGCTGGGGCTGGCTGGCCTCAATCGCCTGCTTAAGCCGGGCCGCCGAGTCAGCAAAGCGAATCATTTCCTGGCGCAGCACCTGGTTTTGCTGGTTGAGCTGCTGGTTTTGCTGGGTTAACGAGTCAACCATACCCTGGGTAGCCCGCAGTTCTGTGGCCAGCTCGCGGTAGACCGAAATGGGCACAGAGGGAGCCTGTCGATTGCCCTGGGGTGCCTCGGGGGCAACCGCCCCTGGGTAAGCCGATTCGGGAGAAAAAGGTGCGTTCATGATGGACGGTAGAAGGGGCGTTGAAGAATGAAAACAAGGCTGAAAATTGGTCTGCCCAAGGGTAGTTCAAATTGGAGCAAGTGCACCAGCTTTAGCCAAAAAAAGCCAAAAAAAGTTTGCCCTCCAGACTTTACAGCCAGGTTTTACCGCTGTAGCCAGCCTGGTTGAGACATTTTTCCTCAAAACGTTCAAACCTCTCTGAATTTCCTAATCCAAAGGACTATAGCCATATCAGAAATTTCAAGCGCCCAGCCAAGCAAAGCGATCGCCGAGCTACCTAGCCTATAGTTTACGTGTATTACTTAAAACTACGCCACTATTTCTGAGGTGTCCAGCCCAAGGGACTGTGGGCAGGGGTTTGGGCTAGTCTTTCCTCAAAGCGGCGATCACCGCTGGCCCATCGGACACAAAGCCAAAGCACTGATTGACGTTATAAACGGTGGCCTGGGTACAGTAGCCGGGCGAGGTGGTAGCGCTACAGTCGCTCAGCAAAATGCAGTCGTAGCCCAGAAAATTGGCGTCTTGCAGGGTGGCCATTACGCACTGGTCAACGTTTACCCCGGCAAACAGCAGGGTGGTTTTGCCCAGGTTGCGCAAAATACTGTCGAGGGGGGTATCCCAAAAGCCGCTCATGCGGTACTTGTCGACCCAGATATCCTGGGGCTGGGTTTCCAATTCGTCGACCACCGCCGCCGCCCAGCTGCCCTTGGTTAAAACCGGAGCACCGTTGGCGGGCAGCGGATCGCCCAGGCCTACGCCAGCACCGCTGGGATTGTAGACGTGCCGCAGCCCCGCACTAATGTTGAGCAGATCGGGACGGTTGCCCCAGTTCACCCACACCACTGGCACCTGGGCCAACCGCAGCTGGGGCAGCAGCTCTCGCAGCGGCTGAATCGCCTGTCGGGCCGGGGCAACATCTACCCCAATGCTGGCCAGCCAGCCGTCGGGGTGGCAAAAGTCGTTCTGCATATCGATTACCAGGCAGGCGGTTTTGCTGAGGTCAAACCGTACCCGCTTGGTCTGGGTGGCCAGTACAGCCAGTCGTGGCTGAAGTTCTTGGCGACTGATATCGGCAGACTGGTCGTTCACCCACCAGGCGTTGGGAGGACTGCCCAGGGGGCGCAGGTTTGAAACTTCCATGGCGGCCTGCTTGGGACAACCTTCCTAGGGCAATCGGGGGATGCGGGGGCGGGCTACCTGACCTGAAGGGCGAGCATTGCCAGCCCCGCCGTGACGGCATAGGCTACGGCCACAACCTGAATTTCAGACCAGCCCGACAGCTCAAAGTGGTGGTGCAGAGGGGCCATTTTAAAGAAGCGCTTGCCCACTCCATCGGGGCCTTTGGTGGCCTTGAAATAACCGACCTGAATGATCACCGACAGGGTTTCGGCAAAGAACAGCAGGGTGAGCACCAGCAGTGCAAACAGATTGCCGCTGAGAATGCCCACGGCCCCCAGAGCCGCCCCCAGGGCCAGCGAACCAGTGTCGCCCATGAAGACGCGGGCGGGGTTGTGGTTGTGCAGCAAAAAGCCCAGACAGGCCCCGGCCATGGCGGCGCAAAAGACCATTAAATCAGGGTGGGTGGGGGCCACAATGGCGGCCAGGCCCATAAATGCGATCGCGCCCGTGCCCCCCATCAGCCCGTCCAGTCCGTCGGTGAGGTTGGTGGCGTTGCTTTCGGCCACCAGCACAAACCCGGCCAGCGGCCAGAACAGCAACCCCAGGGGCAGACCGAGGCCCAGGGGCAGAGCCACAGTGGTCAGACCTGCGGGCTGACTGGCGAGCACCCACAGGCAAAACAGCACGGCCACGGCCACTTGCAGGCCCAGCTTGGCGCGGGGAGAAATACCCTTGTTGGAGCGGCGCTGAATGACCTGCCAGTCGTCGACCCAGCCGATAGCCCCGTAGGCCAGCGTCAGCAGCGATACGGCCACGGTGTCGCGGCCAAAGCCCGTTGCCACCAGAGCAACCGCGACCGCCACGGGCACAAAAAAGGCCCCACCCATGGTCGGGGTGCCGGCCTTTTTAAGGTGGCCCTGGGGGCCTTCTTCACGAATAAACTGGCCGGTTTTGAGCGATCGCAGCAGGGGCACCGCCGAGAACCCCAGCAGGCTGCTGCCCAGGGCTGCCATCAAAAACGGCACTGTGATTGACGCCCCCAGGCTGACCGCATTGCCCAGAAGGCCGTCTAGCCCAATGGCGGCGGCGCTCAGCCCCAGGCCCAGCAGCCAAAATAACGTCTGGCCGTTCAAAGACAGCCGCTTTGATGCTAAAAACTTCGCATCCACGAACAATTCCTCAATTGCATCACACCACACACCCCAGGAGTCTACTGGATGATCTTCCAATTGACTACGGCCGGCGGCAGGAAATAGTCAGGAAGTCTAAATGAATGATCTCATTAAGGGGCGAAGTTTAACAACACTTAACGGCGACCTTACCTGACGTCGATTTGGGAGCTGCGGTTAACTGCCGTCTTAGTCGTCGTCATCGAGGGCGAGATCGGTGTCGTCGTCGTCATCGAAGCTGTCGTCGTTGCCCATCAGATCTGAGATTTCTTCGTTTTCGGCCTCGTCGGGGATAGTCTCGACGACGTCGCGGCTGCGCAGGCGGCCAATATCCTCTAGCCAGTGCAGGATGGAGGAGTTGCCGGAGGAGGGCAGAATGGGAGCCTTGGCGCTGCGGGGCACCTGGCGCAAAGACGGGTTGTAGTACTTTTCAGACATGGTGGCGGCCCTATAGCAAGACACAGAAGCATTACGCGGACATTCCATCGTAGCAGAGACACTATTCTGCTGCCCCCTGAAGTTTTGCCGTATTATGCCTCTGATGTCGCCGTGGGGACTGGGCCATGTTGGGCAAAGCTGAGCTACTCAATGCCGTGGCGGGAGCCAACCGAGGAATCAACAGTGATGCCAGCGATCGCAGCGCCATTCAGGCCGCCGCCGCCACCCTGGAGGAGCGCAACCCTACCCCCGACCCGCTCCAGGCTAGCGACCGTCTCGATGGCGACTGGCGCTTGCTCTACACCACCAGCCGCGAGCTGCTGAATATCGATCGCCTGCCCCTGGCCTCTTTAGGCCCCATTTACCAGTGCATTCGCCTGGCCGAAAACCGAATCTACAATATTGCCGAGGTGAACGGGCCGCCGCTGCTGTCGGGCCTGGTGGCGGTGGCCGCTACCCTGGAGGCGGTGTCTACCCGACGGGTGAATGTGCGCTTTGCGCGGGGCGTGATTGGCCTACGGCAGGCCCTGGGGTATGAATCGGTAGGCCAGTTTGTTCAGGTCATGCAGACTACCCCGAGGTTTTCGCTGCTGCGGGGCATTGACTTTGCCATTAACCCCGATCGCCAGTCGGGCTGGCTGGAGGTCACCTACCTGGACGACGATCTGCGCATCGGGCGCGGCAACCAGGGCAGTCTGTTTGTGCTGCAAAAGGTCTAGTGCTCAATGGCGGAAGTTCGTTGACTCTAGGGCGGCGCGGTGCTGTTCGATCAGGGCGCAGCAGTCGGCCACGGGGGTGCGATCGCCCATGGCCATCACCAGCTGGTCAAAGGCTTCGCGGTGCTTTTCCAGCAGGGTTTTGACCTGGAGAGCGGCCCAGCGCTGTTTGAGCGGAGCTTCGCCGGGCGATCGCCCCAGGGCATTCCAAAACAGGGTCAGGGTAGCGGTGTCGTCGCCACCGCCCTGGGCATCGCCGTAGATCATTTGCTCGGCGGCAATGCCCGCCATCCACACCTGGCAGTAGCGGTCGATGCTCTGGGGAGTCAGGCGCGCCAGGGCCGCCGGGTCGCCGGGGCCAAAAACCACGCCCCCCTGGCCGGGAATGCCCTGCTTCCAGGCTTCCCAGGTGTTGAGGGTGTAGGCTTCGATGGGAATATCGAGCAGCACCGCCGCCAAAAAATGCCCTGCCTCATGGTGCAGCACCCGCTGGCGGTGATCGGGGGAAGCCCAGGCCACCGCATCCATCAATATGTTGCCGATGCGGCCGCTCAGGCCCAGCTGATCGACGCTAAACACCCCCAGCCCCACCGCCACAAACACCGCCACCACCGCTGGCGACAGGTCGATCAGCGGCCCCAGCAGGCTGGCCATGGTGACCCCAAAAATGACGATGGCAATGGCGTTGAGGGTGGTGTCGCGCATAGAATCTCCGGCGGGTAGCGATCGCCCAGGCCTGCCCCAAAAGACTCTGGTGCAGGCGGCGTTGCTCTATGGTAGCGAGGAAGGGGGTAGCAAGGATACAGGGGCAGGGCCAGGGGCCTAGAAGATACCGGCCTCTAGCCGTTTGGCGACTTGCAGGCTAGCTTGCAGGCGATCGCAGCCCGCCTGGGATTGCTCCAGGGGCACGCTCTCCAGCAGGGCCGGAAAGAACAGCGCCGTCCAGTCCTCTGGCAGGGGGCAGCGGGTACTGCCCCGGCGCAGCACCACCCGCTGGGCCTCGGCATCCCAAACAAAGGAGGAGGCTGCCCCTAGGGCGATCGCGGCGATGTAGGGCTGGCTGGGGCAGCTGGCCGGATCGGCGCCATTCAGCGGCGGCGATCGGTAGTCGGGCAAATCCACGGGCTGAAAGCTGACCCGGTAGTCGTGGGCCTGAATGCCCAGCCGAGTCGCCTCCACCAGGCTGCCCTCCACCCCCACCACAAACAGCAGGTCGCGGCGAAACTCAGCGCTGGGGAAGCCCACCCCCTGGAGATCGGCGGGCAGGGCGGAGCGTTCCACCCCGGCGGCCAGCAGCGCCCCGGTGAGCAAAATGCGCTGAAACCCGGCCTCATCCCAGTCGGTGATCAGGCCATTGGCCAGGGCCTCGTGGTAAAGGCGCACCATGGCTCGAATCCGGGGGGCATCAGCCACATCGACGGCGATCAGCTCTTGGACATTGAGGGTTTCCTGGCCGTAGGCCCGCAGGGCGGCCTCGCTACCGCCGTAGACGGAGATATCCGGGGCCTCTCTGAGGTAGATCGCCAGGCTGCGGCGGAAGGCGCGATAGCGCGGGTCGGCGGGGTCGGCGGGGGCAAAGGCCTGGTCGAGCAGGCGGGCCAGGTGGGCCTCAAACCCCACCGCCTGCTTGAGGGCGGCGCTGACGCCGATATCCTGATCGGTGGTAATCAGGGTGGCATAGAAGGCCTCGTGCAGGGCAGCTCCCTGCTGGGCTAGCGTTTGGTAGGCGCGGGTGTCGGCGGCAATGGCGCTAAACCGAGCCGCCAAAAACGGCTCGTTGTGGGCCAGAATTTGCCAGAAGCGGGGGCTAAAGGCATAGTCCTTGAGCACTGCATACAACAGGCGATCGCCCTTGGGGTCCTGGGCCGCACCGGCCAGCATCTCCAGCAGCAGCAGGCGGCTGTTTTGGTAGGCCGCCTCCAGGCTGTAGCCCGCCTTCTCCTGGCGGGAGACCATCACCGAAAGCGTGTTGCTGCCCGTCAGCTGGGCCGCCCCGCCGGGGAACAGGTGCTGGCCCAGGCCCACGCTGGCCCAGTCGCGATCGGTAAACCGGAGCAGGGCAAATCCCAGATCGGTCCTGTGCTCGGTGGCCAGACGCTCCATTTTGGCGGTGATGGTCGTTCTCAGGGCGTGCTTGTCCAGCTCGTTTTGCTCGATGGCGGCGGCGAGCGATCGCAGCTGTTCAGGGTAGATGCCCTCGCCCTCGAACCGCATCATGCCCAGGGACAGAGCGATCGCGCCCTCCTCGGCCCCGACGGTCACGTTGGGAATTTTAGCCATCAGCTCGGGGGTGCTCGACAGCCGCCGACTCGGCAGCGAGGTGGAGGCGTCGAGCTGTTTGATCAGAGCCAGGCGGGTCAGCTGCCCGGTTGGGCCGCTCTGGGCTAGGAGGGGGCGGGCGAGCAGCTGCTGCATCGACAGCAGCTGCTCGCCCGCCCAGAAGGAGCCAACCCTGCCCGCCCCGGAGGTAATGGGGCGAGCATCGGGGTGACGCAGCAGCGGATCGTGCAGGGTGCGCAGCGAATGGTCGAGCATCCACAGGGCTTCGCCGGGGTCAAGCCCCGCCGCCCGACTCGACTCGGCGTAGACCGGCACAAAATACTCCAAAAAGAAGCGATCGGTATCGAAGCGACTGCCCTGGCGATAGGCCTGGAGCTGTCCCCTGGCCAGGTCGGCGGCAATGGCGGTGACGTAGGGGCTGGTCTGCAAAAACCAAAAAAACTTGCGATCGAGGGCCGGGCGCAGGTCGCTGCCGAGAATGCCACTGGCCCGCCGATAGGCGGACTCAGACAGGGGCGGTACCACCGTGCCATCGCTGAGGGTAAACCAGGCCCCATCGCGCCCAAATTGATAGGTGGCCCCCTCAATGGGGCCGAGCCAGGCGCGGGGCGGCAGGGCCTGGGCATGCAGCCCCAGGGCGAGGGCCAGACTGCCCAGATCCAGCACGAACTGTCCCGGCGGCGCCAGCGCCAAACTGGGCTGCAGCGCCACGGTGGGGTCTTGCAGTGATCCGGTGATCTGTCCCTGACCTTGCCAGGGTTGAGCGCTGTGAATGGGGAGGCGATCGCCCACCAGACCCCGCAGATCCGCCGCCGTCATCGGTGCCACCTGGGCGGCCAGATTGTAGCCTGCCTGCCGATCCACGGTGCCCGCCGCATCGAAGCTCAGGGGGCCGATCTGCAGGTGCGTGTCGGTCAGGGTAATCCGCTGGCCCTCAAACCCCAGCCTGCTGCGCAGGCGATCGAGGGCCAGCTGGGCCTGCCCCAATGCTCCCTGGCCGCCCTGCACCGCAGCCGTTCCGCTCACCTGCCAGACCCCAGAACCGACGGCACTGGCCACCGTCAGGGTGCTGTCGAGGGTGCCGGCCCGGAGGGTGACCACCGACGGCAGCAGCAGATTGAGGCTAGACAGTGGCAGGCCACGGGTTTGGGCGGTCAGGGCCAGCGATCGCGGCACTCCGCCCAGCGTGCCGCTGGCCTGAATCTGGCCCTGATTGATCTGCCCCGTTACGGTAAAGGCCACCGGCGATCGCCCCCCAGCGCGGTGCACTGTGGCCTGAATTCCCGCCAGGGTGAGCGGCTGGGCGATCGCCGGGTCGGCGGTGGTCCCCCGCACCGTGAGCCTTCCCCCCTCAACGCGCAGCCAGGCAAGGGCGGCTAACGAAGAACCGGAAGAATCGGGCAGGCTAGCGTCCTCCAGCAGATCGCCCAGGTCCTCCGGCAGCGCCGCCACAACCCTGGGCTGCACCAGGGTCACCGTGGCCCTCAAAGCCCGCTGCTGCCACAGCGCCGACCAATCGATGCCCACCACCACGGCTTCAGCCTGTCCTGCAAACACCCCGGCCTCGGTGGGCGGAATCACGGTTTGGCCCAGCCACACCCCTCGGGGCGAAACGCCGCGCAATCTCCCCAGCCGCACCGGACGATCCAGGGCGCTTGAGAGCGTCTGTTCTACTTGTTTGTGAACACTCCGCTCGGCCAGCGTGCCCCCCAGCACCGTCACCGCTAAGGCGCCCGCCAGCCCCAGCAGCACCGAAGCTGCCATTGTTTTGGGCCTAGGCACTGGCCGACGACGCCAGGCATTCGGGTGGGCAAGGGACATAGGGACGGCGCTGACAGAACAGCCGACAACGGTATCAGCACTACCTCAATAAAGCCGTAAAGTTATTTGAATTCTTGCCAGCAAGAACGCCGATCGCCCGCCAGCGGGGAATGCGGAGGGCGGGTAAGCTAGCCAGAGTTTTGCTGGAAAATCCGGCATTATATAGCCATAGCCACGTTGGTTAGGACATCCAAAACTCCTATGGACGTTCAAACGTTTGAACGTTCACAGGAGACCTGTCTTAACCAGACTGGCTACATCTATAGCTGCCCCAGTTTTCAGCCACGACTAGCGTTGATGTCCTGAGCGCAACGGCCATGGCTATAAAAACCCTGGCGCTTTTGCGCCAGCGGCGGCTGAACTACTGCTTCACGGCTGATCCCGGTAAAAGGTTTCCAGGCTGCTGCGATCGCCGACAAAGCGCCAGTGCCAGGGTTCAAAGGACACCCCCTGTTCGTTGTCGAGCGGAAACGAGAGCTCAAAGTTGTAGTGCACAGCGTTGGTCTTGAGCCACTCGTAGGTGGGGGTGTTGGCAAACTCTGGCACCACATTGGTGCCGGGCTGGTTACCGTCCCCCAGATCGATTGCATAGCCGGTGTGGTGCTCGCTGTAGCCCGGCGGGGCGCTCACCTCGGCGCGGGTTTGGGCATCCTGGCCGCGCTCGGCCTTGAGGCTAAAGAAAATTTTCTCCTGCTCGGCCTGGGAGCGAAAGCCCGACAGCGGCACCAGCCTCACCCCATCGCGGGCGGCGGCCTTGGTCATGGCCTCATACTGGGCAGCGGCGGCGGGGCGCATGCGAATGCTGGCGTTCATAGACAGGGGAACCAGCTCATCGGCCGGGGCCTCGTCGAAGGCGTGGTGGTGGAACAGGGTAGTGCTGGAGGGAGCCAGTTGGGAGGCGACATTGCGACTGGCCTCGGGCGCGGAGTCGCCGCTGCCGGGGGAGGCGATAGCCCCGTCGGTAGCCCCTGCAGAGCGATTGATCATGGCCTTGAACGGCTGATTGACCTCAGCGGCAGAAAACCCGCTGGTCTGATACCAGGCCACCAGCCCGCCCGCCGCCAGGGCCAGCATCGCCAGCCCCAGGGTCCGCCGCAGCCATCGGGTCCGCCGCAGCCAGGCGGGCTGGTCTTGTTCTGAGGGGGGCAGGGGCAGGTCGCGGGCCGCTTGGGGAATATCATCGAAGGGAGACATGGTCATTCGCTTCCGGCAAAGCTCTACCCATTATGGCTCGATGCGCCGCGATCGCAACTTGGATCGCGGCGCATCGGGCCAGGCTTACCCCAAATCTTAGCCGCGCCTGTCACAATCTCAGTGCGGAGGCTGACAGCATCCTCCCAGCGCCGATCATCGAGGGCCAGTATTTTGCCACCGCTTGAGGTATTGATGCGCCTGTACGGGCCAATTGGGGCTGGGGTCTGCGCTGGCATTGTCCTCGGTGCATTACTCCACCGCTTTGCCCCGCACCCTGGGGAACCCCAGGGACTGTACCAGCAGGTGCCCCTGCGGCTGGGTCGATTTTTGTTTTGGCTGGGCATTCCCCTCAGCATTGTGGGCTTCATGCGCCGGGCCGATCTGTCCGGCAACCTGTACCTGGCTCCGGTGGTGGCCTGGGTCGCTATTTTGCTGGGTCTCCTGTGCAGCCGCCTGTGGATTCGCGCCGATCGCGCCCCTTGGCCGCGACCAACCCAGGGCAGCTTTTCCCTGGCCGCGATGCTGGGCAACACAGGCTACATTGGCTACCCGGTGGTGCTGCTGCTGCCCCAGCTGGGCGTAGGCGTGTTTGGCTGGGCCCTGTTTTACGACGCCCTGGGCACGCTGCTCGGCTCCTACGGGCTGGGGGCAATTTTGGCCGCAGAGCTGGGCGGCCCCGGTCCCAAAACTGCCCAGCCCCGGCAGCGGCAATGGTCAACCAGGCTACGGGCCGTGGGGCAAAATCCGATTATCCTGGCCTTTGGTCTGGGTTTGGGGCTCAAGGCGATCGCTCTGCCCGCCTGGCTTGACCTGGGTCTGTACCAATTTGCCTGGGCTATTGTGGTGCTGTCGCTGGTGCTGATGGGGCTGCGCATTCAGCAGCTGAGCTCGTGGCGGCATCTGCACCGGGCCACCGTAGCCGTGGTGATTAAAATGCTGGTATTGCCCCTGGCCGTGGGCCTGGGCTTAACCCTGCTGGGGGTAGATGGCCCGCCGCGACTGGTCATGATCCTCCAGGCGGGAATGCCCTGCGCCTTTTCAAATCTGGTGCTGGCCGAGGCCTACGACCTCGATCGCGATCTGTCGGTGACCTGCGTTGGGCTGAGTTCGGCCAGCCTGCTGTTGACCCTGCCCCTCTGGCTGTGGGCGTTTTCTGGGGAGTAAGACCATGATCACTCGATGGACAACGCCCGCTCGCTGGTGCGGCCTTTTGCTCTGGGTTGGGCTCGCCGTTCTGGGCGGCGGGCTGCTGGGGGCCGCTCCCCCTGGACAGGCCCAGGTCTCATCCGAGTCACCCCCCCTTTCTGGAGTCTCACCGCAGCCCCTGCTGCGGGCCGGAGACAGCGGACCCCAGGTCAGCCAGCTTCAGCTTGAGTTAGCCAGCCTGGGATTTTATGCCCAGACCGTAGACGGTATCTATGGGGCCGATACGGTTGCAGCCGTGCGATCGCTCCAGCAGCGGCAGGGCATCGCCAGCGATGGAGTTGTGGGCCGCCAAACCTGGCTCGCCCTGGAAGCCGCCCTTCGCCAAGGCATCCTGAAGCTGCCCGTGCCGATGCTCCAGGCCAACACCCTGGTCTTTACGCCCCTGGTGGTGGCGACCCCAGCGCCGCCGCCCTCGGCGCTCTGGCTGGCCCTCATGCCCCTGGTACCCATTGTCGGCGGGCTCTTGACCTATCTCCACCGCCGCCTGCAGCATCAGCAGATATTTCAGCGGCAGCGACCCCGGCGGCGATCGCCCCCCAAACCCCGCCTGCCCCGGTAGGCCATGTTTTCTCTGCCCGGGGGACGATGACAGGGCTGCCCCGCCAGTCGCCCGTAACGCTTTTTGCTGAGCAGCGAGCTAAATCTAAAGAAAAGGTACAAAAATAGCGATCGCTCCCCCTCCCAGAGGGCACCATAAATAAGATTAATACAGGTTCAAGCTGCGTCGGAGGCCTTACCCGCTGTAACCATGCGTAGCCCAGTCTGACCCCGGCTGATAAGGCCAGCCCTGACGTGCAAGCGCCTTAGGGCGCTGGTTGGTTGTCCGGTTTGGGGCTGGTTTGCCCACTGCTTGTCACTGCGTTAGCTGAGGCTAGAGATGCCGTAATACCCCTGGCCATAGGGCATTGCCCTGCCCCGTGGATATGAAAGCTACGGCTCCATCAGCAGTTTTTGGTCACTACTAATAACTTTGCCCTTAGCCTGCCCCTGCATCAGCCTGCCGCATGCCGTTATCAGACGGGGCGCTGCGGTTTCTGTTTCTTTGCCCATACATCCCTGTTTCCTGGAGAACCCTATGCTGACCGTTGCCGACATCATGACCCCAAACGTCACCACTATTGCCAGTGGCGCTACCGTGGCCGAGGCCATATACCTGATGCAGCATCGGCAGATTCGAGCACTGCTGGTTGAGCACCGCGACCAGGACATGCCCTTTGGCATGGTGACCGAGCGCGACATTGTCTATACCGTGGTGGCCCGTGGACATGACCCTGCCAAGGTTTTGGTACAGGATATTATGCGGCAGCCCTGCATTTCCCTCGACCCCGGCCTCACGGTTCAGGAAGCTTCTCAGATGCTCTCAGACACTGGGGTACAGCGCGCCCCTGTGGTTCAGGATGGGGAGCTGCTGGGGGTCATTTCTGTCACCGATATCCTCATGCGGGGCATGCCAGCGCTGTCGCTGAGCCATTAGATTAAGAGCAAGGAGGTGAGAGAAAATGCCACATTATTTTCTCATCTCCTTACCCACTCACTCACTCCGGTTCGGTGCCCGGTTAGCCAGCTCTGTAAGCCAGCGCAGGCGATCGCGCACCTCGGTCGTCAGTACGTCAGCCTGGTAGCGCCATCCCCAGTTGCCTTCAGACAGGCCGGGGGTGTTCATGCGGCAGTCGCTGCCGTAGCCCAGTACGTCTTGCAGGGGCACGATCGCCTGGTTGGCCACCGACATCAGCGCTATCCGAATCATGGTCCAGTGAATGCCTTCGGGGCTGAGGCAGCCGACGAACTGCACCAGGCGATTGCGTTCGTAATCGGATATTTTTTCAAACCAGCCGACGGTGGTGTCGTTGTCGTGGGTGCCGGTGTAGACCACGCTGTTGGCCACATAGTTGAAGGGCAGGTAGGGGTTGTCGCTGCCGCCGCCAAAGGCAAAGTGCAAAATTTTCATGCCCGGAAACTCAAACTCATCCCGCAGCGCCTCGACCTCTGGGGTGATCACCCCCAGATCTTCGGCCATGATGGGCAGGGTGCCGAGCTTTTGGCGCACGGTTTCAAACAGTTCGGCCCCCGGGGCCTCAATCCATGTACCGTTCATAGCGGTGGTCTCTCCGGCTGGCACCCCCCAGTAGGCCTCTAGCCCCCGAAAGTGGTCAACCCGGATGATATCTACATAGTCCAGCAGCGCGTCGATGCGCTGAATCCACCAGTTAAAGCCGCGACTTTTCAGCTCTTCCCAGTTGTAGGTGGGGTTGCCCCAAAGCTGCCCAGTTTCGCTGAAGTAGTCGGGCGGCACTCCGGCCATCAGCGCTGGGGCCAGGGTTTCGCCATCGAGCATAAAGTTGTGGGGAAAGGCCCACACGTCGACGCTGTCGTGGGCGACGTAGATGGGAATATCGCCGATGATTTGAATCTGGCGATCGCGGGCGTATTCCCGCAGCGCCTGCCACTGACGGTGAAACTCAAACTGCAAAAACTTGTGGCAAAAAATATCGCTGGCCAGCTTTTCTCGCCATTCGGCCATAGCCTCCGGCTCGCGGCGGGCGAGAGAACTGGGCCACTCCGTCCAGCCTGCGCCCCCGTGGGCATTTTTCAACGCCATAAAGAAGGCAAAATCATCCACCCAAAAATGACATTCTTCGCTGAACTGGGCCAGGGCATGTTTGTCTTCATCGGACACGATTTCGTGAAACCGACTAGCCGCCCGTTCTAGCAGCCGCATTTTAATCGGAATCACCTCGTCAAAATTCACCTGATGAGGTGAAAACTGCTCAAGATCATGCAGCTCGTCGGGGTAGAGCAGGGAGCGATCGCACAGCATCTCCAGACTAATCAGCAGCGGGTTGCCCGCCATGGATGAGTAGGACAGGTAGGGCGAATTGCCGTGGCCCGTTGGCCCCAGAGGAAGCACCTGCCAGAGCTGTTGACGGGTGTCTGCCAAAAAATCTACAAAATGGTAGGCTTCTGGACCTAAATCGCCAATGCCAAACCGACTAGGTAGCGACGTAGGATGCAGCAAAATGCCGCTGGCTCTGGGAAAGGGCATAGTTAGCTCTATTAAATTCCTGCTGACTCTAGCACGGCCCACGGGGGCGGATCGGCTACCCAGAGAGTTATTTTAGGTTGAACGAATTTTCCGTAAAGCCATTCCCCATGACCGCCTACCGCAACCCAGCCCCCACCGTTGACATTATTATCGAACTGCTGCACCATCCCCACCGCCCCATCGTGCTGATCGAGCGCCACCACGAGCCCCTGGGCTGGGCGCTGCCCGGCGGCTTTGTCGACTACGGCGAAAGCGTCGAAACCGCCGCCCGCCGAGAAGCCCTGGAAGAAACCGCCCTTACGATTGAACTGGTTGAACAGTTCGCGGTCTACTCCGACCCGGCCCGCGACCCCCGCAAACACACCATTAGCATTGTGTTTTTGGCGACTGCCACCACCGACCCCGTCGCTGGCGACGACGCCAAATCCGCCGTCATAGTCAACCCCTGGGAGATACCAAACAATCTTTGCTTTGATCACGATCGCATTTTGCGCGATTATTGGCAGTACCGCTTCTATGGCCAGCGGCCTCGGTTCGGGAGTGGATGAGTGGGTGTGTGGATGCGTGGATGCGTGGATGCGTGGATGACTTAAGTACAGTCCAATCACCCCACCACCCCATCACCCATCCACCCCAACTCCCCAACTCCCCTATCTCCCCCAACTCCCCAACTCCCCTATGCAGCGCACCATCATCAACACCCCCACCGCTCCCGCCCCCGTCGGCCCCTACAACCAGGCAGTAGCCGCGACCGGGCAAATGCTCTTTGTCTCCGGTCAAGTTGCGCTCGACCCGGCCACCGGTGCACTGGTGGGGGAGGGGGATGTAGTAGCCCAAACGGAGCAGGTGATCGCCAATCTGAAGGCCATTCTGACCGCCGCTGGGGCCAGCTTCGACAACGTGGTCAAAACCTCGGTGTTTCTCAAAGACATGAACGACTTTGGCACCGTCAACGAGGTCTACGCCAAGTATTTTGGCGGCGACAATGCTCCGGCACGGGCCTGCGTCGAGGTGTCGCGCCTGCCCAAGGATGTGGCCGTAGAAATTGAGTGCATCGCGGTTCTGTAGCTGCCCTCAGCAAGTCCTCATGTTTCACCGATTTCTGCCATGCTAAAACTCTACCTGGAGTAAAGAGCAGAGCCGCCGTGAAGTTTGCATTCATTATCGACCCCATTGAGCGCCTTGACCCCGGCCACGACACCAGCGTGGCCATGATGGAAGCGGCCCAGCAGCGGGGGCACGAAGTCTGGATTACGTCCGCTAGCGCCCTCAGCGTGGTCGGGGCCAAAGCCCTGGCGCTGATGCAGCCGGTGCAATTTACTCCGGTGGAGCTGGTGGATGGCCGCTGGGTCGCTGCCGACCTCTGGTATGGGGTGGGGGAAGCCGTACAGCGCCCCCTGGAAGACATGGATGCGGTGTTTATGCGCACCGACCCGCCGGTAACGGTGCCCTACCTCTACGCCACCTACATTCTCGACTATGTAGACCCGAGCAAAACGCGGGTGATCAACTCCCCCAGCGGTCTGCGGGCGGCGAACGAAAAAATGTACGCCCTACAGTTTACCGAGGCGATTCCCGAAACCATCGTCAGCCAGAGCAAGGCGGTGATTCGCGAGACCGTCGAGCGCTGGGGGGCTGCGGTGCTCAAGCCCCTGGGCGGCAAGGCTGGGGAAGGTATTTTGTTTTTGCAGGCGGGCGATCGCAACCTCAACTCCATGGTCGAAATCAGCACCCGCCAGGGCCAGGAGCCGGTGATGGTGCAGACCTACCTGCCCGCCGCCAAGGACGGCGATAAGCGGATTATTTTGCTCAACGGCGACCCCATTGGCGCAGTCAACCGCATTCCCACCGGCAGCGAGTTTCGCGGCAACATGGCGGTGGGCGGCCGGGTGGCCAAGGCCGACATTACCGATCGCGAGCTCGACATCTGTCGCCAGCTCGCCCCCACCCTGCGCCGCGACGGCCTGTATTTTGTCGGCATCGACATCATCGGCGGCTACCTCACCGAGGTCAACGTCACCAGCCCCACCGGCATTCGCGAAATCGATCGCCTCGACGGCGTGCGCCTGGGCGACCAGGTGATCGCCTGGGCCGAGCAGGGGTAATTGTATTACCCAAAGTATTGCTGGTGTTCTGCTGAGGCAAGCCAGTAGGCACTGGCGGGTTCAATGCAGGTGACAATGGGCTTGGGGTAGTGGCCCGAAGCTTGCAGCGCATTTTTGGAGCGGCGGGCGGCCACGGCTTGCTCTGGGGTGTGGTAGAAAATCACCGAGCGGTACTGCTCACCGCGATCGGCCCCCTGGCGGTTGAGGCTGGTGGGGTCGTGGATGCGCCAAAAGGTGTCGAGCAGGGCGTCGTAGGGAATTTGGCCAGGGTCGAAATCCACCTGGCAGACCTCGGCGTGGCCGGTAATGCGCGACAGCACATCCAGGTAGCAGGGGTTCTCAAAATGGCCCCCCATGTAGCCCACGGAGGTATCGACTACCCCATCGATCTGGCGAAAGGCGGCTTCTACTCCCCAAAAGCACCCGGCCCCAAAGGTCGCGAGTTCTGTCACATGGGTCATGGTTTTAGGAACTTCAGGAAAACGCTCATCTTGAATTGTAGGGAAACGCTATAGTCCTGACGGAGTGGCAGTGCTGTGATGATGGCATCCTCTACTAAATCCTCGAGTTCTAGCGAAGCAATGGCCGCGCTAACGGCCTTTGCCCAATCGACTCATCCGGGAGTTTGGCCGGGCCTGGAGAAAACTGAAATTGTGCGAGAGATGCGATCGCACCTCCACAACCCCTACTCTGTGAACCAGGGGCAGCAACCCTTTTGCGGGCCAGCCTCGGTGCTGTTCGAGCTGATTCGCAAGTTTCCACTGCGCTATGTGGCCCTGTGCCGCAGCCTGTACGAAACGGGCGGGTTTCATGCCACAACGCGATTCATTCAAACCTCCGAGGCGCTGCGCCAGGCCAGCAAAGATATCTCCGCCATGGGGCCAGCCGACTGGATGGTGCTGGCCACCCTGCGCGAGTCCGAGAACCTAATTTTTCCAGTGGAGCCGAATGCGCCCGTGATCATCCGCAACCTGGCGGGCATGACCAAATCGTGGGAAATGCTGGGCTGGGTGCGCGAAATTTTGGGCTATGGCCACGCCGACTACCTGCACACCTACGTGCTGCGCGATTTGACCGCCCTGCGTAAGGCCCAGGCGGTGATCGACCAGGGCGGTGTCGCCTTTGGGCTGATTACGGCAAATTCTCTACTCAGCAAAACACCCCCAAACATCACCACGCCCAATCACTGGGTCGCCCTGGTGGGCAACATTGAGATTCAAAAGGGCACCTTTGGCCACCACGACAGCGGCCAGGTGAGTTTTGATGTGTTTACCTGGGCCAAGCAGGTGCATGTGAATGTCAGCGAGGGGGTGTTTGAGGATGGCTTCTGGGGCGTAGTGCTGGGCTGGTAGTCGGCGGGAGGTCGTGAGGCCTGACCCGATCGCGACTTGAATTTGGCGTTATAGCTATGGCCAGTCTGGTTAAGACATGTCTCCTATGAACGCTCAAACGTTTGAACGTTTATAGGGTTCCTGGATGTCCTAACCAACGTGACTATGGCGTTAGATCAGGTTCAAAGCTCAAAATTAAAGCCTTTTTGGGCCAGCTGATGGTATTTTGACTCATCGAACTGGTACAGTTTGGCCGCGCGATGGGCGACGCCGGTTTCGGTCTCATTCAGTTCGATCAGCAGATCCATTTTGAGAATTTTTTTGCGGAAGTTGCGCTTGTCGAGAGACAGTCCCAGGACAGTTTCGTAAAGGGTTTGCAGCTGAGAAAGGGTGAACTTGGTGGGCAGTAGCTCAAAGCCGATCGGCTGGTAGCGGACCTTGCCTTTGAGGCGAGCGATCGCCGCTGCCACAATCTGGTCGTGGTCAAAGGCCAGGGTTGGCAGCTGATCGAGGGCAAACCACTTGGCTTCGCGGGCATCGGTGGCGGCGGCGATGGCGTGCTCTTGCAGGTTGACCAGGGCATAGTAGGCCACGGTGACGACCCGATCGCGGGGATCGCGATCGACCGCCCCAAAGGTGTACAGCTGCTCTAGAAACACCTCATCCAGCCCGGTTTCTTCCCGCAGCTCTCGGCGGGCCGCCGCATCCACCGATTCGTTGATGTGGACAAAGCCACCGGGTAAGGCCCACCGATCTTCAAAGGGGGGCAAATCGCGCCGAATCAGCAGCATCTTGAGGCTGTGGGGCGCGTCCAGTCCAAAGACTACGCAATCGACGGCCAGATTTGCGCGGGGATATTCGTAGGCGTAGGGCATGACTTGACATAGTGTATTTTTGACACTAAGCTTGGTGTTATAAACACACTATCCTACAATGGCGAACCAATTTGAACTGGTAGGTGGCTCGGTGACTGGCCGAGAGCATCTGCGGGTCGGTAAAAACAATCAGGATGCCCTGGGCTGGCAGGTGACGGATGGGGGTGTCGTGGCCGTTGTCTGCGACGGGTGCGGCAGCGGCCCCCACAGCGAAGTCGGGGCCAAACTGGGGACCCGCCTGCTGATCGAAGCCCTGCAAAGGGGTTTAGCCCAGGGGTTGCCCGTAGACCACGAGGCGTTTTGGCCATCGCTGCGAGCCACCCTGCTGGGCCAGCTGGGGCAGGTGGCGGCGGCCCTGGGGGGCGATCGCGCCCAAACCATCCAGGACTACCTGCTGTTTACAATCGCGGGGGCCGTCATTACCCCGACTACGACCGTTGTTTTTACCCTCGGCGATGGCGTTGTTGCCATTAACGATCGGGTGATGCAGCTGGGGCCATTTGCCAACAATGCGCCGCCCTATTTGGCCTATGGCCTATTAGAAGAAAGCACCGAAGAAACTACCTCAGCCGCTCTACAGATAAAAGTTTTACAGGCTTTGCCAACCGATCAAGTGCAGTCTTTACTGCTGGGCACCGATGGCCTGGGCGATCTAATGGCGGCGGCGGAGAAACCTCTGCCGGGGCGATCGGAATACGTGGGGGACATCGCCCAGTTTTGGCAGGACGATCGCTATTTTCGCAACCCCGACCAGGCGCGGCGGCGCTTGACGCTAATCAACCGCGACGTCACAAAATTTGATTCATCCACGCAGCAGTGGCTGCGGCAGGCGGGGCTGCTGCCCGACGACACCACCCTGATTGTAATTCGCAGAAAGGAGGCCTCATGCTAGGCGCAATTGCAGGCGATGTGATCGGCTCGGTCTACGAACGAAACAACATCAAGACCAAAGAATTTCTGCTGTTTTCCGCCGCTTCTCGGTTTACCGATGACACCGTGCTAACGGTCGCGATCGCCGATGCCATTCTGCATCGGGGTGACTATACCGAAAGACTAAAACACTATCATCAGCGCTTTCCAAAGGCAGGCTACGGCGGCACATTTAATACCTGGGCTGGCTCTGGCACTAGGGACCCCTATAACAGCTGGGGCAACGGTTCGGCCATGCGGGTTAGCCCGGTGGGCTATGCGTTTGACGATTTAGACCAGGTGCTTCAGGAAGCCAAACGCACGGCGGCGGTGACGCACAACCATCCCGAAGGCATTAAAGGAGCCCAGGCTACCGCCGCCGCCATTTTCCTGGCCCGAATCGGGCAAAACAAATCTGAAATTAAGGACTATATCGAATCAACGTTTGCCTACAACTTAAGCCAAACCCTAGATGATATTCGTCCTGAGTATCGCTTTGATGTCTCCTGCCAGGGTTCTGTGCCCCAGGCGATTACCGCTTTTTTAGAAGCCGTCGATTTTGAGGACGCGATTCGCAATGCGGTGTCCCTGGGCGGCGACAGCGACACGATCGCCTGTATTGCGGGCAGCATTGCCGAAGCGTTTTATGGCGAGGTTCCCGAGGCGATCGCCCAGGCTACCATGCTTCGCCTCGACCCCCAGTTAATAGCTGTGGTGGAAGCTTTTACCAACCACTATGCCTAAAAATTATTCAGCACCAGAAGCACTATGGATATCTATATCAACGGCAAAAAAGTTCGGGCCGATCCGAGTCGGGCGATCGGCAAAGGGGGCGAGGCGGATGTGTTTCAGCTCGATTCAACTACTGCTTTAAAGCTGTTTAAACCGCCCAATCATGCCGATTATCAGGGCCTACGCCACGAGCAGCAGGCGGCCCGCGATCGCATCCAAATTCACCAGCAAAAGCTGGCCCACTTTCCCCAAAATTTGCCCGCTCGGGTCATTTCTCCCAAGGCCCTGGCCACCGATAAAGCGGGAAAAACCATTGGCTATACCATGCCGCTATTGCAGCATACCGATGCCCTGCTGCGCTACGGCGAGCGCAGTTTTCGGCAGCGGGGAATTTCAGCTCAGACGGTGGTGCAGGTGTTTCAAGACTTGCACGATACGGTGGCTAAGCTGCATTTTCACCAGGTGGTGATTGGCGATTTCAATGACTTAAACGTGCTGGTGCGCGGCACCGAGGCCCACCTGATCGATGCCGATTCGTTTCAGTTTGGGGCGTTTCCCTGCCGGGTGTTTACGGCCCGCTTTGTCGATCCGCTGCTGTGCGATCCGACTGCGCCGCTGCCGATGCTGCAAGGGGTTCCCAGCGCCGATTCGGATTGGTATGCCTTTGCCGTGATGCTGATGCAGTGTTTGCTATTTGTCGACCCCTACGGCGGGGTGTACAAGCCCAAAGACCTAACCCAGAAGGTTGTGCAGGGGGCGCGATCGCTGCATCGGATCACGGTGTTTCACCCCGAGGTGCGCTATCCCAAGCCCGCAATTCCCTATACTGTGCTGCCGGACGATCTGCTCCACTACTTTCACCAGGTGTTTGAGCGGGACCTGCGGGGGGAAATGCCGCGATCGCTGCTAGACAACCTGCGCTGGACCCAGTGCCTCACCTGCGGCAGAGACCACGCTCGCTCTGTGTGTCCCCACTGTCACCAGCATTCTGCCAGCCCTGCCGCCGTCGCCACCACGGTGCGGGGAACGGTGACGGCGACGCGACTGTTTCAAACCGAGGGGGTGATTTTGCACGCGACGGTTGCCCAGGGTCAGCTTCGGTGGGTGTACCACGATCGCGGCCAGTTCCGCCGCGAAGACGGCTCTGCGCTGCTCCAGGGCGATCTGGCCCCAAACCTGCGCTGGCGCCTCCAGGGGGAAACCACGCTGCTGGGCTATCAGGGGCAGATTGTCGCGTTCCATCCCGACCAACCTCCACAGCGCACTGCCGTTGAGAGCCTGGGATCAGCGGCACTGCTAGAGACCAACGCCGGGGCTACCTACTGGATTGCCCAGGGTCAACTCCTGTGCCAGTCGTTCCCCCCCGCTAGCCGCGACGCCCCTGCCCGCATCGGCGATGTTTTGCCCCATCAAACCCGCTTTTGGGTCGGGCCTCGGTTTGGCTTGGGCTTCTACCAGGCCGGAAATCTCAGGGTGGCGTTTGTGTTTGATGCCCACCGGCCCGGCCTGAACGATCGCGTGCAGCTCCCCCCCTGGCCGGGACAGCTGATTCGGGCCACCTGCACCCTCAGCCAGGACTACGGCTGGCTGGTGCTGACCACTCAGGCCCAGGGGCAGATCCATTATCGCTGCGTCGTGATGGCCCCCGATGGCACCATTGCCGCCACGGCCCAGGCAGCCAGCGGCACCGACCACTGGCTGGCCGTCATCGGCGATCGCGCCGCCCCTGCCCCCGGCTGCGCGATCGCCAATTTCCTCCTGGCCGCCACCGACGACGGCATTATTCGCATCGAGCTGCGGGGGGGCCAGCTGGTGCAGACCAAAACCTTCTCCGATACGGAACCCTTTGTGGACAGCAGCTGCCAGCTTTTGCCCGCCTCCCAGGGTTTGTACGTGGTCAAAGCCCGGGAAATTTTGCGGCTGGCGATCGCGTAGTTCTCCATCCTTCTACCGCTCACTGGGCAGCCCGCACGGTGCTGCTCCCTGTTCAACCTCGCTATTTTTAGGAGATTCATTCCATGGCAAATCAAATTCAGGCTCCAGCTCAACTGGCTATTCCGTCGCACTTTGAGGCTCAGCGGGTGGGGGAAATCTGGCGGGTGCCCTACCAGGAGCGCGCCGCCCAGGCCAAGGCGTGGGCCAGGCAGCAGGGGCTACAGCCCGCCGCCAAAGACAAAACCCGCCTCTGCCTGATGGCGATCGATGTGCAAAATACCTTCTGCATTCCGGGCTTTGAGCTGTTCGTCGGCGGGCGATCGGGCCGGGGGGCGGTGGACGACAACCAGCGCCTGTGTGAGTTTATCTACCGCAACCTGGGCGTGCTGACCGAGATTGCCCCCACGATGGATACCCACACCGCCTCCCAGATTTTTCACCCCAGCTTTTGGGTCAATGACGGGGGCGACCACCCCACCCCGATGACGACCATTTCCCTGGCCGATGTGCAGCAGGGAGTGTGGAAGGTGAACCCCGCGATCGCCTACAGCCTCACCCAGGGCAACTACATGGTGCTTCAGCGGTTTGCGCTGCACTACGCCCAGCGCCTCAGCGACAACGGCAAATACCCCCTCACCATCTGGCCCTACCACGCCATGCTGGGCGGCATTGGCCACGCCCTGGTGCCAGCGGTGGAGGAGGCCTGCTTTTTCCACGCGATCGCCCGCCACAGCCAGACCAATTTCGAGATCAAGGGCGGCAACCCGCTGACCGAAAACTACTCCGTGCTCAGCCCCGAGGTGCTGGATAGCCCCGACGGTCGCCCGATCGCCCAGAAGAACACCCGCTTTATCCAAAAGCTGCTGGAGTTTGACGCGGTGATCATCGCCGGACAGGCCAAAAGCCACTGCGTCGCCTGGACCATCGATGACCTGCTGAGCGAGATCCAGGCCCAGGACCCCAGCCTGGCCAAAAAAGTGTACCTGCTGGAGGACTGCACCTCGCCCGTGGTGGTGCCGGGGGTGGTTGACTTTACCGACCAGGCCGATGAGGCCTTTCAGCGTTTTGCTGACGCCGGTATGCAGGTGGTGAAATCGACCGACGCGATCGCCTCCTGGGCCGGTATCAATCTGGCCTAAGCAGTTGTTGCCAAAGTCCTGCTTTGTATAGCAAAAGGTTGAGATCCTCCTAAATCCCCCTTAAAAAGGGGGACTTTGAACCTAAATACCCCCCTTTTTAAGGGGGGCAGGGGGGATCAACCGAGGACTTAACTGGCAACGAATTCTGTCTCAAACAGCTTCTAACCTACCCCTGATCGATCAGGGCGAATGCCATGCGCCTTTACGAATTCCCCGATTCAAAAACGAGGAATTCGCATCCAAATTTTTGATTACTCAACGAGGAAAATACCCATGTCCCAAGCACCCGATCTCAGTCAGCTGTTCCAGTCGGCCCAGGCCGAAGGCATCCTCTCCAACGAGGCCCTTCAGGCGCTCAATGTACCCGACATTGGTGCCCAAATCCAGGCCGGATTGGGCATTCATGTAGACGATGTCACCGCCAGCGAAGTCGTTCTCGTCACCATCATGCCCGACGACTCTGGCTCGATCGACTACGGCGGCAATGCCGCGATCGTGCGGGCCGGGCACAACACCGTGCTCGATGCCCTGCTCAACTCCAACCAGCAGGACAACATTCTGGTTCACAACCGCTACCTGAATGGGGCTGTGCTCTACCCCTACTGCGCCGTGGGGCAGGCGGTGCGCATGGACAGCCAGAACTACACCCCCAACCAGGGCACGCCACTCTACGATCAAACGATCGTGCTGCTGGGGACGGTGCTGGCCAAAACCCAGGAGTTTGCCGACAACGGCGTGCCGGTGCGCAGCGTCACGCTGGTTATTTCTGACGGGGCCGATGCCCACTCTCATAGGGCTTCGGCGCAGACGGTGCGATCGCTGGTGCAGGACATGCTGCGCACCGAAAACCACATCATTGCCGCCATGGGCATTGATGACGGCAGCACCGACTTTCGCCAGGTGTTCCAAGCCATGGGCATTCGGGATCAGTGGATTCTCACCCCCGGCAACAGCCAGAAGGAGATTCGCAGCGCCTTCCAGGTCTTTTCGCAATCGGCGGTGCGGGCGAGCCAGAGTGCGGGGAGTTTCAGTCAAACCTCCCTGGGCGGCTTTGGCGCTCCGTAGCAACGTTACGGTCAGGTAGGATGTTCTGGGTCAAGCCTCAGGGCATCTCGCCTGACGATCGCGCCGCATCGAAAAGATGGGTTAAAGCGGGCACTGAAGCAGGAGCGATGGCTGGCCTACACTATGGCGTTGCCGAAAGCAGTAACCCCGAACCGGCTGAATTGGCCTAACGCTTAACCGCAGCCTGCTTGTTTGGGATTCTTCAAGGCGTAGGCAAGTAGAGTCGAACACATTCTTGGCGGTATGCACACTTGTACATACTACAATTGAGATGGTCTATCAATGGAATCAGGACAAAGCTACAGCTAATCTGCGGAAGCACGGTATCGACTTTGCAGATGCTGTGTCAGTTTTCTCAGACGATCTGGCCATTACCATTTCAGACGAGCGATTTGATGAAGAACGATTTGTCACACTTGGTCTAGATGGGTTTGGCAGGGTTTTGGTGGCGGTCTATACCCTGCGTGACGCTGAAATTCAAATCATATCAGCCCGAAAAGCAACAAAGCAGGAACAGCGGCAATACGAGGAAGGATAGTGATGGAAGCCGAATATGATTTCAGTCAGGGTAAGCGAGGCGCGATCGATCCGACGCTTTCGGGCAAAACTCGCATCACAATTCGGCTAGATGATGACGTTCTGGCGTGGTTTCGTGAACAAGCCCACAGTGCCGGTGGAGGAAACTATCAAACCTTGATCAATGAAGCCCTGCGTCAGCACATTCAGGCCGTTCGCCAACCCCTCGAAGAAACTCTGCGGAAAGTAGTTCGTGAAGAGCTTGAGCGTATTGAGAGGTAGGGCTTTTGCTAAGAGCTAAGTCATCGGCGTTGCTGAATTGAGGCAAGAATTTGGGTAAGGGCAAATGGCCATTGGCCCCTACGAGAGGCACCGAATTTTTAGCTCATCCCTATTTTCAGTAATCCCAAATCATTTATCCAGATCGTTTACGATCCAGATCGTTTACAACCCAGATCCTTTACAAGGGGGACAATTTACATACTGCCTTCATGCCCACAGAACGATCTAAACCTCTCTGGAGATAACCTATGGCTCGCGCCCTAAGGCTCTGGCCTTTGCTTACCGGCACCCAGCGATACGAGAAAGTGGTCTCCACCCGCAACCGGGGGCACGGCCAATTCATCGAAGCGCCCATCCTGGCCTACCTGATCGAAACACCGAATGGTCGCATTCTCTACGACGTCGGCTGTGACTATGGCAAAATCGCTGACCCCGAGCTGCGGGCCAAGTTTTTTGACCCCATGCGGCCCCTGTTTGACCCACCGCAAATGACTGAAGAGCAGCGAATTCCAAATTATCTCCACAGGCTCGGCCTCACGCCCAAGGATATTGACGTTGTGTTTTTGGGGCATTTGCACTTTGACCACGCCGGGGGCCTGTGCGATCTGCCGGGCTGCGACGTTCACGTAAATTGCGACGAGCTTGCCGCCGCCAAAACTAAGCTAGGTAGCGGAATTTTTGAAGACGAAATTGCCCGCAGCGACCAGTGGCACATTCAGAGCGGCGAATACGAAGTTGCAAAGGGAGTTTATGCCGTTGCTACCCCCGGCCACACCGCTGGGCACATGTCACTGTTCATCGAACTGCCCCAGGGAAAACCCGTCATTCTCTGCGGGGATGCGGCTGATCTGAGCGAGAACCTGACCGATGAAGTTGCCCCCGGCTACTGCTGGCAAGACAATGAGGCGCTGGCGATCGCCAGCATTCGCAAACTCAACGACCTGGCCCGCGCAGAAAAGGCCGAGCTGTGGCCCAACCACGACTTTGCCTTTTTCAATAGTCAGCCCAGCTTTCCCACCTGGCGCGACTAATAGCAAAAAATAATGGGCAAAAAAATAATGGCCAACGCGATCGCGCTGGCCCAAAGCTGTCTATAAGCCGCAGTGATAATGTTTTCTCCAGCACAGCATCCCAGTCGCCACGTGTGGGATTTTTGGTACCACTACGATTTTCAAACCAAAACTTTTGATGTTTTCTACCTGAATGCCGATAAAGCTTTAGTGCCATCGGGCCAGCATCACTTTTCCTCCCGCCTAGGCCATGCCACCACGTCAGATTTTGTTTCCATAGACTGGGGCAATGACGACAGCTTTGATGTGCTGAAGCCCCCTGAAGCTCACTGGGCAAATACCTCAATCTGGAGTGGCGATATTGTCAAAGTTAAAAACGGCTATCTCTTGTTCTACACATCGAGAGATCGTCATCAAGATGACGGCATGACCCAAAATATAGGCGTGGCCTACTGCCGCGATCTGGCATCCCAGCAGTGGCAAATTTTTAAGACACAAATTCAGCCAAAGGCCTTTTACGAACCGAAAAGTCTTGCGGGCGATGTGACAATCCACGCCTGGCGCGATCCGTTTTTGTTTCGGCAGCGAGACGAGGGCCAAGTTTACATGCTGCTTTCAGCCAAGCTCTCGGGGGGTGAAACCGGAAGCAATGGCGCGATCGCGCTCTTAGCCGTCTCAGATCAAAACTTCGCCCAGGCTGTACGCGGAGAACACGAATGGAACTATCTGCCTCCCCTATCGCAGCCAGGTTGCTACTCCGAAATGGAAGTGCCGCAGCTGTATAAAAATCTCCAGGGCAGCTATGAGTTAGTGTTCTCCACCTGGGCAAAGCATGACCTTTCGCCCACTACAAACCGTGCAGGGGGCTGCCAGAGTATAGCCTTATCAACCCTCTGGAAGACCAAACAAGATAGCATCACCACAGCATTTTCCAGCCAAAATTCTTTCGTTCTAATGCCTGAAATATCTGGCCTCTACGCCTGTCGAATCATTCCTGAACTGGGCGGTGAGATTGTCGGATTCGATATCCACCACGGGGGCATTCGCCGCAGCGGCGTTAAAACAAATTTCAAAGCAGTGGATCGCGACTTTTCTGATCTAACGGTTTGAGCCATTTTAATTTGCCCCTCACTTTCCCCCGCCGCAGGCTGACTATAGTAGGATTTGGACATCCAAGCGCCAGCAGCCCCATCTAATGCAGACCCCAGGCTTTTTCCGCAGCACCCAGCGGTGGCTGGTTCGCACCCCCGAGCGGACCCTCAACCAGGCTTACGAAGCCGCTCAGATGATTGAAGCGATCGAGCGTGAGTACTTTGGCGGCAACCCGATCTCGACCCGCTACGGCAGCTATGGCGACAGCGCCACGGCCTACTTCCAGGGCGAGCTAAAGAAGTACCTGAATCTGATTAAGGTGCGCATGGCGATATTTCGCGCCAGTCGGTCGGTGGTGCGGGTCAGCGATCCGCCGATGATGGAGGTGCAGATACCCGCGTCTGACGCCAGCGAGCTGTCGGTGAATGTGATCGACCAGCAGGCGGTTTTTTTTCGCAAGCTCCAGTTCATCGACGCGGTGCTGGCCCGCTACGCCAACCTCGACAGCAACCCCGAGCGGGTGATTACGCTAGAGAATGGGGCCAGTGCTGGGCTGCCCTCGTCAACCCAGGTGCTGCGATCGCGGGCCGACCAGGCCAAGGCCGGACAGATCACAGACAGCCAAAATGGCGTCGTTCGCGGCGCTGGCCCGTCCGGCATCGTGACCAACGTCCCCACCCCCGACGGCAAGCGCGATGCCGGGCTGTCGGAGCGAGTCAACGTGCTGCCTCGCTCCATCCTTCGCACCGTCGATCGCATTCGCCAGGACCTCGACCCCAACGCCGAGCAGGAGGTGGTGAAAGAATTTCGCAGCTCCAAATCCAAGACCACCGCCGCCATTCGATTTTTGCTGCTGCTGATCATCGTGCCGCTGCTCACCCAGCAGTTTACCAAAACCTTCGTCGTGGGGCCGATAGTCGATCGGTTCAGGGGTGGAGTCGAAGACGCCAACGTCTTTCTCAACATAGAAATGGAAGAGGAAGCCCTGCACGAACTTCAGCAGTTTGAAGAACGGCTGCGGTTCGAAGTGCTGCTCGGCAAAGCCCCCCCGCTGACAGAGCTGGACATTGAGCAGCGGGTGCGCAATAAGGCCACTGAAATTGAAGAAGACTACCGCACCCGCAGCGCCAGCGCCGTCAAAAACGTGTTTGCCGACATTCTAGCCGCCGCCGCCTTCGCCCTCTTGCTGATCACCCGCAGGCAAGACGTGGCCATCCTCAAATCGTTTATGGATGAGATCGTCTATGGCCTCAGCGACAGCGCCAAGGCATTCATCATCATTCTGTTTACCGATATTTTTGTCGGGTTCCACTCCCCCCACGGCTGGGAGATTCTGCTGGAGGGGCTGTCGCGGCACCTTGGCTTTGCCGCCAACCGCGACTTTATCTTTCTGTTTATCGCCACTTTCCCGGTGATTCTCGACACCATCTTTAAGTACTGGATCTTCCGCTACCTGAACCGCATTTCGCCCTCAGCGGTAGCCACCTACAAGAACATGAACGAGTAGCCTCAGCAGAGGAAGGAGCAAAAGCTTCCGACAACTGTCCTGGGAGAATGCAAAGCTGGGGTAGAGGCTTTACAATTTCACCAGGCTGTTCACGGATCCTAAATTTTGCCTGTAGCAAGAGCATCTGGGAAGAGATTTAACCTGGCGATTGGTAGCTGGAATACCTACCCTGTGGAGGGCAACTTGATATGCTCGGGCTAATTTCAGCCGCATTTAGCGTTCTCCGCTGCTGGGCGACTGCCTGCGGCGACTGAAGCCTCAAGCCGCTGTTTCACCTGGCCTCTTCAGCCCTCTCAACCTGTTAACCCTAGGACAAATTCTGTGTTTGAGTACCTGCCTCCCCTCAATAACCACAACCTGCCCTACCCCGACACCATTCATCCCATCGTGGTGCATTTCGTCATTGCCATGGTGCTGTTTGCTGTGGTCTGCGATCTGGTGGGGTATATCACCAAGAACACCCGCCTGTTCGAGGTGGGCTGGTGGAATATGGTGTTTGCCACCGTATCGATTTTTATCGCGATTATTTTTGGCCAAATTGAAGCGGGGTTAGCCGAGCCCTACGCCGCTGCCGTTGGCGACCTGAACTTGCACACCATCCTTGGCTGGTCGCTCTCGGGCATTATCGCCGCCATCACCGGCTGGCGCTACATCATTCGCATTCGCACGCCCGATCGGCTGCCGCTGGCCTACCTGGGGTTGAATGGGGTGCTGACCGGCATCGTGTTGTTTCAGATTTACCTGGGCGATAAGCTGGTGTGGGTCTACGGTTTGCACAATGAAACCGTAGTCGAAGCCACTCGGGGAGGATTGCTCTAATGGTGCTTTGGTCTGGCCTGATCGCGGCGACGGGGGCCAACAATCTGCCCTACACCCTGCCGATTCACCCCAACCTGGTGCACTTGACGCTGGGTCTGTTTATTGTGGCGATCGGGTTTGATATTGTGGGGGCGCTATTTCCCCTGGAGAAACGGGTGTTTAAGTTTTTGGCTATTCCCGCCACCCGCTCCAACCTGTTCGATGTGGGCTGGTACAACATGGTGGCGGCGGCCATTATCACCTTCTTTACGGTGGCCGCTGGCTTTTACGAAGTGCTGATGGCCCCCCCGGTGGAGGGCGTTAGCTCCTGGGGACTGGGCTATCAGGACACGATGATTTGGCACGGCCTGGGCGGCGTGCTGATTCTTACCCTAATTGTGGGAATGACGGTGTGGCGTGGGTTTCAGCGCTATGTCTGGCGCCAAGACCGGGGCCGCCAGGTGGAGTGGAGCTATCTGCTGGCGGGACTGGTCATTTTTGTGCTGATGTTTGCCCAGGGCACCCTGGGAGCGCATTTGGGGGGCGAATTTGGCGTCCATGTGACCGCCGACCGGCTGCTGCGATCGGGAGTCAGTCCCAATCAGCGGGTATCCAGTACGCCACCCGCCGAAGCCTTGAGCCAGCCGCGAGCCGTTGGCCCCAGAGATTTTGGGCCAGAGGAGTAGCTCTAACGTAGGCATACATCAGCTCAAAAGCTGTATTAGCTCAAAAACTAAACGTAGAGAGTCCAGTGAATACTGAGAACCAACGGACAAGTGACCTAAACCGCGTACTAAATCGGCGCAGCATATTGGGGCTGACCGCGTTAGCGGCGGCCAATCTAGCCATCAGCTATTGGATGGGGCAGCAAGCCTACAGCTGGATGCCACCCCAGGCCTCCGCAGAATCGGTGCTGGTCGATAAGCTGTTTAGCTTTATGACGGCGATCGGCACCTTTATATTTATCGGCGTGATTGGAACGCTGCTCTACTCCGTGGTCTTTCAGCGCGCGGCCAAGTATGATTCCACCGATGGCCCACCGATTGAAGGCAACCTCTGGCTGGAGGTGGTCTGGACGGCGGTGCCAATCATGCTGATCATCTGGATTGGCACGGTTAGCTACAGTACCTACGACCAGATGAGTCTGCTGAGCCCGTTTGCGCCCCAGGAGATGAAAACGCCGGGAACCGTACCCGGCGACAAAAAAGAATCCGTGCCAGGCGACCCTGAACCCACTCAGACTTTTGCCCCCATTGAAGTGCACTCACGCCAGTGGGCCTGGGAGTTTCGCTACCCAGAGGACGGCGTGAGCAGCACCGAGCTGCATCTGCCGGTAAACCAGCGAGCTCGCTTTAAGCTGACCTCAGAGGATGTGCTGCACGGTTTTTTTGTCCCTGCTTTTCGGGTGAAGCAAGATATTGTGCCGGGTCGGGAGATTGATTTTTCATTCACGCCCATTCGCGAAGGCCGCTACCGCCTGCGAGACTCGGAATATAGCGGCACCTACTTTGCCGCGAATCAAACCAATGTCGTCGTCGAATCTGAGGAAGAGTACCGGCAATGGCTGCTCGCCGCCGCCCAGAACCCACCCACAGCGGCTGAAAACGTTGCCTTCGAATCGTTTAGCCGCGCCGTGGAAGGTTCGATTAGCCTAGGGTGGGCGACCGTGAGGCCTGCCCCTGCCCCTATCGTCAACTACACCAGTTCAGAGAAAGATTCCTATGAGTGATGCATCTGTGGAGGTACGATCGCCTGATCCCCAAGCGAGCCGTCAGCCTGAACCCGGCGCACCGGATAACTGGCGGCGGTTTTTCACCTTTAGCACCGACCATAAGGTGATCGGGATTCAGTACATCGTTACTGCCTTTATCTTCTTCTTGTTTGGCGGACTCCTGGCCATGGTGATGCGCGGCGAGCTGATTACGCCCGAGGCAGATCTGGTCGATCGCACGGTATACAACGGGTTGTTCACGATGCACGGCACGATCATGCTGTTCATGTGGACATTTCCCATGCTCAACGGGCTAGCGAACTATCTGGTGCCGCTGATGATTGGGGCGCGGGATATGGCTTTTCCCCGCCTGAATGCCGCCGCCTTCTGGATGGTGCCCGTGTTCGGCATCATTCTGATTGCTAGCTTCTTTATTCCCGGTGGCCCCTCACAGTCGGGCTGGTGGGCCTACCCGCCGGTGAGTTTGCAAAACCCGACCGGCAATTTGATCAATGGTCAGGCGCTCTGGCTGCTGGCGGTGGCGCTGTCGGGCGTGTCCTCGATTATGGGCGCGGTGAATATTGTCACCACCATTTTTAGAATGCGGGCGCCGGGCATGGGCTGGTTCAAAATGCCCGCCTTCTGCTGGACGGTGCTGTCGGCGCAAATGATTCAGCTGATCGGCCTACCGGCCCTAACGGCGGGGGCGGTGATGCTGCTTCTCGACCTCACGGTCGGCACCAGCTTTTTTGACCCGACTCGCGGCGGCGACCCGGTGCTGTATCAGCATTTCTTCTGGTTCTACTCCCACCCGGCGGTGTATGTGATTGTGCTGCCGATCTTTGGCGTGTTTTCAGAGGTTTTTCCGGTCTACGCCCGCAAACCCCTGTTTGGCTACCCGGTGGTGGTGGTGTCTTCGTTGATGATCACCGTACTCAGCCTGGTGGTGTGGGTCCACCACATGTTTGCCAGCGGCACGCCGGGGTGGATGCGGATGTTGTTTATGTTTACCACCATGGCGATCTCGATCCCGACGGGGATCAAGGTGTTTGCCTGGGTGGCGACGGTGTGGGGCGGTAAGCTGCGGCTGACGACGGCGATGCTATTTGCCCTGGGCGGGCTGTCGACGTTTTTGTTTGCAGGCATTACCGGCATCATGCTGTCGTCAGCGCCGTTTGATATTCACGTCAACAACACCTATTTTGTGGTGGGTCACTTTCACTACGTGATCAATGGGGCGGTTGTAATGGGCTTCTACGCGGCGATTTACCACTGGTTCCCGAAAATGACGGGGCGCATGTACTACGAAGGCCTGGGCAAGCTGCATTTTGCCCTGACCTTTATTGGCATCAATATGATCTTTTTGCCCATGCACCCGCTGGGCCTGTTGGGCATGCCCCGGCGGGTGGCGTCCTATGACCCCGAGTTTGCGTTTTTGAACGTGATCGCCAGCCTGGGCGGGTTTTTGCTGGGCGTTTCGACGCTGCCCTTTATTTTGAACATGCTGAGTTCCTGGAATCAGGGCGAAAAGGCGGGCAACAACCCCTGGCGGGCGATCGGTCTGGAGTGGCTGGTGTCTTCGCCACCACCCCACGAAAACTTTGAGGAGATTCCGGTGGTGGTGTCGCCGCCCTACGGCTACGGAAGTAATGAGCCCCTAGTGTCTAATAATCCCGCAGGAGAGGCATTAGCATGAGCAGCATCA
Source organism: Nodosilinea nodulosa PCC 7104 (assembly GCF_000309385.1). Lineage (GTDB taxonomy): Bacteria > Cyanobacteriota > Cyanobacteriia > Phormidesmidales > Phormidesmidaceae > Nodosilinea > Nodosilinea nodulosa. The sequence goes on from NZ_JH976537.1 coordinate 1,249,510, forward strand.
ACGTAGATCCTTCCCTCAATAGCAATGCCGCCCATGGGACAGAGCACGAAGAAGAAGACCATCGCATGTTTGGCTTTGTGGTCTTTTTGCTGTCTGAGAGCATCATCTTTTTCAGTTTTTTCGTCGGCTACGCCGTCTTTAAAACTGGTACCGCAGACTGGCTCCCGGCGGGCTTTGAGGGCTTGGAGGTCAAAGAGCCGCTGATCAACACGATAGTGCTGGTTTCGAGCAGCTTTGTGATTTATTTTGCCGAGCGTTTTTTGCACAAAGAAAACCTCTGGGGCTTTCGCGCCTTTTGGTTGCTGACCATGGCCATGGGCAGCTTTTTTCTCTACGGCCAGGCGGTGGAGTGGATGGGGTTGCCCTTCGGCTTTACCGACGGTGTGTTTGGCGGCACGTTTTACCTGCTGACCGGCTTCCACGGCCTGCACGTGATGACCGGAGTGCTCTTGCAGGGGATTATGCTGGGGCGATCGTTTTTGCCGAATAACTACGCCAGGGGTGAGTTTGGGGTAGCCTCTACCTCTCTGTTTTGGCACTTCGTCGATGTGATCTGGATTATTCTGTTTATCTTGATCTACGTGTGGCAGTAGGGACAACGGTTGTGCGTCCTTTTCCCTGGTTAAAGTGAAGCAAAAGCTTCCCTTCCTAAATTTGTTCAGGTATTTCCATGAGCACACAAATCACCATTACCCTGCCAGATGAGGTTTATCAACGGGCTCAGCGCTTTGCTCACCTAGCTAATAGGGATGTCGCAAGTGTCCTAAGGGACTCTATTTTGCGATCTATTCCAACCGTTCGATTGGAGGCTCTGGCCCTAGCCCCCATTTCATCCCTAGCAAATGACGAAGTAATGGCGTTAACCCAACTGCAAATGGCCCCCGAACAAGACCGACGGCTGAGCCTTTTGCTCGATCGCCAGCAAGAAGGAAATCTGTCTGCACCTGAGCGGTCAGAGCTACAAACCCTGATGCAAATCTATCAGGAAGACCTTCTGCGGAAAGCTACGGCTCTCAGTGAGGCGGTTAATCGGGGATTGATTGAGCCATTGACCAGTGAGCCAAATTAACGCAGCCATTCGAGATCGGGTTAGATCTCAGGCCAATTATCAATGTGGATACTGTCGTAGCCTGCAAAAGTATGTTTTGGGTGCTTTAGAAATTGAACATATTATTCCTAAGGCGGCGGGTGGTTCTGATGAAGAGGAAAATTTATGGTTGGCCTGTCGCCTATGCAACTCCTACAAAGGCATTCAGACTCAAGCCAAAGACCCGATCACTGACCGTACGGTAAAACTTTTTAATCCACGTTTGCAGAACTGGGCACAGCATTTTCACTGGACAGATGGTGGCATTTCGATTGAAGGATTAACTGATGTGGGACGTGCCAGTGTGATGGCCTTACAACTCAACAATCCCTACGCCGTTACAGTTAGGCAAGCCTGGATTTCTGCGGGATGGCACCCCCCTGATGCCTCTTCTAACTAATACTTTTATAGGAACCCTCCATGATTATTGACGACCAACACTACGACGTGATCATTGTCGGCACTGGAGCCGGGGGCGGCACGCTGGCCCGCAAGCTGGCTGCGTCAGGAAAGCGGATTTTGCTGCTGGAGCGCGGCGACGCCATGCCCCTGGAGGAGCAGAACATCAGCGATGTGGACATCTTTCAAAAGCAGCGCTACCACGCCCCGGAGCAGTGGTACGACGGCGACGGCGAGCCGTTTACGCCCCAGATGAAGTACGCGATCGGCGGTAACACCAAGATTTACGGGGCAGCGCTCCAGCGGATGCGGGAGCGAGACTTTGAAACGGTGAACCACCAGGACGGGATTTCGCCCGAGTGGTGTCTTAAGTATGCCGATCTGGAGCCCTACTACACCGAGGCGGAGGCGCTGTACCAGGTGCACGGCCAGGCCGGGGTTGACCCTACGGAACCCTCGCGCAGTGGAGATTATCCCTACCCGGCGGTGGACCATGACCCGACGATTCAGCCTGTGGTGGAGGGGATTGCTAAGCAGGGGTGCCATCCCTACCCGCTGCCCATGTCGCTATCGCTGCGGGACGATGACCCCACGGGGGATGCAGAGGTTTTCGGCGTCAACCCGGCACTGGATTTTGGCAATGTTACCCTCAAGACTTCGGCCAGGGTGACGGGCATTCTCACCAATCCGACGGGCACGGCGGCTAGGGCGGTGCAGGCGGAGGTCAATGGGCAGCCCTACATCTTTATGGCCGACATAATCGTGCTGGCCTGCGGGGCGATCAACTCGGCGGTGCTGCTGTTGCAGTCAGCCAATGAGAAGCATCCCCACGGGTTGGCCAACAGCTCTGACCAGGTAGGCCGCAACCTGATGAAAATTAACATGAGTTCGATTGTGGAGGTGACGGCCCAGCCTAACTCCGGCAAGTTTCCGCGATCGGTGGGCATCAATGACTACTACTGGGGCAGCGACCAGTTTGACTACCCCATGGGCCACATTCAAAACATGGGCGGCGTGCTGCAGGATGCCATCTTTGCCGAGTCGCCGCCGGTGCTCTCGCTGATTACTAAGTTCATGCCCAACTTTGGGCTGAAGCAGCTGGCGACGCGATCGATCGCCTGGTGGACCATGACCGAGGTGCTGCCCGACCCCAAAAACCGAGTGGAAGTGAAGGGCGACAAGCTTACCATCCACTTTGCCGCCAACAACGCCGAGGCCCACGATCGCCTCGTGTACCGCTGGCTGGACCTGCTTAAGGCGGTGGAAAAAGACAGCAGCTTGTTTTCGCGATCGGGCATGCACCCGCGCGGGGAGGTGCCCCTGCCGGTGATGGCAAACCAGTGCGGCACTTGCCGCATGGGCAGTGACCCGGCGACCTCGGTGCTGGATATTAACTGTCGCGCCCACGAGCTGGACAACCTCTACGTGGTCGACAGCAGCTTCTTTCCCTCCAGCGCCAGCGTGGGGCCTGCCCTGACGGTAATTGCTAACGCCCTGCGGGTGGGCGACCATCTGCTAGAGCGGCTGAAGTAGATGGCCGGGGGATGGGGCAGCGGCGGCAGCGCGATCGCTCCGTGAATAGTCTCCGCTAATCGGTGCCGCCTTTGAGGGTTAAAACCACCCATTCTCTGGCAGAGGCAGCCCAAACCGCGGTGGTAATATCTACCCTTTGAGGGAGCGCGTCTATGACTAACCCTGGCCCATGGGAGATGTCAATTCAAAGGAATTTGACAACACTATAGAGGCTCACAAGCCCTCCTAGGCGAGCTGGAATGAAATTTTGAGATTTCATCGATACTTGCCCCATACCTTTTCTAAAGCTGCTTTGGCTACGTCCGCGGGCTGCACTGTTCGTGTTGCGAAACAGCTGAAATAATTGCTTTTGAGCGGGTAAAGGGGGGCACTGTCATTACTAAAAAGGCCACGCGATGAAATTACGCATAGCTCGTCCAAAACACTTTATTCCTCTGTCTCTGCTACTAATTGTGCTGCCATTGGGGGCCTGCCGGGTTGAGCAAGAAGAAGCCGGCAGTCTGCCCGATGTGGATGTTGCGGTAGAACCCGGCAGCCTGCCCGAATATGATGTTCAGGGGCCAGATGTCAATGTTGGCGTCACAGAACGGACGGTTACGGTTCCTAAGGTGGTCGTAGTTCAAGAAGAGCAGACTGTCAACGTTCCCTACATCGACGTCAACGTGCCCGGTGCAGATCGAGTTGAGCGCACCATTACGCCGGAGGTTGAAGTTCCGTCCGGCGGCTACGATCTGACCGTCCAGGGAGTCTACGCCGTTAACAACGAACTTTGGGTTGTCTCTCAGCTAGAGCAAGTAGATGCCAATGCTCCTTCAGAACCTGTGCGAGTTTCCGATCGCGTTGTGCTGAACGCGCCGGACATGCCGGTACGCCACTTTGTGATCGGCGATCGCCCCAACGGGAGCTTTAACGAGCAGTACACCTTTATCAACAGCCGTGAGGAAATTGCTTCTCAGCTGAATGATGGTCGTCAGCTTTACGAAAGCACTACCTAAAGCAACCCAGGAGATGAGCCACGGCCACTGGTGAGAATTGGGGCTGTGGTCAGGTCGCGGTGATCAGGCGATCTAGGTAATCAGAGTGACGAGGCCGGTATCGAGGTCGTAGCGGGCACCGACCACCTGGAGCTGACCCGACTGCTGGCGATCGCGAATTAGCTGCGATCGCATTACCTGCTCTACCTGGTAGCGCACGTTGGCCGATACCGCGTTATCCACCTCATCTCCCGGCATCCCCTTCACCTGCTTTACCGCAGGCAAAATGGCCTCCACAAAGGTGCCAATTTCTCCGGGCAGAGGGCCATTTTCCACAGCGGCGGTGACGGCCCCGCAGCGCTCGTGGCCCAAGATCATCAGCAGCGGCGTACCCAGCAGCTCCACAGCATATTCGATACTGCCGACGACTTCTGGGGTGGCAATATTACCGGCCACCCGCACGTCAAAGATATCGCCCAGGCCTTGGTCAAAGACGATCTCAGCGGCCACCCGCGAGTCGGCACAGCTGAGCACCGTGGCAAAGGGGTGCTGCCCCTGGGCCAGCTCCAGCACGCGACCCTCCGACTGGTCGGGGTGCTGCGGGTCGTGTCGGGTAAACCGCTGGTTTCCGGCCAGAAGACGATCTAGCGCCGCCTCGGGACTAAGGGAGCTGGAGGCAGGAACTGAACCCGCCGCCGCTGATTTTGTTGCCTCCAGCAGCGGACCGACGGTGGCCAAACCCAGTGCACTGTACCAGCCCAATCTCAGCAGATGGCGGCGATCGATGCTCCTGTTGCTGTAATCCATAACCCCATTCCTCAAATAAATCCGGTTGGCTAAATCCTGTTTCTTACAGTGACGCGACACATTTCACAGAGCGGATCTCCATCACATCGGAGATGTAGCAGGTGCCGCCAAATTTATTTAGCAGCGGGCGCACATTCTCAGCCACGGTTTTGATCTGCTCGGGCATACAAAACGCAATGATATAGACGTTGTCTCCCATCGTCATATCGAGGTCCTCGCTGCTTCCCCGCAGTCCTTCACCTTCCACGTTGCGAATCACCGCGTGGCCATGAACCCCTGATTTTTTTAATGAGTCTAAAATCTTGGCCAGCTCAAAGGAGTTGGCAATAATCTCAATCTTTTTAACAAGGTGCATGGGCCTAGCTCCATAACAGATTAATGCCGTACAGATAAAGCGGAATGCCAACAATAATGTTGAACGGAAACGTCACCGCTAGAGCTGTAGAAACGTACAGGCTGGGGTTGGCTTCGGGTACGGTGAGCCGCATGGCCGCTGGAACCGCAATGTAGGAGGCGCTGGCGCAGAGTACCGCAAATAGAAGAGCGTCGCCCTGGGGCATATTGATTGCTCTGGCAATCAGTAACCCAATACCTGCATTGAGGATTGGGATCAGTATGGCAAAGGAAATTAGGAAAACTCCGGTTTTTTGCAAGTCTTTAATTCTCTTGGCGGCCACCAGCCCCATATCCAGCAAAAAGAAGGTCAGGACGCCGTAAAACATGTCCTGGGTAAAGGGCGATAGCACCTCCCAACCGTGCTCTCCGGTGAGCACACCAATAATTAAGCTGCCGACCAGCAAAAAGACCGAGCTGTTCAGAAAGGCATCGCGCAGCACCTCGGGCCAGGAAAATTCTCGTTTTTCATCCTTAGAGAAGAAGTTGACTAAAATTAGTCCCACAATAATGGCCGGAGACTCCATCAGCGCCAAGGCCGCCACCATAAAGCCATCAAAGGGCATGCCCAGTTCGGTCAAAAAGGCGCTGGCGGTGATGAAGGTAACGGCGCTAATGGAGCCGTAGGTGGCGGCGATCGCGGCTGAGTCGTAGGTATCGAGCCGGAGCCGCAGAATAAAGTAGGTGTACAGGGGCACCGCGCAGGCCATCGCGATCGCGGCCACCAGCGTCAAAACCACCTGTTGGTTAATGCCGCTTTTAGTCAGCTCGACGCCGCCCTTAAATCCGATCGCCAGCAGCAAATAAAGGGAAAATAGCTTAGGAATCGGCGGCGGAATTTCTAAATCAGATTTAACCAGAACCGCTGTCATTCCCAAAAAGAAAAACAGCACCGGAGGGTTCAAAATATTGGACACGATCAAATTGGCATTCATGTCCACCCCTCACAACCCAAATATCGGCAAAAATTAAAGAAACGTTGCATGTTGCCAGCCGCTATTATCCTATGCTCATGATTTATCGCGTCGGATCTCCCTATGTCAATGATTTCGCCAAAATCTTTGCCGATGCTGCGGTGCCCAGAAGACCGTCAAATTAGTATTTTTCGCAACAATTATAGACATAGTCACGTTGGTTAGGACACCCAGAAACCCTATGAACGTTCAAACGTTTGAACGTTCATAGGAGACCTGTCTTAACCAGACTGGCCACAGCTATAAACCAATAAACGTCCAATAAACAATAGGAGCTAACCCCTAAGGGCTAACTCCTAAAAGCTTCAGATCTGATCAGAACCGTCGGTTAACCAGTGCCTACTTTCGGAACCTGTTTCCGGGGTCCGTTTCTGGGCCTGCCCTTAACCAAGCGTGACTTTCTTCAGACCCATCTGGGCAACAGCGTTGCGGGTAAAGTTAATCCGCTGCTCAAAATCCAGCGCTTTGATCTGGCTGACAAAGGCCTCGGTGTGATCGGGTAAAGTGTAGTCATTGGGGACGTTAACAATGTTGCCCGCCTCCATACCCTGGGCCAGCAGCAGCCAAAACTCTAGCTTAGCCGAAGGGCTTAGGGCGCCGTACTCTTTGCTCAAGTCCGTATCGGCCCGGTTGGCGATATCGCGCTGGGCCTGAAGCTGGCCGTCCTGAGGCAGGACGGCAACCTGGTTGTACAGAACCTGCCCAAGGCTCTCGGTGCTGTAGCCGGGGTTGGGCGTGAGCTGGTCTTTGATGTCCAGGTAGCCGTACCACAGCAGGCCTAGCTGAGTATCGGCGTCGAAGGTTTCAAACTGCTTGAGCGGTTCTTTAACAGCGTCTAGGGTTACGTAGGTCATGGGGACCTCCTGAATATGCGTCTCACGCTGCGCCCTGCCCGCAGGCTTCAACTCCGTGCGGGAACCGGGACTGCAACGCTTCTTTACAAAGCTTAACGACCCCGACAAAGGCTGTAGTCCGCCAGAAGGGGTAATCCCAAAATCCTCGCTGGGGGGAGTGACAGGGCAACCACAGGGTTATCCAGAGGGCCAGCCATCTACCGGGAACCGTCGAAACGGACCTATCGCAAGCCAGCTCCTAGACCGCTACCGCAGCGTCGTACTGAAGCGCCAGGGTGCTGAGCACCGCCTCAGTAAAGCCCGTCCAGCCGATGATGCCATCCTGGGCGCGCACCATCTCCAGGGTGGCCTGCTTGAATTCGGGAAAGTAGCTTTCGGTAGCGTCTTCCACCAGCAGGCACTCGTAGCCGCGATCGTTGGCTTCGCGCATGGTGGTCTGCACGCAGACCTCGGTGGTAACGCCGGTAATAATCAGGTGGGTAATGCCCTGGGCCTTGAGGTAGGCCTCTAGCTCGGTGGCGTAGAAGGCCCCCTTGCCGGGTTTGGGAATCACCACTTCATCGGGCAGCGGCGCGAGTTCGGGGATGATGCCGTTGCCCGGTTCCCCCAGCACCAGGATGCGCCCCATGGGGCCGCGATCGCCAATTTTGAGGCTGCTAGAGCCGCGATCGCGCTTCGAGGGCGGGCAGTCGGACAGGTCGGGCAAATGCCCCTCCACCGTCTGAAAAATCGGCAGTCCGTAGCGGCGAAAGGCCTGCTGAAGGGCCTGAACATTGGGGATGATCGATCGCAGCAGGCCGACATCGTTGCCCAGGGCATCGCCAAAGCCGCCGGGCTCGATGAAGTCGCGCTGCATGTCGATGATGATCAGGGCCAGGCCGGTGCTGGGGAGGGGGTAGGGGTAGGGGTTGGCGGGGATGGTCATGGTGGATGGGTGGATGGGTGGATGGGTAGGTGGGGGGGCGAGTAATCTATTGGGCTGGTTATTCTTCGATCTGGACGGGTTTGGCCCAGATGGCCAGGACGATGCAGCCCTCGGGGCTGCTGACGGTGTGGCGGGTGCCCGGCGGGTTGACCACCAGGGTGCCGGCGGTGTAGGTGCCGTTGTCATCGGTCTGGGAGCCGGAGAGCACCAGGATGTGCTCGAAGCCGGGGTGGCGATGGTAGGGAACGGACGCGCCAGGCTGGTAGCGCAGCAGGGCGGCAGCAGCCCCGTCGGGTTCGGGGGGGTAGAGGCGGTAGATATCCACACCGGAGCGGAAGGGTTCCCAGGCCAGATCGTCGGCCTTGGCCAAGATCTGCCACAGTTCGGGAAAAACCAGGGATTGAATCGTTTGCATAGGGTTAGTGTCCAGCCATTTTCTGGCCCAGGGTTTTGATGTCGGCGCTGGCCGTGGGGCTTTCGTAGACTAGCTCGCCGTCGCTGATGACAAAAATGCGATCGCTCAGCTTCAGCAGCTCGTCCAGGTCTTCGCTGACCAGCAGCACCGCCACGCCGCGATTGCGGGCGGCCAGAATCTGGCTGTGAATGTAGTCCACCGCCGAGAAATCGAGGCCAAAGCAGGGGTTGGCGGCAATCAGCAGGTTGATGTCTGTGGAGGACAGCTCGCGGGCCAGCACGGTGCGCTGCACGTTGCCCCCTGAAAGGTTGCCCACGGGCGTATCCACCGACGGCGTTTTGACCGAAAACACCTTCACCAGCTCCTCCGCCATGCGGCGAATATTGAGCAAGCTGAGCAGCCCGCGCTTGGCCTGGGGCGGCTTGTCGAAGGTGCGCAGGGCCATGTTTTCGGCCACGCTCATGTGGGGCACGCAGGCGTTGCGCAGGGGTTCTTCGGGCAGGGTGTAAACCTGGTGCCGGGCCATTTCCCTGCGGGTGGACTGGTAGGGTTCGCCATTGACCAAAATCTCGCCGCTGTGGCGGGGCCGCTGCCCGGCCAGCACCTCCACCAGCTCCCGCTGGCCGTTGCCCGAGACCCCGGCAATGCCGACAATTTCGCCAGTGCTGACAACCAGGCTGGCGCTGCGCACGGCGGGCAGGCCATTGTCGCGATCGGCGCAGAGGTTCCGCAGCTCCAGAACCGGGCGCATGTCCGTCACGGTAACTTTCTCGACCGGGGTGGCCTCTTTCTTTTCGCCCAGCATCATGTGGGCCATGGCGTCTACGGTCAGGTCGCGCACGTAGCCGTGGCCCGCCAGCTGACCCTTGCGCAGCACCGTCACCTCGTCGGTGAAGGCCATCACCTCGCGAAACTTGTGGGAGATCATCAGCACGCTGAGGTGCCCGGCGGTGACCTCTTCCCGCAGCAGGCCCAGCACCTCGTCGGCTTCGTCGGGGGTGAGCACCGAGGTCGGCTCGTCGAGAATCAGCACCCGACTGTTGAGGTAGAGCTGCTTGAGAATTTCGAGCTTTTGCTTTTGCCCCGCCGCTAGCTGGGCGATCGGGGTGCGCAGGTCGATCTGAAAGGGCGAGGTGGCCATAAAGGCGTCGAGGCGATCGTACTCGGCCTTCCAGTTAATCCACTGGGGGCTGTCGTAGCGGGAGAGCACCAGGTTTTCGGCCACGGTCATGGCGGGCACCGAGGTGAAGTGCTGGTAGACCATGCCCAGGCCAAAGTGGTGGGCGTCCTTGGGGCTATCGATGGTGCGGGAGTGTTTGTCCACCAGCACATCCCCGGAGGTGGGCTTATAAAAGCCCATGATGCATTTCACCAGGGTGCTTTTGCCGGCCCCGTTTTCCCCCAGCAGGGCGTGAAAGCTGCCGGGGGTAACTTTAAGCGAAACCTGGTCGAGGGCGGTGAAGGTGCCAAAGCGCTTGGTCAGGTTGACGACCTCTAGCTCGGGCGGGGCGGGTTTGGTTTGAACGGCAACGGCGGTGGTTTCCATGGTGGGTAGGGGGTAGGGGATAGGGGAGGGGGCGTGGGGGCGTAGGGCGTTGGGGGGGAGTTGAGGATAGGGAGGTGGGGGGGTGGAGCAGCGGGTAGGGTGCACTCGCGAAGCAGTGCACCGCCTGGGGTTTTTGCCTACCCCAACGCTTCGATTAGGGCTTCGGAGTGGGCCACTGCGCCAAAGACACCGCCCTGCATTTTGACCATCTTCAGCGCGGCCAGATGGTTGCCGTAGTCGGTGGCGCCGGTGCAGTCGGACAGCAGCAGGCATTCGTAGCCGCGATCGTTGGCGTCGCGCATGGTGGTGTGCACGCACACGTCGGTGGTAATGCCTGCGAGAATGATATTCTGAATGCCTTTGCGGTGCAGCACCAGGTCCAGGTCGGTGGCGTAGAAGGAGCCTTTGCCGGGCTTGTCGATCACGACTTCGCCGGGTAGCGGTTGCAGTTCAGGGATTAGCTCCCAGCCGGGTTCGCCCCGCACCAGAATGCGCCCGCAGGGGCCGGGGTCGCCGATGCCCGCGCCGATCTGGCGCGATCGCCACTGTTTGTTTTCCGGCAGGTCGGCCAGGTCGGGGCGATGGCCCTCGCGGGTGTGGATGATGGTGAAGTGGCGATCGCGCAGCACCCCCAGCAGCTTGGCAATCGGCTCAATCGGGGCGCGGGTGAGGGACAGGTCGTAGCCCATCTTGTCGACATAGCCGCCGATGCCGCAAAAATCGGTCTGCATGTCGATCACAATCAGCGCCGTATTCTCGGGCCGCAAATCCCCGTTGTAGGGATACGGATAGGGCTCGGCTTCAACAAAAACTCCCATGGGTTCTCTCCATTGTGATGGCTAACGAGGTGCCGTAGATACTGTTCTGCGTCATGGCTGCGTCATGGCAGGGGTAAAACGGGGTCGACTGGGATCGACTGGGATCGCGATCGCCTGAGCTATCTAGCTTGCGCTAAACGTCCGGCTCAAACTGTTACTCCTGAGCCTGACCCAGCGCCCCTGGCGCGCCGGTCAGCGTCCGCTTCGGCGAGCAGGTGACGATCATAATAATCAGCGTCAAAATATACGGCGACGCGTTGAACAGGTAGTAATAAGAGTCAATACCCACCGATTGCAGCGCCGGGCCGATCGCCTGGGCGCCGCCAAACAGCAGCGAGGCATAGAGACACTGCACCGGGTTCCAGCGGGCAAAAATCACCAGGGCCACGGCCATTAAGCCCTGGCCGCTGGAGATCCGCTCGGACCAGCTGCCGGGGTAAAACAGGGACAGCGACGCCCCGCCAATGCCCGCCAAAAAGCTGCCCGCCACAATGCTGGCCATCCGCACTTTAAAGATTGAAATGCCCATGGCCCGAGCGGCATCGGGGCTGTCGCCCACGGCGCGCACCAGCAAACCCCAGCGGCTGGAGCGAAAGAACCACTGCATCAGGGGCGCGATCGCCACCCCCGCCAAAAACAGCGGGCTAATTTGCAGCGCCGACTGCACCTGGGGCATCTGGCTCCAGGCCCCCAGCGAAATCACCGGCAGCTGCGGGGCCGAGGGCTGAATAAACGGCTTGCCCAAAAAGAAAGCCAGGCCGCTGCCGAAAATGATCATGGCAATGCCCACCGCCACATCGTTGACGCGGGGCTGCTGCGAGAGCCAGCCGTGGATGCAGCCCAAAAACATGCCCGCCACCCCCGCCACGATTACCCCCAGCCAGGGCGACCCGGTCAGGTACGACACGGCGTAGGCGCTCATCGCCCCCATCAGCAGCGTGCCCTCCAGGCCCAGGTTGATCTTGCCGCTCTTTTCGGTCAGGCACTCCCCCAGACTGACAAACAGAAACGGGGCGCTTCCCCGCAGGGTTCCAGCAATAATGGCGAGGGGAATGCCCCACCACCCTAAGGCTTCACTGGCCATGGTTCTTACTCTCCGTAGGTTTATGGATTGCACTAAGCTCGGAATTGGTTAAGGTTTATCCCCTCATGGGAGGGCTACCGCTTACACACAAATACATCTCATCTGTATTGCCCGAGATCGATCCCCCCAACCCCCCTTAAAAAAGGGGGGCAATGGCTACCTCTTTGGAGGAAATCTGCCCCCTTTTCCTAAGGGGGACTTTATTGAGAAGTTTGGAAAGGACGCATCTGGGGGAATCGTGATGGGGATTTAGCCAAGAACGGAGATGTGTATAAGCGGTAGCCTGGAGGAGTGGATCTTCTAAACCGCCGTCGCCGTCGCCACAGGAGGCCGGGGCCGAGCCGGGCGCGGTTTGAAGATCGGCAGCTTGCCGTAGAGCGAATCGCTGTAGAGCACCGACAGAAAGACAATGCCCTGGAATACCATCACCGTGGCGTCGGGCAGGCCGTGGCTGCGCTGCAAAATGCCGCCGCTGGCGAGAATGCCCCCCAGCAGCAGCGCCACCAGGCTGGCCGCCAGCGGGTTGTGGCGGGCAATAAACGCCACCAGCACGCCGCCGTAGCCGTAGTTGGCGTTGAGCGATTCGTTGGCCCGACCGTGGACGGCAGCCACTTCGACCATGCCCGCCAGGCCCGCGCAGGCCCCGCCCAAAAAGCAGATCGCCAGGGTGAGCTTGCCCACGGGCAGCCCCGCCACCCGCGCCGCCCGCACGTTGCCCCCGGCGGTGCGGGCGGCAAAACCAAAGGTGGTGCGCTGAATCAAAAAGTAGGCCAGGCCGCAGGCAATCAGCCCCAGCACCAGGCCGTAGTGCACCCGGCTGCCGGGCAGCGTGCCCAGCATATCTATTTCGGGAATGGGGTAGCTGGAGGGCTTGTTGAGGGAGCTGGGGTCCTTCATGGGGCCGTTGACCATGTGGTTGAGAAACGCGATCGCGATGTAGTTCATCAGCAGACTGCTAATGGTTTCATTCACCGCGCGGTAGTGGCGCAGGGCACCGACAATGGCAATCCAGATGCCGCCCGCCGCCATCCCCGCCAGGGCCATGCCCAGCTGCACCCCCAGCACAGGAGCGCCCGCCCCCGACAGGGTGAGGCCGCCCGCCACCGCCGCCAGGCCGCCCATCACCAGCGCCCCCTCATTGCCAATAATCACCAGCCCCAGCCGCGCGGGCAGGGCCGTACAGAGCGCGCTCAGCATCAGCGGCGACGCCTGAATCAGCGTATTTTGAAACGAACTCCAGCTGCCAAAGGCGGCCCGATAGATCGAGTAATAGACCCCAAAGGGGTTGGCCCCCGCCAGGGCGCAAAACAGGCCAAATAATGCCAGGGCCGCCACCAAGGCCCCGATGGGAATGCAGATTTTCTCCAGGGAACTCCGCCAGCGATCGGTCATGGTTCTGCTCCTTTTTTCACAAGATTTTTAATGACGTGGATGGGTTGAAGAGAACGGGGGCCTGATTCGGAGGTCATGGATAGATGTGGGCGACAACAACCATCAATTAGCCAGTTGGTCAAAGGTCATCGGGCAATGCCCTACCCCCTCACGCCCCCACGCCCCCACGCCCCCACTCCTCCACTCCCTCACCCCACACTCCCCTGCACTCCCTCCGCCAGCCAGTTCATCTGCTCCAGCTCCACCGCCGTCTGCCCCAGCTCCTTGCCGCCAGCGATCACAGTCTTGCCGATGTTGTCCTTAATTTCGCCCTTGTAAATCACCAGCTCCCCCGAGGCCAGCTGGGTTTTAGCGGCATCGGCGGCCTGCTGGGCCTCGGCGGTTACCGCCGGGCCGTAGGGCGACAGCTTCAAAAAGCCTTCCTTAAAGCCGCCCCGCACCAGGTGGGGAATGCCGCCGTTCATCAGGGTTTTGCCCGCCTGCATCTGGGCAATGTAGTTTTTGTACACATTCGACCAGTCCCACTCGGCCCCGGTGAGGTAGCCCTTGGGAGCCAGTTCAGCCTGGTTGGCGTGGTAGCCCGAGGAAAAAATGCCCCGCCGCTCGGCGGTTTCAATCACCACCTTGGGACTGTCGACGTGGCAGGTGAGCACGTCGATGCCCTGGTCGGCCATGCTGTTGGCGGCCTCGGCCTCGCGCACTGGGTCGGCCCAGTCGCCGGTAAAAATCACCTGGGTGGTAATGGTTGGGTCCACCGTTCTGGCCCCCAGGGTAAAGCTGTTGACGTTGCGCAGCACCTGGGGAATCGGCTTGGCGGCAATGAAGCCCAGCCGCTTGCTGCTGGAGGCGTGGGCCGCCACAATACCGGCGACGTACTGGGCTTCGTCGATATAGCCAAAGTAGCTGCCCACGTTTTCGGGGTGCACACCCTCCTGGTACAGGCCACCGCAGTGGAAAAACTGCACCTCGGGGAATTCTTTGGCCATGGCCAGCACGTGGGGGTCGAAGTAGCCAAAGGAGGTGGCAAAGATGGCCGAGGCTCCATCGATGTCAATCATGCTGCGCATGGTTTCCTGGACCGCATTGGTCTCAGGCACGCTGGCTTCTTCGACGGTCTTGAGACCCTCAATACCGTCGAGGCTGGCACGGCCTTCGGCGTGGGCCTGGTTGTAGCCGTAGTCATCCTTAGGGCCAACGTAGATAAACCCCGCCACTAAAGGACTGCCGCCACCCGAGGCGCTGGGTGAGCCACTGCAGGCACCTAGCTTGAGCGATAGACCAAAGGCACCAGTGGCCAGCAATCCCCGGATTGCCTGGCGACGGGTCACCTGAAACGTAGGGTTTCGCATGGGGATTCTCCTTAAGAGTAGGGGGGTTATTTCAGGACAAAAAACAGGGCCAAAGACCGAAATTGGGGCGGCTGAGGATCGCCGGTATGGCCTATTGGGGGGCGATCGCGGCACGCTGCTAAAGAATTAGTCAGACTCTACCAACGGGGGCAGGGAAGCGAGGTTCGGGGAAAGTGCGCCAGAGGTACGATCCTGCGCAGGGCAGGATCGCAGGGCGGGCCAAACTGTTGCGTAACGCACAAAATTGCCGGTGGGGCTTGACTACGATCGCAGCTATCAGACTCCCCCTAGGCCTTGCACTGCTTTAGTTTCAGAAAAGCAAGTAGTGTTGGATACACCCCTACGACCGACCTATGACCGACCTATGACCGACGACGACGCCTTAGCCCTGGTAGAGCGGGTGCTGGCCGATCGCGGAGTTGGCCCCCTGAGCCAGCTTCAGGCCACGCTATTGCAGCAGTCGTGGTGCGATCGCACCTACCAAGACATGGCCCTGGCCCTGGGCTATGAGGTCGGCTATGTCAAGCAAATTGGGTCTGACCTGTGGCAGTGCCTGTCCGAAAATTTGGGCAAAAAGGTGACTAAGCGCAATCTGCGCGGCGTGCTGGCCCAGCAGCTCAAGGCGCGATCGGCAGCCGGGGGCGAACCTGACGGCGGCATTCCAGCCCAGTTTTGCCGCCGCCACGACTGGGGCGACGCCTCCGATGCCGCCACCTTTTACGGCCGCACCGACGAACTGGCCCAGCTGCACCACTGGGTACTGGTCGATCGCTGTCGGCTGGTGGGGCTGTTTGGCATGGGGGGCATGGGCAAAACCACCCTGGCGGTGAAGCTGGCCCAGCAGGTGCAGGACCGCTTTGAGGTGGTGATCTGGCGATCGCTGCGCCACGCGCCCCCGGTCAACGACCTGCTGCGCGACCTGCTCGGGGTGCTGGGATTGCCCGTGGCCGAAACCCCTAATTCAACCTTTGACCCGCTGCTGCGATCGCTGCTGGCCTGCCTGCGCCAGCACCGCTGCCTGCTCGTGCTCGACAATGGGGAAACTCTTCTGCAGCCGGGCGATCGCACCGGCACCTACCAACCCGGCTACGAAACCTACGGCCCGCTCTTCCACAGTCTGGGCGCGGTCGCCCACCAGAGCACCGTCGTGCTCACCAGCCGCGAAAAAATTGGCGAAATCGCCCATCAAGAGGGCATTACGTTGCCCGTTCGCTCGCTGCGCCTCAAGGGGCTGCCGCCCCAGGTGGGGCAGTCTCTCTTTCAGGCCAGGGGCCAGTTTACCGGCACCCCCAGCCACTGGCAGACCCTAGTTAACCACTACGCGGGCAACCCCCTGGCCCTCAAGATGGTGGCCGCCGTGGTGCAGGACTTTTTTGACGGGCAGCTGGAGCCATTTGTGCAGATTTTGACCGAGGGAGATTCGGTCTTTGGCGACATTCGCGACCTGCTTGCTCACCAGATCGATCGGCTCTCGCCCCTGGAGCAGCAGGTGATGGCCTGGCTGGCCATTCACCGCGAATCGGTGACCCTGGTGCAGATCCGATCTCACCTGGTCATTCCTCTGGCCCTGGGCGATTTGATCGAAGCCCTCACCAGCCTGGAGCGGCGATCGCTAATCGAGCGCGACACCCCCAGGGCCAGCACCAGCCAGCGCAGCACGGGCTTTACCCTCCAGCCCGTAGTGATGGAATACATGACCGACTGGCTGATTGAGCAGATCAGCCAGGCTCTTCAGGCTCCCCCCTCCACCACCCCCAGCCTGCTGCACACCCACGCCCTAATTTTGGCCCAGACCAAAGACTACATTCGCCACAGCCAAACCCGGCTGATTCTTCAGCCCGTGCTAGAGCGCCTGCAGCAGCGGCTGCGCCCCCCTGAGCTAGAAGACCACCTGCGCCACCACCTCGCCGCCTGGCGTGGACAAAACCTACCCAGCTACGCCAGCGGCAGCGTTTTAAACCTGCTCCAGCAGGCCAACGTCTCGCTCCACGGCTGGGACTTTTCCCGCCAGACCATCTGGCAGGCCCATCTCCAGGACAGCACCCTGCACCACACCAGCTTTGTCCAGGCCGATCTGTCGCGATCGGTACTCAAAGACACCTTCAGCCAGGTGCTCTCCATCGCCTTTAGCCCCGATGGCCAGCTGCTGGCCGCCAGCGATGTCAGCTACGAAATTCACCTGTGGCGGGTGGCCGATGCCCAGCCCGTGCTCACCCTAAAGGCCCAGGACGGCTGGTGCTGGGCCGTTACCATCAGCCCCGACAACCAAACCCTGGCCAGCAGCGCCAACGGCACCATCGACCTGTGGAATCTGCACACCGGCGAGCGCTACGGTCAGCTCAAGGGGTCGTCTAGTCGGGTGTTTTCCCTGGCTTTTAGCCCCGATGGTCGGTTTCTGGCCAGCGGCTGCGAAGACCACCGCATCCGGGTTTGGGCCGTGCGCTCCCGCACCCTGGTTCACGACCTGGCCGGGCACCGCGACGAGGTGCGCTCGGTGGCGTTTTCACCCCAGGGCTATCTGAGCGCGGGCCAGGGCGGCCAGACGGGGCATCAGCTTGCCAGCGGCAGCTACGACGGCACCCTGCGGCTGTGGGATTTGGCCAGCGGCGACAGCCTAGTAATCGCCACCCAGTCGCCAGTGTGGTCTATGGCCTTTAGTCCCGACGGCCAGACCCTGGCCAGCGGCCACCACAACGGCACCGTTGGCCTGTGGGATGTGGGCAGCCAAACCCAGGCGCGATCGCTGGTGGGCCACACCCAGCCGGTGCGATCGGTGGCCTTCAGCCCCGACGGTCGCACCCTGGCCAGCGGCGGCGACGACCAGGCCATTCACCTGTGGGCCTGGCCAACCGGGCAGCTCGATCGGGTGCTCAAGGGTCACAGCAGCTGGATTTCCAACCTGGCCTTTAGCCCCGATGGCCAGACCCTGGCCAGCAGCAGCGAAGACCAGTCGGTGCGCCTGTGGGATAACCAGACCCACCAGGCCCTGCGGGTGCTGCGCGGCCACAACAACGGCGTGTGGTCGGTGGCCCTGCACCCCCAGGGCCACTATTTGGTCAGCGGCGGCCAAGATCGCCGGGTGCGCCTCTGGCCCTTGTCAGAGGCGGGCCAGGCCAAAACCTTCTCGGGCCACACTTTCTCGGGCCACGACGGCTGGGTCTTTGCGGTGGCCGTCAGCCCCGACGGTCGCTGGATTGCCAGCGGCGGTGAAGACCACACCGTGCGCCTGTGGGATAGTCAAACCGGCGATCGCATGGCCACCTGGAGCGACCACCGTCACGAGGTTTGGGCCGTCGCCTTTTGCCCCCAGAGCGACCTGCTGGCCAGCGGCAGTTTAGATGGCACCATTCGCCTGTGGAACCTGGCCACCCAGGCCAGTCAGGACGTCCTGAACGGCCACACCAGCGGCGTGTGGTCGCTGGCGGCTAGCCCCGACGGCCGCCGACTGGCCAGCGGTAGCCAAGATCAAACCGTGCGCCTGTGGGATGTCAAAACCCAGACCTGCTTACAAACTCTGCCCTGCGAAGGCAGCTGGGTGCGCGGGCTGGCCTTTAGCCCCGACGGTCGGTTTCTCTCCAGCGGCGGGTCAAACGGCTACGTCATGCTGTGGGATTTAAAGCTGGGCCATCGCACGGTGGTGGGCACCCACACCAGCCTGGTGCTGGCCGTGGCCTTTAGCCCCGATGGCCAGTGGCTGGCCAGCTGCAGCGGCGACACCACCATCAAACTCTGGAACCTGCGCACCCGAGAGTGCCACCAAACCCTGGGTGGCCACAGCAAATGGGTGCGCTACGTCACCTTTAGCCCCGACGGCCAGCGCTTGGTGAGCTGCAGCCAGGATGAAACCATTCAGGTATGGGATAAGTTGATTACCCCCGACGGCTTCATCTATTGCCATCAGCAAACCCTGCGGGTGCCCCGCCCTTACGAAGGCATGCTCATCAGCGGTGTTACCGGCCTGACGGAGGCCCAAAAGGCAGCCCTCATCACCCTGGGGGCCGCAGAATCAGATGCACCTGTTCCTGCCATATCGGCCCTCTCAGGAGATACCCGGCCCAGGTAGTATCGCCATAGTCCGGTGGCTCAACCTATGGGTTCGCCCCAAGGCGAATTAACCCTGCAAAGTAGCCTACAATCGCTCCCCCCAACGCGATCGCCCACCGGGTCATGGTCTACACTCCAAATAGTCCAACCAGATTTATTCAAAAGGTAGCCATGCCATGGCAACTGAACTTTCGGTAGGCGATCGCGTCCGCCTCACCTCTCTGCCCCCCTACTTCAAAACCGCCGACCCCATGCCCATGCTGCGCCCTGCCGATACGCTGTCGGTGGGGGCCGAGGGCATTGTGCAAAGTCGTCGCCCCGGTGGCTACTGGGGTATCAAGTTCGCCAAAGGGGCCTTTTTAGTCGATAGCCAGTATCTAGAGCCAGCAAAAACCCCAGCAGCTGAGACTGCCGGGGCTGCCGATGAGTCCACGGGTATCAACGAAAAGAGCAGCTAGGCAGACGTGGTTTCGGCCTCCGGCTCGGCGGCGGGTTCGGTCGGTTCAGCCGAGGCCTCGGCTTCAGCAGGAGCCGCGCTTTCCTCGGTAACGTCCTCCGCTGCTGCCTCGGCCACCGCTTCAGGAGCGACTTCCTCGGGCAATTCCTCGGCCTTGGGCTTGGGCTTGGGGCCGCGCATCAGCGCCGGGGGAACGGAAGGCTTGCGATCGCGATCGTCGCGATCGCGGCCCCCGCGCTTCCCCTTACCGCCACGGCGCTCTCCGGTGCCGCCACCTTCTTTGCCGCCGCCTTCCCCCACGCCTACCGTTATGATCTTCTTTTTGGGCTTCTCAGGGGAAGTATTCGGAGTATCTGCCATGACTCTACAATAGTTAACGTCGTGGAGATCTTACCCCGAATCTGGTTCTGGCCCGAACCCGATCCAGGCCCCCAATCTTAGCTACCGCAACGCCCTACCCCTCATCCCCCAGGGCAAAACGCCTCAGACATCCGTCTTGCCCCAGGCAATCGCGGCATACAAAAACCCCTCGCCACTGAATCTAGAGTTCAGGGCGAGGGGTTCATAGGACAGATGAATCAAGCTGCACAGCCAAAGCGATCGCAAGAAACCGGGAGGCTATAGTACCGTCAGTGGCACTGCTTAACAGGCCCAGCTCCTCAGCCCGCCCCAGCTCGCGGCCCGGAGGTCAATCGACAACCCGCAGTCGCCCCTGGCTCAGGGCCTCGTACACCCGGTTGATCAGGGCAGCATCGTTAGGGCTTAAGTCCCGCTGGGAAAACATAGCCATTAGCTGCTGCTGGTCATTGCGGGTTAGGCGGCGGGCCGCAAACATTTTTTCGATAGTCTGCTCAAGGTTTGACATAGTAGCGCACTCTGATTGGTCGAACCGTGACTATTTCAGGATGGGCAGAACGTCGCCTGAGTAACATCCCAGAAAACTATAACGCTTTGTATAGTAACCCGATTTTACTGAGTGGCAAGGGCGCCTACATCGGCGGGATAACCTATTTATTTACCAAAGTTGTACGGCGATAAGGCCCATAGATCCGTATTCCTACGGTCGGAGCCTGCTGGGGCAGCATACCCATCAGGCCAGGGGCAGCCCTGCTCTAAAATCCAGAGTTCACCAGGTATACTCGTGCCATAGGGGTATGGATTCAACCGCTAATGCAATACCTGGCCAAGGTTCAAAAAAAAGCGTTCCTGGGTGGTGCAGAACTCATGCTGCTGGCCGAGCAGACCTCTGAATCGACGTGGACCCTGCTGTCGTCGGAGCGCCTTGTCGAAACTACTCGCCTGCTGGCTTTCCAGGAGGGCAACCTGGTGCTGGTCGAGCTAGACAGCCTCAACCAGATTGTGGCGGTGCAGGATGCCACCCCCTGGGTGCTGGGCTTAGTCGAGCACTACCTGGCCTACGGCGTTACCCCCGAAGCCCTGGAGCAAGAAATTGAGCGGGCCGAGCGGTGGCGTCAATCGCTCACGCTCAAAAGCCAGGAGGTCGATCGCCGCGCCCTGGAAACCGCCGCCCGCCGCGACGAAATTCAAGAACTAGAGCGCAGTCTCAAGCTGGAGCGCGAGGAACTCGAAACCCGCTGGCAAGCTTTGGAGCAGATGAAGGCTGAAGGTGGGGTGGGGGAGGAGTGAGGGCGTGGGAGCGTGGGAGCGTGGGAGCGTGGGAGCGTGGGGGCGGGGGTGAATCCTATTGCCGCATATTTTTGAACAGGCTTAGCTAACGCGCAGCTTAGGGATATAGAAGACTTTCATACATTCCTTTTCCTTACCCATCCACCCACTGCCCCATCCACGCATCCACGCATCCACGCATCCACGCATCCACGCATCCACCCGCCTACTCATCTACCCACCTCCCTCCCCCATCTCCCCCCTCCGCCCCTTGCCTCTGCCCCAACATCCTGATTGAATAGGGTCACTAAAATAAACTTTTATAACGGGGAGACACCATGTATATCGTGCAGATTGCCTCGGAATGTGCCCCTGTAATCAAGGCTGGGGGATTGGGGGATGTCGTCTACGGCCTGAGCACCGAGCTAGAGAGCCGGGGGCACTGCGTCGAGATTATTTTGCCTAAGTACGATTGCATGCGGTACGACCACATTTGGGGGCTGCACGAGGCCTACCGCGACCTGGTGGTGCCCTGGTATGGCACCGACATTCTCTGTGATGTGCTCTGCGGCTGGGTATACGGTCGGCTGTGCTTCTTTATCGACCCCAAGTCGTGGGAGATGTTTTTTAATCGGGGCTGCTACTACGGCTGCGACGATGATCCGATGCGGTTTGCTTTTTTTAGCAAGGCGGCGATGGAGTTTTTGCTGCGCAGCAACAAGCGGCCCGATGTGATTCACTGCCACGACTGGCAGACGGGGCTGATTCCGGCCATGTTGTTTGAAATTTACAAGTACAACGGCATGGAGTTTCAGCGCACGCTGTACACCATCCACAACTTTAAGCATCAGGGCTTTGGCGGCACCGAAATTTTGCAGGCGACGGGCCTGAATCGACCTGAATACTACTTTCAGTACGATCGCCTGCGCGACAACTTCAACCCCTTTGCGATCAACTTTATGAAGGGGGGCATTACCTACGCCAACCACGTCAATACGGTGTCGCCACACCACGCCTGGGAGGCCCAGTACGGCAGCGAGGGGTTTGGCCTGGGCGGTACCCTGCACGCCAACCAGCACAAATTTTCGGGCATTCTCAACGGCATTGACTATGAGGTGTGGAATCCGGAGAGCGATCGCTACATCCCTCACCACTACAGCCTCACCACCTTTGAAGACAAAGCCCTGAATAAAAAGGAGCTGCGCGATCGCCTGCTGCTGCGCCAGAGCGATCGGCCCCTGGTAGCCTTTATTGGCCGCCTTGACGACCAGAAGGGGGTGCATCTGGTTCACCACGCCATTTACTATGCCCTGGCGCAGGGAGCACAGTTTGTGCTGCTGGGCTCGGCCACTGAGAAGGGCATTAACGACTGGTTCTGGCACGAAAAACTCTTCCTCAACGACAACCCCGACGTGCACCTGGAGCTAAGTTTCAACGAAGAGTTGGCCCACCTGATCTACGCCGGGGCCGACATGATTGTGGTGCCCAGCAACTTTGAACCCTGCGGCCTGACCCAGATGATTGGCCTTAAATACGGCACCGTGCCGATTGTGCGAGGCGTCGGTGGCCTGGTCAACACCGTGTTTGACTGGGACTACGACACCCTCCACGAGCCGGAAGAGCGCAACGGCTTTGTCTTCTTCCAGAGCGACACTGTGGCCTTAGAATCGGCCATGAACCGAGCCTTTGACACCTGGGCCCAGGCCCCCGAGGTGTTTAAGCAAATTGCCCAGCAGGGCATGCAGTACGACTTCTCCTGGAACCATCCGGGGCAAACCTACCTCGAGCTGTATGAGTACATACGGCATAAGTAGCGTACACTACTAATTCCGCTGGCCGGGACAGGACCTGATACCGCATGTTTTCGCAGGCCAGGGAAATCGTTTTCGGCCCAGAAGCGGTTCTTGAGCGCTTGAGAATTAGCGATCGCCCTGGAGAAATGGGCACGCTGGGGAAAGCCGACAAACCCATGCCCTCACCGCCGCTGATTGCTCCTATGTCTGCTAGCTCTGACATTGCCCTGTCTCAACTCACCCGCGCTAAGCTGCTCCGCGGCCAGGGAGATGCCCTCTATGCTATCGGTCGCCACAGTGAGGCACTGTCGCGGTTTCAGGCGGCCCTCAACCTCAACAGCGACGACTATGAGGTGTGGACACTACACGGGTTTTGTCTAGCAGCCCTCAAGCAGTTTGAGGCCTCCGTAGAGAGCTTTAACCAGGCTATTGCTCGCTGCCCTACCTACGGCCTGGCCTGGCACGGCAAGGGCCACGCCCTGGCCAAACTCAGCCACTTTGAAGAGGCTGTCACCCACCTGGAGCGGGCGGTCAAGCTCACTCCTGGCGACAACAAGGCCTGGTACAACCTGGGCACCGCCCAAAACCAGCTGCACCGCTACCGCGACGCTGTCAACAGCTTTGAATACAGCCTCAGGCTCAACCCCCTCGATCACCGCGCCCGCTACAACCAGGGGGTGGCCCTCTGCGGCCTGCATCGCTATGACGACGCCCTGCGGGTGCTACAGCAGGCCCTCGACCACCGGCCCGGCGCCCACTACATCTGGAATCAGCGGGGCACAGTACTGATTCAAATGGGCCGCTACACCGAGGCGATCGCCAGCTTCGAGACCTCTCTAACCCACCAGGCCGACAACCCCAACGCCTGGTACGGCAAAGCCCGCGCCTACGCCATGGTGGGCAACCTGGAGCAGACCCTCAAAAATCTCTACCGCACCTTTGTGCTCAGCCCCTACGTGTACAAGGTCATGGTGCAAATTGATGCCCACTTCGACGGGGTGCGCGACCATCCCAAATTTCAGCGCCTGGTGGAGTGACCCCACCGTCCAGCGAAAGGCCTGGTGGAGGCTTATTCGGTCCCAGACCAGCGACTGACACAGCCCCCTAGCTCCCCCGCCCCCCTGCCCTCCTCTAAGGGGCCAGCTCTCCCAAAATCTTAAATCGCATGTGGTTGACGGCCAGATCGCCCAGGCGAGCCTCGGGGCTGCCTTCAGGGCGAATCAGCTTCTCAAAGGGAATGCCCTTGCCCATCTCGACATGCCACCAGGGGAGGCCCATGAAAAAGCGGGTGGGATAGGGGCCACCCTCCTGCACATCGTCGGGGTTCGACTCCATGGGCACCCAGCCAAAGCCGGGGATATAGAACTCAATCCACACGTGGTTGAAGTCGGGTTCGAGGTAAATGCCGGGCTGGTCGGCGTGGGCCGGGCACTTGTAGCGGCCCACGGTGCGACAGGCGATGCCGTTGAGCCGCATCAGGGCCAGCAGCAGGCCCACGTATTCGCCGCAGGAGCCGCGCCCGCGCAGCAGCACCACATCAGGGGTTTCAATGGCCGGGGTAACCGCGTAGGAAAGCTTGTCGTAGACGTAGTTGCGAATGCTGAGCACCTGGCGCAGCAGGTTAGTTTCGGTGCCCACGCTCTCGCGGGCGGCGGCCTGGATCATGGGTGTGTCCATGGCCAGTTCATCGTCGTCGATCAGGTAGCGGGGGCCGTACTCGGGGGGCAGGGGCGGGGCTGACTCGACCTGGCGGGGGGTGAGCTGGTACTTAAGGCCGTAGATTTCCACCACGGCCTTCCAGCCAAAGAGGTGGCGCTGGTTGGGGTCGAGGCGGTCGAACCTGAAGCTGGCAACTCGCTCGCCGGCCTGCTGCACTTCGGTAAAGGGTAAACCCACAGGCTCTACCGACTTCACCCGCTGGCGATCGGTGCTGGTGGGAAAGGCAATGCGCCACTCAATATTTTCGAGCGGCATGGCGTCTTCTAGGGTGTCAATTTCTTCGACGTAGGTCATCTCGACCAGGTAGCCGTTGGTGCGGCAGTAGTTGGCCTCTTTGTACCAGCGATAGGTGAGCGGGTGAATTAGCGTGCGATCGCGGAAGGTCAGCACGTAGGGTTCTGCGCCGTTGGGGTCTTCCCGCACGTAGGGTTCTTCGTTGGTGTAAGCCACCCAGACTGTGCCGCTGTCGGGGGTGGTGTGGGGCGGCACGGCTAGGCCAGTGGGGGTGGCAAAGGGGGTGAGCATTTTGACCACCAGCTCGCCGGTAGCGCGATCGAGGCAGTACACGCTTTGCTCGACCTGGTCACAGGCCCACAGGTAGTCGCCCCAGACAGAAATATTCTCAACCCCAATGCCGGGGGCCAGAAACTGGGTAATACGCTGGCCCGAGCTGCGATCGCAGACAAAAATGCAGCCCCCTTTTTTGCAGCTGACGTAGAGGGTGTTTTCCCACACGGCAACCCCGTCGGCGGGGTAGGGCAGGGTGAGCACCGGAGTCGGCTGAATGTCTTGCAGGGCCGTGGTATAGACGGTGTGATCGCGGCAAAACCACAGCTGGTCTTGCCAGCAGGCCAGGCCCGTAGCCCCATAGAAGGCCTCCGCCTGGCGCGAGTTGAGAATTTCCACCTGATCGGTTTTGGGGTTGAGGCGCAGCAGGTAGCCGCGAAAGGGATCGACGGCCAGCAGCAGGTCGCCCTGGAGCGCCAGGCCGTAGAGCGCCTTCACCCCAATCGGCTGAATCAACGGCGCGGCTCCTGCCAGAGGGAGAGCCGAAAACATGGGCGAAAGAGATTCAGGCATAGCCAGCGGGGTAACCCAGAACGAAGACAGCAGGCGGCAAGACGAGCTACACCCCACCGCTAACGTCATATCCTAGGGGAAGGGGGCAACAAAAAGTGTAGTTTGCCTAGCCCGGCATCAAAAACCTGGCGAATTTAGATGAAGGGAAGGGTGGAGGGATGGAGGGATGAGGAAGGTGAGGATGATGATGGGGTGGAGCGGCTTCTCACAGGGGAGATGAGAGGTTTTGGATTTTGGATTTTGGGAACTCATCGTCACCTCATCCTCGTCGCCCACCTTACCTTCCCCATCCCCTCGCCTTCCTAATCGCCTCATCTACCTCATCTTCTCCTACTCCGCATCCTGGCCAATCTGCTGCTCAACGGTGCTGATCGCCGCATTGAGGGCCGCCAGACGGGCCTCCAGGGAGTCGCGCCAGGATTTCATCATCTCCAGCTTGTGGCGCTGGTACTGGCGGCGGGCTTCGGCGGAAGGGGGGGCGCAAAAGGGAAAGAACATGGACATTACGGGGGGTAGGAGGATGACGAAACTGTGCAGACCCGGAGGTACTCTGGTCTGAGCCAGCGGAGACAGGGCGGATTGCCGTGGCCCAGCAGAACAGACGACTCCGCTGAGGCAGAGCACCTAAACAAGACTTAACTTTGAATTTAGCTCAGCTAGAAAAAGATCGTCGCCCTATGGTAGGGCACCACCAGTTCCAGTGGCCCATCAGCCCCATGCTGGCAGGCACCAGAATCGAGCGAATCAGCGTCGAGTCGATCAGCACTGCGATCGCAATGCCCAACCCCAGGGCCTTGACAAAAATAATGCTGGTAAAGGCAAAGGATGCCGTCACAATGATGGTCAGCAGGGCCGAACTGGTGATGATGCGCCCGGTGCACTCCAGCCCTTCAGCAATGGCGTGGGTGTTGTTGCCGGTGCGATCGTAGGCCTCTTTTATGCGGGCTAGCAAAAACACCTCGTAGTCCATGGAGAGGCCAAACAGCACGCAAAACAGCACGATGGGCAGCAAAATATCCAGATAGCCCACGGGGGTAAAGTCTAGAACATTCTGGAAATGCCCCTGCTGAAACACAAACACCAGTGCCCCAAAGGATGCCCCGATCGACATGACGTTGAGGAAAATGGCCTTGAGCGGCATCACCACCGACTTAAACAGCCGGGTTAGAGACACAAACGTCACCACAAAAATAGCCCCGATCGCCCAGGGTGAGCGCTGCACGATGATATCGATGGTGTCGAGGCTTTTGGCGGGTTCGCCGCCCACCGTTAGGGTCAGCCCAGGCAGCGATCGCCCCCTCAGATCGCGCACGAGAGCCCGCGATTGGGGGTCGTTGCCGTCGGTAGCGCTGTCGATCGAAATCAGCGTGGTGCCGCCGTTGCTGAGCCGAGCCACCGCTGCCGCCACCGAGGCGAGTGGAATCTGTCCAGGGTTTTGGTAAAGCCGCTGGTAGGTAGCCAGATCGAAGCTGGGGTCGAGGTTGAACAGGCTCTGCACGCTGGCCACCCGGTCGTCAGCCACGAGGGATTCCACCAAAGGGTAGAGGGCTTTTACCGAGTCGGCGGCCAGGATGTCGCTGCCGTTTGCCGTCGTGACAACTAGCTGAATGGGGGTGGTGCGACCGGGGCCAAGAGCCTTCTCCAAAACGTCAACTCCCCGGCGGGCCTGGGCCGCCGCTGGCAGGGCATTGACGTCGCCCAGGCCCCACTGGGCCTGCCAAAAGGGCGCCATCAGCACCAGAATAATGGCCACCACCGCCGCGATCGCCCCGACCCGATAGCGAATCACCTGGCGCGCAAACTGCCCCCAAAAACCACCCTCCGGCCTGGGGGTATACAACCGCCAGCGATTCACCTGGAGACCCAGTATTCCCAGCAGCGCGGGCACTAGGGTGAGCGCCGCCAGCACCGACATCAGCACCACCAGCGACCCGGCCATCCCCAGCGATCGCAGCAGCACCACCGGAAACAGCAGCAGGCTCAGCAGCCCAATGCAGGTGGTCAGGCCCGAGTAAAACACCGCCTCCCCAGCGGTAGCCATGGTGGCGACCACAGCCTCGGGCACCGCCTCCGGTGGCCGCAGGGCCAGCTCCTCCCGAAAGCGGCTCACCATCACCAGGGTAAAATCTATGCCCACCCCCAGCCCCAGCATGGTGGTCAGGGTAACGGCAAAAATAGATACTTCAAAGGACTGGGCGATCGCGTAGATCAGACCGCTGGTAACCGTCACGGTAGCCATCGCCATCGCCACCGGCAGGAGCGCCGCCACCACCGAGCCAAAGATCAGCACCAGCGCAATTAGGGTCAGCGGCAGCGACAGCGCCTCCGCCCGCACCAGATCTGCTTTGCTAATGATCTGGGCTTCGTAGTCCACCACAGCTTTGCCAGTCAGATAGCTGGCCACCCCCGGCGGGGTATCGTCTCGCAGCAGCGCCAGCAGGGCGGCAATGGCGGCATGGGTATCGCCCGCCGCCTGGCTGAGGCCAATCGACCGATAGTCCACGCGGCGGCCCGCCTCGACCGATGCCTGGCCTGCCCCCGCCGTCTCCGGCACCATAGTTTGGCTGACTGACTCAACGGCGGGCAGAGCGGCCAAAGCGCTCAGCAGGGGTTGAAGATCGGGGCGGGGGCCGCTGTCGGCGTACTCAAACACCACCGTCAGAGCCCTGGCGTCCAAACCTAAGCGGTCTTCTAGCAGGCGATCGGCCCGGGCCGCCTCCCCCAGTTCATAGGTTGTGCCGGTACTGTGCAGCACGCTATCGAGGCGGGGAGCAAACAGCCCGCCCACCAGCAGCACCGCCACCCACAGCAGCACCACCAGCCTCCGGTAGCGGTAGGCCAGGTGCCCAAGCGTCGCGAATATAGACTGCCTGCTGGATGGTTGGGGCGATCGCGGCTGGGGCGATTGGTCAGTCAGCTGCTGGCGCACAATATCCTCTCCTGGCCACCCTCTGGCCCATAATGGCTGCTACTGATACGCGCAACGTCCAGGGATGGATGTCTTCAGCCTCAGGCCCGGCTTAAGCACCGAGCCGCCGGGGCAAACCCCAGCACGAGGTTATTTTGGGGGGGCAGCGGTGCATGATAGCGGTAATCGTGGCCGTCATCGCGGCCCATAATCGTTATTTTTTATACCGTTTTAGCCAAAACGTCTATGTGGAAAATCGTCCTAGGTGCTGTTTCCGTCAGCGGGCTTGTGGGCCTTTTGCTGAATCCCCTTGCCCTGCTGCCAGCCCTGTCCTCCAGTCCATCTGTTGCCCCAACGCCAGCCGAGCCCCCAGACTCGACCACCCTGGTACACCTGTTTGAGTGGACCTGGCCCGACATCGCCACCGAGTGCGAAACCTACCTCGGCCCCAACGGCTTCCATGCGGTGCAGATTTCTCCGCCCCAGGAGCATGTGGTGCTGCCCGACTATGGCTACCCCTGGTGGCAGCGATACCAGCCTGTCAGCTACCAGCTTGAAAGCCGCAGCGGCAGTCGCGCCCAGCTACAGGATATGATCGATCGCTGCCACCGGGCCGGTGTCGCCATCTATGCCGACGCGGTGATCAACCACATGGCCGGGTTTGAGTCCGGGGTGGGCAGCGCTGGCACCCACTTCACCAAGTACAACTACCCTGGCCTGTACGAGCCCAGCGATTTTCACCCCTGCCGCCAATCGGTGGCCGACTATGGCAATGCCGAAAACGTCACCCAGTGCGAACTGGTCGGGCTGGCCGACCTCGACACCGGCTCGGCCAGGGTGCAGGCTACCATCGTCAACTACCTGAGTGGGCTGGTAGATATGGGCGTGGCGGGCTTTCGCATCGATGCCGCCAAGCACATTCGCAACCAAGAGCTAGGACAGATTTTGGCTCAGCTGCGCGATCGCCACCCCGAGAGCGATCTCTATATCTATCAGGAGGTCATCGACCCCGGCACTGAGGCCATTCGCCAGCAGGACTACTATCCCAACGGCAATGTGCTCGACGTCAAATACGGCCAGTTTGTGGGCGGAGCCTTTTTGGGCCTGGAGGGCCAAACCCTGGCCAACCTGCAAACCCTGGGCGAGGGCTGGGGCCTGGCCCCTTCGGACAAGGCCGTGGTGTTCATTGACAACCACGATAAGCAGCGGGGCCACGGCGGCGGCGGCCACTACCTGACCTATAAAAATGGCGATCTCTACGCCCTGGCCAATGTGTTTATGCTGGCGTTTCCGTACGGTAAACCCCAGGTGATGTCAAGCTTCGCCTTTGACAACTCCGACCAAGGGCCGCCAGCCTACGCCGACGGCACCACTCGGCCCGTCCACGAGGGTGACACACTCAACTGTTTTGGCGAGTGGGTCTGCGAGCACCGCTGGCCCGCCATTGCGGGCATGGTCGGCTTTCGCAATGCTACCCAGCCCGTGGCTGAGGTCACCGACTGGTGGAGCGACGGAGCCAACCAGATTGCCTTTGGCCGCGGCAGTCTAGGCTTTGTGGCCATCAACCGCGAGGCTACACCGCTAACCCACAGGTTCCAAACCCAGCTGCCCCAGGGCCGCTACTGCAATGTGGTGCAGGGCGGGCTAACCGCCGCCGGCACCGCCTGCGCCAATGACGCCACCGTCGTCCTGGTCAACCGAGCAGGGCAGTTTACCGCTACCCTGCCTGAGATGACGGCCCTGGCGATTCACGTCGACGCCAAGCTGGCGCGGTAGCTCTGGGCGATCGGGCCTGCTTCAGACCGTGACCAGGGGAATGCAGCCCCGAGTCTCAAGGATTGGTCTTACCTCTGAACGTGCCAGCCTGCCAGCGAGAGCGGTCAAGCAACCCGTTTAGCCGCCGCGCTACTCACTATCTGGAGCAGACTTTTGGGCGCGGTAAAACGCCTTGATCGCAAACCGCACCAGCAAAACAAAGCAGGCCAGCACCACCACAAACATGACAATGGGGGCCACCAGGGACAGCACGGCGATCGCGATCGCCCCCAGCAGTTCGGCGACGGCAATGATCAAATTGGTGGCGCCCCCTGTGGTGGCAGTAGACACCAGCCGAGTCAGTCCGTTTAGCCCCTTCACCGTGGCAGCGACCCCGCCCCCGGCCACAATGGCCACGCTCCACTGGGCAAAGGGATCGAGCTGGTTGGCGGCGATCGCCATGAGCATTGTGCCCGCCACCGCCGCCACCGGGAGGGCGATGGTGTCGATCGCATTGTCGAGCCAGGGAACGCTGTAGGCCAAAATCTCCACCACCAGAGCAATGGAAAGGCCCACAAAGGCGGAGCTGCTGCCGAGCCAGGTGATGCCGTCTGCCAGCTCAACGTGGCCAAACAGGGCGGCGGCACTCAGCACCCAAAAGGGCACCACCACCCGAAACCCGGCGGCAACCCCCAGCCCCAGCCCCAGACCAATGCTTTCCAACAGTTGCCAATCCATTATGGGCACATCCATCGTGGGCACATCCATTCCAATTCCCTCAGCAGTATTTTGTGATGGCCAATGCACTCTTGGCCTAAGAATAGCCCCAGAGCCTTCTACTTACCAGGGCAGACGGGTGCCGTCCCAGCTAAAAAATTCGCCGCTGTCGGCGAGGGTCAGGCCGTCCATCACGGTCATCAGCTGCGCCACCGTGCGCTCGACCGAAAACAGTTTCTCCGGCGGCACTCCCCGCTGAAAGGGTGCCGACAGGCGGGTGTCGGTGGTGCCGGGGTGCAGCAGGGCCACGGTGGTCTGGGGGCAGCGGCGGGCGTACTCCAGGGCCGTTGTCTTCATCAGCATGTTCAGGGCGGCCTTAGAAGCCCGGTAGCCGTACCAGCCCCCCAGGCGGTTATCGCCAATGCTGCCCACCTTGGCCGAGATCGCCGCCAGCACACTGGGCTGGTCGTGCTTGAACAGGGGCATCAGGTGCTTGGCCAGCAGCGCCGCACCCACGGCGTTGGTCTGGAACGATCGCAGCAGATTTTCGCCGGTCACCTGCCGCAGGCTTTTCTCCGGCTGAAATTCGCCGT
This sequence comes from Nodosilinea nodulosa PCC 7104, assembly GCF_000309385.1. Classification (GTDB taxonomy): domain Bacteria; phylum Cyanobacteriota; class Cyanobacteriia; order Phormidesmidales; family Phormidesmidaceae; genus Nodosilinea; species Nodosilinea nodulosa. The sequence continues at coordinate 1,280,752 of NZ_JH976537.1, forward strand.
CGTGGAGCACCCCGACGCAGTACACCGCTCGATGCAGCCGGAGGGTATGGGCCTGAATTTGGCCGATCATGGCGGCGATCGCGTCCTCATCGGTGACATCCATCGGCAAACAGGTCAGCCTGGGCTGCCGTGCGGTCAAAGCCAGCAGCCCCTGGGCCGACTCGGGGCGGCGGTAGGTGCCGTACACCCGCTCAAAGCGATCGTCCTGGAGGAGCTGCCGCACAAAGCCCAGGCCAATCCCCTGGCTGGCCCCAACCACCAGGGCAGTTTGGCACATTTCAGTAGATATAGCGGTCAAGGAACCTCCATCTCAGGCGGGTAGTTCTGAACCTCAGCTTGAATTTTAGGCGCTTTGCCTGGCTCTGGCGTTGGAGAAGGCCTGGAGGTAATGCCATCAATCGGGCGATCGCCGGGGTGCAGCGGTGCGATCGCCCGCCAAAATCAGCTCCTCCAGCGCCGTTTGAATGTCGTGGGTCAGCCCCTCCACCGCCGCCTTGGCCGATCGCCGCGACTGGGCATAGTCAGACCAGCGATCGCTGATGTTGATCGGCTCCCCCAGGGTAATCACCGCCTGCCGCGTACCCAACTGGGGACGTTTGGGCACCCGCGTCCCCTTGATCCGCTCCACCAGGTCAAACAGAATCAGCGTGGTTTCGGCAAAGCGCTCAAAGGTGGGGCGATCTTTCACGTAGTGGCCGGTAACCGCCACAAAGCTCTCCGCCAGGCGCATGTGGCGCATGTGCAGAGTTGCCTGCTCCGCCATCCAGTCCGCCAGCCCGCGATCCACAGGCGCTAGCTGCTCCAGATCGGCGTCTTCCCGATAGATGTAGCTCCAGCCCGCCTCTTCGAGGCGGCGGCAGCGGGTGACCAAAGTGCCCGTACTGGGCAGGGCAAAGAACCGTTCCCCCACGGCTAGCGCAGCATCTAAAAGATGGCCTAACCGCTGAGCGATCTGGGCTGAATCGGAGTTATCGATCGGCTGTGCGGCCGGGGTAAACCCGTAAAACCGCTGGTAGAACTGCTCCAGGCGGGCCAGCAAATGCTGTCCCAGGCCGATCAGACGGGGATAGTAATCCTCAGGCTCCATAGCCGCCGGAGCGCTGAACGACTGCACCGGCAGGCCGCAGTCGGCCTCCAGCTGGGCCAGCAGTCGGTTCAGGGCCGCCCAGTCAGGGCGGGGGTAAACGTAGCGCAAGCCCACCGGCAGCAGCAGCACCTGCTCCGATCGGCCCGCCTTTTGCAAATCTTCCACCGCCCAAAAGGCCAGCTGGGCCGTGCCCGGCTCCAGATCGCTGATAATTTCGCCGTGGCCGTTGGTCGCGCCCTCCGGGGCAATGGTGACCGGCAGCGGGGCGGTCATAATCTGCTCGCGCACCGACTTCAGCGCCTTCAGATCGAGCCTGCGGCCCCGGTGCACCGGAATCCCCCCGATCGCCGCAAAAAACCAGCTCAGCCACCGTCCGGCCCACAGCGGCATGCCCCGATCGTACATAAAGAAGCTGTGCAGCGGACGCCTGAGGCCAAAGCCCTGCTGCCGGGCCGCCCGAGGCACCAGCCGCGAAAACAGGTACGACAGGCAGATTGGGTCGTCCACCTGGCTGTGGCGAAAGGCCATGATCAGCCGAATTTTGCCCGCCTGAAACTGGTGAAAGCAGTCCGCCAACACCTCTGGGTTGGGGCAGGTTACCGGCCAAATGCCCGCCGGCAGCCAGGGCCGCAGCCGCAGCCGCAGCATGAGCGGCAGCAGCATGTAGGCCCCTTGCACCACCCAGGGCCTGTAGCGAGGGGGAATAAAGCCCAGGGGGGGCTGAGCGCGGTTCAGCTTCGGCAACGGCAGCCTCCGGGGCGGTAAGCGGGGTTTACATAGCCCACTGTAGGGCACATTTTGAGACTGCGATCGCGGGGAGTATGCCGTTTTGGTTTGCTGGACTAATCCCGTTAAACCAGCCGCATTGCCAGAGATACGCTGCCCCTGCCAAAACCGCTGGCCATAGCCCTCAGATCGGCCAAGGCCTTCTCGCCAAGCGAGAAGGCCTTGGATACAGGATTGGATACAGGACCACACAACCCGGCAGCCCATGGCCATGAACTGCCCCAAAAATAAAAAGTGCCTGACCCCTGAAAGCCCCCTGGGATCAGACACATTTAGCTGAAAAGCACGTTTCAAACAGACCAGCTCTCAGGATCAAATGCCCCCAAGTGAGCCGCTGAACTGACCTGCTTGCGCTCTTCAGAATTAAATTTATTCTCTTCGGTTTGGGGCCTGTCGACGTCCAGAGAATTACTGAACCCCGCCAAATTTCTACCTGGGTCGGCCAGACAGGTTCGGTGGTATTACCCAGGCTAGGGGCGGCAGCCCTGGCCGATGCCCTGGTTAATAAAATAGGGTAGCCTGGCCTGGCGATCGGGCCAGTGGTAGGCCACGTAGCGCAGCACCCAGGGGGCCGACACCAGCAGGCAAAGAATCCCCAGCCACCAGCTGGAGCGAAACTCGGCCAGGGTATCGATGGCGTGGGCCGGGGGCCGGGCGGCGAGAAAATCGATGCCAAATGCGATCGCATTGTTGATGGCGTGGGCCACCATGGGCACCAGCAGCGATCGCGTGCTCAGGTACAGCAGCGACATCACCACCCCAAATACAAACAGCCCAATCAGGTTGGAGTGCAGCACCCCAAACAGCCCCGAGGTCAGCACGATGGCCGGGCGAACGCCCCACTTTACCCCCCAGCGGTGCAGCAGCACGCCGCGAAAAATAAACTCCTCAGTGATGGGGGCCACCACCAGCACCGAAAACAGCATCAGCCCGTTGTAGAGACCGGGGGCCGTAGCCTGGTCGGCAGACAGCAGCAGGGACTGGTGCAGAGTAGCCTCTACCAGCCCCGGCGCCACCAGCGACAGCCCCAGGTACGACACCTGAAAAGCCCCTAGGGAAAACAAGAACACACCGCCTACCAGCCACAGTAGCTGCACCCAGGCCAGCTGTCTGGGCACTGGTCCCAGCAGGGCCGCCAGGTCCAGGGGCAGGCGCCGCATCGCCAGCAAAATCGTCGCGCAAAGGCCAATAAAAACCAGGCTGTAGAGCAGGGGTCCCAAAATGGGATCATCGCCCTGGAAAGGCAGCAAATCTAGCGAACCTAGCGTGCTGAACACCAGCGCCAGGCCAGCGGCAATGGCAAAAAACACAGCCGCCACCAGCCTGGCCTTGAGCACTAGAAACGGATTTTCACACCCTGCCATAGCCCCAAATGTGCCCTGCGAACCGCTGGCCTGAGCGGCCAGCGGCTGTGCTACCGGTTGGCGCGATCGCCTCGGTTTTCATCGATTCAACCATGAATTGCTGAGGGAACGCTATAACTGAGGCACAATGCCCCTAGCGGCACAGCGGGCATTGCTCCGGCTTGGGGCTCTGGCTTGGGGCTGTAGCAAGGCTGGCTGCCGCTACCGTAGGGTGCCCACAGGGTGTTATCAACGGCGACTGTTCTATGCCTCCGGGCCAGCGCCTATCGTGACGGGGGCTGTCATTTTTTTGCTCCAGGGTTCCATGACCAATGCTTCACCAGATTCCGACGCAACTTCCGGCATAATTCTTGTGGCTCCCGTTGGTGACAGCACCCTTGGGCCACTGGTAGCACTGCTGGAGGTCCTGCGGGCGGCGGGCTACGAGGTGCACCATGTGACCGGCGAAGACGACACCATTGCAGCGGCAGCGGCTGAACTCCCCGATTTAATTTTGCTGGCGGTCGATCAGTTCGACACCTCAGCGATGCGCCTGTGCCACCGGCTCAAAAAGCGGCCCCAAACCCGCCAGGTGGCGATCGCTGTCGTGGGCCAAGACCAGGCCCTGGCGCGGCGGCTGCGGGCCTTTGAATTTGGCGTCGTCGACTACATCGATCAATCGCTCTGGGTAGAGGAAGCCGCCGCCCGCATCAAGGCCCAGGTGGCCACCCATCGGCTCCAGCGGCGGCTTCGGCAGCAGGCCCAGCGGGCAGTATCGGCGGGCAGCGCTACCAACTTGCTAGCCGATTTGCAAAAAGCGCTGCGCCGCCAGGCCCAAATTTTGCAGGCTCAAAATCAGCAGCTGCAGCAGGAAATGCAGGAGCGCGAGCAGGCCCAGCAGGCCCTCCGCCTGGAGCAGCAAAAATCAGAGCAGCTGTTGCTCAACATTCTGCCCCGAGCCGTAGTCGACAAGCTCAAGCAGCTGGAGGGATCGCTGGCCGAACGCTTCGACGACGTCACTATTTTGTTCGCCGACATTGTAAACTTCACTCCCCTGGCGGCCCAGATCAGCCCGCTGGAACTGGTCAACTGGCTCAACCAGATATTCTCGGCCTTTGACCGCCTGGCAGAGCAGTACCAGCTCGAAAAGATTAAGACCATTGGCGATGCCTACATGGTGGTAGGGGGGCTGCCGCTACCCCGCCTGGACCACGCCGAAACCATTATGGAAATGGCCCTGGCCATGCAGGAGGCCGCCGCCCACATGACCCGCAACGACGGCCAAAAATTTCAGCTGCGCATTGGCATCAACACCGGACCAGTGGTGGCGGGGGTAATTGGCATCAAGAAGTTTAGCTACGACCTCTGGGGCGACGCGGTCAATATCGCCAGCCGCATGGAGTCCCAGGGGGTGCCCGGCAAAATTCAGATTACCGAGGCTACCTACAGGCGCCTCAAGCACCGCTATGCCTTTGAGGAGGTAGGCGAGGTCATGGTCAAAGGTCATGGCTATTTGACCACTTACCAATACATCGGCCCTGGGCAAAAAGATTGATAGACTGAGGAGGCTAAAAATACGAGGCAGTCGCGCCAGGGTATTTTCTCGGCCGACCACGGCAGTTTCTCCGGCACAATGTTCTCAGGGACATCCCTGTCCAAAGAACGGTCTCCAGGGCCAACGCACGCTTAATTCACATCTCTACCTATGGCGACATTTTTACTGGAAGTTGGCACTGAAGAACTGCCCGCCAGTTTTGTTAGTGATGCCCTCCACCAGTGGCAAACCCGCATTCCTGCCGAGCTAGACGAGCTAGCTCTGAGCCCTGAGGCGGTACATTTTTACGGCACCCCCCGCCGCCTCGCGGTGGTGCTGGACGGGCTACCCCCCCGACAGCCCGATCGCCGGGAAGAGGTAAAAGGCCCCCCGGCCCAAGCTGCCTTCAAAGCCGGCCAGCCCACCCAGGCGGCCCTAGGATTTGCCAAATCCAGGGGGGTAGAGGTGACTGCCCTGGAGGTGCGCGATACCGATAAGGGGGCCTTTGTCTTCGTCAACCAGGACATTCCCGGACGGGCCGCCCCAGACATTTTGATCGAGCTGATTCCCCAGTGGATTTTGGGCTTAGAGGGCAAGCGGTTTATGCGCTGGGGCGACGGCGACCTGCGTTTTCCCCGCCCAATTCGCTGGCTGGTGGCGCTGCTAGATGGCGAGGTGCTGCCGCTGACGCTGGAGAATGGGTCGACGGTATGTGTGAGCGATCGCCTCTCCGAGGGTCACCGGGTCCTGCACCCCGCCCCCGTGCCCCTGCGCCGCGCCCAGGACTATGTAGAGGCCCTGCGCAGCGCCTACGTTGAAATTGACCCCGCCGCCCGCCGCCTGCTGATCGAGCGCCAGGTGAAAGAGGCCGCCAAATCCCTCGGGGGCGTGCCCATGATTTCCCCAGCCCTGCTCAACGAAGTCACCAACCTGGTGGAGTGGCCCACGGCCGTGGTGGGCAAGTTCGACACCGGGTTTCTGGAACTCCCGCCGGAGGTGGCCATCATTGAGATGGAAAGCCACCAGCGCTACTTTCCGCTCAGGCAGAGTGCCGATGGCCTGACGCTGATGCCCTACTTTGTCACCATCTCCAATGGGGACCCCAGCAAACAGGCCATTATTGCCGAGGGCAACGCTCGGGTGATTCGCGCCCGCCTCTCCGACGGCAAATTTTTCTTTGACGCCGATCGCGCTCAGCCGCTCGATGCCTTTGTGGCCAAGCTCGAAACCGTCACCTTTGAAGAACAGCTCGGCTCCATGGCCGCCAAGGTCAAGCGCATTGGGGCGATCGCTGACCACCTCTGCGACCAGCTCAACCTGGCGGCCCAGCCCCGCCAGCACATTCGCCGCGCCGCCTACCTCTGCAAGGCCGATCTGGTGACCCAGATGGTGGGCGAGTTTCCCGAACTGCAAGGGGTAATGGGGCAAAAATACGCCCTCCACAGCGGCGAACCCGAGGCGGTGGCCACGGCCATTTTTGAGCACTACCTGCCGCGCGGTGCCCAGGACCGCCTGCCCCAAACCCTGGTGGGTCAGGTGGTGGGCATTGCCGATCGCCTCGATACCCTGGTGGGCATTTTTAGCACCGGCCAGCTGCCCAAGGGGTCCTCCGACCCCTTTGCCCTGCGGCGGGCGGCCAATGCGGTGCTGAATATTCTCTGGTCGGCGGAGCTGCCCCTCAACCTGGCTCGCCTGCTCGATACGATAGTGTGCGACTTTGCCCAAGACGAGGCTCTCCAGGTCAATGCCCCCGAGGCCCTGCGCACCCAGCTTCAGGACTTCTTTTTGCAGCGGGTGCAGACGCTGCTTCAGGATGAGCTGGGTATCGACTACGACCTGGTCAACGCCGTGCTAGGCGATCGGGCGCTCAGCGATCCGCTTGATGTAAAAGATCGGGCGCTATTTCTGCAGAATATGCGCCACAGCGGCCGCATGGACAAGGTGTACGAAACCGTGAATCGGGCTACTCGCCTGGCCGCCCAGGGCACCCTCGACACCCAGGTGCTCGAACCCGACGGCGTGGTCACCGCCGCCGCCCTGGAGTCCCGCTCTGAACGGGCCTTTTTGGCGGCGCTCCAAACCCTACTGCCCCAGACCCAAGCGGCCCAGGCCAGCCGCAACTACGACCAGCTCGTCGCGGGCCTGGAGCAGGTGGCCCCGGTGGTCAACAACTTTTTTGACGGCCCCGACAGCGTATTGGTGATGGCCGACGATCCGACGGTGCGGCAGAACCGGCTCAACCTGCTGGGCCTGCTGCGCAACCATGCCCTGGTGCTGGGCGACTTTGGGGCGATCGTCAAGGGATAGCGATGCCATGAAAAATGCCCATGTGATTGGTCTCGGCAAGTCGGGGATAGCTGCGGCCAGGTTGCTGCACCGCGAGGGCTGGCAGGTGGTGCTGAGCGATCGCGGCTCCACCCCATCCCTACTCCGCCAGCAGGAAACCCTCCGCCAGGACGGCATCACGGTGCTGCTCGACTACAGCTTTGTGCCCGACAGCCGCACCAACCTGCTGGTGGTCAGTCCCGGCGTGCCCTGGGATAGCTCGGCCCTGGTGACCGCCCGCGAAAACGGCCTGGAGGTGATTGGCGAAACCGAGCTGGCCTGGCGATTTTTGCAGGATCGGCCCTGGATCGGCATTACCGGCACCAACGGTAAAACCACCACCACCGCCCTCACCGCCGCTATTTTTCAGGCGGCAGGATTTTACGCCCCCGCCTGCGGCAACATTGGCTACGCCGCCTGCGAACTGGCCCTCGAAACCACAGTGCCCGACTGGGTGATTGCCGAGCTGAGCAGCTACCAGATCGAGGCCTCGGCCACCCTGTCGCCCCAGATTGGCCTGTGGACCACTCTGACCCCCGACCACCTGCAGCGGCACCGGACGGTCGAAAACTACGCCCACATCAAGGCCACGCTGATGCATCGCTCAGAGCTGGCGGTGCTAAATGGCGACGACCCCTACTTGCGCCAGCATATGCCCGCAGAATTTCCCGACGCCCACTGGACCAGCGTGAACGGCAAGCGGGCGATTTCTCCGCTGCGGCCCTGCGCCTACATCGAAGCCGGCTGGGTGAAGTTTGAGGCTATTCCCATTGTGCAGGTCGATGCGCTGCGGATGGGAGGCGACCACAACCGCCAAAACCTGCTGCTGGCGGTGACCGCCGCCTGCCTGGCAGAGCTGGACGCGGAGGCGATCGCAACCGGCGTCGCCAATTTCCCCGGCGTACCCCACCGGCTAGAGCATATCTGCACCTGGCAGGGCATCGATTTCATCAATGACTCAAAGGCCACCAACTACGATGCTGCCGAGGTGGGGCTGCGATCGGTGAGCGCCCCCACCGTGCTGATTGCCGGCGGCGAAGCCAAGGAGGGGGACGACACCGCCTGGGTCGAGCGCATTCAGGAGCGGGCCGCCACGGTGCTGCTGATCGGCGATGCCGCCCCCCAGTTTGCCCAGCGGCTAGAGACCGCAGGATACCGCAGCTACGAAATTGTTGAGACCATGGACCGGGCCGTAGATCGGGGAGCCGCGATCGCGGCATCGCTCGGTACAGCCGTGGTGCTGCTCTCCCCCGCCTGCGCCAGCTTCGACCAGTATCCCAACTTTGAGCAGCGGGGCGATCATTTCCGCCAGCTCTGTCAGCAGCGCTTTCAGTAGGCACGCCCAGGCTCCTCGCCAACTAGCGGGGGCTGGTTGACTCCGCAGGCGATCGCCTAATACTCAATCCTGCTCGGCTAGCTGAGAATGCTGTTGCCATACCCAGCCGCAAGCGGTGGAATAGCGGCTACTCCTCTACCCGGTAGCCAAAGTCTTCCAGGCGGCTGCGGGACTGTCGCCACTTGGGCACCACCTTCGCAAACAGCTCCAGATAGACCTGGCCCATCACCAGCTTTTGGATTTGCTGGCGGGCATCAGAGCCGATCACCTTCAGCATGCTGCTTTTTTTGCCGATTTCTCAGGGCGGATGCTTACCAGTCGCGGCTAAAACCCTGCGAAGATTGACGACACCATCCCGATTGAGCGCCAGTTTGTCTACGGTTGCCCTACCAATGGGTGTGATGCCCAGCATGAGGGTTAAGTCTTGGCTCCAGACAAAGTGTGCTTGCCACTGGTGCTGGCGCGGATTGTAGAGCGAAATCATACGGCCTGTCACAGGGTCGTAGGCTTTGGTTTGAACATACTTGCGGTTGTTGCAGCCCTGGCAAGCCAACGCTAAATTCTCCAAATCGTCGCTGCCGCCCTTGGAGCGAGGAATGATGTGCTCGATGGAAAAAGGGTCTGGGGAATATCTAGCCTGGCAAAGACAGTACTCACAACAACCAGAGGCGCGTTCTGCAACGGCTTGTTTTTGTGACGAACTCAGTGGGGGCTTAGCCATAGACAGCAGGCTTGATGCCTAGATCGTCCATAACGTCGTCCAAAGATTGCTGTCGTAGCGCGGCGAGTTGTACGAGGGCCTGAATACGCTCTACGTTGAGAGCCTCGATCTGATCTGAAATCTCAATTAGTCGATGATGCTCATTGGCGGTTAAGGTCTCGGTCTGACGCTTGTCGATGAGGGCATAGTACTCGTCCCACACATCGGTGGAGAGGCCGAGATTGATTTGCTGAAGTAAATCAGCTTCTGCCGCGGGCAACTGGGTAGCGATCGCCTTGTTAGCCGCTAACCGAGTATGCAAGGTTTCTAAGATATAGCGCTGCGGATCAAGCCCCTGCTTAGCGGCTTCTACCCGAAGCTGTGCTTCCAACTCTGGGGAGAGATCGAGCGTGATCTGAGTCATAAGTCAAATAAGAGGCTTAACCTCTATTCTGGCAAGTCTGCCTTAAAAAGGCAGTTAGTTTTTGGGGCTTGATCAAGCTTAAGCCGATACAAGGGATCATTCGGCATCACCCGCCCGCCCAAACCTCTGAAGATGAATGAAATGCAGAGTGTCGCAGGTCGGGTGCATGCTGTTGTTATACTGCTGAAGCAGACGCCCCAAACGAACTCTTCCGGCGCTCCCGCCTTTTCCCAGGTCTTGTAATCGATGTATTCATCTCCCCAAGAGATACGCCACACCCTGTCCTCGACACTGGTCGTGACATATGCCATCACACAATGTGTGAAACGATAAAAGCAACGTGCCGCGATATATGATCGCTTCCCATCGGGAGTAGCGGTAGGTACATCGACAACGATGTCGTAGTCCCTCATGTACGGGGTAAAGTGATGCTCGACAATGGCGCTGTCGAACATCGGGCCTGACTCTAGCCTTTCTTTTACAGTTTGCGTCATGGAGTAAAGTTGTAACGGTCTAATATCAAGTCCGGCCAATTAGCCTAAGAATTGTAGGCCGCTAACCCTTGCCTGCCCTAATTCCATAGTGTGGTCGATTAAGCGGACTTGATATAACAGTGTTTCAGTACCCCGTTGCAGACCTAGCGCAGGAATTAGCCGATGTCATTTAGCTCTACTCTTCCACGCGGTAGCCGAAGTCTTCCAGGCGGCTGCGGGACTGTCGCCACTTGGGCACCACCTTTACAAATAGCTCTAGGTAGACCTGGCCCATGACCAACTTTTGAATTTGCTGACGGGCGTCGGAGCCGATCACCTTCAGCATGCTGCCTTTCTTGCCGATCAAAATGCCCTTTTGCGACTCGCGCTCGACGTGGATGGTGGCGAGAATGCGGGTGATATTGGTGTCTTCTTCCACGCGATCGACGGCGATCGCCACCGAGTGCGGCACTTCCTCCCGCGTATTCAGCAAAATCTGCTCGCGAATCAGCTCGCCCATGATGAAGCGCTCGGGCTGGTCGGTGACCAGATCCGGGGGGTAGTAGTAGGGACCGGGGTCGAGCTGGTCAATCAGCGTCGCCAGCAAAGTATCTAAGCTAGTTTCGTGCAGGGCCGAAAACTTGACCAGGGGCCAGCCGTGGGCGTCAGCGAGGGATTGATAGCTGGCGTCGAGGGGGGCGATCGCCTCAGCCTGCTCGGGCTGCTGGTCAACTTTGTTCATGCCCAAAATCACCGGGCCGCTGGAGTGGGCCAGCAGCTCGGCCACAAACTGATCGCCCCGCCCCGCCTCGGCGCTGCCGTCGACCACAAACAGCGTGGCATCTACCGAGTCGATCGCCATGCGGGCGTTTTTAACCAAAATTTTGCCCAGCTCGTGGTGGGGCTTGTGGATACCGGGGGTATCGACAAAAATAATCTGCGCCTGATCGGTGGAGAGAATGCCCCGCAGACGGTTGCGGGTGGTCTGGGCGGTGGGGGAGGTGATCGCCACCTTCTGGCCCACCAGGGCATTCATCAGGGTCGATTTGCCCACGTTGGGGCGGCCCACAATGCCCACAAACCCCGACTTAAACCCCTCCGGCGGGGTGGGGATGGCGCTGTAACCGACCGGGTCAAAGGTATCGACCATGCTAATAGCCTGTGACATGAATGACGACCTCACGGGCCGAACCCCGCGCCCGGTGCTCCCACAGGTAGATGCCCTGCCAGGTGCCCAGGGCCAGCCGCCCCTGCATCACCGGAATGGTCTCGCTGGTGTGGGTGAGCGCCGTGCGAATGTGGCCGGGCATGTCGTCGGGGCCTTCGGTGCTGTGGATGTAGTGGTTGCCCTCGGGCACTAGCTTAGCCAGGAAATTCTCCAGGTCTACCAGCACGTCGGGGTCGGCGTTTTCCTGAATGATCAAGCTGGCGGAGGTGTGGCGCAAAAACACGGTGCACAGCCCGGTCTCGACCCCTGAGGCCCGCACAACCTCCTGCACCTGGTTAGTGAAGCGGTGCAGGGTTTTGCCCTGCGATCGCAGCGTGAGCACCTGCTGATGGTGGCGGGTGGTGGCGGTGGAAGGTGTCATTGCCCAATTCTCAGAATAGACCGTTCTCTATTCTGTCAGAATTAATCCCCTCTGTCAGAATTAATCACCCTCAGGGGAAATTTGTTTTGCGGCCGTTTTACCGAGCGATTTTACCGGCGCAAGGCTACTCGACACTCAGGGGCACTAGGCGACCCTGGGCGGTCAGCCCCAGCCGCATAGGGGCATGGGCGGAAATGGGGTGGCCGGTTAAAGCGCACACCTGATCGCGCTCCGCCACGGCCCCAAAGCTGGCGCAAATGTCGTTGGGCTGGATCTGGGCATGGCCCTCGGCGGAGCTTTGCTCTACGTACTGCCACAGAATGTCGCGAATCAACGCCTGATACCCCCGATCGCCCGCCAGAGACTTGAGTTTTTCCTTCAGCGATCGCTCCAGGCGAATGCTGGTCACTTCCATATCAGTGGTCGATACGCGGGTTAGGGTTGGCATCGGTGGGCTCACCTCCAAAAAGAACAGCAAAAATATTTCCCGTGTCAGTCACAACTGGAGGGCTGGGGCCACTAACCTATGGCACATCCTGCCCTTAACTATCAGTTTAGACAGACTAGACACGTTTGTATTACACGTGTAGTATTAACGTTATTCGAGGGTCTCCGTCAAGCCTCAGCTTTCTGAGCCACAGGTCTTGAGCGAAACGATGCCCTCACTGCCTTCCTGAGCCTTGCTGTTTTACGCTTGAGGAACTCCGCCATGCAACGGATCTTGTCTACTGGCACCGCATTTACTATCGCCACCACCACGGGCGACGCTGGCCAGCTGGGCATGGTGGCGGAGTTTAGTGGATATTTTAGTGGCCTAATTAGCCGCCTGATTTGCCCCATGATTGGGGGCGGCGCACTGGGCGATCGCTGTGAAGCAGATCTATCTCCAGGGAAAGCCCTCTGGAACGATCTTGTCCTGTGGTTTTGGCCATTCCTCGGTTTAGCGGGATGGTTTGGCCTGGGTGACGGCCTCGGTAAGCCGGACTTCGACGATTGCGCCCGGCGGCGATATCTCCACTATTTCTCCCAGCATTCTGTGTTTCAGCATTAACCTGACCGCCCAACTGGTGCACCGCCTTGGGGTTCACTCCCCAGGAATGGCCGTTTTTGGCTAATTCCGTTTCGATTGGGCTCCAGATCTGGGTTTACAGCCGTATTGCCGGTTCTGGCCTTTCTTCAGAAAGCCAGCGCTTCGCATCGATACCCACCCGCAGCACCGCCCTGCAAGGCGGCCGCCGCCCGTGGACCACCGTGCGATCGCTGGACAGGCCAGGTTTTAGGACTATTGCCGCCTGGACACAGCAGACTTTAGCGCCGAAACTAGTTCATAAGTATTAAGGCATGAGGGATCATGTTGAAGCTGACCTATTCCGATGCAGACTTCTTGATTGAGCATTTAGATGTCACCGTAGAAGCCATGGTGACCCAGCGCAGCCTGGTGGCCGTGCGGGCCGGACAACCGCTAGTGGTGCAGCCGGGGTACGGGGCCTTTGCTCTGCCCGCCGACCTGCCGGGGGTAGCCGCGCTCAAGGCCAGAGGGCGGGGGGCGATCGACGTTGGCCCCTGCGATATCGACTGGCTTGAAGTAACCCTACGGGGCACCTGGCTGGCCGACAATAGCGCCGCTGCCGAAGGCATTTTGGTGGCCGAACTCGGCCCAGAGCTGGAGCAACACCTGGTCACGCTTTGGGAACGCAGCCGGTGCCTACAGGCAGCCTGTGTTGAGACCCTGCGAGGCCGCTAGATTAACCCCTCGGGTCAGGATACAGTACCGTAGAAGGCAGGCCCCTAGGCCAGATTTTTCTGATCCGACTGTGTTCTATATCTTTTAGTGTTTAAGGAGGTATTTCCATGGCTGACGATGCAACCTACCTCACCCTTACCGCCGACAACTTTGAGGCTGAGGTGATGCAGAGTGATGTACCCGTTTTAATCGACTTTTGGGCCGCCTGGTGTGGTCCCTGTCGGATCATGAACCCAATTGTCGAAGAGCTGGCCGAAACCTTTGCCGGCCGGGCCAAGGTGGCCAAGCTCAATGTGGATGACGAGGATGCGCTGGCTCTCCAGTACCACGTCATGGCGATTCCCACCCTGATCTTTTTCCAGAACGGAGAGCGGGTCGATACCGTTGAAGGGGTGATCGCCAAGGAAGACCTGGTGGCTCGGCTAGAGGCGCTAGTGACCGCCAACTCGGCAGCGTAGCTGACCTGTGCAGGACTAGTCGGTGACCCCTCGCAGCACCGCCTCGCCGTTGACAAACTCCAGGCCATCGAGGGTTAGCCCGGCCTGGGGGAGGGCGAGGTTAATTTTTTCGGTGAGCTGGGCGGGGTCGAGGCCGGTAAGACGGGCCACATCGTCTATAGAGAGGTTGACCCGACCAATTTGAACGCGGGTGTCGTCGCCCAGCACCAGGCGGCCATGGTCAATGCGGGGGCTGCCTTCGATGCCGATGTAGATGGGGCGATCGCCCAGCATAGGCACGGTACTCAGGGCTGTCTCTAGAGCCTGTCGGGCCTGGGGCGGCAGCGCCTGGGTCGGTAGATCAGCCGGGTTGACGACCATGCCCCCCGAGATGCGATCGCCGCGAATCGTAGCATTTAGGCTCTCTGCTGCCGGTAAAAACTGTGCCACCTGGGGCGTCTGAGCAATACCCTCGGCCAGCAGCTGGGTCAGCTCGGTCTCATTGAGCGAAATTTCGACCTGGTTATGGTCGCCGTAGCGAACGCCCTGCCCGCTGGACAGCTTTGCCCTCAGCAGATTGCCGCTGCTGACGTCAGCTACGGCGGTGGCGGCCCCGCTGGGGCTGTACCCGATGGGCAGCGCCGTGGCCCGGTTCCAGTAGAAGGCGGTGGCAGCAGCGGCCCCCGCCGCAAGCCCTATCAGCAGCGATAGCGCCAGTACAACAGCCTGTTTGGCCCCCATGTCAGTCAACCCTCCTTTGGGCTCTGTCGAGCCAGTGTAGCTCAGCTCCTCTGCCTCGGCAAAAACCTGTGTGGCGATTGCTGTAAAGACCCTAAAGTGGCCTATGGTAATAGGTGCAACGACGTAGAGAACACCAGCATGGGCACGACACAAGGGTTCATCCGCGAGGTCATCGGACTGGGACGGCGGTTTGTGGCCCAGGTCGTGGTTTTTGGTGCGATCGCGCTGCTCACCCTCGGCATGGTTAGCTGCGCCAAGCCGGTGCAGCCCACCGAACTGATCTCAGAACCTACCCCCCAGCCCAACCGCCTCACCGGGCAAATCGCCGAGGTGTCTCCCCCCGAAACCCTGGAGTCGCTGAAGCAAATTATCGACGCCTATACGCCTCAGGTGCGCATTCTCAGCCCCCGCCCCGGTGAGGTTTTAGACGATACCGCCGTCACCGTCAGGTTCCAGGTTCGGGGGCTGCCGCTCTTTAAAGACGAGGCCTACCAGCTCGGTCCCCACCTGCACCTGTTCTTAGACAACGAGCCCTACAAAGCCGTCTACGACCTAGCCGAGCCGATCACCTTCGAGGGCCTGTCGCCCGGCACCCACACCCTGCGCGTCTTTGCGTCGCGACCCTGGCACGAAAGCTTCAAAAACCAGGGCGCTTTTGACCAGCGCACCTTTCATGTGGTGGCCCCCACGCCCCAAAACGAGCTGAATGCCAAGGCTCCGCTGCTGACCTACAGCCGCCCCCAGGGCACCTACGGGGCAGAGCCCATCATGCTCGACTTTTACCTCACCAACGCGCCCCTGCACATGAGCGCCCAGGCCGAAACCAACGACGAGCTGCACGACTGGCGGATTCGCTGCACCGTCAACGACCAGAGCTTTGTCTTCGACCAGTGGCAGTCGATCTGGCTAAAGGGTTTTAAGCCGGGGCGCAACTGGGTGCAGCTTGAGCTAATCGACGAAAGCGGCAACCCCATCGACAACCGCTTCAACAACACCGTACGCATCATCGACTACCAGCCCGGCGGCAGCGATACGCTCTCTCGCCTGGTGCGCGGCGAGCTAGGCCTGAAGGACGTGGCAGGCATTATTGACCCCACCTACGTTCCCCCCGCGCCGCCCGCCCCAGAACCAGAGCTAGAACCAGAACTTCCTGGCCAGACGGTAGAACCCGAAGCTCCCTCAGTTGATTCATCTGATTCATCAGCACCGGAGCCGCGCGCTGGGGAACCTGACGCTGCTCAACCAGAACCAGCGCCCCCTCAACCAAAGCCTGCCGAAGAAGCGCCCCAAGCAGAGTCCACCGAGCCACCTTCAGCTCCTTCGACTCCGGCGGAACCCGAGGCCGATCGCCCCAACCCGTTCCTGCTGCCTGAGAAATCTACGACACCTGAGGCCGTTGATGAGGGCGACGCAGCCACGGTTGAAGATGGCGATGGAGAGGAAGATGCGATCGAATCCGAGCGGCCCTCTACGGCGGAATCCGCAGAAGAGCCTGCCGCTCCAGAACCCACGGCCAAGGATGATGCCGAAGGCCTGGCGGTACCGGCAGAGCCAGTTGTACCGCCGGTGTTGCCCCAGCCTGACGCATGGCCAGAGCCAGTACCCGTGCGCCCCACCCCCAGCAAACCGCCCCAGGCCTCTGAGGGTAAGGGCTTGCTGAATCGCTTCAAGCAGTGGCGCAATCAGGCTGATCCGCCTGGGGAGGCACCCCCAGCCCCCGCGCCGGAGGTCTCGGGCGAAGAAGGAGCACTCCAGGCTACACCAACACCAAAGCAGCTCGATTCTGAGGGTTTGGCCCCTGAAACTCCAGCCAATCCTGAGACAGATGCTCCAGAGGACGCTCCCCCCGCTCTCCCCGAGCCGAAGGCACCAGAGACCGACCCTGGGGAGTCAATTGAAACAGCTCCCCCCCCAGGTTTAGAAGCAGAACCCGACGAACCCGCAGAGCAGCCCCGAGAGACGCCGCGATCGCCGCTGGTCCCAGAGCTGCGCCCCTTCATCTAGCCCGCTACTTCACCAGCCGCAGGGTGAGGGGATAGCGATAGGCGATTCCCTCGTTGGCCCTAATTGCGGCCAGAATAAGCAGCACCAGCCAGGCTAGGCCCAACACAATCATCAGCGGAATGCCGATCAGTACGAAAATCAGGACCCCAGCCACCACCATGTAGATGGTCATGGAAATGTTGAAATTGAGGGCCTCTTTGCCCTGATCTGCCACAAACGACATTTCGTCCCGCTTGACTAGCCAGATGATCAGGGGGCCAATAATATTGCCAAAGGGAATGACAAAACCGGATAGCGCGCTGAGGTGGGCAAGCATAGCCCACATGCGAGATTCTGGGTTGGAGTCGAGCTGGTTCATGGCGGTGGCCGAATGGAGTAATCTGCCGCCAAGCTAGCTCAAAAAGCGGGATAGAGGCTCTATCCCGCTTACAAAATGTAGTATTTCACCCAGACGCACCCCATCTCAGGGGCAATGACAAAAATCGGTACGAGCAAATTCTTCCCTGGCTCTGCTCAAGGAGTGAATAAAAACGACCGAGGGCCGAAGCCACCGCCTAGGGTAAGAGCGCCGTGGGCACCGACCTACTCGTCGTCGTCCTCGTCATCGGTGGGATAGACAAAGCTGGTGGAGCGTCCGGTGAGCACAGACTTGCCCAGGGACATGGCTTTTTGGGCCTGGAGCGCTGCGGTGCGCTTCCAGGTGGCACGACGCTGGTCGCGCTTTTGTTTGGAGGTTTTCTTCTTGGGAACCGCCATGACAGCAATATTTAAGACTTCACAACCTTTCAACTATAGGTCAAGATGGCAAGTCTGCGCAATCTGGCTTTGTTATAGCTGTGGCCAGTGTTAAGACATGTCTCCTATGAACGTTTGAACGTTCATAGGGTTTCTGGATGTCCTAACCAACGTGATTGTGGCCATACCTTTCCTCAGAGGCTAATCGCTCACCAGGCTTCTGGCGGCTTCAAAGTAGTTGGCCCACTGGGTCACATCGGGCCTGAGCTGCCAGTCGCTGCGGCTGACTGGCACCGTCAGAATGGGCACGGCAACGCCCTGGTTATCGCCAATCACGGTAACGATGACGTCGGTCATCAGCACATCGGCATCGAAACTGCGCTGGATGGCGGCGCGGGCGATAATCTCAGAGCGCTGCACCAGGGTGTCGAAGCTTTCGCCCTGCTCGCGGACTACAAACAGGTTGACCCGCGAGGTGTAGGCCTGGGCTACGGGCGGCGCGACCAGCATGGGCACCGTGGCGCCGCCGAGGCCCAGGAGGGCGGCTAGGGCCAGGGCCGCTACTGAGGGCTGGCGATCGCGCCCGGCATTCAAACGCAAAGAGAAGTTCATGGCCTGCTGCTCCACACATCCCGCAGGATGCCCAAAAATTGCCTTAACTGTAGCGACAGAGCCGCCAATCGTCAATTAAGAATTGTCGCTATGCTGGATTGCCTGCCGAGGCTTCCGTTTAGCCGCCCAGGCGCTACTATGGCAGGTGAATTTTCATCCCTCAACTACGCCCTCCCGGAGGCATCTAAAAGGCATGGCAAGCCACTGGCCCGTAATCGTCGGCATCAATCAATATCAATCGCTTCAGCCCCTGATGTACGCTCAGTTCGACGCCCTCGAGCTGCGGGATTTTTTGATCAATGAGGTGGGGTTGCCCGTCGAGTATTGCTCGCTGCTGACGGATGTTTCGCCAATGGTGTACCAGGGGGCCGCAGCGCCCACCCGCGAGGTGCTGATGCAGCGGCTGGCCCAGAGCTGCGATCGCGCTGGCCCAGAGGATACCGTGTGGTTTTTCTTTAGCGGCTACGGGGTGCAGTGGCAGGGGCAAGACTACCTGCTGCCCATTGATGCCGACCCCAACCGCATTGAGCAAACCGGCATTTTGGTGGAAACGCTGCTCCAGCGCATTGTCCAGGGCGGGCAGCGCCAGTCCATTGTCATGCTCGACATGAATCGGCCCCAGAGCGCCCTGGCCGTGGCCCCCGGCAGCCAGGGGTTGGGTGCCCAGTCCCTGGCTCTGGCCCAGGATCTCGCGATCGCCCTGGTGCTCTCCTGCCAGCCCGATCAGTTCTCCCAGGAAACCCTGGCGGTGCGCCACGGGCTGTTTACCGAAGCGCTGATCGAAGGCATGCGGTTCCACGGCTGCCTGACCCTGACGCAGCTGGTCGACTACCTGCGCGATCGCGTCCCCGAGCTGTGCCAGCACCACTGGCGGCCCGCCCAAAACCCCGTGGCGGTGCTGCCCCCAGGCCAGCAGTACGCCATGCTCGTACCGCCTAGCCTGGTGGGGCAAATGCCCGTTGGTGTGCCGCCGGAGATGGAGGTCTTCCCCCCCGACCAACCCGCTCCGGAACTCATTCTCCCTCAGCCCACCAATCCAGAGCCAGAACGGCCTATTTACCCCGGCCCATTGCCGTCAGGCCCCACCCCTGGAGACCCCTTAAACGGCTCATCAGGTCAATGGCCTGCGGTTGAGCCGACGGCGGAGCCGCCGCCGTCAGTTCGCCCCCCATCTGGAGATATACCCCCAGTCCGCCCCGCCCCCGATGCGAGCCAGATTCCCTGGCAGCGGTGGGGGCTTTTGGTGGCAGGACTGCTGCTGCTAGGGGTGCTGTGGCGAAACCAGAATAGCTTCCTCGGCCAGCGGTCTGAGGCACCTGGGGCCTCTGTACCGGCGGCCTCTACACCTGAGACGGCGGCGTCCGAGGCCGCTGCACCTGAACCCCCTGCCCCGCTGCCGTCGGACGCTGCTGCCAACGGCAATGGCGGGGAGCCGCTGTTTCCAGGCACGGCGGTGAGTGGAGCCGAGGCCCTACAGCGAGCCAGAACCGCCCTAGACCAGCGCCAGTTTGGCGAGGCGCTAGTCTGGTTTAATCAAATCCCCGAGAATGAGCGCCCTGTGGACTACGAGGCCCTGGTGATTCAGGCTGAAACCGGCTACGCCAACGCCAGCCTGTCGGGGGAAGCCACCCTCAACCAGGCCCGCCGGATGATTGAGCCCCTGTCGGCCTCACTGTTTAGCGATGCGATTGAACAGGCGCGTCAGGTGCCGGAGGGCGACCCCGCCTACAACCAGGCCCAGGCCGACATTAAGCGCTGGAGCCAGGTGATTGTCGACTTAGCCGAGGGGCGAGCCGCCTCCGGCGATTTAGACGGGGCCATTAGCGCCGCCCGCCTGGTGCCCGGCGACCAGGGCGAAATCTGGGGCCAGGCCCAGGCGCGCATTCAGCAGTGGGAGCAGAGTAAGGTTAACCGGCAGCTGTTGCAGAAGGCCCAGGGCGTATTGCAGCCCGATCAGGCCGTCTCGTTCCAGTCGGCGATCGAGATCGCCCGGCAGATTCCCCCCGACTACCCCGAGTCACCCATTGCCCAAAGCCGCATAGACCAGTGGAGCCGAGACATTCTGGCGATCGCCCGCGCCCGCGCCGCCGATGGCCAGATTCCCGGCGCTATCTCCGCTGCCGGTCTCGTTCCCCCCGGCACCAGCGCCTACGACCAGGCCCAGGAGGAGATTCGGCAGTGGCAGGGGCAGTGAGTGAGGGATGAGGGAGATGGGGAAGGTGGGGGAGGTGAGGAAGCGAGTGGCAGATCTGAGGCTATTGCGATCGCCTTCCACTGCGGATGGTGCGGTGCCCCATACTGTAGACAGAACTATGCCTACTTTTGGATTGCTTGGCTCCCCCGCTCCCTCGCTCCCCCGCTCTCCTGCCCAAAGAACCTCTGTCGCCGAGTACTGCCCCCATCATCCTGGCCTCCTCAAATCCAAAATCGCTAATCTAAAATCCCAAATCTGAATTACATTGTTAGGCTTTCCAGGCGGCTGACGGCTCTGTCCACAATATCCAGGCTGGCCTGCCAGAATGCGGGTTGGCGAATGTCCTGGCGCAGGTGGCGCTGCACCACGTCCTCTGCGGTCATGCTGCCCGTGTCCCGCAGCAGGCTGGTGTAGAGGTCATTGAACTCATCGCCGTAGCGGTCTTTTTGGGCGTAGATGCCCAGGCTGAACAGGTAGCCAAACAGGTACGGGTAGTTGTAGAAGCCCAGTTCTGCGATCGAGAAGTGCAGCTTGCTGGCCCAAAACATCTCGTCGTAGCTGGCCAGGCTGTCTTCGTACCAGTGCTGCCAGCTGTCGCCCATCATGGTTTTGAGGGTGTCGGCAATTACAAAACCCTGCTTGCGGGCCTCGACCAGTTTTTGCTCAAAGGTAAACCGAGCAGGAATATTGAGCAAAAACGTGATGGCGGCAGCCCCTTCTTCCCAGGCAATGGATAGCTTTTGCGCTGGGGTGCTGGCCTGCTCGAACAGGGCATCGCGCACCAGGGTTTCACCAAAAATGCTGGCGGTTTCGGCCAGGGTCATGGGGTAAAAGGTTTTGTAGCGGGGCATGTCTCTCATCACCCAGTTGTGCCAGGCGTGGCCCAGCTCGTGGGCCAGGGTCAGCACGTTGTTCATGCTGCCCTCAAAGGTCGTAAAAATGCGCGGTTGCTTCGGCTCGGCAAAGCTGGTGCAGTAGGCTCCGGTGGCCCGATTGGGCGTGGGCTTGGCGTCAATCCAGCCTTTTTCGGCCATCATTATTGCAAAGTCTCCCATGGCTGGGGTGAACTGCCGGAAGGCGTTGGCGACTAATTCAATGGCTTCTTCAAAGGTAAATCCCTCGCTCTGGTCCGTGGCCGGGGGCGGCGCAAACAGATCCCAGGGGGCAGGCTGGATGTCGAGCACTCTACCCATGGCATTTAGGGCGCGCTGGCCGATCGCCCGCCCTTGGTAAGTAGCCTCCATCATGGCGTCGAGGGTGGCGCGATCGATGCGGCTCTGGTGGCAGCTTTTGTCGAGGTAGTGCAGGGTGCGGTGGTGCGATCGCCGCTTGGTTTCCGCCAGCCGCCAGCCGTTGATGGCGTTGAGAATGGCGGCCACCGTCTCGGCCCGGCTCTCCCAGGCGGCATTGACCCCATGCCAGGCTTCGGAGCGGACGGCGCGATCGCCGGAGCTAAGCAGGTTAAACGCCTTGGCCAGCCCCACAGTCTCGCCCTTGACGGTGCAATGCAGCGTGCCCGCTAGCTCGGTGTAGAGGTTGCCCCAGCCCTGGAGCCCATTCACCGCCAGGCCCGTGATCAGCGTCTCTTCCGCCAGGCTGAGCAGCTGGTCGTTGAGTTTACGCTGGTGCAGGAGCGAGAAACTCAGCTCTTCGAGCACCGGATCGGCCACTAGAGCCTGGATGAAATCGTCGTCTGCGCGGAGAAGAAAAATATCCAGCGCTTTAGTCGCCTGGCTGATTTCGGCGCTGAGCTGTTGCAGGGTGGGTTTCCACTCGCTGGCGCGGGCATCGCGGCAGTCGACGCTGAGGATGGAGGTGATAAAAGTGCGCAAGTTACCCAGGCGTTTGGACGTTTCGGTGCGCTGCTGATGGGCGACTCTGACCTGGGCCAGCAGGTCCTCAAACTGGTCTTTAGGGAGGGGCAGCGCAGACTCAAGGTACTCATTGAAGGGGGTACAGCGATCGGCCAGGTAGGCTATGTCGGCCTTGAGGCGATCGACGGTGGCAGCAATTTTGGGGTCGTCGCTGCCAGTGTAGAAATAGCTGTTATCCCAAGTTTGTTGCAGGTTAGGCATGGGCGGTATGGGGGCGAAGGGAAATGACTTTAGCTTAGCCAATGTCTGGACGCCGCTGGATTTGAGCAAGAGTCGACCTGGGCTGAGCTGCCCTTTTGCCATGCCCACGCAACTATAGCTGTGGCCAGTCTGGTTAAGACAGGTCTTCTATGAACGTTCAAACGTTTGAATGTTCATAGGATTTCTGGATACCCTAACTAACGTGACTATGGCTATACCCTGATTGACTGACAAAAGTTTTGATGTGGGTTGGTGTTGAGCGAAGCGTTCGCGTAGCGTCTCGAGGGGAGAAAACCCAACGCCAGCAGCGGTTTTTTGGGGTTTCGCTATCGCGCCACCCAACCTACGCGAACCCTAACTTTTAGGTTTGACGCTGCACTAGCCGAGTAGTTTCCGAGCCTAGCTGAGTAGTCTTTGAGGGAACTTGTGGTCTACTAGGCATGGTCAATTCTACAAAGTTCAGTCAGCGTTGATATTGAGGATGGTCGCAGATGATTGAGGGGGTTATGCTGGTGCTTCGGCAGGTGCAGCGCGTGGGCATTGTCTTGGGCTTTGGTGTATTGAGGGGGTTATGCTGGTGCTTCGGCAGGTGCAGCGCGTGGGCATTGTCTTGGGCTTTGGTGTATTGGGCTCAATTTTGCCCAGCTCTCTGGCCCTTTCTGCCCTGTGCCCAGCCCAGTTAGCAACCCAGCTCGATACCGCCCTCGATCAGCCGCCTCTAGATACCGCCTACACGGGCATGGTGCTGCAAACCCAGGGGCCAAACCCGCGCACAATCTATAACCGCAACGGCGATCGCCTCTTCACCCCGGCCTCTAATATGAAGCTGCTGACCACGGCGGCGGCGGCCCATCGGCTGGGGGGCTACTACCGCCTGCGCACCTCGGTATACGGCACTGTGGCGGCGGGGGGCAGCGCCGCGCTGCGGGTGGTGGGGCGGGGCGATCCGAGCTTTACCACCGCGCAGATCGACGACCTCGTGCAGCAGTTGACCCAGGCGGGGGTGAGGCAGGTCAGCCGCCTGGTAATTGACGACTCGTATTTTCCGGGCTTTGCCACCAACCCCACCTGGGAGTGGGACGATGCCCAGCTGGACTACGGCGCCCCGGTCAACAGCCTGATTTTGAACCGCAATGCGATCGCCGTTCAGCTAGCTCCAACCCAGGTGGGTAGCCCGCTGAGCCTGACCTGGCTTCAGATGTTGCCCGCTGGGCCGCTACCCGTGGCGAACGATTCCACCACCGCTGCGGCTGGGGTTTCCACGGCTGGGGTGGCTCTTTGGCGCACCGGAGACACGCCGACGGTGCGGGTCACCGGGCAGATGGCCCAGGGAGAGAGTCCCCAAACCTTTGACTTGGCGGTGCTGAATCCGGCCCAGCAGTTTGCGGCAGCAATGGAGCAGGGGCTGCGGCGGCGATCGCTGCCGGTGGGGCAAACGGTGATCAGCCAAAATTCGCTGCCCATTACCGGCCAGGAGCTGGCGGCGGTGGAGTCGCCAGAGGTGAGAGACCTGATGCTGGTGGCGAACCGGGATAGCGACAACCTCTATGCCGAGGCGCTGTTTAAAACCCTGGGGGTGACGGCGGCGGGCAGCATTGCCGAGGGCGATGACGTGGCCGATGCCAGCCAGGCCGGAGGGGAGGCGGTAAAGGCAGCCCTGGCGGAACTGGGGGTAAAGAGTGAGCCGCTGCGGGTGGTGGATGGCTCGGGGCTGTCGCGCCACGATCTGGTCTCGCCGATCGCCTTCGTAGACACCCTACAGGCGATGGCAGTGCATCCCCAGGGGCGGTTTTTCCGCGAGTCGCTGGCGATCGCGGGCCAGAGCGGCACGCTCAGCAATCGGCTGCGGGGCACGGTGCTGGAGGGGCATCTGCAGGGCAAGTCGGGGGCGCTGACGGGGGATGTGGCGCTGTCGGGCTATGTGCAGCCGCCCAACTATGAGCCGCTGGTGTTTAGCATTCTGATCAACCATTCAAACCAGCATGCCAGCGTGCTGCGAGACAAAATCGATCGGCTATTGCTGCTGGTTGCGCAGCTTCAGGCAGGGTGCTGACCCAAATTCAGGTTAAAAACTTTGGGCCTATTTCTGCGTGGGGATAGCAAGGTTAAAATTCAGTGTGAAAATAGTCTTTTGAGACTAGCGATCGTCGCTGCCCTACGCCAAGGCCAGGCGGGAGCTTTCGTCTATACTCGTTTCATTCCAGCACCGATTTGGGCGATCGCGGGAGACAGCCAGTATGGTGACGACGAAGGAGGTGGCTACGGGGACAGAACCGGCGATTTCGCCGGCTGACGATGCTGCACGGTTTCAGCAGCTTCAGCGCGCGCTGCGCGATCGCTGGCGCTCCACCGACGAGTTTGACACCCAGGAGCGCCACATTGTGGTGGTGCCCTCCCTCAGCCTCGACCAGGAAGAGCTACAAAAAATCGAGGGGGTCAACCACTACGAAGAGCGGCTGCTGTTTTCGCTGATTCGGCTGCGCAACCCCAATACGCACCTGGTCTATGTCACCTCGCAGCCACTGCACCCCAGCATTGTCGACTACTACCTGGAGCTACTGCCCGGCATTCCCAGCTCCCACGCCCGCGATCGCCTCACTCTGCTGGCTGCCTACGACAGCTCGCGCAAGCCGCTCAGCCAAAAGCTGCTGGAGCGACCCCGACTGCTAGAGCGCATCCGCAGGGCGGTCAATCCTGCCCAGGCCTACATGACTTGCTACAACTCCACCCCCTGGGAGCGCGACCTGTCTCTGGCCCTGGATCTGCCCCTGCTGGCCCTCGACCCAGACCTGCTGGCCTGGGGCACCAAGAGCGGCAGCCGCGAAATCTTCAAGCGCTGCGGCATTCCCCACCCGATCGGCAGCGAGCTGGTGTTTTCTAAGGCGGAGTTGGCTACCGTCACCGCCGAGGTGTGGGAGCAGGACCCCAGCCTTCAGCGCATGGTGATCAAGCTCAACGAAGGCTTTTCGGGGGAGGGCAACGCCCTGCTGGATCTGCGGCAGCTGAAGGCTGTTGCCCCGGGGAACGCTGCACATAGCGATCGCGCCGATGCGATCGCCGCCGCCTTCTCCGACCTCAGCTTTCAGTGCGATACCGAGACCTGGGAGCACTTTTCGGCCAAAATTCCGGTGCTGGGGGCGATCGCCGAAGCCTTTGTCGAAGGCGACCACAAAGAATCCCCCAGCGTCCAGGGCCGCATTACCCCCCTGGGCGAGGTCGAAATTCTCTCCACCCACGATCAGGAGCTGGGCGGCCCCGATGGCCAAATCTTCCTGGGCTGCTCGTTCCCGGCCCGGCCCGACTACCGGCTCAAAATTCAGGAAATGGGCCATCGCGTTGGCGCAGAACTGGCCCGCCAGGGCGCCCTAGAGCGCTACGGCGTCGACTTTATTGCTGTGGCCAAGGGCGACCCCGCAGCCCCCGAGTGGGACTTGCAGGCGATCGAAATCAACCTGCGCAAGGGCGGCACCACCCACCCGCTGATGGCGATGAAAATGCTCACCGAGGGGCACTTTCACCAGGCCGACGGTTTGTTCTACACCAAGCAGGAGCAGGTGCGCTACTACCGCGCCTCCGACAACCTGCAAAAGCCCCACTACCAGGGCCTGCTGCCCAGCGATCTGATGGATATCATCGTCACCAAGCAGCTTCATTTCAACTCCATTAGCGGGGTGGGGGCGGCCTTTCACCTGATGGGCTGCCTGTCGGAGTACGGCAAAGTCGGCCTCACCTGCATCGGCACTAGCCCTGACCACGCCCGCGAGATCTACGACCAGGTGGTTGCCGCCCTCGATGAGTCAACCCTACCCTGACTCGCCAGCGTTAAAAAGATTGCTCGCGTGCTCAGCATACTTGTCCTCTTTACGGGCAAAGGTAGCGATGGCGATTGTAGAGATCAGCACTCGGCAGCCTGAGAACTTAGATCTAACAATCTGACAGATTCTTGTAGGCTTTGTTCGTACTCAATGGCGTCAACCCCTGGCAAAATCGCTAATCCACCCATAGACCGATGTACTTTTGAGGGATTGATGTTTAGCTACTTTCAGTGTTCGTGCAAAACTGTGTTCGTGCAAAACTGTGCCGAATATTCACATTTTACACGGGTGAAAACTGTTTAGCTCTGAGCGAGAGAGCCAAGTTTTGAGAGGGTGACATGTTAAATTCATGCCGAACAGTGCGGCAATTGCATCCGGGGTCAAAAGAGTGACCGATGCGATTAGCAGACTTTATCCTTGAGAACATTGAATCCATCCTTATGGAGTGGGAAGCGTTTGCCCGCAGCCTTACTCCTGGGGCGGAGATGACCAAACTGGCCCTACGCAATGCCGCTGGGTTAATCCTAAACGCCACTGCACAGGACATGCAGATGGAGCAGAGCCTCGCCCAGCAGGTGAGCAAATCTAAAGGCCACGGCGGTGCTGGCGGTGAAAAGAGCGATCGCCTCGACCAGGCGTCGCAGATTCATGGTGTGGAGCGGGTGGGCTCGGGCTTTGACATCATGGAAGTTGTCGCCGAGTACCGCGCCCTGCGGGCCAGCGTGCTCCGCCTGTGGCGCGCGAGCTGCCCCGAGCCTGACCTCAACGACCTCAATGACATCATTCGCTTCAACGAGTCAATTGATCAATCCCTGGCCGAGGCCATCGGCAGCTACAACCACCGCGTCGAGCAGTCGCGCCGCATGTTCCTGGCAATTCTCAGTCACGATCTGCGCAACCCGCTGAACAGTATTCGTATGGCCGCCCAGCTGGCCTCGCGCTCCCCCAACGACGCCTTGGGCTCTGCCAAAGCGCTGTCAATGATTGAAAGAAATGTAGACACAATTACGCGGTTAACCAATGACCTGATCGATTTCGCCTCGACGGGCCTGGGCAGCGGTATGCCCCTGACGCGCAGTCCGTTAAATTTGGAGAAATTGGCTCGTAACGTCTTTGAGGAGTTCTGCTTTGCCCATCCGCAGCGCACGCTTCGCTTTCACTCCAGCGGCGACCTCACGGGCGACTGGGATGCGGCTCGCCTGCGACAGGTCATCTCCAATTTAGTGGGCAATGCGCTTCAGCACGGAGCAAACGAGGGGGCAGTCGAACTCGCGATCGCCTCAGAAGCGTCAACCGTGGCCGTAAGCGTGCACAATGAAGGGCCACCCATCCCTCCAGAAATGTTAACGGCGATCTTCAACCCGCTGGTGCGCTACACCAAGGCCGAATCAGAGGCGCACCAGGTTTCGAGCAGCATCGGCCTGGGTCTGTACATTGTGCGGGAAGTTGTCGTCGCCCACGGAGGGACGATAGCGGTCGCCTCCACAGCGCAAGAAGGCACAACATTCACTGCTCGCCTGCCGCGCACTGTGTCCCGTTAAAAAGAGCCTGACCCTAACTGGGGCCAGGCTCTTTTTGGGTTGAACTACAGTTTACCTACGGCTGTCCCTCGCCTACGATCGCCCGCATGCCCTCCAGCGTGGCTGGAATGCTGCGCGGGTCCATGAACATCACCTTGCTGCTGTCGCTGCTGCCAATTTTTAGCCCCATCTCCATATAGTGCTGGGCAATCAGAAATTGCAGCGCCTCGCGGGTGCCGGGGTCGGCGGCGAGGGTTTTGGCAATCACCTGCATGGCCTCGGCGGTGCCCTGGGCCTGGAGCAGCTGCTCCTGACGCAGCGCCTGGGCTTTTAGGACGATGGTTTTTTGCTGGGCTTCGGCATCTAAAATGGCTGCTTTTTGCCGGGCTTCAGCATCGAGTACCGCCGACTCGGCCCGGCCCTTAGCCGAGTTGACCGCCGCCTCGCGCTCCCCTTCGGAGGTCAGCACGGCGGCCCGCTTTTTGCGCTCGGCGGCCATTTGCAGCTCCATGGAATCCTGCACGGCCTTGGAGGGCACGATGTCGCGCAGCTCAACCCGAGTCACTTTGACGCCCCAGGGGTCGGTGGAGATATCCAGCTCGCGCAGCAGCAGTTCGTTGATTTCAGAGCGGGCGGTAAAGGTTTGATCCAGCTCCAGCTGGCCCATCTCGGAGCGAATTTGGGTCAGCACCAGGTTGACCATGGCCGACTGTAGGTTTTCCACCTTGTAGTAGGCCTTTTCCATATCCACAATCCGCCAGTACACCACCGCATCCACCGTGATCGATACGTTGTCGCGAGTAATGCACTGCTGGGGGGGAATGTCCAGCACCCGCTCCCGAATGGTTTGCTTGAACACCACCCGATCGAGAAAGGGCACCAAAAAGTTGAGGCCGGGGGTGAGTTTTTTGCCGTTGTACTTGCCCAGGGTTTCTACAAGGGCCTCATCGCTCTGGTTGATGATTTTGACCGAGCCAGCGGCGATCGAGCCGCCGAAGATCAGCACAACTAGAAAACTAAAAAAGCCGCCCATAGCTGTAATTCCTTCACTGTTTTGCGATAAAAAGCGTTTGCGGTATGAAAGCGTTTGTGGTGGTGGATGTGCGGTGCTGGCCTAGGCCCTCAGCGCACTTTCAGGGATCACATACAGGGTGTTGCCCTTGCGGCTGACCACCACCACCGGCTGATCGGCACCGATGGTAATGGTTTCGTCGTCGCAGCGGGCCTGCCAGGAGTTGCCTTCGTAGATTACCCGCCCCACCTTTCCGGGGGGAATAGCGGTTAGGGTGCGGGCTTCGGTCGAGTCTTGCAGGATATACGGGGTGCGCTTGGGCAAAAACCACCGCAGCGAGAAAGTAAACACCAGCGATAGCGCTACCCAGACCACCATCTGGAACGTAAAGGACGGCACTCCCAGGGCGATGACAGCCACAATAAAGGCGCTGATGCCCAGGGTAGATTCCACAAACCCGGTGGGCAAAAACAGCTCCATGAGGCAGAAGATGACCCCCAGAATGGCCCAAAACAAGGGATAGTTCATGGCAACCCGGTAGAGAAACAGAGGCGCTGGAGACGGACTGATTCTAACCGGGTGACACCGATACTAGATTGCCCGCCAGAAAGTTTCGCTATCCTCATAGGATTAATCTATCTTTAGGGTCAAGCCTAATGGGGGCTTGATTACGTTGTTTTAAGAGATTCCTGGCGTTGAACTGTGCCGATCGCCCTATGAACCGTGTAGAACGCCGACCCTCTCGCTACAAACCCTACCTGTGGGTCGTAGGGACAGATCTGGAAACCCTGCCGATAGATGAGCTGGTGGGGCAGCGTTACCAGGTGGTGGCCCCGTATATCTGGCTCGATACCCAGCCCGATCAGCGGCCTAGCGTTCCCAATGCGTTTCCTCCGGAGGCGATGCCCTACCTGAAAGCCCACCCCCATCGGCTGCATGTGCCAGGGCTCTACGGGGTGCTAGAGCGCACCGGAGCACCCCCAATTTTGCTGCTGGAGAACGCCCCGATTCATCCCCAGGCCGGGGCGCTGCTGCCGGAACTGGAGGCGGGGTTGTTTAGCGCGCCGCCGCTGCGGCAGGCCAACTGGCTGTGGCAGCTCTGGGAGCTATGGGGAACGCTGGGCGACCTGGGTTTGGCCAGGAGCCTGCTGATGCCCAGCAATCTGCGGGTGGATGGCTGGCGACTGCGGCTGCTAGAGCTGCTGCCCGCCGGAGAGGACGACGCGGAACCGCCCACCCTGGCGGATTTGGCGGAGCTGTGGCGATCGCTGCTCTCCCCGCTGCACCTGTCGGTCTCTGAACCACTGCGCCTGCTGGTCAACCGCATTGATGCAGGGGATATGGATGCGGCCACCCTGGCCCTCGAGCTCAACCAGATTTTGCTGGGCCAGGCGGCTATGGTATCAACCCGCATTGCCCTGGCCGGAGCCACCGCCCAGGGGCCGACCCAGCCCCGCAATGAAGATGCCTGCTGGCCCCAGGGCACCCAGAGCGAAACTGCTGGGCTACAGGTTGCGATGGTGTGCGACGGGGTCGGGGGCCACGACGATGGCGAAATCGCCAGCCAGCTGGCCGTGCAGTCGCTGCAAATTCAGCTCCAGGCGCTGCTGGCCGAGGCCCAAAACGAGCTGCGGATACTGCCTCCCCAGGTGATTGTGCAGCAGCTTGAGGCCGTGATTCGCATCGTCAACGAGCTGATTAGCTTTCAAAACGACAACCGGGGCCGGGTGGGCCGTCAGCGCATGGGCACGACCCTGGTGATGGCGGTGGTAATTCCTCAGCGGGTGCAGACCGAGCAGGGCTGGGAGCGAGTCAGCGAGGTGTATCTGGCTCAGGTGGGCGACAGCCGCGCCTACTGGATTACCCCGGACTACTGCCACCCGCTGACGGTGGATGACGACATTGCCGGACGCGAGGTGATTGCCTGCCGCCAGACCTGGCCCCAGGCCCAGGAGCGCAGCGATGCCGGAGCCCTCACCCAGGCCCTGGGCACCCGCAGCGGCGATCACCTGCGGCCCCACCTGCGGCGCTTTATTTTTGATGAAACCGGCATTTTGCTGCTGTGCTCCGATGGCCTCAGCGACAACTACCGCATTGAAGACGCCTGGGCCAACTACATCGGCCTGATTATTAAAGACATTGTGACCCTCGACTCGGCGGTGGCCTCGTGGATTGAGCTGGCCAACCAGAAAAACGGCCACGACAACACCGCCGTCGTGCTGATGCAGTACAAGCTCTTTACCCAGACCTCGGCCCAGACCGAGCCAGATGCTGCCGCTGGCTCTCGGCAAGAAACCGTCCCTCCGCCAGGGGCCACGCTCTACGGCGAGAGCCTGCCGGAGGAGGTTGCCTCCGCCCCGGCAGAGTCTAAGCCGCCCCAGGGCATCCCCCGCTGGATCTTGGCGGTGTCTGGGTCTGCCCTGCTGGTGGGGCTACTGGGCTGGTGGTGGTTGTCTAGCCGCTCGCCGGAGCCGCCGTCACCGCTGCCGCCGCCGCCGACGGCTCCGGCTCCCTAAGGGGATGAGGAGATGAGGGGATGGGGGGATGAGGGGATGGGGGGAGTGAGGGGGTGGGGGGATGAGGGGATGAGGGGATGAGGGGATGAGGGGATGAGGGGATGAGGGGATGAGGGGATGAGGGGATGAGGGGATGAGTGAGAAGAGTGGGGTTCACCGGAACTGGGTGGGTGAGCGGCCAGATAGGTAAACCATGGGGATTTTGACCGATACCTTTACTAACCCCTGGGAGTCGCTGCTGCTGAGGCCGATGCAGGGCTGGCTGGCGGAGCATCCGCTGGTGGGCTGGCTGGTGGGGCACCCGCTGTGGGCGCTGGCTTTGGCAATAGTAGGCCTGCTGCTGTTTGCCGGGCTGTGGAGCGCGATCGCCCGCCTCACCGAAGGCTTCTGGCTGGCCCTGGTGCGGCTGCCCTTTCGCCTCAGCAGCTGGATGTTTGCAGCCCTGTCGGCGGTGCTGGTGCGGCGGTGGGTCAAGCCTTCCAGGACAGCGGGTGGCAGCGATCGCCTGAGCGAAATCATGGGCCGTTTGGAGACGCTGCAAACGGAGCAGGAGACGCTGCTGGGCGAGATGCGGGATCTGTTAGGGAAGCAGGCCGATGGGCGAGAGTAGGTGGGTCGGTGAGGCGGTGAGGTGGAATGTTTTTGTTTTTGTCTAAACTGCTGCCGCAGCTGCTCTACCCGCTGGGGCTGGTCTGCGTGCTGCTGATAGCCGCCCTGGTCCTGCTAAAGCGGCGGCCTCGGTGGGCGGCAAGGGCGATCGCGCTGGCCCTGGCGCTATTGCTGGTGAGCAGCAATAACTGGGTGGCGGCGAGGGTGATTCGGTCCCTGGAGTGGCGCTACCAGGACACGACAAATTTGCCCAAGGCCGAGGCGATCGTGGTGCTGGGCGGGGCAATTCGGCCCCAGCTGCCGCCGCGCCCCTGGATAGAGGTGGCAGAAGAGGGCGATCGCGTGATTCACGGCGCCCGCCTGTACCTGGCTGGAAAGGCACCGCTGCTAGTGCTGAGCGGCGGGCGAATTACCTGGGGCCAGGGCAAAAGCCGCTCTGAGGCCGAGGATATGGCGGAACTAGCCAGGGCTCTGGGAGTGCCCGCTAGCGCTATTCTGCTTGAGCCCGACGCGCTCAACACCATTGAAAACGCGACTAAAACGAAGGCCCTGCTCGCCGATCGCGGTATTGAGCGCATTTTGCTGGTCACGTCTGCTATGCACATGCCCCGCGCCCTGGCCATCTTCAAAAAGCAGGGCTTTGCGGCAATCCCGGCCTCCACCGACTTTCACGTGGTTAGAAACCCCGTTGACCCCAGCACCACCACCTGGCAGGGCCGCGCCCTGGGCCTGGCTCCCCAGACCGAAAGCCTGCACTACCTCACCCGCGCCCTGAAGGAATATTTCGGCATGGTCGTTTACTGGCTCAAGGGCTGGCTTTAGGCGTCGCGTTTTGCCTCAGGTGGGAGACATCGGGGAGGCAGGCTGGTAAGGTGAAGGCGTTTGCCCGTTGTCTGGCTGCACCTTTGGTTTTCCCATGGCCTCTATCATGTCTTCTTTGCTTCACCAGCAGCAGTTTTCCCTCGACCACGGCGCCTGGATTGACTGCCTCGCCACCACCGACAACCTGCTGATTATTCAAGAC
Source organism: Nodosilinea nodulosa PCC 7104 (assembly GCF_000309385.1). Lineage (GTDB taxonomy): Bacteria > Cyanobacteriota > Cyanobacteriia > Phormidesmidales > Phormidesmidaceae > Nodosilinea > Nodosilinea nodulosa. Next base: position 1,313,387 of record NZ_JH976537.1, read on the forward strand.
CTGGATGGGGTCTGCATGGAGCTGGTCAAAGATCCCCTCGATCGCGTGATCGACCTGGATTATGTCAGGGCGACCGAGGCGTTTGACGGCCACTTTTACGTGCTCACCAACGGCGAACATACCGGGCCGCGAGGCATTAACGGTATTGTTGAGCGGGCGTTTGGGGAGGGGGGCGAACCTCGCTACCTGCCGGGGCTGGCGGCGGGGGGGGTGCAGTGGCAGACCCGCGCCGGAGAGGTCAGCCATCCGGGGGTGAGTGAGGCGGAGCTGCGTTTTTTGGCGGCGGTGCCCGATCGCATGCGATCGCGCCTGCACCAGTTTTTTGACCAGTATCCTGAGGCGATCGCCGCCGCCGACCTCCAGTCCGGCATCAATGCCTCAGCCCTCGACAACATGGCTTCCCCGACCGCCAACCTCAACACGCTGTACGGCCTGCTCGGCGATCGGCGAGCCCTCTATACCGATCTCCAGTACGCCATGCAGACGCTAATGGAAGAGCTGCTGCGCGACGCGGCTCGCCAGGGCCTGGCCGACTCGTTCTTTGTCCACTATGCCCCTAACCACGGGCGCGGCCCCGACGGCAAAGAAATTCTCTGGTTTGGCGAGGGAGACGAGTCGGGCACCACCGACTTTCAGTTCATGCTGCGGGGGGCGATCAAAGAGGCCGGGGTGCTGGCCCTGCTGAACCGCTACTACGCCGCCAAAACGGGGGAATTTCCCCTCGGCCAAGACTTTAGCGTGCGCCAGGCCCCCCACAGCCACGCCGACCTGCTGGATTTAGTCATTCAAAATTTTGACCCGGCGCTGATGCCTACCCTGATCGGCGTGGGGGACACGGTGACGAGTGTGGTGGTGATGGAGAAGGGCGAGCCGGTGGCGAAGCGCGGGGGGAGCGATCGCAACTTTCTGCACCTGATTCAAGCCCTGGGCCAGCAGTTTGGTACGGGCAATCTCGTCACCTACGTTGACAGCAGCGGCGGCGAACTCAAGAACCGCAGAGCCCTCAAGCTGGAGGATCGCGGCGGCAAAACCATCGTCACCGCAGGCCCCGGCGACCCCCGCGACGGCGACGATCCCCTCGTTCTCAATGTGGTTTTTCCCGGTGGCTACCGGCAGTACTGCCAGGCGTTTCAAACCGCAGCGGCAAGACGGCCCTAAACCTGGGTCAATCTGAGACAATGACCTTTGCGGAATTGATGCACGTAGAGGTCAGCGATGGGGACAGGGCAGCAACAGGTCATCGGCGTAGATTTGGGCGGTTCGGCGATTAAGCTGGGGCGCTTTGCCCAGACGGGGCAATGCCTGAAGGATCTGTCGGTGTCCACCCCCCAGCCCTCAACTCCAGACGCTGTAATTGCGGCTATGGCCGAGGCGATCGCCGCCCTCGACCCCAACCACGACGCCGTTGCCATCGGTGTCGGCACCCCCGGCCCCGCCGATGCCGCTGGCCGCATTGCCCGCGTGGCCATCAATCTAGCTGGGTGGAAAGATGTGCCCATTGCCGACCAGCTCGAAGCTCAGACGGGTCGCCCGGTTGTGGTTGCCAACGACGCCAACTGCGCCGGACTGGGCGAAGCCTGGCTCGGTGCCGGGCGGGCGTTTAAAGATGTGCTGACGCTCACCCTGGGCACCGGAGTGGGCGGCGCAATTATTCTCGATGGCAGGCTGTTTGTGGGTCGCCAGGGCACCGCCGGAGAGCTGGGGCTGATCACCCTCAACCCCGACGGGCCGCCCTGCAACAGCGGCAACCGAGGCTCGCTAGAGCAGTACTGCTCGGTGCAGGCGATTCAGCGCGAGACGGGGCTAACCCCAGCGGCGCTGTTCGAGCAGGCCAGGGCGGGGGATGCGGGGGCGATCGCCTTCTGGCAGACCTACGGTCGCTGGCTGGGGGCGGGCATCGCCAGCCTGGTTTACGTGCTCACCCCCGAAGCCGTGATTGTCGGCGGCGGCATTTGTGCCGCCGCAGAGCTGTTTTTGCCGACCACTCTGGCGGAGTTAAAAACCCGCGTGCTGCCCAGTTCCCGCGAGGGTATGCAGGTGCTGGTGGCCGAGCTAGGCAACCGGGCGGGCATCGCCGGGGCCGCCCGTCTGGCGCTTCAGCAGTACGTCTAGATATAGCCATAGTCACGTTGGTTAGAACATCCAGAAACCCTACGGACGTTCAAACGTTTGAACGTTCATAGGAGACCTGTCTTAACCAGGCTGTCCCCAGCTATATCAAGCGAACGGCGGCGCTGTGTGACCTCAGCCATCAGCACCCATCAAACTGGCGATACCGTCCCTTGAATGGTTCTGTCGGCGACCGCCTGGGCTAACTATAAACGGTGGCCTTCTCGGTGGCCCCAATGCTAAAGAGTGACCGGGTTGATCTAAGCGCTTTATCGCTAGAGCTGAATGTCGTCTGTGCGAACACTGCTAGTTATGGCCCTGCCGCTGGCCATCTTAATCCTAGGAATGGCGGGCTGGGGCTGGTGGCTAGCCGCTCTATCGGTTCCCCCCGCCGGGATTGTGATAGCTGGATTGCTGGTCGTCTATGGCCTCGGGGTAGGCTGGGGCAGCGTGGTGCCCGCTAGCGCCGTGATCTCCGTAGCGATCGCCCTGCTCGTCGCCTTCGATATTTTTCCGGCCTTTTGGCCCGCCAACATCCACTACAAATACTGGGCCTACACTGTGCTGGTGCTGTGGGGGGGAAGCGTTGCCGCAGTTTGTTTGCTGGCCAAAATCGGGCAAACGCTGCGGCAGCGCCCAGGGGTCTATCGCTGGGGCGTTCAGCTGGTGCTGGCGACGGGCTTGCTGCTAGCGCTGCAAACAGGGGCCAGCCTTTATCAAAACCACTGGCCGGGTTGGGTACCCTGGGAGCATCTCTAGCGCTGGTGACGTAGACCAATGGCAAAACAGTATCGGCAGAGTTTAAGCGCTCGATGAAAACCTATTGGTACAAAATCCGCCAGGTGGTTAGAACTGGGGGGCCGCCCTCAGAGACGCCCCGACTGCCGCCCGCCCCAGCCACCTACCTGGCTCAAATTCATCCTGAGGTGCAGGCCAGCCTTAGCCTCCGGCAGCGGGCAGAGGTCGAGCGAGTCATAGCCCTGGCCATGCCCAAGCCCGCTCCTAAACTGGTCGATCTCCGGTTCACCATCGACCTGTTGGTCAGCCGCTATTTCATTGTGCTAATGGTGGGTAAAGATCGCCGCCGCACTCGGCGCGATGTCCCGGTCTCGCGGCTGACGAAGTTTGGCAATTGGGTGATGGCCGTCGCGCTGCTGCTGGGGTTTAACCTGGCCCTGAGCACCAGTGTTGTGATGCTGGTCTACCTGATAAAATCGGCCCTCGGTATCAATCTTCTGCCCGGCCACTTTCGGGGCTTTGGCAACTAGCGGTTTGATCGAATGGGCGATCGCGCCGCTGAAGCTCGATTTACGCAACCTAAAATTGCCCCGCTGCGGCTCAAAGCTGCTTCAGTACGTGGTCGAGAAATAAGACTGCCCCGGGCGATAGGTACTTACCTTTGAGGTAGGCTACATGCCACTGTTTCCGCAGTGAAAATTCCGCTACGGGTAAGATCGCCAGGTCGGTGGCCAGGTCTGCCTGAGACAGGCTGGAGGCGGGCAGCACCGCAATGCCCAATCCCGCTCGAATACTGGCTTTAATTGCTTCAATACTGCTTAATTCCAGGCGTCTACCCACGGTTATGGCCTGCGCCGCCAAAAATTCCTCTAGCAGCTGGCGGTTGGCGGATCCTGGCTCGCTCAAAATCCATGACTCCTGGGCTAGCTGCTGGGGAGTCACTATCGCCTGTTCGGTTAGTGGATGCTGCCGATGGCTCACAATGTGCAGCGGTACATCCATACAGGACAATACCTCAACCCCATTCAGGGCCGGAGGTAGATTAAACAGGTAGATATCGTCCTCATTTTGCTGCAGCCGGTCTAGCAGCTCTCGATGATTACCGATCCGGATCGAGATGTCTAGGCCGGGGTAGCGATCCATAAACGGCTTCAGCTGCTGAACCAGGGCTGTTTTGCCGCTTTCAACGGTGGCTACTTTGATCCTCCCTTGCTTTAGCTCTTGAAACGCCGCCAGCGTATTGTCTAAGCTTGAAAGCTGAGCCAAGACCTGGCGGCAGGTGGTCAATAGCGCGTCCCCCGCCTTAGTCAAATAAAGCTTTTTGCCAACCATCTCAAACAGCGGTAGGCCAATGGTCTTAGACAATTGCTTCACCTGAATCGAGACCGTTGGCTGGGTCAAGTACAACTCTTCGGCAGCCTTTGTGTAGCTGCCATGGCGAGCAACCGCTTCAAAAACCTCCATTTGGTGAAGGGTTATTCCCTTTGTACTGGGTATTGGCTGAACCATATAAGCAGCACATGGTATAAATACTCATTGAGCTTAGCAACACAAAAGTTGCTAAAGCAAGCAAACGCCTGGTTTGATGGCTCCCTCAACGTAGTGGTGCACGACAATCGACCTGGTAATTTGGGAAGTTTAGAGACTATTCCTGCAAGCCAGGAAGCAGAGACGCTAGGGAGCCAAGTGCGCCAAAACGGTGGAGATATAGCTGTAGCCACTCTGGTTAAGACATGGCTCCTATGAACGCTCAAACGTTTAGAACGTTCATAGGGTTTCTGGATATCCTAACCAACGTGACTATTACTATATTTCAGCCGTCGAGTCCTAGCTGTACGCCAGCGTGGGTGCGCAAGGGCTGTCGCATCAGCAGTGCCAAAGCCTCTAGGGGTAAGAATCAAACCGCGAGTGGCATCCTTTTGAGGGCCTCAGTGCGGACGAATGTATTGCCCGATATAGGCCGCTATGGTCGAAGTTCGATACATTGGCATTCTCAGTTGTATCGCTTTGACCATGGGCCGGTCGCCAGACGTAGACTCCACAGCTGTGGAATTATCCCAAGCCAGCCTGCTGGCTCGGTTAAAAGAGCTGGCCCGACTCTTTCTAAGGCTGGGCCTGATCGGCTTTGGCGGCCCCCAGGCCCACATCGCCATGATCCACGACGAGGCGGTGGCCCGGCGCGGCTGGTTTACCGAAGAGCAATTTTTAGAAGGGGTGGCCGTTTGCGAAATGCTGCCTGGCCCCGCCTCGACCCAGATGGGCATCTATACCGGCTACCTGCGAGCTGGGCAACTGGGGGCCATGGTGGCAGGGCTGTGCTTTATTACCCCGGCTTTTTTGATTGTGCTGGCGCTGTCGTGGGCCTACTTTCGCTTTCAGGGGGTGCCCCAGATTGACAATTTGTTTCTGGGCATTTCCCCGGTGGTGATGGCCATCATTCTGGGCTTTTGCTGGAAGCTGAGCAAAAAGGCGATCAAAGACTGGCCGGGAGCTGCGATCGCACTTTCCGTCTTGCTGCTCTCCCTACTCTTTCGCGCCAACATCCTGCTGCTGTTTGTGCTGGCGGGTCTGGTTGGCTTAGTTGTGTACCGTCCCCGTGGCTCATCCCTCCGCACTGGCGTCTGGCTGGCCCCCCTGGTCCCCATCATTCAAGGACTGCCGACGGTTTTGGCCACGGTGCCGGGGGACCTCCTGTCCGTCTCTAGCTTTTGGGGCCTGGACCGGATTCAGGACTACTTCGTACCTCTATTTGCCTTTTTTCTTAAAACTGGAGCGTTTATCTTTGGCGGCGGCCTGGTGATCATTCCGCTGCTAGAGGCTGCCGTGGTCAATGACTTTGGATGGCTGACCCGCAGCGAGTTTCTCGACGGCGTGGCTCTTGGGTCGCTCACCCCCGGCCCGGTGGTGATTACCGCCGCCTTTGTGGGCTACAAGGTGGCCGGGGTGCTGGGGGCACTGGTGGCGACCGTGGCCATCTTCACACCGTCGTTTGGGTTTATTATGTTTGCCGCGCCCTTTTTGCTGCGGCTGCGGCAAAACCCCTGGGTCAAGAGCTTTCTAAAAGGGGTGATGCCTGCTGCGCTGGGGGCGATCGCCGCCGCCGCCATTCCCCTCGCCGCCACAGCGCTGATTCAACCCACCCTACCTCGCACGGTTGTTGCCGTCACCGTGGGAATCGCCGCGCTGATCGCTCTGGTGCGCTTTCGTCGCCCCACCTGGCAACTGGTGCCCGCTGGGGCGGTGGTGGGGCTGATTGCGGGAGCCATTGTTTGAATTTTGGATTTTGGCGGGTGGACTGATTTTTTGGCAAAGGATGGGGAAGCTGTGAGTCAGACCTAATCCAAAATCCCCAATCCAAAATCTAAAATCCCCTCCCCTGGGCCATACTAGGCTTGGGAACAGGGACGCCGCGCCGCAATGAGCCATATTTTCATCAGCTACAGCCGCCAAGACCAAGACTACGTTGCTTTATTGGCCCAGGCGCTAAAGTCTCACCACCTGCCCGTGTGGCTCGATGACCACATTGACTACGGCACTACCTGGCCTCGCGTGATTCGCGAACAACTGGAGCGCTGCCAACTGGTTTTGGTGGTGATGTCGCCCCGCTCTGAAGAGTCGCACTGGGTGCAGTGCGAACTCACCCACGCCCTGGAAATCCGCAAGCCTATCTTTCCGCTGCTGCTCGAAGGGCCGCGCTGGTTTTCGGTCGCCGCGCTGCAAACGGTCGATGTCATCGGCGGCAAACTCCCCCCGGCTCGCTTTTTCGATACCCTGCGACCCTATTTCCCAGCACCCACCCCCACCGCCGAATCCACGCTCATTCAAGACGTAGCTACAGACGCCATCCCTCCCGCCCCCGTAGGGTGGGCACCGCCCACCACTACCCTGGTACAAAAGCCCACACCCGCTCAACCCGCCGAGGACGACGACCTGAGTTCTGAAAAAGGTGTTGACTATCGCAAACTGCGCGATCTGCTAAAAGCTGGTCAATGGAGAGAATCCGACCGAGAAACCGCTCGCCGCATGTTAGAAGCTGTGGAGCGAAAAGAAAATGACTGGATTCGTGAGAAAGAACTGCTGAATTTTCCTTGTACCGACCTGAAAATGATTGATGCGCTATGGGTGAAATATAGCTATGGTAAATGGGGCTTTAGCGTGCAAAAGCGCATCTATGTCGAGTGCGGTGCTAAACTCGACAGCAACTATCCCGGCGACAAGATCTGGCATGAATTTTGCCATCGGGTCGGCTGGAGGAAAGGAAACGCTTACGTGAACTACTCTAGCCTAACCTTCGACCTTAAGAATTCTCCTGTAGGAGAATTTCCTGTTTGGGTGGGGTGGGGTGGGGGGGTTGGTTGGAGGAGGATCTTCTCTCGCATCGAGAATTGTAAATTGTAGTAAATAAGCGCTCCAGCCCGATCTAAAAAAATATTTCAGAGTCTCCTCTTGCCAATTGCTATGAGCACTCAGCAAATTACCATCGAGCTGCCAAAGCCAGTGATGCGGCAACTGATGCGAATTGCGGCGGCGACCCATCAATCGATCGAGTCTCTGGTGGCCCAGAGCGTGCTGAGCAACCTGCCGCCCTCGGTCGATAACGCACCATCAGAATTGCAAACCGATCTGCTAGCCATGCAGGGGATGGGTGTGGAAGAGTTGTATGCGATCGCCCAAGCCCAAACCGAACCAGCACAGCACAACCGCCACACCGAACTGCTGCAAAAAAACGAAGTCGAACTACTCACCCCCGAAGAACGTCAAGAACTCTCTGCCCTCAGGCAATCTGCCGATCATCTAATGCTGCGTAAAGCCTACGCCTGGTCGCTGCTCCGGTGGCGAGGCCAAAAGATTCCTGCCTTAGCTGACCTACCTGTGTCAGTATGAGCATTTCTTGAGTTTGGCTGGCACCCACCTGTTCCGTCATAACGACGACCGAATAGCTGTTGATGAGTAGCCCGGCGATCGCGTCGCTGGTCTGTTGTTTAGGTCGTTACCATGCCGTGCTCTAGGGCGAAGCGCACCAGCTCTGTGCGGCTGTTGGTGCCGGTCTTGCTAAACAGGCGGCTGACATATTTCTCCACATTGCGCACGCTGGTCTCCAGGCGGCTGGCGATCTCTTTGTTCATCAGCCCCTCGGCCACCAGATCCAGCACGCTCTGCTCACGGGGTGTGAGGTCGATGCGAATGTCGGAGGTCACCTTGGCGATGCCGCCCTTCTGGCTCAGCATGGCTTTGATTTCTTCGATCTGGCGGGCCATGACCGCGATATCGGGGATGTCGCCCGCGTCCATGGTTTGGGCGGCGCGGCGACCCATCAGGTTGGTGACCACCGCCACCAGCTCTTCGGGGTCAAAGGGTTTGGAGAGGTAGGCGTCGCAGCCCGCGTTGTAGCCCTGGATGCGATCGCTGGTCATGCCCCGCGCCGTTAAAAACAGCACCGGCAGCCCCTTGAAGCGAATGTCGTCGCGCACCTGGGCCAAAAAGGCGTAGCCATCGACCTGGGGCATCATGATGTCGGAGATCAGCACGTCCGGGGTCTCCTGTTGCAGCAGATCCCACCCTTCCTTGGCGTTGCTGGCCGATCGCACCGTAAAGCCGCTGTCCTCCAGGTAGGCCTGCACCGCCTCGCGCAGACCTGGCTCGTCGTCTACCAGTAGAATGTTTCCGGCTTGCTCAGACATGGAATCGCCCTAGATGACCTATTAATGCTCACTTTAACCCGGAATTGTCGGGACGGACTGTCGGGCCTGCTGTACTCGACTCCTGGGTTTATCAATAGTTATCAATTACAGCCAGACAATTGCAGCCAGATAGGGGCGTTGGGCTGAGTCTTAGGGAAGACAGCCGTCCAGGGACAGCAGCCTTCAGCAGAACTACTCATTCCCGCCGCTCATTTCTAATCGACTACCATTGAAGACAGACCTCAGCCAGGTCAAGGGTGGCCTGGACTCGCGATCGCAGGAGTAGCTGATATGGACGGGTCATTTTCCCAGGGCATGCTGAAGAGCGAACTGCTCAATCGCCTGGCCATTAACCTCGACACCGCCGAAGAAATTGGCCCAATTGCCGAAATTTGGGTCAATGGTCACACCCACCAGGTCAGGGGTATTGGCTGTAATGCCGGCGGGCTGATCAATCGCCAGAGCCGACGATTTTTGTGGACTCAGATCGGCTCGGTTGGGCGCGATGGGGTGGTGGTCAAAGCTGGGGCGCAGGCTGCCGCCATTGACGAGCATCTGCAAGACTGCCTGCCCCTGGGGGAGGTCGAGCTGTGGTCAGACCACGGCGATCGCATCGGCCAACTGATCGACTACCGCTTTGACCCAGCTACCGGCAACATTCTGCAATACCTGTTTGTTCCTGAAGCAGCTAGCGCCCTGGCCCCTGGCCTGTATGCCCTGGAACCAGTGGCCGTGATCAGCACGGGCCGCCGCCGAATGATGGCGGAAGCTGCGGCGCTGACGGCGGCTCCCCTCGTCCAGGCTGGCATACCGCAGCCCCCAGAGCCCTCCCCCCAGCGATCGCCCTTCGACCGCATTCCCCTCGATCGCCTGCCCCTAGACAACGTTCCCGACCCTCGCCAGGGCTGGGATGCCGCCGTCAAAACCACTCGCCAGGCCCAGCAGCAGGTCAGCGATCGCTTGCAGGACGGTCGCCAAAGGCTCCAGGCCGAGGCCCAGGAGCGTCGCCAGAAGCTTCAGGCCGAGGCCCAAGACAAACTGGGCGGCCTGTTGGGCAATGTCAAAAAGCGGACTCGCCACCTGCGCAATCAGCTGCGCGAAGCCGTTACCGACGCCACCGCCGGACTGCCCTCTGGCCCCAACCTCCGGGACGACAAAACCCCCACAATCGATGTGGATGCTATGGAGCTGTGGCCCGAGGACGATTTTTCCCAGGAGCCGCCCCATAACCGGCCCCATCGGCCCTAGGGCCGGCTACAGGTCGCGCTGGTAGTCGGCGATCGCGTCCATGAGGTCAGCCTTGCCCGTCGATGGAATCAGATCGGCCAGGGTAACGGTCTTTTGGCCGCCGCCCAGCGCTACGGGGGTGCTGGCCAAAATATCGGTCACCGCGGCTTCGGTTACCTTATCGCCCGTGACCAGGGGATAGAGCTTTTCGGCCAGGGGGGTGTGCAGTTTGGCATCGCCCAGGTACAGGTGCCACTTGGCAACATCCAAATACACTTTGTCGCCAATGGCGGCGGCGAGGGATTCGATGGCGCGGGCGGTAGAGGCGTCAGACATGATTCGGGTTCTCTATCTAGGTCTTTCCGTTGGGGTCAGGGGGGGTGGGAGCAAGGGGCGCGGGTGAATAGTCTGCGATCGCGAAAATGTAAATGCCATTCCCCACCAGCACCGGCAGCCAGGCTAGCGTTACCTTCGCGACCCAGGGCACCCAGGCAGGATCTAGGGTATGAAAGAACCATAGCCCGGAGTTGACGGCGGTAAATGCCGCCACGTGGACCGCAAAGTTGATGCGATCTTCTAGCTTGCGGTAGGCCGGGTCTTCTCGGGTGGGTTTACGGGGCCAACGGGGCGGCATAGGCCAAATATCACAGTTATGCTACGTCCTTCATTCTAAAGGTGTAGGGGCCAAAGGCGCAGAGTCCATTCCCCACTGACAAATGTAGGCGTATATGGCCAGGGCCGCTGCCGTCTGCACATTCAGCGATTGCACCAGGCCGTACTGGGGAATCACCAGGGCATGGTCGCAGGCCGCTGCCACTGCCGGAGGAACGCCCGTCAGCTCGCGCCCCAGCACCAGCACAACCCGTTCTGGAAAGGTTAAATTAGGCAGGGGCATGGCCTGGGGCTGAAGATCGAGGGCGATAGGGCTGTAGCCCCGCTGCCGCTGCCGCTGCAACCATTCGGGCACATCCTCTGGACTGCACGCCATCAAGGGCTGCCACTGGTGGGTCGCCACTGCCCCCTGGCGAAACTTGCGATCCTGCGCCAGCTTCAGATCGCTGAGCACCAGGCTTTCAAGTCGAAAGGCTTCGGCTGTGCGGCAGAGCATGCCCAGATTGATTGGATTTTCCACCAGGGCTGCGCACACCACCAGCGCGTGGCGTGGCAGGGTGGGATAGCGGGTGCGAACTAGCGCCATGGGCGGTGATCGATGCGCGCAGGGGCAGACGATATGGCGGCAGAAAATATGGCAGACCTGCCCTACCCAGGCGGGCAGAGCAGGCCAGGAACCGTCCTTGGGACCATGCTGGCAACGAAAATACCCGAGAATTTTGCAAACTCTAAGGGCGCAGGGTCTGCGCCCCTACCTGGAGGCATTTTTTCCAGCAGTTTCCTTCACCTGGTTTGGCCCTCAGGCTCCTAGCAGCTCAATATTGGAGAACACAAACTCCTGGGAGTCCTCTTGAATGTCGCTGCCATTTTCGATGGTCGTTTCAATGACGCGGCGAGAGAGAATATAGTAGCCACCCACCTCGGTGTACTCGTCTTCAAAATCGCTGAGGCCGCCCTTTTGCTCACCGGTTTTGGGGTCGTGGTAAACCGAGTCATAGCGGTGCGACAGGTAGCCCGACCCAGTATCGTGGCTGCTGTAGGTGTGGATGGTGACGACAACGCCGTGGATGTGGCGGTGCACCATAGATACTTCCTGATTCTTGATTTCGTAGCGATCGCCCTCGGCCTTGCCCCCCATCAGAATTTCCACGGCCCCATCGGCCAGGGTTTTACCGTAGTCAAAGGTATTGCTGCCGTGGGAGTCTTCAAAGGCGCGGCGAACGCGGTGAATAGACACCTCAAACAGCTGGCCGTGAACGGCCTTTTGCGCCGCCTCATCGGCGATGCCGGTCACGCTTAGCTTCAGATCGGCGCTGACCTGAACCTGGCCACTGTAGGTTTTGCCGTTGTGGGTAAAGGTGACATCGGCGGTATAGCCAGGGAAGGCCGCATCCCAGGTGTAGCGGTTTTCGTAGGCGGCCCGAAAAAAGTCCCGTGCGGCGAGTTGAGTTCCAACCATCTAAAAATCTCCCGGTGAGTATCGGTGGGCAAAAGCATGGGGCTCTTGCACTGGGGCTTCTTTAGCATACCGATTCTAGCTTCCCCTCGCCTGCTCCTGGACTAAACCAGGCCGGGCCCCACTGGCGAGGAAATGTAGTCTGGTTTACAGCCAGGCCAGGGGAGGCTCCCTATTATTAAAAGCCCGGCTGTTAGCCTAAACCGATACGGCTGTGATTTTTGCTGCCAAACTGGCCCTAGAGGCCTGAGTTTAGGTGGTGTTTTCCACAGGGCAAACTGGTGCGCCGTTTTCTGGCTCTAGTCTCAACCGCTTGTCTAGTCAGGGTTCTCACCCTAGACCAGGTATTTACTCAGCTCCAGCAGCACATTATCCACAGAAAATTTTGCGGCTGTGGATAACTCGTTTTGCCTGCGCATAGGTGGGGGCCAGTGGGGCGGCGGCTATGGCTGAACCTTCCCCCTGTACCCATCGATCGCCAAAAATAGATCGCTCACCTGGGCCGCCGTCGTGAAGGGGTTTAGCAGCACCGCCTTTAACCACCGCTGCCCCCTGAGCACTGGCAGCGAGAGAAACGTCCGGTGCTGATTTAGCAAATGCTGCTGTAGGCCCCTATTCCAGCTATCCCACTGCTCGGGAGATAGTTCTGGAGGGCAGCCCCGAAAGCAGACTAGGTTCATGTCTGGATTGCTAGCCAGTTTCAGGTAGGGACGCAGGCGCACCTGGGCTACAAAGTGACGGGTCAGGGCGTAGCTGGCATCGATGAGTTCGGCGCAGCCCGCTTTACCCAGGTGGGCCAGGGTCAGCCACAGTTTCAGTACATCGGTGTGGCGGGTACCCTGGACCGACAGTTCGCCCAGGTTGGCCCAGTCGACTTCGGTATTCATGTAGGGGGCCGATACCCGAAAGTGGCTGTGCAGTAAGCCCAGGTCGCGAAACAATACCGAGGCGCAGGTTTTGGTGACGTACAGCCACTTCTGGGGGTTGAAGGTAATCGAGTCGGCCTGCTCAATGCCCGCCAGGCGGTGACGGTGGGTGGGCGAAAAGGCGATCGCGCCACCGTAGGCCGCATCGACATGGAACCACAGGCCGTAGGCCTTCGCAATCCGGGCGATCGCTGGCAGGGGGTCGATGTTGCCGGTGACGGTAGTGCCCGCCGTGGCCACTACCGCAAAGGGGCGCTGCCCCAGGGCGATCGCCGCCTGAATTTTGTGCTCCAGGGCCGCGATGTCCATCTGGGCATGGGCATCGGTGGGCACCAGCGCCACCCCGTCAATGCCCAGCCCCAGCACCATCGCTGCTTTTTGAATGGAGGTGTGGGCCAGCTCCGAAGCCAAGATCACCGGCGGCAGGCCGTTGGCTAGGCCGCCGTAGAGACAGTCGAGCTTCACATTGCGGGCCAGGGTCAGAGCCTGCAGGTTAGCCAGACTGCCACCGCTGGTTAGCAGCCCCCCCGCCGCCTCTCCCAGGCCAAAGAGTTGGGCTATCTCTGCCAGCAGCAGCGGCTCTAGCCGCGACAGCACTGGCGACATTTCGACGCTCAGCATGTTGTTGTTGAGAGCCGCGGCTACCCAGTCCCCGACAATGGAGGCCGTGCTGGGCAGCGGGTCCATGTGGCCCAGGTAGCCGGGGTGGGCCGGGTTCATGGACTGGGCCATGAGGTCGTCGAGGGATTCTAGCAGCGATGCGATCGCCGTCGACTGTTCAGGAATGCCTTTAAATGGAACGCGCTCGACTGACGGCAGAGGACCATGGCTGCCCGCCCCGGCTAAATAGTCGAGAATTTGCGCTACCACCTGCTGAAACACCGCCTCAATGGCCGCTCGATTGTGGCCTAGGGGGTGAACAAAGGCATCAGCGGGCAGATCAAAAAAAGCCAACGGGCACCTCCAGCCTGAAACATGGCCTAATTATCTCGCCAACGCGGCTTTGCTTGGCCAGGCCGGTTCGATAACGGTGGGTATCTTGCAGCCTTCGAGGATTAGATGGGCTGGATTAGGATCGGGGCCGACTGGTGGGCCTGGGGGGCGGCAGCCCTTTCTTTTGTGATGGCTACCGCTTTGATCAGGCTGCGATCGCGGCGATACACCGCCGGTAAATCAATCGGCTGCGACAGGTTGCCCTGCTCATCCACGGTGAACACCGAGGTCAGAATGGCATTTTTTTGGTCTGCGGTAGCGGGAGCACCGGCATTTAGCACGGTCCACAGCACGTAGACGCTGCCCGGCTCCAGCGGAGGCAGGTTTTCGACCGTCAGAGAACCCTCCAGGGTCTCGGGATTAAGGACCACCTCGGCCTGCCCCATGGTTGGGTCGTTGGGAGACCCGAGGGCGATCGCGATGGTTTCGCCACTGAGACGGCTGGCCCGTTCGAGCTGCAGCGTGCGCCAGAGCACAATATTACTGAGGCTCAGGCCTGCAATGAGGGCTGCCAATGCCGCCCCCAGGGCCAGCCTCCAGCGACCGGGGCGCAACCTGCCAACCTCGGGTGACGGGCCTGCTGGAGCAGACGGTGGGGCCGCCCCCGTCTCTAGGTCACTGGAGGCGCGCAGAATGGCCTGTCTCAAATGCGCTGGAGGGCTAACCGGCCCGCCATCATAGGCCACCACTAGGATTTGCTGAAGCTGCTCGATGTCCCACCCCAGGCTAGGGTTGGCCGCCAGTAGACTGGCGAGAGCCGCCGATTCCTCCGGGCTGAGATCGTAGAGAACGTAGCCTGCCAGCAGGTCTTGGAGTTGTTCTGGCGGGATAGAGCTGGTCATAGAACTAGTTACTCCAGCGATCTTGGAGAATTTGCCGGAGCTTGAGCAGCCCCCGGCGAGAATGGGTCTTCACAGTACCTAACGGTGTGTCTAACTGCTCGGCAATGGCGGCCTGGGATAGCCCCTCATAGTAGGCCAGCCGCAAGATTTCCCGCTGGCTGTCAGACAGCTGCGCCAGGGCGAGCTGCACCGCCTCAGCCCGCTCGGCCAATGCCAGCACATCGGCAGGCGTAGAAGCCTGGGGCGGCAGATGGGAGGCCCGCAGACGAGCCAAAGAAGCCTGGGCCGACTGACGCGATCGCAGCCGGTCGATGGCTCGCGATCGCGTCAAAATGGCCAAATACGTGCGAAACGAACCGCGCTGAGGGTCGTAGGCCGTAGACTGGGCCAGCCGCACAAAAATATCCTGGGTCAAGTCTTCAGCCTCCTGGGCCTGGCCCAACACCTTCAGCGCAATGCCGTATACCAGCCCACCGTGGCGGTCATAGAGCGTGCCAAGGGCACTCGATTGGCCTGCCTTTAGGGCCAGCCACAGATCCCCATCGGTTTGAATGCTAATCTCAGCCGGAGTCAATTGCTCAAAATCCATATCCGCCAGATGCTCAGACACCAGCCTCGCCTTTTGGGTTGTCCTGGGACGAAGTTGTACCACAGTTGTTGCCTATACAGTGCCACGATTTGGATCTGTTGCCATCCGGTTGGGAGGCGAGATTTTGGCCAGGGGGCTACCCAGCGGAGGGCTTGCCTGCGGCTGGCTAAACCGGCATCAGGATGCCGCGCAGCTCACCGCCCCGGTTGCGAGTAGTGTGTAGATCGATATAAAGCATCCCGGACTGCAGGGCCTGAAGCTGCTCAGGGGTGAGGGTGTAGTCGCCCATGGCGCTGCCGCCTAGCCCTGTGCCATCCATCGTCACCTCAAGCGCGTACTGAAACGGCCCGTTCTCGCTGGGGCTACCCTGGTGAACGTGAAAGGCCGAGGTAATGTTGGCATTAGGTGGGTTGACCGGGTCCGTCGTGTAGTCGCGCAGGGCACTGGTCAGTTCCCGAAAGCTGCCCCGCACTACCAGGCGATCGCCCGCCAGTGCCGCCCCGACAACCCCGCGAGCTTCGGTCATGGGCGACTTGGGTACGACATTTTTGGGGCTGAGCATCGCTACATAGGTGACAATGGGTTCACCCGTCATGTTCTGAGCCAGCAGCGGTGTCGTTGCTGCCGCTAGGTTGATGTCAATTTGTTCTCCGACGGCAAAGGCTTTGTCAGGGGTAGTAGGCCAAGGTGCTGAGACGGTGGCAGACCCTAGGGGCGACTGAGCCAGTGCTTGACCCACCATGGGAGAGTACAGCACCATCACAAACAGGCAGGTGGCCAGGGCAATCAAGCCGCTGCGCAGATTTTTCAGTTCTTTAAACATCGTGTTTTCTTCCTTAATAAAGGGCCTTCCATCCAATGGCTGGGAGCCTGCTAGAGCAGAGGCTCGTAGGTAGTACGGCAGTGGCTTAATGTTGGATTCAGGTGTCGCCCAATGGCGACCAGATCAGCGCCAAAACGCCCCAGCCGCGCCCTCAGCCATCCCCAGAAGCGCTATACGTGGAGTAGATAGATGCCATGGAGCCAGCCAACCCCCGATGAAACTGTTCTGCCAGCCCTTTACCGTCCACAAGCGCGTGCCGCTGACCATCAGCCGCGGCACCACAGCCCAGTCCACCAATCTCTGGCTCAAACTCAGCGCCGAGGGTATAGAAGGCTGGGGCGAAGCGGCTCCCTTTTGCATTGGTACCCATCAACAAACCCTGGATATGCTGATGGAGGATGTCGTTAGGCTACAGACAGCGCTGGCTCCCTTCCATCCCTTCGATCGCCAGGCAATCGAGGCCACCGTTGCCGCGCTGTCGATTCACTCCGCCACTGGTGCAGCCCTGGATGTGGCGCTGTGGGACTGGTGCGGTAAGGCCACGGGGCAGCCCATCTGGCGGCTGCTGGGGCTAGATTTAGGTCGTATCCAGCCCACCTCGGTCACCGTGGGGATTGCTTCCCCCGCAGCGGCCCGGCAGCGATCGCAGGACTGGCTACAGCAAACCAACCCTCGCGCCCTTAAGGTAAAGCTGGGCAGCCCCGACGGCATCGAAGCCGATCAGGCCATGTTTCAAGCTATCTTCGACTACATCCCCGCCAGCGTCAGCCTCAGCGTCGATGCCAACGGCGGCTGGACTGTGGAGGAGGCCAAAACGATGGCGGACTGGCTGGGCGATCGCCGCGTCACCCACCTCGAACAACCCCTGCCCGTAAGTCAAAATGCTGACCTGGCGGCGCTCAAACAGCACTCGCCGATTCCGGTCTTTGTGGATGAAAGCTGCTTTAACAGCTCAGATATTCCTCACCTAGCGAATTTAGTAGACGGGATTAATATTAAGCTGATGAAAGCTGGCGGGCTGAGCGAAGCACTGAGGATGATTCATACCGCCCGGTCCTGCGGCCTTCAGGTGATGTTTGGCTGCTATTCCGACAGCAGCCTGGCCAACGGGGCCATGGCCCAACTCTCGCCCCTGGCCGACTACCTCGACCTCGACAGCCACCTCAACCTGCGCGACGACCCGTTCAGGGGGCTCACGCTGGCCGAGGGTCGCCTGCTCCCATCTAACCACCCTGGACTCGGACTCGCCTATGCACCTCAAGCCCGATAGCCGTATTGCTCTGCTCATGCACGAGGGCACCCAGGGCCCCATGGGCAAAACCGGCCTGTCCCTACTGCGCTTTAGCCAGTCGCCCATTGTTGCCGTAATTGATTACCAGACGGCGGGGCGATCGCTGGTCGACCTTACCGGCATCGATAAACCAATTCCCGTGGTCGAGTCGCTCACCGAGGCCCTCACCTTTAATCCAGATGTCCTGGCCATCGGCATAGCTCCCTCCGGTGGCAAGCTGCCTGAAGCCTGGTTCCAAGAAATTGAGCAGGCGGTCAAGGCGGGGCTGAGTATTGTCAACGGCCTTCACACGCCCATGGCCAACCACCCAGCCCTGCAACCATGGCTTAGACCCGACCAGTGGATCTGGGATGTGCGTAAAGAGCCAGAGGGGCTAACCGTAGGCAGCGGTCAGGCCAGCCAGCTCTCCTGCAAGCGAATTCTGACCGTAGGTACCGACATGTCTGTCGGTAAGATGTCCGCCACCTTAGAACTGCACCGCGCCTGTCTAGGTCGGGGGCTACGATCCAAAGTGATCGCCACCGGGCAGACCAACCTCATGCTGGGGGATGACGGCGTGCCCCTAGACGCCATTCGAGTCGACTATGCATCGGGTGCGATCGAGCAGCAGATCCTGCGCTACGGCCCCGACCACGATTTCATCTTTGTCGAAGGGCAGGGGTCGTTGCTCAACCCGGCTTCGACGGCTACGCTGCCCCTGCTGCGGGGAACGCAGCCCACCCACTTAGTCCTTGTGCACCGGGCCGGGCAAACCCACATCCACAACTTTCCCCAGGTGAAAATTCCCGATCTTCCCAGCGTGGTAGACCTGTACGAGCAGGTGACTACGGCGGCGGGCGCGTTTTACCCGGCTAAAGTAGTCGCGATCGCCCTCAACACCGGCCATCTGACTGCCGCTGAGGCCGAGGCTGCTGTGCAAGCTATCGGAGCGCAAACGAATTTGCCCTGCGCAGACATCTTTCGCACAGGGGCCGACAAATTATTAACGCCCATACTGGCCTAAATCGAGCTACTTTTTGCGGAGACGATAGGTAATCCGACCCTTGGTCAGGTCGTAGGGGGTAAGCTCTACCTTGACGCGATCGCCCGGCAAAATCTTGATGTAGTTACGACGAATTTTTCCCGAAATGTGGGCCAATACGTTAAAACCATTGTCCAAATCGACCCGGAACATCGCGTTCGGCAACGATTCGGTAATGGTACCCTCCATTTCAATTAGATCCTGCTTAGACAAGCTGAAATCTCCCTAAGTACAAACAATCCGGCTGAACTCTAGCATAAGTCTAGCCGCTACTCCATTATCAGACGCTTGAGGTCAGCATGGACTGCCTCCATAGTCTGATTTCCATCCACCGATACCAGCTGCTGACGGCTGCGATAGAACTCGATCAGCGGCTCTGTTTGCTCACGATACACCTCAAGCCGATTTAAAATCACCGACTCTTCGTCATCCTTGCGGCCTCGCTGCAATAGTCTGGCCACAATTACCGCATCTTCAACGTCAAGGTTAATGACAAAATCAGTAGGCTGCTCAATCTGCTCCAGCAGCTTCTGCAAAAACTCCGCCTGGGGCACGTTGCGAGGAAATCCGTCCAGCAGCCACCCTTTTTGGGTATCCTCCTGGCCTAAGCGCTCCTCGATTAAATCGAGAATCAGATCGTCGGGCACCAGTTCCCCAGCACTCATGTAGTGATCTGCCTTTTGGCCCAGCTCACTACCCGCGGCTACGGCCGATCGCAGAATATCTCCTGTGGAAATATGAGGTACCTGACAATCCTCAGCCAGCAGCACAGCTTGAGTGCCCTTGCCTGCTCCAGGTGGACCCAGAAAGATTAGTCTCGTCACTACTGCTTCACCATCCCTTCGTAGCGCTGAGAAATCACGTAGGTTTGGATCTGCTTTGCGGTGTCAATGGCAACACCCACCAAAATCAGCAGCGAGGTGGCACCAAAGCCGCGAAAAGTCTGTACTCGAGTTAGACTCTCTACCGCACTCGGCACAACCGCCACCATGCCCAAGAAAATAGCCCCCAGGAAGGTCAATCGGTTCAGAATACGGGTGATATACTCGGTCGTTGCCTTGCCAGGACGAATGCCAGGAATGCTGGCTCCCATTTTCTTCAGGTTTCGAGATACATCGTCAGGGTTCATCACCAGGGATGAATAAAAGTAGCTGAAGAAAAGAATCAGAACCAGGTAAAGCGAAACATAGAACCAGGAAGTAGGGTTCAGATAGTTGTTTACAAACTGGCTAAATTGAGGATTGCTGATGTACTGCGTCAGTGAAATGGGCAATACCAAAACCGCAGAGGCAAAAATAATGGGCATTACACCGCCCTGATTTAGCCGCAGGGGCAAATAGTTACTCTGCTCTAGGTACAGCTTACGACCCACCTGGCGACGGGCAGAAATAATGGGAATTCGGCGAGTACCTTCTTGAACAAAGACGATGCCAACGATCATTGCCAAGAAGGCAATCATCAGGATAATGACGCCGCCGACTAAGCCGCGATCGCCACTCTGGGCTAGCTCGATAGTCTGCCCTAAGGAACGAGGCAGCGTAGACACAATATTCAAAAAGATGAGCAGCGAAGCACCATTACCAATACCTCGCTCGGTAATCAACTCGCCGACCCACATCACAAACATTGAACCTGCGGTCAGGGCGATCACCGTCTGCGCAATGAAGGCCGGACCGGGTACCTGCGCAAACTGGTACAACAAAAATGAGGACAATAACGAACTTTGCAAAATTGCCCAGCCCAGCGCTACGTAGCGGGTAATCTGAGAAATTTTTCGTCGTCCGGCCTCGCCTTCGTTTTTCTGTAAATCCTCAAGCTGGGGCAGAGCTGCCGTCAGCAGCTGCATGATAATTGAGGCGTTAATGAATGGCAGAATTCCTAGAGCAAAAATACCCAGAGCCGACAAACCGCCGCCCACAAAGATATCCAGAAACCCGACAAAGCCTGCCAAGCTACCCGACTGAATCGACGATGCAAAGGCCTGGCGATCAATTCCCGGCACCGGAATAAAAATCCCCAGTCTGACCAGCACTAGCAAACCCAGGGTCACCAGCAGACGGCTGCGCAGGCCAGCGGCCTGGGCCATCTGCATAAATGTTTCCTGCGCGCTGGGATTTTTACCCCGACTTACGACCATGCAAAAGTACCTCAGCCCTACAGTTAGCAATACATTCGTTGCAATTAGTATCCACGGCAACTACCTACAGTCACCATAGATATAACTCCAACCTTAGTTTAAGGGATGGAAGAACCATCTCGCTAGGCGATCACCTCGCAGGTACCGCCTGCCCGCTCGATTTTTTCCTTAGCAGACTGAGTAAAAGCCGCTGCTTTGACACTCAGCGCTACGCCCAGTTCTCCATCGCCCAGCACCTTCAAAGGGCCGTCGTTGGTCGTCAATATACCGGCTTCTAGCAGCGACTCCAGGGATACCTCGGTACCCGCCGCCAGATCGGACAGTCCTTTGACGTTGATGATGGTGTATTCCTTCTGATTTACCAGAGGGAAATGCTTGAGCTTGGGAATGCGCCGATAGAGGGGCATTTGGCCACCCTCAAAACCGGGCCGAGTACCGCTACCCGATCGCGATTTTTGGCCCCGCATACCGAAGCCGCAGCTGGCACCCTGGCCCGCAGAAATGCCGCGACCAACGCGGCGACGGCGGCGCTTAGAGCCTGCTTGTGGTTGTGCGTCGTTGATTCTCATGGCTGAGGAAAATAAAAACAGCGATACCGAAAGATATTAAACGTACAGTTGTTCAACTGGAATATCCCGCTCCTCGGCTACATCAGCGAAGGTGCGCAGGGAGGCCAGAGCATCTGCGGCAGCTCGGGCATTGTTGAGAGGGTTGTTAGATCCGAGCTGCTTGGCCAGCACGTTGCGAACTCCAGCCAGCTCTAGCACGGTGCGCACGGCACCCCCTGCAATTACCCCAGTACCAGGGGCCGCAGGACGCATAAACACCTTGGCACCACCGCCTATGCCGTTGGAGGGATGGGGAATTGAGTAGGAACGGGTCAAAGGCACATCTACCAGATGCTTTTTGCCATCCGCTACGCCCTTCTTCACGGCACCAATCACATCTCCAGCCTTGCCGACCCCAACGCCGACTTGACCCTTCTCATTGCCGACGACAACAATGGCGCGGAAGCTGAGCTTTTTACCCCCCTTCACCACCTTGGTCACGCGGCGAATTTGAACGACGCGCTCTTGCCAGTCGGTTTTTTTCTCTTTAGTACGCGCTTCTTTGCGACGGTTTGCCATGCCTTTCCCCAGCCTTATTTACATCAAGCAGAATCAAGTGTTTTCTATTCTCGTAGCAGTTACAGACTCAAGCCAGCTTCACGAGCTGCTTCGGCCAGGGCCGCTACCCGCCCGTGGTAAAGCTTGCCACCCCGGTCAAACACAACTTGAGTAATGCCAGCTTTCAAAGCGCGCTCGGCCACCAGTTTGCCGACTACTGTAGCTGAGTCTTGGGTAGCGCCCGACTCATTCTTTAGCACATCAGGCTCAACGGTTGAAGCGGCCACCAGGGTATGGTGGGCCGTATCGTCAATGATCTGAGCATAGATATGCTGGTTCGAGCGAAATACGGCCAGACGAGGCCGCTCGGCAGTGCCAAACACGCGACGACGGATGCGAGCGTGGCGGCGATGGGTTAATTCTTTACGACTTGCTTTCATAGCTTATTTCTTCCCTGACTTACCAGCCTTACGTCTAACCTGCTCACCGGCATAGCGCACGCCCTTACCCTTGTAGGGTTCTGGGGGGCGACTGGCCCGAATACTGGCCGCAATGTTACCTACCAGCTCTTTATCAATACCGCTGACGATGACATTGGTATTATTTTCAACCACAAATTCTATGCCTGTGGGAGGCTCAAACACCACAGGATGGCTATACCCAAGGCTGAGGTTGAGGTTGCGACCCTGTACCTGCGCCCGATAACCAATGCCCTGAATCTCAAGGCGCTTTTGATAGCCGTTGGAGACCCCTTCGACCATATTGGCCACCAGGGTACGGCAGAGACCGTGACGCTCTCGAGCTATTCGAGAATCATCCTTGCGGTTCACCAGTATAGTGTCGCCATCCTGAACAATGACTACGCCGCTAGGCAGGGTACGAGACAGCTCGCCCTTGGGTCCTTTGACCTGAACATCCTGACCGTCAATCGTGATTGACACCTTAGCCGGGACTGGGATTGGCCGTTTGCCAATACGTGACATGATGCAAAACTCCTAAATCCTTAGCACTCAATAACGCCCTTTGTGACTAGTAGCAGGGTAGTAACACAGGCTCGCTACTCACCTAACCGCCTGGCCTGCTCTACCAGACATAGCAAAGCACTTCACCACCAATACCCTGACGCCGAGCATCGCGGTCGGTCATAATGCCGCTAGAGGTGGAAACAATGGCAATGCCGATACCGCCCAGCACTCGAGGCAGTTCTTTCCGGTTGGAGTACACGCGTAGACCGGGCTTACTGACGCGGGTGAGATTACGAATGATAGGCTGACGGGTCTTGCCCTTGTACTTGAGGGCGACGACTATCTGAGGCCGCTCTTCGACGGTGGTTTCAGAATAGTCGGTAATAAAACCCTCCTCTTTCAGGACTTTGGCAATACTCCGGGTCATCCGAGTAGAAGGAATGCTCACGGTTTGGTGCCGCGCTAGATTCGCATTCCTGATGCGAGTCAACATATCCGCAATTGTGTCGTTAGCAGCCATAGTTCTAGTACGCGTATAAACCTGTGTTAATTGTCACGGAACGGCATACCCAATTCCTTGAGTAGCGCTCGGCCTTCTTCATCGGTGCTGGCGGTGGTCACAATGGTGATGTCCATACCGCGGATTTGATCAATACTGTCGTAATCAATTTCAGGGAAGATTAATTGCTCTCGCAGGCCCAGGGTATAGTTGCCGCGCCCATCGAAGCTCTTGGGGCTAATGCCGCGAAAGTCGCGAATGCGGGGCAGGGTCAGGTTGATCAGGCGGTTTAGAAAGGCGTACATGCGGTCGGAGCGCAGCGTTACCATGACTCCTACGGGCATACCCTGGCGGATTTTGAAACCTGCGATCGCTTTCTTGGCGCGAGTAACCACCGGACGCTGACCGGTAATCAGGGCCAATTCGCTCAGGGAGGATTCCAGCGCCTTGGCATTCTGGGATGCCTCTCCAAGTCCGCGGTTAACGGTCACTTTGAAGACCTTAGGCACTTGGTGGATGTTCTCGTACTTAAACTGCTCCATCAGTTTAGGTACGACCGTGTCTTTGTATATGGTCTTGAGCTGGTCGGTCATGGGTCGCTTCTTCTGCTTTCCTGGTCTTGGTCAGGACTAGATTTTCAGAGTGGGTCGGTGGGCCTAGTCGATAATTTCTCCGGTCTTTTTCAGCATGCGCACCTTACGGCCATCTTCGGTAAAGGTATGAGCAACACGGCTAGCTACTTTCTCTTTCTCGGAGTAGAGCATGACGTTAGAGCTGTGAACGGGACCCTCTTGGGTGACAATTTGACCCGATTCGCCTTCCTGCTGAGGTTTAACGTGCTTGGTGCGAATGTTGACGCCCTCAACCACCACCTGGCTGGTTTTAGGGATAACTGCGAGTACTTCGCCCACCTTGCCGCGATCGCGCCCAGCAATTACCTGAACCGTATCCCCCTTACGCACATGAATCTTGTGGCGCACGGTTTTTTTAGATGCTGTTGCCATTAGAGAACCTCCGGTGCTAGCGACACAATCTTGGTAAAGTTCTTGTCGCGCAGCTCACGGGCTACAGGGCCAAACACACGGGTACCCTTGGGGTTGCCGTCTTGGTTGATGATCACCGCTGCGTTATCATCAAAACGAATGCTCATGCCGCTGCTGCGGCGCAGCCCCTTCCTGGTGCGCACTACTACAGCCCGAACCACATCTGACTTTTTCACGCCCATGTTGGGCAGTGCATCTTTGACAACGGCGATAATCACGTCGCCTACGCCAGCATAGCGACGGTTACCGCCTAGAACCCGGATGCACATGAGCTTCCGAGCCCCGCTGTTGTCCGCCACGTTTAAGTACGATTCCTGCTGAATCACAATCTCCCCCTACGCGTCTGCTGCGCGATTAACAATGTCAGCCACCACCCAGCGCTTGGTTCGGCTCAGGGGACGGGTTTCAAGAATCCGCACTTGGTCTCCCTCCTGGCACGTGTTCTCCTCGTCGTGGGCCTTGTAGCGCTTGGTTCGCACCACAATCTTGCCGTACTTAGGATGGGAGGTGCGACTCTCTACGGCAACAACAACGGTTTTATCCATCTTGTTGCTGACCACCATCCCCACTCGTTCTTTGACCGCCATCTAGTTCACCTATTCCCTACACTGATACCGATTCTGTTGTGGCCCCTGCTTTCTCCTCAAGGTCCGCCAGCTGGCGCTCCCGCTGAACCGTCATAAGCTGAGATAGGCGATGACGAGCGTGCTTAAACTGGTGATTCTGTTTATCGAGCTGACGGGTAGCCTTTTGAAATCGCAGTTGAAACAGCTCGCGCTTGGTTTCAGCGATCGCATTTAGTAGTTCTTCGTCACTCAGGCTGCGCGCCTCTTTTATTTTCGACAGTGCCATTACCTATGCCTCCTTGCTGTCTCGCGCGATGAACTTGGTTTTGAAGGGCAGCTTAAAGGCGGCAAGTCGCATAGCCTCACGGGCTGTAGCTTCCGGTACTCCAGCAATTTCGAAAACGATACGACCAGGCTTCACCACCGCGACCCAGTACTCTGGATTCCCTTTACCAGAACCCATCCGAGTTTCTGCCGGGCGCATGGTCACAGGCTTATCGGGAAAAACTCGAATCCAGATCTTGCCGCCCCGCCGTACATAGCGAGTCATCGCTCGTCGGGCTGCTTCAATCTGACGAGACGTCAACCAGCAGGGTTCAGTCGCCTGAAGGGCGAAATCGCCAAAGTTGATGTCACTGCCCCGCTGAGCCATTCCGCGCATACGCCCGCGGTGCTGCTTGCGAAATTTAGTTCGTTTTGGACTAAGCATGGATCGGCACTCGTGAAGTCACAGATAAAAATTGTTCAAAGTGATGCGGGGCAGACTCTAGTCTTCGTTAGAGCGGTCTTCAAATTGCTGTCGGCGTCGGGGCTGCCGACGTCGGGGTTGGGCATTGGGTACTGCCGGAGTTTCCTCCTGCCCAGGAATAATTTCCCCTTTGAAAATCCAGACTTTAACGCCCAAAATTCCGTAGGTAGTTTGGGCAGTGGTATAGGCATAATCGACATCAGCCCGCAGGGTGTGGAGGGGTACCCGGCCCTCACGGGTCCACTCAGTGCGAGCAATTTCAGCCCCATTGAGGCGACCGCTCACCTGAATTTTGATACCCTCAACTCCCGCCCGCTGGGCCCGCTGAATTGCCTGACGTACTACCCGGCGGAAGGAAACCCGGCGCTCTAGTTGTTGAATAATGTACTCAGCTACTAGCGCAGCATCGGCATCGACCCGATTTACCTCAACTACATTGACTCGGATCTGGCGGCTAGGGTCTTTAAGCAGTTTCTGCACCCCAACGCGCAGAGCTTCAATACCTGCACCACCACGACCTACAACTACCCCAGGGCGAGCCGTGCGTACCTCAAGATCAATCTGGTCAGCCTTGCGCTCAATACGAATGTCGGAGATACCCGCGTTGTTCAAAGTCTTTTGAACATACTCGCGAATGCGGTAGTCCTCTTGGAGCAGGTCAGGATAGCGAGTTCCCTCGGCAAACCAGCGAGAGCGGTGGTCTTGAACAACGCCAAGGCGAAACCCGGTTGGATGAATCTTGTGTCCCACGAACTAAACCCTCTGGAAATTGGTGCTTTGACAACTGGCGTTTGGACGGCGGTATTGGTCTATGTTGAGAATAGCTACTCGGCAGCAGGAGCTACGGCAATAGTGATGTGGCAAGTTGGCTTGCGAATCTGATAAGCCCGCCCCTGAGCACGAGGACGAAATCGCTTTAGTGCAGGGCCAGCATCAGCAAACGCTTCGCTCACTACAAGGCCAGCGGGGTCAAGTCCATTGTTGTTCTCAGCATTGGCAACTGCCGAGCGCAGCACTTTAATGATCGGTTCACAGGCCTTGTAGGGCATGAACTCTAGAATGATTAGTGCATCGCGGTAGCTCTTGCCGCGAATCTGATCAAGCACTCTGCGAACCTTACGGGGTGACATTCGCACGTAGCGAGCCACCGCTTTAACCTGCTCTGAGGTATCTACAGCCATTTCTCCAATTCCTCTACCTAATACCTAACGACGAGCTTTTTTATCGGTCTTAGCGTGGCCGCGAAAGGTTCGCGTCGGAGCGAACTCACCTAGCTTGTGGCCCACCATTTGCTCGGTAACATAGACCGGTACATGTTGACGACCGTTGTGTACAGCAATGGTATGGCCAATCATCTGGGGCAGAATCGTAGATGCCCTCGACCAGGTCTTAATCACCTGCTTGTCGCCCTTGACGTTGAGGGCTTCGATTTTAGAGAGCAAATGATCGGCCACAAAGGGGCCTTTTTTCAATGAGCGAGACATTATTCTTCAGTCCCCATAAAAATCACAACAGCCACAATCAAGAAACAGCCCACCGATACAGAAACCAAACCACAGTATCTAGGCGTTACGCCCGCCTCGACCCCTCTTAGATACACGACGACGACGGCGTACCACGTACTTATCGCTGTCTTTGTTTTTCTTGCGGGTTTTGTAGCCCAGGGCAGGCTTACCCCAGGGGGTAACAGGCCCCGATCGCCCGATTGGGGCCCGACCCTCACCACCGCCGTGGGGGTGATCCACAGGGTTCATAACACTGCCACGAACCTCTGGGCGGCGACCCATCCAGCGTTTTCGGCCCGCCTTGCCGAGGCTGACGTTACGAATATCGGCATTGCCTACCTGGCCAATGGTGGCGTAGCACTCGCGACGCACCATGCGCACTTCAGTGGAGGGCAATTTAAGCGTGACGTAATCCCCTTCCTTTGCTACCAGCTGAGCTCCTGCCCCAGCCGAGCGCACCATTTGCCCGCCTTTGCCCGCCTGCATCTCGACGTTATGGACTGTCGTACCCAGAGGAATCTTGTAGAGAGGTAGAGCGTTGCCAACCTCTAAAGGAGAATCTGGTCCAGAAATTACCGTGCTGCCCACGGTCAATCCAGCTGGGCAAAGGATGTAGCGCTTTTCGCCATCTTCGTAGTGCAGCAAAGAAATGCGCGCGTTGCGGTTGGGATCGTACTCAATGGAGGCAACTTTGGCGGGCACCCCGAGCTTATCGCGGCGAAAATCTACGACCCGGTAGAGGCGCTTGTGCCCACCACCCCGATGGCGGCAGGTAATCACCCCTCGATTGTTCCGTCCCTTGGGACGATGCTTAGAGCGGGTCAGAGACTTTTCAGGCTCGCTGCGGGTAATCTCGGCGAACTCGGAGACGGTTCGCTCACGCGTGCCTGGGGTATAAGGTCTATAAGAACGGATGCCCATGGAAATACTTGCTGGCTACACGGCAAAAACGGCTGAGAAATCAGGCTTTAGATCCTGCTAGAGATCGGGGAAGAGAGGAATAGAATCTCCGGCGGCCAGGGTGACCACAGAGCGCTTGTAGTGGGGGCGGTTGCCCACAAAACGACCCATCCGACGCTTTTTCTTGGGAGGGTTGTAGGTGTTAACGGCAACCACTTTGACATCGAACAATTCTTCGATCGCTGCCCTGATTTGCAGTTTGTTGGCGCGGGGGTCAACTTCAAACACGTACTGATTGTTCTCAAGCAGGAGGGTAGCTTTCTCAGTTACCAGAGGCCGACGAATTAGATCGGCCAAAGATGGGGTGTTAGCGGCATTAATCACTGTAAACCTCCTGGATGGCCTCAAGGGCCGGGGACGTAATCACGAGATGGTCTGCGTTGAGCAAATCATGGACATTGAGATTGACAGCGGTGATTAACTTGACATTCTCAATGTTGCGGGCCGATAGGTATACCAGCTCTTGGCGCTCAGCAATGATTAGCAGGATCTTGGCGTTGGGGTCGATGCCCCAGCGGCCCATGGCATCGAGCAACTCGCGGGTCTTGGGCCGAGAAAACTTATCCTCAAACCCTTCCACTACCACCAGATCGTCAACCCGACTCTGGAGGGCGGTGCGCAGGGCCAGACGACGCTCCTTGCGATTCATCTTGACGCTGTAATCGCGAGGCTTTGGGCCGAAAATTACGCCGCCGCCACGCCACAGGGGAGAGCGGTTAGACCCAGCGCGGGCTCGCCCCGTTCCCTTTTGCCGCCAAGGCTTGCGACCACCGCCCCGGATCTCAGCGCGAGTTTTGGTAGAAGCTGTGCCCTGCCGGGCATTGTTCATTTGCCGCACCAGGGCACGGTGGACGATGTGAGAGGCAGACTCTTCTTTGGCAACCTGAAGCTCTAGGGATGCCGTACCCGCCTCTTCGCCCTCCCAGTTTTTTACAACGCACTCAACCATTGTCTGAACCCATCCCTTAAAACGCTTTGAATGCCCAAAGGCTCGAAATGCTGCCGCCTACTGATGTTTAAGCCTTAACCCATTGGGCTGGGGCAATGCTCAGCAACCCACCGGGTTTGCCGGGAATAGCGCCTTTGATTAGCAGCAGATTGCGATCGCTGTCGACCCGTACCACCTGTAATTTACGGATGGTCACCCTAGCGTTGCCCATCTGGCCAGCCATCCGCTTGCCAGGATAAACCCGACCAGGGGTAGTACCTGCACCAGTAGAGCCGGGCAAACGGTGATTCTTGGAACCGTGGGCCATGGGACCACGACGGAAGTTGTGGCGCTTTTGGTAGCCGGCAAAGCCGCGACCCATGCTCTTTCCGGTGACATCCACCATTTGACCGGCAGTGAACGTCTCAGCCGTGACCGTCTGTCCCAGCTCGAAACCGTCGGCAGCATCCACTCGATACTCCTTAAGATGACGCAGCGGAGTACTGCTAGAGCGAGCCAAGTGGCCCAGCTTAGGCTTGTTCAAGGCCTTCTCAGCAACCTCATCAAAACCGAGCTGAATGGCCGCATAGCCATCGGTATCGGGGGTTTTAATTTGGGTAACAACGCAAGGCCCAGCTTGCACCACTGTCACGGGGATGGCATTACCTGCCTCATCGAACACTTGGGTCATGCCCAATTTTTTGCCGAGAATACCGACTGCCACAGCCCTGTCTCCCTAATTAACACACTATGAGATGCGCAGGACTCTCTGGTTTGAGAGCTTTGCGCATCTGCAACAACATCAACTTTTGAACATCCCATGCAGGAGAAATCCACCGGGATGAGTGCTGCCGATGCAAATCGGCCACAGTTCAAAAGAAAGCCAGCTCATTCTGATTTTGGTTCAAACTCTTCAGCCTGGAAACCATCAACCTCAGGGGTGACAAGCAATCAGAATGGCCAAATGCCAGGACTTGGGCAGCTCACTGAGCCACTCAGTATCCTTTTCGTCGGCGATTTACCATACTACACGCCTAATTTGGATATGTCTATACCTTTTTCCAAAAAAGTTCCCCTTAGGAAAAAGAATTCCTGCGCAGGGAAAATTTTAGTCGCAGAACCCTGCTGGCTGGTTTTACTCCTGATCTTGAACACAGTACAATGACAGCTGTATTAACTTGCCGGGGGCAACTATGGCGCTGCTGACAACGGGCAAACCCTTTATCAAAGATCTGGAGAGCAACGGCGCGATCGCCGTTCGCATGCCCTTAGAAGGTGGGTTCGAAGGGCGCTACGAGCGCCGTCTCAAGGCCACTGGCTACGAAACGATGAATCTGACCGCCCGCGGCTTGGGAGATGTGTCATCTTACCTAACCGCTATTCATGGGGTGCGTCCAGCCCACCTGGGCAAAAAATCCTTGGGCAGCGGTGCGGCGGTGGGTTACACCTATTTTATTCCTCCCCTGCTGACCTATCGCCTGGAATCTATGGCTCCCGGCGCAAAGGGCATGGTGCTATGGCTGATTGAAGGGCACATCTTGTCGCGGCAGGAGCTGGCCTACCTGGTCAGTCTGCCGACTACCGAGCCTCGAGTTAAGGTGGTGGTAGAAATGGGTGGGAGCCGTTACTTTACCTGGGAACCCCTGGCTAATTTGGTTTAGGTTTTGGGGTTGGTCTTCTACCTCTGGGCTTGCCTAACTCACCACTTAGGGAAGCTAGGGGAACCCCGTCAGGGCTTACGACCTGAATGTGCGATCTACAATGAATATTGAAACCTCCCCTGGAACTGCCGCTGGGAGTGGTATTGCAAGAAGCTTATCTGTATCTCCCTGTCGTTCGCTTCAGCTAGGGCGGTGGGTAAAGCTTATTTGTGGTGCTAGCTATCAGGACATGCCAGCGGTGCGGCGATTGGTCATGCTTTATGCCCTTGCTGGGGTAGATTGCATTGATGTGGCCGCCGATGGGGCTGTTGTGGCTGCTGCCCGTAGAGGACTAGATGACGCGGTGTGGATAGCCGGTCATTTGAGCGATCGCAAAGCACCCAGATGGAACAATCACAGCTTACGGTCCCATGCGCCCTGGCTGATGGTTAGCCTCAACGACAGCGAAGACCCCCACTTTCGCAAGGCTTACTTTGATGTAGGTCACTGTCCATCGGATTGCGATCGCCCTTGCGCGTCGATCTGCCCCACTGCCGCGATTCAGTTTCAGGCCGTTAATTGCGGTGGTGTCGTGGAGAATCTCTGCTATGGCTGCGGACGCTGTATTGCCGTTTGCCCAATTAAGACCATTGAAGCCCGGCCTCATCTAGCCAGTCCTACGGCTTTCCCAACGACCCAACTCAGCCAGATCGACGCCGTTGAGATCCATACCCAAACCGGACATCAGTCTCAGTTTGAGCAGCTTTGGCGGCAGTTGCAGCCCTGGATGCCATACCTGAAGCTGGTGTCTATTAGCTGCCCCGACCACGACCAGGTGGTGCCCTACCTAAGGGATCTCTGCACCCTGATGGCTCCCTTAGGTGTGCCACTAATTTGGCAAACCGACGGCCGCCCCATGAGCGGCGACTTGGGCAAAGGCACGACCCACGCTGCTATTCGTCTGGCTCAAAAAATTCTGGCAGCTGGGTTACCGGGCTACGTGCAACCCGCTGGCGGAACCAATGGCTACACTGTAAGTAAGTTGACTGAACTCGGTTTGATAAACAACTCGCTTTCTGCTTCTCATCTCAGCAATTGTCAATCCAGTGAATTACCTTCCTCCCTAGCTTTGAGGCTAGACCCTGAGGATTTAGGCTCGATTCACGACAGAATTGCAGGCATTGCCTACGGTAGCTATGCGCGATCGCAGGTCATGCCTTTGCTCGACGCTATTGACCACGAACTTCAGCCCTGGCTAGGAAACGCTTCCCTAAACCAGTTCCCCAATGGTCAATGGGTATCGCCTAGATCCCAAGCTGCCGCCTTCGATGCTGCCGATGCACCCTGGCGACGGCTAGATGAAAGCGCCCTGGGGCAAGGTTTGGCTTTATCCCAGGGACTGGTGAACCAGCTCAAGTCAGCATAAGTCCGCTCGACACTTTTTATCAGCACGGTATGGTTAGCTATAGCAACGACCGCAGCGATGATGAATTGGGCGATAATGCCCCTTTAGAGACCACAAACGACATTTCTGCCACTTCTGATAATCTCGCCGTGGAATTTTCACCCACCAAACTTGAAGGGACAGCCTCCAATCAATCTGTTCCTGCCCAAGCCCCGCCCATCGACGATCTAGATCAGCTACTGAGTATTTTGCCGCCTTCAATTCGCGCGCGATTGATTCAGCATCCCCAACACCAAAATTTGATTGAGGTCGTTCTCGATCTAGGCCGTCTGCCCGAGGCCAGATTCTACGACAGCGCCGAGTACCTGTCTGAGGAGCCTGTTACTCACGCCGATTTAGATCACTGTATCAAGCGGGTGGGCAGCTTCGGCGGGGATAATCGGGCCGGTATTGAGAAAACCCTGCACCGGATTAGCGCTATTCGCAACCGTTCTGGGGAAGTCATTGGGCTTACCTGTCGAGTGGGCCGGGCGATCTTCGGCACCATCGGCATGATTCGCGATTTGGTTGAAACAGGGCGCTCGATTCTGATGCTGGGGCGTCCTGGGGTAGGCAAAACCACCGCCCTGCGCGAGATTGCCCGCGTACTGGCCGACGATCTGCAAAAGCGGGTGGTGATTATCGATACCTCCAACGAAATTGCTGGGGATGGCGACATTCCCCACCCTGCGATTGGCCGTGCCCGACGCATGCAGGTCGCCCGACCGGAAGAACAGCACCGAGTGATGATCGAAGCGGTGGAAAACCACATGCCTGAAGTCATTGTGATTGACGAAATTGGCACTGAGTTAGAGGCACTCGCTGCTCGCACCATTGCTGAACGGGGGGTGCAGCTGGTGGGCACCGCCCACGGCAACCGCTTAGAAAACCTGATCAAGAATCCCACTCTCTCAGATCTCATTGGCGGCATTCAGTCGGTCACCCTGGGGGATGAGGAGGCTCGCCGTCGGGGGAGCCAGAAAAGCGTGCTGGAGCGCAAAGCGCCGCCCACCTTTGACATCGCTGTGGAAATGCTGGAGCGTCAGCGCTGGGCTGTCCATGACGATGTGACTGTCACCATTGACAATCTGCTGCGGGGGCGTCAGCCAGGGCTGCAAATTCGCACCGTGGATGAAAATCAGAAGGTCGTCATTACCCATGAACTCCCTGGTTCAGGCCGAGAGGTGTCGAAGCCTTCGCGCTCGGGTCTGGGCTGGCGAGCGGCTGGTCAGATGGTGCCGCCTACGCCTAGCCCGGCGATCGCCCAGCGCAGCCTGGGCAATGGCGGCAATGTTCGACCATTAGGGCAAGTTTTTGGCTCCAAACCGACCACTGACCCGATGTTTGCCCACCTGCTGGACCTCGTCGATGACGGCGATATTGTGGGTCCCAATGGGGAAGATGCTGTGCGCCTCTATCCCTACGGCCTTAGCCGCCACCAGCTAGAGCGGGTGATCCAAACCCTTCACATGCCAGTGGTAATCACTAAGGACTTGGACGATGCTGATGCGGTTTTGGCGCTGCGATCGCACGCCAAAGCCCAGGCAAAGCTAAAACATATGGCTCAGGGGCGGCAAATCCCCGTCCATTTGGTCAAATCCAACAGCATCCCTCAAATTACCCGTGCCCTCCAGCGTCTGCTGGATATGGACGACAACCCCGCCGCTGTGGATCTGGGACTGTTTAGTCACAGCGGTGGCGACGATGAACTAGAAGCTTTGGAAGAGGCCCGCCTAGCCGTAGAGCAAATCGTTATCCCTCAGGGCCAGCCGGTAGAACTGCTGCCGCGATCGGCCCACATTCGTAAAATGCAGCATGAACTAGCCGAGCACTATCGCCTCAAATCCTTAAGCTGTGGCGAAGAACCTAACCGACGGTTACGCATTTATCCTGCCTAAGGCATAGACCGCTCCAGCCTAGACGCAGAACACTATGGCCACAGAGCACTATAGAATGAGAGCACCGAAACGACGCCAGTGTGGCTATAGCTTAGGGCTAATCGTCCGTCATTCGGTCTGAAATCTTGCCTGAAACCTTTGAAAGAAGCCCATGAAATCCTTAATTTCTCGTCTTTTTGCCCTGGTCTTGGTTGCTGTTATTGGCCTAACCGGATGCAGCGCCGGAACTAGCGGTTTGCTGACTGGCGACTACCGCCAGGACACTCTGATGCTGGTGGACAGCCTCAGAACAGCGATCGCCCTACCTGATGATGATCCCACCAAGCCCGAGGCCCAGGCCGAGGCCAAAGCCGTCATCAGCGACTTCGCCTCCCGCTACCGCCGAGATACTGCCGTAGCTAACCTGAGTTCATTTACGACCATGCGTACGGCACTAAACGCGATTGCAGGCCACTACAGCAGCTACCCCAATCGCCCTCTGCCGGACAAGCTGAAGACCCGAGTCGAGCAAGAACTTAAGCAGGTGGAAGCTGCCCTCAAGCGCGGGGCCTAGCTGTTGGAATCCTATATCTCCCCAGTTGAACCGCTTAAACACGATGCTAGCTCCAGGCTCCCAAGGAAACGTTTTAGAAGAAACTCTAGGGAAATGCCCGCGCCAACGGCAGAACCTAAAACTTTTGATTGACGGGCTGCCATCAGTTTGCTAGCATAGCAATTCTGTAGTAAAGTGCGAGTTGGACATGAAAGTCCGTGCGTCTGTGCGCAAGATGTGTGATAAGTGTCGAGTGATCCGCCGCCGTGGCCGGGTCATGGTGATTTGTTCAAACCCTAAGCACAAGCAGCGGCAAGGGTAGGTTTGGCTCAGGTGTCTTTTCTTTAGGAAAAGGCTCAATGTTCAAGGGGCGACTGAATAAATTGAATAGGCCTATTAGCCAAGGCGGTTTTAGTAATTGAATCGGGCTTTTTGTTGTCCGGGCAGCGGCCCAACGGGAATTGCTGGGTAGCCATT
The DNA here is from genome assembly GCF_000309385.1 of Nodosilinea nodulosa PCC 7104. Taxonomy (GTDB): domain Bacteria; phylum Cyanobacteriota; class Cyanobacteriia; order Phormidesmidales; family Phormidesmidaceae; genus Nodosilinea; species Nodosilinea nodulosa. The sequence goes on from NZ_JH976537.1 coordinate 1,348,143, forward strand.
ATTGGGCTGCATGGATAAACCAAATATTCGGGGAGATAGTTAAGGTGGCACGGATAGCAGGCGTGGATTTACCACGTGACAAACGAGTTGAAATTGGCTTGACTTACATTTACGGCATTGGTCTTACCCGCTCGAAGGAGATTCTGGCAAAAACCGGGGTCGATCCTGACGTGCGCGTTAAAGATCTTACCGACGCTGATGTGGCTAAGCTGCGAGACTCTGTAGAGAGCGATTACCAGGTGGAAGGTGATCTGCGGCGGCTTGAGAGCATGAATATCAAGCGGCTGATGGACATTGGTTCTTACCGCGGTCGACGTCATAGAGCTGGGCTACCTGTTAGAGGCCAGCGCACTCGTACCAATTCTCGCACCCGTCGAGGTGGCACCCGCCGCACCGTCGCTGGCAAGAAGAAGGCGCCGCGGAAGTAGAGTCAGACCTAACTCTCTGCCCTTTATGATGCAACCGCGAGGGCTGAGATACGGAAGCTCGCTGGTCTCTGGAGCGAGTTTTTCTGACTGTTTAGCGGTGCTTGCCAATCTCAACTGCTCACCGACAGTTACGCAGCTTACGTTTCCTTGAATTGAATTTAGTGACAATGCTATGGCCAAACCAACTCGAAAGACTGGACCTCGCAAAAGTAAGAAGAACATTCCCAGTGGTGTAGCCCACATCCGTTCAACCTTTAACAACACTATTGTGACCATTACCGACCAGTCAGGAGAAGCAATCTCTTGGGCATCGGCTGGATCCAGTGGATTCAAGGGAGCTAAGAAGGGCACACCATTTGCGGCTCAAACCGCTGCTGACAGCGCTGCGCGGCGAGCTATGGATCAGGGCATGCGTCAGATTGAAGTCATGGTAAGCGGACCCGGGGCGGGTCGTGAAACGGCTATTCGCGCTCTTCAGGGAGCGGGGTTGGAAATTACGCTAATTCGCGATGTCACGCCTATTCCTCACAATGGCTGTCGACCACCCAAGCGTCGTCGAGTGTAGGCCTTTTTTCAGAATGTGGCTCTATCGGTGAGCAGGATATTGCGAGGTTTAAGGGAGGCAGGATTTTGGCACAGTTTCATGTCGATTGCGTAGAGTCTGTCGTTGAAAGCGATCAGAGTCAGTATGGCCGCTTTGTGATTGATCCTTTGGAGCGCAGCCAGGGAATTACCGTAGGCAACGCCCTCCGCCGGGTGCTGCTTTCCAATTTAGAGGGTATTGCAATTACGGCCGTCAGGATTGCTGGCGCCACCCATGAGTTCTCTACCATTGTTGGAGTGCGGGAAGACGTGCTCGACATTCTCCTCAACATGAAGGAGATCGTGCTGCGGAGCTACTCTAACCAGCCTCAAATTGGTCGTCTCTTGGTTCAAGGCCCTGCCCGAGTAACGACCGGGCATTTTGAGTTGCCCTCTGAAGTGGAGGTGGTCAACCCAGAACAGTATGTGGCTACCGTTGCCGATGGCCACACTTTGGAAATGGAATTCAGAATTGAGCGAGGTCAGGGTTATCGAGCTGTTGTGCGCAGCAAAGACGATGCCACAGCGCTAGATTTTATCCAGATTGACTCTGTATTTATGCCGGTTAAGAAAGTTAACTACACCGTTGAGGAAGTAGTTGTTTCTGGCTCTATGCAGCGCGATCAGCTGACCATGGACATTTGGACTAACGGCAGCATTACTCCCCAGCAGGCGATGAGCCAGGCTGCCGATATTCTAGTTGGTCTTTTCGTCCCGCTTAAAGATGTGACTCTAGAGCCTAAGTTTGACGAAGAGGTCAAGGAAGAGGATCCAAATAATCAAATTCCTATTGAGGAGCTTCGGCTTTCGGTACGAGCCTATAACTGCCTAAAACGAGCTCAAATTAACTCTGTGGCGGATCTGCTGGACTTTAGCCAAGAAGATCTTCTAGAGATTAAAAACTTCGGTCAGAAGTCCGCAGAGGAAGTGATCGAGGCTCTTCAAGAGCGCTTGGGCATTACCTTACCCTTAGAGAAGGCTTCCAAGACTGCTTGATGGGAAGCTTAATTTAAGTTACGGGCTAATTCTCGTGACCTGTTAGGCATAGGCCTTACTGCTTCCGATTTTTTTGTTTTCTTCACTTTTGTTGTTCATCTGAGTTTGGTATCATCATGCGTCACCGCTGTCGCGTTCATCAACTCGGGAAGCCCGCAGACCAGCGCAAGGCTCTGCTTCGTTCCCTGACCACGGAGCTGATCCGTCACGGTCGAATTACCACTACTAAAGCCCGAGCTAAGGCGGTGCGTGAAGAGGCCGATCGCATGATTACCTTGGCTAAGGATGGTTCTCTCTCGGCCAGGCGCCAGGCCTTGGGCTATATCTACGACAAGCAGCTTGTGCATGCGTTGTTTAGCCAGGCTGGTGAGCGCTACGGCGATCGCAGCGGTGGCTACACCCGCGTTGTCAAGACTGTCCGCCGCCGTGGTGACAACTCTGAAATGGCCATCATCGAATTGACCTAGGTGTTTCTCTGATTCATCCAAGTCCCTGTATTTATACCGTTAGCCCTCCGCCTGTTATCCATGGAGAAACCCTCACCCATACAGCGCAGTCTGGAAAGCCAGCCCGCAGAGTTTGCCCAGCCAACTCAGCGGATTGCTTTGGCCGTGCAGTATGTAGGCACTCATCTCCATGGCTGGCAGTGGCAGCCCAACGCCCGTACCGTGCAGGGGGAAATTGAGGCTGCAATTCGATCGGTTTTGGGCTACGACGTTCGCCTCAATGGCGCAGGTCGCACCGATACCGGTGTCCATGCAGCCGCTCAAATAGCCCACTTTGATGCCCCAGGTTTTATCCCGGCCCACCGTTGGTCCGACGTGCTCAACGCCCGTTTGCCAGAGGACATCCTGATTCGAGCTTCGGCGTCGGTCGCTGATACGTGGCATGCTCAATTTTCGGCTTGCTGGCGGCGTTATCGCTACAGCTTTTACACCGGTCAGCGCCCAAACCTGTTTGTGCGTCCTTTTGTGTGGCACTACTATCGTCAATACCTAGATCAAGGCAGGATTCAATCCGCGCTGGATGCTATGGTTGGCCACCACGATATGACTGCCTTTCACCGGGCGCGATCGGGTAAAAGTCATTCCTGGGTAGACCTACAGGCCGCTGAATGTCGTCGCCAGGATACTTTCTTGACGGTTGAGCTTCAGGCTAAAGGGTTTCTGTACGGCATGGTGCGTTTGATCATGGGCCTGCTGGTGAAGGTCGGCAGCGGTGATTTGACCCCCGCCGAGTTTGGTCGTCTCTGGCAACAGCGTCAGCGCCATCGGGTCAAGTATGCTGCCCCGGCCCAGGGCTTGTGTCTACTCCGGGTCGGCTACGACGATCCCCCGTTCGCCCCAGAGGTATGGTTTGACAACCAGCCCCATGTGTTTTTGGGGACGGCTGTGGCCTAATGCTGGTTTAGATTTGTTCAGCTCGTTTTTTAGTTAGTGTGGTTCATCCAAGAAAGGCAGCTCAAGCGCTATGACTACAAAGACCTATATTCCTCCCCACGATTCTGTCCAGAAGCAGTGGCACCTAATTGACGCTGAGGGTCAGCGACTGGGACGGCTGGCCACGGAAATTGCCACTATTTTGCGCGGCAAGAATAAGCCCACCTTTACTCCCCACATGGATACCGGTGATTTCGTTATTGTTGTCAATGCTGAGAAAGTAGTGGTCACCGGTCGCAAAGCCACGACTAAACTCTATCGTCGCCATTCCGGCCGCCCTGGTGGCATGAAGGTTGAAACCTTTGACAAGCTTCAGGCTCGTATTCCTGAGCGCATCATTGAGCAGGCCGTTAAGGGCATGCTGCCCAAGAATTCCCTGGGCCGGAAGCAATTTACCAAGCTCAAGGTGTACGCCGGAGCTGAGCATCCTCACCAGGCCCAGAATCCTGAAGTTCATGTTGTAAACACTATTCCTGGAGAAGCGAAATAATGCAGGCTACCGATCAATCCGAACGGGCGGTATATTGGGGCACCGGTCGCCGCAAGACTTCCATTGCGCGGGTGCGCTTGGTACCTGGCAGCGGGCAACTGGTTATCAACAAACGTCCCGGTGACGACTACTTGCAGTTCAACCCGGCGTATCTAAATGCCACTAAGGCTCCGCTAGAGGTACTGGGCTTGGAGAGCGCCTACGATATTCTGGTTAACGTCAAGGGCGGTGGTCTGACAGGGCAGGCTGATGCCATTCGTTTGGGTGTTGCCCGTGCGCTGTGCGAGTTGGATCCTGAAAACCGCAAGCCTTTGAAAGTTGAAGGTTATCTAACCCGTGATCCCCGCGCTAAGGAGCGCCGTAAGTACGGTCTGAAAAAAGCCCGTAAGGCACCTCAGTTCTCTAAGCGCTAGATTGTATGGATGTGGGCGCATTTTTGGCAGATGCCTCAGTCCATGGCAAAATCTGCTTCTGGCCGCTCCATCTCGCTGTTTTAGATCTGTATTCATCTGTTGACGTCGTTTCAAATCACTGACATGGCAAAGTCTGACATACATCCCACCTGGTATCCCGAGGCTAAGGTATTCTGCGATGGTCAAGAAATTATGACCGTGGGATCTACCAAACCTGAGCTGCACGTAGATGTCTGGTCTGGTAACCATCCTTTTTACACTGGTACCCAGAAGATTATTGATACCGAAGGTCGGGTAGAGCGTTTCATGCGTAAGTACGGCATGACCGATACCTCAGCCGCTGCTACTGAGGGAAAGGCTGCCGATAAGGCCTAGCGTTCGCTGCTGTAGCGGTAGGATCAGGCATTCTGGCTAGGCGGCAGACACGAGGACACCATGGCTGAGGCGTACTTAATTGAAAAGCTTAACTCTGTGGAGCAGACGTTCCATGAGTTGACTCGGAGATTGGCGGATCCAGATGTCGCTAGAGATCCGGATGAGTTTCAACGCATCGCCAAGTCTCGGTCTTCTTTGGAGGAGACTGTGGCTACCTATGACGAATGGAAGTCTAGCCGGGAAGAGCTAGCCGGTGCACGGGAGATCTACAAAGAGTCCAGCGGCGATCCTGAGCTAAAGGAGATGGCGGCTCTGGAGGTGAATGCCTTGGAGGAGAGGCTGGCGGAGCTTGAGGCCCGCTTAAAGGTGCTGCTGCTGCCCCGTGATCCTAACGATGATAAAAATATCATGCTGGAGATTCGCGCTGGTACAGGCGGCGATGAGGCCAGCATTTGGGCTGGGGATTTGGTTCGACTGTACTCTCGCTACGCTGAGACTCAGGGCTGGAAGGTGAAGCTGCTGAGCGAATCGGCAGCGGATATGGGCGGCTTCAAAGAAGCGATTCTGGAAATTGCTGGCGATCGCGTCTACAGCAAGCTCAAGTTTGAGGCGGGGGTGCACCGCGTTCAGCGGGTGCCGGTCACCGAGGCGGGCGGACGGGTGCATACCTCTACGGCCACCGTGGCAATTATGCCCGAGGTCGATGATGTGGAGATCGAGATCGATCCGAAGGATATTGAGCTGACCACGGCGCGATCGGGCGGGGCTGGTGGTCAGAACGTCAACAAAGTGGAAACGGCGGTTGACCTGATGCACAAGCCCACGGGCATTCGAATCTTTTGTACCGAGGAGCGATCGCAGCTGCAAAACCGCGAGCGGGCCATGCAAATCCTGCGGGCTAAGCTCTACGACATGAAACTCCGGGAGCAGCAGGAGGAGGTTTCTTCCATGCGCAAGTCCCAGGTGGGAACCGGAGCGCGGTCGGAAAAAATTCGCACCTACAACTACAAAGACAACCGAGTTACCGATCACCGTCTCAACCAGAACTTTACGCTCACCCCCGTGCTGGAAGGGGATATTGATACCCTAATTCAGTCGTGTATTGGCCGTGACCAGCAGGAACGGCTGGAGGAACTGGCGGCTGAGTCGTCTGCGGTATAGCTTATGCCGAAGGCGCTCACCGGCAGCCTATCTTTGGGCGTCAGCCACCGAGACCCGAGAGAAGCTAAAATCGCAAATTCAAAATCCAAAATCGGTATTAGGCTGGGGATGTTCTGCCTACGAACCACCCATGGCCAAGTTTCTCCACATTGCCGATATTCACCTGGGGTTTGACCGCTACGACACCCCGGAGCGCACCAAGGATTTCTTCCGCGCCCTCCAGACGGTGCTAGAGCGCTATGCCATTGAGGCAGGCGTGGATTTTGTGGCAATCGCAGGCGATCTGTTTGAGCACCGCAACATTAAGCCTGCTACCCTGAACCAGGCGCAGGTTTGCCTCCAGGCCCTGAAAGACGCCAATATTCCAGTTCTGGCCATTGAGGGCAACCACGACAACCGCCCCTACGGCACTCGCACCAGCTGGCTTAAGTACCTCTCCGAATGGGACCTGCTCAAGCTGCTCGAACCCAACGACGGCGCCATTGCCGAAGACCGCCTGACGCCCTGGTGCGAGAGCACGCGCTCCGGCAGCTACATTGATCTGCCCTGTGGCGTGCGGGTGATCGGCTCAAGCTGGTACGGGGCCACCGCCCCCCGCGCCATTGAACTGCTGGCAGAGGCGATCAAAGCGCTCCCCCCCGGCCCCGATCATTCGGTATTACTTTTTCATCACGGCCTGGAAGGGCAAATTTCTCGCTATGCCGGGGCGCTGCGCTACACCGAATTGCTGCCGCTCAAGGAAGCTGGGGTAGACTACCTGGCCCTGGGCCATATTCACAAACAGTACGCTGTTGAGAACTGGGTATTTAACCCCGGATCGCTGGAGGCCAACAACGTAGAAGAAAGCCGCTACCAGCGGGGCGCTTATCTGGTAGAACTTTCGCCTCAGGGGATTGATGCAGAGCTACAAACCGACTATTTTCAGCGTCCAATTGTGCGGCTAGAACTGGTGGCAAAAGGGCAGGAGAGTTTAGATGACCTGATCCAGATGGCGATGGATAGGGCGATCGCCGCCGTTGCTCAGCACCAGAGCGGTACGGCCCCAATCCTGGAGCTAAAAATCTCTGGGCAGGTGAGCTTTGACCGTCTTGAGCTAGACACTCGTCGCCTCCAGGAGGCGATCAAGGCGGCCAGCAATGCTCTGATAGTGCTAATCAAATACGACGTAGAGGATGTAGCCTACCAAACGCCCCTCGGCGAAGGCCAAAATCGGGCTGAAATTGAGCAGTCCATTTTTGAAGATATGCTCACGGCCCATCGCGACTATAAAAGTCGGGCTGCAGAGCTGGCGAGGGGGCTAACCGATCTCAAGGATCGTCAGCTATCGGGTGCTGATGAAATAGATCTCTATGGTCTGGTACAAACCCTCTTGGCCGTGGACGAGCCCGCCCCTGCTCCATCGGCCCCATCCGTGGCCTAAAAGTTGTCGCTCAGGGACCTGGTAGACTGCGGCACAAGTTTGTTGACTATTGCCGATCGCAGGAGGGCCAGGAACCCGGGGGAGTTCAAATGGTAGCTGGATTTCCGCCCAGCAGTACCGGCTGGCCGGGTTACATAAACCACACGGTGAGAAAATGACGCTGCTGCCAGATCATGGCCACACCGCTGACGGCTACAAAGGCAAACACCAGTTGCCGAAACTGGTGGGCCGACATTTTTTCCAATACCTGCTTGCCCAGCCAGTTGGCCGGGATAGCTCCTAGCCCAATCACTAGGCCATAGGCCAGATATTCTTGATTCAGACTGCCAAAGGAGGCGTAGGCAATCAGCTTGACCAGATGCAGGACGGACTTATTGAAGGCTTTGGTGGCCACCATCGCCTCTTTTTCTAGGCCGTAGTTGAGATATAGCGGGTTCATCACTGGGCCGGTGCTGCCGATCAGCCCAGACCCGATGGCATTAACTAACGACAGGGGCAAAAAATGCCAGGTCTGAATCGTGAATTGGCGCTCCCTGGTGGGCAGCAGGTAGTTGGCAACCATGACGAGTAGCCCTATTCCCAGCAGCAGCTGCAACCCTTCCGCATGAATTTGGGTCAGCCCGTAGCAGCCCACCAGAGCACCTACGACCGCTCCTGGAACGTACCAAACGGTGACAGGCCAACTGATATGGTCCCAAAAAACTAGCCCCCGCTGAGCATTGCCAATGAGTAACCCTGTGGAGATCACAGGCGCTACGGCCTGGGTTCCCAGCAGTAGGGAGATCATGGGAATTAGAATAAATGGGCTACCGCCCCCGGCCAGCATACTGAGAAACCAGGCTAGAAAGCTGGCGATAAATAGGCTCAAGACAATCATAGACAACGGCAACATGGGCACTAGAACTTTTAGTCTAGGGGGCAATTGGGATCCCCGGTGAGGGTGTTTCTCCCCAATTGTCTGATGCCTGAGGGCAAGTGAGCAGAAACGGATTGGGAATAGTTGGTTATGCTTGAATTTCTCTACTCTTGTTTACCGTTTGTTTACCGTCAATAGTGGCGTATGGCGCAGCCCATAGACCCCAATTCTCAACGTTCTGGCTCTGATCGTCCGGCTAAACCGTCGGTAGAGGCTTTTTACCAGCGGGCGGTGGCAGCCTTTAAGGCCCAAAACTATGATCAGGCTTTGGCGCTGTTTCGGCAGCTAAATCGGCTACCCACAGGTTCGCCTTACTACATTAAGGCTCTGATGGGCCGGGTCCGAGCGCACCAACACCTTGGCCAGGTAGACCAAGCCACACTGCTCTGCCGTCAATTACTTGAAAGCTCTTCGCCCCAGGCTAGTCAGTGGGCTAGCCGAGTTCTGGGGCAGCTGTCTGAGAAGACGGCGATCGCGGCGTCCCCAGACCCTCAACCGGGCACAACTGCCGCTGGGGACGACTTGAGCGGGTTTGTTCCGCTGGGGGATGCTGGAAAGGGGGCGCAGCATCCCCTGGGGTCATTACCCAACCCTTCCGGCGGTACGACGCTTCAGAGAGGACCTGCGGCTGCCTCCAATCCCCCCCCGGTTCAGGATGCTCCAGAGGCGGGTCTGCAATCGCTGTTTCACTATCAGCAGCTCAATCAGCAGTCTAGTGCAGCCTTGGGCCACGGACAGCCACCCGCCTCAACGTCATTCAGCCACACCACGCCTGCTCCGCCCCCTGGGCGTATTGAAGGTCCACCAGCTCGACTTCAGCCCCAACCTCCTCTACCCAAGCATCCCCTGGGGCTGTGGCTGGGCCAGGGATTGACGGCGATCGCCCTAGTCTGGGCCATCAACTGGATCTTTCATTTCGCGTTGAGAACCCTGGATCATCTGCTGCGCTGGGTGCGTTGGCCGATGCAGTTGAGCCTCCCCGGTGCCTACCAATCCTATACGGCATGGGTGGTAACTAGCCTTGTGCTGCTGGCGCTGGCCAGCCCCTGGCTGCTAGATTTTGCCCTGGCCTTTTGGTATCGCCAGCGACCGCTCTCTATTCGCCAGCTCCAAACCCACAGCCCTGGCGCGCTGCGCCCGCTGCGCCAGGTATGCCGTCAGCAAGGCTGTCAGCTACCAGAACTGAGGGTCATTGCCGATCCGGCCCCCCTCTGCTTTAGCTATGGCTGGCTGCCCCGCAATACCCGTCTTGTGATCAGCCAGGGGCTTTTGGATCAGGTCTCTGATCAATCCCTGACGACACTCTACAGTTACGAACTCGCCCGGACGGTCAACGGTAGCCTACCCGTACTGTCGGTGGTTGGCCTGCTGCTGCTGTTGCTGCACACGGGGTATCGCTGGCTGGCGCAACGGGCAGATACCCTAACTCAACCCCTAGGGCGTGGGATTTTGGGCAGCATGGCGAGTTTGCTCTACGGTCTGTTTTGGCTGCTGCGGCAGACGGTGCTGTGGCTATCGCGGCTGTGCTGCCGCTGGGGCGATCGCCGCGCCGTGAGCCTCACCCAGCACCCCGATCAGATAGCTGAGGTGCTCTTACAAACCACCGCTGCGATCGCCGCCCATCTTCAGCGCCACGGCACTCTCCACCCGCTCCACAGCAGCTTAGAGATCTTGATGCCCATCAGCAGCCGTCAGGCCATTACCGCAGGGAGTTTCCTGGGCGATTCAGCAGGCGACAGGGGTGCCATACTGAGCACTCTTGTCGCTTTGGATGGTCTTAGCCCCTACCGCCATTGGCTACGAGCTAACGCTTCCCACCCGCCGCTGGGAGAGCGCCTCCTCTGGCTTAACCAGCAGGGCGCGCTTCGAGGGCAGGCGAACCTCATCTTTGCGGTCAGAGACTCTCGCTCTGCTGCCAAGGTATCATTGCCGCTGCTGCTGCTTCAAAAAGGCCCTCTAGCTGGCCTCATAGCCGGAGGTAGCTTAGCCATGGCCCTGTGGTTTGTCGGGGGAACTGTAAACCGATTGGGCTGGGAGCACTTGAGCTGGCTTTACCAGGACAAAAGTGTTTTAGCCGGAGGAATGTGGCTCGGTCTGGGGATAGGCCTGCTGCTGCGTATCAATACGCTGTTTCCTGAAGCTAGTACTCCCTCAGCCAGCACCAAGCCGGTCGACACTGTAGCCACCCTGCTGCAAAGCTCCTCGGCGCTACCGGTACAAGGGCAGCCGGTCAGTCTACGCGGCAAACTGCACGGGCTATCCGGGACGGGGAACTGGGGCTGCCAAGAGCTTTACCTCAACGACTCATCGAGTTGTTCGGTAAAGCTGGTTAACCCATTTCCCCTAGGCAGTCTACAGGGGCTGTTTCAGCCCCATGCTCACCCGTTCAACTGGGTAGGGCGGATGGTCACGGTTACCGGCTGGAGCCGCTACGGTAGCGGTATGCTTTGGGTCGATATCAACCAGGTTCAGCTCGATCAGCGCCACCGCTTTTCCACCTATGGCCCCGCCTGGGCTACCCTGATCAGCTTGGCCAGCAGCCTCATCGGCATCATGACCATTTTTGGGGGTGGCTAACAGCCACATAAAGAATTATTGCAATAAAACCTTCATGATGTTACATTAGTTTACAGAAACACATGCCTGGTTTCCCCGACTTTCTCTAGGAGTTAGCTTCGGGGGTTTGTTAGGTATTGGGTTCTCCTACTCTCAACACAGCAAATCAACCAGTCCATGGGGGCTGGTTTTTATTTGTGGATTGCGCTGGAGCTGAACGATTTACCAGAATATGGGTCAAATACCGTGTTACCTTGGTGAGTGGCGCAGTCCTCTGGCCTAAACCCGGCTTTTTGTAGACTGCTGTTTGCGGCTCTACCCAGGTGGCCAACCACTTCTCTCCCATTAGGGAGATAGTTGTATTGGTCGGTTTCTGCGATTCTTAGGTTGCCTGTACTAGAGCTTCTCGATGGCCTAAGATGAGTGCAGCTAACATGTTGCTTTCCCGCTGAGGTGGTTAACACGTTTAGCATTTAGTGAATAAGCCTGACTGCGGCTAGGACAGGGATTTGTTAAGCTACTTAAAGATTTAAGTTTGATATTTTGATGCGGCCTGATTGGCATTTTTAGGTCATAACCTGCAATCCTAATAGTGGCCGGTTGCTTGGCAGCATTAGATATAGGTAGCGATTGGCCTAAGATCCAAACTTTATCCGGCAAGGTTATCGATCTCGATTCATTTGCCTTTAGTTTTAGAACACCAGAGGTATCTCAAATGTCAATTCGCCTTTACGTTGGCAATCTCTCTAAGGATTTAGAGCGGCAAGAGTTTGAAAGCGTTTTTTCTGACTTTAACGCTGATTTGGTATCCATAAAGCTCATTGCCGACAAGAAAACTGGGAAATGCCGTGGGTTTGGTTTCGTCACCGTGAAAACCGACGAAAAGGCTGACGAGATTGTCGAAAAGCTGAATGGCCAAGTGCTGGCTGAAATGCCCCTCAAGATTGAAAAAGCTTTGCCTCGTACTAAGCCCGAAGGGGAAACGGAAACCCGCCCTAGCAGTGACTCTGGCAGCAAGCGATCCAGCAAGGGAGGGGCTCGTAAGTCTGCCCCAGCGGCAGCGGCAGCTGGCAGCACCGCTGTCCAGCCTGACCCCCGTTGGGCAGGAGAACTGGAAAAGCTAAAGCAAATGCTGGCAGCGCAAACCACCTCTACCTAGAGAGGTTGCCTCTGTCTAGTAGCCAAGCCGTAGCGCGTTAGCGCTGCGGTATTTTTTTGCGCGGAGAGTGGCTATCGCTACATCTGAGCTAGTCTTCGTCACGGCAGGGATTGCTGAGGGTTTCCGCTACCTGTTTTAGCCGCCGCAGTTGAGCCGCCATGTCGCGCTTTGTCCAGGGGGCCGCAAACCAGTTGAACCCAGTCTGTACCCAGGGGTTGGGAATTTCAAACTCAAAGCGGTTTAGCAGGTGTGTCTCCCCTCTTTGAGTGTGGTAATGCCAATGGTCTCGGCCATTAAAAAAACCGCTAAACGACCACACAATTAGCCCTGGCTCTCGTTCAGCTACAGTGCTCACTAGGGTGGGCTGCCCTAGGGGAAGTTGAATTGTAAAGCGACTCTGGGCGCCCACATCGGTACTCCAATCGCCTATCGGCTCACAGCGCAGAATGGGGTTTAGCCATCGGTGCATCAGATCTAGCCGAGTCAAACAGCGCTCGACGTCAGCTGCCTCAGCCTGGATTGAAATGCTGTGTTCAAAGACTTGGCGGGTAGACATCCTGGCGGTCTCCTGCGACAATCAGCGCGGGTGGCGGTATGGGAAATATTCCCTGGCGATAGTTATCGTACCGAACCTGGGCGGTCTTATGTCTTTAGGCTGATGCGGTGACCTGCCTGCACAAGTATCCTTGCGTTGGCGGTTTGTTTCCTGTAGTTAGTGGCCCATTGTCGAGATCGCGCAAGCTGTCCCCCATGCACGATGCTCTTTCAGCACGCTCTCAACTACAAGGATCATGATAGATTTTCCCTTCTTAACGCTGATGCAGGTTCCACAGCCAGGAGCTGAGCCTGCGTCTAACGCGCCCCTAGCCAACCCGGTGGCGTCTTCCAGTCGCTTTGTTGAGGAAGCTACCGGGCAGCTAGGTCGATTTTTACCCAGCTTGATCTGGGCGATCGCGCTGCTGCTGCTGGGCTGGATTGTTGCGACCCTGGTGGCTCTGGCGGTGCGTAATCTGTTGCGCAAGACCAGCTTAGACGATCGATTGGCAAACTGGGCTACGGGGCGACCGGCTGACAGCCCGGTGCAGGTGGAGAAGTGGGTTTCGACCCTGGTGTACTGGGTTATTTTTCTGTTCGCCATTGTGGCGTCGCTGAATGCCCTCAACCTGGCCGGTGTGTCGGCACCGCTGAACAATTTTCTGGATCAAATATTTCTCTACCTGCCGCGCATCGGCGGGGCGCTGCTGCTGCTGGGGGTCGCCTGGCTGACGGCTACCCTGGTGCGATCGCTGATTATCAACGGCCTGGGGCGGTTTAATCTCGACGATCGCCTGGCACAGCAGGCGGGGTTAGAGCAGGGCAGCAGCCCGATCGTTTTGAATGAAACCATTGGCAATGTGCTGTACTGGTTCATTCTGCTGCTGTTTATTCCGCTGATCTTAAGCGCTCTACAGCTGCCGGGTCTTCTGGCTCCAGTCGAAGAGCTAATTAACTCATTCCTCCAGGCGATTCCTCGGATTGTAACGGCGGGTATCGTACTGGCAATTGGCTGGGTGATTGCTCGGATTGTGCGCGGGGTCGTAACCAACCTGCTGCTGGCTACCGGCGCCGATCAGTTGGGCAGTCGGATGGGGCTGCGGTCTACCTCTACCGGGGCCACCCCCGGGGGAATTTCTCTGTCAAATCTGGCTGGTACCCTGGCCTACGTCCTGGTGCTAATCCCGGCGGTCGTAGCTGCCCTCAACGAACTCAACATCGAAGCCATTTCAGCCCCCGCCATTGCGATGCTGGAGCGGGTGTTAACCGCTATTCCCCAGGTGATTATGGCCGGGGTTGTGATCGCCGCCGCCTACGTGGTGGGGCGCTTTGTGGCCGATCTGGTCACTGGCGTGCTGCGAGGGGCTGGCTTTGACAACATCATGGGCATTCTTGGCCTGCCAGAGCTAAACCTGGGTACTGGGGCTTCGGTGCAGCCAGGGCTGGATGCCGAAGGTCGCCCGATCGCGACGGTTCAGACCCCAGGCCGTACGCCCTCGGAACTGGTCGGTATTCTCACCCTGGTGGCCATTGTGCTGTTTGGGGCCGTAACGGCCACTGAGATCCTCAATTTCGCCGGGTTGACAGACATCGTGCGAGCCATTTTGCGCATTGGGGCGCGGGTGCTGAGCGGCGTGGTGGTATTTGCCGTGGGCCTCTACCTGGCAAACTTGGCCTTTCGTTTGGTCAATGCCATGGGCACGGGGCAGGCCAAGGTGCTGGCCCAGGCGGCCCGGATTGCGATTTTGATCTTCGTGGGAGCGATGGCCCTGCAGCAAATGGGGGTGGCTCCAGATATTGTCAACCTGGCCTTTGGGCTACTGCTAGGGGCAATTGCGGTGGCGATCGCGATCGCCTTTGGCCTGGGCGGACGCGAGGTTGCCGCTACCGAACTGCGCGAGTGGCTGTCTGCCTTTAAGCAGCGCCAGTAGACAGCCATCACGGTTAAGCTAATCTGTCAGGCCGGGGACCGCGTCTCCGGCCTGACGCGCGTTAATATGGTTAACTTAGCCTTAACAATACGGTCTGAGGTCCACCGCAACCCCAGGACATGTACGCTTATGTACGGCAGGGTTGGGGCGAGATAGGCCGTATTTGGTGCTGAAAAGTCGTTTTCGGGAGAGTCGTAACAGTATGGCCACGGCGGAACGACACAGCGGTAAAGCCGACCTCAATCTCAGCGATCCCCAGTACTACATCAGCCGTGAACTCAGCTGGCTAGAGTTTAACCGTCGTGTGCTGCACGAGGCCCTCGACCCTCGCACCCCGCTGCTAGAGGCGCTGAAGTTTTTGGCCATCTTCAGCACCAATCTGGACGAATATTTTATGGTGCGGGTAGCGGCCCTCAAACAGCAGATTGAGGCCCAGGTCACGCGGCGATCGCCCGATGGGCTTTCCCCCGAGCAGCATCTCCAGGCCATTAGCGCGACCCTGCGCCCTATGGTCGAGGAGCAGCACCGCATGTTCGCCACCGACCTGAGACGGCAGATGGCCCAGCAGGGCATTGGTCTGCTCGACTATGCAGATCTCACGGCGGCCCAGGCGGCCTACTGCTGTGACTATTTTGAAGAGCAGATTTTTCCGGTCCTGACTCCCCTGGCAGTGGATCCAGGGCACCCCTTTCCCTACATTTCCAATCTCAGCCTTAACTTGGCGGTTGTCGTACAGGATCCTCGCACCCAGCAGACCCACTTTGCTCGGGTCAAGGTACCCCGAGTGCTGCCACGGTTTATTCCGCTGCCAGAAACGATGGCGGAAAGCTTGGGCGATCGCCCAAATCGCTGGCTGGGGGTGCCCCTAGAGCAAGTGATTGCTGCCAACTTGTCGGCCCTGTTTCCCGGCATGATCGTGCAGGAGTACTATAGCTTTCGCATTACCCGCAATGCCGATCTGGCTGTTGAAGAAGACGAAGCTGACGATTTGATGTTGGCCATTGAGCAAGAACTCCGCAAGCGTCGCCGCGGTGGGTCCGCCGTGCGGATGGAAATTCAGCGGACTACTCCAGAACCGGTGCGGGCCATGCTCATGGAGGAGCTAGCTCTGGCCAAGACCGATGTATACGACATCGATGGGCTGCTGGGCCTTGGCGATTTAATGACGTTTATGGCGCTGCCCCTGCCCGATCTCAAAGCGCCACCGTGGACGGCGGCGGTACCCCCTGCCCTTGAAAGCCTTAGCCCCCCCAGGGTAGATGCCGACGACACGGCCCTAGAAACGGCCGAAGACCTCTTCTCGCTGCTGAGGCGGCAAGACCAGCTAGTTCATCATCCCTACCACTCGTTTTCGGCAACGGTACAGCGATTTATTACCCAGGCGGCCCACGACCCCCAGGTGCTGGCAATTAAGATGACGCTCTACCGTACCTCGGGCGATTCACCGATTGTTAACTCGCTGATTTCTGCCGCTGAAAATGGCAAACAGGTGACTGTCCTGGTGGAAATCAAAGCCCGCTTCGACGAAGAAAATAATATTAACTGGGCGCGCAAGCTAGAGCAGTCGGGGGTACATGTGGTCTATGGCCTAGTTGGGCTCAAAACCCACTGCAAAGTCACGCTGGTTGTGCGCCGCGAGGGACAGCAGATTCGACGCTACTACCACATCGGTACTGGCAACTACAATCCTAAAACCGCTCGGGTCTATACTGACCTGGGCCTGCTCAGCGCCCGAGATGATATTGGGGCCGACATTTCTGATTTGTTTAACTACCTGACGGGCTATTCTCGCCAGCAGGTCTACCGTCAGCTGCTGGTGGCCCCGCTTACCCTGCGCCAGCAGCTGGTGGCCTCGATCGAGCAAGAAATTGCCTTTCAAAATAGGGGCGAGGGAGGGCGCATTATCGCCAAAATGAATTCGCTGGTTGACCCCGATCTCATTGCGATGCTCTACAGGGCCTCGCAGGCAGGAGTTGGCATCGATCTGATTGCGCGGGGTATCTGCTGTCTGCGGCCGGGGGTGCCGGGCATTAGCGATAATATCCGGGTTGTCAGTATTGTAGGGCGATTTTTAGAGCACTCTCGCATTCTTTACTTTCAGCACGGTGGGGAAGAACGGTTTTGGCTGGGCAGCGCTGACTGGATGCCCCGCAATCTCGATCGCAGGGTAGAAGTCATGGTACCCATTGCCGACCCCACGCTGCGGAAGGAGCTGAAGGATGTGCTCACCCTTTGTTTAGAAGATAATCGTCAGGCCTGGGACATGGCCGCCGACGGCAGCTATCGTCAGCGTCGCCCGGCGGCGGGAGCAGACGATTGTAGTGTCCAAGACCTGCTCATAGCCCAGGCAGGTAGCACCCTAGGTAAGCGGATGGCTCCAGCGAAACACCAGCGCTCCAAGCCCCGTAAGCAGCGCTAGGCCCAGCAGGCCAGCCAAGGGGTTGCCGTCTAAACCAGTCACCCAGGCCGGTACGGTGCCGGTGGGCTGAAGCAAATTGCCTACTTCCAACAGATAGTAGCCCCACACCAGTCCGCCGTGCAGCCCGACGGGATGGCCCAGCCCCGTTTGGCCAGGGTTCACGGCAATGCGCCGAGCCCAGCCCAGGACCAGACCCAGCAGCAGTAGCCCAGCGAACTGAGGCAGCAGGGCCAGCATGGCGTCGAGGGGCTTGATAAAGTGAGCGATCGCAAAAATTAGGCTGGTTGCGCCCAGCGCTACCGCCGGAGACCATCCCTGCTCTAGCTCGCGCAGGAGCCAGCCGCGAAACAAGACTTCCTCGGACCACCCTACGGCGGTAGAGGCCAGGGCTCCCACCAGGCCAATTTGGATCAGACTCAAGCCTCGGGCCCCACTGGGGTCGAGGTTGGCCCAGCCCAGCGCCACCTGCACCCCTGCCAGCACGGCAATACTCAAGGCCCCGAGGGTGGCACCGACTGCCCAGCCCTGGGCCAGCTGGCGGCGGCCCGCAAAGCCAACTTTGCTCCAGGGCTGGGTTTCGCCTCGAACCTGCCGCTCCCAGCGGGGCAGCACCATCAAGAAAATAATATATAGAAGAGCCGTGGGGAATAGATCGCCTCCGGGCAGAACACCCCGAGCACTCAGCCAGTACAGCGGCAGGGCCAGGGGCAGCCAGAGGGCTACTACGATCGACAAAAAGACAGTCACACGTCCCAGGGGCGGCCAGGTGGCCAGCTTAGACCAGGGCGGTTTATTCATCTGGTTCGATGGTGCTGCTCAGGCCCAGGTTGCACAACCCTTCGCTGTAAAACTCGGCATGCTCCATCGCGCAGGTAATTACCAGGGCTACGCCAGCGGTGTGGGCCTGCATCATGATGTCGACTGCCTGGGGCATGGTCAGGCTGGGGACTACCTTAATCAGCGATTCCACCACGTATTCCATCGAGTTAAAGTCGTCGTTGTGGAGCAGCACCCGGTAGCGGGGCGCAGGTTTTTTGATAGTGGACGTCGTTGTCCGCTCGATGGTTTCAACTGACACAGCAACACCTCTTTACCTAGTTCAAGGGGCCTGGTTAAAGGGCAAGGAAAGAGCCCAGCTCAGCAGTGGCTTAACCAGCGGCGGCTGGACGAGCGGGCTACTTCTTCGCTGACTCCAGCCCAACTCCGGTGGGCGATCGCAGCGGCCTAACTCAAAACCAAAGAGGTGCTTTTAGAACAGCCCTCCCCCAGCCAACCTTACCCTCATCATAAAACTTCACGATGGCTTTGGCATGACTTCGGTCGTGAACTAGGGCAGAATCTGCCCCGCAGCGTGGGCTACTGCACCGCAGAGGGCGGCCTGAATTTTACCTTTGCCCGCGCCCGCCCAGGCCTAAGTCGCCCAGGAATGCACGGCTCTGGAGCGGCGGCCCAGGTCATCTGGCCGATGCTGCTGGGCTAGGGCAGTGGCTACCATAGAGCAGCAGATAGCCTGCCGCAGGGTCACCAGCTGCCGCGACTGGCCCTGGGGCGTAGATTGGTCACGTTCATGGCTGAGGGTTCTACCGACCTATGACATCGCTGGTTACAGGCCAAATTGTGTTTTTAGAATGCCGTCAAACCCGTCTCTATGCCGAGGTAATTCAGGTGCTTGAGCTGCGGCTGACCGGTTGGATACGCCCGCTGGCGTTGGTTACAGGCTCAGAGATTACTCCCCTGGGTACGGCTCTAGGTACCGTAACCCTTGACGTTGACGAGTCTGTGGTGCCCGATATGCTCTGGCCCTTAGATCAGCTCCAGCCCGCCCTCGATACTGAGGTTATTCCTCTCCTGGCAACGCTGTCAGCCAAAGCCTCCGCTTCCAACCCAGCGCCTGACCACAGCCAGCGGCCTACGGGTATCCATGACTTTGTGCGATCGCTGTGGGCGGAACAGAGCCAGGTGTTAAACCAGTGCCCAATGCCCTGAGGACATCAGTAATAATCCGGACGGATTTTATAAAGTTTTTACAAAGATGCCTTAGCTACCTAGAGAAGAGCCCAGAAGTGCCCTGACAATGCTGCTAGGTAGCCGATCTTCTATGTCCCTGAGGCTCTGGGCTGCCCCTGTGGCTAGCTAGACACAGGCTGCTGGAGCAGATCGCCATAGGCACCCAGCCCTGGAACCAGGCGAATGCGACCTTCGTCCATTTCGTACATGAGCAGTTCTAGGGCTTCAGAGTCGCCAATGGGCAAATACCCCAGGCGAGACAGCTCAGCATTGATGCCCTGCTCAATATCAGGGGTCAGCAGCCCGCTGTGGAGGGCTTGTTCTACCAGTCGACGAATGGAAAATGTGGGGGCCATGAACCATTACCTGAGCGCGATGTGATTACTAGCTATTGTCGAGCCTAGGCTCAACCCAGCCAGTGACCATGCCCCCAAGAAGGTGTGAAGTCTACCACAGCAATTCGTGATCCAAATCACAAAATGAATCAGTCGTTGGGGATATGTTCAGTGAATTCACGGAGGGCTTTAATTAATAGGGTCTGAATCTATATCAAGATACGACCAACAACGGAGCCAAAAGTCACCACCCTAAAGTGATTCCGATTACCTTCGTAGGGTAGCTTGACGGCTTTAATAGTTTTTAACATTATCCAAAATCTGGAGTGTACCCAGTATGCAGACAATGACTAAGGAAATGGCTATTTTTCAGGCTCAGGGCTCTCTTAACGCCTCCAATGCCCAGGACTTCCACCAGTCTTTGATGCAGAAAATCCAGTCTGACCTGGCGGGTGGTCTATTTGTGGACATGAGTCGGGTCGAGTCCCTCGACAGCGCTGGCCTCATCTCCCTGGTTTCGGCCCTGAAGCACGCTCGGCAGTTGCAGAAGCGCCTGTGCCTGTGCGCTGTACCTCCCGCCATTCGCATTGTGTTTGAACTGACCCAGCTCGATCGCGCCTTTGAAATGGCGGATGAACTTCCCCAGCCTCTGCCTGCGGCGGCCTGACCCTCAGACCTGCCTAAGCCCGCTGCCCTAGGCCCGCTATAGTATGTAAGTTGAACTTGCGTGCGTTGGGGTGGCTGGGCTGTGGCTGTATCAATTAATACATTACTTGCGGCGGATATCTCTCGGCCAGGACGCTACCTCGGCAACGAACTGGGTACGGTCCACAAGCCCTGGGATCAGGCCTCTGTACGCTGGGTGTTGACCTATCCAGAGGTCTACGAGGTTGGAGCCTCCAACCTGGGCCATATCATTCTCTACAGTATTCTGAATGCTCAACCCCGGCAGCTGTGCGATCGCGCCTACCTGCCCGCCGCCGATCTGGCCGCCAAGCTCAGGCAGACCGATACGCCGCTGTTTGCCGTTGAGTCGCAGCGATCGCTAATTGACTTCGATATTTTAGGCTTTAGCCTCAGCTACGAGCTGGGGGCCACCAATATCCTTGAAATGCTTTCCCTGGCGGGCATTCCCCTCACCTGGCAGGAGCGCGACCAGGCGGGTTCTTTCGACGTCGCATCGGGCTCATGGCCGCTGGTGTTTGCCGGGGGACAGACCGCTACCTCCAACCCCGAGCCCTACGCCGACTTTTTTGACTTTGTTGCCCTCGGCGATGGCGAGGAGCTGCTGCCCGAAATTGCCTTGGTGATGGAAGAGGGCAAAGCCGCTGGCCTCAGCCGCGAGGCCCTGCTGCTCGATCTGGCCCAGGTGCCGGGGGTGTATGTGCCCCGCTTTTACGCCATGGGGGCAGACGGTTCGGTGCAGCCCAATCGACCGGATGTACCTGCGCGGGTGCTGCGCCGGGTAGCCACCCCCATTCCCGCCTACGCCATGGGTCTGGTGCCCTACGTGGAGACCGTCCACGATCGCCTGACGGTAGAAATTCGCCGGGGCTGCACTCGGGGCTGCCGCTTTTGCCAGCCGGGCATGCTCACCCGCCCGGCCCGCGATGTGGAGCCGGAGGCGGTGGTCGATGCGATCGAGACGGGCATGCGCAAGACGGGCTATAACGAGTTTTCGCTATTGTCCCTGAGCTGCTCCGACTACCTGGCCCTACCCGCAGTGGGGGTAGAGGTGAAAAATCGGCTTAAAAACGAGAATATCTCCTTATCGCTGCCCAGCCAGCGGGTCGATCGCTTCGACGAAAATATTGCCAATATTATTGGCGGCACCCGCCTCACTGGACTGACCTTTGCTCCCGAAGCGGGCACCCAGCGCATGCGCGACATTGTCAATAAAGGGCTCACCAACGAGGAGCTGCTGCGCGGCATTAAGACTGCCCATGAGCAGGGCTGGGGCAAGGTGAAACTCTACTTTATGATCGGCCTGCCGGGCGAAACCGATGTCGATGTGCTGGGGATTGCCGAAACCGTGCGCTGGCTGCGCCAGGCCTGCACTGTCCAGGGCCGTCGCCCACTGTCGTTCAACATCACGATTTCTAACTTTACGCCCAAGCCCCACACCCCGTTTCAGTGGCACTCGGTATCGACGGAGGAGTTTTTGCGCAAGCAGCGGCTGCTGCGGGACGAGTTTAGGGCCATGCGCTGGGCCAAGGTGAACTTCACCGACGTGCGGATTTCGGCCATGGAAGATTTTGTCGGTCGGGGCGATCGCCGGTTGGGAGCGGTGGTGCGCCGGGCCTGGGAACTGGGGGCCGGTATGGACAGCTGGTGGGAAAGTCTGGAAACCGCCTTCAACGCCTGGACCCAGGCCATTGACGAAGCT
The DNA here is from genome assembly GCF_000309385.1 of Nodosilinea nodulosa PCC 7104. GTDB lineage: Bacteria > Cyanobacteriota > Cyanobacteriia > Phormidesmidales > Phormidesmidaceae > Nodosilinea > Nodosilinea nodulosa. The sequence goes on from NZ_JH976537.1 coordinate 1,369,690, forward strand.
GGGCTAACCCTGAAGTATCGCCAGGTGGACCAGGGCGAATGGAATGTGATGGATACTACAGGCGATGCCACCGGCCTGGATGCCCCTCTGCCCTGGGATCACCTCGATACGGGCATCGACAAAGCCTGGCTAAAAGAAGACCTGAACCGGGCGCTGGCAGCGGCCACCGTACCGGACTGCTCCTTCGATGGGTGCAGCCACTGCGGTGTGTGCGGCCCCGACTTTGGCCACAATGTGGTGGTGCCGCCGCTGCCGATCCCAGCCTTTGGGGGCCACGGCAAACCCAGCTCTGAGCGGGTGCAGCGCCTGCGGGTGACCCTGGGCAAGCTGGGATCGATGGCCCTGATTGGCCATTTGGATCTGGTGCGCCTGTTCGATCGCGCCCTGCGGCGGGCCGAATTGCCCATCGCCTTTACCGGCGGATTTCACCCTGGGCCGCGTCTGTCGCCAGCCAACGCTCTGCCCCTGGGAGCCACCAGCAGCGGCGAGGTGGTCGATTTTGAGCTGACCCGCGCGATCGCCCCCCAGGACTTTTTAGAACGGCTGGCCGCCCAGCTGCCGCCCGAGATCCCCCTCTACGCTGTTGCCGAGGTGCCCCTGGGCGAACCCTCTGCCACCAAGCGTCTGGACCGGGCCGAATACTACCTGCGGCTAAAACCAGAGCGCGATGCCTCGGGGAACTGGAGCCAGTGGATTGATGCCGTGATGGCCCTCGACGAATTTACGTGGGAAAAGAAAACAAAATCTGGCAAGACTCAGATGGTCAACCTACGGGAGCGCCTGTATGAGCTGGCCCTGGTCACCGCCGACCAACCCCTGCCCCCGGGGCTAGAATATTCTGTAGAAGCCGGTGAGGGATGGTTAAGGGTGATAGGTGCCTGCCGCAACGACGGGAACCTGCTGCGCCCGGAGCAAGTCGTCTCTATGGTAGAGCAGGTGGCAGACCAGCCAATAAATCTACAGCACGCGCATCGCAGCCGATTGATGTTTAGCTAGAGCAACCCTGAGGGGGCGAGACCATGGACGGAGAAACAGGCCATCTATTACGGGCAAGGCGGTTCTCGGTGCAGGGTTTTGGCCAGCGGTGCAGGCGCTTTGGGCGGTGGCGGCAGATCGGTTTGGCCACCGTCGGCTCGGGGTTGTTGATGGCGGCGGCGCATTTCCCCTCGGCGGCGGCCCAAACGGCCTGCAATCACCAGGGCGGCACCGATGCGGCTGGGATTATAGATGCCGCCTGCTGCCCCAGCGATGTACTGGCACCCTATTGGCCTGAGCGATCGCCCCAGCTCAACCAAACCTTCTGCCAGCTTCTGGTGTTTCCTACCGAGACGTTGCCCAATGCCGATAACTTCACCCAGCGCATTGTCGATGGCTCCCTATCGAGCAACAGTCGGCGCGCTTCCGCCGAAACCATGACCCTGCCTAGCCTGTGGTGGAACCGCGACACCCTGACCTCGCACCTGGGGGGGCGTCGCCTGGTGGAATCGTGGATCTCTTACCAGATTAAAGATTCGGGCACGGCGGTGGTGGATATGATCATCAACCCTCAAATCTGGTCGGTGCTGACCTATAACGAGCGCTTCGCGGTGCTGAATCAGTTTGGTACCGCCGCCCGCGACTTTGGCTACAATCTGCGCTTTTTTGAGGGCAATGCTCGCAACTACCGCATGGCGGGCCTCTACGCCTGCGACTTTGACGCTCAGCCGGGGAAATCGCCGACCGCCGGGGAGGAGACTCCGGCCTGTTCAGCCAATTTGGATGCAGGGCTAATTGTGCTCTTGCAGCGCAATTTGCTGGCCGAGGGCGAGCGGCGGCAACAGTCAGCCCAAGCCGCTCCCGCTGATAACGGCTCGGCAAACCTGGGGGCGGCTGGAGAAACGGCCCCGAATTAACTGGCCTAAATTGTTTAGGCCGACGGGCTGCGCAGACTCTGCCACAGCTGGCTGTATCGGCCTTCGGCAGCGGCAGTGAGGGGCAGCAAAAATTCGCTTTGGTTAGCGACATTGGGCGCCAGGGCGATCGCCGGTGGTGTTTGGAGCGGTTCCGGCAGCTGGGATGGCTCAGCTCCCCACAGTTGGGTAGAGGCGGCCTGGCTAAAAATGGCCAGCTGAGCGGCAAAATCGCTCTCCAGGCAAAAGTCGAGCCAGTTCAAGGCCGCAGGCGATGGGGCGATCGCCTTGGGCTGCACCCAAAGCTGAGCGCTGAGCAGCGTACCCTCTGGGGGGACGGCCACCGCCAGGTTGTGGTACTGATTCAGCAGGGGCAGCGCGTCGTCCGACCAGGCGACTACAGCGGTGGCATCGCCAATTATCAGCGTTTCCAGGTAGTGGTCAGAGTCATAGGCGCGCACCTGGCTCTGCAAATCGGTCAGGAAGGCGTCTAAGCCCTCTACGGTTGCTGGGTCTTCGCCATTGGCCGAAGCGCCCAGGGCCTTTTGGGCCAAACCGAGCACCAGACGGGGATGGTCGGGCAGCACTACCCGCCGAGCCAGCTCAGGCCGCCGCAGATCGGCCCAGGTTGTCAGCGGGGCGCTGGAGCGGGGAAGGCGGCTGGGGTCGTAGAGCAGTACCAGATGGCTCCAGCGGTAGGGCATGGCCCAAATGCTGCCCTCAGAACTGGGGATGCCCTGGGTATCACGGCGCACCAGCTGGGGCCACACCGCCGCCAGATCGCTCCAGCGGGTGAGCGTCGATACCTCGATTGGCTGCACTAGGCCCTGGCGAATGGCGGGGGCGAGCCAGTAGTCGGCCAGACTCACCCAGTTGGCCACTGGCGTAGCCCCCCTGGGCGCAGCCCCCTTGGGCTGCGCTTGCCAACGCTGGAGCAGACTGTACAACTCAACCAGCGAATTTTGTGGAGTAACGGCGATGTCGCCCCCCCGCTCTGGCCATTGCTGAAACGCCTTGAGCAGCTGAGCAGGCACCGAATTGGCCACCATGGCCAGCCGCAGGCTAGCGTCTGAAGCCCGCTGGCACCCGGCCAGCAGCGCTGCAACGGTGACTCCACCGGCACCCGCCAAAAAGCTGCGACGATTCATGAGCATTTGCCCCTCAGCTTCCCTCTCTGGGGGAGAATACTGATCAACCATAGCGCTTTACTAGGCCCATGAAAGCTGTCCGAGATATTATTAGCGTCTCCATAACCGTCATTTTGGTGTCGTTTATCGGCCTCAGCCTGGCCCGGCTGGTGTACTTTTTTCTCCGCAGTCAGCAGATTATCTAGGCCGGTGCTGTGACTCCCAATCCGCTTACTACCCTAGATGAAGCTCCCACCATCGATGAGGTGAAGGCCGCTCGCGATCGCATCACCCCCTACCTTCGGCATACGCCACTGGTGCCCGCGATCGCCCTCAAGCAGCCCATCCCTGGCTGCCCCGATCTGTGGCTAAAGCTCGACTGCTTGCAGGTGACGGGTTCCTTCAAGGCCAGAGGGGCGGTGAATACCCTCAAAAGCCTCTCGGAGGCTGAGCTGCGGCGGGGCATTATTACTGCATCGGGGGGCAACCACGGGCTGGCTGTGGCCTACGCTGGCTGGCTGGCCCAGGTGCCCGCCACCATCTACCTGGGGAACAACGTTCCCCCCGCCAAGGCCGAAAAACTGCGCCAGTGGAACGCCCAGGTGGTGTTTGAGGGCAACGATTGGGATGACGCCAACCGCGCGGCCATGGCCGCCGCCGAAACCCAGGGGCTAACCTACATTCACCCCTTTGCCGACCCGCGCGTGATCGCCGGGCAGGGCACCCTGGCCCTGGAGATTTTGGCCGACCTGCCCCAGGTCGATACGCTGCTGGTGGCGATCGGCGGCGGCGGCTTAATCAGCGGAGTCGGCCTGGCGGCCAAGGCCCTCAGGCCCGAGATTCGCATTGTTGGCATTGAAGCTGTGGGGGCACCCACCCTAAAAACCAGTGTTGAAGCGGGCCAGATTCTGGAGCTAGCGGCTACCCCCACCCTGGCTAACACCCTGGCCCCCCGCAAAACCGAGCCGCTAAATTTTGAGATCATTCGCCGCTGCGTCGACTCGTTTGTGCTGGTCAGCGATGAGGCGATGGCCGAGGCCTGTCGGTGGCTGTGGTTTGAGCTGGGCATTGCGGCAGAGCTGAGCGGGGGCGCGGCGATCGCAGCCCTGATCAGCCATCAATATCAGCCGCAGCCCGGCGAAGTCGTCTGCGCCATCATTTGCGGTACTGGAACAGCGGGGTTAGATGCTTGAGAAGCACAAGAATGAGAGCCTTCTGAGATTTGGGAATAACGCTACAATTGCGCTTCTCCAGCAAGCTCCAGTGCTTTGCGCACGATCGCAGCCGAAATTCTAAAATCGGCCTGCAAAAGAGCGTCAAGAATAGGTTTGATTTGCGCGATCGCACCCTGCCGCTTGGCGCGCAATAAAACACCAACCGTTCCCATCAGGTGAAGGCCAAGACGTTTAGCCAAACGTCGGGCTTTTTGGTCATCTAGAACCGTAATGACGCCATCATCTAGCTCAAGCGCAAGGGCGATCGCCTCAGCCTCCCCATCGTCAACCTCTGCTTGGAGCGCTCTGACAAGGCTTCTATTGTTTACCGCTTGAACAGTCAACCAGTCTGCTTCTAAACCAACCTCCTGGCGCACGGCTTCAGGAATTAGGATGACTGAAAAAACCTGAGGCAGGAGATCCAGTTGTTGAATGCGCTCTAGCCCAATCAGGCAACTGCTGTTGAACACAGCACGGTTCACAGCGCCATCTCCTGCTCAAGCTCCTCTGCGGGGTAGTTAACGACAGGAACTCCCATTTTACTGAGCAGCTCAATGTAAGTTCGTTTTGAGTAACCGGCTAGCTTTGCCGCTTGGCCCAGAGAAAGCTTGCCTGTTTCAAACAACTTGACGGACATCATCAAGGTTGCTTCTTCAGGAGAAACATTTAGGGGTAGTTCAACGGTCAGCACATTCATAGAGTTAGCCCAGCCGTAAGCAGAATTTAGGTTAAGCGTAACTCACTGCTATCAGCAACAGCACAGCCCCACACCCTCATGGGACAACAGGGCCGAGGGTGGAGGAAATTCGCATCGCCAGCTCTGTCAGGTTGTCGCCATTGGTGCAGAACTGCTCGGCCTCATGTCGGGGCAATCCCGCCTCCACCAGGTATTCCACCAGCAGGTTAAACAGCATATCTTCAGCCAGCTGGCGCTGGTCGGCCCAGCCCCGCTGGTAGTGCAGGTATTCCTGGCAGCGCAGGGCCAGGTCGTGATAGGTGGCGTCGCTGGTTAAAAGCTGAAGGCTGCTGACAATCATGGCGACCTCAGAACGCAGGTTAGCCACAGTCTAACGAAGCGACTCTGATCGAGGGGTCACAGGATTAACCGATCGCCCTGAACATCACCGAAAGATTGTTGGCGGGCATGGCGATGGTCTCGACTAGGGCCAGATTGTGAACCTTGGCGGCGACGACCACTGCCTCCAAATCGCGCACGCCCCACTCGGGGTTTTGGGCCTGCAAGTTAGCGTCGAAGGCCGCATTGCTGGGGGCGGTGTGCTGCCCGTTTTGCTTGTAGGGGCCGTAGAGATACAACATCCCGCCGGGCGGCAAAATTCGCCCCGCCCCCGCCAGCAAGCCCAGGCAGGCCGCCCATGGCGAAATGTGGATCATATTAATATTGACCAGGGCGGTGATGGGGTAGCGCTGCAAGTCTAGCCCTGGCAGCGCAGTTTGGACGTTCTCAGACTCGATTGGCCACAGGGGAGCCGCCGCATCTAGCGCCAGGGGCGGGTGCAGATTTTCGGCTGGGCATACCGCTTGCCACGCCGCGATGCTGTCGCGGGCAAAGGGGTCGAGGTCAGAGGGCAACCACTGCCGAGGCGCCAGGCGAGGCGCAAAGAAAACGGCGTGCTCTCCGGTGCCGCTGGAAATTTCGAGTACGGTGCCGGTGGGGGGCAGCACCCGCTGGAGCACCGCCAAGATCGGTTCGCGGTTGCGCTCGGTGGCGGGGGCGTAGCGGCGGGCATCGGGAGGGGTTGACATTGCCGATCTGGGCCTCTCACATTAACGAAAATCGCCGTCCTCCATCATAGGAGGCTTTTGACGGGACGATCGCCTGCGCTTAGAGGCTTTTGTGTAGCCAATGGCCTGAATTTCGTCGCTGTTTGGCCCAAACTGCGCCAGGACTGACTGCTTCATGGCCAAAACGGCGTTGTGAAAGGCCCACTCGGCCTCACGGGCGCGACTGCGACTGGCCTTTAGGGTCGCTTCCATCACAACTTCGTCTTGCTGGCTCTGCTGCATGGCCTGGTAAGTCTGCTGCAAGGTTTGATGCGACGCCTCTGGCCGCATGGGCGCATAGTTAGCGATCGCTTCCAGACTGTTTAGGGCTTGAATATCTTGGGCAATGCGCTTGGGGGCGAGGCGGCGGGTCGTATCGGTCATGGCAGCCTGGGTGGGTGAGTGGTAATGCGGCAAAACGCACGCTGTTTCCCCGGTGCGGTCTCGCCTAGATTCACAATGCCCATTTGATCAAGCCTTCGCCCAGGCGCAAACCAAATTGCGGCGGGTGAAAATGGCTTTGCGGGCGATCGCAACGCAATTGCAGCCCATGACAATGCTGTTGTGACAGGTGACAATACTGTTGCTAAGGCTGGCAATGGCATTGTAGGCAAGGGCAACAGCGTTGTGGGGTCGTCGCGCTGGGTTTGCGATCGCCACAACGCTATTGCCAGGCCAAACAACGGCCTTGGCGCTAGAGCCAGGGCTTTACGGAGGCCGCAGATGAGGTCATGTAAAGCAGAACCCAACAGTCGTGAGCCTGCTGGGTTCCATTGGATGCTCTATTTAACCTGTAGCGCCAGCTCTCAGGGTCTTGTGACCCCTCGCCTGCGGGTCATGACGCTGATGTATTCGCCGCTGCGCCCGGTGGGGATAGGTTCTGACCAGGCAACCCTGTCGCAGTAGCCCAGCGAAACCAAATGGTTAATGCCATCGATGAGCGCACCGTAGTCGCCAAGACCATTATCCGCGCCCTCAACCTAGAAGCACACCCGAAATTCAAGTACATTGCCTAACTTAGCAAGCTTGTCCGAATCCATACAGAAAGCTTGAGCCGCTTCTCAATACAAAGGTATTATGCGGAGATGTATACTAATAGCCTGTTTTAACAAAGACAGACGTATGAACGTATCGGGACAGTTATGGTCAAACATATAGCGGTTCTCACTCGGATACAGCGGTTCCCGGATAGATGAGGTACAGATTCAAATCTAAAATTCTTGTTTGGCAAGGGTTCTAGGCTTTGTGCTGCACCTCATGAAATCAAGAAACGCTGTAAGGTATACGTTATTTATCTGAGTCTATGAGTCTCAAGAATTTCCTTGTTTAGGATGTATCTCATGCGTTGAGGAACATACATAAGTGCTAATCAAACATGCCAAGGCTTTGAAGATCAACATTTCACACAAGCAACTATAACTATTAATGGGCGAGCTGAAATTGAATCAAAAGACTTTCGTCGATTTGTTCGCAGGTGCCGGAGGACTTTCGTGCGGACTCACAATGGCTGGATTTACTCCATTACTAGCAAATGAAATCAACCCTTACTATGCCAGAACCTACAAAAATAATCACCCAGATACAGAAGTTTTAATAGATGACATACGATCAGTTTGCAACAAAAACTTAAAAAGACTTCTCGACTTAAGCTCTGGTGAACTCGACTTGCTTGCTGGTGGTCCGCCCTGTCAAGGTTTTTCCATAAATGCTCCGATCAGAAGCTTAGATGACGAGAGAAATCACTTGTTTAAAAATTATCTAAAGGTCGCAGAATCTCTTGAGCCAAAAGCTATTCTGATTGAAAATGTGCCTGGGATTATATCTCTTGGAAAGGGAACTGTTGTCGAAAAAATTTACAGCGAATTGAACCGAATGGGTTACAGCGTAAGCCATCGAATTCTATTCGCTGGGCATTATGGTATCCCTCAAATGAGATTTAGGACTACATTTATTGCAATAAAAAAAAGGATTAAGAAAAAGATTGATTTTCCCGAGCCCGAGTACAATGCTACAGCAGTTGCCAACTTCACTGGCGCCAAAGAACTTTGTATCAATATTTCTCCACTATTAGCCCAAAAGCTAAAACCTTATACTGATGTGTGTGATGCAATATCAGACTTGCCGGAGATTGAGTCGGGAAACAAAAACGGTACGTTTGAGTATTCAACACCGCCTAAAAGTGATTATCAAAGAGTTTTGCGTGCAGGTTCCCAAAAAATTGAAAATCATATCTGTGCAAAGCTTGGAAAAATTAATTTGGAGCGACTTAAATATATCCCACAAGGTGGCAGCTGGAGAGATATTCCATTTGAGTTGTTACCAGCAGGACTCCAGCGTGCTCGTCGAAGTGATCATACTAAGCGCTATGGAAGGCTCAAACCCAATGGATTATGCTCAACTATCTTGACTAAATGTGATCCGCATTGGGGAAGCTTTTTTCATCCGACACAAGATAGAGTTTTGTCCGTAAGAGAAGCAGCCAGAATACAGTCTTTCCCAGACAAGTATATTTTTTACGGAAATATAACGCAACAGTACGAGCAAGTTGGCAATGCAGTACCACCTTTATTAGCGAAAGCGCTTGGAGAAACTGTACTAAAGATGATTGAGGGTAATGATGAATAGAAAAAGAGATCTAGTAGAAATTTTCGGATATAGCCCAGATGATTTAACAAGAAGCGTTCGCGCACTTTGGAGTATGGGCAGGGTAAGCGCAAGAAAACTATCGATACATTGTGCTAGGTTGCGAGCCCTGCAGCAAGGACAGTGAGCATGTAGTCAGGACTCATTGAGGCTCGCTTTGCCTTCTGCTTAAGACTTCGTTTTTTTGAGGTTTCTTGGTTCAGCACACTGATGGCCAAGCGCCTCAGGAGCGCCATATTCTCGCCACCGTGGCCCCGCCTGATGCGAGACTTATCCTCGCCCCAGGTGACATCGAGCACCCAATGGAGTTGATTTTCGATACCCCAATGGGTGCGAATCGCCCGGCCAGCCATGGCGGCATCACAGGGCAATGACGTGAGATAAACCATCGTCTCTCGGGTGATCTTGTTCCAGAGATGTCGGACTCGCTTCACGAAGACGATGGTTTTGAGGCCCACCCATTGCTCGATTTGGTGTAGGTCTCCCATGGCGGCGATGGGTACAGCCCACACCTGCCGATGCTCCCGCCGATGATGGCCCGACTCCACCCGAGCGTCATAACTGTGCTCTAGAGCGGTAAAGTTACCGGCTTCAGCCTGCTCAAACCAGGCCGTGACCTCGGCCCACAGGGTGGGGTGATTGGCCTTGAGACAGAGGACATAGTCGGCCCCGTGCCCAACGATCTCACGAGCAATTTCCTTCTGGGTGCCCATGGCATCGAGGGTGATGATGCAGCCGCTGATATCGAGAAGTTTCAGCAACGCAGGAATGGCGGTGATCTCGTTGCTCTTGGAGGCAACTTTGACTTGCCCTAACAACAGCCGATGCTCGCTGGCCCAGGCGCTGACGACGTGGAGCGCAGACTGCTTGGCGTTGCGGTCATAGGAGCCTTTAATCGTCTTGCCATCGATGGGAATCACTTGGGCTCCACTGCTCTCAACGATCTGCTTCACCCAGCCCAGAAAGCAACGCTCTAGGGCTTCAGGGGCCATCCGCTCGAACAAACGACGATAGGTGTCGGCATGGGGCACGCCGTTCGGTATCGAGAACAGGGTACTCAGCCACGCCTCGTGACTCTCGGCATAGGTTTCGATGTCCTCCCACCCCGTCGCGCCGCCGATGACGGCCAGAATCGCGATCATCACAATGCTCAAGAACGGGTGCTCTACCCCTTGACTGCCACGCGGGTCTTCTAGTTCAGCAAAGTGTGATTCCCACTGCTGCTGAATGGAGTTAGCATCGGTAGCCGCGCTCAAGGGTGGCTTGGTCTGACCGGCTTTAGCCGTCTCTTCATTGGGAGCAAAGCCTTGGCTCATGGGGACTCGCTAAGGGTCGCAGTGATAGCATGCCCCTAGCATGTCACAGACCTATTTTTCTTGCGCTTACCCTGGGAGTATGGGCGGTTGTCCGTTTACTAATAAAGCCTGTATTAAAATTAATCATGATCAAAGTATCACTTATGGAACATGTAGTGTAACATCGCCTTATGGAGACACTATCATTTGTCCAAATAGATTGTATGGCAACAACTACGAAATTCTAGCTAGGGTCGGCAGGGATGCTTTTGGGTATGGAATACCCTTTCTGATGTATAACCAATTTATTGAGGCGAGAGCCATACATCAAGAGTGCATAGTCGCTCTTGGAAAAAATTCCGGGAGAGAGATACAAGTTGGTCGATCGTTATCTATGGATTGGGTTTTAGCTTATATTTTTGAAGCTACATTAATTGAGTATGTAGGCATTGAAGTCCAAAGCATAGATATTACAGGGAATTATCGAGACGCATGGCATGCCTATAAAAACTTCACCCCAAGTTCGAATAAAGATTTGTTGCCATCTTCTCAGCACGGACTAAACTGGGCAAATGTTCACAAGCGGTTAATACCTCAGATAATAAGAAAGAGTTTGGTTTACTCACGATCAAGATTAGTTAATAAAGGTCTTTATTTCATTCTTCCTGAGATTGTCTATCGAAAGTTTGAAGATATTCTTGGAAGTGATATACCCTTAACAGATGCGATAAGTCACGACACAATAACTGTTTACACTTATAAGCTTGGTGAGCTTGTACCGCATGGATGCCAAAGAGATTTAATTCAAGTTCGGATGTTAAGGTTTAATCTAGAAGAATTCTCAGGTCGTTTTGTATCTGGACCAAATCTTCCAAGTGGTGATGATTTAGATCAGGCTATAAAAAGAGTTCTAGGAGTGGATTAAAGACATGCGGAATGTTTAGACAACTCAGTAGCTCGTAGTTGGGTTGACAAAGGAAACTCAACCACTTCTTAACTATCTAACTCACACACCTAAGAGATCGCCAGCTAACCCTTACGCGCATTGAATGGACTGAAACCCTAGTGTTCTAAAATATTTTTGTGCAATGAAATAAAGCTTTTCATGCAAAACTGATTAGTTGAGCATCTGGCTTATTTGCGTTTGAGCTATCCTAGAAGCGGAACCACGCAAGCAGCACCATGATGACACCCGAACTTGATCATCAACCAGCAATTATCCGTACAGAGCGAGGGCTGGCAATTGCAGGCACCCGCATCACCTTTTACGACGTGATGGATCACATTCTAGCGGAATATCCGGCTAAGCTCATCCAAGGATTATTTGAGCTGACCGAAGATCAAATCAACTCTGCTCTAGCCTATATCGAAGCTAACCGTACCGACGTGGAGGCTGAATACCAGCAGGTCATTCAGGAAACTGAAGAACTCCGACAGTATTACGAAGAGCTGAACCGGGAGCGCGTTGCTCAAATTGCTTCACAACCGCCAAAGCCAGGAACCGAAGCGGCTTGGGAAAAACTGCGGGCTGCTAAAGCCAAACGCCAGACAGCAGCATGATTTGTCTAATCGACCACAATCTTAGAGGTCATGCTTTAGTCTTCTTCGGTGCCATTGCTAGTCAAGGTTGGCTTGATATCGTACCCATTCAGTTCGTCACAAATTATTAGAAAAGCCTTTATCTAGGGCTTAGCTCACTAGGGCGTATTTTTAATGCCTATAAGGGAACGATAATATCGTCCGTTTTATTGTTGTGCTGCCCTAATAGCGCCTTTATGAAAGCCATTTTGCTTCTAGCCAGCCTATCCGCACTCACATTAGGCTGTCAGCCCACCCTTTCCGTAACCCTTCCAGAGGCAGCAAACACAGCAACCTCCAGCACCGCCGTTCCAAAGCCGCAAACAGCAGCTATCGTCATCGAACCAGCCGCTAAGCCTGAAGACTCCGCGATCGCGCCAACAGCCGACGCATCCTCAACATTGGTCGCAGCAGAAACCTCAGCAGCCCAAACTCAGGCGGCAACCCTCACCGCAGCGCATCAAACACCCACCTATTCTGGTCAGATTGGGCATTACGACATGGGCAAAGGGTTCTCAGACTTTCTGTTTGATCATGACGGGCAGGTCGTTTACCTAGATGTTTTCTTCCCCGACGAGCCGGAAGAAAGCCCCTATGCCGTCAGCTACGGTGATGACTGGTTTAGCCTTTGGACCGATTGCGAGGGGCAAACCGCCCCCGGAGCGCCCAGTGCTGCCTACTGTTTGGGTGTATTTATTAATGTGGAGCCCGCTGGCCAACCGGGGGTGATCTGGGGCTACAACCAGGGAGCCCACTACTTGAAAGGATACTGGCTAGTGACGGCCCACCCAGGTATGCACCAGGGACAGTTGAGCCTGACCCTGAGCGGTGCTCCGGCCCAATAGGCGTACTAAATAAACGCTATGTTACGCACCATCAAAGTGAGTATAGTCGGGCTTGCGGTTGCGGGTGGTTTGGGGTTTCTGGGTTTTCAAAATTGGAAAAAAGGAAGCCCGTTCCAAGAGCCCATTTGGAGCCCAAATGGAGAGTATTACCTGCAAAGATACGACAATTGGACTATCGACAGGCTGCTGCCGGCTTTTCCGGGCGGCGGTGGATCAGACCGGATTAATGGATATGTGCGGCTGTTCAAAAAAGACGGCACTCTACTGCAAGAATCCTTTATTCGCTTTAACCGAGAAATTCAGTGGACATGGCTTAACGATGAAGTTCACATTTCACCACCAGGATTTGGCAGCGAGCCTGATCCAATTGATTGGAAAGTCCCGACAAGTACAACTGAATAAGCTAAAGAAAAGTGGTCAACCTGCGATCGCCCATAGCGCACCAAAAACCCAATATCTGCACTTGCAAAGAGCTAACCAAAAGAGGGCACAGCCAAACCGCGCCCTCTGAATTAATCTTTCGCTTAACCGCTAGTATTAGTAGCCGCCTGCGTAGACGGGCGAACCAGTAGCGCCATAGATGCCCCACTCGCGGATGCCGTTGCTTTGCAGCACCGATGCAGCCGCCTGAATTTCTTGTTCGCTGCCTTCTACCAGCATCAGATAATCATCGTTGTTGTACACGCGATCGTTGTAGTAGTTGGCCCGCTCTTCGGGTACGCCCCAGCCAATCAGTGCGCCGAGCAGACCACCGCTAGCAGCACCAATACCGCCGCCCAGCAGCGTGCTGGCCAGTAAAAAGCCCACCTCTGCCGCAGGCCCCACACCGGGGATTGCCAGTACACCAAGACTGCCAATTAAACCAATGGCACCCCCGGTTGCTGCACCGACCGCGACACCAGCGGTGGCACCGCCCTTAGCCTGTTCAGACTTAGGCTTGTTGGGGTCGTAATTGGCGTTGTCAGAGGTTAAATCCTTTAACCCTTCTCCAGATTTGGCCACAATTGAAATGCGGTCCATATGAAAGCCCGTATCGCGCAGGCGGTGCATGGCGCGCTCGGCCTCTTGCCGGGTCGAAAATAGCCCAACGGCGCGGTTGTGCTGAGTGGATTGATTATCAGTCGTTCTCATAAATGTTTCCTCCAGTGAGGATTTCAACAGGCAGAGCAGGTAACTCAAGCCGCTGCTTACATGGCTTGAAGCTACTGCCCGCCCAACTGTCTTGATCGTGGCAAATTATGCCTTCAATTGCCTCGCCCCTTAGCAGGAAATACAGGTCCTCCAAAGGCTAGAACTCCGCTCCGCCGACAGTTAGGAAAGCACTTTCTCCAGGCCAGACCGAGCGTGGACAATACAGAAGAATTGACCAGCTGCCGCTAAACTCAGTGGGGTTCCCCGATCGCTGGCTCAGGCGCGATGGCAACGCAAACTATGAAGCCCTACCAAACCATTCCAATTTGCGACTGTGGCGAGCCGCTGGTGCCAATTCCGGGCGATCGCTTTGCTCTGCTGCATCCCCACCCCTACCAGACCTTGGGGGCACCCTACGGCAATCAGTCGCCCTACTACCTGCGCTCAGGGGTTTTAGCCGCCCTACTTCAGGCCCAAGAGTTCCTTCTCCAGCAGCGCCCCGGCTGGGGCATCCAAATTTTTGACGCCTTTCGCCCCCTGGCCGTGCAGCGGTATATGGTAGAGCACACCTTTTTGGAGCAGGTGCAGGCTCGGGGCTGGTTGGTTGAGGCGCTAACGGCGGCCCAGCGGGAGGAGGTGATGGCCGAGGTGGTGCAGTTTTGGGCGGTGCCCAGCGACGACCCGGCTACGCCGCCGCCCCACAGCACCGGGGCAGCTCTGGATGTCACGCTAATAACGGCAGCAGGGGCGGTGGTGGATATGGGGTCCCCCATTGATGAAGTGTCGCCGCGATCGCACCCCAACCACTTTGCCGCCAGCAACCTGCCCGACCAGCAGCAGTTCCACGCCCACCGCAGTCTGCTAAACCAGGTCATGGAATCGGCAGGGTTTCGCCGCCACCCCAACGAGTGGTGGCATTTTTCGCTGGGGGACCAGCTATGGGCCTGGCAGCGACGGCAGGAAACGGGTAGCCCAGACTTTTTGGCCCACTATGGGCGAGCCTCGGTAGACTTGTGGGTACAGTGAGACCACCGGGCATGCGACCCCCCAGGAGGCAACGGCGATGGAATTGAAGACATGGATAGGCCCGTCTGCGGTTTGCGGGCAGAGGCGGGTGGCGAGCCGAGTCTCCCACGCGCTGCAAATGGCCTTGGGAATTATCCTGGCGGCGGCGGCCTCCGCCCAGGCTCAGTCCACGGCTACCCTGCAATCGTCGCTGCAACTGGCGGTGTGCCTAAACGATTGGGATAGCGCGATCGCCCGCACCGAACAGCTCGAAGCCGTGCCCGGTCTGCCGATCAAAACCCAGGCTCAGCTGGTGCTATTTCGCCGCCAAATGCAGCTTTTTCGCCAAAACCAAACTGCGGTGAGCAATATTTCCGGCTGTGAACCCGTGCTGGCAGGGTTTGGCCTGCCCGGCTACACCGGGCGACCGCTGCAGCTAGAGCGGGCGGCCTTCTCCAGCGGCAGCCTGGATAGCTCTGTCTTCCCTCCCGACCAGGCAACTCGTCAGATCGAAGCCCTCTGGCAGGCGGGCCTCGGGGTGAGCGCCGATACCACCCTCGATCCGCTCGCCGAGGCCCAGCGCATCAACACCCGCAGCGGCAGCGGCGTATCCACCGGGGCCGTCAGCCGCCGCGTCGATGTGTATGCGTTTTTGGGGGCAGAAGGCGACACTCCCAACCTGGCGCTGGATGTGATTCAGCAGCGGCGAGGGCTGCTGTACACCGACGACAGCTCCCTGCTTTTTTTGTTTGATGCCCAGGGGCGACTGCTGGGAGAAGCGCGCCCTACCCCAGCCAGCCAGCCTCGCATAGAATCTGTAACCCTGCCAGCTACGGGAGTTTATTATGCGGCGGTGACCACACCCCAGCATCGGCCCGTGTTGAATGAAGATGGACTGATCACTGACTGGCAGGGCATTGGCACCAGCGCCGTTACCTATACCCTAACCCTGCGCGGGCTGACGCCGTCACCGGAGCTTGGCCTCGGGAGCCGGTAATGCCCCAAGACAGCGAGAATACCCCCCCATCCCCATCTCCCCATCTCCCCCGCTACGGCCGACGGCAGATGCCAAAAACCGAGGTAAACCCGTGCAGAAAGGTCGTCTGCCCCACCGGGCCAATCTCGCCGCCGCAGAAAAAGCCTCCCAGGGGCAGCCCCGGCAGGTACTGGGCAAAGAGGCTGGAGTCGAAATTGGCCTGTGCGTATAGCCCTTCGCCGCGTCCTGCACAGGCAAACATCAGCGCCCCCGATGGAGCGGTTGGGGCAGGGGTCTGGTGCTGGTAGCGCTTCAGCAGATTTTCTAAATCGATCGCTGAGGTGTGGGCATCGCGCAGGTGAAACTGCACCCGCTGGCCGGGGCGGAGCCGATCGCCCACGGCGATCGCGCCCATTTTTGGGTCCACCCCCAGCAGCGTGCGAATCAAGAAATCGCCCTGGTCCAGGGTGAGCTTAAAGCTGTCCTGGGCCACGCCAATAAACAGCGAACTTTGGGCCAGCTTGCGATCGTCTTCGGGCAGCGTTTCAAAGAGTTCTTGCAGCAGCTCCAGGGGCGGGTGAACCGCGCTGTCGCCGTCGGCGGTGCCCAGGGTCAGCAAAATATTGCGCTCGGCCTTGTCGACCCGGTAGACCGGGCCAATCGGGCGGCATCCCTGGGCCACAATCGTATCCAGCACCAGCGGCCCCGAAAGGGCGACGCCGACGACCCCTTCGGTATACAGGGCGCGATCGCAAAACAGCCCGCTTTGGCGGTTAAACCCGTCTATGCTGGCCAGCCCGCCGATTTTCACCCCGCTGGGGTAGGCAAAATCTAGTCCCTGAAGCAGGTCGCCAATGCTAGACGAAAACGGATCAGCCATCAGAATAAACTGGGGATTTTGCTCCGGGTCCACCTCAATCAGTTCAGACCAGGCATCCGGCGGGCTGTCGAGATCGGGCAGATCGTCGCTCGACAGGTGAAAACTCTGCACCGAAACGCCCGGCAGCCTCGCCACCGTCAGGCTCAGGGCCGGGGTATCCTCTAGCTCCTGGGGCTGTCCATCGGCAGCGGTGCCAACAATGCCGCCGCCGCTGCACCCCACCAGAACGGGGACAGGCATGAGGTCTTGCAGCAGCGGCAGCAACCGCGCAAACTCACTGGTAAACGATGACGAAATAAACACCAATCCCAGGTCAGGGGCCGTTGTTAAACGCCCCTTGAGCTGCTCTACCACCTCTTTCACTGCGCCCTCCAAAGACGGGCAGGTGGATAGAGCGTTGGCCCACTCCATGGGCAAGTGCTCAAGGGGCAGATGGTGTGGCTGAGGAATGTCGGTCATCGGGTACGCCCCCTCCTCTAGTGGTTCCAGTCTAGATCGGAATGCTCATTACCTCAGCAGCCATCGCCCAAGTAGACCGGCCCCGCCAAACAATGTTCAGCAGGCACCCCCACTCCAATCGGGGATGTGTAAAATGGCAATAGGTACTTCTACTGGGCTGATCCCGGCGAGACCATCGGTGGGCAATGCCAGGGCGGCGTTTTTTCTGTCAAGGGAGTAATCTGCCCCGCTGGGGTAGAGCTTCCATCGCCAGCCCGTCTGAAACAGTGAAGTATACTAGGCCTGAGGTCGGGATATTGCCCCACAATTCGTGGATTTGTCCCCCTTTCGCAACCAGGCGGCAGTCCCCCATGGTAGTTGTTTACATACGGTAAAGGAAGCAAATGAGCGACAACATTAAAGAGCGCATCGAAAAAGAAATTGAAGGTGCCCGGGCCGCCTGCGACGTCTCTGGTGGCAGCTCCCAGGAGTGCGCTGCCGCTTGGGATGCGGTCGAAGAGCTTCAGGCTGAAGCCTCTCACCAGCGCGTGAAAGGGACGGGCAAAACCTCCCTAGAAGCCTACTGCGACAGCAACCCTGAGGCTGACGAGTGCCGAGTGTACGACAACTAGGTCAGGTCAGTTTCTCGACGATAGCTTAAGACATTGTGAAGAAACGTCCTGGCCGCCGGGACGTTTCTAGCATTTTTAGGCTTAGAAATTTTGGGCCTGAGAAATCTAGTTATTCTTTACTTTCTTTACGCGAGCTATGGCCCTAACGGTCTACGGTATCCCCACCTGTGGCACCTGTAAAAAGGCAATGCAGTGGCTCGACAGCCGTGCTATTGCCTACGAATTTATTGACACCAAAGCCTTTCCCCCGGCTGAGGCCATGGTTGCCGCCTGGGTCAAAATCCTGGGCAGCAAGGCCATGCGCAATACCTCCGGGCAGTCCTATCGCGCCCTGGGCGATGAAAAGCAAACCTGGGGTGACTCCGAATGGGTCAGCGCTTTTAGTCGAGATGCCATGCTGCTAAAGCGCCCTCTGTTTGTCAGAGATGGTCAGGCTGTGCTGGTGGGGTTTCGGGCGCCAGAGGCAACCTTACTGGAAATTCTTGGAGAGTAGATGAGTGGTGGATATAAGGCGAAAAAAAAGTTCCGATTCTAATAGAGAACCGGAACCTAATTGATAGAGATTAGGGATCTTGAGCGGTGGAATTAAAGCCCTTAGTCAATGGCACGCTTGGTCTTGTCTTTGGCGTCTTCAACGGTGTTGCGCACATCGGCCTCGGCCTGCTTAGCCTTGCCTTTGATCTGGGCTTCGTGGTTGCCAGTTAGCTTGCCACCAGCCTCTTGCAATTTGCCTTCGACATCTTTGGCAGCTGCCTTAGCACGATCTTCAATAGACATGGTCATTCATCTCCTGAGATCCTGAGAATGAGCTTATCTCCACAGTTTAGATCTGGGGCCGGGCAGCTTCCTCTATAGAGAGGTAGAAGGGGTCTCTACCAAAATGTAGGCATTGGAGTATCCTGAAGCATCATGGGCAGCTTGGCTAGAAACGGAACGTGAATTCAGGGCTGGAACTATGGAGTATTGGGAATTTCTGCTGCAAAAGGAGGGCGACCAAAGCTGGTTGCCTCTAGATGCGTCCCAGGTAGAAATTTTAGAGGGCCGCTACCGAGTGATGGCCCACACCAGTCAAACCAATACTCCTGTGCGCATTCAGATCAGCCAGGTGCTGCTCAATGAGCAGAGAGATGGCCAGCGAGTTGGTCCGAAGCGGCGCACCCTGCGCCGCCGGGGCCAGACTAACAACAACGGACTGATGGTCGTCATGCCGTTTACCCGGTTGAGAGAGGGTACCTGGGATATTCAATGCGCCAGCGACGGGAATACCGATCGGGCCAGCGTGCCAGAGTCCACTCCCCAGCCCTGGGGCTATGCGGTGCAGCTGCGGGTGGTGGCCCAGGATTCAGCTGATGACGGCGACTGGTTTGCCGACGATGGCCGCGAGGGCACGGGGGCGATCGCCGCTTCTCCCCTCCAATCAGAGAGCTGGGATACCAGGTCGATACCGCCCGTGGCGGCCATCGATCTGCCGGTGGCCGCAGCGGCCATGGACGCCTTTCAGGCTCAGCTGGCGGCGGGTCTGGCGACCGATTTAGCCCCGGAGTCCTCCCCCTACGAGCTGGCCCTGTCCCATACCGCGCTGCTGGGCAGTGAAGGCGAGCGTCTGACCTTCTCCGCCATGGTCCGCGCTGGGGAAGAAGCCCAGACGCCTCTTACTCTGGTGGTGCGGCTGTCCGATCCCCAAACGGCTGCTACCGTGGCCCTGGTGTCGGTGCCGGTGGCTACGCTGACCGGTTCTATCCCTCTGGCTGTAGTCATACCTCCGGGGCTTGCAACCCGCCTGCTGCTGGGGGAAGTGGGGCTGCTGGCTGAGGCTGAGGTCGTGGCTGTGCAGCGGTTTACGGTAACGGTAGATGTGGCCTCACTGTTCGATGCGATCGCCAACCAGGCCGAAGCCGACAACAATCTAGACGTCGTTTTTCCCAGCGATACGGCAGAAGCTGCCCCTGCGGCGCCACCGCCAGACCTAGATCTCAAGACCTGGGATCTTGCCGGTCGCGCCGCACCGCCGCGAGAGATGCCCATTTTGACCCTGCCTCGCAGCAGCCCTGCCCTGCCGCCTAAGATTTACTATCCATCTCCCCATGAGGCGGCGGCCCACCAGCCTACCCTGCCCCCCGTGGGGCGACCCAATTCCTCATCCTCAGCCACTTTCTCTCCTCAGCCAGAGCCAGAGCCAACCGGGAAGAAACCCCCTGCTGCGCCTGGCCCTAGCGCGGGGGCAGGACTGAGCCTGCCGCCCATTTCGTCTCCCGCCCCGCCCCCCGACCCGATCGCCGCGCTCAGGGGGCAACCCCCTACTCCAAGCAGCAGGCCAAACGCTAGAGAGCCACAGCTCATTTCCCACGAAGCCATGGGCTTTAAAGACTTAAAGCTGCAAGACCGCTTTTGGGCCAGGCTGAATGAGCTAGCGGTCAATCTTCGGCAGGAGGCCCTGGAAAATCGAGCCGATGAGCTGGCCGAGGCCGATCAGGCCGTCTTAGACGACCCTGCCGAGGCGCCGCCTGAGTGGGTTCCCTTTGCCGGGGAGGTGGTTATCTATGAGGATGAAGACCCAACCCTTAAAGCCACCACGCCCCTGCCAGAGATGCCTGATCCTGGTGCCGAGGTCGCTGCCGAGGCAATTACTCCGCCTATGCCCAGCCTGATGCTGCCCGAGGGTGACCTGATTGCTGGGGAACCCGTTTTGATCACGCTGCGGGTGCCGTTTCATCCCAATCGGCTGTACATCAAGGTCTGGATTACCGATCCCCAAACGCGCAGTCTGGCCGACGAACCTCGCCAGGTTATGAATTTGCTGCCCAATGGGCAGGGCCAGATGGAAGGCACCCTACAGCTGACGGTGCCCCTGGGCTGTTTAGAGGCCTGGTTTGAGGCCATATCTGTGGATATGCTGACTCAGCAAGAGAGCTATAAGGCATCGGTGAGCCGCGCGATTACCCCTGCCGGGTTGCCCTCGCCAGGGTTAGATGAGTTTCAGCTCTAGGGCGCTAGGGCGCGTCATCAATTCTGGCTAAAATCCTGATTCCACCAGCCTTATCACGCCCGACTCCAAAAACAGGCTAGGGGCTGTAACCGTTAATTGTTGGCCCATCAGCAACTAATTGATGACAGCCCCTAGCAAACTGCGGCAGAGTTTAGGATTGTTGACCATCGCGCTTCTGACCATCCCGCTTCTGAGAGAGCAGGACGGTTTTCTGCCAGGGTGACAGTCGCCTTGGGCATGCAGTACCGTCCATGGCGACTGCTGGGCGGCGCGCGGGTGGAGAGCATGGCTCCGGCGGACCATGCGGAATATTTTAATCAATCTGAACGATGGCTATAAACAATGTATCCAGGCGGAAGGGGCCTGAAACTATGAGGTTTTGCAACGAATCCTAAGCAAATCGTAGAAAAAGTAGAGGTGTATACCAAGGATGCCCCTACAATGATTGCGGCTTTTCTAGGTTGATCAGACCTATTGTCTTTCTGGCCGATAGAATCTGATCCAGATGTTGAAAGTCCGGTCGTTGCCTTGGCGCGATGGTTATTCAAAGACTGATTATCAGACAGTCTGGTAAGTGGTTAAGGCTAGAGCTTGCCCTCGCTGACCAGGGCTTAAGGTAGAAAAAACATCCCCACATCACAAACGCTATCTAGGACGGGTGACAATGAATCCTATGTCGAAGCTTAAAGCGGCTGCACTGACCGCAGCTACCCTTGGCGTGCTCGGTGGAGCGGGGCAGGCCGTTGCCGATAGCCATACCTCAATTCAGCCCATGGGGCGCGAGACAGGTACATTACTGGCGCAAACCTTTGGCAATGTTGCGATCAACGAGGCCAACTTTCTGGTGGTAGCGGTGCCGGGTACCACTTCTCAGCCCTATCGGCTCTATATTGTAGAGCAGCTTCAGCCCAATCCTCCCTGCTGGACTATTGCTAACCCTGGCGGCGAGCCTACCCAGGTTAACGCGCTGTGGAATACGTTTGACTTTACCGGTGTCTGCCGCCTACAGCGTGATACTAACGGCTATGCGATCCGACTGGCGGGCCAGGATTTGTCGGGTGCTCGGTTTGAGGTCAACCAAAAGGATGGCGATCTGCTGCTGCAGTTTGCCCCCAGCACGATTTCTCGCGATCGCATTACCATTGGCCGCGCCAACGGCATCAGCCCCACTGGCTTTACCCAGCTCGATCTCAACCCTGGCTGGTCGTTGACCAAGCGCACCTTCAACGGGGCGATCGTCAGCTCGAACCTGGTGTATTTCACCAATGATCTGACCCTGGCTCAGCTGCAGGGCGGTGAAACGGGCGGCGGCACTCCTCCGACAACTCCGCCGGTGACACCACCGGCCCTGGCCTTTAACGATATTCGTGGCAACCGCTACGCCGCTGACATTACCCGCGCGGCCAGTCTGGGCGTGATTTCTGGTTTCCCCGAGGACGGCACTTTTAGACCTACGGCTCCGCTCACCCGCGAGCAGGCGGTTTCGGTGATTATGGAAACCGCCAAGAAGGTGCTGCCCACATCTACGCTTTCAAACTTACCCCAGTCGGTCTATAGCGCTCCCTTCTCCGATGTGGCAGCCAATCGCTGGAGTGCGGTCAAAATTCAGCAGGCCAAGCAGCTCGGTATTGTAACCGGCGACCTGGGCACGGGTAAATTCCGTCCTACGGACAATGTCTCGCGGGCCGAGCTGATGGCTATGGCCTATAAGCTGGCCCTGGTTCGAGCTGATGCCGGCTCGGGCGACAGCACCAGCACGTCGCCTGTGCCTGGGCGAGATACCGTCACGGGCGGGCTGATCCCCAACATCAGCAATCCTCCGACCTTCACCGATATTAGCGGGCACTGGGGTGAAGCTACGATCAAGCAGATGGCGGCCTACTGCGCGATCGCCACTCCGCTCAACGAAACCGGGACTAACTTCGCCCCTAACACCAACGCGCTACGGGACTACACCGCCGCTGTAGCCGTGCGGGCAATTGACTGTCCGGCTGCTCGCCCCCAATAGGGTGTAGCTAGTCCATCAGTTTTAATCATCTTGGAGGGTTCACCTGGACCCTCCTTTTTTGTTGCCCCTAGCGCACGGCGCACAGCAGCCCATAGCGAATCAGCCCGCTCTCCAGCCCCTGGCGCATGGGGGCCAGGGCCAAGGCTCCCTGAAGCGTACCAGGACCGGCTTTAACCAGTCCTGCTAGCCCCTCAGGGCTGAGGGCTGAGGCAATCACCTCATCCCAAAAGGGGGCAACCGCCAGGGACCAGTCGGCGCTGCGGAGGTGGCTAAAGCCACAGCTGGTCGCGATCGCCTCATAGTCGGGTAGGGCAACTACGTAGGGTAGCCCATAGACCTGGTAAATCCAGCTGAGCTGCTGCTGCTCAAGCCAGGTCAACGGCCCCGCCAGCGAATCGATAGGGCGGTGGCACCAGGTGGCCATCAGCAACCTGCCTCCGGGCTTTAGCACCCGGTAGCACTCCTGCAAAAACGCCACCTTGTCGGGCATGTGCTCGCCGCTTTCCATCGACCACACCAGGTCAAAGCTTTGGTCTGCAAAGGGGGTCTGCAAAGCATCGGCCACCTCAAAGCGGGCGCAAGGGGCTACATCCCCTGTCAAATTGGCTGCCGCAGCTCGCTCGGTAGCCCGCCTGGCCTGCACCGGGCTGAGGGTAATGCCGGTCACCCGAGCGCTGAATCGGGTAGCCAGTTCCAGGGCGCTGCCGCCAATGCCGCAGCCACAGTCCAAAATGTCCGTGGCCTCAGTAATGCCTGCCCAGGTCAGACATTCGTCAATCAAGTCAATTTGAGCCTGACGGCGATTCTTACGCTGGCGGCCATCGGGCCCATAGTAGCCGTGGTGCATGTGCTCACCCCAGATCTGCTCCCAGAGTCCCGACGAATCATCATAAAAAGTCTGAATTTTTTTGTACAGCGCATTGGCCATGGCAGTCGGGGCCTAAGTAGGGGGGCTTAACGGGTTAAATCTTCCGCTATATTGGCCGAGAGCGTCAACTCGTGGAAATATAGGGTTGCCTCTATACTCCGTACTTCGCGGAATGCTCAGCCTATGCAGATGACGGTTCCGCGTACCATATGCCTTGGTTTTCTGGTATTGATTACCATTGGCACGCTGCTGCTGGTGCTGCCCATATCCACCACCGACAAAGGCTGGGGCGATCCGCTGGTAGCTTTGTTTACGGCCACCTCCGCCGTCTGTGTGACCGGGCTCATTGTGGTGGATACCGGCACCTATTTCTCAACCTTTGGGGAAGGGGTCATTCTGGCCCTCATTCAGGTAGGAGGGCTGGGCTATATGACCGCCAACACCTTTTTAGTGCTGCTGCTGGGGCGACGGCTCGGGCTGCGAGAGCGATTGGCCATTCAGCAGTCGATGGACAGCGCGGCCCTAGCCGGAGGGAAATCGCTGATTCTTTCTATCATTGCCATGACGCTTGTGTTCGAGCTGACCGGGCTGTTTTGTCTCTACCCGGTGTTTAACCAGGATTATGGGGCGGGCTATGGCCTCTGGCTGTCAATCTTTCACAGCGTCAGTGCATTTAATAACGCGGGCTTTAGTTTATTTGAAGACAGCATCGTCGGCTATGCCCTTAACCCCTGGGTAAATGCGGTAATTACCGCCCTGGTGATCATCGGCGGCATTGGCTACCAGGTAATTATGGAATTGCTAACTTGGCTGCGCAACCGAATTCAGGGCAATCGCTGCCGGGGCCTGTTTTCTCTCAACTTTAAAGTGGTCACCAGCACCACGGTGGTGCTGCTAATTTTAGGAACTGCGGCCTTTTTTGTCACCGAGTATCAGAACCCAGCCACTCTGGGCCCAGAAATCCCCCACAATAAGCTTCTGATCGCCTGGTTTCAGTCGGTCATTGCCCGCACAGCCGGGTTCAACACTATTGACATTGGGGCGATGGGCAACGCTTCGCTGTTTATTATGATTGCCCTGATGTTTATTGGCGCCAGCCCCGGCAGCACTGGCGGTGGCATCAAAACCACCACCATCCGCATTTTAATTGCCTGCACCCGCATGGCCCTTCAGGGGCAAGAACAGGTGCTCTGTTTTCGGCGGCAAATTCCGACGAGCCGGGTGCTAAAAGCGATCGCAGTGGTGGTGGGTTCGGGGCTAGCGGTGGTCAGCGCCACCGCTCTGCTGGCTATTAGCAACCCAAATCTGAGCTTTATTACCATTCTGTTTGAGTCGGTTTCAGCCTTTGCTACGGTAGGGCTTTCCACCGGCATTACCGCCGAACTCTCTAACCTGGGAAAATACGTGATTATTTTCACCATGTACCTGGGCCGGGTCGGGGTGCTGTTGTTTATGGCGGCTCTCCTGGGTGATCCCAAGCCTTCGGCTATTCAATTCCCTGAAGAAGAACTGCTGATTGGCTAAAGGAATGCTGCTCTAGACCTGACGCCCAGCAAAAAGGGGAGCCAATTGGCTCCCCTTTTTGTCGATCTTGCTGCTCCTGCTGCGATCGCCCGCTGAGGCGTTTGCGCAGAGTCTGCTGTCGCTTCTGTAGCTGCCGCTGGCGGGCGCTACCGCCTCGACCCTTGTGGTTGCGGCCCGACCTGCGGGGCGACTCCCACCGCTTCAGGTGCTGTGCCACGGTTCTTCTCCTCTACAAACCTACTGTCTACCTCAATCATACCGACTCCAAACGCAGCCGCAAGGGAAATAATGCCCTGAGAAGGTAGAGAATACTCTCCTAAAAAAAAGCCCCTGTAAACTACAGAGGCTTTTTAGGCTAAATCTAGCGCAAGAGCGCCAAACTACTTCACGCTGACTTTGCCGCCAGCTTCCTCAAGCTGCTTCTTGGCGTCTTCAGCATCTTCCTTGGTAACGGCTTCCTTGATAGCTTTAGGAGCGGCTTCCACCATCTCCTTGGCTTCCTTCAGCCCCAGCCCGGTCAGGCCGCGCACCACTTTGAGAATAGCGATTTTCTTATCGGCGGGCACTTCTTCAAGCACAACGTCGAACTCGGTCTTTTCCTCTTCGGGCTCAGCCGCAGCAGCACCAGCGCCGCCCATCATACCGGGGGCCATCATCATCATGCCGCCGCCAGCGGAAGCAGAGGCGTCAACCCCAAAGGCCTCTTCAATTTGCTTGACTAGCTCAGAGGCTTCAAGCAGAGACAGAGACTTAAGCTGTTCGAGAATTTCATCGGTTTTAGCAGACATAGTTACCGGTTAACTCCTGGTAAAAAAACAATCAACGTAAACAAAATCGTCGCAGACGGACCTAGGCCGCGTCTTTCTCGGAGACCGCCTTGATGGCACGAGCCAGGGACGCAGGCACCTCTTTAACGCCCACAGCCAGCTGGGTCGGTACAGCATTGACGCCCACGGCAATCCGAGTTGGCATTGCCTTGATCGCCCCCGCCAGGCGAGCCATAAGCTCCTCTTTGGTGGGCAGTTCGGTAATGGCCTTAATCTGGTCTTCGCTCAGGGCCTGACCTTCCATCACCCCACCCCGGAGGGTGGTTTTCTTGGTGTCTTTTTGGAAGGCTTGGTATTCCTTAATGGCTCCGCCAAAGTCTTCTTTAACCAGCACAAAGGCTGAAGAATCTTTGAGAAACTCGGTGATGGGCTGCCAGCTTTCGTTACCGTCAACGGCAATACGCATCAGCGTGTTTTTGGCAATTTTGCACACCGCGCCCTTGGGCCGCAGCCGATTGCGCAGGTTGCTAATCTCAGCCACCGTTAGACCTTTGTAATCAATCACAAAGGCCAGTTGAGCATCGTCGAGCAGCGCCTGAATTTCGGCTACCAGCTCTTTTTTATTCGCTAGGGTTCTCCCCATATCGATCTCACCTCCTTTTAGTTGGGGATAGGGAAACTCAATTACCCGATCCAGGACTCAGCCTGTCTTCATTGGCCACGGTAGCCAGTGTAAACGGCCAAAAATAAACCCCGACAACCATGCCGGGGTAGACCAACAACTGCCTGTGCTTAGCCTGTGGCAAAAGCACTTGAGTCATTTAAGTCAACCTCGGCAGGATTTATGCAGCGCCTAACTGGCACCTGCTATCTACGGTCGTCTATGCAGTTGTAAGGAATTACTTCAGAACGGCTGTCTCCTGGATGGTAAGGGTAAAACTTGCTCTACCTGCCCGAGGGCTCAGGCGGCATCTGCCATTTTGAAGTCGCGCAGGGCGTTGACATCTAGATGAATGGCAGGCCCCATGGTAGAGGTAATCGTCACAGTGCGCCAGTAGCGACCCTTCGCACCGGAAGGGCGGTTGCGATCAACACACTCCTGCAAAGCTTTGAGATTGACCAGCAGATCCTCAGCGCTAAAATCTACCTTGCCAAACATAACATGGACAATACCCGTTTTGTCGGCCCGGAACTCCAGCTTACCCGCTTTAAACTCGGCGATCGCCTGGGGCAGATCGAAGGTGACGGTACCACCCTTGGGAGACGGCATTAGACCACGGGGGCCAAGCTGACGACCAAGTTTGGCCACCTGGGGCATAACGTCGGGGGTGGCAATCAAAACGTCAAAGTCCATCATGCCCTTTTGAATTTCGTCGATGAGTTCTTCAGAACCCACCAGGTCAGCCCCGGCAGCCGTAGCCTCCGCCACCTTCTCGCCCTTGGCAATGACGGCCACTCGAATGGTTTGCCCGGTGCCCTTGGGCAAAATAACCGTGGTTCGCAGCTGCTGGTCGGTGTATTTGGGGTCAATACCCAGCCGAATGTGGGCCTCAGCCGATTCTATAAACTTGGCAGTGGCCGTCTCTTTGAGCAGCTCTAGAGCTTCCAGAGGCTCATAAAGCCGGTCTTCTACTTTAGCCTGGGCATCGCGCAGGCGCTTGGATACTTTAGCCATGAGATCTCCTTGGGGTCAAACGAAGCCGCGCCTCTCCCCCGTAATGTGAACAGTTAAACGCTGGTTGAAAACAAGCCTTTAGGCCTAGTCGCCGACGGTGACACCCATATTGCGGGCAGTACCCTCGACAATATTCATCGCGGCCTCAATGTCGTTGGCGTTGAGGTCGGGCATCTTGGTTTCGGCAATTTCTTTAAGCTGGGCTCGGGTAATAGAACCAACTTTTTTGGTGCGGGGCTCGCCTGAGCCGCGCTCAATGCCCGCAGCTTTCTTAATCAGCACAGAGGCAGGAGGGGTCTTGAGGATAAAGGTGAAGCTGCGGTCTTCAAAGACCGAAATCTCAACCGGTATCACTAGGCCCACTTTGTCCTGGGTGCGGGCGTTATACTCTTTGCAGAACGCCATAATATTTACCCCGTGCTGACCCAGGGCTGGGCCGACGGGGGGAGCTGGGTTGGCCTTTCCGGCAGGAAGTGCCAACTTAATCAACGCAACAACTTTCTTAGCCATTAATTAACTCTCTTTTTCCACTTGATTGAATTCCAGTTCCACTGGAGTGTCGCGTCCGAAAATGGACAGCAGCGCCTTGAGCTTGCTGCGCTCGGGGCTGACCTCTACTACCTCACCCTCAAAGTCTTTGAAGGGACCCGAGAGCACGGTAATTTTGTCCCCCGGAGCCATGTCGACCTTGATTACAGGCTTTTGCTCTTCGGTGCGCTTGAAAATACGCTTGACCTCGCTCATGCCGAGGGGCATGGGCTTGACGTGGCCCCGGCCTCGGCCGTAAGCCCGACGCTGTTCGGCGCCCACGAAGTTGATCACGTGGGGGGTATTTTTCACCACCGACCAGGCTTCGTCATCCATGTACATGCGAACTAGAACATAGCCAGGAAAGACTTTTTCGTCGATGTTCTGACGGGTTCCATCCTTGCGGAGCTTGATGGCCGGAGTTTGAGGAATCTCAACCTGAAAAATACGGTTAACCACGTCTAAAGTGTTAATCCGCTGCTCAAGGTTGAGCTTGACGCGCTTTTCACACCCAGACGCCACCTGTACGGCGTACCACCGAGCTTTACGCTGGTAGTAGCGAGCGGCTTCGCCCTCGTTGCCGTCGTCGACGCCGGACCCAGCGTCGGGTTCTAGACCCTCTGCCTCTAGATTGCTGTCTAGGGGTTCGTCGAGGGGAGCATCGTTGTAATCGAAGTCTTCAAGCGCCATTTAGAATACCTGCCCCGAAATCCACCCAAATAGCCGATCCACAAGATAAATCACGGTTGCAGAAAGGCTAACCATCAGAATAACGGCGGCCGACTCACTGATAAGCTGCTGCCGACTTGGCCAAACCACTTTGCCCAGCTCTTCCTTGGTGCCCTGCAAAAAGGTACCCACGTTAAAGCCCTGATCAGCAACCTGGGCGTCTGTGGTCTTACCCTTAGACTCTATGGCGGCGTCTTTCTTACCCACTGGCTTGGCTCCTGTTGGCGCTTGTCCGAACTATCTGACTGGAGAGAATGAAGCTGTAACTCTTAACTGGTTAAGGTTGGAGAGCAACTGTAAGTGACTAAAACCCCTGGCCTAGTTATCGAGTGTAGGGCAGAGACAATACCCACTCCCCTGGCCTGCCCCTGCGGACAGAAAATCAGAAGCTGTAAGAATTGTCGCCGCCGCACCTCAGCGCGCCCTGGAGGACTCGAACCCCCGACATCGGGTTTTGGAGACCCGCGTTCTACCAACTGAACTAAGGACGCATGGAGCCAGGTGCTGGGCACCAGAACTCAGCTCTATTCAATTCTAGTTGATTGGGCGATCAAAACGCTGCTTCAGACGGGTGGCCTTACCAACCCGATCGCGCAGGTAGTAGAGCTTGGCCCGCCGAGCCTTACCGCGACGCAGCACGGTAATACTGGCTACCTTGGGGGCATGGAGCAGAAATACCCGCTCAACGCCTACTCCTTGGAAAATCTTTCGCACCGTGATGGAGCGATTGATGCCGCCATTGCGCATGGCGATGACGGTGCCCTCATAGGGCTGAATCCGCTCTTTGCCGCCTTCTTGGATACGCACGCCGACACGGATGGTGTCGCCGACGTAGATGGTGGGAAGATCGGTTTTTAACTGCTCCGCCTCAATCGAGCGGATGATTTCCTCTGCGTTCATAGGGCCTGCAAATGTGCACGGTCTATGATTATAGACTATTGAGGTGTTAAGTCATAGCCTGTTCTGATGTTTTTCCGGAGCTATCCTTTTGTCGGGCTGAGGTGGGCGTTCTCTGGTGGCTCTGGGCATAGTGTTTAAAGAGCATACGCCCCGTTTCGGAACCTAACTTTTCTCCATCGGTTATGTCTACCCTGCCCCCCGACCCCGTGCCCCTGGGAGCGCAGTCTCGCCTCGCCGCCCCTTGGGAGATGCTGGATGCGATCGCGGCTCCGCTTTGGATAACTGACCAGCAGCACCGCTGGCTCTTTCTCAATCAGGCCTGTGCCGCCCTGGTGGGCCGCGATCAGTCAGCTCTGGCAGCTCTGGTGGGGCAGCTGGGAACAGACGTACTGCCCCAGGGGGTGAGTCAGCAGCTTGTGGCGGCCGGGCAGCGGGCCATGGCGACTGGCGTGGCTCAAACCTTTGTGCTGGAGATGACCGGCAGCGCTGAGGACTATCGCCGCCTGACGGCGACTAGCCGCCGGTTTTTTGCCGCTGACGGTGAACCTCTGCTGATGGTGAGCCTGCAGGATGTTACTCCCCTACACCGGGTGGAACAAACGCTGCAGCGCCAGTCGGAGCGAGAGCGGCTGCTGGGGGCGATCGCCCAGCACCTGCTGCAATCGCTGAATTCTGAGGATTTGCTGCAAACCACGGTCAACGAGGTGCGGCGCTTTTTGCACATTGACCGAGTGCTGTTCTACAGCTTTGATCCTGACTACAACGGGGTGGTGGCTGAGTCGGCCACCCCTACGATGGCGGCATCGGCCATGGCTCAGACCGACCTGAGCTTTATTCCCATCGACCTGATGCGCTATCGCCACGGGGAAATGGAGGTGATCGACGATATCGCCACGGCGCACCTTCCCCGGGCCTACCTGGCTAAGTTTAATCAGGCTCAGGTCAAAGCCTGCCTGATCATGCCGATTGTGCAGGCGGAGTCTATCTATGGCCTGGTGTGTGCCCTCAACTGCAGCGGCCCCCGCCCCTGGGCCACCTGGGAAATTGAAACCCTGCGGGAGGTGGCGACCCAGGTGGGGGGGGCGATCAAGCAGGCTCGCCTCTACAATCAGGTGCAGCGGCTCAACACCGATTTAGAGCGGCAGGTGACCCAGCGTACCGAGCAGCTGCAAACGGCGCTGGAGTTTGAGGCCACCCTAAAGCGGATCACCGATCGGGTGCGCGATAGCCTCGATGTGAATCAGATTATGCTGACCGCGGTGAAGGAGCTGACCGAAGCCCTGGAGGTGAAAGGGTCGAACACCTCGCTCTACGACCTGGAGCAGGGGACTTCGACCATTTATTACGAGTACAACAGCTCCAGCCCTTCCTACCAGGGGCGAGTGGCGCAGATGGAGGCTTTTCCGGAGGTCTACCACCAGCTGCTGAACGGGCAGTACTTTCAGTTTTGCTCGGTGGAACCGAACCCGGTGCGGGGATATGTGGCGATGCTGGCCTGCCCGATTGTCGACGATCGCGGGGTGCTGGGCGATCTGTGGCTGATCAATGGCCGCGACTACGGGTTCAACGACATTGAGATTCGTCTGGTGCAGCAGGTGGCAAACCAGTGCGCGATCGCCATTCGCCAGGCCAGACTGTACCAGGCGGCCCAGTCGCAGGTGGCCGAGCTAGAGCGTCTCAACACCCTCAAGGACGACTTTCTCAGCACTGTATCCCATGAGCTGCGCACCCCGGTCACCAGCATGCGGGTGGCACTGCAGCTGCTGGGGGTCACCCTCAACCAGGAATTTGACCTCACCGCCGACCTGCAAAAACCCAGAACGGAGCAGACCCGCATTGGCCGCTACTTCAGCATTTTGCAGGAGGAGTGCGAGCGCGAGATCAGCTTGATTAACGATCTGCTGGACCTACAGCGACTGGACGTGGGCAATCATCCCATCCAGCCCGAGCCGATTTTGCTAGATACCTGGTTGGCCGGCTGGATTGACAGCTTTGTAACCCGCGCTAAAAGCCGTGATCAGACCCTGAAGCTGGTCGTCGCGCCAGCTTTGCCCGTGCTGCATACCGATCTGGCCAGCCTGGAGCGGGTGCTGGCAGAGCTGCTCAACAACGCCTGTAAATACACCCCTCCAGGCGAAAACATTACGCTACAGGTGTCGGCCCATCCCGATACCGCTGGCGACTTTGTGTCCATTGCCCTAACTAACACGGGCGTTACAATTCCGGCTGAGGAAATGCCCCGCATTTTTGATAAGTTTTATCGTGTTCCGAGCGCCGACCCCTGGAAACAGGGCGGAACGGGGCTGGGGTTGGCCCTGGTGCGAAAGCTGGCGATGCACCTGGGGGGCAATGTTGAGGTGACTAGCGACGCGAACCAGACCTGTTTTACCGTTACCCTACCTACCCAGATATCCCTGACCCGATAGGTCCAGCCCGCCCCGACTCGCCCCGACCCGATACTATAGAAATACGGTTTAACCGTAGATTTCTCAGCTTGGGTGAAGGCTATGGACAGCGCTGCGAACGAGGCCACAGTGATCTATTCAGGGCAGTTTGGGGACTACACCATTACGGCGGGCGATCGCCGCG
Organism: Nodosilinea nodulosa PCC 7104; assembly: GCF_000309385.1. Lineage (GTDB taxonomy): Bacteria > Cyanobacteriota > Cyanobacteriia > Phormidesmidales > Phormidesmidaceae > Nodosilinea > Nodosilinea nodulosa. The sequence goes on from NZ_JH976537.1 coordinate 1,401,699, forward strand.
GAGTGGTGCTCTACCGCGCTGGGCTAATGGTAGCAGCGCTGGCCTTTGCGGCGGGAACCGCGATCGCCCTGTTCTCTCCCCAAAATCCCACCCTGGTGCAGGCCATCAGCGCCCTCTACACGGTATTTTGGCTGGGGCTGGGGCTGAGTTTGGCCACTATTCACATTTATCTGGTGCCCCTGCACCGTCTGCTGCAGGCGGTTTGGCTGGTGGGGGGGGTGGCGTCTTTGGTACTCTCCCACGGTATCGACGGTCCCCTGGCCCAAACGGTGATGGCAACGCCTGCGGTGCTGTGGGGCGTGGGCTTTACCTTTGTGGCGCTAACCGGCATTTTTTTCAAGGAGGCCTTTTGCTTTGACCGGCTGGAAACCAAGCTGCTAACGCCGCTGGTGCCGCTGCTGCTGCTGGGGCACTTGGCGGGCTGGCTGCCCCTGGGCGTGGAGCAGGGGCTGCTGGCTGCCTGGGCCGGTCTATTTTTGGTGTTTGCTGGGCGCAAGGTGGTGCAGCCGATCGTGCCCGACATTGGCGATAAGTCGGTGTTTGCCTACCTGAAGCAGCAGCGCTCGACCGCTCAAAGTTCCAGTTGATAAGCTCTGTAAGGGTGTATCGGGAACTGTCTATCTCCATCGCCTCCGCATTTATACTGAAAGAATAGGGCGCTGAGGCGATTCTGGCGGGTTTCATCCTGGTGCATCCTGGCCAGGGCTGCTCTGCTGGCGGTGACCACCGGCCATCGGCCCCCTTGACCTGAATGTCACTACTGGCACTGGAGCACCATGAGCATTACCCCTGGCCCCACGGGAGCCGTACCCTCTGCTTCACCTTCTATAGATGCGGGAACCTATTCAGCAGACCCGTGGGGTTTAGAGTCGTCCTTTTCCCGCCCGGTCAGCAGTTCGCTGAGAGCCGATCCGTGGGTCAGGGCGCTATTTACGACGAGCCAAAGAGCTGCGGCCAAAAAGCGATCGCGCCGCCCAGGGCAATCCGATGCTGCTCCAGATGCCGACCAAAAGCCAGGCTCATCTGAGTCCGTCGGGGCTCCATACTCCATGGCGGATGCGGCGCCCCAGCTGGCCAATCCGTTGTCACCGCTGCGCGATCGCGATCGCCTGGCGCTGGGCGAAATATTTGCCCATGACCAGATGGCTGCGATCGAGGCCGACATTCTCCATCGGCTGAGCTATCTGGTGCCTGAGCCAATCTGGGAGGTAGAACCCTACGAGTTTCTGCGGGAGTTTTTGTAGCGCTGCCAGGGCAGGCCCAGAAGCCGACGGGATGATCTAGCATCAGGACAGTAGGCCTTCTGCCTAGCCCAATTCTTTCAAGCGCCTTCTGCTATGCCTGCCCTCCCCGGCTCTACCACGCCCTTCTGGCGACGTGCCCCCAAGCTGATTCTGCGCCCGCTTGACTATTTTGAGGAGAACTACCGGCGCTACGGGCCGGTGTTTCGGGTGGGGGAAGGCTCGCCACCGTCGATCTATGTGGCCGACCCAGCGGTGATTCAGGGTATTTTTCAGGCGGATGCCGCCCGGTTTCACGTCCCGCCCCAGAATGTGGGCAGCGGGCTGACCTTTTTGCTGGGCGATCAGTCGCTGCTGCTGCTGGATGGGGATCGCCACCGCCGCCATCGCCGGTTGCTAATGCCCCCGTTTCACGGCGATCGCATGCGGGCCTACGGTGACGTAATCTGCACCCTGACCCAGCAGGTGATGGCGGACTGGCACCCAGGCAGAGCCTTCAACCTGCGGGCCGCCATGCAGGATATTACCCTGCGGGTGATCTTAAAGGCGGTGTTTGGCCTGGGGGACGGCGATCGCTACGATCGCCTGCGCCAGCTGCTCAGCTCCCTGCTAGAGGGGTTGGGCACCCCGGCCAGCGCCTTTTTTATCTTCTTTCCAGGCCTGCAAAAGGATCTGGGATCGCTCAGCCCCTGGGGGCGATTTGTGCGCATCAAGGGCGAGATTGACGCCCTGATCTATGCCGAAATTGAAGACCGCCGCCGCTGCCCCCAGCCCGATAGCACCGACATTTTGTCATTGATGATGGCGACCCGCGATGACCAGGGGCAGCCGCTCAGCGACGGCGAACTCCACGACGAGCTCATGACCCTGCTGGTGGCGGGCCACGAAACCACTGCCTCGGCCCTGACCTGGGCGCTGTACTGGATTCACTGGCTGCCAGAGGTGGGCGATCGCCTGGGCCAGGAGCTCGACAGTTTGGGGCCTGCCCCCGATCCCCTAGCCTACGCCAGCCTGCCCTATCTCACCGCCCTCTGCCAGGAAACCCTGCGCATTTACCCGGTTGCCCCTACCACCGGCATCCGCATTGTCAGCGAGCCGATGGCGGTGGCGGGCTATGAGTTTCCCGCTGGGGCGGTGCTGTTTCTCAATATTTATCTGGTGCACCACCGCGAAGACCTGTATCCCGACCCCGATACCTTCCGGCCCGAGCGGTTTTTGGAGCGGCAGTACTCGCCCTACGAGTTTTTGCCCTTTGGGGGCGGCCACCGCAGCTGCATTGGCATGGCCTTTGCTCTGATGGAAATGAAGCTGGTGCTGGCCACGGTTTTGCGGCATTGGCAGCTGGAGCTACCGGCCCGCGATCGCCGTTCTCTAAAGCCCGTGCGCCGGGGGCTGACCCTGGCCCCGCCGGGTCAACTCCGCCTGGTCCCTGTGGGTAAGCGTACCCTTCGGCCTCAGCCCCTACCGCTGGCCTAGGGCGGGTCTACTGGGGCAATGCCCCCCTGGTCCAAAATTTGGGGAATTAAATCTTCGCGGCGCACGGCCATCAGATGCACCCCCTGGCACACCTGGCGGGCGGCCTGCACCTGCTCGGCGGCGATCTGAACCCCCTCTTGCAGCGGGTCTGGGGCCTGGGCCAGGCGATCGACAATGGCCTGGGGAATTTGGGCGCCGGGCACGTTGCGGTTAATAAAGTTGGCATTTTTAGCCGACTTAAGCAAGAAAATTCCGGCCAGCACGGGGCGATCGTAGCCAGAGGCCACCTGGTCCATAAATTTGGCCAGCCGCTCAAAATCGGTGATCAGCTGGCTCTGAAAAAACTGCGCCCCCGCTTTAACCTTGGCCTCGAACCGCCGCTGCAGCCCCGACCAGCTGAGCGACTGCGGATCGATGGCCGCTCCCGCAAACAGATCGAGCTGGCCGTCGCTGAGGGGCTTGTCGTGGCTGTCTACGCCGTAGTTGAGCTTTTCGAGCAGCTTCAGCAGCCGCACCGATTCCAGGTCAAACACCGATCGCGCCTCGGGGTGGTCGCCCGCCTTAACGGGGTCGCCAGTGAGGGCCAAAATATTGCGCAGACCCAGGGCGTGGGCACCCATCAGGTCGGCCTGGAGGGCAATCCGGTTGCGATCGCGGCAGGCCACCTGGCACACCGCCTCAAGGTCCTGCTGTTGCAGCAGCACCGCCGCCGCCCAGGACGACATCCGCATCACCGCCCGGCTGCCGTCGGTGACGTTGACCGCATGGACCCGCCCCTTGAGCAGCTGGCCCATCGCCAGCATGTGCTCTGGGTTGCCCCCCTTGGGCGGCATGACCTCCGCTGTGACCAAAAATTGGCCAGCGTTGGCCGCTGTGCGCAGCCGATAACCCAACGGTGCAGACGTCAAAAAATCCCCCTTAGGATTCCCTATGTCGAGGACGAAGGTAGTTAATCAGTATATCCCGACGGCTACATATCCCAGGGCTACAGCGGCTTAGAATAGCCCAGGGCATCTTTGACCCGCGCCAGGGTGGCGTTGGCCACATCGCCAGCCTTTTCGCGCCCGGCTTTGAGAATGCTCTCTAAGTAGGTGCGATCGCCCATCAGCTCATTAAACCGCACCTGAATGGGGGCTAGGGCCGCCACCGCCGTTTCCGCCAGCAGGGGCTTAAACTGCCCCCAGCCCATCTCACGGCACTCGGCGGCCACGGCGGCCTTGGTCTGCCCCGACAGCAGCATGTAGAGGGTCAGCAGGTTGTTGCACTCGGGCCGAGCCGGGTCATCGAACCACAGCCCCCGTTCCGGGTCAGTTTTGGCGCGCTTGAACTTTTTGACAATCACCTCCGGCGGATCGGTGAGGTCAATGCGGCTTTGCTCCGAAGGGTCTGACTTGGACATTTTTTTGCTGCCGTCGGTCAGGCTCATGACCCTAGCCCCCTCCGGACGAATCATCGGCTCGGGCACCTTGAGCACCGGATTTTCTTCGCTGCCAAACTGAAAGTTGAGCCGATTGGCAATATCGCGGGTGAGCTCCAGATGCTGCTTCTGGTCTTCGCCCACGGGCACCAGGTCGGGCTCGTAGAGCAAGATGTCGGCCGCCATCAGCACCGGGTAGTCGAGCAGGCCAATGCTGACGTTTTCTCCCTGCTTGACGGCTTTTTCCTTGAACTGAATCATCCGCTCCAGCCAGTTGAGCGGGGTGATGCAGTTAAACAGCCAGGTCAGCTCTGCGTGGGCGGACAGGTGCGACTGCACAAAAATCGTGGCCTTCTCGGGATCGATGCCGCAGGCAATATAGGCCGCCGCCACCTTGTAGGTATCCTCCGCCAGTTGGGCCGGGTCGTGAGGCACCGTAATGGCGTGCAGATCGGCCATGAACAGGTAGGCGTCGTATTCTTCTTGCAGGTCAACCCAGTTGCGAATCGCCCCCAGGTAGTTGCCCAGGTGGAGGTTGCCCGTCGGCTGAATGCCAGAGAGAATGCGCTGTTTGGCCATAGGTCGAGGAAGAGATGCGGCAGGGAAAAGAGTAGATCAAGCGCCAGCAAATATAGCTGTAGCCAGTCTGGCTAAGACCTGCCTCCTGCAAACGTTCAAACGTTTGAACGTTCATAGGGTTTCTGGATCGCCTAACCAACGTGACTACTGCAACAGCATGGCTCCTTACGAATCTACCCTAATCTCTGCCCGCCGCAGTAGCCAGAAATAGGCCCGTCGCAGGACTTTCCTTGCCGAGGCAGCTTTAATTGTTTAGATTTGTAAAAGAAATAGTAAGCATAATCAATACCTATGGCTCTTTCCCCCGATCTATCCAGCCGTTTGCAGGACGCCATTACTCTGGCCCAGCAGGTAAAGCAACACCCCGCCGCCCATAAGGCGTTTCAAGCGGTGGCAGCGGATGTCAGGGCCGAAAGCCCCCTGGCGGCTGACCTGCTGGAGCGGCTTTGGCAGGAATATATCGGCTCCCAGCGGTCTTCCCTATTTTGGGAGCAGTTCTCTCAGGTGGAGAAAAACCTGTCCGATCGCATGAGCGAGAGCCACATGCAGCTGAAGCAAAACTACCTGCGGCTGGTGCAGGAGCAGTAAGCGCCTAGCCAAATTGGTGACCGGACGAGAGGCCGAGTTAAACGCTAGAGGCAGGTGGTGGAAGAGCAAAGCCTGGCCTGCCTCCTTCTACATGTGCTCTAGCTCCATGCCTTTGGTCTCTTTGACAAAGAAGAGGACGAAGAAGAAGGAGATGGCGGCTGAGATGGTATAGAGACCGTAGGCTGCCCCCAGCCCAAAGAACTCCAGAATGGGGGGAAATGTGGTTGAAACGGCAAAGTTTGCGATCCACTGCATACAGGCCGCCAGCGAAAGGGCCGCGCCTCGAATTTTGTTGTTGAACATTTCTCCCAGCAGCACCCACACTACGGGGCCCCAGGAGAAGCCAAAGCAAAATACGTAGAGATTGGCGGCCAGCAGCGCTACGGTGCCCGCTGCCCCGGTCAAATTTGGGTTGCCATCCGCATCTATGGGCGCGTGACCGAACACAAAGGCCATGGTGCCCAGGGTGATGGTCATGCCGATGGACCCCAGGATGAGCAGGGGCTTGCGGCCAAACTTATCGACGAAGGCGATCGCTACCAGGGTGGTAATAATGTTTACGGCCCCGGTGATGACGGTAATGGTGAGGGAATCTTTTTCGGAGAAGCCAACGGCCCGCCACAGCACGCTGCTGTAGTAGAAGATGACGTTGATGCCGACAAACTGCTGAAGCAGCGATAGGCCAATGCCAACCCAGACAATGGGCAGCAGATTGCCGCTGCGGGACAGCAGATCTGAAAATTTGGGCTCACGATCCTGCAAAACCGTCTGCCTGATTTCGTCAATTTTGGCCAGCACGTTGGGAACGGAAATTTTGCTCAGAACCTTGGCGGCTTCCTGTTCGCGGCCTCGGGCGACCAGGTATCGAGGGGACTCGGGAATCATCAACGCGGCCATGCCGTAGAGCACCGCTGGGGGAATTTCAGTCCAAAACATCCACCGCCAGGCTGCAATGCCAAAGGCCCAGGGGGCCTCCGCTGACCCGGCAGAAACCGCAATAAAGTAGTCGCACAGCAGCGCGATGAAAATACCAATGACGATCGCCAGCTGCTGCAGCGAGCCTAACCGACCGCGCAGGTGGGCCGGAGAACACTCGGCGATGTAGGCAGGGGCAATAACGCTGGCGGCACCCACGGCAATGCCGCCCAGAAGCCGCCAAAAGGTAAAATCCCAAAGCCCCAGGGCCAGTCCAGAGCCAATGGCGCTGATGGTGAACAGCACCGAAGCGGCAATCATGGCCTTGACCCGACCGTAGCGATCGGCGATTCTGCCGGCGTAGAATGCGCCAAAGGCAGACCCCAACAGCGCCAGCGACACGGCCAGTCCAACCCCGACGCTGCTGGCATTGAAGGAACTGGCGATGGCGGCCACCGCGCCATTGATGACCGCCGTATCAAACCCGAATAAAAAGCCGCCCAGAGCTGCCGCAGCGGCGATTAAAACGACGTACAGCGTATTGGATTTACGGCGATCGGCGGCAGACATAGGCTTTGTTTCCTAACGGCTTGGCAATGGGTAGGCTCGATTAGCTAAAGTTTTGAGAGCCAAAATACAAAAGGAAATACCAGATCTGGCGTCAATAACCCCGATCGCAAACAGACAGCTTGCGCAGGTTCAGCAGCATTTATAGCTGTAGCCAATCTGGTTAAGACATTTCTCCTCAAAGCGTTCAACCGCTCGAAAGCCTCTGGATGTCTCAACCTAAGTGACTATGGCCATACCTCGCTAAATCGAGATTGCTCCAACAGGATTTGGTATGGACTCTCTGTGCTTTGACAGTGAGATAAGGCTATCTTCCCATCCTCTGTTTCACCCTTTTTCAGTCGCTTGAAAATTAGTTACACAGCCTCTGGCAGCGAGAAGCTGACGGAATGCCATGGCGATCGGCGCTGTCGACAATGGGGCTGGGGTGAGAGATCGTCGATCTTAGTCAGGTGCCAGAACGGCGGTTCAGTTAGAAACTATAGCGGTGCCCTAGGCAGGCCTGGGCGATCGCCCATTCCTCCTGGGTATGAATGACCAATACGCTCACGCCCGAATCCGCTGCTGCAATATCCTGGTCATCCTTAGCGCGAGCCAGATCTTTCTTTAGCCGCAGCCCCAAAAACTCAAAGGGCGCGCTGGCCCGCTGCCACAGCAGGGGAGAATTTTCGCCAATGCCAGCGGTAAACACCACCGCATCCAGCCCGCCCAGGCTGGCGATCATCGCCCCCATTTCCCGGTGCAGGCGGTGAATGAACATATCTACGGCGAGTTTCGCCCGAGCATTCCCCTGCTCCATGGCCTCGGCGATTCCCCGCATGTCGTTCGACAGGCCGGAGATACCCTTGAGTCCCGACTCTTTATTCAGCAGGGTATCGAGCTGGTCGGCGCTGTAGCCCTCCTGGCGCATCAGGTAAATGAGAATGCCGGGGTCAACGCTGCCCGAGCGGCTGCCCATCATCAGCCCCTCCAGGGGCGTGAAGCCCATGGTGGTATCGACGCTGATGCCCCCCTTCACCGCCGCCAACGAGCAGCCGTTACCGAGATGACAGGTGAGCAATTTCAGATCCGCAAGATCTCGCCCCATCAGGTCTGCCGCCCGCTGGGCCACGTACTGGTGGCTAATGCCGTGGAACCCGTAGCGGCGAATGCCCTGCTCGACCCAGCTGTAGGGGCCGGGGTAGAGCGCTGCCGCCTTGGGCATGCGGGCGTGGAAGGCGGTATCGAACATGGCCACCTGAGGCACATCGCCCAAAATGCGCTCCATGGCTTCAATGCCCTGGAGGTTAGCGGGGTTGTGGGCCGGGGCCAGGGGAATTAGCTGCTGGATCGCGGCCTTAACCTCCTCCGTAACTCGCACGCTATCGACGTAGTCGCGCCCGCCGTGCACCACCCGGTGACCCACTGCCTCGATTTCCCCCAGGCTGCTCAGCACCTGGGTTGGCCCCTCCACCAGGGTTTTCACCATCGCTTCCAGGCCCGCCGCCTTATCGGTGATGGGCAGCACTTGCTGCACCGACTCCCCGCTGCCGCTGGCCGATAGCTCTACGCTGCCCTCCTGGTGAGTCCAGTCCAGGGAGGCGCGCCATAGCGGCTCGGGTGCTTCAGAATGGCCTTCTGTGAGGTCAAATAGGCAGCTTTTGTGGCTGCTCGACCCGGCATTGAGTACGAGAATTTTCATGGGGCATTCCGCCAGTCCACAACGAAAGCGTCGCCTTGATTTTAGGGAGAAAGCCTGGATTCAAGCGACGTCTGGAATACCTCCGTTTGCTCACGATTCTTTTCGGTAAGGGGGGGTATACGGTTCACGGTATACGGTTTAAGGTAAGCCGTGAACCGTATACCGTGAACCGCATACCCTATACCATTGCTCCCTGTCACAATTAACTTGGTCAAGTACTAGGTCCCCGGCCTCGCATCTAGCTCCTCGGGCAGGTGGGAGCGATCGCCGTGCTTGGCCAGCATTGGCCCATGGTCACCGAAGCGCACCAGGCTGAGCGAGGCCACGGGCAGCTCAATGCGATCGCGGTATCGACCGCTATCGATGCCCAAAAGATTGCACAGCAGCAGCCGAATCGTGGTTTTGTGCGACACAATCAGCACGTTGCCAGAACTGTGGTTGGCCTCAATTTCGGCGATCACCAGGGCGGCGCGGCTGACGACCTGCACCCCCGTTTCACCGCCCGTGGGCGGGTTCCAGGCGGGTTCGGTGAGCCAGCGAACGTAGTCTTTGCTGTAGCGGCTCTCCACCTCGTCGTGGGTCAGCCCCTCCCACTCGCCAAAGAACATTTCCTTTATCCCGTCGCGCTGCTGCATTGTGTGGCCCGTGGCCTTGCACATGGGCGTGGCGGTCTCCACCGTGCGCTGCAAGGGGCTGGCATAGATGGCCTGCCAGGGCAGGTGCTGGTACTTGTCGGCAAAGGCCTGGGCCATGGCGGCGCCCTCGGCGGTCAGCCCTGGGTTGGAGAAGCCGCAGTAGGTGCCGCTCTGGCTCGATTCGGTTTCGCCGTGGCGCAAAAAGTAGAGGTTGAGAGGCATGGGAGGGGAAAATTTAAAGAAAACGGGAGATTATTGCCTTTCTATCCTCCTGGCCGGCGCGATCGCTGGCATCCCCCCTAGGTACCTGGTCTAGATTCCAGTTCTGCGGGCAGGTGGGAGCGATCGCCGTGCTTCACCAGCATGGGGCCGTTGTTGTTGAACTGCACGTGGGTCACGGAGGCGACGGGGAGGCTGATGCGGTTGCGATAGCGCCCCACATCCATACCCATCAAACTGCACAAAATAATTCGGATGGTGGCCTTGTGGGACACCACCAGCACATTGCCCTCGGTAAAGTTCTCCTCAATCTCGGCCATTACCAGAGAGGCCCGACTGGCGATCTGCACCGAGCTTTCGCCCCCGGTGGGCGGGTTCCACGCCGGTTCGGTCAGCCAGTGCAGATAGTCGTCGCTAAAGTGCTCCCGCACGTACTCGGCGGTCAGGCCCTCCCAGGCGCCGTAGTTGATCTCCTTGAGGCCGTTGCGCAGCTGCACGTTCACGCCCACCGACTGACACAGGGGCATAGCGGTGGCGATCGTGCGCTTCATCGGGCTGGCGAAAATCGCCTGCCAGGGCATTTCTCGGTACTTTTCGGCAAAGGCCTCGGCCATGGCGAGCCCTTCCGCCGTCAGTTCGGGGTCAAGCTCGCCGCAAAAGCCGCCGCTTTGGCTGTACTCGGTTTCGCCGTGGCGCAGGAGGTAGAGGTTTAGGGGCATGGGAGTAGTTGGATAAAGTTGCGGTGATAGCTAATAGTCAATTAGCTATCACCGTAACGTTAATCCTGCCTGAGTCTGGTCATACGCCATCATCTCCACCGGCACAGGCGACACTTTCCAGATGTCGGTGCAGTACTCGTGGATGGAGCGATCGCTCGAAAACTTGCCCATGCGCACGGCGTTGAGAATGGACATGCGCGACCAGTGCTCCTCGTCTTTGTAGGCGATGCCAACGCGGTCTTGGGCGTCGATGTAGGCCTGGTAATCGGCCAGCAGCAGGTAGGGATCGCTGTAGAGCAGGTTGTTGGTAATGTCCTGGAACAGGTCGCGATCGCCCTTGGCAAAGAAGCCGCTGTTGACCAGGTCGATTACCTCCTTGAGCTGGGGGTTGCTGCTGTAGTAGTCCCAGGGGTTGTAGCCCTTGGCCTTGAGGGCCGCTACGTCACTAGCGGTGAGGCCAAACAAAAAGAAATTGTCGTCGCCCGCCAGCTCGCGGATTTCCACGTTGGCGCCGTCGAGGGTGCCGATGGTGAGCGCGCCGCTCATGGAGAACTTCATGTTGCCGGTGCCCGAGGCCTCTTTGCCGGCGGTGGAAATTTGCTCGGAGAGATCCGCCGCCGGGTACACCCGCTGGCCAAAGGTGACGTTGTAGTCGGGCAAAAAGACCACCTTGAGGCGATCGCCCACAGCCGGGTCATTGTTCACCACATCGCCCACGGCGGTGATGAATTTGATTATCAGCTTGGCCATGTGGTAGCCGGGAGCCGCCTTGCCGCCGAAGATAAACGTGCGGGGGGAAATATCCAGGTCGGGGTTTTGCCGCAGCCGCTGGTACAGGGTGATGATGTGCAGCACGTTGAGGTGCTGGCGCTTGTACTCGTGGATGCGCTTCACCTGCACGTCGAACAGCGAGTCGGGGCTGACGGCAATGCCGGTGCGGCGGTGGATGTAGGCAGCCAGGTCTTGCTTGATGTCGCGCTTGATCTGCCGCCAGTGGTGGCGAAAGCCGGGGTCATCGGCGTAGCCTTCCAGCTGCCGCAGCTCGTCGAGGTTGTGGAGCCAGCCATCGCCAATTTTCTCGGTGTAGAGGGCGGCCAGGCGAGGGTTGGCCAGGGCAATCCAGCGGCGGGGGGTGACGCCGTTGGTGACATTGCGAATTTTGCCGGGAAACAGCGCGTGGAAGTCTTTCAGCGTGGTTAGCTTGAGCAGCTCGCTGTGCAGGGCCGCTACCCCGTTGATGGCGTGGCTGCCCAGGCTGGCCAGGTTGGCCATGCGCACATAGCGCTCCCCCGATTCGTCAATCAGCGACAGGCTGGCCAGCTTGGCGGGGTCGTTCATGGTCTGCACCCGCACCTGATCTAAAAACCGCTGGTTGATCTCAAAAATGATTTCCAGGTGGCGGGGCAGCAGACCGCCAAACAGCGAAATCGGCCACTTCTCCAGGGCTTCGGGCAGCAGGGTGTGGTTGGTGTAGGCAAAAGTGTTTTGGGTAATGCTCCAGGCCGTATCCCAGCCGATGCCGTGGTCGTCGATTAGCAGGCGCATGAGCTCGGCCACGCCCACGGCGGGGTGGGTGTCGTTGAGCTGGGCGGCAAACTTTTCGTGAAAGCTCTCCAGCCTGCGGCCCGAGGCCAGGTGAATGCGAATCATGTCTTGCAGGGCGCAGGAGACGAAAAAGAACTGCTGCTCCAGGCGCAGCTGCTTGCCTGCGATTTGCTCGTCGTTGGGGTAGAGCACCTTGGAGATATTCTCGGAAGTGACTTTGCTATCCACCGCGCCGTAGTAGTCGCCGGTATTAAACGACTGAAAGTCAAAGGATTCCACCGCCTCGGCCCGCCACAGGCGCAGGGTGTTGACGGTGTTGACCCGGTAGCCGGGAATCGGGGTGTCGTAGGGGATGCCTTTGACCTGCTTACCGGGAATCCAGCGCTTGCGGTAGCTGCCGTCGGAGTCGGTGTAGCCCTCGGTATAGCCGCCAAAGCCCACGGTGACGCTGGCCTCGGGGTGGGGAATTTCCCAGGGGTTGCCGTACTGGAGCCACTTGTCGGTGATTTCGACCTGCCAGCCGTCGACAATTTCCTGGTCAAAGATGCCGAACTCGTAGCGAATGCCGTAGCCGATCGCGGGAATTTCCAGGCTGGCCAGCGATTCCATATAGCAGGCGGCGAGGCGACCGAGGCCGCCGTTGCCCAGGCCGGGTTCCTCTTCCTGGGCGATCAGCTCGTTGAAATCGAGGCCCGATTCGACAATTGCCTTTTTGACCGGCTCGGTGATGCCCAGATTCAGCAGGTTGCGGCCCAGGTGAGGCCCCAGCAGAAATTCAGCGGAGAGGTAGGTGACCACCCGCACCTCGGGCTTCAGGTAGTTGCGAATGGAGCCGAGCCAGCGCTGCATCATGCGATCGCGCACCGTATAGGCCAGGGCCAGGTAAAAGTCGTTGGTGCTGGCCACCTCGGGCCACTTGCCCTGGATGTAGAACAGGTTGTCGGCCAAGGCCCGGCGTAGGGTATCGACGCTCAGGCCAGTGCGATCGTCTTCGATATCTACGGTGGGACAATTGGGGGGGATTGTCATGGGGGCCTCGTGAACAGGGGCAACAATATGCGGGCGTTCTAATCTGCGATGCCTTTTGTCGCCACTGTAAAGGACATAGGTTATGAACGGGTTTAGACCCGGAAAGGTTTAAGGTTCATAGTTCGTGCAGTTTCTCCTGGGCTAGGTTGCCGCCTGAAACCATTACACAGCTGTGCCACTTCTTTATACAGCTGTGCCAGTAAAGCAGATCGCGGGGTCGATACGCTTGATTGCGAGGTCAATACGCTTTACTGCGGGGTCAATACGCTTTACTGCAAGGTCAATACGCTTTACTGCAAGGTCAGTAAGTTTTGCTGTGGCCTTGCGATTAGGTCCCGGGTACCTGCGCGTGCAGGCAGATTTGGCCAACAGTCGCAGGCAGGTACCCGGGACCTTTCACGAAAGACTCACTCGATGAGGACGGTTTTGGTGAGAATGGCCATCCATGTCTCAACTCCTCCCGACGAACGGGTCTCAGCGCTAGGCGGCGCGGGGATGGGTTCGCTCCAGTCGTTGGGGTCGGCGTAGCCAAGGGCATGGAGGATTTTGATGGTGCGGTCTATGGCGGCAAGGCTGCCGTAGAGCATATGGCGCACCCGCTCTGGGCGAGCTTGAGGGATGCTGCGTGAAGACGGCGGAAGATGAGATGCCCCGGTGGCATCGGGTTCGAGATATTCAAACATCGGTTCTGTTTTCCTTTTGCGTTGTAGGAAGACAGAACGCGAAAACCCTAGCCGCCCGCAGTTGGGGTGCAAACTGAGGGGGCTAGGGTACGATCGACCGTAGCCTCGCAATCTGCCGGTCAGACTTGCGGGGTCAGCTGTCGGTTGGTGGTGCTAACACCTTCCGGCAGCGCTAAAGTTTTCGAGTTCTGCGTACAGTCACCGCACAGTGCTGAGCGGCTTAATAGATGAGTGTACTGATACAAGCGATCGCCGTCAACCGTAGTGAACCATCAGAGGATAGCCGCCGTGCTAACCATTCAATGGATTTCTATCACCTTTGCAATACGTGGCGACGGACCAGATAGGTAGGTAGTAGATAATCCCACTGTCAGGGATGTTATCAACCACTTGTGACGGATAAGCCCTCTGATATCCAGGATTAACCACCGTATCTGACGGATAACACCCTTAAATCCCAGGCTTAACCGTCAAAAATTGTGATTAATACCTTAAATCCTGGGCGTTATCCCGCAGAACTGTCGGATAATGCGGAGCATAGAGGGCCTTATCAGTCAGATCTGACGCTGAATACATAGTTAGACGGAGCAGCCGACAAGCTTTGAGCTGTACGGAGGAATCATGCCAGGGAAAAGGATTCTATGTCCCCAGTGAATCAGTTAACAATTCGTGAGATGACCAAAGCAGACATTCCAAATGTCAAAGCGTTTGTCAGTCAAACATTTGGAGATGAGGAAGACTTTTACTTAAGCTATTATCCGGTTGTTAGCCATATTCCTGTAGTCATTGCAGAGCATCAGGAAAAACTGATCGGTGCTGCTAGTGTTTATCACAACAGTCTGCATCCGTATTGGGTTGAAACTACCGTTGCTGTTGCAGAGCCTTATCGCAGGCAGGGATTAGGCAGGAAACTGCATGAGGCGGCGTTAAAAGCTCGACCGTTAGAGGATAATCATCTTGGCATTAAAGGATGTTATTACCAGGGGAATGATGACGCCGAAGCTTTTCTGCTGGGAATGGGTTATCAGTTAAAGCTCGATTGTCATTGTATTGAGCTGAATATCGAAAATTTTGATTTAATCAGTTATCTAGCGATACCTTCGCAAATTGCATCTGATTGCTTATCGATCGCCTCTTTTACAGATTTATTCTTAATCCCGACAAAGCAGCAAGAAGTGTTTGATTTTCTAGTATCTCGGTATAGCGAAGAACATTGCTGGTCGCCGCCTCAGCCGAAGGATCATCCTGAGTGGCAGAAGATTGTGTTCGACGGTGTTTTGCCAGAATTAAGCTTTGCATTGCTGGCGGATGGTCAAGTGGTGGGTGCTGTAACAGCAGGTATAACCAACAATGGCACCTTAGATATAAGCTGGGGATACATCAGCCGACATTATTCCACGGACGAAGCTGTGTCATTGCTCAAGTGTCTTTTTGCCCATCAGTTTAAGGCAGCACGCGATCGTGGTCTGTACAAAGCAGATATGGAAATAGATACTACAGACGGTGTTTCCTCTTCATTGCTCAATTGGTTACCTATCTGTGATGATAAAGTTTGGCGCATTCTTCAGAAACCTCGAACTCCGTCTAACAATTCGGGTGCAGCGGATTGACCGAAGCCGCTTGGGTGGGATGCAAAGCCCTGGCAACCGCTGACCCGAACCGTTAGGTGCCAAGAGCACTCCTAGCACGGTTAAGCATCTTCTTAACTTCTTCGTTTGTATTCAAATCAACAATTTGGATTTCTGGATGCTGCTTTTTAAAGACTCGAAACACTTCATCCGCAAAAGCCTGGCCTATCGCTTCCACTTCAGAGAAATCAAAAATCACGATCTTGAACTTATCGACATTAGCCAATAGCCTTTTAGCTTGAGAACGCGATACTAGCCTTTCATCTCCATACTGTGCCAAACGCACAGGGACGACTGTTTTATTGAAGGCATAATCATCTCCAGAGGAGAAATTGTCAAATACTTGCTTGGAGGTTCTGGAAGTATTGTTGTCGAGCTCCATAAAAACGCTCGTGCCATCTTGGGAACTATCATTCTCAAAAATCCAATCCTCAGCCTTGCTGAATTGGTGAGAGAAATATACATTGCCAGAAAGTATTGCAAATTGATCAAACATCCGAGATGCAAAAAAAATACCTTCGCCACTATGACGATCTGGGTCAGTTGTAAGCTTACCTTTAGCTAATTCAAGAACCGCATGACGTTCGTCATTTAGTTCCAGTGATCGCTGAATCTTTCTGAAGATTCCTTCGCCATCGTCATCAATCATGATCTCAGTGGACAAAGAAGTCTTTTTAACCTGAACGAGTACCCTTGTTCCAGATGAGTGGTCTATGGCATTGTTTAACATTTCAGTAAAGCCATAGATCCAAATATCTTTAACGTTATCTGGCAAATCAGACAACAAAGGCTTTATATCAGAGTCCCATACGACATCTTCTTCAAGGGTAGTATCCAAAGAGTATATTTTCCTCCACTCGATCAGGGGATGAAGGTAGTAAATTCTGCTGTTAGTTGAGCCTTTAAAAGAAAGAGCCTTTTGCTCTACTAAGCGCTTGATATGTTTGTTGACAGCTTGCCTAGTGATACCAAATTCTTGCGCTGCTAGAGCAGCAATATCCCTTGGATGCTCCTCAACATTGGTCAGGATGAATTGGCGAATTTGTTCACCACGCTTTCGCACTTTTGACACTTGCGCCTCTCTCTTTTGAAAACTTACCTTCTCTGATTGTCAACCAAAGTGCCTTTCATTGTCAACCTTTCGGATTTATTGATTCAGCACCTAACAACCCTGGTGCAGCGGATTTCCCGAGGCCGCTTGCCATGAGGGAAAGGCCCTGAAGACCGCTGACCAGGAACGTTAGCTGCTCCGTATTGAGTCCTTACACTTGTTCTTTGAGGTTGTTTGTGAGTTCCAAAACTTCTCGGTTCAGGGAGTGGTTAGCGCGATCGCAGATCTCTTGTAGGTTGGGTTAGCGTTAGCGAAACCCAACAAAACCGTTACTGGTGTTGGGTTTCGCTTCGCTCAACACCAACCTACATTAGAACTTCTGTCAGGCAATCAGCATTGGCGTAGCAGGTCGAACAAAGCCAGTCACAAAGGGAAACAGCACCAGCTGTTTTAACACAGACGATATTACAGAACTACCTATTGGGAATAGTCCTGGGGTAAGCAGGTGAGGTAAGGTAACGCCATGTGTTGGGTTGAGCCAGCAAGCCCCAACTTACTACCTCACAGGAGAAAAATTATGACCACACGTCAAGCAACCGCCCAGTGGAACGGTACCCTCAAATCGGGTAACGGAGTCATGAAATATGGTCAATTTGAAGGCCCCTATACCTTTGCTTCTCGCTTTGAAAACGCAAACGGCACCAACCCCGAAGAGCTGGTGGGCGCAGCCCACGCTGGCTGCTACTCCATGTTTCTCTCAGCCCTGATTAGTGGGGACAACATGACCCCTAAATCTATCCAGACAACAGCCTCGGTACATCTTGGCGAAGATGACGGTCCCAAGATTACTCACATCGATCTGGTTTGCGAAGCAGAGGTTCCCGGCCTGGATGCCGATAAGTTTGCTGAGTACGCCCAAACAGCCAAAGAAAAATGCCCCATTTCTAGGCTCTATGCCGGTACTGAAATCAACCTTTCGGCAAAATTAGTCGGCTAACTTGCCCGATCACACGGCCCAAGCTGCTGAAGTACGTACCAAAAGGTAGTTCCCGAATACAGCATCCAGAATGAGGTAGGCAGACAGTTGCTTGCCTCATTCTGACGTGGGATATTATAAACGCAGGTTACACCAGGCTATTCCATGACTTCCGAAGCTAGTGGTATTACCTGCACCGAGCGTGGACTAACCATCGCAGGCACTCGCATCACCCTTTATGACGTGATGAATTATGTGATGGGTCAATATCCACCTAAGTTCATTCAGGGATTATTTGAGCTTACGGAAGAACAACTCAACGCTGCCCTAGCTTACTATGCGCTCAACTATTGATCCTGAGAAGATAGAGCAGCTTATGGAAATTCTCGGCAGAGAAGCTCAGGGTTCAGGCTCCGTCTACTTTACCGGAGGGGCTAGCGCCTTGCTGATTGGATGGCGGAGTTCTACCGAAGAAAGATAGCTATGAAATTGCAGGAATTGCCGGGGGCAGAATTAATCTTGCCTGGGCTAGAGGATTTAAGCAACGGTAATCCTGAAACGGTTGGAGCGTTGTTAATTGCGATCGCATCGACGCGCCTGACTGAAGCAGGCCTAAGATTTCCCACAAGTCATCTAGTTCCAGAACCAGAGCTAGCACTATATGACCGCTTACAAAAAGAACGGGACGATGCTTATCCTTACTACAATGCTCTATTAAGTAGCCTCAATAGCTTTTGCAACGCACTAGAACTTACCAAGACTGCATAGCAATGCGTTGGTGTAGCAGGTCGAATAAAGCCAGTTACAAGGGAAGATAGCACCAGAGGACGCTTTTTAATTCTGCAGTCATCGCGGTCTAGAATGCCAATCCAGACCCCAGAGCCGAAAGCCCTGGGATCTGATTACACGAAAGGCACTATCCCGCAGCTGACGCGGCTTTAGGTAATTACCGTGGGCTGATCGCGCCCGGTGAGCGTCTTGATCTGAGCGATCTCGTCCGCCACGGCAATCAAATCCGCCAGGGCCGCCTGGGTTTCCTGGTCGTGCTTGGCGGGGTCAGGCTCGTAGCTTTCTACATAGAGGCGCAGCGTCGCCCCCGACGTGCCCGTACCCGACAGCCGGAAGACAATCCGCGAACCGTCGGTAAAGCCAATGCGCACCCCCTGCTTGGTAGCGACGCTGCCATCCACCGGGTCGGTGTAGGCAAAGTCGTCGGCGTAGTCGATGGTATAGCGGCCAAAGGTTTTGCCGGGCATGGATCCTAGCGAGCTGCGCAGGTTATCCATCAGGGTGTTGGCCTTATCGCTCTCCACCCCTTCGTAGTCGTGGCGGGAGTAGTAGTTGCGCCCGTAGGTGCTCCAGTGCTCCTTGACGATCTCTTCGACCGACTGCCCCTTCACAGCCAGAATATTCAGCCAAAACAGCACGGCCCAGAGGCCATCCTTTTCGCGGATGTGGTTGGAGCCGGTGCCGAAGCTCTCTTCGCCGCAGAGGGTGGCCCTGCCCGCATCCAGCAGGTTGCCAAAGAACTTCCAGCCAGTGGGGGTTTCGTAGCAGTCGATGCCCAGCTTTTCGGCGACGCGATCGGCGGCCTGGCTGGTGGGCATCGAGCGGGCAATGCCGGCCAGGCCGTTGCGGTAGCCGGGGACGAGGGTGGCGTTGGCGGCCAGAACCGCCAGGCTGTCGCTGGGGGTAACAAAGAAGTTGTTGCCCAGAATCATGTTGCGATCGCCGTCCCCATCCGAGGCCGCGCCAAAGGCTGGGGCATTGTCGCCAAACATGGTTTCCACCAGGTCGTGGGCGTAGACCAGGTTGGGGTCGGGGTGGCCGCCGCCAAAGTCTTCCAGGGGTTCGCCGTTGACCACGGTGCCCGCCGGAGCATTCAGCCTGCGCTCAAACAGGGCCTTGGCGTAGGGGCCGGTGACCGCGTGCAGCGAGTCCATGCACATCCGAAAGCTGCCGCCCGAGACCAGCTGCTTGATCTGGCCAAAGTCGAACAGGGTTTCCATCAGGGCGCCGTAGTCGCTGACCGAATCGATGACCTCGATGGTGGTGTGGCCCAGGCTGTGGCTGGCGACGCGATCGAGGTCGATGTCTGAGGCATCGAGAATTTTGTACTCGGTGATGGTTTTGCTGCGATCGTAGATGGCGTCGGTGATACCTTCAGGGGCAGGGCCGCCGTTGCCGGTGTTGTACTTAATGCCAAAGTCTTCGTCGGGGCCGCCGGGGTTGTGGCTGGCCGAGAGAATAATGCCGCCGAACGCATTGTTTTTGCGAATCACGCAGGAGGCTGCCGGAGTCGAGAGAATGCCGCCCTGGCCCACCAGCACCCGGCCAAAGCCGTTGGCCGCCGCCATTTTGAGAATGATTTGGATGGCCTCGCGGTTGTAGTAGCGTCCGTCGCCGCCCACCACCAGGGTTTGGTTTTGGAAACCCTCCAGACTGTTAAAAATTGACTGGACAAAGTTTTCCAGGTAATTTTGCTGCTGAAAAACCTTAACTTTTTTGCGCAGGCCCGAAGTGCCGGGCTTTTGGTCGCTATAGGGCTGGGTGGAAACGGTTTGAATACTCATGGGGTCAAAATTTGCTCCGGTCAACCAGGTGCAACCCCAGGATAAATCGCTAGCTCACCCTGGAGGGTAAATCCACCTTTAACTTAGAAACAAATCTAACTTAGGGAGCAAATCGTAAGACCCGGTTAAGCGACTCGACCCTCCGAAATTGACCTTGCCTGTGGTGTAGCAGCTTCCAAGCCCCTACTCTGCTACATCTATGACGAATCAACTGCTGACATCCGTGCAGTCGCGCCCCAGCGTTGGTCACGCCGATTTACCCGCGATCGCGGCATTCTATGAGATCTGCGATCGGGTCGATCAGCTCGACAATGCCCCCTCCCTCGAAAACCTCCAGCGCCGCCTCGATCACCCACCCCCCGATGGCTCCCGCCAGCGCCAGCTCTGGGAGACCGCCGCCGGCCAGCTGGTGGGCGTGGCTTCTCTGTCAATCGATGAGCCCACCGACGTGCTCGAAGGCTGGGTCGGGGTTCACGTGCATCCCGACTTTCGCGGCGATGGTCTGGAAGCGGAGATCCTCTGCTGGGCTGAGCAGCAGGTTCAGGCCCAGAGCGCCAGGGTTCAGCGCCCCGCGTCCCTCTATGCCGGGGCCAGACACAATGCCGCCTACTACCGCGACATCTACGAAACCCACGGCTACGGCATCGTGCGTCAGTTCTACAGCATGCAACGATCGCTGGCCGAGCCGATTGCGCCGCCCCAGATTCCCGAGGGCTTTCAGGTTCGCCCAACTACCGCCGCCGAGGCCGAAGCCTGGGTGGCCATGTTTAACGAGAGCTTTGTCGATCACTGGCACTTTTCGCCGATGACGCTGCGCGATCGCGAGTTTCGCCTCAGCTACCCCACCTACCAGCCCGAGCTAGACTGGGTTGCCGTTGCCCCCAACGGCAACCTGGCCGGGTTTTGCGGCGGCCATATCCCCCACGAAGAAAACGCCCGCAAACAGCGCAACGAAGGGTCGATTAACATTCTGGGTACCCGGCGGGGCTACCGCCGCCAGGGCATCGCCCGCGCGCTGCTGCTGCACGGGCTGCACCGGCTACACCTGGCCGGTATGGATATAGCGCGGCTGGGTGTCGACAGCCAGAACCCCAACCAGGCCAAAAACCTCTATGAATCGGTTGGGTTTCAGATCGAAAAACGCTCGCTCACCTACCAGAAGCAGCTTTAGATAGCTTGGCCTGCCTCTTCAGGCCAAGCTCCAGGTCCATTACCCGGCCAGCCGTCACTAAATGGCTGGCTGTTTTGCTGCGATCGCCCCCAGGTCTGACCCAAAGATAGGTTTCATCAGCCTCTGGCTGCTTCACCCTAAAAGAGATGCCCAATATTCCTGTGCATGTATGCGTATTTTCTTGATGCTTGGGCTGCTGTGCTGCCTTTTGCTCTCCAGCTGCGAGTTTTTTACCCCTGACACCAGCCGAGCGCTATCTCAGAGCCGACAAATGGAAGAGCTGCAAAAACAAACTGAGCAAATGCAGCGGCAGGCCGACGCCCTGGAACGGATCGCCAACCAGGTGAGTGCGCCGAAGGTGGCGGCACCCAACGCTCAATAGCTCACCAGTCGTGGCGTTGAGATCGAGAGGCTCGACGGCAATCTCCTAGAGGCACTGCCGTGGTTGAGCCTTGTGGGGCCTGACGCAGCGCAGTGTCTTCAAAGGTTGGCCTGGGGAGGCAGGGAGATACAGTTCGAGCTTGGCGTCAGGCCCCCTCTCAGGCCGGAAAACACCTGCCAAACGCCTGAAGCAGCTTGAGCGATCCCCTGACCCGAATCTTGCGCCGCACGATGGCCCAAACGATGTTTTGGTCTTTGGCCAGAAACCCCAGCCAGGTTTGGCTGTCTGCGGTGACCGCAAGATGGGCTTTGCCCAGGTGCCCATCCTCAACTTTCAGCGTTTTATTTTGAATCGTTACCGTCGCCTGGCGAGACTCAGCCCCAGTGAAGGTGAAATGGTACACCGCATTCAACCCCTCCGACTGCTGCCGCTGAAAGAGAATGGGCAGGCCAAAGAGAAAGCCCTGAATCGATTTGGGGCGAATGCCGCTGCTGACTCGCTTGACGGTTTTATTCGGAAAGCGCCGTTGGGCATAGGTTTCGGCATCTGAGCCGGGCACCACGTAGATGGTTTCGGCCCTGTCCTGCAAGGGTTTGATCACGTCGTTGACAAAGGCTTTGCGATCGCTCAAAAACGGCGCAATCACATCTTCCCCGGCGGGGCAGGCGGCCATGCAGTAGGCCGCCTTGTAGTTGGACTTAAACGCCAAACTCTGCCACATAGAGGCCGATTCGGCGTCGCTGACCTTTTGGCGATAGTCGCGGGCGCTTTTGCTGCTCGCAATGGTCTCGGTCCAGTCGGTAAAGCCGCTCATGAACTCCCGATAGTTGTGGGTGTAGCAGGCCGAGAAGCTAAAGTGGCCGTCGGCCCCGATCGCCCCCACCGGGCAGGCGGCAACGCACAGCTTGCACTCCAGGCAGGGGTTGTAGTCGATGGGGTGGGTGTAGTCGGTCACCTCGGCATCGATCAAAATCGTGCCTAGCGAAATAAAATTGCCAAACTTGGGATGAATCACCAGGCGGTGAATGCCCATGTGGCCCAGCCCGGCGGCCACGGCCACGGGCTTGTGGGATACCACCCACACCTTGCCCGGAAACTGATCCATTTCCATAGGAAAGCTGGCTCCGGGCACCATCGCCCGCACCCCGCTCTGGTCCAGCCCGCTGGCAATGCGGCGGGCCACCTCGTTGGCGTGGTCGTAGTTGGCGTGAAATTCTAAATTGGCGGCAGAACGGACGGGGGTGCGAACATTGTCTCGGTTCATGCGGCAGACAAAGCTGATCAGGGTTTGGACGGGCGGAAAGGCCCTGAGGATTTCCGCCCGCTGATCGGCGATCGCGGCTCGACCAATCTCCACAAACCCCACATCGTCGGCCCCCGCCTCAATGCAAAGCGATCGCAGCGCCTCTGAGTTTAAGCGGGCAGGGCGGTTGGGTGGTCTACGTTCAGCCTGCTCGCGCCACCATTGAACGGTTGGGTGATGATCAAATTTAGCCATGGGAATCTCCTGAGTGGGCGTTGACCGATATCGCGATGGCATGGAATCAGGCCAGTTCTCCAGAGGTAAGGAGCGGCGTGACCGGTAGCGAAGATGTTGGGCTATGCCCGGCCCGCCAGCGGTCATTGCCCATGGCAAACTGCGGGGCGGGCGGGGCGGGATGACCCTGCGATCGCTCAAACCGCCCCAGGTTGTAGCCAGGGGTGAACGGAACCCGGTTGAAATTCACAAAGGCGCGCAGGCGATTGGCCAAATTCCGGCGGGCAAAGGGCATAACGGCATAGCGCCGTGCCGTGGTTTCAAAATCCTCCGCTGGCTGGCCGGTCAGCTCCTCGACCACGCGGTTGGGCGCAGCCAGCTCAAACGCGCCCTGCCTGTGGTCTTCAATGTAGTAGCGCAAACTGCTCAGATCGAAGGCGGCGACCCCCTGGAGGCGGGCCGCCCGCTCAAACATCCACCAGGGCATGTTCACCGCCAACACCGGACTGCCCAGCACTCTCCGCAAAACTTTGACCATGTCGTAGGCCGACAGCAGCGCTGGCCCCGTCGGGCGATAGCGCTTGCCAGCATGGCGATCGGGATCCATCAGCAGGGCGACGGCAGCGCGGGCAATATCTTCGTTGGAGGGAGGCGCGTTGCGGCTGTGGCCGGTCAAAACGGGAAAAATCCCCAGCAGCGCCGCGAAGTCGATCAGCCGCAGGTAGTTGTCGGCAAAGTAGCCCGGATTGAGCGTCACGTAGGCGACGCCGGGAATTGCCGCCAGCATCTGCTCGGCCAGCCACAGCTGGCGCGTGTGCAGGGAGGGGTGGTTGGGGCTGGCCAGCCACTGACTCAGCCCCACGATTGCCTCCAGCTCTGACTGGCGGGCGGCGGCCACAAACGCCGCCACGCTCTGGATCGCGTAGGGGTGAAAGGGCAGGCAGTGGTAGGCGCGCGCGGTTCCCTTCATGGCGGCCAGCATCTGGTCAGGATCGAACAGATCGGCGACGATGGTCTCTGCGCCGAGGCGATCGAGCCGCTGGCTGCGGGCATCGCGCGATCGCACGATCGCACGCACGGGCCACCCCTGCTGGCGCAGCTGGGCCACCACCGCCCCGCCAGTCTTCCCCGTTGCCCCAACAACTAAAATCTTGGGCAAAATCTTGGCACGATTGTTCGACGTAGTCATGGCAGCCTCCAGAATGGTTTTGTATGTATATACATGTTTTTCGCAAAGACGTTTAGCCTAGCCCAGGGTTGTGATCTCCGATAGCAGCGACAGCAGAGTTTGCCAATTCTGCTGCCCTAAATGCTGCTTCACATCGGTTTGGGCTTGCTCCCACAGGGGGAAGGCCTGAGCCAGCAGAGACTGACCTTCGGCGGTTAGAGATACCAGCTTGACCCGCCGATCTGCGCCAGGGTTGATGGCTATCAATCCCCGTTTCTCTAGCAGCTTGAGATTGCGCGTTAGGGTTGTTTGGTCGGTAAACAACTCCTGGGCCAGGTGCGTAATTTGGGCCGAGCCTACCAGGTGAATGGCCGATAGCAACATGAACTGGTTTACCCCCAAACCCACAGGCCGCAGAGCCGCATCGTATACCTGCGTCACAATGCGAGAGGCACGGCGGACGTGCATACCCATGCAGGTGGCAGGTACCTGACTGACCTCGGCAAGACTGGGGTTGAGAATGCGATCGCTCATACAACATGTATATACATATATTCCGGCGCTGTCAAGCCCGGCCCGATGCGGGGCGAAGATTCCGGTGGCCTGCGTCGGCTGCGCCTACCGCTTCGACACGGCTTTGGAATTGGTGACGTACCAGCGCCAGGGCAAATCGGCTCCCTGGGTGAGGCCGATGCGGGTGGTTTGGGTAAAGGCAATGTCCCCCGATTCGACCCGCTGGTGATAGATGGGGTCTCGATGCTCCAGCCAGAGGCCCGAGGCGGGGGTAAGGGGCCGATCGGTGAGGGTGCGATCGATCCCTAGCAGCATGCACAGCTTGCCGGGGCCAGCGCCCCAGCGGGCGGGTTTTTCGGCCCGGTAGCCCTCTAGCCACGGCGGCATGGTGTCGAGTTCGACGGCACGAATCAGCACGGCGCTGGGCAATTGGTCCTGGTCGGTAACAATGTTAAAGCAGTGGTAGACGCCGTAGATCAGATACACGTAGCTAAAGCCAGGGGGGCCAAACATCACCCGATTGCGGTTTGTCTCGCGGCGGTAGGCGTGGCAGGCGGGGTCGCCCTCGGTGTAGGCTTCGGTCTCAACAATGGTGCCGCTGAGCTGGCGACCATCGGCCCAGCGCCGAACCAGGCGGCAGCCCAGCAGGTCTGGGGCCACCGCCAGGGAAGAGCGGCCTAACCAATCCGGTTCAATCTGAGTAGACTGATTACAAAGCTTTATGCTGTCCTCCGGGACAGGCTTGCTAAGATGACTCAAAACTAAAGCTCCGATAGCATTAACGTTTTACCATCCCGATTGCCCCTATGGATATCAAACTCGTACTGGCTGTGCTCACCGGATTGTTTGTGGTTGCCACCCTGTTCTTTGGCACCAAAAACGGCTTCTACGACACCGACGACTACCACGGCAACGGTTCTGCCCACTAGGGTTGGCCATGCCTGTTGGCCTCGGTTGTGCGGCTGCCCCTAGGGTGTTTACCATCCCGTGAGTGATCTGGTCTGCTTTCCATTTGGTGCGGGTCACGGCCAAGAAGGGCTGTGTCTTGAACTGCGTATGGGGCCGCGGCGCATTGTGCTGGACTGCGGCCTGCGCGATCTGGCCTCCTTAGAGGCGGCGCGCGATCGCCTCGAAACCGCCGACCTGCTCTTTTGCAGCCATGCCCACAGCGATCACGCCCGCGGCGTGTGGGACTTTAGCCAGCGCTTTCCCCAGGTGCCCATCTATGGCAGCGAGGTAACGGCTCAGCTCTTGCCGCTCAACTGGCTGGGGGAAGAAGTGCCGCCCCACCTGTGCCAGGCGCTGCCCTGGCAGACCCCCATCAGCCTGGCCGACGACCTGACGGTGCAGATCTGGCCAGCGGGCCATCTGCCGGGGGCGGTCTGCGCTCTGTTTACCTATCACTCGCCCCAGCGCCTCTATACGGTGTTTTTCACGGGCGACTTTTTTATGTCCAACTCGCGGCTGGTGGATGGTCTGCCGCTGGAGGCGCTGCGAGGGCTCAAGCCCGACGTGCTGATCATTGAGGGCAGTGCAGGTACCGCCCGCCACCCCCACCGCCGCCAGCAGGAGAATCTCCTGGCCAGCACCCTCCACCGCCTGGTGCAGCAGGGGCGATCGGTGCTGCTGCCCACGCCGACGTTGGGCATTGGCCAGGAGCTGGTGATGCTGCTGCGCAGCCACTATCAGTTCACCGGGCAAGACATTACCGTTTGGGTGGATGAAACCGTGGCGGCGGGCTGTGACCTCTACCTGGATTTAATGTCGGAGTTTCCCAGCAGCGTGCAAAACTTTGCCCGCCACCAGCCGCTGTTTTGGGACGATCGCATTTTGCCCCGCGTTCGCCGTCTCGGGGTGGACGGCCATCCAGACGGCAGCCGCCCCTGCATTCTGATTGCCCACCGGGAAGCCGACCTCAGCGACCACTGCCGCACCTCGGCCCAGCCCTGGACGGTGCTGCTGCCCGACTCCTTTGCGGGCAACCTGGCCGACACGGTGCTGGGAACCCCCAGCACCGACGCTGGTCCCACCCTGGGCTGGCTGCAAACCCTGGCCCCCGAACTGGAGGCGGAGCGGGTGCAGCTCGACACTTACCAGCTCACCACCCACAGCGATCGCGTTGGCACCACCCAGCTGATCCACAACCTGCGCCCCCAGCACGTCGCCTTTGTGCACGGCAAGCCCGCCCACCTGGCCGATCTGGCCGGGCTAGAGGAGCTGCAAACCCGCTACCAGCTGCACCTGCCCTCCACGGGCCATGAGGTGGAGTTTCCGATTGGCGATCGCTTTATTCAGCCCGCCGCCCCGGACCCCGTTTTCGAGGGCGAAATCACCCAGGTTGACGACAGCGTGCTGCTGCTGCTGCCCGAAGACCTCACCACCGACCCCCGCTGGACTGCTCTGTCCGATACGGGCTTAGTGCAGGCCCGCTGGCAGGGCAGCGATTTAGTCATCAAGGGACTCAGCCAGCGCGACCTGCTGCGCACGGTGACAGGCGGTGAAACTCCCTGGCAAAGCCCCAGCTGCCAGACCTGCCGCCATCTGCGCGAGAGCCGCTGCCGCAACCCAGACTCCCCCCTCTACGGGCTTCAGGTTAGCCCGGAGGGCGTCTGCCCTGCGTTTGAGGCCCGCCCTGCGGCCCGGCAAGCGCAGGATGACGAGGCATCGGCCTAGGGGATTTTGGAGTTTGGATGGCAATTTTGGATTGGGGAATCGCCCGCAGGAACTGTCGGTGCTCGCTGGGGCATAACGTGGCATAACCAAAGTCTGACCTTAAATCCAAAATTCAAAATCCAAAATCTAAAACTTCTATGCAAACTCACTGCCTGCGTCTCACCCCCGGCCAGGATCTCAAGCCGGTGCTGCAAGCCTTTGCTCAGGCCGAATCTCTAGAGGCGGGAATAGTTCTGACAGCGCTGGGCAGTCTTACCCGAGCTTCCCTGCGGTTTGCGGCGGCATCGGCGGCCACCGCGATAGATGGTCCGCTAGAGCTAATTTCTCTCAGCGGTACCCTATCGCAGCATGGGATGCATCTGCACGGAGCCGTCGCCGATGCCGGGGGCCGGGTCTACGGCGGGCACATTATGCCGGGGTGTTTGATTCGCACGACGGCGGAAATTGTCGTGGCTGGTCTGCCCCACCTGCGCTTTGACCGCCGGCCCGATCCAGCCACAGGCTATCTGGAGCTGGTGGTTGAGGCTCGCTCTTAGGAGCTATAGCTGCCATTCCCATTCCCTACAGCTATCCCTGCCGCCGCCAGCGGCGGGGATAGGGGCTTCAGTTTGGGGATTGGATCGATTAAATTACGCTAAAACCAAACTATTCAGGTATAAATTGAGGCAGATGGTGCTCAACTCAAGCCCTCCCTAAGGCCCAGTCCAGGGGGCTGCCATCCTCAGGGTTAGCTTCCACCCTGCATTCAGCGACCTGGTTCAGCCTCCGCAATACCATGGATAACTCCTCTAATTTCATCGCCCTGCCTCCCCTGTCACCGCCCACCCCCCGTCCCCCCGAGGCACATCTCCCTCGTCGCCCCGTGTCTTTTACCATCGGGGGCAGCGAGGGCCAGGGCGCAGAAAAAAAACAGCCGGTAGCCACCAACCCAGCCGACAGTCAGCCGCCGTCTCCCCCGGCACACCTGGCCCCATTTCCCGTCCAAACTCCGGCTTCGAACCTGCCTCTGCTGCCCCGCCGCAAGCGCCCTACCTTTAGCCGCCATCGCCACGATGCCAACCCCGCCCTGGCGGTTAAGGTGCTGCAAGACATTCAAATGGCTGTCGAAACCTGGCATCAAGACCTGAAACAAACGGTGCAGCAGATCCAGACCCTCTACATGGAAGGCCCCATTGTCGATGGCTGGCTCGAAACCATCGACGCTCAGTCGGGTCAGCCAGCTCCCTTGGATGCGGCTCTGCTGCGCCACGGCGACCCCCAAGACTTATCAGGCTATGTGGAGCGCCTTTATCAATCTCTAGATTCCCCTCCCCAACCGGCTGCCCCAGGGACCGATCTGGGTCGGCCTGGCTACCGCC
This sequence comes from Nodosilinea nodulosa PCC 7104, assembly GCF_000309385.1. GTDB lineage: Bacteria > Cyanobacteriota > Cyanobacteriia > Phormidesmidales > Phormidesmidaceae > Nodosilinea > Nodosilinea nodulosa. Next base: position 1,429,963 of record NZ_JH976537.1, read on the forward strand.
TGTGCAGCCTAGATTCTGACGGTCGGGTGCAGCACTTTCCCTGCCCCCCCGAGCAGCTGTCTACCATTAGCCTGGCGATCGCCCGCCACCAAAAGCTGCGCCAGCTGCTTGACCACAAGCGGTTTTTAGAGGCGAAGCTCAAGCGCACGGTGGAGGTGATGACCACCAGCCGCGACACGTTGGGGATTGCGCCTACGTGTAGTTCGGAACCGGAGCTGGGGGAGGAGTAGGTGGGGGAGCGTGGGAGTGAGGGAGCGAGGGAGTAGGGGAGATGGGGAAGGTGGTGGGGATGGGGGAGTTACCAGCCCCAGGTGCCGGGGTCGCCTTTGAAGGGGCCGACAATATCTGAGGTAATCCAGCCGCCGTAGAAGTCGCCGGGCTGGGACTGTACCAACTCATCATCCACGTAGCAGGCTTCCATGCGGCTGGGGTAGACGGCGATGTAGTTGGCGATGCTTTGAAATGCCTCTGTCGGGTGAGGGTAGGCCCAGGCGGCCTGCTCGGCTTTGCGATCGCCCACCACAATAGTGAAATAGGTGGCCGCTCCCTTCCACTCGCACATTGTGGAGCGGGGCACCGGCTGAAAATACTGCATCTGCACATCCTCGGGGGGAATGTAGTAGGTGGGCGGGTGGCTGGTTTCGAGCACTCGCTTGGATCGCTGCGAGTCGGCAATCACGACGCCGTTAAACACTATCCGAATGCGTCGGGGCGAGTCTTCGAGGCGAGGCGGGCGGGGGTAGTCCCACACGGATTCTTGGCCGGGGCCGGGGGCGGTGCGGTTGGGGGGAGAAAACATAGTTAAGACTGGTTGGGGCTGCTCTTTTTTGATTGTAGTAGGGATGATTCAGCAGTACTTCACCCTTATTCACCCTACTTCTGTGGGTTACACCTGGCTGTCGGGGAATGGTTAGGACTGCCGGACTCTCATTGGCGCTGCACAAAAGGGCCGCCGAGAATGGCAACATCCGCAGCACGCGCGGTGAACTGTTCTACGTTGAGAGGGTTAACCCATGCAGTCGCACTCCCCCACGCTCGGCCCGGTCTCTGCTCAGGCGGCCTACATCACCCACATCGGCAAGTGCCTGCCGGGAGAACCCATCTCTAACGACGACATGGAAGCCTACCTGGGTCAGGTGAGCGATCGCCCCTCCCGCGTTAAGGCCCGCATTCTCAAAAGCAACGGGATTCAGCAGCGCCACTACGCCCTCGATCGCCAGCAGCAGACCACGATCAGCAATAGCCAGATGGCGGCGGCGGCGGTGCGGGATGCCCTGGAGCAGGCCGGGCTAGACCCCAGAGCCATTGATTTGCTGGCCTGTGCCACCACCTGGCCCGACCTGCTGGTGCCGGGCTTTGCCAGCATGGTGCACGGGGAACTGCCGGAACTGGCGCCGCTGGAGGCAACCTCCCACCAGGGGGTGTGCTGTGCCGGGGTGGCGGCGCTCAAGTACGCGGCTTCCCAGGTGCAGCTGGGCCAGAAGCGGCGGGCCGTGGCGGTGGCCTCAGAACTGGCCTCGCGGCTGTTCAAGCACACCCGATTTGAGGCCGAAGCTGGCACCCAGGCGGGGGAAAACTTGCCCTTTGATACGGAATTTTTGCGGTGGATGCTGTCGGACGGGGCGGGGGCCTGCCTGGTCAGCGATCGCCCCGCGACCCACGGCCTCAGCCTCAAAATTGACTGGATTGAGTCGGTTTCCCACGCCAATGCTCACCCCGTGTGCATGTACGCGGGCGTTGACAACCCCAAGGATTTGACCAGCTGGATGGACTTTCCCGATCAGGGAGCAGCGGCGGCCCAGGGAGCGCTCAACCTGCGCCAAGACATTCGCCTGCTAGACAAGGTGGTGCAGCTGGGGGTAGAAGGCTGGATTCGGCTGATTGAAGCCGGGCGGGTGCGCCCTGACCAGGTGGATTGGCTGCTGTGCCACTATTCGTCCCACTTTTTCCGCAGTCAAATCATCGACCTGCTGGAAAAGGCAGGCTGCATGATTCCTGAAGAGAATTGGTTCACCAACCTCTACACCCGCGGCAACACCGGCTGCGCCTCCATTTACCTGATGCTGGAGGAGCTGTTTAATTCGGGCAAGCTGCAGCCGGGCCAAAAAATCTTCTGCTTTGTGCCCGAGAGCGGTCGGTTCACCACCGCCTACATGATGCTGACGGTGGTGGACAGCGCGGAACCCACTGCCGCGATCGCCATCCCCCAAGCCGAGCTACAGCCTGTCAATCAGATGCCTCTGCCCACCCCAAGCCTGGAGACAGTCCCAGAGAGTGCAGGAGTGTCGGCGGACCTACTGCGGCAGCTGATGCTGGTGTGGCTCACCTTTGAGCGGGAGCTGCGATCGGTGCCCATCGTCAAGCGCCTGCATCAGGGCGAGTTCACCCTGGAAGACTATAAAGCGCTGCTGCGCAACCTGCGTCCCCAGGTGGTGGATGGTGCCCGCTGGATTGCCCGAGCGGCCTCTAACATGACGGACTTTGGGCTGCGATCGCACCTGATCAGCCACGCCCGCGACGAGCACCGCGACTTTCAAATGCTCGAGCGCGACTACGTTTCAGTCGGGGGCCAGCTCGAAGAGATTCTGGGGGCCGAGCAAAACATCGGCTCCGAGGCGCTGTCGGCCTTCATCTTCCAGCGGGCCTCCCGCGAAAACCCGATCGATCTGCTGGGCAGCATCTTTATCGTCGAAGGGCTGGGCAACCGCATGGCCGGGCAGTGGGCCTATCTCATTCAGCGCCACCTGGGATTAGATAAGACCCAGATCAGCTTCCTGGGCTACCACGGCGAAAACGACGAGGCCCACGTGCAAAAGCTCGACGCCTTTCTCAATGCCGAATGGATGACGGCAGACATTGCCGCTCGCATCGTCAAAACCGCCCAGGTCACCGCCCGCCTCTATCGCCTACAGCTGGAAGAAATTCAATAGGGCGGGCCATGGTGCGATCGCGCAATGGTGCATCTCTTCAGACATACTCCTATACCCAAACCTCCCATGACTTACACCCCTGTTCCCCGCAATCGGCAAAACCCGAACCACTGGGATGCCCTATATTTTGACCCGGCTATCCCCGTGGACCCCACCGCCAAGGCCTACATGGTAAAAGACCTGCAAAGCTGGTCGCGCCGCTACCTGCTGATTCCGATCAAACTTTTCGCCAACCTGGCCCTGGCCCTGATCATGACGCTCAAGGGATTGCTGCCGTTTCAGTTCCGCAGCTACTGGCTGATGCACCAGATGGCGGTGTGGTTCCTCAGTACGTTCACCACCCCCGAAGCCTGCTACCTGATAGTGCGCCACCTGGGCATTGGCTCTAACATCATCAATTTTTTAATTGATAACGGCCCCGACCCGACCATTCCCCACGCCACCCTCTACCCTCGCCGGGTCGAAGACCTGGCCGCCAACGCCTTTTTAGAGCACGACATCAACCTCTACAACTTTGTGCTCGACTATCACCAGGCCCAGGCGCAGCATCCCCACTGGCTCGATCAGGTGCGCCAGCAAGGACTCCGCTACGACAGCCTTCGCCCAGTGCAGATCGAGGTGGATATAACCCGGCGCGGCTGGCTACAGGTGTTGGATATGGAGTCTTCCCTGGAGCTGTTTAAGATCTGCTACTCCCTCTGCGTCACTAGCGACGAGTTTGAGCGGGCGGTGCTCTCCCTCCAGTTTGACGAAAGCTTTGCCCTCTACTTCAGCCAGGTCACGGGGGACTCTGGGTGGAACCACATCGTCACCAACCGCCACCCCCTTGCCCCCAACAGCCCCTTCGAATCGGCCCGCAACCTGCTGCTTCACGGCGTGGCGTCGGAATATCTACAGCGCTACCTGGAGCTGAAGATGACAGCGGCCTGCCATGAACCCAAAATGGCTGTACCCTGCGAGCAGGCATAGGTTGAAGGTATAGCCCTGGCTGGCTGACAAAACCCTTGCAGCACCTATGCTGCCGTAGATACTGTTTAAGCCGCTGTAGGTCAAGCGTTCTGTCCACGAAAACGAGGAGTGAAGCGAGTAACCAAGGCACGAAACTCGATTACCGAACCCTATTACTCGATAACACCCGGCCATAATTAAGTAACGCCTAAGTGAAATTTGATTTCGTCATAACGTTACTTATCAATGGGCAAATTTATCCCCCCATACCCCGATGGCGCTTCTTGAGGGTTTCGACCTGGGCGGCGATCTCAGGATCGTAGAGCCGCAGGTAGTTCCAGTAGCCGCCAAACACCGATCGCACATAGTCCTTGGTCTCTGGGAAAGGAATTTTTTCGGCAAAGTCGTCGGCATCGGTATAGCCGCCTTTGCTAATCCACTTGGCCACATTGCCCGGTCCGGCGTTGTAGCTGGCCACCGCAAACAGCGAGTGATCGCCGTACTCCGCATGGGTGTAGTTGAGGTACCAGGTGCCCAGCTTGATGTTGTCCACCGGGTCTTTGAGGTCGTAGGTCTCTAACCCAGCGCCACCCTTAATCCATTCGGCGGTGGCGGGCATCACCTGCATCAGGCCGGTGGCCCCCACTCCAGAGCTAATTTTGGCCTCAAACCGCGACTCCTGGCGCATGAGTCCGGCCACCAGCAGTGGATTGAGCTGGCGCTGGGCCGACCAGGTGGTAATCAGATCGGCGTAGGGCAGCGGATATACCCCGCGCCAAAAGTCGGGGCGCTGCTTCAGGGTTTGAACCGCCTTCTTTTGCTGGGGATCTTCCACCAGGCTCAGGCTCGACACCTGGTAGATACCGTTGATGTTGTCGTTGGTGCCCAGGCGCATCAGCCCGTCGGTGAATTGGTCTTCCACCGTCGGGTCCTGGTAGTCGGTGTATTCCATCTGCCACCGCTCCCAGGCCTGCTGGTCCTGGCCCAGCAGGTACAGCTCTTGCAGGGTGTCAGAGCCCGCTGGCAGAGGCTCGCGCTGGGCCACGGGCACCACAACCGGCGTCTGCGATCGCACCGTCTTAAAGTCGCCCACATTCCAGCCCAGGGCCACCGCCGCCCGCCAGGCGTAGTACGACTCGGGGTGGCGAGCAATGACGCTTTCCAGGGCATTCTGGGCCACGTCGGTCTGGCCCAGCTGGCGGCCCCACTTGCCCACCCAAAACCCCGCATCGGCAGCGGCTTCGCTGTCGGGGTTGTACTTCAGTATGTCGTTGGCCCAGCTGAGGGCCATGGTCAGATCGCCCTGATCAGCGGCGTTGAGGGCATTTTTCAGGCGCATATCCGCCGCCGCATCGGAGCCTTTATAGTTCTTGAGAATTAGCTCGCGGGTGGCCTGGGCCGAGTCTGTGCTGTTCAGCTTGTCGAGCACGTCGGCCCGCTGCTGCAGCGCCTCGGCGGCCCGGTCAGGAAAGCGGTTGACCACCTGGTCGAGCACCCCCAGGGCGGCGTCATCGGGCACGCTCTGGGCCAGGCGCAGCAGCCCGGTGGCGGTTTCAGGCGCGTCGGGAAACTGCCGATCGAGCTGGGTGTAGAGGGCAATGGCGCGATCGCGTTTGCCGCTCACCTGCATCCCCCGCGCTGCTCGGTACAGGTTGCGGGGCGACGGCGGCGCCTGGGCGTAGGCGGCCCCGGCATTGCCGTAGCTGTCGATGCGCCAAAAGCCAAAGCCCACCGTCTGCCAGTCCTCGGGGCTGAGCTGATCGGCAAACTCCGTTTTGAGGCGCAGCAGAGCCTCCCCGGCGCTGGGGTGGTACAGCCCGGCCCGCGCCATGATCATCAGCATCGGCAGGGCGTCGGCCCGGTGGGGGTCGGCGACCAGCCGCTGGTGGGCCACCTCCACCGCCTTGGGATGGGTCGGAAACTGCTTCACCAGCTGATCCCAGTAGGCCGGATCTTGCTTGCCTAACTCAAACAGCAGCGGCGCGATCGCGCTGTCGCTGCCGTACTGCTTCAAAATTCGCTGCTGGGTCTGTTGGGCCGCTGCCCCCTGCCCCGCCGCCCGCTGTGCCTGAGCCAGCGCCAGCGCCACGTAGGGGGCCATGGCCGGATACTCGGACTCTAGCCCTTCTAGAACCGGAATCGCCTGCCCGCCGCGATCGCTATTGATCAAATCTAGCGCCAGCAGATACCGGGCCCGGTTGCCGCTGGAGTTCTGCTTCGTCTTGCTTTCGGCGGCAGCGCTCTGGGCGACGGCCGCCAGGGCCTCCTGCCGCTGCGCAGCGGGCTGTAGCGCCAGCGCCAGCACCGGGTCGTTGGGGTCGTGGGCAAAACGGCCCAGCCTTTGCCCCAGGGATTCTTCTAAAACCACCGGGGCCTCGCCCGCAGAGAACCCCGTAAACGACATCGTGCGAACCAGGGCGGCTCCCATCCCCAGCGATAGAGCGCCGACCCCCGCGATCGCAATCAGGGGCAACTTTGCCTTAAACCGTTTCACCATGGCACGCCATGAACTCCGCCGAAGGTTTTAGCAAAAAAATTAGCCTGCGTTGCAGACCCCGACTCAGGACCAGATAGCCAATCCGTACTAATAGTAGCGAACCTATTGCCGACTGGTTCTGTCTACAGCAAACACGCCCCGGGAGGTGGCCCAAGGTTTATAGTAAACAGAGAAAACTAGCCCCTAGGTTGAATGGAATTTCACGCATCCGGTACGTCTTGTTTAGATTGGTCTGGCGACGCTCTGATCATCGGCCTGAGCGAAGAGGCTCTGCCCCTCTCCAATACCCTGGCCGAACTCAACCATCAGGTTTCTGGGCTGCTCCAAGAGCTAATCGACGAAGTTGAATTTACCGGCAAAGAAGGCAGCACCGCCATCACCCGAGTGGGGCCAGGGGCCAAGGTCCGTAAGTTAGGAATAGTGGGCCTCGGAGCTACCGCCGCGATCACTGCCGAGACCCTGCGCCGCACCGCTGCCGCCGCTGCTCGGCTAGCTAAAAAAGAGAAGTGCGCCTCCCTGGGGCTCAGCATGCCCCTGGTGCAGCAGGATGCGGCCCTCACCGCCCAGGCGATCGCCGAGGGCGCGCTGCTCGCCCTTCACCAAGACAACCGCTTCAAATCAGACGATAAAAACGGGAAAGCCGTTGTTGAACACATTTACCTGCTCGATCTACCTGGCCAAGAGAGCAGCCTCCAGACCGCCCAGGCAATCTGCGATGGGGTGATTCTGGCCCGCGAACTGGTATCCGCTCCGGCCAACGTGGTTACCCCCGAAACCCTGGCCCAAACCGCCCAGGACATTGCTACCGCCCACGGCCTAGAGCTAGAGATTTTAGATCAGGCCCAGTGTGAGGCCCTGGGGATGGGGGCCTACCTGGGGGTAGCCAAAGCCTCTGACCTGCCCCCCAAGTTCATTCACCTCACCTATAAACCCACAGGCACCCCTACCCGCAAGCTGGCGATCGTAGGCAAAGGCCTTACCTTCGACTCGGGCGGGCTCAACATCAAACCCACCGGCAGCGGCATTGAGATGATGAAAATAGACATGGGCGGTGCCGCCGCTACCCTTGGGGCCGCCAAGGCGATCGCTCAGCTCAAGCCCAGCGTCGAGGTCCATTTCATCAGCGCTGCCGCAGAAAACATGATTAGCGGGCACGCCATGCGCCCCGGCGATATTCTCACCGCCTCCAACGGCAAAACCATCGAGGTCAACAATACCGACGCCGAAGGCCGCCTTACCCTGGCCGATGCGCTGGTCTTTGCCGAAAAGCTGGGCGTCGATGCGATCGTCGATCTGGCCACCCTTACCGGGGCCTGCATCATCGCGTTGGGCGATGACATCGCCGGATTATTTAGCGAAAACGAGGATTTGGCTGGGGCAATCGCCACTGCGGCCAACGCCACTGGCGAAAAATTCTGGCGTTTGCCCATGGAAGAGAAATACTTTGACGGCCTCAAGTCCATCGTGGCCGACATGAAAAACACCGGCCCCCGCCCCGGCGGATCGATCACTGCCGCCCTGTTCCTTAAGCAGTTTGTCACCTCTACGCCCTGGGTTCACCTGGATGTAGCCGGCCCTGTATGGACCGAAAAGGAAAATGGCTACAACAATCCCGGCGGTACGGGCTTTGGGGTGCGCACCCTAGTGCAGTGGGTGCTAATGCAAAACACTGGCTCCTAGCCAACTTCGCTCGGCAAACCCGGATAGGCTATCTCGCTAGCCCGGTTGACTGGCAAAACCCTTGAAACCTTTATGCTGCCCCAGGTTGGGCTAGCCTTAGCGGAACCCAATAACACCAGTAACGGTGTTTTTGGGTTTCACCGTTTTGGCGCGCTTGGCTCCCTAGCTCCCCTGCTCCCTAGCTTGCAGAAATAGTCCCTAAACATTCGCCTCAGAGTACTAGCGCCCTGCGATCGCACAATATTGAAACTTGATACCAGGAACAATATTCTCTGGGCACCGTCTTAATCAAAAGCACACGCCAATAGCACTAACGGATCAGTCAGATACTCTCTGGATAAAGATTGCTGATAGTTCCAAGAGATGCCGTGTACAGCAATGCCTAATGAGCCATTTTTGCCGAATACTTTTAGCGCCATCAGCGCCGTTTCTCAATCGTTCCAATATTAGCTCAGCCCTGTGGAGCTGTTAGCACCTAGAGCAATTTAAAGCTTTCAAACTTCTAGGAGTGCAGCTTTAGTTGCTGTTAAACAGATAGATCCGACCATCTATAAGTGCTCGATCCGTTGCTGTGCAGTGGGTTGAGCAGCGGCAAAACCTGGAGCTTGAGCTGGGTTTAATTTTCCTCTTACTTACAGCAAAAGTCCTAACGATTTGGGCTAGTTTCTTTTTACCTGTTTCTTGGATCTACTCGCTTAGTTGTAGCTCGTTTCTTTGCTGGCAAGCCTCGATCTTAGAAAGATCTTATGCCCAACGATAGTTTTCATCTCACCACCATGTTTTTAGTATTGAGTTATATAGAGCATTTACTAGCTGCCATCCGCTAGCGGCACGATTAGATTCATTGTTCCGAGCATGAGCACACCGCCTTAGAGATATCCGTTTCCGCATGGCTATTTCTAAAACTTCTCTTCACCTACTGTCTCATCAGAGTAAACCAATGAATTTTACGGATTACTTCGATCGCATCGCCATCGTTTATCTGCCCGAGCGGAGAAGACGTCTAAAAAGCATGAAGCGACAGGTTCAGCGATTAAATATAGAAGATTGTGTGCAATGGTTTAAAGGCCTAAAATTCAAGGAGGCGGGCCAGTTTCCCAAGGCCAGCGTTAGGGGCTGTGTCATGAGTAACTACGAAATCCTGCGCCAGGCAGCCCAGGATAAAATTGAAAGGCTGCTTCTGTTCCAGGCAGACTGTGTCTTAAGTCAGCGACTTATTTGCCAAGAGCAAAGCATTCTTGACGAACTCGCCAGTCGCAGTTGGGATATTGCCTATTTCGGCTGTCAACCCTACTCTAACGACCAGGCCGACGGCAAAAAAATTTCGATTGACCCTACCCCCAATCGATTCTTCTCTCGAGTAGATGTTCACCAAAACATCCGTGAGACCCATTTTTGGGCCTGTCAAGGTCAGGTCATTCCCCAACTCGTCGAGTTTATGGAAGCATCCTTTGAGCGGCCAGCCGATCATCCCGACTATGGCCCAACCTATTTTGACGGATATATGAACGAAATTCGTTATCGCAATCCAGACTTGACCACTCTGGCAGCGGTGCCTTACCTCGGGTGGCCGCTAAGCAGCACCAGCAATCTCAACCCCAGTCGGCTAGACGGTATTCCTGGCATATCTCCCGCCTTACAAGCTGTTAGAGGAGCAAAAAATTTCTGCCTGGAAACAGGTGATTTTATTCGGCACAGCTTACTGTCTAAGAACCAGCAGGTTAACTAAACACCGTAGAACCAGTGTCACTAGGACTCGAATGCTGAACTATGCCATCTCCCCATCTCCCTCGCGATTGACAATAGTCGTCACACTCGTGCCGCAGTCTAATAGCTAGCTTTAACAACTCATCGGTAGCTGTCTAGCATTCTGGCTCTAGGAAAGCGGCAGATCACCTTGCGACACCAAAGCGTGCCACAGCCCACCCGGGGGAAACCGCTGAGTAGCCTTAGCGCAGATGATACAGAGGTGTGAGATGCGCTACTGCTAAGCACAAAGTGATCAGCTATGATAGCAGCAAAGATTGTACCCATTGGCAAGGGGTAAGGCTTTTAGCTCCCCGATCCATAGGTCAATACTTCAACACCTTGGTATTTTGGTTCGGAGAGACTCGTGACTATCTACATTGGGAACTTGTCATTTCAGGCATCTGAAGACGACATCAGAAGTGTTTTTGCTGAATATGGTGAGGTTACTCGCATCAGCCTGCCTATCGACCGAGAAACGGGTCGAAAGCGAGGGTTTGCCTTTGTCGACATGGCCGATGAGGCAAAGGAAGACCAGGCAATCTCCGAACTAGACGGGGCTGAATGGCTAGGACGTGAACTTCGCGTCAACAAAGCTCGTCCGCGTACCGAGGACGGTGGTGGCGATGGCGGCCGCCCCAATCGCAGTAACAGATTTTCCCATAATCCTCTTTAGATCTTTCTCCTACGCTTAAAGCGCTCGATTTGGGAAACTGTCAATAGATTGAGGCTTACTGCTTTGGCAGAGGTGTTCAGTGAATGCCTCTGCCATGCTGGTTTTAAAACCTAAACTAAGCTAGTCTTCACGCACTGCCGCTGTTTGGACAGGGTAACTATGGCACGGTGGCGATGGGTATTAGTCCTGGTAGGGCTGTTGGTGAGTTTGGGGGCGGTGCTGCTACTCACTGACTCCTTGCTGCGCTTGTACGCCGTGCTGGCATTGCTATCCCCTCGTCTGGCCCAGGTGGTAATAGGGTTAATAGTGATCATTGCGGCAGGAACAGCAGGTTTTTGCATCTATCGCCTAGGGCCTTTTTTGCGCCCTCGCCGCCGTCAGAAACGACTCCGGTCTCCTCGTCACCCAGAGGAGGCGGCCGCCGCAAGTTTGCACGCGGTGCAGCGACAGGTTGAGCAAATTCAGGATCAGGTGACCCGCCAGGCCCTGCGAGATAAGGCTCTGACTTTACAGTCATCAACGGCTGACCGAGATTTGACCATTGCTGTATTTGGGGTAGGGTCAGCGGGCAAAACGGCCCTCATCAACGGGCTTTTGGGCCAACCGCTGGGTGAAGTCGGGGCTGCGTTAGGCACCACCCAAATTCAGCAAACCTACCCCTGGCAAATCCCCAATGTACCCAGGGCGCTAGAGATCGTCGATACTCCAGGTATTGCAGAAACGGGTGTCGCGGGTACAGAAAGAGAGCAATCTGCTCGGGCAGTAGCGGCTGGGTCAGATTTGATTGTATTCGTCATTGATGACGACCTGCGGCAGGCAGAGTACACCGTGCTTCAGGCCCTGATGAGTATGGGCAAACGGGTGCTGCTGGTGCTTAATAAAGCCGATCGCTACCCTGAGGCCGATTTAGAGAGTTTGTTAGACCGACTGCGATCGCGGGTTGTTCCTCCTCTGAGCCCCGACGATATTGTTGCCGTAGCGGCCATGCCGCAACCTCTGCCCCAGGTAGGCGGCGGGTGGCTGCAAATGCAGCCCAATCTACTTCCGTTGCGCACTCGTCTGGCCGATCTGCTCCGCCAAGAAGGCGAAACGCTGATGGCTGACAACTTGCTGCTGCAAGCCCAGCAGATTGGCGCCAGCGCCCAGCAGATTATCGACAGCCAGCGCCTGGCCCAGGCCGACGCTGTTATTGAACGCTATCAGTGGCTCAGCGCGGGGGCGATCGCTATGACTCCACTCCCCGGCCTCGATTTTTTAGCCACAGCCGCTATCAACGCCCAAATGGTCGTCGAGCTTAGCCAAGTTTACGGCTGCGAAGTCAGCTTTGAAGAAGGCAAAGCCCTGGCGCTATCTGTGGCAAAAACCCTTACGGGCCTGGGACTGGTCAAAGGCACCGTAGACCTACTTGCCCTCGGCCTACAAACTAACCTGGCTACAGCCATAGCAGGGCGCGCCCTAAAAGCTACAAGCGGCGCCTACCTGACCCGCATTGCCGGCAAAAGCTTCGTAGAGTACTTCCGCCAAAATCAAAGCTGGGGCGATGACGGCATGGGCAGCATTGTTGAACAGCAGTTTCGCCTCAACCAGCGCGATGCAGTCATGAAAGCCTTCATCAAAGAAGCCATTACTCGAGTTGGGGTATCAACTTAAGCCGGGACAGATTGACCGTACCAGGGATTGGGCTGTTGTGACACAGAAGACCGTCTAGGCATAGGCAGCTCCGTAAAGGTACTTAAGACAGACTCAAAGAGGTCAGGAAAGGGATGACCAAAGAGACGCTGGGCGGCGGTGGAGCCATCCGGGCGCTTGAGGTCAAAATTGTGGAGGATGGTGAGCACTGAGAGGGCCTGGGGCGAAAAGCCCCGAGAGGCGTGATGTCGCTGAGCGAGATAGCCATTGCGGCCCTCCACCGCCGATGAGGTGCGCTGATAGTTGGCACACATCCGTCGGCCCCCATTGTATCCACCGTAGGACATCAGCCGCCTGGAGCATCAGCGTCATCTCGGCTTTCATCAAGGAATTGAAGGCATCACTAGCGGCCTGCTGGTAGCGATGCTTGAGGTGAGGGGTGCGGGTTTTATCGGCTTGTTGCGACCAATATAGCCAGGGCAATAGAACCGTCAGCACCCAGGTTTGCACCTCAGGATCTTGGGTTTCTACCGACGATAGAGCGTGGGTGGCCCAACGCCACCAGGCGTGGACGCCTTGGGCTAAGGCCGGGATCTGACGTTCAAAGGTCGCCACGGCAGACCAGGCGGATGCTCCACCGTAGTCTGCGGCCAGGGCATTGAGGGTGGGCAGCAGGGCGCTGAGTCGAGCCCTG
>NZ_JH976537.1:1442862-1452113 GCF_000309385.1 Nodosilinea nodulosa PCC 7104
GAACCTATCCCCACCCCACAACTATCAACTCCACCCACCCGACTCAGGGTATTGCTCAGCACGGTCTATCGACTGCTGATGGCGATGGACACTGCTACGGCTCATTCCCGTCGCCTCGGCTATCACGCTCAGCGCCGCTCGACCCTGCGTTCTCAAAAATTCGGCGACCTGGTGTCGCCGTTCTCATATATTGGAGGTCATCGTTCCGGGTTGAATTCGTTCCGGTAACGATACCCGGCTCTGCGGCAACGCCCAGAGCCTTTTATATCATTTTGATAGAGTGCTTATTGATACCCCAAATCAAGTGTCTCTTTATCCCACCTTACGTTGGTACCCCTCGAGTTGTGCCAATAGTCCAAGAAACTCCTAAAGAAAAGCCAAAGATCATCCCCTAAACCGCCACAAACTATACTCCATGGGCATGCTACAGGGTAGCCATATCTTTTTAGACTGTCAGTCCTACCCCGACCACTCTCGGTAGGGCTGGCTTTTTATTGGCCATGAGAGCATCTACACAACCTACATCAGCCCCGCATGGTCAAAGTCCGCGCAGCCAATGGCAGACTCAGAAAGAGCAACGGTAGGATGAATGGGGCACTTCAGCCGATGATTATTGGTGAAATAGCGGCAATCAGAACAGGGTATTTTGTGCATTACCTTAGCCCGGTTTACCCCATCTCGCACAGCCGTCACCATGTGCCAAAGCGTCATACCTACCAGTGCCCAAGCCAGCGCAAAGCACAAAGGTGTTAACACTAGCTGCAACAGGTTTATTAACTGCGGCGGCAGGAGTATAAGGTGTTGCGCCATAGTCTTGAGCCAGAATTTTCTCTATAAGCTTCGGCCATAAATTTAGCCCCAGCACGCCCTAAGCGCGACAAATTATTGAATTGAGATATTCTGCAATGCAGTCTCAACATCGGTACAGGATAATCAAAACACGGTGTCTTCGTCGCGGCGCCAGGGACAGGACCGCCATTCTGGCCAAGAAACTGGCTTTCTGTACCGGCGTTCTAGGGCTGACTCCCTGCGGTGGCGATCGCCAACTGCACCCCCGGCAGCAATCGCAGCCGATCCATCACCCCCACCACTCGGCCATAGTTCACCGACTGATCGGCCCGAATCACAACGAGGCCACCATCTGCCACGGTGCCCAAGGTCTGAATGGCTTCCAAAAGCTGGTCCTCAGCTACGGCTTTATCGCCAACAAATACCTCCCCTGCTGCATTTATCGTCACGACCACCTGTCGCTGGGCCTGGGCTTCAGCCGTTTCGGCCGTCGGCAGGGTCACTGGTAGCCCCTCGTTGCGGGTTAAAAACAGACTGGAAACAATAAAAAACGCCAGTACCGCAAACACCACGTCGATCATCGGCACGATGTTGATTTGTAGCGGCGTTTCAGGGTCTTCGGGGAGATGCATAGGGAGGGGTGGAGGAGTGAGGGAGTGAGGGGGGGCTCAGTCGTTATCTCTGCAACGTTCTAGCCTGGCAATGTTTCATAGTTTACTTTTTATCTCCCCTTTCTACCGCTGGGCCATTTTTAAAAGCTTTTCAGCGATCGCATCTTCCACCGGCATCACCGACAGTCGATTTCCCCGCCGCACCACCCACAGCTCGTCAGGCTCAAAAGATTCCCGCAGCTGATCGAGGGTAATATCGCGCTCAAAGGTTGCCACGTAGCCGACTTTGACCGTATACCAGCGCGGCGTTTCAGGGGTTGACTTAGCGTCGTAGTACTGACTAGTCGAGTCAAACTGGGTTGGGTCTACCAGGTTAGTTTCCACAATTTCCATCAGCCCCACAATTCCCGGCGGCTTGGTGTTGGAGTGATAGAAAAAGGCTTTGTCGCCCAGGGCCATGCTGGTCAAAAAGTTGCGGGCCTGGTAGTTGCGCACGCCATCCCAGATTTCAGTGCGATCGCGCTTCAAATCATCAATGCTGTACACATCCGGCTCAGACTTCATCAACCAGTAGGCCATCGCCAATCACCTGCTCCAATAGCGCGATCTGTTTATCCGCCGCCGTTAATATTGCCCTCCGTCCACCCCCCGGCACAGTCTCTAGCCGCAGCCAAATAGCTGCTGTAGGACAATCTGGCATCCGCTCAGCCCATTCAATCGCTAGAACTCCGGGCGTTACCTCTAAAGCATCCCAATAGCTTTCCAGCTCTAAAGAGTCCACCTGCTCTGGGGCCAGACGATACAAGTCCACATGGTAGAGAGGCAATCGGCCATCCAGGTACTCGTTAATTAGCGTAAAGGTCGGGCTGCTAATCGGTCCAGCAATGCCCAAGCCAGCCCCCACCCCCTGCACCAGAGTCGTCTTACCGCTGCCTAAATCTCCCGACAGCAGCAATACGGTTCCCGCTTCAAGCCATTGCCCCAGCCGGTGCCCCAGGGCCCAAGTCACTTGAGCATTCTGAAGGTTGACGCTAAAAGAAAGAGGCGTTTGAGTCATTATCTCCGACACGAATTATGATTGTGTTCGTCTCCTCCAATACTTTGCCCGTCTATCAACTCTCCGTTCAGTTGAGAAGATTTTTGTAAATCACTCCATCTTTCATAATTACAAGGAAGTTAGTTTCTGGGTTTTCAATCAGCTGAATGTTTTCTAAAGGATTGCCATTGACCAGCAACAAGTCTGCCAGGGCACCCGCTTCCACTACACCCAGTTTACCGGGGTAGGGGTTGCGCGGCCCAGACAGAGCCAGCAGTGTCGCATTGGTGCTCGTTGCCATCCGCAGCACCTCCGCCGGGCTGTACCAGCGCACCATTTTAGCCAGATTTGCTCCGCGCCGAGTGGCACCCCCAGGGTTAAAGAGGGTGTCAGTACCCCAGGCCGTTTTAATGTTGTACTTTTTCGCCAGGTTGTAGGCGTTGTCGGTGCCCGCGGCTACGATCAGCTGGTTGGCCCGGTTCTCAGAACCCTCTGGGTAGGGGTTGGCGTCCTCATCGTCAAGAAACGGCTGCATGCTCAGCCAGACATCGTTTTCGGCAATCATCCGAGCGGTCTCTTCGTCCAGCAACTGGCCGTGTTCGATGCTCTTCACTCCCGCCCGAATCGACTTTTGAATAGAGCGGGGGGTGTAGGCGTGGACAGCTACGTAGGTATTCCAGTCCTCGGCGGCGTCCACCGCCGCCTTCAGCTCCGCCTCGGTGTACTGGCTAACGTCAAGCGGATCGTAGTCAGAGGCTACCCCGCCCCCGGCGGCTAACTTAATCTGGCTGGCCCCCTGCATCAGCTGCTCACGAGTTCGGCGCAAAACCTCGTCTACGCCGTCGGCGATCGCCCCTACCCCAAACTTTTCTGCCAGACTTAGCTCCGAGGTCGACGTACGGGGCAGATCACTCAGCTCCCGAAAGTCGCCGTGGCCACTGGTCTGAGAAATCATCGCTCCCGACGGCCAAATGCGCGGCCCCATGACGGTCCCACGGTCGATCGCCCGCTTGAGTTCAAATACCGGCCCCGCCATATCTCGCGCACTGGTAAACCCCCGCATCAGCATGCCGGCAGCATTTTCCTGAGCCTGCTGAAACAGTCGCTCCGGCGCGGCGACAGCCGCCATCAGATCCTCCGGGGTGCTGGTCTCCATAAATAGATGGGTGTGGACGTCAATCAGGCCGGGCATCAGCACCCGCCCTGCCCCGTTGATTTGCTTAACGCCAATATCCGCTGGAACAGGCAGCGGACGGGTATCAACTGCCTGAATTTTGTTGCCAATCACCAGTACGTTGGCAGGGGCAGTCAGGGTATCAGAAGCACCATCAAAGATTCGCACATTCTCGAATAGGACAGCCGCCGATGAAGAGTTTTGACTATCGCCAAGGGCTGGACTCTGGGCAGAACTTACTCGGGCCATCAGGCTAAATAGCCCTAGCAGCAAAACCACCACAGTAAGCAAATAGCGCGATCGAATCTGCATAAACTTTCACCACATCAATACATGTGCTCAAAAAATTAATGAAAGGTGCTATAACGAAAAGCACGCTAACAGCCACAACGCCATGAGAACAGTAGCAGCAGCCTTTCATTAAATCAAGCTCAAGCGTTACCTTACGCAAACCTTGAAAGCAATATCACCCGACGAAACCCCTGGCTTTAGGCAATTCGCATACCTGGTCACCCGACCGAGTCGCAATAATTTTTCTGCTAAGATTTTCCCCAAAAAACTTTTCTACCTCTGCCTTGCCAGATAGCTTTATAGGATAAATATAGGATGAAAATCGCCCTTAATCAGTTATCAACTTCACGTATGATGCCTTTGTAGTTGGCTTGACGCTTGGCCTCTTAGCTGTTTTCGGTTATTACCAAAAACAGTGCATGGGTCTACAGCGCATTAGAGATTAGCAGCCAGCGCTAGGTAAAACGTTCTGAAATTGATTCAAAAGGTATCACTATGAAAATCCGTTCGATTCTGGCCTATTCAACTGTGGCCTGTGGCGTTGCCATCACGGTGATGAGTGCTCCCCCAATGGTCGGGCTAACCGCGCCCAGTTCTGCCTCTACGGTTATTGCCCAGCAGACCGACTTGAACCTGGCGGGAGAAGGGGAAGGAACTCTATCCATAGGCAGCCGCCCCAGTCAAACCGTCACCTTTGTCACCGTAACCAGCCGACCCAATCAGCAAGTTGAAATTACTCTGCGCTTAGCAGATGGCAACTTGCAGCGGTGGGAAGGGCAACTGGTCAGTCGTAGTGCCGATGAGGCCCAGATTCAGTTGACCAGCGCCGGTGCAGCTGATGCCACAGGAACTCTCACCGTCCGCTACCAAGATACCAATTTGATCTCCCTAATCGGCAGTGGCACCCTTGATGGCCAGCCCCTATCGATTCGCTTCACCATTGCCGACGACAGTGTTAGCCGTCCCCCCACCCCCAGCGTGGAAACCTTTACCCAGCAGGGCCAGGGGGTATTTGGACTGCAAGGTCGCCCAAACCAAACTATTTCCTTCGCCTCGGTCACCGTTCAGCCCGACAACAGCGCCGAAATGTCAATTCGTCTCGCCGATGGCAACAACATCGCTTTTGCCGGACAGCAGACCCGCAGGACAGCTGAAGACATCGTCCTCAATCTCACCGCCTCCGGTAACGCCGATGCCCAAGGCCCCGCCAACATTCGCTACGGCCCCAAAAACTCGATTCTCAGCATCTCGTCAAATGGCACCCTAGATGGTCAACCCTTCTTCATCCAGTTCAGCGGTCAGCAATCCACCGCGCAGCCCCCAGCTGCGCCACCGGCCACCGCAGCCATCATCTGCACCGGGCAGATGCAAAACGGTTGGCAATACCGCGCCGAAGCCACCAATCAGCGATTCTCGCAAATTCGCTGGGAGCGATCGGGCGTAGAACCCACGGTATCAACCCTGCGGTTTTATCGCAACAACGCCCAGGGCCAACCGGTCTATAGGGGGTCCTTCCGAGCTGCGACAGAGTTAGCACTGGTTGACCTCAGCGGCGGCAATCCTCACCCAGGCTCTCAGATCTCCATTGGAGTAGAAGAGTGGGGGTGGTCGCGGGGCAACTGTCGCTAAAAGCCGACAGAACAGATTGCTCAGTTCATAAGAACCAATCCTGAGAGCAATAGCGTAATCGGGAGCGAAGTATCCTACTGCAAATTCACCAGATAGGGATGGCAATATCCAGCCTATCTGAGGCTAAAGTCTGAGATGGCGGTGATCTCGCTCCCTATTCAACAAACCGTTACCGAGCAGCCAGTTCAAGGGCGCCCAGGCCTATCGAATGATACTCCACCTACCAGGCCCACTGCTTCAAACGGCGCAAGAGGCTGGCTTGGTCAATGGCCTCAAGTCACTTAATACAAAGAAACAATCTAAATCCCCAAAAACGAAACACCCTCTAGCCTTTTGGCTAGAGGGTGTTCGAGTAAGAACCTGGCATCGAGCTATTTTGACAAGGGGCAACCCCCTCACTATCTTCGCCGCAGCTGCGTTTCACGACTGAGTTCGGGATGGGTCAGAGTGGGACCACAGCGCCAAAAACACCAGGAAAGCTTAAGAGCTTTAATATTGGATTGTTTAAGTTCCTTGAGGAACTGAATAGAGAGAAGTGTTGCGGCTGTACGCACAGCCATTTTGGTTGATTGATTGAAGGAGTAATGAGGTCAAGCCCTCGGTCTGTTAGTACGCCTCGACTACATCCATTACTGGACTTCCATCTAGCGCCTATTAACGGGTGGTCTACCCGTGACCTTACTGGCTTATGCCATGGGAACACTCATCTTGAGGTGGGCTTCCCACTTAGATGCTTTCAGCGGTTATCCACTCCGCACTTAGCTACCCTGCGTTTACCGTTGGCACGATAACAGGTACACCAGCGGTGCGTTCTTCCCGGTCCTCTCGTACTAAGGAAGACTCCTCTCAATGTTCCTACGCCTGCACCGGATATGGACCGAACTGTCTCACGACGTTCTGAACCCAGCTCACGTACCGCTTTAATGGGCGAACAGCCCAACCCTTGGGACCGACTACAGCCCCAGGTTGCGATGAGCCGACATCGAGGTGCCAAACCTCCCCGTCGATGTGAACTCTTGGGGGAGATCAGCCTGTTATCCCTAGAGTAACTTTTATCCGTTGAGCGACGGCCCTTCCACGCGGAACCGTCGGATCACTAAGGCCTACTTTCGTACCTGCTTGACTTGTCAGTCTCGCAGTCAAGCTCCCTTATGCCTTTACACTCAATGGCTGATTTCCAACCAGCCTGAGGGAACCTTTGCGCGCCTCCGTTACCATTTAGGAGGCGACCGCCCCAGTCAAACTGCCCACCTGATACTGTCCGCTGCCCGGATAACGGGTCAACGTTAGAATTCTAGCCTTAATAGAGTGGTATCTCACCAGTGACTCCATAACTCCCACAAGAGCTACTTCAAAGTCTCCCACCTATCCTGCGCAATTAAAGCCCGAACCCAATACCAAGCTACAGTAAAGCTTCATAGGGTCTTTCTGTCCGGGTGCAGGTAGTCCGTATCTTCACAGACATTCCTATTTCGCCGAGCCTCTCTCCGAGACAGCTCCCAGATCGTTACGCCTTTCGTGCGGGTCGGAACTTACCCGACAAGGAATTTCGCTACCTTAGGACCGTTATAGTTACGGCCGCCGTTCACCGGGGCTTCAGTCGCTAGCTTCAGCTCCGAAGAGCCTGACCAACTTCCTTAACCTTCCGGCACTGGGCAGGCGTCAGCCCCCATACATCGTCTTGCGACTTAGCGGAGACCTGTGTTTTTGGTAAACAGTCGCCTGGGACTCTTCACTGCGACCACCTCTCGGTGGCACCCCTTCTCCCGAAGTTACGGGGCCATTTTGCCGAGTTCCTTAGAGAGAGTTATCTCGCGCCCCTGGGTATACTCTACCTTCCCACCTGTGTCGGTTTAGGGTACGGGCCATCACTGGATTAACGTGGTTCGGGCTTTTCTTGGAAGTTTGACGTCAGACACTTCCCCGTCGTAACGGGTCGTACTCGCTTCTTGGCTCAAGACGTTTTCGCCGTCTCTCATCACCTCGATAGCTTAAACCGGTAACCAACATCCGGCTGTCCTAGCCTTCTCCGTCCCCCGCCACAATCCAGAACAGGTACGGGAATATTAACCCGTTGTCCATCGACTACGCCTTTCGGCCTCGCCTTAGGTCCCGACTAACCCTCCGCGGACGAGCCTTCCGGAGGAACCCTTGGGATTTCGGGGTGTAGGATTCTCACCTACATTTTCGCTACTTAAGCCGACATTCTCACTTCTGTACAATCCACGCCTGCTCTCGCTAACGCTTCAACTCATACAGAACGCTCCTCTACCACTTGTACAAGTACAAGTCCACAGCTTCGGTAGGATGCTTAGCCCCGTTCATTTTCGGCGCAGGATCGCTTGACCAGTGAGCTATTACGCACTCTTTTAAGGATGGCTGCTTCTAGGCAAACCTCCTGGTTGTCTCTGCAATCCCACCTCCTTTATCACTTAGCATCCATTTGGGGACCTTAGCTGGTGGTCTGGGCTGTTTCCCTTTCGACGATGAAGCTTATCCCCCACCGTCTGACTGGCAGTGTGTGCTACGGGTATTCTGAGTTTGACTCGATTTGGTACCGCTCTCGCAGCCCGCACCGAATCAGTGCTTTACCCCCCGTATATAATCACTACCGCTGTGCCTCAACACATTTCGAGGAGAACCAGCTAGCTCCGGGTTCGATTGGCATTTCACCCCTAACCACAGCTCATCCGCTGGCTTTTCAACGCCAGTCGGTTCGGACCTCCACTTGGTATCACCCAAGCTTCATCCTGGCCATGGTTAGATCACCCGGGTTCGGGTCTATAAAATCTGACTATCGCCCTATTCAGACTCGCTTTCGCTTTGGCTTCAGCATTTCCGCTTTAACCTGCCAGACCCTATAAGTCGCCGGCTCATTCTTCAACAGGCACGCTATCACACGTTTAATCGTGCTCTAACTGCTTGTAGGCTCACGGTTTCATGTTCTATTTCACTCCCCTCCCGGGGTTCTTTTCACCTTTCCCTCGCGGTACTGGTTCACTATCGGTCACGCAGGAGTATTTAGCCTTACGAGGTGGTCCTCGCGGATTCACACGGGATTTCTCGTGCCCCGTGCTACTCGGGATTCAGCTAGTATCGTTAAGTTTTCGACTACAGGACTTTCACCTTCTCTGGTGCATCATTCCAATGCTTCGTCTAACCGCTCGAGTCCATATCGCTGTCCCACAACCCCAATGGTAAAAACCACTGGTTTAGGCTCTTCCCAGTTCGCTCGCCGCTACTACGGGAATCGAGTTTTCTTTCTCTTCCTCCGGCTACTAAGATGTTTCAGTTCGCCGGGTTCGCTCGCGCCACCCTATGGATTCAGGTGGCCGTATACAGGGTTGCCCCATTCGGAAATCTTCGGATCAATGCTTGCTTCCAGCTCCCCGAAGCGTATCGTCGGTAACCACGTCCTTCTTCGCCTCTGCGTGCCTAGGTATCCACCGTGAGCCCGTTGTAGCTTGACCTCGTTTTATTGGCTTTACCCAACAAAACTCACTCTTCTCTCAACGAACTTAAATGTTCTGTGTGTACTACCTTACACTTCTCTCATATTCAGTTTTCAAGGTTCTTTGCCAGGCTCTCACCCAGCAGACTATGCTTCGGAATACTCCAAAACACACTGTGCTGAATTCAATCCTTCACTTTCGTGGTGGAGGTTAGCGGACTCGAACCGCTGACATCCTGCTTGCAAAGCAGGCGCTCTACCAGCTGAGCT
>NZ_JH976537.1:1452213-1903928 GCF_000309385.1 Nodosilinea nodulosa PCC 7104
CCCAAGCTTCATCCTGGCCATGGTTAGATCACCCGGGTTCGGGTCTATAAAATCTGACTATCGCCCTATTCAGACTCGCTTTCGCTTTGGCTTCAGCATTTCCGCTTTAACCTGCCAGACCCTATAAGTCGCCGGC
This sequence comes from Nodosilinea nodulosa PCC 7104, assembly GCF_000309385.1. Taxonomy (GTDB): domain Bacteria; phylum Cyanobacteriota; class Cyanobacteriia; order Phormidesmidales; family Phormidesmidaceae; genus Nodosilinea; species Nodosilinea nodulosa. The sequence goes on from NZ_JH976537.1 coordinate 1,452,350, forward strand.
TCATTCTTCAACAGGCACGCTATCACACGTTTAATCGTGCTCTAACTGCTTGTAGGCTCACGGTTTCATGTTCTATTTCACTCCCCTCCCGGGGTTCTTTTCACCTTTCCCTCGCGGTACTGGTTCACTATCGGTCACGCAGGAGTATTTAGCCTTACGAGGTGGTCCTCGCGGATTCACACGGGATTTCTCGTGCCCCGTGCTACTCGGGATTCAGCTAGTATCGTTAAGTTTTCGACTACAGGACTTTCACCTTCTCTGGTGCATCATTCCAATGCTTCGTCTAACCGCTCGAGTCCATATCGCTGTCCCACAACCCCAATGGTAAAAACCACTGGTTTAGGCTCTTCCCAGTTCGCTCGCCGCTACTACGGGAATCGAGTTTTCTTTCTCTTCCTCCGGCTACTAAGATGTTTCAGTTCGCCGGGTTCGCTCGCGCCACCCTATGGATTCAGGTGGCCGTATACAGGGTTGCCCCATTCGGAAATCTTCGGATCAATGCTTGCTTCCAGCTCCCCGAAGCGTATCGTCGGTAACCACGTCCTTCTTCGCCTCTGCGTGCCTAGGTATCCACCGTGAGCCCGTTGTAGCTTGACCTCGTTTTATTGGCTTTACCCAACAAAACTCACTCTTCTCTCAACGAACTTAAATGTTCTGTGTGTACTACCTTACACTTCTCTCATATTCAGTTTTCAAGGTTCTTTGCCAGGCTCTCACCCAGCAGACTATGCTTCGGAATACTCCAAAACACACTGTGCTGAATTCAATCCTTCACTTTCGTGGTGGAGGTTAGCGGACTCGAACCGCTGACATCCTGCTTGCAAAGCAGGCGCTCTACCAGCTGAGCTAAACCCCCACGCAGTGGGCCATCCTGGACTCGAACCAGGGACCTCACCCTTATCAGGGGTGCGCTCTAACCACCTGAGCTAATAGCCCGTGTTTAGTCTCTCTATCTCTATCGCTCCCCTAGCTCTCACTAGTCAACCAATACAGATGAGAAATAAACCTCAACCATAATCTAGAAACTCTACTCAAAGCCCTGACCGACCTAGAGTGACCGCTTAATACTCCTAATTCAAGTTGGTTCGGAGTTATCAAGGGTAGGTCTCCCTAAAAGGAGGTGATCCAGCCACACCTTCCGGTACGGCTACCTTGTTACGACTTCACCCCAGTCATCAGCCCTGCCTTCGGCGCCCTCCTCCGCGAACGGTTAGAGTAACGACTTCGGGCGTGGCCAACTCCCATGGTGTGACGGGCGGTGTGTACAAGGCCCGGGAACGTATTCACCGCAGTATGCTGACCTGCGATTACTAGCGATTCCGCCTTCATGCAGGCGAGTTGCAGCCTGCAATCTGAACTGAGCCACAGTTTATGGGATTTGCTTGCACTCGCGCGCTTGCTGCCCTCTGTCTGTAGCATTGTAGGACGTGTGTAGCCCAAGACGTAAGGGGCATGATGACTTGACGTCGTCCCCACCTTCCTCCGAGTTGTCCCCGGCAGTCTCTTTAGAGTGCCCAACTTAATGATGGCAACTAAAAACGAGGGTTGCGCTCGTTGCGGGACTTAACCCAACATCTCACGACACGAGCTGACGACAGCCATGCACCACCTGTGTTCGCGCTCCCGAAGGCACTCTCTCATCTCTGAAAGATTCGCGACATGTCAAGCCTTGGTAAGGTTCTTCGCGTTGCATCGAATTAAACCACATCCTCCACCGCTTGTGCGGGCCCCCGTCAATTCCTTTGAGTTTCACACTTGCGTGCGTACTCCCCAGGCGGGATACTTAACGCGTTAGCTACGGTACTGCACGGGTCGATACGTCCAACACCTAGTATCCATCGTTTACAGCTAGGACTACAGGGGTATCTAATCCCTTTCGCTCCCCTAGCTTTCGTCCCTCAGCGTCAGTTGTGGCCCAGTAGAGCGCCTTCGCCACTGGTGTTCTTCCCGATATCTACGCATTTCACCGCTACACCGGGAATTCCCTCTACCCCTACCACACTCTAGTCTCCCAGTTTCCATTGCCGATCCACAGTTGAGCTGTGGGCTTTGACAACAGACTTAAAAAACCGCCTGCGGACGCTTTACGCCCAATAATTCCGGATAACGCTTGCCTCCTCCGTCTTACCGCGGCTGCTGGCACGGAGTTAGCCGAGGCTTATTCCTCTGGTACCGTCAGATCTTCTTCCCAGAGAAAAGAGGTTTACAACCCTAAGGCCTTCCTCCCTCACGCGGCGTTGCTCCGTCAGGCTTTCGCCCATTGCGGAAAATTCCCCACTGCTGCCTCCCGTAGGAGTCTGGGCCGTGTCTCAGTCCCAGTGTGGCTGATCATCCTCTTAGACCAGCTACTGATCGTCGCCTTGGTGAGCCCTTACCTCACCAACTAGCTAATCAGACGCGAGTTCATCCTCAGGCGAATTACATTTCACCTCTCGGCATATGGGGCATTAGCAGTCGTTTCCAACTGTTGTTCCCCTCCTAAGGGCAGATCCTCACGCGTTACTCACCCGTCCGCCACTAACCCCGAAGGGTCCGTTCGACTTGCATGTGTTAAGCACGCCGCCAGCGTTCATCCTGAGCCAGGATCAAACTCTCCATGTTAGTTATTAACTCCGAAAAGCTAATAATCAATTAGTCACTCCGTGAAAGAGCAACCCGAAAAGCATGTCCCGGATACCTCAGTATCCGTTTCTGTCTTCTTCCTTGACTTAACGAAAACACTCGTGCTATCGTTAAACCAATTTAATCCTTGACAGGAACCTTGGCTTTGTTTCTAGATTATGTAGTTGTCGAGGTTCGCTTCGTCCCTCAGTAAGCAGTTCGTTCGAGCCGCTTCCCTCAGGCGCTTTATCAATATAGCGATATTGCCCTGGTGTGTCAACACCTTTGGTCGAATTTCTGTGAGGTGCTTGAATCTCTTGTGCCGCAAAGAGTTCAGCGGTTTTGAGGGAGAGGAATCTCATTGAGTTAGTGTTTTTAGTTCTATTTTTTCTCTACAGACGCCGTATTTAAGGGCGCAAATAGCGTTTGGTGTAGTGGGGATGGCGTAGCAAAGCCATTTACGGCAGGTATTGGAATTGCTTGATGCCCTAGATGAGTATTGTTGCTCGCTGTACTGGAGGGCTTGAGGAAAACTCTCTGGTAAAGCCAGCAATATTACGGATACGAACCTGTCTCAGCCGTCGAGCTGCTGTTTGCCGATTCATTGGCGGGTTCGGGATCGGATGAAGTGCGGCAGGGCTTTGCTGAATTGGCATTACGGGCAGATGTACGTGCCTCATGTCAGAGGGATACGTCTGGGGTACAGGCCGAACCATTCTCAGCATGGCCATCGCATGGAGGCAAGACCGAGCGAATTGAGAAAACCTAAAGCCGCTGCTCCCAGCTTCAGCCGTTTCTAAAAAAGATGTAAAAGGGAGATGGTGGCAGGGATAGGCTCAGAGCGGGCGCGATCGCTCCGACTTGCGGCTGTCCCAGGAGAGTTCTAGGGCTTTGCGAAAGTCATCCATAGCCAGGGCCGCTCCGTGACCCAGGCGAATATTGGTGTGGCCGCGACCAATGTAGGCCTCGGCCAGGGTAGAGCTGAGGTCGATGGCGCGATTGAAGTCTTCTAACGCCAGCTCCCACTCGTCGAGAAAGTAGAGGGCATAGCCGCGATCGCAGTGGGCCAGGGCATCGCTCTGGTTTAGCTCAAGGGCGCGGTCAAAGTCGGCGATCGCCAGCTGGTAGTCTTCCTGGCGGCTAAACACGCGGCCTCGATTGGCCCAAATGCGGCCGCTTTGAGAATTGAAGCGCAGCGCTAGGGTGTAGTCAGCGATCGCCCCCTCCATATCGCCCACCTGGGCCCGCAGCAGGCCACGGCTATCGTACAGGTCGGCCAGGCGAAAGCGCAGGTTCAGCGGTGTGTCTTCGCTCAGGGTGGCATCCGGACTGTCGAGGGCCAGACCGACCAGGGTTTGGTTATAGGAGCGGTCTTGAAGTTCGGGGTTGAGCTCAAGCACTGTGGTGTAGTCGTCAATTGCCCCCTGGAAGTCGCCTAGCTCGTGGCGCAGCATGCCTCGATTGATATAGGCTTCGACGTAGTCGACCTGGCACTCTAGCGCGCGGTTGATGTCGAGGGTGGCCTGGTAGGTGTTGCGGAGCTGAAAGTAGGCCACAGCCCGATAATTGTAAGCCTCGGCGTGCTGAGGCTGGCCGTGCAGCAGGCGAGTAAAGTCGGCAATGGCAAACTGATAGGCCTCGCGGCGGTGCTCGGCCAGGGCCGCGTGGGCGCCCAGCTTAAGGTAAGCCAACCCCCGCCATAGCAAAATCTTGGCAAATTTGGGCTGCTCGACCAGTACTAGGCTAAAGTCGGCGATCGCCCCGCTGTAGTCTTCCAAATCGAGCTTGATCCGGCCCCGATTGCCGTAGGCCTTGACCGAGGTGGGCTGGAGCTGAATGGCGCGATCGAGATCGCCCAGGGCCTCACCCAGCTTTCCCACTAGGCGATAGACGCTGCCCCGGTTGATGTAGGCGTTAGCAAAGTCGGGGGCCAGGCGCAGGGCCACGGAAAAGTCATCGATCGCGGCCCCGTGACGCTCCAGGTCGCGGTAGGCGCAGCCCCGGTTGTAAAATGCTTTGGCGCAGGTGGTGTCGAGGGCAATAGCCTGGGAAAACTGCGCGATCGCAGCCACAAAGTAGCCCAGTCGGGCCTGCTCAATACCAGCTTTGAGAAAGTCGCTAAGTTGGCGGTCTGGGGTTGTCATAGGCCTGCCGAGGAACTAGATACTAGGTCGGTGTGGACCAAAATTGGGCACTGCTCTAACCGCTGTAGACTCTAGCCGCTGTAAATACCCCTGACCCCAAAGCTTCTATTTATTATGCCTCATGCAGTCAACCGTGGTAATACCTATTCGGCTACCTGGCGCAGGGCCTGCACCGTAGATATCACCCCGGCCACTACCTGGTCAATCTCAGCTGCGGTGGTAAAGCGTCCCAGGCCAAAGCGCAGCGAGGCGTAGGCCAGGGCATCGTCTCGGCCCAGAGCCTTGAGCACGTGGGAAGGGGCGCTGCTGACAGTGCTGCAGGCGGACCCAGACGACAGTGCCACAATTCCCCTTAGCCCCAGCAGCAGCGCCTGACCATCCACGCCGTCGAAGCTGAGGTTGAGATTATTGGGCAGTCGCTGAGTGGCATGGCCGTTGAGGTGCAGGCCACCCAGGGGGCGCAGACCGTTCCACAGACACTGGCGAAGGTCAGTCAGGCGGGCAGATTCTGCCGCCATGGCCGCCTCACCCAGCTCCACCGCCTTAGCAAACCCGACAATTTGCGGGGTATACAGCGTGCCCGATCGCAGCCCTCGCTCGTGACCGCCGCCGTGGAGCTGAGCCGCTAGCGGAACCCGGGGTCGCCGCCGCACGTAGAGCGCCCCGGTGCCCTTAGGACCGTAGACTTTGTGGGCCGTCAACGACAGCAGATCTAGGCGCATGGCCTCCACATCGAGGGGAATTTTGCCGATCGACTGGGCCCCGTCACTGTGGAAGATAATCTTGCGATCGCGGCACCGCATCCCAATTTCAGCTAAAGGTTGCAGCACCCCAATCTCATTGTTGGCCGCCATCACCGACACCAGAATCGTGTCGTCGCGAAAGGCTTTATCGAGGGCATCGAGATTGACTAGGCCGTCAGGCTGCACCGGCAGGTAGGTGACCTGAAACCCCAAGGACTCTAGGTATTTGCAGGGGTCAAGCACGGCACTGTGCTCGGTCTGCACCGTAATGATGTGTCGACCCCGGCTGAAGCAGGCCTCGGCGATACCTTTTATGGCCAAGTTATTGGCTTCGGTAGCACCGCTGGTAAAGACAATTTCCTCGGGGCTGGCGTTGATGGCAGCGGCCAGGGTTTGGCGCGATCGCGCCACCGCCGCCTCAGCCTCCCAACCGTAGGCGTGGGTGAGACTGGCAGGGTTGCCAAACTGCTCGGTAAAAAACGGCAGCATGGCCTCAAGCACCCTGGGGTCGACCGGAGTGGTAGCGTGGCAGTCTAGATAGATCGGGCGGTGTACCATAGCCCTATGAATACTCCCAGTCATCTGATTATCAACCTGGCTCTGCTGCGCCGCCCAGTGGCTCCGCTGATGACCTGGCCGATTCTGATTGGCGCGTTCATTCCCGATGCGGCCATGTTTGTATTCTATGGCTGGGCAAAGGCAAAGGGCCTGCCCGAGCACACCATTTGGAGCGTAGCCTACTACAGCCAGCCCTGGCAGCGTATCTTTGCCGTGGGCAACTCGATACCGCTGGGGCTGTTGGGGGTGGCCCTGGGCTACTCCCTCAAGCGCTACTGGCTGGGGTTTGTCGGAGCCAGTATGGTGCTGCACCACCTGGCCGATCTACCCCTGCACCACGACGATGCCCACCAGCACTTTTGGCCCATCAGCTCAGTGCGGTTCATCAGCCCTATCTCCTACTGGGATGTGCATCACTTCGGTCGGGTGGGAGCCACCCTAGAGCTAGTGCTGGTGCTAGCCGCTACCGCCTACCTGCTGCCCCGGCTCAATACCACCGCCAGCAAAATAATTTTGGCCGCGGCAGTGGTGCTGCTGGGGGTCGGGTACATCCTGCTGGTCGGTCCCTGAGGCTAGCTGCGATCGCGGCTAGGCCCCCAGAGCCAGCAGAGGCAGGCTCATTTCTAGCCGTCGCATCAGCCCCGGCGCTGGAATATCTGGTACCGATCGCGGCCCGCTGCTTTGGCGGCGTAGAGGGCCTGATCGGCCGCGGCTAGAATGCTCTCCGCTGGGCTGTCGGAGGCTGGCATTAGGGTGGCGATACCGAAGCTCAGGGTGATAGTTGTGCCGCTGGGGCTAGCGCCGTGGGACAGCTCTAGGGTTTGCAGGTGGTGGCGCACCATCTGCACGACCCGGATCGCTCCGGCGGTGTCGGTGTCGGGCAGCACCAGGGCAAATTCCTCGCCGCCGTAGCGGGCCGCCAAATCGGCGGGGCGACGAACGCCGTAGCGAATGGCGCCGGCAATACTAATCAGACACTGATCTCCGGCGGCATGGCCGTAGGTGTCGTTGTAGGGTTTAAAGAAATCTACGTCGGCCAGCACCACGCTGAGCGGTTTGTGCTCCCGGGCCAGCCGCTGCCACTCCTGGCCCAGGTACTCATCGAGGTAGCGGCGGTTGGCGAGCTGGGTCAGGCTATCGACCTTAGAGAGGCGATCAAGTTTTCGGTTGGCGGCCCGCAGCTGCCGGTACAGCTCGGCCTGGTGCAGCGCTGTGGTGAGCTGGTCGGCAAAATGCTGGAGCATATTGGCCTCAAAAGCCTGCCAATGGCGGTTTTCACCGCAGGCATGCACCACCAAAAGGCCCCAGACCGGATAGCGATCGCCCCCCCGGGGATGGGCAATCGGGGCAATCATCGCCGACTTGACCACAACACTGTCGAGAAAAGCCGAAATCTCGGCTGACCAAGGCTCTGCAACACTGTTGGTAGAGCGATCATTGACGGTGAAGGGCTGCCCGGTGTGCAGCCTCTCCAGGTATGGGGCAGGCAGCGGCCCCGGTGGAATCATGGCATCGGTAATGGTGGCATAGTTGGGGTGGGTAGCCTGCTGAGCAATACGCCGATCGCCGTTGGCCAACAGCTGAAAAATCACGACTCGGTCGGCATTGAATACCGACTTAATCCCCGCTACAGTGGCGCTCAAGATGGTCTCAAAGTCCAGGCTTTCGCGCATGCGGGCCGTCAGCATGCGCAGCAGTTGTTCTTGCCCCACCCGGCGGCTGAGGGTGGCTTCAGTTGTTCTCAGGTGAGCCTGCAACTTCCGCCGTTCGGTGCAGTCTTCAGCCCAGCCCACCATGTAGCGCGGCTGGGACTGATCGTCTGTGACCACTCGCACCTGAGCCCGAATCCAGCGGACCTCGCCGCTAGGGCGCACAATGCGATACTCTCGCCGAACTGAATTGCCCCCAAACTGTCGCGCGATCGAGGCCTGTACCTGCGGCATATCGTCGGGATGAACCTGGCGCAGCCAGACATTGGGATCGCCGTAGAGATTGGCAAGGGGCTGCTCCCAGATGCGCTCGAAGGCAGCGCTGGCGTATAAAAATTGCCCTGACACTGCATCGCGGACAAACAAGAGCTGATCGACATGGTTGCTGAAAAGCTGGAACAACTGCTCTGCCGCCCCTGAGGGCGGGCGGGCTTGCAGCTGCTGCTGGGCGATTTGTAGCTGCTGCCGTAGCTCCTTTTGGTAGATGGTTTGGCCGACCTGTCGTGCCACATACTTGAGCAAGTCGCGGTTCGATGGATGCCAGTCCCGAGGGCTACAGCAGTGGTGGGCAATGAGCAGCGCCCACAGCTCAGATCCGGCAAATACCGGCATGGCCAGCTTGGCCTGCACCTGGAGGCGGTTGAGCAGATCGGCGTAGCAGGGTTCAAGATCGCTGTGCTGCACGTCGGTGACAATGCCCACATGGCCCTGCCGGTAGCGATCGCCCCAGCCATTTTCAAAGCAGGGATCGTAGATTAGCTCTCCCCGCAGAGACAGCCAGGCGGCATCTACCGACTCAGCCGCAATCACGCCATCGTCGGTGGGCAAAAATTGGTAGACCACTACCCGATCAGTGCCAAGCAGCTGCCGCAGGGTATCTACCACCTGCTGCAAAAAGGTGTCTAGGTCATCGGTCAAAATCGCGGCGTCGTAGACCGTCGCCACCGCCTCTAAGATTTCGGCCTGACTGACAGCGGGTTGGGGCGAAAGATGGCGCGTCATACTTCAGACACAGCGAGAGGTCAACGATGGACACCCGGATGGCGATTACGTCTTCGGCCGTTGGCCCTGGAACCAGACGACTGTGCAGCAGGCCCACAGGCCTAAATTCTGGCGGAATTTTGAATAGAGCCGCCACAATGCCGATCGTCCAGGTTTACCGCCTTGCCCCAGCGCTATTTACCTCAGCTTCACAGCTCAGCTGCGAATGTTTATTTAGCTTGCCCCAGGGGGCCTTAAAAATTAAGGGACTCTACGGCCTCAACCAAGGCTGATTGGGTGATTTTGGTCCAAAATAGCGCTTCAAAATCTAAATGAGCCACCGGGGCAAAAACCCACCTAGTACAAAAACCCACCCAGCACTCTGAGGCGGAAGCTTAGGGACTATTTCTGCCAGCTAGGGAGCAGGGGAGCTAGGGGGCCAAGCCCGCCAAAACGGTGGAGATATTTCAGCCTTCGAGGAATAGCCTATTCCCGCCCTCTGGCCCCCAATTAACCCAATCGAGGCGAGCGGCTGCCATCCTTGCCAATCGGCCTTGGCGATCGCCGCCCCAAAAATATTGCAGAATGTAAAGAGACTACCGCCAGGTATTAGCTATGACCACCGTTGCGATCGCCCCTCAGCCCGCAGGCGCTGCTGCCACTCTCCCAGCGGGCGGCCCCGACCCCACCCGGTTCGACTGGGCCGAGGCCTGGTATCCTGTCGCCTACCTGGAGGATCTCGACCCCACCCAGCCCACCCGCTTCACCCTGCTAGAGCGGGGCATCGTGATCTGGTGGGACCCCAACGGTCAAGCCTGGTGCGTATTCGAAGACAAGTGCCCCCACCGCCTTGCCCCCCTGTCCGAGGGGCGAGTTAACGAAAGTGGTGAGCTGGAGTGCCCTTACCACGGCTGGGCCTTCGCGGGCGATGGTACCTGCACCCACATTCCCCAGCAGCCCCCAATACAAAGCCCTAAGGAGGGCCAGGGCAACCGGTCATCGCGGGCCTGTGCGGTGTCTATGCCCACGGCGATCGCCCAGGGGCTGCTGTTTGTCTACCCCGGCAAGGCCGAAAACGCCCCCCGGGTTGAGGTGCCCATCATCGCTCCGGTGGAGGATGAACCCGACGGCTGGGTCATGCTCAACACCTTTCGCGATCTGCCCTACGACGCCCTCACCCTGCTCGAAAACGTGCTGGATGCCAGCCATATTCCCTACACCCACCACAAGACCGTGGGCAAGCGCGAAAACGCCGCCCCGATGGCAATGGAGGTGATCGAATCGAGCCGACAGGGCTTTCGCGGGCTGTGGCCCGAAGGCCCCCGCAAAGGCAAGCTAGGCGCCCAGCACACCACCTTCATCGCTCCGGGGCTGATGTACCACGACCTCACCTCCCAGCAGTTTGGCCGCACCATGACCGTGGTCTATGCCACCCCCATCCGCAAGGGGGAATGCCGCCTGTTTGCGCGATTCCCCTTCAAGTTCGCCTCTAAGCTGCCCGCCACCGTGATTGGCTTTACCCCCCGCTGGTTTAGCCACATCGGCAACAATGCGGTGCTGGAGGATGACCAAATTTTTCTGCACATTCAAGAGCGGGAGCTCGAAAAAACGGGGCGCTCCTATGCCCAGGCCTGCTATCTGCCGACCCAGGCCGATCGCTACGTGCTGGCCTTTCGCAACTGGGTCAGCGACTTTGAGGCCGACCCTTTCCCTGGGCAGAGCCTTCCCCCCGCCTGGACAAAGGAGGCGCTGCTCGATCGCTACCACTCCCACACCCAGCACTGCCACAGCTGCCGCACCGCCCTGGCTCGGATCAAAACCCTGCGCTGGGGTTTGCTGGGGGTGAGCGCAGTGGGGTGGTCGCTGGTACCGATCGCGATCGCAACCGGCAGCCTCAGCGGGCTGGCGGCCATTTTTCTGGCCACCTTGCCGTTGGCAACCGCCGCCGTCTGGGCCGGGCTTGGCATTTTAGAGCGTAGATTTTATCAGGGCCGAGCGGTGCCGCCCCGCAACCTGCCGGAGCGAAAAGCCTAATCGGCTGGAATCACCCGCACCATGCCTACCAGCTCAATGCCCTCGGGGGTGACCGCTAGCTGGCGAATATCCACCTCAGGCCCCAGGTCAAAGTCGATGTCGTCCAGCACGGTGGACGACGGCGGGTTACCCGAGGCGGGTAGCACCGTGGCTACGGGCTGGCGTAGGCACAGCCAGCGGCCCTCTCGCATGGCCAGGCCCATGGTGAGCTCCAGACTGTCTCCGCCGGGGGAGTCACTTGGCCACCGCAGCGTGAGGCGATCGCTAGCTAGCGCAATGTCTATCTTGGGTGAGGTTTCGCCGCCGTCAAGCCAGCGATCGAAGGGAACCTGCTGATTGGTCGCTGCCCCCGTCAGCAGCTGCTTCAGCACGTCGCGCAACCCCTGGCCCAGCAGAGGCGACCCCAGCGATGCCCGCAGATCGTCCGCCAGCACCGTCACCTGCCCGTTTACGGGAAAGGGTTGCAGCAGCCGCAAGGCCTTACCCCGCAGCACCTGGGGCAGATTGACGCGAATATCCGCAGCGCTCACCGCCACCTGGCTAACATGCAGCCCCTGGTACACCGCCTGGTGCGCCGCTACCGTCACCTGCGGCAGGTAGCCCGCTAAAATTTGCCGATCTTTGCCGTCGACGGCAAACTCCAGCCCCTCGATGTGATCGAGCTGGGTATGCAGCCACAGGCGAATAGCCGGGGGCAGCAATCGGCTGATGATGCGGCTGCCCTTGGCGGCATCGGAGTTGCGGGGAGCAGCTGGATCCGGGGTCATAGGCGGACTGCGGTAGAGAGACGCGGATGCGAACGACTGGGCCAGAACCGAGTCCTGGCGATCGCATCCCCAAACTCTAGCAGGGGATGTCGCCCCAGGTTGCGATCGGAGCCCTGGGCGATGCGATCGCGCCATTAAATCGCAGATCGCCGACCCGAATATTAAAAAGTCGTGACGTAATAATACTTACGGGGATCATATTGTCATGATTTTATGACAATATGATCCCCAAACCCTTGCTTTCTCGCTAGAGAAGCCAGAAAAGCCTTGCCAGGGGCTTGATCCCGGCGGTTGTTTTTGGCATGCTACGGAGCAACGGTTGATCCCCGTCCGAACCTGAGGCCCGGTGGCAAGGCACTGAGATTGAGCAGTGCCGCTAGCGCTGAGAGTTTGGGATCGGTGTGCCGTGACTGGGTTTGCGAGCGGCCGTGGTCCGCTGTTTGCCCTGTCTCGATCTGCTGCAGTTCATCGCCTGTCGTTCTGGTCTTTATTAAGGAGAGTGCTCTATGTCATCCCCCCGCCCACCCCTTGAAGAAATGACCCTGCGGCAGCTCCGCAAGGTGGCCAGCGAGTACGAGGTATCGCGCTACAGCCGCATGCGCAAAACCGAGCTGATCGAGGCGATTCAGTCGATCGACGCCCAGCGAAAGGCGGGCGCAGCGGCCGTGCCGACCCCTGTGCCCGCCATGGTGGGCGTTAGCGCCGCACCATCTCCCCGCGCCAGTGAACCGATTCCCCTGCCCATTGAGGCCCTGTCCACGGTTGATGAAGGTCTCGCCGATCTGCCCAACGGCTACGGCGAAAGCCGCATTATGCTGATGCCCCGCGACCCCCAGTGGGCCTACGCCTACTGGGACATTCCCCACACCCACAAAGACGAGCTGCGGCGGCAGGGTGGGTCGCGGCTGGCCCTGCGTTTTTACGACGTCACCGACATCGACTTCATGGCCCAGGCTCCCCACAGCCTGCAGCAGTACGAGTGCGATGAAATGGCGCGGGAGTGGTACCTGCCGATTCCGGTCAGCGATCGCGACTACGTGGCCGAAATCGGCTACCTCTGCAACGACGGACGCTGGCTGGTGCTGGCGCGATCGCTGCCGGTGCACATTCCCCCGGTGTACCCCTCCGACTGGGTCGAAGACCACTTCCTGACCGTCGACTGGCAGGCCGATCTGCGCGGCAAGACTCTGATCACCCTCAAGCACCCCAGCCAGCGGGCCGCCGAAAGCGCCAACGCCATCCACGACGAAATCTATGCCATGACCCAATCTACCGAGGCCCAGCGGGTGGCGGGCTCGCTGTTTGGCTCCATGCAGCACGTACCGGGTTCTATGGCCCCCGAAAAGGCCGTCAGCTCCTACGTGTTCCCCTCGGGGGCAGGGCTGTGGGCCGTTCCCGGTGCCGTGGCTGGCGTTCCCACCATGTCAGGCATCGGGGCCTTTGGCGAACTCACCATGTCAGGGGCCGGACTCACCATGTCGGGGGCGGGCTTCTCGGCTTCGGCTCCGCCCATTCGCCCCCGCAAGTTCTGGCTGGTGGCCGATGCCCAGCTGATTGTCTACGGGGCCACCGAGCCCGACGCCACCGTCACCATCGGCGGCCAGCCGATCAAGCTCAACTCCGATGGCACCTTCCGATTCCAGATGTCCTTCCAGGACGGCAACATCGACTATCCAATTATGGCGGTAGCGGCCGATGGCGAGCAAACTCGCGCCATCCACATGACCTTCGATCGCGCTACCCCCTCGCGCCGCACCAACACCAAAGACGAAGCGGTGCTGGAGTGGCTGCCCTAGGCTGCCCGATTGCTTAACGGCAGAATCACAGATAAGGAGTGCTTTAGGGCGCTCCTTTTTTTTCCAAAATGGGGCAATTCCCCGCATAGAATGAGATGTTGGCCACCCAGATGTGGTGGCTCAAGTTTGGCGGCCTGGGTTTAGCCCTAAGTCCTTTGTACAAGTCCTAAAGAAGCTCCTAAACCGTGAAGTTATTCCTCTTCCACACCCCTGAAGAAGTCCCTGACCAAGGCACTCCAGACTGCGCGATCGCCATTGATGTGCTGCGGGCCACCTCTACCATGGCGGCGGCCCTGGCGGTGGGAGCGGAGGCCATCCAGGTTTTTAGCGACATTGACGATCTGCTCACCATCAGCGAGCACTGGCCCGCCGACAGACGCCTGCGGGCGGGGGAGCGGGGCGGCGGCAAAGTGGACGGCTGCGACCTGGGCAACTCGCCGCTCGATCATTCGGCTGAGCGGTCAGCGGGCAAGCGGCTGTTTATGAGCACCACCAACGGCACCCGCTGCCTCAAGCGCATCGAGCACGCCCCGACGGTGATTACCGCTGCCCTCACTACCCGCCAGGCCGTGGTCGACTTTTTGCTCAGCCAAAATCCCGAAACGGTTTGGATTGTGGGCTCAGGCTGGGAGGGCACCTACTCCCTAGAAGACACCGTCTGTGCTGGAGCCATCATCCACGGCATCATTGCTGCCACCGGGCAAACCTTTAAAGAGCTGGCCGGCAACGACGCCGCGATCGCCGCCGTCAGCCTCTACCTACAGTGGCAGGGGCAGCTGCTCGACCTGATGCACTACGCCAGCCACGGCCAGCGCCTGATGCGGCTCAACAACGAGGCCGATCTGACGTACTGCGCCCAACTCGACGTGCTCGATATCGTGCCCCGCCAGCACGAGCTGGGGGTGCTGGGTCTATAGCCGCCACGGATTCATTCCTCAGTTCAGCAACGCCCCCAGATCATCGAGATCATCCAGTCTCAGTCATTCCTCAGGATTTTTGCCTATTCTCTACAGAATGTTGGTCAGATAACCTGTCAAGATCAGCCCCAGGCGGAGCGGTTTGAGCATATCTGGTCATCGACTATAGCGGAACGTGCGATCGACAGCCGACGAATACCCCAGGGCAAGGAGACTACCATGACCGTTGACTACGATTTGGTCATTATTGGCGGCGGTTCCGCCGGGCTGGTCGCCGCCAGTGCCGGAGCCCAGCTTCAGGCCAAAGTGGCTCTGGTCGAAAAGGAAGATCGCCTGGGCGGCGACTGCCTCCACTACGGCTGCGTGCCCAGCAAATCGCTGATTCACGCCTCGCGGGTGGCCCACGAGGTCGCTCGCGGCCCCGAGTTTGGCCTTCACACCCGGCTCGAAAAGATTGACTTTCAGGCCGCCCTCGGCCACGTGCACCGGGTGATCGATACCATTCAGGTGCACGACTCCACCGAGCGGTTTGAGTCGTTGGGGGTCGAGGTGATTTACGGTCAAGGCGAATTCATCGACTCTCAGACCTTTAAGGTCAATGGACGTGTCCTTAAGGCCCGCAGCTATATTATTGCCACCGGATCGCGCCCGGATCGCATCCCCATCGAAGGTCTCGAGGCGGCGGGATACATCACCAACCTAACGGTGTTTTCGCTAAACTACCAGCCAAAATCGCTAGCGGTGATTGGTTCTGGCCCGATTGGCTGTGAACTGGGCCAGGCCTTTGCCCGGCTGGGCACCGAGGTGACGATTATCGGCAGCAGCGACCATATTCTGCCTAGGGAAGAACCCGAGGCTGCCGCTGTAGTGCAAGCGCAAATGGAAAAAGATGGCGTCCGCATTCTCAACGACACCCGAGCCCAGCGGGTAGAGGTAATTGACGGCAAGAAACATGTGCACACACCCAGCGGCACCATAGTCGTCGATGACATTCTGCTGGCGGCAGGACGAGTACCCAACGTCGAGGCCCTGAACCTGGAGGCTGCTGGGGTGGCGGTGGGCAAAGAAGGCATTACCGTAAATGAGAAGCTGCAAACCACCAATTCCCATATCTACGCCGCTGGAGACGTGATCGGCGGCTACCAGTTTACCCACGTCGCCGGGTACGAAGGGGCGGTAGCTATGCAAAACGCCCTCATCTTCCCGACCAAATCTGCCGACTACAGCGTCATTCCCTGGGCTACCTTTACCGATCCTGAGCTGGCGCGGGTGGGCTTAACTGAGGCGCAGGCTCGTAAGCGCTACGACGATATTTATATCCTTAAGCAAGAGTTTGCCGGGGTCGATCGCGCCCTGGCCGAGGCCGCTGGCCAGGGGTTTGCCAAAATTATTACCCGCAGCAGCGGAGAAATTTTAGGTGCTCATCTGGTTGGCCCCCACGCGGGCGAGCTGATTCACGAAATTGTGCTGGCCATGAGCAACAACCTCAAGGTCGATGCCCTGAAGAATATGATTCATATTTACCCCACCCTGGCGGAGGTCAACAGCAAAGCGGCGCTCCAGCTCACCAAGCAAAAATACGCCAAAAATCAACGCCTCCAGGGGTTGCTGTCGAATGTATTTGGAGTCCTGCGATCGTGGGGCTAACTTAAGCTTGCTTTCGAGCAAGGAGATACCCCTACGTAGGGCACAGGGGCTACGCCCTTGAGAAGAATCAAAATCGGCGTTGCTGAATTAAGGTATGAACCAGATAGGGACTGGAACATCCTCGAACTTGAGGTAGTGAAGTAAACACTGGACGGAGTGAGCCAGCATTTCTACGGACTTGGTATCGCAAAGCGTTTTGCGATGCAGGCGAGCCAGGTAGTGTGGCGATCGCGTGTTTTCCCCTTCCACCCGAGTCATGTATGTCTTGCCCACAATCTAATCGCCCTCCGGAATGAAGCAGAGATACACCGACCAGCCATGGCACTGATCTACTGGCAGGACATAGATGGCTGAAAGTCTTGACTGGTAGGCACTTTCTGTCCACCAGACTTAGGGGAAAGCCGATGCAGGTGCAGAGTCCATGGATTCGTTGGTTGATAGGATGCTGGGCTAATCCAGCAAATAGGTATAGGTTGTCCTTGAGACTTCCTGAATAAAATTACGACCTCGAACGTCATTGTAGGGACAAGTGACGAAAATACCGGCCAGATATTGTTTGCCAGTAGGCATGATGATCAGCCCAGCATCGCCAATCAAAAAACCGATATCCCCCGTTTTATCGGCAATATTGGCTCCAGGCCCCAGCCCGGCAGGCAGCAGGGAGCGAATGGTGGTGTGGCGCAACAGGTTCAGCACCTGGTCTTGACTCTGGGAAGACAGCAGGTTTTCCTCGACTACCTGGGCCAGGAGCGATACCATGTCTTCAGCGCTGGTGGTGTTGGTACCGCGCAGGTCTGCCAGCAAATTATGCATGACCGTATGCTGCAGTCCCCAACTGCGGAACCGAGCATTTAAGCAATCTATGCCGCCTAAATGGTCAATGATCAGGTTGGTAGCCGTGTTGTCGCTGATCGTGATCATTCGCTTCAGGACTTCCTTGGCCGAATAATGACTGCCGATCGGCTCGTACTGCATGGCGCCTGAACCACCCGTAAGCAGGTCTCTCCGCAGCACTAACGTGTCGTTCAAGCTCACCTTTCCGGCATCGAGATCCTGGTAGAAGGCGATTAAAATTGTCAGCTTGATAGTGCTGGCGGCAGGGAACACCTGATTACCGCCAAGATACATGTGTAAAGACTTACAGCCCTACAGCCCAGCTTGGGATAGCGGGTACCTTAGCTAACAGCGTGGTCAACCTGGCGGATGAAGTCGACTGAGAATTGCCTCGACCGTCTATGGAACCTTCGGTTGGGCACCTTTACTTCTATATTTATTCTCTATCAAAAAATAATAAAACGCCCTTATCTCTCATAGAGTCATCGACTACCTAATAGCTGTCGCTAGCTCGATCACCTGTCCTTTATGCAACGGAGTCCATCACTTCTGGGCTGAGAGGTCATCGGCTGGCTGATGCACGGCATCTAGCTCTGCTTGCTGATAGCGCAGCCAGGCGGTGTGAATGGGTTGCACTTTCTTGAGATGGCAAGCCACTTTTCACAGCAAGTGCTATACAATAACTGAATGATAATCATTCTCATGATATCCTGTGGAAATGGCGTAACGCTCAATTTCGCTTGGCGGTACGAGGATGGGGAAAATGAATGACTCGAAAATGGGGCTCCGGCAAAAAGGTGAGCTTGTGCATTGGTTATCTGGGGTAATTGTGTCTGCGATCGCCGTTAGTTTAGGCAGTTGTGCAACCAATGCACCTTCGACTAGCTCGGATTCACAGACTCAACCGTCTTCAGCAGCAGCAACGGGTGAGTTGCAGGTGATAACGACCATTCTGCCCATCACTGAGTTTACAAAAGCGGTAGCGGGCGATCGCGCCGAAGTTACGCAGCTTTTACCTAACAACGTTGGACCCCACGATTATCAGGCTCGACCGGAGGATGCCCAGCGGTTAGCTAACGCTGATGTTCTGGTGGAAAATGGCCTGGACCTGGAGGAGTTTTTAGACGACCTAGTTACTAATGCTGGTAGTACAGATCTGAAGATTATTGACTCCAGTGAAGGAATTGCAACTATCTCGAATGAAGACGTTGAAGGTGATGACCATGCTCATGCCGAAGGGGAAGAACACGCTGAAGAAGGGGATCACCATCATGGAGAATTTAATCCCCATATCTGGCTTGATCCCGAACGGGCCGTTCAGCAGGTGGAAAACATTCGAGACGGGCTGATTGCGGCTGATCCAGAGGGTGAGGCTGAATACAAAGCGAATGCAGCCGCTTACATTGCTAAACTGCAGCAGCTCGATCAAGAATTTAGTCAGCAACTTCAACCGTTTGCGGGGAAAACCTTTGTCACCTACCACGACTTTGCGCCTTATTTTGCTCAGCGCTACAACCTCAACGCGGAGTTTCTAGTCGGAATCCCTGAAGAAAATGCGTCCCCCGATGATGTTCAACGGGTGATTAATGCCGCAAAATCTTCAGATCTCAAGACCCTGCTAACAGAACCCCAAGCTGCCGGGAATCCATTCTCTGCATTGGCAAAGGATCTGAATGTGCAGGTGAGTGATTTCGACCCAATGGAGACGGCTGGGGAAGATGGGTTACAACCTGACTATTACTTCACGGTGATGCGCCAGAACCTGACGAATTTGACCACCGCTTTGGGAGGGCAGTCTACTCAATCGTTTTTACCGGCTTTACGGCCCAGCGTCGCTGTCGTGCCCCAAACCGTTGGGGTTGGGTTCTAGGAGGGTTGCTTGAAAGAAATCGTGTTATCGGTGGAGAAACTCACGGTTTATCGAGAAACCTACGCGGCGGTGCAAGATGTCTCATTTGAGTTAGAGGCAGGCACGGATATGGCGATCGTCGGTTCTAATGGGGCGGGTAAATCAACTCTGGTGCAAGCAATTCTAGGAATTCTGCCCCGTCAGGCAGGTGAGGTTTTGATCTTGGGGCGACCTCTGACTCGTCGCGGCCATCTGCCGTCCTCCATCCGTCAGCAGATTGCCTACTTGCCGCAAAACTTTCTGTTCGATCGCCGTATCCCCATCACCGTCAACGAGTTAGTCGCCCTCGGCTGGGATGATCTGGGGCCAAAGCTGCCCTGGGCTAACCAAAAGCAGCGTCGCCTGGCCGTTCGTCAAGCCCTAGAGCGAGTCGATGCTCTGCACCTGGGCACCCAACCCATCAGCCGCCTCTCGGGCGGTGAAACCAAACGCGCTCTGCTTGCCTACTGCCTGGTGCGCCCCCGCCGCCTGCTGATTCTCGACGAAGCCCCTGCTGGGTTAGACGTGCGCGGTGAGTCGGAGTTTTACCAACTGCTCTACCAGCTCAAGCAAGAGCAGGGCTGGGCCATTCTGCAGATTTCCCACGACCTTGACATGGTGCGAAAGCATTGCGATCGCGTCCTCTGCCTCAACCGATTTCTTCGCTGCCAAGGTGCCCCAGATTATGCGCTATCGCCTGATAACTTAGCCGCTGTGTATGGGTCGGATTTTGTGCGATATCGACATCAGCACTAGCGGGGCAGGTGTCGGGTGTCAGGAAGAAGCCTAATACCCGATACCCAAAACCCGATAACCCGATACTCCACCCCTGCCCCTCCCAGGAGGGGATCCCAAAATCCAAAACCCGAAACCCAAAACCCCTCCCCATGTCCGACCTCACCCGTGTCATCGAACTCTTCCAACTTCCCTTCATGCAGCGAGCGCTGTTGGGTGGTGTCCTCACCGGCCTGATGGGTGGCCTAATGGGAAGCTTCACCATCTTGCGGCAGCTGTCGTTTTTTAGCGATGCCCTGGGGCATTCGGCGCTGCTGGGCATCAGCATAGGCCTGCTGCTGGGGATAAACCCATCCTTGGTGCTGTTGCCGTTTGCGGTGCTGTTTGCTCTAGGCATTACCTATTTGCTAGAGCGCACGCGGCTGTGGACCGATGCGCTGCTGAATATTGTCTACTCATCGTCCCTGGCAATCGGGGTGATTGTATTGTCCTTTGTAGGGCAGTACAAGGGGGGCATTAACAACATTTTGTTTGGCGATATTTTGGCGGTGCGACAAAGCGATCTGGTGGTGAGCGCGCTGCTGGTGGTGGTGTGCATAGGGTTTGTGGGGCTGACGCTGCGATCGCAGATATTGCTCACCCTGCATGAACCACTGGCGATCGCCAGTGGCATTGCGGCCTCGGCCCATCGCACCGCCTTTATTGTGCTGCTGGCCCTGGTAGTAGGGGTGTCGATTAAAGCGATCGGGGTACTGCTGATTAGCGCTTTTGTGGTAATTCCGGCCTGTGCAGCTCGAATGCTCAGCCGTACTTTTACAGGATATGTGATGCTATCGGCAGGGCTGGGGGCGCTGGGGGCCGTGCTGGGCATGGTGTTGTCAGCTCTGTTAAACCTGCCGTCGGGGCCGGCCATTGTGACCATGCAGCTTGCGATTTTTCTGGTTGCCATGGTTTTGCCGAGGACGAAATTGTCGGCGGTTTAAGAGAGGGGTATACGGTGCACGGTGCAAGGTTTGCGGTGCACGGTCCAAACCGCCAACCGCCAACCGCAAACCGCCAACCGCAAACCGCAATCCACAAACCGTAAACCACACCCCCTATCCCCCCTATGACTTCCCCATCCCCAGCCATCCCCAGATGTATGCCATCCACTACCTGAATGTGCCATCGGGTTCCTGCATTGTCTTATACCAAATCCTGTTTGGTTACCCCCGATTCGCGATTGCACCCACAATTTCTTCAAACCGCGATTGCCCAAACCGCATAATTGAAAGCAAATCATCAGACTTGTTCGCAACACACTCTACTTGAGCATCAAGACTCATGCTCAAAGCCGCCAGGTAGCCTGCTTCCGTCACTTTTTGCTTGACCGACTCAATAAAATCCCCTTCTGGATAGGTGAAATATTGAATGGGTACGCCCAAATTCTGCTCTAAGACTCTTTTTGACTCTTGCAATTCGTAAGTGACTTTTTCAGGGCTGAGGGTATCCAGCCGCAAGTGATTCACCGTATGAGATGCAACGGTAATCAACCCACTTTGCACCATTTCTTGCAGTTGTTCCCAGGTCGCTTTCGGCTTGCCTGCCTGGCTGCCCACATAATGGGTATGCACCGACCACACAGCAGGATAGTTGTATTGCTTCAGCAGGGGAAACGCATACTCATACTCACCCAAATAATTATCATCAAAGGTGAGCAGAATCGGTTTTGGCGGTAACGTCGCACCCGTCCGCAAATGTTGCACAAGTTGCTCTAACGTGATGGGTGTCAATCCCTTTTCCTGAATGGTTTGGAAGTGTTTGGCTAAATGATCCGGCGTAATGTCCCAGTCCACATCCTTCACAGGCTTGACATCGTGATACATGATGATAGGAATATCAAGATTTCGAGCCTTGGCGCTAATTTCTGGAAACGGAGCGGCTGGCAACTCAGGCTGGGGAGATACTGCCGTTGGGGAAGGACTCGCCGCGATCGCGGGGGAAGGCAGGTTACTCAATTCGGGAGCCGGACGGGTTATCCGCAGCATCAGTGCGGTGCCGATCGCCAGCACAACACCAAGCAATGCCAGTACGACCCAAAGAACACCCTTACGCATACGGTACATTCCACCTCTAATCCCAGCTAGACAAGCAAATTATAGGGGTTACGCTTCCCGGCGTTGCTGAATAGCAGTATGAATTTGTGGACTCCTAGGTGAGTTCTCAATGCGTCTGGCCCTTGCTTCATACCCCGAATCAGCAACGTCTCAAAATCCTCGGGTATTTTCGTCTCCAGAATTGTCCTAAGCTACGGGGTCTAAATGACCTCAGGGCTAGGGATAGCGCCGTTGTCTGGGCAAATACCGAAGGAAATTGGAAAAAGCTTCACAAACAGCTTATTGGTCCTTTACGTAAATTCTCCTATGGTAGTCATGAGCCGCAAGGTTCTTATAGGGTACGTACTATACTGAAACATCTAAAAACCAGGGCCTCCAGCTTTCGAGCTGGGGGCCTTAGTTATTGGGGTTCACGGTATAAGGGGAAGGCGTTGACTTAGGGAGTGGGGGGCCGTGCAGCGGTTAGTGATTGAGCCAAATCAGGTAGTGGCGAATCAGCTTCGCCTCAGCAGCACGCAGCAGCACTACCTATACCGGGTGCTGCGCCTGGGGACGGGGCAGCAGGTTGTCGTCCTCGACGGGCTTGGGAAGCAGTGGATTGCCACGCTGACGGCGGGGTCTGATGTGGCGGCGATCGCCGCCATTGCCGTCTCGCCCCCACCGGCCCAGGCCCCGATTACCCTGGCGATCGCGCTGCCCAAGGGCAATGGCTTTGACGACGTGGTGCGTCAGGCCACGGAGCTGGGGGTGAGCGCGCTGCAGCCGCTGATTAGCGATCGCACCCTGCACCAGCCCAACCCCAAAAAGCTGGAGCGCTGGCAGCGGATTGCCCTAGAGGCCACCGAGCAGTCAGAACGCCTGCTGCTGCCCCAGATCTGGCCTCCCTTGCCTTTGAGGGACTACCTGGCGCAAGCCACCGAAGGCCGCCGCTGGATCTGCGTGGCGCGGGGCGATGCACCCCACCTGCTGGCGCTGGCGCTAACCAGCGATCCACTGATCCCGGTGGCGATTGCCATTGGCCCAGAGGGCGGGTGGACTGCGGCTGAAGTGGAGGGCGCGATCGCGGCAGGTTTTCAGCCCGCTTCCCTTGGTCCCTACATTCTTAGAGCCATCACCGCACCCTTAGCAGCGCTTACATTGGTAGCCTCCGCTCGTGCTCTGAAGGAAGCTCCAGAGAAATCTAAAGCAGTCTAAAGCAGTCTTCGGAGTCATTCTCAATAAGGAAAAATTATTGCAAATGTCCTAAAAAGTTCGCTACTATTCTCATTAAGGACGAGTTATTGAAATCTAGCGGGAGAAAATCAGGCTATGGCTGCTTACACTCCATCAGCCCTCAAAGCCGAGCTTAACGAGCGCGGCTGGCGCATGACTCCCCAGCGCGAGACCATGCTCAAAACCTTTCAAAACCTGCCCGAAAGCACTCACCTGAGCGCGGAAGATCTCTGCGATCTGCTCAGTAAAGAAGGCGAGCCCATCAGCCTCTCAACCATTTACCGCAACCTGAAGCTAATGGCGCGGATGGGTATTTTGCGCGAGCTAGAGCTGGCCGAGGGCCAGAAGCGCTACGAAATTAACCAGCCCGCTCCCCACCACCACCACCACCTGATCTGCGTGCGGTGCAACAAAACCATCGAGTTCAAAAACGACTCGGTGCTCAAGGTGGGGGCCAAAACCGCCGATCGCTCGGGTTACCATATTCTCGACTGCCAGCTGCTAATTCACGGCATTTGCCCCAGCTGCCAGCGATCGATCGTGCCGATTTAATCTAGATCTACGCCAAAAACCGACCAACCATTCCCTCCTGGGAGGGGTAGGGGTGGGTTCAGGTTTTAACTAGACCCACCCCGCCCTCCGGGCACCCCTCCAGGGAGGGGACGGCGCTAGCTTAAGCAAATCTCTACAGGACTTCGTGGGTGTACTTGTGCTGCTTAACGTTGTCGGTTTTTGAAATTTTGCGCTGGCTGTTGAGCACCCGCTTTTTCTCGGTGGTGTAGTTTAGCTCGCGGTGGATAGTGCCTACGGGCACCAGGCTTACCGCCTCGGGCCGAGACTGGTAGGTGCGAGCAGCGGCTAAAACACGCTCTTCGTAATCGGCGCAGGGCTGGGCTGGGGCTTCTGAAAGCTCACCCAAATTCATGGCCAGGGCCTCGGCCATGGTGGTGCCGCAGATGGCGCTGTAGGAGGTGGGCACGCCCTGAAGCACCGATTGCAAATAGGCCGACGGAATCGGCTCTAGAATTTGCAGCTCAACCACCTCGCCCTCCTGGCGCAGGTAGCAGGTGGCGCGTCCGATCACCACGTAGCTATCGGCGGGCAGGGTATTAGCGGCAGGTTGGGATGCAGTTTGAACCATGGGGCTTTACCAGAAGTTTCGACAAGAAGGCCATTGCCGAACGGCAGAAAACACGTCCACCACTCGGATCTGCATTTTAGCCCTGGGGCAAAGGCGGCTGCGATCGCGTCCCAGAACTGTCACAAAACACAACTTGCCGCTACGGATGGGCCTGGTGCCAATCCTTCGCCTGCTGCTGTATCGCCTCCAGTTCCTCGTCGTCCATCCGGTCCAGGTTTTTCAAAATAAAGCTCATCCGGCCCTGAGTTTGAAGCTGGTCGCGGTGGCGATGGAGAAAGTCCCAGTAAAAGAAGTTAAACGGGCAGGCGTCTTCCCCGGTGCGCGCCCTGTGGTTGTAGCGGCAGCCTTTGCAGTAGTCGCTCATTTTGTTCACGTAGTTGGCCGACGAGGCGTAGGGCTTAGAGGCCAGCCGCCCGCCGTCGGCAAACAGGCCCATACCAATTACGTTGGTCTGCATCACCCAGTCGTAGGCGTCGATAAACACCGCGTGAAACCAGTCTTTCACCGCCTGGGGCGAGAACCCGGCAATCAGCGAAAAGTTGCTGAGAATCATCAGCCGCTGGATGTGGTGGGCGTAGCCGGTGCGCTGAATTTGATCAATCACCTGGTGCAGGCAGTTCATCTCGACTTCGCCAGTCCAGAAAAATTCGGGTAGGGGCAGCTGGTGATTGAACCAGTTGCGATCGCCGTAGTCAGCCTCAAAGTAGCTGTACAGACCGCGCATATATTCCCGCCAGCCCATCACCTGGCGAATGAAGCCCTCCACACTGTTGAGCGGTAAATCCTGCTCTGCAAAGGCGACCTCTGCTCGCTCCACCACCTCCAGGGGATGCAGCAATCCCAGGTTCAGGTAGGGCGACAGCAGCGCGTGCCACATCGTGTCTTCCCCCGTAACCATGGCATCTTGATAGGGGCCAAAGGTCTGGAGGCGCTCTTCAATGAACCTGTCCAGTACCTGTAGGGCTTGCTGCCGGGTCACCGCCCATGGAAAGGGAGCCACGTTGCCAAAGGTGGGAATGTCTAACTTTTCAACCTTATCGATCACGGCTTGCGTAGTCGCGTCAGGCTCAAACCAGCAGGGAGCCGGGGTATCCAGCTGACCCTTCGGCGGCTTGCGGTTGTCTTTATCGAAATTCCACTGGCCACCGACGGGCTGGTCACCCTCCAGCAGCACCTCAAAGCGCTTGCGCCCTTCGCGGTAAAAACTCTCCATCAGCAGGCTTTTGCGCTGCTTGGCCCAGGCATTAAAGTCGGCGGTGCTCCAGAGAAAGAGGTTGTTGTCGAGAATGGTGAGCTGGCAGGGCAGGTCCAGCCCCTCAAGCCAGGCAGAAAAGGGATGATCGACCGGGTCCATTACCCGCAGTTCGGTGATCTGCTCAGCTTTAATCCAATCGCGCAGGGCGGTTTCGGTGTCGGCGGCGATCGCGTAGGTAACAGCCCACCCGGCCTCCTTCAACTCGTCGGCAAAGTGGCGCATGGCCGACCACACCAGCACCAGCTTTTGCCTGTGGTAGGGCCGCTCCTGGGCAAACGCCTGGGATTCTATGAAGAGAACGGGCGCATCTTTCTCGCAACTGACCAGGGCCGACTGCTTTTGCCAAAGCTGATCGCCCAGCACCCAAACCCCGATGGTCATCGCCCTGTATCCTCAAAACGGCCAGATTCATTGTTACGCAGGGCCAGGCGGAGTGCCAGGTGAGGCAGATAGAGAATGGATCAATCTTGCAGGGTGGAGGGTCGCCCGGTCAGGCGCTGAAACAGAAGCTGAAGGCCCAGCAGGAATATTCCCAGGGCGGCCAGCCCAAAGACTCCCGCCGCCAGGGCGGCCATGCCGACTACCAGGGTGCGCACAGCCGCCGAGATATTGGCCGTTGCTTGATTGTCTGTGACGATTGGGTGGGCCGCAAAGTTAGCGGCAATGGAGAGCATCAGGCGGTAGGCGAGCAGGGCCATGGTGCCCGCTACGAAAGAGCCGCTAAAGCACTGCAAGACTTTTGAGGTCGGAGGAGGGGCTAAGGAACTGGGGGTCGGGTCGTCGGCCATGGGGTTTAGTTAGAAAAACGGTTGTCTCTCAGTTTACCTAGGGTCGGTCATGCCTCACTCCCCCAGAAGGGATGCTGAATTTTGTTTAGCAAATCGTGGAAGGGCTGCCAGTCGTCTTCTGCGGCGATCGGTTCCCAAATGGCCTCAATTTCAGGGCGGAGCAGCACGGTTTGAGGATTGTTTTTTTGAAGGACGGAGGCGATTGTTTCGATAGGCTCTGGCGATACGCTCTGCAAACAGCGGTGGTAGGTCTGCCGCCAGGCTTCGAGCGGGGGCACCGCTGCCGGGTCTGAGGCTCGCAGGGTAGCGCTGAAAATTTGTCCCACATCGCTGCCCCAAGCGGGGGAAAACTGCTGGGTGAGCGACAAAAAGAAGTCGTGGTAGCCCACTTCCACAGCGTTGAGCAGGTCAAGGGTTTGGCTAATTAAGGCAGTGGCAAGCTCAGGTTCCAGATTGTTGAACCCCAGCTTTTGCAGCATGCGCTGCTGGTAGTAAGCTTCGTAGCGGTCTTTGAAGGGAGCCAGGACGGCTTCAAGGTCGGCGTCGGGCATCACCAGCTTGAGGGGCTTTTGCAGCGCTTTCAGGTTCATCTGGCAGATGATCGGCTGGTTGCCGTAGCTGTAGCGCCCGCCGTAGTCGAAGTAGGCGGCGGTAAAGCGGGGATCGTAGCGATCGATAAAGGCGTAGGGGCCGTAGTCAAAGCTTTCCCCGGTGATCGACATGTTGTCGGTGTTGAGCACCGCATGGCAAAAACCCACAGACATCCACTGGGCGGCGAGGCGGGCAACGCGATCGCACAGTTCCCCATAAAAATGCAGATACCGCTCCTGGGCGTCGGTAAACAACCGCGCCTCGGGGTAGTAAAGATCGATCACATGCTCCAGCAGCTTAGCAATCAAATCGGGGCGGTTGAGGTATTCCAGTCGCTCAAAGGTGCCAAAGCGAATGTGCGACTGGCTAAAGCGCACCAGCACCGACGATCGCGTTGGGGAAGGTTCATCGCCGCGCCACAGCGCTTCCCCGGTTTCCACCAGGCTGAAGGCGCGGGAAGTATTGACCCCCAGGGCATGGAGCGCCTCGGAAGCCAGCACCTCGCGCACGCCGCCCTTGAGGGTGAGCATGCCGTCGCCGCCGCGCGAGTAGGGCGTGGTGCCAGAGCCTTTGGTGCCAAAGTCGTAGAGGTTGCCGTTGGTGCCGCGCACCTGGCCGTAGAGAAAGCCGCGCCCGTCGCCCAAAAAGGGGTTGTACTCGCCAAACTGGTAGCCATGGTAGCGCAGGGCCAAAAAGGGCTCACGGCCCTGAAACTTGCCAAAGGCCTCGATAAAGTGGTCGTCGCTGACGGTAGCTGGGTCGAGGCCGAGCTGCCGCACCAGCTCATTGTTGCGAAAGCGCAGGATGTGCTGCTTAAACTCGGCGGCGGCGACGATGTCGTAGTAGTCATCCCCCAGAGACTCCAGGGCGGGTAGATAGTCGAGGGCAAGCAGCGGGTTGGCGGCAGTCATAGATAACGCGATGGGCGAGGGAACTTTAGCAACAAGAGTATTACTTAAGTATCGCAAATCTGACGCCCAGCGATCGCCCCAGCACCAAGGCGGGGTCAGTCAGCGTTGACAATGCCTTTCGGTTTCGGCTTGTTACTCGCAATGGCCCTACTCTGCTGCGGTGGCTCACAACAATTTCCTTTTCTGACGTCTTCCCCTCAAAGAGGCCATGGGGAAGAGCAAAGCAGCCGAAAACCGATGTCGTGGAGCCTGATATTCCGCGCACTCTTGCTGCGGTTAGCCGAGCGGCAGAACCACGGGCCGACATACCAAGAACCGCCCCGCCGCAGCCTTAAATTACTCTCGCCAGCTCCGAACCCTGTACTCCCATCGGTCGAGGCTCCGTCGTAGGTGTTGTGCCAATGGTCCAGACACCACTCCCACACATTGCCGTGCATGTCGTACAGGCCAAGCCCGTTGGCCACAAAGCCGCCAACCTCAGTGGTCTGTTGTCGGTATTCTCCTTTTGGCCCTTGGCCGTAGGCACCGGGGTAGGTTTTGCCTCTATTCTCCCAGTCGGTGCCGTCATAATTGGCCAAATCGGTGGTAATCGTCGCGCCACAGTGAAAGGGCGTTGTCGTCCCGGCGCGGCAGGCATATTCCCATTCCGCTTCGCTGGGTAAGCGGTACTGGCGACCCGTGTGCTTTACAAGGCGCTGGCAAAACTCTACAGCATCGTCCCAACTCACTTGCTCAACCGGGCGGTTGTCTCCTTTGCAGCTGGCCGGGTCGGCATCGAGGTTCTGCTCTACCTCGGGCAGAGCTGCCACCAGCTTCCACTGCGCCTGGGTAATCGGATACTTACCCATCCAAAAAGACTGAACCTTGACCTGTCGCTGAGGCCCTTCAACATTGACGCCTTTGAGGACATCGTCAAAATCGCCATACCAATTCCGGCCTTCTTCATTGGCTGGGGAGCCCATCGTAAAGGTGCCACCGGGAATTTTCACCAGGTCTAGGGTAATGCCGCTGCCCAGATCTTCTCGACGGGACTCGGCATGGCGCTGCTCCCGCTGGCTGATCTGCCCCTGGGCATTGACCGTCACCACCTCGAACTCATGCGTGGGCCATTGAGGCACTGCGCCCCCCTTCACCAGTCGTTAGTTTCACTGCGCCTGAGCGATCGCGCCTGAACTACAGTGTAGTTGAGGTATAGCCATAGTCACGTTGGTTAGGACACCCAGAAAACCTATGAACGTTCAAACGTTTGGACGCTCATAGGAGACCTGTCTTAACCAGACTGGCCACAGCTATAACTCTCGCCTTTAAAGCAATAGTCTCAATGTCTATCCCGCCAACTCTCCTTAGCACCTTGCCCTCAACGCTGAGCCAGGCGGGGTATCAGCGGTTTTGGCACTGGCGGGGCTGGCGCATTCGCTACTGGTTTCACCCCGGGCCAGGCGATGCGAATGTCCCCCCGATGCTGCTACTGCACGGGTTTGGGGCCAACCTCAACCAGTGGCGGCACAATCTGCCTGCCCTCAGCCAGGTGGCTCCGGTCTACGCCATCGACCTGCTGGGCTTTGGCGATTCTGAAAAGGCGGCGACCCTGTACGGGGCTGAGCTGTGGGCGGCCCAGGTGGCAGAGTTCATTCAGGGGGTGATTGGCCAGCCTGTGGCGTTGGTGGGCCATTCCCTGGGGGCGCTGGTGGCCCTGACGGTGACCCACAATCACGCCGACTGGGTGAAGCAGCTGGCCTTAGTTACCCTGCCGCTGGAGGCCAACCGCGAAGATTTGGTGGCTGGCTGGCTGGCAGCCCTGTCGCTGCGGATAGAGAGTCTGGTGGCGAACCCGCTGCTGCTGCGATCGCTGTTCTCCCTCATCCGCCGCCCCGGCGTTCTCCGGCAGGTGCTGACGAGCATCTACACCGTGCCCGATCGCGTCGATGAGGAGTTGGTCAACCTGTTTGCGCTGCCTCCCCGCGATCGCGGCGCGGCGCGGGCCCTGTGCTACCTGGTGCGATCGCGCACTCAATCTAGCTTTAGTCCCTCTGTCAAAGACCTGGTGGCAGAGCTGACGGTGCCAACCCTGCTGCTGTGGGGCGATCGAGACCGGGTGGTGCCCGTCGCCCAGGCCCAGGGGCTGGCCGCCCTCAGCCCCCTGCTAACCACCGACATTCTGCCCGGTGTCGGCCACTGTCTCTACGACGAAGTGGAGGCGGACTTTAATCGGCGCATGCTGGATTGGCTCAGCAAATATTAGGGGCTGTCATCCATTAGCTGCTGATGGCCCAGGCATCCACGGTTACAGCCCCTAGGGCAGCGACACCGGCCCCGCCGAACGACCCTGCTGCCCCCGGCTAAACGATCGCTTCGTGCGCCACTTGCGAATGGCCTGGGCTTCGCGCTGAATGGGGGTCAAATAGGCGTCTGCGGCCAGTTCTGCCTGCTCTCCATCAGGGGCATAGGGGGGGCGATCGCGGGTGTTCATGCAGCCCGCCAGGGCCTCCAGGTGGGGCTCTAGCTCCAGGGCGCGCTCTAGCTGATCGACCGTGGTGTAGCGGTCCTGGGCGTCGGGCATGATCATTTTGTCGAGCACCATGGTCAGGTGAGGGCTGACGGTAACGGCGTGGTGCCAGCGAATGACGCCCGTGTGGGGGTCTTGGTCAAATTCGATGGGAGTGCGGGCCGTCAGCAGATACAGGCAGGTGATCCCCAGGGCGTAGATGTCGCTGGCGTAGCAGGGGCGCAGGGCCAACTGCTCGGGGGGCGCAAAGCCAGGGGTACCGACAAACTGGGTGGCCTGCCCCTGGGCCGTAGCCTGGCCTTCGACATCGGAGAGAAACTCGCGCACGGCGCCAAAGTCGATCAGCACCAGACGGCGATCGCGCTCGCTGCGGATGATGTTGGGGGGTTTGATGTCGCGGTGCACGATTCGGTTGCGGTGAATGAAGCGCACCACCGGGATAATTTCGCGCAGAAAGTATTTGACCTGGGCCTCGGTCAAGCGCCCCTGGCGCCGCACCTCCTGGGCCAGCGTTTCGCCGTGGATGTAGTCTTGCACCAGGTAAAACTCGCCGCCCGTGGTGAAGTAGTCGAGCAGCTGGGGAATCTGCCAGTGGCTGCCCAGGCTGGCCAGGGCGCGGGCCTCCCGGCGAAAGCGCACCTTGGCCCGCTCCAGGGAAAGCTCGCTGCCAGCCTTGGGGCAGAGCTGCTTGATCACGCAGTAGGGCTCGCCGGGCAGGGTGGCGTTTTGGGCCAGGTAGGTGACGCCAAAGCCCCCCTGACCCAGTTTTTTGAGCACGCGATAGCGATCGCGAAACAGCCGATGCGACTGGTAGTAGTGGCGAATTTCAGAGTTGGCCGCGCGGTCTAGGGGTTGCCCCGGTGAATTAGCCATAGTGTCTGTCTGTCCTGGCCTCAAAAGAGGGGAAGATGCCTGTTTCCCAGTTTAATCATTAGCCTATCGGGCGACAGCCCGACTGCGGTTAACTGCGGTTAAAAGCCTACAGGAACTCAAGAATGCGACAAACTAGCAAAGCTGCCCGCAATACAGCATCTATCCCACTACCCTAGCAATTATCTAAACAATACTTAGAAACTTAAGGTTAGAGCAGCGAGAGGGCTACACACTTAGCAACGATTAGCCATCAGGGTATCACGTCAGGCGGTCAGTGGGTTAGATCGCCCCTGGGTCACAACCCCCCCCCCTGCGGCAAAAGCTCCTAAAAGCCAAGATCGGCCCGCGCCATCTCCGAGGCCCTAAACACCACCTCATCGGGCAGCTCTTCCCAGGCGGTGGCCCCCACCTGGGCATAGAAGGTGCTGTCGTAGGGGCGGGTGCGCACCACCACGGGCATCGGTACCGCATGGCCCAGCACCAGGGCCTGCTGCTTCGAGTCGAGCTTGGCCAGCACCGATCGCAGGCTTTGCCCCCCGGACACGCCGGTAAAAATGGCGTCGATGTCTTTTTCGTCGTTGAGCAGGGCGGTAATGCGGGTGCCAATCTGCGACATCACCTCGTTGTCGATGCCCGAGGGCCGCTGATCGACCACCAGCAGGGTGACGAAGTACTTGCGCATCTCCCGGGCGATGGTGCCAAAGATGGTCTGCCGGGCGGTGGCCGGGTCGAGAAAGCGGTGGGCCTCCTCGATGGTAATCATCAGCTGGCGGGGCCTGTCCACCACGTTTTTGGTCTGGAGGTAGCGATCGGCCTTTTTGACGTAGCTGGCGTGGATGCGGCGAGCGATCACGTTGGTGGCCAGCATGTAGGCCAGCATGTTCGACTGAGAGCCAAACTCCACCACCACGTGCTTGCCTTCGTCAATGGCGGCGAGAATCTGCTGAATGTAGTTGGTGCCGCTGGCCGCCTTCATATATTTAATGTCGGCCAGCCGAGTCAGCTTGCGCTGCAGCGCCATAATCGACGACTTGCTGCCCATCTTGGTCTCGCAGAACTCCTGAATCTCCTCGTTGGTCATGGTCAGCAGGCGGTTGATCCAGGCCTTGCCAAACTCGTTGCGCAGAATGATCGCGTTCTCCAGGCTGGCCTCTGAGAGATTCAGCTCGCCCCGCACCAGGTTGAGATCTTCCACATCGATCTGATCAAAGCTGATGTAGAGCTCCTGGGCATCGCGCACCCCTCGCCGCTGGGTGGCCTCGGGGTCGAGAGTAAACATCTGCACCTGGCCCGGAAACAGCTGCCTGAGGCCCTTCACGGTGCTGAACTGCTTGCCCTCGCTGACCGCCTCCCAGCCGTACTCGGAGTGCATGTCGAAGATCAAATTCACCGCCGCCCCCCGCTGAATTATGCCCGCCAGCAGCAGCCGGGTGAGAAAGGATTTGCCCGTGCCCGACTTGCCAAAGATGCCGTTGCTGCGCTCCACAAAGCGGTCCAGATCGAGGCACACCGGAACCTCCATGTCGATGGGCTGACCGATCGCAAAATTGCGCCGATGGGGGTCGTCCTCCCAGCCAAAGATGATTCGAAAGTCGCGATCGCTGGCATCGTACACCTGGCTAAAGTGGGCCGGAATCGTCTTCACCGGCAGCAGCTCTACCTCGGCACTGCTCTGCACCTCCAGCGAAGCGTAACCCTCCCCCTTCTTTTTGCTCTTTTTCTGGCTCCCCTGCCCCCCTGCCCCCTCGCTCTCCTGCTGCGTAAACATCAGCATCGGCGTCAAATTAATCGTGCCGTAGGTGCCCGTCCCCGCCAGCACCTCCTGCAAAAACAGGTTTGACGGCTCCGGCGGGTGGGCCAGAATGCGCTGGCTGCCGGTGCCCAGAGTAACGTCGGTGAGCATGCAGAAGAACTGCGATCGCCGCCCCTGCACCACCAAAAACTTGCCCACCCGCATATCTTCTACTGAGATATCGGGATGCAGGCGCACCTCTAGCCCCTGGCTCAGCGAGCCCTGGATGACCGAACCCAGCGGCTGACTCATCCCCATTGGACAATCCTCGTATGCGTTGTGCAGCGCCGGACTGGCGCTGGGCCAGCCGCCTCGACTCAGCCAAGTTTAATACATTTGTCCTGGTTCGCAAACGTGGGGGCAAAAAAAGAGCCCTGCGATACCTAGGTGTAGACAGCGCAGGACAAATTCGCTCAAGCAAAAGGGTTGGGGAGGCAGGCCAGCCGGGTCGGGCTGCACCTCAAGGGCTAAAACTGGATGCCGACGCCGCCCTGCACCGAGATCGCCATGTTGCCCCCCTGCTGATAGCCGTCAAAGGCAAAAATGGCGTTGCCAAAGGCCACCAAGTTGCTGTTGGGGAATAAATAGTCAATCCCCGGCTGCAGCACAAAGGAGGTTTTGTCGCCCACAACGGACGGAGTATTGCTTCCACCGCCGGTAAAGGATGCGCCCGCCCCCACGTACACGTCGGTGTTCCAGCTCAGGGGAACGTCGTAGGAAACCGTTGGCACAAAGGCAAACTGGCCGCCAAAGATAAAGGCCTGGGCCCGCACCGAAACGGGGTACCGCAGCAGCCGATAGCGTCCGGCAATCACCCCCTGCAAATTGCTGCCCTGCCCGGTGGCAGCATCGTTGGTGACGCCGACCCCAGCACCCACACCCACGTAGCTGCCGTAGGCCACCTGGGCTTCGGCAGCCTGGGGAGCGATCGCTGCACCCGTAACGATGGCTGCTGTCGCTAGCAGGGCGGCCCCTGCCGTATGCCCCATCCAACGCCCTAAGCTTTTCATGGAGTTACTCCTCAAACCTTCAAACTTGTTATGTTGGCCGTGTGTGCTGGGCCTATCTATATCCACCTGAACCTGTCGCCGTGGGGCGATTTCAGCCACCATTGCCCTTAGCCTGCCGATAAGCTTACTGCATGGTTCAGATTTCGACACACCAATTTTTCCCAGTCGGTAAGATTGTTGGGGAGAACTCTGCGGTTGAGGTGGGGCTGGATGGGAGGGGCGATCGCAACGCAAAACAGTGAGCTACGGATTGTCGGATCAGCAGCTTGAGGAAATCATTCAGTTCATCGCAGCCTACCCCGAGGTAGAAGAGGCAATTTTGTTTGGCTCGCGCGCAATCGGCACCCACAAACCCGCCTCCGATATGGATATTGCCATCAAGGGCGACGGGGTGAACTCAGCCCTGGCGGCCCGACTCAAATTTGACATCGAAGAAGACACCTACCTGCCCTACTTCTTTGACATCGTGGCCTACGGCACCATCACCCGCGCAGCGCTGAAGCAGCACATCGACGAAAAGGGCATCTCTATCTACCGCAGCGGCTTGTCGGACCATCAAGTCTATATAGCTTAAGTAAAGGCAACCACGGCAAGCCTCAGACTCGATGGCAAACGGGTATTCTGAGTCTAAATTAGCTGACAACTAACGCCGCGATCGCCGTGATGAACGATTCTAAAGCTCTCTTCGACTACTGGCACAGTAAAGTACACCTCAAAAATCTGAGCATTGTCTCTTCCCCTTTTCATATTGAGACCTACCGCTTACGCCACGATTGCACCAACTACGATTCTCTCCGTGCCAGTCGCGAAGTAGTGCAGCTAGACGAGCTAGAACGCAGTCGGGTCGTTGCCGTCATTAAGTATCAGTGCACAGCCCAGGTACTTCAACGGCGGGCAGGTTTTCTCAATAGCCACATTGCAGAGCTTCAGAATGAAGTCCAGGGTCTTGCCCAGGAAAATACCAGGCTGCAAAAAATAATCCGGGCACTGCAAGAAATTATCTTTGGCAAAGACCAGGATATTCAGAAGCTACAAAATCGAATTTCTATTTTAGAAACCGAAAATGAGACCTTTAGGGCCGAGGCCGAGCGAGCTAAAGCCTACAGCGACCTGCTCCAAGAGTTTGAAACCCTCAAGCAAGAATTTGAGAAAGTCGCTAAGCGCAAGCAGGAACTTGCCAAAAATAACCAACGCCTTGGCGGTCGCGTCGCCCATACCAACCGCTTTCGGAACGAACGCGATGCAGCACGGGCGGCGGCTGAAGAGCTGCGCCAAAAGCTGGCCCAGGTTACAGACTATAACCAGCAACTCCGCAGCGAAAACGAGGCGCTAAAGTCAGAACTATCTCAGCTCCGCAAGCAAACCAAACTAGGCATTGTAGAAATTCGCCGCAATGGGAATTAACGACTTAAAAGCTAGAGCCTATGAGTTAGCCGGTGTAACCAATACCCGGCGGCTTAAAGCTAAATACGCGGCGATTGCTCAACTCAACCTTCGCCTCAAAGCCTCTTGGCAAGAGGCAATTGCCGTTCTAGAAACGAACCTACCCAGCGATAACACCCCAGCAAAAGCCATTGCCAATCTAAAGGCCGAGGTTTACACGCTGGCTCAGGTCGCCACAACTCAGCAGCTCAAAACCAAATATGAACCACTAAGGGCGCTGAACTTCAGCTTCAAAACGTCCTGGGAAAAAGCTCTTACCCTATTAACTACGAACCAGCAAGATTTTCAAGCCTGGCTGGTCAACCCGCCCGAACAATACAAAGCCTTATTTGCCGAAATTGAGGCTGTTTCAGATAGCTTTAACTCCAAGCTAGAGAGGGCTAAGCAGTTGGGGCAAGAAGCCCGGGCAATGGCTATTAGCCTTGAACAGCTAGCTGAGGAAGCCCAAGAGGATACAGGGCAACTGCGGCAAGAGGCCGAAATAGCCTACCAGATCGCTCAGCAGGCCAATCTCAACTAGCCAAACTCCAAAATCAGCCCGTATTTCGCATTCCCGCAGCGATGCCGTTGATGGTGAGCAGTGCGCCGCGCAGCAGCTCGCCCTGGCTGTAGCGCGATCGAATTACTCCTGTTGCCGCCTGGTCTTTGTACTGGCGCAGGCGCTTGAGCAGCGCCACCTGCAAAAAGCCCAGGGGCACAATGGTGCCGTTGCGCAGGTAGACCGATCGCTGCAAATCGGGGTCACCGTCGAGCAGGCGATCGCAGTCGGTAATCCGCAGCACCATGTCGCGGGTCAGATAAAACTCCTGGGAAATGGCGTCAAACAGCTTCAGAAAGCGCTCTTTGTCGTCGGGGTGGGTCAGCTCGCGCACGTAGTGCTCGGCAATTTGCAGGTCCACCTTGGCCAGGGTCATCTCGACCTTGGAGATCACCATCTTGAAGAAGGGCCACTTGCTGTAGAAGTAGCGCAGCACCTTGAGATGCTCCTCTGGCGCTTCATCCACAAATTCTTGTAGGGCGGTGCCAACGCCGTACCAGGAGGGCAGCAGAAACCGCGCCTGGGTCCAGCTAAACACCCAGGGAATTGCCCGCAGGCTGCCCAGGTCTTTTTTGCCGCCCCGCCGCGACGGACGCGAGCTGATCTGGAGCTGGCTGATCTCCTGAATGGGGGTGACCTGGTGGAAGAAGTTGACCAGGTCGGGCTGCTCGTAGATTAGCTGGCGGTAGTGGGTGCGGGAGCGGGTGGCCAGCTCCTCCATGGTCTCGTTCCAGGGCTGGATGTCGTCGACGCTGTTGCTCAGCAGGCTGGCCTGCATGACCGCCGTGGTTACGGTTTCGAGGTTGTAGAGGGCCAGGTCGGAGAGGTTGTACTTGGAGGCCAGCACTTCGCCCTGCTCGGTAATTTTGATGCGGCCTTTAATGCTGCGCCCCGGCTGGGCCAAAATCGCCTCGTAGGCCGGGCCGCCGCCGCGCCCCACCGAGCCGCCGCGACCGTGGAAGATGCGCAGCGACACCCCAAAGCGATCGGCGGTGGTTTGCAGCGACTGCTGGGCCTTATGAATTTCCCAGTTGCTGCTGAGAAAACCCGAGTCTTTGTTGCTGTCGGAGTAGCCCAGCATCACCTCTTGCAGGGGCACCGGTCGGGGCTGAGCCACCGCGCCGGGGCCGTCGCCAGCGGGCTGAGCCGCCTGGCCCTGAAGCATATTCAGGTAGAGGGGGATTTCAAACAGGGCCTGCATTACAGCCGGAGCGCGCTGGAGGTCTTCGACGGTTTCAAACAGGGGCACAGGCTGAAGGCTGCTCAGCTCGGTGGTAGGGTCGTAGAGGCCCGCCTCCTTGGCCAGCAGCAGCACTTCCAGCAGATCGCTGACGGTGTGGCTCATGCTGATCACGTAGCTGCCACAGATGTCGGGGCCAAACTCCAGGTGCAGCTGGCGCACCATGTGCAGGGTGGCAATGGTCTCGCGGGTCTTGTCGGAGAAGGGCAGATCGCGGGGGGTGAGGGGGCGTCGGGTTTGCAGCTCGCTGACCAGCCAGGCCACCTTGTCGGCCTCGGGCAGATCGCTGTAGGGCTGGGGCAAAATGCGCAGGTACTGGGTGATGTCGTCGAGGGCGTCGGAGTGGCGGGTGCTCTCCTGGCGCAGGTCGAGCTGGGCCAGGTTGAAGCCAAAAATTTCCACCTGGCAAACCAGGGTGCTGAGGTCCTGGCAGTTGAGCCCGGTGGCCTCGAGGTTGCGCTGAATCAGCCGCAGCTCGGCCAAAAACTCATGGCCGTAGCGGTAGATGGGGGCACCGCTGGGGTCGTTGGAGTGGTCGGCAAAGGGGTCGCTGTGGTAGAGCCGCTGACTGCGTTCGTGGGTGTTGATCAGCCGCTGCTTGATGTAGGCCAGCTTGAGACGATAGGGCTCCTGGCGGTAGCGAATGGCCAGATCGTCGTAGATTTCGGGCATTTTGACCTGATCCTGCTCCAGCGACTCCAGCAGCTCGGGCAGCACCTCGCTCCAGTGCAGCGACAGGCTGAGCAGCTCCACCAGGCGATCGACGGAGGCAATGTATTTGGTGAGCACCAGGTTGCGCTGGTAGCAGGCGGTTTTCCAGGTCACTTCGGGGGTGACGGAGGGGTTGCCGTCGCGATCGGCCCCCACCCAGGAGCCAAACCGGCAGAACCGATGGCGGGGCGGGTCTAACTCGGGGAAGGTGGTGGCGATCGCGCGATCGAAGCGCTGATACAGCTGGGGCAGCGCGTCAAACAGCACCACCTGGAAGTAGTGCAGGGTGTAGTCCACCTCATCGAGCACCGAGGGCTTAAACTGGTGCAGCTCGTCGGTGCGCCACCACAGGCGAATCTCCTCGGTGAGCTGCTCCTTGAGTTCCTCCATTTCCCAGGAGGAGGCCAGACCCAGCCCCTGGGCGCTCTCTTCGGCCTGGTCCATCTGGCGCAGAATGCTGGCGATGCGGCGCTGCTTGTCGCGGATGGTGTGGCGCACGATCTCGGTGGGGTGGGCGGTAAACACCAGCCGCACGTCGAGCTGATCGATCAGGTTTTGAATGACCTGGGGCGGCACATTGAGCCGCTTGAGGGTGGGAAACAGCCAGTGGAAGGTACCGGCCTCCTTGCGCCCGCCGGGGGCATCGGCCACGGTGCGGCTGAGCAGATCGCTCTGAAACAGGTTGCTGCCCGCCTCTGCATCGCCGCCGTTGGTCGCCCCAAAAAACGACTGGCCAACCCGCTGGGCCAGCTCTGAGGTTTCGTAGGCGGCCCGATACTGCTGCTGCTGCCCCCGCTGCTCGTAGTGCTGCTCGACGATGTTGATCAGCTGGAAGTACAGGGCAAAGGCCCGCGAAGCCCGAATGGCGTCTTCGAGATCGAGGGCCTCGACCACATCGACCACGGCCTTGACGCGGGCCTCGGCGGCGGTGGGGGCCTGCCCCTCGGGCGAACACATGCGCCGCAGCTGCTGCAGCAGCTTGAGCAGCTCGGGGCCGCAGGCGTGCTCCAGCACACTTTCCCAGAGGTCTTCCACCACCCGCAGCCGGTGACGCAGCAGCAAATCCTGCCGCGAGGGCTGATC
Source organism: Nodosilinea nodulosa PCC 7104 (assembly GCF_000309385.1). Taxonomy (GTDB): domain Bacteria; phylum Cyanobacteriota; class Cyanobacteriia; order Phormidesmidales; family Phormidesmidaceae; genus Nodosilinea; species Nodosilinea nodulosa. The sequence goes on from NZ_JH976537.1 coordinate 1,490,894, forward strand.
GTCCATCGAGGCCGGGGGGCTAGGCAGGGTGGCTTCAGCTGCGGGCCGGGTATCCCCGGAGGAGTGGAGCATTGAACTCATGGGTATAACAGCAGAGAGAACGGGGATATCGCAAAGATTCTATAGGATTACCCTAGTCTGAAGAAGTTTATCTAGATGAACAAAATGAAAACGTTACAGCGCTACAGGGTCCAAACTAGGGCGCTACAGGGGCGTTGAGGGGTTGCTAAATTGTTTCTAAATCCTATTTTTGAGAGGGATTTTTGGCAGAGAGAATAGACCGCCTGCAGAGGGAATAGGTCGCGCCAAGATCGCGCCAAGATTCAGCTCTCCGCTGCGGTGCCGGAAGAGTTGGGCGCCATGGGCGGCATGTTTAGCGTGGGAAGTCGTTCTCCAGCAAACAGCTGCTCGCTGGCCAGGCCCGCCTGGGTGAGACCGTCAGCCAGGGCGCGGGTGGCCAAAATACCGAGTAGAACCGGAGGCACCAGCAGGCCCACCAACACTTCGGTGGGGAACCTGGCAGCCGAGGCCGGAGCAGGGGGGTTAGACAATGGCATAGGGCGGCGGAGATGAAGGAACCGAGACTGGGGCCATTCTCAGCGCAACAATGCGCAAAAAATATATCCTTTATTAGGCGGTGGAATGATCGCCTCCAGCTGACCGCTGAGATTACGGCCTCAGGCCAGCATTGGCGCACTATCATTGACGCCATTGTAACGACGCAATGGAACGCCGTTAATCACTAACATAGTAGACAAGTGGCCTCAGCGCGACCAGGCAGAGCCGGGGTTTTAGGAGGAATTTTTAGGCAATCGATGGGGCGAGTTAGCCAAGTTTTTGAAATTGTCCCCCAATAAGTCGGCTGATTGGCGCTGAAGTTGGTATAAATTAAACCGACTGTGCCGCAGCCAGAGCGCAATCTACCCTTCGGGAGCATGGCCTTAGCTTAGCCGTTACCCTGACCCTCCTATGCCTGTGCCCTTATCACACCCAACCCTTAGCACCAATTCGCCAGCGGCCAGTGTTCTTGGCTGGCTCAAGCAGGCTATGGGGTTGCCCGAGGCCGAGCTGCACATCAAGCTCAGGGGCAATATTCTCCACGTGCTGTGCGAGACGGCGGCGGCGCTAGACCAGTCGGCGGTGCTGCTGAAGCTGGTGCGATCGCTGCTCGAAGGCGGCGACGGGCTGGTGCGCCAGCACTATCCCCAGGTGTATCAGCTCTACGTCTACAGCCGCATTACCGGCAACCCCACCCCCGACTGGACGGCTCCCATCTACCTCAACCGGCTGGAGCGCCACCTGGCCCAGCTGGTGCTAGAAAACCAGGACGAAGCCGACCTGAAGGCGACCCAATCGCTGCTGGAGCAGTACACCCAGGGGCAGCCGGAGCTGGCCCTGGGCGAGGGCGGCAGCGGCGCGATCGTGCTCTCAAACCTGAGTCTGGCCCGCAAGGGCGACCCCGAGGCGATCGCCTGGTACCTGAGCGAAACCCTCAGCAGCCTGGATGTGGGCGTGTGGGTGAGCATCAAGGCGATTCCGGGCACCGCCCACCTGCACCGCATGGCAATTCCGGTCGGAATCGCTTCGCGCATGGCCCTGGGCGACAGTGCCCCCGTCGGTGCCTCAGAGACCGACGCCAGCGACGATTCGGGCAGTGACACCACCATTTCTCGCCTGTGGATTCTCTGTGAGGCCACCTACAGCCCCGACCCCTCACTGATTGCCCGGCCCACCGCCGAGCGGCTGCGGCAGCTCCAGCTGACCCAGTTCAAAGACGCGGTGCTGCTGCTCCAGGTGCGGGGCGAAACTCGACCCGACTGGAGCCTGCGCATCGACCTCACCCCGCCGGAGGAAATGCTGCGGGAGTGGGGCCGCTGGGGCGACACCGCCGCGATCGCGCGGCTGCTGTCGGCGGCCCTGGCCAGCTGGCACCTGGGGGTCACCGCCGAGCTGACCAACGGCACCCTGCACCTGATCTGCTCGCCCCAGAGCGGCGACCACGACACCCAGCAGGCCGAGGGGCTGGCGGCTCAAGCGGCCGTGACGGAGGCCCTGGCCACCCCCCTGCGCGATCTGGCCCCCCAGGGCATTCACCGGGCCGTGATCTACGGTCAGGCGGGGGCCGATGCGACCCCCGCCTGGGTCCACTACCTCGATTTGCCCGCCGCCGAGCACAGCGCCCTGGCCGACACCCCCGAGTATCTAGGCCAGACCGGCGACCTGCCTGCGATCGCGTTTTTGCTCACCCGGTTGCTCAACCCCAGCCTCGACGATCGCCTCGCTACCGGCGGGCAGCGGGTGCAGCTGCTCCAGCGCGACGGTCTGCTGCACGTGATGGTTGACGGCCCGGTGGCTCCCCGCCGCCGCCTGGTGGCCCCGCCCATTACCCGCTACCTGAACGACCTCAGCCCCATGGGCATTGAGGGGGTGCGCATCTACGGCAGGCGATCGGGGCAGTCGCAGCCCGCCTGGAGCTACGGCCAGGACTTTTTGGTGCGCCGCCGCCTGGTGCCCGAATCTACCCCCGAGTTCACCGCCTCCGACACCTACGTCAACGAGCTGCTGGTGCGCCCCGACGGCCCGGTGACCGCCGCCGAGGTCGCCGCCGACCCCGACGAGGAGGACATGGCCCTGGGCCAGTGGGTGCAAGACCTGCTGAGCCAGGGGCGTCGCCTGCTGCTGCGATCGCAGCTGCTGACCAGCGTTTCCCCCGAGCCGCCCAGCGACAGCACCGACAACCTGGCCAACCTGGGCCGCGCCGACGGGCTCAAAATTGCTGTGGTGTGGGGGGCCGTAGGAGTGCTGGTGGCGCTCCAGATCGACTGGCTGCTGGGCCAGGTGATTAGCCCCCCTGCCCAGCAGGCCAGGGCCGAAGCCGTGGCTTCCGAAACGTCGCCCACCGCCAATGCCGCCGCCGACCCCCTGGCCGACGACCTGGCCCAGCTCGACTGGCCCAGCGGACAGTCAGACAGCACCTGGTCCAGCGGCGGCTTCACCGACGAAACCCCCGGCGACCAGGCCAGCCCCAGTCAGCCCATGGTGGCCGTCGATGACCTGGTCGATCAGGCGACCTTTTCCACCTTCAACAGCCAGCAGATGAACGAAAAGCTGGCCCTCTACTACCAGCACCTGAAGCAGTCTGGCCCCCCCGATGTGATTATCGTGGGCAGCTCCCGCGCCCTGCGGGGGGTGGACCCGGTGGCCCTGCGCAAAGAGCTGGCCTCGATCGGCTACGACAACATCAGCGTGTTCAACTTCGGCATCAACGGGGCCACCGCCCAGGTGGTCGACCTGCTGATTCGCCAGGTGCTGACCCCCGACCAGCTGCCCCGGCTCATCATCTGGGCCGACGGCGCGCGCGCCTTCAACAGCGGTCGGGTGGATGCCACCTACAACGCCATTGTGGCCTCCCCCGGCTACCGAGAGGTGGTCAACCGGCGATCGCAGGCGGCTGAGACCGCCGCCACCCCCGCATCGGCTTCCGACTCAGCCGCCGGGACAACCTCGGCGGCCAGTGGAGACACCACCGCCGCCACCGCCACCGGGTCGCTGCCCAGCAGCTACGCCGCCATGGATGAGTGGCTGAGCGGCCAGCTGGCCAGCGTGTCGGCGGTGTACGGCGATCGCGATCGGCTCAAGAGCTGGTTTCAGCAGCGGCTGGTTACGGCCACCCCCAGCCCGAGCAACCCCAGCCACGAAGCTCTCGACGCCGCCATGCCCGAGGGCAGCACCATCGACTACGACGGCTTTTTGGCCCTCTCGGTGCAGTTTAACCCCGCCACCTACTACCAAGACTTTGCCCGGGTTTCGGGCCGCTACGACGGCGACTACGAAGATTTCCGCCTGGAGGGGCAGCAGTCCGAGGCCTTTGCCAACCTGCTCAGCTTCACCCAGGCCCAGGGCATTCCCCTAGTTTTTATCAACACCCCCCTCACCGACGAATACCTCGACGACTACCGCCGCGACGCCGAGACCAAGTTCTTGCAGCACATGCTCACCCTCTCCACCGCCCAGACCGGCTTTCTCTTCCGCGACTTTGCCCAGCTTTGGCCCAAGCGCTACGACTATTTCTCCGACCCCAGCCACCTGAACCGCTACGGAGCCTACCAGGTCTCTAGCGAATTGGGACAAGACCCGCTGATTTCCTGGCCGCGCCCCGCCGCCCCCGTCGCCCCCCCCAGCCCATGACCCTGCCCTCCCTGGTCTATGCCCTCTTTTTGTTCAGCGTTGTCGGCGTTTTTTGGGCGCTAGAATCGCTGCAAGCGCGGCTGTGGCTGCTGATCGCCAGCAGCCTGATCTTCTACGCCTCGCTACAGGTGCAGTACCTGCTGCTGATGGTAGCGGTGCTGATGGTGACATTCTTTATCGGCAATGCGATCGCCACTCCCCTCGACTGGCGCATTCCCAACCCCCGCTGGCAGCTGGCCGAGCGGGGCTGGAACCAGCGCCGCACCCAGCTGCTGTGGCTGGGCATCGGTCTGAATGTGGCCCTGCTGGTGGGCTTTAAGTACGCCGAAGGGCTGCTGCGGTGGCTGGGCATCGAGCTAAATGCCGCCCCCGACAGCATCCTGACCCGCATCGTCATGCCCCTGGGCCTGAGCTTTTTTGTCTTCGAGTGCATCGCCTACCTGGTGGATGTGTACCGGGGGTCTCCGGCGGCGCTCAACTTCTCTGACTTTGCCGCCTACAAGCTGTACTTTCCCAAGCTCATCTCCGGCCCCATCACTCGCTTTCACCCGTTTATTGACCAGGTGGAGCAGCAAAAGCCGCCGGGCATCAACACCGCCGTAGAGGGGCTGTGGCTGATTGCCTACGGGGCGATCAAAAAATTGCTGATTGCCGACCACATCGCCATTTTGGTCAACCTCAGCTTCGACAACCTGGAGCGGGCGGGCAGCGCCGACATTTGGCTGGCCACCTTTGCCTACGGGTTGCAGCTCTACCTCGACTTTAGCGCCTACGTGAATATCGCCCGGGGCAGCGCCCTGCTGATGGGCATCACCCTGCCGCAAAACTTTGACGCCCCCTACTTCACTACCAGCCTGGCCGACTTTTGGCGGCGCTGGCACATCACCCTGGGCGACTGGCTGCGCAACTACCTGTACTTCCCTTTGGGGGGGTCGCGGCGGGGGCTGGTGCGCACCTGCCTCAACCTGATGATTGTGATGGTGATTGCGGGCATCTGGCACGGCAACAACTGGGGCTTTTTGGTCTGGGGCGGCCTGCACGGGGCGGGACTGGTGGTGCACCGCCTCACCGTAGCACTGGGGAAAATGCTGCCCCGGCTGAAGGCCTTTTGGGCCACCCTGCCGGGTACGGGGCTGGGCTGGCTGCTCACCCAGGGGCTGGTGTTTTTTAGCTGGCTGTTCTTTCGGCTGCCCGAGCCAAAGCAGTTTACCCTGGCCCTGCAACGCCTGTGGGGCACCCCCGCCGATGCGCAGTTTGGCCAGCTGGTCTACCTAGAATCGCTGGGGTTTAGCTTTAGCCAGCTGCTGCTGCTGCTGTGGGGCGTAGTAGGGCTAATGGGCCTGTCGTACCTGGTTAAGCGGGGGCTAAAGCTAGAGCTGAGCTGGCCGGTAAAGCTGCTGCTGGTGCCCTTGTTTAGCCTGCTGGCCTGGCTGCTGGCCCCGGCGGAGACGCTGCCGTATATTTATTTCGACTTCTAGACTTCGAGTAGGTGGGCGGTGCGGTGCGGCTAGCTGGGAGAGGGCTATGGGTGGCGGGGATGGTGGGGCCGCGACAGCACCCTACGGGTGGATGGGATGCGGCGGCGGAGAAAGAAACCCGGTTTCTGGGGTTGAGGTGCTCGATTTTCTTTAATTTCTTCAAGCCAAGCAGACGGAGGATGCCGCCGATATCCAAGCGGCCCGTGCATCGTTGGCAACCGTTGCCACAGAAGGAACGGTGACGTGGGAAACGATCAAGGCTGATGTTGGGTTATGAGCGATCGCCTGGAGCTATTTGGATGAAATACCCATGAAGACTGATGTTCAGGCTGCTTTAGACACGATCGCGGCGCGGCTTGTGCAACAGTTTCAGCCGCTTAAAATTATTTTATTTGGCTCACAAGCCACGGGCAGGGCGACGCTAGAGAGCGATATTGATTTGCTGGTGGTGATGCCCCAAGTGGCTAGCAAGCGCCAAGCCGCCGTGGCGATGCGTCGGTGTTTGGCCGATTTGCCGATGGGTAAAGATATTATCGTCGCCACGCCAGAGGAGATTGCTCGTCGGGGTTATATCGTTGGCACGGTATTGCATCAGGCTATCACCGAGGGCAAGGTGCTCTATGAGCAAGCCTGAGCATCACCTTGAGGCCGCTAGATGGCTACGCTACGCCGCAGAAGATTTTGAAGGCTGCTGAGGTCATGTTAAGTCAGCTAGCTGGGGAACCCAGGCACGTTTGTTTTCTATCGCAGCAGGCCGCCGAGAAGAGTTTGAAGGCGGTGCTGATCTTTGAGCAAATCAAGTTTCCCTTTCGGCATGATCTGGATGAGTTGCGAAACCTGGTGCCAGAGAACTGGGCGCTCAGCGGCTGCCCCATTGATTTGGCGGAACTGACGGAGTGGGCAGTGGAGGCCCGTTACCCCACCGATGAGGATGACCCGATCTGGGAGGATGCCCAGCGGGCGATGGAGCAGGCGAAGGCTTTGTACGATGTGGCCCGCAGTGATTTGCAAACACGCGGACTGGGCTAAGGAATGGGTGGGCGGTGCGGTGCGGCCAGCCAGGAGTAGGCTATGGGTGGCGGGAGATGGTGAGGCCGCGACAGCACCCTACGGGTGGATGGGATGTTGCGATGGGAGAGAAACCGGGTTTCTGGGGTGAGGCGGAGGTATGGGGCGACAGGCAAAGAAACCCGGTTTCTGGCGTTACGATGTCATCCAACTTCTCAAAATTTCCAGGCCCTGTTGGGCAGACTGTGTGTCGGGGTGCCCTGGCCCCAGCAGCCTTACCCGAAGCTCTAGCGCCTGCACTAGAAGTGGCTCAGCCTGGTGGTATAACCCCTGATTTGCATACAACACCGCAAGATTGTTCAGGCTGGTGGCGACAGAGGGATGGGCCTCGCCGAGCAGCTGTTTCATCAGCGCCAGCGCCTCTTGGTAGAGCGGTTCCGCCTCGCTGTAGCGCCCCTGCGATCGATATAATCCCGCGAGATTGTTCAACCCAGTGGCAACATACGGATGATCATCTCCAAGTTGTTCTCTATGTATTTGAAGTGCCTGCTTCCTTAATGGTTCTGCTTTCTCATACTGACCTGTTGCTTCATAAATTCCTGCTAAATTGCCATAGCTTATTGCCACATCGGGATGGGCCTCGCCGAGCAGCTGTTTCCTCAGCGCCAGCGCCTCTTGCAAGAGCGGTTCCGCCTCGCTGTAGCGCCCCTGCAATTCGTATAATGCCGCGAGATTGTTCAGGCTGGTGGCGACAGCGGGATGGGCCTCGCCGAGCAGCTGTTTCTTCAGCGCCAGCGCCTCTTGGTAGAGCGGTTCGGCCTCGCTGTAGCGCCCCTGCAATTCGTATAATGCCGCGAGATTGTTCAGGCTGGTGGCGACAGCGGGATGGGCCTCGCCGAGACGATCGCGCCCGTTTTGCAAGGCCAGTTCAAACCACGACCCGGCCTCGCGAAAGGCTCCCTGGCTGTAATAAAACATCCCAACTCCGTTAGCAGGGTTGATGCCATTCTCACCAGGCAAAAACTGCTGCCAGGTCGTTGCGGCTTCTTCAATGTGGGGAATCAGCGGTGTGAGCCGTAAGATTTCATCCTGAGTTTGGGTTTGACCAATTTGGTTAGCAGCCTGGGCAATGGCAGTGCAAAAGGCGTGTTGCAGCGGTGCAGTGCTGTCTAGGTTGGCAAATCGCACCCGTAAGAATTCTTGAATCAGCGGATGCATCTGATAGGTTTCTGCACCAACACGCTGTAGTAAACTGTTTTGCAGCAGCTTATTGCGCTGCTGCCGTAGGGCGGGCGTTGGCACATCAGATAAACAGGCCTGCACCCACTCCCAGGCAATAGGTGTTACGGCAAACAGACACAGCAGAGTGGCGAGGGTTTGGCTAGCTTCGTCTAGCCGTCGCAGACTGAGTTCAAAGGCTTCGGCTACCCCTAGATTAGCGGTCCTATTAGCCGCAGACTCGTCTTTTAGCAGGGCATAGGCATAGGTACGCATTTCATCTAGCTCGGCCTGCACCTCTAAAATGCTTAAGTCTTCATCTAGCTCCAGGTAGCGGCCTACCAGTTCCAGCGCTAGGGGCAAATATCCTAGCCGAGCACATAGGGCGGTAGCATCGACCAATTGAGCATCAATGCGGTTTGACCCAACAATAGAGCGCAACAAATCAAGAGCTGCGTCTCGGTTGAGCACATCAATCTCAAGGCTGTCTATGCCCGAGAAGCGCTGTCGCGTAGTGAGCAATACTCGAAATTGCTCTGTCTGAGGTGGCAAGTAGGGCTGGATAGTGGCAAAGTCGGCCACATCGTCGTAAACGACCAACATTGCGGATGGCGCTAGGGGCCATTGTGCCCACACGTAGGCCACCTGGTCAGCCAACTCACCCTCGGGGGTTGACATCTCAACGGTTTTTGCAAACCGGACAATCTGGCTGGCAACATCTTGATCTCTGGCTTGCAGCCAGCAGATGCCGCCAGGGTAGGTGCCCTGGTCGCGGTGGTACAAGGCATATTGCAGAGCCAGCTCGGTTTTGCCAATGCCCCCCATGCCACGCAGGGCAGTAATGGCCACGCGATCCGACTGATGGAGTTGGGTGTGCAGGTTGGCGAGATCAGTTTCGCGGCCCACAAACTCTACCGCGCCGCTGCGGGGCAGGTTGTGGGGCACGGCCACCAGGGCGCGAGTCGCCGGAACCAACTCTCCCAGCCGCTCGATCAGGCGATCCATATCGTCCTGAAATTCGAGGGCCGAGCGGATCGGCAGGTTTTGGCGGTAGGCCAGGGGTTTCAGACTGTCGGGCAAGTCCTCGGCGGCGGGGTGGGGGGCATTGTTCACCAGCAGCGGCAGGATGGGAATGTCACGGCCCAGGGCCGTTTCGATTTCGCGCCGCACCCAGTCGTCGGGCTGGTGCAGGCGGCGGTTGCCCTCAGCATCCACTGCGTTCAGCCATCCGGGGCCAATCACCACCACCAGCACCCGGCAGGCGTTCAGGGCTTGGTGAATGTCGTCTCGGTAGTCGTTGCCCCCACGGATGGACAGGGCATCGCGAAACACTTCCCCCGCCCCAAAGCGCTGCTCCAAATGGTCGTAGATGCGCCCGGTAATGTCGGCGCTGTCGCTGATGCGGTAGGAGATAAAAATGCTGGGCATCGGTGGCAGGGCTAGCGGCAGCGGCGGTGACGGAGCGGTTTGGTCAATCTTAACCTCAGTCTTCAGCCCCAGAGGGCGAGATTCCGAGCGGTTTGCTCCAGGTTTCGAGAAATCTGCTCGGCGTGCCGAGTAATTTTCTCGAAACGCCGAGTAATTTTCTCGAAACGCCGAGTAATTTTCTCGAAACGTCGAATAATTTTCTCGGAGCGCCGAGCAATCTACTCCAAATGCCGAGTAATTTTCTCGGAACGCCGAGCACTTTTCTCGAAGCACCGAGTTATTTACCCCAAATGCCGAGCACTTTTCTCGAAGCGCCAAGTTATTTACCTCAAACGCCGAGTTTTTTGGCCAAAACGTCCTAAAAGCAGCCCGTAGATTGGGTACCGCCAGCCCTGTCAAGGCGTCCCAAAGATAAAGGTTTTAGTCCATCAAACCCTCCGAAAGCTTGATTAGGCGTAGGGTGCGTTCCCGGCCCTAGGCCAACTCGGCGAGGGTGCGGTGCGCTTTGCCCTGGCCGTAACGCACCGCTTACGTCAAGCGAGATGCTCGATACAGTGAGTGGTGCATTGCGGCCCAAAGGCAGAATCTGTGAGGCTTTGCGCGGATTTGTGGGCCGGGAATGCACCCTACGCGTGGAGTAAGCTGCGATCGCCCCGTTCAACCCGATGCAAAGCTATCGGGCAAGTCCTTTAATGCCTTACCGTGCTCTAGCAATAGCGCATCCAGAGCCTTCATTTGAGCAATGGTGAACGATGGCACGCTATCGCCAGTCTCCCAACGGCTAATGGTGCGGGCTGAGGTGCCGATTCTGCGGGCAAAGTCTTCTTGAGACATGCCCATCTCTTCCCGCAATTTCTTCAGTGGCGATTCTTCCATGTCAGCCGTAAGTTGCCTTGCCATCCGTGAGAGAAACAAGACACATTGTCTAGACAGGTTGACAAATAGACTAACTGTCTAGACAATGTGTCTAGTTGGCGATTAGCAGAGAAGCCTAAATTCCCCATTGACGGAGGTTTGCGGGGTTCCTGCTGTCGTGCCCTATTCTACCGTTACCGATCATGTTCTTTCGCCATCTGCGATCGCGGGGGCCAGTTTTTGCTGCCCGTGCACCCGTAGCTACAGACGTTGCATTGGGCGCAAGCATTGCGCCCCGACGAAATAACCCTCGTTAAGGAAGCTTGAAATGCTGCAAACTCAATCGTTTTGCTCGCCCCCGGCAGTCGAGGCGGCCCAGGCTCTGCTGCTCAAAAACCCGATCGCGGTGGTGCGCCACCGTCGCCTGCGACACTATCTGGTTGGCTCCCCCGACGACACCCAGCACGCCATCGATCGCCTGCACCTGCTGGGCTACCTGGAGCGGGTGAACTGGAGCCACGCGATCGACATCCCCGAAAGCGGCCTGATCATTCGCCCCGATGCGGGCGATGTGTTGCGCTACAGCCAGCGCGATCGGGCGCTGGGGTGACGGAGTTGTTGGGTGGTGCTTGGGTAAGAGCATCGGCTGTTGTAGCGCAAAATGGGGGTCAAAGCCAGATCTGTCGCTGGGGCCATTTTGCTGGCCCCAGACCCCCGTCAACAAGGACGTTCCGTCGTCCTTGACCTCACGGAAAGGATTGGCTGATCATCGGTTTAAACCTATGCTTTGCCAGTCGACTGGTTGGAGACAAGTGTACCTGGCATCTAGAAGTAGGGTGGGCAGTGCCTACCACTGTAGAAGCTGCTCTCTAAAGGCATTCTCAGCTAAAACGGTACGGCGGAGTTTATGAGAATTGCGGCCTGGCTGTGGGGATGGGTAAATTGCAGCGATTGGGCGTGGAGGTGCAGGCGCTGCCCCGGTTCGCTGTGGCCGTAGAGGCGATCGCCTGCGATCGGCGCATTCAGTCCCTGGGGATGGGCGGCGTGGACGCGGAGCTGGTGGGTGCGCCCGGTGAGCGGGTAGAAGGCGATGCGGGTGAAGTCGCCCTCGCGGTGCAGCACCTCAAACCTGGTTTGGCTGGGTTTGCCCTGCGGCCAGTTCACCTGCTGGCGGGGTCGCTGGGTCGGGTCGCCCCACAGCGGCAGGTCGATGATTCCCGATGATTTGGCAACCTGGCCCACCACGATCGCCTGGTAGGTTTTGGCCACCTGGCGCTGGGCAAACTGCTGGCTGAGCTGGCGGTGGGTGTCGGCATCGAGGGCCAGCAGCAGCAGCCCAGAGGTGTCCTGGTCGAGGCGGTGGACGGGTTGCAGAAAGGCCCCCTCGGGCAGCGTCAGGCGCAGGCGGGAGAGGGCGCTGTCGGCGCGATCGCGGTAGCGCCCCGGCACCGACAGCAGCCCCGCCGGTTTCTCCACCGCAATCAGCCAGGGGTCCTGGTATAGAACGGTAATCTCAAGCCCTTGGCATGGGTGCAGGGGCGCAGCAGGGTGCGCCCCTGCGGGGATGGTTGCCGTTTGCAACACCTGGGCCGACAGCCCAGAGAGCAGAAAGCCCATGATTGGCTGGCAGCGATCAGCGCAGGCACCGTAAAATTCGCCCGCCCGTCTATCGCCCTGGGCTGGTCCCCACCAGAACTCGGCCATGGCCAGGGGTTCCAGACCGTACTGGGCGGCGGTGTGCAGCAGCTTGGGGGCGCAGCAGTCGCCCGTGCCCGTGGGCAGGTTTCCTCCCCGCGCCAGGGCCTGGATGGGGAGCGATTCTCCGGCAAAGTTGGTCAGGGTATAGGCGGCGTGCATGTCGGCCTGGAGCTGGCGCGAGAGGTCGCGGCGCTGCTGCCTGAGGGCGGTGATTTCGGCATCGGCGCTCTGGAGGGCGGCCTCTAGGGGGGCGAGGCGATCGCGCCACTGCCGCTTGAACCGCCGCCGCTCGGCCTTGTCGCCCCGGCTCTGCTGTCTCAGGGCGGCGAGGGCTTCTGCAAGAGGTTCGCCTGTTAGCGTGTCGGTCAGGGTTTGGCGCTGAAGGTCGCGGGCTTGTTTGCGATCGCGGTGCCGCTGGTTCAGAATGTGGCGATCTGCCTGCTGCTGCTGCTGCCAGCGGGCATAGGTGTCCTGTTCTGGCAAGCGCTCCAGCACCAGCAGGCGGTCTTTGATGGTCCGCAGCTGGTCGAGGGTGCGGGCCTCTTGCAGCGCCACCTGCGGTCGCCCCGGTAGCGGCGGCACCCAGCCGGCTGACGGCCCCTGCCACAGCCCCGAAAATGCCCTCAGCACCGCCAGCTTGCCCGTCGGGGTCTGCACCAGCAGCACGCCAAACATTTTGCCCTCGGCCAGAGTCTCCCCGGCGAGCTGGGCCATGAGCCCCTGGGCCACGGCCCTGGCCAGGGCGCTGCGGGGCAGCGTGTAGGCCGCCCCCGTGCGAGGGCAGTAGCCCCAGTAGTGGTAGTCGGCCCCGGCGGCGGGCCGCTGGGCGGCGGCGATCGGCGCTCCGTCGAGCCAGGCGGTGGGGGCATGGAGCAGCGAGTCGAGCACGGTCAAAATACGGCAAAACAAGGCAGGGGTTCTGAGGTAATTTAGCCTTTTTTAAGGGTGCTCACCATGGGGCTGGAGTCGACTTCAGCGCAGCGGCGGATCTATCTAAAAGGAGATTGGAAATTAGCTCGGCCCTGCTAGAGTTATCGAGCGTGATGCTTGAGTCTAAGCGTCGAGATTTATTGTGCTGGCTAACGACTATTTCCTATGATTACAGACCCTAAAATTGGGGCCATTCTCCAGGCCGATGGTCGGTGTCGATTTACACTTTGGGGTCCCGAGATAGACTCCGTTGAGCTGCGGCTGCAATCGCCTAAAAAAGCAGCGCTGCCGATGCAGAAAAGTAAAGATGGCTACTGGTCAGCTACGGTCGAAAACGTAACTGAAGGCACGCAGTATTTATACAGTATCAATCAGTCAGAAGATCTCTGGCCCGATCCGGCGTCTTTCTATCAGCCTGAGGGGGTACATGGCCCCTCGGCGGTGGTCAATCTACACAGCTATGAGTGGGGCGATCGGGCCTGGAAAAATATTCCCTGGACCGACTACGTTATCTACGAACTGCACATCGGCACCTTTACCCCCGAGGGCACCTTTGAGGCCGCGATCGCCCAGCTGGCCGATCTCAAAGCCCTGGGCATAACCGCGATTGAAATTTTGCCGGTGGGGCAGTTTCCGGGCGAGCGCAACTGGGGCTACGACGGCGTGTTTCCCTACGCCACCCAAAACTCCTACGGCGGCCTGGAGGGGCTACAGCGCCTAGTCGACGCCTGCCACCAGCAGGGTCTGGCAGTAATTTTAGATGTGGTCTACAACCACTTTGGGCCGGAGGGCAACTACACCGGCAGTTTTGGCCCCTACACCACCGACAACTACAACACCCCCTGGGGCAACGCCATCAACTTTGACGATGCCTGGTGCGACGGCGTGCGTCAGTACTGCATCGAAAATGCCCTCTACTGGCTGCGCGACTTTCACATCGACGGGCTGCGGCTCGACGCCATTCACGCCATTTACGACTTCAGCGCCAAGCATGTGCTGGCGGAGATGCAGGAGGCGGTAGACGCGCTGGCAGGCCAATTGGGCAAGCCCCTCTACCTCGTCGCCGAAAGCGACCTCAACGACAGCCGCATCATTCGCCCCGCCGAGCAGGGCGGCTATGGCCTGACTGCCCAGTGGAGCGACGACTTTCACCACGCCCTGCACACCCTGATCACGGGGGAGCGCTACGGCTACTACGAAGATTTTGGCAGCAGCGAGGCGCTGGCGACGGCCATCCGCGATCGCTTTGTCTACAGCGGCAAATATTCGCCCTTTCGGCGGCGGCGGCACGGCAACTCGGCCACCGATCTGCCCTCGCAACAGTTTGTTGTGTGCGCCCAAAACCACGACCAAATTGGCAATGCCAAGGGCAGCGATCGCCTCTCCAAAATTGTGCCCTTTGAAGCCCTCAAGCTGACCGCCGCCGTTTTGATCACCTCCCCCTACATTCCCCTGCTGTTTATGGGCGAAGAATATGGCGAAGAAGCGCCCTTTAACTACTTTATTGACCACGGCGACTCTGGCCTAGTCGAAGCGGTCTATGAGGGCCGCAAGCGCGAATTTAGAGCCGCCCACGGATTTGGCGAACCCGCCCCCGCCCACGAGATTGCCACCTTTGAGGCGGCTAAGCTGAACTGGGCACTGCGCCAGGAAGGGCAGCACAAAACCCTGCTGAGCTTCTACCGGCGGCTGCTAGAACTGCGGCGGCAGCTCAAACTCGGCGCGCCCTCTTACTCTAAAGATATAGAAATGACCAGCGATGAAGAAAAACAGGTGATTGTCTATCAGCGGGCGATGGCCGAGGGGGCGCTGCTGTGTCTGATGAACTTTAAACAGGCTAAGGCCAATATCGACATCGAAACCCCTGCCCATCCCTGGGTATTAAAGCTAGATTCTGCCGCCGCCGAGTGGGATGGCCCAGGCTCTTCTCTAACTAAAAAAATCACTGAGGCGCAGTCCTTAGAGCTTGCCCCCCTCAGCTTTTCCCTGTACTGGATTGCGTAGTTGCGCTGGTCAACGTCAGCCCAATGTCTGGTTACTTAAACTCCTCTTTTTTTGGAACTCGCCATGCGTATTCCCGCTGCCACCTATCGCCTTCAGTTCAATCCAGAGTTTGGGTTTGCTGCGGCCCAGGGCATTGTCGACTATCTCAAAAACTTAGGAATTTCAGACCTGTACGCATCGCCCATTTTTAAGGCGCGCAAGGGCAGTACCCACGGCTACGATGTGGTTGACCCCACCCAACTCAACCCCGAACTCGGCGGCCCAGAAGCGTTTCAGCCGCTAATTGAAACCGTGCACAACCACGGCATGGGCTGGCTCCAGGACATTGTGCCCAACCACATGGCCTACGACGGTCAAAATCGCTACCTCATGAATGTCATGGAGTACGGCCCCGACTCGGAGTATTTCAACTTTTTTGACATTGAGTGGGAAGGCCCCGAGGAGATGGGCGATAAGGTACTGGCGCCCATGCTGGGGGATTTTTACGATCGCTGCCTGGAGCGGGGCGAAATTCAGCTCAGCTACGACGAGTCGGGGCTAAGCGTCAACTACTTCGGCCTCAAATTTCCGGTGCGCATTGAGTCCTACGGGCGATTTTTGAGCTACCAGTCGGGGCGGCTGGCGCAGTATTTAGACCGCAGCGATCGCACCTTTGTCAAAATTTCTGGCATTCTTTACCTGGTCAAAAATGCCATTGTCGACCTCAAGGGGCGGGCCTATTGTGAACAGGCCCAGTTTGCCAAAGGGCTGCTGTGGGACGTGTACCAGGACAGCGACGAGGTGCGCGAATTTATCGATCAAAATCTGATTATCTTCAACGGCACCCCCGACGAACCCAAGAGTTTTGATCTGCTAGATGAGCTGCTGTCCGAGCAGTTTTATCGGCTCTCCTACTGGAAGGTGGGGGCAGAGGAGCTAAACTATCGCCGGTTTTTCACCGTCAACGAGCTAATTTGCCTCAAGGTCGACAACGAGCGGGTGTTTCACCAAACCCACGATCTGATTATTCAGATGGTGAAAGGTGGCCAGTTTAGCGGAGTTAGAATCGACCACATCGACGGCCTGTACGACCCCACCCGCTATTTAGATCGGCTGCGCAATCAGCTGGGCGACACCTACATTGTGGTCGAAAAAATTCTCGAAGCAGAGGAAACGCTGCCTGCAGCATGGCCAATTCAGGGCACCTCTGGCTACGAGACGCTGGTTCAGCTAAACGGCATTTTTTGCCAGCAGGACAATCAGGATCAGTTCACCCGCATCTACCAGCAGCTGACCGGTGAAACTACCCCCTACGCCGAACTGGTCAACGCTAAAAAACGCCTGATTGCCGACACCAACCTGGTGGGCGACATCAACAATCTGGCCCGCTTTTTAAAGCGGGTCTGCCAGCAGTATCGCTACGGTCGAGACCTCACCCTGTACGGCCTGCGTACCGCCATTGAGGAAGTCTTAATTGCCTTTCCCATCTACTGTACCTACGCCAACAAAGCGGGCATTTCCCAGCGCGATTTGGCCTACGTAAAAGAGGCGATCGAAGTCGCCCGCAGGCACATTCCCCAGCTGGTCAACGAGCTAAATTTAATCGAAAAATTTCTCTCCCTGAACTATGAAGGCTCTCTTCCCAACGAAGAAAAAGCCCAGTGGCTCCACTTTGTGATGCGCCTGCAGCAGTTTACCGGCCCGCTGATGGCCAAGGGCTTGGAAGACACGCTGTTCTACAGCTACAACCGCTTTATCAGCCTGAACGAGGTGGGTGGGTCGCCGGGGCAGTTTGGCCTTTCCGTCAGGCAGTTTCACCAGCGGCAGCAGCAGCGCCAGCAGCAGTGGCCCCACGCCATCAGCGCCACCTCCACCCACGACACCAAGCGCAGCGAAGACGTGCGGGCGCGCCTCAACGTGCTGTCTGAACTGCCCTCCGAGTGGGAGTCCGCCGTGAATACCTGGCGCAGCCTCAACGGCAGCCACAAAACCGTAGTGCATGACCAGGTGGTGCCCGACGCCAACGACGAGTATTTTCTCTACCAAACCCTGGTGGGGACGTTTCCCTTCAACGACGATGAGCTGCCCGGCTTTGGCGATCGCATCGCCGACTACGTGGTCAAAGCCGTTCGCGAGGCCAAGGTGCACACCGCCTGGCTGCGCCCCGACGCCGACTACGAGGACGGGTTTGTGGCCTTTACCCGCGCCATTCTAGACCCTGGTGAAAACAATGCGTTTCTCAAGGCGTTTCGTCCGTTTCAGCAGCGCATTGCCGACTACGGCATCTACAACTCCCTGGCCCAGGTGGTGCTCAAGCTGATGCTGCCGGGGGTGCCCGACCTCTACCAGGGCCAAGAACTGTGGGACTTTAGCCTGGTGGACCCCGACAACCGCCGCCCCGTCGACTACAACCTGCGCCGCCACTGGCTGCACGAACTCCAGCAGTGGGCCGAGGGCGATCGCGCTGGCCTGCTGCAAAACCTGCTGGAGTACCGCCGCGACGGACGCATTAAGCTGTGGGTGACCCACTGCGGCCTGACGGCGCGGCGGGCCTACCCCGACCTGTTTGAGCAGGGCGACTACCAGCCGCTGTTTGCGCGGGGAGAAGCCGAGGAGAGCGTTGTGGCCTTTGCGCGGCAGTGGAAAAACCAGTGGGTGGTGGCGATCGCCCCCCGCTTTCTGACCAGCCGCATTGAGGCTGGCGACTACCCGATTGGCAAAGCCTGGGCAGATACCACCCTGACGCTGCCTGGCCATGGGCAAAGCTGGACGAATTGGATCACGGGAGAAGCCGCGATCGCTGAAGACGACATCCCCCTATCAACCCTGCTGGCGACTTTTCCAGTGGCTATTTTAATCGGCGAAGCTGGCTAGAGGGCAGCTGCCGACGGCCCATCCCTCCGCAGTCGGCAGCTAAATCTTGGCGGTGGTAGGGCAGCTAAGCCCGACTACGGTTAGCTGCGTTCTTGCCAGCGCCGGGACTGGGGCCTAAAAACTGGGAACTGTAGGAAGGCTCAACTCCCAACATTTACGAGTCATGATTGTTAAAGAGCTGGATGCCCTTCCCCCCAACGCCAGTAAGCAGATGCAGGCGGGGCGCAAAGCCGAAGAACAGATGGCATTTTACCTCCGTCGCGCGTTTGGAGACGACCCCACAATCAAGGTGCTAAACGGCCTGCGGGTAGAGCGGCAGGGAGAGATTGCCCAAATTGATCACCTGCTGATCAGCAACCACGGCTTCGTTCTGATCGAGAGCAAAAGCGTCACCACAAAAATCCGCGTCAATACCGAGGGAGAGTGGTCGCGCCAGGTGGCGCCTGATTGGAAAGGTATGCCGTCACCCCTGCTGCAAGTCGATCGCCAGGCTGAGTTGCTCAGGGCTTTGCTGAATGACCACGTTGATGACTTCTACCGCAAATTGTTAGCGTTTCAATTTACATTTACCTCGGTGCCCTTTGATGGACTGGTGGCCATCTCCGACACTGGCGTCATTCAGCGCCCCTCTGGCTTCGCCACCAAGCAAGTCCTCAAAGCCGATCAGATCACGCGTCGAATTCAGGAGATGAACGCGGCATACCGCCGGGCGAGTAGTTTATTCTCTCTCAACTTAAAAGATGCTGGGGCTGAATGGAGCGACAAAACCATGACAAAGCTGGTGGAGTTTTTGCTGCAACGGCATACCCCTCAGCCCCAGCCAATCAGTTCCCCTATCTCTGCAAAAATTCTGCCCAGCAGCAGGGAAACTCGCCATCCTCCCCAGCCAAAGAGAGCAACGTCTCCCGTAGCCAAGCCGCAGTCCTATCCAACCCCCTCACCCCGGCCCCAGACCGTACCCGTGGCCACCAGAGGTGCCACTGCTGCGATCAAACCCCAGCCCAGCCCAATTCCCTCGCCTCGGCCTCAACCAGCCGCAGCTCAAACTGCTCCAACGGTCTCTGGGGCCACCTGTCGCGGCTGCGGCGGCAGCCGCTTAGCCATTACCTACGGCAAGTACGGCTACTACTTTAAATGTGCTGACTGCGGCGGCAATACACCGATTAAAGTAACCTGTGCCAACGGTGAAAAAGCCAAAATCTCTAAGCAGGGGCGGGAGTTTTATGTGGTGTGCTCTGATATGTCAGAGCCGCAGCTCTTTTACGTCAACCCTGAAAACTAAACGCCGAACAAGCCTAAGATGGCGTTTGAAAAGTGATCTGCTGTAGCTTTAGCCACATGCTGATCCCCCCTGCCCCCCTTAAAAAGGGGGGTAGAAGTCCCCTTTTTTAAGGGGGATTTAGGGGAATCTCCACTTTTGCTACAAAAAATAGGACTTTTCAAACATCCTCTAAATAGCTGACTCAAACCGCTCGGGAGCTCGCAGACTCGCCCAGCCTCAGCGCCACAGCCATAATCATTAGGGATTCCCCAGGGCTGCACCTGTAAACTGCAATAAAAGCCTTTGCTCAATTGAGCAAAGGCTTTTGAGGATTAATCGTTCTGCCCCAGGGCTAATCTGCGAAAAATCCTAGGAAGAAAATTAATTTAGTCTTTGTCCAGATTTTCGCGACGAATCTCATCTAGACGGGATGCATCTTTATCCAGATTCTCCTGGCGTAGCTGATCAAAATCTACGCCGCCAGCAACTTCTTCCAGCTGGTCATCGGATAGAGATTCGTCTTCGGCGGCGGTTTTTGCGGTATCTTCAATCATTTGGAAATCCTCCTGTTTGGATTGCCTACTCATCCTAAAACTCGCCACCAAGATTTGTCTGCCTGAAAAAATCGGCGCTTGACCCTAAGCCAATTCTTAACGCTGGCTGAGAGACAAATTAAAGCGACCTTAATTGACGCTATTAATCTTGTTTTCTGAGACTTTCAGCGGAGATATTTTTGCTCTTTCAGGGATCTAGTTACGGACATCCACTTATCAGCAAAATAGTCGGCTCTAGCCATTAAAGAAATGTAGCCTCGACATCAAAAAGACGCTGACGAAGGCTCAAGCTGCCGGATAAAATCTTTTACTTATGTAAAGTAATGCTTTCTATGTAAAGCCCCTCTAGGATGAGTTTGTTGCATCCATTGGGCCGATGACAGACACACTGCTGCGAGTGCTCAGTAATGCCGATCTAGACTGGATGATTTCCTGCGGTGAACGTCAGACCCTGGGGGCAGGCCACGGGGTATTGCACCCTTACACCGTTCCCGATCGCGTGGTTCTGGTCATTGAGGGCAGTCTGGGGGAGAGCTTTGCCGCCGCCCAGGGGGCCGTTGACGACGCCCTGCTGATTGACGAGCTGGGGCAGGGGGAACTGGTAGGCTTTAGCCCGCTGCTCGATGCGCCCAACGTGACGGCGGTGAAGGCGCTGAAGTCAACGCAAATTTTGTCGCTGCCGATCGCCCAGATCCAGGCCAAGCTGGCGGAAGATATTGCCTTTGCGGCCCATTTCTACCACGCGATCGCGCTCATGCTGGCCGATCGCCTGCGCCGCCTGTTCGAGCATCCCGGTCGAGTGCGGTTTTGGGGCGACGGCGCTGGCAGCGACGTGCTGACGGTATTTGGCGAGCTGCGCGACAGCGACATCGACTGGCTCACCGCCTTTGGCCAGATCGAAACCATCCCCGCCGATCGGGTGCTGCTCCAGGCGGCGCGTCCGGTGGAGTCGCTCTACATTTTGCTGGACGGGCAGATGGGGCTATCGGCTCCCCAGGACACCTTTAACCCCCTGGCCCTGTGCTTTTTGGGGCTTGAGGCCAGCACCCCGGGCCAGCCCGCCTTTGCCACCCTGACCCAGGGCAGCATGCCGGGGATTATCTCGTTTTTAGACTTTCGGCCCCTGCCGGTGACGGTGCGATCGCAGAGTGAATGCCTGATCTTCGCCGTGCCCCGCCAGACCCTGGCCACCAAGCTCCAGGTGGATGACAGCTTTGCCTCCCGGTTTTACCGCGTCATTGCCATGCAGATTATGGCCCAGCTGCAGGCCATGGGCATGCGCCTGCTAGAGCCGGGGAAGCCCGCCGCCATGGACGACGAAGAGCTCGACATGGACGACCTGCACCAGGTCTCCGAGGGGGCCAAAAAGTTTAACTGGATGCTGGCCCAGCTGGGGGTAAACGGCCATGGCTGAGCGAGAAAGCCTATTTCGCCAGGAATCGCTGGAGCGGCTGTCGTCGCCCGAGCGGCTGGATGAGCTGATGAAGCTGGTCACCCTCAAGACCTGGCTACCCCTGGGCACCCTCGGCCTGCTGCTGGGTCTGGGTCTGCTCTGGAGCATCGTTGGGCGTGTGCCCATCACCACCACCGGCAAGGGGCTGCTGGTGCAGGACGACAACTCGCCGCAGCTGGTGGCCCTGCTGATTTTTGACAACCGCTACCGGGGGCAGCTGCGGGCGGGCATGCCGGTGGTGCTAATGCCCGAAACCCTGGTCTCGTATAACGCGCCGGGGGTGCCCGCCGAGGTCACGGAGATTGTCGACTCCGGTGCCCTCACCCTGAGCCAGGCCCGCCAGGGAAAAGACCCCTACGCGGGCGGCTTTGAGGTGCTGGCCCACCTGACCCCGATGGCCCAGGCCATGCCCCCCAACACGATCGCGCCGGGGGTGGCGGTGGAGGGGCGCATCACCCTGGCCCAAAAGCCGCCCATTGTGTTTGTCCTGCCGTTTTTAGATCGGTAATGGTTTTCCTGATTCCTTCCACCAAACCGCGCTTCAAGCGGGTCAAAACCCCCACCGTGCTGCAAATGGAGGCGGTGGAATGTGGGGCGGCGGCCCTGGGCAAGGTGCTGGGCTACCACGGCAAGATCATTCCCCTGGCGGAACTGCGCCAGGCCTGCGGCGTGTCGCGGGACGGGGTGACAGCGGCCAGCCTGCTCAAGGCCGCCCGCAGCTACGGCATGGAGGCCAAGGGCTTTAAAAAAAGCCTGGAGCGGGCGCTGGAGCTGGAGCCGCCGTTTATTGTGTTCTGGCACTTTAACCACTTTCTGGTGGTCGAGGGCCAGGATGCGCGCTGGATTTACCTCAACGACCCGGCCACCGGCCCCCGCCGGATTAGCCCCGCCGAGTTTGACGAGGGCTACACCGGCATTGCCCTCACCTTTGCGCCGGGGCCAGAGTTCCAGCAGGGCGGGCAAAAGCCAAGCGTGACGCGATCGCTCTGGCAGCGGCTGCACCGCTCCTGGGGCATTTTGCTGCTGGCCCTGCTGGCGGGGCTGTTTCTGGTGCTGCCCGCCCTGGTGCTGCCCGCCCTCAGCCGCATCTTTGTCGATTCGGTGCTGCTGGCGGGGCGGTCTGACTGGCTGCCCTACCTGCTGGTGGGGCTGGCGCTGACGGCGGTGGTGCAGGGCTGGCTGACGGCGCTCCAGCTCAGGTACCTGCGATCGCTGCAAATCAAGCTGGCCGTCGGCACCACCAGCCGCTTTGTGTGGCACGTGCTGCGCCTGCCCGTGGGCTTCTACGCCCAGCGCTTTGCCGGGGAAATTGCCAGCCGCATTCGCCTCAACGACGAGGTGGCCAGCGTGCTCTCGGGCCGCCTCACCAGCACCTTGATCAGCCTGGTGCTGGTGCTGTTCTACGCTGCGGCCATGGCCCAGTACGACCTGCTGCTGACGGCGATCGTGGTCGGCTTTGCGATCGTCAACGTCGTCACCTTGCAGTGGATTGCCCGCGAGCGGGTGAACGCCAACCTGCGCCTGGCCCAGGAGACGGGCAAAGCGGCGGGGGTGGCGATCGCGGGCCTGCAAACCATGGAAACCCTCAAAGCCTCCGGGCTAGAATCCGACTTTTTTGCCCGCTGGGCCGGGTACTACGCCAAGTCGATCAACGCCCAGCAGGACCTCGGCCTCACCAACCAAACCCTCGGCATTCTGCCCAGCTTGCTCTCGGCCCTGGCCAGCCTGGCCCTGCTGGTGTTCGGCGGCTGGCGCGTGATCAACGGCAGCCTCAGCATCGGCATGCTGGTGGCCTTTCAGCTACTCATGGTCAGTTTTCAGCGCCCGGTCAACAACCTGGTGCGCTTCGCCAGCACGTTGCAGACGTTGCAGGGGAATTTGACAAGATTGGATGATGTGCTAGGGAATGCTGTGGACCCGCAGCTTTTAGAAAACGAAGAAATTCAAAATTCAAAATTCAAAATTCAAAATTCTCTTACTCTCCCATCGTCCTCACCCCCTCACCCACCCACCCATTCACCCCTTCACCCACCCACCCACCGCCTCACCGGCTCCATCACCCTCCACGATGTCGCCTTCGGCTACCATCCCCTCGAACCGCCGCTGATCGACGGGCTGAGTCTGTCGATTCAGCCGGGGCAGCGGGTCGCTCTAGTGGGGGGCAGCGGGTCGGGCAAATCGACGGTGGCGAAGGTAATTGCCGGGCTGTACGAGCCGCGATCGGGGGAAATTTTGTTCGACGGCAGGCCCCGCCGTCAGATTTCCCGCGCGGTGTTGACCAACTCCATCGCCGTGGTGGAACAGGATATTTTGATCTTCGAAGGCTCGATTCGCGACAACCTCACCCTGTGGGACACCACCATTCCGGAGGTAGACCTGCGCCGCGCCGCCCAGGATGCCGCCATTGAAGCGGCCATTCTGGCGCTGCCCTACGGCTATAGCGCCTCGCTGCTAGAGGGGGCCGCCAACCTCAGCGGCGGTCAGCGCCAGCGCCTGGAGATCGCCCGCGCCCTGGTGGGAAACCCCTCGATTTTGATCTTGGACGAAGCCACCAGCGCCCTGGATACCGAAACCGAGCAAATCATCGATCAAAACCTGCGGCGGCGGGGCTGCACCTGCGTGATTGTCGCCCACCGCCTCAGCACCATCCGCGACTGCGACGAAATTTTGGTGTTTGAGCAGGGCAAGGTCGTGCAGCGCGGCACCCACGAAAGCCTCTGGGCCGAGGGGGGGCTGTACGGCAAGCTGATTCAAAGCGAAGGAGGGTGAGCAGAGTGAATGTGAGTGCTGAGAACATTTTGAGTGGTGCATTGCTTCGCGAATGCACCCTACAGCTTACGAAAGTGAGAGTTTGGCTGTTTATCTCAACAGATAGCCAACAGACTGCGACCGATCAACCCTCCAAATTTAGCAATTTTCCAGTTGATCCTTCCGTTGGGTCCAGGGCGGCGGCACGGCCCTGGTCGAGGGGGTCTGGGGACATTTCGATTGTCCCCAGCGGCAAGCTTGGCTTTACTAGATTTTGACCTACAGCACCTAGAACCCCTCTAAATAGTGCATTGCTTCGCTCTGGCGCTTGCACCCCCAGGAAACCCATAAACTTACCGCTACCATGCTGCAATCTGCGATCGCCCCTTTCCCCCGCACTATCACCGCCAACCAACCCCTGCTGCTCACCGATCCCACCCGGCTGTGGCAGGTCAAATCGGGCCGGGTCGCCATCTTTGCGGTGCCCATGGCCGACGGCCAGCCCAGCGGCGAACGGCGCTTTCTCTTCATCGTCGGGGCTGGGGAAGCCCTGTTTGCCGCCGATACTTGCTCCAACACCGGCCTGGGGCTGATCGCCGTCGCCGTCGAACCCGCCGAAATTGCCCCCCTGCCCCTGAGCGAAACCGACGATGCCGACTGCCCCACCCCCCTGCTAAAAGCCCTGATTGACCCCTGGATTCACCACTGGGGTAGCATCGACGGCTTTCCCAGAACCGCCCAAACCGGCCAGGTGCCCGAAGTCCACTACATTTCCCTCACCCGTGGCCAGGTCTGTCGGCCCGACACCCAGGTGCTGTGGATTCGCATGCAGGAGGGCACCGCCACCTGGATGGGCAATCCCAATTTTCCGATTACCGCCGCGCTGGGCTGCTTTCCCCTGGGGCAGGGCACCTATATGCAGGCCCAGGACCACATCGAGTTTTTTGCCCGCCCCACCGCCGAGGTCAAATCTCGCAAGGTTTTGCTGCGAGGCATCGCCCAGCTCCACCGCTACTGCTTTAGCACCCTGGAGCAGATCGACGCCCGCCACCAGCGCCTGAGTTTAAAGCGGTTCCAGCAGCGCCAGCAGCTCAACCAGGCCGTTACCGAGAACGTCGTCCACAGCCTGGCCGGAGTGCTCGACGGCGACGCTGCCGAGGCTGGCGAATCGCCCCTGCTGGCGGCGGCGGGGGCCGTGGGCAAAGCCCTGGGCGTCACCATTCAGCCCCCCGCCCCCTCGGAGAACGCGGCCCGGACGAAAGAACCGCTGGATGCGATCGCCCGCGCCTCCCAACTGCGGCTGCGCCGCGTGCTGCTGCGGGGCCAGTGGTGGCAGCAGGACAGTGGCCCCATGGTCGCCTACCTCAAGGGCGACGGGCAGCAGAGCCAGCGTCTCCCCGTTGCCCTGCTGCCCGCCTCCGGCAGCCGCTACGACCTCTACGCCCCCACCGGCCTCCCTGCGAATCTAGATGCCGGCGGTCAACAATTTTCCGCCCGGCTGCGCAAAGGAACCGGGAAGAATGCCCTGCCCACCCCATCACCCCCATCCACCCATCCACCCACCTCCCCATCCACCCATCCACCCACCTCCCCATCCACCCGCACACCCATCACCCCCACCCTCGCCCAGCACCTCGACCCCGTCGCCTTCGTCTTCTACCGCCCCCTGCCGACTGGCGATCTCAACGTCCTATCGCTGCTGCACTTCGCCTTTCGCGGCCAGGGCAAAGACTGGCTGATGATCGGCTTGACGGGGGTTGCCGTCACGCTCATTGGGATGGCGGTGCCCCAGGCCACGGCGGTGCTGGTGGATACGGTGGTGCCCTACGGCGATCGCGCCCTGCTCTGGCAAATTGGTCTGGGCCTGCTGGCGGCGGCCTTTGGGGCGGCGAGCTTTCAGCTGGCCCAGGCGATCGCCACCCTGCGGGTGGAAACCGGGGCCGATGCCCACCTGCAAGCCGCCGTCTGGGACCGCCTGCTGAAGCTGCAAACCGGCTTCTTTCGGCAGTACCCCACGGGCGATTTGGCCTCGCGGGTGTCGAGTATTTCGGCCATTCGCCGCAAGCTCAGCGGCTCGGCCCTGCAGGGGCTGTTTGCCGGTGTCTTTTCGCTGCTAAACCTGGGCCTGCTGATCTACTACAGCCCCACCCTGGCCGGGGTGGCCCTGGTGGTGGGGCTGCTGGTAATGGGCATCACCCTGGCCTCAGGCCTGGTGCTGGTGCGCCGCTATCGCCCGCTGCTCGAAATTCAGGGCCAGCTCTACGGCCTGGTGGTACAGCTAATCAACGGCATCGCCAAACTGCGCATGGCCGGGGCCGAGGAGCGGGCCTTTGCCGCCTGGGGCCAGCGCTACGGCCAGCAGCTCCGCCTCACCCTCAGCACCCAGCAGCTCGAAGATGCGGTGTCGGTCTTCAACACGGTGCTGCCAATTTTGACCACCGTGGCGCTGTTCTGGCTGGCCAGCCAAATGCTGGGCAGTGCCAGCGCGGGCCTCTCTACCGGCACGTTTTTGGCCTTTTCCGTGGCCTTTGGCACCTTTATTACCGGAGCCACCAGCCTTAGCAACACCCTGGTAGACCTGCTGGATGTGGTGCCCCTGTGGCAGCGGGCCAGCCCCATTCTCCACGCCGAGCCCGAGGTCAACCTGACCAAGGCCGATCCGGGCCAGCTGACGGGGGCATTTTCGGTCGATCGGGTCACTTTTCGCTACAGCGACGAGGGTCCGGTGATTCTCGACAATGTTAGTTTTGCGGCCCAGCCGGGGGAATTCATCGCCCTGGTGGGGCCGTCCGGCTCGGGCAAATCCACCGCCATGCGGCTGCTCTTGGGGTTCGACACGCCCCAGGCGGGCAGCGTCTACTACGACGGCCAGGCCCTGGCGGGGCTGGATGTGGTAGCGGTGCGTCGGCAGTGCGGGGTGGTGCTGCAAACCAGCCGCCTCAGCGCCGGGTCGATTTTTGAGAACCTGGCCGGGGGGGCGCTGATCTCCCTCGACGACGCCTGGGATGCTGCCGAGAAGGCGGGCCTGGCCGCCGACCTGCGGGCGATGCCGATGCAGATGCACACGGTGGTCAGCGAGGGGGGCAGCAACCTGTCGGGGGGCCAGCGTCAGCGCCTGCTGATTGCCCGCGCCCTGGCGGTGAAGCCCAAAATCATGCTGATGGATGAGGCCACCAGCGCCCTGGACAACCGCACCCAGGCGATCGTCACCGAAAGCCTGGACCGCCTCAAGGTGACGCGGGTGGTGATTGCCCACCGGCTCAGCACCATTCGCCACGCCGATCGCATCTACGTGCTGGAGGCGGGTCGCCTGGTGCAGCAGGGCAGCTTTGAGGACCTGGCCGGCCAGCCGGGGCTGTTTAGCCAGCTGATCAAGCGCCAGATGACCTGAAATTCGGCGGCTATGGCGGGCCTGATCGCCCGATCGCCAGGCCAGGGCGCAGAGGGCCGGGTCCGTATGGTTCTACCCGGCGATCGCTGTCGATCCAGCTAGAGCTATGGGCCGTCTGGTTAAGACTTGTCTCCCATAAACGTTCCAGCGTTTGAACGTTCACAGGGTTTCTGGATGTCCTAACCAACGCGACTATGGCTCTAGCTCCAGCTTCCCCAGGCGGCTTAAGAGTTTCTGTCAGTTCACCCGTGTTCCGTGGGAATCAGCCTAGACTGCTTATGTGCAGCGTCAGCATCCGGAGAGCTTTGAGAAACCTACAAAACTACTTCAGCTCTGGCGTATCAGAGGCCCAGCCTATCGGCCCGGAGCCGCCCCTCGACTTGGCCCAGGCCAACCGGGTGGTGCAGGCGTCGCTGGGCAAACTGGCCGATGAACCCGACCTGGAAACGTTTTTGGGCCATTTGCTCAGGGTGTGTGCCGATCGCTTTGGCGCCCCAGAGGCAGGCATTTGGCGCTACGAAAACGGTCTGTTTCGCCTGTTTGTCTCCTACGAAGACGGCGAGATCAAGTCCCAGGAGGCCATTGGCCACCCCGGCGCATCGCTGGCCGTAGCCCGCAAAATTCGCAACCAGCAGGTGCTGAGCCGCCTGCGCAAGCGAGAAATGATTAGCGACTACCCCGAAGACTTTGCCGCCCAGCCGGTGTACGAGCACTTTCGGGGCTACTTTCAGCGGCGGGGCATTCAGGCGGCCCACAAAATTCCGCTATTTTTGGGCGATGACCTGCGGGGCATTTTGGTCATGCGGTTTACCCACCGTCGCCGGTTCAACTCCGCCGAGACCGAGCTGGCCGTCGCCCTGGGCAACCAGGCCGTGCTGGCCCTGGAGCTAACTCGCCTGGCCGAGGCGGCCCAGAGCGCCGCCATTGTGGAAGAGCGCAACCGCATGGCCCGCGACATCCACGATACCCTGGCCCAGACTTTCACCAGCATTTTGATGCGGCTGCAGACGGCCTCCCTCGCGCTCAGCGACCCGATTGCGGCCCCTGCGGCCCCTGCCGAGGCCCAGGCCGCCCTGACCAATATCGATCGCGCCTGCGAACTGGCCCGCGAGGGGCTGGCCAACACCCGACGATCGGTGCAGGCGCTGCGCCCCCCGGATCTGATGGGGCGATCGCTGCCCGCCGCCCTGGCCGACTGCCTCCAGCAGATGACCGGGGGCACCAGCCTCGATAGCCAGTTCTGCCTGGCGGGGCAGCCCTTTGCCCTGCCCGAGGCCACCGAACTAGAGCTGTTTCGCATTGCCCAGGAGGCAATTACCAACAGCTGCAAGCATGCCCAGGCCCGCACGATCTCGGTGCAGCTCACCTACCAAGCCAATGCCCTGCGCCTGCTGGTGGCCGATGACGGCATCGGCTTCACCCCGACCGAAGCAGCGGCGTCTAAAGGGTTTGGGCTGGTCAGCATGCAGCAGCGGGCCGATCGCATTGGCGGACGTTTGACCCTGGGCAGCGGGGCTCAGGCTCCCGCGGCTGAGGGCAACAGGCCGCCCCCCACGCCCGAGGGCGAGGGCAGTCCGGGGACCCAGGTCTGCATCGTGCTGAATGTGAGCCAGAGTTGAACGAAAGCCAGAGTTGAATGTAAGCCAGAGTCAAACCTATGGTGATGCAAACTGACCAGGGGACGATCGCTCAACGGCCAACGGCCCCCATTCGCGTGCTCATTACCGACGATCACCCAGCCATGCGCGAGGGGCTGTCGGCCCTGCTAGAGCGTCAGGTCGATCTTCAGGTGGTCGCCATGGCCGCCGATGGCTACGACGCGATCGCCCTGATTCGCACCCACCAGCCCGACGTCATTTTGATGGATCTGCGCATGCCCCGCCTGGAGGGGGCCGACGCCATCGCCGCCATCTGTGGCGAATGGCCCGAGGCCCGCATCATCATTCTCACCACCTTTGACGGCGACGAGGACATCTTCCGCGCCCTGCGGGCGGGAGCCAGGGGCTACCTGCTCAAAGACGCCCCCTGCGAAGAGCTGTTCACCGCCATTCGCCAGGTGCATGGCGGCCAAAAATACATCATGTCGCAGGTGGCCCAAAAGCTCACCGATCGCTTTCAAAGCTCAGAACTCACCGATCGCGAGATGGAGGTGCTAAAGCTGCTGGTGCAGGGCAACACCAACCGCGACATCAGCGAATTGCTCTGCATCGCCGAGGGCACGGTGAAGTTCCACGTGCGCAACATTCTAGATAAGCTCGGAGCCAGCGATCGCACCCAGGCCGTCACCATCGCCCTCAAGCGCGGCCTGGCGCGGCTTTAGCCCAATTCAGCTCAGACCTGAGCTGAATTGGGCTCATCCCCCGGTAGCGGGTCAACATCGGGCACTCGCGCCAGCAGTTGGGCAAACTGTTCCTCGTCAAATTTTTCAGCATACCGCCGCAGTAGGCGCTCAGTTCTGGCTGCCCCTACCTTCTCTGCGATCGCAGCTACCAACCACTGATCGAGGGAAACACCGCTGTCAGCCGCTAACTGGCGAATTTCCTCCAGCAGGTCGCTGGGGAGCGATAACGGATAAGAACTCATTGGGTTAATCTCTCCACTAACGTATGCCTAGCGAGCACAGTTTGCGGCCTGAGCACTTTAAGGCCAAAGCGTTGAGCTGCGGGCAGAAAATCTTGCACATTAAAGGTCACAATGGCCTGAGCCTGAGCGTTAATGGCACAGTCAAGAACCATTTCATCATCTGGATCCGTAAGCTGAGGACGCCACATAAAATAGATCGGCACTGGAACCATGCGAGACGCCAACATCGCCAAAACCAAATCTATTTCGTGGTCATCGATCCAGAAATTCCTCAGGTTGGCATCTCGGCGCAGTACGTCGTCATACTCTAAAAATAGCGCTTCTGAAACTGCACCGTTAACCAGTCCCTGACTCAGCGCTTGTAAAATTACAAAGCTTGCACCTCGACGCGATCTAAGCGCAGCCACCCAAATATTGGTATCGAAAACATAGAGCATGGCTTTGTGGGCAAGCTTGACAGTTGATGTCCTGCCATGGGCTGATTCTCGCATAGGACGCTGGTGGCATCACAATCTGTAAAACTCGATACCCCCATCGGGCAGTACTCTGGTGAAGGTCATTCGTGAATCCGGGGGAGACAGTCAATGCCTGTAGGATTACCTGAATTCGTAGAAAACCCAGAAAACCGCTGCCCGGTGATCTTGCTGCTCGACACCTCCAACTCCATGGCGGGCGAGCCGATTCAAGAGCTGGGCCGGGGCGTGGAGGTGTTTAAGCAGGACATTCTGAAAGACAGCAAGGCGGCCCTGAGTGTGGAAGTGGCGATCGTCGCCTTTGGGCCGGTGCGGCTGGTGCAAGACTTTACCACCATCGACCAGCTCACCTCGCCGGAGCTGGTGGCCGACGGCCTCACGCCCATCGGGGAGGCGATCGACTATTCCCTGGCGCTGCTGGAAGCGCGCAAAGAAACCTACAAAGAAAACGGCATTCAGTACTATCGGCCCTGGATTTTTTTGATTACCGATGGTGCGCCCACCGATACCTGGCAGGCGGCGGCGGAAAAAATTCGCGCCGGGGAGGCGGCCCGCAAATTCTGCTTCTTTGCCGTCGGCGTGGAGGGGGCCGACATGAAGACCCTCAGCCAGATTGCCCCGGCGGAGCGCCCGCCGCTGCTGCTGAAGGGGCTCGACTTTAGCCCCATGTTTGTCTGGCTGAGCACGTCGATGAAGCGGGTGTCGAGCAGCAAGGTGGGCGAGGCCCTGGCCCTGCCCCCGGTGGAGTGGGGCCAAATCACCACGTAGGGGCACAAGGCGCGTGCCCTACTGTCGGGATTCTAGACAGGCTGAATCTTTCACTTTTTAGGACATCATTGTGGGTTGGAGAGCCATTGCCCGGTCGGCCATCGGCACCCGTCACCAGGAACAGCAGCAGCCCTGCCAGGACTATGGGGCGGTGGTGGTGGCTGCGCCCAGGGCCGAGCGCGAGCGCCACGGGGTGATTGTGGGCGCGGTGGCCGATGGGGCAGGCAGCACCCCTCACTCGGATATTGGGGCGAAGCTGGCGGTAGCGACGACCCTGCGGTATCTGGCGGGCAGCGAAATTTGGCTGCAAAAGCGGCAGCGATCGTGGCAAAACTGGGAGCAGCCGCCCGCCGAGGCAATGATGGGCAAGCTGTTTGCCAAGGCGGTGGCGCGATCGCAGACTCAGCTTGCCCAGCGGGCCAGCACCCAGGGCTGGCAGCAGGAGGAGTTGGCCTGCACCCTGCTGGCCTTTTTGGCCACCCCTAACTGGCTGGCGGCCATGCAGATTGGCGACGGCTTTATGGTGGTGAGCTACGGCCAGGCCCAGGCCGACTATCAGCTGCTGTTTCAGCCCGATCGCGGCGAGTTTGCCAACCAGACCACCTTTGTTACCGCCGCCAGTGCCCTGGACACCATGCAGGTCGCCGTGGTGGGGCAGCCTCCCCGGTTCATTGCCGCCGCCACCGATGGCCTGGAGCGAGTCGCCCTGCGCCTGAAAGACTGGACCCCCTTTGCCCCCTTCTTCAGCCCCCTGGAAGAATACCTGTGGGAAACCCCCCACCCCGAGACCGACGACGCCTATCTGATCAGCTTTCTCACCTCGGAGCGGCTCAACCAAAAAACCGACGACGACAAAACCCTGGTACTCTGCCGCTACGAGGCCTGAGCCACGGTCCGTTTGGCTACCCTCCGGGGCCAAGCAAACCCGGTGGCCCCTGTAACACCGCCCATCTGGCATCTTGAACGATGAATGTGGGGTTTTACGGACAATTTTTGCAGATAGGGCCGGGGTTTTGCGGGTGAACCAGGTTAGTCAATTGCTGAGGCCAGTGTTTATAGTGGTTGCTGATTTATAGGCGAGGCCCGATGGCAGACGGGATGTCAAAAAGCGTAGGAGCAGCCGGGCAGGTGCTGGGCTGTGTCGGCCTCAGTCGGTCGGTGGGGTTGACCACGCGGCTGGCCACCAGCGGCGAGGGGGAAGTTTGGCGCACCGACTGGCCAGGCCAGGTGGCCAAACTCTACTTCAACCCCAGCCGCGATCGCATCCGCAAGCTGGAGGTGATGATCGCCCACCCGCCCGCCGACCCCAACGCCGCCATTGGCCACCACTCCTTTGCCTGGCCCCAGGCGCTGCTGCAAAACGCCGTAGGCAGTCCTGTGGGATTTTTGATGCCCGAGATTGCCCACAGCGTCGGCCTGTTCGATGTCTACAATCCCCAGCGGCGGCGCACCGTATTACCCGGCTTTAACTGGCTGTACCTGCACGTCACGGCGATGAACATTGCCTCCATCACCCAGGCCATCCACGCTAAGGGCTACGTGCTGGGCGACATCAAGCCGCAGAATATTTTGGTCAACAACCAGGCTCTGCCCTCGGTGATCGACACCGACTCCTTTCAGGTGCGCGACCCCAGCAGCGGTCAGGTATATCGCTGCCCGGTGGGGTCCGAGGGCTTTACCCCACCCGAGCTGCTAGGCTGCGACCTGGCCCAGATCGACCAGAGCGAAGGCCACGATCGCTTTCGCCTGGCCGTGATCATTCACCTGCTGCTGTTTGGCGATCAGCCCTTCAAGGGCGTGTGGACGGGCTATGGCGACTCCCCCGACCCCAACCAGCTGCTCAGCCAAGGCCACTGGCCCTACGGCAAGACCACGCTGATTCAGCCCGGCCCGCTGACCATTCCCCTGGAGACCGTACATCCCGAGCTGCAGCAGTGCTTTTTGCGCTGCTTTAACGAGGGCCACCGCGACGCCAGCCTGCGCCCCTCCCCGGCGGAGTGGCTGCGGGCGCTGAAGCTGGCGGTGGCCGACCTGAAGGCCTGCCGAAGGGTCAACTGCCACTACTACAGCCAGAGCTACGGGCACTGCTACTGGTGCGATCGCAAAAAGACCCTGGGCATCGATGTCTTTCCCAAGGCTGCCCTCTCCCACCAGCAGCGGCAGGCCAAAAACCAAGCCGCCGTTAACACCCTGGTCAAGCCCTTGCAGGGTGCCGCTAAAGCCGCCGCCACCTACATAGGCGAACATAAGCTACAGCTGTCGCTGCCGCGATCGCCGGGGTCACGTCCTCAAATTCCCTCTCTGACGTTGCCCAAACGGTGGACTTTGCCCGAACGGTGGATCAAATATGCTGTCACCACCGGCATTGTCTCCACAGCGGTCATCACTGTGGTTTTAATTGGCAAAGTCTTGATGGCCCAGGACGATGCCGAGTCGGTGGTTTTTGGCAGTCTTCTATTCGTCGGGCTGCTCGCCCTCTGGCCCCGCCTGGTGAAGTCGTCGGATCAGAGCGAAAAGTGATTGGCGCGGGCTAGGGCTGCCTCGGGCGGGTCAACCGATGGAAGCGGGCCACAAAAATGATCCCAGCGGTAGCGACCCCGATCGATTGGCCAATCCACAGCCCGACGCCGCCCAGACCCAGCCCAAACCCCAGCAGATAGCCCGTGGTTATTCCCACCCCCCAAAAGGCCAGCCCGCTCAGCACCATGGGCGCGCGGGTATCTTGCAGGCCGTAGAGGGCTCCGGTGGCAACCCGCTGCACGCCATCGGTGAGTTCGGCCAGGGCGGCCACCAGCAGCATGGGCATGGCCAGGGCAACCACCGGAGCATTCGCCGGATCGCTCAGATCCAGGTACAGCCCAACAATGGACTGGCGAAACACCAGCAAACCCACCGCCGCCAGTAGCATAAAGGCGGCGGCGATCGCCATTGCCACATACCCGGCCCGCCGCGCCTGGGCCATATCCCCCTGCCCCAGCGCCTGCCCCACCCGCGCCGTCGCCGCGTAGGACATGCCCAGGGGCACCATAAAAATGAGGTAGATGGTCTGGTACACGGTCTGGTGGGCGGCCAGCACCTCGGGGCCGAGAATGCCCATCAAAAATGTGACCACCGCAAACAGGCCAAACTCCAGGGCAATGGTGACGGCGATCGCGCCCCCAATCCCCAGCAGCCGCCCGATCAGCCGGGGCTGCACTCGGTGCCAGCCCCGCCAAAAGCGATAGACCTGGAGCTGAGGATGCCTGAGGGTGTAGAGCAAAAACAGGCCCGCCATCAGCCAGTAGCTCAGCCCGCTGGCCAGCCCCAGCCCCCCCAGGCCCATCGCCGGAAAGCCCCATTTGCCAAAGCCCAGGGCATAGTTACCGGCAATGTTAAACGCCGTGCCCGCCAGCACAATTACAATCACCACCTGGGCCTGAGACAGGGCCGAGGCATAGCCCCGCAGCAGGGCAAAGCCCAGGGCCGGAAACGCCCCCCAGAGTATCCAGTGGAAGTAGGGGGCGGTCAGGGCGGCGATCGCCTCGGGCTGTCCCAGAAATCGCAGCACCCCATCCATCTGGCTGAGTGCCGCCATCAGGGGCAGGCTGAGGCCCAGCGATAGCCACAGGCCCTGGCGGGCGATCGCCTCAACGTGCTCCCGATGACCTGCCCCAAAGGCCTCGGCCACCAGCGGCCCCACCGCCATCACAAACCCGCCCACCACGGCGATCAAAAACTGAAAGCACATTGCCGCCAGCCCCCCGGCGGCGAGGGTCTCAGCCCCCAGTCGCCCCATCATCAGCGTGTCGACAAAGCCCACCGCCGCCTGGGCCACCTGGGCAGCGGCCAGGGGCACCGCCAGGGCCAGAAAGGCTTGCACCTCTGAGCCAATGTTGGCCGAGGCCGGAGATTTTTCCTGTATGCGCATTGAAAGATAAAACCCGAGGCAGTGAACCTGAGTTTGGGATTAGCACAGTCCCGAAGGGCGGTACCGGACTGTCTCCGCCCCGTTGGATACCCCTACAGCATCGCCAGCCGCGACTTTAAAATCGCGGCCTGGGCCTCAGATTCGGCCAGGGAGTCGCGCGCCCCCTGCACCACCTCAGCCGGGGCCTTATCCACAAAGCCAGCATTGCTCAGCCGCCCCGAGAGCGATTTGATTTCGGCCTCTACCTTGGCCAGGTCTTTCTCCACCTTGGCCCGCAGAGCATCCACATCGACTACCCCGGTGAGGGGAATCAGCACCTGCACGGTGCCGGTCACCCCGGCGAACAGTTTCTGGGGCGGTTGAGCAGAGGTTTCTGACGCCAAAGGCTGAGCTGAGCGGCCACCCTCGCCGGTTTGGGTCGGGGGCACCAGAGTCAGCTTCGGGGTCGTAGCCCTTGGCGCAGCATCGTCTGGGCCAAAAATATTGCGCCGCCAGGTTTGGTAGCGTTGGCCAAGCTGCTGGCGATCGCCTTTAGTGAGCAAATTCCGCCGCACAAAGTTAAACACAAACCACAGGCCCACCAGCTCCATCAGGGTGCCAAACACGGGGGTGGTATCGACCGCCGTCACCAAGGCTCCGCCGAACTTCAGCAAGACCACCGCCGCAAAAATCCACAGCAGCGTAAATGCTGGCCGACGAATATCGGCAAAGAACGACCCGGTGTAGTGCAGGGGTTGCTCTAGCAGGGGCAGCATGCTGTGCCAGAAGTCTTGCACCTCCGCCACCACGGGGTTGCTGCTGAGATTTTCTGGAGGCTTGGCTGGTGAATTGACTGGTGAATTAACTGCGGCCCTGGGTGAATCGGCCCCGGCCTCAAGGGCATGGGCGGTGGAGACAGGCTGCTTGCCGCCGAGAATCACCAGGGTATCGATTTTGCCCAGATCTTTTATGTAGCTGGCGGTGGCGTGCAAAATGTGGCGCTCGTCGGCGCTCTCACTTTCCAGAATGGTCTCAATCCGCAGGCCGGGCTTGATGCCCGCCTCGGCCCGCAGGTTGCGCACCGTGCGCACCGTGTTGAACACTAGGGCAAACTGCTGCTCCAGGCTGTCATCCACCAGGCCGTCAAAGGCGGTGGGGTAGGGCTGCACCGCCAAAAACTGGTCGTCGCCCACCTGGGTCAGGGTGTGCCACACCTCTTCGGTAATGTGGGGCATAAACGGGTGCAGCAGCTTGAGAATGCCGTCGAGCACAAAGGCCAGGGTTTGCTGGGCCACCCGCCTGGAGGCGGGGTTGTCGCCCTGCAGGCGCGGCTTGACCAGTTCAATGTACCAGTCGCAAAAATCGCCCCAGGTAAACTCATACAGTTCCTTGGCGGCTTCGCCCATGCCGTAGGTATCCAGATGGCCGCGCACGCTCTGCACCACCCGGTTAAAGCGCGACAGAATCCAGCGATCGCTCAGCTCCAGCTGGGTCGGGTCGGGTACGCCCAGATCGACAGAGGACTGCCCACCCAGGTTCATCATCACAAAGCGGGAGGCGTTCCACAGCTTGTTGGTGAAGTTGCGGCTGGCTTCGACCGAGGCCGACTCGTCGGTGGTGCGATCGTACTCCAGGCGAATGTCTTGCCCAGCTCCGGTGACCTCGCGAATCAGCGTGTAGCGCAGGGCGTCGGTGCCGTACTTGTTGATTAGCACCAGCGGGTCGATGCCGTTGTTCGACGACTTCGACATCTTTTTGTTGTTTTCGTCGCGCACCAGGCCGTGAATGTAGACAGTCTCGAAGGGCATGGTGTCGGTAAAGTGCCCCGCCATCATGGTCATGCGGGCCACCCAGAAGAAAATAATGTCGAAGCCCGTGACCAGGGTGGTGGTGGGGTAGTAGGTCTGAAAATCTTTGGCCGATTCATCGGGCCAGCCCATGGTCGAGAAGGGCCACAGACCGGAGGAAAACCAGGTGTCGAGCACGTCGGGGTCGCGGGTCAGGGTCACCCATTCGCCAAACCGCTCGGTGGCCTTTTCCCTAGCTTCCGCTTCCGTAGCAGCAACGAAGAATGGGGTATCGTCGGTGATGTCGCCGCCGGTTTCACTCACCGCATACCAGGCCGGAATCTGGTGGCCCCACCAGAGCTGGCGCGAGATGCACCAGTCTTTCAGGTTGACCAGCCAGTCGCGGTACACCTTAGTCCAGCGATCGGGCACGAACTTGGGCGACTGGCGATTGTCGAGATAATCTAGCGCGTTGTCAGCCAGGGGGCGAATCTTGACGAACCACTGGGTCGAGAGCAGCGGCTCGACGGGCACCTTGCCGCGATCGCTGTAGGGCACCGTGTGGTGGTAGTCCTCAATGCGGACCAGAAAACCCTCCTCATCCAGCCGCCGCACCACCGCACTGCGGGCCTCAAAGCGATCTAAGCCCTCAAACGGCCCGGCATTCTCGTTCATGGTGCCGTCTTTGTTCATGACGGTAATCATGGGCAGATCGTGGCGCTGACCCATGGCAAAGTCGTTGGGGTCGTGGGCAGGGGTGACCTTCACGCAGCCGGTGCCAAACTCCGCATCCACGTACTCGTCGGCAATTACTGGAATTTCGCGGTTCACGATCGGCAGCATCAGGGTTTTGCCGACCATATCCCGGTAGCGATCGTCGTTGGGGTTGACCGCCACCGCCGTGTCGCCCAGCATGGTTTCGGGCCGGGTGGTGGCCACCTCAACGTAGCCCGAGCCGTCGGTAAAGGGATAGCGGAAATGCCACAGGTGGCCGTCTACCTCCCGCTGCTCCACCTCCAGATCCGACACCGCCGACTGGCTGGCCGGGCACCAGTTGACCATGTAGTTGCCCCGGTAGATCAGCCCCTCGTCGTAGAGCTGGGTAAAGGCCGTCAGCACCGCAGTGTTGAGTCCCTCATCCATGGTGAAGCGCTCGCGGCTCCAGTCAACCGAAACGCCCAGCTTGCGCAGCTGGTTGACGATGGTGCCGCCCGACTCAGCCTTCCATTCCCAGGCCCGCTCCAGGTAGCGATCGCGCCCCACATCCTCCTTGTTCAGCCCCTCCGCCTGGAACTGGCGATCGAGAATGGTGCTGACCGCAATGCTGGCGTGGTCGGTGCCGGGCAGCCACAGGGTATTGCGCCCCGCCATCCGCTGGTAGCGCACCAGGGTATCGATCAGCGCATTCTCAAAGGCGTGGCCCATGTGCAAACTGCCGGTCACATTCGGCGGCGGAATCACCACGCAGAAGGGCTCGCCCGGATGGTCGGGGTCGGCCCTAAAGACCTGATTTGCTTCCCATTGAGTTTGCCACTTCGTCTCAGTCTGAGTGGGGTCGTACTGGGCAGAAAGCGTGGGAATGGAGGCCGTCATCGCAAAACCTGGAGCGTGGAACCGTGCTAACAGACAGTGTACCTATCGATTCTGCCATTTTAATAACTGTTGCACCGTGGCTTGCGATCGCCCCACCCATCCCAGCCAACGCTACCAACCTGCCCCCCCAGCACAGCAAGCCAAACGTAAGCCTACTCTCCAGCCAACCCAAACCCCTACCCCACCCTCCCACTAACGCACCAACGCACCAGCGCTCTGACGCACCAACCCACCAACGCCCAAAAATTCTTCCCTGTAAATTTTGAACTTTGAACTTTGAATCTTGCCCTTTACCCTCCACACCCCACCACTACCCCCCCAACAACGCCAAAGCCCCCCGCAGCTGCTCCTTAACCGCCGCCGCCGATCGCCCCAGCGCCGCCTGCTCCTCTGCCGTTAGCGACAGCTCCAGAATCTCCTCTACGCCCCCCTGACCCAGCCGACAGGGCACCCCCAGGTACAGATCGTCGAGCCCGTACTGACCCGTCAGGTGGGCCGCCAGGGGCAAAATACGCCGCTGGTGCCGCAGCATCGCCTCCACCATCACGCAGGCGGAAGAAGCTGGGGCGTAGTAGGCTCCGCCCTGCTTGAGCAGCTGCACAATTTCAGCGCCACCGTTACGGGTGCGATCGATTAGCTCCACCAGGCGATCGGCGCTCAGCAGCTCGCTCACCGGAATACCGCTGACGGTGGTGTAGCTGGGCAGGGGCACCATCAAGTCGCCGTGGCCCCCCAGCACCATGGCCGACACATCTTGCGGCGGCACCCCCAGCTCCCAGGCAATAAAGCGCTGAAACCGGGCCGAGTCGAGCACCCCGGCCATGCCCATCACCCGCTGGGGAGCAAGCCCGCTGGCCTTCCAGGCCAGGTAGGTCATCACGTCGAGCGGGTTGGTAACCACAATAATGCTGGCCAGAGGCGACACCGCCAGCGCCTGGTGCACCGTTTCGATCACAATTTTGCCGTTCACCTGGGTGAGGTCGTCGCGGGTCATGCCGGGGCGGCGGGGCAGCCCGGCGGTAATCACCACAATGTCTGAGTTGGCGGTGTCCTGGTAGTCGTTGGTGCCGACGATGGTGCGGTTGTGGCCTTCGCTGCCCGCCGCCTGGGCCAGATCCAGTGCCACCCCCTGGGGCCGACCCGCCACAATATCGATCAGCACCACGTTGGCCAGGTTGTGCTCCAGCAGGCGCTGGGCCAGGGTGCTGCCCACGTTGCCAGCCCCCACCACGGTAACCTGGCTAGACGGGCGAGCAGAGGAAGCGGGGTAGGCAGTCATGGGGTTTTTAAAAATAGAAGAGGGAGTAGCGATCGCTGACCAACAGACACTACATTAGAGTGCCCCAGCTGGTTGAGAAGGCGAGTGGCGTCGCCCATATTCTGGCGGATGCCGGACGGGTTAGAACCTGATTGTTGTGATTTAGATCATGGCTGAGCGTGACCCGTACACAACTCATCTGTGATTGGCCAGGTGTTTTGGAAAAGCTTACGGACACTTTACAATCTGGCCATAGGTGACTCCCAGGAAATAGGAGATGCTAAGACATAGCCTCCGAAAATCGTTCCTGCCATGAAAAATGCCACTTCCCTAGCCAGTTTGTTTGCGGCGAAGGGGCCAGCCGCCCCAGAAGTCATCTCTCCAGAAGCCGACAGCAGTGCCCTGGTAGCCGACATTGCCGTGTCGCCCGAATGCAATATTCGGCTGTTTAGCGCCGGAGAAACCATTTTTGTAGAGGGAAGTTCTGCCGACCGGGCCTACATTATTGAGTCGGGATACGTCGAAATTTTTGTGGGTGCTGGGGAAGACTCTCTCCAGCTAAACGTGCTAGGGCCGGGCGACATTTTTGGCGAAATGGGCATTATTGACGCCTCACCTAGGTCGGCTTCGGCCAAGGCCCTTTGCCCCTGCCGCTGCATCGTGGTGTCTGCGGCTCAGGTGGCCGAGCGGATTGAGTCGTCGTCGCCGATGGTAAGGCTGTTCATCTCCATGTCGCTGCACCGCAACCGGGCCTACAGCGCCTACCTCAAAACCCTGTCCGATCCTCAAATTGGCCTGCCCAGTCCGGCCGTCACCGAAAAATCCTACGTTAAAAATCAGCAGTATCAGCAAATTTTAGAAGATATTAAGCTGGAAGCCGATCTGCAAAATGCGGTGCGCAATGACGAGCTTTTTCTCATGTACCAACCGCTGTTTAATTTGAGCGATCAAAAAATAATTGGGTTTGAGTCTCTGCTGCGGTGGCAGTGCCCCCAGCGCGGCCTGGTAGGCCCCCAGCAATTTATTGCCATAGCAGAAGAAACATCGCTGATCTTACCCATGGGCGATTGGATACTAGAGCATTCCTGCGCTGACCTGAAGCGCTTCCAAACCCAGCTCGATCGCCAAGCACAAAAAAATACCAACTTCTTTGTCAGCATCAATATTTCGGTGCGGCAGTTTCAGCAGCCCGACTTTTTTGATCGGCTGATGGACTGTACCCAGCGCCACGGGGTGAGCGCCCGCCAAATCAAGCTAGAAGTGACCGAGCGCATTTTTTTAGACGAGGTAGAGGCCATTGACTCGATTGACAAATGCCGTGCCGCCGGGTTTGAGGTTTCCCTTGATGACTTTGGCACCGGCTACTCCAGCCTCAACTACCTAGAGCGCTGCGAGATCGACTGCCTTAAAATCGACAAGTCATTTATTCAAAAGCTGTGCAGCAGCGATCGCGCCAAAATTTTAGTGGGTTCTATCATTGACATCGCCCGCCAGCTGGGCCTGCCCACCGTGGCCGAGGGCATCGAAACCCCCAGCCAAATGTCCGCCCTGCAAGCTATGGGCTGCGACATCGGCCAGGGGTTTTTGTTTAGTCACCCCCTGCCCTTCACCGAAGCGCTGGCCCTGATGGAGCAGCCGTTGCGGTGAAGGGCCGCCTCGAACTGGCTTAGCGGTCTCGGGGGCATGGCGCTGTTACCGCCGCACCCTAACCGTGGCCATCGCAACCTGGCGATTGGGCAACAGGCCCTTTTGAGCCAGATACTCTTGCAGCTGTCGGGGCTTCATTCGGCACAGATCTTTGGCCAGTTCCTGCACCTGAAATCGGCTGTTTGCCCCGGCCAAACACTCGCGCAAAATACCTAAAATTTGGGGTTCTGCCGCCAGCACTAAAGTGTTGAGATCGTGCGCTGCGATCAGAGCCTCTATCTGTGCCCCAATGGCCTGGGCAAAGCGACGCTCAAACTCCACCAGGTGATTGCCCCGATGATCGTCATAGCTGTGGCCTCGGCTGCCGTTGCCCCGGTTGCGCCCCGTTTTGGTATTGGCCCACAGGTCCTGGCCCGACATTTCTATAGCCGGGTTCGCCAGTTCGCAACGTTTAATTAAATCGGGGCCAGACTCTAAATCTGGGGTGGCCACAGGCTCTAAAGTTAAGAACCGAGCTTTGGCACCATCGACTACGGCTACGAGGAAGCGAGTCATAGAATCTCCCGTTGCTATTGGTTTGCTGGCGATCCTAACAAGTTATTTCGGGGCTTTGGGGACTGCGCATAAAGGTTAATCTGCGTTCAAAAAGGGTTAAGAAACGGGGGGCTCAGGGCGACTGTCTGTTTCTATTAATGCGGTTTGCCGTTGACTTGGATGGCGTTTTATTGCTGAACATGAAGGCCTCTCATAACTATGGCCGTGAGCGATCGCGCTGGCCCGCTTGGGCCGCCCTTTGCCCATCGCGCCACAGCCGGGCCGTCTAAGTCATCGCGATAGGCACTACAGCAGCAGCGCCGCCCGCTCGGCCAGGCTCGATCGCTCGCCTTTGGTGAGGCTAATGTGCGCCGCCAGCGTTTCGCCCTTAAACCGCTCGACCACGTAGGTGAGGCCATTGCTGGAGGCATCGACGTAGGGGTTGTCGATCTGCTC
The DNA here is from genome assembly GCF_000309385.1 of Nodosilinea nodulosa PCC 7104. GTDB lineage: Bacteria > Cyanobacteriota > Cyanobacteriia > Phormidesmidales > Phormidesmidaceae > Nodosilinea > Nodosilinea nodulosa. The sequence goes on from NZ_JH976537.1 coordinate 1,532,946, forward strand.
GGGGTCGCCCGTGAGAATGATCTTGGTGCCCTCCCCGGCGCGGGTGAGAATGGTTTTGACCTCGTGGGGGGTGAGGTTTTGGGCTTCATCGACCACTAAAAACTGCTTGGGAATCGATCGCCCTCGAATGTAGGTGAGCGGCTCGATTTGCAGTAGGCCCTGGTCGATCATTTCCTCGTGGCCGCGCCGCCAGTGCTCGGGGCGACCGCGCATGTCCTGGGTGCCAAAGATCAGGTCAAAGTTGTCGTAGAGGGGCTGCATCCAGGGGTTGAGCTTGTCGCGAATGTCGCCGGGCAGGTAGCCAATGTCGCGGCCCAGGGGCACAATCGGGCGGGCGATCAGCAGGCGCGAGTAGAGTCGCTCGTCGGCAACCTTTTGCACCCCGGCGGCGATCGCCAGCAGCGTCTTTCCCGTGCCCGCCTTGCCCACCAGCGTCACCATCGAAATCGAGTCTTGCAGCAGCAGCTCAAAGGCAAAGCGCTGCTCGCGGTTGCGGGGCTGCACCCGCGATACCCCGGCGTGGGGCAGCTTGCTGAGGGGCACCAGCTTGCCGCTGCTGCCCTGCACCAGGGCTAGGGCCGTGTGGGCCGGGTTAGCCTGATCCACCAGGGTGACAGACTGGTTGGGGTAGAGAGGGATCTCCAGCTTCAGATGGCCATCCCCAAACATCTGGCTAATCGCCTCAGCGGAGGTCATCACCTCCAGGGTGCCGGTGTAGAGCTCGTCGTAGTCAATCTTGTCGGTTTCGTAGTCTTCGGCCACCAGCCCCACGGCATCGGCCTTGATGCGCAGGTTGGTGTCTTTGCTGACCAGCACCACGGGCATGTCGTGGTGGTGCTTGTACTCCAGAGCCACCGCCAAAATAGCATTGTCGCCCTGGTCCCCCTCTAGCTCGGCGGGCAGCTGGCGCAGGGTATCGCGGTGGCAGAGCGCTACCTTGAGGGTGCCGCCCTGCTCTAGATCAATCCCCTGCACCAGCGAACCCTGCTGGCGCAGCTCGTCCAGGGTTCGCGATACGTAGCGGGCGTTGCGACCCGTGTCGGCGGTGCCTTTCTTGAAGCGATCGAGCTCTTCAATAATAGTGATGGGCAACACCACATCATTGTCCTCAAACCTGAACATTGCCATGGGGTCATGGAGCAATACGTTGGTATCGAGGACGAATACTTTTTTCATAGATTAGGGGAACACGTGGGACGGTAGGCCTGGCGCAAAGAGGCGTTGCAGGTGCCCCGCTGGCGCGGGTTTGCTTCCTGGCCAGGGCTATTTTCAGGAACGGTGGGGTAGATGCCGCAGCCTGGGAATACAACAATTCTGTGGATTTTAGGGGCAACGCCCCGGCAACGATTCTAGAATGGCTGTCTAGACACTGTAGCGGATTTCTTTACCATTCCTGAAGGCGGCTCTGGCCGATTGGGTGCAGCCTAGGCTATAGAAGGGCCGACCGTCCTCGTTTACTATGCTCTATGAGTCCTCCCCGTCGAGCACTCTCCGTTCCTCCTTGGAGACCCCCATGCGTCTATCCCAAATGCTGTTTGTCACCCTGCGGGAAGAACCGGCAGAGGCCGAACTCCCCAGCCACAAGCTGCTGCTGCGGGCGGGCTACATGCGTCGTATTGCCAGCGGGGTTTATGCCTATTTGCCCCTGCTGTGGCGAGTGCTGAACAAAGTCTCAGATATTGTGCGCGATGAAATGAACGCCACTGGCGCTCAGGAGTGCCTGCTGCCCCAGCTTCAGCCCGCCGAGCTGTGGCGCGAGTCGGGTCGGTGGGAGACCTACACCAAGGCCGAAGGCATTATGTTTTCGCTGATCGATCGCCGTCAGCAGGAGGTCGGTCTCGGCCCCACCCACGAGGAGGTAATCACCGCCGTTGCCCGCGACATGGTTCGCTCCTACCGGCAGCTGCCCCTGCATCTGTACCAAATTCAGACCAAGTTTCGCGATGAGATTCGGCCCCGCTTCGGCCTCCTGCGCGGGCGCGAGTTCATTATGAAGGACGGCTACTCCTTCCACACCGACGAGAGCAGCCTGAAGGCCACCTACCAGGAGATGTATACCGCCTACAGCAACATTCTGCGCCGCTGCGGGCTGGAGTTTCGGGCGGTGGATGCGGATTCGGGGGCGATCGGGGGATCGGGCTCGACCGAGTTTATGGTGCTGGCGGAAGCAGGCGAAGACGAAGTGCTCTATACCGAAGACGGCAAGTACGCCGCCAACGTGGAGAAAGCGGTCTCTCGCCCGGCCGATGCGGTGCCCTCTACCTTTACCAAATTTGAAAAGCTGGAGACCCCCAACACCCCCACGATTGAGTCGCTGGCCAAATTTCTCAAGTGCTCGCCCACCCAGATCGTCAAGAATGTGCTGTACCAGGTGGTATTCGACAATGGCCGGGTGCTGCTGGTGCTGGTCAGTATTCGCGGCGACCAGGATGTCAACGAAGTCAAGCTGACCAACGAACTCACCAAGCTGGCCGCTGACTACGGCGGGGCCGCCGTCATCGCCCTGGGCGTGCCCGATGCAGAGGCCCAGCGCCAGTGGGCGGCAAAGCCCCTGCCCCTCGGCTACATGGCCCCGGACCTGGGCGATGACTATATTGAGGGCGGCAAGGATATGGAGCCTAAGTTTCTGCGGCTGGTCGATCGCACCGCTGAACCTCTCAAAAACTTCGTCACCGGCTCCAACGAGTCGGGCTACCACACCGTGGGCGGCAGCTGGGGCAAGGAGTTTACCCTGCCCAAAAAAGTTGTGGACGTGCGCAAGGCGGCGGCGGGCGATCGCGCCCTGCACGACCCCAGCCAAACCCTGCAAACCGCGCGGGGCATTGAGATTGGCCACATCTTTCAGCTCGGCACCAAATACTCCCAGGCCATGGGGGCCACCTACACCGACGAAAACGGGGCCGAGCTGCCCCTGGTGATGGGCTGCTACGGGGTCGGCGTGTCGCGCCTGGCCCAGGCGGCGGTGGAGCAGTCCTTCGACAAACACGGCATTGTCTGGCCGGTGGCGATCGCGCCCTACCAGGCGATCGTGGTGATTCCCAACATGGGCGACGATCTCCAGGTCGAAGCCGCCAAGGCCATCTACAAGGAGCTGCTGGCGGTGGGGGTCGAGGCCCTGCTCGACGATCGCGACGAGCGGGCCGGGGTCAAGTTCAAAGACGCCGATCTGATCGGCATTCCCTACCGCATTGTCACCGGGCGGGCTTTGGGCGACGGCAAGGTCGAGGTGGTCGAGCGGGCCACGGGCATTGTGCAGGAAGTGGCCCTGGGCTCGGTAGTGGCCCTGGTCAAGGGCTGGATTGATGACGAATTATTGGCCAGCCGGTAGCGCCTACCCCATCCCAACTACCCCGCAGGACAGGTCATGGAACTGATCACGATTCTTCTCTCGACCCTGTTGGGCGTAGCGGCTACGGGGGGCGTGGTGGTCGATACCCTGGCCGAGACCGCCCTGCGCGGCCAGCTGGCCGGGGCCGAAGACCTCCAGGTGCGGATCGACAATGTGCCCAACTACCAGCTCGCCAACGGCCGCATTGAGCACACCCTGATTGCCGCTCGCGGGGTAGAAACTCGGCAGCTGCCCGGTCTGCGCATTGACTCGATTGATTTGGAAACCGACCCGGTGGATGTCGATCTGGGTCGGCTGCGGCGGGGGGAACTGGTGCTGGATCGACCGGCCCAGGCGGCCCTGCGCCTGCGCCTCAAAGACGACGATTTAAATGCGTTCTTTCAGTCGCCCCTGGTGCAAACCTGGCTCAACACCCTAGAATTTACCCTGCCGGGGGCGGCGGGCGCGCGCGAGCAAAACCGCTACGGCCTGGCCAACCCATCGCTGAGGTTTTTAGAGGGCGATCGCTTTCGCATCCAGGTCGATCTCCAGGACCGAGTCACCCAGGAAACCATTCCGATCGAGATCGACCTGGGGCTGAGCGTTCTCAACGGCCATCGGTTTGCCCTGGTGGATCCTACCATTACCGTCGATGGCGAAGAGACCCCGCCCCAGCTGCTCGAATCCTTCGTGCAGGGCGCTCAGGAACAGCTCACGCTGCGACGGCTAGAGCCCCTGGGCGTGATCGCCCGCGTGATCAACTTTAAAGTGCGTGACAATGAGCTAGATATGGCCATCTTTGCCAGAATAGAGCCAACCTCTCCTTTCCTGAGGCGCCAAGTCTCAACGCGCCAAATCTCAACACCCCAGATCTCAACACGACAGATCTCAACACGGCAGACCGCTCAAGCAGCTGTCACCCCTCTTCCCTAGGTTGACCTGGGGTGATCTAGGCTAGGATTATGACCCCGTTTGGTAACGTACCATGCACTACAGAGACAAGCTAAGGCAAATTCCCCTCGGCATTCTGACCGGGTTAACCACCCTAGTGCTGGCATCGGGCGGGTCCGTTGCCTGGTTTACCTGGCATGCCCTCAACCCCACGCCCCCGGTAGCAGAGTTTCCAAAAATCGACATCGAAACCGACCCCATGCTGTCGCTGCCGAAGGTCGCAGATCCAGTAACCGCCCCCAGCGCCGAGCCAACGGTCCCCAAAGACACCGTAAACCAGCCCGCCGCCGCTGAGGTAAGCGGCCAAATCTACTGGCTCAAGGATGAAGGGACAAACCTAAAGCTGGTGGCCCAACCCATCACCGTCGCCGCCGATGCTTCCCCGTCGGAGCAGGTGACCACCGCATTTAAAGATCTGCTCTCTAAGGCGGGGGACCCCAGCCAGGAGGCGTTTACCACCATTCCCGAGCAAACTGAGCTGATCGCTGCCACCGTAGAAGCAGACGGCGTTCATGTTGACCTGTCCGGCAGCTTTGAAAGCGGCGGCGGCAGCGCAGCAATGGTAGGCCGCCTGGGGCAGGTGATCTACACCGCCACGGCCTTTAATCCCGATGCCCCGGTGTGGATTTCTGTGGACGGTAAGCCGCTCACCCTGCTGGGGGGAGAGGGCCTTGAAATTAGCCAGCCCATGACCCGCAGCGACTTTAATGAAGGGTTTCAGCTGTAGATCGGCCATTCACCCCAAAGCCACAGGCCAGCTAAATGAGATTTGTCCTGGAGCTGCTGTTTCTCGGGTTTACCCTGGCTGGAGCTGAGACCCTGCACGGTATTTTGCGCAATGCGGTTGTCGCCCCCAGGCTTGGCACGAAAAAGGCAAAGCAGGTTAGCCTGATCAGCGGTACGTTGATTCTGTTTGCCATCTGCTATTTCTGGATTCCGAGCCTGGGTATTGACTCAGTGGGGGGGCTGTTGGCCGTGGGTCTCTTCCTCGCTATTTTTATGGGGCTGTTCGATGTCGTGCTGGGCCGCTATTTAATGAAGCTGCGGTGGAAGATGGTGCTGCGGGATTTTGATCTAAGGCAGGGCAACTATTTGCTAGTTGGTTTGCTGATTTTGAGCGGGATTCCCCTGATGGTCATGAAACTGCGGGCGTGATGAAAGACTGGAAAATTTACAGGCCCATAGCTCTACTCAGGTGTTCTGAAGGTTTGACCCGCCCCAAGGGGCCGTCGGTGGCTAAAAACCCACTACAATAAGTACCCATGTTCTGCTAGAGCGTGCTATGGATTTGTTTACTCCGGCTCCAACCCGCTGCCGCCTCGGCAAAGTGGTAAAGTCCAACTCCCACTGCGACTATGTCGTGCAGGTTGACGATGCCCAGGATGTCTGCTCGCCGCCATCGCCTGAGGACTGTGGTTTTGGCCAATTTGTCAGCTTTGACAGCGATCGCCACTGGGCCGTAGGTCTGGTCTACAACTCGCAGCTGTTCAATCCGCTCTTCTTCAACAGCGGCCCCCGGCTCTCCAGTGAGCCCGACCCCCTGTTTACCCCCGACCTGGTACAGGAAACCCGCACGCTGCTGGGGGTAGTACTGATCGGCAGCATGGAGGGCAAAAATGGGAAATTCCACGGCAAGCAGGGCATTCCCCAGGTGGTCGTGCCCGCCAACACCTCGGTTTACAAAATGCTGCCGGAGCAGATTCACAGCTTCCACTGCAATGATCAGGGGCAGACCCAGTTCAGCTACTACAGCCATCTGCTGCGATCGGGGGGCATGTTTGCCGCTCAGCTGGCCCAGCAGGTGCTGGCGGAGCTAGTGGAGAGCGATCTATTTACCGGGGCCGACCAAAAGGCGCTGCTGGTGCTGGGCAAAGAGCTGAGCTGGAAGAATACGCTGGGCGCAATTCGATGACAGTTCGGTGACAGTTAACTGGGGAAGGCGATCGCGTCCTTCAGAAACCGAGTTTCTACGGCTATAGTTCTGGATTGGGTGCATAGCATAGGGAAGAAACCCGGCTTCTGCGCGGAGCCTTAGACCGATAGTGCTGCGGCGATCTCGGCCTGTAAACCACCGATCACGCTGTTGATGTCAGCCTGAGGCAGCAGCGCATCGAGGGCCACACCTTCGGGAACCGTGATGCCGAGGGCAGCCAGGCTGTCTGCATTTAGAGATGGTATCTCTAAGGTCATCAGCAGGTCGCCCAGGCCGCTCAACAGAGCTTGACCGCCGGGAAGATCGGCGGCGATCGCCCCCAAATCCAGACCCACTGAATTCAGCAGGTCGTCTCCGCTGCCAGCCGCTGTGTAACCAGCTTTGGGATCATCACCCAGGGCACCTCCCAATGGGTTAGACAGCGCCACAAATCCAAGAAGATCGTCAGTTTCTGCACTAAAGGTGCCCAGGCTAGTTGCGGCCCCGGTGCCGAGATTAATGGCGTACAGCATGCCGTCAGAGGCGGCAAAAGCCGAATTCTGACCGTCAGGGGTGGAGAAAATGTCAAAGCCACCAACAATATCAAAATCAATTCCCAGGTCTCCCACCGTGACCAGGGTGCCGTCGTTGGGGGGGCTTTGCAGCAGCAGGCTGTCGAGCAGCGGATCGATGTCGTACAACGCTGTGCTGGTGGTGCCCGCAAAGGAGTTGGTATAGGCTGCGGCAGTGATGTTGGGGTTAACCCTGGCATTGGCATCGCCATCTCCAAAGGCCAGGGTGCCATCAACCGTTACATCTCCAGTATCCACATTGATGCGGAAGTTCTGGTCGTTGTCGCCCACCAGCCGCAGGCGATCGGCTACGGGGTTGAAGTCAAAGCCCGATACTACGCCGCCCCCAAAGGGTATCGACAGGGTACTGACCAGGGTAGCTGCACCGCTGCTGGTATCAATGGTGTAGAGGCTGTTAGCGGTGGTGAGGCCATAGAGCAAGCCGTCGGCGGGGCGCACATCAATGCCCAGCAGAGTGCCCTCCAGACCAGTGACCTCCAGAGAGCTAACTTTGTCGGGGTTAGCGGCGGTAAACCCTAGCAGGGTGTTGCTGCTGGTCAGCGCCAAAAAGTCTGGGGCCAAGGGCGCAGTATCTATCGCCGCTAAGCCAAGCAAATTTCCGCTATTGCCCAGGTCGAGGGTGCCCAGGCTAGTTGCGGCCCCGGTGCCGAGATTAATGGCGTACAGCATGCCGTCAGAGGCGGCAAAAGCCGAATTCTGACCGTCAGGGGTGGAGAAAATGTCAAAGCCACCGACAATATCAAAATCAATTCCCAGGTCTCCCACCGTGACCAGGGTGCCGTCGTTGGGGGGGCTTTGCAGCAGCAGGCTGTCGAGCAGCGGATCGATGTCGTACAACGCTGTGCTGGTGGTGCCCGCAAAGGAGTTGGTGTAGGCTGCGGCAGTGACGTTGGGGTTAACACTGGTATTGGCATCGCCATCTCCAAAGGCCAGGGTGCCATCGACCGTCACGTCACCAGTATCCACATTGATGCGGAAGTTCTGGTCGTTGTCGCCCACCAGCCGCAGGCGATCGGCCACGGGGTTGAAGTCAAAGCCTGAGACTACGCCGCCCTCAAAGGGAACTGACAGGGTGCTGACCAGGGTAGCTGCACCGCTGCTGGCATCAATGGTGTAGAGGCTGTTAGCGGTGGTGAGGCCATAGAGCAAGCCGTCGGCGGGGCGCACATCAATGCCCAGCAGGGTGCTGTCTAAGCCGGTGATGGAGGTAGATGTCGACTGGCTGAGGTCTGTGGTGTCGATGGAAATGAGCGAATTGTTGTCAGTCAGAGCAATAAGACGTTGCATGGGTGTCCTCATTTATAGATGCAGGATCGAACGTTGAAAGGGCTTTCAATTGCCGTGAGCGCGCGGGTACTACCCATCCAGCGGAGCCAGTAGCATTGACTACTCGCCACAATGTAGGACTCAGCCGGTGAAGGCTCAGCCTGACAGTAGTGCAATCGAATCAAATGCTCTCAACCCGAGGGCCTTTCAGGCACGGGTCAGCTGGGGATAGAGCCTGCCCCCGCTGGCGGGTGCGGTGTCAAACAAGCACTTGTCTGACACCGCATCACTCACAGTACGGAGATCAGATTTAATCGGTTTCTATATCTAAAGGAATAGTTTGACTAGGGGATGAAGCCCACCTAGAACAATTCGGGCCTACGCCATGGTGACCAGGCAGAGCAGCAGAGCTTCAGTCCATTCCACGATCGCCCCATAGGTGTCGCCCGTGTGTCCCCCCAGACGCTGGTGCAGCCAGGCACCAAGCGCAACGGACAGCACGAGTCCCCCGATCAGACTAATGCCGATGAGCAAGCGCTGATCGGGGTGTCGCCACAGCCAAGCGCCGTGCAGCACCAGCGCCAGCGTTAGCCCTAGTAGCCAGTCCTGGGGCGATCGCCTGTGCTGCCGATGCAGTGCACCTTTGCCCTCGGCCCGCAGGTAGGGGTAGCGAGCGATCGCCACCACCTGGCCCCAGCGCCCCCACACCATGGCCGCCACCAGCACCCAGCCGCGCCCCGTAGCCAGCTCGGCCAGGGCCAGGGTTTTAAGGCCGAGAATCGCGATCGCAGCCATCACCCCAAAGGCCCCCGTATGGCTGTCGGCCATCACCGCCAATCGCCGCTGTGGGTCCATCATCGCCAGCCCGTCGGCGGTATCCATCGCCCCATCCAGGTGCAGGCCCCCGGTCAGCCACACCCCCAGCCCAATTACCAGGGCGCTGCGGGTCAGCGGGGGCATACCCAGCTGAGCCAGGGCAAAATCCACCGCCACCAGGCCTAGGCCCAGACCCAGGCCCACCACCGGAGCCAGCGGGGCAATGCCCTCAAAGCGCGGCTCCCACCCCGGCGGCAGGGGCAGCTTCGTATAGAACAATATGGATCCTCCCAGCCGGGCAAACCAGCCGGGTCTGGGGGTCGTCTCGCCAGGTCTCGCCGGAGGCAAAGGGCTCACGGATCCACCTCTTCGCTGTGAAAAAACATTTCAGCAATCTTACGGAGACTTCAGCATTCTGGCGGAATGCTTAACCCCCGGGCCTTTGGCAAAATTAGCTCAGGGTTTTCCACAGAGCTAAGCCATTGCCGGGCAGATCATTCCCAGCAATATCGAGTATCGTGGATATAGACCCACTGGAGCGATCGCCACGAGGTTTGCTCCACCAGCTAACGTAGCGTGGTTAAAAACCCATGAATCGCGAGCGTGCCAGCAATTTGAGCATCCCCGCTCCCTGCCTGATTGATAGCGGGATCGTCATCAACAAAACCGACATGCTCAGGCTGCTGCAGGACCTGGGTCAGGTGCGTTACCGCCACTTTCAAGACAGCATTCCACTCTCCGAAGGCCAGGGTCTGGTCATGGAAGTTTTTGCCGACAGTCAGCAGGCCACGCTCGTGGCTAATCATACACTTTATATCAACGTTTACAGCTTTGATTGCCTAGAAATTGGCAAAACCGATACCGACGGCAATCATTTCGATCTGGTACAAGACAACCGACGGCTGCGCCTGATTCCGCTGTCTGACCCCATGCACGACCACATTACGCGATCACTCAACACCGCCGCCCTAGAGGCCATGGTCGCCGACGCCCTCTCCGCCAGCTGGGACGCCTGCCTCGACGACGATCGCAACTTCCTAGAGTAGATTTTCCCATTTTTGCAGCCCCGTCAATTCAGTCAATTCAAAAGAAGCGGTGTCCTAAATTAGGGCACCGCTTCTTTTAGATTGGCAGCTTGGCTTTACAACAGCGTTGGCATGCTGTCGTCCTGGGCCGAGTTGGGCTTGTTGGTAATCCACACCGACTGGTAGGGGGCTAACTCGTAGACCGCTCGATCATCGGTAAAGCGGTAGCCGCTGATCAGGTCGTACCAGTCGTCGGTGCTGACCAGGTTAAGATCGCTCAAGCGCAGCTCCTGGGGCTGGTCGCTCAGGTTGTGCACCGAGAAAATGCTCTGATCGCGGGTCAGGCTCTGCCGCCAGAAGGCAAACAGCGCCGGATTCATCGGGTGCAGCGTATACTGGGTGGCGTTGGGGTGGAAGGAGGTCTGCTGACGGCGAATTTTGATCAGCCGCTTGAGCTCATTCAGCACCTTGGCGTGGGCGGTGGTGGGGTTGGCCAGAGCTGTCTCCAGCGTCTTGAGATCCCACTTATAGCGGTTGATGGTGCGGTTGTGGCCTGTTTCCTCAACCCCTTCGGTATAGTTGTGGGTCGCCAGCAGGCTGTGAATATAGAAGGCCGGAATGCCCTCCAGCGCCATCATGATGGTCTGGGAGCAGAGAAAGCGCTCCACCTGCCACTGGTCTTCGCCCTTGACGGTGCCCTTGAGGGCGTCGAACAGCGAGATATTGATTTCATAGGGCGACTCGGTGCCGTCGGGGCGGCTGCGCATGCTGATTTTGCCGCCAAAGTTGCGCATGGCGGCAATCAGCTGGTCGTACTCGTCGCCGCTGAGCAGCCCTTCAGCCGGGCGCATACCAATGCCGTCGTGGGAGGCGGTGAAGTTAAAGTAGGCGCAGCCAATGGGGGCCGGCGGCATGCTCATCATCCAGGTTTTGAGGTGGTCTGAGCGACCCTGCATGAGCGCGTTCAGCAGCAGCGGCGGCAGGCTGAAGTTGTAGATCATGTGGGCTTCGTTGCGGTTGCCGAAGTAGCTCAGGTTCTCACGGTTGGGCACGTTGGTTTCGGTAATCAGCGAAATACCGGGGTCCACCAGCTGCAAAATCTCGCGAAACAGGCGCACTATGGCGTGGGTTTCGGGCAGATGGATACAGTTGGTGCCCTGCTTTTTCCACAAAAAGCCCACCGCGTCGAGGCGAATGTAGCGCGCCCCCGCCTCGACGTAGGAGAGAATAATCTTGACGTACTCGATCAGCACGTCGGGGTTTTCAAAGTTGACATCGACCTGGTCGGCGCTGAAGGTCGTCCACACGTGCTTTTCGCCCTCGGTAGTCTCGACCGGCGTGAGCAGGGGCGAGCTACGGGGCCGCACCACCTGAGACAGGTCTTCGCTGGGGTCGGCAGTGATGAAGTAGTTGCGGCCTGGCAGCTGATTTTGCTTGAACTGCTCAAACCACTCGTGCTGGCTGGAGATGTGGTTAATCACCAGGTCGGCCATCAGGTTGAAGTTGGTGGCAATACGCTTAATGTCGGTCCAGCTGCCCAGTTCGGGGTTGACCTTGAGGTAGTCGATGATGGCAAAGCCGTCGTCGGAGCTGTAGGGAAAGAAGGGCAGAATGTGAACGCCAGTAACGGTGTCGTACAGGTGGGTTTCGAGAAACTCAGCCAGCACCGACAGCGGAGCCCGCTTGCCATCGGTGATGGTGTCGCCGTAGGTAATCAGCAGAACGTTGTTGTGGTTCCACTTTTTCAGGTCTTCCCGGCCCGACGGGCAGAGGGTGTCTTTAATCAGGGCAAAAATTTCTGTGGTCAACCACTCGGCGGTTTCCGGGGGATAGACTTTTTCAAGGAGAGGCTTGATATTATTGGTCACGCGGCAGAAGGGTGGGCTATCTACAGGAATATCTAGCTTATTTATAGAGTAATTTTGAGGGGTCGTCTGGGTCGAAGCCCCCTGGTGCTGACCAGGCGCAAATTGCTTAGTGCGGTTTTTAGCTAGAGTCATATCAACCTACAGTTTTCGATAGTTGTTTACAGTAGTCTTGGCATCAAAACGCGACCGTCGATAGAAGCCTCTACCGAACGGCGACCTTTGATGGGCGATGTGTATTGAAGAGACGATTGTTCTCCGGCCAGGGAAACCGGGTTAAACCAGGATTGTTGTAGCCCTTGATCCAAGCGACCCAGGCAGCCTGTTTTGGCCCCAGAGTTTAGTTCGAGGACATGGGAGAGGGAGCGATCGCGAGCCTTAGAGGCCTGGCCCTGAACGTCACGGCTGGCACCCTATAAAGCCGCTTCAATCATCCCTAGCAGCAGCCCCCTAGTAACGAGTTTCAGATAGATGTGAAGGCAATGGTAGAACGGTGAACTATCGCGTTTGCGTTCCCCGCGATAGTTCTGATGGTGGCACAGGGAAGCAGTGAAGATCAGGGCCTGGCGGGGAAGTTCATCGCTTTTTAGGTATTTCTCTGGAGTCTTCACAAAGGCTTAAGCCCAGCGCTTTGTTGCACTCCGCGTACAGTACACTGCTGAGGTATTTGTGCGGGTGACCTATGGATGCGGAGGAACTGCTGGAGCGCTACCTAGGGGGCGATCGCGCCTTCGCTCACCTCAAGCTGGTCGAAATCGAGCTGCTGCAAACCAACCTCAGCGGCGCTGACTTTAGCCACAGCGACCTGCGCCAGGCCAGGCTGGGCCGCACCCACTTTAATCAGGGCGTATTTAACGGAGCTGACCTCAGCGAAGCCCTGCTGTGGGGAGCCGACTTTACCGAGACCCAGTGCCCCAAAGCCCAGCTGCGCGATGCCGATCTCAGCGGCGCAGTGTTTGTGCGCGCCAACCTGAGCGGCGCCAACCTGATCAAAGCCATTCTCTGCGGGGTCAATTTTCAGCAGGCCAATCTATCCCAAGCGCTGCTCATTGAGGCCGACCTGCGCCCCAGCTCCGACCAGCAAACCAGCCTGGCTGGGGCCAACTTGCAGGGGGCCAACCTCAGCTATGCCAGTCTGAGCGGCGTCCAGCTGGGCGCGGCAAATTTGACCGGGGCCAAGCTCTGCCGCGCCCAATTGGGCCAGAGCTTTCGCCCCGATGCGCCGAAAACCGATCTGAGCGGGGCCAACCTGCACGGGGCCGACCTCAGCTACGCCGACCTCACCGGGGTGCTTTTGCGGGGGGCAAACCTAGAGGGGGCCGACCTGACTGGGGCAACCCTGGCCCAGGCTGACCTCACCGGAGCGACTTTGCCAGAAGGTTATGGCGATCGCTAGATTGCGTGGAGGCGTGGGGGCGTGGGGGCGTGGGGCGTTACGCTCCTAGGCTAGCGGGGGTTAACGAATGGTGCCGCGCAGGGCTTCGGCATCTAGGGGCTTAATTAAATAGAGGCGGAGTAAGTCGCCGACGATGCCCAGCACCAGGGGAGCCTTGCGCAGCTGCTTTAGCCAGCCAGGGGCCGAGCTTTCCATCAGCTGCTTGATTTTGAGGTTGCGGGCGGCGGCCCGCTCCAGGCGGGGAAAGAACTGGGGATGGTCGACGTTTAGGTAAACGGGGAAAGCGCGGGCAGCGGTGTCGTTGGTTTTGCGCACGACCTGGGTGTCAAACTCGGTGGCGTCTAGGCCCAGCATTTCGTAAAATTTAGCCCGCTCGTGGACGGTCAGGCTGTGGGTGGCAAAGACCGAGAGCAGGAAAAAGCGGCTCCAGAGGCGGCCCTGCCAGGTTTGCCACATGGTGGGCTGCGATCGCACCAGCGCCTTAAAGATATCGCCGTGGCGGTTTTCATCCTGACACCAGCTCTCGAAGTAGTTGAACAGCGGGTAGAAGCTGTGTTCGGGATGCTGCTCCAGGTGGCGGTAGATGAGGATATAGCGCCAGTAGCCGATTTTCTCGGAGAGGTACACCGCGTAGACAATCCACTCCACCGGGAAAAAGGTGTAGGTGCGGTTTTTGGTCAGCTTGGCCAGATCGAGAGAGATGTGAAAGTCCTGCATGCACTTGTTGAGAAACCCGGCATGGCGAGCCTCGTCCCGCGCCATCAGGCTAAAAATTTCGGCCAGCACCGGGCTGCGGCCCTTGAGGCGACGCGACAGCTCCTTGAACAGCAAAAAGCCCGAAAACTCCGACACGCAGGAGCGCTCCAGGTAGTCAATAAAGGCCTGCCGCTCCTCTCCCTGAATGTGCTCCCACTCCTGCTTGAAGGAATCGTCGCGAATGAAGTGGTAGCGGTTGTAGTCGGCCCGCATTTCCTCCAGCATGGTCTGGATTCCTTCCGCCTCGCGGGACAGATCCATCGCGGCGGCTTGGTCAAAGTCGGTGGTGTAGAAGCGAGGCGACAGCAGATTTTCTTCGATCGCGGTCTTAATCGAGCTGTCACCGGGCTGAGGGGTTGACTTAGAAAGGGCAGTCACCATGGTTTTTCGGGCTAAACAGTTGAAAGCACTTTATCACTAAATAGCTATCAATAGTCAAGGACATCCGCCAGCACCTAATGCTGCCTGCGCGGGACGCGGCTTCTCAAGCTTATATCCAGGGGTAAAGGCGTGGACTCGTTCAACCCTGAGCAATTTAGGCTGCCCCAAAAGACACAAAACTTAAGCCAAAACGATTGACCAACCACTTAATCGCTGTATAGTGATTGAAAGATTTTAGCCTATTACCGACGAGGAATTGCTATGACTGACCTAGCTCAGCGACTGCGCGAAGGCACCCAAGCCTCCCATACTCTGTCTGAAAATACGGCCTTCATGAAGTGCTTTCTCAAGGGCATAGTCGAGCTGGAACCCTTCCGCAAGCTCACCGCTGACCTCTACTTTCTCTACAACACCCTGGAAGCCGAAATGGCCCGCCACCGAGACCATCCTGTGGTAGGACCCATGATTTTTGCAGAACTGCTGCGCACGCCCAAGCTGGAGGATGACCTGGCCTACTACTACGGCGATCGCTGGCAGCACGACATTGCCGCCACCCCCGCTGGGCTGCGCTACGTCAACCGCATTCTGGAGGTTTCGGCCAGCCACCCCGCCCTGCTAGTCGCCCATGCCTACGTGCGCTACATGGGCGATCTGTCCGGTGGGCAGGGGCTGCGTCACATTGTGCGATCGGCCCTGAGCCTGCCGCCCGACCGGGGGACTGGGCTGCACGAGTTTGACCAGCTGCCCACGGTGGAGGCCAAGCGCGACTTCAAGCTCAAGTACCGCGAAGCGCTCAATGCCCTGCCCGCCGATGAAATCCTGGTCCAGCAGCTGGTGGATGAGGCAAATCTGGCCTTTGCCCTCAACCGCAATGTGTTCCACGAGCTAGAGCCGGATGTGCGCGCGGCGGTGGGCGACCACGTGTTTGACCTGATCACCCGGCAGGATCGGCCCGGCAGCACCGAGCGGCACCCCCACCACGACATGGTTGCCCTGATGGCGACGGAATAAGCCAACCCTAGGGTGCATTGCTTCGCGAATGCACCGTTATGGCCGCAATGCACCACCTCCGCATCCTAGCGGTGCATTGCGGCTCAAAAGCCCAGCCTGGGGTGTTTAGCTCTGGTTGACAAGCCGCCGATGCACCCTACAAATCCATTTTGCCACCACCTAACTACCATGCTCTCCCTTGCCAAACCCGTTGTTTTTGACCCGGCGCTGCTGCACAAGTACAACCAGCCGCTGCCCCGCTACACCAGCTACCCGACTGCGACGGAGATGACCGAAGGCTTTAGCCCCAGGGATTTTGAGGCCGCGATCGCGATCGGCAACTACAAGCAAACGCCGCTGTCGCTCTACTGCCACATTCCCTTCTGCGAGTCGGCCTGCTATTTTTGCGGCTGCAATACGGTGATCACCCGCCAGAAGCGGGTAGCCAATGCCTATCTCGACTACCTGGAGCGCAACATTGCCCAGATGGCCCAGCGGGTTGAGGGCAGAAAGGTCAACCAGCTGCACTGGGGCGGCGGCACCCCCAGCTACCTGACCACAGCCCAGGTAGAGCAGCTGTGGAATGCCCTGCACAAGCACTTTGAGTTTGAGCCGGAAGCAGAAATCTCCATTGAGGTGAATCCTCGCGATCTGAATCGCGACTATGTGCAATTCCTCAAAGACTTGGGCTTTAGGCGGGTGAGCTTTGGCCTGCAAGACTTCAACCTTAAGGTGCAGGCGGCGATCAACCGCATGCAGCCCGAGGCCATGCTGTTCGATGCCATGGGCTGGCTGCGAGAGGCGGGGTTTGAAAGCGTGAACGTGGATTTAATCTACGGGCTGCCCTACCAAACCCTGGCCACCTTTCGCGACACCATCGAAAAAACCCTGCGCCTCGACCCCGATCGCATCGCCGTCTTCAACTTTGCCTACGTGCCCTGGCTAAAGCCCATCCAGAAAAAGCACATTGCCCCGGCTACCCTGCCCGGCCCCGAGGAAAAGCTAGACATCTTCCACATGACCATCGATCGCCTGACGGCGGCGGGCTATCAGTTTATTGGCATGGACCACTTCGCCAAGGCCGAAGATGAACTGGCGATCGCGCAGTCCCAGGGCCAGCTGCACCGCAACTTTCAGGGCTACACGACCCAGCCCGAATCTGACCTGCTGGGCTTTGGCATGACCTCCATCAGCATGCTCCACGATGTCTACAGCCAAAATCACAAGGGGCTGCGCGACTTTTACAGGGCGGTGGATGCCGATGTTCTGCCCCTAGAGCGCGGTGTGGTGCTGAGCCAGGAGGACATTCTGCGGCGGGCGGTCATTATGGAGCTGATGTGCCAGTTTGAGCTTTCCAAAGCCGCCATTGAGGAAAAATATCACCTCAGCTTCGACCAGACCTTTGACGACTACTTTGCCCGCGAACGGCAGGATTTACAGGCCCTGGAGGCCGATGGCCTGGTGCGGCTCACCCCCAACCACATCGAGGTGCTCCCCGCCGGACGGCTGCTGGTTCGCAACATTGCCGCCGTGTTTGACCCCTACCTGCGGAATCGCACCCTGCGCCAGTTTTCCCAGTCGGTGTAGAGCGTCCGTGCCTCGATCGGCTAGATACCCATCGGTTATAGCCATAGTCACGTTGGTTAGGACATCCAGAAATCCTATGAACGTCCAAACGTTTGAACGTTCATAGGAGACCTGTCTTAACCAGACTGGCCACAGCTATAGATCAGCGGATGAACCGCTCCCCGTTCTTTACCCATCTTTCCTATGGCCGCCCCCACCCGCCATCTCAACCTCATGGGCTACGTCAATCGCTCCCAGGTCAACGGCCCTGGCTATCGCGCTGTGGTCTGGGTGCAGGGCTGTCTCAGGGAATGCTCTGGCTGTTTCAATCCGGCCTCCTGGCCCTTTGAACCCAACCAGATCGTAACGGTAGACGAGCTGGTGGAGCGCATTCTGGCCGACCCCCTCAACGAGGGGGTGACCTTTTCTGGGGGAGAGCCCTTCTGGCAGGCCCCCGCCCTGGCAACGGTGGCCCGACGGGTCAAGGCGGCGGGGCTAAACACAATGTCTTTTTCAGGCTTTACCCTGGCTCAGCTCACCTCCCCTGGGGCGCCGCCGGGGGCGCAGAATCTCCTGGACCAGCTCGACATTTTGGTCGATGGTCCCTACGTAGAGGCTCTGGCCATCCACGACCCGACCTCGCCGGTATCCTCCCGCAATCAGCGGGTGCGGGTGTTTAACTCGGTCCTGCGCGATCGCATTTCCTGGGCCAGTGACCAGGTCGAAATTCACATTCTCAAGGACGGCAGCCGCATTGTCACCGGCTACCATGGCACCCTCGGCCTCGACGACTAGCACCATGCGCCCCTTCACCTATTTAATCCATGCAAACCCTCCCCTCCCTTACCATTGGCCGGCACACCGTTCCCTACCCCATTGTTCAGGGCGGCATGGGCATTCGCGTTTCAGGGGCTGGGCTGGCGGCGGCGGTGGCCAACGCGGGCGGCATTGGCGTCATTTCTGCCGTGGGGCTGGGGATGCGATCGCCCTACTTCAACATCGACGAGAAGAATCCCAAAACCCGCCAGGCCGAGTTTTTTGAGGCCAATCGCCTGGCCCTGATCGACGAGCTGCAAAAGGCCCGCACCCTCAGCCCTACCGGCATTCTCGGCGTCAATATTATGGTGGCGGCGCGGGACTACGAATGCCTGGCGCGCACCGCCGTTGACCACGGCATCAACCTGATCTTCTCCGGGGCAGGACTGCCCCTAACCCTGCCCGCCCTCACCGCCCATCGCCCCGAGGTGGCCCTGGTGCCCATTGTCTCCAGCGTCCGGGCGGCGCAGGTGATCTGCAAAAAGTGGCAGCGGCAGTTCCATCGCCTGCCCGACGCCTTTGTCGTTGAGAATCCTCAATCAGCGGGAGGCCACCTGGGCGCTAAGGTCGAAGAATTGGGCGATTCAGCCCTCAGCCCCGAGGTGGTCATTCCGGCGCTGAGGCGCTACCTGAGCGAAAATTTTGACTCTCCCATCGCGATCATCGCGGCGGGGGGAATCTGCGATCGCCCCACCCTGGCCCATGCCCTCGCCCTCGGGGCCCGCGGGGTTCAAATCGGCACCCGGTTTATCCCCACCCAGGAGTGCGACGCTGACTGGCGCTACAAGGAATTCCACCTCCACGCCAGACCAGAGGATGTTGTGCTGGTGCCCAGCCCGGTCGGGCTGCCCGGTCGAGCACTGCGCAATGCCTTTGTCGATCGGGTCAAGGCGGGCGAAATTTTTGACGAGCGGGAGCAGTGCTTCGCCAACTGTCTACAGGTCTGCAAATTCCGCGATCGCCGCGAAACCTACTGCATTCTCCGCGCCCTCGATCGCGCCAGCCGGGGCGACGTCGACAATGGGCTGGTGTTTGCGGGCAGCGCCGTGGGCCAGCCCGGTTCGCAGGGCCATGCGGCCCCAAAACGCATTCAGCCCGTGGCGGAAGTGATGGCGGAGCTGGTGGCGCAGTAGCCCAAAACGTAGCCAAAATCACAGCCAAAAACCAGAGCAGCCCCCAGTTTTCTGGGGGCTGCATATCTATTCGGTGCGGGAAGTCAGCGCCTAAACCGGCACCGGAGCGCCGTCGTGGTAGCGGCGCAGGTTAGCGCCCAGGAGCCGCAGCTTGCCCTCCAGGTCGTCGTAGCCGCGATCGAGGTGGTGCAGGCCCTGAATCGTAGTGGTGCCTTTAGCGGCAAGCCCCGCCAGCACCAGCGCCGCCGAGGCCCGCAGGTCCGTGGCCAGCACCGGCGCGCCGGAGAGCTGGTGCACGCCTTTAATGATGGCGCAGTTGCCGTTCAGGCGAATGTCGGCCCCCATGCGGTTGAGTTCGGCCACGTGGCGGAGGCGATTTTCAAACACCGTTTCGGTGATCAGGCTGCTGCCTTCGCAAACCGCCATCAGCGCCATAAACTGGGCCTGCATGTCAGTAGGGAAACCTGGAAATGGCCCCGTTTGAATGTCGGTGGGCGAAATTCTATGGGAGGGCACATATCGCACCCGACTGGGGCCATCGACCACCACCTGGCCACCGATTTCGTGGAGCTTGGCGATCACCGCCGTCAAATGTTCAGGAATAATGGGCGCGATGCTGATTTCGGAGCGGGTCATGGCTCCGGCCACCAAAAACGTGCCCGCCTCAATGCGGTCTGGAATAATGCCGTAGTCGGTGCTGTGCAGGCTGGGCACGCCAACAATCGTAATGGTGTTGGTGCCCGCCCCGCGAATACGCGCTCCCATGGCCCGGCAGAAGTTGGCCAAGTCAGCAACTTCAGGCTCCTGGGCAGCATTTTCAATAATGGTTTCGCCGTCGGCCAGGGTGGCCGCCATCATCAGCGTTTCGGTGGCTCCCACGCTGGGGTAGTCGAGGTAGATTTTGGCCCCCTTCAGCCGCCCCCCGCTGCCCGGCACGTAGGCATGAACGGTGCCGTGCTCGATGTGCACGTCGGCCCCCATGGCCTGGAGCCCGCGCACATGCAGCTCAACCGGGCGCGCCCCAATGGCGCAGCCGCCGGGCAGTGGGATCCGCGCCACCCCCATGCGGGCCAGCAGTGGACCAATTACAAAGAAACTGGCCCGCAGCCGACTGACCACGTCGTAGGGAGCCTTGGTGTGGGCAATGGTGCTGGCATCGACGGTGAGGGCATCGCCTTCGCGCTTGAGCTTGACCCCCAGGGCGGTCAGCACCTCACCCATGCGCGCGATATCCATCAGGTTGGGGATATTGCGAATGCGGCAGGGCTGGGAGCAGAGCAGGGTGCCGGCCATCACTACCAGAGCGGAGTTCTTCGCTCCACTGATGGTGACCTGGCCCGCTAGGGAAGCACCGCCAGTGATCTCAAGCACAGCACCATCCGCCTCGGCAGCGGTCACAGGGTTGGGCAAACCAATGGATGTAACGATGGCGGTGTCCTCCACAACTGATAACTCCACTTTTTGCCAAATTTTCGTCTAGATTCTACCCGAAACCATCGTTTTCGCCACAGCAATCTAGATTCATTTGCCAAACTTGGCCACATCAGGATAGCCGATTCATCCAGAATTACGAAATCTTTTTTCATACGCTTGACTCTGGTGCAGTCTCAGGGCATGATTACAAATCGCGGCGCTAATAACGCGCCCGGCCAGCGGAACTGGCGGAATTGGTAGACGCGCTAGGTTCAGGTCCTAGTGTTAGCAATAACATCCGGGTTCAAGTCCCGGGTTCCGCATTCTCAATCAAAAAGCCCCAAAAGCCTAAGGGAAGCCCCAAAAGGTTTCATGCAAAGGCCGGACAGGTGGTACAGCGTAGGGAACAGTCAGGGGGAATGGCCCATGCTCACGAGCCTGCAAAATCCCCTGGTGAAGTCGATTCGGAAGCTGCACCAGGCTAAGGGGCGGCGATCGCAGGGCCAATTCCTCCTGGAGGGCACTCACCTGATTCAGGAAGCCCTCGCCACCGCCTACCCCCTCCAGACTGTCTGCTATACCCCCGAGTGGCAGCAGCAGCATCCCCATTTAGCCACGGCCCTCGATCAGCACGCCGAGCGAGTCGAGCAGGTCTCTGGGCCAGTGCTCGAAGGCATGGCCACTACCCAGCATCCCGATGGGGTAGTGGCGGTGGCTCCACATATTCCCCAGGCTCCCCAGGCCTCCCTTCGGGGCGTTGGGCTAGCGATCGAAACCCTGCAAGACCCCGGCAACCTGGGCACCGTCATCCGTACAGCGGTGGCCGCCGGAGCCGAGGGCCTGTGGCTCAGCGCTGACAGCGTTGCCCCCGACCATCCCAGGGTGCTGCGGGCCTCGGCGGGGCAGTGGTTTCGGCTGCCCCTAGCGGTTGTGGACGATCTGGGTTCGCGACTGGCCGATTGGGCCAGGGCAGGGGTGCAGCTAGTGGCCACCAGCTCCCACGCTGCGGTGGACTACTGGGCCGTAGACTTTACGCAGCCGACCGTCATCGTGCTGGGCAACGAGGGGGCCGGGCTGTCTGAAGCCCTCCTGCGCCAGTCTACGGTGCAGGTGCGCATTCCGATGGCGGAAACCGTGGAGTCGTTGAACGTGGGGATTTCGGCGGCGCTGCTGCTCTATGAGGCGCAGCGACAGCGGCGGGCAGCAATCCAAGATTAGGAGTTGTCTGATTGCTCCCGGTGGTCAAGAATGAAAGAAAACTTTATTCGCCCTGGGGCCAATGCGAGTTGCGAATTGAGTCCATGATTTTATTCGGGCGGCGCATGTCTGGGCGATGACTGTTTCAGCGACGAACGTTTCAGCGATCAATGTTTTGGCTCAGGTGAGATCACTATCCCCTCCGCCGATCTAGCCTGGAATTAACTCTGTTTTTGGATCACCTGTTCAGGAGCCTGCTGTGAGCGACGCATTTGATTACGACCTGCTGATTATTGGCGCTGGGGTAGGAGGCCACGGGGCTGCCCTGCACGCGGTGAAGCGGGGGCTAAAGACCGCCATCGTAGAGGCGGATGTGATGGGGGGCACCTGCGTCAACCGGGGCTGCATTCCCTCTAAGGCGCTGCTGGCCGCTTCGGGCCGGGTGCGCGAGCTGCGCAACGACCACCACCTCAAGTCATTGGGGATTTCGGTAGGCTCGGTGAGCTACGATCGCGAAGCCATTGCCAACCACGCCAAAACCCTGGTCAGCAAAATTCAGGGCGATATGACCAACAGCCTGACCCGGCTCGGGGTCGATATCATTAAGGGCTGGGGGCGGCTGGCCGGGGAGCAAAAGGTGGCGATCGCCACGCCCGACGGCGAAAAAATTGTTACCGCCCAGGACATTATTCTGTCCACTGGCTCGATTCCCTTTGTGCCCCCCGGCATTGAAACCGACGGCAAAACCGTCTTCACCAGCGACGAAGCCCTCAAGCTCGACTGGCTGCCCGACTGGGTGGCGATCATTGGCAGCGGCTACATCGGCCTGGAGTTTTCCGACGTGTACACCGCCCTGGGCTGCGAGGTCACCATCATCGAAGCGCTGGATCAGCTGATGCCCACCTTCGACCCCGACATCGCCAAGATTGCCCAGCGGGTGCTGATTGCCCCTCGCGACATTGAGACCCGCGCCGGAGTGATTGCCCAGAAGATCACCCCCGGTTCCCCCGTGGTGATCGAGCTGGCCGATCGCGAAACCCGAGAAGTGGTCGAGACCCTGGAGGTGGACGCCTGCCTGGTGGCCACGGGCCGCATTCCCGCCACCAAAGATCTGGGGTTTGAAAAGGTTGGCGTTGAGACCGATCGGCGGGGCTTTATCCCGGTGGATGACCACCTACAGGTGTTGCGCAACGGCGAGCCGGTGCCCCACCTGTGGGCGATCGGCGATGCCACCGGCAAAATGATGCTGGCCCACGCGGCCTCAGCCCAGGGCATTCTCACCGTCGAGACCATCTGCGGCGACCCTCGCACCATCAACTACATGAGCATTCCGGCGGCGGCCTTTACCCACCCGGAGGTGAGCTTTGTGGGCCTGACCGAACCCGCCGCCAAAGCCAAGGCCGAGGCCGAGGGGTTTGCCATCGACACCGTGCGCACCTACTTCAAGGGCAACTCCAAGGCCCTGGCCGAGGGCGAGTCCGACGGGCTAGCCAAGGTGATCTACCGCAAAGACACCGGGGAAATTCTGGGGGCGCACATTATCGGCCTGCACGCGGCGGATCTGATTCAGGAGGCGGCCAATGCGATCGCCAATGGCCAGACCGTCACCGACCTGTCGTTCTGCGTCCACACCCACCCCACCCTCTCGGAAGTGCTCGACGAAGCCTTTAAGCGCGCCGTCGTCGTCCCCGCCTGATGGCACGGCCCACCTCACGCTGGGGAGAAGATGGGGGCTGTCGGTTTTTGCGATCGCCACAAGGCTCCCATTCCCAGCCGTTGACCAGCCCAGAAATGGTGGGCCTTGCCCACCCTACGCCCCGTCGAGATTCAAATGCCAAAATCGATGAAAATTCGCCGCCGCCCTCCCAACCCCGCCGTTGCGGTTAAACACTTGCAATACCAAATCAAAGCCGACGATGCCGAACCCAGGCATATTTTAGAGAAAATCGTTTGGCACAAAGAAGCCGAGGTAGCCCAGCTGCGGGAGCGCCTGCCCCTGGCCGATCTCCAGCGGCAGATTCTAGACGCCCCGCCGCCCCGCGACTTTGTGGCGGCCCTGCGCGATGGCCGCACAGTGCCGGCGCTGATTGCCGAGGTCAAAAAGGCCTCCCCCAGCAAAGGGGTGATGCGGCCCGACTTTGACCCGGTGGCGATCGCCCAAACCTACGCCGCCCACGGGGCCACCTGCCTCTCGGTACTCACCGACAAAGCCTTTTTTCAGGGCGACTTTGAGTACCTGGCCCAAATTCGCCAGGCGGTAGACCTGCCCCTGCTGTGCAAAGAGTTCATTATCTACCCGTACCAAATGTACCTGGCTCGCCTGAAAGGGGCCGACGCGGTGCTGCTGATTGCGGCCATTCTCACCGACCAGGATCTGACCTACTTTGTGCAGATTGCCAAGGCGCTGGGCATGGCGGTGCTGGTCGAAGTGCATACCCTAGAGGAGCTAGACCGGGTGCTGGCAGTGCCCGGCCTGGCGCTGATCGGCATTAACAACCGCAATCTGGAGACCTTCACCACTCGGCTAGAGACTACGGCTGAGCTAATTGAGGCGCGGCGCGATCGCCTGACCGCCAGTGGAGCCTTAGTCGTCAGCGAATCGGGCATTCATACCCCAGCGGACCTGCGGGCTGTAACCACCGCCGGGGTAGCGGCGGTACTGGTGGGCGAGTCGCTCATTCGTCAACCCGATCCAGGGCTGGCCATCGACAAACTTTACGAAAAAAACACTGCCTAGATACTGAAGTCTTCAGGCACTTCCTGGTTTAATCAACAGATCGCACCTCTGGGGCACCGCAATGGCAAATCTGGGCAAACCGCTCCCGCTACCCTCCCATATCCACTACGAGCTGCTGCTGCGGCTGCTCGAGCAGCAGACCATGGCGGTGGCCTACCAAAACCCCCAGATTCGGGGACAGGTGCAGGAGCTGATTATTGCCCTCCGCAAGGCCCTGTCGCAGCAGCGCCAGCTCGAAGAGACCTGCAAACAGGCCAAAATCGACGTGGAATACCAGTGGTCAACGAACCAGCTAGGCGATCGCTTTTTGCCTGAGGATGTCGCTCCCTAGGGGCAAGAAGTAGACAAACGGTAGCTCTCACTACTTCCCAAGATATTTTTTCTCTGCAAGCTATATCCAGCTCCGGCTGGCATAGCCTATCGGATACTAGCCAAAGAGCACGCCCTCGCTTTAAAGTATGGCTTCGGGTAGGGCAACCGCTGCCCCAGTGATTTGTGAGGAAAGACCATGAAACGCCGCCGGTTTCTAGCATCCACCGCCGCTGTCGCTCTGCTCACCGTGGGGCTGACCTCAGCCTGCGGAGGCGGTCAATCGGCCGGAGATAGCGAAGCCGCCGGAGATAGTGAAGCCGCCGGGAAAGGCACCCTAACCATGGCCACCTCCGCCGACTACCCCCCCTACGAGTCGGTCGATACCACCAGCGGCAGCGAGGAAATCGTGGGCTTCGACGTGGATATTGCTCGCCACATTGCCAAAGAGCTGGGCTACGAGCTAGAGATCACCAACATGGATTTCAACGGGCTAATTCCAGCCCTCCAGGCCGACCGAGCCGACTTTGTGATGGCGGGCATGACCCCCACCGAAGAGCGCAAGCAGAACGTCGATTTTTCTGACATTTACTACGACGCCAAGCAAACCATTGTCTTCCCCAAAAGTAACGCCATTACCGGGCCGGACGATTTGGGCGGCAAAACCGTGGGCGTGCAGTTGGGCTCCATTCAAGAAGGGCTGGCCAAAGACCTGGCCGAAAAGACCCCCGGCATGAAGCTCTCTCCGCTCAACCGGATCAACGAAATCGTGCAGGAACTCAAGTCGGGCCGCATTGATGCCGCCATCATTGAAGACACCGTAGCCAAGGGCTTTTTGGCCAACAACCCGGAGCTAACCTCGGTAGAAATCCCGGAAGAAGGCCCGGTGGGGTCTGCGGTAGCGTTCCCCAAGGATTCGGAGTTGACCAGCGAGTTTAACCGGGTGCTGGGCGAAATGGAGTCGAGCGGCATGATGGAAGAGCTAATTAACAAGTGGTTTGGCGACGGGGCTAAGTAGTCAACGCCCATGCACCTAGCCCTATGAACCTAGACTTTGGCCAAATTATTCCGTCCTTGCCCTTCATCTTGAACGGCATTGTCGTCACCCTTAAGTTCACCCTGCTGTCGGCCCTGTTTGGGTTTACCCTGGGCACGCTGCTGTCGCTGCTGAAGATTTCCAGCATTAAGCCGCTGCGCTGGTTTGCGGAGTTTTACACGTCGATTTTTCGCGGTACGCCGCTGATTTTGCAGCTGGCCCTGGTGTACTTTGCCACCCCACAGCTAATTGGCTACAAGATTTCTCCCATTGAGGCGGGGGTACTTACCTTTGCCCTCAACTCGGCGGCCTACAGCTCGGAGACCATTCGGGCGGGCATTATGGCGGTGGACAAGGGCCAGCGGGAAGCCTCAATGTCGCTGGGGGTGCCCTATCGACCGATGATGCTCGACATCATTTTGCCCCAGGCGTTTAAGAACATTCTGCCCGCCCTGGTCAACGAGAGCATTGCGCTTCTGAAAGATTCGGCCTTGGTGTCTACCATTGGGGTGCTAGACCTGATGCGGCGAGCCCAGGTGGTAGCGGGGCAGACCTTTCTCTACTTTGAGCCGCTGATAATAGTGGGTGTGATCTACTACGTCATGGTCATGGGGCTGACCCAGGCCGCCCAAGTCCTAGAGCGGAGGATGCGCCGCAGTGATTAGAATCGAGCATTTGGTCAAATCCTTCGGGCCGCTGGAGGTTTTAAAGGATATTTCGACGGAGGTGGGCAGCGGCGAGGTGGTGGCGATTATTGGCCCCTCGGGGTCGGGCAAGTCGACCCTGCTGCGCTGCATTAACCTGCTGGAGATTCCCACCGCCGGGCATATCTTTGTCGATGGCGTCGATATTACCTCGTCCAAGTGCGACATTCTCAAGGTGCGCCAGAACGTAGGCATGGTGTTTCAGCATTTCAACCTGTTTCCCCACAAGACGGTGATGGGCAACCTCACCTATGCGCCCATGAAGGTGCGGGGCCTCTCTAAGGCCGACGCCAGCGAAATTGCGCTGGATTTGCTGACCAAGGTGGGGCTATCGGAGAAAGCCGACCAGTACCCGTCGCGGCTGTCGGGGGGGCAAAAGCAGCGGGTGGCGATCGCCCGCGCCCTGGCCATGCAGCCCGACGTGATGTTGTTTGATGAGCCAACCAGCGCCCTCGACCCGGAAATGGTAAAAGAGGTGCTCGACGTAATGAAGGGCCTGGTTAAAACCGGCATCACCATGGCGATCGTCACCCACGAGATGGGCTTTGCGCGGGAGGTGGCCGATCGCGTGCTGTTTCTCGACGGCGGCTACCTGGTGGAAGACGCCCCACCGGACGTATTTTTTAGCGCCCCCAAGAGCGATCGCGCCCAGCAGTTCTTAGAAAAGGTGCTGTAAGTCCCTGGGGGATAGCACGACGGTGGGGCAATTCGTTTAAGCTAGGCAGATATTCTAGCTTTGCCAATACCTATGTCTGTGCTGACGGTACCCGCTCCGTGGAAAATTCGCGATCGCACCTTTAGCTGGGGCAGCCGCACCTACCTGATGGGGGTGCTGAACGTGACCCCCGACAGCTTTAGCGACGGAGGCCGGTTCAGCTCGGTGGATCAGGCCCTGGCCCAGGCGCGCCACCTGGTGCACCACGGCACCGACATTCTCGACATTGGCGGCCAGTCCACCCGACCTGGGGCGGTGGGCATCTCCCGCGAAGAGGAGCTCCGCCGGGTGATTCCGGTGATTGAGGCCATCCGCAGGGATGACGACGACACCCTGGCCCAGGCGGTTATTTCGGTCGATACCACCCGATCGTCGGTGGCGCGGGCGGCGGTGCGGGCGGGGGCCGACATTATCAACGACATCTCGGCGGGCACCTACGACAAGGCCATGCTCTCGACGGTGGCCGACCTGGGCGTGCCGATTGTGATCATGCACCTGCGGGGCACGCCTGCCACCATGCAGCAATGCACCGACTATCAAGATTTAATTGGTGAAATCTACGAGTTTTTGCAGCACCAGATTGAAGACGCGATCGCCGTGGGCGTTAAACCCAGCAAAATTGCCGTCGACCCCGGCCTGGGCTTTGCCAAAACCTATGCCCAAAACCTGGAGCTGCTGCGCAAGCTGAGTCAATTTCGAGAGCTGGGCAGCCCGCTGCTGATTGGTCCCTCCCGCAAGAGCTTCATCGGCCACATTCTCGATCAGCCCGACCCCCGGCAGCGCGTCTGGGGTACGGCGGCGGCCTGCTGTGCCGCGATCGCAGGGGGTGCCGATATTTTGCGCGTCCACGACGGGGCGGAGATGTATGACGTGTGCCGGGTGGCGGATGCGGTGTGGCGGGGGGATGGGTGAGCGGGGGGATGGGTGGATGCGTGGATGCGTGGATGCGTGATGGGTGGTGGGGTGATGGGGTGGTGGCGAAGCCTGCCTGGAGGGCTTAGGGGTGGTGCGGTAGTGGGGTGCGGTTAGAATTGAATTGAGGCAGAAACGAAGGGTTGTTGCATGGTACAAACTCCTACCAAACCCCTGACATTGGCAGAGTTTTTGGCCCTACCAGAAACCACCCCTGCCAGCGAATATGTTGACGGAGCCATTGTTCAGAAGCCGGTGCCCCAAGGAGAGCACAGCACATTACAGGGCGATTTAGTTACTGCCTTGAATGCAGTTCTCAAACCACCAAAGGTGGGGCGCGCTTACCCAGAATTACGCTGTACCTTTGGCGGACGCTCTGTTGTGCCAGATGTATCTCTGTTTCGTTGGGATCGAATTCCTCGACGGGCCGATGGTCGAGTTGAAAATGCATTCAACATTGCCCCGGATTGGATCATCGAGATTCTTTCTCCCCAGCAGAGCCAAACCAAAGTGATTCGCAACATTTTCCACGGGCTTGACCACGGCACTGCCATGGGTTGGCTAGTGGACCCAGAGGAGTCCTTCATCTTTGTCTACGGAGCCGATAAATCGGTGCAGGGGTTTGAGGCCGCAGAGGTGGTACTGCCGGTGCCTGCCTTTGCCGAAGCCGTACAGCTCCAGGTCGGTGAAATCTTTTCCTGGTTGCAGGCTTAGTCGTAGCCCCAGGCTTTGCCTCCAGCCGACATCCAGACCCACGACCATGGGAAGCACGTGGACAGGCAGAGTTTAATCGTGGGGTTTGTTGGTACTGAGCAGGCCAAGGAGGGTGGTGGTGCCGGTGGTCCAGAGGGCGATCGCGCTATTGAGCACTTTGGTTTGAGCTTCGGTAAGGGTGGGCTGGCTGGCCAGGTGCAGCGCTGCTCCGCCAGAGCCGAGGGTGAGCGATAGAACGGTGGCGAAAATTAGGTTGAAGGTGGGCGGGGTTTTGGTGGCTTTCATAGTGAACTCCGTTGCTGTATTGGATGAGTTCATCTTCTTTGGAATGCCGCGAAAGTTCAGTCCCCGCAAGGGTTTCAGTCGGTATGACTTGGGTGTGAGTTGAGGATGAGTTGCGTTACCCTGGGTAAAACCGTGGTCAAGCGAGATAAAACGGCATGGCAGGGCGATCGCTCACTGCAACCCCAAACGGCATTCAGCAGATCAACCGGGCGCTGACTGGACGGGGCTGGAGCCGAGATGACCTGGCGAAGAATTGCGACTGTAGTCGTCAGCCCGCCGTTAAATTTTGCTCCGGCCAAGCCGTTAGCAACAAGCTATTTATCAGCTTTTGCAAGACTCTAGATTTGGATTGGGAAGACGTCACTGGGTTTCAATCCGTCCCTCCTGTGCCCGCTGGGACTGTAAAACCCAAAACAGATATTGATGCCCTAGTGCAGACCGTCCGCGCTCAAGTTCATGCTGATATCCAAGAGCGTTGCGGAAAAATGCGAGTGCTGGATATGGAACAGCCCATTGGCCTGGGCGATATCTACACCAGCGTCAACATTCTCGAAAAGCTCTCCGGTAGGCGACGGTTGGGCCTAGATGAACTGCTGCAAGACTGCGACCTAGAAAACTTTGACCGCTTTTTGCTGGGCCAGGTGCGCCATGAGCGAGTCCCTGGATTGGAAGCTGTGGAGCGTCACAACCAACTAATGATTTTGGGCAAGCCAGGGGCAGGCAAAACCACCTTTATGAAGCGGCTGGCTATTCTGTGTAACCAGGGCGAATTTCAGCCCCAGCGGGTGCCGGTATTTGTAACACTGAAGGACTACGCCGAGGCTGAAGGAAAACCAAATCTGCAAACCTACATTCAACACCAGTGGAAAGCCTGCGGTGTAGAATCGGCGGATACACTCTCGACAGTATTGGGCAATGGCAAAGCCCTGGTGCTGCTGGATGGCCTAGATGAGGTCTACGAAACCGACCACGACCGAGTGCTGCAAGACATTAAAACCTTTGCCCACCAGTTTAGAAACTGCCAGTGCGTCATCACTTGCCGCATCGCGGCGAGGGAATACATCTTTGAGCGATTTACCGAGGTGGAGGTAGCCGACTTTGACCTAGAGCAAATTGCCGAGTTTTCCACCAAATGGTTTGCCGCTAAAAATGACTCCAAAAAGGCTAAAACCTTTATTCAGAGGCTAAAAGACAACAAGCCGATTCAAGAACTGGCGACTAACCCGCTGCTGCTGACGCTGCTGTGTCTGGTATTTGGCGAGGCGGCAGATTTTCCTGCTAACCGGGCCGAACTCTACAGAGAAGGGCTAGATGTGCTGCTGAAAAAGTGGGACGGTAAACGTAACATCGAGCGCGACCAGGTTTACAAAAAACTCTCTCTCAAACGCAAGGAAGACTTGCTAAGTCAACTGGCTTTCACCACCTTTGAACGGGGCGATTATTTTGTCAAGCAAGCCACCGTAGAGCAACACATCATCCAATATATTCGCAATTTGACTGGTTCTAGTGATGATGAGGAAGTCCTGCAAATGGATGGTGAAGCGGTGCTGAAATCGATTGAAGCCCAACACGGCCTATTGGTAGAACGGGCTAGGGGCATTTACTCCTTTTCACATCTTACCTTTCAGGAATACTTTACTGCCCACTATATTATAAGTCCCACGCCGACGTTAAACCAAGCCCTACAAAATCTGGCCACCCACATAAATGAGAAACGCTACCGCGAAATCTTTTTCCTCACGGCGGGGATGTTAGCCGAAGCTGACATACTGTTGTTTTTGATTAAACGGCAAATTGATCTGCTTATGACTAATGTTTCTATGGAAAAATGCAAGCTACAGGAAGCGTTGACAAGGATTCAAGAGACAGTAAGCACAGTGGACGCCACTTATAAGCCCGCCTCTATTCGGGCATTCTATTTCGCCCTTGCCTTCGACTGCGGCTTTGACCTCGACTACTCCCTCAACCTCGCCCGCGAACTCGACTACTCCCTTGCCCAAGGTCTTGACTACTCCCTCAGCCCGAATCGTAATACAAAGCTTCGCTATGGCTTTGCCCATGACTTTAACCGAGAAGGACTAAGCCGCGACCTTGACCAGGCGCTTCACTTCATTCTGCATTATAATCACCGCGCGCCTGCTTTCGATCTCGATATTAACGACGATCGCAACTTGGAGATTGCCTGTGACCTTGTTTTTCAGTTTGGTTGCGCCATTAGTGAGCAGATGGCAAGCACGACAAGTCCCGCGTTGAGAGCTAAATTGAGAGCGCTAAAAAACAATTTGCCCAATATACCCAATATATATGATCAAAATGATTCCGTTCAGAAAGCCTTTAAGCGTTGGTGGATAGCAAACGGGGATACATGGCCAAATCGGTTACAGGCAGTAATGAATCAACATTACAACATTGGTCGCGACTGGCGGTTTCACTCAACTGAAAAAGAAAAGCTGCGACAGTACTACAATGCCAACAAACTTTTAGTCGAATGCCTCAACAGCGATTGCTACGTCACCAAAGCCACCCGGCAATACATCGAAGACACCCTGCTGCTGCCTCTCAGCGAAATCGAAAAATATCCAGTCCCCGACGCAATAGCAAATTTATAGCGGCAAAGACCTCGGAGTTTTTGAAAAACTCCGAGGTCTGGCAACCTTTCAGAATAACTTCAACGCTCCCTAACCCATGCCCCTAACCACCACCGACTACAAGCACATCGTCCTCAACGATCGCCAGGTGCCCGTCATCGAAGGTAGCACCATGAAGGTGATTGAAATTGCCATGGCCCAGCGCGCCCACGGGTGGACGCCTGAAGAAATTCACATCAACCATCGCCATCTGACCATGGGCCAAATTCACAGCGCCCTCTCCTATTACTGGGATCATCAGTCGGAGCTAGAAGCGGCTATGGATGCCGAACTGCGGGAAATAGCAGCCTTGCGGCAGGCTGCGGGTGAGTCTCCCTTTGTGGCCCGGCTCAAAGCTCAAAACCTACTCCCATGAGCCTTGGCCTGTACATGGATGAAAACGTCCACGGCGCCATCACCAGCGGGTTGCGTCTCAGAGCAGTGGATGTCTTAACCGTTCAGGAAGATAGCCGCTCCGGTATTGATGACGATCTGGTGTTGAGCCGGGCCACAGAACTGGGGCGCATTGTTTTCTCTCAAGATCGAGACCTTCTGGTTGAAGCCCAGCGATGTCAAATCGAGGGCATTCCTTTCCCTGGAGTAGTCTACGGGCATCAGCTCATGGTTCGCATTGGCGACTGCATTCGAGACCTAGAGATGATCGCTAAATTGGGACAACCAGAGGAATTTGAGAATCAAGTCCAGTTTCTACCGCTGTAGCCGGTCATTGATGCGCTAGTAGGGTTTGGATACATTATCAGCAGAGGGCTGAGAGGAGTCTAGCGACCCATGCTGAGGTATCTGGGCGCTTCACAAGTCCCCATCGCGGCGTAGAATACAGACGGCTGATGTAGAGAGCGCAAAAGGTTAACTATGGGACGCTTTAGACCTCTTTTGGGAATTTTGCTGGCGGTGGTGGCTACCTGTCTGGTGGCCTGTGGTGGCCCGGCGGCAAAGATACCGACCACCTACACCCCCGAGATTTTGCAGCAGGTGGAGCTGTATACCCCTGGTGTGGTGAGCCTGCGCGATCGCTTCCCCGAGCTTGAAAGCTACATTCAGCAAAAAGATTGGGTGAATGTGCAGAGCTTTATCCACGGCCCCATGGGCGAAATGCGGGCGCGGGTCAACCGACTCGCCGCTACTCTGCTGACCAAAGATCAGCCCAAGGCCAAAGCCGTGGCCAAAGAGCTTTACACGCATCTGGAGCGCCTCGATGAAGCCGCTGCGGAAGGGCAGCAGGTGCTTGCCGGACAGGAGTACCGCAACGCCCTGGACGATTTTGACGCGTTCTTGAACCTGGTGCCGACGGTTTAGTAACGGCCATTTTTAGCACAGACCACTCCTTGAAGCGAATTGTAATTGTTGGCTGCGGCGTGGTGGGGGCTGCGATCGCCTACGAACTGAGCCTCTGCCCAGGGCTTCATGTCACCGCCATCGACCAAGCGACCCCGGCCCAGGGCTCCACCGCCGCCGCCCTGGGTGTGGCCATGGCGGTGATTAGCCATAAGGTCAAGGGGCGCAACTGGCGGCTGCGAGAGCGCAGTCTGCGCCGCTACCCGACCTTAGTTGCAGAATTGGAGACGCTGACGGGGCAGACCGTCCAGCTCAATACCCAGGGTATTCTCAGCCTCTGCTTTGACGCCGAGGATCTGCCTCGCTGGCGATCGCTCCAGCAGATTCGTCAGCGCCAGGGTTACTCCCTAGAGCTGTGGGAGCCAGAGCAGGTGCGCGATCGCTGCCCCCACCTCAATCCCGAAGAGGTTGTAGCAGGTATTTTTTCGCCCCAGGATTTTCAAATCAACCCCACAGCGTTGACAGAGGCTCTCGTCGCTGGTGCCCAGATCCAAGGGGCAGAGTTCTATTTCAACCAACCCGTGGTGGGGTTTGAGGTCGAGGCTTCAACCGGGGAGAATCGCCCCTGCACCGCCGTCCGTACGGCCACCCAGACGGTGGAGGCCGATGCGATCGTGCTCTCGGCGGGCCTGGGGACTCTGCCGCTGACCCAAACCCTCGGTCAGCCCACGCTCCTTGGCCCGGTCCTGGGGCAGGCGCTGCGCATTCATCTAGATTCGCCCCTGGGAACACCGGACTTTCAGCCCGTGGTCAACGGTCACGACATTCACCTGGTGCCCCTGGGCGGCGGCGACTACTGGGTGGGGGCCACGGTCGAGTTTCCGCCCGAAACGTCCCTGGAAGCGGCGCTGGCGATGTCGCCCGAAGCGGAAAGACTGGAGGAGGTGCGGGCGGGCGCGATCGCCTACTGTCCGGCCCTGGCCGAGGGCACCATTACCCAGCGCTGGTTTGGGCTGCGGCCCCGGCCCCAGGGGCAGGCCGCTCCGGTGATTCAGCCTGTGGCGGGCTACAGCAACGTATGGCTGGCCACCGGGCACTACCGCAACGGCGTGTTGCTCGCCCCGGCTACGGCCCTGGCGGTAAAAGATAGTTTGCTGGAATGTGGCTTCGGCGATCGCCGGTAGAGCGCTTTCGGGTAGAGCGTTTTACACTAGCAGGGAACCTCTACATCCCAAACACCGCATGACTCTGGCCACTTCTGCCACCGACTGGGATGCCCTGGCCCAGGCCTTTGGCACCCTAGAAACCATCCGCGACCCCAACCAGCGCGAAAAGCTGTCGAAGGACTACTACTACTTCAGCCCGATTCTGCAAGGGCAGCTGGCGGATCGGGTGGCCGATTTGATTGTGCGCCCTACCAGCGAGGCAGAGGTGTTAGCCGCAGCCAGGGTCTGCGTGGCTGCGCGGGTGCCCGTAACGGTGCGGGGGGCAGGCACCGGCAACTACGGCCAGTGCATTCCCCTAGAGGGCGGTGTGGTGCTGGATTTGAGCAAGATGAACGCCGTCAAGCGGGTCGAGCCGGGGACAGTCTGGGTAGAGCCGGGGGCCAAGCTCGCCGCCATCGATAAAGTCACCCGCGAAACGGGGTGGGAGCTGCGCATGTACCCCTCCACCTATCGCACCGCCACCATCGGTGGATTCATCGGTGGCGGCAGCGGCGGCATTGGCTCAATTACCTACGGGCAGCTGCGCGATCGCGGCAACCTCAACGCCGTGCGCGTGGTCACCTTTGAAGACCATCCCCGCGTGATTGAGCTGCGGGGCGACGCGGTGCAAAAGGTCAACCACGCCTACGGCACCAACGGCATCATCACCGAGCTGGAAATTCCCCTCGGTCCGGCCTATCCCTGGGCCGAGCTAATTGTAGCGTTCAACGACTTTATGACCGCCGCCCGCTTTGGCCAGGCCCTGGGCGATGCCGACGGGCTGATCAAAAAGCTAATCAGCATCCACGCCTGGCCCATCCCCAGCTATTTCACCTCGCTTCAGCCCTACCTGCCCGAGGGCAAAGCCGCCGCCCTGGTGATGGTGGCCGAGCCGTCCTTAGAATTGTTTGGCGAGCTGGTGCAAGAGTTCGGCGGCACCATCACCTACAACAAGTCGGCCCAGGAGGCCAGCAAAGGCGCGCCCTTGGCTGAGTTCACCTGGAACCACACCACCCTCCACGCCCGCAGCGTTGACCCCTCGCTCACCTATCTGCAAACCCTGTTTCCCTACGACCCTGAGCTGGAGCGGGTGCAGCATTTCTATGAGCACTTTGGCGACGAGGTAATCATGCACCTGGAGTACCTGCGCATGGGGGGCAACACGGTGCCAGCGGCGCTGCAAATTGTGCGCTACTCAACCCCCGAGCGGCTGGCGGAGATCATTCGCTACCACGAAGCCAACGGCGCGCTGATCGCCAATCCCCACACCTATCTGCTGGAGGACGGCGGCATGAAAAAAGTAGATGTGGCTCAGGTAAACTTTAAGGCCGAAGTTGACCCCCACGGGCTGCTCAACCCCGGCAAAATGCGCGGCTGGCTAGAGCGAGTTGAGGCGTTGAAGTAGGATTTGCCGTGGCGATCGAACGTTTGTTTAGCGATGAAGACCGGGTTGAGTCGCTCAAGGCGGCGGTGCTGGCAGGAATAACCGCTGGCATGATGGCGGCAGTGCTACTCCTGGCGCATCGATTGCCATCCCTGGGGTTTAGGACGGCCCTAGCCTCGATCGCAGCTGGACTCAGCGGCAGCACCTTTTGGGTCAGCGCGGCGATCGCAGGTCTCTCCGGCGGGCTGTTTGGCATTACCTACCGCTACGCCGTGCGCCAGGACGAGAATTTTCAGCTCAAGGCAGGGGTGGTTTTAGCCTTCAGCCTGGTGCGGGGGCTGGCATTGGTAAATGTGGCGGCGGCGGTAAGCCTGCGGGGCTGGCCGTTTGCGGCGGCGATCGCCGAAAGCCTGCTTCTGTTCGCTGCCGCCGCCGCTGTGCTAGAAGTGGCCCAGCACCAGGGCTGGATAAAGGCCGTGAAGTGACACCAAATCCGAATCGCATAACCCCGATTCCAAACAGGCGGATTGCGTGGGGCAAGCGGTGTTTGTCCAGCCCAACCAAGGCTAACCAAACCGGATTCAGTATGAGATCCTTAGCCCGGATTATCCATCCCTAAAACGCGCTGAGCCAGGGCCAGAGCCTTCGGACGGCTGACTTTGCCCTGGGGCGTTCTAGGGATCGCGCTAGCTAGAATCCACCGCTTGGGGAGTTTGTGGGGGGCGACCCGCGATCGCAGCTGTTCGGGTAATGCTTCTAGAGAAGTTTGGGCATCCATGACCACCAGGGCGCAAAGCTGCTGGCCCCAGCGATCGCACGGCAACCCCACCACGCAGGCGTCGGTGACGCCCGCGATCGCCAGCAGCGCCGCCTCGATCTCTTCGGGAAAGACATTCTCGCCGCCTGTGATCAATTTGGTGCTGCTGCGCCCAACGATATGCAGGTAGCCTGCCCCGTCTAAGTAGCCAATGTCGTCGGTAGCGAGATCATCTTCTGCGGCCTGAAATCCAGCCGGCTGTAGGTATCCCCGCGCCAGGGAGGCTGAGCGAATCACCAGTTGTCCAGGCTGTCCGGCAGGCTGTGGTTGATTCTGATTGTTCAAAATAGACAGCTCAGCGTGGGGGAGGGGCCTGCCGCTGCTGCGGTGTCCGGCTAGAAACTCCTCCGGCAACAATGTCGCCACCTGGGCGGCGGTTTCGGTCATGCCGTAGGTGAGGGCAACGGGAATTTGGGCCGCCTGGGCCTGATCGAGCAGCGATCGCCAGGCCGGAGCGCCCCCCAGCAGCACCGCGCGAAAGCTTTGCAGCCAGGGGATGAATTCCTGATCCAATGTCAATAACGTCTGGAGCTGGGTCGGCACCAGCGAGAGAAACCCGCCGGGGGGCAGGGCCAGCCGTTCACCAGTTTTGAGATCGCCGTAGGATTGCAGCGCCAGCTGCCCGCCGGTCGCCAGCACCCGCAAAGCCTGCATTAACCCGCTGACGTGAAACAGCGGCAGCACGCAGCAGGCGTGGGCCTGCCCAACTCCAAAGTGGGCGCAAAACCCTTCCACAGCGGTCATCAGCGTTTCCCAGGTGTGCACTGCAAACTTGACCTGCCCCGACGATCCTCCGGTGGGAATCAGAATTTGCCCCGGCCCGGCGCCCAACCCCTGACAGCGGTACGCCCCTAAGCCTGGACATATTGCCGTCTCCCAGTCGCCGTTGACCATAGCCTGCACCTGCCGCCGCTCCCGCTGGCCCCAGCCTGGGTTAGCCAAAACTGGGGTGCAGCCTTCCGCCCAGGCGGTCAGGCAGGCGGCCAGAAATTGTAGGGGATCGGATTCAGCGATTAAAACGCCAGCCCTACTCGCGCCGCCAGACTCTCGATAGGCCGCAAAGACGGGAGCCAAATGTTGGCAACGGCCCCAAAAATCCGGGCTGCTGGGGCCAATTAACCAGTCGTCACCCCAGCGATCGCATAAAACGTCCCCTAGAGTCTGTCCCATAGGTCGGCGGCGGTGAGGGTGTCCCAGTCGTCGGCAAAATAGCCCAGGGTGCCAAAGCCCAGGGCAGGGGCTGGAGTTGGCGAACAGCGGCGGGCCAGGGCGATCGCCGCCCGCCGCCCGATCCCGGTCTCAAAGGCAGACGAGAACACCAGCCGGGGATGGTGGGTTTGGCAAAAGGTTTGCAGCCGCTGGGGCGATCCGGCGATCGCAGGCTTGACCACCATCACCCCCCGCCAGCCCCGGTTCCAGCAGTCTTCTAGCTGGGCCAGGGTAGCGACCGACTCATCCAGGGCGATCGCCGTTTGGTATCGCCGTCCCAGCGCCGTCATCGACTCAACCTGAACCGGCGGCAGCGGCTGCTCCAGGTATTCGATCGCAGCCCCAGCAGAACTCGCGTTGATGTCGTCGCAGGCCCTTAACCACTGCTCAGCCTGGCCGATATTCAGGCCGCCGTTGGCATCCAGGCGCAGCTGAGTATGCCTGGGACAGTCTTTAACCAACTGCCATAACCAGCGAATTTCGTCAGCGATCGGATGCACCCCCATTTTCCACTTCAGGGTGCGGTATCCCTGGGCCAGTTGCGCTCGGGCGGTTTCCAGGGCCGAGTTGCCAGCGGGCAAAAGGCCGCACAGATCGGCGTTAGCGAAGCCATCCGAAGGAATCGCCGGCTCCATTCCCACCAGCGAATTTTCGATCTCTAGATGTGCTAGTGCGCACTCCAGCCCAAACTGAGTGGCAGGTAGCGTGCTAGGCACCGTTTCAGCCCGCCATTCCCCACCCTGGGCCTGACAAAAAGCCAGGGCATCCTTCACCGTCTCACGGCCAAACCAGGGAATCGGTGCGACCTCGCCATAGCCCACTCGCCCCAGGCTGTTCCGCAGCCGCACCAGCAGTCCCTCTCGCCAGCGCCAAAGGCCGTGGGCAGTGTGCAGGGGCGTCAAAAATTCTCTCTGGTAGGGCCGAACCGCTAACTCAATCCCCACTCCCCTACTCCATCACAGCCCAACTCCCAGTCAGCCAAAACCGCCAATCCAAAATCCAAAATTCTGCACCCGTCCCCCCAGCAGAGGCATCAAACACTCGCCCAGGTGCTCAGCCAAAAGCCCAGGGCCAGCAGCACGCCGCTCCAGAAGTGAAAGCCAATGGCAAAAAACTTGGCGTTGAAGACCCGCTCGGGCTGGTCGTGAAAACGGGTGACGTGGCGACCGAGCCGCCAGGCCGAAGGCAGGCTGAGAAATACCAAGGCCGTCCAGATAGGGAAAATCCCCAGCAAAAGGCCGATCGCCGCGATCGCAAACACAATCCCGCACACCCAGGGAATCAGCGCCGCCCCTCGCCGGGTGCCCAGGCGCACAATCGGCGATCGCTTGCCCGCCGCCAGGTCATCGTCCACCTGGTGAAAGTGCGAGCAAAACAGCACCAGGGTCGTGGTCAGCCCCACTATGACTCCTACCATCTGGCTCCCCCACGACCAGCTCTGGGTTTGGCTGTAGTAGGCGGCCCCCATGGCCAGCGGCCCAAAGGCAAAAAAGCACAGGAACTCGCCCAGGCCCTGGTAGCCGAGGCGAAAGGGGGGTCCCTGATACATGTAGCCCAGGCCGCAGCAGAGCAGTATCAGCAGCAGCACCGTGGGGTCTTGCTGCAGGAGGGCGATCGCCACAATCCCCGCTATGCCCAACCCCAAACACAAATTGGCCAGGGCCAAAACCAGGCCCCGATTGCGAGTTAGGTTGACAACCGAATGCGCTTTATTGATATCAATGCCTGTGTCTGAGTCAAACACATCATTACTGAGGTTTTCCCAGGCCAAAATAAGCACCGCCGCCACCAAAAACAACGCAAAAATACCGCTGTTAAACTGGCCTGTCTCGGCGTAAGCGATCGCGCTACCCACCACCATGGGCATAATGGCAACGCTATACATGGGGGGCTTTATAGCTGCCA
Organism: Nodosilinea nodulosa PCC 7104; assembly: GCF_000309385.1. Lineage (GTDB taxonomy): Bacteria > Cyanobacteriota > Cyanobacteriia > Phormidesmidales > Phormidesmidaceae > Nodosilinea > Nodosilinea nodulosa. The sequence goes on from NZ_JH976537.1 coordinate 1,572,205, forward strand.
GCCAGAGCTTACGGGCAGCGGGGTCTACCGATTGAGTGGTCATGGCACTGCAATTACTCCAGGCCTAGCATATCGCTTAGCCGGGCGAAGATTACGACCAACCTCTCACCCCAGCTCAACCGTTGCTGCGACATATACGTAGATACCAGTCTAAAAAGTTACGTGATTTTCCATAGCGAATTATGAATAAAGCTTGTGCATATTAAAGCCACAGACATCTGTCTCATTGGACGGGGTCTGGTGCATCCACCCTAAGGAAACCCTAGCCATGTCCAGTCGAGGATTAAATCTGTGCACTCTGTCCGGCAATGTCGCGGCCGATCCAGAAATTCGCCACATTGAGCGCAAAACCGGAGGCAACACCAAAGTCGCCGAAATGACTATTTACGTCGATCGCATCCCCGCCCGCAAAGACAGCGACAGCTTTACCGTCGACATCAGCATCTGGGAAGGCTCCCCCGCCTGGCGCAAGCTCACCCACATTAAGAAAGGCTCGCTAATTATCGCCAGCGGTGCGATCGACGCCTCTCCCTATATCAGCAAAACCGACTCCCAGGCGCGGGCAGGCCTCCAGCTCAAAGCCACCGATATTTTTCTCGACTCTTCCCCCAGGGTCGAGGAGTCCAGACCTGAGGCGCCCAAGGTCGAGCACGCATTTTAACTATTCTGCTGGGCCTAGACCATGGACTGGCGACCATCACCACGGGTCATCCATTGTTTAGGACACCGGTAGATCCAGCATCCACGGAGAGAGCGCCGTGGGTTGAGAGCAAGGATGCGGGTTTCCGCATCCTTTTTCTATTGCTCTTTCCATTGCTCAGCCCCCAGAGGCCTGGCGCTTGCGGTAGCTGAGCAGCCAGCTCACCATCGTGGCCCGCCGCGTCAGGCGAGGGATGAGCTGATCGACGGTGTAGCCTTTGAAACCCAACTCTTCCTTTAGCAGCTGCTTATCAGCCGGAGGAATCGCTCGCGTCAGCTGTACCGTGGCCGGACGACTCTCGATGAAATTGGGCGGTTCTGGATACTTCTCCCGCCAGGCGGCATCCACCGTCGAGGCCTCCCACTGGCCGTCAATTTCACGGTAGCCCAGGCCATGCCACACGAGGCGATTCACCGTGTCATCGTCGAGTTCGTCGTTGAGAATGGCCCAGAGGGTGTCGTCGGTCAAGGGGGTCATTGGCTGGCTGACTGATCTCGCTAATCGTAGAAACTAGCATGCCACGTCCTCGAACCAGTTGGGCTGAGTTGGGTGAGCCCACCCCTGCTTTGGGGGACGCCTGGGGCTTTTGGCACTGGTACCAAGCCTCCCGGAGCCACAAAATTAGGCTGAAAGCAGCCTTTTTCGTGCCCAGATTCCCGGTGCCTCAACCCAATTATCTCCCCTGTGACAGGTGTGCTTCAGGGGTTACTGAGTTTAGTGGAGACTGCCATGTAGATCGTCATGTCGTACGCCCAGAGGACCCCCATCATGCAGCGCCCCCGTAGCCAAACCCAACTGCTGGCAATTACCTTTAAGCTCATCAAGTATTTCCTGCTCGGCGTAGCGGGCTGCACCATTGCCTATCTGGTGGCCTCAGTGCTGGACCTGCCGGTGGTCGCCAGCGCGATCGCGTTTTTCCTAGAGCAGGTTTTGGCCCGCTCGCTGGCCCTGCTGGGCTGCCTGTGGGCGATCGCCGTCATCCAGGAGTCGGCCCGCTCCTAAGATCGGCCTGGTTCTGGCTGAAAACTCCCCTTTTCGCTAGGGTTAAGGAGCATACAGCCATTCTGAGTGACCGAGAGGCCCCACCGTGACCACCGCCCTAGCCACCCCCGACGTCAAAACCTGGCCATGGCAGGGGTTCTCAATTCGCTACCAGCAAATTGGCACCACGGGTGCTCCCGTGCTCTGCATCCACGGCTTTGGAGCCTCCAGCGATCACTGGCGCCAGAACCTGCCCGCCTTTGGTGAACAGCACCGGGCCTACGCGATCGACCTGCTGGGCTTTGGCCTTTCCGACAAGCCCGCTCCAAACCAGCCTCTGCCCTATACCTTCGAAACCTGGGGCCAGCAAATCCTCGACTTTTGCCGCGAGGTGATTGGCCAGCCCGCCTACCTGATAGCCAACTCCATCGGCTGCATTGTCGCCCTGCAAGCGGCGGTGGATGGGCCGGAGTGGGTCAAGGGCGTGGTCATGCTCAACTGCTCCATTCGGCTGCTGCACGAGCGCCGCCGCGCCGACATTCCCTGGCACCAGCGGCTCAGCACCCCCATCGTGCAGAACCTGCTGGGCTATGCTCCGGTCGGTCGCTTCTTTTTCTCCCGCATTGCCCGCCGCAGCGTCATTCGCAACCTGCTGGGCCAGGCCTACCACCGCCCTGAAGCCATTACCGATGAGTTAGTCGAGGCTATCCTGGCGCCAGCCCTCACCCCTGGGGCCGCCGACGTGTTTCTAGCCTTTGTGCGCTACTCCCAAGGGCCCCTGGCCGAGGATCTGCTGCCCCAGATTCGGTGCCCCGTGTGGATAATTTGGGGTCAGGACGACCCCTGGGAACCGGTGGCCATGGGCCGAGACCTGGCCAACTACCCAGCAGTCAAAACCATGGAAGAACTTCCCGGCGTCGGCCACTGCCCCCAGGACGAAGCCCCAGAGCTGGTCAATCCGCTAGTGCTAGGGTGGTTGGGCGAGGCCGAAGCCGCCTGAGGCGACAGTTGCCTCTCTCCGTTAAGCGCGGTCAGGGGTGCAGCGGCCCACCGTTCGCTCTCCCATCTCCGTCTCGCCCACAGCTCTCAGCAACCCCTCATTTCTAAAGTGTCTCTAAAGGTTGCCATTAAACTCAGCCAGCCTTCTTACCATGAAGACAGCCCATAGCTAACCATCACCTCAAGGAACTGTCGCCCTCTCTAGCTGCCGCTACCCTGCCCCTACCAAAGGAACCTCTACGATGGCCGACTACCAACCCGCCGATTCAGGCTTTGCCCTCGATCGCGACTGCAAAACCCTCGCCCGCCACGTGCTCGAACAGCTCCACAGCTTTGGCCCCGAGGCCCAAGACCTCAGCGCCCTGATGAACCGCATCGCCCTGGCCGGCAAGCTAATTGCCCGCCACCTCAGCCGCGCCGGGCTGATGGAATCGGCCCTGGGCTTCACGGGCGAGACCAACGTCCAGGGCGAAGCCGTCAAAAAAATGGACATCTACGCCAACGACGTTTTTATCTCGGTGTTTAAGCAGAGCGGCCTGGTCTGCCGCCTCGCCTCCGAGGAAATGGACAAGCCCTACTACATCCCCGAAAACTGCCCCATCGGGCGCTACACCCTGCTCTACGACCCCATCGACGGCTCCTCCAACGTTGACATCAACCTCAATGTCGGCTCCATCTTCTCTATCCGCCGTCAGCAGGGCGACGACCTCGATCACACCGGGGCTGATCTACTCCAGGACGGCCACCAGCAGCTTGCCGCAGGCTACATTCTCTACGGCCCCAGCACCGTGCTGGTCTACTCCATTGGCCGAGGCGTTCACGCCTTTGTGCTCGACCCCAGCCTGGGCGAGTTTATCCTGGCCACCGAAAACATTCGGGTCCCCTCCCACGGCCCTACCTACAGCGTCAACGAGGGCAACTTCTGGCAGTGGGAAGACTCCATTCGCGACTTCACCCGCTACGTCCACCGCCACGATGGCTACTCGGCCCGCTACACCGGAGCGCTGGTGGCCGACTTTCACCGCATTTTGACCCAGGGGGGCGTCTTTCTCTACCCCGGTACCACGAAAAAGCCCGAGGGCAAGCTGCGGCTGCTGTACGAGACGGCTCCCCTAGGCTTCTTAATCGAGCAGGCGGGCGGCCGAGCCAGCACCGGCACCCAGGAGATTATGGCGGTGGTGCCGGGCGAAATTCACCAGCGCACGCCTTTTATTGTGGGCAGCAGCGAAGACGTTGCCCTGGTTGAATCGTTTATTCAAGACCACAGCCGCCGCCAAGATACCCTGCTGGCCCATCAGGAGAAGTAAGGCAGATGAAGCCTCGGCTAAACGAGATTGTCAAGCCTGAAAATGTAGTCTGAGCCACGTCTGTAGCCTAAATTTAGTTGCCTTTAATACTTTTCACCGGCTGGTTAGTTAAGAGGGTCTATAGTCTCACCAGATTTGTAAAATCTGCTGTCAATATAGATTGCGATTTCTGTTATCCATGACTGTACGCCCACGGGTGCGGATCACCTCGGCCTTGACCCTGCATCATTTTTTTGTCAGAGCTTAGCCCCTAACGTTTACTCTTCTTCTCGCTTATGGTGTCCTTGCTCGAAAATCCACTACGCGCCGGTCTTCAACAGGACCGCATTCCCGAACCTCAAATTCTGGTGATCTTTGGCGCTTCGGGCGACCTCACCCAGCGCAAAATTGTGCCCGCTATCTACCAAATGCGGCGTGAGCGACGGCTGCCCCCAGAGCTTACTATCGTCGGGGTTGCCCGGCGTGAATGGAGTCATGACTTCTTTCGCGAGCACCTGCGAGAAGGGGTCGAAGAATTTGGCAACGGTCTGGGGTTTGAGGCCATTTGGAATGACTTTGCCCGTGGCTTGTTTTATTGTCCTGGTGACATTGACGACCCGGAGTTTTACAAGTCCCTCAAGACCTTCCTGGCGGAGCTAGACGAGCAGCGGGGCACCCAGGGCAACCGGGTGTTTTACCTGTCGGTGGCACCGCGCTTTTTTGGCGAAGCCACCGAGCAATTGGGCGCGGCGGGCATGCTGGATGACCCCGACAAGCAGCGGCTGATCATCGAAAAACCCTTTGGCAAAGATCTCTCCTCAGCGCGGGTGCTCAACCGCGTAGTGCAAAACGTGTGCGACGAGCGCCAAATCTACCGCATTGATCACTATTTGGGCAAAGAAACCGTTCAAAACCTGATGGTGTTTCGCTTTGCCAACGCCATTTTTGAACCCCTGTGGAACCGTCAGTTTGTCGACCACGTGCAGATTACCGTGGCCGAAACCGTAGGCCTAGAGGGACGAGCAGGCTACTATGAAACCGCCGGAGCCCTGCGGGATATGGTGCAAAACCACATCATGCAGCTCTTTGCCCTAACCGCCATGGAGCCCCCCAACTCCCTCGATGCCGACAGCATTCGCAACGAAAAAACTAAGGTGCTGCAGGCGACCCATCTCAGCGAGATCACTGATGGCGATAGCTCTATGCCGGCTGCCGTGCGGGGGCAGTACTCGGCGGGGTGGATGAAGGGTGAGGCGGTGCCGGGCTATCGCGAAGAGGAGGGGGCTAGCCCCGAGTCAACCATGCAGACCTTCTGCGCCCTCAAGCTTGAGATCGACAACTGGCGCTGGAAAGGGGTGCCATTCTACATGCGCACCGGCAAGCGCATGCCCAAGAAGGTCAGCGAGATCTCCATTCACTTTAAGGAAGTGCCCTTCCTGATGTTTCAGTCGGCAGCCCAGCAGGTGAACCGCAACGTGCTGGCCTTGCGGATTCAGCCCGACGAGGGTATTTCGATGCGGTTTGAGGTTAAGACCCCCGGCAACTCCCTGCGGACGCGATCGGTGGATATGGACTTCCGCTACGATGCCGCCTTTGGCCAGGCCAATACCGACGCCTACGCCCGGCTGATCGTGGACTGTATGCTGGCCGATCAAACCCTGTTTACCCGTGGTGACGAGGTGGAAGCCTCCTGGCGACTGCTGACTCCCCTGCTCGAAGCCTGGGACCCCCCGGCTGACCCCAAGACAATTCCCATGTATGAGGCGGGTACCTGGGGACCGCTAGAAGCCGAGTTTTTGTTGAACAAAGACGGGCGGCGCTGGCGACGGCTATAGATTGCGATCGCGCCTGACTGAGCCTGGTTTCTAGGTTCTTACACCCTACTGCCCCCTATCTCACCGCACTATGACTACCACCCCTATCGTTGCCCTACAAAAACCCAAAGACATTTCCCTAGACGATATTGAGTCAGAGCTACAGAGTATCTGGCACCAGCAGGACTCTGGGTCTGCAACCCCGATCGCGACGCGAGCCACCACCTTCACCATGGTGGTCTACGAGCCCGAAGAGGTGCAGCAGATTTTGGCCGCCCTGGGCTACTACACCGGCTTTATCGACAGCAACCACGGCAGTATGACCCGCGAGGCGATTCGCCAGGCCCAAATAGCCTACGATCTGCGGGTGACAGGCCGGGTTGACCCCCCTACCCTGGCCCGTATCCGTCAGGAATACGCCCAGCTTTCGCCCAGCCAAAAGGTTTACCCCAACATTGACCAGCGCGGGTTTAGCCTCAGCGAGTCGATTTCAGCCCACAACCCCTGCCGCATCATCAGCCTGTGCCCCACCTTTGGGGAAGATACCGGGGTGACAGCCCAGGTATCGGTGTACTGCCCGGTGCAGAAAAAAAGCAGCGGCAACCTCGTGTGCTGCGAATACATTAACCTGCGGGGCACCAAGGCCGCCCTGGGGCGAGTCAGCGACCTGATTGCCTCGCTGACTCTGCCAGAGCTGCCCAAATTTGTGTGGTGGAAGGCCACCCCCAGCCCCGAGCAGCTGATTTTTCAAAACCTGGCCAAGTCGAGCAACTGCATTATCGTTGACTCCAGCTTTTTTAGCGATGCCGAGGCCGAGCTGCAAAAGATGCAGGATCTGATCGAGGCCGGCACCTACATTGCCGACCTCAACTGGCACCGGCTGGCCCCCTGGCAGGAGCTAACCGCCGCCGCCTTTGACCCCCCCGAGCGGCGGGAGTCGCTGCTAGACGTAGACCGGATTAGCATCGACTACGAGCAGGGCAACGCGGCCCAGGCGCTGCTCTACCTGGGCTGGTTTGCCAGCCGACTGGGGTGGGAGCCCGTTGACTACGTGGGTGAAGGGGGCATTTACAACATCCAAAAATTTCACTTCAAAGGCCCTAACGGCCTGTCCATTGAGGCGGAGCTAGCGGGCATTCCAGTGGCCGATCTGGGGGAGGTCGTCGGTGACTTAACCGGGCTGCGGATACTGTCTACCGATAAGAGCGCCAACTGCTGCACCATTCTGTGCTCGGAGACCACCGGCTGCATGCGCATGGAAGCTGGCGGCGGTGCCCAGGCCTGTCAGGTAGAGCAGGTGACGGCGCTGTCTGACCAACGGGCCGACTTTATGCTGGGGCAGCAGCTCCAGCGCTGGGGCGAAGACATGCTCTACGAAGAAAGCCTGGCCATGGTCGCCAAGATAATGAACCTTCCGAAATAGCCTTGTCTCTCCAAATTAGCGCCATAGAAACGCTTACCGTAGGCCAAACTGAGCTGCTGCTGCTGCCCGAGCGAGCGGTCTATGCTGTAGGGCTGGGGGCAATTCTGGTCTCGGATGTCCACCTAGGCAAGGCCGAAACCTTTCAGCACCACGGGCTACCGGTATCTAGCCACGCCAACCATGCCGCGCTTCAACGGCTGGAGGCACTGTGCGCCCGCCACAGTCCTGAGTCCATCTGGGTGTTGGGCGATCTGTTCCACAGTCAGGACGGAATGACCGATGGGGTAATCGACAGCTGGTTGGCATTTTTAAGCAGGACGCAGGTGAATGTGCGCCTCATTTTGGGAAATCACGATCGCCGCCTGCAAGACACCCTCAGCCAGCTCTCGGTGGATTGTTTTGTGGAGGCCGTGGAGACGGCGGGCCTGCTGCTGAGCCACGAGCCCAGGCTAGACAGCGATCAGGTGAATATCTGCGGCCATATTCACCCCTGCCTGAGCCTGAGCGCAGGGTGCGATCGCCTGCGTCTGCCCTGCTTCCACTGGCAGGCCCAGCAGCGGCGGCTGACGCTGCCCGCCTTTGGCGAGTTTACCGGCGGCTATGCCATTACCCTGGCGCGGGGTGACGTGGCCTACGCGGTGGCCGACGGGGCCATGGTGGCCTTTAAAAAGTAAGAAAATTTGGGGCTGGGGCCTGCGATCGCGCTTCTCCCCCCGGCAAGTGTGTACCAATCTAAACTCTAGAATCCAAAATCTAACCTCCCTTGAGGTCGGGCGCTATGCTATATCTCGGGTTTTTTGTGGGGAGATCGCCATGCCAAAGGCCAACCGACCGATTACTTTGGGGCTTTGTGCTGCCCTCAGCCTGACGGCAGTTGGCTGCTGGGGCCGCCACAAAGCAGCGCCCCCAAACGAAGACCAACAGCCGCAGGTCACAGAGCCGGAGACTCCAGCCCAGACCCCAGCGTCAACGCCTACCGCCACGCCCACCCCCCAGCCCCCCGAACCCGGGGTAGGCGGCACCGGGCAGGCCGTCAACCCGCCCCAGGCCGCCCAGCTCATTGCCGCTGAGCCGGGGTCAAAGATAAATCTGCGATCGCAGCCCACCACCTCCTCTAGCGCCAAAGGCTACGGCCTGGTGGGCGACCCGGTGATGCTGCTGCGATCGGCCGAGGCGAGCGACGGCACCTGGTACTACGTCAAGTTTGAGCAATCTGGAGCCGAGGGCTGGATTCGCGGCGACTTTATCAACACCGAGGGGCGGGCCACCCCCCTCTCGCCCCAGGCCAGCCAGAGCAACACCTGCGACGGCGTCATGGAAGGCATGGCGGTGACGGCCTTTTACGATGGCAGCGGCTTTCACATGGTGCGCTTTGTGAACTTAGAAACCAAAAACACCTTCGACGCCACCCTCAGCCGCCAGGGCAGCAACAACGCAGGAAAACCCCTGTATCAGGGCACCGCCAGCCCCCCCACGGGCGGCAGCTATCCAGTAGCGCTCACCGACCTCTCGGGGGGCAATCCCGGCAGCGGGTCGCAGGTGGCGCTGGACTATGCGGGGATTGAGGGGAGTGTTGCGTGTAAGTAGGGGAGTGGGGGGGAGATGGGGGGATGGGGAGATGGGGAAGTGGGGGAATGGGGCTGAGCGATTTCTGGCGCAGCTGTTCTATTCGCTGGAGTAGTTACTTAGGGGGAGAGGCACACTGATAAGATTGGAGCGTGAAGTTGCTAAGCAGGAGCGCCCCATGGCCGAAGAACTCAGCGCCGAAGAGCAGCAGGAGCTAGAAACCCTGCGGCAGACCATCGAACAGGCGATCGCCGATGGCGTGCTCACCCAGGCCGAGCGCGATGCCATTACCGCCACCATGCGAGCCGACGGCAAGGTCACCTTTGAGGAACTCGCGCTGGTGCGGCAGTTGGTGAACGACAAAGTCGCCGCCGGAGAGCTAAAAACCGAAAATTAGCTCAGATCCGCTGAATGCTTACCGCCTGCCCCCTCCCCTTACCCCCCGCCACCGATCTTGACTGTTCCCGCAGAGTTACCGACTGCCATAGCTGTGGTGCACGAGTGGCTGGTCAGCCGCGCCGGGTCGGAGAAGGTGGTCGAGCAGCTGCTGGCCGTGTGCCCCCAGACCGATATCTTTAGCCTGGTGGAGTTTTTAGAGCCGACGGCGGCGGCGCTAATTCCTCCCGGCACGCGGGTCCAGACCTCTTTCATTCAAAATTTACCCTGGGCGCGGCGGCACTTTCGCCAGTACCTGCCGCTCATGCCCCTGGCGATCGAGCAGTTTGACCTCTCGGCCTACGACCTGGTGATCTCCAGCAACCATGCGGTGGCCAAAGGGGTGCTGACGCGACCGCACCAGCTCCACGTCAGCTATGTGCACACCCCCATTCGCTACGCCTGGGACTTACAGCAGCAGTATCTTCAGCAGGCGGGGCTGACCAGCGGGGCCAAAGGCGCGCTCACCCGGCTAATTCTGCACTATCTGCGGCTGTGGGATTTAGCGGCGGCCTACCGGGTCGACTGCTTTGTTGCCAACTCCCGCTACGTGGCCCGCCGAATTTGGAAAACCTACCGCCGCCCGGCTACGGTCATCTACCCGCCGGTGGCGATCGATCGCTTTCGCTGGCAGCAGCCCCGCGAAGACTTTTATCTGACCGTATCGCGCTGTGTACCCTACAAGCGGGTTGACCTCACCGTAGAGGCCTTTAACCGCCTGGGTCTACCCCTGGTGGTAATCGGCGACGGGCCAGCCCTCGGGTCACTACAAAAACTGGCGAAATCAAATATAACCTTTTTGCGGAACCCGCCCGACGCTGTGGTGTCAGATTACATGGAGCGCTGTCGCGGGTTTATTTTTCCAGCAGAGGAGGACTTTGGCATTACCGTAGTCGAGGCTCAGGCGGCAGGGGCACCCGTAATCGCCTACGGCAAAGGGGGCTGTGCCGAGACGGTCATTCAGGGCAAAACCGGGGTGCTGTTTGGTCAGCAGACCGTGGCTGATCTCGTGCAGGCGGTGCAGTATTTTGACGGCCATCGCCATCAGTTTGTAGCCGAAACGATTCGTCGTCAGGGGGAAATGTTCTCAGAAACCAGGTTTCAGCGGGAAATGGCTGACTATTTGACGCAGAAGTGGCTGAAATTTAAGCGGGGGGATGAATTAGAGTAGTGTCGGTGTTGCAGGAGTATTGGGGAAATTTATGTTTCCTCTAGAGCGCACGGTTCAGCCCGTGATGGTGTCGCTGAGGATGTCAACCCGATCGCTGCCGATGGTTGGCCTACTTGGCGCGTCCGATTTGCTGGCCCTGTTTCTAGCCGGTACCGCAGGTGTTTACCTCAGGCTGGCGTTTGGAGGACAGTACCTACCCAGCCTATATGGGCATCTATGGCCCATTCTGGGAGTGTTTTTGCTGGCCTATGCAGCGGCGGGGCTATACCCAGCGGTGGGGCTCAGCCCGGTCGACGAACTACGGCGCATCTGTCTATCCACCAGCTTTACCCACATGGTGCTGGGGGCAGGGCTGTTTTTGACTGGCCAGAGCGAAACCTACTCTCGGGGCGTCTTTTTAATGGTCTGGGTGCTCTCCCTGATCATGGTGCTGCTGGGGCGATTGTTGGTCAGGCAGGTGTTTGCCCGCTACCCCTGGTGGGGCTACCAGGTGCTGATTTTGGGGGGCGGGCGCACCGGAGAGCTGGTGATTCAAACGCTGAAAAATCAGCCCAGCTTTGGCCTCAAGCCGGTGGCGGTGCTGGATGACGATCGCGATCGCCGCGACAAAATTTGCGGCGTGCCCGTGCTGGGGCCACTGTCGATCGCCCCCCGCCTGGCCCGCAAGCACGACATCCACTACGCCATTGTGGCAATGCCGGGGGTGCAGCGGGAGAAGCTGCTTCGGGTTTTAGAGCGCCATGGGCACACCTTTCCGCACCTGATGATGATTCCTGACTTGTTTGGGGTGGCTAGCCTGTGGGTAAGCTCCAAAGACCTAGGGGGAATTTTGGGTCTGGAAATTCGCCAGCAGCTGCTGCTGCCGGGGCCGCGCCTGATTAAAGCGCTGCTCGATGTTGGCCTGACTCTGCTGGTGGGGAGTCTACTGCTACCTCTGGTGGGTATTATTGCCGTTTTGGTCAAACTTGACTCGCCAGGGCCTGTTTTCTACGGTCAGCCGCGCCTGGGGCAAAATAGCGTCCCCTTTATCGCCTGGAAGTTTCGCTCGATGGTGCCCAATGCTGACTATGTACTGGAGCGCTACTTTGACGCCAATCCGACCCTGCGATCGCAGTGGGAGCGGGATCATAAGCTCCGCTACGACCCCCGCATTACCCGCATTGGGCGCTTTTTGCGGCGCACCAGCCTCGATGAACTGCCCCAGCTGTGGAACGTGCTGCGGGGTGAAATGAGTCTGGTCGGCCCCCGCCCTATTGTCAAAGAAGAAATCTTTCGCTACGCCGACAAGTACAGCCTATACACTAAGGTGCTGCCGGGCCTGACGGGGCTGTGGCAGGTGTCGGGGCGCAACAACGTGTCCTACGAGGAGCGGGTCAACCTCGACGCCTACTACGTTAGGAACTGGTCGGTGTGGCTGGATATCTACATTCTACTTAGAACCGTTTGGGTGGTTGTAATTGGCGATGGAGCCTACTAGGGGAAAGGGACTTGGGGTCAGCAGCTTAGCCCTAGAGCGCTTGGTGCTAGGCAGTTTAGTGGTGTTGCCCTACGTCGTCTACGGGGCGATCGCGACCCTGGGCAGCTTTTTGATCGTCAGCATTCACCACTGGCATCGCCAGATGTGGCGACTGCTTTACAGCCAGGGCTGGGTCTGGCTGGCCCTGGGGCTAGGCATCGGGGTCGTGCTCTCGGAAGCGCCGGGGGAGTCGGCCCTACAGGTGCTCAATTTCGTTCCGTTTTTTGTGTTTTACGCCGCGATCGCCGTCGCCCTGCCCACCTTTAGCCGTCCACTGCAAACCCTCCACCATTGGGGGCTGGCGACATTGATAGCCACCGTTCCCATCAATCTGGCGGCGGGGGTAGAGTTTTACCTGCGATCGCCCAGCAGCATTAGCCGCTGGGGCGGTCTTCCATGGCTCCAGTGGCTGTACCTCAAAACCGACTACGGCCACCGGGCCAGCGCCGTCTTTGGCCACCCCAACGCCCTCGCCAACTATATGGTGATCGTGTTTGGCCTCGGGTTAGGCCTCTGTGCCCACTATCTCAGCCGCCCCGAACTGCGGGCGAAAAGCCCCTGGGTATGCGGTGCCACAGCCCTGGTGCTGGCGGGTATCTTTTGTTCTGGATCGCGCAGCGGTCTGCTGATTGCGGGCCTGCAATTGCTGTTGTTTGGCGGGCTGATGCGGCCCTTTCGCTACATTTTTTGGGCTGGGCTAGGGGCGATCGCCCTGCTCATTGTCAGCGCGCTGATTTGGGGCGTGGGCGGGCGCAGCCTGCCCGAAGCTTTTACCACCGCTGTCCTGCGGCTGAGCGTCTGGCAGCTAGCCCTCGACATGATTCCGCACCACCCTTGGTTCGGCACCGGCCTGGGCACCTTTAAGCTGCTCTACAACCCGGCTAACTTTCCGGTGGCAGGCGACTTTTTGCCCCACGCCCACAACCTTTGGCTCATGCTGGCTGCCGAAACCGGAGTGCCTGTCGCCCTGGGGTTTACGGCTTTGGTGGGGTGGATTCTGGGGCGCAATGTCTATGCCCTGGCCTCCACCCCAATGTCCCCCGCCACCAGAGCGCTGCTCGGTGGCTATCTGGCTGGCTTTGGGGGCACCACAGCCTTCGCTATCTTCGACCTGGCGTTTTACGATGGCCGGATCAATATCCTAGGCTGGCTAGTGTTGGGCAGCCTTCAAGCCATTACAGGTCTAGCACCGAAATTTGGGACTAAATCAGCTTGACGGCGCGCAGGCCAAAGTACAGTCCCACAGCTGTGCCCACCATGATCGACAAAAACAGCACGTAGGCTACTACACCACCCATAGTCTTTCTCCACAACAGCTACGTATTTATTGAACCACGGTAGGGGAGCGTAGGAGTGGGGGAGTGGGGGAGTGGGGGAGTGGGGGAGTGGGGGAGATGGGAGCAAGTTTTTGCCTTCCCCATCCTCCCAACCTTCCCCACCTTCCCCATCCACCTCACCGCCTTGCTCCTTAACCAGCTAAAGTTTTAAAGCAACCTCCCCATCGCCCTGGCTATATCCATGAAATCTGTCATCCCTGTGTCGCTGCCGAGCAACGCCTACCAGGTGGTGGTTGCCCCGTCGGGTATCGACCATCTGGGCGGCTGGCTGGCGGGGGGCGAGAAACCGCTGGTGAAGCCGGGGCAAAAGCTGCTGCTGGTGTCGAACCCGGCGATTTTTAAGCAGTATGGCGATCGCGCCCTCAGTTCCCTCACCCAGGCGGGCTACGTCGTTGAGACCTGCCTGCTGCCCGCCGGAGAGCGCTACAAAACGCTAAAGTCGATCCAAAAAATCTACGATGCGGCCCTGGCGTTTCACCTGGAGCGCAAGTCGGCCATGGTGGCCCTGGGCGGCGGCGTAATTGGCGATATGACCGGCTTTGCCGCCGCCACCTGGCTGCGGGGGGTGAGCGTAGTGCAGGTGCCCACCTCGCTGCTGGCCATGGTCGATGCTTCCATCGGCGGCAAAACCGGCGTCAACCATCCCCAGGGCAAAAACCTGATCGGGGCCTTCCACCAGCCCCGCCTGGTGATGATCGATCCTCTGGTGCTCAAGACCCTGCCAGCACGGGAGTTTCGTGCTGGCATGGCGGAGGTGATTAAGTACGGGGTGATCTGGGACAGGGACCTGTTTGAGACCCTGGAAGCTGCTCCCCGCCTAGACCAGTACCGCTACCTGGGCGACGGGCTGCTGCACACTGTTCTAACGCGATCGTGCCAGGCCAAGGCCGAGGTGGTGTCTCAGGATGAAAAGGAAGCGGGGCTGCGGGCCATTCTCAACTACGGCCACACCATTGGCCACGCCGTCGAAAGCCTGATGCACTACCGGGGAGTTAACCACGGCGAGGCGGTGGCGATCGGCATGGTTGCCGCCGGGAAAATTGCCACCGTCCTCAATTACTGGACGGCAGCAGAGGAAACCCGACAGCTCAGGCTGCTCGAAAAGGCGGCGCTGCCGACCCAAATACCGCCGCAGCTAGGGGCCGGCGACATTCTTGACCTGCTCCAGGGCGACAAAAAAGTAGAAGACGGCCAGGTGCGCTTTGTCATGCCCAAGGGCCTAGGCGCCGCCCTGGTTACGGGGGACATCACCCGCGACGCTATTTTGGCGGCTTTGTAGGAAGGTAAGCCCCAGGGAGGTAAACCTCAGGGAGGTAAGCCCCGGCGCTAAACCCGATCACATTCTCCGGTGGGGAGTGGACTGGCCTGAAATAGCCAGGCCCACGGCAGCGCTCCTGTCACGGGCGGAGGTGCCCTGGCTATTCATTAAGAAAGATTAATGTATCATCCCAAAGCAGCCTCTTATCAACGCCGAAAACCCCTACTACGACGGAGCTTAAAGCCTTTTGAGGCATCTAAACTGGGAGCTTCAAACCTATGTAGGACTATTAACTATGGCCAAAGGTAATTCGGATTTGGGAGAGCAGGCTCTCAGCAGAGCGGTCGAAATGGGTCTCTCTACCCAGCTTGACTCGGCGGAGAGCCTGGACGCCGAAATTCACACGAACCCGGTCGCCCTAGTGCAGGGAGAGCTGGAGTCAGCGGATATCAAAGGGCAAGGCCTGGTGATCAAAGACGACCTGCGTACCGAAGAATTGACGGTGCAAACCGACGGCATGGCGATCGATCCGATCAAGGCGGCGTTTGGCGACATAGAGCTAACCCGCCCCACCAACGCCACCGTTGCGGCCAAGCTAACCGAAGCTGATATTCAGCGGGCCTGTAACTCTGACTATATTCAGCGAAAGCTGCAAGCGCTGAAGGTCACGCTGGACGATCGCCCGGTGCAGGTGAGTTTTCAGCAGGTTCAGGTCAATCTGCCTGGGGAAGGTCGGGTGGCGATCGCGACCGACCTTCAGATGGACTCGGGGGAGCAGCAGCATGTGGCGTTCAGCGCGGCCCCAGCCGTAGACGCCCAGGGGTATCAGCTGATGCTCAACGACGTTCAGATGGAGGCGAACAACACCTCAGAACCCCTCACCCGCAGCCTCCTCGCGGCGGCTAACGACCTGCTCGACCTGCGCCAGTTTAGCCTCAGCGGTATGACCATTCAAGTCGAGCACATCGACATTCAAAAAGAGCACATGAACCTGAAAGCCAGGACCCGTTTCCAGAGGTTTCCGGGCAGCTAGGCGAGCGGCTGTGCCTGGCATAGCCTTTGGTAAGACACAGACTTCGGTAAGATGGAAGACCAACTCGCCAAGCAGCCGCCATGCAAACCCAAGATCGTTCCCTCGCTGCTCCCAGCACCAGCCTGGCTCACCTCAGCCGCCGCGCCAGCGTCAGCCGCACTACGGGCGAAACCGATGTGCAGGTGAGTCTCGACCTGGACGGCACCGGGCAGTGCGAGGCCAGTACAGGCATTCCCTTTCTCGACCACATGCTGCACCAGATTTCGTCCCACGGGCTGATCGATCTGGAGGTGCGGGCCACAGGCGACATTGAAATTGACGACCACCACACCAACGAAGACGTGGGCATCACCCTGGGGATGGCGCTGCACCAGGCTCTGGGCGATCGCAAGGGCATTACCCGCTTTGGCCACTTCGTTGCGCCTTTGGATGAATCGCTGGTGCAGGTGGCGCTCGATTTTTCGGGGCGGCCTCACCTCAGCTACGGCCTGGAGATTCCGACCCAGCGGGTGGGCACCTACGACACCCAGCTGGTGCGGGAGTTCTTTGTCGCGATCGTCAACCACAGCCAGATGACCCTGCACATTCGCCAGCTCGACGGCATCAACTCCCACCACATTATCGAGGCTACCTTTAAGGCCTTTGCCCGAGCCATGCGTATGGCCACTGAAGTAGATCCCCGCCGGGCGCACCTGATTCCCAGCTCTAAGGGCGTGATTTAGGGTCTGGCGCTCACGCCTCTTTAAAACCTAAAAAAGTAAAAAGAGGCAAAAACAACAAGAGGCGCAGCACGCGCTGCGCCTCTTGACAGAGTTAAGCCAGGGTTTTGTGGATCTAAGCCGCTTCCATCCAGTCATAGATTTGCTCTAGTTGCTCCAGGGTAACCAAACCATACTGCCAAAGGATCATGGGCAATGGCCCAGGATCTTGCTCGCTGTGCTTGAGGGCAACCTGGATAGAGGCTGTCGAAATAGCCAACTCATCCTGCAAAAATTGAATCAGATTGGGTTGAACGCTCACCGTCATAAAGTCTCACCTCCTTAAGGGGCGTATAGGGCGCGAAGATATTGCCCACGATTTTACACAAGGATGCCTCAGTGGCAACATTAATTTCGCCTAAGAATTTCGGCTAAGATAGCCGAACCTTTTATCACACCCACACCGACAGTTTCGCCCCGCCAGTCTTTGGGCAGCCTGCCCTCACCCCAGAACAGGCCTGACGGCAGCGGCGGCGATCGCCTCAGTAGTCATCTTCGGTGATTGCAATAAAAGATACCCGGATTCAAGCGCAGATCTCGGGTTTTGCTTCACGTAATGTTGAAACCCGTAATATTTGATCAAGATATTTGATCAAGATTTGGGGCGCAGCCCTCCCTCGGGCCAGCGCTCGGCCAGGGAAATTGGCCAGCGGCGAGACAGGGGAATCTGCCCAGACTTACAGGGCGGGCTTATCTAGCTGTGGCATGGGGCTAACAATATTAAACAGAGCGGCGTAGTCGTCGTCGGCATAGCCTGCCTGCACCGCCTGGGCGACGATCTGCCGCACGCTCTCGGCCGGCAGAGTAGCCAGCCCAGCGGCTTCGGCAGCGGCCACAAACAGGCCCATATCCTTGAGCAGGTGCTTGGTGGGGAAGTTGGGGTCGGCAAACTGGCGGGTTTGCATCCGGCGCAGCTTTTTGTCGAAGGTGGGGGCGTAGAGGGCACTCTGGCGCACCACCGCCATGAAGGTATCCACATCGATACCGGCGGCCTGCACCAGCCCCAGGCTTTCGGCAAAGGCGGCGGTCAGCGAGCCAATGAGCTGATTCATGGCCAGCTTCAGGGTAGCGGCGCTGCCCACTGGCCCCACGTGGTAGAGGGTGGTGCCCAGGCAGGCCAGCAGCGGCTGCCAGCGCTGATAATCTGCGCTTTCGGCCCCGACCATGATGATCAGCTTGCCGTTTTTGGCTTCGGGAATGCTGCCCAGCACCGGCGCCTCTAGATAGGTGGCCCCGGCCTGGATAACAGCTTGCTCAATTAGCTGACTTTCGGCGGGGGCAATGGTGCCCATTTGAATGATGGCACCCTGGGCCAGGGGCGAG
Organism: Nodosilinea nodulosa PCC 7104; assembly: GCF_000309385.1. Taxonomy (GTDB): domain Bacteria; phylum Cyanobacteriota; class Cyanobacteriia; order Phormidesmidales; family Phormidesmidaceae; genus Nodosilinea; species Nodosilinea nodulosa. Next base: position 1,589,805 of record NZ_JH976537.1, read on the forward strand.
GGGCGATTCCCCCCAGAAGACGCAGTGCGATCGCCCACAGCCATGGCATCGAGGAGCGATCGCACCGCCGCCCCATCGGTCACCATAAAGATGACAGCCTCCACCGCCTGAGCCAGCTCCAGGGGAGTAGAACAGACAACCGCCCCGGCTAGATCCAGGGGCTTGAGTCGCTCTGGGGTGCGGTTATAGACCCACACCCGATGCCCCGACGATAGCAACCTGAGGGCCATAGACGACCCCATTAGCCCAGTGCCAACTACCCCAATTTTCACCCGCTGTACCTCCCTAATGTGCTTCTACCCCACGGCGGCGCTAGCCGATTTCGGTCATGGGTGACGAATCCTGGCGATGGGCAATGGTGCTTCCCGGCCCGCTGCGGTGGGAATGGGCTGGGTGATACCGCCCCCACGCCACTTCAGCTTCAGCCGGGGCACCCATCCATCCGGCCAAAAATTGATGCAGCCAGCACTCTACCCCAGGGCTGTAGAGGCGGTGCTGGCTGAGGTGGTAGGCCCGCCCCTGAGCCCCAGGGTAGCTCAGCTGTTCAGCCCCTGCCGTGGTCCAGTGGTTGACCATGGCGGTGGTAATCTCGGGGTGAAACTGAAGCCCGTAGGCCGATCGCCCATAGCGAAAAGCCTGGTGAGGAAACGTGGACCCGGTGGCCAGCAGGTGGCTGCCCACTGGCAGCGTAAAGCCTTCCTGGTGCCACTGATAGACCATCAGCGGACCGGGCAGCAGAGCCAGCCCTGGCGGGGTCGGCAGAATTGGGTAATAGCCAATTTCGCGCTGCCCTGTGGGGTGAGGCACCACCGCTGCGCCCAGGGCGCGGGCCAGCAGCTGCGCCCCCAGACAAATACCCAGGTAGGGTTTTTCTGAGGCCAGCGCCATGGCAATCCAGTCGAGTTCTAGGCGAATAAAGTCCAGGTGATCGTCGTTGGCGCTCATGGGGCCGCCAAATACGACAACCGCGCTGTGGCCCTGCATCGTGGCGGGCAGCGGCTGTCCCTGGGCGGGGCAGCGCACATCGAGATCAAACCCCAGGGCGCGGAGGCTGTCGCCCACCCGGCCTGGGTTAGAGGTGGGCTGGTGGACAACTACTAAAATAGGCAAACTAATACTCACAGAATCTAGAAAGTCTCCTCTAGTGCAGCTTCGCCAGCACCGATAGCCCCCAGTCGCAGGCCCTGCTGCACAATATGTCCTGTTGCACAATACATTGCGCGCCCTATAGTCGCACTCTATATAACTCTATCGTCTCAGCCCGGAAGCGGCACTGGACCACCTAGAGCTGACGCTCAACCTGCACCATGCGGCGGTAGGAGAGCCAGCCAGCCGCCACCATTGCCCCGGCGAAAATGCCCAGAAACCGCACGTGGGAACCCACTTCCGTCAGGGTGCTTCCCTTCACCACGACCCCAGAGAGGGCTTCAATCATGTGGTAGATGGGGTTGAACTGGGTCAGCCGGGCTAGGGAGTCGGGGAAAAACGCCGTGGGCAAAAAGGTACCCCCCAAAATCATCAGCGGAATACCAAAGGCGGCAATCAGCGCGTTGACGTCTTCGGTGCGGCGGGCCAGCTGGGTGCCCAGCACAAACCCCACCCCCACGTAGGCGGCAATGCTGAGCAGCACGATCAGCAGGTTGGCCAACGGATTGCCGCCGAGGCTGGCTCCGTAGAAGAGGGCGATCGCATAGACCAGCCCCGCCTGCACCAGGCCAATCGCCCCGTAGGCTAGGCAAATCCCCAAAAAATACGACACCCCGCTCAGGGGTGACAGAAACAGTCGCTTCAGCGTCTTTTGCTCCCGCTCAGATACCACCGTGGCAACGCTTCCCCCCAAGCCACTAAAAAACAGCGCTGCTCCCACCAGCGTGGAGGGGGCGGCCTGGGTGTAGGCCTCCGCCAGGGAAATTTGCAGCCGCTCCTGCAAAATCAGGCTGTTCAGCACAAGCAGCAGCACCGGAAAAATCGCCCAAAAGATCAGGCTCCGCCGCCGCCGCCACAGCTCCACCAAAATGCGCTGGGCAACCGCCAGGGTTTCTCGCACGTATTTCATCGGGATGAGTAGACTGTGAAGGCAACTTAATACTACAGTCTTTAACAGGTTTAACGCGGGATCCAGTCTTCTCTGGTCGGGAGACCTGGAAGTCCCTTCCCTGGCTGGAAAGCTGTGTTACCGTAAGGCCCAAGTCGCTCCCCACACATCCTTGGGAATATTTCCAAGGCGAGTTCGACCTAAGCAATGCCTAAAACCTCAGATGAGTCAATCCTTAGAGGGGCTATTTGCCCAAACCCTGGCCCGTCGCAATGTCCTCAAGCTCTTTGGCGTAGGAGGAATTGCGGCCTTACTGAGCTATTCTCGCCTCAGCAAACCCCAGCCTACGGTTTTTCAGCAAGATCGGCTAGAGCTGCCCGCCCGAGTGGGGAAGGGCACTACAGCGGTGGTGATTGGCGGCGGGCTGGCGGGGCTGGCGGCGGCCTACGAACTGAGTCAGCGGGGGGTAGCGGTCACGCTGCTGGAGCGATCGCCCCAGCTGGGCGGCAAAATTGCCAGCTGGCCAATTCAGGTGGGCGACGACACCTTTATGATGGAGCACGGCTTCCACGGCTTTTTTCCGCAGTACTACAACCTGTTTGGCCTGGTCGACGAGCTCAACATTCAGCAGAATTTTAAGTCCCTCGACTACTATTCACTGGTGTACAAAGACGGCTACAACCCCGAAGTATTTCGCCCCAGCAGCTCGGCGTTTCCTTGGAATGTGATCGATCTGGCGGTGTCGTCGTCAAACCGGCTGAAGTGGGGCATTAACCTGACACACATCAAGCATCTCCAGGTCTTTCGGGAAATTACGGGCTTTCGCAACCCGCAGACCTACGATCGCCTCGATCATCTGTCGGTGGCCGAGTGGGTGGCCAACGACTTTCCGCGCGGCCTCTACGACCTCTACTTTTTGCCCTTTGCCAAGTCGAGCCTGAACGCCCCCGACCTGCTCAGCGCCGGGGAACTGATGCAGTTCTTCCACTTTTATTTTTTTGGCAACCCCGAGGGGCTGGCCTTTAACGGCACCTGCCAGGACATGGGGCGATCGCTGGTTGACCCCATGGTGGAGGCCATCCAGGCCAACGGCGGCCAGGTGCTGACCGGCGTCACCGTCAGCCAGGTGGCGTGGGATGAGGGCCAAGTCGCTGGGGTCACTTACCAAAAGGGCAGCGTCGCCACCAGCCCGGTGCCCTTCTGGGTGGAGCGCAACCCCCTGCTGAGTTCGGAGACGATGGAGTACTTTGGAGCCGGGGACAGTGTTTACTCCGTAGCAGCGGGGGCCAAAACCGCCCTGTCGCTGACCTGCACCCACCAGGGCTGTAGCGTGCAGCGCCAGGTCGAGGCGAGCGAGGGCACCGCAGGCGGCTACCTCTGCCCCTGCCACGGAGCCGCCTACGCCAGCAACGGCGAGGTGCTGGCCGGACCAGCGCGGGAGAATCTGGCGGCGTTTAAGGTGCTCCAGCGAGCGGGCGATCGCCTCCAGCTCATCACCGCCAGCGCCGCTACCAGCACGGCCCACGATCTCACCGCCAACTACTACGTGATGGCCGCCGATATTCCCGGCACCAAAGCTCTGTTTGCCCTGTCAGTGGGCGAGGTAGACCCTACCCTGGTGGCCCAGGTCGACCAGCTGCGGGTGGCCGATCCCTTTGCCGTGGGCCGGTTCTGGCTCGATCGCGACTTCGACTGGCAGCACAGCTGGTTTACCTCGCTCTCGGGCTACCGACTCACCGACAGCATTACCCTCTACCACCGCATTCAGGACGACTACATAGCCTGGAGCGATCGCACCGGGGGCAGCGTTGTGGAGCTGCACGCCTACTGCTACAAAGAAAAAGACTTTCCCACCCAGGCCGATATTCTCGACACCTTCGAGGCCGAGCTGTACGACATCGTGCCCGAGCTGAAAGGCGCAACCGTGCTGCACCGACAGCTCGTCAACCAGAAGAACTTTGCCGGATTTCCGCCGGGCAGCTTCGCCAACCGGCCCCAAACCACCACCCCCGCCGCCAACCTGCTGTTTGCGGGCGACTGGGTGCGCATGCCCTTTCCCTGCGGCCTGATGGAGCGGGCGGTGAGCAGCGGGCTGCTGGCGGCCAACGCCATTCTTCAGCGCGAGGGAGTGCAGCGCCGCCCGATTCTCTCGGTCAACCCCGAGGGAGTGCTCAAAATCTAGGGGCGTTCCCGGCATAGGCAAATTGTCTTCAGCGATAGCGCAGGTGTGAGATGGACGGATTGGGTAGAGAAGCAGCGGTCACAACCCTCAAGCAGCTAGATCTGAGGAATAGTCAAGATTCCTCTGCATCCGACGAGGCGGCGGCGCCTAAATTGGCGCCTAAATTATCGTTGCGAGAGCTGGGAATCAACCTCAACCACTGGTACGCAGTGGCTCAGAGCGCCGAACTGAGGGACAAACCCCTTGCAGTGACCCTGTGGCACCAGCCGATTGTGCTGTACCGCGATCGCGCCAGCAATCCCATTGCCCTCGAAGACCGCTGCCCCCACCGCCAGGTCAGGCTCAGCGCAGGCACCGTCGCAGGCGATAACCTGATGTGCGCCTACCACGGCTGGCAGTTTGCCCCCGACGGCGCCTGCGTCCATGTGCCCTACCTGGAGCCCCAGCAAAAGCTGCCCACCTGCACCCTGCGCCGCTACCCGGTTCGGGAGCAGGACGGCTTTATCTGGCTGTTTCCCGGTGACGCCGCCCTGGCCGAGCAGGTAGCCCCCCTGGGGGTGCCCGAGTGGGAGCACCTCAACTTCATCGGCTCGCTGACCACCATCGACGTCCAGGCCCACTACTCGTTCTTAATCGAGAACCTGATGGACATGTACCACGGCCACCTGCACGGCGGTGCCCAGGTGTGGGCCAACCCGGTGCTGGCGGAGCTTGAGGCAGGCGAGGCCCGCGTCCACGCCCGCTACGATGCCGAGAGCTACTACCGCATCGACAAAATCTGGTCGGTTAGCCAGCTGCTGATTCCAGCTTTGCGGCGGCTGCACCCGGAGCCGCTGGATGTCTACTATCACTATCCCCACTGGCGATCGACCCTGGGGAATGACTTCGTGATCTACTGCCTGTTTTGCCCGCTCAGCGAGACCCACACCCGCGCCTACCTGCTCCACTTCACCTCCCTGGAGCGGTTTCCGAAGCTGCACAAAACCCCGCTGGCGGTGCGGCGGTTCGTGAAGCGATCGTTTACGAACTCGGCCAGCTTTTTGCTGCGGCGCCTGGTGCGCGAAGATGTGCTGATGCTAGAGCAAGAGCAGCAGGCCTTTGCAGCGAACCCGACCTATCGGGGGCCGGAGCTAAATCGGGCGCTGACGGCGGTGCAGCAGCTGATTCGGCGGCAGGCGGGGATGGGGGATGGGGAGATGGGGGGATGAGGAGATGGGGAGATGAGGGGATGGGGAGATGAATTCAAAGTGCAAAGTTCAAGATTTTGCACTTTGCACTTTGCACTGGCCGCATGAGGGGATAACGGCCTTACGCCAGTGGCATTCCACCCTACAATGGGCCTGCGATCGCAGTTCACCTCTAGAGGCTCTTTCCCAATGGCTGGCCCCGATATTCTGGCGCTCGATTTTGATGGCGTGGTCTGCGACGGGCTGCGGGAGTATTTTCAAACGGCGTGGAGGGCCTACGGTGAGGTGTTTGAACCGGGGGCGGGGGCACCGCCGGAGGGGCTGGCCGAGCGGTTTTACCCGCTGAGGCCGGTGGTTGAAACGGGCTGGGAGATGCCGCTGGTGCTCTACGGGCTGATGGCAGGGGTGCCGGATGGGGAGATTCTCGATCGCTGGTCTGAGCTAGTTCCGCAGCTGCTGGCGCGGGCGGGGGTGGAGCCGACCGCCCTGGGCCAGGCGGTAGACGGGGTGCGCGATCGCTGGATTGCCCAGGATATGGAGGGCTGGCTCAGCTACCAGCGCTTCTACCCCGGTGTGATCGATCGCTTGCGGCAGATGGTGGCCGACGGCATTGAGCTGGTGATTATTTCTACCAAGGAAGGGCGATTTATTCAGCAATTACTGACCCAGGGAGGGCTAAATCTCCCCGGCGACGGCCCCCTGGGGCCAGCCCCAGGCGATCGGATTTTGGGCAAAGAGGTCAAGCAGCCCAAGTATGAAACCCTGCGGCAGATCCAGGCGGCCTGTGGGGGGCAGAGCATCTGGTTTGTGGAGGACAGGGTTAAGGCCCTACAGGCCGTGCAGCGCCAGCCCGACCTGGGCGATGTGGGGCTGTTTTTGGCCGGCTGGGGCTACAACACAGCGGCCGACCGGGCCATGGCCACCGACGGTATTTACGGGCTGACGCTGCCTCAGTTTTGCGGTCCATTTGCAGCTTGGGGACGCGATCGCCAAGCAATATAACCTGGGTTTCACCGTAAATTTACGTAATCTTGACGGGGTCTGCGATCGCTTAAATTGTTCGTGACGCTACCAAGCAAAATTTTCCGGATTTGTGCGCCAGCGCCAGAATCAGGAATAGACGCTGGGAGCCATGGCTGAAGCTTAGGTTAACGTCGATGGCCCAGCCCCCCGAAGCCGCGCTGTTTGTTTCTGTGTTGCCATGACTGACCTATTTGTTCCCCCGCCAAAAACCGGCTCTCAGTCAACGTTCATACTTCCAGACGAACCCAATTCCCCTGGAGCTGAAGCCGAGGCTGCGCTGACCACCGAGCCTGCCACAGAAGCATCCACCCTGGCCGCCGGGGAGGCGATCGCCCCCCTCAGCCCCCCCATCAGTCCCATAGACGAAGTTTTTTTCTACGGCTATTCCGCTGACGGCCCCCCGACGCTGTACCAGGTCAACCTGACGGAGGGCAGCCGAACCATCGTTACTGAACCCGTAGACCTCTATCCATCCGCGCTCGATGGGCTGTTTACGACAGAAGCCGGCGGTCTGGCTGGACCAGAGGAAGTCAGCTCTGACGCCCCATCGCAGACATTTACCATTATTGATGGCACCAGCGGCAAAAACTTTCTCATCGGCACCGCCGCCGACAACGCTTTATTTGGGTTGGGCAGCGACGATCTGCTGCTGACCGGCCGGGGCAACAACCTGGCCTTTGGCGGTGCTGGCAACGACACCCTGGTGGGCGGGACGGGCAACAACGGCCTATTTGGCGGTGCTGGCAGCGACTCCCTAGAGGGCGGGGCAGGCGACGATCTGCTGGTAGGCGGCCCCGGCAGCGATATTCTCTACGGCGGCGCCGGGGCCAACACCCTGGTTGGCGGCGCCGGGGCCGATGTCTTTCGGCTCAACAGCCCCGGCGCCTACAGCTCGCTGGTGGGGGGCACCCCTGCGCCCGCCGCTCAGCCCGATACTCTTATCGACTTCAACGCCGCCGAGGGGGATGTGCTGGATTTTAGCCAAATTGCCGCCCAGTCTCTCTTTGCTGGTAGCGATCTGCTGCCCTTCGTCAGCTTTGTGCAGGTGGGCAGCGATACCCACGTGCAGATCACCACGCCGCTGGGCCAGGTTTCCACCGAGGCCATTTTGCTGAATGTACAGGCTGATACCCTGACCCCAGACAGCCTCACCTTTACGCCCCCCGACGGGCTGCCCCAGCTCAAGTAGACCGCCCCAGAGCCCCCCTCAAACCTGCCCCACTTTCCGGTAGCATCAAGGCTGGAGCAATGCAGGTAAGCCTATGATTGAGGCCCAGCTACACCCGTTGGCGATCGCCCTGGCCGGAGAGTTTGACAACCGCCAGCAGTCATTGTCCGACCCCACCTGGTACCTGCACCTGCGGCTGTGGCAGCGCCCTCTGCCGCGCCATCTGTTTGGGGAGGGCTACGGTTTTTTTATCGAGCAGGTTAGCGTGGCCTCGGGGAAGCCGCCCTACCGGCAGCGGATTCTGCATCTGACGGCAAAGGACAATGCCCTGTGGGGCCAGTACTACGGCCTGACCGACCCCAGCGCCTACGTCGGCGCGGCCACCCAGCCCGATCGCCTGACCGGCCTCAGCCGCGACGAGTTAGTTAGCCTGCCCACCTGCGGAGTTGCCATTGAGCGCCAGCCCGATGGCCAGACCTACAGCGCCCGCCTGCCGGAGGGCAGTCTGTGCAGCTTTACCATTGGCGGCGCGACCTCCTACGTGCGGCTGGCCTTTGACATTGGCCCCGAGTCGCCCGCTGCCAGCAGCGCGATCGTGTTTCAAATGAACGATCGCGGCATTGACGCTGCAACGGGCAAGGCCACCTGGGGACCCATGATGGGGCCGTTTCGGCTGATTAAGCAAAACGCCTTTGCCCTACCGGCATGAGGCGGCTGTAAACGGGGCTGCTTCCTGATTGCTGTGGGGCTATCGGTGTTACCCTGGAGCGATGCCTGAGGCCTTATGGCTCTGGGCCTGGGGCGATCGCCCCAGCAACTGCCATTTACCGCCCCCGCTGACCCCTTCCCACCGACCCCGCATGGAGCGCGATCTTCTCATTCTGACGGTTTACTTCATCTGCGTGGGCTACGTGGTCTACCAGATGGCGCTGTCCATTGAGGAGGAACTGGAGGACCAGGTTGTGCTGGTGCCCGATGTTGCCAGCCTGGAGAGCAGCCTGCGATCGCAGCTGGTGCGCCAGGGCTTTGCCGAAACCGCCGCCGAGGTCGTGCCGGGGGGCATAGAGCCGTTGGGCAAAGCCGCCGCGCTGCGCCTGGTGGTGCCCGAACCCCGCAGCCTCGCCCCCCCGGAGAACCGCCCCGAGCCGCCGCAGGAGGGGCAAATTGTGGTGCAGGTGCTGCCCCAGGGGCCGTACCCACTCCAGCCGGTCGTGGGACTGACGGTGCAGGTCATCAACCAGAGCCGCGCCCTCCAGGTCACCATCGACTGGGATCGCAGCTCCATCACCCGCATGAACAACGAAATTCGCCGGGTGATTCGCCACACCCCCGGCATGCGCCTCGATCTGGCGTTGCCCCAGGTCACCAGCGTGGTTAACCCCAACCAGTTTCTCAGCACCGTTGTCACCAGCGAAGACTGCTTTAGCCGCAGCGCCGACACCCAGGTGCTCCAGCAGACATCCCCCGCCATCAACATCCCCAAAATGGCCGACCTCAAAGCCCCCCTGCGCAACTACTCCCTCGATCTGGTGATTCAGCTCAAGCCCTTTAGCGATCGCGGCGGTCGGCCTGTCATGCTGCTGCTGCCCTTTCGCTTTGCGATCGAGCCGCTGCCCGCCAAAGCCGCCATTCCCCTGGTGAACTGGATTTTGAAACGCTAGCAGGGCGATCGCCCCTCAACGGCTGGGGTGCTGCTAGGCTGATCTATAACTCCGGCTGGTAAAAGCACCCCTGAGCCTGCCGGAGTGGACTAATCCCAATACCGCCCGCATCCTGCACCGCCATGGCCACCCGCCTCTGGAACTTCCTCACCACCGATAGCCGCAACCTGGTTGCGCTCAACACCGCCAATGGCATGACCGATGCCGCCGATGCCGTGCTAAATCTGGCGGCGGTACTGGCCGAAGAAGGCCCCCGCAGCCCAAGGCTGGCCCCCTTGGTCAACCAGCTCGACTCGCTGCTGGATGCCCTGAACTCGCCCCTGGGAAAGCTCGTAGGCGCAGGTCGGCCCTTTGTCTCCCTGGGCACCGGGCTGCTGAAATTCTACCGAGAGACCACCCAAAAAGAACCCACCCTGGCCCAGTCCGTCGCCTTAATCAGCCAGGCCGCCTACTTGGAAAGCTTTCGAGAATTTGTTAAGCGGCACCCCAAGATCGAGCAGTGGCTAACCGCCAAGGACGCCACCCCCCAGGCCAAAACCATTACCCTACAAGCTAAGGCCCTGGGCGTCTTTGAGCTATCCGATCCGGAAGCCCGCTTCGCCATGCTGCACTTTCACCAGTCGGCCCTGGCCAAAGCCTTTAACGATGTCCTCAGCGCTCGGCTCGTGCAGTTGGGGGCAACCACCGAGCAGGCCAATCGCATGGCCGAAGTGGTGGCCAAAAATACGCATCGGCCCATGGCAACGGCGATCGCCGACGCCGAAAGCTCACTCAATCTCAGGGTGGAGTAGGCCTGATCCGAAATCCGATTTGGAAAACCCCGATTCATAAATCAAGCATCCCGTAGCAGCATGCTGAACCCCTGCAAGTCGGGGGGATTTAGAAGGGTTGGCTACTGTCCCAGCTGAAAGACTACGCCTAAATATTCTCGATAGGCGCACACGCGATCGCCCTTAATCTCAAAGGCGATCGCCGCCTGATTGTCGTAGGGCTGCCCCAGCATTATCCCCCTGGATCGGACTTCATAGACAACGGTTGTGGGGTTGGAGGTAACCTGTTGAACCGTCAGCGTCAGCCCCTCGGGGAACACCTTTGACACCATGGCAAGAAATTCCCCAGCCCGGTCTTTGCCATGGTTAAGCCCTTTGAAGGGGCCAGCTGGAAACCAGAATGTAAAGTCATCGCTGAGACAGTCTAGGAAAGGAGTCCAGGCTCCGCTGTCCAGCCCCTGGGCAAAAGCTTGAAAGGCTTTGTCGGCCACTCGCAGCGTATTGGCATTGGCTTCATACATCTTGGCCCACCCCAAGAAAAAGACCCCGTTGGCCGTCTAAAACCCGACGCTGCGGCACGATTCACCTGGGGCGATCGCGCCGCGTCACCCCTCAAATAGCATCCCAAAAGCGACCAGGGCTAAGGCCGTTGAGGGGATCAAACTGGGCTTTGATCGCTTTCATCATGCCCAAGGCGTTGCCGCTGTAGCCCCACACATCCACGGTTTTTTTAAGAGGTAGAGGTGCTTCAAGCAGCGTCAGATAGCCTCCGGCCACAGCGGCTTTAGAGCGAATCTCCTGCACCGCCGCCGCCGTAGCTGCGGCCAACCGCACCGCACCAATGCCGCTACCGGCGTGAATTCGGGCCAGGCTACCCTCGGGTAGCCCATCCAACCAGCGCACTGCCTGACCAGGCAACACCCCGACCTTGGCCACCACCGCATCCTCCTGGGCTGGGGCTGGGGGGAACAAAGCCTCACCGGCAGCAGCCCAGACCCGTTCATCCTCTACGCCATCAAGGATGGAGGTGGATAGGCCATCCCCCACCATGGCCAAGAGCGATTCCACCTGCTCTTCAACGCCGGGGCGAATCGACTGAAACCGCACCAGTAGGGCAAAGTTTTCCCCGTAGTCGAGGGATGCCGCCAAAGCGGGGGACAGCAGATCCATAGACGCAGGAGTCAATGGGGACAGACGCAGGGCGCTGACGAGGGATTCCACCGGGCCAGCCCCACCGATAATCACCACCGTCTTCGACACATCCTGCTTTGGGTACAGGCGAAAGGTGAGCTGCGAAATTACCCCCAGGGTGCCGTAGGAGCCGGTCATCAGCTTCATCAGGTCGTAGCCTGCGACGTTTTTGACCACCCGCCCGCCGGCCTTGGCCACCTGACCGTCGTAGCGCACAAAAGAGATGCCGATCAGCATATCCCGCAGGCCGCCGTAGCGCTGGCGCAGGGCACCCGTATCCCCCGTCGCCACCATACCGCCCAGGGTTGCCCGATCGGGATAGGCCGGATCGACGGCCAGAAACTGGTTTTGCTGGGCCAGCCGGGGGGCCAAATCCGCCAGCGTTACCCCCGCCTGGGCGGTGAGGGTCATATCCCCTACGGCGTGGTCGATCACCTGGTTGAGCCGGGCGGTGCTGACGATTAAATCCACTCCCTTCCCCAGACCGCCCCAGGCCAGCTTGCTGCCGCTGCCGCAGGGCACCACCCGCCAGCGGTGCTCGTGGGCGCAGGCCATTACCGCCGCCAGTTCGGCCTCGGTGGTGGGGCAAACAACCGCTTCAGGAGTTAGATACTCCGGCAGATCGAGGAACTTGGGAGAGAGGATGCGATCGCCTCCCACCACCGCTCCCAGCACTTCAGCAACGTTGGCCATAGCCTAGTCAATGCTGATGGGGGTGGGGCCGCTGCCGGGGCTGGCCGGGGGCACATTGGTGCGGGCGGTGCGAAACTCGGCGTAGAGGCGATCGCGCCACTCAAAGAAAGTCTTAAATTCGGGCACATCCACCAGCCCCGGCACGCCCTTGCCGCCGATGCCCTCGGGCAATTCCACATACTGCGCGGTGGGGAACTTGAGGTACATGGTGGCCGCCGCTACGGCAAAGTCGGCCAGGGTGGGCGTATCGCCCAGCAGGTAGGGGCTGCCCTGCAGCATCAGCACCAGGGCTTCGAGATCCTGGCGCAGGCCAGCGGTGGCAATTTTAATGTCCTGGGGGCCGAAGCCAACGCCGGTACCGACCAGGTTGAGCACGTCGCCGGGCAGCGCGCCGATCAGGTCGCGCAGGGGGCCGGGGGTAAAGCCGGGCAGCAGGGCGGTGCGAAAGTTGGGGTGCTGCTTGAAGGCCCCGACCATGACGACGCGGGCCTTGGGCACGATCGCCTCGTCGGCCCAGGCCTCCAGCGCCAGACATAGGCCCTTTTGCTTGGGGTCGGTGGGAATCAGCGGGCGATTGGGGTAGGCTTTTTCGAGGTGGAGCGCGATCGCCGTCGAGTCGGGAATCACCAGCTCGCCATCCTTGAGCATGGGCACCTGCCGCTGGCCCGACAGCTGGAACACCTCGACCTGGCCGACGCCGGGGGTGACCTCCACCTTGCGGTAGGGCACCTGCTTGTAGTCGAGAATCAGCCGAATCTTTTCGGCAAAGGTGGAGGCTTCAAACTGGTACAGCTCTAGCATAGGAATCCTTATTGGCCGGGTTTTTCGGGCGGCGGAGTGGGTACGGGTAAACCCGGTAACACTGTATCGCTATTTGCAGGCGCTGCACAGGCGGAATTGGTCGGCGGTTGGGTGGTAACGGTGACGGCTTTAAACCCGGCGGTAGATAGCAGCTGGCTAACGGTGACCTCGGCGCGGCGGTTGGCCTCGGCCAGCAAGTTCTCGCTACAGGCCGCCTCTTCGATTTTGGCCAGGGCCTCTTGCTGAGCTTTTTCTTGCAGCTCGGGGGCGGCATCTGGCCCCAGGCCCAAAAAGCCCCGGCTGTAGTCGTAGACGTTCGATTTGGTCAAATCCAGCTTGCTGTCAAGCACCTTCGGCGGCGGCAGCGTCACCTGAATCGCATTGTCCCCGCTCACCTGCACATTGGCAGCGGTCAGCTCTGCTAAGTCGACCCCGGCCCGCACCTCGCCGTAGGCAATGTAGAGCAGGTTGGTGGAGCCGATTACGTAGCCCGCCAGGGTGCGATCGCTCTTGGTGGGCACCACCGCCTCCATGGCAAAGATCGCCGTGGTCAGCTCGCTGGCCCCCCGCAGTTGCTGAACGACGACCGATCGCACATCCACCTGGGGCTCGCTGGGGGCAGGGGTCAGCATAATGCGCGCCCCTTCCAGAAAGCGATCGCCCGATCGCCACACCCCAATCCCGGCCACCACACCCACCAGCACCGCGCCACCCAGCAGCGCGTTGAATACACCCCGCACCAGGCGAAAGGGGCTACGGCGGGGCTTCTGCGGCATGGGGATGGGCTGGGGCGGGTCAGGCATTCTGGCATCGACATAGCGAGGCGGCAGCGGGTCGGGCAGTTTGCGATCGGGAGGTGCAGGGCGCATAGGGGGAGGCGGATAGGTTAGCAGTTAGATATGTAGGTAAATAAGACAGCGAGAGGCTTGGAATTAATTCAAATGTACTATTTATCTCTCATGGTATCAACCTGCTGTCTCAGTTAAAACAATTACCAGACATTAAGTTTTAGGTTCTCAATCTCCCTGAAATGTGCGTCGCGGCTGACTAAAACTAAGTCATGCTGAAGTGCAAGCGCGGCAACCCAAATATCATTCTCAGGTAGCGGACGCCCCTTGAGCCTTAGCTTATGTTTAACTTTGCCATACTGTTGAGCGGTCTCAAAACTACAATCCAACACGGCGCTACTAGCAGCTAAATCATTGATTCGGGCCAAATTTTCTCGAATGCGTCCCGATTTTCTTGCCCCATAAAATAATTCACCAATTGCAATACTTGGAATGAAAACTTCGTCGGATTGAATGAGATTTTCCTTAACTGCCACGTCATCGGCAAAAAGAGCAATGATGATGTTGGTATCCAACAAATACCTACCACTCATTGAGATCGACCCGGGTGCAGTCTTGCTCTATTGCCTGATTCATTAACTGGAGATCGTCGGTAGGAATTGAGCCCGCAAAGCGCAATAGCTCTTGCCCTGAAGCACCTCGGAGTTCAACCTCAACCAGCGTGCGCACAAACTCAAGCACTTGCATTTGCAAAGGCTGCGGCATGATGCTCAATCGTTCAACTACTTCGTCGATGATTGGAATGCTCATGCTCTGCCCTCCGTTTATAGCTCTTCCCTTTTAAGGTGCCGATTCACCAGCTTCTATCCTAGCCTGGGCTAAGGATTCCGACCCGCTGTTAGCACCTCGTATAGCCCCCAAATCGCCATGGGGCGCATGTAGTGGCAGGCGCGGTAGGTGCCCAGGGCGGTGATCGCTTCCGGGGTGCGAAATTGCAGGCCGTAGCTATAAATTTGCTGGATGACGGATTCGGCGATCGCCATTGCCTCCTCCCGCTTACCCATCTGGGCCAAGAACGCCGCCAGGCCAAAGTTGATGCCCGTCCACACCTCCTGCTGGTGGGTGCTGTCGGGGTCTTCAGGAGAACCGTCGGGAAGAACGCCGTTGGCCGCGCCGATCGCCATACTTAAAGATGCAGCGCTAAAGTTGCCCAGCTGCGCCCCCTCAAACTTCTGCTGGGGCGGGCGTTCCTGGCTCTGCACCACCTGGTTAAATTTCACAAAACAGGCATCGTAAATGGCGTCGAGGGCCGAGAGGGTAAATTCGTCTTCCACCAGATCGGGCAGGTCCAGATGGCGCACCATAAACTGGCCGCAGAGCTGGTCGGCCATCACCACATCGGAGCCGCTGCCCGTGTCGAGGCGGTAGTAGCGCCCGTTCCACAGCTTGGGGTGGTAGGCTTTGAGGCCGTTGTCGAGCCAGCGGCGGTACTGGCTGAGTAAAATCGGGGTGTTGCCGGGGGCCAGGTTATTGGCGGTGAGGATTTCGGCGATCGCGATCGCCGCCTCCATGGCCCCCAGCCACAGCCCGCCGCAGTAGGCGCTAATGCCCTTGAGCTGCCAGTCGTCGAAAGTTTGGTCGGGGGCACCCTCGTTTTCGGGAATGCCGTCGCCGTCGCGATCGAACTGCTTCAGGTATTGCAGGGTGTCGACCACCGCAGGCCAGCAGTCCTTGAGAAATTCCACGTCTGTCGCGCCCGTGAACTGGTAGGCGCGGTAGACCTGGAGCACAAAGTCGCTGCCCAGGTCTTTCCACTGGTTGCAGTCCTGGTAGCTGGTGTAGTTGGTCTGCGCCCAGGGGTGCTCGTTGGGCGCGCCCAGGTCGTGGGGCGTCGCGCCCTTGAGCTTGCGAATGGCGGGGGGATTCTCTAGCCCCATGGTGACGTAGTAGCCGATGATCCGCCTGCGCTCGTCCTGGGCGGGGATGGCGCGGGCAAAGGCGCGCAGCACGGCTTTCTCTAGCTCGGGCCACAGCAGCAGGGTGGCGAAACCGCCGTAGAGGCGCACGTCCAGGCTTTCGTACCAGCGATAGTCGATGCACTCCAGGACCGCAAACTGGCCCACGGGGTCGGCCTCGGTGGCGGCGCTCCACAGGGTACCGCCGCTGGCCAGGTCGTAGAGCTCGTTAAACAGCGCCATTTTGAAGGCGTCGGGCAGGTCGGGCCGCGCCAGAATCGGCTGCTGCCAGGCGGCGATCGCCCGCTGCCAAGTCTTGTACTCGGTCAGGGCATCGAAGGCGATCGCCCGCGCGTTCCGCCCATCTCGCCCATAGAAATCGGTGTAGCGGCGGTAGTTCACCACCCCAGCGGCGAATTCAGTGACGGGCAGATCCCAGGCCAGGGCGACGGGAATCTGGCGGGTTTCGCCGGGTTGCAGAGTGAAGCGCAGGGCGATCGCCCCCCCCATCTGCTCCCCCTCCTCCGCCGGGCTCGTATCCAGCAGGTTCATCAGTCGGCCCAGCTTGGCAAAGGCATCCCACAGATCGCGCCCGTCGCCTGCTGGGTTCCAGCGCAGATCATAGGAGACTTCGACATCTGGATCTTCCAGCGTGGCAACGCACCACTGGCCGTCGCCTTCGGCGGGTTCCCCCTGCCAGGCCCTGTCCATCACCAGCGCCTTGAGGCCACCCTCGTTGATGAACTGGTTAAAATTTCCGGTGCTCTGCCCGATCGCGGGCACGTAGTCGTAGTAGGGGCTGCCGTCGTCGCGCAGCAGCACCTCGGGGGATTTCTGCGTATTGGTGAACCAGCCCACCATGTTCTGCCAGCTGGCCATCAGGCTGAGGGTAATGGGGTGGCGGGTGGGGTTGTGAGCGGTCCACTCAAACAGGGCGACCGGATAGCTGGCTTCCTGGTAGTTGTCGGGCCAGATCGGGGTGAGCTGCTCGCAGGTGATCTGGGCGCGAAAGACATTCTCGTAGCGGTACCAGCTGCGGGGATACAGCGCGTGGTAGCTGCCGGTGGCGCGGGCCTTGGTCGAGGCCGGGTACCACTGCCACGAGGGCAGCCTATCCTCAGGGGGCTGGGTGCCGAGGGCAAAAGCCTGGGTTCTGCCGCCGCCCTGCTCCCACAGGCTGAACTGGCAGCCGGGAAAGCTCTGAAAGACATGCTCGCCGCCGTCGAGGTGCCAGAGGTTGAAGTCGCCGTTGGGCGATCGCCCCACACAGCCCGCCCCAAATCCGCCCAGCGGTGCCCCGTGGTTGGGGCCATCGTCCAGGTTGCTGGCGTAGCGCACGATGTAGTGGTGCTCCCAGGGCTGGCCGAGGGGTCGCTGCCACGCCTGAGAGGGAATCTGGGGAAGGGATGGGGTTTCAGTCATCCCAAAATATTACCGGGCAATCGCCCCCAGCGCCCCCAGCACGACGCCACCTTTACAACCGACAATCCCTTGATTACCGTGGGGGATAGCCCTCTGCCCTTGTGAGAACTCTCCCCTATGCAGTACCGACGCTTTGGTCGCACTGAGCTTCAGATGCCCGTGTTTTCCTGCGGCGGCATGCGGTATCAGCACTCGTGGAAAGACGTGCCCCTGAGCGAGATTTCGCAAAAGAATCAGCAGAACCTGGAGGCCACGATTCGCCGGGCGCTGGAGGTGGGCATTAACCACATTGAAACGGCGCGGGGCTACGGTACCTCTGAGGTGCAGCTGGGGCAAATTTTGCCGGGGCTGCCGCGCGAGCGCATGATCGTGCAAACCAAGGTTTCCCCCACCGCCGACCCCGCCGAGTTTCGCCAGCACCTAACGCAGTCCCTCGACAATCTCAAGCTTGAAACCGTTGACCTGCTCGGCATCCACGGCATCAACACCGCCGAGCTTTTAGACTGGACCCTGCGCCCCGGCGGCTGCATGGAGGTGGCGCGGGAGTTTCAGCGCCAGGGCCGGGTGCGGTTTATCGGCTTTTCGACCCATGCGCCGACGGCGGTGATTCAGCGGGCGATCGCCTCCGATGCGTTCGACTACGTCAACCTGCACTGGTACTACGTCAACCAGGACAACTGGGCGGCGATCGACACCGCCCAGCGCCACGATCTAGGGGTATTCATCATCAGCCCGTCGGATAAGGGGGGCCACCTCTACAACCCGCCCGCCCGCCTCGTAGAGCTGTGCGACCCGCTCAGCCCGATGGTGTTTAACAACCTGTTTTGCCTCAGCCATCCCCAGGTGCACACCCTCAGCATTGGGGCGGCCAGGCCCAGCGACTTCGACGAACACCTCAAGACGCTGCCGCTGCTCGACGATGCTGAACGGCATTTGAAGCCGGTGCGCGATCGCCTGCACCGCCACGCCCAAGCCGTGCTGGGGGAAGACTGGCTGCGCACCTGGCAGCTGGGCCTGCCCGGCCCCGATGACACCCCCGGCCACATCAACATTCCCGCCATTCTACGGCTGCGGAACCTGCTGCTGGCCTTTGATATGGAAGACTACGCCAAGGCCCGATACAACATGCTGGGCAACGCGGGCCACTGGTTCCCCGGCGAAAAGGCCGAACACCTGGACCAGGTGGATCTGTCGGACTGTCTGCGCCGCAGCCCCCACGCCGAGAAAATTCCCCGCCTGCTGGCCGAGGCCCACGCAAAACTGGCCGGTCAGGCCATGGCGCGATTGTCTAACGCCTAGGAAATTGCGCTGGGGGCACAACCCGCCGCAGGATGCACGCTCGAGCGGCCCCGTTCGAGCACCGGGCAAACCCGCCCAGCAGGCCAGGTGATAGGATAGAAAAGCACTTTTGCTCCCCTCAAGCCCCCCTCCGGCCCCCGGCAGGTGTGGACATCGCCCCTTGCAGAGCGGTCCCCCGTTACGATTGACTTAAGTGCAACACCCTACGCTGACCTAGGCTGCCTGAATTCATGCTGAAGAACCTCCTCGGTGACCCCAACGCGCGCAAGCTTAAAAAGTATCGTCCCGACGTGGTCGAGATTAACCTGCTGGAGGAAGAGATTCAGCAGTTCTCCGATGAAGCCCTGGCGGCCAAAACGGTTGAGTTTAAGCAGCGCCTCGACAAAGGCGAAACCCTAGACGATCTGCTGCCCGAAGCCTTTGCGGTGGTGCGCGAGGCCTCCAAGCGGGTGCTGGGCATGCGCCACTTCGACGTACAGCTGATCGGCGGCATGGTGCTCCACGACGGCCAGATTGCCGAAATGAAAACCGGGGAAGGCAAAACCCTGGTGGCCACGCTGCCCTGCTACCTCAACGCGCTGTCGGGCAAAGGCGCCCACGTGGTCACCGTCAACGACTACCTGGCCCGCCGCGACGCCGAGTGGATGGGGCAGATTCACCGCTTTTTGGGCCTCAGCGTCGGCCTGATTCAGCAGGGCATGACCCCCGCCGAGCGCCGCGAGAACTACAGCTGCGACATCACCTACGGCACCAACAGCGAGTTTGGCTTCGACTATCTGCGCGACAACATGGCCACCGCGATCGAAGACGTGGTGCAGCGCCCCTTCAACTACTGCGTCATCGACGAAGTGGACTCGATTTTGGTCGATGAGGCCCGCACGCCGCTGATTATTTCGGGCCAGGTGGAGCGCCCCAGCGAAAAGTACACCCGCGCCGCCGAGGTGGGCCGCGAGCTCAACGCCGACGAGCACTACGAAGTCGACGAAAAGGCCCGCAACGTGCTGCTCACCGACGAAGGCTTCATCATGGCCGAAGAACTGCTGGGCGTGCAGGACTTGTTTGACCCCAAGGATCCCTGGGCCCACTACATCTTCAACGCCATCAAGGCCAAGGAGCTGTTCACCAAAGACGTCAACTACATCGTCCGCAACGACGAAATTGTCATTGTCGATGAATTCACCGGGCGGGTGATGCCCGGTCGCCGCTGGAGCGACGGTCTGCATCAGGCGATCGAAGCTAAGGAGCATGTGGAGATTCAGCCCGAAACCCAGACCCTGGCCAGCATCACCTACCAAAACTTCTTCTTGCTCTACCCCAAGCTGTCGGGCATGACCGGCACCGCCAAGACCGAAGAGGCCGAGTTCGAGCGCATCTACAAGCTCGAAGTCACCATCATTCCCACCAACCGCCCCGCCGCCCGCCGCGATCTCTCCGACGTGGTCTACAAAAACGAAGAGGCCAAATGGAAAGCGGTGGCGGAGGAATGCGCCGAGATGCACGAGGTCGGTCGGCCCGTACTGGTGGGCACCACCAGCGTCGAAAAATCTGAGGTGCTGTCGGCGCTGCTCAGCCAGCGGGGCGTACCCCACAACTTGCTCAACGCCAAGCCCGAGAATGTGGAGCGGGAGTCTGAGATTGTGGCCCAGGCCGGGCGCAGCGGCTCGGTCACCATCGCCACCAACATGGCCGGGCGGGGTACTGACATTATTTTGGGCGGCAACGCCGAGTACATGGCCCGCCTCAAGGTGCGCGAGTACCTGATGCCCCGCATCGTCAAGCCCGAGGATGAGGACGAGTTTTCCATCACCACGGTACCGGGTACCCGAGGCCGCGCCCCGGCCCAGGGCTTTACCCCCGGCAAAAAGGTCAAAACCTGGAAGGCGTCGCCCGACATTTTCCCTATCGAGCTATCGCTGGGCACCATTGAAGCCCTCAAGGCCACCGTCGACTTTGCGGTCAACACCTACGGCGAGCGCAGCCTGAGCGAGCTGCAGGCCGAAGATAGGCTGGCCGTCGCCGCCGAAAAGGCCCCCACCGATGACCCGGTGATTCAAAAGCTGCGCGACGTGTACAACCGCATTCGCGAAGAGTACGAGGCCTTTACCGCCACCGAGCACGATAAGGTGATCGAGCGGGGCGGCCTGCACGTGATTGGCACCGAGCGCCACGAGTCGCGCCGCATCGACAACCAGCTGCGGGGTAGGGCGGGGCGCCAGGGCGACCCCGGCTCCACCAAGTTTTTCCTCAGCCTGCAGGACAACCTGCTGCGGATCTTCGGCGGCGATCGCGTCGCTGGCCTGATGAACGCCTTCCGCGTGGAGGAAGACATGCCGATCGAGTCGGGGATGCTGACGCGATCGCTGGAAGGTGCCCAAAAGAAGGTCGAAACCTACTACTACGACATCCGCAAGCAGGTGTTTGAGTACGACGAGGTGATGAACAACCAGCGCCGCGCCATCTACGCCGAGCGCCGCCGCGTGCTGGAGGGCAACGAGCTAAAAGAAATGGTGATCGGCTACGCCGAGCAGACCATGGACGACATTGTGACCGCCTACATTAACCCCGAGCTGCCCCCCGAGGAGTGGAAGCTGCCGGAGATGGTGGGTAAGGTGAAAGAGTTTGTCTATCTGCTGGCCGACCTCACCCCCGAGCAGCTCGAAGACCTGTCGGTGGGCGAAATTCGCACCTTCCTCCACGAGCAGGCCCGCATCGCCTACGACATCAAAGAGGCCCAGGTCGACCAGATCAAGCCGGGGCTAATGCGCGAGGCCGAGCGCTTCTTCATCCTCCAGCAGATCGACAGCCTCTGGCGCGACCACCTCCAGCAGATGGACGCCCTGCGGGAAACCGTGGGACTGCGCGGCTACGGCCAGAAAGACCCGCTGATCGAGTACAAGAGCGAGGGCTACGAAGTCTTCCTCGACATGATGACCGGCATTCGCCGCAACGTGGTCTATACCCTGTTCCAGTTTCAGCCCCAGCCGCAGACCCAGGTAAAGGCCTCCCAGGAGGTGGGGTAGCCAGGCGGAGTAGACTACGGCACGAGTCGATTGGTTATTGCCGATCGCGAGGGGGCAGGGGAGCTAGGGAGCCAGGGGAGGTAGGGCGGTGGCTTACTTTCCGCCCGGCGGTAGTCGTCAGATCTCCGAGTCCTGAAAGGCCTGAAACTGCCCCTCGTCAATGCGGCCCGTCTGGTACAGGGTCTGGGTAATCTCCGAGATGGAGAGCACCGAGTGAGCCCGATAGCCCTGCTGCCTGAGCCGGTCTTTTACCCCCTGCTCATGGTCTAAAAAGACGACAATATCCTGCACAGCCAGACCGACCGATTGCAGCTTTGCGGCGCCTTCCATGGCGCTTTTGCCGCTGATCAAAATGTCGTCCACCACCACGGCGGTTTCCCCTGGGTTAAAGTTGCCCTCCACCAGGCGGCGGGTGCCGTGGGCTTTGACCTCCTTGCGGGGAAAAATCATCGGGTGGTTGAGCTGTAGGGCCAGCCCCGTAGCCGTGGGCAGCGAGCCGTAGGGAATACCGGCAATGCGATCGAAGGTGAGGTCTTGCAGAATGGCGGCGTAGGCATTGAGCACCTGCTGGAACAGCTGGGGGTTAGAAATAATCGTGCGCAGGTCGATGTAGTAGGGAAAAACGGCTCCCGAGGCCTGAACGAATTCGCCAAACAGAATGCAGCCCACGTCGAAGAGTTGCAGAATCAGGTTTTGCAGGGGATGACTATCGAAGGTGCAGACATTGGGCATCCACAGCTGGCAACTGGCTGACCCCTGGGCCAGGCCCGATCGCACCTGCTGAATCTGCCTTTGCAGCGATCGCACCCTGGCTCCCACATCGTCCTGGCCCAGCCAGTCCTGGGGGATGGGCAGCAGCAGCCCCCGGCCCTCGCCATCGAGTCCGGCGGCGAGCATCTGGGGTAAATCGACCGTCTCCTGCCAGATGCTGCGGGCCAAAATCAGGCGCTCGGGGGCGATCGCCCGCACGCTCGCCAGCACCGCCGGATCGCTCGTCCCCACTTCCAGTCCAAGCTGGGTTGGGGTGCCCCAGGTGCGGGCCTCCTGGGCGATCGCCAGGTAGAGGGGCCGCTCGGCGGACGGATACCCCTGCACAAGGCGGGCGGACGGGTTCGAGGTGCAGCAGGTGACCAGCACCGCCCTGTCTAGATAGACCAGAAACGGGGCCGCCAAATCCTGCCCGCAGTACGGATTCAGGGTAATAGCATCGACCTGCCAGCGGTCAAATACGGTCTGGGCCAGGGCGCTGCTGGTGTTCAGGTCGCCGTGCTTGGCGTCCAAAATCACGGGAATCGTATCTGGGATGGCCTGCAAAATATCGCCCAGCAGGGCAAACCCCGGGGCACCGAGGGCTTCGTAAAACCCCAGGGTGGGCTTGTAGGCGCAGACATGGGTCTGGGTCTGGTCAATCACCCACAGGAGCCAGTCCCGCAGACCCTCCATACGGCCAGACTGGCCATAGCGGGACGGCAGCATCTCGGGGTTGGGGTCAAGGCCGACTACCAGCAGGCTGTCGCTGCGGGCGATCGCGGCGTCTAGTTTTTCAAAAAAGGACATGGCCTACACTGGGTTTAGAACCTGACCTCGTACTCAAAGTTGACCGTTTCTGTGCCGGAGAAATTAGTCGCTCCCCGCACCCGGAGCTGATCGTTAAATCGATAGGACACCCCCAGCTCGGGAGGGTTACCGCTGTTGATAATGCTCAGGGTATCGACGCCAATTTTGTTGCCAATATCGAAGGCGGCCTCAACGCCAATGCCAATGCCAACGGCACTGTCGGCGGCCGTGTCGGTGGTGGGGAAGACGCTGAACGATCGCAGGCCCACGGTATCGGCAATGCGATCGCCAAACCCGGCCAGGGTGCCACCCCCCAGGAATCCGGCCAGCTGGCTAATTGATGCGCCATACAGGTTAGTCACCACGCTGCCGGTCAGCAGGGTCACCAGATCCTCCTGGCTGCGGGGGGGGCGGCTGGTCAGGGTAATCAGCTCGGAAGCCTGCCCCGGCGAGCTGGCATTCTGAAGCTCGCTGGCATAGCCAAAGGCGGTGGCAAACACCGAGACAAACTGCACTTCCCCGGTGGTCAGCCCCTGTGGGTTATTGGCGACTTCGGCGCTGACAAAGGGGGTGGCCACGGCCTGGGTGATTTGGCGATCCTGCAATCGGGCGCGCATGCGCACGTTCAAAAAGGGATCCAGGCCGCGCTCTGGACTAAAGGTGGCGGTGTTAGTTTCCCCAGCAATTAGCCGAAACTGGGTCGAAAAGACGTTGATCCACCCCGAGTTGAGCGTGATCACCCCGTCGGGTTGCAGGTCCGCCAGGGTGCCATCGACCCGAATCTGGCCCGAGGCCGTCAGGTAGTAGAAGGGTGCCCCTGCAATCAGCAGCTGATCGGCCAGGAGCAGGTTTAGATTGTTGAGGCTAACTCGCCCCATGAGCTGGGTGGGCAGACTCTCGGGCTGGGGCTGCGGTGGGTTGAACCCGCCCTGCTGGGCCTGAAAGTTAGTAATGTAGGCAGGTAATGGTTGAGCTGAGGAATTGGCGGCTGCATTGCCCGTGGGCAGTGCCCCCGTCTGGCCCAGCAAACTGTTGGGCGTGATGCGCCCCTGACTCACTTTTAGATCTCCCGAAACCTCAGGGTTCAGCGCCGCGCCGCCGACCAGCACCTGACCATCGAGCTGAGCCGCAATCAGGTTGGAGTAATCGAGCTTGACCTGGTTGAGGGCGATTGTCAGGCCGGTCTGGGGCTGGGCCTCCTGCTTGGCGCTGGCCAGGGCCGCCGCCTGGATCGGCAGCCGACCATTGGCGACGATAGTGCCGCCGCCAAAGGAGGCCTGGAGCTGATTGACCTGCACCTGATCTAGATTGAACAGCACATCGCCCGTGAGATCCGTCACCGTCTGGGCGATCAGGCTGCTGCTCAGCTGGCCATCTCGAAACTGGGCGCGCCCGGCCACAATCGGCTCCGCCAGGGTGCCGCCCACCCGCACCGTAACATCGCCCTGGCCGCCGTCCCAGCGCAGCTGATCGTCTGTGACCAGGTTGAGCACCTGTAGGCTCTCGTCTTTCAGGCTGACCAGCACATCGATCTGGTCGCTGGGGGGCTGCACCGTCATGAACGGCAGCGCGTAGGGCACCTTACCCCGCAGGGCAATTTGGGACGGGTCGGATACCACCGCAGCGCCGTCAAAGCTCAGCACCGCATTGTCGTAGGTGAAGTCCACATTCACGCCGCTGAGCGCCTGCTGGTTGATAGCCGGATTCAGGACGGCCACCTTCCCGGTTATTTGGGGATTGCCGAGGCTGCCCCCGAGTTGGGCGGTGGTGGAAATATCGCCCTCCACATCGGCGGGGAGATCGACAAACAGCGACGCCAGCTCCACCGGAATGCCGCTGGCCGTCAGCTTCCCGCTGAGGTTATCTAAGCTGCCGCTGCCCACAAAGCTGATCTGGGTGTCGGGGGAGCGAAACTCCAGCGGGCTGACCTCAAAGGCTCCCTCCTGGTAGCGGGCGGCGAGCTGAAACTGATTGCAGGCATTGGAACTGACGGGGTTGCCCTCCAGAGGCGTTGAACCGGCTCCGGCACTGGCCGATTCGCAGGGCAGCAGCGTGCCCCAGCTCCAGTTTTGCCCCTGGATATCGGCGGTGGCCTGAAGGGTATCGGCAGAGAAGCCTGTGCCCTGGATCGCGATCGCCCCCGTAAAGGTTCCCCGCAGCTGGTCTAGCGGGGGCAAGGCGATGGCGGTACCGTCGTCCTTGGGTTCGTAGCTGGCCATAAATTCGGCAAAGGCCTGCACCTGAGCCAGGAACGAGGCATCGGGCAGGGAGACCGGAGCGGTGGTCACATCGGCGGCGCTGCTGGTGGCGGTCTCTGGGGGGCCAAAGCCAATGTCGGAAAAGTCTGACCAGTTCAGGGTGGCCAGCAGATCCTCAAAGCTGCCCGCCACAATGTCGAGCTGGCCGCTGTAAGTCAGCTCGGGCGCGCCCAGATCGGCCTGGCCGCTGAGCCGATACTGGCTGTTGGCAAACCGCAGGTCGCCGTCGGTGAGCACCGCCAGGCCGTTGGCGTAGCGGTACTGGCCGGTAAAGCTGTCGGCTACGATGTCGCCCAGAGCCAGGTTGGCAATGGTGGTGGTGCCCTCGACGGTGGGGTTGGCCAGATCGGTCAGGTTGGCCCGCAGGGTGGCGTCCAGGCTGCCGCCCAGGGGGCCAAACCCCGCTGCCGCCGCCGGAGACAGGTTGAGAGCATCGATCGGAACGTTTTGCACGGTGGCGGTGAGCTGGCGGTTGACCACCTGGCCCTCGGCGATGGTTTCCCCCCGGCGCAGGAGGAACTGGCTGGGCAGCAGGTCGCTATCTAGAGTGGCGCTGAGGCGATCGCCGCCGCCGCGCAGATCGACCTGCCCTCCCTCGGCCAGGGCCAAATTCAGCGGCCCCACCAGGCGCGGCTCGAAGGCAAAGTCATTGATGGCCAGGTTGTCGAGCTGGGTGTCGCCCCGCAGCCGCAGATTGGCCAGGGGGCCAGTGAGCTGGCCGTCGAAGCTGGCCAGCCCGGCCAGAGTGACATTGGATCGGGCGGTTTCTGGAATAAACGGGGCTAGCCGCCGCAGATCGTAGGCGCTGAGCTGAACCTTGAGATCGACGGTATCGATGGGCGGGGTCGCCCCCAGGTCGGTGGCGATAAACCCGCTGGCCCTGACCCCAGGGGCGTTGAAGCGCTCCACCTGCACCCCGTTGCCCGCCCAGCGAAAGGCAGTGGTCCAGTCGCCGCGCTCCAGCAGGGAGGGGGAATTGGGGGCGATCGCCACTTCGGCATCGGCCAGGGTGGCGGTGCCGCTGGCCTGAATCGCCGCCAGATCGAGGTTTCGCAGGCTGCCAGAGGCAGTCACCGTGGCGTTTAGGAGACCCCGCGCCTGGTCGGTAAACCGCTCGATCGGCACATCGGCGGTGGTGATGTCCGCCGACCAGGTGCCCCGGTCAAAGCGGGCCAGGGCGGTGGCGTTGACGGTGCCCTGCTCGACCTGAAACTGGGTCTGGTCGACCACCAGGGTGCTGTTGCGGTAGGCGGCCCGCCCGCGGCCGGGATAGGTGGACTCGGGCAGCTGAAACGTCACCAGCGCCTGGGGATCGGCCAGGGTACCCTGCCCCCGGCCCGTGACCTGGACAGGCCCAATCACCGCCTGGTTGGGCAGCGTGACGCCATAGAGGGCGGCTAGGGCATCGCCGGGCAGATCGGCCTGCACATCGAGGTCAAAACTGGGGTTTTTGAGGTTGGCCAGATCGACCTGGCCCTGGCCCGTGATGAACCCACCCTCGGCGGGGACAATTCGCAGGGCCTGGAGGGTGATCTGCTTCGGGGTGGCGACAAAGCTGGCGGATAGAGCATCTACGGCCACCCGGTCGGCCTGCACCGCGCCCACATTCTCGATACGGCCCCGGAGCTGGGGTGCGTCGAGGGGGCCAGAGACTGCCCCATCGAACTGAAAGACTCCGGCGGCCTGCACCGGCAGATCTACTTTCAGCAGGTCGGTGAGCTGAGCTACGCTGACGGCGGGGATCTGCGCCGTCAGGTCGTAGCCGCTGTGCTGGTCTACGCTGCCCGCCGCCGTCAGGGCAATATCCCCCACCCGCAGGCCGGTGTCTTCGATCAGGACGCGATCGCCCTGAAACCGCAGCGTTGCGTTGAGGTCACGAATCGGCTCAGGGAGCTGGCTCACCACGACTTCGCCGTTTCTGAGTCGGGCCGTGCCTCGGGCCGAGACGGGCTGATCTTCATTCTGCAAGCGCACTTCGGCGACGAGGTTGCTGTCGAGCGTGCCACCCTTCAGCCCGAGGCCCAGCTCTGGCGGCAGCAGCAGGTTGGCGCCGATGGTCGGCACATCGGTGGTTTGCACCCTGACATTGAGCGATCGCTGATCGAGTCGCCCCCGTCCAGCGGCATTGAACTGGCCCTCGCCCAGGTTGCCCGCCACTTCAAACGACCACTCTTCCACCTCGGGATCGTCGAGGGCAGACAGGTAGAGCCGACCGTTGACGCCATCTAAAAGCACCGGGTCAGCCACCGCGATCGCATTGGGCCGAGCCACCTGGCTAACCACCGATACGCTGGCGTTTTCCACCTTGACCTCGCCCAGCTTGAAGGTGATGAAACCGGGCTCTTTCTTCTCCTGTTTGGGCAGGGTGAGATCGATCCACTGGCCGTCGGCGGCCTGCACCACGGCAACGTCTGGATTGATCAGCGTCAGGGAGGGGCGCAGCGTGCGGTGAAAGACCAGGTCGGGCCAGCTGATCGTGACATCGATCGCCTCCACGGTGGCTTCGGTCTGCACCGCAGCGGTGGGCGGCAGGCTGGAGGGGCCAATGCGAAAGCCGTTGAAGGTAAACCGCTCCAGATCGCCAACGTCAACCGGGCGCTCCAGCGTATCTTCCAGGGCGACTTCAATGCGGGGAATCACCTGCTGGTTGACCAAGGCGCGGCCCCAAATGGCCGCAGCAACTCCGCCCGCTAACATCACGCCCCCCACTCCAGCGCCGACCTTAAGGGCCAGGGGAATCGCCGCGCGGGGAGCATTTTCCCGGTCGGGGTCAGGAGGCCGGTGATTGGGGTTGGTCATGCTCTTGCCAGGATAGGTACGCCCGGAGTAGTGCTGGCCTGCCTGTGCCCCAGGCCCCGCGCTTACCAGGGCAGGTCACGGGCGTAGACATCGATTAGGAGAACCTTACAAATAATCGGGTATCCAGGCAAGGGGGACAACCTATTCCGCAGGGATTAAGGCGGCCAGCCTCTCAATGCCGCTGGCGATCGCCTCCTTATCCAGCTCGGTATAGCTAAAGATAAACTCGTGACCGGGGCTAGGGCCTTGGTACTGAGGGCTGGCGGCGATCAGGCCCACGCCCACCTGGGCAGCTTTGGCGATCAGATCAGCATCGGGGATAGTGGTGTCAAACCTCACCATCACGTGCAGCCCGGCGTTTTCGCCCAGAATTGTGATGCGATGCCTAAAGTGCTCGGTCAGGGCTGCTACTAAAGCCTGCCGCCGCCGATCGTAGAGCGATCGCATGCGGCGAATATGTCGTTCTAGATGACCTTCAGCAATAAAGTCAGCGAGAACAGCCTGCTCTAAGCCTGGCACCTGGCGATCGCTCAGCCACTTGGCCCGCCGAAATATCGGCACCAGATCTGGCGGTAGCACCATATAGCCCACCCGCAGGGATGGAAACAGCACCTTCGAAAAGGTGCCCACATACAGCACCGACTGTCCCTTTCCCAACCCCTGTAAGGCCGGAATGGGGCGACCCGCGTAGCGGTATTCGCTGTCGTAGTCATCCTCAAAAATGAGGCTGCCGGTCTGCTGCGCCCAGGCCAGCAGGGCCAGCCGTCGGGGCAGCGACAGCACCACTCCGGTGGGAAACTGGTGAGATGGAGTGACGTAGACCAGGCGAATGGGGTCTTTTGTCTGAGCCAGCGCCTCTATATTCAGACCTGCCTCATCCACGGGCATAGGGTGCAGGACTGCCCCCTGGCTGGTAAAAACGCGGCGGGCGCTGAGATAGCTGGGTTCTTCGAGGGCAACAGTATCGCCATCGGACAGCAGCAGGCGCGTGGTCAGATCGAGAGCCTGCTGGGTGCCGTTGGTGATCAAAATGTGGTCAGGCTGGCACTGCACGGCGCGGGCCTGGCCCAGGTAGGTGGCGATCGCATCTCGCAGCGGCCAGTACCCCATGGGGTCGGTGGCGTAGTCAAGCCAGTCGCCCCGGCGGCAGTAGCGCGATAGCAACTGCCGCCAGATCTCCAGCGGAAACTGATCCAGCGCCGGACGACCGTAGCGAAAGCTGATCGGTGCAGCGGGTTCGGGCGTGGGGCTATCGGCAAAATCCCTCAGGCGGCAGCCGTAGGTCGATAGCGCGACAGGGGGTGGCGAAGGGGCTGGGCCAACATCTAGATCGGGAGCGCGCAGCAAGTCTTCGGGGAGTTGGTCACACACATAGGTGCCCGCCCCCACCGCCGTTTGCAGATAGCCCTCGCTCAGCAATTGGTCATAGCTTTGAGTGACCGTGGCGCGGGAGACACCCAGGCTACTGGCCAGCGATCGGGTAGAGGGCAGCCGCTGCCTGGGGTTTAACCGTCCGGTGAGAATAGCCTGCCGCAGCGCCTCGTAGATCTGCTGGTAGTAGGGAGATGGGCTTTGGGAATCGAGGGCGAGGGCGAAGTCCATGGGATGGGGGGAATGGGGGGATGGGGGGATGGGGGGATGGGGGGATGGGGGGATGGGGGGAGTGGGGGGATGGGGGGATGAGGAGGGTGGGGAGAGAAAGTGGCCTGGTTGAATTTAGGGAAATTGGCTCTTGTGAATGGCCAATACTCTGCCTATGCTAAGCCTGATTGGACCTTTCGTTGAACCTGGATGGCGGCCATGGCGGCTCTATCGTCTATTACCTTTCGGGCTAGCCCGCCCGCAGAGGATGCGGTGATTGCTCAGCATTTTTATGCTATGTGGCGCGATCTGGGCATTCCCCCGGACAGTATCCAGCCCAACTGGCGGGATATTGCTCTGGAATTTATTACCACGGCGCGCCAAACCCTCGATTACCAGGCCTTTGTGGCTGAGGTGGAGGGGGCAATCGTCGGTTCAGCGGGGGGACAGCGCTACGGCGGTCTGTACCCGCTGATTCTGTCTCCCCAAAATCGGCAGTATGGCTACATCTGGGGCGTGTATGTGGAACCGGCCTACCGGAAACAGGGCATTGCCACCCGGCTCACCCAGCTGGTAGTAGAGCATCTGAAGAACGTGGGCTGCACCAGGGCAGTGCTGAATGCGGCCCCCCAGGCGCGATCGCTCTACGCCGCCCTGGGCTTTTGCCCCGGCAACCTGATGGAGCTAGATTTGACCGTCGATTCAACCGGGGAGAAGCAATAAATGTCCCTTGAACTTGCCCTCGCATCGCCTCAGCTGGCCGACTACCTGCGCCCCTCCGCAGTGGTCGATTGTGACCATTCAGCGGTTGCCGCTCAGGCTCAATCCCTGGTGGAAGAGGCGACATCTACCGTTGATCAAGCCCGAATTTTGTACGAATGGGTGCGAGATGCGATCGCCTACACCTGCGACATCGGGGCCGCATCTGTTCCCTGCGCGGCCTCTGAGGTGCTGCAGGCGGGCCACGGATTTTGCTTCGCCAAGGCCCACCTGCTGGCTGCCCTGCTGTGCAGCTGCGGCATCCCCACCGGATTTTGCTATCAGCGGCTGGTGTGGGATGACGCCCAGCCCGATCGCCACATTCTGCACGGCCTAAATGCCGTTTACCGGAAAGATTTAGGCCGCTGGATTCGGCTCGACGCGCGGGGCAACAAACCCGGCGTGCAGGCCGAGTTTGGCAGCGATCGCCCCTCTGGCACAGCCTCTGTCCACCGCGAACAGCTCGCCTACCCCATTCGCCCTCGCTACGGCGAAATCGACTACCCCACCATCTACGCCCAGCCCCACCCCACCGTCGTGACGGCACTGCAAACCCACCCCACCGCCACCGCCCTCATCGCTCACCTACCCACCACCCTCTAGGAGCCCCTCCCCATGTCCACCCCCCCATCTTCCCCATCCTCCCCCTCTTCCCCCATCCTCCCCCTCTCCCCCCATCGCCCTCCCTACCCCCCACCCCCCGCACCCAGGTCAAACGCCTCCCCCAGCGGTCCAGCTACGATCGCCAGCAGGTCTACGACATTCTCGATGAAGGCTTAGTCTGTCACCTGGGCTTCGGGGTCAAGGGTCAGCCGTTTGTGATTCCCACCGCCTACGGACGCCTAAACGACCAGCTCTACATCCACGGCTCCCCCGCCAGCCGCCTGCTGACCTCCCTGGAGCAGGGGATTCAAGTCTGCCTCACCGTCACCCTACTGGACGGTCTGGTGCTGGCCCGCTCCGCCTTTCACCACTCGATGAACTACCGCTCGGTGGTGCTGTTTGGCACCGCCACCCGCGTTGACGATACCGACGAAAAAATGGCCGCGCTGAAGGCGTTTACCAACCACGTTGTCCCTGGCCGCTGGGACGACGTGCGCCCCCCCAATCGCCAGGAGTTGGCGGGTACCCTGGTGCTGGCCCTGCCGATCGCCGAAGCCTCGGCCAAGGTGCGCAGCGGGCCGCCCAACGACGCGGCAGAAGACTACGCCCTGCCCATCTGGGCCGGAGAAATTCCTCTGAACCTAGCCGCTGCGGCCCCGCTCACCGATCCAAAGTGCTCACCAGACCTGGCGGTGCCCGATTACGTCACGACTTATCGCCGCGAAAATTTAGTACTCGAAGGCTGAAATATCTCCTCCGTTTTGGCCCGTTTGGCTCCCTAGCTCCCCTGCTCCCTGGCTTGCAGGAATAGTCTCTAAACCTCCGCCTCGGAGTACTGGTCGCCAGCTCCGACTACTCAGGGAAGTTAACCACGGTGAGAAACAGCGGAAATTCCCGCTGCCGGGGCGAAGGCTGGGGCAGCAGCGCCGATCGCCAGTTGCCCTCAAAACTGTAGAACTGCTCTACTTCCTCCAGGGGAATCTGTCCAGCGACCTCGAAGCGATCGAAGGTGTAGGGCAGCCCGTCCGAGGCCAGCGTTGGCCCAGCCATCAGGTGAAAGTGCAGGTGCGGCGCTGAGGTGTTGCCGGTGTTGCCCAGCCGCCCTAAGACCTGGCCTTTGCGGACGCGATCGCCCGTCTTGACCTGCACCGACCCCGGCTGGAGGTGCGCGTACAGGGCATAGGCCCCGTCCCCCAGGTCGAGAATGACGTTGTTGCCCAGCACGTTGGTGAGGTCGATGGTGCTGGGGGCAGGCAGGGTGGGGGGCACCTGGTCGGGCAGGTCGTCGCGGGTTTGCACTACGGTGCCGTCGGCCACGGCGAGCAGCTCGGCTCCATAGGACGGGTAGCTGCGGACATCGGCCAGATCGCCCACGGCGATGCGACCCTGGCGATCGAGCTGCATCCAGTCGATGGCAAAGCGCTGGGCAAAATGTATCGCTCCGGCGGTGGGTAGCCCCGTGCTGCGGTGGCCCACATCGGGGGAGCAGCAGCCGTTGATCGCCACCCAGCCTGCCCCCTTAAGTGGCGGACCCAGCACTTGCTCGGCAGAGGCGATCGCGATCGGAGCCGCTGCATAGCTCAGGGGCGATGCCTCTCGCCGGGCCGGACCAGCCGTACCCAAAATATCCAGCCGGTGAATCAGGCGATCGGGCACCGCATCGCGGCTGCTAAAGCTCTGATCGAGCAGCACCAAACGGCTCTCGCTGGGGCCAAGCTCAGCCGTGGGAACGCGAAAACTACCAGGTGCCCGCAACCGCGACAGCAAGTCGTCATCGGCCACAGAGGCTAAAGGTTCGCCCGAGACCTCAGCCACAATATCAACCCCGTTGAGGGTGGCGGCATAGGCACTGGTGTTCGTCAGCACCAGCTCGTAGACAATGTGGTATTGGCCATCTACCCCAAGCACGGCCTGGGTCGTCGGAGTCAGCGCCGAAGCTACCACGGGAGTCCACTGGGCTGGTGCCGATGTGGGCTGAGCCTCAGCAGGCAGATGGGTCAGCCAGCCCAGCATCACCGTTGCCACTAGAGCCAGCAAACCAGCCCCAAGTTTGTAGCGCCTACCCTTACCGTTAGCCATTGCCGTCCCGTGCCTTCACCTCACTGGCACCATAGATCGTCTAAGCCTCACGTGCCGTTAAGAATGGTAAGCCTCAGCCAATGCCACATTTCTAGGGCTGATCTGTAGCCACAGGCCAAAACCCACACTGCTGAGTTGGGCTCAAATCTCAGCAAATCGGCAAAGACAAAACTCGCAAAAAAACCCTGGGGGAGTTAATCCCAGGGTTTTGAGCTTGATGACGATAACTATGGCTGTGCAAAAGAACTTGCCCTAGTAGGCAAGGCCCATGCTGCGAGTGGTTTCGGCACCCAGGTAAACCCGAATGCTCAAGAAGTCGGTGGGGCAAGCCGTTTCGCAACGCTTGCAGCCAACACAGTCTTCGGTGCGGGGGGAAGAGGCAATTTGCCCGGCCTTGCAGCCATCCCAGGGCACCATTTCGAGCACGTCGGTGGGGCAGGCGCGCACACACTGGGTGCAGCCAATGCAGGTATCGTAGATTTTGACAGAATGGGACATTGAATAAAAACTCCAATGTGGGTCACGACTGGGTTTGACAGCTTTAAGGAGGCCCTCAAAGGTGGGTCAAAACGGTCTATTCAGTAAGGGTTTCCTAATCTTTGACCAGTCTATAGCGAGAGATTTCAGCTCTCATCGCCACCCCCTACAAACCTTAACGGATCGTAATATGAATAGGCGTTTAGACTCATAAACGCCCCGCGAACGGGATCCCGGTGGTTTAAGTGGTCTGGCCCGTCAAGTTAACCGCACCTCAACCATCGATGCGGTCAACCTGTTTGAAGGCCATTACCACCAGAGCATCGTCGGCCATCAACCGCTCGAAGGACTGGGGCTTAGGGTTGAGCAAAATCTCGCCGCCCCGGCGCACCCCCAGCAGCAGCAGCGGATTGTCGGTTTGGGTGGCGCTGTAGGTGCTGACCCACTGGCTGAGTTCGGTAAAGGTTTTGCCCCACAGGTGGCTGGGGTAACGGCCCGAATCAATAAAGTAAAACTCGTTGGTGTCGTCGGAATAGGTGAGCAACTGCTGGTAAACCACCGACATATTTTTGAACATGGCGCTCTGGGCAATGATGCCAGCACTGTAGTCGCGGGCCGACACTACCTCATCCACTCCGGCCTCCTGGAGGTGGCGGCGGCGGCTGAGGTTGACCAGTTCGGCAATCACGTGGATGTCTTTCTGCCGACCGGGAATATGCTCCAGATGCTTGATGGCCAGGGCAATCAGGGCATTTTTTTCGTCGGGAGCCTCGGTCTCCTCATCGGCCAGCAAAATAACCGCCCTGGCCTGGGAGGCATAGAGGCGCTCTAGGGTGGCGTGGTGGGTGGGGTCGTCTTGCACAAAGTGAACCCAATCGCTGAAGCCGCTGCGATCGCTCAGAAAAGCCGGAATGCGATCGTCCACCAGCGCCGAGGCCGCCACCACCACAATGTCGATGGGGCTATCTTTGTTGCCCTCCAGCAGCTGAGCGACAATGCCCGCCGCCTTATCGTTCCAGTTGCAGATAATAATGTGGTCTTTAAACACACTCACAGAGGTCTCCGATCGCAGGGCGCGGGTCACAAAGAGGGCAGAAATCCTGCCGCTGATAGCCCCAAAGATAAACGTGCCCGAAATTAGCAGCAGCAGTTGCAGCACCCGCCCAACGGGGCTTTTGGGCTTGTCGGGGTATTCCCCCATCAGGGTAATGACGATATTTTCGAGCACCACCCAGGGGGCTGTGCCATTGGCCCCACGGCTCTCCTGCCACAGCAGCAGCCCCACCACGCCCGCCAGCGCCAGCGCCACAGCCAGGGCAATCAGCCGCTGCCACCGCTTACGATTGAGGTTTGGCATCACCGTCATAGACACGGGGTTTGGAATCTGGGAATGAGAAGATGAAAACGCCAGAAATATGCCATCAAACCCTAGGGTACCGTTAGGCTGGTCAATAACTCTGGGTTTTAGGCAACACTCCTGGCTCGGCCCTAACCCATCACGCCCATCCACCAGCACTGCACACTGCTATGGCTACCCGCCTCTGGAACTTTCTCACCACCGACGTTGGCGACCTGGTTTCGCTCAAGACTATCGACAGTGCCGCCGATGCCGCCGACGCGGTACTGGGTTTGGCAGAGGTACTGGCCGAAGAAGGTCCAAACGTGCAAAAGCTGGCCCCGCTGGTTGGCCAGCTCGACTCGCTACTCGATGCCCTCAACTCGCCCCTGGGCAAGCTGGTGGGCGCAACCCTGCCCTTTGTCTCTATTGGAACTGGGCTGCTGAAGTTTTATCTGGAGACCACAAAGAAAGAACCGACTCTGGCCCAGTCGGTGGCGCTGGTGAGCCAGGCCGCCTACTTGGAGAGCTTTCGGGAGTTTGTTAAACAGCATCCTAAGTTGGAGCAATGGCTCAACGCCAAAGACGGCACTCTCCAGGCTAAGAACATCACCCCCGCCGTTAAAGCCCTGGGCCAATTTGAGCTAACGGATAAAGAGGCCCGCTTTGCCACACTGTACTTTCATCAGTCGGCTCTGGCGATCGCGTTTAATGACGCTCTAAATGCGCGGCTGGTGCAGCTGGGGGCAAAGCCGGACCTAGCCAACCAAATTGTCGACCGCGTTGCTCAAAACACCAATCGGCACATGCGGAATGCGATCGCCGATGCCGCCCCCGACCTCCAGCGCGTAGTGGAGTGGTACCGCACGGGCGGCGACCAGGTGTTTGAAAAGTACCTCAGCATCGATAGCTATCTGGATGAGGCGATCGCCCCCTGCCCCCACCAACAGGTCTTTGCTGAAGACTTCACCTTTAGCGACATCTACGTGCCCCTCAAGGCCCAGGCTCTAACTTCAGCAGGAGAAGCCAACGGCACTGAGGAATCCTTTGTTTTAGAGGCATGGGCGCGGCAATGTCTCAATGACTCCACTAAGTCAGGTCAGGTGATGTTTGTGCAGGGTGGGCCAGGGCGGGGCAAAAGCGTGTTTTGCCGCATGTTTGCCGACTGGGTGCGTCGCCACGAGCATCCCCGCTGGACGCCGATTCTGATTCGCCTGCGGGATGTGTCGGTGCTGTCGAATGATTTTGAGGAAACGCTGGCCAAGGCGATCGATCGCGACTTTGCCAAGACCGACTCTGGCTGGCTGACCGATCGCAACGTCAACTTTCTCTTCATCCTCGACGGTTTCGACGAACTGCTGATGGAGGGCCGCACCAGCGGCGGGCTCGATCGCTTTCTCGATCAGGTGGGGCGGTTTCAGGAGCAGTGTGCCAGAAATTCTGAAAAGAACCACCGAATTCTGATCACAGGCCGCACCCTGTCGCTGCAATCCATCGAGCGCAGCCTGCCGCCCAACCTGGAGCGGGTCGAAATTTTACCCATGGATGACGACCTGCAAGCCCAGTGGTTCGTCAAATGGGGCAGGCTCATGGGCCAAGACCCCAACTATCTCAGGGGCATTCTCAAAGACCCACGCCTGCCCGATCGCCTGCAAGAGCTGGCCCGCGAACCGCTGCTGCTGTACCTGCTGGGGGCCATGCACCGCGACGGTGCCCTGCGCCTGGAGATGTTTGAGGGGGCCGAAGGCGCTAAGGCCAAAGTACTGATCTACGAAACCGCGCTGGATTGGGTGCTTACAAAACAGCGCCCTGAGCGACTGAACTTAGACATCGCTGAACTCGACACCGAGAGCCTACGCCGCATTCTCATGGAGGCGGGGCTGTGTGTAGTGCAATCGGGTATGGAGTTTGCGCGGATTGGTGCGATCGCCCAGCGACTGCAACAAGACAGCGCCGCCAAACAGTTTCTCGACGCGGCCCAGCAGCGCCTGCAAGACAGCGAAGCCCCCCTCCGCAATGCCCTGGCGGCGTTCTACATGCAGTCGGGTCGTCAGGGCGAGGGCTCGATCGAATTTGTCCACAAAAGCTTTGGCGAATTTCTCTGCGCCGAACGCATCGTCAAAAGCCTGATCGACTGGTGCCAACCAGGCCGCAACCGCGAATACGACATCCAAGACGCTGAATTTTGCTGGGGCGTGTATGACCTGTTAGGCTGCCATGTACTGACCTCGGAAATCCTAGAGTTAGTTATTCAGCTACTTCTAGAGTTAGTTATTCAGCTACTTCTAGATTGTGCTAGTGACGAAATTGAAAGGCTTTTCGATCGTCTTTACAGCTTTTACTTAAGCTGGCGAGAAGGCGATTTCATCGATTCGTTGGCTGAGAACTTACCACAAAGGAAACAGCGTCAAATTCAAGATTTTAGAAGTGATTCAAATCAAAAACTTGGAATTAGGCAGATAGATTTCTTCGCTGGAATTAATGCACTCTGCCTGATTTTGAATATCAGGAATTCATCATTGCTAGAAAAAGACGATTTCTATCCCTTTGGGGATCCTAGCAAGCTTGAGAAGGAACATTGGGTCTACACTGACCTTTCCCAAATCATAGATTACAGTTCGTGTGTTTCGCCTACTATATTTCTTAAAGTGGTTGGTCCGCACTTACAAGGAGTCAACATCAGCAGGCAATTTCTTGAGAGCGCAAACTTGAGTTTCCTGAATTTAGAAAATGCCAATATTCAGAACTCAGTTTTGTTTGCTTCCAATCTAACAAATTCCAATTTAAAAAATGCGAACTTAACGGGAGCAAGACTAGAAGGAATCTATTGGAATGAAGATACTAACTGGGATAATGTAATTGGACTCGACAAAGCGATCGGTGTTCCTGATGCACTTAAACGTCAGCTTGGCCTCGATCGCCCGTAGGGTGCCTTCGGCTGGCCAATATCCTCAGCAAATCTGCAACACTCCTGCTCAGCCAACGCACCAAAGCTCATCCACCAAAACATTCGCTACTGCCAGAAACCGGGTTTCTTCTTTGCATCGATAAGGGCCATTAACACAGCCTCAGAAACCCGGTTTCTAAATTCTATGGCTACCTGCCCAATACAGTCGAGACAATCACCGTCACCGTCGCCGCCGCAATCAGGCTAAAGGCAAGCTGAACTACCCACTGAGTCGCTTTTTGGTAGTTGTCAAACTTTTGGTTAAACCGCTCAACTTCTTGCTTCAGTTCCCGAATCTCAGTAATCACCTGCTGCGAGTCGCTTCTATCATCCGTTGCTTGGGCCATCACAGGTAAAAGGTATGGTTATATCCATCAATCTTACCGCAAGCCTCAAAACAGCAGTTTAAGGAGAATTCTTTTCTGTGGCACCATAGGAGTACATCACTGCAAAGGCCCATGGCTACTAGCGCTCCCAACACCCAGGCCAATATGGCCCTTGGCGAAAAGCGGGTGACGCTGCGCGGTCTAGACTGGCAGGCTTACCAGCAAATTTACCAGGCCCTGCCCCAGACCCGTGCGGCTCGCTTTACCTACGATCGCGGTGCGCTCGAAATCACCATGCCCCTCGAAGATCACGAATTTGCGGTGCGTCTGATTGAGCTGTTTATTCGCATTTTGGTGGTAGAGCGGGGGCTAAAAATCAAAACCCTGGGCTCCACCACCCTCGATCGCGAAGATTTAGATCGCGGTGCCGAGCCCGATAACGCCTACTACATTCAAAATCAGCCCCTAGTGGTGGGCAAAACCATTGACCTACAAACCGACCCACCCCCCGATCTGGTGGTGGAAGTTGACATCACCCACAGCGATATTGACAAGCTCGGCCTCTATGCCAACCTGGGAATACCGGAATTTTGGCGCTACAACGGCAAGATCTGGCGCATTTACCAGCTTGAAAACGCGATGTACCAGGAAGTTGAGACCAGCCCCACGTTTCCTATGGTGGCCAAAGCCAAACTGTACGAGTTCCTGGCCCAGGCCAAGCTAGACGAAGTTGATGCAGAAATAACTCTCCGACGATGGCTGCAATCTTTAGCCACATAGCTCAATATTCCTAGCCAATTCGGGCTGCAAAAGCCAAGCTTTTTGCGTTCTTATCAACTTAAAGCCAGGGCAACAGCCGCCTCGGCGTGGATGCGGGTGGTGGGAAACAGCGGCACCGTCGCCGTCGCATCGCCCACCAGCAGCTCTAGCTCGGTGCAGCCCAGAATCACCCCCTCGGCTCCGGCCTCAACCAGCTCCTGACAGATCCCCAGCACCGTCTGGCGCGACTCAGGCTTAAACTGCCCCTGGCACAGCTCATCATAGATAATCTGGTGCACCGCCGCCCGGCCCGCATCATTAGGAATGATCACCTCCAGGCCGTGATTCTCGACCAGGCGCTGGCGGTAGAAGTCTTGCTCCATGGTGAACCTGGTGCCCAGTAGCCCCACGCGCCCTAGCCCCTGGGCTTTAATGGCCTCGGCCACCGCATCGGCAATGTGCACCAGGGGCACAGAAATGCGGGCCTCAACATCATCGGCCACCAGGTGCATCGTGTTGGTGCAAATCAGCACCATGCTGGCTCCGGCCATTTGCAGCTGTTGGGCGGCCTCCACCAGGATGGCTGAAATATCGCTCCACTGGCCCTCGTGCTGCATGGCGGCCAGGTCGGCAAAATCGACCGAGAACAGAATCACCTTGGCGGAATGCAGCCCTCCCCGCCGGGCCTGGGTCGTTTGGTTGAGAATGCGGTAGTACTCCAGGGAAGACTCCCAGCTCATGCCGCCAATTAGGCCAATGGTTTTCAATGGATGCCTCCTAGTCCTAGCGCGTTGGGATGTGCCCTGGGTATATCACCTTTCCGGGACGATGGGGTATGGTTGCGTAAGTTTAGGCATGCCTAGCCAGGCATGCCTGACCGGGTGAACGGACTGTCCAACCCCATCTGCTTCTAAAATTGACCTATGACGTTTGCCTCCGACACCGCTCCCTACGAACCCCTCAGCGTTGAAGCCCTGGCACAGCGCCTGGCTGAGGCGGACGAAGATGTGCAGCTAATCGATGTGCGCGAGCCTTTTGAAGTGGAGACCGCCAGCCTGGAGGGGTTTGTAAATCTGCCCCTGAGCGAATTCGCCGCCTGGGCTGACACGATCCACAGTCGTTTTGAGGCCGATCGCGAAACCATTGTGCTCTGCCACCACGGCATGCGATCGGCCCAGATGTGCGGCTGGCTGGCCCAGCAGGGCTTTACCCAGCTCAAGAATGTGACCGGCGGCATCGATGCCTACTCGCTGATGGTCGATCGATCGGTACCCCGCTACTAGGCTCGCTGCGAAGGTTGACCCATGGTTACCAGTACCCTGCGATCGCTGATTCCTGGCCAGCCCCCGGTGGCGGCTGACCTGCGGACGCTGGCAGCGGTGGTGGGGCCGCAGCTAACGGCCCATCGCCGGGGTTTGCCCCTGGTCGCCTCACCCCGCGAGATTCCCATGAATTACCGGGTGTGGGGGCTTCAGTTTGGCCGCCAAGACAACCAGGTGCTGACCTCCGTGGGGGCGATCGCCGATCTGTTTCAGCGCGACGGCATCGACGGTCGGCTGCTCATTTTAGGCGAGGCGGGGGTCGGCAAAACCCATACCCTGCTGGCGGTGGGCGATCTGCTGCGGCAGCGCGGCGGCCCGGTGCCGGTGCTGCTGGATGTCTCGGCCTGGGCCGGGGAGACCATGCGCGAGTGGCTGATGGCGACCCTGTGGCGCGAGTACCGCGTCGCCAAAGCCGCCGCCGCTAGTTGGATAGACACCGCCCAGCTCACTCTGCTGGTGGACGGGTTTGATCACCTGCCCGTGCCCCAGCAGCGCAAGTTTGCCGCCGCCCTGGAGGCGCTGCTGCGCACCAACCCCAACCAGACCGCCCTGCTCTGCTGCCGCCGCCAGGTGATGGAATCGTCGGGGCTGATTTTTGATCAGTTCAACGGGGGCATCAACATCATTCCGCTGGCGGCGCAGCAGGTCAAAGACTACGTGCTGGCCCAAAACCGCCCCGACCTGTGGCCAGTGATTAAGGGCAGCAAAGTGCTGCAACAGCTGGCCCGGCTGCCGCTGCACCTGACCATGCTGGTGGCGATGGCGAACCCAGCCGAGCCGCCCGTTCGCAATCAGGCCGACCTGGTGCAGCGCTACATCGATGACCGACTGGCCCAGGCCAAGGGCAATGCTGGCCAGCACCGGGCAACGCTGAGCTGGCTGGCCGGGCAGCTCGATCAGCGCCCCCGCCTGTTCTATCTGGACGACCTCCAGCGCACCTGGCTGCCCGAACCTCGTCAGCTGCTGTACCGGCTGCTGGTGGGGCTGGCGATCGCCCTGGTGATGGGGCTGGTGGGCGGCAACCTGCTGCTGGGGCTGGCCCTGGGACTCATGTTCTCGCAGATTGACCTGGAGAATTTTGCCTATTTTCGCCTCGGGCTGGCGATCGCCCCCCTGAGCCGCCTGGCGGCCATGGTGCTGACCTGCGGCCTGCTCGCCCTGGTACTGGGGCTGGGGTTGGGCACCCTGGGGGCGCTGCTGCTGACCCCGCTGAGGTTGGGCGTGCCTGGGTTCGGCTGGGCGGGGGCCGTGGGGGCTGTGCTCGGCACTGGCCTGGGGCTAGGGCTGCTGCTGCGGGGCGGCCAGGCGGGGGCCATGCAAAGCCGCCAAACCCCAAACCAGGACATTGCCCTGGCCCTGCGCAACACGCTGGTTTTGATGGTGGGGCTGGGGGCACTGCTGGCGCTGCTGCTGGTGCTGCCAGCGATGGCCAGCGGCCAGCCCCCCCTGGCGCTGCTGCCCCCCAACCGGATTCGGCTGCTGGTGGGGGCACTGGCGATCGCGGTGCTGTGGCTGTCCTTTGGGTTGCAGCACGGCGCTGTGCGGCTGCTGTTGGGAAGCCGCAATAGTCTGCCCCTGGCCGCCCGCCCCTGGCTCGATGCGATGGGGGCGGTGGGGCTGCTGCGCCGAGTGGGAGGGGGCTATGGCTTTGGCCACGAGATGCTGCGCCAGGCGATGGTCAAGGATCGCGCCTAGGGGGCGATCGCGCCCAATCCTCTCGCAGCGGCTATCTAATTGGTCCTAGGGCGAACTAATGCCGAACTCCCTGGCCTGCGAGTATTGCTTTGCTGGTGCCTGTTTGCAGGGGCCTAAAGCAGTAGAGAATGGGTTGCAGCCGTGGTGTAGTAACCCCAGGTACCCTTTAAATTCGCCTATGTCCTCCATACTGATGGTCGCTCGTGTGGCTCTAAGGAGAATTAGCCGGGATCTCTACGTGTGATATAGCTGTGGCCAGTCTGGTTAAGACAGGTCTCCTATGAACGTTCAAACGTTTGAACGCTCATAGGGTTTCTAGATGTCCTAACCCACGTGACTGTGGCTACAAGTGCAGCTCTGGCGACGTCGCCAAGAGAGTATTCACGCTCGCTTCACCTGCCCTCTACCCGTTCACTACTTCTATGGCGTTTTTATCCAGGTCTGCTTCAAAGCCGACTGATCGGGCTAAATCGCGCCCCCCGCTGCGCTGGGCAACCATGACAATGGCGGCCACCGTCGGGTTCTCAGCCGCCGTTGTGATGGCCTGGTTTGCGGGCGAGGCGCGCATTACCAGGCTTTTTGCCCAGCTTCAGGTGTTGCAGAGCCAGCCCCCCGTGTGGCTGGAGGTACCGATGGTAGCGGCCCAGTATCTGGTGGCCCCCACGGTGCTGCTGCTGCTGGTAGCCTACGCCATTACCCGCGTTTCGCCCCGGCCTCAGCCCTGGTCGCGGTGCGTTGTGGTCGGCATTTTGCTGGCCCTGGTGACTCGCTACCTGGTGTGGCGCTGCCTCTCAACTTTAAATCTGGCCTCGCCCCTGGAGGGTACCCTTAGCCTGGGGCTGCTGGGTATGGAGCTGTTTGGCCTCACCACCAGCATTATTCAGCTGGTGCTGCTGCTGTGGGTGCGCGATCGCAGAGCCCAGGCCGACCAGCTAGAGCAGACTGTGGCCAGCGGGCAGTACCAGCCCTGGGTCGATGTGTTTATTCCCACCTACGACGAACCGGCGTTTATTTTGCGCCGCACCATCATTGGCTGTCAGGCCATGAGCTATCCGCGCAAGACCATCTACCTGCTCGACGATACCCGCCGCCCGGAGATCAAGGCGCTGGCCGTCGACCTGGGCTGCGAGTACATCACCCGCCCCGACAATGCCCACGCCAAAGCCGGCAACCTCAACCACGCCATTGGGCAGGTCCAGGGGGAGCTGATCGCCTCCTTTGATGCCGACTTTGTGCCCACCCGCAATTTTCTCTGCCGCACCGTGGGCTTTTTTCAGTCCCCCAGGGTGGGGCTGGTGCAAACGCCCCAGAGCTTTTACAATGCCGACCCGATCGCCCGCAACCTGGGCCTGGAGGGGGTGCTGACCCCCGAGGAAGAGGTGTTCTATCGGCAGATTCAGCCCATGCGCGACGGGGTGGGCAGCGTGGTGTGCTCGGGCACCTCCTTTGTGGCCCGGCGCAGCGCCCTGGAGCATACCGGCGGCTTTGTCACCGAGTCGCTGAGCGAAGACTACTTTACCTCGGTGCGCCTGGCCGCCCAGGGCAACGACGTGATCTATCTCGATGAAAAACTCAGCGCCGGGCTGGCCGCCGAGGACATCGCCGCCCACGCCACCCAGCGGCTGCGCTGGGCCAGGGGCACCCTTCAGGCCTTTTTTATCGACTCCAATCCGCTGACCATTCCGGGGCTTACCCCGCTCCAGCGGCTGGGCCACCTGGAGGGGCTGCTGCA
Organism: Nodosilinea nodulosa PCC 7104; assembly: GCF_000309385.1. GTDB lineage: Bacteria > Cyanobacteriota > Cyanobacteriia > Phormidesmidales > Phormidesmidaceae > Nodosilinea > Nodosilinea nodulosa. Next base: position 1,633,230 of record NZ_JH976537.1, read on the forward strand.
CTGGTTTAGCAGCATTCCCCGCATCGGCTTTCTGCTGATGCCGCTGGCCTACTCGTTTCTCGGCGTAATTCCCATCCAGGCTACGACGCCGGAGATTCTCTACTACTTTGTGCCCTACTACCTGGTGCAGCTGACCGTGTTTGGCTGGCTGAACGAGCGATCGCGCTCTGCCCTGCTGTCCGACATTTACTCGCTGGTGCTGGTCTTTCCGCTGGCGGCCACCGTGATCAAGGCCATGGTCAGGCCCTTTTCGCGGGGGTTCCAGGTCACCCCCAAGGGCACCTCCAGCCAGCGGTTTCGGTTCAACTGGAAGCTGGGCTGGCCGCTGGTGATTCTGTTTGGGCTCACGGCGGTGAGCCTGTGGCGCAACCTGGGCCTCTGCCTGATGGCCGGCTGGGGCACCGACGCCTACCTCCAGGTCCGGGGGCTGACCCTGGGCTGGGTGTGGAGTGCCTACAACCTGGCCATGATCGCCGTCGCCCTGCTGATTTTGCTGGATGTGCCCCGTCCCGATTCTCACGTGTGGTTTGATCTGCGCCGGGTGATCAAGCTGTCGCCGCGCATCTTTCCGCCGGAGCCAGGCGATCGCCCCGACAACCTCTCGCCGCCCAGCCCCCGGCCCAAAACCTGGTGGGGCATCACCACCCTGATGTCCGAGGCCGGGGTAGAGGTTTCTCTCACCCAGCGGGCGTCCCCCGAGCATCCCCTCAGCGTGGGCATGGCCGTAGATCTAGAAATTGCCGAAGAGGCGATCGCCCTGGAGGGCATCATCACCGCCGTCAGCGACAGAGATGGATTCCCCCACCTGCGGGTGCAGTTTGGCCCGCCGTCCCCGGCCAGCTACAGGGCGCTGGTGATCACCCTATTTTGCCGCCCCGGCCAGTGGAAAAGCTGGAATAGCCCCGGCGAGCTGCAATCGATCTGGCTGCTGCTGCGGGTACTGCTGTGGCCCTGGCGCTTTAGCGGCCGCAGTCCCAGGGGCGTGCCGCTGGTAAAAGGGTAGCCCATCGGGGTTAAGCTATCAGGGCTGAAACGCTCTATGATGGCGGCTATTAATTGCCCCGCGACACTACCCGTTAACCTTTGTGCCCTTCGCCTTCGCCCTATGCAGATTATCTACGACCCCGATCGCGACATCCTGCAAATCGCCTTTAATCAGCGCGAAGTCGGCGAAACCGCCCGCATTTCGCCCAACCTCATCCTCGACTACGACGACGATGGCATGGTGGTGGGGCTAGAGCTGCGCCAGGCCTCGCAGCGGGTCGAAAATCCTCTGTCAGTCACCTTTACCGTGGGCGACGCCGACCTCGAAAAGCCCCAGCCGTAGACGCAAAAAAAGGGGGAGGCAATGCCTCCCCCAGTCATCATGACAAACTCTCAATCGTCAACCGTTAGCGTTAACCCGCAGCGTCAGGACACCTCTGCCTAACGCTTAGGCTTGACCTGCTTCAATGGCGGGTGCTGCGGTGCCGCCCAGATCAATTTTGACCACTTTGTTGCGGGCCTCAACCACCTTGGGCAGGGTGAGGGTCAGCACGCCGTCGGCGAAGTTGGCCACAACCTGGTCGTTTTGCACCGCGTCGGGCAGGTTTACCAACCGCTGGAAGCTGCCGTAGCGGGTGTCGTCGTAGAGCACCTTGGTGTCATCGGCGGCCACTTCGGGCTGGTTGCGGGTGCCAGAAATAGACACGCCATCGGCACTGACCTGCACATCCAGGTCGGCGGCGTTGACCCCGGCCAGGTGGGTAGTGAGCACGAACTCGTTGCCCCGGTCTACCAGGCGCACAGCCGGTGCCCAGTCAGCCTTGGACAGAGCCTCGGTGGTGAGGTCGCCGAACACATCGTTGATCTGACGACGAATGGCGTTGATTTCGGTAATCGGGTCTAAGTAGCGACGAATAATCATGGGTTTTAAACCTCCTGGTACTTGCCTTCTAGAACTGCTTAAGTGAGTCAGGTCAAGCATTTGCGCTTTCACTCTGTACAGTTACTATGGTGCGCCAGAGTTGTCTCTACCTAAAGTGGTAGGAACCCTACTGCGGTGGCGAACTTACCTCCCGTACCGTTTTGGGGGCGAACCGTAAAGCAGAGTACGGGCCAGGGGCGATCGCGCTTGCCACGCCTGGAATTGTTGAGGCAGGGTCTGCGATCGCGATCGCAGCTCGATGCCATGCCATTGCAGGGCGGTGATAGGCGATCGCGGCGAGACCTGTCGGCTTAAATTCTCTGCGAGTACCATAGCGATAAGGATTTTTCCCTTAGCCCGCCCCGTATGGATCGCGCCCAGCTTTTCGATGACCTGAGCAATCTGTCGTCTCACGACTTTGAGCGGCTGATTCTCAGCGTCAATATGCCTAGAATGAATCGAGCTGGGGCATCGGCCAAAATAGGCGAGCAGGTTAGCGCCCTGCTGGACTGGGCCGATAGCGCGATCGGGCCGGGGTTAGAGGCGATCGCCCGCCACCTGGCCGAACTTAATCGCTTTGAGTTTGATGCCTGCCTGCGATCGCTCATCGCCACCTACGAGAAATGGTGGGAGCACTACACGATTACCGATGCCGTTGGCAAAGTTGACCAAGCACAGCCAGAGCAACCCTCAGTTTTTGACTTTGGCCTTATGGTGCAAACCGTCACCAAAGAACGAGAGCCAGCCGACCCGGAGAATAATCCACTTCAGAAAGAGAAAGAAAAAACCGAACGCCTGCCCGTGCTTGATGGCATTCGCAAATATGCCGACGGCCACGTGCTGCTAGTAGGTCGCCCTGGCTCTGGTAAATCAACCGCGTTGATTCGGTTAGTTCTAGAGGTGGCAACCGAAACGCTAAAGGAAGGTCAAGGGCAAATTCCTATTTTGGTGGAGCTGCGCTACTGGCAAACCTCCGTCATTGAGCGCATTCAGGCATTTCTCCATCAGCATGACCCAGCGCTGTCGCTGGATAATGCTGCCCTCACGACACTATTGCGCCAGGGACGGTTTCTGCTGCTGGTTGACGGGTTGAATGAGTTGCCCTCCGACGAGGCCCGCACCCAGCTCACCACCTTTCGCCGCGACCATCCCAAAGTGCCGATGATCTTTACCACGCGAGATCTGGGTCTTGGGGGCGACCTGGGCATTGAGAAAAAGCTGGAGATGCAGCCGCTGACCGAGGCGCAGATGAAAGCCTTTATTCGCGCCTACGTGCCCGATCAGGCGGAGGCGATGCTGCGGCAGTTGAGCGTTGGCAGAGCCTCTGGGAACCAGACTCGCCTGCGAGAGTTTGGCCAAACGCCGCTGCTGCTGTGGATGCTGTGCGAGGTGTTTCAGCGATCGTCTAATCGACAACTGCCCACCAACCTGGCGGAGGTGTTTCGGGCGTTTACGACCATGTATGAAGACAGCAGCGTGCGCAAGCATGAGGTGGCACTGCTGAAGGGGGATGTGCGACCATTGAGCGATCGCCGCCTGTGGAAAGACGCTCTCAAAGCTCTGGCGGCCCTGATGATGCAGGGCGAAACCCCGGTTGATTTTCGCGTGGCGATTCACCGCACCGAAGCCGAACGCGAACTCAGCAAAATCTTTGCCAACGAAAAGTTCCCCGCCCGCGACATTCTTGACGACCTGCTCAAATACCACCTGCTGCAAAACCGCACTACCGACCAGCTCGAATTTCGCCACCAACTGATTCAGGAATATTACGCCGCAGAACATTTGCTGTGTCTGCTGCCGGATTTGCTTAAAGAGAAAAACAAATTTAAGCGAGACTACCTTAACTATTTGAAGTGGACAGAAGCGATTGCCCTCATGCTGGGGCTGGTGAAAGAGGATGCCCAATCGCTGCAGGTGGTGAAGCTGGCAATAGATGATGTGGATTTGATGCTAGGAGCGCGATTAGCTGGGGACGTTATACCTCCGTTACAAAGTACAGCTATTGGCTGGATTAGTACCTCAGATGTCCCAACACGTCTCAAAATTCAGTATTGGACAATGAGCCACAGCGAAGCGGCTATCCCAAGCTTGCTCAAAGCCCTTGAAAATTCAGACTCCGATGTTCGTATGAGTGCCGCAGAGGCCTTAGGCCAAATCGGCAGTGAGGCGGCTATCCCAAGCTTGCTCAAAGCCATTGAAAACTCAGACTCCGATGTTCGTTGGAGCGTCGCAGAGGCCTTGGGCAAAATCGGTAGTGAGGCGGCCATCCCAAGCTTGCTTAAAGCCCTTGAAGACCAAGATCCTAATGTTCGTGTGAGTGCCGCAGAGGCCTTAGGTAAAATCGGCAGTGAGGTAGCCATCCTAGGTTTGCTCAAAGCCCTTGGAGAACAAAATCTTTATCATCAGGGGGTCGTCGCAGAGGCGTTGGTGAAAATCGATAGTAAGGTGGTCATCCCAGATTTGCTTAAAGCCCTTGAAAACCAAGATTCTAATGTTCGTGGGAGTGCCGCAGAGGCCTTAGGCCAAATCGGCAGTGAGGCAGCCATCCCAGGTTTGCTCAAAGCCCTTGAAGACCGAGAATTTTATGTTCGTGGGAGTGCCGCAGAGGCCTTAGGTAAAATCGGCAGTGAGAAAGCCATCCCAAGCTTGATCAAAGCCCTCAAAGCGCAAAACTTTTACGCCGCAGAAGCCTTAGGCAAAATCGGCAGTGAGAAAGCCATCCCAAGCTTGATCAAAACTCTTGAGAACCAATACTTTGATGTTCGTAGAAGATCCGCAGAGACCTTAGGCAAAATTGGCAGTGAGAAAGCCATTCCAGGTTTGCTCAAAGCCCTTGAAGACCGAGAATTTGATGTTCGTAGGAGTGCCGCAGCGGCCTTAGGCAAAATTGGCAGTGAGGCAGCCATCCCAAGCTTGCTCAAAGCCCTTAAAAATTCAGACTCCGATGTTCGTAGGAGATCCGCAGATGCCTTGGGCGAAATCGGCAGTGAGGCGGCTATCCCAAGCTTGCTCAAAGCCATTGAAGACCAAGTTTCTAGTGTTCGTGGGAGATCCGCAACGGCCTTAGGCAAAATCGGCAGTGAGGCAGCCATCCCAAGCTTGCTCAAAGCCCTTAAAAATTTAGACTCCGATGTTCGTGGGAGATCCGCAGATGCCTTGGGCGAAATCGGCAGTGAGGCGGCTATCCCAAGCTTGCTCAAAGCCCTTGAAGACCAAGATTTTAGTGTTCGTTGGAGATCCGCAACGGCCCTAGGCAAAATCGGCAGTGAGGCAGCCATCCCAAGCTTGCTCAAAGCTCTTGAAGACCAAGATTTTATTGTTCGTATGAGTGCCGCAGAGGTTTTTGAGGAAATCGGCACTCCTAACTGCTTAACTAAGTTATGGCAGCTGCATCTCCAACAGCCAGAAGATGCCTTGAAGAGAGCAATTTCCGCTATCCAAGACCGCTGCAAGTTCTACAACTACGAAATCTGGCAGGCCTGTCTAACAGGCCAGCAGGCCGACAGCACCCCCAGCCAAAGCGACAAAATAATCGCAAACACCATAACAGTTCAAACTGTAGAAAAACTAACAATCATGAGCGACAAAGCACCCATTTTCAATCAGCAAAATGCAACAATCGGTGTTAATTATGCGGCTGAAGGCAGTCAACAAGACTTCACTCAGCACATTCACGTCCCAGAGCAAAACTTTGAGACTCTTCTAACGGGCTACAAACACTTCATCGACGAACTCCAGCAACAAAATCCCCACGTCACCGACGAAACCGCCATCACCCAAACTATCGACATCGAAGCTAGACGCATCGACACCCGCTGGCAAAACTTTCTCAACCTCAAGCGTCTGTGGAATGGCGGCAAAAAAGCAGCCATCAAAGTCGGCGAACACTTTGTTGAATCTAACCCCTGGGGTAAAGGTGCGATCGCCTTTCTAGAAGGCGTAAGCGAAGATGTGAAGTAACCATCATTGAACTGAGCGGACTCAAACTATGCAAATTATCATTGACCTGCCTGACAACTTAGCTCTCACAGAACCAGACCTGCGCCGAGAAGTTGCAATTACTGAAGGCATTCGTACTGTAGCGATGGAGGCTAGAAGGAAAAAGAGTGGAGGGTGAATGAAGGAAATTCGCTTTAGTGAGCACTCAGAGATCAAAATAGAACTACTTGCCAATCATGGACTCACTATCGAACCAAACTTCATTATTGACGTAGTTCGTTCACCTAACAGGCTAGAGCCTGGAGAAGACGATAAGAAGATTGCTCAAAAGCGGTTAGACAAAACGCGAGTATTGAGAGTAGTCTATCGAGAGTTCAATGCATTTATTCTGATCATTACCCTTTACCCTGGCAGGAGATCTAGATATGAAAAAAATTAGCTATAGCAAAGATGTCGATGCGCTTCTAGTTGAATTATCTGAAGAACCCATCGCCTACGCTGAGGAAGATGGACAGGTGATTTTGCACTACTCGGCCAATGAGAGGCTGGTCTTAGTTGAAATTCTAGACTTTAGAAGATTCATGTCTGAAGAAGCAGTCACGGCACTTTTGGCTTCATGAACATCCCTTGTCAACTAATGGAGTCTGAATAATGCAAATTACGCTCAACTTACCAGATGACATCCAACTGACAGAAACCGATTTGCGCACAGAGCTAGCGATTCTCCTTTGGAGAGGCTACGCCAACGCCCTCTTTCAGCAAAATATCCTGCTCATCGAGCAAGCGGCTCAAGTCGTTGCAATGGATGTAGACGATTTTTATCAAATTCTCGTCGATCGCGGTATCCTCACTCCCCCAAGCGACCCCGACGACGACCCAAATGAACTCATCCTTGCCCATTTGCGAATCTCCCTACAACAAGCTAAGGAAGGCGATTTAAAACCCATCTCTGAGCTTTGGGATGGCATTGATGACTGACGCTCCATCCGTTCAAGTTTTAGTCACTCCTGATTTCCAAGGACAGCTTCGCAAATTAGCCAAACGGTATCGCAATATCCGGGCTGACCTACAGCCGCTATTCGATGACCTCGCAAAGGGAAACTGTCCCGGCGATCAAATTCCTAGCACGACTTACACTGTTTTCAAAGTCCGCGTCAAAAATAGCGATATTCAAAAAGGTAAAAGGTAAATGTATGAATCTTGAGAAACGACTAGAGAGAGAACGAGCACAAATTTTAGAATTGGCTACCCAATATGGAGCTTACAACGTTCGTATTTTTGGCTCAGTAGCCCGAGGCGAAGCAGACTCAAACAGTGATATAGATTTCTTAGTTGAAATGGAGCAGGGTCGTAGCTTACTCGACCTCGGTGGCTTGCTCATGGAACTGCAAGACTTATTAGGTTGCTCGGTTGATATTGTCACCGACAAAGGACTACGCACCAAAATCCGTGAACGAGTGCTCGCTGAGGCCATACCTCTATGAGAAATGATCGCGACAAATTGCACGACATGCTGGAGGCCATTGAGCGTATTGAGCGTTATGCATCTCAGGGCAAAACAGCCTTCGAGCAAAACGAACTGATCCAAACCTGGTTTACACAAAATCTTCAGATTATCGGGGAAGCAGCCCGCTCCTTGTCTTTAGAAATCAGGGAGCAGCATCCAGAAATACCCTGGCCAAAAATTATCGGCATGCGCAATATCTTGACTCACAACTATTTTGAGATTGACTTTGACATCGTCTGGGTTGTTGTAGACCAGGAACTCACTCCCTTAAAACAAAACATAGAAACCATTGTGCGATCCATACCTTAACAACCTCAGCATTGAGGCCATTGAGCTTTTCTTTGAAGTCGCTGATCCTACAGAAATTGCCAACCGCCTAAAATCCGAGATCTTCATTACCCGCTTGGAGGTCAGCGCTGGGCAAGCTTAGAATCTTCTCTGGCCAAGAAGTTTGTAAGCTCTTGGAGCAGCACGGGTTTCAAGCTGTACGTCAGCGGGGAAGCTACATCGTTATGCAAAAACTCACAGAAGAAACGACTATTACAGTTCCCGTACCTAATCACAAGGCGTTAAAGATTGGAACATTGCAATCCATCATTCGTCAGTCTCGGTTACCAAAATCATTGTTTGAAGCCTGACTATTTAAATTAGATACAGGCCTAAATCATTTCTACAGCATTACCAGGTCGGGGTAGTTCGCAATTAGCTCATCGGCGCTGAGGCTGTCGCTGGGGTCCTGGGGTGTCCACAGCAGCTCATAGACCAGCAGATAGGCGGGCGAAATCGAACCCAAGCGTTGCAGAACAGCCCTGAGATCCGCTGCGGAGTTCACGGATTGGAATAAGGGGCGATCGTCCGCCGTACCCAGCAGCAGCGTCACCACAATGTGCGAGGCCACCTCATTGCTGGGGCCATTGGGCATGGCTCGCCGCTGCACCTCACCGCCCACGTTGACCAGCGTCTCTACCGCAAACTTGCTGCGCTCTTGAATCGAGAGGCGCTCAAACAATTCCGATGCTTTCTCCCGTCCGGCGACAGTTTGAGACTCGGCCCGCGCGTAGGTCCAGTAGTCGGGGTGGCGCAGCAGGGCCAGCACGGTGGCGCGCAGCTGGGCGGCCAGCCCAGCCGAGGTGGTGAGGTCGGCCTCCAGGGTAATGCGATCGAGATCGCGTTGCAGTTCTCTCGCGCCTGCTAGCAGCACGACCTGAAGGCGCGTCACGGTGACAATATCGTTGAGCAACTCGCTCTGGCTGCCCGCCACTGCCGGGCAATCGCCCCGGCGGGTGCCGCCCTGCATGTAGTTGAAGGCAATGGGCAGCAGAATAAACCCCAGCACCACAATTACAATGAAAAACCCACCGCCATCGTCATCGCCCGTACCCACATACACCGGAGCTGGAGCATAGGTGGGGTAGGGCACGATGACTGGGCCAGGGGCCGAGCGATAGCCGTACCCACTGCCGTAGCCATACCCACCGCCGCCACTGGGGGGTAAGCTGCGCGGCATTGAGGGTGCAGGCGAGGCCGGACGGCTAAAGGAACCGCCCCGACTCATGCCGCCGCTGGCCGATTGGGCGGCGATCGCCCCTGGGGGCAGCAAACTCTCGCTCCGCAGCCGTTCTTCTATGGCCTTGAAGGAGAGGTGGTGGCTTTTGACCACAGGCACCACGACCAGGTAAACCACCAGGGTAATCAGCAGAGTGGTTGCCGAAATCATTAACCAAAGTCGTTTGAGGCTGGGGCTTACCGACATGGTGGATTTCTCCAGGAATGAGACATCAAACGTTTGCCTAAGCTGTTGCGCATCTAAATTGCATCAATAGCACTTCCCTTGTTTTTCACCTTCCGATGCCAATTTATGGCCAGTTCTCCTTCATTGAGAAGCTTATTGATAAGAGCCTCGAGATCTTCAATAGACTTAAATAAACGATTTGAGATGAACTCTTTTGCTGAATGCCAAACCAATTCGACCAGATTGTAGTCCGGGCTATACTCAGGTAAAAACTCCAAAACTAAATTTGGCATCTCTAACTTTATCTTCTCTGTAAATTCCTCCTTTTTGTGAATGCTCGCATTGTCTAAAATAATCACAACCTTAGGCCCGTCTTTCTCAAATTCGCTCACGCTCCTATCCTCGCCAGCCCAGTCATAAATAACCTCCTCGTAAAAGTTCTTGAGAACCTTATAAAAATTTTCACCGGTTCCTTTGGGGAGAAAGTCCACCAACCGCTTCTTGTCCGAATAGCGGATTCCTCCCATCACATTGATACGTCCTTTCCGTCGAATTCCAGAAACCTTCTTGCGCGTCCCTTTCTTGACCCAATCCTTTCGACGTGTCACTCTCAAACTAAAGCCACATTCATCCCAAAACCAGACCTGGAGCTTCTCTGGGGATTCTTTAGTAATTCTTAAATACTCCTCCAGTTTTGCCTTGAAGAGTTTTCGCTTCTCTGGATCTTGCTTCTCCTCTAAGCTATATTTGGCCCAGAGGTAAACGTACTTTTTTGACTTGAGAATCCTCCTCACTTGACTCCCACTTAGCTGAATCCCGGTTTCTTGTTCTAAATATGTGGCGAGCCGAGCCGCCGTCCATCGACCAAATTCGTACCCCAATTCTTGAGGCTCTTTCTCAATGACATCCAATAATAAGTTGACATATTGATCGGTGGCCTTATGATAATTCCCATGCATTCGTTCATCGGTTAAACTGGCTAAGTCACTTGGATTTCCGTGGGCACACCAATAGGCTACTTTCCTTAAGGAGCAACCTAGAAAGTCTGCAATCTCTTGCTGTTTTCTGCCATCATTTCGCAATAGCAGAATTAGAATACGCTCACGAACGTCGGGATGCTCATGAAATTTAAGCTGCTTCTGCAATTCCTGTTTCTCTTCGGCCGTTAGGTAATTCTTGATTGGCATGTATAACTCACCAAAATACACTCCCTAATATGTAGTTTAGATGCTTAACAGCTTACAGCTATTCTTTGAGTATCTAATAAAGCCCAGGACAAGGGGGTAAATAATCCTAAACCCCCTCAGCAGCGGATTAGTAACAGCCTTCAAATGGCCCTGGGGCGTTGCTAAAAGCGTAACCCCGTACAGCTTCCTTATAGTTCGCTGATAGATTGCTAAAGGACTAAGGGGAGATGTAATCAGCTTTCTTGGCATATCAAAGCCGATGACTGTCGATTTCCCGGCTAAACGTTAGGTGTGAGATCAATGATGAACAAGCGAGTATTTTTAGCGCTGGTGGGGGCGTCTCTGGTGACCGCATCCCTGGGCAGCGGGGTGTTGACGACAGAGCAGGCGATCGCCCAGACCCAGCCCGACCAAACCCAGCCCGAGTGGTACAACTGCCTCACCCGCGAGGTGTTTACCCCCGAAAAGCAGGCCTGGTGCGATCGCTGGAGCAAGCTGCAAAACGGCACCTACATCGTGCCCCTGGGCTTTGGCCCCGAGCCCACCTTCGAAACCGTGACGCTGGAAAATGGCGAGTACAACCGCCCCGGCGAGCTGCTGGTGAGCCTGGCCAACGAGCCCAACTGGCTGGCCTTTGGCGACCTCAACGGCGACGGCAAAACCGATGCCGCCGTGCTCTTTGGCGTCAACCAGGGGGGCGGCACCAACCTGGTCACCTACCTGGCGGCAGTCATGGATATTGACGGCGAGGCCCAGGCGCTGCGGCCCGTGGCCCTGGGCGAGCGAATTATGCTCAACGGCCCGACCACCATTGAAAATCAGCGCATCAACCTGTCGCAGCTGACCCAAACCGAGGTGATCAACCGCAGCTTTGTGACCGATGGCAACAGCCTTAGCGAGCTGGCTCAGCTGCCCAGCCCCGAGCGGGCGGAGCTGCCCGATGGCACCGTCGTGTTTTCGCAAACGCCGACCTACGCGGTGCGGGTGCTTACCCGCGACGGCCTGCCCTACATCAATCTGTTTGATAAAACGACGGGGCAGCAGGTCATCAACGGCTTTCGGGCGATCGCGACATCATCTGTAGAGGGCATCACGTTTAGCTACGCAGGGTCGACCGCTGAGGGACGCCCCTCGGTGCAGGTGAGCGTGGCGTCGAACGGAGCCCAAACCATTGAGGTAAATGATATGGCGCTGACCGATGCTGCCAGCGTGACCGGCACCGTCACCTACCTGCCCCGCGTTGCCATGCCGCCCAATGCCGTGCTGGAGGTCAGCCTAATAGATGTCAGTCGGGCCGATGCCCCGGCTGTTACACTGGCGTCTCAAAGCATGGTGTTTGGCGATCGCCAGGTGCCGCTTCCCTTTGAGCTGGTGTACAACCCCGACCAGATCGACCCCCGCTTCAGCTATGCGGTGCAGGCCCGCATCCTGGTCGATGGGCAGCTGCGCTTTACCAACACCAGCCGGTTCGCGGTGATCACTCAGGGCAACCCCACCTCGGTAGAAGTCAGAGTTGACCCGGTGTCGCGGTAGGGCTGAGGAGGTTTCTGAGGCAGAAAAGTCCCCCCGGGTAGGAGCGCAGCGCTTGCGCCTCTACCTGGGGCACAAAATTCTTGGGTATTTTCGTGGCCAGAATTGCCCTGAGGCCACCGAGGTTGCTGGCTACCCCTGTCGACAAACCCTGTCGGGGCAGCCCTCCCAAGAGGGTTATTGAGTCCTGCCCTGAGATATAAATTGAGTAAACCTGGAGCTGAAGCCGATCGGGCTGGGAAGACCGCTTGTTAGACTAACGGCTGTATAGCCCCCGTGTTGTCAAGAGCGTGTAGACCTACCGTGACCACCGTTAAAGATTCAGCCCCCGCACTGCCCGCCGTAGCCCAGCCTGCCCTCCAGCCCCTGGTTTACCTCGTTGAAGATGAAACCCAGACGGTGCTCGATTGGGCCTCGTCGGTAGCCCAGTCTGACGATACCTACTTTCAGCGGGGGCAGCGGCTGGCCCGACGGTTAGGTGCTCACTACCGCCGCGACGGGCTGACCGAGTTTGGCTTTTGGACCCCAGAGCTGGTGGCCGACATCATTCAGTCGGAGCGCACCCTGGAGCTAGAGATTCTCACGCCGCTGCAGCCGATCGACTTTCGTGCGCCCCAGCAGACCCTGCGGTTTCAGCGCGATCGCCTGCCGGTGATGCAGCAAGGCGAGTTTGTCTGGGCGGTGGTGGCGGGGGTGAAGCCGGGGGGGCGCGATCGCGCCGGCAGCTTTTACTGGCTGCGCTACGTCGATGCCGACGGACGGCTTAACTACATTCGCGACCCGCTGGCCTACTCGCTACCCTACGGCGTATTTGCCCCCGCCGAAGTGTACGACCTCAGGCGGCTGCAGCAGCGCCGGGCCGACCTGGGCTACCTGGCCCGCAGTTCCGCCCCCAAGGGCGGCATCGATCCCGAAATTCCCCGCGTGCCCGCCCCCACCAATATCCTGCAAATCCACGTCAAAACCGCCTCTGCTGAGGGCAGCCTGGAGGGGCTAACCCGCATTTACCAGCACATTTCTGCCAAACTGGCCGCTGGCGAAGACCTCACCCCCGCCGAGGCCGCCTATACCGGCTACGAGGCGGTGCAGCTGCTGCCGGTCGAACCCACCATTGAGTATCGCCGCGAAGACACCAACATCGAGCACGAGTTCTTTGCCATTGTCGAAGACAGCAGCACAGGGGCTAGCGATGACGAGGCCGCCAGCGCTGGCCTGACCGTCACCCTGCGCCAGCCCAACACCCAAAACTGGGGCTACGACGTGCCCATTTTGGGCTCAGCCGCCACCAACCCCAGCGTGCTGGGCAGCCTGCGCCCCGACGAAATCGTGGAGTTTATCGCCACGCTGCACACCTTCTCCACTGGCCCCATCCAGCTAATCTACGACCTGGTCTACGGCCACGCCGACAACCAGGGCATCGAGCTGCTCACCCAGCAGTTCTTCAAAGGGCCCAACATGTACGGCCAGGACCTCAACCACCAGCTGCCCCAGGTGCGGGCCATTTTGCTGGAGATGCAGCGGCGCAAAATCAACACCGGGGCCGACGGCATTCGCGTCGATGGCGGCCAGGATTTTCGCTTTTTTAACCCCCTCAGCGGTCGGGTCGAGCAGGATGACGTCTACCTGCTGGCCATGAGCGACGTGGTGCAGGATATCCAGGGCTACCGGCGGCGCATGTTCACCATTTTTGAGGATGGTCGCCCCTGGCCCGAGACGGGCTGGGAAGAAAAATCGACCTACCGCGAGCTAATCGAGGCTAAGCCCGGCTCGTTTCAGTGGGGACCGCTGATTTTTGCCCACAATACCCCCACCCTGAAGGGCTTTTGGGACCGCAAGTGGCGGCGGGTGTGCGAGGTGATCTTCCAGGGCGACCACTGGATTACCGGCTGCGGCAACCACGACACCGTGCGCCGGGGTAACCAGATTGCCCTCGATGCCGACATCAACTGGAACCTGGGCAACACCCTGCCCGAGGCCCTGAACCGGGCCTACAACAACTCGGCTACGCTGCTATGGGTGCACGGTTTTAGCCCCGGCCTGCCAATGGACTTTCTCAACGCCAGTCTGGAGACCCCCTGGGGCTTTTTTCGCAACACCGACGCCCGCTACGGAGTAAAAGTTGCCTCTGAAGAGGTGGGCTTTTTGGATTGGGAAATCGAGCCGGAGCTGTATCTTCAGCCCTACGCCTTTCCCCAGCTCAAATCCCTGGGCTTTGAAACCCTGGAGCAGCTGAAGGATTTTGCCAAGGCCCTGCGGGAGGCGATGGTCGAAACCGACTACAACCTGGAGCAGGTGGCCCAAATCTGCCAGCACTGCCTGGGGGATGGGGCCGAGGGTGTGGCCTGCGAGGTGCCTGCCCTGGAGGAGCTAAACCAGCCCAGCCTGCCCCGGTTTTTGGCCACCCTGGATGTCTCAAAGCTAAAGCAGTTTGCCATGGCCTTCATGGAAGACGGCCACGATGTTTGCAATGTGGCCCACTATTTTGATCAGGCCAACCCCGATCGCGGCTACTTTGGCATGGCCCTGCGGCAGTTTCGGCGGCAGCGCCCCTGGCTGCGGGAGAATTTGATTGGCCGCGATCGCTTCAACCGCATCAGCGACGACGAGCGCACCATTTTCTACGGCTACCGCATCGAGCCCAGTGCAGACGAGCATCGGCCACCCCAGGAAATTGTAATGGTGGCCCACATGGGGGGCGCGCCCATGACGGTGAACCTGGGCGACTGGCTCCAGCTCGATCTGTCGGCCTGGCGAGTGGGGCTCACCACGCCGGGATTAAATCTGGGGTCCCAGCCCGACGACTTGCGCTCCTTTGAGCTGCGCGACAGCCAGGGCGTGCTGCTGGTCAATACGACTGGTGGTTAGAGCGATTGCCTAAAGCATCTGCTCAGTATGGCTGAGATCTCGCATCTGCTGCCCCAGGGTCTACAGATCCCTACCCATTCCCTGGCAGGACAGAGGTTTAAACCTATGATCGATCAGTCCTTTCCGTGAGGTGAAGGGCGACGGAACGCCCTTCTCGACGGGGGTCTGGGGCCAGCGAAATGGCCCCAGCAGCACCTTGGGCTTGCCGCCGCAGTTGTGGTCTCGCGTGCCCCGGCCTTGCTGCAACACAAATACTGTACCGATTGCCTAAAAAGCCAGTTCAGGATCTGCTGCTCCTCGTTCCCATGCAAAGCTAGGGTATCAGCCCATGCCATTGCCTAAGATCCCGCCATTTCCTCCACCTCATCGGTCTGGAATTCCTCGGTCTGGGGGTGGAAGTACTCGTAGATCTGCTGGGCCAGCTGGGGGCCAATGCCGGGCACCGTGGCCAGCTGCTCGGGGCTGGCCTCGCGGATGTAGTCGATGGAGCGAAAGGCGGCCAGCAGTTCCTTCTGGCGGTGCTGGCCAAGACCGGGAATCTCAGAGAGGCGCGATCGCCGCATCCGGTCCGTCCGTTTTTTGCGGTGAAAGCTGATCGCAAAGCGGTGGGCCTCGTCGCGCAGGCGGCGCAGCAGCTGCACCCCAGGCTGGTCGGCCTCAGTGGTAAGGGGAATGGATTCACCCGGCAGAAAGATCTCCTCCCGCTTTTTGGCCAGGCTGACTACGTTGATCTCTTGCAGCAAGTTGAGTTCTTTCAGCACCTCCACCACCGCCGAGAGCTGGCCCTTGCCGCCGTCGATCATTACCAGGTCGGGCCAGTCGGGGTTGCCCAGGCGCGGCTTGGTGGGGTCGGTGGCGTAGCGGCGAAAGCGGCGGCGAATCACCTCGGCCATGCTGGCAAAGTCGTCGGAGTGGCCCGGCTTCACCTCGGGGTTTTTGATTTTGTAGTGGCGGTAGTGCTGCTTGGCGGGCATGCCGTCGACAAACACCACCTGGGAGGCCACCGCATCGGACCCCTGAATGTGAGAAATATCGTAGCCCTCGATGCGCTTGGGCAGGTCGGGCAGGTCGAGGGCGATCGCCAGATCTTGCAGGGCCTGAATGTTGCGATCGGCGGCGGCCTGGGTGCGGGCCAGCTCGTACTGGGCGTTGCGCTCCACCATCTCAATCAGATCGGCCTTGGTCTGGCGCTGGGGCACCTCCACCGATACCTTGCGGCCCCGGCGCTGGGTGAGATAATCCGTCAAAATTTCGCTCTCCGGCAGCTCGTGCTGTGCCAAAATCACCGCCGGAATCTCCACCGCCTCCACGCTCTGGTAGTGATCCTCCAGCACCCGCTGCAAAATCTCGCCGGGAGTGCCCGACTCGGCATCGGCGGTAAAGCCCAGGCGGCCCACCAGCCTTCCCGCCCGCACCTGAAAGATCTGCACGCAGGCGTACTTGTCGTCGGCAGCCAGGGCGATCGCATCCCGCGATACCGTGTCATCGGGCAGGGCCACCTTCTGGTCGGCGCACAGCCGCTCCAGCCCGCGAATCTGATCGCGCAGCCGGGCCGCCAGCTCAAACTTGAGGTCTTCGGCGGCCCGCTCCATCTGAGCGGTGAGAATATCCACCAGCTCTGTGGTGCGGCCCTGAAACACCATCACCACCCGCTGCAGGGTCTTGTGGTAGTCCTCAGACGAGATCAGCTGCTGACAGACACCGGGGCAGCGGCCAATATCGTAGTTGAGGCAGGGGCGATCGCGGTGCACCGGCTGGGGCCGCTGCCGCAGCGGAAAGATGCGCTTCACCAGGTTCAGGGTGCTGCGCAGCAGGCCGACATCTACGTAGGGGCCGTAGTAGCGGTCCTTCAGGCTCTTGCGCCGCTTGCGGGTAATAAAAATGCGGGGATACTCTTCCGACCAGGTGACGCAGAGGTAGGGATACTTCTTATCATCCTTCAGCAGCACGTTGAAGTGGGGCTGGTTCTGCTTGATTAAATTGGCCTCCAGGGCCAGGGCCTCGGCCTCGGTGTCGGTGACGATGAACTCGATATCGACAACTTGCATCACCATCACGGCAATGCGCGGCATGTGGCCGTGAAAGTCGCGAAAGTACGACCTGACCCGCGTGCGCAGGCACTTCGACTTGCCGATGTAGAGGATCTGGTCGCGGCTATCTTTCATAAAGTAGACCCCCGGTTCCTTGGGAATCTCTTTAAGCCGCGCCTCAAGGCGATCGGGGTCGTTAACCAGGGTGGAGGGCTGATCCGTAAAACTCACAGGCCACGCGTCTAAACCTTTGTACTAACCAGGATAGCGGCAAACCTCCCGACCAGATTTTGACGCGCGGACGGTTTTCCGCCACAAATAAGGAGTGATATGTTTGGATGGCATCTCAGCAGCCCAGGAAATTCAGCATTTATGCGCAGGCTCATAGAATACTTTGATACTCAATTTCATACGGGGCACTATCTTGATCAGAACTGTAAAGATTAGCTTTCCAAGCTATAGCTTCCGGAAAATTCTTCGCTTCTGATGTAATTAATATTACATCCTGTTCCTGATCGTTATCGTCACGAGGCCTTGTCTAAATGGACTCCCAAGAGTTTGAAGTACGCTATCGAGAGCAAATTAAAGAAATTTTAAATCGACTCCAGTCGGCCATGGTGGTGTCGTCGCAGCTGGAGCACACCATCGCCGACATCGGCGAAGCCGTGCAGCTTTTGAGTCGAGATGTGGAGCAGTTCTTAGCCGAACAGCGGCCTGGCTCGGGGGGTGGCAGCCTGTCCTAAGAGGGCGTTTGAAACGTGATCTGCTGTAGCTTTAGCCACCTGCTGATCCCCCCTGCCCCCCTTAAAAAGGGGGGTAAAAGTCCCCATTTTTATAGACGCTTGCGGCTTCCCGCAGGGTAGGGGGAT
This sequence comes from Nodosilinea nodulosa PCC 7104, assembly GCF_000309385.1. Classification (GTDB taxonomy): domain Bacteria; phylum Cyanobacteriota; class Cyanobacteriia; order Phormidesmidales; family Phormidesmidaceae; genus Nodosilinea; species Nodosilinea nodulosa. The sequence goes on from NZ_JH976537.1 coordinate 1,650,795, forward strand.
TTAGCGATTATCTTGATTGTCAACCACTTGTGGCTGGCGTGGCAGTCTGAGCGGGTTCTGTATCCTTAGGGTCTCGCCACGATTGACCTTGGGTGACCAGCGCATTGAGGATGCCTAACAGCTTATGGGCACAGGCAATCAAGGCGACCTTTTTGGGTTTCCCTGCGCTTAACAGACGTTGATAGAACGCGATGATGACGGGGTTGTGTTGAATGGCCACCAAGGCTGACATATACAACGTGGAGCGTACCAGGGCGCGACCGCCCACGATGTGGCGTTTGCCCCGAAGCTTGCCACTGTCAAAATTGAACGGGGCGACACCCACTAGGCTAGCCAACCGTTTCGTCGAGAGTTGGCCCAGCTCCGGCAGTAGCGCCAATAGGGTGGTGGCCACGACTCGCCCGACTCCAGGTACACTGGTCAACCACTCGTAGCGCTGCTGGCGGGTCTCATCGGCCTGACGGAGTTGGTCGATCTCCGCATCAAGGGCTTTGACCCGCTGCTTGAGCCAGTCAATGTGAGTATCAATATCGGCCTGGGCCGTGCGGTTGCGCGCACTGTGGCGACGACGCTGCTCACTGTTGAGCATCTCAATCACTTGAGAACGCCGATGGACCAAGTCAGAGAGCGCTTCCTGATGCTCTGAGGCCAACGGTTTCGGTAACGGCTGCAGCGCCTCGCCAAAATGCGCCAACATCGGCGCATCAATGCGATCGGTCTTGGCCAATCGCCAGACGCTTTGCTAAAGTCCCGCGCCCGCTTCGGATTGATCACCGCCACCGCGATTTCATGGCGCTGCAAGACCTGAACCACGCCCCGTTCCATCCCACCCTGTGGATTCCACCACCACCAGCGCGACGGTGACAGCCTGTAGTTCATTCAACAGCCTCTGCCATCCCGACTCGTCATTAGCCACTTGCCAGTAGCGTCCCGAGGGTCGCAGCGCTACGTCCAGCTTGGCCTGACTCACATCAATACCCACCCATTGCCGTTCTTCACTCGTCCCCATCACGCACCTCCTGAGGAATAGAATGACCATTCATCACTCGACCTTGTTCGATGCGGGTTCATGACCCTGGCGATTTTTCGAGCTGTTGACAAATGGCAGAACGGCGACCTGGACTAAATCTCGGTTTCTAGAACCGGGGGGAGATCGGTCTACCGTCCTGCTGCTTAAAATACAAGGGGGATCTCCACTTTTGCTACAAAAAATAGTACCTTTCAAACATCCTCTAAGGCGGCCCCCGCCACCGAGGAGCGATCGCAATCCCTAGAAGACAATAGAAGCCAATCCCAAACCGCCGCCCAGGCATCCCCTGCCTGGGCAACTGCCCCGCGCTATTCGGCTCCGGGCGGCGGTAAAATCGCCTGAATAGCCTGGATCAGCTGGTGTAAATGCACGGGCTTAACCAGATATTTTTGGGCACCCAGGGCCAGAGCGCGACGCTGATCTTCGGCAAAGGCATAGCCCGACACAATAACGACGGGCAGCTGCTGCCACAGGTCAGAGGATCGCACCTGCTTGAGCAGGGTATAGCCGTCAATTTCGGGTAGCCCCAGGTCGAGCAGCAGCAGATCGGGCTGAAACTCCTTAAGCTGCTGGTCAAGGTCGAGTCCGTGGGGCAGAGCCAGCACCCTAAACCCCGAAAAGGTGAGATAGTCGGCAAAAAACAGTCGGTTGGCATTGTCGTCTTCAACAACAACAATGCGACGCCGACCATCAGCACAGCTGGATGGAGAGGTGACCATTCCCTAAATTCCGATCAAAAAACGCGAACCACCGCAACCGTCAATGGTTCGACGACGTCAGAAAAAGCCAACTAGCCGCACCCTGGATACTAGACATTGGCGTGACTCTGCCTCGGCTGAGATCTACGCAAGTTACCTAAACTTTAATCAAATGGCGAAGTTCTTAATCCGCGCTTCGTTTTAGGTCTACGGGCTGCTTAGGGATGCTTCATTTTAGCCATGGCTGTGGCTAGGCGACCAGCGACCAGCACTTTCAGGGCTAAGTTACCGTTATCAGGGCTAAGTTACCGTTTCAGGGCCAAGTTACCGTTTTATATCGTGCAGCGCTTCAGCTCGCCTTAGAACAGCAGAGAGGCCGCGCGGGCGATCGCTGCCTCCAGCACCTCCGGGGGGTGCACCAGGGCCATGCGTACGTAGCCTTCCCCCGCTTTGCCAAAGCCCACGCCCGGAGCCAGCGCGACGCCGGTTTGCTCCACTAGGCGCAGGCAGAATTCTTTAGAGCGCTCGCTCCAGGGTTCGGGCAGCCTGGCCCAGATGTACATGGTGGCCTCGGGCAAGGGCACCGTCCAGCCCACTCGATCGAGCGCCTGCACCGCCGCATCGCGCCGCTGGCGAAAGGTGGAAATCATGTGTTTTACGGTGTCTTGGGGGCCGCTGAGAGCCGCGATCGCCCCCCGCTGAATGCCAGGATACTGGTTGAAATCGACGCTGGCCTTGACCTGGCGCAGGGCGGCAATTAGATCGGCATTGCCGATTGCATAGCCGACGCGAAACCCACCCATGTTGTACGACTTCGACATGGTAAAAAACTCGATGGTGCAGGTTTTATCGCGATCGGCCTGGAGCGCCGAGACAGCGGGTTTGCCCGTGAAGGTGAGGTCGGCGTAGGGAAAGTCGTGGGCCAGCACTAGATTGTGCCGCTGGCAAAAGGCTACGGCCTCCTGCCAAAACGATAGGGAAGCCGTGGCCGTGGTCGGGTTGTGGGGGTAGCTCAGCACCATCAGCCGCGACTGCTCCAGCACCGCCCCAGGAATCTCTTTGAACCGGGGTAAAAAGCCGTTTTCGGCCAGCAGCGGCATGGGGTAAATCTGCCCGTTGGCCAGGTACACTCCGCCAGCGTGGGAAGGGTAGCCGGGGTCCATCAGCAGGGCAAAGTCACCGGGGTTGAGCACGGCCAGGGGCAGGTGGGCGGTGCCCTCCTGGGAGCCAATCAGCAGCAGCACCTCGGTTTCAGGGTTGACCGGCACCCCAAACTTGTCGCTGTACCAGCGGGCGGCGGCCTGGCGAAAATCCTGGGTGCCCGAAAACAGGCAGTAGCCGTGGGTCGCAGGATCGGGCAGGGCCGCCGCGATCGCCTCTAGCACGTGGGGCGGCGTCGGTAAATCCGACGACCCCAGCGACAGATCCACAATCGGTTTACCGGCAGATCGGGCCTTGGCTTTAGCCCGATCCATATCGGCAAATACGTTGGCCTGGAGGGGCCTCATTCGCTGGGCAATTTGCATGGTGCTGGGGAATAGGGCGATCGGCTGCTAGCAAAATGGAGGTAATCGAAAATCTGGCTCAGCAGGGAACAATCATTATAAAACCTTTGTTTTATCCCGGGCTTGCAATGCCACTCAAACAACAGTCACCAAAATGCAGCAAACCATAATGACCCAATGCCCGCAGCAGGATAGCAAGTGTATTGTGCTGGGCATGGTCAACGACATCACCTGTATGGTGCAGCTGGTGCAGCTTGAGGCAGAGGCGTTTAACCTGGTGCAAACAACGCTGCTCAAAAGACTGTCGGAGCAAATTTTATTTGTGATGCAGCGTCTGCTGCTGCTGGAAGACTTGCAGGACAAGGCCCTCAAAGATCCGCTGACGGGGTTGCTCAACCGTCGCCAGGCCGAAACCGTGCTCAACAGTCTGTGCCACGGCGCCAATGGTCAGCAGAATATCAGCATTATTTTGATCGACATTGACCACTTTAAGGCGGTCAACGACACCTACGGCCACCAGGCGGGGGATGCCGTGCTAAAAAACATCGGTATGCTGCTGCGGGGCCACGTGCGCGCCCAGGATGTGGTCTGCCGCTACGGCGGGGAAGAATTTTGCATGGTGCTGCTCGACACTTCCCCGGAGGTGGCGCTCAGACGGGCCGAAAAAATCCGGCGAGCGGTGAAGTACGTCAACACCTCCTTCAACCGTCAGGTGCTGCCATCGCTGACCATTTCCCTGGGCGTGGCCAGCTTTCCGCACCACGGCGAAACGCCCAGCGCCCTGATTGCCCTGGCCGACAAAGCGCTGTACTGGGCCAAGAACCACGGACGCGATCGCGCCGTTAGCGTCGACCACATGCTCGCCGACTCGAAGCGAACCTACGTTCTACCCCCGGAGGCCGTGGGTACAGGCCCCAGGTAATGGGGTTGCTCAGCGGGTTTCGGTAGGTCGGCAGCAGGCCCTAGTCGAGCTTGTCAATCTGCGATCGCAGCTCCTCTAGTTCCGCGTCTACCTCAGTCGACTCGGTGACCGGAATTGTCGTCTCAGCGGCGGGGAGCTGGCCCTGGTCAACGCTGCCGCCCGACAGCTGCGCCTTCATCTGAGCCAGCTCAAAGTCCACGTCGCCCCCGGCTTCGAGGGAGGCAAACTGGCTCTCCAGATCGGCCCCGGCTAGCTCCGCCGCCGCCTGGGAGGTAGCCTCCATTTGCAGCACCTTTTCTTCCATGCGCTCAAAGGCAGCCATGGCGCTGCCGGTGTTCATGCGGCTGGTGGTGTTTTGCAGCTGCTCGTTGGCCTTAGCAGCGCTGGCCCGCGCCTTGAGCATGTCTTTTTTGGTCTTGGCCTCCGAGAGCTTGCTCTCTAGACCAATTAAATTTCGCTTGAGCTGCTCCACCGCCGTGCTCTGGGAATCGAGCTGGGTCTTGAGGGCCACTGCCGTTTCGGCCTGGGTTTTCTTACGCAGCAGGGCCTGCTTGGCCAGCTCTTCGTCGCCCTTTTGCAGGGCTAGCTGAGCCCGCTGCTGCCAGGTGCTGGCCTCACTGTTGGCCCGCTCGTACTGCTGCTGCACCCGCTTTTGGCTGGCGATCGCGCCCGCCACCGCCTGGCGCATCTGCACCAGGTCTTCCTGCATGTCGATAATGGCCTGATCCAGAATTTTCTCTGGATTTTCTGCCGAACTCACCGCCGCATTTAGGTTAGAGCGAACCACTCGGCTAACGCGATCAAATAACCCCATGATGTGCTGCTTCCTTAAATCTATGGTGTTGCGATGGTCTTTCCTAGTTTATTCCAAATCCTCCGACTGCCACTTCAGCACCGACGCATTTACCCCCTGCTCACGCTTGAGTTTGGCGTCTTTTTCAAACCACTGGGTGATTTGCGCTGCCGTCAGGGCTTCCATGGGGGTGTCGGTGTCGGCGGCGATCGCCCGCAGCAGGTTGGCGGTAGAGATGGTGAGGCGGGCCAAAAATTTTTCGGGGGATGACAGCAGCGCCTTGTCTACCTCCGCCGACTCTTCGGGGCTGAGAAACTGAAGCGATTGGTCAAGCATAGCGATGCAAAACATTTTGAGGATCAACGCCTTCATCATGTCATACCGACCAAAGGGCTGCCCAACCGCCGCATATAGCCTTCGCCACGTTAGTTAGGACACTTGAGAACCTTCAAACGTTTGAGCGTTCAGAGACATGTTTTAACCAGACTGGCCACAGCTACAGCATCTACCGGCAAGCAAAAAAGCGGCTTCTAGAGGGTTTCTAGAAGCCGCCGTTATCTGGAGATTGCTGCTATAGACCTACGATTCAGGCTGACCTTTGGATTCATTGGCGCTCAAACGGCCCAGCCAGGCCCCCAGCAGATAGCCCGCCGTACACAGCAGCAGCCCGTAGATATTCACCCCTAGGTCGATGGCGTACTTGCCGCTGCCCAGGCTGATCCAGGCGGGAAAAATGGACTCACCGATCGCGTTTTCGGCCACCCGCAGCACGCCAAAGAGCATCCCCGGCCAGAAGGCGAGGTGAAAGCTGAGCGCCCCAGCCCTGGGCAAAAACGCCAGCAGAAAAATTGGGGCCAGCCCCATCACCATGGTGCCGCTGATGGTGGTGGCCTGAATAATGGCGGGACCAACCCGATCGCCCATGTAGATGCTCAGCAGGGGCACATTGCCCAGCAGGGCGATCGCGATGATCCACCAGCGGCCGATGCGGGCCTGGCCCTCGGTGGGGGCACCCTTGCGGTGGAACCAGTCGCGCGCGCCCACCTTGGCCACACTCGAAAACGTGGAGTCGAGGGTAGACCCGGCGCTGGTCAGCATGATGGCGTTAAACACCAGCAGCATGGGCAGGCCAAACAGGGCCGGTACCGCCAGGCTGGGCGACCCCTCGGCCCCCACGGCGCGGGCGTACAGCCCCACGCTGCTGAACAGGAAAATAAAGCCGCCGCTGATCAGGCCCGCCCAGATAAAGCCCTTAAACATGGTGCGCGGCCCGGTGATAAAGGCGCGATCGGTCATCACCGGGTCGTGGAACGGGTAGCTAAAAATTTGCACAAAGGCCAGGCCGCAGAAGGTAAGGGCCGCGCCACGGGTGTCGGCATCCACGGCGGGCAATCCTTCGCGGGCCAGGCCAGGGCCAACGGTGGCCAAAATCACCACCAGCAGCACGGCGGCTAAAATCATCTGCGCGCCGTCGGTGAGCAGGCTGCTGCGCAGGCCGCCCAGCAGCGTGTAGTAAACGGTGAACAGGGTGACGATCGCCGCCGCCAGCCAATACCCCGCGCTGCCCTCAGCACCGAAATAGAGCGAAAATACCTTGGTGTTAGACCACACCTCGTTGAGCAGGCGAATGGCGATCGCGATCAAAAACAGCCGCGAACAGACCTTGCCGTACTTGCTGACCAAAAATTCTGGAATCGAGCGAAAGCCGCCCCGAGTGCGCAAAAAATACAGGGCGATCGCCGCCGTGACAAAGCTGAGGTAATAAATCGCGTAGCCAATGCCGCCCAGCACCCCAAAGGCGCTGCCCAGGCTGGCGGCGTTGTCGATTGATTTGGCAAAAATCCAGGAAATGGCAGCGCTGGCTACCAGCAGCCACAGCCCCGGCGCCTGCCCAGTGCTGGACTGGCCCTCAAAAAACTCCGGCGCGCTGACGCGATCGGGGGTAGTCTGACGCACCAGGTAAAGCAAAAATCCGCAGTATCCGGCCAGCAAGACCCAGGTAAGGGTATTTTCAACCATGTAAAGCGCCCTACGTTAATAATTTGACAAGAATCCTTTGACAAGATTATTCAGGCTCTAGGCCGCCATGTCTACGGCAGCCTAGAACCCCGCCTCTGAGTACGAATGTCTCCGCCCTAGGGATGAGTAGTCTCAGGACGAGTTATAGCCTTCGTCACGGTAGTTAGGACACTGAGCGACGTTGAGAACGTTCAAACGTTCGAACGCTGGCTTTGAGAAATGTCCTAACCTACCTGTCGGCTGCTATAAGAGACCGTGGCAAAACAGGGGCTTACCGCCCCTGCCGCCTCCGACAAAATCTCGGCGCAGATGGCACATACCCCCCGCCAGCAGCGACATGTTTTCGGCGACTGTTCCCTTCCCTAATAACTGTTCTCTGGGGATTGCTCGGGCAACACCCTATCAACGCCGTCTGAATATTTGCTGAGAGCAGGGTTATGGACAGGTGAGATAAGTTGAAGCGAGAGAGCAGGGACCGACATGAGCGATATAGGCGCGGGTTAACTTGCCCGGCCCGCTTACCTATCGACCTACCTGTGCCTAACCGCGCCCTTTGACCAGGTAGCCGCAGCGGTGTTCCCCCTGCACCAGCCAGTGGGTGCGCTGCACCGTACAATCATCCCCCAGAGCCAGCTGAAACATCTCCAGCTCGTGGCCGCACACGCTCGGGAACGACTCGGCAATATGGGAAATGGCGCAGTTGTACTCGGTAATGATGTAGCCAGGTCCTGTCTGACAGCCCTCGCCTTCGGCGATCGCCTGCCACTCGGCCATGTAGCCTTCTTCTTTGCGCAGCTGCACCAGCCGCGCTACCCGATCGGCCACGCTGCCGCTGCCCACCTGGGCTTTATACTCCAGCGCCTTGCGCTCCCACTGCTTGCGCAGCACTGTCACAACCTGGTCCTGGCCCATGTCGGCCAGGGTATCGAGCAGCGAAATGGCAAATTCGTCGTACTTGGCGGGGAAGCGATCGCGCCCTTTAGGGCTGAGCTGATACAGATGGTTGGGCCGCCCCATCCCCTCCTGCACCGCCCGATGTTCGATCAGCGCCTCGGTTTCCAAATCTTTCAGGTGGCGACGAATGGCCTGGGTGCTCATCTCAAAGTGATCGGCCAGGTCGTGGGCCGTGGCCTCGCCCTGCCTGAGCAGGTACATCAAAATATCGTCTTTTGTAGAGGTGGAGGGTTGCTGCACAGAAGTCATGGCGTTGGCCCACATAGACATAAGAGATCACGGCCCCAGGCTGCCCTGTAGATTGAACCCACCCCGGCCAGGAGCAACTCAGGCCGGTCAGACATCAATCTACTTTGACAACCTTTATGTTGTTAAAGTAGTCTAAGATTTAGTTAGACAACTTAAATGTTGCTTTAATTGTATAAAATTATTGGGCTGTGTAGCGTACCAATCCCGTAATGACTGACTCCAACACCAACCAGGCCACCGACAAGAACCTAGAGCTCATGCGCAATTTTGCCCAGAGCTACGCCAAACGTACCGGCACCTACTTCTGTGCCGACCCCGGCGTGACGGCGGTGGTGCTAGAAGGTCTGGCCAAGCACAAGGACGACTTCGGTTCGCCCCTGTGTCCCTGTCGCCACTACGAAGACAAAGAGGCCGAAGTCAAAACCATCTACTGGAACTGTCCCTGCGTGCCTATGCAGGAACGCAAAGAGTGCCACTGCATGCTGTTTCTCACCCCCGACAACCCCTTCGCCGGCGAGCAGCAGGATATCACCTTCGAGACTATCCGGGCCGAGACCGATAAGTTCTAGATTGCCCTCCAGGTCGCTGGCAGCCCCGCTGAGATTTCATCTGTCCCATTTTCGTTTGTTTTAACTGTGCAGCCCGTTCAAAGAGTCGCGTCATGAGTGTTTCCGTTCAGTCCCTGGTTAGCCAACCCTATAAGTACGGCTTCACCACCGATATTGAGGCCGACGCCATTCCTCGCGGTCTCAGCGAAGATGTGGTGAGAATGATCTCGGCCAAGAAAAATGAGCCAGCGTTTATGCTGGAGTTTCGGCTGAAGGCCTACCGCAAGTGGCTGACCATGAAAGAGCCTATCTGGCCCAACGTCAGCTACCCGCCCATCGACTACCAAAATATCGTCTACTACTCGGCCCCCAAGACCCAGCCTAAAAAGCTGGGCAGCCTGGATGAGGTCGATCCGACCATGCTGGAAACCTTCGAGAAGCTGGGCATTCCCCTTTCGGAGCAAAAGCGGCTGGCCAACGTGGCGGTGGACGCCATCTTCGACAGCGTGTCGATCGCCACCACCTATAAAGAAAAGCTGGCGGAATCCGGCGTCATCTTCTGCTCGATCTCCGAGGCGCTGCAAGAGCACCCAGAGCTAGTCGAGAAGTACCTGGGCACCGTCGTCCCCATTGGCGACAACTACTTCGCGGCGCTGAACTCGGCGGTGTTTAGCGATGGCTCCTTCGTTTACATTCCCAAAGACACCCAGTGTCCGATGGATCTCTCGACCTACTTCCGCATCAACAACGGCGACTCGGGCCAGTTTGAGCGCACCCTGATTGTGGCCGAATCGGGCAGCTCGGTGACCTATCTGGAGGGCTGCACCGCCCCCATGTACGACAGCAACCAGCTCCACGCCGCGATCGTTGAACTGGTCGCCCTGGACAACGCCACCATCAACTACTCCACCGTGCAAAACTGGTTTGCGGGCGACGAAAACGGCAAGGGCGGCATCTATAACTTCGTCACCAAGCGCGGCCTCTGCGCCGGGAAAAACTCCAAAATCTCCTGGACCCAGGTGGAAACCGGCTCGGCCATCACCTGGAAGTACCCCAGCTGCGTGCTGGTGGGCGACAGCTCCGTCGGCGAGTTCTACTCGGTGGCGCTGACCAACAACCATCAGCAGGCCGACACCGGCACCAAGATGGTGCACGTGGGCAAAAACACCCGCAGCACGATTATTTCTAAGGGCATTTCGGCAGCTAAATCTAAAAACAGCTACCGGGGACTGGTGAAAATTGGGCCAAAAGCCACGGGGGCGCGCAACTACTCCCAGTGCGACTCGATGCTGATTGGCGACACCTCCAGCGCCAACACCTTCCCCTATATCCAGGTGCAGAACAGCACCGCCCAGGTGGAGCACGAAGCCTCGACCTCCAAGATTGGCGAAGACCAGCTCTTCTACTTTGCCCAGCGGGGCATTTCGCCGGAGGATGCGGTGTCGATGATCATCAGCGGCTTCTGCCGCGACGTGTTCAACAAGCTGCCGATGGAGTTTGCCGCCGAGGCGGACAAGCTGCTGGCGCTGAAGCTCGAAAACACGGTGGGGTAATCCCGTAGGGTGCATTCGCGCCAGCAATGCACCTATGGGGATCTCGGCGGAGATGGTGCATTGCTTCGCGAATGCACCCTACGAATCCTTGGTCACAGACAAGAACTTTAATTTCAACGCGCAGGAGCATGGTGGGCGGTACCCACCCTACAGGAGAGGCATGATTAACGAAAACAGCGACATTATTCTCTCGGTGCGCGATCTTCGCGCCAGCGTAGACGGCACTGAAATTATCAAGGGCCTCAACCTGGAGGTGAGGGCGGGAGAAATTCACGCCATTATGGGTCTCAACGGCTCGGGTAAGAGCACATTCTCGAAGGTGCTGGTGGGCCACCCCGACTACGAGGTCACCGCCGGAGAGATTCACTTTAAGGGCCAGAATATTCTAGAGCTGGAACCCCACGATCGCGCCACCTCCGGCATTTTCCTCGCCTTCCAGTATCCGCTCGAAATTCCCGGCGTCAGCAATCGCGACTTTCTGCGGGTGGCCTTTAACGCCCACCGCAAGGCTCGGGGCGAAGAGGAAATTGACGTGTTCGACTTCGACGACCTGATCGAAGAGAAGCTGGATGTGGTGAAAATGGACGCCTCGTTCCTCGATCGCAGCGTCAACGAAGGCTTCTCCGGTGGCGAGAAAAAGCGCAACGAGATTCTGCAAATGGCTCTGCTGGAGCCGGTTCTGGCCATTCTCGACGAAACCGATTCGGGCCTCGATATCGACGCCCTCAAGACCGTGGCGGGCGGCGTCAACCAGCTTTCTACCCCCGACAATGCGGTGGTTCTAATCACCCACTACCAGCGGCTGCTCGACTACATCGTGCCCGACTACGTGCACGTGATGGCCGATGGCCGAATTATCACCACGGGCGGCAAAGACCTGGCCAAGCAGCTGGAGTCGCGCGGCTACGAGTGGGTGCTGGAGGAATTTCGCACGGGGGTAACGGCGTAATGGCGAGTTCCGTATCCGACGTGAGCGTGTTGGCGACGGCTGACCAGCGCGATGCCTACTTGAAGGGGCTGGTGCAGGCGGTGAAGGCAGCGGTGCCCGGGGATTTGGGTCTGGGTGGGATGCGATCGCGCGCCGAGGCCCTGCTCAACGAGCAGGCCTTTCCCTCCACCCGCGACGAAGACTGGCGCTTCACCGACCTGTCGGCCATGCTCTCCATTGAGTTTGCTGTGGCGGGTGAGTCGGCGGTTGATGAGGCCGCGATCGCTGATCTGCGCCTGCCGGAAACCGCTGGCGCTCAAATTGTGGTGGTCAATGGCCGGGTCAGCACGGCGCTATCCCGGATTGAGAACCTGCCGCCGGAGGCCGTGGTCGGCTCCCTGGGCAGCAGTCCCGATCTGTCAGCCAAGCTGGGTGAACGCCTGGCCCAGGCCAGCGGCAGCCACGAAGTATTCACCGCCCTTAACACCGTGGGCTTTCAGGATGCGGTGGTGATCTGGCTACCCCGCAACGTTGTGGTTGAAACGCCCATTCAAATTATTTATGTCTCCAGGCTTCAGGGAAACCCTGCGATCGTTCAGCCCCGCTGCCTGGTGGTGGCCGAATCGGGCAGCGCCGCAACCCTGGTCGAAGATTTTTGGGGCAACTCTGCCGATTCCCAGTTCACAAATTCTGTCAGTGAACTCTGGCTCGACGCCAATGCCCAGGTCAGCCACAGCCGCATTCAGCGGGAGGGCGCAGGCACCTTTCACATCGGCAAAACCGTCGTCACCCAGGCGCGCGACAGCCAGTACGTCGGCACCGCCGTAGACTTTGGCGCTAAGCTGGCCCGCCACAATTGGGAGATTTACCAGACCGGCGAGCAAACCACGACCAAGCTGTACGGCCTGGGGGCGATCGCGAACACCCAGCACGCCGACACCCACAGCCTGGTAGCCCTTAGCCATCCCCACGGCACAGTCGAGCAAGAGCACAAAGCGATTGTGGACGGCAAAGCCCACAGCGTCTTTAACGGGCGCATGGCGGTGGCGCAAAAGGCCCAGCTCACCAGTGCCAGCCAGCTCAACCGCAACCTGCTGCTCTCCGACAAGGCGCGGGTAGACACCAAGCCCCAGCTCGAAATCGTCGCCGACAACGTCAAGTGCGCCCACGGAGCCACAGTTAGCCAGCTCCAGGCCGACGAGATTTTCTACCTGCAAAGTCGCGGCATTAGCGCCCCCCAGGCCCAGCGCCTGTTGATCTATGCTTTTGCTATGGAGATCTTAGAGACCGTTTCGGTGGCAACGCTGCGATCGCGCCTCGCCGCCCTCATTTCTCAATGGACGTAGCGCGACATTATCCCCTCCTGGGAGGGGCGGGGGTGGGCTAGCCCAGCCCCCGAGACCCACCCCGCCCTCCGGGCACCCCTCCCAGGAGGGGAAAAGACTTTCCAAAATCCAAAATCTAAAATCCTCAATCCAAAATTCCCCATCCACCCATCTACCCGCCCACCCATCCACCCTCTAACCCCCACTCCCCCATGACCGTCGCCCAGGAACTCACCCTCGCCGCCAAGGTCCGCGCCGACTTCCCGATTCTCCATCAGGACGTCAACGGCCATCCGCTGGTGTACCTCGACAACGCCGCCACCTCCCAAAAGCCCCAGGCGGTACTGGAGGCGCTGCAGCACTACTACCGGCACGACAACGCCAACGTGCACCGGGGCGTGCACAACCTCAGCGCTCGGGCCACTGAATCCTACGAGGGAGCCAGGGATAAGGTCGCCGCCTTTGTGCAGGCCACCAGCCGCAACCAGATTGTCTTTACCCGCAACGCCAGCGAGGCGATCAATCTGGTGGCCTACGCCTGGGGCATGACTCAGCTCCAAGCGGGGGATGAAATCATTCTTTCGGTGATGGAGCACCACAGCAACCTGGTGCCCTGGCAGTTTGTAGCCCAGCGCACGGGGGCGGTGCTCAAGTTTGTGGGACTCACCGCCGACCAATCCTTTGATCTCGACCAGTACCGCGCCCTGGTGAACGACAGGACGCGCCTGGTGGCGGTCAACCATGTCTCCAACACCCTGGGCTGCATTAACCCGGTGGCCGAGATTATCGACATTGCCCACGCCAGCGGGGCCAAAGTCCTTATCGACGGCTGCCAGAGCGCCCCCCACATGGCGCTGAACCTGCCCGAAATGGACTGCGACTGGTTCGTGGCCTCGGGCCACAAAATGTGTGCCCCCACCGGCATTGGCTTTCTCTACGGCAAGCTAGAGCTGCTGGAGTCGATGCCCCCGTTTATGGGCGGCGGCGAAATGATCGCCGAGGTGTTTCTCGACCACTCCACCTACGCCGAGCTGCCCCACAAGTTTGAGGCGGGGACTCCGGCTATTGCCGAGGCGATCGCCCTCGGGGCAGCGGTAGATTACCTCAGCGCGATCGGCATGGACACCATCGCCGCCTACGAGCACGAGCTGACGGCCTACCTGTACCAGCAGATGCAGACTGTGCCCGAAGTCACCCTCTACGGCCCGCGTCCCGAAGCCGACGGCAGCGGGCGGGCGGCGCTGGTCACCTTTACCGTTGAGGGCGTCCACGCGCAAGATCTTTCCACCCTGCTCGACCAGTCGGGGATTGCAATTCGCTCGGGGCACCACTGCACCCAGCCGCTGCATAAGGTTTTGGGGGTAGACTCGACGGCGCGGGCCAGCCTGTATTTCTACAACACCAGGGCCGAGATCGACAGCTTTATCGCCGCGCTCAAAGACACCATCGAGTTCTTCAAAGGCGTGTTTGAAGACGACGATTGAAGTTTCTGGCGTTGGCAATAAACCTTACGGGCTGCGAAAATAGGCATACAGGGCCAAAAACCGGGTTTCTCAAGGCAATTTAGGGGTTAACCTGGAGTTCGGGATAAGAAAATTCTCTGCAAAAGTAGGCCTGCTGTCCCCTCCTGGGAGGGGTAGGGGTGGGTCAGGCGGGGCTAGTTGCGGAACTTCACCGTCTCCAGCCAGTTCCTTGCGGTAGCCGTTTTGACCCACCCCGCCCTCCGGGCACCCCTCCAAAGGAGGGGACAGCGTTATCCCGAACTGAGATTAGGGGTTAAATATAACCCGGTCAAGAAACCCGGTTTCTAAACGCAGAGTTTCTAGCAACGGTAACAATTCTTACTTGCGCCCGGTGCGCGATTGGACTAAATTACTGAGCTAAGGCTGTGTGCGTGCAGTCCGAACGTCCCAAAAATTTGGTCTGACGCCACTGGAAGGTGCTAGCAACACCAACCAGCGGCTAACCCCGTCGACTGAACCAGCCAGTCTCGGAGGCTAAGGTGATTTTACCTGGCCGCCCCGAACTGCACATGTCTGGGGCGGCCAAGTTTTTGGGTTTCTTACCCGTCGTTACATTCGGAAGGAACCCGATTATGTTGTGTTTGCCATATTTGGTGTCGTCGGCCCGTCGGGGCGAGGCGACCGATCCTCTGCTGCTTGCGAACTCTGAGGCCCAGCCGGGGCGCGAGCGATTGCGCCATCTGGTGATTGGCTCAACCGAAGGGGTGCGAGGGGCGATCAACCACCTGCATTTGCTCCAGTACGCCGAGCAGCGGGAGTGGAGCCGGTTGATTACGATTCCGCGATCGGGGATTTTGATTACCCCTGAGCAGGGGGAGGTCTTTAGTCTGCTGAGGCGCGACAGGCAGTTAAGTTAAACCGTTGGATGGCGCAAAGCAAGGCCTGTCCATCGTTTTTGGATACTCAGAAATGATGGACACGGGCTCAGCCCATCCTACGCATTGTCAGGGGTTACGGGAAGCTTTTACGTCGCCGATCTCTTGCAGTCTCTGTAACGCATCTTTTCTAAAGAAAGCAAACTCTGTGTCGGCAGCTAAATCGGCAGCGCATTGCAGTGACTTAATGGCTTCATGATGTTGCCCTAGGGCAAGCTGAGCTTCAGCTACAAATCTCAGCAGGTTTCGACACTGGCTATACCTGTCTCCAATTGTCTCGTAGAGAGCTTGAGCCTGCTGTAAAAGCTGTAAAGACCTGTGCGGGTCAGGCTCCATTTTTCCCTGTTCCTGCAACACATTAGCTTCCCCCAGGCGATCGCCCGTGGCGCGGTAGAGCTCCATCGCTTGCTCATAGTTTTGGAGCGCTTCGGTGCGACGGTCAAGAAATTGGAGGACATCGCCGATCGCTGTTAGGGTGTTGGCTTCGCCGAGGCGAGCGCCCGTGGCGCGGTAGAGCTCCATCGCTTGCTCATAGTTTTGGAGCGCTTCGGTGCTTCGTTTAAGAAATTGGAGGACATCGCCGATCGCTTTTAGGGTGTTGGCTTCGCCGAGGCGAGCGCCCGTGGCGCGGTAGAGCTCCATCGCTTGCTCAAAGCGTGCTGTCGCTTTGGTATTTTCTGCTCGCAGGCGATGCACTTGACCTAGGCCATACAGACCGTCAGCCATTTGAATTTTGTTGTTTTCAGCCTCAGCCCAATCAAGAGCTTTGTGGTAGTAGCGGCGGGCCTGGTCTAGCTCAGACAGGCTGCGGTAGGCATCTCCCAGTTCTAGCGCCAGGGGTATATTGCTGCTCTGGGGGTGAGCGGGGGGAGTGCCGTTGTCGCTGGGGCTTTGCTGCTCGCTCAGCAGGCGTTCTAGCTGCTCAATGCGCTCTTGCCTAACCGGGCGAGTGTCGCTGGGCTGGGCGCTGGGCTGGGTCAGCTGGGTTTGAGCTGTTTCTGTGGTTTGCCGGGTCGTGCGAAAGTGAAACAGCCCCGACTTCCAGTTCCAAAAGTCTTTGCCGTACTGGGCCAGGCGGGTCAGGGCGTAGTCGGGCAAAAACAGCACCAGCGGGTAGGGCACCCTGGCGGCGAGCTGGTCGCGGTTGTAGTTGAGATCGCGCAAAAAGTTGGGGTAGTCGCCTTTTACGCCAATCACGGTGGCCAGCCCCCGCACCAGCAGCACCTTGCGGCCCGGCTGTAGCTCTACCGCTGCCAGCTCAGCCTGCACCGCCTCTAAAAACGAAAACGACGTTCGAGCACCAAAGTCTAGCACCACAAACTGCACGGCTTGGGCAATGGGGTGGTTTTGCAGGGCTGCCACCAGCAGGTCGCCATCGCTGTCAAAATTTACCTCGGCAATGGCCAGGGTAAAGCCCTCGGCCACCTCGGCGTAGGCTACCAACTCCCGAAACGCATCAAGATTTAACCCCAAAAACTCTACCGCCCCCTGGTCAGGGCTATTAGGGCTGGTTGAGGTACTGGGTGAGGGCACGTTTGAAGGGTTCACTGTCCTGTATCACTGGATTGGGGTAAACCCATCGAGTTCCCCCGTTGTACTCCAGAATAGCGGTATTAAACAGCAGCGATCGACCGATGGTTTCGTCGGTTAGTTCTTTTTTTATCGCTACCTGGGCCAGCTCGGCATAGGCCTCAGTCGGAATAATCCGCTCAAACCCCTGCATCTCTTGACCAATGGCGTAGGTCACATCGTCGGCCTCTAGTTTGCTGTGCCCACGCCCCAGCCCCGTGAGCAGGGCCTGGCGGGTCATGCGCATCATCTGCCGCAGGTGGCCACCGCTAGCCTTTGCCAGAGTCACCAGCAGCTCTGGGTCAGCAAACACAGCCCCAACCTCGACCCGCTTGGCGATTAGATCGACCATCTGGCTCAGCCCAACGGGGTCATACCCTAGCTCTGCGCTGCTGCGCTCAAAGGCGTAGATATTGATCATGGGCACAATATGAGGGTTTTCAAAAATGCCCCCCATGCGGCGCGACGAGTAGAGAATAGCGATGGGCACGGTGTAAATAATGGTGCAGGCCAGCTCTCGCATTTGGGCCGCGTAGTCTATAAACTCCCGGTTCGCTCATTTCTAAGGTGGTTCGTCAGATACGGGCCCCAGCAGGGTGTAAATACTTACCGGGAAGTTGAGAGCCTTTAAGATCTGCTGCTGTAAAGGCGTCAGCTCCGTCAGATGGGCATAGGTCTGCCCTCGTGCATTCACCATGACTAGAGTAATGTCGCGAAAACTGGCCAACAGTAATTCGGCTGTCGGACGTGCCGTCGCCCGCTTGGGATTACCGATATATAGCCCTGAGAGGGTTTCTTGGTGACCAGCTAAGGCTTGACGCATCTGAAACTCCACCAGCGTTAACAGCCGCAACCCCATCGAGAGTAAGCGAATTAATCCCTTGATATGGTCTTCACGCTGTAAGTACATCGGGGAGAGGGAGAGGGGATGCCCTTTGAGTCGGCTAAAGCTGTGCTCCACCAGATATTCTTGGCGGTAGACCGTCACGGCTTGAGGCAACGATAATGCCGCTGCGGGATGATTGGTGACATAGACCCGCCAGCCCAAGGTTTGCATCTGCTGGTTGATGGCCTCAGTTTCTAGGGTGCCATTCACCTGGAATCGACGGTGCTCCACCATCCGAGCCGGGCGGTCCCGGTAGCGACGCACAGCGTGTTGCTCCACCTGTTGTGAGTAGGTGAGTTGAACGTAGGCCTTGACCCGGTAGCGGGTGAGAATCGCCTCGGCGGCTTGCGCTAAGGCGACCTCATCGGGAAAGGCTTTCTGGCCGCGCCCCGATTGGTTGAGCGCCGCTAAGGCCGTCTGGGCGTGCTCAAGTCGAGCTTGGAAGGCCTGCTGGGCGGATTGAGCATAAGCCAAGGAGTACACGACCAATTGCCGCTCTGACCACGTCCAGGTGTGTCCGTCCCATTCTCCTGTGCGGGTCTGGGTCTGCTCATAGCCTCGGGCAATCAGCGCGGTGTGACCGTCGGCATAGTCGTAGTGAATCTCCTGCAACTCAACGGCCCCTTGCTCCACTGGGTCTAGGTAGGCCTGCATCGCCTCCGCCTTGAGTTGAGTCCCACCGAGCGGACAGAGATAGTAATCGCCTGTGGCCTGGAGAAAGCAACGGGTCGCTAGACTGGCCATCTTGCTGTCACCCACGTAGAGCAACCCAGACTGACTGAGGGTCTGACGCACCTGCCCGATGGCCGGAATGTAGAGCGGGTCGTCGGCGCGCTGCCCGGAGACAATCTCGGTCGCTATCGGTAGCCCCAGCGGATCTAGCGTCGCCAGCATCAGCTTCAGTTGGGGCAGGTCGGGGCGATGGTCTTTGCTATGGCCATATTGGAACAGCCCTGACTCATTGACCGTCCAATCCCCGCTGACGCTGGTACTATCCAGACGCAGCCGTTTGGGGTGCAGGTCATACACCTGAATCTGACGCTGATTCAACGCCGGTTCAAACAACGCCCATTGGGCATCATCACTGAGATATCGCAACACGCTTTCTAGGCGGTCGTCACTCAGGTCAAGGGCGCGAACCGGTTGCTGCAAGCCCTGTTGCAAGGTTTCCTGATGTCGCTCTACCCAGGCCTGCACGGGGTTTAACCGGTGATCCGCTTGGGACAAAATGTGGCTCAGCCAAACTATCACCACATGGCCTAAGCTGAGCCCCTGCCAGTTCCCATGGGTCGGAAAGTAGTCGTCGAGCAGGGGTTGCACGTCCATCCGCTGCAGTTGGGCCAGCAACAGGGGAATATCGTCAACCCGTTCGGTGATAACGGTTAGGGGGGTATCCATAGCCCAAACCTAACCCAATTGGCTGACCTCATTTAAAAATGAGCGAACCGTGAGTATAAATAGCCGGGTTGCCACATCGGGCGGGCATTTATCCAAATCATCCAAAATCAGCAAAAAACCCTTTTTCCCAGGAAAGTGCTGCTGCACCTTTTGAGCGCCATCCCGCAGCAGCAAATTAATATCGGTTTTGAGCCGCGATACCTCCCTCGCCAGCGTTTGGCGGATGGTGGTTTTATCGGTTGAGCCACCTTTGATTTGGGCCATCACCTTAACCAAAAACTTGGCCAAAAAGGGAGCTTCAGACCCTAACGAAGCTTCGGCGTTGACGTTGACCGATCGCTCTACGGTTTCTTCGGTCTCTTGGGTGATGTCTTTAAACCAGTCCTCAAAGCCCTGGCGCAGTCGGGGGTCAAACCCCAGCCCGGCCCGCCGCAGGGCCAGCTCCACCTGCTTAATAATGACCAGGTACAGGTCGGTATATTCCAAATCGTTGACATCGGTTTCTTCCACGGCCTCAATGGGGATGACAAAATAGTCGTCTTGCCAGTGGTTGGCAATGCGGTTGAGCTCAGAGCTTTTGCCGCAGCCCACGTGCCCGGTAAATAAAATGGTGCTGTGCTCCCCCGGTTCTTGCACCATGAGCACCGAGTGCACACCCACAATCGCATCTTGGCGTGAGGCAAAGGGCACGTAATAGTCTAGCTCAGAGGCTTTGAGCGGCTTGACATCGCAAACGCGATAGGCCTCTTTGAGGGTGCGAGCTTTTGAAATGGTCATAGGAGCAGGGCACAAACCACAAACCCCATTAAACTCGACATCCCAGGTTTTGAGACAACCAGCATCGATGCCTGAGTCCCTGGCCATGGCACAGTAAATCTACCCTGTGGGCTACGCGCCCATCTGCGCTGAAAATTGCGCCCGTGCGATACTTTAAGGGCAGGCCAGCGCGGCCTAGCGAGGTTTAAGGAGATATGCCGTGGCCAGCCAAATTATTGACGAAAAACTCCACGCCTATCGCGATAGCCTCGATCGCCTGCTGGAGCGCGTGCAGGCCCTGGCCACCCACATCAACAACGCCAACTTGCAGCGCACCACCCACAACCTGCGCCGCAACATCAACGAGCCGTTTCTCTTTGTAGTGGTGGGCGAGGTCAAGGCGGGCAAGAGCAGCTTTGTCAACGCCCTGCTCGACGCCGAGGTGTGCGCCACCGACATTGAGCCCTGCACCGACTCCATTCAGCAGATTGTCTACGCCGACGAAGAGTTTGTCGAGCAGGTAGAACCCAGCCTGCGCAAGATTGGCCGCCCCATCCCCATTCTGCAAGACATTTCCATTGTCGATACGCCGGGCACCAACACAGTGATTGCCGAGCACCAGATCATCACCGAGCGCTACATTCCCAACAGCGACCTGACGTTTTTTGTGCTGTTTGCCAAAAACCCCTACCAAAAAAGCGCCTGGGACTTTTTAGATTTTGTTAGCGCCGAGTGGCGCAAGAAGGTGGTGTTTATTTTGCAGCAGGCGGACCTGCTGCGCCCCGCCGATCTCGCCACCAACATCGAGCGGGTGAAAGAGTACGCCTACCAAAAGCAGATCAAAGCGCCGATCATCTTTCCCACCTCGGCGGCGCTGGAGCAGGAGGGCGATACGGCGAACAGCGGTTTTGAGCCGGTGCGTCAGTACATTCAGGCAATGGTGTCGTCGGGGGAGAGCTACAAAATCAAGCTGCGATCGGTGAGCCAGACCACCCAGCAGATTATTGACCTGCTCAACGGCGATGTGGAGGCGCTGAACCAGCAGCTGGCGGTCGATCGCGCCACCGCCCAAAACATTCGCGGCAAAATTGACGCGGGCAGGGGGCGATCGCGCTACGAGATCAACACCCTGGCCGATCGCCTGGCCGCCCGCTACGAGGTGATTTCGGCCCGCATCAAGCGCGACTTTCGCGCCAGCCTGACGGTGCCGATGGTGGTGCGGCGATCGTTCGTGGGGCTGTTTAACGAAGAGTCGTCTATGCAGGCCTGGATCGACGACTTTCAGGCGCGCTGCGCCCGCGACCTGCGCGCCTCGCTCGAAGAAGCCTCCAACGAAGGGGCGCAGCACTTTGTGGACGGCATTCGCCAGCTCTTCGACGGCCTCAACCAGGACCTGGAGAACGTAAAAGTTCAGCGCATTGAGAGTAGCCACATCTCGCTCAAGGTGCTGGAGCGGCGCCAGGAGGTGATCGAGAGCGTGCGGGCCAAGGTCGACAACCTGCTGATGGATCAGGGCTTTGGGGATATGCTAGTGACCCAGGCGGGCGACATGGCCAACGAAATTGTCGGCGGGGCGATTTTGGCGGTGTCGGGCACCATTTTGCACGCCATTCAGTTTGCGGTGGCAGAGGCGATCATGAGCGCCATTGGCATTGCCTTTGCCGGGGTGGGGGTGATTGTGCTGGGCATCGGCATTCTCTGGCAGCGCAACCGCATTATCGCCAAGTTTGAGCAGGCCCTAGACAACGAAAAGACTCGGTTTCAAGAAGAGATCGCCAGCCGCCTGAACGAAAAGCTAGGGCTGATCTACGAGGAGGTGGAGCGCATTTTCACCCAGTTTTACGACTACGTAGAGCGCGAAGAGGCGGCGGTGCAGCCGGTGATCGACCAGTACACCGCGATTCAGCAGGAGGCGGCGGGGCTGTTTGGCAAGTGAAGCGTCTGGAACGGTCTTTATCTGGTGCAAAGAAGATGGATGTAAACCCCTCTGACCCGGTTGATCTGACGGCCTACGTGGAGGCGATGGCCGCCGCCCTGGAGCTAACCATTCCCGACGACATTAAGCCATCGGTGGTGGCCAACGTAGCGCACATCTGGGCGATCGCCCAGCCCGTCATCACCTTCCCCCTCCCCGACGGCCTGGAAAGCGCCCCCACCTTCGAGCCATGAGCGACCTCCAGGATGCCACCGCGATCGCCGCTGCGGTCAGGGCGGGTCAGCTCTCGGCAGCGGCCCTGCTGGAGGCGACTCTGGCCGATATCTCCACTCGCAACCCATCGCTGAATTGTTTTACCGAAGTGACGGCAGAACGGGCGCGATCGCAGGCTCAGGCCATCGACCGTGCGATCGCCGCTGGACAAGACCCTGGCCCCCTGGCCGGGGTTCCCTTTGCGGTCAAAAACCTGTTCGATATTCAGGGCCTCACCACAGTCGCGGGGGCCAAACTCAACCAGACCAACCCCGCCGCCGCCCGGGATGCCACCGTTATCACGCGGCTTGAGCAGGCCGGGGCGGTGCTGGTCGGCGCGCTAAATATGGATGAGTACGCCTACGGCTTTGTCACCATCAACGCCCACTACGGCACCACCCCCAACCCCCACGACCCCACTCGCATGGCGGGCGGCTCTTCGGGCGGATCGGCGGCGGCGATCGCCGCCGGATTTGTGCCCGTCACCCTCGGTTCCGACACCAATGGCTCGATCCGCGTACCCGCTTCGCTGTGCGGGGTGTACGGCCTCAAGCCCACCTATGGCAGACTGTCGCGGGGGGGAACCTACCTGTTTTCGGCCAGCTTAGATCACGTGGGGCCGCTGGCGCGATCGCTCGCCGACCTAGCCACCCTCTACGATGTCATGCAGGGGCCAGACCCAGCCGACCCCGTCTGTACCCAACGGTTCCCAGAGCCGGTTACGCCCTGGCTGCGCCGGGGTATTGAAGGCCTGCGCATGGCCCGACTGGGGGGCCACTTCGAGCGCGGCATGGAGCCCTTGGTGAGGGATGTCCTCACCGACACTGCTGCGGCTCTGGGCATTGCCGACACGGTGGAATTTCCTGAAACGCCCCGAGCCAGGGCCGCCGCCTACCTGATCACCGCCTGCGAGGGCAGCCAGCTGCATCTAGACCGCCTGCGCCAAAGCCCCATGGAGTTTGACCCGGCGACGCGCGATCGCTTCTTAGCCGGAGCCATGATTCCCGCCGCCTGGTACGTGCAGGCCCAGCGGCTGCGGCGGTGGTACCGCGATCGCGTCCGCGAAGTCTTCCAGAATTACGATGTGCTGATCGCCCCCACTACCCCCTGCGTGGCCCCACCCCTCGACCAAACCACCCTCGATATCGACGGCGCTACCTATCCCCTGCGGCCCCACCTGGGGTTCTACACCCAGCCCCTTTCGTTTATTGGATTGCCGGTGATCTCGGTGCCCGTCCATCGGCCCGGCCAGCTGCCGGTCGGCATTCAGCTCATTGCCGCCCCCTACCAGGAGGCCAAGCTGTTTCGGGTTGCCGCCTGGCTGGGGGAGAAGAGTGGGTGAGGGGATGGGGAAGATGAGGGGATGGGGGGATGGGGGGATGGGGAAGGAAAAGTTCAAAGTTCAAAATTTTGAATTTTGAATTTTGAATTTATCCATCTTCGGCCTGCGAGCAGCCGCTCCGCGTCTACCTCTCGTCTACTCTTCGCTTTCCAGCAGAATCCTGGCTTCCTTCAGCCGCTCCAGGTGGTTTTCCTCCAGCTCGGGGTAGGCCAGGTTGAGCGATTTCAGCTTGGCTTTAATGAAGCTGGCGACGGTCAGGCGCATGAACCACTTGTTGTCGGCGGGGATGACATGCCAGGGTGCCCAGTCGGTGCTGGTGTGGGTGAGCGCGTCTTCGTAGGCGGCCATGTAGGCCTCCCAGCGGCCCCGCTCTTTGACATCGGCAAGGGAAAATTTCCAGTTCTTCTCGGGGCGATCGATGCGGTCTAAAAAGCGGTTCTTCTGCTCTTCCTTCGACACATTGAGGAAAAACTTCATCACCACAATGCCGTTATTGACCAGGTATTTTTCAAAGTTGTTGATTTCCTCAAACCGCTGCTGCCAGATGTGGTCGCCTCGGGTGCTGGCGGGCAGCTGCTGCTGGGCCAGCAGGTCAGGCCGCACCCGCACGACCAGCACCTCTTCGTAGTGCGATCGGTTAAAAATGCCGATGTTGCCGCGCTCGGGCAGCGCTTTGAACGATCGCCACAGGTAGTCGTGGTCCAGCTCTTCAGCGGAGGGCTGCTTAAAGCTGTACACCTGACAGCCCTGGGGGTTAATGCCCGACATCACGTGCTTGATGGTGCTGTCCTTACCCGCCGCATCCATGGCCTGAAAGATCACCAGCAGGGCGTAGGTATTTTGGGCGTAGAGCATATCCTGGTAGCGGGCCAGCTCTTCCACCCCCTGCTGGAGCAAGGCTTTGGCCTGTTTCTTTTTAAGCGAGCCGGTAAAGTCGGGGTCGAAGTCTTTGAGTTTGACCCTGGTGCCGGGCTTGACCACCATTGAGTCTGGGCTAAGGGCATCAAGCAGCAATTGAGAGTCCATGGGATATAAGGTGTAGGGAAACGCTTGCCCCTGGCCAGGGGTCTTAAGCATAGCTAACGCTGGCTTGGCAAAGGCTTGATCTGTCTCAACCCTTAACGATTGTGGCCCTATGAGCAGGATGGTTGCAGGTCAGACGATCGGTCAGACTTGAAGGGTAGGGCAAGGCAGGGAGTGCAGGGAAACGCTATGGCGGGGACATATTTTACCGGGTGCGCGGTGTGGGCATTTAAAGATTGGGTGGGCAGCTTTTACCCCAGGGGCAGCAAGGCGGGGGATTTTTTGCGGCTGTACGGCGATCGCATGACCGCCGTCGAGGGCAACACCACCTTTTACTCCATGCCCGACGCCAAAACCATCGATCGCTGGGCCGCTACCATGCCCCCCGGCTTTCGCTTTTGCCCCAAGCTGCCCCGCGCCTTCTCCCACCAGGGCAAGCTGGTGCCCTTTGTGGAAGCGTCTCACCGCTTTTTGCAAACCCTGACCCCCCTGGGAGACAGGCTGGGGCCGCTGTTCATTCAGCTGCCGCCCACCTACAGCCCCGAAAATTTGGCCGACCTGCGCGAATTTCTGGCTCGCTGGCCCCTGCAGCAGTGCCCGATCGCCGTGGAGGTGCGCCACCTGGGCTGGTTTGCCGAACCCCAGGCCACCCGCCTCAACCAGATGCTCACCAGCCTGGGCGTGGGCCGCGTGCTGCTCGACACCCGCCCCATCTACGACTGCATCAACACTCCCGATGACGATCCGCAGATTGGCTCCGAGCGCAAGAAACCCAGGGTGCCGCTCCAGCCGCAGGTGACGGCAGCGTTCACGATGGTTCGCTACATCAGCCACCCCGACCTGGCCTACAACCAGCCCTATTTCGATGAGTGGGTGCTCCGACTGAAGCCGTGGCTGGAGGCCGGAACCGACGTGTATTTCTTCGCCCACTGCCCCCAGGAGGTGAAATCTCCAGCGGTGGCTCGGGCCGTCTACCACCAGCTTCAGCAGGCCGGGGCCGCGCTGCCCGAGCTGCTGTGGGATAGGGCCGATCAAAAGAGGGCCGAGGAAGATGATTCCCCGGCCCAGCTCAGTTTATTTGGCTGATTATTTGACGGACAGGTGGTCCCGATGGGGCGGGAGCCTAGTCGTTTTCCCAGTCTTCGCGGCCCATCAGATCGCCCACGCGATCGCGCAGTAAAAATCCTGAAGACTCCAGCTCGGTTTCTACCATGGCCCACTCGCGGGCGGGAATGTGGCGGCACAGGGTATAAATTGGCTGCTGACGGCTAACCACACCCTTTTGAACCAGCTGTCGAGCTTCGTCACGGATGATATCGATGGAGTAGTGGAGGGACTGAAGCATAGCTAAACCCAGTAACGACGAAGGAGCTGCACGTGACAAAAGTCAAATAAGCCAGACAAGAATCTTTAGATTCCGTATCCCAGTTTACTGATAGTTTTTAGGGTTTGGCTAGCAGCTCTGGCTTATTCTCGCCTTAATCTTTGGGCCGTGCTGTTAACAAATGCTGTATTTTTGTCCAGAGCTACGCTACAGACGGTAACAAATCCGTAATGCGCGGTGCCGCTACGGGCCGTCAAGGGCAGCTGCCGACTAGGGCAAACGACCGCAGAACCCCCAGTAGCCCTGAGCCGGAGGACCGACATTGCAGCCCTTTAAGTTTTTCGGAATCGTCTAGCTGGGTTGGGTAGTTTAAATACAGGGTAGCCATCAACCCATCGGGAGGACAGGTCGTGAGCGTGACCGACGAACTTTTTCACCGAGCCAACGATTTGTGCCGCCGCCGCGCCTACGAACAGTGGCACCGGGGGCAGAGCAAGCAGCAGATCTTGCGATCGCAGGTCGGCTTCCAATCCCTGCCGCCGACTCGTCCCCAGCCCTGCCGAGGATGCGCCAACTACCACGGCATTGCCTACGGCACCAGCCGGGCGCGGCGCAGTACTCTGGTCTGTGCAATCCATCCCCACGGCTGGCAGGGGGTTGCGGGGTGTCCCGATTGGCGCGGGGATGAGGGGATAAGGGGATGAGGGGGTGGTTCACCTTCCCTATCTCCCCCACCTTCCCCATCGGGCGTATGCAACGGCTAGGGGATCCCCCCTGCCCCCTTAAAAAGGGGGGTCTGAGTCCGCTTCAAAGTCCCCCTTTTTAAGGGGGATTTAGCGATTATCTTGATTGTCAACCACTTGTGGCTGGCGTGGCAGTCTGAGCGGGTTCTGTATCCTTAGGGTCTCGCCACGATTGACCTTGGGTGACCAGCGCATTGAGGATGCCTAACAGCTTATGGGCACAGGCAATCAAGGCGACCTTTTTGGGTTTCCCTGCGCTTAACAGACGTTGATAGAACGCGATGATGACGGGGTTGTGTTGAATGGCCACCAAGGCTGACATATACAACGTGGAGCGTACCAGGGCGCGACCGCCCACGATGTGGCGTTTGCCCCGAAGCTTGCCACTGTCAAAATTGAACGGGGCGACACCCACTAGGCTAGCCAACCGTTTCGTCGAGAGTTGGCCCAGCTCCGGCAGTAGCGCCAATAGGGTGGTGGCCACGACTCGCCCGACTCCAGGTACACTGGTCAACCACTCGTAGCGCTGCTGGCGGGTCTCATCGGCCTGACGGAGTTGGTCGATCTCCGCATCAAGGGCTTTGACCCGCTGCTTGAGCCAGTCAATGTGAGTATCAATATCGGCCTGGGCCGTGCGGTTGCGCGCACTGTGGCGACGACGCTGCTCACTGTTGAGCATCTCAATCACTTGAGAACGCCGATGGACCAAGTCAGAGAGCGCTTCCTGATGCTCTGAGGCCAACGGTTTCGGTAACGGCTGCAGCGCCTCGCCAAAATGCGCCAACATCGACGCATCAATGCGATCGGTCTTGGCCAATCGCCCAGACGCTTTGCTAAAGTCCCGCGCCCGCTTCGGATTGATCACCGCCACCGCGATTTCATGGCGCTGCAAGACCTGAACCACGCCCCGTTCCATCCCACCTGTGGATTCCACCACCACCAGCGCGACGGTGACAGCCTGTAGTTCATTCAACAGCCTCTGCCATCCCGACTCGTCATTAGCCACTTGCCAGTAGCGTCCCGAGGGTCGCAGCGCTACGTCCAGCTTGGCCTGACTCACATCAATACCCACCCATTGCCGTTCTTCACTCGTCCCCATCACGCACCTCCTGAGGAATAGAATGACCATTCATCACTCGACCTTGTTCGATGCGGGTTCATGACCCTGGCGATTTTTCGAGCTGTTGACAAATGGCAGAACGGCGACCTGGACTAAATCTCGGTTTCTAGAACCGGGGGGAGATCGGTCTACCGTCCTGCTGCTTAAAATACAAGGGGGATCGCTAGCTTTGGTCGGTAGTCCCCCAATCTCTAGATGCGCCCTTCCCCATCTCCTCACCTCCCTCACCTTCCCCATCTCCTCACCTTCCCCACCCCCCTCACTCCCGCAATACCCCTCGCAGCCGCTGGCTCACCGCATCCACCCCAAAGGTAAGCACCACAAAAACGCCCAATGTCACCATGACGCGGCTGTAGTCAAAGCTGCTGATTTGCTCGGTGAGCAGGCGGCCCAGCCCCCCGGCGCCGACCAGGCCGACGATCACCGTTTCGCGCAGGCACACCTCCCAGCGGTAGAGAATGTAGGCCAGAAAGCGGCCCAGGTTTTGGGGCAATATGCCGTAGGCCACCACCGCGCTGGGGCTAGCGCCCAGGGAACTCAGAGCGCGCACGGGGCGATCGTCCAGGTTTTCATTGACCTCAGCCATCAGGCGGCCCAGAATGCCGAAGTTGTGCAGGGCCAGGGCCAGCGCCCCCGGCAGCACGCCGGGAAACAGCACGAACAGCAGCACCAGCGCCCAAATGGGAGCCGGGATAGCGCGGCTGACCAGCAGCACCAGCCGACTCAGCCCCAGCAGGGTATAGGCTCCCCAGGCCAAGCCGCCGCGCTGACCCACGGGCCGCAGCAGGCCCCCCGGCAGCAAAAAGTTTTGGGCGGCGGGCAGCGAGAACACAATGCCGCCAAGGCCCGCCAGGGCGATCGCCACCATGGACATGGCCACCGTCAGCCAGGCCAGTTGGGCTAGGTTGGCCGCCTCGGCCACCGTCGGCCACGGGGGCCAGTCTGTCGCCAGCAGGTCGCCCAGCAGCTGCTGGGTGCGCGCCGACCAAAGAACGCCTAAGTTCAGGTGCAAGAACCCCACACTCAGGGGCACCGCTAGCAAGGCCCCCAGCCACGACAGCCGCAAAAACCAGTCCTGGCCCGGTGCCTGGCGGGCCGAGCGAGCCGCCGTGCTGCCCGGCTTGCGGTTGAGGTCAAGGCGGCTGGTAAAGCCCATGCGGCGGCGCACCAGAGCGCTCCAGGCATCCACCACGCCGTTGAGAATAACCAGGGCGTAAAACCCCGTCCACAGCTGCTCGTAGCGCAAGGATTGCAGGCTGAGAAAAATTTCGTAGCCGATCCCCCCCGCGCCGATGATCCCCAGCACTGCCGAGGACCTGAGCGAACACTCAAACCGATAGAACGTGTAGGAGAGCAGGTTGGGCAGTGCCTGGGGCAGCAGGCCATAGATCAGCGCGACCAGGGGTGGTGCTCCTGCATTCAGCAGCGCCTGCAGGGGTTCCTGGGGAGTTTCATCCAAAATTTCTGAGAATACCTTAGAGACGATCGCCCCGAAGGGAATCGCGATCGCCAGTACCCCCACCAGCGGGTCTAGCCCCAGCACTTGCAGCAGCACCAGCCCCCAAATCAGCTCGTGGATGGCGCGGGGAAAGGCCAGCAGCCCCCTCACCCCCAGCCAGAGGCCCGATCGCAGGCCAGAACGGTGCCTGGGCAACAGCGTTTGCCACCAGACAGCCGATGACAGCAGACCGCCCCCCAGCCCCAGCCCCACGCTCAGGGCGGTGCCCAACACCGCGTAGGCCAGCGTGACCAGCGCGGCGCGCCCCATGCGAGCAACAAACTCAGGGCTGAGGTCGGGGTGCAGGCTGGCGGCCAAAAACTCCCGCAGCTGGGGCCAGCCGCCCAGGTTGATGAGCTCCGCCCCAGGGCGCCCCAGCCCCGCCTGCCAGGCCGCCAGCCCCAGGGCTAGCAAAACTCCCAGAGCGCTGGCTGTTTTCGGGTTCCAGAGGCTCGGTCGCAGCGGTATGGTGATAGTCTGTTGGGTGTCAACCATGCTCAGGTCGTCACAGTGCCATGGATGTTATGCCCCAAACCGACGCTTATCTTTTGCAAAACGCTGCCCAGTCCCTTTCTATAGATACGATCCTCCGCCCCGTTAGCCTGGATGCTGGGGACGGTTTCAGCAGCTATTTTACCGGAGTTGATCTGGCTAATCTGGCCGGAGTAACTGGGTCTTCGATTCATCAGGCGGCGCTGTCGCCTGTGCTGGCCCAGCAGTTTGACGAAGACATTCTGGGGGATATGGTCAAAACCTGGCACCATTTTGTCGATTCAGGACAGTTGTGGGCGCTGCTTTTCGGTATTGTAGTGGGCTACTTCATTCGCAACCTGACGGCTTTCTAAACCCTATCTCCTGACCATGCAATCCCCCCCTCCCCAAACCTGGAGTCAGCGCTTTGAGACGGCGCTGCACCCCGCGATCGCGCGCTTTAACGCCAGCATTGGCTTCGATATTGAGCTAATCGAGTACGACCTCACTGGCTCGGCGGCCCACGCCAAAATGCTGGTTAAAACCGGCATTCTCAGCCCCGAGGAAGGGAAGCAGATCGTTACCGGGCTAGAGACCATTCGCCAGGAGTACCGCCGGGGCGACTTTACCCCCGGCGTTGAGGCCGAGGATGTGCACTTTGCCGTGGAGCGGCGGCTGACCGAGCTAATCGGCGATGTGGGCAAAAAGCTGCACACGGCCCGCTCCCGCAACGACCAGGTGGGCACCGACGTGCGCCTCTACCTGCGCGCCCAAATCGAGGCGATTCAGAGCCTGCTGCGCCAGTACCAGCAGACGCTTTTGACCATTGCCGAGGCCAACGTCGAAACGCTGATTCCGGGCTACACCCATCTCCAGCGGGCGCAGCCCCTGAGCCTGGCCCACCACATGCTGGCCTACTTCGCCATGGCCCAGCGCGACTGGGAGCGGCTGCGCGACATTCAAAAGCGGGTGAATATTTCGCCCCTGGGCTGCGGGGCGCTGGCGGGCACAACCTTCCCCATCGATCGCCAGTATGCGGCCGAGCTGCTGGGGTTTGAGCAGGTCTACGGCAACAGCCTGGACGGGGTGAGCGATCGCGACTTTGCGATCGAGTTTGCCTGCGCCGCCAGCATCATCATGGTGCACCTGTCGCGCCTGTCGGAGGAAATGATTCTCTGGGCCTCCGAGGAGTTTAGCTTTGTCACCCTCAACGACAGCTGCTCCACCGGCTCCAGCATCATGCCCCAAAAGAAAAACCCCGATGTGCCCGAGCTGGTGCGGGGCAAAACGGGCCGCGTGTTTGGCCACCTGCAAGGTCTGCTGGTGATGATGAAGGGCCTGCCCCTGGCCTACAACAAAGATCTGCAAGAGGACAAGGAAGCCCTCTTCGACACGGTCAACACCGTAGGCGGCTGCCTTGAGGCGATGACGATTCTGCTGGCGGAGGGGGTTACCTTTCGGGTGCCGCGCCTGCGCCAGGCGGTCAACGAAGACTACTCCAACGCCACCGATGTGGCCGACTACCTGGCCACCAAGGGCGTTCCCTTCCGCGAGGCCTACAACCTGGTGGGCCAGGTGGTGAAGACCTCGCTGGCGGCGGGCAAACTGCTGCGGGAACTCACCCTGGAAGAATGGCAGGCCATTCACCCCGCCTTTGAGGACGACATCTACGCGGCGATCGCCCCTCAGCAGGTAGTCTCGGCCCGCAACAGCTACGGCGGCACCGGCTTTGAGCAGGTGCGTGAGGCGCTCCAGCGGGCTACCCAGGCCCTGGGAGAAGGCTAGTGATCAGTCTCTGCATGATTGTTAAAGATGAGGCGGCCACCCTGGCTCGCACCCTGGAGAGCGTGGCGGGGGTAGCGAATGAAATTGTGGTGGTGGACACCGGGTCAGCGGATGACACGGTGGCGATCGCGCAGTCCCACGGCGCCAGGGTTTACAGCTTTGCCTGGGGTGACGACTTTGCCGCCGCCCGCAACGCGTCGCTCAGCCACGCCACGGGCGACTGGGTGCTGGTGCTCGACGCCGACGAGGTGCTGCTGAGCGAAACCGCCCAGGTGCTCCAGCGCCTCGACCAGGGCCATCCCCTGGGGGATGTGGCCGCCGAGGACGTGCTGGCCGTGAACCTGCTGCGTCTGGAGCTGGGCGCGCCCCAGGCCCCCTACACGTTGATCACCCGGTGCTTTCGGCGGCTGCCCGAGCTTACCTTTAGCCGCCCGTACCACGAAACCGTGGACGACAGCGTGGCGGCGCTCCAGGCGCAGGAACCCCGCTGGCAGGTGCTTACCCTGGGCGAGGTGGCGCTGCACCACACCGGCTATGACCCCGCCGTCGTGGTGCAGCGGGGCAAGTTCGATCGCGCCCGAAAAATCATGGAAACCTACCTGGCGGGCCACCCCGACGACGGCTATTTGCTCAACAAGCTCGCCGCCCTCTACGTCGAGTCTGACCAGGCCGAGGCCGCCCTGCCCCTGCTCAACCACGCCCTGGAGCAGGCCAATGCCCTCGACGAGCTGACCCGCTACGAGCTGCACTACCACCGCGCCTTGGCCCTGGCCAATCGCCCCGAGCTGGCCGCCAGCGATTACCAGGCCGCCCTCGATCAACCCGTTCCCCCAATCCTCAAGCTGGGGGCCTGGATCAACTACGGCAGCCTGAAAAAAGTTCAGGGAGATTTAGAGGGGGCGATCGCGCTATTTCAGCAGGCGATCGCGGCGGACCCCAGCCTGGCGATCGCCCACTACAACCTGGGCACCGCCCACCGGGCCAGGGGCTACCTCGATGAAGCGATCGCGGCCTACCGCCAGGCGATCGCCCTCGACCCCAGCTATCCCGAAGCGTACCAAAACCTGGGCGTGGCCCTGTTTAAGCTGGGCCAACTGCCCGAGGCCGTCCAGGCCTTCCAGCGGGCGATCGCCATTTATGACACCATCGATCCCGCCACGGCGGCCAGCCTGCGCCAGGGAATCACCAAACTCGGCATTCCATCGGGGCTATTTGCGCAGAAAGGATTCGGGTAAGCTGGCCGCAACCTGCACCCCCTGGGGAGACCTGTAGACTTTTCCTTACAGATGCCTACTTAGAATAGCGGGCATCATTCCAATCAAACCCGCCAGGGGATGAATCGTGGGACTTCTGCCACGACACATCGGAGCCGTAGGTGCCCGGTCGCCAGTAGTGAGCGTGTCCACCGTCGGCCTGCTCGGCCCGCTCGGCACTGCTCATATCCGAAGGGCTGCCCCGGTAGCGGGTCCGGTGAGAGGCTGCATCAGCCCCCGCAGTGATGGTAGGGGCGGGTGGCTCACCCCGTCGTCCCAGCACCGTCCGCAGGCGAGTGATCGCCCCGTCCCAGCTCAGATCGGGCTGCTTTAAGATTTCTCGCAGGGCGTTGAGGGCGACGTTGGCAGCCTCGTTGTCCTGGCCGCGCAGGGGTTCTGACGAGCGGATCGGATCTACCTGCACCGCTGCAAAGGCCTGGCGTACGGCGCTTTTAATCTGGTTGTGCAGCTCTCGCTTGGCTTTTTCATACTGGTGCTGCCACCCCTTCTCGCTCGAGGCGTAGAGCGAAGGCAGGCGGTTGAGGGCATAGGTCTCTACCTCAACTCGCTTCAGGTACTTCAGCATGCGAGGATGCATGGTTTTAACCTGCTTTTCCACCTCTTCGGTGACGAGGAGTTCCATGACATTCATGTAGCTATGCCTGGGTACATCGTGAGCGACTTTCATAACCAACCCCATTTTCGTTTAACAAACTGGCGCAGCCCTGGAAAAGCTGGCCGTAGAGATGCTCCCGATTGATCGTCAACTGCGTAAACCACAAAACCCCAACCTTAATGGAGGGGAAAGAGCCAGGTAAGGCCGGGGGATGGAGCACTGCAATAACAGCAGTATGCCCAAATGGATTCCGGAAACCTACTGAAATTGTTCGGTGGCTGGATACTACTCTTTCTGGTGAATATGCCGAATTGACCTATCCTGCTATATTGCCAAATCCGTAAGGATCCCTGCAACCGTACTCATCTAAATTTTAGCGGCTTGTTTCAAAGGTTCATACCCTAGGACTATAGCAATGGGGAGAGGGTTCCCCCCCTCCCCCGTAGGTTAGCCCCTATAGAGCCAGCAGCTCGGCGGGCAGTCGTTTGAAGGAAAGCCGCTCGTTTTCGACATCGACGTAGATCGTGTCGCCCTCGCCAAACTCGCCCCGCAGAATGGATTTGGCGATTTGGGTCTCCAGCTCTCGCTGGATGGCCCGCTTGAGCGGACGGGCACCGTAGACCGGGTCATAGCCCACCTCGGCCAAAAAGTCGAGGGCCGATTCGCTCAGCTTGACCGCCATCTTGCGATCGGCCAGGCGCTCTTCGAGCCGGACCACCTGTAGCTTCACAATCTCGCGCAGCTGCGACTTGAGCAGCCCGTGGAAGATGATCATTTCATCCACCCGGTTGAGAAACTCGGGCCGGAAGCTGCCCCGCAGGGCCTCCATGACGCGGGATTTCATTTCGTCGTACTTAGCATCGTCGCCCGCCACATCGAGAATGTACTGGGAGCCGATGTTGCTGGTCATGATGATGATGGTGTTTTTGAAGTCCACCGTGTGGCCCTGGGCATCGGTGACCCGGCCATCGTCGAGAATTTGCAGCATGACGTTGAACACGTCGGGGTGCGCTTTCTCAATTTCGTCAAACAGAATCACCGCAAAGGGGCGGCGGCGAATCGCCTCGGTGAGCTGGCCGCCCTCATCGTAGCCGACGTAGCCCGGAGGGGCACCGATCAGGCGCGAGACGGCGTGCTTCTCCATGTATTCCGACATGTCGATGCGCACCAGGGCCTCTTCGGTGTCGAACAGGTAGGCGGCCAGGGCCTTGGCCAGCTCGGTTTTACCGACCCCAGTGGGGCCGAGAAAGATAAAGCTGGCGGTGGGGCGGTTGGGGTCGGCCAGGCCCGCCCGCGATCGCTGGATCGCATCGGCCACCGCCGTCACGGCTTCTTCTTGACCGATTACCCGCTCGTGCAGCTCGTCTTCAAGCAGCAGCAGCTTCGCCATCTCCGACTGCACCAGCTTGCTGACCGGGATGCCGGTCCACTTGGAGATGATCTCGGCGATGTCTTCCTCGGTCACCTCTTCGCGCAGCAGGGTTTTGCCCGTGGTTTGGGTGGCGGTGAGCTGGGTTTCGGCGGTTTCGAGCTGGCGCTGCAGCTCGGTGAGCTTGCCGTACTTGAGTTCGGCGGCCCGGTTGAGGTCGTAGTCGCGCTCGGCCTGCTGGATCTCGATGTTGACCCGGTCGATGTCTTCTTTGATCGACTGAATGTGGTCAATGGTGTCTTTTTCGGACTGCCACTGGGCGTTGAGGGCGCTCTGCTGCTCCTTGAGGTCGGCCAGCTCTTTCTCGATCCGCTCCAGGCGCTCCATGGAGGCGGCGTCGCTCTCTTTTTTCAGCGACAGGCGCTCCATTTCGAGCTGGAGAATCTTGCGATCGACTTCGTCGAGCTCCTCGGGCTTGGAGGTAATCTCCATTTTGAGCTTGGCGGCGGCTTCGTCCACCAGGTCGATGGCCTTGTCGGGCAGGAAGCGATCGCTGATGTACCGGGTCGAGAGGGTTGCTGCCGCCACCAGGGCGCTGTCGGAGATTTTCACCCCGTGGTGCACTTCGTAGCGCTCTTTCAGGCCGCGCAAAATCGAGACCGTGTCTTCCACCGTGGGCTGATCGACATAGACCTGTTGGAAGCGGCGCTCCAGAGCGGCGTCTTTCTCAATGTATTTGCGGTACTCGTCCAGGGTTGTGGCGCCAATGCAGCGCAGCTCGCCCCGGGCTAGCATGGGCTTGAGCAGGTTGCCCGCATCCATCGCCCCCTGGGTGGCACCCGCGCCCACCACGGTGTGGATCTCGTCAATAAACAGAATGATCTGCCCTTCGGAGTCGGTGACTTCCTTGAGCACCGCTTTGAGGCGCTCCTCAAACTCGCCCCGGTACTTGGCACCGGCAATCAGCGCCCCCATATCCAGGGCGATCAGCTGGCGGTCTTTGAGCGACTGGGGCACGTCGCCGCTGACGATGCGCTGGGCCAGCCCCTCGGCGATCGCGGTTTTACCTACCCCCGGCTCGCCAATTAGCACCGGGTTATTTTTGGTGCGCCGCGACAGAATCTGGATGGTGCGGCGAATTTCGTCGTCGCGGCCAATCACCGGGTCGAGCTTGCCCCGGCGGGCGGCCTCGGTGAGGTCGCGCCCGTATTTTTCGAGCGATTGGTACTTGCCTTCGGGGTTTTGGTCGGTCACTTTTTGGGTGCCTCGAATGTCTTGAATAACCTGCTTGAGCTTGGCTTCGCTCAGGCCCAAATCTTGAAACAGGGCCTTGCCAAAGCGGGTGTCGCCGGGGTAGGCCAGAATGATGTGCTCAATGGAAATATACTCATCGCCGTAGTCTTTTTTGTGCCTGTCGGCGCGATCGAGCAGGGCGTCGAGCGACTTGCCCAGGTACACCGACGAGCCACTGCCCGACACCTTGGGCTGGCTGTTGATAAAGGCTTCGGTGCGATCGCGCAGCACCTGCCCGTTGACGCCTAGCTTGGCAAAAATGCTGCTGGCCAGACCATCCTGGTCGAGCAGGGCCAGCAGCAGGTGATCGCTCTCGATCTGCTGCTGCTGCGACTGTTTGGCAATATCCTGGGAGCGCACAATGGCATCCCAGGCCTTTTCGGTAAATAAATTTTGGGTGGGTTGCATGGGCGTTCTTTCTCCCAGGTCACTTAAGGTGTTTCGTATGTCTGCATTGTAGAAAGCGCGGCCCGCAGGGCAGGATCGGTGTTTACGATTGTTCTCAGGCGGGTTGCCGTCTTTGAGCTAATTTTCGGCGGCTAAAACCTGGGCACCCCACTGTTTCAGCACTTGCAGCACCGCATACAGCTCATTATTGGGATTAATCAAAGAGAACAGTCGGGAATTGGCGTACTGAGCGACGGGCTGCTGGGTGGCTTTGAGAAACAAAAACTCACTGCCATTCGTAATTAGACCAAAGGTTGACTCTGTCAATTCGGGGTTGCTGAGCATGTATACCAGCGCTTGGGGAATGGCTCGCGTTACGGCAAAGTCGCTGCGCTTGGACTCAATCACCAGCAGCCAAAACTGCTCCTTTAAAACCAGAACATCGATGCGGCCCCGAATGACAATGCCGTCGTCTTCTAGTTCTAAATCGATGCTGGTTTCGGTCTCAATACGAAAGGGTTTACGATAAAACCCAGCCAGATCCAGCAGAGGCGATAACACCACCATCTTGACGCTGTTTTCGAGCATCGGTGGGTCTTCCATCAAAGCCGTAAAATTCGCCTTGACGCGATCCAGCAGATGTTGTTCAGCCTCACTCAAAGGAGACATATTCTGCTGCCACTCCTCAAAAAAGGCGGGATCTAAGGATTGCTGTAACCCCAGGACCTGTTTGAGATCGCGCAGGGTGGCTGTATTTGCCGCAGTGGTTTGCACCATAGTCCATTCGCCAGGAGGTTATACCAATTCTAATTGCTAAAGATCAGGCCCCAAGATTTGTAGGAATCCTGGGGCCTTTCGGTGAGGGTTGAAGGGATACTGGCTCGGATTCTACCAGGGACGCCAGTTGCCCCAGTCTTCGTTGAAGATTGAGGTGTTGGGAAACTGCACCGGGTTGCCGCTGGCTTGCAGATCGGCCCGCAGCTGGTCGAGCAGAGGCTCCTGGCTGGGCAGGTCGTCGACCATTTCGTAGGGCAGCACATCGTTGCGCAGCGAAAGGTCGATGGTGTGGGCGGCAGCGGCCCCCACCGACCACTCAAAGGAATGCACCCGGTAGGCGGCGGCAGCGCTGTAGCTGGTGGCAATGCTCTTGCTGGCCACCAGCATATTGTCGATCCGCTGGGGAATCATTGCCCGCAGGGGAATTTGGGCGGGGTAGGCCTGGCCGTGGGCCTGGCGCACGCCGGGGCGCTCGATGTTGCCGGGGGCCTCTGCCGGGTACTCGGTCAGACAGGGGTGAAAGTCGATCGCGTACTGGGCAATGCCCACGGTGTCGGGGTAGAGGCGCGATCGCATCCGCACCGGAAACTGGTTGGGGTTGGCGCCGGGTTCAAAGGTCTCCACCGTATCTAGGCCTGCCAAAAATCGCCGCAGCGAGGTGTAGGTGCTTTCGCTCAAATTTTGCTGGTAGTACTCCGAGGTAAAGTCGTTCCACGAAAAGTCAATTTCGCTAATCGAGAAGCCATTTTCGTAGCCGTAGGAGGGCCGACCAATAATTCGCCGCGCCTCGCGAATGTAGGGGTACTTCGACAGGCCGTGGGCGGTGCCCATGGGCGAATCTAGCCCCATCATGTAGCGGTTAAAGGGCTCTGGCTCCTTCCAGGAGTCGTCGATCTGCGAGTCGGTGGTGCCAGTGGTGAGCCAGTAGAAAAAGCCGATCGCATTCTCTTCGCCCTTGCGCAGGGTGTCGGTGCGCAAGCCCCCCAGCCAGCCGCCCGGCTCTAGCTGACCGCTGGCCTTCAGCTGGTCTTCGGTGAGAATCAGGTTGTCGCGGCTGGTGCCGGGGCGGTAGTCATTGCCCCAGGTCCAGTTCTGCATGGAGATATCGCCGACGCCGGGACGCGGCACCCCCGCAATGGTGCCCTCAGCGTGGGGCGTGGCATTCCACAGGCGGCGGTAGGTAAACACAAAGTCGAAATGGTCCTGGGCATTTTTCAGCGAGTCACGCTCTTTTTCCCAGCTGTAGTAGGGCTGGTAGGTGCTGTAAAAATCAGGAATGTCGTAGGTTTGCGGCTCGGCGGTGTGCTCCATGGCAAAGGTGTAGGTAAAGCCCTGGGTGCAGTAGGGGTCGCGCTCGGCCACTGGCGAGGAAGGGTTGAGGGACGACTTGGGGTCTAACCCCAGCTCGTAGGGCACATCGGCCAGCACAATTAGCTCGCCGGTCTCGGTGGCCTCAACCACAAACCAGTCGGCCTTGCGAGGCGCGCTGCCTTCCTTGGGCGGGGCGGGCACAAACTGAATGATTTCTTTGGACAGACGGGCCGAGTCGTCGTAGGTGTAGGCGTCTTCAATAATTTCGGAGAGAAAGTCGGTGTTCAGCGGGGCGGTGCCCGGCGCCGGACTGTGGTGAATGGCGACTACGGTATCGATTTGGCTGCCGTCGGCGTTCAGGCTGAGGTCTTTGACCACCGTGTTGGGGAACCACTTCAGCTTGCCGCCCCCCTTGCGCTGGGCATCGGCCAGCATGTCCATCAAAATGGCGTTGGCATCGGCGGGCAGAAAGCAGGTGGCGCTGACCCAGCAGTTGCCGGGGTTGAGCTTGCCGTACTTGCGCTCAACGCGATCGCGCAATTCCTTATATCCCCGCGAGTAAAACAGCTGGTTGCGCTGCTCCTTCGACTCATCTAGCGCCGTGGTGCCCTGGGAAGAAATCTGCCCGCCCACCCAGTCGGTGAGTTCGGTCATGCAGACGGTGTGGCCCATCAGCAGGCTCTCGTAGGCGGCAGCCGTGCCCGCCAAACCGCCGCCGACAATCAGCAGTTCGCACTCGACTACCTGGTCGGGGGTACGGGGCAGCTGGGCTACGCGGGGCGCTACCGACTCCTGCGCCTGGGCGTTGTCAATGGGGCAGGGGATGGAGCCAGTGACCAGGGCAGAGGCAAGCAGGGGGGCAGTGAAGGCGCGAAAGAAGCGTTGCATGGCAAACCACGGGGGCGAATCGATTGCAACTATTAGCTTATCGGCTGGTTGCCCCAATCTGATGTTTGTCGCAAAAGAGTCGCAAAAAATAGAGGTCTCGGCCACTGCCGCTGCATGTTTGAGGTCGCCGCCTCGATCGCTTCTAGCCCCGGTCATTGCCCCCAGGCGGTTTGTCGCTCTCAAAGCAACAGCCAGTGCAACAAACTAACCCCACAAAACCGTTGCTGGGGTTGGGTTTGGCTTCGCTCAACGCCAGCCTGCATCAGAACTTTTGCCAGTCAATCAGGGGCAATCTCCACAGCGACGGGCTACCTGACTTTCTGGAAAAACCAAACTCAAGCTGAATCTAACTATACATAAATCTTATCCAAGTCTGGAAGTAAAATTTTGCCTGGGGGAAAATTCTAGATTTCGAGGGAATCTCGAACTGTACTTGGTTTAACACATCGCACTTTATTCACACAAGACGATGGATTCACTCTTTGTTCTCTTTCTCAATCGCTATTTTTGGTTAATTTGTCTGCTCGTCACCTGGATCAATGCTGTGATTTTTAAGCTGCGATCGCGCCCCTATATCCGTCAAAACCCAGCCCTAGCCCCCGGTTACGCCACTCTAATTCGAGGCTTTCTGGTTTGCTCTAGCCTACCGTGGCTCATGATGGGATTTGGCATCTTAGTAGGAGATGTGCCTGCAATTTGGTACTTTCTTTATCCTAATACAAACGACCCTTACGTATTAGCGTGGTGGGTGTTGTACTGGTTAAATATTGGCACCATCGCCTATTGGGTCATCCTACGCGGCGGCGCTGAAATGATGATCAGCCATCCTGGCTTTTTGAGAGGAAGTTCCCCAAGCTTAAAGACGGTAAAGCTTTTTTGGTTGCTAATGTTGGGTACGACAATAGTCATCACGATCATTTTGTTTAATCAGCCCCTACCCACCGAGCCGGTATAGGCTTGCCCTATTTTTCCAAGACATGTGCGACAGGTGACAATTGCTATACCGCCCCCAGCTTTAACAGATGTAGCCATAGTCAGTTGGGTTAAGACATTCAAAAACCTGAGAAACGTTTGAGCGCTCAAACGTTCTCAGGAAAACTGTCCTTACCAGACTGGCTACAGCTATAACCGTGATCTGGTCGGTGTGCAAAAGGCTTGTTCGGGCGAAACCGCCGCTGCAGGGCCAGCTTTCTACGGCTGATCGAGATAGAGCTTCGCCGCCTCGGTTCGCAGACGTTCCGCATTGCGGGCCAGAAAGTCGGCAATTACAGCCAGTTCCTCATCCGAATAATTCTCGTACAGATGTGCCAATGACTGCCGGGTCGATGCGAAAAGCAGGTGTGCCTCGGCAACCTGTTCAGCGACCGGCTCAACCAGGACACGGCGGCGATCGACGCGATCGTGAACCCGACGCACAAACCCTTTACGTTCCAGTCGGTCGATCAAGTTGGTTACCGATGCCGTAGCCAAACCCGTGTGCCTGGCAATTTCCCCTGCGCTCAGTGGCCCTAAGCGTTCGAGAACGCTCATGGTCTTGTAGTCGGTGAGGGGCAGACCCAAAACCTGCGCCATGGCCGCGTGGTAAATCACCGTAGCGTCACTATTCTCGCGCCCCACCTGGGCTAGCTTTGCCAGCAGGTCATCGCGAGTTGTGCCTTTTTCCGGGGGACGACTTGACATGGAGTACCTCCACGAATATATTACGATCAATCGAGATATACGGCGAGCCGTACCGATCGCCACCCGTTTGGCCGCAGCCACATGAGGATAATAGATGATGTCGGTGTTGTTCTTTGCGGTGACTATCGCTACTGCCCTGGCGCTGATGAGCCTCGGCGGTGGCCTGTACGAGTTCAGCGTGGTCGATCAGGTCTGGCCCGCGCGGCCGGAGTTGATCCAACCGAACCGCGGCGGCCTTTCGAGGCGCAGGTTCTGGATTCCCGCCCATGTCGCCTTTGAGCTCGGTCTGATCGTCTCGCTGATCGTCGCTTGGTCAGTGGTCGAACTCCGCACCTGGCTCTTGGTGGCCCTGGTCAGTCATGCCACAATGCGAGTTTGGTCGGCGCTGGACTTCATTCCAAAAGCCCTGGTGTTCGAGAAGGTTGATCCTGTGACAATCAGCGAAGATACCGCACGGTGCTGGGTGCGGCGAAGCTTGCTGCGGCTTCCGCTCGATCTGGTGACCTGCGTAGCCATGCTCACGGCCCTAACGCAGGCAGGCAGGTTGATGTAGTCAATTCAGGGGCTAGGTTTAGAAGTTGCCCAATGGTTATTACGTAGAGGTAAGAAACATGAAGATCACTGTTGAAACCACAGCTGCCGCACCAATCGAAGCGGTCTGGCGCGCATGGACAACCCCAGAAGACATAAAGCAGTGGAACGCCGCATCAGACGACTGGTGCACGTCGGCTGCCTCGGTAGATCTGCGCGTTGGCGGTACGTTCTCGTCGCGCATGGAGGCTAAGGACGGGAGCGCAGGGTTTGACTTCGGTGGAACCTATACAAAGATCGTTCCCCACGAGTTAATTGAGTGTGAGTTTGGCGGCCGCACCCTGGTCGTGCAGTTCATAGACGCAGGCGATCGCACCACAATTCGCGAAACCTTCGACGCGGAGGAGACGCATACGCCCGAGCAACAGCGAGAAGGGTGGCAATCCATTCTGGACCGTTTTGCCCGTTACGTTGAGACATCCAGGTAAATCTGTGGGGCCTCATACCGTTCAAGAGGCAGGTAAGCGCTCACGGTTCGCTCATTTTTAAATGAGGTCAGCCAATTGGGTTAGGTTTGGGCTATGGATACCTCCCTAACCGTTATCACCGAACGGGTTGACGATATTCCCCTGTTGCTGGCCCAACTGCAGCGGATGGACGTGCAACCCCTGCTCGACGACTACTTTCCGACCCATGGGAACTGGCAGGGGCTCAGCTTAGGCCATGTGGTGATAGTTTGGCTGAGCCACATTTTGTCCCAAGCGGATCACCGGTTAAACCCCGTGCAGGCCTGGGTAGAGCGACATCAGGAAACCTTGCAACAGGGCTTGCAGCAACCGGTTCGCGCCCTTGACCTGAGTGACGACCGCCTAGAAAGCGTGTTGCGATATCTCAGTGATGATGCCCAATGGGCGTTGTTTGAACCGGCGTTGAATCAGCGTCAGATTCAGGTGTATGACCTGCACCCCAAACGGCTGCGTCTGGATAGTACCAGCGTCAGCGGAGATTGGACGGTCAATGAGTCAGGGCTGTTCCAATATGGCCATAGCAAAGACCATCGCCCCGACCTGCCCCAACTGAAGCTGATGCTGGCGACGCTAGATCCGCTGGGGCTACCGATAGCGACCGAGATTGTCTCCGGGCAGCGCGCCGACGACCCGCTCTACATTCCGGCCATCGGGCAGGTGCGTCAGACCCTCAGTCAGTCTGGGTTGCTCTACGTGGGTGACAGCAAGATGGCCAGTCTAGCGACCCGTTGCTTTCTCCAGGCCACAGGCGATTACTATCTCTGTCCGCTCGGTGGGACTCAACTCAAGGCGGAGGCGATGCAGGCCTACCTAGACCCAGTGGAGCAAGGGGCCGTTGAGTTGCAGGAGATTCACTACGACTATGCCGACGGTCACACCGCGCTGATTGCCCGAGGCTATGAGCAGACCCAGACCCGCACAGGAGAATGGGACGGACACACCTGGACGTGGTCAGAGCGGCAATTGGTCGTGTACTCCTTGGCTTATGCTCAATCCGCCCAGCAGGCCTTCCAAGCTCGACTTGAGCACGCCCAGACGGCCTTAGCGGCGCTCAACCAATCGGGGCGCGGCCAGAAAGCCTTTCCCGATGAGGTCGCCTTAGCGCAAGCCGCCGAGGCGATTCTCACCCGCTACCGGGTCAAGGCCTACGTTCAACTCACCTACTCACAACAGGTGGAGCAACACGCTGTGCGTCGCTACCGGGACCGCCCGGCTCGGATGGTGGAGCACCGTCGATTCCAGGTGAATGGCACCCTAGAAACTGAGGCCATCAACCAGCAGATGCAAACCTTGGGCTGGCGGGTCTATGTCACCAATCATCCCGCAGCGGCATTATCGTTGCCTCAAGCCGTGACGGTCTACCGCCAAGAATATCTGGTGGAGCACAGCTTTAGCCGACTCAAAGGGCATCCCCTCTCCCTCTCCCCGATGTACTTACAGCGTGAAGACCATATCAAGGGATTAATTCGCTTACTCTCGATGGGGTTGCGGCTGTTAACGCTGGTGGAGTTTCAGATGCGTCAAGCCTTAGCTGGTCACCAAGAAACCCTCTCAGGGCTATATATCGGTAATCCCAAGCGGGCGACGGCACGTCCGACAGCCGAATTACTGTTGGCCAGTTTTCGCGACATTACTCTAGTCATGGTGAATGCACGAGGGCAGACCTATGCCCATCT
Source organism: Nodosilinea nodulosa PCC 7104 (assembly GCF_000309385.1). Lineage (GTDB taxonomy): Bacteria > Cyanobacteriota > Cyanobacteriia > Phormidesmidales > Phormidesmidaceae > Nodosilinea > Nodosilinea nodulosa. The sequence continues at coordinate 1,694,128 of NZ_JH976537.1, forward strand.
GACGGAGCTGACGCCTTTACAGCAGCAGATCTTAAAGGCTCTCAACTTCCCGGTAAGTATTTACACCCTGCTGGGGCCCGTATCTGACGAACCACCTTAGAAATGAGCGAACCGGGAGTAAGCGAACTGGGCGCTGCAATTGTCTGACCGGGCATGAACGTCTTGCGTCATGGGTGAACCCCTATGGCTCTATCGGCTAGGTGAGTCCAGTTGTTCCAGTCTTTCTAGCAGCCTGGTGGTAAATCATAATTTTTGCGTTTCCATGAAGTAAATAGGTCTGATTATCTATAAGGCACATTTCGACTCCGCACAATGCCCGATCCGCTGCTGGGCAGAGGCTTGAGCGGAGTCATACACAAACTGTCTCCAAAGGGAGAAAACCCGGAAACTTTGATTGGGTTTAGTTTGACCGTCCTAATCCCCAGCACTCAAGATTCGCCATAAAAATTATGGCGAAAACGATTAATTTTAATGACTGAGCAGAGTTTGGGCAGTCCAGAAATTAATTAATAATTTCTCCATTGCTTCTGGCTAACTTTTCACGCCATTTTTGAAGTTCCTCAGGTGTTTGCCTCACCCAGTCTGTCACTTCACCGACAATTTTTAATGGTGCTTGAGAGCGATAGGAGCGGGTCGGATTGCCCGGAAACTTTTTATCTGTAACATTTGGGTCATTTTCAAACTCCCCCGTCGGTTCAACGATATAAACTCGCTCACGTCTATCGCCTTTTGCTAAGGCAGCAGCCAGTCCCGCTCCGTTAACAAGGGCTGTGAAATAAATGTGATTCATTTTGAGTTTGGGCTTGTAGTTAGAACTGTTCCCTGCTGTCAGCAAATCTCCAACCTGTAAATCTGCCCTCGTCCCATGGTAAAATGGGCCTTGATCAGAGGGTTTATCCTTAAACAAAGTTGCCAATTCATAATTCTTTTTTGCTTTATCAGGGTCGCTTAAATCTTCATGGCATTTGGCAATGTTTGAATATAGAGAAGGCAAGGCACTCTTAACAGTATCGTCGTTTATTTTAAGGGCAAACTGCAAAGCCGTTTCGAGCCATTTTAATTTGTCAGGAACATTCTCTTGGTGTCGGGCCACATAATGAGCTGATATAAATTTTTCAAAGTCATATATCGCTTCATTCCAGGCTTGAAGAAAAAGTTTATGCGCCTCTTCGGGTTTGCCTTTTTCTTCCATACCCATACCTTGAAGGCAGAGTTTAACAACATTGTTGTTTGGGTTAAATTCCATAATTATTTTGCCTATCGATCATTGTAATTTCAATTTATTTGCTTGCCCTCAGGCCATTGAGGCGTATCGAAATTACCGCTAACGATTGCATTCAGTGGCGGCTAGTAGACTGCGGCACAAGTGTGACGACTGTTGTCAATCGCGAAGGAGCAGGGGAGCCAAGCGAGCTGGAATAGTCGGCATATTTCAGCCTTCGAGTACTGGCAACTTCAGCTATAAAACATCAAAAGGGCACAACCCACAGCACCGCTTACTTCAAGCTTTCCCATCACGATTAAGAAGCGGTGGATCGGGCTGGTTGGCCACAGTCCAGGGCTGGGGCTAGGTAGCGGTGACCCATCCCTCAGCTAACTGGCTTAGCTCAGGGGTGCGGCTTGCAACGAGGGTTCTACCGCGCTGGCCAGCTGACGCAGCATAGCGGCAGTAGTGTCAAAATCGACGCAGGCATCGGTGATGCTCTGGCCGTAGATGAGCTGCCCCAGGTCGCGGGGAATGGCCTGGTTGCCTGCCTTCAGGTGGCTCTCAATCATTACGCCGAGGATGTGGCGTGAGCCACCGCGCACCTGGGCGGCAATGTCGTCGAGCACGTTGGTTTGGCGGTTGTGGTCTTTGTTGGCGTTGGCGTGGCTGCAATCGACCATCATGCGGGGGTTGAGCTTGAGCTTGGCCATTTCTTCGGCGGCTTTATTGACGTGCGCGGCGCTGAAGTTGGGGCCGCCCTTGCCGCCGCGCAGCACCAGGTGCCCGTCGGGGTTGCCGGTGGTGGTGACAATGCTGGCCAGCCCGCTGTGGTTAATGCCCAGAAAATGGTGGGGGCGGCTGGCGGCGACCATGGCATTCATGGCGGCTTGCAGGCTGCCGTCGGTGCTGTTTTTAAAGCCGATGGGCATCGAGAGGCCGGAGGCCATTTCGCGGTGGGTCTGGCTTTCGGTGGTGCGCGCGCCGATCGCCGTCCAGGCAATCAAGTCGGCAATGTACTGGGGCGTGACCGGGTCGAGCAGCTCGGTGGCGGCGGGCAATCCCAGCTGGGCCAGGTCGAGCAGCAGCTTGCGGGCCAGGCGCAGGCCGGTGTTGATGTCGTAGCTGCCGTCTAGGTGGGGGTCGTTGATTAGCCCCTTCCAGCCGACGTTGGTGCGGGGCTTTTCGAAGTACACCCGCATCACAATTTCGAGCTGCCCCGACAGTTCGTGGCGCAGGTTGACCAGTTTTTGGCCGTACTCGTAGGCCGCATCGATGTCGTGCACCGAGCAGGGGCCGACAATCACCAGCAGGCGACGGTCTTCGTTGTAGAGAATGTGGCGAATGCGATCGCGCGCTTCGGCCACCAGCGTTGCGGCCTCAGCCGAGGTGGGAAACTCGTGGTGCAGCAGTGCCGGACTGACGAGGGGGCGAGTCTCAACAACGTGGAGATCGTGGGTTTGGTGCATTGAATTTGGCCTAATAACGAACGGCTCCACCCCGGAGCCATGCCTACAAAATGGTAGCGTACCTTACTCCCCGTAGGGGTTATGGCTCCGGGCTGAGTTCTTAACCAACCGTGACCTGGGCAGGGGTCTCGGCAGAGGGGTCGAGGGAGGGCAGCATCTCAATTTCGGCGTCGTTGTAGAGCACCATCGTGGTCGAGGCATTTTCTTCAAAGCCGATGCGCTTGTAGAAGCCCTGCTGATGGGTGGTCATCAGGTAGACCCGCTCCACCCGGCTCATGTGGGGATGGGCCACCAGAGTTTGTACCAGCTTGCGGCCCAGCCCGCCGCCCTGGTAGTCGGGCGAAATCACCACATCCCAAATGGTGGCGCGAAACACGCCGTCGGAGGTGGCGCGGGCAAAGCCGATCAGCCGATCGCCGTCCCAGGCGGTGACGACCGGATAGCTGTGGGCGATCGCGGTTTCCATATCGGCGCGGGTGCGATCCTTCGCCCAAAACGCCGCCGCCTGAAAGAGTTCCACCAGCTGGTTCAGCGCCGGGGCAGAAAACTGGTCTGTGTATTGAAATTGAATAGCACTGCAATCCATCGACAACCTTTCACATCCCAATTAGGGCTAAGGGGTTAGTGAGCGTTAGCTTAATCGCAAAAACGGCGGGGATTCTGTCACTCAGGTAGCGGAGACCGCTCCTGCCAGGGCAGACGATTCGCGAAAGGACGTCCGCCACCTACCGGCCTATAGATTTGCGAGAGCAACGTCGAGGGTGCGCCCAGCGCCATGCTCTTCAGACAGAATAAACAGATTTTTTGGATAGTGGTATACCAAAACTCGGATTCCTTTGACATTGCCAAGAAGCCCTGACACCTGCATGCAGAACCGTCTCATTCCGCTTGGCTCCCTTTCCTCGGTGGAAAGACGGCGCTAACCGCGCCATGCAAATGCTTGGTCTATGCCGGTGACTGAGACAGGAGGCCCTTACGCGGGAGTACGCTGCTGACGCAGCTTCCACACCATGCTGGAGACTAGGTTCGTCACCGTATGGGCCACAATTGGCACCAGCAAATTGCCCGTCAGCACCGCTCCGATCGCCAGCACAAGCCCAATGGCCGTCGCCCACACCACGTAGGTCCACTGCTGCAAACTGCTCAGGTGCAGCACCCCAAAGCTCGCCGCCGATACCGCAACACCCAGGGCGTTTAGGCCAATGGCAGGCAGCATCACGCCGCGAAACAGCAGTTCTTCGCTCATGCCCGGCAGCAGCCCCAGCCAAAGCAAATCGGGCCAGTGGAGGGGTTGCAGCACCATGGTCAGATAGGTGTCGGCGCTGTGGCGATAGGCGGGCCACAGTCTGTAAATTGCCCCACTGGCCAGGGTAATCGCCAGCCCCAGCCCCACACCCAGCAGTCCATCCTGGAGCGAAAACCGCAGCGGCAGCAGCCCCGCCGAGTCAAAATACAGCCAGGCCTTAGAGATCAGCAGCAGCACCACCGCCGTCACCCCCATGGCCGCCAGCACCTGCATACGGGTCAGGGGCTCTAGCTGAGGATCGGGGCGAGGGTCAGGGTTGGAAGGCGGCTGGGTCACAGTGGTTATGGCAAAGGGCACTGCTATCTTAGCGAAGCGGTCTCAGGAAACTCCCTGGCTTTTGGTACAAGCAGCCATACCGACGCCCCTAGCCGCTGCCCGAGCGCTGGTTAGCCTGCCCCAGGTTGGTCAGCCTAGGCCGGAGGCGTTTTGGTAAAGGGCCAGGTGAAATAGAAGGTGGTGCCTTCGCCCACCGTAGAGGTGAGCCACACCCTGCCATTTTCGGCTTCGACAATTTTTTTTACCACCGCCAGGCCCACCCCGGTGCTTTCAAAGTCGTCGCGGGCCTTGAGGGTTTGAAAAATGGTGAAAATTTTGTCGTGGTACTGGGGGGCAATGCCAGGGCCGTCGTCGGCAACGGCAAACTCAATCCGTTTGCCCTGGTCTCGCCAGGTAACGCGCACGGTGCCCTGGTCGCGGTGGTGGTGCTTAATCGCATTGTTGATCAGGTTGGCAAACACCTGGCCCAGCGCTGTTTTGTGGCTGTAGAGAGTAGGCAAGTCGGGGGCAATATCCAGCCCAAACGACTTGGGGGGAGCCAGCGAATCGACCACATTGGTCAGCAGTTCACTGAGGTCAACCGCCTCAATGGTGCGCTGGCGGCGGCCCACCCGCGAGTACTCCAGCAGGCCGTTGATCAAAGCTTCCATGCGCTGCACCCGACTGCGCAGGAGGTCGAGCTGGTGTTGGTTCTCCGGCGGCAGCTGGTTGCCCAGGTCTTCGCCAATCCAGTCGGCCAGGTTAGAAATGGCGCGCAGGGGCGCCTTCAGGTCGTGGGAGGTGACGTAGGCAAACTGGTCTAGCTCGGCGTTGCGCTGCTCCAGCATGGCGGTGGTGTGGGCCAGCACCAGGTTGGTGTTGGCCATTTCGTCGGCCCGCCGCAGCAGCTCTTCGCGGGCGGCTTTGCGGTCCTCAATATTTTCAAGAATGGCGATCAGGGCTGAGGGTCCATGGGTGTCGTCGCTTTCTACCGAGACCGTCACCAGGGTCCACAGGGGGGTGCCGTCTTTGCGCAGGTAGCGCTTTTCAAACTGGCAGGAGGTTTGTTCTCCAGTCAATAGCTGCTGGTGGTAGTACTCATCTTGAGGTTTATCCCCTTCGTAGGTAATGGCCTGAAAGGACTGACCGAGCAAGTCTTGGGGCTGATAGCCCAGAATGTTGCACAGCTTTTGGTTGACCTGAATCCAGTGGCCCTGCATGTCGAGGCGGGCCATGCCCACGGCGGCCTGCTCAAACACCGCCCGAAAGCGCGTTTCACTGGCCCGCAGCGAAAGCTCGGCCTGCTTGGCCGGGGTGATATCCTGCATGACCCCCACCATGCGCTGGCTGTGGCCATCTTTGACGGCTACGACTCGACCGTAGGCGCTGATCCAGTGCCAGGTATCGTCGGGCCAGTGCATGCGGTACTGCCCAACAAACTCGCCCTGGGTGGCGATCGCGTCGTTGACCAACCCCTCTATGGCGGGCAGGTCGTCGGGGTGCACCCGCTCGGCCCACACCTGGGCCGTTTGGGAAACCGTGCCAGGCTCCAGGCCCATGATCCGCTCGGTCTGGGGCGACCAGAGCTGGGTTTCGTGGTCCAGGTGCCAGTCCCAGGTGCCCATCTGGGCCGCGCTGAGGGCCAGGTTGAGCCGCTCGGCAGTATCTTGCAGGTCGTCTTTGGCCCGCTGCAGGGTGCTGCGATCGCGGCGTTCCTGCTCCAGCAGGGTTTCGATCTGCTGCTTGGCTGCCTCTAGCTCAGCGGTACGGCGCTGCACCCGCTCTTCTAGGGTGGCGTTGAGCTGCCGCACCTCGGTCTCGGCCGTGCGCAGGCTGGCTTCGGCCTGCTTGCGATCGCCAATCTCCGCCTGCAACGCCTGGTTCATATCCATCAGCTGGGTGGCGTTGGGCAGCGCCAGCGCCAGCGGCAGCCGGGGCACCAGCTCCAGCGCCGTGTAGAGCGACACCAGGGCCGTAAACGCCTTGACCGACCCCGACACCCAGTAGGTCGGAAACCACAGGGTCCACACCGAAAGCAGGTGAGTGGCACCGCAGGCCGCAATAAAGGTGGCGAACAGCCAAAACAGCGGCTTAAACGGCACATCGGGCCGCCGCTGCACAAAATAGATCAGCGCCCCCGCAATCAGCCAGTAGGACAGCGCAATTAGCGCATCTGACAGCAGGTGCAGCCACACCAGCCCCGGCTGCCAAAGGTAACAGTGTCCGTGGGGAATATACGGCCCCGACACCAGAGCCTGCCAGTCCTCGATCATGACACTATCCTTTCCCAGCAGAGGCAAGAGCATTGTTAATCTTCCTGGCATACCATGCCCACTCGCAACAGAGGCTCTACCCTTAGATATAGGCCTGGGGCAGTGCAGGTCAGCCTGGAGATACGTGCCAGACCCCTGAAATTGCCCCATAATCAAGTCACCTCGGGCGTTAACACGGCCCGCGATTTTTTCAATGCCTCATTAGGGGGCTACCTATGACAGATATTCGCATTGTACTGATCGAAGACCATGACCTTACCCGCCTAGGCCTCAAGGCAGCCCTCCAGCGAGTGCCCGGTATGACTGTGGTTGGCGAAGCGGCCAACGGTGCTCGCGGCCTCAGTCTTTTAGAAACCGAGCACCCCGATGTAGCCATCGTCGATATCGGCCTGCCGGACATTGACGGTATTGAACTCGTAGAGCGTCTGCGCCAGTCCCAGGGCAGCGTTGATACGCCCACTCGCGTCCTGATGCTCACCATGCACGACAGCGAAGAAGCGGTTATGGCCGCCTTTGCGGCCGGGGCAGACTCCTACTGCATGAAGCAGACCGAGCTAGACGACCTGATTGTGGCCGTACGGGAGACTAACGAAGGCAACTCGTGGATTGACCCGGCTGTGGCCAGCGTAGTGCTGCGCCAGGTGCGCAAGACTCCAGCCGGGGCGCTGGCGGCCAGCAACCGAACCGTCTCCATTGAAGCGATCGAGCCCGAATTCGAGCAAATACTGGAGTCGTATCCGCTGACCGAGCGCGAGCTAGAAATTCTCGAGCTCATTGTGGGCGGGTGCAGCAACGCGGAGATTGCTGAGCGGTCGTACATTACGGTGGGCACAGTCAAGACCCACGTCCGCAGCATCCTCAACAAGCTGGGGGTAGACGATCGCACCAAGGCCGCCGTGCGCGCCCTGCGATCGGGTCTGGTAACGTAGGTGGCGCGACGGCCCTAGGGCTGTTTATCAGGATTGCTAGCTGTGGCCTCTAGAGTCATGGTTAAATAATTTCACAACCGTTCATAACTCCAAACACGCAAGGCTTACGGCCGGTTGTCAAACCCCGAAGCAACCCTATGGACACCACTCCCTCTGCTCTGCTACCGACATTGGGTCAGCTCCAGCGGAAGCTGGCTCAGGACTTTCAGCGGCTATACCGCGAAAGGCTCGACCACACCCCCGGTAAAATCACCTGTCAAATTCTGGATGAGAAACTGCTGTTTGTCATCGAGGACTCCGTGACTAAGCCCGAACAACTGCTGCTGGACGAAGGGCAGGCCGAACTGGCAGAACAGGTCAGAGGCGATCTTGCCGCCGCCCTGCGTCCACAAATTGTTGAGATGGTTGAGTCTACCCTGGAGCGTCAGGTCGTCGATGTTTTGACCGATGCCACCCTGACTACCGGGCGCACTAGCGTCGTGATCATTCTCTCTGAACCGCCCGAGGCGCGTCCTGCCGCCAAAAATACCTAGGCCCCAGATACCTAAGCCCCAGTTGGCCCAGGGAAGTAGGTCCCATCAAATCTATCCCTAGGCGCTCAATTTTTTACATTAGCCAGAAACTTTGCGCCAGCGGCTTGCGCCAGCCATGCAGACCGCTCAGGCTCGGCTACAGGCCCCAGACAACCCGCCCGATTGGACGAGTCGCCGCCTCAGCACGCAAGCGCGAGATGTGACGTATGGCGGGGTGCTGCCAAAAAGCTGGGGAACCCAAAAAGCACAGCCCTAGGCTGCCGACTGGGGCATACCGATAAAGCGGTTGATTAGATGCTCCAGAGGCTGAATTAAAAACGGCTTGCTGATGTAGTCATCAAAACCGGCGGTAAGGATTTTTTGGCGATTTTCCTGACCAGCCAGAGCGGTCACCGCCACCACCGGAATGTCTCGAGTACCAGCATCGGCCCGCAGCTGCTGAATCAGGCTATAGCCATCGACCTGGGGCAGATGAATGTCCGATAAAATCAGCTGAGGGTGGTGCTGCCGAGCTGCCTTTAGAGCGGCCAGACCATCGGCTACAAAGCAAGTCTCGCAGGACAGCTGCTCTAAAATGTAGGCCATTAGAGTGAGGCTATCATCGTCGTCGTCCACCACGAGCACGACAGGAGCCTGGGGGCGAACAGCGAAAGAAACAGAAGCTGAATTTTGCACAACCACAGGGAATATTCTCCTTGATGAGGCCACGAAACGAGGGGGTAAGCCGTAGCTATACCCGCTAGAAAGGCATTCCGTCCGTGGTCAAGGGAGCACGCAAAAGGACTGGCTGGAGATTCAGGTCTACAGCGAACGCTGCTGAAGGAGTCAAGCAACGTTGAGTAGAGCTAAGAAAAAGCAACTTTCTTTATTTTTGCTTAATCTTTTTGCTAGCTTAGCACAGCCATCCCTGGGATGGGCGACACAGGAGCGTATGGATCAACCTTCTTAATTTTTCGATTCCTTCTTTAATTTCTCTGGTTGAACCATTCACTCAGGCCGGGCAGGGTTTAGCAAAGGGAGACCTGAACCGGATGCTGGGCGCGCGGCCTACTGTTGCAGCCCTGCCGATTCAGGCTGCTCGGCCTGTGGTACTGGCCCGTCCGTCCGTCGGTTTGGCCAGGTTTGTTAGACTGAGGGAGTCCTACTGGCATTTCCCCTCACCCCACAAGGATTCTTTGGCATGACGGTTGCACCCTTACCGACTCCTTTAATTAAAACCAACGATCTGCTCCAGCGCGACTACTCGGCCCCCCGCGATCGCTTCGATAGCTCCTGGGAGGCCACCCTCTCAACCCTGCTGGGGCTGGGCCGCGCCGCCGGGGCAGATTTTGTCGAATTTTTTCTAGAGCGCAACAACTACATCAGCTGCCAGGCCGAAGACGACGCCATCACCAGCCTCTCCCCGCGCCTGGTGACCGGGGCTGGGGTGCGGGTGTTTGTGGGCAAAGCCGACTGCTACGTCAGCACCAACGACCTCACCTTCAACGGTCTCAAAGCCGCCCTCGATAAAGCCCTGGCGATTATGGGGCTGGCCCTGCCCGGCCCCAGCGCCAACCTGGCCGAAATTAATCTAGAGCTGCTGCGCGACTACGCCACCGCCAAGGGCAAAGACGGCTGGCTGACCCGGTGCAGCTCGATGCAGGAAATGGGTGACGTGCTGCTGTCCGCCAATGCCGCCCTGGCCAAGGAAGCTAACCACGTGCAGTCGCGCCGCGCCGTCTACTTTCGCGACTGGCAGGAGGTGCTGGTGGCCGCCAGCGATGGCACTTTTGCCCGCGACATTCGCCTCACCCAGTCGGTGGGCTACAACCTACTCTGCGCTGACGGCGAGCACCGCTCCTCGATTGGCCAGCGGGCGGGCGACACCAGCGACCCGGCCTTTCTACGCCAGTGGGACTTCCAGACGGCGGCGGCGGATGTGGCCGAGTCGGCGGGCAAAATGCTCTACGCCGACTACGTGGAGTCGGGCAGCTACCCGGTGATTATGGCCAACAAGTTTGGCGGCGTGATCTTCCACGAGGCCTGCGGTCACCTATTAGAGACCACCCAGATCGAGCGGGGCACCACCCCCTTTATGGACAAAAAGGGCCAGAAGATCGCCCACGAAAACCTCACCGCCTGGGATGAAGGGATTTCTCCCGACGCCTTTGGCACCATCGACATGGATGACGAGGGCATGCCCGCCCAGCGCACCCTGCTGATTGAAAATGGCGTGCTGAAGAACTTTTTGTCTGACCGGGCCGGGTCCATGCGCACGGGCCACCCCCGCACCGGCAGCGGTCGCCGCCAGGGCTTTACCTACGCCGCCGCCAGCCGCATGCGCAACACCTACATTGCCCCCGGCGATTACTCCCTCGACGAGCTATTCGCATCGGTCGAAAAAGGCATCTACTGCAAGCAGATGGGCGGCGGCAGCGTCGGCGCTACGGGCCAGTTCAACTTTGCCGTTTCCGAAGCCTACCTGATCGAAAACGGCAAAGTGACCAAACCCCTCAAGGGCGCAACTCTGATCGGCGAAGCCACCGAAATCATGGACAAAATCTCCATGTGCTCTAACGATCTTGATCTCGCCGCTGGCTTCTGCGGCTCGATCAGCGGCAGCATCTACGTCACCGTGGGCCAGCCCCACCTGAAGGTGGACTCGATCACCGTCGGCGGCCGTTAGAAAGGTAGGTGGATGGACGAATCAGGGAGGCAAAGGCGCTGATGTCAAACCTTGAGCAAATTGAAGCAGCGATTATTTCGCTGCCGTCTAATGACTTTGAGAAATTGAGAGTCTGGTTTTTTGACCTGGACTACGAACGCTGGGATCAGCAGCTAGAGCGGGATATTGCAGACGGCAAGCTAGAGGCCCTAGCTCAGGAGGCGATCGCTGAGTTTGAAGCGGGCCACCGTCGAGAACTTTAATGCCCTATGCCACCCAGCGATTTTGGCAATGCTACAACGCCCTGCCCAAAAGTGTTCAGCGCACTGCTGATGAATGTTACACGTTGCTTAAAACCGATCCGTCCCATCCGTCTTTGCACTTTATAAAGATTAGGCAAAAATTATTGGTCTGTTCGAGCAGGCCTGAGCCATCGAGCTTTAGGTGTAGACGTTGAAAGCGGTATCTCTTGGTTCTGGATTGGAACTCATGCTGAATATGACAAGTTGATTGGCCGCCTATAGCCAACCTCCCCTCCCCATCTTCCCCATCCCCCCTATCTTCCCCATCACTCTACACCCCATCCCCCATCACCCCATTACCCCATCACTCCCTATGCCCTCCATTCAAGACATCGCCGCCTACGCGGAATCTAGCGCTAAGAAGCTCGGCATTTCCAAGTACGACGTCTACGGGTCTTCCGTCGACGAGACCAGCGTGCAGGTCGACAAGGGCGACCCCAAGCAGGTCAAAGCCTCCAACCGCTCCAGCGTGATCGTGCGGGTGTGGAACCCGGACGGCAAGGTGGGGGTGACCTCCACCAGCGACGTGGACCCGCTGGGCATGGATCTGGCCCTGCAAACCGCCCAGGAGGCCAGCGCCTTTGGCGTCAGCGACCACATCCCCGACTTCAGCCCTGAGTCGGTGGCCCCCACGGCGGATGTGCAAATAGAAACGGTGCCGCCTGCGCCCGTAGGCGATCTAATTTCGACCCTAGTAGATGTGGAGAAGCAGCTGCTGGAGGCGCATCCGGCGATCGCCAGCGTGCCCTACAACGGCCTGGCCCAGCGCGATATCGATCGCTTTTACCTCAACAGCGCCGGGGCCTTGCGCCACGAAGCTCGCTCCTACGCCTCGCTCTACCTGTACAGCAAGACCGAGCAGGAGGGCCGCAAGCCGCGATCGGCAGGGGCCATGCGGGTCGATCGCGGGCTGCCCCTGCTCGACATTGAAGGCTGCCTGAAAGAAGCCGCCGAAAAAACCATCAGCCACCTCGACTACAACAAAGTGGCCTCGGGCAAGTACCGGGTGGTGTTCTCGGGCGAGGCGTTTTTGAGCCTGCTGGGGGCGTTCTCGAATATGTACAATGCCCAGAGCATTTTGGACAACCGCAGCCTGTCCACGGTCGATTCCCTCGGCAAGGTCGTAGCATCGCCGCTGCTGTCGGTGTACGACGACGCGCTGCATCCCGAAAACGTCAGCGCCGAAACCTTTGACGGCGAGGGGACGCCCACCCGCCGGGTGCCAATCATTGAGCAGGGCGTGCTGACCCAGTTTTTACACAGCGCCGGGACGGCCAAGCGCATGGGGGCCAGCCCCACCGGCCACGCCAGCATTGGCGCTAAGGTGTCGGTTGGCCCCAGCTTTTACGAAGTGCTGCCCGGAGCCGAGGCCAGCAGCGAATTTACGCTCGAAAATGCCGAGAACGTGATTTTCATCGACGACCTCCAGGCGCTCCACGCCGGGGTGAATTCCTTGCAGGGGTCGTTCTCGCTGCCCTTTGATGGCTGGCTGGTGAATAAGGGCGATCGCGTCAGCATCGAATCGGCCACGGTGGCGGGGGACTTCTGCGATCTGCTTAAGGCGATCGTCCATGTAGAACCGGAGGCGGAGATTACCCCCGGCGGTCTGTGCCCGCGCATCTGGGTCGATGCTCTGTCGATCACTGGAGAAGGTTAGGGGAAACCCACTGCTGCACGCCCCCCTGCACCAGGCCGATGCCCACCTGCACCAGGCTAAAGCTGGCTCCGGCCAGCAGCGCCGCTTTGACCAGGCCGACATTGAGTCCGGCCCGCACGGCGGCGATCGCGCCCAGCAGCGTCCAGCCCGCCAGCGCCAGGGTAATCGGCGGCCCCAGCAGAGGAATCACCGTCAGCAGGTTGAGCAGCTGAGGCGTGTAGGCAAACCCCACGGGCACCAGCAGTTCCCGGTAGGGGGGCACTGGCGGGGCCAGGTAGGCATTGAGTTTCCAGAGGGTGTAGGTCCAGAGGTAGTACCCGGTCACTATGCTGAGACCATTGATCAGCACACCGATGCCCAGCTGGGCCAGAGAGGGCTGGTAGAGCAGCAAAATCAGGCCGCTGCCCAGGCCGTGGGAGAGTCCGGCCAGGATGACGATACCCCGAGCAAACCGGGCGGCCCCTGAGTATTGATGGCTGTGCTCATAGAAATCTTGATTGAGGGTCAGCGCATCCACCAGCACCTGTCTCAACCACCTGATAGAATGCCGCTGACCCATAGATGCGTCCGTTCTTCTCTGGCTCAGTTTACTCCCTGGGGCCGCTGCCGATGAAATCTCTGCTGCAAACGCTGATTGCGCGATCGCTCGGCGATACCGGCAAGCTGCTGACCGCCCTGGGGCTGTTCTTTTTGGCCTGGGGCACCATCGCTCCGATTAGCACCCTGTCGTGGTGGCTGCGCGGCGGCGATCGGCTGGCGCAGCAGCGCCCCGAACTGCCCGCCAAGGATGTCGCGGCAGGCGCAGGCCCGCCGTGCTATCTGGTATTTTTGGCCGGGGTGGGCAACGTGGCCGACGTAGATTTGGCCCCAGGGGAAGACGCCTTTTTGACCGCCATGGCGGCGGCAGAGCCGGACTGCGTGGTGGTGCGCAAGGTGTTCCCCTACTCGGCGGTGAACGACAATGTCGGCGGCCAGCCCGTTTTTCGCTGGCTGTGGCAGCTCAGCGATCGCCTGGACGGAGAGGGCGATCCTGCCCACACGGTGCTCAAAATTCGCAACCTGTGGCGCATGGCCCTCTCCGCCGACAGCCGCTACGGGCAGATCTACAACCGGGGGGCGGCGGCCACCATCCTGGAGCGGATGGCGGCCACCCAAGCCATTCCCCTGGAGGCTGACAAGCCGTTTCAGCTGGTGCTGGTGGGCACCAGCGGCGGAGTGCAGGTGGCCATGGGGGCAGCCCCCTACCTGCAAGAATGGCTGCCGGTGGAGATCACGGTACTCTCCTTTGGCGGTGTCTTCGACGGCCAGGACGGCTTTGGGGCCGTGCAGCAGGTTTACCACTTTTACGGTCAGAACGACTGGATCGACAACCTGGGCCTGGTGCTGTTTCCCTCCCGTTGGGGATGGACCTGGGGATCGCCCTACAACCGGGCGCGGCGGGCGGGAAAATACGAGGCGATCGCGACCGGACCGCACAGCCATGACGGCGATCGCGGCTACTTTGGCCTAGATCCCCTGGGCGGCGACCCCCGCCAAGCCACCACCTACCTGGATCTGACGCTGCAACAGGTGCAGGCGCTCCCCCTGTGGAACCAGCTCTAACGCTCGGCCTCCCGGCTGCAATTCTCTGGCCTAACCCTTAAGCTGATCACGTGCGATCGCGTTGAGATAAACCCCATGCGTCAACCCCAGCCAGCGCCCGTTGCCCTGATCACCGGAGGAGCCCAGGGGATCGGCCTGGGCATTGCCCAGCACCTGCTGGGCCGCAGCTGGCGGGTGATCGTCGCCGACCGCAATGCCGCCGCTGGTCAGGCGGCTCAGGCGACCCTGGCGGCGCCGCCCGAGTCTTTCCGGTTCGTCCCCTGCGATGTGGCCCAGGAGATCGACGTGGAGCGCTGCGTTCAGGCGGCTATTGACCAGTTTGGTCAGCTCAACGGCCTGGTGAACAACGCGGGCATTGCCAACCCCTACAGCGGCCCGATCGAAGCCCTCCGCCTGGAGGACTGGAACCGCTGGCTGGGCACGAACCTGACCGGCTGCTTTTTGATGGCGAAGCATGCGGTGCCCCATCTGCGGCAGAGCGGGGGGGCGATCGTCAATATTGCCTCCACCCGCGCGCTCCAGTCTGAGCCCCACGCCGAAGCTTACGCTGCGTCCAAAGGTGGAATTGTCGCCCTCAGCCATGCCCTGGCGATTAGCCTTGGCCCAGCGGTGCGGGTCAACTGCATCAGCCCCGGCTGGATTGACGTCAGCCAGTGGCAGCATCCGCCCCAAGCCGCCCAGCTCAGCGCCGCAGACCATGCCCAGCACCCCGCCGGGCGCGTCGGGCAGCCCCAGGATGTGGCGGAGATGACCCACTTTTTGCTCTCCAGCGCCGCCGGCTTCATCACCGGGCAAAATCTGATCATCGATGGCGGCATGACCCGAAAGATGATCTACGCAGAGTAAGATGCGAGCACCGTCACCCTGCCCGCCCCGCCAAGGAGGCATCCCATGACCACCGCAATTCAGGCACCCCAGACGTTTAAGGTGCCTGGCCCCCGTCCCCTACCGCTGATTGGCCGCTCCCTGAACAGCCTTCGCTTTGCCAGAGATTCCGTGGGCTACACCCGCGAGCTGTTTCACACCTACGGCAACCTGGTGGCTTTGGCCAAGGGCGGCCGCACGCGCCTCTATTCTCCCCGAGACACCTGCCCCGCTACGGTCTTTGCCTATGGCCCTGAGCTGGTGCGCCAGGTCACCACCCAGCATGAGGTTTACTTCAAGTATCCGCTGACCGGACCCAGCTACCGGCTGCGCGATCGCTCCGCCCGCACCAGGCCCCTCAACCACTTTCTGGTCGGCCTGTTTGGCGTCAACTCAGCGGAGCATTTGCAGCAGCGCAAACTCATGGCCCCCGCGTTTCATCGCCAGCGCCTGGAGACCTACGCCAGCGATATGGTCGCCATCACCGCAGACCAGCTCAACCAGCTTCAGGTCGGCCGGGTGAACGAAATGGCGATGGCGATGCGGCAGCTCACCCTCCGCATCGCCACCAAGTCGCTCTTTGGCGAAGATATCGGCGCCAGCGCTGGCGCGGCGGGAGGCAGCCCCGGTCAAACCATTCAAAATGCTCTGAACATGCAGGGGAAGCTGCTGATGCGGGCGCTGCCCCTGGACTGGCCGGGGCTGCCCTGGCACCGCTACCTCAACCTGGTGGCCAGCTACGAGGCCAGCATGCGCCAGATCATTCAGGCCAAGCGCCAGGCGACGGGCGACGAACCCGATGTGCTGTCGATGCTGATGCAGGTGCGCGACGAAGACAGCGGCGATCGCCTCAGCGAAGCAGAACTGCTGGGGCATGTGGGGGTGCTGTTTGTCGCCGGTCACGAAACCAGCGCCAACGCCCTCACCTGGACGATTTTTCTGCTGTCGCAGCACCCTGAGATTATGGCCGACCTGCTGGATGAACTGGAGGCCACCCTGCACGGGGCGCCCCCCAGCCTGGAGCAGCTGGCTCAGCTGCCGCTGCTGGAGAATGTGATTAAAGAGAGCCTGCGGATTTTATCGCCGGTGCCGTGGAATGGCCGGGTGACCGCTCAACCCACCGAGCTGGGCGGCTACCAGCTGCCAGCGGGAACCGAAGTGCTGGTCAGCCTTTACCAGACCCATCAAATGCCCGACCTCTACCCCGATCCAGCCGCCTTTGATCCCCACCGCTGGGAGACCATTCACCCCGATGCCTACGCCTACAACCCCTTCAGCGCTGGCCCACGCCTGTGCATCGGGGCCGGGTTTGCGATGATGGAAATTAAAATCATTCTGGCCATGCTGCTGCAGCGATACCGCCTGGAGTTTGTGCCCCAAGCCCCCATCGATCGCGCTGGCGTGATTGTGATGCGGCCCAAGCACGGGCTGTCGATGGCCGTACACCAGCAGGACCGCCAGTTTGGCGCCGGGGTGGGGCAGGTGAGGGGGAACCTGCGCGAAATGGTAAAGCTCCCCTAGGGGCAAACGGCGATCGCCTCAAAACCCATTCACGCCATCGCCCAGCGATCCCGCAATCTCTACCGTCTTTTTTTGCCTATGTCGAACGCCTCCCTGCCTCCTCCTCGGGCGGGCTACACCCTGCCCGTATTCGCCTGCGCGGGGGCCGTAGCGGCGCTGCGGTGTTTGGTCGATGGCCGCGATCGCCCCGCCAGCGTCAGCCTCGATCTGCTCAACCCGCCTCAGCCCGCCGATATCCCCATCGACCAGATTGCGCCGCTGCCCGACGGGTCGGTGCTGGCCATCACCCACAGCGATCCCGGCGACAACCTGGACCTCACCCGCAACACCCCAATCTGGTCGGTGGTGGCCTGGGGCAGCGGCGATCAGGCTGAACCAATTTTGCTTCAGGGGGGAGAGGGGGTGGGACAGCAGGTCAACCGAGACCACGCCCCGGCAATCTATCAGTACGCCAGGGAGCTGATCGGCCACAGCCTGAGGCCGCTGATTCCCGAGGCTAAGACCGTGAGGGTCACGATTATTCTGCCGGAGGGCCGGGCGCTGGGCGATCGCACCTCCAACGCCGCCTTTGGAGTGATCGAAGGGCTGTCGCTGCTGGGCACCTCCGGCATTGCGGCCCCCCTCAGCGCTCCGGGGCAGCTTGACCAGTCCCGCGAAATCCTGCGGGCCAAGGCGGCCCGGTATGGCCACCTGGTCTTTTGCCTGGGCGAAAACGGCCTGGATCTGGCGGTGAAGCTGGGGATCGACCCCGATCGCCGGGTCAAAACCGCCAACTGGCTCGGCCCCCTGCTGGTGGAAGCCGGCGACCTGGGCGCTGCGGGGGTGCTGCTGCTGGGCTACCACGGCAAGCTGATCAAACTGGCGGGGGGAATTTTTCACACCCACCACCACATCGCCGACGGTCGCCAGGAGATCTTTGCCGCCTGCTGCGCCGCCGTGGGAGTGCCGCTGCCCACCATTCAAGACGTTCTTAAGGCCCCGACCGTGGAGGCAGGGCTGGGAATTTTGCGCGATCGCGACGGCGCAATGGCCCAGCGCGTTTACCAGCAGATTGTTGAGCGTATTGACGAGCGCGCTGCCGCCTACGTCCACGCCCACACCGGCAGACCCCTAGCCGTAGGAACCATGGTGTTTGACCGCCAGCGGCAGGTGGTGGCGCGCAGTCACCTCGCTGAAGGCCTGTTTAATCAAGTTTTGGTAGACTAGAAGGAATATCTTTTTATAAAAATCCATAACATCTCCATACAACACCCGCGACGTTGGCTGTCCTGGGGCAAGCGGTTTTCCTCTCTATCTATTGCTCTGGTTCCATTGCAGAATCGTTTAATCTGGGCATCGACAATCCCCAAACGGGAGCAGCCAGGGCTAGGTTCCAACCTTCCTGGTTTCCCCGTCTCCTCTCTACCCCGGTGCCGCCAGCCCTTCGCCATCCGTCTAACGCCCCCAAGCCCACCACGCGCAGGATTAACCCGTGACCCTTCAAACCGAAACCACTACCAACCTTGGGGAAGACTCCCTGCCAGAGGTCAACCGCCAGATGCTGGTGATTCTCGACTTTGGCTCCCAATATTCCGAGCTGATTGCCCGCCGCATTCGCGAGACCGAGGTGTACTCCGAGGTGCTCTCCTACCGCACCACCGCCGAGCAGCTCAAGCAGCTCAACCCCATGGGCATTATTTTCTCCGGCGGGCCTAGCTCGGTCTACGACAACGGCGCCCCCCACTGCGACCCGGCCATTTGGGACCTGGGAATTCCGGTGCTGGGGGTGTGCTACGGCATGCAGCTGATGGTGCAGCAGCTCGGCGGCCAGGTCGACCGGGCCGATCGCGGCGAGTACGGCAAGGCCGCCCTGTTTATCGACGACCCCACCGACCTGCTCACCAACGTCGAAGACGGCACCACCATGTGGATGAGCCACGGCGACTCGGTCAGCCGTCTGCCCGAGGGCTTTGAGCTGCTGGCCCACACCGACAACACCCCCTGCGCCGCCGTCGCCGACCACGCCCGCAAGCTCTACGGCGTCCAGTTTCACCCCGAGGTTGTGCATTCCCAGGGGGGCATCGCCCTAATTCGCAATTTTGTCTACCACATCTGCGAATGCCAGCCCACCTGGACCACCGAAGCCTTTGTGGAAGAGGCCATTCGCGAGGTGCGGGCGCGGGTGGGCGACAAGCGGGTGCTGCTGGCCCTCTCGGGCGGGGTAGACTCGTCAACCCTGGCATTTTTGCTGCACCAGGCGATCGGCGACCAGCTCACCTGCATGTTCATCGACCAGGGCTTTATGCGCAAAGATGAGCCCGAGCGCCTGGTGAAGCTGTTCAAGGAGCAGTTCCACATTCCGGTGATTCATATCAAAGCGCGCGATCGCTTTTTGGCCCAGGTCGAAGGCATCACCGATCCCGAAGAAAAGCGCAAGCGCATCGGCCACGAATTCATTCGCGTGTTTGAAGAAGAGTCCAAACGCCTTGGCCCCTTCGACTACCTCGCTCAGGGGACGCTGTATCCCGACGTGATCGAATCCGCCGACACCAACGTGGACCCTAAAACCGGCGAACGGGTAGCGGTGAAAATCAAGAGCCACCACAACGTCGGCGGCCTGCCCAAAGACCTGCAATTTAAGCTGGTAGAACCCCTGCGCAAGCTGTTCAAAGACGAAGTGCGCAAAGTAGGCCGCTCCATCGGCCTGCCTGAGGAAATTGTGCGCCGTCAGCCCTTCCCTGGGCCGGGGCTAGCGATTCGCATCATTGGCGAAATCACCAAAGAACGCCTGGAAATTCTCCGCAACGCCGACCATGTGGTGCGCGACGAGATTGCCAAGCAGGGTATGTACCACGACTTTTGGCAGGCCTTTGCGGTGCTGCTGCCGGTGCGCAGCGTGGGCGTCATGGGCGACCAGCGCACCTACGCCTACCCGATTGTGCTGCGCCTGGTCAGCAGCGAAGACGGCATGACCGCCGACTGGTCGCGGGTGCCCTACGACCTGCTAGAGACGATTTCAAACCGCATCGTCAACGAGGTGGAAGGGGTTAACCGCGTGGTCTACGACATTACCTCGAAGCCCCCCGGCACCATCGAGTGGGAGTAGGGTAAACCCCAACGGTTCTCTTCGACTCCGCTCAGCCAACGTTGGCTGAGCGGAGTCGAAAAGAATCTGGCTCAAGACACGGTCCGTGCCATACCCAGAACAAAGAGGGGGAGGTGATCTTCAAAAAATCACCTCCCCTTTTTATTGTTTAGGTTATCCGCATCACAGTCGTTAGACGGCAGCCAGTTCGGGGGCGGGGCGCTTGCTGTGGCGAATGCCTTCGATCGCCGCCGCATAGTCCGGCGCGTTGAACACCGCCGACCCGGCCACAATGGCGTTGGCACCAGCCTCTAGCACCTGCCAGGTGTTGTTCACCTTGAGCCCGCCGTCGACCTCAATCCAGGGGTTGAGGCCGCGCTCATCGCACATAGCGCGCAGGTCGCGAATCTTATTCACCATGGTGGGGATAAAGCTCTGGCCGCCAAAGCCGGGGTTGACGCTCATAATCAGCACCAGGTCGCAGAGTTCGAGCACGTTCTCGATCAGCACCAGCGGGGTGCCGGGGTTGAGCACGACGCCAGCCTCTTTGCCCAGCTCTTTGATTTGGCCCAGGGTGCGGTGCAGGTGGGGCGAGGCGTTGTGCTCGCAGTGGACGGAGATAATGTCGGCCCCGGCCTTGGCAAAGTCGGCCACGTACTTCTCCGGCTCGACAATCATCAGGTGCACGTCGAGGGGCTTTTGGGTGACGGGGCGAATGGCGTCCACAATTAGCGGGCCGATGGTGATATTGGGCACAAAGCGACCATCCATCACGTCTACGTGAATCCAGTCGGCCCCGGCCTGGTCGGCGGCTTTGATCTCTTCGCCCAGACGGCTGAAGTCTGCCGAGAGAATGGAGGGAGAGATGACGACGGAGTCTTTGTTAGAGGAAGTGTGAGGCATGGGGGATGGTTCTCCTGTGCGTTTGTGACCATCGTAACAAAGTCTTAAAATCACTTCTCACAAAACTTTTAGATTTGGGGAGATTCCCCCTAAATATATGATGAAGCCCTGGGATCGCTAGTAGGCTGCGGCGTGATTTTATTGACCATGGCCGATCGCAAGGGGGCCGGGGGCTAGGGGGCCAGGGAAGTTGGCACGGCACCCGGTAGGGTGGGCATTGCTTCCTGGGTTATGGAGGGTTGGGTGTTTGCCATGCCGCGCCAACCGCGCCAGTTTTCCCCAGGCCACTACTACCACATCACGGTTCGCTGCAACAATCGTGAGTTCCGGCTGATTCGTGACGAATGCCGCGAAATTTTGCTGTATGCCATTGACCGATGCCAGGAGAAATATGGCTTTAAGCTCTATGCCCTGTGCATC
The DNA here is from genome assembly GCF_000309385.1 of Nodosilinea nodulosa PCC 7104. GTDB lineage: Bacteria > Cyanobacteriota > Cyanobacteriia > Phormidesmidales > Phormidesmidaceae > Nodosilinea > Nodosilinea nodulosa. The sequence goes on from NZ_JH976537.1 coordinate 1,715,074, forward strand.
ATGAGTAACCATGTGCATTACCTGCTGGAGCCGCAGCAGCCGGAGGATTTGCCTAAGATCATGCACTGGCTGAACTGGTATACGGCGATGTGTTTCAACCGGATGCTGAACCGCACCGGGCACTTTTGGGAAAAGCGATACCACAGCACGGGCTTTGCCAATACCGACTATCGGCGAGCGCTGAATACCTTGCGATACATCCACGCCAACCCCAAGGCGGCGAACATGCAGCAGGGATTCTTTTATGACTACAGCAACTATGGCAGCTATGACCGCCTGACCACCGATGGCCTAACGCAATGGCACCCGGCGTTTTTGGCGTTGGGAGCAACGCTAGAACTGTGTGCGGCGGCGTACCGCAAGTTTTGTCAGCGCTATAAGCCGAAACCCAAGCCAGAGAGGCGAAATCACTGGGGCAGCAAAAAACTGGCGGCCCTGCGGCAAAAAATGAAAGTCCGCAAACCCAGCCCTGGGCAAAAGAGCCTTTGGAAGGTGTGGAATGCGCCGCTAGAAGAGGTGCAAGAAGTGGCTAAGGCATTTGTGCTGGCGAACTGCCTAAACCCAGATATTGTCAGCGCCAGATTTGAGAACTCGACCTGACCGCTGGTGCCAGGTAAGGGATCTCCGAAACGCTTAGTTTTCCGTGGGGAGGGTGTCTGAAATAGTTCTTTTGGATCGGGCTGAAGCGCTTATCTGCTACAGTTTACAAGTCTCGATGCGAGAGAAGAGACACGCCCCCATCCACCCCCCACGCCCACCCACACCCCAACCCAAAACACCACCCACCGACCAGACCAACCACAAAGAAACGGAAATTCAGCGGGAGATAAAGAGGGGTTTGCTTGTAGGTCTTTGTAGCTCAGATAGTTGCCTGCCTTGCGCCAGCCGACGCGATCGCAAAACTCTTGCCAAATTTTATCACCTGGGTATTTGCCGTCGAGCTTGGCTCCGCAGTCTACATAAATTTTCTTTTGCACGCTAAAGCCAAACTTGCCGTGGCTGTACTTCACCCATAATCGGTCTATTGTCAGCAGGTCTGTGCAGGGAAAATTTAGCAGTTCATCGCTAGTAAACCAATCCCCCGACTTTTTGCCCACGGCCAGAATCATTTTTTCGTAGGTTTCGCTATCTGCCTCGCGCCATTGGCCAGCCTTTAGCAAGTCGCGCAGGTTGCGGTAATCAATTCCTTTTTCAGAACTCAGGTCGTCTTCTGGGGCAGAGGGTAGAGCAACAGGCGGTGAGATGGGCGGTGCCGACCCTGCGGGACGTTGGCCTGAAGTATCGCTCGATGTTTGGGAAGTGCCGTATTGTCGGGTGGGCCTGCGTTGGGTGATGCCCCACTCTAGAAAATACAGAGCCTTCTCGTCTTCGATACTGTCTTGAAACGAGACGGCATGAAACTCTTGAAGAAAAATGAGTTCTTCTGGAATCTCCTCTACCCCTGGCAGCAGCACCGGAATAATGGGAATATCGCGCTTGACACACTGGCTAATGAAGGATCTTAGCTCTAGCGCCTGCCAGCGCCCTAGCCCGCCATGACCAAAAAAGATCGCTGCCGTTTTGATGCGCCCGATCGCCTGCTGAATCTCGTCTTGAAATTTGGTGCCGGGGACAATTTCTTCTTCATCGAGCCAGGGGTGCAGGCCCAGGTCTGCTAACTTGCGGTAGATGCGGCGAATCAGCGGTTTGTCTTTGCTGCTGTGGGCCAAAAAAACATCAAACTGCTGCTCCGTCATCGATCGCTTGCCCCGCTGGCGTTAGCCCTTGCCTACCCAGAGTTTAGCCCGAATCGCTAACCCTGTCCTGGCCAAGCCTGGTTGAGTGCTTGCGCTGGGGCAAAGCAACCTCGCGCTTTAGCCTATGGTATTCGCAAGCTCAGAAAAACTGTGGCTCGGACAGTGCCTAGAATGGGGCCAGAGCTGCGATCGCCTGACTTCAATGGCCAAGCTTGCTGCGAGAGGTGGGGGACGGAGTGTCAAAATGGATGTAGAAGAGATAAGGGCCAAGATTCGTAATGATACCTATGTGTATACATCCCACGCCGATATAGAGCGCCAGGCCGACGATCTGACCTTGATGCAGGTAGAAGAAGCTCTATTGAATGGAGAGGTTTTAGAACAATATGCGGATACAGGGCGCGGTGAAAGCTGTCTGATTTTGGGCTATTCCAGCGATTTGCCTATCCATATTGTCTGCGGCTGGAGGGGTGAACAAGTAGCCATCATCACTATCTATATCCCTGGGCCACCCAAGTTTATCGATCCACAAACGAGGGCTTGACCGATGCGAGAGATTAAATGCAACGCCTGCGGCAGCACCGAATATGAAGAACGTCGCGTCACTTATTTGTATAGTCACAAAGGGCAGTATCTCATTGCGCCCAACACTCCGGTAGAGGTTTGTAGTCGCTGCGGTACTCTGTACTACAGCGCCGAGGTACTCAAAGCGATTGAGCGCCAGTTTTTCGCTATCCACAACAACACAGCTAGTCCAGACCAATTTCTTCAGGTGCCAGTCAAGTCGATGTGATGGGCTATGCATTCGCCTTATTTGGTGGCGATGGGCATCAGTGCAGCTTCTAGAATGGGGTTGGAATTGCGATCGCCTCTCCCATACCCCATGGCCGCCAAAGACCTGGTTCACGATGCCGTCAAACGCGCCCTCGAAAAAGACGGCTGGACGATTACTGATGATCCACTATTTCTGCGCTTTGGTGGGCTAGAGATGTACATCGACTCCGATGGATACCTACCGCGATTTCTTTACGCTGGAATTGCCACGGTTGCTGGTTGAGCGCTACCACGTGCACCTAATTGTCTACGATCCAGAGGAGGAGGTGATCACCAAATGGCAGACGTAAACTACTACCGCCAGCTCGTTCAAGAGCTGTTGCAGAAATATAGCAACATCAGAGCCAGCAACGAAGCGGTTGAAGCTGAGGCAATTTTTGACCTTCAGCGCGATCGCTACCGGGTCGTCCATGTAGGCTGGTCAAACAAGCGCCGGGTCTACGGCTGCGTGCTGCACCTCAAAATCAAAGACGGCAAAATCTGGATTCAGCACGACGGCACCGAGGGCGGCATCGCCAACGAACTGGTCGATTCCGGAACGGATACTCGTTTCGAGTCGGTTCCCGAACGCTGCGCGAATCGCGGCGTGCCCAAGCACGACATTGTGCTGGGGTTTCACTCGCCCTTTAAACGCCAGTTTACCGAGTTTGCCTTGGGTTAAGCGGTAAATTAGGCCCTGGAGCCTCTTTGAAGTCTCTACTGGGCCTCAAGCTTTGCGCGCAGCCACTGGCGAAAGCCCTTCACCCAGGTGGTTTCTCCCACGGTCTGGCTCTCCTGCAAAAACCGCAGCACATCCCCCTGGTTAAGCAGCGGCAGCACAGTGGATGCCCGCTGGGGCCGATAGCCGCCCTCCCCCAGCGCATAGATCGTCAGCGTTTCGCCATTGAATCGCCATACCTCTGGCACCCCCAGGGCTGCATAGATCGCCATGCGATTTAGCGAACTGCTGGTGTTGTCTATCTCAATGGCAAGGTCAGGGGGTGGGTCAATGGTCAGGTCGATCGCGTCTTTGCCGCGAACGGCTTGCTCATGCTGAATGTAGTAGCACTGGTCAGGCTCTAGCCCCTGCCTCAAATCTTCTCGGCTCCAGGTGGTCGACCCCAAACTGCGAATTTCAGTATTGGTCTCTTCAGTGGTGACTTCAACCATTCGGCCCATGAGCTTTTTGTAGCCTTCGTGGGGAGGGAGCGGCACCATAATCTCCAGGGTTCCCTGGTCGTAGGTCAGCCGCTGGCCGGGGGCAGTTTCCAGATCGCGCACCAGACTTTGGTAAGTCGCCCAACTGACTCCCTGCAAGGTAATTTGATTTCGGAGTGGGGTAATGACCGCTGTCATCGGCAGCCTCCTGATAGCTTGTATTGTACTGGCCTAGTCCGGGCGATAGGGTAGCCCATGCCCTAGGCCCAATTCTCTGCCCCCTAGAGGCTGTCTTTGCCAGCCTGAGCCGCTATTCCGCCATGGCTCTTTGTTACAATTTGGGTCGCGCCCCTTGCGGCAGAACTTCCTGGCCGCTGACCCACGCCTCTACCCAGCGAGCCTCTCCCCCTATGAATATGGCCCAGCCTCCGTCGCCGTCTTCCCTGTCGCCGTCCCCTCGCCTGCACCGGGCCAACCTAGAAAACATGCTGCAATCCGCTGAAACCGTGGCCGCCCCCTGGACGATTGAAGACAGCGAGGAGCTGTACCGCATTCACAGCTGGGGCGAGCCGTACTTTTCGATCAACGCCGAGGGCCATTTGACGGTGTCGCCCAGGGGCGATCGCGGCGGCTCTCTCGATCTGCTCGATCTAGTCGAGGCCATTAAGCAGCGCAACCTCAATCTGCCGCTGCTGATTCGCTTTTCAGATATTCTCGAAGACCGCATTGAGCGCATCAATGCCTGCTTTGCCAAAGCGATCGCCCGCTACAAGTACAGCGGCGTGTATCGGGGGGTGTTTCCGGTCAAGTGCAACCAGCAGCGCCAGCTGCTCGAAGACGTGGTGCGCTACGGCAGACCCTACCAGTTTGGCCTGGAGGCCGGGTCTAAACCCGAGCTGCTGATTGCCCTGGCCACCCTCGATACGCCGGGGGCGCTGCTGATCTGCAACGGCTACAAAGATAAGGACTATATCGAAACCGCCATGCTGGGCCAGCGGCTGGGTCAGCAGCCCATCATCGTGATCGAGCAGATGAACGAGCTGGCGATCGCGATCGAGGCCAGCCAGCGGCTCGGCATTCGCCCCGTGCTCGGGGTGCGGGCCAAGCTCAGCACCAAGGGCAGCGGGCGCTGGGGCATTTCGGCGGGCGATCGGGCCAAGTTTGGCCTCACGGTGCCCGAAATTTTAGCGGTGGTCGATCGCCTGCGCGAGGCCAACCTGCTCGACTGCCTCCAGCTTTTGCACTTTCACATTGGCTCACAGATTTCGGCCATTAGCGTGGTCAAAGAGGCCCTGCGGGAGGCCAGCCGCATCTACGTAGAGCTGGCGGAGCTGGGCGCTGGCATGCGCTATCTGGACGTGGGCGGCGGCCTGGCGGTAGACTACGACGGCTCAAAAACCACCTTCTACGCCTCAAAAAACTACAGCACCCAAAACTACGCCAACGACGTGGTGGCCGAGGTGCAAGAGGCCTGCCGGGTAAAGGGAATACCGGTGCCCACCCTGGTCAGCGAGAGCGGGCGGGCGCTGGTGTCCCACCAGTCGGTGCTGGTGTTTGACGTGCTGGGCAGCAGCGATGCCCCCTCCCACGAGGATGTCGAGGTGCCCGGCGAAGACGACCACGTGATTTTGCGCGAGCTGTACGAAATCTACCAAAACCTCAGCGCCAGCACCGTACAGGAGCTGTACAACGACGCCGTGCAGTTCAAAGAAGAAGCCATCAGCCTGTTTAACTTTGGCTATCTCAGCCTGTCGGCGCGGGCGCGGGCCGAGCGGCTGTTTTGGTCCTGCTGCCGCCGGGCGCTGTCGGTGGTCAGCGATGCCGACCACGTGCCCGAAGACATCGAGGAGCTGCACCAGAGCATGGCCTCGATCTACTACATCAACCTGTCGGTGTTTCAGTCTATGCCCGACACCTGGGCGATCGACCAAATTTTTCCGATTTTGCCGATTCACCGCCTCAACGAAGAGCCGAGCTGCCGAGGCACCCTGGCCGACCTCACCTGCGACAGCGACGGCAAAATCACCAAATTTATCGACCTGCGCGACGTTAAGCAGGTGTTAGAGCTGCACCCGCTCAACCCTGACCAGCCCTACTACCTGGGCATGTTCCTGGGCGGGGCCTATCAAGAAATTATGGGCAATCTGCACAATTTGTTTGGCGACACCAACGCGGTGCACATTCACATGACGCCCAAGGGTTATCAGGTGGAACAGGTAGTCAAGGGCGACACCATGACCGAGGTGCTGGGCTACGTGCAGTACGACGCCGAAGACATGATTGAGAACATTCGCAGGCGATCGGAGCGGGCGCTTCAGGACAGTCAGATTACCCTGGAAGAGTCGCAGCTGCTGATTCAGCACTACGAGCGTAGCCTTAGTCAGTACACCTATTTGGCTTAGGCGAGCTTAGGTTGACTTGGTCGGTTTGGTGCCGCTGGGCGGCGGCGATCGCAAGTTCTGCGCCAATCAAAAGCGCTAATCTATAGCCATAGTCCTATGGATGTTAAAACGTTTTAACGTCCATAGGGTTTCTGGATGTCACCAACGTGACCTATGGCTATAAATCCTAATTTAAGCGTTTCTTTAACGGATCTTCTGCTGATTTTAACTCGCTCTTAACCCAGGAGGGCTGCTTTTTTGCGTTTGCCAAAGGCGATCGCATTCAGTTTAGATTTAGCCTGAAAAAATAACCTGTTCTTTACCTTGGCGAGGTAAGAAATAGATGACTATGAGCTTGGCCCCCATCAAAGGACATGCTTTTTTTCGGTGTAAACAAGTGTGATATATGTATCACTGAGCTGGTGCACAGATTGCTACCGCCTTGAGGGGCAAATGGGAAAAAACGTGGCCATCAATCAGCTTGACTTGTCTGGAAGATGGGTTTGATTTTTGATTTGGCTGCGCTCCTTTGTCGATACGGTCTGAGAAAGATTTATAGCTGTTGATTGGTTGACTAATCATGCTTCAAAGAATGCCAAAAATTAAGATTGATCTACGTCTAGCTGCCGCTTTGCTGCTGGCGGCTGGGGTGACTGCCTGCGGCAGTTCTACCTCAACTCCCGACGACACCGCCATGGACGGTGGCGACGCTATGCAGGGTGAGAAAATTGCCCTGGGCGGCAATGTCGCCCTGACCGGTGCCGGGGCCTCCTTCCCCGCTCCCCTCTACCAAAACTGGTTCATCTCCATGAACAAAGAGGTGCCTGAGCTACAGGTGAACTACCAGTCCGTGGGTAGCGGCGCTGGGGTCGAGCAGTTTCTGGCCGAGACCGTAGACTTCGGGGCCAGCGACGTCGCCATGAAGGACGATGAGATTGCCCAGGCCAAGCGCGGCGCCATTCTGCTGCCCATGACCGCTGGCAGCATCGTGTTTGCCTACAACCTGCCCGGCGTTGAGAACCTGAAGCTCAGCCGCGACGCTTACGTTGGCATCACCACCGGCAAAATCACCACCTGGAACGATCCGGTGATTGCCGCCGACAACGCCGGCGTAGATCTGCCCAGCACCCCTATCACCTTTGTGCACCGCTCCGACGGCAGCGGCACCACCGCCGTTTTCACCAAGAATATGTCGGCCATCTCCCCCGATTTTGAGCAGGCCATTGGCGAAGGCAAGAGCGTTGAGTGGCCCAAGACCGGCAACTTCATTGGGGCCAAGGGCAACGAGGGCGTAACCGCCCAGATTCAGCAGACCGAAGGCTCGATTGGCTACATTGAGTACGGCTACGCCAAGCAGAACAACGTGCCCTTTGCGACCATTCAGAACAAAGCCGGGAACTTTGTGATGGCCGACGATGAAACCGCAGCGGCTACCCTGGCCAACGTGGAACTGCCCGAGAACCTGCGGGCCTTTGTTGTGGATGACGATGGCGCTGATTCCTACCCCTTCGTAACCTACACCTGGATGCTGGCCTACAAAGACTATCCCGATGCCCAAAAGGCTAAGGCTATGGAAGTGATGATCGAGTACGGTCTAAACCAGGGCCAGGAGGAAGCCAGTGCCCTGGGCTATGTGCCCCTGCCCAAAAACGTGCGCGAGCGCGTGGCCGCAGCGGCTGATGTGATTAGCCCCGACTACACCATCAAGGTGAAGTAGGCCCTAGGACTTGACCAAGTTAATTGTGACAGGGGGCAATGGCCTGGGTTCAAGGTTCACGGTATACCTTAAACCGTATACCGTGAACCATATACCTTGCCTTATCTATCATCTTTGGCTTGGCCGTCTACTAGCCTACTCGGGGGGAAGCCTGACTTCCCCCCGCTATCTCTGCCTAAGTATCCAATGCAGGTGAGGTCATTGTGACTGCTGATACGCCTTCTCCGCCGCCCAGCGATCGCCAGCGCACGCCCTTTGAAAAGGGGCTAGATCGGTTTTTCGAGGGCACAACCCTGACATTTGCCCTATTTATTTTGCTGCTGCTGATAGCCATTGGTCTGCTGATTCTGGTAGACGCCTGGCCTGCCATTAAAGAATTTGGCCTCGGCTTTTTGTGGACTAGCAGCTGGAACCCTGTGGCCGGGCGCGAGTCGTACGGGGTGCTGCCCATGGTCTACGGCACCCTGGTCAGCTCGGCGATCGCCCTGCTGATTGCCGTTCCCCTGGGTCTCGGCACCGCCCTGTTCCTCAGCGAGAATTTTATTCCCCTCAAAATTCGCACCGTGCTGGTGTTCATGGTGGAGCTGCTGGCGGCTATTCCCAGCGTGGTCTACGGCCTCTGGGGCATCTTTGTGCTAATTCCGGCGCTGAAGTGGTTTTTGGGCCTGTTCGGCATTCCGTTTACCGGGCCAAGCATGCTGGCCGCCTCCCTGGTGCTGGCGATTATGATTTTGCCGATTATCACCGCCATCTCCCGCGACTCGCTGGCGGCACTTCCCCCCGAACTGCGCCAGGGTTCCTACGGGCTGGGGGCGACCCGCTGGGGCACTATCTTTAGGGTGCTGATTCCGGCGGCGATTTCGGGCATCGTGGGCGGTGTGATGCTGGCCCTGGGCCGCGCCATGGGCGAAACCATGGCCGTAACGATGCTGATCGGCAACTCAAACACCATCAGCCTGTCGCTGCTCGCGCCTAGCAACACGATTTCATCGCTGCTGGCGAATCAATTTGCCGAGGCCAAGGGCATTCAGGTGGCAGCACTGATGTACGCTGCCTTTGTGCTGGTAATTTTGACGCTGATTGTCAATATTCTGGCCGACTGGATTGTGCGCAAACTCCAGGCCAAGTACTAGGTATCCCAGGACGTTTTGAGCGATGAGAGGCAACCATGACCGCGCATTCTGAGGCTTCCGCCCATTCTTTTGACGCTAAGAGCCTAAAGGCCAACAGGTCCAGCTCCCGCAACCTGTTCAATATCGTCATGACCGGGCTGGCGGGGCTGTGCATTCTGCTAGCTCTAATCCCCCTGGTGCTGGTTCTGTTCTATGTGTTTGCAAACGGGTTCAACCGCCTCGATCTAGACTTGTTTACGCAGCTACCGCCGCCGCCGGGGGGTACAGGGGGAGGTATTGCCAACGCCATCGGCGGGACGGTGATCGTGGTGGCCATCTCGACCATCATTTCGGTGCCCATTGGGGTCTTGTGCGCCATCTGGCTGTCTGAGTTTGGCGGCGATGACACCTCCATTGACGAGTACGTGCGCTTTGGCGTCAATATCCTGGCCGGGGTACCCTCCATTATTGCCGGGGTGTTTATCTACGGCATCATGGTGCGCCCAGGCCGTCCGGGCTACTCCGCCCTGGCCGGGGGCGTGGCCCTCGCGGTGCTGATGCTGCCCACGATTATTCGCACCGCCGACGAAGCCCTCAAAATTGTGCCCCAGGAGATTCGCTGGGCCGCCCTGGGAGTAGGGGCATCTAAGTATCAAACGGTGCTCAAGGTGGTGCTGCCGGCGGCCATTCCGGCGATTTTGACCGGGGTTACCCTGGCGATCGCTCGGGCCGCAGGCGAGACTGCCCCGCTCATTTTCACCGCCCTATTTTCGCCTTTCCGGTTCAACGGCATTACCCAGCCCATCGCCACCCTCGCGGTGCTGGTGTACAACTTTGCCACGCTGCCTTTTAAGGCCCAGCAGGAGCTAGCCTGGGCGGCCTCGCTGATTCTGGTGCTGATGGTGCTGCTGACCAGCATCATTGCCCGATTTGCAACCCGTCAGAAAACGTACTAGTAGAGCCAATTTTTTGGGGAGCCTGAGGAATGGTTGACACAATGCCGAAGAGTGGGACTATGACTGACGTAGTGCTGCGGGCCAAGGAATGCGATATCTATTACGGGTCGTACAAAGCCGTACGGGATGTCTCTATCGACATTCCCAGGAACAAAATTACCGCCTTTATTGGTCCCTCGGGCTGCGGCAAAAGTACCGTTCTGCGCTGCTTTAACCGCCTCAACGACCTGATTGAGAGCTTTAGCCTCAAGGGCAAGATGACCTACCACGGGCAGGATCTCTACGCTCCGGATGTAGACCCCGTAGAGGTGCGCCGCCGCATCGGCATGGTGTTTCAAAAGCCCAACCCTTTCCCCAAAACCATCTACGACAATATTGCCTACGGTCCCCGCATTAGCGGTTACAAAGGCGACATGGATGAACTCGTTGAGACTTCGCTGCGCCGCGCCGTGCTGTGGGATGAGGTCAAAGACAAGCTGCAGGAAAGCGGGTTTTCGCTCTCGGGCGGGCAGCAGCAGCGCCTCTGCATTGCCCGCACCATTGCGGTGCAGCCCGAGGTCGTGCTGATGGATGAACCCTGCGCTGCCCTCGACCCCATCTCTACCCTCAAGGTTGAGGAGTTGATGAAAGAGCTAGTGCAGAACTACACCATCATCATCGTCACCCACAATATGCAGCAGGCCACCCGAGTGGCCGACTATACCGCCTTTTACAATGCGCAGGTGACTGAAGAGGCTGGGGGCAAGGTGGGCTACCTGGCCGAGTTCGACAGCACCGAAAAAATCTTCAATGATCCTGAGCAAGAATCGACTCGCGATTACGTCACGGGCCGCTTTGGCTAAGCGCTAGTACTATAAGGCGGAAGTTTAGGGACTATTTCTGCGAGCTAGGGAGCAGGGGAGCTAGGGAGCCAAGCGCGCCAAAGCGGTGGAGATATTTCAGCCTTCGAGTACTAGGGAAACAGAGTTCCTATCCAAACAGTCCTGCCGGACTCGTCAGTGCCTCAGGTATAGCTGTAGCCAGCCTGGTTAAGACATGTCTCCCACGAACGTTCAAACGTTTGAACGTTCGTAGGGCTTCTGGATGTCCTAACCAACGTGACTATGGCTATAACGGCCCTGCGGTAAGCAAACGACCATGGCCAGTCTAGAGGTTGGGCTGCTCGGCGGGCCAGCTGGCCCAGAGCGTAGTGCCGACAATCAGGCTGCCCCCCAGCAGCGTGCGAAAAGACGGCAGTTCTCCCAGCAGCAGGGCGGCCAGGGCGACACCGTAAACTGGCTCCAGGGAGCTGATGACGCTGGCGGTTTGGGTTCGCAGCACCGCCAGACTCTCGATAAACAGGGTGTGGGCTACGGCGGTACACAGCACCCCCAGCACCATAAGGAGGCCGACTTCTCTGGTGCCCAAGGCCAGACCCGCCAGAGGCGTGACCACCATCAGACTAAGACAGGCAAACAGATCTTGGTAAAAGGCGATCGCCAGGGCCGAGTACCGCTGCCGGTAACCTTTATTGAACAGTTGCAGCAGCGCAAAGGAGAGCCCCGACAGCAGCCCCCAGATGGCCCCCAGGGTGGTGGCTGACCCCAGGCGATAGTCGGGAATGACCAGGGCCACCCCAAGGACGACCAGAGCGGCGATCGCGCCATCCCGCCATCGCCACGGAGTTTTCAGCAGCAGCGGCTCTAGCCCGGTGACAAACACCGGAAAGCTAGAAAAGGTCAGTAGCCCGATCGCCACTGTGGCCAGCTGAATACTGCGGAAAAAGCTGACCCAGTGAAAGGCCAGCAGCACCCCCAGCAGCACCATGCCCAGCCCGTCTTTGGGCGATCGCAGGCGCGCCGCCCGCTGCCCTAGAACCAAAACCAGCCCCAGGGCCAGGGCCGCAAATCCGGTGCGGCCCAGCACAATTACCGGGGCAGGCAGGGCCAAAAACTTGCCAAATAGCCCCGACAACCCAAACAAAAACACTGCGGTATGCACCTGCAGCAGCGCACTTTTAAGGTGGGGCATGGATAAATGTAGATAGGGTGTATCGATCAGACTGGCATCAACCGGCGTTCTGCAAATAGCCCAGGACGAGGTGCGCATTTCACGATATTGATCTCATCTGCGGCGGGTCCCAGGCCCCAAGCTGCCACAGCAGCAGTTGACCTAATCTAGAAGCAGAACCGCACTGGACAGGCCTTAGATATTTCATATATTTTGCCGATATGGTTGCCTTAACTTCTAGTGCCGGAGTGAAGTGGTTATGTACCAGGCTTTTACGGAAGACGAGTGGAACACACTACTGCAAGCACCCATGCAGGCCGTCATGGGGGTGTGTCTGGCCGATCGGGTTGATCCAGTAACATTTTTGCAAGAATTGAAAGCTGGGGTCGCCATCGTAGCTGAAGAACTCAAGCGGAGCGATCTGGTGGGAGAGCTAACCCCGGCACTAGTGGGTGACATGGCCAAACTCGACGCCGCCGACGCCCTCGATGGCGAACAGCTCCAGCTCAAAAAACAGTTTGAGCTGCTAGGGCTGATGCAAACCTTCAAAAAGTCCAGCGAGGGCCGAGACTACGCCGTCGCGCACATGCAAAAAGTGGCCGCCATCCTGGATGCTAAAGTAACGGGTGTACAGGCCACCGAACTCAAGGAGTGGCTGTTGTCGGTTGCCACTAAGGTCGCCGAGGCTCAGAAGGAGGGCGGTATTATGGGCATTGGAGCCAGCCGCATTAGCGAAAAAGAGAGCGACATGCTCAAAAAGATGGCTGTTGCCCTGGGGCTGTCTACCTAACGTAGGGCTGCCCTACGAGCAGTACTGGGGTTCTATTGCTCAGGCTACCGAAGCTGGCAAAATTCAAAAACTACTGCCTGTCCAGCGCATTTTCTAAAATCGGCGCTTTTTTAAGAATGTGAAACTAAAAGCGTAGCAGATGCTACTTTATAGTCGATAATTTCAGAAGCACAGGAGACTCTGCCCCACCTTAGCTGGTTTTTGCTTTACTGACCCCATCATTTATCTGTGTGAGGAGAAACATCAATGCTGATTGGATTTTTAATTAGCGTCGTTATTTTAGCGATCAGCCTGCTAATCATTTCTAAGATTCCGCCCATCGGAGTTGAGATCGACAGCCCTGTCAAAGCGCTACTGGGCGGAGCCATTATCGGCGCCTTCAACGGCATCTGGGGATTTTTTCCCACTGCCTTTCGCGGCTTCTTCGCCATCATTAGCCTGGGCCTGATTCCGCTGATTGGGGCCATTCTTGTGTTTGGTCTGGCCGCCTGGCTCATCGAAGGTTTCCGCCTCCGCTACGGCATCTGGAGCGCCATTCTTGGCGCGATCGCCCTGGCCATTGTCAGCTCCATTCTCAACTTCATTCTTCAATCAGTTGGTTTATAGCCAAGTCACGTTGGTCAGAGCATCCAGAAACCCTACGAACATTCAAACGTTTGAACGTTCATAGGAGACATGTCTTAACCAGACTGACTACAGCTACAGTTGCTGGCTAGGTCAGTTTTAACCCACACCAAAAGTCCTGGGCCAAACTGGACCAGGACTTTTGTTTTTCCCCTTGGCGCTGCTTTATTTGGGCTGAAACCTGAGCTAGACAGTGGTGCAAAACCATCTCAATCGCCGCTGGGGCCGCTGAGCATGGCTTGTCAGCAGTGACCGGGCAAAATACCCTTCTAAGGGATTTGATGCCACCACACCACCCGCAGGTTTGTTATGGGTTGTGCAACCAGATCAGAACCCTGCTTTAAAGCGCGATCGCCAGGCAGCAGCTACCCCAAGTAGGTAAACACGCTGGCCATGAAGCCCAGGGCTGCAAACACTAGACCAGCGCCCATTAGATTGGTTTGTAATGCCGTAAGTCGGTAGGCAGGGCGCAGCCAAAACCTCAGAATTTGGCTGATTCGTGGCATCACTATCCAGGTCAAAATTGAGGAAGTAATTAAATTGTTGATTACCAGCGAGGTAGCCATGGGCCACGACTGCATAATTCCCAGGGCACTAAACACCATGCTCTGAATCATCAGCGTAGGGTAAAGACCCAGCACGACCGCCAGCACCTGCTTCCAGGGCGGCGGCCCCAGGCTGTGCTGCTCTGCCCCGCCGGTATGGTTTGAAAACCAACCCTCTAAGCCGGTGCTAAACGACTTATATCGGTAGGCCAAAAAAGTGTCGCGCCCCTGCTCAAAGAGGTTGGCGCGAACACCTGATTTTAGCCAATGGTTCAGGTCTTCCGGCGTTCTGAAATGAACAATCGAGTACCACTTCACCACCCCGTCGCCGCAGTCCAAAGGCGGACACAAATCGTTGCGAGTATAGCCCTCAAACTGGCTCGCTGCTTTCATCAGCTGACCATACCACCGTCGAAACACCCCTTCCGCCTGCTGACCTTCGGGCACGATATATTCCACGATAAATGTGGAGTAAAAATGGTCGTCTTGGGAATTCTGAGAGTCTTGGGAGTCCTGACTGATTTCAGAGGAGGAAGCCATGGCAAATTAGTAGTGAAAGAAGAAGGCTCGAGCAGCAAAAAAGCCCCCCAGCAGCAAAACCCAGAGCAGGTTCTGCCTAATGCCTTTAAGCTCCGCCAAGATTTGCTCAGCCTGGATGCTCGTCATCGGAGCGGCGTTAGGCGCAGTCTCTGATTCTAGAGGAGAAGTCGGTACAGTTTCGCCTGAGGAGTTAGCCCTGCCTTCAGGGACGGCTGCGCCGGTAGGCTGATGGGTAGATTCTAAATCAGGCATAGGTCAAGGAATGATATTGGGGACAAGGTTTGAGCCAGGTCATACCCCACTAACGTACTATCCCAGACTCGCAGGCTCAATAGCCCATGTGGCTTGACCATGACTTGCCCGCCAGAATTGCCCGCCAGAATTGCCTGACAAAATTGCCCGTCAGGATTGCCCCCGAGAGCCAGTTCCCAAGCCAGAATCCTTAAGATTCTGTGTCAAACTTGTCTGAGATTCTTCAAAGTACGTAACAATTAATTGAAGATACATTTCCTCCCCTTGGCACAAGAGACCCTAAACGAGCAAACCGAAGACCTCAGCAGCCTGTTGAAAAAGGCCGCCTTGATTGCGGTGGCGCTGGTTACAGCGGTGGTACTGAGTCTTGTAGCGGTACGCTATTCCCAGGCCTCGGATCCCTACGTTCACCAGGTGCTGTCTATGGAGGGCGATGGCAGCCGAGGCGAAGCCATCTTTAAGATGAATTGCGCCGTGTGCCACGGCATTGCGGCTACCGGCGAGGTGGGGCCAAAGCTGCTGGGCGTATCTGACCACAAAACAAAAGTGGGCCTGATCAATCAGGTCATCAGCGGCCAAACTCCCCCAATGCCTCAGTTTCAGCCTGAGCCTCAGGATATGGCCGATCTGCTCATCTATCTAGAGCAACTGTAGCGATCTCATCCCAGGGCCGAGCCTGGCATGGGGATTTGTTACAGACTTTTATGAGAACTCTGAATACAGCTCCGGCTGGACTGCGATCGCGCCCCAGAGATTTCAGCTCGATCTGGACTGCGTCTAAAGCCCTAAGGCTAAAGCTTTCAGGCGATTTAGTTCAGCGATCGCTCTCGGCCTCAGCCCCAAAACCATTAAGTTTCGAGAGAAAATTTGTTTACAAAACTCCACGATTGCAGTAACATGTACTTACACGGATCACAAATCTACACGGTTTGTCCTGTGTACCTTGAAACGATAAATACCAAGGACTAATACATCATGACTACGACTCTACAGCGGCGCGAAAGCGCCAATCTGTGGGAGCAGTTCTGTCAGTGGGTCACCAGCACCGAGAACCGCCTGTACATTGGCTGGTTCGGCGTGCTGATGATTCCCACCCTGCTAGCTGCGACCGCCTGCTTCGTGATTGCCTTCATCGCCGCCCCCCCCGTCGACATCGACGGCATCCGTGAGCCCGTCGCTGGCTCGCTGATGTACGGCAACAACATCATCTCCGGTGCGGTGGTGCCGTCCTCCAACGCCATCGGCCTGCACTTCTACCCGATCTGGGAAGCCGCCTCCCTTGACGAGTGGCTGTACAACGGTGGTCCTTACCAACTCGTGATTTTCCACTTCCTCATTGGCGTCTTCTGCTATATGGGTCGTGAGTGGGAACTGAGCTACCGGTTGGGCATGCGCCCCTGGATCTGCGTCGCCTACAGCGCTCCTGTGGCTGCTGCTTCCGCCGTATTCCTGATTTACCCCCTGGGCCAAGGCTCGTTCTCGGACGGCATGCCCTTGGGTATCTCTGGTACCTTCAACTTCATGCTGGTATTCCAGGCTGAGCACAACATTCTGATGCACCCCTTCCACATGCTGGGCGTGGCCGGTGTGTTCGGTGGTTCGCTGTTCTCCGCCATGCACGGTTCACTGGTGACCTCGTCTCTAGTGCGTGAGACCACCGAGTCTGAGTCGCAGAACTACGGCTACAAGTTTGGCCAAGAAGAAGAGACCTACAACATCGTTGCGGCCCACGGCTACTTCGGTCGTCTCATCTTCCAATATGCCAGCTTCAACAACAGCCGCTCTCTGCACTTCTTCCTGGGCGCATGGCCTGTGATTGGCATCTGGTTTACGGCCCTGGGCATCAGCACGATGGCGTTCAACCTGAACGGGTTCAACTTCAACCAGTCGATTCTTGACTCGCAGGGACGAGTGATTGGCACCTGGGCTGATGTGATCAACCGTGCGAACCTGGGTATGGAAGTGATGCACGAGCGCAATGCTCACAACTTCCCCCTCGACCTGGCCACGGCTGAGGCCCCTGAAATCATCGGCTAGTCCCCTGTGACTACCCCATTGATAAATGGATAGGAAAAGCGCTCCCCTCGGGGGGCGCTTTTTGCTGTGTGTGGTGGTTACTCGTAGGTGTAGGCAGGGAGGCGAGAGTCGGTGATGCGATCGCAGTTGACATTGACGGCTTGGACGCTACCCCTGGCCATGGGCAATATTGGCTGGCAGAGGCATTTTTGAGAAGGCTCAGTTCGAAGATTTGAATTAGCCCATCCACCGAGGACAGCCTTATTAAACTTAAGGTTGCGCTGGCTTTAAACGCTCTGGCACAATGTCAATCTCAGTGGTTGAATAGGGTTGACCGTTCAAGCATCGACGAAATTCATCTCTCACTCTCAGACCACTGTGCCAAGTGGTATTGGCAACAGATCGACCATCGATCGCTACATCAAAACTTTGGACATCTTCCATGCCCGCCAGCGCGGCATCAATGGTCGGCACAGCAAAAGCAATGACTCCATAGGGTAGATCGGGTACTGAATAGTTGAATGCCTGCACTGTTACAGAGGGGTAATCGTTTTGGGTCAGCGTAACGGCGATCATCTCCACCGTTTCAGGCTTCGGAATTGCTTCTGCTGAAAAGGTAAGTAAAGCCCCATCGTAGTCGCCACCCGGCCCCGACAGATTGATCATCACCGGTGCATGGTTAGCAGCCGGGTCCATGGATGCCTTTAAGAAGGAGGCAACGCAATATTCGCCAAGGGGTTCACTTGCTGATATAGACGTTGGGAAAAGTCTCCAGCTGCCAGACAAATATCTCAAATAGTCTGGATCTAGCAGTAATTCCGCTTGCTGTTGCAGCTGGAGCAGAAGGGCGGCACTTTGCAATTCGAGGGCCGCCGACTCTGGGTCGTAATAGGTCGAGCTATCACTGCCTTGATCGTCTGGATAATCTGGATAATCTTGATAATCCGGATCCGTATCACAGAGGAGGACAGAGGCAACTCCATTGCCACCTTGGGTACTGCCAACGACTATCTCGCCAGGGCCAGCCGAACCGCAGGGATATTCAGCTTGTGCTGCCGGCACCAAGAAAGCTATGCCTGCGGCAAGCGGCAAGCCAAACAGCGAAAGTTTGCTGAATGAGGCTCTTGAGAAATTCATGTTTAGCGTCCTAATTTAAAAATACTTTTCAATTAAGTGGAAGGTTTCTAAAACCTATAATGTGTGGTCAGAGATGTACCCATGGCCCAAAAAAGTGAAAGAAAATGACGACGTTCAGATTTGGTTGATCAGATTTAGTTTTTGCTCTATTTAGGGTTGCCAAATCTGCACCTCTGAGGCCTGAGTCGAAACTAGGAAAAGATTGTTAGGGCTGAAGCTAATCTGCTGGGCGTTGGGGATAATAGTTAGCCTAGCGCCGGTCGTTACCTCCCTCAAATCGATGCCAAACCCAGAGGGGATAAGCGAACTGGCGGGACCTCTACCGTCGAGTCCACTCAGTGGAACAGCGAAGGTGTCGCCACTGGCGCTGAGGGTGATGGGACTGGGTGTGGCAGTGCTATCCAAACTACTCACCAGGCTGCCATCAACAACAATATCGCGATTGCCCGAGGCAACGCTGATCGAGCGATCGCTCCGATAGGTTTGCAGGTTCCAAAACAGCACCGACTGACTGCTGTCTCGGCTGATCAAAAGCTGTCCGGCGACGTCTACCGTCAGCGCTTGAATAGGCTGCTGGTGTTGACGCAGGGTAATAACCCTAGCGCCATTGTTTCTGTCCCAAAGCTTGATGCTGTTGTCGGTATCTAGCGTGGCCAGGTTGGCGCTGTTGGGCACAAACGCCATAGAAAACGGCAGCGCCGCACTCAGCGATTGGGCCTGCTGGGGTGAGAGCTGCACAATGACTTTGACCAGCCTGCCCGCCAAAATATCCCAAAGCTGAATGCTGCGCTCGGTGGCGATGGCTAAGCGTCGGCTGTCGGGGCTAATTTGCAGGGCTTGTACGGTCGTGGCTTCGGTTTCACCTGCGGTCAGGGGCAGGGTTTGCAGCAGTCTGCCGCTGCTGAGTTCCCACACTTTGACGGTGCGATCGCTGCTTCCTGTAATTAGAAACTGCCTGTCGGGGCTGATAGCGATCGCCGTAATCTCAGTCCCATGAGCCGTCCAGCTTCGCACCGGGTTTCCAGTGGTGGTATCCCAAACTTGGACGTTGCCGCTGTTGAGTCCGGCCACAATCTGCTGACTGTTTGGATTAAATACAATGGCACGCGCCTCAGCCTGAGTCAGGTCTGGTTTTAACAGCGTAATTCGACGAGTCCCGCGCGATAGGTTCCACAGCGCTAAGGCACCGCGCTCTGGCTGCGATCCTCCGGCAGATTGCCGGCTAGCGATGGCCAGCAGTTCGCTGTCAGGACTGATGGCCTGGGCAATTGGGCGAATGTTGCTGCTGCCAGCAGGATAGAGAGAGTTGAGAGAGATTCGGTAAAGGCGTCCGGGCGATCGCCAGGTAGGCGCTGTCGCAAATGATGCATCCGCCACAATCTGGGTGCTGGCCTGAGCATCGGGAATGGGGGCTGCGATTGCGCTAGAACCAATCGGGCTGCTCATGAGTCCTAACATCAACCAGCGAAAAATAGACAAAAACGATACGGGGCAATAGTTCATGACAAGACCGTCATCAGGTTGAAACTAGGAACTGATCCGACAGATACCGGGAGTAGAACGAACAAAGCGCTCAGCGCTGAGATAGTGCACAATCTGAACGTGAGTAGGAATGCCTTGAAAGGGTCGCAGGCTGGCGTAAAGGCCATAGCGAGAAGCCGTGACGCTGTAGAGTCCTGCACCGTCGTTAGGCAGACCGCTAAACCCATCTGTAAACGGCAGGCTGGAATAGTCGGCGTCGGGGGCAAGTACCTCGAAGTGCTTCAGCACTGTGCGATTCAGTAATGTCTGAACCTGGCCGTTGCTGCTGTGCTTTTTAAGCGTCATGCTTAGCTGTGACTCGGCTTCGATGGGGCGCATCTGCTGACCCGCTTTGTCGAGATCAATTTGTCCGGCAATTTGGTAGATCAGCGTAGTTCCATGGTCAGCCAGAATAAAGGCTTCGCATGAGAGAGTTTGGGCGATCGCGGCGTTAGCAGGCGCCGGACTCAAATCGGAGAACCAGGCAAGGCTCAGCAAAATTCCTTTCATGGTCGATTTGCTAAAAATTTCCACAGGATTTGATTGTGCGATTAGAGGTGTTTCAATCCGAGCTTTGAATGAATGGACACAGCACCCATCATGCATCCTGTCGAAAAATATGTAGAAGCGGTATCAGTTTTTGCAACACGCCCTTTCTTTTCGCACATGAATAACGGCTTTTCCAATTACTTGCCGCTGCTCAAGTTGGCGAATGGCTACGGGAACCTCCTCCAGGCTGTAAGAGCGGTCAATCAGCGGAAGAATTTTGCCTGCTTCGATCAGCTCTCGCAGTGTGGCCAAGTCGGCTGCATTGGGCTTTACCATTAAAGATTTCACCGTGCGATCGCTCACTTTTGAAATTAGCGATCCCAAAATCATGACGAGGAACAATCGGGCGATCGCACCCCCCACCAGCACATAGGTTCCTTTGGGTTTTAGCAGAGGCAAATAGTCAAGAACTGACCGATAGGCCGCCATATCAATAATTAAGTCATAGGACTCCTTCTGGCTCAGATCTACTTGGGCGTAGTCAATCACATCGTCTGCGCCGAGCGCCTTGATTCGATCTACTTTTGCGCGGCTGCATACAGCGGTCACCTTAGCGCCGAAAGCCTTCGCAATCTGCACGGCAAACGAGCCCACACCCCCCGAAGCGCCGTTGATAAGCACCCGCTGACCGGGCTGAACCCTGCCAATATCGCGGAGAGCCTGTAGGGCCGTCATCGCCGCACCCGGCACCGCTGCCGCCGCTGCAAAGGTGAGATTGTTGGGCTTTAGAGCTAGGGCCTCTTCTGTGGCGCTGGCATATTCAGCAAACGCCCCAAACCCACATTCCGACAGGTCGCCAAAGACCTCGTCGCCAATCTGAAAGCGAGTGACTTGGTTGCCGACAGCCTCAACCGTCCCCGCCACGTCGAATCCAAGGGTCTTAATCTTTGGCTTCAAAAGTCCTCCAAACATCAGCCGAACAAGATACGGACTGCCCCGCATTAAATGCCAGTCGCCTGCATTGACAGAGGCTGCCTGAACCCGCACCAGCACGGTGTCGGCTTGAACCCCTGGTTGCTCTACCTCCGCCAGCGTCAGCACGTCTGGCGAACCATATTCGCTCTGGGCGATCGCTTTCATGGCATAAATTTCCTACCAAACTTACGGCGTAAGCCTAGCACAGACTTACAGTGTATGTAAAAATGGAGCTGCGAGTAACAAAACGTTGTACTTGGGCTTATTCTTTGAATATCCCGGTCACCTCCAAACGCAAGGATGGCTAAGAAAACCAGCTCCAAAAAGCCAGAACGTCTTCCCCTGAGCAGAGAACGGATATTGCAGACTGCGCTCCGTTTAGCAGATGAAGGCGGGCTTGAGGCGCTCTCTATGCGAAAGCTAGCTGAGGCGCTCGGCGTTAAGGCCATGTCGCTGTACAACCACATTGCAAATAGAGATGATTTGATCGATGGCATTGTCGATGGCGTGGTGAGTGAAATAGATTTGCCCAAACTCGATGCCGATTGGAAGACCGCCATGCGGCGGCGGGCAATTTCTGCCCATGCGGTGCTGCTGCGGCATCCCTGGGCTACGATGCCGCTGGTGTCGCGGGTAAATGTGGGACCGGCGATGCTGCGCTACGTAGATTCAACCCTAGGATGCCTAAAAGAGGCGGGCTTTTCATTTGAAATGGCCGATCACGCGTGGAATGCCATCGATAGTCATGTCTATGGATTTACGCTTCAGGAGCTGAACTTTCCGGTCGAGGCATCAGACTACTCGGAGACAGCCGCCGACTACCTGCCGCAAATTCCTGCCGAGCAATATCCCTACATGAATCAGCTCGCGCAACGCGTCATACAAGGCGATTATGATGGCCTTCACGCTTTTGAGTTTGGGCTTGATCTCATTCTCGATGGACTAGACAGACTGCTGAAATAGCACAATCGAATTACTCTCCTTTCTTAATAGGTCCCATAGGGCAACCTGTGAAAAAAAAAGATTGCCATGGGATAGGTGACGATCGCTATCTACCATGCAATAACTCAACTTTCCGGAATATTGGCTTAAATTGGGGAAGATTAGTCAAGGTGCAATGGCAGCCTCAAAATTTAACGGCACGTTGGCTTTGATTTCTATGATGAGAATTTGGTCGCTTGGCCTGGTGTTGCCCGCGCTGACCCTAACAGCCCCGGCAGTACTGGCTCAATCCCCCACCCTGGTTAGCTTAGCGGTATCGTCAACCCCCGATGAGCAAGGCGTTTATAGCTTTGACGTTGAACCCGGAGATGTCGTCTCCACTACAGTCCAAACCAGCCCCGATGACCCGAGTCCATCCTGTTTTCCCGAGTTTATCGGCGGCCCGAGCCCCGATCTGACCATCGTTGGCTACATTACCCAAACTCCTTACAGCGACAGCGCCGTGATGCAGTTCACTGCGCAAAATGCCGGGCACTATCGCTACCAGGTGGTGCCAACGCGTCGGTTAGAGAGCGTATTTGGTGAAGAAGAGCCTGAGCCGGTGCTGCCCTCTGACGACCCAGCAGAGGGCCACTGGTGCCGGGTTACGGTGCAGCCTGCATCGTCTGCGGAGCAGCTTTGGGCGATCGCCAACCGTCTTTACGACCAGCGCGAAGATCTGGAGCAAGCCCTCGATCTGTACCGCCAGGTAATCGCCACCGAGCCGGGCTATCCCGAACCCTACGAGCGCTATTTTCATCTGCTAATCGGGTTGAATATCGGCGATCTATCGGCGACTTCAGCCGATGACCCTGCCGTGGCCGCATGGTTTATGGACCTACCCGATTCGGTGCAGCAGGCCATTCTAGAGACCTCAGAGCAATTGGCTCAGCTCTATGAAGCCAACCCCACCTGGCAGCTTAAACCCGAAGATGATCCCGACTTTTGGCGCGGCTACGCCACCTACCTCCAAACTGGGGTCGCCCCTGAGGTCGTCAGCGATGTGCTGTTTCCTTAGGTATTTGGGGCGCGATCGCCCATCCAACCCGCTTTTGACTCCACCTATAGCTAGCGCCAAACAGGTTAGGACACTGCACAGGTAGCTCCCGTGCGATAGCTACACGCCAATGCGCTGTCCCTGTCTCCGCATCGCCGACCCCCACTCTCCTAGGCGCATTGGCAACAGCTATACATCCACCGCCGTTGCCCTTAACCAGCACCGCCCATTCAACGAGATTTCGACCATGAAAAGACCTTTTAGATCGCTACCTACTCGCGTTTCAGCCGCTGCGCTGCTCGGGTTTGTTGGGTTCGTGGCGGGCTGTACCAACGCCACGGGTACCAGTAGTCAGGCCAACGCTGCCGCGCCTGTGTCTCAGACCGCGCCTGCTCAAGCTAGCTCAAAGGAGACCGCTCAGTCTTCAGACCAGCTTGGGCTTGAGGAAAACATGCCCTACGAAGACGCCCGTAACCGTTTACTTCACCAGGGCTGGGAACCGCGCACCGACGGCGATGCGCCCAACCTCAACGATTCCACTGTTAGGGAACTGGTTGATTTGGGCTACCCAGAAGTCAAAGACTGCGCGGGAACCGGGCTAGGTCCTTGTCTGTTTGAATTTGTAAATCAGGCCGGAGAAGTACTTGATGTATCGACCATTCAAAATGGCTCAGGCACCAATCGAGAACGCTTCGTTTGGCACTGGTCTTTTGAGGATGGTGCAGGTACTGGCCAGGCCCAAGCCGCCGCGAGTACAGGTGCAGCACTCCCATTTTTTGGCGAACGTTTTTTTAACTTCTACGGCGGCAACGGCACCGGGGAATCGATCATCATTGAGCTAGATGGCGCTACTACAGTTAGCGCTCACGGCACCGAAAGCAGTTCTGTTATCTATCGCGGACAGTTCTCTAATCCCATTGTTACTAGCGAAGGTGAACGATTACAAATAGAGGGCGACAGGATATCGATGGTGTCGGCAAATGGCCAGGTAATCCGAGGCTGTAGCGGCGAAAATAAACCCTGCGAGTCGGGTCTTTACGAAGCCACAACCTCTGCTTCTATCCCCGATGGGTACTATGTTCTGGGTGGCACCGATCAGGGGCTAGAAGTATCGGGTGATCGGTATCGCTACTACGACGAAATGGGCAGCTATGACTGGTATCCTCTTTCCAATCTAACCCTCATCCAAGACAACGTAGTCTTTGATGGGGAAAATTACTGGTGCATTCCTCCCAAAGGTGAAGCGGGCGTCTGCACCGAAAACGGCTGGCGATCGGTTCAAGAAAGCCTGTCTGAGCAGGGCAAGTCATAACCTACTAGATCTGAGCCAATACGCTGATTGACTGACAAAAGTTCTGATATAGGTTGGTGTTGAGATTTAGCGTAACCCACCTGAGGCAGCATAAGGGTTTCAAGGTTTTTTTCAGTCAACCGGGTCACTATATTGTTTTTTCAGCAATTCTCATAAAGGCCTGCCCAATAATGTGGAAGAATCGACTTTTTTCTAATCCTACCTGGATCGGACTTTTTGTTTTGGGTTTATCTGGATCACTCACGGTTGGCTGCACAAGTTCTACCGCATCCAGTGGCCAATCAATTCCTGCAGGTCAGCTCAGCCCAGCTAGCAGCACCTTTCCCCAAGCATCAACCAATTCACCCCAGGTAGAGCCAGTGGCCGCCTCAGAAAACATCACTACTCCATCCCAACAATCTGCTTCAACCAGCCCCGCTGTAGCCCAGCAAACGTCATCGCCCCGATCGCAACAATCGCTAGATTTACCTGAGCGGGAGCTCATGCTGGGAGGTCTTTCGCTCAATGAGGAGGGCAGAACGGTCATCCGTGAATTTGGCCAGCCGACTCAGACCAGCAGCGGCTACTATTCCTCCCTCGAATACCCCGGTTTCACCGTTTGGCTGGATGAAGGGGTGGTAACCGGCATGACCAGCACCAGTGACCAGTACTGCACTCCGGCGGGGGTGTGCCCAGGCATGGCCTTTGCCCAGGTGCGCGAGCTGTATGGATTGCCGGTGGTGAGCGATCGCGAGGATGGTCAGTTTATGGAGTACTACACCGCCGAGACCTCATGCTGGCTAAAAATTGCCCTGAATGGCCCCATGGGTCACGAACTTGTCGAGTCAGTCAGTGTCGTATGTCAGCCCTAAAGGCACAGGCAGTATTTGAGGCGTTGAAGCCACCTTTCCACAGGGAAATCGCCCCACCGCCCCACGATAGTTGCCGCTGCTCTGCTGATTGGTTAACCGCACCGCCCTATGCAGCCGTGCCGGTTTAGGTCATGCTAGATACCGAAAACCCAGTACGTTAACCGAAACACGTTGCAGAGGAATTAGAGCCATGGCTGAAATGGATCCTGTTAAGTTGATGAAGCAGGAAGTGGGTCGCCAGGCGGCGGCGCGGGTGCAGTCTAACACCGTGATTGGGTTGGGCACCGGGTCAACCACAGCCTTTGCCATTCAGTTCATTGGTGAGCGGCTGGCCAGCGGCGAAATCAGCAACATCAAAGGCGTGCCCACTTCCTTTCAGGCCTCGGTGCTGGCCAAGCAGTACGGCATTCCCCTCACCACCCTGGACGAAGGCGACGAGATCGCCCTGGCCATTGACGGAGCCGACGAAGTTGACCCTCAAATGAACCTGGTGAAGGGGGGCGGTGCCGCCCACACTCGCGAGAAAATTGTGGATTCTCTCGCCAAAGAATTTATTGTCGTGGTCGATAGCTCGAAGCTGGTCGATAAGCTGGGCACCACCTTTGCCCTGCCGGTGGAAGTCATGCCCCTGGCCGTTACTCCCGTCACTAAGGCTCTGGAAGCTCTGGGCGGCAAGCCTGACCTGCGCATGGGCATCAAAAAAGACGGCCCGGTGATTACCGACCAGGGCAACATGATTTTGGATGTGAAATTCGATGCGATCGACGACCCCGCCGGGCTAGAGAAAACCATCAACAACATCCCCGGCGTGCTCGACAATGGCCTGTTTGTGGGCGTTGCCACCGAAGTGCTGGTGGGCGAAGTGAAAGACGGCCAGGCCAGCGTTCGCAAGCTGTAGCCTCGTTAATCTGCGGATGTGGACAACGGGTAGTGGGCGATCGCCACAACCATTTCTCGCTCGCACTCGTCCGCAGGGGGGCATACCTACCACATCAACAGTGGCGCCTACCTTTAATGGGGAAACGCGTCATGGGGAAATGCGTCGTTGACTAATGCCGGGGCGGCAAAGGGAAACCCCATAGTGTCTTGCCAAAGTACCGGCCCATGGCCTGCTCCTCGGGGCCATAGGCGTCCACCGCAATTCTCATGGTGATGCGCTCTTCTCCCTCGGCGTCTCGCTCTAGGTTGGCCGTGGCAGAATTCTAATTGCGGCTTGGGATAGTCCAGAGTAAACCATGGCTGAGCAAGAGACCTGGGGGGAGACGTGGGGGCAGCCTTTGGGGCTGTGCCTGATTCTATTTATGCTGTCGTACACGATTGGGGTGGTGCAGCCGATTATGCCGCCCATGGTGCGGGAGTTTGATTCCAGCGTGGGCTTTGTGCAGTCGGCCCTGGTGCTGATGTCGCTGGTGACCGCTTCGTTTACCCCCACTGCCGAAAACTTGAGTCGGCGGCTGGGGCGGCGTCGAGTGCTGGCAACTGCCCTGGGAATATTTGCCCTGGGGATTGTTGTCGTTGTCGTTAGCCCCGGTATTGGCCTCTTTACCCTGGGGCTGGCGGGGATATTGGGCGTGGCGGGGGCGGTGCTGGTGAGCACTCCAGTGGCCCTAATAGAAGCCATGTACCCCGATGCTATGGGGCAAAAATATGCGCTGGTCGCCCTGGCGATCGCGGGCGTAGTTGGTTCTCTGATCGGTTCGCTAACCGGCGGCCTGATGGCCTTTGACTTTAGCTGGCGGTGGGCCTTTGCCTTTGAGCTGGGGTTAATTCCCATCATTTGGCTGCTGGTGCGCCCCATTGAAATGTCAACCCCCAGCGCTACGCAGCCGATTGACTGGCTGGGGGGGCTGCTGTCGGTGGCGGGGTTTGGGCTCAGCCTGGTGGGGCTGAGCCTGACCTCTGAGGTGGGCTGGTGGCAGCCCAAGGGCGAACCCCAGGCCCTGAATTTTTTGCTGGCACCCTTCGGCATTTCGGTTGCCCCAGTATTGATAGGGGCAGGGCTAATTTGCCTGGGGCTGCTGGTCTTTTGGGAACGAGAGCGATCGCGCCAGGGCCAGCCCTCACTGCTGCGGCTGGGGGTGTTTAACCGCCGCATTTACACCCTGGGGCTAACCATTGGCACCCTGCACACCATGATCACGGTCGGGGTGCAGTTCAATCTGTTTCAGTTTATTCCGGCGGTAATCGGGCTCAACTCGGTGCAAACTTCCATCGCGGTGAGCCCCTTCACCATTGCCCAGCTGGCGGTGCTGCTGCTGCTGGTCAAGCGGCGGCCCCAGTTTCCGCCCCGCTATTTGTTGCAGGCGGGGCTAGTGGTCAAAGCCGTCGGTATTGCCATGCTGGC
Organism: Nodosilinea nodulosa PCC 7104; assembly: GCF_000309385.1. Taxonomy (GTDB): domain Bacteria; phylum Cyanobacteriota; class Cyanobacteriia; order Phormidesmidales; family Phormidesmidaceae; genus Nodosilinea; species Nodosilinea nodulosa. Next base: position 1,742,310 of record NZ_JH976537.1, read on the forward strand.
AGCCGTCATCAATCCGCCGATCACCGCCCTGGGGCTGCTGCCCGCCCTGGTGGTCATGGGCAGCGGCACCGGAATTTTCGCGACCTACATCACCTCGCTGACCTTTGCCGATACCCACAAAAACCAAAAAGTCGAAGCGCGGGGAGTGTATCGTCCGTTTCAAAACCTGGGGGCCTCGCTGGGCCGAGGGATTTTAGGCACGCTGTTGATCGCTCTAGCCTCGATTCAGATCGTCGATGGCATTGTGGCTGAGCTGGGGAAATCTATCGACCCAGAGGTGCGGTGCGACGCAATTCGATCGCTCCAGGTGGCCATTCAAACCCTGCGGCGCAGCGATCGCCAGACGCTGTTTGACCAACTGCCCGACTCCATTCAGCCCGCCCTCAACGGCATTTTGCAAGCGGCGGCGGTAAACGCGATGCAGAGTACGCTGCTGATCAGTTTGGCCCTGTGCCTGCTGTGCCTGGGGCTGTCGTTTTTGCTGCCCAAGACGGTCAAGACTCTAGAAGCCCCCATCGAGTAAGGGCGAGGTAGTGGCAGCAGGCTCGCCAGCTCAGCCGACAAAAATGTGATTTACGATATGAGCGAGTTTCGGCGGCTGCCCTGCCATGCCACTGGAAGATTGCTTTGAGTTTCTCTCCAACGATGACATTTGCATTAAAGGGCATAGGCTGGGCATTGATACAGTGCTAGAACCTTTTTTGAATGGATATGCCCCTGAAAAAGAATGGCAGGATTCCTTTGGGTAGCCCCACTACAACAGCAGTTCCAGCGAAAGCCCAAAGCGGCTGTCTTGGCCAAAGCGGGAGTTTTGCAGCTGAAAATCGGTGCCCAGGCGCAGCTGTCGGGTTACGGCGTAGCCGATCTCAAGGCTGGTAATGCCCACTTCACGATCACTCCCCGGTGCCACCCAGCGCTGGCTCAGGGCCAGATCGCCGCCGCCGCCGCGCGAGGGCACCAGCAGCAGGCGCAGGCCTACATCCAGTCCATCGGTTTGGTAAGCGGGCGTGCTGAGGGCACGATAGCCCACCGTAGGGGCAATATTCACGTAGCCGCCCACGGGCAGCAGGTAGTAACGCAGCTCGCCCCCGTAGTCTTCGCGCTGACCATTGCTGCTGCGGCTATAGTCGACGCTGGCGGTAAGGCCCGTACCCGGCGCCAAAAACACATCTTCTAGCGCTGCCCCAAAGCCACTGATCTGCCCCGATGAGGGAAACTGGACATAGCCCGCCCGCAGCCGAGTGCGAAAGCTGGGCTGATAGCGAATTTCATCGGCCACGTCGGGCACCTTCTCTAGCCACCGCTGGAGAGTGGGGCTGCCTTCGATAACAGCGGGGTCGAGGTCGAGGGTGGGAGCCACCGTCTCAGGATCCAGGGCCAGGGCCTCTGGCAGGGCAGCCACCGGGGAAAGGCTTTGGGTTGGCAGGGTTTCTGCAAAGGAAACCCCGCAGGATTCGGCGGCGGCGGCCGCCGCCGGAGGACAGGGCGTGAGGTCAGCCGCTGTGGCATCGAAGGGAGGCTGAGCGCCAGCCGGAGACCAGGCTTCAAACGCCAGCGCGTTTGGCGCTAAGCCCAGACCGATCGCCCCCAGGCAGCCGCCAATGCGCAACCATTGGATCGTCGATGACACCACTCAGCGGCCCCCAGCTCACGCGATAATCCTATGCATCTTACCGCCTATACCCGATCGCGCTCCTTGGGGTAGGCCATCAAAAAAAGCGGCCCTACTCAAACAGTAAAGCCGCTGGGGGAAACGAGGATAGCGTTTCGGTAAATGGCTAAGGTCTCCTAGCGCACCTGGCCCCGCTCAACCGTGGTGTCGATGGGCTTGAGGAAGTAGAGCTGCACGAGCTGCCAGCCAATAGTGGCAATGTGGGGCAGCTTTTGCAGCAGCTGAAGGGGCTTGGGCTGGTTCGATTCAGCAACCTTGCTCAGCTTGGCATTGGCCGCTGCGGCAATATCCAGCCGCTTAAAGAAGCTGGGGTGATCGACATTGAGCGTGAGGGGAAACACGCGCCCGGCGGTTTCGTTGGTTTTCTCAATGACCTCGATGTCGTACTCCCGTGCATCTAGCCCCAGAGAAGCGTAGAAACCGCTGCGCTGGAGGTCGTTCAGATACATGGTGGCAAACACCGACAGCAGGAAGAAACGGCACCACAGCCGCGCCTTCCAGTCGTTGAGAATTTCGGGCTGGGCCTTCATCAGGGCCGAGAAGAAGTCGCCGTGGCGGTTTTCGTCCTGGCACCAGTTCTCGAAGAACCGGAAGATGGGGTAGATCTCGTTCTCGGGGTGGGCTTCGAGATGGCGGAAGATGGTGATATAGCGCCAGTAGCCAATCTTCTCGGACAGATAGGTGGCGTAGAAGATGAACTTGGGCTTAAAGAAGGTGTAGTCTTTGCTCTTGGTCAAAAAGCCCAGGTCTAACTGGAGGTTGAAGTCAGACATGGCCTTATTGAGAAAGCCCGCGTGGCGCGCTTCGTCGCGCGACATGAGGTTGAAGCACTCGGCCAGCACCGGGTTTTTGCCCTTGAGGCGACGGCCCAGCTCTTTGTAGAGCAAAAAGCCCGAAAACTCAGCTGTGCAGGAGCGCTCTAGAAACTCCACGAACAGCTGCCGGGTTTCGCCGCTAATGGAATCCCAAGACTGATCAAACGTGTCGTTGCGCACGAAGTGGTGGCGGTTGTAGTCAACCCGAAACTCTTCGAGAATGGCGAGCAGTTCGTCTTCGTTGACCGAGATGTCCATGGCGGCCATCTCGTCGAAGTCGGTAGTGTAAAACCGAGGGGTGAGAATGGTGTCCTTGGCCGGAGCCTTTACCCCTGGGCGAATTTCTTGCAATTCAGGCTTTTTAAGGGAATCTACCATGAGTCCTTGGATGGCGCGGTGAACGTGGGTCGGGCTGTCTCCCGGTAAAGCAATGGATAGAAGAGGCATCCCTCAGGTCTCGGACCAATTCATACCCTGAGCACAGGCGGAATGCAGCTCTCCAACCAAATCGCTAAATGTCAGTGTATCAGGGCTTTTGGGACAGTCGGCGGCGCTTTAAGTTTTGCAACAAAACCTGTCGATAGATAACGCTGTGGCCAGGGAAGCGTTCAAATTTCATGAAGTACCGAGCTTTCCTGGGGCCTGCCTGGGCACGCTGAGAGCCAGCACTGGCCAGGATTGGCAGGAGAAAAGCATGGCGATCGCAGGAATTGTGTTTATAGTCGCTGGGGCCGTGCTCTGGTGGGTTAAAACCCGACAGCAGCGGCGCTGCAACCAGCTTAAACTGGCGCGCCAGGCCCAGGCCGCTGACCTGGAAGCCACCGCTGCCGCCGTCGCTGGCGAAATTGGCGGCGGCGACTGGCGCGACTACGTGTGGCTGCGGGGCACCCCCAAAACTCCGGTCCCGCTCACCTCAGAACTCAAGCAGGTGTCCTGCGTCAGCTACACCACTACCGTCGTGCGCGAGTACGAAGAGACCGTGCACGAAAAAGACAGCAATGGCAATGTCACGACCCGCACCCAGCGGGGTTCCGAGACCGTCAGCGAGCACCATCAGCGAACTCCCTTTGACCTGGTAGACGCCTCTGGACAGGTGCGAGTGGATCCTGTAGAGGCCAATATAGAGCAGGTAGAGGTGCTCAACGACTTCCGCCCCGGTAGCCCTACCGGCGGCATGCTCTCCTATGGGTCATTCTCCCTGGTGCTGGGGGAAGGGGGCGGGGGACAGCGCCGCACCCTGGGCTACCGCTACCAGGAGTCGGTTCTGCCGCTCGATCGCCCGGTGCTGGTGGTGGGCACCGCCAGCGACAGCCAGAGGGCAGCCCTAGGGGGCGATCGAGCCGGCACGGTCACCATCGAAAAGCCCACCCAGCCCGACCAGCCCTATATCATTACGCTGAAGACCCACGAGGCGGTGACCAAAAGCGTGGACCAGAGCGCCCAGATGGCCTTTTGGTCGATGGTCGGCTGCTTTGGCCTGGGGGTGCTGCTGCTGCTGCTGGCTATCCTGTAGCGCCAAGACCTACCCTAGCTGAGCGTCTCTCCCACCCTTGCCAAGCGCTATGCTGGTTTCGATGTCTAGGCACAGAGGCCAATGCCCCCAGGATTGTCTCCCTATCGCTGGCTCGTCCGCATGGTCTGCGGGCTGGCCCTGGCGCTGGTGCTCCAGGGCCTGGGGGGAGGGCTAGCGCTGGCCCAGGCGGCCGAGACTGCCCCTGTGTCCGTCGACGGGTTGTTTTTGTTTGAGGTCCCCGCCGCCGGAGATCTGAAGGCGGCCGAACGGGCCTTGGCGATTGAGACCAACCTAGGACCGCTGATTGGCAACCGGGAGCCGGTGGCGGTGCGGGCCGAGGTGCGCAGCACAGAAACCAGCGGTGGGTCCTCCCAGAGCGGCAATCCGGTCATTTTTGCGGGCGATCGCTACATCATGACCGTCACCAACGCCGATGTGCAGGTCGGCGGGGCCAGTACCCTTCAGGCCCAGGCCGATCAGTGGGTCCACAGCATTTCCGACGCCCTCTCCCAGTCTCGCATCGAGCGCCAGAAGGGCTTTTTGGTCAAGGCTTTGGTCAAGGCCCTGGCGGCTCTGGCGGCGGCTCTGGCGGTGCACTGGCTGGCCGGGCGACTGTGGCACCGCTGGCTCAGACCCTTTCTAGATCGATTTGCCTTCTCCCCCATCGACCCCGACAACCACGAGCACGAGGCCACCGGGCTAAACCTGCTCTTTCGTTTGACTCTTTTTCTGGTGCGGGGCGGGGTGTGGTTTGCGGCCCTGGCCTACATCGCCAACCTCTTTCCGGTCACCCGCCGGATCAGCTACCGGGTGGCCCTGAGCCTGCAAGAGGGGTTGTTTGCCCGCAGTCTGCTGTTGGGCAGTCGGTCGTATTCGCTGCTGGGCCTGCTGACGCTGGTAGCTGTGCTGCTGGCCATGATTGTCGTGGCCAGCGCCGTCACTAACCTGATGCGATCGCGGGTGCTGCGGGCCACGGGCATTAGCCTGGCCGCCCAGGAGGCGATCGCGGTGCTCTCCAAGTACACCCTGATCTTGCTGGGCACCGTAGTCATTCTCCAGCTGTGGGGCATCGACCTCAGCTCCATTGCCCTCATCGCCAGCGGTCTGGGCATTGGGGTTGGCCTGGGCCTCCAGGGCCTGGTCAAAGATTTTGTCAGCGGTCTGGTGCTGGTCTTCGAGCGCCCGGTACAGGTGGGAGACTTTGTGGATTTCGGCGAGGTCAAGGGCACCGTCGCTCGCATTGGCTCCCGCAGCACCGAGATTCGCACCCTCGATCAGGTGGCGATCATCGTGCCCAACTCCCGCTTTTTAGAATCCGAGGTGATCAACTGGAGCCACGGCAACCCCGTATCGCGCATTCGTCTGCCCGTGGGCGTGTCCTACAGCGCTGATCCCCAGGCGGTCAAAGTTGCGCTGCTCGAAGCCTGCCACAAGAACCAGGAGATCCTCTCAGCCCCGTCCCCCCAGGTATTTTTCCTGGGTTTTGGCGACAGCGCGCTCAACTTTGAGCTGCTGGTGTGGATTGCCCAGCCCAGCCGCCAGCTGGTCATCAAAAGCGATCTGTACTTTGCCATCGAGGCCAGCCTGCGCCACTACAACATTGAGGTGCCTTTTCCCCAGCGCGATCTGCACATTCGCTCTGGGCACCTGCCCGTCAACCTTTCAGCCGAGGCCCAGCAGCTACTGCGGCGGCTGGATGGGGAGTCCGACGAACAGCAATAATTTCAGTCTTTTCAGGTCAGTCTTTTCGGGCTTGGTTTTGCGCTGGCCCATGCGGAACCCTCCCCGGCTGCCACCGATTGGGCTGGGCAAACGGTGTCTGCCCCTACGCCAGCCACCTGTCTCATGCGGTTTAGGTTTGGCTGTGGCCAGTCTGGTTCAGACCTGCCTCCTATGAATGTTCAAACGTTTGAATGTTCATATCAAGTCCGGCTAATGAACCCAAGAATTGTAGGCCACTAACCCTTGCTTCTTCTAAGGCCATAGTGCGGTCGATTAAGCGGACTTGATATCATAGGGTGTCTGGATGCCCTGACCAACGTGACTATGGCTATATCTGGGGCTGGCTCGGGCAAAACTTGACCAACTCTAAAAAAAAAGAGCGCTTCAGGGAAAATTAGCTAAAATTACAGCCGTATTTGCAGAGAAACCGGGCTTCTATGCCCGCAGACGTGCCCAGTTGGTGGCCTGACGGGTTTCTCGAGTGAGGAGTATAGGGAGCTAATTTCCATGAAACCAGTCTGGCCCACAATCCCCCTTAGCCGCTGGTCGAAGCGGCTGTTTAAGTCGCTTGCGCTGTTTATTACCTCGGTTTTTCTGGTCACTGGCCTAGCGGTGCCCGGCTACAGTGCGGCTCAGCCCCCAGCGCTGACGCCCAATACCGCTGCCGAGGTCGGATTGGATATGTTGATGGCCCAGGAACCCAACACCGCGGGCAACGCCACCCTTTACTTTGAAACCGCTACCTTTACCGTTAGCGTTCATCCTAGGAATGGTCAGTTCCTCAGTATGAATGTCTACAACAGAGACACTCGGCGGTCTGAACAACTCAATGCTCCCGTTACCCGCCGCGACGGAATTATCAGTAGCGACTGGATAAGCTATGACAGCTTCGGCTCGCGTGCAGGCCGCAGCGTCGTCTACCGGGCTAGTGGCAACCTAACTAACAACCAGGCCCGCCTCGAAATCGTTGATGCCTCCACCAGTTCCATATTGCTGAGTCAAAACAGCACCAGCGTTCGAGACTTTTTCCTTCCCGGAGCCAACCCCGGCCCTAACCCTGGACAGGGCGACCTGCTCAACCGCACATTTGTGGGCTTTGATACCCAAAACCACTCGGTTCGGGTGTTTAACGACGGCGGCATCACCAAGATGAATGTTTACAACAGAGTCACTAGTCAAACGCTGGTCAATGGTCTGACTGCCACCGCAGAAGCCACTAATGTCGCCCCCTACCGATGCTGGGTCAACTACTTTGGCGGGCAAAGTTTTGGCGGTGCTCCGGCCCGCTACTTCGTTCGAGTCAGCGGTGATGGACAGGCACTGCTGGAGGTGATTGCCGCCAACGGCGGAGTGCTACTGTCAGAACCTAGAATCAACTCTGCGCCTCTGGTGACTAATATTCCCCAGGCCGATCGCCCCGATTGTTTTGGCAGCGGTGGCACCGTGCCCGATGGGGCTGGCCTAGCGCCTTATGTGGCCGCCGTCTTTGGTGGTGACAATGAACTCCAGCAGGTGCGCCAGGTGCTACCCAGTGGCAGCAGCCAGGGTGTAGGGGGTTTGACCTGCGTCATCAACCCTCGCTTCGAGAATGCTCCCCAGGGTAGGTTTATCAATGCGGCTGAATGTACCGATCGCAACGATGCCAGCGCAGTGGTCAACTTCCTGCGGGCGCGCGGGCTCAACGCTCGCCTGGTCTACCGCAACTTTAGGTACCGCTAGGGCTAGAAACCGGGTTTCTGGGCCAGTCTGTCCCTAAGTCAGATGACCGATTCAGAAACCTGGGTGCTCATCCGGGGGATGAGCATTCCATCGCTCAAATTCCATAGGAAAAGGGGAGACAGAACTGTCTCCCCTTTTCTGCGTCTGCGGTCGTGACCCTACGGGGCCAAACGGGCTTTTTTGAGCCGGTTTTCTTCGTACCAGGCGGCGATCGCCGGTACCCAGGCAACAAAATGGGGCCAGATTTCCTCGCACATTTTTTGGGCTTCGAGCTGGGCATCGGCCTTCCAGCGCAGGTCGAGCAGGTGCATGAGCGATCGCACGTTGGCCGACATCACCCAGTGCTGGCGAATATCGAAGGGAATCAGCCCCCGCGCGTGCTCTTCGGCAAAGCCCTGGTCGATGCGTTCCTTGTAACGCTGGCTAGCCGACCGGCACCAGTCGAGGTCCTGCTGGCGGGCCTCGACGGTGTACTCGTACTTCTTGCCTTGGCGATCGGTGTAGTCGCCCAGGGGTCTCAGATAAAAGACCTCTTCCACGTCGCGCTTGCCGTCCACCACATCGAGAATGCGCTGACCTGTATAGCGAAATGACTGCACATCGAATGAAACGCCGACGCGATGAGTCCGAATCTGCTGCATGGTGCTGTGGGGAAACCAGCCCACGTTAAGCACAATCTGGGGATGTTCCAGGGGGCCGTAGTGGCCGCGCCCGCCCTTCAGCAGGCTGGTGACTAAGATTTCGCCGCAGCGCTCTTCGCTGGGCCAGGTGCTGCGATCGTGCGCCACAAAGCCCTCGGCGTAATCCTGGTGCATGGCGGCGTACATGGTCTGTTGAGGGTTTGGGGTCTGGGAAATGACCTCAACGGTGAAGCGATCCATAGCTCAGATTTTCTAGGGTTGATTAAATGTCCAGGTACTCGACGTACTCGACCGTGCGCCGCCCCCTGGGTATGGGTTCAGACGCGCGCGCCGGGGCTGTCGGTGTAGATACCTCTGTAGTAGATGTCTCTGAGGTAAACGTCTCTGGGGTAGATGTCTCTGGCGTTTCGTCTAGGGCAATCCCTGACGTCTGCCCCAGGGAGGCCTGTGCTAGAGGCGCTTCAACGCCGCTCAAAACCAAGTTTTTTGAGGCATCGGCAACGTCTTGGGCCGCGACAAATTGAGTTTCTGCGGGTGAATTGCTCACCTCAGTCGCACCAAATGCCGAGCCTGCAGTAAATGGCTGGGCCGAGCTGGGTGCTAACGGCCGGGTCGGGCGGAGCAGGTTTTGCCCATCTTCTAGGGCCGATCGCACGATCGCATCGCTTTCCTGGCTCAGCCGCAGCTGAAAGCAGTCGCTCAGGTGCGATCGCATCGACACCCCCGCCGAATAGTCGCCGTCCACCGCACCCTGCTCGATCAGCCGCACCAGCCGCCGCGCCGCCACCAGTCGTTTCAGCGGGTCGGGATGGCTCAGCAAACCCAGATTGTGCTCCATCTGAGCAACGGGCGCAGCAGCCCACAGGTCGTCGCTGCGCTCTGCCGAGTGAGACGATCGCACCAGCGCCCCCACCGCAAACAGCGCCAGCGCCCCCTGCCCCGTCAGCAGCAGCGCCATCAGCAGCGAGTGGGTGCTGTGCCACAGGGCCGTAAAGGTGTAGGTGCTCACCCCCGTCACCCCCGCCAACACCAGGGCCTGCTGCTGATATGACGTGGGCAGGGGCAAGCCCTGCTGAATACGCTGCACTAAGCCCTTGCGCTGGCGCGGGGAAAGCTGTAGAAGCTGCTGATAGGCGACCAACCCCACCCCAGCAGAGATGACTAAGCCACCGTTCAGCAGGCCCAGAGCCAGGCTACCCAGGCCCAGGCCCCACATCTGCGGATGCTGAAGGCGGGGCAGCGATCGCCGCCACCGCAGAATTGGCGACACAGAACGCGGCGGCGGTGAAATATCTAGAGCAGGACGGGGAACAACGGGAGAAACCACGGGAAATTGTTGCAGATGGGCAGAGTGAACCAAGGCCTAGCATAGCCCGCCACCCTGTCTTAGGCTCTCTTTTGCAGAAAAACTTTGGCAGAAAACCTTCGGGCTACCCACAGGAAACAAAAGCCCCACCCACTCACCCCCTCTATCCCCTCCCCCTACGCCACGCAAATCCCATACTCCGGCAGCAGGTCATGGATGACGTAAAAGTGATGAGCCCGCAGCGCGTCGTGAAAGCGCTTCCAGTTGCTGGTCAGAAACTTGGGTGAGTAGGCCAGGCCCGACTCCTTGCGCTCCCCTTCCCAGGCCACCCCCAGCGCCTTCTGTTTCCACGAGCCGTAGCCTTGGGCAATGTAGCTAACTTCGGCAGGGCCAAAGCTAAAACTGCCCTGGGCAATGTGGGCTACCCACTGGCGGTGGCGGCCTTCGGCTTCCCCTAGGGTAGTTTCCAGCAGCGCGGCGATCTTGCGCCGATCGGCCTCCGGCAGGCCGGGGACCGGGGCGTCGGGGTCGCCCAACCGATACCGCTGCATGGCTTTGCACATTTCGTCGGCGGCCTCTAAGTAGTCGCGGGGGTTGTCGCGGCTAATTTTTTCGCCCCGGCCATTGGTGTAGCCCCAGCGCAGGTAGGGTCTGTCGGGGTTGCTGAGCACTGTGCCGTGGCCCAGGGGTAGCGCCCCGCCAATAAAAAATCCCTTCAGCCGGTTCATCAGACTTTGGTCGGGTTTGTTGTCGCCATCAACCAGGTCGCGGGCGCTGTTGATTTCGTGGCTAACCCCCGCAAAGCCCTGATGAGCCCAGGTATCGGCAAACACGTGCAGGGTAATGCCCAAACGGTGCAGGCCGTAGCTGCGGTAGCGCTGCTCAATGCATTCGCGCACCATGGTCTGGGCCACTGGGCTATTGGGGCGGCAGATTAGCTTTTCGATAAAGGTGCCCGGCGGGTCTTGTCCGGCGGGCAGACCGCCGTTGCCCGGCAAAAAGTGAAACGGAATCCACACCTTGCAGTTGGCCAACTCCTTGAAGTTGCGGTAGTCGAGCATTTTGTGGGCCGAGCTAATGCGATCGAACATTGCCCCATTGTCAAAGCGAATTAGCCCTGCCTGGGTTGAGTCGTCGACGTACTGGGCACTGTGGGCCACGATGCTGGCATCCAAATGCTCAAACCCTGCCAGGCGAGCGCACACGTAGGTGACCCCGTGGTGAAAATCAATTTGCATGGAACGGTCTGACTAGCAGCACGGGGAGCCTCCCGACAGGGCGCAACCCTAGATTAGGGTAAGGGTTAGAATGCCCTATGCAGTGTTAAGCATTGTGATCTGCGCCTCAGGATCTAGAACCTAAGACCGACAACGCCCGCCGGTATCGATCGCCCCAGGGCTTGCCCCAGCTATCGATCAGTTTCCCGCTGGCGGCGCACCGTCTGGCCCGCCATCAGCGGATGCGGCAGTTTCGGTTCGCGCAAACGACTGATGAATCGCCATCAGCACCGGGTCGATGGCCGCAGTGGTGTCACCGTAGTAGCTGGTAATGGTGGCGGTGGCGGTGGGATAGCCGACGTAGGTGATAAAGGCGTTAGGCAGGTCGCCAGGAATTTCGCTCAGCCACAGACGAACGGCCGTAACCCCGTCGATGGTAACGGCATCGTAGCGGGTCACGGTATAGCCCTGCGATCGAATCTTCTCCAGGGACTCGCCCACCACGGCCTGGGGCGGCGCATCCTGCCAGGTGATTTCGGTGCGCATAGCGGGCAGGCTGTCTGTGGCCCCGGCGCTGTTGGCGACCACCTGGGGGGCGTTGGCCTGGGCGTTGACCTGCCACCCCACCGGCAGGTCAATGGAAAACAGATCTTCGTAGCTGGTGGTTTCTAGCGCTGGAATCGCTGGCGCGGCGGGGGCTGCTTCGGCGGCCACCAGGCGGTCTGGGGCCTGAGCCTGGGCGGCAGGAGCACCAGCGGTGAGCACCGCTGCCCCTAGCACTAATCCCCACATCGTTAGCTGTTTCATCATGGTTCTCCTTTGCGCTGACTCAACCACTGCTGTTTAGTATCGCCTACCCAAAGCCCAGGGCGTTTGCCGTGCGACCTTCGAAATGGGCGATCGGTACGCTAGCCTTTGAGAGACTACACCTTGGCCGATCGCCCATGCTCCCCGCCCCCGATGCTGACCCCAAACCCGGCCATCTCTACGTGGTGGGCACCCCCCTGGGCAACCTTGAAGATATGACCTTTCGCGCGGTGCGAATGTTGCAGGCCGTCGATCTAATTGCCGCTGAAGACACCCGCCACACCGGCAAGCTGCTGGCCCATTTTCAAATCACTACGCCTCAAATTAGCTACCACGAGCACAACCGCCAGAGCCGCACTGGCGAGGTGCTGCACCACCTGCAAGCCCGCCAGCACGCGGTGGCGCTGGTCAGCGATGCGGGCATGCCGGGCATCTCAGATCCGGGCTATGAGCTGATTGCCGCCTGCATTGAGGCCGAGATTCCGGTGATTCCCATTCCGGGGCCAACAGCAGCGATCACGGCGCTGTGCGTGGCGGGGTTGCCCAGCGATCGCTTTATCTTTGAAGGCTTTCTGCCCCTCAAGGGCAAAGAGCGGACCGTCCGCCTAGAGGCGATCGCCCAGGCAGATTGCACCGTGGTTCTCTACGAAGCCCCCCACAAGCTGGTGAAAACCCTGGAGGACCTGGTTGGCGTGCTGGGGCGCGATCGCCCCCTCTGCCTGGGCCGCGAGCTTACCAAGCGATTTGAAGAATTTTGGCGCGGCACCCTGGGCGATGCTTTAGAGCACTACCAGGCCACAGCCCCCAAGGGAGAATTTACCATTGTCATCCAGGGGGCGACCCGCGAACATCCGGTGCTGTCTGAGCAGGCCATCAAAGCTGAGCTAGAGCACCTCTTGCACCAGGGAATTTCCCGCACCGATGCCAGCCGCCAGTTGGCCAAAGCCACCGGCCAGCCCAAAAAGTTGATCTACCAGCTTTCCCTCAGCATCGATATCGATACGGACGAAGGAGCCTAGTTGGGATCTGCCACTGCCCTCTCTGTACCGCGAGTCTTACGGTTCAGCCAGTTCGCCCCACTTTGGCTTCTAGCTCCCCTGCTCTCCGACTTACAGAAATAGCCCCTAACCTTCCGCCTCAGAGTACTAGGCGTTAAAACCAAGCTTCATTGTCTAACCAGAGCATGACTTCATCTTGGGATGCGAGCCATTTTTGCTGGTGGGTCCGTGGATCGTAGACCTGCCACCAGGTATTGCCCGAGCGATCGGTGATCGGCGTGATTCTCGGCTCCAGGCGATGGGCGTACCAAGCGCTGATTTTCTGCCTCAGTTTGCTAAACCGACCACCGCCCGGGTCTGCCGGCTGATCGCCAGCCGAGCTATCTGAAGGAACTCCAGAGGATGAGAAGGTAGGGAAACTAGAGCCGAGCTGATAACGAATGGTGTGCGGCTGAGGCTGGCGATCGCGCTGCGCTGCGCGGTGGTTAAATTTCATGGGGGAGTACTCCTGAGGGGGCCTCTCACGGATACGCGAAAGGGAGTACTTTCACTATCCCTAACTAACGGAGAAGTGTGCTTACCATCAAACAAAAATTATTATTGTTCACAGCAAACTTTTTGCTTTCCCCGCCCTCGGCTTGATTGGGCATAGGGCCAGAAATGCCTGCGATCAAAATCCTATCTAGACTTACTTTCCTATTTAATAAAGGTCTGCAAAAGCCGAATCACGGCTGAAACCGAGGCCAGCGACGCCGTTTCGGTCGCCGTGTGGTACTCGGTGGTGGGAATTTGCAGGGTGGTGCCGGTGACAGAGCCGTCGGTGGCAGCGGTGAGGCGGCCCATCTCGGTGCGGCCCAGGGAGTAGGGTTTGGGCCGGGTCAGGTTTTGGGCGGCGATGTAGTCGTCTTTGTAGCTGTAGGAAATAGCCAGCTCGGTGCAGCGATCGGCCAATTCCTGGGTAATGCCGGGGGCAAAGTCGGCGCTGGCGTCTTTGCGGCGCAGGGTGACAAGCTGCTCGTCGGCAGCTTCGCGGCTGTGGTAGGGGCTGGTGTCGAGGGCCACCAGGCGCTGGGTGGAGATGCGCTGGCGCTGAAACCACGACAGGGCGTAGCGCCAGCTGCGGCCCGACTCTTCCTGGGCGGTGAACAGAGCGGTGCCCTCAAAGCCGCAGCGGAACAAAAAGATGATGATGGCGGCGCTGATGACGTTGTCGAGCTGGGCTGAGATATAGCCGTTGTTGAATTGCAGTCGGTCTAAAAAGGAAACGGGCGTGCCCGGTTGGAGATACTCCAGCCCTTCGACTTCAAAAATCAGGTTGTGGCGCTCGGGGCAGATGTAGGAGTTGGTGATGATTCCCTGGCCGATATAGGTGCCGGTGTAGGGCAGATGGGCCTGCACCCGCTGGCCCTGGAACCGGTTTTCGATGGTGTTGAGCATTTGCTCTGAGACCGAGTCACCGGTCAGCTCGCTCTGGTTGCCGGCAATAAAGGCGGCGTACTGAAACTCGTTGGGGCCAGTGCAGAGCAGTCCGTGGCGATCGATGTGGGCCGACAGCATCAGCTCGTGGGGACGGCGGCCCTGGGCGACGAGCACGCCGTGGTAGTGGGTAACTACGGCCCCGACTTCTTCTAGCTCGCGCCGCAGCACCCGAAAGAAGGAGTCTTCGCTGCCCACCACCGAGGGTTCGCGAATCAAAAATTGTAGAATCTCAAGGAAGTCTCCCAGTCCCTCCAGGGCGATGGGATCGGTGGCTACGGTGGACCGAGGCGCGGCTTCGGGAGCAATCAGTTGATCGACAACCAGGTTCAGTGGGCTCATGGGGTAGGGCCTGCCAGAGGTTTGCCTGCGGTGCTAAAAATATGCCGGGAAGGAGCAGCGATCGCGATCGCTATATCTATGTATCCCAGAACACTATTCGCACCCCAGAACAGTACCCCGAAGCCCTGTGACGTTTAGTGAACCCCAATACAAATTGCCCCTACAGATCGATAGTTTTTTGCTATCGCGCAATCCTGCAAACCCCAGTGGAGAACCGGAGTATACTGATAGGTATCGCTCTTTACCTCGCCTGCCCTGTGGATTTGTCTGCTAAAAGTGAATACGCCCTGCTGGCCCTGCTGGAGCTAAGCCCCCACTACCCCAGCGGCGAACCGCTGCAAATTCGCCAGATTGCCAGCCAGCAAAACATTCCCGATCGCTACCTAGAGCAGCTGCTGGCGACCCTGCGCCGGGGCGGGCTAGTCAAAAGCCAGCGGGGGGCGCGGGGGGGCTATCTGCTGGCCCGTGATCCGTGGAAGATTACCCTCTATGATGTGGTGAGCTGCATTGAAGGATTTGAGCCTCAGGCCGACCCGACCCAGGTGTCTGATACCCCCGAGGCGCAGGTGATTCAGGGCATGTGGGGGGAGGTGCGCCAGGCCGCCGAAGGGGTGCTGCAAAAGTACACTCTGCAAGACCTGGTTGAAAAGCGCAACGCCCAGCAGCAGGTTGACATTATGTATTACATCTAGGCCCATTACTACATTCAGGCCCCATGCGAATTGCCGAAAACGTAACCCAGCTGATTGGCCGCACCCCGCTGGTGCAGCTCAACCGCATTCCCCAAGAGGCGGGCTGCCTGGCCCGGCTAGTGGTCAAACTTGAGGGCATGAACCCCTCGGCCTCCGTCAAAGACCGCATCGGCATCAACATGATTGAGGCCGCTGAGGCCGAGGGGCTGATCACCCCCGGCAAAACTATCCTGGTCGAGCCGACGTCGGGGAACACCGGCATTGCCCTGGCCATGGCCGCTGCGGCCAAGGGCTACCGCCTGATTCTCACCATGCCCGAGACCATGAGTTCGGAGCGGCGGGCCATGCTGCGGGCCTACGGGGCCGAGCTGGAGCTTACCCCTGGGGTGGCGGGCATGTCGGGCTGCATTCAGCGGGCCCAGGAGATTCTCGACATGCTGCCCGATGCCTATATGCTCCAGCAGTTTCGCAACCCGGCCAACCCCGACATTCACCGCCGCACCACCGCCGAAGAAATCTGGGCCGACACCGATGGCCAGGTGGATATGGTGGTGGCTGGGGTGGGTACCGGCGGCACCATTACCGGCGTGGCCGACGTGCTGAAGCAGCGCAAGCCAGGGTTTAAGGCGATCGCGGTCGAACCCGTCAACAGCCCGGTGCTCTCGGGCGGCAGGCCCGGCTCCCACAAAATCCAGGGCATTGGCGCAGGGTTTATTCCTGAGGTGCTGAACGTCAGCCTGATTGACGAAGTGGTGCAGGTATCCGATGAGGACGCGATCGCCTACGGTCGTCGCCTGGCCCGCGAAGAAGGGCTGCTCTCGGGCATTTCCACCGGGGCTGCCGTCAAAGCTGCGATCGACGTGGGTCGTCGGCCCGAAAACGAGGGCAAGCTGATTGTGATCATTCAGCCCAGCTTTGGCGAGCGCTACCTGAGCACGCCGCTGTTCCAAGACCCCGAGCTAATGGCCCCGCTGGTGATGAGCTAGGTTCTGCAACCCTGTAGCACAGTGACTGCCAAGGACTTTGATATCGATCGGGCGATCGCGCTACTGCGTGAGGCGGTGGCCCCATTTCCTAAAGCCGCCATGTTTCAGCTGGCGGAGGAGGGCTTCGACTCGCTCTATGAGCAGCTGATTGCCTGCATCATCTCGATTCGCACCTACGACGAGGTGAGCGTGCCGGTGTCGCAGCGGTTGTTTGCTCGGGCGCGATCGCCTGAGCAAATGGTAGAGCTAGAGGTCAAAGACATTCTGACCCTGATTCAGGGAACTACCTTTGCAGAGAACAAAGCACCCCAGATCCGCCAGATTTCTGAGCAAATTTTGGATGAGTTTGGCGGCGACCTCCCAGCCGACCCCGAGGTGCTAATGCAGTTCAAAGGAGTGGGGCCAAAGTGCGCCCATCTAGCGCTGGGGGTGGCGCTGGGCTACCCCTGCATCAGCGTCGATGTGCATGTGCATCGAGTCACCAACCGCTGGGGCTATGTGCAAACCAAGTCTCCCGAAAAGACCATGACCGCCCTGGAAGCCAAACTGCCGCAGCCCTACTGGGTTGAGATCAATCGGCTGCTGGTGCCCTTTGGTAAGCACATCTGCACGGGCAATCGACCTAAGTGCAGGCGCTGCCCTCTGGCCGATATGTGCGATCGGGTTGGCGTAGTGAAGGCTACCTAACGAGCACATTCGGCGACAATCAACAGCTTCGTATCCGAAAGATCACTTGTGAATCGCCGCTGCGATAATTTTTTACGTTCCTTGGCTTAGCTGTTGATCAGCTCTAGTGTATCGTCCAAATTTCGCCTCGGTCTCAAGAACTGCTTGGAAAGCTTTGGTAAACTCCCTTCTACAAGAAGGGTCGGCACTGTTTCCGTCTTCTAACAAACTCATATCGCTCAGCTCATCGGCTATTGACCGTTCGGGCATATGCTTCCATCTACGCAGCAAGTACTCATATGCTGCCAGATAGGCGTGGTTAACCGCGCTTCCGTCAGAGTATTCAGTCATTTACCTTCAAGAATTTTTGACTTGTTACACATCATTCTTGCCGCGTTGCTCCCAGTCATCCCAATACTTTTTGCGCACCTCAGACAGAGTGGCGAAAGTAACCGGGACACCGTTGTCCAATTCACAAGTAGCATCTACGTAGCTTAGGCGCAGTATGCCCTCAGTGCAGCAGATTGAAATATGGCTGTCCTCGCCTTTTGCGCTCAAGATTTCGAGTTCACCATTACCCAAGGATTTGAAATCTACGACTAGGTTAGAATTCTCAAATGGGGTATACGCTACGTCGGTACAGCCAAGAAGGTGAACCCAGAGAAACTTAGACCCGGTTGCCAGCGCTTCACATAGATACCTTATTTCGACCTTAACAGAGAGGTTGCCAGGATGCTCACCCCTGAAGGCGACAATACTGCCATCATGTAAAACATTCCAGATCTCAACACAAAAACTCATCGTCGCCTCACAGCGCCTTCACTGCCCTAGGCTGTGTCGCCAGGTACTGCTGAATTGAGGCTGCATCGTCTTGCCCCAGGGTGATCTGGTTGTAGGCCACCTCCAGATTGCTAGGAAACAGCGCCTGGAACATAAAAGGCTGGTACGGGTCGGGCACGGGCGTGGCAAGGGCCTCCTCTTTGCTGGTGCCTGCTGTCTGCCAACCCAGGGCCAAGCCTTCTAGCGTATCCAGATAGCTCTTGAATATGGTTAAACCTTCGGTATCGGTCACAGGGCCATGTCCGGGTAGCACCGTGGTCAGGGGATAGTCAGCCATGAGCTGGATGAGGGTGGCTTGCAGCGTGCGAATATTGCCGTCTGCTAGGTAGGGAATGCGCTGATTAAACAGCAAATCGCCCGTGATCAGCACATCGGCGTCGGGGATATAGGCAATGAGATCAGTACCGCCGCTGTGGCCATCGAACTCGCGAATTTGCACCTGACGTTGGCCTTGGGCCAGTCCTGGACTATCGCCCAGCCACAGATTCCAGGTGCCGTTGATGATCACCTCGGGTGGGGTGACGTTGGGGTCGGTCTCGGTGTTGCGGGTGAGCATAAATTCGCGAATGGGACCGCGCCCCAGGATCGGCAGATTGCGGCTGGCGGCGGCGGGGTTCCCCCCCGTATGGTCGAAGTGGTAGTGGGTATTGACCACGTACTTCACCGGCTGGTCGGTCAGGGTGGCAACGGTGTCGAATAGCAGGTCGCCCAGGGCCTCGGTCTGGAACGGATCGACCACCAGTACGCCGTCGCTACCGATGACGATGCCGCCATTACAGATGGCCAAATTAGGATCGGTGGGCGGAAAGTCAACGCTGGCAACCAGGCCGTAAACGCCATTTGCCAGTTCTTCCAGGGTGAGCCCGGCAGAGTCTAACGTAGCCGGAGGTGCGCTCTCCTTGGCCTGCACTGCAAGACGGGGCTGAAGGGCAATTAGCCCCACCGCAGTTAACGCCACTAATAACCCCAGTACCCATCGCCGTAGCTGTCTCATTGCGATCGCTCCAGAAGTGCTTAAATGCTGGCAAGTCTGTGGTGACAGAGCATTGCCAATGCTTCTGATTATCTCACTATAAAAGGATGGCTCCCAGACCAAAATCAGATTCAATCAGGCATTGCTCATACCAGCAGGAAAGTCAGGATCGAAAATTTGCTGGGCCGTGTAAGGACAATCCGTTGGTAAATCGGGATAGTCTAGGGGCGTTTCGCGTACCACCAGATCTAACGCTGACTCGTAGGCAACGGCGATCGCCTCAGCTAGGTAGGGCTTGATGCTGGGGTTTTGCTGAAGCAGCCTTTGAGCGGTGCGCCGCTGTTCACGAATGGTTGCTCTCCAGCTTTTGCTGCGGTGACTGGGTTGAAAGTCCCATTTAAGTAGATAGCCCAGCAGAACAGCTAAGCGATTCTCTAGCTCCTGTCGCTGCTGCTTGCCCAAAGATGCGATTTCTTCTACCAAGTTAACTAAATCTAAATGCCTGAAATCACCTTCTTTTAAGAGCTTGCTCTGCTCTAAGGTCCAGGCGTAGAAGTCAGTTTCATAGAGGCTGGCATGGGTCATTAAACCGTCTCTCCAAGTGCCAATCAATTTGGACTAAATTACTCCTGGAGACATCCTTGCTCTCGTCGGAGTCGCCATATTCTGAATATTCTGATCACTATATTAGGCGGAATTACGGGGATCCTGGAGATAACGTCAGGACAGGTCTTAACGGAGGGTTACCCGGGCCTGTATAGGCAGATGATCTGAGGCCTGGGCGGCCTCGGCTACAACATCGGTGGCTACCACCTCCAGGGTGGCGGGGGTGTAGAAGATATAGTCGAGCAGGTACTGGGGCTGGTCGGACGGGAACGTAAACGACGATGGGGCCGTGGGCAGCGCCGAGGCCAGCACTGGGGAGTCAAGCAGAATGCCGATCGATCGCGGACCGTCGCCCTCGTCGCGATTGAGGCTGCTGTTGAAGTCGCCCAGCAGCAGCACGGGGTAGTCTTTGGCGTAGCCTTCCGCTAGCTCGCGCACCGCCTGGGTTTGGCGGCTGCGGGTGGGGGCATCAAAGGCTTCGAGGTGAACGTTGATGACGATCAGGGGTTGGCCCGAAACGTCGATTTCAGTCACCTGGGCAACGCGATCGAGGTACAGAGCGTTGTAGTAGAAGGGATTGGTGGGCACTTTCTCCAGCACCAGCCGTTCGTTGCGGCGAATGGGGTAGCGGCTGAGCACCGCCTGCCCTGAGACCACCTTTTTGTAGTGGGCCGCAGGCGGCCAGTAGGGAAAGGGCACGTAGCGTTTGTCCCAGTTGACGGCGATCGCGCCAAAGGCCATCTCCAGCGCTGCCGAAACCGCATACTGCTGGTTGCGGTTGAACGATCGGTAGGCGTCAAAGTCGATTTCTTGCAGGGCCAGAATGTCGGGTTTGACGGCTTCCAGAGCAGCGATCGCGGTAGCCTGATTCGCGTCAAACAGGGTTTTGTCGCGCTCGACGGCCTGCTGGTTGGTCAGCCCCGACAGGTAGCCAATGTTGTAGCTGACTACGTTAAGCTGCTCAGGGTTGGTTGTTCCAGGCGGATATTCTTCGTAGGTGACCAGGTTGTCGTAGTCGGCGGCTTGACCGTTAGGCGAGCTGATATAGACAAAGGTTCCTACCAGCGCTGCTGCCGGTATCCCCAGGGCGATCGCCGCCGCCAAAATAATGTTTTTCATGGATTCAATTCTATGGCCTCAGCTGACCCCTCGCGCCTGCCCCTGCGGTTTTGGATTGCCGCTCTGGTGGCGTTTATCAATGCGGTGGGGTTCACGCTAATTATTCCGCTGATTTACCCCTACGCAGTGGAGTTTGGCCTCAGCGACTTTCAGGCCAGCCTGCTGACGACGGCCTACGCGGCGGCGCAGTTTATCGCTACCCCTATTCTGGGACGACTGTCCGATCGCATAGGCCGCAAGCCTCTGCTCATTGTCAGCTTGCTGGGTACCGTGGCGGCAAATTTGATGGCGGGGCTGGCCCCAGCCGCCTGGATGCTGTTTGTCGCCCGCATTCTCGACGGGATCACGGGCGGCAATACGTCGATCGCCCAGGCGATCGTGGGTGACATCACTACCCCCGATCAGCGAGCGCGAGCCTACGGCATTTTTGGGGCGGTGTTTCGGCTGGGATTTGTGGTGGGGCCACCCCTGAGCTACGTGGCCCAGCTGGTGCCGCCCCTGCCGGGGTTTACCAGCCTGGGCATGGGGTTCTTGTTTTCGGCGGCGATCGCCTCATTCGCCACCCTACTGTGCCTGGTGCTGCTGCCCGAAACCCTGGAGAACTACGGCGACAGCTTTCGCATCTCCTGGCGCGATTTTGGCTTTGGACGGCTGGCGCGATCGGCCACCGACAGTCGGTTTGGCCGCATTTTCTGGCTGACGTTTTTTAGCGGCTTTACCTTTACAATCTTTACCTTTGCGTTTCAGCCCTTCTTTCTCAAGGTGCTGGGGCAGGATGCCCGCAACCTGGCGATCATGTTCGCGGCGGTGGGGATCATCGGCTTTGTCACCCAGGTGTTTGCCCTGGAGCCGCTGCGGCGACGGTTTCGGCTGGTGCAGATTTTGGCCGGGGCGCTGGCGGCGCGGGGCATTTTGTTTTTGCTGATGCCTGCGTTCCCCAACATTGTGGCGTTTGTGGCGATCGCAGTGGTCTTCAGCGCCGTCAACTCCTTCCCCATGCCGCTGATCGATGCGCTGCTGTCGCTCAATAGCGGCCCCCGCGAGCAGGGCGAGGTGATGGGCCTAAATGCGTCGTACCTGAGCATTTCCAATGCGATCGGCCCGGCCACGGCAGGGCTGCTGGTCAGCGTCAGCTATTCTTTCCCCTTTTGGATTGCCGGTGGGCTAACGTTGCTAACGGCCTGGTTTGCCCTGTCGCTCTCCGGGCGCGGAACCGCTAAAGTGTGACGGCATCTTGGCAGGTTGGTGGCACTGAACGGTCAATCGCTTCGGGTGAACCCTAGACACATTGAAATTGGGCCCTGCAAATGAGCGCAGGGTGTTTAATCCTGCCTAGTCAACCCCGATCCCTTTTGATAAATGGCATATGCTGCGAGCATAGTTGCGTCAGCGTCCCTACAGGCTGGCTTTTACGAAATCAAGGGTATGCGCTTCGGATCTGGTACAGCTGAGCTCTTAAAATTCCTGCTGAGCTTTGAGCTAACTGTTGAAAGAGGGGTTTCGCCACTTTAAAGCCGTGCTGTGCAGATAAAAAACTCGACCAATACCTATCTCTTTAAGTATACAAGCTCCAACTTGCGATCTGCGGATTTTCTATGGCATGAATCCCTCTTTAGGCTTAAATTTGATGACACAAAACACTAATTATTTTTGAGAATAAATTGAGCAAGCTTTATTGGAATCAATATAACGGATTCCACGACTCTGAAATCCGATTAAATCCCTGAAGGCCTTACTTGCAAAGGGATTGCTTGTTCCCTAGAGCATAAATAATGACTGCTTGCAGCATTAAATCGGGCCTTTGCCCCAAAGCTTAATTAAAGTGTGTTACGGCTTTCTTGTTTTATTTTCTAAGGAAGCTAGGCCGGAAGAGATGGGCGGCAGGTAACCGAATAGCCTGTTATACTTCAGGGGTTAGCCGCTCATTTGTGACAGATGACCTTAGTTAACTAGTAACAAATCTAGGTAAAATTCATGGCTAACATTGTAGATACTGCCGTAAGCGCAGGTTCATTTAATACTTTAGTGGCTGCTGTTAAAGCTGCTGGTTTAGTCGATACTCTCAAGGGCACAGGCCCATTCACCGTTTTTGCGCCCACAGATGACGCTTTTGCTAAGCTTCCAACAGGCACCGTGGACGCGCTTCTAAAGGATGTACCCAAACTCAAGAAAATCCTCACCTACCACGTTGTCTCCGGTAAGGTTATGGCGGCGGATGTGACCAAGATGACTTCGGCCACTACCGTCGAAGGTTCTGATGTCAAAATTGACGCCTCTGAAGGTGTTAAAATCAACGATTCCACGGTAACTACAGCTGATGTGGCTGCCGACAATGGCGTCATTCACATCATTGACACTGTGCTTATGCCTGCGTAGTAGGTGATTGGCTTAAGTTTAGGGGGGCGATCGCCCCCCTTATAACTCAGCTTTAGGGTATGACCCTGGGAGATGTGGCAGACATTTAAGCCACGTCTCCCAGGGTTTTTCTAAAAGAATCTCCCCCGGACTCGGCTTCACCCAGCACCGTGAGGAACTGAAGCGCCATGGCGATGTAGGTGGCGCACTGGGTGGGCGGCAGCTGGTAGAACGACTGCCAGGCGATCGCTTTATCAGACTCGTAGGCGGCGAGGCGATCGGGCTGCTGATCGAGCCAGCCCAGGCGCACGGCGTGGCCGATTAGCACGTCGAGATAGATGTAATCTTCAAAGTAGAGGTCGGGGTTGACCTTAAAGATTTCGCCCATTTCCCGCAGGGCTTCGAGGTTGACGTGGCGATACTCCGGAGCCTGGATTTTGTTCAGCAGGTGGGTGATGCGGCGCTCGAAATTTTGCTCGCCGGGGGTCATTTCGGAGAGAATGCGATCGCTATCGATCCGGTTTTTGCGATCGAACTTGTTGCCGATCACGATGCCCTTGGAATGCTTCAGCACCTCCCACACCTGGGTATAGAACCCCTCGGAGATGCGGGCGATTTCACCGTCAATAATCCGCTTGCGGAGCCAGTCTTGGCTCGGCTGCTCGGCTGCTTCAGAGGACACTGCTTCTTCAATATCGACGGGCACCACCTGCCAGTTAATCGGATTGTGGGGCTTAACGTGCAGCGACTCGCGCCGGAAGATCGCCTGATTGAGCCCGTCGAACCCGGCCAGCACCTGGCGCAGGCGAGTCTTGATTTCAAAGGGGCTGAGATCAATCAGCTGTCCGTAGGCTTCGTCCTGAGTGATGTCGCGCTCGCGGGCCAGCTCGCTGGTAATCAGCAGCAGCAGGTAGCCCACCCGCAGGGTCATCAGCCCCTTAAACAGGGTCGGTTCCGCTTTGATCAGAACGCTCAGGTCGATCAGAATTTCCTGGGTGAGCACGTGGTCGCGCACGTCGTCACCTCCAAAGCTGCGAATTTTCTCAACGATCTCGCTATGGCCCATGGGCTCAGTAATCAGCGACGCCTCGCTGTAGGATTTGCCGACCGAGATCTGCTTTTGGCGCACCAGCAGCTCGGTCACCGCATCCGACAGGGTGATGTCAGCCTTGCCCAGCAGACCGGCGGCGCGGCGCAAAATACCCCACTGCTCTAGCTGGCTAGCCTTGGCGTAGACCTCATCCAGCAGGTCTTCGACCGTAACGGCGTGGTTAGGGCCGCCAAAGCCCGTATTAAAGTCGTTGCCGTGCAGGTGTTTGAGGGTGGCCAGGAGCTCGATCTGCTCGTAGGTGTTGTTCGACTCGCGCAGCTGGGTCAGCAGGCGATCGAGATCGGTTTCATTCTCCAGGTCGAACTCTTCGAGCAGCGACAGGGGACCGTCGTGGCCCGGCTCAAAGCCCAGGTAGGCTGTCCACAAAGGAGTATAGCCCACGGAGGTGCTGCCCAGCTGATAGCTGTTGAGATTGTCAACTCGCTCCAGGCTGGTGGTCATCATCAGCTGGTGCAGGGGGCCTAGCTTAACTGGCACATGATCGCAGCGATCGCCCTGGAGTTCCCGCATCAGCGCCATCAGCGGCGACTCGTAAATGGGTTTGCGCCCCAGCTGAAACATGGCGTGGGTCAGCAGCAGCGTCACGGTGGGGCGGCCCGGCTCGCGCCAGTGGTCGTAGATGTAGGCCAGCTCGCTGCGCATCTGGGCCACCAAAAAGTGGTAGTCGAGGGTGAGGTAGAACCGCTGCTGGTCTAAAAACGACGGCAAAAACACCACCGACTCGCCCTTGATCCGAAACATGCGGGAGGTGGTCAGGCTGCGCAGTCGCCGCACCGGGCGACCGCTGAGGCCCAGCTTGTCGTTTTTGCCGATCTCAGCGTAGATCGACGACAGCTCATGGGCCGGGAATACCCGCACCGGGGCAATGTCTTCGAGGGTTTGGGTGGGCAGGCCATAGGTGGCCAACTCCTTTTGCAGCGCCCTATCTTCGGCCAGCAGCGACACCTGCACCACCGGGTAGCGGTGGTCACCCAGGGCGCGGTAGCGGCCCAGGGGGTCGATGTCGCTGGGCTTGAGCAGCCCATCTTGAATCAGCTGCCCCAGCAGGTACAGGCTCTGCGCCCACACCAGGGGCAGGTTGTCGTTGGGCAGGCGGGTCTGGCTGCCAGGCTTTTTGCGCTCCGCCTCCAGGCTGTCGGCGGGCACGTAGTACAGCTCGGGCAAGAGATTGAGGCCGTCGCGATCGACCGTCAGCGCCGCCAGCCGCTCCTCGTAGAAAAGAATCTGGTCGCGATCGCCCGTAAACAAGCTGTCTAACCACAGGTAGGTAAAGAACAGCGGCCACTCACACTCAATGTGCTCGAACTGCCTGAGCTCCTCCGGCTCGTAGTGCAGCCGGGTGGTGTCTTCAATCACCGTCTGGTGGCCGTCGCGCAAAAACCGCTTGCAGCCGTAGGAGCCCTGGAGCTTGTCGAGAATTTTTTGCCGCGTTTTGTGGGCCAGCTGTTCGTCATCAATGGCAAAGCCGGGATAGCCCACCACGCTCAGCAGAGCCGCATCCACTTCTTTAGAGCCCGACTCCCTGGGCAGCAGCGACTCCAGGGTGATGCGGGCGCGGGCGATCTCGTCGGTCAGCACGTGGATGGTCGAGGCCTGCCCGCCCCGCATGCCAAACAGGTTGAAGCCCCGCAAGGCCTCCAGAGCAGCCTTGGCCATGCCCACGGAGC
The DNA here is from genome assembly GCF_000309385.1 of Nodosilinea nodulosa PCC 7104. GTDB lineage: Bacteria > Cyanobacteriota > Cyanobacteriia > Phormidesmidales > Phormidesmidaceae > Nodosilinea > Nodosilinea nodulosa. The sequence goes on from NZ_JH976537.1 coordinate 1,767,553, forward strand.
TGGCGTTGAGTTCTGGCTTGCCGTGGTTAATTTTGTTGCCCCGTTCCCAAAGACCGTAGTCGGGGGTGCGGTAGGCCCGGCCAATGTAGTAGACCAGGTTTTGCACAAAGTTAACTTCATCCTGGGTAAAGACGATCTGCAACCCCGAGGCGGTCATCTGGGCCAGCATGAGCAAAAACACCGAGGTAGCGTCAATTTGCAGATGGCCCCACTCGTCGTCGCCCACCACCGGCAGCCCGGTGCCCGTGTCGTACTTGGCGTGCAGCGCCTGGAGCGGGTCCTGCCGCTCTTTGAACTGCTCGACCTTGCCCGCCTGGCGCAGCATCGCGGTCATCAGACCCCGCATCAGTTTGACAACGCTCTGCTCTAGCTCCACCGTGCGGCCCTGGTCGTCATCCAGATGGCGGTAGGCAATGGCCACCCCCCACACCGCCAGAATGCTATACACGTTGTCGCGCACCCAGGCGTCGGTGTAATTACCGTGCACATTCACCGCCGTACTGGCCGGCAATAGACCGCTAACGGGGTGCTGCCGCGACAAAATCACGGCCTTGACCTGTTGATAGTAGCGATCGAGCTGCTCCTGAAGGGAGGCTGAAGACATAGGTGATGGCGGTAAGAACGACGTCGAGTGATGGTTAACCGGGTTTTAACTCACTGTAGGGGGAATTGACCAGACAATGACCATGGAAATCACGGAATTCTGACGGTCTGGCTGGGCCTGGGCATGTCATCAATTCTCGCTGCAATCCTTACCCTATAGGCATTGCCACGCCCAACCCAAAAACCAGGCTAGGGTCTGTAACCGCTGGTTCTTAGGCCATTGGCGATTAACTGATGACAGCCCCTAGTGTTGCCTAGAGCGCATCCTGAATTGGTTCATCCTGGTCACTTCCCGACTGAGGAGGGGGAGCCTCTCCCTCAGTGTCTTCCCCAGGGGTGGGCAAATCAGCCAGTGTTAGCTCAAATTGGGCCAGTTCGGCTGGTTCTGAAACTGAGTCAAACAATTGATCGATTTCTCGCAGGGCTGCTTCAAACTCCTCAGCAGCCTTAACTGGGCGTGAGTGCATGGCTCAACCTCTATCTAGGAACACCAAGACCCTAGGATTCCCGCCGAACCATCTCTAGGCAGCGGCCAGTGGAGCGCTAGTTTTCACCTAAACTGTCTAGACTGTCTAGCCAGCCCACCAGCAGGGGATTGACCAGCTCAGGCCGCTCATCGTGGGGGCAGTGGCCAGTATTGGCAATGCTGTGGAAGGTGACTAGACCGGGGCGAGCCACATCTGCCGCCAGTTTTTGATACACCTCAGCTCCTTTAATCGGTGTCCAGGGGTCGTTTTCGCCCCAGAGCACCAGCAGCGGCTGGGCAATATTAGGCAGCAAATCCTCGGGCTTTGGCCCCGGCGGCGCGGTGACAATGGAGGCAAAAACCTTTTGGGCCGTAGGCTTGCAGGCCGGAGCGTAGATCATTTCGATCAGCTCGTCGGTGATGGCCGCTGGGTTGCGGTAAACCTGCTTCAGGGAGCTGCGAATGCGGCCCTTGCGGCGCACCTGATTAAATACCAGCGGCCCCACCGTGGGCGAGCTGACCAGCCAGGTAAAGGCTCCCATCACCCAGTTGAGGGGCGGGCGCAGTTCTTCGGGGCGGTGGTTGAGGCCCCCGGCGCAGTTGAGTACAGCCCCGGCCCGCGCTTTGTCGGGGTGGTTGGCGAGCATCATTAGAGTCAGCAGCCCGCCGATGGAGTTCCCCACATAGATCGTGGGGGCGTTGATGAATTCAGCCCAAAAGGCGGCCAGCTGGTCTTGCCAGAGCTCGAGGGTATAGGGAAGGTTGGGCTGATCGGAATCGCCGAAGCCGAGCAGATCGATCGCGTAGACCCGATGCCCCGCCGCCGCCAGGGCCGGGATATTCTTGCGCCAGTGACCCATAGAGGCCCCAAAGCCGTGGATAAGCACGATGGGGGCGCCTTCTCCAGTGACCTCCTCGGTAACGGTGTAGGCCATGGTGTGCCCCCGCCAAACCCAGGTGTGCTTTTCGATCGACGCTAGCGACAGGGAAACCAGTTCAGCAACCATAGTCAGAGATGTAACAAAGTGTGACTATAGTCCATGATACAGGGTTAGCCTGGGTCGATTGATCTACGCCGCAGCCCAAGGGGCGGCGCTCTTGCTGGTGGGGCTCCATGAACGTTCAAGCGTTTGAACGTTCATAGGAGACATGTCTTAACCAGACTGACTACAGCTGTAGCTTTTCGGTAAGCCGCGTCAGGGGATGGGTTCGTTGGCCGCTGGGCTCAGCAATGGCAAAGAACTCAATGCCCTAGGTCTTGGAAGTCTCAGCTCGACAGCTCCTGACTCTCTTCATCAGGGCTGGGCTCGCTGGGGGCAGGTTCGTTGGGGATGGGTTCTGTCGCCATGTCCTCTGGGGCGTTGGGTTCGGCAAACTGGGCCGCTTGCAGGGTGAGCTTAATCGCCGCCAGCACCTGGGAAGTGACCTGCAAAAATGATTGTTTTCGGGAGTTGACCCAAAACTGCGCCTCCAAATTCACCGTAGAGGGCGTCAGCTCGCGCACCAGCACAATTGGCTCGGGGTCCTGCTCAACTCCGTCGATTTGCTTCATCTGCTGCTGAATGCGGCCAAACAGGTCGGGCAGGTCGGCGTTGTGATCAATGCCAACGGTGACGCTGCTGAGGCGCACGGGCGAAGCGGTGTTGTTGGTAATGCTGCTCTGAAACACCTCCTGGTTTGGGATATACACTAGGCGGCCGTCGTAGGTTTGTACGGTAGTAGCCCGCAGCTGAATCTGGGTAACGGTGCCCTCGTAGCTGTTGATGACCACCTGATCGCCAATGCGAAAGGGCCGGGTGGCGAGCAAAATGACGCCGGAGATATAGTTGCTGAGCACGTCGCGCAGGCTAAAACCAATGGCCACGCTGGTCAGACCCAAAGTGCCCAGCAGAGCGGCAAAATTCAGACCCATGACCCCCAGGGCAACTACAGAGCCCAGGGTCCAGACGCCGCCGTAGCAGAGGCGGCTAATCAGCTCTTCGGTGGTGCGATCGCCCTCGGTCTTCTCGGCCCACACCAGCACGGCATGGCGCACCGCTGCCGCCAGCAGCCAAGTCAGCACTAGCGTCACCAGCGCCCCCACCAGGGCCGGCAGATTGTCGATGGTCTGATGCAGCATCTGCTGGGCCGTACCCCGAATCCGGTAGGTCACCGCTGCCGCCAGGTTGGTGCGGGCCATAGCCCGGTTGAGCAAATCGGCCCAGCGCTGGGCCAGGGTGGCGATGTCGGTGTCAAAGTCGAGGGCATCCTGGGCGGTGACGGTCATAATCAACCGCTGGTTGACCTGTAAATTGGCCAGGTTGCGATTGCGATCGATATTGACAACAACCGTCGCTGAGTCAGTATCCTGGTTGAGCAGGGCGGCAATGCGACGGTTGATTTGCCCCGCCCGATCAACTGCGCTAGCATCGGGCAGGCCCCCCACCTGAAACACTGGCTGCCCCCGCACCAAAACGTCAGCAAAAAAGACCTCCTCCCCGGCCGCTGTTGTCTGTGCAAAAGCCGCTCCGCCCCATTGGAGAACCGGGCTAACTGACCCCAGACTCAGGGCCAGCACAACTCCCAGAGCCAGCAGCCCCAAGTACGATTTCGGCCTCAATGCCCGCCCCCAACCGCTTCTCCAAAATTGACTGAACTGCCGGGGCCATCTACTCCGCTCAATTCCCCCAGACCACCTCAGATACCGGGTCATTCCATTTCAGCCAGTTAGAACGTCTCCATTCAAGCCCATATTTCGCTCCATGGAAAACCAACCCCGTGATGCTACGGCTGCTGTCCCCGCCAAACGACGGTTGCTGGTGACTGGTGCTAGCGGCTTTTTGGGCTGGCACCTGTGCCGCGCTGCCCAGGCCACCTGGCGGGTCGAGGGCACTTACCACCAAAACACCCCGCCTTTGCCAGGGGTCACGCTGCACACCGTCGATTTTACCGATCTCGATGCCCTGAAGCCCTGGCTGGAAGAGCTCGCTCCCGATGCCATCATTCACACCGCCGCCCTGTCTCAGCCCAACCGCTGCGAACAAGATCCCCACCTTTCCTACCAGCTAAATGTCGAGGCCACCCGATTGCTGGCCCAGTTCTGCGGCAGTCGCCACCTTCCCTTTGCCTTTACCTCCACCGATCAGGTGTTTGACGGCCAGGCGGCCCCCTACAGCGAAGACTCTGTCCCCAGTCCAATCAGCGTCTACGGTCGTCACAAGGTGGAGGCCGAGGCCCTGGTTCAAGCGCTGCACCCCGCCGCCGTCATCTGCCGTCTGCCGCTGCTCTACGGCCCTCCCAGCCCAACCGCCGAATGCTTCTTGCAGGGGTTTGTGCGCACCCTCAAGGCGGGGCAGCCCCTGCACCTGTTCACCGACGAGTTTCGCACCCCTGCCTACGTCGAAGATGTCGCCGCTGGCCTGCTGTTTGCCCTCGAAAATACCGCTGGCCTGCTGCACCTGGGCGGCCCCGATCGCCTCAGCCGCTACGATTTTGGCCTGCGCATGGCGGCGACCTTTGGCCTCGACCAAAACCTCATTCTGCCGGGTAAACAGGCCGATGTTGCCATGCCCGCTCCCCGCCCGGCGGATGTGTCGTCGAATAGCCAGCGGGCCTTTGGGCTGGGCTACCGACCCCGTAGCGTTTTAGCGGGGCTGTCGGCATCTGCTGAAAGGTAGAAGCCTAAAAACTGGCGTGTAAAGTAAAGTAAATCCTACCGACTTCAAGGAATTAGCTGAGATGGTCTTCGGTCGATTGTCGGGGGTGGGAACGGGGTCTGGCATGCTGCCCGGACTGCTGATAGCTGGCAGTATTGCGATCGCAGCCGGGGCCTGTAGCAAACCAGCAGAACCCACGGCCCAGGCCGAGCGGCCCCAGGATGGGCCTGCGGTAGTCGATGTGGCCGTGGCCGCCGCCGCCGCCGAAGATTTGGGCCGCGTTTACACTGGCACGACCCGCCCGGTGCGGCAGGTATCGCTGCGATCGCAGGCCGAAGGTCGCCTGCTTTCGCTCAGCCGCGACGTAGGCGACACCGTACAGCAGGGCCAAACGGTCGGCAGCCTCGATGACGCACTGCTGCAAACCGCCGTCGGCGAGGCCCAGGCCGAACTGGCCGCCCGCCAGTTTGAAGTCACCCAGGCCCAGGCCGAACTGGCCGATATTCGCACCTCCATTGAGGAGGCCCGGGTCAGGCTACAGCAGGCCGGCAACGATGCCCAGCGGCTTCAGACCCTGGCCAGCCAGGGGGCTATTTCCACCCAGGAATCTGAGCAGGCCCAGACTACTCTGGTCGCCGCCCAGCAAGCGCTGGCCTCATCCCAGGAGCAGGTGCGGACCCGGCAGCAGGCGGTTGCTGCCGCCCAGCAGCGGGTTAAGGCCCAGCAGTCGATTGTGCAAGAGGCCCAAAAGCGGCTTTCCTTCGCCAACCTGACGGCCACTCTCTCGGGAGTTGTGCTGGAACGGGTGGCCGAGCCCGGCGATCTGGTGCTACCCGGCGAAGCGGTGCTCACCTTGGGCGACCTGTCCCAGGTGCTGGTGGTGATCGAGGTGGCTGACAGCAACCTGAGCAACTTTAGTCTGGGGCAATCGATCGGCCTCACCATCGACGCCTTCCCCGGCGAAACCTTCTCCGGCAGGGTAACGCGGATCTCGCCCGTGGCCGACAGCACCTCGCGGCTGTTGCCCATCGAAATTACCGTCGATAACCCTGGCAGCCGCATTGGCAGCGGGCTGCTAGCCCGCGCCACGGGCACCGGCGGCCAGTCGAAGGCCGTGGTGGTGCCCGAAAGCGCCCTGGAAAATGCCGAGAACAGCGACAATCAGATTTTTGTCGTCACCAGGGCCAACGGTGCCCTAACCGTCGAAGCCCGCCCGGTACAAGTGGGCGATCGCGCCGATGGTCAAGTCACCCTCACCAGCGGCCTCGCCGCCGGGGAGCAGTACGTGGTGCGCAGCAGTCAGCCGTTGAAATCTGGGCAGACGGTAGAGCAGAGTCTGACCTCCCCAGGGTGATGGGGTGAGCAAGTGATGGGGTAATCGGGTGATGGAGGACAGCGCTATTGCTGCCCCAGAGTTGCCCCAGGGTTGCTCCAGCCCTCGGGCCTGACCAGGCTAAAATCCGCAATTTTCTATTCCCTCCCCATCTCCCCCACTCTCCCCATCTCCCTCACCCTCCCCATCCCCTCGCTCCTCCCGCCATGACTCCCTCCTCCTTTCCCAAAAATCGCTTTAGCGTCAGCGGTCTGGCCATTCGGCGGCACATCGGCACCCTGATGCTGACCCTGACTGTCTTTGTGATGGGGTTCTTCATCACCACAAAGCTGCCTGTAGATCTGCTGCCTTCGATTACCTACCCCCGCATTGGTCTGCGGGGCGATGCCCCTGGCCTGTCGCCGGAGGTGGCCATAGATCAAGTTACTCGCCCCCTGGAGGAAGCCCTGTCCGCCACTGAGGGAGTGGTGCAGGTGTTTTCGCAAACTCGGGAAGGGCGGATTAGCATCGACCTGTTCTTTGAGCCGGGGGGCGACATTGACCAGGCCCTCAACGATGCCACCGCCACCCTCAACCGCGCCCGCAGCACCCTGCCCGACACCGTCGAAACGCCCCGGCTGTTTAAGTTTGACCCGTCCCAACTGCCCGTCTACGAGATGGCGCTCACCTCCGATCGCCTCAGTCCCCAGGAGCTGCGCATCTTTGCCGACGAAGAGCTGGGGCGCGAGCTGCAGCAGGTGCCGGGGGTGGCCAGTACCGATGTCTCCGGCGGCGTCAACGAGCAGGTGCAGGTGAATGTTGACCTGCGCCGCCTCCAGGCGGCGGGCATCGATGTCGCCGACATCATCGACGCCCTGCAAAACCGCAACCAGGACATCTCTGGCGGACGCCTGCGCGGTGGCAGTCAGGAGACTCTGACCCGACTGGTGGGTCGGTTTGCCTCAGCAGATGAGATACGCAACCTGCCGATTACGATGTCCGACACCGACCCGCCCCAGCAGGTGTACCTGCGGGATGTGGCCACGGTAATTGACGGCACCGAGGAACAGCGCGTCTTTGTCAACCTCAACGGCCAGCCTGCGGTCAAGGTGAGCGTGCAGAAGCAGCCCGCCGCCAACACCATTGAGGTGGTAGAGGGGGTCAAGACCAAGCTGGAGGACATGCGCCAGGTGGGTCAGATCCCCGAGGGCATGGAGATGATCGCCACCCTCGACGAGTCGCGGTTTATTCGCAGCTCTATTCGCAATGTGGCCACGTCGGGGTTGATTGGGGCGACCCTGGCGGGGCTGGTGGTGCTGCTGTTTTTGGGCTCCCTGCGGCAGACCTTTATCATTGTGCTGGCGATTCCCCTGGCCACCCTGGTGGCGATGGTGCTGATGGGGCTGTTTGGCCTCTCGCTCAACGTGTTTAGCCTCGGGGGGCTGGCCCTGGGAGTGGGCATTGTGGTGGATAACTCCATTGTGATGCTGGAGAATATGGCCAACCGGGCCGAAGAAATGGAGCGATCGCGCCAGACCGGCGGACAGTACAGCCGCAGCGAAGCGATGTTTCAGGCCGAGGCCAGCAGTGCGGAGCTAGAGAGCGCGCTGCTGGCCTCGACCACCACCAACCTGGTGGCGGTGCTGCCCTTTTTGCTGATCGGCGGCTTTATTTCCCTGATCTTCAACGAACTGATTTTGACCATCAGCTTTTCGGTGGCGGCGTCGCTGGTGGTGGCGCTGACCGTGGTGCCCGCCCTGTCGGCGCGGATGCTGATGGGTCGCAGCACGCGATCGCTGCAAAACTGGGGCCTGTTTCGCTGGGTCAACGATCGCCTGGAAGGGGTGACCATGGCCTACGGTCGATTGCTCGGCGGGGTGCTGCGGCGACGGCTGCTGATCATTGCCCTGGCGCTGCTGGTATTTGGCGGCAGCAGCTACTGGATGCTGGGCCAGATTCCCCAGGAAATTTTGCCCCGCATCAGCACCGGCCAGGCCAGCGTCAGCGCCCGCTTCCCGGCGGGGACTACCGTGGAGGCCAACCGGCGGGTGATGGGGGCGATCGATCAGCTCCTGCTGAGCCAGCCCGAGGTGGAGTATGCGTTTACCACCGCCGGGGGCTCGCTGTTTGGCTCTAGCACCAGCGAAAACACCCTGAGCGGCAGCAGCACCGTCACCCTCAAGCCGGGCACCGACACCGCTGGCTTTGTGGAACGCATGAACGGCGTCCTGAAGCAGCTGCCCCTGGTTGACACCATGGTCAGCATTCGGCCCGAGTCAGTGCGGGGGCTGATTTTAAGCAATTCTCCGGTGCGATCGGATCTCGACATTGGCCTCCAGGGCGAAGACAGCGACGCGCTGATGAAGGCCGGGGGGCAGCTGCTAGCCGCCCTGGGTAAGCAGGCCACCCTGGCCCGCTACCGTCCCGACGGCGCAGAACCCCAAGAGGAGGTGCGTATTTTCCCCGACTGGGCCAGGGCCACGGATCTGGGGCTGTCTGCCGCCGACATTGGCGCTACGGTGCAAACCGCCCTCAATGGTTCAGTGCCCACCCAGCTCCAGCGCGGCAACCGCCTAGTCGACGTGAAGGTACAGCTCCAGCCGGGCAGCGTGCAGCAGTCGGCCCAACTGCTAGATATTCCGCTGTTTACGGACGGTGGCCAGCTGGTGCAGCTCGGCGATGTGGCCACTGTGGGGCGCGGGCCAGCCCCAGGCGAAATTCAGCGCATTAACCGGCGGCAGGTGTTTTTAATTGCCGGTGACCTGGCCGAGGGGGCCAGCCTGGGCAATGCCCTGGCCGAGGCTCAGGCGATCGTCGCCAAGCTGGAGCTGCCTAGCGGGGTGACGCTGATGCCTAGCTCCGCCGCCGCAACCAACCGTGAGTTGCAGGGGTCACTGGCGGTGCTGGGGGCGCTGGCGGCTTTCCTGGTGTTTGTGGTGATGGCGGTGCAGTACAACTCGCTGATCGACCCGCTGGTGATCATGCTGACGGTGCCCCTGGCGCTGGCGGGCGGCATTTTGGGCCTGTACGTGACCCAGACGGCGATCGGGGCCACGGTGGTGGTGGGTGCGGTGCTGCTGGTGGGGATCGTGGTCAACAACGCCATCATCATGGTGGAGCTGGCCAACCAGATCTACGAGGCCACCGGCTGCTCCCGCCAGGAGGCTATCCTGCGCGCCGCCCCCCGCCGCCTGCGGCCCATTTTGATGACCACCTCTACCACAGTGCTGGGCCTGTTTCCCTTGGCCCTGGGCATTGGCCAAGGGTCAGAGTTTTTGCAGCCCCTGGGGGTGGTAGTGTTCTCGGGGCTGTCGCTGGCGACGGTGCTGACGCTGTTTATCATCCCGTGTTTTTATACCCTGCTGCACGGCGGGCTGGGGCCAGGGGATCGGCAGCCTGCGATCGCCGCAGACGACAACGTTACGCCACCAGCGGACGCCTCAGAGATGCTTCAGCGGCCTTAGCCCCAGGGTTTTCTTTGCAGCCGCTACGTCAAATTAGAGGTCTGGCCAGAGATTGGGTCTCTCGATATTTTTTCGGCTGAATGCACTAGACCTGTAGTAGCCCTCAAGGAGGGAACCGATCGCATTTCTGGTTCCAGCCGCGCCCCTTACTATTGAATAAGCCACACTCAGCCTGTTGCTTATGCCATCGCCTTTTCCAGGGATGAACCCCTACCTTGAACACCCCGATCGCTGGTCTACGGTTCACAATCGATTGATCGTGGCCATAGCCGACGCGCTAGCACCTCAACTGTTGCCGAAGTACCAGGTTGACATCGAAAAGCGCGTTTACAACGTCGTGGGCTTCAATTCGCTACTGGTGGGTAGACCCGACGTCAGTGTTCAGCGACCCCGTCAGACCGACAGCACAGCTCAAGTCGTCGTAGCCGATATACCCAATCAGCCGATTCAGGTGTCTGTCCCTGTTACTGAAGAAGTGCGCGAGGCTTACTTGGAGATTAAAGAGGCCGCTACTCAGATTGTAGTTACGGCTATTGAGATTTTATCGCCCACCAATAAACGCGGAGAGGGCCGCCAAAAGTATGAGCAGAAACGTCAGCAAGTACTAAACAGCGCAACCCATCTGGTCGAAATCGATCTGCTGCGAGATGGGTCCCCGCTGCCGACGATTGGGCAGCAAGAGCAGAGCGACTACCGCCTTTTAGTGAGCCGTTCAGATACCCGACCCTTGGCCGATCTCTACCCCTTCAATTTGCCCGAACCAATTCCTAGCTTTCCTGTTCCCCTCCAGGCGGAGGATCAAGAACCAGTGTTGAAGCTGCAGGCTTTGCTCACGGATATTTACGATCGCGCTGGTTACGACTATTTCATCGACTACCATGCCGATCCCCTGCCGCCCCTTTCGGCAGAGATGAAAGATTGGGTCAATCAGGTGTTGGTGGATCAGCATCGGCGGTAAAGCCCCCCCGCAGAAAAGGCTCAGAAAAGGCACAGAAAAGACTCAGTCGGTGTTGATCATGCCCTCTTCAGGGTTGACCAGCCGCCAGAGCTTTTGCTTGATCTGGGTGTCAAACACCTCCCACTTGAGGCGGTTGTACTCTGAGTTTTCGTAGAAGCCCGACAAAAAGCCCACCGGAATTTCAAACCCGCCGGCCATCGATCGCCCGCCGCCAAAGAAGCGGCCCTCGCTGTCCTGGCCAAAGGCCTCTTTGATAAACTCGTCGGGGTCGAGGGTAATTTTGCTGGTGCGCAGGGAGCCAATCACCACTTCGCGCTCCTCATCTTCGTCGTGGACAATGCCGTAGACCACGGCGGTGTGCACGTTGTCTTCGGTGACCAGAAAGTCCGCCGCCTGGGGAATGGCGTCGCGATCGTCGTAGCGCAGGTAGCCCACCCCCGCGATCGACACGTTGTTTTGGGCCTTGCGGTTGCGCAGCGATCGCTCGATCACATCCATCACCCGCTTCGACCGGGAGGCCTGGAGCACCGCGCTCAGCAATTGGCCATCGTAAAACTGGCTCAGGTAGGCCGCCGCCATAAAGTCGCTGGCCCCAGCGTGCATGAGCTGGTTGGTGTCGGCCCGCAGCCCGTGCATGAGGGCGGTGGCGCACTTGGTGTGCTTGCTGTTGTTGCGATCGAGGTTGAGCAGCCCCCGCTGCAGATACTCGGTCAAGATCGTAGCCGTGGCTCGAATATGGGGCCGCAGGTCAATATACTCGGCGTCAAGCTTCGACTGGGGCGCATGGTGGTCGATCACCAGCACCAGGGGCAGCCCCGCCTCCCGCAAATGCTCGTAAAGCTGACTGGTGGTGCCCTGGTTGTCGACCAGCACCAGCCCCTGGTAGTCGGCCAGGTGGGCGTCGTCGGCGTTCAACCAGCGGCGGGCGGGCAGCCCCGTCAGGCGCACCAGGGCAATGTTTTCCTGGTGGCTGAGGGTGCCCGCATAGACAATGTCGCACTCAATTTTGTAGTTGGCCGCAATCAGCTTGTAGGCCCAGGCCGCCGACAGCGCGTCGGGGTCGGGAAAATCTTGCAGCAGCACCAAGTGTCGGTCATTGCGGTGGCCTTCCAGCAGCCGACGCACCGCCTGCACCGGATCTTCAGAGTCACTGTCGGGTTCGGGACGAGGGACCACAGAAATGGCGCTGTTGCCGTTGGGAAAAGCCGCCTCTGGAGCCTCGGAGTCTGAGTTAAACGTCATCATAGAGATCCCCTTCTGTGCCAGTGCACCTGTTATTCAACTAATCTAAGTCCTCCACCCTAGAGCCCACCGGCTACCGTGACGACTGGGGTGAACTGTCCGGCAGCGGCAATCCCTGGCTCGTCAACCGTGCTGTAGCTCTATGCTTATTATTACAAATTGCCACAGAACCGCCAGCAAAGCCCCATCCAGCCCTGACATTCAGCCCTAGGGTATAGCCTGAAACCCTAGGTAATGCCGATAACGTACTTTTTCCACTCCTGATGCACCCCGCTGTGGATCTGCCGGGTGACCTCAAAGTAGAGGCTGCTGTGGGGCTTGCGGGGCTGGCTAAAGAGCAGCATATTGGCCTCCCGAGGGGTGCGATTGCCCTTTTTGACATTGCACCGTACGCAGGCCGTCACCATGTTTTCCCAGCTGTCGCCGCCGCCGCGCGATCGCGGCATGACGTGGTCGAGGGTTAACCCATCGCCGCTATAGCCGCAGTACTGGCAGGTATGATTATCTCGCTGGAGCAGGTTGCGCCGGGTGAGGGGAATATCCTTGTAGGGCACCCGCACGTAGTGGCGCAGACGAATCACCGTCGGCAGCGGAAAATCGGCATAAATAAACTTGCCGTTGTGCTCAACCCGCTCAGCCTTACCCTTGATCATCAGAACAACAGCCCGGCGCCAGCTCGTTATGTTGAGCGGTTCATAGGAGGCATTTAGCACCAGAACCTTACTCATTCTTTTGCGTGATCAGTTGGCTAAAGAATATAAGCTCGATGGTAGCACAGAAGCTAAATTGAGGTGTTTAGCCCTGATAAGCTGCCCTGGACGGGCGACTGGGTTGGCAGTGCCGGATCTGACGCCATGGTCAAGGGTTATTATGGGGCGCTAGGCGCTAGCAAGCCTAGCGCGACCCACCAAGCCTACGGTGCAGGAGGAGTAACAATGCTGAGTTGGGATCAAACCCCAAGCCTGGCCCCCAGCCTGGAACCCATGCGCTGCTGCCGCGCCTGGGTCGAGATTAATCTGGCGGCGCTGCGGCACAATGTGCGCCAGTTTAGGGGCATACTGCCCACCGCCACCCAGCTAATGGCGGTGGTCAAAGCCGATGCCTACGGCCACGGGGCTGTGACCGTAGCTCAAACAGCGCTTCAGGCCGGGGCCGCCTGGCTGGGGGTGGCAACAGTGCCCGAAGGAATTGAACTGCGGGCGGCGGGCATTCAGGCCCCGGTCTTAGTCATGGGGGCCGTCAACAGTCCCGAAGAAATGCAGGCGATCGCCCACTGGCGGCTTCAGCCTACCCTGGTCAACCCCAAGCAGGCCCTCGTGTTTTCCGATACCCTGGGCGGCTTGGCGGCGGCCCGGCCGGTGGGAGTACACCTGAAAATCGACACCGGCATGACTCGGCTCGGGTTTCCCTGGGCCGAGGCTGTAGACTTCGCGCGGTTTGTGAGGCAGCTGCCCCACCTGAACATCGACAGCCTTTATTCTCACCTGGCCACCGCCGACGACCCCAACCCTGCCATTATGGAGCGGCAGCGCCAGCGGTTTAGGGCCGCCCTATGCCAGCTTCGGCAGCAGCATCTGCTTCCCCCCAGGCTGCATCTGGCCAATACAGCCGCCACCCTGGCCAATCCTGCCCTGCACTACGATCTGGTGCGCGTGGGGCTGGGCCTCTACGGTCTCTACCCGGCCCCCCATTTACAGGCCCTGGTCGATCTCCAGCCGGTAATGCAGGTCAAAGCCCGCATCACCCACCTGAAGGATGTCCCCGCCGGCACCGGCATTAGCTACGGCCACCAGTACGTATGCGATCGCCCCATGCGTTTGGCCGTGGTGGGCATTGGCTACGCCGATGGCGTGCCCCGCATACTCTCTAACCAGCTTCAGGTCATGGTCAGGGGCCAGCTGGTGCAGCAGGTGGGTGCGATCACCATGGATCAGCTCATGCTAGATGTCAGCCAGGTGCCCAACCTGCAAGAGGGCGACGTGGTTACCCTCCTGGGCCACGACGGCAGCCACGCCATCGGCCCTGACGATTGGGCCGCCCTGGCCAACACCATCAGCTGGGAAATACTCTGCGGCTTCAAGCACCGTCTGCCCCGCATTGCGGTCGAACAGCCCCTCCCCGCCGCCGTCCAAAGCTAGGCGCAGGGCCGACAACAAAAACTTTCTAAAAACCCCATGGCTCGGGCCAAAAAACTCACCGCCGGAAAACTATGACAATGGTCACTGCACCAATGTCCTGCCGATCGGGCGATGGCAATCGCTCCGTGCTCGGCTCGTCGGCAACCAGCAAAGCCTGGGTAGAGTGCTAAAACCCAGTGCTATAGCTGCTCTAGGGTCGCTAGCAGAGTCTCGGGCGCGGCGGCCTGGTGCAGTAGCGAAAACAAGTGACAATAGCGCAGCCGCCCCTGGGCATCGAGCATAAACTGAGCTGGCAGCGGTGCCCCCCAGGCCTGCCCCGTGTGATAAGCCTGAAAAACCGTCCCGGTGGGATCGCTCAGCAGCGGCAGGCTGAGGCCAAGGTCCTCTACCACTGCCTGAGTTTGGCGCTGGGGCTGAGAACTAATGGCCAGCACCTCTGCCCCGGCATTGCGAAATTGAGCATAGGCTTTATCCATGGCCATCAGATGGTCATGGGTCTGGGCACCGTAGGCGATCGCGGCTGTAATCCGGCAAAACACAAGCACTACGGGCTGCTTGCCCCGCCAGTTGGCCAGGCGCACGGTGCGTTGGTGGGTGACATCCCACAGGGCAAAGTCGGGGGGAATCTGCCCAAAAGGAAGCCCGAGCAGCGGTGGCAAAGGCACCCAATAGCGCCACCAGGCTGGCGTAGCCGCAGGTAGAGTAGTCAGCATATTTGGCCCCAGAAACCGCGCTGTAACCTTCTGGGGGGCAGCTTAGCCAAGTCTAGACCTCAGCAAAAAACTCTCGCGCCTTGACGGGGTCGGGGTTCATGGTTTTCCCGCCGGGCTGCCAGTCGACCGGGCAGACTTCATCGGGATTGGCCTGAACGTGCTGAATGGCCTGTAAAACGCGCAGCGTCTCGTCTATCTTGCGCCCAAAGGCCAGGTTGTTAATGGTGGCGTGCTGCAATACCCCATCGCGATCAACGACAAACAGACCTCGCAGGGCTACGCCGCTATCAGAATCAAGGACGTTATAGGCGGCGCTGATTTCCTTCTTGATGTCGGATACCAAAGGATAGTTCAGGTCGCCTACTCCACCTAGCTTACGCTCGGTCTGTATCCAGGCTAAGTGAGCAAATTCACTGTCCACCGAGATACCCAAAATTTCGGTATTGAGAGCCTTAAACTCGCTGTAGCGATCGCTAAAAGCAGCAATTTCGGTCGGACACACAAAGGTAAAGTCGAGGGGGTAAAAAAACAACACAACGTACTTTCCCCGATAGTCAGACAGCCTGACCAGCTTGAAACTTTGGTCAACTACAGCAGTGGCACTAAAGTCAGGCGCTACTTGGCCGACCCGCAAACAGCCGTCACTCGTATCGCTCATCGACTTACCCTCTCAAGGACTCTCAGGGAGTGCATAAAAATGGCTCAGGCGTGATTTGAACACGCGACCAAGGGCTTATGAGTCCCCTGCTCTACCACTGAGCTACTGAGCCGTGGCATAGAATCTTACTAACCAGAGCAGTGCTCTATTGGTCAGCCAACAGTTAATGAATCTACCACAGAATAGCCCACTTACCAAGTCACCAGCGGCAATTTTGATCGTGTCCGATCTGACCCCGCAGCCGTCGCCAGATCGGCATCGCCATTTGTGCCTTGAGCGACTGGCCAGCGCTGCGCCGGAGGTCGGCCCTGGGAAAAAATCCTCCTGAGTTTCTTAGAAGTACAGTGGCCGCAGCTGGGTTTGTCCCAATAAAAAGCGAGCCGAAACGCTGATCGGCTCGCCAAGGTATCACTTAACCATCACTATCTAGCGATCGGGCAGATAAGCCATGGGATTGACAGCGCCGCTATTCGGTGGGTGGATTTCAAAGTGGAGGTGAGGACCAGTACTATATCCGGTGCTTCCCATCTCAGAAATCTGCTGTCCCTGCCTGACCTGCTCACCCTGATGCACTAACAGACGGCTGTTGTGGGCATAGCGAGTCAAACTCCCGTCGGCGTGCTGGATATCCACCATATTGCCGTAGCCACCGGAGTTCCAGCCCGCCTGAACCACAACCCCAGGGGCAGCGGCCACAACAGGTGTACCAACCGGACCAGCAATGTCGATACCGCGGTGCATGCGGCCCCAGCGCCAGCCATAGCCGGAGGTAAGTGTGCCGTGGGTAGGCCAAATAAATCCGTTAGACAGCCGAGGTGCCTCAGGCAAAAACTCGTTAGCCCCCGGCATCATCGGCATACTTGGGGATACCGTCTGTCCCACCGGCAAGTTGGACTCAATCCGGTAGGCATCGGCGCCCAGGGGGGCTGCCGCCAGCAGTTGACTCGGCACAGGTTCGGTGGCGGACTGTGGGACATCCCCCAGCCCAGGCTGGACAGAGACTTCAGCGGCAGGTTCCGCAACGGAGCTAAGCGCCACAGCCTGCGGCTCATCCTTCGCAGCATCGGTTACCGTCCACTGTGCATCAGAGGGCTGAGCGCCTTCTCTGGCCGCTAGGGCCGTAGCGCTGGCAGGCTCAACGCCGCCACCCACTGCAACCGGGGTGGCCACAGCTTGGGAAGCATGATATTCCAGGGATACGGGAGCCTGAGAGGCCTCGCCAGTGCGGCTGCGCTCCAGCTCTTGGCGAGCTTCGCGGATACGAGCATTCAGCTCATCGCGATCGACCAGAGCACTGTTGGATTCACGAATGCGCGCCAGGTGGTCGCGAATCACTTGCTCACGGGTTCTTGGAGTAGGCGCAAGGGCGTTGGCCGATAACTCAGCGGATTGGCCAGCATCAGACTCCTCGACAGCGGCTGATGCCACCGGAATACTGATATTTTCACCTACTAGCAGAGCTTCGGAACTCTCTACACTGCGGTTGTGGCTGAGCAGGGCATCCAGCGTAATGCCGTTGCGGGAGGCAATCGACCACAGGGTATCCCCAGGCTTAACCTGGTAGGAGCGCAGGGCCGTGGAGTCAGCGGATGGACTCGCACCGGATGGGCGCAAAGGCAGTGCAGCAAAAGCCAAGTCTTTCTTGCTGTCCACGGCTTGCGCGCCACTTTGCTCTTGCGAGGGCTGGACAGGTTGACCGCCGACTGCGGGCACCTCTTCCTCAGTGTGGAGGGGAAGGCTAGCCTGAAGTGGAGCGGTTTGAGCGGCTTCGGCAGTTGGTTGGGACGCAACGGTTTGGGCAGCAGGAGCTGGCGGAGAGACCGCTGCATCGGACTCAGCAACTCGCTGGCCAGCGGGAACTGAGCCTTGGGCATCGGCTACTAGCTGGGAATCGTCAGCTTCAGAGGTAGTAGCTTTAGCGGCGGCCATAGCAACCGATTCGTTGGACTCGGGCTGCGCTGCGCTGGTGCTGCCGTCCAACGCCGACTGCTCGAGTTCTGAATCCGCTAGAGAATCTTCGGAAATCTTGTCCTCATCGTCCAGCGAGAGGGTGTTATCAAGCTGCCAAGCCTTCTCTAGCTCATCTACGGAAGGAATATTACTGTTGGGCAAGCCGTCAACCGCAGCCAGGTCGCCCCCTACGCCCCCAGCGACCTTTGATTTCAGCACTAGGCCGGGAGTATCGACAGTGGCAGTCAAATTATCTATGCCTACAGCTGGCACCCGAATAACTTGACCAACTCGCAAAACATCGTCGGTGGCAATGCCGTTGGCTGCTTTAATCGCCCGAACATCGGCCTTGTGCTCGGCCGCAATCTGCCAAAGACTTTCGCCAGGTTCAACCGTGTGGTAAGCAGCGGCTTCAAGGCCCGTCTCAGCTGCCGCCAGCTTAGGCGATTGGTCTCTGTCGCGATCGGCAGAGGGCAGCACGGTCAGATGAGATCCATCTGCGGCCAAGGCCAGCTCGGGTTCGGTGAGCAGCGGAGCGGATGCTCCAAAGGACAGGGCCAGGCCCAGCATGGCTGCTGAGGTTTGCACTCGACGACAACCTCCTGAAGTCTCCGATTGAGCGCCACTCAAACTAGAGGGTAGACAATCAACTTTAGACTCTTTGGGAACTACGCGTTTCAAGGAACGACCTCCTGTAAACCAGCGCTTAACAGCCCTTTAGAACCTCGATCAGTCAGCTGACGTGGATTGGCCTAAGAGGCGAAAATCCTGTTCCAGCAAGAACTGTAAGGCAAGCTGTTAGCAGAAGAACAACAACGGATCGACAGATTTACGCCTTGGCTAGGTAACAATACCCCGCTTTGGCAGCCTAAGCAAGTTTACATGACTTAACACGAAAATCAATACCCAGACCTTCTCTGTCACTTCCCTGAACCTGAGGCTCGTGACCGGGAACTTCACGTGCACAACATAAACGTTTAACCCCAAAAAAAAGTATTTGGCAAGCGTACTGCTATAACCCTGACCAAGAAAACATGGTGGGCACTAAAGCCCCTTGGCGGGAGAATAAATCCCTGTCAAATTGGTAGGACCAGAACCCAGATGTCTTGTGAATAGGCTCGATCGAGGTCATAGGGAAGGGCTTTGAGGCAGCTCTAAAACCAGGGGTAGCCCTCCAGGTGGGAGCAATTGAGGCAGGTTATATAAATTTCTTATCTGGACTACCCCAATTTTGTATCCTCAGCAACCGCTTATTTTTTGTGCAGTTTTTTGGGACAGGTTATGGCTGCTGAAGCCTAATTCTGAGGAGGAAAAGCCCTGAAGGGCAAGGGTTAAACCCAAAGTTAGATAAGGTCAGCAGGCGTGGCGAGTGCCTGTCTCTCCATTACTTTATGGCTATTGACCATTGCGACTCTAAGGCGGAGCGTTGGCTAGTATTTTGCCGCTGCGATCGCCCCAGGCAGCGGCCTGTGGGACAGGTGGCGATCGCCGCCTATAAATGCCGTAAATTCAGATGCTGGCCAATGGCGCCCTGGGCAGAGAGAAACCTAGGATTGGCTGGCTTGGAGCTGCCGCAGGGCCTCAAACAGACCAACAGCGGCACTAACCGACAGATTGAGGCTCCGGACGATGCTGCGATCCATGGGAATGTAGGCGGTTTCGTCGCAGCTCGCCAACACCTCTGGCGATAGTCCCTGGGTTTCGCTGCCAAACAGTAGCCAGTCACTAGGGCGATAGGCCAAATCTGTATAGCTACATCGCCCGGAGGTACTAAAGCCAATGGTTCTCCCGCCCTGTAGACGCTGCTGGGCGGAAAAAGTTTCCCAGTTAGGGTGCAGAGTGAGGTCGACCTGAGGCCAGTAATCGAGACCAGCTCGCTTGAGGGCGCGATCGCTGAGGTCAAATCCGAGGGGGCCAACCAGGTGCAGGGGCGTGGTTGTAGCGGCACAGGTGCGGGCTATATTGCCCGTGTTTGGCGGGATTTGAGGGTTGACTAGAACAATGACAGGCATAGAAACCAGCGCTAGGGCAGGGGACTTGACCGGGGAGGAGCAGGGCTAATCCATGGCAAGGGGGAAAATGTCCAGGGGATATAGATTTTATTAATACTTCCTTCGGTAGTTTTACCCTTTCTGAAAACTGATCGAAAGCAGGGGGATCGGAGTTTACCTAAAAAGTTTTCCTTATTTCACCTATAAGTAAACATTTACCCTTGGATAACAAGGCTCCCTCAGGCAGCACAGGGCTCACAGAGCTCCTGGGCCAACATGGCCTCGGTGGCGGCCACCTCTGCGATCGCCCCCTGCACCACCTGAGACACCGACTGACCGGCCCCATGCTGACGCAGCCAGCGCTGGGCTTCGTTGCCCTCCCGCAAAATTTTCTTCACCGGACTTAGGAAACAGCTAATGCCGTTGGCTTTGGCAACGGGCCACACCTCGTCGTAGAGCTGCTGCACCCAATGCCGAGCCAAAATGGGGCGGCCATTTTGCCAGTGACGCAGTTCGGCCTCTAGGCTGTGCCTGGCCACGGCGGCTTCGTTGGCGTCGGTGAGGGCGACGAGGTCACCATTGCGGCTGGTTTCAGGCAGCTCGCTCAGGGTCAGCGGATCCAGCTCAGGATTTTGGATGAGCTGAATCAGCCGGGCCTCGAGCAGGGCCGCAACGGCCAGCAGCGCGATCGGGTCGCTAATCAGATCGCAGATCCGCAGCTCAAGCCGGTTGAGATTGTAGGGACGGCGATCGCCGTTGGGCCGCACCGCCGACCACAGGTGGCGCACGTTTTGCATGGTGCCTGCGGCCAGCTGCGCCTCCATCCACTGGATGTGGTGGGCGTGGCTGGTGAACAGCGGCACCAGGGGCGGGGTTTTGGGGAACACCTGCCAGCGGCTGGAGTGGGAGCCCGTGGCCTGACCGCCCAGAAACGGGGATGAGGCGGTCAGGGCCAGATACAGGGGCGCTTCGACCCGCACCAGGCGGCAGGCACGCATGAGCATCTCTGGATCCGAGATGCCAATGTTAATGTGAACACTGGCGGTGACCACGGTGGTGCCGTAGGTCTGCTCGATATAGCTGTGGTAGGGGTTGCTGGGATCGGATCGATAAAAGCGATCGGTTGGCCCCAAAGCGAGGGTGCTGCCGGGTATCAGAGTGTAGTTGCCCAACCCCTTGAGATAGCGGCGCAGCTCGTGGCGAGGGCGGACTAGCTCGCACAGCAGTTTTTCGTACTGACACAGCGGGGGAGTCGTGTATTCGACGTTGCGGCTGTCGGGCTCGCGCACGAAACCATTGAGATCGGCCACGATGCGATCGGAAAGACCGACGATTTCTCCGGCGGGGGTGCCGGTGTACATCTCAATTTCAAACCCTTTAGACAGCAGCACGGCATTCCTCGCTGGAGACAGCACACTATATATAGATTCAATTGTCGAGTTTTACCTCATCCTATGGGCAGCCTGTAGCCCTTCATGGCAAATTGCTCAGGACCACAGGCTGCTAGGGCCACAGGCTGCTAGGGCAACGATGCCGTAGCCAGGGCGATCGCGCGGTTGGCCGCAAAGGCCCGGGCAATGGTGTCGCAGCGCTCGTTGCCCACATCGCCCGAATGGCCGCGCACGTAGACCCACTGGAGGGGGCGATCGAGGGTTTGATTGACCTCGGTGGTCAAGGCATCCAAAACCTCCCACAGGTCGCGGTTGAGGACCGGCTTTTTGGCCGAGTTCACCCAGCCCCGCCGCTTCCAGCCGGCAATCCACTGGGTGATGCCCTTGAGCACGTACTCGCTATCGGTATGCAGGGTGACAGGCTGGGTCTGGCCGCTATCGCGCAGCAGGGTCAGACCTGCGATCGCAGCCTGCATTTCCATCCGGTTGTTGGTGGTTTGGGCCTCGCCGCCGCCCAGCTCATGCACGCCGCCCTCGGCCAGGTACAGCACGGTTCCCCAGCCGCCGGGGCCAGGATTGCCGGAGCAGGCTCCGTCTGTATAGATTCGCTCAATAATTGCCATTTGAATTATAAAATCCTCAAAAATTGCGGATTAGCCCGTGACGGATTCTTTGACCGGGGGGGCATGCTAACCCTAAGACCAGATTTTCCCGCCTAGACACCATATATCCTAAACGCCATATATCCGGTCATGGGCAGGGTGCACCTACCTTCGTCACGGCTATCCTACCGGTGAAGTTGACCCCATGATGCTACGCGAACTTGAAGCCTTTGAAGCCTGCTGGCTAGATCTTAAAGATGTTTACCCCACCAGCGGTCAGGACAATATGCTGATTGCCCACGCCATGGGGCAACTGGTGGATTTAACGGCCAAACCGGCCCAGGTGGAGCAGGATCTGCCCGATCACCTGAAAATTTTGTTTCGGCGGCTGGCTCTGGCCTACTTTCAGGGCTACATTTCTATCCCTGGGAGACAGCTGGCCGCCAAACTAGGGCGCTTGCCTGGGGTTCCGCCCACGCCCCACGGCGAGCTTCGGCAGCGGCAGGATATTTCCACTGCCGTGGACCAGATCAAAGCCCTGGCCCGCAAAAAACAGGCTCGCCTCTGCCAGAAGCGGGGGTTGACCGCCTCTTGCGCCCTTTCTGAGCTAGAAACTCTGGTGATTGAGTTTCCAGAGCACTGGCAGCCAGCGACCTAGGGCGACTGGCCTGGCCCTGGCCCGGCGGGGCGGCGATCGAGGTATCGTAGTGCTATGGCCTACGAACCCTTGCACCACAAGTACCGCCCCCAGACCTTTGGCGCTCTGGTGGGGCAAGATGCGATCGCCACCACCCTGGCCAACGCCCTGCGTCAGCGGCGCATTGCCCCGGCCTATCTATTCTGTGGCCCGCGGGGCACGGGCAAAACCTCCAGCGCCCGCATTTTGGCAAAGTCGCTCAACTGCATCGCCCAGGATCACCCCACCCCAGAGCCCTGCGGCCTCTGTGAAACCTGCCGCTCTATCACCAACGGCTCGGCCCTCGACTTTATTGAGATCGACGCCGCCAGCAATACCGGCGTCGACAACATTCGCGAACTGATTGAGCGCGCCCAGTTTGCCCCGGTGCAGTGCCGCTACAAGGTCTACGTGATTGACGAGTGTCACATGCTCAGCACGGCGGCCTTTAATGCCCTGCTCAAAACCCTGGAAGAGCCGCCCAGCAGTGTGGTTTTCATCCTGGCCACGACGGATCCTCAGCGGGTGCTGCCCACCATCATTTCGCGCTGCCAGCGGTTTGACTATCGGCGCATACCCCTGGAGCCCATGATTGGCCACCTGCGCAAAATCGCCGACCTAGAAGATATCGCCATTGACGATGAAGCGCTGCGCCTGGTGGGCCAGGTTTCCCAGGGGGGCCTGCGCGATGCCCAAAGTCTGCTCGACCAGCTCAGTCTCCTAGAGCCGCCCATCGGTGCCGATGCGGTGTGGGATCTGGTTGGGGCCGTGCCCGAGCGCGATCTGCTGGCCCTGGTGCAGGCTATTCTCAGCGATGACGGCAGCGCCGTCCTCGACGGTGCCCGCAAGCTGATGGATAGAGGCCGAGAACCGCTGATTGTGCTGCAAAACCTGGCCGGGTTCTACCGCGATTTGCTGATTGCCAAAACGGCGGGCGATCGCCACGATCTGGTGGCAATCACCCCCCCCACCTGGGCCGATATGCAGGGGCTGGTGGAAACCCTAGATCCAGCGCTTTTTTTGCTGGGACAGCAGCATCTGCGCACCGCCGAAGTGCAGGTTAAAAACACCACCCAGCCTCGCCTCTGGCTAGAAGTGACGCTGCTGGGGCTGCTGCCGTCAGCAGTTGAGTCACAGCTATTGACCACGACAACAAAGAATACGACCAAGAAGAATTTCGGGGAAGATCAGAAAAATAATAAACCTTCCTTACTTATACCAACACGTGTTAATGCTCAAAACAGCAACTCACCTCAAGAATTGAGCACAGAGATTGAAAAGCAAGGCAACGAAACAAATTCTCAAAAAATTCAATCCAAAAATGATTCGAAGCATCTTCAGGCATCTAAAGAAGGCATAAAAGACCTGTCAAAAAATAATATTTTATGGGATCCTAATGACCTTGATCTTCAAAACCTATGGGCAAAGGTCCTAGATGCTATCGAATTCTATGGTGCCAAGACCTTGTTCTCGCAATACGGCTGCCTTTTAGGATTTGATGGGGAAACTGCTCGCGTAGGAATTCTTTCACAATGGTATCCAACCACGAAAGAACAAAGACTTAAGTTTATTGAAGAGGCCTTCAAAAAGGTTAATGAAAAAAGCATTAGAATTAGTTTAGAGGCTATTTCTGAACAACAGAGGCAGCTTTCTTCTCACCAAAATCAACTTAATAACGATCTGGAAAAGCCCTCTAATAGTCAAACAGGTCAGATTTCAGCTTTAAGAGAGCAAGCCCTTGACTCCTTAAATAATACTGCTGACACCCCTAGAACGTTAGGCAGTCTTAGAAAAGAAGATATAGCCAGTTCTGAAGCTGTAAAAAAGGGGCTTGAAGATGTAATAGAGTTAAACCCTCAGGGGCAGCCAGAGTCTTCTATCGGATCTCGCCCGCCATATTCTAATTCCTTACCTGAAATTGATGGTGAAATAGATCGGGTTGTCAAAAACTTTGCTCAGTTCTTCAACGGCCAAGTGGTTAATCTTGGCGATGATTTGAGTGCTGACCCAAACAAATCAACAATTCAGCTCTCCGATGCTGCTGCTAAGCAACCCTCTCACCCCGATGATGATGTACCTTTTTAGCTACTCGATAAACTAAAGAATGGGATCCGCAGGAAATCGAGCAAGCTAGTTAAGTCAGTAGACCTAGTAATCAGTACACCGATCATGGCGTAACAGGCTTTCCAGCAATTCAGGACTACGTTTAGTTCGGCTCACCTACTTAACCAAAGGTGCCGCCGTTCCAGCCCCACATGGCACCGGGGGCGTCGGCAAACTCAATATAGGTGCGGTTTTTGGGTACACCGAGGGCGGTTTCGAGCTGGGCACAAAACTCCTGACTCATGGCGCGGGTTTTGGCTCCGCCCATGGGGCCCACGCTTTTAATTTCGACATAGCACACCGGATCGGTGGTGCCGCCGAAGGTCATTGGCACTCCGGCCTCAAAGGCCGTCATGACGTAGGACTCGGGCTTGCCCAGGTGGGTGGCCAAACTGGCGGAAAGCTGCTTCAGTAGCCCTTCGACCTCGGCGCGATCGGGAGAAGCGATCGAGGTCTGAACTTTGATCAGAGGCATAGTACCGGAATGGGTAAAGGAATGTAGAAACAGCGGGGAGTTTCGTAGAGCAGCATTGGCGGTGTGCTATAGCTGTGGCCAGTCTGGTTAAGACAAGTCGCCTATGAACGTCTAAACGTTTGAACGTTCATAGGGTTTCTGGATGTCCTAACCAACGTGACTGTGGCTATAAAAGAGGGCAGCCCTGGGAGGGGATTGGCAAGCTTCAAATCCAAAACAAAACGGTTCATTCACCCATCTACCCCCCACGCATTTAGCCGCCGTAGTTCCAGCCGGTGCTCTCTAGCAGCAGGGGTTCGCCTTCGCGGTGGATGGCAGCACCCACGACCTCGCCAACGAATACGGTGTGGTCGCCGTGCTCTACCGTGCCAACCACCCGGCATTCCACATAGCCCAGGGTGTCTTTGATAAT
The DNA here is from genome assembly GCF_000309385.1 of Nodosilinea nodulosa PCC 7104. Lineage (GTDB taxonomy): Bacteria > Cyanobacteriota > Cyanobacteriia > Phormidesmidales > Phormidesmidaceae > Nodosilinea > Nodosilinea nodulosa. The sequence goes on from NZ_JH976537.1 coordinate 1,792,342, forward strand.
GGGGCAGCCGGTTTCGGGACCGGGGTAAAACTCGATGTCTTCAAACTTGTTGCCCATCCGGCGCAGGGGCTTGAAGAAATTTTGGGCCAGCTCTTTCTGACCTGCCTCTAGAAAGCTGAGGGCAAATACGCCGCTGGCTTTGACCATGGCGTGGGACGTGGAGTCGTTTTTGACGCAGTTCACGACCAGGGGAGGCTGAAAGGACGCCTGCATTACCCAGCTAGCGGTGAAGCCATTGAGATCGTCGCCATCCTTGACACCGCAGATGTAGAGACCGTGGGGAATCTTGCGCAAAAGCGTTTTCTTAGCTTGTTCGTCTAGCACACCATACCTGTAGAACGCATCGCTAGGGTAAGTGTAGTACAGCGATCGCCCCCTACCTCTACCCAATTAGATATAGAAAAGGCGCACCGCAGTGCGCCCTGGACTAATGCGATGCGCTTAGCGCTACTTGTTGGGCTGGGGGGTCATGCGCAGGTAGGGCTTGATTTCGGTGACGCCCTTGGGGAATCGCTGCTTGGCTTCTTCAGTGGGAATGGTGGGGGACACTACCACATCTTCACCATCTTTCCAGTCGACGGGGGTGGCGACGCTGTAGTTGTCGGTGAGCTGTAGCGAGTCCAGCACTCGCAGAATTTCGGCAAAGTTGCGTCCGGTGCTGGGCGGATAGGTGATGGTTAACCGCAGCTTTTTGCTGGGATCAATCACGAACACGCTGCGCACGGTCACCTTAGCGTTGGCATTGGGGTGAATCATGCCGTAGAGGTCAGAGACCTTTTTGTCGTCGTCGGCGATGATGGGATAGTTGACGGTCACACCCTGGGTTTCGTTAATGTCGCCAATCCAGCCCTGGTGGGAATCGGCGCTGTCTACGCTGAGGGCAATGACCTTAGCGCCACGCTTGTCAAACTCGGGCTTAAGCTTGGCTACGCTGCCCAGCTCGGTGGTGCAGACGGGGGTGTAGTCGGCGGGGTGAGAAAACAGCACCACCCAGCTATCGCCAGCCCAGCTGTAAAAATCAATTTCGCCCTCGCTCGTTTGCTGGGTGAAGTTAGGTACCTGATCGCCAAGTTGAAGCGCCATCTCAAATCTCCGTTTAATCTCGACAGGTTGAATAATTATTGCTCAGCGTTCACCTTGCTATTCTCCCATAAACCCCGGTATTCCGGTCGGAGTTTAGAGGATTATCTTAAGGATTGTATCGTATGTCTTCCTTGGCGGAACTCATCCACTAAGGGCCCTACAGATTCAGCATCTGCGGCCCAGAAAACCCCAAAAAGAAGACACCCAGAAAACCCAGGTGCCCGATTAAGCCCGATTTAAGGTGGCCGTCTAACATCGCTAAAGACAATCGCTGCCCGGCCCCTAGCCGGACGCTTACACCTGACGATTAAATCTGGCGGTCAAAGACTTTTGGCGCATAGCCACTGCACCCATCGCAAGGGCCCATTGGGTTGATGGCACAGCGCAGGTAGGGCGATCGCGCGTTGAGGTCGCAGGTAATGTCGCCAATCATATAGCCCATGCCGTCGACATAGTGCAGGTCGGCATTGCCATCGAGCAGTTTGAACATGCTCTGGCCTAATGCCGTTGGCGTGACCGCAGCGCTGCTGCATTTTTCGTCTTGGTCTGCCCGAATGCTCATCCACGCAGAGACGATGGCGGGGGTAAGACCAATGACAAAGATCAAAACGATAACGAGCATGAACCTGACGCAAGAAACTAGCAAAGTCATCTTAACCTGGCGGCCTGGCAGCACCGGCCCAGACCACAGAGGATTGGTACGTACCGTTGCGTTACTTAGTCTTTCGCAATATTGGCAATTCCGCTGCGCCACCACAGGAGTAGACTGCGGCACAAGTGTGATGACTATTGTCAATCGCGGGAAAGCAGGGGAGCTAGGGAGTCAAGCGAGCTGGAATAGTCGGCATAGTTCAGCCTTCGAGGACTAGCTGAACCAGATTGCTGAACCAGGGGTAGTGAGGCTAAATATTCTGACGATATTGACGAAAACATCTCGTTGACGAAACAGCAGTTAGAAAGTTCCCAGGCCTGGCGTCTTTTTGATAAATTTGCGGTTGAACCCCAAAAAAGAGCGGACTTTGGCCCAGTTCTCGACCAGAAGAGGGGTGTTTATTCATGACCTGAACAAGGTCCTGAACTTTTCAGAACTTTCATGTATTGGCGGAATCGGTTCTATGACCGATTATCAAAACATCCTGTAGACTCGCGTGTGCTCCAAAGCTAAGACCGGGTAGGGCCACAGGACATTGTGGAGGTTCGCTCCTCAGTGATAGCGCCTTACCCGGCTTTTTATTTTTAAACGCCCAGAGCTATCGACCGCACCCAGACCCGCTAATGCTCGAAGGCTGAACTATACCCGCCATTTCAGAGCGCTTGGCTCCCTAGCTTCCCTGCCCCCGGCTTTTGGAAACAGTACCTAAACTTCCGCCTCAGAGCATTAGTCCTAGCCCTGGAGCCAGTTGCGACCGTAGATCCTCATCAACTACCTGTATTCTGAAGCTGTCAGAGTTATCAGAATGGGTTGCAATGACTGCCAAGACTGCTAAGTCACCCTCTTTGCTCATTAAGCTGCTAGCGCTGAAAAAAATGCTGTTTGGCGGGCTGATGCTGCTCGTTTCAGTCATAACCAGTCTTGGCTGGGGCTACCACGATCAGATTGTCGCCTTTGCCAACGATTACCTGCTCAATGCCGAGTATGGTCTGGTGCGTTGGGTGATTGAACACTTAGCCCATGCGTCTCCCCAGGTGCTAGGTAAAATTGCTGCTCTTACAGGGGTTTATGGCCTGCTGATTGAGAGTGCAGCCATAGGACTATGGCTGGGGATGACCTGGGCAGAGCCCTTGTTTATTGCACTGGTAGCGGCACTGCTGCCGCTGGAGGGGTATGAGATTCTACATCACCTTTCCCTTAGCAAACTGCTGCTTTTTGTGATCAATCTGGCCATTGTGCTGGTTTTGATCAATCACTGGCTAGGGGGCAAAAGGCGCGATCGCCAGCAACTCTCAACCCCATAACCCTGCGCTACGCTCTTATCGTCGCCGCGACGCTCTCATACAGCGTCAGGCTCGGCCGCTAGGGCATAAATTTGCAGCCACTCCTCCACGACGTAGGGGGCCACGACTAGCGTAGCCGTGGTCTGCCTAGCCAGGGGCACGACCAGGGTGAGGGGGCCTGGTCGCTGAATGCGACTCAAAATTACGCCGACATCGTACTGCGCTACGTTTTCCGGCAGTTCCTGAGTCTGTGGATCCATCGACGGCGGCGCTGTCCACTGGGTGGCCGTGCCGGTCAGCACCAATAAATTGCCCTGGCGATCGACCAGTCCCTGGCCCGGAAACCCCACAAGCCGTAGATATACGCCCTGCAAATGCCCTTGCACATAGCGCTTGAAGACCGTTGCCTGCCAGGCGGTGTCGTTTTGGTCGCGCAGACTCTGGCGCGAGCGATGGGTGGTCTGCCCCGGCTGCTCGTGGTAGGTGTGCACCGAGGCGATCGCTGGCTCAGCCAGGGCCAGCAGCAGCAGACAGCCCAAAATTAGGGCCAAGATCGTGAGCCGCAGGGGGCGCCAGAGGTGAGACATGGGCAGGGCAAGGAGATGGAGAACTCGGGAGGGGATGGGGCAGGGGAGAACAGCCGGATTTGCCGATGGCTTCCTTAACCCCTGATCTCAATTATCCCGCGATCGCCCGATCTCTTCATCGTCTACAGCTGGCTCATCTGGTCCAGCGTCTGCCGGTATCCAGCGGCCTCTCCCTGCTGGAGGAAGAGCTGGGCTGCTTGCTCAAAGTCGCGGCGAGCGCCGGCATCGTCCCCCAGGCGAGCGCGCACGACGCCCCGGTTATAGAACATCTCCGGATCGGCGCTGTTGGGAGCACTGACAATGGCCTGGGTAAGGTCCTGGTAGGCATTTTGGGACTGGTTGACCTGGAGGTAGGCCGCCCCTCGGGCCGAGTAGGCCTCTAAGTAGTTGGGCTGCACCGCCAGGGCCTGGGTGTAGTCGTCGATCGCGCCAAAGACATCGCCCGTGGCCAGGCGAGCGTCGCCCCGAGCCTTAAAGGCGGTGGCATAGGCCGGATCGAGGAGCAGGGCCTCGCTGTAGTCGGCGATCGCAGCGGTCGCATCCCCCGATTGCAGCAGCGCATCAGCCCTTTGCTTGTAGGCCACTGAGGAGTCGGGGTTGAGCTGAAGCACGCGGGCAAAGTCTTGCTCGGCCCCAGGCAGGTTATCCTGGGCGGCGCGAATGGTGCCCCGGCTCATGTAGGCCTCTGTCAGGCTGGGGTCTAGCTCAATGGCGCGATCGAGGTCTTGCAGAGCCCGGCCCGGCCGCCCCTGGCGATAGAACACGTAGCTGCGGTTGAGGTAGGCCTTGGCCATGTCGGGAGCCAGTCGCACAGCCTGGTTGAGGTCGTCAAGGGCGGCGTCGTAGAGACCCAGGTGGTAGTAGGACACCCCGCGCCCCATGTGGGCCTTGGGCAGGTCGCCCTGGAGATCAAGGGCGTGGCTAAAGTCGGCCACCGCATCGCTGTAGTTTTTCACCTGGTCGAGGGAGAAGCCCCTCAGCACGTAGGCCGAAGGATTGTTGGGGTCTAGCTCAATGGCGGTGGAAAAGTCTTCTAGAGCCAGATCGTGGCGCCCCTGCTGGGCATCGATCAGACCTCGATAGAGGTAGGCGTTGACCGCGTCGGGGTTAGCTTCTAGCGTCGCATTAAAATCGTTCTCCGCCTCGCTGGGGTTGCCCTGGCGGTAGTAAACGCTGCCTCGGGCAAAGAGCATGCTGGCATTGCCTGGGTCCAACGTCAGCGCCTGGTTGAGGTCGGCCAGGGCCTGGTCGTAGTTATCCTGGTCGGCGTAGATCAGGCCCCGGTACAGGTAGGCATCGGCCAGGTCAGGATTTTTCTCCAGGGCCATGTTAAAGGCTTCGAGGGCCGCTTCGTAGTCGCCGCTGTTGTAGCGCTCAACCCCCAGGTTGTAGGAGGCGGTGGCCGTTGGGCCGGGGTCCGCTGCTGCCGCCGGGTCTGTGGCCGAGTCGGGGGTAGCCTCTGGCTCGGCGATCGCAGGCTCCATCGCATCTTCCCCGGCACCCTCTGCGGCGGGCATGGTCATGTCGGTCTCGGTGCTAGGGGTCTGGGCGTAGCCCCCCGGCGTCACTCCGGCTACCAATCCCAGGCCCAGCAGCACAGCTAAATAACGCAATTTCATGACTTCCCCTCCACCGACGATGTTTGCAGATTGAGTAGATTGGTGCCGCCCCTCGGCAGGGGCTACTGTCAGAATACCCACCTACGTTTCTAGCGCTAATGCCCTGGCGCTAATGATAGGTCAGCTTATTTAGGTTGGAAGACGGGTTTAGAGAGTTTTTTTTAGAATCGTAAGATACCCCGTTTGAGTCTGACCTTTAAACCTGACCACAGGAAGCCTGACCACATGAGAGGAGAGGAAATGGCGATCGCGCGCTGGGCGACTGGTATTCTGCTGGGGCTGCTGCTCTGGCTCGGGCTGGGACACTATGCCTCGGCCCAGAGCGAAGCCCGGCTAGAGTCGCGTTTGAACCGCGTAGAATCGGAGCTTAGCCGATTGAGAACTCAGTTTAGACAGGTAGAATCTCAGCTGGCCATACCCGATCGCCCCGCCCCAGACCCGCCTGCGATCGCCCCATCCCTGGGGGAGCCTTCCCTAGACGAGCAATTCGACAACCTGGCGACCCTGGCGATCGAACTCAAGCAGCGGGTCAGACAGCTCGAAACTCGGGTGACGCAGCTGGAGAGCGCGGCTGCCCAACCGTGAATCTGGCTCAATTGGCCGACTTGCGGCGATCGCGTCAGGGCTCCTGACGCGTCCTGATCATCTTGGCGATGGCGATCGCTGTCTGTCCAGATGATTGTGGCAAGATAGCATCGGTGTTTGACGGTACCCCGCTGTGATTTGGATTGACTGGGCGATTGTGGTCGCCTACATGGCATTTAGCCTGGGTTTGGGCCTGTATCTTTCCCGCCGGGCGACGGGCGGGCTGGTAGATTTTTTTGTCTCGGGGCGATCGCTGCCCTGGTGGCTGGCGGGTACCAGCATGGCCGCCACGACCTTTTCTATCGATACGCCGCTGTACATCGCTGGCGTGGTCGGCACCCGAGGCATTGCTGGCAACTGGGAATGGTGGAGCTTTGGCATCGCCCACGTGGTGATGATCTACGTTTTTGCGCGGCTGTGGCGGCGCGCTGAAATCATCACCGATGCCGAGCTTACAGAACTGCGCTACGGCGGCGCTACGGCGGCCTGGCTGCGGGGGAGTAAGGCCTTTTTGTTTGCGGTGCCGATCAACTGCATCGGCATTGGCTACGCCATGCTAGCCATGGTCAAAGTCATCGATGCCCTGCAAATTTGGCAGTCGGTGGGTATCGAGCCGGGGGAAAGCCTGAAGCTGCTCAGCGTGATTGGCGTCAGCGTTCTGGTCCTCCTCTACGCCGGGTTCTCGGGGCTGTGGGGAGTGGTGGCGACGGACTTTTTCCAGTTCTTTTTGGCGCTGCTGGGGGCAATCATTGTCGCGGTGGTGGCGGTGATTAACCTGGGCGGCATGGCCAGCCTGATTGACCAGGTAAGGGCCACAGGCGGCACCGACCTACTGGCGTTTGTGCCCCTAGAGCGGGGACCGGGCGGCTGGTACCGCTGGAGCGAAACCGCGGGCATCAGCGTCAGCACCTTTTTGGCCTACGTGACCCTACAGTGGTGGGCCTTTCGCCGCAGCGACGGCGGCGGCGAGTTCATTCAGCGCCTGGCCGCCTCCAAGGACGAGGCCGAGGCCGAAAAGGCGGCCTGGTTTTTCAACATTTTGCACTACGTGGTACGCACCTGGCCCTGGGTGATTGTGGCCCTGGCGGCGGTGGTCATTTACCCCACTCTGGAAGATCGGGAGCTGGGCTACCCGATGCTGATGCTCGATTTTTTGCCGCCGGTGCTGCTGGGGCTGGTGGTAGCCTCGCTGATTGCCGCGTTTATGAGCACGGTTTCAACGCTGATTAACTGGGGCGCGTCGTACCTCACCAATGACCTGTACGCCCGGTTTATGCGGCCTGAGGCGTCCCAGGCGGAGCTGTTGCTGGCGGGGCGACTGGCCTCGGTGGTGGTAACCGGCATGGGCGCGATCGCCGCCTTTTACTCCCAGGATGTAGCTACGGTGTTTCGGCTGGTCATTGCGATCGGCACTGGGCCAGGTCTGGTGCTAATTTTGCGCTGGTTTTGGTGGCGCATCAATGCTGCCGCCGAGCTGGCCTCCATGCTGGCGGGCTTTTTGGTTGGGCTGGTCACCAGCGTCGTCCCCATTCTCAAGATTGACGACTTTGGCCTGCGGCTGCTGACGACCACTGCTATTACCACCGCGATTTGGGTCACGACCATGCTGCTCACCGCCCCCGAAAGCGACGCCACGCTGGATGCCTTCTACAGTAAAGTGCGTCCCGGCGGCCCCGGCTGGGAACGACAGCGACAGCGCACCGGCCTCTGGCCTGCCCAGTCCCTGGGCCGCGACCTGCTCAGAGCAGGCTTTGCCCTGCTGCTGCTGCTGGGGGCCATGCTCGGAGTCGGTGGATTTTTGCTCTACCAACCGCTGACCGGATGGTTTTGGCTAGTGGTCGCAGTGGTGGGCTGGGCTGGCCTCCGCCGCATGGGCAAAACCGTGCTGCCTGCGCCGCGACCGGGGCTGGAGGATCCGCCGGGGTAGGGGGAGTGGGGGAGATGGGGGAGTGGGAGAGTGGGGGAGATGAGGAGTGGGGGAGATGAGGAGTGGGGTAAGGCCCTTAGTTTCTCGTTATTCGCAAAGCCGAGATTTACATAAAATTCTGACTACTCCCTATAGTTGGCTTCCCCACATTCTCCATCCTCCCCACCTTCCTCACCCTCCCCATCCTCACCACCTTCTCCACCCACACGCACTCCGTGTAAGATGAGAGCATTGGTTACATCCCTTTACACGCGATCGCCCTATGTCGTTTTTTCGGTCTTACATTGCGCCCCTGCTGATTGTGCTGATCTTCGCGGTGGCAATGCTGGCGGTGAGTGCCCGCATTTTTTTGCCCAGCGACATGATGGCCCCCGCGCCGATTGAAGAACCGATATCGTCGCTGCGTTCTCTGCCCACAGCCCACAGTGATGGGGTGATGCCAGAACTGTCGGAACTCATCCATGGACCCGAGGGCGATCGCGTTTCGGGATAGCCCGGCGGGGTCAGGATTTAAGCCAGTACTCTGAGGCGGAAGTTTAGGGACTATTTTTGCGAGCCAGGGAGCAGGGGGGCTAGGGAGCCAAGCGCGTCAAAGCGGTGGATATATTTTATCCTTCGATTATTTATTCAATCAATGCTCAAGCACCTACGGCAGAGCCCCTGAAAGAGCTTTCTTTCAGGGGTTCAAAATGTAACCTCAATTCAACTTTTTGCCTGTAACTCGACAAATTGCCAGAGGTAAATACAGTAGTAGGGCAAGATGTCTTTAAATCGATTCGGACACAGCAGCACTTTGACTGATTAACTTGAGATTTTTCCTCAAGAAAGTTCCGATGAAATAGAGATGTTTAAATGCCGTCGTAAAGAAACCATCGCGTGGGGTTTATAGCGTCTCTGGGCATTTCTTGCAGAGCTCTCTATCAGTTATAGCGAGGAAATATCAACAACCGAGTAAAGTGCTGCTGGTATTTGACGAAATAGATTCAGACGTTAAATCGATAACGTACCTCCCATTAAAAGGACTGAACTATTCGATCTGTCAGGGAGAAAATCACGGTTTTGTCTCAGGTGATTCACTTCCTTATCTATTAAGATACTCCTCTAGGTTTGGGATGGCTAGGGATGATAACAAAGTTTATGGTTTGGTTAATCATTGCTCTCCCAGCGGTGGAAAATTAGCTAAAAACCTGGGGTTTAGCCTGATCTGAATCGGCCAAAACGCCTGGAGCTAGGGCCGTGACGACGATATTACAGGGCCGCTCAGGCGCTACTATTGATAGGCGGCTGTCGCACCGGTGATGGCCCATCGATTTAAGACAGCGGCAAGGATAAGGAGCGATCGCAGTGGCGCAGATAAAACAGATCACAGGAGCCGGCATTTCCCTCAGCGGCAATGACATCGATACCGATCGCATTATTCCGGCTCGCTTTCTCAAGTGCGTAACCTTCGACGGGCTGGGTGAGCAGGTGTTTGCCGACGACCGGGCGGCCCTGAAAGGCCGCCATCCCTTCGATCAGCCCCAGTACCAGGGGGCGACGGTTTTGGTGGTAAACCGCAACTTTGGCTGCGGTTCGTCGCGGGAGCACGCCCCCCAGGCGATCGCCCGCTGGGGCATTCAGGCGGTCTTGGGCGAAAGCTTTGCGGAAATTTTCTTTGGCAACTGCGTCGCGATCGGCATTCCCTGCCTGACGGCCACCTCTGACGTTATTGCTCAGGTGCAGGGGCTGCTGGAGGCCGATCCATCTATTTCAATAACGCTCGATCTGACGACTCAGACAGTGGCGTTTGGGGGCCAAACCGCCGCCGTGTCGATGCCCGAAGGGGTGCGTCAGGCGTTTTTAGCGGGTACCTGGGATGCCTGCGGCCAGCTGGTGGCCAACGCTGAGGCCATTCGCGCCACGGCAGCAGCCCTCCCCTATGTGGCCTGGTAGGGCACAGCATTACCCCATAGATTTGCAACACCCTGTGGATTTTGCCGCAAAATTAGGCACTCTCTAGGGAGATCCCTCACTCCCAGCCTGGGCTGCTGCTATGGTTTCATCCGCTGTGCGATCGCTTACTCCCTGGTTGCAGTCAGACCTGGCTTCGCTGCCGGGCGCAACGGCGTCTACCCTGGGCAATACAGTGTGTCGCATGGCTCCCCTCGCCATTGAGCGACCGGCGCTGGGTCGAGTTCCCGTCGTGGCGGCGGCGCTGGAGCAGCTGGTGGTGCAGACTATGGCGCTGCGATCGCCCACCGGGGGCTGGCCCGCCGACCTACCCCAAACCCCAGAAAATCTCGCCCCCTACCTCAGCGAAGAGGCGTGGGAATTGCTGGATACACTAGAGACAGCCAGGGGGACCCTGCCCTCGCCCCCTTCACCAGCACTCGCGCCGATTGCAGCGCTGGTACCGCATCTGCTGTGGATGCTGGCCAGCGGCGGCTACGAAATCATGCGGCTGATCGAAGGAGTACAGGCCCGAGTCTCCGCCCCCAGAAACCAGGGGGACGTCCACATTGTGCGCCTGGTGCCGCTCCTTGTGCTCGTCGTAGACGACGTCAGCTATGCCCTCGACCTGGTCACCCAGGCCGACCCAGTCCCGCCGCTTTACCTGCCCGAAGCCACCGAAATTTGCCTCCTAGAGAATGATTTAGATGCACGGCCCTGGCGCTGCGGCGATCTGCTGGAAAAAGTGGCCAATTTGATTACCTACACCCAGCCCGGACTTGCCGAGCTGCTAGGCGCTGGCTGTGCGATCGAGGCGCTGCGACCGTTTCAACCCTGGCAGCCTGCCACCCTGCACCTGCACCTGCACTTGGCCGAAATGGAGACCCAGGTCTATCCCCAGCCGCCCTACGGCAGCAAAGGCAGCGCCAGCGCCGAGATGTTGTATTTGTCGCCCAAAGGGGAGAATGGTTCTGGGGTAGCCCCCTCTGGTTTCACCCTCGATGATTTTGCCAGCACCCTGGCCGAAAACCCCGGCGATGCCACTGCCGGGGTGTTAGGAGACTGGCTTACGTTTACCGACGAAAGCTGGATTCAGAGTTTGCTGAGTACCTACGCCCAGCAGGTAATCGCCCAAAATCTTCCAGCTTTGGCCGTTGGCAGCGGAGAGAGTAACCCACCCCCAGGAGGGCCGAACCAGGGCGAGGCGTTCTGTAGCCTTGTCACCTGCGCCGCCACCGATTTGGTCCAGGGCATCAACGGTCTGTTTAAGCACACCTTTGTGCACGAGCCAGTGCTGGTAGCCGATGCTTGGCCCCGGCTGCGGTGGTACCTCGCCCAAAGCTCAGAGCGAGTCATGCAGCTGATGGGCGGGGTTTCAGTCCAGGTGCTGCCCCCCGGCCTGAGCTGGCAACAGGGCAGCCTTTACCTGCGCCCGCTGATGCAGATCACCACCGCCCACCGCAGCTGGATTATTGATCTCAGCCGAGGACGCCTCTTGCCCACCAGCCCCCAGGCCCTGCCCGCTGATGCCGCCGTAGACATAGCCGACAATCCCTGGCGCACCCCGCTCACGGTAGCTGAGCTGACCGCCCTGATCGATCGCGACCTCAGTACCTATACTCCAGCCATGGCCAGTCTGCGCCAGGGCACCCCTATTAACCTGCACCGACTGGATGGCGAAGCAGGCTGTCAGCCGGGGCAGCTCACCCTGGACTGGTGCTTTACCCTCCAAACTACGCTGTAGAAAATCTCAGGCAGAACATCTATAGCCTTCGTCACGTTAGTTAGGACATTGAGAGACGTTGGAGACATCGAGAACGCTCAAACGCTCGAACGCTGGCTCTGAGAAATGTCCTAACCTACCCATCGGCTGCCATAGATAGGCAAGGCCGGGATAAGCACAGCCCTGTAGCGCTTGCGGCTTTTGGGGGCGTAAGTTTTGTGGCATTTTCTGGAAGGAAAGCGCCGCGTCCAGGGCCAGATCGCCTAGAGTGAGATCGACCATGGCGCATCCAAAAGGCGTTTGATACCGTGTCTCCAGAGTTGATTCCAGGGCCTATCTACCTGTACAGCATTTGCCCTCGCCCCCAGCAACCCCTGACATTACCCCTAGGGCTAGCGGAGCCTACCCAGCTGATTGCCGTAGACGACATTGCCGCCGTCGTTGAAACCAGCGTCGATCTAGAGTCTCTGCAAACCGATGAGCCTCGACTGCTGAATGCAGTGCTCAGCCACGATCGCGTCATCTGCGAGTTGTTTCAGCACACGCCATTGCTGCCGCTGCGGTTTGGCACCCAGATTGCCTCCCTCGACCATCTCAAGACTCACCTGGCTAACCAGGGGGCCGACTATGCCGCCAAGCTCAAGATCTTGGCCCCCAAAGCCGAGTACCAGCTTAAGCTAATCGCCAACGAGGTTGGGCTGCCCCCCCTGGCAGAAGGGCTTACCGGGCGCGACTATTTTTTGGCCAAAAAGCAGCGTTTACAGGACCAGGCCGCCGCCCAGGAACAGCAGCAGCAGGAACTTAACCGGGTGCTGGACCATCTCTATAGCGCCTATGGCGACTGCATTGAGGCCGATAGCCCCGATGGAGAGGCGCGGGTCTATATCCTGGTCGATCGCGAAGAGGAGCGTTTGCCCCAGCGGCTGGAGGAGTGGCGATCGCAGGCTCCCCACTGGACCCTCATCCTCAGCGAGGCGCTGCCCCCCTATCACTTTGTCTAGCGATTTTGGATTTTAGATTGGAGGTTTCCCTAGCCCCCCCAATCCAAAATCCAAAATCGTCAAGGCCCGATCTTGAACTCAGGGTAGGCCTCCATCGCGTGCTCGCCCAGATCCAGGCCCTGAATTTCTTCGGCTTCAGAAACCCGGATACCTATCGTAGCCCGCAGCAACAGCCAGCACAGCAGGCTGAAGGTTACTGTAAAGGCGCCTACGGCAGCAACGCCCAAAAGCTGTATCAGCAGTTGCTGAATGCCGCCTCCCATCAGGAGTCCTGCCCCAGGCCCGGCCCCCTGACCGTACCAGGAGAAAACGCCAGGGGTAACGCTAAACAGCCCCAGGGCGAGGGTGCCCCACACGCCACACACCAGGTGCACCGAAACCGCCCCCACCGGGTCATCAATTTTGAACGCATCGAGCAGGGTGACCGAGAAGACCACAATGACCCCGGCCACCAGACCAATCAGCGCGGCGCTGCCCAGATTGACAAACGCGCAGGGGGCCGTAATCGCCACCAGCCCGGCCAGCACGCCGTTGATAATCATCGACAGGTCGGGTTTGCTGAGATAGATCCAGGAGGTGACCGTGGCGGCCAGGCCCCCGAGGGCGGCGGCAGTATTGGTTGTCACCACAATGTGGCTGATGGCAAAGGGGTCAGCCGCCATGGTCGAACCGGGATTAAAGCCAAACCAGCCCAGCCATAGAATCAGACAGCCCAAAGCTGAGATGCTCAGGTTGTGCCCCGGCATGGCCACCGGGCGCGACTGAAAGCGCCCCCGCCGTGGACCCAGTAAAATAGCCCCAATAAGGGCGGCCCAGCCCCCGACGGAATGCACGACCGTAGACCCGGCAAAGTCGTAAAAGCCCAGGCTAGAGAGCATGCCGCCGCCCCAAATCCAGTGGCCGGTAATGGGATACGAAATCCCCACCAGCAGCAGGCTGAAGACAAAAAAGGCCAAAAACTTAATTCGCTCGGCCACGGCCCCAGAGACAATGGTGGCCGCCGTACCCGCAAAAGCCAGCTGAAAGAAAAACTTAGCGTTGAGCGGTATTCCCGTCCAGGCCAGGGCGCTAAAGGTGCCCCGATAGGCCTCGTTGGTGGCAGGGCTGTTGTCGGCCCCTTGCAGCAAAAACCCAGAGAAGCCGAACAGAAGGTTGCCGTCGCCAAACATGATGCCAAAGCCCACCACCCAAAAGGCCAGAGTTGACAGGCCAAACACAATCAGGTTTTTGGCCAGCAGGTTGACGGCATTTTTGCTGCGGCAAAACCCGGTTTCGAGCATGCAGAAGCCAGCGTTCATAAAGAAGACTAGAAACGCAGTCACCAGCACCCAGACCGTATCAATGGCCACCTTGAGATCGGCAGTGCTGGTTGCTTGGGCCAGGGCGGCAGGGCAGAGAATCAGCAAAATTCCCAGGGAAAGCCAGGGCACGTAGCGCCATTGTCCCGCCGACTTGCGAAGGGAATGGACAGGCTGCTTTGAGACCATTTCCTGCGGCTGCAACATCATTTTGGCGTGTCTCCCAACTAGCTTTCTCTTATAAGCCCATAGGTTGCCACGAATTACTGTTAATGGTGCAAGTTTTTATACCACCAAAAGATTAGGATTAGTCTTCCTCAGGCTCGTAGGTGGAGGCGATGGAGAGTTCCTCCAGCTGGGCTGCGTCGACCGGCGATGGGGCCTGGGTGAGCAGGCAGCGGGCCTGCTGGGTTTTGGGGAAGGCGATCGCATCTCGAATCGACTCCTCGCCCGCCATCAGCATGACGATGCGGTCGAGCCCGTAGGCGATGCCGCCGTGGGGCGGGGTGCCGTACTCAAACGCCTCCAGCAAAAAGCCAAACTTGTCGCGGGCCTCCTGCTCCGATAGACCAATGGTTTCAAACACCTGGCTCTGCACCTCGGGCTGGTAGATGCGGAGGCTGCCGCCGCCAATTTCGTAGCCGTTGAGCACGATGTCGTAGGCGATCGCGCGGGCAGTCTTGAGGTCGTCGATGTCGTCAGGATTGGGCGCAGTGAAGGGATGGTGCAGGGCTTCGAGGCGCTGCTGGTCGGCGTTCCACTCGAACATAGGGAAGTCGGTCACCCACAGCAGGTTGAGCGCGTCTGCGGGGATCAGGTCCATTTCGCGGGCGATCGCCTGGCGCAAGCGATCCAGCGTGGCATTCACCATGGCAGTTGGCCCCGCCCCAAACAGCAACAGCGTGCCGTCGGTAGCCCCAGTGCGGCGCAGCAGTTCCGCCATTTGCTCGGCATTCAGGTTGTCTTTGATTGCGCCAATGGTGTCTACCGCACCGTCGGCCCGTACCCGCACGTAGGCCAGGCCCTTGGCCCCAGCATCGGCAGCAATCTTAAACAGGTCGCCGCCGGGCTTAATCCGCACGTTGGAGATCTGGTCGTTACCGCTGGGAATCGGCAGCACCTTGACGATGCCGCCATCGGCTACCGCGCCGGAAAACACCTTAAAGCCGCAGTCGCGTACCAGGTCAGACACATCCACCAGCTCCAGGCCGTAGCGGGTGTCGGGCTTGTCGCAGCCGTAGCGATCCATCGCCTCGGCGTAGGTCAGGCGGGGGAAGGGGCGAGGGATATCAACGCCCTTGACTTCCTTAAAGATGTGGGCCACCAGGGCTTCATTTAGCGCCAGGATCTCGTCCTGGGTCATGAAGCTCATTTCCATGTCGAGCTGGGTGAACTCGGGCTGGCGATCGGCCCGCAAATCTTCGTCGCGGAAGCAGCGGGCAATTTGGTAGTAGCGATCGACCCCCGACACCATCAGCAGCTGCTTGAAAAGCTGGGGCGACTGGGGCAGGGCGTAAAATTCGCCAGGGTTGACCCGCGAGGGCACCAGATAGTCCCGCGCGCCCTCGGGAGTCGAGCGGGTAAGAATGGGAGTTTCGACTTCAAAGAAGCCCTCTTGATCTTCTAAAAAGCGACGAATGGCCTTGGTGACTTCGTGGCGAATGCGCAGGTTCTGGGCCATCCGCTCCCGCCGCAGGTCTAAATATCGATAGCGCAGGCGCAAGTCTTCGCGCACGGTTTCTGAGTCGGCGGTGGAGACCTGGAAGGGCAGCGGCTTGCGCACTGCGTTCAATAGCTCAATGGTGTCGGCGTAGATCTCAATCTCGCCGGTAGGCAGCTTGGGGTTCACAGAACCCTCCTGGCGCTGGCTGACCCGGCCCTCGATTTTGACCACGTACTCGTTGCGCAGCGGGTCGGCCTGGGGATAGGAGGCCGGAGTGCGTTCGGGATCGCTGACAATTTGCACGACGCCAGTGCGATCGCGCAGATCAATAAAAATAACGCCCCCATGGTCGCGGCGGCGGTCTACCCAGCCGAACAGAGTAACGGTGCTGCCAATGTCGCTGGCCCGCAGAGTGCCGCAGTAGTGGGTGCGCATAGTGAACTTAGCTTATTTTTCAAAACCTTCCCATTATCTAGGATAGTGGGTGAGCTTGAAAGCTATTTTTTTGAGCGAATTTCTAACCATATTTCCCGCTCGGCTCAGGCAGCCGAGCGAGCGGGAGAGCAACGGGATGAGGAGGCGTGAAACCATGGTTTGGGTGCGGTGCGGGCAGCAGTGGATTGCAGATATAGACGCGATCGTTTTCGACAAAGACGGCACCCTGGCCGATTCCCATCAGCTGTTGCAGCGCACGGCGCTGGCACGGGCCGAGGCCTGTGCAGCGGCGGCTGAAGCTGGAGATGCCATCGTTCAAGCTCTGTTGACCTGCTTTGGGGTTTCCTTCGACGGCATTGACCCCGACGGGCTGATGGCAGCAGGCACCCGCGAGGCCAATCGACAGGGCGCGATCGCGGTGCTGGTGAACGCAGGCTATCCCCTAGAAAAGGCTACAGCTTGGGTGGTTGACGGCTTTGCCGCCGTGAATGCCGCGCGCAGCGGTAAGGCCGCCTATACCCCTCCCTTTGACAGCACGGCGGCGATGCTTGAGCGGCTACACCACAGTCCGTTGAAAATGGGGGTGCTGTCGTCGGATAGCACGGCCTATGTGGAAGAGTTTTTGAGCCACTATGGTCTGCTGGACTGGGTCGATCAGTGGCGGGGCACAGAGCCAACCGATCCGCCTAAACCTGACCCAACCTTGCTGAGGGACATGTGCGATCGCCTCGGTGTTCCAGTTGCTCGCACTCTCGTTGTCGGGGATAGCTGGGCTGACCAGGCGTTGGCGGAGCAGGCCGAGGCCGCAGGCTTTGTCTCGGTGTCCAAATTCTGGGGGCGATCGCCCGTACCCGGCGCTACCCTGGTACTTAGCAACTGGGATGACCTGGAGGTCCAGGCCTGATCCCCCGTTGGGTGGTGCAGGACGGCTCCCACAACTACGGAGACTACAGCAATGGTGTCGTGGGTTCTGAAGGAATGGCAGGCGGCGATCGCGGCGCTGCTGCGGGGCGACACTATCCTGTTGCTGCGCAAGGGCGGCATTCGCGAGGCCAAGGGGCAGTTTGCGCTGGCGGCCCGCGAGGTCTTGCTGCTGCCCACCCTGGAGCACCAAAAGCTGGATCTATTGAAGGATGACTTTCGGTCTTTGGCCCATTTGGAATTGCCTGATCCGTCTGACCAGGTGCGATTTGAGGGATGGGCGACCATTACCCATGCTTTTCTGCTCCAGGCGGAAGCGGAGGTGGCCCCGCTGCTGCCCTACCTGGTGTGGAACGAGCAGTTTGTGGCGGAACGGTTGAGCTGGCAGCCCGATCGCCCCCTCTACGCGCTGCTGCTGCGGGCCTATCGGTTCGAGTCACCGCTGCTGCTGCCCCGCCACAAAGGCTACAGCGGCTGCCGATCGTGGGTTGAAATTGGTGAGGATGTTTCGGTGGAACGTAGCCTGCCTGCCTTGACGGATGGGGCCTACACCCGCCAGGTAAATGCCGTTTTGGCCTCGGTTCCCTCGGTTGCCGCGATCGTGCCGTAGGGTGCATTCGCGGCCTGCATAGGCTTAGGTACAGGCACACAACCTGCGCTGGGCCGCAAGGCACCGGCTAAAGAATAGGGAGTTTTGCAATGGGTGGGCCAGGCCGCGAGACCGAGAAACCGGGTTTCTGAGCCAAATGCCGGGATCTGAGCACCGCACAGCAGAAACCCGGTTTCTGGATGCCGGGATGTTTGCGATGGGTGGGCGGTGCATTGCGGCGCAAGGATTGGCGGGCTGGAGGCGTGAGTTTAGGGCCGCGAATGCACCCTACCGCAGGAGCCACCAAGCAAGGGCGGCAATACCGAGACCCACCAAAAACCACATGGCTACGGGCACCCGCTGGGAGCGCGTCGGTGAAGGGCTGGGGGTGGAGGTGGGCAGCGACTTGGCCAGCCAATCGGGTTCTGAGGGTTTGGGTTCGCCAATGGTGGGGGCTGCTTTTGGCTCTACCACAACCATTTGACTGAGGTTGTAGAGGGCTTGGTCGCAGTCTTCTACATCTTTGGTAAGCCCCATATCTTTATACAGCGCCTTTGCAGCTTCATAGGCCGAGCGAGCCTCCCATTTTTGGTCTACTCTGGCGAGCGCATTGCCAAGATTCAAGAGGGAAGCCGCCTCGCCACGGCGCTCGCCGATCTCCCGCGCGATCGCTAACGACTGCTGGTGGTACTCAATCGCCTGTTGGTATTGGCCCAGCGAATCGTACGCATTGCCCAAATTGCCGAGGGAATAGGCTTCGCCACGGCGATCGCCGATCTCCCGCTTGATAACTAGCGATTGCTGGTGGTACTCAATCGCCTGTTGGTATTGGCCCAGCGAATGGTACGCATTGCCCAAATTGCCGAGGGAATAGGCTTCCCCTTGGCGACTTTCCTGCGGAAACGCTTCGCGAACGCCGATCTCCCGCGTGATCGCTAAGTCCTGCTGATGGTACTCAATGGCCTGTTGGTATTGGCCCAGTGAATCGTACGCAAGACCCAAATTACCGAGCGAAGCCGCCTCGTCTCGGCGATCGCCGATCTCCCGCGCGATCGCTAACCACTGCTGGTAGTACTCAATGGCCTGTTGGTATTGGCCCAGTGAATAGTACGCAATGCCCAAACCGCCCAGGGAACTGGCTTCCCCTTGGCGATCGCCGATCTCCCGCGCGATCGCTAACGACTGCTCGTAATAGTCCAGCGCTTGAAACGGTCGCCCGCAGTAGTACAGCGCATCCCCCAAGTTTCGTAGCGATCTGGCCTGCCCGGCAGTGTCGGTTTTGGCCAGGGCCAGGGCTTTTTCGTAAAGTTCTAGCGCCTGCTTGTAGTCGTACTTGCCCGCGTAAGCTTCGCCCAGGTTGTTGTAGAGCGTAATCAGCAGCGGCGACTCTGGGGCAGTTTGCTCTAATTGGGCGATCTGCTGTTGCAAATCTTCAATGGCGACCGTGCTACTGGGTTCTTCTATTGCTCCAGTGCGGCTGGGCACCGGCACCAGCCTACTCTGCTCCGGCACCCGCACCTCGGCCACAAACTCAAACACGCCGCCGCGCCAGCTCCAAAAGTCGGGGGCCTGCTGGGCCAGGCGGGTCGCCACCGCATCCGGCAGCCACAGCACGATGGGGAAGGCAAAATTTCGCAGCGCTTCCCGCGTCCACTGCAACGAAAAGAAAAATTTCTCCTGCTCAGATTTTTCGTCGCTCAGGCGCACCCCCAGCAGTTCGCCCGCGTTCAGAACCGTCACCACGGCAGGTTCCCCATTTTGCAGGGCCGGGGTTTGGGTCACCAGGTCTTCCAGGGTGGCCCGCAGACTGGGGCGCTTGGGGTCAAGACGGGCGCGCAGGGGGGCAATGCCCTGGGCTTTCAGGTCGGCTTCGTAGGCGGTAATCAGCTGGTCTTGCAGGTTGCGATCGTCCGTAATGGCCACCAGCAAATCGAGCTGCTGGCTATTGAGGGTCAGCGTCAGCAGCAGCTTGCGGTACTCGCGATCGTTCAGGGGTGAGAGGTCAGCAGGGGGCATTGCCAAACCAGGGTTGTGGTTATCCCCTCCTGGGAGGGGCAGGGGTGGGTTAGCCCAGTCCCCGCAGCCCACCCCGCCCTGCGGGCACCCCTCCTAGGAGGGGAGGAGGGCTAGATCAGATCTTTGCGCTTCAGCAGGTCGGTCACCAGGGGGTGCAGGTCATACCAAAGGTCGTCATTCTCATATTCCAGCACATATAGCCCGTGGAGGAGTTCTAGAAACTTAGGGTCGCTTGTATCAGGCGGCGTAAACGACTCGTAGGTTTGCCGCA
This sequence comes from Nodosilinea nodulosa PCC 7104, assembly GCF_000309385.1. Classification (GTDB taxonomy): domain Bacteria; phylum Cyanobacteriota; class Cyanobacteriia; order Phormidesmidales; family Phormidesmidaceae; genus Nodosilinea; species Nodosilinea nodulosa. The sequence goes on from NZ_JH976537.1 coordinate 1,811,924, forward strand.
GCAGTTCGTAGAGGTTATTGCCCAGGGGACGGGCGTACTGCTTGCGCAACTCCCTCACAGCAGCGGTTAAAATCTCACCGTCAATTTTCACATCGCGGACTTCAGGCTCCAGCTCAAACCGCAGCATACATTCGCGGCAGCATTCTTGCCCCAGCCGCACCAGCTCTCGCAGCACACCGCCGCTGAGCAACACCATCTGCCGCAGCACATCAGGTTCGATCAGGTCGGCATCAATGCGCCGTTCGAGAATGCTTTGTAACCGAGCGACGTTGGCCTCTATGGGCTGGGCATCGGGCTGGTGAGAGGCCTCACGGGTAAAAAACTTGGTCACCGAGAGCAGTAGAATCGAGCTTTGGGTCTCTAGAATTTCGACCAACTCTGGCTCTCGCACTACCGCAATGGGAATGGTAAACAGAATCCGAATTTGAGGGGAAAAGAGGGCATTGATATTGTCGCGGAAGATGGGCTCCACCACCCCTAGATCGAGCTTGTCGAGGTCGTCGATGATTACCAGCACCTCTTTGCCCGTGGCGTTTTGAATAGCGGCAGCAATCTGATCAATGCGATCAGTCAAATCCGAGACCCGCCGCTCATAAGTCTCCCGAATCTCTTCCCGAAAGGAGTCTTCCTTTTGGAGCTTAGCAGTGAACACCTCGAAGAAATTGCCTCCTGCGCCCATTTCCTGCTTGAGCTGCTCGGTGTAGACGCTCGTCTTGGTCCGGGTAAACCAGCTCTTCAGCTCCTCCTGAAGGCTGGGAGAAATGGGTGCATCATTTTTGATCGCCCGTTCCAAAAGCCGTAACGCGATCGCGTAGAGAATGTTGATGTGGTTCACGTCCGACATCTCCACCATATTGGCGATGGAGAAAAATTCGACGAACAGCCCTCGCTTACGCACCTCTAGGGCCAGTTCGTTGAGTAGGGTGGTTTTGCCGCAGCCCCGGTGGCCCGTAAAGATCAGCTTGCCGTTGGCCTCGCTGGCGACGATAGCGCTACGCAGCCGGGCCAGGGTCTCTGGGCTGTGGGTAATGCGAAACCGCTCAATGTCCTCTGATTTGAGCAGCGGAAACAGATTGAGTTTGCGGTAGGTGTCGATATACCGCTGATAGAGGTCGTTCACCGCCCCAGCCTCGTAGAGAACCTAGCCCATCATACCGAAGGCGGCGGTGGAATCATGGCTTCCAGGGCCGCCTGCAGGTCGGCGGTGAGCTGGGCGACGGCCTGTTTGCGGTTGGCTTTGTAGTCGGGCCAGCGATCGCTGACCGAAATCGGCTCCCCCACCGTCAGCACCGCTCGCTGCGGCCCCAGCTTGGGCCGGGGAAAAGGACTTTTGCCCTGAATTAAACACACCGTGTCGCGCAAAATCATTACGGTTTCGGCAAAGCGTTCGGCTGAGGGGCGCTGGCGCACGTACTGCCCGGTGACGGCCACAAAGCTCTCGACCAGCCGCATGTGCCACATGCGCAGGCTGGCCTCTTCGGCCTCGCGATCGGCCAGCCCTCGCGCTACGTCAGACAGGGGCTGATCTGCGGCGAGGTCTTGGCGAAAGATGCGATCCCACCCGGCCTGCTCAATGCGACGACAGCGATCGATGGCGCTGCCCTTAGCGGGTAGCTGAAAGTAGGTTTCGGCTACTTGAAGGGCGGCATTCATCAAGGCTTCGAGGCGACTTGCGAAGCGATCTGTGCCGCCGTCGCTCAGGGTCTGGGCTGGCCGAGCAGCATCGGCAACGGCCAAGCCAGCGCCGTAGACCCGGTTGTAATAGCCTTCCATCAGGGTTAAGAGGTGTTCGCCCAGGGTGTAGAGACGGTGGTAGCGGTACTCCACAGCCGCTTCCGACGTGTTTCCTAAAGGGTAAATGGCATCGGAAGAAGTCAGTCCATTCTCTTGCTCTAGGCGATGGAGCCAGCGATCGAGTTCGGCCCAGGGCGGGGTGAGGTAGCGGTAGGAAATGCCCAGGGGTGCGATCGCCACCCGTTCAGCCCGACCCTGACTCTGCATATCTTCCACACACCAAAACCCCATCTGCGCCACCCCGGGCTCCAGGGGGCTGACAATTTCGGTGTGCCCGTTATTACCGCCTTCTGGGGCGGCGGCGAGGGGCAGCTGGCCGTTGGCAAATAAATCGCGGGCCGAGCGCAGCCCCTGGCGATCGACCTTGCCCCGCTGAATTGGGGTGCCCCCCAGGCGGCTGTAGACCCACCCGACCGAGGACCCGGCCCACAGGGGAATACCGCGATCGTAGATGAAGTGGCTGTGAACCGGGCGCTTGAGATCGATACCCAGTTCTCTCGCCCGTTGGGGCACCGCGTACCACATCAAATGGGCCAAACAAAAGGAGTCCAGCGGGCTGGGATGGCGGAAGGCCAGCAAAAAACGGGTCTCTCCGGCGTTAAAGGCCTTCAGCAAATGTACTAGCCCGTCGGCATTGACCACATCCACTTCCTGAATCTGCTCGCGCCAGCGCATCCAGTAGGGCAGCACCAGACGCACCAGGGCCAGTACCCAAGGGTTTAGGGCAGGGGGGACAAAGCTTAGGGGCGGCTGGGCGCGGGTGGAGGGGTTAACCACAGATTGATCCCAGGGGCAAAACGTTGAGAACACCCCGATGATATAGCAGAGCAGGGGCAAACTCCTTCGGCTGCGCCAGTCAGTTAAAGCCCCTCAGTACATTTGCGGATAAATCATAAAGCTTTTATAAGCGACTCTAGCCCTAGGATTGTGTAACCCGTACAAAGCCAGTTTAATGGCAGGAGCCAAACCCGACCGGGCCAGGCACCTGAGGAAAATCGTCGCGGGCAAGTTGCCCATTCCCTTTTCAAGTCCCTAAGGAGTTTCTAAACCGCTTCAGGCCACTGGCCTATGGCGTGGGTGCACGAGACCAGGTCCACCAGAACCACGACTCCCACGGGGAGGGCTTCGGCCCAAGCTGCTGCGGTGAGTGGGTGGCCCCTTCTAGAGACACAGTTAGTGGTAGATCGACGGTTCACTATGGTTTCCTCACAGTTTTTTTCTGCAGATGCGGGGCAGCGATTCGTGCAGCATTCGGGATCCGAATCGGAACGGGTATCCGTACAGGAATCGCCCGGCACTGTTCCAAAAAGCCCCGATAGCAGAAGCCCAGTGGCTTCTCCTCCCTGGATTTTAGACACTCTCTTTCGCAACCTGAGCTACGACCTAGAGCAAGTAGCCGATATTATTGACCCGATTCTGACGGCCCAAAACCACTGCTACCGCACCAGCTGGTACGTGCAGGGCATTGTGGCCGAAGATCGGGCTTTTCTCAGCACCAACATCAATCCCGATCGCGCCATTCAGGTGACGCTGTGCGGCACTCGCTGGCTGCTGGGCCAGAGCAGTCGCTGCACCGTCGCCATCGCTCAACCCGGCATTGCCGACTGCCATGCCGCCCTTACCTTCGACCCCCTGCGGGGTTTCTTTGTGGTAGATCTGGGTACCGACGGCGGCACCTGGGTCAATGGTCGTCGACTGGCCCCGGCCCAGCGCCACTACCTGCAAGATGGGGATTTGGTCAAGCTGGGCAGCCTGCGGTTTGAGTTTTTGCAGCAGCGCTGCGACCAACCCGTGTGGAACGACGACTAGCAGCGCTGGTAGCGCATGCCCGGCAGCTGCGTAACCAGACCCATAAGCTCTAGCTGGACCAGGGTAGCCAGGACCTCGCCGGTCGGCTGAGCGATCGCCTGAACCAGGTTGTCGAGAGAGGTGGGTTCGTCGGTAATGCTGGCCAGCACCTGGGCCATGGCCGGGGAGAGCGGCGGTGGCGTGGGGCTGGCGGTCGAGCAATCGCCGCTCTGATCGCCGCTCGCTTCCCGCTCTAGCCGCCCAGCGGGGTTAAGCTGGGGCAGCTGCCCCAGGGCTACAATCAGCGTCATGTCATTTAAGATCATCTGGGCTCCCTGATTAATTAGCTCCAGGCAGCCGTAGCTATTGAGATTATCGAGGGATCCAGGTACCGCAAACACATCGCGGCCATAGTCGTTGGCCAGCTGGGCTGTAATTAGCGCCCCCGATCGCGCCGGGGCCTCGGTTACGACCACGGCCCGGCTGAGTCCGGCAATAATGCGGTTGCGGCGCGGAAAGTGTGCCCGGTCGGGGGGAGTGCCGTTGGGGTGCTCGCTCAGCAACAGCCCGTGGCGGGCAATGCGATCGTGCAGGTCGCCGTTGATCGAGGGGTACACCTGGTCCACCCCCGTCCCCAGCACCGCAATGGTGAGGCCTTGACTATCGAGGGTTTGCTGGTGGGCGTAGCGATCGACGCCCTTGGCCAGGCCCGAGACCACAATCACATCGTGGGCCACCAGCTGCTGAGCGAGGCGGCGGGTCCAGCGCTGACCGTAGGCTGAAGGAGCGCGCGTACCGACTACGCCTACCGAGGGCATCAGCTGGAGGGCGCCAGCTAGCTCTAGCCGCCCTCGGTAGAAGAGAATGGGCGGCGGGTCAGCAATTTCGTAGAGCAGCGCGGGATACTCGGCATCGGCGGGAGTCCAAAAGTTGGGATGCTCCTGCTCATACTGGGCCAGCAAATCTAGCGGAGCAACCCTCTGCCGATACTGCACCAGGCTGCTTCCTAGCCCTAGCCCAATGCCTTCGACTTCTAGCAAATCGGCCCCGTCGGCGTGCCAGGCGCTAGCCAGGGTGCCAAAGTGGGCGCACAGACGCTTCAACAAAACTGGACCCAATCCCTTCGCCTGGGACCAGGCCAGCCAATACGCTCGTTCTGCCATGGCAGGCGGTAAAAAGACTGCCCTCAGTATGCCCGTTTCAGGTTTGCGTACGGCTATCGGCGCGGTCGCGGCACCCGCGGGCTACCACCGCGCCTCAGCAGGTTGCCCAGGGGCAGTCGCCTCGGGTTGAGCTGGCGGAGAGAAGCAGGCAGCTCCAGGGTTGTCGTGGGTTCACCGCCGGGGGTCATCCACCAGGCCTGAATCGTGCCGCCCGCAAACCCGGCCACAGCTCCCAGCAAAATGCTGGGCACCACCCCGTAGCCCAGCAGCAAAAACAAAAATAGAAAGACCAGCCAAATTTTAAACGCTGGTGGAATGATCTTATCGGCCACCGGTACGTCCCCTCTGGAGCGCTAGCGGGGCCGGGCAACAGGCCTAGCCCCCCAGTTATGCCCCTACTATAGCGGCTAATTGCGGCGGCACGGCCTGGGTGGTGTCGATCGCCTGTACCAGGGGCAGCTCTGCCGGGGTAAACGGCTCCATCTGCTGGCGCTGAAGCACCGCCACGGTGGCGTCGGCAATGTCTCCGGCGCGATCGCGCACCCGCTGCTCCAGCACCGCCACCGGAGCCTTACAGTGCAGAATAGTCAGGGGCAGTTTAGCGTTTTGGATCCGCTCAATCGCATTCTGGCGCAGGGCCTGGCGATCGTACTTGGCATCGAGAATCACCGGGTATCCAGCCTGGGCCAGGGCAATGCCCAGGGTGAGCAGGCGATCGTAGGTTTTCTCAGTCATCGCTGGGGTATAGAGGCTGTCGTCGCCCCGCTGTTCTAGCGGCACCCCGGCCAAATGCTTGCGCACGGCATCGCTGCGCAGGTGAATAGCATTGACCTGCGCAGCCAGAAGTCGGGCTGTTGTGGACTTGCCAGAACCCGACAGCCCGGCCATCATATAAACCGCACCGCTTCGGGGTTGGCATACCGACCAGGCCAGGCGGTAGTAGCCTGCCGCCGTCTCGGCGGCCCTGCGCCTGGTGCCCTCATCCACCGATGGATCGTCGAGCAGAAAGGAGGTCACTTTGGCCCGCACGTAGGCCTGACGACTAATGTACAGAGGCAACAGCTGCACGCCTTCCCAGTCGCCGGTACGCTCTACGTAGTGGTTCAAAAACACCGTGGCCAGGTCGGCACAGCCCTTCGACAGCAAATCCATCACCACAAAGCCCACGTCGTACATCACATCGACGTAGCGAAAGGGCTCATTGAACTCGATGCAGTCGAACAGGTAGAGCCGATCTTGCCAGCGGCACAGGTTGTTCAGGTGCAGGTCCCCGTGGCAGGCGCGAATCCAGCGTTGCTCCACCCGCCGCTCAAACAACTCTGGATGGGCCGCAAAGAAGGTGTCGCTGTAGGCCTTGGTCTCGTCAAACTGAGCCTGGGTCTGGGGTCCCCCAATGTAGCCTTCGGTTTGGGCATAGTTTTCGTCAAAGGCCTGGCGAATCTGGTCTACCGCGCCAAAGGTGCGAATGTAGTCGCTGGTTTCGGCCCCCAGGTGAAAGTCGGCCACGGCTATCGCCAGTTCCTCCATCAGCGCTGGGATGAGTTCGCCGCGATCGTACAGGGCGCTGAGCAGGGCCGACTGCGGAAACTGCACCATTTTGACGGCGTACTCCACCGTCGTGCCGTCGTTGATATGGTAGGTATCGCCGGTTTGGCCAAGGGCCACCACATCCAGGTACAAGTCTCCCGCCCCTCGCTGGTTCAGGCGCAGTTCTTCCTCGCAAAAGTGGTGCCGCTTCTCCAGGGTGGAATAGTCTAGGAAGCCAAAGTTCACCGGCTTTTTCACCTTGTAGGCGTAGTCGCCGGTCAGCAGCACGTAGGACACATGGGTTTGCAGGAGCTGAATTGGCTCCGCTACCGGATGGGGATAAAACCCCGGCTGACACATCTGCTGAATTAAAGCAGGGAGATTGGACTCGGCCATAGCTGCCTATGAAAGATTTGCTTAACAGGATGGTCTTTGGCCCTAAAAAGGGGTTAGGGAAACAATCCCCAACCCCACCAGTTAAACCGTCGGGCGACAATGAAGCACCGTTGAGAGGCTTTGGATCGCCTATTCTGCCGCTCCTGCTGCAGCTGTTACCGTCGATTCACCGTCGGGGGTGCGGCCCTGCAGCACCGTGGCAATGGTCTGGGTCTGGTCTCCAGCCACCACGGCTCCCTCCGGCAGCACCAGATCGGCTACGGTCAATGAATCGCCGATGCCCAGTTCAGAGACGTCGACATCGATCGTTTCAGGAATGTCAATGGCCTTGCACTTGACGGTGACTTCGTTAATTTCGGTGTTGAGCACGCCGCCGTCGTTTTTAACGCCGGTAGGCTCGCCGACGAAGTTGAGCGCAACGCCCACCTCCACAGCATCCTGAGCCTTGACCGCAAAAAAGCTGAGGTGATAGACCAGGCTTTTCCAGGGGTGGGCCTGCACTTCCCGCAGCAGCGCCTTGCCGTTCCAGGGCATGTCGGGAATTTGCAGGTCAATCATGGTGTTGTTGACCGCAGCCTTGCGGAGCAGCATATCGGCCGCATGGCGATCCACCGTTAGCGATACGGACTCGGTACCGTTGTGGCCGTACAGCACAACAGGCAGCAGCCCCTGGCGACGTAAAGCGTTGGGCTTAGCTTTAGGATCGCGCGATTTACATTCAATAGTCAGTTCCATGGAAAATCCCCCCGTTGATAACTCATTCAAAAGACAAACTTGACAACTCCTCAGCCCTAGGCCACCTGAGGCTCACCATTCTCGTAGAGCAGCGCCCGCTTCGGCCCATGGATGGGGTCTTCTACGATAATGGTCTGATCGCGGCTGGCCCCCAGCGACACAATCGCGATCGGCACCTCCATCAGCTCGGCCAAAAACTTGAGGTAGTCGAGGGCAGCCTTGGGCAGGTCGCTCAGGGAGCGACAGTGGTCGGTGGGCTGCTTCCAGCCGGGCATGGTCTTGTAGATCGGCTGGCAGCGGCTGAAGGCCTCGGCGCTAGCCGGTAGCTCTTCGCAGCGCTCCCCGTCGAGTTCGTAGGCCACGCACACCTCGATCTCATCGACATCGTCGAGCACATCTAGCTTGGTGATGGCCAGACAGTCGAGGCCGTTAATGCGCACGGCATAGCGGCCAATTACGGCGTCAAACCAGCCGCAGCGGCGGCGGCGGCCTGTGGTAGTGCCGAACTCAGCGCCGCGATCGCAGAGCAGCTCGCCCACGCCGTCGGTCAGCTCGGTGGGGAAGGGGCCTTCGCCCACCCGAGTGGTGTAGGCCTTGGCCACGCCGATGACGCGATCGATCACGGTCGGGCCTATGCCGGTGCCGATGCAGGCCCCGCCCGCCACCGGGTTAGAGGAGGTGACGTAGGGATAGGTGCCGTGGTCAAGGTCGAGCAAGGTGCCCTGGGCACCCTCAAACAGCACGTTTTTCCGCTGCCGAATCGCCTGGTAGACGTGTAGGGAGCTGTCGATGATGTGGGGCCGCAGCCGCTCGGCATACTCAATATATTCATCAATCACCGCAGCGGGGTCGAGGGGCTCTAGCTCGTAGAGCTTCTCGAGGATGCCGTTTTTGTACTGAATGGTCCACTCCAGCTGCTTGCGCAGGCGGGCGTAGTCCATTAAGTCGATAATGCGAATGCCGATGCGCTCAGACTTATCGGCGTAGGTGGGGCCAATACCGCGCTTGGTGGTGCCAATTTTGTGGTTACCCCGCCGCTCCTCCGCCGCCTGATCAATCAGGCGATGATAGGGCATGGTGACGTGGGCAGCGTTGGAAATAAATAGGTTCTTAGTGGAAATCCCTAGCTCGTCGAGCTTGTCGAGTTCGCCAATCAGCGCCTTGGGATCGATGACCGTGCCGCTGCCAATCACGCACTCGGTATCGGGGTAGAGAATGCCGGAGGGAATCAGGTGCAGCTTAAAGGTCTGATCCTTGACAACAACGGTGTGACCCGCATTCACACCCCCCTGGTAGCGCACAACTACGTCTGCTGAACGACTCAGCAAATCGGTAATTTTACCCTTACCTTCATCGCCCCACTGGGCCCCAATCACTACAACGTTTGCCAAGGGAATTCAGGCTCTAAAGTTCACACAAATTCCCATTATCACTAAGCAATTGTAATTGTGTCAACTCAAATATCGAGGTTCGAGCCGGGGTTAATTCTCCATGAAGCCCAAACCCGTAGCAAATTAAATGTATTTAACCTTATACCCAATTAGTGAAATATGCGATAGAACAGATGAATACTTAGTTTACATTTCTTTAGATTCTCTACAGATTTGCGATCGCTCACTCCATTCAAATCGGCCCAGTTGGCCCTAAACGGCCATTGCCGGCCCAAGCACACCCATAAACCCTAACCACGGCGGAGGTTACTGTGAGTCTATATGCTGAGCTACACCGCCACCTAGGCGGTTCGGTGGTCCCCAGAGTGCTGTGGCGCTACTTTGAACGCAACCGCCCCGATCTCTCCAGCCAGTTTGCCGATTACCCGGCCTTTGAGCAGTTTTATACTCGCCCCCGCAACACCCTGGTGGAGTACCTGGAGCTGCACACCCTGGTCGAGGGCGTACAAACCCACGAGGCGCTGCCCTACTTCATCTATCGTCTGATTCGCGGCGCCTATATTTTTGAAAATTTGGCCTACCTGGAGCTGCGCTACACCCCCTACTTGCGCACCCCCGAGCACCTGCCCCAGGAGCAGCGCATTGAGGCCATGGCCGAAATTGTTGAGATTGTAGGGCGGGCCAGCCAGCAGCCAGAGTATCCCATCGTCACCAAGCAGATTCTCTGCATGCACTCGCGGCTGCCCTACGCGGTGAACCAGGCGATTGTGGAGCTGGCGGGTCAATATCCCGAATACGTTTGCGCGGTGGATGTGGCGGGCGGTGATGCCAAGTACGGCGATCGCATCGACGAGTTTACCCAGCTTTACCAGCGAGCCCAGAACCTGGGCCTCAAGACCACCGGACACCTCTACGAAACCGTCGATGGCGACCACCCCAAGCTGCTCCCCTACCTGATGCGGATCGGCCACGGCATTCAAATTCCCCTGCGGCACCCCGAGCTGTTGCCCGAGGTGGCGGCGCGCGGCCAGTGCCTGGAGGTCTGTCCCACCACCTATCTCAAAACCGGCACCCTCGACGAAATCCATCAGCTCAAGGTGGTCTTCGATCGCTGCTTTGAGGCCGGGGTCGATATCGCCATCTGCACCGACAACGCCGGACTGCACAACGTGCGCCTGCCCTTCGAGTACGAAAACCTGCTCACCCACGACGTGATTGGCTTTGAGCAATTGCAGGCTTGCCAGGAAGCGGCCTTTCGCCACGCCTTTGCCTGGCCCCACAGTCTGCCGCCCACGGCCCTGCTGACGGACATGCTGCAGCTGCCCACCAAGGCGCACCCCGTCGATAGCGAAGGAGTGCTGGCGCTCTCCTAGCCCGTCGCCCTTGCCCCGAGCTAAAGCAATCAGAAGCAGCGCGTAAAAAAAGGGGGTTCAGACCAGCTGGTCTGAACCCCCTTTCACATCTAGCTAGGGCTGAGCCTCAGAGGCCCAGCGGAGCGGGAGCTTAGTAGCCGCCGCGGGAGAAGCTGTCGCCGCCGCCGCGACGACCGCCGCCACCGAAGTTGCCGCCGCCGCCGCCGCGATCTTCGCGGGGCTTGGCTTTGTTGACTTTGAGGTCGCGACCCATCCACTCAGCACCGTCTAGGGCTTCAATGGCGGCAGCTTCTTCAGCATCGGCCGCCATCTCTACAAATGCGAAACCGCGCATACGACCGGTTTCGCGATCGGTGGGTAGCTGGACCCGCTTGACAGACCCGTACTCGGCAAATACAGCCGTTAGGTCTTCGCTGGTAGCGTCATAGGACAGGTTGCCTACGTAGATTGACATGGTTGGTCTCCAAAAATTAAAGGACTTGTAGAGCAAAATTTTGGAGAGAAGTCTGTCAATGGAAAAACGGAAAAACGCGTTAGTACTAAAAACAAATACTGCTAACCAATCTCTATATCTCTTGGGACACCGTAGCATGTTTGAAAAGAGGATGGCGCACTGGAATGTGAAATATCTCAAAAAACTGGCCAAAGGCTATCTATACAGCCACGGCCATGGCGGGATTTCTTCGTAAAGATTTATGTTTTGGTTGGGGCCAGGGTCTTGGGGCGCTGCCGTGGGAGAATGGACATTTAGCTGAGATCTAAATTTATGCCCGCCGCCTATATTGAAAATGAAACCGAGTTTGATGCGCTACTGGGCGCAGAACCCCTCTTTGTGGTCGACTGTACGGCGGCCTGGTGCGGCCCCTGCAAGCTGGTTGCGCCTTTGATGGATCAGCTGGCTGACGAGTACGGCGATCGCGTCAAAGTTCTGAAGCTCGACCTTGACGCAAACCAGTCTGTGGCCAAGCGATACGGCATTCGCAGCATTCCTGCCGTCATGTTTTTCCAGCAGGGTGAGGTGGCCGAAACCCTAGTGGGCGCCAAAAAGTATGACGAGTACAGCGAAACCCTGGGTAAGTATCTGGGCTAGGGTGCTGCCCAAATCTAGCTACTGACTGGGCCTGGAAAAACAGCCGTTAGCCTGGCACTCCGCCAGCCTGGTGTAGAGCGGCTGGCGGCGATCGCGCTTCGAGCGCAGTTCAATTACAAAGTTGTGTTACGTCAGGCTGCTCTGCCCCGTTCGGTATGCAAAAGACCGCCGATGAGTCAAACACAACCCCCAGCTTGCTGCGGCGATTCCGAAGGGTAGTATCCGTGGTCAGGTCGCTGTGACGGCGGCCTGTGTTTCCCCCGGTAGGGGCATCAGCACCAGTTCTCCAGCAGCGGTCAGCTCTAGGCGCAGGTCGCGGTTAGTCCAGAGTCAATGGCTCAAACTACTGCTCAAACTGCCTGTGGGCGAGGCAAACAACCGGGCTGCGATCGAGCGTAAGGGCAGTCATGGGGAGGGCTGAGCGACTACTTCACTATGGGGTATCGCAATGGCTCAAGGATCTAGGCAGAACGCCCACACCCCCGTAGACTGAGGACAGCCGATTGATCCAACAGCAGGCGGGCGATATGGAAATTCTATTTGTGGCAGCGGAGGCAGCGCCCCTGGCCAAGGTTGGCGGCATGGGCGATGTGGTGGGTTCACTGCCCAAGGTGCTGCGCAAGATGGGGCACGACGTGCGCATCTTTATGCCCTACTACGGCTTTATGCCCGACAAGGTAGACATCCCGGAAGAGCCGGTGTGGAAGGGCACCGCCATGTTTAACGACTTTGCGGTCTATGAAACCACCCTGCCCGAGTCTGACGTGCCGGTGTACCTGTTTGGCCACCCCGCCTTTGACCCCCGCAAGGTCTACGGCGGCGATGACGAGGCCTGGCGATTTACCTTCTTCGCCAACGGCGCAGCAGAGTTTGCCTGGAACTACTGGAAGCCCCAAATCATTCACTGCCACGACTGGCACACGGGCATGATTCCGGTGTGGATGCAGCAGTCGCCCGACATTGGCACCGTATTTACGATCCACAACCTGGCCTACCAGGGGCCGTGGCGCTGGGAGCTAGAGCGCATTACCTGGTGCCCGTGGTACATGCAGGGGCACAACACCATGGCGGCGGCGGTGCAGTCTGCCGATCGCGTCAACACCGTGTCGCCCACCTATGCCCAGCAGATTCAAACCCCCGACTACGGCGAAGAGCTGGAGGGGCTGCTGTCGTTTATTAGCGGTAAGCTCAGCGGCATTCTCAACGGTATTGATGTGGAGTCCTACGACCCCGCCACCGATCGCTACATTGGCAAAACCTTTACCCCCGACAGCCTGCAAAATCGCCGCACCAACAAGGTGGCGATTCAGGAAGAGCTGGGGCTAGAGGTGAACTCCAAGGCTTTTTTGGTGGGCCTGGTGGGCCGTCTGGTGGAGCAGAAGGGGCTAGATCTAATTCTGCAAATTTTGGATCGCTTTTTGTCATACACCGACGCGCAGTTTATTTTGCTGGGCACGGGCGATCGCTACTACGAAACCCAGCTGTGGCAGATGGCCAGCCGCTACCGGGGCCGCATGGCCACCTACCTGCTCTACAGCGAGGGGCTGGGCCGCCGCATCTACGCCGGAGCCGATGCCTTTTTGATGCCGTCGCGGTTTGAGCCCTGCGGCATCAGCCAGATGATCGCCATGCGCTACGGCTGCATTCCAGTGGTGCGGCGCACGGGCGGCCTGGTGGATACGGTGCAGCACCACGACCCCGAGCACCAGGCGGGCACCGGCTACACCTTTGACCGCTACGAGCCGCTAGATCTGTTTACCTGCCTGATTCGCGCCTGGGAGGGCTACCGCTTTAAAGATGCCTGGCGGGCTCTGCAGCAGCGGGCCATGGCCCAAGACTTTAGCTGGGACAAATCGGCGGTCGATTACGTCAAGCTCTACAGCGACATGCTGGGGCTTGATTTTAAGGATCAGCTTTCCCCGCCGGAGCTAGCTCCGGTGATAGCAGCTCCAGATCCGGCCCCTCCGGCAGCGGCAGCAATAGATGCCCCATTGCCCAAGTCCTAGATACCCCAACAGGCCGAGGCAGCCCAGCTTGAGATCAAATAACTCGAACGGCCAATGGATGGAGAGCGCCGCTGTCTGTCACTTGTGAGCGGTTTGCGGAACGAAAAGTGTGGCAGATTAGTAGTTCCTGTTACACGAGGCACCTATGAGCGAGGGTAACGGTTCGGCAGCGGGAAATGTGGCTCCCTTGGGGGCTCCCTCGGACAAACCCCTGGACAGTGCAGGCACTCCCAAGCGTCGCCACATTGTGCTGACGTCTCACCCCAGTCGGTCGGGCCTGAAAGGGGCCCCGATTCGGTGGGGTAATGGCGATCCTCTCCAGCGCGGGGCGATCGTGGCCACGGTTACCGACCCCAACCACCGCAACGCCATTGGCACCCACTCGGGCTCTTACGCGGTGTATCGTGCCCTGGCGGTAGCCAGCGGTGTGCTCCAGGCCGACCACCGGCCCGACTTTACCAATACCTCCCCCGCGATCGCGATCGGGCCTCACCCCAGCTGGGCTGACCCAGAGAAAATTGTTTCTCTGGATCCGTTTGGGGCACTGGTAGGGGATGTGTACGAGTCTCTGCTGGCTAAAGGCATCGATATTCGCCCTACGATCGCCGTCACCCGCGCCCATATTCAAATGCCAGAGCTGTTGGAGGCCGTGCGACAGGGGCAGATCAAAGAAGACGGTGCGATCGTGAAGCCGGGCGGCGACCTGGTGGTGACCAAGGCCGCCGTAGAGCCGGTGTGGTACTTGCCGGGGGTGGCCCAGCGCCTGGGGGTAAGCGAAGAGGACCTGCGCTACGCCCTGTTTGAGCAGACTGGCGGCATGTTTCCGGAACTGGTAACGCGGTTTGATGTGAAGGTGTTTTTGCCCCCGATTGGCGGTATCACGGTGTATATTGTGGGCGACCCAGACGCGATCACCGATCCGGCCCGGCCCCTGGCGGTACGCGTCCACGACGAGTGCAACGGCTCTGATGTATTTGGATCCGACATTTGCACCTGTCGCCCGTATCTCGTACATGGCTTAGAGGAATGTATCGCTACAGCTCAGCAGGGTGGCGCGGGCATTATCGTCTACTTTCGTAAGGAGGGACGGGCCCTGGGTGAGGTGACTAAGTTTTTGGTGTACAACGCCCGCAAGCGGCAGGAGGGGGGCGATCGCGCCGATGCCTACTTTGCCCGCACCGAATGCGTTGCCGGGGTGCAGGACGTGCGCTTTCAGGAGCTGATGCCCGACGTGCTGCACTGGCTGGGTGTTACCCGCATTGATCGCTTTGTGTCGATGAGCGACATGAAGTACAACGCCATTGTGCGATCGGGGATTGAGATTGTGGAGCGGGTGCCGATCCCCGACGAGTTGGTGCCGCCCGATGCGAGGGTGGAGATCGAGGCGAAGAAGGCGGCGGGCTACTACAGCGATAAGGTCGCGCCGACAGAGGAAGATTTGGCTCAGATTAAGGGGCGGGGGTTGGAGTAGGGATGGTGTCTTTAGGCAGAGATGGAGTGGTGGGCAGTGCCCGCCCTACGGCGGAGGTGGCTTACCTGCAAAGTCCGCAGGCGGTTCGCGATCGCAGCCGTGTCCTCTTTACCCTGGCCGAGGCCGATCAGCTCCAGCACTTTCGCTACCATCCCGAAGCTATGCCTGCGACGGCCGCCTACGTCCTCGACGTGATGGGGCAGCAGTACCCCGACGGCAACGTGCCCTTTCACTCCCGCTGGCGGCATTTTGAGGTGGAGGGGCGATCGCGCCTCGATCTCCTGGAGCCAGAGTTATTATCACTGGAGCCGCTGGAGCAGGCCAGGCTCAAGGTGGATTTGGCGATCGCCAGCGTGCTTTTAGATGCGGGGGCCGGCAGCCAGTGGCGGTACGTGGAACCTCATACAGGGCTGGAGTTTCAGCGATCGGAGGGGCTGGCGATCGCCAGCTTCCACAGCTTTGCATCCGGTCTCTTCTCCAGCCAGTCCGAGCGTCCCTGGCAAGCAGACGCTCACGGACTTACGCAGCTCACCGCCAAACGCCTCGCCCACGCCTTCCAGGTCCAAAGCGACAACCCGCTGCTAGGACTCGAAGGGCGGGTGGCGCTGCTGCAAAAGCTCGGCCACACCCTGCACCAGCAGCCAAAATGCTTCGGCACAGAATGTCCCCGCCCAGGGCACCTGGTCGATTACTGGCTCTCTCAGGCGACAGATAACCGCCTCTCAGCCACCACCATTTTGCAAACAATCCTCCGAGGCCTGGGGCCAATCTGGCCCGGACGGGTAGAGCTGGTAGGCGTGAACCTGGGCGACGTATGGCCCCACCCTCAACTACCTGATGCTGACCCCGGTAGCAATCTGATCCCCTTCCACAAGCTCTCCCAGTGGCTTACCTACTCGCTGCTTGAACCGCTGCAAGACCTGGGCCTGACCATTATCGATTTAGATCAGCTCACCGGCCTGGCCGAATACCGCAACGGCGGCTTATTCCTCGATCTTGGCGTCCTCAGCCTGAAAGATCCAGCTGTTGCTGACATTGCCCACCCCCCCGGCTCCCCTCTAATCGTCGAATGGCGCGCCCTCACCCTGTGCCTATTAGATGATCTGGCGACTCACCTGCGCCAAACCCTCAACCTAGACACCGCATCTCTGCCGCTGGTCAAGATTCTCCAGGGCGGCACCTGGACAGCGGGGCGTCAAATTGCGGCGGAGAAGCGCCCCGGCGGTGGCCCACCGATTCAGCTAGCCAGCGATGGCACGGTGTTTTAAAGTTCAAAATTCAAAATGGAGAATTCAAAATTTTGAACGTTGCCTTTTGAATTCTCCCCCACCTCCCCCATCCCATCCACCCATCCACTCCTCTACCCTCCCACTCCTCCACCCTCCCCATGCCTGATCTCCACCTCATCGACCATCCCCTGATTCAGCACAAGCTCACCCTGATGCGGCGGGCCGAAACCAGCACGGCCAAATTTCGCACCCTGCTGCGGGAAATTAGCCTGCTGATGGCCTACGAGGTGACGCGGGATCTGCCGCTGAAGCTAGAGACTATTCAAACCCCGATGGCCACCATGGAGGCCCCAATTCTGGCGCCGGAGAAAAAGCTGGTGGTGGTCTCGATTATGCGGGCGGGGCAGGGCATTCTTGACGGCATTCTGGAGCTAATACCCTCGGCGCGGGTGGGGCACATTGGCCTTTACCGCGATCCCCAGACGTTGCGGGTAATTGAGTACTTCTTTAAGGTGCCAGAAGATTTGAGCGATCGCGACGTCCTGGTCGTTGACCCCATGATCGCCACGGGCAATACGGCGGTGGCGGCGCTGTACCCCCTCAAGCAGGCCCAGCCGCGATCGCTGCGGTTTCTCTGCCTGCTGGCCGCCCCCGAAGGCATCGCCTACTTTCACAGCGAGCACCCCGATGTGCCCCTCTACGCCGCCGCCGTAGATGAAAAGTTGGATGAGCGCGGCTATATTTTGCCGGGTCTGGGGGATGCGGGCGATCGCCTGTTTGGTACCAAGTAGGCCAGAGTTCCCACCGACGCTAGGCTGCTACCGACAGCCAGTTAAAAGCTTGGTTACCAGTGCATACTTCCGGCCTATAAAAAAGGGCTTTTTGCCGTAATTTTTAAACAGCCATTATCTTAAATTAATCCGCAGATGTTATTTAAGGCCGTCGTTCCAAGCCGCCAGAGTTTCTTAAACCTTAGAATCAACTTGACAATAAATTGTTTAAGATAGACAGAATGTGAAGCCCAGGGGCAAAGCGCCCAGATTGAGCAACGACGGCCGGTTTATGTAAAGCTCTTCTTAACCATATTGAGAATTCTTCACAAAGTTTTCGTTACATCTCAAACGCATTACTTTCAGTGGTTTCGAGAATTTGCCTCAACAAAACCTATTCTCTGACGCACTAATTCACGCAACTTAACAGTTCTAAATCACTCGATCATAATACTTCTCTTAACATTTTTTTAAGCCTTGCCAAGGCTCTGTGCAGCAACGATTTAGGCAATGGTGGAACTTTTTCTGGGCTATCCTTAGCAATCTTTTAAGGGTTTTCGGAGGTCGATTTGAGGCGGTTTCTACGGTGCGGTACTTCCTCGTGTTGTTTTGGTAACAGTGTTTTATTCGCGGCCAGTTAAAATGGGTCCATCGCACCAAGCGCTGCGCTCAGCGTTCTTGATACAGTCTTGTTCTGACACAATCTTGTCTGACACAGCTTTGGTCGATAAACAATCCGTGTTGGGGTTTGTTGGTGTAAAGGTCTTGAGTAATTGAGATCGCATTGTCAAAGTAAATGACCCAAGTTTGCCCCTAGCCGGGCGCTTGCGGCCTCTGCTTCGAGCCTACGGGCTGCCAGCGAATTCTTGTGTGACCATTAGAGTATTAAGGGTTCTTATGGCTAAGCAATCTGTTCATCTGCCCGAGTCCAGTTCGGCCACGGCGGTACCCCTATCCCTAGCCCAAACGGGAGATGCCGTCCTCGATTCTGAGACGCAGGTGAGTCAAATCCAGCAGGCACTGGTCAATAACCTGCGCTGGGTGCAGGGCAAGGACGAGCAATTTGCCACCGCCCACGACTACTACACGGCGCTGGCCCACAGCGTGCGCAACCAGCTGCTGCAAAAGCGCATTCGCACCGCCAAAACCTACGCCGACAAGCGCGCCAAAACCGTCTACTACCTGTCGGCGGAGTTTTTGATGGGGCGACAGCTGGGCAACGGGCTGATCAACCTGGGCCTCTACGACACCATGCGCCACGCCCTGGCCGACTGCGGCCTCGACCTCGACGAACTGCTGGAGCGCGAGGCCGAGCCGGGCCTGGGCAACGGCGGGTTGGGTCGCCTGGCCGCCTGCTTCATGGACTCGCTCACTACCCTCAATCTGCCAGCGGTGGGCTACGGCATTCGCTACGAGTTTGGTATTTTTACCCAGCTGATTCGCCAGGGGCACCAGGTAGAGGCCCCCGACAAATGGCTCAGCTACGGCAATCCCTGGGAAATTGCCCGCCCCGACTACCGGGTCGAAATTAAATTTGGCGGCCACACCGAAGTCTACAAAGACGGCGACGACGACTACCAGGTGCGGTGGATTCCGGGCCAGACGGTGATTGGTATCCCCCACGATGTGATGGTGCCCGGCTATGGCACCGAGAATGTCAATATTCTGCGGTTGTGGAAGGCTGAGGCGGGGGAGGCCTTTGACCTGGGAGCCTTTAACGCCGGAGATTACTTTGGGGCGGTGGCCAGCAAAATGATCTCGGAAAACATTACCAAGGTGCTTTACCCCAACGATGAAACCCGTCAGGGCAAAGAGCTACGTCTTCAGCAGCAGTACTTTTTTGTGGCCTGTTCCCTGCAAGACATTATTCGCCTCCACCTGCGCGACCACGGCGATCTGACCAAGCTGGCCGACTCCTCGGCCATTCAGCTCAACGACACCCACCCGGCGATTGGGGTGGCTGAGCTGATGCGCCTGCTGCTCGACGAGCACCACATGGAGTGGGAAACCGCCTGGCAAATTACCCAGCGCACCTTTGGCTACACCAACCACACGCTGATGCCTGAGGCGCTGGAGCGCTGGTCGGTCGATCTGTTCAGCAAGCTGCTGCCCCGCCACCTGGAGCTAATTTACGAAATCAATCAGCGCTTCTTAGACCAGGTAAAACTGCGCTACCCCAAAGATCCCGATCGCCTGGAGCGCCTGTCGCTGATTGAGGAAGGCCCCGAGCGCCGGGTGCGGATGGCCAATCTGGCCTGCGTGGGGAGCCACGCCATCAACGGCGTCGCCGCCCTGCACACCGAGCTGCTGAAGCAGGAGGTGCTGCAAGACTTCTATGAGCTATGGCCCGATAAGTTTACCAATAAAACCAACGGCATTACCCCCCGCCGCTGGCTGTTGCAGTGCAACCCCCGCCTGGCCCAGCTGATTTCTGAGACAATTGGCGATCGCTGGATTACCAACCTGGACCACCTCAAGGATTTGGAGGCCCACGTTGACAATGCCGAGTTTCGCCATGCCTGGCAGGCGATCAAGCAGGAAAACAAGTGGAGTCTGGCCCACTACATCCGCGAAACCCTCGGCCTTGAGATCAATCCCGACTCCATGTTTGACGTCCAGATCAAGCGCATCCACGAGTACAAGCGCCAGCTGATGAACGTGCTGCACGTGGTGACTCTGTACAACCGCATGGTGCAAAATCCTGGGGATCACGTCGTGCCTCGCACGGTGATCTTTGGCGGCAAGGCGGCCCCCGGCTACGCCATGGCCAAACTGGTGGTGAAGCTGATCAACGCCGTCGCCGATGTGGTCAACAATGACCCCGTTGTGGCCGGGCGGCTGAAGGTGGTGTTTTTGCCCAACTACAATGTGTCCCAGGCCCAGCGGCTGTTTCCGGCCTCTGATCTGTCTGAGCAAATTTCCACCGCCGGGATGGAGGCCTCGGGCACCGGCAACATGAAGTTTGCCCTCAACGGTGCGCTCACCATTGGTACCCTCGACGGCGCCAACGTGGAAATTCGCGAAGAGGTCGGGGCCGACAACTTCTTCCTGTTTGGCCTCACCACCGAGCAGGTGGCGGCCTGCAAGGCCGTGGGCCACAATCCCTGGTACTACTACGACACCAATCCCGAGCTAAAGCGGGTGCTGGATGTGATTGCCTCGGGGCTGTTTTCGCCTGAGAACCCCGACCTGTTCCTGCCGATTCTTGACTCGCTGCTGGTCGACGACCCCTACATGGTGATGGCCGACTACGCTGCCTACGTGCAGTGCCAGGAGCACGTTAGCCGCACCTATGAAGACCGCGATCGCTGGACCCGCATGGCCATTCTCAATACGGCCCGCATCGGCAAATTCTCCGCCGATCGCACCATCGCCGAATATGCCCGCGATATTTGGAAGGTGAAGGCAGTTACTGTCGGGGAGTAGGTGCGTGGATGCGTAGGCGCGTAGTGCATAGGTAATCTCTACGCACTACGCACCTGCGCATTACGCATCCCTCCCTATTTAGGTGGAGGGGTTTTGAGCGCCGCAATCAGCAGGCAGGCGATGCCAATGTTGATGCACACATCGGCCAGATTAAAGATAGGAAAGCGAATCAGCCGAAAATCTAGGAAGTCGATGACTTCTCCGGCCAGCAGGCGATCGATACCGTTGCCCAGCGCTCCGCTGAGAATAAACCCGTAGCCCACCTGCTCCCAGCGGTTGGGCAATCGCGCCGTCAGCCCCAGGGCAATCAGCCCCAGGCTAACGGCCATTGACAACCACTTGAGCCACTCGCCGTTGCTGCTAAACAGGCTAAAGGCAGCCCCGCTGTTGGTCACGTAGGTGACATAAAACACCCCCGACCAGATTGGCAAAGAGTCGGGGGGGTTGGTGAGCTCAAAGGTTTGAGCTACCCAGGCCTTAGTCAGCTGATCGAGAGCAAGCCCCACCCCAGCGGCTATCCAAAACCATCGATTGCGCACTCTCATGGGCCTAATAAAATAACAGCTGCCGCAGCACCAGCGACAGCACCGCCACAGCACACACTACCACCAGCTGCCCCGGTAGAGGTAACACAGAGTAGCTCAGCAGCAGCCCCCAGTAGGAGGTCGATACGGTCTGCAACCAGCCTAGCAGGGAGGCGAGAGTCAGGTAAACAATGCCGAGTCCGTGAATAATGCCCAGCCCGCTCAGACAGCTGAGGGCAAGGGTTTCGAGTTTGGGCGGATTTCGAAAGGCCAGGTAGCCGCACACCCAACCCGCCGGTACAAAGCCAATCAGATAGCCAAAACCCGGCTCGCGCACGTAGCTCAGCCCGCCCCCCTGGGTAAATACCGGAAACTCAAATACTCGAAATAGCGCTAGCCCCAGCACCAGATAGGCAATCTGCGACAGGGCGGCCGCATTTTTGCCGCCGACGCAGCCAGTCAGCAGCACGGCCCCCACTTGGAAACTCACCCCCAGCGACACAATGGCCATGCCAGACTGCCCCCAGGTCCAGGGGGCGTTGAGAATAAAAGCCTCCATCCAGGTGGCCACAATGGTAAGAACCAACCCGATTAAGGCCCACAGTAGTTCAAATGGTGCTAGCACCGACGATGTCTTCACCCAGTAGCGGCAGCGGAGAATTAGACATTCACATTAGCAGGGTTTGTCAGAGTGGGAACGGGTTGGCCAAAAGATTTTCGCTCCATTGCAAAGGGGATTTTTCAAAGGCTTCTAGGGCTTCTGGGTGCTGCAATGCGGCCAGAAAGCGGCTACTCACCGCGATCGCCCCAGATATCCCGCTTCATCCAAAGCCAGAGGTAGATTAGGCCGAGTACCAGGCTCAGCAGCAGCAAGGTTAAGGCCCAGGAAACCTCCCCTGGCCACAGCCGCTCCAGCAGCAGCCCGAGCAGGTAGCCGCCGAGGGGCAATGCCCCAATCGACAGCGCTATGCGGCCTAAAAACGTGCTCAGGTCACTGTTTCTGGCCTTGGCCGACAGGTTAGAAAGCTCAGGTTCGTCGGTTGAATGGTTCATGGATCGTTGGATGGTTCGTAGATCAAACAGTTGTAGACCTAGTTCCAGGTGCGCTCGCCCGATTCGTCAACGCGCGCCTGACGGATGACGTCGGAAATTTCTTCGGCGTCTTTGACGTGGTGCAGAGCCTTTTGGCCTTCTTCCGGGTCATCGACCACGAAATAGGTGGGCACCACAATGCGATCGCCCGTAATATCTCCGGTATCAACGGCCACCTGCTTGGACTTCTCCTCCAGGGACTTTTCTTCTTCTACCCGATCGCCCGGATTGAGCGCGGGGCTGCCCTCTTCCATAGCTTTTTTGTGGGCGGCCTTCTGCTCGGGAGACACTTCCTCGGGGGTGAGCGGCTGGCTAATGGGCTGCCGCTGTTCAGAATTTTGAGTACTCATAGGTCGTTCCAGGTTTACAACTGGCCTTACCTTAGCGATCGCGCCGGGGCGGCAACATCGCTCTAAGGTGACAAACCCTTCTGCCGGGAGCGGATCTCCTCCCAGGTCTGCCTGCCGCCCAAGCGCCTGGCAAAATCTGCCGCAATTCCGCCAAAATAGGGATTGCCAACGGTTCTCTGCCAGGCTGCGATTTCATGCTCATTGCCCTGATCACCGATTTTGGCCTCCAGGACAGCTACGCGGGCGTGATGAAGGGGGTGATCGCTACCCTGTGCCCCAGGGCACAGCTGATCGACCTCACCCACGACCTGCCGCCGCAGGACCTCTATGCGGCTCGCTTTACGCTGCTGAGCGCCTACCCCTACCTGCCACCGGGCACGGTTTATCTGGTCGTGGTCGATCCGGGGGTGGGCACCGGCCGCCGAGCGATCGCGGTGCAGACCGCCATGGGATACCTGGTGGGGCCAGACAACGGCGTGCTCAGCGGCCTTTACGACCGCGAACCCGTGGTTGCCGCCGTAGAATTGCTCAATGCTGACTACTGGCGAGTTCCCCAGCCCAGCGCCACCTTCCACGGACGCGACATTTTTGCCCCGGCGGCGGCCCATCTGGCCAACGGGGTGCCCATCACTCGCCTGGGGCCAGCGATCGCTCCCGAGTCTCTCTCAAAGCTGCCGCTGATGCCTGCCGTTGCCACCGCAACCGGCTGGGAGGGCGCAGTGCAGTACATCGATCGCTTCGGCAATGCCGCCACCACCATTCCCGCCAGCGCGGCGGAATGTGCCCGCTGGACCCTAACTGTCGGCAAAACAACCATGCCAGGCGGCAAAACCTACGGCGCAGTCTCCCCCGGCGACGGCTTGGCCCTGGCGGGCAGCCACGGGTTTATCGAAGTTGCGATCAACCAGGGCAGCGCCCAGCAGCGGTTTGGGCTAGCGGTAGGCGATCGCGTCATCGTCACCCCATCCCCGCATCAACCGTGATGGAGACAAGTGGCCTACCCCATCCACTCATCCACCCATCTACCCTTCCACAACCCGCCCGCGCAGCGCCCCACTGGTGCGAGGCTGCGCGTGGGTTGCCGCCACCCAGGCCCGGTAGTCCTCGACTAGCTGGCGCTCAATGCGGTGCTTAATGGTGCTCAAAATGCCGCTCAGGAAGGTTTTACCGGCGCGATCGAGCATCGGAGCTGGCATAAAGCTGATCGGCGGCGGCAGCTCGATGTGAATTTGCAGATCGGCCCGGCCCTGGAGTTCGGTGTAGTGATCCTGGCGCAGGGGAGTGAGGGTGCCCTGGAGGGTCATGCCAAAGGAATCGTTGACAAAACTGAGG
Source organism: Nodosilinea nodulosa PCC 7104 (assembly GCF_000309385.1). Classification (GTDB taxonomy): domain Bacteria; phylum Cyanobacteriota; class Cyanobacteriia; order Phormidesmidales; family Phormidesmidaceae; genus Nodosilinea; species Nodosilinea nodulosa. The sequence goes on from NZ_JH976537.1 coordinate 1,835,381, forward strand.
TAGTCAGGCCCTTTGACCTGGCAGTCTATCGACTCCAGGTGCAGGGTGCCGTCGGGCTGCGATCGCACCCGCAGATCGGCCCTCGGTTCAATGCTAATGCCCAAAAATTGCAGCGGCCTCAGGCTCAGGCGATACACTCCATCGCCCAGCACCTCAATGCGGCGCGGGTCGGTAATCGCCTGCACCAGGCGCTGGGGCTGCCGCAGGTAGTGCTCGATAGGTATAGCCTCATTGGGCACCCGCAGGCGCAAATTTTGGCTGGCGAAAAATTCTTGCATAGAAAAACGCTACCTGAAAACGGCGTACGACCCTGGGTAGATGAAGTTTTGTAACCCGTGTTTAACAATTTAGTACGCTTTTCAGAGTTCGTGGGGTTCGCCAGGCACCGTTGGGCACCCGAATCAGCCCTGCGGTCTCAGAGATAGGGAGATCCTCCCCACGCAGATTCGGCTCCTACGATTTCAGCTTTTTCTGAGAAGCCGTTACATAGAGTTACTGCTTACTAAGGGGCTTGCACCCCAGGAGACTGCAATGACGTTTACCCCTACCCATGTATTAATTTCTCGCACCAAAGAAACCCCGGTGCAGCTGGTGGCTGGGCCAAAGGGCTACTGGCTCTACACCGAAACCGAGGCGCAGAAAGGCAATACCCCCGCCTTTGAAGTGCGCCCCAAACTGGGCTTCTACTGCCGAGGCCAGCAGGTGGTGGGCTTCAGTCTACAGCCGCTGACGGCTCAAACCACGGCCCCTGCCGAAGCCACCCAGCTAGCCAAATAGCTCCCTGCCGAGGTCTCTACGCCAAGCCTGATCCAGACCAGCCTTAGCCATCGGCTGGTCTTCACCTGCCGAAAAAGCCTCAGGCCAGTAATCGAAGGCTGAAACATGCCCGCTCCCCCGCTCCCCCGCAGACAATAGTCGCCACGCTTTGTGTCGCGGTCTACTAGGGCAGGGGCTGAGTCCTTAGACTGAGCTCAAACAAGCATCCACTGGGCTTTTTTCCCTCCTTCGAGGTAAGACAATGGCTAGCCATAGCTGGCACTATTGGCCTATGAATACCGCCAACACCGCTGCCCAACTCAGAAACCTAGACCGCATCCGTCGCATCAGCCGATTGATGGACACGGCCTTCAAAATCCCCGTTTTGGGGCTAAAGATCGGTTGGGACCCGGTGCTGGGGCTAGTGCCCGGACTGGGCGATTTGATCGCTACCGCTGTGTCGGCGTACGTCATCGTGCTAGCGGCCCGATTTCGTCTGCCCAGGGGCATCTTGGCGCAGATGGTCTTCAATATTGGCCTGGAGGCCGTGGTGGGGACCGTGCCGCTGCTGGGGGATGTGTTTGACGCCTTCTACAAGTCGAACGTGCGGAACCTGAAGCTGTTAGAAGCCCACCTGCAGTGCAAGTCAACTGCGCTTGAAGAGGCAGATGGCCTCAACCTGAACAGCGTTCAGAACGGCGAAGTCTACACGTGATTTTAAAAACGTAATTTGGAAGGGCGATCACAAGTTCACATCCGATCGCCCTTCGTTTTGTCTATCAATCTGCCCCGGGGAGGTAACAGCGCCCGTCATCCTTTCATAGACTGCTGTCAGACGCTGTTAAAACCGATGAATTATGTCAATGCCTATTCCGTCTCGCCCCAGCGGGTTTCGTTTGGGGTCCGGCGATGCCCCTGTGCAGATAGAGGTCTTTGTCGATCTGGAATGCCCTTTCTCTAAAAAAGCCTGGCCCACGGTGCTGGCGATCGCGAACCACTACGAAGGCAACGGCGTTGGCATAACCGCTCACCCCATTGTGCTCTGCGATCATCGCCAGAGCTGGGATTTGACTAAGGCCGTAGTGGCGATCGCCGCAGACGATCCCCTGCGGGCCTAGACGTTTATTGGCCTTCTGTACCAGCATCAGGCCGACTACGCCCAAGCCGCCTTCGACGACAAAACCCGTCACGACCTGCGCCAGCTGATCGCAGATCTGGCTGCCAAATTTGACCCGGCCCTGTCCAACGGCGATCTGGCCCCGCAACTCAGCGATGAGGAGAGTTCGGTGGCGAGTCGAGCTAAAGCCTCTGTGCGCTACGCGATCGCGCGCGGGGTCTGGTCCACGCCGACGGTTTTCATCAACGGCAGCCCGGTGCCAAAGCTGGAGTCAGGCTCTACAATCGGCGATTGGCAGGCGGTTATCGATCCATTGCTGTAGGGACGCGCTAGGTCATTTGCCAACTCATGTCTTCCCCGGCTCGCAACGGCACCAAGCCAGACTCGCCAAAGGGCAGTTCGTCGGGAATGCGCCAGGTAGTTTTGGTCAGCGTAACCTGCGTCGTGTTGCGGGGGAGTCGATAAAAATCAGGCCCGTGGAAGCTGGCAAAGGCTTCCAGTTTGTCCAGCGCGCCCGCGCTTTCAAAGGCTTCCGCATACAGCTCCAGGGCGTGCAGGGCCGAGAAGCAGCCCGCGCAGCCGCAGTCCGTTTCTTTGCCGCTGCGGGGGTGGGGCGCACTGTCGGTGCCCAAAAAGAATTTCGGGTTCCCGGAGGTGGCGGCCTGCAAAAGAGCCTGGCGGTGGGTTTCCCGCTTCAAAATGGGCAGGCAGTAGTAGTGGGGACGCAGCCCCCCTTGAAATAGAATATTTCGGCTAAACAGGAGATGCTGCGGCGTGATGGTAGCGGCGATGTTGTCGGTTGACTGCACAAAAGCCACCGCATCCAAGGTGGTAACGTGCTCCAGAACCATCCGCAGTTGGGGAAAGCGCCGCCTCAGCGGCATCAGGTGTTTTTCGATAAACACTTTTTCGCGGTCGAACATATCGACGTCGCCGTCGGTCACTTCGCCGTGCAGCAGAAGCGGCATATCGACCTGCTCCATAGCCGCAAAGACGCGATCGCACTGGCGAATATCGGTGACCCCCGAATCTGAGTTGGTGGTGGCCCCGGCGGGGTAATACTTGACGGCTTTGACAAACTCAGCCGCCTTGGCCGCCGCAATCTCGTCGGGGCTGGTGTTGTCGGTGAGGTAGAGGGTCATCAATGGCTCGAACCGCTGACCAGTCGGCACTGCGGCCAGAATGCGATCGCGGTAGGCCGCCGCATCGGCCACCGTGCGCACGGGAGGCTTCAGGTTTGGCATGACGATGGCGCGGGCAAACTGGCGCACCGTATGGGGCAAGACAGCCCTTAGCGCGGCGCCATCCCGCAGGTGCAGGTGCCAGTCGTCGGGTCGAGTGATGGTCAGCGTGTTCATAACGTTTGCCGCCCAAGACTACGGCGTTTTTAGAAGAGAATTCCAGGGAAGAAAAACCAGCAGAGCCGCAGGGTCTATGCCCCGGGAAAGTACTCATACGATAGAGAGGGCTTTGTTTCGAGCGATCGCCTTAAGTCGCCAATGATTTCTGGGTTTGCTTTAACCAACGGATCGCTTTTCCTGTGGGAGCCTATCGCCGCAGTGGGAACAGCCTAACGGTTCAGCACAACCTGCTGAATCAAATCGGCTAGTTTTGTGGCGCTGTCGGCGGTGGCCAGACTCCCCGCAGCGGCGGCCATCGCCTCTAAGCGCTGGGGTTCTGCCAGCAGCTCAAGCACCAGGGCCTGAAATTCTGAGGCAGCGATTTGGCTTTGGTTCAGCATCAGAGCGGCATGGGCATCCTCAAAGGCTCTGGCATTCACCGTCTGGTGATCTTCTGCCGCAAACGGATAGGGAATCAGAATTGAGGGGGTGCGCGAGATGGCCAGCTCCGTCAGGGTGCCCGCTCCGGAGCGACCGATGGCCAAAGTCGCCCGGTGCATCAACGCCGCCATGGAGCCAAAGAAGGGGCGGTGAATATAGTGGGGATGGCTGAAGCTATCGGCGTCGGGGTCGCTGCTGCCGGTTTGGTGAACGATCCAGGCTCCGGCTTCGATCCAGGCTGGGGCGGCGGCACGCACCATTTGGTTGACGGCTACCGCGCCCTGGCTGCCGCCCACGACCACGATCAGCGGCACTCCGTCGGGAATGGCGGGATCGGTTAAAACGGGTGGTTCTGGGGTCAAAAACTCGTCGCGAACCGGGGTGCCGACTACGACGGTGTTGGCCTTGGGCAAATACTGACGGGCGGCCTCAAACCCCAGCGCCACGACGGTGCAGCGGGGGCTGAGCCAGCGAGTAACTTTGCCCGGCAGGGCGTTTGACTCGTGCAGCACAGCGGGCAGACCCAGCGATCGCGCCGCCAGAATTGCCGGAGCCGCAATGTAGCCCCCGGTGGTAAACACGCCGTCAAAATTCCCCTGTTTGAGCAGTCGCCGCGCCTGCACCGTAGCCTGACCAAACTTCGCCAGGGTTTTGACTGTCCCCAGCCCTGGTCGGCCCTGGAACCCGGCCATGCGCACGGTATGCAGCGGAAAATGCTCGGGCACCAGGGTGGTTTCGAGGCGATCGGGCACCCCCAGCCACTCAATGGCGTAGCCGTCTGCCCGCAGCGCTTCGGCAGTGGCGATCGCCGGAAAGAGGTGTCCACCCGTACCGCTGGCGGCCACCAGCAGCCGGGGCGCTGTCGCCTGGGAATTGGCCACGGGGGTAGATGCTTGGGACAAGGGAACACCCTCGACGCTAAAAACGCCTCTAACTATACCAACTCCCTGCCAGTTGATATAAGGTAGACGGAGTATTCCTGGCATAGAGGCGGTTAGCGTGGCTAAATTTTCGGCAAGGCAGTGGGGTCTGGGGTTGATGTCGATGGCGGCCCTGGGGTTTGGCGCTGGAGCGATCGCACCCCCCGCCCGCTCCAGCCCGCCCGTGCTGGCCCAGGCTGCCCCCGCCGAGGTGCAGCAGATGCTGACCAGTCTGGAGGCGGCCGCCAGCGCCCACGACCTGGATGCCGTGATGGCCTTTTACAGCGAGTCCTTTTCGAGTGACACCGGCTTCGACTATGGCAAACTGCGCCAAACCCTCGAAACCCTGTGGCAGAAGTATCCCGACATCGCTTACAAAATCGAGCTGCTGAGCTGGCAGGCCGATGGCCCAGGCCGCTACACCCTTGAAACCCGCACTACCGTCACCGGTCAGCAGACCCTCCCCGATCGCGTGCTGGCCCTCAACGCCGACGTCACCTCGCGCCAGCAGCTGGAAGATGGCAAAATTGCCCACCAGGAAACCCTCACCGAAACCAGCCGATTGGCCTCGGGCAGCAACCCGCCCACGCTGCAAGTGCAGCTTCCCGAAACCCTCACCCCAGGACAGTCCTACAGCTTTGACACGATTGTTGTAGAGCCCCTAGATGGGCGATCGCTGATGGGAGCCGCCGTAGATGAAGGCGTTACCGCCGAAGACTTCTTTGAACCCCGCCCGGTCGTGTTTGACCTCCTGAGCTCTGGGGGGCTGTTCAAGGTGGGCACCGCCCCCACCGAGCCCGACAGCCGCTGGGTATCTAGCGTGGTCATTCGGGAAGACGGCATGGTCGTCGAAACTCGCCGGGTACGGGTGAGCAGTGATAGCCAACCATAGCTGGCTAATTACCGACGACGGCAGACACCGCCACCATGGCACCTGGGGTATTGTGGCCCTGGTGACGGCCAGGAGCCCAACCGCCTCTGGCAGCGCTTTCCCCCGCCCCCCAGCCCGGCCATCGGGAGTTGGTAGAGGATATTTCTCAACCCCGGTGACCCGGTGGCGCTAGCCGCCAACGCCATCCACAGCCTAGAGGCCCTGGGCAACGAGCCGACAGTATCGTTTAATCTTTACGGCCTATTGATCTGGACGCCCAAACCGCTCAGCTGTTCTAATCCCAGGTTGAGCGACATCAAACCGATCCCACCATCGCTCCAGAATGCGGAATTGGCCCACCCTGAGCAGGATTACCCGCACAGAATTCATTGATGGCATAGAAAATTGTTGGGGTTTTGGGCCTGAGAGATGAAAGATTCGGCAACTTGGGGTAAACTTCAGCAGACCATTGGGGAAATGCTCTTCAGAGGCCTATTCAGCCCTGAGCTAGCTTTGCTTTAGCGCGTTCTACAGGGCCACTCAGGCCAGCTTAAAATCTCCCTTTGCCAACGCCAGGATAATTACCCATGAGCCAGGAAGAAGCCTACAGCACCGCCACCTTGACGCCCGAGGAGCCTACCCCGGTCGATCCAGACGCTCTGGTTACCACCTACGCCGACAGCTTAATCACTGAGCTATTTGACGACGTAGACAAAATTTTAGACGGTGACGAAGCTGCCCTGGCGGCGGTAGAAGCCTCGCCTGAACCCGCATCCACGGCGATCGCACCGATTGTCGATATTCCGGCTGAAGCGGCGGCACCTGTGGCGCCCCCTGAACCCCTGGCCCCCCTGGGCAGCGCCCTTGACTTCTTCCACGACGGCGACAACAAGGGTGCCCCCGCTCCAGCTAAAACCCGGATGGGTAAGCTGCTTGACCGCATGCTGCTGGCTATTACGGCCCTATCGCTGCTGGGGATGGGCGGTCTGCTGTGGTTTAGCCAGCAGAGCAATCGTTTTCCCCTGGGGCGATCGCCCGTAACAGACGCGGCCGCACACCAGTCAGATCAAGAGTTTTTGGCCTATCTTCAGCGCTCCCTAGAGGTAATTTCCGGCAAGGTTGAACGCGGCGAGCTGGGCAGCAACGCAGCCACAAGCCAGACCACCGCCGGAGCCGCCGTGGCGGCCATGCCGATGCTGCCTCCCCTGGCAACGGGGGGGCCGCCGGGGGGCCTGGGGTCTGGCCCCGTCAACGTCATTGAGCGGGTTTACATTCCTTACCAAACGGCGGCGCAGCAACCTGCAGCGGGTGCCCCGGCCCTGGTGCCACAGCCCGCAGCCGGTGCTCCCTCGCCGGTAGCCCCCGCCACCCCACCCCAGAGCACCGCCGCCGCCGCTCCTATGCATTCCCTGGTCGGAATCCTGGAGCTGGGCGATCGCTCGGCCGCCCTGTTTGAAATTAGCGGCGTTTCCCAGCGGGTCTACATCGGTGAGCAGATTGGCAGCAGCGGTTGGAGCCTGGTTTCAGTCTCCAACGAAGAAGCCGTCATCCGCCGCAACGGGGAAGTGCGATCGATCTTCATTGGCCAGCGGTTTTAGGCCCCATAGCCTGGCTGAGCTGCCTCTGCCAAACCATATTTCCCCTGCCGCCAAAGCTTTACGGAGGGATCGTTGGCGCTGGGTCCCGGTGCATCTGTTGTGCTAGCCGCGATCGCGCTGTTGGTGAGGAGGAGTCAACCGATGTCGCCTACTTTACGCTCAACTAGATTTTTCCGCCCTCCCCTGCAACGGAGGGCAACCGTGACGCTGGCTTTTTTGCTGACGGCTGCCCTGGTCGCCTGTACGTCAGGAATCGATCAGCCTGCGCCGGAGGCGTCCAGCCCCTCGTCAGATGCGGGCGATTCGGCCCCTGCCGCCCCGCCCGAAGAACTCAGCGTTGAGACCTTTACCAGTGACGACCTGTTTGCCCAGGGCGGCGGCGGTTGCGGCATGACCCTCTGGGAGCAGGAGAATAGCCAGCGATCGCAGGGATATTTGTTTTTTAACGGTCTGCCTGAGTCTCCAGACCCAGGCTTCGCCCTGATGAAACTCAACGGTGAGTTTGTTCGCTTTCGTCGCACGGCGGCAGCGGGCGAAGAGTTCTATGGGCAGCGAACCTCCCAGACCTTTATCAGCCAGGACGAGGCGACTCAGCTCCAGGTCAACACCAGCCTCGGTCAGCCGGGAGAAATTGAATCAGTGGCCGTCGAAGGCACCCTGCAACTACAGCGCAGCGGAAATACGCTGAAGATTCCTGTGCAGGGCGACGCTGGCTGCTAGGTCAGCATCATGCTCAAAAATTTGGGTTCTTATATCTTTAGCCCTAGGGCGTGCCATCAATGCTGGCTAAAATCCTGATTCCACCAGCATTGCCACGCCCCATCCAACAAACAGACTGGGGCTGTCACCGTTGATTCTTGCGCCATCAGCCGCTAATTGATGACAGCCGCTAGTAAAAAGAACGGCCCCTGGCCGTCAGCATTTTGTAGCCAAATCCCATGGCCGTCAGTGAAACGAAGAACTGCCACAGGCTGGTGGGGTTCAAAATAGCGCGGCTGCTAGCAAACACGCAGACAATGCCGAAGGCTACCGCCACCCAGCCCACAGGCTTCATTGGGGCAGGCAAAAATACCAGGGAAAAGACGCCAATGCAGAGCGAAATAACCGACAGATCCGCCGCAATGCCCCGCCACCAAGGGTAGGCATGGGTGGTAAACACAATGTTCTTGCCCAAAAAATAGATCCCCAGCAAAATTAGCGCGATACCAAAGATATGAGAGAAAAATCGCATGATGCCTCGCAATGTTGATAGCTGTAGCTTTGCAGCCTGATTAACGGTCGGAAGAGTGAATCTGCCCGGCGGGGCGCATACTCCAGGCGATGAGCAACGGAACACCAAGGCCCAGGCCCAGGTTGACGAACAACCAGAGATAAGAGGCCCCTCCACTAAATCCTTTGATGTAGAATCCCCGTCGAGTCGAGGAGAGCAGCGCATCCCAAATTAGGTGAGCGCTGACGCCAACCGATAGCCCCATGGCCCCATCGCGCACCCAGCCCGCCAGGTCTTTTTGCCAAGCAGCCAGACGAGGGTGTTGCATAAACCACAGCCAGCCAGCCAGCGCCGCCATGGGCATGAGCACCGAGTGAAACAGCCAGCTGCGATGGAGTAAGAGCCTCAGCCCCGTCCCTTGGTAGAGAGGAATATCCCAGTCGGGAAAGGCCATGTAGAAAAATGTGTTGCTCAGGAGGGGAACATCTAGCTGGCGAAAGAAAAATAACCCGCTTGCGCCCCAAATCAGCATGATGAGGAAGCAAATCGGATTGATGGTTCTGGCCGCATCGCGGGTGTAGCGCTCTAGCACCCACCAGAAGGCCATGCCGACGGCGAGGCCAACGCCAAAGTGAAGCAGCTTGTCCCAAAGAGCAGGCATGACAAAAGGGGGCTGACGAAGGAATCCATTAACCGTTATACAAACCTCTGCCTAAAGATTCCCGAATGTCTCTCCTCTCTTGGCATAGATTTCACCAACGCCTAACCTTGCAAAAAATCGCTTCGCGTCTGCATCACCTGAGCGAAACTAACCTTCTTATCTAGAGCAATTCTTTCACGGCCTCAGGGCGGCGGCGATCGCGTTTCCGGCCAGCCAGCCCGTCGTCCAGGCATTTTGAAAGTTAAACCCGCCCGTCACCCCGTCGATATTGAGAATTTCGCCTGCCAGGTGCAGCCCTGGGCAGCGGCGGCTCTCCATCGTTTTGAAGTTGACCTCGGGCAGTGGAATGCCGCCGCAGGTGACAAATTCGTCCTTGAAGACGCCCTTGCCTGCGATCGCGTATTCCCCCCGCGTCAGCGCCGTCACCAGCGCTTGCAGCTGCGCCTTAGACAGGTCGGCCCAGTTCACCTTATTGCCCAACCCGGCCCGGTGCTGAGCCAGGTACTGCCAAAGCCGCCGCGACAGTTCTGGAAACGGCGAAAATGCTGCCACCTGTCGCCTGCCCTGGTCTTGCTTAAGGGCCAGCAGCTTTTGCCGCATGGAATCCTGGGATCGCTCCGGTAGCCAGTTCACCGTCAGCGTCGCCCGGTAGCGCTGGCGGTGCAGCCCCACCGCCCCGTAGGCCGAGAGCTTGAGCACCGCCGGGCCGCTCATGCCCCAGTGGGTAATTAGCAGCGGGCCGCGCTGGGTTAGCTCAGGCGCATGCTCCAGGGCGAGGTGCAGCTGAACGGTTTCGACCGAAACCCCCGCCAGCTCGCGCAGGGCCGGATCGGGGATATTGAAGGTGAATAGCGAGGGCACTGGCGGCACCAGGTCGTGGCCCAGCTTGAGGGCCATGCGATAGCCACCGGGGCTGCTGCCCGTGGCCAGCAGCAGGCGATCGCAGCGCCAATCAACTCCGGCGCGGGTGGTGAGCCAAAAGCCATTGTCGTCGGGCTGAACTTGGGCGATTGCCTGACTGGTGTGGATCTGAATGCCCAGCCGCCGGGCCTCCCCCAGCAGGCAGTCAACGATGGTGCCCGAGTCGTCGGTGGTGGGAAACATGCGGCCATCGGCCTCGGTTTTGAGCGGCACCCCCCGCTGCTCGAACCAGTTCACCGTGTCCTGGGGCTGAAAGCGACTGAAGGGGCCGCGCAGGGCATTGCTGCCGCGCGGGTAGTGGGTCACCAGCACGGCCGGGTCAAAGCAGTGGTGGGTAACGTTGCAGCGGCCGCCGCCGGAGATTCTCACCTTGGCCAGGGCCTCGCGCCCGGCCTCGAAGATGTGGATAGAAGCCTCGGGATTGGCTTCGGCGCAGGCGATCGCCCCAAACAGCCCCGCCGCCCCGGCCCCGGCGACAATCACCGAGGCGCGGTTGGGTAAGCCCTGACCTGGAGATCCATCCCTCACGAAATTTGCCCCGGCAAGAAGACCGAAGAGCTGATCGTGCCCTGACGTTGGGCGCGGCGGTAAAGAATCTCTAGCTTGCCCCCCGCCGCTAGAATGAAAGCCCGCTGGCGGCGATAAAGGCCCTGAAATAGGTTGGCCAGCAGCAGGGCCGCCAGCGCTACTACCAGCCCCGCCGCCGTGGAGATCAGCGCTTCGCTCACCCCCGCTGTAACCCCTGTGGCGGCGGGGCCACCCGTATCGCCCAGGCGCAGGGTCGAAAACGTCTGCATCAGCCCCAGCACAGTGCCCAACAGCCCCAGCAGCGGGGCGATCCCCACCACAGTTTCAAACAGGGTTTGGAACCGCTTGAGCACGGGTAGCTCGGCCTGGGCAGCGCTTTCCAGGGCCAGACGAAATTCTTCGGGGGTGGCGTCGCCCAGGGTGAGGGCAGCCAGAAAAATACGGGCAATGGGCAGCTCCTGGTACTGCTTGAGCTTTGCGATCGCCCGCTGGGGATTTTGGCTAAAGGTATTTAGCACCTGGGGCACTAGCCCCTGCTGCTGGCGGCCAATCTGTAGCCAGAACCAGCCTCGCTCCACGGCCAGGGTCAGGGTCATCAGCGAACACAGCAGCAGGGGCCACATGACAACGCCCCCCGCCGCAAACCAGTTACCCATAGCGCAGATGCCTAACCCAAGGACCCAATTATGATACTTGCCCAGCCCTAGGGCGCGTCATCAAGTTTCGCTGCAATCCTTATTCCATAGGAGTTGCCGCGCCCAACCCAAAACCCAGGCAAGGGGCTATAATCACTAACTCTTGGGCCATTGACGATTAATTGGCGACCGCCCCTAGAGCCGCTCACATGGTGCCGGGGAAATGCTCAATCTGAGCGTAGCCGCTAAATACCAGCTGGTTGCCCTTGGTTTCGAGGCGGTTGACCCGCAGCAGAACGCCGTCTAGGTTAAAGCGCTCTAAATCGACCATGCGATTGAGCACTTCGGCAAACCCCTTAGTCAGCGTGGCCGAGATCGATAACACATCATCGGGAATGCCCTCGGGCAGAAATTCGGCGTCAGCAAAAATAATCCGCCGCCGCTTCTCGACCGACACCCTGGCCGACAGCTGGATGGGCACATCTTCGCGATTGGGCAAGTCGGTTTTAGCCGAAATTTTTACCTTCTGGTCGGGCATCAGGGTGATGTGGATATCGCGAAAGGTGACCGGATCGCCCCCCGACAGGGTGGTGACCGCTTCATCGGTTACCCCCTCCAGGTGCTGACGCACTAGCTCGGCCTCGAAGGCGCGATTAATGGCGTCTTCGTTCAGGGTCACCTGGGCCACCGCCTGGGTGGGCTGGCGCAGACGAATTTTGCCGCTGATGGCTGAGCCGACGTCGATAGACACCGCATCGGTCTCAAACATCATCTCGGCGGCCTCGAACTCTTTGCGAATTACGAGGCCGCGTCCTTCCATCCGAAAACTGTCAATAGTGCCCTGAAGGAGCTTGCTGGAGGGAGAGCAGCGAACCGCTACTTCCACAGCATCGCTGCTGCTGAACAGGTGCCGCAGCGACTGGGTAGCTACAGAGTTGATCATCCGTTCACCAAAGTCATTGGACCCTTTGGATTGAAACCCGGTAAAGCCACCGAACATAGAGGTTAGTACCAAGCTAATTCCCCCTATGTTGTAACAAAATATGAAGCCCAATGACAGCGGACATGGCTAATGCCTCCCATTGGATATGCTGATGAGACTGTCAGGCAGCCAGGGCGATCGCCCCTAAAACCCTCTCTGGCTCTGGCCTATAGCCTTCACCGCTGGCCTCCGACCGGCCCAGGCGCCGCCCCAGTGCCGCCGCGATGGGATCGAGGCTGCGGGCCAAATTAGCCATCTCCTCCAGGGTAAGGGCCTGGCGCGCATCTGACACAGACTGCTCGGGAACGGGGTGACATTCGACCATTATCCCATCGGCCCCGGCGGCGATCGCGGCCCGAGCCAGGGCCGGTACCAGTTCGCGCTTGCCAGCGGCATGGCTGGGGTCCACCATCACCGGCAGGTGGGTAATTTGCTTCAGCGCCACCACCGCCCCCAGGTCGAGGACGTTGCGGGTGTAGGTATCAAAGCTGCGAATGCCTCGCTCGCAGAGAATCACGCTGGGGTTGCCGTGGCTGAGAATGTATTCCGCCGCCATCACAAACTCTTCGATGGTGGCGGCCAGCCCGCGCTTCAGCAGCACCGGCTTGTCGATGCGGCCCAGGGCCTTGAGCAGGTCGAAATTCTGCATGTTGCGGCTGCCCACCTGCAACACGTCCACATAGTCGGCCATCAGCTCAATCTGGTCAATGGCCATCACCTCAGAGATGACCGGCATCTGAAACCGCTGGCGCAGGTCGTCGAGGATGCGCAGTCCGGCCTCTCCCATGCCCTGGAAGGCGTAGGGGGATGTGCGGGGCTTGAACACCCCGCCCCGCAGCGCCTGAACGGGCGCCTGGAGCAGTTGGTGGCCCACCTGCTCCATTTGCTCGGCACTTTCCACGGCGCAGGGGCCGCCCACAACTAGCAGGGTGTCGCCGCCCACGGCGACGGCATCGGTGAGGGCAACCACCGAGCGGTGGGAGGGATCAGATTTACGGGTCAACGTAGCGTCTTTCATGGGTTGAGAACTCAGAGTAAAGAATGGTGGACAGGTAAGCCGGGGGCGATCGCGCCCAAAAACAACCAAAAACTAAAAAACCCGAAGCTGGTGGCTCCGGGTCAGGTAAGGGGCATAGGAAGACCTATCACCAAGCGCCTGACCCGGTGGGGTAAAAAAAGTCGTAGTACCAGTTAGACAAAGGGCAGGGGATGAAAAATTGCATGGCTAGACGCAGGGAAAGGGGTTTAAAGAAACAAAACCGCAGAGGGTAAGCTCTGCGGTTCACAAGGGTTTCAGCACAAAAGATGCTCACGACCTGTGAACCGACGGCTGCCACCAAAAATAAAATGCTTGGACTGATGCGATCATGGGTGCAAAATCGAAACAAAACGTATCTGCAATCTAGCAGGGCTTTTGGGGAGCGTCAACCGCGCCCGGACAAAGCACCCCCAAGAATCTACGGAAGGTCCAAGTTCATGGATTTCTCGGAGTACATCCCCGGCGGTTAAACCTAGGATGAAAGCATCTGGTCGGCCATAAAGCAGCCATGAAGTTAGGCCCTCCGTGTTTCGGGTGCAGCCCTAGGAGATCGCGATGGTTTGGGAACTTTGCGTGCGCTACGCCAACGGGACAGAGACCGTTTTAGATGTATTCCACAGCCTGGAAATGGCCCAAAATCGGGTGGACAAACTCTACGCCGAGGGCTACCCCATGCATTTCGCCTATTTTGTCAGGCCTGGGTGTGCGGCGTAGGGAGGAGGCTGCGAGCCAGCTTCTGGCCCCAAAGCCGCGATCGCCGCTGCTTTCCGGCGGGAGATCAGACGGTCATAATGTCCTTCTCTTTGGCGGCTAGAGCTTCGTCAAGCCTGGCGATGTATTTGTCGGTCAGCTTCTGAATCTCGTCCTGGGCATCCCGCGACTCGTCCTCGGAGATGTCGCTGGCTTTCTCTAGCTTTTTCACGGCATCAATGCCGTTGCGGCGCTGGTTGCGAATCGAAACGCGCCCTTCCTCAGCCACTTTGCCCGCCGTTTTAACGAACTCTTTGCGGCGCTCGCTGGTCAAAGGCGGAATATTGAGGCGAATCACGCGGCCATCGTTGTTGGGGGTGAGGCCCACATCTGACATCGAAATAGCCTTTTCAATGGTGGTCAGGCTGCTGGCATCGTAGGGCTGAATCATCAGCGTGGTGGAGTCGGGAATAGAGATGTTGGCCATCTGCTTGAGGGGTGTCTGGGCACCGTAGTAGTCGATCTCGATGCGATCGAGCAGAGAGGAATTGGCCCGCCCGGTGCGAATGGTGTTGAAGTTGCGCTGGGTGGCCTCAATGGACTTCTGCATCTGGTCTTCGGTTTCGAGCAAAATATCGTCAACTGACATCACAATCCTCTCCTACAATTGTGCCGATAGATTCACCCATCAGCGCCCGCTTGATGTTTCCAGGTACCGATAGGTCAAATACCATGATAGGGATCTTGTTGTCCTTACAGAGGGCGATCGCGGTACTGTCCATCACCTTTAAGTCGTTCTGAAGCACGTGGGTGTAGCTCAACGTGCGAAAGCGCCGGGCATTAGGATTGATTTTAGGATCAGAGTCGTAGACGCCGTCAACCTTAGTAGCCTTAAACACCACTTCGGCATTGATCTCAGCGGCCCGCAGGGCGGCGGTGGTATCGGTGGTAAAAAACGGATTGCCGGAGCCAGCCCCAAAAATAACCACCCGGTTTTTTTCCAGGTGGCGAATGGCGCGGCGGCGAATGTAGGGCTCGGCGACCTCCTGCATGGCGATCGCGGTTTGGACCCGGGTCGGCACCCCCATGCGCTCGAGGGAGTCTTGCAGGGTCATGGCGTTCATTACGGTGGCAATCATGCCGATGTAGTCGGCGGTGGCCCGATCCATGCCGGAGGCCGAGCCTTTAATGCCCCGAAAGATGTTCCCGGCACCGACCACAATCGCGATCTCAATCCCTTCCTTCAGCACCTCAGCGATCTCCGTAGTAATTGCTTCTACTACGTTTTGATCGATACCGTAGTCCATGTCGCCCATCAGGGCTTCACCGCTGAGTTTTAGCAATACTCGCTTATAAGGTTTATCCATATAGGGCGTATCCATAGGAGGCTGGTGTAGTAAGGTCTAAAAGTCCCACCCCACTATACTTGCTTCCCCCGCCATGATGGCCACTGCGCTTGTGCAAATTGGACTGGTTGCCGCCTGGCTGGCGGTGGTGGGGGGAGTGGCCGAGGGGCTGCGGCGCACCACCCCCATTGATAATGAAATTACCCGCAAAATCGTCCACATTGGGGCAGGACAGGTAATTTTGCTGGCCTGGTGGCTCCAGACCCCGGCCTGGATGGGGATTGCGGCGGCGATCGCGTTTAGCGGCGTGGCTCTGCTGTCCTATCGGCTGCCCATTCTGCCGGGGATTAACGGAGTTGGGCGACACAGTCTAGGTACCTTTTTTTACGCTGTAAGTATTGGCGTACTGACGGCGGCGTTTTGGCCCCCAGGGCTGCCCGAGTATGCCGTTTTAGGGATTTTGGTGATGACCTGGGGCGACGGCATGGCGGCCCTGATTGGGCAAAATTTTGGCCGCCACCCCTACAAAATTTTGGGCAACCAGAAAAGCTGGGAGGGCAGCTTAACCATGGCCCTGGCCAGCTTTTTAGTGTGCCTGCTGGTGCTGGTGCTAACGGTGGGGTTCACCACAGCGGTTTGGGGCACGGCGCTGGTAGTGGCGATCGCGGCCACCCTGCTGGAGACCCTATCGTTCTACGGCCTCGACAACCTGACCGTGCCGCTGGGCAGTGCGGTGCTGGCCTATGGGTTGATGGGGGTTGTGGGAGGGTGAGGGATGGGGGGGATGGGGGAGATGGGGGGGTGAGGAAATGAGGGGATGGGGAAGATGAGGGGAGGGGGAGAGGGGGATGCCCGTAGGGTGGGTTAGGCCCAAATTCACGTCCTAGGTTGGCACTAAATTTCGGGCTGGCCGTAACCCACCGCCCGAGCATGCTTGAAACAAGTGCTTAGGACAAGTCTGGTGGCAAAACACCCAAGAGTTTTGGTTCTTCTCCAGGGGAGAACGCCATAGGCGGCGAGCATGGCCGCGATAGCCTTCTGACAGATTGGCCTTTGTAGCCTGGGAAATCCGCGTTCGGATTTTGTGTGGCCGTTGCGGCAAATCGCTAACCTGCTTCGGGCGTTTCTGACGCTGGCTTGGCCTTCTGTGAGGTTTTGGATCTGGCAGGCTTCGCCTGGGTAGTGCTGCGACGCTGCGACTTGGGTGCTGCGGTTGCCGTTGTCGTTGTCGTATCCTCGACCTCTATTTGACCAGGATTGAGCAGCGCCAGGCGCAGCCGTTGCCGCTGGGCGTTGTCTAAATAATGCTGCTGCTGGCCCTGCCATTGCTTCCAGGCGCGGTGGCGGCGATCGGTTAGCAGGGCGAACAGAGTGGGCATTTGGGCCTTGGCATCGGGTAACACGTCACCAATAGAGGCTTCTAATACCGTGCTGTCCTGCAGGTCGCCCAGAATCTCTTGCAGGGTGCTGAGTCGCTGAATATCGTCATCTAGGGTGTCAGGGTACAGGTCGGCCACCAGTCGCAGCTGGTAGCGCACCCGCTTCACCTGTTTGCGCAGGCTGTGAAGGGTAGTTCCCTGCTCCAAAATCAATTCGGTGGCGGCGGACTGACTCAGCCGTGAGTTGACCGTCAGCCCGCTGCGGTTGACTTTGGTGCCCACCAGCCAGCCAGGGTGCAGCCACAGCTGGCTGATTAGAGGCATGACCAGATCGGGCATCACCTGCTGAGCGGGCAGGTCGGCCAGGGCATTGCAGGTCGGGTTAGCGACCCAGTCCGATAGGGATTGCTTGAGCTGCCGGTAAGGCTTGCCCTTGAGCAGTTTTTTGACTTGCTTAAAGCTTTTGTGGCGCTGGTTAGCTAGCTGAAGCAGCACCTGGTCTAAACCCTGCTGCTCACTGTCGGGCAGGTCTGGGGCATAGCGATCGCGCAGCGTGGCCCCCACCACATCGAGGTCGCGCAGCTGACCCAGTTTTTTGCCCAGGCGAGCGATCTTGGCTTCGCGTCCGGCCTTGGGCAGCTCCAGACCCGCGTCAAAGACCTGGACGGCGGTGCGCAGCCGCCGCAGCCCGACCCGCATTTGGTGCAGATTTTCGGGGTCGGTGTCGGCCAGCACGAGCGATTTGTAAGCGGTGGCGTGCTTGAGGTATTTTGCGATCGCTGCGTGGGCCAGCTTGCCTAAAGTTGCGTTTTGCTGTGCCGTTGCCATAGCCATCCTCAGCTAGCGTAGGGTGTGACGCAGGGTCTTACAGCCCATTCCTGAATCAAATTTTAATGAAGCAGCGGTAAAGACAGGGGTTGTCTTAGCCTCTGCTTAATCCGTATCACAATTCCTTGGGGATGCGTTGGGCGTTGGTTTTTCGTAATATCAGATAGTACAAAAATTCTGATTGCCCGGTGGACCAGGCTAACCCAGGAGCTGCTAAAGCTGTGAACATCCCCTCCTCCTCCCTTGAACTCACCGACCGCGTGCTGACCATGGCTAAAACTGGGGTTTACCGCCAGTCGGTGTTTGAAGCCCTGGGGCCGATCGCCACCCGGCGGCAAATTCGCGACGCGATCGCCCAGGCCAAGCAGTTTGGCCTCTACACCGTTTCGGCCCTGCGCGACGAAAACTTGGGCACCTACTACCAGGTCGAAGCTCCCAGCTACGAGTCGTTTCAGGCGGCGGCCAAAGCTCTGGCCGCCGTTTCACCGTCGGAGGATTTGGCCGTTCAAATCGTCGCCACCCACGCGGCCCTGCGCACTATGCTGACCACCGTCGCGGGCAGCACAATGGGGCTGGGCATTCTTGGCGGCTGGTGCCTGCTCGATGGTCAAACCCAGCTGGGAAGAGGGCTGTGGCTGGGGGCAACGGTGGCCGGTGGGCTGTGGGGAGTGCAGCGGTGGATTGCCCGGCGGGTGTTGGGGTAAGGGGGAGCGGGGGAGGGGCACCATTCTCCGGTCATCTGACCACCGTCTACAGCCCGACAAACTTATCAGTGGCCTCAATCAGCGCGTGGGTAATGCCGGGTTCCATGGCCGAATGACCGGCCTCCTGCACCATGACAAACTCGGCTTCGGGCCAGGCGCGATGCAGTTCCCAGGCGGTAGTGGCGGGGCACACCACGTCGTAGCGACCCTGGACAATCACGCCGGGAATGTGGCGCATGCGATCCACCTGGCGCAGCAGCTGATCGTCGGTGTCAAAGAAGCCGCGATGGGTGAAGTAGTGGCACTCAATGCGGGCAAAGGCCACCGCAAACTCGTCAGTGCTGAAGTGGTGCAGCAGACTGGGATCCTGCACCAGTTTGCTGGTGCTGGCCTCCCACACGGCCCAGGCCCGCGCCGCAACCAGGCGCTCTTCGGTATTGTCGCTGGTGAGGCGGCGGTAGTAGGCGGCGACTAAATCGTCCCGCTCGGCAACGGGAATAGGTGCCAGATAGTGCTCCCAGGCATCGGGGTAGAGATAGCTGGCCCCCTCCTGATAAAACCAGCGAATTTCGCGCTGGCGAAGCGTAAAAACGCCGCGCAAAATTAGGCCCCGGCAGCGATCGGGATGGGTTTGAGCGTAGGCCAGCGCCAGGGTGCTGCCCCAGCTGCCGCCAAACACCGTCCACTGCTCAATGCCCAGGTGAGCGCGAATTTTTTCGATGTCGCTGACCAGAGCCCAGGTGGTGTTGTCCTCTAGCTCGGCGTGGGGCAAGCTCTTGCCGCAGCCGCGCTGGTCAAACAGCACAATGCGCCAGCGCTGAGGATCAAAAAACTGGCGATAGTTAGGATTGAGGCCGCCCCCCGGACCACCGTGCAAAAACACCACGGGCCGCCCGTCGGGGTTGCCCGCCTGCTCTACATAGAGCTTATGCCGGTCTGAGACGGCTAGATATTCGCTGTGGAAGGGTTCAACGGGCGGATACAGTTGGCGCATGTCAGTAGTGTAATGCGTCCAGCCCTGGGCAGTGGGCCACACTATAGCCCACTTGGCTTGGCCCTAATATGACTCCCTCAGGGGCAGCCGATCTGCCCTCAACTCTTCCCTTAGCGGCAGTGGCGATCGCCCTGCCGTTCCGTGACCATCGGGGCACAATTCCTTAGATGTGGCATCCCCAGGAATTATCGCCGACTCCTGGGGAGAGTCTTTACCACCTGCCACTCCCCCGTATGCGGATCGCGCTGGGTGGTAAACGGGTTGCTTTTGAGGGGTTTGCTGCAGGGGTTAGCCATAGCACTTACTGTTGCAGAGCTGACCCTATGGTAAGAAATGACACATTATCTACGGGTGACTTACAGGTGGCTTTCCGGTGATGTCACAGGACGTAACCAGTGATTTAGATCACGAAGGTATCCGATGCCCCGGCCAGCCCTCAAGTTTTGGCCAGAACGATGCGGTTTTTGAAATCTGCGCTAATATCCTCAAGACATATAGAGAGGACGGGCAAATAAGGCGTTAATGCTTGACCGTCTGCCGGTTCACCCTACTAGACGTAATGGGCAGGAGTCGTGATGGCAATGCAGGATAATGCACCAGGATTGGGGCGATTAGAGCTTGGTCAAGGCATCAAAAGGCGCACCGCTGGGCCGCGCACCGTGCGAAGGCTATCGTCTGCCGCACTGCGCAAGGCGATTCCAGTGGGAATTGCGGCGGTTGTAGCGGTTGTAGCGATCGCGCCCCAGGGGTTAACTCAGGGCTACGAGGTGGTGCCACCCCTGCCCGCTGGAGCGGTGCCCGTGCCGGGGGCTATGCTGCCCCAGGTGCCCAGCAGCAGCGGTCAGCAGTATTTGATCTACGTGACCGACACCAGCGAGGCCACCCTGAGTCAGGTGCGCTTAGTGGAGCCAACGGCCTTTCGCACTACCTTTCAGGGGCAATCGGTGATTCAGGCCGGGCGATTTAATATGACCGGCAACGCCCAACAGCGGGTCACCGATTTGGGTGCCCTGGGAGTGAGGGCGGAGATGGCCCAGGTGGCGGCGGCAGTGCCCTACTACTCGCAAACGGCGGCCCTACCCAACAATGTCTATGCCTCCAATGGGACTTTGCCACCGCTGCCCGATGCGGCCCTGCCCCCAGTCTCAGGAGGGGCTGAAATGCCGGTACCTGTTCTGCCCCCCACGGTAGGTCAGGCACCACCCACCGCCGGGAACGTGGAGTTTGGCCAGGAGCTAAACTACGGTACACCTCCGGCCCCCAGCGGCGGCGTCTCTATCCCCCCGCCGAATGCGGCCCCGCCGTCGAATCAGCCGACCACGGTGTCCAACGCGCCTTACTATGTGGTGATTCCCACCGATGCCAGTAATTTGGGCAATCTGAGCAATCAGGTGATTCAGCTGGGTACACCGCCCGATCGCGTGCAGCAGCGCACCGCCCCCCGTGGCCCCCACGTAGCCGTCGGTCCCTTTGCCGACCGGGGCCTGGCCAACCGCTGGAATGACTTTTACCGGGAGGCGGGCATAGGCAACAGCCGGGTGTTCTACCAGCGATAGCGGGGCTGCGCTCAGAACATTTTGCCTGCGTGATAGGCCATCGGCCTGAGGGCTGTGGTTTCCCGCAGGCAGTGCTCTAGGTTTAGACTTGGAGTTGGTTTATTGGGCCAGACCTATGCAACCGGATAATTGGTCCGCCGCCCCTGCTGACAGAGCCTCTGGCGAGGGTTTTGAGCGCTTTCTCGATCGGGTGGTTACGGCTGAGCAGATGCGGGCCATTGAAGGGAGCCTGTTTGAGGCCGGTATGCCCGTGGCGGCGCTGATGGAAAAAGTGGCAGGACGCATTGCCGCCTGGGTGGTCGATCGGTTTCCCCGGCAGCACTACCCGCGGGTGGCCGTGGTGGGGGGGCCGGGGCACAACGGCGGCGACGGCCTGGTAGTCGCGCGTGAGCTGTTTGCCCTGGGCTATAGCGTGCAGGTGTGCAGCCCGGCCAGCCGCCCCAAGCCGTTGACCGCTGACCACCTGCGGTATGGCGAATACCTGGGCATTCAGACGTTTCAGCGGATTGGCGATCTTGCCCCCTGCGACCTGCTCATCGACGGGCTGTTTGGCTTTGGCCTGGAGCGCCCCGTGGAGGGGGCCATGGCCGATGTCGTAGCGGCGATCAATGCCCTGGATTGCCCGGTTGTCAGCATTGACCTGCCGTCGGGCCTGCACACCGATACGGGAGCGGCGCTGGGGGCGGCGGTGCGGGCGGCCCACACCCTCTGTTTGGGCCTGTGGAAGCAGGCTTTTTGTCAGGATGAAGCGCTGACCTACAGCGGACAATCCCATCTGATTGGCTTCGACATTCCGGCTCAGGCCGTGGCGGCGGTGCTGGAGTCTGCGCCTGCGGTGCGGCGGACCACCCCAGCGACGGTTCGAGCGAAGCTTCCCCTACCCCGGCAGCCCGATACCCACAAGTATCGAGTGGGGCAGCTGCTGCTGGTAGCCGGATCGCGGCCCTACGCCGGGGCAACTCTGCTGTCGGCGCTGGGAGCCAGAGCCAGCGGGGTCGGAATGCTGACTCTGGCGGTGCCTGAATCCCTGCGGTTAATGGTGCTGGCCCAGATGCCGGAGGCGCTGGTGGTGGGTTGCCCGGAGACAGACCAAGGCGCGATCGCCCGCTTTCCCGACGATCTAGACCTGGGCCGCTATGGCGCGATCGCCTGCGGACCGGGCCTCAGCCGCCACGCCATGGCCCCGGTTCAGGCCGTCCTGGACAGCTCTGCGCCCCTCCTGCTCGATGCCGATGGCCTCAACCTGCTGGCGGAGCTGGGCTGCGGCGATACGCTGCCCTCCAGAGCCGCGCCCACCGTTCTCACTCCCCATCGGGGTGAGTTTGAGCGCCTGTTTCCCGGTCAGCTAGCCGCGCAGGGCACCGCCGGGGCGGCGGCCCAGGCGGCGGCGGGGCAGACTGGTGCCGTAGTGCTGCTAAAGGGGGCCTGTACGGCGATCGCCCACCCCCAGGGCCATCTGTGGTACGTACCCGAAAGCACCCCGGCCCTGGCTCGCGGCGGCAGCGGCGATGTGCTCACCGGCCTGATTGGCGGCCTGCTGGCCCAAAAGATCGCAGGGGCAGAAAATCCTCTAGCCATGGCTCTAGACGCGGCTTTGGTTGGGGCTTGGTGGCACGGCCAGGCCGCCCGCGCCGCCGCCGCCGATCGCACCGAACTGGGGGTAGACGGTTTCCATCTGGCCCAGTACCTCAACCCGGTGCTGGCTCAGGTGCTAGCCTGAGGGGCGTAATTCTGCGTAGTTCTCGTGCTGTCCCTAGCCTTATTTTCCGCTGACCAAATTACGCTGCCCCCAGGCTTTCGCCAGGGCGTTGTGCTGCTAGCCTACCTGCTGGCGGTAATGTGGGCGCTCGCCATCGTCGATTTCATGACCGGCAGGCGGTTGCTCAACCAGCTCAGCATTCGGCCTCGCAGTCTGGCGGGGCTGCCGGGCATCGCGGTTGCGCCCCTACTGCACGGCGGGTTTGGGCATCTGGCCGCCAACTCCGGCCCGCTGGCCATTTTAGGCACCGTAATTTTGCTCCAGGGGCTAGAGGTGCTGGCTCTGGTGACGGTGTTTTGCTGGCTGTTTAGCGGCGTCGGCATTTGGCTCCTGGGCCGCCCCGGTACCCGCCACCTGGGCGCTAGCGGTGTGGTGTTTGGCTACCTGGGCTACATTTTGCTGCGGGGCTATTTTGAGCGGAGTCCGGCCGCGATCGCCGCTGCGGTTGTTGTAGGTCTGCTCTACGGCAGCGCCCTGTGGGGTCTGCTACCTCTTCAGCAGGGCAAGTCGTGGGTCGGCCACGGTATGGGGTTTGCGGGCGGCGTGATTGTAGCCCGCAAGCTGCCGATTATGCTGGAGTGGGTGAGGAATAATTCTGGCTGGTAAGTCTTTGGGAGTCCGGCGTTAGTTCCGCCGTTAAGGATAATTTTTGCCAGCGTTCCCGCGGTTGGGCCGCTCCTCTGAAGGCGCAGGTCTGCCCTGCCAAATCGCTCATCCAAAATCGCCTATCCAAAAGCCAAAATTGCCCTATGGCCGACCCTCCCTCCCACTTCACCCCCGAAGAGCTAGAGCGCTGGCGCTTCGGCCTGGCCCAGGCCAACCTGAACAACATTCTCTGCCACTGCCGCGACTGCGACGCCACCTGGATGGCCTCTGACGACGAAAATATTGCCTGCGCCTGCGGCAGCCGCCGGGTGGAGCATGTGGCCTGCTGGCAGTTTCCCGACGGGTGATGGGTTCTGCTGACAAGTCCATCACTGGCTGCGCCGCCGCCCAGTTTCTGTGAATCGGGGTTTCCCAAATCGGATTTCGTATCGGCCCCTTTTAGGCGAGAAATGCCACCAGGGCCTGAAGCTTCTGCCAGGCGGCCCCGCTGGCGAGAATATCTCTGGCTAAGGCAACCCCTTCAACCATGGCGCTTTCCAGCGATGCGCCCTGCACTCGTTCCCCCACCTTGAGGGCTAGGGCCGCATTGAGCGCCACCACATCCCGCTGGGCCTGGGTGCCCTTGCCCTGGAGTACGGCGGTCAAAATGGCGGTGTTTTCATGGACCTCGCCACCGCGCAGGGCGCTTAGGGGCGCCGCCGCCAGGCCTAGAGCCTGGGGATCGATGACGGCGCTGCTGACCTGGCCATTCTCGACTACCGACAGGTCGGTTTTGTCGCCCAGGCCCGCTTCATCAAGCCGCTCGCGCCCGTGCAGCACGATCGCCTGGGGAATGCCCAACTGATTCAGCGCCTCAGCCATGGCTGGCACAACTGCCCCATCGTAAACGCCAATCACCTGACCTGTGGGTTGCAGCGGATTGACCAATGGCCCCAGCAGGTTAAATACCGTACGCACTTTAAGGGCGCTGCGCAGGGGGGCTACCGCTTTCATGGCCGGGTGCCAGCCCCGGGCGAACAGGAAGGTGATACCCACGCCATCTAGCGCCGCTTTGACCTGCTCGGGGTCAGCCCCCAGGTTAACGCCCAAAGCTTCTAGGACATCGGCGGACCCGACTTTGCTGGAAGCCGAGCGGTTGCCGTGCTTGGCTACCCGCACCCCTGCCGCCGCTGCCACAAAGGCTACGGCAGTGGAAATATTAAAGGTGTGTGCCCCATCGCCGCCCGTGCCGCAGGTGTCGATGCAGGGGGTGGGGTGGTGAATTTTACCCTCGCCGCCCAGCGACTGGCCCTGGAGCACCCGCGCCATGCCTGCCAGCTCATCGGCGGAAACGCCCTTGGCCTGTAGTGCCGCCAGCAGCCCGCCCGAAACCACCTCGGGGATGTCTTCGCTGAGCCAGCCGCGCATTAGGGTTTCGGCCTGCTCCTGGCTGAGCGATTCCCCCAGAATGAGACGCTGCAAAAGGGCTGACCAGTCTTGGTCGAGGGCAGCAGGCATAGCTTGAGTCACAGCTTAGGCTCCTAGGTAAAGGGACAGATCGGGCAGAAACTTTCCTATTTTCCCGCAGAATGTCTCCCGGAGTGCGCCCGACCTGGGAAGCGCGATCGCCCCCCAGACACACGCCTGTGGCCCTGCCCTAAGGTTTGCTGTAGCCCTTTTTGCTGGTAGCCCTGGCCCCTTCCCCTGTGCGCACTAGAGAAAGGCCTGATCTGGTGAGCTGGGAATGGCAGCGGGGCAGAGAGTTGGCAATACGCTACGCCAAACTGCTCTGGATTAAAGGGCTAACGCGATATCAACCCGCTGCCAAAATCGGCGTTTGGGTGGATGACTTTTTCGACTATCTGCCGCTGGGCGGGAACCTGGTTTTTGTTTGTCCTGTCAAAGGGTAGAAGCTTTGACTGGGTTCACTCCGTATCTTTAAACTATCCACCTTGGGAGAATGATCATGCCTACACGTATGGCTGACGCAACCCTTGACCTGGCTGCAATTTCCGCCGCCGTCGATCGCTATTTCGCCAATTTTAACGGCGAAGACTACCGTGCCGTGGCGGCCCTGTTTGAGGACGATGGAGCGCTGCTAGCCCCCTTCGAGGAGCCGATTGTCGGGCCTGAGGCGATCTATGTTTACTTGCAGGCCGAGGCGATAAACATGCGCGCCACCCCGCTGGAGGTGGAGGTGAGCCCCGACTCCAGGGCATCTCTTCTGGCCTCTTCTGCGGAGCATTTCCACCGGCAGGTGGTGGTCAAGGGCTACGTTAAAACCCTGTTGTTTACCGTCAACGTGCGGTGGACCTTTGAGCTAACGACGGACGACACGATTCAGGCCGCCGAGATCAAGCTGCTGGCCTCGCTCCAAGATCTCATGCAGTTTGAGCGAAATTAACCCCTGCCGTGGCCGACGGCGGCGATCGCCAGGCATTGTCAGGGGGGCGGCCACGCTGGCAATGCCTTCACTAGCAGTCCTCACCAAAGGTAGCGGAGGGGCAGAGGCTAGCCGCGCTGAAACGGAGGTATTTGCGCGGCTGAGCAGTACTGCTACCAGCAAATACTGGGAACTGCGGCTCTAGGCGGCTTGGGGGGTGGGGGTCTTGCCCCAGGCGGCGGTCAGCAGCGATCGCCCCAGATTGAGGTGCTCGGGGGCACACCGCCAGCTGGGGTGGGCGGTCAGCAGCAGCGATTCTAGGGATTCGGCATCGAATAAATGCCAGACTTCGGGGCCAGTGGAGCGATCGGCGATCGCGTAGCAGCCCTTGGCCACACAGTACAGCGTCAGGCGATCGCTCATACCGGCAGAAAGCGTTAGCTCCTGGCCAATGGCAAGGCTTCTAAAGCTCGCCATGGCCTGCTCAAAGGCCTCCAGGCTGGGGGCCGCCAGCCCCGGCAGCACCCGCATGGCGCGCTGATCGCCGTTGACGCAAATCCAGTAGCGGCGCAGGGGATCGATGCCCTTTAGCCAGGGAGATACGTCATCGAGGCGGTAGCGGGGTGCCAGGCACAGTTCAGAGAACATGGCTTTACCGAAGTATCGTAAGCGACACTTCTAGCATCGTGTAACCACCCAGATTTCCTCAACGTGGTGAAATAAAAGTATAGGGAAACTGACAAAAGACTTTAACTTCTGTATCAAAAGCTTCAGTAAATTTGTACCGAATTCCGTTTGGCTAAGCCCGGTTTGTCAGGATCATCGCACCGCAATGCCGTTAGGAGCTCCCTGCTCAGCACAAGGATTTCCTAGCGACGGATCTCGTAACAGAAGACTCTTATACCAATCGCCCATGCCGCTGGCGCGGCACCCCCAACGATAAAAATCTATTTTTTAAGCAAATCCGAGTCCCATAACCCCGATTCAAAACCGATACCTCGTAGGGAGCATTGCACTGCAATGCCCCTACAAACCAGGGGTATACAGATAGGATTTGGTATTACAGGTCTTCAGCCCAGTTCACGTTGATCCCAATAGAACCGCCAAAATTCCCAGGTTCGGTACGTCTTTGGCCGTTCTAGAGCAAAAACCGGACCCCGACGTAGACGCTGATCACCACCAGCTGGAGCGCCATCAGCGGCAGCCCGTAGTTCAAAAACAGCCGAAAGGAAATCGGTTTGCCGTGCTGCTCGGCGATGCCCGCCGCCACAATATTCGACGATGCCCCCATCAGGGTGCCGTTGCCGCCCAGGGTAGCGCCAAACATCATGGCCGCAAACAGAGGCAAAATTTCCGGTGGCACCTGGCCCGCAAAGTCGGGGGACAGCAGCTCCGGCCCCACCAGGTTCACATTCACCAGATATTCCTTTAGCAGGGGCACCATGGCCACCACCAGGGGAATGTTGGGAATCAGGCTGGAGAGAATGCCGGTCACAAACAGCAGCAGCATCGATCCCAGGGCAATATTTTGGCCGATGACCACCCCGAGCAGCCCCGCGGTCTGGCTAATCACCCCGGTTTCTTGCAGCCCACCAATCAGGACAAACACGCTCATAAAAAAGACCAGAGTGCTCCAGTCCACGTCGCGCAGAATGTTTTGCACCGTGTCGATGCCGCTGTGGTGGGTGAGCAGCAGGCAGAGGGCCGCCCCGAGCAGGGCGATCGCCGCCGGGGAGATGGGCACTGGCAGGCTGTCACCGACCACAAATAACCCCAGCACCAGCACCACAATTACGCCGCCCAGGGCCAGCATGCGCGGATGGTTGACCTGGGGGCGGGGCAGATGGGCCAGATCGTCGAGTTTCTTGTGCCAGGTGTTGGGAAAGAGAATGGGCAGCATGACGACAATGGTGGCGATCGCGATCGCGCCCCCCAGGCTCAGCTTCAGCAGGTAGTCTAAAAAGCTCATGTTGATCGAGCTGCCAACAATAAAGGTGGCCGGGTCGCCCACCAGGGTCAGCAGCCCCGCACTGTTGGCCACAAACACCATCAAGATCAGCAGCGGCACAAAGTTGATATTGAGTTCTGCAGCCATGGGCGGAATCAGCGGGGCCAGCAGCATAACCGTCGTGGCGTTGGGCAGCATGGCGCAGATCGGAGTCGTAATCGCCACAATGCCCAGCAGCAGACGCTTGCCCTCACCCCGAGCCATAATCACCATCTGGGTGGCCAGATATTCAAAAATCTTGGTGGGCTCAAAGGCCCGCACCATCACCATCACCCCAAAAAAGAGGGACAGAGTGGCATAGCTTTTGCCGATGTAGCCAATGGCTTGATCGAGGGTCAGCACATGCAGAAAAATCAGCAGCATGGCGCCCAAAAAGGCCGCAATCATCAAATGCAGACGCTCGGTAGCGATCAGGGCCAAAACCCCTAAAAAGACCACCGACGCGGTGATCCCAGACCAGGTTTCCATCGCCTGTCTCCTTAAATGATGGTGCTATACAAAAACCCGACGACGAGGGGACCTCATCGCAGGGGTGACAAACGTAGGAGAACTACGGATAGCGCTAGAAAAAGCTTCCAGTACGTTCTCTCCCAAGGCCGACGGAGTTAGCTGACGGGCGAGGGGTGAGAGATCCCCTTCTCTGGCGATGCGTTTCGCCCTGAGATAAGCCCCAAAAGGTGGTTCCTCCGTTTCAGTCCGCTCTTGACGGAAGCTGAATTAGGCAAGCGTAACTATTTGATTAAACGGAAATTTAGCATATCCGCACAGGATCAACAATCGTTGTCCGGTAAAAGCGGGGCCAATCCCTAGGTTTTATAGACATCGCCAGATCGGTTAGGCCATTCTTCCTCACCGCTTCGGCGCGTTGGCCGTGCCATCTCCGTTGTCGCCAGTAGCCGTGACCAATGTCCCAAGCCCGTTGCCACTGCAAGATACCGATTTCGCGGCGGGGGTTGGGAATGAGATGCGGCCTTGACAAATCAGCGGAGCTTTTGCCTTCCTGGTCAATCGGTAAACTCGCGGCTAGCCGCTACCGACCAAGAACCAGGCAGCAGGGCGGTCAGGATCAGACCCTGGGCCAGGGGCATTTGCCCGTAGGTAAACCCCTGCGGTACCTGCTCCACCCAGAGCTGGAGCTGCTCTAAGGCGTAGGGGCTGCCGTAGACCACCACCCCGCGCAGCAAATCGGCCTGGCGCAGAGCTTCCAGCCAGCTGGCGGCCAGACGCATGAGGTCGGCTGACCCGCGAAAGGGGTTGCCCCGCACAAAGAGCTGCACCAGGCTGGGGCGCAGGTGATGCGCTAGGGGCTGCTGATCGCAGCCCCGGGTGTCCAGCAGCTTGAGTCGGTAGTGGTGACGGTGGGGAAAGGTCAGGGCTGCCGCTGAGCGCTGCAAAAAACCGCAGTCTACGGCATCGTCAACGATCACGATGTTGTCGCCGGGGGCCGCAGTGGTGCAGGGGGCGATCTGGCCCTGGACGGTCATCGAGGCGGTGAGAATATCGGCGGCCAGCTGGCGGGTGGCGGGCTGAGCCAAAGCCCCCAGCTGCACCGGGGGCGGCGGCAGATGCTCCCAGGCGTGGCCCGCCCCGTCGGGCAGCAGGGCCGGGGCGGCCTTTTGCTTGGCCCGCCAGAGGCGCTCGACGCTGGCCAAAATTCGCTCTGGGGCCAGGCGGCCCCGGTGGACGGCCTCTACCACGGCGCCGATCGCCCCCTCCGGGTCACCGGGCATGAGCAGCACATCGGCCCCGGCTTCCACCGCCAGCACCGCCGCCTCGTAGGGACCGTAGGCGGTGTCGATCGCCCCCATCACCAGGGCGTCAGTAACAATTAGCCCGTCAAACCCCATCTGCTGGCGCAGCAGCCCCGTCAGGGTAGGTCCAGACAGGGTGGCGGGATGCCGCTCATCCAGGGCGGGAATGCGCAGGTGGGCAGTCATCACCGCGTCTGTCCCGGCGGCGATCGCGGCTCTAAAGGGCACTAGCTCAACGGCGTCCAGGCGATCGCGATCGTGGCTCAGCATTGGCAGCGCCAGGTGCGAATCCACCGCCGTATCGCCGTGGCCGGGAAAATGCTTGGCGGCGGTGAGCACCGGCTGGGTCTGGGCACCGCGCAGAAAGGCCTGGGTCAGGGCGCAGACCCGCTCTGCGCGATCGCCAAAGGCCCGCACGTTGATCACCGGATTTTGCGGATTGTTGTTGATATCGACCACGGGGGCCAGCACCCAGTTCAGGCCGATGGCCAGGGCTTCGGCCGCCGTGGCGGCCCCAAAGGCTGCGGCGTAGCCCAGGGCGGTAGGGAGGTCGCGATCGGCCACCGCCGCCAGCGCCATCGGCGGCGGAAACCAGGTCGCCCCGCTGAACCGCTGACCCACCCCCTCTTCCACATCGGCGGCAATTAGCAGCGGAATGCGGGCCTGGGTCTGGAGCGCCTGGGTCTTGAGGCCCACCTCAGCGGCGCTGCCCCCCAGCAAAATTACGCCGCCGACCCCAAGCTCCTCAACGTAGCGGGTCAGGGTGGCCTGGTCTGCTTCCCAGGCCGGATAGCGAATTTCGTGGTCGAACAGGTGGCCCGAGGCGCGTACCACCACCATCTGGGCCACCTGCTCCGCCAGGGAAAGGCTTTCGGGAGCGGGCAGCCGGGCTGTGGCGATCGCCTTAGTGTGGCTCACACCTCATCCTCAAGCGCCACCGCCTCGGTCTCGGTCGGGCCGCCGCCCTCTAGGTCTGCTTCAGTTTCGGTTTCACCGAACTCGTCGGACAGCCCCTTTTCGGCCCGCTCCTGGCTGAGCTGGTTGATCAGCGACAGCACCCGCGTGCCCCGCTCCATGCCCAGATCTTCCCGAAAAATGATTTCGGGGGTGCGCCGCAGCCGCAGCCGCTGGCCCAGCTCGCTGCGCACAAAGCCCGTGGCCGCCTTCAGGCCTTCCATGGTTTCGGCCCTGGCCTCGTCGGTGCCGTAGATGCTGACAAACACCTTGGCGTGCTGGAGGTCGCCCGAAACATCCACATCGGTAACGCTGACCATACCGGCCCCCACCCGGTCGTCTTTGATGTCTAACATCACCATTTGGCTGATTTCTCGCTTGATTAGCGAAGCCACTCGCTCAACGCGGCGATTGTTGGCCATAGGTCTATTCTCCTGAACGTAATGGCATTAACCCAGGCCCAGCATCGCTCGCAGGGTAAAGGTAAGAAACAGGAACCCGGCCACCACAGCCCCCACCAGCGCGACCGCCGTGGTCGGCCGCTGCACCAGAGGGGTCAAGGGTTGCACAACGCTATACAAAATGCCCAGGGTAAACGAAATGAAGTAGCGGGGATAGCGAGAGACGTTGGTAAAAAACTCTTTCATGGCGACAGACCGGGGGTAGGGACCAGGGCGCATGAGGCCCTAACGCGCTGATCCTAGGTTGCATGTGTTTTCCATCCTAACCCACGATAAAACCCTAACCCCCGATTGCCCCCAAGGGAGAAACGCCTGTCTGGCAAGTCTGGGGAAAGGAGCGCCCAGAAGGCGTTCCCGCTGGGCTGAGCTTTGCTATAGTTGGGGCATTCTTCAAAGAGTACATTTGATCTTAGATAGTTTGGGGCAGTTTTGTGACAGCGGCACTCTCGGTTTCCACCTCGCTCTACCCCCGGCCCTTTCTCAAGTGGGCGGGGGGCAAGGGGCGTTTGCTCAAGCAGTACGAGCCGTTTTTGCCCTCGACCATTGACACCTACTACGAGCCGTTTCTGGGCGGCGGGGCCATGTTTTTTCACCTGGCGGGGCGGGCCAAACGGGCGGTACTGGGAGACATCAACCCAGAGCTGGTCAATGTCTACTGCTGCGTGCGCGACCAGGTTGAAACGCTGATTCGCCATCTATGGGATCACCAGCGTCGCCACAGCGCCGACTATTACTATGTCGTCCGCCAGCGTCAGGCCCTGCGATCGCCCGTCGAGCGCGCCGCCCGGCTCATTTACCTCAACAAAACCTGCTACAACGGCCTCTATAGGGAAAACGCCCAGGGCCATTTCAACGTGCCGGTGGGCAAATACAAAAACCCGGTCATCTGCGATCCATCCCTGCTGCGAGCGGCCTCGGCGGCGCTGCAAATCGCCGAGATCCAGACCTTTCCCTTTGAAAGGCTGAAGTCGCGATCGCTGGCCCCCCGCGACTTTGTCTATTTTGACCCGCCCTACCACCCAATTAGCGCCACCAGCAGCTTTACGGGCTACAGCCGCTACGGCTTTACCAAGGCCGACCAGGAGCGCCTGGCGGCGGTGTTTCGCGCCCTGGCCACCGAGGGGCGGCGGGTGGCGCTGTCCAACTCCGACTGCGAGTTCATCCGCGAGCTGTACCAGGGGTTGACGCTGCACCCAATTTTGGCGGCGCGGGCGATCAACTCCCGGGCCGGTTGCCGGGGCAAAATCGGCGAACTTTTGATTATCCCCTGACCTGACCTGGGGACGGATGCCCTGGGGCTGAGAATCGGGTATGACATGAATACCAACCCCCGCCACCTAGAGGCTAACGCTGTGACCACGACCCCGCCCCCCCAGCCAGACCCGACTGACCGCGCCCGCCATACCTTTGAGGCGGTCACCCAGGTAATGCAGGCCGTGGTGGCGGTGCTCGACAACGCCACCGCCACCACGGGCAACGCCGTCTTGTCCAGGTTTCAGCCCTTTTTGGAGCCGATCACGGCCACCGTTGGCAGCGTGGTTGGCCCGATCGCCAACCTGCCCTTTATTCAGTACGCCACGGCGCTGCCGGGGATGCGGGTGCTGCTGGCGGCCCTGGGGCAGGTGAATGTAGAGTCTGTGCGATCGCAGGTGGATGAGCTGCGATCGCAGTACCCCCAGGACGACAAGCGCGCGCTGGCCCAGCGAGTGATGGCCGAAACCGCCCTCAAGGCCGCTACGGTGGGTCTGGCCACCAACTTTGTGCCCCCGGTGGCCTTTATGCTCACCCTGGTGGATATCGGCGCGATCGCCGCCCTCCAGGCCAACATGATCTACCGCATCGCCACCATCTACGGCTATTCCCCCACCGACCACGATCGCCGAGGCGAAGTTCTGGCCATCTGGCTGCTGTCGTCCACCACGGCCGGTATGGTCAAGTCGGGGCTGAGCATTGCGGAACTCATTCCGGGGCTGGGCGCGGTGCTGGGCGTCGCCACCGATGCGTCGCTGATCTACAGCGTCGGCTACTTTGCCTGCCGGTATTACGAAACCAAGCGATCGGCCCCCACCGAAATTATGGTGTGAGCAGGTCAAACAGGCCGTCGTCAATTTCGTAACCCAACATCTGGGTCATAAACTTGAGCCGGGTGTACTGGGTAATGCCCTGGCTCTGCAACCAGGCAGCAATCACAAAAATCTTGGCCATCATAAAAATTTCCAGCGCCTCTGGGTTATAGCGAATGCCCTCGGTGGGACTGAACTGGTGGGGCACCAGCATGGCAGCGTAGCGGCCCAGTTCGCCCGCTTCCCAGTCCAGCACCAGGGGAAGCCAGGGGTAGCAGGTGTCGAGGCGAATAAACCACAGCCGCACCTCCGGCAGTTCTGAGAGTTCCCTGGGGTCGGTGGGGTCGCGGCTAATGTCTACCACAAAGCGCAGGCCGATCTCCCCGTGGGGCAGCTTGCCTTCGGCCAGCAGCGGCTCAATCACCGCCTGGGCTGGGGCCAGATCTAGGGTTTGCAAATGCGACTCGTGCAGGGTAATGGTGTGGGCCATGGGGCAATAACGTTCGATAACAGGCGCTATTGCCTATTGTCGCAGAGGGTGGCCTTGGGCTCATCGAATTCCTGCTGCCAGACTTTTTGCCTCCCGCCGAGCGGGCGCACCGAGGCCGCTGTATTGCCCAACTCGACATCCGATTTTGGCAACCCCGATTCAGCCTCAGGCACCTCGCCGGGGCGCAGCCTGCTATGCCCCTACCAACCGGGGTCATGCAGCCAGGATTGTGTTACAAGGCCCCCAGGGCTGGCATGTCATAAAAATTTGACACCAGGGCGGCAGATCCGATCGGATCGCCAAGGGAGGGGAAATTGCGTCAGTCGTGGAGATGCCATGAACCGCAGGCCCTCAGCCCGTTTGCGCTGACAATTAGCGGCCCTTAGCTAGGGGCCAAATTTTTGCGCTGTGACGAGCATCACAGGCCAGGTTTGGCAAAATCACGGGATTGCGTTAGAAAATCTCACACTTCACAAAAACTTGATACAGCTACATTAGAACTTAACCGCTGGTCATCTATCCAGAGATATGCCCTCTCACCCCCCGTCAGAAACGCAGGAGTTCAATCGCGATGTACAGTTTTTGCTCAAACCCAACAACCCCCACGCGCGATCGCTGCTGGCGTTTATTACGCGCACAATTCACCAGTTTGGGCTTCAGGTCTACATTACCGAAATCGATATTTTTGTCGAAGCCTACCTGCGGGGGGTGAAGTACACCCAGCAAAACCAGGAGCCCATTCGTCAGCCCAAGGCGTGGATGCGGCGCACCGCCTACAACATCATTCGGGAGTGCAAGCGCGATCGCCTGCGCTACTCGGCGGTCGCCTTTGACGAACTGATGGAGCAGCCGTCTGAGGAGTCCGCTGGCACCGCCCTGGAGGCGATCGATGACGGCGCCATTGCCAACTCCATCAATGCCGTGATGCAGGCCCTCGATGCCCTTTCGCCGGGCGATCGCAACCTGATTCAGTGGAAGGTGGTAGAAGGTCTCACCTGGCAGCAGGTGCAGGCTCGATGCGTAACCGAGGGGGAAGAGCGGGTTTCCCAGGCCACCCTGCGCAAGCGGGGCCAGCGCGCCCTGGAGCGTCTGCGGCGCGCCTATCACATTTTCAGCGGCGAACCTGGCGCCCCTGAACTGGACGATATTTTATCCGACCATCCCGACAGCGAGGTGTCTGAGCGCGATCGCGCGATCGCCGCCCCAGCGGTCCCATGGCTGGCCGGGGGCGAAGACAGCCCCTTCAGGGAGCGTCTGTCGTGGACCATTACCCTGGAGGGAGATCTCACCAGCACCTCGACCGACAGAGATCTCATCGCCGCCATCGTAGCCGAACTCAAACAGCATTCGGGGGATGGCTCTTTGATCCCCATCCGGGTTGAGTCGGGCAGCATTGTGATCGAACTCTACGGCACCGCCGAAGGCTACAGCGTTATCGAGGCCCTGATAAATTCCGGCCAGCTGACCAGCATTCTGGGGCTGCCAGTGAAATCGGTGAACCTGGTCAGCCAACCGCCCCAGGCCCTGCCCCCCGCTGCGGTGCCCCAGGACTGTGGTGAAACCTCCCCCCCTGGCCCCGGCATCGAGGTGCCCCCCGAACGTGCCGCCCTCTACAACTTGTTGATTAACCTCCCCGCCGCTCAGCTAAGGGCTGTGGTAGTTGAAGTCAACCTTCCCCGGGGCAACCTACCGCCCTTAGATGCCTCTGCCTGGGAACAGGTGGACTGCCTGTTTGATTGGGCAGAATGCTCTGTCGGCCCAGGGTTAGCATTTCTCAGAACCTGCGTTGCCAACGTCCTCAATCGCCTGTAGAGTTTCCTGCCTGCGGCGGGCGGCGGGCTTTGCCCCAGCGGTATAAGACAGTTCTGCGCCTGGGCGATCGCGCTTCTACCGCCGGACACTATAGCCCTAGTCAATCGGGTTAAGACACTCAAAAGTCTGAGGAACGTTAGAACGTTCTTAAAAAAACTGTCCTCACCCGACTGGCTACAGCTATAACTCGCCCGCCCACCCAAGGCCCCACCCCCGGCAATGGCCTGGCCTGCTGTTCTAACCCCCCAGTCGACGGCTCCAATTCTCCAGGTGGGCATACTAAACCAGCTATGGAAGGTAAACTTGACTGAGGCCCTAGGATGGATCCTCCATAGCCCGGATCGCTGATAACGTTTGAGTTTGGCCGCAGGGGTGCCCACGGCAAGTAACCGCCGTCTAAACACCGTCTAAACTTGGTGAAACGCTGAACTTTCATGGCCAATACCGCTAGCTCTTCTGATGCCCTATTTCCGATGCGCGCTGAGGACGTCGCCCAGCCCCAGCAAAGCACCCCAGGGCAAGCTTTTACGCTGACCTTCTGGGGAGTGCGCGGCAATATTCCGGCACCGGGGGCAGACACGGTGCGCTACGGCGGCAATACCGCCTGCGTGGAGGTGCTGGTGGGCGGTCAGCACCTCATTTTTGATGGGGGCACGGGGCTATGGATGCTGGGCCGTCATCTGGTGGCCCAGGGGCAGCCCGTCAATGCCCATCTGTTTTTTACCCATACCCACTGGGATCGCATTCAGGGCTTTCCGTTCTTTGCCCCCGCCTTTGCCCCCGCTACCCAGCTCAATATTTACGGGGCTCCCGCCCTCAACGGAGCTTCCATCAAGCAGCGCCTGACCGATCAAATGCTGCGGCCCAATTTTTTTAAGCCCCTGCAAACCATGGCCGCCACCATGGCCTTTCACAATATCGCCGCTGGGGAGACCCTCACCCTGGGTGAGGTCACGGTAGAGCCCTGGAGCCTCAACCGCCACACCAGCGCCCTCGGCTACCGGGTGATCTGGCGAGACCACGTGCTAGTCTACGCCACCGACACCGACCCAACCCAAACCAGCCTCGACCCCAATCTGCTGATGCTGGCCAGTGGAGCCGATGTGCTGATCTTTGACGGCACCTACGCCGATGCCGCCTACTCAGACCCCAACGGCTGTGGGCTAAAGCCTTGGCACCTGGGCATTGAGGTGGCCCAGGCTAGCCAGGTTAAGCAGCTGGTGCTGTTTCACCACAACCCCTGCCATAGTGACGATCACCTCGATCAGCT
This sequence comes from Nodosilinea nodulosa PCC 7104, assembly GCF_000309385.1. Taxonomy (GTDB): domain Bacteria; phylum Cyanobacteriota; class Cyanobacteriia; order Phormidesmidales; family Phormidesmidaceae; genus Nodosilinea; species Nodosilinea nodulosa. The sequence goes on from NZ_JH976537.1 coordinate 1,871,433, forward strand.
AGAACGCCAGGTCCGGGCCAGCTTTGCCAATGCCAGCCTGGCCCGCGAAGGCATGACCCTTGACCTGGCTAAGGGCTAGGCTGGTCGAAGATGTGTCTTGCTCGCGCGGTCCTAATCGGTACAGCCAGATTGAGGTGGCGGTTGCCACAACCTTGAACAGAAAAGCGGCACGCGATGGCGGAAACAGATCTACCGTTCTGTCCCCTTGCTCCCGATCTCCCCTGCTCCCGATTTCCCCTGCCCTCTAGCTAAAACCAGTAGGATCCCAACTCGCGCCGCAGCTAGGTGGGCTGGAGCAGATCGCCTCGCACCCAGCCGGTGGTGCCCCGGTAGGTGACCTGATACCAGATAAAGCCGTCCTTTGGGTTGCCCACCCGGTCTAGCACCTCCACGACGGCGCGGCGGGGGGCGCTGCCCACAATGGTGCTGCCCAGTCGTGGGGCCGATCGCAGCCGGGCGGCTTCGGCTGACAGCACCAGAGCCGGGGTGCCGGGGGCAAAATTGTTGCCGCGAAAGTCGCTGGCGCCAGAGGCTACCCCCACCACGGCGTTAGAGCCGGGTTCCTGGAGCACAACGCGGCCATTGGCGACAATTTTTAGCTCAGTTTCACCCTGAACCGTAATACTGGCCGAGCGCTCGGCCTCTCCCCGAGTAGTGACATAGACGGTTCGATCGCGGCTGCTAGCTGCCAGCTGAGCCGGGGCGCCGCGCACCTCTACCGCATTGGTGGCCCTGTTGTAGAGGTTCATAAATAAATCGCTACCGCTGCGATAAACCCGCACCGCCATCGAGCTGGTTTCAAAGTAGAGCACGGTTTCAACAATGCCTTCCTGGGCCAGCAGCGGAACTTGCTCCGGTGCGTTGGGCGCTGGGGCAAGGGAAACTGCGGCTAGAGCAGGGGCGACCAGCACGCTGAGGCCGGCAAGGGATAGGCAAACGCTTTGGTAAACCCGGTTCATAGTACAGCGACCTGAAATAACGAAGGGAAAAGGGGTGGGGGCAGAATCGCCATCTCAGCGCCCCACCGCAACCTTACTGCAAAACGCCAGACCTAAATCGGTCAAAGGGCTAACGCACCAGGGGCGCCGTTGGGTCAGCCGCCGCAGAGCCGGAGGTGTGTTTGCCTGGGGCCGGGTACAGGCGCACTCGCTGGGAGGGCACTGTGATGGCGACTCGACTGCCCACAGCGATCGCCTTGCCTACGGGCTGTCGGGCGTAGATGAGGGGGCCAGCGGGCGTTTGAAGGCAGTACCTGTATTCCCGGCCCAGGAACTGGCGATCGCGCACCACCGCTATCCCCGCTTCGTCTTCGCTGAGCGCAAGGTCTTCCTGTCGTATCATCAGATCCGCCTGGGATGGGCGAACTGCCTCGAACTGGCGATCGGCCCCAGGGGCAAAGCAGCCGACGTCGGTTTGCCATCCCTGGGGGCCAAGTCGGGCCGGTAAAAAGTTGGCCTGGGTGACAAACTCGGCCACAAAACGCGACGCAGGTCGGTCGTAAACCGCCTCGGGGGTGTCAATCTGCTCCAGGTGGCCCTGGTGCATAACGGCGACGCGATCGGCCAGGGCCAGGGCTTCCTCCTGGTCGTGGGTGACAAATACCGCCGACGTGCCCACCTGCCGCAAAATGTCGCGCACCTCCTGGCGCAGGTAGAGCCGCACCTGCACATCCAGGTTGCTGAAGGGCTCGTCCAGCAGAATAATGGCGGGACGCGGGGCCAGGGCGCGGGCCAGGGCCACCCGCTGCTGCTGCCCCCCAGACAGCTCGTGGGGGAAACGGTGCTTCAGCCCCTCTAGCCCCACCAGCGCGATCGCCGCTGCCGTTAGCTTCTCAACCTCAGGCCCGGTCGGCCTTTCCCGCTGCATTCCCTGCCGCCGCCTGGGCTTTGCCCCACGCCCCTGGAGACCAAAGGCCACATTCTTCTCCACGCTCAGGTGCGGAAACAGCGCGTAGTCCTGAAACACAATGCCCACATCGCGGTGCTCGGGAGGAAGCCAGGTGGCCCCGCTCACCGGCTGATGGCCCAAATAAACAGTGCCGCCATCGGGGCGCTCAAACCCAGCAATGAGCCGCAGCAGCGTCGTTTTGCCACATCCTGACGGTCCCAACAGCCCCAAAATTTCGCCCTGCCCCAGGCTCAGGCTCACCTGGTCTACCGCCGGGGGCAGCTGGGGGCTGTAGCGCTTGCTAACCGCATCTAGGCGAAGAATATCCGTTGGGGGCATAGTCTGACAAACAAAGGGGCGGCAGGGCAGCTGTAGCTATAGTCACGGCGGTTAGAACACCCAGAAACCTTTGGCCGTTCAAACGCTTGAACGGCCAAAGGAGGCATGTCTTAATCAGACTGACTACAGCTATAGCTGAAAGGGCAAAGCGCACAGGCAAGTGCGCAAGAAGAGATCGTTAATGAAAATTTTATTCATTAACTATACCCTCTGTTGCGCAGTTTTCCCGCCATAGATACCAGGGTCCGGGGCGATAAGGCCCCCAAAGAGCTGCAACCCTTTGGCCTCAACCCCCTCTGCCGCCTATCTAAGCTGACGTCTCTATTGATAGCAGCTCTCAACCGTCGCTGGCCAAGCCCGCCTAGGTCAGCTGCAATGCGGTGGCAATCGTCCAGGCGTCGACCAGCAGCAGCAGCAGGGTAAAGCCCAGCAGAATAAAGTACATCCAGGGCTGGGCCAGGGGCCTTATATCCTGGGTGTCGATGCCGGTGTAGGTTTCAACCAGCCCCACCAGCCGCGCAAACCCCGACACCCGCATGGGCAGCAAATAGGCCCGCTGGTCGGCTCCGACGAAGTAGTATACGAGGCCCCCCTGGCCCGTGGAGCGAGGCTTTAGCGCCTGAACATCCTCCCACCGCAGGCACCAGCCACTCCGAAACAACCAGCGAATCCAGCCTGGGTAAAGCACCTGAATGCCCTGGCTGTCGACTTCAACCCGCTGCCCCAGGGCGCCGTAGAGGCCAAGCCCGCCCAGCCCAATACCCACCGCCAGCAGTGCCGGAGAAACCGCTGCCTGGGTAGCCCTAGCCAGAAAGGGCAGTGGGCCCATCAGCGCCAGGTACAGCAGCAGCAGCGTTAGCCGTATCAAAGCAGCGATATGAAACACCTGAGGCCCCGGCGGCGGGTCACATGGCCCGCCGGGGATCGAGGTAGCCTGGGTCAGCGGTGAAGGCTCGGCCATCATACTTTCAGGGGTAGTCGTAAGCTAAAAAAGCAAGGGCACTCTAGCCGGAAGCGCCCCCTTTAAGGTAAATACTTTTGCACCACCTGCCAACCCGAGAGCCCCACCGCCGTGAGCGTTAGACCCAGCACACCGTTGAGGCTGAGGTGCAGCGATCGCGCCCAGGGCCGCTCTGGAGCAATGCGGCTAGCACTCCAGGCCGATGCCAGCGCCACCGATACCACCGCCAGGCCAAACACCAGATGGACGGAGTGGCCCAGGGTGCCGTACTCGCCCAGGGTCCCCACTATGCCAATGGCCAGCAGCCCCAGCACCAGGGTCACCATTGTCGCACCTAGGGCAATGTGCAGGGGCCGCAGCCAGGCCGACTGCTCCTGCCCCTTAGACCGGGTGTAAAACAACACGCTACCCGTTACAGCCAGCAGCCCGTAGCCCGTGAGCGTCAGCCCCATAGACCAGGCCGCAATGCGCCAAAGCCACAAAAACGAAGGTAGGTCCACAATTTTCCCCAAACGCCGCCACTAGCACTGTTCCAGTAGCTCAAGGGGTACGGGAGACCAACCCTCAATCCGCTTGCGTACCGGCAGGCGCATCCAAGGCAACAGAAGCTAGATCCCCAATGTAGCAGGCTAGCTAGCTGGAGACACAGCCACCGCCGCTGACGGACCCTGAACTGGCTCCCCCAGGCGACTCGCCTGAGGTTCAGCCCCCACGTCTGAGGGAAAAACCGTCGGTTCTGGATCGTCTACGGCCAGGCGATCGCAGGGGATGCTGTCGGACAAAATGGCGCTGGCCATCATGCCGGTGTGAATTTCTAAAATTGCCCTGGGAACAGTCTCAAACAGCAATCGCTGGCCGGGAAAAACAACGCGCTCAAAGTACCAATCAGACACATTTGTGATGCGGGCAACCTGAATTTTACTGGTTGCGTTGATGTAGCAGCAGAGAATCTGGCTCTGGCCATCGGAGGGAAGGGGATCAAGGATTTGTGCCATTGATGCTTTACGGCAATACTGCAAGAATCACTGCGCAAAGCCTAACACTTCGCGATCCCAGACTGTTGTAAAGGCGACTACCAACCCCTACAGCCCCGTCATCATTCAGAATATTTGGACACAATCCTTAAAGCTTTGCAATGCCCTAAAGCTGAGAACAGGGGCTGGCTGCCCCGCGATCCCCGGCCTTACCGCTCCGCTGAAATGGCCGTGCTCACCTCGAGAAAAAGACGAAAAGCTTAACAATATTTTTATACCATGGCTTTACTCTCCCGAGGCCATTCGTCTGCGGTGCTTTTGGGGCCAGGGGGAGGCGTCTACGCAAGACTTTTCGGCGCAGCCAATAGGCCCTTCGGGAGGGATTTTTGGGTTCCCCCTGCGGAGAGGAATGGACGGTGTTATCGTGAAGATATGTATCAAGTCTGATCAGCATGCCCTTTCCTACCACTGGCCATGCCCGTGTTCTCTATGTGCGGCTGCCCTGCAATCCCATCTTTCCGATCGGGGTGGTCTACCTGGCTGACCACGTGCACAAGCTGTTGCCCTCGGTAGAACAGCGCATTTTCGATCTGGGTGCCGTACCGCCCCTCGACTACGGCGCTGCCCTCGATCGCTGCATCGATAACTTTCAGCCCACTCTGCTGGTCTTCTCCTGGCGGGATATTCAAATTTTTGCGCCCGTGGGCGGTCGCGGCGGCAACCCGCTGCAAAACGCCTTTGAGTTTTTCTACGCCCGCAACCTCTGGCTCAAGGCGCGGGGCGCCTTCGGCGGGCTGCGCATGGCCACCACCTACCTGGCGGAGCTGTGGCGCAATCAGGGATTGATCAAGCGAGGCATCAGGCGAGCCCGGCGCTACTGCCAAGACGTCACCACTGTAGTGGGCGGCGGTGCGGTGAGCGTCTTCTACGAGCAGCTTCACAACCGCCTGCCCAAGGGGACGATCATCTCGGTTGGCGAGGGGGAAATGCTGCTGGAGCGGCTGCTGCGGGGCGAAGATTTTACCGACCAGCGCTGCTATATCGCGGGAGAGACTGCGCCGCGCGATCGCCTCATCCACGAAGAGCCCGCCCCCCTCGAAAAAACCGCCTGCAACTACGACTATATCGAGGCGATTTGGCCCGAGTTTGACTATTACTTGCAAGACCAGGATTTCTACATTGGCGTGCAGACCAAGCGGGGCTGCCCCCACAACTGCTGCTACTGCATTTACACCGTGGTCGAGGGCAAGCAGGTGCGCATCAACCCCGCCGAGGAGGTGGTGGCCGAAATGCAGCAGCTGTACAGGCGAGGCGTGCGCAACTTCTGGTTTACCGATGCCCAGTTCATTCCGGCCCGCCGCTTCATGGACGATGCCGAGGAGCTGCTGCAAAAAATCCTCGACGCCGGGATGACCGACATCCACTGGGCCGCCTACATTCGCGCCGACAATCTCACCCCCAAGCTCTGCCAGCTGATGGCCAAGACGGGCATGAACTATTTTGAGATCGGCATCACCAGCGGCTCTCAGGAGCTGGTCCGCAAGATGCGGATGGGCTACAACCTGCGCACGGTGCTGCAAAACTGCAAAGACCTCAAGGCCGCCGGATTCAACGACCTGGTATCGGTGAACTACTCCTTCAACGTGATCGATGAACGCCCCGAAACCATTCGCCAGACCCTGGCCTACCACCGGGCGCTGGAGGAGGTGTTTGGCCGCGACAAGGTGGAGCCCGCCATTTTCTTCATTGGCCTGCAGCCCCACACTCACCTGGAAGAGTACGCCTTCGACAAAAATATTCTCAGGCGCGACTACAACCCGCTGGATATTCACCTGCCCTGGGTGTCGAAGAAGCTGCTGTGGAACCCGGAGCCGCTGGGGTCATTCTTGGGCGACGTGTGTTTGGAGGCCTGGCAGCGCAACCCCGATGACTTCGGTCGCGAGGTGATGGATATTCTGGAAGAGCGTCTGGGGCGCGCGCCTTTGGAAGAAGCTTTGAGCGCCCCCATCCAGGCTGACCGCCGCCCTCTGGCTGCGTTATCATCCTGATTACAAGGGTTACAGTCAATTGAAACTATAGGGGATCGCAATGCTGGAGGGGTCGTTATTAAAGCAGCTGGTGGATGGTCGCGCTGAACCTGACACCACGCCGCTCAACTATGGTGTGTACTACAAAAACACCCTGGTTGCCCTCTGCCACGCCCTGGAAGACTGCATTTTGACCTCTGGCTCGGCGCCCCTGGTGATTACGGCCTTTCAGCGGGGCAAATGGTATTTAGAAGAGGCCGATCGCTACAGCGCGATCGCCGACAAGGCCCAGCAGATTGTGATCATGGCGGCCTCCGAAGCTGGCTTCCACGACCACCCCACCAGCCAGCGTCAGAATGTGGCCCTGGTGGATCTGGCCCCCAGCGATCCGGTGGCCGAGGAGTGGCACCTGATGATTCTCTCGCCCGACTACACGGCCATGGTGCTGTGTCAGGAGTTGTCGGTAGCCGACTACGGCCCAGGGGGCGTGCCCGAGCACGACCTGGAGCGCAAGTTCTACGGGTTTTGGACCTTTGACTCGGCCCTGGTGAGCCAAACCGTAGAACTGGCGATCGCCCACGTGGGCCGCTACAACTCCGACCTCCAAGCCCAGCTGGCCGATCAGCTGACTACCCTAAAGCAGGAAAACCCCGCGCTGCAGAGCGATGCCCCTGCCACCGTCAGCAACACCGTGACCCAGGTGGTACACTACCTGCAAAACAGCCGCAACGACCTCAGGGGCAACCTCGCCTTCAGCCTGGTAGAAGACCTGGAGCAGAACCTGGTGTCCAACGAGCTTCAGGCTTTTTTGCGCATGGCCCAGCTGGTCGACTTTAGCGACCCAATCAATCCCCTGGCGGCCAGCGAAGTGGTGTCTCTGCTGGAGATGATGGGCCAGCTGCTCGACCTGCCCGCCTGGCAGCTCCAGCGGCTGCGGCTGGCCGGTATGCTGCACCGGATTGCCCCGGCCCCCGATCTGGCCACCCTGGCCAACGACGGTCCCAGCTGTCCGCTGATTCCCGAGGTGCAGGCCCTGCGCCTGATGCCCCGCCTGCGGGCGGTGGCCGCCATTATTGCCCACCAGGGCGAGCGCTGGGATGGCAGCGGCTATCCGGCCGGGCTAACGGGCGACGCGGTACCGCTGGAGTCGCGCATGCTCAGCCTGGTGGCCGAATTTCAGCGGCGGGTAGCTGAAGCCCGCCATGGTCAGGATGTCGCCGATGGCAATATGGCCGTGCTGGGAGAGGTCTTGGGCACCTGCCAGGCTGAAGCCGGGGAGCAGTGGGATCCAAAACTGGTTGAAATCTTGGGGCTGATGGTGATGGGCCTCCAGCAGGGTATGAGCTTGCCCACAATACCCACTAAAATTACCCTGGGTTCGGGGCTGCTGAACCCCGATGTCGCCGATCAAACCTCGGTTTTTCCCGCTGCCTCTGAAATGCTGCCTCGATAGTTTTTTCGCCAAGTTTTTTTCGTAACCGTGACCCCTGTGCCCAGCGACTCTATAGATATTGCCGCCCTGCGATCGGGCAAGCTCCGCCACCTGTCCGGGGCCAATTTAGAAGACGAAGACCTCTCTGGTACCGATTTATCGGGGGTTTACCTGGCTGGGGCCAGCCTGGTAGGAGCCGATCTAAGCCGCGCCACTCTGGCTAAGGCCCACCTCGAAGGTGCCAACTTAATGGGGGCGCACCTGGTGGGTACCGACCTGCGGGCCAATCTGTGGGGGGCCAACCTGATGCAGTGCGACCTGACCGGGGCTGACCTGCGCGGCGCCAACCTGCGCGGCGCCAATCTGATGGGGGCGCGTCTGGCCGGGGTTAGCCTGGCTGGAGCGTTCCTGAACGGCTGCAACCTGATGGGGGTCAATCTGCAAGGGGTAGACCTGCGCGGGGCCGACCTGCGCGGGGCCAACCTCAGCGACACCAACTTGAAAGGGGCCGACCTCTCGCAGACTGACTTACAGGGGGGCCGCCTGGACAATGCCAACCTGGAAGAAGCCGACCTGCGGCAGGCCAACCTGTCGGGGGCATCCCTGGGGGGGGCCAACTTGCTCTGTGCCGACCTGACCGGCACCCAGCTCGACGGGGCCAGCCTGACCGGAGCCTGCCTGATTGGCACCCGTCTGGATCGCTGAGAGCGAGTGTTTGGGCCATTCTGTACCGTCAAGCCTGGCCGATTCGCCCCCTTGGGCATATCTATGGAAGGGCGAGCGGCTGGGCTGGCGGTCCCTGTTTGATCTGGGCCGCCAGCAGCATGGGCTGGCGGCGCGATAGAGTAGGCTCATGGTCCAGCGGCGCTGGACCATGAGCCTATCAGAACGCTATAGGCCTTTAGGGCGGCTCACTGCTCTACCAACGCCTTCCCTGGAACCTGCCTGAATACCTCCTCGAACGGCACGCCTATGCCCCTCGCTATCTGCATGCGGCGCGCGCTTACCCTTCCCCTAGGGGCAATGGTGATGGCCTGTTCTCTGGCCTGCCAAGCAATTCCCCCAGCGGATAACTCAAGCGCCCGAGATAAAATCGCCTTTGACCTGAGCCTGCTGGACGAGAACGGCCTCTACGGCCCCCCGGACGGAAAGCGATCGCTCGACTACGAGTTTTGCATCCCCACTGGCGATGCCTACGCCCAGGCGGTGGGGGCGATCGATCCTTCAGCGCAGTTTTTTCCTCAGAGCCAGGGGCGGATCGGCTGCGGTGAGGGGCAGGTGCTGGCGATCGGCAATACCCACCAGGCCGACCACGAGGATATTTTGATTGAGCTGGCCAACCTCGACTACATCGATCGCATCCAGCCGGTGGACTGGGAGTAGATTGCCCTAGCCGAAGCGAGAGAATTGGCGCTGGCGCCGGTCCAGTCGCCCCAGCTGAATCAAACCCAGGCAGAGGAGCGCAAAGACCGCCAAAATGCCTGCCGCATTGAGCAACACTCGGGGGTAGCCCAGGGCAGTTACATCGATAAACGGGTAGGGGTAGCGGCCCCGAATTGCCCCCAGCACCAGGGCGTAGACGGCGTAGCCCAGGGGATAGAGCATCCAGCGCAGGATGGCGGCGGGGCGCAGCCTGCCTTTGGGGACACCCCACCACCAGTAGATCCCAAAGAGCGGCGGCATCACGTAGTGCAGCAGCACATCGGCCAGCTTTTGCAGCCCCTGGGGTTCCCAGATATGGCGCAAGATCAGAAAGTAAACGCTGCCCACCACCAGGATGCTGGCCGTAATCGCCGTGATCACTCCCGGCCTGCGAAAGAACGCCAGCAAAGCCGGGGAGGTGCGATCGGGCAGGGCGGCAGCGGTGAGGGCGATCGCCGCTAGCCCGTTCGTCAAAATTGTGAAATAGCTGAAGTAGGCCACCACGCCGCCCAGGACGCCAGTGCCATTGGCAACCCCCAGCTGCACCGAGAGGTAAAACTGCGCGGCCAGGGCAAACCAGCCCACCAGGGCCGAGAGGGCAGCAAACCCTCTGAGGCCAGAGGAAAGTAGCATAGCTGCGTCGCAAGCGAGATGAAATACGGCCAGAGCAGACTATATCGCCCAAGGCGAGGTCCCAAGCCGCCAAACGGGTAAATCCCCAGAGCTAACTATAGCATTCGGCCCGGCGCCGCAGGGACAGGTAATGGCTTACGCTGGCCCGCAGAGCTGATTGGATCGGGTCACCGGGGCAAAATCCACCTTTTCCCTAGTCGTGGAAAAACCTACATTGTTTAATTTCTAAACAGCCCGCTGCCCTCGGAGATGTTACGGGTCGCGCGGAGCCATACACTGGGGGAGAACTGTTGGCGCAGGCCATCGCGCTGCGGGTGCTGTGGGGTTTTACATGTGAGGTCAATGAAGTTTCGCTCCTTTATTCGTCCCCTCGCCATTGCCGCCGGGCTAGTGCTGGTGCTGGGCCTGGGTCTGCTCGGCCGCCTGACCCTCAACACGCCGCTGTATCTGATTGAGCGGGGTGGTCAGGCGCAGCCGCTGGCGCTTCAGTTTGTGCCCAAGCAGTCCACCGCCGTGGCTTCGGTGCTGGTGCGCCCCGATCGCCTCGCCGACCTGTGGGAATATTTGGCGGCCCCCCGCCTGCGCCAGGACGCCCGCCGCGATCAGGAACTGATTGAACAAGCGCTGCTGGCCAATACCGGCCTCAGCTACAGCCGCGATATTCAGCCCTGGCTGGGGGAAGAGGTAACCGCCGCCCTCGTTACCTCCGACCTCGACCAGGACCCAACCAATGGCGCAACGCCTGGCTACCTGGTGGCCCTGGCCTGTAACGACAGTGCGGCGGCTCAGGCGGCCCTGGAGCTGTACTGGCAAAATCGGGCGATCGCGGGCGATGCCCTCACCTTTGAAGAGTTTTCCGGCAATCGTCTGATCTACGCCCGCCGTCCGGCCCAGCGCTTTGGCGGTGACGATTCGGCTCAGCTGGCAACGGCTCTGGTCGCCAACCGCTACCTGCTGGCGGCCAACCACCCCGACGTGCTGCGCCAGGCCCTGACCGCCGCCCAGTCAAACGACCTCAACCTGTGGGCCGATCGCCGCTACAAAACTGCCCTGCGAGAGCTGCCCAGCCAGCGGGTAGGGCTGCTGGCCCTGAATCTGCCAGCCGTGGGCCAGTGGCTCGACCCCGACCGCCGCCAGCCCCTGAACCTGAGCCAGCTGGGCGCCACCGACGATGCGGTGGGCTGGGGGCTGATGTCGTGGCAGCTCACCCGCCAGGGGCTGGTGGGCCACACCGCCCTGCTGGCGGCCCAGGGCCACCGGCTGCATCCCCAGCGACCTGGGGCGGAGGATTGGGGGGCGATCGCCCCCTACCTACCCCCGGCTTTGGCGGTGACGGCTGTGGGCACCGACCTGGCCGCCCTGAGCCAGCATCTACAGCCGCTGCTGACCCTGGCGGATCCGGCAGGTGATAAATTTGCTTCTCTGACCAGCCTCATCGACCGGGCGCTGGGATCGGGAGCGGCCCAACTGTTACAGAGCGGGGTGGATCGCGCCTATGGTGCGGGCCTGGCGGCCTTTGGGTCCAGTGCTCCCGACTGGCTGGTGGTTGCGCCCCAGAGCCAAACCCTCACCGAAACCCTTGAGGCGCTGGGCCAGCTGGCCCGAGCGCAGGGCTTGGGCGTTGGGGCTTTAGATGTGAGGGGTACGCCAGCGATCGCGTGGACCCGCCTGGCGCTGCCCCAACGTCCGAGCGCCCAGCCCTTACGGGTGGTGGCAGAGGTGGCTGGCCTGCACGCCCAGGTCGATCGGTACGACGTGCTGGCCACCTCTGCTGCTACCCTAGATGCCGTGTTGCACCCCAGCGGCGAACCCCGACCCCAGCCCGCCTGGTGGCCGTCCGCGGCCCAGCTGGCTGGCCCGAGCACTGGCTACATCCACATTGACTGGCCGCAGGTGCAGGCCGGTTTGGCGGCCCAACTGCCCCAGTGGCGGCTGTGGGCGGCGGCGGCCCAGCCCGCGCTCAGGCATCTCCAAGAGATTACGCTGATCAGCGGCGATCGCACTGAGGCCATGCAGACTGGCAGTATTTTGGTTAAGCTCAGCAATCAATGACGGCTATGGCAGACCCAGCAATGGATTTCGCGCCCGGCAGCTTTGAGATCGCGCCCCTGCTGGCGGCCCACCTGGCCGGCACGCCCCTCGACGACGCCCAGCTTCGGCAGCTGCTGGCGTGGGAGTTGGCCGACCCCCAGCGGGCGACCGCCTGGGGCATTACTGCCGACAGCGGCGCTGCCCAACTGCAAGAGCGCCTGGACTGGCTCCAGGCCCTGAGGCCCCACCACGCGGCTCTGCCCCTGCCACCCGCGCCGATGGAGCAATACCTGGAGCTGTACTGGCGGCTGTGGCTGCCCCTGGCCCTCTCAATTCGGCAGGCCCGAGCCCAGCTCAATGCCCCGCTAATTCAGGGGGTGTTGGGGGGGCAGGGCACAGGCAAAACTACCCTGACCCTGATTCTGCGCCACCTGCTGGCGGTGATGGGCTACAAGGCCGTGGGCCTCTCCATCGACGACCTCTACAAGACCTACCGCGATCGCCAGCGGCTGGTTCAAACCGATCCGCGCCTCCGGTGGCGCGGGCCGCCGGGCACCCACGACATTGACCTGGGGCTGGCCACGATCGCCAAAATTCGTTCAGCGGCGGCGGGGGAAGCCGTTGCTCTGCCCCGGTTCGACAAATCACTGCACGGCGGCGAAGGCGATCGCACCGACCCCGAATGGGTGCAGGATGTCGATATTTTGCTGTTTGAAGGCTGGTTTTTGGGGGCGCGGCCCATCGATGCGGGCTGCTTTGAGCAGGCTCCCCACCCCACCGCCGCCGAAATCGCCACCGAGGCTGACTGCCAGTTTGCCCGCGACATGAACGCCCAGCTGGCCACCTACCTGCCCCTGTGGGACTGCCTCGATCGCCTGATGGTGCTCTGCCCCGCCGACTACCGCATCAGCAAGCAGTGGCGCAAAGATGCCGAGCACCAGATGAAGGCCCAGGGCAAAGACGGCATGAGCGACGCCACCATCGATGAGTTTGTGGAATACTTCTGGTGTGCCCTGCACCCGGAGCTATTTATCGCTCCCCTCAAGCAGGACGGCGAACACGTTAACCTAGTGGTGGAAATTGACCGCGATCGCGTTCCCAGGGCCATTTACTCTCCGGCTTTGGCCATTGTTGAGCCGTAGTTAGTATCGTAAGGCTATACCCAATCCATCCAGGCGGCGGGAGATTTTCCGCCAGCAGAACTCTGCTGCTGAACTTGGGTAAAGTCTATATACCAAACGAGCCGTTAATTTGATGCGAGGATAGCGATTTTTACTATGGATTCTAACGTTCAAGTCGTCGAGCCTGCTGGTATTTTAGACAGCACTAAAGCCGAAGAGTTCCGCCAGTCAGTAGATGAGCTGTTGGAGAACGGAGCCGAAATTATTTTGGTCGATCTTAAAGATATTACCTTCATTGATAGCTCTGGCCTTGGCACCCTGGTGGTACTGCTCAAAAAAATTCGGGGCCTAAACCGCACATTCTGCCTCTGCTCCATCAACGACCAGGTGCGCATGCTGTTCGAACTCACCAGCATGGATCGCGTCTTTGAAATTTATGAAAACCGTCAGGCCTTTGAGGCAGCTAAGGTCAAAGTGTCCTAACGCCCACCGAGCCGCCGCCGATCGGCCATTGGCCCCGTTCTGCCGCATGCCCTACGCCACCGGCTAGAGCTAGTCCAGGCTCACCATCATCAGCGACATGTCGTCGCTGGCTACCTCGCCCGCCTGCCGCTGAATAATCGAATTTAAAATGTGGTCAACGCTTTTTTCGCGCTTGGCCACGGCCAGCAGATCGACAAAGGCGTCCAAACCGATGTACTGCTGGTTGTTTTGCAGCACCTCGTAGAGGCCGTCGCTAAATAGGTAAAGGCTGCTGTTGGGGGGCAGCTGACAGCGCTGCCACTGATATTTGGCGTCGGGCAGCATGCCCACGGGCATGCCGGGAGTGCGCAGCCGGGTGGTTGTTACCTGCTGGTCGGCGTCGATCGACACCAGCACCGCCGGGGGGTGACCGGCACTGGCGTAGAGCAGCTGGCGGTTGGCGCAGTTGAGCACGCCGTACCAGATGGTGAAATATTTTTGATTTTGGTCGCTCATCTGAAAGGTTTCGTTGAGCGCCCGCAGCACCTTCTCGGGGCGGTAGAAGCTGACGTCGGGCAGCGACTGCGATCGCAGCACGTTCAGCACCGAGGTGGACAGCAGCGCCGACCCCAGCCCGTGGCCCGATACGTCCAGCAGGTACATGACCAGGTAGTCGGGGTCGAGCCAGTAGTAGTCGTAGCAGTCGCCGCCCAGCTGTTGGGAGGGCAAAAACCGAGACTGAATCGGCACCCGACCCTGTTGATCCCCAGGCAGGAGCGATCGCACGTAGCCCTCGGCCTCGGCCATTTCGGCCTCCATGCGCTGCTTTTGCTGGCGCAGATCCTGGGTGAGCTGGTAGATGCGCAGTCCCGCCCGCACCCGCGCGTTGAGCTCGTTGATATCGACGGGTTTAGAGAGCAGGTCGTCGGCCCCCATCTCCAGCCCCTTGACCCGGTCGGCGGTGCTGTAGCGGGCGGTCAGCAGCAGCAGCGATGTAATTGACAGGACGGGATGGTGCTTCAGGGCCTGACAGATAGCCAGTCCGCCAATATCTCCCGGAATGTTCCAGTCGCAAATAATCACCCCCGGCAGCAGTTTCTCAGCCAGGGCCAGCCCTTCGGCCCCGCTGCGGGCAGTGGTTACGCCATAGCCCTGCTGCTTGAGGGCGCTGACCAAAAACTGCTCCGTAGCGGCATCGTGCTCAATGATGAGGATGTCAATCATGCTGCACTTGGCATCAAAGGATTACTGGTAAGGGGCAATAGTCAGGCCGTCGGAGGTTAGGCCATCGGCGCAAGCGGGACAGATGGCCAGAACCGGAACGATCGCGGCACCCTGTCGCTCAACCCGGCTACTGCTAATCAGCCGCCTACACTGGTTTAGCGTAACCCTAAACCAGATCGTCAAGGGGCTTCATGAAGAACCTACGCGATTGTTCTGAGGGGTTGGAGTTTCCCCTCAGGTGACCCGAGAGGATCGCCAGGGCAATAGGGGGCTAAAAACTAGAATGCCCCGCCGCCGCTCGAAAAAGCTAGGCAACTTTTTATGAAAGGTGCAGTGAGCTACTGTGATCTGCGTGGCAGTCTGTTTAGCATAGTGACGCCCATATAAATAGGTCGGCCCGGCTATGGACCCTCTGACTATGGATGCTCCGGTTATGGATACGGCGGCCTGCCCGTTGCCCACCAGCTGCGTGATGCCGGTGTACAAGTCGCCCAAAGACTACCAGGCCTACCGCATTAGCCCCGGCGACAGCAACCGCTTGGCGATCGTATTCGATCCGACCATTGCCGATATGTCGCTGACCTACTGCGTCGAAATTTTTGACGTGGGCGGCAAAACGCCCCCCAACCGTCACCAGGTCGCCGTCGAAATGTTTTTTGTGCTCAAGGGGGAGGGCCGCGCCACCTGCGACGGCAAAACGGTCGCCATCTGCGCCGGAGACAGTATTTTGGTGCCCCCCAATGGGGTTCACGTAGTGGAAAACACCGGCCCCTCTCGGCTCTATACCCTCTGCATTATGGTGCCCAACGAAGACTTTGCCGAGCTGATTCGCAGCGGTACCCCCGTCGAGCTGGACGCCGAAGATCTGGCGGTCCTGGGGCGCCACGATGCTCTCCATCCTGTCAGCTTGTAATCCTCTTGTAATCCTACAAATATTCCCTAGGGCAATGCCCACCGTTTCGTCTAGTCTTTTCCCCAACGCTACTGCACAGTTCCTTGCCTACGCCTTTTTCCCTCGGTTCCTACGCCGTTGCACCGAAGCAGACGCAGACGCTGGAGGTCCCTGCCTCAGGCTTTCCGGCCAGCCGCGAGGCTGAGGAGTTTCCCCCAGCCGCCGTAGCCCTTGATGCCGACCTGTATTATCCGGTGGGCGAGGGGCCATTTCCGGTGCTGCTGATGCGGCAGCCCTACGGACGCGCGATCGCCTCTACCGTGGTCTACGCCCACCCCACCTGGTACGCCAGCCACGGCTACATCGTGGTGATTCAGGACGTGCGGGGGCGGGGCTCCTCCGGGGGCGAGTTTGAGCTATTTCGCCACGAAGCCGACGACGGTGCTGCCACGGTGCAGTGGGCCGCCGCCCTGCCCCAGAGCAGCGGGGCGGTGGGCATGTACGGCTTTTCCTACCAGGGCATGACCCAGCTCTACGCGGCGGCGAAAAAACCGCCCGCGCTGAGGGCGATCGCCCCCGCCATGGTGGGCTACGACCTCTACGCCGACTGGGCCTACGAAAACGGTGCCCTGCCCCTGCAAATTGGCCTGGGCTGGGCGCTCCAGCTGGCCGCCGAAACGGCCCGCCTGAAGCGGGATAGCGCGGCCTACCAGGCCCTCCGCCAGGCGGCCCAGGCCCTACCGCTGGGCGATCCGGTGCCGGCCCGACCCCAGGTGCTGCGAACCCATGCCCCCGATTCGTTCTTTCATCAGTGGCTCGACCACCCCCTGCCCGACGATTACTGGCGAGAACTCCAGCCCGATCTAACCCAGGTCACGCTGCCCATGCTGCACATTGGCGGCTGGTATGACCCCTACCTCCGCGGCGATCTGCGCCTGTATCAGCAAATGGTGGCCCAGAGCGACGCCCCCCAAGCGCTGTGGATTGGTCCCTGGGGCCACCTGCCCTGGGGGCGCTGGGTGGGGGCCACAGACTTTGGCCCCGAGGCCGATAGCCCCATCGATCGCCTCCAGCTGCGCTGGTTCGATCGGGTTCTGAAAGGGCAACCTGCCGAGCCTTCCCTAGAGCCGCCGATTCAGCTGTTTGTAATGGGGGATAACCGGTGGCAGGGGCGCGATCGCTGGCCCGATGGCCCCGGCCAACCCTTCTACCTCAGCAGCACCGGCCTGGCGGGCATGCGCTGGGACGACGGCCTGCTCAGCCCTCAGCTGGCGTCCCCAATGCCTCTAGATGCGGCCGATTCTGGCTCAGAACCTGAGGCTGCACCCGCCTCTGAGGATGTGCCCGCCTCTGAGGATGTGATTGTCCATGACCCCTGGCGGCCGGTGCCATCCCTGGGCGGCCACTGCGGCCTGCCCTCTGGCCCCTTCAATCGGGCCTACCTCGACAGTCGCACCGACGTCCTCACCTACACTACCGGGGTTTTGGCGGTGGGATTGCGGCTGGTGGGCACTCCCACCGCCACCCTGTACTGCCGCGCCGATGCCCCCAGTTTTGACCTCAGCGTGGTGCTGTCTGAGGTCTATACCGACGGTCGGGTCATCAACCTGACCCAGGGCCACTGCCGAGTAGACTCCTACGACTTATCTGTTTCCCAGGCGCAGGCGGTTACGCTGCCGCTCCAGCCCACCGCCTGCGCCCTAGCCCCCGGCCATCGGCTGCGGCTAAGCGTAGCGGCGGCTTGCTTTCCGGCCTACGCGGTCAACAGCGGCAGCGGGGCTGGGCCGGGAGATTGCCCGCAGATTGACCACCGGGTGATTACCCTGGCGATCGCCCACGGGCCAGGGCATCCATCCTGCGTGAACCTGCCTGGGGCCTCACCAGGGGCGATTGCCAGCACAAAACGTAAAGAATAAAAAAAATCGGCCCCCTAGGGAAGCCGACTCAGGTGATACTGAATATCTAACGTTGTTCTCTCAATTTGGAAGAAACCACCAAAAAACCCGCGCCTTTGGCAGCGCTTGGGATTGGATAATTTTTCCGGTGGAGGGCTCTCATCTCCTCCGTTTCTCATTGTAACAACAAGTACAGATTTTCTTTAACACAATCTCTGCTAATTGTGTGTTGATTTCATAACTTAAACTGATGAGCAAATGTACTCAGCTGTTTTGCGGCAGCGCGCGTGGGTGCTATCGTCGGTCCTAAAGTTCTGTTGAACCCGCGCAGAATGGGCTGGGCGGGCACGCGTATCCGCTCTGCGGTACTGCGCCTGCGCGGGCAGCGTCATGCTACGGACCCTGCCCCTAGGCCATCTCCAAAGATGGCTGGGCGGTTTTTGCCTGCTCTATGCGGCGGGGCTGTCCCCAGAGCACCGTTTCTTGCTTGTAAATAACCATGCCGGGGCGCGCGCCCTTGGGTTTGTAGACATGCCGGGGCTGGGTGTAGACCACGGGCACCTGGTCGGCCTGGCGGGCGCGGCTAAAGTAGGCGGCCAGGTCGGCCACGTAGTGCAGATCGCGATCGCTGGGCACCTGCCCCGCTTCCAGGCGCAGCAGCACGTGGCTGCCCGGAATCTCCTGGGTGTGAAACCAGAGGTCGTAGTCGGTGGCAACGGTCGAAATCAGCAGGTCGTTTTGGCGGTTGTTGCGGCCCACCAGCACGGGCAGGCCGTCGGGGGTGTGCCAGTGCCGAAAGGCTTCGGTTTTGGCTGGTCTGGAGTCGCCGGGTCGATAGTCGGGCGAGGCCATGTAGCCCTGCTGAACCAGCTCGTTGCGAATGTCGATCAGCGCCTCCAGATCGGCGGGTTCATCGTAGGTGGGAATTTGGGTCAGCGCCGCCTCTACCTGCTCCAGGTAGGCCAGCTCTGCCTGGGCCGCCGCCAGCAGGGGGGCCACAGCATGCTTGGCTCGCTTCAGCTTTTGGTGCTGCTTGTAGAGGCGCTGAGCCTGCTGGATGGCGGTTTTGTCGGGGTCGATGGCCAGGGTAATCGGCTCGCCGGTCTCAAAGCTTTCCACGGTGATCTGGGTGAGGCCGGGCTGCCACCGATGGCTGTAGGCCATCAGCAGATCGGCCTGCTGGCGGTACTGGTCGGCCTGGGCCGACTGATCGAGGCGCTGGGAAAAGGTACTGGCCTTTTGCCGCAGTTTGTCGAGCACGCCCCTGAGCTTTTGCTGAATCTGGTTTTTGATGCGATCGAACTGCTGCAAGTTCAGCTCGCGGCCGTAGTACTGGTTCAGCAGGGCGTGAACATCGGCGGCGGGGGCCCCCCCATCCCAGTCGAGTACGGTGTAGCCCGGCTCGGCCCAGCCGGGGTAAAACTGGCCTTGGTCTAGAGCCGTGAGCCAGCGCTGCCACACCTCAAACAAACGATCCCAGTCGGCCTGAGTGAGGGTTTCGGCGGGCTGGTCAGGGGTGAGATGGGCGGCGGCCAGCAGCGATCGCACCAGCGACGAACTCAGCCCGCCGTAGCTCTGCATCAGCATTTTTTTGAGCGTGCTGGGCACCAGCGTTACCCGCTCCTGCCAGGCCGCTTGGGATTCTTGCAAACTCGGCAGCGTATTCAGGATGGCCGGGGGCAGCACGTAGGGGTCGCCGGTTTGAATGGGCCGCACCCGCGACTGCTGGTCGCTCACCTGGTGGGCAGCGGTGACGATCTGGTTTTGGGCATTGGCCAGAATCACGTTGCTGTATTTCCCCATCACCTCAACGTACAGGTGCCACTGGGGCGGGTCGCCGGGGCGGGGGCCAAATTGCAAATCGATCGCGCGCTCCCAGGGGGCCACGGGCGCGATCGCCACCAGGGCCAGCTGGTTGAGCTGGTGCTTGAGCTGCTGGCTAAAGGTAAATGTGTCTTGTCCCTTGGGGGGCGCATCTCCCAGGTGCAGCCTCGCCGCCTGGGGATGCCACGAAATCGTCAGCCAGCCGCGCCGTTCAAGGGTTCTGAGGCCCAGGGCCAGGGTGGTCGTGTCTATCTGCACCACGCTCTCGCAGCGGGCGGGCACCCAGTCGGCCTGGAGACTGTGGCACAGAGCCATCAAAGTAGTAAAGTCAACGGGCTGCACAGCGATATTCTCCAGGCGAGACAAATTAGGCAGGCAGACACCACAATCTCCGCCTGCGGACGTAGGTAGCTTGGGGGTTTAAGGCGATAAGAACTTCTGATCTAGGGTTTCTAGGGCCGAAAGATGTAGCCCAGGGAACGAAAACGCCGAAAATCTGAAATTTTGCCTGAAATTAACCCTCAGCGCTAGATGGATTCGTTAGTATGGCAGATAATACGACTTGGGCCTGATCTGGGTTCAAATGTAGAGCCTTCTGCCAAAAAAGCCTTAGTTTTTCTGGCCAGTCGGGGATAGTCCTCGCATCAATACCGGAATCTCCCGTTATCGCTCCTCTTATATTATGGACATCAAGCTCATCAATATTGGCTTTGGCAATATCGTATCGGCCAATCGGGTGATTGCCATTGTAAGCCCCGAGTCTGCGCCGATTAAGCGCATCATTTCCGATGCCCGCGAGCGCGGCCAGCTGGTCGATGCTACCTACGGTCGTCGCACCCGCGCCGTGATTATCACCGACTCAGGCCACACTATTCTGTCGGCTATTCAGCCCGAAACCGTCGCCCACCGCTTTGTCAGCGGCAAAGACAGCGACGGTAAGGCGTAGAGGCAGTAGAGAAGGTGAGGGGATGAGGAGGGTGAGGTGATTGCCGTACTGGATAAAGCCCCTATAACGTTTGACGAATTCATGGAGTGGTATCCAGAGAATTCGGAGTATCGCTACGAACTGCGGCGGGGGGTAGTGCTCGAGATGCCCAAACCAAGGGGAAAGCACTCCAAGCTGGCAGGCGATCTAGCCTTTGAACTGGGTGCGGCCATTCGCGGCGCTAACCGGCCCTATTTCATTCCTAAAGAATGTGTCATCAAGCTCTCGAACGACATGGGCTACGAGCCAGATATTGTCGTTTTAGATGAAGCGGCGATCGCCGACGAACCCCGATGGGAGCGAGAGTCGGTGATTACCAGAGGTCGGTCGATCAAACTGGTCGTGGAGGTTGTGTCTACTAACTGGCGAGACGACTATCTACTTAAGCTGGCCGACTACGAAGCCTTTGGCATTCAGGAATACTGGATTGTCGATTACCTGGGGTTGGGCGGACGGCGCTACATTGGCTCACCCAAGCAACCCACCTTTACCCTTTGCCACCTGGTGGATGGGGAGTTTGAGCTACAGCAGTTTCGCGGCAGCCAACTCATCGTTTCTCCCACGTTTCCGGAGCTGTCGCTAACCGTAGAGCAAGTATTCGGCTAGCGCTGCTGGGGATAATTGAGAACACCTCCCCATCCCCTCATCTCCCGTTCCCCTCGCCCAGGTTGATAGACTACTAGGAAATAACCCTTCTAGCTGCCCATGCCCGCCGATCGCCCCGAGTCTATCGAGAAAATTGTCGCCCGCTTTCAAAAGGCCGCCGACCCTAAGCGCCGCTACGAGCAGCTGCTGTGGTTTGCCAAAAAGCTCGACCCCCTGCCCGAGGAGTGCAAAACCCCTGAAAACAAGGTGCCGGGCTGCGTATCCCAGGTGTTTGTGGTGGCTGATCTGATAGATGGCAAGGTGGTCTACCAAGCCGACTCTGACGCCCAAATTACCAAGGGGCTGGTGGCGCTGCTGATCAAAGCTCTCAATGGCCTCAGCCCCGACGAAATCGTCACCCTCAGCCCCGACTTCATTCAAGACACCCAGCTCGATGTCAGCCTCACCCCGTCGCGGGCCAACGGGTTCTACAACATTTTTAAGACCATGCAGCAAAAGGCCCAGGCCCTGCTCGACAGCGCGGCGGAGGCCCGAGCTTAGCCTGGGTGGTTGAGGGCTACAGGGCTGCGATCGCGTTACCCCCTGACCAATTCCGGTGCTCTCGCTAAATTTTGATAAACTTTGGAATGCGAATCAGCCCCGGCTGGCTCCATTCCTATTGCTACTGGTTGGGCCTATTTCATGAGCGAGTACAGCATTTTCACATCTGAGTCGGTGTCTGAGGGCCATCCCGACAAAATGGCCGACCAGATCTCCGACGCCGTATTGGACGCCATTCTTAAAGAAGATCTGCACGCCCGAGTGGCGGTGGAAACCCTAGTCAAAACCGGCATGGCCGTGATTGCCGGAGAAGTGCGCACCAATACCTATGTCGATCTAGAGGATATTGTCCGCAACGTCATTTTGGGGATTGGCTACGACAGCTCCGATGTGGGGTTTGACGGCGCCTCCTGCGCGGTGCTCAATGCGATCGGGAAGCAGTCGTCAGATATTGCCATTGGCGTCGATGTCGCCGTCGACAAAGACCTGGGCGCGGGCGATCAGGGGCTGATGTTTGGCTACGCCACCAGCGAAACCGAGACCCTGATGCCCGCCCCCATCTACTACGCCCACCGGCTTGTAGAGCGGCAGGCCCACCTGCGCAAGCACGGCGTACTGCCCTGGCTGCGCCCCGATGCCAAAAGCCAGGTGACCCTGCGCTACGAGCACCTAAAGCCCGTAGCGGTGGAAGCGGTGGTGCTCTCAACCCAGCACGACCCCGACATTTCCCAGGCCGATATTCGCGAAGCGGTGATGGAGGAAATTATCAAGCCGGTGCTGCCCAGCGGGTGGCTGCACGCCAATACCCAGTACCACATCAACCCCACCGGGCAGTTTATTATTGGCGGCCCCGTGGGCGACTGCGGGCTGACGGGGCGCAAAATCATTGTCGATACCTACGGCGGTATGGCCCGCCACGGCGGCGGGGCGTTTTCGGGCAAAGACCCCACCAAGGTCGATCGTTCGGCGGCCTACGCCGGGCGCTACGTGGCCAAAAATATTGTGGCGGCGGGTCTGGCCGATCGCTGCGAAATTCAGGTGTCCTACGCGATCGGGGTGGCCAAGCCAACCTCGATTTCAATCAACACCTTTGGCACGGGCAAGATTGCCGATGGCGCGATCGCAGACCTGGTCAGCAAACACTTTGACCTGCGGCCCCAGGGGCTGATCGACATGCTCGATCTGCGGCGGCCCATCTACCAGCAGACCGCCGCCTACGGCCACTTTGGCCGCGAGCTGCCCGATTTCACCTGGGAGAACACCGACAAAGCCGATCTGCTCAAGGGTGCCCTCTAGACTGAGCCCAGGTCCCAGGCACCGCGATCGCAGGGCTGGGGACCTGGCCCTAGCGCCGGTATAGCCCTGCGACAATCACTCGTCGTCGGGATTGATGATGGTGGTTTGGTGCGGCAAGGCTTCTAGGTCATCGTGGGCTTCGCTCTGGGTGCCGTGGTCGGCCTCCTTCGCCTCCTCGGTGCGACGACGACTCATCAGCAGTTCCTGGAGCGGGTCGCGTTTTTCTTCGGACACGTGAATTTGAATATTCGGCCCCGATCGCGCCAGGCGAATGACAATGCCGTCTTCTACAGGCACCTCGGTGATCCGCCGACCGTCTAGGTAGGTGCCGTTGGTGCCAAGGCTCTTGACGGCCCAGCCACCGTTGATGCGGTGAATTTCGACGTGGTGGCGGGAGACAACGGCGCTGTAGAGAACCACATTGTTATCGGTTGAGCGGCCAATGCAAATCACAGGCTCTTGATCAAAGGACCAGCTTTGAACCGGGGTTTTGTGGAGAGGGTGCAATAGCGAAAGGGTAATCACATTACTCAATCAATAACGATCCCTGTAGGTTTTAATCATAGAAGAGTCTGGTAGACCCAGCCCTAATTTTTGGCCCCGACCACAGCGGTGACCGAGCAGGGAAATCTACTGCCTAGATAATAGTCTAGGTTGAGAGTATTTCAGAGGGGAGTACAGCCCCCTGTTGGCCGGGCTCAGGGCAGCGACGATTGCCCCAGATCTAGATTGCCCACGGCCTGGCGATCGATCAGCCAGCGCAGTTCTCCCTGGGGCCGTATCAGACGAGAGGGATAGGCGTGGTCGTCACCCTCGGGGGCAAAGACGTGGCCCAGGGCGGTTTGCTTGTCGGCCCCGGCGACCAAAAACAAAACCTGGCGACTGCGATTGATCAGCGGCGCAGTAAAGGTAATGCGGGGATCACGGCCTCTGTTGCCTACGGTAATCAGGCGGTCGGTCACCGTCAGGGCTGCGGTGTGGGGAAACAGCGATGCGGTGTGGCCATCGTCACCCATGCCCAGCAAAATCAGATCGAACTGGGGTACCTCAGCCGTTGAGATCCCCTGGAGGCCGCCAAACACGGCTCTCACCATAGCGTTGTATTGGTTGGCCGACGCCGCCGGGTCGCCCTCCAGGGTGGGGGGGACCAGAATGTGGTCGGGCGGAATGGGCACGCGATCGAGCCAGGCGGCCTTGGCCATGCCAGCATTGCTGTCGGGGTGGTCGATGGGCACGTAGCGCTCGTCACCCCAAAAAATGTAGAGCTTCTCCCAGGGCAGATCTTGCTCGGCTAGGCCGCTGTAGAGGGGTTTTGGGGTGCTTCCCCCAGCCAGGGCCAGGGCGCAGTAGTCGTGGTCGGCGACGGCGCTGCGAATGGCCTCTACCACCAGGGTTAAGGCCCGTTGTACCAGGGCAGGCTTGTCGGGGACAATCTCAATCAGGGGCGCAGACATGGGCAGATTCCACCGGCTAATGGCCCCAGGGGGCTGGGTATAGATCACAGGACTGGTTCTACAGCAGACTAACTTAGTTCTGGCTTTTACATCGGCGGCTTAAGCTTTACTTTCAAAGCTTGGGCACAGCTTGGGCAAGGCTTGGGCCAAAGCCGGGGGCAGACTGTTCAGGCTCTGGTTGACAAGCCGCCCAAAACCTTGAAAGCTTACGGTTAGCCCCGTAGCCTCCGCTGGTGTTTTGGCCCCATGCAACTGACTCCTCAGGAAAAAGACAAGCTGCTGATTTTTACCGCTGCTCTAGTGGCCGAACGCCGCAAAGACCGAGGCCTGAAGCTCAACCACCCCGAAGCGGTGGCCTACATTTCAGCGGCCATCCTGGAAGGAGCGCGGGACGGACGCACCGTAGCCGAGCTAATGAGCTACGGCACCACCCTATTGAGCCGGACCGATGTCATGGATGGGGTCGCCGAGATGATTCACGATGTGCAGGTGGAGGCAACCTTTCCCGATGGCACTAAGCTGGTGACTGTTCATGAACCGATTCGGTAGGGCAACCCATGGCTGTTTCTGCCTCTGACCCAGGGGATATTTCGCTGGCGGCGGCCGACCGGGAGGTCGTGCTGGAAGCGCTGGTGGCTCAGCTGGATGCCTACGTGTTTCCAGAGGTGGCCGAAAAGATTCAGGACGATATTGAGCAGCGCCTGGATGCCGGGGGCTACGGCGACATCACCAGCGGGCAGCAGCTGGCGGATACGCTGACGGCCCAGCTTCAAAAGCTGAGCGGCGATCGCAACCTGCGTCTGCACTTTAGCCCGATGCCCCTGCCCCACCTCGACCCTGACGCTGCCCCCGCTGCCGAGGATCTAGAGCGCCAGTACCAGGCCAGCCGCCGCCGCAACTTTGACCTCAACAAGGTGGAGCGTCTGGCGGGCAACGTGGGCTATATCCAGCTGTTCAGCTTTGAGCCGCCGGAGTTCGCCGGGGATGCCCTGGCCGCCTCCATGACCCTGGTGGCCCACACCGACGCGCTGATCTTTGACCTGCGCCACAATCAGGGTGGTTCGCCAGCGACAGTGGCCCTGCTGTGCAGCTACCTGTTTCCGGCCCACCCGCCCATTCACCTCAACGACCTGTACTGGAGCGAAACCGACGAGACCCATCAGTGGTGGACGGTGCCCTACGTGCCGGGGACGCGCTACCTGGATAAGCCCGTGTTTGTGCTCACCAGCCCCGAGACCTTTTCGGCGGCGGAGGAGTTTGCCTACAACCTGCAGGTCTTGAAGCGCGGGGCAGTGGTGGGTGAAACAACGCGCGGAGGGGCCAATCCGGGGCGGGGCTTTCGCCTGCACGACCATTTTTGGGTGTTTATGCCCACCGGCCAGGCCATTAACCCGGTGACCGGCAAAAACTGGGATGGCACCGGGGTTGTGCCCAACGTCAAGGTGCCGACAGAAACCGCCCTCGATACGGCTCACCTGATGGCGCTCAATCACCTGCTGGAGGCCGGGGCCGAGGGCATCGCCCGGCGGGAGCTGGAGGAAGCTTTGCCGAGGGTGGAGCGATCGCTCCAGCGGGCGCGCCAAGATCTCATTGCCAACCTAGGAGGCCCTAAATGATCCCTGGAGAACTGCTGCCCGCCGAGGGCGACATTGAGCTAAACGCAGGCAAGCCAACGGTGACGCTGGCGGTAGCCAATACGGGCGATCGCCCCATTCAGGTGGGTTCCCACTTCCACTTTTTTGAGGTCAACGCGGCCCTCAGCTTCGATCGCGACTCAGCTCGCGGCATGCGGCTCGATATCCCCGCCGGTACTGCCGTGCGCTTTGAGCCCGGCGACGAGCGCGACGTGACCCTGGTGCCCCTGGCCGGGGAGCGACGGGTGTACGGGTTCAACGCCAAAGTCGAAGGGGCGCTGTAGGCAATCAACCACCTGGGGCACCTTTTTCAACGCCATCACCGCCCAGGGTGAACTTGCATTTAAGCTAAAGACACCCCTGTCGAGATACCTACGATGCAAAGCATAGCCAGCCTCGAGCAAACCCTCCTCGACCACCTGCGGCAGCTCCCCCCCGACAAGCAGCAGGAAGTCCTCGACTTCGCAGAATTTCTGCGGCAAAAAAAAATCTTGCCATCAACCCCGTCAGCGCAGCCATCCCTCCAGGAACTAGCTAGCCTGCCCCTATCTCAACGCCACCGGATATTGGCCCCTTTGATCGCCGATACTGCCGCAGACTTTACAACCGATCCTGCACTCTCCGAGTTTTCAGCGCTAGATAGCGAAGACTGGGAGTTTCCCGATGACGCACCCTAGTCGTGGGGAGATCTGGCTGGTAGACCTTGACCCCACCCGTGGTCAGGAAATTCAAAAAAACCGCCCTGTCCTGGTGATCAGCACCAATCTCTTTGCCCCCATACCCCTTCGCATTGTCATCCCCATTACCACCTGGCAAGACAAATTTGACAGCCGCCCGTTTATGGTAAAACTCAGGGCCACCACCGCCAATGGACTAGCCCGAGACTCTGCCGCCAATGTTTTGCAAATCCGCAGCCTCTCTACCCAGCGCTTTGCTAAATATCTCGGTAGGCTAGGACCAACTCTGATTGCTGAAATCCTGGCTGGATTAGTCATCTGTGTCGATTACGAGTCTTGACCCAGAGGCGTTAGGCTTTGTGAACCATAGGCCAGGAGCGGACAATAACGTTAGCCAATTGCTTGAGCCTTCCCATGCCTACCCCTCGCCTGCTGATCATTGGCCTCGACTGTATGGCCCCCGACCTGGTGTTTGACCAGTGGCGGCAAGATTTACCCAACCTCAGCCGACTGATGGAGGGCGGCAGCTACGGCAGGCTGGAGAGCAGCATTCCCGCCATTACGGTGCCCGCCTGGAGCTGCATGATGACCGGGCGCGACCCCGGTGAGCTGGGCATCTACGGGTTTCGCAATCGGCGCGATCGCGACTATCACTCCATGGCCATCTCCGACGGGCGCGCGGTCAAATTTCCCCGCCTGTGGGATATTCTCGGTGAGGCGGGCTGGACGGTGGCGGCCCTGAGCGTGCCCGGCACCTCGCCCCCCTACCCAGTCAACGGCTCGCTGGTGTCCTGCTTTCTCACCCCCAGTACCGAGGTGCCCTTCACCCATCCCCCCGAACTGGGGGAGGACATCAAAGCCTGGATGCCCAATTTCATGATGGATGTGCCCAACTTTCGCTCCGACGAAAAGGCCCGCATTCTGGAGAACCTGTATGCCCTCTGCGATCAGCGCTTTACCCTGGCCGAAAAGCTGATTGTGCGCGACGGCCCCGACTTTCTCATGCTGGTGGACATGGGCGTAGACCGCATTCACCACTCCTTCTGGAAGCCCATGGACCCGCGCCATCCCCAGTACGAGGCGGGTTCCCCCTTTGCCAACGCCATCCACGACTACTACGTGCATGTGGACCAGCGGGTGGGCGAGCTGCTGGCAGTCTGCGACCCCGATACCGCCGTGCTAGTGGTGTCTGATCACGGCGCGCAGCCGCTGATGGGCGGCATCTGCATCAACGAGTGGCTGATCGCCAACGGCTATCTCACGCTCAAGGAATCCCCCGCCGAGGTCTTACCCCTGGACAAGGTCGAGGTCGATTGGACCCAAACCCAGGTGTGGGGAGCCGGGGGTTACTACGCCCGCATATTTCTCAATGTGAAGGGGCGGGAGCCGGAGGGTACCGTAGCGATGGCCGACTACGAAGCTCTGCGCGATGAACTGGCGGCGAAGCTTTCCCAACTTACCGATCCGGACGGCAACCCGCTGCCGGTAAAGGCGTTTAAGCCCCAGGAGATTTACCAAAAGGTGCGCGGTCGAGCGCCAGACCTAATCGTGTATTTTGACGATCTGGCCTGGCGATCGGTCGGCAGCGTGGGCATCAACGGCCTCTACACCGTCGAAAACGACACCGGCCCCGACGACGCCAACCATGCGCCTTTTGGACTCATGATTTTTCACGATCCAACTTCACCACGTGGTGGGCAGATGATGGATGGTGCACAGCTCTATGACATTTTGCCAACCTTATTACACCGCTATGGCATTGAGCCCATTACGGGGATTCGAGGCAAAGTGCTTCCGGCATAACACAAAGTTGGCAATCTAGCAGTAACAACGAGATTGTATGCTGGTGCCATTCTTTTGTTTCACATATAGATTGTACGTTTGTCACAGCACAATTCTGGGATAGTCTTTATAAATAAAATCAAGAATACGTATTGCGGCTTATTCCTTAAGAATTTTCTCCGGATCCTGCATCCTCTCCGTCTATTTCATCCTTGTCTTCAAAATCTTCGGACTCTCTACCATTAGTCGAAAGCAACTGCTCATGTTTATTTATTTCGCGCAGCACTGAATGCAGATACTCCACAAGTAAATGGGTAAAAAACCGAATTTCATCTTCAGTATATGTGACAGCTTGGCTATGCACTAATTCATTTCTCACACGGTTTAGTTCTCTTCCAGTTTGGTATTGCTCTTTAGTAATAATTTGCTTATTGGCAAGAAAGTCTAGCATTTGCCGAAACGTCATAAAACGCCTTGCATCTTCATCTACCAAAGTTGCTAAGTGACGCACTCTATCCCGCAAACTATTTTCTAGTTTTTTCCAATTTATAATAAAACTTCCATATAACTCATTGATATTGCTTGCCAAGCTTTCAGCAACAACCTCCTGTTCTTCTTCGGGTATATGAATTTGGTACAAGTTTTCTGTAGCTTGTTTTAATACACCTCTCAGCTTATCAACTAAATTAAATATTTCATCAAAATCTTTTTTGGCAACAGTTCTATTATGAGCTACCTGACAACGCAACTGGTATAGTCTATCCCATTGCTTCGTCAGCTTTTCGGCAGGATAGCTGACAATTGCACCGTCAAAATACCTATCCCAATTTGACCTTGGAACAAATGCCTTCAAATCGTTCAGATTTAAACTCTCAATTTTATCTGCTTGGGCAATTTTGTCTCGGAGTTGCTCAATATTTGAATTTTGAGGATAAGGGTCAAATAGCATGTTTTTTAGCTTTATGAAATCCACTCCATATAAAGCATTTATGTATCCCTCAGCTGCTTTTGCCGAGCTTCTTTTGTCATTCTTATTCAGATCTTCCTTCACAGCTTGAGGCAAGGATTCCTTTGTCCAATTTGTGCCTATTTTGGTAATCATAAAATTCGTAATAAGCTTTCGCATAAGGTTTTCAATCTCATGGATGAGAGGATAAGCTTTTTGCGAGTAGTATAAAGAAATATCATCCCAAATAGCTTCTATCGACTCCTGTTTAGCTGCAATCAAGCTTACAACACTTTTTACTGCTCTCAACAGCTTTGTATAATCCTCTATGTTTTTATCAAGCTCTGATTCCTCATACTGAAAAGTCAAAGTTAAATGGAAATATCTTTGCCTTTTGCCTGCTATCTCATTTGTTGTAATTTTATAGGCAGCTTTAATTGTTTCCTGATAAACGATAATATCGTTGTTGATATCGAGATCATCATTGCTCTTGATCAAGTTATTGAAGGTATCAGGGCTATTACAAATAGCACCTTTTTCCTCTACAACTATTAAATATTCGATTCTAAGCTCTGAATCCATAAAACGATCCGCACAAATGCAGCTTTCAATAGTCAATTACTACTGATAATAGTACTAATTGCCATATTAAGAGCCAGATCTGCTAAATGGAACTAAGCTGTTAAGCATCTAAACTACATATTAGGGAGTGTATTTTGGTGAGTTATACATGCCAATCAAGAATTACCTAACGGCCGAAGAGAAACAGGAATTGCAGAAGCAGCTTAAATTTCATGAGCATCCCGACGTTCGTGAGCGTATTCTAATTCTGCTATTGCGAAATGATGGCAGAAAACAGCAAGAGATTGCAGACTTTCTAGGTTGCTCCTTAAGGAAAGTAGCCTATTGGTGTGCCCACGGAAATCCAAGTGACTTAGCCAGTTTAACCGATGAACGAATGCATGGGAATTATCATAAGGCCACCGATCAATATGTCAACTTATTATTGGATGTCATTGAGAAAGAGCCTCAAGAATTGGGGTACGAATTTGGTCGATGGACGGCGGCTCGGCTCGCCACATATTTAGAACAAGAAACCGGGATTCAGCTAAGTGGGAGTCAAGTGAGGAGGATTCTCAAGTCAAAAAAGTACGTTTACCTCTGGGCCAAATATAGCTTAGAGGAGAAGCAAGATCCAGAGAAGCGAAAACTCTTCAAGGCAAAACTGGAGGAGTATTTAAGAATTACTAAAGAATCCCCAGAGAAGCTCCAGGTCTGGTTTTGGGATGAATGTGGCTTTAGTTTGAGAGTGACACGTCGAAAGGATTGGGTCAAGAAAGGGACGCGCAAGAAGGTTTCTGGAATTCGACGGAAAGGACGTATCAATGTGATGGGAGGAATCCGCTATTCGGACAAGAAGCGGTTGGTGGACTTTCTCCCCAAAGGAACCGGTGAAAATTTTTATAAGGTTCTCAAGAACTTTTACGAGGAGGTTATTTATGACTGGGCTGGCGAGGATAGGAGCGTGAGCGAATTTGAGAAAGACGGGCCTAAGGTTGTGATTATTTTAGACAATGCGAGTATTCACAAAAAGGAGGAATTTACAGAGAAGATAAAGTTAGAGATGCCAAATTTAGTTTTGGAGTTTTTACCTGAGTATAGCCCGGACTACAATCTGGTCGAATTGGTTTGGCATTCAGCAAAAGAGTTCATCTCAAATCGTTTATTTAAGTCTATTGAAGATCTCGAGGCTCTTATCAATAAGCTTCTCAATGAAGGAGAACTGGCCATAAATTGGCATCGGAAGGTGAAAAACAAGGGAAGTGCTATTGATGCAATTTAGATGCGCAACAGCTTACAGTCGCTTTAAATATGCAGTAAAATTTATCAAAGGAAGCTTCTTCTTTACAAAAAAGACCTGGCTAGTTGTGAAACTATGTCGCTAAGGCTACTATTCACCCAAAAACAAAAATTCCAGGTTTACTACAATGAAGAAGTTAATCGGAAGATTAGTGAATGCTATGGCCGCGATTCGTAGCATTGCTCAGTTTGAGCAATGCCTTGGGTATTGATAGATAGATAAGCAGATGGATTTTAATCCCTCACAACCTTGCCTCGGATGCGGCGGTAGACCTTCTCCAGCTCGACCCAGACAAATAGCAGGGTGCTGAAGCCGAAGCAGATCAGCAGTTCGTAGGGGCTGAGCAGGTGGGTGCCGAAGAAGTTTCGCAGGGGCTCAACGTAGATCAGCATGAGCTGAAGCAGGCAGGTGACAGTTACGGCCACCAGCACAAACGGGTTTGAGAAGGGCGACATTTCTACGGTTAGGCGGGTGTTGGAGCGCACGGCGATCGCGTGGCCCATTTGAGCCAGACAAAGCGTGGTAAACACCATCGTCTTCCAGCGATCGGGGTCGCCCTCTTGCTGCGACCAGTGATAGGCCCACACCATCATCGTCACCGAAATAATCGTAAACACAATGCCAATACGCAGCATGTATGCCCCCAGCCCCCGCGCAAAAATGCTCTCCTGGGGGTCGTGGGGGGGGCGCTCCATCACGTCGGGTTCTGCCGGTTCCACCGCCAAAGCCAGGGCCGGAAAGCCGTCGGTGACCAGATTCATCCACAAAATTTGCAGGGGCGACAGGGGCACATCCAAAATGGGCAGCAGCAGCGGCGACAGGGCGATGGTGAGCAGCTCACCGATGTTGCTGCCCAGAATGTACTTCACGAAGCGGCGAATGTTGGTGTAGACCACCCGCCCCTCTTCGGTGGCCGCAACGATGGTGGCAAAGTTGTCGTCCAGCAGCACCATATCGCTGGCCTCTTTGCTGACATCGGTGCCGGTAATGCCCATGGCAATGCCAATTTCGGCCTGCTTGAGGGCGGGGGCATCGTTGACGCCGTCGCCGGTCATAGCCACGATCTGGTGGTCTTTTTGCAGGGCTTTAACAATTCTCAGCTTGTGCTCGGGAGACACTCGGGCGTAGATGCTGACCTTTTTGACGGCGGCCTCTAGCTCGGCCTGGTCCATGGCCTCCAGGTCAGCGCCGCTGAGGGACCGGGATTGGCTGTCGGCAATGCCCAGGGATTGGGCGATCGCCATGGCGGTGAGCTGGTGGTCGCCGGTAATCATCATCGGGCGAATGCCTGCGCCCCGGCAGCGCTCCACCGCCACCCGCACCTCCGGGCGCAGGGCGTCGATCATGCCCACCAGGCCCAGCCACACCAGGCCTTGCTCGGCGGCGTCGGCATCGCCCTCGATGGGTACGGTCGCCATGGGCCGATAGGCGAAGCCCAGCACCCGCAGCCCCTGGCCCGCCATGGCGGCGTTGTCGGAAAGGACCTGCGATCGCCCCTCGGCAGTTAGCGGAAACTGCTCTAACCCCTTTATCCCGCTGGTGCAGCAGTCGAGCAGCATCTCCGGCGACCCCTTGGCCAGCATCAGGTAAG
>NZ_JH976537.1:1904028-2250865 GCF_000309385.1 Nodosilinea nodulosa PCC 7104
GGACAAGAAGCGGTTGGTGGACTTTCTCCCCAAAGGAACCGGTGAAAATTTTATAAGGTTCTCAAGAACTTTTACGAGGAGGTTATTTATGACTGGGCTGGCGAGGATAGGAGCGTGAGCGAATTTGAGAAAGACGGGCCTAAGGTTGTGATTATTTTAGACAATGCGAGCATTCACAAAAAGGAGGAATTTACAGAGAAGATAAAGTTAGAGATGCCAAATTTAGTTTTGGAGTTTTTACCTGAGTATAGCCCGGACTACAATCTGGTCGAATTGGTTTGGCATTCAGCAAAAGAGTTCATCTCAAATCGTTTATTTAAGTCTATTGAAGATCTCGAGGCTCTTATCAATAAGCTTCTCAATGAAGGAGAACTGGCCATAAATTGGCATCGGAAGGTGAAAAACAAGGGAAGTGCTATTGATGCAATTTAGATGCGCAACAGCTTACAGTCGCTTTAAATATGCAGTAAAATTTATCATTTATCAAAGGAAGCTTCTTCTTTACAAAAAAGACCTGGCTAGTTGTGAAACTATGTCGCTAAGGCTACTATTCACCCAAAAACAAAAATTCCAGGTTTACTACAATGAAGAAGTTAATCGGAAGATTAGTGAATGCTATGGCCGCGATTCGTAGCATTGCTCAGTTTGAGCAATGCCTTGGGTATTGATAGATAGATAAGCAGATGGATTTTAATCCCTCACAACCTTGCCTCGGATGCGGCGGTAGACCTTCTCCAGCTCGACCCAGACAAATAGCAGGGTGCTGAAGCCGAAGCAGATCAGCAGTTCGTAGGGGCTGAGCAGGTGGGTGCCGAAGAAGTTTCGCAGGGGCTCAACGTAGATCAGCATGAGCTGAAGCAGGCAGGTGACAGTTACGGCCACCAGCACAAACGGGTTTGAGAAGGGCGACATTTCTACGGTTAGGCGGGTGTTGGAGCGCACGGCGATCGCGTGGCCCATTTGAGCCAGACAAAGCGTGGTAAACACCATCGTCTTCCAGCGATCGGGGTCGCCCTCTTGCTGCGACCAGTGATAGGCCCACACCATCATCGTCACCGAAATAATCGTAAACACAATGCCAATACGCAGCATGTATGCCCCCAGCCCCCGCGCAAAAATGCTCTCCTGGGGGTCGTGGGGGGGGCGCTCCATCACGTCGGGTTCTGCCGGTTCCACCGCCAAAGCCAGGGCCGGAAAGCCGTCGGTGACCAGATTCATCCACAAAATTTGCAGGGGCGACAGGGGCACATCCAAAATGGGCAGCAGCAGCGGCGACAGGGCGATGGTGAGCAGCTCACCGATGTTGCTGCCCAGAATGTACTTCACGAAGCGGCGAATGTTGGTGTAGACCACCCGCCCCTCTTCGGTGGCCGCAACGATGGTGGCAAAGTTGTCGTCCAGCAGCACCATATCGCTGGCCTCTTTGCTGACATCGGTGCCGGTAATGCCCATGGCAATGCCAATTTCGGCCTGCTTGAGGGCGGGGGCATCGTTGACGCCGTCGCCGGTCATAGCCACGATCTGGTGGTCTTTTTGCAGGGCTTTAACAATTCTCAGCTTGTGCTCGGGAGACACTCGGGCGTAGATGCTGACCTTTTTGACGGCGGCCTCTAGCTCGGCCTGGTCCATGGCCTCCAGGTCAGCGCCGCTGAGGGACCGGGATTGGCTGTCGGCAATGCCCAGGGATTGGGCGATCGCCATGGCGGTGAGCTGGTGGTCGCCGGTAATCATCATCGGGCGAATGCCTGCGCCCCGGCAGCGCTCCACCGCCACCCGCACCTCCGGGCGCAGGGCGTCGATCATGCCCACCAGGCCCAGCCACACCAGGCCTTGCTCGGCGGCGTCGGCATCGCCCTCGATGGGTACGGTCGCCATGGGCCGATAGGCGAAGCCCAGCACCCGCAGCCCCTGGCCCGCCATGGCGGCGTTGTCGGAAAGGACCTGCGATCGCCCCTCGGCAGTTAGCGGAAACTGCTCTAACCCCTTTATCCCGCTGGTGCAGCAGTCGAGCAGCATCTCCGGCGACCCCTTGGCCAGCATCAGGTAAGGGGCCTCGAGCACCTTCCCCGGCAGGGTGAGGTCAGTCCCCAGCGCCCCTACGCCGCTCACCACCACGCTCATGCGCTTGCGCTCCGACGAAAAGGGAAACTCCACCACCCGCTGCATTTCGTGGCCCAGGCGGTGGCGATCTAACCCACTCTTGCAGGCCATCACCACCAGCGCCCCCTCGGTGGGGTCGCCCATAATCGCCCAGTCGCCCGCTTCCTTTTGCAGCACAGCATCGTTGCACAGCAGGCCATCCAGCAGCAGCAGCCCTATGTCGGGCACCTGGCGGGGGTCCACCGAGGCTCCGGCGCTCAAAAAGCTGCCCTCGGGGGCATAGCCTTCGCCGGTAATCTCCAGCGTCTGGGACAGGGTGCGCACCTGCTGCACCACCATTTTGTTCTGGGTCAGGGTGCCGGTTTTGTCGGAGCAAATAGTGGTCACCGAGCCCAGGGTTTCGACCGCAGGCAGGCGGCGAATCAGGGCGTGGCGGCGCACCATGCGCTGGGTGCCGATCGCCAGGGTGACGGTAATTACCGCTGGTAACCCCTCGGGCACCACGGCCACGGCCATACTGAGGGCAACTTCTAGCAGGTTTTCAAAGGCCTGCCAGCCGCCAAAAATAACCCCACCCACCACCACGATGGCGACCAGGGACAGCGATCCGACCACCAGCACGTTACCCAGCTGATCCATGCGCTGCTGTAGGGGCGTGGGCTCGGTTTCGACCCCTTGCAGCATGGCGGCAATGCGGCCCAGCTCGGTTTTCATACCGGTGTTGGTGACCAAGACTCGGCCTCGGCCCTGCACCACTTCGGTGCCCTGAA
Source organism: Nodosilinea nodulosa PCC 7104 (assembly GCF_000309385.1). Classification (GTDB taxonomy): domain Bacteria; phylum Cyanobacteriota; class Cyanobacteriia; order Phormidesmidales; family Phormidesmidaceae; genus Nodosilinea; species Nodosilinea nodulosa. The sequence goes on from NZ_JH976537.1 coordinate 1,906,899, forward strand.
ACACCAGGTTTTTGCGATCGGCCAGGGCGGCATCGGCGGCTAAGGTCATGGTCGCCTGCTTGTTGACCCCCTGGGCCTCTCCGGTCAGGGCCGACTCGCGCAGCTGGAGGTTCACCGCCTCTAGCAGGCGGCCGTCGGCGGCCACCTGATCCCCCGCCTCCAGCAGCATGATGTCGCCGGGCACCAGGTCCTGGGAGGGCACCTCCAGCAGGCGACCGTCGCGCTGCACCCGCACGTTGGGCGAGGCCATTTGCTTCAGGGCGGCGAGGGCTTTTTCGGCCCGACTCTCCTGCAGGTAGCCCAGCACGCCGTTGAGAACGACAATGGCAAAAATGGCGATCGCATCCTTGGGAAATTCTTGATTTCTAAAGGACAGCACCCCCGACACTACCGCCACCGCGATCAGCATCAGCAGCATAATGTTGGTGAACTGGTCAAGCAGAATGCGCCAGGCGGGGCGACCCCCGACTTCCTCTAGCTCGTTAGGGCCATACTGGCGGCGGCGATCGATTACGGCCTGGGGGCTAAGGCCGGTGTCGGCACTGCTCTCGAGCTGGTCTAGAGCTGCGTCAACGCCAACCGTATGCCAGGCGGTGATGGGGGCAGGGGAGAGGTCATTCATGCAACGCTACCGGCTACCGTTGGATCTAACGCTCTAATGGTATAGCCTTGGCCAGGGCTGCGGAGCGAGGCAAAAAGAGTGGCATCAGAACGTAACGCTATGAACGCTATGGGCGATGGATATTTCAGGGCCGCCTCTGGGGCTTGGCGGCAGCTGCTAAAGCGCCTGCCCCTGCTGCTGCTGCCCCTGGTGCTGAGCGGCTGTCTGCGCTACGACCTCACCCTGCGGTTTGATCACCATACCCACGGCCAAATCTCCCAAACCATCGCCCTCAGCGATCGCGGGGCAGCCCTGGCCCAGCCGACCCTGGCCCCCTGGCTGGAGGCGCTGAGGTTGCGATCGCGCCCCCTGGGTGGCCAGCTCAGCCAAGGCCCCCAAACCATCACGCTCACCGTACCCTTTGGCACCGCGCAGGATTTGACCGATCGATTTCAGCAGCTGTGGGCGGAGCCAGCGCCAGCCCCAGACTCTGACCCTGGCCCCGCGACGGCCCGCAGCGCTGACATCGCCCGCCCCACCTATCTAGAGCTGCCTGGCTGGGGGGCCGTGCCCTTTGACCTGAGCCTAGACCAGACTAACTGGGTGCTGGCCAGCCGCACCCACCTCACCTATACCCTCGACCTGCGCGACCTGCCCGCCAATGCTGCGGACTCTGCCACTCCCCCCTGGGCCGATCTGCGCTTTCGCCTCCAGGTGCCCTGGGGGTTGGCTAAAATTTCTCCTGCGGCTGCATCGCCCCTGGCCAAAGATGCGGGCGGGGCCGTCTGGCAGCTTGAGCCAGGGCAGATCACCCGCATTGAGGCCGTGTTTTGGCTACCCAATGCCATTGCCCTGGGCACCCTGGGCATTGTAGCCCTGGTCTTGGGCGGCTACGGCCTGCGCTATCGTGTGCTTAAATCGGCAAAAACCTTTCACCAAAGTTAAAGTCTGCCTGGTTAAATAACCTTATCTAAGTCCAGATCCGGGGGCTGCCCGTCGGCAGGCGATCGATCCCAGGCTGAACCTAGTATTGACCCAGCGAACCCAGCATTTTGAGGCCAGAGCCATGCGGCAAGTAAATTTCGTCGTTATTTTTGTAATTGCCTTAGCCCTGGTGCTATTCGGCATTGAAAACACCGAACCCGTCATTATCCACATCGCCCCCGGCATAGATGTGGAATCGCCCCTGTGTGTCGAGCTGATTATCGCCATGGGCATTGGGGCCGTCTTTGCCTGGGTATTTAGCGTCTGGGCTCAGGTGCAGGGTTATATTTCCTTTGGTAAAGATATGCAGCAGCGCGAGGTGCGCATTCAGCAGCTAGAGCAGGACGTACAGCGCTACCGGGTGGAGCTCGAAGAGCAGAGCCTGATGCTGCCCGCGGCCAAGGTCGAGGATGGCGATGGCGGAGAGGCCTTTGCCCAGTAGAGTGAATGCCGATAGGTTTGATCGGCGCTCGGGTAATAGTTCGTTAAGATAGGGCCAGCTCTCGGCTTGAGTTCGCCCTTTGGTTGATCGTGTCTGCTATTGTCTCCAACGCATTTCCCATGCGTGAATTGGATATAACTGGCTAACGACAAGGGAATCTGTAATGGCTTCTAACCCTACTGACGATGCGACTAAAGCAGCGCCATCCCCTAGTACTGGGGTAATTCAGCGATTTGCAGGGGGTGCTACGCTCGGTGCATTTTTGAGCATTGTTCTAATGTCCTATGGAGCATCCATTGACTGGAACTGGCCTCAGGTAGGGGTTGTATTGGGCTTGGCCCTGGGGTTTGGGCTGCTGTCAGCGGTTTTTGGCAAGCCGTTTGTCGACGCGGCGGTGCAGGCCTTGAACAATCTGGGGCTTTAACCTACTGAAATTCTCCAAGTTTCTCAGCCCGTCTTCCAAAAATTCTTTATGGTTTGGCAGCACCGCTGTCTTTTAACCGTTCTATGTCGTCATCCCTGGCTCAAACCGCGATCGCATTTCTCATCGACCTGGCCGATCAGGGCGAAATCGACCCGTGGGATGTGAAGGTGATCGACGTGATCGATCGCTTTTTATCGCTGCTCAAGGCCCAGTCTGAAACCCTGGCCAGTCAGGGCCGCACCCCCTACGAGGCCAACCTCTCCGAGTCGGGCCAGGGGTTTCTGTACGCCTCCATGCTGGTGCTGCTCAAGGCCGACACCATGGTGCGGGCCGAGGCCGAGGCCGAGGCCGAGGCCAACCCTGAGGAGCTGTGGGAAGAAGAGATTCCCGAGCTGGTGCCACTGCCCCGCAACCTGGAGCGCCACCTGCACCGCCGGGCTGTCGCCCCCACCCCCCAGCGCAGGCAGGTCACCCTGCAGGAGCTAATTCAGCAGCTCGAAACCATGGCCACAGTCATGGCCGACCACACCCCCCGCCTGCGAGCCCGGCGGGCCAGGCCCCAGCCCCAGCGCCAGGCGGTGCGCGCGATCGCCCAGCTGGCCCACCAGGAAAATCTCTCCGAAATCGCCGCCGCCCTCGAAACCTTTCTCGACCAGTACTGGGACGAGCTGGGGGAAGACCTGCTGTGGATCGACTTTGAGCTGTTGCTGGAGCAGTGGCCCAACTTTAAGCCCGCCGACCTGGAAGATAACCACGACTTTGATACCCCCCACGCCGCAGCGGTGCACGAGAAAGTGGGAGTGTTTTGGGGCCTGCTGTTTCTCTCGGCCCAGTCGAAGGTGGAGCTGGGCCAGGACGCCTTTTACGGCGATTTACGGGTCAGAAACCTCAACCGCGCCCCCCTGACAGCCGCAGAGGCCGAACTGCCCGCGTTTATTCTGCCTGACTAAAACTTAGAGGCCTGGGGGCGGTAGGCGATCGCTACCGTTTCAAGAGCGCTCAGGCTATTTTAAAGAAAGTGTAAGAACTCCTTGAAGGCCCGCTGGGTTATCGGCGCTCTGGTAGGGGTCGCTGTTAGCATGGCCGAGTGCAATGGCGAAGACCGGTCCAGGAAGGCCAACGCCCCATCCTGCAATCATTTCCGGCTTCTGGCTCGGCGACTTAACCCCACCCTTAACTCAAAAATCTGCTCCGCTGTAGATCTATACCCTGCAAACTAAAGGATCCTATTTTTATGAAAGCCATGATCTTGGCTGCCGGCAAAGGCACCCGTGTCCGGCCCATCACCTACACCATTCCCAAACCCATGATTCCGATCATGCAGAAGCCGGTGATGGAGTTCTTGCTTGAGCTGCTGCGCCAGCACGGGTTTGACCAGATTATGGTAAACGTCAGCCACCTGGCCAACGAAATTGAGGGCTATTTTCGCGATGGGCAGCGCTTTGGGGTAGAGCTGGCCTATTCCTTCGAGGGCCGCATCGAAGAAAACGGCGAGCTGGTCGGCGATGCCATTGGCTCCGCCGGGGGCATGCGCAAAATTCAGGACTTCTCGCCTTTCTTTGACGACACCTTTGTGGTGCTCTGCGGCGACGCGCTGATTGACCTCGACCTCACCGAGGCCGTGCGCCGCCACCGCGAAAAGGGTTCGATCGCCACCATCATTACCAAAACCGTGCCCCTCAAGCAGGTGCCCAGCTACGGGGTTGTGGTCACCGACGGCGAAGGGCGGGTGAAGTCGTTCCAGGAAAAGCCCTCGGTCGAAGAGGCGCTCAGCACCGAAATCAACACCGGCATCTACATTTTTGAGCCGGAAGTCTTTGACTACATTCCCTCGGGCGTTTCCTTTGACATTGGCGGCGATCTGCTGCCCAAGCTGGTGGCCAACCACGCCCCTTTCTACGGCATTCCCATGGAGTTTGAGTGGGTCGACATCGGCAAGGTGCCCGACTACTGGCGCGCCATCCAGGATGTGCTGACCGGCGTGGTCAACCTGGTCGATATTCCCGGCGAAGAGATTCGCCCCGGCGTTTACGTCGGCCTCAACGTCAAGGCCAACTGGGATAAGGTCAACGTCGAAGGTCCGGTCTACATCGGCGGCATGACCCACATCGAAGACGGGGCCACCATCATTGGCCCCAGCGCCATTGGCAACAACTGCTCGATCTGCAGCGGCGCGATCGTCGACAAGAGCGTGATCTTTGAATATTCGCGGATTGGCCCTGGGGTGCGCCTGGTCGATAAGCTGGTGTTTGGCCGCTACTGCGTCGATAAAACCGGGGCTTCTATCGATATGAAGGCCGCCGCCCTCGACTGGCTAATTACCGACACCCGTCAGCAGTTTCCGCTGGTGCCGCCCGTGGAGCACCGGGCGATCGCCGAGCTGCTGGAACAGCACATTTAGAGCGTCGCCTGGAGCGTCGCCAGCTGACTAAAACCCCAGGGGTGAAGAAACTCCTGGGGTTTCGGTGTTGCTGCCGCCGCCAAACGCGGTGCTCCTATCCCCAGCGCGATGCCCTGACTACTCCAGACGTTGCGCGGCCTGGGGTGAGGGGCGATCGCCCCTCACCCCAGGCCGCGCAAGAACCCGGCAAACTGTTCTTTTTGATACAACTACAAGCTTGGCTTTTACCAATTCTTAGGAGATGGTGTAAAAGCTGCAGAGCAGCCGTGGGCAAACTGGCGGTTATGAACGCTAGGGTTTGCTGGTGGGGCTGTGATTTCGCCACTATATTGGTCTATCCCTGAATCAGAGAGTTGTACACACGATGAGCGATCGCAACCGTGCTTTTGGTTTTTCTCGGCGGCAGGTGGTGCGGGGGCTGCTGGCCTCCTCTGCCTTTGGTCTCACCGCCAAGTTTGGTACTGGCTGCGCCCAGTCGCCCAGCACAGGGGGTGACGCCGCAGCCGACGGCGCTGCCCCCGAAGAACTGGTCGTGGGCTTTATCTACGTCGGTCCTAAGGACGACTACGGCTATAACCAGGCCCACGCCGAGGGGGCTGCGGCCATGGTCGCCAACGTGCCGGGGATTCGCCTGGTAGAGGAAGCCAACGTGCCCGAAACCACGGCGGTAGCCGAAACCATGCGCAGCATGATCGAAATCGACGGGGCCAAGGTACTGTTTCCCACCTCCTTTGGCTACTTCGACCCCCACATTCTGAACATGGCTAAAGAATTTCCCGATGTGCAGTTCCTGCACGCCGGGGGGCTGTACCAGGAGGGCGTACACCCCAACAATGTGGGCAGCTACTTTGGCTACATCGACGAAGCCCAGTACGTGGCTGGGGTGGTGGCCGGGCGCATGAGCAAGTCGGGCAAGCTGGGCTTTGTGGCGGCCAAGCCCATTCCCCAGGTGCTGCGCAACGTCAACAGCTTTACCCTGGGGGCGCGATCGGTGAATCCGGCGGCGACCACCCAGGTGATTTTTACCGGTGAGTGGGCAGAGCCAGTCAAAGAAGCTGAGGCCACCAACAGCATGGCCGACCAGGGAATTGAGGTGATTACCTGCCACGTTGACAGCCCCAAAGTGGTTATAGAAACGGCTGAAAAACGCGGTGTCTATACTTCGGGCTATCACGCCGACCAAAGCTCCCTGGCTCCTAAGGGCTACCTCACCGGGGCCGAGTGGGACTGGTCGAGCATCTACACCAAGCTGGGGCAAGATTTCATGGCGGGCAAGACCCTGATGGCCGGAGATATTCCCCATATCCTGCGGGGTGGGCTAGCCGATAACTTCTGTAAGCTCTCGCCCTACGGTCCGGCGGTAACCGATGAGGCCAAGGCCGATGGTGATGCCGCAGCCGCCGGGATTAAATCTGGGGACCTGGTGATTTATAAAGGCCCTCTCAAAACCAACACTGGCGACGAAGTTCTTCCGGCCGATAAGGAGATGAAGACCAACAACGTTGAACTCGAAAAAATGGACTACTTTGTCGAAGGCGTGATCGGTTCTGTGAGCTAGGGCATAACCATGGCGTCTACGACAGCTTGGCGGCGCTTCGCGCAGCGTCCTTTGAGAGAATCGCTAGAATCGATCGCCCTTCCCATTGGTGCAGTGCTGGCGGCCCTGGTCATCTTTGGTGTTTTTTGTGCCCTGGCGGGGGCAAATCCCCTGGCGGTGTACGGGTCTATTTACAAAGCGGCCTTTGGCAGCTGGAGCGCCTGGCAAAACACCCTGATTCGGGCCTCGCCCCTAATGCTCACGGCCCTCTGTACGGCCCTGCCCGCCCGGCTGGGGCTGGTGATTATCGGCAACGAGGGGGCGTTAGTCGTTGGCGGGCTGGCCGCCGTGCTGGTGGGCCTGGGGCTGGGGGGAACGCTGCCCGGCGGCCTGGTGCTGCTGGCGATGGCCCTGGGCAGCCTGGTGGCAGGCGGGCTGTGGATTATGGCGGCGGGGGCGCTGCGCCACTACCGGGGGGTGAACGAGACCATCAGCAGCCTGCTGCTGAACTACATCGCGATCGCCCTGATGAACCACCTGGTGCAGGGGCCCCTGCGCGACCCGGCTTTTGTCAGCAAGCCCTCCAGCTACGAGATTGACCCGTCGGCCTGGCTGGGCACCCTGCCCGACACCCGCGTGCACTGGGGCCTGATCTACGGTCTGGTGGCCTCGGCGCTGGCCTACATTTTGATTCAGCGCACCACCTTTGGCTTTGCGGCCCGCACCGCCGGGGGCAACGTGCGGGCCGCCCGCATCGCCGGACTGCCGGTGGGCAAGCTCACCCTGGCGGTGTGCTTTTTGGCCGGGTCCTGCGCCGGGCTGGCGGGCATGGTGGAGGTCGCCGCCGTGCAAAAGCGGCTGAACGAATCGATCGTGTCAAACTACGGCTATGCGGGGATTTTGGTGGCCTTTGTGGCCCGCCACAACCCCCTGGCCACGGTGCTGGTGTCGGTGCTGCTGGGCGGCATTTTGGCGGCGGGGGGCATCTTGCAGCGATCGCACAACCTGCCCGACGCCACCGTGCTGGTGTTCCAGGGCATCGTCTTTCTCTGCGTGCTGTACAGCGAGTCGCTCTACGGTCGCTTTGCTTTCTTTCAAGAGCGCGAGGTTGAGGCTGAGGGGGCAGTTGTGGCCGGGTAGATGGGTAGGTGGGTGGATGGGTAGATGAGTAGGAGGGATGAGTAATGGCGACGGAAGCACTGGGCTGGTGGGGGGTACCCCTGGGAATTTTGGCCGGTACCCTGCGGGGCAGCGTACCGTTTTTGCTGGTCAGCCTGGGGGAATGTCTGACCGAGAAAAGCGGCAAAATCAACCTGGGCCTGGAGGGCACTCTGCTGTTTGGGGCCATGAGCGCCTACGCCATCTCCTACCTCAGCTCGGGCATTGTTGGCCCCACTCTGGCCCCCTGGCTGGGGGTGCTGGCGGCGGGGGTAGCGGGTATGGTGCTGGGGTCGATTCACGGCTGGCTGTCGCAGCAGCCCCGCGTTAACGATGTAGCCGTCGGCATCGCCATGATTATCTTTGGCGGCGGGCTGGCGAATTTCTTTGGCAAGCCGTTTATTCAGCCCCAGGCCCCCCATCTGCCGACCCTGCCCATCGGCGGCTGGAGCGACCTGGCCCCGGTGCAGTCGGCCCTGCAAATTAGCCCGCTGTTTTTGCTGGGGGTGGCGATCGTGCCCCTGATGAGCTGGTTCTTTAAGTCGACCCGATGGGGCCTCTACGTGCGGGCCGTGGGCGACAGCCCCGATGCGGCTCTGGCCATGGGAATCTCAATCTTTTGGGTGCGGATGGCCAGCATTGTGGCGGGCAGCTTTTTGGCGGGCATAGGCGGGGCCAGTCTGTCGCTGTTTTACCCCGGCGTGTGGACCGAGCGCATCTCCAGCGGCCAGGGGCTAATGGCGGTGGCGCTGGTGATCTTTGCCCGCTGGCGGCCCTGGCAGTGCCTGTGGGCGTCGCTGCTGTTTGGCGGTGCCCAGGCGTTGGGGCCTGCGTTTCAGTCGGTGGGCATTGACTCGTACTACTACCTGTTTAACGCGGCCCCGTACATTCTCACGCTGGTGATTATGATCATCACCTGCTCGCCCAAGCGAACGCTGGCGGGCGCGCCGGGAGCGTTAGGCCAGGATAGTTAGACTGGCTCAGTCGTCCTTCACCCACGTATAGCGGGCAGGCTCAAACTCCAAGTGCTGTTTGAAGTCGTGCACCATGTTCAAAAGGCCATCCAAAGAGCTAATCTGCAAGCCTTCTTTCCAGTTTTTGCGATCCATTGTGCCAACGACAAGGTAGTCATTGCCAACTAGGTCGGGATAATGTTGCAGGCAGATGGTCTGAAGTAGGCCGTCCAGGTCGTCCTTGTGAACGATCAGCAGGTCGCAGTTGGGGCAGTAGCGGCAGGTTTTATTCAGGCTCACCGGCTGGGGGGGCTTGAACAAAATAAGCAGCGGCTTTTTGCGCAGCTTGGTGGGTCGGTCACATTTGGGACACCGAGTAAACCGCGCATCGTGGTAGGGGTTGAGAAAAAACTTATGTTGGGGAGGAAGGTAGCCAAACTGCCCCGGTTTTCTGCTTTGCTTCTTAGCCATTGGCAAGCCATTACGCTATAGATAACGGTACAGCTGGATAGGGAAATTGCGCCATGGTCACAGCACCACCGCCCCTAAAAGAGTCGCAGGTCAAAGCCCTGGCTACGGAGCAAAGCTTCGAGCGGGGTCAGCGCTACTACCGCAAAGGGGCCATTTTCAACCCGGTGCTTCAGGGTCTTACGCTCTGGGCTGACTGCGAAGGCTCTATGACCTATCGGCCCAGGGTAACGCTGAGTGCCCAAGGAATTGAAGACTCTAGCTGCACCTGCCCCTACGACTGGGGCGGCCTGTGCAAGCATCAGGTGGCGCTACTGCTGACGTATATTCACGATCGCGATCGCATCCGAGTCATTCAGCCGATCAAAACACTACTGGCCCAGCGCAGTCGAGAAGATCTGGTACGTATGGTCGAGCAAATGGTGCAGCGCTACCCCGATCTGCTGGCGATGGTTGAGGCCCCTGCGGCCCCCACCGCTGGCCAAGCCCCCGACCTTGACAAGTACCGTCGCGCGACTGCGCGAGTGTTTCAGGGCACCGAGATGAAGCCCATGGCCGCGGCGCTGGCGGCACTGGCGGAGCACGGCCAGCGATTTGCCCAAAACCAGGATTGGACGAATGCCGGAGACATCTACCAGCTCCTGCTAGAGACCGCCAACGACTGCTACGACTACAGCGTGCTTGACATTGATTACAACGGTGAGGTGGGCTGCGTTATTCAAGATATTGCCCAGGGCCTGAGCGACAGCCTGGGCAATGCTGAAAATCTCGATGTGGGCCGCCATCGGCTCTGGATTGAGACCTGCCTGAATGCAGTATTCAAAGATATTGAGCTGGGCGGCATGGACTACGCCTACCCGGCCTGGGATGCCCTACTCACTTATAGCACCGATGAGGACTGGGCCTGGGTAGAGAAGCAGGTGCGCCAAGCCCTTGATAAAACAGGGCAGCGGACCTTCGGCAGCTGGGGACGAGAGGCCCTAGTCAAGCTGCTGGCTGACCGGGCCGAGAGGCAGGGCAGCGGTACGGACTCTGGCGAACTATTACTAGAGCTGGGTACTCCGCAGCAGCGGGCCTTCTACCACCTCAACCAAGGGAATTTTGAGGAAGCGCTGGCGATCGCGCGATCGCACTTTAAAGACCTACCGGGGCTGGTGATCCAGTTCGCCGATGCCCTCCTTGGGGCTCAGGCCACCGACCTGGCGATCGAGTTCGTGCAGGAGTGCAATCAGAAAAGCCACTTCAGCTATCAAGAATGGCTGACCAATTTCTATAAAAACCACGGTCAACCCGAGCAGTTTGTCGCGGCCCAGATTGAGCTGCTCAAGGCCCACTTTACCCTGCAAGGTTATCAAGAATTGCAGGCCCAGGCAGAGCCCCTGGGGCAGTGGAAAACGCTTCGCCAGCAGCTTATCACTGAACTCAGCGAGCAAAAGCAGGTTACCGCGCTGCTCAATATTGCCCTGCTTGAGCAAGACTGGGACCTGGCCCTGAGCTATTTGAACCAGCTGCGTTTCAACAAATTGGCCCATCAGGAGCGAGTGGCGAAGGCAATCCAGACGGATCGGCCTGGGGAGGCCATAGTTCTCTATCGAGAACTCGCAGAAGCGGCCATCGGTCAGCGCGGTCGTGACAACTACCGACAAGCGGCCGGTCATCTCAAAGCGATCCAGCGGCTCTCGAAGACAACCCAGCGAAAGGCAGAATTTAGCCAGTACGTTCAGCAGTTGCGCGATCGCAACAAAACCCTGCGTGCCCTCAAAGAAGAGCTAGACAAAGCAGGGCTTTAGCCAGAGAAATGAAGACCGTTACAGTGAGATAATTGGGCGGGAAAACCGTCTCCCCCTGACCTCACTTCGGACAATCCCCCTATGACCATTGCTGAGCAGCTCATTCGCATGGCCGAAGACGAGCTGACCGAGTACAGCACCGACGCCCGCAAAATCGAGAAGCTGCGCCGCAAGTTTAGCTTTGCCGTGCCCTACCCCAAGCAGGCAGCCGTGCGAGAAGAAGTGGCGGCGAGCATGCCCAACAATTTTCTGGCCAAGCTGATAGAAGAAAACCGCCAGACGGTGGCCCTACCCTTTTGGGGCATCGGCGGCCTGGGGCTGCTGCTGGGCATCTCGGGGAAGCAGCCGCTGGATTTAATCGCCACGGGCATTGGCTTTTACCTGGCCTTTCAGGTGCAAAAGTGGGGCTGGGAGCTTCAGGCCAAGCGGTTGGTGCTGCAAACCCTAGATGAGATTGAAGCCAGCGTGAAAAATCCAGAACCCGAAACGACGCCTTAGACGATACAGCGTCCTCTACCCAGAGATAGCTATGGTGTAGCCTAGTGCAGCGATACAGTCCTAACGCCGCGCTCAAGCTGAGCTGCAGCGCTAGGCGATCGTCCCTGCCACAGCCCGTTCACCTACCCACTGACTTCTTTTGCCCATGGCTGAGTCTCTTACCAACCAAATTGTGCTCATCACAGGGGCCAGCAGCGGCATTGGCGCTGCCTGTGCCCGCCAGCTAGCTGCCACCGGGGCGAGGCTGATATTAGCAGCCCGCCGCCTGGAGCCACTGCAGGCGCTGGCCACAGAAATCCAGCAGCACCAGAGCGCAGACGTACTAACTCTAGTGCTCGACGTGCGCCAGCCCACAGCCGTGAGCGATGCTATTAACGGATTGCCCGAGGCCTGGGGGGCGATCGACATTCTAATCAACAACGCCGGGCTGAGCCGAGGGTTAGACAAACAGTACGAAGCGCCCCTGGACGACTGGGAGGCCATGATCGACACCAACATCAAGGGGCTGCTCTACGTGACGCGGGCGGTGGTGCCGGGCATGGTGGCACGGGGCCGGGGCCACGTGGTGAATATCGGATCGATCGCAGGGCGGCAGACCTACCCCGGCGGCAGCGTTTACTGCGCCAGCAAGGCGGCGGTCAAGTCTCTCTCAGAAGGTCTAACGCTCGATCTGCTGGATACCCCGGTGCGGGTTACCAATATCGACCCTGGCCTGGTCGAAACCGAGTTCAGCCTGGTGCGCTTTGGGGGCGATGCCGATCGCGCCAAAGGCGTCTACCAGGGCATGACCCCTCTGACCGGAGACGATATAGCCGATGTCATTTTGTTTGCCCTCACCCGCCCGCCCCACGTCACCGTCAGCGACCTGCTCATCATGCCCACCGATCAGGCCTCGGTGTTTCACGTTCATCGCAGGGCGCAGTAGGTGCTTAGGTTAGTGGGGAACGCCTGCCGCCGGGGCCAGCGCTATACAATGGGTCATGGCGCGCAACTATTTCTTAAATACCGACTATGACTCTCTCCGTTGGCGACCCCGCCCCCGACTTTAGCCTCCCCGATGCCACCGGCAAAACCTACAGCCTGGCCGACCTCAAGGGCCAGCGGGTGGTGCTGTACTTTTACCCCCGCGACAACACCCCCGGCTGCACCAAAGAGGCCTGCGGATTCCGCGATCGCTACGCCGACTACCAGGGCAAAGATGCCGTGGTGCTCGGGGTCAGCACCGACGACGCCAAATCCCACGGCAAGTTTATCGACAAGTTCAGCCTGCCCTTTCCGCTGCTGGTGGACGAAGGCGGCGAAGTGGCCAGCAAATTCGGCGTTTATGGCCTGAAAAAGTTCATGGGCAAAGAATATATGGGTATTACCCGCAGCACCTTTATCATCGGCCCCGACGGCAACCTGGAGAAAATCTATCTCAAGGTCAAAGCCGAAACCCACGCCGACGAGGTGCTGGCCGACTTGGAAACTCTGTAGCCCATGGCCTACTTCGCCCATATTTTTCGCACCCTGATGGGGCTGCTGCTGCGCCGCCCCATTTTGGGCACCTGCGTCATTCCGCTGATGGCTGACGGCACCATTGCGCTGGTGCGCCGCCGCGACAACGGCCTCTGGAGCCTGCCCGGCGGCATCGTAGACTGGGGCGAAGATGTGATCACCGCTGCGGCCCGCGAACTCAGGGAAGAAGCCGGATTGCAAACCGTAGGGCTGGAGCGCCTGGTGGGGGTCTACTCCCAGCCGGGGCGAGATCCCCGCTTTCACTCGGTGTGTGTGACGGTGGCGGTGCGGGTTAGGGGCAAGCCCTACCCCGCCGATCCCCGCGAAATATTAGAAGCGCGCACGTTTACGCCCGAGGGGCTGCCCTGGGAGCACCTTTCCCACGATCATCGCCAGCATTTGCAAGATTTCTTTAAGGGAGAAACGGTTTTAGCCTAAGCTTTTGGGTAAGCCCGCCGGATTCGTCTACTAGAGCACAATCCCCGGTTATTCTGGTGCCATCTACCCCAACGAGTTGCTATGCCGCTATCCGCCGAGATTCCCCTGCGCACTGGCCGGATCAAACTGCCGCCGGGGACCATGTTTTGGCATGAGGGGGGCAAATCCCAGGCCGAAACGGTGGTATTTCTCCACGGCTCCTGGCACGATAGCACCCAGTGGCTGCCGCTGATGCAGCGCCTCGCCCCCGGCTACCACTGCCTGGCCCCCGATCTGCTGGGCTTTGGCGAATCGTGGCCCCAGGGCAAAACCACCTACTCCGTGGCGCTACAGGTGGAAGCGCTGCACAGTTTGCTGAGCGCCCTGCGCATTCATCGCTGTCGGCTGGTGGCCCATTCGCTGGGGGCCTGGGTGGCGGCTCAGTACGCCCTCACCTACCCCGATCGGGTGCAGAGTCTGGCGGTGCTGGCGCCGGAGGGGGTCAGCGATCGCGCTTTGCGAGGCCGCTGGCGGCGCGATCGCTGGCTGGTTGCCCCCTGGTCGCCGCTGCCCCTGGTGCTGCCCTGGCTGGGCAAAGGCCCCTGGGCTAGGGCGCTGCGCGATCGCCGCCGCTGCCTGCGCCAGCATTCTGCTGCCTGCCAAATGCTCTTTCGCCGCCGCGCCGCCGCCATCAATGGCGAGCTGCTCCAGGGCGAACTGCTCCAGCAGAGACTAGAAATGCTTGGCTGGCCAATACTGGCGCTAGAGTCCGCCGCCGCTGACCCCACCGCCCATCGTCTTACTCAGGCCTGGCTGCGCCTGCTCAGCAATTCGCAGCACCAAACAATCTCCCCAGCCGACACACCCCTGGGCGTAGGCGAAGGGGACTGCGCAGCGGCTCTGGAGGCATTTATGGGGACCAACCGGGCGAAACAAACAAAATTTAGCGCTCCACCAGCGATCGCCCCCAGTTCAGCCCCTGGAATCTAGCGCAGAAACGGTGCAGAAATTGCCCCTAGTCCTGGCCCTTAAGCGATTCAATTTCCTGGCGAATTTCGGCCAGTTCCTGGGTGAGCGCTTCTAAATCGCTCTGCACCGAGGTGTTGACCACAGGGCTGGCCACGGTGGTAATGGTGGAGACCTCTGGCTCCGAGGCGGAGCTGGTAAACGGGTTGGGCATTTGGCTCAGCAGCGAATCTACAAACAACCGGGCCTCGCGCTCGGTGGTTTCGCCTTTAACTTCCAGCTCTTCGGTGAGGCGGTTGACGTCATTGCCCAGGGCAGAAAACTTCTGGCTAGAGTTTTCAGGATCCTGAATTGCTTCAAGCAGCGAGGCAGTGGCCCCAAGGGTCACGCGAAATCCTTTTTGCAAGGTCTGGGAGAGATCGTCGGGATACATAGCTTTACTGCCTTAGAAACTCCATAAATCAGGAAATCAGGTGGCGGTTAGCGGCCACCAGTTGCCCCCAGTAGCGCCATCAAGCCCTGGTTTAATCCAACAGTAGCGCATTAAATCAGGCTCTCCAGAACGCTTTGGCTCGGACCCAAAGCGCCACTAGAAGCTGTTCAGCTTTGTATTTTACCCTGCTCGCCCAGGCAGGTGCGGCATCTCAGACTACTATCCTCCCTGGGATAGAGGGAAGCGATCGGGGGGCCAAGCCTGGCTTCTAAGGGGGTGGTGGGGAGGATGTAGCGTCGTGCGCCTAGGCTAAATAGGCGTTGACGTCTTCGTAAATTTGCGATAGCTCAGCCTCGGTGGTGACCCGAATGCGGTCGTCTCGCAGCGTCACCAGGGCCTTAGCCGAAAAGGGACTCGGCCAGATGTTGGGGTTGCAAAAGACCTCCAGAAAAATTTCCCCGGTGTGGCGATACTCCATCGGCGGCTGCGGCGGGCGGCGGGCCGACTCTCCCGCTGCCGCCGCCGCCGCTTTGAGCGCTGCCATCAGCTCGCCTAGGGCCGTTTTCAAGCCTAGCGCCGCTTCTTCGGAGAAGGAAAATTGGAGGGATCCCTGGGGCAGGTTGAGGGTAAGGGGGGCGCTCATAGTAATGTGCTCGTCGCGATCGGTGGATGGTTGACAGGTAGCTTTGATCGGTTGTGCCAGTCACCTGGCGGAACCAGGTAAAGGATCGGCGGTGCACCTAAGCCACTTCCCAGGTCTAGGTCTAGGCCTGGGAACTGATTGATGCTGGCACCTGCTAGCCAGGGTACGGCATTGGGGGGCACTGCGGACAGGCCAGGCGATCGCCAAGGGTGTATGCTCGACGGCTTCATCGGCAGGGGAGCACGGCCAAAGGTAACGATAGGTTACGTTGTGTGTCTCGCTACGGCACTGTGCTGCTTTTTGTATAGCGCCACGGTGCTGAGGTCAAATCCCAAAGAAAACCCTAAAGCTTTGCCAGTTCTAGGGTTGCACTCCCTACAGTAGTAATCAGTAACCAAGCTTGTCAGCGCTGATACAGCTTAGGTAGCTTGTAATTCATGAGTAGGGCAATTACTCCGGCAGGTTTTCCATAGTCTTAACACTCTAGCCTCAACACTCTGAGATCATTTCCGAGATTGTGCCCCTGCTGCGTCCCCTGACGACGGCCTTTGTAAAAGTCTGATTGCCCTGCTTCCATCGCTCAAACGCCCCAACTGCACTGCTCAATGCTGGAGATGGCATGGCCGCAAATTTCCCTTTTCTTTCTTCCCCGGCTTCAGCCCGTGAATCGCTGTGGTCTGCCACAGCCGCTACTCCGGTCGATCGCATTCGCCGTCTGGCGTGGAAAATCGCCTTTGCCACCCTGGCCCTGATGGCGGTGGGCAGCGCCACCCGAGTCATGAATGCGGGTTTGGCCTGCCCCGACTGGCCCCTCTGCTACGGCCAGCTGGTGCCCCAGCAGCAGATGAACCTCCAGGTATTTTTGGAGTGGTTTCACCGCCTGGATGCCGCCTTGATTGGCCTCAGCACCCTGTGGCTGGTGGCCCTGTGCGGCTGGTATCGGCGGCAGGTGCCGGGCTGGCTGCCCTGGGCGGCGGTAGGTGCCCTGGTCCTGATTGGCTTGCAGGGGGCGCTGGGGGGGCTAACGGTGACGCAGCTGCTGCGTTTTGACATTGTGACGGCCCACCTGGGTGCGGCTTTGCTTTTCTTTAGCGCTATGCTCGCGATCGCTAGCTGCCTGCTGCCCTACCGCTCCACCGGTACCGTGGGGCGATTGCCCTGGCTGGGGCTGGGGGCAACGCTGATCGTCTATGGTCAGTGCATGCTGGGGGGCTTGGTGGGGTCGCGCTGGGCGGCCCATCAGTGCCTGGGGCTGAGGGAACTCTGTCAGGTGATGAACAGCCATCTGCTGGGCATCGTGCCCGCCTCCGTAGCGGTGCTGGTGCTGACCTGGACCGTGTGGCGAACTCCAGCGCTCACCTATCCGCTCCGCCGCCTGGGCAATTTGGCTAGCATGCTGCTGGTGTTTCAGCTCGTGATGGGGATTGCAACCTTTCGGCTGCGGCTTCAAATAGAGCCTCTCACCGTGGCCCATCACGCCCTTGGGGCAGCGCTGGTGGGTACGCTGGTGTGCTTTACGGTGCTGGCCTGGCGCGACTCGCGCAGTGATCTGTCCCAGAATCGCCTGGAACCTGCCTCCGGAGACTATCGGGCTGGCGCGGCGGCGCTTGCCTCTGGGCTGACTGGCGCTGGTCCCACTGCCGTTAAACCGTAGTTATGTCTGATTGGCAACAGCACAGTCGCTTAAAGCCGTTATCTTGGGAGCTATCCGACTGTTTTTGGTCATAGGCAGTTAATTTTGCGGTTTTTTACAGAATCGGTTTTTAGAACCACTTAGGATTTTTTGCATGAATCAGACCACCACATGGAATGCCCCCACCCGCCACCACGAGTCGTTTAAGGCCGTTGTGCAGAGCTATGTACAGCTCACCAAGCCCCGGATTATTCCCCTGTTGCTGATGGAAACGGCGGCGGCGATGTGGGTGGCAGGCCAGGGAGAAGTAGACCCAGTACTGGTAATGGTGACGCTGCTGAGCGGCACCCTGGCGGCAGCCTCGGCCCAAGCCATTAACTGCGTCTACGATCGCGACATCGACTACGACATGGAGCGCACCCGCCATCGCCCGCTGCCCTCCGGACGCATCCAGATTCGCGATGCGCTGGTGTTTGCCGCTGTGCTGGCGATGCTGGCCTTTGGGTTGCAGGCGCTGGTGGCCAACCTGCTCAGCGCCGTGCTGGCGATGGTGGGCCTGGCCATCTACGTGGGGGTCTATACCCACTGGCTGAAGCGGTCTTCGCCACAGAACATTGTCATCGGCGGGGCGGCCGGGGCGATTCCCCCCCTGGTGGGCTGGGCCGCTGTCACGGGCGATTTGCCCCTGGCGGCGTGGCTGTTCTTTGCGATCGTGTTTATCTGGACGCCCCCCCACTTCTGGGGCCTGGCAATGCTCATTCAAGACGACTACGCCAAGGTCAACGTGCCGATGATGCCCGTGGTGGCAGGCGATGAGTCGACCGCCCGGCAGATCTGGTACTACACGCTGGTGCTGGTGCCCCTGACCCTGATGATGACCTACCCCCTGGGGGCCACGGGTGCGGTATACGCCGCGATCGCCCTGGGGCTAGGCGGCATGTTTATTCAAAAAGCCTGGGCGCTGCTCAAGGAACCGAGCGATCGCGACCTGGCCAAGGGCCTCTTCAAGTTCTCGATTCTCTACATGATGCTGCTATCGGCGGCCATGGTAGTCGATAGCTGGCCGATAACGCGATCGGCGGTGGCGGCTGTCTCGGGTCAGCTAGGGCCATTGGTGAGCCTGCTGCCGTTTTAGAAGGTAGCGGTAGGCAAGCTTAGTAAGGGGTTCTAGGCTACGGCTGGTTT
Organism: Nodosilinea nodulosa PCC 7104; assembly: GCF_000309385.1. Taxonomy (GTDB): domain Bacteria; phylum Cyanobacteriota; class Cyanobacteriia; order Phormidesmidales; family Phormidesmidaceae; genus Nodosilinea; species Nodosilinea nodulosa. The sequence continues at coordinate 1,924,929 of NZ_JH976537.1, forward strand.
GATGACGATGGCAGCTGAATCTCGATGCCGATTTTGCTGCCTAGCTCAATCACACCATCAACCAATTCGTTGGCTGCCGCTACACCGCCAGTCAGCATGGTGGCTGCGGTTGCTAGGGCCGCAAGACGTTTTCTCAACTTCGGCATGCTGCGCTGGTCATCGGGCTTTTGAAGTTCGGCCTCAACGTCGTCGATATCGATAATCAGGTCGTCGCGCACTTCGGGGGGCAGTTGGCCAGCGGTCTGGCGCAGGCGATCGACAATTTGGAGCAGTTCGGCGGTGGTGGTGCCGCTGGTTTGGCTAAAGCCTGTGGCAACAACCTGGGCATGGCCGCTGGCTTCGTTGACCAGATTGCCAATGTTGCCGCCGTTGACCTGGGTGCCAATTTTTTGCCCCATAACTTTGTCGCCTGCAACGTTGTCGCCGCTGCCGTGCTGGTGAATGGTACTAGCCATGGTTGAAGCCTCTAAAGAAATATCGTTGGGAGCGTAGTGGAGCTTGAGGAGCTGGCTGGTGTGTAGCGGCACCATGGCGTAGGTTTGGCCGTCATCGTCGCTAAAGTCGACTTCGTAGACATCGGGGGCCAAGCTCTCGACCAGGGTGCCGACTTGGCCAGCCGCTAGGTGATGGGTAGGTAGGTCTTCTTTGAGAGCAACCACATCTAGCAGTTGAAATTTTGTTAGAGCGCTGACCATGGGCATCACCTCAAAATGTAGCAACTCACAAGCCGAGGAAAGGTTTCGTCGGGGCGAATAATCCAGGCAGTACGAACAATCGCGGCGTTTTGGTTACGGGTGAGCGGGAAGTCAACAATGTAGCGTTGGCCATACTCGTCAGCCATCCCAATCACCGCATCGTACTGCTGAAGTGCTTGCAGAATATACGCCCGAAGCACCTCTGTATCGCTGCTGGTTAACCCTAAGATAGCGGCAAAAAGGCGGGCCTTGTGTTTGCCCCGAGAGTGGGTGGGGTTAAGGCTGTAGTCTCGCAGCTTCTCCAGATCGATGTAGACTTCACCAGCATTGGGGAGTTTCATTCAGAGGCGGGGGTGTTTTTGTCGCCGTGCACCAGGTCGCCTGCTACATTATCGCCGCTGCCATGCTGATGGGTAGTGCGGCTGCCCTGGTAAATGTGAATATCTCCATAGCGTTCTTCCATATCAAGGCCGCGTTCTTTGAGGTCGCTCTGGCGACGGGCTTCCACGGGTTCATAGCCGTCGAGGATCTGGCGCAGGTTGAGGCGCAGGCGTAGTTTGCCAATGGTGACGGTCTGTTCGCCCATGGCCTCTAGGCCCAAAAGCTCCTGGTAGTCGAGCGGGGGATGGTCGGGATGATTGGGGACGGGCACCCATTCGGTGACTTCTAAATCGGCAAAGCTCTTGTGGATTCTGGTGAAGGTGTCCCGAATAAGGGCCAGGAAAATGCGGCGGGTGGTTTCGCGTCCGCTAATGGAGATAAAAATCTTTTTGTCTTCAGGGTCGGCTTTGACGCGGGCGATGTTGCAGACCTCGTCGCCTTCGCAATATTCCAGCATGACGCCGCTGCGCCAGCAGGTTTGGCCGTGGATTTTTTCGTGGCTGAGCACGATGAACCGCGACAGCACACTCTCGGGCAGGATGCGGTAGTGGTACTGAAACTCTAGGGTGTCGCCCTCCAGTCCTGTATCTTCGGGTTCGTCTTTGGGCAGCAGGCCCGGGATGAGAAAGCGGGGGCAGGGGCAGTCGGGCAGGGCGAAGCAGAGCTGAAACTCCTGCATGAGTTCGGTCAGGTAGCGGTAGCGCTCTGGAGGGTAGCGGGTTGGCTCTAGCACCCGGCTCAGATCGTCGTAGTCGAGAATGCCTTTGCCCTGGGTTTTGAGGGTGTCGTCGCTGAGCAGGGTGTAGATGCCCGTCGTCACCCAGTCGGGGTTGAGCACGTTGGTGTTTTGCAAAAAGTCGTGCTCACGAAAGTTGAGCACCAGGCCCAGATTGTGCAGCAGGTCGATGAGCTGGGTTTGGTTTTGCTCTTCGGGAATCTGGTTTTGGTGGCAAATGCCGATGTACTCGCCGTAGCTAATGAAGTCTTTATCTAGGGCTTCAAGCTGTTCTTTGACCTGAAACCAGGAGAGGGGCAGCAGATTATACACATCCCGCAGTTTGCCCACTTCGGCGATAATTTGCTGGCGTAAATCATCGATGCCGTCGCCGCTTTGGCAAGAGGTTTCCAGAATGGCGCAGATGTTGGGATATTTGTCTCGCAAAGCTTTGCGGTTGATGTCGAAGGGCTGCTCGTCTTTTTTGTTGCCGACAATGATCACGGGCGACTCGCTGCCAAAGCTTTGGATCAGCTTGAGCCAATATTCAATGCGGTTTTCGTCTTCGCTGGTGCGGCAGTTGCAGACCAGCAGGTAGAGGCTGCGCTTGGTGAGAAAAAACTGGTGGGTGGCGTGGTAGATTTCTTGACCGCCAAAATCCCACACGTTGAGGCGCACGTCTTTGCTGTTGACGTGGACACCCCAGGTATGCACCGTGAGGCCATCGGTTTGGGCTTCATTGGGGTTGTAGGTGCCCTCCATGAGCTGCTTGACCAGAGAGGTTTTGCCGACGCTGCCCTGGCCCACTAACAACAGTTAGGCCTCGTTGAGAGGCCTAACATCACCGCTACGAAGTTTACGTAGGTAGTTAAAAATCTCCTCAACCGGACCAGGATTCTCACTAAGTTTAGTTGGCCCCAAAATTTCTGGAGAAATAGGCAGAGGGTTCTGTCGTAGATCAATCCTAATTAGGGCAGTTAAGGTTTCTAAACTTTCAGGAATTTGGCTAATTTTATTATTGCTGAGATCAAGCTCCTTTAGATTTTGAATCTGAGCCAAGGAATCCGGAATATAGCTAATTTGATTGGAACGGAGGTCGAGTTCTTGTAGGTTCTGGAGCTGAACCAAAGAATCCGGAATGTGGCTGATCCGATTGGAGCGGAGGCTAAGCTGCAGAAGATTCTTAAGTTTCGCTAGAGAATCTGGAATTTGGCTTATATGGTTATCGAAAAGAAAAAGTCTTTGTAGGTTTTGAAGGTGGGCTATTGAGTCAGGAACTATGCTTATTTGGTTGCCGCCAATGTTGAGCTATGTCAGATTTTCAAGTTGGATTAAGCTATCCGGAATAATCTGAATTTGGTTGCTGTGAAGAACTAACAACTGAAGCCTTTTAAGTTGGGAAAAGCTATTCGAAATTGCGAAAATTTGGTTGCTATGAAGAGTCAGTAGCTGGAGGTTGGAAAGTTGTTCTAAGAAATCTGGAATGAAACTGATTTGGTTCAAGCCAAGGTGAAGTGATCGCAAGCTTTCAAGCTGAGTCAAGCTGGCGGGAATAACGCTGATTTTGTTATTATATAGATTGAGTTCCTGGAGGCTTTGAAGTTGAGACAGGCTGTCGGGAAGGACACTTATTTTATTATGGCTAAGGTTGAGCTCTTGGAGGCTTTGAAGTTGAGACAGATTGTCAGGAATCGCGCTGATTCGGTTGGCACTCAGATTGAGTTCTTGGAGAGATTGAAGTTCAGTAATCGCTTCGGGTAGATCGGTAAGTTGATTGCTTATCCACTCAGATTTTACCTTATCCCATTTTCCGAGAATCAAGCTCTTAAGCTGGATGAGCTTGCCAATTTCAGGGGGTAACTCCGTCAGCCCTTTGCCCGCCAGGTCTAGCTCTGTCCAGCCTTCAGCGGCGGCCTTATCGATTAGTTGCAGAAGCTCATCCTGTGTCATGGGGGCAGCCTTTTAGGTAACAAGATGAATCCAGTCGTAGGCGTCATGTACTGAATTGACCAGGCGGCGATCTGCCGTCCACAGTTCAGCGGCCAGTATTTCAGCCAGGGCCAGATAGTGAGCATCGTAGGTCGCTGGTAGCGAGAGCTGGTTAGCGATTTGCCAAGCCCGCTCATGCAAGTTGGCATCCCCTACTTAGCAGTACTTGATCGCGCTGTTGGCGTTCTTGATTAATCAGATCGGCAATGGGGAGATTGGCCATGCTGCCATCATCACCTTGTTGAAGGCGCTGATGCAGGTGGCGCAAACGATTTTGGCTGGCTTTCCAAGCCGCTTTGCGATCTAGCTTGTTGTACAGCAAGCTCCGCTCCGCCTCAGAGAGGGACTCAATGACCTGGAGAAGGGAATCTACCAGCTTGGTGTTCATGGGTGAAGGTGCACTTAACTAACCCTATTGTAGGAGCTACCCAAACTCTGAGGTTCCCTGGCCGGGGCGGTCTAGCTCTGTCCAGCCCTTTGCGGCGACTGGTCGATCAGCTGCAGCAGCTCGTCCTGGGTCACGGCAATTTTGGCTTAGGCGGGGTTCCCCCTTTTGTAGCCGCGATTTGGGCAGAGTGGGCGACTTACCAGATTGTTGTGAAAAAGTTGACAGCCGTAGATACTGTGTTGGCCCGAGATCGTCAAGGGACAGCCAAGGCCGATTTTTGGGGTTTCAGCTTTTCAGGATCGTAGAGTTGACCTGAGGACAACACGCCGTAGACGATACGAATGAGCTTGTGCATAGCAGCGCCGATAATCGCCATTTTGGTTTTGCCCGCCGCCGTTAGGCGCTCACACCAAGGGTGAAGTTCTCGGGCATGGCGCAGGAAGGCGATGGCCGGGAAATACAGCGCTTTTCGCATGCGGGCATTGCCAATCTTGCAGAGTCGGGTTTTGCCCTGCACTGATGTGCCAGAGGTATGTTCTTGGGGCGTTAACCCCGCATAGGCAGCGAGCTGACGAGCGGAGGTAAAGGCATGAATATCGCCGATTTCAGCCAGCAGCCGGGCGGCGGTATCGGGGCCGATGCCCACGATGGAGACCAGCAAGTCCGCCTGGGCCTGCAAGTGCTCATGGCTCTGGATATGACTGCGCAGCTGCTTTTTTAACGCCTTGACCTGGGCTTCGAGGAAGGTGATGTGGGCTTGAATATCAGACTTTAGCGCGTCGGAACTGATGGCCAAGCGGTTCTTCTCCTGGGTCAGCATGTGGGTGAGGGCATCGAGACGGCGGGTGTACTCTTGTAGCGTTTGGATGTCCGCTGATGACGGTTGCCAGGCACTGGGCTTGAGGTCACGGCAGAACTGGGCAATCAGCGTAGCATCAGGGCGATCAGCTTTGGTGCGCTTGAGTTGGCTTTTGGCGTAGCCGTGAATCCGCACCGGGTTGACAATGCTGACCCGGTAGCCCTGCTGGTGGAGCGCTGTCGCTACACCATGGCCATATATACTGGTCGCCTCTAGGCATACATGGGCCGTCTTCACCCCGGCCTCGATTAACCACGCCTGCAAGGCGGCATAACCCACTTCGGTGTTATCAAAGGTCTGATACTGGGGTTTGGCACGCTCTGGAAATAGAATCGCCACATGTAAGGTGGCTTTGCTCACATCAATGCCAACGGGAATCAGGTTTTGAGTCATGGTTCGATACTCCTGATGACGGCAAGGGGGCAGATCGCTCTCAGCGCTATCCTTGTTATCCAGCTTGGGAATCTCAGGACTCCCTAATATACTGTCCAGTCTGCTGGCGGCAATCTAGGTCAATGAAAGGGGGAGGCTCTTGTTCTACATAGCAAGCTCCAAAGGGCTTTAGGGTGCGTCCAGAGTCACTCCTAGGTCTATTTTGGGCCAAACCTTACATACAAGGGTGGGTTAGGCGGTCACTTCCCTACGCCACCTGCCTTCACCATTGCGCCCCGCCGTAACCCACCGTCCACCTATTGCAGAGATTTCCCGTTTGGGAAAGCGGTAGGTCGGGGCGATCGCCTCTAGCCCTGCACCTTGGGCGATCGCATCACCCCGCCCTGGGGGTAATTAAGACCCATCCTCCCCTGCTCACCCTCCCGCCGCCCGGTGGAGTTCTGTAGAATGACAAGGGTAGAAACCAATACGCTTGGGGCTAGCTCTACAGATGGGCGCAGCGGTATCGATTCAAAACCTGAAGAAGTCCTACGGGGCGGTAAAAGCGGTGCAAGACGTATCGCTCACCATTCAACCGGGCGAAATTTTTGGCCTGCTGGGGCCAAACGGGGCGGGCAAAACCACCACCATTCGCTGTCTTTGCACCCTGGCGCTCCCCGACAGCGGCACCCTGGAGGTGATGGGGGTTTCCGTGGTCGAGCAGCCCCGGCTAGTGCGCCAGTACCTGGGCTACATTGCCCAGGAGGTAGCACTCGACAAGGTGTTGACCGGGCGCGAACTCTTGCAGCTTCAGGCCGATATCTACCACATGCCGAAGGGAGTTGCCCGTCGCCGCATCGAACAGATGATCGACCTGCTAGAGCTAGGCGACTGGGCCGATAAAAAGACCGGCACCTACTCCGGCGGATTGCGCAAGCGCCTGGATTTAGCCCTCGGGCTTCTCCATCAGCCCGATTTGCTGGTGCTCGATGAGCCCACCGTAGGCCTCGACATTGAGACACGATCGGCGGTGTGGAGCTTTTTGCGACAGTTGCGGGCAGCGGGCACCACCATTTTGATTACCAGCCACTACCTCGAAGAGGTCGATGCTCTGGCCGATCGCGTCGCCATTATCGACCAGGGCCGGGTAATCGCCTCCGGCACACCCAGCGACCTGAAGGACAAGATTGGAGGCGATCGCATCACCCTGCGCATTCGCGAATTTACCGCCGATGACGAGGCCAACAGCGCCCGCGCGATGCTGGCCGATCTGCCCTTTGTGCGGGAGGTGATCGTCAACGCCGCCCAGGGAAATTCGCTCAATCTGGTGGTAGACCGCCAGCCCGATGTGCTGCTCACCGTGCAGCAGGCCCTCAAAGCTGCCGACCTACCCGTCTTTGGCATTGCCCAATCGCGCCCCAGTCTTGACGATGTGTATCTGGCAGCGACGGGCCGCACATTAATGGATGCCGAACTGGCCGCCGTGGGTCAGCGCGACATCAAGAAGGAAAAGAAACAGGCCATGAAGGGACGCTAGGATAAGATCATGAGTACCACCATTCCCACCCCATCCTCCACCCGAGAGGCTGCTCCCAGCCTCGAAAATTCCGAACTCAACGCCTGGAAGGCTGATGTCGTTAAAGCCCAGGGGCTAGTTTCCGGAGCGTTTTTACAAGAAACCCTGGCCATGACTCGGCGGCTGTTTATTCAGCTGCAGCGCCGTCCCACCACCCTGGTGGCGGGGGTCATTCAGCCCTTGATCTGGCTGGTGCTGTTTGGCGCTCTGTTCCAGAACGTGCCCGCCGGGCTGTTTGGCGAAAGCCGCAACTATGGCCAGTTTTTAGGGGCAGGCATCATTGTGTTTACGGCCTTTGGCGGTGCCCTGAATGCCGGTCTGCCAGTGATGTTTGACCGCGAGTTTGGCTTTTTGAACCGCTTTTTGGTCGCCCCGCTGGCCTCGCGCTACTCCATTGTGGTGGCGTCGGCGCTGTTTATTGCTGCCCTCAGCCTGGTGCAAACGGCGGCTATCTTGGCCCTCAGCGCGGTGCTGGGGGCGGGGTTGCCCAGCCTGCCGGGGCTGGCGCTGGTGCTGTTTATCGTGATGACGCTGGTGCTGGGGGTAACGGCCCTCAGTCTGGGGCTGACCTTTGCCCTGCCCGGCCACATTGAGCTAATTGGGGTAATTTTTGTCACCAACCTGCCGCTGCTGTTTTCGAGCACGGCCCTGGTGCCGCTGGAGTTTATGCCCCGCTGGCTACAGGTGGTGGCCAGCCTCAACCCGCTTACCTATGCGATCGAGCCGATTCGCTACCTGTACCTGCATCCGGCCTGGGGGTTAGGCAGCACCGTGCTACAGACTCCCTTTGCGGCGGTGTCTTTAGGGGCCTGCCTGGCGGTTTTAGTGGTGTTTTGCGGGCTGGCGCTGGGCCTCATTCAGCCGCTGCTGCGCCGTCGCATTGCCTAACCGCAGATAAAATACATAAAGCCATTGGCCAATCTATGGGCTGGTCGATGGGGGGGTGCAGCGCGTGATTTAGTCGCTACAATGACAGACGTAGACAGCACAGCCCCTTGTGCAAATGTTTGGTTATTGCATTGTCAGTTGTTACGGTGTCAAGGAAATATCCTATGGCCTACCTCAGTTTTTTATCTCGATCGGCTGCTGTTGCGATCGCGGCCTTTAGCCTACTTGCGCCTGCTGCCCTGGCGCAAACTGCCGGTACTGACCCAGATCAACCCGTCCGCGTCAATGCCGACGAGGGGTTTACCTCAGCGGATGACACCAACAATGTCTTTGGCGACAGCAGCAGCCCCTTCGATCTAATTCACCGAGCCGTGCTCGCCAACGATCGCACCCCCAGTGATTTCAGGCGTGAGCACCGCAATCAGATCAACGCCGAGGCCAGCAACTTCCGCACTCTTCAGCAGGATGCCCTGCGCCGCCAGCAGGCCCAGTCGCAGGGTGCAGGTACGACCCTGATGCCCCCCGAGACAGAGGTCGCCCCTGCCACGGGAGAGTAGCCGGTCTGCCGTCAGGCAGATAACCCTCCTGTGGTCATCTCCTATAGCCTATGAGCCCTCCGGCTGAAATCTCTCAGCTGGAGGGCTTTGGTATAGCTGTGGCCAGTCAGGTTAAGACATGTCTCCTATGAACGTTCAAACGTTTGAAGTTCATAGGGTTTCTGGATGTCCTAACCAACGTGACTATGGCTATGTCTCAGCTCAGGCCGATGTAGAGCTGCCTGAGCGGTACTGATTGCCCAAGCCCTACAGTTCGCAGGTAAACAGTCGAGTCAGAAAATAGTTGACCATCTTGGCCCCGTAAGGCGAATCCCACCAGACGACGGGATAGCAGCCGACGGGATCGTCTAGGTCGTGGCGGGCCTGATCGATAGTCTTCCACTGGTCGTTTTGGCGCCAGCCCACCCGTTCTCCGAGGCGGTTGAGCATAGTGCTGTCCTGGGCGATCGCGGTTTCCAGGGTGCCGCCCACGGCCTGGTATAGCTGAAGCTGGACGCTAAAGCCAAAGCGACCGCCGGTATAGGTGGTCCACAGGCGATCGATGACCCGCAGCACGCTGCAAGGAAACAGGCGAACGGCGTCGGGGGGCAGATCTTCGCGATCGGGCGTGCCCGCCTCCTGCAGGATGACCCGTACGGTTTCTTCGTCCGCCTCCAGCAGCTTGCCGGTTTTGAGCAGCCGCTGGAGCGGTTGATAGCGCTCTACATCGGTGACTAGCGTCAGCGCATCCTCCAGGCGAGCAATACGCTCGGTCAATCCCTGCTGAATGAAGCCCTCTACCCTGGCCTCTAGCGCCTCTAGGCGAGCAGCCATTTCGGCCTGTGACCCATCCCCATCCATATCGACTCCTTACAGGTAATTTGGGCACTGCCCTGGGCGGCGGGGCATCGAAGCCGCAGTCCGCCCAGGGATTTCTGGCCAACGCTATAAATTTTAGTCTTCTCCCGGCAGCGATGACAGCAATCCGGCTGTTAGGCAGGATTTTCCCCGTCGGCGCCCGAACGCTCGGTAAATCGCAGGGGAGCGACGGGATCCCCGACTTCAGCCCCGGCCCGATCGCTGCTGCGGCCAGTCGAGGTGGTCGTTGGCGGGGTGCCAGGGCCGCCGGGCAGCACTCGCTCGGACAGCCCCTTCAGCACCACGTATAGCACCGGCACCACCAGCAGGCTCAGCACCGTGGCCACCAGCAGCCCCCCAAACACGGTGTAGCCCACCGACCAGCGGCTGGCGCTGCCCGCCCCGGTGGCAATCAACAGCGGAAAGAACCCCACCAGCGATGAAATTGCCGTCATGATGATGGGCCGGAACCGCTGCTCGGCAGCGGCGATCGCCGACGGTACCAGTCCCAGTCCCTGACTGCGGGCCTGGTTGGCAAATTCCACAATCAGAATGGCATTCTTGCTGGCCAGACCAATCAGCATCACCAGGCCGACCTGGGCATAGATATTGAGGTCGAGCCCGCGCAAGAACAGAAACACCAGCGCCCCCAGCACCGCCAGCGGCACCGTCAGCAAAATGATCACGGGGTCAACATAGTTTTCGTACTGGGCCGCCAGCACCAAAAACACCACCAGCACCCCCAGACCAAAGATAATGGTGGCCAGCCCGCCCGAGGCAATCTCTTCACGGGCGGTGCCCTGCCACGCCTTACCCACCACGGGCAGAGCCGCCTGGGCGTGGGCCGCAGACATGGCCTCAATCAGCTGGCCAGAGCTGGCCCCCGGCGCTGGCATGCCCTCCAGCTTGATCGATCGCAGCAGGTTGAAGTGGTTGATGGTCGATGGCCCTACCACCTCGCTGAGGGTGACGACTTCTCCCAGGGGAATCATGGTGCCCTGGCGCGATCGCACGTAGATGCTGTTGATGTCGGCCGGCTCGTTGCGGAAGCCCTGGTCGGCCTGGACGTAGACCCGGTAGTTGCGGCCGCCGTAGGTAAAGTCATTGACGTAGCGCGAGCCCAGGTAGGTGCCCACGGTACTCAGCGCCTCGTCAATGTCCACATCCAGGGCTTTCAGGCGATCGCGGTTGACATCCACCTGCACCTGGGGCGAGCTGGCGGTGAACTGGGTAAACACCCCCATGGAGGCCGGGGACTGGTTGGCCAGCCCGATGATTTGGTTGGCATTGCCCAAAAACTGGTCAATGGTCATCTGGTTGCCGCTGCGGTCTTGCAGCTGCATCTCCAGCGCTCCGGTAGGGCTAAAGCCCGGTACCGGCGGCGCGTTAAAGGCAATCACCAGGGCTTCTTGAATAGCCGCGAGGCCGCCGTTCACCTTGGGCAGCAGCCCAGTCACCGTCGACTCAGGGGCACGGCGGTCTTCCCAAGGGGCCAGGGTGGCAAAAAACACGCCCTTGTTTGGGGAGGGGCCATCGAAGCCAAACCCCGACAGCATGAAGGTACTCTCCACCTCCGGAAACTGAGAGATAATTTTGTCGGCCTGGGCCATCACCCCTTTGGTGTACTCCAGCGACACCCCGTCGGGGGCCTGCACAATGCCTAAGAAATAACCCTGGTCCTCGGCGGGCACAAAGCCCGTGGGCACCACGCGCAGCATGGCCAGCATCAGCAGCACCCCCACCGCAAACATGGCCAGCACCGCATAGCGCAGGCGAATCAGCAGGCGCACCGCCTCCCGGTAGCGCTCAATCAGGCGCACCAGCTGGCGGTTAAACCAGGTGAAAAACCCGGCCAGCGGCCCGCCGCGCTGCCCCGCCCCCACCGGACGCAGCAGCAGCGCCGACATCGCCGGTGAAAAGGTGAGGGCGTTAAAGGTCGAAACCAGCACCGTAAAGGCGATGGTGAGGGCAAACTGCTGGTAAATCTTGCCGGTACTGCCCGGAAAAAACGCCACCGGAATAAACACCGCCATCAGCACCAGGGAGGTAGAGACCACCGCCCCCGACAGCTCCTGCATGGCGTCGAGGGCGGCCAGGCGGGGTCGCATGCCCTGGTCAATTTTGGCGGCGATCGCCTCCACAATCACAATCGCGTCGTCCACGACCAGACCCGAGGCCAAAATGCAGCCAAACAGGGTCAGCGTGTTGATGGAAAAGCCAAAGGCCAGCAAAAAGGCCATCGAGCCAATCAGCGCCACCGGAATCGCGATCGCAGGCACAATGGTCGCTCGCCAATCCTGCAAAAATAGGAACAAGATCAGCAGCACCAGCACGATCGCCATCACCAGCGTCGTCAGCACCTCCTTCAGCGACACCCGCACAAAGTCGGTGGTGTCAAACACCAGCTCGGCCCGGTAGCCCGGCGGAAAGCTGGCCCTCAGCTCGTCCATGCGATCGCGCACCGACTGAGCCACCTGCAGGGCGTTGCTGCCCGGCAGCTGGTACACCAGCAGACCCGCCGCCAGCTTGCCCTGGGTCTTGGCATCAAAGCTATAGTCTTCGGCTCCCAATTCAGCCCGGCCCACATCCTTGAGCCGCACCAGGTTGCCGCCGCTGCCCACCTTGACGACCATGTTCTCAAACTCGCTGACATCCTCCAGTCGACCGGGCAACCGCACGGTGTACTGGTAGGCTTGCCCCGCATCCATAGGCGGTGCCCCCACCGCCCCACCGCCCACCTGCACGTTTTGCTCCTGCAGGGCGGCGATGACATCGCTGGGTGTTAGCTTCTGACTGGCCAGGGCGGGAGGGTCTAGCCACAGGCGCATGGCGTAGCGCCCTGCCCCAAATATCTGCGCGCTGCCCACCCCATCGAGCTGCTTCATCTCGTCGAGAATGAACAGATCGGCATAGTTGCTCAAAAACAGCGCATCGTAGCGATCGTCGTCGGTAAAGAACCGATAAACCAGCAAAATACTGGGCGACTGGGCACTCACCGTCACCCCCAGCTGACTGACCTCCGGCGGCAGCAGCGGCTCGGCCCTCGACACCCGGTTTTGAACGTTGACCTGGGCCAGGTCCTTATCGCGGCCGGGGCCGAACACCACGTTGATGCTGCTTTGCCCCGTATTGGTGCTGCTGGAGGTGATGAACTGCATCCCCTCTACGCCGTTGACCTCGCGCTCTATCACCGTGGTGACGTTGTTTTCTACGGTCTCAGCATCGGCCCCGGTGTAGCTAGAAGACACCTGAATTTGCAGCGGCGCAATCTCTGGCAGTTGCTCAATGGGCAGCAGCGGAATTGCCACCGACCCCGCTAACACTATCAGCAGGGAACACACGGTGGTGAGCACCGGGCGACGAATAAAGTTGTCGGCAATGGAGAACAGCGCCATGGCTAGGTTACCGGGGGCTCAGGGAACAGAAGAATCGTCTTGCGAATCGGGACGGACGGAGATAGGGAGCTAAACGTCAGCAACGCCAACCAGTGGCCCACCCCGCCGCGTGGCCTAGGGGGCGGCTGAGGCCTTCTCCTCGGGGGAAACAGGGCGGCCATCTTGCAGCTGCAAAAGGTTGGTGACAATGACCTGGTCTCCAGCTTTCAGCCCGTCAATGACCTGGTAGTTGTTCCCCTGGAGTTGCCCCAGCTGCACCGGGCGCTGGGTGGCGACCTGAATGGTTTGACCGTCCTCCTGGGGCTGGTCGGTGGCCACAAACACAAAGCTCTGCCCGGCCACGCGAGTAACCGCCACCGTGGGCACCAGCAGCGTTGCGGTGGTGCTCCAGATCAGTCTGGCCCGCACAAACTGCCCGTCGCGCAGGTTGCCCGCCTCGTTCGGAAAGCGGGCCTTAACCAAAATAGATTGCCCGTCGCCGTCCACCTGCGGCGAAATAAAGCTGAGGCTGCCCGTGGCCAGGGGTTCGCCGGTATCGGGGTTGAGCAGCTCCACGGGAATTCCGGGCCGCAACTGGCTGGCTCGGGTAGAGGGCACCTGAATGCGCAAATAGAGTTCGCTATTTTGGGTGATGGTGGCCAGGGTATCGCCGACATCGACAAAATCCCCCACCTTGAGGGAGACATCGCCCAGGCGACCTGTAACCGGAGCCACCACCTGCTTAAACCCTAAATCTTCCTGGCTGACATCGACCTGGGCCTGGGCCTGCTCAAAGGTGGAGAGCGCCTGCTGGAGCTGAGACTGGGCGGCCCGCACATTGTCTTCGGCCTGGCGCTGGGCCGCCCTGGCCACGTCTAGCTGGTTTTGAGCGTTGTCTAAGTCTTGCTTGCTCAGGGCTCCCGCTGCCACCAGCCGTTCGGTGCGGCCATATTCGACTACCGCAAGCTCCACATCGGCCTGGGTGCGGGCGACCTGAGCCCTAGCTGCCTCCACCTGGGCCTGGGCCGCATCGCGGCCAAAGCGGGCGGCCTGGGCCCCAGACTGGGCCGCAGACACCCGAGCCTGGGCCTGGTCTGGACTCAGCTGCACCACCGGCTGGCCCCGGCTAACGGCGCTGCCAGAGCTGGCGAAGATCTGGGTTACGCGGCCTGCCACCTGGGGTTTAAGCTCAATGCGCTGCTCGGCCTCCAGGGCGCCCACAAAGTCAGCGCTTTCCTCAAAGGTGCCGGGCTGCAACTCTTGCACCTGCACCGGCACGGCCTGGGGCGCCATGGCTCCCGGCGGCTGGGGCCGACTACAGGCCGCCAGGGTAAATGACAGGGCAAGGGCCGCTCCTAACGCCCGCCGCGATCGCCAAACACTGAGTGACAGCATATTGAGTGACAGCATAGGGTAGCTAGACCTGGAGTGCGCGTTAGACATCGGACGTCACTTTAGAAATGGTAATTCGAGAAAACTCTAGGATCATGACCAAGGGTTTGGCGAGGCCGATTATCTCCGATTCGTTTGTTTCCAATCCGCTGAGGGCTGGGCTTTCGATGAATAGCCATTCATCCATCAATCAAGGGGACGTAACGAACCTCGGTCAGTGAGATAGAGCTTTACCATATCGATCAAAATGCGGGCATGGTCGCGAAACGAGTAGCTTTGCGGTTCGTAGATGCGGTGCAGCAAAATACCGTCCACCACGGAGCTTAGAAAGCCTATCAGTTTTGGATCGTCCAGGCCTAGTAGGGCGGCTACATGCTGCTCGTTCTCCTGGCAGACCCGGTGAAAGACCTCGGTCGGCGCACCGCTTTCCCGGTGCTGATGCTGATAGAACTCGATCCAGATCAGCTTTTGCTTCCTTAGAAAGTCTTCGTTTTGAGCGACGTACTCCAGGGCCGCTTCCACGCGCCCCAGCACGCACTCCTGCTGCCCCGCAGCGGCGATCGCGCTTTGAATATCTCGCAGCGTGGTCTCACGCACCAGCTGTTCAAACAGTCCTTCTTTGCTGGGGAAATAGTGATAAAGCGTGCCCGTCGACACCCCTAAGCCCTGGGCGATGTTACGCATGGTTAGAGCGGCATAGCCCCTTTCAGCAAACAGGTCAAAACATTGCTTTAAAAGCTCCCTACGGTACTGGTCGTGGTCAACAATCTTGGGCATACACGTTCAGGCGCTGCGGCCTAACCTCTGAGCAGCTTTGAAACGATACCCCAAGCACCAGAAAAATTTATGTTGGACGATCGATATAAAAACAATAGTCTCTTTAATCTGACCTGTAAACCTTTTTGTGCACCGCCCGGATGGTGGCCTGGACGGTCCGCCCGGCTGGCCTCGGCTAAATTCCCAGGCGGGCTGCGATCGTGGCCAGCACCGACTGGCTGAGGGCGTCGTAGTCATAGCCGCCTTCGAGGCCAAACAGAATGCGGTTGGTAATGCCCAAGCACAGGCGAGTAAATGCGCCAAAGTCTTGGGGTTGCAGATTAACGCTGGCCAGGGGGTCGGCGGCGTTGGCGTCGTAGCCGGCGCTGACGATCAGTAAATCGGGGCCAAAAGATTGGAGGAAGGGGATGACCTTCTGCTCAAACTGGGTTTTGTAGTCGTCGCTGGCGCTGCCGGGGGCCATGGGCAGATTCAGCACGTTGCCGTGGAGGCCAGTTTCGCTGCTGTGGCCGGTGCCGGGGTAGCCGGGAGACTGGTGCAGGGAGCAGAAGGCGATCGCGGCATTGCCTTCCACCAGCGCCTGGGTGCCGTTGCCGTGGTGCACATCCCAGTCGAGGATGGCGACGCGGGCAATGCCAGGCTGCTCCAGGGCGTAGTGGGCGGCGATCGCCGCGTTGGCAAACAGGCAGAACCCCATACCGCGATCGCGCACCGCGTGGTGTCCGGGCGGGCGCGCCAGCACGAAGGCCGAATGCCCCGTCTCCAGAACATAGTCCACGCCGTCGAGCCAGGCGCTCACCGCCAGCCGGGCCACGGCGTAGCTGCGCTCAGACACCACCGTATCGCCGTCGAGGTGACCGCCGCCCGCGTGGGCAATCTCCCGCACGGCGGTGATGTAGCGCGGATTGTGGAGCCGCGCGATCGGCTTGTCCACATCCCGCTGCTGCACCGGAGAGGGTTCGCGCCAGTCGAGATGATCGGCCCAGGATACGTTCTCTAAAGCCGCCACAACGGCGGTCAGTCGCCCGGCATTTTCAGGGTGAAAACTGCCCGTATCGTGAGTTAAAAACTCCGGCGAATAGATGATGGCAAAATCGGTCAGGGTAAAGGCGTGGTGCACAGCAAACTCAGGGGGAATGAACTATTCCAAATCAAGGATCGAAGCAGCACGGCAAAACATAGCCATATCAAGGATCTTGCGCCCTTAGCTACACCATAGCGTCCGCTGATTTGAAGCGGGGAATTCGTGCTAAAATATAACTCACATGAGTCCGCAAAAAACATACTGATTAAGCGCTATTCAGCACCGCTCGGTGCGAGGGTCTGACTAGCGCTTTGTTGTTCGCAAATTCGGAGCTTTTTAGCCTATGGCAACCCCAGAAGAGCGCATCGTCCCGACCGATCTGCGCAACGAAATGTCTCGCTCTTACCTGGAATACGCCATGAGCGTGATCGTGGGTCGAGCGCTGCCAGACGCCAGGGACGGGCTCAAGCCAGTGCATCGCCGCATTCTCTACGCCATGCACGAGCTGGGTTTAGCCGCCGATCGCCCCTTCCGTAAGTGCGCCCGCGTCGTCGGGGAGGTGCTGGGTAAGTACCACCCCCACGGCGACACCGCTGTGTACGACGCCCTGGTGCGCATGGCCCAGGACTTCTCCATGCGGATGCCGCTGATCAACGGCCACGGCAACTTCGGCTCCATCGACAACGACCCCCCGGCGGCGATGCGATACACCGAGTGTCGCCTGCAGTCGCTGACCAGCGACTCGCTGCTCCAAGACATCGAGTCTGACACCGTCGATTTTGCCGACAACTTCGACGGTTCCCAGCAGGAGCCGGTGGTGATGCCCTCGCGGCTGCCCCAGCTGTTGCTCAACGGCTCCTCCGGCATTGCCGTGGGCATGGCCACCAACATTCCGCCCCACAACCCCGGCGAGCTGATCGACGGCGTGATTGCGCTAATCCACAACCCCGACATCTCCACCGCCGAGCTGATGGAGATCATCCCCGGCCCCGACTTTCCTACGGGGGGGCAGATCTTGGGCCGCAGCGGCATTCGCGACGCCTACATGACCGGGCGGGGCTCGGTCACCATGCGCGGCGTGGCCACCATGGAAACCATCGAGCACCGGGGGCGGCCCGATCGCGAAGCCATTATCATCACCGAGCTGCCCTACCAGACCAACAAGGCGGGCATGATCGAGCGGATCGCCGAAATGGTGAACGAGCGCCGCCTGGAGGGGATTTCGGATATTCGCGACGAGAGCGATCGCGACGGCATGCGCATCGTCATCGAGCTGAAGCGCGATGCCTACCCCCGCGTCGTGCTCAACAACCTCTACAAGCAGACGCCGCTGCAAAACAACTTCGGCGTCAACATGCTGGCCCTGGTCAACGGCGAGCCCCAGCTGCTCGGCCTCAAGCGCATGCTGGAGGTGTTTTTAGATTTTCGCGAAGAAACCATCATTCGCCGCACCCAGTACGAGCTGCGCAAGGCCCAGGAGCGCGACCACATTCTCCAGGGCTATCTGGTGGCGTTGGCCAATCTCGACGCCATCATCGCGCTAATTCGCGGGGCCGCCGACACCCCCGCCGCCAAGCAGGAGCTGATGGACACCTACGGCCTTTCAGAGGTGCAGGCCGATGCCATTCTGCAAATGCAGCTGCGCCGTCTCACCGCCCTGGAGGCCGACAAGATTCAGCAGGAGCACGAGGAGCTGGTCGCCAAAATCACCGACCTCGAAGATATTCTGGCCCGCCGCGAGCGCATTCTCGACATCATTGTCACCGAGCTGGGCGAGCTCAAGGCCAAGCACGACGACCCCCGCCGCACCATCATCGAAATGGATGACGGCGAACTCACCGACATTTCGCTGATCGCCAACGAGCAGGTGGTCATTTTGGTCACCGACCAGGGCTACATCAAGCGCATGCCGGTGGCCACCTTTGAGGCCCAGAGCCGCGCCACCCGAGGCAAGGCCGGGGCCAAAATGAAGGAAGACGACGGCGTGCAGCACTTCATTACCTGCTACACCCACGACTACCTGCTGTTCTTTAGCGATCGCGGCGTCACCTACGCCCTGCGGGCCTACCAGATCGCCGAGGGCTCCCGCGCCTCGCGGGGCATGCCCATCGTGCAAATGCTGCCCATCCCCAAAGAAGAGGCGATTACCTCGGTGCTGGCGGTGCGCGAGTTCACCGACGAAGACTACCTGGTAATGCTCACCCAGGGAGGCTTCGTGAAGAAAACCACCCTGTCGGCCTTCAGCAACATCCGCACCAACGGGTTAATTGCCATTTCCCTTGAAGAGGGCGACCAGCTCAAGTGGGTGCGCCTGGCCCGCAACACCGACAGCATTTTGATCGGCTCGCGGCGGGGCATGACCATTCACTTTAAGGCCGACGACGACCAGCTGCGGCCCCTGGGGCGACCCACTCGCGGCGTGCGGGCGATGTCCCTGCGCGACGGCGACGAGCTGATCAGCATGGATATTTTGCCGACCCAGGTGGTGGAAGCGGTGGTGCAGGCCGCCGAAGCCGAAGGCGACAATGACGAGACCACCGGCAACGAGGGCGGTCCCTGGGTGCTGGTGATCACCGCGTCGGGCCTGGGCAAGCGGGTGCCGGTGGCCAAGTTCCGGCTGCAAAACCGGGCCGGTATGGGCCTGATGGCGATCAAGTTCCGCAAGGGCGACGACACCCTGGCGGCGCTGCTGGTGGTGGGCGAGGGCGACGAGCTGATGCTGGTCACCAACCGAGGCATTATCATTCGCCAGCGGGTGAACGATATCTCAATTCAGTCGCGTCCGGCCACCGGGGTGCGCTTGCAGCGGCTGGATGGAGAAGATGCGATCGCCGCTGTGGCCGTCGTGCCCCCTGCCCTACAGGAAGACGGCGACGATGAGGCCGCTGATATCGTCATTGAGGCCGCTGCCGAAGCTGTGGCCGAGGTGTTTCCGGAGGCATCTCCCGAAGTCGCCGCCGAAGCGTCCACCGAGGAAGAGTAACCCCCGTTTCCCCGCCCCTGGGGAGGTAGTCCACCATGGTTGACCTGGGACTCACCCACATCGCGCTACCCGTTGCCGACGTAGACCGCAGCGTTTCCTTCTATGGCACCTACGCGGCTATGGCGATAATTCATCAGCGGGTAGATGCGGAAACCGGCGTCAGGGTGGTCTGGCTGTCGGACCACACGCGCCCCTTCGCGATCGTGCTGATCGAGCAGGCTAGCGTGCAGCCAGTTTTGACTCCCCTGGCTCACCTGGGGGTTGGCTGCGAAAGCCGCCAGGCCATGGATGCGCTGTGCGATCGCGCCCGCCAGGAGGGTTGTCTGATTCAAGCCCCCCAGGATTCGGGCTACCCGATTGGCTACTGGGCCTTTTTGCGCGACCCCGATGGTAATACCCTGGAGCTATCCTATGGGCAAGAGGTTGGGCTTACAGTGGAAAAAAATTAGGCCAATTCTGGCAGCGAAACGACTTGAGAATGTTGATTCTTCTCAAGGACGCAGGTCCTGCCCCCCTACGTGGGGTCTCTTCTTTCCCGGAAATCTCTTTAAGGCTATGCCTCAGGATTGTTAGCTGCGCCGAAGGTAGACTCTATGCCGCTTGTGAATTTAGTTAAAATCCCTATTCAAACCATTGATCTATCGCCAGGCAGCCATCTGCTAATTGAAAATGTTACCTGGGATCAGTACGAAACCCTGCTGGAGGATTTAGGCGAAGCTCGCCACATTCCGCGCATCAACTACTGCGATGGCACCCTGGAACTCATGGCCCCACTCCCTGCCCACGAACGTCCCCATCGCATTATTGCTTACATAATCACAGCGATTTTAGATGCCCAGGGCAGGGCCTGGGAGGATTTTGGCGCTACTACCTTCAAAAAGCCCAAAAGAGCCGGGTTAGAGCCCGACACCTGTTTTTATATTCAACACGCAGAGCAGGTCAGGAATTTAATGCGCATGGACACGGATGTGGACCCGCCCCCCGATCTCGCCATTGAAGCAGACGTCACATCTAAAACAACTCTCGATGCCTATGCCATCCTGCAGGTTCCTGAAGTTTGGATCTATGACCACGGCAAACTAACCATTTATTTACTGCGGGAGAATAAATACGAGTCTGGGGCGATGAGTCTAGTATTTCCGGATCTATCCATTGCAGATTGGATTCCCCAACTGGTTGTCCAGGCGTTTGCTAGAGGCACTAGCACAATGCTGCGTGACCTGAGACAGCAGCTGCAACAGGGAAAGCTAAGCCTGTAAATGCTGTCACTGCCCTGCTGAAACCAACTGGGTCACCAACGGGCCAAAGGCTTGAAACGCCGAGGGCAAAATCGCTACCGTCGCTGCCGCAATGATGATCGTCGTGGCCAGTCGCACCAGCTTGTCTGAGGCGTTTTCGTAGGTGTCGAACTTGTAGTCCAACTTATCAAGGCGCTGCTCAAACTGCTGCTCTATCTGTTCAAAGCGCCTATCCACTTGTTCAAAGCGCTGGTCTACATTCGCCTTAAACTCGCGCAGCTCGGTGAGCACGTCGGTAAGGGTAGGTTCTCTGGGCGGTTCGGCCTGCATAGTGTCGGTCATAGGACTACCCTGATTTTAATCTGAATACGGTTTTAGGCGGATTGATCTGCGGCGAGGGGAGTTGCTGCGAGAGGAATAATGGGAGCCTCGGCGGGCTGGTTTTGGAAACTATTCCATTGTTCCAGGTATCGAATCAGGGAGCGATCGTCCTGGGCAATGCGATCGCCCACCATCCCCCGCACTCGATCTTCTTCTTCAAGGTACTGATCTGGGCTAAAGAACCCAGCAAAGCGCGCCGTTTTCAGCCACACCAGGTAAGTGCTCAGCGCGTCATACTGGCTTTGCTCAACGATGGCTCGCAGGTCGCCTTTTACCCACCAGTCCACCACATCGGGTGGCTCTGGTCCCACCCATCCTGGAATGCCCATCGCTGCCGCCAACTCGTGGAGGGCAGGTGTGGCAATGCCCCAGCCGCTGAGCGTGCTTTTCAAATCGATATGGGCATCGCCGTGGCGGCTAAAGTAGTCGCTGCCCCAGCCCTTTTCGGCCCGACGGCAAAATTCCGCCGCTGAAATGCCCGCGACCAGCCCTCGCTGAAGCAAAATCGGCAGGTCGGCAGTTTGAGAATTAAAGCCCACGAGCTGGGGATGGTGCTGGCCGAGGTAGCCCAAAAATGTGGCAATTAATTCTCCTTCATCCATGGGCTGATCAAACTGCCTGGGCAGGGTCGTCAGCCGAAGGTGCATCTCGCCGTTGGTTTGCTGCTCCCGAATCACAGCAGAAATCGCGACGACTCGACAGAGCGCTGTTTTTAAGTGGGGGCGAGGCTTGGCGGCGGTGGCTCCGGCTTTTTCCCACATCACCTCAAAGACCTCGGCATCGGAAGCCTTTGCTGGCAGTCCGTAGAGCCTTCGCCCAGAGGCTGGATCGGGTGCCCACTCCAAATCAAAGGCACAGACATGACGACCGACCGATTTAAACATGGCTGCCCCCTGAGCACGCTAGAAACTGGCCCAGGCTATCCCTGAACTGTCTCTAAGATTCCCAGGCGGCATGGTCAGGGAACCTGCCAGGCGCGCTGATGGTAGTCTTCGGGCTTGGGAAATAGGTCTACGGGTTCACCATGCCCATGCTCGTGCCCGTGACCGTGACCGTGTTCGTGGCCATGGCCGTGGTCATGGTCGTGCCCGTGCCCGTGGTCGTGCCCATGGCCATGGTCGTGGCCGTGCTGACCACCCCCGGCGGCGAGGCGAAACTTACACATTTCGCAGTTCATGGCCACCTGGCCCAGGTGGGTTTCGATTTCGCGATCGCGCAAAATCTGCATCAGCTGCGGGTGGCTGCCCATCTCCGGCAAATAGGCCACCAGCTGCTCGGGGTGCGCCGCCTGCTCTTGTTGGGTAATGTCTACAATCTTTTTCACCAGCACGCCCGTAAACAGAAAGTAGGGCAGCACAATGATGCGTTTGGGGTCGTACAGCCGGGCGCGGCGAAAGCCTTCTTCTAACCGAGGGTGGGTAATGCCGATAAAGCAAATCTCGACGGTTTTATAGCGGCTGCCCTCCCACACAATGCGGGCCAGCTTGTATACATCGCCGTTGGCGTCGGGGTCGCTGGCTCCCCGACCCACAAACAGCAGCACCGTATCTTCGCGGCCAATGCCGTCGGGATTAAAGCGAGGAGTATCTAACTCTGCCAATCGCTCCTGCCAGAGCTGAATAATCGCTGGGGTAATGCCAAAGTGGCGACCGTAGTGAAAGGTGACCTGGGGGTGGCGCTGGCGGGCGCGATCCAGCTCATTGGTGACATCGAACTTATTGTGGCGGGCGGCAAACAGCAAGATCGGCAGCACCGAAATATCGGTATAGCCCTTCTCCACGCAAAGGTCTACGCCGTCTTGAATGGTCGGCTCACTCAGCTCTAAAAAGCAGGGAATCACCGGGCGAGAGGTGTCGAGGGCTTGGTAGGCGGCGGCGAACTCCAGGACGCGATCGCGCCCCTCCGTATCTCGACTGCCATGGCCCACCAGCAGCAGCGGTCGCTGGCTGGGCAGCGGCGGCCAGGCGCTGGGCGCAGCGGGAGAAAAATCGTGCAGAGTGGTAATAGTGGGGGCGATCGCCATAGGTAATCAACGTGCCGCAGTGATAATAAATCTAACCTTCTGCTCAGGCAAAAGATACCGGCAATCACAATTTGGACAATAGCCAACCGGGAGGGGGCCAACGCTAACCTAAACCCGTGCAGACCGAGAGGCCAAACCCACCGCCGGACTAGCCTGAGATAAAACTATGATTGCCATAAAAACGCAGCCAGATAAAAATCAGTCTGCCCGGCTATCTTAGCCTAGAGCAGAGCGCAGAACCATCCTGGGGGTGGGCATTAACACCGCATTGACACCATGGAAGAGATCCTAGACGAGCAGCAAAAACCCTGGCGCGATGGTCAAAAACTCGCGCTGCGCGATCGCCTGCGCAGCGAATTGAACACCACCGACACCCTGGCAGGTCGGCTGACCAACGGCGCGATCGTGCTGCTGATTTTTCTATCTGCCGTCATTTTTGTCCTCAAAACCTACCCCATTCCGCCCACCCTCGACACCTGGCTAAATCGCCTCGACTGGGTGATTGTGCTGGCCTTTACCCTTGAATACGGCCTGCGACTTTGGGTAGCCCATCGCCCCTGGCACTACGCTTTCAGTCTGTACGGATTGATCGATCTCATCGCCATTCTGCCCTCCTGGATCGGCATTTTTGATATTCGTTTTCTGCGATTTTTTAGATCGCTGCGCATCTTGCGTCTGGTGCACATTTTCAACAATCGACTGTGGTTTGGCCGCGTGACCAGTGCCGACAGCCTGATTTTGATTCGCATTTTACTGACCATGGGCACGATTATTTTCATCTACTCCGGCCTCATTTTTCAGGTCGAAAATCCCAGCAACCCAGAAGACTTTGGCACATTTTTAGACGCGCTCTATTTTGCTGTCGTCACCATGACCACCGTTGGCTATGGCGATGTCACCCCCATTTCTGAAGCCGGTCGAGGACTAACCGTCATGATGATCCTCACGGGCATTGCGCTCATTCCCACCCAGGTCAGCAGATTGATTCGGCAGTTGGGCAAAGTGAGGCAGCCCCAGCACATGCCCTGCCCCGGCTGTGGCCTCACCCCCCACGACGAAGATGCTCAGTTTTGCAAACGTTGCGGTACGCTTCTAGAGCCATAGTGGTTCAGTTTCGACTGTTCCCTCGGTAACAAAACATAACGATTATTGAAAAAACAAATATGCCTTTTGCCGGATACGGTCTTTCCGGTACAATGGCCACCCAAAAGCAGTGTCAGCCCTGTCCCCGGCGCTGGCTGCGCAGTTCATACGTTTCAGCTAGGCTTATTCCCGAGCCCAGCCCCGACCCACCTCAGTTAGGACGTTCCATGACCTCTGTGCTCCATCGCCCCACCAACGCTCGCCCCGCCGTCCCCCCCACCGACGACGCCAAGCTGTCCAGCCTCCCGGAGGAGGTCAGGGCTAGGCTGCAAGGCCGCTTCAAGCTTGTGGTGCCCGCCCGCTCTGACTCCGATCCTTCCCCATCTCCCGTGCTCGACACCGCTCCTCCCAGCGACCCTTCTGTTCAGCCCATCGTCTCGCTGGCTAACGTTGAAAAGATTTATGCCAACGGCAGCAAAGCCTTAGCCGGTGTGGACCTAACGGTGAACCCCGGCGACTTTCTCTTTGTCACCGGCCCTTCCGGTTCAGGCAAATCCACTCTGCTAAAGCTGCTCTACGGCTACGAGCGTCCCACCAATGGCAGCATTCTCGTCGGAGATGAACCCATTTCAAATCTGCGGGGCAACCGCCTCGCCATGATGCGCCGCCGCATCGGCGTTGTTTTCCAAGACTATAAGCTCATTCCCCGTCGCACCGTAGCCGAGAACGTAGCCTTTGTGCTCTGGGCCCAGGGCTTTACCCGCAAAGAAATTCACCGCCGCCTCTGGCCCACCCTCAAAATGGTAGGCCTACAGGGTAAAGCCCAGTGCTTCCCCGACGAGCTCTCCGGTGGCGAACAGCAGCGAGTCAGTATTGCCCGTGCCGTGGTCAACACCCCGCCTCTGCTGCTGGCCGATGAACCCACCGGCAACCTGGATGCCGACAACTCCCTCCAGGTGATCAAAATCCTCAAGAAGCTCAATTCCATCGGTATTACCGTCATCGTTACCACCCACGATGAGCACCTGGTGCGCATCTCCAACCACCCCGTAGTGCAAATTAAGAATGGTCGCCTGCACCACCTGCGTCGGTAACGCTACATTCCTTAACATCAGACAGTACTCCTTATCCAATCAATAGGATAATGATCAGAGCTAACGTTCAGGTGGCCTAGGCCGCTGAATGATTTTGGACTCTGAGAGGAACGTGCCTTGGTCAGTACAGCCCCATTTAAAACAGCAAAATCACAGGAAATTTTCTCTGCTGCTCAAAACCTAATGCCGGGTGGCGTTAGCTCTCCGGTTAGGGCTTTTAAGTCGGTAGGTGGGCAGCCCATTGTGTTTGACCGGGTTAAGGGTGCCTACATCTGGGATGTAGACGACAACCAGTACATCGATTATGTGGGCACATGGGGTCCTGCTATCTGCGGCCACGCCCACCCTGAGGTGCTGACCGCCCTGTCTGCAGCCCTGGAAAAAGGTACCAGCTTTGGCGCTCCCTGCTACCTCGAAAATGTGCTGGCCGAAATGGTGATCCAGGCGGTGCCCAGCATCGAGATGGTGCGCTTCGTCAACTCCGGCACCGAAGCCTGTATGGCGGTGCTGCGCCTAATGCGGGCCTACACCGGGCGCAACAAAATTATCAAGTTCTCGGGCTGCTATCACGGCCACGCCGACATGTTTTTGGTGCAGGCAGGCTCTGGCGTTGCCACCCTAGGCCTACCCGATTCTCCAGGGGTGCCCAAATCGGCTACCAGCGACACCCTCACCGCCCCCTACAATGACCTAGAGGCTGTAAAGGCTCTCTTTGCCCAAAACCCCGACGAAATTGCTGGGGTAATTCTAGAGCCTGTGGTGGGCAATGCTGGGTTCATTACCCCCGACGGCGGCTTTTTAGAAGGGCTGCGAGAAATTACCCGCGAAAACGATGCCCTGCTAGTATTCGACGAAGTCATGACCGGCTTCCGGATTGCCTACGGCGGTGCCCAGGCCAAGTTCAACATCACTCCCGACCTGACCACCCTGGGTAAAGTCATTGGCGGTGGATTGCCTGTTGGGGCCTACGGCGGTCGCCGCGACATTATGGAAATGATTGCTCCCGCTGGCCCGGTCTACCAGGCCGGCACCCTGTCGGGCAACCCCCTGGCCATGACCGCAGGCATAAAAACCCTGGAGCTGCTGCAACGGCCCGGCACCTACGACGAACTAGAGCGGCTGACGGCGAAACTCACCGAGGGGCTGCTTCAGACGGCGCGGGATGCGGGGCACGAAGTCTGCGGTGGCCACATCAGCGCCATGTTTGGCATGTTCTTTCACCCCGGCCCCATCACCAAGTTTGAAGATGCTAAACAGTCTGATGTAGAGAAGTTCAGCCGCTTCCACAGGGGCATGCTGGAGCGTGGTGTGTACCTAGCCCCATCGCAGTACGAGGCGGGCTTCACCTCTCTTGCCCACACCGATGCGGATATCGACGCGACGATCGCCGCCGCCCGCGACGTGCTAACAAGCCTGTAAGTAGCCCAACTCATCCATAGCAAAAAACCCGGTTTCTTTGAGAAACCGGGTTTTTATCGTGCTTTCGCTAGAACTACGACATCGCCTGGATGATGTAGTCAAAGTAGGGGGCAGCCTCGGCGGCGTCTTCATCGGACAGCAGGTTGAGAGAGGCGTCTTTTAGGCAGCGGATGGCTTCAGCCATGCCGGGTACGGGCACGTCTAGGGCGTTGTACATTTCGCGGACGCCCACAATGCCAATGGCTTCAATGGGAGTTTGGTCGCCAGCCAGCACGCCGTAGGTGACCAACCGTAGATACCAGCCGTAGTCGCGAATGCAGAGGGCACGCTGCTTTTGGCCATAGGCGTTGCCACCAGGGGCAATGAAATCGGGCCGCCGCCGCCATAGCTCTCTACTGGCCTGGTCGACAATCTTTTTCTCGCTTTCAGACAAAGTGGCGGCAATGCGGGTGCGCTGCTCGCCGGTTTTCAAAAAGTCTTCAATCGCCTTGAGCTCGCCGGTGGTTGGGTAGCGCAGCTCGTCGTCGGCATTCAAAATAACTTGGCTAACAACAGACATAGTTAAAAATGACGGGGATGACCTTTTTCACTGATAGTTTAGCGACTTGGGGGTATCCAAGGAAAGTTAAATTCTCATTTAGTTAGCGATACAGGGTGGGGATGGGGGCTGTTGCCAGGGGTGGAAACCAGCTAAAAGCGCCTGTTTTGTCTGAGATGTATAGCTTTTACTCAATATTTTGCCCCTGAGAAGCCAGGGAAACTCTGTAACACTTTTGCAACAATTGGGCTAGGTCAGCAAGTCAGCGCGGGGGCGAAAGCGTTCGGTCTGACGCAGTTCTTCGTAGAGGGCCTTTTCGCGATCGCTCAGCCCAGTCGGTACCACTACCTCTAACTCTACGATTTGATCGCCCCGCCGTTCTTGACCAACCAAGTACCCCCGCCCCGGCAGCTGAATGATTTGGCCAGTCTGCGCTCCGTGGGGCAGCGTCGTTCGCACGGGACCATCGAGGGTAGGAATATCGATGGTGCTGCCCAGGGCGGCCTCGCTGGGGGTGATAGGCACCCGACAGTACACATCGTTGCCCTGGAGCGTATAGAAGGGGTGAGGATCGACCTGAATGCGCAGGTACAGGTTGCCGCCGCCAATGCCCTGACCCCGCAGCCGAATGCGCTGGCCCGTGACCATACCAGCGGGCATGTTGACCTCTAGGGAACGGCCATCCTCCAGGCGAATGCGCTCGCGCCCGCCCCGAAAGGCTTTTTCAAGGGGAATGGTGAGGTCGGCTTCGGCATCGCGGCGGCCCGCTGTTGCCCCGTAGGTTGGACTAACGCTGCTCTCTGCATCATCGCTGGCGCTGCGACGGCTGGAGGGGCGGCGGTTGAGGAGCTGATCGACAAAGGCATTGAAGTCGGGAAATTCGCCAAAGCCAAAGTCTTCGAGGGAAATGCGCCCGCTAAAGATGTCGCCGACGCCAGATTTCCCCTGCCCTTTCTTGAAGCCTTCCTGCTGCCAGTACTCGCTAAATTTTTCGTACTGGGCACGTTTTTCGTCATCAGAGAGGACGGTGTAGGCCTCACTGAGGAGCTTAAACTGGTCCTCTGCGTCCTGGTCACCGGGGTTGAGGTCAGGGTGGTACTGCCGGGCCAGCTTTCGGTAGGCTTGCTTGATATCGCTAAAGGTCGCTTCTCTGGGAACCCCCAGAATGTCGTAGTAGTTCCGAAAGTTCTCCATAGAGGGTGGGGGAATGGACGGGTAGGGGAGTGGATGGGTGAGCGAGTAGGGGAGTGAACAGTCCTGTTTACTGATTCACTCTCCTACCTAGCGCAGAGTGAAGTGAGGGGGAGCCTTAGAGCCATTCGTCGCGATCGCTCCAGTTGTCGTCCTCATAGCGGGGGGCTGGTGGACGATTCTCGGAGCGATTCTGGCGCGGTGCCGTTTGCCGATCGGTGCGGCTGCCTCGCTCGGGGGATGCGGCCGGACGAGGGCGGCTTTCGGGGGTTGGGGTCTCGGGACGACTCGCGGGGGCCGATTGTCCCCAGGGGTCGTCTTCCCAACTGTTCTGGGTAGGGGCCGCCGGGGGCGAACTGGGGCGGTCGTAGGAGTCGTAACCCTGGCTGCCGTAATCCGAGTCGGGGGGGTAAGAGCGATCGTAGCCTGGGTCGCCATAGCCGGCATTGCCGTAGCTGGGGCGGGTTGGTTCAGCATTCTGCGATCGCGAAGTTTCACTGGAGGCTGGCTGGCCGTAGGCTGACTGGCCACTCGCTTGGCGACCATAATCCTGGCGATCGGAGCCTTGGCGGCCATAGTCCTGGCGATCGGAGCTGGACGGGCCGTAGTCTTGACGACCGTAGTCCTGCTGGCCGTAGTCCTGCTGGCCGTAGTCTTGCTGGCCATAGCCTTGCTGGCCGTAGTCCTGCTGGCCGTAGTCTTGCTGGCTATAGTCTGAGACGGGCGGCTGAGGCCGATTTGGTGCCGGGGGAGGATTTCCCGTCGGGGAGGCCGGACGATCGTAGCCCTGGTCGCCGTAGCCGCGATCGCCCCTGCGGCTATCTCCATAGCTGTCATAGCCCGAGCGATTTGCCTCAGGGGGCGGTTCGCGATAGCCCTGGCTGCCATAGCCAGGGTCGTTATAACCCTGATTGCCATAGCCCTGGCTGTACCCCTGGTCGTTATAGCCCTGACCGCTGTAGCCCGTCGTGCCGTAGGCGCGATTGTCGTAGGCGGGGCTGCCGTAGCGTTGCCCCCCAGATCCCCCCCGGTTGTCGTAGTCCCAATCGTCATCCCAGTTGCCCCAGGAGGACGACCCCTGGTAGCCGTAGTTGGGTCGGGCCTCCAGGTCGTCGTCGAAGGAGAAGGTTTTCTTCAGGGTATTGCCGATCTGGCCCAGAATGCCGCCCTCCGGCACATCGTCGGCCTCGTACAGGTAGGCCTCGCGGTTGAGATCGTAGAGTTCGTCCTGCAGCTCGGCCTGGGCAATGTCGATGCCGCGCTCGTCGCTTTGCTCTAAATAGTCGCGCAGCTCTTGCACCAGGCCCTCAATGCGGCGGCGGCGATCGCGGGCAAACTGCATACCAAAGTCGAGGGCCACCTCCCGCAGCAGCCGCTCGGCCTGGAAGGTGAGGGCTTCGGCCCGGTTGCGCTTCTCCACTCGCTCGCGCTGGAGGCGATCGGTTTCGGCAAATTCTTCGGCCTCGCGGATCATCCGCTGCACCTCGCCCTCTTCCAGATTCGAGGCGCCCTGCACTGTCAGGCTCTGCTCGCGCCCGGTAGTCTTATCCATGGCCGACACCTGCAAAATGCCGTTGGCGTCGATGTCGAAGGACACCAGCACCTGGGGCACGCCGCGCGGCGCGGGGGGAATGCCCATCAGCTTGAAGCGGCCCAGGGACTTGTTGTCCATGCCCATTTCGCGCTCGCCCTGGAGTACATGCACTTCCACGGAGGTCTGATTGTTCTCGGAGGTCGAAAATATGTCCGATCGCCGCACCGGAATGGTGGTATTGCGGGGAATTACCTTCTTCATCACCCCGCCGATGGTCTCCAGCCCCAGGGACAGAGAGGTGACATCCAGCAGCATGATGTCCTGCACTTCCTGGGTGATGATGCCCGCCTGCACCGCCGCTCCCACGGCCACGGCTTCGTCGGGGTTCACCGCCTGGCTGGGTTCGAGGCCGATCAGCGATCGCACCAGATCCTGCACCATGGGCATACGGCTGCCGCCGCCCACCAGCACCACTTCGTCAATGTCGTTGGGGGTCAGCCCCGCATCGCTGAGGGCCTGCTTGAGGGGCGCGCGCAGGGCGCTGACCAAGTCACCGCACAGGCCCTCAAACTGCGATCGGCTGAGGCGGGTTTCGATATGCTTGGGGCCATCGGGGGTGGCGGTAATAAACGGCAGGCTAATTTCGGTGCTGGCCACGCCAGATAGCTCAATTTTGGCTTTTTCTGCCGCCTCGGTCAGGCGTTGCAGGGCCTGGCGATCCTTACGGAGGTCAATCCCTTCTTTTTCTAAAAAGCCATCGGCTAACCAGTCGACAATTTTGGTGTCAAAGTTAGTGCCGCCCAGCTGGGTATCGCCCGAGGTCGATCGCACCTCAAACACCCCATCGCCCACATCGAGAATCGACACGTCAAAGGTGCCGCCCCCCAGGTCAAACACCAGAATGGTCTCGTTTTGGGCCTGGTCAAGGCCGTAGGCCAGCGCCGCTGCCGTGGGTTCATTAAGAATGCGCTTCACCTCTAGACCCGCGATGCGACCGGCGTTGCGGGTGGCCTGGCGCTGGGCATCGTTGAAGTAGGCGGGCACGGTAATCACCGCCCCGGTCACCGGCTGGCCCAGGTAGCGGCTGGCCTCATCGGCCAGTTTGCGCAGCACAATGGCCGAGATCTCCTCGGGGGCAAAGTCTTTTTCGAGGCGGGGGCAGCGAATTTTGACGTTGCCCGCCTCATCCCGGCGAATGGTGTAGGGCACCCGCTTAGAGGACTGGTCTAGCTCGGCGTAGCGGCGACCCATGTAGCGCTTGACGCCGTAGAAGGTGTTCTGTGGGTTGAGCACGGTCTGCCGTCGGGCCATCTGCCCCACCAGGCGCTCGCCTTCTTTGCTAAAAGCCACCACCGAGGGCGTAGTGCGCATCCCTTCAGCGTTGGCAATTACCACAGGCTTGCCACCCTCCATGACAGAGACCACTGAGTTGGTTGTGCCCAGGTCGATGCCAACTACTTTTCCCATTCGCTCTGGCGTCTCCTTATCTGTCTGTCTGCGTGCTCAATGAAGGTTAGCACCGAGGGGGCATCGCTTCTGCCAACCTACTTACATCAACTTTCTTAATGATAGTCTGTCACAGGCTGGCCTAGATTCTACCGCATGGGTTTTGGGAGGCAGGGGTTGATAGGGACAGTAGTGGTTTGAGGATTTGGGCCTAGGGTTCCAACCCTTCTTTGACCTTAGCCTCAAAGACTAACCGATCGCATCTCCCCATCCGACTAAACTGAGGATAATCTCGCAAACTCTTTTCGATGGTGCAGACTCGGCCCAAATTTTATAGCTTTGACGACTATCTGGCCTACGACGACGGCACAGAGAACCTTTACGAGCTATTTAATGGAGAGCTAATTGAAGTGCCGCCAGAGTCAGGGCAAAACGTACAGATTGCCAACCGTCTATTTCTGACCTTTGCGTTGCTGGTAGGCATCGACCGAGTTCGTGGGCATGGTCTAGAGCTAGAGGTGCGGGGCGAACCCAAAAATCGCTACCCAGACCTGACGGTGATTCAGCCTGAACACATTCAGCTATTAGCCAAGCGCAACACAATTCGTTTGATGATGCCGCCCCCGGCCCTGGTGGTCGAGGTGGTTAGCCCTGGCGAATTGCAGTGGGAGCGCGATTACGTGGCTAAACGCGCTCAGTACCAGGATTTAGGCATTCCTGAATACTGGCTTATCAACCCTCAGGATCAGACGGTGCTGGTGCTGGCGCAGAATGGTCAGGGGTATGTACCCATTGGCACTTTTTCAGGCGATCGCCGGATTGAATCGGCTCAGTTTGCGCAACTCAACCTCACGGCGGCGCAGCTCTTTGGGGCAGGTGCCCAAGCATAGAGCGGTGTGGTAAAACACTGGGTTGATTGGCTGATTGACTGCGCGACTGAGGCATGGCCGCTGTGCGTAGTGGGGCCTATCTAGGGACTAGATAAGCCCCAAACGGTTTGGCTCTGCTTAGCCGTCTATTCTTCTTCGCTGTAATCCTCCTCCTCTTCTTCGTCTTCAGAATCGTAGTCTTCCTCTTCGGAATCTTCCTCCTCTTCAGAGTCCTCTTCGTCTTCGGAATCGTAGTCTTCCTCTTCGGAATCCTCCTCTTTGTCTTCGGAATCGTCTTCCTCTTCAAAGTCCTCCTCTTCCGCTTCAGAGTCCTCTTCCTCGGACTCTGCATTCCCGTAGCCGAAACCGAAGGACCCGTCTACGGCATAGTCTTGACAGAGAGAGTCGAGCGCTGCGATGAATTCGGTGGCGTCTTCAATAGATAGATCAAAGTTAAGGATGTTGAGCAAGTAGGGGCTATCTTCGTCTTCGTCATACCCGTAGTCGAAGTAGTAGTCGTCCTCGCTTTCGACATACTCCATGCAGAGCGCTTCGAGCGCTTCGGTGAACCCTTCTGGGTCTTCGGTCTGGAGGTAAAAGTCGTAGAGCAAGAGGGAGCCGTCGTCGGCAAAGAATGACTCGTCGTCTTCCCAAACGTCGGCGCTAAAGTCGAGGTCGCTGAGCGATTTGATAATCCACGAGTCATGGCCGTTGTAGTCGGCGTGGATGACATAGTCGTAGGGAATATAGCAGTAGCCGCGATCGCCCCACCCTGCTCCCCAGGAGTTGCGCACGATGAACATGCGGTCTTTGTCGGAGTAGCCAACGCACAGCATGGCGTGCCAGCCGTGGGTTTCGCGCACATTGTCGGAGCGCTTGGGTTTGGGCACCCGGCCCTTGTTGCGGGTGGCTTCGTCAAACGACTCAAAGGTATTGAGGGCAAAGGCGATTGGGTAGCCCTCGGCCAGGGTGTGCCGCCAGAGATCGAGATCGGTGTCGATGGCCTCGGCTTCAATGATTTTGTAGTTGGCGGCGTGGTCGTAGGCGCTGGCGTCGGGCTCGGTGAAGATGAGCTCCTCGTCGTTGGGCCAGAGGTCTTCGGCGCAGGCCCCCTGCTGCATCAGGGTATCGATCGCGCAGTACATCTGGGTGCCGCCGTCTTCGTTGTGGCTGCCGGTCCGCGATCGCGCGTTGTAGTACACAAACAACCGGCTGACGTCGGCGGCATCGCCCAGATCGCGCTTGGCCAGGTACTCGTAGGCACCCACAAAGGCATTGGCCACGCAGCTGTTGCCCACCTGCTCTTCTACCTCGGTCATGTGCTGACGCAAATCAACGCGGGGCGGCAGCTCTTCTCTTTCAAACCGCCCGATCTGGTGATGCTTGACGTTGGCTGGCTTTTGGCCCGCCTGATAACCGCCGATGCGAAACTTGCGGTTCTGCGTAAACATGCCTGTGACCTCTAGGAGATAGTCTCTCTAGCATTCCCGCAGATGATCTCTGGCTGTTAGGGCGTGTCATCAATTCTTGCTACAATCCTTATCCCATAGGCATTGCCACGCCCGACCCAAAAAACAGGCTAGTGGCTGTAACCGCTGATTCTTAGACTATTAGCGATTAATTGATGACAGCCCCTAGCGCGGCAGGCGGTTAATGGCGAATCTAATATGGTCCTCAGCCACAAAAAAAGGCGGATAGCTGAACCGCTATCCGCCTCTTTGCTAGCCGGAGCAAAGCTTGTGGGCTGTGTGCCCGGTTAGTTAGTTAGAGCCAGGTTCAGAAAACTCGGCATCGATCACATCGTCGCCGCCGGAGCCATCGCTGGGGGCAGCGTCAGGCTCGGGGGCAGCGCCAGTCGCATCGCCGCCAGCCTGCTGGTACAGGTTGGTGCTAATGCCGTAGAGGGTCTGCTGGAGCTCGCCAGTGAGGGTTTTGATGGTGTCAAAGTCCTCAGCTTCGATGGCGGTGCGCAGCGCCTTGATCTGCTCTTCGGCCTTCTCTTTGTCGGCGGCGGGCACCTTGTCGCCCATGTCGGCGAGCTGCTTCTCAGCCTGGTAAGAGAGTGAGTCAGCCTGGTTCTTGAGGTCGATGCGCTCGCGCCGCTCTTTGTCGGCGGCGGAGTTGGCTTCGGCATCCTTCACCATGCGCTCGACTTCGTTCTCGTCGAGGGTCGAGGCTCCAGAGATGGTGATGGTCTGCTCTTTGCCGGTGCCCTTGTCTTTGGCGGTGACATTGAGAATGCCGTTGGCATCGATGTCAAAGATCACCTCAATTTGGGGCACGCCGCGGGGCGCGGGGGGAATGCCAGAGAGCTGGAAGGTCCCCAGGCTCTTGTTGTCGGTGGCCATTTCGCGCTCGCCCTGGAGCACCTTGATCTCCACATTGGTTTGCCCGTCTTGAGCCGTAGAGAACACCTCCGACTTTTTGGTCGGGATGGTGGTGTTGCGGGTGATCAGCTTGGTCATCACGCCGCCCAGGGTTTCGACGCCCAGCGATAGCGGGGTGACATCCAGCAGCAGAATGTCCTTGACTTCTCCGGCCAGCACGCCGCCCTGGATAGCAGCGCCTACAGCCACCACTTCGTCAGGGTTGACGGTTTCGTTGGGCTCTTTGTCGAGGGTGCGCTTGACCACATCCTTAATGGCGGGAATGCGGGTCGAACCACCCACCAGCACCACTTCATCGATGCCGGTCTTGGCAATCTTGGCATCCTTGAGGGCCTGCTCGACGGGAATGCGGCAGCGATCGATCAGATCGGCGCACAGCTCCTCAAACTTGGCTCGGGTCAGAGTCATTTCCAGGTGCTTGGGACCATCCTGGGTGGCGGTGATAAAGGGCAGGTTAACCTCTGCCTGGGTCACGCTGGACAGCTCAATTTTGGCTTTTTCAGCGGCCTCGGTGAGGCGCTGGAGGGCCTGCTTGTCTTTGCGCAGATCGATGCCTTCGAGCTTTTGAAACTCAGCGGCCAGGAAGTCAACGATTTTCTTGTCGAAGTCGTCACCGCCCAGGTGAGTGTCGCCCGAGGTAGCCAGCACTTCAAACACGCCGTCGCCCACTTCGAGAATGGAGACGTCGAAGGTGCCGCCGCCCAGGTCAAATACCAGAATAGTTTCGTTGCTCTTGCGATCGAGACCGTAGGCCAGCGAAGCGGCGGTGGGCTCGTTGATAATTCGCAGCACTTCAAGACCGGCAATTTTACCGGCGTCTTTGGTGGCCTGGCGCTGGGAGTCATTGAAGTAGGCAGGCACGGTAATCACGGCCTGGGTCACTTTCTCGCCCAGATACTTACCGGCGTCGTCCGCTAGCTTGCGCAGGATCTGAGCCGAAATTTCTTCGGGCGAAAACTGCTGACCCGCTTGGGGGCAGTCAATTTTGACGTTGTTGCCCACGTTCATAACTTTGTAGGCAACTTCGGTCGACTCGGTAGTCACTTCGTCGAAGCGTCGACCAATGAAGCGCTTGACTGAATAAAAGGTGTTGTCGGTGTTCATGACCGCCTGGCGCTTGGCAATTTGGCCAACCAGTCGATCGCCATTTTTGGCGTAGGCAACAACCGAGGGAGTGGTGCGAAAGCCTTCGGCGTTAGCAATAACGGTGGGCTTGCCCCCTTCCATGACGGCAACCACGGAGTTTGTGGTGCCCAGGTCGATTCCAACTACTTTTCCCATATTTTCTTTGCTCCGGCTTGACAGCTATATCTATAGTGCTTGCTCAAGCCATTTACCTGAAGGAGGGGATACCGAACCGTAGAAGGCGGGGTGGGGGGTGGGAGGGGAATGGGGGAGGTGAGGGGGATGAGGGAGGTGAGGGGGGTGGGGAAGATGAGGGAGGTATTCTGGCCCTGGGGTGGATTTATGAGTGGCTCTTGGGCCGATTAGTTCTTGGGCCGATTAGGATGGCTGCTCGGGCTCAGGGGAGGTGCGCGATTGAGTGGCGCTGAACGGGGATAGATCAGCTCAGCTTGATCTCAATTTATTGCAAGTAGCGATCGCCTTCGGGCGTGAGGTGGAGATTGACCACAGCCCGCTCGTACACCACAATCAACCCCTGGGCTGCCAGTCCCTCTACCAACCGCTGGCGATCGCCCACTGATACCCGCCGATGAATCTGTCCGGGGTGAATCCTGCCGCCCAAACACGATCGCAGAATTAGCAGCTCGTCTGGGGTGACAGGCCAAACCGACAGATCTAGCTTGAGCAGGGTTTTGCCGGTTAGGGTAAGGCCAAACTGGGCGATGTCGTAGTCGCAGGTAAGCCAGCCCCTGTCCTGGAGCTGCTGACAGGCTTTGACCCGCTGGCGCAGGGAACTCTGTCTCTTGACGGGCAGCGCGGTGAGGGCATCACAGGTGCCGCCAGCGGCCCTGAGCTGCCCTAAAACAGCCAGTTCCAGAGGAGATGGTGCTAGAGATGCCGTCCGGGAAGCGCTCATCGGGGCCGAAAATGATGCTGACGTCCTGAAACGATTGGCGTGGGGTGAAGTGTAATGGAAGGGGGCGGAGCGATAGCCTGGGAGACTGACTCCTTGCGATCGCAATCTAGTTCATAGTAACTAGTTTTACCATGCCGCCTGCATCTTATCCACGTGACCGCCGCCGTGTCTTTAAATTCTCAAACCTATTTAGGCCACAACCAGGAAGCCTACCAGGAGCTGCGCCTGGCTCTTCAACTAAATCTGCGGCGGCAGCTGCTGATTGCGGTGTGCGACGATGCGGCCCTGCAAGCACAGCTGGCCCAGCGATTGGAGGCCCACTTCAGTCCCCTGCCCGCCACGGTACCCCTGGCCCCGGAGGTGCGGGCGCGGCAGTTTACCCTGGTGACGCTGCGGCTGGGGGGCGATCGCCCCGATCTGGTCCGCGAAGTGCTGCTGTGGCTGAAGCAGCAGCGGCGGCTCCAGGGCAGTTTACCCACCGCGCCGGTCTTTCAAATTGTCGGTATCGAGCAGCTCACGCGCCAGTCACCCACGGTGCAGAATCGGTTTCTGGCTTCACTAATTCGGGTGGATGCGCTACTGACCCAGCTCGACTGTCGGCTGGTGGTGTGGGTGCCGCGCCCCTGGCTGGGCAAAATTCGCCAGTCGGTGCCGGGGTTTTGGCGATCGCGCAGCGGTCTATTTGAGTTCGTGGGTGAACCCAACCCCCACGCCCCAGCCCCGGCTAAGCCCAATGCCGCCCCCACGGGCAAAAGCCCAGCTGGCGAAGGCCCCGGCCTGTGGCGGGTGCTGCGCGATGACCTCGCCACCTTTGAGCAGCCCGAACCGCAGCCCGAACCGCCTAGCGCAGAGCACCCTTCGCCCGCTGACCCCGAAAAATCTGCAAAAGAGGCGGCTTCCCCCACTGCCAACCTCTCGGATCTGCTGGCCACGGCGGCGGCCAAAGTGCTCCCCCCGCAGGAATCGGCCTCGCGCTACGCTGGCCTACAGCAAGAGGGTCCAGGGCAGGGGACATTCTCAAGGGTTGTTATGCCGCCGACAGAGGCCACTGCCGCTGAGACTCTGGCGGCGCTACAGCGGCCAGCACCAGTCCCGCCTTCGATCGCCGCTCTGGCCACAGATGCCCTGGCCCCAGCTGTACCTTCACCGGAGCTGGGGTCGGCCTCGACGGCGGCTGAGCCGGGGCCTCGCTGGCCTGAGCCGGATCTGCAGCTGCCCCCCGACCTGGCCCAAGATACTGAAATAGCTAATCTATGGCGCTATATTCAGGGTTTGGTGGCCCAACAGGCCGGGCCGCTGACGCTGGCGCGCGCCTACCTGGCCCTGGGCCAGCTGGGGCGCGATCGCATGGCGGTCGATACCCCCGCCGCTGGGGTGCTGGGCTTTGCTACGGCGGTGTACGATCGCGCGATCGTCAGTTTGCCCGAGGGCAGCACCGACTGGTGTGACGCTCTCAACGATCTGGCCAGCCTCTACTGGCTCCAGGGCCAGCAGGAGGAGACCACCGATCCTGCCCCCTGGCTGCGGCACAGCGTGAGCACCTACAAAAAAGCGCTCAAGGGCAGTCAAGGAAGCATTCCCGCCGACACCCTGGGGCGCATCTACGGCAACCTGGGCACGGTTTACGGGCTGCTGGCCAACCTGGAAGATCCCGTGCCCTGTTTAGAGCAGGCGGCCGTGGCCTACCAGCACGCATTGGATTACAGTCCAGCGGCACGATCGCCCATCGACTACGCCAACCTGCAAAATAGCCTGGGAGCCATCCACTGGCGGCTGGCCCAGTACGATCGCCCCGGGCACCACCTGCCCCTGGCCATTGCCGCCTATGGCGAGGCCCTGGCCCACCGCACCGCTCAAGAGGCTCCGCTAGAGTACGCGATGATTCAGAACAACCTGGGCATCGCCTACTGGAGCCTGTCGCAGCAGCAGCAGCCGGTGTTTCTGCTCGAACGGGCGATCGCCGCCTACCAGGCCGCGCTCCAGTACCGCACTGTCGCCACCACGCCAGCGGGCTGCGCGGCCACCGCCAACAACCTGGGCACCGCCCACTGGGACCTGGCTCAACAGCCAGCGCTAGCAGGCAGGGGGCAACGTTCCGCCCAGGAGGGCGAGGGTCAACGTCCCGCCCAGGAGGGCGATCGCCGTCTCATCAACCTACAGCAGGCCGTCGCCGCCTACGAAACCGCCCTCGCCGCCGCTGAAACCGCCCTGCAAGAATCGCCTTCACAGGCCCTGGGATTTGATCTGTGGGCCACCTGCCACAGCGCTGGCGTTGTCCACGACCAGCTGGCCCAGGCTCTGTCCGAGGCTCAACTCGAAGACCGTCAGCGCCATCTGGATGCGGCCCTCGGCTACTATCTGCTGGCCTACCAGGGGTGGCACGACAGCCCCCGGCAGATGGACGTGCTGATCACCGCCCTGGTCTACAACGCCCACCTCACCTTTGAGATATTCGGTATTCCCGGTCAGCAAGCGGTGCTCTCTAAGCTGCCGGGCGAGCTGCTGCCCCAGGTGTTGCGGCGGCTTTAGGGGTAGGAGCATGGGGGCGTGGGAGCGTGGGGACGTGGGAGCGTGGATGAGGGGGTGCGTAGGAGCGTGGGGGGGTAAGGAGTGTGGATGGGGGGGGCGTAGGAGCGTGGGGGGGCGTGGCTTTGGAGTCGTCAATCCAAAATCTAAAATCCAAAATCGTTAAGAACCATCGCGCCAGCCTTCTCAAGGGCAAACCCTTGCATAACAATGGAGGGCGTACTTAACGGTTTGCAATATCCCGCCAGGGCGCTGCTCTCGCTGGCAAAAGGAAGACTATGGCCTACTACTGGTTCAAAGCGTTTCACATTATTGGGGTGGTGGTGTGGTTCGCCGGGTTGTTTTACCTGGTGCGTCTGTTTATCTACCACGTGGAGGCCGAGGCTGAGCCAGAACCTGCCCATAGCATTCTCAAGAAGCAGTACACCCTCATGGAAAAGCGCCTCTACCGGATTATCACGACCCCCGGCATGGTGGTGACGGTGGCCATGGCGGTGGGGCTGCTGGTGCTGATGCCCGAGTACCTCAAAGATGGCTGGATGCACATTAAGCTGGGCCTGGTGGCCGTGCT
The DNA here is from genome assembly GCF_000309385.1 of Nodosilinea nodulosa PCC 7104. Lineage (GTDB taxonomy): Bacteria > Cyanobacteriota > Cyanobacteriia > Phormidesmidales > Phormidesmidaceae > Nodosilinea > Nodosilinea nodulosa. Next base: position 1,964,077 of record NZ_JH976537.1, read on the forward strand.
GCTGGCCTACCATTTCTACTGCGGGCGGCTGATGCGCCAGCTGCACCGGGGCGAGTGTAAATGGTCGAGCCAGCAGCTGCGAGCGCTGAATGAGGCCCCCACGCTGCTGCTGGTGGCGATCGTGATGCTGGTGATTTTTAAGAACAATTTTCCCACTGGGGCTACCACCTGGCTAATGGTGGGGCTGGTGGTGTTTATGGCGGCTACGATACAGCTTTACGCCCGCAAGCGTCGGCTTGACAAAGAAAGAGAAATCCTGGACACCCCCGCAGAGCCTCAAATTCTGCCAAATTCCTGATGGTGTCTGTCGGCCCCAGCCAGCCCGGTAACGTTTGGCCAACACACTAAAATCAGGGGAATCAATCAGGGGAGAGCCCAACAGTGGAGACCAATGAGCAGATGGGAGCGCTGGCTGTTACCAGGTATATTGGCCACGGTTGGAGTGCCGTTTCTAATTGCTGGGGGGGTGATTCGGGTCATGGTGCCCCAAACGATCGCCAGCCATGCCAGTGAGGTAGCGCGCCTGCGAGTCGCCACCGCCGACACGCTCAATGAGCAGGGTGCTCGGGTGCTGCTGGAGGGCTGGGTGAGCGATCGCACCTCCACCAGCGATCGCTCGCCCCTGGTAGCCTACAACCAATACCATCGGGTGCGCCGCGACGGGGAATGGGAGTGGGACAAGGTGCGCAGCTACACACCCACCCTGTGGGTGTATGTTCCGGGAGGGGAGGTCGAAATCGCGGCTGGCTACACCCTGCGCTCTACGCCTTCGTTGGTAGAGGCAGGCAGCGATGAGCGCTACGAAGGATTTCAGGTAGAGGATCCGGTTTTAGTGCTGGGCACCCTCGCTGCCGCAGGCGCTCCACCCGTGGTGGGCGAGGCCGAGATTGGGTTTGAAACCAAGCAGGCCTATCTGGCATCTCTAGATCGCGATCGGTCAACGGCCCGCTGGCTGGGCCTGCTGTTTCTGGTCTTGGGCAACCTGCTGACCCTGGGGGCGGCGGGGGCGGCCTATCTAATTTGGCGCGGTCGCATCAATCTCTTCGCCGATCCTTGAACCCGCCTTTAGGTGCAGGGCGTGGCTGAGACCACCGCAGGAAAACTACACCGAATTTCGATCGCCCCAATCCCAGGCAAATGTCGTCCCAGGCCCCACCTCCTGAGAGCATTCGGCCCCCCGATTCGCAGGGGGAATAGGCCTAGATCGGGGATAAAAAGTAGCGATCGCTACTTCCCACCAAACCCCAGGCCGTAGGAGTTGCCCCTGCGGGGAAAAGTGGGTATTCTCAGGCCCAAGGCGTTGGAGCAAACGCTCAGGCGGCGAGAGCAATGGGCCTGGGCGTGGTTTGGTCGCACTGCAAACGTGGGTGCAAGTTTTGAACAAGTTGAACACTGCTGGTGACTACCAGCATCCTCTCGGCCTAACGGCTCAGGTGTTTTTAGCCTATGCCGCCGAAGACTGCCCTCGTTTTGAGGGGGATGGTCAAGCCCTGCCAGGGCAGGGCAATGCCGCTACCGTAAATGCCCTGCGCCAGCTTCTGACCACCGCCCAAATACCGTGCTGGGAATTTCCGCGACCCTGGCCCAGCGCCGTCGATCCTGAGGCGGCTATGTCGCGCGCGACCGAGGGCTGCGACAACTACTTGCTGGTGCTGTCCCCCCACTGCCTGGCCGACGCGCTTTGCTTGCAGGGGCTGCTGTTTGCCCTCAGCCTGAACAAGCGCATTGTGCCAGTGCTGGCCGAGGCCGTACCGATGGCCCACCTGCCCGAGCCGCTGCAAACCCTCGCGGCCATAGACCTGCGCACTGCGGTACCGCCGCTGAAGCAAACCAGTGCGGGCCGCCAGATCCTGAAAACGCTGCGCCACGAGGCGAGCTACCACCGCGCCCACACGCAGCTGCTGGTCAAAGCCTTGCAGTGGGAGCGCCAGCTGCGCGATCCAACCCTGCTCCTGCGGGGAAACGAGCTGGCCGACTATCAGCGCTGGGTGGTGAGGGCAAGCGGGCGATCGCGCCACCAGTTCATCTATCTGCAAGTCCTGTACGTAGCCGAGAGTGCTCGCCAGTGGAGCAATCGGCAGGGGAACAACGGCAGCGATTTTGTCCCCCAGGGCATCGGCTGGCTCAAGCACTGGGTCGAGTAGCTGACTCAGCTCGCGGTCAACTCGCTTTCAGCTCGACGCGCTGGTGTAAAACCGCAGGGCAAAGCGCCAGATCCGATTCGCCATCAGCATCAGCGCTGCCGCCAGCAGGGCCGAGGCCAGCAGCCACCACCGCCCGCCCTGGCTCAGCATGGCCTGGGCGGGCACCGTGGTGAGAAAGGCCACCGGCACCACAAAGGTAAAAAACACCCGATAGGCCACGGGGTAAGCCGCGATCGGAAACCGCCCCGCCTCCAGCAGCCCCCGCAGCACCTCGGTGACGTTATAGATTTTGACAAACCAAATGCTGGTGGCCCCCAGCATAAACCACAGGCTGTAGAGGGTGACGGCCCCAAAGATTAGCGGCAGCAAGGCCAGCGCGTAATCGGCCCAGCCCAGACCCAGGCGGCTGCCGCCGTAGCCAATCATCACCAAACCAAACAGCACGTCGGGCAAACCCCAGGGCGAAATAATCCGGGTAGACAGCCAGAACTGAGAGCTAATGGGCTTGAGCAGCACAAAGTCGAGGGTGCCCTCCTGCACCTGGGTGACGATTTTGTTCAGGTTGGGAATCAGCACTGTGGCCGAAAACCCTTGCAGCACGGTAAACAGGCCCAGCACCAGCAGGGCCGCTTCCCAGCTCCAGCCCTCGAATTCGTAGCCGGTGCGGTAGAACAGCGATAGGCCAAACAAGCTGCCCGCCAGCCCTCCCAGACTGATCAGGGCGGTGACGATAAAGTTGAGGCGGTATTCGAGTTCGGCGGCGATCGCCGTGCTCCAAAACAGCCCCAGTACCTTCAAGTAGCGCTTCATTAAGCACCCATCCCCGAATATTGCTTCAGCCCCCGCCGCCACAGCCAGCGGTTGAGTCCCCAAAACAGCGCTGACCACACCATCATCGCCATGAATCCCTGGGCCACGTTCTGGGGCCGGTTAATCAGCAAACTGGCCGGAAAATAAATCAGGTAGGGAAAGGGCGTCCACAGCACTACCTCGCGCACCGCATCGGGGAACAGGGATAGCGGAGCCACCATGCCCGACAAAAAGGTGTAGAGCAAAAACCAGAACTGCTCCAGGGCGCTGGCTCGCTCCGTCCAAAAGGCGGCCAGGGCAAAAGTGTACTGCATCAAAAACCGCAGGCAAAAGGCCAGCACGATCGCCAGCAGCCCCAGCACCAGGTTGTCGAAGCGGGGCAGCCAGGCGGCGTAGGGGTAGAGCAGCAAAAACAGCCCCACCAGCAAAACGGCAAAGGGCAGCCGGGCAAACCGCTCGGAGACATGGCTAAAAAAGTGCCGCCAGGCCGGGTCGATGGGTTGCAGCAGGTAGGGCGACAGCTTGCCCTCCACCACCTCGCGCTCAAACTCCCAGATCACCCAGACCACGGTGAACTGGCGGACCAGAAACACCGCCAGGAAATACTGCACCAGCTCGGTGGGGGTCAGATCAAAGCGATCGCTCTGGGCCGCCTCCACCCACAGCCCCATCAGAATCAGCGGAAAGGTGCCAGAGAGCACCCAAAACACCAGTTCGGCCCGGTACTCCACCATGTAGGCGTAGTACACCGACAGCATGACGCGGGCAATTTTAAGAGCCTTCTGCACCGTAAACCTCTTGGGCGTTCAGCCCTTATCCTACCAAGGTGCAACTCTGCTGCTAGAGCAGGGAGATATCAGGTTCAGGTCAGCGGCTAGGCGGAGCCAAGATCAATTCCAGGGCGCGGCGAACGTAATCTTGCCAGGTCTCAGCGGCCGGCGGAAAGATAGTGGCGTAGAGCATGATGCCGCTCATGGCATCGAAGACTAAGCCGGGATCTAGATCGCTTGCAACTTCGTCCCTGGCCTTAGCCCGATCGATCACGGCAGCGAATGTCTGCCGCCGAGGCTCCAGGTATTTAGTCCAATAGATCTGCGCGAAGGTGGGATGACTGGTTGCGCTGCCAATAATCATAGCGACACTCTGCCGCCCTAGCGGAGTGAGAGTAATCTGGGCCGCATTTTCAATCAGGGCATCTATGTCAGCCCAGAGGCTGCCTGCATCGGGCAACAGCACCTCTTCTCGAATGCTTTCGATCGCATCGGCAACCAGTTCTTCCTTACTGCTGTAGCGGCGGTAGATAGTGGTTTTGCCCACCCCGGCCCGAGCTGCGATCGCCTCAATACTCATGGTTGCAAAGCCCACCTCAGCCAGCAGATCCAGGGTGGCTTTCAGCATGGCCTGGTGTGACTTGGCGCTGCGCGGTCTACCAGGGGATTTTTGATCGGCATCGGTCATATATGCCAGTATAATTTACGATACCGTACCGTATCGAAATAGAGGATGAGTCATGCATCAACGTCCCCTCTACACCAGCAAAGACAGCACCCAAACCCTGCGAGAGGGCCTGGCAGAATATTACGCCCTCAATCCGCACATTACGGTGCCCTCAACCCAGCCGCCCAGTTTTGGCAAAATTTTAGAGGCCCACGATGTTGGTCACGTCATCTATGGCTGCGATACCGGCATGTTCGACGAACTAAGGCTCCTACCTCTGTTTTGGTGGACTAGTGCCTGCACCTTCCAGCGGTTTCGAGAACTGAGAAGGCAAAATACCGCCGCCGTCGATGTCATGTACGACGACATGATTCGAGAAAAAGGTGCGCTTTGGCTTTATGGAGAAATCATCAGGGTGATTCCGCCGCTGATCCCAGAACTGGTGACTCTTTGGCTTAAGACCCGCAACCACCAAAAACGATTGCCCTTTTTTGACTTCCAACCACTGCTCGATCGCTCGCTGCACTCGATTCGCCAAGAGTTTGATCTGCTGCCGCTGATCAAGTAGCCCAGGATTGTCCAAAGATTAATGTCGCCATGGAAAAACTTTAACCTCAGCTGGCAAAGGGAAGGCTATATTTAGATAGCATTCGGTAACTTTAGATACAGTTTTTCGAGGTTCCCCATGATTTCTCCCCGAGACCAGGCTCGTCATCTTCTAGTACGCAACCGTCAGCAGCAGCAAAATCGCCGGGCAACCATGCTAGAGCGCTCTACCCGCGAAGTTTTGCCGCCCGACAATCATCAGGTTTAGTTCTAAAGGCAGTTTCCTATGGTGCTGTGACTGAGCCGTTGCTTTAGCGTTCCACGCCGCAGTGAGCTTGCCCGTAAAAGACTGCGTTTGGTCGGTTTGCTTTTCAATTCATCTGTGACTCAGGCTAGCTTAATCGGTCATTAACCCTAGCTATCGCCCCAGCGATCATCATGAAAATGAACCATTCATGCATTTTGTCATGCGGTTCGCACCTGACTCACATCCAAGAGGCCCGGCCAAGGTCGGGCTTTTTTCATGTCTGAAGTCGGCTGATGCCAATTTTGGCTTTTGGACTGGCGACTTATAGCTGTGGCTAGTCTGGTTAAGACAAGTCTCCTATGAACGTTCCAACGTTTGAACGTTCATAGGGTTTCTGGATGTCCTAACCAACGTGACTATGGCTATAAGATCCTCTCTGGTTTTAGTCGCGCAGCACGTAGCCAACCCCGCGCATGGTTTGAATCAGGCGGCTTTCGCCCTCGGCTTCGAGCTTGAGGCGCAGGTAGCGCACGTAGACTTCGATGATGTTGGAGTCGCCCATGAAGTCGTAGCCCCACACCTGCTCCAGGATGCGATCGCGGGTGAGCACCTGGCGCGGGTTGGTCATCAGGTAGTCGAGCAGGTCAAACTCCTTGGCGGTCAGCTCGATCGGGCGCTGGCCCCGGCACACCTCACGGCTGCGGCGATCGAGGGTGAGATCGCCAAACACTAAAATCTCGGCATCCTGGGGTTCGGTGCGGCGCAGGTGGGCGCGCACTCTAGCCAGCAGCTCTTCAATGCTAAAGGGCTTGACCACGTAGTCGTCGGCCCCGGCATCCAGTCCTTCGACGCGATCGCTGACGTCATCTTTGGCGGTGAGCAAAATGACCGGCGTGGTGGTGCCGGTCTGGCGCAGGCGGCGGCACACCTCTACCCCGGTTAGCCCCGGCATCATCCAGTCGAGAATGATTAAGTCGGGGATCTGGTCGCGGGCGGCCATCAGTCCCGAGAGTCCGTCGTGGGCTACATTGACCTCGTACCCCTCGTAGGACAGCTCCAGCTGCACAAACTTGGCCAATTTCTCTTCATCTTCCACAATTAAAATGCGGGCGCCCATGGGTGTCTCCAAATCAAATGGGTATGCGAAGGGTAAATACGCTGCCACAGTTCGGCTGTGACTGTACAGTAACCTGGCCCGCCATCGCTTCGACCAGCGATCGCACGAGCGTCAGCCCCAGCCCGGTGCCGCCGCTCGTGCGGGAGCGGGCCGCATCGACCCGGTAAAAGGGCTCAAAAATATCCCCCTGACAGGGCGCCGGGATGCCTGCCCCCTGGTCTTGTACCTGAATAGTAGCCCAGCCGGTCTCGGTTGTTAGCGAAACCTGCACCGGCTGCTGAGGATCGCCGTAGCGGAGGGCATTGTTGAGCAGCTCGATCAGGGCGGAGCAGAGTTTTTGGCGATCGACCTGAACCACGGTTGGGGCGCAGGCGTTTACCCGAACCCGGGCGGCGGGGCAGCCCTGGGTATCGATCGCGATCGCCACCGCCATGTGGATCACATCCTCCAGGTCGGTGGGTTCTAAATTAAGCCTGCCCTGACCATTATTGAGCCGGGCCAGGTCAAGAATTTCGGTCAGCAGTCGAGTGGTGCGGCTGGCCTCGGCGGCAGCAATTTCCAGCCCCTCCCGCTGGGCTTCGCTGAGGTTTTGCCCGCGCCGCAGGGTGCTCTCCAGGTAGCCCTGCACCAGCGACAGCGGCGTGCGCAGCTCGTGGGAAATGTCGTTGACCAGGCGCTTTTGCTGTCCCCAGGCCTTAGACAGACGGGCCAGCATCAGGTTGTAGCTGCGCACCAGCTCCTGTAGCTCGGTGGGAGCCGCCGCCAGGTTGAGGGACTGATCGAGGGTGTCGGCGGTGACCTGACCGGCCAGCCGATTGAGCTGACGAATCGGGCTGAGGGTGCGGCGAATGTAGAGGGCAAAAGCCACCGACAGCAGGCTGATCAGCAGCAGACTGGTGATCAGCAACATTCGCATCAGGCGCTGTAAGCCCTGGTATTCGGCGGTAATGTCGTCGGCAATGTAAAGCGTTGCGGGGGGCAGACCGGCCAAATTCAGGGGGCTGGCGCACACCACCAGCCGCCAGCCCTGCACCGGCAAAATTTTCACCCCCATGGGCAGGGGGGTGCTCAGCAGCGCTTCGCTCACGCCGGAGGTTTGCCACGATCCCATGGTCAAGGTCTCTGACTGAGCCAGGCGATCGCCCGTAGATGTCACGACCCAAATGGCCAGATCGCCCGTGGCGCGGTAGTCAACCACCCGGTCGAGGGCCTCCTGGGGCGTCATCGTATCGCTGTAGTAGCGCACGTCTTCTTGCAGGCGATCGGCGATCAGAGCGGTGCCCTGACGGTGGCTGTTGAGCATAATCTCCTGCATGCGCCAGCCCATCCAGGCGGACAGCGCACCCACCCCCACCAGCGATGCCAGCACAACTCCGGCGGTAAGGCGCGTTTGCAGCGACCCCGGATCGACGCGGTGCCCCCGCAGCAAATGGCGAAAGGGCGTTATGGGTTGGAGCCAAAAATGCGCCATAGCAAGGATGGGAGCCTACAGGGAAGGCCGGAGCAGCCGCTTAAAAACCTGATCTCGACTCTAGCAGCCCATTCTGAGAACAGGCTGATACCCGCCCTCAGCCATACTTACACGATTCTCAGGCCGGTCTCAGCGGGCCGGGCTTGAATGGGAATGGTAGCCCCGAAAAACGCTTCTATTCTAAAACCGGCTTTGCGCCAGCTCGCCCCACCAATCTCTCGCCCGACTACACTGATGGATACCAGATGGATACCAGACCCAAATCGCGCCCGGTATCGGCCCAAGCGCTGCGGTTTTTGCTGCGGCTAGGAATTGCCCTGGTGGGTGTGCCGGCGGCCCCGGCGGCGGCCCAGATGCTATTGATCGAGACGACCATGACTCCTTTGCTCCTAGCCCCAGAGGCCGTGACCCAGACGACGGTGATGGGCGCCGACCTCTCGCTGATTGCCTCTCTCCAGCAGCAGCTGGTGCAGGCCCTGGCTTGGATTGATGGCCTGGGGGCGATCGCGCCCCTGGCCTTTATCCTGCTCTACATTGTCATCACCGTGGCCTTTGTGCCCGCCTCGGTGGTTACCCTGGGGGCTGGGGTCGTGTTTGGCGTGATCAAGGGGTCCATGCTGGTGTTTGTGGGGGCCATGCTGGGGGCCACGGCGGCGTTTTTGGTGGGCCGCTACGTAGCCCGCGACTGGGTGGCCAGCAAAATCGCCCACAGTCCTCGGTTTCAGGCCGTTGACGACGCGATCGCCAAAGATGGCCGCAAAATTATCTTTTTGCTGCGGCTGTCGCCGGTCTTCCCCTTTAACCTGCTCAACTACTCCCTGGGGCTGAGCCAAATTTCGCTTAAAGACTACGTGATTGGCTCGGTGGGCATGCTGCCCGGCACCATTATGTACGTCTACCTGGGGTCGCTGGTGGGCAACCTGGCCACCCTGGGGGCGGGCGACGGCAGCCAAACTCCCGAGGCCGCCATGGTGCAGTGGATTATTCGCGTTGTGGGCCTGATCGCCACGGTGGCGGTGACCCTCTACGTCACCCGCATTGCCCGTCGGGCGCTGAGCGCAGCCCTGCCCGACGAAGCGATCGCCTCCGAGAAGCTTTAGCGCCGATCGCCAATCGGTTGATCTGGCGCGATGTCGTTCTCCAGCTTGTACTGGGTAATTAGCTGGGTCATTTTGTAGCGCATTTTGAGGTGGGTTTCGACCCCTTCGTAGGTGTAGCGGTTCAAGCCCCCTTGGTCGATCAGCTCCTTCAGGTAGCCGACGCGATCGCTCGGGTTGGGGTGCGAGGCAAACCAGCTCACCCCCTGGTTGCCGTACTCCTGCTCAAGGGTCAGCATCAGGTTGTGGAGGCCGTCGGCGGCGTAGTGGCCGTTGGCCAGCAGTTTGGTGCCCAAAATATCGGCCTGGCGCTCCATATCGCGGGAATAGCTCGACACCAGCAGGTTGGCGGTCAGGTTGGCGACTTCGGGCACGGGAATAAACGAGGCCAGGCTGGCGGTCAGGTTTCCCTGGGTCACCATTTGAAAGCCGTGGGAGAGCACCGCGTGGGACAGCTCATGGCCCATCAGCCCGGCCAGCTCGGCCTTAGAATGGCTCTTGGTCAGCGCCCCGGCGTTAATAAAAACCTTGCCGCCGGGCAGGGCAAAGGCATTCAGGCTGTCGTCCATAATCACGTCAAAGGTGTAGTCAAACTCGTCGCGGCCCGCCAGGGCGGCCAGCTGCTGGCCGATGTCATTTACGTAGGCGCGAATCTCAGGGTCGTCGACCATGGGCAGCTGACGCCTCACCTGTTCAGCCGCCTGACTGCCCAGGCCGCTTTCCCCCTGCATCAGCAAAATGCCCGAGTTGAGGGCGCTAAACGGCCCAAACAGACCGCCTGTGAGAAAGTATCCGGCGGCCCCGGTGATGATGTTCGACACCAGGTTGCGGGTCAGGGTTTGGTTCATCTCGCCGCGAAAGCGATCGAGGTTCTGCCGCGACAGAGCTTCCATGGCCTCCGCTTCCGGGTGTTCGGGGTTGAGAATGGCGAACTGTTTAGCGGTAATCGCCGCCTCGATCCACTGCTCGCGGGCCATTTGCACCTCGACCTGGGCCTTGAGCAAGTCGGGGTTATAGGGGTAGCGGGCGATCGCCGCCTCCAGCAGGCCCAGGGCCTCGTCAGCGCGATCGTTCTGCACCAGGTAGTGGGCGTAGAGGGCCAGGCCCGGCAGAAACTCCGGGTAATTTTTGACCAGCAGCTCCAGGGGAATCAACACCCGGTTGGGAAACTCTGACCCTGACTCGGCCCCGGCCTGGGCCTCGCGCCAGTAGACCTGCCCGGCGGGGGGCAGATCGGCAGGGTCGGTAAGCGGGGCGATCGCTTCCTCGGTTGTGGCCTCTGTCAGCCATTCGGGATCTTTGGCCGCCTGGTACAGCAGTTCGGCATCGGCGCGATCGCCCGCCTGGTAGAGGCGATCGGCCTGGATCAGCACCTCGCTGCGCTTGGCCTCCTCGGGCGAAAGCCCCGCCAGCAGCAGCGCTCGGCCCGCTGGTGAATCGGCGTCCAGCTCGGCGGCAGCGGGCTGGGTCTCCCCGCCCCCGTCGGGACCAAGGTCGGGCGTCGCGGGCTGCTTGGGCGGCAGCTTCAGCGTGCCGTCGGGCTGCTCTGGGGAGGGGGTGGGGAGGGTATTTTCCGGCAGCGTAGCCGGATCTACCCGGAGGGTATCCTCGGCGTTTGCCCCCGGGGTGGTTGCCGTTGCGGGTGGCTCGGCGGCCAGCCCAGCCGACCCGCCCAGCCCAACCCCCTGGCTCAGCAGTATCACCCCCAAAACACCGGCCAATACTGCCGCAAAAAATCGCTTTGGCTGCCGCATGACGCCTTCCTGCAACTGTTTTCTAGACAACTAGTGGGGCCATGCTGCCTGGGGCTAGGTCGTGGGGGGCAACGCCCAGGGCTATTCTGCATGACGGGGTTTTGGCCGTCAGGTTCCTGCCTGGCACCCTTCTATTCTGATTAAAGCTTTGCCAAGCCAGAATCGGTGCTTCTATAATTTCGTTAAATAAATGTAACAGTGAAGCCCCATGACCTTAGAAACGATTCAGCCCTGGCTCAACTTTGTTCACCCCGTGGTGATGTGGCTATTGCTGGCGACCACCCTCTACGCCCTTTACTTGGGGGTGCAGGCTCGCCGCACCCGCCTGGCCGATGCCGAAACCCGCAAGGAGCTGATCAAGGGCAAGTTTGCCCTCAAGCACCATCAGGTTGGCTCGGTGCTGCTGGCCTTTATGGTGATAGCCACCGTCGGCGGCATGGGGGTCACCTACCTGGAGGCGGGCAAGCTGTTTGTGGGGCCGCACCTGCTGGTGGGCCTGGGCATGGCAACGCTGATCGCCACCTCGGCGGCGCTGGTGCCCTTCATGCAAAAGGGCAGCGAAACGGCACGGCTCACCCACATCACCCTAAACATTGTTCTGGTGGGGCTGTTTAGCTGGCAGGCCTTCACCGGCATGAAGATTGTGCAGCGGCTGCTGTCCGACCTGCAGGGCAGCTAGGGTACAGGCGTGAGGCCAGGGTTCAGGGGTTAATCTACGGCCTAACCCCTGAATCGGGCATCTACAGGACGGAAAAGATAGGGATGGATAAGGTGACGGATTGAGATCAGCGCGGTTCGGCACCGCCCCCCGATCGCCGCCCCCAGCTTGACCAAAAGTAGTGGCCCCGGTAGCTCTCGGGCAGCGGCAAGTTGTGGCTGTGGTGAAAGTCGTCCTGCACCTTGCGGGTCAGCCGCTTGGAGACCTGGCGCACCACCTGGTTGAGCAGGCGATCGCCCGAGGTCTTGAGCAGCGATCGCGGCACCGAGCTCAGCATGCGCGGCATGTGAATCTTGACCGCCAGGCTGAGATCCCAGTCCACCTGTGTCATGGCTGTCGCCGGGGAGGCGGCCTCGGGGCACTCGTGCAGCCGCAGCACGGCGTGAAAGTCTACATCATAGCCGGGGGGCACATAGCCGGGCACAGGCATGGTGTCGATGCGGTAGACCTGGTGATCGAGGGGCGACAGATACAGCCCTACCTTCGGCTCCACCTCGTAGCTCAGCACCGAAAAATGGCCTACCACCAGGGCGTAGCCGTGGTCAGAAATAGGCTCCACCTGCATCGGCTGAGCACAGCGGGTAAACCAGCCCCGATGGCTGTTCAGGTAGCGACCGACCGTGTCGATGTCGGCGGACATGTCCATTTTGCCGGCGTAGTGCCCCTCCAGCAGCAGCGCTTCCTCGGCAGGAGACGGCGGGGGGAGTTCGTCGGCGATCGCCGATGGGGGCAAGTCCTCAGCCACCCCATGCTCCATGCCAGCATCCTCTGTCGCTGATGTCAGCGGTAGGGCACTGGTATTTCGAGCGAACGGCATGGATTCCAGAGTCACTGTGCAACCACTTGCTTAAACAACATCAGGCAATGTAATTGCGCCAAAGCCTGCATCTATCGTAAGGCCTTAGTATCTCAAGTGTGCCCCGCAGAACTGTCATGCCCATCACGGTTTGCCATTCCGCTTTGACGCAACCAGCCCTAGGGCTGGTTTCTTTTTGGGCCACCATTCCGTAGAATCAGGCCAGTTACAACAGGGAGGCAGTAGCGGTGAAAGCATTTGTTGCGGGAGCAACTGGGGCGACTGGCTCTAGGATCGTGGACCAGCTCGTCAGTCGCGGCGTTCCTGTGGTCGCTTTTGTGCGCGATGCCGCTGCGGCCAGGGCTAAACTTCCCATTGACGTCACGCTGAGGGAAGGTAGCGTGACAGATAAAGAGAGCATTCGGCGCGCAATGGCAGACTGCACTGTCCTTCTTTCCGCCACCGGAGCCCGCCCCGGCTTTGATCCCACCGGCCCCTACCAGGTCGACTACGAGGGCAACAAAAATTTAGTAGATGTAGCAAAAGAGGTCGGCATTGAGCATGTTGTGATGGTGTCGTCACTCTGTGTCTCTCGCTTTCTTCATCCCCTCAATCTCTTCTTTCTAATTCTCTACTGGAAACACCAGGCTGAGGCCTATCTGCAAGCCAGCGGGCTCACCTACACCATCGTCCGCCCCGGCGGGCTCAAAGACGACGACAGCGACAGCCGGGCGTTGATTATGGCCCCAGCCGATACGCTCTTTGAGGGCAGCGTGTCCCGGCAAAAGGTGGCCCAGGTGTGCGTCGAGGCGCTGTATCTACCCCAGTCGCGCAACAAAATTGTGGAAATCGTCGCCCAGGACAATGCCAATCCCCAGCCCTACGAGGCGCTGTTTGCCGGAGTGGCGTAGGAGCATCGACTGTTGATTTAGGCCTGTTTCTAGCCACTCCAGCCATTGACTCTGCCCGCCCAGGGTATCTACAATGTAATTACTTCACCTGAGCCGACATCCATGGGCACTGCTATTCGAACGCGCATTGTCAAAATCGGCAACTCACAGGGTATTCGCATTCCCAGGCTGCTGCTAGAGCAAAGCGGCCTTACTGCCGATGTAGAAGTGGTGGTTGAGGGCGACCACCTAGTCATTCGTACCGCATCTCACCAGCGCATGGGATGGGATGCCGCCTTTGCCGCCATGGCCGAGAATTGTGACGACAACCTGCTAGACGCCACCAGCACCACAGACTGGGACGACGCTGAATGGGAGTGGTAGCCGAACGCTTCGACGTTTTTTTGGTCAACCTCGACCCCACCGTAGGCAGCGAAATCAAGAAGAGTCGCCCCTGCGTCATAATTTCTCCCGACGAGATGAACCGCTACATCGCAACGGTGATCGTTGCGCCCATGACCACCAGGGGAAAGCCATACCCCACGCGGGTCGCCTGCCAATTTGAGGGCAAGCGTGGGCAAATTGTGCTGGACCAAATTCGCACGGTAGATAAAGCTCGGCTGGTAAAGCATTTAGGGCAGATTGCCTCAGAGGAACAGCGGCTTCTGCTGGCCATTCTGGCGGAAATGTTTGCACAGTGAAGGTGCGATCGCCCATATTTCTTGGCCACTTACGCTCCCACGCATCCGTTGCAGATATTCTCCATCAAAAAAGCACAGTCAAAAAATCACGGTGGCGGCGGTATTACGGACTCTAATCGGCCTCAAAAACACGCTGAACCTGTTCTAGAATTTGCTCAGACCAAGCCTCATTTTGAGAGATAGTCAGGATAATACGTTGATAGGGCGACTGCTTCAATTCTAGGGTCAGATAACCCCCAGTTTTTGTCGCATACCAAAACTCTTTGCCGCGCGGGGTGTAGTAGGTTCCCGCTCGAATGACACCGGGCAGTGCTGTTCCCGGTGCCCGTAAATCTCGCCAGGATGTTTGCGGTGGCGCTGTACTCACTCGGGTAATATGGTCGAGGGGAATCGCAAACGGATTGGTCAACGTGAAAGCCCAAAGTTACTCATACCATTTCAAATCAATGAACAAGGTGGTATCGGTCAATGTCAGGTGCATGGCTTCTGCCTATTCTGAACTGAACCAAAGAACTTGCAGCTAGAAGATGACTCGGACTGCTCGTATAGTACGCTACCATAATTCTATCTTTCAGTAGGGGACAGCGACGACTGTCCAGCCTAAGCTAGAATTCTCAATTTTTTAATAGCTCAGTTTTTCTTTAATAGTTTTTATTTAACAGTAATCAAAGTGCTGAGAAACTCCAGCAAGCAGTGGCGTCAAGAAATTCAAGATTTGATCCGGGGCGCATCGGGTGGTTTTTTGTTTGGCATTCCGCTGCTCTACACTATGGAGGTCTGGTGGATTGGCTCTTCAGTCAAGATGGCGCGGCTGCTGTTAGCTATGCTGCTAACTTTTTTTATTGTGCTAATGCTAAACCGGACGGCGGGTTTTAGAAAGGTAAACCAGGCGACTCTGCAAGATGAGCTGATGGATACGGTGGAGGCGATCGCGATCGGGCTAGTCTGCACAGGCTTCATGCTCATTTTATTGAGAGAAATCACCTGGGAAACATCGCTATCTGAATCTTTGGGCAAGCTGATTTATGAGAGTGTGCCGTTTACGCTGGGTGTTGCCCTGGCAAATCAGTTTCTGAGCGGCGAAGACGATTCTGAAGCCAACGCAGAGGACTCCAAACCCGCGTCACAACCCAAAAAGCAGGGCACCCTTTTCAATACGCTGGCCGACCTTGGCAGCACGCTCATTGGGGCCATGATTATCGCTTTTAGCATTGCCCCCACCGATGAAGTGCCGATGCTAGCCGCTGCGGTAGATGGGCTGTGGTTGCTTGGGGTAATGGGTGCGTCACTGGTTATTTCCTATGCGATTGTGTTTGCGGCGGGCTTTGCCAACCAGCCCAAACGGCGACAGCAGAAAGGGTTGTTTCAGCGTCCCCCCAGTGAAACCGTGATGTCCTATCTGGTGTCTTTGGGGGCTGCCTGTGTAATGTTAGTTTTTTTCGACAAATTACAGTGGGATGATCCCTGGCAGCTTTGGCTCAGTCATTCCATTTTGCTGGGTCTTCCCGCCACCGTTGGCGGGGCGGCAGGCCGCTTGGCGATTTAAACGCTCTTGTAATTTTAAGAAAGGCTAATCAAAATACCCGTGGAAACGATGCAGGAAGAAACCGGAGAGTCTATAGAGCTAGCTGAAGCACCAGATAAAATCGCGGATGCCATCAAAACGCACGTTCAGCAGCCTTCCCGCAGTGTCGCAGAATGGATTTCGTTTGGCTTTTCATTGTTAGTTGTGGGCGCGATCGCTGGACTAGTGGTGTTCAGTTGGTCAACCGAAGGCGATCGCCCGCCAAGTTTGACCCTCAAGCCAGGAGGCAAAATTCGCCAAGAGAATCAGCAGTTTTATGTCCCCTTTGAGCTGACCAATACAGGGGGAGAGACCGCTGAATCGGTGCAGGTCAGCGCCGAGTTAAAAATAAACGGCGAAGTAGAAGAATCGGGCAATGTTGAAATTGATTTTTTAGCCCGAGATGAAACGGCGGAAGGCGCATTTGTGTTCAACCAAAACCCTGACCAGGGAGAACTGGTTTTGCGGGTGAGTAGCTATAAAAAACCCTAAAGCGATCGCGGCAGGCTGGAGATTGACTTTCAAGGGTTAGCTCAATCGATGAGCAGCTCGATTGGCAATTGCACTTAAAAAGCCCTTGGCAAATGTGTATTTGCGCGGCTAGGCACCGAGGCCGGACGACGAAATTAGGCAGACTTCCATAGCTTGAATTAAGCCCTGCTCAATGGTGAAACGGTGGCCGACATGCTCATCGGCAAGCACGGCCCCGGCCAGATCGCGCACGACCTGATGCACCTCGACCAAGACCAGCCCAGCCCCCTCCGGGTGAAAGGCAACTGGCTCGACGTGTGGATCGATTTCGCTCCACTGCTCCGTCCAGTAAGCGCGGATTGCTTCAGGACCACGAACAAAACCGCCTTTAAACGCCTTCGGCCAGGCTACATCGGGCGTCATAAGGGCGAGGGCGGCATCAATGTCGCGCGCGTTGAAGGCCGCGTATGCTGCCCGTAGCAGCTCAATTTCTGGTGCAGGCTGATCTGGCATAGGAGATGAGGTCGAGCGATCGGGCAGGGTCTCACTAACATAGTGCCTAACGACCAAGTTAACCAGACGCAGATAGCCTTAGGGCTTGTCATCAATTCTGGCTAAAATCCTGATTCCGCCAGCCTTGTCACGCCCGACCCCAAAAACAGGCTAGGGGCTGTAACCGTCAACGCATAGCTGTTTCCTCAGCGGCTTTTCCGCCCGTCTCAGCGACATTCCGCAGGCCCTAACCGTCTGCCCACGCCTACAGCCAGCAGTAGCCAAGTGACTGGGTCACCCACCCCAAGCCCGCCCCTGTAAAAACTCTCCCTCTTTAGGCTTACATACTTGCCTCTGGCCCTCTCGCTATAGTTATGCCATAGCGGCTGTGGAGAGACCTTACAACATGACCGATCGCAATCGACCCGGTGGTGACGCGACCTCGCCTGCCGAAACTCACCTAGCTCCGGTAAATTCCGGCGTCGAAGACGAGGCTATCCACGCTCCCGAAGTTGGCGGCGGCTTGCCGGTCATCCAATACTGGGCCGAAAAGTCGCTGTCGCCCCAGGGACCGCAGATTTGGAAAAAGCTGTTCCACAAAAGCGCCTGCCTCTCCTGCGCCTGGGGCACCGGGGGGCAGAACGGCGGCTTTCAAAATGAGCTTGAGGAAACGCTCCAGCGCTGCATGAAAAGCGTACAGGCCATTTCATCGGAGCTACAGCCGGGTCTGAGCGATCACTGCTTCGATCGCCACACCATCCCCGAGCTGCAAGCGCTCACCTCCCGCCAGGCCGATCGCCTCGGTCGCCTCAGCTTTCCGGTCATTCGCCGGGCCGGGTCTGACCACTACGAGCGCATTACCTGGGAGGAGATTTACCAGATCACGGCCACCGCCTTTGCCCTGCCGCCTGAGCGGGTGGCCTCCTACAGCTCGGGGCGATCGTCCAACGAGGCGGCCTTTTTGCTGCAATTGATGGTTCGAGCGCTGGGGTCCAACAACCTGGCCGACTGCTCTGACCTCTGTCACGCCCCGTCTACGGTCAGCCTCAACAAAGTGTTTGGCACCGGCACGTCGTTGGTCAGCCTGGAGAGTCTGCGCCAGACCGACTGCGTGGTGCTGGTCGGCTCCAATGCCCCGGCCAACCACCCCCGCTTGATGAATGAGCTGATTGAACTGCGCGATCGCGGCGGCAAAGTGATCGCCATCAACCCGGTCAAGGAAGTCGGCCTGGTCAAATTTGGCTCCCCGGCGCACCCGCTGCGGCTGGTGCAGGGGGAAGACATCGCCTCGCTGTTTTTGCAGCCGATTCCCGGCAGCGACCTGGCTCTGTTCGTGGGCATTCAAAAGGTGCTGCTGGAGCGCGGCTGGGTGCAGCTCGACTACCTCAAGGCCTACACCGAAAACTGGCAGGCGGTGATCGACCAGGTCAACGCTACCGACTGGGAGGCGATTATCGCCACCTGCGGCCTGACGCTGACGGAGATTGTGGCGGCAGCGGAGATAATTCACGGTTCTAAGCGAGTCGTCTTTGCCTGGGCCATGGGCATCACCCACCAGGCCAACAGCGTAGACAACATCTTCAGCATGGCCAATACCGCCCTGATGACCGGCAACGTGGGCAAGCCCGGCGCGGGGATGATGCCGATTCGCGGCCACTCCAACGTGCAGGGGTTTGGCTCCATGGGGGTGACCGCCCACCTCAAAGACAAAATTCGCGAGGCGCTGGAAACCCTGCTGGGCAAATCGCTCAGGCGAGAACCCGGCTACGACGCCCGCGCCCTGATCGAAGCAGCAGACCGTGGCGACGTAGACACCTTGCTGTGCTTAGGGGGCAACCTCTACGCGGCGAACCCCGACCTGACCCAGGCCAAGCGCGCCCTGGGCAATATCGACACGATTGTCTACCTCGCCACCAAGCCCAACCAGGGTCACTTCCACGGGCTGGCCAGGCAGAACACGATCATCGTGCCGGTCTACGCCCGGTTCGAGAATCCCCACAAAACCACCGTCGAGTCGGGCAACAATTTTGTGCGGCTGAACGACCCCGGCAAAACCCATCTCAGTGAGGCCGACCTGGTTTCCGAGGTAGAATTTTTGACCGAGCTGGCCCACCGCCTCCACGGCGACCAGCCGATCGACTGGCGCAAGCTGCAAGACACCCGCTACGTGCGCCAGCTGATCGCCCAGACCATTCCCGGCTACGAAAAGATCGGCGATATCGACGACACCAACGCCGAGTTCACCATTGGCGGGCGAATTTTTCTAGAGCCGAAGTTCCCTACGCCCTCGGGCAAGGCCGAAATGCAGCTTACCCCGCTGCCCACCCTCACCCTGCCCACGCTGGCGGAATTTGGCCTGCCCAATCCCGCGCAGCCTGCCCTGGTGCTGGCGCTGATTACCGGACGCAGCTACGGCCAGCACAACACTGTGGTTTACAAAGAATACGACCAGTATCGGGGGATGCCCCACCGCCAGTGCATTTTGATGAATCCTGCTGATGCCAAGCGGGTGGGCCTGGCCCAGCACCAGCGAGTGAGCGTGCGGGGCGATGCCGGGCAGCTCGACAATATCGAGATTATTTTCGGGGAGGTGCGATCGGGGGCGGCGCTGATGTTTTACCCCGAGGCCAACGTGCTGATGAAGGCGCGCATTGAGCCCAGGGCAGGCACTCCGGCCTATAAGCGAGTGCCCGTGGCGGTGTTTGCCCAGCCTGCATAGGCTGGGAATATGGATTGACTCAGCATGGCTTGCTAGGGTAAGGCCTCTGTCTTACTTCCCTGGGCTAGGGTATTGGCGGTGAGCAGCGTCGTTGCTTCAGTCGCTGGCAGGGGTTTGGCCCAGTAGTATCCCTGCCCAAACTCGCAGCCCAGCGATCGCAGGGCTGCCGCCTGCGCCTGAGTTTCTATGCCCTCGGCAATTAAATCCATACTTAGGGTGTGGCCCAGGCCAATAATGGTGCGCACAATTTCGTGGTCTTCGCGGCTGTTTCCCATGTTGCGAATGAAGGACTGATCGACCTTCAGGGTGTCGATAGGAAAGCGCCGCAGGTAGCTCAGCGACGAATAGCCGGTGCCAAAATCATCCATCCCCAGCCGACAGCCCAGGGCCTTTAGTCCCAGCATTAGGTCAATGGCGGTGTCGACATCGCCCATCACCATGCTTTCGGTAATTTCAAGCTTGAGGCTGCGTCCGTCGAGGGCTGTCTCCCGTAGAATTTGCCCGAGCTGATCGGCCAGATGGGGCTGCTCAAACTGCCGCCCCGACAGGTTAATGCTGACCATCAGCGGGTGGTCAGGAAAATCTTGCTGCCACTGACGGGCCTGGCGGCAGGCCGTGCGGCAGATCCACTCGCCCAGGGGCAAAATCAGCCCAGTTTCTTCCGCCAGCGGAATAAATCGGGCTGGCGACACAAATCCCTGGTGGGGATGCTGCCAGCGCACTAGAGCCTCAAACCCGGCAATATTTTCAGTCTCCAGGTCAACAATGGGTTGGTAGTACAGCACAAACTCCTGTTGGGCGATGCCGTGGCGCATCTCGGTTTCGAGGGTAAACTGGTCGGCGGCGTTAGCCATGCTGGCCGCAAAAACCTGGTAGCGAGACTGGCCACCGCGCTGGGCACGGTACATGGCGGTTTGGGCATCGCGCAGCAGGTGCTCGGGAGTGCAGGCCTGCTGCGCCTGCGGCACGACGATGCCGATGCTGGCTGTGATGGCAATATCTTGACCGTTCAGGCTGAAGGGCTCGCTCAGCGCCTGCTGAATTGTATTAGCCAGGCTGGTTAGAAACTCCCGATCGCTCTGCCTGAGGGCCAGCGCAAAGTCATCGCCGCTGAGCCGACCGAGCTGTGCTGTGCGAGGAATGACGCGCCGCAGGCGATCCACAGTCATGAGCAGTAGGCGATCGCCCAGGGTCTGCCCCAGACCGGCATTGACCTGCTTAAAGCGATCAAACCCCACCACCATAATGCCGGGTGGATTCAAATGCTGCCGCCGAGCTGGGGGCATCAGGTGCCGGTGGAGGTGCTTAAGCCAGGCGCGACGGTTAAGTAACCCCGTGAGCGTATCGCGGCGGTGGGTGTAGAACAGCCGGTAGGCCATCGTCACGCCCAGG
The DNA here is from genome assembly GCF_000309385.1 of Nodosilinea nodulosa PCC 7104. GTDB lineage: Bacteria > Cyanobacteriota > Cyanobacteriia > Phormidesmidales > Phormidesmidaceae > Nodosilinea > Nodosilinea nodulosa. The sequence goes on from NZ_JH976537.1 coordinate 1,984,443, forward strand.
GCCAGGAAAAAAACCGCCGAGGGTTCGACCAACGGAATCCAGAGCATCCGGAGAAATAGTCCCCAGCCCAGAGAATACATCAGTCCCAGGGCGGCCAGCCCGCCAAGCCCCAGCCCCAGGGGATGGCTAAAGTTCCACGCCAGGACCGCTCCCAGAATCGCCCAGCCCCACAGCCACAGCACCTCTCCCCAGCGGGGCCAAAACCCAAAGACCGATCGCTGGTGCAGAGCTATATCCAGCAGCTGGCTGATAATTTGGGCGTGGATAACGACCCCAGGCGCGTTAAACGTTTCAATGTCGTCGCTGTAGGGGGTGTACAGCATATCTTTAAGGCTGGGAGCAGTGGTGCCAATCACCACAACGCGATCGCTAATCTGATCGGGTTCTACGGCCCCTGCCATGACCTGGCTCCAGGTCACCATGGGAGCCGGGCTATGGCGGCTGCGGTAGTTGAGCAGCGTTTGATAGCCGCGGGTGTCGGCTCGCTGGTAGCCTCCAGCGGTAGCTCGCAGGGGCCGAATGGGTGTTTGGCCCAGCCACAGGGCCTCAGTATCGTAGCGAAACCCTTTACCGATGGCAGCCAGGTAGCGCAGGCTGACCCGCAGGGCAAAGGAGTAATAGTCCTGATCGTCGCCAGCAACAAACAGCAAACTGCGCCGCAGCACTCCATCATCATCCAGGGCAAGGTCGTTAAAGCCAATCCGCTCGGGGGGCACCCCCGGTGGCGCGGCAATACCACTCGCAATATTGGTGATGGCCACCAGATTCTCGGCCTGCATCGCTGATTTTAGATCTGGTTCCCCAGGCGGGTGCGACAAATCGCGGTAGAGATCCAGGCCAATAACCCGTGGCCGATGGCGCTGAAGCTGGGTTAACCCCTGGGCCAATACCTGATCGCTGAGGGGCCAGCCGTAGCGGTGCAGATCGGTCTCACTGATGCCGACAATCAGTAGGCGACTGTCAATCGCGAGGTCGGCCCGCCGCTGCATAAACTGGTCGAAAACCTTCAGCTCCAGCGGCTCCAGCCAGCCTGGCATCTGTAGCCCTACCAGCAGTAGCGAGGTTAAAACGCTGCTCAGCAGTATCGCCTGTGCCCCCGCCCGCAGGCGACGGGGCACAGGGTAGAGCAATGGCCAACGGCGAAAAAACTCCATGCCCTACCGCTACTGCACAACGGTGATGAGATTGAGCGCTTCTAAGATCTGATTCCACTGAGTCTGTACCCCCTCGTTGCCAGGATAGGTTTGGCGTAGCTCTACCATCAGGGCGATCGCGTCGTTCCAAAGGCCCTCCTGCTGGTAGGTATTGACCAGATCAAGCTGGGACTCGACCAGGGTCGTATCGGCAGGGGCAGGGGTAACAGGCACGCGGCGCAGCCAGCCCTCTAGCACAACGTTCTGCGACAGATCGCGAGGGTTGCAGGCGACGACAAAGTACCAGTGATAGTCTTGGTCGGGAGCGACCAGATTGGCAGGCAGATGCACCCCAACTATAGGCTCAGCACCCGCGACCAAGCTGGTCTCGTAGAGGCGATTTTCATTGGCATCGCTGAGAATAAACTGGCCGTGGTAGGGGGTTTCTGCCGTAGGCATGGAAAAGTATAGCGAGGGGCGATCGCTGGCCGTTACCCCCAGGTTGCTAGCGGGGTTGAGTGCCGCCATAGCTCGGCTGTCGATGGCACAGGTGCCGCGGGTGCCACCGCCTACCCGGCGGCCCGGAAACTCATTCCGGGAGTTGCTGTCAGCCTGGGCCTGCCTAGGTGCAAAAATAGCCAGTCCGAAGACTATTCCCAGGATTAAAAATACTTGCTTTGGACCAACTCGACTCATCATGGGTTTTAGCTGTTATGAATGACGATTTTTCAGAGGTGTGCTAAACAAGCCACCTACCTATTGGTAGCGCCTAATACACCAAAACAATTCCGTTTAATCACGCAGGCCGCCCAAAAGGGCCTAATCTTTTCGTAAAGAAAGCAGACTGTGCGTAAAGCCGACAACCCTTCCCGGCTTGACGTACAGCTATACCAGGAAGGCATTGCTGAACTGAGGCCTGAATTTGGGTAGGGACAAATGGCCATTTGCCCGTACGAGAGGCGTGGCTTTTTGATTCATACCTGTTTTCAGCAGCCTTCTCTACCAGGGACTGCTGATCAGGCTAAAACTGGCCCAGTAGTAGGGGGAGGACAGATCGGCCTCGCCACTGGTGGCTAAGTCAGCAGGTATCGCCACAGCGCCCCGCGTCAGCAGCAGCTGATCGTCCTCAAACCGAACCTCGCCGTGCAGGAGGGCAAGCTGGGCCTGGCGCAGGGCTTCGGCCTTGGTGGTCGTCTGCCCCAGATAGCTGTAGAACTCATTCATCAGGGCCAGGGTACCGGCATCGTCCACATTCCACAGGCTGGCCATTGCTGACTTCACCCCCGACTGTAGAGCTAATCCGGCAAAGCCCAACTCAGCCTCGTCGTCCCCGATCGCCGTGCGGCAGGCGCTCAGCACCAGCAGTTCCAAATTGGGAGAGTTCCAGGGCACTTGGCCCATGTCATTGAGGTGGAGCTGACGATCCCAAAGCTGAATATAAGAATTGCTGGGATTGCCCGGTTCGAATACCGCATGGGTGGCCAAATGGACCACCGTAGGCGATTGCAGCCGCAGCCACAGCCGCAGATTAGGCAGCGTAAACCCTTGGTTAAGGAAGGATCGACCCCGCCAGGCCGTTTCCTCCGGTCGGGCTCCCTGGAGCTCCCATAGAATGCTGGAGATTTCTGTCGGCACCGCTGGCAAAGGTTCCTGGGTCTGAAATTCAGAGGCTCCCATGACCAAAATATTGCCGGGCCGTAGGGCGCTGTAGTCGGTCTGAATGAGGTTAAAGGCAGGAATGCGGGTAAGGCTGTACTTCTCAATTAAAAACTGATTGCCGTCGTAGAGCGCCGCCAGGGGCAGCCCCCGCACCCCATTGCCCAGGCAAAAGAGTATTGTGTCAATGCCCTCCGCGTCTAAAAATTCGCTTTCGTAGGGCTCAATAATCCACTGGTAAAGCTGCTGGGCGGCAGGGCGATTGCGGCGGGGAACCACGCTGCTGGTTTCGAGCATAAAGTCGTTGACCACCCGGCGCAGTTCGTCGTCGGGCACGTCGTGGAGATCGCGCACGATGGGCTGCCCCTTGGCGGTCAGCAGCACCAGGTGAAGATGGTCGCCGCGGGGCATAATCCACAGCACGGCAGGTTTGGTGTTTGTTTCAGCGCCCAGGCGAGCCAGTGTAGCGGCAATTTCCTCCGGCCCCTGGGTGACGTCCATGGGGCGATCGCCAAAGTAGTTGGCAAAGTCTTGCTCTTGGCCCTGCTCCATGGCCATCACCTTTTCCCGCAGGGTTTGAGCGGCGGCGGGTAGGGCACTGAAGGCTGCGATCGCCACCGCTAGGCCCAGCGAAGCTAGTTTCGAGCGCGATCGCGCTGCCTGGCTGATGGAAGTCTGTGTTAACCGCCGACGAAAGTTCACAAACACGCGTCTTATCCTAAATGCACGAGTGGGTAGCGCTTAGCGCTTTGGCCAAGGGTGCCCAGAGCAAATGGATAACTCCGCTGCAAACTATGTTATTTGGCAAACAATTTACATTGTGCGGATAGAGAGCCCTACCTCGCGAAAATACCCTAGCCAGCGGTGACGGCTGCTGCCGCTTCCGCGCTTTCTGGGGATACTTCTTCAAAGCGAATCACGTCTTGGCGGGGGCTGGCATGGCTGACCCGCACCTGGAGCTGTTCCCCAAGGGCAACGGCGCGGTTGAACCGCATGGCCAGCTCCAGGCCCAAATCTTCCACCATAATCAGCCCCAGGCCTTCGTCTTCGCGCAGCCAGCGCAGCAGCATGACATCCCAAACTCGATCCTGGTGGCGGCGCAGGTATTCTAAGGCCCAGTAGCGCTTAGTCTGACGCTCGACCAGGGTGGCTTCGTAGGCGGCAGAGCTGGCTCCAATGGCTAACTCCGTCACTTCTGTGGAAGAAAAGGGCAGCGGCTCGCCCCGCAGGTGAGCCTTGAGCTGAAAATGAGTGACCAGGTCCAGATAGCGGCGAATTGGCGAAGTCACCTGGCTGTAGCTCTCCAGCCCCAGGGTGGCATGGCGGCTAGGCGTGACACCTACCTCGCTGCGGGTCATGCAGCGGCGAATGGCCGAGTCGCGTACCCAGCCCGTGGGCAGGGAAATTAGCTCCTCGTCGGAGGGGAGTTCGGGCTGGGGCTGGCTGCGAAAGGGAATCGCCAGGGCGTGGGCTTGGCCGTAGCGGGCGGCCACCTCCCCGGCCAAAATCATCATTTCGGCCACCATCTGCCGGGCCATGGAGTCGTTGAAGACTTCAATTACGATGTCGTCTTCAGCTTCAGATACCTTAATACTCGACTCGGGCATGTTGATGCTGATCGCCCCCTGGGTCATTCGCCACTGGCCCCGCACCTTGGCCCAGTGGGCCAGCCCCTGGAGTTCTGGCTCGGCGGTAATGCCCAACTCCAGCATTTCATCGACATCGTCGTAGGTGAGGCGATAGGTAGGGCGAATCAGGGTGGGGTGAATGGTGTAGTCTCGAATGTCTCCATCGTCTGTGAGGTCGATGCCGAAGCTGAGGGCGCAGCAGATATGGCCTTGAATCAGGCTCATAGCGCCAGTGGCCAGCTCGACCGGAAACATGGGGATCATGCCGGTGGGCAGGTAGACCGTGGTGCAGCGGCGACGGGCCTCTAGATCTAGATCGTCTCCCGGCATTAGCCAGCGGGTCGGATCGGCGATGTGCACCCAGAGGCGATGACTGCCGTCTGCTAACGTCTCTAGGCTGAGACCGTCGTCAATTTCTTGGGTGCTGACATCGTCTACGGTGTAGACCTTGAGGTGAGTGAGGTCTAGGCGCTGGGCATCGGGGTCCGGTGGCGGAGACTGAAGACGCTGCTTCGCCATGGTAAGAGTTTCCTCAGAAAAATGACTGGGGACTTGGCTACGGCGCAGAGCTAGGTTTTCGTGGGCGCTCCATAGTCCCAGTGCCACTAGGGTATCAAATGCACCTGCTGCTGTCGGAGGCTGGCTCAGAGCATTGAGAATTTCTACCGCCTGGGTGCGCTGGTTTGACTCGTCTCCAAACAGGGCCAGGCGCTCTAGGGTTTCAATGCGGGGGCGATCGCCTTTGTCCCAGGCTACGGCCTCTCCTGCTAGCCCCTGCTGGGTCTTGGTTAAAAACGATTCCCACTCCTGCTGCCGCTGAGTCTCTCGCTCAAGCTGCAGCCGCAGTTCGCTGACCTGGGCCGCAGGGCGCGGTTCGTAGCGATCGCCCTTTTGTTTAAAGAAAATTTTGTCTTCGACCAGCAGCCGATGGGCCGCATAGCAGAATGTCGGCCCCTGCTCAGAAAATAGCAGCTGCGCCAAAGAAGCCGGGTCGGCAGTCTCCCCGGCTTCTGATAAGAACTCCCAGGCTATTTCTAGGCTGGAAGGGTCAATGTAGGGATCGGCCTCCGCCAAAAAGGGGCCGATATCCGTGGGCTTGTAGATCTCGCCATCGACCTCGTAGGTGAGGTCACGGGGGTGCAGGGTGTGGGCTTGGCCACGCTCATCGATAACGACCCAGTTTTTTTTGCCTTCGGGCCGGTCTACCACCCCTAAGCGGTGCTGTCCCTGGTGCTTAAATTCGACTAGCGTTCCTTTGTCAACCAAGCTAACACCCTAGCGATCGCCATCTTTAGCCTAGTTTAGCCTTCCCCATTCACATAGGGCAGCAGGGCAATAATGCGGGCACGTTTGATGGCGGTAGTGAGATCCCGCTGTTGCTTAGCGGTCAAGCCGGTGATGCGGCGGGGCAGAATTTTGCCGCGCTCGGTGATGAATTTGCGGAGCAAATCGACGTCTTTATAGTCAATTGGGTCTCCGGGCTTGATTGGAGATACTCGACGACGGAAATAGGCCATGGGTCTTACTTGATTTCTTTGTGGATGGTGTGCTTGTTGCAGTGGGTGCAGAACTTCTTCAGCTCAATGCGGTTGGTCGTGTTGCGACGGTTTTTTTGGGTGGTGTAGCGCGATACACCGTTAGAGCGCTTGTCCGGGTTAGTCCGGCACTCGGTGCACTCTAGGGTTATGACGAGGCGGACGCCTTTGGCCATGACAGGTCACCTAAAAATAGGGCGGGCACAAAATAAAACACAGTCTTTCATTATTTCACAGCTGCCGCCAAATCGCCAAGATAAATATGATGGCAGAGCTAGCTGGGTTATGTCGTTGATTCTGAGTCGTCTAGGCAAAGCTGTTTCTCCGTGGGGGCGTGGGGCTGACCCTTGGGAAACAACGTGTCATTAAAGTAATGATTCTTGGCGCGGCGCACAAGCTGGGATATAGGCCAGATCTGCTGCTGGGGCCATTTCGCTGGCCCCAGACCCCCATCGACAAGGACGTTCCGCCGTCCTTGACCTCACGGAAAGGATGGATCGATCATCGGTTTAAACCTCTGTCCTGCAAATGGGCCTGTGGGAAACATTTAACCCCCTCATCTCCCCATCCCCTCATCTCCCCATCCCCTAACCCACCTTTTGCTCTACCCCAAACCCTACCAAGGCCAGGGTATCCATCGCCTCTCCCTCGGCGGGGCGTTTGTAGTTGAGAATGCGGCGAATGCGCAGGGTGGGGTTGATTAGCTGGATGGAGTCGACGGAAACGACGCGGGTGTAGGGGGTGGTCATGAGCAGTTCGCGGTTGTTCTGGCTGTAGGTGAAGCCGGAAATAATTGGGCGGTCTTCTTCGTAGGCGCGATCGCGCAGATAGTCGCCGCTGAGCACGGCACCCTCCTGTGCTTTGGGCACAAACAGCGCCCGCAGCTCCTGGGAGACTTCTTCGCCCTGGTCGGAGATGGTGTGAAAGGCTAGCTGAAACCCTGGCAGCTGGTCGATGTTTTCCACCGGGCCGTAGCCGTTGTCGGCCAGCACCTTGCGCCGCAGCTCGGGGGTGATGGCATCGACGCGGAAATCGGTGTGCGATCGCTCAATTTCCTGATGGGTGAGGTAGTGGTAAGTGCGCTCGATCGACCACTGGCCAATGCAGCAGTCGAAAAAGTAGGTGATATCGGCTAAATCCATGGCGATCGCCCCAGGGCATACACGGCAACTCCTACGGTATCAGGGTTGATGGTGGCTCTGCTCGATCGATGTCAGCCCCGCCCCGGGCGCACCCCTGATTAAGTATTAATGCTTACAGAATCTTTGAGAGAACCGCGTAGGATGGGCGGCAGCTTGGCTAAATGCCCTAGAGGAGTGATTGTCGGACGGCCGCCCGCTCACTATCATAAAGAAAACTAAGGTTAAGAAAATTAACAAATCCATTTTTCTGGATTGACTTTCATGACCTTATACCCGTTGCCTGGATGGTTGCTATGCCCTTATCCGCTGATGTCGCTCAACTTTTGGCTGAACCTCTGGTGCAGGCTTTTTTTCAGGAAACCGCCGGAGAATGGCGATCGGATCGCCGCTACTACACCCTCAAAAGCGGAGAGACTCAGGAGGTTGTTAGCCAGATTAGGATTGAGTTCTTGCCTGCCGGGGCGGAGCAGCTGATCGAACTCGCTGAGTTGCACCAGCTCAGCCCAAGCCAGCCGCTGATTTGCGGTACGACGGTGGCCTGGGAAAGTGACTATGTGGGCACCGGCAAAAAGCCTGTGGTGGGCAGCACGGTTTTTGGGGTGCGGGGCACAACTTTGTACCGCGATCGCGGCTTTGCCACCCCCAAGCCCGTCACGGCTCAGTATCACTTCAACGACAGTCGTACCCTGGTGCTCAAAACCCAGTACAACGACTCGCGCTTTGAGGAAGAGATTCGGCTGATTGGTCAGCGCTACCGCACCCGCCAAACCGTGATCTCCCGCGCCGGGGAAGAACTCATGATTGGTCAATATTTGGAAACGCGGCGCTAGAAGAACGCTCTGGGCTAAAAACCCGGGGTGCTGGACCGATGGCCAGCATTCATAGCAATGCTGCAAAGACGTTCGGTTTCTGCCTCTAGGGCTATCGCAGTGCCTCTATTACGGTGGGGCTCACTAAGCCCCAGTGGGGGTTGCCCTCCCCCGTGGTGAGGCTGACCCAGCCCAGTCCTTCGCTGGTGCCAGCCCAAATTTTGTTGCCTGTGTTGGGAGAAAGCGACAGAATTTGCCCCGAAGGCAGCGAAGGCACCTGGCCCAGTAGCTCGCCACTGTCGGGCTTGAGCTTAAACAGGCCGCTGGTGGTGCCCACCCAAACATTTCCGGCCCGATCAAACTCGGTCGTTTTTACGTTTTTGCCCCGCATAGCCCCAACCGATCGCACCAGTTCAGCCCTTACTGGGTCCACCACCAGCAGGCTGCTGGCGGTGCCCACCCAAAGATTGCCGTTCGGGCCGAGGGTAAGCGACTGTACGGCTCCCCCTGGCAAATCGCCCACTTCGCGGATGGGAAAGGCGTTGGCGGTGTTGATCTGCACCAATCCATTGAGGGTGCCGACCCAGAGGTTGTTGTTGCCATCGAGGGCGAGGGCGTTGGCGCTTACCCCCGGCAGCCGCTGCACGGTGGTCATCAGCAGGCCGCGATCGGGGCTGATCATGACCAGGCCGCGATCGGTACCGGCCCAGAGAAAACCGCGACTGTCGATCAGCAGCGACAGAACTCGGTTTGAGGGCAGCTGGAAGTTTTGGGCCGTGATCGCATTGGTGCGCGGATCAACCCGCACCAGCCCGTCAAAGCTGCCGACCCAGATGCGGCCCACCCGATCCTGGGCCAGGGCTTCGAGGGTGCGGCTTGGTATTCTGACCCGCTGGAGTATTTGTCCCGTTTCGGGATTGATGCGCGCCAGCCCGGCCCAGGAGCCGACCCACAGGTCGCCGGTAAAGTCGGGTTGCAGGGCAGTAACGCGGTAATCGGCGCTGAGGGGAGCCTGGGCCAGGATAGACGGGGCCGGGGTGCTGGCGTACAACGAGGCGGGCAGAGGGTTGAGCTCTCCCATGGACAGCGCTAACGACGATAGAACCAGCAGGCTTAACATAATCTCTCCCCACGGTTGGCGATGGCGTGCAGCAGCCCCGAATAGACTGACCTTCAAGGCTTTAGAGCACCTCAAGCGTTACAGTATATCGGCAATCTCAGGGGTTGGAGTCCCTGGGCAGAATTTGTTGACCAGCACTCCTCGGGCGCAATCCAGAGGCTGCTTCAAGGAACTTGAGAATCCCTCACCTTGGTTCACGTTCATTCATAATTTTAAGTTATGAATGTATACAGATCTTCCAAAATTAAACTTATCCAATCGCTGATAGTATGCTAACCATACGGTAATTAAAAATACTGAAAGTGCTCGCAAGGCAGCCGTTTTGAAGGGTGCTTTGCGGTGTGGCTTGGGTATTTCTACTCGTCTCACATTGGCGTGGACTGACCGGAGCTTGGGCTAAACAGAGGCTTCCTTCGTTGAGGGAGTCTGCTTGTGTGCGGCTGGGCTACAGAGGTTCGCTCGAGGGATTTCTTAGATTCACAGGATAGGGAGATATGTCTTACTCTCAGACAACGACTCAATCGAAAGCTGGATACAGCGCCGGGGTTAAGGACTACAAACTGACCTACTACACGCCGGACTACACACCTAAAGATACGGACATCCTGGCGGCGTTCCGGATGACCCCCCAGCCCGGTGTGCCCCCCGAAGAGTGCGCCGCTGCTGTGGCCGCTGAATCCTCTACCGGCACCTGGACCACGGTGTGGACCGACCTGCTGACCGACATGGATCGGTACAAGGGTCGCTGCTATGACATCGAGCCGGTACCGGGTGAAGATAACCAGTACATTTGTTATGTAGCCTATCCCCTCGACCTGTTTGAGGAAGGCTCGGTTACCAACCTACTGACCTCTCTGGTCGGTAACGTGTTTGGTTTTAAGGCTCTGCGCGCCCTGCGTCTCGAAGACCTGCGCATTCCGGTGGCCTACCTCAAGACCTTCCAGGGGCCTCCCCACGGCATTCAGGTAGAGCGCGATCGCCTCAACAAGTACGGTCGTCCCCTGCTGGGCTGCACCATTAAACCTAAGCTGGGTCTGTCGGCTAAGAACTATGGCCGCGCCGTGTACGAGTGCCTGCGCGGCGGTCTCGACTTCACCAAAGACGACGAGAACATCAACTCTCAGCCCTTCCAGCGCTGGCGCGATCGCTTCCTGTTTGTGGCCGACGCCATCCATAAGTCCCAGGCTGAAACCGGTGAGATCAAGGGTCACTACCTGAACGTCACCGCCGCCACCTGCGAAGAGATGATCAAGCGGGCCGAGTACGCTAAAGAACTCGACATGCCGATCATCATGCACGACTTCTTGACCGGTGGCTTTACCGCCAACACCTCCCTGGCTCACTGGTGCCGCGACAACGGCGTGCTGCTGCACATTCACCGCGCCATGCACGCGGTAATCGACCGCCAGAAGAACCACGGCATCCACTTCCGGGTGCTGGCCAAGTGCCTGCGCATGTCTGGCGGTGACCACATCCACACCGGGACCGTTGTTGGCAAGCTGGAGGGCGATCGCGCCGGCACTCTGGGCTTCGTTGACCTGCTGCGCGAAAACTACATCGAGCAGGACAAGTCTCGCGGTATCTACTTCACCCAGGACTGGGCTTCCATGGGCGGCGTCATGGCCGTGGCCTCCGGTGGTATCCACGTGTGGCACATGCCCGCGCTGGTGGAAATCTTCGGCGACGACTCGGTGCTTCAGTTTGGTGGTGGTACTCTGGGCCACCCCTGGGGTAACGCGCCTGGTGCAACCGCCAACCGCGTGGCTCTCGAAGCCTGCGTTCAGGCCCGTAACGAAGGCCGCGACCTGGCCCGCGAAGGTGGCGACATCATCCGCGAAGCCTGCAAGTGGTCTCCCGAACTGGCTGCCGCCTGCGAACTGTGGAAGGAAATCAAGTTCGAGTTCGACACCGTTGACACCATCTAAGTGCCTGGCGGGTGCTGCGGTACCCGCTCCGGGGCGGTTTAGGGCGCGTTGGTCAGTTCACCGATTCGCAGGGTTCCAAAATTTTGGGGAATGCTGCACAAGTTACCGAATCTTCAACCCATTCGAGCTTAGATCAGGGCTACCAACCGCCACCATGGCGGGGTCTGCGTCAATCGTTTGAGAGACATCGATGGACCTTAAGCAAACGGCTAAAGACACCGCCAAGGTGCTCACTAGCTACCTGACGTTTCAGGCTGTGAAAACGGTGCTGAATCAGCTCAAGGAAACCAACCCCGCCCGGGCCTATTGGCTCAATGCGTTTTCCACTAAAGAAGCCCTTCAGGATGGCGAAGCCTACCTGAGTGCGCTCCTAGAAGAAAGCGCAGATCTGGCCATTCGAGTGATGACCGTACGGCAGCACATTGCAGAAGGTATCTGCGAGTTTTTGCCCGAGATGGTGGTCACGAGCATCCAGCAGGCCAATATGGAGCACCGCCGCCAGCATTTAGAGCGCATTACTCAGTTGGGGAATGCAGCGCACGTAGTAGATTCTGAACTTGTTGTGGACGCTGATGTGCCGCAGGAGTCTACTGCCGAGTCAGACCCTTCCTCTGAGTAAATGCCCTGGGTTCAACGCCGTTACTGTCTATCGATTTAGTTCACGGCACCAGCCGATCCTAAATTCGTTAAAACCACGAGGAATCATGAAAACTCTGCCAAAAGAGCGTCGCTTTGAAACGCTGTCTTACTTGCCTCCTTTGACCGATGCTCAGATCGAGCGCCAGATTTCCTACATCCTCAAGCAGGGCTATTTCCCCGCTGTTGAGTTCAACGAAGATTCGAATCCCGAGACTTACTACTGGACTCTCTGGAAGCTGCCCATGTTTAACGCGACCTCTACTCAGGAAGTGCTGAGCGAAGTGCAGGCCTGCCGTTCTGAGTACTCCAACTGCTACATTCGTGTGGTGGGTTTTGACAACGTTAAGCAGTGCCAGATCGCTAGCTTCATCGTGCACAAGCCCGGCGCTACTAGCAGCGGCTACCGCTACTAAGGTCTTACTTGTAAGGGGTTAGACAACGAGCTAAAGGGCGGCGAGGATATCCTTGTCGCCCTTTGTGTTTTGGGTTTGGGATATGCCAGGTGAGTTAGGCTTTTAACCCCGCTAGCACCATAGCGATCGCAGCGGCTTTATTACTATGGCTCCCGTAACTACTGCCCCGCGGCAAAAACCTGGTCGGTTGTTAGCTGCAAATTGGGAAATCCTGGCGAGCTGATGGTATCCCCCTGGCGAAAAAGCTGGGTTTCGTAGACGCCATCAACCCAGCGGCAGATGGTAATGGTCGGCTGCTTAGGATTGCCGATGTAACGACGCCCGCCTAGGCCCAAGTAGTCCACAATCCAGTATTCACAGATGCCCATAGCCTCGTAGTCTTCAAACTTACGGGCATAATCATCGGGCCAGTTAGTGGAGACGACCTCCACCAAGAGCTTGATCGAACTGGAAAGGGTAATTACCGACTCTCGCTTCCATAGCGGTTCTTGGGCTAGCGCAGCACTATCTACCAGCAGCACATCGGGCTTGTAGCCACTTTCATAGCCCAAAGGTTGAATCAGTACCGTGTTAGGGATGAAATAGTTGAGGTTTTCCTGCTCTAGGAGAACATTAAACTTGCGGTTCAACAATCCAACCACCTGCTCATGTGCCCCGGTTGGCTGCATTTCAACCACAACTCCATCGTGCAGCTCGTAGCGTCCGGATTCTGGCACCCAGGCCAAAAACTCCGGCAGGCTCATGTATGGCTGAGATAGCGCCTGAACCACTGATTTGCCCCCTAGATATTGTTAGAGGATGGGTGCGATCGCAAAAAGTCATAGCAGCTTCTCTTCAGCGATCGCCTTGCCTGTGGTCTGATTCTACAATCTGGTTCTAGCGCTGGGTGCAGGTGGCCAGCAGCTGCTGGTCTAGATCCGAGAGGGTGGCGATCGCGTACATGCCCTCCAGCTGTGCCGGGGCGCCCTCCCCAGCGGCGCTCGCTACGGTAGAGTTTCCCACCAGGGCGACCGAGTAGGGCGATTCGCTCTGGTCATAGGCGTCGGTGACCACCAGGTCGAGGGCCCCACTTCCCACGGTGCCGCGCACGCAGTCAAAGGAGGAGGAGGGCTGGTAGACAGCGCCGCTCAAGCGCCCTTCCTTGGCTTCAAAGACAAAATAGACGGCCCCAACGGTGTTGGCCACGGGCGATTCGCCGTAGAGGTAGGTGCCATTGGGTAGGGCAGAGGTGCTTCCCGATGCGCTGTGGGCCATGGCAGAAAGCCCAATGACGGCGGCGGCAGCGGTCGCCAAACGGAGGAGGCTGGTCTGTAGGCGATCGCCCCAGGGGAGGGCTGTGGGCTGGGTTAAAGCGAGGGAAGAAGAGGCCATGACGGGGGGATTCACGCGACATCATCAATATCCCTCGAAGGGCTGATGCGCGTGGTGATAGGCCCCCGCCGCAGGGGTGATGTCGATAGGAAGAGGGTGTGATCTAGATCAGTGAAAAAAGGAATAAAAAAAGGAAGGAGCCAGGCTCCTTCCCGTTGAGAATATTTGAGAATAACAGGAGTTCAGGTCAAGGCCGAACTTAAGCTTCCTCAAGGCGGGCATAGAAGACGCCTTGGACCTTGATATCGACGGGCTTAGCGGTACCCATATCGGTGTCAGAGGGCTGTTCTGCCTCAAAGGTGCCGCCAATTTCGCCGGTGGCACCGTCAATCTTGGAGACCCGCAGAGAGATGCGGCCCTGGCCGATGTCAAAGGCTTTGGTGTTTTCCTTGACGTATTCTTCGCTGTCACCGCTGGCGGGCAGGGCCACTGCGGTATCGTAGCCGGTAGCTAGACCGCGCCCCTTAGGATCTAAGAAGTTAGAGGTTCGGTAGGAAGGCACTTTATATTCGCCTTCAAAATCCGTGGAGGTCGTCAGGGCGCTCTGCCCAGGCTGCGACTCTGCCACCAGCCCCTTAACCGTAAACAGAAAAGGCTCCTGCTGTCCGCCGGGCAGCTGCACAGTAATGGCCTGGAAATCCATGCCGCCGGTCTCAGAGAAGACCAGGCTGCCGTCGGACTTGAGCGACAGGTCGCCGCGCACCTGATCTAGGCTAGAGGTGTAGCGGGTGAGAACTTTGCCAGGTATATAGGCAGCATCTTGGCGCTTGGAGGCTTCTTCTTTGACGAAGTAAGCGGTCGGCTCGATGCACATTCCTACCAACTGGTAGGTTTTGCCGTCTTCCAGGGCTATGCTGCCCCGGGTCATTTCGGAAAGCTGTGGGCACTTGTTGGCCAGGCCTGTATTGCGGATTTGGTCGTAGGTCAGGGGCACACTACTGGCGGCACTAGGCGCTTCGCTACAGGCTGTCAGTACACTCAGGCAAATGGCCAAGAATGCAACTAAGAGGGCGCGATACCTCATGGTCTACCTCAAAATTTAGTATGTAAAAGGCGCTGTCAAACTACTCAGATAATGCGACAGCCGTTGGCTCTGGGCTGCTATGGTGCTTGCCAGAATAGCCCTGGCGCAATTGCTCCTAGGGGCCGGTCTAACACCTCCGGAGAGGCGGCGCCAATGACCATTGCGAGCGACGGGAGTAACAATCTGCTCCTAAAGCCCGACAACAATACTGGGCTTGCCCTCAGCCAGTAAAGCCTCAAGTAAGCATTCTACATGGCTCTGGGCCTCTTTCCTACGATTTGAAACCCTGGCCTTAGACAAGGCTAAAATCGATCGGTCCAGCCGCACCAAGCCCAGGCAGGCAGGGCTTTACAAAAGTCTGGAGTTGGCGTTTACTACCAGGCAGCTAACATTAAGCTATTTAACAGATCTTTGGCTTTGCCCCATGACCGACTTTCCGCCTGGCGATCGCTGCGACAATCTACCGGAAGACCTTGCCACCCTGTCACACTTGATTGACCGAGCTGCCCTGGGGCGTCGAGGGCAGAGCCTGAACCTGTTAGCCCTGCTGCGGCTGCTAGAGCAGCAGCACCGGGACATCCGGGAGACCCTCTTTCGCGACGCCCTGCCCGACAATCGCCAGCACCTCTACGCTCTGCTCAGGGACATCGAAGTCAATGGGGGCTGGCCCTACATTCAGCGTATGAAGCTGAAAGCCCTGTTGGCTAACGTGCCCGACCTAGATTTTGCCTCCCTCTTTCCACCCCCTACGGCGACCATCGAAGAAGACAAGTTTCCGGGGGAAGAAAAGTAGAGCGTTTTTTCGTCTCAAACGTTACCCTAAACGTTCGCTGTGCAGCGCCCCGGTTGTCTAATGGCTCACTCTTTTTCTCCGGCTCGGTTTCGTGGCTCCCTACGGCAGCTAGCTAGGCCGCTGCTTTTGCAGGGGCTGGCTCTGGCGTCTGGGTTGGCCGGTTTGGGGATATTCCCCATCGCTGGCGCGAGGCCTGCCCTGGCTCTTAACGCCTACTGCCAGGTCACCCAGGCCGATGCCCTGGCCAAGGAAAACCTGCGCAAAGCTGCCCTGGCGGGAGATGCACCCTCCCAGCAGCAGTACCAGGCGATCGTGAACCAGCACACCGAGGCGCTGCGCCAGTGCCGCAGCCGCACCTGGCCCCAGCACCAGGCCGTGTGGGTGCGCCTCTACCCCTGCGATTTGCAGCCCGGTATTTTAGATGCCCTGTTCGATCGCATCGTCAACCTGGGCTACAACGAAGTCTATGTCGAAGTGTTTTACGGCGGCCAGGTGCTGCTGCCCCAGGCCGACAACCCTACGGTGTGGCCTTCGGTGGTGCAGGCCCCCGGCTACGAACGCCGCGACCTGTTTGCCGAGGCCCTGGAGAAGGGCCGTCAGCGGGGCCTTGAAGTAGATGCCTGGATGTTTGCCCTCAACTTTGGCTATTCCTACGGCCTCCGGAGCGATCGCGAGCAGGTGCTGGCCCTCAATGGTCGCGGCCAAACCACCTTTACCTACGCCAAAACTGGCTCCTCTAGCAACCCCGATGAAGTCTTTGTAGACCCGTATAACACCCAGGCCCAGGCCGACTACAGCCGCATGCTGGGGGCGGTGCTGCGGCGGCAGCCCGACGGCGTTTTGTTTGACTATGTGCGCTATCCCCGCGGCGTTGGCGCCAACTCCGTGGCCGATAGCGTTGACGATCTGTGGATCTATGGCCAGGCCTCGCGGGATGCCTTTTTGCGGCGGGCGGTGAACCAGCAGGGGCAAGAGCTGATGCGCCGCTACATCAGCCGGGGGTATTTGACCGATCGCGACATCGAAGACGTGCGCGATTTATACCCCAACGAGGCCGAGCCGCTGTGGCAGAGCCGCACCCCGTCTCCCCCTTTGGCAGCGGGCCAGGAACCACCCAGCCCGGCCAGCCTCAGGCCCCAACTCCAGGCCGAACTGTGGCAGCTCAGCGTGGCCCACGCGGTGCAGGGAGTGGTTGACTTTGTCAAGCTAATTGGGGAGCAGGCCCAGCGCACGGGCATTCCCTCGGGGACGGTGTTTTTCCCGGAAGGGAATCAGACGGTCGGAACCGGCGGCTACGACTCGCGCTTGCAGTACTGGGATCGCTTTCCGACCTGGATGAGCTGGCACCCGATGGCCTACGCGGTGTGCGGCAACACCGGCTGCATACTAGACGGCGTGCGGCGGGTGCAGACCATGGTGCCGAGCGGCACGTCGCCCGTCATCGCGCCGGCACTGGCGGGCATTTGGGGCCAGTCTACCTACAACCGTCCCGCCCTGGAAACCCAGATGGAAGCCCTGCGGCGGGCGGCACCGGAGATTACCTCGGTCAGTCACTTTGCCTACTCCTGGCAAGATCCGGAGTTCGATCGGGTGCGAAAGTTCTGCTCGCTCTAGCTGTTCGGCTGGCGTGAGCGCGGCGTGAGGCTGGACGGGCGCGGCCATTTGGCGTTTGTGGGCAGGTTCTGACCTGGCTTTGGGGCGGCAACCCGTCTTTCTGTATTCTTGAGGTTTCTCTTGAACCTCTCCACCTTGCCCCCCCTTGCCCCCCTTGCCCCCATGGAAGCGATACAGCAGCAGTCTGGCCCGGTTACGCTGGTGATCTCGGAGGTCGTTGACCCCAGCCAGGTACCGGCCTACGAGGCCTGGACCAAGGGCATCAACCGCGATGCCCGGCAGTTTGCTGGGTTTTTAGGGGTCGATATTATTCGCCCCCGCGACCACGCCCACCCCGAGTACGTGGTGATTGTCAAGTTTGAAACCTACGAGCACCTGCGCTGCTGGCTGATGTCGCCCACCTACCGCGCCTGGATGGATAAATCCTACGGTCTGGTGGCGGCCCGATCGCAGCAGCACCTGCCCAACGGCCTGGAACTCTGGTTTACTCTGCCCAGGGGGCTGGCCCAGGGGCGATCGCCTGTGACCAGCCCGCCCTACTACAAGCAAGTGGTGCTGGGCGTGCTGGCGGTGTACCCGCTGATCTTGCTGGCCAACTGGCTGCTGGGGCCGTTGCTGGTGGGGCTGCCCTCGCTGCTGGGGCTGTTTGTCTCGGTGATTTTTGTCTCGGCGTTGCTGACCTACCCCGTGATGCCGTGGTTGAGCAAGGGGCTAGCATTTTGGCTCTATCCCAACGCCCGCCGTCGCTAGCCCGGCGAGGCTGGGGCAACTCTGGCGGCCCAAATACCCAGGGGTTTTGATGCCTTTTAGGGGGTCAGGCATGGGGCCGATCGCGGGCGGGTCGTCTAGGCCTGGACCTGCTGCTCCGCGACGGGGGTGACGACACCGCCATCGAGGTCGATCGCCAGCAGATAGAGAATGCGGCGCAGGGGAATTTTGACGTGGGTGGAGCGCTCGACGAGTTCTTGGCCCAGGTTGTAGATGGCCTGCTCGATCAGGTAGTTGCCGAGCAGCACCTCTAGCTCCCGCTGGGTTTGGGGCAGGAAGCTGTCGCGGGCGGCGGTGGCCAGATAGGCCTTGGTAAAGGTGGTGCTGACCCAGCGGTACCAAAATTCGGCCCACTGCTGTAGCTGATGGCGTTGCTCGGGCTGGCTCATGCCGCTCTCGATTTCGTTGTCTAAGGCAATGGTGGCGGCGTAGTAAAACGATTGCAGCATGCTGGCCACGTCGCGCAGGGGCGATCGCTTCATCCGTCGCTCGCTCAAGGTGCGGGCGGGGTCGCCCTCAAAGTCAATGATAACGAAGTCTTTGCCCGTGTACAGCACCTGCTCCAGGTGGTAGTCCCCGTGGCAGCGGGTGCGCAGGGCCGTAATCTTGTGGTTCAAAACCGATTGAAACCGCTCCAAACAGGCATCGTGCTGACCTAACACAAGCGCCGCCAGCGATCGCGTGTCGGGGGGCAGCGTGCTGAGGCGGTTTTTCAGCAGCAGGAAGACATGGCCGATCAGGTTGCGGCTGTACTGGTAGATCGATCGCTGGTAGAGCGAGGTAAACGGCTCCGGCGCAAAGGCCGGGGTGTCGGCGTCGACGCTGAGGGCAATGTGCAGCTCGGCGGTGCGCTGCCCCAGCAGCTGTATGTTGGCCAGGTAGCTGTTGATTGCCTTGCAGGCCGGAATTTGGGACTCGACCGAGGGCAGCGGGCAGTAGGGCAGCGGAAAAAAGACTTCCTCAGGGGAGGCCTCGGGGTCGACCCCGGTCGCCGGTTCCAGAGCCAGGGGCGAGCCAACGGGCATGGGCGCTTCGGCAATGTCCGACTGATCCATCACCACCAGGTCGAAGTAGTCGCGCAGATGGTCGATGGTGTAGTCCCAGGCGCTGCGGGTATCGGGGATGAACTCTTGCAGCAGGCCGATCGTGATCGGTTCTGCGTCGGGGCGGTGGTAGTCCAGGGTGCCTGCGATCGAGGGAATGTGGCTGAAGTGCTGGTGCCGATCGAGAAAGCGGCGGACTTCTAAATCGGGGTGGAGCCCTTCTTCGACCTTCTGAAATAGCTTCAAAATCAGGCGGTTTTGGGGGGCAATGCTGCCGGGTTTGCCGTAGGCGATCGAGGTATTGTTGTGCAGGCCCTTGAGCAGGGTAGGCTCAAACGGCAGGCCGCCGCCGCTGCCCGCCCCAGGCTGGCCCCCGCTGGCGTCGCCCTCGATGGAGGTGCCGGGCTGGTCGCGGCTTAGCTCATCGAAGAGAGCCGTTTTGGTGGTCAACAGTTTCCCCGCCGCATTCTCGTAGATCTGGTGGCGGGCCATGCCCTCTAGCAGGGCGGTCAAAAACGCTTTGTCGGCGATCGCGTCAAACAGCACCGCTACATCGTCGCTCTGGGCCAGCTTGAGCCGGGCCACTACCGCCTGGGGCAAGTCTGCCAAAAGCTGAAGCGCCTGGTCTCCCTCGGCCATGGCCAGAAACAGCACGTAGGTCTGCGGGTCGCCCTGAATGTAGTCGACCTGTAGCTCAACCATCTGGGCGTGGCTGCTGCCGTAGGGAATGGCGATCGCCCCGACAATGTGCGCCGTTTGCACCGTGCGGGTGCGGCCCCCAAACCAGCGGTGGCTGGCCAGGTAGCGGGGCAGCAGGGTTTCTAAACTGGCGGCAAAGCTGCGGGCCTCTGCCGACTGGAGCCGGGCGAACGCCCTCTGCCAGGTGCTATCTAGCATCGGCAGTTCGGCCAGCGGCGCGGCCTCGGGCAGGGCCGCCACCTGGGGTTTGAGGGTAAACCAGTAGACGGCGTAGGCGCCAATGCTTAGGAAGTAGGGCGACTCATCGATGGGGGGAAACTCGGTGCGGCCAAAAATTTCGACGGGCATCCACCCCTTCAGCGCCGACAGCTCCAGCTCGACGGTCTGCACGAAGCGAGACAAATTCGCCACCACCAGAATTTTTTCGTCTTCGTAGGTGCGGGTAAAGGCCAGCACCTTGCGGTTTTCGGGGTGCAGAATCTGAAAGTCGCCGCTGCCCAGGGCTTGAAAGTGCTTGCGCATGGCGAGCAGGCGCTTCATGGCGTTCAGCAGCGAGGTGGGGTTGGCCCGCTGGGCCTCGACATTTACCGTGGCGTAGTGGTACTCGGCCTCGACAATCAGCGGCAAAAACAGCCGTTGGGGGCTGGCGCTGCTAAAGCCAGCATTGCGGTCGAAGTTCCACTGCATGGGGGTGCGCACCCCGTTGCGATCGCCCACGTAGACGTTGTCGCCCATGCCAATTTCGTCGCCGTAGTAGAGCACCGGGGTGCCGGGCAGCGACAGCAGCAGGCTGTTGAGCAGCTCGATCTGGCGGCGATCGTTGCCCAAGAGCGGGGCAAGCCGCCGCCGAATGCCCAAATTCACCCGCATCTCTGGGTCCTGGGCGTAGACGCGATACATGAAATCGCGGTCTTCATCGGTGACCATTTCCAGCGTCAGCTCGTCGTGGTTGCGCAAAAACAGGCCCCACTGGCAGTTGTCGGGAATGGCGGGGGTCTGCTGCAAAATATCTGCGATCGGAAAGCTGTCCTCCATGCGCAGGGCCATAAACAGGCGCGGCATCAGAGGAAAGTGAAAATTCATGTGGCACTCGTCGCCCTCGCCAAAGTAGGCGGCGGCATCCTCGGGCCACTGGTTGGCCTCGGCCAGCAGCATCCGGTTGGGGAAGTTTTCGTCTACGTGCTGGCGCAGCTGCTTCAAAAAGGCGTGGGTCTCGGGCAGGTTTTCGCAGTTGGTGCCCTCGCGCTCGTACAGGTAGGGCACCGCGTCCATGCGCAGCCCGTCGACCCCCATTTCCAGCCAAAAGTCCATCACGTCGAACACGGCCTGCTGTACGGCAGGGTTGTCGTAGTTCAAATCGGGCTGGTGGGAGTAGAAACGGTGCCAGAAGTAGGCGTTGGCCACCGAATCCCAGGTCCAGTTGGAGGTTTCAAAATCCTGGAAAATAATCCGCGCTTCCTGGTATTTCTCGTAGGTGTCGCTCCAGACGTAGAAATCGCGCTCGGGGCTGCCCTTGGGCGATCGCCGCGCCCGCTGAAACCACGGATGCTGGTCAGAGGTGTGGTTGACAATCAGCTCGATAATGACGCGAATGCCCCGCTGGTGAGCCGCCTGCAACAGCTCCTTAAAGTCGTCCAGCGTCCCATAGATGGGATTTACATTCATGTAGTCGGCGATGTCGTAGCCATCGTCGCGCAGCGGCGACGGAAAAAACGGCAGTAGCCAAATGGCCGTCACGCCCAGATCTTGAAGGTAGTCTAGCTTCCCGGTGAGGCCCCGAAAGTCACCAATACCATCGCCGTTGCTGTCGGCAAAAGCGCGCACGGGCACTTCGTAAATGATGGCGTTCTTAAACCACAGGGGATCATTCTTCAAAGTCAACTCGTCCATTTGGCACAATATCAGCCCCTACGCTAGCGGAAATGGTTTGCTCCGTCATCTTCCCGAGGTAAGAGCGATCGCGTCGCAGCGCCGCAGGACCGCCCGCTAAAAGAGATTTTGCCGGTTCCATCAGACTCGGGGCTGTGTGCTGGCCGAATAAAACACGGTGGGCCGACAGCATCGGTTCGCTCAACCCGGTCAGGGCACCCATCCAAGCCCTAGGGGGGATGCCACTGGCGGAGATTTTCTTTTATCAATAGCAAGGCAGATTCCGCTGATTCTCTCCACAGAGCCTATAGGAGCAGCGTTTGCCCTGCTGCGTCTTTGCCCGAACCCGCCTGACCGTGGCGGCGGAGGGGCAGGCGGCAGTTATCCTCAATCCCAGCGATTAATTCCCATGAGTTTTCAACGTGCCAGCGGTGTTCTACTGCATCCCACCTCGCTTCCAGGCCGCTTTGGCATTGGCGATCTCGGCCAGGCCGCCTACGCCTTTATCGATTTTTTGGCGAAAAGTGGGCAAACGCTGTGGCAGGTTTTGCCCCTGGGGCCTACGGGCTACGAGCATTCTCCCTACATCATGAACTTCAGCACCTTTGCGGGCAATCCGCTGCTGATCGACCTGGAGCAGCTTGCCGCTGAGGGGCTGCTAGAGGCCGAGGACTTAACGCCCCTAACCGACGTAGACCCAGAGCGGGTTGATTTTGAAAAGGTGATTGCCCACAAAACCCACTTTTTGCGGCGGGCCTGCGATCGCTTTTTCTCCATGCCCGAGCGGCAGGAAAACTTTCATCAATTTTGCCAGGAGCAATCCTCTTGGCTGGATGATTTTGCCTTTTTTATGGCGCTGCTAGAGGCCAACGAAGGCAAGAGCTGGAACTTCTGGGAGCCCGCGATCGCCCGCCGCGAACCGGAGGCGCTGCAAGCCCAGCGGGAAGCCCTAAAAGACCAGATTCAATACCACCAATTTGTGCAGTTTAAGTTCTTTGAGCAGTGGCAAAAGCTGCGCCAGTACGCCAACGACAGAAATATCAAAATCATTGGCGATATTTCTATCTATGTGTGCCACAACAGCTCCGATGTGTGGGCCGACCCGGAGATCTTTAAGCTCGATCCCAACACCTTTGAACCGGCCTACATCGCCGGGGTGCCGCCCGACTACTTCAGCGCCACCGGCCAGCTGTGGGGCAACCCGGTTTACAACTGGGAGAAAGTTGAAAAAACAGATTTTGCCTGGTGGATCAAGCGATTTCAGGTGACACTCCAGTACGTCGATATTGTGCGCGTCGACCACTTTCGCGGCTTTGAGGCCTACTGGCAGGTGCCCGCTGGCGAAGAAACTGCCATCGGTGGAGAGTGGATTGAAGCGCCCGGCGAACGGTTTTTCATTGCCCTCGAAAAAGCCCTGGGAACGCTGCCAATTTTGGCCGAAGATCTCGGCATTATCACCCCCGAAGTGGAGACCCTGCGCGATCGCTTTGACTTCCCGGGCATGCGAATTCTCATGTTTGCCTTTGGCGATGACCCCGACAACGCCTACCTGCCCCACAACTACACCCGCAACACCGTGGTTTACCCCGGCACCCATGACAACGACACGGCGATCGGCTGGTGGCAGCAGGCCAGTGACGCAGAAAAGTGGTTTCTCGCCCGCTATGCTGGCTATAGCTCGCCCGAGGCGATCGAAGACATCAACTGGCTGCTGATTCGCACCGCGCTGTCCTCCGTGGCCGATCTGGCGATCATTCCCTTGCAAGACCTGCTGGATTTAGACGGGCGATCGCGCATGAACGACCCCAGCCACAACGACGGCAACTGGCGCTGGCGCTACCGCAGCTCGACGCTGCTGACCCAGGCCTTGAGCGATCGCCTGCTGACCATGACTCAGCTCTACAGCCGCTCGGGGGGCTGAGGGGGAGTGCGATCGAACCCCTGGGCGATTTCATTGAGGATGCTCTCGATAGTTGCGGCTTTGTCAACGTGGCCCACCTCGCTGAGCATTTCCGCCAAGACGAGTAAATAAGTTTTCTCGGCAATCAAATGCTCATAGTCGTCAGGGGGGCCCCAGTAACCATAAATCGGTACAAAACCTTCTGGAATAACTGTGTTTTCTATTTCACGGTCGTATTCATCTAGAGCATCGGGATAGATAACGCCAAAGCCGCCATCACTATTGCCAAAACCTTGTTGTTTGACCGCATAAGCCGCTAGCTCAGTCAGCGATCGCCCACACCCATAGCCAGGAACGCTCGTTTTGCCTCAGCAAGCCTAAATTCTCAGCAGAAAAAAGTAATCTATGCTACAGTCAGGGCGTTGAGTATTTAAATTAGACTCAATTAAGGTTTGAGCTTTTCGCTACAAAGCACATAGGGTCTGGTCGCCTGAGAGAATTGCCGGATTCCACAGAGTTTATTGCACAGTTCCTTTGGCGAATGCGAAAAAATGGCGAAGCTTCAGCATGATGAAAATCATGCATTTTTTGCGTAGAAATTAAACCTGAGAACCCCAAAGGACCTGGCCAGTCTTTCGAGGATTTTTAAGACTAATTAAAAGAGATTTTTTTTCAATGGAAATGAAAAGACAAACAGCCCTAGTTTACTGCGAAAAACAATTTGGCTTGGTAGACGGCAAAACTGCTGCAGCGTTGGTTCGACATTCTGAAATTTATACCATTGTCGGAATTATTGACAGCTCACTAGCTGGCAAAGACGCCGGGGAAGAATTGGGGGAAGCTAGAAACGATATTCCCATATTTGCTGATCTCGGTGATGCTTTAAGCTACCTTTCAACGGTGCCAAGCTGTTATATCTATGGCAAGGCTCCCTTAGAAGCTTGTATCGCCAGCGATGAAAGGCTTTTAATTGTAGAAGCCATGGAGCACGGGATGGATATTGTCAATGGACTCCATCAGTTCTTCTCCGAAGACCAAGAGTTTGCCGATGTGGCTGTACAGCACAACGTTGAAATCAAAGACATTAGAAAATCGCCTCAGCTAAAAGACTTGCATGTTTTTACGGGGAGAATATCTGAAGTCAATGTTCCTGTCATTGCAATGCTGGGCACGGACTGCGCCTGTGGGAAAATGACCACTGCCGTAGAACTCAACAAAGCGCTCAATAAACTTGGCATTAAATCGGTATTGGTGGCCACCGGCCAAACCAGTCTGATGCAGGGCGCTATGTATGGCGTGTCGATCGATGCCCTGATTTCGCAGTTTGTAATTGGCGAAATAGAGCACGCCGTTCTTCAGGCAGTTGAGCAGGAAGATCCTGACATTATTTTAGTTGAGGGCCAAAGTGCCGTTAGCCACCCCGCGTTCATGAGTTCTCTGGGCATCTTAAAGGGAAGCATGCCCGACGGCATTATTCTTCAACACCCACCGGCTAGACGGTTCCGGTGTGATTTTCCTAATCTGGCGATGCCGAGTGTTGAGAGCGAAATTGCGCTAATTGAGGCCGTTTCTGAGGCTAGGGTAATGGCGATCGCCCTCAGCCACGAAAACCTGACCAATGAAGATATCTTGAGCACCATAAAGACCTACGAGCAGCAGTTTCAGCTGCCAACAACGGATGTCTTGAGCTATGGCTGCAATAAACTCGTTCAAGCCTTAGCCGACCGTTTTCCCGCGCTAAACCTCAAGATTCAGCAAACGCAGCTAGAAAAAATTCCTGTTTTGACAACGAGATAGGCATGGCTGTCAAAGCATAGAAAATGGATATTTTTCTGCCAAGGATAGAAATTTGCCTGTCAAAAATACGGGAGAATGCCAGGATTCTGTCTGAGTTGTATGGACAAAACGGCATTTCTCTCATGGGAGTTTCCAAGGCCGTGCTCGGAGAGCCTGCCATTATCGAAGCTATGGTTCAAGGCGGAGTAAAGTACATTGCCGACTCTCGCCTTGAAAACATCCAGAAGATGAAGGCAGCTGGAATCGCAGCCCATTTTGTGCTTCTGCGCACTTCCCCAAGCCAGGCGGAGGCGATTGTTAAGGCCGTAGACATTAGCCTTAACTCGGAGATTGAAACCCTAAGAAAGCTTTCTTACCATGCAAACGCCGATGACAAAACTCATCAGGTTATTGTCATGGTGGAGATGGGCGATTTGCGCGAAGGTGTACTCCCCTGCGATCTGTCTGAGTTTATTCGAGAAGCCCTTACGCTAACGCATATCAACATTGCTGGAATTGGCTGTAACTTAGCTTGCCATGGCGGCATCAAGCCAGACCGCAAAAACATGGACAACTTGTCCGAGCAGGTCAATAGCCTTGAAAGAGAATTTCAGTTTGGCTTAGGAATTATTTCGGGAGGTAATTCGGCAAACTATGAATGGTACAAGGCCGCCCAGGATGTCGGCAGAATTAATAATCTCCGCCTGGGTGAATCGATTCTTTTGGGCTGCGAAACCGTGCACCGAAAGGCCATTCCAGGTTTACACACCAAAGCATTTCAGCTCTTTGCCGAAGTGATTGAGTCGAAGCGGAAGCCATCCCTGCCGATCGGCGAGATCTGCCAGGATGCTTTTGGGAGAGTGCCTACTTTTCTAGATCGAGGCGTTCACCAGCGCGCTATCCTAGCCTTGGGAAGGCAAGATGTTCTGGTGTCTGGCCTGAAGCCGAATAGCGCGCTAGACATACTAGGTGCTAGCAGTGACCACATGATTATTGATAGCGATCGCCACAATTTGCAGGTGGGAGATGAGGTGAGTTTTAATCTGGATTATGGCAGCCTTCTCACCGCCATGACCTCTCCCTTTGTTCGAAAGGAGTTTATAAACTGTAGTGCGGCGATGGCATTGTAAGTAAGTTTGATAATCTATAAAACGCATTTCGACTCCGCTCAATGCTCGATCCGTTTCTGGGCAGAGAGTTGAGCGGAGTCGTTTTGCTCCGCAACGCTATCGCGAACACGAAGTGTCTCCCAAAGGGGAAAACCCAAAAACTCAAGCTGGGTTTAATTTGGCCCTCCTACTTAGCGCTGCCCATTAACCGCAGTACGAATCCCCGATTGCTTACAGATTGCTTACAGATTGCTTACAGATTGCTAATATCAAGTCCGGCTAATCAACCCTAGAATGGATGATGGAGTTGCAAAACAGGTATAACGCGAGATGGGGCGTCGACTGAAGCTAGAACCACATTTGACCATTGAGGAACTGGAACAGTGCTATAAATCGGCTAAGAGCGGGATTGAACGGGGACATTATCAGCTGATCTGGCTGTTGCAATTGGGCAAGAGTACCGCTGAGGTCTCTGAGGTTAGCGGCTATAGCCGAGCTTGGATTTATGAAGTGGTTAGAAGCTATAACCGCGAAGGCCCGGCGGCGCTGGGTGACCAACGACAGCATAATCCAGGCCATGGGCAGGTGATTCTCGATGATGAGCGGCAAGCCTTATTGTACCAAGCCTTGCAGGAGGAGCCGCCGGATGGCGGATTCTGGAATGGGCGCAAGGTGGCCGACTGGCTCAGTGAGCACCTAGGCCGTCCGGTTCACCGCCAACGGGGTTGGGAGATTCTCAAGCAGATGGAGTTTTCTCTCAAGGTGCCTCGTCCCGAGCATCAGCACGCCGCTACCGAAGAGGAGCAGCGGGTGTGGGAAAAAAAATCTGCAGGCTCAACTGGAGACGATCCAAACCGCTCATCCCGACGCCGACGTTCAACTATGGGCCATGGACGAACATCGCTTGGGACTCCATCCCATCCTGCGCCGGGTGTGGGTCGATAACTGGTTTGGGTCGCTCAGTGCTCCTGTCCACTGTCGCTATGACTGGTTTTGGCTCTATGGCTTTGTCCATCCTCGCAGCGGGCAAACCTATTGGTGGCTGTTGCCTCGGGTCAATGTCGATCTGTTTAATCGAGCCTTGGCTGATTTTGCCGAACACTTTGGCATTGGCCCCAACCACCGAGTCGTGCTGGTCATGGATCAAGCTGGGTGGCATACCTCAGAGCAGGTGGTCGTACCGGAAGGCCTACACCTTGCTTTTCTCCCGCCTTATTCCCCGCATATGCAACCGGCAGAGCGACTCTGGCCTATTCTCAACGAAGCCTTGGCTAATCGAGTGTTTGAGACCCTCGATGACCTCCTGGAAAAAGTGGAGCGACGCTGTGTACAACTCCTGAACCTGCCCGATTTTATCTCAGGCTTGACCCAGTTCCATTGGTGGAAGGTGTTTCAATGCTAAGTGTGGCTGATTAAGCGGACTTGATATTACAGAATGATTCTCCGGCAACCAATATTCACTGAATCTACTCTGCCCCCGCGGCATGTAATCGATCGGCAAGCTCAGTAATCTTGTCGCCCATGGTCAGCTTTTGGCGCCAGCGAGTAGGGATTCCCAGTTCTCCGTAGTAGGCTCCGGCTACTTGACCACAGATGGCGGCGGTTGTGTCGGCATCATCGCCCAGATTGGCAGCAGCAAGAATGGCTTGTGCGTAGGTTTCTGTGGTTAGAAAACACCAGAGCGCAGCCTCTAAACTGTCGACAACGTATCCCGAACCGCGAATGTCGTCGGCTGGCTTGTTCTGATACTCCCCCCGAGCGATGGCCTGCAGGGCCGGAGATGCAGCCATCTCCAGGTCATTGCCAAAAAGAATTTCTGTTTTACTGGCTCCTGAGAGGGCGCGGAACAGCATGTCCCCAAACAAACGGCTGGCATCGACACATTCGGCGGCGCCATGGGTTGTGCGAGAGCTCTCACCACAGAAGTGCAAAACGCGATCGCGATCTGAGGCATAGAACATGGGCACCGGGGCAAGCCGCATGAGGCAGCCGTTGCCAGCCGACCTGGGATGTGTGGAACCGCTAAATGGATCGCCAGAGATTTTGTACTGAGCCAGAGCCTGCCTGACGGTATTGCCGATGTCAAAGCAGTCGCCAGTGCTGCTGAGGTAGCCGGTTTCGTGCCAATCGCAGTAGCGATTCATTTGATCGACGGCATCAAATCCACCGATTTCAATCAGGCTGGTGGCTAAGCACAGCGCCATGGATGTATCGTCGGTCCACTGGCCAGGCTTGAGGTTAAACGGCCCGCCGCCGACCATATCGACCACCGATGAAAATGAACCACGGCGACGAAATTCGACCGTTGTGCCCACGGCATCGCCAGCGGCCAGCCCCAGTAAGCATCCTCGAAACCGTTCTGATGGATTCATAGAAATTTTTTTAAGCCGGGCGTCAGCGTTATTTTGCTCGATCTCTCTGAAAAATTAAGGGCTCTCTGAAAAATTTAAGGGATGTTGGGTTAATTTACGAACGGTTCCGGCGGCTCTCTTACTTGCGTGGGCTTGAGCCTGGAGGGATGCCCGATTGACTGACAAAACCCTAGAAACCCTTATGCTGCCGTAGGTTGGGTGAAGCGCCAGCGTAACCCAACAAAGCGATTACTGGTGTTGGGTTCTCTCCGCTGGAGACGCTACGCGAACGCTTTGCTCAACACCAACCTCCATCCGAACGTTTGTTGGTCAATCAGGGGGAGAAGCAGGCTGGGAGCTAGCTAACTCAGGCTCTGGCATACGGAAGCACTGTAGTGAGCATTACAACTCCCAGAGACAAACCCCGGCACCATCAGTGAAACGGTCTCCCGCAGCTGCACTGCTGCCCGGAACCGGCATTGGAGAGGCTGTCACCATGCGAATTCTGTTGGTTGAGGACGATCATCTCCTGGCGGTGTCGCTATCGGAAGCCTTGGAAGCTCAGCGCTACACCGTAGATGTTGCCCACGATGGTGAAATCGCCTGGCAGCAAATGAGTCTGTTGCCCTACGACCTGATGCTGATGGATGTAACGCTGCCCCAGGTGGATGGCCTTACCCTGTGCCAGCGCATGCGATCGCACGGCTTGGCGTCCCCGGTGCTAATGCTAACGGCCCGCGATACGAGTTCCGACAAGGTGGCTGGGCTCGATGCCGGGGCAGATGCCTACATGGTTAAACCCTTTGACCTGTCTGAGCTGATTGCCCAAATTCGCGCCCTGCTGCGGCGAGGGCACATGGCCCAACCCACGGCTTTACAGTGGGAAGCCCTGCGGCTGAACCCCAGCACCTACGAGGTGCTGTATCAAAATAATCCTATCTGTCTAACGCCGAAGGAGTTTGCCATTCTGGAGCTGCTGCTGCGCCACGGCCGCCGAGTGCTGAGTCGCCACTTTATTCTAGAGTCGATCTGGCACCTGGAAGATCCTCCGGGTGAGGAAACGGTTAAGGCCCACCTGAAGGCTCTGCGGCAGAAGCTCCGCAAAGCCGGGGCTCCTCGCAACTTCATTGAAACCATCCACGGCTTAGGCTATCGCCTGATGCCCTGCTGAGGCTTGCCCCCAGCGATCGCATCAGTGGACCCTGGGCAAAACGGCTGCAATGCAGGTTCCCCCCGTGGGTTCGCTTTGAACGGTTAAATGTCCTGCCATCAGCTCCACGCAGGTTTTTGCCACCGCTAGCCCCAGCCCCGTACCCTGCACCTGACCCACATTGTCGCCGCGATAAAACGCCTCAAAAATGTGCCCCTGGGCCGCCGTTGGAATGCCGATACCCCGATCGATGACCTGGAAGGTCCAGGTTTCTGCCGTAGCCGTGACCACCAGGCGAATGGGGCAGCCAGGGGGAGAATACTTAACCGCATTGGACAACAGGTTGGTGAGCACCGATTGCAGCAGCTTTTTATCGAAATAGACTTTGACTTCCAAATCCTGGCCCTCTAGCAAAAGGGTTTGGCCGGGCAGAAGCTGAATTTGATCGCACACCTGACGGCAAAACAGCCCCAGTTCTAAAATTTCGGGGTTCACCTCCAGCTTGCCTGCCTCGGCCCGCGTCAGCATTAAGATATCTTCGACCAGCTGCCCCATGCGGCGAGCCGCCAGCTGAATGCGCTCCACTACAGTGGTCTGCTGCTGGGGGGTCAGGCTGTCTCGATTGGCCCCCAGGGACTGGGCGGAAACGCTGATGACGCTGAGGGGAGTCCGCAACTCGTGGGAGGCCATGGAAAACAGGCGCAGTTTTAGATCGCTGAGCTCGCGGCTGCGCCGTAGTTCCGACTGCCAGCGCGTCAGGTAAACCAGCAGGACCGTTGTGAGCAAGAGACCAATTAGCGCCGTCGCCAGCGCGGCCCAGGGGAGGGCGGGATAGCGAGGCGGTAGAAACAAAAGCTGCCACTCCCGCTGACCCAGGCTCAGGGTTGCCGTGCAGCTGAGGCCGGGGGCGCAAAGGAGGGCGGGGCTAGGGATCTCTACCCCAGACCTCCCCACCGGGAATTGCCCTTTGCCCCAGTCGGAAACCACCTGCTGTTTCTCCGCATCGTAGAAACCCAGCAGCTGCTCATCGTCTTTAGCCGTCCGATCCAAGATGTAAAAATCGACGTCGTAATCCAGATCGGTGAGCGACTCTTCCACCACATCGGCGACCCGAAATACGCCCAGAATGTAGCCCTGGAGCCGCTGCCGCCGCTGGGTCAGGCTGATTGCAGATTGGCGATAGACCGGCAGAAACACCAAAAAGCTGTACTGGTTCTCGGCCCTGTCCTGCACCAGCTGAATCCGCCCCGTGGCGGCCATTTCCCCCGTATCCCTGGCGCGCTCCAGGGCGATGCGGCGCGTGCTGTCAGAGGCTAAGTCGTACCCTAACGCGGCCTCATTGGTCTGCCAGGGCTCTAAAAAGGTGACGGGCACGTAGCTGCTGCGCTCTGAGGCCCGCACCAGGTTGCCCGCAGCATTTCGCTCGGTGATGCCCAGCTCTGGCTGTCGGGTTCTGGTCTGGAGCCACTGCTCGTAGGCGGTGCGATCGCGCTGGCTGAGCAGGGGTGCCCACTCCAACGCCTGAATGCCCGGATAGGTCGCGATCGCCCGCTGGACAAATCGACTAAACGCTGGCTCAGTCACAGCTTGGGCATTGGCGCTATACAAGTCGCCCACCGACAGCAGCAGCTCGTTGTAGCGATTGGTGGTGCGCTGCAATGCGGTTGTCAGGTTGTTGATTTGCTTTTGAAACTCGCTTTGGCGAGACAGTCGCTCCCATCGACCCACCCAGAATGTGGCCGCCAAGGTTGTGCCCAGGCCCAAAGCCAGAATAAGCCCGAAGGGAAGATGGCGGGAACGGAAAGACATGGAAATAATCTGCAAGAATGCTTATTGTTGCATAGCTTTTGAAATTGGAAAAACGGCATGACTGAAATGCTTAAACTAGCCGTCAACGGCACTTTAATGCGCGGCCTAGAGCTGAATTCTAACCTCTTAAATGTGGGGGGTAGGTTTCTCTATGAGGCGACAACGACACCCACCTATCGCCTTTGGTCCATTGGCGATGTACACCCTGCGATGGTCCGGGTAAATGAGGGAGGTACAGCGGTAGCCCTAGAGATTTGGGCGGTGCCAGCGGCAGGCTTGATCCAGGTATTACAGCAGGAACCGCCAGGACTCTCGATTGGCAAAGTCAAGCTGAGCAGCGGAGAAGTCGTGCTGGGGGTATTGGCAGAACCCATTTTGTGTGAGGGGCAAACGGAGATTACCAGCTACAACGGTTGGCGGGCTTATATGGCAGAAAGAGCGATCGCCACAAAATGACGTCTTGGGATAATCTTCCCGATTTCTTCCCGATTTCTTCTCGAAATTTTGCCGGGGATAAAGATAGGTTTAAGCCTAACTTTTAGGTGAACTTCAGCTGGCCTCTTTTAGATTGTAGTAATTTTTACTGTTTTTTGAAAGACGCCAGCAAAGTTTATTTTCTACCTTTACCTACACCCCAAACATTGCCATGCGACGCCGACGCCTAATCAAAACCAGCCTGGGTCTGACCGTCGGGCTAACCCTGGCTAACGGGCTCAAAGCCTGTAGCTCCAAACCATCTTCCTCCGATTCAGCCGCTGCCCCCGATGCAGCGGGCAAAGTCTCCGACGCGAAGCTAACCATGGTGCAGGGGGGAGGCTTTCCCAACGGCCTGGATCTGCACCGGGTGGGTACGAACCGCCCGGCCTACGGCATTTCCTGGGCGATGTACGACCGGCTGATGACTTTTGGCACCAAAGAGCTGCCGGATGGGTCGCTTTCCTACGACTACACCGTGCTAAAACCCGAACTGGCAGAAAGCTGGGAAATGGCCGAAGACGGCATGTCCGTCACCTTCAACCTGCGGCAAGATGCCACCTTCCACGATGGCGCGCCGGTCACTGCTAACGACGTCAAATGGTCCTACGACCGGGCCGTATCGATCGGCGGCTTTCCGACCTTTCAAATGAAGGCCGGTGCCCTGGAAAATCCTGACCAGTTTGAGGCCGTCCATGACCACACCTTCCGGGTCAAGTTTCTGCGCCCCGACAAGCTGACCATGATCGACATGGCGGTGCCGATTCCGGTAATTATTAACGCCGAGTTGGTGAAGCCCCACCTGACCACCGAAGATCCCTGGGGGGCCGAGTGGCTCAACAATAACGATGCGGGCGGCGGCGCGTACACCCTGAGCGAGTTCAAGCCCAACGAGCGCATTACCCTGACCCGCTTTGACGACTGGAAGTCTGGCCCCCTGCCCCAGATCAAAGACGTGATTGTGCTGAACGTACCGGAGGCAGGCAACCGCCGCGCTCTGCTGGAAAAAGGCGACATCGACATCAACTACGACCTCTCGGAAAAAGACCAGAAAGAACTGGCGGCGATGGACAAGTTCGCCATGGTCTCGACGCCGATTGAGAACTGCCTGTACTCCGTCGATATGCACAGCAACCCCGAGCTAAAGGGGAAAGAAAACCCCTTCGCCGACGTGAAGGTGCGCCAGGCGGTGGCCTACGCCATTCCCTACGACGCAATTATGGATACGGCGCTGTACGGCCAGGCCGTGCCCATGTACGGCACCGGCAGCTTTGAGCCAGATTCTGTCACCTGGCCCCAGCCCACTCCCTACAAAACCGACCTGGACATGGCCAAAAAGCTGATGGCCGAATCGGGCTATCCCAGCGGATTTGAGACCACCATCGCCTTCGACATGGGCACCAAAGAATGGGCCGAGCCGGCGGTGACCCTAATTCAGGAATCCCTGGCCGAAATCGGTATCACAGCCAGTATCGAAAAAGTGCCCAACGCCAACTTCCGCTCGGTGCTGGTGGAGAAGAGCCGCCCGATGATCATCAACAACTTCGGCGGCTGGCTCAACTATCCCGACTACTTCTTCTTCTACGCCTACCATGGGCAGGATGCGACCTTTAACGGCAGCTCCTACAAAAACCCTGAAATGGACAAGCTGATTGAGGGTGCCCTGGCCTCAGAACCAGGCGAACCCGAATACGAGAAGGATGTGGAGAAATTTATCGGCCTGGCCTGGCAGGAAATGCCTCGGGTGCCCCTGGTGCAGCCGAAGCTTTCGGTGGCGATGCAGCCCAGCGTCAGCGGCTACCAGTACTGGTTCCACCGGCAGCTGGATTTCCGGCAGTTGGAGAAGGCTTAGGAAAGTGGGGGTGCGAGGGTGCGAGGGTGCGGGGGCGCGAGGGTGCGAGGGTGCGAGGGTGCGGGGGTGCGGGGGCGCAAGCTTCTCGGTTCTCAAATGTTTATCCCCTCCACCCCCCTTGCTCCCCTGCTCCCCTGCTCCCCTGCTCCCCTGCTCCCCTGCTCCCCCGCCCCTTCGCGCGCTCTGCCAATGCATCATCCCGCAACTTGAGACCCACCATGGCCAAACATTCCATCAGCAAAATTATCGGACAGCGCATCTTAGGGGCAATTCCCAGCGTCATCGGCGTGGTGATTGTTACATTTCTGCTGACCCGCGCTCTGCCCGGCGACCCGGCGGCCTTCTTTGCTGGACCTGCCGCGACGGCTGAGGCGATCGATGAGGTGCGCCGTAACCTGGGGCTGGATAAAACCCTGCTGGAGCAGTTTTTTCTGTATATCGGCGACCTGTTTCGAGGCGACCTGGGGGTATCGCTGACGACGGGGCAGACGGTGGGGTATGACCTCCTGACCCGACTCCCCGCTTCCCTTGAGTTAACGCTGGCGGGGCTGGTGTTTGCGATCGCCCTGGCTCTGCCCCTGGGCATTCTCGCCGCCACCCGCCCCAACTCCTGGATCGACCACGGCGTGCGCTTGCTGGCCACCGCTGGGGTATCGCTACCCACCTTCTTCACCGGGCTGTTTTTGATCTATGTGCTGTATTATCAGCTGGGCATTGCCCCTGCGCCCCTGGGTCGCCTGGATATTCTGTTCAGCCCGCCCACTCACATCACCGGCTTTTATTTAATCGATAGCCTGCTGACCGGCGATCTGGAACTGTTCTGGGTGGCCGCCTCCCAGCTAGTTTTGCCCGCCATTACCCTGGGGCTGTTTGCCCTGGCCCCGCTGGCCCGCGTCACTCGCGCCTCCATGCTGGGGATGCTCTCCAGCGACTTCATTCGCACCGCTCGCGCCAGCGGTTTGCCGCCTCGCCAGGTGCTGTTTGGCTACGCTTTTCGCAACGCCATGCTGCCAGTGATTACGACTCTAGGCGTGGTGTTTAGCTTTCTGCTGGGGGCCAACATTTTGGTGGAGAAGGTCTTTGCCTGGCCCGGCATTGGCTCCTACGCGGTTGAGGCGCTGGTGGCATCGGACTACGCCCCCATTCAAGGATTCATTCTGACCATGGCGCTGCTGTACGTGGTGCTGAATTTGCTGATCGACCTGCTCTACGTGGTGATTGACCCAAGAGCGGGGGTGGATGCGTAGGAAGGCGGGGGATCCGGGGAGCGGAGGGGCTGGGGGGCGTAAGGGGCCAGATACTCACTGTCTCTCACCTCCTCAATGCTCAGGTGCTCATATCCCTCTCTCCCCATCTCCCCTGCCCCCTTAGCTCCCCTGCTCCCTAGCCCCTAGCTCCCACCCATCCCTCTCCCATGACGACCACCACCTTCCAACACACCCGCTACGTGATCAGCGAAAACTGGATCACCTTTGGCGCTTTCGCTCTGTTTCTAGTGTTCGTGCTGTTCGCCATTTTTGGCGAGGCCGTTGCTCCCTACGATCCGCTGGCCAGCAATTCTGCGATCGCCCTTCAGCCCCCATCCCTCTACCACTGGTTTGGCACCGATCAGCTGGGGCGAGATGTGCTCAGCCGGGTGATGGTGGCCACTCGGCTCGACCTGGGCATTGCGGTGATGGCGGTGGCGCTGTCGTTTTTGGTCGGCAGCCTGTTGGGCACCTGTGCTGGGTACTTTGGCGGCTGGGCTGACCGTATTATCTCCCGCTGCATCGATACGCTGATGGCCTTTCCGCTGTTTGTGCTGGCCATGGGGCTGGTCGCCGCCCTGGGCAACACGGTAGAAAACATCATTCTGGCGACGGCGGTGATCAACCTGCCGCTATATACGCGGGTGGTGCGCTCCGAAGTGCTGGTGCGGCGCGATGCGGGGTTTGTAGAAGCAGCCCGGCTGACCGGCAACGGCGACTGGCGAATCATGGCCAAGCACCTGTTCCCCAACGTGCTGCCGGTGATGATGGTGCATGTGTCGCTCAACATGGGTTGGGCCATTCTCAACGCCGCTGGGCTGTCGTTTATTGGCCTGGGCGTTCAGCCCCCCACGCCGGAATGGGGCATCATGGTGGCCGAAGGGGCGACCTACATTGTCTCGGGGGAGTGGTGGATGGCGCTGTTCCCCGGCGCGGTGCTGATGCTGGCGGTGTTTTGCTTTAACCTGCTGGGCGATGGGCTGCGGGATTTGATCGATCCGAGGATGCGAACTTGAGGAAGGTGGGGGAGCAGGGGAGCCAGGGGGCAGGGGAGAAGGATATTTAGATCAGCCAGGGGGCAGGGTTGTGGATGATTTTGACGAGCTTGCCGAGAATACGGTCGTAGTTGTTTTCGAGTTCTGAGCCTAATTCCTCGCTTAAGTAACCGCAAGTAACCGCAAATTTAATCCAGGTTTGAGTCTCAGCGGCTTCTGCTTCAGAATCGCTCAATTTAGCCACAAAAGCCGCTTTATACCGACGTTTTCGCCATGCCTCAGCCAGGTTTGCCCATGCCGATCGAGACGACCGCCGAATTTGATCCGTTAATGAATAGCGTTCCTCCTTAGGAAAGCACTGGCTCACCTTAAAAACCTGCATCGCCATCTCAAATGCGAGCTGATAAACCTCCAACCCCTGATGCCCCCGAATCGCCATTTTCCAGACCCCTAAAAAACTGCTCCTATTTTTCCCCCCTCTCCCCTGCTCCCCCTCTCCCCTGCTCCCCCTCTCCCCTGCTCCCCCTCTCCCCTGCCCCCACCATGACTCTCCAGCAACCCACCAGTTCCCTAGCCCCCCCGCCCCCTAGCCCCCCCGCCCCCCTGCTTTCGGTTCACAACCTCACGGTCGAATTCCGCACTCGCTCTGGCGTGGTCAAAGCCCTAGAGGCAGTAGACTTTGCCATTAATCCCGGCCAGACCGTCGGCATTGTCGGGGAAAGTGGGTCGGGCAAGTCGGTGACAGCGTTTACTCTGATGGGCGTGCTCGATCGCGCAGGCAAAGTCACGGCTGGTCGAGCGCTGCTTCAGACCGATGCGATCGCTGTGGATCTCCTCAAAGAACCGGAATCGTCGCTGCGGCAGATTCGGGGAAAGGAGGTGTCGATGATCTTCCAGAACCCCCGCACCGCGCTAAACCCGATTCGCAAAGTAGGCAAGCAGATTACCGATGTGCTGCGCTGCCACACGGAGATTCCCCAGGCCGAGCTGAGGCAGAAAGCCCTGGAACTGCTGGCCAGCGTTCGCATCCCCGATCCTGAAAAACGCTACGATGCCTACCCCTACGAGCTATCGGGCGGTCTCTGCCAGCGGATCATGATTGCCCTGGCCCTAGCCTGCTCCCCCAAGCTGCTGATCGCCGACGAACCCACCACAGGGCTCGACGTCACCACCCAGGCGACGGTGATGAACCTGATCAAAGACCTGGCTGACCAGCGCCAGATGGCCACGGTGCTGATTACCCACGACCTGGCCCTGGCATCGGAATACTGCGATCGCATCGTCGTCATGCACGCGGGTCACGTGGTCGAATCGGCCCCCACCCACACCCTGTTCACCCATCCCCGCCACCCCTACACCGCCAAGCTAATCGCCGCCACCCCCGAACCCCACAAAACCTTCGCCGACCTCACCCCCATCCCCGGCAACCTGCCTGACCTGAAGTCGACGAATTTGCCCCCCTGTCGGTTTAGTGGGCGGTGCGATCGCTTTGAAACCGGAGTCTGTGACCAGGTGCCCTTAGCACGAGAATCCCTGGGTGATGGGCATCAGGTGGCCTGTTGGAAACCGCTTTAGGTAGAAGAGAGGGGGAGCAGGGGGGAGGGGGAGCAGGGGGGCAGGAAACGCTATGGTTTTGGATTCTACCGATTGAAAAGTCCCAATTCCAATATCTGGCATCCCCACATATCAAATGCCCTAATTTCAGAATATCCAGCCCCCCTACCCCCCTACGCTCCCCCCTACCCCCCTAGCTCCCCTGCCCCCTAGCTCCCCTGCCCAAATGACCCACCTCACCCAACCACTCCCAATAACCCAAACCCCTCTACTCCAGGTCCGCGATCTGTGCAAAACCTTCCCCGTGAGCAAACAGGCTCACCTTCACGCGGTGGACCATGTTTCCTTCGACATTCAGCCGGGGGAGAGCCTGGGCCTGGTGGGAGAATCGGGCTGCGGCAAGTCCACGCTGATTCGGCTGATTACCCGGCTGCTGGATGTGACCTCGGGGGAAATCCGCTTTGACGATACGATTTTGAGCACCATTGCGGTGCGGCAGTTTCCCCAGAGTGCCTACCGGGCAAAGATTCAGCTGGTGTTTCAAGACCCCACCGACAGCCTGAATCCCCGCTTTACCGCCTACGACACCATTACAGAACCGATTCGGCGGCTCTCGAATCTTAAGGATAAGGCTCAGCTCCAGGGGCGCGCCGCAGAACTGGCCGATCTGGTCGGCTTGCCCCAGGAACTGCTGAGTCGGTTTCCCCACCAGCTCTCGGGCGGCCAAAAGGCGCGGGTGGGAATTGCCCGCGCGATCGCCCTCAACCCCAGGCTGCTGGTGCTCGATGAACCCACCTCGGCCCTGGATGTGTCGGTGCAGGCGGTGATTTTGCATCTGCTGGCAGACCTGAAGGCTCGCCTGGGTATGAGCTACCTGTTTGTTTCCCACGATTTAAATGTGGTGCGGCTGCTGTGCGATCGCATCCTGGTCATGTACCTGGGCAAAATTGTGGAAGCTGGTCCGGTAGAGGAGGTCTTTAACCGCCCCCGCCACCCCTACACCGAGGCGCTCATTTCTGCGATTCCCAGCTTTGAGGCCAAGCCCCACCCAATTTCGCTCAGCGGAGAACCGCGCAGCCCCATCAACCCCAGCCCCAGCGTGTGCCGCCTCTACGGTCGCTGCCCCAAGGGTGAAGACCGCTGCGAGCAAGAGATGCCTACCCTACAGAGCGTGGGGCCAGAACACTGGGCCGCCTGCCATGCCTCAACCGCCCCGACAGCAGTCTCCTAACCCCGCTGCTCAGTCCAAACGGGCGGGCGGGTGCTCAGATGCTGAATTTCCCTCACCCAGGTCCTCTGGCTCCCAGAAGGCTAGCCATTCCTCCTCCGGTGGTCCCCAGAAACTCATCCAGTCAGGCTCTAGGGCTGGGGGCTGGGGCGACCTGCCGCTAGGGCGCTGGGCCACAGGCGTTAATGATTCAAAATCGGGGCACCGCCGCTGCCCTGGCCCCGCTGGGTGTACCGCACAGACCAAATAGGGACTGCGAGCGTTGAACCGACAGCTCCGACACTGCCGCTGAGGAGAGAGGTTGATAGAAACGTTGACCATTGACAAGACACAGCTGCTGTCTACTCAAGCCGATGAAGCAATTTTAGCCCCCACCGATTATTCCAGCACCCATGCAAGCATGGCCGCGAGCTGCTGTTGCGGTTTGCCAGAGCAAGCCCAGCATAGTTACCACCGACAAGCTCGGCACTGGTTTGTTGAGATTATCTGCTGAACATTCAAAATACGTTGCAACGCGGCCCGCATCCTGGCATAGGGTTCTGACGCCGACGATAGGCGCGGCAGCGACGCCTGAGTGCCGCATTTTGAGCCTCATTATGATTGGCAATGTGGCATACCCCTCTGCCATGGGGCCAATGGCCGTCAACGGGTGCTCCAGTTTTACCCAGGACCAAGTGCCGCTGACCTGAGATCCTTCGATCTTCAGCGCGACTTCCAGATCTTCTCGCCAAGTTTTTCGGGTCAGGTAGGCCTTTGGACAATTACAGAGTGCCAAATAGACATTGGCCAAGCCCCCTAGGGGCTGTCATCAATTAATCACCAATGGCCTAGGAATTAGCGGTTACAGCCCCTAGCCTGTTTTTTGGGTCGGGCGTGGCAACACCTGTGGGATAAGGATTGTAGCGAGAATTGATGACACGCCCCAGTACTCGAAGGCTGAAATATCTCCACCGTTTTGGCGCGCTTGGCTCCCTAGCTTCCCCGCTCCCTAGCTTGCAGAAATAAGCCTAAGGTACGGCCTGTAGCCCGATCGCCCATTCCTTCGGTGCGGCTATTTAACGCCATGGCCACGACTGAACTGCGGGGCGCGGAGTCGAGCCATAGCGGTGCTGGTGCGCTCCTCAATCGCTTGCCGCAGTCGCTGCAGCGATATCGCTGGAGGCGCACCCCGTCTGAAAGCGATTCTCGCCCATTTTGTAAGGTCTGTTGGCTCTGGCAGTGAGGACAGGCTATGGCTCTGGAACAGTTGCACTGCTAACGCTTTACCCATCACCGTTTAGCGGACCAGTGCCCATTTAATCAAACAATCCCTCTACGGTTTGGCGAAAGACAATCAGGGCGTGGGTTTCTTGAAAGGGTTTTAGATCTTCTAACAGCTGATCAGAGAGAGCTGTTGCAACGATTGTTTTGATTTCAATATTGGTGTTGTAGCCCGCAATATCGCCCATGCGTCTGCCGTGGCTACCCGCGCCCTTGGCGGGCACAATGGTGTAGCCAGAAACCTTTAGCTCAGTGAGCAGATGGATCAAGCGCTCCTGCAACACCGCTTCGCCGATAATGGTAACGAGAGTACCTTTGGTCAAAGAAGACGACATATAAATCTCCAAAATTAACTACACCGACAAGTATTTAGCTGGTTTGAAAACTTTGCTGCGACATTTGCTGGCCGAGCTCTTTTTCCATTTCCCTGGGAATGCCTGAAACATTAGTGAATGTTGTGCTACTTACATTTATGCCGCCCAGATTGGCATCTTGAAGATCGACCTGGTCTAGCGTGGCCTGGCTTAAATTTGCGCCATACAAATTTGAGCCGCGCATGCTGAGGCTGATCAACGTAGCTCGATGCAAATTGGCGTGGGCTAGGTCGGCATTGTCTAACGTTGATTGTTCGATGACTGCACCAATTAAAACAGAGCGGCGAAAGTCGGCGCTGACTAAGTTCGCATGGCTGAATTGCGCCTCTGCCAAATTGGCATCGGAAAATTTAGCGCCGCACAAATCGGCCTGATCGCCAAACCGAGACAGGCTTAGTTTCGCTCCGGTCAAGTCGGCATTGCACAGATCAGCGCCATCGAAGGTGGTCTCAATGAGGATGGCGCAGACCAAATTTGCATTGCTAAGATTGGCCCGACTTAGCACAGCATGGCTCAGGTTTGCCCCCGCTAAGGTTGCATTGCTCAAGTTTGCGCCAATCAGGCTGGCTTTGTTTAGATTGGCCTTGCTCAGATTGGCGTT
Source organism: Nodosilinea nodulosa PCC 7104 (assembly GCF_000309385.1). Taxonomy (GTDB): domain Bacteria; phylum Cyanobacteriota; class Cyanobacteriia; order Phormidesmidales; family Phormidesmidaceae; genus Nodosilinea; species Nodosilinea nodulosa. The sequence goes on from NZ_JH976537.1 coordinate 2,025,304, forward strand.
GCTAAAATCAACCCCGTCTAGGCATTGCTCGCTAAAGTCTTGCCCGCTCAGGTCTTTACCCGCAAAATCGTGGCTCATCATACACCTCCTAAAACAGGCTCAGCGCCGACTGGCAGCGCCTGCACCTGGCCCGGCCGCTGATGTAGGGTAGGACCGATTTCCAGCAGCTGTAGGGTGATGGGTTCCCTCAGGTCGCGATTGTTTCGCATGGTCCTTAGCGCCTGCTGGTGAGCAGCTTCGACAATGCCCTTGACCTCGCGATCGATCACCTGGGCGGTTTCTTCGCCCACGGAGCGGCGGGCATTGGGCACACTGTCCATTTTTAGCTAACCCTAAAGGAAATCAAGATGAGAACAGCGACAAAGAGAATTGCTCCTGCTCCCAACAAGATATAGCGCTGCTGCTGCCGGGAAGAAGGATACGTGGATGGATATATCTTGGGCTCGGTAGCAAAGTTATTAATCAGCCCTTCATCATCTACTGTAGATCCGGGAATAGCAGCTTCCTCGGTTTGGGCATCGTCATCATGGCGAATATTGACTTGAACTTCAGCAGGAATTAGCTCACTGCCGTCACTAACACTCTTTGAGTCAAGTTTAGCGTCCTGTGGATCGGGCTTGCTATTAACCATGTCATCTCCTTATATAGGTTACGTTGTCTTTTTTTGGCTAATGCATAAATCGAGCATCAGCACAGATATAAGCTGCCTCTCTGCCTACTGCCGTGGTTTCTGAGCAGATTCTTCCGCTTGGTTGACCTGCAATAATTTGCAATCAATTTTGTCTAGTCTAGATCTGTTACGTCGCTGCGAATAAACTTCTAAGTAAGACTCTGGAAAGGCCTCAAACAAGACACGTTCTTTCATAAAAATAATGCGCTCAAGGTAGCAGGCTGCCCCGCGCATGACTCGAACATTTTGAACACTGGCCGTATTGTTGATGTAGTAACAAAGGATAGGGAACGACGATTGAGTCGGCAATTCGGGTGTTAAAAGAGAAAGCAGATAGGTCATAGTGTCAAATGGCTGAAGCCGCCACTTACAAAACTGCTTACAAATGTCCCATGGGGATGTTTCATTAAATGCTTGATTTGCATGAAGTGTATGAGAATGCAATGCATCGTTGCATTTAGCTCCAGGTTTAGCTGCCGCAACGCAAAAAAGGAAGCATCAGGCTAAATTCTTCTCGAAGATAGTCTGGGAACTCCAGGAAGCAGGCTTTTTCCATAGCCTATGATTGGCTACCCAGCCTTGAATATTAGTCTGACACAGCGCCTGAGACAGATGCACCAAATTCCAAACTTCATCAACCAAAGCATCGATATCAATGGGTTTAGACAGATGAGACTCCATATCTTCGATCAAATCTTGAGCAAAACTGGCTGAGCAATAGGCAGAAGCTACAAGGATGGGGATGATCCGATTTTGACCCAGGGCAATAGCCCTAGCCCGCCGAATCAATAGCCTAATGTCCTCGTCTAGAAATCTGATTTCACAGATTAAGATGTCGGGCAAAAAGTGATCTAACAAAGTTAATGCATCCGCAATAAATTCAGCTGTTAGCACCTTTGCGCCGTGGCTCTCAAATAAGGTTTCGCACAGATATCGGCTGTCAAAGTCGTTGTCTACCACAAGGATCTGCACGTTTTTGAGTATGCCAGAGTTAGGAATATTCTGACTTAGATTGGGCACAGCGATAACCCTACCGGGATAAACATCTGGTTGACAAGAGTCGCTTTGAATCTGTCGCAGTGCTCAATCGGTAAATGCAGCACCGCTTTCCAGCGCGGGCATAGCCTGTCAACAATGACCGCAGCGCCAGTACTGCCGATTAGACTGAATATGGCGCACTAAAACATAGGAACAGCAAGGGCATAGTTGCCTAACTCCGATAGTACGCCTTCGATCGGCTGAGCTAAGTGGCCAGTGTGGTTTTTTCAGGGTAGACGTTGGTAATTCAACGGCAGTCGTCATAGCCTTATCCATGGAATAAGCTGACGGCGTGGCTCACTCAAAAGATTGAATGAGGTAGTCAAAATAAGCGCCAACTTCGCCGGCATCTTCCGCTGACAGCAGAGCACAGGCTATGGTCTTCATGACCCGAACGCTTTCGGCTACAGCCTCCAGGGGAGTGCCCAGGGAATTGTACATTTGGCGCATTCCAATCAGGCCAATTTCCTCAATGGGAGCTACGTCTCCAGTGGCTACACCGTAGGTGATGAGGCGCAGGTAATAGTCCATATCGCGCAGACAGGTAGCGGTCATGTCTTTGCCGTAGGCGTTACCGCCGGGAGCCACTAAACTGGGAATGCGCTGAAATAGCTGACTGGCGGCTTGCTTGATGATGCGATCGCGCCCTTCACCCAAGGCCTTAACCAGACGCAGTCGGCGATCGCCGCTGGATACAAATAGCTTAATCTGGTCAAGTTCCCCAGGAGTTAGGTAGCGACACTCGGCATCGGCCCTGACAATTAGCGCGTTGATGATGCTCATATTTTCAGCCTGCTTAACTATGGATAAATTAGACTCACTGAAGCAACCTGACAGGATGTTTGAAAAGTCCTATTTTTTGTAGCAAAAGTGGAGATCTCCCTAAATCCCCTTTTTTTAAGGGGGACTTTTACCCCCCTTTTTAAGGGGGCAGGGGGATCAGCAGGTGGCCAAAGCTACAGCAGATCACTTTTCAAATGCTCTCTGAGAAGGCCAGCGTCAATGTAAAGTGATTCCCCCAGGATAAAAGCTAGGGGAATTGAGAATAAGGCCTAAGGCTGGAGACAACTCGGCTATGGCCTAGTCAATACTTTTTTTGACCTGATCTTTAATATCCTCAGCGGCGTTGCGAACGTTTGCCTCGGCCTGTTTAGCCTTGCCCTTAACCTGGGCCTCATGATTTCCGGTTAGATCGCCAACGGCTTCTTCGATTTTGCCTTCAGCATTTTTAGCCGCCGCTTTAACTCTGTCTTCAATGCTCATAATGATGTTCCTTTTGTATTTGCAATACGCTAAATTTGCTTTAGCCAACCGTCTTGCTCCATTCTTATGGATGGATGTTGTATTTAGTAAGTGAATTGTTTGAATTCATAAATACGTCATAAGATTAAACACACTTAAGCGTAGTTACTCTTGTCTTATAGCGTGCGTATCAATTTTTCTCAGGCTCCCCGCCATTCCCTATCTTCCAGTTCCTTTTGGGGCAGCAGCAGCGTGGCTTCAATGTCTTGGCGAATCTTTTCCGTCACTTCGCAGTTGCTGTTTAAACAATCGACCAGGAGCTGGTTGGCATCGTAGTAGTGCTTTAGCACCTGCTGTTGCTCAGTGCTAAACTGCCAGGGATGATGAATATTGCGGTAGTGGGAAATTGTGCCTTGGAGCTGCTCAACCCAGGCCGAATAGTTTTCTTTCCACCAGGTTTGCAGCCGCTCTTGGGTTTGGGATGAAGCAGGCAGTTGGTCTTTCAGCTGTTGCAGAGATTTATAGAATCCAACATCCAAAACCATCACCAAAATATTGTTGAGTGCCTCGCTACAGGCATTGGCATAGGCAAAATCTTGGCTGTGGTCAACGGCAAACTCGACCAGCAAATTTTCGAGCGCAGCATCTAAAAAGATGCCCTGATCTAAGGTACTGGCCAGAGCAAACTGGTCGGCGCTGTGGGGGCTCTGGGCCAGGGCCAGATAAAACGCGCGAGTGGTGGCTAGCTTAGGCTCGGGTAGAACAGTTTGAGATTTCTCGCTGGCCCATCTCAAAAAATCTTGCAGGTGGGGGTCTTGGGCTACCAGGGCGTCAATTTCCTGCTTCATCAGCTGCACTAGCGAGTCGGCGCTGCGCAGCATGGCGGCGGTCAACAAAAAAACCTCGTGCCAGTGGGGATCGGTAATATGGCTGACCAGTCCGCCCAAGGTCTGCTCTAGGGCGTGCAGGTTGTGGGTGGCAACGATCTTTCGGGCCGTCAGGTACTCTTGAAACGCCAGGTAAGAGAACGAAAAAATGCCCCGCGCTCGCTCGATCAGCAGTCCGTGCTGAGCCTCGATCGCCTTGAGCATGGCTTCACTTTCGAGCTGCAGCTCTTCGGGGTCTAGGCTCGCCCCCGCCAGGTTTTTCAGGTAGTCTTCGATGTACTGCTCAATGGTGCGCTGCTCAAAAAAGTACTGCCCCTGCTCAAAGGTGACGGCGGCCAGCTGGCTCAGCAGCTTGATTTTTTGGGGCAGCAAAAACCTGCGATAGGCGTCGTCGCGCTCCACGCCTTTGGTTTCATCCCACTTGCCCAGCAGCAGGTCTAGCCCCTGCTTGTAAAAGGCCGTGCGCTTGCTCGGGAACTGCCCTTCGCCCTGAAACACCCAGCAGGCCAAATGCAAAAACAGGGGTGTAGCGACAAGCTGGCGAAACTGCCAGTTTTCGGGCAGATCTAGCTTTTGCACAAACTCGACCGCCTGGGCTTGCCCTCGGGATGTGGCGGTTTTGCCCAGGGCTATAAACCATTTTTGGGCAAAGGTGGCAATTTGCGCTTGGGTAAAAGGGGCAATTTCAACATCGGTAAAGCCGCGCAGCGCTAGCTTTTGGGCGGCAGTGCGGCAAGACACCACAAAACGGTTGCGGTAATACTTGTCTGAAAAGGCGCGAATTTCTCGCATGACGGCGTTGATATCCTGGTTGAGGACTTCATCTATGCCGTCCATCAGCATCAGCACCCGTCCTTCTTGAAGCAGGATTTCAAGCTGGGCTGGGTCGGTAATGCCATCGGTTCGCAGGGCCTGGTGAATAGTATTAAATAGGCTAAACTCGCCCTGATGTCTGGCTTCTTCGGCAAAATCCCTGAGGGCGATAAAAACGGGCACCTGGTCGGCGGCAAACTCGCCCCGGTTGCACTGTACGGCTAAGTGTTGCAAAAAGGTGGTTTTACCCGAGCCCGGTTTGCCCAACACCCGCAGCTTGCCGTAGGTTTGAACCGCTTCCATTCCACCCATCTGGGGTATATCAATGGACCCCAGATCGAGGCGATCAAACTCAGTCAGTTCTAGGTTGTTCAGGTCGGTAATTTTAAGCCACTGCTGGCTGACAACGGCTTCTAAAATATTGACATCTACATAGATTTCATCAATATTGACGGGGTGGTTGATGTCGAGCAGTTGCAGAATGCCGCACTGATGTTGGATGGTGCCCTGGTGCAGCGATCGCACCTCCTGCACCAGCTCCTCCGTAGTTAGGGGGTGCAGTTCCGGCGTCTCCCCAGGGTCAACAAACTCGATCGGCGGATGATCGGCAATCTCTCGCCAGTCTAAATCTAGAACCTGACAAATCTCCTTAAAAATTTGCCGATCCACAGGCTGGCCCGTAAAAAATCGCCAGATCGGCTGTCGGGTCTTGAGATTGACCTCTCCCGCTAAATTTTCCTGGGTCCACCCCCTCAGGGCAAACGCCCGTTTAGCCCGCTGAATACCAGCGGGCAAGGCCTGGAGCGATCGCTTGGCCATTGCACAAAAATCTCATCTTAAATTTTAGATTCAAAAAAAATCAAAAAACATGGGCTTTATATGCCACTGATACTAACGCCTTTTCCATGGGCCGCATAGTCTCCAGTGGCCGCCGCTCTGTTGCGCCTCAATCACCATCCGCAGGTTGCCGCGCCTTGCGCACGGCGCGGCAGGCGGTGGCCTCCAGGGAACGATCAAACTCCAGGTCTAGCAGTGTCTGGCCCACCTTAAAGTTATTAATCGCCATGTAGCAACACTGAAGTGCTGTACTCGTCGTCTGAAAGGGCCTCTGGGGGCTAAATCTAGCGGTTTACCTAAAGGCGACACCCGAATTTGAACCGAGGCTGGAGGTTTTGAGGTTTTGCAAATCTCTATAAACCATGAATTTGCAGTACTTTCAGCCGAGTGCATTTACCCCAATAGTAGCCCCGTCCTTAAAAGCGCCCTGGATTAATTTTTCTATCGCTGGTAGGGAGCATGAAGGGGTAGGGTAAGGGGTAAGTGGCTAGGCTCCAGGCTGGGAGCCCAGTAAATTGCGAACCGATGGAAACCAGACGACTGGGCAAGTATTTGACGCTGAAGGAGTTCTGCACCTGTACGCAAACCTATTCCAGGTATGCCGACCAGATTGACCCGTTCCCAAAGAATCTAGGGGAGACGCTGCCAGCTCTGAAGGCGCTGTGTCAACACATCATAGACCCGGTGATTGATGAATTTGGGCGCGATTCTCCTACGGAGAGGCTGCGCCAACGCTTTCTGCTCACCTACGGCTTTTGCTCGGTGGATCTGAAGCGGTGGCTGGCAAAAAAAGACCCGCTGACGGGGAAGAAGCACGGCATCGCTACCCCTAGCCTGGATCAGCACATGGCCCATGAGAAGAATCGAAATGGGCGGTATTACTGCGATCGCCTCGGTGCTGCCTGCGATTTTCGTATCCTCGACTTGCCCAGCGATACCCTGGTGGATTGGATTGTGGCCCAGGGACTGCCGTTTGATTCGCTGTATTTTTATGGCAGCGATCGCCCCATCCACATCAGCTATGGCCCCCAGCACAAGCGCGATATTTGGGCGTTCACCGACCGGGGAACACCAGCGCGGTACCGTCCTGATTGGTCATAACTCGATCAAATGCCGCTCAATTTGCCAGAGCTGATCCGCCGTAAGCCACTCTGGCTGAAACCTGAGCAGGTCGATGCGGTAGTCCGGGTTAATATCCCGCAGTACATCGAAAGCTTTCCACGATTCATCAAATTTTTCCCAGTAGACCAGGGTAATGTCTGACCAGTAGTTCAACGGCTGAGGCATGGTCAGATCGCCGATCACTCCCAATCGTCCGAGGTCGAAGTGGGTCCGCAGCCGTTGCGCCGCCTGACGGGCCAGCTGCCACCATTCGGCTTTACGCTCCGCGTCGTGCTGTTCCCACTCCAGACGCTGTTGCAATCCCTCAATCCAGGCCTGGGGAGGCAGCAGTTTGACCGCACTCTCCAGACCAAAGGTCATGAGCAACATGGCTAAAACATTTCGGGTGCCTGGGGTCGAGCCGATCAGCGGTTTACCTTCTATAAACTCAAATTTTGCCCTCGGACACCAGCTAATGTACTCTTCAAAAGCGATGGGCACAGGCGATAGCTGAATGTTGGGGATAAACAGCAGGGAGCCCCACCGGGGGCCTTCCTCGGCGTGAACCCGCTGAAAGCCTTCCACGGGCTGCTCCACCTTGAATGTCTTGGGCTCCAGGGGATTGTAGTCCTCAGTCTCTTGCCAGAGGGCATCGGGTCGAAAAGCCAATCCAGGAACGCTTGTGGGGTGGTAGTGACCATCGCTGTCGGGCTGATGGCGTTGATACTGATGGTCTACGAGTCGGTAGAACTCGACCTGCTGACTCTCAGGATCAATGATCCAATAGTCTGGGACACCTGCTGCTTGGTAATAGCTGAATTTGGTGCTGCGGTCAGCTGCTTCATGACCCGGCATCAGAATTTCAATCACCAATTCTGCTGGGCCACTCAAGAAATAGGAAAAGAGCTGATTGAGTCCATGGCTTTTGTAAAAGACAAGATCTGGGGTGAAGCCGTTATCGCCCAGGCGCATGACAAAGTCTCGCCCCAGAGATTCGCACCCCGCCTGATTCGCCAGCCGAAATGAATCTACTGACAACTGCTGCTGAAGGCGGTGATGCGCCCAGGTTTTCTCAGCCCGACCGGCTTGCAGGTCTTCCGCAATGAACTCAACGTCAGCGACCTGCTCCTCCAGATGATTGAGTATTTCAAGGTGAGAACTCGTTTGAGGAAGGGTGATTTCATAGCTTGTGGCAAGGGCCTGGAGCCAGATTTCGATGGGGGCTAGTGCGATCGCAGCCTCTGCCCGCCTACCCTGTAAAATCTGCCTCAGCAAGAGCCGACTCCCGATTGGGGAGTTGCCCACGACCAGCTGACCGTCGATCAGCTCTAGCTTGCTCTCAGGTTTGTTGTTGATCCAGTTGTCAAACAGTTCGGAGGTTGGCGGATAGAGAACCATGGCTTTACAAAGCCTTCGCTGAGTTTTAAACACTACTCTAATGAAAGCATTACCGGTTGAAGGAATGGATCATGCCGAAAAAGAAGACGACAGCCATCGCTGGAACATGGCACATTTACGAAATGGAACAATGGGGTGAGGACTATTTCAACATGGAGGTGCAGGCCTACATCACGGTAAATCAAGGTGGGACTGGAGATTTTCAATTTGGCCTGGTTTCCGGGGGGCTTGATGGTGAATTTGTCAGCGATGGCGACACTGAGCGGTTCGAATTCACCTGGGAGGGCAATGATGAGTGTGATGAAGCCTCTGGTAGCGGTTGGTTGAGGTTAAAGTCAACCGATGAAGTAGAAGGGAGCATCAAGCTACATTACGGGGATCGATCCCGCTTTGCTGCCCGCAGAGCCTGATAAATCGATCGCCGACCGAATTGAGCCTGGGTGCTCTCATTGCTGTGAAAGCCCAATGCTCAGGGGCATAATCCTTGAGGAGATGAACCATGAGTGCTGCCAACGAGCCGTCTGACCAATCGTTTCAGGACGAACTACAGAAGCGGTGGGCCTCCCAGAGCATTGAGATGCAGTTCTGGGAGTGGCCAGAATTTCGCCTGGAGCTGATCAACGGACAGTTTCTGGTCGGGGGCACCCTGGCGGGGAGCCGTTGGTTGCTCAGAGAAGCATTGAAGGGTTGGGGGCTGGAGGCGGCCATTGCCTTTGCTCCGGTGGAACTGTGGTGGGAGGCGCTGCGGCTGGCCCATGGGGTTTCTTGCCAGTCGTTGGAAAAATGGCTACTGTGGGCCGAGTCTTTACCCCTGGCGTCGGCTGTTCAGGGAGAGTTTGAACCATTGCTGGGCTCGCATTACATGGGGGAGCACCGCTGGGTGCGGGACCACTTGCGACAGGCATTGACGGCGGCAGTGGGGCGAGCCCATTTGGGCACCTGTGCCGGGCCGAATTATGGCTTGTTGCTGGGGCAGGATGTTTTGACGCCAGATATTCTGATGGTAACTGCCGAGCAACTGGCGACGGAGTGCTTCCACGACTACTACGTCGAGATACCGGCCCACTTGGTGATTGAAATCAGCCTGCCAGAGCGTCGCGAGCTGGATATTCAGGAACGGCGCAGGCTTTACGAGCAGGGGCAGGTTCCTCACTACTGGGTGGTTGATCCGGTGGGGCGAGAATTCACGTTCTGGTGGTGGACGCCGGAGGGCTATCAGCCGGGGCATCTGGATGCGGATGGCTGCTATCGAGGGGTGGAACACCTGAGCTTTAGCCCCGAGATTTTTTGGCTGTCGTTTGATGAGCAGGTGTCTCCTTACAATCAAACGCTGTCGGTGTTTACCAGTGCGCCTCAAGCTCGTCATTGGGAGTTGCGGCGGGAGCCAGGTGCGGAACTGGGCTATGGGAGCATTCCGTTTCGACCGCAGGTAGACCTGGAGCCTCACCCCATTACCGTGGAGGAGTTTATTTCCTGGTGTCCAGAGGCGAAGCTGGAAGGGCTGCCGTTTCCGCTGGTGGGGGGCGAGACGGGTACTCGAAATGCGATCGCAATGCTGTTGATGAGTCTTGGACTAGTGGAAACAGTTCGGCTGATGCCGGGCTATGAGTGGGTGCGGGTGCTGCGACGGGTCGAACGAGAACAGCAGCAGGATGCTCAACGGAGAGAGCAGTGGTGGCAGCACGCTAGAGCCATTGCTCGCCAACTGAGGGAAGAGCATGGGGCAAAGGGGGTAGGAGTGACAGGTTCCCTGGTGAGGGAGGCACCGCTCAATGTCTGGTCTCGAATTCAGCTGGTGATTTGGGATGTGCCGGAGGGGGTGAAACTGTGGCAATTGTGGCAATCCCTGCCGGAGAAGCCGTCACTTGAGTTGATTGCAGCGGCATGGGCGTTACCAGGGGAGTGGGAGGAAAGCTCTCAGCGAATGCAGGTGTTAGAGGGGGATTGGCAGCCCTGCGGCCCTCGGCCCCAAGAGCGTATGGTGTTTCACTGGAAGGAGGAGGAATAACCTATGGCCCTCAGCATAGGCGGATGATCTGGGCCTTGACCGAGCAGAGTACACCGACGCGCAAGCGCCCTTGGGCCTCAGCGGCTAGTCCCACCAGTAGCAGATGAGGACGGCGTCAAATTTGTCACCAAAGGTCTTGCCGCGAAGGCCACCTTTGAGACGTATGGCAAAGTATTCGCGAAACTCCCCATCTTCCTCACCTTGGGGGACATTCCCGCCATAGACATCGACAACATCGGCCCGCCATTTCTTGCCTAAATCCATCAGTTGGGCCACTGTCAGGTCTTGGTTTTCGGCCAGCAGATATAGCGTATCCGCGGGGTAGGGGACAAAATGCATGAGGCTAGTTTCGCGCATGGGGCGGTAATTGGCCATGGCCAGAAGCGTTTCCAGCACACCGTTGAAGCTGAGGCCATCTCGGTCGGGGGCGTAGATGGACTTAGTAAATAGGAAGCTTTTCCACAGATGGGGTTGCTGTGCCAAGTCGGTGATTACCTCTGGCCCATCGAACTCGTTGAACCGGCGCTGCCACACCAGGGCCGCCATCAGCTCTTGAGGTGTGTTGGCTTGAGCAATCGCCTCAATTTTCTCCACCTCAAGCATCAGCACTCTCCCTGACTACTTGCGACCGGAGCCTGGATTGTACTTGCTGCTTCTGCTCGTCGCTGGCATCCTTGCGCCATACGACTCGGTGCCCTTGCAGTTCGGCCCCATGCTCCAGCAAGTACTTCTCCCAACCCCGGCGATCAAAAATTGCCTTCACATCACCGAGGAGGCCCCACTTTTGTTCTTGCTGGCTGAGCTTGGCGAACTTAGCGTAGTTCAGATAATCAGGAGCGAGGGTTTGGTCTTTTTGGTGGAGCAAGGGTGGGTTATCGGCATCGTAGTCGCGGTAACGAACGTAGAGATCCTGAAGGGCGATCGCCATGCTGGTTTTCAATGCCGGGTGCGGCTCTTTGTCGAATCCAGGAAAGGCTAAATAGGTAATCTGTGGCTTCTGAACGTGGAACTTGACCACTGTGGCTTCCTCGGGGCGTCCAATAGTGCGGGATGCACACCCTTCGTAAAGCCGCAGCAGCGGGTCGAGCTGGTCTATCGCCGACACATGCACCCACAGAGAGTTAGGCCGCTGCTGCCCGATCGCACTCTTCCGACAGCGCTGCTCGATCATCTCCGTGCGGCCCAGGGTCATGAGCATCAGGTCTGCGGCGGTGCAGGCTTGCTGGTAGCTGCCGAACAGGGCTTTAATATCGGCCTGCACCGAGGGCGAGAGGTCTTTGAACTTGGGGCGATTGCCAAATTGACTGAGGGCTAGGTAGACCAGCAGGTCATTGCGGCGTTTGTCGGCGATCGCATCCCATTCCCCAGCATCCGTCGCTTGTAGCACCACGGTAAATGCCCGCCGAATGCTGCCAAAGGTCTCCTGGAGGGGAGCTAGGGTGTCGTTGCCCAGTTCCTCGACCGTGGGTAGGCGACCGCGATCGGTGTAGAAATCCATCAGGGGCTGGAGGCGATCGCGGTATTCCTCAAACTTGCTGACTTTGAGGCGGATGCGGGGGGCCGTCGCGCGGGAGCGGAACCGGGAGGCGCGGAAGGCTTCAGCCTGGGCTTCGTCACGAAAGATAAAGTAGATGCCCAGAGCAATGGGGATGGCGTCTACCCCAAGCACCTGGTCGATGTAGGCTTTGAGTTCTTCCTGCTCGTAGTATTTTTGAAACGTGTTGCGGCTGGTGATGATGCCGTCGCCGTAGGCAATGACGCCTCGAGTGCGATCATCAATTAATACTTGAGCGGCAACGATCAGTACCTTCTGGGCCAGACCCCAGGCGTTGATCAGTGCTTCTCGCCGCTCAGCGGTGTCTTCGATGACGTTGATCACATAGCCCAGGCTCACTACATCAGCTGAGGCGTGAGAAATATCAGGGCGAAAGTGGGGATCCCAGCCGGAGCTGGTGAGGCCCAGGCGGTGGATGTATTCGATATCGGCCCCATGGCCGCAGCCGTAGTCGAAGTAGGTAGTGTCGGCGGGGAAGAGTCCGGCTTCCACGGCGAGGCGGACGGGTTTAGAGGCGGTAACGCGGGCGATCGCCGCCCTATGCCGCTGAATCTTCGGCTTGGCCTGCTGAGCTGACTGGATGGGGCAAGCCAGGGCGTGATTATGGATTTCGATGCCCTGCTGAGCCAGGCGGCGTTCCCAGTTGAGCTGGGTGCCAATTTCGCGGGAGTTATCGAGCAGACCCATGGCGACCTGCTGCTGGGTCAGATGGGCGAAGCAGGTGTAGTGGGGATAGTCAGCCGCAACAAAGGTTTCTTTGCGGTGGAGCAGCGGTGGGTTAGGGGCGTCGCTGTAGTTGCGGGTTTCGACGGTGCCCGTGGCCCAGTCGACAATAGTGCTGGTGCGGAGCAGGGGGTGGGGTTCGGTGTCGAACTCGGGGTAGTAAAGGTAAGAGAGTTTGGGCTGGTCGAAGTGAAACTTGACCAGGGTGAAGGGCAGTTCCTTTTTCAGCAGGTTGCGGGCGCAATGTTCTTGATGCCGCAGGGCATCAGCTAGAGATGGCAGGGCCGATTGGTGAATGTAGAACGCATTGGGCAGGCATTTGCCGATGGGGCTGCCCTGGCAGTGCTTAACTAGCTCTGCTTGGGGCAGGCAGGCAGCGGGTTGCAGCGCGACATCAACACTCTGAGCCATTTTTAGTACACTTGTATGACATCCCTAACTGACATTCCCGGCCCTAAATCACCCGATTGAAAAAGAAAAGACTACATCTAGCGCCCCGGTATCCCTTTGCCGTTAGAATGACGCTACTTAATGTCTGTTGCTGCTGTAATGCTTGGCCTGAATGAGAACGCTCAGCCTATTTGAGAATGATCGCCTCTCCCTTGACCGCAGCATTGAGCTATCGGCAGAGTCGTTGCGCCACTATGGTTCTTTGTATAAGCATTGGGCGATCGCGTTCTCGGGCGGCAAAGATTCTTCAGCCACCGTTACATTAGTTGCCGATTTAATCGAGAAGGGGCTGGTGCCTCGGCCCGCGAGTATTACGGTGCTCTATGCCGATACTCGCCAAGAGCTGCCGCCGCTGCACAATGCCGCCATGGCGCTGCTCGACAAACTCAAGGAACGGGGCTTTGACACTCGGGTAGTGCTGCCCAAGCTCGACCACCGCTACTTTGTCTATATGTTGGGGCGCGGTGTGCCGCCGCCGTCGAATACATTCCGTTGGTGTACGCCCAAGCTGAAGGTGATGAGTATGGAGCGGGAGCTAGAGATCCTGCGTCAAGAGCGAGGCGAAAAGTTTCTCATGCTCACGGGGGTGCGGGTGGGCGAATCTGCCGCCCGCGATCAGCGCATTGCCATGAGCTGTAGCCGCGACGGCGGCGAGTGCGGCCAGGGCTGGTTTCAGCAGACGACCTCTAACGCCGTGGCCGATACCCTGGCCCCGCTGCTGCACTGGCGGGTCTGCCACGTATGGGACTGGCTGGTGCAGGCCGATGTGGAGCTGGGCTACCCCACCTTTGATATTGCCGAGGTCTACGGCCACGACCCGCAAGATGACCTGGGCGAAACGGAGTCGATCAATGCCCGCACGGGCTGTATTGGCTGCCCCCTGGTTGAGGAAGATGCAGCTCTAGAAAGAGTTTTAGCGAACCCTAAGTGGGCTTATCTGGCCCCATTGCGGCAGCTGCGCCCGCTGTATTGGGAGGTCAAGAAGCCCCAGTACCGCTTACGGAAGCACGGGGAAACCAATATCGGTGGTGAATTATCGAGCAAGCAAGGGAGGTTGGGGCCTTTGCATATGCAAGCTCGACGGTTTTTGCTGGAGGCAATTCAGAATATAGAAGCAGACGTTAATCAAGCTGCTAAAGCCCTAAACAAGCCGGAAATCAGCCTTATCAACGAGCAAGAGCTGCAGCGTATTGAAGATCTTATTGCAGCAAACACCTGGCCCGAACGATGGGATGGCACTGAGCCCACGGGTGATCAGCTACTTCCAAAAATCAGCTCAGATGGCAGTGTTCAGCCAATATTTTTGCGTGGAAAGGAGCAGTCTTTGCCAGAAGTAATTATTGATCTATTGCGATCGCGCCCTGAGCCAATGACAGCTCAACAAATTTATCAAACACTACTAGAGACCGACAACTATCGATTTTCGGCCTATGATCCAGTTCAAGTTGTGCGGAGTGTTGTAAGACGGCACTGCGAAAATTTAGATCTAAACTATGCCAAAAAGTTGAAGAAGTATTTTGTAATGACCGCGCCCGGCTATTACACTTTGAAAGATAGTATAAGGTTCACTGAACATCACCAGAACTAGCTCTCACAGCAAGAGACACAAGACTTCCGACACTCTTTAGATCGGAATTGCTGGCAAGATAGCCAATTCCCCTATGCAAGTGCAAGCGAAATTGTTGAGCTAGGGTTTCTCGATTGCTATCTAAGTGGTCGTCATGACAGCGCTGCTTGAGAGCAAGTGTTAGCTCATCTGCGATCGCACCCCCAAACACCTGCCAGGTCATCTCTATATTGCTATCGGTCGTAAACATCACTAAAGACGGCTTGGATGGCTCTGCTAAAGAACAACAAAAGGCCCAGCGGCAGAGAATATTCCACTGATCAATTTTGGTGATGCGTTTAAGTTTAGTGAGTTGGTCTTTTGCAGATTCAGAGACTCGCACGCGCTCAACCGGCGGTTCTATCACCAGAAGTACCCCGCTTTAACTTGGGTTTGACGATTGGCTGCATCATACACCAGCATAAACTCTTGGGCGATGACGTTGTTGGTGCGGAGGGCAGCAGCTTCAGTTTGGCCAATTTCAGTATCTGTAGAGAGTGGTAGTGCATTAGTGCACGGGAAAGAGGAAAATCAGGCGATACCATCACGAGGACAAGGAAGTCGGCCCCATGACGATTGAGATGACCTGTCCGACCTGTGGGTCTCATGACATCTCCAAGAACGGCACTAGCCACCGAGGGAAGCAAAACTACAAGTGCCGGGACTGTGGACGTCAATTCGTCGAAGATCCGCAATGGCGACCGAAGCCGAAGGAGACGAAGGCACTGGTGAATCGGCTGTTACAGGAGAAGATCCCGCTGGCGGGCATTGCGAGGGCCACGGCGGTGTCAGAGAGTTGGCTTCAAGGTCATGCCAATGCCGTCTATGAGGCGGTTCCCCAAACGGCGGCGGTCATTCCCAAGCCCAAAGGCCCGCTAGCGGTGCAGATGGATGAATTGTGGTCTTTTGTCGGTCATAAAGGCAATAAACAATGGGTCTGGTTGGCCATGGATGCCAAGACCCGAGAAATTATTGGTTGCCACATCGGTGACCGCTCTCGGGAGTCGGCCATCGCCTTATGGCAGTCCATCCCAGCGGTCTATCGACAATGCGCCAAGGTCTACACTGACTTCTGGGAGGCCTACGTCACGGTGATTCCGAGCAAACGGCATGAGGCCGTGGGCAAAGACAGCGGCTTGACGAGTTATATCGAGCGCCTGAACAACACCCTGAGGCAGCGAATTGCCCGACTGGTGAGGAAGACCCTGTCGTTCTCCAAGAAGCTCAAGAACCATATCGGGGCGATCTGGCTGTTCATCCATGACTACAATCGCCAAATCAGACAGAAGCTCGCAGAGCAAGGTGACCTCGTCTTTTCCTCTGGCCTGCACTAAAGTGCACTACCTAGAGAGTAAAATCACCTGGTGGCTAGCATCGGGGAAGTATCGCTCGACTAAGTTTTCACGGTGAGACGAGTCGAGTCTACCAAGCGGTGTATCGATCGCAATCGGCAGTCGTCGCCCCGATGCTCTGGCCAACCCCCACAAAATAGCAACCGCCAAAATTTGCTTCTCCCCTGCCGAGATCCGCTGTTTTGGGATTAGTTTACCTTCGTCACCGTAGAGAGATAAGCTAAACGTCTCTGGATCAATATCGATTTGCTGCACCAGATTATTTTTGTGGAGTAGGTAAAGAAAACAATCGCGAATACTGGTTTCAAGATCAGCGAGTTTGCGAAGGGTTAGGTTTTGGCGAAACTGAACTAGGGTAGCTTGGGCTTTGGCAACGGTACTTAGGAAATGAGCGATCGCCTGCCGATTCAAAATCTGGTCACTGTATTTAGTTAGTTCTTTATGAGTAGAAATAATTTCTTTTTCTAGCTCGTCGCATTTCTTTTCAAACACGCTTGACTGTTCTTGCAAAACATCGAGATTGGTCTGGGCGATCGCAATATCAGCTTTGAGTTGGGCATAGACCTCTGGCGAAGCAGCTTTGGCCAGCAAGCGCTCAGTGTTATCAAGGCTGGTTAAGGTTTGCTCAAGGGCTTTGAGTTGATTTTGAGCGGTTTGCTGCTGGTTAGGCAGCAGCGTATTTAGTAGCAGTGTGAGGTGGTTGATAGCGTTAGCATCTGCCCCTAGCCAAACATCGCTAGATTGAATGGTCTGCTCTAAGGACGTGTTTTCCTGGGTTAAAAAGGCTTGGACAGACTGTATCTGTGCGGAACTCAGCCCAGCTGTCGCCAAGATATCCAGCAGCTTTTGATCGCGCTCGGCAATCAGGTCTTGAGACATTTCAATCTGCTGGCGGCGCAGCTCTTTTTGGCCCTGGGCCTGGGCTTTTTGCAGCAGGGGCTGAATCAGCAGCAGGGGCAGCTCGGCGGCGGCCTGGTGGCAGAGCTGGTTACGGATATCGTCGGCGGTTTGTTGTAAGGAGGCGAGCTTGGCCTCTAGCTGAGGGCGATCGCTGGCAATATCTCCCCCTTTGGTTCTAAAGTTGGCTTCAGCGGTTTGGAGGTTGGTAGTCGCCTGCTCGACTTGCATTTTGAGTTGTTCAAGGCGGGTTGCTGCGGCCTCCTGGGTAGCTTTTTGCTCGGCAAGGCGGTGTTCAATTTTTTCTAGGTCGTGGAGCTCTTGGGTATTAGCGAGAGACTTTTGTTTGCGCTGGGTGAGCACATCTAGATCTAGAGCTAGGCGATCGGCCAGTTCTAGACCTAGCATGGCGCGAATGGCTTCCACCACCGGGGCTGGGGGAATAGCCTGTTCGGCTAGTTCTTTGATTTGCTCGCCATCAAAGAGGAAAAGACTCGAAATGCCCAGGGGCAAGACGGTCTCAATCCATTCATCCCAGGTTTGAACCAGCACATCGTCAGCCCAGTCATCGACGGAAACATCCAATGTGTCTTTGCCGCCCTTGGGTTGGCGGCTCCAGGTGCGCTGCACCCGAATGGTTTTGGGAATGCCGTTGAGGATGTACTCAAAGGCCAGTTCAACGCCCGCGATCGCGTCATCAGGGGCTGCATAGTGAACGCACTGGCTAAGAAAATCGCCATAGCTGAGGCCGCGTCGGGTGGAGCACTGCGATCGCCCCCCGTACAGTGCCAGCCGCAGGGCATCGAGCAGGGTGGTTTTGCCGCCCCCATTCATGCCGCCAATGAGGATGATGGGACAATCAGCGGCACCGGGCCTTAGATCCAGTACCTGCCGTCCCCGATAGGGGCCAAAGTTTTGCAGAACCAGCTCTAGCAGAATCATGAGCCTTGCAGATACTCTGTTACTTGGCTCAGAAAATCTTCAGCGTAGGAATAGCACTCTCTAGCATCGTCTATGGATGAATCAACCAGATCGGCATAATCAGCTTCTAAACGCTGCTCAAAGGCAAAATGTAGACCTATGGACATCTGCTTGCTAAAGATACCGGTTTTAACAAACTCGCGATCAAAGAGAGAAATAGCTCCTTTATGCTTTGATGTGCCCAACTGACGAGATACTAACAATGCCAAAACAGCGTAAAACATAGCATAGTAAAAACGATTTATTGAATCAGCATAAAAATTTTGCTCAAACAGCAATGCACCTGCTTCCAAAGCTTTTTGTGCTTGCTGAAGTCGTGACTGCACTAAAGCAGCGGTATCTTCTTGCGAATAGCTCAAGCTACAATACCTTCTTTAAGGATATTACTGATTAGAGGACTGGCTGCATAGAGCCTACTGTCAAACTGCTGGCGCGAGTATTTCACAGTAGTAATAACAACATCATGGCTAAAGCCAACGTCCCAAGCAACGTAGCTAATTTCTTTCCAGATTTTTCGATCTAACTCTTCAACCACAACGCATACGTCTAGGTCTGATTCGGGTTCGGCCTCCCCTCTGGCCCGTGAGCCAAAAGCCCAAATGCTGGACTGGGGAAATCGCTCGCGAATTTTGTCAGCAAACTCTATTAATATGCTTTGATCATGGCTTGACATCATAGTCGGGTATAGAGTTCCAAGATCAACGGCACCTTCATTTTATCCTAGCTGTAGTCTGCCTCGGGCTCTGCGGCCCTGGGAGGGGCGGCGAACCGGATGGCCCCCCACTCGGCCAGGGCTTTGACCTGCTCGACATCGCCCTCGGCGGCGGCGGTTTTGAGGTCGTGGCGGTGGTAGGCTTGGGCGATCGCATCATCGCGCGATCGCGAGCTGCTGTCAAAGCATTTTTCCAGCGCCTCAAAGATGCCGACTCGGCGGCCCATGGTGGCGTACTGCCGCTCGGTGTCGAGCAGTTTGGTCATCAGTTCTAGGTGCATGGGGTCGTCCTGGCAGAGGTCGGCCAGCACGCTCCATTCGTCGCTGCCCAATTGGCTTTGGTCGGCCCCAGGGCGGGGGTCTTTGAAGATTTCCCCAGTCGCTTTGCGGTAAATGCGAGGCAGCGAGTCATCAAACTCGTGTTTATCTTCGCGCCAGATGCGGCGAATTTCGCTAAGTTCGGCAGGGGTGATCAGGGTGATATCGTTCATGCCCTCGGGGGCCTGGGCGCGGGCAGTTTTCTGAGCGGTGAGCAGTTTTTTGAGCCACTTTTCGCGCCAAACGCGGGTGTAGGGGCCGGGGATGGGCAGGGTTTCGTTAGTGCTATGGCGCTGAAAGAGCTGCACTTTGCCCGACATGCGGCGAAAGTCGCGGCGATCGTGGTCGTTGTAGACATCCAGTTCGTTGCGGAGGTCGAGCAGGGGCTGCATCCAGGCTTTTTCGTCGTCGTTAAGAATCATCGCTTCCATAGAGCGATCGCGGCTGACCAGGGTGCAGACCCAGCAGCCAAAACGCGAGTCGCCGCAGCTCGGGGTCGAGCCATCGACCACAAAGGCACATTCGTTGTCGGGGGTGGCCCCCTGATACATCTCAAACAGGGCTTTGTTGCTGTAGCCCCAGGGGTTGGCGTACTGCATCAGGTACAGCCACACTTCGTCATCGCGCCAGTCTTCGATGGGGCTGTAGATCAGGGTGTTGGGCAGGTTGCCCCGGTACAGCAGCGATTGCACCTGGCTGTGGGGCAGGTGGTCGCCCACGTTGCCGACGACGTGCTGAGCCATAACATTGGCGCGGCGGGGGCTTTCGGCCTTGCGGGTGCCCAGCACCAGCAGCACTTCGCCATTGGCCCGCACGACGTCTTTAATAAAGCGGTTGGCGGGCCAAATTTTAAGCCGCTCGGTACACCAGCGAAACATGTGGCGCGGGGCCGGATACCCTTTACCGATGAGGTTGACCCAAAAGGTGTCTTTGACCTCGGGCTGGAGCAGGTGCGCTTCGAAGGGTAGCCCCTGGGCTGGGGCGGTGGTATTGATGCGATCTAGGGACTGGCGCACCCAGGCGGCTACGATGGGGTTTTCGACCAGGGTATCGGTAGAACAGATGTAGACGGGTTTGGTGAGCTGGTCGGGCGGCAGGGCGGCGAGGGCGTTCCATACCAGTTGCACTACGCAGGTGCTGTCTTTGCCGCCCGAGTAGCCAATCACCCAGGGCAGGGAGTTTAGGCGGTAGAGTTCCTGAATTTCGGCGGTTAAGGCTCGAATATGCTCAATCAGCTCAGGAACTGTTCGCTGGGGCGAAGGTGTTGCGAAGCTAGGAAAAACGAGAACGGGCAAGGGAACCTCCATTTGCCAGAGCAGGTTCACTCACTCCTTGGCATGTATTTCACCAGTGCTTTCATTACCTCATGGGGCTGGAACTGCAATGGCCTATCGGCATTGGGAGCGCTGAGGAAATCTGTCCACTCGAAAATTTCGGCAAAGCCGAGCTGATGCAGAGCGACGACGATGGAGCTGACAGACTCCTTGCTAGCAATGACAAGGATTTTGACGGGTTCGCGGTCTGGATGGGGGTAGCTGTGGAGTTTGAGAGTGAGTTCGAGGTGAACTGGGCCAGACGATTCGGGGTTGAGGATGCGGGCACTGTAGCGGGCTGTGGGTGCTTGGTCTTGCATAGTCTTGTCAACCACTAGGACGTTGCAAGGCAGTCTATCCTGCCTAAAGGTTGACCGTCAACCACTAGGATGTGTCTGGATGGCAGAAACTCTGAAACCATGAACGCATGGGAAAAGCAGGCAAAGCGCTCAAGCAGGTTTTAGAGGATTACGGCATTAGCCAGTTTGGCTTGGCTGTGGCTATGGATGTGGAACGCAACAACGTTTACCGCTGGGTCAATGAGAAGCGTGATCCGACGGCTGAGACGGTCGTTGAGATTGTCAGGGCGCTCAAGTCTCTTAATCCTGATGCAGCGAAGGCATTTACAGATGCTTATCTTGGCGACGAAACTTAGCCTAAATGGCGATTTCCCAGTTTTGGCGGTGCCACTCTAAAGCTTCCAAGCTTGGCAGATAGCGTTGATCGTTAGGCAGCAGAATTTCCTCAGTATGAAAATCTTCAATTTTGAGAGATGCCTTTGGTGGTTCCTCAATAAATCGGTTTTCTGGAATAACGATCCGGTAGCTCTCACTAATTCCAAACCAGCCATGGTCGAAGGCCCAGTGGTGATTTTTGCACAATGCTAAACCATTGACAAAAAGATCGCTACGAAACTCCGAAAACGGTTGGATATGTGCTCCATCAACTAGATTCTGACCATCCTGACTTACAACGCGCATTTTACAAAACGCACAACGCTGATCGTAGAGTCTAGTGATGTTCCGCCGAAAAGCTCCGTTTCGAGCGAAAATCTGATCTTCATTTTTTAATTCTTCAATGCTGTAGATAGAACCGCCCGAGTCAAACAAGGATTGTTGAATGGCTTCAAATTCGTCATATTTGAATGCCTCTTCAATTTCAGACACATTTTGCGGAAACCATGCCCGAATTAAAATATTGGTTAATTCATTGCGATGCCTTTCATCTTGTAGAAGTTGAAAAAGTTCGTTGTCAAGGTATGCATATTTTACTGCTGACCTCAGCAGAGGAAGTGTCCGGAATTTTGCTCTTGCCTGAATCGCTGCTTCAAACCCAGGATTTGACATCAGGTGCCAAAACTTATCCCCTGTCAGGTGAAAAAACGGCAGGGCAATGTTCGAGTGATGATCACTGGCCACAAACCGATGCCAAAACTTGAGAAAATTCGCCGTCAGTTCTGGCGACAGATAAATCTCATTGCGGCCAATGTAGCCTTTCTCAAATAAATCCAGCACCGTCAGCAGCAAGATCGGCTTGTGGGGGGCAACACCACGGGCCTTATCTACCCGTAGCTTTGCAAATTTTTTAGCATAGAACAAAAAGTTCTTTTCCATAGGGCTTAGGCGGCGTTCTCCTCAGCCTATAGAAATTTTGATAGATCAAAGTCTGTATTAGCCTTCTGAGTTTGTTTTTTCAGCTTCAGTAACAGGAGAATTTGATCTGAATAGTCTACGCTACCGCTTAACTCAGCAGCCAAAATCTCTAGGCCACCATTTACATATTGCTCAAAAATTTCGACTCGTATATAGTCATGCACTTCGTCATCGCACAAGATTTCTGGATCTCCAGTATGAGCCAAAGCAATCAACTTAATGAGTTCAATGCTGCGAATCTGCTCTTGAAGAACGGCATCCGGGTCTTTTCTAGAATAGTTGCCCAGCGAGACTCGTCGTGAATTTTGGAATCCTAGCGCAGCAGCAAAAATTACAATGTCTGCATAGGTGCGGAAAGGCCCGCTTGCGCCATCGCCTGAGCGCAAATTCCGCACCAGTTCTGCCTTATCCTCTGCAAAATGAACCCTTGCCAGCGCCATCTTAGTTAATCAATAAAAATTTCTATGTCAGCGAAAATTAAAGATTCACATTACTCTCATCCCTTAGTGCTCTCACCAACTTCGCCTTATTCTTCACAATCCGAATTTTTCTATGGAATCTGGCATGACTTAGTGATTAACGTGTTGTTCATGCCACATTTCTCGCTTTACTTCCTGCACAAGTTCAACAACTTGCTCCTTCGATTTATAGCCACTTGCCGCTAAAGCCTCCTTCAGCTCACGCTGAATTTGTGAAACTGGGCTAAGAAAGTATTGTGACGAAAACATCTCCCCTAGCGCCTCAGACCTTGAGGCATCTTCAAGAGAAACCATTGATTCTTGATCGCCAGATATGACTCGAATATTTTTTGTTTGCCTATTCTTTTGCTTCAGATAGCGCAAAAAATCAAGCACTTCTTCCAAAATAGGCTCTGGTGTTTGCTCTAGTTCTTGCAGTATTAATTCTCTGTTCGTCATTGCAACATCCACTGAATAAACGACACCACTATCAAATCACCCCTTACAAAGTCTTACAAATGTTGCCAAGCATCCTCCTCTTCTGGCAAAAGCCAATCTTTGGCTAGCGAAGATTCGCTCAACAAAGCTGTTTCAAACGTCTCCTGAGCCTGAGTTGAATTCAAGAATTGAATAAACGAGAGCACCATTGTCAAAACATCTTCCGGTGTTTTATCCAATTCACGTAGTATTGAGTCTCTAACAGTCATTTTCCCGTCTCTCCTATGGATCCTAATCTCCGATGTGCTTATGGAGTGTTAAGGGGTGGCAACATTAACAGAATGTCGCAAAAAATCATTGACTGTTGTTTGCTCAGCCATGGCGATGCACCTCCACAATTTCGGTGAACTCAAACTCATCGGGGCTTTGGCGAATCAGCGGGTAAGTTTCGCTGCCTAGGCGCATCGTCGTATCGCCCTGAAGGTCATCCCTGGGAGAATTGTAGACCAGCACATATTCTCGCCCCACGCGGGGCAGCATTTCCTCTTCCACCTCACCACGCCACTGGGTCGGGCTGGCCATCACAATTAACTGATCGGCCAGCCCCGGCAGCAGCTTAGATACCTGCCGCCGGTAGATCTCATCCAGGCTGCCAAAGGGCGAATCCATCACCAGCGGGAACGTGCTGCTGTCTGGCCCCATCACCAGCTTGTTTTCGCTCCACTGGCGAATGCGCTCCACCACGCTGCCAATAAACGACAGACTGAGAATCTGGTTTTCCCCGGTCGAGGCTCCCACCAGTACCTCCTGGTTGCCCACCCGCTCCACCAGGTTTAGCTCGTACTTCTCGCTAATGCGGGGAATGTAGGCCTTGAAAGAAATCTCGCTGTAAAGGGCACTGAGGGTATCTTGCAGCTCCTGGCGAAAGAGAACGTCTTGGTTTTGCTTCAGTTCCTTCAGGCGATCGATCGCATCCTGGGCCGCCTCAATGCGCTTCACCGCCAGCTGCTGCTTGCTCTGGTTTTGCTTGCGATCGCGCACCTGTTTCCGCAATTGGCTAATCTCAGTGGCCAGCAGGGCAATCCGCTCCTGGTTGCGGCCCTTTTCTAAAATCAGGCGCTCACTGGTGCGATCGACCTCGTCAATGCGCTCCTGCAATTGGCGAATATCTTCGCGGGGGCTGGTGCGCAGCTGATCGCGCAGGTCTTCGAGGTCAATCTCGATCTGCGAGAGCTTTTGCTTGCAGTGGTTAATGGTGGCCTGCTCCTGGTCGACCTCGCGCCAAAAGTCCTCCTGCTGGTCTTCCTGCTGGTTCACCCAGCCCTCCAGCCGGTAGACCGTCGATTGCACATCAGCCAGCCCGGTCTTTTGCAGCCAGGCTTCTACCGCCTCGCGGTGGGGCGTGCCGGGGTGCAACTCCATACCGCAGATGCAGCGCTGCATTTCCAGCAATTCCTGCACAAATTTGGGCTTCACATCGGCGGGGAGCTGCCCCTTTTCTTCCTTGTCTCGCACGATCGCCCGAAATTTGTCGATCACCGAGGGCAAAAACACCGTGTAGCCCCGGTTGGAGATCGCCTGCTTAAGCACCTTTTTGGCGTCTTGCAGGCGATCGCGCAGTTCTCGCTCCTGCTCGGTGAGCTGATCCATCCGCCGCTGGAGCGACTCAAACTCCCCCGACTCGCGCAGGCGCAGGCTGTACTCCTGCTTCAGGGTGGACTGGTGGGCCAGCTCCTGGTCGATCTCGGTCTGTCGGGTTTCCAGGGCGTCGTGGGTGGCTTCCTTCTCGCGACGCTGGGCCAGCAGGCTCTTGGTCTCGGCATCGCCAATGCCTGAGAGCTCATCTTCTAGGGTTTTGCGGGCGGCATTCAGGTGCTTGATGGCGTTGTCGAGCACCTTCACCCCCAGCAGCTTTTGGGTGGCCTCGGCGATCTCGGCCCGGTTGTCGGTGCGCACCAGCTGCTCGATGCGCTCGCCGTCAAAGAAAAAATACTGGTGCAGGCTCTTGGGCAGCATCCGCCCCACCACATCGTCAGGATTTTTCGAGGCGGGCAGGGTAGACCAGCGGCCATCGTCGCCCACAAACTGCATCGCTACCTCGCTGGCCGACTGGGTGACCGCCTCCCCCCGCTTGGTGGCCTGGCACGATCGCCGCACCCGATACTGTTTGCCGTCGTGGTCAAAGGCCACCTCAACCCAGCAGCTTACCGGCTCCAGATCCCCCGCCTCCGCCAGCGCCCGCCGGTTCACCAGCTGATCGGGGGAGGCCAGGGCAGCGGTAAAGCGCTCGTACAGCGCCCAGGTAAAGGCGTTGAGCAGGGCGGTTTTGCCCGAGCCATTGTTGCCGTGAATAACGGTGATATTGCGGTCGCTGGTCTTGGCAAAGCTCAGCCCGTGCTCGCCATAGAAAGGGCGAAAATTGTAGAGTTTGAGGCTCAACAGCTTCATTGCACTGCTTCCTTCACAATCCGCAAAATATCGGCATTGACCAGGCCGCGCTCGTTGCGATCGAGCCGATCTTTCTCAATTTCGAGCACCTGCTGAATAATCTGTCGCACCTCGGCTGGGGCAGTGTCGATCGGCTGGTGAACGTCTTTAGCGGTCAGTTTACTCATCGGAACCGGCTTCCCTGGTGTGTACCTGTTCTGCGACCCAGGCCCCATCCTCCTGAGATAAGGGCGGTAGAGGGGGCTATCTGTAGTCAATGGCCATAGCGTACCGCCCTTTTTCGTAGATGTACTGTAGCAAGGGCTGTAGCGCCAGAATCGGTTCTGGCTCGTTGGCCATCAGCGGTATGGGAATGGGGGGAATAGGCTGCTGGAGGTTAAAGCGGTATAGATTGGCCAGGGGGCGGCGATCGCCTTTCGATACCAAAATTCGGTAGTGGCCGGGCTGTTCCCCCGACATCGGGAGAGGCTGCCCGCCGCGCAGTAGGCCGATTTCCACCAGGTGTGAGGAGCTGGCCAAAATCTGATTGCGTTTCCGCAGGTAGGCTACTCGCCCCTCTCCAGGGCGCTTGTTTTTGGGCGACAGCAGCTCAAGCACGGTGACAACGGTTCCTGTAGCCACCTCGCGAATTTCGAGATAGCGTTCCGTCACTTCCTCTGCCATCGGCACTCTGACCTGTTCGGGCTGCACGGTCGGTACGAAGGTGGCGGTGGCAGTAGAGTCCTGAGGGCGCTGGTGGGTCACCACGGCAACGTCTGGAATGCCGACTAAAACCGAGTCTTCATCGCTGAAAAAGTAGGTGCGCTTTTCAATCTCAACCCGGTACTTCTCACTGAGATGATCCACCAGATCGTCAGCGATCGCCACAATCAACCGGCTGTGGATAGACGACCAAAGCTCAGGATTTTCAAGGTAGGGGTTCATGCCTGGAAAGGGCGATCGCATAGGCTATCCCGGCCGCTCGGACGACGTCTCTATGGTAACGGCTGCAGTTCTTGGCAGGGCGTTAAGCTACCCCATAGCCGGTATAGGGGCGTTTATAAGCTGGGTGCAACCCTAAAACGATGTCCTCCTTAGAAATACCCATCTCGACTAGCTCTTGGCCAACATCAATATCGGTTGTGTTTTGCTGAAGCCAAATCTTACCGTCTTTGATATCGAAATGGAGCACAGTGTGATAAATGCGGTGCAGCCCTCGCCAGCCGACACGCATTAATTGGTAGCGGTCATGGGCAGGATCAAAAAAGAGTGCATTCTCGATGTCTTGATCGGTTGATCCATGCTGGCTATGCCGCTCTAAAAGAGTTTGGATAGCCTGACGATAGTGAGCTAATTTATCCACTGAACAATTTCCTCTAGGACTGGGTTATAAACGATTATTCGTAGCTGATGCCGTTCTATAGCAGTCTGTGCAAAGCGGCTTTGGAAAAAGGTATCGTAGATTTCTAGTGGTACGGCTAGGTATAGCTGGCGGTCAGCTTCCTTGACCTCTAACATAATTCTATAGTTAAGAAACTGCCCCAGCGCTGTATGGAAGTCGCTAATTGGCGATGGACTGATAAAGCTTTTAACCTCGACAGCAATTTTATCTTCTCCGCGCTCAGCCGCAATCAAACGCTCCGCAGCTAAGTCAATTTTGACCTTAACTTCTTCCCACTCCAGCTCTAATGGATCACTGGAAATGCGCCACTGCTCTTTTTTTAACCCCCGTTTAACAGCTTCATGGAATAAATCTCTGGCTGCCATGGAAGTCGCCTCACATATCCAATAAACCGTAGCGCTTTTGCAGGTCGAGCAGCTGCACCCTGGCCTCGCCCGCATTGTCGGCTAACTGAGCAAATTCCACAAAGCGCCTCAGTTCTTTTTTCAGCAGGCTCCGCTCCACTGCCAACGAGTCTCCCTCCAGGTTGGGGGGCACTACAATCATGTCAAAAATGGTGGCGCGATCTTTGCCAGGAGCCCGCCGCAGCACCCGACCCCGCCGCTGCACAAACTGGCGCGGGTTACCGCTGCTAGCCATAATCACCGCCGTCTGGGTGGCGGGGATATCGACCCCTTCATCCAGGCAGCGGATGGCCACTAGCCCCTGCAATTCCCCTGATTCAAACTGCTGCCTCAGGTCTTCGCGCTCGTCTAGGGTGGTGTCTGCGGTGTAGGTATTGACCCGGTAGCCCAGCTCTTTGCCCAGCAGCGCCGTGACCGCCTCGACGTAGCGATAGTTCTCCTGGGCAACCTCGCTTTCGATGCTACCGTCGCCGCAGTAAAACAGGGTATGGGAGGTGTCGAGGCGATCGCTCATCAGCGATCGCAGCGCCTGTAGCTTATTGGCCGCGTTACCAATCAGTCGCGATCGCTGGTTGAGCAGCCCCTTGATCTTTTCCTCTAGCTCGCTGTCGCCCATGGAGGCTAGCTGACCAATTTTCTGGGTGAGTGCGGCGTAGCGCTGGGCCTCCTCCTCCGTCAGTTCCACCAGCACAGGGTAGTAGCGGTAGTGGACGAGGGCACCCTGGGCGATCGCATCGGCCAGGGTAAACTCCGGCTCCAGCACCGGCCCAAAGTAGTTGAAAATGCCCTCGGTGCCCACTTCGTCAAAGTAGCGCTCCGGCGTTGCTGACAGCGCCAGCCGCAGCCCCACTGTGCGAGGCAGGCTCTGCTCTAGCCGTTTGGCCCCCAGGTTGTGGGCTTCATCCCCAACAATTAATGTCTTTTCAGGAAAATAGGGCAGCTGCGACTGTAACCCATGGCTCATCAGGGTGGCGTTGGTTGTGAGCACAGTCACAAAGGGCTGATAGCCCGATCGCACGCTGTAGAGCTGGCTCAACAGTCGATCTTGCCACTGCCTGACGTTCTCGTAGGCCAGGATTGGCTCTAGGCCAAACTTGCGGCACTCCCGCGCCCACTGGGTGACTAAATGGCGGTACGGACACACCACAATCAGCGCCTGAAGCTGAATTTTGTCGTACAGTGCCGCTGCGATCGCCAGCGCCGTAATCGTTTTGCCGCTGCCCGTCGCCATCTTCAGCGTGCCGCGCCCTTTATTGGCAAACCAGTTGGCGATCGCCTGCTGCTGGTAAGGGCGCAGAGTGATGTTCAGCGGCAGGGCTGGAGTACCCCCGCTAAGCGCCTCCGGGGCTGAGGAACTATCTATGTTGTAATGCCCCTGTTCGGTAGCAACCCTGGGCTCCTGAGTGGGCGGTTGGGGTGGGCAGAGTTTGAGGAGCGATCGCGCCACCGCCTCAGGAAAGGCCATTACCTCCACATGCTTCGTCTGGTCATTCCACAAATCTTGAAAATGCCTCGCCTTTTGTAAAGCTCTCTGCCTCACCCCTTCATCCCAGGAGCAGTAGACGTCCAGACATTCAAAGTTATCGATCAGCGCACTGGCGCTCTCATTGGCCGACCCAGTGAACGCCACCACATGACCCTCGCTATCTACAAAGATGCCCAACTTCTCGTGGTAGATGCCCCGCTGCCGTAGGGTTTTCGGCACCGCCAGCTTAATTTCCAGCAGGCCCTTACTCAGCAACCACACCAGAGCCCCTAGCCGATCTTGAATCACCTGCGGCAGTTCTTCTTCCAGCTCTCGCAGCAGCGCCGCCTCGATTGCCTGCTCCCGGTTCTTCAGCCCCTGCTCAATTGCCTGCACATCGTCTTCAGACAGCTGCGGCGACGTAATCAGGCGCATCTGCCCCCCCGATCGCACAAACGCCGTCAACCCCTGAGCCACACAGGCCATCGACGAACTCGAAAAATAGCCCACCGCCCGGTTGTACACCGTCGCCTGCTCCAGGCACGGAACATAAAAATCGTTGACGATGCTGCGATCGCTACTGCGATACTCGTCCCGAATTGTCAAATCCTTCAGGCTCACCCAGGCTCCTGCGATAGCCAGCATTTGCCTGAAGTCTAGCTAAGCCCAACTCATGATTTGGGGTTTCAGGCTCGTTTGCTTAAATTTCTTTATGCGGTGGCGCATACCAGAGCTGGGGCGCGATCGCCCCCTAACCGCTGCTGCTTCTCACCAGCCACAGCCGCTCAGGTCCAATGACTTCAGCGCTGCCCAGTTGGGGGGCAGGGATACTATATAGCGAGAAGCATAGTAATCAGATGCCCACACACAATTAAAATGCCGTCTTCAACTCGTGACCTCAAAGGCGACACCCGGATTCGAACCGGGGGTGGAGGTTTTGCAGACCTCTGCCTTACCACTTGGCTATGTCGCCGCCTTATCAGCTTTCGAGTATAGCAAACTCAGGAGAGCAATCAGCGATCGCGCTAGACTACCTTTGCCAAACCCTACCCCGATGGAATAGCAGGGCACCATCGGCAAAGCGACGGGCGACATTACCTGCTCACAACCATCACTACCTGTTGTAGCCTCTGAGTTAGATGGATTTGGCCTGGGGCTGGCAAAAGCGATAAATATCGGTCAGCGCTGTCACCCAACCGGAGGCCAACGACCCCAGCAGCCGATCTCCTTTTTCCAGCGTCGCGACGGTCGGGTCACCCAAAACACCGCTGGCGCTGAGATCGCGCGTCACCCAGGCAAAGGGAAGCGCGCCTTCCATCGTCAGCCAGCTATCGGTGGGCAAGTTTTGAGGAAACTCGGCCTCGGCCCGATCCATCCGCACCTGATCGGGCAGAATCGAGAGCATCAGGCTGGTTTCGGCATCCCCTGCGTGAATGCCCAGCTCCATCTCCTTGGCGGTGAGCAAATCGCCAGCGCAGTTGGGCACCGCCCACACAAACAGCGGAAACACCATTAAATCGGCATGGGCCAGGTGCAGATCGCGAGCCGCAATTTCGAGCACCTGGGGCTGACCGCCGTGGGCATTGAGCAGTACCAGCTTGCGAAACCCGGCCCGGTAAATACTTTCTGCTACGTCATGAATGACCCGCAGCAGAGTCTCCGCCGAGAGGGTAACAGTGCCCGGAAAGTGCCAGTGTTCGTTCGATTTGCCGTAGTACAGAGGCGGCAAACTGTAGACCGGAATCGCCGCATCGAGCTGGGTCAGGGCTTGGCCCAGCACGGTCGTACAGATAGCGCTGTCTACCACCAGAGGCAGATGGGGGCCATGCTGCTCGATCGCCCCCATGGGCTGCACAATCACGACATTCTCGCGATCGCTCATCGCCTCAATGTCAGTCCAGGTCAGGTAGGGGAAGTAGCGGTGGGGAGGAATAGGACCGTGCATAGATAGGGAGTTATGGGAATAGGGGGATGAGACTATTGTGATGGTTTCTTGACAGAGAACCTTGACAGTTTTAGGGCAAAAGGTAACAATGAATACAGAAACAAATCGTTCATCTCTCTATGAGAGACGGAAGTAGAGCTCAGGCTCGAAGGAACGCGCCTCTGTTTATACACCTTCACTCATTAAGGAGAGGCGAAAGATGTCCTTGAAGTATCGTGGCGTTGATTATGACCCAGCTACCTCCCAGGTAGCTATTTCCGAGGAAGTGATTGGCCGCTATCGCGGTGCCGTTGCTACTCGCCACTTGGCCAAGCAAGTTAAGGCCGACCATCCCCAAGGTCTCAAGTACCGCGGGGCCGTGGTTCGCCGAGGTTAAGTTTGCCCGGTTAGGCTAGCCATTGGTTTCAGTCGTGGGTTTCTCGGCTGAAACCAGTGCTTATTTTAGGGGCCAGGAGATGGCCTGAATCGTCATTTTGGTAAAGCACCTCTGCGGGGGTGCTTTTTTGTGCGATAGGCTTGGACAAGATCAAATTGTATGGCCAGGAAAATCGTTGGTTATTTTTGCGTATCTGCTGGGGCTGGCTACGGGGGTGCCGCTGCTGATCTGGCAGCGGCGGCAACAGCGGCGCCGAGAGCAGCGGCTAATCAGCACGCTAAAAGCACCCGATTGGCCCACCGCCTTGGGGCAGGTTGAGCAACTGGTCAAGACCCAACCCCAGCAGCAGCGGCAGCTGCGATCGCTGGGCACCAGCCGCGACACCCTAGAGCACATTTTGCAGACGGCTCCCATTGGCTATCTCCAGGTCGACGACGAAAATCAGCTGATCTGGTGCAATGAGCAGGCCAATCGGCTGCTGAAAATGAACCAGCCCCTAGCTGGGCCAGTCCAGCGCCGACGACTGCTGCTAGAGGTGGCCCGCTCCTACGAGCTAGATGCCTTAATTGAGGAAGCGCGGGAAAGTCAAACCCGGTGTCAGCGGGAATGGATGCTCTACCAAATTTCCCCCGATCCCCTGCATCCCAAAGAAGAACCCACCTATCCCCTGCGGGGCTATGCCGTTCCCCTCGACAATGGTGAAGTGGGCGTGTTTTTAGAAAATCGCCAGGAGGCAGCCCTGCTGGTGCAGCAGCGCGATCGCTGGACCTCTGACGTGGCCCACGAGCTAAAAACTCCCCTGACCTCAATTCGGCTCGTAGCCGAAACCCTCCAGCCCCGAGTTGACGAAAGTCAGCGGCGCTGGCTCGACCGGCTGATCAACGAAACCATTCGCCTCAGCAACCTGGTTGAAGACCTGCTCAATCTCAGCCGCCTTCAGGGGGATCAGTTTCAGGGGCTCAGCCTGGAGCCGGTCGATCTCCCCCAGCTCATCCAGCGGGCCTGGGTTAGCCTAGAGCCCCTAGCCCAAATCAAAGATCTGACGCTGGCCTACGAAGGCCCCCCCCACTGCCTGGTCAACCTGGATGAAACCCTGTTTCATCGGGTACTGCTGAACCTGATTGACAACGCCATCAAACACAGCCCCAGCCGCGCCACTATTTTTGTGCATCTAGTCCTGCCCGATCGCGCGGCCAAAGCCACCGACCCAGCCAGCCAAACCCTGACCCTAGAGGTCATGGATATGGGTTCAGGGTTTGGTGCCAAAGATCTACCCCACATTTTCGATCGCTTTTACCGCGCCGACCCCTCCCGCAGCCGCAGCGGCCCGCCGATCAACCTGGCCCCTGTCGATCCCGGAGTTGCTACCGAGGTGAACCGGGGCACCGGGCTGGGCTTAGCGATCGTGAGTCAAATTGTCGAGGCCCACAACGGCACGATTACCGCCGCTAATCATCCCGAATTGGGCGGTGGCTGGCTGCGACTGCGGTTGCCAGCTACCGCCGCAGTCAAATGACTGCGGTGATCTAGGGGCTATCATCACTTGATCGCCCATGGCCTAAGCATCAGTGGTTACAGCCCCTAGCCCTTTTTTTGGGGTCGGGCGTGGCAGCGCCTATGGGATCAGGACTGTAGCGAAAATTGATGACATACCCTACAGCTCCCAGCACCGCAGCCGGAGAATTAGCTAAGAACTTATACTCAGACAGGATAAATTCCTGCCATACTTGTTAAGTAGGTTACGCAATTCCGACAGGATATTCCTGCCCTATTCGTTATCCCACCATGGCAGAGCGGCTGCAAAAACTTCTTTCTCAGTATGGGGTTGCCTCCCGGCGGCAGGCCGAGCAGATGATCGAATCGGGTCAGGTGCGGGTCAACGGGGAAGTGG
Source organism: Nodosilinea nodulosa PCC 7104 (assembly GCF_000309385.1). Classification (GTDB taxonomy): domain Bacteria; phylum Cyanobacteriota; class Cyanobacteriia; order Phormidesmidales; family Phormidesmidaceae; genus Nodosilinea; species Nodosilinea nodulosa. The sequence goes on from NZ_JH976537.1 coordinate 2,057,663, forward strand.
CTCGCCTGGGCCAGCGGGCCGACCTCAGCTGCGATCGCATCGAGATCAACCGGCAGCCTCTCCAGGCTCGACACCGCCCCACCCAACACTATCTGCTCCTGCACAAGCCCCTGGGCATGGTATCTACCTGCGCCGATCCCCAGGGACGGCCCACGGTGCTCAGCGTTCTTCCCCCCAGCCTGCATAGCGTCGGCATTCACCCTGTCGGACGCCTCGACGCCTATACAACTGGCCTGCTGCTGCTCACCAACGATGGCAATTTTACCTTTCGGCTCACCCATCCTCGTCACGACGTCCCCAAAACCTACCGAGTAAGACTTGAGGGGCAGGTTGCCCCCTCGGCCCTCGATGCATGGCGGCAGGGCATCTGTCTAGACAATCGACCCACCCGTCCTGCCCAGGTACAGGTCATTACCCGTAGCTCAAACCAAACCCAGGTCGAGGTCGTACTTCAGGAGGGGCGCAACCGGCAAATTCGTCGAGTTGCCCAAGCCCTGGGTTATCGGGTGCTAGACTTACACCGGACTGCCATAGGCTCCGTGCGGTTAGGCAACCTCGGTGCAGGCGCTTACAGGGCTTTATCATCTGCCGAAATTGAGGCATTATTAGCTGAGCCATCGGTTCAATCAGCCCCTCAGCTAAGCCGTCTCCGTCACCAGTAAGCCATTCGCTGTCTTAAGCTAAATTTTCCCTGTATGAAGACAAAAGAGTTGGTTGATTCTAACGCCGTTTATCGAGAGCAGCTCCTCGAGCTGGGTACTTTGCTGCAGGCGGCTCGCCAACAGCAAGGGCAAACCTTAGAGACCCTGGCGGAAAAAACCCTGATTCGGCCCAGTCTGCTGGCTGCGATCGAGCAGGGCGACCTCGACGCTTTGCCAGAACCCGTCTATATTCGCGGCCTGATTCGCCGCTACGGCGACGCCCTCCAGCTCGATGGCGAAACCCTGGCCAGCCAGTTTTTCACCCCCCCTCGCATTCAGCGCCGCTCCTGGAAAGAGACCCCAGCGGCGCAGCTGCGCCCCCTTCACCTCTACGGCGCCTACTTCATGCTGATGGTAGCGGCGATTAGCGGGTTATCGTATCTGCTGCGGCAAACAGCTCCAGAGGTGACCGTGCTGCCACCCCTGGATCCTCTAAATAGCTCAGAAACTAGGTCCTCAGAAAGCTCCAGCCCTGGGGGTGCCCCGGCTGTTCCCGCCCCTCAGCCCGAAGAACCCCAGGCCCCCATCCAGGTCAGAATGACCCTGACGGCCCAGTCGTGGCTGCGTATTACCTCCGATGGCACCACCAAGTTTGAGGGGATTTTACAGCCCGGCGATACTCGCATGTGGACGGCGGATCAGGCTCTGACCATTCGGGCTGGCAATGCTGGCGCCGTGATGGTCAGCTACAATGACAGTCAAACCGAAGCCCTGGGTCAGCCGGGCATGGTGCGCGAAATTACTTACTCCCCAGGCGAAGCCGTTAGCCTCGCCTGGTAGTCGTTCTGGGCCAGCGGGGCGAGCCAGCTAAGACTTGGTATTGGCGGATGCTGGCAGATCTTTGTCCAGCTGCTGTAGATCGAGAATAAACGGCAGGTTGCCGCCCTGCCCCATCACCAGCACCTTCGGCACCTGGGCGCCACCGTATTTCCAGGCTTCGATCGCCTCTTTTTGCAGCACCAAAGCTCCCCCGTCGGCCTTCAGAGTTTCAGCGATGAGTCGCTGAGATTCGGCCCGTCCCTTGGCCCGGTTAATTTCGGCCTGGGCTTCTTGTTCGGCCTCCTGGGCAATGTAGACGGCCCGGCGGGCACGCTGCTCAGCAATTTGCTTATCTTCCACAGCCTTGGCAAAATCGGTCGAGAAGGTGAGGTCCACCACGCTGGTGTCTAACACCAAAATGCCGTACTTGGCCAGGCGAGTGGTGAGGGCATCGTCAAAATCCTGCTTTAGCTCTGCCCGCTGGGTAATCGCCTCTTCTACGGTGCGGCGGGCGGCGGCAATTTTGAATGACTCCTGGGTTTGGGGAGCCACAATTTTAGAGACCAGATTTTCCAGGGTGCCCTGGGTACGGCGAATGTTGACGACCTCGGTGGGGTCGAGGCGAAAGTTGATGGCAAAGCGGCCGGAGAGGTCTTGCAGGTCTTTGGTTGAACTTTGGGCCGGCACCTCAAACTTCTGCACGGTCACATCATACACATCGACGTTAGAAACCAGCGGCGGCTTCAGGTGAATGCCTTCTAGCAGAGCGCCATCCTGGGATTTCCCCAGAATGCTGAGCACCCCGGCCTGGCCGGGGTTAATAATTACAAAACTGCTGGTCACCAGCGCCAAACCCACAATGGCGAGGAAACTCAGCACGACGGGTGGCCAATTTAAAGTCGAAGATTTCAACGGATGTTCCTACCTATGCTGCCTCTCTACGGTATCGGCTATTTAGCCTGGCGGCGAGGTTCTTCAGCAAGGCTTTGGCTCAGGGCTAACCTGAAACCAACGCCGAACTCCAAAGGGGCAGGCCAACAGCCCCTTGCCCCTACCCCTCGAGGGCCGGTAGCCAGGAGTCGGCATGACATTAGAGAAAACCCTGCGATTGATAAGCTTGTGCCAGAGAGGCCATCCCCTACTCCGGCAGCCCCGTCACCTGACCCGATCCGGTGATCACTTCTCCCACCAGGTAAGCTGCCGTCTGGTTCTCTGCCAGCCAAGCCAACGTCGGTTCGACCTGGTTGGCTGGCACCACCAGGGCAAATCCCAGGCCCATGTTAAAGGTGTTGTAGAGGTCAACCTCGGGGATCTGGCCCATCTCCCCTAGCCACGCAAACACAGGTGGTATGGGCCAGCTGCCCACTGTTAGGTGAATGTCCTGCCCTGCGCCGAGGCAGCGGGGCAAGTTTTCGGGCAGCCCACCGCCGGTAATGTGGGCCATGCCGTGGATGTCTAGCCCTTCCCGGCGAGCTTTTAGCACAGGCTCTACATAGATGCGGGTGGGGGTGAGCAACACCTCGGCCAGGCTGAGGTCGCTAAGGGCGGGTACAACTTCATTCCAGCGGTAGCCGGTGCCTGTTTGGTCGGGGCGCTGGCCCTCGGCGATCACCTTGCGCACCAGGCTAAAACCGTTGCTGTGGGCGCCGCTGCTGGCCAGCCCAATGACGCGATCGCCCACCTGGACCTGGCCACCATCCAAAATTTGAGACTTTTCAACCACGCCCACGCAAAATCCGGCCAGATCGTACTCGCCAGAGCCGTAGAAGCCAGGCATTTCTGCGGTTTCGCCGCCCAGCAGGGCACAGCCAGCCTGGCGACAGCCAGCCACAATGCCCTCGACCACCTCCGCCAGGGCCGTAGGTTCCAGTTTGCCCGTGGCCAGGTAGTCGAGAAAAAAGAGCGGTTCTGCCCCGCTAGTGAGAATATCGTTGACGCACATGGCCACTAGGTCAATGCCAACGGTGCTGTGGCGCTGGGTTACCTGGGCAATTTTAAGCTTGGTGCCAACCCCATCAGTGCCCGACACCAGCACTGGCTCGCGGTAGCCGCTGGGGAGTTCGCAGAGGCCGCTAAACCCCCCTAAGCCCCCCAACACTTCGGGTCGCCGGGTGCTGTCTACCAGGCTGCGAATGCGCTGCACAAAGCCGCGCCCTGCCTCTACATCTACGCCAGCATCCCGATAGTCCATGGGGTTTAAAGTCCTTGTGAGTAGGCCAGTCTCTTACCTTAAAAACGAGGGTGAGCTTCGTCAATGGGGTGAAGCGGCGGGCAAAGGCGATCGACCGGCCCCATCAATCAAAGCCCTCAGTCTCTGGATCCAAATCGTGCATTATCCTAGGGTGCTAGAGGGGGCTGCTCGAAGCAGCATTGACCTATTTTTTGTTCCCTTAGACGGATGTCACCGAGGCAATTTGTAGTCAAAAGCACAATCCAGGTTCCGGAAAATTCACCTTATGCTGACAAAACTCGCTCCAAAGGATGAGCAGACTGATTATTTTTACATAACTCATTCGTCTTCATTCATAAATAATTCGAAATGTAACTGGTGCTTTCTAAAAGCTGGAAAGCCCAGTCTCAGTAATAGGTTGAGCCCCTTAAGCCAAGTTTGCCGCCTTTTTATTTCGTGGCGAGAGGCTACACCGTGGGCATCTCCCCGGATTCGCAATCCTCGCTGAACGTGCTAAGTTACGTTTCGTCTAAAAAACCGAAGACCAATTTGCAACGGGTAAGGGATTTAAGGCGGCTCCCGTGCTGCCTGTTCTGGGCCTTTTTGGGACAGGATTTATCCCCTGCTCTTCCTGTTGAATTCTTTTGGTGTACATGAAACATCCCGTACTGGGCGGACTGACGGTTGCCGTCGCTATGTCCGTCTTTGGAGCACCCCTACCCAGCTATGCCCAAGACAGCGATCAAAGCGGTCTTTCTCTGGATCCAGAGGTAGAGCATCATGCTGACCACTTGTCTCTCACAAACCCTCCTGATGCAGGTCAACCTGCCGACTCCAGCCCTTCAATCTTTGAGCCTGCCGAGCCTGCCAATCCTGAATCAGCTTTAAGCATTCAAGCCCCTAGCGAAATTCAAGCGCCCAGCAAATCAGAAGCATTTAGCGAACCAGTGACGGGTGAGCAGGCTTCCAACGAGCAAGGGCCCAGCGCACAGACATCTGACCAGCAAGTTTCCAGCCAGCAGGCGGCAAGCGAGCCAGCGCCCAACGCCATGGGAGAAGTTCTAGACGCCGCCACGGTCTTTCCCCACGCCCTCGATTCCCGACAGGCCGCCACCATTTACATTCGCTCGATACCCGTTGTTACCCTGGTTGGCGGCGAACTGGAGACCCTCAACGCAAGCGCCGGTTCGGTGGCAGTGTCCCCCAGCTATCAGGAACCCCTGGAACGGGCAAATGATATTCTGGCTCGGCTACAGACGCTGTCAGCTACGGAGGATGTCGACGCTATCGAAGCCCGTTGGGACAGCGAAGACGATGCTTTTGCGGTGACCTGGGGTGACACAACCCTACTCATCCTCGACGGTAAGGCCATTTTGCCAGATACCACCGCCAATCCGGGCGAAGATGCCCTGCAAATTGCCAATCGGCTGCGCCGTCTGCTGGGGGATGCCCCGCCCTTAGCCCGAGTCGAGGGCTTGCCTCAACCGGCGGCGGCCTCCAACCAGGTGGGCATTGTCACGTCGAGCCTGACCGGCATGGCTTCCTGGTATGGCCCTGGCCTGAGCGGGCGCCGGAGTGCTAGCGGCGAAGTGTTCGACCAGAATGCTCTGACGGCGGCCCATCGCACCCTCCCCTTTGGCACCCAAGTACGCGTTACTAACCTGTCTACGGGCCAGTCCGTGGTGGTCCGCATCAACGATCGCGGCCCCTTCAGCGGCGATCGCGTCATCGACCTATCCTCGGCGGCGGCGGGCCAAATTGGCCTGAGAGCCAGCGGCGTTGGTCGGGTGCAGCTAGACGTGCTCGCCACCCCGTAGGCGACTCTGCCCACAGCCCCAGATCCTCGTCTAGACCTTCTATTAGCCCTCTCCATGGCCCCGACTGGAGAGGGTTTTTGATGAAGTTCCCTAGGCGCAGGGCTACAGTGGGGTCGGGGTAAAGTCATGGGCAAGCGGAGCGTGAAGCAATATGCTCCTGACTTTAAATCTGGTACGGTAATACCTTTGGAAAGAGGTGGCCAGTAGTTCAGCTGTCACACATGCTCACACGGCAAAGGGTAAAGGATTGTGCGGGTACTCAAGGCGGTTGAAGGCTTGACGCGCTATTTGGCCCAGGTGCGCCTGGGCCAGGGCAAAGGGGAGCCCAATGGGGTTGGGCAGGGGTTGTTTTGCCCCCCTGAGGTGGGACTGGTACCCACCATGGGCAATTTGCACCAGGGCCACCTGAGCTTAATCGAGCGGGCTAGGCAGGAAAATGCCCTGGTGGTCGTCAGTATTTTTGTCAATCCGCTGCAGTTTGGCCCCCAGGAAGACCTGGCTCGCTATCCCCGCACCCCTGAGCAAGATCTGCGCCTGTGTGAGCAAGCCGGGGTGGATGCCGTGTTTATGCCCACCCCAGCCGCTTTCTACGGCACGGCTGACCTGCAGTCGGGGGGTATTACCCAGGTGGTGCCGCCCAGGGAGATGATGGCGGTGTTGTGTGGTCCCTACCGAACCAACCACTTTGAGGGGGTAGCCACGGTGGTGACCAAGCTGCTGAGTCTGGTGGCTCCCGATCGCGCCTACTTTGGCTACAAAGACGCCCAGCAGCTGGCTATTCTCAAGCGAGTTGCCGGAGATTTAAATCTGCCCAGCCAGATTGTTGGCTGCCCTACCGTGCGTGAGGCCAGTGGTCTGGCGCTGAGCTCGCGCAACAGCTTTCTCAGCCAGGACGAGCGCCAGCAGGCGGCCGCCCTCTATCGAGGACTAAGGGCGGCCCAAAGCCACTTCAGGGCGGGAGAGCGCCACCGCTCGGCCCTGGTGGCCGCCGTGCACCATGAACTGGCCCAGGCACCTGATCTGCGCCCGCAGTATGTGGAGTTGGTGCATCCTGAGACCCTGCGCCCGCTCGATCGGGTCGAAACCCTGGGAATGTTGGCCGTGGCGGCCCACCTAGGCACCACCCGGCTAATTGACAATCTGCTGCTGCGCGATCGCCAGCCCATTGTCGCCATTGACGGCCCGGCGGGAGCAGGCAAGTCTACGGTGGCGCGGCAGGTGGCCCAGCAGCTAAACCTGCTCTACCTTGACAGCGGTGCCATGTATCGAGCGGTGACCTGGCTGGCCCTGGAGCGCGGGGTAGACCTGCACGATGAGGTCGCGATCGCAGAACTGGTGAGCGACTGCGACATTCACCTGGCCGCCTCGGGCGATGACCCCGCCTTTGCCGCCTTCCCCAGCCGCATCTGGCTGAATGGTCAGGAGGTGACCCAGCTGATTCGCAGTTCGGCGGTGACCGATCAGGTTTCTCTGGTGTCGGCCCAGCCCACCGTGCGCCAGACGCTCCTGCGGCAGCAGCAGCAGTACGGCATTACCGGCGGAGTGGTGATGGAAGGCCGCGACATTGGAACCCAGGTGTTTCCCCAGGCAGAACTCAAAATATTTCTCACCGCCTCGGTGGCAGAGCGGGCCCGCCGCCGCCAGCGCGACCTGTCCGCCCAGCAGCAGCCAGCGATTTCCCTCGGCGAGCTAGAGCAGGCCATTGATGAGCGCGATCGCAAGGACAGCAGCCGCTCGGTTTCGCCGCTGCGAAAAGCCGACGATGCAATTGAGCTAAACACCGACGGCCTCTCCCTGGCAGCGGTGGTCGATGAAATTGTGCGGCTGTTTAATGGGAAAGTGGTAACCAGCTGACGGCGTGAACGGCTAATACCTAAATTTGTTGCCCCTTTGCTGCCATGGTTATCACCGGAACTACTCGACTTCTCGGCGTTATCGGCGACCCGATTGCCCACTCCCTGTCGCCAGTTATGCACAATGCGGCCTTAGCTGAGCTAGGTATAGATGCTGTCTATGTGGCATTCCCGGTGGCATCTGGGGGGCTAGAGGCCGCGATCGCAGGTTTCGCGGCCACCGGGGTCAAGGGATTCAGCGTCACCATTCCCCACAAGCAGAGCATTGTGCCCCTGCTCACGGAGCTAACCGTCGAGGCCCAGGCGGTGGGGGCCGTCAATACCGTCTGGCGCACTGAACGCGGTTGGGCAGGCACCAACACCGACGTCGCTGGGTTTATTGCTCCCCTGAAGGCCCGGCTAGACTGGTCTGGTAAGACGGCTTTGGTGTTGGGCAACGGCGGGGCCGCCCGAGCCGTGGTGGCTGGCTGCGGGCAGCTGGGGTTTGCGGCGGTGGAGGTGGTTGGACGCAACCTCGAAAAGTTGACCAACTTTGAGCAGAGCTGGGCCAATTCGCCCCTGCATCAGTCTCTGACTATTCACGGCTGGGATTCGCTGTCGGCCCGGTTACCCAATGCCGATTTGCTCGTCAACACTACGCCCATCGGTATGCACACCACGGCCAAGCAGGCTCCGCTAACGGCCCAGGATCTTGACCTGCTCCCAGACCATGCCCTGGTCTATGACCTAATCTATACTCCCCGCCCCACCCACCTACTGGCCCTGGCGGCTCAGCGAGGGCTAAGCGTTATCGACGGCCTAGAGATGCTGGTGCAGCAGGGTGCCACAGCTTTAGAAATTTGGCTACAGCGGCCCGCGCCCGTGGCGACGATGCGTCAGGCTCTGATCGACTGGCTGGGCACAACGTCTGCCTAGCCGGGCGGGCATGCGCCAATGCGCTGTCCCAGTCTCCCTATTGACCATCACTATTTTTTAAGCGCATTGGCCGCAGCTGTATTCGGAAATTAAGCCTTTTTTTACGCCAAAAAGGCCAGCCAGAGCACTGGACCGCAATGTCTGTGCCCTAGCCAGATGCAGACACCATATCTCGCTCTAAAACGGATTTCCAACTCTGGCTCAGGTCGTCTTCGCTGCGATGGGCTTCCCAGGGGCCAGCATCAAAGCCAGCGATGCTCCACTGCCCAGCCATGTGATCGCCGTCCTCTGAAACGGTGCCACTGTAGTCAATGGGCGTCTGGTTTGAGGTCAGGTAGCGCTTCACAAACCGCACCTGGCGGCCCGAGACCGTACCGCTCAGCTGAGCTTCGCCCAGATAGTCAGCGTCTAGAATGCTGCCGCTCAGCGTGGTGCCGCCCTGAACCAGAGTGACCTCGAAGCGGGTGGGAGTACCCCGCTGCCAGTAGGTGCCTAACCACATGCCGCTCAAATCTGCCATTGGCCCACCTTACACAGACAGCCTTACACGTACAATTTAAAGGCAGAGCAATGCAAGGAGTCTGGCCCTATTTATACTCGTCCCCTGGCGCGACTAATCGAAGAGTTTCAGCGGCTGCCAGGGGTTGGCCCCAAATCGGCCCAGCGGCTGGCGCTGCACGTTCTCAAGCGCCCCCAGGGCGAAGTCGAGGCGCTGGCCCAGGCCTTGCTGGAGGCCAAGGCCCAGGTGGGGCAGTGTTCGGTGTGCTTTCACCTCTCGGCAGACCCGGTGTGCGATATCTGTCGAGCCACTAACCGCGATCTGCAAACCCTCTGCGTGGTGGCCGACTCCCGCGACGTCATTGCCATCGAAAAAACCCGCGAGTACCGGGGCCGCTACCACGTTCTCGGCGGCCTGATTTCCCCCATGGATGGCATTGGCCCTGAACAGCTCAACATTGGTCCCCTGGTGCATCGCGTCAGCAAGGAGGGCACCCAGGAGGTGATTATGGCGATTAGCCCCAGCATTGAGGGAGATACCACAACGCTCTATGTGGGGCAGTTGCTCAAGCCCTTTACTCGAGTGACCCGCATTGCTTTTGGGCTACCCATGGGGGGCGACCTAGAGTATGCCGACGAAGTGACGCTGGCCCGGGCGTTAGAGGGGCGGCGAGATTTAGAGTAGTGAGTCGTTTGGGGTCGGGCGGCGGCTCAGGAATCCACAGGGCGAATCCACTGAGGAAGCGGCAGCCTAACCTGCGCCCAGGGGGCAGACCGGAGAAGCCGGAGCAAGTTTTGGGTATAGCTGGGGCATGTACAATTTTGAACCTGTTTTGGGTTGCCCAGCGCGTAGGTTAGATTAGGGGAGAAAGGCCCTCGCTGCGGGGTTGCTGCTCCAAAGGCAGAGTTCACAGACCAGCCTTTGGACGTTGTCGCACTGTCGTTATCGCCAGGCACTGATGGGAGTTTTTCTCTACTTTTTGCGCCACGGCCAGACGGCCTACAGCCTTACGGGCGGCTACTGCGGTATGCCCGAAAACGATCCTGGCCTTACTCCAGAGGGGGTGGCCATGGCCCAGGAGTTTGCCGATACCTACGCCCACCTGCCCTGGAGTGCTGCCTACGTCAGTCCCCTGCGGCGGGCCGTGGAAACGGCGCGGCCTCTGTGCGATTTGCTGGGCCTGGAGATGCAGCTGCGCGATGGGCTGCGCGAAGTGATGTACGGCCGCTGGGAAGGCATGCACCCCACCGCAGTCGATCGCGAACACCACGATGAGTATGTCGCCTGGCTCACCGATCCGGCCTGGTATGCTCCCATCGGCGGGGAGCGGGCAGTGGATATTGCCCGGCGCTCAGCTCAGGTGCTGGATGAAATTGAGCGGACCCATGCCCATGGCCATATTTTGCTGGTGTCTCACAAAGCCACCATTCGGATTATGCTGTGCACCCTGCTGGGCATTGATGTGGGCCGCTACCGCGATCGCCTGGATATGCCCGTGGCCGCTGTCAGCGTCGTGGAGCTGGGCCAGCGGGGGCCGCTTTTCCACACCATTGCCGATCGCTCGCACCTGAGCGACCAGCTGCGATCGCTCCCCTGCACCTGAGGACAAGCGCCCTATGCCGCTGAGGCTTTACCTGCTCCGCAACGCCGAAACCGAGTACTGCCGCACGGGCCGCTACTGTAGTCAGGACGGGGTGCCCCTGACGGCCCAGGGCCAGCAGATGGCCGACTACTTTGCCAAGACCTACCACCACCTCGACTGGAAGGCCGTTTTCTGTAGCCCGCTGAACCATGCCGCCGCCACTGTTCAGCCCCTGTGCCAGATTACCGGCCTTCCCGTGCAGCGCCGGGCTAACCTGCGCGAGCTATCCTTTGGCCGCTGGGAGGGTATGGCCCCGGCCCAAGTCAACACCACCTTTCACGACGACTACATTCGGTGGCTAGCCGATCCCGCCTGGAACACGCCCACCGAGGGCGAAAAGGGCATGCAGGTAGCCCGCCGCAGCTCTGATGTGCTGGCTGAAATTGAAGAAACCTACCCCGAGGGCAATGTGCTGGTGGTTTCCCACAAAGCCACCCTGCGGATTATGCTGTGTACCCTGCTGGGCATTGATGTGGGTCGCTATCGCGATCGCCTGGCCATGCCGGTGACCGCCGTTTCCCTGGTCGAACTGATGGACTATGGCCCCTTTGTGCGCCACCTCAACGATTGCTCTCACCTGCCCCTGCACCTGCGTCGCCCCTGGGCTGGCAACGGGTCCGACGGCTAACATTTAAAGCCAGCTTGAGCCAGCCTGCACCCGGGTTTGGGCAATGGGTTGGCGAAAGTAGCGATCGACTTCATTCCTGTTGTAGCTGTAGCCAGTCTGGTTAAGACAGGTTTCCTAGGAACGTTCAAACATTTGAACGTTCCTAGGGTTTCTGGATGTCCTAACCAACCTGACTATGGCTATATCTGAATTATTTTTTGCCTTCCCATCGGTTCCGCTGCATCTCTTCTAGTATCTCTACCGAATGAAATATCCCCCCTGCCAGATGGCAGCAGCGCTAAAACGCGGTCTGATCAAAGAGCAAAGCGCAAAGAGATGAGCCAAGATGACTGGATGGTTGAGCGAGCTACAGGTACAGGGCACGGGGTGGCTGCATCTAATGCAGGTACCCGATCGACAGATAGCGACGCCGGAGGATGCTGCCCTCATCTTCTCGGGTCCACAATTTTTTATTGCCTTGCTGTCGGGGCTGGTGCTGGCCTTTGGGTTTCAGCTTCTGCTTACCAACCTATCTGTGGCCGTAGGCATTTCCTTTGTTGGCCAGAGCAACGCCAGTCGGCGCTCTAGCAGCAATGGCAGCAGTCCGCCCATCGCTACGGCGGTCGGCCTTTGGACCGTCATTACCGTGAGCCTGGCGCTGTTTTTTGCCTGTTTGCTAGCGGTTAAGCTCAGTCTCTACAGCAGCGCCCTGCTGGGCGCGATTACTGGCCTCGTGATCTGGGGCACCTACTTCTGCCTGCTGTTCTGGGTGAGTTCCACCACCGTTGGCTCCCTAGTGGGTTCGGTGGTGAAAACCGCCACCTCCAGCTTCCAAGCTCTGGTGGGCACCGCAACGGCAGCCGTGGGCGCTCGTGCCGCTAGCAGTCAGGTGGTGTCCACCGCCGAGGCTACCGCCGCCGCCGTGCGCCAAGAGCTGATGGCAGGCTGGGACAGCACCGATCTGAAAGATACCCTGCGCGAGTATCTGACCGGCCTGCGATCGCCGAGCATAGACAGCGATGCCTTAGAATCTGAGTTTGAACGGCTGCTGCAAGACTCTGGGGTGGTAACTCAGGTTGACCGCGATACCCTGGCCAACATTGACCGCAGTGCTTTTGAAAAGCTGGTGAGCCGTCGCACCGATCTTTCGGCCCAGGAAACCAAGCGCATTGCCGATCGCCTGTATCAGAGCTGGTGTAAGGCCGTAGGGCAAACTGCTGAGCGTAATACCCTGGAGCAGCTAGCCGACTATCTACAGTCGGCTCGGCGCGACGATCTGGTTTCTGGTCAGCTGAGCGATCGCATTGGTCGGCTGCTTTCTGAGGACCGTTCGTCTGGTTCCGGGCAGGGGACTGGCTGGCTGCAGCAGGGGTTGGGCATGCTGATGGGCGTTGCTCTACAGCGCGTCGACCTGTCAGATTTAGATTTAGCCGACATTACTCGCCAGCTGAAGCAGATGCCCCAACAGGTTGGGGGCACCGTGGCCGCGATCGCAGCGGGCAGCGATAGTGAATCCTACAGCGTGGTTAAAGCCGACGTTGAAGCCTATCTCTCCACTGCTTACCCCTGGCAGCTTCAGACCCATCGCATGCAGCAGGACTTTTGGCAGGTACTCTACGATCCGACCGCCGATCCTGGCCAGCAGCGCCAGGCGCTGCTTCCCCTCAACCGCGCTTATTTTGCCGATCTGCTCGCCCAGCGGGGCCTGCTCACCCAGCAAGAAATTGCCCAGGTATCGGCCCAGCTTGAGGAGGTCCGACAGCAGGTGCTGGCAGAGGTTTCCGAACGGTACCGTCTAGAGGCGGCGAAAGCGCTACAAACTCGGGTTTACACCTTCCTGCAGCGGGCCGATCGCGAGGATCTGCTGGCCAGCGACAGCTCGAGCAAGTTCAAGCAGGTCATCGACGATCCCTACGCCGAAGCTGAGGATTTGCGCGATCGCTACACGGCCTTTAGCTATGCAACCTTCCGCGACGCCCTCCAGGCCCGGGGAGACCTGAGTGAACCCGAGGTCGATCAAGTCGCCCACAGCCTGGAGCGAACCATGAACACCGCCCAGGCCGACGCAGCGGGGCTTCAGGCTGCCGCAGCGGCCCGTATGGACAATCAGTGGCAGGCCATTCAAGACTATCTGCGCTCTACGGGCAAAACTGAGCTAAACCCTGACGGCATTAGAGCCGACCTCCAGACCCTCCTGGCCGAGCCAGATGCGGGCCTGCACCGAGTGCGGCAGCGGCTAGCGCAGTTCGATCGCGATACCCTGGTGCAGCTGCTCAGTCAGCGCAACGACCTGAGCGAGGCCCAGGTGCAGCAAACCCTAAACCAGGTTGAAGCCAGCTGGTATCAGACCATTCACGCTCCAGCGGCGCTGACGGCCCAGGCCAAGGCCAAGTACAGCGAAGCGACCGCAGCGATCGAAGCTTATCTGCTAAGAACGGGTAAGCCGGAGCTCAATCCTGTCGGCATTAGGCGAGACCTGGAGCTGCTGATTCACGATCCTAAGCTAGGGTTTCAGGCGGCGCAAAATCGCCTAGCCGAAATGGACCGCGATACCCTGGTTAAGCTGCTCAGCCAGCGAGGGGACTTGAGCGAAGCTGAAGTCAACCAAACTATCGACGACATCCAGGGCACCGTGCGTGACCTGCTCAAGCTACCCCAGCGCCTGGCCCGCCGGACTAAATCCCAGGTGCTCTCCTTTGAGGCGGCCCTGGAGGACTACCTCCGCAGTACCGATAAGGCAGCGCTCAACCCAGAGGGCATCAAGCGCGATCTAAAGCTGCTGCTGCAAGATCCGCGCCTCGGGGCCGACCGGCTCCAGACCAGGCTGTCCAAGATCGATCGAGACACCGTCGTGGCCCTGCTGGGGCAGCGTCCCGATATGACCGAGGCTGAGGCTGAGGCCGCCGTCGATCGGGTACTAGAGATTCGCCACCAGGTGCTGGCCCAAATTCGCCAGGTTCAGGATCGGGTAAAGGGCGTGATCGACAGTATTTTGGACCGCATTCGCCAGTACTTAGATTCCCTCGATCGCCCCGAGCTAGACTACTACGGCATCAAGCGCGATCTGCAACAGCTGATGGCCGATCCCAAGGCTGGCTTTGATGCCCTGCGCGATCGCCTCAATCAAGTGGACAGCGACACCCTGGTGGCCATCCTCAGCTCCCACGACGCCATATCCGAGACCGATGCCCAGCGGCTGATTGCCCAGGTCGAAGATGTCCGTGCCGCCGCGCTGAGTAAAGCTGAACAGCTCGAACACGAGGTTGAGAAACGGTTAGCCGAGATTCGCTACCAGGTTGAAAAGCAGGTGGAAGACACCCGCAAGACGGCCGCCACCGCCGCCTGGTGGATCTTTGGCACCGCTACAGTCTCAGCCGTCAGTGCCGCGATCGCGGGCAGCTTAGCCACTCTCTAGTTAGTTTAGTCAAAGCAAAAAAAGCCGCCACCCTGGTTAGGGTGGCGGCTTTTTTGCTTTCAGTCGAGAACTCATCCCGCTGCCTTTAGCCACGGCCCTGGCCAACCGACCCTTCCCTCCGTCGGTCTATCGATGGGGCTTGGAGGTTTAGACTCTCTCCGGGGGTGAGTTAAGCAGCGTAGTCAAACACCGCATCGAGATATAGGCGGTTAATGCGGCGATCGCTGATACCGTTCTGCATCAAAAACAGCGACAGCGCCGCACAAAAAACCCGATGCTGACTCCACGACGGGTGGGTTTCCACATAGTCGCGCATCGCTTCAAACAGCTCCTCTGGTACCTCTACGCTCAAACTGATCCTTGCCGCCATTGCCGCCATCGATTGCTCACTCATCTCCACTTCCCCACTCTGAAATTAGACGCCAAAATACGGCCCCTGCCAACTCCTGCAACAGGCCGGATCCCTTGCTAACAGGAACTTAGAGGCCACCCACAGAGTTAGAGCAGAAGCGCTGTGTAAGCTGGTCGAACCATTGTCACCAGACTGCCTGGGGATGTCAATCTTGCCAAAGGGGCTTCGATCCGCTAGCCAAAATTTGTCCCACACGAGGCTCAAGGGGTTTCAGCGATCCCCGCCAAAAACAGCTGTAGCCGCCGCTACAGAGTAGGTCTACTGTACCTGTGAATAACCCCAATCCCCAGCCTGGCGTCAAACCATCGGCCCTGCGCTCATACCTGGGGAAAACCCCTGCCGTTCTGGGGAAAAGCCTGGGGAAAAGCTCTGGGAAATGAGAAGAAAATATAAAATCTAGTAGGGTTTCAAACTTTTAAGGCACTGGCTAATTTCACAGGGCCGAAGACAGCCACCGATGCGGATGACGGCGGCTCCGTTGACGATGCCGCGCAATTCTCGGGGCCGACAGGGCGTATAGCCATCGTCAGAACGGTTAGGACATGATCCATATCCTTGACGTGATGGCTATACGCCGTTGCGCTGCCTCAGTCTTCGGCTATGACCAGAGCTGGTGTTCCAAGGGCAATGGCCACCGCTATATTTACGCCAAACTATCTTCCCCGGATAGCGGCTCAAGCCTGTCAGTTGACCCGTCGCCGTCGTAGGACAAATCATTGAGAGCTTGCTTCTGACGGCGGCGCGATGGCCGGCGATATTTTTTAGCCTGAAGCCGGGGTTCCTGATACTGCTGCCCCCGCTCTCCCACTCTGACCTTGAGAGCGGCATCCGGGTCCTGCTGCTGCCGGAGGGTGTCATCGTAGACAAGCGCTTCCTCCAGCAAAGTCAGATAAAAGTCGTAGCGCGGCCAATCAGAGCCCACGGCACAGCCCGGATCTCCCCGGTGCAAGCAATCTGTAAACTGACATTGGCCTGCGGCCAGACGCTGGCGAAGTTCTGGAAAACACTGGGCTAAATCGGCTGGAGTCAGGAGCAAGTCAGGTTGGTTGAAGCCGGGAGTATCGGCTAAGAGACCGCCGCCAGGCAGATCGAACAGCTCCACATGGCGAGTCGTGTGCCGCCCTCGGCCCAGTTTGCCCGACACCGCTCCAGTCCTCAGGCAGGCCTGGGGAATGAGCCGATTGATCAGGCTAGATTTGCCCACCCCCGATGGTCCAGCAACTACGGTCGTACGCCCTTTTAGCAGGGGAGACAGCAGACTCAGGGGATCCTCTGCCTCCTGAACACTCATGACTGTAGCTGAGTAGCCCCATTGGTCAAGCTGCGCTTGCCAGTAGCGCCGGGTGTCGGCACTGACCAGGTCTTGCTTATTCAGCAAAA
Source organism: Nodosilinea nodulosa PCC 7104 (assembly GCF_000309385.1). Classification (GTDB taxonomy): domain Bacteria; phylum Cyanobacteriota; class Cyanobacteriia; order Phormidesmidales; family Phormidesmidaceae; genus Nodosilinea; species Nodosilinea nodulosa. Next base: position 2,073,833 of record NZ_JH976537.1, read on the forward strand.
TTCTAACAGGGATCCCAGTTGACTCAGCCTTGACTAAAAAACGGCCTAGCTGCTGTGGATCAAGGGCCGGTTCAGCCAGCGCAAACACCAGCAGAATCTGATCGGCATTGGCGATGGGCGGACGGTCTAATACGGTTTGGCGAGGGCCTACTGCGGCGATCGCGCCTCGGTCTCCAGCCCAATCTACACCCTCTAGCCGCACCCGGTCTCCTACCATCACCTGTTGGCCAGTCTTTTTGAGCCGGGCCCGTCGGGTACACAGCACCGTTGTGTCGGCTGTTCCTGCATCTGCTATCCCAAGGGCAGCAGGAGCGCTTAACTGAACCCGATAGTAATTGGCTTGGGTGGCTACTACTCGCCCCCAAAGACCGTCATCGCCGCCGGCAGTACCAGTATTTTCGAGATTGCGAGGTGCCATCACCTAGGCGGGCCGACGCACGTGAAGAACAAAATAGTCGGTGCAGTCCTCCAAATGCTCGATCGCGTAGCCCTCCATAGTCAAACTGTCAGGCACTTGCTCCACCGGCTCACCGGCGTCAATCCAGACCTCTAGCAGCGCTCCGGGGGCCATTTTCTCAAGCTGAAGCTTAGTGCGAACAAAATTGATCGGGCATGGAGTGCCCCGTAGATCTAGCTGGGTATCAACCGGGGTTGAAGCAGAATAGTTCATCCGCGAAATAGCCCTCCAAGAAAACCCTCAATACCGCCCCGGTTGACCCTTTCGCCGCGAATTTCGGCCAGTTTCTCCACCAGCTCCCGCTCTTCGGGCTTCAGCCGGGTTGGAATATCAACCTGCACTGTAATAAGGTGATCGCCTCGGCTGACTGGATTGCCCAACTTGGGCACACCGCGATTGTCGAGGGTGAGCACCGTACCGGGTTGGGTACCCGCTGGCACATCGAGCTCCTCAGGACCGTCCACCGTGTCGATGGCCAGCTTACAGCCCAAAATGGCCTGCAAATAGCTGATCTTCAACTCGGAAAGTATGTTGATGCCGTCGCGCTTAAAGGCAGCATCCTCGGCCACAAAGAGGTAGACGTATAGATCTCCGGCGGGACCGCCCCGCAGGCCCGCGTCGCCTTCCCCCGATACCCGTAAGCGGGTACCGTTATCAACCCCTGCGGGTACCGTAATCTTGAGCTTCTTGGCTTCCTGAGTTTGGCCGCTGCCACCGCAAACCTCACAGCGGTCTTCAATGACCTCGCCAGTGCCACTACAGGTAGGACAAGCAGATACCTGGGTAAAACTGCCGAAGGGGGTACGGGTCGCTCGCCGTACCTGGCCCGAACCGCCGCAGGTGCCACAGGTGGTTGGGCGAGTCCCTGGCTTTGCCCCGCTCCCTGTACAGGTGCTACAGGTTTCCAAGTGGCTAATCTTAATTTCTTTCTCGCCACCGAACACGGCTTCCTTAAAGTCCAGGCGCAGATCTAAGCGCAGATCGTCACCGCGAGTGGGACCCCGTCGCCGAGTCCCCTGGCCCACGCCACCCGAAAACCCGCTGAAGAAACTCTCAAAGATATCGGCAAAACCGCCCATGTCGCCAAAATCTTGGTAGCCCCCTGCCCCAGCTCCCAGCCCCGCCTCGCCGAAGCGATCGTAGCGAGCCCTGGTTTCAGGTTCTGAGAGCACCTCATAGGCGCGGTTAATTTCCTTGAACGTTTCTTCAGCCCCAGGATCTTTGTTGACATCCGGGTGGTATTTTCGGGCTAAGCGACGGTAAGCTCGCTTGATCTCATCTTGGTCGGCGTTGCGCGAAATACTCAGAATGTCATAGAAATCACGGGCCATAGGGGGCTACCTAGACAACTCCAGCAACAATCAAACATTAAACCATTTTAAAAGGAGTGCCCACCTTGAACAGGGGTGATACCCGCCCATGGCAAAAACTTAGTCAATTGCTTCGTAGTCAGCGGTAACCGTAGCATCCAAGTCTGGATCACTATCGTAGGTTTCCTCATCGTAGTCATCATCTCCAGCATCAGCACTGGCATAGGCTGAGGCCGGAACCCCCATATCGACGTCACCACTTCCTTCAGCGTCACGGTAGACGTTGGTGCCAATGGCGAAGATAGCGGATTGCAGGGCGTCGATACAGCTCTGGAAAGTGATGACATCAATGCTCGGGGAGTGGGTGGCTGCCCGCAGTTCGTTGGCCTTTTCTTCCAAGTCGGCCCGAGCCGCGTCGTCAAGCAAACTGCCATGGTCGCGCAGCGTGGCTTCGTAGCTGTAGAACAGATTGTCGGCCCGGTTCGTGAGTTCTGCAATTTGCCGTCTGCGCTCGTCTTCATCGGCGTAGGCCTCGGCCTCTAGGCGCATGCGGTCGACTTCACTATCGCTAAGCCCGCCGGTATTGGTAATGCAGATGCTTTGGGCGCGGCCGGTCCCCTTGTCAAGAGCTGCCACCTTGAGAATACCGTCAGCGTCAATTTCAAAAGACACCTCAATTTGAGGCACCCCGCGGGGGGCGGGGGGAATACCAGTCAGCTCAAACTTGCCCAGGCTCTTGTTGTCTTTGGCCATGGCCCGCTCGCCCTGAAGCACGTGAATTTCGACCGAGGTTTGGCCGTCGGTAGCGGTAGAAAATACCTGGGACTTACTGGTGGGGATAGTTGTATTGCGCTCGATGACTTTGGTAAAGACCTCCCCCAGGGTTTCAATTCCCAGAGACAGAGGGGTGACATCCAGCAGCAGCAGGTCTTTGACTTCGCCCCCTAAAACCCCGGCCTGAATTGATGCCCCTAAGGCCACGGCCTCATCCGGATTGACCGAGCGATCGGGCGCTTTGCCGTTGAAGTAGGTGCTGATGGCCTGTTGCACCGCTGGAATACGCGTAGATCCGCCCACCAGAAGAATGCGATCGATGGCCTCAGGACTGAGGTCGGCATCTTTGAGGGCCTGTTTTACAGGCTCTAGGGTAGCCTGCACAAGTTCCGAAGCAAATTGCTCAAATTGAGCTCGGGTGAGGGCCATTTCCAGATGCTTGGGGCCAGACTCATCTGCGGTGATAAAAGGCAGATTGATGGAGGTTGAAGGCATGCTTGACAGCTCAATCTTAGCCTTTTCAGCGGCTTCGCGAATGCGCTGAAGTGCCATGCGATCGGCGGATAAATCAATGCCTTCGGCCTCACGAAAGGCGGCGGTCATCCACTCGACAATGCAGTTGTCAAAGTCGTCGCCCCCAAGATGGTTGTTGCCAGCGGTGGCTTTGACCTCAAAAACACCATCGCCCAGCTGCAAAATCGAGACATCGAAGGTGCCACCGCCCAGGTCAAATACCAGCACGATCTGGTCCTGGTCCTGCTTATCTAGGCCGTAGGAAAGAGCCGCTGCCGTCGGTTCGTTGATGATGCGCAACACTTCTAAGCCCGCAATGGTGCCAGCATCCTTTGTGGCCTGGCGCTGGGCATCGGTAAAGTAAGCGGGTACAGTAATGACGGCCTGAGTTACCTCTGCACCCAGGTAAGTCTCAGCATCCTGCTTGAGCTTCTGCAAAATCATGGCAGAAATTTCCTGGGGCGTAAACGCCTTACCACGGATCTGTACATCTACCGTGTTGTCGCGCCCGCTGACGCAGACGTAGGGTACCCTACTGCGTTCAGCCTCAGTATCTTCCCAACGGCGACCAATAAACCGCTTGATACTGTAGACCGTATTTTCTGCATTGGTAACGGCCTGACGTTTGGCCAACTGTCCAACTAGGCGCTCACCATTTTTACCAAAACCAACGATGCTGGGTACCGTGCGGCCCCCCTCAGTGCTGGAGATCACTGCTGGCTTGCCGCCTTCGAGCACAGCAACACAACTGTTGGTTGTTCCTAGGTCAATTCCGATTACTTTACCCATAGCCCACGGTGCTCAACTCAATCGTTCGCTGTAACCTTCGAAGTCGGCCCAGACTCTATAGGGTCTGCGCTAACTGTGACTAGGTTGCCCGCTTGTGCCAAGGAAGTTATCGCCTGATGGAGCAATTTATAGGCTATTGGGTTTAAGGCAGGCAACCTAAGGGCAAAAATGCTCTTTTTCCGGGTTGCCAAACCAGCTTGTCTTAGCCTTTGCCCTATTCAGCGGCCTCAGAACCCTCTACGCCTTCTGCTTCATGGGAAGCATCCTCCGGTGGTGCGGCCACCTTAACCATAGCGTGGCGCAGCACTCTGTCACCAAGCTGATAGCCCCGCACAAATTCTTCAATCACTACCCCTTCGGGATAGTCAGCGGTTGGCTCGCGCATCACAGCCTCATGTAATAGAGGGTCAAACTCTTGGCCCTCAGCACGCATAGCCGATACTCCGAGGCGCTTAAGGGTCTCAACCAGCTGCTTGTAGACGCTTTGATAACTTTTGTGAATAGTCATCTCCGCTTCGGTCTGCGGCTTAATTTGCGATCGCGCCCGTTCAAAATTATCGACTACTGGCAACAGCTCAATGATAGTGTCGCCTTTGATCTGAGTGGCCAGGTCGTCTTTCTCTTTGCTAGTCCGCTTGCGGTAGTTCTCAAAGTCGGCGGCAATCCGCATGGACTGATTGGCGCGGTCCTCAAGCTGAGCCTTTAGTCCAGCCACCTGGCGCTCCAGATCGGCCACGGCTGCACTCTCGACCCTGGCTCCCTCCGCTGTGGGGGCCTCGGCGGGATCAACAGTGGCCGCAGCTGCCTCAACAACGTCGTCAAAGTCAATATCAATGGCGTCTTCTTCGAGAATCTCTTCAATCGCTTCCGGCTCAGAAGCGGGATCGTGTTCGGTTTGGCGAATGTCATCAACCATGCTGATACGTAACTCGACGGGTGAATGCAACAATTTTCCCTAGGCCAAAGCCTGCCTTGACAGCAGCAAGCCGCAGCTTGGCAGCCTGCCTTTGGCACTGTCTCTAATTCTATCGCGGATTGTGGGTTTAACCGCTGCTAAATACATCACAGACGTCTAAGGACCCACTCGGCACCCAGCGGCCATGGTGCAGATAAATTGGATGGGGGTATTATCGAGACTACGGGGTCAATGCGAACAGGGCTTGCGATCGCGCTAAACGGTGGCCGTAGCTTTCGCTTGGGGCACAATGCCTGCCTAGAATTGAGTTTAGGCCTTCTTTACTACACCAGTCTTTTGGCATCAGCGCTATGACTAATTCCTCCTCTTCCCGGCGAGCTCTGGTACTTCAACGGAGCTTTTCGCCCTTCGGCAACAAGCTCATCCAATCGGGCTACGTCGACTCTGAGCAGATGCAGAAGGCCCTGGCAGAAAGTCGGAAAACCGGGCAGTCGCTGACCGATGTACTCGAGTCTCTCACCGGGCAACAGCTTTCCCCCGAACTGCTGCGCCAGTATAAAAAACAGCAGCTTTTCGAGCTTAAGATTCTCTACGGAGTCGAGTCTCTCGATCCGGAACTTGACAACATTTCTCCAGCCCAAATCGGTCAGCTAATCGACACCCTGGTGCCCGTAGATATCTGCCGCCGCCATCGCCTGGTACCCCTATCTAAGGCCCATGATGAGGTGCCCTCGGTGCTAGTGGCTATGGTGGATCCTGAGAACTTAGAAGCTCAGGACGATCTCAACCGCATTTTGCGGCCCCAAAACCTTGCCCTTAAGCGCATGGTAATCACCGTTGAAGATTACCAACGGTTGATGTCGACCTACTTAGACGATGCAGTCGCTAAACAGAAAAAAGAAGAGCTAGATGCTGCCGTAGACGTCAATACGAGCCTGGAAGAGCTTGACTTTGGCGATGGCAGCCTAGAAGACGTTATCGATGAAGAGGCTGACCTAGGGGCCGCATTAAAAGACGCTGGCGCAGCTCCAGTGATTGCTCTGGTCAACAAAATCCTGGCTAAGGCCCTACAGGAAGGTGTTTCTGACATTCACATTGAGCCGCAGGAAGAGTTTCTGCGGGTGCGCTTTCGCAAGGACGGCGTGCTCAAAGAGGCTCTGCCCAAAATGCCTAAAAAGATCATTCCGGCCGTCACCGCTCGCTTTAAGATTATTGCCGAACTCGACATCGCTGAGCGTCGGGCGCCCCAAGATGGCCGGATTCGGCGGGTATTTCAGGGTCGTAAGGTTGACTTTCGGGTCAATACCCTGCCCAGCCGCTGTGGCGAAAAGGTTGTGCTACGGATTCTCGACAACTCCGCCACTCAGCTTGGCCTTGACAAGCTCATCACCGACCCTGACTCCCTGAGAATTGTTCAGGACATGGCTTCGCGGCCCTTTGGCCTCCTGCTGGTAACGGGGCCTACCGGATCGGGTAAAACCACCACCCTATACTCAGTTTTGTCCGAGCGTAACGATCCGGGCATTAACATCAGCACCGCAGAAGACCCGATTGAATATACGCTGCCGGGTCTGACCCAGGTACAGGTAATCCGCGAAAAGGGCATGGACTTTGCGTCAATCTTACGCGCTTTCTTGCGTCAAGATCCTGACGTCATTCTGGTGGGTGAAACCCGTGACCGCGAAACCGCGAAAACTGCGATCGAAGCAGCACTGACAGGGCACTTGGTACTGACTACCCTGCACACCAACGATGCCGCTGGCGCGATCGCCCGTCTCGACGAAATGGGCGTTGAATCCTTCATGGTCTCCAGCGCCCTGATTGGGGTTCTGGCTCAGCGCCTAGTGCGAAAAGTCTGCTCCGACTGCCGCGTGGCCTATCACCCCAGCCACGAGGAGCTGGCTCACTTTGGTCTTGCTGCCGCCTCTGAAGCTGATATTACCTTCTACAAAGCCAACGTGCTTAGTGTTGACGAGCTTGCCGTAGCCAAAGATAACAGCACTCTCTGCCCTACCTGCCAGGGGGGTGGCTACAAGGGCCGGGTTGGCGTGTATGAAGTGCTGCGCGTTACCGAGCGACTGCAAAAGCTAATTTCCGAAGGGGCTCCCACCGAGTTAATTAAAGAGGCTGCCGTAGAAGAGGGCATGCAAACCCTGCTCTCCTACAGCCTCAACTTAGTGCGCCAGGGCTACACCACTTTAGACGAAGTAGAACGGGTAACCTTTACCGATACCGGACTGGAGGCTGAATTAAAGTCTAAGCGTAAGGCCTCATTGACCTGTGCCTGCTGTGCCGCCGAACTTCAGCAAGACTGGCTCGATTGCCCCTATTGCCTAACCCCGCGCTTCCAAGATTAGGGTTGTCCGCCCTTGCTCTGACAGCATTGTGCTCCAAAGTGGGCATCTTGTTACCAGCAATGGGCTCTAGGGTACCAACCGTTTCCTTGGTTTGATCTAAGCTTCTCTAACGCCACCATCTCCCTACGTTTCTCAACCCCCATGAGGTAGTTCTATGGAATTGATGATTGAAGACTTGATGGAAGAAGTCATTGAGCGAGGCGGCTCTGACCTACACCTCTCAGCAGGTCTGCCCCCCTACATCCGCATTAGCGGCAAGCTTACCCCCACCGAGCACGAGCCAATGACCCCTGAGTCATGTCAGCGGCTGATTTTTAGCATGCTCAACAATACCCAGCGTAAACAGCTGGAGCAAACCTGGGAACTCGACTGTTCCTACGGCGTTAAAGGTTTGGCCAGATTTAGGGTCAATGTCTATAAAGACCGGGGTACCTACGCCGCTTGCCTACGAGCCCTTAGCTCCAAAATTCCCAGCATGGAAACACTGGGGCTGCCCAACATTGTGCGAGAGCTGTCGGAGAAGCCGCGTGGTCTTATTCTTGTGACTGGGCCAACTGGGTCTGGTAAGTCAACTACTCTGGCCTCCATGATTAATAACATCAACATGACTCGGCCAGAGCATATTCTCACTGTTGAAGACCCCATCGAGTTTGTCTATGAACCGATTAAGAGCCTGATCCACCAGCGCCAGATTGGGGAAGATACAAAAAGCTTTGCCAACGCCCTGCGTGCCGCTCTGCGAGAAGATCCCGATGTCATTCTGGTGGGTGAAATGCGAGATTTAGAAACTATTTCGCTAGCTATCTCAGCGGCAGAAACCGGCCACCTTGTATTTGGAACCCTACACACCAGCTCTGCGGCCCAAACCGTTGACCGGATGATCGACGTGTTCCCCCCTGAACAGCAGCAGCAAATTAGAGTACAGCTCTCCGGTTCTCTAGTGGCGGTGCTGAGCCAGACCCTAGTGCCAAAGGCCAATGTCAAACCTGGTGAGTATGGCCGCATTATGGCTCAGGAAATCATGGTGATTACCCCAGCCATTGCCAACATGATTCGGGAGGGCAAAACCCCGCAAATTTACGGTGCTATCCAGACCGGGGGTAAGCTGGCTATGCAAACCCTAGAGAAAGTGCTGGCTGATCTGTATAAATCAGGCACAATCTCCTTTGAAGCCGCCATGTCTAAGACGTCTCGCCCAGACGAACTACAGCGGTTGATTGGGGGAGCCCCAACGCCCAACGCCGCTGCTCGCCAAGGGGCCGCAGCGGGTCGTCACTAGCCCTCAAATTTCTGCTTTATACAGAGGGAGCAGAGCACAGAGGGATTATGGGAATCTATCAGGCAGCTTTAATCTTTCAAGGGGTTGCCTGGAAGAAAATCTTGAGGGTAGAGATTGCAGGACTGCTTGCTCCATCTCTACCCTAGAGCAGATGGCAGGACCTTCAGAACCTGCAAAAGAGCACCAGCATGCGAGTTCGGGTAAATCTAACGGGTTCGGTAAACCGAACCAATCGCTATAATTGCAGTACCTTTATGCCACTGAGCCATTGAGCTATGCCTACTTACGTTGCTATTGGTCGTGATACTAGCGGAGCCCAGCGCAAGGAGCGCGTCTCTGCTGAGAATCCTAACGAGGCTCGCAATCTCCTGAAAGATCAGGGCCTTTATGTGCTCAACCTCAAGGAGGAGGCGGGTTTCAACATTGACCTGGAGAGCATTAAAACCTCCATGACCAAAGTGACGGTAAAGGATAAGGCGATCTTTTCCCGTCAGTTCGCTGCTTTAGTTAATGCTGGGGTGGCCCTGGTACGAGGGCTAGGGGTATTGGCCGACGACTGCGCCAACCCAAAACTCAAAAAAGCGCTGATGGCAATCAATGCCGACGTGCAGCAGGGGACTAACCTTTCCGATGCCATGCGTAAGCATCCGGCCTGCTTTGACAACCTCTATGTAGCGCTGATTCAGGCGGGGGAAGTGGGCGGGGTGCTCGATGAAGTGCTCAACCGTTTAGCCAAGCTGCTAGAGGATTTAGCCCGGTTGCAGAACCAGATTAAGTCGGCCATGGCCTACCCGGTGACGGTTGGATTTTTGGCGGTAATTATTTTCGTCGGTATGACAGTGTTTTTGCTGCCAATTTTTGCCGATATGTTTGATGATCTGGGGGCTGAACTGCCAATCTTTACCCAAGTCATGATGATGATCAGCCGATTTTTGCGCCAGCCCCTAAATTGGGTATTTATGGTTGCAGCCATCTCAGCGTTGTCCTTTGCGTACCGACGGTACTATTCCACTCTGAACGGGCGGCGCGTTATTGACCGTTTGTCCCTCAAGATGCCTCTGTTTGGTGATTTGATTCAAAAAACGGCTACCGCTCGTTTCTGCCGTACCTTTGGTTCACTGTCGAAGTCAGGGGTGCCAATTCTGACGGCTTTAGAGATTGTCAGAGACACCGCAGGTAATCAGGTGATTGCTGAGGCTGTAGATGACGCCCGCAAAGATGTGCAGGGAGGCGGCATGATTAGCCTAGCGCTCCAAAAGCACGCCGTTTTTCCAGGAATGGCAATTCAAATGATCAGCATTGGGGAAGAAACTGGAGAGCTGGACTCAATGTTGATGAAGGTAGCTGACTTTTATGAGGATGAAGTAGAGCAGGCCGTGAAAGCCCTCACTAGCGTGATGGAGCCGATTATGATTGTGGTGCTAGGGGGTATGGTGGGTTCGATTCTGGTGTCGATGTACCTGCCCATGTTCAAGATTATGGATGCGATCGGCTAGGCTACTTGAACCCCTGGAACTGAAGTTTTGCTCATCTCGGGCATAGAGGTATGGCCAAGGCGTATGTGCCTTGGCCATTGTTTTGTCTAGACAGGGCTGGTTTAGGACAGTAGGCCCGCGCTTAGCCGATGGATTGCCCGGTGGGCAACGTCTCCATAGCTGACTTCGCCACAAAACACCTGAGCCATGGTTAGAGTGCTAGACGGACGTTTAATACCCACGCGGTAGGCTATGGCTGGGGCCTGGTAAACGAGGCGAGCAAGACGTCTGGCCCAGCGCATTTCTTCACCCCATTCTTTGTTCATTATGTGGGTATAGGCTTCGAGAGCAGTGTCATTGCCTGCAATGGACTGGGCGATCGCCTCAGCAGCTTTTAGGCCGCTAAACATTGAGGGTCGAATACCTTCTGCTGTAAAAGGATCTACTACGCAGGCTGCTTCGCCCGCTAGGACGGCTCTGTGGGTGTGCAGCGCCTGGGGGCCATCCCAGATGAAAATGGGGTGGCCGAAGTGTTGTACGGTGCTGGCATCGACATCAAAGGCGGCGGCGTAATCGGCGACTGGTGTGCGTAGGTCTTGCTTCCGCTGTGCCCCAGACCGGAATACCCCGCCACCAATGGAGTACCCATCGGCCTTCGGAAAGTTCCACAGATAGCCCTGCTGAAGCAACCCGAGATCAAAATGGATCAGGGGCTCATCGGGCACCCCAAGGCGTGGTTCAGCCTCTAGTGCGGCAGCCAGCCTGTATTTTCGCTGCGTAAATCCTAGCCATTTGGCCATGGTCCCCCTGGCGCCGTCGGCTGCAATTAGAAAACGTCCCTGCACTGGGCCACGGCTCGTGTTGATTTGCCAGTGGTCGGCCTGGGCTTCAATCCCCTGAGCCTTGGTGCCGTCCCAGAGGGTGGCTCCCTGCCTTTGAGCCTGCTGTACGATGAAGTGATCAAACTTGTCGCGCCGCACCATCCACAGAGCTTTTTCGGCGGGTAGTTCGGCCTCAATGGGGTCGGCTAGATTAAAGGTGTAGCGAACCTTACGTACTTTGACGGAGATGGCTGGGGAAAAGTCAAAGTCAAACCACTGGGCTATCTGGGGCGATACACCGCCGCCGCAGGGCTTGTAGCGGGGCAGTTTGGCGGCCTCAAGCAGCAGCACTTGGTGACCTGCTTTGCTCAAGTGGTAGGCGGCAGTGGCTCCGGCAGGTCCGGAGCCGACGATAACGCAGTCGTACATGGCGCTAGGCTCCTTTAGGCGAGGCTTTTGGTCTAGGCTAGCCAGCAGGCCAGGGGGAAAATCAGGTACTGCAGAAAGAACAGTTTCCAGATGAACTGGTAGAACTGGGGATAGGCCAGTTTGCTGCCGCTCGTAGCAGATTGGCTACTGTGGGAAACTTTTAGACTCATCCACCACAGCAGGATTAGGACGAGCAGGTGTGAGCCAGCCAAAAATAGCTGATTTACGCCGGTCAGCCAGGGAGCGGCCAATGCCATACCCCCATAGCAGGTGGTGAGAATGCCCAGTGCCAGGTTAAAGACGGTGCGCTGCCCCAGTTTTAGCGACAGGGTGCTGATACCGTAGCGGCGATCGCCCTCAATATCGGGAATGTCTTTAAATAGAGCAATGGCAACGCTAAACAGCAAAATAAACGCCGTCAGCGCCCAAACCCGCCCTGGAACTGCAAATGGCATTCCTAGACGATGACTGACATGTAAAAATAACCCCACGTTTACGATGGCTCCCCGCACCGCCAAAATGCACACTGAAGCCCAAAAGGGAAATCGTTTCAGCCGCAGGGGCGGCAGAGAATAGGCCGTACCAATCCCGAGGCTGAGCCCTACGGTTGCCAGGAGCCAAGGGCCGCTAGCAAGGGCGATCGCGATCGCCCCTAGGCCTGCTGTAGCTACAATCCAGCCGCCGTCGGTCACCGAAAATTCGCCAGCCGCCAGGGGCAGATGGGGTTTGTTGACGCGATCGATGGCGATATCTTCAAGTTGGTTGAGGCCGACGATGTAGAGGTTGCCCAGCAGGCAAGCGGCTCCAGTCAGAGCTAAGAGTTCCAGAACCGATCCCGCAGGGGGAACGTTGTCTCGACCCAAATCGGCTAGGGCGATGGCGGCGATACCTACCACGCTAAGGCTGGTGCCGATGACCGTGTGGGGGCGCCAGAACTTCCACAGGGCGTATAGCCAGGACAGGGGAGCCTGGGTAAAGCGCAACCGCTTCCCCTGGGGGATAGAGGAGCTTTGCGGAGCAGCATTGGGCATAAGTCGAAGGAGATTGCCGGGGAGGTCAGTGTTCTAGCTTATCGGCTGATGGCCTATTTATTGGCTTACCTGTGCCAGATTTAGCTGTTTTTAGTCTTGGCTAGGGTTCCCTCGCATGGCTTCAATATCGAGCCAGGTAATGATCACGCCAGCTACGGGCACTGCTAGGAAGAGCCCCAGTACTCCGGCTACGGTGGCCCCTACAATTAACGCAAAAAACATAACCACTGGATTGATATCGAGGGAGTCTTTCATCACGTAGGGCAGCAGCAGGTTTTCTTCAATCTGTTCTATGACAATGCAAACAACCAGCGCCTGAATGGCTAACCACACCCCCTGGGACAGCAGTAGTAATGTCACGATTCCTATCCCCAGAGTGGCTCCGATCCCTGGAATAAAGTTAAACAGCCCAGCGATGACAGCGAGCACCAGCGGGAAGGGTATGCCTAAAATTGCGAAGATGGCAAAGGTGGAGGCTATGGAAAAAAGCCCCAGCAGCAGGCGTCCCCAAAAGAACCCCAGCAGGTTGTGCTGAATTACGGTGTTCAGTCGAATCTTATTGCGGATGGGCAAATGGTTGAGTAGCCACCACCAGATTTTGGCTCCGTCGAGCATCATAAATAGAGTGACTACGGCAATGAGAATGGCCAGCACCAGGTTGGCCAGCGTCGATTGCAGTAGACCTAGTCCTGTGGTGAGTATGGTCACCGCCTGGTTTTGCAGCTGAGGCTCTAGCCCCTGTAAGTTGACGGGCACATTCAGGGATTTCAGCAGATTCCCGAAGTTGCCGAGCCAGGGTGTGACGGAGTCAGAAAAGTCCTGCACGCTGGCGGATAGCTGCTGCCCCTGGGACAGGACCGCCATGCCAAGGGTGAGAAAGAGGCCGATGACAAAGGCCAGACAAACAACGAATACGGCGATCGCAGCGACTCCGCGCGGCATCCATCGGCTTAACCAGGTGGCCGGGTGGTTGAGCAAAAACGCCAGAATAGTAGCGCTCACAAAGACCACCACCAGCACTTGAAAATAGGCCAGTAGATGAACGACCGCCCAGCCGCTGGCAAACAAAAGTAAAAATCGCACCAGATTGCTGGTGCCTAAGACGGCCCAGATCGTGTCTCTACTGCGAGGGCCTAGGCCCTGGGCAATGTCTTCTTGGGGCTCCTCAGTTTTCATTGGCCAGGGCGTCTTGGACTAGAACAAAGGGTTGCACAATTAGCGACTGAAAGCGTTTGTTGGCGGTTTGATCCCAAATTTCCAGTTGAAAGGGGGAGGGCTTGGTGATGAGGGCTTCGGCTATCCAATGGTTTACTGTAGCCACATTGTCGGTGGCGATCGCCACCCCCACCTCAGCCAGATCTAGGCTTTGATCGACCACGACCACCGCCCCTCGATTGGCATGGGGACTAATCCATGCCCAGTCGGCGGGGGCCACCATTTCTGAAAGCTCATGCTTGAGGTCTTGGGTCATGGCTGCGGGGGTGCGATCGCGGATTTGATTTTAGGCTACCAGAATTGGAGGGTTGAAGGTGAAGGAATGGGTATATCCAGACGCAGCCCCCTGCCTTTGCCAGCGCCAACTATAGCCAGAGTCACTTAGGTTAGGACATCCAGAGAGGTTCGAGCGTTGGAACGTTTTGAGGGGAAATGTCTTAACCAGAATGGCTATAGCTATCAACGATTTCATCAGCGCCCCAGATCGTGGAGACGGTGAACTTCGGCGGCGCATTGCGCCGTGATAGCCTCCAAACCACTGCGATTGGTGGAGGATGGCGGGGCAATGGGGGTGCCAATGCGAATGGTGAGAGGAACCGGCCAGGGAATGGAAGAACCTTTTTTAAAGATGCGCTGCGTGCCCCAGAGACTGACGGGGAGTAGGGGCACCTGGGCTTTGGCGGCAATCAGCGCTGCCCCAATTTTGGGCTCTGGAATACGCCCGTCGGGGGTGCGGGTGCCCTGGAGGAAAATACCCACCGCCCAGCCCTGCTCAAGCTGTTTGAGGGCCTCGCGAATGGCGCTGCGATCGGCGCTGCCCCGCTTGACTGGGTAGGCCCCGTAGAGGCGAATCGCCTGGTTTAGCACCGGCACCTTAAACAACTCTTCTTTGGCCATGTAGGAGACCGGACGACGCACAGCAGCGGAGAGCAGCGGTGGGTCAAAGTCGCTGGCATGGTTGGCCACCACGAGCAGCGGGCCGGTTTTAGGTACCTGGTCGGCTCCGTAGACCTGGCCTCGAAAGTACAGGCCCAGCATAGGGCTAACTATCGACCACTTAAATAGGTGATACCACAGCAGATTGACGGGGGGTTCGCGATCGCGGCTCATCTCAGGCCTGTTTTGAAAGATCTTTTACAGTCCCACCACTCTAGGGACAAGAGGTTAGGGAGCAGCAACCTCAGCCCGAAAACCCCTCTACCTGCGCCAGATTGCCCACATTGCTCAAGGCCAGATCGCGGCATGTGCGCTTGGTCAGCCCCGCCAGCACGTTCCCAGGCCCCACCTCTACCACCGTATCGATGCCCAGCTCTGGGAGCGCCAGGGTAATCTCGCGCCAGCGTACCGAACCCGTCATTTGCTGCACCAGACGCTGTTTTAGCACCATAGCATCCACGGCTGGGGTAGGATCCACGTTTGAGAGCACGGGTACCTGGGCATTTGCAAAGGGAACAGGGTTCAGCACCTGCTCAAATGCAGCAGCAGCCTCTGCCATCAGCGGCGAGTGGAACGCCCCGCTGACATTGAGCTTAACAGCGCGCTTGGCTTTTACGCCTTCCATCACAGCCGTCACAGCCGCTGGAGTACCAGAAATTACTACCTGTCCAGGGTTGTTGTCGTTAGCCAGCACTACACCGGGAGTGGCCTCAATTTTGGCGTTCAGCTCATCGGCATCAAAGCCCAGTAGAGCGGCCATCATGCCGTCAGAGGCTTGGTCCATCAGCTCAGCTCGACGCTGCACCAGCGCCAGGCCAGCCGCAAAGTCAAACACCCCTGCCGCGTAAAGAGCCACGTACTCTCCCAGGCTGTGGCCTGCCACGACGGCAGGCCGATGGCCCTGCGCTTTGAGCAGATCGGTGAGAATGCTTTCTATGACGTACAGGCAGGGCTGGGTGTAGAGGGTGTTAGATACCTTGTCGTCAGGGTCTTGAGTCACGTCTAGCACCGACCAGCCCAGGACCGACTCAGCTTCAGCAAAGCGCTCTTGGGCCAGGGAAACGGTCGCCAGATCAGTCCCCATGCCGATCGCCTGGGAACCCTGCCCAGGAAACACCCACGCTGCCTTTGCCATGCCAGTACCTTACTTACGCTGCAAAGCAATACTGTCTCACAAAATGTTCGCCTGAGACAGGGACAGCTAGCCCCACTCAACGATCGCCGCCCCCCAGGTAAGCCCAGCCCCAAAGCCAGCGGTCGCAATCAGGTCGCCAGGCTGAATTTTCCCGGCCCGTATGGCCTCGTCTAGGGCCAGGGGAATGGAGGCAGCGGAGGTGTTGCCGTGGCGAGCCATGTTGCTGATAACGCGCTCTAGGGGCACGCCCAGCCGATCGGCCACCGCATCGAGAATGCGCTGGTTGGCCTGGTGAAGCACCATCCAGTCAATATCGGCGGTGGTGAGGCTGGCCCGGAACAGAGCCTTTTCAATCACTTCCGGGACGCGGCTGACGGCAAACTTGTAGACCTCGCGTCCGTTCATGGTGATGGGGGCAAAGCCGCCTTTCTGAACGGAGATATCGCCGACTAAAGGCACCGCCTCGGGATGGTAGGCCAGGTTTAGGCAGTGGTTGAGGGAGCCATCACTACAGAGCTCAAAACCGAGCAGGCGATCGCGCTCACAGGCCCGCAGCACCACCGCCCCTGCCCCGTCCCCAAACAGCACGCAGGTAGTGCGATCGTCCCAGTCCGTCCAGCGGGAGAGCACATCGGCCCCGATTACTACCACAGTTTTAAATACCCCAGTGCGGATATACTGTGCCGCCGTAACCAGGGCAAATACAAACCCAGAGCAGGCGGCCGTGAGATCAAAAGCGACCGCCCGAGTTGCCCCTAGCGCTACCTGTACTCGACAGGCGCTGCCAAATAGATCATCGGGAGTAGAGGTCGCCAACAAAATTAGATCGACCTCTTCAGCCCCTACCTGAGCCATTGTGAGCGCGTGACGAGCCGCTTCAGTGGCCAGCGTCGTCAGTGAATCGTCAGGAGCCGCAATGTGCCTCTGGCGAATGCCGGTACGGGCCGAAATCCACTCATCGGAGGTGTCAACGCGCTGGCTGAGAATGTCGTTGCTGAGCTGTACGGTCAGGCAAGCCGAACCGCTGCCCACTAGTGACACACCGGGCATAAGCTGTTCCACGGGTTACTCTCCGTCTGCTGCGGGCATAGCCACCCGCTGGTACTGGGCTTGAATGCGGTCTTGGACGCGGTTGTCAACCGCCTCTTTGGCCAGGCGAATAGCGTTAAATACCGACGGGGCCTGGGAGCTGCCGTGGCTGATAACTGTTACCCCGGCTACCCCTAAAAGCAGGCCGCCGCCGTGCTCGGCATGGTCTACCCGCTGCTTGATGCGGCGCAGGTTCGGCTTGAGGATGGAAGCTCCGATTTTACCCCGAACCCCCTGGGGCAGCTCCTCGCGCAAAATTTGCAGCACCGACTCACCGACGGCTTCGGCAAATTTGAGCAGCACATTGCCCACAAAGCCGTCGCAAACTACCACATCAAACTGGCCCGAGAGAATATCGCGCCCCTCAGCATTGCCCGCAAAGGGAATATTGGGATTCTCCTCTAGCAGCTGGTGGGCCCTCAGGGCGGCATCGTTGCCCTTACTGGGTTCTTCGCCAATGTTAATTAGCCCTACCCGAGGATTTTCGACCCCCAGCACATAGCGGGAATAGATAGTGCCCATCATGGCAAACTGCTCTATATATTTGGGGCGGCAGTCCACATTGGCCCCCACATCTAAAATCAGCACTGACTTGTTGGCAACTACGGTGGGGAACACCGCCCCGATCGCCGGTCGATCAATGCCCTTTAGCCGCCCCAGGCGCAGCAGCGCCGCCGCCATGGCCGCCCCCGAGTGGCCCGCCGACACCACGGCATCGGCCTCGTTGCGCTTGACTAAGTCCATGGCGACATTGATGGATGCCTGGGGCTTTTTGCGCAGGGCGCTGAGCGGCTCCTCGTGCATTTCGATACTGCCCTCGGCGGGCACTAGCTCAATGCCCGCTAGCTGGTCAACACTGGCGGTTGACGCCCTAATCTGGTCGATGTCGCCCACCAGGGCCACATCGACATCTAGCTCGGCCTTGGCGCGGATGGCACCTGCAACGATCTCGCCAGGGGCAAAGTCGCCCCCCATCGCGTCAATGGCAATGCGTGCCCGGTTAAAACCCATCTGCTAAATCTGTTAAAAACCTGAGCAAATTCTAGCAGACTACCCTACCGACTATTCTTCGCCGGGTTCCACTATCCGCTGAAACAGATAGCCAGTACCTCGGGCCGTAAGAATTAGCTCAGGGTTGCTGGGGTCGTCTTCGAGCTTGGCCCGCAGGCGAGAAATGTGGACATCGACCACACGGGTATCGACGTGGCGCTCGGGGGTGTAGCCCCAAACTTCCTGCAAGATCTCGGAGCGAGAGAATGGCTCCCCAGAGCGGCTAACCAGCAGCTCTAGCAGGCTGAACTCCATGCCAGTGAGGCGAATGCGCTCGTCGCCCTTATACACCTGGCGCTTGTTGGTGTCGATGCGAATGGTGTTGACCGAGATCACTCCGGAGCTGGGAATGCCGGTCATGCCGGTCTTGTCGACCCGGCGCAGTACGGAGCGAATGCGGGCCTCCAGCTCCTTGGGAGAGAAGGGTTTGACCACATAGTCGTCGGCGCCTAGCTCAAGGCCGGTGATGCGATCGGCCACATCGCCCAGGGCCGTGAGCATAATAATAGGAATGTCGGATTCTTTGCGCAGCTCTTGGCAGACGCCGTAGCCGTCAAGCTTGGGCATCATCACATCCAGCACCACCAGGTCAGGGGCGGCGTTGCGAAAGGTTTCCAGGGCTTCTTCGCCATCGGCAGCGGTGACGACGTCGTAGCCAATCATCGATAGGCGGGTCTCGAGGATGCGCCGAATGCTGGCTTCATCGTCGACCACGAGAATTTTTTCTTTGTTGTTTTCCAAGGCTTTCAAAGCTCCCTACGTAACGTCATATTCTATAAATAATCGCAACGTTTAATAATTAACTTTTGAAAGCTAATTAGTCGATTGCGCCATGTAGCCAGAGGCACCAATGGCAAAAAGCACCGAAACGCTGCCGGGGCAGAGCCTGAAACATTTGTTTATTCTATGTGTATTGATTCATGCTGCATGACAGGAAGTCCTGTGCTTCAGGCTTTTTTAAGGTTTATTGCAGAACAGCGGTGCTGTTTTAGGCAACAAGCGTCTTAACCGATTCATCGAGCAAGTCCGTAGAGTAAGGGTGGCAATGGCGAAATCGCGCTCAATTTTTGTCTGCAACGAATGCGGGGCTGAGTCGCCCCAGTATTTTGGCCGCTGCCCCGTCTGCAACAGCTGGAACGCCTTAGTAGAGCAGGCTCAGCCCGTGAAGGAAACGGCTGCTCGAGCCTCAGCTTTGGGCCGCAGTCGGGGTGGTGCAACGGCTGCTAAAGCCAGTCAGCCCAGGCTGGCGCTGACTTTAAACCAGATTCAAGACCATCCCCAGGCGCGTTTGCCCTCGGGCTATGGGGAACTGGACCGGGTGCTGGGGGGCGGTATTGTGCCGGGGTCGCTGGTGCTGCTGGGGGGAGACCCCGGCATTGGCAAGTCAACCCTGCTGCTACAGGTGGCGAACCAGCTGGCGGCGCGGCAGCGGGTGCTGTACGTGTGCGCGGAGGAATCGGGTCAGCAGGTCAAGCTGCGGTGGCAGCGGTTGGGGCCGGTGGGGAGTGATGGGGTAGGGAGGGATGGGGCAGGGGGGAAGCGGAAAACGGGAAACGGGAAGCGGGAAACGGGAAACGCAGAGGCGCGTGAGGGTGGGGAATCTGCTGGGGTGGAGGCGGTGGATTCGCAGCTATTTTTGCTGCCTGAAATTGACCTGGAAACAATCTTGATGGAGCTGGAGTCGCTGAAGCCGACGGTGGCGATTATCGACAGTATCCAGGCGCTCTACTATGCCGCCCTGACCTCAGCGCCTGGCTCTGTCTCCCAGGTGCGAGAATGTACGTCGGCGCTGATGCAGCTGGCGAAGCGAGCCAACATTTCACTGTTTATTGTTGGTCACGTAACCAAGGAGGGGGCGATCGCAGGCCCGAAAGTGCTGGAGCACCTGGTCGATACGGTGCTGTACTTTGAGGGCGATCGCTTTGCCAGCCACCGCCTGCTCAGGTCGGTGAAAAATCGCTTTGGGGCCACCCACGAGCTGGGGGTGTTTGAAATGGTCGATCGCGGTCTGGCGGAGATCAGCAACCCCTCGGCGCTGTTTTTGGGCAACCGGGATGAGCAGGTGCCCGGCATTGCTACCATCGTCGCCTGCGAGGGCACCCGGCCCCTGGTGGTGGAACTGCAGGCGTTGGTCAGCCCCACCAGCTATAGCTCGCCCCGACGCTCGACCACGGGCATTGAGTACAACCGGCTGCTGCAAATTTTGGCGGTGCTGGAGAAACGGGTGGGCATTCCCCTCTCGAAGCTCGATGCCTACGTGGCGTCGTCGGGGGGTCTGGCGGTGGGCGAACCGGCGGCGGATTTGGGGGTGGCGATCTCGGTGGTGGCCAGCTTTCGCGATCGCCTGGTTGACCCCGCGCTGGTGCTAATCGGTGAAGTGGGTTTAGGCGGCCAGGTGCGGCCTATTTCTCAGCTGGAGCTGCGGCTAAAAGAGGCGGTGAAGCTGGGCTTTAAGCGGGCGATCGTGCCGAAGGGTCAGTCGGTGAAGGTGGAGGGGCTAGAGATTGTGGAGGTGTCGCGGGTGGTGGACGCGATCGCCCACGCGCTCAAAGGGAGCGAGTAGAACCGGCTGGGCGCTTGGACTGCCGTAAAACCTAAACGTCAGACCTTAGGCCCTTCCGTCTCCCCTGCCGGAAAGACTAAAATAATGTAAAGAAGATTGAACATTACCTCAGAGGTATGCGCCATGACCCCCAACGTCGAAATTTACACCTGGAGCAGCTGTCCCTTCTGCATTCGCGCTAAGCGGCTGCTGGACCAAAAGGGCATTGACTACACCGAATACTGCATCGACGGGGATGAGGCCGCCCGCCGCGAAATGTCTAAACGGGCCAATGGAGGGCGATCGCTGCCGCAGATTTTTATCAACGACCACCACGTAGGCGGCTGCGACGACCTCTTCGCCCTCGATGCCAAAGGCGGTGTAGAACCCCTGCTATCAGCGGCTTCTACTAACTAGCGTACTTCCCATGGCAAAAACCCGGTTTCTTTCGCGGCGGGCACAGACTACTTGTGCTTTGCCTCAAAGAAACCGGGTTTTTAGCTAGGCAAAACTAGCTGTGGGTAGCGGCTTCAGCAGGGTGCTTAGCCTTACTGCCATTGCCGTTGAGGTGGCCATTTTGGTTGGGCCTGCGGGGTTGAATTAGACCGTAACCGCCGTGGTTGCGCTCGTAGATCACGTTCATTTCCTGGGTTTCTGCATTGAGAAACATATAGAAATCGTGGTCGATCAGCGCAAGTTGCTCCAGGGCGGCTTCTACCGTCATGGGGGCCATGGCAAAGTACTTAGCCCGAATCACCTCGTCGGGTAGCCGAGGCTCACTGGTGCTAAGCACCTGGGCAACATCGGTGACGGGCGCTTCGTTTAGGTAGGCCTCGGTGGTTTTGCCGAGGGTACCCTGCATGCGGGTGTTGCGCTTCTCTTTGAACTTGCGCAGCTGACGGCTAATTTTATCGGCAACCAGGTCGATGCTGGCGTAGAGACTTTCGCTGCTCTCTTGGGCTCTAACGACGGCACCATCCACAAAAAGCGTCACTTCGGCGGACTGGCTGGCCCCAATTCTAGGGTTTTTGGCTACGGACAAATGAACGTCAACCTCATTGGTCAGGTGTTTGAAGTGGCTCACCGCCTTGAGGATTTTTTGCTCCACATGCTCCCGAATCGCGTCTGTGATCTCAATATTTCTGCCATGGATTACCAGCTTCATAAAGCGGACTCCTTGATACGTCGGCTCATGGTTTCACCCTAACACCTTGTATTCTGCACAACAGCGTCCGTTAGAATCCTTTGCATGGGTTGATAATTCTTGATTGCTAAACTCTGAAAAATGGGCCATTCGCGCTAATTTACGGTTGACAAGGATGGATCAAAACCATTGGAAATCACCGCTTCCCTGTGATGTTTACAACCTGGGGCTAGTGCCCTTTGCCGATGCCTGGACGCTGCAAAAGAGCCTAGTGCAACGTCATGGCCACTCCCCCCAGCCCGATCGCCTGCTGCTGGTCGAGCATCCCGGTGTGTACACCCTGGGCCTGGGCTCTACTCTGGATTACCTCAAGCTGCCAGCCGAAGATTTGCCCTATCCGCTGTTTCGCACTGAGCGGGGCGGCGAAGTCACCCACCACTGCCCCGGGCAGCTGGTGGGCTACCCCATTCTCAACCTCAAGCGGCATCGGCCCGATCTGCACTGGTACCTGCGCCAGCTGGAGGCGGTGCTGATTTTGACGCTGGCGGAATTTGGCCTGCGGGCCGGACGGCAGAGCGGGCTCACGGGGGTGTGGGTGGGCGATCGCAAGCTGGCGGCGATCGGCATTAAGGTCAGCCGCTGGATCACCATGCACGGCTTTGCGCTAAATGTGTGCCCCGATCTGGGGGGGTTTGGGGCGATCGTTCCCTGCGGCATTAGCGATAAAGCCGTGGGCAGCCTGGCCCAATTTTGCCCCGGGATAACGGTGGAGGCCGTGCTTCCAGTCGTCGTGAACAGTTTTGCCCAGGTGTTTGAGCTGAACCCTGTTATACAGAATGCCGCCCCACTGGGCCTTTGAACCCCTGTACGGCACAAACGCTGCATCGCCCCCAGCGCTTTAGCTCTCCCCCTGGGCAGGGGCAGCCACACTTGGGGCACAGCGGTTGTTGAGTCGCAAGCTGTTGAGTCATGGCGGCCCAGCGCTCGAAACTCTCCTGGGAGGTTTGGGGGCGTTGGAGCGATCGCGGAATAGTCTGAGGCTCGAAGCTAGGGTGCTGCCGCAGCCACTGGGGCAGCTCTGCGCCAGCGGAAACCGGTGTTGTGGCAGGCTGAGCAGACTTTTTCTGCCGGTACCAGTCGCCGCTGGAGAAGCGAATGTCGCTGAGGCTGAGGTGGAGGCGATCGTTGAGTTTGGCCAGAATGCGCAGGCGCTCCAGGGTCAAGGTCTGCGCCCACATGGGATTGACCACCGCCACATACAGCACGTCTTGATCTAGCCGCACCGGGGCGGCCTGGCGGGCTACCCCCTCTCCCACCACCGCAGTCCACTGGTTGAGCACCTGGCGAAACTGCCCTCGGCTGCGCCACCGAGGCTGCTGTTCGAGCTGGTGAATAACGGTGTGGATAGAGTCGAGGGCCATAGGTCATTTATCCAGTGCTGGGCCGGGGCCGGGCTGAAATTTGGTTTGGGTGGGGAATTCGGCAAATTTAAGGAAGTCGGATTACCCTGAGTTGTAGGACTCTTTCGCTTTGAGCCTGGCCTCTCAATTATCGCGCCACCTTACCCGCAACTCCATGGCTTCCATTCTTGACCCGCCCATTTTGACCAAAGTCGCCAAAATGAAGGAGCGGGTCTGCTGGCAGCACCCGGCCCTGAGGCATCGCCGCATCGATCAAACCCGCCTAATTTTAGAGGACGGTCGCAGCGATGACCGCGAGTTTTCGTTTTTAGTTATTGGCGACAGCGGGTCGGGGCCGCACCCCGACCATCACCCCCAGCGGCGCATTGCCGAGCAAATGCTGCCCCACCTGCAGGACTGCCGCTTCTTGCTGCACACCGGGGATGTGGTATATCAGGTTGGCTCTAGCGAGCAGTACCCAGAGAATTTTATCAAGCCCTACCGGGAATGGCTGGTAGGGGGCGATCGCCCCGATCGCGTCGCCTTTGACAAGATGGTATTTCGCTTTCCGTTTTTGGCCGTACCGGGCAACCACGACTACTACAACCTGCCCCGGCTCTACAGTATTTTGGTGCAGCTGAGTCGGCCTATCCGCAAGCTGCTGCGGCTAAACCTCAACCCCAACGTGGGCTGGCGCGGCTCTGGGGTGGGTGACGCCTACGCTCGGGCTTTTTTAGATTACCTAAAGCCGCTGCCTGACCACGAGCTAGAGGCCCACCTCGATCGCCACTACGGCCCCTGGAACGAAACCACCGCAGGGCTGCGCTACCAGCCGGGGTGCTTTACCCGCCTGCCCAACCGTTACTACACCTTTCGCTACGGCGGCATCGACTTTTTTGCCCTCGACTCCAGCACCTTCAACGACCCGGCCCTATCGCCCCAGCGCTCTACCAGTAGCCATTACCACCAGCGGCTAGTGGCCCAGCGACAGGCGATTCTGCGCCAGCAGCAGCAGGTGCGCGAGGAGGCCTTCCAGCTTCCGCCCGATGACCCACACACCCAGGAGCGCCTGGACGACCTTCAGGCCAAGGTTGAGCAGCTAGAGGAAATGCTGCTGGATATTGAAAAACAGGCCCACCCAGGGCCAACCACGCTGGTCGATACCGAACAGCTGCTGTGGCTGCGGGACGGGCTGATTGCCTCCTGGCAGGACAAGTCGGTGCGGGGGCGGATTTTATTTTTTCATCACCCGCCCTACGTGACCGAGGCGACCAAGTGGGCTCAGGCGCAGACCATGGCCATTCGCCAAAATCTGCGCTGGGTGCTCGATCAGGTGGCGGCAGCAGTGCCCGAAATTAGCACCGATCGCCCCCCGGTAAACCTGGTGCTCAACGGCCATGCCCACTGCTTTGAGTACCTCAAAACCGAGGCCACAGGCTACGCCGACAGCCACATGAACTGCGTGGTCTGCGGCGGCAGCGGCCTCAGCCTGCGGCGGCAGCGGCCCGAGGGAACCATGCTCTATGAACCCCTGGGGACGGATCCCAATGGGCAGGTGGCCTTTAATTTGGTGGCCAAGTCACAGCTGTTTATGGGCCTCACTGGCCACAAAACCGAGCGGCGGCGGCCTTACTCCTTTGTGCGCATTGATGTGACTGGCGATGAGGTGCCTCGGTTTGTGCTGACGCCGCATATCTCAGAGCGATCGCATCAGGATTGGGAGGATTATGTGATGGATCCGCTGGTGTTGGGTTAGGGGGGGACGTGGTGTGCGTGGGGGCGTGGGGGAGTGGGGGAGTGGATGGATGGGGGGGCGATAGGCAATGGAGCGGGTGGAGGAGATTCTGCGGTTTTGGTTTGGCGATCCGGCAGATCTCAATGGGGAGTATGGTCAGCAGCGCCAGGTCTGGTTTAAGAAAGACCCAGCCTTTGACGTTGCGATTCGGCGGCGGTTTTTAGCGGATGTAGAACGGGCGATCGCAGGGAATCTCGATGGCTGGCGATCGCAGCCTCGCCCCTGTTTGGCGCTGGTGCTGCTGCTCGATCAGTTTCCGCGCAATCTGTTTCGGGGCGAGGGGCGGAGTTTTGCAGGCGATCGCGCTGCCCTGGCCGCGGCCTACCACGCCCTAGACAACGGCTACGACCAGCAGGTGTTGCCGGTGGAGCGGATTTTCTTTTACCTGCCGCTAGAGCACAGCGAGAACTTGGCCAATCAAGAGCGCAGTGTGGAACTGGTGCGATCGCTCTATGCCGCCCATCCTGAGTTTGAGTCTACCCTCGACTACGCCCTGCGCCACCGGGAGGTGATTCAGCGGTTTGGCCGTTTTCCCCACCGCAATGCGGTGCTGGGGCGGGAAACAACCCCGGAGGAAGCAGCGTTTTTGCAGCAGCCGGGGTCGAGGTTTTGAGCGATTTTGGATTTGCGATTTTGGATTTTGGAAACTTGTCTCTATGGGGCAAAGACCTATGAAGCAGAGACTTTGGCTCTAGCGGTGACCCAATCGCCAAGCCAAAATCTAGAATCCAAAATTTCCCTAGCTGCCCAACCGATAGCCCTTGCCGTAAACCGTATGAATGATGGGCGCAGTACCTTTGGGTTCTATCTTGCGGCGCAGCAGGCGCATTTGGGCCGCCACCACGTTGCTGTTGGGGGCCTCCTGGTCGTCCCACACGCCCTGGTAAATTTGCTCGTGGGTGAGCACCTGGTTGGCGTGACGCAGCAGGTAGGCCAGCAGACGGGTTTCTTTCTCGGAGAGTTCTACGGGCTGACCCTGGCGTTGGGCCAGCTGGTTGGCTTCGTCCAGAGTCAGGTCGGCGTAGGCAAGTCGGGGCTGAGGGGCGGGTTCCAGGTTGGGCGATCGCCGCAGCAGCGCCCGCACTCGCGCCAGCAGTTCGCGCAGCTCGAAGGGTTTGACCAGGTAGTCGTCGGCCCCGGCATCGAGGCCATCGACGCGATCGTTGAGGGTGTCTTTGGCGGTGAGAAAGAGTACTGGGGTGCTGTCCTGGCGCGATCGCACCTGCCGGCAGATCTCCAGCCCGCTCAGCCCCGGCAGCATCCAGTCCAAAATCAGCAGGTCGTAGCCGCCCTGACTGGCCAGAGTGCAGCCCGCTTCCCCGTTGGTAGCCACATCTACGGCGTAACCTTCCCGGCTGAGCAGGCGGCTGAGCGGGTCGGCGAGTTCCACTTCGTCATCAACGAGCAGGATCTTCATTCGGGAGGTTAGCGGTTGGGGGAGTCGGTCAGTGAGGATATCCAGGGCAGTTTGCCGATTAGCGCCAGAATTCCTCTTCCAGCAGTCCTTGTAGCTCTTGACCGAAAGGATTTTCGGCGGGAAATGTGTTGGTGGGATAGGCGACAGTTGCTTCGGCTAGGGCATCCTGATACACCTCATCGAGCACATTCTGGTAGTAGACCTTGAGGCTGGGAGACTGCTTAAGGAGACGCTTAAGGGCGTTGCGCTGCTCTAAAATGGTGAGCTGCCAGCCGCGATAATCATCAGGTAAGTCTACGTAGCAACGCTTGAGTAAATGAACGAGCAAAACACCCAAGCGGCTCTCTAGCTCTCGCTTTGCGGATTTGCCCAAGTCTTCGATCTCCTCTATTAGCCCCTCCCAGTCGAGCTGCTCGGTGTCTCTACTCTTCAAACAGGCGACAGTAGCCTCCACCCAGCGGACGAAATCCTCATCGTAGAGTTGATGCAGTGGTGTTTGGAGCCGTAGGTTTGCCATACCACCCAGCCAAGGGAGAACTATCCATCAGTGTAGACCACGGGAATGCCGCGAACCGCTGCGGTTTTTGGGCAGAGCAGGACTCACCAGTATCCAGTCATGAATGGCCTGGACGGCGGGAGATCATTGAGATCATGCCCAGCCCTTAGCGCGCTCGACAGCCTTGGCCCACATCCCAAAGTTATCCTGGGCTTCGGCCTGCCCGGCACCGGGTTCAAACACGCGATCGATGGGGCGGCGTTCGACCAGAGTGCGGTAGTCGTCCCAGAAGCCCACCGCCAGACCAGCGGCAAAGGCGGCTCCCTGGGCGGTGACATCGAGCACCTGGGGCCGCTCGACCGGAATACCCAGCACGTCGGCCTGGAACTGCATGAGGAAATCGTTGTTGCAGGCCCCGCCGTCGACCTTGAGCTGGCGAATCGGGGTGCCGGCATCCTGGTTGACGGCATCGACTACCTCTTTGACTTCGTAGGCGATCGCCTCCAGCACCGCCCGCACCAGATGGTCGCGCGTGGCCCCCCGGGTGAGGCCGAGGAAAGCGCCGCGAGCGCTCATGTCCCAGTGGGGGGCGCCGAGGCCGCTGAGGGCGGGCACAAAGTAAACGCCGCCATTGTCGGCGGCTTGGCGGGCCAGAATCTCAGTCTCGGCGGCGCTGGAGATCACCTGCAAACCATCGCGTAGCCACTGGATACAGGCTCCGGCGGTGAACATGCTGCCCTCGATCGCATAGCCAATGTGGGGATGTTTAGGCTCCTCAGTCGCCTCTGACCAGGCCACGGTGGAGAGCAGCTGATTCTGCGATCGCACCACCTCATCCCCGGTGTGGGACACCAGAAAGGCCCCGGTCCCGTAGGTGCACTTGAGCAGGCCGGGGCGATCGCAGCCGTGGCCGTAGAGCGCGGCCTGCTGATCGCCAAAAATGGCCGCAATGGGAATTTCGGTCCCCAGAATGGCCGGATCGGTGTGGCCAAACAAGCCAATGCTGGGCTTGATTGCAGGCATCATGTGGGGCGGGATGTTGAACATTTCCAGCAGCGCGTCATCCCACTGGCCGCTGGCGATGTTGAGCAGCATGGTGCGGCTGGCGTTGCTGTGGTCGGTGGCATGTACCTGCCGCCCGGTCAGGTTCCACAACACCCAGCTGTCGACCGTGCCCGCCAGAACTTGATCGAAGTCTACGGGCGGGTCCATTTCTTTCTTAGCTTGCTCTAGCAGCCAGGTCAGCTTGGTGGCCGAGAAGTAGGCGTCGAGCACCAGGCCCGTGCGATCGTAGATCTCTTGAGCTTTGCCAGTTTCTCGCAGCTGATTGCACAGGGGCGCCGTGCGGCGGTCTTGCCAGACGATGGCATTGGACAGAGGTCGCCCCGTACTGCTATCCCACAGCAGGCAGGTTTCGCGCTGCACCGTCAGGCCAATGGCGGCAATGTCGGTCGGCTTCAGCTCGGCCTTAGAAATGGCAGACCCCATGGCCCATTCGATTTCGTCCCAGATCTCACGGGCGTTGTGCTCCACCCAGCCCGGCTGCGGGTAGTACTGGGTGAGTTCGCGGTAGGCCTGACCTGCGATCGCCCCCTCCCGGTCAAAAACTATCGCCCGGTTGCCCGTGGTGCCCAGATCCAGGGCCATGATGTAGTTAGCAGTCATCGTACCTGTGGGTTTGCAGCGCCAAAAGCGTAGCAAATAACGCCAAACGTCGCCCCATTCTCAGGGAAGATACCCGGCACTTCAGGCCGCATAATCCCCTGAGCGCGAACGGTACACCGATATAGCTAAGAAATATGTTGAATGGCTGCTGGCAGCCCTGACTCGAATGGCTGCGGCACTATGCAAAGGTGTCCAGAAGCGTTCAGAGATGTTCAGAGATGTTCACCGCAGCCCCAGATGCTTACATGTCCCGCGATGCCATGTTCCGCGATGCTTTAAGCCGGATTTTTCGGCCTAGCCCACCCCAAAGTTCGGTATCCCCCTCCCCCGGTGGGTAGGCTCTTGTGAAACAATTTTGAGTATCAACGGGATACTACCCCCTTGCTGTTCCGCATAAAAGGCCTGCTCCCTTGAAACAAGGACTCTGGATACCTCTGAAACGCCTGCTGGTGGCCATAGCCGCTGCGGTGATGATGTTTACCGGCGCGATCGCACCCCCCGCCTATGCCCAATCGGCGGCCACAGAGGCGATCGGTAGCAGCAGCTTTGTAGCCGCCGCCGTACGCCAGGTTGGCCCGGCAGTGGTGCGCATTGACACCGAAAAAACCATCACCCGCCAGGCCCGGGATCCGCTCTACGAAGACCCCTTTTTGCGAGATTTTTTTGGCGGCGGCTTTCCCCGCCAGCCCCAGGAAGAACTGCTGCGGGGCCAGGGGTCGGGGTTTATTATCGACAATACCGGCAACATTTTGACTAACGCCCACGTGGTCAACGGGGCCGATCGCGTGGTCGTCACCCTCAAAGATGGCCGCAGCTTCGATGCCATTGTGGAGGGGGTAGACGAAGTTACCGATCTGGCCGTGGTCAAAATTGACGATGGCGAAGACGATGTTTTGCCCGTAGCTACCCTGGGCGACTCTGACCGGGTAGAGGTGGGCGATTGGGCGATCGCCGTGGGCAACCCCCTCGGCCTCGACAACACCGTCACCCTGGGCATTGTCAGCACTCTCAAGCGCACCAGCAGCTCCGTCGGCATTCCCGGCAAGCGGCTGGAGTTCATCCAGACCGATGCCGCCATCAACCCCGGCAACTCCGGCGGGCCGCTGGTCAACCAGCGGGGCGAGGTGATTGGCATCAACACCGCCATTCGGGCCGACGCTATGGGGATTGGCTTTGCCATTCCCATCAACAAGGCCAAGGAAGTCAAAGACATGCTGTCTCGCGGTGAAACCGTAGCCCACCCCTACATTGGCGTGCAAATCGCCAACCTCACCCCCGAGCAGGCCAAGCGCAACAACGCCGACATCAACTCTGGCATGTACCTGCCGGAGGTCGATGGCGTGCTGGTCATCCGCGTGCTGGAGGGAACCCCCGCCGCCGACGCGGGTCTGCGCCGGGGCGACGTGATTGTGCAGGTCGATGGCACCCCCATTCGCAGCGCCGACGGGCTGCAAATCAAGGTCGAAAACACCAAGATTGGCGACGCGCTGGAGCTAAAGATTCAGCGGGGCGATCGCCCTATGAGCGTGCGGGTCAAAACCGCCGAACTTCGCGATCAGGCCGAGTAGCAGCCTGCCCAGGCAGAACCTACCCCTCCCAGACGGGGACATTCAACATTCAACATTCTTTACCAGGAGACTTACCCCACCATGCATTCCACCGAAGACAGCGGCACCCGTAAAATTCTTTCTTGCGTTAGCCACGGCTCAATTTTCTTCAACACGCTCGTGCTTTCCATCGGCGTTCCCATTGTCATTCTGCTGGTATCCAACGATGCGGTGATTAAAGAAAGTGCCAAAGAAGCGATTAACTTTCACCTAAACATGTGGGTTTGGTGGATAATCGCTGGCATTTTGGCCTGGGTTCTAATCGGTATTCCGCTCCTGGTTGTGCTGGGCATTGTGAATTTCATCATGCCCGTCTTCGCCATCTTCAACAGTCTGACCAACCCCAACAATGTCTTTCGCTATCCGTTTATTCTGCGGGTGTTTTAGAGCACCGCTGCTGTATCTAAATAGTAGTAGGTTGGGTGGAACGAAGTGGAACCCAACATCAGTCAGCTTTGTTGGGTTCTGCTAGCACGCCACCCAACATACAACTCTGGTGCCCTAGCTCCGCCTGGACACCCTACCTCGCGGCTCTGCCGCTCATGCTGACGATGAGCATTCCCATGCTCTGCATGGGAACGAGGGACGAACGAGGGACGAGGGATAGGAACGAAGGAAAAGCCCCCAGAATTTTAAATTCTGGGGGCTTTTTGCGGTGTTGGTCTGATGCTTAGGCGGCGCGGCGGCGGGGGCGCTTGTGCTCAGACTTTTTCTTGTAGCCGACGGCCTGGGCTTCGTCGCTGTCAGGGCCAAAGTGGCCGCGTACGGCGGCTTTCATGGCCATGACGGCGTTGTGAAATTCCCACTCGGCCAGGCGGGCTTTGTCGGCGGCGGCTTTGGCTTTGGCCAACAGTTCGGTCTCTTGCTGCTGCATGGCCTGCATGGTTTGCAGGGCGGCCTGCAGAAATTCGGGCTTGGCCTCGGGGCGGGCGGCGGGGAAGCTAGGGACGGCCCCTGTGCCCTCAAACGACTCGATATCTTGCAGAATGTGGCGGCTGGGCAGGCGGCGGCTGGTATCGACAATGGCCATAGAGGCACCTCTATAAAAGAACAAAATTAATAGTTTTGACGGGTTTGCAACGGTGGGGGATTGGTTTTGGTGACGATCGACAGCAGAGTCGCACAGGCGGCTCTGGGCTAAGCGGGGCATGGCGTTGCTGTCGATAGAATTGCCCACGGAGGTTGCAATCGCGACAAATGCTTTAACGGGTTGGCAAATATGCGTCGAATGGCTTAGAACCCTGACGATGCAGGCGCAGGTCACCAATGAGATTGAACCGAGGTGCCGTGCAGCAGGACAACGCTATACAGCGGGGTCGATACGCTTTACAGCTGTGCCACTTCTTTATACAGCTGTGCCAGTAAAGCTGATCGTGGGGTCGATACGTTTGATCGCGGGGTCAATACGCTTTACAGCTGTGCCACTTCTTTATACAGCTGTGCCAGTAAAGCTGATCGCGGGGTCAATCTTTTTGATCGCGGGGTCAATATGCTTGATCGCGGGATCAATATGCTTCACAGCGGGGTCGATATGCTTCATTGGGGGGTCCATACGCTTCATTGGGAGGTGAGTAACGTTAGTTCGGGATAAGACTCTCACGGGTGACGTAGCGTGGGTCAAACGCAGTGCGACCCACAGGAACTAACAAACTCAGCTCATAGGCCCGTGGGTTTCGTCCCTCAACCCACGCTACAGCAGCCCTCGTGGTAGGAGTTTCAGCCAAATTTCTTATCCCGAACTCAGGTTGAGTAAGCTTTACCGCTTGCGATTAGACACCGGGTACCTGAGCGTGCAGGCAAATTTGGCCAACACCAGCAAGCAGGTACCCGGTACCTTGCACGAAAGGCTACTCAATCAGCACGGTTTTGGTGAGAATCGCCATCCACGTTTGGAGCTCGCCAGGTTGCCCCGGCTCGATGCGGCTGGGCGGCGCGGGGATGGGGTCGCTCCAGTCGTTGGGGTCGGCGTAGCCGAGGGCGTGGAGGATTTTGATGGTGCGATCGATGGCGGCGAGGCTGCCGTAGAGCATGTGGCGCACCCGCTCTGGGCGAGCTTGAGGGGTGCTGCGTGAAGACGGCGGAAGATGAGATGCCCCGCTGGCATCGGGTTCGAGATATTCAAACATCGGTTCTGTCTCCATTTGTAGTTGCAGTGAGCAAGCCCTGCCTGCAAGTCCCCTCCTGGGAGGGGCAGGGGTGGGTTCAACTGCGCCCAGCGACTGACATGCCGCAAGCAACATGCTCATCGCCAAGGCAGACCCACCCCGCCCTGCGGGCACCCCTCCAGTGGAGGGGAAGGGCGAGGAAGACAGAACGCGAAAACCCTAGCCACCCGCAGTTGAAATGCAAACTGAGGGGGCTAGGGTACCATGACCGTAGCCTCGCAATCTGCCTAAGAGACTTGCGGGGTCAGCTGTCGGTCGGTGTTAGCCGCACCGACCGGCAGCGCTAAAGTTTTCGAGTTCTGTGGAATTGCCGCACATTGCTGAACGGCTTAACGATAGAGAGTAGTGGTACAAAAGCTCCCTGTCAACCGTGGTGCGTAACGAAAGCGTAAAGGGAATTTGAGAAACCTCCGCTGACTTCAAGCGGGTGGTTATACTGAATTTTTCTACATAATCACCCATATTGCGATCTTAGGCCGACGATTTTCCACCTAATCACCCATATAGGGTGGTTAGGCTGACGGATTTCTACCTAATCACCTATATAGGGATCTTAGGCAGAAAGTTTCCCTCTAAAAATGAGTTAGGTGTTACAGCAGTTGTCATACAGCATTTCCCTGGCTAATGAGGTACAGCTTCAGCTCTAGAACTATTATGGGACAGACGCTTTGACGACTAAGCCGTACCTCACGAGAGCGAGAAAGGCTGTATGGATTGATTAGAATATAACTACGATCTAGATCGCTCATGCTTTAAAAATTGTTGCCCATTCGGCTTAAAAACCAGACTAACCAAAGCTATATATACAATTCCTTATGAATACAATCACCAGTAAAATTCGTCTCTACCATGCGACTCAATTAAGTGACTTTGAAACTTATCTCAAGTGCAGTGGTGTGCTATGCAGGGAAGACCTTGAGGCAGCCAACCCCGAGTTTACAAAATTCTTTTCGGATGACAAAGACAAAACTGACAATAATTGGAATAGAACATTTGGAAACTTTGCCGATTTCGGTGCTAGGTTTGCCAACTTTGATGGCAGCGTAGTTCCTAATGCTTATGGCCCCATTTGTATAGTTTTCATTCCGGGACTTGTGGAAATACTTAGTGACTTTAAAGCTACTAAAATCAGTGTAGCTACCGATGGGTATGAGCCAGATTCACACCTCATTTCATTAGATGAACTTCCAAGCCATTTTGAAGAAACACAATCTGGCGTATTTCCCACAAAGACGAGTTCAGGTATGGAATTTTCGTGCGCTAACCGGATAATTGAGTTTACGAATGTCGCATATATCATTGTTGATGCGATAGATTATAATGGTAGTTTTTTGCCAGATATAATTACGGAAAAAGTCAGTGGTGCGGGGCTGTCCATCAAGGTTATGCCTCGGAAAATGAAAAAGCCAGAAGAGAAGCAAGCTATACTATCTGCACTTTTATTATGGGCGGCAACTCTAGGCGGGAAATTGCTTGATGAGAATGAAGAACTTGAAAACAGCGTTCCAGATGAATTGAAAGGATGGTTGAAGGGCTTGAATCCAAAAGGGCGCGGCATACTTGCGTCGTGGCTTACATATATTTATTCAGGCACTTTGCGTTATTTATAAGGAGATACATCCTAATCTCTTGGATGGAAGATATTGGATTATTGATAGGTAAAAAATCAAAACTCGTTATGTTTTATTCAAGAAGAATTAACAAAGAAACTCAGAAAGTTGAGGTCTGGGAATGCGAGTGGTCAAACAAGGGCACTGGCATGGCGAAGAAGGAATTTCTACGTAGAATCGGTGAAGAAGAAGATATAGAATTTTCTCACGATTCCTATAGCGCGGCAGACGCTGTCTGTTGGGCACCAGGTAGAACAATTGGTAATATCGCGGTTAGTTCTGAAGAAGCCTTCGGTATGTTTGAGGGGAAGTCAGGCAATGATGCTGTACTCCCTTGTCAAATTATTCCTGCAGGCAAGTTTCGAAACGGAGCAAAGCGATGGTATTGCAAGACCCATCAAATACATTGGGGGGTGAAGGCTGACTATGCGGCTGCATCAGAGTCGGGAGAGGTTCTTTGCAGTAATCACCTTACAAAGATGAGCTATGTCGTTGACCCCTTAGAAATTGAGTTTAGGGATTTTGAAGAAATCGGTATTTGGTGCTCTCTTCCTCCAGCACTTTCTACCGAGAAAATTGCAAGAAGATCTCCTAAAATTCATGTTCACAAACGATTTAGCAAAGGTGAACACAAGCTTATAGACAGAGATTTTGATGCAATAGTATGCTCCTATCATGAGGATATGGGGCTCTTTGCAAATCCGGAAATCACAAAGATACAAGTTACACCTCCTGCCGCATTTGAGTTTGTCCGCTCACTCGAAGAAATGAGGGAAATGTCATGTGTAACCTGTAAAAAATGTGGCTATCCGCATTTGGATTTAGGCGATTTCGCCAGGAGTCCTCATAAAAAGCATTTCTGCGGGAACTGTGGTAACGATAGCATTTGGAGTTCTGAGCCAATCGTCTCTACTCCTTTGAAACCTTTACACGACCAGTTCAGTAATAGCAATAGCTACATCGTTCCTGACAGAGTTGTTAATCTTGATGAATATGCTGGCTTAAAGTTTGAATTGTGGGCATCTACGCCAGCCGTCCTGTGGACAGCTAGCCGTCCTCAAGAAAAAGGAATTCATGTCCATGTTTACGACAAGGGTCGACGAGTTGTTGACGATACCTTTGGAACTGTAATTCTTCACGGTCAGGAGCTTCAACGAGATCAGATGTGGGAAAATATGGTTCAAAATACGCTGTACTGATGTCACCTAACAACCCTGGTGCAGCGGATTGGTTAAAGTTATTTTGATAAAATGCAAAGATCTCGACAACCGCTGACCAGGAACGTTATACCGCAAGTTCTCGGTAGGGACAGTAACCCCAAGGCTATCTGTTGATGTTCAGCCTCAAGTATCCTTAGAGATTGGTAGAGAAGCCAATTCTCTAGTTCAAAAACTTTACCCAATATCCATGGGCTTACTTTGAGATGCCAGAAATCACCTACAAAACTGATTTAGATAATGTTGATTGGGTAGAAATGAAAACAACATTACGCCAAGATGCATTTGACAATGGGCGCAGTCCAGAACAGCTTAAAATTTCGTTTAAAAATAGCTATGCTGCCTGTGTTGCCTATGCCAATAATCAAATTGTTGGCACAGCTCGCGTTTTGTCTGATGGTGTTTGCAATGCTTATCTTGTTGATGTTTGGACACTTAGCGCATATCGTCGTCAGGGCATTGCAACAACAATGATACAAAAGCTATTGCATCGGTTAAAAGGGCAACACGTCTATTTATTTACAGATGATGTTCCCGAACTCTACGCGAAACTTGGTTTTGTAGATCAACCTATTGGTATGGGGCAAGTCGTTGGAACATGGTTGGTCGATGAATAATAAAATCAGTGCGATCGCAGATCTCCTGTAGATTGGGTTGACGAAAGAAACCCAACAATCCCTGCACGATTTATCTCCAACCCACTGTCTCTAAAGCTATTTTGGCACAGCCAGCAAGTCTGCATTCAGCCGCTACGGCAGTCTCGATAGAGTGAACTAGACCAGCTGTCGATCGATCCAGTCCAGCGCTCGGTTCCACGCCCACCAGGGGTCCCTATCCCCGGCCTGGCGCTGTCCGGCGCTGCTGCTGTAGTAGCCCACGTGGCCACCATGGTCGGTGAGCACCAGGTCGAGATTGGGGTTGGCAGCGCCGATTTTTTGCAGGTCAGGAATAATCTCCGGGCTAAACATCGGGTCGTCAGCCGCGTAAAGCACCAGCGTAGGGGTGGTTAGTTCCGCCATAAACGGCAGGGGGCTGCTGGCGTCGTAGTAGGCTTCCACCGAGGCAAACCCCAGCCGCTCAATCACCAGCTCGTGATCAAAGGCCCAAATGCTGTTGGCCCGCGCGATCGCGGCAGGGTCAAAGTGTTCGGGGTGAAAGCGGTGCAGGCGCTGGGCCAGGCGTTTGAGTTCCTGGGCGATAGACCGCTCCAGGTATTTACCGAGCGGGTCTGAGGTCAGGTATCGCAGCGATCGATTGGAGTCGAGGCTTGGGCACACCACCACCACCCCGCCAATGTCGTCTGGCAGAAGGCCGCTGTCGGGGGGCAAGTTCATCGCGGCTTTCGCTCCCCACAGGGCCAGCTGCCCGCTGAGGGAATAGCCAACGAACCAAAACGGCGGCGCACAGCCCAGCGCCTTGGCCTGCGCGGCCAGGGCAATGTAGTCTTCCCCTTCGTAGATACCGTCGGAGGTCAGGGTAGGGGAAAGTTCTGCCGTTTTGCCGTGGGCCCGCCAGTCAAACATCACCAGGCCGTAGCCCCGCTGGTAGGCCTTGCGGCCTAGAATCTCTAGCTGCCACTGGTCGTCCAGGCTGCCGGTAATGCCGTAGGTGGCGACGATGGTGCCCCGGGGCTGCTTTGGCACCGCCCAGCGCCCAAAAATAGGTACATTCCCGTGGCCCACAAAGATCTGGTCTTGGTAGGCTACAGGCAATACATCAATGCTCTGGGGCCAGGTTTGGTTGGCCACCAGAGCCGTGTAGAGGGTCATGGCCAGACCATTCTGGAGAAACCAGGGCGGCGTAAAGGTGGGCATAGGATCGTAGTAATACTGCCTTCAGCAT
The DNA here is from genome assembly GCF_000309385.1 of Nodosilinea nodulosa PCC 7104. Lineage (GTDB taxonomy): Bacteria > Cyanobacteriota > Cyanobacteriia > Phormidesmidales > Phormidesmidaceae > Nodosilinea > Nodosilinea nodulosa. Next base: position 2,110,309 of record NZ_JH976537.1, read on the forward strand.
TCCAGAGAACCCCGCTGAGCACCATCCCCCCGCCAGCGGAAAATCGGCGGCGGCAGGAATTTAACCATGCAGGGACAGCGTAAATGACAGGCCTCAGGGTTCAGGGCGACAGGGTGCGGGTCGGCATTGTGGGGACGGGGTTTGTGGCCCGGCGGCGGGCCGATGCTCTGCAGGGGATGGCATCAGCTCGGATTGTCGCGATCGCCGGACATATCCCCGCCGAAACCGTCGCCTTCGCCGAGCAATACAACGCCGTCGCCCTAGACCACTGGCAAGACCTGGTCAGCCATGCCGACCTGGATCTGATTGTGGTGTGCCACATCAACCGCGACCACAGCACCGTGGTCGCGGCGGCCCTGGAGGCCAACCGCCATGTTGTAGTTGAGTATCCCCTGGCGCTCAGCGCGGAAGAAGCTCGGCCCTTGCTGACTCTGGCTAAAGCGAAAGATCGCCTGCTGCACGTCGAGCACATCGAGTTGCTGGGGGGCACCCACCGCGCCCTCAAGGCCAATCTGGCCGCTGTAGGACAGCCCATCTATGCTCGCTACTGCACCCTTGCCCCCAAGCGCCCCGCCCCCAGGTCGTGGACCTACTGCCCCGATCTGTTTGGGTTTCCGCTGGTGGGGGCGCTGTCTCGTCTGCACCGGCTGATCGACTGCTTTGGCCCAGTGGCCCGGGTCTACTGCCAAAACCACTACAGCGAATTGGTTGCTGGCCCAGAGGGCATGACCTGCTACACCACCTGCCTCTGCACCGCCCAGCTCACCTTTGCCTCGGGGCTGATGGCTGAGGTGGTCTACGGCAAAGGCGAGGCGCTGTGGGAGGCCGCTCGGCGGCTGGAGGTCTCAGGCAGCGCAGGCTCTCTCTGCTTTGAGGGCGATCGCGGCACCCTCACCACCGCTCAAGGCGGTCGTTCCCTAGCCGTAGGGTCTCGTCGGGGCCTGTTTGCCGCAGATATGGCTCAGGTGATCGAGCATTTACTGACCGGACGGGCGCTGTACTGCACCCCCGATGCCAGCCTGTCTACGCTTCAGGTGGCCGCCGCCGCCCAGCGATCGGCGGCCACAGGCCAGGTAGTAGCGCTGTCAGCCTCTGGGCCTGTACCGTTGTAGAGCATGGCCAACAGTATTGATCTCCCCCAACTGTGTACCCTCCGAGTTAACAGCCTGCGTTGACGGCAGGGCTAGGGATGAATCAGATCATTTGGTAGCGTTGATGACGGCGGGGCATTCATACCCCTTGGAATCATAGGTCAGCGAACGGGAGTAACAACTATATGACCGCATGTGAGTACAGACCCGGTTTAGAAGGTGTACCGGCCACCCAATCGAGCGTCAGCTTTGTGGATGGCAAGGCCGGGATTCTGGAGTATCGCGGTATTCCCATCGAAGAGCTGGCCCAGCGCGGCACGTTTTTGGAGACAGCCTACCTGCTAATTTGGGGCGGATTGCCCTCCAAGCCCGAGCTAGAAGCCTTCGAGTACGAAATTCGCTACCATCGTCGCCTTAAGTACCGCATCCGCGACATGATGAAGTGCTTTCCCGAGAGCGGCCACCCGATGGACGCACTGCAAGCCTGCGCCGCAGCCCTTGGGCTCTTTTACTCCCGTCGGGCCCTGGATAACCCAATCTACATTCAGCAGGCGGTGGTGCGCCTACTGGCCAAAATTCCCACCATGGTGGCGGCCTTTCAGCTCATGCGCAAGGGCAATGACCCGGTGCAGCCCCGCGACGATCTCGACTATGCCGCCAACTTTCTCTACATGCTCAACGAGCGCGAGCCAGACCCCCTGGCCGCGCGCATTTTCGATATCTGCCTCACCCTCCACGCCGAGCACACCATCAACGCCTCGACCTTTTCGGCCATGGTGACCGCCTCTACCCTAACCGACCCCTACGCTGTGGTGGCTTCGGCGGTGGGCACCCTGGCGGGGCCGCTTCACGGCGGGGCCAACGAGGAAGTCATCGACATGCTGGAGCAGATCGGCTCGGTGGAAAATGTGCGCCCCTACGTGGAGCGCTGTATCGCCGAAAAGTCTAAAATTATGGGCTTTGGCCACCGGGTCTACAAAGTCAAAGACCCCCGCGCCACCATTTTGCAAGGCCTGGCCGAGCAGCTGTTTGCCAAGTTTGGCCAGGACGAGTACTACGCCATTGCCCTGGAGATGGAGCAGGCGGTGTCTGAAAAGCTCGGCACCAAGGGCATTTATCCCAACGTCGACTTTTACTCGGGGCTGGTCTACAGAAAGCTGGGCATTCCCACCGATCTGTTTACGCCAATCTTTGCGATCGCGCGGGTGGCTGGCTGGCTGGCCCACTGGAAGGAGCAGCTGGGCGAAAACCGGATCTTTAGGCCGACTCAGATCTACACTGGTCCCCACAGCCAGACCTATATTGACCTCGCCAACCGCCCTCAAATCTGGGATAAGCAAGGATTTTCTGTCTCTCTGCCTTCCTAGGGTACCGACTGATGGGTCAGACCCCCCTGGGCACTCTTTCCCTAAGCGCAGATTATTGATTCAGTGACGATTTTCAGGAACTCCTGCCCCTCTGGCGCTTGCGTCGGGGGGCTTTTGTTTGAGCAATTTTTGACCTGCCTCCATGGGTAACCCTAGAGATACTCTGGGGGGCAATCTGGTCACCCATGGTCCCAAATCTCTCCAGCCCTCAGTATTCCCAATACCATGGCCCAAGAATTCCTATGAATCGTCGGCCCCAGCCCCGGTGGATCGGGGAAGATGACGGTAGAATCTAAAAAACCGTTTTTTCCTCGTTAGAGTCAAACGTACCCGCTGCTAAGGACTGGCCCATGAATCAAGGAATTGACCTACAGGGTAGCTTCGTCAACGCCCTAGTTGACCTGGGGGTGCCCGCAGGAGCCGCCAAAGCCCTGTGGCTGCCCCTGCCAATGGTGGTAATCCTGGTTGGGGCCACGGTGAGCATTTTTGTCACGGTTTGGCTAGAGCGCAAAATTTCCGCCGCCGCCCAGCAGCGCATTGGCCCCGAGTTTGCCGGTCCGCTAGGCAGCCTTCAGGCCGCCGCCGACGGCATCAAGCTTATTTTCAAAGAAGACATTACCCCCGCTAAGGCCGACCCGCTGCTGTTTACGCTGGGGCCTGCGATCGTAGTGATTCCAGTTTTTCTGTCCTACCTGATTGTGCCCTTTGGCCAAAACCTGGTCATTACCGACATTGGCGTCGGCATTTTTCTGTGGATCGCCCTCTCCAGCATCGCCCCGATTGGCCTGCTGATGTCGGGCTATTCCTCCAACAATAAGTACTCCCTGCTGGGGGGGCTGCGGGCGGCGGCCCAGTCGATCAGCTATGAAATTCCCATGGCCCTGGCGGTGCTGGCGGTAGTGCTCATGTCCAACAGCCTGAGCACCATAGACATCGTCAATCAGCAGTCGGGCTACGGCATCCTGGGCTGGAATATCTGGCGGCAGCCCGCCGGGTTCCTGATTTTCTGGATTGCGGCCCTGGCCGAGTGTGAGCGTCTGCCCTTTGACCTGCCCGAGGCCGAGGAAGAACTGGTGGCGGGCTACCAGACCGAATATACCGGCATGAAGTTTGGTCTGTTCTACGTGGGTTCCTACGTCAACCTGGTACTTTCGGCGCTTATCGTCTCCATCCTCTACCTGGGCGGCTGGGAATTTCCTGTTTCGGTCAGCTGGCTGGCCAGCCTGATCGGGGTGAGCGAAACCACCCCCTGGCTTCAGGTCATCACCGCTTCAGTGGGCATCATGATGACCCTGTTTAAGGCCTACGCCCTGGTCTTTATTGCGGTGCTAATCCGGTGGACCATGCCCCGTATTCGCATTGACCAGCTGCTCGACTTTGGCTGGAAGTTTTTGCTGCCGGTATCGCTGGTCAACCTGCTGCTGACCGCCGCCCTCAAGCTCACCTTCCCCGTTGCCTTTGGTGGCTAGCTGAGGGATGCTGCCCTACCCTTTAGGTAGTCAGTTTTCTCGGTTGGGCTATGAGCGCTGCGCTGGGCGACGACATCCCCCAATACCCCCTAAAACTCTGGAGGCTTCCCCCTATGCTGGGTTTTCTAAAACAGGTCGGCGACTATGCCAAAGAAAGCTTACAGGCGGCCAAATATATTGGCCAGGGGCTGTCTGTAACCTTTGACCACATGAGTCGCCGCCCGGTCACAGTTCAGTACCCCTACGAAAAGCTGATTCCGTCGGAGCGCTACCGGGGGCGTATTCACTTTGAGTTTGACAAGTGCATCGCCTGTGAAGTGTGCGTGCGGGTATGCCCGATCAACCTACCCGTAGTGGATTGGGAGTTCGATAAAGCCACGAAGAAAAAAGATCTCAAGCACTACAGCATTGACTTTGGCGTTTGTATTTTTTGCGGCAACTGCGTAGAGTATTGCCCCACTAACTGCCTCTCCATGACCGAGGAGTATGAGCTGGCCGCCTACGATCGCCACGAACTAAACTACGACAACGTAGCCCTGGGACGGCTGCCCTACAAGGTCACTGAAGATCCTATGGTCACGCCTTTGCGCGAACTGGCCTACCTGCCGAAGGGCGTAATGGATCCCCATGACTTGCCGGCCAATGTCCGGCGAGCCGGGCAGATGCCCCAGGAAATTTTAGAGGCGGCCCAGGCAGAGTCCAAGCCCGAGGCTGAGAGTTAGCACGGGTCAGGGTTCCGTGGTAAATTCACCTAGGCTGCCGCCGTTGTGAACGCTCGATCTATCACCAGGAGTTTAGAACTGTGACGCTAGCGGAAGGGGTACAACTCGTTACCTTTGGCCTACTGACTGCGATGACCCTAGGCGGTGCCCTGGGAGTCGTGCTGTTAGATAACATCGTGTACTCGGCGTTCCTGCTTGGGGGCGTCTTCACCAGCATGTCGGGCCTGTATATTTTGCTCAACGCGGGCTTTGTGGCTGCGGCCCAGGTGCTGGTCTACGTGGGTGCAGTCAGCGTGCTGATCCTGTTTGGGATCATGCTGGTTAATAAAGAGCAAGCCTATGTGCCGATGAAGCGGGCCTGGCTGGGCAAAACCGCTACCGGGGGCGTCTGCGTAGGGCTGTTTGCCTTGCTCACGGCCTCAACTCTAAACACGCCCTGGGCTATTTCCAGCCAGGTGCCCACGGGAGATATGGCCACCGTAACCATTGGCATCCACTTTTTTACCGACTATCTGCTGCCCTTTGAGCTGGCCTCGGTGCTGCTGTTGATAGCGCTGATTGGGGCGATCGTACTGGCCCGCCGGGAGTTTATTCCCGATGTCGCGCCAGGGGAGCCAGCTTCTGAGGCGCTACAGCTGCCAGAGCGGCCTCGGGAGCTGGTATCGTCGGTATCGGGCTCTGAGGCAGACAGCTAGTCTAGGGTGCGGCCCAAGCCCTGGTCGGCTGGGGCTACAGACTGCCAAAATTTGATTGTTGCTGGGTAATTTAGGACGGATTTTTTGTCAGCTATGCAACTTGAGTATTTTTTGCTGACCGCCGCTGCTCTCTTCTGCATTGGTATTTACGGCCTGGTAAACAGCCGCAACGTCATTCGAGTGCTGATGTCCATTGAGCTAATGCTGAATGCGGTCAACCTGAATTTGATGGCGTTCTCCAACTATCTCGATCCGGTGGGCATCAATGGCCAGGTGTTTGCGGTTTTTGTGATTAGCATCGCGGCGGCAGAGGCGGCAGTAGGCCTCGCTATTGTGCTGTCCATCTACCGCAATCGCGATACGGTGGATATGGAGCAGTTTAATCTGCTGAAGTGGTAGATCTAAGCCACTGACGTTGAGGTATCAACCCACGGCCTCTTGTTGTGCAACTTGAGCAAGTCATTATTGTCCATAAAGCCGGCAACCGGCTGAGTCAGCAGTGGGCGGAGAAATGTGCCCATCAGCTTGAGGCCCTTGGTAGCAAGGTACTGCGCGGTCCTAGCGGACCGAAGGACAACCCCTACCCGGTTTTTTTGGCCTCTGTCAGCCAGCCCATCAACCTGGCGATCGTGTTTGGTGGCGACGGCACGGCCCTGACGGCGGCGCGCAATTTGGCCTCCGAGAATATTCCTATTTTGGCGGTCAACATTGGCGGCCACCTGGGGTTTTTGACCGAAAGCTCTGAGGAGATGGATGACACTGAGGCTGTGTGGGAGCGGCTGCTGAGCGATCGCTTTGCGGTGCAGCAGCGCATGATGCTGCAAGCCCGTATCTACGAGGGCCATCGCACCAATCTAGATCCCCTGAGCGAGATCTACCTGGCCCTCAACGAAATGTCCATTAAACCGGCGTCCCCCGATCGCATGATCACCTCTATTCTCGAAATGGAGATCGACGGTGAGGTGGTAGATCAGTACCAGGGGGACGGTTTATTGATCAGCACCCCCACCGGATCGACGGGCTACACCGTAGCGGCGGGGGGGCCAATTATTCACCCCGGCATGGATGCCATCGTGGTGACGCCCATTTGCCCGCTCAGCCTGTCGAGCCGCCCCATTGTGCTGCCGCCCGGTTCGGTGGTGAGCGTCTGGCCCCTGGCCGATCCCGATCTCACCACCAAGCTGTGGACCGATGGGGTATTGGGGACCGCGATTTGGCCAGGGCAGCGGGTAGACGTGCGCAGCGCCGAGGCCATGGCCCAGTTCATCATTCTGCGCCAGGACCATTCCTACTACGGCACCCTGCGCAACAAGCTCAACTGGGCCGGTACCCGCATTAACTACATGAATAATCACAGGAACTAGTAATCAGTGGCGGAAGTTTAGGGACTATTTTTGGAGAGCTAGGGAGCAGGGGAGCTGGGGAGCCAAGCGAGCTGGCATAATCGGCATAGTTCAGCCTTCGAGCACTAGGGGCTGTCATTAACTAGTTGCTGATCACCCAAGCATCAGCGGTTACAGCCCCTAGCCTGTTTTTTGGGTCGGGCGTGGCAATGCTAGTGGAATCAGGACTTTAGCCAGAATTGATGGCACGCCCTAGGAGCTGTGGCGATCGCGCTGAATGTCGTAAATGGCCTTCTCCCAGCACCACTGTTCACTGTGGTTGGGGTTGCGCAACTGCACCTGCTCTACCAGCCGCTCGGCCACGGCCCGGTTGCCCCCCACCAGGCGCACCAGCTCTCGCTGGGTATGGCCGCGCACCGATCGCCGGGCGGTGGCCGTTTCAGGCTCCGGGGTGTTGAGGCGATAGCCGCCGGGGCGGCGACCGGACTGACGGCGTTTGAGCCAGAAAAAAAGAGCGGCGAGCAGTAAAATCGCTAGCAGTAGAGATAAGTCCATATTTGAGCGGAGGAATCACGAAATTTGGTCAAAAATGCCTGGCTTAGACTGCTGCGATCGCAATGGTTGCCCTGGCTTAGCCGATTGTCTGGGCCGACAATGACCCAAGCGAAGATGCAGACTGACCGAGAACCAGAAGCATTAGCTGGTGCGGCTTAGATAGTTCTAACCCACAGTCTTATTCCAGGATAGTCAAGCTGAGGCATCGGCGTTGGCGGGTTTTCATCCCCAGGTGTAGCAGTGGAGGAGACGTTTGCCCGTGACCCAGGCTTGGCTTGCGGAGGCGCGATCGCCCCATAGCCGACCCCAGCCACCGGCCAATCCCTTAATACCCTGTGACCCATGGGATTAAGCTCCCAGGTTTTGCTAGGCTTACTTATATATTTGTCTGGCCTAACCGGGATTTTGCTGAGGCAGCACCACCGGGCTTAGGTAATCGTTACGTCCCTCATTTGCGCGTCGCCAACCATGCCAAGAACCCAACGCAACGACAACTTCATCGACAAATCCTTCACCGTCATGGCCGACATGATCCTCAAAATGATGCCCGCCAAAAAGAGCGAGAAGGAGGCCTTTGCCTACTATCGCGACGGCATGTCGGCCCAGGCCGATGGGGAATACGCCGAGGCGATGGAAAACTACCGCGAAGCCCTGACGCTCGAAGAAGAACCCTACGACAAGAGCTTCATTCTCTACAACATGGGCCTCATCCACGCCAGCAACGGCGAGCACGACATTGCCCTGGAGAAGTACCACGAAGCGCTAGACCTCAATCCTCGCCTGTGTCAGGCCCTCAACAACATCGCGGTGATCTACCACTACAAAGGCGAGCAGGCCGAGGCCAGCGGTGACACCGACGCCGCCGAAAACTTCTTTGACGAAGCGGCCCGCTACTGGCTAGAGGCCATTACCATTGCCCCCAACAACTACATCGAAGCCCAAAACTGGATGAAAAATACAGGCCGCATGAAGAACGACATCTTCTTCTAACCCGTAGGGCACTGCCCCCTACCGGCCCGCCGCTGGGGCGGTTAAACGTTTGCCTTAGCCTGCTGACGGTGCATTGGATGCCGCCGTGTTTTATTCATCTGGCCAACAGGCCTCAGCCCTCTTTTCTGGATTACCGTCCTATGATCGACCTCGAACAGGTTCGCAAAGTTGCTTTGCTAGCTAGATTGGAACTCTCCACGGAGGAGGAAGCTCAGTTTACCGAGCAGCTGGGCGGCATTCTCGACTACGTAGAGCAGCTCAAAGAGCTGAACACCGACAATGTGGAACCCACAACCCGCGCCATCGAGCTGAGCAATATTACCCGCACCGACAGCCTTCAGCCCTTCGCCGAACGAGCCGCCATTCTCGACTGCGCCCCCGATCGCGAAGACGGATTTTTTAAGGTGCCCAAGATCCTCAGCGAGTAGGCTTGGCTTAAGCCTCTGCTAATGCCTGATTAATCCCTGTATAGCTCATTCCACCGTCAAAATAGTCTGCTTTCTTACGATTTTCTACCGACAGCGCCAGGGAATCGCAACCTGTAGGACAATCGACCTCAGTTCATTCCATATACGGCAGCCGCCAGTGGTCTGCTGCGGCTTTAGTCTGTCCTCGGGATTCGCAATGTTGAGGTGCTATGAAGCGTCGGCGGTTAGTTAAAACAACGGCTTGGGGGCTGGCGGCGGCTGGCGCAGCGGCTTGCAATGGGGCGTCTACCCCAGGGGCTGAAGGTACGGCTAGCAGTGACCTGCCGCGCATTAACTGGCAAATGGCCACCAGCTGGCCCGCTTCCCTCGACACCCTGCTGACGGGAGCAAAAGTGTTTGCCGAGCGGGTGAGCGCCATGAGCGGGGGGCGGTTTACCATTACCCCGCGCACCGCTGGCGAACTGGCCCCGCCGCTGGAGGTCTTGAACGTCGTCTCCCAGGGGGCGGTGCCCTGTGGCCACACGGCCTCTTACTACTACATTGGGCGCAGCCCGGTGATGGGCTTTGGCTGCGGCATTCCCTTTGGGCTGACGGCCCAGCAGCAAAATACCTGGCTCTACGACGGGGAAGGGCTGACCCAGCTTCAGGCTTTTTATGCCAGCAAGTTCAACGTCATTCAGTTTCCGGCGGGCAATACGGGCACCCAGATGGGGGGCTGGTTTCGCCGCGAAATTAATACCGTCAGCGATCTGGCCGGGCTCAAAATGCGCATTCCGGGGCTGGGGGGCCAGGTGATGGGCAAGCTGGGGGTGACGGTGCAAACCCTGCCCGGCGGCGAGATTTTTCAGGCGCTGCAAACCGGAGCGATCGACGCGGCCGAGTGGGTTGGCCCCTACGACGACGAAAAGCTGGGCCTCAACCGCGTTGCCCAGTACTACTACCACCCCGGCTGGTGGGAACCGGGCAGCACCCTGGAGGTGCAGATTAACCTCAACGAGTGGAACAAACTGCCGCCGGTTTACCAGGAGATGGTGCAGGCCGCCGCCTACGAGACCAACCTGCGCATGCTGTCTCGCTACGAGGCGCTGAATGCGGCGGCGCTGGAGCGGCTGCTGGCCAGCGGCACTCAGCTGCGGCAGTTTAGCGATGAGATTATGACGGCGGCCCAAGAGGTCACCTTCGACCTCTACGACGAGTTTGCCGCCAGCGATGCCGATTTTAAGGGCATTTATGAAAACTGGCGCGGATTTCGCGATCGCATCTACGCCTGGAACCAGCTCAACCAGGGAGGCTTTGAGCGCTTTGTCTACAGCAACCTGAAGCCAGGGGGAAAGCCGCCCACCTAGCTTGAAGCAATGGAGCAGCTACTGGAGCGATCGCGCCACCAGCCAGCTCACCGTCTGGGGAAACACCATTACCACCACTAGCACCACCAGCTGAATGCCTATAAACGGCAGGGCGCTGCGGTGAATCTCGCGGGTGCTGATCGATTTTGGCGCCACGCTTTGGAGATAAAACAGCGAGAACCCCACCGGCGGTGATATAAACGCCGTCTGTAAGTTGAGCGCCATCACCACCCCAAACCACACCATATCGATATTGAGCGCCTGGGCCGCAGGCACCAGCAGCGGCATGGCAATAAAGCAAATTTCAATAAACTCTAAAAACACTCCCATGACAAAAATGACCAGGTTGGCCACCACCAAAAAGGTTAAATAGCCCCCCGGCAGATTCACCAGCAGGTTGGTAATCAGGCTTTTGCCCCCCAGGGCATCGAACACCAGGCCAAAAAACGACGAGCAAAACAAAATCATCAGCACCACCCCGGTGACCATAGCGGTGGCGTGGGCCGCCTCCTGCAGCAGCGCTACCGTCAGGCGACGGTTGAGGGCCGCCAGCCCGCAGGCCCCCACCGCCCCCACGGCCCCCGCCTCAGTCGGGGTGGCAACACCAAAGAAAATGCTGCCCAGCACCACAACAATCAGCAGCACTGGCGGCACAATCGCCTTCACGGTGCGCTTCAGCAATTCCCAAGCGCTGAGCTGGCGCATGGCCAGGGGCAGGGGCGGTGCCGTGCTGGGCTTAAAAAACGCCACCAGCAGCACGTAGACGGCGTAGGCCCCGGCCAGCAGCAGCCCCGGTATCAGCGCGCCCAGGAACAAGTCGCCCACCGACACCCCCAGCTGATCGCTCAGCACCACCAGCACCAAACTGGGGGGAATCAGCTGTGCCAGGGTGCCCGATGCGATGATGGCTCCGGCGGCCAGCCGCTGATCGTAGCCGTGGCGCAGCATGACCGGTAGCGAAATCATGCCCATCAGAATGACCGTGGCAGCTACCACTCCGGTCGCCGCCGCCAGCAGGGTGCCCACCAGCACCACCGCCAGGGCCATGCCCCCTCGCAGCGGACCGAGTACCAGGCCCACAGTCTCTAGCAGCTCCTCCGCCAGGCCCGATTTCTCCAGCACCGCGCCCAAAAACACAAAAAACGGAATCGCCAGCAGGGTGAAGTTGGCCATGGTGCCGAACCAGATGTTTGGCAGCAGCAGCAGCCGGGCCGGGTCAAAGGCCCCCAGCAGCCAGCCCACCAGGCCAAACACCAACCCCGTACCGGCAAAGGAAAACGCCACCGGGTAGCCGCTGATCAAAATCAAAAAGAAGCCAACGAACATCGCGATCGCTAACCACTCGTAGCCCATAGCGCTCCTTCAATGGGGGATCTTGAAAACCGAGATGCCGCCGGACAATTTTGGCTCTGCTCCTGCCCCTACTCCAGGGGTGGAAGCTCGGCCTCCGCCTCCAAAAGCAGCGATCCCTCAGCGTAGCCGCACCACACGGCCCAGAACTTAATCGCCTGGGCAATGGCCTGGAGCAGCAGCAGCCCGAGGCCCACCAGCACCATCGACTTAATGGGTGCCCTGGGCAGACCATTGGCATCGGGCGACACTTCCCAGTGGCCCCAGGTGCCGTCGGGCAAAAGTCCCCAAGATTGCAGCACCGGGTTGATGGTTACCCACAGCCCCAGCAGGCAGAAGGGAATCAGAAACAGCACCGTACCCCAAAAGCTGACTAGGGCTTTGCGGCGATCGCTCCAGCCCGCCTCCAGAAAATCGACCCGCACGTTAGCTCCGTGCTTGAGAATGTAGGGAAAGCTGAGCAGAAACGTGATCGAGAATAGGTACCACTGCAACTCTATCAGTCCATTCGAGGCCAGCTGTAGGCCCAGAAAACGGCCAATGTAGCGGGCCATCACGTTGTAAAAGCCCACGGCAACGGTGAGCAGCACCAGCCAGCTCAGCCCCTTGCCAATCGGTTCGATCAGCTTGTCAATGGCCCGAGCCAGCCGCAGCAGCCGTTGCACTATCCCAGAAGTCAGCACCCTCTCCTTCCTCCCTGCCGCCGCAGCTCGTGGTTGGAGTTGATAATACCGCTTAAAGAGGCGGTCCAAGACACGGGCATTTCTAGGGCAGAGCATGGTGCTGGTGCCAGTGGCGGGCGATGTCGACCCGGCGGCAAATCCAGACGCGATCGCGGCTCTGCACATAGTCCAAAAATCTGGCCAGGGCCGCCGTGCGCCCCGGTCGCCCCGCCAGGCGGCAGTGCAGGCCAATACTCATCATCTTGGGGGCTTCATTGCCCTCGGCGTAGAGGGTGTCGAAGGCATCGCGCAGGTAGGCAAAAAACTGATCCCCCGAGTTAAACCCGGCGTAGGTGGCAAACCGCATGTCGTTGTTGTCGAGGGTGTAGGGGATGATCAGATGGGGCTTGCCGTATTCGGTGGTCCAGTAGGGCAGGTCGTCGGCGTAGCTGTCGGCATCGTAGAGAAAGCCGCCCTCTTCCACCACCAGGGCGCGGGTATTGGGGCTGTTGCGTCCCTGGTAAAAGCCCAGGGGGCGACTGCCCGCCACCTGGGTGTGAATGGCGATCGCGTTGCGAATGTGCTCCCGTTCGGCCTCGACGCCAAAGTACTGGTAGTCGATCCAGCGGTAGCCGTGGCTGGCGATCTCCCAGTCGGCTTCGGTCATGGCTGCCACCGCCTCGGGGTTGCGGGCCATCGCCATGGCCACGGCATATACCGTCAGAGGCAGCCTCCGGCTGTTAAACAGCCGGTACAGCCGCCAAAACCCCGCCCGACTGCCGTACTCATACATCGACTCCATATTCATGTTGCGCACCCCGGTCAGCGGGGCCGCCCCCACGCTCTCCGACAAAAACGCCTCCGAGGCCGCATCGCCGTGGAGAATGCAGTTTTCGCCCCCCTCTTCGTAGTTGATCACAAACTGTACGGCAATCTTGGCGTTGCTGGGCCACTGGGGATGGGGCGGAATCCGGCCATAGCCAATTAAGTCGCGGGGGTAGGGCGGGGTAACTGCCATAGGAAATTGTGGAGTGGAGTTTACAGCGAGATAAGGCTGGATTTTACGGGTAAAATATCTTCTGGTCTAGCCACAATTTGTGGAGCCAATCCTCCGCTCTGAGTTCAAAAAACAGATTTTCAAAAACGTGCTCCCTGGGGATGTTTGTCGAAGTGGCTCCAGGCATAGAGAATATCTAAGCGGGACTTGGAATAATGTCCTGGAGCAAATTCTTAACCTGGATCCTCCAGAGGCTATTTCCCCCGCAAAAATGGCGTGGGGCCACCAAATGGTTCATTTCCCCCTCGTTTATGATCGGTAGATCGGCTAATGTCGAGAAGTGGCTAAGGTCGTGACTAAGGTCAAGGTATGTATTAGCCCACCAGCGGGAGAGCGGTGTAGCCTCAAACCTTGTATTCTGAGGACTCGACTCGCTCTGCTGGCGGCCTGCTTGGCCAATATCGTAACCACCACAGAATTGTGGCAACTGGAGCTACGACTTTGTTGAACGGAAGAACTAAACCCATGTCAGATGCCGCGCTCTTACCGAGCAGAATGCAGGCTGCCCCCGTTCTGGATCTGAACGCAATTAACCAGGAGTGGGGAGACAGCGACGCTGCCAGTCTGGTGCAGTGGGGCTACGACACCTTTGGCGATGGCCTGGTCCTGAGCACGAGCTTCGGCATTCAGTCGGCGGTCATGCTGCACCTGGTAACCCAGATAGTGCCTAACATACCGGTAATTTGGGTCGATACGGGCTACCTGCCGGTCGAAACCTACCGCTTTGCTGAAGATCTGTCGGCGCGCCTGGGCCTGAACCTCAAGGTCTACCAATCGACCCTCAGCCCAGCCCGCATGGAGGCACTTCACGGTCGCCTGTGGGAGCAACACGATGTCGAAGCCCTCAACCGCTACGACAAAATTCGCAAGGTAGAGCCCATGCAGCGGGCCTTGAGTGACCTAAACGCCACAGCCTGGCTGACGGGGCTGCGCTCTGACCAGACCGACCACCGCAAGTCCCTGGGGCGGGTGGGGCAGCAGGGGGGCCGCTACAAGCTGCTGCCCATTCTCCGGTGGACCTCTAAGGATGTCTACAACTACCTGGTGGCCCACGATTTGCCCTACCACCCGCTGTTTGACAAGGGCTATGTGACCGTGGGTGACTGGCACTCCAGCAGGCCCATTACCGCCGACGACAGCAGCGATCGCGACACTCGGTTTAAGGGGCTGAAACAGGAGTGCGGGCTACACCTACCCCAGTCGCCGGAGGAGGCGGCCAGCCTCGACTCCAGTTCGCTGTAGCCTAGGTTGCCTCGGTCACCGGCACCGGGAAGTTGGCGTGCTTGGCAATCAGCTCTAGAAATTTGGCGGTGCTGCGATCGGGTTCGTAAACGCCGTTTTCCCACTCGCTGATGGTTTGGCGGCGCACTCCCATCTGCTCGGCAAACTCCATCTGGGTAAGTCCCATGTGCTTGCGCAGGGCGCGAATGGCGTCTCGCTGCCAGACGATCTTGCCGTCTTTGGTCTGAATGTTGTATTCGGCCTCAAACCTGCGGAAGGTTACGACCTTGCTGTCCATATCGACCGCCTGGACGTGGTAACCTGCCCCCACCCAGGCGCTGGCCTGGAGAGCCGCAGGGGTTTCGCGATTGCTCCACCAGTTTTTGCGATCGCTGGCCGAGTTGGGGAGGGGACTTCTCAGCAGGGCCTCGATCTCGGTGAAAGGGAGCACTACCTCGACTAGGCCAGATTGCTTGAGGTGATTGAACAAAGGATGATACTTGCTGCCGGGTTTCATGGGAAAACGAGACGAATTTCAGGAATAAGCCATCTGACTCTCTATAATGCCGCAAAAAATGGCCACGGCACCTGGAAAGCCGATCTGACTGGGTCCGAACGACCCCAGCAGCAGTACCCGGAAAGCCTACCGCAAAGAAAAAATCTTGGGCGCTTAAGACTGAGAAAATTTTGGCGTCTAGCCAACACAATTATTCTGTAAAATCACGTAGACTTATCTCAAGTTTATGAGAAACATTTTTAATTCTTGATGGATTGGGATGGTAATAGGCTACCTTCAGGGAACTATAGGCATAGTTCTTACCTGCTTTGTTGCACACCGATCATGAAAACCTCTACAGTTCTGGTGCATTCAACCCTTGCGCAAGCTCCTGTCGCTAGTCGGCCCCAGCTTGATAACCCTTGGATGCTGGCATCTGGAGGGCTACTGGTGCTGCTTGTGGGGTTGGGTGTCTATTCCCATCTGCAAACCCGCCGCCTGGTTAAGCAACTTAAGTTCGAAACCTACAAAAACCAGGAGCTGCAAAAAAAGGTCAAGCTGGCCCTGAAAACCATCAGCAAAATGGAGCAAAACCCGGATCTGATTCACTCGCGCGAGTTCAATCTCGACTACCTGCGCATGCGCATGGACGAGGAGCATTTCCACGCGGCGATTGTGAACCAGCTCAAGGTTAAGGTTAAGCAGAAAATTAGCATTGCTCTGCGCCCCCGCCAGGCCGAGGAAGGCATGATTGGCATTGCCAGTAAGCCCCGGGTTGTGGACGAAATTTTTGATGTTGAGTATGCGCCCCACGACAATCCGCTGGCTAAGCAGCGGGTGCTATTCCGCATTCAAATCAGGCTGGCCAAACTGCCCACCCAGGCCACCTCATCTACCATTGGCCAGCTAGTCGACTGTATAGAGAACTTCATGAGTCCCGACGCCGAGGAGACCCACTGGCAGCCAACCATTCAGGGCCGCATTGCCAACATGCACTGGGACCAAAAAGCCAAACCCACCCCGCTGCTGGTGATTGAGCAGTCTAGCGAAGGAGCCAATGTGACTCTGCGCAGTCGCAATGAGCTTCCGACCAGCACACACAGTCCCAGCACACGCAGTCCTAGGGCGCAAAAACGATCGGCGTAGGAAGCAGCGCAAATTGTGCACTGCTCAGTCCGCTCTACGCAATTCATCGCCCCACGCAATCGATCAATGGGCCGCAGAAGCCATTGCAATGACTTCTGCGGGGGCCGCAGTCGATCGCGCCTCAGCCATATCGGAGAGAACGGCGTCAAGCAGCTGTTCGCGCAGGTCGGGAATGACGGCCAGCGCACGAGTCCAGTCGGGAATTTGGGTGCCAGTGGGGTCTTCCAGGTACTGGTTACCCGCTTCTAAAATGACCTGCTCGAAGGTTTCGATGGTCATTTCTTCTTTGTGGCGATCGTACTCCAGGCCGTTAAAGCGAGCATCGACAAAATACTGGCGGGCCAGATTTTGGGCCTCGCGGCGGTACTTAATGCGCAGGGCGCGAATGTGGTCATGACCAATCACCACCTGCTCGGTTTCGGTCAGGGTTCTAAACACCGATTGCAGGATGTCGCGGCACATTTTTTGCAGTCCTGAATTGGCGGAACTGCCTAGGGTCTGGTGCTTGTGCTCAAAAATGCCCAGGTCGATCTGGGCGATGCGCTTGAGGGCCATATTTCGGTAGACCTCGGCCAATAGCCCCACCTCTAAGCCCCAGTTGCCGGGGATGCGGGTGGTCAGGGCCAGGTCGCTGGAGAGGGCAAACTCGCCCGAGAGGGGATAGCGATAGGCATCGAGGTAGCGCAGATAATCGCTGTAGCCAAAAAGCTCCATCAGCGAGGTAATCAAAGGCGTCACAAACAACCGGGTGACTCGCCCGTGAAGGCTGCGGGGATTGTCGCCAATGCGGGCGTAGTAGGCTTTGCTGAAGGCAATGCCAAACTCCTGTTCGAGCAGGGGGTACAGCAGCTTGAGGGGATAGGAGCGATCGTAGGTGGTGATGTCGGCATCGTGAAGGGCGATCGCGGCGGCATGCAGAGATGACACCCCCAGCCCTAGCCACACGGCTCGCCCTTTGCCCTTAAAGCGCAGTAGATCCAGTCCCTTGTCCTTGAGGGTCTGCAAAATGTCGGTAATGCGGGGACCATTTTCCCACAGCACAAAGGTGGGCTGGGGCAGCGGCTCAAAGAACTGAACGGCGTGGCGGTACTGCTCAAAGCTGTCGGCGTAGAGGCAGACAATCACGTTGTTGACAAAGGGACAGTGGCTGAGGTGATCGCGAATGTTGGCCAGCGCTGGTCGCTCTAGCTCCTCGTACAGTGACGGAATTAGCACTGCCGTAGGGTTTGTTTGACTCAGTTCGGTCAGGCGCTGCTCTAGGCGTTCGGGGTCGTACCCGAGATCGTGGATAGTGGTAATTAGCTCTTGCTTGTAGTCCATACCCAGGTATCCCTAATGGCTAGATTTCATCATAGGGATAAGTGGCGATCGCAAGATGTCTGACTCAATACTCCTCTGAATCAATCCGCCGTGGCTCGGGCGGCAGGAAAAAGCCCAAAGAGAGGTTACAGCGACCCAAATTCTGCACCGATGTCCGCAAAAAAGCTCCTCCGCTTTTGGGCAGAATGGAGCGATCGCCACCGACCTGGCTGGTCTGCGGCGGCCCACCCGGCAGGGACTCCTCATTGTCTTGGGTCGGGCTGCCCTGAAGCAGATTGGGAATAGCGCCATACAGCTTTTCCCAATCTGCTTCTGTGGCATTGAACCTGTTTTGACCCTCTCACGGCTTGGCCCAGAGGTCTATGCGCCCGCTAAATTTTCTTGCTTAGAGTTTTGGAAATGCCTGATTTGCTCGGTGCGCTCACTTAACTTAAAGCGTTAAAGCGCGATCGCCTAAAAAATGATTATCGCTGCTAGCGCTCCGGCCAAAACACCATAGCAGCAGGCTAACAGGGCCTTAAAAGAGCCTCGGAATTTGTAGCGCCAAAGCATAGATGCCAGGGTAAGCGAGTAAAGCAGTTCTTCAACGGGAAAGTAGGGAACTTGCTTGTTGATATCGATGCCTATGACCAGCATGGTCCAGAACAAAAATATGACAAAGCTGTTGATGATGGGGGCACGGCTTTCCCTGGTCGGCACCTGAAGTCGAGCAATAAACCCGAGGTAGACCAAAATAATCAAAGGGAACAGTGCCGCAGCCAGCCCCCTAGCCCCGGCACCAAAAGAGTAGTCAAAGGCAAGAAAAACGCTGGAAAATAGCTGATAAAGCAAAAAGCCCACAGCCAAAAAAAGCACGAAGAAGCTGATTAAACCCTTCGATCCTCTGGTCCAATCGCCCGCTAGCGGCCTTCGACGAGATTGCATAGTAACCCTCAAAAATGGCTTTATTTGAGCTGCCGAAACAACATTTACAGCTGATAGTCTGGATCAGTCCAGCACTGGGGCAGGGGTTCTCCGGAGGGAAATTGCAGCTGCGATTTCGGAAACGCCTGGGCAGGCTGCTCTTCTTCCCCAGCCTGCTGCCGTCCCTGCACCTCGTTTTGGAGCGGATCGAACAGCTCTTGGAGACTGGTGACTTTAACTAAAGTCTGATCTTGGGAATTTTTAACAAACATGGCTCAATGCTTAGGTTGATAGTGCCGCCAGCGGGACCGACACCTGTGCATAGTCCAGATTATCCAGTTAGAAATGTCAGGGCTTCTGCCTAAATGAATAAATAATGGACAGATTCCTGGGTTGTTCAATAACCCAAATAAATATCTAATTTGCTAGCGTTACAAAATTAAATGAGGTTTTCTACCCTGGGGTAGATCTCCCTTTCTATAAAAGGGAAGATTATCAGTCATAGGTTTAAGCAAGGACGGCATGCCCCCCTCAGGAGTAACCCAGGATGTATTTTTAGGTCCAGGCCAAATGGCGTCCCTGATGCGATCGCACGCCTGGTCACAGACCGCCTTGGGCGAGGTTGCCCGCTGGCCTGCTGCGCTGAAGACGAGTCTGGGCATCTTGCTGAACTCGAATACGCCCATGGGGTGCGTTTGGGGCTGCGATCGCAGCCTGTTTTACAACGATGCCTGGGCTGCGCTGCTGTCTCCGACCTGGACTGCGGCGGTGGGGCAGCCCCTGGCCGCCGCCATGGACCAGGGAGCGATCGGGGTCGCCCTGGGACAGGGAATAGAGCAGGTGTTTGCCACGGGGCGATCGCTATCGGTGGAAGTAGCTCAGGATGCCAGCCCGCTGACGGTCAACCACAGCTGGGCCTGTAGCGCCATTTGGGATGAGGCTGGGCAGGTAGCTGGGGTGTTTGCCCTCGGTATGTCCGCCGCCGGAAGACCGCCGCTATCGCAGCTAGATCTGGCCCTAGAGGAGAGCGAAGAGCGCTTTGGCCACCTGGCCGACAACATTTCGCAGCTGGCCTGGATGGCAGATGCCAGCGGCTGGATTTTTTGGTACAACCAGCGCTGGTACGACTTCACCGGCACAACCTTGGGCGAAATGCAGGGCTGGGGCTGGCAGCAGGTGCACCACCCCGATCACCTCGATCGCGTGGTCAAAAAGGTGAGCCGCTGCTTTGCCACGGGCGAGGTTTGGGAAGATACGTTTCCCCTGCGGGGGAAAGACGGCGAGTATCGCTGGTTTCTCTCCCGCGCTACCCCGGTGCGCGACGAAGACGGGCAGGTGCTGCGGTGGGTGGGCACCAACACCGACATTACCGACCTGCGTCAGGCCGAGCAGGCCCTTGAGCAGGTAACGGAGCGCCTGAGTATCGCCCTCAAGAGCGCTCCTATTACGCTGTTCAATCAGGATCAGGAGTTGCGCTACGTCTGGGTGCACAACCCCACTCACAACTACTCCAAAGATCAGATGCTCGGTCGGCGGGATGAAGATTTGGTATCTACGGAGGCCGCAGCTCGGCTGAGTCAGCTCAAGCGCCGGGTGCTAGATACCGGGGTGGGCCTGCGGGCCGAAGTACGGGTGGAGCACAGCGTCTACGATATTACCCTGGACCCCATTTGCGATCGCCAGGGCCGCGTCGTTGGCATTGCTGGTGCGGCGGTAGATATCAGCGAGCGGGCGCAGCTGGAGGCCGAGCACAGACAGGCCGAGGCCACTCTGCGCAACAGCGAAGAACAGCTGCGCCTGGCCCAGCGCGCCGCCGGAGCCGGTCTGTGGGATTGGAATATGGTCACCAATCAGGTGACCTGGTCACCGGAGTACTACCACCTCTACGGCCTCGATGCTGAAGTTACCCCCTCCTATGAGAACTGGCTGGCCTCCATTTTGCCCGCCGATCGGCAGCGGATTGAACAAGCCACCCAGGCCGCCATCGAGCAGAGACAGGACCTAAAGGTAGATTTTCGCATTGTGCACCCCGACGACGGCCAGCGGTGGATTATGGTGCGGGGACAGACCTTCTGCGACGCGGTGGACAACCCCATTCGCATGACGGGGATTGCGATCAACATTACCGAGCGAAAACGCTTTGAGCAGGCCCTGGTGGAGAGTGAGGCGATCGCCCGGACCCAGGCCGAAGAGCTGGCTGCCCTAATGGAGGCCACCCCGGCGGCGATCTGGATTGCCCACGATGCGGACTGTCACTACATGACGGCCAACCGCATGGCCTACGAGCTAATGCAGACCGAACCAGGCGGGCCAACCACGGCCACGCCGCCCGAGGGTGAACCGGGGCTGCCCTTTAAGCAGTTTAAGGAGGGGCAGCAGATCGCACCCCAGGATCTGCCCATGCAGAAGGCGATTCGCACCCGGCAGGAGGTTGTCGATGACATCGAGTTTGTCTACCCCGACGGGACGGTGCGCTCTATCTATGGCAAGGCCGTGCCGCTCTACGGCCCCGGCGGAGCGGTGCGGGGAGCCATTGGCGGGTTTACCGAAATTACGGCGCTCAAGCGCAGCGAGCGCGAGCGCGAGCAGCTGCTCCAGCGGGAGCGCATCGCCCGCGAAGAAGCCGAGCAGGCCAATCGGCTCAAGGATCAGTTTTTGGCGGTGCTCTCCCACGAGCTGAGGTCGCCCCTCAACCCCATTTTGGGCTGGTCGAAGCTGCTGCAAACTCGCAGCTTCGACCCTGATAAAACCGCTCAGGCCCTGGCCACCATTGAGCGCAACGCCCAGCTCCAGGCCCAGCTGGTCGACGATTTGCTCGATTTAGCCAAAATTTTGCGCGGCAAGCTCCACCTCACCCCGGTTTCAATCGCCATGGCTGGGGTGGTTGAGTCGGCCCTGGAGACGGTAAAAACAGCGGCGGCCAAGAAATCCATCGCCCTCGCCCTCGACCTCGATCGCACCGTGCGGGTCGCTGGCGATGCGGCCCGCCTCCAGCAAATCGTGGGCAATCTGCTGTCGAACGCCGTCAAATTTACGCCCCAGGGGGGCCAGATTACGGTCACCCTGCGCGCCGCGACCGACCAGGCCGAGGTGGTTGTCAACGATACGGGCATTGGCATTAGCCCAGACTTTTTGCCCTACCTGTTCGAGTCGTTTCGCCAGGAAGATATTTCGATTACCCGCCGCCACGGTGGGCTAGGGCTGGGGCTGGCGATCGTGCGGCAGCTCGTGGAGATCCACGGCGGCAGCATTACCGCCTGCAGCCCTGGGGAAAATTTGGGCGCCACCTTCACCGTTCGGCTGCCCCGGCTGCCGGGCAATGCGGCTGAGGCTCCGGCTGCTGCTCTGGCTCGCCCGACCGTGGATTTAAAGGGCATTCGGGTGTTTTCGATCGACGATTCGGCGGATACGCGAGAATTTCTGACGGTGCTGCTGGGGCAATACGGTGCCGACGTGGTGACCGCAGGCTCCGCCGCCGAAGCGCTGGAAAGGCTAGAGTCCTGGCGCCCCGATGTGGTAATCAGCGACATCGGTATGCCCGAGATCGATGGCTACAGCCTCATCCAGCGCATTCGCGCGCTGCCCCCCGAGCAGGGAGGCACAATTCCTGCGATCGCGCTCACCGCCTACGCCCGCGATGAAGACCAGCAGCAGTCGCTGGCTAGCGGCTACCAGCGGCACCTGAGCAAACCCCTGGACCTCGAAAAGCTGTTGCAGGCGGTGGTCGAGCTTACCCAGGGCCGAACCTAGCCTCGCTTAGCTCCTAGCCCCCGCTGTGCTCAGCAATTGCAGCAGGGCCTGGGCGCTGGCTTCGGAGGAAGCGGGGTTTTGGCCGGTAATCAGGTGGCCATCGCCGACCACATAGGATTGCCAGTCATCGCCTTTCGAGTACAGGCCGCCGTTTTGCTTCAGCATGTCTTCTACTAAAAAGGGCACAACCTCGGTAAGGCCGACGGCGGCTTCTTCGGTATTGGCAAAGCCCGTCACCGTTTTGTTTTTCACCAAAAATTCGCCCTCGGGCGTTTTGACATGGCGCAGCACCCCAGGGGCGTGGCAGACAGCGGCCACGGGCTTACCCGCTCCGTAGAAGGCCTCAATCAGCGCAATGGAATGGGCGTTGTCGGCCAGATCCCACAGCGGGCCGTGGCCGCCGGGGTAGAACACGGCATCGTAGTCACTGGCGTCAATGGTTGTCAGTCGGGCCGTATTGGCCAGAGCGGCCTGGGCATCAGCGTCCTGCCTAAAGCGCTTGGTGGCTTCGGTCTGTGCGTCGGGGGCGTCACTTTTGGGGTCGAGGGGGGGCTGGCCGCCCTGGGGCGAGGCCAGGGTAACCGTGGCCCCGGCGTCTTTAAATGCGTAGTAGGGGGCGGCAAACTCCTCTAGCCAAAAGCCGGTTTTTTGGCCGCTATCGCCCAACTGGTCGTGGGATGTGAGTACCATCAGTATTTTCATAGGTCGTCCTTGTTTCTTGGGTGCTACTTGGTTTCTTGGGTGCTACTTGCGTTGTCAGGGGGAATATGGGCAGGGAAAAGGGTGTTTTGCCAAAGCTCAAAGCCCCCAGAGCCCTAAGCGCAAGGCTCAGCGTCGCCGATTAGCTCCGTTAAAGTAAGGCGCAGCTTTTCGACATCCAGGGGTTTGGTCAGGTGGCGCTGAAAGCCAGCCTCCAGGGCGCGATCGCGGTTTTGGGCATCGGCGTAGGCGGTGAGCGCGATCGCGGGAATGCGACCCCCCTCCACCTCAGGCCGCTGCCGCAGGGCGCGAATCAGCATAAAGCCATCCTGGTTGGGCATGCCAATGTCGCTGATCATCACATCGGGGCGGTGTTGGGCAACGATCTGAAGGCCCGCCTCTGCAGAGCAAGCCGTCAGTACCTCCATACCGTAATCCTCCAGCAGCGCCGTCAGCAGGTGCAGCGAGTCGAGATCGTCATCGATGACCAGGACCCGTCGCCCAGCGAGGCTAGCGGGTTGCGCTAGGCTGGCAAAGACCGGCAGCAGCGACGCCACCTCACGCCGGGGCAGCCGTACCGTAAAGGTGGATCCCCGATGAGCGCCGGGGCTAGATACCGAGACCTCGCCGCCGTGCTGCTCCGTCAGATAGCGCACGATGGCCAGCCCCAGCCCCAGTCCGCCAAAGGCGCGGGTGCTGCTGCTGTCGGCCTGGCGAAACTGCTCAAAGACATGGGGCAAAAAATCGGCGCCAATGCCCAGGCCCGTATCCTGCACTTCAATGACGGCATAGTTGCCATCCTGACGCAGCCTGACGGTGACCTCACCCCCCTCAGGGGTGAATTTGATGGCGTTTGACAACAGGTTCCACACGATCTGCTGGAGGCGGTTTTGGTCCCCTGACACCGCCCCCACCGCCGGGTCAAAGTCGGTGTGCAGCGTAATGGCCTTGGCCTGGGCCGACAGCCGCACCGTCTCCAGGGCAGCGTTGACCACGGGGGCCAGATCTACGGTGTGGATATCGAGCAGCAGCTTGCCGCGCAAAATGCGCGAGACATCGAGCAAGTCTTCGATTAGCTCGGCCTGAACTTTGGCGTTGCGTTCGATGGTCTCCAGGGCGCGGGCGCGCGTATCCTCGTCTAGGGGCCGCGATCGCAGCAGCGACGCCCAGCCCAAAATGGGGTTCAGCGGCGTGCGCAACTCGTGGGAGAGCATCGCCAAAAACTCATCTTTAATACGGTTGGCGGCTTCTGCCTCCGCCCGAGCTACCCGCTCCTGGGCCAGGGCGCGATCGCGCTCCACCAGCGCCAGCTTCTGGTCGTGAATATCGGTAGATGAGCCAAACCACCGCAGCACCTCTCCCCCGTCGCCCTGAAGCGGAAAGGCCCGCACCAGGTGCCAGCGGTATTGGCCATCTACAGCCCGCAGCGGCCTGACCTCCAGGGCCAGGGGCTGGCCAGTTTGCAGCGATTTGGTCCAGGCTATCTGGCAGCGATCGCGGTCCTCCGGGTGCAGCACCGACAGCCAGCCAGCCTCGAAGCTCTGGGCCGGGGTCAGCCCTGTGTAGTTGTACCAGCGCTGGTTGCAGTACTCTAGCTGGCCGTTGGGCAACGCCGTCCAAAACATCTGCGGCATCGAGTTGGCCAGGGTGCGAAAGTGCAGTTCGCTCTTGCGCAGGGCGGCCTCGGCCTGCTTTTGCTCCGTAACGTCGTAGTTAATTTCCAGGATGGCGTTGGGCTGGCCAACCGAGGTCTGCTGTAGCGTCCAGCGGCTGCTAATAATAGCGATCCGACCGTCGCGGGTGGTCTGGGTCAGTTCCCCCTGCCAGTGCCCCTCCCGCAACACAGCCGCGCGAATGGTTTCGAGCGGCTGGGGCAAAACGGTTTTCAGCAGATCCATGGCCGATCGCCCGATCGCCTCTTCCGCAGACCAACCGTAGCGCCGCGCCGCCCCCTGGTTCCAGTAGGTAATCTTGGCGCTCTCCAGCTCCCAGATCATAATGCAGTCGTTGGCTAGGTTCAGCATTTCCATCTGCTGACGCAGCTGGCGCTCGTCTTCCCGGCGATCGGTCAGATCCCGAAAGTAAACCGCCAGGCCATTGACCAGCGGATTCATGTGCATTTCAAACAGGCGATCGGGGTGAACAAAGCCCGATGTCTCCATGACAATCGGCTGTCGGGTAACCATCGCTTGCCGGAAGGTCTCCCCCATGGCGGTTCCTTCCAAGCTGGGCCACACATCCCAAATTCGCCGATTCATCAGGTCTTTGAGCGGGAGATTGAACACCCGCTGAGCCTGGGGGTTGACATACACCAGCCGCCACTGCAAGTCGAGGGCGTAAAACCCTTCGGTAATGCTCTCCAAAATAGCGGTAACCCACTGGTTGGTGTGGCCCAGGGAAGCTTCACTCTCCTGTAGCCTCAGGGAGCTGCGCTCCAGGCGTTGATGAGCCAATCTCAGCGAACCGCACAGGACGCTGATAACAGAGCACTGAACGACAAATACACCAAACCGAATAAATGCCGGAGCACCCAGACTGAAGGCGTACTCCGGCAGAACAAAAAAATAGTTGCTCACAAGGGCGGCCAGAATTGTGGTCAACAACCCGCAGCCAATTCCACCCCAGCGAGAAGCCACCACCACCGACCCAAAAAACAGCAAAAATGGGGTCTTAGCCATGTCTGCTACGGGATCGAGAATGCCCATAAGCAGTAGAGCAGTTGTCACGCAAAGCGCCGCTATGCCATAGGCCCTGGGCCGTAAATCGATCGAGTGTGAACTCATGGCGGTTTCAAGGTCAGCAGCACCCGGAAATATAGTACTGGGAAACGCAATTCCAGCCTGCCGCTGAAGTTATAGGTAAGTTATAAATACCCAGTAAAACAGCCTAACATAGTTCACCTTGCAAACCTTAATCCTGCGGCAAAACCCTCCTTTAGTCCTATGTCTTACGACAGATATTTAGCATCGTCTTCAGCCTATAGCGATTCCTAACGTGAATAAAAGTGTTTGCCTCTGGCTTTCAGAAAGTCATACTTCTAGAGAATATGCCTCTGTACTAGCTGTTTTTCCTAGTTCACTAGATGCATTTAATAGATACTCTCAGCCGTAGCTAGGTTAGCCTTAGAGCCGCCCAACAAAATCGTTACTGGTGTTGGGTTTCGCTTCGCTCAACACCAACCTACATTGGAGCTTTTATCAGCCAATCGGGTTTGCTAGATACACTCAGCCTAGTTCAAAGCTGCTGCGATATTAAAACATAGATTTAGACAGAAAAATCTGGCCTTCTGCCACCGTCAACGACATTGGCCTGCGGCCTCGGCCCATACAGCCCGCAGGTCAGGCCAGACAATATTAAGTCTGGCCTGACCTGCGGTGCTCTTTTATTTTCACCAACTTTTTGCCACCAAACGGTGAGAGCCGTTTAGTCTAGCGCGCTGGTGGCGCGATCGACCGCACCCTGGGCATTTTGCTTCAGGTTGCTGAGACTCTTCTGGGTGTTTTCGGCGGCATTTTCAGCGGCCTGCTGAGTCGATTCACCGATGTTGTCGGCTGCCTCTTTGAGAGGATTTTTGCTGTTTTGCTGAATCCTTTGCTCGGCCTGGCGAATCATGCGATCGGCCTTGGCATCGGCAGCGCTGGTGTCGCGGATGGTGTCTTTGTGTGGGTACATGCCCTCACTGTCGGCCGCTTGGGCGGCACCAAAAGTATTATTTGGAGCGGGCACGGCGGCCTGGGTAGTACCACAGGCGGTGGTAGCCATCACCACCAGGCCAGCGAGAAAAACAATGGCCCACTGCCGCCAGAGGGTGGGATTAAAAAATCGTTTTACAGTCTGCATAAACGTCTCCTTTGAATCATTACGTTGACATTGAACAAATCGAAGCTTTCTCTGCAAATCCCTAACTCTATATTTGGGTTTGCAGCGTTTGCTTACTCTCCTTAAACCGCACGCCCAGCTGCTGGCGATCGCTCGGGGATAGATGTTTGCGCATGGCTGCAAACATGGTGCTTTCCTCCTGACGGGTGTGGTCACCTACCATGGCCTTGAGCTGCTTGAGCTTGGCCATAAACAGATCATCCAAAGCGGGCATGGCCCTTAGATCGTCAAGCAGAGTTTCCATGGCGGTCTGCTCGTTGTACAGCTCCTGGGTGTTGTCGCTGCCGTAGAAGGGCCTGACCACCGGGTAAACCACGGCTTCCTCTGCTTTTGAGTGCACCAGCAGATCTTTGTAGAGCTGCCCAAACAGGACATTGCCCTGCTCGACGGTATTGGCGCTGCGAATTTCGCTGATCAGGGTTTTGGCCTTCTGGTGATCCATAAAGATCAGATCCATGACGTCGACGGCAGTGCTGCCTGACGCGTGGGTGGCAGCACTGCCGACAATTCCGGTGGCGGCAGCGATCGCATCCTGCACCCGCCCCCACAGCCCCTGCTGGGGTTCCTGGCCGGTTAGCTCCAGGGTGCCGAGATATTCGAGCATGCCCTTGAGCTGCTCCTGGTGGGCGCGATTTTCAAAATTGACGGTGTGGAGGGGGGCCAGGGCCGCTTCTACGTCTTTGCCCACCACCTGGGCCGCCTTGTGCACCACCAGGCCCGAAACCACCTGGCCATGCTTCAGCAGCTCGTGCTGAGATAGTTTTTCGTACAGGCTCAGCTCTGAACCGGCAAGGGTGTCCTTCACCGTGGTGATCATAGACTGCACGGTAGTCTTAGGCTCGGACTGCACGCCGTACTGAGTAATGGCAGTTTCTACAATATCTAAATTTTTGTGGTCGTCTTCGAGCATATCCTCCAGTCGATTGCGCAGATCGTCATTGCTGCACTGATTTAGAAATTGCTGCTCATTGTCAATAATTAAGGTTTGAATGGCCTTAATGTCGGCGAGTTTTTCCGCGATCGCGGCTCGCTTTTGATCATTTAGAATGGCGGGCATGAAGAGGTCTCCAGTGACATTCAGCTACAGTCTAAGCACTGCAAATCAGAGGCATATCTGTCCATAGAGCTGAAAAGAAACCTCAGCCAAAATAATTTCCTCAGCAGACAGCAGTAGAGCAGCTATATCTAGGGGTATAGCTGCTCTACTGCTGTTGAGAGATGTGTGTCTAAGCGCAGTTTCCTATACTACTGATTAGTTCTGAATAAGGCGCGATCGCCTCGCGACCTTTTCAACCATTTAGTATTGGAGTAGCCCTATGTCGATTGCTTTAGAAATTGGAATTGCGATTCTTGGCCTGGGGATAGCCCTGCAGGCGGTACGCCTGACCAGAGCAGGAAAGGCTGGCCTGGTAGCCCTAGCCTGCTTGGCGGTTATGCTGCTCGGGTTTACCCAACCGGCAGTTGCCGGGGCAGTCAACGGTGACACCTTAACCAGCGGCCAGAAAGACCTCAACGAAACCCTCCAGACCGATCCCCAGGGCAATCAGTACCAGGGCATTGAGTATGCCGACACCAAAGGTACTCCCCTGGGCGATCAGGAAATTACCGATCGCGTTGAAAGCAGCGCTCCCAAAAATTTGAAGGTCAGCGTGTCTAACGGCTCGGTCCGCCTTTCTGGCAAGGTATCTGACCGCAGCACAGCCCAGGCCATTGTAGAAGACATCAAGTCTATTCCTGGGGTCCATGAAGTAGCCTATGACCTAGGTCTGAAGCGCTAGTTCTAACTTCGTTAAAAACCAGGAAGCGGGCGATCCAGGGCGGATTGCCCGCTTTTTGTTAACTTCTGGCGCTGGCGCTAAGACATCGCTCGGGGGAGCAGGCCCAAAGTCTGCCAAAGTCTATCTAAGGAGGGAGTGCTTCTAGTTTGGGGCATTCTACCCTAGGCAAAGGGGAGATGAAGGGTTGATCGGCTCGTAAACACTAAAGTCCGTGACTGTTGCGCGGGCTATTTCTTAGTTGGATAGTTTGCGATCGCCTGGCTGGCTGCGCTGGCTTTTCGCTCTCGAAACGTAGCATTGAGATGGGGCGTTTGGCCCGTTGCAAAATGTGCTACGACAGGTTTTCTCCAGTGTATCTCCTGAATCGCCAATGCCCTCTGCTCCCCTCCCCCCCAACGAAGCGGAACGCCTGAAAGCTCTGCGGCGATACAACATTTTAGATACTCCTCCCGAGGCCCAGTTCGATCGCATCACCGCTCTGGCGGCGCGGCTGTTCCATGCGCCGATTGCGCTGATATCGCTGATCGATGATTCCAGAGCCTGGTTCAAGTCATGCTACGGATTCGAGCGGCGGGTGGTCCAGCGCCATGCCTCCCTTTGCAGCTACGCGCTGGCCTCCGACCAGGTTCTCGTTCTCCCCGATGTCAGCCAGGATGAACGCTGCGCAGATAACCCGATGGTATACGGAGATCCAGGGTTGCGCTTCTATGCTGGGGCGCCGCTACGCACCCAGGAGGGGTTTACCCTGGGCACCCTCTGCGTGCTCGACACCCAGCCACGCGAAGGGCTAAGCGAAGACCAAAAGGCCGTGCTGGCTGACCTGGCGGCCATGGTTGTCGATGAACTAGATCTGCGCCTGGCCGCCCACAGAGTTGCCGAAATTGACGCGGCTCTGCTGGCGGTAACCAAAGGGGTCGCAGATCGGACGGGCAGCGCCTTTTTTGCGGCCCTGGTACAGCACCTGGCCCAGACCCTGGGGATCGACTATGCCTATGTTGGCCTCGTCGATCGCGAGGAGCCGGACCGGATTGTCACGGTTGCCGCCTGGGGTCAGGGGAAACTTCTTGAGAATTTTGCCTACCTGGTGCGCCACACCCCCTGCCAGCAGGTGCTGCTCAGCCGAGAGCTGTGCTGCTATCCCGGCGGGGTCAGAACGCAGTTTCCTGACGCTGCGCTGCTTCAGCCGCTGGGCATCGACAGCTATGCCGCCATTCCCTTTTTGGATGCCCAGGGCGTGCCGCTGGGGCTGCTGGGCATCATGGACTGCAACCCCTTCCTCAACGTTCAGCTCACCGAAGCGCTGCTGCCTATTTTTGCCCTGCGCGTTGCCAGTGAGCTGGAGCGCCAGCACACCGATGCCGTCAGGCTGCGGGTGCAGCAAGATCTAGAAAACCTGGTGGCCCAGCGCACGGCGCAGCTGTACCAAACCAATCAGCAGTTGCAGATCGAAATTGCCGAGCGCCAGCAGGCGGACACGGCCCTGCGCAAGGAGCGGGAGATGCTGCGGGTGCTGCTTGAAAATGTGCAGGCGGGCATTGTGGCCTGCGATGAGGCGGGCATCTTGACCCTCTTTAACCAAACCGCCCGAGAGTTTCACGGTCTGCCCCAGCAACCTTTGCCCCCAGAGCAGTGGGCTACCTATTACGACCTCTACCAGGCCGATGGCAAAACGCCGATGCCGATGGCGGCGATTCCGCTGTTTCGTGCGCTCCAGGGGGAAGGGGTAGATAACGCTGAAATGGTGATTGCACCAAAACAGGGTGGCAAGAGCCGCACCGTACTGGCTAACGGCCAGGCGATCGCCGCCGTCGACGGCAGCTGCCAGGGGGCGGTGGTGGTGATGCACGATATCACCGAACGCAAGCAGATGGAAGATGCCCTCCGGGCCAGCGAGGCGCAGCTATCCAGCATTTTCGAAACTATTCCCGACGGCATCATTATTTTGGATCGGCATGGACAGCTGATTGCCGTCAACTCCGCCGCAGAGAAAATCTTCAGACTCAGTCGCGATGGGCTGACGGAGCGCACCTACAACGATCTGGCCTGGGCCATTACGACGGTGGAGGGGGACTCCTTTGACGAGGAGGATCTTCCCTTTGTGCAGGTGATGCGCACCCGCAAACCGATCTATGGCGTCGAGCACGCCATTACCCAGGCCGACGGCACGAGGACAATTCTGTGCATCAATGCCTCACCCCTGGTTAACCCCGAGGGCGAGATTAGCCATGTGGTGGCCTCGGTCAGCGACATTACCGAGCGCAAGCAGGCCGATCTAGCTCTGCAAGCCTCCGAAGAGCGCTATCGCTCAGTGATTGAAACCACCGCCGAAGGTATTGTATTGCAGGACAGTAGCGGCAGCATCTACACCTGCAACGCCAGCGCCGCTGAAATTTTGGGCTTGACCGTCGATCAAATTATGGGGCGCACCTCCCTAGACCCTCGCTGGTCGGCCATTCATGAGGACGGCACGCCGTTTCCGGGGGAGCAGCATCCGGGTATGGTGACCCTGCGCACAGGCAAACCGCAGTCTAACGTGGTGATGGGGGTCAACAAACCCGACTGTACCCTGACCTGGATTTCGATCAATACTCGCCCCCTGTTTCACCCCAAGCAGGACACCCCCTTTGCGGTGGTGGCCTCATTTTTTGACATCACCGATCGCAAACTGGTTGAGGCTGAGCGCGCCCAGCGCATTCGCGAGCAGACGGCTCGCCTGGATGCAGAGGCAGGGCAGTTTCGAGCGGCCCTGCTGGTCGATATCAGCACTACTCTGGCCTCGCTCCTCAATCACACCGACACCCTACAGCGGGTGGCCGATCGGGTGGTGCCCTTCTTTGCCGACTGGTGTGCGATCGATTTACTGACTCCCAGCCAGGGCCTAGAGCGGGTGGCCATAGCCCACTGCGATCCAGCCAAGGTGGAGCTGGGCTGGCGGGTTCATCGACAGTACCCCACAGCGATCGCCGGGACAGCGGGCATTGCCAAGATTTTGCGCAGCGGCCAGACCGCGCTAGCGACGGATATTCCGGCATCGGCCCTGGCGGCAGTGGCCCAGGATGGCGAGCACCTGCGTCTGCTGCGGGAGCTGGGGCTAACTTCCTGCATTGCGGCGCCGCTGGTGGCTCGGGGCCAGACCCTGGGGGTGATTTCTTTTATCACCGCTGAATCGAATCGCCGCTATGGGACCACCGATCTGGCCCTGGCCGAGAATGTGGCCCACCAGGTGGCGATCGCCGTAGACAACGCCCGTCTCTACCAGGATGAACAGAACGCCCGCAGCGAGGCCGAGGCCGCCAATCGCATCAAGGACGAGTTTCTGGCGGTGCTCTCCCACGAGCTGAGGTCTCCCCTCAATCCGATTTTGGGCTGGTCGCAGCTGCTGCAAAAGCGCCAGCCCGATGCGGCCACCCTGACGCGGGGCCTCCAGACCATTGAGCGCAACGCCAAACTCCAAACCCAGCTGATTGCCGATCTGCTCGATGTCTCACGCATTTTGCAGGGCAAACTCAGTCTGGAGATCGCCCCAGTATCGCTCCAGGCCACCCTGGAGGCCGCCATGGAAACCGTGCAGCTGGCGGCGGAGGCTAAGGCCATTCAGCTGCGTACCCGATTTGACCCAGCCTTGCCCACCGTTCTGGGCGATGCCGGTCGACTCCAGCAGGTAGTCTGGAACCTGCTGTCTAACGCGGTAAAGTTTACCCCCGAGGGGGGCCAGGTGGAGATTGAGCTAGAGGCTGTCCCCGCTGAATTCCCTGGCGCCAGCGCAGTCGGCCAGCACCCCCCTCTGGCCCACGCCCAGATCACCGTTACCGACACCGGCAAGGGCATTACCCCAGAGTTTTTACCCTATATCTTTGACCGCTTTCGCCAGGCAGACAGCAAGACCACCCGCCAGTTTGGCGGGCTGGGGCTGGGGCTGGCCATTGTGCGGCAGCTCGTGGAACTCCACGGCGGCACCATTGCGGTGGCTAGCCCCGGCGAGGGGCTGGGGGCCACCTTTACGGTGCGGCTTCCCCTCCAGAGCGGCGCTACTCCCCCCGACAGCGGTGAAAACATCGCCCCGGCCCATCGCTCGGGGCAGCCCGCCACCCTTACCGGCGTGCGCATTCTGGTGGTCGAAGACGAGGCCGACGCCCGCGATCTGCTGGTGCTGGTCTTGGAGCAGGCTGGGGCGATCGTCACCGCTGTCGCCGCCGCCACCGAAGCCCTAGAACGGCTGCCCCACCTCGACTTGGATGTGCTGATTAGCGATATCGCCATGCCCACGATGGATGGCTACATGCTGGTGCAGCAGGTGCGATCGCAGCTGGCTCGCCAGGGTAAACAGCCCACATTTAAAGCGGTAGCCCTAACCGCCTACGCTGGAGAAATCAATCAGCAGCAGGCGCTAGCCGCTGGCTTCCAGCGCCACCTCAGCAAACCCTTTGAGCCCGCCGATCTGGTAGCTGCGATCGCAGCCCTGATGAAATAACGGTGCTTTCCTTGTTCGCTCAGCCCTTAGCTCGATCAACTGTCGTGCTCGCAATCCTCCAGGAGGGTTGCCACTTTGCTGAGGAGTTGATCAAACTCAATCGGCTTGCGAATAAAATTATTCGGCCCCAAAGCAAGACCCTGAGCAGAACTGATGGTGTCGTAGGCCGTAACCATTAAAATCGGCATAAACGGCAGATTTGGGTTTTGCCGAATTTGTCGGGTTACCTCGTAGCCGTTCATATCCGGCATCATCACATCCATCAAAATTAGGTCGGGAGGCTCACGCTTAACTTTTGCCAAAGCCGTTCCGCCGTTGCCCGCGGTATCGACTTCGTAACCTACAGTTTCTAAAACAGTCTGTAGCAAAAACAAATTGTCATCGATATCGTCGACAACAAGAATCCGAAAATCTGATGGAGTACACACAGTAACAGGTTGATAAAGGTATTGAATATCGCATTTCTCAAACTAGTGAGCTGCACCACCGAACGGACTAAATCTCTCAGCTAGGTTTTGCCGTCAAGCAACCCTGTGGAGAGTTAACCGTGGCGAACCGTCCACAGCCTGGGCTGCTCAAAAGCAGCCCAAAGACCGATTTCGCTGGCTATTTAAGGGGCTCACTGGGGGCGTCTTACTATGCAATTATCCTAATCGATAAGCGATTATGCTTACCTCAAACTTCCGACACAGATCAATTTAATTCAAGGTATAAAAAAAGGTAGGCCGAAACCTACCCTTTAACTGTCTGCTGTGTTGACAATATCGGTGCTTAGTTAGCGATCGCCAGCCCCGTAGACCCGAGGACGGCGGGCGCCTGAGGCGGCACCAGCCAGGGAAGCCACCAAACCCAGCAGCGACCCCAAGGCAAAGGACCAGCCAACGGTAGCGGCATTGCCAGCCACCCGCTGGGCCTGCTGGGTGGTCACGCTGGGATCTTGAGGCACATCGGGCAAAACGTTGGGAGGCACCTGATTGATCACGGCGCTAGCCCCCTGAGCCGCCAGACCAAAAGCGCCCGCCACGCCGCTGGAGAGCAGCCAGGCGCTGACGGCCAGAGTTGTGGCCCACAGAATTGCGCCGTTGAGCATGGCGGTTTTGCGGTTCATGGGACCGCAGGCACGGGCGGCAATCCAGCCCCCCAAAAACAGCGCAATCAGCAGGCTGACAATCGACCAGATGCCAACGGCGGTGCCAACCCCAGCGGCATCTCCCTGGGGCGTATCCATATTGGCCAGGCTGGTAAGGCCAATAGCTGCTCCTAGCCCGGTTAAAACCAGCTGGGTCGCGATCGCAACCACCAGCCCGGCAAAAATCGGCCCCCAGCGCACTAGGTCGTGATACTCAGCTACCGGCACCACAGCCTCGGTCCCTCGGTAGTTGGGGTTATTAACAGGGGTGTCCCTATAGGGGCCTGGCTCGCTTCTGAGCCCGCCTGGATCATTGGAGTAAGTCATTGGTTCACATTCCTTTCAGTCAGATGCTTGCGCTTGCTGCTGCCAAACATATTTTCAAATCAATTCTTGCCCACTAATTTATGCCCTAGCTGTATCGGCCCCATCTACCCACGGGTACAAAAGGACCGTCCAAAAGAGGCATATGACCCTTGGAGACACTTCCGGGAAAGAGAAATCTCGAGGAAAATTAGGAGGACCAATAGGGGGAGCAAATGAAACCTCAGCTTAAGTTTTTGGGTTTCGACTTCGCTCAACCCTCTACCCATCAATGGAGCGAACATTGAGTAGAGCCGAAATGCGTTTCATAGACAATCAGACCTATCTACTTATTATTGCAGCAGCCCATACTCCTTGGGCTGCTGCAATAAGTATTCTGCGCGAGGCTTCTCTATCGTTCAGAGGAGGTGATTTACAAAATTTAATCGCTGACCGAAAATAATTCTGCCTTTCGGTACATGTTAATGGGAAGAGTAAACGTTTATTTCTGATAATAAATAAAATACAGTTGTGGTTGCGGTTTTAGGCACGCGATCGCTGGCCTTCTGACAAGCCGTTAGCCTAGGTTTAGCATTATTTTTTGGGCGCACTTTTAACTGAGTCGAGAAATTAAGCCGGTCTTCATTCAAAAGCAAGAGCAGCAAGGAGATATTGTGAACAACGTGCTAGGAATTATTCTGGGTGGTGGGGCTGGCACTCGCCTCTACCCGCTGACCAAAACCCGCGCCAAGCCTGCGGTGCCCCTGGGAGGGAAGCATCGGCTGATTGATATTCCAATCAGTAACTGCATCAATTCCGATATTTCAAAAATTTACGTGCTGACGCAGTTCAACTCGGCTTCCCTAAACGCTCATATTTCCCGATCTTACAGCTTCTCAGGGTTTCAGCAGGGGTTTGTAGAAGTACTGGCTGCCCAGCAAACCCCCGAAAACATGGAATGGTTTCAGGGCACTGCCGACGCCGTGCGGCAGTACATAGATCGCTTTAAAGACATGAATGTAGATGAGTACTTAATCCTGTCGGGCGATCATCTGTACCGCATGGACTACCGCGATTTTGTTCAGCACCACCGCGATACCAACGCCGACATTACGCTATCAGTACTGCCGGTAGACAGCAAGCGGGCCTCCAGCTTTGGCCTGATGAAAATTGACGATTCTGGCCGCATCGTTGACTTTAGCGAAAAACCGAAGGGCGATGCCCTGGCAGACATGCAGGTAGATACTACTACCCTAGGCCTTTCCCCCGAAGAAGCCAGGGCAAAACCCTACATTGCCTCCATGGGAATTTACTTATTCAAGCGTGAGGTGCTGATTGACCTGCTCGATAAGTATGCTGACCAGACCGACTTCGGCAAAGAAATTCTCCCTAACTCCGCCAAAGATCATCGAGTCCAGGCCTACCTGTTTAACGATTATTGGGAAGATATTGGCACTATCGAGTCATTTTTTAACGCCAATCTGGCTCTGGTCAAGCAGCCCAACCCGCTGTTTAGTTTCTATGACGAGTCTGCCCCGATCTACACCAGGGCGCGATACCTGCCGCCCACTAAATATCTCCAGTGTACGATTAGCCAGTCCATGGTAAGTGAGGGCTGCGTACTCAAAGAATGTCAGATTAGCAATTCGGTGATTGGCATTCGCTCTCGAATTGAGTCGGGCTGCATGATTGAGGACAGTTTGGTAATGGGGGCTGACTATTACCAGGATAATTTTGAGCGACGAGGCAACTGCGATCGCACCACTATTCCCCTCGGCATTGGCTCGGGCAGCACTGTTCACCACGCCATTATCGACAAAAATGCCCGCATTGGCTGCAATGTTCAAATTCTCAATAAAGACCGTGTTGAAGAGGCCGACCGAGAGGATGAGGGATTTTACATTCGCAGCGGCATTATCACCGTGTTGAGGGGGGCTACTATTCCCGACGACACCGTTATTTAGCCTAGATGTAGCCTAAAGCAGCGGATTTTTAGCTTGTAGCCACAGTCACTCAGGTCATGGCATCCAGAGGCGTTTGAGCATTTTGAGGGGAAATGCCTTAATCAATCAGACCAGACTGGCTACAGCCATATCTGACCACCAACTGCGCAGCAGGCCAATGGACTGAAGTCCTGCTTTAGCGAAAGTGTTCCTATTGACCGATGGGCAATACAGGCAGCTTTCTTAGACTGTAAGGGTGTTCAATGAATTTGGAGAATAACCCATGGGTATTCAAGATAGAGCCGAAGCTACCGCCAAGAATGTTGAAGGTAAGGCCCAAGAGGCCGCTGGTAAAGTGACCGGCAGCACCTCCGACCAAATGGAAGGCAAAGCCAAGCAAGGCGAAGCCAAGGCTAAGCACGCTAAAGAAGATGTAAAAGATCAGGCCAAAAAAGCCATTGACTAGTTAAATTTGGCTAACCGTTTTAGCCAAATTTAACCATCAGCTTAGGGAGCAGTCTCCTGCTCCCTATTTTTTTGCCAAGCAGCTGAACAACGCTGAAGCTATTGCCATAGTCAAGTTGGTTAGGACATCCAGAAACCCTATGAATATTCAAACGTTTGAACGTTCATAGGGACATGTCTTAACCAGACTGAATACAGCTATATTTTTTGAGTTTTTTGCCGATGCCGCCGATTGATTGAGATCAGCTATCCACCGAGTAGCTGCCCGACTTGCCGCCGATTTTCGACAGTAGGCGAATGCTGCGAATTTCGATGGATTTCTCTAGCCCCTTAGCCATGTCGTAAAGGGTGAGGGCGGCAACGCTGACGGCGGTGAGGGCCTCCATTTCAACGCCGGTTTCGGCTTTGGTTTTGACCGTCGCCTGAATTTGGTAGCCCGGCAGACTCGGAACGGGAACGATCTGCACCTCCACCTTTTGGAGCGGCAGAGGGTGGCAGAGGGGTATCAGGTGAGCGGTTTGCTTAGCGGCCATAATGCCGGCGATGCGGGCAGTCCCCAGCACGTCACCCTTGGGGGCGTTGCCAGCCTCAATCGTGGCCAGGGTTTGGGGCTGCATGACGACCGTGGCCTCGGCTATGGCCTGCCGTACGGTCTGGGCTTTGGCGGCGACATCGACCATGTGGGCCTGGCCCTGGGCATCGAGGTGAGTCAGCGCCGCCGTCGAATCAGACACGGAAGGATTAGTTGTCATGGATATAAATTTGCCAAAGGAACATGCTATTATAGGAAGCCTGCACAAGGGCGTGTAGCTCAGTGGACTAGAGCACGTGGCTACGGACCACGGTGTCGGGGGTTCGAATCCCTCCTCGCCCGTTTCTAATCAAGTCTCGCTTACCCAGCTCCGTTAGGGCTGCGGTTGGGCGGCTCAACGGCATAGAGGTCTCGGCCATGGCCCAGGGCAAACCTGAGGGAGTGACTGAGGTCTTTGCTGTTGGCGGTGACAAAAATGGCCAGACCCAGGCAGGTCATTAGCCTAGAGAGGCCAAAGATGCCCCGGTAGCCCAGCTGATCGGCAATGGTGCCAAAGATGGGGCCAGCCAGGGCGATGCCAACGTCAAATCCCACCATGGCCAGACCAAAGGTGCGACCGCGATCGCTGGGGGTAGAGCGATCGCCCATCAGCGCCGCAATCATTGGAATCAGAGTGCCGCCCGCAAATCCCTGGACCAGTCCCGCCAGCAAAAACATCGGCGCGCTGCGGGCCAGCCAAAACATCCCCATGGCCAAGCTATAAACGAGCAGGCTGGCGGTAATAAACCGCCCCCGCCCGTAGCGATCGCTGGCCCGCCCGGCCACCAGGCGAGACATAAAGCTGGCCAGGGCCGAGGCGCTGTAGATCAGCCCCACATTCAGAGCCAGGCCCGCCTCGCGCACGTACAGCGGCACAAAGGTGCTGAGGGTGCCAAAGGCTAGCCCCACCAGCAGCAAAATCGCCGCTGGGGTTCGTACCCGGCCGCTCCACAGCTGCCCCCAAAACTCCTTGGCCCCGTCGCCTTCAGCCCGGCGGGGCTGATAGGGCTCGTGCAGATACATCACCAGCCCCAGGCCAACGATACCCAGCAGCCCCATGGCCAAAAATGCCGTGGTAAACCCTGTCGCCTCGTAGAGAAAGCCCCCCAGGGCCGGGCCGAGGGCCAGGCCAATCGGGTTAACCAGGGTCATGTAGCCAATCAGCTCGCCGCGCTGGGCGGGAGGGGCCAAATCGAGCACCAGAGCGCTGTAGGCCACCACAAAGGCGGCAATGCTCAGCCCGTGAAAAGCCCGCACGGCGACCATGGCCAGGATCGAGGTGTCGAGGGTAATGGGTTGTCCGGCCAGCGACAGCGGCACTGTCCAGCGGGGCAAAAACTGCACCAGCAGGTAGCCAAAGGGGGCGATCGCGATCGCCCCCATCCCCACCAGCAGCACCACCTTGCGGCCCCGCTGATCGGCCAGTCGCGCCAGGTAGGGCCGCGCCGCCAGCAGGCCGATGGCGAAAGACGCCATCACAATGCCGATCTGCTGACCGCTGCCGCCCAGGGTTTCAATAAACAGGGGCAGCGTTGGCAGCAGGCCCGCCAGCCCGGCCCAAAAGCACAGCCCAGCGGCGAACAGCACCGTCAAATTGGTGCGCACCGAGGGGCTAAAGGTTGAGAAAATAGTCAAAACAATCGCTCTCCGAGTAGAGTTCCGGGTGCTCGGCAGCATGCCGCTCCGGTTGAATCACCGCATCCCAGTCTTCTAATGTAAACAAATGTTGCAGTCGTCAGCCATAGAGCGCAGCGCCAGCTTTGATCCCACGGGCCGCTATCGGTACAGTCTGGGGCGTCGGTGGAGCTCAGCTCCCACCTTGGCCATCATCATGCTCAATCCCAGCCAGGCGGACGGTAGCGTAGACGACCCCACCCTGCGCCGCTGCATCGGGCTGGCTCGGGGCTGGGGCTTTGGGGCGATCGCGGTGGTCAACCTGTTTGCCTACCGCACCCCCCACCCGAGAGTGCTGCGCCAGGTCGATGACCCCGTTGGCCCCGACAACGATGCGGCCCTAGTCTCAGCCGTTCAGCAAGCTAGTCATATTCTGCTGGCCTGGGGTAACGAGGGGCACTGGCTGGGACGCGATCGCGCCATCCTGGCGCTGCTGAATTCCTACCAGGCTCAATGCCACTGCCTAGGACAAAACCGCACCGGCCAACCCCGACACCCCCTCTACGTACCCCGCAGCGCGTCGCTACAACCCTGGAGCCGTCAGGTATCCCGCCGCGACGAACCCCGCCGCTCAGGTTTTTGATAAACCCCATAGGCGGCAAAAATGCCTAGCAAAAAACCAAACAAGTGGCCCCACCAGGCCACCATGGGCTGGGTCGGCAGCATGCCAAAAATAAAGTAGCTGTAGTTGATCAGCACGAACACCGAAATCAGCAGCGGCACCACCCGCCGCTCTAGCCAGCCAATGCAAAGCAGATAGCCAAACAGCGTGTAGACAACGCCGCTCAGCCCGTGAACGCTGCTGGGGCCAAGCAGCCAGGCCGCCACACCGCCCCCCAGCCAGCCCACCAGCAGCGTAATCCAGTAGTCGCGGCGGCTTTTGGCCAAAATCAGCCAGCTAAAAATGAGAAACCCAACCGTGTTGGCCATCAGGTGAGCGAAGCCAGAATGGGAAAACGCCGACAGAAAAATGCCCGGTATACCCTCAATGCTGCGGGGGTGTAGGGGCAGGTTCCAGCGACCGCCAAACACCACCTGATCGATAATTTCCTGCGCCCAGGGAATGGCTACCAGGTAAAGAGGTAAGAAAAAATTAGCCTTTAGCTGCTGGCCCCAGCTGCCAGGCGCCGATGTATTGGGGGCTGGCGCCGATTTGTCGGCAGGGCGCTGGGCCGCCGGAGGAGAGGCACTACCGATCTCCACCTCTAGCTGCTTGAGTCGGGCCTGTAGGTCTGCGTCGTCCAAGGTGGTTGCGAAGAGTGGCGAAAGGGGAATCTGCCCAGGTAAACTCTGGGGCTATAGCCAGAGTAGCGCTTCCGTCCTGCCACTGCCCAGCACCAAAATTCCGGCCCTGGGGCTAGCTTGGTGACAGATTGGACACAGTTCTCTAGCTACAATCTCTTCAGGCTGAACGACAGAGCGCTGTAGCCTTTGCCCCACAGCCAACGGGCCATGCTGGAATCGAACCAGCGACCGACCGCTTAGAAGGCGGTTGCTCTATCCGCTGAGCTAATGGCCCCAATAAATCGCCCCTCTATTTTAGGGGGTGTAGGTAGATCTCAGGGCAGACTAGACAAATAGAATGTTGAAAAAACCGCAGCGGAATGCTGTCGGTGCAGCCAGGGCCGCTAAAATAGGTCTCTTAACGACAGACTTTACAATATACGAGGGTTTGCCAGACTTTATCCCATCAACATTGACGCAGTATTAAGGGTGCGGTTTACCGTTGCAGCCGCCGCCTACTGCAGGTACTCACCTCAGCTAGGAGTCAGCAGGCCATAACATGTTTATCCTCAAGCGGCAGGATGTGGACATCAAAACGATGCACCATCCTCAAAAAGATCAACAGATCCCGATTTTGTCTTACCAAGGGCAAACCTTTCGGCTGCTGAGCGTGTTTACCGCTGCCCAGGAAGACGATGCGAGGGCGCTGTGGCGCGACCTGACCGACAACCGGGGCAAAGCCTGCGTACTGCTAGAAGAACCCGAGCGCTTTAGCATCTGGGGCAAGATTCGCCTCGACCAGTTTGACCACGATACGGGCGGCGATACGGGCACTCCGCCAGCGGAGGCGACCTACATTAAGGCCTGCCTGCTCATGCTCCAGGTGCTGTACATGGATGTGGAAGACTTGCTGGGGGCCAAGCAGGCCCGCCAGTTCGAGGGCGACATTAGCAAGGTGTTTGTGGCCTGGAAGTTTCCCCAGGCGGCCACCCCCGATGCCGTGAAAAATTTGTTGACCGTGGACCCGCTAGCGATGCCGCAGCTGCCGCCCTGGCAAGATCACCACCTGCATCGCCTGCTAGAAGAAACCCACCGCATTGGCAAAGACTACTTTGGCAACGCTAACTTTGGCGATCGCGCCCTGGAGGCCGTCGAAGATCTCACGACCAACGAGCAAGCTCTGTTTCGGCAGTGGTTGCAGCAGTCGCCAACGGGCAAGCTGTGGGTGTAGCAGGCGTATGCTCAGCCCTGGGTGCCCAGCTCTAGAGTTTAAGAATTATTGCTCTGCGCGACTAATTAGATCTATTCTTGGGGGCCGGATGCCCATAGGCGTAGGTACTCGGTACAATTCAGGCGTTGCGCTGGGCTTTTTGCCGAGGCCGCTCGATGGTTGCGGTGGTCAAAGACCGTCCCTGGGGGCCATCGCAGTTTTTAGTCGGCATTGGTGCAGTCGGCATTGGTGCCGTTGAGTTCCTTCAGGAGTGAACCCTTGAGCAAGTCATCAACCCCTTCTTCCGCCCGTGATATGTCTACCCCGCTGCTGGTGGGGGCATGCATTGCCTGGGGCACGGTTACGCTGCTGTTCTTTTTGCTGTTTACCGCCCCAGGGGAGGATGGTGCTCAGCCCGCCTGGTTTTTGCTGGGAATCAACCTGCTAGAAACCGGTGCCTTTCTGC
This sequence comes from Nodosilinea nodulosa PCC 7104, assembly GCF_000309385.1. Taxonomy (GTDB): domain Bacteria; phylum Cyanobacteriota; class Cyanobacteriia; order Phormidesmidales; family Phormidesmidaceae; genus Nodosilinea; species Nodosilinea nodulosa. The sequence continues at coordinate 2,152,032 of NZ_JH976537.1, forward strand.
TGGCCTCGGTGCTGTGCTTTCGCAACTGGCGCAGTACCCAAATTGCCAGCGGTCGCAACGTGTGGTTCTGGATTGGCCTGGGGCTGTTGTTCTATGTTTTCGGCAACATTTTGTTCTTCCTGTGGGGAAATATCTGGGGCCTCGACCCGGCGGTGTCGCTGGGCGACTTTTTCTACATCTTTAGCTATATCTTTCTGGCGGCGGGCATGTTTAAGGCGGTGCTGCCCCGGCGGCTAAACCTGGAGCTGCCCCAGTGGCTGATGGTGATTGGCATTGGTCTGGGCGGTATTTTGCTGGCAATTTTTGTCAATCTGGCGGCGGCGGAGGCGACGGTAATACCCAGCGCCCCAGGAGCCGAGGTTTACCTATCCCAGGCGGAGGCGCCGCCGGTGGCCGTGCCGGACGCAGCGCCGGAGGTTGCCCCCACCCCCCCCGAGCCGTCCAAAGCCCCTGGCTGGGTGTCGCAGCTAGACAAAAAACTTGAGCCGCTGGCCGATGGGGTCGGCCTCATGTACCTGATTGGCGATATTGTGCTGCTGATTATTGCCGGGACGCTGCTGGTGGCGTTTTGGGGTGGGCGCTACTCGCAGTCCTGGAAGCTGATTGCGATCGCGGCCTTTTGCCTCTATATCGCCGACATGTTTTTCGCCTACGCGGTCAACACTGACACCTACATCGAAGGCAGTCTTTGGGAAGTCTTCTGGACGTTTTCGGCGGTGTTTTTTGGCCTCGGGGCGGTGGTCGAGCACGCGGTTTCTGTCCATTCCCGGCGCAGCACCCGGCGCCGCCGCAGTTAAGCCGATGGGACATCCTCCAGGGATATTGGCCTTAAGATGTTAGATGGCATTGTTACGGAACCCACGGCATGGCACCCAAAAAGCTGACAGAGGCTGACAAGACATCTATCTTGAGCCTGTACCGCCAGCCCAAAGAGACCACATCGACACTGGCGGAGCGCTACGGGGTCAGCAACAGCACGATCAGTCGGCTCCTGAAGGCCAGTCTGCCCGAGGCCGAGTACAGTGTTTTGATTCAGAAAAAGCGAGGCGCTACAGAGAAGACCGCTCCAGAGAAGGCTGCTTCAGAAAAGCCTGTAGTCGTCCCCCCAGCGCTATCCCTAGACGAAGCCCCGGCCAAAGCCAAGCCCCGCCGCAAAAAAGACGCCGATCCCGAGGTCGCTCCCTCCGAGCCAGCGGCTGAGGTCGCGCCCGCCGAGGCCGAAGCCGACGCGATCGCCCCGGCCAAACCCACTCGCAAGCGGCGCTCCAAGGCGGCTGAAGCATCCACCGCTTCTGATGCCGCCTCCGACACCTCCGAAAGCTCCCCCGAGGTTCTGCCTGAGCCTGCCCAGCTTTCGCTGCCCGAGCCGACGGCGGCCCCAGAGAAACCGGCCCGCCCGGTCCTAAAGTCGTCCCAGGCGGCGGCGATCGCCCCTCCACCGACCTCGAACGAGGCCAAAGCTGCCTCAGAAGCCGCTCCAGAAGCCGCTGATCTCGACGACGACTGGGACGACGACGCCATTCTGGGCGACGATTACGACGATGGCGACGACAGCGACGACGAGGATGACGACGACGAGGCCGGCTACGCCTGGGAGGGCAGCGGCACGGCCCAGCGGCAGGGCGCTGATAGCTCCAACCTTGGTATTTTAGAGATTTCACCCCTCACTGCCGAAGCGCTGCCGCCCTTGTGCTATGTCGTGGTCGAGCGCACTTCCTCGGAGCTGGTAGTGCTGCCCCTGCGCACCTTTGCCGACCTCGGCCAAATTCCTGAGGCCGAAGGCGATTCGCGCACCCTGCCCGTGTTTGAAAACCACAACGTGGCCCGTCGATTTTCGCGGCGCAACCAGCGGGTGGTCAAAGTGCCTGACGGAACCCTGCTCCAAACCACCAGTCCCTACCTCCAGGCTAAGGGCATTACCCGCCTGCTAATTGACGGGCAGGTATTTTCCCTCGGCCAGGACCCGGTAGAGGCGGTGGCCCCTAGCTCCGACGAGTAGCCAGCCTGACTCCTCAGCGCTGGTCCCCCGGTCAGCGGGCAGGTCAAACCTAGGAGAAAGTGCCGAAAAAAGTTAACCTTACCCGCGTACATTTTCTCTCGATCTCCCCATAAACTAAGCTTTGGGGCCTGTACTGCGGGGATCTATGGATGTACTTCTGCAAATCGCCATTGGCATTGGGCTGAGTGCAGCGGCCGGATTCAGAATTTTGGTGCCTTTCTTAATTGCTGGCATTGCCGCCCAGCAGGGCTATCTAACCCTGTCTCCCGGCCTGGCCTGGATGGGAACAACCCCAGCCATTTTGGCGTTTACCGCCGCCACGGTTCTGGAGGTGCTGGTTTACTTTGTGCCGGTGGTTGACAATCTCATGGATGCCGTAGAGCTGCCCGCCGCCGCGATCGCAGGTACAGTGCTTACCCTCGCCGTCACCGGCGACATGAACCCATTTTTGCAGTGGAGCCTGGCGCTGATTGCCGGGGGCGGGGTGGCCAGCAGCACCCAGGCCTTTACCGGGCTAACGCGGCTGGCCTCTACGGCAGCGGCTGGTCCGGTGGGCAACATTGCCGTTTCTACCACAGAGCTAGCCAGCTCAACCATCCTTTCGGTACTGGCGATCGCGGTGCCAATTTTAGTACTGATCGTAGTGGGCGTGCTGCTGTATTTGGTCTTTCGGCGGCGGGGCCGCAAACGACGGGTCTACTAAAACCCCTGCCCCCTGCGTACCGCCAGCCCGCCCAACATCCACGCACCGCTACAGGAATCGCCAGCTATGGCTACCAATACCACCATTACCCCAGCCCAGTCAGCCTTTGAGCACCATTTCAAGGCAATGGTGCCGCTGATTTTATCGGAATGGCCTCAGCTAATCGAAGAAAATTTGCTGGCCACCGAAGGCGACCTGGATCTGGCTGTGGCCTATATCAGCGATGAAACCGATCACACTCAGACCCTTACTCGCCATCACCTCGACGAGTTGGCAACCCTGATTGCGCCAGCCAGTACCAAGGCCAAAGCGCCCGCCAAAAGCCCAGACGCCGCAAGCCCAGACGCCGCAAGCCCAGACGCCGCAAGCCCAGACGAGGAAGAAGCATTCAGGGCTGACACAGTCTTAGCAGATAGCGTGCCCACCAGAGTTGGCACCTTTTTAGAGGAGACAATCCCCTCCGCCGTCAGCACCATTCTGGAGGAGACGGTGCCCTCCAGCGTTGACCAACTGCTGAACGAGCTAGAATCTCGAGCCGAGCACCTGATCGCAGAACTCAAGGCCGACATGCTGCCTGAACTAGAGAAAAAAGCCCGTGGCAATCTCGGCACCAGTCTGCTGATTGCCCTGGGGCTAGGGTTTGTCTTAGGGTTGCTCGTAGGAGGCAAGCGTGACTAGTTCCACATCCACCTGGGATCACATCGAAGACTACTTGCGACGGGTGCTGCGGCTAGGAACCGTGCTAATCGACACCCATCTGGATATGGCGGTGCAGGAGGCCAACTACGAAAGCCGCCGCCTGATCGGTGGCGTTATTATGCTGGGCATTGGCATTGGCCTGTTGACCACCGTGGGGGTTTTAGCCCAAATTATGGGCGTTTTATTTGCCTACGACCAGGGGCTTTCCTGGCTAGAGGCCGTTGGAGCCGTAGCTGGAGTTAACCTGCTGCTCGGCATTGTGTTGCTCGTGGCCGGTCGGCTGCGGCTGCGGGGTCCAGTGATGACCCAGACCCAGGCGCGTTTGGCGCGATCGATGGCGCTGCTCAAAGCTAAGGAATGATCCAGAGCGGACCTGTGCCAATTTTAGAGTTCTGATGTAGGTTGGTGTTGAGCGAAGCGTTCGCGTAGCGTCTCCAGGGGAGAAAACCCAACTCCAGCAAGGGTTTTGTTGGGTTTTGCCAGCTCAACCAAACCTACGACTGGTCAAAGCTATAGCAACATCCAACTTTGAGCTGAATAGAGGGAATCAGGCTTTAGTCATGGCCTGCTGAGTCAGCAGAGTTGACTGCCAGTTACCCAGAAAAACTGGTCTGCGTAATGGGAATGTGGTTGGGCTGGCCCGCCACATCCTGCAACCAGCGGCAGACATTGGCAAAGCGACTTAGCTCAAAGCCGCCCTCGGAGGCGACATGGGTATAGGCATAGAGAGCGATATCGGCAATGGTGTAGCGCTGTGCAACAAAGAACTGATGGGCTGCCAAATGCCGATCCATTACCGCCAGAGCATCGTAGCCCTGCTCTTGCTTGTAGGGCAGGGCAATTTTTTGGTAGGGGTTGAGTTCGGGTACATGGCAGAGCCAAAACCGGGGTGTGGCAATATTCGGCTCGTGGCTATACTGCTCAAAAAACATCCAGCTCATCACCTGGGTTTGTGCCAGGCGCTCCTCGGGCAAAAAGGAGGTTCCCTGGGCCAGATAGAACAGAATCGCGTTTGACTCTGCCAAATAATAGCCGGGCTCAATCTCTAAAACCGGAATGCGCCCGTTGGGGTTTTTGGCCAAAAACTCGGCGGTGCGGGTCTCGCCCTGGAGAATATCCATCTCGATATACTCGAATGGAAGGGATAGCTGAGACAGCAGCAGCCTGACCTTATAGCCATTGCCCGAGGGCTGGTAGTCGTAGAGTCGATACATCGCCTCACCTGTGGATGTTGCTAGGGGTGTTGTACCAAACCCGACTTCCAAAAAACCTGAATTAACATCAGGTATCTCGCAGGGGCAAACGGCTGCTTGTCCTGGCCCATTGGGAGTATACAACCAGAATTCGGGGCTAATCTTGCTGAGTCGAAAACTGGCGCGCGCCGATCGCCGCCAGCACCGCCGCCGCCACAATCAACACCGGGATGGTAAACCACGGAAACTCGGCGATGGGCTGATAGGCCGCCGCCCGCAGGCCCACCGTGGTGTAGGTCAGGGGCAGCAGATAAACAATTACCTTCAGCGCCATCGGCAGGGTGCTGGGGTCGAAGAAGGTGCCGCCCAAAAACGACATCGGCACGATCAAAAAGTTGTTGAACAGGCCTACGCTTTCCAGAGACTTTACGTTCAGGCCGACGATTACCCCCAGACCGGCAAACACGGCGCAGTTGAGCACCACCAGCAGCAAAAACAGCGGGTTAATAAAGCTCCAAAACCGCCCGGTGAAGAGAATCGCTACCAAAATCACCGAGCCTGCCGTCATTAGCCCGCGCACAATGCCCGCCAGCATTTTGCCCAGGTGCAGCGCCAGGGGATGCACCGGGTAGAGCAGCATTTCCTCAAAGGTTTTGGTAAACAGGCGATCGCCGCAAATTGAAAACGTGGTGCCGCCAAAGCTAATCACCATCGACGACAGCGCCACCATGCCCGGCAAAATAAACTCCAGGTAGTTGTCGCCCGCTGGGGGTGTCGTGACCTGGTCGATGGCGCTGCCCAGGCCCAGGCCAAAGGCCAAAATATAGATCAGCGGCGACACCAGCCCCGACGCCGCCACCTGGGGAATCCGCACCCGCAGATCTAGCCAGTCGCCCCAAAATACCGTGAGCATATCTGCCCAGAGGGTGCGCAAAGGCAGCGCCTCGATCTGACGCGAACGGGGACGGGAGAGAATATTAGTCACGACATCATCTGTAACGCTTCTTAATAGTCTAGGGCGTCGGGGGCCTCTCGTCAGGCCGTCGGGGAATTAGGCACCCTAAATCTATCGGCGGACTCAGCCTAGGGGTTGAAGAGTTCGTCCTCGCGGCCAACCCACCACTCGCCCAACCCCATTAGCTCTTGGTGCAGGGCGCTGAGTTCTTCCATATAGACCTCAGGGGGCGTGGTATCTTTGCGCTCTTGCAGCTTTGTCAATCGCAACAGCACTAGCAGCCAGGGTTTGGAGATGCCATCTCTGGCCTCAATGAATTGGGCTAGTTCGCGACTATCCATGGTGAACCTGCAGGTCGGGGCTATGAATAACTTAGCAGTGGTTCAGAAGCGTTGCCTGCCTGGGGAGACTCCCTAGGGTTGTATATATCTATTGCATTCGAGACACGAAAATTTAGACTAGCTTGTTGCCTAATCCCCGGCTTTTTAGCATGAAGATAGGCCACGCCCTGGCGTTCGCCCTGGCGGAGCGTTCCGGAGGAAAGCGTTCCGGAGGAAGGCTTTGCCAAAGGAAACTCGTAGCCCCTACTCCAGACCAGCTCCACGTTTCTGGGTAGGGCCTTGCCAATGCACAGCAGTTCTATTGACTTAACAGATTTAAGGTGATCCCATGGTAGCGACATCTACGGCCCAGCACCCACTGGTGCAGCGCGATCAGCAGCTAGTGCTCTGGCTGGACGAGCTACGCCTGGAGGATGTGCCCATCGTAGGCGGCAAAAATGCGTCCTTGGGGGAAATGATTCAGCAGCTTACTCCCCAGGGCATTCGCGTGCCATCGGGGTTTGCGACGACCTCCTATGCCTACCGCCACTTCATTGAAAAAACTGGCCTCGATGCCCAACTGCGCGCAGTGCTGGGTGGCTTTGACATCAACGATGTCACCGAGCTGCGGCGGCGGGGTAGAAAGGCGCGATCGCTGATTCTCAACGCCGTTTTTCCCGACGACCTCAAGGCCGCCATTCTCAACGCTTACCACCAGATGTGCGAAGCGGCGGGCCAGAACCTGTGCCTGGGGGATGAGTCGTGCCTGGCCGACCACGCCTACACCGAGGTCGATGTGGCTGTGCGCTCCAGCGCCACCGCCGAAGACCTGCCCGATGCCAGCTTTGCGGGCCAGCAGGAAACCTACCTCAACGTCTACGGCGACCAGGCGGTGCTGATCGCCTGTAAAAAGTGCTACGCCTCCCTGTTTACCGATCGCGCCATCTCCTACCGCACCACCAAACATTTCGATCACTTCGATGTGGCTCTTTCCGTCTGCATTCAGCGCATGGTGCGCTCAGATTTGGCTACCTCGGGCGTCATGTTCTCCATTGACACCGAGACCGGCTTTCAAAATGCGGTGCTGATCACCGCCGCCTACGGCCTGGGCGAAAACGTGGTGCAGGGCAGCGTAAATCCGGATGAGTACGTGGTGTTTAAGCCCACCCTCAAGAGCGGTCACGCCCCCATTCTCAGCCAGCGCTTGGGCACCAAGTCGCTGCGCATGGTCTACGACACCACCGGCACCGAGCTGACCAAAAACGAGCCCGTGCCCCTGGCCGACCAAAACCGCTTTGCGCTCGGCGAAGACGACATCTTGCAGCTGGCCCGCTGGGCCTGCACCATTGAAGATCACTACAGTCAGCTGCGCGGCGCCTACAGCCCGATGGATATTGAGTGGGCCAAGGATGGCCTGACGGGGGAGCTGTTCATCGTTCAGGCCCGGCCTGAAACCGTGCAGTCGCAGAAGTCACAGAACGAGCTGCGATCGTACATTCTAGACCTGCCCGATGGCGCGGAACCCGTTGCTAAGGGCCGCGCCGTGGGCGATCTGATTGGCCAGGGCGAAGCCTGCGTCATTCTCGATGTGCACCAGATCGCTCAGTTTCGCCCCGGCGAGGTGCTGATCACCGCCCGCACCGACCCTGACTGGGAGCCGATCATGAAGCAGGCCAGCGCGATCGTCACTGACCAGGGCGGACGCACCTGCCACGCCGCCATCATTGCGCGGGAGCTGGGCATACCCGCGATCGTCGGCACGGGCAACGCCACCCAGCTGCTCACCACCGGAGAGCCTGTCACCGTGACCTGTGCCGGAGGCGAAGAAGGCCTGATTTATCGGGGTGAAATCCCCTTCCGCATCGAAACGACTAAGCTGGATAGCCTGCCCGAAACCCGCACCAAAATTATGATGAACGTGGGCAATCCGGAGCTGGCCTTTACCCTGGCGGCCCTGCCCAACGACGGCGTCGGCCTGGCCCGGCTGGAGTTTATCATCGCCAACCATATTCAGGTTCACCCCCTGGCCCTGCTCAACTTTGACCAGCTGCCCGACGGGGCCGAAAAACGGCAGATTCAGCAGCTCACCGCCCTCTACGACCACAAGCCCGACTACTTTGTAGACAAGCTCGCCCAGGGGGTGGGCACCCTGGGCGCGGCCTTTTACCCCAAGCCAGTGGTGGTGCGCCTGTCCGACTTTAAGAGCAACGAGTATGCCCACCTGCTGGGCGGCAGCAGCTTTGAACCCGACGAAGAAAATCCCATGATTGGCTGGCGGGGAGCTTCCCGCTATTACGACGATCGCTACCGCGACGGCTTTGCCCTGGAGTGCAAGGCCCTCAAGCGAGTGCGCGACGACATGGGCCTCACCAACGTAATTTTTATGGTGCCCTTCTGCCGCACCCCCGACGAAGGTCGCCGGGTGCTCGAAGAAATGGCCAAGCACGGCCTGGTGCGCGGCGAGAACGGGCTGCAAGTCTACGTGATGTGCGAGCTGCCCAACAATGTGGTGCTGGCCGACGAGTTTAGCCAGGTGTTCGATGGTTTCTCCATTGGCTCCAACGACCTCACCCAGCTCACGCTGGGGCTCGATCGCGACTCGGCCCTGGTGGCCCACCTGTTCGACGAGCGCAGCACCGGAGTCAAGCGCATGGTGAAAATGGCGATTCAAACCGCCAGGGAAAACAACCGCAAAATCGGCATCTGCGGCCAGGGGCCGAGCGACTATCCCGAGTTTGCCCGCTTCCTGGTCGAGCAGGGGATTGATTCGATCAGCCTCAACCCCGACACAGTGATCAAAACCCGCCTGGAGATCGCCGACATGGAGCAGCAGATGACGTGAGGCCACTGTTCCAGGAGTTGGCGAAAAACTCTGGGGGCAGAGCCGAGCAGATTAGGGCTCGCCTATGCCATCAGCAGAGTTTTGGATTGGTTGGGCAGGACATCCAGAACCCTAAGAACGTTCGAACCTTGGAACGTTCTAGCAGACATGTCTCCAACCAGACTGGCTACAGCGGCGGCACCCAGCTGCGCAGGACTTGACCCGGTATGGACTTTCCCAGCCAGGGAGTGTTGGCAGAGAGGGATTGAAGCGTGGCGGGACTGACGGTCCAGCTTGCCGCTGGGTCAAACAAAATCATGTCGGCGGGCCGCTGGGGTTGAATGGTGGGCGGAGTTTGGCCCCAGCAGGCAGCAGGGTTCGTGCTCAAGGCTTGAAGCAATGTCAGGGGTGACCAATCGCCGCGGGTCACGAGGGCATCCCACAGCAGCCCCAGCGACAGCTCTAGGCCGATCGCCCCCGGCGGCGCGGAGGGAAAGCCGACGGTTTTGTCTTCGTAGGCTTGGGGGGTGTGGTCGATCGCGATCGCATCAATCACCCCCGCCTTTACCCCTGCAATCAGCGCCGCTTGGTCTGCGGGATTGCCCAGGGGCGGCGACAGCCGCAGGCTGGGGTCGTAGCCGCCCAAATCTTTGGCGCTAAACAGCAGATGCATCCAGGTGGTGCTGGCCGTCACGGGTAAGCCGCGATCTTTTGCCTGGTGAACCAGCTCCACGCCCCGCGCCGTAGACAGGCGCATCAGGTGAACCGGAGTGCCCACGTCGGCGATGCATTCCAGCAGCGCCGCCAGGGCAGCGGTCTCAGAGCTGGCCGGATCGCCCACCAGGCCGTAGATTAGCGAGAAGGGACCCTCGCGGGCGACGCCACTGTCTCGCAGGGTGCGATCGCAGCTATACAGCGCCACCGGCTTACCCAGGGGCTGCACGTACTGCAACAGGCGCTGGGTTAGCAGCGGGTTTTGAATCGCTCGACCGTCGGCAAAGCCTGCGATCGGGGCCTCTGCCAGTTCGGCCAACTCGGCCATCTGCTGGCCCTGGGCCGCTTGGGTCAGCGCGCCCCACAGGTGGAGGTGCGGCAGGGATGGGTGAGCGCGCGCCAGAGCTTCCCGCCGCGCCAAAATTCTATCCACCATGGCTGGATTGTCGATCGCAGGTTCGGTACCCGGCAATATGCCCAGGTGGGTAAAGCCTCCGGCCCGACCCGCCTTCAGCAGCGATTCCAGGGTTTCCCGCGATTCGTTCCCCGGTTCTCCCGAGTGGCTGTAGAGATCGACCAGGCCGGGCAGCAAGACCTTTCCCTCGCCTGAGATCATCTCGGCCCTGGCGGGAATAACGGCGATGGAAGGGGCGATCGCCGTCACTACCCCATCCTGCACCAGCACGTCTACCACCTGGTCGGCCTGCGTAACCGCATCCAGCATTCTCACCTGCTGAATTAGCTGTGCCTCGAGACTGGAAGACCCGGTCACAATGCCCCCGCTGCGGTTTTGTCTAGCACGCTGCCCGACAGGTGAATGGTAATGTTGGCCGTGGTCAGCACCGGGGCACTGTCGATGCCGTTGGGGTAGTCGATCACGCTCACCGCTCCGTTGCCCTGCTTAAACCGCCAGAACGATGCAGGCCCCAGCCCCAGTACGTGGCACAGCAGCGCCTTATTCACCGCATCGTGGGCAACAACGAGAATGGTTTGCACCCGCTCGCCGCCGCTGTGGGCGGTCACGATTTCTTTCCAGGCTGCGATCGATCGCAGCCACACCTGCTCCAGGTTTTCGCCCCCCGGCATTTGCACAGTTTCGGGTGTGCCCTGCCACTGCTCCAGCAGGCCGGGGTAGCTGCTTTCAATCTCCGACTCGTACAGGCCTTCCCACTCGCCGTGGCTGATCTCTTGCAGCTCGTTCACCGAGTGCAGCGTCAGGCCGGGGTGGTGCTGAAGAATGATTTCCGCCGTTTCCTTCGGTCGGGCCATAAAGCTGGTGTAGGCGGCATCGATGGCCACAGATTTGAGAAACTCCGCCGCCTTTTCGCCCTGGGCGCGACCGTTGTCATTCAGCGGCACGTCGATCTGGCCCTGAAAGCGGCCCTGGCGATTCCACTCGGTTTCGCCGTGGCGCACCAGCAGCAGGCGGGGACCTTTGTGGCCGCGCCGCATGTCGGGCAGCGGCGCACCCATGTGGCTGGTTAGGTTCATGGCCTCCACCTGCACCGGGCTGCCCCAGCCCCCGCCAAAATTCAGCACGCTGATGTTGCAGTTGGCCTGGTTGAGGCTGTTAAACCGCTCTGGCCCTAGGCCAATGGCGGTGCTAATTAGCGCCCGGTTAATGGCGCTGTGGGCCACGACCAGAATGGTCTGGCCCTGATGCGCGGCCAGCAGCTCCGGCCAAAACCGCGCCGCCTGCTGATACAGCTCGCGAATGGGGTAAAAGTCTGTCGTAGACCCATCGGGCTGGGGCACGGCCATAACAAAATTGGCCGGATCGGTGCGCCACTGGTCGAAGATTTCGGGGTGCTGGGCCTCGGCCTCGGCAAAGGGCACGCCCTCCCACAGGGGCAGGCTAACTTCCTTGAGGTTGTCGCTAAAGCTGGGCGCGGCCAGGCCAGGGGTCGCCTTTTGCAGCTCAGCGGCAATGATTTCCGCCGTTTTGCGGGCGCGCTTGAAGGGGCTGGCCCACACCGCATCGAAGGGAATGCCCACCAGCGCCTGACCCACCTGCAATGCCTGGGCCTCGCCTGCGGGAGTGAGTTCTGATTCGTCGCAGTGGCCTTGAATGCGCTTTTGCTGGTTGTAGGTGCTCTGCCCGTGGCGAACGATAATAACGCGGGTTTTCAGGGGTCTGTCCTCTCAGTTGCTCAACCAACGTCAGATTTTACCCTGTCGCGGAGACCCACCGCAGCTTTGCCGGGCACCTACTCCCCAAGAAACTGAGCCTTTTTCTTGAACGTTGCCCCTGCCTTACAGGTCAAGCTTGTTCATGAGCATCAAGCTTATCAAGAAGCTTTAAGCCTATTTGAGGATTTCCTGCCGCAGCCATAGCCTTAAATCGAGTATGTGTATCAAATTCTACGAGGGCAATGGTAGACAGCTCCTCCATGAGCTTATTAACGCTGATGCCTTTACTTTGAGCCAGTTCTTTCAGTCGCTCGTGCTTATCGTCGGGTAAGCGAATCGTTAAAGTAGCCATGGATTTTACCTGTTAAGAATATCTGCTGGGGTGAGAATTTGCAGGCTGGGAAAAAGCAGCTCAGCGTTTTGAAAGTCTCGGATATTTTGGGTAGCAATGACGCTGGCACTACCCGCTACAGCCAGCTCAATTAAATGATTATCAGCCTCATCTCTGAGATTAGGTCGCCAAGTGTAATAAATAAACGTCCACTTACATACCCCCATAAATGCTTGCAGCAAGGCACCTATTTCCGGCTTGGTGAGGGGACATTGAGCAAGAACGCGCTCTCGCTCTATTACAGCCTCATATTCAGCAAACAAGGCATTACCCATTAGAGGTTGATAGTCTCCCAAGAGACAACGTCGAATCAACGCTCGGCTGGGGCCGGTTGGCCCAATGAGAGCACCTACGAAAACGCTGGTATCGACAACTATTCTGTCCGCCATGACGCGATGATAGCCTATGTGCTATCAATTCTTCCTGAGCTGTGATGGAGGCTCTTAGCTCAAAGCCGCTGGGCGATCGCGATCGCCAGCGGACTCAGCAGCAGGGCCGGTAAAAACGAGGCCACCCTCACCTGACCAATTTCCAGCAGGTTGAGGCCAATGCCCAAAATCATTAGCCCGCCCGTACCCGTAATCAGCAGCACCTGGGGGCTGGCGGTGGGGTCTGGAATAATGGCTCCCGAGACGCTGGCCACCAGCGACAGCGCCCCCTGCACAAGCAAGACGCTCAGGGCCGAAAAGCCAACGCCAATGCCGTAGGTGCCAGTCAGAGCGATCGCGGCCAGCCCGTCCATGGTGGCCTTGAGGGTGAGCAGAGTGTTGTCGCCCGCCAGGCCGTTGTTGAGGCTGCCTACAATGGCCATCGGGCCAATGCAAAACAGCAGGCTGGCGGCCACAAACCCCTCCGTAAAGCGGCCCCCGCCCCGCACCCTGGCCTTGAGCCAGTCGCCCAGCACCGACAGGCGCTTCTCGATCTGCCACCATTCGCCCAGCAGCCCGCCTATCACCATCACCAGCAGCGCCAGAATGATGCCGTCGATGGGGCCAGCCTCTAGGGCTGAAAGGCTGCGGGCCATGGTGACCCCAATCACCAGGGTCATTAGCCCCACGGCCTGGGTGATAATCTGCTGCATTGAGCGGGGCAGGCGACTGCGCAGCATCAGCCCCAGAGCCGTGCCCAGCACAACGGTGGCAACGTTGATCCAGGTGCCGCTGGTAGCAGCCCACAGGTTGAGCATAGGGGGTCCTCATGACGAACTAATAAAGTGCAAAATTCAAAGTGCAAAATTCAAAGTGCAAAATTCAAAGTGCAAAATTCAAAGTGCAAAATTCAAAGTGCAAAATTCAAAGTGCAAAATTCAAAATTTTGAATTGTCAATTTTGAACCTATCCCCACCCCACAACTATCAACTCCACCCACCCATCTACTCACCTACTCACCCACCCATCCACTTTCCTCCCCATCCGCGTTATTCTCCAAACAGGCCTATATTTCCCTGGAGACTACCATGGCGGTGTCAGTTAGCCTTGTCCGTGCCCAGTCTTACCGCCTAAGTGAACTGACGCGATCGCTGACCCAGGTGCTCGACCCGCTGGGGGGCATGGCGGCCTTTGTCAAACCCGGCGATCGCGTGCTGCTAAAGCCCAACCTGCTGACCGGCGCTCGCCCCACCAAAGCCTGCACTACCAGGCCCGAGCTAGTATACGCCGTGGCCCAGCAGGTACTGGCCGCTGGCGGCAGGCCTTTTTTGGGCGATAGCCCCGCCTTCGGCAGCGCCCACGGGGTGGCCAAGGCCAACGGGCTGCTGCCCCTGGCCGAGGAATTAAACCTCCCCATCGTTGAGCTGCACGGCCACCGCTACCCCACCGACAACCCCGAGTTTGACCATCTGCGCCTTTCTAAGGAAGCCATGGAGGCCGATGTGGTGATCAACCTGCCCAAGGTCAAGTCCCACGTGCAGCTGACCCTGACCCTGGGGGTAAAGAACCTGTTTGGCTGCGTGCCCGGCAAAATGAAAGCCTGGTGGCACATGGAAGCGGGTAAAGACGTGCAGCGCTTTGGCACCATGCTGGTGGAAACCGCCCGCCTGATCGACCCCGCCCTCACCATTGTCGATGGCATTGTCGGCCACGAAGGCAACGGCCCCAGCAGTGGCGAACCCAGGGACCTGGGCGTTTTAGGTGCTTCTGGCCATGTCTTTGCCCTCGATCGGGCGATGGTGACCCTGCTAGGGGTCGATCCCCTCGTCGTGCCCACCGTGGCTCAGTCGATGCGGCTGGGGGTCTGCCCCGCCTGGGATGAGATCGCGTTTCCGCTGCTGGCCCCTGAGGATCTGCGGGTGGCCGACTGGCAACTGCCCGCCGAACTCATGCCCATCGACTTTGGCATGCCTCGGGTGGTGAAATCGACCTTCAAGCACCTGTACATTCGCTTTATTCAAGAACCCGTAGCCACCTACGCCGGGCGAATTTAAGTCGGGAACAGCGCTCCGAGTCACCCTCTACTCAGCGGGGGTAACCCGGCCCAGGCGGCTGGCTCCGGCCTCGGGCTGTCGCTCGCTGGCGAGGATGGTTTGCTCTAGCACCTCAGCGGCGCGGAGGTATTGGGTGTCAGCTTCCGTGCCGAGCAGGGCGGGGTTGCTAAACAACTCGCGGCGCTGGCGATCGCTCAGGGCGATCGCCACATCGGGGGTAATGCCCCGGCGGCTGATGTCGGTACCGTTGGGGGTGTAGTAGTGGGCCACGGTCACGGTCAGGCCAGAGCCATCGTTGAGGCCGTGGAGCGACTGCACCAGGGCTTTGCCGTAGGTGGGAGTGCCCACGACGGTGGCGCGGTTGTTGTCGCGCAGGGCACCGGTCAAGATTTCGCTGGAGCTGGCCGATCGCCCGTCTACCAGCACCGTCAGCGGCAGGTCCGTCAGGGCGGTGCGATTGGCGGAAATCGTCTCGTCGTTGCTGCTGCGATCGAGGGTGCGCACAATCGCCCCGTGCTGGAGCCACATGCGGCCAATGTCGATGCTGGCCATCAGCAGCCCGCCGGGGTTGCCGCGCAGGTCGAGCACAAAGCCTTCGACCCCGGCATCGCTCAGGCTGCGAATAGCGGCGGACATTTGGGCGGCCGCGTGGGCGTTGAACTCAATCAGACGAATGTAGCCAATGGAGCGGTCCCCGACGGTTTTTTGGGAGTACTCCACCGTGGGCAGATCCATCAGGGCACGGGTCAGAATGACGGTGCGGGATGCGCCGCTGTCGCGCGATACGGTTAGGGTCACCTGGGAGCCTTCGCTGCCCCGCAGCTGCTGTAGAACTCCCTCAGCGGTGAGGCGCTCGGTGCTCTGGCCGTCAACTAGCAAAATGCGATCGCCCACCACGATGCCAGACTGTTCTGCCGGAGAGCCGGGGGTAACACTGGTAACCAGCACCACCCCAGACTGATCGTTGCGCTCCAGCTGTACCCCAATACCCGAAATTTCCCCCGAGGTTTGGTCGGTGAGGTCGGCATACTCCGTCGGCGAGAGAAAGCGGGTGTAGGGATCGTCTAGCCGCCGCAGGGCCGATCGCAGAGCGGTGTAGGCCGCCTCTTGAGAGCTGTACTCTCGCCCCAGCAGCTCCTGGCGCACGGCCTGCCAGTCCACGTGGTTGAAGTCACCGTCTACGTATTCCTGGTCGATAATTTGCCAGGCTTCATCGATAACGACTTTGGGGCTGTCTTTAAACTCTGCCAGGGGGGTAGCGGCCAAGGTAGTTTTGGCCGCCCCAGCGACCAGGGCCAACGGTACAAACGCCAGAATAGAAGGGCGCATCAGAGACAAAAGCCGCGGAGAGGGGGGGAGTGACATTGTGGTAATACCAGCCTGGGCAGGGGAGGAAGACAAGCCTAGGGCCATAGACAGTCGGTCAATGTTGACCTTATTGTGACCGATGGTCTATCTCTTTGGACAGATACGAAAGCTACTTTTGGTGATTTTAGGCTTTTCTTCAATTCAGCTGGGTAAAGCAGGCCAATTTTCAAACTGGCTCGCTTGGCGCTCTATTTTGGCAGGTATCGCTTTGGTGAGCATAGCCCCGTCAAACTTACCGGTCGCGCCGCGATCGCATCGCTCTTTCCACAGCACCCCTTGCCTGAAAATCCTCAGCCCCTGGAGATCTTTACGCTGGGCCATCGCCCTGGCTCTCCCTAGGCGCGGTTGGTGGCATTGATTTCGTCCAGAATGGTTTGGGCTCCCTTGGAGCGCAGATGCCGGGCCAGCTGGACTCCCAGATCCTCAGCCGCAGCGGTTGGCCCCTGCACGGCGTCTTTAATCACTTGCTGGCCGTCGAGGCTGGCCACCAGGCCGGTCAGGGTGAGGCCGTCGCCCTCCAGAACCGTGTTGACGCCAATGGGCACCTGGCAGCCGCCCTCTAGCTCCCGCAAAAAGGCGCGCTCGGCCAGGCAGCGGGCGGTGGTAGGCCCGTGGGAAAGCACGCTCAGCAGCGTCAGAATCTCCTCGTCGCCGGTGCGGCACTCAATGCCCAAGGCCCCCTGCCCCA
This sequence comes from Nodosilinea nodulosa PCC 7104, assembly GCF_000309385.1. Classification (GTDB taxonomy): domain Bacteria; phylum Cyanobacteriota; class Cyanobacteriia; order Phormidesmidales; family Phormidesmidaceae; genus Nodosilinea; species Nodosilinea nodulosa. Next base: position 2,168,435 of record NZ_JH976537.1, read on the forward strand.
CGGCGTGGAGAGAGATATCGGCGGGCAAAATTTCGTGGATGCGATCGCCCATATCCATGCGCTGTAAGCCAGCCACCGCCAGAATGATGCCGTCGTAGCCGCCCTCGTCGAGCTTGCGCAGGCGGGTGTTGAGGTTGCCGCGAATGTCTTTAAAGGTGAGGTGGGGATAGTGGTGGCGCAGCTGAGCCAGCCGTCGCAGGGAAGACGTGCCGATCACCGCACCCTCGGGCAGGGTGGCCAGGGTTTTGTCCTTATTCTTTTCGTGCACCACCAGGGCGTCGGCAGGGTCTTCGCGCTCGGTGACGCAGCCCAGCATTAGCCCCTCGGGCAGGCGGGTGGGCAGGTCTTTAAGGGAGTGCACGGCAAAGTCGCTGTCGCCCCGCAGCATGGTGTCTTCTAGCTCCTGAGTAAACAGGCCCTTATCGCCAATTTTGGAGAGCGACACGTCGAGCACCTTGTCGCCCTGGGTTTCCATGGTGACGATCTCAAAGGCCAGCTCAGGAAAACGCCGCTGGAGTTCGTCCCGCACCCAGTGGGTTTGAATCAGCGCTAGCTGGCTCTTGCGAGACACGATGCGAATAGTGCGCTGGGGGGTTGAAACGGTAGGGGCGACGGTGGAGTGCATAGTCTGAAAGCGAGGCTTGCAAAGGGTTAGTAACGGCACTGCGGCGACTGCCATTCAAGTCAGATCCTTCCTATGGGGATCAGCCTGAGGCAGTTTCAAACCAAATAGAGGCCCTTAGTTCTCTTGGTCTCGGTCATAGACTGAGAAAACCTGGCTTCAGCGATTTGGCCAGCGCTATGGTAGGGCGGCTTAACCGCCACCGAATCTTCAGATTACAGGATGGCGGCTCTCTCTATGGTGAGCCTCCCAGAGATGTTAAGGGGTTGTCACATTAGAGCACTGGCGGCGTTTATGATAAGTGGGCAGCTTGGGGAAAACCGTTGCTCTCTCCATTTTTTAACCGCAGGTTGTTGCCGAGCGCAAAGCACCGCCGTCGATGGATCGGTGCGCTCTCGCTGGCGATCGCGCTGACCTTGACCTCAACCGCTCGGGCGCTGGCCCAGGCCCTGCCGCCAGCGGTTCGCTTTCCCTTTTTGGCCGACCCGCTGCAAGACACCCCCCTTGACCCGCTGCTGCCCAGGCCGGTGGTGTCGCGCCCGCTCAGTCCGCTGGAGCTGTACGCCCTGGAGCAGGACCTCGATCAGCTGGCCCTGGAGGCCGAGGCCCTGGCTAAGGCCGGGAATCTAGACGAGGCCCGCCCGATGTGGCAGCGCGAGATTCGCCTGCGCCGCCTGCTGGGCCCTGAGGCCGAACTGGCGGCTATTGACCGGGTGGGGCAGTGGCTGCGCGATAGCAATGCCACCCAAGACCTCCAGCTCTACGCCGTGCGGCTGAACGAAATTCGCGCTGAGCTTACCCTGACCGAAGACCGCGCCCTGCTGGAGCGTATGGCCACCACCTATGTGGTGCTGGGGGATGTCGATGCCGCCGCCGAAATCCGCCGGGACCTGGCCGCTGCCGCCCTGGCAGCAGGTGACGGGGCGGAGTACCGCCGCCAGCTCGAAATTTTGGCGGTCCTGCGGGCCGACTGGTTTTACTTTCCCGAGGCGGCTGAGGTCTACGGTGAGCTGGTGGCACTGGCCCAGAATGAGGCCAACCGCGACGACGAACTGCGCTACCTGGGGCTACAGGCCGACAACCTGGAGCAGGCCCAGGATTTTGCCGGGGCGATCGCCCTCCAGCAGCGCCAGCTCACCCTTTACCAGAGCGACGAAAGCCTGTGGCCGCAAATTGCTCCCCTACAGCACCGGATTGCCAACAACTACCGCACCCTGGGCGATCTCGACATCGCCGCGCGCCAGTACCAGGCCGCCTACACCAACGCCATTGAGCAGCAGCAGATCGAGGTTGCCGCCAACGCCATTAACGACCTGGCAGACATCTACAAAACTCTGGGCCGCTGGACCGATGTCGGCTATCTCTACGAACAGCTCTTGGTCGTAGAACAGCAGGCCCACAGCGCCTACGGCATGATGGCCGCCTATGACGAGCTGGGCCAGGTGCATGAGCAGCTAGGCTCAACTCCCATGGCCCTGGCCGCCTACCGCGAAGGATTGGTGCTGGCGCGGGTGTTGGGCACCCACCAGGACTACTTCGAAGCTCAGATTGCGCGTCTTACCGGGGAAGCATCCTGATGGTGATTGAATGGCTGACCTTTGCGGTCGATCCCGATCGCCGCGAAACCTTTATTCGTCTCGACAGTGAGATCTGGACGGCGGCCCTCAGCCAGTATCCCGGCTTTATCTCTAAGGAAGTGTGGATATCGCCGGATCTGCTGGATCAGGTAGTAGTGGTGATCCGCTGGCAAACCCGTGAGCAGTGGAAGGCCATTTCCCCGGCCGATTTGGAGGCGATCGAGCGCCAGTTTGACGAGGCCGCAGATTTCTTCCACCGCATCATCGACTCCCGCGAGTACCAGGTGCGGCGGTATCCTGCGCCCGTCTAGCCGAGAGGCTCAGTATTTAGCAGCAAATTTAGCAGCAAAAATTGGGCTTTACCGGATTGATTGTGCGATCGCCCGAACCTTTGGTCTATATCTATACAGCTAGAATATGTGGAAACTTTCTCTCTAGATAAGATTGTTATCTCGCAAAGTTAGTCAGATGTTGCCTCACGAGGAAGCCTGGGATCTGAAACCTGAAAATGGTCATGTGAATGCCCAATCACTACTGATTGAGTCTTACTACTGGGACTGCGTCGACGAAAACTCTCCATTGGGAAGCGATACCGGTGCTGATATCCTCTCGTTCTACAGTAAGGCGATCACTAGCGACCGAGAATTAGACCCCGTGAAGTTTATTGAATCTACTCTGGAATCATGGGAGATGCTGATCGACGACTGGTCGTTGAGCGATGAAGCGTCAATTAAGCAGCGAATGGTAGATGATCCCCATACCATTCGAGTATCTAATGAAGCCGTGATTGCTTTGGCCTTCGCTATGTACGTTATGCACGGTGACGTTGATCCGCGAATACGTGATATGGCGATCATCGCAGTAGATCGTGAAAGTACTCAGGCACTACTCGCCGAGTGGTGCTCAGCACGTGAGCGATCGGAGCGACTGGCTGACTTTAGGTATAAGCTCACGCAAATGCGGGAAACGAGATAACAGTTGTAATCCCGGGGCAATCTAAGTCCAAGCATCAAACTTCGCAGTGCGGTGATATAGGACGTTATGCCGCTAGGACAGAACTTGAAGTCACGTGCGGGACAAAGGCGATCAAAATCACTTGGAACGGTGGCTGTAACGACGATTTGTAACTACAATTAATTCCTGTAGCTGCCGTACAGTGATGGAATATGAATGGGATGCAGCAAAACGTCTCGCTAATCTTCGTAAGCACGGCATCGATTTTGCTGACGTTCCGGCTGTGTTCGATGGCGACATCGTAACAGTTGAGGACAATCGTTTTGGTTATGGAGAGCTGCGTTTTGTCACCTTCGGTTTGTTGCAAGGGCAAGTGATTGCTGTTGTCCATACAGAACGTGAGGATTCTACCCGGATCATTTCTGCAAGAAAGGCGACGAAATATGAACGACGAACCTACTTCGAGCAACTCTCAAACTGATTGGCAACGATTGGATGCCATGAGTGATGACGATATAGACTTGTCAGACTGTCCGGAGATCACACCAGAAATGTTTGCTAATGCAGTTGTACGGCGGGGTTTGCCTGCTCCAAGAGCCAAGGCTCAAGTTACCCTTCGCATCGATAGTGATGTACTGGAGTGGTTTAAGTCTCATGGGCAGGGCTACCAAACACAGATTAATCAACTGCTACGAGCGTATATGGAAGCACATCAAGAACGAGCCAGTTAATGCCGCGAGCTCTTTTTGACATGTCGAGGGGCAGCAGGGTACCAACGTAAGGTGGGATAAAGAGACACTTGATTTGGGGTATCAATAAGCACTCTATCAAAATGATATAAAAGGCTCTGGGCGTTGCCGCAGAGCCGGGTATCGTTACCGGAACGAATTCAACCCGGAACGATGACCTCCAATATATGAGAACGGCGACACCAGGTCGCCGAATTTTTGAGAACGCAGGGTCGAGCGGCGCTGAGCGTGATAGCCGAGGCGACGGGAATGAGCCGTAGCAGTGTCCATCGCCATCAGCAGTCGATAGACCGTGCTGAGCAATACCCTGAGTCGGGTGGGTGGGAAACCGTAGTGGGGTATCAGTGGCTGGTGCGCTTGGTGATAGCGGTGGTGTATCACTTTGGGATTAAGCAAGGGGTGGGTGCCGAGAGCCTATCGGCATTTTTCAAAGCGATTCATGTCGATACTCATCTCGGCTGTTCGCCCACAGCGCTGCGACAATTGAAACGTCGGGTGGAGGCCGCTATCGTGGACTATGGCCGCACCCAAGCCGAGCGATGCCAACCGACTGAGGGCCAGGACGTCTGGCTGGGGGCCGATGAAACCTTCTTTGGCCTGCCCACCCTGGTGTTGATGGAGTTAGCTAGTGGCTTTATTTTCACTGAGGTTGAAACCCAAGACCGCACCTACAGAACCTGGACATCGCAGCTCCCGCCCGAGTGGGAACAAGCCGGATGGACCTGTCACAGCCTGGTTAGCGATGAGGCGCGGGCGCTGATTAAATTGGCCACCACAGGCTTAGGCACCGTCAGTGTAGCGGACTTATTCCATGTTCTGCGCAACCTGGGACGACCGCTAGGGCGGAGCCTGGGGCAACAGTTAGCGCAGGTGGAGACGCAAGCCAGGCAACTGCTGCACCGTCTGAGTCAAGCGTCTACCGACGCACCTGACCCCAGCCTGCAGACTCAATATGACGCCGTTGTCCAACAGCAGCAGCAGGTCATCGACGACCAACAGCGCTACCGTCAGACGCGACAAGCCATCAGTCTAAGCGTCCATCCCTTCGATCTCGAGACCGGCCAATGGCAACTGGCCACCGACCTCAGGGCTCGACTCAGCGCCCTGCTGCCCACCCTCAATGCCCTGGCCGCAGACTACGGTGGAGCATCCGCCTGGTCTGCCGTGGCGACCTTTGAACGTCAGATCCCGGCCTTAGCCCAAGGCGTCCACGCCTGGTGGCGTTGGGCCACCCACGCTCTATCGGTAGAAACCCAAGATCCTGAGGTGCAAACCTGGGTGCTGACGGTTCTATTGCCCTGGCTATATTGGTCGCAACAAGCCGATAAAACCCGCACCCCTCACCTCAAGCATCGCTACCAGCAGGCCGCTAGTGATGCCTTCAATTCCTTGATGAAAGCCGAGATGACGCTGATGCTCCAGGCGGCTGATGTCCTACGGTGGATACAATGGGGCCGACGGATGTGTGCCAACTATCAGCGCACCTCATCGGCGGTGGAGGGCCGCAATGGCTATCTCGCCCAGCGACATCACGCCTCTCGGGGCTTTTCGCCCCAGGCCCTCTCAGTGCTCACCATCCTCCACAATTTTGACCTCAAGCGCCCGGATGGCTCCACCGCCGCCCAGCGTCTCTTTGGTCATCCCTTTCCTGACCTCTTTGAGTCTGTCTTAAGTACCTTTACGGAGCTGCCTATGCCTAGACGGTCTTCTGTGTCACAACAGCCCAATCCCTGGTACGGTCAATCTGTCCCGGCTTAAGTTGATACCCGGGCAGCATTGACAAAACCTGGCACGCAGGCTGTCAGACCGAATTTGAGGGCTGCGGCTGCGCTAGGATACGGGCAGTACTGCCTTCTTGCCATGCTGTCGTGTCCCCGCTGCCAGGCCACCCTCGAACCCACCGCCATTCAGTGCCCTCGCTGTCGGCTTCCCCTCAAGGCCCACGGGCACCCTGGCATACCGCTGCACCGTACCGAGGGTGGTGAGGCCCTGTGTGCCACCTGTGTCTACGATGCCGATGACACCTGCAATTTTCCCCAGCGACCCCACGCCGAAACCTGCACCCTTTATCGGTCTGTCAATGCCGCGCAGGATATGGAGCTGCCAGCCCTCTCACCGGGGCAGCAAATTAGTTTCTGGGTCCGCAACCACCGGGGGCTGATGGCCCTGGGCGGCCTACTGCTGCTGAGCCTGGTGCTGGTGCTGGTCCGCTAGGTCAGCGACATCGGCTCTAGGGCAAAAAAGTCCGAGAAGATGTTTGCTCCCACGTCGTTAAGTCGATTTTGCAGGCCGTCGAGAAACTCGTGCAGCCCCCGCTCGGTAATTTCTTCAATGGTGAGGTAGTCGAGCTCGGAGCGCAGGCGACCCAGGGCGCGATCGCTGCCCGTGCGCCAGGTGCCCGACGGCGTGCCGGAGATGCAGTGCAGCGATCGCTCCGCCTCAATCAAACAGAACTGGATCGAGCGCGGAAACTCTCGATTGAGAATCAAAAACTCCGTCACCCCGCGCGGGGTAATGCGGTACTGGCACTTGCGGTACATCTCGTAGGCGCTGGCCGACTTCAGCAGGGCAATCCACTGCAAATCGTCCAGGGGCGAGCCCACATCGGTGACCGAGGGCAGCAAAATGTAGTACTTGACGTCGAGAATGCGGGCGGTTTTGTCGGCCCGCTCCAGCAGTCGCCCCAGCTGGCCAAAGTGCCAGCCCTCGGTGTGGGCCATGGTGGCATCCATCACCCCGGCAAACAGGTGACTGGCCATTTTGACCTCGGGAAAAAAGGTGTGCAGCTCCGACAGCCGCCCCACATTCGCTGCCTCGTTCACCATCAGGTAAAACGAATTCACCTGCTCCCACATTTCTGAAGAAATCACCTCCCGCACCGATCGCGCATTTTCCCGCGCCGACCGGAGGCAGGAAATAATCGAGTTGGGGTACTCGCGATCGAAGGTCAGGAACCGCAGAATATTGTCGGCGGTGGCCTCGCCATAGCGCGCCGCAAACATCGCCTGATCGCCCGTCGTTCTGACCAGGGGTTCCCACTGCTGCTCCATATCCGGCGGGGCGTCCAGCAGCAGGTTGAGGTTTACATCCACAAAGCGGGCCACGTTTTCGGCCCGCTCGACGTAGCGGTTGAGCCAGTAAATCGAATCGGCGACGCGGCTGAGCATAAGAGTGGATAGGTAGGAGAGTGAGTGGGTAGAGGGGTAGGAGAGTGGGTGGGGGTTCTTGCCGCTCACTCCAGGAGCCAGTTGAACAAATCCTGAATGGTGAGGGCTAAATCACTAGCGAAGGTGGGTACGGGCAAGACATCCTGGGGTCGATCAAAAACAGCCGTCTCTTGTTTAGGGCGATAGACAAAGACCGTTTGTTCATCAGGGTCGATCAGCCAGCCCACTTGAGTGCCGTGCCTGAGGCAGTGGAGAATATTTTTTGTGACCCTGGTTTGGCTTTGGTCTGGGGAGAGGATTTCAACTGTCCAGTCTGGAGCAACAGCAAAAGTATTAGCGACTTCACCATTGTCATCGCGAGGAATGCGGCTCCACGTCATTACCACCACATCTGGGACTACAGAGCGATTCCCAAATGTGCACCGCAGTTCTGGAAAAGCGCGAGCAGTGCGTTTTGGTTTTAAAGCAGTGTTAACAAATGGTACAAATTCACCCTGAATGGCACTGTGCTTTCCTTGAGGCATAGGTTTTTGAAGAATTTGTCCATCCATAAACTCACTGGCAGGTTTGGTTTCTGGTAGCTTCAGAAACTCTTCCAGAGTCAATGTTTTAGAGGAGAGTTGCACCATTTAAAACCTACAACTAGCTAATTGAAGGGTGAGCTGTTCCCATCGTAATGAGTTCTTGAATGTGCTGTTGCTCGCGCGCTTTGTCCGACGCCCTATTGGCTTTGACCCTGTCTTTGAATCGGTAGCTGGGCGTTGGGGTCGATCGATTTCACCACCCAGGTGTCTTTGCTGCCGCCGCCCTGGGAGGAGTTGACCACCAGGGAGCCGCGCTTGAGGGCGACGCGGGTGAGGCCACCGGGGTTAACGTAGATATCCTGGCCGTAGAGGATGTAGGGCCTGAGATCGACGTGGCAGCCCTCGAAGGTGTCGTCGATTAGGGTGGGTACCCGCGACAGGCAGAGGGTGGGCTGGGCAATGTAGCCTCGGGGGTTGGCGCGAATGCGATCGCTAAACTCGGCCTGCTGTTCCTCGGTAGAGTGCGGGCCGATCAGCATGCCGTAACCGCCGGAGGCGTTGGTGGCCTTCACCACCAGCTGGTCTAGGTTGTCGAGTACGTGGGCCTGCTGGGTCGCGTCTTCGCACAGGTAGGTGGGCACGTTGGGGATGATCTGATCTTCGTCGAGGTAGTAGCGGATCATCTGGGGCACGTAGGCGTAGACCAGCTTGTCGTCGGCGACGCCGGTACCAAGGGCATTGGCCAGCGCCACTCGCCCCGCCCGGTACACCTCCATTAGCCCCGGCACCCCCAGCAGCGAGTCGGGCCGAAAGGCTTTGGGGTCAATGAAGTCGTCGTCGATGCGGCGGTACATCACGTCTACCCGCTCCAGGCCTTTGGTGGTGCGCATCTTCAGGTAGCCGTCCGACACCACCAGGTCGCGACCTTCCACCAGTTCAGCCCCCATCTGCTGAGCCAAAAAGGAATGCTCAAAATAGGCCGAGTTGTACATACCGGGGGTGAGCACCGCCACCCGGGGATTGATCAGCGTCTCAGGCACCAGGCTCAGCAGGGTTTCGAGCAGCTGGCTGGCGTAGTCATCTACGGCCGCAATGTCCATGGCGGCAAACAGGTGGGGAAAGGTGTTCTTCATCACCCGCCGATTTTCCAGCACGTAGGAGACCCCGGAGGGGCAGCGCATGTTGTCTTCCAGCACGTACCAGGTGCCGTCTTTGTCGCGCACCAGGTCGGTGCCGGTGATGTGGCACCAGATATTGTTGGGCGGGTTTAGGCCCATGCAGGGCTTTAGGAAGCCCGGTGCCGACTCCACTACGTGGCGCGGAATCACGCCGTCGTTGAGAATCTTTTGGTCGTTGTAGACATCGTGAATGAAGCAGTTGATCGCGTAGATCCGCTGCTTTAGGCCTTTCTCTATCCACTCCCACTCGTGGCCGGGCACGATGCGGGGAATCACGTCGAAGGGAAAGATGCGCTCGGTACCCTGGTTGTCGCTGTAGACGTTGAAGGTGACCCCCAGCTTAAACAGGGCATTTTGCGCCGCCTGCTGCCGCTGTTGCAAATCGGCCAGAGACAAAGCATTGACCCGCTGCACGAGCAGGTCCGCCTCGGGGCGCGGCTGGCCTTGGCCTAAAAACAGCTCATCAAAAAAGTCGCCGGGGTCGTAGGCGTCAAATAGCACCAGGGATCTCCAAAAATAAGCTTCGGGTATCGAATGTATGGCTAGGCACCATAGGATTGATCATTACCGGGGAGGGTAGACCTAAGGCTGTAGTTTACGCTACGAAGTCGTTGGTCAAGCCCGCCGAATGCGCACTTCCGGGCTAGCTTTAGGATTCAATCAGCCTCAACCTGGCGGGGCCGCGCGATCGCCCAAACCGCACCAAACCCAAAGCAATCGGCAGCGGCAGCCCGGCATTTGGCCATCGCTAGCCCTGCTGGACAGCGGGGGGGCCAAATCTCAATCCACTCGCTAAAAGCGATCGCACGAGCTACCGCGCGATCGCCTAGATTCCTTAAAAACTAGCTCTCAAAACCCCAGCGGTTAGGCCAGCTGAAAGGCCGCGCCCAGCCCAGCCCCAATTTCCGCCGGGGAGAGCTTGCCGTCGTGGTCGAGGTCGAGGGCGTCGAAAACGGCGTCGGTGCCCAGCCACTCTTCTCGGGTGATAAAGCCATCGCCATCAAGGTCGTAGGCCTTGAACAGGTCGTCGCGAGCGTGGGTAATTCTCACCTCGCCCTCGGAAAGCTGAGTCAGACGGGTCGCGAGGAAATCCTCCAGCGATTCGAGGGCCTTGCTAAAGCCCTTGATGCCTTCGTCGAGCTTCTCCTTGGCCATGCGATCGCTCTCGTGCATCGATCGGAAGGTGGCCTCGTCGATAGACAGCTTTTCAATATCTAGGTTGGCGGCCTTGGCGGGATCGAGCTTGCGGGGTAGGTCGGCCTGGGTACTGTCGAGCTGGGCCAGCAGCTGGGGCGAAATGGTCAGCAGGTCACAGCCAGCCAGCTCGGTGATTTCGCCCACATTGCGGAAGCTGGCCCCCATCACCTCGGTCTTATAGCCAAACTTCTTGTAGTAGTTGTAGATCTCCGTCACCGACACCACGCCCGGATCTTCGTTGGCGGGATACTCGTCGCGGCCGGTGTCTTTCTTGTACCAGTCGAGAATGCGGCCCACGAAGGGAGAGATCAGAGTAGTGCCTGCCTCGGCACAGGCGATCGCCTGGTGAATACCAAACAGCAGGGTCAGGTTGCAGTGAATACCTTCTTTTTCTAGAATCTCAGCGGCTTTGATACCCTCCCAGGTGGAGGCAATTTTGATCAGCACTCGCTCGGGGGTAATGCCCAGCTTGTCGTACTGCGCAATGATATCGCGGGCGGTAGTGACGGTAGCCTCGGTGTCGTAGCTGAGCCGGGCGTCGACCTCGGTAGAAACGCGGCCGGGGATAATGCCCAAAATCTTGTGGCCAAAGGCCACCGCCAGACTTTTAAAGGCCAGGTTGGCGATGTCCTTATCCGACGCGCCGGGCCCCGAGTCGGCTTTAGCCTTGAGCAGGGTGTCATCCACAATGGCCTGGTACTGGGGCATCTGGGCCGCCGCCGTAATCAGTGAAGGGTTAGTGGTGGCGTCGCGGGGGGTAAATTTTTCAATGGCTTGAATGTCTCCGGTATCGGCGACAACAACGGTCATTTGCCGGAGCTGCTCTAAGAGGCTGGCCATGGGTTTCTCCTGAAAAAAAGTCGAGGGGCAAGGGGACGTCTCGTGTTGCCCACATTCTAAACAGGGGATCACAGGCGATTATTAACCCTTAATTAAAGCTACCGGGGGGTTACAAAACATTGCGTACCCCCTGAACAATTCCCAATTCCTAACGCTTTCTTAAGGGTTTGGGACAATGCGAGGCGAGCTGGGGCTGGTTTCCCAGGGCCGTCGCCCCATCTGCCCGGCTTCGGCCAGTCGTTATTGGCTGGCGGCGGCTTTAAATTGGCTGCCCCAGATGGGCCAAACCTTGGCATGATGGGAGGGATTTATCCCCTCACCTGCGCTCAAGACCCATGCTGACCGACTTTTGGCAACAGTTTACCCTGTCGACCTTTGCCTTTAGCCAATGGCGCGAAGCCAGCCTTCTGCACCGCCTGCTGGCTCCCCTGCGGCGCTGGCGACAGGGCAGCTGGCTGCTGCGCTGGGGCGATTGGATTGGCCTGGCGATCGCGATCGTGCTGTTTGCCCTGGCGCCCTACGTCTCAACCGTGCTGATTGGGGTGCTGCTGATAGCGGTGGCGGCCCTGTGGGCCTTGCTTACCCTCACCGACGATGCCGGGGCGGGGTTGTCGCCGGTGCACATTGCGGTGGCGCTCTACTGGGGCACGATGGTTCTGGCCACGGCGCTGTCGCCGGTGCGGAGGGCGGCCCTCACGGGTTTAGTTGAGCTCACCCTCAACATTGTCCTGTTCTTGCTGATCGCGCGGGTGGCGCGGCGCCCCAGAGCCAGGGGGTTGCTGATTCTGGCCTATATTTTGACTACCTTGCCGGTGTCGATCTACGGGCTGCGGCAGTACTTTTTTGGCGCGACGGCCCTGGCCACCTGGGTTGATGCCAACTCCGCAGCGGCCGATCTGACGCGGGTGTACAGCTTTTTGGGCAACCCCAACCTGCTGGCGGGCTACCTGCTGCCGGGCATCATGCTCAGCGGCGCCGCGGTTTTTGCCTGGCCCCGCTGGGGGCCGAAGGGGCTGGCGCTGCTGGCCACCCTGGTGAATACGCTGTGCCTGATTTTCACCCTCAGCCGAGGCGGCTGGATCGGCTTTTTGATCGCTGGTTTTGTGCTGATGACGCTGCTGGTGCAGTACTGGAGCCTCTGGTTTTCACCGTTTTGGAAGCGCTGGGCACTGCCGGTGCTGCTGGGCGGGGCGGCTGCGGTGGTCATCCTGGCGATTGTTTCCATCGATTCGCTGCGGGAGCGGGTGCTGAGCATCTTTGTGGGCCGGGCCGACAGCAGCAACAATTTCCGCATCAACGTGTGGGCGGCGGTGCTCGACATGATTCGCGATCGCCCCATTTTGGGCATCGGCCCCGGCCACGATGCGTTTAATGCCGTCTATCCGCTCTATCAGCGGCCGCGCTACACGGCCCTGAGCGCCTACTCCATCTTTCTAGAGGTGCTGGTGGAGGGAGGAATACTGGGGCTGCTGGCGTTTCTGTGGATGCTGCTGCTGATCTTCCACCAGGGCTGGGTGCAGCTCCAGCGGCTGCGCGAAACCCAGGATGCCCAGGGATACTGGCTGATGGGGGCGATCGCCTCGCTGATCGGCATTTTGGGCCAGGGCATTGCCGACACAGTGATGTATCGGCCCCAAATTAGCACCCTGTGGTGGATGGCGATCGCCCTGGTGGCCAGCTTCTACCCCAGCCAGGGCAAGCGCTTTTTCAAGGTCCAGCCCGATTGAGCCTCCGGCGGGGTGCTACCGAGCGATCGGGCTGGGTACGCAGCCCGGCGGGACCAACGGCTACCAGCTGAAGTCTAGGGGGCCAAGAGTCGGCCTAGTCGTTGCCCTCGGTACCGTCCCAGGTGGCGTGGGGCATGAGCTTGACCTTGCCCTTGCGGGGCAGATCTTGGCTGGTGGCCAGGGTGCCGCCGTTGAGGGCGAGGTGGGCCTTGAGGCGCTTTTTGGCCTCGGCGATGGACCCCACCCGCAGGTTGAGAATGTAGAGATAGGGCGATGGGCTTTGATCTAGCTCAGAGGCACTTTCCCAGATCCGCAGCCGAATGCCGTCGGGATCGCTAATGATTTTATAGAACAGCAGATGATCGACTGCTGGGGCATAGCGACTGAACTCGGCGGAAAACGAACTGTGCATGTCCCAACACCAAAATCAAACGACCCAACCAGCGACCTGTACCATCAGCACCTTCCTTGAGATTACCCAGGGGAGGACCTGCAATCTAAGATGTCTTTATAATTTCCTTACATTTAGGCAAAGGCCACCTGCCCGATTAGGGATAGGGGAGCGCCGCAAAATGGTCAGGATTATGCCCCGATCCCAGGTGAAAAGGCATTGCCAATAATCTGCGTCATCGGCAGTTGCCTTGGTCCAGTATCCAGTAAAGTGCGATCGCGGCTCGGGTCTTTACGGTTAAACCCAGTAAAAATGCCTAAAAATTCACACTTCCTAAAGATTAGACGAAGCGGCCCGTCGCTCCATTTCGGTCCGCAGGGCCTTGATAGTATCTACCAGACCAGCTTCAAACAGGTTGTAGAACATGGCCTTGAAGGGTCCGACATCGGCTTCTGCCCTGACCTGCTGCGAGAGCAGGCACACCAGCTCACCCCCCAGGGAGGGTGGGGCCGCGTCAATGCGCCAGTGGCCGTACATGTACTCCAAATTGCCCTCCAGCAGGCGAAAGCTAATCTGCTGACCGTGCAGCTCCAGGTTCTCGGTCAGCACCTTAGATTCCATCGTGGTGAGCAGAATGCGCCGCCGATCGACCTGTTCGACAATGGTGCGATCGCCGTCTGATTCAACAACCCGGCTTTTGACCACCGTCGGCAGGAACTTATAGAAGCTGCCGTAGTCGGTTAGCACGGCCCAGGCAGTAGCCTGGGATACGGTGGTGGCGATCATGAGGCCGTACTGCCCCTGGCCTCCCTTGACCAGTACGTTGCGCTTGGCCAGGGTTGCCCAGTCAGCCTCAGTGAGTTTGGCCAGATAGGCCTCGGCGGGCTGAACCTGACGGGATAAACGCGACATAATACCAGAGAACCAGAATGCAATAACTGTAGCGCAACCCGCAGCGGCAGCCACAGTCCCGGTTGCATTTATAGCGCGCCTAGCCCCTACCTATGCCCAGTTTCGATGCAGTTTTAACGGCCTACCAGGGGTTGCCCGCCCGGGTGCTCAGCCTGATGCTAAGCACGGTCGATGGCCAGGGCCACCCCCACGCCAGCTATGCTCCCTACGTCATCGACGACGACTACCAAATTTATATCTTTACCAGCGGCCTATCGACCCACACCCACAATTTGCAAACCACAGGCCTCGCCAGCGTGCTGCTGATTGAAGCTGAGGCCGAGGCCCCTCAGGTATTTGCCCGCCAGCGCATTACCTACGACTGCCAGGCCCAATGCCTGCCCAGAGGCACCGAGGCCTGGGACGGCGTTGCCGATCGCTTCGAGCAACGCTTTGGGGAAATTATTGCCATGCTGCGATCGCTGGAGGATTTTCAAATCTTTTGTCTCAGTCCCCAGGCGGGGCGATTTGTGATGGGGTTCGGAGCTGCCTACACCGTGGATCCCCAGAATCTAAGCCAGCTGGTGGGTCCACCCCAAACTGGCGCCGAAAACTCGCCCGGCTAGCCGTTGACCAAAATGGCAATGCCCGCCAGGGCCACCCCTGCCCCGGCGGCGGCCCGCAGGCTGACGCGATCGCCCAGGGCTACCGCCAGGGGCAGAACAAACAGCGGGCTGGTCGAAGTCAGCGCCTGGGCCACCCCTGTCGCGGCATACTTGAGCGCCATTTGCTGAAGGTAAATGGCCAGATAGGTGCCCAATACCGCTGCGATCGCCACGCCCAGCAGCAGTCGGGGCGATCGCAGCGGCCTCAGCGCTCCCGCCACCGACCCCTGGTAGCGCAAGATGCCCAGAATGATGACGCAGCCCCCCGTCAGCCGCAGCAGCGAACTCCACAGGGGATCTACCGCGGTGTCGGCCAGCGCGGCCCGTGACAACACGGCCCCCGTGGCCTGGCCCAAAGCGGCCAAAATGCCGTAGCACACACCTCGAAAGTCGACGCGGCCAGGGGTGACTCCACTGGGCACTCGCTCAGCAATGACCCACCCCACCCCAGCCAGGGTAAGACCAATGCCCAACCACGCCTGCGGGGTTAGGGTCTCCTGCAAAACAACGAGGGCCAGGAGGGCCGCCAGCGGCGTAGAAAGGGTTTCGAGCAGCAGCGCCCGCCGCGGGCCGAGCCGATTGATGGTGGCAAAGTAGGCCGTGTCGCCCAGGCCAATGCCAATCCCGCCACTCAGGGCCAAAAGGCCTGTGGTCTGACGATCTAAGCCAGCGGTATTTTGTCCCAGCAGGAGCAAAGTCAGGGTCAGCAGCACCAGCGCGATCGCTCCCTTGGCCAGGTTTAACCCCAGGGGCGGCAGGGCTTTGCCCAGCCGCCCAAACATGACCGTGGCCATCGCCCACAGCCCAGCCGCCATCAGTGCTGCCAACTCACCCTGCATAGACCGTGGGGCCAGCGTTTGCCGCCATTCCAGAAACGTTGAGTACTGCCACCATACCCGAGCGCAACAGAATCTTTACACTTCATGGCCCAGGATTTTACTGATCGGTCGCTTGACCACCGTAAAGAGAGCTAAGACAGTCTGACCAATCCTAGGAAGTGAGTTATGCGTGTCTGGGTTTTAGCATCATGCGGTGGGCTGCTGGCTTTAGCGGCCTATAGTGCTGAAAAAACTAGCTCTCCCACGCCGAGCGCAGAGTTGCCCGAAGGGGATGATTTGGCCCAGATTGAGGCTCAGGCAGGGCTGCAGGCAACCGGCTCTAGCCCCATGGCCCAGCCTGAGTTAGCCCCGTCCCAGGGGCGGCTAGATCCGTCTCGCCTCAGCCCGCGATTGGCGAGACCCTTGCCTTTGGCCAGCGGTTCGAGTGGCATTGACCAAACTCTTCCCCAGGTCGAACAGCTGCGGGAGCGAGTGCAGCGCCTGCGAGCCCAGCACGAGTCGAGGCTCTCATCCACCAAAGCTCTGGGCACGACTCCCCTGCCTGCCGCCTTCAGCCTCAGCACCCCGCCTCGCCCGGTGCCTCAAGCCGCAGTCGGCCAACCCGTCGAGGGGCCTCCTGTTTTCGCTGACGCAGCGAGTGCCACCAACTCCAGGGGCCAAGGGCCTCTGCTACAGCCCTTAGGGGAAACGACTCCGCCTACCTCGCTAGGCCCCAATATCGCGGCTCCAGAAACCGCCCCCGTGGCAGGGCTGCCAACCCCTAACGGCACCAGTAACAGCGCCAGTAGCGCCACTAACCTAGGCCCGATCGCCTCTGCCAACCTAGCGCGTAACTATCCAATTGCCCCTTCGCGGCACCAGGGCTACAGTGCCCAATCCCAGCATCCGGCCCCTCTGATTACCACGGCCTCTACCAATCAGCTAGGAGGGCTGACGGCACCAGCCTCGCCCAGGCTCTCCAGGGGGAGCGGTGCTCCGCTAGTCGCCTCATCCGAAACCTCTCCAGGGGGGATAGCGACGCAACCCTCACCGCCCCCAGCGGCGGCGGCACCAACTCAGACTGAAACCCCTGCCTCCGAAGCGGCTCTGCCCGCATCCGTAGCTCTGGGGGTGGGTGCCCATGCTCGTCCGGCGGATCCTGAGCTACCTGCGGCGACAACCCACCATCAGTCGAATGCCCCTGCTTCCCTAAGACTCACTCCCGAGCAGGTAGGAGGATTAACCTCGACGGCAGCCGTTGCCAGCCACCACAGCCGGGGGGCCGTCACCCAACCAGAAACAGCGATCGCGCTCCCCGAAAGTCTGCCCCTAAACCCAGAATCTCCCCGCCTGCATTCGCTGCCCGCCGTCGCAGCATCCTCCAGGGGCGCGATCGACAATGCTCAGGCTTTAGAACCGGAGGTTCCTCAGGCTCAGATACCCCAAGATCCAGAGCTACAGGTGGCCCAAACGCAGGCCCTAGAGCTGCGGGTGGCCCAGGCCCAGGGCCAGGGTGATGACAGTCTCTCAGGTCAGCTAAGCCAGGCCCAGCTAGACTCCCTGGGCTTTGCTGACGCCAACCCTAAACACCTTTCCGCGAGCTACTGCCGGCAATTTCAGCCCAACGCGCCCGGCCTCACCCCCGACAGCGCCAGCCAGGCTGGGAGGAACCTCGACGCCTCCCACCTTCAGCCTGCGGCCAACCCCGACCTCCGCGCTGATCTAGCAGAGACGGCTCTGGCCCTGGAGATGGGCCTGGACAAAGCTGATTCCGCTGCCGCTGCCTGCCTGGAGAAGATGGAGCCTGCGGCTATAGCCCCCAATCCAGACTCCGATCTAGAGCGAGGTGTAGCCCGCGCCCCTGGGCAAGAGCCAGCCCGCAACGTTACCCAGGCGGGGGCTGCAAACTAGCGCGACGGACTGACCTGGTGCCGATGGGCTAACCCAGGCTATGGTTTAGGCGGCTATGCTAGGGGTCCAGCATCCGTCACGCTATGCAACTTCACTGTGAGATCCGGGGCGCTGGCTTCCCCATCCTGTGCCTGCACGGACACCCTGGCTCGGCCAAAACGATGTCGGTGTTCACGGAAAGCCTGAGCGATCGCTACCAGACCCTGGCGCCCGATCTGCGGGGCTACGGCGGCAGCCGCACGCGATCGCCCTTTAACATTGAAGACAGCCTGCTGGATCTAGTAGAGCTGCTCGACGCCCAGGGCATCGAGCGCTGCCTGGTATTGGGCTGGTCGCTGGGGGGGATTCTGGCGCTGGAGCTGGCCCTGCGCCATCCGGAACGGGTGGCTGGGCTGATTTTAGTGGCGACCGCCGCCCGGCCAGTAGGGGCGCACCCACCCGTCACCTGGGTAGAGCTAGTCAACACCGGACTGGGATCAATTTTAAATGTGCTGGCCCCAGGCAATCCACTGGTTGTCAGGGGGCTGGGGCCGCGATCGCTGTACCGATACCTGCTGCGGCAGCATACGCCCCTGGCCTACCGACGGCTGGCCAGGGAAGGGGTTTGGGCCTATCTGGGCACATCGTCCCAGGCCAACCGTGCCCTCACCCGAGCGCTGGCGCGACGCTACAACCGCCTGGCCGACCTCAGCGCGATCGCCGTGCCATGCCTGGTGCTGTGCGGGGCCGAAGACTGTCATATCACCGCCCAGGCCAGCCTGGAGACGGCAGCCCATCTGCCGCTGGCCCAAAGTCGCTGCTACCCAAATACGGCCCACCTGCTGCCCTGGGAAATTCCAGAGCAAATTTTGCCTGACATCAATCACTGGCTACGACAGCAGCACCTGTAGCCAGGGGGCTGGAATTGCCTCAGACGGCGAGGGTCAGGAGCGGCCAAAGGCCGGGGCCGTAAAGCCCCCCAGGGGAGTATCCCACTCGTCGGTGATAGTCAGCTGTTCGGGAAAGCTGCACAGCTGTACCAGGGTTTGAATGTTGTGCGCCCCTTCCTGCTCTAGATCTTCGATGTAGCCACCCTTGGCAGCATGGGCCTCAGACTCACTGTCAAAGGGACCAAAGTAGTAGGTACAGGCGGGCTGGCTGGTTTTGATCTCTACCCACCAGGCTTTGTTCTGGCCCAGAATGCTGCCTAAAAGACGACCTAAAAGATTGTTCATAGATCCTGCCTATCTGCCGAGTTCCAAAGTTTTTTATGGGGTAGTCATGGCTCTAAGCCGCCCTGGGGTAGCATCGCGCCATTTTTGGTTATACTCCCTAGCTTTTGATTTTGCAAAGAGGAAATTTCCAACTGCGCCATCCATTGATGACGATAGATCTCATAGAGCGCCATGCCTGTAGCCACCGATGCATTTAGGCTGGGAACCGTTCCCCGCAGAGGAATTGACACCAGCGTGTCGCAGCTCTGCTGCACCGTCAGGCTGAGACCGCTGCCCTCGGCCCCGACGACAATAACCGTTGGGCGATCGAAGGTGGTGCGGTGCACGGGCTGGCTGGCTTCTGATGCCAAACCGTAGATCCAAAACCCTTTTTCTTTTAGGGTGTCAAGGGCGCGCTTGAGATTGACGACCCGCGCCACGGGCAGGCGCTCTAGGGCACCTGCGGCGACCTTGGCCACCGTAGAGGTCACCCCTACCGCCCGGCGCTGGGGGATCACCATGCCCTGGGCACCCAAAGCTTCGGCAGTGCGGATAATCGCCCCCAAATTGTGGGGATCGGTAATGCTGTCGGCGGCAATAATGACCGGCACCTTGGCTGCCCCAAGGGCGGTTTCAATCATCTCATCGAGGTCGTAGTAGGTATGGGCCGCGGCCTGGGCGGCAATCCCCTGGTGATTGGCCCCAGCGGTGATCTGGTTAAGCCGTTTAGTATCGACCTCATCGATGACGGCCCCACCGGCTTTGGCCTGATCAATGAGCGATAAAAATCGGGGATCGTAGCGAATGCGATCGTTAACCCACACCCGATTGAGCGGGCGTTGGGCCTGTAGCGCTGCCTCAACCGCGTGACGACCGTAGAGCAAATCGGTCTCATCCTGCGGCTCATCTGCTTCGCCTAAACCCTGGTTGATTACCCCCAGATGACGGGCATTGGTCCCCTCATAGGCGGGTTTATCACCTTGGTAGCGGGGTTTGCCGCCCTCGTAGCGGGGCTTAGCACCCTCGTAGCGGGGTTTACCGTCCCCATAGCGGGGCTTGTCGTCTTTGCCGCGAGGTTTGTCGTCCCCATAGCGAGGCTTGTCGTCTTTGTAGCGAGGTTTGTCGTCCCCATAGCGAGGCTTGTCGTCTTTGTAGCGAGGCTTAGCGCCCTCGTAGCGAGGTTTGTCGTTACCGTAGCGGGGCTTAGCACCCTCGTAGCGGGGTTTGCCGTCCCCATAGCGGGGCTTATCGTCTTTGCCGCGAGGCTTGTCGTCGCCGTAGCGGGGTTTAGCGCCTTCGTAGCGGGGTTTGCCGTCCCCATAGCGGGGCTTGCCGTCTTTGCTGCGAGGCTTAGCGCCCTCGTAGCGGGGCTTGTCGTCTTTGCCGCGAGGCTTGTCGTCGCCGTAGCGAGGCCTATCACCCTCGTAGTGGGGCTTGCCACCCTGGGAGCCTTCGGAACGCGGGCGGGGCTTTGACCCCGAGGGGCGGTTGGGGTTGCGAGAAGGCTTTGGGGACGACATGGCCACACCTGATACGGGTCAGAAACCAAAATTAAGCAGAAATCCTAGGCTAGCATGCCTTGCCCATTACCCTAGCATTCTGCTACTTGTGGCTCGCGGACTGCCGTGGAGGAAATGCCCAGGGATGTGCGCCATGGCTGGTACAGCCACCTACGGCCACTCCTCAAAACCAAGCAGCCACCCGTTGACAATACCGGGGGCGGCTCAAACACCTTTCAGTTCTGAAAAGAAGCTTAAGTTTCTAGCATCTGGTACCAGAGTAACCACATCCTCGGAATAATCCTTCACAATGGAAAATGACATGCCCATACCGGAGTGATGCCAATGCCTCACCCATCCAGCGGTACGAAGCTCGATTGTCCGGTTCATCTGGTGTTGTCGTACATTGGCAGCAAATGGGCCATTCTCATTCTGCAAGAGCTGTTTCAAGGCAGCCGTCGCACCAACGAATTTTTGGCGGCGCTGCCGGGCATCAGCACTAAAACGCTCACCGCCCGTTTGCGGGAGCTAGAAAGCTATGGCCTGGTCAAGCGCACGGTTTTCCCTGAGGTACCTCCACGGGTTGAATACTCCCTGACGGCCAAGGGACGAGAGGTGCAGCCAATTATGGCTGCACTCAATCAGGTGGGAGAGCAGTGGCTGGTACATGGCCCCTGCGATCGCCCGGCTACTCTCTACGGCCCCCGGAGCCGCTAAGATACCGGAAAGTTCAGTCATTGCTCCAGACTTCGTGGGTGAGCAGATCGCCAATGCGATCGCGCAAAAAATAGTCATTTTGCTCTAGCTCAGCCTCAATAAATGGCCACTCACGGGCAGCAATATAGCCGCACAGCGCGCAAATAGGCTGGCATCGATCTAGCGTGCCGCAGTCCACCAGCTGCTTTGCTTCGTCCCGAATCGCCTCAATGGTGTAGTGTCTTCCGGCAGGTCGCTTTGTGGTTGTAGTTGTCATGGTTGTAGCCCTCCCATAGTGGATGGCAATGAGAACATTTACTTACCACCCATATACATAGTGCAACTACTATTCTGGGGATTGAAGCAGTTGAAGCGTATCCTTACCTTTGTTTACCTAGCGCAATACTGTAGCCTGCTACACCGTTTCAGGTGCTCCTGAGGGCCGCTATGGGCCAGAAAAATTCGCCTCGGCCTCTCAATTTCTCAATCAACATCACTTGGCATTGCCAGACCGACAAGCAAACCCATAGCAGCCTGCATTGAGGCTACAATTCCGCGAGGCTGCACGGAGTGGTTAGTCTAGTGGCGCCGAGCCTAATTATGCTTCTCTAGCGAGGGTTCTGGGCCATCAGCCGCTGTACATCTTCGGCGTGGTATGAACTGCGGGTCAAGGGCGACGACACCACCTGCAAAAATCCCTTCTCCTCCCCGGCTACTCGCCAGGCATCAAACTGGGCAGGGGTCACAAACTCTGCCACCGGAAGGTGTTTCGGCCCCGGCGATAGATACTGGCCGAGCGTCAAAATATCGCAGTCTACGGCCCGCAGATCATCCATGACCTGCTGCACTTCGGCGTCAGTCTCACCGAGTCCTACCATCAGCCCCGACTTGGTATACACCCAGGGAGCCAAATCTCGGCTGCGCTTCAGCAACTCTAGGGAGCGGGCATAAACTCCCTGGGGCCGCACGCGCCGGTAGAGGCGGGGCACCGTTTCGGTGTTGTGGTTTAGAACGTGGGGACGAGAGGCCAAGATTGTCTCTAGCGCCTGCCAGTTACCGCACAGGTCAGGGATCAGCACCTCAATAGTGGTGTCTGGAGTGCTCTGTTTAATCGCCTCAATGCAGGCGACAAACTGACTGGCTCCGCCGTCGGCCAGATCGTCGCGATTGACGGAGGTAACCACGACGTGGTTAAGCCCCATGCGCCGCACCGACTCTGCCAGACGCAGGGGCTCGGTGGGGTCGAGGGGCTTGGGTTTTTTCTCAAAATCAATATCGCAGTAGGGGCAGGCCCGCGTGCAGGCAGGCCCCATAATCAAAAACGTGGCCGTACCGGCTTTAAAGCACTCCCCAATGTTGGGGCACGATGCCTCTTCGCAGACGGTGTTGAGACCCAAGTCTTGCAGAATTGCCTTGACTTGACCCACTCGTTCCCACTGGGGAGCTTTTACTCGCAACCATTCTGGTTTTACCGCCACAGTCTCAAGCCCCGGCAATACATCTGCGCCTCAATCATATCAAGCCTGGCATCCCTTGACCCTGCGGGACTAGACTATGCCCTGCGCCCAGGTTATAGCTGTAGCCAGTTTGGTTAAGACATTTCCCCAAAAACGTTCAAACGCTCGAAGGTTTTTAGATGTTCTAGCCTAAGTGACTATAGCGATAAATCCTTGGTCTAAACTGCGACCTAGAAGCCAGTCGATGGCAGTATGCTGGAGCTAGGCGAGGGTAAACAGTCACGGTCTATGGATGCGCTATCTCCCCTAAATCGCTGCTTGATGGTGCTGTGCTACACTGCCGCCGGGTTGCTGGCCACTGGTGCCTGGCAAGATCAGGTGGGTTCTCGATGGCGGTTTGAAGCCCCCTTTGAGCGAACTCGGCTGGCTCGCCTGGGCCCAGTTATGACCCAGGCGCCCGAGAACCTGATGACGGCCAACACCCGCGTGGTAATAAGCCTCAGTCGGCGGCGGCTAACCCTTTACCAAAACGACAGCGTCCTCGACGAGTTTCCCGTTGCCATTGGCCAAGACGATTGGCAGACTCCGGTAGGCCAGTTTGCTGTCCGAGATATGCGCACCGATCCTGTGTGGCAACACCCCATCACCAAAGAGGCAATTGGCCCTGGTCCCCAGAATCCCCTTGGCTCTCGCTGGATTGGCTTTTGGTTTGAGGGTCAGTATCACATTGGCATTCACGGCACTAATCAGGAAACCCTAATCGGCGAAGCGGTTTCCCACGGTTGCGTGCGGATGCTTGAAAAGGACGTTCACACGCTCTATGACCACATCAAAGTAGGTACCCCTATTCAGGTAGTACCTTAGACCTGAAGGGCGACGGGCAAATCGCTGCCCATAATGTTGAGGTCAAGATGGTGCCAGGGCTTGCCGTCGAGGGCCATTTGCTCAATTAGGCTAGCCAGTCGCAGGGCTTTGAGCGCCTGCTCGCCGCCAACGGAGGGCTTTTCGCCGCCGCGCACGCAGTTGACAAAGTGCTCAAGCTCGGCGTGAAGGGGCTCAATATTGCTGGTGTAGACTTTTTCTATTAAGCCATCCTGGCGATAGAGCACCTGACCATAGTCAGTGGAGCAGTCGGCGGTGGTCTGCCGATGAATCAAAATCTCGTTGTTGAGAAAATCGGCATCGGTAAGCGAGTTTTTGCAGTGGGCAGTAATGCTGCGAATTTTGCGGTGGGTCACTTTGCTAGAGGTGAGCGTGGCCACAATGCCGTTGCTAAAGCCCAGGGTAGCGGTGACGTAGTCTAGATAACCGGAATTAGAAGCCCGACTGCCGCTGGCAGTGAGGGTGATGACCGTTGACCCAGCTAGCTCCAGCAGCAGGTCAATGTCGTGGATCATGAGGTCAAGCACCACCGACACATCGTTGGCCCGCTGGGAGTAGGGGCTCATGCGGCGGGCTTCTAGGGCCAGTAGCTCTTCGGTTTTGAGGACTTTGTGGAGTTCTTGAAAGGCTGGATTAAAGCGCTCAATATGGCCCACTTGCAGAATGCAGTTTGTCGCCGCAGCGGTGTTGACCAAGGACTCGGCTTCGGCAATGCTGGCGGCAATGGGCTTTTCGATCAGAATGTGTACTCCAGCCTGCAAACAGGCCATGCCCACAGTGTGATGGAGCCGAGTTGGTACGGCTACACACACGGCATCAACATGCTTGAGCAGCTCCTGGTAGTCTTCAAAAAAACGAATTCTGTACTTGCCAGCGGTGTCTAATCCTCGCTCCACATTGACGTCAGAAACTCCAACTAGCTCTACGTCCTTAAATCGGCTGAGGACGCGAGTGTGGTGCTGGCCCATATTGCCTACACCAATGACGCCGACACGAATAGGTTCTGGCAAGTTTCGAGATAGGTGCATGTCTAGGGCAGATGACAACATGGGGTTTTGCACGCCTGTCCTTCCTCAAGGAGACAAAGATACGCCGACAGCTGATAGGTTGCGAACGTCAGAGCAAATGAAGAACTGAGACGGCCAGGTAAAATTACTCAGATACTATCACAATGCTTCACACTGTAAAGAATAGCGACATTCTCTAACGGAGGGACAAAGATTTTCGGTCAGACTTGGCAACTGACCCAGATTCATACCCATTTTTGAGTATTTTGCCTTTTTTTATGCTATCGATCCTCGCTTCGGCCGCTTGGTCAACTGTGGCAGTTATGCATCTGGCTAGGGAACGTGTCCCTAGAGCCGTTTAGGGCAGGGGCGCTTCATCGGAGTCGGAATGGTCTCCCGCTGAGGCATCTGGCCCGTGCTCTGGCAGCGGCACGGGGATCGATCGCACCAGAATATCTTTGAGCCTCGGACCGTCGGTCGAGAGAACGACCCATTCGCGATCGCCAAAAACAATGCGATCGCCCGCATGGGGGATTTTTTGCATCTGGTAGATCAAAAATCCTCCTAGGGTTTGGTAGTCATCGGCGTAGGGCAGCGCTAGGTTGAGGAGATCATTGACTTCTTCGAGGTCGGTATGGGCCTTAATTCGGTATGACTGATCGTCAAGGATCTGCACCAGCTGATCTTCGTCGTCATCGGGTTCGTGAATGTCACCAATAATCTCAGTGGTGAGGTCATGGAGGGTCAACAGTCCGGCTGTGCCGCCGAACTCATCGACAA
This sequence comes from Nodosilinea nodulosa PCC 7104, assembly GCF_000309385.1. GTDB lineage: Bacteria > Cyanobacteriota > Cyanobacteriia > Phormidesmidales > Phormidesmidaceae > Nodosilinea > Nodosilinea nodulosa. The sequence continues at coordinate 2,193,160 of NZ_JH976537.1, forward strand.
CGATGACCAGTTCTTGCCCGGTGCGCTGCATGGTGGCCAGCAGCTCGTGGAGAGGGGTGTACTCGGGCACAAAGCGGGCGGGCTTGACCCAGGGACGAATCGGGGTGTCAACGCTAATTTGCTGGCGGGCCAGGGGCTGCAAAAACTGCTTCAGTTCGACCATGCCCTGGATGTCGTCAAGGGAGTCTCCCGTGATTGGGTAGCGGGAATGTTCGGTGTTGGCCACCACATCAAACAATTCCCCGAAGCTAGCGCTCAGCGGAATGGCGTTGATTTGGGTGCGGGGAACCATGATTTCGCCAGCGGTGACATCCCGAAACTCGAAGACATTGTTGAGCAGTTCGCGTTCTTCGGCCTCAAGGCCAGGGGTTTCGGCGGTAGTGCGAATAATCAGCTGAAGTTCTTCGGGGGTGAGGCGGCTGTAGCTGACCTGATCGCTGTCCTGGATATTGGCCAGCCTCAGCAGCAGCCGGGTGGACTGGTTCAAAATCCAGATGAAGGGGTTGAACAGCCGGGCAATGGTGAGGCTGGGGGGACCCAAAAACCGGGCCACTTGCTCGGGGTAAAGCATGGCGACCGACTTAGGGCACAGCTCCCCCAGCACGATCTGCAGGTACGCAACCAGGAAGAAGGCCAGGGGAATGGCCAGCGCGTGGGCCAGCGCCTCGCTCTGGGCGGCGCTCAGGGGGGTTTGGGTAATCCAAAAGGCCAGGGTGACGGCCATCGTGCTTTCGCCCACCCACCCCAGAGCCAGGCTAGACAGCGTAATGCCTAGCTGGGTGGTCGAGAGCAGGCGGTTAAGGCTGCGCTGCAGCTGCTGGACGGTCTTGGCCTGCACATCCCCTTCAGAGACCAGCTGGCTAATGCGCGATCGCCGCACCGACACCATGGAAAATTCCGCTGCCACAAAAAAGGCATTGATGCCAATCAGCAGCAGCACCGCCAGGAGTCGAGACGCGATCGCGGTGGCGGGCAGCTCTTCGGGAATAACGACGGTCAATATACAGGGTAAAACGCCCATGGTCCAGTGCCTAACAGCTACTGGCCGCCGCCGCTAGTGCGAGCCTTCACCTGCTGCAAAATTTCGGCTTCGTTGACCAGAGTGATATCTCCGTGGCTGGCTGAGCCCGGTTCGCGGGCCACGGGCGAACCGCTGCTGGGGCGAGTTTCTGGCTGGCGTACCCCGGTCAGCGCTTGACGACCCAGGGTAAATCCCCACGATGCGCTGACCACCCCCGAGCCAATCATGAGCGAGAGCAAAATTAACGTAAACGCTACGGCAGGGTTCATGGCAGGGGCAAACGTGGATAGCTTAGCAGTCTGAAATGCAGCGGGCAGAAAACCAGAAGCCGAAAATGCTTTTGCTGGTCTCGGATTGAAACAGCCTCAGCTTTAGACTAATTATAAAGTTTAAGCCTCAAACAAAATTTAAGATTAGGGTTTAGACCTGCGCATACAATAGAAAATGCCTTATCGTTTACCGATGGCTTATCGTTTACCGATAGATAGTATCCCAGGGTTGGCCGAGCGGATTAGGCAGCGAACTCATAATTCGCCTCAGGCAGGTTCAACTCCTGCACCCTGGATTGTCAGCAGCCTGACGGCTGAAGCTGGGAGCCTAGAGTAGAACCTGCCTCTGCCGGAAAAGGGCTAAAACGACGATTCAAAAACGAACTCAGACCCAACGTAGGGAGCGCTGCTGGTGGGCATGGTGAGTAGGCTGCTGCTATAGGGGGTGGCTAGATCTGGCACCCGGATGGTGGGATCGGAGGTGTTTTGTAGGGCCATAATGTCTCTCACCGCAGCGGCAGTGGCGTTGCTGTCCCACTCGAGGGAGCGCTCGGGGAAGTCGAGGCCAAGGATTCGCTTGCCCTGACGGACAATGCCCCGGTTTCTAAAGAAGTCGCCGGAGTAGTTGGTGACCAAATCGTCCATGGCGGCGGGGATAGTCTGGGGTGTTGTATCCTGAGCGTGCCCTGCCGGGGCGGCAACGGCCGCCATCGCCAGCAGCGCCAGCGTTAGACCAGAAATATGATTTAATTGAATGCCCATGGCCAAGCCTCCTCAACTCAGTGAATTGGTGCGGTTCCGGCGGTACTCGTCTCTGCCCTAAACCCATGCCTGGAGCCAAAAATACCCCCGGCCTGCACAAAACTATGCCGAACCGATCACCCGGTGCATGTCCTTTATAGCGCGATCGCAGAAAACTGGAGCATTTTTAAGGAATTAACCGCCCATGGAAGAGCTTTTGCTGGATACCCCTACCCCTAGCCTGCTAGCCCTGCCAACCCACGATCTGCGATCGCCCCTGCTGGATTTGTTTTGTCGCGGAGCCTACCAGGAGGGCGACTTCGTGCTCACCTCCGGCCAGCGCAGCACCTACTACATCAACGGCAAGCTGGTCACGCTGCACCCCCAAGGAGCGCTGCTGGTGGGGCGGCTGCTGCTCGATCTGGTGCCCGCCGACACCCTGGCGGTGGCCGGGCTGACTTTGGGGGCCGACCCGCTGGTAACAGCGGTGAGCCTGGTCGGTGTCTACTGTGAGCGCAATCTGTTTCCGCTGATCATTCGCAAAGAGGCCAAGGGGCACGGCACCCGCGCCTACATTGAGGGCGTTACCCTGGCGCCGGGCAGCAGTATAACCGTACTCGAAGACGTAGTCACCACCGGACAGTCGGCCCTGAAAGCCGTCGATCGCCTTCAGGCAGCTGGGTACCAGGTCAACCAAATTTTGGCCCTGGTCGATCGCCAGCAGGGCGGGGCCGAACTCTACCAGAGCCACAATCTGCCCTTCAAAGCCCTGTTCACCATCCAGGATATTCAGGCCCACTGGGCCACCCTCAACCCCGTCTAATGTCTGCCCTGCCTCGCCCCGCCATCGGCTTTGTGCCAACCCCCGCTGACGCCTGCTCCGCCATGCTAGAGCTGGCGGAGCTAAAGGCCGCCGACGTGGTCTACGACCTGGGCTGTGGCGACGGTCGCCTGCTCATTCAGGCGGCGGTAGATTACGGCGCTAGCGGCGTCGGTATTGATGTGGATGCCCGGCTGCTGGAGGTGGCCCTGGCCCAGGCCCAGGCTGCGGGGGTCAGCGATCGCCTCACCTTTCGCCAAGAGAACCTGTTTGAATGCGAGATAGCCGCCGCTACCGTCGTATTTATCTACCTGCTGCCCCACCTGAATCTGCGGCTGCGATCGCGCCTGCAAGCCCAGCTGCGCTCCGGCAGTCGCGTTGTTTCCCACATGTTCGACATGGGCGACTGGCGACCCGACCTTACCCTTCGCCTCCAGCCCTCGGAGGAAGACTCCGTGCTCTACCTCTGGCGCATTCCCTGACCTCATGCCCTCACTAAAAAAGGAACGTTCCGACGTTCGAACGCTGGCTCTGCGAAATGTCCTAACCTACCCGTTGGCGTAGGCCTGCGTAGACGTCTACCTAGCCTATCGCTGGCTTGCGGCCAATCCAGTACTTACTCATGAAGTGGACCTGGTTACCAATGGCCTCAAAGCCCGCTTCCGACAGCCGCAGGTTGAGGTCGTCGGTGGTGTAGTGGCGGTAGTAGGGCTCGTGGAACATCGCCGTAAAGTTATCCATTGCCACCTCAAACTCAGGGGAATCGAGCCGCTGAATTGAATCGCACAGAACGACGGTACCGCCCGGCTTTATCACCCGGTACATCTCATTGATGGCATTTTGCCGGGCCACCCCTGGCAATTCGTGGAACAAAAACACACTCACTACCCCGTCGAAGTAGTTGTCTACAAAGGGCAGGCTTTCGCCGTTGGCCTGAATCAGCTGGGGCAGCACCCCAGGCTTTGCCGCCAGGGTTTCATTGGCTTTACGCAGGTAAGTTGGGGACAGGTCTACGCCGTACAGCGACACCTTGGGCAGGGCATCGCGCAGCATGCTGAGGGTGCGCCCCGTGCCGCAGGCTACATCCAGTACCTTAGCGCCAGAGGCTGCACCCACCTCGGCTAGTCCCTGCTTCAGCGGAGCCAGGACTCGGCGCCGCATGGGGTCAGCGGTGCCGTTAAAGAGAATCTCTACCTGGAGGTCGTAGAGATTTGCCGACATCTCGCTCAGGTAGCCGTTGGTTTGGTGATGAAAATTTTGTAGGTAATACTTGGGGTAGCCTGCGGTGTCTATATCGTGGGTAAAGGCGTGGTAGTCGCGGCTATTTAGGCGATTCCAAATATTGGGCAAGTCCAGGCAGACCAGTGGGTAGAACCGAAAGAAGTCATCCCAGGGATTGTCAAACAGGAGTTCTTTGGGATAAACCCCTGCCTCTGCCTCCTGCCAGTCTAGCTCCAGCAGGGCGTTCATGCGCCGCTGAAGAAGCTGAAGAGCCTCTAAATCTAAGGGCTTGGTGTGGATATGCTTAGGCGGATTGACAGCCTGCATAACCCGGGTGCTAACGGTTTTATGGGCTAACCCAAAGTAGCTTTTGCCCTGCTGCAAGGCTTGGTAGGCCAGTTTTGTAATGGTGTCAGGCATACAACCAACGGATGAATTAATTGCTGAGCACAAAATATTGGCTCAATGTGAATGATTGTAACGAAGTTTTGGGCAAAGTGGGATCTGCCCGACGATTGGAAGTCTTGCCCAACGGGAGATATAGGGGTTTAGCGCGATCGCATCTAGCTAGCGATCGCGGCGAATTTGCTGGACAAACTCGTCGATGTCGCTGAGCAATGCGGCCTGGGACAAACTGGTTTGCTCGCCAGAGCCCAGCCATTTAACCTGCACCGTGCCCTGGGCCGCTTCGTCGTCACCCACAATTAGGCAGGCGGCGGCGCCGCTGCGATCGGCCCGCTTAAACTGCTTGCCGAAGGCCGAACCACTGAGGTCTAGCTCCACCGCCAGCCCGTGATGGCGCAGTTTCTGGGCCAGCTGAAGGGCGTTGGCCTCGGCCAGTTCGCCTCGCGACACCAGGTAGAGGTCAGGGGCGACCGCGCGCGGCTGCTGAAGAGTTTCGAGCAGCAGGGTTAGGCGCTCTAGGCCAATTGCCCAGCCCACCGCTGGCGTCGCCGCACCGCCCAGTTCCTCAACCAGGCCGTCGTAGCGACCGCCGCCGCACACCGTCGCCTGGGCACCCAAGTCCTGCGACTGAATCTCAAAGGCCGTGTGGGTGTAGTAGTCGAGTCCCCGCACCAGCCGGGGGTTGAGCTCAAAGGCAATACCCAGGGCGCTGAGCTGGGCCAGGACCCGATCGAAGTGGCGCTTTGAGTCTGGCCCCAGATAATCTAAAATGCTGGGCGCGGCGGCGGTAATAGCCTGGGTCTTTTCATCTTTGCTATCGAGAATGCGGAGCGGGTTCCGGCTGAGGCGATCGCGTGAATCCGCATCCAGATCTGCGGCGAAGGGGCTCAGATAATCCACCAGAGCCTCGCGGTAGCGGGCGCGATCGCTCCTATCCCCCACCGAATTGAGAAAAAAGGTCAGGTTTTTGAGCCCCAAGGCCTGCAAGATGTCCGTGGCCAGGGCAATCACCTCCACATCGGCGCGGGGGTCGGCGCTGCCCAGCACCTCGACCCCCAGCTGGTGAAACTGCCGCTGGCGCCCTTTCTGGGGACGCTCGTAGCGAAACATGGGGCCGGTGTACCAGAGCCGCTGCACGCCGCCCAGAGCATCGAGCCTGTGCTGGACGTAGGCCCGCACCACCCCGGCGGTGCCCTCGGGGCGCAGCGTACAGCCGCGATCGCCCTTATCCTTAAAGCTGTACATCTCCTTACCCACCACATCGGTGGCTTCGCCAATTCCCCGCTCAAACAGGGTGGTAGCCTCAAAGGTGGGCGTGCGAATTTCGCGGTAGGCGGCCCGGCCTAAAATATCGCGCGCCGTAGCCTCCACCCACTGCCAGGTGAGGATGTCGGCCACCTTGAGATCCTGGCCCACAAACTGCGCCTTGGGCAAGATATCTTCGGTTCCAGGCAGAGATTGAATCGGCTCCATAGCTGAATGGGGGCTCTCAAGGATAAATACAGGACACCCATCATAACCTGCGGTGAGCCTGGGACCAGCGCCCTAGGCCTCTTGGCCCTCGACCTTGGCCTCTGGCAGCAGGCAGCAGTTGACCTCATCGATGCAGACCTTGCCCGACTGCAATGCCCAGCGAAACAAAGCCACCCGGTTGCCCGTCGCCGTCTTGGTCAGAATATTGCTGATATGGTTGTCGACGGTGCGTTTGCTGATCTCTAGCTTTTCAGAAATTTCCTGGTTGGTTAACCCCGATGCCACTAGCTCAACGATCTGTAGCTCCCGGTCGGAAAGACTTCCCTGGCCGGGCACCGGAGATATATCATCGCTTGCCATGGCGGTCTGTTCCCTTTGTCATTATGTATTTATGCTTATATCTACCCCTACTATAGGCGATCTGGTTTCGGCTGAGCCTCTGGGCAGCATTCTGGGCTATTTCGCGCTGGGCTACAGGCCGATCATGGCGGCTGTCTATAGGTTGTGGACCTGGCTGACCACGGCATTCGACCGGCGCAGCCGGTGGCGCGGCGGCCTGATTGGCCTAGGCCTGGGCACCCTGCTTTGGCTGGGGCCTGCGGGGGCGGCGATCGCTGCCCCCGCAGCGTTTGCTCAGGCCGACCCTACGCCACTGACGCCCCTCGCCGCCCCCGATGCCAACGACATACCGTCCGAGACGGTCAGCCGTTTTGTCAAGGCCTACATTGCCGTAGTCAAGCTAATTGAGTCGCGCGAACTCAGCCTACAGCGGACCGAAACCGAAACCGAGTCGCGGCAAATGCAGCAGGAGATTCAGGCGGCCGCCCTGGAGCTAATTCAAGCCAACGGACTCACGCTGTCGGCCTACTGGGAATTGCTGGGGTTAGCCAACAGTGACCCTGAGTTTCGCGATCGCGTTCTGGCCCAAGTCGATGAGGCTAACCTCTAGACCAACCTCTAGACAGCAGACCCATCTAAGGCTGGACAAACTCCGAAGGGCGTCTAAAGTTTTCTACCGGGACGTTTTCCAGGGCCTTGCGCATAAAGTCCCGCCAGACCGGGGCTGCATAGGTTCCCCCGGCAGCGCCAGAGCCCATCGGTGCATAGTTATCGTTACCAATCCACACGGCGGCGGCCAGCTGCGGCACATAACCCACAAACCAAACGTCTCGCTGGGAGTCAGTGGTGCCGGTCTTGCCTGCGGCAGGCCGACCAATCTGTGCATTTTTGCCGGTGCCCCGGGCAATCACCCCCTGCAGCACATCGGTGAGCGAGGCGGCGGCCCACGGGTCGAGCACTAGCTGCGGCTGAGGCGTGTTGTCAAGCAGCACATTACCGCTGCTGTCGCTCACCCGCACAATAAATGTAGGCTCAGAGTGCCACCCGTTGTTAGCAAAGGTGGCGTAGGCTCCGGCCATTTCCATCGGCGTCAGATCGACCGCCCCGAGGGGCAGCGAGGTGACCGGCTGCATTGGGCTCTTAATGCCCAGGGTGCGGCACAGCTCAATCACTTGGTTTACCCCCACCGCCTGCCCCAGCTTCACCGCAGGCACATTGCGCGACAGCTCCAGGGCCGTGCGAATGGGAATGTTGCCCATAAAGCTGCCATCGTAATTTCTAGGGGTGTAATAGCGATAGCCGTCGGGATAGCTCACCGGGGTATCGGCGATGCTGCTGTCGGGGGTATATCGTCCGGTTGCAAAGGCTACGTAATAGACAAAGGGCTTAAAGGAAGAGCCTGGCTGCCGATAGGCCTGCAGAACCCGGTTAAACTGGCTCTCTTGGTAGTTGACCCCGCCTACCATAGCCTTGACAAAGTGCGTGCGGGGGTCAATGGCCACCAGGGCCATCTGGTCGGCTACCCGTTTGAGCTGCTCATGGTGGCGTTGCACCGTCTCCTCAGCCATGTGCTGCATGTTGAGGTCCACGGTGGTTTGCACCCGCATGCCCCCTTTGAGCACCGCCTCGTTACCGAAGCGCTGTTTGAGCTCTTCCACCGCCGCCTCAGTAATGTAGGGAGAGATGCTGCTGCGAAATGAGGTGACTTCGCCCAGTAGGAGGGGAGCATTTCTGGCTTCCGTCTCTTCTTCCGGAGTAATCCAACCCAGCTGGCGCATGCGGTTGAGCACAACGGCCTGACGCTGCTTAGTCGCCTGGTAGTTATGGAAGGGGCTATAGCTCTCTGGGGCCTGAATCAGCCCTGCCATCATGGCCGCCTCGGGCAGGGTTAAATCCTTGGCCGACTTATTGAAATAGCTCTGGGCTGCGGTTTCTGCCCCATAGTTATTGTGTCCCCAATACACCTGGTTGAGGTACATCTCCAGAATTTCATCTTTGGTGAAAATCTGCTCGAGGCGTAAGGCCAGCACCGCCTCCGTCACTTTGCGGCTGACGGCACGCTCGGGAGTCAAAAATAAGTTTTTGACCAGCTGCATGGTGATGGTCGATCCTCCCTCCACCGTTGACCCGGCCGCTACGTTGGCCAGCAGCGCCCGCCCCACGCTGCTGGGGTTAATGCCATTGTGGGAATAAAAATAGCTGTCTTCCACCGCCAGCACGGCCCGCTTTAGGTTGGGAGAGATGTCGTCGAGATCGACAACTTTGCGGTTAGCCTCATCGTGGAGGCTATAGAGCAGGGTGCCGTTGATGTCGTAGATGTAGCTGGTTTCGCTGGGCACATAGTTGCGCAGCACTCGCACATCGGGCAGGTTGCGGAAGCTGATTGCCAGCCCCACTAGCCCGCCAGCCATGACAGAACTGGCGATCATGGTGGTGCCCAGTAGCGCTGCCGCCGCTACCTGCCCCACGTCTTGCACATACTTGAGTGCGTTGGGCGCTCGGCGCAGGGGCTGAGGCTGAGATCGACTTTTGCGGCGGATGGTGTTGGATGACACGTTGGCTATTTATTATAAGGCTGCTAAAGATGACAGGTATGGCATAACAGGGAGGCTGGAGGCTGCTTTTAAGTAGCTAGGCGCGCGTCGATAGGTAACGGTTAGGCCATTATAATGACCCTCTAGGCAAGTGAACCCTGTCGTTACTGCCCAGTGTGCCAAACCAGGTGGTAAAACGGCGATGGTTATAGGCCAGTCCAGGGGACTATCGCGGGCAAGCCTATCCTAGCCTTGCAGATGGTTATAAGGAGGAGCTAAAGATCAGTTTTGCCAAAATTCAGGCAGTGGCTTTGGCTTTCTAGCCCCGGGGACCGCTGCAATGCTTGTTTATCTTGCCTGTCTGCCTATCAATTCCGCCCGTACTCACTACCATGCTTCAGGTCAACCCCACTGTGCCGTCTGCCCAGTTCACCAGTATCTATCGGGGCCTTAGCGAGATTTTTCCCGATCAGCCCGACTCTAGCGATCCTGACCAAAATTTGGCTCAGCGGCTGCTACAGTGCGATCGCCCGCTGCGGGTCAAGCTGGGCATCGACCCCACGGGGGCGGAGATTCACCTGGGCCACAGCATTCCGGTGCGCAAGCTGCGCGCTTTTCAGGATGCTGGCCACACTGCGGTACTGATCATCGGTGACTTCACGGCCCGAATTGGCGACCCCACCGGCAAGTCAGAAGTGCGCCGCCAGCTGACTGAGGCAGATGTCAAAGCCAATGCTGAAACCTACCTTGACCAGGTGCGACCTATTCTCGATTTTGACACGCCCGGGCGGCTGGAAATTCGCTACAACTCTGAATGGCTGTCGGGTCTGGATTTAGGCAAAATCCTAGAGCTGCTGGGCACCATGACCGTGGGGCAAATGCTGGCCAAAGAAGGTTTCGCCGAGCGCTATGGCAAAGGCGATCCGGTGTTTCTTCACGAGTTTTTGTACCCTTTGATGCAGGGTTACGACTCTGTGGCCATTCGATCGGATGTGGAGCTGGGTGGCACAGACCAGAAATTTAATATTGCTGTGGGCCGCGACCTGCAGCGGCACTTTGGGCTCAGACCTCAGTTTGGACTGCTGATGCCCCTCTTGCTGGGCACTGACGGCAGCCAAAAAATGTCTAAATCCCTCGGCAACTACGTAGGGCTGCAGGACGATCCGCTCAGCATGTATTCGAAGCTTGAGAAAGTTCCCGATGCGCTGATTGGCGACTATTTTGAGCTGCTTACCCGCTTCGATCTCAGCACTTTGCCGGAAAATCCGCGCGATCGCCAAAAGCTTTTGGCCTTAGAAGTCACCCGCCAGTTCCATGGGGCGGCGGCGGCACAGCAGGCGCAGCAGGCCGCCATCAACCTGGTGCAGGGAACTGGCGAACCCGCTGCCGGGGTGCCTGAGTTTTCCCTGGCTGGGGTTAACTTCCCTGCCAAGTTTTTTTACCTGTTAGGGGCAACACACCTCTGTGCCAGCAGCAGCGAAGCCCGCCGCCAGATCCAGGGAGGGGCCGTTAAGCTAGACGGCGAAAAGGTTAGCGATCCTAACAAAGAGTTCACTAGCCCCGATGAGCTGGTAGGCAAAGTGGTGCAGGTAGGCAAAAAAAAGTTTGCTCGACTGGTGCTCTAGCCGAGGGCCATAGGGCAATGCCGGATGTCGCGCTAGTGGGCAGGCTGCATCAGAAGATGGCGCAGCTTGTCGCGATCGGCAGCGGACAGGGTAGAGGCAAATTTTTCTAAATCCTGCGGTCCCATGGTGCTGAGCACCTGATGCAGAGCCTCCAGCCCGGGGGTAGTTGCTGAAGTGGGGCCAGAGGTCTGAGCAGCGGGTAGACCACAGCTGCCGCCGTCACAGTTGAGGCGCAGATCGTGCCAGGTCATTGTTGGTACAATCCAGCCCCGTCGACCATGCAGTTCGTGGAGCAGAATATCAGTTTCCAAAAAGGTCTTGGGGGAGGGATAGCTTTCTTCGCTCCAGGCGTGAGGCACGGTAAAGCAGCCAAAATGCCTCAGATAGTCTTCTGAATCGAGCAGGGCGGTAATCATGGCCTTTACCCCGTGACGCATAAGAATGTCGCAGTAGTGGCGCATTTCTGTCTGTCCACCGGGGGCGCGACCAATAAAGTGCTTAAAACAAAGCTCAATAAATTTAGGATTTGAGGAGTTGTAGTAAAACTCATTGAGATATACCTCGGAGTGGCCCAACTCTCTCAAAAACCGCTTGACGCCAATTTTATTTCTTAAAAATTCTGCCTCACTTTTCGCCAGCTGCTTGCGCTCAAATCCATAGGGTTGTCGTTCTAAGACCTGAGCATAGATCTGACACAGGGCAGCCTGGCGCTCTTCCCCCGGAGACTGCCGACTGACTGTAATTTCTTTAACTGAGAACTCGTCTATAGACGTCATGGCAAACCTTCCTGCAAAAGAAAATATCAGCCATCCTGTGGCTTATGCTCAGGCTGCCCAGAGACAAATTCCGGTCTGTGATTTTGATGTTTTTCTTAACTAAAACAGCGGCATCTCTCTCCTGCCATGGTCGGATCCAATCGATGCCTAAGATTGTAGAAACAACGGTTCAGTTAAGAGCACAACGGGTCAGAACAGAGGGGGTTTTACCCCAGACAAGACGGTTTTAGTCGGTATAGCGCCATCCTGGGGAAACCTCGCCAGCTATGTTGGATATCCTCAGCCGTGCCTAAGTGCAGAAAACTCCCGTGATTGGTTCGCACCTCTTGATGGCCGGGCGCGATCGCGCAGCAGCAGCCAGAATCTTCCCCTCCCCTAGCTCCGAAGCCTTTAATTCCAGGAGCGATTAACCCTGACGCTCTCTACAAAAATACCGCCTGCTGGGCAGCCAGGAGTTGTTTAATGCCCAGTTCGCCAACCTCTAAAATCTGGTTCATCTGCTGACGGCTAAAGCTGCCCTCTTCGGCTGTGCCCTGCACCTCAATGATATTCAGGCTTTCATTCAGCACCACGTTGAAATCTACGGCGGCGGCTACATCTTCGTCGTACTGTAAATCCAGAAAGACGTCGTTTTCGATCAGGCCCACCGATACCGCTGCTACACCGTGCACTAGAGGTGAATCCGTCAGTACTCCCTGCTCTGTTAAGCGCCGTATGGCATCTCTCAGAGCTACGTAGCCACCGGTAATCGAGGCCGTGCGAGTACCCGCATCGGCCTGGATCACATCGGCATCCACTAGCAGAGTGCGCTCTCCCAGACAGTCAAAATCCAGGACCGATCGCAGGCTGCGCCCAATCAGACGCTGAATTTCTTGGGTCCGGCCCGATAGCTTCATCACTTCGCGGGGCTGCCGCTGGGGGGTAGCTCCAGGCAGCATACGATACTCCGCTGTAAGCCAGCCCCGGCCAGTGCCCTGCAAAAAACGGGGTACCCCCTCTTCTACCGAAACCGTGCAGAGCACCTGGGTATTGCCGCACCGAGTTAGCACAGACCCCGCCGCGAATGTCGTAAACTGTCGCTCAAAGCTCACGGGGCGCAGTTCGTGGGGTTGCCGACCGTCTGGACGTTGCCAAGCCATATAGGATGCCTAAATTGCCCTCCCTAGAATACAGCACGCGATCGCGACCGCCCTGGTCTTTCAATTTCTTTCCAGCTTTAGACGTTAGCTCCAACCAGCCGCAGCTCCATTGCAGTGCGTTAGTACTTAAAGAATGCATATAGGGTAATCTGTCGATTCATTCTGGGCAAATCACGCTATATTTAGCCCAGCTATCAAGGCTATCCCCAGTCTGTAGTCCGTTCCAAGCGGTTCTACTCAAGGGTGTAGCCGATAGATTCTCGCCCCTTTTTGCCTCTGCTGTAATAGCCCATGGTCTCTCAGCTCAAGCCCCTTTCCCTGGCACCGTCGCCGTCTTCCATTGTCCGTCATCCGCTCCTGCAAACAGTTGAAGGGACCGTACAGGTTTTCACGGCGGCCCACCGTAATTTTTTCACCAACGTTATGGCGCAGGCGCTGCGCATCGCCGACCAAGGGAAGGCCGTGCTGATTGTGCAGTTTCTCAAGGGTGGCATTCACCAGGGGCCGACCCAGCCTACGCAGTTTGGCCAAAACCTGGATTGGATTCGCGCCGATATGCCCCGCTGTGTCCATACCCCCGAGGTGGGTAATGACGAACGGGAGGCCATTAAGGATCTCTGGCTGCACACGAAGGCCGTCGTGGCGAGGGGCCGCTATGGCTTAGTTGTCCTAGACGAACTGAGTTTAGCGGTCAACTATGGCCTGATTCCGGCCCAGGATGTAGTGGATTTTCTTCAGCAGCGCCCCCCTCAGGTCGATGTCATTCTGACAGGTCCGGCTATGCCAGATCTATTGCTCACCGTTGCCGACCAGGTAACGGAGTTTCGCCGCCACGTCTTGCCCTGACCTTGGACTTAGAATATATACATCTATAGGCTTAGATTTCGTATATGGTGCTAAAGTCGTATTCTTGAATTTAAAGCTTCCCCATAGTTCTTTAGAGTGATAAAGATGTTGAAAAACGATAAATGGATTCTTGAAAAAGCTAAACATGGCATGATAGAACCCTTCGAAGAAAGCTTAGTACGTCATGTTGAAGATAGAAAAGTAGTTAGTTATGGCCTATCAAGCTATGGCTATGACTTGAGATTAGCACCTTCAGACTTTAGAGTCTTTAAGCACATACCTGGGACTGTTGTTAATCCTAAGAGGTTCAATCCGGCCAACCTTGAAGCAGTAGAGCTGCAATCGGATGAAGACGGATCTTTCTTTATCATTCCTGCCAATTCTTATGCGTTGGGTGTGTCTCTTGAAAGGCTTAAGATACCTTCCAATATAACAGTCATATGTATAGGAAAGTCTACAATGGCCCGCTGCGGGATTATCGCAAATATTACTCCCGCTGAAGCATCTTGGGAAGGATATCTAACTTTAGAATTTAGTAATGCTTCCAGTGCTGACTGTAGAATTTATGCTAATGAGGGTGTTTTACAACTTTTGTTTTTAGAAGGGGAGCCTTGCCAAACGACTTATGCAGACCGTTTTGGCAAGTATCAAGACCAGCCTCAGTTTGTGACTCTTGCTAAAGTTTAAGCATTTACCATTTATGTTGATTGCAGCTTTACCACCTTAAGGCAAGGGCTGTTTTTGCTGAGGCTGACTCGGAGCAGTAGGTAATTGGGATGGTGTCGATTGCTGTGTTTTCTGAAACTGCTGTACAAGAACTGCAATATTTGCAAAAGTTGCTAGTAGAGTAACTACTGTCAGTAATACGTTCAAGAAGGTTGATCGCCTTTCTCCAAAATCAACGAGCTTTGCCCAAAACGTTTGTGATCCCGTCGTTGGCTGTTTTTGTTCAGGTTTATCGTATGGAATTACACCTTTGCCAACTTCAATAACATAAAGAGAACAAAATTTGTCCCCTCTTTTTAGTGATACAGGTTTCTTCCCAAGATTGAAGAGAGTCACAAGCAAAAAGCCATCATAACCGGGATCAATTTTTGACGAAGTATTTGATATTCCTTTTTGCAAGAGTTTCACTTTTGGTACGATATGCCCGAATCTAGTTTCTGGAAAGTTAACCGATTCCATTGTTTCAATAATAACTGATGAATTTGGATCTAAGATAAATTCTTCTTTATCTTTCAAGGGCAAACCAATAGCGTGCTTGTCTAGCTTGTATGAATTGCCAATTCTTAAGTCATAAGAAGCGTTGCCTGATTCAGTATCAGTAAGCTGATCAATGTCGAGGTTCCTTATGCAAATCATAAATCCTGTAGAACCACCTGATTCACGATATTCCGTAGGCGTTGTAACGACTGTTCTGTATTCACCCTGTAATACAAACGGAATTAAACTCATGTTCGAATTATTAACCCAATATATTCGTTGCTATCTAAAGTATCCCTGAAGAGAATCGAATTCAGCTATTCTCTTAATTAATTTCTAAGCAGATATTGTCGGTTTTAGAGTTATCCCCGACGATCCTGGCGATATGTCCATAAGGTGAAAGCCTTGCAGAGTAATGGTTAAGAGAGTTCGGTGTATATAGTCTCTATGTCTTACGGGCTGCCATGTAGAAAACTTTTCTTACATAACAACATCAGCGTGATTTGCATCGGCAAATCGACCTATGCCCGCTGCGGCATTATTGCCAACCTCACCCCCGCCGAAGCCGGTTGGCGGGGGCACCTCACCCTGGAATTCTCAAACTCCTCTAGCGCCGACTGCCGCATCTATGCCGCAGAAGGAGTGGTTCAGCTCATCTTCTTTGAGGGTGAACCCTGTCAGGTGAGCTACGAAACCCGCCGCGGCAAGTACCAGGATCAAGCTGAACAGGTTACCCTGGCTCGGATTTAGGCTGGCTTACATTTAAACCATAGCGGAGCATAGACTCACTAATGCCGCTGGGCAAAAATCCAGGCCACCGCCTGCCCCGCCTGCGGTCAACAAACGGATGCCGTAGTCTGCCAGCCTACTGCTTCAACCCATTTGTCCACTCAAACCGATAGATCGCCATCGGTCAGGCTGAGATAGAGCAGCACAAAGCCTACGCAGCCAATAAAGCGGAACGCGGGTTGCTGCCCATTCCAGTCGGCGGACTGCCACATGGTGAACCACTCACCGGCTATCACCATAAAGCCCACAAACCAAAATAGAAAGGCCAGGGTCAAACCACAGATGGCCGTAGCTTTAGCTTGGTTAAAGGCTGCACCACTGCCGCCTATGTTTTGCATCAACCTCACAGTGCCCGCTAAGCAAAGCATCGCGATCGCAAATTCTGTAGCAATAATCGCTCCGTAGGTCGCCCTTTGCAAGGTCGGAGAAGCGACAGCACGCCAGGTTAACTGGCTATCTGCCAATACGGTATCCATGCTCAGCACGTGTTGGATATATCTAAAGTTGGCGCTGTAGTCGGTCAAATTGTTGAGCACAATGACCAGCGCCAGCAGGCCAATCGAGGCAACCAGCAGGGTTTTTGAGATCCGCACCGCCATAGAATTAAGCAATATAGGTCAACGCTCGGGTGAGCACTACTATAGGAGCAATCTCTCCATTGAAGACTATTCTGGAAACGTTACGGGGGGGCTTGGTGGTCTCCTGCCAGGCTCCCACTGACTCGCCTTTACACAAACCAGAGGTGATCGCGGCGATCGCTGAAGCAAGCCTCAATCGCGGGGCTGTAGGGGTCCGTATCGACACTCCTAGCCATATTCAGGCCGTGCGATCGCGCTGTAATCACCCCATTATCGGCCTATGGAAGCAGGTTATTCCGCCTTCTTCGGTGTACATCACCCCCCAGTTTCACCACGCTGAGGCCGTAGCTCAAGCTGGCAGCGACATTATTGCCGTCGATGCCACCCAACGCCGCCGCCCCAATGGTGAAACGCTGGCCCAAATCATTCAGCGCATTCACGACCATCTAGGCAAAACTGTTATGGCTGACGTCGACACCCTCGACAATGCCTTGCGGGCCGTGGAGGCCGGAGCAGATTGCGTCGCTACTACCCTCTACGGCTATACCGAAGAAACGCAGGGCCAAACACCACCAGGGTTTGAGCTGCTCAAGGCCATGGTGGCCCAATGTCCTCTCCCGGTTGTCTGTGAAGGAGGCATTGCCTCACCAGCCCAGGCTCACTATGCCCTTACCCTTGGCGCTTACGCTGTTGTTGTCGGCACTGCCATCACCGGCATTGACAGTCTGGTGACGGGTTATCTCAACACCCTTAACCAGTCCTAAAAAACCAAAAGCTAGGGCAAGCAAAGTTTAACCTGCTTGCCCTAACCCCTAAAATATTGACGCTGTGGCAGAAGCTACATCGCTGAACCGACGCCAGCATAGGCCCCATAGAAAAACAGGCCTACTACGACCAGCACGCCGGTGCCGGCTACAGTTGCCACAATCCACAACGGAATCCGTCCACTCTGAAGCATAACCTCAACCTCCTACTAATCTGGTAAATGACTCAACACAGCCTAAGCAAACGGCTAACGCCGCCTCGACAAAACGCCCAGCTTAGTTAAAGAAGTAGCTAGAAAACAGCAGACCCAGCACAAAAATCATTAGCAGACCCAGAAATAGGGACGTGCGGTTTAGTTCGACGGGCTGCTTATTAGGATTTGGAGTACGTTCCATGGATTTCTTTTATCGTTGGATAAACTGCATTGCCGCGATCGCCCCCAGGAAAAACACGCTGGGCACCCCTAGGGTATGGACAGCCAGCCAGCGTACGGTGAAGATCGGATAAGTGACCTGCTCGTTAGGAGAATTGCTTTGCATAGGTAAAATCAAACGTTGGAATACTAAAGAGTCATCGATTCGAAAACATGTCGATCTGATCTTTCGCATCAAAGCGATCGCTCACAATCGGCAGCTGCATCTGATTGTCGGGATAGTAATCATTCGGTCGGGGGGTGCCAAAGGCATCGTAAGCCAAGCCAGTGCTGACAAACAGCCATCCAGCAATAAACAGCATTGGGATGGTGATGCTGTGGATAATCCAGTATCGAATGCTGGTTACGATATCGCCAAAGGGGCGTTCCCCTGTAGAACCTGCCATATCAACGTCTCCTCTCTGAACACGAAGAATCTAACTTAATCATAGAGAACACCGGAAACCCTAACAAGCTATTTCTGAGAAGTTCCCTCAACTTTTCCTAGGCGGACTCAGGGTGATACTTGAGGATAGTGCCCTGCTGACCCAGGATAAAGCCCCGATCAGGACTCACAAACTTAACCCTGTAGAAGTTAGACGGCACGTCCGCAACCGATTTATCCTTAAACCAAGTTGTGCCGCCATCAAAGCTACACAGCAAGTTGCCGCCGCCGCCAGTCACCCAAACCTCGTTAGCGGTACGAAACGCCATATCGAGCAGCCCCCAACTCGTCCCAAACTCTGGGCTAAGAGCCTCAGTGAAGTCATCCGAAGCTCGCGAGTTGGAGAACCTAAGCTGACCGCCTCGGGCGATCGCCCAGAGCTTACCACCCCAATCAAAGCCCATATTTTGCAGGCGCCTAGAATTCTGGCGATTGTGGGGAATCCACTGATCTTGTCCCATCGCCCACGTAGAGTAAAAGTTACCCCGCGACGACACGGCTACGTACCGCCCGTCATCAGAGCGCACCATATTTCGAACAACTCCGACTGCTCCCTGCACCAGAGCCTTCCATGTACGCCCACCGTCTTCTGTGCGATAGATAGCGCCAATGTCAGTCGCCATCTCAACCGACTTAGGCCCTATAGCAGTTACCAGGAAAGGCGCTCCCGGCAGTTCCTTACTCAGGGGCACATTCTCCCAGGTCTTTCCACCGTCTCCTGTGTGCAAAAGCACTGATGGAATACCGGCAACCCAGCCTTCATTCCCCGCAAAATCGACAGAGGTAAAGGTATAGGGCTGATCGCCTAGGGATAGCTCTCTCACTTCCCAAGTATCACCGCCATCCAGGCTTTCTAGCAGTGTATTGCGACTGCCCACAATCCAGCCGTGGCTGGGATCTTCAGTAAACGCAACATCAGACAAGGTAGATTCAACCGGAACTTGGATAGTTTCCCAGGGATGCACATCTGCGTCCGCCAGAAAATAACCAGAACAACCGGTAGCTAGAGTTATGGCCACCAGTACCACCAGTCCTCGTTTTAACCAGTTAAACGCAGCATGCATAAGTAACTCGAACCCGTACTCGTTAAACAACAACTAAAGCCACAATACGCCGATTGGGATACGTTCAGCCTATCTTTACTGGCCATACCCGCCCAGGGCAGCCCACGACTGACCCGCTGGATGTATCACTTCAGGCCATAAAGGCTAATGAAAAACAGAAAGCCCAGGGCTAAAGCGCTAAAAATTAAAATGTTCTTCTGTCCCGGCGTTAGGCGGTTGACACCTAAGCCGTAGTTCAAATTTTCCTTAAAACCAGAGGGCGAACCAGCCGGACCAATATTGCTAAACTGCTTCTTTGGAGCGCTACACACCGGACAGCGCCAGTTCAAAGGAAGATCTTCAAAGGCCACTCCAACAGGAATCTTCCCTTGGCTGTCACCCTTGGCAGGTTCGTAGGAGTAACCGCAAGCCCGACATTCATAGCGATCCATGTCTTGGGGAGAGATTACAACAGCCTCAGCAGAAGCTTCAGCTACCCCTGACGGTTCATCAAAACCGGCAGCATCCATAGGCTCTGCCGAGTTAGCCGTAGGCTCAGATTCAATGCTCATAAGACTTAGGCACCTCGAAATCCAGCAAAAGCAAGGGAAAACAGCGCAACCCTTGGTCACCAGTAGGTCTGCAACCCATCGGGTAGCTGACTCACTGTTGTAAACAATTATGACATGGTTAGCTCCTCACTCTCATCTGGCTTCTCGCAAAACCTGCGCAAGTAGTCGTCTGTATCGTATGTATAAGGATGTATAAAGACTGATCCCTCCCCGTACGCCAGTTTTTCCGGTAAAGTGACCTAAGATAGTTTTTGATTTTACAGAGCTTCCCGGCCTCAAGCCCTGGCTAAGTACCTTTGAATTAGGCCTTTCGCGTGGTGAAACCTGTGTTTGTTTTATCCGGCTACGAGTATTTTTTGGTTTTTTTGCTGGTCTCTTGCTTGGTACCAGTGGCGGCACTGACTGCCTCCAAGCTCCTGCGCCCCATTAGTCGTGGGCCAGCTCGCCGAACCACCTACGAGTCTGGTATGGAGCCTATAGGTGGAGCCTGGATTCAGTTCAATATTCGCTACTACATGTTTGCTCTGGTCTTTGTTATTTTTGACGTAGAGACTGTGTTCTTGTATCCGTGGGCAGTAGCTTTTAACCAGCTAGGCCTGCTAGCCTTTGTAGAAGCGCTTATTTTTATAGCTATCTTGGTTGTCGGTCTTGTATACGCCTGGCGTAAAGGAGCTCTGGAATGGTCTTGAACTCTCCTACAGCAAACAATAAGGTGTCTCTCATTCCCGGAGAGAAGATTGCCAATCCTTCGGCCCCTCCGACCGTTACCCATGGGTTATCGGAGAACGTCATTCTCACCACGGTAGATGACTTATACAACTGGTGTCGTCTGTCCAGCCTATTTCCTCTGCTGTATGGCACAGCCTGCTGTTTCATTGAGTTTGCTGCTCTGATTGGCTCTCGCTTCGACTTTGATCGTTTCGGCCTCTTACCCAGGGCGAGCCCAAGGCAGGCTGATTTACTAATTACTGCTGGTACTGTCACGATGAAGATGGCCCCAGCCTTGGTCAGGCTCTACGAGCAAATGCCAGATCCTAAATACGTAATTGCCATGGGAGCCTGCACAATTACAGGCGGGATGTTTAGTAGCGACTCTCCTTCGGCAGTACGCGGCGTTGATAAGCTTATTCCTGTGGATGTTTACATTCCCGGCTGCCCCCCCCGGCCAGAGGCTATTATTGATGCCATCATCAAGCTGCGTAAAAAAGTAGCGACGGAGTCAATGCAGGACAGAGCCTATACTCTTCAAACCCATCGGTTCTATGAACGCAGCCATGACCTCAAGGTCGTGCCTCCAATTTTGACTGGTCGTTATCTTCAGACTGGCGCTCACTCGGCACCACCCAAGGTGCTCATGGAATCTATGGGCATGCCTATTTCTGAAGCGATCGCTGAGCTTGCTCCTGAGGATAAGGAAATTTAAATGGCTGAAACGGAATCATCCCAATCTCCATCTCTTGAGCAACCTTCTGTGCCCAACATAGAAGCGGCAGATTCTTTAGTTGAAGTCGGCGCTGTTTCAAGCTGGCTAACAGCTAATGGTTTTGATCATGGGCTAGCCCCCAGAGATCATTTGGGCATAGAGGTGCTTACTGTAGATGCGCAATTCCTCCTTCCAATCTGTACAGCGTTATATGCCTATGGCTTTAACTATCTTCAGTGCCAGGGTGCCTACGACGACGGTCCTGGCAAGGAGTTGGTTAGCTTTTATCATCTAGTCAAGGTGGACGATAATGCTGACAAACCAGAAGAAGTAAGGGTTAAGGTATCTTTGCCCCGTGATAATCCTCGCTTGCCATCTGTTTACTGGATTTGGAAGGCGGCCGACTGGCAAGAGCGTGAAAGCTATGACATGTACGGCATCGTTTATGAAGGCCATCCTAATCTAAAGCGTTTGCTCATGCCCGAGGACTGGGTAGGCTGGCCCTTGCGGAAAGACTATATTTCTCCTGATTTTTACGAGCTTCAGGACGCCTACTAAAGGGTAATATTCCGTGAATACCGTATGAACAACTAGGGGCTGTCATCAATTAACCGCCAATAGTCTAAGAACTAGCGGTTACAGCCCCTAGCCTGTTTTTTGGGTTGGGCGTGTCAATGCCCATGGGATAAGGATCGTAGCAAAAATTGATGACACACCCTAGGCAAAGGTCATTGACCCACTTGCTAAAGCTCAGCGGAGAAGCTTTAAGTATAAATACCGTGTTGCGCTGGTTTTTTGTGGCTGGTAGCCTTCACAGTTATGTGGGTAGTCTTGGTATATAGATCCTCAGTGTAACTCACTAAATACTGATAGGACTTTCGTCCAGGGGAAAAATTAATTTTTGTACCCACAGTGAGCCGGATTCGCTAACTCTTTGCCCTTTAGCCATCATGGAGCTACCATACATCCTCAGATCTTGGGTTGTGTAGGCTACCTCTTTTCCTTAAGCAGGATTTTTACATTACACAATCGTCATCATTATTAAGACAGTACTAGACAGTTCTACAGTATCTCCCCTGCCCTGCTTCTGTGAGATATGCTGACTTGTAGGGTTTGTGCATCTGTTTGAATTTAGATAGGTAGTTATACGAGTGGTTGACTCACTGGTTAGCTATATCAGCCGTTCAGCGTTAGGGAACCTTAGGCTTGCCAATGAGTTGACTAGCTGCTGCAACCAAAGCGCTTAAAGTAAGGTTGAGTATGCTGTAGTTAGCTCGGGATGGCTTATTTGTCGTCTCTAGTGAACTGGCAGATTGTTTTCAGACGTATTTTATTGCTATCCGTCTATGACTAATAAGACCTACCAAGACTACGTTGAAGAGATTGACCTGCAACGCTATTGGCTGGTTCTCAAGCGACGTTGGTTGCCAGCGACTCTTGTGCTAGGCACCTGTATAGCAGGTTCGGTGTTCGTTGCCTTGACGCGCGACCCATCCTACAGTGCTGAGGGAAGTATCCTGGTACGTCCAGATCTAACGCCAACCCTAACTGGGGTGGGAACTGATATCAGAGAGCTGCCTATCTCGATAAATAATTTGCAAAACCAGAGTTCCGTTGTATTGTCCACAGCAGTAATGCAGTCTGCTATCGACAATTTAGGACTTGTAGACGATGATGGTGTACCCCTTGAACCTGCGGCATTAAGTTCAAAAATTAAGGTAGAGCCAGCGGACAAGGCCGATATTTTGCAGCTTTCCTACAGTTCAGACGATCCTGATGAGTCTGCTGCTGTTGTTAATGCAGTAATGGATGCATATTTGGAAAGAGATATTCTTAGCAATAGGCTAAAGGCGGCTACAGCACGAGAATTTATCGAACGGCAGCTGCCTATTGCTGAAGCTGATCTGGACCGTGCGGCAGCAGCGCTACAGCAGTTTAAGGACGCTAATGGCATTGTTGTCCTTGAAGATGAAGCCACTGTTGCGGTTAATGCGATCGCTGATTTAGACACTCAAATTCGTACCGTATCTTCCACCCTCGCTAGTGCTAACACCCAGGCAAGTGAGTTGCAGAAGCAATTAAAAATCCCGCTTGAGCAAGCTAAGCGCATTGAAGCGCTTAGCCAATCTACGGCTGTACAGCAAGCCTTAAAGGATCTACAAACGGCCCAAGCCGAGCTGGCAAGTCAACGCAGCCTTTATAGGGAGACTCACCCCACGATTATTAATTTAGAGCGTCGAGTTGAGTCGTTGCAAAACCTCTTAAGTGAGCGGGTTCAGGACATTGTAGGCACATCTTCTCTTGATAGCCTAGGTAATCTACAAATGAGTCCTCTAGACCAGCAGCTAACGACAGATTTAGCGACTGCCGAGGTTACTCGCTCTAGCCTAGCTAGCCAGCTTCAGAGCTTAGTGACATCGCGTAACCGTTATGCCGAGAGGATACAAGCTTTCCCTACCCTTGAAAAACGGCAGCTAGAGCTGACTCAGCGTCTCAAATCAGCTCAACTAAACTACGAAAACCTCTTAGCGTCCTTCCAACAAACTCAGTTAGCTGAAAACCAAACGGTTGGTAGTGCTGAAATTCTAGAAAGAGCAGAGCCTGCAAGCGGAGCTGGTAGTTTGCTTATTCCAGCATTAGTGGCTGGGACCTTTCTAGGTAGCCTCCTCGGTGTTGCTTGTGCATTTTTCCTAGATTTAGTGGACAAATCAGTCAAGACAGCTAAAGACGGCGAGATGCTTCTTGGCTATACCTTACTAGGATTGATACCTAAGTTTCGAGCTAGGGCAGGTGCTGATAACTTAGCTGCCTCTTTGCCAGGAAGAATAGATGCACTTAGATCTTCTGTCTATATTCCTGCTTTAGATCGAGACCAGCCAATGGTCTCTGCTGCTTTTCAAATGCTTCAGGCCAACCTGAAATTTACTAGCTCAGATACATCCCACCGCATTATTGCTATCACTAGCTCAGTTTCTGAAGAAGGTAAGTCTGAGGTATCAGCCAATCTGGCCGCAACTCTAGCCCATTCGGGTAAGCAGGTTTTGCTTATTGATGCTGATTTACGATCTCCCTCTCAGCATCACATTTGGGATGTGGTTAATCGAGCTGGCTTAAGCCAGGTATTGATCCGCGAGGAAACTCATCAAGATGTAACCCATAAAGTGTTCGAGAATCTTACTCTTATGACGGCAGGTGCTCTTCCTCCTAATCCTTTAGCCATTCTAGATTCCGAGCGGATGGCTGATATGCTTCAGCAACTGAAGCGACAGTATGATTACATTTTTATAGATACGCCTCCTCTTCTCGGAGCCGCAGATGCAGCTGTGATAGGGCGAATGTCTGATGGCGTCTTATTAGTACTCAGACCAAGGAAAGTTGATTCTGCCAATGCTATAGCTGCAAAATCTTTTTTAGAACGCTCTCAGGCAAATGTTTTAGGGGTGGTTGCCAACGGAGTGGATATTAATAATGAGCATGGCGACTATGTCTCTCGCATCAGAGCGGGCGAGTACGGTAAGCTGCCTCTCCCAGAAATGCAAACAGCGGTTCGCTAGATTTATTTGCTAAAACTATGAAACTAGATAGACGTTATATTGCGTTAGTATCGCTTTCAGCCGCATTAGCTCATGCCAGCCTATGGGACGTTGGAACAGCCAATGCTCAACAAAGTAGTAGCTTCAGTTCTCCAGTAGTTCAACTACAAAGCTCTCAGTCACCCGGAAATTATATTTTAGGTGCTGGCGATCAAATAGCGGTAGTAGTATTTGGATATGATGAGTTCACTGGCGCTCGTGTGGTTTTGCCAGATGGAACTATGCCATTTCCATTTTTAGGGTCTATTCAAGCCGCTGGAAAAACTGTTGACAACTTGTCTGATGAAATTACCCAAGGGTTAAACGCCTACCTGGTTAACCCTGTGGTTAACGTTAGTTTGACTGCCTTGCGCCCTGTGGTTGTAGATGTTGCAGGAGAGGTTTATCGTCCTGGGCCTGTACAGCTTAGTAGTTTGACAACAGCTGAAACTCAGCTTAATGTTGATGCCAGAATTACACAAGCTACAACCACGCCAACCTTATCATCGGCCTTGGTAGCGGCTGGAGGAATACGGCGGACTGCGGACATACGCTCTGTTGTTGTCAGGCGGCAGTTGCCGGGCGGTGAGGTTCAGGATATTTCTGTAAACCTGTGGGATGCTATTTCAAACGCTGGACAAGGAAACAACTTGGTGCTTAGAGATGGCGATGCAATTTTTGTACCTAAAGCGCTGGCTGATGCAGAAATTGATCCTTCCTTAGTAGCAAGTTCGAGCATTGCGCCAGACAATGTCCGAGTTCGCGTTATTGGGGATGGTGTTGTTCGGCCTGGGGAGGTTCAGGTTCAGCCTAACAGCTCTGTTTCAGGGGCGATCGCAGCTGCAGGAGGACCTAACTCAGACGCCGCTCTTGGAGAGGTACAACTTGTAAGGCTTTCAGAGACAGGGCAAGTTGAAAACCAAAGAGTTGACTTATCCAGTCTAGTAGATAACTATCAGATTCAAGATGGTGATGTAATTTTAGTACCTAAAAAAGGCTATTTGGTCGGTATTGATAACGTTGGCCGGGCCTTAACACCAATCCTTGGGCCCCTAGGCAGTATTTTCAATATTCTTGGTGTTTTCAACTTGTTTAATTAGCAATAGTTAGAAATACTCCCAAGCTCAGAATCTACTTAAAAATCATAAGGAGTACAGCAAATTAAGCTAATCACTCGGAGCATGATATGAAGCATGGCAATTTAGAGCGTGGTTTCAGTAATTCTAAGAAGTCGCTAAAGTTGCTAACAATCTTGAAGCAAGCGAGGCGACTACCATTACCAATCAAAGCTACGCGCAGAATCCAGAATTTTTCAAGTGAGATAAACCTCTTCATTTTTTGATTCTGAAAGGCGATCTGGATGATTTACTCTAAGGTAGCCTTTGCCTGTTACGGAAAGCTAAAGCCACCATGGCAGGCCTTGCGCCGTGACTCTACACTTGACAGCTATTTTGCAGCATCTGTCCACACGGCTTGTTTAGGGCCACTAGCGGCGACTTGGAAATTCGACGGCTCGAAATCCGAGGCGATTGGTGTACAACTTGAGACATATTCACGCCTAAACTCGCCGAGGGTATTCGAATGATGCTCGGAGGCTTCGATAAACTGACGACCTCAGGCTACGCAGATGTGGTTTTGCTTACCTTTCCTCTTGCCATTTTTACGGATATGAGTGGCTCCGCATTCCGGACATTGCATCGCAGATTTCCCTAATCATCTTTCAATTATGCAATGCCTGATTTTTTTCATCGCCACTTCTAACCCTTCTCGCTAGACTTTATCCGGCTAAGCCACCACCCTCATAGGGTTGTTCTCATCTGCTCAATGCTCCTAGTGACTCATCGAGAATTGCGGTGATAGCCTCGTAGCTATAGTCTTAACAGATCAGTTTGGAGGCCAAGACTTTCTTGACTTGGCGACCATCACGTTCAGCACTGATAAAGGCCTTTAGTTCTTTAATGGCAATGGCTTTGGCTGGTTTAGTCGGGGGGATAAGCATGACCATCACACCTCAGCATCAGAATGCTGGATCCTCAGTGATTATGCTGGCATGTTTTTACAAATCATTCCGGATTGCCGCGCGTACTTTACCGTATTCCACCGTCAACTCAAGATTCTCTGGTGCAAGGAGAGAGCACTCGTAAACTTGGTTTACAAGACCCTCTTCCCACAACAAAATCATATAATGAAAACTTTTACCAAAGGTGATTGCAGACCGTTGCCCATATGCTTATCTTTCTGGTCCGACTGTTCAACGCTGGCCACTGCTAAATTGGGGCTTAAATACAGTCCATCAAGGACTGGTTAACTTTTTGCGTTACCTACTCAAGATAGGTATCGGCATCGCCGCATTGGCGTTCTTATGAGAGCAATTCACGCTTATTGTTGACGACCTGTTGGCCTAATTAACTGACAAAAGTTAGGATATGAGTTGGCGTTGAGTACAACAATTTCATACAGTAGAGATGATTTTGATGAGTTGCACTGGCACTAACCTATGCTGCAGCAAAGCAAAGCTTTCAGGAGCCTTGTCAGTCAACCAATCTGTTGGCTCTGGTTATGAGGGCAATCAATTGCCCTAAAGTTATTGCACTACAGGCCGTTTACCCATCATCGTTCAACAGACGAGCATATTCTATTGAGATAACTTGCTTTTTGATGCTAAGACTTTAGGGCTTAGTGAAAAGGCTATTGCAATAAACAAAACCCAATATAGGCTAGTAAGCCTAGCTAAATAACTTTCAGATATATTGAACAGGACAAGCATTGACAAGAATAAAATAGGCCATAAATAGGCAGCTTCCTTATGACTGTAAGCAAGCTTTGCAGCCCTCACATAAGCCGTGAACCAAGTAATACAAAAAAACGCAAAACCAATTAGTCCCACATCTAAAATCAGGTCCAAGAAACCATTATGCGCATGAGCTGGGATATCATAAGCAAATCTCTCAAAACCAGTTGTAAGACTAGGTGAATTCCAAAATATTCCTCTCCCGTATCCAAGATAAGGACTTGCTGGAATCTTCGAAGTGATTACTAAGTGCCAAATGAGAGTACGAGTAGATAGAGTTGGATCTTTATCAAGAGATGCCAGGATGTCAACCCAATTAGAGAATAAAAGATATGAAAAACTTGTGGCAATTAATATAAATAGACTGCCCAATAGAACAGAACGCTTACCGAGCCAAGCGTATCGCCTATAAAATATAGTTAATGATAGGCCTATAATCGACAAAACCAGTGCAGTAATTGAGCTACTAACTAACACAGCCGCAAAACATGCACAAAGGAAAATTAATGCCCATCTTTGTCTTTTCTCTGCATAGTTAGCTAGAATATAAAGAGAAACTAGGGTCATGGCAGAGTGAGCACCAAATTGGTTTTTCTGGGAGAAAACCCCCTTCCAACTACCAGCAAATGGCTCTACAGTATGCCGACCAATGCTTGGCATTCCGATCGCCAACGCAACGCTAAATAGAAATACGATCAGCAAGGCCCAGACAACCAGTTTAAACTGCTGCTTTAATGTAAATCTGGATGCTAAGTAAAGACTTAAGCAAAACATAGGCAATATTTCTTTCCAGATAGCATCGATCGTAGTCTGAATATCGGAAGACCATAGAAAGGAAATACTAATAATAGAAATTAGCCCCAAAGCCCACTTGTTGCTGAGTGCCGTTTTCATGGTTTCACTAGGCCTCAGAAATAATAGGAATAGGGTTACGGCATAAGTTGAATATCGAAGCAGGGTCAAGACTGATTCAGGAATTATTGGACTCGTAGAAAGATCGCTGCCGAAGCCAAATAGCCCTGCAAAGAAGAGCATATAAAAAACTGCAAAGCATTCTTCTGCAAAATTTACTTGATCTGCAGAAAGCAACGTATTACCGTTAAGCGTAATCCTTGGAGACTGCATAAAGCTAAGGCAACTAAGAATTTGTAGTAGAAGCAAGCATCCGCTCTTTGACGCCTGATTATAAATAAGTGTCTTTGAGCGTGAGCGTAAGCATATATGATCAACTTACCATATAAGCAGGATACACTTTTTCGGAGACGCTCATACAAATTAGTTAGTTATATAAAATCCTAGTAAAGTTTTTGGCTGAAGGCATTCTGCTTTGGCAGCTACATTAACTAGCGCTTCCAGTACGTTAACATCTGAGCTATTACGCCTCAGTGACTACCAGCCTTTAGGATTTTTTCTTCGAAACTCGGGCGGAATGGTACTAGATCGTTTTAATGAGACATAAAGAACCTAGCGAAAAGGGCAAGATATCATGAAGCTATTTTGAAGTATCTTCCTTGACAACTAAAATACACTGTTTGATTGAGGCTATGCTTTACTATTATGTTGGGTAACATAAACTCTAGGGAAGTCTACTTAAGCTGCCACTTGACAGGAGTGAGCCTATGTACGCATTGCTACTATGATGCACTTCCTATGGCTAAACTTGAGTTATGCCTCCTTCGGGCGATAGCTCATCGGTTCTAAAACTATCTTGGATGTGAGATTTGTATCATATATATTTCTTGCATGCAGGAATACTCGATAATTCTTGAGAGGGAAGAGGCATTGAATTACTTTCATAAGTTTCTCTACGTGTTTTCTGGGCACCATCGCCAATTAATTCTATTAGTTGGTATTTTTATACTGACATCTATACTGGAAGCCTTTGGTATTGGATTGATTGGACCTTTCCTGAAATTGGCCGGGGATCCGCAGAAGGTTGTTCAGGACAATAGCACTTTTGCTTGGGTCTACCAAAAATTTGATTTTAAGAGCTTGGGAGATTTAATTGTTTGGTTTGGAGCTTTTATTGTCGTTATATTTTTGGTGAAAGCAACCGTTTATTTTTTGAGCAAGCGGTACTCTTATAAGGTTCTATTCAACCAGCGCGCTGCTGTTCAAAAGCGGCTTTTCAATACTTACCTACTTGCACCTTACGATTTTCACCTTTCACGAAATACTGCGGACTATATCAATAAAATCACAAATGAAACGCATAGATTTGGCTTTATGGTTTCCTTACCTATGGTTGAATCTGTCTCTCATATTATTGTAGTCTTGACACTTCTAGTGTTGATGGCAAAAACTAATATTCTCCTGCTATTAGTCTCTCTAGGCGCACTTTTGCCTGCTTTTTTCGTTTTCTCATTCTTGCTTAAGCGATTAAAACGATGGGGACATCTATCAACCCTTGCTCGAGAGGAAACGATTAAGGCTGTCAATCATGGTTTGGGGGGCATAAAAGAGACTCGAGTATTTGGTTGTGAAGAATATTTTCGAAGGGAATTAGAGGAGCATGTGCATCAAGAAGCACGTATGGAAATTCTTTTTCAAAGTGCTCAGTTTGTTCCACGGACGATGATTGAGACTCTCTTAGTAATTGCCATTGTTGGATTTGTCTGTGTTTCTCAACTAATGTTGGGTCAAGATTTCCAAGCAGCTATCTCTAGTATGGGAGTTTTTGCAGTTGCCTCTTTAAGGTTGATTCCAGCCGCAAGTAACTTAGCAGATTGTGTTGGTAAGTTGCGAAATTCTTCTCATACTCTAGACATCATGTATTTAGATCTTAAGGAGATTGAAAATACTGAATTTAAGGAGCCGAAGAGTTCTTCCCTATCTAATGGTTTGGCCCAAACATTCAATGCCCTATCTATTCCAGAATATGCTCAGAAGCTAACAATTTCTGACGTTTCTTATCAGTATCCTGGTGCTTCAAAGCCTTCCTTGAATGGTATTTCAATGGAGGTTAGAAAAGGAGAATCTATTGGCCTGATAGGTCAGTCTGGAGCGGGCAAGACAACTCTTGTAGATGTTATTCTAAGCCTTTTGACTCCTCAGAGTGGAGATATTTTAGTAGACGGTCAATCAATCTATAAAAATTTGCAGGGCTGGAGAAGGTTGGTAGGCTATATTCCTCAGTCCATCTTTTTAACAGATGACACTGTAGAGAAGAACATCGCTTTTGGAGTTCCAAAGGCCGAAATCGATCATGATCGCCTCTGGTATGCTATCAAGGCGGCTCAGCTTGAGGCGCTAGTTCAAGACTTGCCTCAAGGTGTTGATACGGCAGTTGGCGAACGAGGAGTTCGGCTTTCGGGTGGTCAGCGGCAGCGCATTGGTATTGCTCGAGCGCTTTACCATCAGAGAGAGATCTTAGTGCTAGATGAAGCTACGTCTGCCTTAGACAACGAAACTGAACAGTTAATTAGCAACTCGATTAGAGCACTGGCTGGTTCAAAAACCTTGATTATCATTGCTCACCGTTTATCTACTATTGAGCATTGCGATCGCATTTATGTGCTTGAGAAGGGAAAAGTTG
Organism: Nodosilinea nodulosa PCC 7104; assembly: GCF_000309385.1. Lineage (GTDB taxonomy): Bacteria > Cyanobacteriota > Cyanobacteriia > Phormidesmidales > Phormidesmidaceae > Nodosilinea > Nodosilinea nodulosa. The sequence continues at coordinate 2,223,497 of NZ_JH976537.1, forward strand.
TTCGCTCTGGAACTTATGCTGACGTTGTCCTTGCCCCCAAAGCTTAGTTGCTTTACCGGGTATATTAATGTTAGCAAAGGTATCAGCGTACTCTTAAATTTATTTACCCTTGAAGCAAGTTGTGCAATGACGCCCAAAACTACCGCTGCTGCTCTTTCACTGCAATTCTCTCAATGTATAGCCATCGCTGAATTGGCTAGAACATTTGCATAGCCTCTGGAGCGGTGGCTATATGCCAGTACGCTGTTCCAGTTTTTGCCAATGGCAGTTACTCAGGTTCTAAGCATATGACCATGGCTATATAAGTAGCTGGCAGGTATCTGCGTTCCTATAAAGTGGTCGAGGGCTATTAAAGCAGGGCTATAGGCCCTCGACCAAGATAGTTATTGAGGCATAAAAGTCTTTAAAACAGATGCTTCTCCGTAGATACTCTGCTGCTGCATTAGGCTATCTTAATCGCTTGTGCGAGAATGTAACAGCGTTTCACGGCTAACACAGTTCTCTTTGTCATAACCTATTTCTACAACAACTTGGTAAAGAGTATTGGCAGTGAGGGGGCTTTCTTCGGTATCTTCCTGTTGCTGTAGCTCTTGCACTGCCTGTTGGGCGGCTTCATTTAAGAATGGATAGCCTGTACTCTTAAGCACTGTCGTCCAAAAATTAAGTCCAGTACTTTCATCGGGTACACCCACGACTCCTAACAATCCATCAGTGGGTTCCGGATTTAAGCATAGTCGACCACTGTATGGCACCTCAATGGTGGGGGAATTAGGAGCTTCGGCAACGCTATCTCCTAACTTAGCTTTAACGCTTTCTAACCATTCCGCTTTGGCTTTCTCAACGTCTGCAGCATTGGTTTGAGCGTCGCTAAACTCAACGCGGGCTAACAGGTCATTGACTTGCTCATCTCCTGGGGTGTTTGTGTTTAAAGCAGAAGAACTAGTGGATCTGGGAGTGCTGTTGGCAGCATTGTCTTCGCTATTGTTCTGGTGGATGTCTAAATCGGCGGCTCTAGGTGCATCATCATCTCCAGAAATTGTAGTTGCGGGAGTAGAAGCTGCTCTGGGTGTGGAATTTGGGGTAGAAGGTGCAGAACGTCCCCCTAAATCACTAACGCCGGGAATGGGGGTTAAGGCAGAACGTCGGGGAGAGAGTCTAAATGTGGAACGTCCAGGAGATGTGTAGGGAGAAATACCAGTGGGGAATGAATTAGAAGGTATTTGAGGCGCTGGTATTTTAATTGACGCCCCAAAATCTGAACCCGGCTCCAAAGGTAAGCTATCGCCTGAGGGTGGAAACAGGCTAAACAAATCTCCGTTATTGCCTGGGGATAACGAATAGGGGGAGGCAGAGAAATTTGGCAAGCGGTTCTGCTCTTCAGGGGTAAGTTCGATTAAGGGCACTCGGCGCTCTTCTAATTCCGGGCTAGTACCCCCTAGGGCAGCCATATTCAGGCTGGAAAAGGAAGGGCTGGCGGCAAATAGTGCGCCATGAAAACCCAGTGACACAATAGCGGCAATCCATTGGGGTTGACGAAAGGTGATAAGCAACTGATTGAGCCGAGGTGCAGTAAGTAGATTCATGCCGAATGCGCTGTCTACCGTTGATATGGTGCGTTGACTTAGTCCTATAGGCTTGGGTTCCTATTTCTTTTCTAGGGTAGCGGATTTGCCCCTGATCTAATGACCATCAGGGAGAAGTAAGGAAGGTCAATATGGGGATGAAGTGTAAGAGGGCGGTAGATCCTTTGGTTAGGCTGGGTAGCATTGACGATAACCCAGCTTTGCTCTAAAAGCTGCCTTCGTTCCAGTAGTGCCCATATCTTGCTATATACGGATCCGACTTTAAGTAGCACGACTACGTCGGCCCAAGTTAGTGTGGCTTCGAGGTCAGCCATGGCGTAAATTGCTGGCAGAACGACCAGCTTGTCATCCTGCATGGTTAGAGGAAGCCCTAGGGCACTGACCGCCGCCATGGGTGAGCAAATACCTGGTACTTGATTTATGTGTACCGCCGGATAGCGCTGCTTTAAACTAAGCGCCAAGTAGTTGAAGGTACTGTAGAAGCTTATATCACCCTCGCAGGCAAACACCACATTTTGCCCCTGGCTAAGACACTGCCAAACGCGATCGCAGGCCTGCTGCCAGGCTCTAGACAGCTCACTTTGGTCTAAGACATAGGGAAACTCTAGGGGCAGCTGACGCTGTTGGCCTAAATGTGGTGCGACAATGCGCTGGGCCAACCCAGGTTGGCCGTTGCGTCCTTTGGGAAAGGCAATGACGTCAGCACTTTGCAGACACTTCAGGGCTTTGAGAGTCAGCAGATCAGGATCGCCTGGACCGATCCCAACGCCAGTGAGGATGCCTAGCTCAGAGAAGTAATCAAGATTGGATGCCATAAATATTGCAAAATTGCGCAATCAGCGTAACTGCGGCTAGAAACGCTGCCTAGCCTAGGGGAAACGCTGCTGATTATTAAGCTTGGTAGGTTTTGGGCAGACTAGGTGTCTGCGGTCGATGCAGAATCGTCGTTGACAGCATCTGCCACCAGCTTTGTCCCAGGTTCTGAAGCAGTTCCATCGGCAGAATCTACCACATTCGGGAAAACTGCTGACAGGGCCTCGGGCTCAGACAGGGGTTCGCTAGGTTTGGGGGGCACTGCCTCAACAGTGGCGATGGTTTCTAGGGTAAGACGGGAGGGCTGAATGCCCCCTGCTAGCTGCTTGAGCAGCTTGGGTTTAGAATCGTGCCACAGGTAAATAATGCGATCGCCTACTTCCCAAGCCTCTGGTTCCAGCATTATCCGCAGGGCGTCATCGCGCTCAACCAGTAGAGGCATCATGCTACCGCCCTGTACAAATGCGGCCAAATGGGCCTTTTGAGCAACTGTGTCCTCCTCCCTCAACTGGGTTTCACCTAGGCGTACCTCCCCATCAGTAAGGTATGCATTCCATTGTTTGAGCGACAAGCGAGGGGTCTGGGCTCCCTTAAGCTGCCCTTTAGACAACTCCCCAAGGCTTTTATCCTGGGGTACAACGGCTATTACTCGGGCAGGCTGGAACTCCTCCACAGCACGTTGGGCCACCACCATATTGACTTCCCCATTTTTGGTCATAGCTAAAAAGGTACCGGCTTTATCTAGGCCAGCTTTTTCCAGGGCATCGCTGTCTAGGGCGCTGCTGATTAGTAGTTCAATGCCTTCCTTCTCAGCGGCAGCGGCGGTTGCTTCGTTAGTATCAATTATCACTACCGGGTCGCCATACTCTTTGAGTAAACGGGCAATCAACAGGCTAAGAGGACTACACCCTACAATGACAGCACCGATAGCATCGGCTTTGGTGATACCGAGCCAGCGAGCCACTAGCCGCGCCGTTAACCCCTGCACCAACACTGTCAAAATAATGGTGAGAAACACCAGGGCTTTAATGGCGTCGCCGCCGCTAATACCCCGCTCGGTCAGCAAAATAGCAAATAGAGACGCCACTGAGGCTGAGACAATTCCCCGTGGAGCAACCCAGCCCAAAAATAGCTTTTGCCGCCAGTTTAGGTCGCTGGAACGAGTGCACAACCAGATATTAAACGGCCGCACCACCACCATCAGCACCAGCACTGTCAGCACCGCCCCTGGCCCCAGGGCAAATACGCTGGCAATGGACAGATCTGCCGCCAGTAAAATAAACAGCACTGATACCGCCAGCACTGTTAGCTGCCCCTTAAATCGGCGCAGCAGCCGCTCATCTGGCACTGACAACCACCGCACCATCATACCGGCTACTACTGTGGCCATCAGCCCTGACTCACTACGAATACTCTGAGCCAGTCCCCACAGTCCCCACAGTCCCGCCAGTACCACCAAGTTACGCAGATCTTCCCCAAGAAAATTGGCCCGCTTTAGCAGCAGGCCCATCAGTCCACCGCCCACCATGCCAATCAATGTGCCAATGCCCAGCCGCAAAATCAGCCCGCCGACCACCATGGCTGGGTCGGCATCACCATTCAAAATAAAATCCAGGACTACCACTGCCAAAATGGCTCCCACGGGGTCAATGAGCACCCCTTCGCCTTCTAGCAAAGTAGCTACTTTGCGATCTACCTCCACCTGGCGCAACAGGGGACTAATCACTGTAGGGCCAGTAACTACTACTAAAGACGCATAGAGAAACGCCAGCGACCACGGAAACTCCCCCAGCCAGTGGGCCGCCATGCCGCCACCGATTAATGTGACAAAGATACCGATGGTGACTAGATTCCTGAGGCTGTTTGAGACCTGGCCGAGTTCACTTAACTCCAGGCTCAGCCCACCCTCAAAAAGAATTAGCGCCACACTCAGTGCCACAATTACTTCTAAGCCCACCCCTAAATCCTGGGGATGGATTAAGCCAATGCCGTCTGGTCCTAGGCCGATGCCAAGCAGCAGCAAAAAAATAATGCTTGGAACCCTGGCTATTTCTCCGATCACCTGTGCTGTGACCCCGGCCAACACCGTGATCACGATCTGTATGGTGAGGGCAAAGGAAGTATCCATAGGCGTATAGGGTAACACCCCTACTTTGGCAGACCGAGGGGAATATAGCCATGGCCTACCCTGTGTGCTCAGGGGCGCAGCAGCAGAAAATACAGTTGCCCTGAGGTATTGATTCGTCCTGCCAGATCCCCGGCCTGGGGGCCAGATCCTACAAACAGGTCGACGCGCCCTGGGCCAAGAATAGCGCCCCCCGTGTCTTGATCGAGCACTAATCGGGTGGTGGGTTGGCTGATCCAGTTGCCCTGAGATGTCTGCTGCGGCAGAGCAACCTGAATAGCCGCGATCGCGCCAGGAGGCAGCAGAGACTTATCGGTGGCGATGGAGTAGCCCGCAGTTACTGGAACGTTGAGGGTTCCCATCGGTGGCCCATCCCTGCCTTCGCGAAAGAAAATAAATCGCTGGTTTTGGGGCAAATATCGATCTAAATCCTCTGGATGCGCCTCAAAATAGGTCACCAAATTGGGCAGCGATAGCTCGTCCTCGGCAATTTTACCGTCATTGACCAGGGCGCGCCCGATGCTGGTGTAGGGATACTCAGTGCGGCCTGCATAGCCGACCGACATGGTTTGTCCATTGGTAAGCTGAAGCTTGGCAGACCCCTGTACCTGCACCAGAAACGCCTCCAGGCGGCTGGCCATCCACACAAGCTCAAGACCTGCTAAAGGGCCTCGGCTCCCGGCCAACCCATCGGCTCCCTCCAGCTCTAGGCGGGTGGGGTGAGGTTGGGGCCAGCTATCTAAGGTCGGAGGCCGTCGGTAGAGGGGGTAGCGGTACTCGGCGGTGGGCAAGGCACTGGCCCGGTACTGAGGCTCAAAGTAGCCAGTGTAGTCAACGGTACCTTCGCCGTCAGAACCGACGGATTCGTAAAGCACAAATTCTTGCCGCAGGGCGGCTTGGAAGGCGCGATCGCTGGAGCTTGTGGCCACTAACTGCCGCAGACGCTGGAGGCTGCGCCACACGCGATCGCGCGTAATCTCCGGTACTGGGTAGTTCTGATAGTCCGCCGCCGCCCTGGGCGTAGCCAGATAGTCGAGGCTATAGCTGATCGCCTGCATCAACGCCTGGCGATCCTCGGGCAGCACCAGAGTGGGCCACACAGCGGCGGCTGTAGCCCTCGTCATCGGCCGCAGCGGCAACTGCGTTGAGGTCTGTTCTGGGGCGGGTTCTGGCGTCGGGGACAGGCTATGCCCAGCTAACTCTGCTGCCGCTGGTAAGGACGTAGCCAATCCAAAAGTTAGCAGGGAAATGAGGACTGCGATTCTCTGCCCGGTATTGGGACCAAACCTAATAGACCAAACCTGCATCAAAACCGTTCAACGCTAGAGCTAAAGACTGGCTCGACCCGAATGGCGCTAATGCGAGCGGGGCGAATCACCATGTATTCACCGGGGTTGACCTTGGGCAGGGGCACCGTAATAAATTCTTCGGAAGTGGCCTTGGGCATCAGTTCGCCACTGTACCACTTCTGAAAATCTTGAATTGAGGAAAAGCGCACCTCTTCGTGGTGGCCGCCATCAAACAGCATGTGAATGATGTACTCACTGGGCGTTCTTGGCATGGGAGATTGCGATCCTTCAGTTCACCGCCCCTATTATGGGCTGTTTGGCTCTAAAAACTACCATTGTTGCGGGGGAATTTTCTGCCTGGACTGGACCAATCACTGCCAAGTGATCTAAGGAATCGGAGTGGTGTTTAGTAGATCGGCAACCAGCTGCTGGGGGCGATGGTGCCCGGCAGGGATAAGTCGGTGGGCCAGCACGTGGGGAGCTAGCTGCTTCACATCGTCAGGGATGGCATAGCTGCGCCCTTCGAGGTAAGCCAGGGCTTGAATAGCTCGATGGAACGCTACCGATCCCCTGGGGCTGACCCCCAGGGTAATTTCACTGTGAGTTCGGGTGGCCCTGACCAAATCTAGAATGTATCGCTGGAGCGATTCCTCCACCGTTACCAGAGCGCATTCTTGCCGCAGGGCCATGACTTCATTCAGACTGATACAGGGCTGAATGCTGTGGGGAGACGTGCTGACTCCGAGGCGCTGAAGCATGCTGAGTTCTTCATCCTGGGTGGGATAACCCAGACTAAAAGACAGGGCGAAGCGATCCATCTGGGCCTCAGGCAGCGGGAACGTACCCTGGTATTCCACCGGATTTTGGGTGGCGATGACAAAGAATGGATCGGGGACCGGACGCGATCGCCCATCCAGCGTCACCTGATGCTCTTCCATCACCTCCAGCAGGGCCGACTGGGTACGCGGGGTGGCTCGGTTAATTTCATCGGCCAGCAGAATATTGGCAAAGACTGGCCCTGGCATAAACTGAAACTCGCCGCTGCTGGGGTTCCAAATATTGGTGCCAGTGACATCGGTAGGCAGCAAGTCGGGGGTGCACTGAATCCGCTGGAACTTGCCGTCGATGCAGCGAGCTAGAGACTTGGCCAGCAGAGTTTTGCCCACCCCTGGCACGTCTTCAAGGAGTGCATGCCCCCCTGAAAACAACGCTATCAGCACCAGGCGAATTGAATCTGATTTGCCAACAATGGTCTTGTTTAAATTTTGAACTAGCGTTTCAATCCGCTCGCGCATGCTGGTAACCCCTGCTATATAGGCCTATGATGCCCCGATAGAACCTCAACTGCCTACAGGGATGCTCAATGACCGATCTGGCGGGGCGATCGCGCCAATTCTCCCAGCGCTTGCTGGCAGTCGCGCTGAATTTGAGCTTTGAGGTCAGCTAGCGAATTAAATTTTTGCTCTGGCCGTAAAAAGCTGTGTAAGTGGACCTCAAGGGTTTTGCCATAGAGGTCGCCAGTCCAGTTCAGGAGGTGCACCTCGGCCGTGAGGGCACCTTCCTCTACCGTCGGTCGGGTGCCCAGGTTCATGACCGCAGGCAGCAGAGGATAAGGGGTTTGGGCGGCCCCCTGCACCCAAACGCTGTAAACCCCGCTCTGAGGCAAGAATTTCTCGGTCGGTAAATGCAGGTTAGCCGTCGGAAAGCCTAGGGTGCGGCCTAACTGCTGCCCCTGGATCACTCGGCCAATCAGGCTGTAGGGCCTTCCCAACAGCGCCTTAACCGCGTCTAAGTCGGCTTTCTCCAGGGCTTGGCGAATACGAGAGCTGCTAATCCGTTCTGTGCCCAGACAGGTCAGAGGTGCAATATGCACCTGGACGCCGTGGCGCTTGGCCATGGCCTTGAGGTCGTCTACGGTGCCCTGGCGCCGCTTACCGAAGCAAAAGTCCTTGCCAACGCTAATGCTGGTCGCTTGGAGCTGGTTGATCAACAGCGATTCCACAAAGTCTTCGGGCGATAGATTGGCCAGGTGCTGGTCAAAGGGCAGCAGCACAAGCTGCCCAACGCCTAAACGACCGATCTGGGCAGCTTTTTCCGGTAGCGGCGTCAGCAGCGGACGAGCCAGCCCTGAGAAAAACTCTTGGGGGTGGGGAAAGAATGTCATCACCGTTGGCATTGGGGTGATCAGTCCCCCTGGGGTTTTAGCCATGCTGGTCACACCGCTAGCCTGGGCTCTTTGGCGGTTGCTGAGGCCGCGTAGAGCCGTTCTAGCCAGGTCAGACATATCAGCCCCAACCGGCGCGGCCGCCCCAGTCGCCGTAGGCACCACTGACTTGATAACGGCTTGATGACCCAGGTGAACACCGTCAAAGTTCCCCAGGGCAATGGCCGTTGGGGTAATAGCAGTCGTGAGAGAAGAGGTGATCCACACGCTTTACATTTTTACACAAGCTGCGCCCCCAGGCCGGGGAACGGTCAAGTCAGCTGAACTCAATGATTGCTGACGCTAGCTACCGTTGGTTAGCGACGATATAGGAGCCTGGGTGGAAGCCGTTAGATCTAGCACCATGCCTTCGCGGGCTACCACCGCCTGAGGGAACTCAGCCTTGGTTTGGGCCGCCACTTGATCCATAAAATCGTCGTCGTGGGCAGGATCGTGGTGAAAAATTACTAAGGTCTTCACCCTGGCGGCTTTGGCAACCTTGACGGCCTCTTGCCAAGTAGAGTGGCCCCAGCTTACTTTGCTGGATTTGGGGTCGTAGTACTCGTCGTCGGTGTACGTGGAGTCATAGATCATGACATCGGCGTCGCGGGCTAGCCAAATCACGTTGTCGTCTAAGCGATCGGGGTAATGTTCTGTGTCGGTGACATAGGCAGCCACGTGATTTTGCCAGGTCACCCGGTAGCCCACCGATTCGCCAGGATGGTTAAGCAGGGCATTCTCGATGGTGATGTCGCCGATGCGCAAGGTTTCACCAACGTCTATGTCGCAGAATTTAAGGTCTGCTCCCATGATCTGCAGCGGCACCGGAAAATTCGGGTGCAGCATTTGGTCATTGAGTCTTTGCTCGATGGTGGAGCCATTGGGAGCAACCGCGCCATAGATATTGAAGCGATTTCCCCGCACAAAGGCCGGAACAAAGAACGGAAATCCTTGAATGTGGTCCCAGTGCGAGTGGGTGAAGAAGAGGTTGGCCTCTATGGGCATCTCTTTGAGCAGTGTGAGGCCCAGTTCGCGCAGGCCTGTGCCGCCGTCAAAAATCAGTCGATGCCCCCCCACTGACATTTCAACACAGGAGGTATTACCGCCGTAGCGCACTGTAGATGGCCCTGGGCAGGCGATACTTCCGCGCACGCCCCAGAACCGGACTAAAAATTGCTCGGTTAGCTCAGCCATGAATCTCTCGAGGGTGGGAAAGCATGGGACATCAGGCTAAAGGGTGTAGATGCGCCTCGGGGTAGAGTATTAACCTGAGATTCCTCTAATAGTAATGAACTCTGCCCAAAATAGTCAGGGTGGGCTAGCCACCCCACCGGGGAAGATAGGGGTGGCACAAGATACTATTGACCTTTTTCCCTAGTTTGCCCTGAAGTAGAGCAAGATCCCGTTGGGGGCATTTTTTGCTTGATTTACCCTGGCAGGAGGGGCCGTCGCCCTTGGGCTAAATCTAGCAGGTCACCTACGGCAGTGAGGTTGTATTGCAGCGGCGTGATCGAAATGTAGCGATCGCGAATGGTCTGCATATCGGTGGGTATTGCCCCGAGGGAGGTTTGCAGGTCGACGGGCCAACCCTGGCTTGGCAAGGGGTCTTCGAGTTCTTCCACAGCTTCTCCGGCCAGCCAATAGTAGGTTTTACCTCGGGGATCGAGGCGTTTCTCAAACTGGTCAAAATAGCGGCGAATACCCTGGCGGGTGATTTTGGCTCCCTTTATTTCCGCCGCTGCCACCGCCGGTACGTTGATGTTGAGCAGCATGGGGGCCGCTAGCGGGAAGCGATCGCGATCGGCCAGCAGATCGCAGATAAAGTCGGCGGCGGGGGCAAAGCTGCCCTGGGTAAAGCTAGTCAGGCTGACGGCGATCGCAGGAATGCCTTCCATCACCCCCTCCATTGCCGCCGATACTGTACCTGAGTAGACCACGTCAGTCCCCAGGTTAGCGCCGTGGTTAATGCCCGACACCACAACATCGGGTGGAGTTGCCATCAGCGCCCCCAGCGCTAGCTTGACGCAGTCGGCGGGGGTGCCAGAGCAGCTCCAGGCCAAAATGTCGTCTCTAAATACCGATTCGATGATCTCGGCGCGAATAGGTTTGTGCATAGTCAAGCCGTGGCCAGTGGCCGACCGCTCCCGATCGGGGCACACCACTGTAACCTGGTGCCCCGCCACTGCCAGAGCTGTGGCCAGAGTGCGTATACCCAAAGCAAAAATACCGTCGTCGTTGCTGACTAGAATGTTCATGACTGTTCCCCCGCCACACTAAAATAATCAAAGCCTAAAGCGCAGAGGCGAGGCTTGCCCCTCGCCCGCCTCTTCTGTGCCCCGTTTTGTCTGATTTATTGTTGTTGCACCATACACCTAGAATGACTGCCGCACCCACCCCGCTCGAAACCGACCTCATGGCCATGAAGGAGGCTGCCCAGGGCGCGATCGCCGCTGCCACTACCCTGGACGAGCTAGAGCAGCTGCGCATTGGCTATCTAGGTAAAAAAGGTCAACTCTCCAAGGTGCTGGGCGGCATGGGCAAGCTCTCCCCTGACGAGCGCCCCCGTATTGGGGCCCTGGCCAACGACGTTAAAGAACTGATCCAAACGCAGCTAGAACAGAGTAAAACCGCTCTCGAAGCCGCTAAAATCGACGCTCAGCTGGCTACTGAAACCCTAGATGTGACCATGCCCGGCGTCTTTCAGCCCCAGGGCCGCATTCACCCCATCAACAGCATCATCGATCGCATCGTCGATATTTTCGTGGGTTTGGGCTATACCATCGCCGACGGCCCCGAAATCGAGACCGACTACTATAACTTCGAAGCCCTCAACTTTTTGCCAGACCACCCGGCCCGCGATATGCAGGACACCCTATACCTGCCCAATGGCCATCTGATGCGCACCCACACCTCTAACACCCAGATTCGCTATATGCAGGCCAACGAGCCACCGCTGCGGGCCGTGGCCATTGGCCGCTGCTACCGCCGCGACACCGTAGATGCCACCCATGCCGCTGTCTTCCACCAGATTGAATTGATTGCGGTCGATACCGACATTACCTTCACAGACCTGCGCGGCACCATCAAGGTATTTTTAGAAGCTCTCTACGGCGAGATCCCGGTGCGGTTTCGGCCCAGCTTCTTTCCCTTCACCGAGCCTTCAGCCGAAGTAGACGTGGAATGGCAAGGCGAGTGGCTAGAGGTGCTGGGCTGCGGCATGATCGACCCCAACGTACTGAAGTCAGTGGGCTATGACCCCGAAATTTACAGCGGTTTTGCGGCAGGGCTGGGGGTTGAGCGCCTGGCCATGGTGCAGCATCAGATTGACGATATTCGCCGCCTCTACACCAGCGACCTGCGGTTCCTGCGACAGTTTTAGGGCGTGTCATCAATTCTGGCTAAAATCCTGATTCCACCAGCATTGCCACGCCCGACCAAAAAAACAGGCTAGGGGCTGTAACCGTTGATTTTTGACCCATCAGCAACTAATTGATGACAGCCCCTAGGGAACCTCATCTGACCTGCGGCCGATTTAGAACCCCGCTGAACCCATCGATCACGTAAATTTACGACACCGATTGGCACCCCCACAGCGGCATCATAGAAAGTACATTGCCCCTTTGTTGGCCCTTAGATCGCACAAAATACTGGTCTAGCCTTCCTAGCAGGTTCATAGACTAAGGCTCCTAAATATGCCCATAAGGCGTAAGGTCGACAGGCGGCCTTAACGAAGATGGCGGAGTGTGGCCGATCCAGCCCTGTCGCTCGGCTCTGATCATCTGATTTGAAGTTTGTAAAATTTCGCTCTGACCGCTCTAGAAATCTGACGATGAGAAAGTTCTTGCCAAACAGAACAGCAGACCTTTGCTGTATACAATGGACTGTATACAGCAGCATCACGGTCTATGATGAACTGTAACGTTTTCTGGAGTTAGCGTTACCTCCCTTCACTTTACTCCCCTATTGAGGACCCATGGCTCTCTTAAAAACCCTCAGTATTAACGGCAAGCGCCTCAACCAAAGCATTGATGACCTGGCTCAGATCGGACAGCTTGAGAACGGCGGTATCCGTCGGCTGGCCTTTAGTCCAGAAGATTTGCAAGGGCGTGAGCTTGTGCGACGGTGGATGGTAGAAGCGGGCCTGAGCATTTGCATTGACACCGCTGGCAACTTGATCGGGCGACGCCCTGGCCTTACTAATGCCCCTGCGATCGCTACCGGATCCCACATCGACACCGTGCCCTGCGGCGGAAAATTTGATGGCAATCTGGGCGTGCTGGCCGGCATCGAAGTTGCTCGTACCCTACAAGAGAACAACATCACCCTCAATCATCCCTTTGAGGTGATTGTCTTTGCCGACGAAGAAGACACCATGATTGGCAGTCGAGCCATGGCTGGCACTGCTTCCGTAGATGCGGCTGACTATCACCGCAAGGACGGTCGGCCCATGGATGTCTGCATTGATGGGGCAGGGGGCAACTGGGAGCAGCTGCCTCTCTCGGCGCGCAGCCGCGACGACATCTGTGCCTTTGTTGAACTTCACGTCGAACAGGGTGGTGTGCTAGAAACAGCCCAAAAGCAGATTGGCGTGGTGCAGGGCATTGTGGGCATGCAGCGGTACCAGATTCACATCAAGGGGCGGCCCAATCACGCAGGCACCACTCCGATGGATCATCGTCAGGATGCCCTAGTGGCAGCAGCCCAGGTGGTGCTGACCGTAAATCGGTTGGGCAAGCGCCCCCCGGGCAATCAGGTGGCTACGGTGGGGGCGCTACAGGTGTGGCCCAATGCCGACAACATTGTGCCTGGTCAGGTGCAGTGCAGTCTCGACGTGCGTGACCTCAACCAGGATGTCATCAACGATCTGATCAACGACTTCAGGGAAGAACTCGTTCTAATTGCCCGAGAAACTGGTACCACTATTGATCTAGTTCCCCAACTCGATGTCGCTCCGAGTCCGGCAGCTGACCACATTCAAGCAATTATTGCTGAGGTCAGCGATCGCTTTGGCTTCAGCCACATGCCCATGCCCAGCCGGGCAGGCCATGACGCTCTGGAAATGGGGCGCTTTACCGACATGGGTATGATTTTTGTGCCTAGCGAGGGTGGATTCAGCCATTCAGAGGTGGAATACACTACTCCTGAGGAATGCGTCAACGGAGCCAATGTGCTGTTAGAAACAGTATTGCGGCTCGATCGCCATTATTCCTAGGCACTAACCCGGAACAATAGCGAAATCAGTCCCTAGGACCGGAAATTTAGTTAATTTTATAAGCATCGGCCTGGCCCAAAACCTTGAGGTTTTGGGCATTTTTATACCGCTAGATCCCCAGTATCCGCTTCGAACGCCGTACCTGTAGGGATATCCTCATCTGGGAATTGTCAGATTGTTGACGCTATAGTTTAGCTAGTTCTCCTTCACATATCGCAAGCATTCCTATGGTTTTCTTTGGTCTAGGCAAAGGCAAAAAGTCTGAAATGCCCGCTGCCAGCGAGGCGCTTCCGGGCCGGTCCGCAACTATGCCCGTGCCCGACAAACACTACGTCAACGGCAATCCTTTGACTCCCCCATTTCCCGCTGGGATGGAACTGGCCCTGTTCGGTATGGGCTGCTTTTGGGGGGCTGAGCGTAAATTTTGGCAGCTAGAGGGTGTGTATTCTACCTCCGTGGGCTACGCTGCGGGCCATACTCCCAACCCCACCTACCAGGAGGTATGCTCTGGCTTGACGGGTCATAACGAAGTGGTGCGAGTTGTGTTTGATCCGTCAGCGGTTTCCTATGAGCAAATCCTCAAAACCTTTTGGGAGAACCACAACCCTACCCAGGGCATGCGCCAGGGAAATGATGTGGGTACGCAGTATCGTTCAGGCATCTACGTATACTCTGAATCCCAACGACAGCTTGCGGAAGAATCTCGTCGGGCTTACCAAGAGGCCCTTAACCTTGCTGGTTACGGTGATATCACGACTGAAATTCTGGAGGCCCCAGAATTTTATTATGCTGAAGCCTATCATCAGCAATACCTGGCTAAAAACCCAGGTGGCTACTGTGGCTTAGGGGGTACTAACGTGACCTGCCCCTTGGGTTTGGCGGTAGAGCAATAGCCCCATCCCTGGACCTCTATTTTCATAGAGGTCCAGGTTTCATAGAGGTCCAGGGATGGGACTGGGCGTGAGCTATAGCGAGTAATGTTGGATTTGGTTCGACAGGCTACTTGGCTGCTGGCAAACAGATTCAAAAAACTCTCGATATTCTTTAGCTAGAGAAGCCCAGGAAAAGCGGCGTATGGCTAAGTCGCGGCGACTTTGAACGTAATGGCTATCGCCCTTCGAATGAAGGGCTAGCTTTAAGCCTTCAGCCACACTATCTTCCTGGGATGTATCCACCAAAATAGCTTCATTTTCTAGAGTCCAGCGCGTTACTGGCCGATCGTGGGTTACGATTGGCAGCCCTGTTGCAAGTGCTTCGATGTAAACATTGGCTGAGGGTTCATCCTGACTCATGTGCAGAAATACATTGGCACAGCGATAAAGATCGGGCATTGCCTCACGAGGCAGTTTTAGTAGGTGAAAACGATCGCCCAACAGTTTCTCGCCTAACGCTTTTACCTCAACGCGCAGTTCACCATCTCCCGCTATGGCTAAATGTAAACCGTCCACCTTAGCTGCGGAGCGAATGCCCTCGAGTACACGCTTGCTGGGAATTAACGCACTAACCATCACTGCCAAGGGAGCCTGGGCAGGAATACCAAGTTTGGCACGATTGCCCAATCCAGGACTAAATAGGTTTGGATCTACACCGTTGGGAATAAGCACCGATGGGTAGTTAGCCTTATTGCGCTCGAAGTACTCGGGGTTAGTACATACTAAGCCATCACAGCCAAAGTATTTATATTCCGCGTTGTCAGCGATACACATCCAGTCGCCGTTTTGGGTGACAAAAATGTGTTTTGGCCCCAGCTTATTGCGTTTAGCCCGTAAGAGCCAATTCGTGTAGGGATAGCTGCAAGTAACAGTTACATCGTAGTTATTAGGGTTATAGGCTCCCAGCAGGCCAGGAACAAATGTTAGCTCTTCATAAACATAGTGCCCGCGCAGGAAAGGGAAAGCGGGCCATCGCTCAAAGGTTTCGCGGGCGATGCAGGGAACATGGTGAAATTGGTAAGGATCATCAGCCCTAGGATGCCCTGATCCTATTAGCGTAACTTGACAGTCAGGCAAGGCAGCAAGTTGAATGGCCAATTGCTCAAAAGCTACCTCTGCCCCGCGAATAACGCGATGTAACCCTGGTAACGCGATCAAAATGCGCATAATTTACTAATAAAGCTCAGCCTGAGCCATGGAATAAGGACAGCACTAACAATAGGGAAAAAGGCGACTCCTGGTATAACCACACAGATTAGCCATGACCACTTCCGCCTAGTTAAATAAATCTTTATACATTAATCACGCCTTTTTGATGAAAAAACACTGAAATTCTAGAAAGATAAGCGATCTCTTATTGATATGATTACAGCCATAGGAATGTACAACTTGTAACATATTTCTGTAGAGAAGCCCAGAAAAAATACATTCATCATAAAAGTTCTTTACACCTTAAGAGAAGCTTGAAGAATAAACGTTGGCCAAGGTATTTTTGGAGTCTCTGGGGTATCAATATTAGCCTGTTCTCTTGCCCTGCCTGCTGCAACCTTTACCTGACCGATGAATAAGCGCTTTAGGATAAACAACGTTGTTATATGGTGGCTAGAAGCTGACTTGCTTAGCAAGTAAACTTAAAGCAAGAGTAAAGTTACTGAAAATTAGTGATGAAATTAACTTTAAATCCCTTTGACGACTACTAAGCATCGGGAATTCGCCATCTCGCTAGCTGGCGAAACTCCTAAAACCCTTGTTTTACAGGAGAATGGGTAGCATCAGGGCAATCCATCGAAAGCGTCTCTGATGTTGGATTCTGCTCCGCTTAACACCACCTTCCATGGTAACTTTTGTCAGTCAATTGGGTTTGTCGTTGTGAAGCGTGGATTTTGGATAGTGAAGACTTCAGCCCACCGATTAGGGGAGCTTAACTTCGGAAACACTTGCTGGATCAAGGTTCCGGGCTTGGTGGGCTACGGTTTTGGAACGATTACCACAGCGGTGGTTTAAGGTTGCTTTGTGCCCTAGCTAGCTACACTTGTTCAATAAAGGCTTGGTAAAATTGTGCTTAGGTTAGTGTAACTGCTCAGTGCTCAGGCAGTAGCTTGTGGAAGTGCCTTAAGACCTTTAAGAAGTAGTGTGATGAGTCAGGTAGGGATTGTCACTATCGGTCGTAATGAAGGAGAGCGTCTGATTCGCTGTCTCCAGTCTTTGCAAACCCATGGCCCCGCTGGGAGTCCCATTGTATACGTCGATTCTGGTTCTATCGACAGTAGCGTAGTACAGGCGCAGGAAATGGGCGTTCACGTGGTTGAGCTTGATATGTCTGTGCCGTTTACGATGGCGCGTGGACGCAATGCGGGGTTTCAGTATCTAACTGAACGCTTTCCTGAACTCACCTATGTGCAATTTATTGATGGGGACTGCGAACTCCTGCCTGACTGGATGGATAAAGCGATCGCAGCTTTAGAGCAATCAGCAGATCTTGCTATTGCCTGCGGACGGCGACGAGAGCGCTGCCCCGAAGCGTCTCCTTACAATCGTCTGGCTGATATGGAGTGGAACACGCCAGTGGGTGAGGCCAAAGCCTGTGGAGGCGACATGCTAGCCCGCATTGAGGCTATCAAAGCGGTAGGTGGTTACAACCCTAAAATGATTTGCGGCGAAGAGCCGGAGATGTGTATTCGCCTGCGCCAGAGAGGGTGGAAGATAGAGCGCATTGATGCTGATATGACGCTGCACGATGCGGCGATGACTCGCTTTGGTCAATGGTGGAAGCGCTCAATTCGTGGTGGATGGGCGGTTGCGGAGGGAAAAGCCATGTACGGCGAACCACCGGAGTCATACATGGTTAAGGAAAACAAAAGTGGTTGGCTTTGGGGGATGGTTATTCCTGCCTTGGCTTTGGCTTTGGGTTGGCCCACCTGCGGGCTCAGCCTGCTGCTTTTGCTGGGCTACCCAATTTTGGCGTGGCGCATTTATAAGTATCGTCAGGGGCAGGGAGACTTACCTGGACATGCCTGGCTCTACGCTTTCTTCTGCACTATTTCAAAACTGCCCCAAGCACTTGGGCAAGGCCGATATTGGCTCAATCGCTGGCGCAATACACCTGCAACGCTAATTGAGTACAAGCCAGTTCCGATAGCGAATCCAGAATCATAGGGTCGTCTGTAACCCCAATTCTGCCTGTGCGAATAAAGCGTTTATAAAGCACCAACAATTGCTCAATTGGGTTTAAGCGATTATCTCACCCCTTAGCCAGACTTTGCCTGGCTGTCTTCGATCGATCTCAGCACAGGCGTCGATTGCCAGCGCAAAATCTCTCCCGATTTTGCCAAGCTGGGTTCTAGAAGCAGCCACGATTGTTTTGTATCGCCGCGCTGGAGGTAGAGGTCAAACTCCCTGGTTTGGCGGCGTTGGGCGCTGGTTAGCTGGCCTCCCTTCAGGTGATAGCTACCGGTGACCTCCACCGCTGGCTGACCAGCCAGAGTAGTCCAATGGTGATCGGTGATGCGAATACGGCCCACCTGGGCTAGATCGGCAGGGGGAATAGCTGGGGCGAGTTGCCGATAGAGAACGGCCTGGGTTTGGGAGAGTTTCTGGGCGATCGCGGCTTCGACCACGGTCCTTGGTGGCCTGGGGTTAATCAGGCCGCAGCCCAACAGCGATAGACACATCAGTGCGATCGCCATGATTTGCATCACCGTCTTTGATGCCAGCTTTTTCATCGAGCGTTTCCTGCTAAAGCCGCTATTTCCAGGCTACTGCCTTCGGGGACGCCGATAGCAATAACCTTCGAGAAGGAACCTGGTACTCGATATCTGAAATACACCTACCGTTCTGCCTTCCCAGTTCTCCCCTGCCCCTAGCTTATGGAAATAGTGCCTATACTTCTGTCATTGAGTCCTCATTGATTGCTAGGGACGCCTGACAAAAGCCCGATTGAGCAAGGCCAGAATGAACGTAAACAGAGTAGCCCCGATAATAGACCAGATAATTGGAAAGGACTGCCCTCCAATTTGAAGGGCAAACAGCTCGGGCAGGCCCAGGTTGCGGGCAATTAGTACACCCAGGTAAGACCCAACAAAACCCACCACAATTGAAGTTAAGCATCCTCCGGCGGAGTAGCCCGCTAGGGATTGGCCAATGCCCCCGCAGATGGCGGCGACAATGAGTAAAACCAGTAGCTCAATCAGTCCCATGCGCCAGTGCCCCAGAACTTAATCGCAAAGAGCTTAGCTCCGGGCGGGGGCGATCGCATCTAGCTGGAGATATAGCTGCTAGCCAAAGAGCCTTTTTGGAATTATTGCTTGAGGGTGCGGGGATCGAGGGCATCGCGCAGGCCATCGCCCAGCAGGTTAAAGGCCAGGGACGTAACTACAATTAAAATGGCGGGCGGCCATACCAGC
The DNA here is from genome assembly GCF_000309385.1 of Nodosilinea nodulosa PCC 7104. Taxonomy (GTDB): domain Bacteria; phylum Cyanobacteriota; class Cyanobacteriia; order Phormidesmidales; family Phormidesmidaceae; genus Nodosilinea; species Nodosilinea nodulosa. The sequence goes on from NZ_JH976537.1 coordinate 2,242,057, forward strand.
CAGGGCTGGAGCACCAGGATAGACGCATTGGTCGCCAGGGTAAGCATGTTGCCCCAGGAGGCGTCCGGCTGCTGAATGCCCAGCCCGATAAAGCTCAGCACCGCCTCTGCCAAAATAAAGCCTGGAATCGCCAGAGTTGCCGCAATAATTCCATAGGTGGCGGTCTGAGGCAGAATATGGCGGGTGATGATGTACAGGGGCCGCCCCCCCATTACCCGGCTGGCCTGTACAAACTCCTGCTCTTTAATCGACAGCACCTGGCCGCGAATGACCCGTGCCAGCCCAGCCCAGCCGATTAGCGACGTAATGAGGACAATCAGCAAAAACCGGTGGGTACTGGAGATGCCCGTCGGCAGCACCGCCCCTAGGGCCACCAGCAGATAAATGCTGGGAATTGTCATCAGCACTTCCACAAGGCGCATCAGCACGGCATCCACCGCACCGCCAAAGTACCCCGCTAAGCCCCCCACCAGCATGCCCAGGGGGAAGGAGATAGCGATGCCAATCAGCCCTACGCTGAGGCTGACCCGGCTGCCGTGGACGAGGCGACTGAACTGGTCGCGGGCCTGCTCATCGGTGCCGAGCAAGTTTAGCTTGCCGGGGCCAACGGTGTCGAACAGGGTGAGCCGCCCCTCGTCGTTGTGGTGGAAGATGCGAATGGCGGAGGGCTGGCTGCGGTCGACGATAATTTCGCGATCGCCCGTATCTATATCTACCGGCCCCTGGGTGGTGGGGTAGACGTGGGGAAAAAACCTGCCTGTCTCGGCGTCGCGCCAGTATACCTGGGTGGGCGGCAGCAGCGAGCCATTGGGCTGCGTCGCATAGGGGCTGTAGGGGGCAAAAAAGCCGGCCCCCAGAGCCACGGCATAGAGGCCGATCAGCAAGATTGCGCCCAACTGGGCCAGGCGATTGGTTTTAAGCTTGCGCCACCAGGTCATAGACAGGTCTAGGTGTGAATTACGGCTTGCTCATTTTCTTTCTCTACCATAAACACATTCGAATAGAGGTTTGCAATAATTTGCTTCCCTTCCTGGGTGAGCGACAAGTAGCGCAGCCCGTCCTGGATGTAGGGATGCACCACATTCCAGTAAAACTTAGGGTAGTTGGCCCGCAGATCGCCAGGGTGCTGATAGTTCAAGTACTGGTTCTGGCCGGTTTCTTCAAACTCGTAGTACAGGGCACCAATTTTTTTCAGGTAGCGAGGGTCGCTCAGTTGGCCGATCAGGTCAGCAGCCCGCACCAGGCCTGGAAAGTTGTGGGTATCTTGGTGGTCTTCTTTCTTGGGAACCGGAAAGCGCGTTAGCTCGATATTGTACTTGATGATCTCCGCCTCAATGACTGGATTATTGCCAAAGCGCTCTTCAATGAACTGCTTGCCCCGATCGACGTGGTGTGGGGTAAGCGATGCATCGGAGGAGCCTGGCTTCAGCGGCACCATTTCGTCGCCTTTGCCCGTGGAGTAGAGGTGATTGCGGTCTTGGTCGTTACGGCAGACCCCTTTGACATAGCCAATGTCGTGGCACACCAGCGAAATGATGAAGTGCATCCAGTCTTTGCAGGTGACACCGCCTTCGCGAATGTGCTTACCGCGCAAAATTTCTTGGCCGACCAGCGCTACCAGAATCGTGTGCTCCACGTTGTGATAGAGCGCGTCGCTGTTGGCAATGTTTTCGAGCGCCATGCTGCCCGCCCAGGCAATGATGTCTTCGTAGTCGGGGTTTTGGCCACCGTAGGTGCGGTGATACCCGGCCCGCAGCTTGTCTACAAAGTCACTGATGAGGATTTCGGTCGCGTTAAACATTCCCAAGACCTGCCTTTTTAGAGTCGAGCCGTTGGCGGAAGAGAGCAGTGACGACGGGGTGAGTGAGGCCCACGCAATAGATATCTTGCTATTAGACCAAACCTTCCCTATTCAGGGTTGTGATTCAAGTCAGCAGAACTGATAAGATTCGTCGCCTGGACCGGAGCAAGGGCTTGATTTCCCTTGTAAATCAAGCGATCCCAAGGATGAGAGGGTTTAGGTCATAATGGGAAAATAAACATTTCGTAACCTATTCAGCCGTTATTTCTGAGGGTGTGTAAGTGCACAATCTCCCGTCCTCTAACCGTTTAGGCCCTACGGCTGACTCATCTGTCAAGCAGGATATGACCCACATTGACAAGGCCACTGCCGGACGCAAAATGCCGCGTCAGTGGTCGGGATTGCTGCTGGGGCTGGGGGCCGGAGTGCTGCTGACCCTGGCCGGGACTCGACTTTTGGGTGGGCGCGAGGTAGCGCCGCCGGAAGCGCCTGACTCTGCTCCGGCAGCGACTCAAACGGTGACGGTGGCGGCGGCGACGTCAGCGGCGGTGGCCGATACCCTGGCCGTCAGTGGTACCGTTCAAGCCGTTGACCTGCTTTCGATCGCGCCCCAGGCGAGCGGCTTGCAGATTCGCCAGATTTTGGTGCGCGAGGGGAATGCCGTCAGCGCGGGGCAGGCGATCGCCACCCTGGACGATGCCACGCTCCAGGCCGATCTGCGCCAGGCCCAGGCCCAGCTCTCGGTATCCCAGGCCCAGGTGAGCCAGCAGCAGGCCTCGCTGGCCCAGGCCCAGGCTAGCCTGACCGAAGCCCAGGCCAACCTCGCTCGCATCCAGTCCTTAGCCGATCGCGGGGCGGTCAGCCAGCAGGAGCTGACCCGGCAGCGCACCGAGGCGGTCAATGCCCAGGAGGCGGTGGCGCTGGCCCGGGCCGAGGTGGCCAGTGCCGAGGCGGGGGTGCGATCGCAGCAGGCGGCCATTGACCGCCTGCAAACCCAGCTCAGCCAGACCACCGTGCGCGCCCCCGTCGCGGGGGTAATCGCCGAGCGCCAGGCCACCATAGGCGATGTCTCCTCGCCCGGCACGCCGATCGTGACGCTGATTCAAAATAACCAGCTGGAGCTGGCGGCTGAAGTGCCCCAGGCCCAGCTCGACCAGGTGGCGATCGGAGCCCCGGTGGCGATTACCTCCACGAGCGACAGCCGCATTCAGCTCCAGGGTACGGTGGGGTCGGTTGATCCGGTGGTCGATGCGACAACCCGAGTGGCGACGGTTAAGATCGCGCTGCCAGCCAGCGACCTGCTCAAGCCCGGCATGTTTCTGCGCGGCGACATTACCACCAGCTCGCGTCAGGGGTTGACCATACCCGCTGCAGCGCTCCAGCCCCAGCCCGACGGTACCACCCAGGTATTTGTGCTCACGGACGGCAATCAGGTAGCGGCGCGCAGTGTGGAGCTGGGCAACCGCCTGGCCGCCAGCGGCAATGCTGAGGCCCGCGTCGAAGTACGCCAGGGACTGCAATCTGGGGAACAGGTTGTTACTTCCGGCGTCGGGTTCTTGCAGGACGGTGATGTGGTGACCGTCGTCCCGTAGGGTGCTTCCGCGCAGCGATGCACCATCCGTCCAACCCGCGTAGGCACAAAAATCTCGCAGTGGTGCATTACGGCTTCACTAAAATCCATGCTCAAACGCATAGGTTTGCTAAAGCTTAATGCACCCCACACATCCAAACTAACTACCCTTCTCCTCCATGAACTTCTCCGGCTGGTCTATTCGTCGCCCGATTCCTGTAATCGTGCTGTTTTTGGTGCTGACCCTGGGGGGCATGGTGGCCTTTGGGCAGCTGGGCATCGACGAAAACCCCAACATTGACCTGCCCGCGGTCAGTATTACCGTCACCCAGACCGGGGCTGGGCCAGAGGAGCTGGAAACCCAGGTGACGAAAAAAATTGAAGACGCCGTGGCCGGGTTGGGCAACATCGACGAGCTGCGCTCCACCGTGCGGGATGGCGCGTCGACCACCTCGATTACCTTTGTGCTGGGTACCGATGTGGATCGCGCCACCAACGACGTGCGCGATGCGGTCACCCGCATTCGCCAAGACCTGCCCGGCAGCATTCAGGAGCCGGTGATTCAGCGGCTGGATTTTGGCGGCGGCGTGATTATGACCTACGCCGTCAACTCTGCGCAGCGATCGGTAGAAGAACTCAGCGATTTGGTCGATCGCACCATTAGCCAAGACATTCTCACGGTAGAAGGAGTGGCGCGGGTGGACCGGGTGGGTGGCGTTGACCCTGAGATTCGGGTGGATCTCGACCCCACCCAGCTCGACGCCCTGGGCATTACTGCTACCCAGGTAAACGACCAAATTCGGGCGCTGAACGTCAACCTGCCCAGCGGGCGGGCTACCCTGGGCGGCCAGGAGCAAAGCTTTCGCACCCTGGGCAGTGCTTCAACCGTAGAGACGCTGCGGGCCTACCCGATTGCTCTGCCCAACGGTACGACGGTGCCCCTCAGCACCCTGGGGACGGTGGACAGCGGCTTCAAAGAGGCGCGCCAGTCGGCCCAGTTCAACAACGAGCCGGTGGTGGCCTTTTCGGTTTATCGCAGCACTGGCAGCGTACTGGTGTCGGTGGAGGATGGGGTGCGCTCGGCGGTGGCGGGGCTGAATGAGACCCTGCCCGAGGATATTGACATTGAGCTGATCTTTACCCGCGCCGACGAAATTCGTGACTCGTACCAGGCTTCGATCGACGCGCTGATTTTGGGCTGTCTGCTGGCGGTGGTGGTGGTGGGCGTATTTCTGCGGGACTGGCGGGCGACGCTGATTACCGCGACGGCGCTGCCCCTGTCGATTATTCCAACCTTTTTGGTGCTGCACTGGTTTGACTACACCCTCAACAGCATGACCCTGCTGGCGCTGACCCTGGCGGTGGGGAACCTGGTCGACGACGCAATCGTAGAGATTGAGAACGTCGAGCGCCACATGCACATGGGCAAGCGACCGTTTGAGGCGGCCCTGGACTCGGCGGCGGAGGTAGGGCTGGCGGTGCTGGCCACCACGGCGACGCTGGTGGCGGTGTTTTTGCCGGTGGCCTTTATGGGGGGCATTCCGGGTCAGTTCTTTAAGCCCTTTGGGGTGACGGTGGCCACGGCAACGATATTTTCGACCATTGTGGCGCGGCTGATTACGCCGATGATGGCGGCCTATCTGCTCAAGCCCAAGGGAAACGGAACGGGTGGGCACGGGAGTTCCAATGGCAGGGCGCCCCGACGCACTGGCCCCTACCGCAGCGCGCTGGGCTGGGCGCTGCGGCACCGGGGGCTGACGCTGGCCCTGGCGCTAATTTTCTTTGTGGGCAGCCTGCGGCTGGTGCCCTACATTCCCACCAGCCTGTTTGACAGCAGCGACTCAAGCCTTTCCACCATTGCGGTGGAGCTGCCGCCGGGAGCCACCCTGGCCGATACCCAGCGGGCCACCGCCCAGGTAACGAAGGGGCTGCTGGCGAACCCAGCGGTGGACGGCGTTTTGGCTACCGAGGGGGGCGACAGCGGGGTGAATTCGGCCACCCTCTACGCTCGGCTGCTGCCCAAGGGCGATCGCGATCTGTCCCAGCAGGAGTTTGAGCAGCAGGCCCGCGATATTTTTCAGCAGGTGCCGGGAGCGCGGATTAATGTCCAGAGCCAGGGGGCCTCGGGGGAAGGCAAAGACCTGACCGTGGTGCTGAAAAGTGAAGACCCAGAGACGCTGAGGGAGACCTCCGATCTGCTCACCCGCGAAATGCGGGACATTGCTGGCCTGGTGGATGTTAACTCTAGCGCCAGCCTGGTGCGGCCCGAGGTGCAGATTATTCCCGATATGGCCCGCGCCGCCGACCTGGGGGTGACGGTGCAGGCGATCGCCAGTACCGCTTCCCTGGCGACCCTGGGCGATACCGACGCTAACCTGGCCGACTTTAACCTGGGCGATCGCCAGATTCCCATTCGCGTGCAGATCGATCCGGCCTTTCGCGATAATCCCGAGATTCTTCAGGCCCTGCGAGTGCCCAGCGACAGCGGCAACCTGGTACCCCTTGCCGCCGTTGCTAATGTGCGCTTTGGCAGCGGCCCAGCCCAAATCGATCGCTTCGATCGCGCCCGCCAGGTCACCATTGGCGCTAACCTCCAGGGTATTACCCTGGGCCAGGGGCTAGCCGCCGTAGGCGAACTGCCTGCCATGCAGCACCTGCCAGCGGGCGTGACCCAGCAGCCCTCTGGCGATGCCGAAATTATGCGGGATATTTTCAGCCGCTTTGCCCTGGCCCTGGGAACGGCGGTGCTGATGATTTTTGCGGTGCTGGTGCTGCTCTACAACAGCTTTATTTACCCGGTGGCGGTGATGGCGGCCCTGCCGCTGTCGGTGGGGGGCGCGCTAATGGGGCTGCTGATTGCCCAGAAGTCGCTGGGCCTCTTTGCCCTGATTGGCATTGTGCTGCTGATGGGCCTGGTAACGAAGAATGCCATTCTGCTGGTGGACTATGCCCTGATGGCTAAGCAGGAGGGGAAATCCGCCAGGGCGGCGGTCATGGAGGCCGGAACCACCCGACTGCGGCCCATTTTGATGACCTCGATTTCGACGATGGCCGGGATGGTGCCGATCGCTCTGGAGATTGGGGCCGGGGGCGAAACCCGCAGCCCAATGGCGATCGCGGTAATCGGCGGCTTTACCACCTCAACGCTGCTGACGCTGGTGGTGGTGCCGGTGCTGTTTACCTATATCGATCGGCTGAATGGGGCGATCGCCAAGCTGTTTGCCCGCCTGCGTGGCGACGATGGCGGCCCCACCCCGCCCTCTGCCCCAGAAACTTCGCCGAAGGAATATACCTTGAGCAAATAATCGTATAATGAGGTTCCGTTGGTAACAAGCTTGCCCAGCGACACCTCTGCGGGTGTAGTTCAGTGGTAGAACGTCAGCTTCCCAAGCTGAATGTCGTCGGTTCGAGTCCGATCACCCGCTTTAGGATATTTTCGTTAATCAATAACCGATTGCTGAGTGTATTTGAGGATGAGCAGAGGATTTTTACGAACAGGTTCAGGCTAGGCAGCTTAAGGAGACCTTCCGCATACTACGGGCTGAAAGCTTTGGGAAGCAAGGCTTTCAGCCTGTAGCGAGCGACCATGGAGAGGGAAAAATAATTCTCTAAATCCAGGGGCCGATTTGAGGCCAAAGGAAGAATAATCCTTTAAAGCCACCGTGAGCTGAATTGCAGCTATTAAAGACCTTCAAAACGTTGCATCGCAAGGCTCGTAGCAATCTGAAGCGATGGAATCTAATTGTTTAAAGATGGAAAGATAATTCTTTAATGGACAATTGCTGTTTGAGGCAGTCGTACCAGATGGGACGATCAGGCCGAGCCAGTGTTCGGCTAAGCTACCGGGGTCTACGGGTTCCTGGGAATTAGGCTGCAGAAGCTTTAGGAGCTGTCGGATGAAATTGGCGCGATCGCTATCCCCCTAGAGATTAGCCCGTTCCAGGTATTCTCCCAAGATGAATTTCATTTCCTCCAGCGCCCGTTGTTTCCGCCGAGGTAGGAGCAGCGCCTCGGTCTGACGGAGCTGTTGCAGGAAGTCTTGGAGAACTCTGGCCGCCTGTTCCAGCTGTCTTTAGGTAGATTGTCGACTTCATCAGCTAGCACATTGCGGAGTTGCTGGCTGACCTTCTCCAGATCAGTAACTGGCTTGGCCTGAGGGCTATCCAGGTAGACCCAGCGAGGGACACCCCATTCAGTGCCTGCTCCACAAACCGCTGGCCGGTGAACGTTTAGCTTTAGGATTAGTTTCGGTCATTAGCGTGTGAAAATCGGCTTGGTGGAAATAGCGATCGCTGGTCACAGCATCGACCAGACTTTGCTGTTGCATAACGACGAATTGCAGTCCGTTAGTCCCGAGCCTTTATCAGGACAAAAGCGGTAAAGATCGAGGGATTGCGGCAAGAGGGAGGTGTCAATGCTGACGACTTTTATGTTTTCAGTTCGGTAGCACTGTTAAATAAACTGGACTGCTCCATTGCGATTCAGACTACTCAAGGCATTGCCCACTTCTACCAAAATGGCTTCAGTCAGCCAAACTTCTGCTGCAGCGCGAACGCGAGGAAAAAGCTGCTTGGCCTGCTGATGGTAATCGTCGTGAGGATTGAGCAACGCCGGATAAAGGCGGTGTCGAGGAACAGGCGATCGCGACTCATGATTCGGTTTCCTGGCGCTTGGGGGTGCCGTAGATGTAATGGTCATGTTCGGCTGACCAATCGGCTGGAGCTTCAACGGTGCCAGTGAGAGATTCGAGGACATCCCAGGCATTGCCAGGGGTTTGAAGATGCTGTTGCCACAGGGTTTCAATGAATTGCAAAACTTGCTGCTGCAAGTCATCAGGCAAATCATTCATCTCCTCAATGACTTGGGTGATGATTTCAGCAATCATTAGAACTCCTTTTGCAGAAGGGGTAGATGATTGAAATAAAAAGCCATGTTAGTTAAACAATTGATGAATTTCCTCGTTTCAAGAAAATACTTTGGCAGTAAAGATAATCGATACTCAATCTAGTTTTTTATGAATACGTCTAACGTTCCAATCACCCGCCTCAATTAGCAACTGATACTCACAGATAACTCTCGACGGTCGGTGTGTATTGGGATTGTTATACAGTGATCGCTGGGAGCATCCCACTTTCGCGAAAACAGTGTCAGGGGGAGAATAGAGGGGTAGCTCAGGGACGACTCACCATGACCCCCGAAGACCAAAAGCGATTGGAAGCTTGTACAGCAGAGATTGCCGAGATTTTGTACCGCAATAGCAACCGAGACAGGCTCGATAGTCTGGAAAGCATTGAGCAAACCGTGCGACAGCAGATGCTGGAGGAGGTCAGCCCTCGAGTCGCCGCTTTTTTGCAACCAGCAAGCCTACCCGGCCCGAGGCCGGGTTCGCCGACTGAAGAGTTTGGTGGGTTTCCTCCAGATTCGTCAAAGCCAGGCAG
>NZ_JH976537.1:2250965-2535765 GCF_000309385.1 Nodosilinea nodulosa PCC 7104
CGTGAATTATGGAGCCTATCAGAGTGAGCAACTCTGCTCCATTGGTTCAGGAGCCGTTGAGTCGGCTGTCAAACAGATTGGGCGACGTCTCCAAATCTCGGGTGCCCGCTGGAATACGGCCTCCGTCAATGCAATGTTGAGTCTGCGCTGTGCCTACCTCAATGGTCAACTCGCAAGTTGACTATTTTGTCGAAAGTGGGATGCTCCCGCAGCGTCGCCCCAAAGGATCTGGGCGAATTGGTGCCCCAGCGATGCCACCCTACGGTCAAAATTGGCGGCTTCCATTGGCCATTACTGCCGTTCTAGGACTCGCATTTCCCCTCGTAGGACTTTCTTTGATCCTTGTGCTGCTGCTAGATCGTTTTGTACTCAACCGTATTCCTGCGCTCAAACGAATTCTTACTTGAGGGCGACTGCACATACCGTTGATTAGATGGAGGAACTGATCAGCGCTATATAGCGTTGGCTAATGCGCTTAGGAATGGGGTTGCTGCCACTGGCAAAACCTGGGACACGCACTGGCTACACCTACTGGCTCACCCAGGTGCCGTGGAAGCTGGGAGGTACAACGCTGGGCAGCTCCAGACGACAAACTGGCCCTTTCTCCAGGTCGTGACCCTCGTAAACCCACACCTCGCTGCGGTGCTGATACCCGTTGTAGACCACGGTGAGCACCCAGGGATGCTCCGGGTTGGCCGCATTTTCAACGGGCACTGGTTCGCAGGGATAGCTGCCAGCTCCGGCATCGGCAATGGTCAGCCCAGTTTTGGGGTCGAAGCGGGCGATCGCGCCAAATAGCTCGCTCAATGGCACCGAGTCGTCGCGGTGCACATTCAGGTAGGTGACAGCCGTTTCGTCCTGACCGATCGCGATCGGAAACTCGCAGTGGCGGTCAATCAAACAGTGCTGGTCGAGAATTCTGGCGGTTTTGGGGTCAATGCGGTAATGCCAGAGCTGAGCATCGGCGGGAGTTTTTATGTTGCCCGAGGCCACCTCTTTGAGGTACTGATTGGTGGCAAAGTCGGGGTAGCGCACCACGTCAAACACGATCGAGCCGTCAAAATCGAGATAGCTGTGGCCAAAGTGCCACTGGTACCAGGGATCGACGGCATTGAGGGCGATCGCCTCCAAACTGTCGGCATCCACCACAATGATCTGAGTCCCCTGCTGGGGCTGCCACTGAAGCGCATCGCTGAAGCTAGAGAGTCCCAAGAGCGCAGGCAGCGGGCTCAGGCGCACGGGCGACACGCAAAACACCAGGTAGCGATCGGCCAACACACAGTCATGAATTAGGGGAATGCCGCTGAGGGGAATGGTGCCGGTTTTCTCTACGGCTCCGGCAGCGCTGAGGCGGTAGAGTTTGAGGGTAGCGTTGCCCCCCGGCACCAGGCCGAAGCTGAAGATTTTGCCCGTGCGGGGGTGGCGCTTGGGGTGAGCCGTGAAGGTGTCGCTGGGTCTTAGCCCCTCCAGAATATCTAGCCCCAGGGTCTCCAGAGTTTCGAGCTCTAAACGATGGGGCAGGCCGCCCTCCCACAGGGCCAGCAGGCGATCGGGCAGGGCCAGCACCGAGGTATTGGCGGCATTTTTCATTTGAGTTTGCCAGCGCTGCCAGATAGAAACGGGCGGCAGGGTGCCGTAACCTCGATACAGGCATTGATCAGACGCTTCTTCCTCCACAAACCCGGCGGAGCGCACGTAGCGATAGTTGGCCACGGCAGTCGCCCCGTCAAACCGCACCCGCAGCACCGCCCCATCGCCATCGAACCAGTGGCCAAACTGGGTACCGCCGCGCTCTAGCCGGGCCGGACCGTTGCGGTAGAGGGTGCCGCGCAGGCCGGTGGGCAATTGCCCTTCTAATACCGACAGCGCGGTAGGGGCAAATTCTGTAGCGGGCTGGGCGATCGCCGCTGCCCACAGTGCCGTGGGTGTCGCTGCGGGTTGCGCTTTAGGGGGTGCCGTAGGGGCCATAGGTAGACGGGGATACAACTATCTCTATTGTGCCAGCACCGACAAGAAGGCTGACCCCATCCCCCCATCCCCCCATCCCCCCATCCCCTCATCCCCTCATCCCCTCATCCACCCATCTACCCCCTCACTCATCCACCCATCCACCCCCTCACCCATCCACCACCACACAAGCTCCCCCACGCCGCCCATCGCCCACCCCAGACAGGCGGCCATCCGCGCCCACCGCTACCGTGTGGACGCCGCCAAAGAACATATTGCGGGCCTGCCACCAGGTGCATTCGTCATCGCAGGTAATCCCCTGAGCCTCGATATGGGCCTGGTCAAAGCCAGGTTCTAAATGCAGCGCCCCTCGCTCCCAGTGCAGGCGGGGCGCGTTGACGGCGGCTTCAATATCCATGCCAAAGTCGAGCACGTTCGATATCACCTGCAAAATTGCCGTGCGAATGCGGTTAGAGCCGCCCGATCCCAGTACCAGTCGAGGCTTACCGGCTTCCAGCACAATTGTCGGAGCCATCATGCTCGACATGCGCTGATTGGTTGGCCACTGGTGAAAGCCCTGGGGGCAGAGATCTTCTTCCCCCAGCATGTTGTTCATCATGATGCCGGTGCCGGGGACGATGTAGGAGGACCCTTCGCCGTTGGAGGTGGTCAGGCTGGCGGCGTTGCCCTCGCCATCCACCACGCTGATGTGGGTGGTGCTGCCCCATTTACTGCCCCCCTGGCTAAGGGAAGCTCTGAGCTGATCGAGGTAGGGGGCCAGGTGGGTAGGGCTGAGAAATTCTGCGGCAATGTCGCTGCGGTAGAGGTAGTCGTCGTAGCCCTGCTGGCGAGCCAGGTTGGTCAAACCCATGACTTCCCGCAAAACGGCCACGTGGCGGGGGCTGCAATGGAGCGTAGAGGCAGGCGATACCTGAGCTAGCAGGTGCAGGGCAAAAGCGATTAAGGTGCCGCCCGAGCTGGGGGGTGGGTTAGTCAGTATCGTGTCGCTGCCGTAGGTCACGGCCAGAGGCTCGCGCTCGATCACCCGGTAGGTTTGCAGATCCTCCAGGCTGAGGTAGCCGCCCTGGGCCTGGCAGTCTTGGGCGATCGCACGGGCCAGATCACCCTGGTAAAACCAGTCGGCCCCGTGGCGCACCAGGTCGCCGAGGAAGGCGGCAAAGTCGTGCAGGTAAAAGCGATCGCCCAGCCCCAGCAGCTTTCCCTCGGGGGCATAGATCGCCCTGGCGGCGGCGGTAGCGGTGAGAATGGGGGCCAAAATTTGAAAGCTGTAGGCCCGAAAGGGTTCTACCTCGGTGCCCTGGGTGGCCCAGTGCTGGGCCGGGGCCACCACCTGCTCCAGGGGTAAGCGCCCCAGCTTGTGGTGAACCTGAAGCAGTCCGGCGATCGCCCCCGGCACCGCCATCGATCCCTGGCCAATGTGAAACTCCTGCACCGTGTCGCCAAAGTTGGCGTGGATGGGGAAGAAGTCGGGCGATTCGCAAAGCGATCCGTCCCGGAATCGCCCCAGGTCTTTTGAGCGGGGCGTCTGGCAAAAAAAGTCGAATAGTCGGTTCTCGCCCGCCGCCGTGTGGGCCAGCAAAAAACCGCCCCCGGCCAGCGAGGTCAGGGACGATTCCACCACGCAGGCGGCAAAGGCGGCAGCGATCGCCGCATCAAAGGCATTGCCGCCCTGGCGCAGCATTTCGGCCCCGGCTTCGGCGGTGAGGGCATGGCCCGCTGCGATCGCCCCTCGGTTAGGCTTAACACTACTCATAGCTGGCTAGTATACCGCTGGCTAGAGGGCGCGCGGTGGAGAGAAACCGGGTTTCTATGCGGCGATTGACCAGCCAACACTAGACTCACCGCAGAAACCCGGTTTCTAGGCTTCAGGCAACTCCCCCGCCGCCAAAATCTGATCCACGGTCAACACCAGCGCTGGAAACGTAGGCGACAACAGGGATTGATCGCCCACGAACACGGCTTCGTCGTAAAGCCCTTCGTTAAAGGTCAGCACCGTCACCTTAGATTCCAGCGGATCGACGATCCAGTATTCGGGAATCTCCAGGGCCGCGTACTCGGTGCGCTTGTAGCGGTAGTCACGGGTAACAGAGTCGGGGCTGACGACTTCTATCACCAGCAGGGGAGATGTTGAAAAAACAACCGATCTGCCTTTAAGTTCTTGAGCCTGGTCGAGGGTGACCACACACACATCAGTAAGCCGCGACTTTCGTAGGCCAGTCCTTACACCCGACTCACGAAAACATAGCCACGGACGCTGGAACCTCTTAATTTCCGTATCTAGCACTTGCTCTAGAAATTTAGCAATTAGAAAATGCTCCATTATGGGTGGCGACATCTCCACTAATTCCCCATCCACTAGTTCATAGCGATTCTCAGTGCCGTCATCGTAGGCAACATAGTCTTCAAAACTGAGCAGAGCTGACTTAGTGGAGGAGGGTGCCATAAATAACTCCGCTTTCTCTAATCTTGTCACGAGTATGATCGAGTCCTCTAGCTCCAGTCTTCGCGGCCTCGGTTTAGCCCTTTGTAGACCTCGCCCTGCTGGTGAATAGCGCGGGTTTTTTCAAATAGCTCGGCCTCGGTGAGCTGCCAGCGGTTGCGCGTTTTCTTCAAATCAGTCTGAATGTCGCGGGCACCGGGGAAACCGTCGTAGCGCGTCATCAGCCGGGCCAGTTCGACCAGATTGTAGTCGGTGGCGTCTCCGGCCAAAAGCTGATTGACCACCTGGCGATCGATCTTGTACTGCGGGTGCTGCTGGTCTTTGGTGCTGTCTGCCATGGCGATCGCTTAATGACTTAAAACATGGGCGTCAGAGGCCGTTGCCGCCATCTCGGGGACAGTCGCAGCTTCAATGAGCCCTCCACCTAGCACCCGGTCGCCGTCGTACCAGACGGCAGCCTGGCCGGGGGTAACGCCAAACTGCGGCTCGTCGAACACAATTTTCACCCGATCGCCCGTTCCAGCTTCAGCGGCCAGGGGCACCAGCGTTGCCCCCACCGCCTCGCTGCGGTAGCGGATCTGCACCGATACCGGCATCGGCTCCTGGGGGGCGGCGATCGAGACCCAGTTGACCCGCTGCGCGGTGCAGTCGGGCCAGTGGGCATCGCTGCGATCGGCCACGATCACGTGGTTGCGGGCCATGTCAAAACCCACCACGTACAGAGGGTTGGGCGCGGCAATGCCCAGGCCCTTGCGCTGGCCAATGGTGTAGTGGTGAATGCCGTTGTGCTGGCCCAGAATGCGCCCTTCGGTATCGACAATGTCGCCGGGCTTGGGGGCCAGGTATTTGTCTAAAAAGGTCTGCATCGAGCCGTGGTGCTCGATCAGGCAGAGATCCTGGCTGTCGGGCTTGTCGGCGGTGTGCAAGCCCAGTTCGGCGGCGATGCGGCGGGTTTCGGTTTTGGTCTGGTGGCCCAATGGAAAATCGCAGGCGGCCAGCAGCTCCTGGGTCAGGTCGTAGAGAAAGTAGGACTGATCTTTGGCCGGGTCCACGGCGCGGCGCAGCTCGTAGCGCCCCGTAGCCACATTTTGGGTAATGCGGGCATAGTGGCCCGTGGCAATGCGATCGCACCCCAGCTCATCCTTGGCGTACTGCAACATCGGCCCAAACTTCACCGCTCGGTTGCACTGAGAGCAAGGCAGGGGCGTAATGCCGCTACCGTAGCCTTCAACTAAGTAATTAATAATTTCGCGCTCAAACACCTCTCGGCTATCGACCACGTGGTAGTCAATGCCCAGGTCTTCACAGAGCTTGGCCGCATCGACCATACCCTCTGAGCAGCACTGGCCCTTGCCCTTCATCAGCCACAGGGTGAGGCCTACCACGTCATACCCCTGCTGGTGCAGGGTGGCCGCCGCTACCGAGCTGTCCACGCCGCCGGAGAGCCCGACTACAATTCTTTCCATGGCTGAGATGTTGTGCTTAAACCGCAAGCGAGAGTTATGCGATCGCATCCCCAAGCGCGGGGTTGATCCAGCTTCCTATTCTAGCCCATGGCCTTGGGGCCTTGGGGAAAGGCATCTGGGCTGGCATGGCAGCAGTGCCTACGCATGACTCACTGAAAAAGATGTGCTCACCATAGGGTCATCCGGTTCAAAAAAGCCGTTCAATGAGCCCGTGAACCCAATTAAGTTTCATGCCGGGGCGATCTGGCCCAGATTGCCCTGGGCACCTTAGGTTAAGCAATCTGCAAGGTTTGGCTATGCTGGCGTCATCGCCCCATCAACTTTTTATGTTCAGCGGCAAAGGCGGCGTGGGTAAAACCACCCTTTCCTGCGGATTTGCGCGGCAGCTGGCCCAGCAGCACCCCGCCGAAACCGTGCTGCTGCTGTCCACCGACCCGGCCCACTCCCTGGGGGATGTGCTGCTGATCGCAGTTGATAACCAGCCAACACCTCTGCCGGATCTGCCCAACATGCAGGTGCGCGCCCTGGATGCGGCGGCGCTGCTAGAGCAGTTTCGGGCCGACTACGGCACCGTGCTAGAGCTGCTGGTGGAGCGGGGCAGCTTTGTGGAGGGCGACGACCTCAGCCCCGTGTGGGACATGGGCTGGCCCGGCCTCAATGAGCTGATGGCGCTGCTGGAGATTCAGCGGATATTGCGCGATCGCGAGGCCGATCGCGTCGTCGTCGACATGGCTCCCAGCGGCCACACCCTCAGCCTGTTTGCCCTGATGGATTTTCTCGATACGCTGCTGGAGGCGCTGGGGCAGTTTCAGCAAAAGCACCGCACCCTGACCGAAACCCTGGCCGGTCGCTACACCCCCGACGAGGCTGACCAGTTTATCCAAGATATGTGCCATGACCTGGAGCAGGGGCGGAGTTTGATTCAAGACAGAAATCGCGCCGCCTGCTGGGTGGTGGGCATTCCAGAGCCGATGAGCTGGGCCGAGAGCGATCGCTTCATTACCGCCTTAGGCCACCTGGGGGTGCCCCTCGGTGGCCTGGTGATTAACCGAGTGATACCAGCGCTAGCGACCCACCGCCAGGTGCTGGCTGAGTTTGTGGCGATCGCCCAGGGGCAGCCGGTGCTGTGGGTACCCGCCCAAGTCAGCGAACCCGTAGGTGCTGCCGCCCTCGATGCGCTGATGCCCCAGGTCAAACCGCTGGATCTGCCCCTGGCGGGGGAGCAACCAGCTGACGACAGCTCCCTTGTACACCAGTGGCCCGCACCCCTTCTGCCCGGCCTGGAAGATTTTGTCGCCGCCGGGCGGCGGCTGATCGTAGTCGGCGGCAAAGGCGGCGTAGGCAAAACCACCGTGTCAGCCGCGCTCAGCTGGGGCCTGGCTGAGCGGCATCCCGAGGCCAACCTGCGGGTGATGTCCATCGACCCGGCTCACTCCTTGGGCGACGCTTTTGGCCAGCCCCTCAGCCACGAACCCACGCTGCTGCGGCCCAACCTGCAAGCCCAGGAGGTCAGCGCCGATGTGGTGCTCGACCAGTTTCGCGCCGACTACCTGTGGGATCTGGCCGACATGATGGCGGGCGATGGCGAGATTGCTGGCGGCATCCAGCTCGCCTACGGCCCCGATGCCTGGCGGCAAATTGTCGCCCAGGCCCTGCCCGGCATCGACGAAATGCTCTCGCTTATTACCGTGATGGATCTGCTGGAGCGCAACGAGCAGCAGCTAATCGTGCTCGACACCGCCCCCACCGGCCACCTGCTGCGGTTTCTCGACATGCCCACCGCCCTGGGCGACTGGCTGGGCTGGATCTTCAAGCTGTGGATTAAGTACAAAGACGTGGTGGGCCGGGTGGAGTTTATGGGTCGCCTGCGCACCCTGCGCCAGCGGGTGCTGGCCGCCCAGGAAAAGCTCAAAGATCCTCAGTACACCGAGTTTATTGGCGTGGTGCAAAACCAGTCGGCGATTTTGGCCGAGGCCAGTCGACTTAATCACACCCTCTACGATCGCGGTATTGCCCAGCGCTATATCGTCCACAACCGCTACCAGAGTGGCCTTGACCTCCCCGCTGAGCTGTTTCCGCACCAGTGCGTGGTGCGCCTGGCGGCCCTGGCCCCCAGCCCTCAGTCGTTCGATCAGGTCAAGCAGGCGGCCCATCTGTTGCTGACGCCTCCGTCTACAGCGCAGGCGGAAGTCATTAGCCCTGTTTAGGAATTGGGGCAGAGGTCCGGCAGGCTTTAGCATTCTGGGATTTGTTGTCAGTTTACGGCCTCACCTAGGGAACTCTTTAACCAGCCTTAGCGCAGGGCGGGCGGGCTCATCCGCCCAGAAAACCCCGGTTGAGATGGATTCTCATCTCCGGCAGGGACTTTCTGAAAACCTGAACTATACTAATTTCACGTCTACCAAGCCCTTCGACACCGCAAGAGGAGTCAACCGTGACAAATCATAGGATTTTGGTCATTGATGATAGCCGGGTGATTCGCATGCGCGTCCGCGACATGCTGCCCCAGGGCAACTTCGAAGTCATTGAGGCCCAAGACGGTGTCGAAGGCATGGATGCCATTCGCAGCCAGCGCCCCAACCTGATCATGCTCGACTTTCTGCTGCCCCGCATGAGCGGCTGGGAAGTGTTCCAAGAAATTCAGGCCAATCCAGACCTCCAGCACATTCCCCTGGTGCTGATGTCGGGCCGCAAAGAAGAGGTCACCGAAAAGATGACCGAGCCGTTTGAGTACTTCGAATTTATTCAAAAGCCCTTTGAGCAAAAAGAGCTGATCGAAGCCATCAAAGCGGCCATGGTCAAAGCCCGCAAGCCCCGTCGCACACCGATGACGACCGCTGCGACCGCCGCCTCTGCCGCCACTGCAACCGGCGCAGGCGACGTTAGCGCCGCCGAATTCCAGGCCCTACAGGCTCAGGTGAAGCAGCTTCAGGGCGAGGTCGCCCAGCTCAAGGGGCAGCTCGGCAAGGTACTGGCCTTCATTAAGCAAAAGCTCAAGTAGGCGGGGAGACAGGGAGGCAGCTGACGTTTTGCCGTCCTAACCAGCCCGGTTTTTAAGCATCGTACAGAGGATTAGCACAGATCATTAGCGGGGTTCAACGGCCCCGCTTTTTGCTGAGGAGGGGGCTGAATCATCTCCGTGACCGTTGGTTTCAAGGCCATGGGCAAGCCCCGTAAAGACCTGTTGGGGCACCCCGATCGCAATGCCTGCCCGGTCAAAGGCAAGGCGCAGGCGGCGGCGAAACTCGCGGGCCACTAAAAACTGCTTGAGAGGCCGAGTCCGCATCCAGAGCAAAATGGTGAGGCCCGCGTGGGTCATCGCCTCTATGCCCAGCATCTCCACCGGGTTGAGAATGGCGTACTGCCACTCGGGGTCACTGGCCATGGTGTGGGCTGTTTCATGCACCACCCAGAGGGCCTCATCGACATTGGTGCCGTAGGCAACGTCGATCAAAATGTTGGCCCGCGACCAGCTGCGGCTGAGGTTTTCGACCTGGGCAATCAGGCTGTTAGGCAGCGTCACCAGGCGACCATCTTCGCCCCGAATCTGGGTAATGCGCAGGTTGAGATTTTCGACAATGCCGGTGGTGGTGCCGGTGGTAACCAGGTCGCCGATGGCGTACTGGTCTTCGAGCAAAATTAGAAAGCCGTTGACCAGATCTTTAACCAGGCTTTGGGCGGCAAAGGAGATCGCCAGGGCGGCGATCGCGCCAAAGGCCAGCAGAGAAGCTGGCGCAATTCTCAGGGTTTGCAGCACCAGTAGGGTGGCCATGGCGTAAATAACAGCGGTCTTGAGGCCTTTGAGCGCACCGGTAATGGTGGAAAGCCGCATCGCTTTGCGCTGAATATCGTCGAGATCGCCCAGCTCGTTTTTGCCCCAGGCCTGGGAGACCCGCTCAATGGCCAGGTTGGCAACGCGGTTGAGCAGCCCGGCAAAAAACCAGGTCAGCAGCAGCAGCACCGGAATCGAGAACAGCCTAAAGGCATAGCCGCGGGTCTGCGGGAAAATATAGAGTGCGCTGGCGATGCTTGCGATCCAGACAAAGGCAATTCCCCAAAACATCAGCCAGCGCAAAAAGGCCACCACCTGAAGCCGCTGGGCCAGGGTGATTTGATAGTTAAACAAGTACTGAAGCTGCTGGGCGGGAAACTCCTCGTCGGGGGGAGCGGGCAGGCCCTCCTGGGCAATCCGCTTTTTTTCGAGGCGGCTTTTGCGCCTGCCCAGCGCCTGCCAAATGCCGGTCAGAACCAGGGTAAGTAAGATGCCCGTCAGCAACACCCAGAGAGTTTTACGAATTTGCCGCTGGCGCGCCTCCGGCAGACGACCGTTGACGGCCCGGCGCAGCGCGTCGCGCAGTGTCGTCTGCCAGCGTTCGGCCAGCTCAGTTTGAGCCATGCCGTTGTACTGGGCATCGGTACTCGTAACGGTCAGCAGCACCCTGGGTTCGGCTAGCCCGGCCCCAACCGCAAACAGCACCGGCTGGCCACCGATGGACTCAGTGGTGACATCCAGGGAGTTGCTATTGATCGTCTCATCGGTATAGATGAGATCTAAGGACCGATTGACAACCTGATTGAGATTGGTCTCAATTTGCCGAGCCCGTACTTCTACCGGCAGTGAGCCGCCGGGTTCGTCACGGTTAAACACCGCTGGAGAGGCAATGTCGAACAGGGAAATGCCGTCGAGGGAAACCGATGTAATCTCCAGCAGGCCCAGGCGCTCCACCCCGGCGGGCGGCAGGTTGTTGGCCCCTGGGCTAAAGGGATTAGAGATTTGAGCCTGTCCCGCAGTCCCCCAGCCCAGGGTGAAGGACAGCCCTAGCAGCAGGGCTAGCAGCGATCGCGCCCAGGCCCGCAGTGGGGCAAAACCGGGCCGAGGTTTCAGTGGAGGCGTGGGGCTAGGCATAGATACCGCGATCGCGACGGCAGCAAGAAAAATACTGACCTAGATTGGCTCACTATGCCAACCCCTTTCCTGCACGGCTCAGCGCCGCAACCAATACTAGGGCGAAAGCCGCACCGGGGCTAGCCCATAGATTGGGTCCAACAAATTTAGCCCTACGATTCTAGAAAAACCAGCCGTAGCTGTGCAGCCCTTTGCCCAAGATATTGACCCCCAGATAGCACACCCACACCACCACAAACCCGGTGGCTGCTAAAATCGCCGGACGACGACCCTGCCAGCCCTTGGTAATGCGGGCGTGGAGGTAGGCGGCAAACACCAGCCAGGTGATCAGCGCCCAGGTTTCTTTTGGATCCCAGCTCCAGTAAGAACCCCAGGCTTCGTTGGCCCACACGGCCCCGGCAATGATGCCAATGGTCAACAGCGGAAAGCCGAGGCCAATCATGCGGTAGCTGATGTTGTCGAGGGTTTCGGCCAGGGTTAGCCGCTGGGGCGAGAGCTTAACCGCAGCAGGTTTTTCGAGCACGGCGGTACCGCCAGTTGCAACTGCCAGCATTGGAGCGGGGGCGGCCTCCTCCTCGGCCCGGCGCAGCTTGACGTTGCGGAAGCTGCCCGTACCCACAGAGCTGCCCTTCAGCTCCACCACCTGGCCCCGGGTGACCAGCAGAAAGGCGATCGCCAGCAGCGCCCCCACCAGCAGCGCCGCGTAGCTGAGCAGCATGACGCTGACGTGCATCATCAGCCAGTTGGACTTGAGCGCGGGCACCAGCGGCTCTGACCCCTGCATGGTGCCTGGTAATGTCAGGGTTGCAAAGGCGGTAATCGCCATGGCAATGGGGGCGGTGACAGCACCCATCAAGGGGCTGCGGCTCATGCGCTCGGCCACCAGATGCATGGCGGTAATGCCCCAGGCCAGGGCAAACAGCGACTCGTAGAGATTGCTCATCGGGAAATAGCCCCCCTCAATCCAGCGGGCTATCAGCAGGGCCGCAATGGTGAGATTGCCCGCCGCGATCGCCCCGGTGCCCAGGGAGGGCAGCAAAACCGCTCGGGGAAAGGCCACGCCGCACCAGTAGAGCAGCATGGCGATAAACAGCACCGCAAAAGAGGCATTGTCGAGCCAGCCCTGGAGCACAATCAAATCCATAGGTTTTAGGGGAGGATGGGTCTCTCCCTATCCTACCGACTTTTGCGGCCTGAATTTTGGCAGCGACCTCCCCGCCCTGGGAGTACGGCTAAGCCACAGCACCCGGCTAGTACTCGAAGGCTGAACTATGCCGACTATTCCAGCTCGCTTGGCTCCCTAGCTCCCCTGCTCCGTAGCGATTGACAATAGTCGTCACACTTGTGCCGCAGTCTACTAGGCCCCTCTACTGGCTGGCATCAGGGGTGGAGCTCTCCGGGGCGGGGGCATCAGGGCCGGGGCCGGTAGGGCTGGAGGGCAGCGGGCCGGGGCGATCGCCCCGCTTGAGGGTGGCGGCTATGTCGTAGCGCACCTGGCGATCGCTGAGCACCGTCGCCGTCACCCCGATCGCCTCAATCGCCTCAGAACCCAGCAGCCCCTCCTGGGGCAGGGGCGGCAGCAGCAAGCTGTTTTCCGCCTTGGTCAGGGCCTCCAGGTTGGCAAAGAAGTGGCCGTTATTGGGGCGCGGCGCCTCACCGGTGGTGGCCTGAAACAAGCTGTTTTCGGCCAGGCTGCGGCTCGGGGAAGGGGCCACCAGCTCGGCAATCCCCTGGCCTACGGTAAAGAAGGCAATATCGCCTTCCAGCCAGCCGTGGGCCATCACCAGCGAGTCGAAGGGGGAGGTCAGACGGGTGACGGGGACGCCGCCCATCTCGGGGCTATCGATCGTAAAACGGTAGCGACTTTCCAGGACGGTATCGAGCTGCTTAAAGGTGGCGGTGGCGGCCTCGCGATCGCTGGCTTTGACCATCAGCACCAGGGCCGGGTTGGGCAGCGGCGGAGCGTCGCCAGAGCCGGGCGGCGGTGTCAGCACCCCCACGGCAAATTCCCCCGCCATCCAGGGCAGCAGGTTTTCATCCAGGCTCAGGCCAGTGGCAGACTGTAGCCCCAGGGCCACATCTTCAGCCCGCAGCGGGAACAGCGCCGAGAGCTGATCTCCCGCCTGAAAATCCTCCCAAAACTGCTTAAAATCTCCCCCAGACAGAGCCAGTAGGGTGCCCGTGGGCAACCGCTGGGGCATCTGCTCAGCCCGGTTGCCCGTAGCAAAGGTTTGGGTGCCGGGCTCTAGCCAGCCCACGCCCTGGAGGGCAACGCCGCGGCTGGTGACGGCGACGACTCCCACCAACCCTCGCGGAGCCTCAAAGGCCCGCAGGCGGCTGGGGTCGATGGGTGGATCGGCCCCCTGGGCCACGGTTTGGGCCAGGGCCGGTACATCCACATAGAACCGAGCCAGGGGACGGGTTTCGGTGATTTGGTCAAAGGCTTTGCCCACCCCAGGACGGTTGACCAGGGAATCGCCGCCCCGATAGGCGTCGATCGCCCGCTCGAGCAGGGGCAGCTTGGGGCTGAGCACCGCTGTTTCAGCGCTCAGCACAGCGGCGTAGAGAGGAGTCTCCCCGTTGCCGTCAATCTGCTGTAGCGCAATGCCCCGGTAGGAGGCATCCTGAAGCTGCTCGGCCTTGGTGAGGCGATTGCCCAGGGCGCTCTGAGCCCGGCCAGGGTCGGCAATGGGCACCACCATCACCACGTTGGACTCAAGGGCTAACTCGGGGGCCGGCAGAGAGGGGGGCAAATCGGTGGTTGAGGAGGTGGTATCCGGCAGCACCGCCAGGGTAATTTCGGGACCCACCCAGGGTTGAATATCGCGCTCAAAGGTCAGGTTTTGATCGGCGAGCAGGCGATCGCGCCACTGCGCCAGCAGCCGATCGAACTGGGCCTGGGTGGTTTCGGTGCCAAACTGGCGCAGCTTTCGCCACTGGGCCTCATCGCTAGAGAGGGCCACCACCATCAGCGCATCGGCAGGAATGGCGCTGGCCCCGGCGGGCAGCGTTTTGGCCAGCTGGTCTCGGCGGGCGGTGACCCAAAAGGTCAAAATACCGCCGCCGACAAATAGCAGGGCCGCCGCCAAGACTAGCGGTAGCGGAGGTCTCTTGAGCTGCGGGCGGTTTTGCAACACCTTTGCGACACCATCACCATAAGTAGCTTAGCTAGGGAGGCCAAGCGAATTTGCCCTGCCACTTTAGCAAAGAACTCCGGCGACGAACCACGCCCCAGCCTATGCCCTGGCAAAACCGACTAGCGAAAGCGAAAGTCGTATCCGACGTAGCGATCGCCGTCGTAGAGCACCACCAGCCAGGTCTGCGGATCAAACTCCAGGGGGTAGGCCTCGCGCTCGGCGGGTAAACCGGCCTCGGTTGTACCTGGCGACAGCACGCAGTAGGGGGCCTTGAGAAACTCCTGAATCGCCGCCTTGGGCGCTTGCAGATTAGTGTCTAAGAGTTGTTTGAGCTGGTCGCGGGACACCAGCGCCTGGGGCTGTTCCTGGCGGATACAGGTAAATGGGTCGGCCACCTTTTGGGCCTGATCCCGGTTGAGGGTAGGGGTGATCAGCAGCGCCGCCAGGGCCAGCATCGACCCCCCGGCCACCAGCACTTGCCGAGGCTGGGGGCGAGGGTCGGCGTAGCCAGCAGCCCTGGGTCGCCTGGCCGCAGGCGTTGCGTAGGGGCGGGGGCCTGGGTAGGCCTGGGGCGGCACCGACTGGGAGGCCCGGAGCTGCCCCTGGGGGGGCACTGGGGGGCGATAGTAAGAGGAAACCGGATAAGAAGAGCGTTGAACCATGGCGTTGACCTTTGCTATTTACCGTCGGGAAAGGGAGAATTTTATGGGGCGCCCAACTCTGCCGGGTGTAGCAACCAGGGGCAAAGACTGAAGCCAAACCAGCCGGGACAGGGGCCGCACTCAACCAGCGCCCGTGGGCATGGGCAACCGATGGCAGCGGTGCTGGCGGCTAAGACACGCAGCCCGCCGGACTCGACTCCTTGGAGTGAGACCAGATCCGGACTGAATCCAGGTGAGGATAGGCAGCGCAGGGGCAGAGAAAATTTCTGAGTACAAGTATAGTACATGAATACTATTTCGCAAGCGGATA
Organism: Nodosilinea nodulosa PCC 7104; assembly: GCF_000309385.1. Taxonomy (GTDB): domain Bacteria; phylum Cyanobacteriota; class Cyanobacteriia; order Phormidesmidales; family Phormidesmidaceae; genus Nodosilinea; species Nodosilinea nodulosa. The sequence continues at coordinate 2,265,855 of NZ_JH976537.1, forward strand.
GGGACGGAGTTTTTTGTTACGGTTTGAAAAGCGCGATCGCCCCCTCCCGATGACCGGCAAAGTAACCGGCAAAATGACCGGCTTCGGGCCGAGGTGCCCCTGCCTCAATCCCTATGAACAAAACCATCGTTTGGTTTCGCCGCGACCTGCGGGTGTCTGACCACGAGCCGCTGCTGCGGGCGGCCCGGCGGGGCCTAGTTGTGCCCGTATTCTTGTTCGATCGCGCCCTGCTGCACCACCCCGAGACCGGCCCAGCCAGGGTGGCGTTTTTGCTGGCCGCCCTGCGCGCGCTGGATGCCGACCTGAGGGCGCTAGGCGGGCGACTGATTGTGCGATCGGGCGATCCGGTGCAGGTTTTGCCCGAGCTTGTTCAGGCCACCCAGGCCGACGGCATCTACGCCCACACCGACGTCGAGCGCATCTATGGTCGGGTGCGCGATGCTCGGCTCAACCGGACTTTGGCGGAGCGGGCCATGAAAATTCGCTGGTTTGAGCCTGCGGCCAGCGTCGAGGCGCTGGTGCCTTACCCCGACTACCGAGAGCTGTGGTATCGCGAGATGGGCCAGCCGCCCATTCCGACCCCGGCCCAGGTGTCGGTGCCCCCCGACATCCCCAGCGACCCGCTACCGAGCCTGGATGCCCTGGGCCACAGAGCCGACGCCAAGCCCATTCCCCCCGCCAGCACAGGGGCCGCCCGCGCCCTGCTGCAAGACTTTTTGGCCGACAAGGCCGATCGCTACTATTGGCAGCTTTCTTACCCCAGCGCCGAGGCTACCACGGGCCTCAGCCCCCACATTAAATTTGGCGTGATTTCGGTGCGGGAGTGCGTGCAGACCGTTCGCCAGGCCCCCGATCGGGGCGACAATCGCCTGCGCCGCAGCCACCAGCAGCTAATCTCGCGGCTGCGCTGGGGCAACGGCTTTACCCAGCGGTTTCGCTACCTGCCCCAGCTGGAGCTGCGATCGCTCTACCGCACCTTTGACGACGACGGCTGGGCCTTTGACCCCGACCTCTACCAGGCCTGGCAGAGCGGGCAGACCGGCTTCCCCATTGTCGATGCCGCCGCCCGCTGTTTGCAGGCTACCGGGGGCTACCTGGCGCTAAATTTTCGCACCCGCGCTATCTACGCCAGCTTTTTGAGCAACCTGGGCGGCATCGACTGGCGCTACGGGGCGCTGCACTTTATGCGCCACCTGATCGACGGCGACTGCCCCATCGACCACTACCAGTGGGCCATGCAGTCGGGCGTCACCCACTGCGTCGATAAAACCTGGACCCGCATCTACAACCCCGGCCAGGTGGCGGTCGATCGCTGCGACCCGGAGGGTGAATTTATCAAGCGCTGGGTGCCTGAACTGGTCGATGTCCCCAGCAGCCAGCTCGGCAGCCCGCCGACCCTCTCGGGCTACCCGGCCCCCATTCTCAACTACAAAGCGGCCCGCCAGCGCCGGGTCAAACAGCTCGAAGCCCAGCGGAGCCGATTTCTCAATGCCAGCAATCTGCTGCCGTTTTTAGCCCCTCTGCCCAGCGATCTGACCCCGTTTGGCACCGAGGTCTACGGGGGCGAGGTGGCCTGGGCCGGAGCGGCGATCGCCGAGCTGTTTCCGGCGGGGTTGCCCTTGACCGACCTAGACCCCGAGGCCGCCGCTGTCCTGCGCACCTGGTTTGTGGCCCACGTGAATGTCTTGCCGCCCAGGGCTCGGCGGCGAAAGCCCAAGGCTGCCGACCCCGACCCCGCGTTTCAGCAGCTCAGCCTGCTGGGCGATGGCGACTAATACTCTGAGGCGGACGTTTAGAGACTATTTCTGCAAGCTAGGGAGCAGGGGAGCTAGGGAGCCAAGCCCGCCAAAACGTGGAGATATTTCAGCTTTCGCGTACTAGCCACCGGTTGCTGCCAGAGAATAAAGGGCTTAGCCTATTCGAGAAACGCTTTCAACAAATGCTAAAGGTGGTGACGTAATGGATTTAATGGGCATGGTCAACCAGGCGATCGCCAGCACCGATACCGAGGCCAGCGGCAGCCTGATGGGTTCACTGCTGGGCAGCCTCAACAATGCTCCGGTGGAGAATAACCAGATCGGCGCGATCGCCAGCAATCTGCAAAACGTGCTTCAGGCCAAGGGCCAGGGCAATGCCGGAGCGCTGATGGGCGTGCTGCAATCGGTGGCGGCGACCGGCGCGGTGGAGCAACTGCTGGCCTCCGAGCAGGTGAGCGCGATCGCCCAGCGAGTGGGGGTAGACCCAGCCATGGTCAAAAGCGTGACCCCGCTAATTGCCCAGTTCCTGGTCAAGGGGTCCAACTCCCAGGGGGGCGGACTGCTGCAAAAGGTGCTCTCCGGCGAGGTCGATCTGGGCCAAATGGCGGGGCTAATCGGCATGGCCAGCAAGTTTTTGTAGCCCTAGAGCGTCGCTAAGCAGGAGATCACTTCTTTCGTTTCTAGACTTGCCCCCAGATCTGGTCACGGTGGGGGAATGGTCTATGGCGGTTTGGTGGCAATAATTGCTAGCCCTGCTGAAGCCGATCGCGGAGCGCTACCAGTGTCGTTAAATCGGCCTCAACGCTGGAGCGGCCATCGTACTGAAAGGGGTTATCCAGGTCGCGAATTAGCAACAGCAGGTAGGTAAACGACGTAAACAGCAGACAGGACACCACCAGGTTTTCGCTAAAGCTGTCGGCCCCAATCAGCAGCAGGGCAGCCACAGCCCCGATCAAAAAAAGCTCGAGCAGCACGTAGGCTGGCCCCACAAATTCAGTATCTCGGCTAATGCCGATTTGGGTGAGCAGCAGGCGCACGTTGGCCTGCTCGGCCTGGGCGCGGGCAACGATGGGGGCACCCGCGTAGGGCAACATAGCGGCCAGGGAGGTATTGAGTCGGTCGATCGCGATCGCAGTTTCGGCCTGGGGCTGCTGCGACTGTAGCCAGTCGAGGGTTGTCTGCGCGATCGCAAGCAGGTCTTGGGTCAGGGGCGCGGGGTCATATTCAGCATTGGCCCGAGCCACCAGCTGATTGCTGTCTTGAATCGTTTCTAGGGCTTTGGCCAACTGCATCGGCATATCAGCACTGGCGCGAAAGTCTCCCAGAGTGCCATTGAGCACAAAGGCGATCACAAAGGTGGCTGCCCCAAACAGTGACCCAGTCAGCGAATCAAAGGCCCAAGGCTCCCAGCCCAGGCGATGCAGAGCCACCTTGACGGCCCCATACAGAGCCGTTAACGGCAGCACCGTGAGCAGTATTTGCCACTTAGCCGGAACTGAAAGATTAGCCATACGCTGCGCAGATATGCTTGACCACGGGGAGAGCAACGAGGACTCCAGATCCGCTGGCGATCGCGCCAGCCGCCCCTGAGCCACGCCCTTACCTTTGTACAGCGAGGCCTAACAGAAGCTTAAAAGGAATCCGGGGAAAACTCCGGCGCTTCCTGGCATGATCCCTTTGAACCAGTGCTCGAAGTACTCGAAGGCTGAAATATGCGGACTACTTCAGTTCGCCTGGCTCCCTAGCGCCCCTGCTCCCCTGCTCCCCTGCCCCCTCGCAATTGACAACAGTCGTCACACTTGTGCCGCAGTCTACTAGGGCTAGCCCCAGCAGGCTATTCCGCCGATTATGCAGAACCTACATGTCAATCATGCGATAAAAGGATGACTGCCGACTAAAGGGTAACTAAACATACAAAATACCGCTCAGAGTTTGAATAACTTGACTTGAAGCAGCGGAATACAGAAATGCAGCAATGCTATTCTTGGCCCTGTGTTCTGATTAACAAAGCCATTCTAGGGTTGCTAAGGGGTTGAATTTGATCATTTTTTCTTCAGCAGAATTCAAAACAGTTACAGTGGCTTAGTCTGACCAGAAAGCCCTACGGCTCAGCCGACAAGACCAACTCCTAGGCCGTTCGCTAAACCGCTATACGTATTCTTTTTTCTGCTAGCGTTGCCACAGTTTAACAAAACAAAACCTGGTCCGATGGAGCATTAAACTTGGCACTCCCCAGAGCGAAGGTACTGACAATTTCTGGATTTTCGGCGCTGCGAGTTTGGCTGCAATAGGATACCTCAATCTATTTCCCCTTCTTTTTTTCGCCTTGCCCAACACGGAGTAAGCATATTATGACTCGACTCAATCGCCGTAGATTTTTGATGACCGCTGGTACCGCCGCTGCCGGCACTGTGCTGCTCCATGCCTGCAGTCAGGGGTCCGAGCAGGCTGCTTCGGATACCCCGGCTTCAGATACCCCGACTGCGCCTGCTTCTGGCTCAGCGGAAACTCCAGAAACCACCGCTGCCAAGCTGGGCTTTATTGCCCTGACCGACTCTGCACCGCTGATTATTGCCAAGGTCAAGGGCTTCTACGACAAGTACGGCATGACCGATGTATCGGTAGAAAAGCAGGCATCCTGGGGCACTACCCGCGACAACCTGGTGCTGGGTTCTGGGGGCGGTGGCATTGATGGGGCGCACATTCTTACCCCCATGCCTTACCTCATCTCTGCCGGTACGGTTACCGACGGCAAAAAAGTGCCGATGTACATTTTGGCGCGCCTGAATGTGAATGGTCAGGGAATTTGCCTTTCCAATGACTATGCAGACCTAAAAGTAGGCCTTGATAGCAAACCTTTAAAGGAAGCTTTTGCCAAGCGCAAGGCCGAGGGCAAAGAACTAAAAGCGGCGATGACGTTCCCAGGCGGCACCCACGACCTTTGGATTCGCTACTGGATGGCCGCAGGCGGCATTGATCCCGATAAGGATGTTTCCACAATTGTGGTCCCCCCCCCTCAAATGGTCGCCAACGTCAAAGTAGGAAACATGGACTCTTTCTGCGTAGGTGAACCCTGGCCGCTGCAAACCGTTAACCAAAAAGTAGGCTACAACGCCCTCACCACTGGTCAGCTGTGGAAAGATCATCCGGAAAAAGCCCTGGGTATGCGGGCCGATTGGGTAGATGCTAACCCCAAAGCGGCCAAGGCGCTGCTGATGGGCACTATGGAAGGCCAAATGTGGTGCAGCCAGCCCGAAAACAAAGAAGAAATGTGCAAGATTTTGTCGGAGCGGGCCTGGTTTAATGTGCCCTTTGAGGACATTATTGATCGCTCCCAGGGTAAGTATGACTTTGGCTTGGGCCGGGAAGAAGAGTTGCCCGAGCTCCAGCAAAAGTATTGGAAGGATAATGCCTCCTATCCCTTTAAGAGCCATGACACCTGGTTCTTGACGGAGAACATTCGCTGGGGCTATCTCCCCCCCGACACCGACGTCAAAGCCATGGTCGATGCGGTCAACCGCGAAGATCTCTGGCGCGAGGCGGCTACTGCTCTAGGGCAAGAGGACATGATCCCCAAGAGTACCTCTCGCGGAGTTGAGACCTTCTTCGATGGGGTTACTTTCGACCCAGAAGATCCTCAGGCTTACCTCGACAGTCTCAAAATCAAGAAAGTCTAGACGCTATTATCTGTCCTGCCTTCTCTAGGTAGAGGCGGGACAGATAACAATCGCTACAAAAAATTTCTCTTCAAACTCCTTCTCTGTCCCCTGTTATTTCCTCTGGAGATGCAACCCCGATGACGGCACCTCTCGATATTCGCCCAGCGCGATCGCGCTTCGACCTACAACAATTTAGCGGGCAAGTTTTGAACTGGCTAAAAGGGTTGATTCCGCCAGCCGTAGCCTTCCTTATTTTTCTGGCTATCTGGCAGCTGTTTACCATGGGCCCGGAGGCCAACCTGCCCAGTCCCGTTCGCACGGTTCAAAACACCTGGGAGCTGATTATCAACCCGTTTTTTGACAACGGCGGCACGGACAAGGGGCTGTTTTGGCAGGTGCTAACCAGCCTACAGCGGGTAGCAATTGGCTTTAGCCTGGCTGCGATCGTCGGGGTTGCCCTGGGAATTTTAGTCGGCACTAGCTCTCTGATGTACAGCGCCCTCGACCCGCTGTTTCAAATTTTGCGCACGATTCCACCGCTGGCCTGGCTGCCGATTTCCCTGGCGGCATTTCAGCAGGCCAACCCTTCCGCCATTTTCGTGATTTTTATTACGGCTATCTGGCCCATTATCATTAACACCACCGAGGGAGTGCGGCAGATTCCCCAGGATTACAACAACGTGGCGCGAGTGCTACAGCTGTCTAAGCGTCAATACTTTTTCAAGATTCTGTTTCCGGCTACGGTGCCGTATATTTTCACGGGTTTGCGCATTGGTATCGGTCTATCGTGGCTGGCCATTGTGGCCGCAGAAATGCTGATCGGCGGCGTGGGCATTGGCTTCTTTATTTGGGATGCCTGGAACAGCTCTCGCATTAGCGACATCATCATCGCCATTGTCTACGTGGGCATTGTGGGTCTGCTGCTAGACCGCCTAATTGTCTTTGCAGGCACCCTGATATTGCCTGAAGAGCAGAAGCAGTAAACCGCAGGGTGGGCACTGTCCACGATCTCCCATAGGCCAGTGGCAGCATTCTCGCCTGGGGTGACGCTGCCGCTGGCCAAAAGCCAAAATCGCCAAGCCAAAATTTCTAGCTGACCCGCTCCCAGCCTCTCAGGAGAGAAGAGCCCAATAGTCTAAGTTCAACCTGCACCCTCACCCCCCGCACACCATGGCTGTATTTGTAGAAGTTGACCACATCGATCGCGTCTTTAAGATGCCCAAGGGTGGCGAATACATTGCCCTTAAAAATATTGATCTGCAGATTCATAAGGGAGAATTTGTGTCGCTGGTGGGCCACTCTGGCTGCGGCAAATCGACCCTGCTAAACATTTTGGCGGGTCTGGATCAGCCGAGCAACGGCGGCGTTGTGCTGGAGGGACGGCAGGTGACCGAACCCGGCCCCGATCGCATGGTGGTATTCCAGAACTATTCGCTGCTGCCCTGGCTGACGGTGCGCGAGAACATTGCCCTGGCGGTGGACCAGGTGATGCAGAAGCACCCCAGGCCGGTGCGCGATCGCATGATTGACCACCACATCGAGCTGGTGGGGCTGCAAAAGGCGGCCAGCAAGCGCCCCGGCGAAATCTCCGGCGGCATGAAGCAGCGGGTGGCGATCGCCCGCGCCCTGGCCATTCGCCCCAAGCTGCTGCTGCTCGACGAGCCCTTTGGCGCCCTGGACGCCTTGACGCGCGGCGGGCTGCAAGAGCAGCTAATGCAGATCTGCCAGGAAAACGACGTCACCTGCGTGATGGTCACCCACGATGTGGACGAGGCGCTGCTGCTCAGCGATCGCATTGTGCTGATGACCAACGGCCCCGAGGCCCACGTGGGCCAAATTGTCGACGTGCCCTTTCCCCGGCCCCGCGAGCGCATGGAGGTGGTCAAGCACCCCAACTACTACAGCCTGCGCAACGAGATTGTCTACTTCCTCAACCAGCAAAAGCGGGCCAAGCTGCACAAGGCCAAGCCCGCAGTGGCCATGGCCGCCAACGGCCTGGAGAAGGTCAACCTGGAGCTGGGCTTCATTCCCCTGGTGGACTGCGCGCCCCTGGTGGTGGCCAAAGAAAAGGGCCTGTTTGAGGCCCACGGCCTCAGCAATGTGACGCTAAATCGGGAGCCGAGTTGGAACGCGATCGCCGACGGCGTCACCAGCCAGCGCCTCGACGCCGCCATGATGGTGGCGGGCATGCCCCTGGGCATTACCCTGGGCTACGGCAACCAGAAGCCCATGCCCATGGTCAGCGCCCTCACCCTCAGCCGCAGCGGCAACGCCATCACCTTCAGCAAGCGCCTCTTTGATGCGGGCGTGCGATCGCTGGCCGACTTTAAGGCCAACCTCGACCGCCGCCCCGATCGCGTCCACACCCTGGCCGCCGTGCACCCCACCTCCATGCACAACCTGCTGCTGCGCTACTGGCTGGCCTCGGGGGGCATCGATCCCGATCGCGACGTCAGCGTCACGGTGATTCCCCCGGCCCAGATGGTATCGACGCTAAAGGCGGGCAGCATCGATGGCTACTGCGTGGGCGAACCCTGGAACGCCCGCGCCGTAGCCGAAGGGGTGGGCGTAGTAATGGCCACCGACCGAGACATCTGGCCCGGCCACATCGAGAAGGTGCTCGGCGTCACCGAAGCCTGGGCCGAACAGTACCCCAAAACCCACGTGGCCCTGGTCAAAGCCCTGCTCGAAGCCTGTGAGTACTGCGACGATCCCCGCAATCGGGGGGAAATTGCCGCTCTCCTGGCCCGGCCCGAATATGTCGGAGCCGATGAGGCGCACATTCGCCAGGGTTTCCTCGACCCCTACGACCGGGGCGATGGCAGTCAGCCCGAGGCGGCGCTCAACTACATTCAGTTCTTTACCGGCCAGGCCAACTATCCCGATGTCTCAGAGGTGGTGTGGATGATGACCCAAATGGCCCGCTGGGGCATCACTCCCTTCCCCCGCAACTGGCTGGCGGTGGCCGAGCGGGTGAAGCGGGGCGACATCTTTGGGCAGGCGGCCCGCGAGCTGGGACTGCTCGACATTGGCCGCGATCGCCACACCAGCGAACTGTTCGACGGCATCGTCTTTGACCCCAACGAGCCGCTGGCATACCTGGAAAAGTTTGCCATCAAGCGCGACCTGCGAATTGAAGAAGTGCCGATGGATGCCGTGGGCATTCTGTAGCTCTGCTACCCTCCTCCCAGGGATGGCCGAATGCCCTGCTGTCAAACTGCCTGCGACCTTAACGACCTCACTCCCCATGCAAGCCCTGAACCCTCGAACTCAATCCCCTGCTATGCCCGTCACCCAGGAACCCTTCCTGCTGCTCGACAACCTCTCAAAGATCTACCCCACTCCTACCGGCGACTTCGTCGTGCTAGACGGCATCGATCTGGCCGTCAACGAAGGGGAGTTTGTCTGCGTCATCGGCCATTCGGGCTGCGGCAAATCGACCCTGCTCGACATGGTGGCGGGCTTTCGCCAGCCCACCGAAGGCGAGGTGCGCCTGCAAACCGTACCTATTCGCGAGCCTGGGCCAGACCGCATGGTGGTGTTTCAAAACTACTCGCTGCTGCCCTGGCTGACCGCCTACGAAAACATTTACCTGGGCGTCAACTCGGTGTTTCCCAAAAAGCCCGAGGCGGCGAAAAAGCACATTGTGATGGAGCATTTGGAGATGGTGGGCCTGGCCGATGTCGCCCACAAAAAGCCCGGTGCTCTCTCCGGCGGCATGAAGCAGCGCGTCTGCATTGCCCGCGCCCTGGCCCTGCGCCCCAAGGTGCTGATTTTAGACGAACCCTTTGGCGCGCTGGACCCGATTACGCGGGAAGAGCTGCAAGAGGAGCTGCTGAAAATCTGGCAGGACCACCAGATCACCGTGCTGATGATCACCCACGACATCGACGAAGCGCTGTTTTTGAGCGATCGCATCGTGATGATGACCAACGGCCCCGCCGCCAAAGTTGGCGAAGTCATGCCCGTGCCCTTTGCCCGCCCCCGAGACCGCGCCCGCATTATGGAAGACCCCCGCTTCTACGAGCTGCGCAACGAAGCCCTCGACTTCCTGTACCACCGCTACGCCCACGACGACACCTGAGGCCAAAGCCTAGCTGGCTAGCCTCAATTGGATGGGGCCAGGGGTGTTTGCCCCGATTGGGATAGCTGCGATCGCAGCTGGGTTTGATACGGTTCTAAGGCCTTGTCGAGGACCGGATAGAACATTGGCGAGGTGAACAGCGGCTCGAAGAACTGAACAACGGGGATATTCTCAATCCGGGGCAGAAAGTCCGACGGGTTGGGGCCGTCGATATGGCGGCTGAGCACCCCAAACCCCAGCCGCTCGCTGCGGGGTTGCCAGCTGGGCGCGGTGCGGAGCCAGTCGGCAAAATTGGTGGCGCTCTCCATGCTGGCGGTCAGCTGGTCTATCACCTGGGGCGGCGGCAGCGCCTGGCTCAGGTCGTCAATATCCTCGGGCTGGGTGACCCAGGCTTTTTCGAGCAGGGCCGGGCGCTGGTCCGGCGTTTGCCAGGCCAAAATAGCGTACTTGGCTGGGGTCTCGGGCCAGGGGGTGACATCTACGGGCTGCCCTTTAGCCAGGCTGAGAAATCCCTGGTGCAAATCGTCGCCGTAGGGTTGCCAGTCGGCGGCGGCCTCCGCCAGGTCCCCACGCCACCACCGCAGGCTGCCTCTGGCCTGGTGCAAAAAGCGTTCAAAGTCGGGCGCTTTAGCCTGGGCGATCAGCTCTCCGTAGCGCTGCTCAAGCTGAACCAGCACCGCCGGGTACAGGGTTGAGAAGGGGTCTACTCGCCACAGGGGGCTGGCCAGCAGAGCGGGATGGCGCAGGGTTTCGAGGGTGAAGGCCGCCGTGGCGCAGTCAAAATGACCGGCTTGCAGGCAGGCGACCCCCAGGCCAAAGAACACGCCCATTTTGGCGGGCACCAGGGCGATCGCGCGGGCAAACGACGTTTGAGCATCCTTGAACTGGCCGTTCTCGATCTGGAGCCAGCCCAGGTTCGACTGGCCAAATTCCTGGTAGGGCACGGCCCCATTGCCGGTTTTAAACCAGGCGATCGCATCGGTGAGCAAGGTCTGGCGCAGGGTTGGGTTATCGCTGGATTGCAGGGCAAACTCGCCCAGGTGGTAGCCCAGCTGGTAGGGATAGTATGGCTCCCAGGGGGCCAGGGCGTGGGCCTGGGTGAGCTGACTGGCAAAGCGATCGATGTCGGGGGGCTGGGCGGTAAGGGCAGAAAACCCGGCGCTAGACAGGCTCCAGGCGCGGTGAATGGGCACCAGCCAGAGGGCCACGGCCAGGGTCAGGCCCAGGCCCACCCCGGCCAGCCAGCGGTGGCGGCGAGGGGCCGCCGGACTCTCCGGCGGGGGCGCAGCGGGGGGTGCCACTGGATTGAAGGTGCGGGCAATCACCGCCAGGTAGAGGGCGAGGGTCCCGGCGATCGCTGGAATGTCGAGCTGGTAGTCGGTCAGGCCCATCAGCCCAAAGGCGGCCAGCCCCGCCAGCAGGCTCCAGACCAGCACCGGGGGCAGCCCGGCGGGGGTATTTTGAGCGCCGCGCCGCATCCACCGCACCGTGAGCACCGCCAGCACCAGCACCAGCGCCAGGGGCACCACAATGCCCCACAGGCCAAACTCCCCCCAGAGCTGCGCCGGGGTACTGTGGAGCTGAAATTGCAGCTCGGCATCGCGTCCGGCCCAGGCGGGGCGGTACTGCTGATACACCAGCGGCACGCTGCCCGGCCCCACCCCCGTCAGCGGATGACTGAGGCCCATGCGCCAGCCCACGGCGTTGGTAATGATTCGGTAAGACAGCTCTCCACCCGCGACATTGCCCTGGGCCAGATTTCCCAACAGCTGCCGCAGCCTGGGGTTGGCGAATAGACCCAGCACCAGCAGACCCAGGGCGGTGCCGCCCATGGCCAGGGCCACCGGGCGAGGCAGACGGTTGTAGAGCAGAGAGATGCCTACGGCGAGCAGGCCCGTCACCATCAGCGCCAGCCAGCCGCCGCGCGAGCTGGTGGTGTAGAGGTTGAGCAGGCCGAGGGCCAGCCCCCCCAGCCACAGCCAGCGCGGCCGGCCCCGGTCAACCCAGGCCAGGGCGGCAAGCAGAGGCAGAACCAGCACCAGGTAGCCGGCCACATAGTTTTGGTGACCAATGGGCTGCCAGTTGCGCAGGCTGGTGAGCTGAAAGTTAAAGGCCCGATCTACCCCATAGCCCTGGAGCGCAGACAGCCGAGCCAGCTCAGGCCAATAGATCTGGGTGATCCAGAGGCCTAAACTGAGCAGAATAAACGCCAGGGCCAGGTAGCCCTGAAACCGCAGCAGGGTATAGAGGCGCTGGGTCTGGCGCAGCCAGCCGCCCAGGGCGTAGGGAGCCGCGATCGCCCCTATCGCGGCCCAGGCATACCACCGCCCCTGGGCCGCAAACTCAGCCCCTAGGGTAGCGATGACGAGTCCCGCGATCGCCAGCAGCAGGGCCCAATCCAGCCCGTTTCCCAGGCGCGCCACGGGTCGGTGCCACAGTTGCCACAGCAGCCACAGCAGCGGCAGGGTCAGCCCCACCTGCCACAAAAACACCCAGGGCCACGCCACCATCAGGGTGCTGCTGCCCGGCAGCAGGGTGAACAGAATGTAGAACGCCGCCGTCAGCAGGGCCAGCAGGGTGCCATCGCTGGGGTCTTGGACGGTGGGCTTGGGCTTGGGTAGAGCATCCTCGGGCATGGCGGCGGGTCAGGGGGTAGACAAATCTAACTGGGCGAGGCGAAAGTCGTTGTGAGTTGGGTGGGGTAGGCCCAGCGCCTCGGTGCGCAGCGCCTCAAGGCGGCGATCGAGGACCGGAAATTCTCGGGGCCAGTCCGGGAAGAGGTTGAGCTTGGCCACCAGGCTATAGCACTGGAGGTTTTCCGGCGTTAGCATCAGCGTGATCTGCTTGGCCTGGTAGTTGCGGTAGGCAAAGGTCAACGAGCCCCGGTAGCCTTCATCGGGGCTGGTGACGATGGCGGTCAGCCACAGGCGCAGCGGACGAATAGCCAGGCTTTCCGCAATCAGCGATCGGCTGAGGTCAGATTGGTCATCGTCGGGGTAGGCCAAGGCAGGATGGGCCTGGGGGTCCAGCCAGGTGGCCAGGAGCTGGAGTTCGGGGGTTTGCGGCCCGGCGCTGAGGTCTTGCTCTACGGCCTTGAGGGCCGCTGCGGGGTCAGAGTCGGCCAGCAGCAACCCGGCCACGACAGGGCGCAGCAGTGCCGGATTGACCTCGACCAGCGGCTGCCCCGTCCACCAGGCCAGCAGGGCCCGGGTCTCGTAGAGGGTGCTAAAGCCAGGGCTAGCGGGGGAAAGCTCGGCCAGCAGCGTATCGTACTCCGCCAGAGCGGCCCGCGCCACGGCGGTGTAAACCGTCTGGTAGGGGGCTTGCTGCCACTGCGGATAGGTGAGGGCGGCGGGGTTAACCAGGGCCTCTAGGGTAAAGGCTGCCACTGCCTTTCTCACATCTCCCCGCCTTAGGAGCAGATCGCCCAGCAGCCAGTAGCCGTAGTGGCGGTGGCGGGGCAGCAGCTGCACGGCGCGAGCGGCGTAGGGCAGCGCCGTGGCGCCGTCGGCTGTCTGGTTTAGCACCGCCAGATTGTGGTTGAACCAAACGTCGTTGGGGGCGGCCTGCTGAGCCTGACGGGCATAGTCGACCACCAGCGATCGCACGTTGGCCTGGGCCTCTGACTCGCCCAAAACCTGCTTCAGCCCCAGCAGCGCCTCGCTGGCCACCGCCGAGGCGGTGGGGTCCCACGGGCTGAGGCGGTAGGCCTTATACCAGCGGGTATCGGCCAGGTTGATCTGCTGGCTGTAGAAGGCGCGATCGGCCAGGGCCCCGTAGGCCACAGTCAGGGTAAACGGCAGCCAGATGGTAACCAGCAGCCCCAGCCCTAAAGCCACGGCCAGCCCGCCGCGCCGCCGCGCGTCAACGCCCAGGGGAGCAGGTTCAGGCAGATAGCGCTGCCCCAGCGCCAGCAGCAGCACCACCAGCCCCAGCAGCACCCCCGCGATCGGGATATTTTCCAGCTGGTAGTCGGTCAAGCTAGAGACGCCGTAGGCCAGTAGACTGCCGCCAATTCCCCCCAGCAGCGAGCGATCCGCCGGGTCCAGGGGCTGTTGCCACAGCCGCAGCCAGAGCCGCAGCAGCAGCACCAGGGCGGCCAAAAGCAGCCCCAGCCCCAGCAGCCCCAGCTCCCCCGCCACCTGCACCGGGGTATTGTGCAGCTGCTGCACATGGTCGAGCCCGGCCCCGGTTTCGATCGGGCGATAGAGGTTAGACACCCGGCTCATTACCCCTGGGCCAACACCAAACAGAGGGCGATCGCGCAGAATGTTGCCGCCCAGGCGCAGCATAAACCAGCGATCGAGGGTGGGACCGTCGGTAATGCCGCCGCCAGCGCTAAACCAGGTGCGAATGCGGGGATTGCTGGCCAAGAGCAGCCCTAGGCCCACCGCGCCGCCCAACCCAGCCAGCCCCCAGCGCCAGCGGTGAGCGGGCCGAATGCGCCCCAGCCGACTCAGCCAGGTGGCCGCCAGCCACACCACCAGCCCCAGGGCAGCCCCCCGAGAGCCGCTGACATACAGAGCCGCCAGGATCAGCCCGGCGGCTACGACCCAAACCCGGCGCAGCCATCCCCGAGCCGCCACCGCCGCCGCTACGGCCAGGGGCAGCGTCAGGGCGAAATAGCCCCCCACAAAGTTGTGGTGGCCCAGGGGCTGGTAGTTGCGCAGGGCCGTCAGAAAGTTCTCTGAGGCCCACATGGCTTCATCGGGCCGCCACAGACTCAGACTCACCACCGCCGTCCCGGCGGCCACGACCACCATTCCCCACCACAGGCGCAGGCGGCTGAGCCAGCTGCGTTCGACTATATTCCGGTAGAAATACAGCACCGCTCCGTAAGTTACCACCAGGCTGCCATTCCACAGCGCCACTCGGGGAAAGGGCGAGACTGAGGCCGACAGCCCCAGGACCAGCCCTGCCCCCAGCGCCAACCGATCTAGCCCGTAGCCCAGGCCGTAGGACATCTGCCCCAGTCGCAGCTGCCGCCACAGCCCCACCAGCAGCAGCATGGCCCCGATCTGCCAGAGCACAATCCAGGCCCAGCCCACCATCCGGTAGTAGCTCAGCGGCAGCCAGCTAAACCCGAGCAGCACCAGCCCTCCAGCCAGCCACAGGCCGGGGCGAGCGGGGGCAAATCCACCGGGCCAAAATTTCACCCGCCGCCCCGCCGCGCCCTTGGAATCTGCCGCCGCTGGCGTAGGGGAAGGATCGACGGTCAATAGGCCCCCTTACCCCAAAGCACGATGCCCAGGGTGGCGGTGAGAATTTCCAAATCTAAGTTCAGCGACCAGTTGTCGATGTAGTGCAGGTCAAGGCGGGCCACATCGTCGAAGGTATCGATGTCAGAGCGGCCCGAAATTTGCCACAGCCCGGTTACCCCCGGCAGCACCTGGTGGCGAATGTTGTGCCAGCCGTCAAACTTGGCGACATCCCGCACCGGCAGGGGGCGCGGCCCGACCAGGCTCATCTGGCCGCAGAGTACGTTAAAGAGCTGGGGCAGTTCATCCAGGCTGGTGCGGCGCAGGAGGCGGCCCATTCGGGTAATGCGGGGGTCGTGCCTGACCTTGAACAGCACCCCGTCGGCCGATTCATTCTGCCGCTCCAGGGCGGCCTGGAGGCGGGGAGCATCGACCACCATGGTGCGAAACTTCCACACCTGAAATCGCTTGCCGTGCAGCCCCACCCGCTCCTGGCGAAAGAAGATGGGGCCCGGCGAGTCAAGGCGAATAGCCAGGGCAATACCCAGCAAAACAGGAGCCAGCAGCAGCACCCCCAGGCCTGCCCCCAGGTAGTCCATCCAGCGCTTCAGTCGGTAGTCCCAGCCGCCCATCAGGGGGGCATCGAGGCGGAGGGTGGGCAAGCCCGCTACGGTTTCGGGGGTGCCCCGCCGGTAGAGCATATCGCGACTGGTGGGGAGCAGCTGCATGCCAATGCCCGCCCGCCGCAGCTTCCAGTACAGCTCCGAAGCCAGGTCGGCGGAGGGAATGCTTTCCGCCAGCACCAGCGTTGCTCCCGAGGCCAAAATCGCCTGGTAGGTGGTGGCCGAATTGGCGGTGGTGGCCAGGGCCGCCCCAATGACCGGCACCTGCGCCCGCTGGGACAGCACGTCGGCCAGTCGCTTGAGCCGAGGAGCCGGGGCAATTAAAAAGACGGAAGTCGGCACTTTGGCCTGGGTGAGCGGGCGCAGCAGCAGCGTTGCCACCAGCCGCAGCACCACCACCAGCCCCACGCCGCTGAGCCAGGCCGAGAAAAATAGCGATCGCGGCAAATCCAGCTTGGGGTCAAAGAAATACATCGCTACCAACGAGCCCAGATAGACCAGGCTGAGCAGTTTGCCCGCCCGCAGGTGCCGTTGTCCCTGGGAGTTGGTGTCGTAGAGACCGCCGTAGGCAAACAGGCCCACGGTACAGGCCACCATCACCCAAAAGGGACTGGGCAGGCCCAGCCAGTTCCACCACACCAGCTGAGGCGGAATCGGCGAAAAGAATCGGTTGAGCGATCGCGCGATATGCCACGACAGCCCCAGCGCCAGCACATCGGTGGCCAACAGCACCAGGCTCCGCCGCCCCGGTCCGGTGAAGGCGTCTCGCAGCTGGAGCCTGAGTCTGCGGGGGGCGCGAATATCCTGACGGTGGCGGGGCCGCTGGTGCATGACGGCGGGTACGGCGCGGTGACAATCCATAGCAGGGGCCATAGCAGGGGGCAGAGGCAAAGGGTAGGGTTGCCCTCAGTATTCCGCAATTGTGCTGAGGATCTATCATCCCAGAACGCCTATCGCGGGTTGCTGAAGCAGCCAACCGCCCAAGCGCAAAATTGCCAGCCGCCGCAGCTCAGCCCGCTTTTCAGGTCTGCGCCTTGGCCGATTGGCCTGCCAGCGCTCCAAATCTGTTGACCTCTGCCCTACTCTCGCCGGGCGGAAATCAAGCCACCATTCCATTCCTGGCACCCGGCCCCCCCGGCCCCCCCGGCCCCCGGCGAACGGCAATGGTCAACCACCCCAGGCCATCACCTACTAGCCCCTTAAACGCTTTTCCCCGACCCGTCGCGATCCAGCTTGAGCGCGCTCTGCGCCCCGAAAATTCGGTACCTCGCCACCTGCGCCCCAAACAGCAGCACAAACATCGGGTTGTTGATCAAGTAGCGTTTCCACAGGCGGCCCGGCTCTTGGCCAAAGCGGTAGAGCCACTCCAGCCCCAGGCGCATCATCCAGCGGGGGGCCTGGGAAACCTCGCCGCTAAAAAAGCTGAAGGCCGCCCCCACGCCAACCATGACGGCATTGACCTGGCCCTGGTGGCGGTGCATCCACTGCTCCTGCTTGGGGCAGCCCAAACCCACAAACACCACCCGCGCCCCCGACTGGTTGATGCGCTCTACATCGGCGGCCGCTTCGGCGGCGGTGAGCGGACGAAAGGGTGGGGCATAGGTGCCAGCGATCGCTAAACCAGGGCAGCGGTTTTGCAGGTAAGCCGCCATTTTCTCCAGCATGGGGGCGGTGCCGCCGTAGAGATAGATGGGGAGATGGAGTCGGGCGGCGCGATCGCACCAGGCCAGCATCAGATCGGGACCGTAGACCCGCTTTTGATCGGCTATGCCCAACAGCCGCAGCCCTATGACCAAGGGCATTCCGTCCGACGTTACCAGAGCGGCGTTGTCCAGAATGCGCCGATACTGCGAGTCCCAGTAGGCGGTCATAACCACGTGCACATTGGCCGCCACCACGTAGCACGATCGCCCGATGGCGACCCAGGTTTGAATGCGATCGCAGGCGTCGGCGTAGCTCGTGGCATCCACGCGGGTTTTGAGAATGCGCCTGGCCTGAAGATTTAGCTCCGCCATAGTAGTGCCCCCTCCATCGCACCCATTCTAGCGGCGGACTAGGCCTTGCCCCCCTTAGCATCGCGCTTGTCTTTGACGTAGATACCGTTTTGGCGGCGCTGCAGCTCAAAGAGATCGGTGGCGTCAACCAGGGTGCTGAGCTTGGCGTAGCCGTAGTTGCGCGGGTCAAAGGAGGCCTGATTGGAAACATGCACGCCTACCACCGCTAGGTTGGACCAGCCGTCATCATCCTGGGCAGTGGTGACAGCCCGGCGCAGCAAACTCACTAGCTTCGCGTCCTGGCGCAGTTCCTTGGTGGTTTTCTTTGCGCTTTCGACGGTTTTGGTAGAGCTAGCGTCGGACTCCTGACCCAGATTTTCGAGGTACAAAAAGGTGGAGCAGGCATAGACAAACGGCTTAGGGGTTTTCTTCTCGCCAAAGCCGTAGACCCTGAGACCATCGGTCAAAATGCGCATCACCAGCGGGGTAAAATCGCAGTCGCTGGTAACAATGGCGAAGGCATCCAGGTTGCGGGTATAAAGCAAATCCATCGCGTCGATGATCAGGGCCGCGTCGGTGGCGTTTTTGCCCTTAGTCAAATCAAACTGCTGCACCGGGCGAATGGCAAACTCGTGCAGGTTGTCCTCCCAGGACTTGAGTGTCGGGTTTTTCCAGTTGCCGTAGGCGCGGCGAGTGTTGGCCACGCCGTACTTGGCAATCTCCGCCAAAATTGCTTCGATCTTGGCGGCTGGGGCATTGTCGGCATCGATCAGCAGGGCAATCTTGGCTTCCGACGGCAGCATGGCCAGTGAACTCCTTACTTGTTGAATCGGTGACTTTTGAAAAAATCGATGACTCGTTGAATCGATGCTGGACGCCGTGGGTATGGCGCTAATCTGTACTCCATGCCTAGGCTAGGTTCTGCGCTACTAGATATGGATCTGGAGACCAGCAGTGGCATAGTAACTGTTCTGCAGTGCAGCGATCGCCACCGTTTTTCCCTATCTCTCAACGGAAATCCAGCCACCGTTCCAACTCCCCTGCTCCCTAGCCCCACTGCCCCCTTGCGATCGGCCACAGTCCAAAACCTATGCCGCAGTCTACTCGTGCCGCCCCACCCACACCGCACATGTAAATTAGGCAGAGGTAGGAAAGGTCAGAAATATGATTGGCCCCACAACTGGCGACCATTTTCTGGGCGCTGCACCCTCTAATTTTTCATTTATGTAGCACGCTTATCTTTTTTGAGAGACAAATCACACTTACATTGATTTAAATATTCCTGATTACGCCACCTCAGCTTTAAATCGGGGCTATAGCTCCCAGGGTGTTGACCTTTAGCAGTCCCGATTCCATGCTCTCAACCTTGAAACCTAGCTAGTTTGCCCCGGCTGAGCGCGGTTTGAGGTTGAAGTTGGGACAGTGGTTTTCGCCGATTAGGCCTGGTTTTTGGATGAGGTGGGAGCTGGCAGGCATCACGCCCAGGCCGGACAATGGACCTTTTGAATCTTTGGATGCACATTTAGGGGACTTTACACATCGTGGACGCACCGCAGAAGCTGGCTTTTATCGTTCAAACTAACCGCTTGCAGGGGTTGATGTGGCAGGCGCTGCTCAAGTCTCAGAAGCTAGCCGTTATTCTAGAGCCTGCCAAGGCTGACTTAGCCGACTGCATTAGCCAGATCGCCAATGCCGGGTTGACCCTCCCCGACGTCATTGTGCTCGACACCGAAGCGGCCGAGCTAAACCCGTACGAGTTCTGTCGGTGGTGCCGCGATGCATTTCCCAAGATTCAGATTTTTTTAACCCGCTGCCGCCAGCTCCACGTTTCCGATACCGAACGACGCTGGGCCAAGCAGCAGGGAGCCACGGATTTTCTCTGTGGCTTCGATCGCGACACCCTAATGACCAGCGCCACCGAGAATGTCAAGTGCATCCTCACCAGCCTTGACTATCCCTTTCTCAACGAAAAGACTCTGCTTACGGTACTGCTCAACATTCGACGCCAGTTGGGTACGACCCAGGCGACGGTCGCCCCAGCCAGCCGCCTAGCTCCCGCCAAACGGGCCGGGCTGTCGCTTGCCGGTGCCCAGACCCAGCCCGCCGAAGACGCCGCGCCCCCTGCTGCACAGATGACGCCAGACCCCCTCAACGACATTGACTGGGTGACCTCAGGGCTGAGGGCCCTGAGCAATGGCAAAGCCCGCAAAGCCGCCCGAGAGTCCTTCACCCCGCCCCCGCCAGCGGTCAAGTCCAGCGCTCTGCCCAAGTCGACCGCAGCCGATGAAGCTCTGTCCGACGGCGCAACGGTTCGCCGCTACCGGGGCGTTGTGTACTAGCCAAACCCACCGCACAGAGTACATCAACAAAACAGGCGAGGTTTCCGTTCAGGCAACCTCGCCTGTTTTACATTGGCTAAGTCTCGGTCTCAGGGGAGGGGTCGCTGGCTTTTTTAGCCGCAGATTTTTTAGCGGTTGAGCGCCCACCCGTGGCCTTAGTAGATTTAGTCGTGGTAGACCGAGTTGTTTTCTTGGTGCCAGTGGCTTTGGTGCCGGTCGCCTTGGCCGTAGTCTTAGCGGTTTTTTTGGTGCCGCTGGCCTTACTGGCAGCGGCAGTTTTGGTTGTGCGTGAGGTGGTCGATTTGCCCTTGCCGCCTTTGCCCTTCTTAGTCGACGCTTTGGCGTTAATCCAGCTGAGCGCCTGCTCTAGGGTAACGGCATCGACTTCAATGCCCTCGGGCACCGAGGCATTGACCTTGCCATGCTTGACGTACAGACCGTAGGGACCGTTGAACACCGCCACCGGTTCTTGATCGTCGGGGTGGGCACCCAGGTCTTTGAGGGGATCAACTTTTTTGCGACCGCGTCCGGCTTTGGGCTGGGCCAAAAGCTCCAGGGCTCGCTCTAGGGTAACGGTGAGCACATCGTCGTCGCCCTTAAGCGATCGGTAGTCGCGCCCGTCCTTGCCCTGGTCGTGGACGATATAGGGGCCAAAACGACCCTGCCCCGCCTTGATCCATGCACCGCTGTCGGGATGCTGGCCCAGCTTGCGGGGTAGCCTTAGCAGGCCCACAGCCATCTCCAGAGTAACTGCCTCGGGCTGAGTACCCTTGGGCAGAGACGCCATTTTGGGCTTGGGATTGTCGTCGGTGGGTTCGCCTAGCTGCACGTAGGGACCGTAGGGGCCTATGCGCAGAAAAATCGGCTCCCCGGTTTCGGGATGTAGGCCCACTTTGTCGGGGCCTTCAACCTTTTGTTTGATAATGCGCTCAATCTGCTCTCCGTCGAGATCAGCGGGGGGAACATCCGCTGGAATAGAGGCTTTGACTGATTCTTCCCCGGTGCCAATTTCGACGTAGGGGCCGTAGCGACCAATGCGGATTTTGGCCTCCAGATCGTCGAGCAGCACCGTGCGGGCGGCGGTGGGGTCAATCTGGGCTTCGCGATCGTGAACCAGGGTTTCTAGCCCCTGATCCCCAGAGTAAAACGCTTTCAGGTAGGGCAACCAATCGACCTCGCCCGTAGAAATGTCGTCGAGGGTTTGCTCCATGCGCGCGGTGAAATGCACATCCACCAGATCGGGGAAGTTTTGCTCCAGCAGCTCGGTGACGGCAAAGGCCGTAAAGGTGGGAATCAGGCTGTTGTTGACCAGGCGCACGTAGCCGCGATCGATAATGGTGCCGATTACGGTGGCGTAGGTGCTGGGTCGGCCAATGCCTTCGCTCTCTAGCGTCTTGACCAGGGTGGCCTCGGTGTAGCGGGCGGGGGGCTGGGTTTCGTGGCCGATCGCCTCTAGCTCAGCGCAGTTCAGGGCGTCACCCATGGCCAGGGCGGGCAGCAGCACCTCCTGGTCTTCGATCGCCGCATCGGGGTCGTCAGAGCCTTCCACGTAGGCCCGAAAGAAGCCGGGGAAATCAATCCGCTTGCCAGTGGCGCGGAAGATCGCGTTCTCCACTTCGATCGAGGCGGTGATGTTGGTTTGGCGAGCGTCGGCCATCTGGCTGGCGACGGTGCGCTTCCAGATCAGGTCGTAGAGGGCGGCTTCGCGCCCGCCCAGCCCCGTTTCCTTAGGGGTTCTAAAGGTGCTGCCAGCGGGGCGAATGGCCTCGTGGGCCTCCTGGGCTCCCTTTGATTTGGTGGCGTACTGGCGGGGCTTGGGGCTGAGGTATTCGGTGCCGTATTTAGTGGTTACGCAGGATCGAGCGGCAGAAATAGCCTGCTCTGACAGATGTACCGAGTCGGTACGCATGTAGGTGATGTAGCCCTGCTCGTAGAGGTTTTGGGCCACTCGCATGGTGTCGCGGGCCGATAGCCGCAGCTTGCGGTTGGCCTCCTGCTGCAGCGTGGAGGTTGTAAACGGGGGAGAGGGTTTGCGGTTGTTGGGGCGTTCTTCTAAATTGCTGACCGTCCAGGCTCCGGCCTGGAGGCGGGTTTGCAGATCGCGAGCCTGGGCTTCGTCGAGCAGCACCACATCGCGTCCCTCGGCAACGCGCCCCGTGGCTTCATCAAAGTCGCTGCCGTTGGCCAGACGGGTGCCACCGAGGGAGTGCAGCTTGGCCTCAAAGGCGTTTTCCCCTTTCAGTAGATTGGCTTTTAGATCCCAGTAGGAGCCTCTGCGGAAGGCTCGGCGCGCCTGTTCGCGGTTGACCACTACCTTCACCGCCACCGACTGCACCCGGCCCGCCGACAGGCCGCCGGCAATTTTCTTCCACAGCAAAGGGGAGAGGGTGTAGCCCACCAGGCGGTCTAGAATGCGGCGAGTTTCCTGGGCGTGCACCAGCTGGCTATCGATGTCGCGGCAGTTGCTGAGGGCCGCCTGGATGGCCTCCTGGGTAATTTCATGGAAGACCATGCGCTTGGTCGGCACTTTGGGGTTTAGCACCTGGAGCAGGTGCCAGCTGATGCTTTCCCCTTCCCGGTCTTCGTCAGTGGCCAGCACCAGTTCGTCGGCGTCTTTGAGCGCATCTTTAAGGGTTTTGACAACCTTCTTTTTGTCGCTGGGCACAATGTACAGCGGCGCAAAGTCGTCCTCTGGATTGACCCCGAGCTGAGCCCATTTTTCGCCTTTGACGCTGGCCGGAATTTCACTCGCCGATCGCGGCAGATCGCGCACGTGACCCATAGACGCCTCGACCCGATACCCCGATGGTAGGTAGTTGCGAATCGTCTTGGCCTTGGTAGGAGACTCGACAATGACAAGGGTTGACATAGGGCTGCTGGCGCTTCGGTGGTAATCGTTAGCAATCGCGGTGAGGCTTTTTCGCCTAGGGGATTAACCTTAACCTACAGAATTGGCAGGTGAATGGTCCAGATGATCAACACTGTACTGCACACCTACCGAACTGCCGGGATCCTCGGCTATGAAAACTTAACCATTGGGAACCCGTTAGGGAGCTATACGCTAAATAAATAGATCATTCCGCTAACTATCGTCCAGTCATGCCCAAATTAACGCACTGGGTAACGTTCAGGTAGCTCCAGTGGCCAGTCGATGCAGCAGAGCCAGCTGGTCGGGGCGCTGCGATCGCGCTACTATCTGCCCAGGCCAGGGCGATCGCCACCGCAATCGCAACCATTGAGCGATCGCCCCTGGTCACTGCACAACTGAACTGGTACGGTTAGTAGTAATCTCGCAGAAAAGAGAAAAGGTACCCATGGATCTCGTCAACCTCGGGGCACAGCTCAACGCTGGCACTATCTGGCCGGAGGCCGTTCTGTTGGCCACGATTTTGGTGATTTTGGTGGGCGACCTGATCCAGGGCCGCTCGTCTTCGGCCTGGACCCCCTACGCGGCGATCGCGGGCGGCCTGGGGGCCACCGCAGTTCTGGTCATGCAGTGGTCTATGACCAACCCGGTTGGGTTTTTAGGGGCCTTCAACGCCGACGACCTGAGCATTGTGTTTCGCGGCATTATCGTGCTTTCGGCGGTGGTAACGGTGCCGATGTCGATTCGCTACGTCGAGCAATCGGGCACCTCCCTGGCCGAATTTTTGGTGATTTTGCTCACCGCCACCCTGGGGGGAATGTTCCTCTCCGGGGCCAGCGAGCTGGTGATGATCTTTGTCTCCCTGGAGACCCTGAGTATTTCGTCGTACCTGCTGACCGGCTACATGAAGCGCGACCCCCGCTCTAATGAAGCAGCGCTCAAATACCTGCTGATTGGAGCGGCGAGTTCAGCTATTTTCCTCTACGGCTCGTCGCTGCTGTACGGGCTGTCGGGCGGGGAAACCCGGCTGAGCGCGATCGCTACCAGCATTGTGGGCGATGGCACCGAGGCCCCCATCGGCCTGGTGGTCGCCCTGGTATTTGTAATCGCCGGTATCGCCTTCAAAATTGCCGCCGTCCCCTTTCACCAGTGGACTCCAGACGTCTACGAGGGCTCTCCCACTCCGGTGGTAGCCTTCCTGTCGGTCGGCTCTAAAACCGCTGGCTTTGCCCTGGCCATTCGCCTGCTGGTCACGGCCTTTCCGCTGGTGTCGGAGCAGTGGCACTTCGTGTTCACCGCCCTGGCGATTTTGAGTATGGTGCTGGGCAACGTGGTGGCCCTGGCCCAAACCAGCATGAAGCGTCTGCTGGCCTACTCCTCCATTGGTCAGGCCGGATTTTTGATGATTGGCCTGGTCGTGGGCACCGATGCGGGCTATGCCAGCATGCTCTTTTACCTGTTCATTTATCTGTTCATGAACCTGGGCGGCTTCACCTGCGTCATCTTGTTTTCGCTGCGCACCGGCACCGACCAGATCAGCGAGTATGCCGGGCTGTATCAAAAAGATCCGCTGCTCACCCTCGGCCTCAGCATTTGCCTGCTGTCCCTGGGAGGCATTCCGCCCATGGCCGGCTTCTTCGGCAAGATCTATATTTTCTGGGCGGGCTGGCAGGCCGGGGCCTACGGGCTGGTGCTGGTGGGCCTGGTTACCAGCGTGATTTCGATCTACTACTACATCCGCGTCATCAAGATGATGGTGGTGAAAGAGCCCCAGGAAATGTCCGACGCCGTCAAGGGCTACCCCGCCATTCGCTGGGATCTGCCCGGTCTGCGCCCCATGCAGGTGAGCCTGATTTTGGCGGTGGTCGCCACCTCGCTGGCGGGAATTTTGTCTAACCCGCTATTTACGATCGCCAACAACGCCGTTACCCAAACGCCCATGCTGCAAAGCCCTGCGGCCCAGGTAGCGGTTACCCCCACAGGCAACGCGGCGCAGAACTAGCGGTCTGTTAAGCTGAATCTGTAGATTAAATGAGACGCCAGTGGAACCCAGAAAAGCCTATGGCTGTTGGGTTTCACTGCGTTCCAAGCAACCTACAAGATGATTCAATCTTGAGTTTGACAAAGCACTACTTCTTCAGAACGCATGCTTTTGGGACGAGGTATCGAGCCTGAGCATTTTCTAGCACCGCTGGGCGCAAATCAAACCTCTGCTCCAACTCCTCTAGACCCCTGCCTTCTTGCGCCCCACCCCCTTGCGATCGATTGGCAAAGTAAAAAACTATGCCCCAGTCTCCTAGGTAGGGCGCGGATAGCTGACCTCTGTGGACGATACTGCGTCGATTAGCGGCTTGGTTTTAGTCTGCTCTGGGTAGGCGGCCAGGGGCAGCAAAAGGCGGCTGTGGGTGCGGCCATCGTCGAGGGTAGAGAAGCTAATTTCACCCCCTAGCTGATCGATGAGCATTTTGCAGATGGCCAGGTGCAGGCCCGGTGGGCCGTCTAGGGTGGAAGGGGTCAATACGTCCGTGGGCTGGCTCTGGCCAAGTTCTTCTAGCAGCCGGGGTGGGCACTGCCCATCGTCGGTGACCGAGAGCTCCACCCAGTCTAGGTTGAGCACCCGACACCAGAGGTCAATCCGACCTCCCACCGGGGAACGATTGCAGGCAGCGGCCATGACCTCGTAGAGAATTAGCTCCAGCTTAACCATGTCGCCGCCTAGCACAACGTTGCTTTCGTTGTGCACCTTAGACCACAGCTGACGGGCCTCTAAAATTGGGTTAACCCGCTCTACCAGGCGATTGAGCAGGCTGATCAGGGGCAGAGTCTGATGCTGCCGATGGAGCTGCCACCGCTCACCCACCAGCACCACTTCGGCATTTTCCATCACGGCGGCAATCTGGCCGTAGAGCAGCTGTAGCTCGCCTGCGATCGCGGTGTCTTTGGCCTGGAGATGGGCCAAATCCTGGGCCAGCTTGCCCAGCATGCGGTAGAGATCCTCCAGGCGGTGGTGTTTGTACCAGTTGAGATTTTCGAGCTCCTGACGCTGCTGAACCAGCATGGTGGTCATGGCCAGATGCCGCCGCGACCAGGCCAGCTGACTGGTCAGCAGCTTAAAGATGGTGAAATGGTGATTAGCCCACTGGCGATGGGGTGGAGATACCGCCACCGCAATGCCCGCTACCGCATGGGACGGGGCGGTTCTCAGGGCGGTAATCAGCAGGCGACTGCCGGAGGCGGCTCTGAACCAGGCCCTGGTTTCGTCGGGCAGCTCATCGACGCAGAGGGGCAGCAGGCCATCGGTTTGCAGCGCCCAGTTGATCAGGGCATCGGAGCTGACCGGAATCGGATGGTGGGTATCTACGCTGACGCTGGTGTCTTGGCTGACCATCTGGGTCACAGTGGCGGTGGCACTGCCCGGCTGCCAACTCACCAGCAGGGCCGACGAGCCGTGCAGCAGCTGCATGATATGTTGCAGGGTAATTTGCTCTAGCTGGTCGGGTTGTAGCCCCTTATGGAGCGCCTGCAACCCCCACTGAATCGACTCATAGATGTGCTGCTGCTGATCGAGCTGGCGCTGGAGCTGCCACTGGTGCAAAATCACGCCGATCTGGCGGGCGACGGCCTCAAACAGCGACTGCTCGGTGGTGGTCCACTGGCGGCTGATGGTGTCGCAGATCAGCACTATGCCCTCGGGGGCATTGCCGGGGGCGACATTGCCGACCAGCACGGCCTGGGCACCCAGTTCTAGCAGGTGGGGGCGCCAGGCCATCAGCTTGAGTTCATGGGTCAAATTGTCGATGCTAATGGCTGACGGGCTACGCTCTAGCATTTGCCCGTCGACGTCGTCTAGGCAAGGCCACAGCATGGGCACTCCACGGGGACGGCTGGCCTGACTTTGAAAGCAGAGGTCGTAGCCGTTGCGATCGGGATTGAACAACAGCACAAAAAACTGCTGAATACCCAGCCGATCTTGCAGCACCGCAAAGCAGGTTTGCAGGGTGTGGTGCCAGTCCACATCGCCGTGGATGCCCTGAATTACCCCGGTGGTGAGGTGTTGATCGAGCTCGGTTTGGCGCACGCTTTCCTTGGCCGTAGCGCTGGGTAGGGCAACGCTGAGCAGCTGGGCCGTGCCAATTAAAAACTGCTTTTCCGGCTCTTCCCAAATGCGGGGAGCGGTGCCCTCCACCGATAAAAAGCCCATCAGATCTCCCTGGCGGCTGATCGGGGCGATCATCAGCGATTGGGCCTGGAGCTGCTGCATCAGGCGATCGGAGACAATGGTTTTGAGCGCCCCACGGCTTTCGCCCACCACCACCAGCTGCTGGTTGCCCAGCGCCTGGTAGAGGCCGCGCACCTCGTCGACGGCAATGTGCAGCGAGCGATCGTCCTCGGGCGCCGTGGAACGCACCGCTGGCCCAGGCGTACGCTGCCAAAAATAGTTGCCCTTGGGCTCAAACCAGAAAATGCGGGTGCGGTGGGGCGCGATAAACCGCTGAGTTTCGCGCACGACCTCTTTGAGCTGGCTGTCGATGTCGGGCAGAGCGCCCAAGCGGCCAATTAGGGCGAGCAGGGGCTGCTCCAGGCGCTTGGTCTGCATTCGCTGACGGTCGGTTTCAAAGTGGTGCAGCGCTTCGGCCAGTTCACCCAGAACAATGGCCAGGTACGAGCGTTCGCCCAGGGATGCACTTTTTCCCCAGTCGGGGGAGGCCAGCACCAGCAGGCCAAAGCAAACCTCCTGACGCTTGATGGGAAAGACAATGGCGCTTTGCAGCGTCAGCTGCTTGGCAATGGTGCCCCACTCCCCAGCCCGAATTTCGTTTTGCAGATCGGCCACAATTAGGGGACGCTGCTGCACCACCACCTGCTCCATCACATCCCCAGGGGTGAGGTTGATCATGGTGCGAATAGAGCGCATGGGCCGGGGGCTGTGGCAGCCCTTGGTCACCAGGCGGTGGTTAACACGGTCGTACAAGCCGATCCAGGCCACTTCGAAGGCGAATTCCTGGTGCACATGGTCGAGGGCCAGGGTAATCGCTTCTTCTGCCGTCATGGCGCCCCGCAGCGCCTTGAGCATGCGCGACAGAGACATGATTTGGTGGTCGTGCCGGTCGGAGGAAGAATCGTGGGGTTGGGATTGCGCCATTGGCGTCAACACTCGCTTCGGTTGCAGGAAGGGATCGGTACATAGACAGCTGGCCTGGGTCTAAGCTAACCCAATCCCAGCTCCCCAGAATTGTCCAGGGCGCTAATCTCACCGACCAGGATTGCCTCGGCTGAGGTCCTGAAATAGAACCATACTGGCCGAGCTATGGCGGGTTGATTGCTGTAGACTCCACCCAGATCTGCCTAGCGGCCGCAAGCTAACCCCGCAGGACTGCTTTAATGGAGAGGGTTGTAGGCGATCGCCCCTGGGGACGAATTTTTGACCATGCAGCACCCCATCTCCCAAGGCCGCTAACCGTTGTGCTCACCTGGCGTGCTCCATCGTTGCAAAGGCCACTGGCAGCCAGAATGTACCTGTAGCCTGAATATCAGTTTACCCCGCCCACCGTTTGCATTCACCACTACAGTCTGTGAAAGATCCCTACCGCCAGTTTGTGCGCCCGCTGCTGTTTCACGGCGTCACCCTTGACCCAGAATTTCTCCACCACCGCATGATGGATTTGCTGACCTGGCTAGGGCAGCCGGGCAAGTCTGCCCTGATGGAACACATTCGCCCCAGGCTGCAACAGCAGTTTTGCCTCCGCGCCCCCCAGTTGGCCCAGACCTGCTGGGGCCTAAACTTTGCCAACCCCCTGGGCCTGGCAGCGGGCTTTGACAAGGATGGCACAGCGGCTCTGGCCTGGCCCCTGCTGGGCTTTGGCTTTGCTGAACTGGGCACAGTCACCCGTCACCCCCAGCCGGGAAATCCCCAGCCGCGCCTGTTTCGCCTGGTGCAGGATGAAGCGGTGCTAAACCGCATGGGCTTTAACAACGATGGTGCTGAAATCCTGGCCGAACGGCTGGGGGAATACTGGGCCACTGAGCGGCCCAGTATTCCCATCGGCATTAACCTGGGCAAATCGAAGGTGACCAAGCTAGCCGATGCCGCTGAGGACTATCGGTTTAGCTTTCAGCGGCTCTACCCCTACGGCGACTACTTTGTGGTGAACGTGTCGTCGCCCAACACGCCGGGGCTGCGATCGCTTCAGGCCGCAGACCAGCTGGCTCCTATTTTGGCGGCTCTACAGGAGGAAAACAGAGCTGGTAAGCCGATTTTGGTCAAAATTGCCCCCGATCTGGCCTGGCCCGACATCGATGCGGTGATCGATTTGGCCCTTAGCCACGGCCTGGCGGGCATCATTGCCACCAACACCACCACTGCCCGCACCGGACTCAAAACTAAAAGCCTGCTCCAAACGGGCAATTTGGTTGCCGAAGAGGCCGGTGGCATCAGCGGTGCCCCGCTGCGCCAGCGCTCCACCGAGGTGATTCACTACATCTATCAGCGCACCGGAGGCAGTCTGCCCATTGTGGGGGTAGGGGGCATTTTTACCGCCGCCGATGCCTGGGAAAAAATCACCGCCGGGGCAACTTTGCTCCAGACCTACACCGGCTGGATCTATGAAGGCCCCTGGATGGTGCGCCGAGTGCTCGAAGGGTTATTGGCTAAGCTCGATGAACACCAGCTCACCACAATTGCCGATGCGGTGGGGCTGAATCACCGAGCTTAGGGTGTTGCCCGCTTACTAACGGCCAGGGGTAATTTTCTTCACCAAATCCTTAGCTTCTTCAGCCAGGCTCTCCTGATCAGGGTTTTCCCGGCGGTATTGCTTGAGATTTTCCTCATAGTTTTTTTGCACGCCCTTGGGGTCGTCAATCACCTCTAGGGCCTCGTCGTAGGCCTGATCGCGGGGTTCTGCGCTCATCGTCTTATCTACCGTCGCAGCAGGGGTGCTGCCTGCGGTAGCGGCGGCGGCCGGCTGATGGGCCAGCATTAGCCCACTCATTAGACCGACTAAGCAGGCGATCGCAAGGGACTGGAAATGGCGGCTGAGCCAGGCTTGGGCAAGAGTGATGAAACGTTTCATATCGGTTCCTCAGGCAGGATTTGAGCTATCAGGACATGTGCTGCGTCGGGGCGTGCAACCATGCATTGCCGACACCGCAGTGCAGACTAACCTGTATCGTACGTAACCCCATGGCGACCCCTCTCTACCCTCCGGCACATTCGACGGGCTGAGGTTTTGGGGCACTGGGCCGCCGACCTGCAGAAAATTGAGGCCTTGCCTGGTTCTAACTGGGCATTAGCACAGGCTTGAGGATTGTGGAAAACCCCATGGCCCGGTTTTTGCCTGGGCACCCTGGTCGTTTACGGTGGGGGATTTACTACTGTACGATGGTTGCCTGTGTAAAATTTCGGCCAGGTCAGGCATCGGCGCTGGGTTTGTGCGGCGCTTTGGGGCTGGGGCTACCGGAATAGTTGGTGCGTTGTGCGGTAGCCATGATTCCCCCATCCCAGTTGCAGAAGCTTGAGACTTGCCCAGCTGGCCCGCTACAGATCTTGCCGCTGGCCGCAGTGGATCCAATCCTCGGGGAAAGTGGGCCAGCGCCCAAGACCCTGACGCTATCCCTGGCCATTCCGACCTACAACGAAGGCCAAAACATCGGCCCGCTGGTTGAGCGCCTGACTGCCCTACTGGACGGCTTGCTGCCCAAGGATTACGAGCTGATTGTGGTCGATGACAACAGCCCCGACCTCACCTGGAACGCGGCCCTGGAGTTGCAGGCCGCCTATCCCCAGCTGCGGGTGCTGCGGCGGCAGGACGAGCGGGGCCTCTCCTCGGCGGTAATTCGGGGGTGGCAGGTGGCCCGAGGGCAGATTTTGGGCGTGATCGACGCCGATTTGCAGCACCCGCCGGAGGTACTCATTGGGCTAATCCAAGCCATACAGCAGGGCGCAGACTTAGCCGTGGGCAGCCGCCATGTGGAGGGGGGCGGCGTGAGCGAGTGGAGTCTGACCCGGCGAGTGCTGTCGCGGGGGGCGCAAACCGTGGGACTGCTGCTGCTGCCCCAGGTGGTGGGCCGGGTGAGCGACCCGATGAGCGGCTACTTTATGGTGCGCCGAGAGGCGATCGCAGGCCCCCTGCTCAACCCCAAGGGCTACAAAATTTTGCTGGAGGTGCTGGGACGCGGCAGCATCGACACCATCGCTGAGGTGGGCTATGTGTTCCAGGAGCGTCTGGAGGGGGCCAGTAAGGTCACCTGGCGGCAGTACATCGACTACATTCACCACTTGCTGCGGCTGCGGCTGGGGGGGCGGCTATCCCAGCTGCACCAGAGGTTCCCCATGCAGCGGTTTGTGCGCTTTGGCGTGGTGGGGCTGAGCGGCGTGGTGGTCGACATGGCCATTCTCTACCTGCTGCACAGCACCCTGGGGCTGCCCCTCACCCGCAGCAAAATTGTGGCGGCGGAGGTGGCGATTCTCAACAACTTTATCTGGAACGACGCCTGGACTTTTGCCGATGTCAGCATGCTGCAAAAGGGCTGGTCTGCCCGGCTGAAGCGGCTGCTGAAGTTCAACCTGGTCTGCCTGGCGGGGCTGGTGCTCAACGTGCTGATGCTGAACGTGATCTACAACCTGGTGTTTGGCCAGCGCTGGGCCTACGCCGCCAACCTGATCGCGATCGCGATCGTCACCTTCTGGAATTTTTGGCTCAACCTGAAGCTGAGCTGGCGGGTCACCCAAATTAAGTAACTTGTGAGTACCTCGGGGGCAATCGCGGAGCGTTCCCTTGGGGAATTGCCCTAGCCGCAGGCTCTAAAGACAATCGAGGGTGGCAAACACCTGGTCGGCGGTGGCTTCGGGCCGATCGCCGTGGGCCAGCACCCAGACAAAGCGAGCCGTGTTGTTGTACTCCACGAAGGTCAGCAGACTGGCTGCGCTGTAGGTACTGGAGCCCTCTTTGAACTGGCCAGCCTGCATCACCACCGATACGGACTGGCCGCAGAGGGTGCGTTCTTCGACCCGCTGCTCCGAAAACTGGTAGTTTCCCTCCACCTCAACACTGTCCTGAAACTGTTCAATGAAGGTTTTCTGCGCCTCGCTGCCCTGCAAATAGCGGGGCAGCTGACCCATCGTCAGCAGCACCGAGGGCGGCGAATTGGTGCTGGCCACCTGCGCCACCTGCAAACCAAACAGACCCAGGTTAAAAATGCTCTGGCTTTCGCCGGGGATAGCGTAGGTAAATAGCTCCTGGCTGTCGGCTGGGGTTTGGTCGGGGCCAACGGCAAACCGCAGGGTGCGGTTGATGACAACCGCCAGAGCCAGCCCGGCTAGCACCGTTAGCCCCAAACAGCCGCCACAGCCCGCCAACACCCATTTTGCAGTGTTGCCGCCACCGGCAGGCGCTGGGGGAGTGGGGTCAGCCTGGGTCATGGTTCAAGCCCTGGGAGATATGAGGTGCTGCCATCATATTGCCCTGGGTTTGGGGTGCTGCGATCACGGCGCAGATGGCTGCGATCGCGCCCGCCCGCAGGCCATTCCCTCCCCGGGGCAGGGGCTGTCCTGGGGAGCGGCAAAGATAATCGGCTCTTTTTGCGGGAAAAGCGCCCATCTAAGCGAAAATGTACCCTCAGCGACTTAAGTAATCCCCCGCAAGAGTGTTTATAATGCTCAATGCCAAAAACCATTCTTTTCAATAGGTAGTTTTGATATGGCCTTTTCTCGTCTACCCGGTACTAAGTTTTCGGTCTCCACCTGGGGACGCCTAGGGGCATCGGCAGCACTCTGCCTGATGGGCGCTGTCGGCTGCACTACCCCCGTGGAAGTCATGGATCCTGAGGCTGGAACCCCCGGCACTGAGCCACCTATGACCGATGAACCCACAGCCACAATCGACGTATTCTTCGGCGATGTCCCCAGCCCGGCCGGGGGTACCGTCAAGCAGCTCAGGCTGCCCGGCCCCCAAAGCGCAGCCCTAGTGACCTGTGACCAGGAGGGTTTTGTGCCCTTTGCCTACAGCGACACGGGTATGAACTGGGTCGGCTGCCAGGTGCCTAACCCCGGCGACACCGTGGGGCTTGAGTCGAGCCTCACCGAGCCTGTGCTGTCTGACGTACCCAGCCCCGTGGGTGGCACCGTGTCCCAGATCACTATTCCTGGTCCCCAGAGCGCCATTTCGGTGGTCTGCGAGACGGGTTCTCCCTTTGTGTATGAAGATCAGGGTACCTGGGTGGGCTGCGAGGGCAGCTAGTAGACTGCGGCATACGTTATAAACCATGGCCGATCGCAGGGAACGGGGGGCTAGGGAGCCGGGGAGTTGGAACGGCAGCTTGATTTCCGTCCAGCAGGACCAGGCTCGGCTCCGCTCACCTACCAGTAATCGGTGGGTGAGCGGAGCCAAACCCTAGGCCCCTACAGCCTCCTTGGCGGCGTAGAGCACCTCGGCGGTGATGCTGTCGATGCCCTGGTCGCGGGCAAACTTTTCGGTATTGCGCTTGACTTTGCCGCGCACAAAGCCGGGGATTTTCTGCAGCTCAGCTAGCCCGTCGGCGCTCCAGCCCAGGCCCGCCTCTACAGCGGCATCGGCACTCATGGTTTTAGTAAGAATTTCCTTGGTGTCGTGGCCGCCGAAGAACTCCAGCAGGTGGTCTTCCATGCCCAGGGTAAAGGAGTTGTAGACCAGATCGACGATCTGGTTGGCCCCTTCGTAGCCCATGAATGGACGGTAGCCCACGGGAAAGTTCTGAATGTGAATGGGGGCGGCAATCACGCCGCAGGGAATGTCGAGCCGCTTGCCCACGTGGCGCTCCATCTGGGTGCCAAAGATGGCGGCGGGCTCGAGCTGGGCAATGCGATCGCCGATCGCCCCATTGTCTTCGCTGACCAAAATCTCGTCGCAGTACTCGCCCACCTCGGCGGTGAACCAGTCGGCGTCGTACTTGCAGTAGGTGCCCGCCAGCACCACGTGAATGCCCATCTCGCGGGCGAGAATTTTGGTCATGGCGGCGGCGTGGGTGCTGTCGCCAAACACGACCGCCTTTTTGCCGGTCAGGTTTTGGCAGTCAATCGATCGCGAGAACCAGGCCGCCTGAGACACAAACCGGGTCTGCTCGTCGATAAATTCGTCGTAGTTGACCCCGGCCCCCTGCTCATTCAGCACCGCCTGGATGGCGCGAATGCAGCGGGCGGTCTCGACAATGCCCATGGGGGTGACATCCACGTAGGGCATCCCCAGCCCTTCTTTGAGGTATTCGGCGGTCAGTGGCCCCACTTCGCGGTAGGGCACCAGGTTAAACCAGGCCCGGCCCATGTCTTTAATTTGGGTGACTAGCGCGCCTTCGGGCATCACCAGGTTGACCTCAATGCCGAGCTGGGCCATCAGGGTGCGCAGCTCGCGGCAGTCGTGGTTGTTGTGAAAACCCAGGGTGGTCATGCCAATGATATTCACCGAGGGTCGCTCGGTTTTGCCCTCGGCGAGGGTGCCCTGCTTGCGGGCTTTGGCAATGTAAAACTGCACGATCTGCTGGAGGGTGCGATCGGCGGCCTGAAGCTCGTTGACCCGGTAGTGGTTGACATCGGCCAGCAGCACGTCGCTTTGGGCATCCAGGCTGGCCCGCTGCACAAAGTTGGCCAGGTCTTCTTGCAGAATGCTGGAGGTGCAGGTGGGGGTGAGCACAATCAGGTCGGGGTGCTCTTCCTGGTCTTTGCGGACGATGTTATCGACCACCTTTTCTTGGGAGCCGCGCGCTAAAACATTGCGATCGACAATGCTGGCGGTGACGGGGGTGAAGTCGCGCTCCCGCTCCAGCATCGATCGCATCACATTAAAATAGTCATCTCCCAAGGGCGCGTGCATAATCGCATGTACGTTTTTAAACGAACTCGCGATGCGCAGGGTGCCAATGTGCGCCGGGCCGGCATACATCCAGTAGGCCAGTTTCATCGGGTGAGTCTCCTTGGTGGCGGTGGTCAGCGTGAATTTGCCGAAACACCCTGAGCCGCGCAGCCAGTAGACAGCTTTGATTGTCGCCAAGATGGGGCGAGGTTGGGGGCCGCTGAGAGAATTCTTTACCTCAGCTCAGGCCACCGCCGAATATGACAGCCATAGTCACGTTGGTTAGGACATCCAGAAACCCTATGAACGTTGAAACGTTTGAACGTTCACTGAAGACATGCTTTAACCAGACCGGCTACGGCTATACCTCTGGCTATTCAAAAATATTAAAGACCTGTGACCTGAAGAATGGTGCGAATTAGCACCTCGGCATCGATGGGCTTAGGCAGATGGCTTTGAAACCCCGAGGCCAGCGCCTCGGCCCGGTCGGAAAGGCGGGCGTGGGCGGTCAGCGCGATCGCCGGAATGTGCGCCTGGGGCTCGGGCATCTGCGTCCGAACCGTTTGAATCAGCCTGTAGCCGTCCATATCGGGCATGCTGATGTCGCACAGCACGATGGCAGGCTGCATGGAACCAATCAGGTGCAGCCCTTCTTCCCCCGAGGCCGCCGTCGTCACGGCGGCCCCCTGGGACTCCAGCAGGAATGTCAAAAAATCGCGGGTGTCGGTATCGTCTTCGACAATCAGAATCGGCATTCCCTCTAGAGCCTTTTGGGGAGCCGGGTGGGGGGCCTGGCGGAGATGGGGCTGCTCGGCGGGGGGTGGCGCTGGCGGTTGCAGCCCGGCAGCCCCGGATGGCGACAGCGGCAGAGCAACGGTAAAGGTGGCCCCCTGATTGAGGCCAGCGCTTTCGGCCCAGACACAGCCCTGGTGCTGTTCTACCAGGTGGTGAACGATCGCCAGCCCCAGCCCCAACCCCCCCTGGGAGCGCGTAATGCTGCTGTCGGCCTGCCGAAAGCGATCGAAAATATGGGGTAAAAAGCCAGCGTCAATGCCGAGTCCGGTATCGGCTACGCTCAGCAGAGCATAGGCAGGCGCGGGGGAATCGCCCTGGCAGGCTGATTTAGGGGGCCGTTGGCCCTTGGGCCACTCGGCTGTGACGGATAAAGCAACATCAATCCGCCCCTGCTCGGGGGTGAATTTGATCGCATTGGTGAGCAGGTTCCAGACCACCTGCTGCAGCCGCAGGGTATCTCCCACCACCTCCAGACGCGTATAGTCGTGAAAATTGGTGGTCACTGCGATTCTTTTCGCTACCGCCGCCGGTTTTACCGTTTCTAGAGCCGTTTGCGCGATCGCGACCAGATCTAGCGGCTGGCGGTGCAGCTGTAGCTTACCCCGCACAATTTGGGAGACATCCAAAATATCTTCAATCAGCTGCTTTTGGGCCTGGGCATTGCGCTCAATGGTGCTGATGGCGTAGTCAATCTTCCGCGGATCTAGGTGGCGCGACTGGAGCAGGCTGGCCCAACCCAAAATGGAGTTGAGCGGTGTGCGCAGCTCGTGGGACAGAATCGCAATGAAGTCATCTTTCATGCGGTTGGCGGTTTCGGCCTCTTGGCGGGCCGCCTGCTCACGGATGACCTGGGCTTTGGCGGCCTCGGCCCGCTTGCGCTCGGTAATGTCTTCCACGGTGCCCACGTGGCCCAAAAAAGTCTTCTGCTCAGACACCATGCGGGCCGAGCGAATCGAGGCCCAGCGGGTGGTGTCGTCCTGGGCATGGCAGCGAAATTCCTGGGCGTACTCCTGCCCCGACTCCAGGTAGGCGGCCCAGGTTGAGCGGGCTGTCTCGGCGTCCTCGGGGTGCACCGAGTTGAGCCAGATCTGGTCTGAGGCGGCCCCCTCTACCTCGGGGCAAATAGCCTGGAAGCGCGGATTGGTGTAGATGCAGCAGCCCCTGGTGTCGGTGACGAACACGCCCACCGGGGAACAGGCGCTGAGCAGCCGAAAACGCTCTTCGCTGGTCTGAAGTTCGGTATTTATGGCCTCTAGCTGGGTGGTCTGCCGCTGCAAAATCTCTGTCTTTTGCCGCAGCGCCTGGGTCTTTTTAAACAGATCAATAAAAATGGCAATTTTCGATAGCAAAACGTTGGGCGCAATGGGCTTGATTAAGTAGTCAACCGCCCCCAGGGCGTAGCCCTTAAACATAAATTGCTCACTGCTGCTGAAGGCGGTTAAAAAGATAATCGGTGTGTCCTGCGATCGCGGTCGGCGGCGGATTAAAGTCGCCACCTCAAAGCCATCCATTTGAGGCATTTGCACATCCAGCAAAATCACCGCAAAGTCAGTCTGAAGCAGGCAGCGCAGCGCCTCTTCTCCGGAGGTAGACTTGACCAGGTTTGCCTCCAGATCCCCAAGAATGGCCTCCAGCGCCACCAAATTTTCAGGCTTGTCGTCAACCAGCAGAATATTGACCGGAGATTCGGTTGGCATGCCTAGGCTCCCGCTGGCGCACAGAGGTGAATGAGGCGGGGAGCGATTTGCCCGAGGGGTAATACCCAGTCGACGTTGACTGCGGCGATCGCGGCGGTGGGCAGGACCGCGCTTTCAGCGGTGTCTGGATCTTGCACAATCGCCGTACCGCCCCGAGCCTTGAGCGTAGATAACCCCTGCACCCCGTCGTGGTTAGCCCCCGTTAAAATAACGCCGATGACTTGCTCATGATAGGCGTCAGCCGCCGACTCTAGCAACACATCAATAGACGGACGGGCGTAGGACACTGGTTCATCAACCGAGAGAGAAAAGTATCCATATTCTACCAACAAATGATAGTCGGCAGGGGCAAAGTAAACATGGCCTGGTTGGATACATTCTTTATCTTCGACTTCGTGCACAGGCAGAACCGTAAACTGCTGCAAGAAAGCACTCATCGCTTGGTCAGACTCTCGGTGACGATGTTGAACAATCGCAAGCGCTGCGGGAAACTCTCTGGGGAGAGATCTTAGCAAAGTTTTTAAGGCCGACAATCCTCCTAAAGAGGTACCTATGGTCACCAGTTCATAGGCCACTAGCTGCGTCTCCTATACAGCTTTTCGGCTTTGGCCAGCTCGTCGTAGGCCGTTTCGTACTTTGTAAAACGGATTGTTTCTTGCTTGCCGAGGCCGAGAATACCAAACTTACACAGGCTGTTGTAGAACAGCTCGTGCACCTGATTTTGCAGGGTTTGGTTGAAGTAAATCAGCACGTTGCGGCAGATGATGACGTTGAACTCGTTAAAGGAGCCATCGGTGACTAGATTGTGCTCGCCAAAAACAATTCGCTCTCGCAGAAAGGGCCGCAGAATAACGTTGCTGTAGTGGGCCGTATAGTACTCTGAAAACGTGCGCCGTCCCCCCGCCTGTAAATAGAGCTGAGTGTATTCCTGCATTTGCTTAGCCGGGTAAATTCCCTGCTTTGCGGTGTGCAAAACCTTTTCGTTGGCGTCGGTGGCGTAGATGCGGCAGCGGGGATAAAGCCCTTCTTCCTGCAAAAGAATGGCCATGGAGTAGACTTCCTGGCCGGTGGAGCAGCCCGCATGCCAGATCCGAAAGAAGGGGTAGGTGCGCAGCAGGGGCACCACCTGTTGGCGAAAGGCCTGATAAAAGCTGGGATCGCGAAACATGGCGGTGGTATTGACCGTTAGCCCCAGCAGCAGGCGCTCGGCGCAGGCGCGATCGCGCAGCATTTGAGCCTGAAGTTCGGCTACGCTGGCAAGGTTTTCACCCTTCAAAAACGTGTGGATGCGGCGCTTTAGGGAAGCCTTGGCATAGTTGCGAAAATCGTAGCCATAGCGATGATATAGCCCTTCAACTAGCAGGTGAATATCTACATCGTTTGGCTTCAAGATACTCACTGGACTCGTACGACTTAATTCAGACTGCTCTTTAAAACCACTGGTGCCAGCCACAGATTTTTGGCTCAAGAACTCGGCATGCTTTTGTTTCCATTGTCGCTTATTTCTCTGGTTAATCTGTATACCATAGAGGAGATTTTAAGCGAGCCAGGCCTTCGAGGCTGGCGCAACCACACGAATCAGGAATACAGCCACAGGCGCAGCAGCGTGAGCAGCTGATCGGTATCAATGGGCTTGGTGATGTAGTCGGAGGCGCCGGCTTCGATGCACTTTTCGCGATCGCCCTGCATGGCCTTCGCCGTCAGCGCGATAATCGGCAGCGATCGAAACTGCTCCTGCTGACGAATCAGGCGGGTGGTTTCGTAGCCGTCCAGCTCGGGCATCATCACATCCATCAGCACCAGGCCGACATCGGGGTTGGCCTGGAGCATGGCGATGCCGGCGCGGCCGTTTTCTGCAAACACCACCTCCATGGCGTACTGCTCCAGCAGGCTGGTGAGGGCAAACACGTTGCGCACGTCGTCGTCGACAATTAGCACCTTTTTGCCCGCCAGGGCCGGATCGCTGTGCAGCAGTCGCTCCAGCATTTGCTGCTGCCCCGGCGGCAGGTTGGCCTGGACGCGGTGCAAAAACAGGGCCGTTTCGTCGAGCAGGCGCTCGGGCGATCGCACATCTTTGATGATGATCGTTTCGGCCAGACGGCGCAGCTGGGTTTCTTCGGCCTCGGTCAGGTCTTTGCCGGTGTAGACCACGATGGGCAACCGCACCAGGGCCGGGTCCTGCTTGATCTGCTCGATCAGGTCGAACCCGTTCATGTCTGGCAGGCCCAGGTCGAGCACAATGCAGTCGCAGGGCTGCGATCGCAGGGCCGCCAGGGCCGCCGCCCCGGTGTGCACAGCGGTACTGGTCACCTCCGGGCCGCCGATTAGCTCAATAATGCTCTGGGCCTGCACCGGGTCGTCTTCGATCACCAGCAGGTAGCGCACCCGTCGCTCCACAAACCGTTTGATATCGGCCAGGGTTTGGGTCAAGATTTCGGGGGCAACGGGTTTTTGAATATGGGCGATCGCCCCCATCTGAAACTCCTGCTGCTGCTGGTCATCCACGGTCAGAATATGGACCGGAATATGGCGCGTGGCCGGGTCGTGCTTGAGCTGCTCGAGCACGGCCAACCCATCCATGTCGGGCAGATGCAGGTCAAGGGTAATGGCATTGGGCACAAACCGCTGGGCCATCGCCAGCCCGGTCTGCCCCCCCAGGGCGATCAGCACCTTAAACCCCTGCCCCCGCGCCATTTCCAGCAAGATGCGGGCAAAGTTGGGGTCATCTTCTATCACCAGCAGCACCTGGTCGGCCTGGCCCTCGGGCCGCAACCGGGCGCGATCGTCCTCAATGCCGTCGGGCAGGTCACTGATCAGGCGATCGGCATCATTTGGCGAATCGCCCACCGCCCGCTGAGACAGCAGCCCAGGGGCGGTACTGGGCGCGGTGATCTGCGGCGCGGACCCCAGGCTGGCCCCCTCGGTGACGGGAGCCGCGTAGTGCCGAGGAAGGTGAAGGGTAAAGGTGCTGCCGCGATCGGGCTGGCTCTGGAGTTCGAGGGTGCCGCCCAGCAGCTGAGCCAGCTGGAGGCTAATCGACAAGCCCAGGCCGGTGCCGCCGTACTTGCGGCTGGTGGTACCATCAGCCTGCTGAAAGGCACCAAAAATGGTGCGCTGCTTGTCGGGCGCAATGCCAATGCCGGTATCGCTCACCGCAAAGGCCACCTGGCTTTCTCCTACGGGCGAGATCCGCACCGTGACGCTGCCCCGCTCGGTAAACTTAATCGCGTTGGAGAGCAGATTTTTGAGAATTTGCTGGAGCCGCCTGGGATCGGTGGAGAGGCTGGAGGGCAGAGCGTCATCGAGTTCGATTTCAAAGCGCAGTCCTTTGCTGGCGGCCAGGGGTTCAAAGGTGCGGACCAGCTCCAGCTGAATGGTCGTAAAGGGCAGCGCCTCGACCGTCACCTGCATCGTGCCCGACTCGATCTTGGCCATGTCGAGAATGTCGTTGATCAAGTTGAGCAGATCGGCTCCGGCGGAGTGAATGGTGCGGCTGTACTCAACCTGCTTTTGGGTCAGGTTGCCGTCGCTGTTGGTGCTGAGCATCTGGGCCAAAATCAGCAGGCTGTTGAGCGGTGTACGCAGCTCGTGGGACATGTTAGCCAAAAATTCTGACTTATAGCGCGACGACTGGGCCAGCTGAGCGGCCTGCTCTTCCAGGGCCTGGCGGGCCAGCTCAATTTCCTGGTTTTTGCGCTCCACCTGCTGCTTTTGGGTTTCGAGCAGCTCGGCTTTTTCTTCGAGTTCTTCGTTGAGCTGCTGTAGTTCTTCGTTCGACTGCTGCAATTCTTCCTGCTGCTGTTGCAGGGTGTACTCCGATTCTTGCAGCGACTGGGTGCGCTCTTCTAGCAGCTGATTGCTCTGCAGCAGTTCTTCCTGCTGATGGCGCAGCTCTTCGGTGAGCACCTGGGACTGTTCTAGCAGACTCTGGGTTTGCAGGTAGGCCGCGATCGCGTTGAGCATCACCCCCGCCACCTTGCTGGCCTCGTCTAAAAAGGTCAGCTGCAGGTCGCTAAACCGCTGAAATGAGGCCAGCTCTAGCACTCCCTGGACCTGGTGCTCAAACAGAATTGGCAGCACCACAATGTTGAGCGGCGGCGCTGTCCCCAGCCCGGAGCGAATGCGAATGTAGTCGGCGGGCACTTCGGTCAGCAAAATGCGCTGCTGCTCCAGGGCACACTGCCCCACCAAGCCTTCCCCCAGGGCAAACTCGTTCGAGAGGTGTTTGCGCTCCTGGTAGGCGTAGCTGCTGAGCAGCTTCAGCCGGGGCGGTTCGCGATTGGGCTCAAGCAGGTAAAACAGGCCCTGCTGAGCCTCTACCAGGGGAGCAACGTAGGTCAAAATCAGCTGGCCCAGGGCCTCCAGGCTGCGCTGGCCCTGCATCTGCTGGGATAAATCGGCCAGGTTAGACTTCAGCCAGCGCTGTTCTTCGTTCGCCTGAATGGTGGCCCGCAGGTTGGTGACCATCTGGTTAAAGGTGCGGGTCAAGATGCCGGCCTCATCCTGGGCATTGCTGTCGGGCAGGGCGATCGCCAGGTTGCCGTCGGCCAGCTTTTCGGCGGTCTCCGAGAGGTCGCGCAGGGGCCTGGAAATGTTTCGCGACAGCCACCAGCCCACCAGCGACAGCAGAATGAATGAGGCCGGAATCCCGTAGGCGATCGTGTTGAGGGTTTGCTGGGCAGACAGCTGCGCCTGGTCAGATCGCTCCTGAAGCAGAGCCTCTTCCTCCATCTTCATGGTCGCGATCCGATCGCGGAGCTGATCCATCAGCTGCTTGCCTTCGTTGGTCATCACAAAGGCCTGGGCCGCCGCAAACCCACCGGCATCGCGCCTTTGAATGCCCTCCGCAAGCTTGGCCAGGCGGGCCTGAATCAGCGGATTGAGGGTGTCTAAGCGGCCATAGATCGCCGAGTCTTCGAGGGTTAGCTGCTCTAGCGACCTGTGCAGCGTCTCAACCTCTGCCACAGCCTGGGTGTAGGGCTCCAGGTACTCGGATCTGCCGGTGATGATGTAGCCCCGCTGCCCGGTTTCGGCGTCGGACAGGGCAGACTCCAGCTGGTTGAGATAGCCCAACACCTGGTAGGACGTACTTTCCCGCTGGGAGTTACGAATCAGACTGGTGGTAGTGCGGTAGGCAACGACACCGAGCAGGGTAAGAATACCAAGCCCCAGGGCGAACCCGGCCCCGATTCGCGCCCCAATTTTGAAGCGATTTGCCATGAAGTTTGATTACCGCTCTGAGCTATCACCCTATGGTAATGCCCGGGGGGCCTATGGCATTTGAGAAACTGTCTCACGACTGGATGCGGCCATACAGCGCTGGTCTAAGGTTGGCGTAGTCACTCGTATTTGGAGTCAAACCATGGGTTCTATCCAGCCTCCCTCTAGCCACAGCCAGGCCTGGATCGTACAAACCTGGGCCGCCTTTGTGCTGTCGGTCGGCAGCTTATCGCTGGGCATTTTTTGCCTGCCCGTCGATGCCTGGGTGAAGGGCTACATGGGCATGGGCACGATGTTTGCCCTGGGGTCTACCGCCAGCCTCTCTAAAACGGTGCGCGATATGCACGAGGCCAAGCAGGTCACCGCCCGCATTGATGAGGCCAAAGTCGAGAAGCTTTTAGCCGAACATCACCCGCTGCGGTAGCGCGATCGCAGCCATTGTCGCCCTGGTTTCCGCCACCCCTTGCGTCAACATGCTCCTCAGAGCAGTTGCGCTCCATCGTCAGTCCCGCTGTTAATTGTCGCAGGCGGCAAAGTAAAACCCCAGCAAAACTTCCCTGGCGTACCATCGTTTAAAGGATACCGATCGCAAAAAGGCAACGTAGGACAGCACTAAAGACATCACAAACAGCGCTATTTGCTCAAAAGAAATCATTCCAACCCGGAGCATATTAATCGGCAAAACCCCAGCTAGTATAAGCAGTCCAAACGATATGCTTCTATACATGATATGGGTTGCTTGATATAAGTCTGCCGTAACAATTGATGGCCGATTGTGCTCTTTCAGGTACGAACAAACCCTGGAATAGAGGTGGTTCATGGTTTTTGGTGTGCCGATTTTATCGCGCAGCAGCAGCACTAGCCTATCTTCAAAATCCAGGGTCTTGGGATCAACATCTTTGGCCAGGCCATTGAGCCATTCTTCTCGATCTAAGAGGACGCCAGCTTGAAAATAATGATAGTCACGATTAAACAGGTGGCACAGCGCCAGAAAAAACTTCCAGGTTCCTCCCTGCACCAGACCGCCCAAGAGGTAGCTGACAAAGGCAAGGGCAATCACCACCTGAATTGAGAAACTGGTTTGAACGGCAACAATCAAGTCCTGCAAGCTGATCGCTGGGTTGTAGAGCAAGGCTATTGCCAGTATGAGGGGCACACCGCCGATAATGGCGGCAAAAAACTCATAGGGGCCAAGCGCAAATTTGAATAGATCCATAACCTCAGGGTGGCCAGTTTAACGGCAGACAGGTTTAGAAAAATCTCCCAAAGGCTGCCAACACATTGGCTTTGAGCGCAGGGCCAATCCCTTTGATCGGGCATTTGCCGTGCTTCAGCCCATTATGGTAGCCCAACAGCAGGGATCGCACTCCCTGCATCGCTCACCCATCATGCCACTAGACCTGCGGCGGCTTGGGAAAACCGTTGGGAATCTCGAAGCGATCGCCCGTGCGGCAGTACTCGTAGCCCGCCATGCGCCCAATCGCCCCCACTTTATCGACGTCAATGCGGTTGTTCGCTTGCAGCACGTCGTCGCGCACAAACAGGTGCACCACCTGGCCAATCACAACGTGAAACTCGCCCACCGGCACAATTTGCAGCGTGCGACACTCAAAGGCAACCGGCGACTCGGCTACGCGCGGCGGCTGAATCACCCGGCTGGGGGCGGGCGATAGGTTTACATAGTCAAACTCCGACTCGCCGTAGGCCAGCGGTTCGGCACATTCTGCCACCTGGTGGGCGTAGGACTCAATCGCCAGGTTGATCACGTATTCCCCAAGCCCCCCTTCGCTGGGCGGGCGCACATTGCGCAGGGTGTCTTTTTCGCTGCCGTCGGGCTTGAGGCTGATGCTGAACATCAGCGATACGGGCTTGTGGCCCACGGCGTTGAAGTAGGAAAAGGGGGCCAAATTGGCGACGCCCTGGGGCGACAGGCTGGAGACAAAGGCGATCGGCCGGGGCACGATGCTGCCAATCATCAGCTTGTAGCGGGTGGAGGGGTCTAACAGCTCGGGGTCAATTTCCATGGGGGGTTGGGGGTGGGGTGGGCAATGCCACGAATTCTGCCATGAGTTGCCCTGTCAACGGCCTGATTTAGCCAAATTTTAGCTTTGGCGGGTGAGCGCCACCACCGCCTGCACCAGTCGCTCTGGCTCCAGCGGCTTGGTGACATGCTGCTGAAAACCACTGGCGATCGCCTGCTGGCGATCCTCCTCGCGGGCGTAGGCGGTGAGCGCGACGGCGGGCGTTTGGCCCCCTTGAGCAGGCGGCAAGGCCCGAATCTGGCGCAGCAGGCTGTAGCCATCGACGCTGGGCATGCCGATGTCGCTGACCAGTACATCAGGCTGAAAGGAGGCCAGATTTTCCAGCACCGCCGCCGCCGAGGTTACGGCCAGCACCTCGGCCCCGTACTGGGTCAAGATCATGTTCAACAGCTCACGGCTGTCGGGGTCATCATCCACGGCCAGCACGCGAATGCCAGTGAGATCAAGCGCCGGGGCTGGCACCTCATCGCTGGATGTCGTAGCCGGTGCGCTAGTGAGCAGGGGCAGCCGCACCGTAAATGTGGCCCCCAGCTGTTCCCCAGGGCTTTCTGCTGTGACTGTACCCGCGTGGGCTTCTACCAACTCGCGCACAATGGCCAGGCCCAGACCCAGGCCTCCATAGTTGCGCGTGGTCGATCCGTCCTCCTGGCGGAAGGATTCAAAAATGTAGGGCAAAAAGTCGGGGTTGATGCCCTTGCCCCGATCGCTCACCGTAATTTCGGCTGAGCCGTCAACCTGGGCCAGCCGAATCTCTACGTCTGCCTGGGCGGGCGAAAATTTAATCGCGTTGGTCAGCAGGTTCCACACCACCTGCTGGAGCCGGGCCGCATCCCCAGAGACCTGACCGACATTGGGCAGT
Source organism: Nodosilinea nodulosa PCC 7104 (assembly GCF_000309385.1). Lineage (GTDB taxonomy): Bacteria > Cyanobacteriota > Cyanobacteriia > Phormidesmidales > Phormidesmidaceae > Nodosilinea > Nodosilinea nodulosa. Next base: position 2,310,807 of record NZ_JH976537.1, read on the forward strand.
ACCGCATTCAGCGCGATCAACTTGGCCAAGGCAGCGGCTCTCACCGTGTCGACCGCCGCCTCCACCACGGTCGCCAGATTGACCGCCGTCATCGTCAGGCTGAGCTTGCCGCGCAAAATTTTGGCGACATCGAGGAGATCGTCGATCAGCTGAGCCTGGAGTTTGGCATTGCGCTCGATGGTGGCCAGGGCGGCGGCAGTTTTGGCCGCATCCATCGGACGCATCTGCAGGAGCTTGGCCCAGCCCAAAATCGGGTTGAGGGGCGAGCGCAGCTCGTGGGACAGGACGGCCAGAAATTCATCTTTAATGCGGTTGGCGCGCTCGGCGGCTTGGCGAGCAGCTTGCTCCTGCTGGAGCAGGCGATCGCGATCGTGCTCCAGCTGCTTTTGAGCTTCAATATCCGTGGCGGTGCCAAACCATTTGACAATGTGCCCCTGCCCGTCGCGCTGGGGAATGGCCTGGTGCAGATGCCACAGGTAGGCTCCATCGGCCCGTCGCATGCGCCCTTCGGCTTGATAATTGGTACCGAGACTGACCGCCTCGCCCCACCGTTGCACCATCTCGGCCAGGTCGTCGGGGTGCACAATCTGCTCCCACCCAGCGGCGCGGGCCCGGTCGAGCGTCAGCCCGGTAAAGGCCACCCAGCGTTCGCTGACATCCAGCAGCGTACCGTCGCTAATGGCCGTCCACACCAGCTGCGGAATGGATTCGATCAGGTACCGATAGCGCTCTTCACTCTGGCGCAGCGCGTTCTCGGCCAGCTGGCGATCGGTAATGTCGGTATTGGTGCCAAACCAGCGAGACACGTTGCCCTGCCCATCGCGCACCGGAATGGCGCGGGAGAGAAACCAGCGATATTCTCCGTCCCGGCCTCTGAGCGGAAAGGTATCCTCCCAGACTTCGCCGGTTTGAAAACACCGGTTAATTTTCTCCACCACGCGATCGACGTGGTCGGGGTGATGGACCGCTCGCCAGCCATCGCCCTGCATGGCGTCCAGGGTTGTGCCCGTGTAGTCAAACCAGCGCTGGTTGTACCAAAAAATCCAGCCCGTCTCGTTGGCCATCCAGGCCAGGGGGGCAATGTTGTCGGCCAGGGTGCGAAACCGGGCTTCGCTTTCCTGCAGCCTGCGCTCAGCCTGTTTGCGTTCGCTAATCTCTTTAAACAAAATGGCAACGGTGCGGCCGGCGGGGGGACCAATCCGAAAGGCGGAGACCTCAAACCACCGTCTCATGACATCAGAGCCGTTTTCAAACCGGGCTGGCTCCCCGGTGAGGGCGACGCGGCCATAAATTTCAAACCAGTGGGGCTCTAAATCGGGAAGCAGCTGGCGAGCGGTTTGGCCGACCGCGTTCACCAGCCCCGTCTGCTGCTCAAAGACAGAGTTAACCTCTACAAAGCGGTAGTCGGTGGGAGTATCGTGCTCGTCAAACAGCATTTCCACCACGCAAAAGCCTTCATGCATCGACTCAAAGAGCGTGCGATAGCGCTCCTCAGACAGGCGAAGGGCGGCTTCTACGGCTTTGCGCTCTGAAATATCGCGATCCACCCCCGCCATCATCAGCGGGGTGCCCGTGGCGTCATAAAACACTTTGCCGACGCCCAGCGCCCAGCGCACCGTGCCATCGGGTTTGATAAAGCGAAACTCAATGTTGTAGTCGTCTCGCTCGTAGACGGCGCGATCGATCGCCTGCTCAACCCGAGGCAAATCGTCGGGGTGAATCATCGCCTTGACGGTCTCAAATCGACCATCAAAGCCCCCGGTCGCCATGCCAAACAGGTGTTCCAGGTTGGCCGACCAGTGCACCTCTCCCGTCTGAATGTTCCAGTCCCAGCTGCCCATGTTGGCCGCTTTCATGGCCAGATTCAGCCGGTTCTGCTGCTGCTGTAGCGCAATTTCAGTCTGCTTTTGGCAGTCGATATCGGTCATCGTGCCAATCCAGCCTGTGATCTGGCCCTGGCTGGTTTTGGTGGGTACGGCGCGATCGATGAACCAGCGATACTCGCCCCCTCGGCTAAGGATCCGGTGCTCAATTTCAAACGATTCACCGTTGGCGATCGCCTGGCTCCAGCGATCGAAGATGGGCTGCCGCTCGTCAGGATGCAGGGCCTGTACACAAGTCTGGCCAGAGGACTCAGCTTCCTCTAGCCCGGTGTAGTCGTACCACTCTCGATTCCAGTAGTTGACCGTCCCTGCCGCATCCGCCGTCCAGACAATTTGAGGCATCGCCTCGGCCAGATCGCGGCGCTGCTGCTGGCTGGCTTGCAGGGCCGCCAGGGCGCGCTGCAGGTCTAGCTCGGTCTGCCGACGCTCGGTGACATCGCGCCAGGAGGCCACAAAACCATCGTTTAGCCGGGTAGCCCGAATATCAAAGGCCCGCACCAGGCGGCGATCGCCATAGGTGTCGTCATAGATCAGCGAGTCTTTGATCAACGGCTCCCCCGTCTCGACGAGCCGACAGTAGTCGTCAAATAGCCCGGTCTCCCGATGGGCGGGCAGCACTTCACACAGCCCCCGCCCAATTTGCGCCTCCCTCGGCATTTGGTTGCTGTCGCACGCCGCCCCGTTCAAATAATCAATGCGAAAGTCAACGATCTGACCCGCCTCATCGCGCAGGGCTGAAAAAAGGCCGAAGCAGTCGAGCATATTCTCGACGGAGGTTTGAAACTGCGCCTGACTGTAACGCAGGGCTGCCGCAGCTCGGCATTTTCGATGGCGCTTCGCATCGCCAGACGCAGGTCGTCGGGCGTGGTCTGATCCTGGACCAAATAGTCGGCAGCCCCCTGTTTAATGGCCTGAACAGCGGTCCTGGTGTTGCCGCCGCCAACAATGACGATGGGCGGGCAGCGATCGCCCATCTGCTGTTTTAACTGCTGCAGCAGCGCCATACTGTTCTCCTGAGGCCGACTCAGCCCCAAAAGAATGCCGTCGACTAACGGTGTTTGAGACAACAACGACGCAGCGCCGCTGTACTGCTCTAGCAAAATGCTGTAAGCCACGCTCCCATCCTGCTGCAACTGCTGCCTGTAGGGGTTAGCCTGCTCCTGCGTGTCAGCAATTACCAGAACTGTCCGGGGAGTTGACATAGGCAGACTCTAAGTTGCAAGGGACAAAAAGCTGCTACAGCCCAAAGGCGCAGGAGTCGGTAATCACAGTATCACAGTAGGTATAATTTTATCAGCTAAATAGCCCCGTCCAGGCATAATTAAATCGGAATCGGGATGCAGCAGGGAATGACGAAACAGCCGCCCTGAGCCTGTTGAGATTGCAGCACCTGGGCCGCCGATTGGCAGTTTCTAAACTGTTGCGGAGCAAGCCGAATCGCGGCGCTTAAATTTTGATTGAGCAAAATGCGCTGGACATAGTCTGAGCACGATTCGCCATAGAGCACGCCATGGGGGCAAGCAAAGCCTTTGCGCGGTGAAATGTGGGTGCGGTAAACATTGAGCGAGGCGATCGCAGCCCTAGTAGCCGCCAATTCAAGCGTATAGACCGTCATGGGATTTAGCTGAAGATAAACGTCACCCACACTGTCGTTCAAAGCTGCCGCTGGAGGGCTCTATCAGGCGGTCTAAGTTAGCAAGATATAGCCCTAGTCCATCGGGTTAAGACATTCAAAAGTCTGAGGAACGTTAGAACGTTCAAACGTTCTTAAAAAAACTGTCCTCACCCGACTGGCTACAGCTATGTCCGCCCAAACTAGCGCCCGAACTAGCGACAATAGCGATCAATCGGCTGCACTGCCTCAACGGCGATGGGCGACCATTGGCGAATGACAAACTCGCTCAGGCCCACGTGGGCCGGGCGATCGCGATCGAGGCTAGCCCAATCGGCGCTGCTGCCCCAGTCGTAGGTATAGCCCAGCTGAGTCCAGGGGTAGGGCAGAACATTCGCGGTCTGGCGGGCGATCGGCTGCCCCTGGTACTGGTAGCGCTGATCGTACTGGGCATAAAACCAGTGCTGATAGGCGATCGGCACCGCAACAAATTCGTTGGCGGTGCGAAAGGTCAGCTCGGCCTCGTGGTCGGTAATTTCGGGGTCGGGGCTGGGGCGAAAGAGAAACTGCGGGTCAACCCAGACTTCAACCACCTGACGCTGGGCGGCCTGCTCGGCGGGTTCGGGCGGCAAACCCAGCAGTTGGCCAAGGCGAGCCGCTAAAGACACCTCGGCAGTTGGAGTATAAGCCTTACAGAAGCTTTGCAGGTCGGGAACAGCTGTCACCCACACATCGCGAGTGGCAATCAGCCGACTCCCCACATTTTGGGTGTAGCCCGCCCAGTCGGCCCAGGTTGCCACCAGCACGCGGCCCTGGGCATCCCAGGTAAGGGCGCTGTTTTGGCGCGTAATGGCGGTGAGGTCTCGAAAGACTTCGCTGGGTTCCGGCGTTCTGGCATCTTCGACGGCCTCCCAATAGGCCTGGGGAAACTCGGCAGACGAGCCGACCTGGGCCTGGGCTGGAGGCGCGATCGCCCCACCCACCTCAGCCAGGCTCAGCACCATGGCCCCAATACCGAACCGCAGCGTTTGTCGAAGGTGAAGGACCATGCAGTGCAACAGAATTCTATAGCCCTTAGCGTACCCAGATGGTGCGATCGCAGACGGGGGTGCGATCGCACCATCTCGGGGCTACTTATTCGCTTGATTCGCTTGCCACCAGGCCCGCAGATCTTGCACAGCAGCAATTTCATCGTCTTTGGCGGTGCTCAAAAACTCGTAGAGACGTTCCTTGGGCACCTGAGGAAACGTTGGGCTCAGTTCTACCTCGCCGTAAACGCCGTCTTGCAGCACATACACCCGCCAAACCTCACCGTTGAAGCGCCAAAACTCCGGCACCCCTAGGCTGGCGTAAAACTGATTTTTGGCAATATCGGTGTGGGTGATATCGACCTCAACTACCAGATCAGGCGGCGGGTCTTCGCCAAACACCACATTGCGCCCCTTCACCAGGGGTTGGTTCTGGATATAGTAGGCGTTGTCGGGTTCGGCCCCCTTTTTGAGGCTGGGGTAATTCATTGTCGTAGACCCCATGGTTTTGATGCGTAGACCCATGAGTTCTACGAGGGTCAAAATAAATCGCTCAATCAGCCGCCCCGAAAACTCGTGTTCTTCTAACGGCGCGGTGATTTCTAACACTCCGTCGTCGTAGGTGAGCCGCGCCCCGCGCGACTGGGGCAGCGCGGCTAAAATTTGTAGATACCCCTGCCAAGAGACGCCCTGCAACAGCACCCGCTGTTCTCCCACCGGGTGCAGGGCAGATTTAGGTTCTGGGGCAGCGATAACCATTACGTTAAGTGATACTTCCTCTGTATTTCAATTTGGCCTTGCTTCTCCAGAAGCAAGCCCTTCAAGCAGGAGAGGTTCGAGGTGCTCTTTGCGGGCTTTGTCTTGTTGAATGAGAGCCTGAATATAATCGTCGGGAGTATTGTAGTGGCCAGCTGCAATCTGCTCTTGCAAATAGGCTGTAAGGGTCTCGGAGAGCGAAACGGTTAAATTAGTCATAGAGTTTTTCCATGTAGGGCTTCGAGGATTTGTGTGAGCCAATCCAGTAGCAGACCGTCATCAGACATAGATGGCTTCTCTATCTAAACGAGCCTTGAAGCGAGGATTCATGTTTTCGCGGTAGCGGATAACGTCTACAGGACGGTTGAGAAGCCCCATTAGATCCAGTCGCAGCCGCGAGGTGAGCAATAGGTTGGGATAATCTGTCTTGAAAACAATATCTATGTCGCTGTCAGGGCTCGCTTCCCCACGGGCGTAGGAACCAAAATAACCCAAAGCAGTTAGCCGAAGGCTTTCTCCCCGCTGCTCTTTAAATTCTCGCAGAAGCCTTTGCAACTGCTCTGGAGAAACTATGAGCCGACTCTCTAGGGGGGAAATAGTCATGGCATTACCTAGCTTATGATTAGCCTGCCTGTAGTAATTCTAACGTGTGTGTTTTTGAAATAGATAGCGCTTTAAGCTAGATAGAGCGCTAGCGGAACCCAAAAACACTGGTTTTATTGCTGGATTACACTTATGCTGCGCTGTTTTAGTAGTTGTAAACAGGAACCTGAACGAAATGATCGGGTTCTTGCTGATTCAAGATTGTTTGCTGCAAGCGCTCTACAGTTGCTGGAGAAAAAAACTGCTCGCCAGTTTCTTCATTAACGCGAGCTGGCACATTTTGGATCAGGATAACTTGACCGTTCAGGTTCAGAGAATAAGTAACCTGCTTTTCGACTAGGGTTTCTTGCCATTCAGTTGTCATTTCTAGCCTATCTCCTGGTTGTCAAATCGCTTAGGACTTTAACGGAGCGGTAGATATTGCACTTGTCCTTTCAACTCTGGCGTTGATTGTCAAGCCTTGCCATTAGCCGATCGCGGATGCCAATTGGGTTGAAACGACGCTCGTTTTCTTGACGAACTTGCGCGGCACGCTCTTGTCGAATTTTTAGATAAGCATCAACTTCAGTTTTTCGTCGCAGGTAGTAAGCAATCACCGAGTAGACATCTGCAAGTTGAAGAGATGGATACTGCTCGACAATCTCTTCTGCTGTAGCACCCTCCAAGAAGGCAGCAACCACAATATCCAAGGTGACGCGAGTGTTACCGACAAGAACTACGCCGTCCTCATTGGATGTGAGCGGTGTGGGCTCAGTTGAGATCGCTACTGTCATAGGTACCACCAGGTGCGCTAATTTGATGGTAGCAGACCTTCACAAGGTTCAGGGTATACGATTAGCTTCCCCATAACGCCCCATTTACTCGCCGCCAATCGCCTCTCTAACTTCTCGCACCAAAATCTGGTGCGCAATAGACTGATCAACGGCATGCTTAGAAAACTCAAATTGGTCTTCAGCGAACTTCTGGCGTATGCTTTTAATGCTTGCAGCCACAATAGCCATCATAGCCTCGTGGATAGTAGTTTTCTTGGTGTCAGTTAGCCTACATAGACAAGTAATCACACTTGACCAGTTGATGTATTGCAGCGAATCTAAGTAGACAGCAACGGGCAATTCGTGCAAGACCAACTAATGTAGGAGCCAGGTTTAAGATCTTAGCTAACTCTTTATCCTGAGTTGGAGCAGGGACTGTTCTCAACTCTTCGTTACTTGTTCCAGCATCTATTCCAATAAGTGCTCCAAAAGGCACTCCAGTGTGGACATACTTGCTCCTTAAATCATATGCTGCAGCTACAGTTTTCGGGAAAGAGGTTATCTCAAAGCAACCTATTGAACGCAAGTTCTCGGTTCGCGAAAAGAATTCTTGCGTTATTGAAGACAAAACAAAATCAACAAAACGTCTCTTAATTTGTCGCATTCGCGACTCAAAGTGGTTAGCAATTTTCTTGCCATTTTCAAGCTCTTGACGGATCTTCGCAAGATGTTCCGTTGTTACTTCATCAAGGAATTCATGGTTTGAGCGTTTATCTGCTTCAGAGAGAATCTCAAGAGATGTGATGAGATGGAGGTAAGCGATTTCAGAATCTGACTCAAATGAGCGTAGAGCAAGACAATAGAACTTTGCAGCTGTTTGAAAAAGCCGAGCAGGAGGGTTATCTGTGGAGCCATCTTTCAACATCGGTTCGAGGCGGACTACCTGTTCTAAATTCAAAGGAACCTGAAAGTCGACTCTGAAATTATGACTATTGTGAGGAAAATTTGACCGCGCAAATTGATTATAGTGGCTTAAATCAGGTAAGCGAAAATTACCTCGAGTTTGAATAAGACCATGGTTGTCAAATCGCTTGCCAAATAAAAGGCTGAGAAGATGGCTGAGATTCTCAGCCAGAGGTGAATAATCTAGATGCGGCGTTCCCACGGGTGTTTTGTCAGGAGGTGTCCGAAAAACACACATCAGTGCGTTTCTAGACGACGCACCTTCCATAATACGAGCTAACCCTGAAGCATTACGAAAGTCCGGTGATGCGTGCATGATCAACAAATCTGATGACTCGTATTCACCAACTAGGCGACTTGTCGTAGAAATGATAGCTGTTTGGATGGTTTGGGAAGGACGTAGCATTATCTTTAATGTTTAACTATAGACTTTGCAGTCTAGCGGTTGTATTCGGGAGCATGTCACCTTTGCGCCCCAATCATGCCATTGAGGTAAGCGCAGCGATGGGCTAAGGCCTGTGGAACGTTGTCTTCGTTCCACTGAGCACCCGAGATTTTAATGCGGCGAGCAATCTGCTTGATGCCTGATTCGACGGCTCCTGAACCAATCGAACAAATCTGCTCCCGCTGATAGTAGTCGTAGTTGAGGATGCGGTGCTGGTGCTTGCGTAGATACTGACAGAAGTTCTTGGCCGCTTTCTTTTTTAGCGGCTCAAACAAGGTCAGTACTTCATCGACTTTGCCTCGCCATAGCAGCGTTTCAGCTTGGTTGATGCGTTTGATAGAGCCACCAACTTTGTTGAGGTTTTCCACCAAGTGATACCAGTCCAGCACCTCTCGACGCTCTGCTTCAGCCCCCATCTGGGCCACCAGATTCCAGACCCCGTCATGCCCGTCGCCCAAGCAGGTTAAAGGGTTGGCTAGGGGCTGTTGATTGACCCACTCGACCAACTCATCGTTCTGCTGGTAGCAGGCGACAATTGCCGCTTCGCTGGCCACGGCTTTGTAGTCTTTCCACTGGCAGGGCTCTCCCCCAGGGGTTCGCAGACGCACCTTACCGCCATCGACGCTGACTTCCTCGAGTTCTGGTACCTCCGGTTGAGCGAAGTTATGAGACTGAACCAGGCGTTGCTGGGTCTTAGCTGGCACTCGCATACCAGTCAGATAGCTGACATCTTCGCAGGCTTTCGCATAAGACACATTAGCGCTGATGCGCAAACAGCAGTTCTCTAGATGCGGACTAATCTGACGGTAGGCCTCAACTGACAGGCACTCTGCCTGAGCACTGGTCAACACCAGCTCACCTAGGGTGCTTTTGAGCTTACGTTCTTTGCCGGTCTGCGTACCGCTGACTGAACCGATAAAAAAAGCCCCACTTCTGGACTCACATGGGCTTGGATCTGCTCTCGTACCCTCAACTCAATCGCTTCGAGGGTCTGCAGCGACGCTGGGTCACTGTCTTCGTAGAGGATATTAGCGATAGCATCGAGATGCGGTTGCAGCTGGGCTTTTTGCTCCGGGGTCATGGTCGCTACCAGATGTCACGATAGCTACATACTCCACGCTTTCGCTTAATTCTGCAAACCTGACATGCTCCCGTTGTATTCAGAGGCTTGCAATAGCCTCAAGCTTGCGTCGAGATCTCCAAAGTTTGCTGTAATACTGTAATCATTGACATCTCTCATCGCCTAGTCTATTTGTATGGAAGTTGATACTTGGTGCTAACTCCATCAGTTTGAAGTTCAAAATAAATCATCATTTCTCCATCCCAAGTCATTGGCGGAGCACCAGAAGTGTCGATTAATAGCTCCGTGCTTGTGGTACTTCGAGAAAACCTTATTTCTGGCGTTGCTTTTGTACACTCATCTTGAAAGAACAAAATAGGTAGCTTACTGATCTGTTCGGCTATTGATTCTATATTGTACTGACTTACTGGCTCTTGAACTGCAGAAGGGTAAGAAAGTCTAATGCCATGACAACTTTTTATAGATAGAGAGACTGCACTCCTTAAGTGATGACCAATTCGATAGATGTTCGCAAAATGATAGCGCAAGTCCCGATTCAACGAAATTGCTGTCTTACCATCAGGATGGATATCACAATCAGGGCCAATTCTTCCATTTGGCTGAACTCCCTCTAAAAAGTATCCAATAATACGAGCATTTTGTTGAGGAATTTGAATACCCTGATTTGGTGTACGTAAAACTACACCTGTCCCCTTTGAGCACATCATTATAGGGCGTATCTGACCACCATTATGCTTAATTTTATTAACAATAGGAGCGAAAGAGTTTCGATAGTCACTAATAGCAGCTTTGAAGCTCGGATATGCCGGATGCTTCACTTTCTCTAACCAACCTTCTACAAATTTTCCATTTGTTGGCGTGAATGGATAAAGCACTTTTAGAATTCGATAACAGTCATCAATATATGACTGCAAGCTGTGCAAAAGATCTTTCTGTAGATCTGGCAATTTGCCTAAGCGATAATTTAGCTCTCCAGTAGCATCAAATAGAGAGGTATAAATCTTTCCTGCTTCATTCAACAGCTTATCGAGGGATTGCAAAACTTTTTGAATCGAAAGGTTGTAAATTGCAAATGGATGCCGTTCATTGTGATCTTGATGATAACTAGTATTATCAGGAAGATGCTTTAAACAGTTATATACATCAGGAAGTAGATTTCCATCTCTGTAAGTTTTTCTTTCAATCTTCATAAAATAGGAACTTAAGTTGTTTTGATCAATTCTTTTAGTATAGCGAGCTACATCTAGGAGATTTTTTCGATTCTTAAGTAAGGTGCAAGAGCAACTTGTCAGTATCAAATACTAAAACATAGAAGGAACCCCAAGTTTTTCAAAAACTCGGGGTTCTTTGGGAGCTTCTACAGTGGACGATAGACGCGGTAGTTGATCTTGGGGAAGATATTGTCTACCACCTCGATCTTCTCCAGCCAGCCGGAGTCGATTTTTTCGCGCAGAATGTCATCCCACAGCTTTTGGAAGCGCATTAAGTGGGTGCGGGTGCGGCGCACCGCATAGGGCACCATTGTGCCGGTACGCATAATGAAGGCCCAGTCAGACGACTGCGCCAGCAGCAGTTCCCGCGCCGCCTGGTTGAGGGCACGCCACTCTAGCTCGTCGGCGGGTTCGCGGCGGGCCAGGTCGATCATGCGCTCGGCGGCCTTGTGCAGGTGGGGGTAAATCCAGGAGTTGGTTTCATTCAGCCAGTACTCGTGGAAGCCCTTGTAGCCCCAGCTCGACTGGGAAGGACGGGCCACCTGCTGGGTGGGGTGACCCTGGAGGTAGTCAGCCAGGTGAGTCATTTCGTAGGTGCTTTGGTCAAACCAGCTCTTGCGGAACAGGTAGTCGAGGAACCAGGGGCCTTCGTACCACCAGTGGCCAAACAGCTCGGCGTCGTAGGGCGACACGATAATCGGCGGGCGCTGCATCAGGCCGTGCAGGTGGCCGATCTGCTGCTCGCGGTTGTACATAAAGTTGGCGGCGTGCTCGGCGGCTTTTTCTTTGGCCCAGTAGGGGTCGTAAAGCTGCTTGTCAGAGAGGCCCAGGCCCTTGCCGGTGATCTTGTGATACTTGATGCCCACATTCTTGCGCTGGCCGTTGGGCATGATGTAGGGCTTGATGTACTCGTATTCGGCATCCCAGCCCAGGTCGCGGTAAAACTCGCGGTACTCGGGCGCACCGGGGTAGCCCACCTGGGACGACCACACCTGCTGCGACGACTCGTGGTCGCGGCCAAAGGCGGCCACACCGCTCTCGGTGAAGATGGGGGCATAGCTGCCAAACCGGGGCCGAGGGCGGGCGTAGAGAATGCCGTGGCCATCGGTTAAAAAGTAGCGCAGACCCGCATCGGCCACCAGGCGCTCTAGGCCTTCGTAGTAGGCGCACTCGGGCAGCCAAATGCCCTTGGGGGGCTGGCCAAAGGTGTCTTCGTAGTGCTCGGCAGCGACCTGAATTTGCGCCCACACCGCTTCGGGGTACATTTTCATCAGCGGCAGGTAGCCGTGGGTGGCCCCGCAGGTGATGATATCGAGGTTGTTGCTGTCTTGGTACTGCTTAAAGGCGGTGACCAGGTTGCCGCTGTAGCTCTCCCATACGTTGCGGACGTGGTTGAACTCTTTGGCGTAGGTTTCGGCCAGGTATTGCAGGTGGCCGTTGTGGACGTGGCGCTCGACCTCTAGCTCGGTGAGCTCTTCGAGCATGGCCAGGTGGGCGTCGAAGCGCTCTTGCAGCAGCGGGTCTTGCAGCATGGAGACCAGGGGCGGGGTCATGCTCATGGTGAGCTTGAAGTCGACGCCGTCGCGCTTGAGCCCCTCAAACATGGAGAGCAGCGGCACGTAGGTCTCGATGATGGCTTCGTAGAGCCACTCTTCCTCCAGCACGTAGTCACTTTCGGGGTGACGCACGTAGGGCAAATGGGCGTGGAGTACAAGCGCGAGATATCCGGTAGCCATAGGGTGCCGCTGAAGGAAGTGAACTGGGAGCCGAGCTGTCGGGAGGGTAACCGCCGTTGACCAAATTCTAAGGCAAAAGGTAATCGCTAACGGCACTCTGGGCTGTATCCACTAGCTGGGCATGCCCAAGGCGATTGATGACAGTCTGTTTTATTACAGTTTGTGAGATCGGCACTGGTATCCCATGAAACGATGACCTCAGAAAGTTCCGAGAGAACTTTCTGAGGTCCTTTTTGCGATCGCAGTTTATTTAGCCGCACCCACAGCTTCCGGCTCCGCCTCGGCATCCGCGTCATCCGTCTCGGCTGCGATCGCTGCTTCTATGGTTTCAGGGGTTTCGGAGGTTTCGGGTTCGGCAGGAACTTCAGCAACGGGTTCGGCGGCTGCCACAGGTTCGGCGGCAGTGGGTTCCACGGCAACAGCTTCCACTTCAGGGACTTCCGTTTCAGGGACATCTAATTGAGCAGCTTCGGCTTCAGGAACTTCCACTTCAGAAGCTTCCACTTTAGAAGCTTCCACTTCAGGGACTTCCACTTCAGGGACTTCTGTTTCAGGGACATCTAATTGAGCAAGTTCGGCTTCAGAAGCTTCGACTTCAGGAACTTCCACTTCAGGGACTTCCACTTTAGGGACTTCCACGTCGGGGACTTCTACCGCTACGGGGGCGGGGATCGGCTCTGGAGTCTTAGGCACAGCTACCACTACTGGTGCCGTCTTAGCAGGCTTGGTCATTACCTTAGTGACGGTAGGAATTTCGCCGGTCAGCATCATCTGGCGAACGATGCCGCCATCCAGGTCGGTTTTGCCTTGGGCCTGGGAGATTTCGACGATTTTTTGCCCCAGGGCCTGGCCGGTCTGGGTGGCTTCTTCTAAATTGCTGTAGGTCTGCTGGGCCAGCCGCTGCACAGCGAGGTCTAGCTCCTTGTTGCCGCGCCGGGTGGAGGGCTGAATGCCGCTGGCTACCAGCACGTCTTTGGCCCCGCGTCGGAGGGCCTGCTGAAGCTGGCGGATGCTCAGGGGAGATGACTTGATCGATGCCATAGCGTTGTCCTCGGTTGCTGCGTTTTGATGGGTCAGAACCCAAGGCCACGCTACAGCAGGGCCTTGGGTTTGCCGTGCTGTGTGGAATACATCGGGCTTTTGGGAAGGTGAGGGGGTGGGGAAGTGGGGGGGTGAGGAGTGCGGGAGTAGGGGAGTAGATACGATCGCATATCCTCCACGGGTCGGGAGCGTCGTATGATTTGCCGCAGGACCCGATTGCAGTAGTAAGCGCTTTGTCCTTCCTTCCACCCAGAACGCTACGGAAGAACAGCCCTATGGGAAAAACCTGTTACTGGATACTGCTTGCTGCCTTGGCCCTGGTGGGCTGCCAGCGCGAGGCGGCGGTGCCATGGCAGCAGACGTCTCTTTCGGCGGCGGCGTTAGAGACGATGATCTATCCACCGTTTTTAGTGGATGCGGCGACGGCGGCGCGCTACCGACAGGAGGGGCTGACCTTTCGCCAGCAGGGGGATTTTGAACGGGCGATCGCCACCCTCAAAATTGCCGCTGCCCTCGACCCGCGCAACCCCGAGGGTCAGGTGCTCCTGGGCTGGACCCAGCACCTGGCCGGGTACGCCTCCCCTGCGGTTACTGCTTTAAAGACAGCTTTAGCCTACAACCCCGACCACGTGCCCGCCCTCAACGCCCTGGGCATTGTCTATTTGGTAGATGGTCAGCTAGAGGCGGCGGTAGAGACCCACACCCGCGCCGCTGCCCTGGAGCCAGACAACGAAATCCCCCACTACAACCTCAGCCTGGCCTATCAGCGGTTGGGGCAGCAGGAGCAGGCGATCGCTGAGGCCCAGACCGCCACCCAGCTAGAGCCGAGTAACCCACACCCTTGGGTCGCCCTGGCATTGGCCTACTGGTCGGCAGAGGATAGCGCCCAGGCCGTGGCCAACTATCGCCAGGCACTTTCCCTCGATGGCCGTTACGCCAGCCGGGCGTATTTGGATCACCTGGAGCAGGCCGGATTCAGCCAGGAGCAAATTGCAGCCACAGAGGAGATCCGTCAGGCAGCGAAGCCGTAGGAAAATTGTTGCGGTGCTGCTGCTAACTAGACCCTGGCTTTTAACCTCTCCGCGAATAGCTTTGAATAGAATTGTCCCTAGGCGGGCTATGCGGCCCTTTTGTAAACAATTCAGGTGTCTCATCAGCTATGCCAACTCATCTACGACCTGAGCTATCGGCCCAAAACGTGCTCCATGCCCGCGCCCGCCTGGGAGAAGGCCCCCTGTGGGACAGCGCCAAACAGGTGCTCTACTGGGTGGATATTTACAATCACCGGGTTCATGTGTTTGAGCCCAGCAGCGGCGACGACTGCCACTGGGACGTGGGCGATCTGGTGAGCACTCTGGCGCTGATGGCAGGTGAAAAGCTGTTGATGGCCCTGGGTTCTCGCATTGCTTACCTAGATTTGACCTCTGGGGCGATCGAAACCCTTTACTCCTTTGATTTTTCCTCTCCTGGCACCCGCTTTAACGACGGCAAGTGCGACCCCCAGGGACGCTTTTGGGTGGGCACCTGTAGCTCCAACTCTGGCCAGGCCTCGCTCTACCGCTACGACCCCAATGGCTCGGTACAGATGATGGAGACGGGGCTGACGATCTCTAACGGGCTGGGCTGGAGCCCCGACGGCCACACCTTTTATTTGACCAACTCGCCCCAGCGCAAGATCTTCGCCTACCGGTTTGACGGGGAGACGGGGGACATCAGCGATCGCACCGTTGTCGTCGATCTGGGCGATGAACCCGTGGAGCCTGACGGGCTGGCGATCGACCGCGACGGCAACCTCTGGACAGCCCTGTGGGACGGCTGGGGGGTGGCCTGTTTTAGCCCCACGGGCGAGGCCCTAGGGCGGGTTGAGCTGCCCGTACAGCGCCCCACCTGCCCCACCTTTGGTGGCTCCAACCTGTCTACGCTCTACGTCACCACCGCCTCCGTAGGGCTGAGCCAGCAGGAGATTCAGCAGGGGTTTTATGCGGGGGATATCTTTGCAATCGCCGCTCCGGTGCCAGGGCTGCCGACCAACCCCTTCGGCAGTTAGCTCACTGGGATGATTGGTTCAGGTTTTGGGGCTGCTCTATCTTGGGAGAATGACCACCTCTGGCCTTTGGTACAGGCGCAGCACAGGGCAATAGCTCTAGTATGACGACTACTGCTCCCGTGGTTCCTGTAGATGACTTCTCCCTCCAATCCAGACCTGGCTAACCCTGGGGTGCGGCAACCCTCCTGGTTCGATCGCATCTTTCGCGATCGCGACGGCAATATTGTGATTGCCCAACCGCCCAATCTACCAATTCTAGTGGCGGTGGCGGCGACCTTTGTGCAGGCCATTCTCCCCGACGGCGCGCTGCAAACCGCGATCGACCTAATTGCCTTCGGGGCCTGGTTTACCTGGGCCTGGCAGGAGCTGTTTGAGGGGGTCAACTACTTCCGCCGCGCGATCGGCCTGGTGGCGCTGATTGGCCTGATTGCCTTCAGGCTGACGCTGGGCTGAGCAAGAGTCACCTCCGGTGCACCACCATTCATAATTCCATCAGCCAAGAACCCGCCAGGGGAGATTATTCTTCCTTGGCGGGTTCTTCTTTTTGCTGGCGCATCAGCTCTACCCCACGGGAGGTACCAATGCGGGTGGCCCCTGCCTGCACCAGGGCCACGGCCTGGGCCGCCGTGCCAATGCCACCCGAGGCCTTAATGCCCACACGCCCCTGGGTAATTTCCCACAGCTGGCGCACCACTTCGACGGTGGCTCCCCCCTGCCAGCCGGTGCTGGTCTTTAAAAACGATGCCCCCGCGTCCATGCAGACCTCGGCAGCCAGGGCAATCTCCGCCGGGGAGAGCACGGCGGTTTCGAGAATGGCCTTCACCAGCAGCCCAGTTTCTTCGCAGATGGTGGCCACCTCTCGGTGCAGGGCATCGGTTTTACCCGCCTTCAGCCAGCCCAGGTTGATCACCATATCCAGCTCATCAGCGCCCCGCTCGGCGGCCTCCTGAGCTTCGTAGAGCTTGGTGGCCGAGGTGGTTGCCCCGGTGGGAAAGCCAATCACCGTGCAGACTTTGACCTTGCTGTTGTGCAGCAGATCGACCGCCTGGGCCACGTGGCAGGGGGCAATGCAGACGGCGGCAAACCCGTAGCGATCGCCCTCGGCGCACCACTGGGCCACCTGATCTGCGGTTGCCGCGGGGCTGAGCAGCGAGTGATCGATATATGGAGCCAGATCTACCCCGTCATCTGCCGTTGGTCGTCGGGCCATGGGTTTAACCGCCTCTAGTTTCACCAGATTGCACTTCACTATATAGCGTCCCGGCTGCGGCTTATACGGGTGCCGATGCTCTACAGCCCTGCGATGGCCCCATCAGTTAAAGAAATGTGTCGCAGGCATCCGTAAATCTACGCACCCTTCACCCCGACATCACAGAGATTTGCTTTAGGCAACTTAAACAAGCTGGCCTGTAATCCTCGTTTAAGTTAATCAATCTAAAAAACCAGCCGCAAAGCCATGCTTATCTGGCTGAGAAAAAGCCATGGTTGTTCACAAACACAATTTTCAATTCCCGCGATCCCGAAATAAACAATTCAGGGGTTCCTAAAGTGCGATCGCTCAAACATTAGCCCCAGCATTCATTCAACCACATAAACATCCTTGGAATTGCCTAAGTCGTTTACAACACTTTATCCCGGCGAGGGTATCGCTATCTACTTCTTAAGAAATAAGACCCTTCCCGCTTTTGGATGGCATTGGCCAAGATTGTCATCAATCTACAAAATTAGCGGCTATTTTCTGGCCCCTGAATAGACCATTTTGTGTTTCAAGGTTTAAGTGTTCATGCCCTGTTAATAGCTACCACAAAAACGATAAAACAAGGATGTTGAAACACAGCCCTCTGTTAAGGATTAGCTAAATGAGTCTTCAACCAAACGAATTTATGTCAAAGATGGTGTCGCGCATTGACTTTGGTGTCGACGACAAAAAAGTGCTTCAGTCCGCTGCCACTTGGGGCTTAGAAATTGCGCCCGAAATGTCTGATTACTTCTATGAGTATTTGGGCCGCGATGCTGAGATGAACGCCATCCTCAATGAGTCTGAAGGCAGAATTCATCGCCTGCGTGAAACCTTTGTGGCCTGGTTCCACGAAATGTTCACCGGCATGGACGGCTGGGGCAATGACTACGCCGAGCGGCGCTGGCGCATTGGCCTGATTCACGTTCGCATTGGCATCGGCCCCCAGCATGTGGTGCCCGCCATGGCGGTCGTCGTCCACGAGGCCGGCAAGCGCGCCCTGGCCGATGGCAAAGACCAGCAGCTGTGCGATGCCCTGAGCAAAATCTGCATGGTCGATTTAGCCTTCATTGAGCAGGCCTACATCGAAGTATCGGCAGCGGCGGTACTAAAAGAAACAGGCTGGTCAGAGGGCCTATTTAGACGGCTGATCGCAACCGGGGCCGGGGCAATGTAGCCGTCCGCAGGGCTATTTTTCAGCGTTTACGATCTATCCATTTTCCCCTACAAAAAGAGAGAATTACCATGGCGATTAGCACCGAAAAACTGATCAACAGTCTGCAAAGCTTTGTCACCTCCACCACCGACATTCAGGGGGCAGCGGTGGTCACTCCCGATGGGTTACCCCTGGCGGCTGTCCTGCCCGGCGGCATGGACGAAGAGCGGGTTTCGGCCATGTCGGCGGCCATGCTTTCCCTGGGCGATCGCATTGGTAGCGAACTGGCCCGAGGCGGCATCGATCGCATTTTTGTGGAAGGCGACAAGGGCTACGGCATTCTCACCAGCTGCGGCGAAGACGCGGTATTTCTGGTGCTGGCCGACAAAGCGGCTAAGCAGGGCCTGCTGATGCTTGAAATTAAGCGCACCCTGGGCGATCTCAAGGCCATTTTGATGTAGCGCCCGATCCTCCCCGCCCCTTTTTTCAGGGAGGTTTGAGTTCGCTTCAAGATCCCCTTTTTTAAGAGGATGTCGGAAAAGTCTTTTTAAGTACAAGTGAAATTCCCCCAAACTCCCCTTTAAAGGGGGAACCTTTACCCCCCTTTTTAAGGGAGGCAGGGGGGATCAGCAGATGGCTAAAGCTACAGCAGATCACTTTTCAAACGCCCGCTAAGGGGGATCCAGGAGGATCGCTAGCTGATGCGCCTGGCCGGGGATGATTCCTAACACTTGCCAGCCCATTCCTGCTTTTCACCCTTGAATTTAAGCTCCGCCCCAACGACGTTTGACCCTGTTCTTAATTGCCTCCGCCCAGCCATGGAAATCATGCGTTTAGTGGTCACCGGCCCCGTGGGGGCTGGCAAGTCGACCTTTATACGATCTGTTAGTGAAATTGAGGTGGTCGATACCGATCGCCGCGCCACCGACGAGGCGCTGCTGCTTAAAAAGCGGACCACCGTCGCCTTTGACTTTGGCCGCCTACAGTTTGGCCCCGACATGGCGCTGCACCTCTACGGCACCCCCGGCCAGTCGCGCTTCGACTTCATGTGGGACATTTTGATTCAAAAGGCCCACGCCTACATTTTGCTGGTGGCGGCCCATCGGCCCCACGAGTTTCGCGAGGCCCGTCGCATTATGTCCTTTATGAAGCAGCGATCGCCCGTGCCCATGATCATTGGCCTCACCCACACCGACTGCCCCGGCGCCTGGGACGCCGCCAACATTGCCCTGGCCCTGGGCTACCCCAACCCCAATCACCGCCCCCCCGTAGTTGCCGTCAACGCCAACGAAGCTGCTTCAGTGGCCGAGGCGGTGATTGCCCTGGTGCAGCACGCCTGGTCTGGCAGTTTGGCCACCGTCCCCTAAGGATGCGCAACAGGGCTACCACAACGCAGCCACCAGCCACAGCACCGTGGCCAACCACCAGTTCTTTAAACCTCTGCAAAAGGGGACAGTACCCATGAGTGTTACCGGATATCTCGCCGACTTCTCCCTGCCCGAGCTGTTTCAGCTGCTGGAGCAGGGCCATAAAACAGGGTTACTCACCATTTGCACCCTCAAAGAGCCCGCCAGCGGCGATCGCCACAATCACCACATCTGGTTTAGCCAGGGGCAAATTGTAGCCGCTGGCAACAGCCTCGACCAGCAGGGGCTGATGCGGCTGATTGCCCAGCGGGGCTGGATGGGCGACAACGCCGTTTCTCGGCTGTCTCAGACCTGCCAGATCCACACGCCCCTGGGTCTGTGCCTCAAAAACAAGGGGGTGCTCACCGCCGAACAGCTCAAGCTGCTGTTTTATACCCAGGTCATGCGTCAGGTGTGCGCCCTGTTTGCCCTGCCCGACGGCTGGTTTCAGTTTGACCCCAAGGCCCCGCTGCCCTCTGCGGAGATGACCGGGCTGATCGCCACCGCCACCGATGTCACCCTGGCCGGGCTGCGCGCCCTCAAAGACTGGAAAGCCCTCGATGAAAAACTGCCCGACCCCTCGTCGGCCCTGATTGGCGTCATTGAGGGCAAACCCTCCCTGCGGCTCAACCCGAACGAATGGCAGGTGTGGGAGTTTACCAACGGCACCGTGGCCCTAGCCGATGTGGCCACACAGCTCAACTTAACCGTAGCCAAGGCCCAGCAAATCGCCTTTCGCCTGATTGTGACCGGCCTGGCCGAAGAAATGCCTCTAATCGTCGCCCCGCCTCCGGCCTTCTTAGCATCGACTGAGCCCGAGGAACTCGAACTCAGCATTGCCTCTAGATCCGCGCCTAAAACCGCTGCTGGGGCTGCCCCGGTCAGCCAATCGTTTCTCCACAACTTAGTTGGCTTCCTCAAAGGCAAGGTGTAGCCATGACCCACGATGCCCTGCGACTGCTGCAAGGATTTCTCGGTTTGCTCAAGCTAGCCGACCTCATGACCAGCCCCCTGAGCCTAGCCATAACCCTATGGATCTGGCTCCACCTCACTCTGCCCTACCACAGCGCCCTGACCCTCTGGCTGATCGCCCTGCTCCCCCTGCTAGACCACGAATCCCACACCAGCATCTACCCATAGCCCCTCCACCCCCATCCCCCCCATCTCCTCATCCCCCTCACTCCCTCACTCCCCCACTCCCCACCCACCATGACCACCCCAACCCCCATCCACCCCTTCACCTGGAACGACACCCTCAGCACCGGCGTACCGATGATCGACGCCCACCATAAGGAGTTAATCGCTGCGGTCAACGATCTGGGCGTGGCGATCGCCGAGAACAAAGGGGCCACCGCGATCAAAAAGCTGTTTGCCTTTCTCAAGTTCTACGCCGAGTGGCATTTCGAGCACGAAGAAGCCTGCGCGGCTAAGCACCAGTGCGCGATCGCCGACGTCAACCAGAAGGCCCACGCCACCTTCATCGCCACCTTTGGCCACCTGCACGATCGCTACAAAGCCAGCGACGCCAGCGAGGCCGTGGCCCTAGAAATTTATCAGCAGCTGGCCGACTGGCTGGTCAGCCACATTCTCAAAATAGACACCAACATTGGCCGCTGCATCCGCAGTGCCGCCCAGGTTTAGCGCTAGTACTCGGAGGCTGAAATATGCCGACTATTCCAGCTCGCTTGGCTCCCTGGCTCCCCTGCTCCCTCGCGATTGACAATAGCCGTCACACTTGTGCCGCAGTCTACTAGCCAGAGGCATCCCCAGCCCCAGCGCCGCTGGTCAGCCGCGCGCTTTCGTCAAACTGGGTCTGATCAAACATGTGCACCGTGCGAATTGGGTAGGGAATGGTGATGCCGGCCTCGTCGCAGGCGGCCTTGAGGGCGATCGCCACCTGCGACTTAATCCGGCGCACCTCGGCGATCTGCGGCGTGGTCCAGTAGCGCACCTTAAAGTCGATCGAGCTGTCGCCAAAGCCCACCACATCCACCTCAGGAACCGGGGCATTGAGAATGCCCTCCATGTTCATTACGACGTCGAGGAAGGTTTGCTTGGCCAGGGGCAGGGGCGTGGTGTAGTCAACGCCAATATCCAGGTCGGTGCGGCGGCTGCGAAAGGCGGTCATCACCCGCACCGGGTTGGTAAACACGATCGCATTGGGAATTTCCACCAGCTCTCCGGTGTAGGTGCGCAGCTGGGTTGAGCGAATTTTGATTGCCTCCACCGTGCCCTCGTAGTCGCTCATAATCACCTGATCGCCCAGGCGAAAGGGCTCTTCGATTAGCAGCAAAATCCCGGCCAAAAAGTTCTTGAAAATGTCCTGAAAGGCAAAGCCAATCGCCACCGAGCCCAGCCCCAGCAGGCCAATCATGTCTCCCAACCGCAGATCGGGGAAGGCCACCACCGCTGCGATCGTCAAGCCCAACGCCCAGGTGCCAATGCGGGCCACCTGAACGGCCAGCAGCTGCAGCGATCGGCTGGGCACCAGCCGCTGGCTCATTTTGCCCACCACCCGCTGGGCCACTTTAGCGGCATACCCGGTCACCAGAACTAGAACCAGCCCGATCAGGAGACCGGGCAAAAGCTGAACAAACTGCCCAACCAAATCCAGCAGACTGGTCTGGATGCGCTCAATCAGGGGGTTCATAGGGCTATAGCAATCAATCGAGATGGGCTGTTCGCAGCCTAGCACTGAGTCGCCAGCTCGTCATCTGCCCTGAAGGGATTGCCTGGATTCCTCCCATCGCCTTTGCTTCCCTACCTCGGAGGGCGAGTCTAGTAGTGATAACGACAGGAAATAATAGTCAAATAGTGGGTATCTACGGCATAGACAAGGCGATGCGTGTCGTCTATGCGGCGCGACCAAAAGCCAGATAGGTTTTCTTTCAGGGGTTCAGGCTTACCGATGCCTTCAAAGGGGAGAGTTTTAGCGGCTTGGATCAGCGCGTTGATTCGCTTGAGGGTCTTTTTGTCCTGGGTTTGCCAGTAGAGATAATCTTTCCAGGCGGCATCGGTCCATGCCAGCTTGCGATCACTCATCGAGCAGATTTTGCTCTTGGGTTTGGCCCTGGCGATACTGGGCGATCGATCGCTCCAAATGGGCAGCATTAGCAGGAGATTTGAGCAAATAAACGGTTTCTAGCAGGCTATTGAAGTAGTCTAGCGACATGACGACGGCATCCTCGGCATCTCGCCGGGTGATGATGGTATAGTCAGCGTCATTTACCACTTGATCAAGAATGGCTTTGAGCTTGTTTCTGGCTTCGCTGAAGGTAACAACTCGCATAGAACATGTCCAATCGCTTGTACAAGTTTAGCGCGATTCCCGTTCCGAGACCTTGCCTGAACGCCCCGGTGACATAGCCTGTTACTGGTGGTGGGCATCACCCACCTTCCTCATCCCCTCACATCCTCATCCTTCCCTACGGCAGCCAGGGATATTGGCGAAAATTGGGCGATCGCTTTTCTAGAAACGCCTGCCTGCCCTCGGAGCCCTCTTCGGTCATGTAGTAGAGCAGGGTGGCATTGCCCGCCAGCTCTTGCAGGCCTGCCTGACCGTCGCAGTCGGCGTTAAAGGCCGCCTTGAGGCAGCGAATGGCGATCGGGCTTTTTTGCAAAATTTCCTGCGCCCACTGCACCCCCTCGGCCTCCAGATCTTCCACCGGCACCACGCAGTTCACCATCCCCATCTCCAGCGCCTCCTGGGCGCTGTACTGGCGGCACAGGTACCAGATTTCGCGGGCTTTCTTCTGGCCCACCATGCGGGCTAGGTAGCTGGCCCCAAAGCCGCCGTCAAAGCTGCCCACCTTGGGGCCGGTCTGGCCAAAGATGGCGTTGTCGGCAGCAATGGTGAGGTCGCACACCACGTGCAGCACGTGGCCGCCCCCGATCGCGTAGCCCGCCACCAGGGCAATCACCACCTTGGGCATGGAGCGAATCAGCCGCTGCAAATCGAGCACGTTGAGCCGAGGAGTGCCTTCGTCGTCGATGTAGCCGCCGTGGCCGCGCACGCTCTGGTCGCCGCCGGAGCAAAAGGCGTACTTGCCGTCGGTGTGCGGCCCTGCCCCGGTCAGCAGCACCACCCCAATGCGGCTGTCTTCGCGGGCGTTTAGAAAAGCCTCGTACAGCTCGACAATGGTTTTGGGGCGAAAGGCATTGCGCTTGTGGGGCCGATTGATGGTGATTTTGGCAATGCCATCGGCCTTTTGATAAACAATGTCGTCGTAGGACTTAACGTCTTGCCAATCAACCTGCATAGGGGGCGCATCCAGCTAACACTGGTGTCTAGCGTCTCATACCAACTGCGGATTTTGGATTGGCGATTTTGGATTGCAGCTCTCCTACATCTGCTTCAAGTGGTGCAGGCTAAAGAGCTGATCCGCATCGGTCCACACCTGCACGGGCTTAAACCCAGCTTCCATGGCCAAGAGCTGAAACTCGTCGATGGTGTATTTGTAGGAATGCTCAGTGCGCAGGGTTTCGCCCTGGCGAAAGGAAATCTCGGCCTCGCCCAGGCGCACGGTTTGATCGCTCAGGCTGGCGATCGCCATCTCAATCCGCCCTGCCGCGTCGTTGTAGCGGGCCTGATACTCAAACTGGCCCAGGTCAAAATTGGCCCCCAACTCCCGATTGATGCGCTCCAGCACATTCAGGGCAAAGGCGGCAGACACGCCCTGGGCATCGTCGTAGGCGGGTTCGAGAATGGCGGCAGGTTTCTTCAGGTCGACCCCCACGATCAGATCGCCCAGCACCGCCACAGTTTTGAGAAAGGCGATTACCTCGGCTGGCTCCAGGTTGCCAATGGAGGAACCGGGAAAAAAGCCGATGGTGGGCTGGTTTTGTAGTTCAGGGATAGCGGCAATCGGCAGTGGCTGGGTGTAGTCGGCGCAGACGGCGATCGCATCTAGCCCCTCAAAATCGGCCATCAGCGCCGCGCAGGCCTCCTGCAAATGCTGGCGCGAAATATCGACCCCCACGTAGGTTTTGGCCTGGGGAGCCGCACCAAGCAAAATGCGAATTTTTTGGCTGCTGCCGCTGCCCAGTTCAACCAGGGCGCGATCGCCCAATGCCGCCGCAATGTCCGCCGCGTTGGCCCGCAGAATGCTCATCTCCGTGCGGGTCAGGTAATACTCCGGCAGCTGGCAGATGGCGTCAAACAGCTCAGACCCCCGTTTGTCATAGAGAAACTGAGGCGAAAGCGACTTTTGGGGCAGGCTGAGCCCCCGCAGCACCGCGCTGCGAAAATCCTCCACGGGGGGATGAAAGTCGTACAGCTTGACGGCGGGCTGCTGGGTTTGGGGAGAGTGGATGGGGGGCATGGGGGTGGATGGGGGGATGAGTGGGAGGGTAGATGGGTGGGAGGGTGGATGGGTGGGCGGGTGGGCGGGTAGATGGGTGGGCGGGTGGGCGGGTGAGGGTTCAAGTCGCTCCCTTCACTCATCCACTCATCCACCCATCTACCCCTTCGCCAACCGCAGGCCGCTGAACTGCCAGCGAGCGCTGGGCGGGAAAAAGTTGCGGTAGCTGGGGCGCACATGTCCCGGCGGCGTGACGCAGGAGCCGCCCCGCAGCACCATCTGGTTGCACATAAACTTGCCGTTGTATTCTCCCACGGCACCGGGGGCAGGGCGAAAGCCGGGGTAGGGCAGGTAGGCGCTCTGGGTCCATTCCCAGGTGTCGCCGTAGAGCTGCTCTAGCTGACCAGAGCCAGCGGCAGGCTGAGGATGCAGATGGTCGGTCGCCAGCAGGTTGCCCTGGGTAGGGGCCGTTGCCGCCGCCACTTCCCACTCGGCCTCGGTGGGCAGGCGGCAGCCCCGCCACTGGGCGAAGGCATCGGCCTCAAAATAGCTGACGTGGCTCACCGGCTCAGCCAGATTCACGGGTTTCAGTCCGCCCAGGGTAAACACCATCCACTGACCGTCGCGCTGCTGCCAGTAGAGCGGGGCCTGCCAGCCTTCGCTTTGCACCATGGCCCAGCCCTCGGCCAGCCAGTGTGCGGCGGTTTGGTAGCCGCCATCGGCCATGAACTCCAGGTATTCGCCGTTGGTGACCAGGCGGTTGGCCAGGGCAAAGTCTTGCAGGTAGGCGGGGTGGGCCGGGCCTTCGTTATCAAAGGCAAAGCCAGCGGCTTGGTGGCCGATGGTATACAGCCCGCCAGGAAAGCCAACAAAGTCTAGCGGCGTTGGGGGTTTGGCAGCTGCGATCGCGACATCCTTGCGGTAGGCCGGGTACAGCGGATTGACGGCCAAATTGTATTTCAGGTCGGTGAGCAGCAGCTCCTGGTGCTGCTGCTCGTGGTGCAGACCCAGGGTGACGAGTTCTGCTACGGCAGAAGACTGGTCCGGCTGCTGCAACAGCTGCTCCATGGCCTCATTTACGTAGGCGCGATAGTCGTAGACCTCGGCCACCGTGGGCCGCGACAGCAGACCGCGCTGGGGGCGGGGGTGGCGATCGCCCACCGCCTCGTAGTAGGAGTTAAACAGATACCCGTAGCCGGGGTGAAACTCCCGATATTCACTTAAATACGGACGCAATAAAAATGTCTCGAAGAACCAGGTAGTGTGGGCCAAGTGCCACTTCGGGGGGCTGACGTCGGCCATGGCCTGCACGCCGTAGTCTTCGACCTCAAGGGGCTGACAAAGCGTTTCGCTAAGACTACGTACAGCCCGATACTGGGCGATTAGGTCATGATTGGCTGACCTGGCCTCTAAAGGCAGAGCAACGGGAGGAGAAAGCGTCATTATTGGAGCTTTTGGGGACATTGCTGGCAATTGTGTCAGATAGGGGCCATGGCAAGATGATGATTACCTTAAATTGCCTAAGACCTTGCTTAGAAAGCATCGCTTCAGCTTGACCGCTAGGCCCAGCGCGGACATCTACCTACAGAACAACATTGTGAATTCATTCAGCGGGGGCAAAACCCATCCAAAGTGAGTACGGTTCTACCTACCCAGGGGCAAAACGCAGCCTGTTAACTTAATCACATGGGTTTCAGGAATGACCACCTTCCCCAATGTAGGCATTAATTGTGATGTAGATAACCGATAGTCATCTTCTACACATTGATGGGGAATACTAATCACATCCAGCTCAATCTGATAAACCCAGGCCGCACTTACTGCCAGCCAAGCGAGGTATCCACTGTGAGCAATTCTTCCGGCAAAGCCCAAGACCTTTTTAACGGCTTTAAAAACAATTCTGAGCAAGTTAACTCTCTCATGCAGTACGTTCACAGCATGAGTCCAGAAACCATCTCCCAGCTCTCTAACCCGGCCTCCACCGAAGTTCAGCAAATGATGGAGCACAACATCATCGGCCTGCTCGGCGGACTGCCCTCCCAGCATTTCGACGTAGAAATTACCACCAACCGCGAAAGCCTGGGTCGACTGCTGGCCTCTGCTATGATGAGCGGGTATTTTCTGCGAGGTGCCGAGCAGCGCATGGCCTTTGAGCATTCGCTGATGTCGGCAGACTCCTCCTTTGAGGTTGAGTGAGCGACAGACAACGGCCAGCCCAGGCGGAAAATCGCCCTTCCGTTTCCTCCCCAAACCGTCGCCGTTCTACCGCGCGCGATGTTGAGGGTTCTTACACAACGAGTACAGCAAGGGTTTTAAACCAGCCCCTGCTTTCCCCCAATCCGGCCCAGGCGACTCTGCCCTGGCCGGATTTTCCTGTTCAGGCGCTGCGGGGGGCACTGCTGACCTGGTATGCCGACTGGGGCCGCGCCCTGCCCTGGCGCAACATCGACAGCCCCTACGCCATCTGGGTATCAGAAATGATGCTGCAGCAGACCCAGGTGAAAACGGTGCTGCCCTACTACCAGCGCTGGCTAGAGCAGTTTCCCACGGTGGCAAGCCTGGCGGCAGCCGACCAGCAAACGGTGCTCAAGGCCTGGGAGGGGCTGGGCTACTACGCCCGCGCCCGCAACCTGCACCGGGCGGCCCAGCGCATTGTCAGCGAGCACGGCGGCGAAATCCCCCAGGGCTTTGACGTGATTACAGCCCTCCCCGGCATCGGCAAAACCACCGCCGGGGGCATTCTCAGCTCGGCTTTTAACCTGCCCTATGCCATTCTCGACGGCAATGTAAAGCGGGTGCTGGCCCGGCTGGTGGCGCTGCCCGTGCCTCCCGCTAAAGCCATCAGCAATCTCTGGCGGCTCTCGGAACACCTGCTCGACCCCGATCGCCCCCGCGACTTCAACCAGGCCCTGATGGATCTGGGCGCCACCCTCTGCACCCGTCGCCAGCCCCAGTGCGATCGCTGCCCCTGGCAAGCCCACTGCCAGGCCTATAATCGCAATATTCAATCGGAGCTGCCCATGTCAGAAGCCAAAGGCCCCCTGCCCCACAAGCACATCGGCGTCGCCGTGATCTGGAATGACGATGGGCAGATTCTGATCGATCGCCGCAAGCAGTCGGGGCTGCTGGGCGGCCTGTGGGAGTTTCCCGGCGGCAAAATCGAGCCGGGCGAAACCATCGAAGCCTGCATCGCCAGAGAAATTCAGGAGGAGCTGGGAATTGAGATTGCCGTGGGCGATCGCCTCTGCACCGTCACCCACGCCTATTCCCACTTCAAGGTCACCCTCAACGTGCACCACTGCACGCACCTGGGCGGCGAGCCGCAGCCGCTCGAGTGCGACGAGGTGCGCTGGGTCACCCTCGACACCATCGAAGAGTTTCCCTTCCCCAAGGCCAATATTCACATCATCGAGGCGCTAAAGGCCTACACGGCGGGGCAGCCAATAGAGGAGGTGGGTGATGGGGTGATGGGGTGATGGGGAAGGTAGGGAAGGTGGGGGAGATGATGAGTTGGCATTAGGCCGATCGCAGCTGCAAAAAGGCCGATTTGCAGAACAGGGGTTTAAACCGATGATCAACCCCTCCTTTCCGTTGGGTCCAGGGCGACCGATGTTTGTTTGCGCCCCAGTGGGGGCGACGTCCCTGGTCGAGGGGGGCCGGGGAAAACGAAATTCCCCCGGCGGCAGGCTTGGCTTCAAACGTTTACTAAGGCAAGCGCAGAAATCAGGCAGCAAATAACCCCAACAGCAGGCTTTGCTTTCCTACTCCTCACCTCCGTTACCATCGACCCAGAGAACGTAAACAAAAACCTGCATCTTTACAAACTTAGTCCCAGTGCTCGGGTATTGATAGAAAAGCATTACGGAGCACAGGCAGCTATGGGCAGGCATAGGCAAGCGTGGAAACGCCTTCTTCCAGTGGGGCTGGTGAGCGCGGGGCTAGCTACAGGCGCACCCTCAACCCGCGCCGATGAAGCCAGCCTGTGGCACCACCTGCCCCAAAACACCGCCCTGGTGATGCTGATCGACACCACCGCCGACACCTGGGGCCAGCTCAACCAGTTTCAGCTCTTTAAGCTTTTAGAAGAGGAGCAGGGACTCAGCCCTCACCTGCCGGGGCTGCCCTACCTGCCCTACGGCTTTGATTTTGAGAGCGACATTGCCCCCTGGGTGGGCGATACAGCGGTGGTCGCTCTGCTGCCTGCCCCGCCCGACGCAGCGGCGGCCTTCGCCGACCACGCCGTCATGGTGGCCCCGGTGACCAGTAGTGAAGGCTTCGAGCATTTTCGCAGCACCTTTTTTGAGATCCAGGGGGATGATCCTGAAATCACCTCCGCCCTGGGCACCGACATCTACTTCTGGCCCGCCCCTGCCCCAGAGGACTGGCCCGAGGGCGAACCCGGATCGGCCTGTGGCCCTGCCGAAGCCGAGGCAGAACTCTGCGACGACGAAACTCCGCCGCTTCCAGTCAATCTAGAAGAAGGGGCTGGCCAAGCCTCAGGGGATTTGATCCAGACTCAGGTACTGCATTTCAGCGGTGGCGTCGGTCTGCCCCTCACCGCCAGCCCTCGGCCTAAAGGGTCTGAGTCACCGGAGAGCCTTGCCCCCCAGGATACCGGTCCCGAGAATACTGGTCCCGAGAACACTGGTCCCGAGAACACTGGTCCCGAGAATACTGGTCCCGAGAACCTTGAGGTGGAGGTGCCGCTGCCGCTGCCAAAATTTGGGCCGACGGGTCTGGCCGTAGCTTTTTTGCCCGATGCTGTGGTCACCGCAGAAACCCCAGCCGCCATTGAGCAATATCTGCGCCAGGCAGAGGGCACCCCATCGCTGGCGGATAGCCGGGAGTTTCAGCGCACCCTGGTCAACCGGCAGCGGAGCCGAGCGCTGTTTGCGGTCTACGGCAACGCCCTGGAGCTACTCAACTACGACATCTCTACGGCGGGCCTGCCTGACCTACCGCTGCCGCTGCCGCTGCCGCCCACCCCCACGCTCGATATAGAGACGCTGCGATCGCTCAACTTTGGCGGCACCCTGGAGGCGCTGGTGTACCCCCAGGCGGCGGGTATGCAGTTTCGGGGCCGTTACTACTACGACGCGGCGCCCTTTACCTTTGGCCTTACCCCCACCGTGGCCAACGCCGACAGCCCCCTGGCGCTGCTGCCCGCCGCCACGTTTTTGGTCATGAGCGGACGCAACCTGGCCGGACTCTGGCACAATGTCACCCGCGTTTTGGAGGCGGCCAGCGATGTCACCCGCGAGGGGCTGGCCAGCGCCCGCTCCTTCTTTACCCTGGCCACCGGGCTAGACCTCGATCGCGACGTTTTTGGCTGGATGGACGGGGAAGTGGCGATCGCGGCCTTTCCCACCGAGGGCGGCCCCTTGCAGTACCTGGGGCTGGGGCTGCTGGTGCAGACGAGCGATCGCCCCACCGCCGAAAGTACCCTGGCCGCTGTCGATGACCTGGTGGCAGGCTTCGGCGTCTCGGCCCACCCCAGAACCGTCAATCGGCAGCCCGTCACCAGTTGGGAGCTGCTGACGAGCGAAAACGAGGACCAGCCCGCGCTCAGCGTGGGCAGCCACGGCTGGGTGACCGCAGACACTCTGGCCCTCACCTCTGGCGTGGTGCCAATGGCGCAGGTTTTGGCTCCCTCGCCCCGCGACCCCCTGGCCGATTTCTTTTTGTTTGACCAGGCCACGGCGGGGTTTCCTGACCCGAACAACGGCTACTTTTACCTCAACGTGGGTGCCACCCTGGCCCTGGCCTACCAGGTGTTTGATCTCCACAATGACCCCGCCTTTGATGCCACCAAACCCATCCTCGGCAGCATTCGCAGCCTCAGCGCCACCACGGCCCAAACCCCCAACTACCTCGAAATGCAGGCCCAGATGGGCCTGGCCCGCCGCCAGAATTAATCAATCGGCCACGGCCCCTGGCTGAATGCACCGATGCCTGAGCGACGGCGCAGCGGCGCCCTCTGGGTCAGCGGCGGCCTGGGGCAGGTAATCGCAAATAAAGGCCTCAAACTGAGCCATCAGGGCGGGGTCGCGCCAGCCTCGCTCTACCTCCTGGCGCATAATGTCCAGGGAATCTTCCAGGGAAAAGGCGGGTTTGTAGGGGCGATCGTGGGTCAGCGCGTCAAAAATATCAATCAGCTGAAAAATCTGCGCCAGCCGAGGAATAGCCGCTCCGGTCAGCCCGTCGGGGTAGCCGCTGCCGTTCCAGCGCTCATGGTGGTGGCGAATGACGGGCAGCACCCCCTGCATGGTGCGCAGGGGGCGGCAGATGGTTTCCCCGATGGCAACATGCTGCTCCATAACGGCCCGCTCGGCCCCGCTGAGGGGGCCAGTCTTGAGCAGCACCGCATCGGGAATGCCGACCTTGCCAATGTCGTGGAGATAGCCCGCCCAGGCCAGATCGCGAATGTTGATCGGACTCAGCCCCAGGTATTCGCCAAAGCTGCGGCCCAGAACGACGAGGCGATCGCAGTGGTCGCCGGTATTGGGGTCGCGGCTCTCGATGGTGCGGGCAATGGAGAACAGAACCTTTTCGGCGTGGTCCAGATCTTCGTTGAGGCGCTTTTGGTGAATCAGCGACTTGACTCGGGCCGACAGCTCCAGCTGGTCAAAGGGTTTGGTTAAAAAGTCGTCGCCGCCCGCCTCAATCCCCCGCAGCCTGGCCTCGCGATCGCCCAAGGCCGTCACAAACACCACCGGAATCAGCCGCGTATTTTCATTCTCCTTGAGCTGCCGACACACCTCAAAGCCGTCCAGGCCGGGCATCATCACATCCAGCAAAATCAGATCGGGCTGGTGCTGAAAGACGCTGTAAAGGGCGCTTTGCCCACAGTCGGCCTGGGCCACCTGGTAGCCGTCTACCGACAGAAGCGCAACGGCGGTCATGCGGCTGGGGGCATGGTCATCGACGACAAGCACGCGGGGCGGCAAAGAGTTTCGGTAAAGCACAGCAACAACCTGAGGGTGGCAACAACCAGCAAAGGGCACGAATCTTTAGCCTATCGAGGCGGGGAAACTTTTTCACGCGGGGGCAGCCACCGCTTGCGCCAGTGCGCCGTCGGTACTAAGCCTGAAACCGCCTGCTCCTGCTGCCGGCGCTGGCGAATGGCGGCGGCACTGTCGCGGAGAGTTGGATCCCGGTAGGGCACCGCCGCCCGGGTGAGCAAATGCTCCTGCTCCTGGGCCGACAGCGGCGCCAGCCCCAGGGAACTTGCCTGAACCAGAGTACCCGGCCAGCGGCGGCCCGCAGCATTCACCGGGCCAACCGACAGCCCGGCCAGCAGAAACGCCGTTCGCACCGCCGCCGCACAGGAATAGGTAACCAGCTTGCCCTGGGGATGCAGGCAGGTCGCCACCCGCCGAACAAAGTCCACCGTCCACAGCTCGGGGCAGTGGGGCGGCGAAAACGGATCAAAGAAAATCACATCGGCCTGAAATTCTACCCCTTCCAGCTCCTGGATGCGCTGCCGGGCGTCGCCCCACAGCAGCGTCGCCTCCAGCCAGGGACGCTGGGCCTGCCCGGTGGCCGCCAGATCTGCCAGGCAGTCCTGCACCGGGGTAGGCCAGCCGTCAATTAGCCCATCGTCTACGGCCTGGCGGGGCACGCGGGGGTCTAGCTCCAGGCCCACCAGCCGCACCCGACAGGCGGGGTTGACCCGCAAAATAGTTTCCAGGGCCGCCGCCGTGTTGTAGCCCAGGCCATAGCACACATCCAGCAGGGTCAGGGTAGAGGCCTGAGCCAGGCTAGCCAGATCGACGGCCTCGACGTAGGTGGTGTAGGCTTCGGTGTAGGCCCCCTGGCGGCTGTGAAACCACTCGCCAAAATCCTCTGAGAACATCGTCTTCGACCCGTCGGCGGTGGGTTCTACGACCAAAGCTCCGGTGGGAGACAGCATAGGCGGTACGGCGTAGAGAACAGCGGCAGAATGGTTTGGGCGGGTTTTGGATGGCCCAGGCCTGACTCAGAGGCGGGAACCTGCCATTAACTATTGTCAATGGTTACCAATTGCAATTGAAGTGATAAGGGATTTTAACCCCCAGCCCCCGGGTTTAAAGCGAGAATAGAGATATTAAGAAACGTTAGAAGCGTTTTAATTGCTAGACCCAAAGCATAAAGCTCAAGCCTTTGGTTGGCAGCACCTAAGTTTTGCAGGAGGTTCTCCATGGTTGTAGCGGCCCCAGCGCAAAAGCGCCTCACCATTCAAGTCGAAGCGGTGGCGGACGACACCACCACCATTCGCTCCTTGGATTGGGATCGCGATCGCTTCGACATTGAGTTTGGCCTGCAAAACGGCACCACCTACAACTCCTTCATCATTCGCGGCGAGAAGGTGGCCTTAGTCGATACCTCCCACGCCAAGTTTCGGGAGCTCTATCAAAAGACGCTGACCGGCGAAATCGACCCTAAAACCATCGACTACCTGGTGATTAGCCACACTGAGCCCGACCACAGCGGCCTGGTGCGCGACGTGCTGGAGCTGGCTCCCCAGGCGGTGGTGGTGGGCGCTAAGGTGGCCATCACGTTCCTCGAAGATTTGGTGCACCGCCCCTTTGAGCGCCTCGTCGTCAAAAACGGCGACACCCTGGAGCTGGGCAACGGCCATACCCTGGAGTTTGTCAGCGCCCCCAACCTGCACTGGCCCGACACAATCTTCACCTACGACCACAAAACTGGCCTGCTGTTTACCTGCGATGCCTTTGGCCTGCACTTTTGCAGCGACGCCACCTACGACGAAGACTTAGAGGTTATTTCCCCCGATTTTCGCTTTTACTACGAGTGCCTGATGGCCCCCAACGCGCGATCGGTGCTGGGCGCCATGAAGCGGATGGATGCCCTACCCCCGGTGAAGATGGTGGCCACGGGCCACGGCCCCCTGCTGCGCTACAACGTGGAAGAACTCACCGGGCGCTATCGGCGCTGGAGCCAGGAGAAGGCCAAGGCCGAAGATCTGGTGGCGGTGTTCTACGTGTCGGATTACGGATTTAGCGATCGCCTCTCCCAGTCCATCGCTCGCGGCATCACCAAAACCGGCGTCGCCGTCGAAATGATGGACATGCGCTCCGCCGATCCCCAGGAGGTGACCGAACTGGTGGGCCGCGCCAAGGGCCTGGTCATTGGCATGCCTCCCGCCTCCGGAAGCGGCGCCCAAGAAACCCAAACGACCCTAGGCACCATTCTGGCGGCGGTGCACGGCAAGCAAACCATCGGCCTGTTTGAGTCCTACGGCGGCGACGACGAACCCGTAGACCCGCTGGCCAACAAATTTCAGGACCTGGAGCTGATTGCAGCCTTTGCTCCCATTCGCATCAAAGACACCCCCACCGAAGGGGTTTACCAATCTTGTGAAGAGGCGGGCACCGACCTGGGCCAGGGTCTTGCCCAGGCCAACAAAATGAAGAAGCTCAAATCTCTAGACGCCGACCTGGAGAAAGCCCTGGGCCGGATCAGCAGCGGACTTTATATCATCACCGCCCAAAAGGGCGAGCTGTCTAGCGCCATGCTGGCCTCCTGGGTGTCTCAAGCCAGCTTCCAGCCCCTGGGCTTTACGGTGGCGGTGGCCAAGGATCGCGCCATTGAATCGCTGATGCAGGTGGGCGACACCTTTGTGCTCAACATCCTCGAAGAGGGCAAGCACCTGGGCCTGATGAAGCACTTTCTCAAGCGGTTTGCCCCTGGCGCCGATCGCTTTGCCGGCGTGCGCACCCGCCCCGCCAGCAACGGTTCGCCCCTGCTGGCCGATGCCCTGGCCTACCTGGAGTGCGAAGTCACCACCCGGATGGAGGTGAGCGACCACTGGATCGTCTACTGCACGGTACAGGACGGCAAGGTATCTGACCCCGAGAGCCAAACCGCCGTGCACCACCGCAAGGTCGGCAACTACTACTAGCGTCTGACAGGTTAAGGCTATACCTCCGATCAAAGCGGCAGCGGTATGCTTAGGGGCACTTCCCCCTACAGCGGCAGCTATGGAACGCAACCAGTTTCGCATCGGCACCTTCAACCTCAACAATCTGATGCTGCCCGAGCGGGAGTTTTACCAGGGCGAAGTCTATTCCCAGACCGACTACCTCAAGAAACTCACATGGATTGGGGCACAGCTCGATCGCATGAGGGTAGACATCTGCGGCTTTCAGGAAGTGTTTCACCGGGGAGCGCTAAAGGAGGCGCTGCACCGCAGCGAGTACCACCAGCAGCACGAGATTGTGATGGCGGAGGGGTTTGGGCGCGGGCCGGGGCTGGCCCTGGCGACCAACTTTCCGGTGGTGGGGCAGCGGGTGTACGACGAATTTCCGCCGGAGAGCATCCTCGATCTGGAGGGGGCCGAAATTCCGATTCGGCGGTTTTCCCACCCGGTGCTGGCGGTGGATCTGGCCCTGAGCGAAACGATTCACTGCACCGTGTTTGTGGTGCATTTGAAGTCGAAGCGGCCCATGATGGCCAACGGCGTTGATCGCAGCGACCCGGTCGAAATCGCCAAGGGCCACGCCCGATCGCTGATTCGCCGCACCGCCGAGGCGGCCGCCCTGCGGTTTTTGCTGATGGAGGGGCTGCGCGATCGCAACTATCCCGTGATTGTGGTCGGCGATGTCAACGACAACCACACCGCCGTCACCACCCAGATTGTGGCCGGACAGCCCCCCTGGGAATGCTGGCCCTACCGCAAAAAAGCCCCCGTGTGGGACGTGCTGCTGTACCAGGTCAAAGACATTCAGGCCCGGCTCGGCTACGGCGACCACTACTACACCCACATTCACAACGGCCACTACGACAGTCTCGACCACATCATGGTGAGCGAAGAATTTTCGGCCCAAAACCGCGATCGCATTGGCCGGGTCACCTACGTTTCGGTCTTCAACGACCATATTTTTGACCAAACCCTGCTGGAAGACAGTATTGAACCCTGGCAGTCTGACCACGGCCAGGTGGTCGCTACCATCGAGCTGAACCCGCCCCAGTCGAGCCGCCCCCAGCTAGTGGAGCGCTAGGGCGCTGGGCCGTAACCACTGCGGATTTTGGATTGGCGATTTTGGATTAGGCCATTCCTGCTTCGCTAATCCGGTCCCATAGCCACCGGCATCAATGGATAGGGTCCTCCCTCTGCCGATCGTAGACTGCCACCCAGATAACTGAACGAGCCGACCGCACGCGGTATCCTGGGGCAACGATCTGTGACGGGCGAACCAGCGGTGCGCGTATTTTTTGATTTTGTGGTGGGCACCATTGCCGCCCTGTTTCCGGTAGTAGACCCGATTGGCAGCGTGCCGATTTTTTTGGTGCTCACAGCTGGGGTGCCCGCTAGCCTGCGCCATCGCTATGCCCTGCACATTGCCCGCAACGTGGTGGTGCTGCTGGTTGGCACCCTGCTGGTGGGGGGCAGCGTGCTGCGGTTCTTTGGCGTGTCCCTGGCGGTGGTGCGCATCGCCGGGGGCATTGTCGTGTTCCACGCCGCTTGGCGGGCGATGAACTCTGACCCCAAACTCACCGACATCGACAACCAGGAAGCCGTGCAGCGCATCGGCGAGCACAAGGACATCTCCTTTATGCCCATGACCATACCGCTGCTGGGGGGACCAGGGGCGATCGCCGTTACCCTTGGCCTGGCGGCCCAGGCTGGGGGCGATCTCTCGGCCTCTACGGCGATCAACCTGCTGGCAATCGCCACCGCCATTGGGCTGATTGGCCTGGTGATTTTTCTGTCGCTGCGATCGTCCACGCTGCTGCTCAAGGTGCTGGGGGCCAGCGGTATTCAGGCCATGAGTCGGCTGCTGGGGCTGTTTGTGATGGCGATCGGGGTGCAGCTGATCCTAAACGGCCTGGCCGACTGGTTGACCTCCTTGGGATGGGTACCCTAGATCAGCGCCCATGCAACGTCCAACCGCCCGCCGCCGCCGGCCACGTCTGGAGATGCGGCCCGACCCGCGCCCGCCGCCTGGTTTTGGCTTAAACTTGGGGTGTTCCCTGAAAACAATGACTACCCCGGCTCCACTGATTCGGCAACCGAGGTTGGGTGCGCGCTAAGGCGGCAGCACTCTCCGTTGGAGTAGCTGGCCAATGTATCCACCGGATCCCTAGTCCACTGGTGCTCTACAAAGCCTGCAGCGCTCTGTCTGGTCATACTGGTCATATTTGTCTTGTTTGCCGCAGGCCCTCCCAGGGAACCCTTGACCCATGAGCTACCCCAGCTTCCACAGTTTTATTAAACTGCTGCGCAGTCTGCTTAAGCGTAGGCAGCCCTGGCTGTTTGAAGAATCGATCTTTCTGGCCGACCTGTGTTTGGCCTACGGCACCATTGCGGGCCTCAGCGATCGCGACAAAAAAACCCTGTTTTTAGCCGCCCACTTTAAAAATCTGGGGGCCATCTACCTCGAGGATCAAAGCCTCAAGCAAGAGTATCTCGACCACCGCGACGCCATTGTGCAGATGGAGGTGCTGTTTAGGGAAAGTGCCCAACTGGCCAGAGACGCGGGTCTGGCTGAGGTGGCCGACGTGCTAGATCAGTACCACCTGCGGGCGATTCCGCAAAATTCGCTGGCCCGTATTTTTCAGGTGCTCAACGCCTGGGTGTCGTGCCGCCAGCGCAAAGGGTGGCGCAGCTCCATGAGCGACAAAGAGGCGCTGATTATTCTCAAACAGCGGGCCGAGATGAAGTGGTCTGACCCCAAGGTGGTGTTTCACTTTATCGAGCACCTCTGCCGCTACTCGTCGCGGGCTGAGCGCCGCCAGGCCTGCACCATCACCGGGTTTGAGGTGCCCCCCGAGGTGCCCGAGGTGAGAGACTACAGCTTTGATACCCTCGAAGACCAGTTTCAAGAGCAGATCGAAGCAGCCGGCTGACCCAGGCCCTTTGACTGGGCCAGCCTGCCCCCGATAGCATTGGGGGATAGCCAGAAAAAGCGCGAGAGGATACAGTTGGGGAGGCCTTACCGCTGCCCAGCGGCGGGCCAACCGAAGGCCACTGTCTTCTTCGAAGCCCAGGGATTAATCTCGCTATTCTGTACGTTGCAGACTGGTCTTACAATAGTTTTTTCAACAGCTAACCAAGGGTTTGTCATGGCTAATGACGCGATCGATACGGAACTGTCCTACGCCAGCTCACTGTCTGCGGATGAACTGGAGTCGGCTCCTTACGTAGACACCATTGAGGCGGTGATCGCTAGCCTTGACCAGGGAGATGGGGCCATGGTTAGCCACCCCCCTGAGGGCCGGTTGTGGCGGTTTAAGTACGGCAGCGTGGACGTATATGTGCAGCTGACTGGCGAAACCGAGACCGACACGCTGACGGCGTGGTCGCCCGTGCTGCGGCTGCCCGCTAAGGACGAGCCTAAGCTGATGAAGCGGCTGCTAGAGAAAAACTGCAATGAGACCCTGGAGGCCCGTTTTGGCATCTCTGGGGATCAGGTGCTGGTGATTTCGAGCCGCATCCTAAAAGATATTTCCGCCGCCGAAATCTCTCGCATCCTGACCATTGTGGCCACCATCGCCGACGACTCGGACGAGGCGCTGATAGCCGAATTTGGCATGGGCTAAGTCCTTTGGGTGGCTTCTCCCGTCGGTAGCTCGACTCCGCTCAGCTACTGAAGATACTGGCGGCTGAGCGAAGCCGTTCAAGCAGAGAGATCTGGCGGAGAAAGCCAAGGGCTACGGTTAAGCCCGCGCCTCTTCGATGACCGATTTGGCGATCGAGGGCAGCTGTAGCCCCGGCGGATACTGCCCTTCCTCCTTGATGCGCTGAATCATTGCGGGGGAGACGCGCAGGCCCAGACGATCGGCGATCGCGCGCACCACGTCGCCGCGATCGATCGTGCCCGCCACGGCGTCGGCGGGGGTGAGTACCGTCAGCCGCGCCAGCTCTAGCGCTTCGAGCTGATCGATGGCCTCGGTCAGCGGCGTGCCCTCCCGCACCGAAGGAATATCTAGCAGCGGCTTGGCAATGTGGCTGAGGGGCAGCGTTTCCCACTGGCTGCGCTCGATCGCCCGCATGTCATCGACGCTGACCAGCCCTCGGTAGCGTCCGTCGGAGGCGGCAAAGTAGGCCGGAGCGCGGTTCTCATCGAGCAGGTAGGTGTCGGCAAACTGGCGCAGCGACATGTTGGCATCCACCACTTTGAAGTCGCGGGCCATTGCGTCAACGGCTGTGAGGGCCAGCATGGCCTCTTGCAGGTTGGTGACCTGGTTGTAGGCGGCGGCATTGCGGAGGGCAAACCAGCCAATGGCGGCAATCCAGAAGCCAGAAAACGCCTGGTAGGCCAGCGCCATCACCAGGCCAAAGGTAATCGCTAGCCAGCCTAGCAGCTGACCCGAGCGCGCCGCCCAGCGAATGCCCTTGATGCGGCTGTTCGTCACCTTCCACACCAGGGCCTTGAGCACCTGGCCCCCGTCCAGGGGCAGGCCGGGAATCAGGTTGAACAGCGTGAGGACCAGATTGATCTGGGCGACGCTGCCGGTGATCACGCTCACCGGGGTAGGCAGGCTCGGAATCTGGGAGACGGCAGTGAGCAGCAGAAACAGGCCAAAGCTGACCAACGGGCCTGCGATCGCCACCTTGAGCGCATCCTCGGGGGTTTTAGATTCTTTGTCGATGGAGGCAATGCCGCCGAACAAAAACAGCGTGATGGAGTTGACCGCAATGCCCTGGGTTTTGGCGGCAATGCTGTGGCCCAGCTCGTGCAGCAGCACCGAGGCAAACAGCAGCAGGGCCAGGGCAAAGCCCATCACCCAGGCCAGATTCCCCCAGGCCGAGTGCCAGCTGGGCTCTAGCCCGTAGGAGACAGTGACCAGCAGCAAAATGATGAACCAGGAGCTATCGACAAACAGGGGAATCCCCAAAATAGCTCCGACACGCCAGCTGGATTGCATTGCCTAGCTCCCAATAGTTGCTGTAAAAAACCAAGCCAGACCCGATGGCATCTAGTGAGCACTAGGGCGATCGGGCCTGGGG
The DNA here is from genome assembly GCF_000309385.1 of Nodosilinea nodulosa PCC 7104. Lineage (GTDB taxonomy): Bacteria > Cyanobacteriota > Cyanobacteriia > Phormidesmidales > Phormidesmidaceae > Nodosilinea > Nodosilinea nodulosa. The sequence continues at coordinate 2,350,020 of NZ_JH976537.1, forward strand.
TATGGCTTTATTCTATCAATCGCCCCATCAAGTCGTCGGACAGAGGCTGCTGGAGGGATCGTTGCAGGAGTCTCTGGGTAGCTAGAGCAGCCCGGCGTTGCCCAGGCCCAGCACCATGCCAGCGCCAAGGATGTGGCCCAGGCTTGCGATCGCCAGTAGCTCAGGCAGGCCAAACCCTTCAAACACCATGGGCAGGCTGACGGGCAGCGCCGGACCCACTCCAGGCTTTTGAATGGCGTACTTGCCAATGGCCAGCACAAACAGGTTGCAGGTAATCATGATCAGCGCCACTTTAAAGGACCACTCTGGGGTGGTGGGCACGGTATAGGCGGCAAGCAGGGTAGAAAACAGCAATGTTATTTCTCCGCTAGAGGTCTAAAATTGGGGCTTGAGCAGTAAAACCAGGCTTGAGAAGCAAATTTAACGGCGATCGCCAAGCGCTCAGCCCAGGGGCACCAGGCTTTGGGCATGGTTGGATTATAAAAATCCAGCGACACATACCTAACGGAATGTTTAACAGAGTTAACATGCGGGTCAAGATTTGTGGCATTACTCAGGCGGAGCAGGCGATCGCGATCGCCCGCCACGGTGCCACCCATCTGGGCTTTATCTGCGTGCCCCAGTCGCCCCGCTACCTGTCTCCCGCCGCCCTGGCTGACATCACCCAGGCCCTAAACGCGGCGGGGGTCGTGACCAAAACCGTGGGCGTTTTTGCCGATGCCCCCCTGGCCGAGATGGCTGCCATCGCCCGCCAGGCCCGCCTCAGCCACATTCAGCTCCACGGCCAAGAAACTCCAGAGCAGTGCCAGCAGCTTCTGGCTGAGCTGCCGGGTATTTTCTTGATCAAGGCCATTCGCGTTCGCACCGCCGCCGACCTGGCGCGGGCCGAAACCTATGCCCCCTACGTCGATGCGCTGCTGCTCGATGCCTACCACCCCCAGCAGCTCGGCGGCACTGGGTTAACGCTGGATTGGGATGCCTTGGTGTCGTTCAGGCCCGATTGCCCGTGGATGCTGGCCGGAGGGCTAACTCCTGAGAACATCTCCACCGCGCTTTCGACGCTCCAGCCCGACGGCATCGACCTCTCCAGCGGTGTTGAGCAGTGCCCCGGCGTGAAGGACTTGGCGTTGGTTCAACACCTGTTTGAGCAATTGCAGCCCTGGTTAAACCTCACGGCTTAGATATAGTGGTTTGTTCCGGCCTGGACTGAACGTCTTTCCTATGTTGTGGAGGTGTTAAATGCAAGGCAAGGTTGAGCTGACAACAGCGGAAAAGAACCCATCAGCATAGTTAGAACTCTGCCAAAGATCCTCGCAAAATCTTGGTTCGGGCAGAACCTCACCATCAGCGAGTAACCCTTCTATATGGCAGTTGATAGCCTCAGCAGCATTGTAGAGCGCTTCGTTCAATGTTTCCCCCGCTGAGAAGCAGCCCGGCAAATCTGGCACGGTCACGCCGTAATCGCTGTTTTCATCTTTATGAATCACAACTGCGTAACGCATACTTCCCATGGCGGAAACAGAATTCACTTTGAATCGGGTTTAGGAAAAGTCAACGAGACATCCGAGGAGGAAGGGCTGATGGCGGCGATCGCCAGGTCTTTGCCAGCTTCGTGGTGGGCGACTTCTTGAGCCATTACCTCGATCGCCTCGGGTTGGCAGACGGCGACGTCAAACCAGAACGTGGTGCCAATGCCCACTTCGCTGACCAAATGCACCTGGCTGCTGTGCTTTTCGATGATGTTTTTGACGATCGAGAGGCCCAGGCCGGTGCCCTCCAGGGTGTGAACCCGGTTTTCGACCCGGAAGAAGCGATCGAAGATGGCCTGCTGATCTTCGGGGGCAATGCCGATGCCGGTGTCAGAAATTTCGACGCGAATAAAACCCGTTTCAGCCGGGTTATCGCCCGGGGGAATGATCTGATGCGCCCGCAGCATCACCTGACCGCCAGACTCAGTAAACTTGAGGGCGTTGCCGACCAGGTTGCTAAACACTTGCAGCAGCAGGTCATAGTTGCCCAAAGCCGGGGGTAGATCCGGCTCTACATCCTGCAAAAGCTGAATCTGCTTGTCTTTGGCGTTGAGGCGGTGGGTGCGCAGGGTCTGCTCGATGGGCTGGATGATGTCAACGGCTTCGAGCTGGTACTGGCGGCTCGACTCCAGGCGCGACAGGTCGAGCACGTCGTTGACCAGGCGGGTGAGGCGATCGGTTTCGTGGTTGGCAGTTTCGAGAAATTCTTTGCGCTCGCCGTCGCTGAGGTCTTCGCCGTACTCGTGCAGAGTTTCGATAAACGACTTGATGTTGAACAGCGGCGTACGCAGCTCGTGGGACACATTGCTGATGAACTGGGCCTTGGCCTCGTTGAGGGCTACCTCGCGGGTAATATCCTGCACGGTGATAGCCAAACCCTTGACGTTTTCCTTGGCCTGGTCGAGCACGGTATTGAGCAAAATCCGCAGGGTGCGGCTGCTGGGCTCGGTGATCGGCACCCGAAACTCCATCGCTTCCGCCTCGCCCTTGACCGCCTGAAACAGGGGCCGAGTCAGCTGCACCCGCACGGGGCCAGGAAAATGCTCCAGAATATTTTTGCCGTCTAGAATCTGATTGTCCCAGCCAAAAATGCGGCGGGCGGTGGGGTTGACCAGCACCGCGTGCATGTCGCTGTCGAGCAAAATAGCGCCGTCGGCAATGGTCGAGACCAGGGTTTCGAGCTTGGCCTTTTCGGCAGTGAGTTCCTCAATGTTTTGCTCTTCGTAGCGCTCAAGGCGCTCGGCCATGTCGTTAAAGCTGTAGATCAGCTCGCCGAGTTCGCCCCCCAGGGGCAAATTAATGCGCTGGTTGAAGTTTCCGGCGGCGATGTTTTTGACCCCCAGCACCAGCTCTTTAATTGGCTGGGTAATGGTGAGAGCGTTGAACACCGCGCCTAAAATTACCATCACCCAGATCGAGACAAACACGGCAATGGTGACATCTCGGGTCAGGTGGGAGGAAGCAACTACAGTGGGGTTGGGGTTGATGCCCAGGGCCAGCACCCCCAGGTGGGTGCCGTTGTAGTTGAGGGGTACAAACACATCGGTCACCTCCCCAGCGGGGGTGAGGTGCTGGCGCACCAGGGGGCGATCGGTGTTTTGGGCATAGCCCTCGGGCAGCTGCATGCGCCGCCTCAGGGTCAGCGAGCTCTGCACCGCCGCCTCAGAGAAGGGAATACCAAAAAAGATATCGCCGTTCTCGTCGGCGTAGAGCATGTAGCGGACGCTGGAGGTGCTCTGGTAAAAGCTGTAGGAGAAGCGGGCCAGCTCGGTGCGATCGGCCTCGTTGACCAGGGGTGCCACGTTGGCGGCCAGCAGCAGCCCCAGGTCGCGGGCAAAGCGGGTGTCGTTGAGGCGGGCATCCATTTGGATGGTGTTGACCGCCCAAAAGGTGAGGGCACTGGTAATCAGCGACACCACCAGCGTTGCCCCGGCCATGAGTCGGGTTTGCAGGGTGAAGTCGCCCCACCAGCGCAGGAAGATATCGCGAATTTTAGCCAGGAGCCTGATCAACAGAATCTATCAAATGTCGGATATCAGCCTTCATTCTGGCATGTTCTTTGCATCTTGGCCCTGTCGCTAGCCGTCGAACAGGGTTTCAAACTCGTGGCGCAGGCTGTCGTAGTTGACCACACGGGCCACAATCAAGGCTTGGTTGCCCAGAGTTTGATCGTCCTTGGCGGCGGCAAGCTGCTGCTTCCAGTGGAGCACGTCTTTTTCTTGCCTGAGCCAGAAGGCGACCATGGTGCCTACGATCGCGTCCCAATCCCAATCGGGCCTGCGATGGACGGCTTCGGTGGCATTGATAAACGCGTCGAGGGTGCAGCAGTAGCTGCCCAGAAAAGCCTGGCTGCGATCGGGCTTGGTCTCCACCCGCTGCTGGTGGTTAAAGAATTGCAGCACCGGGGCAATGCCAATGATGTCAAAGCTGTAGCTCATGGCTCGTGGCTCGTGGGAGTGAAGCAAGTTAAGGCCTATTCTAGGCAGTTCTCCCAGGAGAGTTGTTCGCCCGCAACGGTTTTGACGATTCCCACGGATAGGACGTCGTTACCATAGGCCTCATTACCGCTGGATTCACCCGCCAGCTTCAGAGCAACCGCCATGACCACTCTGGGTTTGACCCTCGAAATCAGCCAGCCGTGCAGCTGACCAATCACCAGTTCTATCAGCTCTGCATCCATAGCCCAGATCTGGACTATGAATTATGGCGATCGCGCAAAGCGCGTCAGTGACCGCCATCACACTTCGCACAACGCTTGAGCCCCACCCCTGGGCGATCAACCTGCCGTAAAGATGCCAAAAAAGTGGTGACGCTGCCCTGGAACCAGGGCATTCTAGATACAGATAAGACGGCTTCACGCAATCTATAAGCTAACTCCCTATACTAAACAGCCCCCGGTGCCGTGGCATCGGGGGTTATTTAATGATCACCATCGCAAAAAATCGGGCTTTCTTCGCTATTTTGGGCGGCCTGTTACAGCCAGCGGAAGAAGCCCGGTTTTTGAGCTAGCGAACCAGCGCCTAGGTGCCCACGGTCCAGGAGTTGATGTAAATTTCCTGCTCGGGGGTGAGACTATCGACCTCAATGCCCATGGCCACCAGCTTCAGCCGGGCAATTTCCTTGTCCACCGCTTCGGGAATGGAGTGCAGACCGGGTTCGAGGGAGCCCTGGTTTTTCACCAGGTACTCGCAGGCCAGGGCCTGGTTGGCAAAGCTCATATCCATAACCGCGCTGGGGTGGCCTTCGGCGGCGGCCAGGTTGACCAGGCGGCCCTCACCCAGCACGATCACCGATTTGCCGTTGGTGAGCATATATTGCTGGGTAAAGTTGCGCACCTGCTTGACCTCAGAGGCCATTTCGCCCAGGGATTTGAGGTCGATTTCGATGTCAAAGTGGCCGGAGTTGCAGACCATGGCGCCGTCTTTCATGGCCTCGAAGTGCTCGCGGCGGATGACGTGCTTGTTGCCGGTGACGGTAATAAACAGATCGCCGACGGTGGCCGCCTGGGCCATGGGCATCACCCGAAAGCCATCCATGACGGCTTCGATCGCCCGCACCGGGTCAATCTCGGTGACGATGACGTTGGCCCCCATGCCTTTGGCCCGCATGGCGGTGCCTTTGCCACACCAGCCGTAGCCTGACACCACAATGGTTTTGCCCGCCAGCAGCACGTTGGTGGCGCGAATAATGCCGTCTAGGGTCGACTGGCCCGTGCCGTAGCGGTTGTCGAAGAAATGCTTGGTGTCGGCGTCGTTGACGTTCATGGCGGGGAAGCTGAGCACCCCGTCTTTGAACATAGCCTTGAGCCGCACGATGCCCGTGGTGGTCTCTTCGGTGGTGCCGATAATGTCGGCCAGCTGGGCCTGGCGGTTTTGCACCAGGGTGGCCACTACGTCGCTGCCGTCGTCGATGATGATGTTGGGGCGGTGATCGAGGGCGGTTTCGACGTGGCGGTGGTAGGTGGCGCTGTCTTCACCGCGAAAGGCAAAGACGGGAATGCCGTAGTCGGCAACCAGGCTGGCCGCAACGTCGTCCTGGGTGGAGAGGGGATTGCTGGCAATGAGGACTGCATCGGCACCGCCGTTTTTGAGCGCGATCGCCAGGTGAGCAGTCTCGGTGGTGACGTGGCAGCAGGCCGAAATGCGAATGCCGGCCAGGGGCTTTTCCTGGGCAAAGCGATCTTGAATTTGGCGCAGCACGGGCATCTCGCGCCCGGCCCACTCGATCCGCTGCTTGCCCTGGGTCGCCAGGGCAATGTCTTTGACGTCGTACTTAAATTTAAGAGTTGTGGTCATAGCAAAGTGTCAACCGTAGTGAATCGTTCATCTGCCAGCGTACTTAGCTTAGCGGAATTTTAGGCGGGGTACTGCCCGGATAGGTCAGGCGGGGTACTGACCCGATCGCACCTCCCCACAGAACTGCTGGGCCGCCTCAATCGCCTGCTGTCTGAGGTTAGCGTAGACCTTGGCAAAGGGGGGCTGCCAGGCCGAAAGCCCCAGCACATCCGCCGTCACCAAGACCTGCCCATCGCAGTGCACCCCGGCCCCGATGCCAATGGTGGGAATGCCCAGCGCCTTGGTAATATCGCGGGCTAGCTCGGCGGGAATGTGCTCTAGCACCACACAAAACGCCCCGGCCTGCTCCAGAGCCCTGGCCTCGGCCAGAATGCGATCGGCCTCAGCCTCGGTTTTGCCCTGCTTGCGAAAGCCGCCAAACTGGTTCACCGACTGGGGGGTCAACCCCACGTGGCCCATCACCGGAATGCCCCACTGCACCAGGCGTCGCACGGTGTCAACCACGCCCTCGTGGCCGCCCTCCAGCTTCACCGCCTGGGCACCGGCCTCTTTTAGCATTTGACCCGCCGCGCGAATGGCGTCTTCTACGCTGGTCTGGTAGCTGAGAAAGGGCAAATCTACCACCACCAGGGCATTCTTGACGCCCCGCCGCACGGCCTTGGCGCAGATCAATATATCTTCGGTGGTGAGGGGCAGGGTGGTGTCGTAGCCCAGGGCTACCATTGCCAGCGAGTCGCCCACCAGCGCAATGTCGGCCCCCGCCGCATCGACAATTTGCCCCGACATGAAATCCCAGGCGGTGAGCACGGCGAGGGGTGGGGCGGGCGTACCCGACTGCTTCCACCGCAAAATTTGGTCAACGCTAACGGCCATAGCTGCGCCTGGGGAAGGGTGTAGTTGCCAGGATAACAAACCGACGGAGCCAGAATTTGCCCACTCCTGAGGCGATCGCTCCGGAGTTTGGATCGGCTATCCCCCCAATCGATTTCTCCCCTGGGGAACACAACTCGCTAGAATCAAGAAAACCCGTACAAAGTGGCTGATACGATGATTCCAACCGTTATTGAGCAGTCCGGGCGTGGCGAACGCGCGTTTGACATTTATTCCCGGCTTTTGCGGGAGCGCATTATCTTTCTTGGCCAGGAAGTCACCGCCGACTCGGCCAACCTGATCGTGGCCCAAATGCTGTTTCTCGAAGCTGAAGACCCCGACAAAGATATTTATCTGTACATCAACTCCCCCGGCGGGTCGGTGAGCGCGGGGCTGGGCATCTACGACACCATGAAACACATTCGCCCCCAGATCTGCACCATTTGCCTGGGTCTGGCGGCCAGCATGGGGGCCTTTTTGCTAACAGCGGGCGAAAAAGGCAAGCGCATGAGCCTGCCCAACTCGCGGATTATGATTCACCAGCCCTTGGGCGGTGCCCAGGGTCAGGCCACCGATATTGAGATTCAGGCCAAGGAAATTCTCTACCTGAAGAAGCAGCTCAACGAAGCCATGGCCGAAAATACCGGCCAGCCCTACAACAAAATTGCCGAAGATACCGAGCGCGACTTCTTTATGAGCCCCCAGGAGGCGGTAGAGTACGGCCTGATTGACCAGGTGATCGATCGCACCGCCGTAGGCAGCCGCCCCCTCACCGTGATGTAGAGGCCGCGATGTAGAGCAACAGGGCCGAGGATCAGCCCCTGGCGATCAGTCGCCGGGGGCTGACTGGGTTTCTAAGAACAGTAAAAACTCCAGCAGTTCGTCGTCGGTGAGGTCGTGGCGCGATCGCTTGCCGTAGGTCTTCTCTAAAAACTCGCGGCCCTGGTTCACGCCCCAGCCCAGCCGCTGTAGCTCCACATCGGTCTGGGCGATGATGTCGGATAGATCGATGGAGACCCCTGGCTCGGCCCCCAGAGTTATAAACTCATCAGCCGGGGCGTTGAGGGCATCGGAGGCTTCGTCTTTGGCCTGGGCAGGCAGCTTGGGCAGCGGTGGAATCGCCATGGCGACGGGGGGGAAGTCAAGGGTGGACACGGCCAGCGGAAGCTCCAGCTCTGGAGCTGGCTGAGCCAGGGGCAGCTTGCCTCGGGGTGAAGTCGGCTGCGGCGGCAGAGCGGCGTCGGTTTCAGCCGTGAGCAGGGCCGGTTCGGGCTGGGGGGATGGGGCTGCGGCACTAGCGAGGGGGTCAGGTCCGAGCGGTTGAGGGCCGCTGGTCTTACCTGGGCTGGCGGGGGTGACGGCGGACAGCCCCAGGCGCTCTAGGGCGCGGGCGGTGGCACCATCCTCAGCCGCTTCCAGGGCAGTATTGGCCCCGAGGCCGCTGGCCAGGGTGGTGCCGTCTACCCCAGCGCAGACCTGCACCACGTACAGCCCGTCGTGAATAGTTAGCAGTTCTGACGTCAGGCTGCCCTGGGGATAGCGTTGGCGAAATTGACTCAGCAGCGAACTTAGCACTCCGGCGTCTCCCCTGCGGATGGATGGTAGTGGATGTTAACCGTACTATTCTAAGGAAGTGGGGCGCGTTAGACTAAGGCCATTACGCCGCTGGCTGGGCGGGCTAGATGCAGGCTGGGAGGTTTCCCTCGGTGGTTTAGAATCCCAGGGTCTGCGATCGCCAGTCAGCTGTGCGCCTTTCCTTCAGACCTTTACCATTGCTGCCCTGGGCGGCTGACCTGAGCTGATGCTAGACCGACTGCTGGATATTTCTGCCAATTTTGGGGTTGATACCCTGCTGCTGCTGCCGGTGCTGATTGCCCTGGAGGCGGTGCTGTCGGCAGACAATGCGATCGCCCTGGCTGCGATCGCCCAGGGGCTAGACAGCGAAGCCATGCAGCGCCGGGCCTTAAATTTTGGCCTGCTGATTGCCTTTGTCCTCAGGGTCGGGCTAATTTTGACGGCGGGCTGGGTGCTTCAGTTTTGGCAGTTTGAGGTGATGGGGGCGGCCTACCTGCTGTGGCTTGTCTATCAGCATTTCACCGCTGAAACCGATACCGAAGCCCATCACCACGGGCCGAGGTTTGCCAGCGTTTTGCAGGCGATTCCGGTGATCGCGTTTACCGATTTAGCCTTTTCCCTCGACAGTGTGACTACCGCTCTGGCTCTCTCCAAGGATGTGGTAGTAATTTTGCTGGGCGGCACCATCGGCATTATTACCCTGCGGTTTATGGCGGGGCTATTTATCCGCTGGCTAGAAGAGTTTGAGCATTTAGAAGACGCCGGGTTTATTACCGTCGCCTTTGTGGGAGTTCGCCTGCTGGTGCGGGTGCTTGACCCCACCCTGGTGCCCCCCGAGTGGGCCATGGTGCTGGTGATCGCCCTGGTCTTTACCTGGGGGTTCTCAAAACGCACCGAAATACAAGATGGCGAAACCACGGCGGACCCAGGGAGCGAGGCCAGCCATGGGACCAACGGCAAAGTGCCCACTGTTGCTGAGCTAGAGCCCCAGGGCAGTCATGCCAACCAGGTCTCCTCCAGCCAGGATGACCCCACTCCGGCAGTGCCTCTCCATCAAGATTAGCTAGAGAATTGCCTGGGGACAGAATGAGCTAGAGATAGGAGCACCAGTCGCTCCAGCCGCCCAGGTATAGCTTGGCCATCGGTCGCCCGGCCAGGGTTTGGGCCAGCAGGTTGACGCAGGCCGTAACCCCCGAGCCGCAGTAGACGATCGCCTCGTCGGCGGCATCCAGGGCAGCCCAGTGATTGGCCAGAGCTTCAGGAGACTTGAGCTGGCCGCTGGGTTCTGAAGCATCTTGCCAAAAATAGTTCACCGCGCCGGGAATGCTGCCCGCAACAGGGTCGATGGGTTCCAGCTCGCCCCGGTAGCGCTCGGGCGATCGCGAATCGATCAGCAGGGCCGCCGGGGGGCGATCGCGCACCGCCTCAATATCCACCAGCCAGCCCTGACGCGGGGCAGGCGTGAACTGGCCAGGGCGGGGAGCAGGGGTTTCAGTGCTGGTGGGCCGCCCTGCCCCTACCCAGCCCGACCAGCCGCCGTCTAAAACCGCTACATCGTCGTGGCCCAGGTAGCGCAGCAGCCACCAGAGGCGGGCCGCAAAGGCAAAGCGCGAGTCGTCGTAGGCCACCACCAGGGTGGGCTCTTGGCCCTGGGAGTCTGCGCACTGGGAATGGACGCCCATAGCCGCCAGTTTTTTGCTGAAGCCATCTAGGTCGGGCAGAGGATGGCGACCGCCGTGGGCCTGCACCGGGCTGGACAGGTCTTGGTTGAGATCTAGGTACCAGGCGCCGGGAATATGGCCAGCGGCGTACTGCTGCCGCCCCTGGTGGGGGTCGCTCAGGGCAAAGCGACAGTCCACCACAATCACCTGCGGGTCTGTGAGATGGTGGGCTAGCCAGTCGGCGGTGACACGATTGCGAGGATGGGCCATGGGAGTTTTCAACTGCGGGTAGGGTGTAGGGGCTATCCCGTTTAGGGATAGCGTTGCTCAACAAAAGTAGGGTATAAGTTTGCTGGACTGTAGAAAACCACTGCCCTGGGCGTTCGCCTAGGCGGCGTTCAAATTCGCGAGCATCAACCCCTTTTTAATCCACAGACCTATTGCACAGACCTATTTCACTGAGGCGCTGTTATGACTATGGAACCTCCACCGAGTAGTGAGATTAAAGCGGCAACGGGCTGGATGATTGCCCTCAGCATAGGTTTGATTATGCTGGGTATTCTGGCGATTTTAATGCCGGGCATCGCCTCTGCTCTGTTCACCTCCATGATTGGTTGGATTGCCTTAATTGGCGGCGTTTTACAGATTTTTCAGGCATTTCAGGCCAGGGCGGTGCGGGGGCTGGGGCTGAACCTGGGGGTGGGCGTCCTCTACGCGATCGCAGGACTTTACATATTATTCAACCTGGTCAAGGCCACGGCGGTGCTGACCCTGGCCTTTGGGCTGCTGTTTATCGCCGAAGGTATTTTTACCATTATCATGGCCTTTACCTACCGGGCGGGCCGCAGCATGTCGTGGTTTGTGGCTATCAACGGCATCATCACGCTCATTTTGGGGATTTTGGTGATCAACCGCTGGCCTTTTAGCGCCCTCTGGCTCATCGGCTTGTACGTGGGCATCAGCCTGCTGTTTAGCGGGGCCTCGCTGCTGGGGGCAGCCCTGGCGGCGCGCCAGGAAGTGGCCTAGGCTGTCCAATCCTATAACTGGCCCTATGACCGGAGACTATATTCTTTTTGCCCAGCACGGCTGGGCCGATACCAATCAGTCGATGATGTCTTTGGCCGGGCAGCTGGCCTCGACGGAGGCGCAGATTGTTGCCCCCAGCCTCAACTACGCCATGACCTGGCTGCGCATCGCCCCGCTCATCGATGAGGTCGATGCCCTGGCCACGGCCACCCTGGCGCGGCAGCCCGCTCTGCCCGTGCGCATTGTCGGCCACTCGATGGGGGGGCTGATTTGGCTGGAGGTGCTGAACCGGCACCCGGAGTGGTGGCCGCGCGTGGAGTTTTTGGTGCTGGTGGGTTCTCCCGTGGGCGGGGCCGATCTGGGCCGCATTCTTGACCCGCTCCAGGTGGGGGTGGGCATTGCTGCCGATCTGGGCCGCGATCGCCGCCCTCTAGCCGCTCGCATTGCCGCCGCCATCGCTACCCTATCGATTGCGGGCGATATCGACGGGGGCAGCGACGGCACCATTCCAGTGGAAAGCACGCGGGTGCCCAATGCGCAGTTTGTGTGTCTAAGCGGTATTAACCATCCGGCGCTGCGCTGCCACCCTGAGGTGGTGGAGCAAATTCAGCAATTTTGGGGCGGCGGCAGCCTCAGCGCCCCGCTGTTGCCCCACCCCCTGGTAGACCAGCTGCGCCAGATACCGGGCATGACCGACGCCCATCGGCGCGATTTTGGTCGGGCGGCTGCCTGGCACACCTTTGCCGATGGCACCAGTATTCGCCTGTGGCAAAGTCCTTTGGGCGTCCACCATGTGTTTTTGGCTTCGCCCCAGGGCGACTGTCTTTACTCAGGGTATGTGGGATGGCTGCACCTCACAGAGATGTGGCACAGCCTGGAGGCCCTGCGCGCCGAGGCCGACCGATCCCAGAGCCAGGAAGGCTGAGGGCGACTAAGTTGATGGCCCCTCTGGCGGGCGGCGGCTGGAGGTCAGCGGGCTGGAGACGGAAAGCCCGTCGCCGCTAATCAGGCCAGTGGTGACATTGACATGGCCTTCGCGGTCTTGCAGGTACTGCTCGACGGCGGTATTGACCTGGCTCGCGATCGCTCGCGCCGCCTTTGAGGGGGTCGGCTGCTGCTGCAAAATGTTGAGCTGAAAGCTGACCTGCTCGATCAGCAGTTTCTCGTCGGCGATCGTCAGCTGGGTATCGATGTTAAAGTCCACCTGGTTCTGGAGCACGGCACTGAGGGCCGTCGAGATCAGGTCGGCGCCGATATTGAGCAGAGTCGGGGCGTATTTTTGGACGTAGGCGATGACGGTTTCGCCCACGGCATCGGCCATCGGTTTTTGGCTCAGGGCCGTGGCCAGGGTTTGGGCCAGCTCCAGGTAGACGGGGTTGATCGCGGTGGCGATCGCCCCATCGATGTCAAAGGTCTGCACCACCTGGCTAACCAGGCCCAGGGCCTCGGCGCGGGTGATGGCGTGATCGCTCACCAGGGGTAGAATCGCCGTTGCCATGCTGTTCAGGGTATCGGGGGTTAGCGCAGGCGCGTAGCGCTGCACGTAGGCAGCCATCACCCCCGTTATTTTTTCCCCCAGCTGCTGCTGCCAGCGGTGGGCCTGCTTGGCCAGGGCGCTGCTGGCGCGGCTGACAATGGCATTTTTCAAATCTTCAGGGGTGAGGCCATCGAGCACCTGCTGGGCCACGGCGTCGACCAGGGCGGCGGGCTGCTCGGGCAGATGCAGGCGCAGCAGCGTGCCGAGAATGCCCTGCACCTGCTCGGGGGAGTTGGGCAGCCCGTAGAGTCGCCCGTAGGCGCTGAGGCCGCTAATTAATGTCTGGACAAGCTCAGGGGGTGGGGCGGCGGCATTGATAGCTTCAGAGGGCATCGTCAGCGTCTCCTCTCGGCGGGTATGGGAAATTATTCAGAGAAAATATCCCAGCAGCTTGGAGATATCTTTGGTTCGCAGCACCCTCCTCAATCCTAGTTGACGATTCTGCCGGTGGCGCAGCACAGGTATGACGATTTGCATCCCCAGAGCTGTGCCCTTACAACCGCTACCCACCGCCGCCGTTGTAGCCGCGGGGAGTAATCAGCCAGGGGCCATGGCGCTGGGTGCTCTGGTTGCCGATCAGCACCACCGTCAGCATGTCGATGGGGGCCTCTAGCAGTGCCCCCAGGGTGGTGCGGTGAATGGCTTCATCGGCCCGGTAGACTGCCCTGACCACCGCCACAGGAGTGTCGGGGGAACGGTGGGCCATGAAGATGCCGTGGGCGATCGCAATCTGCCGGGTGCGCGTTTTTGACTTGGGGTTGTAGAGGGCCACCACAAAATCGGCCGCCGCCGCCGCCTCTAGCCGTTTGACAATCACCTCCCAGGGGGTGAGCAGATCGCTGAGGCTGATGGCGCAGAAGTCGTGCATCAGCGGTGCCCCCACCCGCGCCGCCGCCGCCTGGAGCGCCGAAATGCCGGGCAGGACCTCCACCGAGGGGGTGGCGCCATCCCAGCCCGTGGCCTGGAGTTGCTCTAGCACCAGGCCCGCCATGCCGTAGATGCCGCAGTCGCCTGAGGACACCACCGCCACGCTCAGCCCCCAGCGGGCCAGGTCAATGGCGCGATCGGCCCGCTGGCGCTCCTGGGTGATCGGCCAGGGTTCAACAATTTGACCGGGGCGGCAGAGGGGGCGAATCTGCTCGATGTAGAGGCCGTAGCCAATCACCACATCGGCGCGGGCGATCGCCGCCTTGGCCGCCGGAGTGATCTGATTCAGGTCGCCGGGGCCGGTGCCCACCAGCGCCAGGTGGCCGGGGTGGGGAATGTATTCGCGCTCGGCCTGGGCGATCGCCACCGTGACGGCACCGGGCTGCCCTTCGAGGCGGCTCACCTGCTTAGACACCCGCAGCTCTCCCCCAGAGCCGCTTTCAGAGGCCGCCAGAATCGCCGCCGCCTCCGCTACGCTGGGGGTCTGCACCGCCTGTTCCACAACGGTGGACGGGTTGGGCACGGGAATCGCCTTGAGCTGCTCAGCGGTAAAGCAGCGCAGAGGCCACTGGCGTTCGGCGCAGAGCGAGACTAACCCCGCCTCGTCGGCCTTGAGGTCGAGGCTGGCCAGACCTGCGATCGCCCCCTCCGCCAGATGATTGACCCGGCAGGCCTGGGCGATCGCCGCCGCAATCACCACCCGGGGCGTACCCCGCTCGCAGCCCACCCCCACCCACAGCACGCGCGGGTGCCACTGGGCTTTGGGCAGGGCCGCCTTGGGCGCGAACTGCCGCTGGATCGGGCCAATCCACAGGCGGGCCGTTGGCGCTTCGGCCGGCTCAAAGACGAAGGGATGCCCCTGGGGTAAATGGTCTTGCCAGAGGGTAGAGCCAGCGTCCTGGAAAACTTCGACGGGGCGGCCAGTGGACCAGCCGTGGGCGATCGCGGCGCTCACCCCGGTCCAGTCGCCGCCGCCTTTGCTCCAGCCAAAGGGAAGGCCCAGCACATCTACCCCCGGCAGCCCGTGGGCCGGGGCCGAGCCGGTGATAGTCGCATCGGCGCTGAGCCAGTGAGCTACCTGGCGCGTTAGGTCATCCGCGCCGCCCTGGTGCCCGCCGCAGAGACTGATCACCTGACCGCCGGTTTCGGCCACCACCACCACCGCCGGATCGGTGGCTTTGTCACCTAGCAGCGGCGCAATTAGCCGCACCACGGCCCCGGTAGCGAGGGCAAAGATCAGCCCGTCGTAGGCAGACCACAGCTCCGGCAGCGTCGCCTTGAGAGAACCGCCGTAGACCTGGGCCGCCAGGCCGTAGGCCTCCGATTCTGCCGCCAGGGTCGGCGGAATCCACAGCGTTGCGGGCAGAGCAGAGGTCAGGGGCAGCAGCGCCCTCAGGCCCGCCGGAGTAGTCGTAATCGCCGCGAAGGAAGGCAAGATCAAGCCTCAAGGTGAGAGTGAAAAAGCAATCAGAACGGTTAGCCTGGGACAGTTCTCAAGAATAACGCGCCCGATCGCCTCTCGGATCGCAGCTGGGCTAGGGCAGCTCCTCTACGGTGGCTTCCAGCTCAGATCGCGTCGGCAGCGGGCGGCTAAAGCCGTTGATCAAGGGGCTGTTGTCCAAACGCTCCAGGGCCGTGGCGCGATCGAGGGGCTGCACCCGCTGGCGCAGCTGGTCGATATCGCGATCGCCGGGAGACACAAACAGCTGTTCGCCACTATTCAAAATCACCTCCTCCTGGCTGCCCACCAGCCGAAAGGCCACCCGCCCCTCCCAGGAAAAAATCTCGGTGGGGGCACTGGGGTCATCGCCGATATTGACAAACACCGTAGTGCCGCGAATGCCCGCAATACCGACGGGGGTAACGATATCTACGGGTTCTGGCAGAGAACCTTCTACCCAGGTAATCATTTGCCCTGAGGTGAGCTGGAGCTGGCTGGGTTGCAGGGTGAGGGTTGCATCGCCCCCGATGCGAAACATCGCTCCGTTGACCAAGCCCACCTCGGCCAGGGCCTGATCGGCGGTGCGAATTTGGTCGCCGTAGGCCATCGTTTGATTGACTTGGGCTGGCTCTGGCTCGCCTCGGTTGAGGATAACGGATACAGGGCTGGCGACAATGGCCTGGATGGTGGCAATGGCCGGTGATGCCGCTGGCGCTGGTTCAACCGTAGCCTTGGGTTCAGCCCGCCCCTGCACCCCGCCATGGCCACAGCGCCTGCCATCAACAGCGCGATCGCCCAAGTCCCGCCACCAAGTCCGCCTCTGCGGTGAATGGCCCCAGGAGGGATGGACCGAGACCCGTCCCTACGGGCAAACGCGATTCCTCTGGAAAGCTGTTGCATAGTATTGGTGGGGCTAGGTGCCATAGTGCTCAGTCGTATCTATAAGGTATTCAGTGGATGCCGCTGGTTTTCCGGCAGGGTGCGATGTCAGGCCAGAAGTCAGCGATACGGCTTGCTTAGCCGCCGCCCCCTTGCCGCGATTTCAAAACAAGTTTTGCTCTACCTATTTGGAGGTTACATTCTGTGGAACTGGCGATCTGGCTATCGGTGGTACTGGCGGTGCTGGGCTTTGGCATGGGGGTAATGGTGTGGGCCTACCGCCGCCCCCTGGGCAACAGCGCCCTGTTTCCGTCACCCGTGATGGACCTCTCTACCCCAGTGGGCGACAAGGCCAGAGCCCAGTTTGAGGCGGGGTGCGCCGCCTTTGCCCAGGGCCGCTACCCCGCCGCCATCGACGAGTTCACGGCGGTGATGGTGGCCGAGCCAGACTGCGCCGAAGCCTTCCACAATGGCGGCCTGGCCTACGCCAACATGGGCACCGATGGCCTGGCGGTGCAGGCGTTGCTGAAGGCCAGCGAGCTGTACGATCGCCAGAGCACCAAGCCCCGGCTGGATCTGGTCAAACAGCAGCTGGAGCAAATCGCCGGACGGCGGGGCCTCAACCCGCGCACCGTCGCCTAGGGAGATTGTGAAGCAATGGCCAAACAGCGCCTGGATGCCCTGCTGGTGGAGCGGGGTCTGTGCGAGTCGCGGCAGCAGGCCCAGCGGCTAATTCGGGCTGGGGAGGTGCAGGTGAACCACGCCGTGGTGGATAAGCCCGGCACCACCTTTGCCGAGGATGTGGAGCTACTGGTGAAGGCGCGATCGCCCTTTGTCTCTCGCGGCGGCGAAAAACTCGCCAAAGCCCTGGCCGAATTCCCCATCCCCATTCCCGACAGAATTGCGCTGGATGGCGGCATTTCAACCGGCGGCTTCACCGACTGCCTGCTCCAGGCGGGGGCGAAAAAAGTCTACGGCATTGATGTGGGCTACGGCCAGGTGGCCTGGGCGCTGCGCCAGGACCCCCGCGTGGTGCTGCGGGAGCGCACCAACCTGCGCCACCTCACCCCCGACCAGCTCTACGCTGAGGGCGACCCGCGCCCCGACCTGGGGGTGATAGATGTGTCGTTTATTTCGCTGACCAAGGTGCTGCCTGCCTTTTGGGCCTTGCTGGTGCCGCCCAGGGAGGTGGTGCTGCTGGTGAAGCCACAGTTTGAGGTGGGGCGCGATCGCGTTGGCAAAAAGGGCGTCGTGCGCGACCCTGGGGATCAGGCCGATGCGATCGCCGCTGTCCTCGCCGCCGCCCAGGGCCTGGGCTGGGTCTACCGGGGTCTCACCTGGTCGCCGCTGATCGGCCCGGCGGGCAACATCGAATACCTCCTGTGGCTGAGTCAAACGAGCGCTGCGATCCCTGCCCCCTCGCTGAATGATCTAAAGACCCTGGCCACCGACGCCCGCCTCAGTTTAGGAGATTAGCGCTGGCGCTTTGGGAGATCGACCGTCGGCAAGATTAGGGCGGGCTATTTTGGTCGATCAGGGTTTGCAGCAGGGCCAGGGCTTTCTCCGCCTGGGGGGCGGGCACAAACAGGTGATCGTGGTAGAAGGCAGAAACCGAGTTGACGCTGATGCCGTGGCTGGCGAGTTGGGTCGCGATCGCCGCCAAAAAACCCACCGCCTCCAGACTGGAATGCACCGAGAGCGTAATCATGGCAAAGACGGCTGCGTAGGACAAACCCGCCCCATCGGCCCGGGATCGCGGCAGGATCAGCGTTAGCCCTTCCTCTTCCTGGAACAGGCCAATGGGGGTAAGGGCCGCGTCGTAGCCCACGCCAACGGGAAGGCTGCAAAACACATATTCCCCCTCGCGGAGCACAGGCTGCATCGTCGCAAGTAGCCTGGTGAGATCAGTTTCTCCAGCCATGGCGCTCCAATCTCTCAACAACATCTAAGGCCGCGATCGCTCCAGAAGCCTGGGGCGATCGAGCGCAACCATCATAACGAGATGAGTCATGCCGCTACGGTTGCCCCGACCGCCTCACGCCCCAGAGGCCATAATGCTGATGTATAGCGCCACTGCGCCCGCTGAGAACAAGGGCAATTTATGAGAAACATGATCAGCATAGGCAGGCTACCGGGGCAATTGTCCAGATATTTGCTTATTTTTGTCGGCGTTCTCGGCATGGCATATATTTCGCTCTTGTTGTTGCTTACGTTCCGACAGCGTCACTTAATCTATCGTCCTCGACCTGACCTCTCAATGCTGCCAAGCGCTGCTGATTTTGGGCTTCCCTATGAAGATGTCTGGATACCAATTCCAAAGTCCACGGATACGATTCATGGCTGGTGGATTCAATCTGCATCGCCCCAAGAGCAGTATGCTATTTTGCCTCAAGAGCCTGTGCAGGTTCTTAAATCTCCCAGGGTAATGCTGTACCTGTGTGGAGTCGGGCGCAACATGGGGGACTACAACTATTTATCTAGGGTTGCGGCATTTCGACAACTTGGCTTCTCAGTCCTAGTGTTTGACTATCGAGGCTATGGGCGCAGTGAAGGAAACTTTCCCAATGAAGCTCAACTGTATGCAGATAGCCAAGCCGCATGGAACTACTTGAGAGATACACGTCACATTCCTGCTGAACAAGTCATAATTTACGGCGAATCGATGGGAGGCGCTATTGCGCTAGATCTAGCGATCAAACATCCTGAAGCCGGTGGATTAATCATGCAAAGCTCATTTACCTCAATGCTTGAGGTGGTAAAGCAAAAGAGTTTTGCAAAAGCTATACCTCTCAACCTAGTTTTGACTGAGCGGTTTGATTCAATCGCCAAAATCAGCTCATTGAAAATGCCTGTCCTCTTTCTGCACGGCGGCTCTGATTCTGTCGTACCCTCTGAAATGAGCAAGCGCTTATACGCGGCTGCGCCAGAGCCTAAACAATTATTTCTTATTCCTAAAGCCGATCACGTTAGCATTTATCAACCCGGAGATGCATCGTATTTCAAAGCAATTCAGAAGTTCACTGAGTACACCGAGGAATAGATGGCTTCAGACTCTAGTTTCGTCGATTTTGTCTGCGAACAGGTTAGTGATGCAGGGGATGTTACCGCCAGGAAAATGTTTGGGGAATATGCCATTTACTGCGATGGCAAAGTGGTCGGCCTCGTTTGCGACAATCAATTTTTTGTCAAGCCGACCGCTAGCGGTCGTGCCCTGTTAGCCGCTGTTGCAGAAGCGCCTCCCTATCCGGGAGCAAAGCCGTACTTTCTAATTGGCGATCAGCTTGAAGATCGGGCGTTCGTGACGGAGCTGATTCGGCAAACTGCGCTAGAGCTGCCCGCCCCCAAGCCTAAAAAACCAAAGGCTAAGAAATTCAAGCCAGAAAGGGCCTGAATACCCTTCTTCAGCTACTGCCCATCGGCCCGCAGGAAATTCTCGGCCAGCTGTTTTTTGGTTAGCCGCCCCAGGGTTTGGAGAGCCTGCTCAACGGTATCTGACCAGAGCACCGCTGTGTTGAGCCGAAAACAGTTGCCGTAGCACTGGCCCGAGGCCGAAAACATGACGCCGGGTGCGATCGCGATCCCCATTTCCAGCGCCTCTCGGTACAGCCGCATCGAGTCAAACCCCTCGGGCATTTCGAGCCACAGCACGTGGCCCCCCGCGGGCCGAGTCACGCAGGTTTCGGCAGGGAAATAGTCGCGAATGGCCTGCTGCATGCGCAGCATTTGCTCGTAGTAGGTGCGGCGGAGCTGGCGCAGGTGGCGATCGTAGCCGCCGTTGGACAAAAAGGCCGCCACCGTGAGCTGGGGGGCCATCGCCGTATTTTGGTTGAGAATAGATTTCATGCGGGCGATTTCGCTGTGGTAGCGCCCGCCCGTACACCAGCCCACCCGCAGCCCCGGCGACAGGGTTTTGCTCACCGAGGAACAGTAGAGCACCCGGTTTTCGGCATCAAAGGCTTTGATTGCCTTGGGGCGATCGCCCTCGAAGTAGATATCGCCGTAGACATCGTCTTCGATCAGGGGCGTATCGTACTGGTTGAGCACCTCGACCAGCCGCTTTTTCTTGCGGTCATCCATGCAGCTGCCCAGGGGGTTGCTGAAGTTAGACACCAGCAGCACGGCCTTGACTTCGCCGGTTTGCAGCGCCTCCTCCAGGTGGGGCAGGCTAATGCCGTCGCGGGGGTGGGTGGGCAGGGTAAGGGCCTTTAGCCCCAGGCATTTCAGGGCTTCTAGCATGGCAAAGTAGGTGGGCGACTCGATCGCCACCGTGTCGCCGGGCTGGGTGAGGGCTTGCAGACACAGGTAAATCGCCTCGTTGGCCCCGTTGGTAATCACCATCTGGTCGGGGTGCACCGAGCACCCTGCATCGAGCATGCGCTTGGCAAATTCGGCTCGCAGGCCCCCATCGCCCAGCAGCGAGCCGTAGGAATGGGCCAGCAGCGAATGTTCCCGCAGCACCTTGCCCGTCACCCGATTCAGCTGCGCCAGGGGAAGATACTCCAGGGCTGGCAAAGCCGCCCCCATCTGCACTAAAGCTGGATCGCGCATCCGGTGCATCACTTCAAAGGCCAGGGAGATGTCAATATCGGTGGCCTGGCGCGGTGGGGCGGTGGCGGCAGGCTCCTGGGGCAGCTGCAGGTTGGTTTGCTTGACGTAATAGCCCGACTGGGGCCGCACCAAAATTAGCCCCCGATCTTCGAGCAGGCGGTAGGCCTCCATCACGGTGGAGGTGCTGACCGACAGCTGAGCCCGCAGCTTGCGCACCGACGGCAGGCGATCGCCCGGTTGCAGCGTACCGTCGGTAATCAGCTTTTGCAGGCGATCAGCGACTTGCTCGTAGAGGACCTGGTTGGGGGAGAGGGTGACCGGGGAGAGGGGCATGGGGGAGTGGGGGGTGGAGGGGTGGGGAGGGTGGGGAGGGTGGGGGAGGTGGGGGAGGTGGGGGTTGGCTTTAGCTAACGGTCGAAGGATTGCTCCATGGCCTTGGATTCCGGCACTGAACTCCGGGGAGGGCGAAAATTTTGAACTTTGAACTTTGAATTTTGAACTAAATCGGAACAGTTTTGGGGTGAAGATACCAGAACAGTCTCAGGAAATCAAACTGTTACCAATACAATTTACGCGAACTGCCTCTGTTCGGCCAGGGGGAGATCAAAGAAACTTCACCTATAGCGAATCGATTCGCGTTCCGTTGGTCACTTCCTTTTTGAGAGGACAGCCCCATGAAAACCAATAGTTTGTATGCTCAGCTAGAGCTAATTCCAGAGTCGCATCCCACCCAGACCGATTACTCCGTTGGCCGCGCCTGGGCTGCGGCTAAGGCACATCTGAGACCGATGGCGAGCCACCTGCTGGCCTACCTGTGCGGTTCTACCGACGTGAGCGTGACGGTCAAGCGCGTTGGTCGCAG
Source organism: Nodosilinea nodulosa PCC 7104 (assembly GCF_000309385.1). Classification (GTDB taxonomy): domain Bacteria; phylum Cyanobacteriota; class Cyanobacteriia; order Phormidesmidales; family Phormidesmidaceae; genus Nodosilinea; species Nodosilinea nodulosa. Next base: position 2,371,170 of record NZ_JH976537.1, read on the forward strand.
ATCGGCCCGAGAGGGCCATCGCTACGGTCAGACTCTGTTTGTGGCCTACGACCCGGCCAGCCAGCGGCGCTATAGCTTTAGCTCCGAGCAAGAGCTGCGGGTGTGGATAGACCGGCGCTACTACGAGTAGGCTATGCTCCCAAATGCGCCAATGGGTCATAGGATCTCAGGGATGGTTTTCAGACGCCTGTGAGCCATCTCTGATTTAAGGTTGGATGTTATTGATTTGATCTGGGGGGCGATCGCGCCGCTCCAGCGTTCCCTGGGCTACAGCGTTTGCGGTGGCTATACAGATCTATAAATTTTGCTCGACAAACTGTGGTTAGCTGCCAGCCCAAGGCTGATATCAGTAGGCTAAGCCTGATGACGTTATTGCAGTGCTAGGCCCTCTCACTGCGCAGGAAGCCCCCATGGTAGAGCTAGTTCGGAGCATATTTGGACGTTACTGGCCAAAATTTACTTGGAAGCTCTTTTATTGGCTATCCGATCCCCACGTTGTCACGCTCACCCTGCTGGTCTTCACCGCAGTTATGCTGCTGGCCAGTGGCCGCCGGTACAAGCAGCAGATGGTAATCCTGGGATTGGGACTGCTGATCGCCTACTGGCTGATGATTTCGCCGCTGTTTTCGGCGGCGGCCACCCGGCTGCTGGTGAGCTTTGTGCCCCCCGATCGCGGCGAGCCCGCCGATGCCGTTGTGGTGCTGGCCCGCGATGGGCAAATTGAGGGCGATCGCCACAGCACCGCCGTCAGCATGGTGGCGGCGGGTCGGGCGCCCAACCTGCTGGTCATGGGCCGCGCCCAGGGCATGAAAGTGCTGAGAGAACTGGAGCGACGCCAGCTGTCACCAGCTCGATTCCTCAGCTCGACCTGTGTGAGAACCACCAACCACGAGGCCGAGTCGGCGGTGGCGGCCCTGGGGTCTAAAGGGCTGAGCCGCATTATTCTCATTACCGATCCACCCCATATGCTGCGCGCCTGGTTAATCTTTAAAAGCTTTGGCTTTTCGGTGATTCCTCACATCGAGCCGATGCCGCCTGAGGTTGCCGCCAACCAGCGATCGCTCCTGGCCATCCGCGAGTATCTGGGGCTAGTCAGCTATGCCGCCTTGGGTCGGTTTCACAATCGCCCCTCCAGCGCCCTACCGCAGGAGGCCCAGGCGTTTGCCAATACCTTTCCGGCCGACCGATGCTTCATGACCGCCGAGCAAATTCGCCAATCTTTATCGAGTAGTTGATTGCTTTATGGCTAAAGGGGTAGCGCTATGACCATTGCTCTGACTCAGGTTGATGCCTTTACCGACGCCGCCTACGGCGGCAACCCAGCGGCGGTGTGCGCCCTGCCCGAGGCCCGCCCCGATCGCTGGATGCAGCAGGTGGCCCAGGAAATGAATCTGTCAGAAACCGCCTTTTTTTACCCCGAGGCCGAGGGCTACCGGCTGCGCTGGTTTACCCCCACGGTAGAAATGGACCTGTGCGGCCACGCCACCCTGGCCACCTGCCACGTGCTCTGGAGCGAAGGGCACCTCCCCCCTGAGCAGGACGCCAGATTCTACACCCGCAGCGGGGTGCTCACCGCCCGCCGCCTGGGCGACTGGATTGAGCTAAATTTTCCGGCCAATCCATCCCGCGCGATCGCCATCCCCGATGGGCTAGCCAACGCCCTGGGAGCCGACCCCAAAGCCGTGGTCGAAAATTCGTTGGGCTACCTGGTGGAACTGGAGTCGGCGGCGGCGGTGCGCGACCTGCGGCCCGACTTTGCCGCCCTAAAGCAGTTTCCGGTGCACGGCATTATTGTCACCAGCCGGGGAGAGGCTCCCTACGATTTTGTCTCCCGCTTTTTTGCCCCATCCATTGGCATCGACGAAGACCCGGTAACCGGGGCCGCCCACTGCTGCCTTGCCCCCTACTGGCGGAGCAAGCTGAATAAGACGAGCTTTCTGGCCTACCAGGCCTCAGCCCGAGGCGGCGTGATCAAGGTGCAGGACGGGGACGATTCCGGGCCGGATGCTCGCTTCGCGGGTCGCGTGCGCCTCAGCGGTCAGGCCGTCACCGTTTTCAAAGGGGAACTGCTCCACTGATCGCCCCAAGCTAATTTCCCAAGCTAAATTTCCCCAATAGGCGCAAAGATTGGGATGGCCTGAGCTGCGATCGCCCGCCAGTGCCCTAAAATTCCTGTGAAACAGCCCGCGCTGAGTTTTGCAGAAATTGCCCCGAGCTTCTATGGCTAATGTGCCGTCCTCCCCAGCCCCTACCCTGCGGCGCGATACGTTCATTTTGGTGGGACTGTGGCTGCTGGCTGCCGCGATCGATCGCCTGTGGATTTTTTTCGACCATGCTCCCCCCGCCTGGGATCAGGGCGATCACCTGACCCGCGCCCTCAACCACTGGTGGGTGCTGCAGCATCCGGACTGGTTTTCTGGCGACTGGTGGCGCACCCTGTGGCAGCAGGCCCCCACCCAGCGAGCCCCGCTGGTGGCCCTGGCGACGGTACCCTTTTTTGCCCTCTGGGGGGCCAGCCTAGACGCGGGGCTGACGGTGAATCTGGTCTTTACCGCCGTGCTGCTGGGGTCGCTCTACTGGACCGGCAGGCGGCTCTTTTCGCCCGCTGTCGGGCTGTGGGCGGCGGGCCTGGGGCTGCTGGCCCCGATTTTGGCCACCCTGCGCCTGGAGTACCTACTCGACTACGGGCTGGTGGCGATGGTCGCCTTTACCCTGATGGGCTTGACCTGCTGGTGGATGGCCAAGCGAGCCTGGCAGCAGTGGCTGTTTACTCTGCTGTGGGGCGTGGGAGTGGGGCTGATGCTGCTGACCCGCACCTCCGGCCTGCTCTTTTTGATTGCGGCCCTGGGCTGGCCCGCCCTGCTCAGCCTCTGGGAGCGGCGCTGGGGCCGGTTGCTTCAGCTGGCCGTGGGGCTGGGGGTAGGGCTGCTGGTGATTTGGCCCTGGTTTAGCACCAGCTGGCTGACCATCATCAGCACCACGGTCGAATCCACTGCCCACGGCGTCATCTACCGGCGCGATCCCCAGGCCAATACCCTGGCGGGGTGGCTCTACTACCCGCAGCAGCTGCCCGCTATGGTCTCGGCCCCGGTGCTGTTTTTGGCCCTGGCGACGGGGGCGCTGGCCCTGCTAACCGGGCGGCTGAGGAAGCGATCGCACCCCCCAGCCGCCACAGCCCGGCGCTCCCAAACCGCCTGGCTGTGGCTGGGCGGCATTGTGCTGATCACCCTGGTGCTGGGGGCGCTGGGGTCTAACAAGCAGGCCCGGCTGCTGGCGCCGATGCTGCCGCTGGTGCTGGTGGGGCTGGCCGCCATGCTGAACGGGTACCGGGTCTGGGCCGTGCGGTGGGTGGCGGCGATCGCCGCCCTGGGGGTCGTCCTGTGGACGATTTTTCCGCTGCCGGGAGCCCCCCTGGGCCAGGGGCTGCCGGCAGGTTTACTGCCCCCCAGCTTTTTCCCCTACACCGGGCCACCCTGGCCCAACGAGGCCATTGTCTCCACCATGACCCAGACCACTCCCCACCTGGAGACCACCCTGGGCATGGCCGTCAACACCCAGCAGCTAAATCCTCAAAACATGGATTTTTACGGCGGTGCGGCCAATTTTCAGGGATTTGCGCGCCAGCTGGCCTTTAGCCCCAATACCGCCGTACAGGATGCGGCCGCCCTCGACTGGTACCTGGCTAAAACCGGCGACCAGGGGGCCTACGACACGATCGAGGCCGGGCAGGCCCTGCTCAAAGACTCGATTCTCAAGTCCCCCGATCTGGAGGTGGTGGCGACCTGGCCCCTGCCCGACAGCAGCGAGGCCCAGCTCTACCATCGGCGACAGCCCCCGATCGCGGTGGTGCCCTCAGCGACGGCGATCGCCCCGGTGCAGCTGAGCGTTGAGGCCCCCGACCAAATCTTTCCTGGCCGCGTCTACCCCGTTACCTATCGCCTCGCTGGCCCCTGGGATCAGCTCCAGAACGGGCTGCTGCTGCTCACCTGGCAGCCCGATTCCGGCGCAGACCCGGTTTGGCTCGGCGACCATGCCGTGGGGCTAGGCCGCCTCTACGGCGACAATGGATCTGAGACCTACACCGTGGCAGAGCGGCTCAGTCTGGCCCCGCCCGTCGATCTACCGGCGGGTCGCTACACCCTGCGTGCAGAGCTGTTGCAGCCCACCACAGGCCGCAGCACCACGCTGGAGGGGCCGCCTGCGGTGGTGCAGGTGCAGCCCGGCATCGATATCCCCGCCACGATTCCCCTGGCGGTGGCCCCGCCGCTCGATCTCGTCACCTACCTGCGCCAGCTGGCCCAGGGCCTGGCGGTGGGCCAGCTAGATCCCATCTTTGCGGAGGTGGGCCGCATCAACCAGTACGATCCCCGCCAGAAATATCTGGTTCACGCCGAGCAAACCCTGGGCCATCGGCTTCAGCAGTCGCCCGATCGCCTCGACTGGCTCTACGGCATGCTGCTGGCCCAGGTGCTCCAGCAACATGCCGAAGATGCGATCGCCACCCTCCACCAGATCACCACCGTAGCCCCCGACAACCCCTACCACTGGGCCTACCTGGGTTTTGTGAATCTCTATGCCTGGCAGCCCAGGAGCGCCCAGGTCGCCCTCGATCGCGCCGCCGAACTCAACCCAGACCTGCCCAATTTAAAGCTGCTTCAGGCCGTCGCCGCCGCCATGCAGCTGCGCATTCCCAGAGCCATTGCCCTGCTCAAGGCCGAGGGCGTACTCTAGCCATTGGCGCAGACTATCGATCGGCGGGTGAGACAGCATCGGTCGTCTCATCCAGCCCGCTGTAGCCTGGCCCAGCCTGGCGATCGAGCCGCAGCGCCTGGGCCAGGGCCGATCGCGCCTGGGCCTTTTGCACCAGCGGGTCGAGCTGCTCCACCGACAGCCCGCTCAGCAGGCTGAGTTCGTGACGGTTTAACCCCTTCAGCAGCATCTCGACGCACCAGGTGGCGCGGGTTTGCTCCAGGCTCAGGGGCACGCCCGTAGGCGAAACAATGTCGGCTGTGACCTCAGCCCACAGCTGCCGCACCCGCAGGGGCGTGATCGGCTGATCGTCCGGCCCCAAGAACATAGCAGGCGAATCATCGCTGCGGCCCTTCAGCCAGCGGGTCAGCGGATTCTTGGTATAGGTGCCGTAGCGCCGACCCATAATCCACTGATTTAACGGCACCTGGCGGTGGTTGGGGCCGACCAGCAAAATATGCTGGTCGCTGTCGTAGAGCGCGCTGGCGCGGGTCAGCAGCGGCACCTCCGCCGCCGCCACTCCGGCCCCCCAGAGCACGTAGACCAGCGCAAAGGTCTGATTGCCAGCCTTGCGGGCCGCCTGCATGACCTGGTGCACAATGGGCGCAGGCAAATCGATCCAGGTTTCGGTATTGAGAGGGTCCCCAGTCGGGCCAGGCTGAGCCGATGCCCGGTCTTCAGCGGCGGGCTGGGGCCGCAGACTCAGCAGCCAGATCACCACGCTGTCCACAAAGTCGGCTCGACTGGGCCAAAGGCCGTGGTTTTCCAGATCGCCCTCGGCCATTCCGCTGGTGGCTCCCTCGATCGCCCCATAGCCCAGCAGCAGGGCCATCACCAGCCCAGCGATCGCCTCCGGAGGCAGCCCAGGGGCATGGCCCGGCCCCAAAACCGCCTCCAAATACTCCGCCATCCCATCGCGAATCGCTTTCAGCCCGCGTCCCATGGCCTGGCTGTTGGCGGCAGAGAACTGCCCCGATTCCCCAATCACCGATCGCACCAGTTCCGAAAGCTGATCCAACGTCTCCAGGCAGTGGGCCAGAAAATCTCCCAAGGCCTGATCAACGGGGGCTTGCCCGTCGGGGTTCAGGACCAGGCGAGAAGCCGAACCATCCAGCAGATCCGCCTCAGTCATCACGGCAGCAAGCAAGCCATGCTTGCTGCCAAACTGCCGAAACAGCGTCACCTCATTGACTCCGGCCAGATCGGCCACCTGGCGGGTGGTTGTAGCCCCCACGCCCTGCCTCGAAAAAAGCTGAAATGCCGCGTCCACAAGCCGCTGCCGAGCCGATTTACGCCGATCTGCCATAGCAAAAAGAAAGCAACACTTGCATTTTACCAAAGAAGTTTGCTAAGGTGATTTTGCAAGCAGCACTTGCAATGGGCTCCAGACCAATCCCCTAGGGGGCCATGAGGAGTCAGGCCAGAGCCTCCGCCCAGACCGGGCGAGCGGCTTAGCCCACCGTTTCCACCTGACGAAGAATGAGGACTTTGCTATGACAACATCGATAAAACCGCCCCTGCAAAAACCGGGCATTGCCGATTTAGACTGGACGCTGGTAGGCTTTTTGGCCGCCATCCACGGCGTTGCCCTGCTGGCCCCCTGGTTCTTTTCCTGGTCGGCGCTGGGCGTCATGGTGGCGCTGCACTGGCTGTTTGGCAGCATTGGCATCTGTCTGGGCTATCACCGGCTGCTGACCCACCGCAGCTTGCAGGTACCGCGCTGGCTAGAGTACGTGCTGGCCACCATCGGCGCGATGGCGCTCCAGGGCGGGCCAATCTTTTGGGTGGCGGGGCACCGTCAGCACCACCTCTACACCGAAGATGCCGAAAAAGACCCCTACGCCGCCAGCCGTGGCTTCTGGTGGAGCCACATGCTGTGGATGGTGTACCGCAACCCGGCCATCTTTAATGGCCAAATCTACCGCCGCTACGCGCCGGACATTGCCCGCGACCCCTACTATCGCTGGCTCGATCGCTACTTTCTGCTGCTGCAAGTGCCGGTTGCGATCGCCCTCTTTGCCCTCGGCGGCTGGCCCTTCGTGATCTACGGCGGCTTTCTCAGAATTGCGTTGCTGTGGCACTCTACCTGGCTGATCAACTCCGCCACCCACATGTGGGGCAAGCGCCGCTTTCATATCGAAGATGGCTCCCGCAACCTGTGGTGGACCGCCCTGCTTACCTACGGCGAAGGCTGGCACAACAATCACCATGCCTTCCCCAACGTCGCCCCTGCCGGCTGGCGCTGGTGGGAAGTGGATGTCACCTGGTACGCCATTTGGACGCTCGAAAAATTGGGTCTGGCCCACCGTGTGGTGCGGCCCCCGGTAGAGGCGATGGCTCAGGTGCGCTAGCATCGGTTTTGGCAAAAAAGCCTGGAACCCTTTAATAGAGTAGATTTAGCCCTAATTTTCACCCAGCCAAGTGGGGGGAGATTTGGGGCTAAACTAGTTTCATCCGAAATTCGATTTGGTCAACCCTGATTCATAACCAGAAACCCTGTAGGGGCATAGCACGTTACTACAAATCGGGGGTATAGCTAGAGCCAGAAGGTTAGGACAATTCACAGTTAGCTCTCATGCGATAGCTATACGCCGATGCGCTGCCCCAGCCTTCGCATTGACGTTCACTACTGTCCTAAGCGCATTGGCCACAGCTAGATTTACTCGGAATTTGAGATCACCAATTGCTTCCCACAGTTTTTTGTAGGGCATCAGAAAGCCTCAGTCAAGCTGGCCAGGCCGTATTGACAATGTAAATACATCTTACCTACATTACAGAGTATGGATGCGTATTTCATGCTCAATGGCATCACCTTCGTTTGGGATGACGAGAAGGCCAGGATAAACCCCATTAATCACGATGGGGTAACCTTTCAACAAGCTACAGAAGCCTTCTTTGACCCATTCCTCGTCGTCGTTGACGCCAGCCGCAGCGAGGAGACACGGGATGCCGTAATAGGTTTCGACAGACGGTGGAGTCTTTTATACGTTGTCTACATCGACCGTGAAAACGACACCATTCGGTTAATTTCGGCTCGTAAAGCGACACGCAAGGAGCGTAACTACTATGAAGGTTGATGCATTAAAGCAGCGGCTCAGCAGAGAGCGGCCTATGACAACGATCACCATTCGGATGCCCGAAGATGTGATCGAAGATTTAAAGCGAGTCGCCCCGCTGCTTGGGTTTTCTGGGTATCAGCCTCTAGCCCGAGCCTATATTGGTCAAGGGTTAAGAGCTGATCTGGAGCGGTTGGATGGAGACACGGTATCTGCCCTTGTTGCCAGTTTGAAACGTCACGGTGTGAGTGATGAAGTTCTTCAGGAAGCGCTGAGTGAAGTTATTCAGCGCTAGTCTCTTCTGTAAAGCCGCCCAGCCTAATTCGGGTCTGACAAAGCACGTGTTACTCTCTATGGCTCAACTGCTTACGCCGATCAAGTGCACCGTTAGGGCGATGGGTCAAGCGGGTGAAAGCGGGGGTGGAGACGATCGCGCACCAGTTCCCCTCCCTTCAAATGTTGCTCCACGATCCTCGGCACATCCTCAGCGGTAATGCGGCAGTACCAGGTATTGCCGGGCATCACCTTCACCGTAGGCCCCGCGCTGCACTGGCCCATGCAGTCGCTCTCAGCGACGAGAATCGTCGGGCTTTGGTGCGCTTGAAACGCCGCCAGCACCGCCGCCGAACCGCCGCGATCGCACGATCGATGCCGGCACACCTGCACCAGCCAGCGCTTGGGGAGAGCGGGTAAAGAAGAAGCCGTCGTCATTTAGCCTCGCGTGCAACCTGATCCCAGCCTGCCACAGAATCCAGCGAACGGCGGCTCGACTACGGCCCGCAGGTGGTCAGCAGTTCGTTCACCCACAGGGCATCGATCGCCCCTTGCAGCCGCTGCTGCTGCTGCTGGATGTACTGATCGCAGGGGCAGGGCTGCAAGCGCGCCACCAGACCATCGGCTTCGTCAATCAATAAATTTAGCAGCGGTTCTGCTTCGGCCCGCCGCAAAATTTCGCCCATGCGATCGGCGCTGGCCTGGTCAAGGCTAGGGCACAGGGCAAGCTGGCAATATTCATACACCGTCGAGCGGTAGGCCAGGGCGCTACCCAGCCATTCATCAGCATTTGGCATAAAAACTTCCTCCAGCCCTTGGCTCAGGGAGGGCCGATTTAGCACAACACAGCACCAGATTGCCGCAGCGGCAACCCACAGTCTACCCCCGTTGACCCATGACGACATTGCAGTCAAAGCAGGTTCCTTGCTGGTTAAGTGTACCCAGCCCCACCGCCGTGACGGGGGTTTTGGTGAAGTTTACGCCCCTGGAGAGATCTCTTTTTGAAGAGATTTTGAAGGAATGGCGACCCTGGCGCTAGGGGCTGGCATCAAATTAGTGGCTGATGGCCCATGAATCAAGGGTTACAGCCCCTAGCTTTTTTTGAGTCGGGCGTAGCAGTGCTGATGGAGTCAGGATGTTTAGCCAGACTTGATGACACGCCTAAGCCGCTACCAAGGCCTGCACCAGGCCCTGGAACAGGGGCAGCCCATCGACCCCGCCCAGCACGGCGTCAGAGGCGCGCTCGGGGTGGGGCATCAGGCCCAGCACGTTGCCCTGCCGGTTGCAAATGCCCGCAATGTTGCCCAGCGAACCGTTGGGGTTATGGGCCGCATCTACTGCCCCCTCGGGGCCGCTGTAGCGAAACACAATTTGGTCGTTAGCTTCCAGTTCTGCCAGGGTGGCCTCGTCAGCGTAGTAGCAGCCCTCGCCGTGGGCAATGGGTAGGGTGATTACCTGACCGGGGGTGTAGCCGTTCGTCCACAGCAGGTTGGTGCGCTCGACCCTGAGCGGGAGGCGATCGCAGATAAAGCGCATATCCCGATTGCGCATCAGCGCCCCGGGCAGCAGCCCCACCTCGGTCAAAATTTGAAAGCCGTTGCAGATGCCCAGCACCGGCTTGCCCGCCTGGGCGTGCTCGACGGTGGCCTGCATGGCTGGCGAAAAGCGGGCGATCGCGCCGCAGCGCAAATAGTCGCCGTAGCTAAAGCCCCCCGGCACCACCACTACATCGATATCGCCCAGGTCGCCCTCTTCGTGCCAGACCATGCGGGTGGGTTGGCCCAGAATGTCGCGGGTGACGTAGGCGACATCGCGATCGCAGTTGGCTCCAGGGAAGACAATAATGCCGAATTTCATGGGGGAGGTGGGGAGGTGGGGAAGGTGGGGAGGATGAGGGAGGTGGGGGAGTGGAGGAGGTGGGGAAGGTGAGGGAGGTGGGGAAGGTGAGGGAGGTGGGGAAAGTGAGGAAGGTGAGGAAGACTATTTAGCCATTTCCTCAACCTCCCCGACCTCCCCTATCTCCCCGACCTCCCCTATCTCCTCGACCTCCCCTATCTTCTTCAAACAGTCGCTAGGGTTTGCAGTTCAAACCGATAATTCTCGATCACCGGGTTGGCCAACAGCTGGTCGCACATGCGATCGAGCTGCTGACTGGCGGCCTCCTCAGAGTCGGCCTCTAGGGTGAGTTCGATGTACTTGCCAATGCGCACTGGCCCCACGTTGCTGTAGCCCATGTGGGCCAGCCCCGACTGCACGGCGGTACCGGCCGGGTCGAGTACCGAGGGGCGCAGGGTGACGTAGATGCGAGCGCTGTAGTGGGGCACGGCCAACTCCAAAGGCGGGGAAATCGTCACAATTGACATCCCCCATCCTACCGTATCGCCCAGTTGATAAACTTGAGGCAGTACGAGTGAGACAGCATGGTACGACGCACCCGCAGTCAAGAGAAAGTTCTAACCGTCCTCAAAGGGTTGAGCAAGCCTATTTCGGCCCAAGCCCTGTACGTAGAAATGCGCCAAGACGGCAACACTACGGGCCTGGCCACCGTCTACCGGGCGCTCGATGCCCTCAAGCTGGAAGGCGCGGTGCAGATGCGCACGCTGCCCTCGGGCGAGTCGCTCTACAGCCTGCCCCAGGAAGATCGCCACCACCTCACCTGTTTGCAGTGCGGCAGCACCATCGCCATTGACCAGTGCCCGGTACACGAGCTAGAAAAGCAGCTGCACAAGGCCCACGAGTTCAAAATTTTTTATCACACCCTGGAGTTTTTTGGCCTCTGCCCCCAGTGCCAGGGCGAGCTGTCGGTCAATCAGGCTCAGGCCTGAGGCTACAGGCGCTTCAAGACCAGCAGCGATCGCGCCGCCACCGGAATCGTTTGATCCTCAGTAAAGATGCGCTCTTCGGTCACAAACCGAGGCTCCTTCGTGTCGATCTCCACGATCCAGGGGTACTCCCGAAACAGTTCATTCAGCTGAAATTCAATCGTTTCGTAGTGGGCATTGAAAAACAGTAAAAAGTCGTTATCGCTGATCCGCTCACCCTGGCTGCCGGGGCTGGGGATCTTATCGCCATTGAGAAACACGCCCACCGACTTGATAAACCCAATTTCCCACTGTTCTTGGGACATTTCGGTGCCGTCGGGGTTGTGCCAGCTGATATCGGTCACCCCAATGCCGTGGATGGCCTGCCCCTGAAACCACTTGCGCCGCCGAAACACCGGGTGCTGCTTGCGAAAATAAATCAGCTCGCGGCAAAAGTTGATCAGGTCTTCGTTGCCGTCGGGTAAATCCCAGTCAAACCACGAAACCTCGTTGTCCTGGCAGTAGCCATTGTTGTTGCCCAGCTGGGTACGGCCAATCTCGTCGCCCCCCAGCAGCATGGGCACCCCCTGGGACAGCATCAGAGTGGTCAAAAAGTTGCGCCGCTGCTGTTCCCGCAGCTTCAACACCTCGGGGTCGCTGGTCGGCCCTTCTTCGCCGCAGTTCCAGGATGAATTGTTGTTGTCGCCGTCGCGGTTGTCCTCGCCGTTCGCTTCGTTGTGTTTGTCGTTGTAGCTGACCAGGTCATTGAGGGTAAAGCCATCGTGGGCGGTGACAAAATTAATGCTGGCATTAGGCTGGCGGCCATTGGTCTGAAAATACAGGTCGGGGCTGCCGGTCAAACGGTAGGCAAACTCGCCCAGGGTTTCATCCTGCCCGCGCCAGAAGTCGCGCACGGTGTCGCGGTATTGGCCATTCCACTCCGACCAGTTGACCGGAAAGTTGCCCACCTGGTAGCCGCCCGTGCCCACATCCCAGGGTTCGGCAATTAGCTTCACCCCAGCCAGCACCGGGTCCTGGTGAATCAGGTCGAAAAAGGCCGAGAGTCGGTCTACCTCGTAAAGCTCCCGCGCCAGGGCCGAGGCCAGGTCAAACCGGAAGCCATCGACATGCATTTCAATCACCCAGTAGCGCAGGCTGTCCATGATCAGCTTTAGCACCTGGGGGCTGCGCATGTGCAGGGAGTTGCCGCAGCCGGTAAAGTCCATGTAGTAGCGCAGATCGTCTTCGACCAGGCGGTAGTAGCTGACGTTGTCGATGCCCCGCAGCGACAGGGTAGGGCCAAAATGGTTGCCCTCCCCGGTGTGGTTGTAAACGACATCGAGAATCACCTCGATCCCCGCCTGGTGCAGGGCTTTCACCATTTCCTTAAACTCTCGGGTCTGCTCGCCTAAAATACCGCTGGAGCTGTAGCCCGAGAAGGGGGCAAAGAAATTGATTGAGTCGTAGCCCCAGTAGTTGCGCAGCCCGCGATCGGCTAAATGACCGGGGCGGGAGAGAAAGTGGTGAATGGGCATTAGCTCCACGGCGGTAATGCCAAGCCGCTGGAGGTGCTCAATGGCGACTGGGTGAGCCATGCCGGCGTAGGTGCCGCGCAGCTCTTTCGGAATGTCGGGGTGCAGGCGGGTAAACCCTTTGACATGCACCTCATAAATAATGGTTTCGTGCCAGGGGGTGCGCAGCAGGGTGTCGTCTTCCCAGTCAAAGGTTTCATCCACCACCACCGACTTGGGCATCAGATGGGCGCTATCTAAGTCTGAAAAGGAGAGGTCTTCATCGGGGCTTTCCCAGTCGTAGCCAAATAGCTCAGGGCCGTTGCCCACTTCCCCAGAGATGGCCTTGGCGTAGGGGTCGATCAGCAGCTTATGGGGGTTGAAGCGATGGCCTTCGTGGGGAGCGTAGGGCCCGTGCACCCGGTAGCCATACTCTTGACCGGGGCCAATGCCCGGCAGGTAGCCATGCCAAACAAAGTTGCTGACCTCGGTGAGCGGAACCCGAGTCTCTTCGCCATTTTTGTCGAACAGGCAGAGATCTACCCCGGTGGCATGTTCCGAAAATAGGGCAAAGTTCGTTCCTTTATGATCCCAATTGGCTCCGAGAGGGTAGACATTCCCAGGCCAAACTGCAACATGCATAGGTTGATGGTTTCTTGAGTGAATAAGGTGTTATGAGCCCGAGAGAACGCGGCTCTCTTGCGTACGGAGGAGTTGCGCAAACAAACAGTTGCACAACTGCCAGCGAAACAGTTTGACCACAGCGGCAGAGGCTTCTCTGCTACTGCTCGCTATTTTCTCTACCGGGGCAATACCCTCTCTAGAAGGTCTGCCCTAGGCTGTCAAAAACTACTCAAAATTTTAGCAAACCCTCCCTCTCCAGGAATCTATCCTCGGAGATACCCAGGCAGGCCTCGGTGCCCAAGGTAGATCCACAATCGCCTAGATTTATAGCCTGGTAGACTGCGGCACAAGTGTGACTACTATTGTCAATCGCGAGGGAGCAGGGGAGCGAGAGAGCCAAGCAAGCTGGCATAGTCGACATGTTTCATGCCTTTGAGTCCTAGCCTCAGAAATCTAGCCGATCCCCAATCCCGATTCTTAGGGGATTGTAAGAAGTTATTGGACATGCTTGGCGGCCCAGTAGTATGCAGAAGGCTGTCACCCTCCCATGACTCTCACAACGGTTCAGGCTGACCGCCTACGACGGCTCAAACGGTGGCTGAAGTGACGTTAGGAAAAGCCTTTCACCCGGTAGGATACTACAGGATAATTTAGCGCTTTAGCCCATGGGGTCTGTGGAGCAGGGTTTGCAACGGTTTACGAAATTACCAACGGAGTAGTAGTCATGGTCGCAATTACATCGGTTCACGGCAGGCAGATTCTTGACTCGCGGGGTAATCCTACGGTTGAGGTTGACGTGGTGCTGGAGGGTGGGGCCAAGGGGCGGGCGGGTGTGCCCTCTGGGGCATCGACCGGCATTCGCGAAGCCCTCGAACTGCGGGATGGCGACAGGGCTGTCTACGGCGGCAAAGGCGTGCTCAAGGCCGTGGCCAACGTCAACGACAGGATTGCCCCAGCCATTATGGGCATGGATGCGATGGATCTGGCGGCGGTGGACCACAAAATGCTGGCCCTAGACGGCACCGACAACAAGGGCACCCTGGGCGCTAACGCTATTTTGGGCGTATCGATGGCTGTTGCCCGAGCGGCGTCCGTGGCCGCCGAGGTTCCCCTCTATGTGCACCTGGGCGGCCCTGATTCAGTGCTGCTGCCGGTGCCCTGCTTCAACATCATCAACGGCGGTGCCCACGCCGACAACAGCGTTGACTTTCAAGAGTTCATGATTGCCCCCGTGGGGGCACCGACCTTCTCGGAGGGGCTGCGCTATGGGGCCGAGGTCTACCATGCCCTGAAGTCGGTGCTCAAAGACGCGGGCTACAGCACCGCTATTGGCGATGAGGGTGGCTTTGCCCCCAACCTGAAGAGCAACGTAGAAGCCATTGAAGTGATTCTCAAGGGCATCGAGAAGGCTGGCTTGCGGCCTGGGGACGATATTGCGATCGCCCTTGACCCCGCCGTCAGCGAGCTGTACCAAAAAGACGGCAGCTATCTATTCTACAAATCTGACAGCAGCAGCAAATCTACCGAAGACATGATTGCCCTGTGGGAGAGCTGGGTCAACCAGTTCCCGATTGTGTCAATCGAAGATGGCCTGGGCGAGCAAGACTGGGCGGGCTGGCAGGCGATGACGAAAACCCTGGGCGATCGCATCCAGCTGGTGGGCGACGATGCCTTTGTCACCAACCCCGCCATCATTGCCCAGGCGATTAAAGACGGCGTCGGCAACTCCACCCTGGTCAAGGTCAACCAGATCGGCTCCATCACCGAAACCCTGGAGGCGATCAAAATGTCCCACGAGGCAGGCTACACCTGCATGGTCAGCCATCGCTCGGGCGAAACCCCCGACGACTTCATCGCCGACCTGGTGGTGGGCTGCATGACCGGCCAGATCAAGTCGGGTGCCCCCTGCCGTGGCGAGCGCCTTTCCAAGTACAACCAGCTGCTCCGCATCGAAGAAGAACTGGGCGCCAAGGCCAAATACGCGGGGGTCGATACCTTTAAGCGCAAGGCTCTGGTGTAGCTCCCGGCTCAGAGCCAGCCGCTCGGCCCCCGCCTTGCCCAGGGCAAAAAAATCCTGGCTGTACAGTCGTAGTCAGTTGAGTTAGACGATCCAGAAACCCCGGAACGTTTAAATGTTTGAACGTTCCGGGGAGTTCTGTCTTCCCCAGATTGGCTACAGCTGCTAGCCAGGATCGCCGCGGGACGCCCGCCCATGGCCAGCGTTCAATCCCTACCCAGCATCTCGCACGTGCCCCCTGGCCCTACGATGCGAAAAGACCCTCCTCCATCCTTTAGCTCCATCTCCAAATAGCCCTGAAACCCAGACAAAACCAGCGCCAGCAGCGCCCCCGTTAGCACCAGCCCCGCCGCTCCCGAAACAGCCTTTACAAACTGCTTAAACGACTCACTTAACATCCCTACCCCCTTCGGCAATGCCTAAACGACCCTCTGGTGGTTAGTAGGCGCAAAGAGGGAACTGAGACAGCGGGCGGCGGGCGGTTGACCCTACCTAGGGCTGCAAATACTGCCGAAAAAACTCAATTTGCAGCTGCGCCGCCTGGGTTTCATAGCTAGACCCGTAGAGGCTATGGCCCACGCCCTCAAACTCGTACAGCGTGACCGGCACGCCGTCCCCGTCAATCACATCGTGGAAGTTGCGGGCCACGTCGATTTGCAAAAAGTCGTCGGAGCCGTGGAACAGCAGCATTGGGGTGCGAATGGCCTCGGCGTTGTACAGGGGGGAGGCCTGGAGGTAGCGATCGGGCGCTTCCATGGGGGTTTGCCCAATCAGGTACGACAGCAGCGACGAATAGCCCAGCTGCCACTCGGTCAAGGTGTCGAGCAGCGAGCACTGGGGGTTGGCGGCAGCGACCATTTGGGGAAACTGGGCCGCAATTTGGGCTGTGTAATAGCCGCCGTAGGAGCAGCCCGTTACCCCCACCTGGGCCGCGGTGGTCCACCCCCGCTGAATCAGCTGGCCAATGATGTCGGCCCCCTCCTGCACATCGATGTGGCCAAAGTTTTGGCCGTCGGCCAGGGCGCGGTACAGCTCGGGGCCAAATCCCTCCCGCCCCGAGAGGGGCACCACCAGCACCGGCAGGCCAAAGTTGGGCAGCAGGTTCAGGGGCATTTCGACTTCCGTGGCAAACTCGTTGGCCATGGAGAACCCCGGCCCCCCCTGCTGCCACAGCACAATGGGCACCCCCTGGGGCGGAAAGGCGCTGCCCGCTGGCTGCACCAGGTATCCTTCGCGATCGCCCTGGCCGGTCGTAAAGCTCACCGCATCGACGCGCACGCGGTTGCTCTCGGCGGCGGCGGCGTTGATCGTGGTGAGCGATCGCGGCGTTCCCCCCCCAGCCGATCCCTCAGTCAAATCAAGGGCAAACAGCTCCGGCGGCTGCGTTACCGAGGAAAACCCGTAGATGATGATGTTCCCATTTGCCGCCGTCACGATCGAAGCTGGATCCACAGACCCTGGCGGCATTGGCAGGGGGGTGAGGACGCGCTGTTCCTCCCTTGTTTGCCCCTCTGTCGCTTGCTTTTCTGCCGCTTGCCCCTCGCCCAGGTCGTATACGTAGAGGTGGCGGTTGAGCCCTTCGGTGCCCCAAAACAGGAGGCGATTGTTGCCCAAAAACTGCCCCGCCGACTCCGTTGGCCCCCGCAGCGCATCGGCAGCAATGGTATCTAGGCGATGGCCATCCAGGTCATACACCTCGAAGTAGGCCGACTCGGGAAACACGTAGGAGGGGTGCATGCGCCCGGCCACCGGGCTAGGGCGGTAGCGCTTGACCAATAGGCGACGGCCATCGGGGCTAAGGCTGACCTCGGCAAAGGGGTCACCGCCATAGTCGGGAGCGACCATCTCTAGCCGCAGCGGCTCGGGCTGCGAAAAGTCAAACACCCGCACCGTGCTGTGCTGGTAAAAGGGGTTGTCGGCAGGGGTGAGATGCCCCAGGGCGTCTTGAACCACCGGGTTGGCCAGGCCGGGGGTATTGGGGGTGCGATCGTACAGCCGCTGCTCTTCCCCGGATGTCATCACCAGCGCCACCTGGGTACCGCTGTCCGACCAGGCCGGGGGGCGAATTTCCAAATCTTCCGGCAGGCGGGCCACCTCCAGCCGCCGCAGCGAGGGCAAAAATACGATGTAGATAATGTCTTCGCCTTCGCCGTAGACCCGCACCGCAAACTTAGAGAAATCGGGCGCCACCCCCAGCACTTCCCCATCTTCGGGCTGGGTGGGGTAGACGCTGGTGCGCGAGGCAATGTCCGTCACCCGGTTCAGGGTAATAATTTCCCATGGTCCGTAGGGGTCCTGCTGCACGTAGCGCAGGGTGTCGTTGTCGATCCACCGCAGCGGCAGGTCGGGGCTAATCAAGTCGTATTCCAGCGCCAGAGCATCGCTCAGCTCCCCGGTGCGAATGTTGAGAAAATGCAGCCGCCGATCCTCTGGCACAACGCGGCTGCTGGTGGCGACAACCAGGGTGGTGCGATCGGGGCTGAGGGTGCTGAGTACCTCGATCTGCTGCACCCCCAGCAGTGCCTCAAGGCGAGCCTGCTCGGCTGCCGCCATGGAGGGCAGAGCCAGCCCATCCAGCCCCACCGGAATGATCTCTCCCCGGCCCGGCAGGGCAGCCACCACCGTTGCGGCCCCCAAAAGGCTGAGGCTCAGCGATCGCCAGAGCGCTTTTTGGCCCACGGCCAGCCCAGGAAAGCGCAGAGTCCGGGTTAAACGCCGCAAAAAAATAGAATTGCTCCAGGAATTTGCCACCAGGGCCTTGTAAATAAAGACAAGCCATCATAGCGTCATCCCCCTGCCCCAGGGGCAATCTAGACGGAGTTTGTTAACAACCCGCCACCCCTATCCCCGAGATTGGTCCGGCAAGCTACCGTGAAAGAAGACCACCCCTACCGCCCGTGATCCAGGCCGTGACCCAGGAATTTCAGATTTCGATCACCCCCGTAGCAGGGGCAAACACCTACTGGTTGCGCACCGAAGCTGTCGCCACCGGAGTTCCTCTGGCCGAAGCTCAGGTCACCTGGCCCCTGGAGGACTGGCTGGCCCAGGCTGAGGCGCTGTTTCAAGACCCCCTGCACGCCCTGCTGCACAACCCCAACCATCGCCTGGGGGGCGATCGCAGCGATCGCCCTCTACCCGACCCAACCCAAGCCGAAAACTCCTGGGTTCAGCTGGGCCAAGCTCTCTACCAGGGAATTTTTCAGGGCCGCATTCGCGATAGCTGGGTAGCCGCCCAGAGCGTGGCCCAGAACCGCCGCCAGCCCCTGCGGCTGCGCCTGGGGTTCAAAGATAGCCAGGTGCAGCGTCTGCCCTGGGAACTGCTCTACGGCGACGACCGCCCCCTTGCCACCGGCCTGGACATCACCCTGTGCCGCTACTACCAGAACCAGACCAGCTTCGACCTGGCCGCCATGGCTCCGCTGGCCCCTGCCAGCGTTCCCCTGCGCGTGCTCCTGGTCATCTCCGCCCCCGATGACCAGGAGCGGCTAGCCCTGCACCAGGAGGTGCAGGGCCTGATGGATCATCTCCAAACCGCTGAACCTGGCCCCCTGGCCCTGGCCGTCACCATTGTGGAGCAGCCGGGGCGACCTGAGCTGGTCCAGGCCCTGGAGCAGGGGAATTTCCAGGTTTTTCACTACGCCGGTCACAGCGACGCGGGCGAAACCGGTGGCGACCTGTTTTTGGTCAACCGCCAAACCGGCCTCAGCGACCGGCTCAGCGGCGAAGACCTGGCCGGACTGCTGGGGAATAACGGCATTCGGCTGGCGGTGTTTAACTCCTGCCGGGGCGCCTACACCCCCCAGGACGACGCCCAGGCCGGTTGGCGCGACCAAAACCTGGTGCAGGCCCTGGTCAACCGGGGCCTGCCGGGGGTAATTGCCATGGCCGATCGCATCCCTGACGACGTGGCGCTCACCTTTACGCAGCTGCTGTACCGCAACCTGCACCAGGGCCACCCCATCGATCTCTGCCTCAGTCGAGTGCGCCAGGGGCTAATGTCAGCCTATGGCTCAGACCAGCCCTTCTGGATGCTGCCACTGCTCTACCTGCGGCCCGATTTCGACGGCTATCTCTATGGCGGAGAGCGTCCTACCCCCGACCTCAGCCAGCTCGGCAGTGGCGAGGAAGACCTGACCGAGGTCGCCCTCATGCTGCCCGACTACAGCACCGACCCCGATATTTCCAGCCTGGCCGCAGAAATGCTGGCTCACCCCGCCGCCGCATTATCCAGTTCCGAGCCCGTCGCCCCCCTCTACGACTGGCTCCAGGAGGTCGAGCAGCCCGAGACGCCCGAGGCCGAGGTTGCCGTGGCCAACCTGGTGCAGCAACTCTCCCAGCCCTCCACGATCCCCAGCGATCGCCCTCTGGTTGCGGACCCCACCGAAAATCTGCTGCCCCATCCAGCCGCGACCCATCGCCCCGTACCGCCGCTGCCCGAACCTCCCTCCAGCATGCCTGTGGGAGAAATGGCCGCAGCTAGGACCTTGGCGCCCCGGCGGCGCTGGTCTGGGCCGCCCAATCTGCTGGTGTGGGGCAGTCTTGGCCTAGCCGGGCTGGGGACGGTGCTGGGGCTTTCCATCGCCACCCTATCGACGCTGCATCGCCCAGACCTAGCCCCAGCCGCAATCGATCGCCCCCTGGCCAATAGCGCCGGGGCCAATCAGCCAGCGCCCAGCTCGACCCTACTGGCCAGCGCCATTCAAGCCCTAGCCCTCGACCACACCGCCACCGCCAGAACGCTGATCGAGCAGCTTTTAGATCGAAACGACCTAACTGCCGCTGAGTCGGCCCTCGCCACCGCCTCTGTCTCTCAGCAGCAAGACCCCGATATCGCCTACGTCCAGGGTCGGCTGGCCTGGCAGCAAATGATCGCGGCCTCGGCAGCGGAAACCAGCCCCTACGACGCCATACGAGACTGGAGCACAGCCACCGACGGCCGCCCTGATTTGCTCGAAGCCTGGGTTGGGTTGGGGTTTGCCCACTACGCCCTGGGCGACTACAGCAAGGCGATTGAAGCCTGGGATCGGGCGATCGCCATCGATCACGCCCAGCGCCGCGACATCGACCCCAGTGCTGGCCCCCAGGTGGCCAACAAAATCACCGTCAATGCCTACGCTGGACTGGCCATGGCCTACCGAAAAGAAAGCGATATGACTATCCTGCCCGAAGAAAAAGCGCCCATTCAGCAGCAGGCCCAGAGCTACTTCGCCCAAACTCTCACCCTTGACTCTACGATGCTGAACCTCAACACCCTGGCCATCGACCACTGGCTCTGGTCAACGCCCCTGATTGACGACTGGCAAACCACCGCGAAGCAGCTGGCTATTGGCGGTGGCGGAACTCTGTCGGGGGAGGGAAACTAAGCGATCGCGGTGCCCAGAACGGAGTGGTAGCATTGAGAGACTATTTAGATGTGCCCATGCCAAGCACCCTGGCGATTCTCGCCCACCCCACTCAGGTCGATCACACTCTGGACTGGCTCTCAAAACACCAGCAGGTACTAACCCACTTCAAGATCATGGCCCCGGCAGAAATGGCCCAGGGCATTGAGCGGGGTTGGGATCTCAAAAATATCGAATTGTTCACCCTCAAAGACTCTGACCAGGGGGGAGATATCGAGCTGGCCGCCAACATTTTGGCCGGGGATGTGGCCGGGGTTATCTTTTTTACCGAACCAGGGGCGATCGCCACCGCTTTTCCCAGCTTCACGCTGGTACTGCGGGCCTGCCAAATCCAGGGCATACCCATTGCCCTCAACGACATGTCGGCCACGCTGCTGCTGCGGGGCATCGTCGAAAGCCAGATCGCCTACCTGATCTTTAACCCAGTGGCTGGCCAGGGCAACCCCAACACCGATCTAGCTCTCATTAAAGAAGTGCTAGAGCCGCAAATCATGGTCAACGTCATCATGACCAAGCCCGACCTCGACCCCGCCGACCAGGCGCGGGAGGTGATTGACCATATTCTCTCCAAAAACGAGCACGACATGGGCCGCAGCCTGATTGTTGCCTCAGGCGGCGACGGCACTGTGTCAGCGGTGGCGGGAGCCGCCATGGGGACTGGCATCCCCTTCGGCGTTATTCCTCGCGGCACCGCCAACGCCTTTTCGGTCGGGCTGGGCATACCCACCAACCTACGAGCCGCCTGTGAAACCATTCTGGCCGGCAACACCCACGTCATTGACGGTGCCCGCTGCAACGATATTCCCATGATTTTGCTGGCCGGGGTGGGCTTTGAAGCCGGCATGGTCGATGGCGCCAGCCGCCAGCTCAAAAATGAACTGGGCAACTTGGCCTACGTGCTTTCAGGGGTACGGCAGCTAGCCGCCGCCGAACCCTTTACGGCCACCCTCGAAATCGATGGCGAAGTATCTACAGTGACGACAAATGCCATCACCGTAGCCAATGTAGCCCCGCCCACCTCGGTGCTGGCTCAGGGTTTAGGCGAAGTCATTCCCGACGACGGCCTGCTGGAAGTGACGATTGCCACCAGCACCACGCGCCTGCAGGGGATCAACGCCCTGGCCTCCCTCATGGCGGCCGCCGCCTGGGGCAACCCCACCCAGCGGGACGACATCACCTGTCTCCGCACCAGCCGACTCAAAATCACCACCGACCCACCCCAAAAGCTGGTGATTGACGGCGAAATTTTAGAGGTCAACCCGATGATGTTTGAGTGTCTGCCCCAGGCGCTGACGGTGTTTGCCCCACTAAAAACGGTCTAGAGCGCTAGCACCTGTCACCCAGGTCTTGTGGCTAAGCATATAGTTGTGCAGATGACCCAGCAGGGCTATGGGGCTGGATTTCCTGCATTTTATTTTAGGCACGGATATTGGCGATGTGGTACTCTCTGGTCACCTTGCTGTGCCAGAGACCTCGGCGACGGCTCAGGAATTGTGCTGTTGCTCAGGCCGGTATTCTCGCAGCCAGCAGCGCTCTAGGAAGCGAATCTGATGCAGGTACCAAAACCGCCAAGGATTGTAGACGGTCTTGTAATTGCGGCAGAAAACTGGTTGATAAAGGTAAGGCAGAATGGGAAACCGCATTGTTCTAAATAGGGCTGACAAATATTCACGAAAGCTCGGATAGCATTCGCTAAATGGCTTATTGGCGGGGCAACACAGCTTACGACTTGGGCTGCTGTTCTCAGTATAGGCAGATGAAAAAAGAGACCCAACACTGGGTCTCTCAGATGGAAAGATATTTAATAATCGAACACAGAATTTATACTGGTGGCCCTGCAACCAAGGCCTCTGGCAGGTGAAAGCATGATCCCAGGAGGCGACCTAGCTAACAAAAATGGAGCTGACGGGAGTCGAACCCGTGTCCGCTCTGAGTATTAACACACCACTCATTCACAGGCTTAGCCCGTCTAACCCTCGGGGCAGGAACCGCCACTTATCCCGGACGGCGGGATTCTCTAGCTAAGTCTTAATCAATGAATCCACTAGAGAAGATTCACTGAAGCATCCGTTGGGGTTTGTCCATAGCTCTTAACGGAGTCAAACTATGAACGCTCGCTAACTAAGTTAGATCTAAACGAGGTTTAGATTAGGCAGCAACAGGTGCAGCTTTACGAGCAAAAGGAACGATAGTGTTCGCAGTTACGTTTGTTTTGAGCCTTGATTTGCGAGAGTAGACTCCCTCTCGGCCTGTATCACAGCGTGACTTTCGTCAAAACGTCGAAACCGTTACAGCCCCCTATTGGTGTGCGTTTATTAATTATAGATCATCAACCCTGCATCCGCAGGCAGGGACGCTTCTCCTCCGGCGATCGGGCTGGAGGCAGCCGGTAGAAATCCCTTATGACGGCAATAATCTTTCGTAAACTCGATGGTGCAGCCATCAAAGTATAATGTTTACTTAATAGTTCTGTTTGCGGCGGGGGTTGCCCATCGGCAGCATGCGCCAAGGCAGTCCCGATTTTTTATCACGTTTCCCAGTCATATCAGCGTTTCGCCCTTGGGCAGCTGATTGCAGCAGTAAGGACTTTTTACCCCTATGACCACGACCAACGACTCTAACAGCGGCAGTGCCGATACCCCCGAAAAAGAACCCACTCGAGCTACCCGAGGTACACGCACCAAGCGTTCCTCCTCGGCGGGTGGCGGCATCGTAAAAGCTAGCCCTGAGAACAGCGATGTCATGGTGCTGGCTGACAACACCCGCGTTGTCGAAACCGATACCCTACCGAACCATCGCCCCATTGCTTTGGGTACCTTTGAAGTTGTCGGCACCCTCGATCGCGCTGGCACTCGCCCGATTGGAGCCAATACCTTCGAAATTTCAACCATCGATACCCTGCCCGGACACCGCCCTGTGGCCGTAAGCACCCTGCACATCGCCGATATCCACACCCTGCCCGGCGATCGCCCCATCGCTCCTAACGATGAGATGGATCCTCCCCCCTCGATTCTGATGGGCTACCTCGACTAGACAGAACCCCCGCTCCACTAAAAAAGCTCCTCAATATTGAGGAGCTTTTTTAGTGAGTCATAAAAGACCGGGTGCCTACTGAGCTAGTCCAGAGTTTTCTGGGTTTTCACCAGGCACCCGGTCTTTAAGCGTAAATCTAAACAGTTGCCACAGTGGCGGCGACGGGATAGACGCTAACTTTCTTGCCGCTCTTGCCGCGACGCTCAAAGGTCACAACGCCGTCCACTAGGGAAAACAGCGTGTCATCACCGCCGCGCCCGACGTTTTCACCGGGGTGAATTTTGGTGCCCCGCTGGCGAATCAAAATGTTGCCCGCGCGCACGGTTTCGCCGCCATAGCGCTTAACGCCCAGGCGCTTAGCGTTTGAGTCGCGCCCGTTACGAGTACTGCCTGTACCTTTCTTGTGAGCCATGGCTGTGTTGTCCTTAAACCTACCTACTGTTCAATTTAGCGCGAGATGGGGAGCGGCGCGAGATAGAGATCTACTCGGCAGCAGCGACCGCCGTTTCTTCAGCCGGGGCGGCCTCAACGGCAGCGGCTTCGCCTGCGATCGCAGTGCCGTTCATCTCAATGGAGTTGATCATCACGCGGGTGAGCTCCTGGCGGTGCCCCTGCTTTTTGCGGGTTTTCTTTTTGGGCTGCATCTTGTAGACAATAATCTTGCGGCCCCGCAGGTGGCTAACGACGCTGCCCACCACAACGGCCCCCTCTACCACAGGCTGCCCCACCACAGCCTCACCGTCGTTGTCCACGAACAACACGCGATCTAGGGTTACCTGGTCGTCGACCTCAAGGGCCAAGCGATCGATGTCGTAGAAGCGGCCCGGCTCTACCCGGAGCTGCTTGCCACCAGCTTCAACAATTGCGTACGTCATTTTTACCTCATAACCGCCGTACAGGTGCCAACTGACCCCAGGGCTTCAGCTCCGTGAAGGTCGGCGTTAGCCTTAGGAACCTGATCCGAGCGCATAAACACAGTCTTTTATTATTCCAACTGGCTTCGCGCTCTGTCAAGGGGCCAGAGAAATTGGCCAGCCCAGCCAGACTTGAGCTACGGAGTTCTTTCGCCAGCAAAACGTCTCTTCTGCAACTGGATTGAGTGATTTCATCCTGATGGACCCAGTCGCGGCACGGAAAAGAAATTGGGATGTCTACATAGAACGAAAGTATGGACGTTTGGCTTTTGGCGGCTCAGCTCATGTTTAGCGGCGCGGCTAACCCCCCTGAGGGGGCTGGCACAGGCTGGGAAGGAGAGCCGAATGCGATCGCGGGTTTCCAAACGGCCTCGGCCCCAGACCAGGCGAATTCCACTGGCCCCAAGGGGGAACGGAACATGGCCGGGGTGGCCCCGGCGGCGGCCGAGCGATCGCTCTCGATGGGTGACGCCGTCAACGGCTGGCCCAGCCCCACTCAGGTGATGACGCCCGGTCGTCGCCCATCGCCATCGCCATCGCTAGATAGTGGCTATCTAAAGCCGGTTACCGGCTCGCAGCTTTACCACTTTCGGTTGGCAGTCGTTGCAGCCGGAGAGTTATATGCCCAGGCGAACCCCTATCAGTACATTGACCAATGGCAGCGGGCCTTTGTCTCCCCCACCGACGCCGACTGGCAACGGCTCTTGGCCGCTGAAGCTGCGACGATGGCCCGCCGCCAGGGGCAGGCCAATCTAGCCGTCATGGTGGGCGACTCCCTAGCCCTATGGCTACCCGTAGACGAGTTGCCCCCTGACCAGCTCTGGCTCAACCAGAGCATTTCGGGTGAAACCACGGCCCACATGCTCCGGCGGCTGCACTACTTTGCCGGCACCCGCCCTCAGACTATTCACATCATGGCAGGCATCAACGACCTCAAGAACGGGGTGCCCGAAGCCGAAGTGGTAGACAATCTGTATCGAATGATGGTTCGCCTGAAGCAGCAGCACCCCCAGGCTCAGCTGGTGGTGTATTCCATTTTGCCAACCCGGATCAACGCGCTGTCGAGCGATCGCATTCAGCGCGTCAATCAGCGCCTAGCGGCCCTGACCAGCCACCAGGGGGCTACCTTTGTGGATTTAAATCCTTCCTTTAGCGATAGCCAGGGCCTACTCCGCCTGGACCTCACCACCGATGGGCTGCACCTCAGCCCTGAGGGATATACCCTGTGGGAGACGGCCCTGGCCAGCTATTAGCAGGGTTTGGCCGGGTGCTCAGCGGTTGCCTGAGGGAGGCTGCTGAGGCCAGGGCGGCATTCTCGCCTGAGTTTGTGTGCTCAGGCCACGCCATAATAGGATCAACTACTGCCCTTTGCCCGAGCGAATACCTGTGTCTAAGCGATCTGCCAAACCCAAGTTGGGACGACTGAAAAAACTCGCCCCTACCGACTATTGGCAGACCCAGGTCGATTTTCAACAGTGGTTAACAGAGCCAGAAACCCTGGAGCTACTGGGCGAAGCGATCGGTCTAGAGCTCATCCTGCCTGAGGCAGAGGCGGCGCAAGCGGAGGGCTATACCCTGCTAGCTGACGCCGACGATGAGGCGCTGGTGGTGCTGGCGGCCCATCTCGATGCGATTGAAATAGCTGATTTGGGGGAGCTCTTAGCCTGGACGGCGATCGCAGGCGCAACAACTGTAGTGTGGATAGCCCCGGCGTTTTCTGCAAATGTGGCTTTTACCCTTGACTGGCTCAACCAGACTAGCCAGGTGACGTTTTTGGGTGTCGCTGTGGAGCTGTGGAGCATTGATAATGCGGCTATGGCGGCAAACTTTATGCCCACCTGCGGCGCTGTGGACGGCAGCGCTACCGAGTCTGAGGAATTTGACCCGGCAGAGGCCCAGGCAGAACTCCCCGGCGAGCCGAAGCCTGAACCCCTAACGGAACTCCAGCAGGAAAATTTAGACTTCTGGATTGGGCTCTGCGATCGCATGGATCGCCAGGGCAGCCTGGTCAAGCCTGGGTCGCCCTCCACGGCGGCAACCATGGGCTTTGCCATTGCCCGCGCCGGGTTTCGGCTCAATGCCATTCTCGATCGCGAGCACGGCAGCCTCTACACCGAGCTGCTGCTCTTGGGCATCGATGCCCAGCCCCACTTTCACCTGCTGGCCCAGGAGCGCGAGGCGATCGCCGACGAAATCGGCCTGCCCCTGATTTGGGACGGCACCGGCGAGCAGGCCTGTATGGTAGCCAGCACCCTGGCCGAGGTAGATCTGGGCGATCGCGATCGCTGGCCCGACTACCAGACCTGGTTTTGCGACTGCCTGGAGCGATTCTATGAAGCCTTCTCTGGTCGCATCAAGCAGCTGGATGCCAATGTCTATCAGCCCCTGCCCAAGAAGCGGACAGCGGATTTGACCGATGCTCTGGTTTTGCCAGCCCATCCGCGGAAGTAGCGGAGTGGGAGAGTAGGGGAGTGGGAGAGTAGATGGGTGTGACGCCGACGGCTGCCTGTCCCTGTGGAAGTGGAGAAATCTTCGAGCGATGTTGCCAGCTTTACCTGTTGGGTACAGCCAAGGCCCCGACGGCTGAGGCGCTGATGCGATCGCGCTATACCGCCTACCACCAGGGCACCATTGACTATCTAATTACAACTCACCATCCCACCCAACGGTATGCAGGGCAGCGGGCAGCCATTTTACAGAGCATGGCTAGCACGCGCTGGCTGGGGCTGCGAGTACTGGCCACCGAGGCAGGACAGGCCACCGACCGCCAAGGTGCAGTCGAGTTTGTGGCCTACTACGCAGATCCGAAACCCGGCCAGCTGCACGAGCGATCGCGGTTTGTGCGCCAAAAAGATCGCTGGTTCTACGTCGATGGCGATGCTCTACCGCCCCTGTTACCCAAACGCAGCGATCCCTGCTGGTGCGGCAGCGGTAAAAAATACAAAGCCTGTCACGGCCCCTGAGAAAAGAGTCCTGAGCGAAGGGTTAAGAATTATCGGCGACTTTGGCTCAGCCCAATGCCGGTATTCCATACTCAGAACCACGCTTTCCTCAGCTTAATCTGCGAGGATATCTTCCAATGCAGCCATGACAGATTCCACCCAGATCCAGCCTGCTGAGCCAGCCGTGGTGCTCTCCCCAGCGGTGATCGACCGCGTACAGGAAGGGGTTGCCATCTCCCAGAACCCCATTGTGCGCCAGTGCATCACGGCCGATTTGGCCGAGCTGAGCGCGATCGCAGCGGGCACCGCCGATCGGCGAGTCAGCGGTCGCTTTCGCCGCTGGGCTATGCGCCGGTTAATCAAAAGCTTCTTTCGGGTGCGCATCGAAAATCCAGAACACATTCCCACCCAGCCCAACGTGCTGACCGCCAACCATCTCAGCCACCTGGATCCGTTTTTGCTGCTGGCTTTTTGCCCTCCCTATCCCTACTACTACATCCTGGGCGATGCCCGCACGCTGTACAACAAACCCTGGAAGCGCTGGCTCATTGGCTGGGCCGGGGGCGTCATTCCCCTAGAGCGCTGGTGGAAGGAGGAAATAGCCGTCATGGCCGCCGCCGACAGCGGACGGGCCGACCTTCAATCCCTCGCTACCGAAATTCTCGACCACGTGCCCAACGGCAGCTCAATTCAGCAAATGCGGCAGATCGATCAGGCCGTGCAGGCGCTGCTGGCCCGAGGTGATGGCGTTATGCTTTTCCCCGAAGGCCGCCTGGGAGAGCAGGAAGGCCACATGCACCCGCTCAAGCGAGGCTCGGTGCTCTACGCCATGCGATCGGGGGTGCCGATCTACCCGGTGGCTATTATTGGCACCAAAACCCTCTACTTTCGCAAGCGGCTGACCCTGCGATTTGGGCCGCCCGTCCATGTGCCCCACCAGCCAAGGCCCAAGCGAGCGGCGATCGATGCAGCCCTGGCTCAGCTAGAGCAGGCCTTTCTGGCCTTGCTACCAGAAAACCCTCAAGAGCCCCAAGGGCCAAAGCTGCTCAGCCACTGGCTCAACCATCTGTTTTGGTAGCGCTGTGGTAGCGCTCTGCTTTGGTAGCGCTGGAGTCAACGGTCCACACCACCGCACCCCAGAACCAGGGCACTTTTTGAGCCCCCTGCCCTTGCCAGAATCCCGCACTCTAGTATCACCCTCGGTGAGGGTAGCGTCTCTATTTTTCTCAAAGCCCTTAACGAGACTTGAACTCGTGACCTCTCCCTTACCAAGGGAGTGCTCTACCGCTGAGCTATAAGGGCAAATTGTCGTGGTGGGCCGGGCTGGATTCGAACCAGCGTAGGCGTAGCCAGCGGATTTACAGTCCGCCCCCATTAACCACTCGGGCACCGACCCGCCCTATCCACGATTTATAATCCTAACATGTAAGGGGAATTAGTTTTGGTAGGCTAAAAAGTTTTCTCCCCTCAACGTTTTTCCCGCATGAGTAACAGCCGAGCTTAGTGAGCATAGACAACCCAGGCCAGCCCCCAGCCGACTAAAACCCCCAACCCACCAAAACGCACGGCCTGCCAAAAGGGTTCCTTCAAATTTTGCCAGCTGACGACCCGACTGGCCAGTTCCAGCTCAAAGCTGTCGGCCGCTTCCTGCAGGCGAGTCACTTCCGCCGCCGACCGCTGGGCATCAGCGGCGGGCACCTGGGCCTGGAGCTGCTGGAGCTGGACCAGGTTAGCCACACCCGCCTTGAGCTGGTGCAGTCGCACCTCCAACCCTTCGAGGTGGTGCATGAGTTCGGCTAGGGACTGGGGAGATGGTTCAGGGGTATCGCCTATCGATCCTTGCTGGCTGTGGTGCCGCTGCCGCCAATCGCCTGGGTTCATTGTGCACAATAGTTATGGTAATGATTTCTGCCCACGATATAGTAACCAGGGCAGGCTATATCTTCTAGTTAACCCCAACTGGTTTCGGTAACTATGGCTTTTTCCTTTGATTCGTCGATGACGCCCCAGACCCAGTCCACCAAGTCCACCGCCGAGATGACCACCCTGGAACTGGCTCAAATGCTGGCGGAGCGTCTAGCCATTAAGCCTGCCGACTGGCACCGACTCAACCGCGATCGCCGAGTGCGCGCCAGCGAGCAACTGGCTGCAGCACTGGTGTTCTTGCTCAAGCAAAACTCTGAGGAAGCTCTAGTGCGAGCTGAACAGGCCATCGGCTGGCTTGACCACAGCCTTCAGGCTCCGCCCTGCCCCACCCACGGAGAGCGCCGGGCCAATCAACCTGGCCAGCAAGGTGAATAAGATTGCACCCTTAGCGAATTAGCGGCAGTCGGCGGGGCTGCCGTACCACTTTACCCAAGTGGAGTTCGCAACCACCGTTGTACCAGGTGACCTGATCAAAAATTTGGTAAAGAATGTATAGCCCACGCCCACATTCTCCGGGATGGGAATGACAGTTACTATCTCTGGCTTCGCTACAGCTGGAGGGGTGGCTAAACCCGCTTCCCTGGTCTGCAATGACCCACCACAGGTGAGAGTTTGAAGCGGTGTACTTAACAGAAATGCACTTAGCCGGGTCAAGCCGATTGCCGTGCTTAGCTGCATTTACCAGCGCTTCCTGCAAACCAAGCCGTATCTCGGCTTGCCACGGGGCGGGTACATCTCTCAGCAAAAGCTCTAGTACAGGCTGCAAATACAGCGTTGATACAAAGCTTAGGGTGTCCCACTTTTGCTGCTGCGCAGATGGAGAAGTTGCAATCACTCAGGCCATCTCCAATGTCTTGAGTTGAATATCTGTGCAAACGCCTGGCTTAAAAACCAAGCATCAACTAATTAAAATCAATCTTGAACGACCAATAAATTATTTATATTTGTTATGGGTTGCCTTGGGCTAGCACTTATGCGTAGCTCTAAGCAGTCTTGGTCTTCAGCGGTTAGGATTAAGGCCATTACTTAAGCCGGAACCCCAGCCGTTGAAAGCGTACCGGAAATAGCAATACGACCACTTTTTAAGTATAGCAAACTTTGCCAGGGTCTCGTCAATGGCCAATTGGATTGCGGCAAAGTCACTGTTTCAGCGGTGTTTTATCTTGTTTTCTCTATCAGCAAACTTTGTCAAGACCTGCGAAAGCCTTTGATAAGCCATAGGAAAGCTTGCTCTGTGAAGCCCGATCTGGACTGCTTTGAAACAGAATATGAGGAAAAGATTACGCAATATTAAGCTGCGCAAAACAGTGAATCTTCTCGCTGAGAAATGAGAAATAGGCTGCGCTAGCTACTTAAATGCTGCCGGGCCGCGCCAGCCACAATGTCAGACTCATCGTTGGTAAGCTGACGCAGCGCGGTTTGGGCCTCTGGCTGTGAAAACTGGGCCAGGGCTTGTACAAGCCGATGGCGCACTTGCCAATCGGGATGGCCGACGTGGTTAAGCAGCAGCGGCAGGGCGCGGCTGTCCCCCAACTCGCCCAAGGCTCCAATAGCGGCGGTGGCAATCAGCTCGTTGTCAGAGGCGAGCGCTTCTTGGAGGAGGTCAAAGGCACTGGGTTCGCCCAGTTCGCCCAGTGCCGCCACAATGCTAAATTTCACGAGCCATTCGTCGGTGCTGTGGTACAGCGCGGCCAGATCGGGATAGGCACTTTTGAGTTTTAGCCCGCCAATAGTGTCAGCGGCGGCGGCCTGCACATCGGGTTCGGGATCGTTGGTGAGCGATCGCAGCAGCAGCGGCTCTACCGTGGCCAAATCCTGCTGCCCCAGGCTAGCGATCTGGCTAATGGCGGCGTAGCGAACTCGGGCATTGCCGTCGTTGGCGGCCAGCTGAACCAGTTCGAAAGCCTCGGTCGGATCTAGCTCGCGCATCTGATTGACCGCCCGCAGCCGATCCCCGTAGTCGTCGGAGTGCAGCAGTTCTCGAACCGAGTCTGGGGTAATAGCCATTTTGTAGAGATAAATACAAATCTGCTCTCTCTACTATCGGCCATTTTGGGGCCTGGCGATAGGGGGTGGGGGCGGGGGAGATGGGGAGGATAGGGGGATGGGGAAGAAAAGGCTCTCTACCTTCCTGATCTTCCTCATCTTGAGTTATGCATAGCTATTCGCCATTTCACGGACAATATCGCCGCGAGTGAGAATGCCAACCACCTGTTTTTCAGGGTTGACCACGGGCAGGCGCCGCACCTGTTTATCGTGCATGAGGTGAGCCGCTTCGCGCAGAGATTTATCGGGGGCGATGGTGACAACGCGATCGGTCATCACATCTTTGACCCGTTGCCCCAGGGCTTTGTGGAGTTCCTGGTTGTACTGGGTGGGGTTTTTGAGGTATATCACGCTGTCGAGCAGCATGATGTAGGCGGGCACATCGACTCCGGTGGTTTGCCACATCAGGTCAGACTCCGACAAGATGCCCACCAGAGCATTGTCTGTGTCGATCACCGGCAGTCCGCCGACGTGGTTGTCGGCCATGAGCTGGATGGCATCTTTCAGCTCGGCATCCGGGGGTACCGAGATCGGGTTTGGGGTCATTACATCCGCAACGGTTTTGGCCATAAATCTGGTTGATACGCTTTAAATTCATTCTAGAAAAGGTTCTTGGCTAACCGGTTGGCTGTCACAGGTCGTTACAGTAATGCTCTAGGATTTGGGCGCAGTGGGCGATCGCACCCAAATGGGCAATCTCGTAGCCGTGGGTATTGTCGGTGGGAAAGCTGAGGCAGGCGGCCCGCGACACATGGCCAAACTTCATGGCGATCGACCCATCGCTGCCAAAGCCGCTGATCACCGCCATTTGGATGGGCACGGTGTTCTGGGTGGCGGCCCGGCGCAGGTCAGCGTTCAGGCCCTCGTCGTAGAGTCCGTAGGCGTCCTGGCTGAGCAGCACCGGAATCTCCCCTGGCTGAATCGGGTACTCCGAAGCCAGGGGGCAAATTTCCAGGGCAATCAGCGCTTCCAGGCGATGGCGCTGGGAGAAATAGAGGGCACCGATCGCGCCCACTTCTTCCTTGGCCGAGGCCACCAGGTACACCGTTACGGGCGGGGACTTCAGGCGCTCGGCCAGCCACAGCAAAATCGCCAGGGAAGCCTTGTTGTCGAGGGTGTAGCTGGCGATGTAGTCGCCCATGGCAAAGGGCCGCTTGCGGTGCTTGCCCACCACCACCCGAGTGCCGGGGCGAATGCCGGCGTCGGCCAGCTCCTGGGGCAATCGCTTGGTTTCAATCCAGGCGGTTTCCCAGGTGACGGGCTTGCTCTCCTGCTGCGCCTTCTGGGGCGACTCGTGGGAAACATGGCGCGAGCCAAAGCTCAAAATACCGCTGATGGTGTGGTGATCCCCGAGTAAATCCACCACGCCCTCGCCGTACACCCAGGGAAACGCGCCGCCCAGCTTGCGCACCGACACCCGACCGTCGGCGTAGATGCTTTTGACCAGGGTGCCGATCTCATCTTTGTGGGCGGTAATGGCGATGGCGCGACTGTCGTCTTTGCCGGGGATTTTGGCAATCACGTTGTCGGCCTCATCCAGCCAGTGCTCGACCCCGAGATCGGCGAGCGCATCCATTAGATATTGGTTAATTTCCTCCTCGGCACCGCTGGGGGAGTGGCATAGGACCATTTCAGAAATGCGGGCGAAGAGATCGTCGTAGGGCATGGGGCTTGGGTCGGCGGGGTAGATGGATTTTTCTGCTTCCATTTTCGCACCCATCACCCCATCACCCCATCACCCCCGCACCCACATCTTCCCCAGTTCCCGTTAGCCAGCTCCCTCCCCTGGGCTTTCTAAAGACAACGAAAGTCTTCGTAAAGCTTGTGCATCTACTCCCTAAATCTCCTTGGGTGCGCTGGGGGATCGGGTTTGGGTTGGGGCTTCTGCTGTTTGTAGGAGTCAGTAGCCAGTTCCACAGCGAGGCTACGCTGCCCACGCTCGATCCACTACCGCAGGACCCATACATTCAGGCCTATTTCAACCAGAACCAGGCGGCGATCTACACCGACCCCTACCGCCACATTACCCGCCACGGCGACAATCTTGAGCAGGTGGTGGTAGATGCGATCGCCACCGCCCAATCCTCCATTGATGTAGCCGTACACGAGTTTTCGCTGCCGGGGATCGCCCATGCGTTGGCCAATCGCGCAGCGGCCGGGATAGAGGTGCGCGTGGTGGTAGAGAACACCTACAGCACCCCCGTGGCGAAGCGGGGGAATCCAGCCACATTCGCCCAGCTTGATGAGCACGCTGCGGCTAAGGCCAGCGATCTATACGCCTTTATCGACGCCAACCAGGATGGCGTGCTGAGCGACGGGGAACTGCGCGATCGCGATGCCCTGACGATCCTCTCCCAGGCGAATATTCCCCTCATTGACGACACCGCCGACGGCAGCAAAGGCAGCGGCCTGATGCACCACAAGTTTATGGTGGTCGACGGTCGCACGGTGGTGACAGGCTCGACAAATTGGACCCTTAGCGGCACCCACGGCGATTTTACCAATCCCGACAGCCGGGGCAACACCAACAGCATGGTAGTGATCGACAGCCAGCCTCTGGCCCGGCGCTTTGCAGAAGAGTTTAGCTACCTGTGGGGCGACGGCCCCGACGGCCAGCCCGACAGTCTGTTTGGGCTGCAAAAGCCTCACCGCACCTCGGCCCTGGTCTCTACCCCTGGATCGGTGCTGGAGGTGCAGTTTTCTCCCACGTCTAAGACTCAGCCCTGGGCGCAAAGCGTCAACGGGTTAATTGCCAAAACCCTGGGCCAGGCCACCCGGAGCGTTGACCTGGCCCTGTTTGTGTTTTCTGAGCAGGCGATTAGCCATCAGCTGCTGCCGGTGGCCAATCGAGGAGTGCCCATTAAAGCGGTGATTGACCCGGAATTTGCCTACCGCAGCTACAGCGAAGGACTCGACATGCTGGGAGTAGTCCTGCCCGACAACCGCTGTAAAACCGATGGCAGCGTTCCCTGGGCAAAGCCCATCACCACCGTTGGCGTACCAGTGTTGCCCCCTGGCGACAAGATGCACCACAAGTTTGCGGTGCTCGACCAAAGCATCGTGCTGGTCGGCTCCCAAAATTGGAGCCAGGCTGCCAACACGACCAATGACGAAAACCTGCTGGTGATTCGCAACGCCACCGTAGCCGCTCACTTTGAGCGCGAATTTCAGCGTCTGTACGACGGAGCAGAGCTGGGGATGACTCCACAGCTTCAGCATGCGATCGCCCAGCAAACCGAAAAATGTGGACATTGAACCGAGCAACTGGTCTAAATCACCCATAGCTAAGGTTAAATATCCCACGAAATAATCCTGAGGACTATCCAGAGGACAGGTTCCTGGGCGATACTTAAGCAACATCCTGAGGATTGTCCAGAGGATAGCTATGAATCCTGGGGAAATTGATCGATATCCAGTCAATCAGCTGCAAGACCGTTATAGTCTCGCCCGCAGCGCCGTGTATAAACGCATGGAGCAGCTGGGCATTGTGCCAAAGAAGGTAGGACAGCGATCGTACATCGGCGCTCAGGAGCTTCGGCTCATGGACGAACTGCATGTCTTTATCAATCAGGGGGGTAACGCCGCTGAATTTATAGAGGCGCGCGGGCTGCGGCAGCAGCCAGGCAACAACGGCAACGGGCAGTCTGGGACTGGGTCTGACCTAACAATCACCCCTAATGATTTTGGGGGCATGATTGGCGCTCTGGCTGAATTGATGGGGCGGATGGGGTTCGGGCAACCCGACCCGGTGCAGTATTTTGAGACCCTCGAAAATGCGGCTAGAAATGGTTGGCTATTTAGTACCAGCGAACTGGCTGGGCTGCTGGATTTATCGCCTAGGGAAGTGGAAGGTTACGGCGATCGCTTTGCCGAGGCCGGGTTTGTCTTCAGCCGCTCAGGGTATCGAAAAAATGGCGAGATTGCCTGGAAGGTCACAAAGCGTTTAAAATAAAAAGACCAGCAGTTCCAGTGCTGGTCTAAATGCAAGTTAGCTGTTTTCTTTTTTTCCTTTGGTGGTGATGTTGGTGGTAGCACTGGCATCACCTCTCTTTTTGGAGGGGCGACGGGTTGTCAGCCGCTCTGGCGTCAGGAGTTTGCCAGCGGGAGCTAAACCCACCAGTGGGGGCGGTGTCTCCCTGGGCCCTTCAACCTTGGTCTTATACTAGCACGTCCTGAGGACACTCCTGAGGACGATACCAAAATATTCCTGAGGACATTCCTGAGGACGAGATGACTTGCCTGGGGAATCCTATCCTGCGGATCCATAAAAAGATATCACTACAGGAGTTTCCTGTGTTCTGCGTTTAGAGGCAAGCATTTATCGCTTCAGCATGACATCCCGATAATGAGACTCAACGGGATGATGGGGAGATTCTGTTTTTTGAACTGTCTGGGGCCGATGCCGCAGGACATTGTGCAGGACAGCGGTATCTACTGTAAGCACCTGGCCCTGATCGATAAGTTGCCTACCCTGAACCCAAGCCGATTCCACAACTTCGGTAGGCCGTCCTAATACCAAGAGCTGGAGCGGATTGGTGCAGGGCAGCATAGATGGATGGTCCAGGTTGTAGAGCACCAGGTCGGCGTCCATGCCGGGGGCGATGGTGCCGGTGCGATCGCCCAAGTTCACGGCCTTTGCCCCACCCACCGCTGCCATCTGCACCACCTGCTCCGGCGTTAGCCAACTCTCATAGTCCTGCTCAGTCACCGTGTGCAGGATGATACCGAGCTTGAGCACCTCCAGCAAATTCTGAGCATCATTGCTGGCAGCCCCATCACAGCCAAGGGCCACGTTCAATCCTGCCTGACGACACTTGAGAATAGGCGCCAAACCACTGCCTAAACGCAGATTGCTGACCGGATTGTGGACAAGGGTGGATCCGCTGCTGGCGAGGAGTTCAATATCCGCATCGTCGATCCACACGCCGTGGGCCAGGGAGGTGCGGGGAGTGAGGCAGCCGAGATCCTTTAAATGCTGTACGGCGCTGATGCCGTAGCGCTCTTGAGCTAAACGATGCTGGGCGCGGGTTTCGAGCAGGTGGGTGTGGTAGCAGAGGTGGAGGCGATCGCTAATCTCTCCGCAGCCTGACAACAGCTCATCCGAACACCGATGGAACCCTGTCGGCCCTAGGCCAATGTAAATGCCGCTGTCCGGATCGTGGAATTCAGCAATAATCGCCTCCATGAGCGCCAACAGCTCAGCTGCCGATTTTGGCGAGGCCGACTGGGGCAGCAGACACCCCTTCGGGAAGCCCGACGCAAAGGGCAAATCCATGATCAGCGGCGCAATCACCGCCCGAATGCCCACCGCTCGATAGCCCCGCACCAGAGCATCCACCGTTTCCATCTCCTGGCCGGGGAGGACGTAGGCGTGATCCATGACGCAGGTGCCACCGGAGAGCAGCGTATCTACCGCCGTACTCACCGCCCCCCAGTAAAACTGCTCTAGCTGCTGCGGGGTCGAGTCGAACACGTTGGCCAGCCATAGCTCTAGCGGCAGTTGGGGAATCAGCCCCCGCTGCCACACCTGGGAAGAGTGGGTATGGCCATTGACAAACCCCGGCAGCAGCAGCTTGGCTTGGCCGTCGATGACCTGCTGGTGAGGCGCAACAGGAATGGTGCCAGCGGGGGCGACGGTGTGAATTTGGGAACCAATCAGCAGGACGTCTACGGACTCAAGCGTATCGTTCTGCAGGGCAAGGACGGACTGGATCAGGGTTTGCATGGGATTGTGACGTTTAAGTTTTGGAGTAAGGCGGATTACGGGGAGAATGGCGCTGGAGAGTAGCCCAGAGCATTGGTAAAGTAGAACTAGAAGCTTCTCGCCGGTAGATCATGTCCCCAGGCGTTAGTCGAGGCGATATTCTTGGCAAGATTAGGGCTCATAGGCTGACTCTCGAGGCCATGGGGGTAAAGTCGCTTGGGTTGTTTGGCTCTGTGGCCCGCAATGAAGCCACCGCCAAAAGCGATATAGACGTTTTGGTAGAATTCTCGCAGCCAGTGGGGTTTTTCCAAGTTTTCGATATTCAGTATTTTCTAGAAGATTTGCTTCAGTGTCCCATTGACCTGGGCACAGTAGATTCTCTGAAAGACCACCTGAGAACTCCAGTTTTAGAAGATATCATCCATGTCTTCTAGAAATTGGCGATCGCGAGTTCAGGATATTTTGGGCGTCATTGAAACGATTCAGCAGCGTATCAATGGCCTTGACTTCCGAGCCTTTGAAGGCAACCCGATTCTAGTCGAGTCGGTGATTTATCAGCTGATTGTCATTGGTGAAGCTGCCGCCAACATTCCACCAGATATTAAGCAACAGGTTCCAGAATTGCCCTGGCGGCAAATGACTGATATGCGGAACATCATGGCCCATGCTTATTTTCGAGTAGAACGAAGGATCGTCTGGGAAACGGCTTGTAATAATCTGCTGCCATTAATTCAGCCATTGCATCACTTACTGCACAATTCACCGCTTTAGCAGTAGGGCGGGCAATGCCCACCGACTCTAAACCCCGGATAAAACACCCCTATCCTGCTGAACCTGCTCATGGGCTTTAATCAACGCCGCCAGCTGCCGCCGCATGATGATCCCCGGCTGGTCCGACGACATGTGCTGTTCACAGGACACGTCCACCGGAGTGTCGTAGTCGGTCGATTCCAGCACTACTTTGTCTTCGTTCACCACCTGGCGATCGAAGGCGATGATCGACTCGGCGCTGGCGTCGGCCTCGCGGTCGTTGCGAATGCAGAACTGCACAATCTGGGAGGTGCGATCGCTCACCGGAGTCGCCGCCGTAAAGATCAGGTGCATTAGCCCGTTCGGGTAGGTGATCTTTAGCGTGCGGCTAAAGGGCGCGTACCAGGTCGATTCCACCTCGCGCACGGTGAGGCTGTCAGGAATGTTGAGGATTTTCTGCTGGGTTGGCGGGTTAACCACGGGCACTGTAGCGGTAACCTTGAGCCCCAGTTCCAGCGGCACAATTTCTGACTTAGCGGGCTTGGGCTGCTCGGTCACGCCAAAGGATTCGGCATGGACAATGCTGAAGTGGGCGTTGTCGAAGGAGTTTTCCATCACCCGCAGGCCGCTGCACTGCCAGGGCTCGTAGAACTGAGGGATCAGCCGATTTTCGGGGACGTCTGCCTCGGCGATCGCCGGCAGAGGCAGCAGCGGATCGTCGGATAGGCAGACCCAGGCGTAGCCGTAGCGTTCTTCGCAGAGGTAGGCATCAACCCGGTAAGTCTTGGGAATCGCCGCACCGGAGTCGAGCTGAGGGACTTTGGTGCAGGCTCCATCAGAGTTATAGGACCAGCCGTGGTAGGGGCAGCGCACGCAGCCATTTTCCACGATTCCTATGGAGAGCTTGGCGGAACGGTGACAACAGCGATCGCGCAGGACCGCCGGTTCCCTCTCTGCGGTCAGCCACAGCACCAGCGGTTCCCCCAGCAGCGTGAAGGATTGGGGGCCGTCGGCGAGATCGGCGATTGGCATGACGGGGTACCAGAAGCGGCGCAGAACGGGGTGTTGGGTGACGAGCATGGTGGTCCTTAGGGGTGGATGGGTGGGAGGGTGGCCTAGGATTCGCCTAGTTGGGATTCTTGCCAATGGTTCGTTTCTTCGGCAATGAAATGGTTGACCAGGTTGCGGTAAAGGGTTTCGATCGCATCCCCATTCAGCCCTTCGGCTTCGGCCCAGGCTCGGCGCTGCTGGAGCATGGCCTGGACGCGATCGGGGGCTTGAACTGCCGCCTCGCTGGTTTTGAACCTGGCGGCGGCCTTGACGTAGGCATATCGCTGGCCCAGCAGGGCAATCACCTGGCGATCGAGGCGATCGATTTCGGCGCGAATTTCGGCCATGGTCTGGCACTGTTCAGGAGTATTCATTGGGGGTATTAGGAGCGGTAGGACGGGCACTGCCCACCAGTCAAAGACTTCAAGCAACGACAGCCTTTTCCAGAAGGCCAGGTGTTGCTGGAGAGACGGGGCTATCTTTTCGCCGCTGCTCCACCTCGCCGTGCTCCTTCAGCAGCTTAGCCAGCCGATGGCGCATGAGAATGCCGGGGCGATCGCTGGCCATGTGCTGCTCTTCGGCCAAACTCAGCGGCGCATCGCAGTCGGTGCCCTCTAGAATCACCCTATCTTCGGAGGTGACCTGGCGATCGAAGGCGATAATGTCGGCGGCTTTGGCCTCAGCTTCCGTATCATTCCGCAGACAGAACTGCACCACCTGGGAATGCTGGTCATCGATCGGGGTGTAGGCGGTGAAAATAACGTGCTCTAGCCCGTTGGGATACTGAATTTTGAGCGTGCGGGCAAAGGGCATGTACCAGGTGCGGGTGTTGGTGCGAATGGTTTTTTCTTCGGCAATGCCCAGGTTTTTCTTTTGCAGGTCAGGGTTGAGCACCTCCAGCCAGTGCTTCATCACAAAGCCAAAGTCGGTCTCGGTCACGTCGTCGATCGGCGGCGGCTGGGGGTTTGACATATCGCCCCAGGAGCTGGCGTGGACGAAGTGACCATGGGCGCTGTCGAAGGAATTTTCGATCGCCCGCAGCCCCCCCACGTTCCAGGGTTCGTAAAATTCGTGGATGAAGCGAAAGTTGCTGTCGGCAAATTCTGGAATTTCGGGAATCGGCTGAAGCGGATTTTCTTCCAGGCAGACCCAGACGTAGCCGTAGCGCTCGACGCAGTGAAAGGAATCGACCCGATAGGTTTTGGGGATCGCCGCGCCCGCATCGAGCTGGGGCACATCGACGCAGGTGCCGCTGGCGTCGTACTGCCAGCCGTGGTAGGGGCAGCGCACGCAGCCGTCTTTGACGATGCCCTTCGAGAGCTGGGCCGAACGGTGACAGCAGCGATCGCGCAGGGCCGCCGGTTGGCCATTCTCGTCAATCCACAGCACCAGCGGTTCTTCCAGCAAGGTGAAGGATTGCGGACCGCTGAGCAGGTTGTCGAGGGGAATGACGGGATACCAAAAGCGCCGTAGCACGGGCTGTTGAGTGGTGAGCATGGGGGTTCTCCGAAAAGGTGATGTGAGAAAAGCGAGCATTCTTTTAGATATAAAGGAGAGTTCATCCCCTTCTGGGAGGGGCAGGGGTGGGTCATTAAGACCCCGCGACCCACCCCGCCCTGCGGGCACCCCTCCCAAGAGGGGAAAAGAGACCAAATTGGCTAATTCTCGTGTTTCATAGCGCTGGAGTGCCAATTTTTGAGCAAAACGTTCGACAGAGCCGAGAGAGCAGCAAAAATGGCAATCCCCGACACTGTAATCAGCAGCAGCGCCGCAAACATGCGAGGGATTTGCAGGTTGTAGCCTGCGATCAAAATCTGGTAGG
The DNA here is from genome assembly GCF_000309385.1 of Nodosilinea nodulosa PCC 7104. GTDB lineage: Bacteria > Cyanobacteriota > Cyanobacteriia > Phormidesmidales > Phormidesmidaceae > Nodosilinea > Nodosilinea nodulosa. Next base: position 2,411,790 of record NZ_JH976537.1, read on the forward strand.
CCAGGCCCGATTGGGCACCGCCGGTACCGGCGACAAATTCGGCCACTACGGCCCCAATCAGCGCCAGGCCGCCGCTGATCCGCAGTCCGGCAAGAAAGTAGGGCAGGCTGGTGGGCAATCGCAAATACCACAGAGTTTGCCAGCGGTTGGCTTTATTCAGCTTAAACAGGTTTACCAGCGACGGATCGGTGCTGTTTAGCCCCAGCACCGTGTTCGACACGATGGGAAAGAACGCCACAATCCAGGCGCAGACGACTAGAGCGGCGAAGGTATTGTTCTTCAGCCAGATGATGATCAGCGGCGCAACGGCGACGATGGGCGTAGTTTGCAGCAGCACCGCGTAGGGAAAGAAGCTGCGCTCGATCCATTTGCTCTGGGCAAAGAGAATAGCGACGAATAGCCCGGAAACCGTGGCCGCCACCAGCGCCGTGAAGGCGATTTTCATTGTCACAAACCAGGAGGGGATTAGCGTGGGCCAGTCTTTCGCCAGGGTTTGCAGAATCAGGATGGGGCCGGGCAGCAGGTAGGGGGGCGTATTGGTGATGCGCACCGCCAGTTCCCAGGCGGTGAGGAGGACTAGGCCGACAATAATGGGGGCCAGCACATCGGGAGAGAGGAGTGACTTAACCCATTTCGGCGTTGCCGTGGGTTGTTCAAGAGTGGTTGAAAGCATGGCTGTACCAATTTTGGATTTGGAATTGGCGATATTGGATTGGGGTAGTCAGAAACCCGGTTTCTTTTTCGCTCTACTAGCGGCACGACGGCTTTTTGACCCAGAAACCGGGTTTCTTTGCGGGGTAGGTTGAGTGGAGCGCTGGCGGAACCCAACAAAGAGTTGATTGCGTTGGGTTTCACTTCGTTCTACCCAACCTACGATTACTGAGAGACTGCTACAGCGCCAGGGCCAGGGATTCGCCCATGGCGTCGGACAGGCTGTGGGAGACCTCGCGGCAGTAGCGGTTGAACTGGGCCGAGGTACGGTAGTCGGGGTCGCGGGGGTGGGGGCTGTCGATCGCAATATCCGCCACCACGCGCCCCGGCTTCGAGGCCATCACCACGACGCGGTGGGCCAGGTAAACGGCTTCATAAATGCTGTGGGTGACAAAGAGAATCGTCAGGTTGCGCTGGTGCTGAAGCTGTAGCAAATCTTGATTGAGCTTGCCGCGCGTCATCTCATCCAAAGCGCCAAAGGGTTCATCCATCAGCAGCACGTTGGGGCGGGTGACCAGGGCGCGGGCAATGGAGACCCGCATTTTCATGCCGCCAGACAGCTCGCGGGGGTAGACGCGCTCAAAGCCCTGGAGGCCGACCTGGGCGATCGCCTCCGAAACCAGCCCCAGCGCCTGCCGTTTGGGCACCTTGGCCAGCTTCAGCGGCAGCCGAATGTTGTCCATCACCGTGGCCCAGGGCATCAGCGCCGCTTCCTGGAACACGTAGGCCAGCTTGTGGTCGTTACCGCTCCGCCAGGTCATGCGCCCGGTGCTCAGGTCGCCCAGTTCTGAGATAATTCGCAGCACCGTGCTTTTGCCGCAGCCCGACGGCCCCACCAGGCTGGTAATGGTATTGGGCTCCACCGCCAGATTGAAATCTTGTAGAGCAACCGTCCCGTTGGCGTAGGTTTTGCCCACATGCTCCAGCGTGAGGATGGGTTGGGTCTTCATTGCGATCGCACTAGATAAATTTGAACCAATCATCGGCCAAACCTCCGACCTGGAGGGTCTTAGGTGAACAATTCGATAAACAGGTATTTCCGTAAATGGGCAAAGGGCTGGCCCGTGACCATCGCCGGGGTTCGAGCAACGATGGGCACGCTTTGCCCATCCTGCAAATTGGGGTGAATGGCCTAGGTTTGGTAAGCTTCTGGCCCTTGATTCACAAAGTCGAGCGAATAGGCCTGCTTGTAGTCCACCGATGGGTCAAACGTCCCCAGGTCGGCCATGGTGGTGAAAATGTTCTCCCAGCGCTCATCGGTCATCGCCCCAATGCCCATTTTCTCGGCATCGCCGCTGAGAATAATGCCGTACTCCTTCAGCTTGGCCAGGCCAAAGGCCAGCTGCTCGTCGCTCATCTCGGGGTTGTCCTTTTGAATCAGCTCATTGCCAGGAGCCGGATTCTCTAGATAGCTGTACCAGCCCTTAATCGAGGCATCCACAAACCGCTGCACCAAATCGGGGTTGCCCTCCATAATTTCCCGGCGAGTTTCGATGGTGGTGGTGTAGTTGGGGTAGCCGTGGTCGGCCATTAGCAGCACCACTGGCTCAAAGCCGCCTTCTTTCTCAATGGCGAAGGGTTCAGAGGTAATGTAGCCCTGCTGCACGATATTTTTGTCGGCGACAAACGGCCCCACATTAAAGGTGTAAACCCCCATCTGGTCATCGCTGAGGCCATACTTCGCCTTTAGAAAAGGCCAGAAGGTGGTGTGGGCGCTGGTCGACATCAAAATTGTCTTGCCCTTGAGGTCTTCAAAGGCGTTGATGCCCACGTCGGGATGGGCCATCAGCGCCTGGGGGTCTTTTTGAAAGATCGCCGCCACCGTCACCTTGGGCACCCCCTCCTGAATCGAGTTGATGGCGTCGATCGCATAGCCCATCTTAAAATCCTGCGCCCCAGCCATCAGCAGCTGGTTGCCGTTGACCTGCGGGCCACCCATGCTAATAGTGACATCAAGGCCGTGCTCTTTATATATGCCGGTGGCCACCGCCTGATAAAAGCCGCCGTGCTCGGCCTGGGCAAACCAGCTGGTGCCAAAGGTCACCTTGTCCAGTTCGCCAGAGGGCGTTGAGGGTGCCGCATCGGTCGATACTGTGTCTTGGGTGCCGCTAGCACAGGCCGCTAACACCCCTGCCCCCAAAGCCAGAGAGCTGTAGCGCAAAAACCGCCGCCGATTGAAAGCCAAGGAATCTGAAGCAAGAGGAAACGTCATCACAAAAAGCCCAAGTAGATGAGAACAGCAAAGAAACCCGATGAAACAAAAGCCGACCAACCCCCATCGCAAACTTTTCAAAGCTTAGTATCTAGAACTGGAAGGGTTGCGTATACTAGACATACAAAATTGAATACTTTCCTGAATTCAGCCTTGTATACAAGAGAAGGTAAAGGCTTCAAACAACAACTTCCGTATCCTTGGATACCGTTATTCGTTCTTCTTGACATTGGAGTGCGGCCGTGGTCAAAGCAGGTTCTCAAGCTCCTAAAGCCCAGACTGCCAAAATAAACCATAAAAAAGCTGGCAGCAGTGTCGATCGCATCTATCAACAGCTGAAGCAGATGGCGATGACCTACAAATTTCGCCCCGGCGAGCCGCTCAACGAAGTGGAGCTTGCCGCCTCCTTTGGGGTCAGCCGCACGCCCCTGCGGGAGGTATTGAACCGACTGGTGGCTGAGGGCCTGCTCGACTTTGTGCCCCGCAAAGGCTTCTCCTGCAAACCGCTGGATACCAAGCGGGTGTTTGATCTCTACGAAGTCCGCTGCGGTCTGGAGATGATGAGCGCCAAACTGGCCACCGAGCGGGCCAGCGATGATGAAATCGACGCTCTGATCCAGTTCTGGAAAACCGCCACCGAGAAATTCTGCACGTTTACCCCGGTAGACTGCGCCCGCTGCGACGAAACCTTCCACGAACGGCTGGCAGAACTATCGCAAAACAGCGAGCTGCTGCACATGCTGCAAAACGTGAACGCCCGCGCCCACTACCTGCGGCTGATCTCCATGGAGCAGGAGGCCTATCGCCAAAACACCTGCGCCGAGCACCAGCACATTTTGCAGGCAATTCAAGACCGCAATGTGGATGCAGCGGTGAATTCGATGGCGGCCCACGTCAGCCTGCGCCAGGAGCAGCTAGTGGAGGTGATTAAAGAGGGCGTAGCGCGGCTCTACATGCGTTAAGTTTCATCGGGCTTTGGAGCAAGCGCCTCGTCCAGCAAGAGAACGGAAAGATATGTACCAATTTGTATTGACAGTGTAAATACGCTATACCTACATTACAGGTTATGGATATCCACTTCGCGCTCAATGGCGTTACCTTCGTCTGGAATGAGGAGAAGGCTAGAGTCAACCCTATCAACCACGACGGAGTTACCTTTCAGCAGGCGGCAGAAGCCTTTTTTGACCCATTTCTTGTGGTGGTCGATGCCAGTCGCAATGAGGAAGCGCGAGATGCGGTCATTGGCTTAGATAGGTGGTGGAACTTGCTATACGTCGTCTACATTGAGCGCGAGAACGACACCATTCGGATCATTTCGGCCCGCAGAGCAACCCGAAAGGAGCGTGAATACTATGAAAATTGATGCTTTGAAACGGCGATTAAGCAAAGATCGGCCCATGACAACAATCACGATTCGGATGCCCGAAGATGTGATTGAAGATTTGAAGCGATTAGCTCCGCTGCTAGGTTTCTCTGGATACCAACCTTTGGCTCGCGCCTATATTGGTCAGGGATTACGCGCCGATTTAGAGCGGCTAGAGGGAGATACTGTATCTGCTCTAATCGCCAGCTTGAAGCGTCACGGTGTAAGCGATGACGTGCTGCAAAAAGCCATCAATGAAGTAATCCAGCGTTAGTTATATCCATCTCTATCGTTATGTCTTGGCAGGGAGTGTCGGTTGGCCCAAAGCAAGCTAACGGCCAAGGCACGGTACAGTTTTGGGAAGCGTTGAACCGAACAGTTCCAGAAAAGCAAACTGTTACGGTGTCAATTCGTGAAAATTGCCTCTGTTCCGGTTGCTGCAGATTGCGCAGAATAGAGTTATCGAACCGGGCAACCCATGGTTTTGGCTCGAGGAAAACCACACCTGGTTCGTCTCGCTAACTGATTAGCTACTGCACGTCATTCTCAAGCGCTATATCCCTTTGCTTGCCCAGGCTTGAATGCCTTGGGGTGAAGCGATCGCGCGCCTGGCCAAACCTCACTCATCACCCAATCCAGAAAGGAGACACCATGCTGCGGACCCCTCATCACATGGCTGACATCGGGCGCTATTCGACCGGCCTGAGCGATCGCCTGCTCAGACTAGCTGCTGCGTTCGTGCGCTTTAGCAGCTTTTATGGCAACTACCAGGCGCTGCCGCCGTCCAAGCGCCGCCAGTTTGTGCTCAATCAGCAGCGGCAGAAGCCGTAATCTGGCTGATCGGCAGGTGCTTATCCCCGCTGGCTGGGCAGAGTCATTTGTCTTTTAGAACGATTCTGCTCAGGGGATGGCCGCTTGGCCCAGCGTTTGAGTGCCCCTCAGAAAAATCAGCATGACAGAGAAAACTACCATGACTATGTCGCCAAAATCTGATCGAGAGCTGATGGGGTTTGCCTACGGATTGCTGGGCGTCCTCATTTTTAGCCTGACGCTGCCCGCCACGCGCGTGGCGGTTTCAGAACTTGACCCCGTTTTTGTGGGGCTGGGTCGAGCGATCGCGGCGGCAGGTCTATCGCTGATTTTGCTTGTCGCCACCCGTCAAACCATCCCTCCAGTCAGGTTTTTACCCAATTTCTGCATTGTGGTTGCGGGGGTTGTGGTGGGGTTTCCGCTGCTGTCTGCGATCGCCATGCGCGATGCTCCAGCCTCCTATGGGGCCGTCATTACCGGGCTGCTGCCGCTCTCGACGGCGCTATGTGGGGTCTGGCGGGCGGGTGAGCGGCCCTCCCTACCGTTCTGGATCTTTGCCGGTTTGGGCAGCGCCCTGGTGCTTGGTTTCGCGCTGCTCTCGGGGAGCGGCTCAATTCGCCTGGCAGATTTGGCCCTGCTGGGGGCGGTTGCCGCAGCAGGGTTGGGCTATGCAGAGGGTGCCGTGCTCTCTCACCGCTTTGGGGCGTGGCAGGTCATTTGCTGGGCTTTAGTGTTATCGACCCCCGTGCTTTTGCCCGTTGTGTGGCAACACGCACCGACGAATGTTTGGCTGCTTTCACCGAGTGCGGTGGGCAGTTTTTTATACGTCAGCATCTTCAGCATGTTTTTGGGCTTTTTTGCCTGGTATCAGGGGCTGGCCCTGGGCGGGGTGGCCCGCGTGGGGCAAACTCAGCTGCTGCAACCCTTTTTGACGATTCTGGCGTCAACGCTGTTTCTGGGCGAACGTTTAACGCCTACGACCGTAATATTTGCGGTAGGCATTATTGTCTGTGTAGCGCTGGGAAAACGCACGCAAATTGGCACCATGCAGCCGCAGCTCAATCGCTGAGCTGAAATTGCAGGGCGGCGATCGCGTCGTATTCCTTTGCAAACACCTCGGTCAGGTGCTCGAATACGGGCAATACCTTTTGGTAAACCGTCACATTTTCAGCGATGGGCTGGTGGCGATAGGTTTCGCCAATCATCTCGGTCACCGCCTCCAGCGATGACACCCGGCCCAGCCCGTAGAGGCCCAGCACGGCGGCCCCCAGGCAGGAGCTTTCGTAGTGCTCTGGAATGGTGACTTCGCGGTTAAAAATGTCGGCCATCATCTGCCGCCACAGGGGCGACTCGGCAAAGCCCCCGGTCGCCTGAATCAGCTGGGCCGGGCCAGCGAAATCTTCCAGCGCCGTCAGCACCAGGTAGAGGTTGTAGACAATGCCCTCCAGCACCGCCCGCACCAGGTGCGACTTGGTGTGCTTGACGCTGAGGCCAAAGAACGAGGCGCGGGCGTTGGCGTTCCACAGGGGCGATCGCTCGCCCATCAGGTAGGGGTGAAACAGCAGCCCCTCGGAACCGGGGGATACGGCTCCAGCCATTGCCGTCAGCAGGCTATACACGTCTTTACCCAGACGTTTGGCGGTGGCCACCTCGGCATCGGCCAGCTGGTCGCGCACCCAGCGCAGGGCCACGCCGCCGTTGTTCACCGCGCCGCCGATCACCCAGTGGTGTTCGGTGAGGGGGTAGCAAAACAAGCGCTCCTGGGGGTCGGTGATGGGGCGATCGACCACGGCCCGCACCGCGCCGCTGGTGCCCACGGTCACCGCCACCAGCCCCGGCGAAATCGCCCCCACCCCCAGGTTCGACAGCACCCCATCGCTGGCTCCGGCAATCAGCGGCGTCTCGGCCCGCAGGCCCATGGCCTCGGCCATGGCGGGCTTGAGTCCGGTTAGAACTTCAGTGGTGGGCACCAGTTTGGAAAGGGCGCTGGCGCTGACTCCGGCGATCGCCAGCGCCCCTTCATCCCAGTCCAATGTCTCAATATTCAGCAGGCCCATGGCCGTGGCAACGGAGTGGTCCACCACGTAGCGGCCCAGCAGCCGGTAAAACACGTACTCTTTGATCGAAATAAACCGCGCCGCCCGCTGAAATAGCTCGGGCCGCTCGTAGCGCAGCCAGGTGAGCTTGACCAACGGCGACATCGGGTGAATGGGGGTGCCCGTGCGCCGATAGACGGCGTGGCCATCCATATCGGCTTTGATCCGCTTTTCCCAGCCGGCACTGCGGTTGTCGGCCCAGGTGATGCTGCGGGTAATGGGCTTGTCGTCGGCATCGACCAAAATCAGGCTGTGCATAGCCGAGCTAAAGCAGAGCCCTAAGACCTGGGACGGGTTCAGCACGTAGTCTTCCATGAGCCGCCGCACGGTTTTGACCACGGCGGCAAAGATTTCTTCCGGGTCCTGCTCGGCGGTGGCCACATCGGGGGTGTAGAGGGGATAGGTGACCAGGGCTTTACCTACCACTTTGCCCGCCGCGGTAAACAAGACCGACTTGGTGCTGGTGGTGCCAATATCGACCCCAATGATGTAATTTTCGTTGGCCATAGTGATATTTAGAAAGGTGCGTTACAGGCAGGTTGCGTTGAAGGGCTTGGCTGGAGCGGCAGGGTAGAATTCTCTAAATCTTCGTCAAGCAGAGGCTTTGAACCTAAATAGCCCCCGAGCAAGGGGATCTAAAGCCACAATAGATCCCCTTTTCAAACAACCTCTACAGGGGCGTTAGGGCTACAGAAACAGGCTTACGATCAGCATGACGATAAGGCCGACAACGCCGACAATGGTCTCCATTACCGTCCACGATTGCAGGGTTTGCTTCTCGGTCATCCCCAAGAATCGGCCCACCAGCCAAAAGCCCGAGTCGTTGACGTGGGAGAGCACCGTGGCACCAGAGGCGATCGCAATTACAATCGCCCCCACCATCGGCGCCGAGTAGTTGGCCATTTCCACCGCCGGGGCCACCAGACCCGCCGCCGTCACCATGGACACCGTAGCCGAACCCTGGCTTACCCGCACCACCGTAGCGATCAAAAAAGCCAGCAAAATAATCGGCAGGTTTGACGCCGCCATCGCATTGGCCAGGGCTTCACCTACCCCAGTTTTAATTAGGGTGCGGCCAAACACGCCGCCAGCTCCGGTAACGAGAATAATCAAGCCAATTGGCTCAAAGGATTTGGTGGCAATGCGCTGAATATCGTTGCGGGTGTAGCCCCGCTGGGTGCCCAAAAAGTAGAACGACAGCAGCGTCACAATGGTCAGCGCCGTAAACGGGTGGCCGATAAACGCCGCCCAGTTGCGCACGGCATTGTCCTCGGGTAGCGCCACCCCCAGCACGGTGTTGAGCAAAATCAGCACCAGCGGCACGGCCACCAGGGTAATCACCATGGCAAAGCTGGGCAGGGCCTTATCGACGGTGCCCTGGGTGGGCTGGTCTTCCACCTCCATTTCGGTGGGCACGGTCAGGTGAATTTTGCCCGCAATTTTTTTGCCAAAAAATACCCCACCGATCGCCATCGCCGGAATACCAGCAATCAGCCCCATCAGAATTACCCAGCCCAGGTCGGCCCCAATCAGCGAGGCCACCGCCACCGGCCCCGGCGTCGGCGGAATGAACGAGTGCCCCACCGCAATGCCCGCCACCAGGGGAATGGCGTAGTACAGCAGCGATCGCCCGGTGCGCCGACCCAGGCTATACACCAGCGGAATCGACAAAATCAGCGCGACATCGAAAAATACCGGAATGGCGATCAGCACCCCGGCCAATCCTAAGGCCCAGGGGGCGTTGTCCTCGCCGAACTTTTTGACCAGGGAGTTGGCAATCTGCTCGGCTCCGCCCGAGACCTGAAGCATTTCGCCAAACATCGCCCCCAGGGCAATCACAATGGCGATATAGCCCAGGGTATTGCCCATCCCCTCTTGAATCGTCCCGGCAATCTCTGCCGGGGGAATACCGCCAATAATGGCGACAAAAAAGCTCACCAGCAGCAGCGCCAAAAAGGCCTGCAAGCGCATCACAATGACTAAAAATAGCAGCAGGGCAATGCCCAGCACCGCTATAAACAACAACGAAAAAGTAGACATTTTTGAGAATCCTGTACATTGTGCCAAGCATCATTTTGCCCAAAATGCTATGGACAGGCCGAGCCTTGGCAACCGTTATCGAATGCGTAGAAACGCCAAAATCGGACAAAAGTAAATCGACTGCAAGATAGACATTTCTATCAGCGATCTTTACCCACAGGGGCTATGGCTACCAGCCCAACCAAAGGCCAGACCTGAGATAGCGCAAGCACTCCCTACAAGCCAGAGACAATATTACCTGCCAGGTTAAGGACAAATTAACCCGAGAAAAAACCAAGGAAATCTTTAAAGCCCGGCTTTTCCTAAGCGACAATATAAATTTTGTCGATAATATTATCTTAAAAAGAAAGGGTTAAAAAAGAGAAATTTAATTCACAAAAATAAACTGTGCTGCAAAAATTTTGGTGCAGTGCTCAACAAATTGCGAATACTTCACCAAAAATTTCTATCCAAAGTAGGATGACGTTTTGCCTATTTTTGTGGGCGATCGCGCATAGCTTTGTGAATCGTCTTCCAACGCCGTTTGCTGTTAAGGCTAGCGCGGGCATCCTGGCGCTGGTCGATCCACTGCTGCTCGCGCTGGAGCTTGTGGTAGCTGCGCAGGCGATCGCGCTCTAGTTCCCCCGCTGCGATCGCTGCCTCCACCGCACAGCCCGGTTCCCCCTGGTGCCGACAGTCGCGAAACCGGCAGTCCTCCGCCAGTTCCTCAATATCGGCAAAGGTAGCTTCCAGCCCCTCGCTGGTGGTCCAGAGCTGTAACTCGCGCATGCCCGGCGTGTCGATCAGCAGCGCCCCCGAGGGCAGGGGCAGCAGGTGCCGCCCTGTCGTCGTATGCCGCCCGCGACTGTCATCGTCGCGCACCGCCTGGGTGGTTTGCTGCTGGCTGCCCAAAAAGTGGTTCGTCAGCGTAGACTTACCCACCCCCGACGACCCAATTAGCGCCACGGTTTGCCCTGGCCCCAGGTAGGGTTCAAGCTGCTCTAGCCCTGCTCCCGTAGCGGCGCTGACGGCGTGAACCGGCACGCCAAAAGCAATGGACTCAACCTGATCCACCAGTTCATCCAAATCGGGACAGGCATCGGCCTTATTCAACACAATCACCGGGGTGGCCCGGCTTTCCCAGGCGGCCACCAGGTAGCGCTCAATGCGGCGCAGGTTAAAGTCGCCATCGAGCCCCGTCACCAAAAACACAGTATCCACGTTGGCGGCTACCACCTGGCCCTCGGTCTTGCCGCCCGCCGCCTTGCGCACAAATTCGCTCTGGCGGGGCAACACGGCGTGGATGACGGCGTGGGCACCCTCATCCTGCCGCTGCATTACCACCCAATCGCCCACCGCCGGGAAGGTTTGCATGTCTTCGGCCTGGTGGCGAAACTGCCCAGCGATTTCTGCTGACAGTTCTCCGTCTGGGGTTAAGAGTCGATAGGCACCGCGATGCTCCAGGGCGACTCGGCCCGCTTCAAAACCTGCCTCTGCCCAGGGGGCAAACGCGCGATCGCAGGCGGCATTCCACCCGCCTAATTCAGTTAAGTTCAAGGGTCTTTCCTCAAATGAAGCCTACGTAGGGCAAGGCTTCACGCGGTCAGCCCAACAGAGGTGCCGCCTAGCCTTGCCGGAAAGAATGTTGATTGCCGCTCAATACCGACTCAGCCATAGGTACCTCCTTGGCACGAACTTACCCAGGTGCTTAGACCCGTCTCCAAAGCATAGCGATCGCCGCCGCTGCGCGAAGCCCCTTTCCCAAAGCCGAAAAAAAACTTCATCGATCTGCCCTCTTTGATCATGTCCGCTGCGGTGGGGGGAACCCTAACGCCCAGAGCACTTTCTGTAACCCACAGGTCTGTAACCAATCGATCTGAAGTGATACCGATGATTAACATGACTGCGGCAGCACTGCTATCTCTGGGTCTATCCCTGCATGTTTTAGGCGGAAACCACACGCTTTTGGCGGCGATCGGCATTATATTCGCCATGGCATTCTTCCTATTGATGTATCTGCAATACCCCATTCTGTTTGTCGGGTCAGCCCGCTATCCCCTGGCCAGAAAGTGCTTCCCGCTGGTTCGCTGGGCCATCTTTGCCATTTACTTCGCCGATTTATCCACCACGCTGATGGGCTATTTGGGTGGCCCCCAGTGGGGAGTCTCTGTCCATGCCTACAGTATTTGGGCCGGGGTTTACCTGGTGGTCTACAGTCTGGCGATTTTGACCGGGCCGCCCAAGCGGCGGCGGCGCAGAAAGATTCTCCCCCGCTATCGCTGGCGGCAGTGGGAGGGGCAGCTGGTGCCAATTCCGATCTCGTCGCAGCGGTATCCAGAAATTTAGGGATCATTGCCCCTAACTATCGCTCTGGGCGATGGGTTGATGCGATCGCTACACTCTCCTCCATGGAGAACGCTACAGTCCATGGCAATCAACAGACGACCCTATGCCAGAGACTGCTCGACCTAGCTCAGAGATTGCTCGACCTAGCTTAGAGATTGCTCGACTAAACTCAAAGACTACACAACTAAGCTCACAGACTGCTCGACTAGGCTCACAGACTACTCGACCAAGCTCACAGACTGCTCGACTAGGCTCAAAGACTGCTCAACTAAGCTCAGAGACTGCTCAACTAAGCTCAGAGACTACCCAACTAGGCTCAAAGACTACCCAACTAGGCTCAGGGACTACTCGGCTAGGCCCAAAGACTACTTGGCGCAAAATATTACGATCTAAGGCTGAGAGTGTAACAATTCTTACTTGCGTTGGGCAGTGCGATCGCTTAAATTATTCGGCTATAGCTGTGTGCGTGCAGCTTGTCTTCCCAAAAATTTGGTCAAGCGCCACTGGAAGGTGTTGGTACCACCAACCAGCGGCTAACCCCGTCGACAGAACCGAGCTGTCTCGGAGGCTAAGGTTGATTTTACCTGGCCGCCCTGAACTGCACATGTCTGGGGCGGCCAAGTTTTTGGGGGTTTCCTGCCCATCCATCTCTTTGGAGGAATCCCTCATGTTGTGTTCAACCCGTCAAGATCCCCGAGTTCTTCAACTCGACTTTAGCCATTAGCGTAAAGGGCTAGAGAGCAAAAGATGAAGAAACTGGAGCCGAGCCGGACCAACCCGGTAGGCTTAGCTCCAGTGTTATGTCATTAAACTCATGCTGAGTCTACCCAACGAGATTGCGGACGTGTTGGCTCCGTTTCGAGGGGTGTTCGCCCAACAGCGCAGTTGGCAGAAGGCGCAAACCATGCTGGTGGGAGCAATCTTATGTCAGGGCCATCGCACGGTCAGTCGGGTCTTGCAGGTGATGGGCCTAGGACAAACGCAGCAGTATGGGAAGTATTACCGGATGTTGAGTCGGGTGGGCTGGAGCGGGTTGGCTGCCGCGCAGACGCTTTTGAGCCTGATTATGCTGGCATTCGTCGGCACCGAAACGGTGGTGATTGGGATTGATGAAACCTTAGAGCGTCGGTGGGGCCACCGAATTTGGGGGTTGGGCATCTACCGCGATGGGGTGAAATCAAGTCGCACTCACACGGTCAAAAGCAGTGGGGTGCGGTGGCAAGTGATGCAAGTGTTGGTGCGCCTGCCGTGGTCGCCTCGGGTGTGGGCACTGCCGTTTTTCAGCTTGATGGTGCCGTCTGAAGCGACCCCACGGGGCAAGCGGGCTTACCGCAGTAGTTTGGACTGGGCCATCGTCATGGTGCGGGTGGTGAGTCGGTGGTTAAAGCGCTACTGGGTGTGCGTCGGGGATGGGGGCTATGGCAATGCCAAGTTTGGCTGGGCCTGCCGCCGCCACGGGGTGGCGTTAGTGGCTCGATTGCCCTGGAAAGCCAATCTCTATGAGTTTGCCCCCACGATGCCGCCACGCTATCCCGGTCGTCCCCGCACCAAAGGGGTGCGCCTGCCGTCGATGCAACACCACCTGGAACGTCTCAGCGTTGAGTCGGGACCCTTTCACATTCTGCCCTGGTATGGGGGCCACCATGCTCTGCGGCAATTGGTTACCGGTACGGCGGTGTGGGATGTCGATGGCTATCCCCCCTTGCCCTTACGGTGGGTGTTGGTCATTGACCCCACCGGAGTCCACCCCCCCACCGCCTTGTTCTCCACCAGCCTCTTGCTCAGCCCACCTCAGATTGTCGAACTCTACGTCGCTCGCTGGAGCCTGGAAGTGACCTTTGAAGAAGCCCGTGCCCATCTAGGCGTGCAATCCCAACGCCAGTGGTCGAAAGCCGCCACCACTCGCACCACCCCAGTGCTGTTTGCGCTCTTCTCCTTGGTCTGCTTGATAGCCAACCGTCTCCATGCCTTCACCCCACTGGTGCCCCACACCACCGCTTGGTATGCCAAGCCGGAAATCACCTTCTCTGATTTATTGTGGGCGGTGCGAACTGCTCTGTGGCGCGCTCGGGTAGTTCCCCGACTGGCTCCCAGCCCTGATCCGGCATTATCCCTAGAGGCAGAGCGCGAACAGTTGATTCAACTGCTCGCAGCCTCTTTCTGATTGGCTAAAGTCGAGTTCAAGAACTGGGGGATCTAAATCCCTTGCGCCTGACTACTCCCAACTCCCAGCCGGGGCGCGAACGATTGCGTCACCTGATCATCGGCTCACCAGAAGGAGTGCAGGGCGCGATCAACCACCTGCATCTGCTCCACTACGCCGAGCGCCTGGAGTGGAGCCGCCTGTTCACCATCCCAGAATCTGGGATTTTGATCATCCCAGAGCAGGGCGAGGTGTTTAGCTACCTGTTGCGGTATCGACAGATCGGTTAAACCCCAAAAACAAAGCAAGCCTTGCCCGTTGTAGCCACCTAATGGGCAAGGTTTTAGCTTTTCCCCAAATCCCGAACGTTTAGCCAGGATACTGCTTAGCGATGAAAAGCTGCTGACGCTCCAACCGCCGCTCAGAATCGTTTAGTTGCAGAATATTAGTGGTCACTCTTCCTTCCGGAGTTAGCGGCACAATCTCAGCTTCATCACTGAGTTGAAAGTGTTCTTGCCATCGTTGAGTTCTGGGATTAAAAAACGGAGTCAGCTTGTTCGTTACAGGATCGATGGAGCCTAGATCAGTCCCTTTTGCCCGATTGCAGTAAGGACAAGCCAACGCCAGGTTATCCGCTAACGTAGCACCACCATGCTTTTCAGCGACAATGTGCTCCATTTCAAACGTAAATAAGGTTGCTTTTTGAGGAAACAAGCAATATTCACAACGGTTGCCAGCCCGTTGAGTTACCAATTGTCTGAGGGCAGCTGAGACGTAGCTCATGCACTTTTTTGCAACTGACCATAAGCATGAGCCTTGGCCAAGCGAACTAAATGCTCAATGGTTAAATACCGTTCTAGCTCAGCTTCTTCCTTTGAGGCTAAAGTACCGGCTTTGCTTGCGGCCAGCAGTTCGCTGACTCGGCTTTGCAGTGTTGCAGAAGGCTGAATATCTAGAATTTGCTCTGGCGTCGGTTGCCTCGCCAGCAAAGCAATGATGGCTTCAGCATCCAGTCCGTTCTCAGTGCGGCTATCGTTGAGCAGGTCTCGCAGGCCCCGCTCAAGCAGCTCGGGCAAGCGATCGCGGAAGGGGGCTAACCGCTCCGCCAAGTTGTCTGAAAGCTGTAAGGTGATGTGAGCCATACGGAAGAAGAGGGCAATTACTAGACGTATTATCGCAAATAGCCTCGACGCTAGCACAGTCGAGCTTGGACGAAGCTCCTAATTACCAGTAGCCCAAAAAGTCAATAGCCTACCTGACCAGCCGAACTAAGTTCAGCTAAATGCTCCACCAGGTTATATTGAAAATCCCTCAGTTCTTTCCATGCTTGATTGAACCTGATAAAGTTGGGGCTTCTAAAGGAATGAGTGTTGCCATCCCTATATTTAGGATCAAAACCCAAAATCTCTTTTTGATGAGGTAGAAGGTGCCAATCTTTATGTTTGGGCATCCAAATTACTTTAACCAATCGAAAACTTCCTACATCTGTTTTTCGAACGTTTTCATCTAGAAATTCAATGAGATGAGTTACTTTTGCTTGTTGATGCAGAAGCATTAAGTCTCCTGCCTTAGGTCGATCAATTCCGCGACCGCTTGGACGCCACATCAATTCAAAGGTTGGGGTTTTAGATGGCAAAACCCCATTGAGTGGGTACGCCCATCGTCCGGAGGGATCTTTGACATTCTTGATGAAAAGAATTTTCTCTGGGTTACATTCTAGAATGAGTTTTGGTGAGGGTGCTGCCACCTCAGTATTAGGTGATTTGAGATCATTAGAGACTGATTTAGGCCCAGTGATACCCAGTTCCAAAAGGTCAAAAGCCCGTTTGTTTTCTGAGTCCTTCTCAAGTCGAACAAATTGGAACAATTGTAAGAATAAAGGTTTGCTCGGGAGTGCTTCAATAGGCGGCAATAAAACAGGAATTACTTTGACGCCCTGCTGAATACATAAGCTGATCAACATTTCTGTTTCGATTTCTTGCCACCGACCTAGACCTTCTGATCCAATGCATACGATAGCCGTTTTACTTTGACTTATCGCTTCTTGGATTTTATCAAGGAAACGATCCCCTGGAACAATTCTTTCCTCATCTAGCCATAGTTTAACTCCTCTATTTTTTAGCTCCTCACAAATTTGCCGAATAAGTGGTTTGTCTTTGCTGTTATGGGCCAAAAATACATCGAAGGTCTGCTCCGGCATTGATCAAGCGCTCCAGTTAACTTACTCAATCGCAGTCTAGAAAGGCTCTATAAACCTACATCTACTTTGAAAGCAATTCCGGAATAAGTAGTCCTTTCAAATCCAAACTCTTCAAATCGACCTTCGACGAAGCCAGGTCAATCTCCAAACCTACAACACCGCCATTCTCATTAAAATCAACTACCATATCCGGCGCAATTTCTTCTGACTCAGTGCTAGGAGCATCATTCAGCCGAATCGACAGCGTATCGGCATCTGGGAAGTATTGAATTTTCATGGTTCCAGGCCTCTTTGTAGACGAGAGCGAAAATTGCGATCGAAGTAAGCGTTGTGCAGCGTTTCTCCGTCTTCTAGCGTAAACACTCTAAGGCCGCGATCGCCATATTCAGGGATAGCTGCTGCCAGCCATGCTATCTATTCACTCTCAGCTGCACAAAACACTGCTCTAGTCTCGTACCGTTCTTTAGGAGTAGTCGAAGGCGATAACAAACTTATACCCTTTGAGAGAATCGTAACTACCCCTGTAGAGCCTACAGAATGAAGGCTGTCTATGTCAAAAATTGAATAAGCAAGTTGATGCAATGCTGAGGAAATAAATATGGACAGGTCAGCACGTTCCCGATGTAAATGCGGCCAGACTATGACAGTTCAAAACAATTTCTGCAAGGAGTGCTGGAGTTTGCTGTGGTGGCAGGCGATCGATCTGTCTATGAAAGGCAAGCTTCAAACCCCCGTTGCTCTAGGACTCGATGGCACAAACCAGTACAGCCACCACAGGGTCAAAAGTCTGCCTGCGTAGCTCTATTCGAAAGGATCTGCCGCCGTGTGCCTGGGAATTTCTGAATTTTCATGATTCCAGGTCCTTTTGTAGACGAGAACAGAATTGTTATTCCTAGACCGTCCTCAAAAAATTAAAAACCTTATCGAAGCGCTATGGATTGCGGAATAGACAACTGATGCTGTGAAGTTACCACTCAGACGTCCTCAAGGCTGATTCATGTCTGAGCCTACTTCCCAGCAACCCAACTCCGAGACAGATGGCTTTGCCGACTATCTGCCCAATCGCGATCCGATTCAATACGGCATAGACGTGCCATCTCAAGCCGGCCCTTCATTCCCAGACCCCGATCTACCCAACACTATGGACCCTATGGGCGCGATCGCAGCCAGGGGAGAAATTTACCGCAACCTAAAAACGTCCCATGCCCCCTGGTGGACTGTGATCACGAGTTGGCTGGTCTTGGGGCTACCCGCCCTGTTCACACTCGGTTTTGCCCTGGCCTTGGGCCTGCAAACCCTTCAGGAACTACTTGCAGCCTTTGCCCAGTCTCAGGGTTGGTCAAACGTATGGCAGACGAGTTTGATGCTGCTGCTGTCTTTAGCCCTATTCAGTGCCGCCCTGTTGATGATGCTGATTCCCATCCGCAGCACCCGAGCCAGACTCAGACGTCAGCAATCCAGACGATAAACGTTCCAGGCATTAGCAGACTGTGACAGGCTACAAAACCCGAGTCAGAGCCGTTATTTTAGAAATTTTGGCCGGTTCTAACCCAGTCAAGTCGTCAGACTGCACCCAGCCGTCTTTTTTCAGCTTGGCCAGCACAAACAAAATCTCGTCGTCCCGGTCATCGTATTTGCCATCGATGTCAAAGCGGCGGGCACTCAAAAAATCGTGCAAATTCCAGACCTCGTCAATGGAATTGACATTACTCGCTGTTTCGCGCACAAGCTTGATCAAAGCCGCCAATTCTCGCTGCTGGGCTGCGCTCAGCGCTCCCCTAGCGATGCTTCTTTCCTGCGTTGACCACTGATTTTCCGTCACCTGTTCCATGAATTATTGAAAAAAACTAATCGACTGCTTTAATACTTCTCAATATTAGAACAGTTTACAGAACTTTGCATTGTCCTCAGGTTCGAGCACAAGCCCCATAGAGCAAACCGCCCCTTGCCGAGACAAGAGGCGGTTCACCAGCAGCTTCCCAGCCTCAACCAAAGGTTAGCGGGCCAGGTTCAGCAACTCCTTGGGAGACGCCAGCAGGTCAATGGCGACAAAGAAGATTTTGCCCTCGGGGTTCAGCAAAAACCGCCAGGCAATGTTCATGCCTACCCCGGCACCAAACCAGGGAGTCTGGCATTTGCCCGTCACCTTGATCTGAGTGAAGCCATCCTCTGCGGGTTCAGAAACTCCCCGCTCGGGAATCAGCTTCAGATTTTGGCACTCTTCCCTAAAGAACCGCAGAACGCTCTCCTTGCCCACAATGGGTTTGCGGAAAGGAGGTTGCAGTGCGCCATCGGCGACAAATAACTCGATGAGGGCATCAAAGTCGTTAGCGTTGAGGTTGTCCATGTAGGACAAAACGGTGGGGTTGTCAATTCCTTCGATGGTGACCTTTGTGCGCTGGCCCATGTCCTTAGGGGGGGCCACGGGTTCAGCCACTCGCTGGTACGAGCTCATATTGCTGGTATCAAAGCCCATATCAACAACGGCATTGCGCAGTACCGTAATTTGCTGGCCCGACTCCAGGTTTCTGATGGCTTGAAGCACGGAGGAGGCGTTGGCAGACTGCTTATACCCTTCTGGAATGGGAGCAACTTTTCCTTCTTCCATCCACTGGCCTAAGCGGTACCAAAACCCCAGCTTGATGTTGGGCGACCAAGATGCATAGGTGCGTCCAATGGGGGTATCGGCCCGGTTCGCCAAATCGCACATCACCTGCGACTGCTGCTGGAAGGGCATTCGACGAATTTCTTCCAGGGTGGGTTCTGCAAACTGCATGCTGGCCGCACCAGGCGCTGCGATCGTGATGGCTTTGCCCATTTCTAAGTAGGCAAACCAGATTAGAGCCAGCTGGTCTTCTGCATTGAGCTGGCTGAATCGAGCGATCGTTGCGGGTACCGCATCAGCACTCAGAGTATTGGGGAAAATGGATCGAGCTGAATCAATTGTAAAGGGCATTTATGCCTCCTTTGTACGACTAAAACCAAACCTAAAACCCACTGCAAAGCAAAGATAGTTACTAAAATAAAGCACTATCAAATACAAGCTTTAGGCCCAGCACTTGCGTGTGTAAAGAAATTATAAGCTATTGAGGGGACGTTATTTGCACATAATTTTTTGAATTCAATAAATTCATATATTGTCTAATGCAATTAGTAAAACTTATGAGGAATAAAACAAGAGGTTTTAGGTGGGGCTGCTTGTACCCAAGGCTTTTATCATGCCCTACGGACTGTGGATAGACTGGCGTCTTATGTTGGAAAATATTGAGATCAAAAATTTCGAGGGATCCGCTAGGTGCTTTTTAACCGTCGCAATGAACCCTCTAGGCAATAATTTTTTGATGCATTACA
Organism: Nodosilinea nodulosa PCC 7104; assembly: GCF_000309385.1. Taxonomy (GTDB): domain Bacteria; phylum Cyanobacteriota; class Cyanobacteriia; order Phormidesmidales; family Phormidesmidaceae; genus Nodosilinea; species Nodosilinea nodulosa. Next base: position 2,431,041 of record NZ_JH976537.1, read on the forward strand.
TCTTGCTGTCTCGGTAAACCCCAGGCAGTTGAAACCAGGACAGGTGGGGATTTAGATGATGCTCTAGGTGATAGCCAAAGTGGTAGCAGGCTAAGAACGACCAAAAAGCCGGTAGATGGGTGCTTTTAATAGGATGAGAAGATCCAGATGCACTATCGCTTTGTCGGTGCGGGAGGAAGATGCCAAAGGTGAATAGCTGCAAAGAGCTAATCACCATAGGAATAATCCAAAAGAGAACTACATTAAATATGGGAATTTGGAGGCCGACAAAGACGCAGAAAATAAAGCCAATGCCGATTAAAGACGTCCAGAGTTGCCCATCGGCCTGGTACATTTTCATGAATTTGAGATACCAAGGCCAAAATTTATCTGCGCCTGTGCTGTGATAATCAGGGTCTTGCTCTGTCGCAGGAAAGCGATGGTGGAGCCGATGGTTTTTAGCAATTAATTTATAGGGCAGCAGCGCATACAGCCATGAGGTCGCATAACCGAATGCATCGTTGAGCCTGCGAGAGCTAGAAATGACATTGTGAATGGCCTCATGGGTAACGATAAATAAGCCGGTGTGCAAGAACGTCCTGATGAAAACTCCCAAAAGCACATAGACCACAGGAGTTTGGGCATCCACAAGGGCGAAGGCACCCACTAGGCTAACAAGCCACAGCAATACAATTGAACCCGCTAAATACAGACTCAGTTGTGGAGGATTGAAGCTACTAACGCAGCAAGATTGCGATCGACTGACCATACCTGTTCATATTTCCACCCTGATCAACCCGCTATTATTTGAGCGCTTCCAAAGCTCCATCGCCATCGTTGCCGAGGCCCCAGGCTTCTTTGAGAATTCCACGAAAAGTGACGGCTTGATACATCATGGCCTCTCGAAGCTGAACCAGAAGAGCCGTGGCGTCTGACTGGGACAGGTTTTGCACCTGGGTCTCAAATACCTGAAGCTCGAACTGCTGTTCCAGAGGGAGCTGTTCTCGGATATTCATGGGTAACTTCTCTCACGGTGTAACAGGCTACGTTAGTGAGTGTAACGCAATGTAACTTTTTGTTAAAGTCTTTTGGTCAATCTCTGCCTTCCGTGGTAGCTCGCCGCTGTTCAGTGGCGAGCTGGTGCTTGCATTCGAGTTTCGAGGCGTTGCTAGGGCAGCCAAAAGCTGGGTAGCCCCTGAAACCCTTGCTTTGCCCACCGATTTAGCGATCGCAGCGCCTGAATATGGGGCTCGTCGGGAATTACCGGCAAAATCCCCGCAGGCTGCCCCTGGCCTAGCCTCGCAACCACCCGGTTTGCCGCTTCCAGCCCAGTCACGTAGGCTTTCTCCTGCGACCAGGAGCCGTGGCGCGTCACAATCCAGTCGCCCGCCATGAAGAGATTGTCGAAGCTGGTGGTGGCGGGCAGCAGGTAGCGATAGCTGCCAGGGGCAAAGTGGGTCACCCCCTGGGGAATGCGCACCACGGCATGATCCACAATCTTGGCCTCACCAAAGGCGGGAATACACCCGGCCAAATCTTGCTGTACCTGCTCTAGAACCTGGTCATCATCCAGCGCCAGCAGCTGGTTGGCGTGGTAATAGTCGGCCTCGACTACGGTGCCGGGTTCGTCGCGGTACTCGTCGTGGAGGGCATTGAGGTCAAAGAAGGTCCACCCCGTGGTGGGGTGAAAGCCAAAGCAGGCGTTGGAGGGCAGGGGAATGTTGACCTTGCGATCGAGCCACAGCCGCGTGGCCAGCACATCGATCGCCCCCAGGTTGCGAATATCGCGGAATTCGGTGCGATCGCGTAACCCCCTCGACTGCTCCACAATCTTCTTTAGCCCGCTAATGCCCACGGCAAACACCACCGCATCGGCCTCAAACACCTCGTCGCCGCACACTACTGCCGTTACTCGATTATTCTCCACCGTCACATCCGATACCCGGTGGTTGGCGAGTATCTTGCCCCCGGCCCGCTCGATCGCCTCCGTCCAGGGCCGAAAGATCTGCGCCCCCACGGTGCCCCGACACCAGCGCACATCAAAGTCGGGCTGGTGGGCGAGGATGAAGTAGTAGAGCATGCCCAGGGCCGCCGCCGCCGAGCACTGTTCGCCCGGCGCAAACAGCCCCACCAGCAGCATCGGCTCAAAGGATTCGTGGTAGAGCCGGGCCGACACGCCGTACTGGCGAAACAGCTCGCGGGCGGTGATGCGATCGTACCTTTGCCAGGCCTCGTCAGAGTTGTCGAAGTCGATCAGCGCTTGCAGCAGGGGCAGGGCCGAGAGGCGATCGATTAGCGGCAGCCGCTTGAAATCAGTGTAGAGAAAGGTGCCCAGGGGCGTCGGCAGGTAGGGCTGAGCCTGAAACAGCGGCGACTCGACCTCCAGACCATGGGGCGAGTACTGGGCCGATCGCGTCCAATCGGTAAAGGGCTGAATGCCAAGATGATCCGTCAGGGCAAAGATATTGCGGTAGGGGTACCAAAACCCGTGAATGCCCGCCTCAACGGCGCGACCCTGGCCGGTTTGCCAGCCCGCCACCAGCCCGCCGGGGTAGGCTCCGGCCTCCAGCAGCGTGACGGCGTAGCCCTGGCGGGCCAGGTGATAGGCCGAGCCCAAACCAGCCCAGCCCGCACCAACCACCACCACCCGTTTCTGCCCGCTATAGTCCGCTGTCATGGTGCATTCATCCTACTGAGCCTCTTTACCCTACGCCATTTGGGCAGGGGTCGTGTCTTTTCTGCCATCGGGTGGGATCGCTGCCTGCTGGCAATTTTGGGGCAGTCGGCAGGTTTTATGGAGCAGTTCACAGGGCTCAGGGATGGTAGCGATCTATCGAGGGGCGATCGCATAGAGGTACAAAAAGGCTTCAATTTCCTCGGGAGTGGGCTGGGCGGCGATCGCCCCCGGCTTCAGCGTTGTCAACGCCCCCACCGCACTGGCGTAGCGCAAAATCTGCTCGATCTGATCGGCCTGCTGAAGGCAATCCCACCCCCGCTGGCAAAGCTGGTGAATCACCCCAGCCAGAAAGGCATCCCCGGCCCCGGTGGTGTCGATGCTGTCCACGGCAAAGGCGGGCTGGGTGACGCTGTGGTGCCCGGTGGCGCAGGTGCTGCCGCTGCCGCCGTCGGTGAGCAGCACCGCCTGGCATTGGGGAACCTGCTGGCCAATCTCGGCAGCATCGTCGGTATTGAACAGCCACAGGGCTTCTTCGCGGGAGAGCTTGAGCAGATTGGCGGCGGCCAAAAATGCTCGGATGGTTTGAGGTGCAATGTCTTGGTTAGGCCAAAACACCGGACGCCAGTTCAGATCGATGATGATTTTTGTCCCGGCTGACTGGGCTTTATCCCGCGCCCGTTCCATCGCACGGGCGGTGGCGGGGTAGGCCAGCCCCAGCGTGCCCATGACCAGGTAGCCCACGCCGCTAAAATCTACGGTATCGATCCAGTCGGGAGCGAGAAAGGCGTCGGCAAAGGCGGCGGGGTCTGGGGCGCTGAAGCCGATAAACTGGCGATCGCCCGATTCATCCCGCTGCACCAGTACCGTCCGCGTTGGCGCCCCCTCCACCCGCTGAATCTGGCAGTCTATCCCCTGGTCTTGGAGCACCTGTAGCAGCCAGTCGCCCCGGTCATCCTGGCCCAGGGCACTGATCAGGCGGGCAGGGGTGCCGAGCTTAGCGATCGCTGCCGCCACATTGGCCGGTGCTCCCCCAGGATAGTCGGTATAGTTTTTCAAGCCTTGAGCAGGCCTGCCCACCTCAAACAGACGATCAACCAGGCATTCTCCCAGGCAAATTACAGGTGTGGTCATTGGGTTTTCTTATTCTTCCAAGACGTGCGCGGCCCAAACTTCAGGATAAAGCTCGGGCGATCGCAAATCCCTGCCCCCTTAGCTACAACATTGCCTTCGTGGCAGAATACAGCTATGCAAATTCTCCACGGCACCTGGATACCGCAGCCCGCAGCCTTTGTGCAGACGGGAGCTTTTTGCCTGTGGATAGAAACTGACCAAAAAAGTCGCCGTCGGTTGCCGCCGCAAACGCATCCTTGCCATCTGCCGGAGGCCGACCTGGCGACGGTGTTGGCCGATGAGCTGGGGCTAAAATCCTCCGATCGCCGCCCCCTAGACGCTTTCATTACCCCCCGCACATTCCTGCTGCCCACCGCAGACGATCAGCCCCTGCCCTCGCTAGAGCTATCCCGCTATTTAGAACTGGAGATGCCGGAACGCTTCGGCTGGCAATACTGGCAGGTCGATTGCTACGCCATTCCCATCCTCAGCGACATCATCAAGGCCCTCAACGATCTGCACTTTTTGACCGTCTACAACCTGGCTGAGGTGCAACTGGGGGCCGATCTGCTGTTTTGGTACCACTACACCCAGAGCTTTAAGCAAGTCATTCTGCGCGATCAGTACATTCCGGCGCTGAAGTATCGGCAGGTAGAGGTTCCAAAGACAACCCGACGCAAAGCGGGGACTAAGACGACAAAAAAACAAGCGGCGAAACCAGAGCCGGAGTTTGAGATTTATCCAGGCTGGGAGATCATCGGCGATCGCTACCACGAGCACCTGCAAACTTATGTGGACTACATGCCGCTGCTCTGCGTTGCCGGGTTTGAGGACCCACCCCAGTCCTTCCGAGAGCCGATGTTCTATGACCGGGAAACCCTGCTGCGCCACTTCTCGGAATGCTGGCTGGACGACCTGGTGAAGGGCACGGCCATGCCCCAGAGCTATCTCAAAACCGTTGAAGACACCCTGATTCAAGACTGTTTGCAGGGCAGGACTCCGGGAAAATCGGCGGCGGATCTGGAGCGGTATCAGCAGTGGCAGGGCTGGCGCGATCGCATCAGCCGCTCCGAAACCGCCGCCCCCTTCCACATCGGCTTCCGCCTGGAAGAACCCGCCACCCCAGACTCCCCCTGGCACATCCAGTTCCTCGTTGCCCCCAAGGATGACCCTTCCTTGCAAATTGCTCTGGAAGACTTTTGGCAACTGCGGGGCAAGAAACAAGCTCAGCTGCGCCAGCACCTGGGAGACAATTTTGAGCAGCATCTATTGATGAATCTGGGCTACGCCGCCCGCATTTATCCCAAGTTTTGGGACGGCCTCGAAACCGACCAGCCCGTCGGCATTCCTGTCGATCTCGACACCGCCTTTAGCTTCCTGAAAGAATCCGCCTGGGTGCTGGAAGATGCGGGCTACAAAGTCATCGTCCCCGCCTGGTGGACGCCCAAGGGTCGCCAGCGGGCCAAGGTGCGGCTGCGGGCCAAGGGCAAATCGGTAAGCGGCGGCGACAAATCGAAGGGCTACTTTTCTTACGACACCCTGGTGCAGTACCAGTACGACCTGGCGATCGGCGATCAGCCCGTCACTGAGACCGAGTGGCAGCAGCTCGTCAGCGCTAAGTCGCCCCTGGTCAAGTTTCGCGGCCAGTGGATGGAGCTCGACCAGGACAAAATGCAGCAAATGCTGGAGTTTTGGCAGCAGCAGCAGGCCGAAAACCCCGAGATGAGCCTGCTCGACTTCATGCGCCTGACCAGCGGCGAGGCCGACGATGATCTGGAGGTGGAGTTCGATCGCGACGATGCCCTGGCCACCATGCTCACCCAGCTCAGCGACAAAACCCGCCTCGAACTCACTCCCGACCCCAACCAACTCCAGGGCCACCTGCGCGACTACCAAAAGCGCGGCCTCTCCTGGCTGCACTACCTAGAGAATTTGGGCCTAAACGGGTGCCTGGCCGACGACATGGGCCTGGGCAAAACCGTGCAGGTGATCGCCCGCCTGATTCAAGAGCGCGAAGAAGCGGCTCAGAACGGTGGTCAAAAACTGCCGCCCACCCTGCTGATTGCACCGACCTCTGTTGTCGGCAACTGGGAACATGAAATTCACAAGTTTGCGCCGCACCTGCGGGCGGTGGTGCACCACGGGGGCGATCGCAGCTCAGATACCAAAGCCTTCAAAGCAATCTGCCGCGACCACGACGTGGTGATCACCTCCTTCACCCTGGCCCGCAAAGACGCCAAGCTGCTGGAGGGCGTCACCTGGCACCGCATCGTGCTCGACGAAGCCCAGAATATCAAAAACCCCAAAACCGCCCAGACCAAAGCCATTCTCAAGCTCAACGCCAACCACCGCCTGGCCCTCACCGGCACCCCGGTCGAAAACCGCTTGATGGATCTGTGGTCGATTTTCAACTTTCTCAACCCCGGCTACCTGGGCACCCAGAGCCAGTTTCGCAAACAGTTCGAGCTGCCCATCCAAAAAGAAAACAGCCCCGCCCGCTCCGCCACCCTCAAAAAGCTAGTGGAACCCTTTATTCTGCGGCGGCTCAAAACCGACCAGTCGATCATCAAGGACCTGCCCGACAAGGTGGAGCAAAAGCTGTTCTGCAACCTCACCCCCGAGCAGGCATCGCTGTACGAAGCCGTGCTCAAAGATGTCACCGAGCAGATCGAAACCAGCGAGGGCATTCAGCGCCAGGGGCTGATTCTCTCTACCCTGACCAAGCTAAAGCAAATTTGCAACCACCCTCGCCAATTTTTGCAGGATAACAGCGACTTTACGCCGGAGCGATCGCACAAACTCAGCCGCCTGCTCGAAATGCTCGACGAAGTGGTGGCCGAAGGCGAAAGCGCCCTGGTCTTCAGCCAGTTCCGCGAAATTGGCGACGCCCTGGAGCACCACCTGCGCCACACCTGCCGCTACAACACCTACTACATCCACGGCGGCACCAACCGCAAAAAGCGCGAGCAAATGATCGCCGAGTTTCAAGACCCCGACAGCGAGCCCGCCATCTTTGTGCTGTCGCTCAAGGCCGCTGGGGTCGGCATCACCCTCACCCAGGCCAACCACGTCTTCCACTTCGATCGCTGGTGGAACCCCGCTGTCGAAGACCAGGCCACCGATCGCGCCTTTCGCATTGGCCAAAAGAAAAATGTCTTTGTCCACAAGTTCGTCGCCATGGGCACGCTGGAAGAACGCATCGACCAGATGATTGAGGATAAGAAAAAGCTGGCGGGGGCGATCGTCGGTGCCGACGAATCGTGGCTGACGGAGTTAGACAACGATGCCTTCAAACAACTCATCGCCCTCAACAAAAGCGCCATCATGGATTGATGCAACCCCTAATCTGGGCATTAGTCTTCATTGGTGCTGATCACTTCTCTGTTGCCTTCTCGCTCGTACAATTTAGATGTAGCTTCAACCTGCTCCTACCATGAGCCCCAAACTGGCCCTTCACCAAGCCATTGAAACCCTTAGCGACCCTGAGTGCAGCAAACTCCTCCTGCTGATCAACACCTGGCACAATTCCGTTGCCCCCGCCCTGGTTCAGTTGGCGGAGAACTCTACCTTTCAAGTCCCCTCCCAGACCCTACCGATTTTCCCTAGCGTGGTTCCTATTCATGCCGAGGGGCCAACCGCCTCTGCCCAATTAATTGAGGAACGTCGTTGAAGGTTGATTATGTAGATGCCAGCGCCTGGGTCAAGCGCTACTACCAAGAGCCGGGCACCGAAGCAACCCAAGCTCTTTTTGTAGAAGGAGCCGTTTTGGCTTGTGCCTCTCTGGGGCCAGTCGAGGTGCTGGCAACTTTATCGCGAAAACGGAAGGCCCGCCAAATTAGCCAAGCTCAGCTTCAGCAGAAGCGGCTTAACCTTGAGGCTGACTGGCAACAGTTTATTCAGGTGCAGTTTTCCGCAGAAGTGCTAGAAAAGGCACTGACACTGGCGGCAGACCTATCTCTGAGAGGAGCGGATGCTGTGCATTTGGATTCTGCCATAGTGCTCCAGCAAAATCTACCAACCCTGGAAGGCTTTAGGCTAGTGTGCTGTGACAACGAATTGCTAGAAGCAGCCCAGCAGATGGGCATAACAACATTCAATCCAGCGTCTTGCTGAGAACGCAGAGCCAGATGCTCACGTCTGCCTCTGCTACCTGTGGCAACTTTTGTTAGAAGAAGATGGATTACCTCTGCCTAAGCCTCGTTTGCCTGCTGCTTAACATGAAATGGTGGGCACTGCCCACCCTACAGTTACTCAACAAAAGCGCGATTATAGATTGATTGCTTGAGGCTCAAAAGTCAAATATTAAACATTGGCACATTGCAACTGATCTGACTAGCCACTATCAGTAGATCGAAAAGATTATCCAGTGGCTGGTAGGAAAATAGCTTGGATGAGCGGGAAGCGGCGTTCAACGGCATGGCAGAGGAATTCCAGCATCGTTTTCAAGGGGAACCGCTCTTGGTAGACCCGTCGACCGCCTCGCCGCCTGACACTGAGCTGAGTCCACAGCAGCCAAATCCAGAGATTCACGAGGAGAAACGCTACGGCCACAAATAGCAGTCGCACCACGGGACGCTTGGTGGTGGTGCGAATCCGGCACTGATTCTTCACGCGATAACTGGTTTCGATGCCGAAACGGTCCCGGTAATGGTGGGGTAATTGATGCACGGCCACCTTAACCCGATGGACGACAAACAGGAGATAGCGAATGCCATGGCGTCCCCGCTTCCCTTTGTGATACCCACACACCACCGCCATTCGGCAGTCGACAGTCCCATACTCAGCACTCTTGAGGGTATAGGTCGTGTAATGACTCTGCCGTCCCTGGCAGAGCGCTCGGGTTCCCCCCTGCTTGCCGCGGATGATGGCGGGTAGGATGAAGGGGACGTTGAGCGCCTGCAACCACCGAATCACCGGCACACTATAAAACCCTCGGTCCAGGTAGAGCCGCTTCACCTTGACCCGCAACGGCGTCAGGCGGGACAGCAAAATCGTCAGGGTTGCTACCAGCGTTTCCCCCCGAGGAATGGCATGGGCCGCCAGGGTGACCCGTTGATGACACCGAACCACATAGACCGTGGCATAGGCAAAGAAGGTCGTGGTGCCCGCTTTCGCTTGACACCGATACAGGTAGCCGCTCCTGCTCAGTCGGGGTTCCATAGTAGGGAATCAGATGCAGATCAATGGCTAAGCGATGGCGATGATTCGCAATATCTTCGGGCAGCCGTTGGTGCAACGCCGCATTCAGTTGCCGTTCTAGGGGCAGCATCTGCTCCAGCTTGTTCAAATGGTGGCGGACACCATTGCCACTCGGCACGCCCGCTAACACCTGACAGGTATGCTCGATGGTGTCGTGACGACTCGCGGCCCACAGCAACACATAGTAGAGGGTGGCCAGAGGATAGCTCCCCTGAGTCTCGAGAGGAATGAACTCGAGCAGGCTCTTGAGGGCAACTTGCAACGTGGCTTCATCGGTCAGAGCGGGGGAAGAGGATACTGAAGATGGGTAGGTCGTCATGGCTATCGTTTTACTCAGCTAGCCTGACCCTACCCTTTTCCTCAAGGCAATACCCTCTCTTGAGAGCTTTTGCGATCTACTGACTATAGCTTCGCCTCGTTCCATAGTCTAAATGTTTTACGTGTCAAGCATGTCCCAATCATCTCCCAAAACCCATCGAAGTGCCGACAGCTTACCGTTAATCATCCCCCACTCGAAATCATCCCAAGGTCCAAGATTTTCCTCTCCGTAGCGGCGCTCAACCCTTCGCGCAGCCTTTATAGCGACTTTCAACACGTTTCTCTGGATTGTTTCTGGTGAATCCGGTTTCCGAGGATAAATTTCTTTATCTACAATTTTGATTTTTCCTGCTCTAATCTTACTGCGCAGGTTCCAATGTCGGCTATACCAGACCTGATGGAAAAGTAAGTCTTCGGCTTCGAGAATTTCAGTCAATCCACGTGGCTCTTGCATCCAAGAGTTTTCGAGCATGATATCAGTGACCAGAGAAGGTTCAATTTGGCGAAGCGCCTCCGCCAAGTTAATAAAATATAGCGATTTGGCAGATGAAAAGAAGTCGTCAAAATCTGAATTGGGAACCTTTTGATTTCCGATTTCATTGCCAAAGTCGCTCTTATTATATGTGACAAAAGCAAATTTAGTATCAGATTCTGACTGATCACTTATGTAGTCGCCATATGTTTCAATAATAATTGCATCAGCCATCGAGTTTTTGCCACGATGAAATGGAGCCTTCTTTTCAATTGCCCTTTGAGCCGCGCGGAGTTTTACTGCCTCGGATGTTTCGAGTATAAAAGCTGAGGAAAGCAGCTTTTCAATACGATTTAGCGTACCTGCAACCTCGCCACCAATGATCGGAATTTTGTGATTAACATCGTCTAAATACGAAAGAATAGTCTGCGTTTCCTCTTTGTCACCATCCAACTTATTAACAGCTTCCTTCACAAGCCTAAAATGCGTGGAGAGGCTTTTGGTGCTTTCTTTTGCTATACGCTCTCTATTCCCCTGAAACTCATCGAGTATGATACGTGGCACTATAAGACTGATAATATTGAGTCTAAGCAGCTCTTCAAGGCTACCGAGTATAGGCAATTGCTTCGTATCTTTTGCAAGATCAAGCCACACACATGTATCAATAAGAATCTTCCACATCTGAGTTTCTCCAAGCAAATAATATTCAACTTTTAGCGAAAGTAAATCTATTATTGATCACACAAATAAACCTCATCTTGGCAAATGGGACTGGGAGCATGTCAGGTTTGCAGAATTAAGCGAAAGCGTGGAGTATGTAGCTATCGTGACATCTGGTAGCGACCATGACCCCGGAGCAAAAAGCCCAGCTGCAACCGCATCTCGATGCTATCGCTAATATCCTCTACGAAGACAGTGACCCAGCGTCGCTGCAGACCCTCGAAGCGATTGAGTTGAGGGTACGAGAGCAGATCCAAGCCCATGTGAGTCCAGAAGTGGGGCTTTTTTTATCGGTTCAGTCAGCGGTACGCAGACCGGCAAAGAACGTAAGCTCAAAAGCACCCTAGGTGAGCTGGTGTTGACCAGTGCTCAGGCAGAGTGCCTGTCAGTTGAGGCCTACCGTCAGATTAGTCCGCATCTAGAGAACTGCTGTTTGCGCATCAGCGCTAATGTGTCTTATGCGAAAGCCTGCGAAGATGTCAGCTATCTGACTGGTATGCGAGTGCCAGCTAAGACCCAGCAACGCCTGGTTCAGTCTCATAACTTCGCTCAACCGGAGGTACCAGAACTCGAGGAAGTCAGCGTCGATGGCGGTAAGGTGCGTCTGCGAACCCCTGGGGGAGAGCCCTGCCAGTGGAAAGACTACAAAGCCGTGGCCAGCGAAGCGGCAATTGTCGCCTGCTACCAGCAGAACGATGAGTTGGTCGAGTGGGTCAATCAACAGCCCCTAGCCAACCCTTTAACCTGCTTGGGCGACGGGCATGACGGGGTCTGGAATCTGGTGGCCCAGATGGGGGCTGAAGCAGAGCGTCGAGAGGTGCTGGACTGGTATCACTTGGTGGAAAACCTCAACAAAGTTGGTGGCTCTATCAAACGCATCAACCAAGCTGAAACGCTGCTATGGCGAGGCAAAGTCGATGAAGTACTGACCTTGTTTGAGCCGCTAAAAAAGAAAGCGGCCAAGAACTTCTGTCAGTATCTACGCAAGCACCAGCACCGCATCCTCAACTACGACTACTATCAGCGGGAGCAGATTTGTTCGATTGGTTCAGGAGCCGTCGAATCAGGCATCAAGCAGATTGCTCGCCGCATTAAAATCTCGGGTGCTCAGTGGAACGAAGACAACGTTCCACAGGCCTTAGCCCATCGCTGCGCTTACCTCAATGGCATGATTGGGGCGCAAAGGTGACATGCTCCCTATCAACGCTTTGTACCCCTCACTCCGCGATTATCCTCTCTTCCCCTAAGTCGTCATCTTCCACACGGTTTCACAACGCTCATTGCAGGTTGAGTACAGATATTCCTTCTCAATCCTTACGAACCCTCTACCGCAATGGTGTCTTTGTCTCCCAAACGGCTTTCGAGCCGACAAAAGTCACAGAAATCGAGCTATTAAATGTTTTCAAGACATGTTTTCTAACAATTGACTGACTGTTTCTAGAAGAGGAGGAATCTTGTTCCGCGCAACATCCCAAATGATTTCATCCTCAACTTTAAAATAGGCATGGGCCAAGATATCTCTCAATCCGGCAATTTTTCGCCATTCTATTTCAGGCCTAAGGAGGCGCGCATCATCAGGGATACTTTTGACAGCCTCTCCAATAATTTCAAGGTTGCGAATAACAGCATCAAACGTACGCTCATCCGCCACGAAATTCTCAAAATTCATTCCTTCGGTATAATGCAGGACTTTTTCTCCTGCCATCAAAATATCGGTCAAGTAAAGTCGCAGGTCACGAGACATAAACTGCCTCTTTTTCCACCATCTCCCGCAGCTGAGGCTTTAGCGACTTCCAGCTAACTAAATCGACCTTTTTACCCAGATGGTCTTCCAGATAAAACTTAACATCCATATAGCGATCGAAGGTTATAGGCTGTTCAAACTCGACCAGGATGTCGATGTCGCTGCTGGGTGTAGCTTCATCCCTTGCAACCGACCCAAACAATGCTAGCGATCGCACACCCAAATCCCTCAACATCGTTTGATGTTGCTTTAAAGTTTGCAGGATTGTACTACGCTGCATGGCCAGCACCATATTTAGGGCAAGGGTACCAGTATTGTAGTCAAGAACCCCCTCTCTTCCATCAAGGGGCTGATTGGGGTGCGGATGGTGGTACTTACTGAAATTTTCCTTGAGGTCTTTACTGGTCAGCCTCGAAGCATCTCTCAATCCGAATTTTCTGCCCAACACATAGGCTCGGCCTACAATAAAGCCAGTACGGGAGGCCAGCGATGGCAAACTTTAGCCGCACCTGGTGGGGAAAGAGATTCATTGATGCGATCGAGCGTCTGACCGACTCGGGCCGATTGCAGCGGGGCCGCTCCTACGCCAGCGGCGGTAAGGTCAAAAGCTTTGAGATCGATGGCGGCCTGGTCACGGCCAAGGTGCGTGGGTCGGTGAACCCCTACTTTGGGGTGACCAAGGAACCGCTGTACACCACCACCATCGACTTTGCGCCGATCAGCAAGGCCAAGTGGGCCGCCGCGATCGCCCTGATCGCCTCTAAAGCCAGCCTGATCTCCCGGCTGCTGCTGAACGAAATCCCTGACAATATTGAAGACAGCTTTGAGACTCTGGGGCTGCACCTGCTACCCGCCAGCAGCAAAGACTTTAAGACCAAATGCTCGTGCCCCGACTACAGCAACCCCTGCAAACACATCGCCGGAGTCTACTACCTGATCGCCGCCGAACTCGATCGCGATCCCTTCCTGCTGTTTGAGCTGCGGGGTCTTTCCCGTGACGCTCTCCGGGCTGAGCTAGCCAAATCACCTCTGGGGCAGGCGCTCTCGGCGGAACTGTCGGCCCAGCAGCGGCCTCCCGATCCCGTAGAGCACTACTACACTCAGCCCCAGACTGTTGAGGGTTCCCCAAGCCTGAAGGATTTTTGGCAAGGGGAAAAGCGACTGCCCCAAACCCTTGAAGTCGCCACTCCTTCAGCGGTTCCGGCAATTTTAGTGAAAAAGCAGGGAGACTTTCCTGCCTTTTGGCCCCGCGATAACTCTTTTATAGAAGCGATGGAGAGTCTCTACGATCGCGTCAGAGCCAAAAACAAAGACCGGCTGTAGCGTTCGGGCGCCAGCGAGGCTAAGATTCAGCGCTTGGCGGCGCTTTGCTGATTCCCAGATCCTCAGTACTGACCTTGGCTGTCTTGGGTTTGGCCTCCGATCGCGCTTCTTCCGCCTGCGTTTGCTCACCATCCGGCCCCATCTCGCTGGCGATGACGTCAAAGGCTTTCACCGCAGAGCGATCGCGAAAGGTCAGCGTATAGATCTCGGTGGGCATCTCTACCCCTGCCGCCTGAAGCTGTTCTTTGATCACCTGGGCTGCGACGGAAGTCACCTGCAAAAACGACTGACGCCGAGAGTTCACCCAAAACCGCACCACCAGATTTACGGTACTGGCGGCTAGCTCCTGAACTAAGATCTGCGGCGGCGGCTCCGGCTCGATCTCCTTCACCTGCTTCAGCGCCTCCAGAATCACCTGCCGAGCGGTGCTGATGTCAGCGTCGTAGTCGATGCCTACCACCACATCGCTGCGCCGCACCGGAGAGTCGGTGTTGTTGACCACGCTGCTCTGAAACACCTGCTGGTTGGGAATGTAGACCAGTCGCCCATCGTAGGTGCGCATGGTGGTGGCCCGCAGCTGAATTTGCACAACGGTGCCTTCGTAATTGCCAATTACCACCTGGTCGCTGATGCGAAAGGGCCGCGCGGCCAGCAAAATTACCCCCGAAATGTAGTTGCTGAGCACGTCTTTGAGGCTAAAACCAATCGCCACGCTGGTCAGCCCCAGGGTGCCGAGCAGGGTGGCAAAATCGAGGCCCAAAACCCCCAGGGCGACAATGCTGCCCAGCACCCACACGCCGCCGTAGCACAGCCGCCCGATCAAAATTTCGGTGCTGCGATCGCCTTCCGTTTGCCCAGCCCACAGCAGCCCCACCCGCCGCACGCCAATGGCCACCAGCCAGGTGAGTACCACGAGCACCAGCGCGCCGATTAGCGAGGGCAGCAGCACAATCGTGTTATCTACCAGCTGCCGCGCCGTGCCGTCGAGCCGTTGCAGCACATCCACCGCCAGGTTGGGCTGGGTCAGCACTTGATTCAGGCGATCGGCCCACTGCTTGGCCAGTTCTGCCACAGGGAGACCAAAATCCGTCGCATCCTGCTGAGTGACGGTCATAATCACCCGATTATTCACCGTCAGCAGGGCAATCTGACGCTTCTCGTCAACCTGCACTGTGACATCTCCCAGAGTCTGAGACTTGCTCAGCAAGCCCGCAATGCGGCGATTGATGGTTTGGGCGCGATCGCTGGCACTCAGCCCGGTCAAGCTGCCCACCTGAAACACCGGCTGGCCGCGCACCAAAACATCGGCAAAGAACAGCCCGTTGTCGGAGCGCTCGGGTGGTTGGCTATCGGTTGCAGCCGGGGTCGCAGGGAGTTCCTCGGGGCCAGCGTCTTCTTGCGCCTGAAGCCTGGCCGCAGGCAGCAAAAGGATGAGTATCAGGAGCATTCCCCCGGCCTGCGATCGCCAAATCCGCTGAAAAATGCTGACCTCCCGCTGCTTTAAACAGCTCTAGTAGAGTAACCATCTCGCCCCTTTGTGCATCTAAGCTGGGGGAGATTGTAGCGGCTGAGTGGGGGCCATGGACCCTCCGCTAGCGGCCAAACCTGAGCCGGTGGGGCGCGCGGCCAATCCAGATTCTTGCCCGGTTCAACCCTCAACAGCTTAGGATCAGAATCAGGTCGAGACACCTTCCAAACGGCCTATCCCTTGTTTTAAACCTCTTAGTTTTCAGCCCCATGAGCAAGCCCAAATTTGTCAAAAGCGGCATCAATACCGTGATGGGGGTCAGCGACGGCACCCGCGATAAAACCATTCAGACCGATTTAGCCAATCCCCAGTGGGACAGGCGGGCGACCCTGATCTATGTGGGGGCGACGATCGCCCAGGTCGCGGCCATGACCGCCCTGCTAGGGGGTATGGATCTGGCCTTTGGGTATTTCAATTTGGGTGCGCTACCCCAGGGAGCGGTGACGGCAATCGCGTGCCTATTCTTTGCGGTGGTAACACTGCGATCGCGCTTCTTTTCCCTGCTCGACAATACCCGCAACAGCGGTCGCTACACCTCGCTCCAGCGTCCGGGCTGGGCACCGCCGCCGTTGGCCTTCCCTATTGTGTGGATGAGTATTGCCGTGCTGCGGGTGGTTTCGGCCTATTTGGTGTGGTCGGCCATGGGGCAAACGTTTCTGTGCCTGCCTTTGATTCTCTACGTGGCCCACCTCAGCCTGGGCGACACCTGGAATACGATTTTCACCGTAGAAGGGCGCTTGGGCGCGGCGGTGCCGATGGTGATTATTGGGCCGCTGCTCTCGGTGGCGGTAGTTACCTTGAGCTATTTTCAGACCGTACCGCTGGCGGGGTGGATTATTTTGCCGTCGCTGGTGTGGCTGGCGATCGCCACCGCCCTCTGCATCAGCCTCTGGCGCTTGAATGGCCAGGAACCGCTATATCCAGTCGTATCGACCCGATGACTGCCGCAGCATCCGTGCAGCGATGCAGCGACGCAGCGACGCACCACGCCGGGGCTATGTCACCGATCTAATAAGTTAGGCTGGCCTTAGCAGACGCTAGCAATACCGAGCATTCTGTTCTTCTCTACTGGTGAGAGTGCCCATGGTCACCATTGAGCTACGCCAAATCGATGTGCCCCTGGGCCAGAGCCTGCTGCTGCGCGATGTGAGCTGGGCCGAGTTCGAAGCCATTTTGGCCGAGCTGGGCAACCACCGCAGCACTCGCATCGCCTACGACAAGGGATGGTTAGAAATTATGGCTCCCCTGCCAGAGCATGAATATTTCAAAGAAACGATTGGCGATGCAGTCAAAGACATAGCCGAAGCAATCGATGTGGAATTTGCCAGCTATGGCTCAGCAACCTGGCAGCGCAAGGCCAAGCAGGCCGGAATTGAGCCCGATAACTGCTTTTACTTCCAAAACGAGGCGCTGGTGCGAGGCAAGCTGGAGTTTAACCTGGACCGCGACCCGCCCCCTGACCTCGCCCTCGAAGTCGATCTCACCAGCAAATCCCTCGATCGCTTTGCCATCTACGCTCGCCTGGGCGTGCCAGAAATTTGGTGCTACGACAGCGGTGCGCTGACGATTTATCTGCTGGCAGGCGATCGCTATGGGGCGTCAAGCCAAAGCCGGGTGTTCCCAACGCTGGATATTTGCGCCCTGCCCCAGCTGATTGAATCGCAGCGATCGGCGGAGCGGCTGGCCCTGCGGCGGGCTGTAAGAGAATGGGTCAAAGCGCAAAGATAGACACCCGGGTCAGCGCCATGCGCCCTACGAGGAATAGCGCCGTTTGACCCCATAGACAACAACACCTATACCCACGGCCAGCAAGCCGAAGGGCAGTAGGTTAAAGCTAATGCCACTGCCAGCGGCATCGTTGCGCCAGCGCAACAGTAAAAATGGCCCATCGCCAACGCTGAATGCAGGCACGTTGAGCACCTGTAAAAAAGCGGGTAGGGCCGCAAACACCAGCCCCAAAACGATAATCGTCGCCAAAAAAATTTTGAAAGCTCGCACCATGGCCCACTAATCGAATTGCACTGTGGGCTGGTTGCCCCGCAATCTCCGGTGTCACTACTTTTTT
The DNA here is from genome assembly GCF_000309385.1 of Nodosilinea nodulosa PCC 7104. Lineage (GTDB taxonomy): Bacteria > Cyanobacteriota > Cyanobacteriia > Phormidesmidales > Phormidesmidaceae > Nodosilinea > Nodosilinea nodulosa. The sequence goes on from NZ_JH976537.1 coordinate 2,448,176, forward strand.
CAGGTTAAAACGCTGACTTGCCGATGGCCATCTATCGTGGGTTCCCCATCGCTGGCACGGGCTAGAAGGCCGACGTTGATGATGGCGGCAGGTCGGCTGGCCCTGCGGCGGACCGCGAGTTAAGCACCCCTAAGGTGCATTGCTTCGCGATGCACCTTACAACTCCCGTGGGCGGCGACCGCCAGGTTGGGCAGATTGCCCTCCCCTCGGGGTTGTGTTTCAGCGCGATTACCTGTAGAAAGGTCAGGTGAGCTGGCAGCCAGGTGATGATTACTTCATTTTAGGAATCTATGGCCCCCTCCCCTGCATGTGCATTTCCCTGGTTACCACAGCTGGGATGGTCTTTGCTCAAGACATCGCTTAAGACCCTAGGAGCACCCGTCTACCCCCTGTTGTTTGCGAGCGCCAGCTGGGGGCAGACCACTGCTGCGATCGCAAAAACCAGCCCCCGCGAGCCACTGCCGCCCTCCACTCAGGCCCAGGATCTGGTTGTGCCATCCAGCGCTGGTCACCCCCGTGGCTCGACCAGCGCCGAGCCAGCAGACGCTGCGCTAGTGCTGAATCAGGCCGATGTAGACGCCGATCCAAACAATTTTTTCTTTGGTTTTGGGCTGACGCTGCCGCCGCCCACCGCCCTGCACGGGTCGGCGCGCCCGGTGACGGTGCCAGCCCTCTCCAACCAGGCGGTGGGCATCTCCGGCGGCATTCGCTTTGGGGTAAGGAATTTGGGGGGCAACGGTCAGACCGTTTCGTTGGGGCTAGAGGGCGGCGAAAAAACCCTGGGCTTTGACCTAGACTTTCGCCAGTTTTTGGCCGACGGCTCGGGCTATGCTGTTAATGTTGCCAATCGCCGGGGCGTAGAGCCCGAGTTCGATCGCGGCAGTACCGAGGTCAACCTGCCCAACGGCCGCAATCCCTTTGTGCATCGCCTGGGGGGCGGAGTGGAGTATTTTCGCCCCCTGGCACCGGATATAAACATTGCCGTGGGGCTTTCCTACCAGCGAGTTTCGGTGAGGGACTCGTTCTTTACCTCTGAAATTCAGCCCGTAGATGCGTTGGGCAATCGATTAACCGTGAGCGATTCGGGCCAGGATGATCTGCTGACCCTCAACCTGGTCGGCGTTTGGGATCGCCGCGACGACCCCCAGTTTCCCACCCGGGGCGATCGCCTGCTGGTTGGCCTCGATCAAGCGCTGCCGGTGGGCAACAGTGCGATTGCCTTCAGCCGCCTCAGCGCCAATTACACCCACCTGATGCCGCTCAATTTGTTTGGCTTTACAGCCGGGCCGCGCACCCTGGTGCTCAACGTGCAGGGGGGCGCGAGCCTGGGCGAGGTGCCCCCCTACGAAGCGTTTAGCCTGGGTGGGGCCAACTCGGTGCGCGGCTACAGAACCGGGGCCTTGGGCAGCGGGCGCAGCTTTGTGCAGGCCACTGCCGAGTACCGTTTTCCCGCCTTTTCGTTCACGGTGTTTGACGAAGCAATTGATGTCGGCGGCACGTTGTTTGTAGACTACGCCAGCGATTTGGGCTCGGCAGGCGGCGTAATTGGCCGCCCGGCAGAGGTCCGCAACAAGCCGGGAAGCGGCTTTGGCTATGGCGTAGGACTCCGCGCCCTGTCTCCCTTTGGGCCGATCAGACTAGAATTTGGCCTCAACGACGCGGGCGGGGCTCAGGTGTCTTTCAACGTGGGCGATCGCTTTTAAGTGGGCGTTTGAAAGGTGATCCGCTGTAGCTTTAGCCACCTGCTGATCCCCCCTGCCCCCCTTCAAAAGGGGGTTAAAGGTCCCTCATCCTTCTAGCTATCTGCCGCTCCCCTTAAAAAGTGGGGTAGAAGTTTAGCGTTTTGAAAGCTTGCCCAGCTCAATCATGATCAGCGCGCCGCCGCTAGCAAAAGCACCGCCGACCATGCCACGGGCCACCCGCACACTGGGCGGCTGGCTGAGGCAGTAGCCAGGTATTGTGTGAGCTTGGTTGCAAGCCTGGTTTTGAACCCGCGCTGCACCGCCACCTAAGAGAATGCCTGCCCCGATCGCCAGAGTGGCTCCCCACAGCAGGTTGTTTTTTTCGCGTTGGATAAACATTTTGGTAGTTGACAAACGGTGGCTCTAGGGTGCCCAACCGCATCAGCTTCCATAACGCGCGATCGCCATCGACCCTCCAACGTTCGCAGAATGCCGGAGTGGATCCATCAGTATCGGTGCAGGCGGGGTGCTCTACTCAATCAGCACGGTTTTGGTGGCGATCGCCATCCACAGCTCGGTGCCACCCAAGGCCCCGCCAGTGGGCGGCACAGGAATGGGGTCGCTCCAGTCGTTGGGGTCGGTGTAGCCGAGGGCGTGGAGGATTTTGATGGTGCGGTCTATGCCTGCCAAGCTGCCGTAGAGCATGTGGCGCACCTTTTCGGGGGTTGGGGGCTTTAGAGGCCGGGTCACTCTGTCGTTGCCCCCGGCCCCTGATGAAAGCGGCAGGGACCCGGTGTTCCCCTGATCATCGCTGGCGTTTGGTTCGAGATAGTCAAACATCGGTTCTGTCTCCAGGTGTGGGTTAGGAAGACAGAACGCGAAAACCCCAGCCACCCGCAGCTAAAGTGCAAACTGAGGGGGCTAGGGTACGATGAACCTAGCCTCGCAATCTGCCGGTCAGAATTACGGGGTTAGCTGTCTGTTGGTGCTCGTAACACCTTCAGACAGCGCTAAGATTTTCGAGTTCTGCGTAGCCACCGCTCTTGCCGAACGGCTTAACGATAGAGAATACTGATACAAGCGCTCCCCGTCAACCGTAGTGTGAATGCGACACCTACTGCCAGCCTTCATAGAGGTACACAGAGGCTTTTCAGGCGACTTTCAGTAGCCAAGATATACTCTACGTAAACTTTTCATATAACTACCCTTCTTGGGGAAATTATACGGAAACCGTCAGTATAACTATCCTCTGAAAGGCATTTACACGGAAACTGTCGGCATAATAAGTTGTCATACAGCCCGCACTGTGCGTAAGGACACGTTCTTTCGTATACTCATCCTCGACGAGCAGTACTTGTGAGGGTGATTTGCGTGCCAATGCTTCAAGTCCAAGAAGCCTACTCTTTCTATAGAACATATATCCTTGATTACAGCCGAAATAAAGCCGAAATTTATGAGCAGTACGGTTTTTCTTTGCAAGGTAGTGTAGGTTCAAAAGATTGGGAAGTATTCGCAGCAATTTTAGTGAACGATAGAGCAAGAAGAGGCGATGGGGCAGATTTGGTGAACTATGAAGTGAAATCTGCCACGATTGGAGGTAGCTTTGAGTACCAGTACCACAGAAATCGCGGACTAGATAAACTAACTGATGACAGGGATGTAGATCATATTTTCGTCGCCAGAAGCGCAACCTACATGGATGTTGAAGTTTGGCTGGTTGAGCGTACTAAAATGATCCCTATATTTGATAGATGGTTGCCTGAACTCATCCAAAATTATGAAGCCGCAGACAGGCAAAGATTTCGACGTTCAGTGACTTACGGGTTTGTTAGGAACCAAGGCGTTCGATTGCTAGAAATCACTGGTGGAGAACTAAGCCACTTTCTCGAAGTGACTTAGCTAGAGGGTTTAAGATATTTTCAGCAATCCAGACAATAACAGGTACACAAACGGCATCACCAAACCCTGTCAAAGCTTGATTGATTTGTAGTGGAAGTGGGTAATCGTCTGGAACACCTTGCAGTCTTGCATACTCCCGAGGTGTCATCAAGCGCATTTTAATAGCTCCTTGTCCAACTCTAACAAGCATTTGCCGACTACTACCACCTCTGGCAGTTCTTAAACAACCAGCAAGACCATCTTTTCTGAGTTCTGCCCTTTGCTTACCTCCGCGAACCCGCCTATACATAGGGCAGTATGAATATGTTGATAATTCTTGCAGTCCTTGTAAATGTGCGAGATTAATGGGTGACATCATATTCAAATGACGCTTTACTTCGTTGTCAGCCCACCAGCGATCATCGTCATCTGTAATTTCTTCTATGACAAAACTCAAATCACCTTTTATCTTGTCTGGTAGTGCTGGAACATCTAGAAAGTTCCAGCATAGATCGAGATTATTTATAACCGCCTTCTCAATCGCCTGCGTTTTAAGTGAGGAAGAACGCTTAGAGAAAACGAATATATTCTGATTTGCGCTAGGTGCCTGCATTCCAACCACAAATACCCTTGGTCTACTTTGAGGTACAAAATGAGCCGCATCAATCGCGAAAACATCACAAGCATAACCTAGCCGATTCAGTTCTTGAATTGTAATTCGGAAGTCTTGTCCGCTGTTTGATGTTAACCAACCAGCCACATTTTCAAGCATCACAAGCTTAGGCTTATTTACTTGATTTTCAAGAATCTTAGTAAATCCCCAAAAAGCGCTGGAATGCCGTCCATCAATACCTTCTAAATTGCCTGCTAAAGATAAGTCAATACAAGGAAATGATGCTGTCGCAAGTGTTGTGTTAGGAATATCCGCAGGACAAACGGAAAAAATATCTTGAACCTTATAATGTTTACTTGCATCCCTAAAATGGGCTGAGTACATTTCAAACTTGCTATGCGCCCAGTCATTAGCGAAGACAACGTTCCAACCTACTTGCTCTAGTCCTAATCGGACTAGCCCAATTCCTGCAAAATACTCTGCACAGGTTAGGTCACCGTAAGGGCTTGCAGCCTCTCTTACACCAACTAAAGCCTTGTTTTTCATCACTGAAAGGGGCATAGTGCTTGCATTACCAATTTACAGGAACAAATTCATAGCTATTGCTATGAAAGCATAGCGCCATACTTACTGCCGAGTCAACTAAATTTATGAGGCGATTTGGGGAAAAGCTTTATCAACTAAGGACTCGGCGGGGCTTGACACTGACAGAGCTAGGTAATTTGCTAAGCGTCCACAATACATTTGTATCACAACTAGAGAAGGGCAGGAAGGTTCCTAACGCTGAAATGATTCTTAGGGTGGCAGATACTTTCGGCATAACTACCGATCAACTAATGCGTGACGAGTTGGATTTACCAGAAGAAGAAGACTGAAACGCTGAAACACTGTATAACAAGCCCAATGCACCCGACCGGCGAGAGTTTATTGGTTGAAGTTTTAAGGTCATCTGCGGCGGGTGATTGGGAACGTTGAGCAGTCGCAATTAGGTATCGGAAGTAAAGAAGCAAAAACAGGCATGAAGACCCAATACTACACAGCCACAAGCCTTGACGGGTTCATCGCTACTGAAGATGACTCGCTGGACTGGCTGTTTTCGCTTGGCGACCTGAATGAGTCCAGCTACCCAGAATTCATCGCTGAGGTAGGTGCATTGGCGATGGGATCGGCCACCTACGAGTGGATGATCCGCAATGCCGATGAAGTTGCTGCCGAAACCGGGTCATCGTGGCCGTACACCCAGCCTGTCTGGATATTGACTAGCCGCAAGATTCCGGTAATCGAGGGTGCAGACATCCGATTTGCAAAAGGGGATGTGCGCCAAGTTCACAATGAAATGCGGTTGGCTGCGGAGGGCAAGAACATCTGGATTGTGGGAGGCGGTGACCTGGCAGGTCAGTTCTATGATGCTGGGCTTTTGGATGAGCTAATCGTTCAGATTGGGTCGGTTACCCTGGGCAGAGGTAAGCCGCTGTTTCCCCGCCGGGTTCTATTTCCAACCCTGCGTCTGGTGTCGGTTCGACAAATCGGCAGCGGTATGGCTGAACTTCGGTATGAAGTGGAACAGTAGTTTTAGCCTTCTCCATCCGTCTTACGCTCCACCTCTTGCACCAGAGCATCTAGCTCCTTCTGCATGGTATCGACCACCTGGTGATAGCACGCTTTCACATAGGCGCGATCGCGGCTGGCCTCATACCCGGTGCGCTCAAACACAATCGGCGGACACACCCGCGTATGAATTTGGCTGGGCCAGGGAATATTCGGCAAGGGGCCAACGGCCAGGCCCCAGGGCAGGCCAAGATAGATGGGAAACACCTCTGGATCGATGCCCAGCAGCCAGGGAATGCCCAGATCGTGGATTTGCTTGACCTGCTCGTAGCAGTCGCCCAGCACAATTAGCGTGTCGTGGGCACCCCAGGAGATAAATGGCACAATCGGCAGCGAGTGCCACAGGGCCAGGCGAATAAACCCGGTGCGCTGGTTGAAATAGATGCGATCGCGCAATCGATGGGGCCGAAATGCATCCTCGCCGCCGCCCGGATACACCAACACGCTGGTGCCCTGGTCTAAAACCGCCATGGCATTGCGAGCATAGAACGGAATCGCCCCCACCCTGGCGGCCATTTGGGCGATCGCCGGATACACCTGCCACATTTTGGCGTGGGCCAAGCCGTAAACTTCGCGATTGTAGCCAAACCGCCGAAACCAATCGACTAAAAACATCGGCAGGTCGGGGGTGGCCAAACCGCCATTGTGGGAGCCTACAAACATGAGCTGGCCCTGGGGCGGAATATGCTCCCAGCCCTGGGTCTGAACCCGAAAATAATTTTGATAAAACCACTCCAGCACCGGCATGAGCTGTCGAATAAACTCAGGATCTCGCTCGACGATAGGGGAATGGGGCAAGGCCAGAAATCCGTTTTTGATAGAGCAGGGTGAGCCTACACCGTTATATCATCTGCCTGGGCCGAAAAATAACGAAATATGGCCTAGAATACGCGATCGCCCCATTCTAGCGCCTAATCTGCCTGTTTTTGGCAACCTGTTTTTGGCAGAATGCTCATCCCCGGTGTTACCAGGCCCCAGCAGATTGGGGCACAAGGGTGACGGCTATTGTCCATTGCGAGGGAGCGGGGGAGCTAGGGAGCCAGGCGAGCTGGAATAGTCGGCCTGTTTCACACAGTATTGGCATGGGCAAAATTTCAGGGCCGTGCGGCGGAAATCTCTGCCCTTCTACAACCCGCACTCCCTCCATTGAGCGATGGGGCCAGCCCAGTTTAGCCGTTAGAACGTTAGACACTGCAACGATTGCCCACCTTTGTTTATTGGCCACACTTGCCAAATTTACTAACCATTGGTTAACACCTGGGCGGTGGTTGCTGGCTTCGCACAAAAGGAGGAAGCTCAATGGCTTCACAACACAGACGCGCGGTGGGCATTCTGCCCGATCGCCCCAGAACGGCCTCTGCATTGCAGGCGCTGAATGACTCAGGCTTTGCCATGAGCCATGTGTCGATCGTCGCCAAGGACCCCGACCGGCAGGGGGCGATCGCAGGCATTGATGTCAAAGGCGAAGTGAGCAACCAGGCCGATACCGGCGGCACCGTTGGGGCCGTCACGGGCGGCCTGCTGGGGGGTGTTACCGGGCTGCTGGTGGGCCTGGGCACGCTGGTGATACCCGGCATTGGTCCAGCGATGCTGGCTGGAGAGGCCGCTGTGGCGCTTTCCACGGTGGTAGGTGGCGCGGCGGGCGCGGCGGCGGGCGGTTTGGTGGGTGCCTTGGTTGGCATGGGCATTCCCGAGCACCGGGCCAAGCACTACCGCGACCGCGTGGCCCAGGGTGACTACCTGATTTTGCTGAGGGAAACTGAGCCCGAAATTGCTCGCGCAGAACGTACCCTGAGCGCCGCTGGCATCGAAGATTGGGGCATCTACACCATTCCAGCGGCGGTGCCCGAAGCTGCCACCGCTGCCGCTAGCGCCAGGTCCGGTGCTCCCAACGCTACATTCAGCGGCGATCGCGAGAAGGGCCGTGGAGATGACCGAATTGCCACTGGCGGGGTCAATCCTTCCGATCGTGGTGAATCCCCGGCGGAGAGGCGCTATCCCCAGCGGTAGGCGCCAAAAAAAGCTTCAGGAGCAGCGCTAACCCAGCGGGGCCAGCCAGGGCAACTGCCTGCCGCTGGCTGCCGCACCCCAGTCCATTTGATCTGATTTGATCTGTTGAGGAAACATCTATGAATATTCTGAAATCTATCCAGCGCGGGGCGATTGCCCTGTGCCTGGGCCTGATTTTGCTCACCACTAGCGCCTGCGGCAGCGCCACCCAAACCAGCGCCGCCCCTGGGCTGTCTCCCACGGCGGCCTACGGTCAGCTGGAGCGAGGCGATACCGCCAGCGGCGAAAGCTATGGCCGCTGGGTTATGCAAACCGCCAAAGGATTGGTCAGCGACGCCTTTGTGCGCGACAACGACAAGCTTGGCGTAGTCATCGCCCCCGAGGTCAAGCCCCAGGAGGTGAAGACCCTGGCCCAATCGCTGGTGCAGGGGTTCCACAAAAAATTCCCTAACCGCGACCTGAGCGTGCTGGTTTACGCCCCCGACAAGCAGCTGATTTTAACCGCCAACTACGACGACTCCACCCGCCAGGTCGAGTATCAGTAGGCGTCGCCCATTCTCTACACACCATTTCTCAAGCACTAACAAGCAGTAAAGCAAGAGAGTAGACCCCCTATGACTAGCAGCAAAGACTATAAACGCCAGATTATGAATGACCTGGCTGGCGGCAACGTCGAAAGTATCGACGCAAAAGCCACCCAGCCCGAGCGTGAATACGCCAATTTTGACGACTTCGCCAACCGTTCATCGCGCGAGGAGCGGCGGGAACTGGGGCGCGGGTTCCACCCCGATCGCATTCCCCCCAGTCAGATGGAGCCAGAACTGCGCCAGGCGATCGCCAAAATCAAGCCCAAGGAGCGCGACGACGTTGCCCGCGATCTGCTCAAGCACCTGAAAGGGCGCGGTCTGAGCGATCGCGACCTGGAGCAGCAGCTGGGCCTTTCGACCCACCATGCCAGCCGCATGAGCGAAGACGATGTGACCAAGCTGGCGGCCTTTACCTATCACAGCCACCCCGACATCTTTCAGGATGTGCTGGCCGATCAGCCCGGGATTATGAAGTTCTTCAGCAACCCGCTGGTGGGTGCGGCAGTGGGCGCGATCGCCGCCAAGTGGTTGAGCAAGCATTAAAACGCCCGTTTGCTGCTCTGGTATGACTGTAGGCGGTCTGGTTAAGACAGGTTGCGTATGAGCGTTCAAGCGTATGAGCGTTCGTGGGGCTTTTGGATGTTCTAACCGACAGGGCTCTGGCTGTAACGCCAGAGCGGCACGCCACCTGATTAGTTCGATCAATTGCAGAACCGCCGAGATGTTCCGGCGGTTCTGGCTGTTTAAAGAACGTGAGTTCGACAGAGAACACTTCTTGAGTAAACAGATGGCTCGTCCCCTCCGGGGAGGGGTAGGGGTGGGTTTTTCTGGGCTGAGAAGCCGTTTTCTCCGTATTCAGAAGCTTGCTTTCTGTCGCCATGTTGACCCACCCCGTCCTGCGGGCACCCCTCCAGGGAGGGGATGGGACCGACTTTTCTGCTGCATGAGACGCCATCGAACTGACGTTAAAGAGGTTTCTGGAACCCTATCCCGCTGGGGTCAGCGGCCCAGGGGTATGCTTAAGGTAAAGCGAATCGAACTAGCGTTGGCAGGGAAACAGGGTTTGCTAAATCGTGGTGGATTGACAGTTTGGCGGTGGGCGGCGGGGCTGGTTTTGGCCGTGGCGCTGGTTTTGTGCCTCACGGTCCCCGCCCAGGCGCAAACCTTGGGTGGCGCAGCCGTGCTAGAGCTAACGGTTTACCGCAGCCCCACCTGTCGCTGCTGCGGTCACTGGATCGACCACATGAAAGCCGCCGGGTTTGCGGTGCAGGATGTGGTCACCGACGACATGGTTGCCATCAAAGCCCGGTACGGCGTGCCGGACGATGCCGCCTCTTGCCATACGGCGATCGCCCATGGGGGCAACAGCAGCGATTATTTGATAGAGGGCCATGTGCCCGCCGCCGATGTGCAGCGGTTGCTCAGCGAGCAGCCCAACGTGCTCGGCATTGCGGCACCGGGGATGCCGATGGGTTCCCCCGGCATGGAGATGGGCGATCGGGTAGACCCCTACACCGTGGTCTCATTTACCCAAGCTGGCACAACGACCGCCTTTGCCGAACATCCCTGAATAGCCCAATTCTATGGCCTACTACCGCTGCCAGCCCGAGGCCTTTTCCGCCGCCTACCTGCACAACCTGCGGGGGGCCATTCAGTCGTGCCGCTACTTTGCCACCAACAACCTCAACCGCGATTTTGTCGCCACTAAAGGGTTTTCGGTGGTGTTTACTGGGGCGGGGCGGGCCGAGGTCGATCGCCAGTTTCCCTACTTCAAGCCCTACCTCGATCGGGCGCTTTTGCCCGACTGCAACGCCTTTTACCTCAACCCGCTGCTGCTCAAACAGGGGTCGCGGGTTGACCCCCACATCGATCGATCGCTCCGGTCGTACTGCAAAACCATCGACCCACCCGACCAGGTGAGCGTGCTCTACGTGCAGGTGCCCGCCGACCTGGCCAGCGGCGAGCTGGTGCTGCAGCGAGGGCGGCGGCAAGTGGCGCAGATTCAGCCCCAGCCAGGACTGCTGCTGCACTTTCAGGGCGATTTGACCCACTCCATTAATGCCATGGCCAGCGCTGGCAGTCGCCTCAGCCTGGTGTGCGAACAGTACGCCCTCGACGGCGCTGCCCTGGAGGATATTCCCGAGTTTTTGATTGAATCCAGGGCGTTGGCGAAACCCCTGCCCGGTAGAATCGCTGCGGCCAAAACCAGATCCTAAAGCGCCGATACAGTAACCATACAACATCTATACAACGGGGCCAATCCGCTCGGCTTTGTCGGCCTATTTGTCGGCCTTATTTGGCAGCCCTAGGGGCAGTTTGAGGCCAAAGTCAGTAAGCTATGTCAATACTGTTGAGCTGATGCAATGAGTTTGATTCAAGAAATATTTCTCGAAACCGATTGGGAAGAGGTCGAGCAAGCCCAGGCCGCCTGCGACGAACGGGCCACGGAACTGCGGGCGGAAGGCCATACCTGCACCTGCACCACCCTCTACCGCATCACCGACGGGCGGCGGGTTTTTCTGCTAGAGGCTCAGCACCCCGATTCCCTAGAGCCAGAGCACAAACCCTCGCGGCGAAAGCCCCCCTCGCGGCGATCGACCCCCAGAAGCTGAGTTTCGTTACCTCTGGAGCAGGCTCAACGCCACGGCTTCTGCCACCCGAATGCCGTCGATGCCGGCGGACAGAATTCCCCCCGCGTAGCCCGCCCCTTCCCCAGCGGGGTACAGCCCGGCGGTGTTGAGGCTCTGGCATTGCTCGTTGCGCTTGATGCGAATGGGCGATGAGGTGCGGGTTTCGACCCCGGTGAGCACGGCGTCATCCATGGCAAAGCCGTGGATTTGGCGATCGAAGGCGGGGATGGCCTCGCGGATGGCGGCGATCGCGTACTCCGGCAGGCTCTGGCTCAAATCGCCCAGCGTTACCCCCGGTTTGTAGGAGGGGTACACCGAACCAAACTCGGTGGAGGAGCGGTTGGCCAAAAAGTCGCCCACCAGCTGGCCGGGAGCGTCATAGGTGCCGCCGCCCAGCTTAAATGCGCCTTCCTCCAGCCGTCGCTGGAGGGCGATGCCCGCCAGCGGCCCCTCGGGGTAATCTGCGGGGGTAATGCCGACGACGATGGCGCTGTTGGCGTTCGACTCATCCCGCGCGTACTCGCTCATGCCGTTGGTGACCAAGCGGCCCGGTTCTGAGGCCGCCGCCACCACCTTGCCGCCGGGGCACATGCAAAAGCTGTAGACCGATCGCCCGTTTTCGCAGTGGTGCACCAGCTTGTAGTCGGCAGATCCTAAACGCGGATGCCCGGCCTGATCGCCCAGGCGGCAGCGATCGATTAAATCCTGCGGGTGCTCGATGCGAAAGCCGATGGAAAAGGGCTTGGCTTCAATGTACACGCCGCGATGGTGCAGCATTTCAAAGGTGTCGCGGGCGCTGTGGCCCACCGCCAGCACCACATGGTCGCTGGCAATAGTTTCACCGCTCTCCAGCCGCACGCCGCGCACCTGGCCCCGGTCGATGTCGAGATCGACGACCCGGCTCTGAAAGCGAATCTCGCCGCCGAGGGCTTCGATATTGGCCCGCATATTCTGCACAATTTTGACCAGCCGGTAGGTGCCGATGTGGGGCTTGTTGACGTACAGAATCTCAGGATTGGCACCGGCATTCACCAGTTCTGTCAGCACCTTGCGGCCATAGTGGTGGGGGTCGCTGACCTGGCTGTAGAGCTTGCCGTCGGAGAAGGTGCCCGCGCCGCCTTCGCCAAACTGGGCGTTTGACTCGGGGTTGAGATTTTTTTTGAGCCAAAAGCCAAAGGTGTCGACGCTGCGATCGCGCACCGCCTTGCCCCGCTCCAGCAGCAGGGGGCGCAGCCCCATCTGGGCCAGCAGCAGGCCCGCAAACATGCCGCAGGGTCCGGTGCCAATCACGACCGGGCGGGGCAAAGCATCCCCCAGCCCAGCCTTGCCCAACTGCTGGGGAACCTTCACCACGGGGCGGTAGGTCATATCGGGCGTCGGCGCCACGTGGGGATCTTTTTTAAAGCGCTTGAGGAGGGCTTGTTCCTTAGGCGTTTCGACATCTACGATGTAGACCAGGGTAATATTGCCCTTTTTGCGGGCGTCGTAGCTGCGCTTAAAAATGGTGAAGCGGCTCAGGTCTGCCGCCGCCAGGTGCAGCTTTTTGAGAATCGCCTGCTCCAGGGCGGCTTCAGGGTGGTCGAGGGGCAGTCTGATTTGGCTGAGGCGGAGCATAGGTCGCGGGAACACATTCCCAGGGAAGCGCAGAGGACCATCATGCCATATTGGCCTGGGGTCTTGCCAAGCTAGTACTCTGAGGCGGAAATATGCCGACTGTTCCAGCCCGCTTGGCTCCCTCGCTCCCCTGCTCCCTCGCAATTGGCAATAGTCCCCACACTTGTGCCGCAGTCTACTAGGCGATCGCCCGTCGGGAATCGCCTGCCGGGCCGCTGTAGCTGTGGGTGTAACGCAACGGTGTAGCCGCGCTAGCGAGGATATAGAACGATGAAACTCAAACTGCCCTGGGCACTTTTGGGGAGCCTGCCGCTGAGCCTGTTGAGCGGTTTGGGCGCAGCGGCTCTGGCCAATACGATTGAACTCAGCGTGCTGCCGCTCGATGGCCCGGCAGCGAACTGTCCCGCCAGCCTGACCGCCCACGAAACGCTGCGGCCCTACGTTGAGGGGAGCTACACCACCGACGGCATGATCAAGCTGCGGGAGATCGCCACCGATATCAGAGTGCTCCAGTCGGATCGCTTTAGCACCACCTGGGTGGGCACCCTCAAGCCCGAATATCGCCGCTGCCAGGCCTCCGGCGGCATGGCCAGCCTGGATGGCGAGGCCTACCAGGGGCACTCCTATATCCGAGTGCAGCTGTTCGGGGGTCAGGTCAAGGCCATTCTCGACATGACGGGAATGGGCGACGCCAACGGGTTTACCCCTGTAATCACCTACAAAGGCCTCCAGGAGGGCAATCCCCGCTGGACCTGGGCCGGTACCGACTAATTTCTTTATTCCCAGAGTTTATTCAGGCAAGATCTACCCAAGGTCGCACCAAGGCGGCGAATCTGGCTCCTAGAGTGAAGGGGCACTGGATTTTTCTGCCCGGATTTACGGCCTTAGACACCTGTGGATATCTATATTCTCGATCTGCTGATGATAGGCCTGCTGCTGCTGGCCGTAACCCTGGGCTCTGGGTTGATTGGCCGACTGCCGCTCTCCTACGCCCTGATCTATCTCCTGGTTGGCATTGTGCTCAGCCCCTACGGGCTGAACCTGATTCGGGTGCGGCCCGACGCGGCCCTTTTAGAACGACTGACCGAGCTGGTGGTTTTGGTGGCGCTGTTTAGCTGCGGCCTCAAGATGAATCGCCCGCTGAAGGCCTGGGCCTGGAATTCTACGGTGCGCCTGATCGGCTTTTTGATGCCGATTTCGATCTTTGCGATCGCCGCCATTGCCCATTTTGCCCTCAAGCTGGAGTGGGGCGAGGGCATTTTACTGGGCGCGATTTTGGCCCCCACCGACCCCGTTTTAGCCTCCGAAGTGCAGCTGTACGACCCCAAAGACCGCGACGAGCTGCGCTTTGGCCTCACCTCCGAGGGCGGCCTCAACGATGCCCTGGCCTTTCCCTTTGTCTACTTTGGGCTGCGCTGGCTCAAGGACGACGACTGGCAGAGCTGGTTTGGGCAGTGGGTGGCGGTGGATCTGCTGTGGGCGATCGCGGCTGGGCTGCTGGTGGGCATAGCGGTCGCCAAGGGGGTGTGCTGGCTAGAGCACTGGCTCGAAAAAAGCCACCCCCACGACGAGCTGATGGACGATTTTGTCGGACTCAGCGTTATTTTGCTGAGTTATGCCCTGGCTGAGCTGGTGCACGGCTACGGGTTTCTGGCGGTGTTTGTCGCCGGGGTGGCCATGTACCACCAGGGCCTCACGGCCGAGCGATCGGCCTCGCGCCTGCGGTTTATGGAGCGGCTCGAAAAGCTAGCCGAAATCGGGACGATTTTGCTGCTGGGGTCGCTGCTGCGGCTAGAGCCCATGCTGCGGTTTGCGGGTCCGGCCCTGGTAATTACCGGGTCGCTGCTGTTTATCATTCGCCCCCTGGGCGCGTGGGTCAGTACCATTGGCTCCCCGGTGCACCCCACGACCCGCTGGCTGTTTGGCTGGTTTGGCATTCGCGGCGTAGGCTCGCTCTACTATTTGACCTACGCCCTGGGGCAGGGGCTACAGCAGGAAACGGGCGAGCTGATCGCCTGGCTGACTCTGATTACCGTCGCCAGTTCGGTAGCGCTCCACGGCATTAGCTCTACGCCGCTAATGGGCTGGTATGAGCGCCATATAGAGGGCAACAACGCCCTGGAAAAAGACCTGCCCAACCTTGAATAGCCCGGTCCCCAGTCCGGGACTGGCGCTACACTTGGGGCGGCGCTGTTTCTGCTGGCCCGCCCATGACCACCTTTGTTGCCCTCGACTTTGAAACCGCCGATCGCTACCGCGACAGCGCCTGCGCCATCGGCCTGGTGAGGGTCGAGCAGGGCCAGGTGGTTGATAAAGCCCACTACCTGATTCGCCCGCCGCGACGGCAGTTTGAGTTCACCCACATCCACGGCATTACCTGGCCGCAGGTGGCCAGCCAGCCCAGCTTTGCCGAGCTGTGGCCCCAGCTGGCGGCCATGTTGGCCGGGGCAAACTTCTTCGCCGCCCACAATGCCTCCTTCGATCGCAGCGTGCTCCACGCCTGCTGTAAGGCCGCCAGTATTCTTCCCCCCGCGCCTGAGTTTGTCTGCACGGTCAAGCTGGCCAGGCAGACCTGGAACATTCGCCCCACCAAGCTGCCCAACGTGTGCGACTACCTGGGCATTCCCCTGAACCACCACGACGCCCTATCGGATGCGGAGGCCTGCGCCCAGATTGCGATCGCGTCAGCATGGTGTGCTGGCAGCGAGTTGCCAACAAGAGGATGACGCTTTATCTCTAGGCCATTTATAAGGTGTTGGGAGTAGGGAAATTAAACACGCCTTGTTCTGGCAAGCCTTTGTTGTGGGATGCTTTGCCTGGGGTTGAGGGGATTTAAGCCATGGCAGATCAGCGTTTCGACCGGGGTGCTGCGGGTATCTTCTGGCTGAAGGTGGCTCTCATCGCCGGGGTTTACCTGCTGCTACAGCTGCTGATGCTGACGGGCAGCGGCACGGGGTGGCAAAAATTTTGGGTGCTTCAGCCCGTAGAAACCTTTGACTACTGGGATGCCATTCACTACGCCAATTTAGCGGTAAATCCCGCCTGCGGAGCGTTTTATCCCCTCTGGCCAGCGCTGGTGCGATCGCTAGCCTCCCCCGAAACTGCGGCCCAGGCGCTCAGGGTTGGCATCCCAGGCTCAGAGCTGATTTTTTTGGCCTCGCTGCCCCTGGCGCTCTTGACCTTTGAGCGCATTGTTGGGCATCGACGCCTGGCGCTGCTGGCGTTTGTGCTTTACACCCTGGGGCCAAACGCAGTCTTTCAGTCGATTGGCTACACCGAAAGCCTGTTTGGGCTGCTGAGTCTGCTGTTTTTGCTGTGCCTGCACAAGGCCGAGCAGAAGCAGGGGCGGCAGGGCAAAATGCTGGCGCTCTACATCGCGGTATTTGGCCTATCGACGTTGCTCAATTTGGTGCGCCCGGCCCTGATTCAGTCGTGGTTTGCGATCGCCTTTACCCTGGGCATTTTGTGGCTGATTCAGCACCTTACCCCGTCCACCCAGGGCCGCCGGGAGATGGGGTCTCGGCCCCTAATATTGGCCAGTTTGATTGGGGCGGGTAGCCTGGTGGGCTACAGCATATTTGGCCTGTTCTGCCTGCGCACCACGGGTAACTTTTTTGGCCCCTTTCAGGCCCAGGTGGAGTGGGGCCGCACCCTGGCCTTTCGGCCCTGGCTGCTGGTGCTGCCCCGATCGCTGCTCTTCGACCTGCACGGGCTGTATACCCCCATGCTAGTTTTTGCGGCGCTGGGCTGGGTGCTGTGGGGAGCCTACCGGCAGCAGCAACTCCGGCTGAGCCTGCCCAAGTCGCCCTGGCTCTATATTTTCCTCCTGCATCCCCTCGCGTTTGTGCTCGTCATGCTGGGGCTGGGGCGCTTCGGCCAGCGCTGGCTAAAGCCGCTACCCGTCCAGCCTGGGGCGGTGCTGCAATCCGTGGGGCGGTTTTCGGTGCTATACGCGATCGCCTTCTCCGGCGTGCACTCGATCATCAATTTTCTGGCCAACTCCGGCTACCTCTACAGCACGGCCCGCCACTACTTCGGCACCCCCTATGCCTTTGTCGCCATCGGCGCGCTGCTGGCCGCCTTTGCCCTGCCCCAGCTCAACCGCCTGGCCTGGGTAGCTGCCGCCGCCGGACTGCTCTGGCTGGGAGAACAGTGGTTTTACTACGGCAGCGGTCGGTGGCTAGGCTGAGCGATCGCCGCTAGCGCTGCCGCTGGGGGCAACCGCCCCAGCACGCACCTCAACGGTGCCGCGAAACATGTTCATGCCGCAGGTAAACTCGTAGCGCCCAGGCTGCTCAGGGGTAAACTCGATCGCCGTGGTTTCGTTGATCGGCAGATCCTTGGCAATGCGAAAGCCGGGAAAACGCACCGCCTCCAGGCAGCTGCTGGGGTCTTTGCGGTAGAAGTTGAGCCGCACCGGCTGCCCCGCCTGCACCACAATTTGGCTGGGCTCGTAGCCCCCATCGACGGTGATGGTAATGTCTTGCCTGCCCCCTGCGATCGCGGCCTGGCGAGACCTGGGCTTGCTGAGCAAAAACCACCACAGCTCTAGCCCAACCAGGCTGAGGCCGCCCCCGGTGACGGCCACCTTAGTCCACAGGGGCTGTTCAATGCGCTGAAACTGCCCAGGGGGGTCTGCTGCGGCATTGTCCATGGCGCTGTGGGGCGTTTGGGCCGGGCCACTGCTGGCTAGGACAAGCAGTAGAGCCAGGCTGAGGAGACTGTTGAGGATGAAGGGTTTGAGTGGCATGGGGGGATTGGGGGTGGGAGGGCGTGGATGCGGGGGGGCGTGGATGAGTGGATGAGTGGGGGCGTGATGGCGTGGGGGCGTGATGGGGCGTAAGGGCGTAGATGTGGGGGGGGGGTGGGGCGTAGATGTGGGGGGGCGTGGGGCGTGGGGCGTGGGGGAGTCTTAATTCCATCACCCCATTACTCCATCACCCCATCACTCCATCACCCCATTACCCTCCCAGTCTGGGCCGAAAATTCCGCAGCCGCAGCGCATTGGTCACCACCGATACCGAGCTAAAGGCCATCGCGGCCCCGGCCACAATCGGGCTGAGCAGCCAGCCAAAGACGGGGTAGAGAATGCCCGCTGCGATCGGAATGCCTAGCGTGTTGTAAATAAAGGCAAAGAACAGGTTTTGGCGAATGTTGGCCATGGTGGCGCGGGAGAGCTGAATGGCGGTGACGATGCCGCTCAGGTCGCCGGAAATCAGGGTGATGTCGCTGGCGGCGATCGCCACATCGGTGCCCGTACCGATCGCCATGCCCACATCCGCCTGGGCCAGGGCGGGGGCGTCGTTGATGCCGTCGCCTACCATGGCCACGATCTTGCCTTCCCGCTGGAGGGTGTCGATCTGGGCGGCTTTTTGGTCGGGGCGCACCTCGGCAAAGACGCGGGTAATGCCGACTTCGCGGGCGATCGCCTCGGCGGTGCGGCGGTTGTCGCCGGTCAGCATTGCCACCTCCAGGCCCATGCGTTGCAGGGTGGCAATGGCTCTGGCCGAGGAAGGCTTGACGGCATCGGCAATGCCCAAAATGGCTTCAATCTGGCCATCCACCGCCAGCCAAACCACGGTGCGGCCCAGGTCTTCCAGCTGCTCCCACTGGGTTTGCAGGCGATCGGTGACGATGCCGAGTTCCTGCATCCAGCGGTGGGTGCCAATCTGCACCCGCTGGCCCGCGACAACACCCTCAACGCCGCTGCCCGTCACAGACTCAAACTCCTGGGCCTCCGTCAGACTAACGCCCTGGGCCTGGGCATACTGCACCACCGCCTCGGCCAGGGGATGCTCGGAGTTGCGCTCTAGGGTTCCCGCCAGCTTCAGCAGGTGCAGTTCGGTGGCGGTGCCGTTCACCGTCAGGTAATTGGTCGCGGTCGGCTTGCCCTGGGTAATAGTGCCGGTCTTATCCAGCACAATGGTCTGAATTTTATGGGCCAGCTCCAGGCTGTCGGCCCCTTTGATTAAAATGCCGTGCTCGGCCCCTTTGCCGGTGCCCACCATAATCGAGGTCGGCGTCGCCAGCCCCAGGGCGCAGGGGCAGGCAATAATCAGCACCCCCACGGTGGTAATCAGCGCCATGGTGAGATTGCCCATGACGTTGTACCAGACGATGAAGGTGAGCAGGGCGATCGCGATCACCACCGGCACAAACCAGGCCGTCACTTGATCCGCTAATTTTTGAATCGGCGCTTTAGACCCCTGGGCCTGCTGCACCAGCTTGACAATCTGAGCCAAAAACGTGTCTTTGCCGACCCGCGTAGCGCGGAATTTGAAGCTGCCGGTTTTATTCAGCGTCGCCCCAATGACCTCATCCCCGGCCTTTTTCTGCACGGGCACGCTTTCCCCCGTCACCATCGACTCATCTAGGGTGGAAGACCCGTCAATGATTTCGCCATCCACCGGAATTTTCTCGCCGGGCCGCACCACAATCACGTCCCCCAGTGCCACCTGAGCGATGGGAATATCCACAGTCTGCCCCCGGCGGATGACGCGGGCGGTCTTGGCCTGCAAGCCGATCAGCTTGCGAATAGCCTCAGAGGTTTGCCCCCTGGCCCGGTTCTCAAACAGGCGTCCCAGCAGAATCAGCGCGACAATCATCGCGGCGGCTTCAAAATATACGTCGGGGCTGAGGCCCTGATCGATAAACCACTGCGGGTAGAGGGTGGGAAACAGCGAATAGAGAAAGGCCGTGCCGGTGCCCACCGCCACCAGGGTATCCATGCTGGCGGTGTGGCGTTTGAGCGCTTTCCAGGCGTTGATGTAGAAGGAGTTTCCCGCCCAGGCCAGCACCGGGGCGGTCAGCCCCAGCTGTAGCCAGGGGTTGTGCAGCCACGAAGGAATAAACGGAATGGGCAGCCCCGTCATCATCGGCAGCGAACCGATCACCAGCAGGCTGCCGATCGCCAAACTAAAGACAACTTTGCGGGTAAGCTGGCGGGTTTCGGCGGCGCGCGATCGCCGCTCGGCGTCGTCTTCGGGGGCCAGCACATCGTCGTTGAGGGGCTGGGCGGTGTAGCCTGCATCGTCCACCGCCGCCTGAATCTGGGCCAAATCGGTTTGGTGGGGGTCGTAGGTAACGGCAGCTTGCTCAGCGCCAAAGTTGACGCTGCAGGCTTCCACACCGGGCACCGATTGAATCGCCGATTCAATGTTGCTGGCGCAGGCGGCACAGCTCATGCCGCGCAGCTTAAACGTTTGATTGTCCATCGTGTCATGCTTGAGCAACGGTATAGCCAGCGTTAGTAATGGCGGTTTTGACTGCGGCCTCGGAGGCGGCGGTGTCAACGTTGACCTGCTTAGTTTTAGGGTCGGCGCTCACCTGGGCGGCGGCATCGACCGACTGAATGGCTTTGGTCACCGTGTCTACACAGGCAGAACAGGCCAGATCAGGAACATGAAAGACAAGTGCCATCGGTAAATTCTCCTTGAATATCTCTATGGCTCTATTTTGGAGGCTCTAGTGGACTGGAGAGTCAAGGGGGTATTTGTATCGAAAGTCTCTATTTTGTTGCAAACCGATGCCTCCGTTCGCCCGGTTGCTAAGCCCGATCTAAGCTAGAGATACAGCATCTGACCTCAGCTTCGTGGCAGTTGCAAAGCAGTCAGCTCCACTCCAGGCGGTGGCGTTATGCCCCTTTTAGCTGCCCCTCTTAGCTGACTGAGCAAGAACAGGTTGTAGACGTTAATTCTCGACGCCCCTCCGATTGTCCAGGTTGGATCGAGGGGCGGACAAAACGGGGCCACGACGAAAGGCGATCGCTGATTCTGAAGTCTATCTCTAATGAGGAAGGCTACCCCATGACGACAAAATTTGCTCAGCTGGCGATCGCAGCTCTATCTGGAGCCGGGTTAGCAACCCTACTCTTTACCGTTACGCCGCTGCGGGCCCAAACCAACTGGATGCCCATGGGCGGGCAGATGTATGGCAACCGCTGGCAAGGCCAGCCTATGAGGCCAGACAGACTAGACCCAGGCGATGACGCCATGCCCTGCCTCAGCAGCGGCGTATTCGACCCCGCCAACTTAGAAACGCTCCAGGGGACAGCCACCGAAATCGATCGCTACGGCGGTCATCAAGGCATGTTTCTGACCCTGACCACCGCCCAAGAAACCCTGGCCGTACACCTGGGGCCCGCCTGGTACCTGCAAGATCAGGGGTTTGATATTGCTACTAACAGCCCCATTGAGGTAACAGGCTTTCGCAGCACCTGGAATGGCCGCTCGGTGCTGATGGCCTCAGCGGTCAAACAGGGCGATCGCGTCCTACAGCTACGCGATGCTAAGGGCTATCCCCTGTGGATGCAGCAGGATCTTCCCGCCCATTAATTCGCCTTTGGGGACGCATCCCAAGGCAGATCGCCCCTGGAAAACAGCTGGCTATATCAGGCCCTTCTCCCCCCGATGCTCACGGTGAGAGTGCCTGATATAACAGTAAGGGCCTATAAAATTTGCTATTTATACGTTGAAAAGTCAAGAGCTTAGTGCTTTGGCAAACGATTTTCTGCCTGCTTAGCCTGGGCAGATTTTGCAATCGCTTAAGCATCCCAGACGTTTATTCGACGATTTTTATATGAGTTACACCGAAAAAATGCTGCCCTCAGAGCGCGGCATTGTACCCAGACTTAGCCGTACCTGGCACGCTCTGAAACGCCGCCGACTATGGGCAGCTTTAGGATTGACCGCCCTAGTTTTACTGATCGCCTCTCCCCCAGCCTTTGCCCAAGATGAGGCCGTAACCGGGGCTGACGTTATTTTTAAGCCGATTGTCGACCTGATGTCGGCCCTCCTCTTCTTCAAAATTGGCGGGGAAAATGGGTTTCCGTTCATTGTGCTTTGGCTCTTTGTGGCGGCTATTTTCTTTACCTTCCGCATGAAGTTTATTAATCTTCGCGGCTTTAGGCACGCCATCGAAGTGGTGCAGGGCAAGTTCGACGACCCCCACGACGACGGCGAAGTTTCCCACTTCCAAGCGTTGGCTACGGCGCTGTCGGGCACGGTGGGCCTGGGGAATATTGCAGGGGTGGCGATCGCCATTCAGCTGGGCGGGCCAGGGGCCATGTTCTGGCTGACCATGGCTGGCTTTTGCGGCATGGTAACTAAGTTTGTAGAATGCTCCCTCTCGGTTAAATATCGCCGGGTGCTAGACGATGGCACCATCCTCGGCGGCCCCATGTACTACCTGACTCGGGGCCTATCCCCCCGGGGTATGCGTCCCTTCGGGCAAGGTCTGGCGGTTTTATTTTGCATCCTGTGCCTGGGCGGCAGTCTGGGCGGGGCAAATATGTTCCAGTCCAACCAGGCCTACGCCGCCATTGCTGGCCTCATCCCTGGGCTTCCCGCCTGGCTGTTTGGGCTTGTCTTAGCCGCCCTGGCCGGGTTTGTCATTATCGGCGGCATTAGCCGCATCGGAGCCGTGGCCGAGAAGCTGGTGCCCGCCATGGCGGTCATCTATGTGGTCGCCTGTCTATTCGTGATTGTGGTCAACATTGGCCAGGTGCCCGCCGCCATTGCCACCATTTTCCGCGAAGCCTTTGCCCCCACAGCGGCGGTCGGAGGCATTGTCGGGGTCATGGTGCAGGGCATTCGGCGCAGCTCCTTTTCCAATGAAGCGGGCGTGGGTTCCGCAGCCATTGCCCACTCCGCCGCCCGCACCGACGAGCACATCCGCGAAGGTTTGGTGTCGCTGCTGGAGCCTTTTATCGACACCGTGGTGATCTGCAACATGACCGCCATCACCATCGTGCTGACTGGAGTTTACCAAGACACGGGCTCAGAACTCAGCGGCGTTGCTATGACAGCGAGCGCCTTTGCCTCGGTGATTGGCTGGTTCCCCATTGTCCTGAGTATTGCCGTTTGCCTGTTTGCCTTCTCTACGATTATTTCCTGGAGCTACTACGGCATTCAGGCCTGGACATACCTGTTTGGCGAGCGCAGCAGCATTATCTTCAAGCTTCTCTACGTGATCTGCACCTTCCTGGGCTGCCTGACCAGCCTGGGGCTGATCATCGACTTTAGCGACCTGATGCTGCTGGGCATGGCGTTCCCCAACCTGATCGGCTGCTACATCCTGTCCAATGAAATTGCAGGCGATCTGAAGGAATATTGGGGAAGGCTGACATCGGGGCAAATGCCCACCTACGATGCTCTAGCCGTGGGTGTTTCTGAAGACATGTGATCGCGTTTCTGTTTGGAGCCTCTATGCCCCTGGCAGAGCCAGGGATATGGAATTACCTCGAGGGCAGCGTTGCCTCTAGTTCGACAATGAACTGGCGGCGTAGGCTCGGCGGTCTGGACTGATACTCGCCATATAAGTTGCAAAATCGCCAAAATTTTTGCAGCGTTGCCCAGGGGCGACTGTCTGCCGCGATCGGCTCCAACTCGTCTGATACGTGGACCATGGAAAGCCAAAGCATAGGAGCCTCCTCGATAACTATAGCTAGCGGTTGATCTATCTCAATCTTAGATAGCCCGCTTCCAGGCAACAAAAGGCAGAATCGATGGCATCTATGCAAAAAAAACATAGCGCGATCGCCCCTCAAGAGGCGATCGCGCTATGTTTTTACCCTAGCTGGGTTGGGGCTCAGTGGCGAAGCACTAAAACTGGGCATTTAGAAAACCTCACCACCCGCTCGGCCACAGAGCCCAGCAGGAACCTAGACAGGCCGGTCCGGCCATGGGAGGGAATGACAATTAGATCAATGGAATTTTCTTCGGCATAATCAATAATTTCAGAACTGGGACTGCCAATTTTTACGGTGAATTTAACCTGCTTATAGGCCTCGTCCGTAAATTTTTCGTGGAAGAGGGTTGTAATATTGTCAATGCGAGTTTGACTGTCTATGGTTTGCCAGACCACTCCTGGTGCCGTAGGCTCCAGTGCTGGCAGCACGTGGACGACGTGAATTTTAGCCGGATCTTGAATAAACGCCAGGGTCTCGGTTAAGGCTTGATGAGCTTCTTCAGAGAAGTCAATGGGTACCAGAACATTGTTGCTGGCAAATAAGGTCATTTTGGTAATCCTATTGCGACTACAAAAAACAGAGCCATTAGCAAGATATAGAATGAGAAAATACTCTTAAGCTGAGCCCGAAAGTATTTCTTGCGCATTTTAACGATGGCTGTTAGTCACAGTCTAAGGGGAACAGGGAAATTTCCCTGTGTCATTTGTTTCGATTTATCGATTAATCCTCAATTTGCTGAGGATAGAGCCTGAAAAGCGGTTCTTTAAGGCAGTCGCGAGTAAATCTGGCGGCTCGATCCCTGAGCTGACAGATGCGATCGCCTCCCACCCCCAGTGCCGCTGGCCAGGGCGACTACGGCATGGCGTCCTGTTTAGGTTGGCAACCTTAAACAGGGGCTAACCTAGCCAATGAATTCAAACTCAACGACATCGTAATTGCTGCCGCGCAGCACAGACTCGATCTGCTTGCCGCGTAGTCGTTTACCCGTGACTTGCTCAAGCACGCCTTGAACAGCTCCCAGGGTAAAGGTCAGTTTCCGAGGAGACCCTTCCGGTTCCCCGGCAGAGCAGATGGTCTCTTGGCAATAAACGGTAATCGACTCGTCCGATTCGACAATCTTGCTGACGATGCAGAGTCTTGTGCCCTCTTTTCCCAGCGCTGCCTGGAGGGAGGCCACGAGGGTTTCAGAGGAAAGGCTTTGTCCGGTTAGCCCGAGCTGCTTGGCAAGCTGCTTGCCCCGCTGGCGACCGGCGGAGATGAGCGCGATCGCGGCAGCCTTCTCCCCCAGAGCTTCCTCCGCTCCCACAACTACTGCCTTAAAACAGATAATGCTGCTAAAATCGCCAAGCTCAGAGCGCAGTTGATTGACAGCAGGAATAGTAACCGTAGACATCATCCATACTCCATAAATTTTAGAACAGCTACTTAGAGATAATGAAAATACTGCTCCAAAAGACTTTCACTATCTAGCAACCCAACAGCCCATTTATAACAAGCGAAGCTATCTGGCTAGCCTAGCGATAATACGTAGGTTTCAATAAAGAAATAACTCATTTGCAGAGAGCAATTCAGGCTCACATATGACAAAAATTAATGCTTATTTGTTACGTTAAGAATTAGGTCAACCTGCTCAACTAAAGACCAAACAGTGGGTACGAACTTAACTATCTACCGAGTAAAGTAGCCTCTGGGAACTGGTCGATCAAAAGCTTTGATCCTCGATCTGGGCCTCCCAGGCTTTGGAGAGAGGCTACGGAAAAAACTATGGCTTCGCTGGTGCCCTGTTCACTCTCGTTGACCACGGCTACTAAGTGTTTTTGCAAGCTAGCCCACAGAACTTGCAGAACAGATTGATCGACCGCGCATCGTTCTATGTCGATCGAGCTGAGTAGATCTAGCTGGCACCGGCCAGTAGACTGCGGCAAAAGTGTAATGACTATGGTCAATCGCGAGAGAGCTAGGGTGCCAAGCGAGCTGGAATAGTCGGCATGTTCCAGCCTTCAAGTGCTAGATATTGGCAAGTAATGCGGATGGCGAGACTCGAACTCGCACAGCGTAAGCCACACGCCCCTCAAGCGTGCGTGTCTACCAATTCCACCACATCCGCTGGTATGCTCCAAACCGTGCTTAGAGCGGCTAAATGAGGGAAAGCTGCCGCCCAAGCACAAGCTCAGATTTATTAGAGTAAACCATAACTGCTGCTTTGTCAGACCTCGTTCAGCAATATTTATCGCTCTGTCCCCGTGATAGGATCAGCAACCGTCGTATGATGCTGGATGTGGTCGGTTGCGGCAGTGGGCTGGGGTTGCTTAGCTGGACTGCTACGCCCAAACTCAATGGTCTGTTGCTATTTGCCCTACGTACATGCGCTTTTCCAAGATTTTGATTGCCAACCGAGGAGAAATCGCGCTGCGCATCCTCCGGACCTGTGAAGAAATGGGCATAGCCACCGTTGCGGTTCACTCCACGGTCGATCGGCACGCTCTGCATGTGCAGCTAGCCGATGAAGCGGTGTGCATTGGCGAAGCGCCCAGCCAGAAAAGCTACCTCAACATTCCCAACATCATCGCCGCCGCGCTAACCCGCAACGCCAGCGCCATTCACCCCGGCTACGGTTTTTTGGCCGAAAATGCTCGCTTTGCTGAAATCTGCGCCGACCACCAGATTGTCTTTGTCGGCCCCTCGCCCGATTCCATTCGCAGAATGGGCGATAAGTCGACCGCCAAAGAAACCATGCAGAACGTGGGGGTGCCCACGGTGCCGGGCAGCGGCGGTTTGCTCACCGATGAGACCGAAGCCTATAAGGTTGCCAGCGACATTGGCTACCCGGTGATGATCAAAGCCACCGCCGGGGGAGGCGGGCGCGGCATGCGTCTGGTCAACAGCGAGGCCGAGCTGATTAAGGCCTTCATGGCAGCCCAAAGCGAGGCCCAGGCAGCCTTTGGCAATTCCGGCGTCTACATGGAGAAGTTTATCGATCGCCCCCGCCATATTGAGTTTCAAATCTTGGCCGACAGCTACGGCAACGTGGTGCACCTGGGCGAGCGCGACTGCTCAATTCAGCGCCGCCACCAAAAGCTGTTGGAAGAAGCTCCCAGCCCTCGCCTGACCCCGGAGCAGCGCGAAAAAATGGGCTCGGCGGCAGTGCTGGCGGCTAAATCGATTAACTACATGGGGGCGGGCACCGTAGAGTTTCTGGTCGATAGCCAGGGCAACTTCTACTTCATGGAAATGAATACTCGCATTCAGGTGGAGCACCCCGTCACCGAGATGATTACGGGCATTGATTTGATCGCGGCGCAGCTGCTGATTGCCCAGGGCGAAAAGCTGCCCTTCACCCAGTCAGAGATTCAGATTCGCGGCCACGCGATCGAGTGCCGCATCAATGCCGAAGACCCAGACCACAACTTTCGCCCCAATCCGGGCCGGATTAGCGGCTACCTCGCCCCCGGCGGCCTGGGCGTGCGGATGGATTCCCACGTCTATACCGACTACGAAATCCCGCCCTACTACGACTCGCTGGTGGGCAAGCTGATTGTGTGGGGGCCGGATCGGCCTACCGCGATTAGACGGATGCGCCGCGCCCTGCGCGAGTGCGCCATTACAGGGCTGCCCACCACCATTGGCTTTCACCAGAAGGTGCTGGAAAATGCCAACTTTCTCAGTGGCGATGTCTACACCAACTTTGTGGCCGAGATGATGGCGATTAAGTAAGGTGCGTTTAAGCAAGATGCGTTCGGTGGCCCACTCCCCTTTGCATTCGACACTCAAACCCCAATCCACCAATTACCTGCATAAGCGATCTGCTATGCGTTACCCAATCATACGCAGTAGTCCCTGCTGCCCCACGAGGATTTCGCGCAGCAGAGTAACAATGCCGACCCAAATGACCGGAGTAATGTCGACACCGCCGATGGGGGGCACAAGCCTGCGCACGGGGGCTAAAAA
Organism: Nodosilinea nodulosa PCC 7104; assembly: GCF_000309385.1. Lineage (GTDB taxonomy): Bacteria > Cyanobacteriota > Cyanobacteriia > Phormidesmidales > Phormidesmidaceae > Nodosilinea > Nodosilinea nodulosa. The sequence continues at coordinate 2,475,214 of NZ_JH976537.1, forward strand.
AGGCTCTGTAGGCCAGGCAATGAGGGCAAAGGGCAATTTAGAGAGATCGACCTGGGGGTACCAGGTGAGCACAATGCGAAAGATAAACAGCAGGGTCATCAACCCCAGCAGTAGACTCACACCCAAGTTTAGCCATTGTGTAGCGGCCACGGTTGCCCTCCAGATACGCCGTTGCAGTTATGTTCAATTCTAAGGCCTTACCCGACGTATTCTGGTTGCTGGGCTGCCTTTGGCCCGGCCCGGCCCAGCAAATTTGGGGCCATATCTTGCGATCGCCAGGATCAAGCTATGCGCAGGGGGCGTAACTTGATCAATAATGATCAGTAACAATTTGTCTAAATCATTTATCAGGACAAGGGCATATGACACCGTCTTTAACCAACTTCTTGCTGAGCCTGCTGGCCGGGGCCGTGATTATTGTTGTGCCTGCCACCATCTTCCTGGTGTTCGTCAGCCAGCGCGATAAAATCCAGCGCCAGTAGTGCAGCCGGTGCCCCTAAGGCATAGGTCTGGGGGCACAACTTGCTAGCTTTGTGGTCGGGAACCCTGCGGGCGGTCCCGATTTTTTCGTTAAGTCGGCTAGAATTAACGTGTTCGGTTGGCAGAGGCGATCGCCTAAGAGGAATTTGCCGTGAATTTTGGTACCCCCGTCCCCCTGCTACTGGGCATCTTTATGGTGATTTGCGCCGTGGCGCTTTTCTTCCTGGATCGCCTGAAGCCTGGTTATGAGCGTGATACGGACAAGGTATACGCCATTCTCTTCCTGATCTCAGGGGTGTTTTTACTCGGCAACTTGACGATGGATTTGATTCCCTCCTTTCAGCAAATGCTGATGGTGGGCATGCTGGTGTCGCTAACGATTCAAAACATCAATTCCAGAACTCCCCATGCCGTTCGGCCTGACCTGCCCGCAGATGCTGGCTACGGCGGCTATCGACCCCCCAGTCGGGGTGGGCGCCCCCCAGCCTATGCGCCCGACAACCGAACTAACCTGCGAGCCGAGCTAGATCGCCGCGACTACGGTCCCGCCGACCCCTACAATCGCCCCCGGCCTATGCTGGAAGGGCGAGGTGAGCCCAGTGGTCGCCCTCCCTACAATGCGGATGTCTACGGCGACGGTCGCCCTATGCGCCCTGACGATGCCCCCATGGATCGCCCCCCGGCTAACAATCGCCCCGACGATCGCTTCGGGGATAGTCCCGATGGGCCTCCCTACTACGGTGGTGGCTCTCGGCCCACCGACGATCGCGTGCGTCGCCGTCGCCCCCCCAAAAGCCGCAGCGAGTACAACGATCGCTACCGCATTGACCCAGGGCCACAGCCGCCGCGTTCCGACTATCGCCCCGATCGCGATCTGTTCTAGGGGTGAGTAGCGCTGTTTTCTAGCTGATTGCTTCACTTCGGTAACTGCTTTGTCGCCTTTGCCCGTAACCTTTGACACCGCTACGATCGCCGGTACTGCTCTGTGGGCGATCGCGCTGTATCTTGGGTTTTCGCCCGTGGCCGATCGCGTTATCGCTGCCTTTGAGAGCTGGCTGGGCCAAGGGGCAGCGGCGGCATCTCTGCTCAGCGTAGGGCCGTTTTTACTGATAGGCGGAATGGTTTACTACGGCCTGACGCTAACCATGGGCGACAGCTGGGCCGTCAGCCTGGGGGTAATTGCGGCCGTGGGCTGCGGCGTGTACGAACTGGGTCGGCGCGACGGTCAGGCCTCTGAGTAGGAACGCTGGGAACCTGCCGCCCCTGAAGTCCTCCCATGCCCTGCCTCTCGAATGCCAAACGCTCCTTTGGGTGGGAAGGTCTCGGCGCAGCCCCGGCTCGATCGCTAGGGCATACCGCCGCTGGTTGTCAGGCTCACCTCAACCGGAGGGGATTTTATCGCCGTCTGTGGTGGGGTGGCCGCAGCCTCTGCCGTCCCTGCCGCCGCGATAGCGGTAAGCTGCTGCTGGCACCAGGCTACCGCCTGGGAATAATCGGCAAATACCGCGTTTTTGCCGGGCGCAAGGGTTTTGCTTTTAAGCAACAGGCTCTGGCAGGATTCAGTCAGCTGACAAAACACCAGGGTGCAGTTGTGGTCCTGGGCCAGTTTGGCGAGTCGGCTCAGGCCCATGGCGGCTGAGGAGTCAAGGGCCAGCACCTGCTGAAAATCCAGGATGAGGTACTGCAAGGGCGGGACCGCTGGAGACTGGTAAAGGATGCGATCGCACAGCTGCTGACAGACTCCCTTAGCGGTGCCAAAAAACAAGAATCCCCGGAGCTTGACTGTAGCTACGGCCTTACCCTGGCTGGAGTCTAGCCAGGCCCTCAGCTCTGCGGCAACAGCAGGGGACAGATCGGCGATCGCCGGATCGTTCTCTCCTGTGGGCTGGTCCTGCGGCCCATCGGCCCCGACCGCGACCACAGCCTCTAGGCGACTGCAATGCACCAAAAACTGCATGGCCGCCAGGCCCAGGCCCAGGCCAATTCCAGGAATAAACCCAGCGGTGTTGATCGCCAGCAGCGTGGCCCAGATGATCAGGTAATCTGCCACCGGCAGCTTAAACCAGGCGCCATAGAGCCACTGCCACAGTAAATCTAGCCCCAAAAACAGCAGCAAGCTCCCCAAAACAGGCTTCGGGAAATAGTTCAAAAAGGCTGGCCCCAGCACCAGTACCAGCAGGCAGGGCAGGGCCTTAACAATTCCGGTCATGCGATTGGCCGCGCCCAGCCGATGCACCAGCAGCGTGCTGGGCAGCGCCTGATTCCCGGCCATCGTGCTGCCCAGGCCTGCCACCAGATTGGCTAAACCGACGGCCTTTAGCTCGCAGTTGAGGTCCACATCTTTTTCTACCGCTAGCTCAATGCTGCCGTTGGTCAACACCAGCGAGACCAGACTGACAAAAACTAGCAGCCCCAGGGTTGGGCCAGCCTGGTAAATCACTCCCCACTGCACCTGAGACAAATTCCCTGGGGTCAGCGGATGCCACAAATTGCCCTGGGGAAACGGCCCTAGCAGCCAGTCCTGGGCGCGCACCGTGGCCAGAGGAGTCTGGCCAACCCAGATGGTGCCGTAAAATCCTAGGGTGGCTGCCGCCAAAACCACCGGCATGACCAGGACATGGTGAAACTGCTTGGTCGCCCACAGCAGCACCGCCGCGATCGCCAAACCGGCTAGCCAGCGAGGGCATTGATCGACCTGGCAAAACCAGCTCAGCTGCCCCAGAGACACATCCTTCCCGGTCATCACCTTAAACGCCCCGCGGACTAAAAGCAGCCCGGTGCCTGCCATAAACCCGCCCACAACCGGGTAGGGTAAAAACTCCATGCCTCTGCCCCATCCCAGCTGTCCCAAAATCCACAGGGTCAGGCCGGTCAGCACAGAGCCCAGGGCAATGGCCGCTACCACGGTTGTCACCGCCGCGCCCGGTGCAGCCCCAGGGCCGAGCCGCTGGGCTATAGCCGCGGCCAAAGCCGCCAAAACAACGGTGGGGGCGGCCAGGGGAGTCGCAATCATCCCCGGCAGGGAGCTGGTTAAGGCCACCACTACGCTGATTAGCGCCGAACCGCAGACCGCAATGCCAACCCCTACATTTAAGCTGGGGGCTAAGGGGCCGGAGAAAATTAGCGCCGCGTAGGAAATCGCCCGAATTACCCCAATCATGCCGGTAATACTGCCTGCAACCAGGCTGGAAACCAGGCGATCGGGGTCTAGTTCAGCGGCAAAAGCCCGACAGGCGGCTGACTGGCTGACGGAGGCGGGAAGATGCTTTAGGAGCATGGGCTACAGCAAAAATGGACGGCGGGGGCTCAAGGGACTGGGGGCACAGACAGCTGGCCGTGGCGCCAGCGGCTGGGTTTAAATCGGCCAGGGGATCACTGCATCACCCGCAGCTGCTCGCCCCGGCGCACCAGACTTTCGCAGAGAATTTCGACGATGTGCCGCTGTAGCGCATGGGCCAGGTCGGGAGCGTCCTGCTGCATCCGCTGAAAATTCTCCTGGGAGAGGGAATAAAGCTGACTGGGGGTATCGGTAATCACCGAGCTTGACAGGGGAGGTTTGTTGAAAAACCGCATTTCTCCAAGCAGGTGACCAGCCGAGCAGGTTTGCAGCCGTTTAGTGCGACCGTCTTCTAGCTCCAGCAAAACGCTGACCTGGCCGGACTCAATGAAGTACAGCTCTGGCCGTCGCTCCCCGGGCTGAAAAATGTAGTGCTGCGCCGGGAGGCTGTGGTGTTTTAGGTAGGTGACAAACTGATTGGCCTGATCCGCCGTGAGAAACAGGTTGGATAACAGATCGGCCAGGGACGTCGGGATCTCGCTGGTTGGCGCGGTGTTGCCCAGGATTTGCCCCTCGCACCACTCCAGGCCGCGATCGATATCGGGCCATACCTGGCAGCGATCGCCGCCTACATCTAAACCCTGGCCCTGCTTTAGCGCGGCCTCAAACTCAGGCAGCAGATTGGTCAGCACCAGCGTAAAGTCGTGCTTGCGGGCCAGCTTGAGGATTTTGTTGAAGGTCAACACGGCAGAAGAATCTAGCCCGCTGACCTGGCGAAAGTCGATTACCACGTAGCGCAGGGGTTCAACCGCTGCGCCATCTGAGCCCGTCGCGGCAGCCTCTGCGCTGGCACGGGGAGCGATCGCGCGATCGCGCACCTTGGTTAAGAGATAGTTAGCCGTGCCGAAAAACAAAAAGCCCTGCAACTCCAGGGCGTAAATTTGACCGCCCCGCTGCGATAAAAGCGCTTCTTCCGTGGGGCTGCGCTCTACATTGCTGCGGCTGGTAGCGCCCGAGAAGACCTGTTTGGCCACATCTACCTGGCTGTAGCGCACCATAAACAGCACCACAGTAATCACAAAGCCCATGCCAACGCCCTGCAAAAACCCCACCGCGTCGATTAAAACCAGGGTGATCCACACCGTCAGGTAGTCACTCAGCGGCAGCTTGAAATAGGCCTGATACAGCCACTGCCACAGCAGCGACAGCCCCAAGTACAGCAGCAGGCTGCCCAGCACAACCTTGGGCAAATAGGACAAAAACGACGACCCCAGCGCCAGCACCGCCACCGACGGCGCCACCGCAACTAGCCCCGTCAGGCGATGGTTGGCCCCAATGTCGTGCACCAGCAGGGTACTGGGCAGGGCCTGGTTGCCCGCCATACCCCCGCTCAGCCCCGAGGCAATATTGGCCAGACCCACCGCTTTCATTTCGCTGCTCAGGTTCAGGTCGCGTCCAACCACCAGCTCAATGCTGCTGTTGCTCAGCAGCAGCGACAGCAAACTGACAAACATCACCGTCAGCAGACTGCCGGTTTGATGGGCAATGGCAGCCCAGTGAATGTGGGGCAGCATCGTTGGGGTGAGCGGCTGCCAAAGCTGCTGACTGTCGGGAAACGGCCCCAGCAGCAGCCCCGCCGCCCGCGCCTGATCTAGGGGAATATCTGCGATCGCCAGGCCGACAAAAAAACAGGCGGCACAGGCAAACAGAGTGGCGGGCATCACCCAAAACTGTTTCCAGCGGCGGGTGGCGATCAGCAGGGCGATCGCAAACCCCAGACCGGGCAACCACCGCCAGAGCATCTCCGGCTGCCAGAACTCCAGCAGAGACGACCAGGTGAGCGGGCCATCCGTCGCAACCTGGAAAAATCCCTTCGTCAACAGCCAGCCGGTCCCCGCCATAAAGCCGCCAATCACCGGGTAGGGCACAAACCGAATCCGCTCTCCCTGGCGTAACAGCCCCAGCAGCAGCAGCATGGACCCCGTCAGCAGCGCACTCAGGGCGATCGCGATCAGAACGGTGGTGAGCATATCGCCCGGGGCCGCACTGTCCATCTCCCTGGCAATGGCCGCTGCCATCAGCGCCACAATGGTGGTGGGGGCCGCCAGGGGGGTGGCAATGATGCCCGGCAGCGTGCTGGTCAAGGCCACTACGGCTATTGTGATGCCGGTACTCACCACGGTCATGCCCAGCCCCGTGGGCAAATGCATGGCCAGCGCCCCCGAAAAAATCAGGCTGGCGTAGGAAATGGCCCGGATCACGCCGATAATGCCGGTCACCAGCCCCGCCGCCAGGCTCGACAGCCATACCTGGGGCTGTACTTCCGCCTGCAATCGTTGCAGCACCGACGTCGAAGAGGGGCGATTGAGAAACGATTGCATAGTGGTTGGCGTGATGGGGCAGAATGCTCACCGCGCTGCGAAAAAGAGCGCAAATTGGTCCTAACGGAAGCAATCCCTACCTATTCAGTACCCCAGAAGTTGACCGCAAGAATGTAGCAGCACAGACACTTTGGCAAGGATTCAGCCCCAGGGAAGGGGCTCGACGGCCCGCCTGAGCCAGCGGGGGTGCTCGGTTTGCGGGCGATCGTTTGCCGCCTGGGCTCAACCAAAAATTAGCCCTATGCCTTAGGTTTCGCGCTTTCAACTGTATCGCGATGGTCATCTAGCCAATTTTTTAGGCGAAATAACAGCTGGTGCAGCAGCTCTATTTCTTCAGGCTTCCACTCCGCAAATATCATCTGCGCGTCGGGCAAAATGTGGCTGATGGCTTCCCGGTGTATCTGTAGCCCCGCCGCTGTAATGTAGTGATACTTGACCCGCCGATCTTCCTTGCTCACCTGAACATCTAAATAGCCCTTTTTCAGCAGATGTTGCACCGTTTTGGTAATGGCGGGCTGATTGGCCTGAAAAGCGGAGGCCAGCTGAGTGATGGTGCGGCCCTGCTCGGGGTCGCGGCTAAAGTGATTGAGCATGGTGAACTGAGGCAGCGGCAAATTGCTGTCGCTCATCAGCTGGTTAAAGCGCGTGGTCGTGAGCTGATTGGCCACTCCAATCCAGACCAAAATCTGTTTTAGCTTTTCAGGATCATGCTGGTTCATAGCGTCTAGCCAGGGAATTCAGGCCTGTAAGGGTTCTAAACGGTCTCAGAACCCTCAGGTTGAGCATACTGAGAAAGCCAACAAAATCAATTGTCCGGCTTGCCTTTGAGCTGTTCACGATACCAGTTCACGGTACGTTCCAGTCCAGTCTGAATCGACGTGGGCTGAAGGGAGAAGGCCTCGCCGATGGCATGCGATCGCACCTCGAAGGGCTGAGTAAATTCGTACATCATTTCGACAGAAGCCCGAGCCTCGGGGATGAAAAGACCCGCCAGCCGCATCATCAGCGGCGAAATTACCGTCAGCTGCGGCTCGACCCCTAGAATTTGGCAGGTCGTTTTAACCATGTCTGCCTGGGTCACCGCCGGGGCGTGGGGCGCAATCCAAATCTGGCCGAGGGCTTCAGGGCGCGTGCCCAGCACGGCTGCCGCGCGCCCAACGTCTTCAATGTAAGCAAAGGAATGGGGCATGGTGGCAGAGCCGCCGACTTGGGCTTTTTTGCCCTCAACTAGATTGCCAAACACCATGTCCCCCAGGGCTGAACCCGTCACCCCCGGCCCGTAGTAGTCGCTGGAGCGCAGCACGGTGGCCTGAATTTCCCCCCAGCTATGGGCTGCCATCACGGCCTCAGCCATGTGGGCCCGGAGTTTGCCTTTCTGCGACAGGGGCGCAATGGGGGAGGTTTCGGTGATCGGCTGGGCGGAGTCGTACATATAGAGGTTATCGATAGAGACGTAGCGCGCCCCGGTGGATTTTGCGGCGGCAAGCGCGGCCGCCTGGAGGGCCGGAAACTCCTGCTGCCAGCGGTGGTAGGGAGGGTTCAGGGCTTGATAGATCACCGTTGCACCCTGGGCGGCGGCGATCGCCTCGGCCTGGTTGGCCGCATTGGCCGCAACGATCTCCACATCGGCAGGCATCAGCGCCGGGCGATACCCGGTTCGATTGATCGCTCGGGTGGGCAGATTCATGGCCTGTAGGCTGCGGGCAATCCAGCATCCGACTGGCCCGGTACCAAAAATAACGTGCTGTTCGTGGGTCATGGCGTTTCTCCTGTTGGGTTCAAATGCTCGTGAGGTCAATTCTGTGGGGTCAATTCAAGGCCGCCGTCTGGGGGCTGAGGCAGGCCGTCGCCCGACTCAAAACTCAGGCGTGAAACCTTTGCTCAGGCAGGCTTCACGGGGCTTATGGACCGCCAGCGCTCGGGGAGAAAAGGGTCGAAATGGAATCGTCGTGCCGTAAACCTGCACCGATATCAGGCCGCTGGTGCAGTCAACGAGCAGATTGGTGGCGATTCCTCGGCGCGCCATCCCCGTGGGGGTGGTATCGACCGATGCCCAATCCACAGGGGTGCCAGTCCAGCCGACATAGGGAGGGTCGTAGCCGCCCTGGGTGCGGTCAAAATTTCCGATATCGATCGCGAGTCCTCTGAGAACAAGGCCCGCCGATAGCATGCCTATACCGGCAAACGTCCAGAGGGTAGCGCGTCCGAGGCTGTGGGTCAGCGTCATGGGGAGATCTCCTTTTGGGTGAGAGGGCGATTGGGTAGGAAGGGTTAGCGATCAAACTCTGGCGGGCTTTTGCAGGGCCATGAGGGCGATCGCCACCATGCCGAACTGCCAGCCAATATTGCTGAGCGTCAGCACCGGGCCAACATCAACGCCAAATCCAGCCGGAATCGCCGCAAACAGGCTGATCCCCATGGCCACCACAAAGCCTCCTGCAATCGTCGCGGTGCGGCCTCTGGACTGCATGATCACCGCACCGACCAGCACCGTCCAAAGGCCGGTAATCAACGCGACTCCCAAGATTTCTCCGATTCCTCCCGCATAGTCGTTGAGCGTTGTAAATAGCAGGTCAATCGCGTTCTGATCTGCCCCGGCGCTGTCGTAGGCCCGCGCCAGCACGGGCGCAGCAAACAGCCAGCGCGCAATGCCAATGGCCTTGGCCAGAGCCGAGATGATGGCCAGGGCCAGGGTTGTTTGCCCCAGAGCGCCCCTGAGGCCAAATCGAACGTTGAGGGCGGCGGTGGCAGGCACCAGCAGCAGGGCCACGGCGAGATAAAGACCGTAGCCCGTCATCACCGAGCCGTAGTGCTCTAGCAGCCGGGGTAGCGCAACGCTGGCCGGATCGTCCAGGCTCGCCGGCCAGTTAATTGAGCTAGAGAGAACAAAGAATGAAGTCCACATCAGGACAAATTGGGCAATTAAAAAGAATCCGGCGCTGCGGCCAGCGCGGCGCAGCGCCATTAGCCGATCCCGATCCGGGGCGGGCAGGTCCGTTTTCGGTCTGCTGAAGGAAGACATAGCCGATAACCTCATTTACATTCCTGAGAATACAATAACATTCCTAAGAATGCTTTGGTAATTAATTTGCCCCTAACGGCCAATGCCCAGCGACCGATCGGCATAACTCCCCAAAAAGGTGCGCTAGGCCAACAGTTTTCGCCTGATCCTCTGGCAGGCAGCCAATATCAGGCCAAAATCTGGCCAGATTCTGGCGAACTGCCCCGCTTGGGCGTTTTATGCAGAATTAAGCCCCGCCAGTCAGGCTAAGCCGTAGCTATGCCGCTAGCTCTTGAGTGGGGACAGGAGGCTAAAAATTACCTGCGGGTGTTCGGGGGCCAAGCCATTGCGGCGTTGTAGTATCGTGTAGCATGATTGAAAGGTTTATCTAGCTGTAGCCAGTCTGGTTAAGCATGTCTCCTATGAACGTTCAAACGCTTGAACGCTCACGGCCATAGATTCTTGCGCGATCGCCTGTGGAGTCCTCAGCCCAGATGTTGACAAACAAACAAATCGAGCAGTTCATCGCCAGCGGCTATGTTCGGATCGAACAGGCATTTTCCCGTGAGCTTGCAGATCGATGCCGCAAGATACTTTGGGCTGACACCGAGTGCGACCCCGGCGATCGCTCAACCTGGAAGCAGCCTGTAGTTTGGCTGCCCGATCACAGCGAACCTCCGTTTGTGCAGGCAGCCAACACGCAGCAATTGCATGCGGCCTTCGATCAGCTTGTGGGCCAGGGGCGATGGCAACCAAGGTTTAGCTCAGGGTATTTTCCAGTGCGCTTTCCGTCTCACAAAGATACTGAAGACACGGGTTGGCACGTTGACTCAAGCTTCCCAGGGGAAGACTCAGACCCCAGTGACTTCACAACGTGGCGTATCAACATCCATTCCCGCGATCGGGCATTGCTCATGCTGTTCTTGTTTTCGGACGTCGGCGAGCAGGATGCACCTACCCGTCTTCGCTGTGGGTCCCATAGGGAGGTAGCGCGAATCCTTGCACCTGCGGGAGAAGAAGGGTTAGCAGGTTTCGATTTGAGCGCCCAGCTGAGCATCACAGAAAACTGCCCCGAAGCAACTGCCACAGGAGCAGCGGGAACAGTGTACCTCTGCCATCCATTTCTGGCCCATGCGGCCCAGATAAATCGCGGCTCTCAACCTCGATTCATGGCGCAGCCACCGCTTTATCCGGTTGGAGCCTTTAAGGGTGCAGGCAAGCAAACGTCTCCGATTGCGCATATAGATCAGACAACGTCTTCTATTCCCATTGAAGAAGCTGTTTGCAGAGCGTTGAGAAAGCCAGCCCCGGACGCTGCGTAACAACCCGCCTGAAGCGAGCTGTTAGAAGATCTAGATGGGGTTGCAAAGGTTACGTGCCGCCGCCCACCTTCACTGCTAGGCCAACTCCCGATGGCGAAAGCAGTCGATGGTGTGATCGTTGACCATGCCCGCCGCCTGCATGTAGGCGTAGCAAATGGTGGACCCCACAAACGTAAAGCCGCGCTGCTTCAGGTCTTTGCTCATGGCGTCGGAGGCGGCGGTGCGGACGGGGGCGGCGGCTAGGGTGGCCCAGGCATTCTGCACGGTTTGGCCATCGACAAACTGCCAGATGTAGCGATCGAAGCTGCCGAAGGTCTCCTGCACCTTGAGAAAGGCCTGGGCGTTGCGGGTGGCGGCGGCGATTTTGAGGCGATTGCGCACAATGCCTGCGTCCTCTAGAAGTTCCTGATGCTTCAGCGCGTCGTAGCGGGCCACCGCCTCGGGGTCAAAGCCATCGAAGGCGGCGCGAAAGTTTTCGCGCTTGCGCAGAATCGTGATCCAGCTCAGCCCGGCCTGAAAGCCGTCGAGAATGATGAACTCGAAATGCTTGCGGTCATCGTGCAGCGGCACGCCCCATTCCTGGTCGTGGTAGGCCACCTCGATTGGGTCGTCGTGGACCCAGCCGCAGCGGGGGAGGGCATCGGGGGATGGGGACATGGGCGATCGCAGAGCTAGGACAATGCAATTGTACTGGTCAAGCTGGCGGGAGCGATCGCCCGCCCAAACAATCGCGCTCGGAACAGTCATGACCTCAGATTGATCGCTAGTATGGAGAATGTCCTGTACCTTCCAGCACCTCCATGTCTACCGCTGCTCCCCCCATCGCGCCCCAGGCTATGGATGACACCAAACACGGCCTGCCCGTCACCATCATCACCGGCTTTTTGGGCAGCGGCAAAACCACCCTGCTCAACCACATTCTGGCCAACCAGGAAGGGCTTAAAACCGCCGTGCTGGTGAATGAGTTTGGCGAAATTGGCATCGACAACGATTTGCTAATCGCCACCGAAAACAGCGACGATACCATGGTCGAGCTCAGCAACGGCTGCATCTGCTGCACCATCAACAACGACCTGATGGAGGCGGTGTACAAGGTGCTGGAGCGCCAGGACAAAATCGACTACCTGGTGGTGGAAACCACCGGGCTGGCCGACCCGCTGCCCATTGCCCTCACCTTTTTGGGCACCGAACTGCGCGACATGACCCGGCTCGACTCGATTGTGACGGTGGTGGACGCGGAGAACTACAGCCTCGATTTGTTCAACAGCCAGGCGGCCCACAACCAGATTGCCTACGGCGACATCATTCTGCTAAATAAAGCCGATCTGGTGGATGATGCGGATCTCGACCTGCTGGAGGTCAAAATTCGCGACGTGAAAGAAGGCGCGCGGATTTTGCGCACCACCAGGTCAGAGGTGCCGCTGCCGCTGATTTTAAGTGTGGGGCTGTTCGAGTCAGACAAATACTTTGGCTCTGACGCTGCCCCAGACGCCCATGACCACGACCATGGCCACGATCACCACGACCATGAGGCCCACGGTCATGAGGCCCACGACCACAGCGACTGCGACCACGATCACGGCCACTGTGAGCACGACCACGGGCACGATCATGGGCAGGGGCACTACCACTCTGACCACCTGGCCATTGATGGGTTTACCTCGCTGTCCTTTGCCAGCGATCGCCCCTTTGCCATCCGCAAGTTCCAGCACTTTTTAGACAACCTGCTGCCCGAGTCGGTGTTTCGGGCCAAGGGCATTCTCTGGTTTGACGAAAGCCCCAAGCGCCACATCTTTCACCTCAGCGGCAAGCGCTTTTCCCTAGACGACGACGAGTGGAAGGGCGAGCCTAAAAACCAGCTGGTGCTGATTGGCCAAAATCTCGACCACGATGCCCTGCGACAGCAGCTCAACGCCTGTCTATGCCTGCCCTCCGTAAAGCGGGGCCAGGGATTTGGTAAATAGTAGGACACCTAAATAGGACACCTCAGGCTATGAAACGTCGAGACTTTAACAATTTGCTTGGGTTGGGGCTACTGGCCAGTTCGCTCCCCGTTGCGATCGCGGCCTGCCAGTCTGATACCGCCAGTTCATCCGGCGATGCTGCCGGTAGCGGCAGCTTTGTTCCCGTTGGGACAGTTGCCGATCTAGATGCCCAGGGCAGCCTGACCAGCGAGGCTGTAAAGGGCAAAAAACTGGCTGTCATTCGTGACCCCAGCGGCTCAGGGGCTGTACTGGCCGTGAGCACAGTCTGTACCCATGCGGGCTGCACGGTCGCGTGGGAAGGCGGCCAGGGGCTATTCGTTTGCCCCTGTCACGGCGGGCGCTTTAACCCAGACGGCACGGTCAGCGGTGGCCCACCGCCAAAACCTCTAACCAGCTTTGAGGCCAAGATCGAAGGCGAGCAGGTCATGGTTAAGGCTTAAGTCACCTGCCCCAAAAGCCTTATCTGCCCTATTGTCTCCCCCCGGCATTCTCATCCCCATGACCGCTAGCGGCCCCCTCTCCCAACTCCACCCCGACTGCCTGGCCTGCCAAATTTTGGCCGGAACCCAGGCGGTATCCGGCGGCACCATCGCCGAAAATGCCTGGTGGGTAGCCGATCACTGCGTTGGCCCCTACGGTCTGGGGTCAGTGGTAATCAAGACCCGCACCCACCGCGAAAACCTGTGGGAACTATCGATGGCCGAATCGGCCTCGCTGGGGCCGTTTTTGCAGCAGATGTCAGAGGCGATCGCCCTGGCGATGGAGGCCGAGCGGGTCTACATCAGCCTCTGGGTTGACCAACCCCCCTACCACGTACACTTTGTGCTGCAACCCCGCTACCCCGACGGCCACAACCCCCAGGAGCTGGGCTTAAAAGGGCTGGAGCTGCAAGTGTTTCGCACCCTAGGCAAGCCCCCTACCGAGGCGGCCATGGCCGAAGCCGCCGCCCGTATTCGAGCGGTGTGGCAGCAAAAATTTGCGCCGACAGCGTCGACACAATGCGAGTCGTAATTCAGCGGGTAACAACCTCCAGCGTGGCGGTAGAGGGGCAGACAATTGGCCAAATTGGCCGGGGACTAACCCTGTTCGTCGGCATTGCGCCCACCGATACCGCCGCAGAACTAGCCTGGATGGCGCGCAAGTGTCTAGATCTGCGGCTGTTTCCGGTAGGCACCGATAGCCCTGAAGGGGCGATCTCAAACCAACGCTGGGATCTATCCGTCCAAGATATTCAAGGCGAAATTCTGGTCATCAGTCAGTTCACGCTTTACGGTGACTGCCGCAAGGGGCGGCGACCGTCCTTTGATGGTGCAGCCCCACCGACCCAGGCCCAGGCTCTTTACGAAGAGTTTGTGGCTCGGCTAGGCGCTAGCGGCCTGCGGGTGGCTACCGGCCAGTTTGGAGCCACGATGCAGGTCAGCATTGCCAACGATGGCCCCGTCACGCTGCTGCTTGAACGCGAGGCCCAGGGGCTCGACCTCGCCAAGGCTTTGTAAGTCTTCCGTAGGGCCTGGTCCAGGCGGCGGTATCCGGTGACCCAACGGCCTACGGGAATACGCAGTGGTCATTTTAGACTTGGGTTGCTAAAGTAAATGAGCTTTGATTTTTGTAAAGAATTTATTAACAAAGCTTATATATATCAATGTTTGATGGTATCAATCCGGGTCGCCTATAACGGCGGGGAGCGGCTGTAGTCTATGTCTGCGATCACCATTTTTTGCGATTTTGACGGCCCGATTGCCGATGTCTCTGAGCGCTACTACGCCACCTACCGCCAGGGTCTAGAGTGGGTGCAGGCCCAGGGGCGGCTCCAGGGCCAGGAGCTAGCCATTCGCTATCTGTCAAAGTCTCAGTTTTGGACCTTTAAACAAAACCGCCTACCCGACCGGCAAATTGCCCACTGGTCTGGGCTAGAAGGAGCCCATATCGACGCTTTTCTGGCCCAGGTTAGCCGCATTGTCAACCATGCTACCCTGCTCGATCGCGATCGGGTGCAGCCCCAGGCCCGGGCTGGTCTAGAACTGCTGCACCAGTGCGGAGTGCGCGTGGTCCTGGTAACCCTGCGCCCCCCCGATCAGGTCATGCAGTTTTTAGATCAGCACGCTCTGCACTGGGCGATTAGCGATCTCTACGGTATGCCCAGGGTAGATGCGGCCTACCAAAACCAGGCCAGCCACAAGATAGAACGCCTTAGAAATGCGATCGCCACCCAGCAGCGCCAGGGTTATGACCTGCGCCAATCGTGGATGATCGGCGATACCGAGGCAGACATTATGGCCGGTCAAGCCCTCGGCATTGATACCGTTGCGGTCACCTGCGGCATCCGCAGTAGCAGCTACTTACAGGGCTTCCGCCCTACTCACCTGCTACCCGATCTCTGGACAGCCTGCCAAAAGCTTCAGCAGCGCGTTACCCTAACCCAGCGTCATCTTTGTCCTTAGGGCTCAGGCGAGTAGCGATCCCACCAGCGGTTGAGCGGATAGTATAGCGCCGGGGCCCACAGGCTGCTCAAAATAGCGGAGCTCAGGGCTATGCGCTGGTGGTACAGCCAAATTTTTCCCAGGGAGGGGTAAAGCGAGTCAGCCGCTAGAAGCTGGTTCAGGCTAATCTGCAGCGCCAGCACCGTCTCCGCAATCACCGCCATCGCAAACACAATCAGCGCCACAGATATGATGTCCTCTTGCAAGTAGCGCTGCTTTTGCAGTCTCGCCGTCAGCACCCCCACCACGATGAGACCCAGCGTATGGGTCGGGTGAGGAGAGGTCATGGCGTCCTGTAGTAGCCCCAGCACTAGCCCGGCCACAGCCCCCTGCCACTGGGTGCGCTTGACGCTCCAGGCCACCACCCAGATCAAAAGCCAGTGGGGCGCTACCCCCAGCAGCTCCATGCCCGGTATTCGGCTTGGCAACAGCAGCAGGCAGACCAGCACCGAAGCGGCCGTAACCATGCTGTTGATAGCCCAGGGCTGTCGCCATAACGGTAGTGACGATATCCGCGTCCCTGTAGTCATGGCCTAGACTCGCTACCACTCTCTGGAATCGTTCCATTTTCGGGAGTAGCGCCGGGCAGCACCGGGGCATCTACGGTCTCCTGCGGCTCAAAGGGGTGCACCTCTGCCCACTCTAAAATGGGCAAAGGTGCCGACAACTGAATCACCGCCTCCGGAGCCGGACTCTTGGTCAGGTCGATGGATTCAATCCGCCCAATCGGAATATCTTTTGGAAACAGACGGCTGTAGGAGGAGGTGACAATTACATCCCCCGCCTTGACATCGGGAAGTTTCTCAAAAAACTCCATCACTACCCGATTGTTGGACTGCCCTCGCACGACCCCCATGGCCCTGGTACGGCTGACCTTTGCCCCCACCCGGCTGGTCGGGTCGCTAATCAGCAGCACTCGCGCCGTGTTAGGAGAAACCGCCACCACGCGCCCAATCAACCCTCCTGGACCAGTGACCACATGGCCCACCGCTACCCCTTGGCGGCTACCCCGGTTGAGCACAATCTGCTGCCACCAGTGATCGGCAGCACGACCAATGACCGCCGCCCGGATGCCCTTTTGGGTAGCCGTGGACTCATAGTCATCCATGGTGTGCAGGACTCGGTTCTGGTTTTCGAGCTCTACAATACGCTCCTGCAGCTCAAGGATATAGCTGTTCTCGAACTGCTGCTCCCGGCTGAGGCCCGGCTGCAGTGGCCGGGTCACCCAATTATAGGCCTCGTAGATCATGGCCCCATCATTAGCCCGCAATAGCCAAGCTGAGGAAACGGCCAGGGTAACCATTCCCGCCTTGAGGGCATGACGTGTCCACCAGCGGCGTAGAGCAAACATAGGTTCTGGGTAGATGACGACTCTGACGGGGCTCTACAGGCTCGATCGCCCGCTAAAGACCCGCCCCATCTGGCTAAAGTTCTCCAGCACTCGCCCGGTGCCCAGCACCACACAGCTCAGCGGGTCAGCGGCGACATGCACCAGGATGCCGGTCTCGTGGCTAATCAGGGTATCTAGACCCTTGAGCAGAGCACCACCGCCAGCTAGCATGATGCCGCGATCGATAATGTCAGCCGCTAGCTCAGGCGGAGTGCGCTCCAGGGTGCGCTTCACGGCCTCCACAATGACCGAGAGGGGTTCCGCCATGCTCTCGCGGATTTCAGCACTCTTGACGGTCACAGTGCGGGGCAGACCCGACAGCAGGTGTAGGCCCCGCACATCCATGGCAATTTCGTGGTCATCGGGGCTGGGGTAGGCTGAGCCAATGGTAATTTTGATCTCCTCGGCGGTGCGCTCCCCCACCACCAGGTTGTGCACCTTTTTCATGTAGCTGGAGATAGCTTCGCTCAACTCGTCACCGGCCACCCGCACCGATTCACTCAGCACCGTGCCCTGCAAGCTCAGCACCGCCACCTCGGTGGTGCCGCCGCCGATATCGACGATCATGTTGCCGGTGGGTTCGGCTACGGGCAGCCCAGCTCCGATCGCAGCGGCTACCGGCTCATCAATCAAATAGACGGTGCGAGCCCCAGCCTGCTGAGCTGCATCCATTACAGCCCGCCGCTCCACGCCCGTTACGCCGCTGGGGATGCCAATGACGATACGGGGGGACACCAGAGTACGGCCTTCGTGCACCTGGCGGATGAAGTGCTTAAGCATGAGCTCGGCGGTGTCAAAGTCAGCGATCACACCGTCGCGCAGAGGGCGAAGGGCCAAGACATTGCCGGGGGTGCGGCCCAGCATGCGCTTGGCTTCCTCTCCCACCGCCAAAGGCTTCTTTTCGATTTGGTCAATGGCGACTACAGAGGGTTCTTGCAGGACCACCCCTTTGCCAGAAACATATACGAGGGTGTTGGCCGTGCCCAGGTCAATACCCATGTCGCGAGAAAATCTGTCGAAGAGAGCCACAGGCAATAACGCCCCTACACTAAGAAAAAACAGTGAACCAATGCCCAAGCGCAACCCCGAGGACTGACGCCGATGCCGATGTGGATTCTATTACGTTTCGTATCGGTGCGTCCAGTGATGAAATAAGCATCTGATAACGAAAAAACGAATCTCCGTAGAAAACTGCTGTGCGGCGGGGCTTTGAGGATTTAATCGGGTTAGCTCAGCTCCGACTCGCCAACAGCCTGATCCCAGACGCGAGACCCGCCGGATAAGTTCCCCGCTGCTCTCGATATTACCCTGACGATTTGCCTGAGGTTTCGCCTACAATGCGGGAACGTGCATTGGGCAAGTAGCGATGACGATTAACGTAGTCACTCTGGTAGGCCGAGTCGGCACCGACCCAGAGGTAAAGTATTTTGAGTCGGGCACGGTAGTGTGCAACCTCACCCTAGCAGTGCGGCGGCGCTCCAGTCGAGACGATAAGCCCGACTGGTTTAACCTGGAGCTGTGGGGTAAAAACGCTGAGGTGGCGGCCAACTACGTGCGCAAGGGCAGCCTAATTGGTGTGAGCGGTGCCCTCAAGCTTGACCACTGGCAAGATCGCTCCACCGGAGCCGCCCGATCCAAGCCCGTAGTGCGGGTCGATCGCCTCGATTTGCTGGGCTCTCGCCGCGACAATGAGTCAGCCATGAGCTATAGCGACGACGAGTTTTAGAAAGCCTCTGGACAATGCCCTCAAGCGATAGGAGTAGGCAGCTATTACTCTGAGGCGGAGGTTTAGAGACTATTCCGGCAAGCTAGGGAGCAGGGGAGCTAGGGAGCCAAGCGCGCCAAAACGGTGGAGATATTTCAGCCTTCGAATACTAGGTTCTGCCCCAGAACCAGAGCGAGCCAGTCACAAGCCTTACAGAGCGGCGGGGCCGACCTCCTCAAGCCAGTCGAAGATTTGGCTGAGCTGTTCTGTGGTCACCAGACCGTACTGCCAGAGGGCCATAGGCAGCAGGTTTGTGGTTTGCCCTGCTTTGCGCAGCCCCATGGCGATCGCTTCAGATGAAACGGCCAGCTCCGTCTGTAGAAATTCAATTAGCTGCTTTTGGCGGTGGGAAGCCATAGGACTTGGGTTAGAGGCGTGTAATTAGCTGCCACTATAGCGACTCTGGTCAAACCTTGCCTCTGCCCCAGGGCAAGGGGGCTCCCAATCCCCAGAAACCCTTTGGGAATAGCAGCCCAATTGAGGGCCTGATCTAGTTCAGCTTGTGCAGCTGCGGGATGGGCGAGCGACGATTCGGCGATGGGGCTCTGCGCCGCCTATTCAAGCCCATCCCCCAGGGTGTTGACCGCAGCGGCGCTAGAGCTTCCTGTCTACGACCGCAGTCAGCCGAGTGAGGGTATCGTTTAGCTTTTCTTCGATGGATGGTTCTGCGGCTGCCTCGACGTCCTGTTTTCGTTTAGCCTTCTCAAACAGGCGAATCAGAACAAACAGCACAAATCCAATCACCACAAAGTTGATTACAGCCGAGAGAAACAATCCGTACTTGACGCCGTTGGCAGAAAGATTGGCAATATCCTCAACTCCCGCTGCTTTCAGGGCAGGATTGAGCAGAAGAGGCGTGATGATATCTGCGACAAACGAATTAACGATGGCACTAAAAGCCGCACCGATAACCACAGCAACGGCTAAATCAATCACGTTGCCGCGCATGAGAAACTCTCTAAAATCTCGCATGAAGCCCCCAGCGGAGTTCACTGCTCGATTCCGAGCTTGTCCATTAGCCATGTCTCCTGAGTCCTTAAATACGGATGGAACAGCACTTTCTCGAAGGAAAGCCAAACATTTGCCTAGAACAATATCATTGCTTGAGCTAAGGGGGAGGAGCTTAAAGTAGCGTTAACCCTGCCTGAGGCGGCAGAGCTATAGAATTGCGACGGCCTCTGCGAGCAAACGCTGACCTATGCTAAACCCGATTCAAGTCGTTGAGCTGTTGATGACGGCCCCTGCCCAAAAGGAATTTATGGCCGGGGACACGATCTTTGAGGTCGGCACCGTTGGGGACTTTATGTACGGAGTGATTGAGGGAACCGTCGAGCTTTGGATCAATGGCCGCGTGGTTGAGACCATTGCCGCCGGAGATGTGTTTGGGGAAGGGGCGCTGGTGCAGATTCCCCACCTGCGGGCTTCTACGGCGGTGGCTAAGACCAACTGTCGCCTGGCGCTGGTCGATGAAGCCCACTTTAAGTTTTTGGTGCAGGAAACGCCGATGTTTGCCCTGGAGGTCATTCGCAGTCTCTCAACCCGGCTGCGGGCGCTCAAGGCCGCCTGAGCGAAGCCTGGGGGCAGCAGGGCTTACTTTGGCAGGGGGATGTCGGGCTGTATGTTTGGCCACCCTTTTTGTTGTCGTCGCCGTCCTATCCTAAACTGCACCTCAGGACATTAGTGAATACGGTTTAGACCGAGGAGTTACAGGATGGACGCCTCCGCGCTCTGGCAACGCTACAAAGACTGGCTCTACTACCATGAAGGTCTGGGCTTTTACCTGGATATTAGCCGCATGGGCTTTGACGATGAGTTTGTCGCTGCCATGCAGCCTCGCTTTGAAAAGGCCTTTGCGGATATGGCCGCCCTGGAGGCGGGGGCGATCGCAAATCCCGACGAAAACCGTATGGTGGGTCACTACTGGCTGCGCGATGCCGACCTCGCCCCCACCCCTGAACTCAAGCAGGACATTCTCGAAACCCTGACCAGTATTGAGCAGTTCGCCAGCCAGGTGCGCACCGGCAGCATTTATCCCCCCGGCCAAGAGCACTTTACCGACGTGCTCTCCATTGGCATTGGCGGTTCGGCCCTGGGGCCGCAGTTTGTCGCCCAGGCCCTGGGGCCAGACTTTCCGCCCTTAGACATTCACTTTATCGACAACACCGATCCCGAAGGCATCGATCGCCTGCTGGCCCGCCTCGAAGACAAACTGCCCACCACCCTGGTGATTGTTACCTCTAAGTCGGGGGGCACCGCCGAAACCCGCAATGGCATGGTCGAGGTGCGCACCCGGTTCGAGCAGCGGGGCTTAAATTTCCCCAAGCAGGCCGTTGCCGTTACCGGGCGGGGCAGCAAGCTAGAAAAACAGGCCCTCAGCGAGGGCTGGCTGGCCACCTTTCCCATGCGCGACTGGGTGGGGGGGCGCACCTCTGAGCTGTCGGCGGTGGGGCTACTGCCCGCCGCCCTGCAAAACATCAGCATTCGCTCGATTTTAGGCGGCGCTAAGGAGATGGACGCCGCCACCCGCGTCCCCGACCTGCACCGCAACCCCGCCGCGCTAATTGCTCTGGCCTGGTACTACGCCGGCAACGGCAAGGGTGAAAAAGACATGGTGGTGCTGCCCTACAAAGACAGTCTGCTGCTGTTTAGCCGCTACCTGCAGCAGCTGGTAATGGAGTCGCTGGGCAAAGAAAAAGACCTGGATGGCAACCTGGTTTACCAGGGCATTGCCGTCTACGGCAACAAGGGCTCCACCGACCAGCACGCCTACGTGCAGCAGCTGCGCGAAGGGGTGGCCAGCTTCTTTGTCACCTTTATCGAGGTGCTGAAGGATCGAGAGGGCGATTCGGTGGAAATGGAGCCCGGTGCCACCAGCGGCGACTTTCTCTTTGGTTTCTTGCAGGGCACCCGCAAAGCCCTCTACGAAAACCGCCGCGGCTCTATCACGCTGACCCTGCCCGAGGTCAACGCTCACACCGTCGGCGCTCTGATTGCTCTCTACGAGCGAGCCGTGGGCTTTTACGCCTCCCTGGTCAATATCAACGCCTACCACCAGCCAGGGGTGGAGGCGGGCAAGCAGGCCGCCGCCGGAGTGCTGGAGCTTCAGCATGCGGTCGTCAATGCGCTGGCTCAGAGTGCTGAGCCCCTCAGCCTGAGCGAACTGGCGGCGCGGGCGGGGGCACCCGATCAGGTGGAGACGATCTATGCGATCGCGCGCCACCTCCACGCCAACCAGCGCAGCCTGGTCATCCACGGCAACCCTGGCCACCCAGAGGCGATTAAAATCGCGGCCCTGTAAGCGTTGTCGGCGCGGTGCTGCAGCGCTCCGTTAGTCAGGAATCCAAACGTAGGGGCTACCTGAAACCGCCACGCCCTCTGCTTTGGAGAAACGGATGACGACCACCCTGGAGCTATCGCGGCCCAGATCCAGGTAGCCGCTGGCCCAGCGATCGGAGCGCACCACCCCAGTAATTTCGAGCCGATAGCCGCCGGGGGGCAGGTAGAGGGTTTCCTGGCGATCGAAGTTGTGGGGGCGATAGACCAGGCGGTTGTCCAGGTAGACCGCGCCCCAGTCGCTGCCCCGGGCGTCAAACTCGACCCTGACCCGTTCCGTCTCGGGAGCGGGGCGGGGATAGGGCACAATGATCACCGATGGCTGCCGAATAATAACCGGCGACTGCCGGATAATCACCCGATTGCCAGGGCGAATAATGCGGTCCGGCTGACTGTCGGCCTGGACGTCGGACTGAACGGTGGTGACCTCCTGGGCCTGAACACCCATAGCCCACAGCATTGCTCCGGCCCCTGCTGCGCCCCAGAGCATGCGCCGCCAGCCTCGCGGTAGCCTCCAAAAACTGGTCTTTGGAGGCTTTAACGCCCTGTTTTGCCCCGTGCCAAGCTCCATAGTTCCTGTCCTCGCAAGTGTGGTCACTGTGTTGGTAGCTGCACCTGCCCGGCAAACCGGAAACCGGCCCTCCATCTAGGCTAACCAACGGGCAGATATCCACACCTCGGGCTGCCTACCGAATTCGGTAAAGTTGACTAAAATTTAGATAAGGAAAAACAATTACCTGGGCTTAGCGGTTAAGCTGTCTCTCAAGTTTGTTATCGAGCTGTGCGATGGTCAAAGACCGGCCCAAAAGGGCCGTCGCTCTACCCCGGGTAGCTAAATCTATTTTGCCAAATCTATTGCGTTGTATGAGGATAGGGCTTTGAGTAATACCAGCAATTTTCGTGAAGCCATCAGTAAGGCCAAGGGGCAATCCCTAGTCGGCCCCAACGTGATCAAAAACGCGCTGCCCTTCGTCGGCGGCGGCCTGATCTTAACCGCTCTGGGCTCCTTTGGCGGCCTGAGCGTGATGGCCAGCAACCCGGCCATCTTTATGCCCACCTTTTGGGTGGCATTCATCGCCCAAATTGTTTTGTTCTTTGTGGCTATGAACGTAGCCGCTAAGGGCAACAACAGCACCGCCCTACCGCTGCTCGCCACCTACAGCCTGCTTACCGGCTACACCCTCAGCGGCCTGCTGGCCGTTGCCCTGGGCACAAGCGGAGTAGGGGTGACCGGCATTGGGTTTTCGGCCCTGGCCTGCGGTATTGTCTTCATCGCGGCTCGCCAAATTGGCTCCAACCTCTCGGAAGAAGACGGCTTTGCCCTGACCCGCACAATCGGCATCGGCATTGTGGCTGTGCTGATTGCGGTGGTGGGGCAATTTATCTTTTCCCTCTTTGGCGGCCCCATTCCCCAGTTCCTTGACATTGCCATTTCTGGTCTGGGCGTCCTGGTGTTCTGCGGTGCTTCGGTGGTGGACTTTTTTGTTCTACCCCGCACCTACAAAGATGAGCAGTACCTATCGGCGGCGCTGTCGATGTACCTCACCTATATCAACCTGTTTGTGTTTATCCTGCGCCTGCTGATCGCGATCAACCGCGACTAATGCCTGCCGCGATCGCAGTATCCCTCCGTTACAGCGTAAAGGCCCTGCATTCTTTTGGATGCAGGGCTTTTGTGTGGGAGAGAGGGGAAACACCTGCTGGCAGGGGATTCTCGATCGCCTCGTAAATGGCCCCCGCCGCCAGCCGTCCCGTCTGGGCGGCCCCGTTCATGTAGCCGTAGTACTCGTCGCTAAACTGTTCTCCGGCAAAGGCCAGGTTGCCCACCCGCACGCTCTGGCGCTCTGAGGGATGGTCGGACTCGACGTAGAGAAAGTCTTTGAACCTGAGGTACTGCCCCGGCCTGAAGGTGCTGTAGCTGCCGCCAAAGTCGGGATCCTTGGCCCAGGCGGTGCGGGCGTAGCGATCGCCTGCCGCCGTCTCCAGATCTTGCAGGAAAGCCGTTGTCTTGCCCACCAGCTGGCGGCCCTGCTCGGTCACGCTGCCCTCGGCTCGGTCTGGCTCGCTGCCGCCTAAAAAGAAGGTCAAAACGCCCTGATGCCGCTCCGGCTGGCGCTGGGTATCATCCCACAGGCCGCTGTAGCCCAGATCGCTCCAGGCCCCGCCCGTAAAGCCCCTGGGCTGGAGCCAGGGACGGTGGGTAAAGCTGGCAAACAGCTTTTCGTTGCGCCCCGGCCCGCATTCGGCGATGAACTGACGCAGCGGCAACGGCAGGTCCAGGGCCAGATCGACCCGCCGCAGGGCCGGAAAAGGCATGGCCAGAATGACGTAGTCGGCCTCGATCTCCCCCGGCTCAAATTGCAGCCGAAACCCGCTGCCGTGGGATTGCAGCGATCGCAGCCGCCAGCCCGTTTTCACCGATTCTCCCAGCCGCTCTGCCAGGGCCTGGGGAACGCGCCCGGTGCCGCCTTTAACCAGAAACAGCTCATCGGCGACCAGCGGCTCAGCCCGCCGATTGCGCACCCGAGGCAGGTTGTAGATCAGCTGTAGCGCCGAGGACTCGTGGGCCTCGACGCCGTACTCGGTGCGAATAGTGGCCTCTAGCAGCGATCGCACGTATTGCCGTCCAATCTTGTCCTGGTGCAGATCCAAATAGCCTGCCACCGACAGCGCATCAAACCGGGGTGCGTAGCGGTCAAAATCGCTGACCAGCAGCGCCCCGTCTCGGCCAATCTGGGTGGCTAAGGGCAGCAGGGACTGCACCAGTTCCGATTCCTTCAGGGTGCGGCCCTCAAAGTAAAACGCCACCTCCGGAAAGGGCAGCGTCTCGGTCAGGGTGCGGCGATCGAAGAGTTCTAGCCCCAGCTCTGCTACCAGGGCGAGCAAATCGGCGTGGTCTGAGTTAATGAAGGCTGCCCCCAGATCGTTGACCAGCCCAGGCACAATCAGCCCCGTGCGTGACTGAATGCGCCCGCCCACGTAGGGCTTGGCCTCGTAAATCGTGGCCGCCAGGCCCAGTTTTTGCAGCGTGTAGGCGGCAGTTAACCCGGAAATGCCGCCGCCCACCACTGCGATACGCGGCGTTGAGCCGGGCGCAGACTGCTCGGCATGCTTCAGCTCGCCCAGGGCCAAAGCCCCCGCCGCCAGGGCTGAGCAGCGCAGCAGACTCCGCCGCGATAGGGAAACATTGGGGTGAGGAGCCTCTGTTTCGGAACCCCCAGAATAGGCTGATGAAAATTTTTCAGACAGAGAAGCCTTCGCAACGGCTCGCTGCAAAAGCTGAAATAGCGCTGTGTGTGCCATAAAAATGCCGCAGGTCTGCTGCCTCGCCCAGGCTGGAAAGAAAGGCTGTAGGGCAACACACCGATTTCGTTTGTAAATAATTGACAAATCCCATTGTAGTTCCACCGGCAGACGGTTGGCGGCCAGCCATCTGCTCGCCTAAAAACTGCGTTTCGCGCCCTATCCTTCCTATACTGATACCTTGGTGCCCGTTGCGCACCAGCCGCCCCCGAACTAGTGGTCCCAGAATTAGTGGTCCCAGAATCAGTTGTCAAGGAGTCCCATGTCTGTCATCCGCGCCCTGCATCAACAGTTGGTCAACAAAGAGCGCTCTGCGGTGGAAATCACCCAGGGCTACCTCGACCAGATCGCAGCCCTGGAACCCCAGATTCGCAGCTACCTGACCGTCACTGGTGAGCAAGCCCTGGCCCAGGCGGCCCTGGTGGATGACCGGATTGCCGCTGGCGAGGGCATCGGTATGCTGGCGGGCATTCCCATGGCCCTCAAAGACAATCTCTGTACCCGCGGCGTGCGCACTACCTGCGCATCAAAAATTCTGGAGAATTTTGTGCCGCCCTACGAGTCGACGGTGACCGAGCGGCTGCAAAAAGCCGGGGCGATCGCCCTGGGTAAAACCAACCTCGACGAGTTTGCCATGGGCAGCTCCACCGAAAACTCTGCCTACCAACTCACCAGCAACCCCTGGGACGTGAGCCGGGTGCCGGGGGGCTCCTCCGGCGGCTCCGCTGCTGCTGTCGCCGCTGGGGAATGCGCCGTGGCTTTGGGGTCCGATACGGGCGGGTCGATCCGCCAGCCCGCCTCGTTTTGCGGCGTCGTGGGTCTAAAGCCCACCTACGGGCTGGTGTCGCGCTTTGGGCTGGTGGCCTTTGCCTCTTCCCTCGACCAGATTGGCCCGCTGGCCCGCACCGTTGAAGATGCGGCGCTGCTGCTCCAGGGCATTGCCGGCCACGATCCCAGAGACTCCACCAGCCTCAATGTCAAGATTCCCGACTATACCCAGTGCCTCAAGACCGACCTCAAAGGGCGTCGGGTAGGCATCATCACCGAAACTTTTGCCGCCGAGGGTATTGACCCTGCGGTTCGAGCCGCCGTAGAAAAGGCCATTCAGCAGCTTCAGGCCCTCGGCGCAGAGATCCAGGAAATCTCCTGCCCTCGGTTCCCCTACGGTCTGCCGACCTACTACATCATTGCCCCCTCAGAAGCGTCGTCCAACCTGGCCCGCTACGACGGAGTCAAGTACGGTGCTCGCAACAACAACGACAGCCTGCTCTCGATGTACACCAAAACTCGGGCCGAAGGCTTTGGCCCTGAGGTCAAACGGCGGATCATGATCGGTACCTACGCCTTGTCGGCAGGCTACTACGATGCCTACTACCTCAAGGCCCAAAAGGTGCGCACCCTAATCAAGCAGGATTTTGAAGCGGCCTTTGGGCAGGTCGATGTGCTGGTCTGCCCTACCGCCCCAACCACCGCCTTCAAAGCCGGGGAGAAGGTAGACGATCCACTCAGCATGTACCTGGGGGACCTGATGACGATTCCGGTCAACTTGGCGGGGCTGCCGGGGCTGAGTTTGCCCTGCGGTTTTGATGACCAGGGCCTGCCGATTGGCCTACAGCTGATTGGCAATGCCCTGCGTGAAGATCTGCTGTTTGAGGTGGGCTATGCCTACGAGCAGGCGACGAGGTGGCATCAGCGGACGCCGATGTAGCTGCAGATGGGGGCAGGGCAGGCGGAGACAATTGTGTACCAGCTAAGGGCCTTCCCGCTGGGACAGCAACCCAGTGTAAATAGACCTCTTAATCTGGCAGGGGGGGTTGATCTAAATCTTTAGCGGCTTGAAAATCGTCACAGGGGGGCATGGGTAAATAGAGCAAATCCCCCATAATAAAGGGCAAGCATTTAGGTGTTCCTGGCGTTGCTCATAGATCAATCTCCCCAACTAACCCTTTTTTACTTACCCACGGCCTACCCTTCTGCATCCATGTCCATCCTCAAGCTCTTGATTGGTGTTTTGGGCGTTGCAGGGGTTGTCTATCTTTCGCTGTGTGGGGGGCTATGGGCGGCGCAACGGCGGCTAATGTACATGCCGAGTCCTACCATTGAGGCCACTCCTGGGGCTTTTGGCCTCCCCTACGTCGACGTGTGGATCCCACTGGAGCCGTTGGATAGAGGGAGGCTGCACGGCTGGTGGCTGCCTGCGGACAGCGGCAGTGAGCTGACGATCTTGTACCTCCACGGCAATGCCGGGAATGTGTCTAGCAACTTGGGCAAGGCCATGCAGCTGCGATCGCTGGGCGCTTCTGTCCTGGCCATCGATTACCGAGGCTTTGGGCTGAGTTCAGGGCCGTTCCCCAACGAACAGCGGCTCTACAACGATGCCCTGGCGGCCTGGCGGTTTTTGCAAAATGAGCAGCGGGTTGCGCCCCACCAGCTGGTGATCTACGGCCATTCGCTGGGGGGTGCCATTGGCATCGATCTGGCCAGTCGTATTCCCAACCTGGCGGGCCTGGTGGTTGAAGCGTCCTTTACGTCCATGGGCGATATGGCCACCCTGACGCAGTACAATCGCTGGTTTCCGGTGTGTCGGCTGCTCACCCAGCGGTTTGACTCCCTGGCTAAGGTGAGCCGTCTCCAGGTGCCCGCCCTCTACCTGCACGGTCAAGCCGATGCCTCGGTACCCGCCGCCATGAGCGAGGCCCTCTATCGAGCCAGTGGCGGGCCAAAGGCTCTGTGGCTGGTGCCCAATGCCGACCACAACGATCTGCCAACCTGGGCCGGGGAGGAGTTTGAACATCGCCTGCAACAGTTTTTACAGGACCACGTGCTAGTTGAGCACTGACCCCCGCTGCGGCTCTGCAAAGCTGGCGTAAATACCGTCAGCAGCCTGGTTAGGGAAGACGCCGAATTTGCTATGGTTAGCCCTATAGAGCGGCTGCCGGTGCCCTGGCGATCGCGCTTATCGTCAATCCAGTCGGGTCGGGCAATTGCCGGTGACTCCCTAGCAGTGTCTCTACCGCTTTTTAAGCCTGCTCAACCCATCGCGCTCAACACTATAGAAACTTTTATATGGCCCGTCTTTCTACAGAACTTAACCGCTATTTTTTTGAAGAAGTCAGCACGCCCCAGGTCACCCTCAAAGAAATTCTCACCCTGGCTGGGGAACGGACCTTTGGGTTTCTGTTTGTGGTGCTGGCGCTGCCCTCCGCCCTACCGATCCCGGCCCCAGGCTACTCAACGCCGTTTGGCATCGTGATGTTTTTGCTGGCGGTGCAGCTAATTGCCGGACGAACTCGGCCCTGGATGCCCGAAGGCTGGAACCACAAACAGTTTGATCTGGGTTCGGTGAGAAAAATTGTCAAGGCGGGCAGTCCCTGGCTGCGGCGGCTAGAGGCGGTTTCTCGCCCCCGGCTCACGGCTGTCTGCACCAGTCTGCCGGGGCGTACCGTTCTGGGTTTGGCGATCGCCCTGATGTCCATTTCTATGATGATCCCCATTCCGGGCACCAACACTCTGCCGGCCATGGGTATTTTTGTCACCGGCTTTGGGCTGCTTGACGACGACGGCCTGATTAGCCTGGGAGGCCTGGTGCTGTGCGTGATGGGAGGCATCCTCACCACTCTGATCTTGACCTTTGGCTACGAGGCGGTAAAAACCGGCATTGAATTCCTGGGCAACGGCGTTTTTCAGCGCTAGCCAACCCCGAGGGTAAGGCCCCAGCCCAGCAGCGTACCCGTGGCACCGGGGGCGCAATCCACAGCCCGCAGTCGCCAGGTGCCTCGAGCCGACTCACCCATCAGCCGCAGCAGTACTGGGGTCGTCTGGAGGCTATAGGTTTGGCGCAGCTCCGTCAGCCCCCCCAGCGTGCGCCCCTGGATTAGCACGGCAGCGCCGCTGGGGGCGGTCAGGGTAAGACAGAGATCTCCCAAAAAAGCGTGGTCAACGCTTACATCTATTTGCACATCGGTGACGCGGCCAGCGGCGGCGATCGCGACACTGCTCTCCACCCCGCTTGGCTGATTGTCTGGGATGGCCAGGGAGGTTTGGTTTTGCTGCTGCACCACCTGACCCAGCTGCCGCCCCGCAAAGGCTCGCCGCTGGGCTTCCCGCACGGCTGCCGCCGCATTGACCTTGCCGTAGCCAAACCACGGGGAGTGGCCATTGGCATCATAGGTGCCGTACTGGAGGCCCAGCTGGGGGTCGGGGGTGCGATCGACGATTTTATCGGCGGTGGCCTGGAGAATTTCACGCACCTGCCGGGCCGTCAGACCGGGGTTGACCGAGAGCACTAGCCCCGCCACCCCGGCCACCACTGGGCAAGAGCTAGAGGTACCGCCAAAGACATTGGTATAGTCATCGCCGCTGTAGCCTGCCGCCTGGGTGCGATCGCTAGTGACCATGCCCAGACCCGGCAAAAACTGGGTCAGCGGTGGCCCCGTAGCCACGCTCCCCACCTGGGGCAGGCTCATACTGGGGGGCGCGTTATTGCTGGGGGCCGCCACGGCAATGTGCTCGCCCCAGTTGCTATAGGCGGCCTTAGTGCCCAGGCTGGTAGAGGCCGACACGGCAATTACATCGGGGTGAATGGCAAACCCGCTCAGCCATCGGGTAGGACCGCTGAGGACATTGGAAGGCCACTGGGTTTCATTAATTGTGCCGCTGACGGGACGGTTGGCATTGCCCGCCGAAAAGACAATCACGCAGCCCTTGCCGTTGCGTCCGGTGGTGGCGGCCCGAGTCAGGGCATTGGTTTGCCGCAGGGTCAGCGGAAAGTTGTTCGACGCTGGCGACCAGCTACAGACAATCACCGCCGCCCCCCGCCGCACCGCCTCATCGAACAGCTGCTCGATCGCCCTGTCGTCAATAAAGCCGGTCGTGCGAATGGGCAAAAAGGCACAGCCGGGGGCCACCCCGACAATGCCAGTGGCGTTTTCTTCGCCAATGGCCAGTCCCGCTACCGCCGTCCCGTGGTTCTCGCTTGGCTGGGTGGGCAGAGGCACGGCGTCGTTGTCGTGCAAGTCGAGGGGGGCCACTAGCTTGCCCATGCCTTGCAGGTCGGGGTGGTTGAGGTCAAAGCCGTCGTCGCTGACCGCAATCACCACCGATCGCGATCCCCGGGTAATATCCCAGGCGGCCTCTGCCGAGATATGCGACCCGGCGGCCAAGTTGGCCCCGCCATTGTGGAACAGGTGCCACTGCTGCCGGTAGCGATCGTCGGTGGGGCGGTAAAGGCTGCCGATTTCTATGGACAGGTTGGGTTCTGCCGCCAGCACGGCGTCCAGCGCAATCAGGCGATTGGCCAGTTTGATCGGATTTTCGGCAGCGGCTGGAGTCACCTGCACCACAAAGGTGTTCGGAATTCCGGCCAGGGGCTTTTCAATCGCCAGACCCAGCTTTTCCAGCGTAGCGTCAACCGTTTGAGCCGCCGTCTCGGGCGCGAATTGCACCGTCAGCTGCTCGGTCAGGTAAACCCAGGTTTGGGGGCTGTCGGCGAGGCGGTACACGTGGCTGGCAAACCGCACATTGGGGTCACGACGGGCCTGGGCGAGGGTAGCCTCCAGGTCAGGCTCAGCGACCTGCCATTCCACCAGCTGCCCTCCCGCCACAGGCCGCAGGCCCGTAGGACTGAGGCGCTGCCGCAGGGGCTCAAGGGCGGCGGGGGTGGTCAGGCGAGTGGTAAAGCGCGTAGGCAACTTTTCTAGCAGCAGTTCTTCGCCGCCGCGCTGCAAGATTTCCCCCCGAAAATTAGGGCGGGGACCGCCGCTAGAGACATGGGAATCAGCGGAAGATGGCGGCATAGATATCGAGCCAATCGCAGGAACTTTTTGGGGGCGAACCAGTCTGTGATCCGGCCATAGCACCAGGCTATACCCTGTGGCAGTTGCTCTACTGGGTCAGAAGTCGGTAATACGCCATACCGAGATGATAAGATACCCCAGTGTTTTTCAGTCCGGTTGTCCCTCACCCCTCATTAGTATTCATGGTCGTTTCCCCTCGTTTTTTGCGCTATACCCTGGGCGGTTGGGCCGCTGCTGTGCTGTCTGTAGCCCTAGCTGGGGGATTGTCTGGGGCGGCTTTGGCCCAGGCCACTGGCTCTGATCCAGTGCGCCCGCTCAACCAGACCACTAGCGCCCTGAGCATTGCGGCAGGACAACAGTTGATGACCGAAGCCAGCGCCGCGATCGCCGATCAAAACTACGCCCTGGCCGAAGAAAAGCTCAAGCAGGCCCGCGACAGCTTCAACCAGATCTCCTCTTACTACCAGGAGCTGGCTCAGATGTTCATCGGCGTTGACACTGCAATCAACCGCAGCAACCGTGAAAAGGCACTGGAAACGGCTCAGCTTCGCGATCAGGCCTCCTATCAGCTGGCGCTGGTCTACCGTTCCCAAGACAAGCCCAACGAAGCAGTTCCCCTGCTGATGGAAATTTTGCGCAGCCAGCAGCCGACCCGCGAACTGGGCCAGCGGGCCTATCAGCAGCTGTTTGAGCTGGGCTTTGTAGATGAGCCCTACAGCGGGCGGGCCGCCGCTACCCCTGCCGACCCTACAACCTCCACCGATCCGGCTGAGCCTGCCGCTCCCGCCGAGTAGCTACAGTCCGATCGGCCATCCTGTTTTCTCGGTCATCTATAGCTAGATTTAATGCCTCTGGGTCAACCACTGAGGATTGATCCTGGCAATATGGATTTGGGGGATTCGAGTACCCCAGCTGTCCATCCCACAAGGAAACCGCGTCATGATTACTCCCGATCAGGTTAGCGCCATGATTAAAGCTGGTCTCCCCGATGCCGATGTGCAGGTGCAGGATTTGACCGGCGGTGGTGACCACTACCAGGTGGTAGTGGTGTCCTCTAAATTTGAGGGATGCAGCCTGGTACAGCAGCATCAGCTAGTCTATGGCGCGGTGCGCGAGGCCATGTCCTCCGAAGCCATCCATGCGCTAGCCTTGAAAACGTATACCCCAGCAGATTGGGTGGCCCAAAGCGCCTAAGTCTGGACCTCTCTTTGCCTCAACCGTTCACTCCCCTCCGCAAAGGTATCGACACTATGGATTCGGCCACTAAAGAAAGACTCGACCAGCTGGTTCAAAACAACACCATTATGGTGTTTATGAAGGGCAACAAGCTGATGCCCCAGTGCGGCTTCTCCAACAACGTGGTGCAAATTCTCAATGTTTTGGGGGCGCCCTTCGAGACCGTTGACGTGCTGGCCGACCCCGACATTCGCCAGGGCATCAAAGAGTACTCCAACTGGCCCACCATTCCCCAGGTGTACATCAACGGCGAGTTTGTCGGCGGCTCGGACATTCTCATCGAGCTATACCAGAACGGCAAGCTCCAGGAAATGGTTGAAATTGCCCTGGCTTCCTAAAACCAAGGCCTGGCTTCCCATAGCAGTGGCTAGGCTGGTTAAGACAAGCCTCCTATGAACGTTCAAACGTTTGAGCGTTCATAGGGTTTTTAGCTGTCCTAACCAATGTGACTGCTGCTATAAAACCCAGAAAAGATTGCCCTCCCCAGGTTTTGGCCTTCGTTTTGAGAGCCTATGGGGAAACAATGCCGCCTGTCCACCGCAGGTGGATGGTTGAGCGCAGCTAGCCCTGGCCTACGGTGGGCTACCGATCGCTCAAGCCGTGTAGAGTGAGCCTAGACCCAGCGATCGCAGCCCTCGGCGGTAGGCAATTGAGGTCTTGTCGGCCCCAATGTGCGATTCTGCTGACATATCCAGGGGCAGGTCTTCGGGGTACTGCGCTTCGACCACCTCCTTGTCTTCCGCAAACACCTGGTAGTTAAACTCGTACACCGGCTCCAGGGGCATATCTTTGTCAAAGTTGCGGCAGATAGGCACAAATACCCGCGTTTTGCGGGCGGAAATTGGGCTGGCGGCATTGAGTACGCAAAGCCGTCCTTCGCCGGGAAAGTGCACCGTGAGTCGGGCCGTAAAGGGCAAAAATACGTCGAACACCCGCAGCCACTTAAAATCGGCTGGAGCTCTGTCCTGTAGCGCCTTCGGGAAATTGCTCACGGTGCTGAGGTACTCCGCCCGCAGGCCCTGCTCCGTGGGGGTAACCTCGTAGCAAGGCACCACTGGGTTATTGATGTCGCCGAAGGTTTCTGTGTGCACAAAGGCAAAGTGAGCCACATCTAGAAAGCCTTCTACCTGCCGCCCCGCCGCCGCGTCCAAATTCACCGCATCGGGCAAAATTTGCTGGTAGTCGGGGTCATTCCAGGCCGGCATCTCGGGTAGAGGATACTGATTTCCGCTGCTCAGACTCGTCCAGATTAGGCCGTAGGCTTCTTTTACCGGATAGGTTTTAAGGCACAGTTTTTTAGGAATGCTGGCCTCGGGGTTGGCGGGCACTTTTACACAATGGCCATCGGCGGAGTAGTGGAAACCGTGGTACTTGCACACCAGATAGTCCTCTGCAACCCAGCCCATGCTGAGGGGAATACCTCGATGTAGGCAAATATCGTTGGCCACTGAAATTCCGGCGCTGGTGCGCCAGATCACCAGCCGCTGGTCGAGCAGGGTAGCGGTGACGGGTTTTTCGGCAACGTCGCGGCTAAAGGCAACGGGATACCAAAAGGGGTAGAGTGCATCCCAGTCTGATTCGGCAAAGGTGCAGCCCCTGGGGTAAACCTGCTGGTGTGCCACGACACCCACTCCTTGAGCGAAACGGTGAGCGACTTCACAGGTACCAAACTCGCCTGGCCAATGTCTGACATAGAGACTACAGCAGCGATCGCAGTGGCATGCAGAGGAACGAGTCCCAGACTCTGGCAGAATCCCGGACTCGTTCCATGCACCCTAGAGCAGGCCAGGTGGGGGCTGCTCTAGCGATGCGCCCTAGTAGTCGAAGTCGCCGCCCATGCCCGCGCCCGCGCCTGCGGCAGGGGCCTTGGGCTCGGGCTTATCGACCACAATGCACTCGGTGGTCAGCACCATGGAGGCAATGGAAGCGGCGTTTTGCAGGCCAGAGCGAGTCACCTTGGCGGGGTCTACAATGCCAGCTTCGTACATGTCGACAAACTGGTTGGTGGCCGCGTCGTAGCCCACGGTGAAGTCTTTTTCCTTCACCTGCTCCACGATGACAGCGCCGTTGACGCCTGCGTTCTCAGCGATGCGGCTGAGGGGGGCGGTGAGGGCGCGGGTGACGATCTGAGCACCCAGCAGCTCTTCGCCGCTGAGGTTGTCGCTGGCCCAGGCTTCGAGCTGGGGGGCCAGGTGGGCCAGGGTGGTGCCGCCGCCGGGGACGATGCCTTCTTCCACGGCAGCCTTGGTGGCGTTGATGGCGTCTTCCAGGCGCAGCTTGCGGTCCTTCATCTCGGTTTCGGTGGCGGCCCCAACTTTGATCACCGCGACACC
Source organism: Nodosilinea nodulosa PCC 7104 (assembly GCF_000309385.1). GTDB lineage: Bacteria > Cyanobacteriota > Cyanobacteriia > Phormidesmidales > Phormidesmidaceae > Nodosilinea > Nodosilinea nodulosa. The sequence continues at coordinate 2,509,295 of NZ_JH976537.1, forward strand.
GCCGGAGAGCTTGGCCAGGCGCTCTTGCAGCTTTTCTTTGTCGTAGGTGGAGTCGGTTTCGTCGATCTGGCGGCGGATCTGCTCGCAGCGGGCCTTGACATCCTTCTCGTTACCTTCGGCGACGATGGTGGTGGTGTCTTTGGTGATGGTGAGGCGGCGGGCGCTACCCAACATCTCTACCTTGACGTTCTCTAGCTTGAGGCCGGTGTCTTCGCTGATCACCTGGCCGCCAGTGAGCACGGCAATATCTTCCAGCATGGCCTTGCGGCGATCGCCGAAGCCGGGCGCCTTCACCGCCGCCACGTTCAGCACGCCGCGCATGCGGTTCACCACCAGGGTGGCCAGGGCCTCTTTCTCGATGTCTTCGGCGATGATCATCAGGGGCTTGCCAGAGCGGGCCACCTGCTCCAGCACCGGCACCAGATCCTGCACCAGGGCAATTTTCTTGTCGGTGAGCAAAATGTAGGGATCGTCGAGCACCGCTTCCATGCGCTCGGTGTCGGTGACGAAGTAGGGCGACAGGTAGCCCTTGTCGAAGCGCATCCCTTCGGTGACCTCCAATTCAGTGGTCATGGATTTGCCTTCTTCCAGGGAGATCACGCCTTCGCGACCGACTTTATCCATGGCGTCGGCGATCATTTGGCCCACTTCGTCGTCGTTGCCAGCAGAGATAGAACCCACCTGGGCGATGGACTTGGAGTCGCCCACGGGGCGGGCATACTCAGCAATTTTTTCGACCAGAAACGCGGTGGCTTTGTCGATGCCGCGCTTCAGCGAAATGGCGTTGGCCCCGGCGGCGACGTTGCGCAAGCCTTCTTTGACGATCGCATGGCCCAGCACCGTAGCGGTGGTGGTGCCGTCGCCAGCGGCATCGTTGGTTTTGCTCGCCGCCTGGCGCAACAGGGAAACGGCGGTATTTTCGATATGGTCTTCTAGCTCAATTTCTTTGGCAATGGTGATGCCGTCGTTGATGATCTGGGGCGCGCCGTACTTTTTCTCCAGCACCACGTTGCGGCCTTTAGGGCCGAGGGTGACGGCCACGGCTTCGGCCAGCATGTCAAAACCGCGCTCCAGGGCGCGACGGGCATCTTCGTTGTAAGTGATGGTTTTAGCCATGGAAAAATAATCCTCCCAACAAGTTGAATGGATGAATTGCGTTGTGTTTGAGGGTCGGTAGGGTGTGTCATGGCAAAGCCTGACGCACCAAGCTTGCTTCAAAAGGATGTCTCGAATGGATAAGACATTTCCTTTAATGGATTTCCGAGCGGTGCATTGCTGCGCATTGGCGTAGCCGCGCCATAGCGCTATGCACCCCACGGGCTGGACTACGGATTGGATTGCGATCGCCGAGGTGAATGGTGGGCGGTGCCCACCCTACAGGGCTGGCGGAAGAGAGCTAACATCCAAAATCGCAAATCCAAAATCCAAAATTGATTTAGCCCAGGGCGGCCAGCACGTCGGTCTCGCGCAGCAGCACGTAGTCGTCGCTGCCGAGCTTGATGTCGGTGCCAGCGTACTTGGAGTAAAGCACCTTGTCGCCGACTTTCACTTCCATGGCTTGGAAGGAGCCGTCGTCGTTGCGCTTGCCGGGGCCGACCTGCACCACTTCGCCCACCTGGGGCTTTTCCTTCGCGGTGTCGGGCAGCAGAATGCCGCCAGCGGTTTTTTCTTCGGCTTCGCTGACTTTGACCAAAATGCGATCGCCCAGAGGCTTCACGGTAGACACACTCAGGGTGACTGCGGCCATAACATACCTCCAAAGGTTTTGGGATTAAAGGGTTGATAGACGGGAAGCTGCTTTAGCACTCTCGCGTCCTGAGTGCTAATTTAGCCGCCAAAAAGTTCCTTCAGCAATTCTCGATGAGGTGTGGTTTGCCGAACTTGGGTGGATGGGGGGATGGGGAGATGGGGGGATGGGGAGATGGGGTAAATTCACCTTGAATATCTCTTACTGCCCCACGCCCTCACGCTCCTACGCTCCTACGCCCCCACGCCCTCACCCTTGCCACTCGCCAAACACAATCGACTGCGCCACCTTACCGATGCGTCCCAAATCCTCATCCAGCATGGGCGGCCACACTACGCCCGCCTTCTGCCCCTGGGCGTAGAGCTGGCGGCTTTCGTAGGAGAGAATGAAGAGGGACTTGATCAGGGTGCGATCGAGGGTAGGTTCATTCTTGAGCCCCTCAAATAACACCTTGAGGGCCAGCAGCAGAGAGGTCACCTGGCCCGGAATGGGGGGTTTGCCCTGGCGCAGGCAGGCGATGAACGTGTCGGGCAAATCGTCGCTGGTGCCGAGGGTTTGGCGCACCACAAATTCGTGAGCGGTTTCAAAATCCATAGGGGTAACGGTAGCTGAATAGGGTGATTTAGCCCCGCGTGTGCAGACCGAGCGGCTTTGCCATGGGTCTGGGGTAGCTGGCCCCAGCGGTAGGAATGGCGCTAAGTCTGCCCTAGTCTACCGCCTGGACCAGATTTGAGATGCGTTGGCACAGCCTCTTCGCAGAAGAATTGCCCGCCCATTCTGGCCCTGGTTTTGAACAATAGACTACAGGAGTTAGATGACTCTGGGCGTGTTGACTTTCCTGTTACGGGTTTTGCGCAATCGGGCAATCTGAGCGTGAACAGCGTCAGCCTTCGCCCATCTACCCTGGCCAGTATGACTATTTCTCCCCCGCCGACCGTTCCCTTTGTGGATTTGACCTGGCAGCATGCGCCGCTGCAAGAGGCGATTCAGGGCGTCATCAGTGCCGTTATTGCCCAGGGCGATTTTGTGTTGGGCCAGGCGCTAAGCACCTTTGAGGCCGACTTTGCGGCGGCCTGTGGCGCTCGCTTTGGGGTTGGGGTAGGCTGCGGTACCGATGCGATCGCCCTGGGCCTCGTCGCCTGCGGCATTGCCCCCGGCGATGAGGTGATTTTACCCGCCAACACGTTTGTGGCGACGCTGATGGGGGTACTGCGGGCCGGGGCGGTGCCGGTGTTTGTGGACTGCGATCGCGCCACCGCCCTGATGGACCTTGACGCCGCCGAGCGAGCCATCACCCCGCGCACCCGCGCCATTTTACCCGTGCACCTCTACGGTCAGATGGTATCGCCCCAGGCCCTGCTAGAGTTGGCCGATCGCCACCGACTGATTGTTTTTGAAGATGCCGCCCAGGCCCACCTGGCCCAGCGCGACGGCTATACCGCTGGCTCTATTGGCCTGGGGGCCGCCTTTAGCTTTTACCCCAGCAAAAACCTAGGTGCCCTTGGCGACGGTGGTATGTTCGTCACGCAGGATCAGCTAGTGGCCAGGACGGCGCGATCGCTGCGCAACTACGGGGCCACCAGTAAGTACTGCCACACCGAACCCATGGGCACCAACAGCCGCCTCGACACCCTGCAAGCCGCCGTGCTCAACGTCAAGCTGCCCCACCTGCCCAGTTGGAACCAGGCCCGCCACCATCTCGCCCAGCACTACGATCGCCGCCTCGCGCCCCTCACCGAGTACGGCATCATTCCCATGCGCAACGACGCCGGTTCTGGCCATATCTACCACCTCTACGTCGTGCGCGTTGCTGGCCCCACCAGCCGCACCGAAATTCAGGCTCAGCTCACCGCCGCTGGCGTACAAACCGGCATTCACTACCCCATTCCCTGCCACCTGCAACCCGCCTTTCGCTCCCTCGGCTACGCCCCCGGACACTTTCCCCAGGCCGAAGCCCTCAGCCAGGAGGTGCTTTCATTACCCATGTACCCCGGCATGACCCTTGAGCAGGTTGATTACGTCGTAGACGCTATGGTGGAAACAGTCGCAGCCGTGCGATTAGAGCGCGTTTTGCCCGGAGTGATGGGGTGATGAGGTAATGGGTTGATGAGGTCGCCACTCCCCTACCCCCTCACTCCCCTACCCTCCCTCACTCCCCTACTCCCTCACTCCCCTACCCTCCCCCACTACCCCCCTCCCCCTCCCATGCCCTCCCCCCGCCGCTACCCCTTCCCCACCTGGGCGATCGCCGTTCTCCTGGCCATCCTCTACGGGCCGCTGCTGGCGCACTGGGTCGATGGCTGGCTGCACAAAACCATCAGCATTCAGCACGAGTATTTCAGCCACGGGCTGTTGGGGCTGCCCTTTGCGGCCTACGTTGCCTGGGGCAAGCGCAAGGCCTGGGGCGAGTTGCCAAATCGCTGCCACCCCCTGGGGCTGGGGCTGGTGGGCCTGGCCTGCCTGATGTATCTCACCCGCCTGCCCGACTGGATGAACCTATCGCTGCCGGTGATGCTGGGGGGGCTGTGTTTAAGCCTGAAATCTATGGCAGGGCTGCGGCTTCAGGCTATTTCCCTGGTGCTGGTGGCCCTGGCAACGCCCAACCAGCTGCCCTACCTGATCGAACCGTACATTCTGCCGCTCCAGCAGTTCATTGCCTCGGTGGCGGGGTTTCTGCTGAGTCAGTTTGGGATTCCGGTCACGGTCGAGAGCATTTATGTATACGTCAACGGTCAAACGGTGGAGGTCGCCCCCCACTGCGCCGGGCTGAAGATGCTGTTTACCGGCCTCTACGTAGCCCTCATGCTGGCCTACTGGACGGGGGTTTACACTTCCCGATTGAGAACCGTGCTGCTGTTTGCTGGCACGGTTCTCATTACTCTGGTGGGGAACATTCTGCGCAATGCAATGCTGAGCTATTTTCACGGCACGGGGCGCAGCGGGGCCTTTGAGTGGCTCCACGAAAGCTGGGGTGGCGATCTCTACTCGGCGATTTTGCTGTTGGCCATCGTTTTTTGGCTGCGGCTGATTCAAGACCGGGTGCCCGCCAGCCTCAAGCTGGCGGTGCAGTCGCCGTCGTCGTCGGTGTAGCCGTTGTTTTTTGAGGATGCGATCGCCCGTTATGACCGCCCAGCCCACTCCCTCTCGCCCAAGCCCTTTGCCCCACCGCTGGGTGAGCCTAGCCCTGGTGCTTGTTCTCGCGGCCCTGGCGGTCGTTGCCATTGTGCCCGCCTATTTCAGCGGGCAGTGGCCCTGGGTCAACACGCCCCAGGTGGCCCAGATCGATCAGCTCCGCACGCTGCGAGCCGAGGGGCTAGCCTTACCGGGCTGGCAGCTGACCAGCACCGAACCGATCGCCATCAACGGCCATACCTGGACCCTGGGCGAGTACCGGGCCAGTTCTCCGGCGGCCCCGGTGCAGCAGTTTGCGCTGCTGCTGTACCCCCAGCCCTGGCACAGCGACCAGCCTCAGGTGGAATGGGTTGACCTGGCCGGAGCCCAAAAGTGGCGCATTGAGTCGCGCCAGTGGCTAAGGGTGGCCGCTTCCCCCGGCGCCGGGCCAGTGAGCGCCAAATTCTTTCGGGCCTGGGGCGATCGCCAGAGCTTTGCGGTGGTGCAGTGGTACGCACTGCCCGGCGGCGGCAACCCGTCGCCCAGCCACTGGTTTTGGGCCAACGAGTGGTCTCAGCTCACCCGGCGCGCCCTCACGCCCTGGGTGGCGGTCAGCGTGCTGCTGCCCATGCAATCGTTGGATGCGATCGCCGACTACCAGCCCCAGGCCCAGCAGCTCACAGCCCTCATTCAGCAGCAGTTGACCGACACTGTTTTCAACTGACGTGGCAGCGGAGCCAAGAACCTGAAAAAACGCCTGCCCCAATGGTCAGGGCAGGCGGCTATGGTTCTAAACCAGTTGTGACGGAAGCTTTTGTACAGCCCTGGGACTCAGGCCTCAGGTAGCGATGTCTGCTGCTGGTCAACGGGGGTATGTTGTTCATACTCATAACCACAATTACTGCACCGCTGCTGCTGAAACCTGACGGAGCCATAGGCGGCTCGCATGCCCCCTGGTATGACGACTTGCCCTCTGCCCTTGGGGCATTCCAGCCGCATAGGACCATAGAAGTCATCCTGGTTTGGCGGTGGAGCAACCATCTCGATGAGATACTCGCTCAGGTAAGCCCGCTTGGCCGCATCTGGCAGATCAGTCTCGTCTACGTCGGTATAGAAGTAGTCAATAAACTCCAACCATTCCATCAGTCGTTCATCGTTTTCAGCATGACTCCAAATCTCGGAGATTTGGGCGATCTGTTGATCAGGTTCCATATCTGGATTCGTGATCAACAGATAATAATTCCACACCTGTCCCTTCTGATCAGGGTTGAGGGAAAAAAGAAACTGTTGATCTAGAGTGGGAGTTTTCATAGTGTTTGTCGAACGCTCCACGTTCTTGACTATAGTGCTTGTTTGAATTGAGGCACCAGACAACTTCAAAATACTATCCGCCATGTTAGGAAACAATCTACCAATCATAAATTTCGGATGAAATTGAACTAGTCTGGGCCATTCTTTAATGGCAGCTCAAGGCGCTGAACTTACACCTCCTTCATAGAGGTCAAAGAAGTGCTTCTTTAACCGCTGGAGGGCGCGAGATTCGCGTTTTCTGAGTGCCTGAACTGAGGGTGCAGTTTTGCCTTCACCTTCGGCAATATACTTATAATGCTGACGAATTTGCTCGTAGGTTTTACGCTGCAAAAACTTCATTCGGATGAGTACTTGATCTTCTTCCGAAAGCTCATTAAGCGCCTTCTCTAGAAATTCCAACTGCTCAATGAGCTCTGACTCAGCCAGCAAGCTATGAGAATGTTGTGTCAGTGTTGTCAACTGATCAACTTTTCGTTCATCTTTGATCGTAGCATCAACCTTTGCCCTGAGAATATTCAGACATACCTGCCTGAGCCAGGATTCGGGCTTTTTGATAGGTTCACTATGACGCTGGATATACTCAATTCCTCGTTTAATACCCTCAACAATCACCTCATCCAAATCAACGTTAGCAATGTGCCACTGCCGAACAAATCGAATTAAGAATTTGTACAGCGCGGTTCCTTTGAAATCATCAGGCATCAACAGATAGCTGACCGCAGTGATAAATTCATGGACCAACTTATCTGATACTTCATTGCCAATCGGTTGCTTAAGACGATGCTTTGGAGTTTTATTGGCTTTAGTCATGATAAGTTCCCTGTAAGGTGAGTGGTGGGCTAATAGTGAAAAACTGGTACCAGTCGAGATTTATAGGCTGTAGGGCTGTGGTGCATTCCCAGGCAAACTGGGGACTGTTAAGCAAGTTATTCAGGTTCTGCTGTGGGTCAAGAATGTCGAATCGCGGTTGAAGCCGTTGTTTGATCAACCGGCTCAACCGGACCACTATTTGCCGAATAAATCGCACCGCGCTGGCCAAACAGTTCCTAAATCGCAATCGCTTGGGAAGGTTTGGACGCTGCCGGGCAAATCGCCTGGCACTGGCTATCCAACCTTTGAAGCGCAGGCGATCGGGAATATCCGCCGCATCTGTATCTGTAACCACAAAATTGGTAATCACGGGTCTATGTCCTTAACGAACGTTGCAAAAATCGAAGCATCTGTGGGGTAGTGGGCGCTGGGGCCAAAGTGTGACCCCATGGAATGAAAATTGTTTTTCGCCATTTCCCACAGCCACTGCTGCCCAATATCTAAGCCCGACTAAGCTGGCTCAATTAGCAGGGTGTTGCCCTGGCGATCGATGGGCCGAATTGCGTCACCGGCCTGAAAGCTATAGCCAGCGAGGGCGGCACGGGCCGTCCAGTACACGCCGTTGACGCGCACGACCCACTCCAAACCGGGCTGTTCCACCGAATGAATGACGCCTACGCCCGGATAGAATTTGCTTTCAAGCACGGCACTGATGGGGGTATTCAACATAGACATGGCGGGTTTGCCTCCCTTTCTTCCCTCACTTAGTAGTGCTGGCAGAATCAAATGTGTGACATGTTGTAGTACGGCTCATACAAAAAGCTCGCTCCCGTTTGGGAGCGAGCTGAATAGAGCTGAACTAAGCTTCATTTAAGGCGAGACACGGGGTGTATCTGGGGAAGCCCTTAGATCGGGCAGTGCATTGGCGGCTAAATTACCTCAATAAACACCCCTAAATAAACGCTACAGAATGACAAATTCTGATCAACTGCCACTTGGGGCGGTAGTCAGTACCGTCAAGGTGAAGGCTAGTCCAGGCGCCTGCGACCAGCAAAATACCCAGGGCGATCGCACGCATGTAAAACGCAAAGGCAGACACGTAGCTCATAGAATTCTCATCCAACGCTTTCACAGGGTAGTAGCGCCGGATAGGCAGGTGTGACGGTGGTGGGGTTGTCCACTGGGCGACAAAGTGCGGTTTAAACGTCCCCTAACGACCCCGCGCTGTCGGGGCAAATGGCCCTTGCTCTACTCCACGACCAGGCGAGAGAGGCTGGTACCGGGATAGTAGTTGCCTAAAATTTGGGTGTAGCTGTAGCCCTTAGAAGCCAGTTCCATGGCGCCAGTCTGGCTCATGCCGCTGCCGCCGTGGGCCGCCTGCACGATCGCATCGGAGGCCGCGTATAGGGACTCCACGATGCCGCCGTTGTAGCTGACAAACTCGCCCGTGGTGGCAGCCACCGCTTGCTGGGTGGTATTGGTCTCTTTGGCAATGCCCAGGTAGGCCTGGTAGCGCTGGGTGTTGTCGAGGTCGTAGGCGCGATCGGCGTAGCGCACGTGGTGCACCAGAGCGTAGGATCGGGCCGCCACCGCCTGGGCCTTGAGCGCTTCTATAGGCCAGTTGACATACATTTCGCTGCCAACCACGCTGCTGAGGTAGTCGTACAGCAGCACAAAGTTGACGGCCATCAGACCAGAGCCGTCGGTAATGAGCAACACTCGGCCCTTGTACCAGCTGTCGCCCACGTATACATAGCCCCCTTCACCGGGTTCCAGCCAGACGGTGTTGGCCAGGGTGCAGCTACCGGCGGCCATGCCCGTTCCCTGGGGTCTGAGCACCACGCTGTTTTGGGCGCTCAGGTTGCAGTAGTTTTGGCCGCTCAAATCCATCAGATAGCCATCGACGGAGGTGGCAACCTCAAGGCTGGGTGAATTTTTGGCGATCGCAACCCGCATTTCAAGGTTGGCATCGATGGTTTTGCCCACATCGACGCTGCTGGCAGCCTTGGCGGCGGGTGGAGCGGCGGGTTGAGGTACAGAAGGGGCGCTGCCCGAGGCACTCGCCGCAGCCGCGGGCGGGGCCTGCGGAGCAGAGGGGGCAGTGGATGCCGTAGGGGCGGTAGAGGCGGTAGTCTGAGGTGCTGTTTTGTCAGCAGTCTCCGGGGGCAGAGCAGCCTGCACCAGCAGCCGCCGCGCTCGGTACAAATCGACGATGGACTGACGCACCATGCCCGTAGATTGCCACAGGGCCGGGCGGAGGGTGCCAGACTTGCTGTTGGCGTGGCCGCCAAAGGGAGCGGCCGATACCTGAACCAGCAAAAGGCCCGCAAAGGCCAGGCCGCTAAATACCTTTAACCGCGCTGAGGAGCTGCTTGCAGCCCCAGGCAGCGGCCCCGGAGCGCCCGGCTTTGACCATCGCAGCGTTTTGAAGCTCAGCGGCTTGAGCCGGACCGATTTGAGCCGTACCGGCCGCAGCCTTGGTAGCCGAGCCTTCCAGAGATCTCTCATGGTGGTTGAACCCAATCTCCACTCTTCACGCTAACGAAACCATGGCCGAAAGCCTTTTCCTATTTAAGGATAAACGTTAACAAATGCGTCAATCGGGACACATTCGTAACATATACCCAAAGGAAGAGATCGCCGCAGCGGGGAAATTGTTCCCCAGGGAGTGGGTCAATACCGGGCCATTGCCGCCGGACTAAAGCTCAGCCACCGAATTGAGGCCCACAATATCTTCGTAGGCCGCTGCAATGATACACACCGAGAGGGGCAGAGTCACCAGGAGACCCACGCCCAGCAGAATTGCCCCCGCAACATTGAGCAGAAAAATGACTATCAGCAGGGCAAAGAACGAGAACCACTTTTTGGTAACCAGCTTGCGGCTCATTTCCATCGCCTGCCAAAAATCGGCGTTTTTGTCAATCACCAGAGGCTGGGCAAAGATATAGGCTACCGCCAGATAGATACCGGGCAAAATCAGCAGCACAAACCCGATCGCGGTCAGGATCGTGGATACTAACGCCGTCAAAAAGATCGGCAAAAATTTGTTGAATCCCAGAAAGAAATCGCCAAAGACAGCACTGCGACCCCGCGCCAGCTGAAAGGCCACAAAATAGTAGCCCGCCGTCAGGGCCGGAGCGACAATGTTAAAGGCAAGGTTAAGAATGCCGCCGCTTGGGCCGTCCCCACTTCTTGCCCCCAGGGGAAAGGGCAGCACCGAGATCACAACCTGAATCAAAAATAATAAAAGCGTAAACAGAATAAAAAGCGGTGCTTTTGATTTGAAGATTTCCCAGCCTCGGCTGAAATAATCGCCAATTTTAACCTCATAGTCTCGGTCGACTAAATCGGAACTAAAGCTACTCATAATCGTTCTCCAAAATCCCCAAAGATTATGAGTAGAATAGCGGTTTCGCGTTAACTGGAGTTAACGCTGCGGCAAAAATTTACCTGCGATCGCTTAACCTGCCCCTGGCAGACCGCCAGCGGAGCGCCAAAGAGGTAGTATGCGAGAATTAATCCACCACTGGGCTGCCGTGGTGATGGGTCATGTACCACTGCCCGGCCATGCGCTCAAACCCGTTGGTAGCCATCGATCGGGCCTCCAGACGGCGATTGGCGAAGCGATCGGTTTCGGTAGCGCCACCGCTAATTTGCAGGACGTTTTCCACCAGCACCACAAAGGCCAGATCGCCGCTGACTTCGACGGTGAGAATGTCGGTGTCGATTTCGAGGTAGCTGGTGTTTTTGAAGATGCGCTCCCAGGCCTCACGGATATCGGGCCAGCCCTTGAGGGCATCGCGACCAGGGTGAATGCAGAGGCAGCCCATGCCCTTCGACCAGACCGCCTCCATGGCCTCTATGTCCTTCTTCTCAAAGGAGCGGTAAAAGGCCTTGTTTGTAGCCAAGACCAGGTCGCGATCGCCAGCCATAGGGTCCTCACTGATAAGATACAGGGGCGTTTCCCTGCCTCCTGTCTTGAGCATAACCAACAGCAGGGGGAGGCAGCCACCTCCTGCCCCAAAGTTGCCCAATTGCATGCTAAAGCTTGAAAATCTTTGTAAGCGCTACGGCTCTAAGGCGGTGCTGCAAGACCTCAGCCTCGACCTCCAGCCGGGGGAAGTCTACGGCCTGCTAGGCCCCAACGGGGCGGGCAAAACCACCACCATCAACATTATCTGCGGGCTGCTCAAGGCCGACAGCGGGACGGTCACCATCGGCGGACGGCCAGCGGGAGAGGCCACCAAGGCCTGGGTGGGGGTGACGCCCCAGAGCAATCTGCTCTACGGCAGCCTCACCTGTAGCGACAATCTGTTCTTTTTTGGCCGCCTCTACGGCCTGAGCCGCAAAGACTGCCTGCGGCGCATCGATGTCTGCCTGGAGGCGGTCGACCTGCTGGAGCAAAAGCACACCCCCGTCGAGCGCCTCAGCGGCGGTATGCAGCGGCGGCTGAGTATGGCGGCGTCGATGCTGCACCGTCCCAAGCTGGTGATTCTAGACGAACCGACCACCGGGCTGGATATCGAAGCGCGCCAGGAGCTGTGGCAGCTGATTCGCCAGTTCAAAGCGCTGGGGGTGACGGTGCTGCTGACCTCCCACCTGCTCAATGAGGTCGAGCGGCTGTGCCAGCGAATTGGCATTTTGCGCCAGGGGCAGCTGCTGGCCGAGGGCACCCTGGCGGAGCTGCGATCGCGCATTCCGGCCCGCGAGGTGGTCACCGTTGAGACTCGCGACCCCGAGGGGGCGATCGCCCGCGCCCGGCAGCTGGGTTACCCCCACCGCACCTACGGCGGCGACCTGGCTTTTTGGGTGCCCGAGCCGCTCGAGCTCAAGGAATTAATCAATCGCTTCGAAGGCATTCCCCTCGACTCCATTGCCCGTAGCCCGGTCAGGCTAGAGCACGTCTACCTCGAAGTCACCCGCCCATCGAGCGCGGGGGCTGGGTCCGCAGGGGCAGAGTAGACTGCGGCGCAAGTGGGGGGGCTATTGCCAATTGCGAGGGAGCAGGGGGCGAGGGAGCTGGGGAGCTAGGGAGCTGGGGAGCTGGAATAGTCGGCATAAAGCAATCGTCACGTTGGTTATGACGTTCAGAAACCCTATGAGCGTTCAAACGTTCGAACGTTCATAGGAGACATGTCTTAACCAGACTGGCCACAGCTATATTTCAGACTTCGTGTACTAGGCGTTTAGCTGCGGCTAAACCGACCGCTGGCACCTACGCAGAGGCCCGCCAGCAGAAAAGCCAGGGCTGCCCCCAGGGTGTTGCCCGTCAGCGACAGGCCGCCGCTGCCCAGCAGCATGCCCCCCAGGCTGGCGGCCAGTGCCCCACCGCTGAAGTAAATGCCCGTGCCCAGTCCCGCCCGCGCTGGCGACACCATGCCCAAAGCGAAGGGCAGCGTACCGTTGGAGACCAGGCTGAGGGATGCCCCAAACAGGGCCGCCAGCAGCACCCCCACCAGGGTGCTGGACAGAATGCCGACCGCGATCGCCAGGGCGGCCATGGCGCTCAGCCCCAGGATCATCGCTCGGCGGTTGCCCAGGCGCATGGCCAGCTGTCCGGCGGGCAGGGCGGTGAGGGCCAGAGCCACAAACAGGGAGCCTAGCACCAGGGCGGTATTGCCCTCCGGCACCCGCTGGGCGATCGCCATCGGCAGCGCCGTCATCACCAGCCGAAAGCCCAGGGCCACCCCCACTCCCGCCCCAAATACCAGGGCGAGCCCGGTCCAGGGCGATCGATCAGCAGAGGGCTCAGAACGCTGGGCAGCGGGCCGAACATCCTGCCCTTGGCTGGCCTGCTCTAGGCTGGCCTTATCCACGCTGGCAATACCGTTGGGCTGGGCCAGACCGAGGGCGATCGCCGCCAGCAGCAGCACCCCCGACCCGGCGGTAAACGCCACCCAAGGCCCCAGGCCCAGAATAAACTGGTTTGCCAGCGGCCCCATCGCCCCAGCCAACCCGCCCACCAGGGTGAGAATGCTGGCCGCCTGGGGCAGGCGGGTGCCGACGGCGTAGCGCCCCAGCAGCGACATTGCCGGGCTGCGAAACACCGTCATCGCCAAGGCCCAGGCCACCAGCAGCAGCGGCAGCCCCCAGCGCAGCAGCCCCTGTCCCCACAGCAGGGTAGTGGGCAGCAGCACAAAAATACCCGCCGACAGCAGTACCCCCAGGCTGATGATGGGCAGGCGAGTGCCAATGCGGTGCTGCATCTGGTCAGAGAAGGTGCCCATCAGGGGTTCCATCACCATGGCCAGCAGGTTTTCGACAATTAACAAACCAGTGGCTAATTTTAGGGGCAGCCCCAAACTGGTCAGCAATTCCCCCAGATACAGGTTATAGATCACCCACAGCAGGGAAATTGCCCCCTGCACCAGGGCCAGGCCCCAAACTGGAGCCCAAACAATCGATGACGTACGTGTGGCCATAGAGCGGTGTCGGAGCGCGAAGACAAAGACCAGCCCCAGGGAACAGAGCCCTTGGCAAGCGGCAGGGAACGGGTACCCATGCCAAAATCGCGGGGTTTGGTATCAAGACCTTAGCTCTTCGACCACCATCGCCGCCAGCTTTGCCGCCGCCCCCGCTTCGCCCCGCACCGATCGCAGGTCTCGGCGCATGGCCTCTAGAGCCGAGGGATCGTCCAAATAGCTCACCACCTGGGCCGCCACCGCCGACGGCTTCAGCGGGCCGATTAGCTCCGGTATCACCGCCCGCTTGGCCCAAATATTGGGCCAGGCAAACAGTCGTCCTTCCTTATATATTTGGCGCAGTATTAAAGTGTTAATTATTTTGGCGAAGCGGTCTCCCACCAGGGGCAGATTGGCCAACAGCCCAGGAATGCCGTCCCAGGCTTTCATCGCCTCTAGCTTTTGGGTGGGCAGCAGCACCATCATCGGCACGCCGAGGGATCCTAACTCTGCCGTGTTGGCCCCAACGGTGGTAATACAAAACTGCATCTGGCTCATCACGTCGTAGGCGGGGTGGCCTGGCCACAGCATCACCTCTAGGCCGCTGGGGGTGCGCAGCCGGGGCAGGGGTGCCTCTGCCGACTCCAACTCTGCCCTCTCCAACTCTGCTCTCTCCAACTCGGGCGTCCCCGAATCTGCGTCGACCAGCTCCGCCGTGGCTGCCCCCTCAAACAGGCGAGCATCCGGATTTTGGGCCGCGTCGGCAAACTGGGCCAGCGCCTCCAGCGACAGCATCGGCGCCACCGGAATCACAAACTGGGTTTGGGGTCGCAGCTGGTGGATAGCTTCGGCGATGCCCAGGCAAAAGGGCAAGCCGACGCTGAGCTTGTTTTTCTTGGACCCCGGCATGATGCCAATCAGGTCGCAGTCGGGCCGCAGATGGAGGCGATCGCGCACCCCCTCAATATCCGCCGCATCTCCCTGCACGTCGGCCATCAGGTCGCCAATCACCTGGCACTTGTGGCGAAACTCCATCGGGGCCGCCTCGACAATCGACGGCGTCATGCAGCCGAAGCGATCGATCCAGCCGTGCCAGCGGGCGTCCCACTCGGCATAGATCACGGTGCGGTAGCCCAGGCGACGGCCCACCACCACCGGGTAGATCTGGTCGCCGCCCAAAAACAGCACCACCCCGCGCGATCGCCAGTCCCAGTTTTCTGCGGTCTTGCCCCTCAGCAAAAAGGAGAAGAAATGCTCCGGTCCCTGAACGCGATCGACCTCTGGCAGGCTGCGGGCTATCTCGGCTTCGCGGCCCGAGGCGTTGGCGCAGGGCGACAGCACGACGGAAATGCGGGCCTGACTGGCATCGGGCAGCTGCTGCCGGAGCGATCGCACCACCGGACGCACCCAGGTCGAAATTTCCCCCGGCCCGTTGGACAAAATCAAAATATCGCTGGGGAACGAAGATGTAAGCCCTGCGGGGGAGGCGTCGTGATCTGAGGTCGAATTGGCCTGGTCAAAGCCCATGGAAGGGGTGTCTCTCAATAACGCCCTATTTTAGCTAGAACGGGTTGACAGCGAGATTCGCCTCCTCGGTCAGAAGCAGTAAGCCTGCGGGGAACACATCAAGCCAGTTCAATCTACCTTTCGCAATACAACGATACGTAATTTAAACTACAGAGCAGCTTTCTCAGAATCGGGCGGCCTAGCTCTACAGCTCTCATAGAGACCTATAGATCCCCAAAATCTTTATAGGCAGAGAACTCCGTCTGGGCTGTCAAAAGTTGCCTGAGGAACTATAGCGTTCCCTAAAACGCCATTTCTGAGAATGATGATAAGCACTGTTACAATTCAGCGACTTCCTTCAGGATCGTTGTCGGCGCCTGATCCCGGTGCTAACGTCTGAGTCATGGTTCGAATGGTCTTTTGCGAAGGAGAGCTATACCCATGATCCAAGCTCATCGAGCATTCCATTAAACAGGTTAAGGATTGGCCATCTCGGGCCAGTCTTGCAGCTATTGCCCCTAGGGTTCGAATGGCCGTCATGATTCCGTTCAGCCCGCCCTATCCCCCGGCCTTGGCCCAATTACCTCATCAGCACCCTGGGCTAGGGGGACATTCTCACCGATGAGAGCGTGGTTATTCAAGTCCATTTTCCGGCTGTCCCTAGACTGGGCCGTAACCCGGATGGCACCGAGCACGCGAGTCATCTTCGAGCTTTTCAAGCTAAGTCTTAAACACGCTGACTGAAACATTTCAGGCTCAGCAGGAGGTTTTCTATGCTTTTTCACGGTAAAACTGCTCTGATTACCGGTGCATCGCGCGGCATTGGCCGCGCCATTGCCCACGCCCTGGCCCGCCAGGGTATGCAGCGTATTTTGCTGGTGGCCCGCAACGCCCAGCGCCTAGAGACCGTGGCCGAGGAGGTGCGGCAGCTGGGGGCAGAAGCCATAGTGCTGCCGGTCGATTTGACCGACCCGATTCGCGCCAATGTGGTGATTGCCCGCGCCTGGCAGCACCACGGCCCGGTCCATCTGCTGATCAACTGTGCTGGGGTGGCGTACCAGGCCCCGTTTTTGCAGGCCAAGCTGCCCCAGGTGCAGTCGGAGATTTCAACCAACCTAATTGGTCTGTACACCGTAACGCGCCTGGTTGCCCGGCGCATGGCCACCCGCCGCGAGGGCTGCATTGTCAATGTGTCTAGCCTGATGGGCAAGGTTGCCGCCCCCACCATGGCCACCTACTCGGCGACCAAATTTGCCATTGTGGGCTTTACCCAGGCCCTGCGCAGCGAGCTAGCGCCCCACCGGGTGCGAGTGGTGTCGCTGCTGCCCTCGCTAACCGACACCGACATGGTCAAGGAGTTCGACTGGTTTCGCGGGGTGCAGCCCTCAACCCCCGACCAGGTGGCCGAGGCCCTGGTGCGCGGGCTAAACCAGGGCAAATCTGAGATTGTGGTGGGCTGGCAGAGCCACGCCGCCCTGTGGGCTCAGCGGCTGGTGCCCTGGCTGGTCGAACCGATGATTCAGCTGTTGGCACCGACCAAGCCAGCCCAGGTACGCCAGCGGCCAGTGCGATCGACTTAAACCAGGCGGGCGACTTCGCCCCGGGTGATGCGTTGCCGCGCCGGATAGGCAGTGCTCTTTGCCTGTCCGGCGCGGCAATGGGTCTGGGTAAGCGGCATGGCCACCTGCCCCCTACTTGATCGCAGCCGTGGTACCAAAAAAATCGATGCGATAGTCAGTAATGGTCACCCCAGTCTGCGCTTCGATCTGCTGGATTAGATCGGCGGGTAAGGTCACCTGGATATCGATAATTTCGTCGGTGTCGAGGCAGTTGATATGGCTGTGGGAGTCGCTCAGGTGGCCGTAAAGGCGACCATCGGCCCGCTCCACGCACTCAATAATGCCCTGCTCTGAGAGGGCATCAAGGTTTTGGTAAACGGAGGTGTGGCCAATTTCGCGGCCCTGCTGGTTGAGGCGATTGTAAATTTCACGGGCGGAAAGGTGGCCCTGGTGTTGCCAGAGCAACTCTAAAATGTAGCGCCGCTGCCGACTCAGCCGCATGCCAAGGGCCTGACAGCGCTCAATGGCGCTATCTAGGGAGGTGATGGGCTGATTGAGGGCGGCCTGCTCATCCATAGCGGAAGATATAATTCATAGTCAGTACCACTTTAACTTGTTTGAAAGAACAGTGTCTATAACTACAACTACAGGAACTGTAGAAACGGCAGAATTAAAAGGATTGTACTGGCGAAGCCCCAGAATATAACCTGCATTCCCTTCTTTAGGAGTGGGTGCGAATGGGTGGGCCAAGGCAGCATGGGCTAGCGATAGGGTAACCCATGGGGACGCTGAGTTCTGGGCTTCAACCCAAGCTACATCTGCATTCTTTTCCCCAAGCAGCCACAACAGCAACGGCATATCGACCTGCAGACGGGCCTGGCAAGTTCGGTAGCTTCCAGCGTTTTTTGCCGCTGCCACCACGGCAAAGGGTGGGGATGCGATCGCACCCGCTAGCGCTGAAGGTTTGTTAAATTTTCGTTCTGCTCCAATCCTTGGTGGCGGCGAACTCTCTCTGTCTGTGGGTAAACTAAAGCCTGGGCTTTGCAAGGGGATAAGCCAGATGCCATCCAAGAACCAGCTTCAGACCATCCTTAAAGAGAACTATGGCGTCAACAAAAACATTACCCAACCGCTGAGCCTGGAAGACTGTGAAACCCTTTTACTCCTGCTCACCAACCACCCCAGCGCGGGGCGGCTAGTTGAATCTTTTGTCGATAAAAATAACGAGCTATCGCAAAACAATCGCTACTTTGGTCAACGCCGAAGTCAGGCAGAGAAGAAGTTTGAGCGTCTGCAAGCCGAGCAGCAGAAGCTAAAAAATGATATTGCCCAGCTAGAGCAAGCCAATCGGGTGCTCGGCGATCGCAAGGGGACATTATCCAAAGAGCAGCAGGATTTAGAAGACACTATCAACAGGCTAGATGCTGAGAATCAGAATCTGAGTCTGAAGGTGCAAACGCTGACCACCCAGAATGACGAACTGCTAGAGGCCAACGACCAGCTTAAGCGCGACAATAAAGAACTTAAAAATATTGTCGACCAGATTCGCCTGCGCTTGGCTCGGGATACCAAAATGCTGTTGCAGTACGAAGACAGTGAACTTCGCAAAGCCGTCATCCGCCTATTTCGCTGGACTTTAGGGTAAACAGTCGTCGCCATGGCAAGCAAAAAGAACAAGCAGCGACTGTTTAGCGGCATGGGCTATCGCGCTGTGCAGCGGTCTAACCGCGATCGCAAAAGCAAGCTGCCCAAGCCAGATCGGCAATGGCTCAAGGAGAACGGCTACAAAAACGCAGGATGGGACAATGTCATTGCGCTCTATCAAAAAATCAATGACATTCTAGCCTCTGCCAGCCAAGACGAATCCAGCCTGGAAGAGCTGTTTCTACAAGCCGACAAAATTGGCGAGAAATATCAGACCCCCCAAGAAATAGCCGCCTTTAACCAGGCGCTAAACTCTGAGACAAAAGACATTTCCGCGCTGATTGATCAGCAGTTTCCAGACGCGGAGTTTGAGTTTGCCGACTACAGCAAAACAGCGAAATCTCCGGCCAAGCGCAAATCTGCTAGAAACCACAAAAATAGGCATCCCAAAAAATAATCCTTCCTCCGACAGGCATTACCTGCCATGACAGCAGAACCAGAGAAAACCCTGCAAGATCTTTTCAAGCTGGCCACTACAGTTGGCAACAGGCGCTATCACCGGCTGACCCAAAAAGACTTTGCCGACTACCGAGCCTTTGACTACTGGCGCTATATCAATGGCGACAGTGAGTGCGGCACCACCGAGGAAAGCAGAGCCTGGGTGAGAGACAACTCAGAGCACCACTGCCCGGTGTGTGGGGCAAAGTTTAGCCCTCACCACGGCAGGAGCATAGACCACAAATTGCCCCGCGCCCAGTATCCTTGGCTAGCATTGGACTTCAGAAACCTCTGGGTCATCTGCCACCCGTGCAACCAGGAAAAGGGCGAGCGTCACTGGTACGAGTACGAGCACTACATATTCACTCGGTACCCAAATCGCTATCAAGATATTGTCTTTGCCCGACCGAGGCATCTGCTGAAATTGCTGCGTCAGGTCTAGCCCGCTCTCTTGATCAGAGCAAGGGTGCAGTCTTCATTGCTCTGATCAATATCGGCAGATTGAGGTTCCCTAGGGGTAACGTTTGCTCAAGAATGCGATCGCTTCATGGCCGCTTCAGCAACCTTATTCAGGCTATTGTTGTTTTCTATAGCTGAGCCAGGTTAAGGATATTTTTCTATGAAGCTGGATGATGTGGTCCCCTGGGGCAGAACGCTAGCAGAATATATGTCGATGTTTGATCTGTCAGCGACGGACTTAAGCGCGAAAATTCTTGGCTGCGGCGATGGGCCAGCTAGCTTCAATGCCGAAATGACCCGGTTGGGCCACACTGTTGTCTCTATTGATCCAGTCTATCGATTCACCGCTGAGCAAATTGAACAGCGAGTTCAAGCCACCTACGAAACTATCATTTCCCAAGTCAGGCAAAACGCCGATCGCTACGTGTGGCAAACCTTTCGAGATGCGGATGAGCTGGGCCAGGCTCGGCTCAGCGCAATGGCCGATTTTTTGCGGGACTATGGGCAGGTAAATTGGACGGGCGGTATTTGTGCCAAACTTTGCCCAATCTAGACTTTGCCGACAATCAGTTCGACCTATGTCTGTGTTCTCATCTGCTTTTTCTTTACTCAGAACAGCTGTCGCTGGAGTTCCACATTGCTTCGATTCGTGAGCTGTTGCGAGTGGCCTCAGAGGTGCGGATCTTTCCATTGATGCAACTCAATTGTGAGCCTTCGCCATACCTGGGGGCAGTCATAGATGCATTGGACCCTGAATGTTTTAAAATTCAAATCTGCCCGGTTGCCTACGAGTTTCAAAAGGGCGGCAACCAAATGCTGAAAATTAGCCAACGGGCGATTTCGGAGCGGCTCGCTGCGTGAATCGTCGCCTGACCGCGATTTTTCCTGGGGCACAACCTGCAACTACAGAGTCAGCTATTGTAGGTATTGCGGTTTGTAGTCTCGTTCCCATCGCTCAGCCTACAGCTCAGGGCCAGACCGTACGCAATCTCCTCAGACAGATTTAGGATGCGCCATGCCGACCTATCGATCTAAGACCTCCACCCACGGACGCAACATGGCCGGGGCCCGCGCCCTCTGGCGCGCCACTGGCATGCAAACCGAGGACTTTGAGAAGCCCATTATTGCGGTCGCCAACTCCTTTACTCAGTTTGTGCCTGGCCATGTTCATCTCAAAGATCTAGGTCAGCTGGTGTGCCGCGAAATTGAGGCCGCTGGCGGGGTCGCCAAGGAATTTAACACCATCGCCGTAGATGACGGCATTGCCATGGGCCACGACGGCATGCTCTACAGCCTGCCGTCGCGCGAAATTATCGCCGACTCGGTGGAGTACATGGCCAACGCCCACTGCGCCGACGCCCTGGTCTGCATTTCTAACTGCGACAAGATTACCCCCGGCATGCTGATGGCGGCCCTGCGGCTCAACATTCCCGCCGTGTTTGTCTCCGGCGGGCCGATGGAAGCCGGTAAGACCAAGCTCTCGGAGCACAAGCTCGACCTGGTGGATGCCATGGTGGTCGCCGCCGACAGCAGCATCAGCGACGAGGTGGCCGAGGAATACGAGCGCTCTGCCTGCCCCACCTGCGGCTCCTGCTCGGGCATGTTTACCGCCAACTCGATGAACTGCCTGACCGAGGCCATTGGCCTGTCGCTGCCGGGCAACGGCACGACGCTCGCCACTCACTTCGATCGCAAGGATCTCTTCCTCACCGCCGCCCGAACCATTGTCGACATCACCCGCCGCTACTACGAGCAGGACGATGAATCGGTGCTGCCGCGATCGATCGCCAGCTTCAAGGCCTTCGAGAACGCCATGTCGCTGGATATCGCCATGGGCGGCTCCACCAACACCATTCTGCACCTGCTGGCCGCCGCCCACGAGGCCGAGGTTGACTTCACCCTCACCGACATCGATCGCCTCTCGCGCCGGGTGCCCCAGTTCTGCAAGGTGGCCCCCAACATCCCCGACTACCACGTCGAAGATGTGCACCGGGCGGGGGGAATCCCGGCCATTCTGGGCGAGCTGGATCGAGCGGGCCTGCTCCACGCCGAGGTGCCAACCGTCCACAGCGCCACCATGAAAGACGCCCTCGATCGCTGGGATGTGCGGCGCACCGACGACGAGGCCGTCCACACCTTCTTTAGAGCTGGCCCGGCGGGCATTCCCACCCAGCAGGCCTTTAGCCAGTCAACCCGCTGGCCCACGCTCGATCTCGATCGCGAGAAGGGCTGCATTCGCGATGTGGAGCACGCCTACAGCGCCGAGGGCGGGCTGGCGGTGCTCTACGGCAACCTGGCCGAGCGCGGCTGCATCGTCAAAACCGCCGGGGTAGACGAAAGCATTCTGGTGTTTGAGGGCAAAGCCCGCATCTTTGAGAGTCAGGATGCGGCGGTCAACGGCATTCTCAACGACCGGGTGCAGGCGGGCGACGTGGTGATCATTCGCTACGAGGGGCCAAAGGGCGGGCCGGGTATGCAGGAAATGCTCTACCCCACCAGCTACCTGAAATCGAAGGGGCTGGGCAAGGTCTGCGCCCTGCTCACGGACGGGCGCTTTTCCGGCGGCACCTCGGGGCTTTCCATTGGCCACGCCTCACCGGAGGCGGCGGCGGGGGGCAACATTGCCCTGGTAGAAGAGGGCGATCGCATCTTGATCGATATTCCCAACCGCCGCATCGATGTCGACCTCACGGCGGAGGAGTTAGCCAACCGCCGGGTGGCCATGGAAGCCAAGGGCAAAGCCGCCTGGAAACCGGCCCAGCCCCGCCAGCGGCGGGTAACGGCGGCGCTCAAGGCCTACGCCCTGCTGGCCACCAGCGCCGACCAGGGCGGCGTGCGCGACCTGGCCATGCTGGAGTAGTGCCCCAGCCTGAGGGCATAACCCCCATCCCAGGCCAGTTGTGGCTAGACCAACATAGCCGACAGCGTCATTGCCCAATCATGTCACTGCCTGACCGTCCATTTGAAGGGTGGTGCATCGGGCGGTTGAGTTTTGCAATGGCGCGGCGGTGCCCAGACTCTTCCCGATTGAATAGACGAGCTTCCATCTCACAGCCGATTTGATCTCAGCGGTAAGTGCTTAGCCTGTAGGGAGGGTTCAGCAGCGCCAATCGTCCCAACGGGTTGGCAGCGGCTGAACACCGTTTTTTTAGCATGGACGCTAATCAAAATGAACACTAATAACGAATATATCAACAGCGAAAGAGACCGTATCGACCGTGAGCACGACGCCGACAGTAACCCCGACCCCATTACTGGGGAGCCGGGTGCCCATCCAGTGGGTACGGGGGTTGGGGCCGCAGGGGCAGGCCTGATTGGCACCGCCGTTGGTGTGGCTGTAGGTGGCCCGATTGGCGGTGCCGTAGGCGCGGTGATTGGCTCGGCAGCCGGTGGACTGCTGGGTAAAGGGGTGGCCGAAACCTTTGACCCCACCGTTGAGGATACCTACTGGCAGCAAAACTACAAAACCCGCCCCTACGTGGAATCTGAGTACAGCTACGACGACTACAGCCCTGCCTATCGCACCGGCTATGAGGGCTACTCCACCTACTACCCCCAGGGCATGTCGTACCAGGAGGCTGAACCCCATCTGCGCCAGCGCTACGAGCGGGACCACAGTTCTCACCGTTTGGGTTGGGACAAGGCAAAATATGCGACCCAGGATGCCTGGCATCGGCTACAGCACAGCGCCTTGGCGGGCGAGGACGAGTACTGGCGTCAAAACTACCGGAACCGCCCCTACGTGGAGTCTGACTACAGCTACGACGACTACAGCCACGCCTATCGCACCGGCTACGAGGGCTACTCTACCTACTACCCCCAGGGCATGTCGTACCAGGATGCTGAGCCCCATCTCAGAAAGCACTACGAGCACGACGGCTCTCACCGCCTCGGTTGGGACAAGGCAAAATACGCGATTCAAGATGCCTGGCACCGCCTGGAGCACGGTGTCTCCGGCCATGACAGAAGCGTCCGGTAAATCGTTGAAGCAGCGTTAGTTGAATTGCAACAAGAGCGATCGCGTTTTCAAGGCGCGATCGCTTTGCATTATCTTGTAAAACTTACATATTGCACTTTATAAAATTTTCTTGATCCACTCATTCTCAGTGATCAAGACGAAATTGAAGACTTTTCCCTCACATTTTCCAAAAACATCCAAGGCGTTTTTTGCAGCATTATTGCACTGATTTATCAACTCTTGCCAAGTAGACGCAGACTCAAAAACACAAGAGAAATCAGCAATTTTAGTTAACAAAGGGCTGATCTGATGATTTTCACACTGAAATCCTTCAATGGGTGCATCCCAGTCTTGTAAGTCTAGGAATGAGACGCTTTTCAAAGCCCTTGATTTTCGTAGATCTGACGACTACGCATTTGTACTTATTGCAAAAGTGGGATGCACCCTCCTTCAATTCCTAGAATGGCGATATTCTTGAGGCTACAATCCTCGACAAAATCGATTGCATATCGCGACAGAATGTATAGCTCATCGCCACGGATCAGGGTAAGCGCAAGAAAACTATCGATACATTGTGCTAGGTTGCGAGCCCTGCAGCAAGGACAGTGAGCATGTAGTCAGGACTCATTGAGGCTCGCTTTGCCTTCTGCTTAAGACTTCGTTTTTTGAGGTTTCTTGGTTCAGCACACTGATGGCCAAGCGCCTCAGGAGCGCCATATTCTCGCCACCGTGGCCCCGCCTGATGCGAGACTTATCCTCGCCCCAGGTGACATCGAGCACCCAATGGAGTTGATTTTCGATACCCCAATGGGTGCGAATCGCCCGGCCAGCCATGGCGGCATCACAGGGCAATGACGTGAGATAAACCATCGTCTCTCGGGTGATCTTGTTCCAGAGATGTCGGACTCGCTTCACGAAGACGATGGTTTTGAGGCCCACCCATTGCTCGATTTGGTGTAGGTCTCCCATGGCGGCGATGGGTACAGCCCACACCTGCCGATGCTCCCGCCGATGATGGCCCGACTCCACCCGAGCGTCATAACTGTGCTCTAGAGCGGTAAAGTTACCGGCTTCAGCCTGCTCAAACCAGGCCGTGACCTCGGCCCACAGGGTGGGGTGATTGGCCTTGAGACAGAGGACATAGTCGGCCCCGTGCCCAACGATCTCACGAGCAATTTCCTTCTGGGTGCCCATGGCATCGAGGGTGATGATGCAGCCGCTGATATCGAGAAGTTTCAGCAACGCAGGAATGGCGGTGATCTCGTTGCTCTTGGAGGCAACTTTGACTTGCCCTAACAACAGCCGATGCTCGCTGGCCCAGGCGCTGACGACGTGGAGCGCAGACTGCTTGGCGTTGCGGTCATAGGAGCCTTTAATCGTCTTGCCATCGATGGGAATCACTTGGGCTCCACTGCTCTCAACGATCTGCTTCACCCAGCCCAGAAAGCAACGCTCTAGGGCTTCAGGGGCCATCCGCTCGAACAAACGACGATAGGTGTCGGCATGGGGCACGCCGTTCGGTATCGAGAACAGGGTACTCAGCCACGCCTCGTGACTCTCGGCATAGGTTTCGATGTCCTCCCACCCCGTCGCGCCGCCGATGACGGCCAGAATCGCGATCATCACAATGCTCAAGAACGGGTGCTCTACCCCTTGACTGCCACGCGGGTCTTCTAGTTCAGCAAAGTGTGATTCCCACTGCTGCTGAATGGAGTTAGCATCGGTAGCCGCGCTCAAGGGTGGCTTGGTCTGACCGGCTTTAGCCGTCTCTTCATTGGGAGCAAAGCCTTGGCTCATGGGGACTCGCTAAGGGTCGCAGTGATAGCATGCCCCTAGCATGTCACAGACCTATTTTTCTTGCGCTTACCCTGCCACGGATGAACCCATTACTTTCCCATGAGCTGAGAAAACCTGAATTCATGAATTCTCTTTACTAATCTTTGTTGCGCATTTTCAAGAATATTGCGCGCCTCATTTAGTGCGTCCAGGAAATCATTGAAGAGAAATTTCGGTGAAAAACTAGTAGTAATATAATCTACCAAAATCTCTATTTCTATTAGATTATTGCCTCTATCCTTGTTGATTTGAGCAATCTGCTCTCCTTTGTACGAGATTTCAACAGTAATTTTTTCGTATCTTGAGTCACTAAAGCGAATAATTTCGAAGCCCGAATCCATAATGACCATGGCGCTGCTTACCTCTTTGATCTAGGATTTTTTGTGGCGATCGCCCAGCGCACCTCATCTCTATGGTTCAGTTCTCTCCCCGTAGGTCAGCAGCTGCTCGATCGCAGTCAGTCGGTACTGCCACGATTGCAGCCGGTAGCTGCTGTTTGCGGTATCGATCAAAATCCCCTGCTTGAGGGGGGCACGCACCCTGGCCAGGCCGACTTCGACGGTTTCTAAATGCCGCCGCGACGGCTCCTGGGCCAGGGTTTCAAACTCGCGGCCCAGATCGTTCACCGCCCCGATCCAGGGAGTCAGGGTGTCGCGGTCCATCCACAGGCGATCGTTGGCCAGCAGCCAGCTCCACTCGCGCTGGAGCGCCTGATAGCGGCTCAGGGCCATGGCGTAGGGCGTCGTAGGGCCGGGTTCTTCACGGCTCTGGGTCTGCCCCAGCACGGCGCTCAGTTCGGTGTTGAAATCGTTGGCGGCAAACAGGGCGTAGCCGGGGGTGGGCAGGTCGCGGCTGGCCTGCATTTGGTCGAGGGTGGCAGCATTCGACAGGTTTAGCAGCCGAATGGCCGGTATGAGCAGGGTTGAGCCAAAGGATTCATCCACCAGCCAGGGGGAGACGATCTGCTCAAAGCGGCTGGTGTCGCCCGCGTAGCTCATCAGCACAATCCAGTCGAGGTAGCCAGCCCTGGCCCAGGCGCCCCAGTCTTGCTGAATGCGCTGGAGGCGGTCGTGCTCGCCGATGGGAAACACCGCTGCCGACAGGATTAGGTCGGGGCGGTGCCGCCGCAGGGTGCTGGAGATGGTTTCCACAAACGAGGTCACCTGCTGCACCCGGAACCCGGTCCAGCGATCCCACAGCACCTGTTGCTGAATCTGCTGGTTGCGGTCCAATTCACCGCTGGGGCGCGGACTGAGGGTCATCGGATCGACCCCGCTAATGCTCTGGAACCGCCAGCGAGCAACTTCGCCGTAGCCGTAGGTGCGGTTGGCCCCAGGGTCCTGAAAGGGGTAGCGAATGTAGTCGAGCTGGAGACCGTCGACATCGTAGTCGGTGACAATTTCGGTCATCAGCCGGGTCAGGTAGCTGCGCACCTCGGGGTTGGCGGGGTCTAGAAAAGGTTTGTCTTGCCCGCGCGGAATGGGACTGCCGCTGTTGTCGTAGGCGGCCCAGTCGGGGTGGCGAGACAGCACCGGGCCGAGGTAGTCGGCGGGCTGGTTGAGCAGCCGGTTGTGGCGCTGGTTGCCCGCCGCAAACACCCACACCCAGGCGTGCAGGGTCATGCCCCGCGC
>NZ_JH976537.1:2535865-2635813 GCF_000309385.1 Nodosilinea nodulosa PCC 7104
CCACGCGGGTCTTCTAGTTCAGCAAAGTGTGATTCCCACTGCTGCTGAATGGAGTTAGCATCGGTAGCCGCGCTCAAGGGTGGCTTGGTCTGACCGGCTTTAGCCGTCTCTTCATTGGGAGCAAAGCCTTGGCTCATGGGGACTCGCTAAGGGTCGCAGTGATAGCATGCCCCTAGCATGTCACAGACCTATTTTTCTTGCGCTTACCCTGCCACGGATGAACCCATTACTTTCCCATGAGCTGAGAAAACCTGAATTCATGAATTCTCTTTACTAATCTTTGTTGCGCATTTTCAAGAATATTGCGCGCCTCATTTAGTGCGTCCAGGAAATCATTGAAGAGAAATTTCGGTGAAAAACTAGTAGTAATATAATCTACCAAAATCTCTATTTCTATTAGATTATTGCCTCTATCCTTGTTGATTTGAGCAATCTGCTCTCCTTTGTACGAGATTTCAACAGTAATTTTTTCGTATCTTGAGTCACTAAAGCGAATAATTTCGAAGCCCGAATCCATAATGACCATGGCGCTGCTTACCTCTTTGATCTAGGATTTTTTGTGGCGATCGCCCAGCGCACCTCATCTCTATGGTTCAGTTCTCTCCCCGTAGGTCAGCAGCTGCTCGATCGCAGTCAGTCGGTACTGCCACGATTGCAGCCGGTAGCTGCTGTTTGCGGTATCGATCAAAATCCCCTGCTTGAGGGGGGCACGCACCCTGGCCAGGCCGACTTCGACGGTTTCTAAATGCCGCCGCGACGGCTCCTGGGCCAGGGTTTCAAACTCGCGGCCCAGATCGTTCACCGCCCCGATCCAGGGAGTCAGGGTGTCGCGGTCCATCCACAGGCGATCGTTGGCCAGCAGCCAGCTCCACTCGCGCTGGAGCGCCTGATAGCGGCTCAGGGCCATGGCGTAGGGCGTCGTAGGGCCGGGTTCTTCACGGCTCTGGGTCTGCCCCAGCACGGCGCTCAGTTCGGTGTTGAAATCGTTGGCGGCAAACAGGGCGTAGCCGGGGGTGGGCAGGTCGCGGCTGGCCTGCATTTGGTCGAGGGTGGCAGCATTCGACAGGTTTAGCAGCCGAATGGCCGGTATGAGCAGGGTTGAGCCAAAGGATTCATCCACCAGCCAGGGGGAGACGATCTGCTCAAAGCGGCTGGTGTCGCCCGCGTAGCTCATCAGCACAATCCAGTCGAGGTAGCCAGCCCTGGCCCAGGCGCCCCAGTCTTGCTGAATGCGCTGGAGGCGGTCGTGCTCGCCGATGGGAAACACCGCTGCCGACAGGATTAGGTCGGGGCGGTGCCGCCGCAGGGTGCTGGAGATGGTTTCCACAAACGAGGTCACCTGCTGCACCCGGAACCCGGTCCAGCGATCCCACAGCACCTGTTGCTGAATCTGCTGGTTGCGGTCCAATTCACCGCTGGGGCGCGGACTGAGGGTCATCGGATCGACCCCGCTAATGCTCTGGAACCGCCAGCGAGCAACTTCGCCGTAGCCGTAGGTGCGGTTGGCCCCAGGGTCCTGAAAGGGGTAGCGAATGTAGTCGAGCTGGAGACCGTCGACATCGTAGTCGGTGACAATTTCGGTCATCAGCCGGGTCAGGTAGCTGCGCACCTCGGGGTTGGCGGGGTCTAGAAAAGGTTTGTCTTGCCCGCGCGGAATGGGACTGCCGCTGTTGTCGTAGGCGGCCCAGTCGGGGTGGCGAGACAGCACCGGGCCGAGGTAGTCGGCGGGCTGGTTGAGCAGCCGGTTGTGGCGCTGGTTGCCCGCCGCAAACACCCACACCCAGGCGTGCAGGGTCATGCCCCGCGCGTGGGCCAGTTCAACGGCGGCGGCCAGGGGGTCCCAGCCGCGGGTGAGGGGGTTTTGCTCGGGGGCTACCTGGCTGGGGTAGATGGTGTAGCCCGCATTGACGGTTTCAAAGAACACGGTGTTGATGCCAGCGGCGGCCAGCTGATCAAACACGCGGCTGAGTCCCTGGGGCGACTTGGCCCCGACAATGGTGCCGCGATCGAGCCACACGGCGCGAATTTCTCCCTCATCCACGGGGCGATCGGTGGGGAAGTTGTCCCACAGGGCGGTGCGGACGGCCAGCCAGCGATCGCGCACCTCGCTGTGCTTGCCCGCCGCCAGCAGGCCATCCCACTCGTTCAACAGCTGCTGGGCCTCCCCCAGGGCGGGGTGCAAAACCGTTCCCTGGCCACCGCCAATATTGACCCGATCGGCGGCAGCGGTCAGCACGGGCTGGTGCTCAGGCAGCGTTAGCACCGTTGCCGCCTCGAGGGAACGGGCCATAATCAGGGCGCTTTCAAAGCGGCCAATCAGGTTTTTGAGCTCCTGCTCCATGGCCAAAAACACCACCGGGCTGGGGGGTCGCCCGGTGGGCGACAGCTCAATGACCGCCGGGGCAACCTGCTCGGCGGGGTCGCCTGTGGTGGGGCCGGAAGACTCTGCCCCATCGCCTGGGGCGGCAGGCTGAACTATCTGGGGCCGCTGGGAGGGCGGCGGCGGAGGAATGGCCGGCACATGGGTAGGCCGTCGACCGGGCCTGGTTTCGGGCATCGCGGCAGCCCCCGCTTCAGCGGCAGGTAGTGGCGGCACCTCACTCTCCTCAAGGGCGCGGCTGTCTTCAGGGCCAATCTCTTCAGGGGCGATAGTGAAGTCCGGCCCTTCTGAATCCACCCCCCCGGTGGGGGCATCAGTGTCGGCAGGCTGCTCAAGCGCGGGGGCGTCGGACTGGGCATAGGCCGGTAGCTGGGGCATGCCCCAGCCGCCGACTAACCCTGCGATTGTCACCAGCAAAAGGCCCTTAACCGGCTGCTGTGTCCCTGGCTGCATCACTATCTCATCCCTCCTCACACGGCGCTAATTGTGGCACAGGCCAGCTGATCTGGCGCTGAATCAGGGGGGAGGCTGGCCTCAATCTCTGACCGATATCACATCCTCCGCTGGGTTTGGGTGATGTAGTGGCTCCACACACTCTCCCTCAGTCCAGAAAATGCCCTTAGCCCCGTACCACCTCTTTAGTCAGCCCACTACGCTGACAGACTAACCATAAGGAAGCCCCTACTCCTACCCGGCTAGTGACCTAAATGGCGCCCTGCATTTGGTGAGAAATGCTAAGGTATTATACAAAGTATAACTTGGCCATCGGTATGGATATTCAACTGAAAAAGTGGGGTAACAGCTTGGGACTACGCATTCCCCATCGGTTGGCGGAGAGTTTTGGCTTGGATGAAACCTCTACGGTAGAGATACTGGAGGCCGATGGGGCGCTGTTGATTCGAAAAAAGATGGTAGCGGTCTCTTTAGAGGAGCTTTTAGCCAGTATTCCTGAAGATTTTCGTTATTCCACCGATGGGGATGACTTTACAACTAGTGGGCCACAAGGGCAGGAATTGCTCTAGGAAAGGGGATCTGGAATGCAGCTTCGTCGGGGTGAAGTGATTCGTGTCAATTTGAACCCCATCCAGGGGAGAGAGCAAATGGGCGAAGCGCGCCCCTGTTTGGTGTTGAGTCAGACAGCCTTTAATGCGGCTAGGAATGGCCTGGTGATTGTCTCGCCCATTACCAGCGTGGTTAAACCTGAAATAAAGACGCTGATTCCAATTCCGGAGGGGTTTCGGGTCAGAGGGTCGGTCATTGCTGAACAGGTTCGCACGCTGGATCTGAACCACCGCTGGTGGCGCAGTACTGAGGAATGTTTGCCATCTGCCGTGGTGGATCAGGTGGTGGCAACGCTGCATTTGCTCATTGGGGCCTAGGCCACAGATTAAGCTGTACCCTGCCATTGTTCGGTGGGCAGCCTGGCTCGTTGAACCGCAACTGGCCAATGGAAATCGGCACATTGGCAGGCAAGTTGAGCTAGCCCTGGGCTGGGCTTTGAGCTGCTGTAGGTGTTCGGGCAGGGCGCTGCTGCTTGAAAATTCATAGCGTCAGTTGTTGATGGGCGGTGCCGCCAAAATAGCCGCTACTGGCTCACGACTACCGGCAACCGCACCGTAAACGTCGTGCCCTGATCTACCCGGCTGGTAACCTTGATGGTGCCCTGCTGGAGCTGCACAAACTGCTTCACAATGCTCAGCCCCAGGCCCGTTCCCGGAATATTGCTGACGTTTTGGCCCCGATGAAACGGCTCGAACAGCAGCTTGCGATCGCCGGTCGGAATGCCAATACCCTCGTCTTGCACCTTGATAATGACCTGGCCGCGCTGCTTGGTGAGCCTGAGCCAGATCGGGTTTTGGTCTGGGGTGTAGCGAATGGCGTTGGACAGCAGGTTGCTGAGGATCGATCGCAGCAGTCGCTCATCCAGGCAGGCCAGCACCTGGCGACTGCGGCACGCCAGCTGAATCGGCACGGGTCGCCGGTAGTCGCCCTCGGCCAGCAGGTCCTGGCAAAAGGTGACCAGATCGAGGGGGCGCGGGTTCACCGCCAGCACCTTGGCCTCGATTTTGCCGATCACCAGAATGTCGTCGATCATCTGGGTCATGCGCTCGACGTTGGCGTTGATGGTGAGCAGGTAGTCGGTTTTTTCGTCGGGGCGCAGCTGGGTGTCGTAGCGGTTCAGCGAGGACACCGTCAGGGCGATATTGTTGAGCGGGTTGCGAAACTCGTGGCAGACCATGGAGACAAAGCGCGATCGCATGTCGCTCAGCTGCCGCAGCTGTTGATTTGCCGCCTGAAGCTCGGCAGTGCGCTCCTGCACCTTTTGCTCTAGCTCCTCGTTGGCCCGCTGCAAAATCTCCTCCGCCCACCGCCGCTGGGTAATGTCGCGGAAGGTCACCACCGTGCCAATCAGCTGCCCGTCCTCATCGCGCATGGGCGTGCTGATATACTCCACCGGAAAGCTGGTGCCGTCTTTGCGCCAAAACACCTCGTTGGTAATGTGCTTGATGCCGCCGTCTTGAAAGGCCGCGTAGATGGGGCAGTCCTCGCGCTGGTAGGGGCTGCCGTCGGCGAGGGAGTGGTGCAGCACCGCGTGCATCGACTGGCCGATCAGCTCCTCCATCGACCAGCCGATCATGGCAGCGGCGGCGGGGTTGACAAAGGTGACATGGCCGTCGAGATCCAGCCCGTAAATGCCCTCCCCCACCGCATTGAGAATCAGCTGGTGCTGACGGCGCAGGTGCTCTAGCTCCTGCCCCAGAGGCTCTTCGGCAGCGCTGGGGGAGGCATCTCGCTGGGGCAGCCAGTAGGTTTGGGCCATTGGGGCAGAGATAACGGCAGGTGGAGAAATTTAAGGTTGCAGCTCGGCCAACTTGGGCTAGAAGCAGAGGGTTGACCCCGGCCCCAGTTGGCACGGAATGTATTTCTGTATACAACAACCCGTCTTCTTACAGTTTACTAAGAACTATAGGGCAACGAATCACACTCAAATAGTAAGCGTTTATGGACGCCTTTTTTAGGTTGCTCTAGCTGAGGGATAGCCTCCAGATTGCAGCCGGTCTTGGGCCAGCATAACGGCGTTGGGCAATAGCTGTAACAGCTATAGATTGGCGCTATCGATCGACATTTGATCAACTTTTCTCAGCCGGGTCTAATTCCAAAGCTGAGCCATAAGACGGTGGGACGCAAGCAAATAATTTAGCACAGCAGTAGGTGCTGCCCCTGGGATGAAAACCATTTTAATCATTGAGGACGAGGCCCAAACCCGCAACCTTTTTCTAAAGTGTTTGGAGTTTGAAGGCTTTCGCGCCGTAGGGGCCAGCAACGGCACTGCGGGGGTCAGTCTGGCCCAGCAGCACAGCCCCGATCTGGTGGTCTGCGACATCATGATGCCCGATATGGACGGTTACTCGGTGCTCTCTACCCTGCGCAAATCGCACCGAACAGCGCTAATTCCCCTGATTTTTCTCACCGCCAAGGTGACCATGGCCGACCTGCGCCGGGGCATGGACCTGGGGGCCGACGACTACCTGACCAAGCCCTGCACCGTAGAGCAGTTTTTGGCCGCCATCGACGGTCGCCTCAAGCGCCAGGAGCAGCTTTCGCAGATCTACGGCACGGGCGATCGCGATCGGGAGACGCGATCGCGCCCCGGTCCCCTTCCCCAAGCGAACCCGGCCCCAGCGCCCAGCATTTTTCCGGTCTGCCCCAGGCTAGCCAGCGTGTTTCGCTATATTGAAGCCCACTACCGCCAGCCCATCAGCCTCAGCGACGTGGCCCAGGAAGCCGGATACTCGCCCGCCTACCTCACCAATCTGGTGCAGGAACTCACCGGGCGCACCATCAAACAGTGGATTATCGAGCGGCGCATGGCCCAGGCCAGAACCCTGCTGGCCACCACCACCCAGTCGGTGCGCCACATTGCCGAAACCTCAGGCTATAGCGATGCGGGCTATTTCACCCGCCAGTTTCGCCAGTTTCACAACCTTTCTCCCCAGGACTGGCGGCGACAATCTGTAGCAAAAACAACAGATTAGCCCCTATTTTGAGCACCAAAACTAACTTGCTAAAGAAAATCCTACTAGGTTCAAAAATTGATCCAATGTGGTTCTAAAGAGAGCCTGCTATGGTCCTAAATAACTAACTTGTTTGATCGCAAACAAAGCAGTTTTGTCGCATTCAGGCTGGCGGTTTATGGTCATAGCAACAGCAGCAAAGTCACTCAGTGACTGGGGTAATTTATCGAGTCATCGTTCAGCGGCGGCGCTGTTGGGGCAGCCCTGTCAAACCTGCGGCGTCGTGCATTTTTCCCGCGACCACTCGCAGTTTTTAGAAACCATGCCCCAGGACCCCGTAGACATGGTGGACGACCTGGTCAAGATGGGGCTCTACAACGGCAGTCAGCTTCGGGCGGCCAATTCGGTCAACGCCTACGAGCTGAGAAAGGCGCTGTTTCTCAAAAATGTAGGCCGCAACGACCCCAGCCGCGAGCGGCTGATTTTGGCCCTGTGCAAGCAGGCCGGGGGGCTAGAAAATGCCTTTGCTGCTGCCTTCGGCCCCCAGGCCGGGCTGTTCTTTGCCGACTCGGTGCGCAACAGCGGGGCCACCCGGCGAGAGTTTTTGCGCAACATGGCTGTGGGGGCGGCCCTGGTCAGCCTGGCGAGCTGCGCCAGCGGTCCCGCCACCGACGCCGAGGCCGAGGCTCCGGTGGAAACCGGCGATCTGGAGAAAACCGATATCCAGGTGGGCTTTATTCCCATTACCTGCGCCACGCCCATCATCATGTCGGAGCCCCTGGGCTTTTACAAGAAGTACGGCTTCAACGCCAAGGTGGTGAAAATGCCCAGCTGGGGTGCGGTGCGTGACTCTGCGATCGCGGGCGAACTCGACGCCTACCACATGCTGGCCCCCATGCCCATCGCCATGACCCTGGGCCTGGGTTCGGCGGCCTTTGGGGTCAAGCTGGCCAGCATTGAAAATATCAACGGCCAGGCGATTACCGTCGCCGAGCGCCACAAGGGCCAGGTCAACGGTCCCGAAGACTTCAAAGGCTTTGTAATTGGGGTGCCCTTCCCCTACTCGATGCACAACCTGCTGCTGCGCTACTACCTGGCCTCGGGGGGCCTCGACCCCGACGTGGACGTGCAGATTCGCCCGGTGCCCCCGCCGGACAGCATTGCCCAGCTAATTGCGGGCGACATCGACGCCATGCTGATGCCCGACCCCTTTAACCAGCGGGCCGTATACGAAGGGGCAGGCTATATCCACATGCTGACCAAAGAGCTGTGGGATGGCCATCCCTGCTGCGCCTTTGCCGCCAGCGACCAGTGGATTGGCGAAAACCCCAACACCTTCCGCGCCCTCAACAAAGCCATTATTGAGGCGGCCGCCTACGCCCAGGAGCCCACCAACCGCCCCGAAATTGCGGCGGCCATCTCCGATCGCGCCTTCCTCAACCAGCCCACGGAAGTCGTTGAGGCGGTGCTCACCGGCAAGTTCGACGACGGCAACGGCAACAGCCTCGACGTGCCCGATCGCATCGGCTTTGACCCCTACCCCTGGCAGAGCTTCGCCAAGTGGATCTCCTCACAGCTGGTGCGCTGGGACTTGCAGGGCGACGGCAAAGCCGCCCAGGAGATTACCGATGACACCTACGCCAGCGTCGGCAAAGACGTGTTTTTGACCGACCTGGCCCGCGACCTGGCCAAGGAGCTGGGCCAAAACCCGCCCACCGAAACCAACCGGGAAGAAAAACTGGCCTTTGACACCTTTGACCCCAACGCCCCCAGCGCCTACGTCAAAGCGCAGATCGACAAGTTTGGCGTGTAGGCAGAGGGCGATCGTTCCCTGGTATCTGGCCTGAGCCAGGGGCCAAGCCAGGGGAACCTGCACCGCTGCGGACGCATTAAAAGGAGGTATTCACTATGGCGGTAACCAACGCCACACCGGGTTTAGTAACCAACGAGAGGCAGGAGTCTCTGCTACAAAACGAGAACGTGCAGGCCTTTGGGCTATTCATGCTCTCCCTGGGGCTGTTTCTGCTGTTTTGGGAGGTGGGGGCCAGGGCGGGCTGGTTTGTGAAGGGCGTGCCCACCGCCAGCGAAACCCTGAAGGAGTTTTGGTGGTGGGTCACCAACCCTTTTTACAACAACGGCCCTAACGATCTGGGCATCGGCTGGAACCTGTTGATCAGCCTGCGCCGGGTGGCGATCGGCTACATTCTGGCCTCGCTGGTGGCGGTGCCCCTGGGCATTTTGATCGGCATTTCGCCGGTCGCCTACAAGGCCTTTAACCCCTACGTGCAGCTGCTCAAGCCGGTGTCGCCGCTGGCCTGGCTGCCCCTGGGCCTGTACCTGCTGCGCGACTCTGAAAAGACCGGGGTGTTCATCATCTTTATCTCCAGCATTTGGCCGACGCTGATCAACACCGCTTTTGGGGTGGCCAGCGTGGATAAAGACTACCTGGATGTGGCCAATACCCTGGGGGCCTCCCGCCTGCGCACCATCGTCAAGGTGATTATTCCGGCGGCGCTGCCCAACATTGTCTCGGGGCTGCGGATCAGCATGGGCATTGCCTGGCTGGTGATCGTGGCGGCGGAAATGCTGCTGGGCACGGGCCTGGGTTATTTCATCTGGAACGAGTGGAACAATCTGTCGATCGCCAATATTTTGGTGGCCATTTTCATCATTGGCCTGGTGGGGCTGCTGCTGGATAGCCTGTTTGCGGCCCTGGAGAAGTTTGTTGCCTTTGGTCGAAACTCATGAGACTTGCACCCGTGAATAGCGTTGCTTCCTTAGATCAACCCTCGGCCTCGTCGCAGCTGTCGGTGCGCCATGTAACCAAGGTCTTCCCCGGCAAAAAGGGCCTGTTTAACAAGCTCTCGGGCAAGACCAGCCGCGACTTTGTGGCCGTTGAGAATATCAGCTTGGACATCGAGCCCAACACCTTTGTCACCATTATTGGCCCCTCGGGCTGCGGCAAATCGACCCTGCTGAACATGATTGCGGGCCTCAGCCCGATTTCTGGCGGCGAGATTTTGCTGAACGGGGTGCCGATTACCGGGCCGGGGCCTGACCGGGGCATGGTGTTTCAAAACTACGCCCTGATGCCCTGGATGACGGTGGAGGAAAACCTGCGGTTTGCGGTAGAAACCGTGGACCCCAAGACTTCGCCCAAAAAGCGCGATCGCATCCTCAAGGAGCACATTCAGCTGGTCGGCCTCACCGGGGCCGAGCGCAAGCACCCCCACGAGCTCTCCGGCGGCATGCGCCAGCGGGTCGGCATCGCCCGCGCCCTGGCCATCAACCCCCAAATTCTGCTCATGGATGAGCCCTTCGGTGCCCTCGACGCCCTCACCCGAGGCTTCTTGCAGGACGAGATCGAGCGGATCTGGGAACAGCAGCGCAAGACCGTGATCATGATTACCCACAGCATCGAAGAGGCGCTCTTGCTGAGCGATCGCATCGTCATGATGACCCGCGGCCCCGCCGCCCGCATCGACGAAATTCTGGAGGTGCCCTTCCCCCGGCCCCGCAACCGCGAGACCATCGAGCAGCACCCCGCCTACCACGCCCTCAAGGCCGAGATGGAGAGCCACCTGTTCCGCGAAACCCGAGCGGTAGAGGCGGCGCGGGTGGGAGGATGAGGGAGACGGGGGAGATGGGGGGATGGGGGAGATGGGGAAACCCCGGACACCCCGTAGGGTGGGTTAGGCGATCGCTCAATCCTGGCTCCCTTTACACCATTTTCGCTCCGCCGTAACCCACCATCCCCCTCGCCCCAACCCCGTAGGGCGGGCATTGCCCGCCATCCCTTCCCCGGCACAAACCAACTTTTCCCAAGTCGTATCCAACCCAAGACGTATCCAAGAGGATCTGAACCATGGCTATTTCCCCCGTTACCGAAACCCTGCTGGCCGCCAAAAAAGCCGCTGGCCTCTCCTTTGCCGACCTCGAAGCCAAGGTCGGCTGCGACGAAGTCTGGATCGCGTCGGTGTTCTACCGCCAGGCCAGCGCCTCGGTGGAAGAAGCCACCAAAATCATCGAGGCGATCGGGGCCGATGCCTCTCTAATCGAGGCCCTGACCGAGTTTCCCGTCAAGGGTGGCCTCGACCCGGTGGTACCCACCGACCCGCTGATCTACCGCTTCTACGAGATCATGCAGGTCTACGGCATGCCGATCAAAGCCGTGGTGCACGAAAAATTTGGCGACGGCATTATGAGCGCCATCGACTTCACCATCGACGTCGAAAAAGAAGAAGACCCCAAGGGCGATCGCGTCAAGGTGATCATGAACGGCAAATTCCTGCCCTACAAAAAGTGGTGAGGTCGATTGCCGATTTTGGATTGGCGATTTTGGCCGGAGCCAGCCTGCGATCGCAAGCTCTATACGGTAGCAAGGTTTGGTCGGTGAACAAACTGGCCTAAAGTTTCTCTCCGCGTCCTGACTCACAACTCCTAAGGCTGTTGGCCAAGGCTGACAGCCTTTCCTATACCTTCCCCACCTTCCCCATCTCCCCCACTCATCCACCCCTATGCCCACTCCCATCGTCCCCCCGTTTACCCGAGAAACCGCG
The DNA here is from genome assembly GCF_000309385.1 of Nodosilinea nodulosa PCC 7104. GTDB lineage: Bacteria > Cyanobacteriota > Cyanobacteriia > Phormidesmidales > Phormidesmidaceae > Nodosilinea > Nodosilinea nodulosa. The sequence goes on from NZ_JH976537.1 coordinate 2,546,821, forward strand.
ATCGCCAAAGCCCGCATGGCCGAAAACGCCTGGAACAGCCGCGACCCCGATCGCGTCGCCCTGGCCTACACCGAAGACAGCCACTGGCGCAACCGGGCCGAAATCTTCCAGGGGCGCGACGCCATTCGCGAATTTCTGCGCCGCAAGTGGGACAAAGAACTCGACTACCGCCTGGTCAAAGAAGTGTGGGCCTACGCCGACAACCGCATCGCCGTGCGCTTTCAGTACGAGTGGCACGACGACGCCGGGCAGTGGTACCGCGCCTACGGCAACGAAAACTGGGAATTCGACGAAAACGGCCTGATGCGCCGCCGCGAGGCCAGCATCAACGACAAGCCCATTGCCGAGTCAGACCGCCGCTTCTTCTGGGATACCTCCGGCCCTCGCCCAGAGGATCATCCGGGGCTAATTAACTCGCCGGTTTAATCCGCTAGCGATGAGACGCTCAATAGTTCCACTGATTTAGCACGATAAACTGATTGGCCATAGGTACTCCTGAAGCTTCGAGGTTGCCTATGGCCGCTGCGATCGCCTGATAGCTCATATTTTTATCGGGTTCAGCATCTTGATAGACAGCCAATATGCCGAAATGAGTGGTTATAGACTGATGCAAATCCAGAAAATCATTGCAGTTTCGGGTTAACAATACTCGGCGTTGCTGGGCGGCATAATCCAGTACCACATCATCCGCAGCACCTCCGATGCCAGCCTCATTAATAGTTCGAATATCATGACCTGCTGCCCTTAAAAGGTTAACCAAGAATTTCGCCTGACTATCTTCGTCAAGCAGCAGGGCTAGGCTCAAGAGAAACTCCTTTTTCCTGCATGCGGTGGCGCTCTTCTTCTGCTTCAAATCTCAGCAGATCTTGGTGAGCCTCACAGTACTGAATGGCTTCCTGGATGACCACAAGCGGTAAGTCCCAATTGTCTGCAGCTTGCTCTGGAGTCATACCGTTAGTCAGCATATCTCGCCAAATACTAGACGCCAACAGCTTACGCCCTTTAATAAAAAGTTGCTTTCGCCATGGATGGGGGCGAGCTACTAAAAATTGCCAATCTTCTGGCTGAGGCAGCCCCTGGAGCGATTGAATGATAGTGCTCACTAGCTCAAGTCGATCTTGAGCTGGCAATTGGGTAATTTGTGTTTTGAGATCTTGAAGCGACATGGACACTCCACAGAAGTTTTTATGCTCAAAGCTACGAAATATAGGACTTGTAAACCTTCAAAAGAAACTCATTCACCAAATTCTAGCCGTTTGCAATGCAAAGCCTGGCAGCTGAGGGTCTGCGGAAACGGTGTCGGGGTTCTCTAAAATTTCCGCTGCTTGATTGGGGCGGTAGAGGTGAACCTGGCGGGTTTTGCGATCGATTAACCAGCCCAGAGAGGCACCATTGGCTAGATATTCTTCCATTTTGGCCTCAAGCCTGCTGAGGGCATCGCTGGCAGACCGCAACTCCACCACAAAGTCTGGGCACAGGGGCGCAAAGGAAGACTTTTCGGCTTCCGTTAGCGCATTCCAGCGCTCTAAGCGCACCCAGGCGGCATTGGGGGAACGGGTGGCACCATTGGGCAGGGTGAATCCGGCACTGGAGTCGAAGGCTTCGCCGGTACCATCTACGTCGGCCCAGTTGGCCAACTGCTGAGCAATTTTGAGGTTGCGGTTGCCGGTGTCAGAAAAGGCAGGCGGCATGACAATCACCTCTCCTGTCGCCGATCGCTCAATCCGCAGATCGCGATTGGCCTGGCAGAACGCATAAAATTCTGCTGTTGTCATTTCAGCGCTGGTCGGGAAGTTGACCTTTAGGGGTACGCTTTCAGTCTGAATCAGCAGCGTGGTCATCGGTCGCCCCAGTCTCTGCAATGGGCCAATCATAGCCTAACCGCATGGGCCGTCGGTTTGTGCAGCTTTTCTTTCCCTGGATAGACCTCAGCGGTGCCAACCTCTGGGATGCTAGAGGGCAAACATCGCACACGGTGGGGATTTTCTATGGCGGCAATGAATCAGTTCAGAACCTTAGCACTGCTGGCGCTACTCAGCGGGCTGATCGTGCTGGCGGGCTACCTGCTGGTGGGCGATGAAACCGGCCTCTACTACGGGCTGGGCTTTGCCGCCGTGAGCAGCTTTGGCTCGTGGTACTACTCCGACAAGGCAGCGCTGGCGGCATTTAAGGCCCAGCCCACGCCGCGAGAAGAGGCCCCAGAGCTGTTTGAGCGACTAGAGCGGCTGAGCGATCGCGCCGGCATTCCCACCCCGACTCTGTATCTGGTGCCGTCGGAGTCGCCCAACGCCTTTGCCACTGGGCGCGACCCCAACCACGCCGCGATCGCCCTCACCAAAGGCATCGTTGACCTCTTGCCTGACGACGAGCTAGACGCCGTTATTGCCCACGAACTCACCCACGTGCGCAACCGCGACACCCTGACCCAGGCGGTGGCGGGCACCCTGGCCGGGTCGCTGACCTTTTTGGGCCGCATTCTCACCCTGGGGGCACTGTACTTTCCCATGGCGCGGGCGGGCGGCAGGCGCGGCAACAACCCCATCGCGATTCTCTTTCTACTGGTGGTGGGGCCATTTGCCGCCGGGCTAATTCGCATGGCTATTTCACGGACGCGGGAGTACGCCGCCGATGCCGGGGCCGCCGAAATTACCGGCAACCCCCTGGCCCTGGTGCGCGCCTTAGAAAGACTGGAGGAGATGGGGCAGAAGGTGCCCATTCACGGCAACCCCGCCTTTGCGCCGCTGTTCATCATCAACCCGCTCTCTAAGGATGGAATGATGACGCTGTTTATGACCCACCCCTCCACGGACGATCGCGTTCAGCGCCTGAAGGCAATGGCCGCTGAAATCGCTGGCAGCACCGCCAATACTAAAGAGCTAAGCTCAAGTGTTTAGATGACCCAGGAGATAGGATAGCGTGCACTGTACATCAGCCACGGCATCGAGTATGAGGGATGTTCACTGCCCCAAGCTGCACAGATTGCTGGTCAGACCAGCACACGTATGGTGGCAGAAACCTACGGACACATGCTAAATCAACCTAGATTACCCAAATTCTAAACAAAAGACTATTTTCTTGGTTAGTAAAGACTCAACGGGTTAGGAAAAGAGTCGCAGATGTATTCCATCACTAATCAACCTGATTTTCTAAATCAATCCCATACAAATTTTGAACCCTTACTCTATTGATATTGCTATCTTTTGCAAATAATTTAAGGGCAGATTTAAGGTTTTCAAGAATAAGCCTGTATTTTGCATTAGTATCATTATCCTGACCTTTGCTACGAAAGTAGGTCAGAGCATCATATAGTTTCACAACAAATAGTTGTTCCTCGATATTTACATCTTCACCTGAATACTGCGCATTCATCCTATTTATCCAATCCAAAATATCAGATGGACTCAGAGAACAGAGAAAATCTATTTGTTCTATACGGTGGCTTTGTTTCTGTGTAATATGAGTCAAAACACTATCAAGGTTACTGTATTCATACATTTCGATTCGAGCGTTCTCAACCTTTTCTGAAAGAAGCTTATTCTTAATGTTGCTCCGACCGAAAGAAGGGTCAGAAGCTATGTCTTTAATAACATCTGGATTAACTTGACAATATTCTTCAATATACGAGTCTGTGTTCTCCTCTAAAAGATCTAGCAATGTCATTAACTTTGAAAAGTCACTAAAGAATATTTTCTGTAGTCCTATAGCCAAAAGATCATGAGATGCTTGCACTATTTCTTTCTGGTTATCACGTAGGGAGTATTGATACATTTCGAATACATTCTTGACACGCTGCCTGTATTGGTATTTCTTTTCCTTTTCGTTCTCTTCCGATATGTTTTTAATAAAATCGTCTTCATCCAATAAGTATCCGTATTGAATGAGATTAATGATATTTTCATCATACTTAGCTTCACTTATCGGCAGATTGAGGAGGACTTCATCCAGCCAACGCTTTTCGTGTTCCGTATACCCAGAGTCATCTGGGTCTTTATATATATTTGCTAGCATGTAACCATGCGAGCCTAAACTTTGTTTCACAAATGGCAGAGATAGTTGTTGGTCAGACTCAAGAAAAGCCCACGAATAAAGAGCTAGATGAGCTGCCATCTCTACCTTTACAGCATCTTCACAAGGATTCGTGTATTCCTGAATGTGCTCTATCGCCCACTTGAATCGCTTAAAAATCCTGATATTAACAGAGCCTAGACACTTAAAAATTTGCAGTATTCTCTCAAAGTAAAGCTCTTCTCCAGAAAAAACTTTTAGGATATTTTCTTGTATGCTCGGTGAATATCTAACTTCAACATCAGCAGTTTTTTCTCTATATTTTTTGAAGTCAATAGCATTCTCTTCGTCTAATTTTTCTTCGTTTAGAATGACAACGACTTTGCACTTCCTCTGAAGGCTTAATTCATTGATTAGCCCCATCACTTGACCAACTTCTAAATCATTTTGCTTCCGCTCGAAATCGTCAATACAAACAAGGTAGTCAAAGATGAGGCTTTCTCTATATTGCCCGTAGAATTCCGAAATAAACCCTAATTGAAGACCTCCCCATCTCGCACCATTTAATACTTTTATAATAGTCGCAAGTTTGGATTCTAGTTGCCTCGCTTTTTTCCCATATAGGAGCTGAAATACCTGGTTCTGCTCGTTTGCAAATTCTTCTATTTTCTTTATTGATGATCCACTGTTATCTATGATTTTGGCGGAACTCTGAATCCTTTCTCTCAACTGGTTTATATTAGACACTCCAAATAAAGAGACGTATGAATAAGCTAGATTTTCGACTTCTTTTTGATTTAACTTTTCGCTGATATAGCTTTCCCAAAAATAGGTTTTCCCTATCCCCCATTCACCTCTCATGAATAAAACATTCGTCGTTTCATTTTTTAGAAATGAGTTTAATGTTTTCTCTATTTTATCTGTTTCACTCATGATTTGAATTTGCTCTGATTTCTGTTTTTTGCCATCTTGTCGATTGGCTGCACAATAAGATCAATCGCATTAATGACTAATTGAAGTCCTATTCTCAGGGCTAATGCAAGATATTGGCTAGTTATAAAGGAGACGGCGTCGAATAGAAAGCCACCTTTTCACTTGCAGGCTGGTCACTACCTAGATAGCCTGCTTTGTCCCATGCACACAATCTGCACACAAAAAACTATCTCAAGAAGCTCCACCAAGTATAAGCAAGACTACATAGAAGTTGCCTGAAAGCTTGGATATAAAGGCTATAAGCCTTAATGGACGTAACTGGACTCGAACCAGTGACCCCCACGATGTCAACGTGGTGCTCTAACCAACTGAGCTATACGTCCTTGCAGAGGATGAATTTAGCACATCCCCGGGCGCGATCGCAACCTGCGATCGCGTTTTGCTAATGGGCTAGGGCGGGCTGAACCCCGATGGGGTTTAGCAGCAGCGGCCCATCCTGCTTTTGCGCCGTGGTCACCTGCAGGGCCGCCAGAGCCGTGCCCTGGTAGTAGTAGGTCAAAATCTGCTGGTAGGGTCGGCCCTGGAGCGCCAGCGCCCGCGCGCCCCATTGGCTCATGCCCAGGCCGTGGCCATAGCCGCGCCCGTTAACTTGCAGGGTGTCGCCCGCCAGGGAGACCGAGCACAGCGCGCTGCGTAGCCCCAAGGCCTGACGAAACTCGGTGCCGGTCAGGGTGCGGGTGCCCTGGCTGCCCTGGAGCCGAATGGACATAATCCGACCATGGGGAGTGGCCCGCTCGGTAGCGACGCTTTGCAGGCGGCCAATGCCGGAAATGCGCTGACCAATCTGCTGGGTGGAGAACGTCGCCGACCAGTGAAACGTCGGGGCATCTTGATCAAAGTCGGGCACGGCGCGCAGGTAGGGGGTAGGGCGCTGCCAGACATCCTCAGAATTTTCGGTATAGCCGCCAGAGGAGGAATGAAACACCGCCTCAATGATTTGCCCGCCGTAGGTCAGCACCTGGCCCTGGGTCGCGTTGACGGCAGCCTGCACCGCCGGGGTTTCGCCCGCCAGCCCCTCGTACACCTGGCTGGCGGTGGTGCTGGCAACATCAAACAGATCGCCCTGGGTGCGATCGCGGCGGTACAGCGCGTAGGAGCGGGCCGCCACCGCCTGGGCCTTCAGAGCCTCCTGGGGCCAGCTGGCAGGCATTTCACCACCGACTACACCGTAGAGGTAGGCCTCCAGATCGACCCAGTTGACGGCCGTAACCTTGCCGTCGGTGGGCACCACCAGCACCCGACCCCGATACCATTTGTCATTGATAAAGACATAGCCGCCGCCGGTTGGCTCCACCCAAAAGGCCTGACCTTGCCAGTCGGCCAGGCGCAGCCCGCCCCCGCCGGGGGTAATGGTAACCGCGCGCCCCTGGGGAATTTGGCCCACCCCCTGGCCCGATGCATTTTTGATTACCGCCGGGGTAGAGCTGCCGACCACCGCCTGGTTCAGGTGATCGCCAATGGCCACCCGCATTTCGACGATCGCCTGAGCGGGCAGGGCCGCCAGCCACCACACCACCGACAGGCCGAGGCCGTGGGCTAAAAAGCCTCGGGTGCGGTTGACCAGCGGCCTAAAGAAAGAGGGTTGGCGAAGTAGGGTCATCGGCGGAGGCAGAACGTAGAAGAACTCGTGCGGACGTGGAACAGCCGGACATCGGACAACGTTTTTTACGGTATCATCGATGCCTGGGCCTGGCACAACAGGATCCAATACCTGCCTATGACGGCGCTGCCGCTGGTGGGTTGCCGCCCTAAGGCCACTTTTACCGCTGGCCCTAGGGCGGCACGATAGAGTCGTAGAGCCGCCGCAAAAAGGCCAGGATTTTGCGCCCATACTCCGGGTCGGCGCTCCAGCGACCGCTGAGCTGATCCACCAAGGGCGCTACCCCCCGCACCACGAACAAAAAGCGGGGGTCTACCTGGCGCTGCACCAGCGGGTCGAGGCTGGCGTAGGCCTTGAGGTGCTGAATTTGGGCGCGCGTCCCCACCCGCGCGCTGGGAAAGGACGACCCCTCCGGCCCGCCCGTGGGCGAGCCGATACCGCCAAAGTTGTTTTGGGCCGGATTCAGGCTGCCGCCAAAGTTGAGGGAGTTGGTCTCCACCAGCATTTGGCAGAAGGCGATGTCGTGGTTGACCCCTTCGATCGCGGCCTCTTCGCGATACAGCTTGGGCAGATCGCCGTAGGTGTTGACGGCGGCGGGGTTGACGCTTTGCAGAAACAACTTCAGCTGCGTCTCCGAGGTGCTGCCAATGCCCATGATGCGATCGATCGAGCCGGGGCAAAACTGGGCGCCCGTGCGCGATCGCAGCCGCAGCGTGCGGGTGGCCGCATCCCAGGTCACCGATACGTTGTAGGCTTGCAGGTCGACCGCCTTCATGTAGACCACGTTGGCGTAGCGAATGCGGTTAATGTTGGGGGATGTGGCCGCATCGACGCCCAGCAGGTCGGCGATATCGATGGGAATGTAGGAATTGTTGTTGACGATAATGCCGGTTTCGGGATAAATGCCGCCGTTGAGATTGATTCTAAATTCGGGCAGGTTGCCCCCCGGCGCGGTGGGAATGTCGTTACCCACGGCCCGGCTCCAGGAGGCCAGCCCGTCGGCAATGCCCAGGGCCACATCGCGCCGCTGCCGCTGAATAATGGCCAAATCTTGAGGGTTACTCAGGTAGCCCACCTCCATCAGCAGCGAGGGGCAGCCCAGGTTGCGGCAAAAGGGCAGCATGCCCGTGGGCGATTCGGTGTCGGGCTTTACGCCCCGGCTGGGCAGCTGCGTCACCCGCCGAATCAGGGCCAGCAGCACCAGCTCGGCATGGGTGCGGCGCACGTCGTTTTTGGCAATGTAAAACACCGCCGCACCCCGCACCCCTGGGTCGCTAAAGGCCCCGGCGTGAATTTCGAGAGCCACATCTTCGGGGCGGCAGCGGGCGTTGATCCAGCTCAGGGTTTGGGCGGCACTGAGGTCGTCGGGCACAGAGAGCACCGAAAAACTGCGCGACCTGAGCTCAGCCACCACCAGGTCGCGAATCTGAATCATCTCCGCCGCCTCGGTAGTGTTGGGCAGCACAGCACCGGGGTCCACCACCCCATCCTCAAAGCCCCCGTGACCCGCCGAGATAAAAATCTGTGCCATATAGAACCGAATGCTTAGACGCTCTGGGCAGAATCATACCTAGGAAATGGGGAAGTGGCGTGGGTAGTGAGGGAGGGGAAGGTGGGGAGGATGGGGAAGATGAGGAAAGCAGGGGGCTGTTCTCCCCTCATCCCCTCATCCCCTCATCCCCTCATCCCCTCATCCCCTCATCCCCTCACCCCCTCACCCCTCCATTCCCCCAAACGCCTCCAACGCCTCCCCCGCCACCCGGCAGATCTGCCACTCGGGCTTAATCTCAGCGCCCATGCTCTGGTAAAACTCGATCGCGGGGGTGTTCCAGTCCAGCACGTTCCATTCCAGGCGGCCACAGCCTCGCTCCAGGGCCAGTTTGCCCAGGTACACCAGCAGCGCTTTGCCAATGCCCTGGCGGCGGTAGTCGGGGTAGACAAACAGGTCTTCGAGATAAATGCCCGGCTTCATTAAAAAGGTTGAAAAGTTGTGGAAGAACAGGGCCAGGCCTGCGGGCTTGCCGTCGACCCAGGCCAGTACCGCCTCGACGTAGGGGCGATCGCCAAACAGAGCCGCCGCCAGATCGTCGGGGCTGCCGGTGACTTCGTGGGCCAGCTTTTCGTAGTCGGCTAGGGCTTTGATCAGCGCTACCAGGGCGGGCAGGTCGGCGGGGGTAGCGGGGCGGATGGCGAGGGTGGATGGGGTAGGCATGGTGGAGATGGGTGGGCGAGTGGGTGGGTAGGCGGGTGGATGGGTGGATGGGTGTAGTATACGTGTACCTTGATGGGGCAGTGGCCTGGGATGGGTGGGGCGGAGTTTAGTTTAGGAGAATGGGGATGCCAGCGGCAATCGGCATAATTTTAGGACTGGTGCTCGGCGCTGGCGTTGCGGGTTTACTGTTGGCCAGCCGTCTGCAAACCGTGCGGGAGCGGACCAGGGCCGAAATGGCGGGCGATCGCGCCAGCCTGATCGAGCGGCTGCACCACAAAGACCAGCACATTGAAGAACTGCGGACGGTGCAGCGAGACCTCCAGGGCCAGCTCGACTACAGCCGCCACGAGCTGCGCGACGAAGCCAGCCGCCGCGCCACTGCTGAGGCCCAGATGGGTCGACTGGGGGAGCTGGAGCAGGCGCTGGGCGATCGCGCCACCCAGCTATCCCACACCCAGCAGGAAAATTCGCTGCTGCGGGCCAAGCTGGCCGAGCTGCAAACCCAGCTGGCCCACGCCCACAGCGCCACTCAGGAAAAAGTCGCCCTGCTCGACCAGGCCCAGCAGCGGCTGGCCCATACGTTCCAGGCGCTGTCTGCCGATGCCCTGGCACGCAACAACCAGTCATTTTTGGAGCTGGCCCAAGCGACACTATCGAGCTTTCAGTCCCAGGCGGAGGGCAGTTTGAATCTGCGCCAGCAGGCGATCGACTCGCTGGTGGGGCCGCTGAGGGATTCTTTGGAAAAGGTGGATGGCAAGCTGCAATCGCTGGAGCGCGATCGCGTCTCGGCCTACGCCAGCCTCACCGAGCAGGTCAAATCGCTGGCCATTAGCCAAAACCAGCTCCAGGGCGAAACCGCCAACCTGGTCAAGGCGCTGCGAGCCCCCCAGGTGCGGGGCCGCTGGGGTGAAATGCAGCTGCGCCGCGTGGTCGAAATGGCGGGCATGATCGAGTACTGCGACTTTGTCGAGCAGCCCACGGTGGAGGCCGAGGGCGGGCGGCTACGCCCCGATATGGTGATCAAGCTGCCCAACGGACGGCAGATTATTGTTGACTCAAAAGCGCCTTTGCAGGGGTATTTGGAATCGCTGGAAGCGACCGATGAGGCAACCCGGCGCGATCGCCTCGCCGCCCACGCCCGCCAGGTGCGCACCCACCTCACCCAGCTGGGGGCCAAAGCCTACTGGGACCAGTTCGACGATTCGCCGGAGTTTGCGGTGCTGTTTTTGCCGGGCGAAACCTTCTTTAGCGCCGCCCTGGAGCACGACCCGCAGCTGATCGAGTACGGCGTCAGCCAGAGCGTAATTTTGGCCACGCCGACCACGCTAATTGCCCTGCTGAAGGCGATCGCCTACGGCTGGCGGCACGAAAAAATGGCCGAAAACGCCCAGATGGTCAGCGCCCTGGGCCGCGAACTGTACGATCGCATGGCCATTCTCACCAATCACATGGTGAAGCTGCGCCGGGGGCTGGATGCCTCGGTCAAGGCCTTTAACCAGACGGCGGGCTGCCTGGAGAGCCGGGTGCTGGTGACGACGCGCAAGTTCAAAGAGCTGGGGGCGGCTGGGGGCGAGGCGATTGAAACGCTGGAAGGGTGCGATCGCATCCCCCGCCGCCTATCGGGGGAACCCGCTGACGCCGAAGACGCATAACTTTTCAACCGTTGTAGGGTGAGCACTGCTCACCATTCCCCTAGGTATGTCAGTAGGGTGCATTCGCGGCCTAAAGCAAACCCTGCAATATGCAACGCTCTTTGCCCTGACCGCAATGCACCGCCAGCGTCAAGCGAGAGGCCCGACATTGTGAGCGGTGCATTGCGGCCTGAAAGCTCAATCTTGGGGGGGCCATCCTCACCACTCACAAGGATGCGGTGCGATCGCGCCTAGGTTGCCTTTCTGGTAGTCAAGGCTAGAATCTGAATGATTTGCCCTATAAAAAAACCTCTAGCCCCCTTTGTGCGTTTGGCATGGATGAAACCGACCTATTTGAGAGGGCTACCGCAATACTCAAGACAGCGTGGGAAAATCCCGACTGGTTTATTTATGGGCTGACGGTGCTCTCGGCGTCTGGGTTTGCTGCTTGGCGGTGGCTACTACCTCGATTAAAGTCATCTACACCGCCAGCACCTATCGACCCATCATTTCCCTTTGAGGTGATTAAGCCCAGGAGCGAGGGTGTCTTAAAAAGACTGATGGGTTCAGAGCAGGCCGATGGTGACCCTTTAGCCGATTTCAACATTCCCTACCAGCAGCGGCGGCCAGAACTGTCGATACAGCAACAACTCGAAGGATTGTTAGAGGTGCACCGCTGGCTGCTGATCTTGGGTCGCACGGGGCTAGGCAAAACCCGCGAAGCAGGTGAACTAGCCACACGCCTCAATAGCGAAGGCTGGACGGTGCTCAAACTCAAGAACCACGAACAACTGACGGTGCCAACCCAGTTTCCGGCAGAGGTGGTGGGCCACCAACCCAAACTAATCTTTTTTCTCGATAATCTGAACCAGGCCATGAACCTGGGCGCTGAGGCCAGTCGTGACGCTCAAGGCAACTTGCCCAGTGCCCTGAAGCAGCCTCTACAAGAGCGCCTGCAAGAAACCCTAGAATTTTTTGAGCGCAGTTGCGGCAATGACCGCATTCGAGTGGTTGCCACAGCCCGTGATGAGACTATTGCCGAAAAGCCGGGACAACCCAGCGAGTGGGATAAGTTAGCGATCGAAAAATATCCTCAATTCTGGAGCCAGTTTTGCCAACATCCACTGCCAGTGCCTGCGGAAACCGCCATTGAGGCGGTGCTGGCCCAAACTACTGAGCGGGCCAGCTTGTCTGCCAAAGTCGAAGACTTTGCCCCCATCGCCCAACGCAACGATGGCACCTTTAGAAACGTCGTCGAAAACCTGGAGCGAGCCAAAAGCCGCAGCTTGGTCGTTTCTACCGCCACCTACAAAGAGACCCTGAGAGGAACCTGGCAAAGCCGCTATCAAGCAGCCACTAGCCGCGATAAAACCGCAGGGTGTATTTACGATGCCGTTGATCTACTGCGCCAGTGCAATGTGGAGCTGCAAGATATAACGGTACTGCCCACCGCAGCCCTGCTGGCCCAGAAAACTAGGCTATGGCAGTTTTGGCCTCGCTACAAAATTCGTCAGGGTTTGCAGCGTCTAAAGGATACAGAGCGTATTTTGCAGCCCAGAGATGGGCAAATAGAAGCCAAGGGCTACACAGTTGCGGTGAACGAAAACTTAGCCAGCCTTGGCAAGCTGCTAATTGACCTCTCAAGACGATACCCAAATCAGCTAGAGAATGCTTTGACAGGTTTTGTGGTAGCTGCTGTAGGGTTGGAGCGGTACAAAACAGCATTACTTGCCAATAGTCGGTTGACTAAACTTCAGCCCCAAAGCGACGTTGTTTGGTACAACCAGGCCTGGCTAAAAAACTCAATCGGCCAAAAAGAAGCGGCGATCGCCTGCTGTGACGCAGCCCTGGCGATCAAACCCGACTATCACGAAGCGCTCTACAACAAAGGGGTAGCGCTGTCTGCCTTGGGCCGAAAGCAGGAGGCCATTGCCAGCTACGACGCGGCCCTGGCGATCAAACCCGACCTTCACGAAGCGCTCAACAACAAAGGGACTGCGCTGTCTGCCTTGGGCCGAAAGGAGGAGGCCATTGCCAGCTACGACGCGGCCCTGGCGATCAAACCCGACTATCACACAGCGCTCAACAACAAAGGGACTGCGCTGTCTGACTTGGGCCGACAGGAGGAGGCCATTGCCAGCTACGACGCGGCCTTGGCGATCAAACCCGACTATCACGAAGCGCTCTACAACAAAGGGAATGCGCTGTCTGCCTCGGGCCGAAAGGAGGAGGCCATTGCCAGCTACGACGCGGCCTTGGCGATCAAACCCGACTATCACGAAGCGCTCTACAACAAAGGGGTAGCGCTGTCTGACTTGGGCCGAAAGCAGGAGGCCATTGCCAGCTACGACGCGGCCCTGGCGATCAAACCCGACCTTCACGAAGCGCTCAACAACAAAGGGACTGCGCTGTCTGCCTCGGGCCGAAAGGAGGAGGCCATTGCCAGCTACGACGCGGCCCTGGCGATCAAACCCGACTTGCACGACGCGCTCAACAACAAAGGGACTGCGCTGTCTGCCTTGGGCCGACAGGAGGAGGCCATTGCCAGCTACGACGCGGCCCTAGCGATCAAACCCGACAAGCACGACGCGCTCAACAACAAAGGGACTGCGCTGTCTGCCTTGGGCCGAAAGGAGGAGGCCATTGCCAGCTACGACGCGGCCTTGGCGATCAAACCCGACTTGCACGAAGCGCTCAACAACAAAGGGAATGCGCTGGATGACTTGGGCCGAAAGGAGGAGGCCATTGCCAGCTACGACGCGGCCCTGGCGATCAAACCCGACTATCACGACGCGCTCAACAACAAAGGGTTAGCGCTGTCTGCCTTGGGCCGATACGAAGAGGCGATCGAATGTTGTGACCAGATTCTCTCAGCCAACTCTGACTATTTCTCAGCCTGGGGAATTCGAGGAATGGCATTAGCTAGCCTTGGTCGTTTTGAAGAAGCTCTTTCTAGCTACGACAAAGCTTTGTCAATTCAACCCGATAGCAGCTACGCCATTTATAAAAAAGCCTGTTGCTACGGTCTCCAGGGCAATGCCGACAACGCGCTCCCCGCTTTGCAAGCTGCCATTGCCCTAAACCCCAAATACCGCGATATGGCCAAAACTGACACCGACTTCGACCCCATCCGCCCCAACGCGCGGTTTCAAGCGTTGTTGGAGGGGGCGTAAGCGTTAGTACCCCTTGCTGATTGGGAAAAACGTAGTTATCCAGCCTCGCCAAATCGCTGCCATGGGGTGGGGGACGGCATGGAAAAACGAGTTCTATCGTGCCAACGCTCTAGCGTTGATACCATTTCCCCAGATGCTCCTGCATCTACTGAATACGGGACGCAGGAGCGCTATCGTGGGCATTCCAAAGCCACTCGCATACCCACCCCTGCCCCTCCCAGGAGGGGATCTGCGCCACCATCCCCTCCTGGGAGGGATGCCCGCAGGGCGGGGTGGGTCAGTCTCAGCCATAAGAGAAGTTTCCCGCATCAAAAGCCACTCGCAGACCCACCCCTGCCCCTCCCTGGAGGGGATTTTCGCCATCATCCCCTCCCAGGGAGGGGTGCCCGCAGGGCGGGGTGGGCCAGTCTCAGCCATGCGAGAAGTTTCCCGCATCAAAAGCCACTCGTAGACCCACCCCTACCCCTCCCAAGAGGGGATTTGCGCCATCATCCCCTTTTGGGAGGGGTGCCCGCAGGGCGGGGTGGGTCCAGTTTCAGTTATGAGGAGGATTCGTCACCCATGCTGCGATCGCCTGAAGCACAGCCTCCGTCTGATAAATAACCTCATCATCGCGGAATCTTAAAAATCTGATGCCGTAGGCTTCTAGCCTAGCCTGGCGGTACTGGTCTTGCTCCTGGGCTTCTTCGCTGTCATGGGAGGAACCGTCGATTTCAATGGCTAGCCATAGCTTCTTGCAGTAGAAGTCAACGATGTACTCATCAATGGGCTTCTGGCGATCGAAGTCAAAGCCATGCATTTGCTTGCCTTTCAAGTGTTGCCACAAAATCACTTCCGAACGGGTCATGTTTTGCCGCAGTTGGCGGGCAATTTGCTTTAACTGTCGGTTGTAGGGCAAAAAGTTAGGGAACATGATGCAAATGACTTGTTCTGCACTGAAAATGCCCAAAATGCCCCACCCCTGCATCTCCTTGAAAGGGGTCTATAACAGTGGGACGGGCGGCTGTGGGGCCTCACCCTGGGGCTCATTGGCACCGCCTGGACGGCCTCTTCGCGGCCTCGGCGGTAGTCATCACCCGCATTTTGTCGGCGGGCAATTAGCAATCCATTCTCCTTGCGCCTGTACGGTTGTTCTACAAGAGCACTTGCTGTACCGTATCTTTGCGGGGAATGTAATCTAGGACGGGCGTAGGGGAAGCAGCAACTTCCCCTGCGCCCTAAGACATCCCAGCTTAAACCGGGTAAGTGAGATGCCCTAGGTGCATTCTAGGAGCTAGCGTCTTCGTTTACCGTTCTTTGGGACAGCGCTAGAGCGTTCCCCGTTTTCCTTCACCCGAAAACGGAGACAACCGCATGACTTTTCAACCCTTGGGGCAGCCCGGCCTGCCCGCCTCGTTTGCCCTGCCCGCCCATCGGCCCGATCGCCTCACGCACATACTGCTGGGCGACTACGCCGCCGTCATCGAAGCCATCAACCGCATGGAAGTGCTGCGCTACTGCGATCGCGTGGCATGGATTGAGCCCATCCCCACCGGCCGCAGCGGCGAATACATCAGCGTGATGACCCGCCGCCTGGTAACCCCAGACGACTAGGAAATCTCGTAGGCTGGGTGAAACGAAGCGGAACCCAACAAGGGTCATCGATGTTGGGTTCCGCTAGCGCTTCACCCAACCTACCGTCGGCAAAAAATAGGCTGGTCTCACGTTTAGCGAAGCCAGCCTATAAAGAGTTTTCAGTTTACAGACATTTGAGTAGTGCTCCCTAACGGTTGACTCTCCTGAATTGCCCAAATCCCTAGGCCATTCTCACGCGGTAAAAGAAGGTGCTTTAAGGCGTTCTACTTCAGGATTAAAACCGTTCCGATCCCCCCGGCTCCCCTTAAAAAGGGGGGTGATGTCTATTCAAAGTCTCCCTTTTCAAGGGGGATTTAGTAGGGTGGGCACTGCCCACCATTCTCCTCAGCGACCAGCCGAAATCCTCAATCGGTCTTTCCTAGCCCTGGCCATAGCCCAACCGTCATCAGGCTACACCTCTGCGGCGCTTCTTGGCTTGGCCTAATAGCGTTTTTAGGTGGCTTTTAGAATAGAGGACGTGATTTAGAAGAAAAGCGGTTAAATGCGGAGGAAAAAGGATTTAGTGGTGATCAGCGCCCACCCTACTTACCTTGAAATATGCCGCAAGGTAGACCGAGAAATCTGAGAAAATCTGCCATAATCCCGGAGCCACCATTATTTTTCCAAAAGGAACCTACGGGTATGTCAGAGCCTAACGGCGTGATGATGCAGTATTTTCATTGGTACATTGAGCCCGATGGAAAGCTTTGGCAAGAGTTTGCCGAAAACGTCAAAGATCTGGCCGATGCTGGTATTACGTCTGTATGGTTACCGCCCGCCTACAAAGGCAATGCTGGCGGTTTCGACGTGGGCTACAGCGTTTACGACCTGTACGATTTGGGCGAATTTGACCAGAAAGGCAGCGTTCGCACCAAATATGGCACTAAAGACGAGTATATTCAGGCCGTAAAAGCGGCTAAAGAGGCGGGCATTCGGGTCTATGCCGATGTGGTATTCAACCACATGGTCGGCGGTGATGAAACCGAAGAGGTGGAAGCTACCCCCCTCAACCCCGACAACCGCAACGAAGCCATTGACGAAAATCGCACCGTCAAAGTTTGGACGCACTTTAAGTTTCCCGGTCGCCAGGGCAAATATTCCGATATGGAATGGCACTGGTGGCATTTTGATGCCGTGGATTACGACGAATACAACCCCGATTACAACGCCGTTTACTTGTTTAAAGGCAAGTCCTTTGACGAGAATGTTGACCTCGAAAAAGGGGCCTTTGACTACCTGATGGGCTGCGACCTCGATATGGAATTCGACGAGGTGCGCGACGCGCTGAAAGCCTGGGGAGCCTGGTATACCGACATCACTCAGGTCGATGGTTTTCGCTTTGATGCCGTGAAGCACGTGCGGGCGGGCTTTTTTCCCCACTGGCTTCAGCACTGCCGGAAGGAGGCGGGGCGCAGGCTGTTTGCGGTGGGTGAGTACTGGTCTTACGAAATTGAGGCGCTGCACCACTTTATCGATGTCACCGGGGGCGATGTGCACCTGTTTGATGCCCCGCTGCACTACAACTTCAGCGAGGCCAGCAAAGCAGGCGGCGACTACGATCTCACCACCATTTTCGACAACACCCTGGTGAAAGAGCAGCCCGCCCTGGCCGTTACCCTGGTTGACAACCACGACTCCCAGCCGCTGCAATCGCTGGAATCGGTAGTAGAACCCTGGTTTAAGCCCCTGGCCTACGCGCTAATTCTGCTGCGGCAGGATGGCTACCCCTGCATTTTCTACGCCGACTACTACGGCGCTCACTACAAAGACAACGGCAACGACGGCGGCGAATACGAGATCTGGCTCGACAGCCACAAATGGCTGATTGACAAGTTCTTGCACGTGCGCCGCACCTACGCCTTTGGCGACCAGTACGACTACTTCGACCACCCCAGCACCATTGGCTGGACCCGGCTGGGCAGCGAAGAGAACCCCGGCGGCATGGCGGTGGTGCTAACTAACGGCGACGATGGCCGCAAGTGGATGGAGGTGGGCCAGCCCAACCGCACCTACTACGACATCACCGAGCATGTGAGTGAGCCGGTTACCACCAACGACGAGGGCTGGGCTGAGTTTAGCTGCCAGGCCGGGTCGGTCTCGGTGTGGGTGCCGAAGGAGTAGTGAGGTGAAACTCGACTCACCCCCATCCATCGACAATTTATGACCAATTTGTAGAGGCATTGCGCTGCGATGTCTCTGCAAACTGGAGTTATCCAGACAGGTTTTTCTGTCGATATAGGTCTTGGCCTAACGAAATGTTTATGCTCCAGACTCTCGCAACCTCTACGACGACCTTTGTGCAGCGAGCGGCCCAGATGGCCGATACGTTTGCCCAGGAAGCTGCTTGCACTGACTACCCCGGTGGGTTTCCGGTAGAGGCGTTTGAGCGGCTGGCCGAGGAAGGGTTTCTGGTGGCTCCGCTGCGTCAGGCGCTGGGGGGGTGCGGGTTGGGAATTGAGGCGGCGTCAACCCACGACCTGCTGCGATCGCTCAAGCACATTGGCCGGGGCAATCTGGCGGTGGGGCGGGTGTATGAGGGCCATGTCAACGCTCTGCAGCTGGTGCAAACCTTTGGCACCGCAGAGCAGGTTGAGCGCTACGGGCGAGAGGTGCGCGATCGCCACAAGCTGTTTGGCGTATGGAACGCTGAAGATGCCGAAGGCTTGACGCTAGTTCCCCTGGGGGATGGTTGCTACCGGCTGGAGGGCGCTAAAACGTTCTGCTCTGGCGCGGGCTATGTGGAGCGGCCCTTTGTCAACGGCAAGCTGCCCGATGGCCGCTGGCAGATGGCGATTGTGCCCATGGATGAGGTCAGCACCCGGTGGGATCGCGACTGGTGGCAGCCGATGGGGATGCGGGCGACCGCCAGCTACAAAATCGACTTTACCGGCGTCGAGATCGGGGCGAAAGACTTGATTGGCCAGCCCGGCGACTATCTGCGGCAGCCCTGGCTGAGCGCCGGAGTGGTGCGGTTTGCGGCGGTTCAGCTGGGCGGGGCTGAGGCGATTTTTGACCTGACGCGGCAGTACCTGCAAGCCGAGCAGCGCACCGAGCACCCCTACCAGCAGGAGCGGCTGGGGCAAATGGCGATCGCCCTGGAGGCGGGCCAGCTCTGGCTGCGCGGGGCGGCAGACCACATTGCCGCCTACGACGCTCAGTTTGGCGGCAGTCCGCAGGTGGTTCATCCCCACCAGGCAAAGCTTCTGGCCTACGCCAACATGATGCGCACCGCAATCGAGCAAATTTGCATGGAGACGATGCAGCTCTGCCAGCGATCGGTGGGTACGCGGGGGCTGCTGCCCAGCCACGCCATCGAGCGGGTGATTCGCGATTTGACCCTGTACCTGCGTCAGCCCGCCTACGATGCCGCGATCGCAGGCGTGGGGGCCTACGTGCTGGCCCAAACCACCCCGGCAGATAGCCTATGGTAGCCGCCAGCGTCTCCCCCCTCAGCCATCCAGACATTCTGCCGCTGCGATCGCTGCCTACCGAGGCCCCAGTGCTGGTGGTCGCCCCCCACCCCGACGACGAAACCCTGGGCTGTGGCGGCGCGATCGCGGCTCTGCGCGCCCAGGGGCAGTCGGTCTCGGTGCTGGTGGTCAGCGATGGTACGCGATCGCACCCCCGCTCCCGGCTGTACCCTGCGCCCCGGCTGGCCCAGGTGCGCCAGGCCGAAACCCTGGCGGCCCTGAGTCTGCTGGGGGTGGCGACGAGCCAGGTCGTGTTTTTGGGACTGCCTGACGGCGCGGTGCCAGCGGGTGTATCGCGCGACAATCCACTGGCTCAGGTAGCCCTGGATCGATGTCAAAACTACCTGGCCCAGGTTACTCCCGGCACTGTTTTTCTGCCCTATCGCCACGACCCGCATCGCGACCATCGGGCCACCTGGAGCCTGATGCAGGCCGCGATCGCCGGTCTCCCCGAGCCGCCCCGCCAGATCGAATATCCAATCTGGGACTGGGACCCGACGCAGCGCCAGCCCCTAGAGGGTCGCTATCGGCCCTGGCGGCTGGAAATCGCCCCGTTTGTAGACCTCAAGCGCCGGGCGATCGCCTGCTACCGCTCCCAGACCACCGACCTGATTGCCGACGACCCCACCGGCTTTCGCCTGTCGCCGGAACTGATCGCCAATTTTCTCCATCCCTGGGAAATTTTCTTGGAGCCTGTCCCATGACCCAACCCTCCCTCGGCGCCGACTTTTTTGAGCAGCTCTACCGGGCCGATGCCGACCCCTGGCAGTTTGAAACCAGCCCCTACGAGGCGGCCAAATATGCCGCTACCCTGGCGGCCTTACCCCGGCCCCGCTACGCCTCAGCCTTTGAAATTGGCGGTTCCATCGGCGTGCTGACCGCCCAGCTGGCAACCCGCTGCGACTCGCTGCTGTCGGTCGATCTCTCGACGGTGGCCCAAGCCCAGGCCATTCAGCGCTGCCAGCACCTGCCCCAGGTGCGCTTTGAGATTATGAACGTGCCCCACGACTACCCCAGCGATCGCTTCGACCTGATTTTGCTGTCGGAAGTGGGCTACTACTGGAGCTGGGCCGACCTGCGTCAGGCCCAGGCGCAGATTTACAATTCCCTGCTGCCCGGCGGCCACCTGCTGCTGGTGCACTGGGTTCACGATGCGCCCAGCTACCCACTACGGGGCGACGACGTCCACGAGGCATTCAAGGACTTTGCCGCTTCCCGATTCCGCCACCTGCACGACGGGCGCACCGAAGACTATCGGCTCGATCTCTATGAGCGTCTCTAGCTCAGGCCGGCGGCGATCGGGCTCTGCTGACGCAGGCGATACAGTCGCAGGCGCAGGTCGGCGATCGCCTTGTCGATCGCAACGCTGCCCCACTGCTGTTGCCAAAGGCCGACGGTCTGCCGCTCCTGCTCGATCTGCTGATCCAGCTCCATAAAGGAGGAGGATTGCTCCACCGCCTGCTGTAGCCTCGTCAGGGGCACGGCCAGATGAGTGGCCAGAGTCGCCAAGGATGGCCCGACCAGCACGGGTCGGCCGGTCGAATAGCATCGCCAGTAGCGGCGCAGGTCGCGCCGCGCCCGCAGTTTTGCCTCCACCGCCGCCCCCGGCTCCACCAAAAATACCTGCTGCCGCTGGCTGAGATGCTGAAACTGGGCCAGGCGATCGGCGAGCCCCAGGCTGGCGCGGCCCTGCTGGCGGGCCGAGGTGGTCGCCCGCATCAAAACGCTGTGGCGAACCCTAGCTCCCAGGGCCAAGAGCGCTTTGTGAAACGCCACATCCTCACCCGTGGGCAGGGGAGGCAGCCCCCCGGCTAGGGCATACATCTGGTAGGTAACGGCGAAATTGGCCCCAAAAAACTGATAGTGCCGGGGCGGACAGTCGAACGGGTCGGGGTCTAAATGATCTTCCAGCTGCTTGATCAGGTATCGATAGCCCACAAACCGAAGGTAGGTCGCCCGCGTCTGAACATCCAGGGCATGGCGCTCGGCCCGCTGGGTCACGGTGCGGCCCCCCACGGCATCGGCCCCCCGCTCAAACTCGTAGAGCATCGCCGCGATCCACCGCTTGTCCACCGTGCTGTCGCCGTCGGTAGAAGCGATGATACCGACGGACTGCCCCACCCAGCAGCGGCGGCGATAGGCCTCATCCATCAAAATTTGGCGCACCCGACCAATGTGGGCATCTTCAGGGGACAGAGACTGCTCAATGAGATGAAGCTGGAACTCAGGATGCTGACGGGCAAACTGGCGAACAATCGCCGCCGACTCATCAGTACAGTTGTTAGCAAAAACAATCACTTCGTATTGGCTTGGGGGAATAGGATGGCCCTGAAAATCGACCTGATGGGCCAGAGCCGACAGGGTCATGCGCAGGGTTTTTGCCTCATCGCGCACGGGCACAATGACAGAAATCAGGCTCTGGGGCAGCGGCAGCCTGCGGACTAAAAGAGGCACCGAAAAAGTGGCAGTTAGATGTAATTTATTCGGCCAAAAATCAGGAATTGCTTCTTTGCAATTACTTTGCATACCAATCCTTTTCGGAAATCAATTTTAGGCGCAGCCCTAAGAACTTTTCAAAAAGCTTCTGGGCGCACTACAGGATTCCTTCAGGGTAGGTTTTGGCTATAAAATTTGTTATCTTTCTTTCGGGAGGTTTGCTGTTTTTTGCAGGATTTTCAGGTCTTCCCCAGGATATAGCCCTAGTCACATTGGTTATAATATCCAGAAACCCTATCAACGCTCAAACGCTTGAACGTTCCTAGGAGACATGGTTTAACCAGGCTGGCTACAGCTACAGATGGGCAGCAAGGCTCACTTAAATAAAACAGTAAGTTACAGTTTTTTTCTATTTCTTTAGGCCGAAAAAAACCCCACTAAAGCACCATTTTTGCCTTTAGAATTGGCCCTGTTTCCCGCTCTTCGAGTTGTGCAATGCCTAGGAACGTACCCCGATCCAGGGCAACGATTCGATAGGGCTGCTCTGGAGCTATGGGTTCGGTCGGCGGAAACTTCTGCCCCTGCTGCCAGCGCAGGGCTAAATCGGCGGGCAGGGCGATCGCGGGCAGATGCACCAGCGCGATCGCCGGGTCAACCAGCTCAAAGGCCTGCTTGTTAACCAGATCCGCCACTGTTTCTAGGCTGAGGCTGGCCGCTAGGTCAAAGCCGCCGCTGCGGGTGCGGGTGAGGTGGGCCAGGGTGGCCCCGGTGCCGAGGCGATCGCCCAAATCCCGCGCGATCGAGCGAATGTAGGTGCCGGGGCCGCAGTCGATATCGAGGGTAAGCTCGGGCTGGTCGCCGGGCCGCCAGTGCTGGGCCGTTAGCTGGTGAATGACCACTGTGCGGGTGGGCGGGGTGACGGCTCGGCCCTTGCGGGCCAGATCGTAGAGCCGCTGCCCCTGCACCTGAATGGCGCTGAAGGCGGGCGGCACCTGCTCGATCGCGCCCTCAAACTCGGGCAGTACGGCGGCGATATCCGCCGGGGTGAGGTGTTCGGCAGGACGCTGGGTGAGGGTGTCGCCTTCCAGGTCATCGGTGGTGGTGGTGAGGCCAAAGCGAATGACGGCCCGGTAGGCCTTGCCCTCGGGCAGGTAGGGCAGCAGGCGCGTCGCTCGCCCCACCGCAATGGGCAGCACCCCTTCGGCCAGGGGGTCGAGCGTACCGCCGTGGCCCACTTTTTTAATATCCAACAGCCGCCGCACCGCCCCAACGCAGTCGTGGGAACTCATGCCCTGAGGCTTATGGAGACTCAAAAATCCCTGCACGTAAATCCCCGCACGCTATTTAATCCTGCGTTGCTCCCCACTCTTTAGATTAAGGCCCTGGGCGATCGCGGTGCCCAAATACCGATGCTTGGATTTACTGGTTCTCCTAATTATCCAACGATTACCCAGCGCTAAAGATGACCAGCGGCCTCGCCCCAGACCTCCGCCAGGCGGCGATCGCGCCCGCAGGCCGTGCGATAAAACTTGTAGCGCACCGGATGAGTGAGGTAGTAGTTCTGGTGGTAGTCTTCGGCGGGGTAAAAGGTCTGGGCGGGTTCAATAGTGGTGACGATCGGATTGTCCTGGAACTGGGGTTCGGCATTCAGCGCCTGCCTAGAGGCTTCGGCGAGCTGTTGCTGCTCCTCGCCATTGACAAAGATTTTGGCCCGGTACTGGCTGCCCTTATCGCAAAACTGGCCGCGATCGTCCAAGGGGTCGATATTGCGCCAAAAAACCTGGAGCAGCGTGGCGTAGGTAACTCTGGCTGGGTCGTACACCACGTCTACCGCTTCCACGTGGCCAGTGCCCCCGGCAGAGACTTCTTCGTAGGTGGGGTTAACGGTGTCGCCGCCGGTATAGCCGGAGGTGGTAGAGAGCACCCCGTCGATCTCGTCAAAGGGTTTTTCCATGCACCAAAAGCAGCCCCCGGCAAAGATGGCGGTGGACTGATTCTCGGTGGAAATCTCGTCCGCTGCGGGCATTGAGTCAGCGGTGGCGTGGAAGGGCAGCGCATCCCAGGCCAGCCCCAGCGCGGCCACCACAAGCAATCCCAACACCAATCTGCGTATTGTCGCCATCACCACAGTCTATGTCTCTTTACGTCATGTATCAGCTTACGCCAACGGTCTGAGAATCTCCTGAACCGGGAGCCCAGGGCCTAGGGGCTGTGGGCTAGCGGTTAGGCCTAGAGGCCCCAGCGCTGAGGCTAATCACGCCGTACCAGTCGGGGTTGTCGGTGGCGGTGGCGGCGGCATCGGCGGCGTAGTTATCCATAAAGGTGGGCCACTGCCCCAGGGCGCGGGCCTGGGGAAACCTGGAAGGATTGCGGTCGGCGATTGGGCCGCCGGAGCGATCGGCAAAGGTCTCGCGCAGCGCCGCCGGAGCGGGCACAAAGAGGGCACCGCCCTTGCCCTGGCCTGGATTGGCCCCCTCGCCTGGAATCGCGCCGTTGCCCTCAAACACCGTGTTGTGCAAAATCAGCCGCCCCGCCTTGAGGAAGATCGCTCCCCCCAGGCCGCCGCCACCGCCGCCCTGGCCCACGGCCCCAGCGCCACCGCCAAAGCCACCGCTCCCCGGCTTGCCGGGGGTGCCGGGCAGGCCGTAGTAGCCGCCGTCGCCGCCCCAGCCCCCAGCCCCGCCGCCGCCGCCAAAGCCGCCGTTGCCGCCGTTGCCGCCGCCGCCGCCGTTGCCGCCCGTGGCCGTGGGTGCCTCGGCATTGCCGCCGCGCCCGCCGTTGCCCGCGTTGCCCACCCCGCCCAGGCCGCCACCGCCGCTGAAGGTGGCCACCCCCATGGTGCCCAGGTCGCCCGCCGGGCCGCTGCCGCCAAACATGCCGATACCGCCGTTGCCGCCATCGCCGCCGTTGCCGCCGTTGCCCCCTTCGGCCCCGCCGTTGCCGCCGTTGCCGCCGTTGCCCGCATTGCCCAGGCCGCCAAAGCCGCCGCCGCCCGCAAAGGCGATCGTGCCAATGCCGCCGACGCCAATGCCGTTGATGCCCGCCATCGCGCCCCGGTTGGCGTTGAAGCGATCGTCCACGGTGTCGATGGTGAAGCCTTTGGGGGTGAGGCCCTTGGGGGAAGTGGGCAGCGAGTCTTCCTGGTGGATGCCGATGCCGTTGACGCCTGCGATCGCGCCCCGATTCAGCGTATATTTCTGCTTTTCTAGCCGAATTGCGGTGTTTTCAGGCTCCTGGGGAAGAATGCTGTCGCCGCCCACCGCCTGATTATCCACAAAGCGCATGTTGGCCAGGGTGACCTTGCCGCCGTTGATCAGCAGGCCGCCCCCCATCCCGGCGCTGCCCCCGGCCCCAGCCTCCCCGTCGTCGCCAGCGGCGAGGCCATCGGCCACGGTGAAGTCGCGCAGGGTGACATCCCCCGCCTCGACCACCAGCACCCGGTGGGCCTGCTGACCGCTGAGAATGTCGTCGCCGTCGCCGACCAAAAACAGGCCGCCGCGAATGGGGGGCAGGGTGCTCTCCAGGGCAATGGTGCCCCTGATGGCTGCCAGGGAAATCAGATCGTCTTCGGGGGTTTGGTTGGCCAGTTCAATGGCCTCCCGCAGGGTGCCGGGGCCTCTATCGGCGGTGGAGGTAACGGCGACTTGCTTGAGAACTCCTGCGATCGGGGCGGATAGCCAGGGCACCGGGGTTTCGATCTGGCCAACGGTGGTTTCGAGCTGCCAGTCGCCGCCCTGATCGGGGTTGCCGCTGACGGTGGTCGAGGCCGCAATATCGGCGCTGGTTGCCTGCTGAAGCTGCTGCAAAAAGGCTTGCCCGATCGCTCCCTGACCCACCTCACAGCCGTAGAGCAGGACATCGGCCCCGGCTGGCAGGGACGTTTGCCAGCGGGCCAGATCGTGGCGGTAGGCGGCCAAATTGGCCATATTCAGCGTGGCATGCCCCAGGGTCAACTGCCCGGGGCTGCCGTGGCTGACCAGGTGCAGGGCGGTGGGATGGTAGTGGGCCAGGGCTCGGGTGATGGGGGCAAGGCCCTGGCGATCGCCGACAATCACTAAATGCTGATGGGGGGACAGGCGCGATCGCCAGGCGGCCGCGCCTGCCTCAGCCACGAGAGCCTGGTCCACGGCCACAATCTCAGACGGCGCAGGTGGCGCGATCGCCCCCATCCAACCCAGCGCGACAGCTAATGCTGCGGCCAGCCACAGCCCCTGCCAAGGCCGTTTATCTGCGTTGACTGCCCCTGCCCGCCCATGCTTACCCATAGATTGAGGAAAAAAACATCCCTAACGGTAAAAATACTGATCTGCCGTCGCTAAGGAAAGGCTAACTTGAGCAATTCTTTAGCGATCGCAGATTTATTCCGGTATTTCTTCAGCTTGAGAACTTTCTCAGCCCGCTTTAAGGACCAACTTTGTATGATTAGGAAATGTCGCCGTCGCGGCAGTACCCTGCGTCACCTGAGTTCCATGGGCCCATGTTCCCCCTGCCCCAGAGGTTAAGCCCCCTGTGATTTTATCGTCTCCGCCTACCATTAACCGCAGCAAGTCTCTGTATGAGCAGGTGTACCACGCGCTGCGATCGGCTATTTTAACCGGCGCGCTTTCCCCCGGCGATCGCCTGGTAGAAACCCAGCTGGCCGAGTGGCTCCAGGTCAGCCGCACCCCCCTGCGCGAGGCCCTGCGCCAGCTCCAGCAGGACGGCCTGGTCACCGCCGATGTCAGCGGCGGGCTGCGGGTGACCACCATTACCGCCGCCGATGCCGAAGAACTCTACGACTGCCGGCTGGCCCTGGAGGCGCTGGCGGTAGCCGGGGCCTGCGCCTACGCCACCGACGCTCAGCTGGAGGCGATCGAGGCCTGTGTGGCCAAGGCCGAAGGGGCCACCGCCAACAGCCACGGCAGCCTCTCCCACGAAAGCCTGCTCGATGTCGACTACCAGTTCCACCACCTCATTGCCGAAAGCTCGGGCAATCGGCGGCTGGTGTCGCTGCTCGACACGCTGTTTGACGCCATGGCCCTGCTGCGAATCCAGACCCTCCAGCAAAACCCCAACGTGCTGGATATTCGCCTGGAGCATCGCCAGATCTACGAGGCCATTCTCGATCGCGATCGCGACGGGGCGGTGGCGGCCATTACCCAACACCTGCGCGCCAGCAAAACCCGCGTGATCAAAGAAATTGAAGGCCTCGTCCCGGCGGCGGCGGTCAAACCCTAAGGGGGGTCTTTTGCGCCCCCCATCGGCAGCGGGGATCGCACTCTGGTACGATTTTGAGGCCCCTACACTGAGCAGGAACAGCCGCTATGTCTGAGCCTTTAACCACCGGAGCTGATGCCGTCGATGCCGCGATCGCGCGCGGCATTGACCTCGACGGCACCCCCATTCCCGCCGCCAAGCTCGATCTCTACCACACCGTCATGGGCAAAGAAGCCGGGCGGCAGCGCAGCGGTGTCTCTAACTCGATGCGATCGCGCATCGTCCGCATCGGGGCCAAGCACTTTTCCCAGGATGACCTCAACGCCATGCTGCAAGAGGCCGATTTTGCTCCCCTTAAGGACAAAGAGATCGCCTATTTCTACGGCGGTAAGTAATGCGGGTTTCTTTGGGCAGGGCTATTTGGGAGTGGGGGAGTACGGGAGTGGGGGCGAGGTCAGTAGCTGGGATCGAGGGAATTGGGGCTGGGACATCGGTTCAGAACCCGGTTCCTGGGCCGGAAGGTGTGGCGCAATGGCCTGTCCAGCAGTTCCTATCAGTCGGTCAACTGCTCTACCTGGTGAAAGTTGCCGTAGTCGATCGATCGCCGCCCGTCGGGGGTTTGGCCCAAAATATCGGCAAACCGATGATCCCAGAGAATTTCGCTCGCCAGAAACGAGTGGCGGGCGTGGATGGTCTGGGATCTGGTTTCATCCATGCCGGTGAGAATAATGATGATCTCACCGTTGACCTCCCCCAGGGAGGCTGATGTTTCGCCGTAGAGCGGGCTTTCGGGGGTAATGGCGTGCATGGCCGTCCAGCTGAGGGCAAACAGCGGCGTTTGGGCTCGCACCAGGGGCAAGTCGTAGAACCGACGAAAAAACTCGCCCTCGGCAGTGGTTTCGTCGCGCACCAGAGTCACCCACAGGCGGGCTTCGAGGATGCGGTTGCGGCGCTGGTTGGCGGTGCGAAACATCAGGGTTGGGGTGCCGTTGTGGGGCGCGATCACCGCATAGTTGCTGAACAAAATCCGAGCGGTGGGCAATGAGAACCGGGCAAAGCAGAGGCCCGTGGCCATGGCCAGCCAAATTAGCCCAACCAGGGCCTCTAGCACCACCAGCCAGTTGGCGTAGTTGGTCTGGGGGTACATGGCCCCGTAGCCAATGGAGGCCATGGTCTGCACGCTAAAGAACAGCGCATCGACAAAGGAGCCGGGGTGGGCGTGGGCGATATCCCCGGCATGGGCCAGGTAGGCCAGGGCAAAGGCGGTGTTAATGGCCAGATACGAGAGGGCCAGCATCGCTATAAATGCTGGCCACGAAAGCTTGAGCAGGTGGTGATAGAGGTCTCGCCAGGGCGATCGCACCTCCCCCAAAATGACAATGTTGGGGGTCTCACCATCGCGCGCAACGAAGCGTGGGGGGGAACGCCGTTTGGGCTTCAGCAGCATGGCAACTAGCGGTTGGAGAAATGGCTCCGGCACCTATCAGCATACCTCCCACAATGAAGCCCCAGGTTCTGCCGTCGGGAAGCCAGACGCCTGGGCTACCGAACAGAGAACTCTGAGACCTCTACAGAATTGGCTGGCCCCGTGCAGTACAGCCCAATGCTTGCAGCCCAAAGGCTTTAGGGCAAACGGTGTATAGCCATAATTATGCTGGTTAGTACATCCACAAACCCCATGAACGTTCAAACGTTTAAACGTTCATAACAGATCTGTCTTAACCAGATTGACTACAGCCATACCCCACCAGCGGCAAAACCGCAGTACCCGCATGCCAGCGATCGCCTAGCCTTCCGCCGAGCTGGCTTCGACCACGTTGGCGGCAAAGCTGGCGTAGGCGGCGCCCACTTGTTTTGCCACCGTGTCGGGAAAGAGGTGAAATTTGCCGTCCTTCAGCGCCGTCACGACCCCCTCGCCAACTAAAGACGGCGGCTCGGCGATTTCACCCAGCCCGGCGTCGTTGGCCATATCGGTGGCAATGGGGCCGGGGTGCACGCTGACCACAGTAGTCCCCTGATCGGCCAGCTTGTCGCGCAGGGCCTGGGTAATCGAGTAGGCCGCTGCCTTGGAAGCGCTATAGGTGGCAAAGTCGGCAAAAGTTCTGAGCGAGGCCACCGAGTTGAGCTGCACAAAAGCGCCGCCGCCGTTGGCTTTCAGCACCTGGGCAAAGGCCTGGGCCATGCGCAGCAGGCCAAACACGTTCATCTCAATTTCGAATTGCAGCGCCTCGATCGCGTCCTCGGCCAGGGGGCCAGCGTTGCGCAGCACCCCGGCGTTGTTGACCACCAGTTCCACATCGGTCGCGGTTTGGGCCGCCTGGGCAATGGTGTCGGGCTGAGCCAGATCGAAGGGAATGGGGACGACGCGATCGCCGTAGGCCTCCACTAGGGCCTGGGCCGAATCGAGATTACGCACGGCAGCGTAGAGCTTGGTGGCCCCGTGCTGGAGGAGAGATTCTGCGATCGCTTTACCAATGCCACGGTTGGCCCCGGTTACCAGAGCGACTTTACCGCTTACGTCAAATGTCATGGGATTACCTTCAGAGGGAAAAAGAACAGTACCTGACAGAAGAAATCTAAAGCTTGGGCCTGAAAATGCGCTGAAGAAGCTTAAAACGAGCTGAGAATGTCAGGGGTTGGCCTGCTGCTGTGCGGAGATCAGGTGGGCAACGCCCACCCTATGGAACTACGGATCGGCTGTTTAGAGCATCACGGCCCAGGTTTAGCCCTGGGCTACGGTGCCAAACTGGCTCTGGAAGTCTGCACCCAGCAGATTCATGCCAACTTGCACGGCGGGGCGGGCCGCGATCGCATCCACCCAGCGCTGCACGTTAGGGAACTCGTCGAAGGTCAGCCCCATGTAGGGCGTGGTGGCCGCACTCACCCAGGGATAGGTGGCGATGTCGGCAATGGAGTAGTCGCCCGCCAGGTAGGGGGTTTTAGCCAGCTGGTCCTCCATCACGCCCAGCAGCCGCTGCACTTCTTTTTCGTAGCGATTGATGGCGTAGGGCAGCTTTTCGGGGGCAAAGTTGCGAAAGTGACCAAGTTGGCCAAACATGGGGCCAACGCTCGCCATCTGGAACATCAGCCACTCAATTGTTTTAATCCGCGCCGCTGTTTCCGTCGGCAGCAGCTTGCCGCCCTTCTCGGCCAGGTAGATCAAAATTGCCCCGGACTCAAAGACCGCCAGATCGTCATGGTCGCGATCGACAATGGCCGGAATTTTGTTGTTGGGGCTAATGGCCAAAAACTCGGGGGCAAACTGTTCGTCTTTAGTAATGTTCACCGAGTGAATGGTGTAGGGCATTTGCAATTCTTCCAGCAGAATGGCGGGCTTGCGCCCGTTGGGGGTCGTAAACGTATACAGATCAATCATTGGGATACCTCCAGAATGGTGTTGCTTGTAGGGGTAAACAGTTGTTTGCCCCTGTCTAGGTCATGCCGAATTTCAAAAACATCCAGACGCCTCAAGTAGCCGTCATTACGCTAGGTGAATGCCGCACTCCTGCTTCAGCCCGTGGAAGCGGGTGTCGCGCTCATCCAGGTCGCTGGCCATAAGGGGGCGGCTCGAATGCCAGTCGCCCACGGTGACATAGCCCTGGTCAAAGAAGGGGTGGTAGGGCAGGTCGTGGGCTTGCAGGTAGTCGTAGATATCCTTCGAAGTCCAGTGCAATATCGGCAGAATTTTGTGGATACCGTACTGATGGCCCACAATATCGAGGGTTTTGCGGTGGTCGGTCTGCTGCGATCGCAGCCCCGCCAGCCAGGCCGTCGCCCCCAGTTCCCGCAGCGCCCGC
The DNA here is from genome assembly GCF_000309385.1 of Nodosilinea nodulosa PCC 7104. Classification (GTDB taxonomy): domain Bacteria; phylum Cyanobacteriota; class Cyanobacteriia; order Phormidesmidales; family Phormidesmidaceae; genus Nodosilinea; species Nodosilinea nodulosa. The sequence goes on from NZ_JH976537.1 coordinate 2,576,948, forward strand.
TGCATCGGCTCGACCTTGCGAATTTGGTCGTACTGGTTGAGGGCTTCCACGCTTTCTTCAGCCCACAGCTTGCCGTATAAGGCCTCCATATGGGCCGGGCTGAGGAGCGATTGGTAGACCTTCAGGTTCAGCCCCAGCCGCCGGGTCAGCGCGTCGGCAAAGCGGTAGGTTTCCTCGGGCAGGTAGCCCGTATCAACCCAGATGACGGGGATATTGGGCACCGCCTGGGTGGCCAGGTGCAGCATTACCGCCGCCTGAATGCCAAAGCTGGTGCTCATCACCAGGCCCGAGCCAAAGGTGTCGGCGGCCCAGGCCACAATGGCGGCGGCGGTTTTGGGCGTGGCCTCAGCGGCGGGCGGCTGCACCCAGCTCAAATTTTGGCCGGAGTTCAAGGCGCGAACCCCGCTGGGCAAGAGGTCTGCGTCGGGGGATGGGGCAAGGGTAGCAAGCATGCAAGCGCCTCCTCAAAAGGCTGAAATTCTAGGGTGTGCCGGGCACAACCTGTATAGAACGGTCTGTCTATGTTGATTATGTAGACAGGTCTGTCTATTGTCAATCCTCTCTCAGCAACTTCTTAGCTGCGCGGCTGGGCAAAAAACTCCAAAACCGCCTGGCAAAAGGCCTCCGGGGCGTCCTGCTGCACCCAGTGGGAGACTCCCGCCAGGCCGTGGAAGTGGGCGGTGGGAATTTCGCTGGCGAGGCGCTGGCCGTCCTCGGCCTTTTGCCAGGGGTCGTCCAGGCCCCAGAGCACCAGGGTGGGGGCGGTAATGCTGCCGTGGCGATCGACCAGGGCCATGGTCTGGTTGGCGTTGAGGGCGGCAGCATTGCGAATCAGGCTGAGCTTGCCCTCTTCATCGGCCCAGGGAGCAATGATCCCGGCCCGAAATTCAGGGGTGAGCTGAGCTGGATTCGACAGACCCGCCGCCAGGGTTTCCTCCAGGGCCGCCACCAAATCCGCCACCGGGCGGCCCTTCCAGCGCAGGGGATGGCCAAAGTCGAGCATATCGTCGTCAAAGCGGTCGTAGCAGACCGAGTTCGTGATTACCAGCCGCCGAACTAGACTTGCGTGCTCGATCGCCAAAATCAGCGCCACCGCGCCGCCCGTATCGTGGCCCACCACATCCACCCGGTCTAGCCCCAGCGCGGCCAGCAGGGCCACCACCATACGGGCCTGGTCCTGGAAGGAGCGATCGAAGCGATCGCGTCGGTCGCTCCAGCCGTGGCCCAAAAAGTCGGGAGCCAGCACCCGGTAGCCCGCCTGCACCAGGGGCGGAATTACCCCATGATAGAGATAGCCCCAGGTGGGAATGCCGTGCAGCAGCAGCACCGTGCCCCGCTGGGCCGCGCCCGCGTCAATATAGCGAATGGTGACGGGGATGTGGGCCACCTGCGACAGCACAATTTCCCGCTGGGCGGCTCTAAACGCTTGCCAGGTGGACCAGGGACGGACGGTTGCGGGCATGGCAAAACTCTGTAACGCTGGGCAGACGGGCCGCCGGAGACTAGGATAGTATATAGACAGACCTGTCTATATGGTAAGTTTTCATGGCTCGTGCTTCGTCCGCTTCTCGCCCCTGCGCCCGCGATCGCATTCTGGCGGCGGCCTCTGAGCTGTTTTATAACGAGGGCGTCCACAGCGTCGGCATCGATCGCATCATTGCCGAGTCGGGGGTGGCCAAAATGTCGCTCTACAACCATTTCAAGTCCAAAGATGCGCTGATCGCCGCCTGGCTCGACGAGCAGCACCGGGGCTGGCGCCAGTGGTTTCAGGAGGCGATCGCCCGCCACGCCGAAGCCTCCGGCGAGTCGCCCCTGCTGGCCATTTTCGACGCCCTGCGCGAGTGGATCGAGAAGCCCAACTTTCGCGGCTGCGCCTTCATCAACTCAGCGGTGGAATTGGTCGATGCCGAGCACCCCGGCTACCAGATCACTTTGGATCATCAGCAGGCGATCGCCGACCACATTCTCACCCTGGTCAAAGCCGCCAACCTGCCCAACCCCGAAGACCTGGCCAAGCAGCTGCTGATTTTAATGCAGGGAGCCACCGTCGTCGCCATGATGCACGGCTGCCCCAACGCCGCCGGCCAGGCCAAAGCCGCCGCCGCCGTTTTGATTGAGACGGCTTCCCAATAACCTGGTACTGCTGGACGGAAATCAAGCCACCGCTCCAACTCCCCTGGCTCCCTAGCTCCCCTGCCTCCCTGCGATCGGCCATAGTCCAGAAACTTATGCCGCAGCCTACTAGCTATTGCCATCGAGACTAAGGCGACCCTGAAGTGCCTTATGTCCTCGTTCTTGATTAGGCAATGCTGCGCTACTTGCCAAGCTCAAATTATTTGGCTAGAATTTGGTTGTTCGGCCAACCAATAGCCTCTAAGGAGCCTGGATGAGTAAAAAAGCCGCATCGGCTGGCGCAAACAATCGATCGCTGATTGTGTCTGCGGCCTACCAACTCCTGGCTCAAGAGGGGTACGATGCGGCCACCATGAAGGAAATTGCCCAGGTAGCCGGGGTCGCCCCTGGCCTCATTCACTATTACTTCAACAGCAAAGACCAGCTCTTGCAGGAGGTACTCTATACAGCCGGAGAACGCTATGTAAACGAGGTGGAGCGGTGGTGCAGCACCCTGTCTGCCCAGCAACTGCTGGAAACGACCTTCACCGAGCCTAAGCAACGGGTGATGCGTGAGCCAGAGTGGTTTCGGCTGCGCTGCGAGCTGTTTGCCCTGGGGCTGCGCAATCCTAACTTTCACGAGGCCGTGCAGGTCATGCTCGCCACTGGGCGGCAGTGCATTACCCGGCTGGTAAAGCAAATAGCGGGAGATGCGATCGCCAATCCAGAAGCCACGGCGGCTGTATTGCTAGCCGCGTTTGACGGTCTAGCGCTGCAAAAGCTGGCAGATCCCGCGTTTGATTTAGATAGCGCCTATCAGACCTTGCTTCAAATGTTTATGGCTCAGCTGGATGAGCCGTAGCCCAGGCTATGGGCAGCTCTCTCTTTTTGATCGCTTTTGGTTGGTTGACCAACTAATTCTAAAAGGAATCTCATCATGGATGTTTTAGTGACCGGAGCAACAGGGTATATCGGCAGCGCGATCGCGCGCGCCCTACCATCAGCGGGCCATACCGTAATCGGCCTGGCGCGATCGGAAGCGGCGGCCAAAAAGCTTGAAACGCTTGGGGTACGGCCTTTGGCTGGAGATTTACATCAGCCCCAGACGCTGGCTCAGGCGGCGCACCACGCCGATGCGGTGATCCACGCAGCCTCTACTGGTGACGCGCAAATGGCCAATGCCGAGCGGTTGGCGGTCAACATCTTCCTCGACAGTCTGGCAGGGACGGGTAAGCCATTTATCTATACAACGGGAACCTGGCTGCTGGGCAACACCGGCGATCGCCTAACCGATGAGGCCGCGCCGCTTGATCCCACACCGCTGATTGCCTGGCGGGCCGAGCTGGAGGCCCAGGTTTTGGCGGCCTGCGATCGCCAGATTCGCACCATCGTCATTCGTCCAGCGCTGGTGTATGGCCGGGGCGGTGGCCTGGTGGCAATGCTAGTGGAGTCTGGGCATCAGCACGGGGTGGTGCAGTTTATCGGCTCAGGCGATAACCGCTGGACTCTGGTGCATGTCGATGATCTGGCTCGCTGTTACGTAGCCGCTCTAGAGCGGGCCTCGGCGGGTTCGCTGTTTATTGCCGCCGACAGGCAGGTCGTCACGCTGCGAGAGATTGCTGAAGCCGCCAGCTATGCCGCCAATATTCCTGGTCGCATTCAAGCCTGGCCACTGGATGAAGCGCGCCTGGCCATGGGGCCTTTTGCCGATGCCCTCGCTCTTGATCAACAGGTGAGTGGCGAAAAAGCCAGAACGGCCCTGAGCTGGCAACCGCAAGCCGTCTCATTACTCAATGATCTCAGGGAGGGATCCTATGTTAGCTGATGGGTTGCTGGGGCTGGCCATTTTGTCGGCAGGAGTGGTTTACGGTGTGGACGTGTTTTTTGCGGTGGTGGGGCGATCGGCCCTGGCGGCCAGTGAGGAGGGGGCGATCGCCAACGTGATGGCCCATTTACACCAGGTTGCCGATGCCCGCATGCCGATCTTTGGTGCGCTAGGAATGCTGACAACCGCCGCATTTGTCGTCGCTAGCGTTGTCGGGACGCCTTCAAGCTGGCTGGCACTGATGGCCCTGGCGGGCTTGCTCGTTCAGCTGGGCCTGTACCTGAGAGTGGCTAAACCCGTCAACGAAGTTATGAAGGCCGCTGTACAGCAGGGAACAATTCCCGACAATGTTCGCGCCCTGCAAAACCGATGGGATAGCGTGATTGTGGGGCGCGCCCTCGCCATGACCTGGGCGATCGGGTGTCTCCTGCTGGCAAGGGCGTTTCGCTAACTCCGAGGGAATTGGATGGGATCTCAGCAATATGCTGGGATCCCTAATTCTCTACTAGAGCCCCTCGCCAACCCTACTGTCCCGTCAGGCTCGAGTTTTCCCGGCGGGCTATCCTACAGATAAGCGCTTGTCCACGGAGGCATCCATGACCGCCCTCTGGCCCCAGGCCACCACTACCTACCCCAGCTCCGACGGTGAACCCGTGGCCGAAACCTACGCCCACCTCTACGCTCTGCTAATTACGCTGGAGGTACTGCGGCAGTATGTCGCCGGACGACGAGCAACAGTGCTGGGTAATCAGTTCATGTACTACGCCCAGGGGTTCCCCAGGCTGCGGGTAGCCCCTGATGTAATGGTGATTTTTGAGGTGGAGCCTGGGGGGCGCGACAACTACAAAATTTGGGAAGAGGGCCGGGTGCCGTCGGTCATTTTTGAAATGACTTCCGCCAGCACCCGCCAGCAGGACGAAGTGGAGAAAAAGACCCTCTACGAAGGACTGGGAGTGCAGGAATACTGGCTGTTTGACCCCAAGGGCGAATGGATCGCCGAGCAGCTCAAGGGCTACCGCCTGCGAGATGAGGTCTACGCACCAATTGCAGACGGCTGTAGCGAACCGCTGGGCCTGCGTTTGGAAATCGACGGCGGACTGATCGCCTTTTATCGTCAGGACACAGGCGAGAAGCTGCTGATCCCCGATGAGCTGGCGATCGCCCTCAGGCAAGAGGCCCTGCGCAGGCAGCAGGCCGAACAACAGGCGGCGGCGGCAGAACGAAGGGCGGCGGCGGCAGAACGAGAGTTGGAAGAGTTGAAGTCCAGGCTGCGCGATTCGCAAAGCGATCCGTCCCGGAATCGCGGCATTGACCCCGACACCCTGCTTAGCTAAATCTCTCCCTACCTCTGGCGAAAACTAACCTGACTTTCCGGAAAGCCAGCCCGTCGCGGTGAGGGACTTGGCGGCGCGGCAGCCCAGCTCAGATCTGCACCCCATGCAGCGACCTTGGGCATCCTAAACCAGACCGTCCTTATTTGATTGCGATACAACGCTATGGTGGCTCGTACCTTTGGTTGCTTTGGTTCTGCACTGGTTACCGTGGCTGGGCTAGCGGGTGCCGTTTGGGTGCTCAACCTGCCCTACCCCATGATTCGCTGGCCCGTGGCCAAGACGGCTCCCCTGATCCTGCTGCCCAGCTACATCAAGATGGACAACGACTATCGGCAGGCGGTATCGCTGGTGGCCCAGGCCGACCAGCTGGTGAACCAGGCCACCTCCGCCAGCGACATTGAGCTGGGCGAAGAAAAAGTCCATCAGGCCCAGGAGCATTTGGACGGTCTGCCCGTATGGTTTTTGGGCTATTACCCCACGGCCTACTGTGGGTTTGTCGGCTGCCGGTGGCAGTTCACCCTAGACGAGTTTGAGGCCGCCCGATCTGAAATTGGCCGCATGGAAGCGGTGGTGTTTCAGGAGCGCAACGCCCAGCATTTGCTCGAAGAAGGCACGCTGGCCGTCGATGGAGCAGAGCAGGCCTTTCAAGCTGCCCAATCGGGTACCGATCGCGCCACCGCCCTGAGCACCTGGCAGCGGGGCATGGATAAGCTCAACGAAATTCCGCCCGAAACCCTGGCCGGACGGCAGTCGGCCACCAAGCTCGAAGCCTACCAGCGCGACTACCAGCAGGTGACAGGCAGTGTTGCCGGGGGCGATCGCTCCAACACCCTGGTCGATGCCGCCAAAGCCTTTGCCTACCAGGCCGCGATCGCCGGGCAAAATCCACCCCACCCCGCCGATACCTGGGCGCGGGCGGCAGAGCTGTGGGAAACCGCGATCGCGCGCCTCAACGACATCCCCGTTCAAGACCCCGGCTACAGCGAGGCTCAAATTCTGCTGGCCCAGTATCAGGCCAACCTTGGCATTGTTCAGGAAAATGTCGCCAAGGAAGAAGCCTCCGCCAGAGCCCTGGATAACGCCACCGAAAAAAGCACTCGGATGCTGGCCCAAAACCTGGAAGGCATGGAGCGCAACCAGATCGCCAGCCTCATGCAGGACATCATCAACGATTTGGAAAAAGTACAGCCCAATACCACCAGCTACCCCAAAGCCAGCGCCATGCTCACCTCGGCCAATCAAAAGCTAGCCCAGCTCAAGTAGCGGCCAACACAGCCACAGCAAGAGCGGCATCCTTCCACTATTCCAACCGTTTAGGCAACGGTGATGAACTGTTACTGCGGTCCGTAGGGGTAGCCATTTTCACCTTAAAATCATCACCATCTGCTTCTGGAGATCGGGGCTGAGCGCGTCAGGGATGTTGTGCTTCATTGCAAACCCAGTTGGGTCTCCGGAAGTAAGCCGGGTGCAGGTGTATTTAATGTCGAAACTAACCGCGAACCCCACCCCATGCTGAAGCTCGCCGACCTGCAACTGGGCCAAAAATTTACGCTGCTGCTGCTGCTTGTGTTTTTGGGCGGCATTGTTGCCAGCAGCATCGCCCTATCCTCAGTTTTAAACCAAAACGCCCAGGCCCAGCTGACCACCAAAGCACTGATGCTGATGGAAACCATGAACTCCGTGCGCGATTACACGAGTAACCAGGTAAAACCGGAGCTTGCCGATCGCCTCAGCACCGAGTTTTTGCCCGAAACAATCCCGGCCTATTCCGCCCGCGAGGTGTTTGAAACCTTTCGCGCCAACCCCATCTACGCCGACTTTTTCTACAAAGAAGCCACCCTCAACCCCACCAACCTGAGAGATAAGGCCGATGGCTTTGAGGCTCAGCTGGTTGAGAACTTCAACCAGCAGGGCACCACCCAGGAAATCAGTGGGTTTCGCTCGACCCCAGCGGGGGACCTGTACTACATTGCCCGCCCGATTAAAATTAGCAAGCCCAGCTGTCTGGAGTGCCACAGCACCCCCGCCGCCGCCCCGGCCAGCATGATCGAGCGCTACGGCACTAACAACGGATTTGGCTGGAATCTCGATGACATTGTTGGCGCTCAGGTGATTTCTGTGCCCGCCGAAAAGGTTCTAAAAAGCGCCCGCCAGTCTCTTTTGCTCATTCTCGGCATTTTTGTGATTGCGTTTTCGGTGGCGATCGTGCTGGTCAATCTTTGGCTCAAGCGCTACGTGGTGCGCCCGCTCAACCGCATGGCCCTGGCCGCCGAAGCCGCCAGCATGGGAGACCCCGGTGCAGAGTTTATCGTCAAGTCTAAGGACGAAGTGGGCAAGCTGGCCGAAGCCTTTAACCGCATGCAGCTGAGTTTGCAGATGGCCATGCAGCGCCTCGATCGCTACCGCGAAGGGCGGCGCAATTCCGATGATTTTTCCAAATAATATAGCTGTGCCCAGTCTGGTTAAGACCTGTCTCCCAGGAACGTTCAAACGTTTGAACGTTCGTAGGGGTTCTGAAGGGCATTGTGCCGAGCGGGCCGCCCAGGGGGCAAACCCGACTGGCCCTTACTGCATCTGGTGGCGAAAATCCTCGGCCTTTTTGCGGTCGGGGATTTCGGCGGCCAGACGGGTGACGAGTTCCTGAGCGGAAAGATGGGGAAAATCGGCCAGGGTATCGTCGACTAGATACCTGGCCATGGGGCCAATGCAGCGGGTCAGGGTCTGCCGACAGCGGCTGATAAAGTCCGCGCTGGGGCGATCGCCCGTGGAAGAGTGCTGCTCAGACAGCTGGCCCGATGGCTCGGCCAAGCCCTGGGAGGCCGCTTCGGGGCCGACGGAATGATCGTCTACAGCCACCTGAATGCGGCTGATAAAGTCCGTGGCCTGCCGCCCATTCGACAGCTGGCTGGCCAAAATATCGACGAACTCCTCCGGGGTGGCCTGGGGATATTGGTCGATCATTTCTTCGACAATGACGCTGGCCATGGGGCCAATGCAGCGGGCCAGCTCGTGGCGGCAGGTCTCTATAAATGCGGAGTGGTGCAGTTCTGAGGCCGCGATGCTCGGGTCGGCAGCGGTGGGAACCTCGGCGCGATGCACGGCCTGCGTCCAAGCCGGTGCCACCATGATGGGAGAGCTGGGCGCCACGGCGGCGGCCAGGGGAGCCAGGCGCTGCACAACCTCGGCGGCCGACTGAAAGCGGGCCTTTGGCTTTTGCTGCACCAGCTGGGTGAGAATGGCTTCCAGGGTGGGGCTGAGGCTGACGTAGGATTGCCAGCGCCACTCCAGCGAGTCCTGGTCGATTAAAGCTCTCGGATAGCGGCCCGTCAGCAGCACGATCGCCGTTACCCCCAGGGCGTAGAGATCGCTGCACGGAAAACACTGGCCCAGGTGAATTTGCTCCGGCGGCGAGTAGCCAAACTTGCCCACCATGGTGGCCGGTTGACCATCGTCGGCGGGGGCCATTTCATCGGATAGCAGGGTGCTGATGGCGTCGCTGACCAGGCCAAAATCGATCAGCACGGGCAGGTTGCGATCGCGGCAGTACATGATATTGTCCGGCGAAATATCGCGGTGCACAATATTCAAGCTGTGCAGATACTCCAGCACTCGCAGCATCTGCATCAGCCACTGGATCACCTCCGCCTCAGAAAACTGGCTACTTTGCTGGCGGCGCTGCTTAATCAGCTGGGAGTAAGGCACGCCGTCAATGTATTCCTGCACAATGAACAGGCGATTTTTTTGGGTAAAGCAGGCCAAAAACTTAGGCACCTGGGGATGGTCGAGCTGGTACAGGGTTTTGGCCTCTCGCTTAAAGAGGTCCAGCGCCTTTTGCAGGTTATGGCCCGATTTTTTGGTGGGAAAAAACTCCTTCAGCACGCAGGCTTCGCCAAACCGCTGGGAGTCTTCGACCAGATACGACCGGCCAAAGCCGCCCTGGCCCAACACCCGCTGCACAACGTAGCGGCCCCCAATTTTGCTGCCCGGCGCTATGACCCTGCGATCGCCAGCTACATCTCCGGCAGGCTCAGGGGCAGTTTCAGCCGCAGGAGGTGCAGCGCTAGCCCCGTTGGCCACCTGCGGCAGCGCGTGGACATGGTAGGCCGGCACCAGATCCTGAATGTTTTTGAGCTGAAGCGGTCCGGCGTAGGTGACATCTAGATCGAGCCGTGACTTGACGACGTCGTAAACAATTTTAGAAATGCAGAGACCGCTGGGGTGCGCCTCGGTTTGCAGACGAGCGGCAATGTTGACCCCATTTCCCATCACGTCGGACTGGCTAAAAAAGACATCCCCCAGGTGAATGCCAATGCGGTGCAGTAGCGCTGGCTCCCCCTCGGCGTTGGCGTTGAGGCGGGACAGTTCTTTTTGAATTTCCAGGCCGCAGCTCACGGCCTGCACAGCGCTGGCAAAGTACATCAACAGGCCATCGCCAGTCGATTTCAGCACCTTGCCCTCAAACTGCTCGCAGAGCTTTTCCATCAGCTCCTGATCCCGCTGAAGCTGAGAGAGGGTCAACTCCTCATGCACCGACATGCGGGCGCTGAAGCCGACCGCATCGGTTAACATAATCGCGGCTAGGGTGCGATGTCCATGGTTCACACTAGTCAGCTCCAGGGAGTTCTAAGGACGTTCAGGTCGCTGACGGAGGCAGAACTTCTCCGTTAGCGCGCGGTTGGATTCATCTATTAGCTTCACCTATGGGGCGGTGATTTCCTGAAAGCAGTCCTGATGGTCGATGGCGTAGGCGTGGGCACCCCTGGGGTCTGATATTCGCTGGACCAGCGCTAGCGCATCTGTAACCACGCCTGCGATCGCGCCAGCAGCAACCAGCCCTAAATTTGATTCTATCCTACGCATCAGCCGCTAGCGGCTTGACAGCTCACTCTCCCACCGTTCTTTGTCAAGGCTTTAGCTAAGCTAATCAATTGCCCTTGGCAGCGGGCGCCCCAGGGGCACCAGACTCCAGAGTTAGCACCGCAGGCTGCTCTTTGACTCGCGACTCCAGGGGCCGCACTTTTTCGACCAGGGCAATGAGCTGGGTCAGATCGGGCGGCGATGCATTGGGCACATAGCCCGCATCGGCAGTGATGTTAGAGGGCGCGCTCTGCATAGCCTGCTCAATGTACTGCTGCTGATTGCGATCGACATTGGGGCTGATCAAAACGGCCCCCGGAGGAATGGCCCGGCTGGCATGCAAGACTCTAAACTCGCCCTCCTCAAAGGCCTTGCGCTGCTGCTGAAAGTCATCCTCTGACATAGCCCCCGCCGCCACCCGGCCATCGGCAATCCAGACCAGCATGGTCGCCGGGGTAGAGGCAAACTCAATTTTCGCCAGGGTCAGGCCGTAGAGATCGTAGAGGGGAAGATAATAGCCCGTAGCCGACCCTGCCTCGCCCAGGGCAATGGTCTGATTGGCCAGATCCCCCAGCCCTTGAAAGGAGCTATCGTCGCGCACGACCAGCACAGACTTTTGCTTGGGCGGACCCAGGGTAGGAAAAATGGGCAGATAGTTGGCTTCAGCAATGGCAATGGCCGCCAACCCCGAGGGAGCAAACACCAGCGACCAGTTATCCGCCCGAATTTCCTCAACGGCACGAATCTCGTTGAAAACAGGCTCCAGCTCCACCACAGCGTGGAGCTGCTCTGCCAAATAGGTTTGAAAACGCTGGTATTTTTCTAAAGAGCTGGCCCCGTCGTCATAGCTCACCAGCCCTACGGTGAGGCGCATTGGCTGATCGGACACCTTAGCTGTGCCGCAGCCTACCGCCTGCAACAGCAGCACCGCCACCAGGCTGGCCAGACACAGGTTGCAAAACCGACGCAGTTGCCCCATGGTCTCCACAAAATAGTTGCTCGGGGTTGCCCCTGAGGAAGTCTGATCAAGTGTTTGCAGCTTAGATCGACGGGCCTCATAAATTGGATCTTCTTCGTATTCTGTGACGTTTTTGGGACGTTTTCTGGGACGTTTTTTGGGATGTTTTGCGGCCAGGAGAAATGGGGCAGGGAACCCTGCAACCACAGCCATAGCCTCTAGCCGAAGTAGGCAGGTTCGTTGCCCGGCGTCCACTTGATATTGCAGCCAATGCTGGGTTTTTGGTCGCCGGGCATGGCTTTGGCGGCCAGCACGGCATCGAGGGCGGCTCGCAGGTCTTTGCCGGTCACGGGCACGCCGTTGCTGGGGCGGCTGTCGTCGAGCTGGCCCCGGTAGGCCAGAGTTTTGGCCTGGTCAAACACAAAGAAATCGGGGGTGCAGGCGGCGGTGTAGGCCTTGGCGACCGCCTGGCTTTCGTCAAAGCAGTAGGGAAACGTGAAACCGACGGTTTTGGCCTGGGCTTTGAGGTGTTCTGGCCCATCCTGGGGATGGGTTTGCAGGCTGTTGGCGCTGATGGCGACAATGCCCACGCCCTTGGCACCGTAGTCCTGGCCAAGGCGGGCCAGCTCCTGCTCGACATGTTTAACAAAGGGGCAGTGGCGGCAGATAAACATCACCAGCAGGGCCGGGGCATCGGCAAAGGTGCCGAGGGTAATGGTATCGCCGCTGACCACGTCGGTTAGCTCAAAGGCGGGGGCTGCGGTGCCCAGGGGCAGCATGGTAGATTCCACCATAACCATGGGTTGAGTCTCCAGGGTGAGTTTTCTTTATCGTACTGAATCGAACTGGGGGATCTGGCCATGACCGCCGCCGCACTCAACGCCATTAAAAACTATCTGCCCCTGTCGCCGACCCTGGGCACAGCGGGGCAGCCTACCGCAGAGCAGTTTGAGGCCGTGGCCCAGGCGGGCTATACGGTGGTGATCAACCTGGCCCTGTCTACCTCAGACAACGCGATCGCCAACGAGGCAGAGCTAGTCAAAAGCCTGGGCATGACCCACTTTCACATTCCGGTGGTGTGGGAAGCGCCGACCCCGGTGGACTTGGAAATATTTTTTAAGGTGATGGACCGCAATCGCGATCTCAAAACCCTGGTCCACTGCGCTCTCAACATGCGCGTTTCGGCGTTTGTCTACCTCTACCAAATCCTGCGCCTGGGGATAGATCCCTCCGTAGCCGAGGTTGACCTGCACCGCATCTGGCAGCCCAACCCCACCTGGCAAGCCTTCATCGATCAATCCCTAAGCTAACCCACCCCCACCCCATCACCCCCCACCCCATCACTCCCCACCCCATCACTCCCACCTCCCCATCTCCCCCACCCTCCCCACCTCCCCATCTCCCCACCTCCCCCATCTCCCCACCTTCCCCACTCCCCACATCCCCTCCCCTCCCTTAAAATGTCTCTATGCCATCAGAGACTCATTACCAAACCCTCGAAATTCACGAGACGGCGACCCAGGCGGAGATCAAGCGGGCCTATCGTCGTCTGGCCAAGCAGTTTCACCCCGATAGCCAGAGCACCCAGGCGTCGCACGATCGCATTGCCCGCATTAACACCGCCTACGAAGTGATTGGCGACCCGTCGCGGCGCACGGTGTACGACCAGCAGCGCCAGGGCTTTGTAGCGGCTGACCCGGTGGAGAGCGCCACCAACCGGGCCAAGCGCACCGCCGAAGCCCAGCAGGTATACCGCTACGCGCGGGAGGCCACGCAGTCTTCTGAAGCCCGAGAAGATGCCTGGCTCAAGCTGGTGTACGGCCCGGTAGACAGGCTGTTGGGCAAAATTATGTCGCCCCTGAGGGCGGAGATTCGCAAGCTGTCTGCCGACCCCTTCGACGATGAGCTGATGGAGGGGTTTATGGCCTATCTAGAGCAGGGGCGCACCTGGCTGGGGCAGGCCCAGGGCAAGTTTAATTCGATGGCGAACCCGGCCAGCACGGCGGGGGTAGCGGCGGATGTTTACCACTGCCTGGGGCTGCTGGAGGATGGGCTAGATGAGCTGGAGCGCTTCACCATGAGCTATGAGGAGAGCTACATTCACACCGGGGAAGAGCTGTTTCGGCGGGTGAAGCAGATTCGGGCCGAGGCAAAGGAGCGAGTAAAGCGGTTGGTGTAGAGTACGCCATCGTAGGGGCAAACAGTTGTTTGCCCTCATAGGTTTTTGCGACGCTCCGCTACCCTATGTTGGACATGGGTTGTTGGCTAAAGCCAAGCCTACCGCTGGGGACATTTCGATTGTCCCCAGACCCCCTCGACCAGGGCCGTGCCGCCGCCCTGGACCCAGCGGAAAGGATGTATCGATGGGCCAGTTTAAACCTCTGTTTTGCGCATTGGCCTGCTGGTAACCGTAATGGGTCTGAGCCATCAACCTGTAGGGTGCATCCGCGCAGCGATGCACCATATTTGGGGTCTGTTATGAATCAAGGGTGGGTTTACACCGATCGCATTAACAAAGCCGACACTGGTCTCTCGGTGCTCGACTTCTATAGCGATCGCTATTGTCACTCGACGCAGGCAGAATGGCGCGATCGCATTCTCTCGGGCCAAATTTGCCAGGATGGCCATCCTGTAGCTCCGGACGATCGCCTTCAGGCGGGGCAAACTTTGGCCTATCATAGGCCACCGTGGCAAGAGCCCGAGGCGCCGCTGGGGTTTAAGGTGCTGTACGAGGATGAGGATCTGGTGGCGATCGCCAAGCCCGCTGGCCTGCCCGTGCTCCCCGGCGGCAACTTTCTCACTCACACGCTGCTGCACCAGCTAAAGCTAAAGTACCCCGAGAATACCCCCATCCCTGTGCATCGGCTGGGGCGGGGCACCTCGGGGGTGATGGTGCTGGGCAGGTCGCCCCTGGCGCGATCGGTGCTCAGTCGCCAGCTGCGCGAATCTACTGCGGCGGCCTGCGATCCTCAAGCTCCCCACCCGATTCGCAAGACCTACCGCGCCCTAATTGGCCCCAGCAATTTGCCGGATACCTTTACGCTGACAACGGCGATCGGCAAGGTCAATCATCCCGTCCTGGGGTATGTGTACGCCGCCAGCCCAACCGGCCTGCCCGCCTACAGCGATGGCAAGGTGCTGCACCGCACCCCAACCTCTACCCTTCTGGAAGTCACCATTCGCACCGGGCGCCCCCACCAAATTCGCATCCACCTGGCCGCTGCCGGATTTCCCCTCTTGGGCGACCCGCTCTATGGGGTTGGTGGAGTGCCCCTAGCACTGGAAGCTTCCCCAAATGGAAAGATTCCAGTGCCAGGGGATGTTGGCTACCATCTCCATGCTTACCAATTGAACCTAGAGCATCCCAGGACTCAGAAGGCTATGGAGTTAATTAGTGAGCCTCCAAAGATTTTGCAACATCTCTATTCCACATTCCACCAGGCTTGAGTCAACACTTAGATCTTCATTGGATGCCTTGAATCTGTAATCGTACTTAGCCAGGGCCTTGCCAAAGAATAGGTTCAAATGTACCATTATTTTATAGTTCAATTGAACTATAGGGTGTGTCGCCATATTTCCCTTTACTTCATCTCCTATCACAAGGAAAAGTGCATTATGACCCCCTATACAAGATTTAAAGATGCTTCAGAGGATAATCAGGGCCGCGGCTGTAGTACCGATTCTTCGGTTACTAAGGCAAAAGAGTCATACGATCGACGAGCCGAGGATGCTGAAGCTACTTTACGAGACAAGCAAGCTAGCGAGCGAGCGTCTTACAGAAATGCTTGATCTTCTAAGAAGTTAGCTAGTGACTCACGGTTCGCTTATTTTTTCTTAGTGTTCCATGAGTTAACCAAACACTATATGTATAGCCCAAAGGTATGTTTGCCAGTTACCTCAATTAGGTGATTAAAGATCCACAAGGTGTGCGTTTAGCAATACCCTTGATTAAGGGCTAACAACCATATTCCACCATAATCTGAAAAGTCGTTTCAAAACGAGCGAACCGAGAGTTTTAAATAGTCTGGTTAAAGATTCAATAAAGATAGTCGATAAGGCTATAAAAGTGTCCTGATTTATTATTTTTATTGTGTATATGGAATCGGCAGTTAGTTTTGGAGCCGATACCATGTCCTTTGATGATTGTCTTGACAAGGCTAGAGAGCTCAAAAGGCAAGGATGCAATAATGAGGATATACTACAAATATTGATGCAGTACTGTAAGGCTGCTAGCGAAGCTGAGCGTGCATTAAAGGAACTGCAGGCAGAAGAACGCAGAAGATTTAATTCCAACGAGTTTTAGCTTACCTTTCTATGAGCAAGAATGATCGTACTATTCTTGCTCATAGAAAGGCAGCTGAGAAATCAAATAATCAATGCAATCACTTGCGAGTTTTCTGCTAGCGGCATCAAAACGTCCAGACATATCTCTATCAATAGCATCCTTGATTAAGGAAAATGCTGCCGCATAAACTCGGTGATCAAAAACCAAAGGAATTTCAGGAGAATCCAATATATCATGCCTTCCCCATTTCAGGCAATGAGAAATTTGCTCTAAAAACTGATATATGGAAAAGCAAAAATAACTAACCTTCTCAGGATTTGTGCTGCTTTCAATGTCTGGGAAAGCCTTCAACGCCTCGCGGCCAAAGCGCTTTGCTAAAGCCTTTCGAGTTCTGTCAATCCAAACGGCAATTCCGGCTGACTCTTCGAGGTCTTGAATGAAATCTTCAAGAATTTTTAACTCGCTTTGCTTGCATCTTCTTTCCTGAACAAGCTTCTCTATAGCGCTAGGATTTAGCAATTTTTCGCTCTCAATCCTAAGGCTTTCAATCTTCTTGACTAGATTTTCTTTGCCCTCTTCTAAAAGACTTTTTGCAGCGGAGTGAAGCTTATCTAATCTGTAGTTGAAATCATTTAAAGAATGGATTTCCTGTTTTAATATTGTAAATGCATTCTGCTGGGTGGTGCTCAAATATCCTTTTTTGTCGAAATTTTCTATTAGTCTTAAGTCAGAATTAACTTGCTTGATTTGTTCGGAATCCACCTTTAGGATTTCTAGTGGTCGCCTCTCTAGATGCCTGAATATCGCACCACCTGATAAATCATTGGCACTCTTAATTGCAGACACCAGCATGTCAATAGAATTTTGGTCTAAATTATGGTTGATAATATCCCCGATATGGATTTCGGAAGCCTGTCCTACGGTAACGCCATATTTTCCAAGCTGGATAGCTGCGTTATGAGGGTTTTCAATCAAATCACATCTAAGCTTCTGAATAGTCTCCTCATCTAAACTACTATCTAAATAATTGGAGTCATCATAGGATTCTGAACTTTTCATGCTGCACCACTGAAGCATTACAGAAGTACGGATATAGTCAACGCCGAACTTCTATTATCATTTTGCTTTTAAGCAGGGAACTTGAGGATTATCCTAATCCTTATTTTTGATTACCTGTAATCAAATTTTCGCAGACAGGTTGGTTGTCAATGAAAACAAATTAAGCTCTGGCAGGATTTTGTGCGCCGCAACAGCTAGGCAGTCAGTCATTATAGTTATCACCAATACGAATATTTTTGGCTTTATCAATCTTGGTATTATTTTTTCCAAATTGATAAGTTACGTTGTTACTTGATCCCGCTATGTTGCCATCCCCCGAGATCAAAATGCTTCTTTCTGAATTGCCGCCGACTGAAATACTTCGATCACTATTTTCTTTGTTTTGCTGAGGATTCTCAAAGGGTTCCCGATTGCTTCCATCATTAGCTAGAACTGAGTTCAAATCCCGAATGAGAGAGATGATACCCATAACGTAATCTTGCTCTGTAGTCAAATTCCTGTAGTGCAACTGCTTGAGTTCTGCTGGAACTTCACAGGGTGAAATTAGCAGAGGAATTATAAGCTTTTCGAGTGTTAGAGCAGTCTCCCATTCCCATTCCACATATTCAGACACCACGGCAGCAGGAGTTAGTAAAACTACCACTGCGTCTACGGCGCGCAGCGCTGCTCGAAGCTGTGTCTTTAAAACCTTGCCACCTTCCATGGCTTCAATGTCGCGCCAAATCTGAAATCCTGCTTGTTCTAGCTCTGTTTTCAGGCGGGCGGCAGCGGCTTGACCGTCTTTGAGCGCATAAGACAGAAAAATGGTACCCATAGGGACTAGCCTATAGAAAGATCATTGGTTCGTTCTACTTATTCCAAGATCTCAGGGAAAACACGGGTTAACGTTAAAGTAACACGTAACCTAAGCAAAGGTTGCTCAGGTCAGGATTTTTTGATCTTTAGTCAAAAAGTTACAGTGGTTCTGGCTTTTCTTCAGCGCGATCGCACCATCAGCAGTTGATTGGACTGGGTAAAGCCGTACTTTTCGTAGAAAGGCTGCATTTCGGGTGTGCAAAAAAGCTGAATGCACTCCACCTCAGCAAGCTGAGGATGGGTGGTGATGTGCTCAATGAGTTTGGCGCCTAGTCCCTGGCCGCGATAGTCTGCCGCCACAATCACATCGAACACGATCGCCCGGTACACCCAATCCGTCAGCACCCGGCAAAAGGCCGCTAGCCGCTGCGCCTCGTCATTCCACAGGCCAAAGAGCAGGTCGCTGTTGCTCAGCAGAGTGGGCACATCGTCCAGGGCACGTTCTTTGCTCCACCACTCCTGCAAGTACATCTGGTGAAGCTGCTCCACCTGAGTTGGGGTGAGCTGATGAATAAGGGTAAGCATAGGTAGATATCGTTTCTTTAACAGTACGGTTATCCTGACCCAAAGGCTAAATCAAAAGGCTACGATCGGGGTATAGCCGAGCAAAAGACCTATCTTACTGCCGATGGCAAGGGTCAGGGCTATCGATACAGTTTATGCATAGCTACATTGCAGCCCCGTCACTTAGCTGGTGAAGCACGCGAGATTTGGGGGCAATTGGCTACTACCGCCAGCAACGGCTCAGGGGCAATGGCTCTCTGCGGCCCACTTTTGAGCATTGTCCTGGCACTGATCATCTATACCGGAGGATACCTCCATGAAACGCACTTTGCTCGCTGGAGCGGCAGTTGCTATTCCTTTAATTTTTACTATGCCTGTCCAGGCCGAAAACCCGGCCCATGTGCAGCAGCTGCTAGAAACTAATCTCTGCCAGGGCTGCGATCTCTCTGGCGCAGACCTGGCTCAGGCCCACCTGATTGGGGCCGACCTGCGCGACTCCAATTTGCAGGGCACCAACCTTGCAGAGGCCAATTTAGAGGGGGCCGACCTCAGCCGCGCCGACCTCACCGGGGCCAACCTCAGCCGCGCTTTTTTGACCAATGCGCTGCTGCAAGATGCCACCCTCGACTGGGCCAACCTGACCGACGCCCGCGTCTACTTTGCCGACGTCACCGGGGCATCGCTACTGAACGCTGATCTAACCGGAGCCGAAATTGTCGGCACTCCCATCAGCATTGGTGGAGATTAGCCTGGGGCTATAGCTGCGACTGGTTTCCTTTCAGGCCTTTTAGGATTGATCTCTCCCAAGCCAACAGCCCTAAGCCAGCAGCATTAGCCGCTCTGGCGGTAGCACGACCGACCAGGGCAGAGGCATAGTCTTTAGAACAGTCCACTTGTCCTTAAAAACTTCTACCTGCACCTCGTAGTCGCCCGGGTGGCCGGGGGGATTGTGCAGCTTGAGGAATAGAGTCATGCGGTGAGGGGTTTCGCTGGTCATGGCTAGCCAGCAGGGAAATGTGTTCGGCAGGGCTGTGCCGCAGGCAGAGGGCGATTCAGCCATGAGAGCACCCGGAGATAGGGGGATGGCGCTGTGGTCTGGCGACAGCTCATGTCTGCGATCCAGCGAACTGGGGTGATTGGCTTTTGGGCGACCTTGCGGCTGGTTTGGGGCTGAAGGGATGAAGGTGTCTTCGCGGCCAAGGGCTTCTAAAAAGCCAAACTGGTGCGCGCGCATGCCGATATGGGTCAGGGCAGGGGGAATAGGATCGCTCACCTGCAGGGTGCAACCCCAATCCAGGGCATGGATGGTAGATGCATTGACGGCTACTGCCCGTGAAATATTTTTACAGCCAGTGAGTTTAGCGGCACTGACGGTTTGGGGATATTCCAGCACCCGATGCTTGGTGTCGCAGGTGCTGATGCGTCCCTGATCCATGACCAGAAGATGGCTGCAAACCCGATAGGCTTCTTCGATATTGTGGGTCACCAGGAGGGTGACGCCGGGATATTGCTCCAGCCACAGCCGCAGGTCTCGCTCGATGAGGTAGCGCAGGTGGGTATCGAGGGCCGAGAACGGCTCATCCAGCAGCAGCACCTCGGGCTGGCTGGCCAGCACCCGCGCCATGGCCACCCGCTGCTGCTGGCCACCGGAAAGCTGGCTGGGGTAGCGATGCTCTAACCCTTCAAGCTGCACGGCCCCTAGCTGGGCCTCAACAATCTGCCGCTGCCGCTGGGCCGAAAGGTTGGGGGGCAGGCCAAAGGCAATATTTTCGGCCACCGTGAGGTGGGGGAACAGGGCATAGTTTTGGAACAGAACGCCGACGCTGCGATCGCGGCAGGGCAAGTTAACTCCCGTTTCTGAGTCAAACAGCACGCGCCCGTTCAGCACAATCCGCCCGGTGTCGGGCATTTCTGTGCCCGCAATGCACCGCAAAATCAGGCTCTTGCCCGCCCCGGAGGCCCCGAGCAGGCCCAGGGGCTGGCGATCGCTGCAAAAAGATACGTCGAGGGTGAAGCCAGGCAGGCGTTTGGTGAGGGTGACTGAGAGGTGGGGGGAGGTGGGCAGGGGAGATGGAGGAGATGGGGAAAATGGGGGAGTGGGGAAGGTTCTTTGGCGGGCGGCGGTACCAGTGTGCTTGGCCTGGCTGGCGTTCTGGCTGCGCGTCTGGCTGGATTTTCTGTCTCTGTTGCTCTGTCGCCCTCGCTGCCAGCGGTTTAACCAGACCAGCCCCCCTAAAGTAATCGCCAGAATAACGCCGGTCCAGGCGGCGGCTTCCCAAAAGGCTCCGGCCTCGACGGCAAAGTAGATGGCCATGGGAATGGTCTGGGTTTTGCCGGGAATATTGCCGGCCAGCATCAAGGTGGCACCAAATTCGCCCAGGGCGCGGGCAAAGGCAAGGGTGGTGCCGGCCAGCACGCCCGGCAGGGCCAGGGGTAGGGTAATACGCCAGAACAGCCGCAGTTCAGAGGCGCCCAGGGTGCGGGCCGCAGCTTGCAGGTTGTCGTCTATTTGCTCCAGCGACCCCAGCACGGTTTTGTACATCAGCGGAAAGGCAACAACCGTGGCGGTGAGAACGGCGGCGTACCAGGTGAAGACAACGCTGCCCCCGGCGGCCTCCAGCAGGGCACCAATGGGGCCATGTTTGCCCACCAGCAGCAGCAGCAAAAACCCCAGCACCGTGGGCGGCAGCACCAGGGGGGCCAGGAAGCACCCGTCTAGCAGCGATTGCCAGCGCCCCCGATAGTGGTGCATAAACTCGGCGGCGGCCAGGCCCAGGCCAACGGTGAGCAAGGTGGCAATGACGGCAATGCGCAGGGAGATCCAGAGCGGGGAGAGATCGAGCATGGCATGGGTATTGATGGTGGAGCAGAGGTGGGGGAAGAGGGCAAAAGATGGGTCTGAAGTCTGTCTCGCACGTCGCCGCATCCCCCCGACGCCGCGTCTACCGCCTTCACTCTAGAGCTAACTAAGACTGCGCCTGGCCAAAGCCGAACTCTGCAAAGGTCTTTTGGGCCTCATCTCCGGCCAGAAAGTCAATCAGGGTTTGGGCCGCCTCTGGATGGGGGCTGGCCTTTACCACCGCAATGGGATACACAATTGGCTGGTGAGAGCCAGCGGGGACAGTGGTCAGCACCTTGACGCGATCGGACAGGGCGGCGTCGGTGGCGTAGACCATGCCCAGTTCGGCGCTGCCGCTTTCGACGGCGCTCAGCACGCTGCGGACGTTGCTGCCGAAGACGAACTTGGGCCGCAGGGTTTCCAGCAGGTCCAGTTTGGTGAGCACTTGCTCGGCGTACTGCCCGGCGGGCACACTGCGAAACTCACCCACGGCAAAGTGGGTAACGGCGGCATCCTTGAGCTGGGCGATGTCGGTAATGTCTAAGGTTGAAGCTTTGGGGGCAATCAGCACCAGGCTGTTGGTCACCAAGTTTCGCCGCGAGTCAGGCACAATTAACCCCTTGTCGGCCAGGGCATCCATCTGCTTGGCGGCGGCGGAGAAGAACAGGTCCGCCGGGGCACCCTGCTCAATCTGCTGCTGTAGGGTGCCAGAAGAGCCAAAGTTGTAGTCCACGGCAATATTGGGATGGGCCTCGCGGAACTGGGGGGCGATCGCCTCCAGCACATCCTGCAAACTGGCGGCGGCGGACAGGGTAAGGGTAACGGTCTGGTCGGAACTCGGCCTGGAATTTAAGGGTGCTCCAGCACAGCTAATGGTCAGAAAACAGGCGATCAGCCCGCTGAGGAAAGGAATTAAGAAGCGGCGGCGTTTCATGGTGCTAAACCCAAGGGAGATAAATTGAGCAAAAAGGAGATGGCATTCTAGTCGGGGCGGCCAATGCAAAGATAATCCGGGGAAGCGCAGAGCGGTTTGCCAACGCCGGGGTTTTCCTTCGGCTTCACCGTGACGTTAGTCACCCCCTGGTTGCCTGCGGCTATCTAATAGGATATTTGGCGAAAGCCCAATCTAGCTAAGTCCGGGGATTTACACCCTCCAGCCAGGCATTAGAGCAGATTCGCCGACAAAAACTTTTTAGCCTAGAGAAATGGGCGTTTATAAGCATTCACACTCTCTACAGTTATTGGACCAGACCAGAATCGAAAAAGCTGTATTAATTGAAACAATTAACGGGCAGAAAAGGTTTTTTACGCACAGAACTAATGGCGGCTTGGTAAGCATAAGAAATTCAAAATCAAATTCGTGAATCATCTTCAGATTTCGCCTCTGCCAGGTATATACTATTATTGTTCAATAGCCTGAAGCGAATCAGTTTCATGGCATTGAATTAGAGCAA
Organism: Nodosilinea nodulosa PCC 7104; assembly: GCF_000309385.1. GTDB lineage: Bacteria > Cyanobacteriota > Cyanobacteriia > Phormidesmidales > Phormidesmidaceae > Nodosilinea > Nodosilinea nodulosa. The sequence continues at coordinate 2,599,030 of NZ_JH976537.1, forward strand.
CCAAATGCCCAACTCATTTAAAACTAAAACCAAATCTAAAACTGGAGTTTTGCATGAAAATTAGCGCAAGAAATACCTTAAAAGGCACCGTTAAATCGGTCACGATGGGGGCCGTCAATGCAGAAATTGTCATTGAGGTAGCTGCTGGGTTAAGTATTACTTCAATTATTACCAAGGCCTCTGCAGAGCAGCTGGGCCTGGCCGTGGGAAGTGAAGCCTATGCCGTCATCAAAGCCTCCGATGTATTGATGGCGGTAGACTAGCGCCTGCGGGCCACAATATTGAACAAGTGCCAGTGTTTTTCTTCTCCCAGGGCGGTTCTGCCCGGATGCTCTTCTTCATCCAAAAGCTCAACTTCAAAGGGATGAAGAAGGGCCTCAACCTGCTGACGGGTGTGGTGGGTGACATCGGTATAGGCAGCCCAGGAATCGCGATCGCCAAACAAATGCCCGCAAAACCGACCGCCGGGCTTTAGCGCCACAGTAATTTCTTCCCACAGGTCAGCAAAGTGGTTGGGAAGGCAAAAGGGCAGGCTAAAGCTGGCGTTGATCAGGTCAACGTCTGGCGGCAAAACAATATTTTCAAAGGCCTGCACCCGCGTTTCCAGATAGCGGCGGTTGATGTCTTGCCGCTGGCGCAGCCGCGCGATCGCCTCAGGCTCTCCATCAATGACCAGCACGCGCCAGTTGCGGCGAAGGAGCTCAACGGTGTCGCGCCCGTCACCGCAGCCCAGGTCAACGGCATTTCTAATCGCCAGCGGCCCCTTTTCCTGGGATGATTCTGCCTCGAAGCGATCGAGCGCATTGAGCAACGTTTCGCGGGGAGGTCGGCCTTCTACGGCCCTATAATAGTCAGACCATCGACGCTGAAAAGAGCACCCATCGGCAGCAGTTGAGGGCGAAAAATGCATAGGCCAACGCTTCAAAAAATCACACATGATTAGGTTACGAGGTCGCCCTCGCGTTGAACAATTGCGTAGAGACACCGTTAAGCTATGCCCCTACAGCGACGCCGCTATGCGGCTACAGCATCATGACCTAGGCCGTTAGCGCCGGGAAATCGGCCTTCAAAAGCTCTAGCCAGTCGGCAATACGCCGATCGGTTTTGTCGCTCTCGTTCACCTCATCCAGGGGCAGTCCTACAAATTTGCCGTCTCGAATAGAGGTAGACTTTTCAAAAGAATAGTCTGCGGCAGAAACGGCTCCCACGACCTTGGCCCCCAGCGCCTTAAACTGGTCGTGCAAAATCCCCAGGGCGCCTACAAAGTGCTTGCTGTGTCCTTCGCAGTCACCGGGGCCAAAAATCGCAATGGTTTTGCCAGAAAAGTCGGGCTTTTCTACTTCCATATCAAAGAGGGGTTCGCGCCAGGAATTTTGCACTTCCCCAGCTCCCCAGGTAGAGCATCCCAGGATCAGGTAGTCGTATTTCAGCAGGTCTTCAGCATCATCAAAGTCGTCTTCCATGTTGTACAAATCGCAGACATCTGCACCGATAGCCCGCTGAATTTTCTCGGCAAGTTCTTCAGTGGTGCCGGATGTGCTGCCGTAGAAGAGTCCGATTTTAGTCATGGGTAGGCTCCTTGCATAGGAAAAGGGAGAGGTGAATGCATGAAGAATGTCAGTCGCGCCCGGGTTCGCCGTCAGGCAAGGGCGGGCTCGTAGGTGTGGCACGCCTTGGGGCAGACGCGATCGCAGGCCTGGCAGCCGATGCAGTTCTCGGCTTTGACGATGGCCATCACCTTGCGTTCGACTTCGTCGTCATCGTCGTCTTCATCAACAATGGCGCCCTCGTCGTTGAGGGCAATGAGCGCCATAACGCCTCGACCGCAAGCCTTAAAGCAGCGGCCACAGCCCAGGCAGGTGGCCCAGTTAATAGTTTTGAGAAATTGGGGCGTCCAGGGGTCGCCGCCCAGGGTAAGGCCAGTTAGAAAAGCCATAGAGTTAGTCCTTTTGCGCAGGCAGGCATAAAAGAGTAAAAAAGAGGGCACAAGCGGGGTCGTAGGCTGGGTGAAATGCAGAGGCCCAGCGGCCAGAAAGCTTTGCTGGAGCGAAGCTTGCACTTTGCCCAGCCCACAGATTTTGCCGCGCCCATCGCCCCCTAGACCAGGTAGGCTTCCATGTGGGTTTTGATGGTGCAGTCGGAGCGGGGGTAGGTGGAACACAGCACAATAAAACCCTTAGCGATCTGGTCGTCATCTAAAAAGGACTGATCGCTTTGATCAATTTCCCCTTCGACTAGCTTGCCGACGCAGCTAGAGCAGGCCCCAGATCGGCAGGAAAAGGGCAGTTCAATATCGTTTTCTTCGGCGGCATCGATGATGTAGGTGTCGTCATCCACGGGAATGGTGACGTCGAGGTTGCGCTTTTTGTTGATCAGGCGGACTTGGAAGGTGGTCATGGGGGGTCTCCTTGGTGGGGAAGGGTTTTGGGCAGGGAGTGCGTGGGAGCGGGGGGGCGTGGGAGCGGGGGGGCGTGGGAGCGGGGGGCTCTTTATGTGCAGGGCACCCCTGATGGCGTACAGTCTCCTGCGGCCTGGAATGACTTACCGCAGCCGCAGGTGTCGGTGGCGTTGGGGTTGGTGAACTTGAAGCCGCTTTCCAGCAGGCTGTCGATGTAGTCCACCACAATGCCGTTGAGCAGGGGGGCGCTTTTGGGGTCAATAAAGACTCTCAGGCTGCCAGACTCGACAATTTCGTCATCGGGCTGGGGAGCGTTGGCGATTTTAATGTCGTACTCGTAGCCGTTGCAGCCGCCGTCTTTAACGGCCAGGCGTACGCCCCGCTCGGGGGTGTAGTCGGGGGTGCTGCGGAGGAAGGTGCGGAGGCGGAGTTCAGCGAGTTCGGTGAGGGTGACGGTCATGGTGGTTAGGGGGGGTAGGGGGTGGATGGGTGGATGGGTGGATGGGGGAGATGGGAGAGAGGCTGTAGGGTGGGTTAGGCCAGAGTTAAATCAGGTAGTTGTCAAATCCATCAGGCGTTGGCCGTAACCCACCGGGGAGCATTTCGCCTTCAGGGAGGGTTTCGGCACTGGTGGCGCAGCAAACAAAACTTGGGGCAGCTGGGTTTGAGGACGCGATCGCTCGGCAGGCAACTTGGATAAACGATCAGCGCCGTGAGAACGACCATTTTCAGGGCCATAGGGGCGGCCACCAGACCGGCCAGAACGCAAACTAGGGCCAGCGTGAAGCCAAACAGACGATTGAAGTCATCGGTGTGGCGTTGGCCATAGCGCCAGAGGGCAAAGGCCAGGGCTATCCAGGTCAGGGCCAGCCAGGTCATAGGGCACCGCAGAGCTCGGCGGTGGGAAAGGGGAGGTCGATCAGGCGATCGGACAGCGGGTGCTGCGAGATGGAGCCACATACAGCACAGTGGGGGTCGTGGTAGGGGCGGCGCTTGGCAAATTCGGCCTGGGCCAAATCCATGGTCAGCAGCTGCCCCAATAGCGGCTCGCCCAATCCGGTAATTAGCTTGATTGCCTCCAGGGCGGCCAGGCAGGCCAGGGTGCCAGAGACGGCCCCCAGTACCCCAAAACCCCAGCGATCCCAATCGGGCTTTTCTGGGAAAATGCAGCTGAGGCAGGGGGTGCGCCCCGGCACGATGGTGGTGAGGTAGGCTTCCATGCCGTTCATGGCGGCCTCGACCATGGGCTTGCCCCAGCGCACGCAGGCGGCGTTGAGCAGGTCGCGCTCGTTGAAGTCAAAGGCGCAGTCGAGGGCAATATCGGCCCGCTGCACCAGGGCATCGATGTTGTCGGCGGTGACGTATTCGCACACCGCTTCAACCTCGATGTCGGGGTTGAGGGCTTGCAGGGTTGCCTGGGCCTTGAACACCCTGGGTTTACCGACCCAGTCATCGGTCATCAGCACCTGGCGGTTGAGGTCATCTCGCTGGAGGTTGCCGCCGCGCACCAGGATCAGTTTGCCGACCCCAGCAACGGCCAGATACAGGGCGGCAGTGCCCCCCAGCCCACCCACCCCGGTGACCAGGGCCGTGGTGTTTTTGAGCTTGAGCTGACCCGTTTCACCTAAACCGGGCAGCATGATTTGGCGACGGTAGCGATCGATTTCGGTGGGCGTTAGCTGAGCCACGGCATCCTCACAAGATAGTTGGGCGTTGGCAGCATCCCCTCCTGGGAGGGGTGCCCGCAGGGCGGGGTGGGCTGGTCTAGCGCAAAGAGCAATTTTCGAAGCCGGGTGGGTTTTACCTGGATCGGTTGACCCACCCCTGCCCCTCCCAGGAGGGGATTAGGATCACTCCACCTCAATGTCGGAGAGCAGAACGACGTTTTTGGGCTTGTCTTGGAAGACTTTGAACAGCTTTTGTTCAACGGAGCTAGAGGTGACAAACAGGTCGTAGGCATTGCGCAGTTCACGGCTGTAGGCCGCCAGCACTTCGGCTTCGCTCTGGCTTTTATCAACCGCCTGCACCAGCTGAGAGAACTTGCGCAGAATGTGCAGGCGGTTGATATTTACAACCTGGGGGTCGTAGCTGAGGCCAAAGAATTCGAGATACTCTTCGGCATCTTTGAGCTGGTTGAACTGGGCTAGGGATAGAGTTGCGGTCGTCATTGGGCGGCCTCCAGGGTTTTGAGTTGTTGTTTCAGGTCACGGAGCTGGATGTAGATGTCGTAGGTTTTAGCGGCGGCTTCGGGCAGCTGGTCCAGGTCGTGGGGAAGGCCTTCGGCAATGTCGTGAAGGTCCATCTTCATTTGACCGGCTTTGCTGTTGAGCTTTTTGATCTGCTGCTTGAGCGCTTCGATGTCGGGGGGTGTGGTGATTGTGGTCATAGGCGAATGGGGAGCAGGGGAGAGGGGGAGCAGGGGAGGGGGGGAGCAGGGGGGCAGGGGGACAGGGGAAATTTTGAAGTCAAACATCTCTACACATCAGCGACGTCGGGAAATCGCTGCGCCAGTTCGATGCCTTTTTGCACTAGCTTTTCGCCGTCTTCGTTGAGTTTTTCGAGGGAGGCAAAGCCGAAGCGCTGGGCATCGCGCAGGGTTTTGGAGACGAGCAGGAGGCGACCGGAGAAGATTAAGGCCCAGCCAAAGCCTTCGTGGCTGAGGTCGATGACGACCTGAGACAACAGGCCCGATTCTTCTTCGATGCGGTAGGCGATCGCCCGATAAAATGCCATAATCCGGCTTTGGGTAATCGGGTCGACGTCGCCATCGACAGAAATTTCACGCTTTTGGGCTTTACTGAGCACGTAGGGCTTGAGCAGCAGCTCATCGGCCCAGTTGCGGTAGGTGCCGTAGGGGTCGTTGGCGCGAATCTGCTGCACGATCGCCTTCAGAAACGGCGCATTGTCGATGATGAGGGCGTTTTCAAAGGTATTTTGCAGGGCGGGGGCGGCTTGAGCGGGGCTCATACGAGTAATTCCTCTTCGATGGTTTCTAGTTCGTCGTCAAAGCTGCTATCTGGCTGAGGGGGCTGGCTCTTTTGCAGGGCCTTACGCAACCAGGGGGGCGGGCTGCCGTTGAGGGTCTGCACCAGCCGGGTCAGCACATCTCGAATCTCGTCGGCCTCGGTCTGGGCCTTGATCGGGGTCACGTTTTTGCGAATCAGCCGGGCGGCGGCACTGCCCCCAATCGCCGAAACGTAGACAATGGTGCAGTCTTCCAGGGCTTTGACCTTGGGCTCTAGCTTGTCTTCGTTGCCGTCTTCCTTGAGATCACCAGCGAATTCCAGGGTTTCTAAAAAGCGGTAGCCTTTGGTGTCAACGTCGTAGACATCGATACGCTTAGACCAGCCAAAGTGAGCGTTGATGTGTTTGGAATCTCTGGTGGTGAATGCAACTTTCATGGGTAGTCTCCTTTTGTAAGTGCAAGGGGGGCCAATGGGCCAGGGAGCAGGGGAGTGTAGAAGTCAGAGCAACGTCTCGAAGAGTGGAAGCAGAGACATTAATCGCCCCCCCTCTCCTCATCTCCCCATCCCCCCATCTCTTCCTGCCGCCAGCTATGCACCAGCGCGTGGGCCTTCTCTTCGTCGGCCGCCATAAACAGGTTGCCGATGTCGAACAGCAGCTGGGTGGTGCCGTCGTAGCCCACGGTGCAGCGGCGACCGTTGCCGAGGCGATCGAACACCGGAAAGCCCAGGCGGTAGAGGGGAATGTCTAGCTTTTTCGCCAGGGCTTTGAGGTTGGAGTTGCCAATCAGCAGGTCGGCCCCCTGGGCGAGTTCGGCGAAGTCCTCCAGGTCGCCGAGGGTAACGGTGTCAATGGGCAGGTCTTTCAGCAGCTGGGATTTGGTGGTGGTGACGGCGGCGTGGACCTCGGCCCCGGTGGTTTTGAGCCACCAGGCGATCGCATAGAGCAGATCCGGCTCCAGGGCCAGGGCCACCCGCTTGCGGCCAAAGAAAAAGTGGGTATCTAGAATGGCATCCTGAAGCTGCTGGCGCTGGTGCTGATATTTTTCGGGCACGGGCTGGCCGCTGATCACGGCGAGCTGATGCACAAAGCGATCGACCTCGGCTAGCCCGGTGAGGCTGTTAAACACGGCAAACTCAGTGCCGAAACGCTGCTGCAAAATCTCGGCGGCGGTGGTCATGGTGTGGCCGATCGCCAGGGTAAAGCTGGAATGGTGCAGCGATCGCAGTTCATCTACGCTCGTGCCGCCGCTGGTCACGGCGCTGTAGTCGTCGGCCAGGTGGCCATCCAGCGAGGCCGACAGGTCGGGCAGCACCACCGGCTTGAGGTTAAAGGCGCGGACCATGTCCTTCACCGCCTGCACATCGGCCGGTGCCAGGGATGGCCCCGCCAGCACCGTCACCTGAAACCGCGCGGTAGGAGCTGGGTGAGGATAGAACGGGTCAGCCTCCAGGGAATCAAGATCCAGATCATTCAGGTCATTTGCAGAGCCGATGGGAATATCTCGCACCAGGGCTTCCACGGCGGCGGCGTAGCCGTCCTGGAGCGCGCCTTTGAAATCGGGGGTGGAGGCGAAGGCGATCGGCAGGTTGGCCAACTCGGGTTGACGCTGGCGCAGGGTGCGCAAAATGCCTTCCATGTCGTCGCCGCGGGTTTCGGTCAGGCCCGTGGTGCAGAGGCCGATGATCTCGGGCTTGGCCTTCTCCAGCAGCGTCAGCATCGCTGTTTCAACGTTGTCTTCACCGCCCAGGATCGTCGTCACCTCGGTCATGGCAGTGGTGGAGAGGGGAATGGCTTCGCGGAAGTGGCGCACCAGCATCACCTTGGCGAAGGCGGTGCAGCCCTGGGAACCGTGGAACAGCGGCATAATGCCCTTGATGCCCAGGTAGGCGAGGGCGGCACCGAGGGGCTGGCTTTGTTTGAGGGGGTTGACGGCGATGGCCTTGCGGCGAGAGAGAACCTTTGTGGGAGCTGGGGGGCCAGGGGGCAGGGAGGCGGTTGGGGCTGTTTGTTCCCCTGCTCCTTCGCTCCTCTGCTCCCACGGCGCAACCTGCCGCACCTGCTGCCAAATCGGGCTATGCAGCGCTTCATCCAGCTCTTTCGCCATCTCGATCATGCCGAGGTAGCCGGCGTAGGGGTGGTGGCGCTCCTGGTTGATGTCGAGGAAGGGGATGCGGGCTTTGAGGGCGGTGTACTGGTTGCGGCCCCCGGCGATCAGCATGTCGGCGTTGGTTTTGGCGATTACTTTCAGCAGCTCCTGGGCGTTGCCTTTTTGCAGCATGATGCCGTCTTTGCCCAGCAGGGTTTTGATCCGGGCTTTGTCTTCTTCGGTGCTCTTTTTGGTGCTGGTGGCCACGACTTCGATGCCCAGGTCATTGGCGGCGGAGATGATTGACCAGCTCTTGACTCCGCCCGTGTAGAGCACCACCCGCTTGCCCTGGAGGCGCTGGCGGTAGGGGGCCAGCTGGGCCTGGAGGGTGGCGGTCTCTTGGGCAATCAGGGCTTCGACCCGGGCCATCAGGCTCCCATCGGCAAAGTGGGAGGCGATCGCCCGCAGCAGATTGTTCATATCCTCCACGCCGTAGATCGACGCTTCGATGTAGGGAATGCCGTAGCGCTCCTGCATCTTGTGGGCCATGTTGATCAGCGCCTTGGAGCAGATCATCACGTTGAGCCTGGCGCGGTGGGCGTAGGTGATCTCCCGGTAGCGGGCATCGCCGGTAATCTTGGCCAGCACCCGAATGCCCAGCTTCTCCAGCAGCGGCGTTACGCCCCACATTTCCCCGGCGATGTTGTACTCGCCGATCAGGTTGATGTCATAGGGGGTGGTGTAGTCGGGCTCGCCCGTGCCGACGACGTACTCCAGCAGAGCCTCGCCGCCGATGCGGTTGCCCAGGTTTTTGCTGCCCACAAAGCCGGGGGAACTGACCGGAATGACGGGAATCTCGAATTTCTCGCTGGCGGCTCTGCACACCACCTCCAGATCGTCGCCAATCAGCGCCGTGACGCAGGTGAGGTAGACGAACACGGCGGCGGGGCTGTAGCGCTCCTTGACTTCGTGGATCGCCTTGTAGAGCTTCTTTTCTCCGCCAAAGATAATGTCGTTTTCGCTCAGGTCGGTGGTGAACCCCATTTTGTAGATCATCGGTCCCGACGAAAGGCTGCCCCGGCTGCCCCAGGAGTTGCCCGCACAGGCGATCGGGCCGTGCACCAGGTGGGCCACATCGGTGATCGGCACCAGAGCAATGCTGGCTCCGTCGAAGGCGCATCCTCCCTGGGCCGCACCGGGCTGGGCCTGCTGCTGGCAGGCTTTGTTTTTGCCCTTCTCGCCTTTTTTGTGATTGTGCTCACAGCCCGGCTGGGTTAGGAGTTCGTTGATTTTGCCAGAGGTCATTTTCATGGCGATGTGGGGAGGGAGGGGGCAGGGGAGCGGAGGGGCGTGGGGGCGTGGATGGGTGGGGGCGTGGATGGGTGGGCGGGTGGATGGGTGGGCGGGTGGATGGGGAGATGAGGGAGAAACGGTAGGGTGCATTCGCGAAGCAATGCACCATTTCCGAGGTCAGCAGATGTAGCGAGTCACGTCCTCGCCGCAGTCGTCGGCCAGGTGGCTCAGCGACCGAAACCGCAGACCCACCAGCTCGTTGTAAACCGGGTTGAGTTCGCACAGGGCGGGGATTTGCACCGTGCGGCCCAAGAGAGAAATGTCGCGCTCAAAGGGGCAGCAGCAGGGGATGACGCGGCAGAGCAGGTGGGCAAGGCGGCGATCGCTCACCTCAATCTGATCGATCCAGCGCCGCAGGGGATTCCAGATATCGGAGCCAGTCTGCTGCCGAGGGACAGGTAGCGAGTGAATATGCGGATGGGAGGAGTCGGTGAGGAGTGCCATGGGTCGGCCTCAAATTTCAGGATGTCGGGGCTGTTGAGATGGGGATGCTTTCTGCGTTATGAGCCTGGTGCATCGCTGTGCGGATGCACCCTACGGGTTGGGGGAGCGGGATTGAACAATCCAAAATCGCCTCACCAGTCTTCTTGCTCAATTAGGGGTTTGTAGTCTTCGTCGATTAGCTCCAGCTCGCGGCTCAGGCAGCCGACCACAAAATTGCTTTCGAGAAAATGGACTGAGTAAATGTAGGCCCGCTGCAGGTAAGTGCCAATGCCGACGACGTAGCCAATATCGCCCTTCTTAGCCAGGTGGAAGCCGATGTCTTTGCCGGGAAAGGTGCCATCGTTGCGGAGCACTTTGCGGGTGCGAACGCGGCTGCCCATATCGAATAGGGGGGGACTGTCGAGTTCAATCTCTTCAGAGAGTTTCATGGCGAGAGGAAAAGTGAAGGGTGAAGAGCGGAATGCTGGGGGGCTGGGGAGAAGGGGGGCTGGGGAGAAGGCAGACTTGCTCCCTCGCTCCCCTTCTCCCTCGCTTCCTTTCCTCCTAGCGGATCAGGTCAAAGGAGATGTCCGTCTTGGCGGGCACGATGGTCTTGCGATCGAGTTCATCCAGAATGGTGTTAATAATCCAGTTGAACTGATTGATCGCGCCCTGGTAGCCCAGGGTGGGGTAGCGGTGCATGTGGTGGCGATCGAAGATCGGGTAGCCGATTCGCACCAGGGGAGTGTGGGTGTCGCGCCACAGGTACTTGCCGTAGGAGTTGCCGATCAGCAGATCGACGGGCTCGGTGAACATCAGCGATCGCAGATGCCACAGATCCTTTTTGCCCCAGATGGTGGCCGCCTGGCCGTAGGGGCTGTTGGTCAGCACTTCGCGCAGCTCGGCCTCAAAGTCGGCGTTGCTGTTGGTGACCACGATGTGGACGGGCTCGGCTCCCATTTCCAGCAAGAACTGGGTAATGCCAAACACGTGGTCGGGGTCGCCGTAGAGGGCAATGCGCTTGCCGTGAATCCAGGCCTGGGAGTCGGTCAGAGCATCTACGGCGCGGCCCCGCTCGGCTTGCAGTTCCTGGGGAATGGCTTTGCCGGTGATGGCGGAAAGGGCCATCAAAAACTCGTCGGTGCCCTTGATGCCAAAGGGGCGGAAGTTGTAGGTCTTTTGGCCCCACTCCTTGGCGATGTACTCCTGGGTTTTGGGGGTGGTGTACTTCTGCAAGAAAATGCTGCCTTCGGCATTGATCGAGTCGGCGGCTTCCTCCAGGGTGGTGAGGCCGTTATACATCTTGAATTCGCCCGTGTTGGGAGAGTCAAAGGTGTCGGAGTTGTCCGACAGGATGGTGTAGTCGATGCCGAACAGGCCCAAAATCCGCTTCAGCTCGCGGATATTGCCCACGTAGGGGTCAAAGCCCAGGTTGAAGTTGAACTTGCCGTTGGTGGTGGCGGCCTTTTTGCCTTCGGTCAGCGTCTTGAGGATGCTGATCAGCATGTTGTCGTAGCCGGTAATGTGGGAGCCGACAAAACTGGGGGTGTGAGCGGCAGGAACCGGCAATTCCTGCGGAATCAGCGCTTCGTTCTTGGCGGTTTGAATAAACGCACCAATGTCATCGCCAATTACCTCGGCCATGCAGGTGGTGCAGAGGGCAATCATCTTGGGCTTGTATAGCTCGTAGGCGTTTTCCAGGCCCTGCTTCAGGTTGCTGAGGCCGCCAAACACCGCCGCATCTTCCGTCATCGAAGAAGACACCGCCTGGAAGGGCTCTTTGTAGTTGCGGGTCAGGTGGGTGCGGAAGTAGGCGACGCAGCCCTGGGACCCGTGGCTGTAGGGCAGAGTGCCCTCAAAGCCCGAGGCCACAAACAGCGAACCGAGCGGCTGGCAGGCCTTGGCCGGGTTAATGGTGAGGGCTTCGCGGGCGAAGTTCTTTTCCCGGTAGTCCCAGCCTTTGGTCCATTCAGCGGTCTCGGCCACTACATCGCGATCGTGGGCACCTTCAAACTGGCGCTTGTACTCAAATAGGGCCTGGTACTGGTCTGTGTGGAACAGGTCAAAGTGGTCTTGAATCTTTTGGGGATTCTCCGCCCCACAGGGGGTCGGGATGGTGTTTTCGTCGTTCTGAGTCATGACTGTCTCCTTGGGAGAGGATGAGGGGTAGGGTTTGAGTAGAGGGTGGAGGGCGGCGGGGCTGGGGGGCTGGGGGGCGACAGGGCTGGGGGATGCACTACCCTTGCTCCCTCTCTCCCTAGCTCCCCCTCTCCCGTGCTTTCTAGCTATTCCACGGTGCGTTGACCAAGCCCCAGGTGGGGTTATTCACGGCCATGTCCATGTCGCGGGCGAAGACTTCAAAGCCTTCGTAGCCGTGGTAGGGGCCGGAGTAATCCCAGGAGTGCATCTGGCGGAAGGGCAGGGCCATTTTCTGGAAGACGTACTTCTCTTTGATGCCAGCGGCGATCAGGTCTGGCTTCAGCTGCTTGGCCAGTTCTTCAAACTCAAAACCGCTGACGTCGTCGTAGATGACGGTGCCTTCGTCGACATACTCGGCGGTGCGCTTGTAGTCGTCGCCGTGGCCGAACTCGTAGCCGGTGCCGATCACCTTCATACCCAGGTCTTCGAAGGCGGGAATGACGTGGCGGGGGCGCAGACCGCCGACCATCATCATCACTTGCTTGCCCTCCAGGCGGGAGCGATATTTCTCGACGATCGCATCCATGCGGGGCTGGAAGCTGGCGATTACCGCTTCTGCTTTGGCCTGAATGGTCTCGTCAAACTGGGCCGCAATCTTGCGCAGCGACTTGGCGATCTGGGTGGGGCCAAAGAAGTTGTACTCTAGCCAGCCAATACCGTACTTCTCTTCCATGAAGCGGCAGATGTAGTTCATGGAGCGGTAGCAGTGGATCAGGTTAAGCTTGGCCAGGGGGGTCATCACCACTTCGTTGAAGGTGCCATCGCCAGAGAACTGGCAGATGACGCGGAGGCCGATCGCCTCCAGCAGCATGCGGCTGGGCCAGGCGTCGCCGCCGATGTTGTAGTCGCCGATGATGTTGACATCGTAGGGGCCGGGCTCGTAGCCTTCGGGCAGCTGGCGGTACTCATCGGCCTTGGGCAGCACCCAGTCGCGCACGGTGTCGTTGGCGATGTGGTGACCGAGGGATTGAGACACGCCCCGGAAGCCTTCGCAGCGCACGGGCACCACGGGCTTGCCGTATTCCTTGGCTTTCTTCTTGGCGACGGCTTCAATGTCGTCGCCAATCAGACCCACCGGACATTCCGACTCAATCGTGGTGCCTTTGCTGAGGGGGAAAAGCACTTCCAGTTCGTCGATCAGCTTGTCGAGTTTTTTGTCGCCGCCAAAGACAATGTCGCGCTCCTGGAAGTCGGAGGTGAACTGCATGGTGCCAAAGGTGTCGACCCCGGTGGTGCCGATGTAGTAGTTGCGGCGGCCCGACCAGGAGTAGTAGCCGCAGCCGACGGGGCCGTGGCTGATGTGGATCATGTCTTTGACCGGGCCCCAGACTACACCCTTGGCCCCTGCATAGGCACAGCCACGGGTGGTCATTACGCCGGGAACAGACTTTTTGTTGGATTTGACACCGCAGTCGGAAGCGCCTTCTTCGGTCACATTCAGGTGCTTGGAGCGGCTCTTTTTAGCTTTGTCGGGGTACGCCTCCAGGACCTCCTGGACGAGCGCTTTTCTGTCTTCTACGGTAGTCATGGTGCCCTCTTGGGTAGGGTGGATGGGGGGATGGAGAGATGGGGAGATGGGGAGAGACCGGGTTTCTGCTGGGTTAGGCGATCGCCTAGGGTAATGACCTAGAAACCCGGTTTTGAGCGCGAGGGGTTAGACGGCAACTACGGCTTTATCCGCAGCCAGGGCCTTCTCGTACTCTTCGTCACCATTCAGCAGGCCGAACTCAACCAGCAGATCTTCCAGTTCGTCCATGGAGATGGGCGTGGGAATGACCAGGTTCTTGTTGTCTTCGATCTTGCGGGCCAGGGTGCGATATTCCTCGGCCTGCTTGCTGTCGGGGGCGTACTCAATCACCGTCATGCGGCGCAGTTCGGCGTGCTGCACGATGTTGTCGCGGGGCACGTAGTGGATCATCTGAGTGCCCAGACGGGCGGCCAGGGTTTCGATCAGGTCGATTTCCCGGTCTACGTTGCGGCTGTTGCAGATCAGGCCGCCCAGGCGCACCCCGCCGGAGTGGGCGTACTTGAGAATGCCTCGGGCGATGTTGTTGGCCGCGTACATGGCCATCATTTCGCCGGAGCAGACGATGTAGATTTCCTGGGCTTTGCCCTCCCGAATGGGCATGGCAAACCCGCCGCAAACCACGTCTCCCAGCACGTCGTAGGAGACGAAATCGAGGTCTTCGTAGGCGCCTTCTTCTTCCAGGAAGTTGATGGCGGTGATGATGCCCCGACCGGCGCAGCCCACCCCGGGCTCTGGGCCGCCCGACTCAACGCACTTGACGTTTTTGTAGCCGGTGAGCAGCACTTCTTCGAGTTCCAGGTCTTCGACTGCGCCGCGCTCGGCGGCCAGGTGCAGAATGGTGGTTTGGGCTTTGCTGTGCAGCATCAGACGAGTGGAGTCGGCCTTGGGGTCACAGCCGACGATCATGATCCGGTTGCGATCGGCCATCCCGGCGATGGTGTTCTGGGAGGTGGTCGATTTGCCGATGCCGCCTTTTCCGTAAAATGCAATTTGTCGCATGGGTGGATTTCTCCGTGGTGTATAGGGTTTTGAGCTGAACAAGGGTGAGAGGAAACCAGAATTCAGGAGTCACGAGACAGGTGTGGGTGTTGAACTCTGGAAGGCTTTTGGGTCAAGGCTGCGGGGCAGGGCGGGGGCGATCGCCCGAAATGGAGGGGGTTGGGGGGAGTCATGGGATTGGGGGCGTGGGGGCGTGGGGGCATGGGGGCGTGGGGGCGTGATCTTGCTTACTCCATCACCCCGTCACCCCCCGACCTCTTGAACAACGAGTGTCGGCAAAACCAAATCCTTCAATTTCGCCTCGATCGCATACTTGAGCGTGGCGTTGCTGCTGGCGCAGGAGCCGCAGGCCCCCTGGAGCTTGACCAGCACGCGATCGCCCTCGACATCGTGGAGCTGCACATCGCCGCCGTCGGCGATCAGCAGGGGGCGAATTTCGCTGTCTAGCACCTGCTGAATCAGAGTGATCTTTTGAATGTTGGTGAGGATGGGTAGAGGCAGGGGGGCGACGGCGCTAGGGAGCGGAGGGGCAGCGGTCACAACCTGCTCCCCTGCTCCCCTGCTCCCCTGCTCCTCCGCGATCGCAGTTTTTACCGCCACTGCCGCCACCGCCAGTTCCTGCTGCACCTCGGCGATCAGGTCTTCAATATCGGCCAGGCAAGAGCTACAGCCGCCGCCTGCCTTCACATAGTTGGTCACCTGCTCCACGGTGGTCAGGTGGTTGTCGCGAATGACGCGCTTGATGCGGGGCTCGGTGACGCCGTAGCACTTGCAGATCAAGGTGCCTTCGTCGTCGTCATCGTGGTCAGCCACGGCAATGCCGCGATACTTGTAGATGGCGGCTTCCAGCGCCTCCTGCCCCATCACCGAGCAGTGCATTTTGGCCTCGGGCAGGCCACCCAAAAAGTCGGCAATGTCATGGTTGGTGATCTGCAGCGCCTGATCCAGGGTTTTGCCCTTGATGATTTCGGTCAGGGCCGACGAAGATGCGATCGCGCTGGTGCAGCCAAAGGTCTGAAACCGGGCATCCAGAATTTTCTCCTGGTCTTCTTTAATCTTTAGGTGCAGCCGCAGGGCGTCGCCGCAGGCAATGCTGCCCACTTCGCCAAACACCACGGCCACACCGGGTTCTGCTGCGGGCTCGATCGTGCCCTGGTTAACGGGGTTGTAGAACAGGTCGAGGACTTTATCGGTGTATTCCCACATGGCGGTTTCGGGGGGTGAGGGATAGGGGCGAGGGAGTGGATGGGTGGATGGGTGTAGGGGTGTAGGGGTGTAGGGGTGTAGGGGTGGATGGGTGTAGGGGTGGATGGGTGTAGGGGTGGATGGGTGTAGGGGTGGATGGGTGTAGTAGGGCGAACAGCGTTCGCCCTACGTGGTTAATGGGCTAAAGCAACATCCCGTTCCTGCAACCAGTCAGCCTGGTCATTGTTAAAGGGCGACAGAGCGCGCAGGCGATCGACGATGCCCGGCATGACGCTGAGCACTTCGCGCACGTCGGCTTCGGTGGTGTACCGCGACAGGCTGAAGCGAATAGAGCCGTGCAGGATGGTGTAGGGCAGGCCCATGGCGGTCAGCACATGGGAGGGGTCCAGCGATCCCGAGGTGCAGGCGGAGCCGGAGGAGGCGCAGATGCCGTGCTTGTTGAGCATGAACAAAATGGCTTCCCCTTCGATGTATTTGAAGCCGATGTTGACGGTGTTGGGCAGGCGGGTGGTGCCGCCGCCGTTGACCGATGTATCGGGGATGGTGGCGAGAATGCCGTACTCCAGCATGTCGCGCAGCTCGGCCTCGCGTTTGACATTGCCTAGGTGGCTCTGGGCCAGTTCGGCGGCTTTGCCCAGGGCGACAATGCCCGGCACGTTGTGGGTACCGGCCCGGCGACCGCGCTCCTGGTGGCCGCCCAGCAAAAAGGGCCGGAAGCGGAAGCCCTTGCGCACGTAGAGGGCACCGACTCCCTTGGGGGCGTGGAGCTTGTGGCCCGACAGGGTGAGCAGGTCGATCGCGCTGGTGCTCAGGTCGATGGGTACTTTACCCACCGCCTGCACCGCGTCGACGTGGAAGCTAGCGCCGTATTCCTTTGCGATCGCCCCCACCTGCTCCACCGGAAAGATCACCCCGGTTTCGTTGTTGGCGTACATGGTGGTGACCAGGGCGGTGCCGCCCGTCATCGCCGCTTCTAGCTCCATCAGGTCGAGCTGGCCGCGCCCGTCCACCGACAGATAGGTGACGCGGTAGCCCTTCTTCTCCAGCAGCTTGCACACGCTGAGAATGGCCGGGTGCTCCACCGCCGTGGTGACGATGTGGCGCTTCTCAGGCTGGGCGGCCAGGGCGGCCTGAATCGCGGTGTTGTTGCCCTCGCTGCCGCAGCTGTTGAAGATAATTTCGGTGTCTTCAGCACCCAGCAGCGCCGCCACTTGTTCCCGGGCATCCTGTATCGCCGCCCCTACCTGGCCGCCAAAGCTGTGCATCGACGAGGGGTTGCCGTATAGCTCGCTCAAGTAGGGCAGCATCGCGTCCAGAACTGCGGGGTCAATCCGAGTCGTGGCGTTGTTGTCGAGATAAATGACCATTGATCGTCTCCGCGTTTGGGGGGAAGGGGATGGGGGAGCAGGGGAGTGGGGGAGATGGGGAGTGGGTGGGTGGGAGGGTGGATAGGTGGGAGGGTGGATGAGGGAGATGGGGGAGGTGGGGGAGAAGCTGCAGGGTGGGTTAGGCCAGAGTTAAATTAGGCGAGTGTCAAGAAAATTAAGTATTGGCCGTAACCCACCGGGGAGCATTTCGCCTACAGGGAAGGGAAGCAGCTTTAGAGTCCAAAATCCAAAACTCTCCCTAGCTCCCCTGCCCGCCGGCGCAAACTTCGGGGTTGTACTGGGCTTGCAGGCTCTTGAGACTTTGGGAGTAAGCATCAAACCACCGCCGCCAGTAGCTCGACTGAGGGGAAGCCTTGAGCCGCTCTAACAGGCTGGTATAGGTGGCAAACCAGGAATCCCAGTAGTCCGCCGTGGCGTCTGAGTTGGTGGTCAGGGCACCGGCGGTCAGCGGCACACAGCCCTCGTTGGTGGGGCACACCGCCCAGCACTGGGGCACGCCATGGGAACCTTTGCACTGGGTGCAGCGGTTCACGGCAATCCAAAACGCTGTGCCGTTGGTTTGAATGGCTCCGGTGGGGCAGGCCGAGAGGCAGCGCTGACAACTAATACAGTTACGGGTGATGGTGTAAGACATAGCCGGGTTCCTCGTTATTAGGGTGTCCAGGCAGGGGAGCAGCGGAGCGATGGAGCAGGGGGGTAGAACAGCTTCATAGGAAATTAGAAAGTGCCCTAGCCCCTCCGTGCCCTAAGCCGTCAACACATGCTCGTCGTAGAAATGGCGGGCCACGGTCTCGATCACGTCGTAGGCTTCTACCACCGTCAGGCCTGCTTTTTGCAGTTCCTTTTGGGGGCAGGGGCCAACTTTCGCCGCCAGAATGGCTCTGCAATCGGCGATGGTGCGAATGATGCCCTCCAGCGCCGCCTCTTCGCCGTAGCCGCCCTGGCAGTAGTCGGCGACCTTGCGGTGGCCAATGAACTTGGCTTCCGTGGCATCCACTTCGTAAATCATGAATTCCTTGGCGTGACCGAAGTGCTGGTTCACCAGCCCGCCGCCCTTGGTAGCCACCGCAACGAGCACCTTGGGAGAATCTGGAACAGCATGGATGCCGGAAACAGCGGCCTGTTTCTTCTCCGCCACCGCAGCCCGAGTCTGCTCAATGCTGAGATGAACGGCCTGGCGGGTTTCCAGGCTGTAGTCCGCCGACATTTCCATGAACTTCTCTTTGGTGAATTCCTGGCTGCGGTCTTCGCCTAAGAGGCCCACGGCGTCAGCGCGGCACTGGCGGCAGTGGCGCATCAGCTTCATATTGCCGGAGCACTTGTCTTGAACAGCTTTCAGCTCCCTGGGGTTGGGGCCGCGCTGGCCGTTCAAGCCAAAGTAGGTGCCGTGCTCCGGGGCCGAGATCAGGGGCATGATGTTGTGCAGAAACGCCCCCCGCTCTCGGATTGCAGCGTTCACTTCCGGCATGTGCTCATCGTTGACGCCGGGAATGAGAACCGAATTGACTTTGCAGAGAATGTCGGCTTCTTGCAGGGCCTGCAAGCCTTCCATCTGCCGCTCGTGAAGAATTTTGACCCCTTCAATGCCCCGGTAGCGCTTGCGGCGGTAGTGCACCCAGGGGTAGATTTTTTCGCCAATTTTAGGGTCCACCATATTGAGGGTGATGGTGACGTGATCGACGTTGAGGGCTTTGATGCGATCGACATAATCGGGCAGCATCAGCCCGTTGGTCGACAGGCAGAGTTTGATATCGGGGGCCTGCTCGGCAATTAGCTCAAAGGTGCGGAAGGTTTTCTCGGGGTTGGCCAGGGGGTCACCGGGGCCAGCAATGCCCAGCACCGTCATTTGGGGAATTTTGCCCGCTACAACAAGGACTTTGTGGGCGGCTTCCTCGGGGGTGAGCAGTTCGCTGACCACGCCGGGACGGCTTTCGTTGGCGCAGTCGTACTTGCGGTTGCAGTAGTTGCACTGGATGTTGCATGCGGGGGCTACGGCAACGTGCATGCGGGCGTAGTGGTGGTGGGCCTCTTCGCTGTAGCAGGGGTGCTTTTCGATGCGGGCCTGCATGGCTTCGCTGAGTCCCGTAGCCGCATCGTTTTTGGTGCTACAGCCACAGTCACCGCCAGACTTTTTCACCTTAACTTGGGTTTTGGTCAGGGTAATGTCCAGCTCGGGCGTCGCAGCAGGCGCGGAAGCAAGGGCAGTGAATGGCGGTGGCGTCATGGGTTTGGGGGGGTAAAGGGCAAAGCTTCAAGCAGCGGGGGAAGGGTTAAGCAACTGGACAAACCAACTCAGACCATTTGAAGAAGAACTGAATTTTGCCTTGGGATTTATTCACCACACCTGCCCAAATTAGAAAGAGCGGCGCTGCATTGTCTGCATCAAACCTGTAAGCCCAGGTGGAGGGGTTCTAAGTCTGCCTACTGGGCAGAAGAACTGATTTTTTGATGACTGCAACGCAACGCCGAAGGGTTTGGAGAGTGTGGTTAAACAATCCGATAAACCGAACCGTGGCAAGCTCCAGCGCAATTTTTAGGTATACAGGTGGGGAATGCGTCCGTTGCTCTTCGGAAGAATATAGGGACGATCCAATCAGCAGATAGGCCTGAAATCGCTCTGGAGCTGAGCAGGCTGCGATCGAAAAGACAAATCATCGCTGGTTTAATCTCTGCCCGACCCAAAGGTGTAGTCTTTCCTGTTGGAAATACATTTTGGAAGCTGGGCTTGAGATCGGTTTGCTCTAGCTGAGCCAAAGCTGATGACGTGCTTTCCGAACAACCTCAAAGATTCGGCGCTCGGCGTTGAAAGAGTTATAGCAACCCTTCTCAAAAAGCCTGGAGTCGGTGCGGAGATAGGGTTTATTGAATGATTAGCGGTGTACTCAAAGGCCAAAACCCTTGAAAACCAAGACTCTATTTTTTTTTACAGGATAGGGGGGCTAGCCTTTTCAAGGCCAGCGGCTGGTATTTACTCACCCCTGCCCGGTGCTTCTGGCTTTACCCTAATGACTTACCAGGCAAAGCATTGGTGCTTTTGAAACAGCGTTTTGAGTACAATTTCTTGAGTACTCAAATTAGGCCACTTTGATAATTTTGATACAAAAGAGAATAGGTCATTTAGGGCTTAAAAAAATATTCTGTATCGGATTTTTCACTTTTATTTTTCAAAGGTTGCAAACGCTACGGTTTTTTGTTAAGTATTGCAAATAGATAGGATTGGGGGTGAAATGGTGCTGATTTTAGAGTCGCCAGGTCGTTGCTTTGCCCAATTTTGCCTTTGTTAAGGATTGCTGAATCAAACAGGGTTTGTTTTGCAAAATCGGCTACACTTTCTTTGTGAGAGTATGGATCTGAGGCTAAACCTCCTGGGGCCTGAGTACAGGCAGCTCTGTTTTCTCAGGATCGGCAAAATGGCCTCATGTGCTGCGCTGACAGGGCTTTTCCCTGAGTACATATTGCTCGTACCCAGGGGCCGAAATGACTGTACCTATGCCGCAAAATACCTGTACCCCATCCCTAAAGTATTTTTTAACCCTTGAAAACTCGTCATTTTAAGGGTTGAGTACAGGGCTAATAGTTCTAGTAATTCGGATTTGAACTCGGCGATCGCCTGGTTCAAATCCCTATTGCTATAAGCAGGGAAACGCAGCCCCCACGGTGCCATGTCCCTATCCCTGCTTAGGTTTTCTGTTCAACGCTGGCTGCCCTCCTTTGAGGTTCTGGGCCAGCGGCTGCCGCTGATTGAAGATTTTGCCATTATCTTTAAGCGCGATCCGGCGGCCCGCAACTGGCTAGAGGTGCTGTGCTGCTATCCGGGTTTACACGCGATCGCCGCCCACCGCCTGGCCCACTGGCTCCACAACCGCGATGTAGCCTTCTTGCCCCGGTTTATCTCGCACCTGTCACGGCTGTTTACCGGCATTGAAATTCACCCCGGCGCCCGCCTGGGCAAGGGTGTCTTCATTGACCACGGCATGGGGGTGGTGATTGGAGAAACCGCCATCGTCGGCGATTACACTCTGGTTTACCAGGGGGTAACCCTGGGCGGCACCGGCAAAGAAACCGGCAAGCGCCACCCCACCGTAGGCAGTCGGGTGGTCATTGGCACCGGCGCAAAAATCCTCGGCAACATCCAGGTTGGTGACTTTGCCCGCATCGGTGCAGGCTCGGTTGTATTGAAGGATGTACCGGCCAATTGCACCGCCGTCGGCATTCCCAGCCGCAATGTGTGCCGCTGCAATACCACATTGGCCCCTCTGGACCACAATCAGCTGCCCGATGCCGATGCCCAATCCCTGCGCCTGGTGATAGATCGCATTGAAGCCCTGGAAGCGCAAGTTAAAGCCCTATCTCGCCCATCCCCTGCATGCCTGGAGCGTTCTTCCCATGCATAAGTCTGCCTCTGTCTCTCCACCCTGGGAGCGCCTTGTCTCCGCACCGCACGAGGGTCGAAGCCCTGCCCTGTGGGGCGATCGCCCGTCAACCTGGCAGCACACTTGAAAAGCCAAAAATTCCCTGTATCGGCCCCACGGGAAGCCCCCCGCGAGTCGATATCAACTCCGCTTTTGTCTCTTTCTTTAAGGAACTACCCCCATGCTTTCTACCTTGACCATCGTTGGCTTCATCTTTTCTCTGGCCTGGGTACAGCAAATTTTCTTGAATCGAATTATTGCCTCCGATCAGGCCTATCTCAAAGAACTGGCGGCCAAGCAGCACGAAGCAAGAATCCAGGCTCTCCTCCACCGCTCCCCTTCCTAGCCATCTCCTCCACGCCCCCACGCCTCCACGCCCCCACGCCCCCTCTCCCCCTCTCCCCCTCTCCCCCACGCCCCCCACCCCCCCAAAATCCGCCATGACACCCCCACCCTCGATCTACATCAACGACACCACCCTGCGCGACGGCGAACAGGCGGCCGGTGTGGCCTTTGGACTAGACGAAAAAGTTGCGATCGCTAAGTTTCTCGACGCCATTGGTGTGCAAGAACTTGAGGTTGGCATTCCCGCCATGGGGCAAGATGAAGCCAGAGCCATTCGCGCGATCGCTGACCTCGGCCTCAACGCCCATCTGCTGGGCTGGAACCGCGCCGTCCTAGCCGATATTCAGGCCTCCATCCACTGCGGTCTGAAGCGCGTCCACATTTCCATTCCCGTATCCGACATGCAGATCCAGGTGAAATTTCAGGGTCGCTGGGCCAAAATGCTGGAGCACCTGCGAGATGCGATCAACTTTGCCCGCGACCACGGCTTGGAGGTCAGCGTCGGGGGCGAAGACAGCTCCCGTGCCGACGAAACCTTTCTCATCGATGCCGCCCAGTTTGCCCAGGAATGGGGAGCCTTTCGGTTTCGCTTCTGCGACACCGTAGGCATCCTCGACCCCTTCACTACCTTTGAAAAAGTGCAAAGACTGGTCAATTCCCTCCAAATTCCCGTCGAAATGCACACCCACAACGACCTGGGCCTGGCTACCGCCAACGCTCTGGCTGGCATTCGCGCTGGCGCCGCCTCCGTCAACACCACGGTCAACGGGCTGGGAGAGCGGGCCGGAAACGCGGCGCTGGAGGAAGTCGTCATGACCCTGAAGCAGATCTACGGCATCAAAACCGGCGTGCAGACCCAGCACTTTCTAGAACTGTCTCGCTTTGTCGCCAAGGCCGTAAACTGCCCGGTGCCCCCCTGGAAAGCCATCGTCGGCGAAAATACCTTCGCCCACGAATCGGGCATTCACGCCCACGGCATTCTGCAAAATCCCAGCACCTACGAACCCTTTGACCCCAAAGAAGTCGGCAGTCAGCGCCGCCTGGTCGTCGGTAAGCACTCTGGGCGGAGCCTGCTCAACACAGTTCTCCAGAACTACGGCATCCAGCTCGACGCCGATCGCAGTCAATCGCTCTTGAATGCCGTGCGCGATCGCTCCACCCAGCTCAAGCGCAGCCTTACCCCCGACGAACTGCTGACCCTCACCGCCGACGCAGCGATCGCCATGCAATGTTGAGAAGTGGGTACAGCTTCTCCAATACCGCGCAACGCCCTCCAACAGGTTTACCGCCCATCCCTAAATTTTCAACCCCCAACCCAATAAACCTACAACCTAACCCACCCTTTAACTCTCCCCCACGCCCTCCGGCGGGTTACGGCCCATCCCCAACTTTTCCAGCCCGTAGCCCAAGGAACCTACGGCCTAACCCACCCTTGTATGTAAGGTTTGGCCCAAAATAGACCTAGGAGTGACTCTGGACGCACCCTAAAGCCCTTTGGAGCTTGCTATGTAGAACAAGAGCCTCCCCCTTTCATTGACCTAGATTGCCGCCAGCAGACTGGACAGTATATTAGGGAGTCCTGAGATTCCCAAGCTGGATAACAAGGATAGCGCTGAGAGCGATCTGCCCCCTTGCCGTCATCAGGAGTATCGAACCATGACTCAAAACCTGATTCCCGTTGGCATTGATGTGAGCAAAGCCACCTTACATGTGGCGATTCTATTTCCAGAGCGTGCCAAACCCCAGTATCAGACCTTTGATAACACCGAAGTGGGTTATGCCGCCTTGCAGGCGTGGTTAATCGAGGCCGGGGTGAAGACGGCCCATGTATGCCTAGAGGCGACCAGTATATATGGCCATGGTGTAGCGACAGCGCTCCACCAGCAGGGCTACCGGGTCAGCATTGTCAACCCGGTGCGGATTCACGGCTACGCCAAAAGCCAACTCAAGCGCACCAAAGCTGATCGCCCTGATGCTACGCTGATTGCCCAGTTCTGCCGTGACCTCAAGCCCAGTGCCTGGCAACCGTCATCAGCGGACATCCAAACGCTACAAGAGTACACCCGCCGTCTCGATGCCCTCACCCACATGCTGACCCAGGAGAAGAACCGCTTGGCCATCAGTTCCGACGCGCTAAAGTCTGATATTCAAGCCCACATCACCTTCCTCGAAGCCCAGGTCAAGGCGTTAAAAAAGCAGCTGCGCAGTCATATCCAGAGCCATGAGCACTTGCAGGCCCAGGCGGACTTGCTGGTCTCCATCGTGGGCATCGGCCCCGATACCGCCGCCCGGCTGCTGGCTGAAATCGGCGATATTCATGCCTTTACCTCCGCTCGTCAGCTCGCTGCCTATGCGGGGTTAACGCCCCAAGAACATACCTCTGGCACATCAGTGCAGGGCAAAACCCGACTCTGCAAGATTGGCAATGCCCGCATGCGAAAAGCGCTGTATTTCCCGGCCATCGCCTTCCTGCGCCATGCCCGAGAACTTCACCCTTGGTGTGAGCGCCTAACGGCGGCGGGCAAAACCAAAATGGCGATTATCGGCGCTGCTATGCACAAGCTCATTCGTATCGTCTACGGCGTGTTGTCCTCAGGTCAACTCTACGATCCTGAAAAGCTGAAACCCCAAAAATCGGCCTTGGCTGTCCCTTGACGATCTCGGGCCAACACAGTATCTACAGCTCTCCCCATCTCCCCCATCTCCCCATCCGCCCCCCCACGCCCCACGCCCCACGCCCCCACGCCCCCACGCCCCACACCCCCATCCCCCAAGGAACCACCCATGAAAGTCATGCTCCACAGCGGCGAAAACGGCACCCTGATGGTTTACGTTCCCAAAAAAGACCTGGAAGAACATGTGGTCAGCCAAAACCGTGACGGCGACACCACCTTTGTCACCCTCGAAAACGGCTGGGAACTGTCCATTGACGGACTTGCCGAACCGCTGAAACTGCCCCAGACCGTCAACGCCAAACGGTTGAATTGAGCCCCAACAAAAACGCCATTCAGCCTTCAAAATCCCCTACCCCGCCGGAGCAAAATGCCCTCCTGCGGCCCACAACCAAAACCCAGCCAGCCGAACACCCCCCCCACCTCCCCCATCTCCCCCATCTCCCCCACCTCCCCACGCATCCACGCATCCACGCATCCACGCTCCACGCCCCATCTCCCCCATGCCCCCACGCATCCACGCCCTACGCCCCCTCACCCCCACCCCCACCATGCCAAACCCCACCCCCTCCCCCCCTGCATGTTCAACCTAGAAGGCACCCTTCTCGGTTTCATTGGCGGCAACTCGAGCAGGCCCAAGGCCATCGTGCTCGGCGTTGAAGACGAGCAAATCGCCATCACCCTGCCGAAGGAACTGCGCCCTTTCATTACTCGCTCGGTCAGCGCAGGCGATCGCCTGCGCTGCATTGGCTCCACCCAGGTTGATTTTCAAGCCGGAGTGATCAGGCTCAAGTCGCATCAGGTCTTTGTTTTGCCCCCTGTGGAGCAGGAATCTCCCCCCGTCTCCGCCGTACCCGCCCAACCCAGGGCCAGCTCCCCCGGCCAGCGTTTAGCGAGGGTGCCGCGCCTCGCGGACACTCCCTTCTACGTCCGGGTGAGCCGAAATAAAGGCCGAAAATAGGATTTGGTACTGGCTTTAAAGCACGCCCTGTTCATTGACGCGCACGTCCAGCGGCGCGCCGGTGCTCGACGGCGAGTAAACCCGAATTTTGGCCTGGGGGCTAAACCTGGCCAAAAAATGCGCGATCGCCGTCAGGCGGCTGAGCACGCGCCAGTTTCGCAGCGCGTCGGGGCAGTAAATTACGAGCATCGGCACGTTGGCCAGACTTATGGACCAGCGACACTCCATCAGCAGCGACTGAAGCGAGCCTTCGCAGGCTTCAAAAAAATACCGGCTGGTGGACAGCTCTAGCTGGCGGCGCAAAACAGCATCCGCATCCGACAGAGCGTCAGGCGGCAAATCTTCCGGTGGCAGGGGCAGCATGGGTATTCGAAACGGTAAGGGGGTCAAAGGGTGTTGCCCGCCCGCTCCACGGCAACGGCGCGGGCAATAGGGTCGGGGAATTCTTGCAAATCGGCGTCTTCCCCGGCGGGCATAGGCGATACAAAGGTGTAGCAGGGGTCGCACTGGCCGATGTCAAACACCTGGAGCACCCATTTGTCGGGCAGACCTTCGACCCCAATTTCTACCGCGTACCACTCGCTGCCGGTCTCGCGGGTCGAGAGAACCGAGAAGAAGTCCTGGTCCTCTTCAGGAATCTCCAGGTCTGCCATGAGAAATGTCATTGCCAGCGATCCGGCATCGGTCGTTGTTAGCGTCAGCATGGGAGCATCTCCTTATTGATCAGCGGATGCGGCGATCGCCCCCGGCAGCGATCGCCCAAGGTCAGGCCCAAAGCCCGGCAGGCTGCGGGGCAGAGCCGCAGGCCACTTTAAATACAGCTATAAACCGCCGTAGCGGGCCGTGGAGCCGCTGGCTTTGCCCAGCAGAGAAATAGGTCAAATTAATGGAGAAAGACACCGGGCAAGCCAAAACGAAGGGCCTAAACCATCGGCCTGGGCGATCGCTCTTAGCCTGCGATCGCCGCAGAAATCTGGTTGATAAAGCTTGCACACTCTCTACCCTCCATTACCGGAGATTCGCCCCAAACATTCCGTATAAGCCGACACAAAAACCCCTAAAAAACGGCAAGGAGATTGTCTCTTTGTGTTTCAAAAAAGCGCCGCGCCAACGGGGCAGGTCGCCGCTCTGCGTAACAGAATATGTGCGAAAATTAAAGCTATGTAAAAAATCGTTTTGAGTTCGAAATAGTATGGTGGTTTCATGGGTTTCCAAGCCTAATTTTCGTAATTTCGCCAACCTTTTTCGGGCCTGAAAAGTGCCAACTGAACCCTATGCCGAAAACTATGAAATAAACCTTAAATAGTGTCGAGTGACATAAAAGAGCGTTCCCTTACTTGTTATTCCTTAAATCCAGCGGGCAGAAGCCTTCACACTGACGATTTTGGAGCGCCCTGGCGGCCTGCTCCACTGCACCCCAAAGCAAGTAAACTGTCGTTTTCTGCGGTCTATGGTTTACACCATCAAAGACGGTTGCATCCTGTGTGATAGCTGTCGACCTCAGTGCCCCCACGGGGCCATCAAGTCAGACGTCAATCAATCCGGCTACTGGATTGATCCGACCCTTTGCGACGGCTGCCAGGAGATGGAAGTGCCCCAGTGCGTTGAGGTGTGCAGCGTCGGTTCGCTAGCGCCGCTACAGCCTAAAAAAGGGCGCTGCAAGAGCAGTCTGCTGCCAGCGGCCATTCCCGATATTTTTCTAAATGGCAAGACCAACCCGTTTGCGTCATCCATGGTGGTTTGGGAAGCCTGCAATATTCTGGCTCAGCGCCAAACCCTGCCCTGGCAGACCGACGCCAGCGGCCATCGGTTTTATCAGCGCCCGGTGCACCGGGGCCGGGGAAAAATGCGGTTTCATTTGGCCGCCAGCCCTGAGGCCGCTGCCGCCCAACCTATCCCCCCCACCCCAGGGGAGTTCGACCCCAAACACCTCGACCTGCGAGCCGCCTGCGTCCACCTCATTTTTGCCGCCTACATCACCACCGTCGATTGCCCCTGGGAGACCCCCTTTGTGCTGAATGACCAGCACATCGAGCAGTACCTCGGCCTGGACAAGCGCAAAGATCTGACCAAACTTGAAAAGCTCACGCTGATCAAAGATTTAGTCCACCAGTGCTGCCAAATCTTGGTAACGATAGACTGGCCCCGCCAGGGCAAGGTACCAGCTTTCAGGCTAGATTCGCACCCAATTTGGCATTTGGAAGATACCCAGTACTATTTTGCTAAAGACAGTGAGGGGGCGCGCCACCTGATCGGTCTGAGCTTTACGGTGAGGGCAGGCCTGTGGGCCAGGCAGTTTCTCAACCAGCGAGACTACCGACGCCATACCGCGTTCTACCAGTACGGAACCTTACCCCAGTCGCTACTCTTAGAAGTCATGGGCAACTGGCAGCAGCACGAAGGCGCCGTGCGGCTGTTGCTGTGGTTTTTGTTTAAGCTGCGCCTGGGCAGCGATCAGCGCATAACCGTGAAAACCCTGCTGCGGATTGCCTATGGCGAACAGCGGGTACACGAAGCCACCACCGTGCGAGGAGCCCACAAGCGCCTGCTCAAAAGCTTCGAGAGCGATCTGGAAACCATTTACTACTACGGTCTCAAACCCGAGTTCGATCCAGAGACCTATCCCTCCGATATTCAGCCTCTCTGGGCCAGAGTCGCCGACATTCCCAACGATGCCGAGGCCGCCCTGGAATTCTGGGCCGAGGATGCCAATCAGGCCCTCAGCCTGACCGACAAAGCCCCCCGCGATAAGTGGCAGCGGCTGCTGAATGCCCGCTTGCTGGGGTTTGAGCTATCTGAGGAATGGCAGCGGACGGCAAAAGGCAAGATCACCAAGCAGCGGCAGCGCCGCCCCCAGGGAAGGCCGTCGCCAGGGCAGCTTTCGGGGCAGGATATCCGCACGGCCCGACAGCAGCAAAACGTCAGTCAACGGGCCCTAGCCGAACGGCTGGGCAAAAGCCAAAGCTGGATTCGCGATATAGAAAAGGGCCGCTTTAGCGTCAGCGCGGAGGATCAGGTTTTGCTTCGGCAGGCCCTCAACCTCTAGGTAAGGCGGCGCTACGCGATCGCTCAGGGCCGCCTCAATTGGTTGAGATCGCGGGGCAGAGATTCTCTGCGGGGGTGCATATTATTCTAGGATTTAGTAAGTAACCCAGGTACAGCTCGGGAGCTGGCGTTTTCTCCCAGGCAAAACTCTCCGGCTAAACTCGAATCAGGTTTGACGTCCTCAATGCCAGGTCTTTGGATGGATGAATCGAGGCAGGGGCTTGAGCGGAGCGGATAGATTGAGCCCAAAGCGAGGGAGTTTTGCACAGCCCTCATGCTTGCACAGCAATTGACTCGTCTGGTGTTTTTTGGGCGTTTTTTCCGGCATTTTTTTGGCGTTTTTGGTAAGTCCACTTTGACCACGTTTTTGTTTGACTTTGACGGTACCTTGGCAGACAGTTTGTCAACCATTGTGGAGATTACGAATCGATTAGCGCCAGAGTTTGGCTACCGTCCGACGCCCCCGGCGGAGGTTGAGGCCCTCAAGGGCCTCAGCGCCCGGCAGTTAATTCGGTATTCGGGCATTCCCGTGCTCAAAATTCCTGCGCTGCTGCGCCGCCTGAGGATAGAGCTACAGGCCCACAGCGACCAAATTGCCCCCTGTGTGGGCATACCAGCGGCCATTCGGCATCTGCACGCCCAGAACTATTCGCTGGCGGTAATCACGTCCAATACCCCTGCCATGGTCCATCAGTTTCTGGCCGCCCACGGCCTGGACAATTGCTTCATCAGCGTCGATGGCGGCGGCACGCTGTTTGGCAAGGGCAGGCTAATTGCCAAATGGCTGGACTGCCATCAGATCATGCCAGAAAAGACGGTCTATGTGGGCGACGAGGTGCGCGATATTCAGGCGGCTCGATTTGCGGGTATTCGTCCTATTTCGGTCACCTGGGGATTCAACAGCCGCGAGGCTCTGGCGGCGGCCCAGCCCGACTGGCTGGTGGATCACCCCGATACGCTGGGCGCGATCGCCGCTTCCCTATCCCGCCCAGAAGCCTGATGGATGCCTCTGGCTAACTCTCCTGATTAGATCGCTCTCTGGAATGGCCATTGACCTCGACAGCAGACGCCTCCAGGGCATAGGTCTGGCGAGGGGTACCAATCTCAATGTCGTTTTTCTCCAGCGCCTCGCGCACCCGAAACCGAAACTCTCGGCCCACCGCCCACTGCTGGGCCGGGGCGGTCTGAATCCAGGTGGTGATGGTCATGCCGCGGTGGGATACGCTGTCGATGCCCAGCACATCGGGAGCGACCAGCATTTTGTCTTGCCACTGGGGGTCGTCGTAGAGGCCCTGGGCCACCTCCCGCAGCACCCTGAGCGCCTTGGCCGGGTCGGTGTGGTAGGCCACATCAATGCTAAAGTTCACCCGCGACCAGGATCGCGTCAGGTTCTTCACCTGGACAATGGCGCTGTTGGGCAGAGTGACCAGTTCGCCGTCGCCGCTGCGCAGCTGGGTCACCCGCAGGTTGAGGTTTTCCACCAGCCCGGTGGTATCGCCCAGGTCGATCACATCGCCGATGGCGTACTGGTCTTCGGCCAAAATCAAAAAGCCATTCACCAGATCTTTGACCAGACTCTGGGAGCCAAAGGAAATCGCCAGGCCGAGCAGCCCGCCAATCGCCAGCACCGACCCGGTGGGAATGCCCAATCGGCCCAGGGCCGCCAGCAGCCCGGTGGTGGCAATCAGCACGGTGGCCAGACCCTTGGCCGCCCCGGCAATGGTGGAGATGCGCAGCTTGCGGCGCTGGGCGTCGCCCATATCAATCAGGCTGCTGAAGTCGTGGCTTTGCCAGGTGGCCTTGAAGCGATCGATGGTGCGGCGGCTGAGGCGAATGGCCAGCCCGGTAAAGAACCACACGGCCAAAAGTTCCAGGGGCTTGCTGAGCACATAGCCGCTGATGGCGGACAGGCCCGGCAGCTGGTTGGCCAGCTTAAATACGCCGATGTACCACATCAGCACAAGCAGCCAAAAGAGCAGCCACTGCAAAAAACTCCACAGGCCAAGCCGCCGGTCCAGGTTGAGGGTGTGCTTTAACCCCTCTAAAAAATGGGTTCGCTGCTGGATCAGGCGTTCTGTATCGGCCTGTTTTGGCACAGTCTGCTGCGGGTCAATCAAGGCCTCCTGGGCGGGGGCGGGGTCTAGATCGCGCTTGTGCTGGCGCAGAACCCGCTGCCGATGGCCAATGCCACGCTTGAGCAGGGCGACGGCGAGGGTCGCTACCACCATCCAGCACAGGGCGCGAAGGGATTGGCCAAGCGTGCTGACAATGGCGTCGCTGGAATACTGCTTGATGCCTTTGCGAATTTCGGTGTTGAGAATATCGCGCCATTCGGCGGCCAGGGCGTCGATGGGTTTGCCGTTGAAGTCGGCATCCTTTGCCGTTACCGAAACCAGGGTCAGCGGGCGGGGGTATTTATCATCCCGCACGTCGATGACGGTGACATTGTTGAGCCGCGCCACGGCTACCACCAGCGTCTTGAGATCCATGGTGCGGTAGGTAATAGCCAGGTTCAGGCGATCTTCAATTTGCTTGGCCCGCTGCTCTACGGGGGTGCCCGCCGCCGCTTTGCTGCGATCGTAGACCGTGGGAGAGGCGATGGTAAACAGGGTGCTGTTGTCTAGGGGCGATCGCACCGGGGCGGCCTCCAGATCGCCAAACCGAACCACGTCTTTGGGCAGGGCACTGCCATCCCGCTGGCCAAATCCATCGGGCAGGGAAAACTGGGCCGGGCTGGGTTGGGCTAGGGCCAGGGTGATGCCGCAGGCGAGCAGCAGGGCCAAGCCCAGGGCGAACCATCGCTTCAGGAACCGCAGACGGGAATGGAGAGAGGGTTTGTAGGTCATAGGCTGGAGGCCTGTAGCGTCGATACAGCTCGCATCACCACCCGCCTTCAAGCCCAAAATGGTCCTCAAAGAGGCCCAAAAGAGCCGAGATCACAGAGCTGCGATCTGCGGTGGGAGGGGCGTGCTTTGCACAGTGTAACGACTGCGGCCAAGCCGGTTTTTTAGAAGTCGCTGCCCCTGATTTTGGGCCTGGCTTACCAGCTGCCCGACGCCCCACCGCCCGAGGAGTGGCCGCCGCCGCCGCCAGAGCTGCTACTGCTGCTGCTGCTGCTGCTGGAGCTAGGGGGTTCGAGCCTGGGCAGGGTGCGGGTGTATTGGTGGGTGCGATCGCAAAACTTGCACACCTCGCTAATCTCAGCGGTGCCGGTGCTGTGATAAGTGGGTTGAACCACGGTGCGGCTGGTTGCCGACATGGTTTTGTGGCCGCAGCCGGGGCAATTCTGATAGCCCGAGGCCAAGTAGCTGTAGTCGAAAATAGCGTGGTGGCCGCAGCTGCGGCAGAGCCAAACGTCGTAGTCCACCGACTTGATCGCCTCTTCGGTGCGCTGGCCCGCGTTGAGGTACTGATCGTCGGCCTGCTCATCGAGGCGCTCCATGGCGCTCTGGCACTGGGGGCAGTGGCGCTTGTGGTAGCGTCGCCAGCGCCCCAGGGCAAACAGGCCCGAGCAGGCCCCCACGCCGCCCGCCGCCAGGCCGCCCCCGATCGCCACTCTGGGCGAAACCCAATCGAGCGGCAAATAGGCCAGCACCGGGTTGATCGACGGCGGCTGGGCGGGGTCAAAGTTTTGGGTAATCTCATTGACTCCGATCAAAATGCCCTGGGCCATGGCCCCCTGCTTGAACTTGGGCAGCATCGCGTCGTCAATGATGGCCTGGGCCACCCGGTCGTAGCTGCGATCGTAGCCGCTGCCCAGCTCGATGCGCACCTTGCGATCGCCGGGGGCAACCAGCAGCAAAATGCCGTCGTTGCGAGCGGCATCGCCAATGCCCCAGGTGTTAAACAGGCCGGTGGCAAAGGGTTGGATGGCGGTGTCGCCGGTCGGGTAGTCCTGAATGGAGTGAACGGTGAGCAGCACTGCGTGCACCCCCGTCTGGCTGCGAAACTGCGCCAGCTGGGCCTTGACCTGGGCCGCCTCGGTGTCAGTCAAGACCGCGCCGTAGTCGTTGACGTAGGGGTCTTGGAAGGACGGATAGCCCCCCTGGGCCACCAGGCCGCTCGACAGGCTCAGCATCAGGGCGATCGCGCCCAGCGCCCCCAGCAGCCAATGGCGACATCGGCCCAGCCCAGCTTTGCGGCGGTGGCGGGCGGTGGCAGAGTTGACAGACATGATTCCAGGCTCCTCAGCGAGGGACTGGGCTAAGCGTTCCCCATCGGATGCTGCGGCTTTACCTGGGCGCGATCGCCGCCCCCGTGCTGCTTCCCCCTACGGCCTTCCGTGACTGAGATCATCGCCGCCCCTGACCCACCGCACCCAACCCCGCTGGGAATCGGCAACCATCCCCCTGTAGATCTTTTTAGATAGATCTCTTTGGACAGAAACTCTCTTTAGACCGCCCCCCTTTGCCGCTAGCCCCCCACCCCATGACCCAATCCCTCAGCTGCCAAATTCCTCAGCCTGCCCCACAGCCCCAGTCCGCCCCGCTGCCCAGGTCCACTGCTGCAAAGACTCCCTCCTGGTGGCTGGGCATGGGCATTGTCCTGGGCAGCCTGGCGAGCTACTGCATCACCTATAGCGTCACCCAAAAGAGTACCGAACAGTGGTTTGCGGTACCCTTCGACACCGCCCAGCCATCGGCTCAGCCCCAGCCAAATGGCTTCGCTCTACCCCAGGCCGCCTATGCCAGGCCGTCAGACGCCTCCGCCACCCAGCCCTCAAATGCCATTGACACCATAGAAGCAGCCATCCTCGACAAAAAAGCCTACTTCGACACCGAAGCGGAGGCCTACCAGGGGCGGATGACGGCCCTAGAGACCAACCAGACAGAAATTCTGCGCGTTTCTAAAGCCCTAGGGGAGCAGCTGGCCAAGGCCCAACCCGCCTCAGACAATGCCAATCCAGAGCTGGCTGATGCCGTTCAGCAGCTCAGCACCCTGACCGCCCAAAACCTGGAGCTGCGAACGGTCGATGAAACGCCCCTCTCCTTGCGCAAGCAATCCTACGAGCAAATTCGTCTGCTAGAGCAGCTTGAGACCACCAAGCGGGGTGCCAAAAAGCACGCCAAACTGGCGCTACACTTCTACAGCCAGGGCAAAGCGGCGGTCATGGTATCGCTGGTGCTGGGCATTGCCGCAGGCTCCCTGGGCGTTTTGATTAGCCGCGAGGGCTGGGACAAATCGGACAATCGATTTATCTATTCGTTTGCGCTGCTATCGACCATGGCGCTGTTTTTTAACCAGCTGCCTCGAGTGCTGCAAAGCGAAGTCAACTTTCAAAACAACCGGGATATTTACCTGGGCTACCTGAC
Source organism: Nodosilinea nodulosa PCC 7104 (assembly GCF_000309385.1). Taxonomy (GTDB): domain Bacteria; phylum Cyanobacteriota; class Cyanobacteriia; order Phormidesmidales; family Phormidesmidaceae; genus Nodosilinea; species Nodosilinea nodulosa. The sequence goes on from NZ_JH976537.1 coordinate 2,632,324, forward strand.
CCTGAGCAACACCATTCACACCTACGTCGCCACCGAGAAAGGGGTGGGCGTCGATCCCGAAGCGCCCGATCGCTTTGAAGATCTGCAAACCAATCGGTTCATTCACTCGGTCGATGCCAAACTGGCCGAACTCAACCAGCTCAGAATCGGCATTGATGCGACTCAGCGGGTCGATATTTCCAACGTGCTCAATATCCCGGCGCGATAGCCCGATGCGGCCTGATGCGGCCTGATGCGGCCCGAAGCGATAGCTTCATGGCCTGCACCTGCGGCGTGAAATCAGTCGGCTGGGCGATCGCGCCTATGCCTTTGGCTCAGTTTTTTTAAGCTGGAGATGGGGCTATGGTGTAGGTAAACGCGCCCGATGCCATGCTGCAAATTACCCCACGCACCGCCATTCCCCTCAGCGACATCGAGCTGAGCGCCGTTCGCTCCCAGGGGGCGGGGGGCCAAAACGTGAACAAAGTCGCCACGGCCATTCACCTGCGCTTCGACATCCACGCCTCGTCGCTGTCGCCCCTCTACAAAGAGCGCCTGCTGGCCCTCAGCGACAGCCGCATCACCCAGGACGGCGTCATTATTATCAAAGCCCAGCAGCATCGCACCCAGGAGCAAAACAAAGAAGACGCCCTCCAGCGCCTCAAGACTTTGATTCAAAGCGTCACCGTTACCCCCAAAAAGCGCAAACCCACCAGGCCTTCCAAAAGCGCCCAGCGCAAGCGGCTCGACAGCAAAGCCAAGCGCAGCCAGATCAAAGCCCAGCGCGGCAACCTGCGCGACTAAGGGCACGCCCCACGACGGGGCCGCCACAGCCTGGGCTTGAAAACAGGTGCCCAAAGAAGTCGGGTCGGGTCAAATGCTACGCTATAGGCTGGTTTGGCAAGATGCCAGGCTCAATAGCTGCTGCTCTCATCCCCAATCGCTGTCAACCGAGCCACTGGATGCCATTGGTTTGGCCCCACAGCGGACGGCGACCTGAGAGCCAACCCATGGACTGTATCGCGATCGCCCCTATGCTAGAACCCTCGCTGCTGCGCGCCCTTGTGTGGACTGACTACCGCCTCGCCGTTTTGTTTACGGTGCTGGTGCCCCTGGTGCTGCTGATCTGGGCCTTTGTGCAAAAAAACGAGGCCATTCAGCACCTGCTGACGATCTACTGGAAGGTGGCCAGCCTGCTGATGATTACCGTCTATCTGATGATTGGCGGCTTTAGCATTAGCTTTGTGGCCGGGCTAATGGCGCGGGTGCTGATTCCGGTATCGCTGTGGTTTTGGGTCGATCTCAACGAAGAAATTCGCGAGCAGCCCGGCTCCGCGCTCAAGCTCATCTTTAGCGCCTGGCGCTGGGCGATCACCCTCTACAACATCATTGGCGGCGCAATTTTGCTGGGCTTTGTGCCCTGCGCTTTCTCGGGGGCGAGGTTTGGGGCCGCCGACTGCCAGGTTTGGCTAGAGCCACCGCTGCTGTACAAGGAGTACTTCCACGCTGGCTACACCAACGGCTTTTTGGGTTTCTTTGGCATTTTGGGCCTGGTGCTTTATATGGCCTCACTGGCCTGGTTTGTGTTCGTGCGCTTGGGTAAGCAGGGGCGTCAGGCGATTAACTAGGCAGTAGGGTAGGGGGGCGTGAGGCGTTGGGGCGTAGGGGCGTTGGAGCGTTGGAGCGTTGGGGCGTTGGGCGTGGGGGCGTGGGGGAATATCACGATGACTTTTGGTTTTCGGCTAGAGCAATACACCCTGAAGTACCCTCAACTGGTGCTGCGGATCGCGGCTGTCATTGACGGTGAGGAAGACGAGGTGCTGATTTTTCGCGGCTTCTCCAGTTCGCTGATGCACCCCACCGCCGCCGACCCGGAGGTGCCAGTGCTGCCCGAAACGGCAGACATTAAGGCGATTGACATCATGGCTGGCCCCTACAACCCCGCTGCGCCCCAGTATCTGCATCGCGGGCTGTCCTGGGCCGACATGATTCCCCTGTTGGAAGAGGCTGGAGTTTAACGGCTTTAGCGAGGGTGGGCAAGCTGCACGTTGCCTACCCCATCACCCATCTACTCCTCCCCCCTCTCCTCCCGCAGGTGCTTGGGCTGCCAGTTTTCGTGATTTTTTTGGGGCGCGCGGGAAACCACCAGGCAGTTGTCGGGGGCGTCTTTGCGCACCACCGAGCCAGCGGCGATGGTAACATCGCTGCCGATGGTGACGGGGGCGACGAGAACGCTGTTGGAGCCGGTTTTGGTGCGATCGCCAATCACGGTCGGGTGCTTCTTAAACCCATCGTAGTTGGCCGTAATCGTGCCTGCCCCCACGTTGACCTGGTTGCCCAGGGTGGCGTCGCCCAGGTACGACAGGTGGGCGACATTGGTGCCCGCGCCCAGGGTCGATTTTTTGATTTCCACAAAGTTACCGATGCGGCAGCCGTCGCCCACCACCGCCGTGCCGCGCAGGTGAGCGTAGGGGCCAACTCTAGCGCCACTGCCTACAGTACTGTCGCTCACCACCGAAAAGGCCACCGTGGCATGAGCGCCAATCTGGCTGTTCTCGATCAGGCTGCCGGGGCCAAGGCGGCTGCCCGTGCCCACGACGGTTTTGCCTCGCAGATGGGTTTGGGGTTCGATCACCACATCGGGTTCGAGCTGTACGGTGGTGTCAATGGTGGTGCTGTCGGGGTCAATCAGGGTGACGCCAGCGGCCATCCAGTGGTCCTTAATTCGGTCTTGGAGAATGGCGTAGGCCTCGGCCAGCTGCTTGCGGCTGTTGATGCCGAAAATTTCCTGACCATCGGCCACATCCACGGCCATGGCCGGGCTGAGGTCTTTGACCACGTCGGTGAGGTAGTACTCCTGCTGGTCGTTGTCGGCGCTGAGGTGGGGCAGCACCGCCATCAGCTTGGCCCAGTTAAAGCAGTAAACCCCGGCATTGATGCGGGGATTTTGGCGCTGGGCGGGGCTACAGTCGCGGTGCTCGACGATTTCGGTAATCAAATTTTGGTCGGTGCAGAAGACCCGACCGTAGCCGGTGGGGTCGGTAAACTGAGCGGTGAGCAGGGTGGCAGCGTTGCCATTGTCCCGATGGGTGTGGACCAGATTTTGAATCGTCTCGGCGCGCAGCAGCGGCACATCGCCATTGAGCACCAGCAGGTCGCCGTCAAAGCCTTCTAGATAGGGAATGACCTGCTGTACGGCATGGCCGGTGCCAAGCTGCTCTTTTTGCTCCACAAAGGTGAGGCCAGGGATGTGGGCCAGGGCGGCTTTGACCTGATCTTGGCCAAACCCGACCACAATCAGCGTGTGGCTGGGGTTTAGCGCCGCCAGTCCGTCGATCACCCGCTCTACCATCGATTTACCCCCCACCGAGTGCAGCACCTTGGGCAGGCTCGACTTCATGCGGGTGCCGCGCCCAGCGGCAAGAATGGCGACAGCAACCATGGGCGGGAAATTCCTTTGCGGGTAGTGGTCGAAGGGAGTATATCGCGGTTTGGGGAGGGGTGGGGAGGG
>NZ_JH976537.1:2635913-2677909 GCF_000309385.1 Nodosilinea nodulosa PCC 7104
AGATGGGGGAGATGGGGGAGATGGGGGCGTGGGAGCGGGGAGCGTGGGGGCGTGGGGGAGGTGGGGAAGATAGGGGAAGAAATGGGGAGAGGGGGATGGGGGGTTAGGGGGTGGGGGCGGGTTTGGGGGTATTTGGGGAGGGTGGGTTGAGGCTGCGGAAGTAGGTGCTGCCGACGAGGGCTAGAAAGCCTAGATAGGCCAAAATTTGGACTAAATAGAGGTGATCGCGGTAGCCTAGCAGGGTTTTAAGCAAGATGCCGGGAAACTGGCGATCGGGCAGACTGCCGCTGCCATCCCACACCAGCGGGCCGAGGATGCAGGAGTTTTGGGCAAAGCAGAGGTCGGCCAGGGGGTTGATTTGGCTGATGGCGGCCAGGGCGGCATCTAGATTCTTAAACACCGAGATCACCAGGCCGCCCACAATCAGCAGCAGCAGCACTCCCATCACCTGAAAGAAGCGCTTGAGATTGATGCGCAGCCCCCAGCCAAACAGGGCCAGGCCAATGAGCACGGCCCCGAATACGCCTGCGATCGCACCCCCCACCGCCGCCAGACTGGCATCTACGTTAGTGAAGATAAACAGCACTGTCTCAAACCCCTCGCGCAGCACGGCAATGCAGACCAGGCTAAAGATGCTCCAGCCTGCGGTTTGGGTGTCGGTATCGTTGAGGGCAGAGCGCACGGTGCCCTCCAGCTCGCCCTTGAGACTGCGAGACTGGCGGGTCATCCACAGCAGCATCCAGCTCAGCATAATCACCGCGATCGCGCCAAACAGCACATTGAGCAGCGGCTTCACCACCATTTGCAGGCCCGGTAGCCCCTGCTGTAGCTGCTGTAGCCCCAGTCCCAGGGCAAAGCCCAGCATAACGCTGCCCGCTAAACCGGCCCCCACCCCGCCATAGGCCCAGGGATTGAGCACCTGGCGCTGGGCCTTGGCCAGGCAGGCCAGCACAATGCCAACCACCAGAGCAGCCTCTACCCCCTCGCGCAGGGTGATCAAAAACGTCGGCAGAGCAGCGGTAAAATCCATGCTTAGCGTAGATGAGGGAACGATTGCTATAGGTATTGTGTCAAACAACCACACCCTTTGCAGAAGGGATAAAGCCACTGCCAAAAGAAACGCCGCCCCACTCCCCCACCTCCCCCATCTCCCCCCACCCCATTACACCCCCCCACTCCCACGCCCCAACCCCATCACGCCCCCGCACTCCCACGCCCCCACGCCCCACGCCCCACGCCCCTACGACCGACTCTCCAACACCAGCGACCCCGCAGGCACAGGCGGATCCGAAGCTCGCTCAGCAGTCACTAGCATCTGCACCGGGCTCCTACCACAGGCGGCATCCGGCAAGGCCCATTGATTGGTGTCGTGGGTGGCATCGGGATTGAACTCACCGCAAAACACCGGATTGCCATCGGCCAAGGCCCACAGGCGGTAGACCTGATCGGCCCCCAGGGTGGGCAGGTCGGTGGTGACAATCAGCGCCGTCTGATCCTTCGGATCGACCACCAGGCGACCGCTGGCCTGGGTTTTGGAATCGGTGGCGGCCAGGGTGTAGAGCTGATTGGCGGGCTGGCTAAAGCTCGCTACCACCGCCTCGTTTTGCCGCAGAGCCAGGCGCAGGCGCTGGTTTTCTTGCAGGGTAAAGGCCAGGGCCAGGGCGGTGGCGGCCCAGCCCAGGGCCAGCCCCAGGCCGCCCCAGGGAAATCGGCGGCGGCCAATTTCGGGTGCTGGAACTGGGGCCAGAGCCACTTCTGGGGACGCTGCTGGAGCTGGGTCTGAACCTGGTTCAGGGGCGGCCTGCACGGCGGCCAGAATGCGATCGCGCACCTCCGGCGGTGGAGCCACGGGCGGCAGTACCGCAGGCAGGCTCTCCCAGGTGGTTTGCAGGGCCTCTAGCTCACTGGCGACCTCAGGATACTGCCCTAGCCACTGCTCTACCAGGGCGGCTTCGTCGTCGGTGACGTCGTTGAGCACGTACCCGGCTAGCAGCGATCGCCAGTCTTCAGGAAGGGGGGTTGGGTTCATCGGGACGGGGATGGGAGGTGGGCGTGTGGGGGTGTGGGGGCGTGGGGGCGTGGGGGGGTGGGGGAATGGGGGGTGGGGGTTAGTTGCGCTGGTGCTGGAGTAAGGCCCGGAGGCGGAGCAGGCCCTGGCGGCAGCGGGATTTAACGGTGCCGAGGGGAATGCCGAGCTGGGCGGCGATTTCGGACTGGCTGAGGCCCTGGAAGTAGGCGATCTCTAGCACCTCACGCTCGGTGAGGGGAAGCTGGTCGAGGGCATGGCGCAGGTGCTGCTGCTGTTCTTTGTGGGTGGCGTGGTCAAGGGGGTTGGGGACATGGGTAGAGGCCGCCGTAATGCGCTGAAACCGCTGCAAAATGTTGGCCCGTCCGCTGCTGACTCGCAGGCGATCGATAGCGCGGGAGCGGGTATAGGTAGCCAGGTAGCTGCCAATACTGCCCCGGTCGGGGTCGTACTGCCGTCGCTGCCAAAAATTGACAAACACCTCCTGGGTCAGGTCTTCGGCTTCGGCGGTGTTGCACAGCATTTTGAGAGCCAGGGTGTAGACCATGGAGGAGTAGCGATCGTAGAGGGTAGCGAGGGCATTGGTATCACCAGCCCACAGGCCATTGACCAGGTCGCGATCGCTCACCGGGTCAGTAGGCTGGGGGTCTGAGGCGGAAAATGGGGGCATTAGCTATCTGCCAGTGATACGAATCAGGGGGCGTCGTTGGATGGCCACAGAAAAAGACTGTCGACTCTGGGTAGGGGCCGATCATCCATTGGCTGGGGCTACTCGTATTGTGCCTGGTTCTTGGAAACAACAAGACCCGCCTAAGACGTTAGCGCAAAGGACACTCCATGAATAACGACCTAATGCCTTCAGATTCGCTGTTTTCAAAGTCTGGGGTTTCCCGGCGGCGGATTGTGGTTGGGGGAGCGATCGCAGGGTTGGCTGGCACCCTGGGCTTCTCGGCCATCACCAAAAACGCGGCCCAGGCAACCATGGACAACAGCGCCGCCGCCAACGATGTAGAAATTCTCAACGGTGCCCTCTACTACGAGCACCAGGCCATTTGGGCCTATAACACCGCCGCCGGTGGCCTGAGCGATACCGACGTGGGCAAAGCCGTTCTGGCCATTGCCCTGGCCAACCAGGCCGACCACATGGTGCACCGCGACACCCTATCTAAGGTGATTACCGATCTGGGCGGTCGCCCGGTGATGGCCAAAGATAGCTACGATCTGTCGTCCTACCTGGAGCGCGGCGATGGCGGCCTCGATTCCGATGTCAACATTGCCAAGCTGGCCCTGGCCCTCGAAACCGATGCCGCGATCGCCTACGCCACCGAAGTCTCGAAGCTTAAAACCCCAGAGCTGATCACCGCTGGGGCCACCATTGCCTCGGCAGAGGCCTCCCACGCCACCACCATTCGGGCGGCGTTTATCTCCCTGGGAGTCGATATTGCCTACGTGCCCGCGCCCTTTGTCAGCGCCGACACCCGCGAAGCCTGGGTGCTCAAGGTGTAGCCGCCATAGCCAAGTTGTTCTTGAAGTCGCCGCTCTAGATCGTCACATTCACAGACCGTCACATTCACGCCTGACTCAGCCCGGAGCATTGCTTCGGGCTTTTCTATGGGGCTGACTGGAGTTACAGGAGGGTCAGGGGGTGATGGCGGCCACCGCCGTCGATTGCGCGATTGCCTGCCAGCTGTCGGTGGTGCTGAGATAGCCCACTTCTACCACGTAGATGCGGTCCCATTCGGGGATGGGCAGGTACCAGTCTTGGGCAAAGTCGTCACGACAGCGCTGCTCGGCCACCGCCGAGGGCAGCGGCGACTGGGTAGCGCGGCCCGTCACATCGTAGAGACGCAGGGTCATAGTTTCGCCACCCTGGGCTTTGGCCTGGGCGCGATCGTCGCCGTCGATATGCCACACCGCATAGAAGCGATCGCCCTCGTGATCCACCGACAGGCGAATCCAGCTCTTGGCAGCCATGGCCGCAGGGGGATCGGTCTCGATCGCGGTCTCGACACTGGCGGGCATCACCCCAAAGCTGTCGGGCGAGCTGGGCGGAATGCTGGCCATCGCCGCCACCACCTCCGGCGGCAGGCCCTCTAGCCCAGAAGCGCCCTCAGCAACGGAGGTTTCGGGCGGTGGCGGAATGTAGTCGCCTGGCTCTAGCGCTACCGGCGGCGGCACGGGTACAGGGGCCGGGCGCAGCGGCGGCATCACACCAGCGGAATCGCTCGCCTCAGCATCGCCGGGGGGCAGGTCGCCGTCGGACAGTTCCGGCTGCCCCGTCCCTGGGGTAGACGGGGCACCCAGCTGCACCTGGCTGAGTAGCTCATCTTCCAGGGTGTCGGGGGGCAGGGGACCAGCGGTAATCCCATCGGCGGGCACCGGGCCTGGGGTAATTCCATCGGCAGGAAGCGGGCCAGCCGTAATTCCATCGGCGGGCACCGGGCCTGGGGTAATCCCATCGGCGGGCACCGGGCCTGGGGTAATCCCATCGGCGGGCACCGGGCCTGGGGTAATTGGCACCCCAGGGGAGATAGCCCCACCCGCTGAGGCGGCTTCGGCCTGGCCCGGCAGTCCAGCGGCTTCGGCGGCCAGGGCCGCAGGCACGTCATCGGCGCTGGGGCTGCTGGAGCCAGCCATGTCCACATCGGCGGAGGGGAGTCCCTGCACCATGTGCTGCAACTCCAGGGGCACATCGGGGTCGTAGTCTGGCCATGGCGCATATTCTGGGGGTACCACCCCCGGGGTACCTGCTTCCGGCCGCTCTGGGCGATCGCCGCCCAGGGCAGTAGCCTTGGCCAGACAGGCCTGGCCCTCGCTCTGGCGACCCATCTGAATCAGGGCCTGCCCCTTAGCAGCCCAGGCTGCCGCCGCCGTCTGGTCAAGCTCCAGGGCCGTGTCAAAGCAGAAAATGGCCTCTTCGTAGCGGCCCATATTGCTGAGCAGGCGACCTTTCCCAATCCAGGCCTCGATCACGCTGGTGTCGAGCTGGAGAGCGGCATTGTAGCTGTCCATGGCCTCATTGGCCTGGTTCAAGCGGGCCAGAGCGTCGCCCCGCTGGGCCTGGGCCTGGGCCGCAATGGCATTGATGCCCTGGGCCGGTATCCCCGTGGCGTCGGCCTTGCTGCGCTCCACTTCAGTGGCCTCCACGGCCTGGTTGAAGTAGATCAGGGCGGTATCGTAGCGGCCCTCCCGCATCAGCCGGCGACCCTCCGCCAAATCTATGCGGGCCTGCTCTAGCTTGCTGGGGGCTGTCTCCACCAGATATTCCCCTGCTTCGGGAACCAGCCCAGCCTCGGGGGGCAAACTCTCTCCGTCGGGCAGCGCCGGGTCTGGCGGCAGCGGGCCAGCGGTGATCGGCGGCTTGCTGCCCACCCCAGAGAAATCGATGTCCAGCCCAGGGCCTGGGGTCAGATCGGCCTCGGCGGTATCGAGGTCCACCGCATCGTCGTCGTCGTCGCGATCTTTGTCGCCAAACAGCGCCCCCACAATTCCGGCCAGCAGCAGCAGGGCCGGAATTGCCGCCAGCATCCACCAGGCGCTGGGCGGCAGGTTGCGAATCCGATCCCAAAGACTGCCCAGGTCAGTGGCTGACGTTTCGTCGGTGGCTTCGGATCCGCCATCGGCTCCAGAAACCACCTCACCCTGGTCGTTGAGTAGCTCCACCTGGCGATCGCTGCTCCCCACCACCAGCTGCCCCTCGGGGGTATAGCCCAGCGAAGCGGCGGGGGCCTTCAGCTGCATCGGCTCCGCCAAGCGCGCCGTCCCATCCGCCTGCCAGAGTTGCAGGGTGCCGTCCGCCCCTGCCGTGGCCAGGGTACTGCCGTCGGGGCTGTAGGCCACGGCGCTAACCGGGCCGTCGTGGGCATTAATAACATCGCCTCGGGGCTGAAGGGTTGCCCGATCCCAGTTGCGCACAGTTCCGTCGCCGCCAGTGGTGGTAATTACCTGGCCGTCGGGGCTGCTGGTAATTGCCGTCACCCCCCCCTGCTGGGCACTGGGAGCCTGCCCGGCAGCAGTGCCATCGGCATTCCAAAGGCCCAAACTACCGTCGCTGCTGCCGGTGATCAGCACCTGGCCTCCGGCGGGGTAGTGGAGGGCCTGCACCGGCCCGTTGGAGGCAGAAATAGGGTCGCCCAGGGGCGTGCCATCCGCCATGGACCAGCGCTCTACGGTGCCGTCGGCATGGCCGCTGGCCAGGGTTTGACCGTCGGGACTGAGGGCCAGAGCTAAAATTGGCCCGCCCTGCCCCACCATAGGTGCCCCCAGGGGGTTGCCGCTGCGATCCCAGCGGCGCAGGGTGCCATCGGCCCCGCTAGAGACCACGGTCTGCCCGTCGGGGCTAATGGCTACAGCGGAGACGGCCCCCCGGTGGGCATCGGCGATCGCGGTTTTCGTGGGGTTGCCCTGGGCATCTAGCCACTGAAGCTGGCCGTCCTCGGTGCCGCGCACCATAAAGCTGCCGTCGGGGGCCAGGGCCACACCGCCGGGTAGCTTGTTGGCCCCCACGGTCACGTTGGCGCTGGCGGTCTGCTTGGCCTGGGCCACGGCAGCCTGGCCCTCGTCGCTGGTGGCAAAGCCCAAAAAGGCCTCCACCGGCAGGCTGGGCTCGCCCCGGTAGATATAGTTGCGGGGCTGGGAGTAGGGATAGCGAGGGTCGTCGGGCAGGGCACCGTCCATGCTCACCGGGCGCACGGCATCCTGGTCTAGGACTTCAGAGGCGATCGCATAGCTAATTCCGTCTTTACCCAGTTCGCGCACCACCGCAGCAGTGTCGTCTTCGTCCACCTGCACGGCATTTTTGCCGGTTTCGAAGGGCTGCCCGCTAAAAATTTCGTAGTCGGCCAGGGCCAGCCGGGTATCGCTCTCGGCGGGGCGATCGATAAATCGGATGGGCGCGTCAGGGCCACCCAGCTCAGACCAGTTGGTAATCTCACCGCGAAAGATGGCCGCAAACTCCTCAAAGGTCAAGTCACCCCGAAACGGGTTATCGCGACCGACGATGATGGCAATTTTTTCCCGCGTGACCGGAATTGAGGTCAGGCTGGGGTCTTCTTCGGCGTCGCTCAGCCGCCGACCCAGGGCCGCCAGATCAATATTGCCGCCCCGCAGATCCTGGAGGGCCTGATCATCGCCAGTGGCCTCGTGCTTAACATCGGTATCGGGGTAGCGTTTCTCAAAGCCCTCGGCCAGGCTCTGATTGATCCCCTCCATCGACGGCGACCCATCGATGGAGAGCGTCGTACCGGGGGGCACAGTCTCCTGCAGGGCAAACGTAGGCGTGGGTTCCGCCGTCACCTGAGCCAATAGCCCTGGCTCAGACCTGAGCATGTTTAGGGGCAGCGCAGCGAGGGCGCTAAACAGTGCTAGCAGGGCCAGAGACGGCTTGGAAAGCTGATTCATGGCGGTACCCAGAAGTCAGTGAACAATCTGCTAAAGGATACACGCTAGGGCGGGGGGTGAGCGGTTTTTTTAGGCAGGGGGATGCGGGGATGCGGGGATGCGGGGATGCGGGGATGCGGGGATGCGGGGATGCGGGGATGCGGAAAGTTTTGGATGTTAGATTTTGGATTTCCCAAATTAATCCAAACTAAATTTACACCCCCCTACTCTCCCACGCCCCCACGCCCCCACGCCCCACGCCCCCGACGCCCCTACTCTCCCACGCCCCCCAAACAACCGCTAAATTAAGATCACCTAAGATCACCACCACTCCCCGCAAGCGCTATGAGCACTGCCGTTTTTCTGGTCGCTGGCCTCTTGGGCTTTGGCCTGTCATTTTGGCTCACCCAGCGATTACGGCGCTCCCCAAAATGGGGCCAGCCGGGGATGAAAACCACCCCAACGAGAAAATTACCGCAGGTACCCCTGATGATCCCAGCATCCTTCAACTCAGACGGGGCCGGGGCCGACCTCGATCGCCAGGTGTGCGACCTGATCGGCCAGGGCAGGCTGATCGACGCCATTAAACAGGTGCGAGAAAGCCAGGGCTGTAGTCTGGCCGACGCCAGGGCCTACGTCACCGAGCGGCTGCCCTAGCTCCCGGCGATCGCCATCCCCTACCCCCGGCCCCCGGCAAATCGCGATAAGCTGATAAAGGCTCAATTTTGCTTATCCACAGGCGACCTATGGCACTACGTGGGATCTTCACCGCTCTTTTAATTGCGGCCCTCTGGCTGCTCAGCGGGGTCGGGCTAACGGCCCAGGCGCTGACCCCCATCGACTTAGCCGACATCAGCTACGCCCCCTGCCCACCCGAATATGCCGACGGCATGGTCGCCGCTGGTTCCATTCAGGAGGCCAACTGTTTTTTAATCACGGGCACGGCCATCAACCGCACCGGCAAGCCCGTTATCGATGCCGATATTTTTGGCCGCATTTTTGACGCCAACGACAACCCGGTCATGCAAAACCGGGGTCGTCTGGGCGGCATTGCGGAGGTTCCCCCCGGCGAGAGTCCCTTTGAGCTGCGTATCTCGGTGGCAGCCAACCAGCCCGAACCACTGAAGCTCAAGCAGTTTAAGGCCTCAGGGTTTAGCTCCACCGTGCGCAAATATTCCGTCACCCCCTCGGCTCAGCAGTAGCGCTAGAGACACCAGAAGCGGATTGTTTCGTCGGCGCTGGTGCTGACTACCATGCGGCTGTCGGGGGTAAAGGCAAGAGCGCGCACGGCCCAGGCGTGGCGGAGGGGCGGAGCGGGGCTTTGGCCCTGCAAATTGATCAGGCTGAGGTGGCCGTTTTCGGCCCCGATCGCCAGCCAGTCACCACTGGGGCTAATCGCCAGCGCGGTGACAGGGCTGGGGGATTTGTGAATTACTAGCCCCTCGTCGGGGTTGGCGGCACTCCACACCTGCACCTGACCCGCCTGATCGCCGCTGACGATGCGGCCATCGTCGGGGTGACAGGCTAGGGCCGTAATAGCGGCGGTGGGTGCCGTCAGGGTGCGCGTGAGGCGACCAGAGGGCAACGACCAGAGGCGAAGGGTGCGATCGCGCCCCCCGCTCACCAGCAGATTTCCCGCCCTATCCACCCCCAGGGCTGTCACCTGGTCCTGGTGGTGCACCAGGGTTTTGGGCGTATTCCCCCTGGCCCAAGCTTCCTGATTTAGAGGCAGTAGATAGATCCGTCCGTCGCCGCTGCCCACCGCCACACTGTCGCCGGGGGGGAGAACGAGCAGGGCCGAAATCTGCCAGCCCGACACCGGCAATTTTTCCCCGCTGTAGTCGGCTAAATTCCACAGAAGGAGCTGGCCGTCTTCGCCGCCGCTGAGGACCGCATCTCCACTGGCGGTAAACACCACTGCCCTAGCCGCGCCGCGATGGCCCACGCCGAGCATCCCCAGGGATTTACGAAAGCTGTGGATGGACTCGCCGTTGGTGCAGTTCCACAGCCGCACCGAACCATCGGAGCAGGCCGCAGCGATCGCCCGTCCGCTGGGGCTAATCGCCAGCCCGTTGGCCATCACCCCCGCCAGGCTGAGGGCAAACCGCTGCTGCCAAAGCGGCGCTGGGGCCTCCAGGATCATCGGGGGCTGAGCCGAACCCTGGGGCGCTACGGCACCACCCTCCAGGGCCAGACCGCTCCAGCGCAAATCCGCCAGCACCTGCTGGGCGGTGGCGTAGCGCTCGCTCAAGCGGCGGTTGACCATGCGATCGAGCACCCGTCCCAGTGGCGGACTCACGGGATTCGTTAGGTAGGAGCGCCACACCCAGGCATCGTCGCCGACGGAATACAGGTCGAAGGGGTGCAGCCCGGTGAGCAGGTGCAGGCAGGTCACCCCCAGGCTAAAAATATCGCTGGCAAAGACGGCCTTGCCCAGGGCTTGCTCCGGGGCGGCATAGCCCGCGCTGCCGATCACCGTGGCGGTGCGCTTGAGCTGTGCGGGGTCGGCGATGGCCTTGGCCGCGCCAAAATCAACCAGCGCTAGGGGTTGAGGAGCCGGGGGCGCAATAATGTTGGCGGGCTTGATGTCGCGGTGAATGACGCCGTGGTCGTGAATGTAGGCCAGCACCGGCAGCAGCTCGTAGAGCACCCGATGCACCAGGGCCTCACCGCCCAGGTCGGGGGATTGCTGAAGCAGCTGATCGAGGTTGGGGCCAGGGACATAGGCCTGCACCAAAAACTGGCCCTGGGCATTGTCGATCACAGCCAGCAGGGCCGGAATTTGGGGATGCTGACCCAGGGTAGCCAGGCGATCGGCCTCGCGGTGGAAGCGATCGCGCCCCTCGGCACGATCTTTCCCCAGGGCAAGGGTCATCTGCTTGACCACGCAAACTGGCTGGGAATCGCTGCCCTCATCCACTGCCAGATAGGTGCGGCCAAAACCGCCCTGCCCCAGAGGGCGCTGGCAGCGGTAGCGATCGGCCACCCGCAGCGGCTGACCGCAGGCGGCACAGACCAGCGCAGCCGCTGCATTGTCAGGCCGGGGGCAGGCGGGGTTAACGCACAGAGTAGTCAAGCGGCGCACTCACCTACCCATTCACCCATCTACTCCTAAGTAGGCACCAGCTCGCCGGGGCGCAGCTTGGCCCACTTGCCCTGTTCTTCAACAAAGCTGTCGCAGCCCACCACGTCAAACTCCTTTTCAACCACGTCGCCAACTACGCGGAGGTTGGCATTGATGGTGGGATTCACCGCTTCAAAGCTGGGGGAGTCGGTCAAATGTACCTGTTCGTGCAGCTCTTCTACGGCATGGTAGGTGGTGCAGCGATCGACGTAGTGGCAGTTCACACAAATGCACATGGCACGCCCCCAGCAGGAACACAATCAGGTCAAGGCCGCTATCCCCAGTTTAGTCAGCCCTGGACTAGCCAGCCGTCATGCTTTGGGCTGAAAGGGTTTCTAACGGCAAAGGGGATGCGTTTTCTGGTAGTCTAGCTCAAGTTTTTTGAATGTCCCGGGCGGCCCAGCCCAGATGTTGCAAAATGAAAACCTTCTCCAGGTTTTCGGCTGTTCTCTGCGGGGCCAGGGTGTCAAGACTAAAAAACCCTGTTGTAATGAAATAAATGAGGGTTCATTGAATCCAACGCTATCACCAATCTCCCTTGCAGTGGCTACTGAACAATCGGCGCTTTCGCCAAAAACCTGGCCCTTTAGCGTGTCGCTACTGCCGCAGCAAGCCTACCTGGTGGGGGGAAGTGTCAGGGACGCACTGCTGCGTCGTCAGGCCGATTATTTAGACCTCGATTTCGTGCTGCCGGAGCGGGCGATCGCCACCGCCCAGGGCATTGCTAAGCAATACGGCGCAGGCTTTGTGGTGCTCGACGCCGACCACCAGATTGCTCGGGTGGTGTTTGCCAACGCCACCGTAGACTTTGCCCAGCAGGTGGGGCCAACCATTTACTCCGACCTGCATCGGCGCGACTTTACTATTAATGCGATCGCCTACAGTCCCCACAGCGAAACCCTGCTCGACCCCCTCGACGGTTGCGCCGACCTGGCCCGCAAAACCCTCTGCATGGTCGCCGCCGAAAACCTGGAGGATGACCCCCTGCGGCTGCTGCGGGCCTACCGCCAAGCGGCCCAGCTGGGCTTTAGTCTCGACTCCAGCACCCAGCAAACCATTCGCGCCCTGGCCCCGGCCCTGGGGCAGATGGCCGCTGAGCGGGTGCGCGGCGAGCTAGACTGCCTGCTCAGCCTGCCCGAGGGATCGGCCCTGCTGGAGCTGGCCTGGCAGGACGGTCTGCTGCAAGCCTGGCTGCCCGAAGTCGATCGCTCCCACCTGGAGCATCTGGCCACCATCGACCAGCTGGCGGCCCAGTACCACGAGCGCTGGCCCGAGTTTTCCCGGCTGCTGCACAGCTGGATCAAAGAACAAACCACCCCGGGCCTGCACCGCAGCTGGCTCAAGGCCACCAAGCTCAGCCAGCTGCTGCCCCCCGATCTGTCCAGCGCCGAGGCGACCCTGGCGAAGCTCAAGTACAGCCGCGCCGAGCAGCAGGCGGTGGTGAGCATTCTCAAGGGCTGGCAGTACCTGCACCTGCACCAGGGAGCTACCCCGCTGCCCCCCGGCCAGCAGTATCAGCTGTTCAAAATTGCGGGGGCAGGGTTTTGCAGCGTGGCCCTGCTGAGCCTGGCCCATGGGGTGCCCGAGGCGCTGGTGCTGCCGCTGATTCAGCGCTACCTCACCCCCCACGACCCCGTGGCTCATCCCCAACCCCTGATAACCGGAAAAGACCTGGTGCAGGGGCTTGCCCTTAAACCAGGTCCCAAAATTGGTGAGCTGCTAGAGGCCGTGCATCTGGCCCAGGCCGAGGGGCTGGTGGGCAGCCGCGCCGAAGCCCTAGGGTGGATTAAGCAGCAGCTCTAGCCCCCGCTTGGAGCCTAGCTACCGGGGGTAGCGGCGGGGGCGTCTAGCGCACCTTCAACGGAGCTTTCGCCGTCGGGAGTATCAACTGCGGCCTCGCCGGGCATTTTGGGAGCGGCGTCTTCACCCACGGTTTCGAGGTCGGCGGGGGTTTCCAGTTCGGCGTTAGATTCCTCGGCGGTGGGTTCCTCGGCGGTAGAGTCTTCAGGGGCAGCTTCAGAAGCGGCGGCGGGTTCGGCCGACTCAGTCGCCTCTTCGGTCACAACCCCAGGAGTGGCAGCTTCGATCGCCGCTTCCCGCTCGGCCTTAAATTCAGAATCGATCGCGTTGACATCTACGGCGGGGCCAGCATCGGGGGTGGCGGCTTCGATCGCCGCTTCCCGCTCGGCTTCGAGTTCAGCGTCGATGGCATTGACGTCTACGGCGGGGCCAGCGTCGGGGGTAGCGGCTTCGATCGCCGCTTCCCGCTGGGCCTTAAATTCGGCGTCGATGGCGTTGACATCGACGGTGGGAGAGGGGGTAGGGGTGGGGGTTTCGGTTTCGGCGGCGGCTTCGGTGCTGGCGGGCATAGCCTCAGCGCTGGAATCGTCGGCGCGGGCGGCGGGCAGGCTCAGGGCCATGCTGGCGAGGGTGAGGCTGCCGACGGCGAGGGCAAGCTTACGGTAAATCGTCATAAATTGTCTCCTGAAAAAGCGTCTTCCGATGGGCGCTGGGGCAGTGCTACATGAGTAATACGGGCACTACCGCCAACGCTTGGTGAACTTATCACGGGGGCCTGGCCAGGGCCAACGGTGTTAAGCAAGAAGTATGAAGTTTTGGTAAAGCGATTGGAATACCTTTGGTTAAGCCCGGTTTCGGGAACTTTGCAGCAAGTCTTGGCATCTATAGGCGATTTGGTTGGGCCACTGCGATGGGGCAACCGTGATGGGGCAACCGTGAAAAACGCTACATTACCGAATAGGGATTGGCCCCGCCGAGAGGCGCGGGCGATCGCCCCTTTCCCCTGACTCACCGCTGCAAACTCTAGCTAAGCCCATGACCACTGCCCCAGCTCCAACCTCCCAGTACGGCGATCGCGCCATTCTCCAGGCCAGCGTAGATCCGCTGGAGAAGTGGCCCAACCCCTCGGAAAACGTCTACACCATCCACCTGGAACACCCGGAATTTACGGCCCTCTGCCCGCGATCGGGCTATCCCGACTTTGGCACCATTGTGGTGGACTACTGCCCCGGGCCGTGGGTGGTGGAGCTAAAGGCCTTTAAGCTCTATATCAATAGCTTCCGCGACCAGCGCATCAGCCACGAGACGGTGGCGAACCAGATTGCCGATCGCCTGTGGAATGAGCTACAGCCCCGGGGCTTGCGGGTGGTCGGCGACTACACCCGGCGGGGCGGCGTGAAGACCGTAGTTACGGTAAAAAAAGGGAATTGTGACGATTTTGAGCCCTATACCCCCAATTTGCTCTAACATTTCCCAAATAATCCAAGCTCCTGCCCATCTACCGACCCGAGAACCCATGCCCGAGAACCCATGTACGACGTAATTGTGGTGGGGGCTGGCCCCGCCGGATCCGCCGCCGCCTACCACCTGGCCAGGTACGGGCACTCGGTGCTGCTGCTAGAAAAAGATGCCCTACCGCGCTACAAACCCTGTAGCGGCGCGGTTTCGCCCAGCGTGGCCGAGTTCTTTGACTTTGACTTTGCCCCGGCGATCGATCGCCCCCTGCGGCGGGTGCGCTACACCTACAAGCTGGGCGACCCAATTGAGGCCGAACTCACCACCACCGACCCGATCTGGATGGTAAAGCGGGAGGTGTTTGACCATTTCCTGGTGCAGCAGGCCCAGGGCCAGGGGGCAGAGCTAAAGGATGGCACGGCAGTCACTGGCGTCGAGAATAAGGGCGACTGCTGGCAGGTTTCCACCACCGCCGGAACCCTGGAAGCCGCCTACCTGGTGGCCGCCGATGGGGCCAAGGGGCCAATGGCAACGTGGCTGGGCTTTCCTGTGGTGCCGCTGCGCATGGCCAGCGTTTTGGAAGTACCGGCCCCGGTGGGCAACGACTGCGCCATCAACTTTGAGTTTGGCCTAGTCAAGCAGGGCTGCGCCTGGAACTTCCCCAAGGGGAATAGCTACTCGATTGGGGCGGCGGCATTCTTGGGCCAGGGGACAGCCGACTACCGTAAGGTTCTGGAAAACTATAGCCAGTCCTTTGGCGTCAGCCTTGACCAGGGTGTGCTCTACAGCCACCCGCTCAAACTGTGGGACGGCAACCATCCCCTGCACGCTCACCGGGCGGTGCTGGTGGGGGAAGCCGCCGCCATTGTCGATCCCCTCAGCGCCGAAGGCATTCGCCCCGGCATGATCAGCGGCGTGCGGGCCGCCGAGGCCATCCACGCCGCTCTGGGTGGCGATTCGGAGGCGTTAGCCACCTACACCACCACCATGCACACCACCTGGGGCGAAGACATGCCCTGGGCCAAGCGCATTGCCGGGCTGTTCTTTCGGGTGCCGGGAATTGGCTACCGGGTGGGCATTAAGCGGCCCACCGCCACCCAGCGCCTGGGGCAGATTTTGGCCGGTGAGGTGCGCTACGCCGACATTGCAGGCCGCGTGATGAAGCGCCTGAGCGGCGGCTTGCTGTCGGGTTAGCGGTGCTGAGGGAACTACCGCTTCTGAGTTTTAGTCCGCCTTTATGGAATGATCCGTAGGGAACATCCACAGCGATGGCGTAATTATGGAGCGATACAATCCGCTGTCAACTGCCGAGACCTTTGAGGAAAGGCGACAGCAGGCTCTGCGTCAGTGCGACCACCTGATTCAGGATTTTTCTAAACGGGCCGATCGCCACAAGCTTCGATTTCAGAGGCTGCAAACCGTCAGCATTGGCCTGGCCGTTGGCACCACGATTGTATCGGCTCTGTCGGCCAGTAAGGTGTTTGGCCAGCTGGATTGGCTGGTCCTATCGATTAGCGGCTTGGCCACTCTGGCAACTACCTTGCTCAGCCAAACCAACGCTCAAAAAATGTGGGTTCAATCGCGCAATATTTCCCAGAGCTTTCAGGTCGAGCTGTTTTTGTATCTTCAGGACGGTGGAGAGTACGCCGACGTGCAGGACGATGCAGCGCGGCTGAAGCTATTTTCAAAGCGGCTGATGGAAGTCTGGTCCCAGGCTCAGGAAAACTGGTCCCAGCAGGCAACGTCCGGCAAGTAGTGGGCGCGGGTCAGCCGTGAGGCCTGGAGAGCACGCACTTCGGTAAGACAACTGCATAGGCGCGGGCTGCGGCGCTGCTCAGCCCGCGCTAGGAGCGGAGTTTGCCAAGGTGGCGATACCACTGCGCCAGCCAGTGGGGGTTAACGCCGAGCAGGTAGCCGATCACCATGACCTGGTTGGCCAGGGTGGTGCGCAAAATGCCCAGTCGGCGCCAGCGGCGATCGCTCGTTACCACCGCCGCCGGGGCGATCGCCACGCGTCCCAGCTTTCGCAGCCGCCGCACCAGCTCAAAGTCTTCCATCATCGGCAGGTCAGGGAAGCCGCCGAGCCGGTGAAAGGTTTCTGCCCTTAGAAAAATTCCCTGGTCGCCGTAGGGCATTTGCAGCAGGCGCGATCGCACCTTGACCCCCCATTCCACCCAGCGCAGCCCGCGCCTGGGGCTGTCGATCGCCAGCGTAAAGGCCCCGGCAACAACGCCAGGCTGGGCCAGGATCTGGCGAATCGCCTGGTCAAACCCCTCGGGCGGGCGGGTGTCGGCGTGGAGAAAGAGCAAAATAGAGCCTTTGGCGACCCTGGCCCCCTGGTTTTGCTGGCGCGATCGCCCCGGCGTAGATTTGACCACCCTGGCACCCCTGGCCTGGGCCACCTCAGCGGTGCCATCGGTACTGCCCCCGTCTACCACCACCACCTCCACCGGGGCGGCGGCGCAGATAGCCCCTAGCACAGCGGGCAATTGCCCCGCTTCATTCAGCGCGGGAATCACGATGGTAATCGTGGGTGTCTGCCACTCGGCCCCAGCCCATCGACCTTCAACAGAGGGGGGCATACCACAACACCAGCGAGCGTCTCGATAATTTACCCAACCCGCTGCCGGGGCGCATGAGGGGCGACTTAATGTTCACTGAGAAATATGTTCACTGAGAAATATGTTCACTGAGAAAGGGCCACTCAAACGGGGGACAGGGTGAAGCTAAAACGGGTCAAAAATGTAGTTGTCGGCATGCTGGAGGGCGCGATCGCAGTCCACCGGGCTGCGCACCGTCCAGGCCAGCAGGGGCACGTTGAAGTAGCGGCGGGCCAGGGTCGTCGGCAGCGTCGGCAGCGCCTTCACATTGTAGGCAATGAACTGGGGCGCGCTGGCCCAGGTGAGCAGCAGATTGCTGCGCAAAAACTGCTGCGGCTTGCTGGCCAGCTGGCCGCGCAAAATCTCTGGCGCCTGGTGCCGAAACCACTGGAGCGATCGCGGGTTGAACGACTGCACCGCAAACTGGCCCCCGTAGCCCGCCAGGGTTTTTAGCAGCGCCTGCTCTGGGCGGCCAACCTTCTTCTCGTTTTTAAGCTCAATCAGCAGCGGCACCCGGCCCTCAACGCAGGCCAAAACCTCAGCCAGCGAGGGAATGAACTGGTCGGTATCGTAGAGCCGAAGCTGCCGGAGGGTGTCGAGGCTTTGCTCGGCGAGGCGGCCTTTTTTGCCCGTCAGGCGCTTCAGGTCGCGATCGTGAAACACCACCAGGTGGCCATCGGCCAGCAGCTGCACATCCAGCTCGATGGGGTGGCAGGCCGCGATCGCCGCCTCAAACGCCGCCAGCGAATTTTCGGGCACCGCTGTCCCTCGATGCAGCCCCCGATGGGCAATGGGTCGGGTCGTAATCCACTCCATCGCTGGCCTCATCTACCCTGCTAAGCTGAGCTATATTCCACAGCGGTCGAGCCGCAAGACTTCACAGTACGGCCTAGCCCTGCCCCTCGCCAACCCCAACCATGCCCCTCGACACCTGGTTTCCCCTCGCCATTTACTACGACGACCTGCCCAACGCGGCCCAGCACAAAGCCGCCCTCACCGAGGCCATTCTGGACTTAGAGGCCAGCGGCAGCGAACCCCGCAACTTTCCCGAAATGGCCTGGACGGGCGACCTGCACGGCGTCGAAAAGGTTCACGCCGACTCCCGCTTTAGCTGGGTCGTCGCCCAGGTCGAAACCCACGTGGCGATCTACCTACAGGAACTCGGCCTCGACCTCAGCCAGGTCGATCTCTACATTCAGCGGGCCTGGCCCGTGATCTCGCGCCCCCAGCAGGAGGTGGGCGACCACTGCCACAACACCGCCCACATCAGCGCCGTGTACTACGTCGCCGTGCCCGAGTCGGGCACCGACACCGCCGGATGCCTGACCTTTTTTGACGACGCCCGCCCCAACGAAGTCAGCCCCGGCCTGGGCAGCGAAAACACTGATATTGTCGCCACCTGGAACTACCTCAACCAGGATCAGGCCCTCTACCTGCCCACCGAGGGGCGGCTGATTATCTTCCCCGCCAAGCAGCGCCACGGGGTAACGCCCAACCACAGCGGCGATCTGCGCCTGTCGCTGTCGTTTGATATTGTGCTCACCGCTGCCCCCGGTCAGGCCGCCGGAGCCTATGAATTTCTGATGCCGCCGCCCACCCAGTGGCAGCGGTTTGGCCCTACGCCCTAGCCGCGAGTCGCGATTTTCAACCGCTGGGTTTTTCAGAACAGGAAATATGGGGCAATTAACCAGAGACAAGTGCCATGAAAATTCGCGAAGATGACCTGACCGGCCCGCAGATTGTTGCCCTGCTGCGCGAACATCTCGACCACATGCGCGAGATTACGCCCCCCGGCAGCGTTCACGCGCTGGATTTGGATCGACTGCGCCGGTCGTTGATTGCCCCTGAGGGGAAAACGCCCGAAATTACCTTCTGGACCGCCTGGGACGGCGAAGACCTGCTGGGCTGCGGCGCGCTGAAAGAACTCGACACCGCCACGGGCGAAATCAAATCGATGCGTACGCCCACCATTCACCGCCGCCGGGGCATTGCCTCCAAAATGTTGGCCCACATCATGGCCGTCGCCAAACAGCGCGGCTATACCCACCTGTATTTGGAAACCGGGGCTTTCCCAGCCTTTGCGCCCGCCCGCGCCCTGTACGCCCGCTACGGCTTTGAGCCCTGCGGCCCCTTTGCCGACTACACCGACGACCCCAACAGCGCGTTTATGGCAAAAAGACTTTAGATCTGGCGCAAAAAGACTATTCACGGAGGTGACTACGGTTTCGGCATCGACCTAGCGAATACCGAATCAAGATGTCCGAATGTAGCGAGATAGGTGGTAAGCCGCAAGCTTTACATCTTCTAAAGCAATCCGCTGTGGCTCATTGTCAATAAATGTAGGTAACGCCTTTGGGTTGAGTACCCAGAGGTCAGCAGCCCCTTTTGCCTTGGTTGACTCAACGAACCAGCCGGGATACACCACCACTGGTTTGACCGCAAAGGACTTGCCGGTGCTTTCCTTCAAAACTTCTCTAACCCAATAGGCTTGGGCCTTGGCTTGTTCAACGGCATTACGCTCCATCAGCTGTCCATTGACCTTGATAGTCTCACCATCGAAGTGAATAGCGGATTTTCCAGACGACGGTTTGCTGTAGGTTTTGGTTTCGATCGTGAAAATGCCGCGATCGCAAATCACCACATGATCGACGTTGAAGCCCTTGCCCACAATGTCGTGGAAGACGCGATAGCCTTTTTCTCTTAAATCTGACAGGTACTGGCCCACCGCTTTCTCTCCGTCGCGAGCCATTCTCAATCGTCTGAGCTTTAATCGCAATCGATAGAGCCTGTAGAAGGCATAACTCGAAATAGGAATGGCCGCGATGAGGGCTCCTAAAGGCTGTGGCGGAGTGTTACTTACCGCTCGCCACCACTCATAGCCGGTAAAGATAATTGGCAACAACAACATGGCTATCCATGTGTTGAGATCCTCATCCCACAGGCGCTGTAGCTCTTCATCGAGGGACTGGCCTGGATTCCGCAAGGGCTTATCTTTGAGGGGAGATATCCGTTGCTTGCGGGCGTTTAGTTTCATAGTGGATCGGCCTTGGGGACATGCTGAGAGTATGCCCTGCATAAATCACGCCGAAGACACGTGTAGGGTTGTGGTGGTAGTACTTGCAGTTTAGGTAATAAGGTTATGAGGCTATGTCCCGCTTAGATGCTTTAAGCGCGATCGCATGCCCGTGTTGTTATAGCCAATCAGCTTGCCCGACCGCCTCAAACACACAGCCACGGTTATCGAGAGCAAGCCGCCTTCGTTGAGTACCGTTGCAGACAAAGACACTTAGGACGAGGCTATGGTCTACGCATTTCCGCCGGGGTTTCAGTGGGGGGTCGCCACCGCGTCGTACCAGATTGAGGGGGCTGCCGATACCCGTGGCCCCAGCGTGTGGGATACCTTTAGCCAGACCCCAGGGCGGGTGCTGCATGGCGATACTGGGGCGATCGCCTGCGACCACCTCCACCGCTACCGCGACGACATCGCCCTGATGGCGGAGCTGGGCGTGCGCCACTACCGTTTCAGCCTCTCCTGGCCCCGCATCATCCCCGAGGGGCGCGGCGCAGTGAGTGAGGCTGGGCTGGCTTTCTATAGCGAGCTGGTCGATACCCTGCTGGAGTTTGGCATTACCCCCCACATCACCCTGTTCCACTGGGATAGCCCCCAGGCGCTCGAAGACAAGTACGGCTCCTGGCGCAGTCGCCAGATGGCCCAGGACTTTGCCGACTATGCGGCGATCGCGGTCAAGTCGCTGGGCGATCGCGTCACCCACTGGATGACCCTGAACGAAATTTTCTGCTTTACCCACCTGGGCTACGGGGTGAACAGAGTGCCCGAAATGGCCCCCGGCACCGTGGTCAACACCGCTAAGGAAGTCTGGCAGACCTCCCACCACGCCCTGCTGGCCCATGGCCTGGGTTGTCAGGCCATTCGCGCCGCCTCGCCCCAGCCCTGCCAGGTGGCGCTGGTGGATAACTACCTCGCCACCGTGCCGCTGACCGATACTCCTGAAGACATCGCCGCCGCCCAGGCCGCCTTCCCGCTGGCGGGCACCAACGGCGGCATTCTCTACCCGGCCCTGACGGGCGAGTACAGTCCTGAACTGCTCGAAGATCTGGGAGAACAAGCCCCAGACATTCAACCCGGCGACCTGGAGGTGATTCATCAGCCGCTCGATTCCCTGGGCTTCAATGTTTATACCGGAGTCTATGTACGCGCCGCCGATAATGACCGAGGTTTTGAGCTACTACCCTTTCCCCAGGGATACCCACGGATGCACATGCCCTGGCTGCATGTCATGCCCGACAGCCTCTACTGGGGGATACGCCACATTAGCGAAACGCTCAACCGCCCCGAACTAGGCATCTTCATCAGCGAGAACGGCTGCGCTGCCCAGGATGAAATCACGTCTGCTGGGGACGTGCTGGATCTAGATCGCATTCAGTACCTTCAGCAGTATTTGCGATCGGCCCACCGCGCCGTGCAGGAGGGCTACCCACTGATGGGTTACTTTCTGTGGAGCTTTTTGGATAACTTTGAATGGGCCTACGGGCGCGATCGCCGCTTTGGCATCACCTATATCGACTTCGCTACCCAGCAGCGCATCCCTAAAGCCAGCTTCCACTGGTACAACCGCTGCGTAGAAGAGAATCGGATAGTGTAGCCTGCAAAGATTGGACAAACTCCCATAGCCAGTGGGTAAGGGCTACTTTGGCTCAGTACCGCAGCCATGTGGTCAAGCTGGCGCTACCAAAAGGGCTCACTTTGCCTAGAGATAACTGGCACTAGCTAAAATTAGCTTGATGCTAAGCTAATTTTAGCTAGTCAGCGGAGTCAGCTATGGTTCAGGATGTACGCTTCTTAACCGATGAATCAGGCGAAAGAGTAGCTGTGTTGCTAGATTTGGCAACCTACCAACAGCTGATGGCTAGCAACAATGACCCTGAGTTGCTCACAAGTCTAAATAGCCATGAGCTAACCGCCTTGGCAGAAAGCGCCCTGTCCCTGGAGACCCAAGCCCATCTCACAGATTTGCTAGAACGCAATACAGAAGGGCAACTTTTAACGAACGAGCTGGCTGACCTCGATCAACTTTTGGCCCAGGTTGATTATCTCAATATTCTCAAAGCCAGAGCTCGCTACACGCTAGAACATTCGAGCCAAATTGATGCTCTAGCCTCGTGAGTGCCTATATTTCTAGCGCTCTACAGAGGCAGATTCGCGATCGCTTTGCCAACTGCTGCGCCTACTGCCGCACCGCAGAGGCATTGACTGTCACTACGTTTGAGTTTGAGCACATTGTGCCACTCTCCGCCGATGGTACTACCGATTTTGAGAACCTTTGCCTGGCTTGCCCCACCTGCAATCGCCATAAGGCCAACCGCCAAACGGCAATAGACCCAGAAAGCCAGGCCGTTGCCCCACTTTTTCATCCCCAGCAGCAAAGCTGGAGTGACCACTTTGCCTGGAATGCCGATACCACTGAAATTATTGGGTTGACAGCGATCGGGCGAGCTACGGTAGCCATGCTGAAGATGAATCGCCCCCAAATGTCTCGGGTGCGAAGAATGTGGGTCAAGCTGGGTGAGCACCCACCCGAAATTGGCTAGTACCGCAGCCATTTGGTGAGCACACGCATAGGTCTGCCGGTTTTGGGGTCGATCTGCGGTTTACTCCAGGCCCTGGCTTCGGCAAAGCCGAGGCGATGGAGAATTTTGACCACCATGTCGATGCCAGCAGCGGAGCCGATGACGGTGATGAGAATGGGTTCACGCGCTTCGGCAGGCTCAGTGCTAGGAGGCTTAACGGAAGGCGGGGCAGTATAGATTTCGGCGTTGGGAATAAATTCTTCAGACATAAGAGCAGGATGACGAGTACGACAATGTGAACAAGTATGCTCACATTCAGAACTATACATGATGTGGACAAGTGTGTTCACATTTACGCTCTCATCGTCCCCTGACATGATTGGGGCATGGGAAAGGCAGGGCGAGTTTTAAAGCAGGTCTTAGAGACCTACGGCATCAGTCAAAACAAGCTTGCGGTCACGATGGGGATTGAGCGCACGGTAGTTTACCGTTGGACCCATGATCGTACAGACCCAGTAGGCGACACGATTACGTCAATTACTTCAGCGCTCAACCAACTCAACCCTAAAGCAGCTCAAGAGTTTGTAGACTTGTACCTGGGTGAGATCGTTCAAAATGACAGTGAGCTTTTGGAGTAGATAATAACAAGTGAGGAAAGAATGAAGCATTAAAGCCTCAATACCCCGATTGACTGACAAAACTCCTGAACACTTTATTTAAGATAAGTCAGCTACACTAGTGCACCTTTCAACCCATTGCAAAACTGTCCATTTTGAGAAATCTAGTAGCAGCAATTCTTTACATGACAAATGAACTGGCTTCCTATATACAGCTAGCATATTCAAGAAAAACCTTCTGTGCTGCTTAATTAAAGTATGACTACTCAACCCCTTAGCCTTTTCATCTCATACTCCCATCGAGACGAAGCTCTAAAGCAAGAACTAGAGGAACATCTGGCCTTGCTTAAGCGCCAAAACTTAATTCAGACTTGGCATGACGGACAGATTGAGGCAGGTACAGAATGGAATGCTCAAATTCTTGATGCTCTAGATAGCGCTAACATCATTTTGTTATTAATTAGCTCTAGGTTTATAAGCTCAGATTTCTGCTATGGCCAGGAAATGCAGCGAGCAATGCAACGTCACCAAAGTGGCGATGCTAGAGTCGTTCCTATTATTCTGACGCCTACAGATTGGGCAGGAGCACCATTTGACAAGCTGCAAGTATTACCAAAACATGGTAAGCCAGTTGTAGAATGGTCAAGCCATGATGCAGCCTTTCTGGATGTGGTAAGGGGTATTCGCAGAGTAATAGAATCTCTCTCTTCCCCAGAAAAAGCTAAATCAAACAAATGGGATGATTCTGCCCGATCGCAATACCTTCCAATTTCTCCAATTCAAACCGAGCGTTCAATATCTGCTGAAAATCGTATTCAGTTTTATAGAGAGCTTGCTTCTTTGCCAGAACCACAGTTTGAGCAGGTTTTGTTTGCGTTGAATCCACCTGCGGGTAATGTGCCTCGTTCTTCAGCATCTCAAGCTAGCCGAGTAATTTCACTTTTACAATGGGCAGAGAGTCCTGTTGGCCCTGGACTTTCTGAAGTGAACAATGTCTTACATCAGGTTATAGGAAGAGCAGAGAATAATTCAAGCTAGCTCTTGAGTTATCAATATCAAGATGAATTCATTATTTGCGCATTTTTCTAGAGAGATCAACTACCCAAAGTCTTTTTGGGAAATAAACTATTATTCCAAAAGGCGCTTCCGAGAATGACAAAGGGCAATGGATTTTATACATCATTGGCATTGATTACCTTTGTGATCATCATCGCCTTCAGCAATTTTTCTGGGGTTTACATTTGCGTTTCAAGTCGGTTAAATCTAGATACATGTACTCTGCTTGGGAAGTCCATTTGGGAATGGCTTGAACTCCTGATTGCACCTGCTGCATTAGCTATTCTAGGGATTCTTTCGAGTGAGTACTTTAGCAATCAGGCAAAAAGAAGAGAGGATAGAGAGAAGGAGGAACAAGAGGTTCGTTTAGAGCAAGAGAAAAAGCTTGCACAAGACAAAGAAAGACAAGGAGTTCTAAAGGACTACTTTGAAAAAATTACTCAGCGGCTTTTAGATGAAGCTTGGCCATTGAAATATGCGGTTTGGAAGGAGGCTGACGATGGAACGATAGAAAATGAAAAGAGAAAAAAGCTTGTTGCTGTAACCCGTGCTATGACTCTTGCAATCTTGAGAGAACTTGACGGAACCCGTAAAGCTTCAGTAGTAAAGTTTCTCAAAGAGACAGGCGCTCTACAGTACATATCTTTGAGCTCAGCAGATCTAAGTCAAGCAGATCTTCGATACTTAGACCTTCAAGGGATTGATATGAAGAGAGTCGATTTGAGCGAAGCAAATCTGAGTGACTCGAACATAAGCGGTGCTAATCTCGATGAGGCGAACTTAAAGTCAACTATTTTTAGTGGTGGTACTTTGAGAGCTAGCCTCAATAGAGCTGACCTGAGTGATGCTGATCTTAGAGGCGCAAATCTCAATGGTGCTGAACTCAACGGAGCAACTCTCACAGGAACTATCCTCGGCAACGCTAATCTAACAAAAGCTTCACTTGAGAAAGCTTATCTAGTTGGAACCGATTTGACTGGTGCTGCTTTAGTAGGAGCAAGAGGTATAGCAGCGACTTTTACAAAAGCTTTACTTATTGAGACTGACCTTAGTGAATCTGATCTTGCAAAAGCAGACTTTAGCTCAGCCAACCTTCAAAGAGCCATTCTTAGTAGATCTAATCTTGAGGGAGCTAATTTTAGCGGTGCAGATATTAGAGGTGCTTATCTTAGTAGAGCCAATCTCAAAGACACAGATCTTCTGAATATTCAATGGGATAATAATACTTTCTGGCCTGATAACGCCGAGATGGTTAATGCTAAAAACATTCCAGTGTCTCTAAGAAAACATTTAGGCATCTAGCAAGTAAGAAAACCTCTATTGAGTGTAGTTGTAGCGATATAAAAATCCTTTATATCTCTTTGCTAATAACGTATTGTTTGAAGTGTTAGGTTTTGGGTTGCCTAAGATTAGGGAAACATACTGCATCGGCACCCTCAAGCAGCCGATGCTGACGTTGTGCGTGCTGGAGGGCGATCGATACCCTGAAGCACCTGCTTTTGATAGCGATCGCCTTCAATTGCTTACCTTCCCCAGCCTCAGCCTGACCGCTGGCCAAGTCTTTGCGGCGGGTCAGTAGCTATCGACCCAGCACCGTTGAGACAATTACCGTTACGGTGGCGGCGGCAATCAGGCTAAAGGCCAATTGCACAACCCACTGGGTCGCCTTCTGGTAATTATCGAACTTCTGGTTAAATTCGTTATTTTTTTGGTTAGCCTGCTCAACCTCCTGGCGCAGCTCTCGCACTTCTTCGAGAATTTGCTGTGCCTGAGTCGGGTTAGCGTTGAGATCGTCAGCGGCTTGGGCCATGGCAATGCAACAGGTTAACTTTCTCTATACTACTCATGCTCGCCAATGGCGAGGCTAGCATAGGTCGATCCTCATTTACTTGAGAGCATTAACTGCCCTTGCCTCTGGTGCCAGTGCGCCACATAACATGCTTTTCGTACCTAGGCCTTCTTGAAGCTTCCCAACGATATGAAACGCCGCCCGTTCCTCCGCTACACCACCACCACCGCTCTCACAGCTTCAGGCCTGGGCTACTGCTCAGGGAAAGTCCTCGCCAGCCCGCCGCCGCTGGTACTGCACGCCTATCTGCCCAACGGCAACCCTTTCCCAAAGGATGACCTCAACCGCCTCTACTTTCTCGACCTCAAGGACGAGCCCATCCCCCACCCCGATCGCACCGTAGCAGACGGCATTCTGACATCCCAGCCGCCGCCTTTTCCCTTTGCCATCGCCCTTCAACTGCCCGCCCTTGGCTTTGGCGATGTCACCCTCTACGCCGACAATCGGGGGCGCGGGTTCACACCGAGCGACTTTCCGCTGGTGGTGAATGGGGCCTTTGCGCGCGATCGCCTGCACCGAGTCGCTACCGCCTGCGATCGCTGGCAGCAACAGGGCTATGGTATTCCTGCCAGCGTGCGCGATCGCCTTCAGCGCGCCCAGGCTTACCTCAGCCAGGCAGGGCAAGCCCCCGATCTGCAAACCCAAATTTCTCTGTGGAATAACGCTCTAGTCGAGGGGCTATGGGCCGGGGAAGAAGCCGCCCTCAGCCGCGCCCGCCAGCGCATTGTGCGAACCGCGCCGCGCCAGGGTTTTAAGTTCGGCTGCAACGCCTTTAGCCATCCTTACTTCGGCCCCGACTACGATCGCTACTTCGAGGCTCTTTTCTCCATCGCCACCGTGCCCTTTTACTGGAAGCCCATGGAGCCAGAGCGCGGCCAGCCCGACTACGCCGCCGTCGATGCCCAGGTGAATTGGCTCCAGCACACCGGCATTGCCCCCAAAGGACACCCGCTAGTGTGGTTCTACGACGGCATCGTGCCCGACTGGGTGCAGCCGCTGCCCTACGAGCAGGTCAAAGCGGCCCTGCGCCAGCGAATTTTGGACATTACCCGGCGCTACGGGGAACGCATTCCCGCCTACGACGTGATTAACGAAGCCCACGGTGCCCCCTGGGCCAACGCCCTCGGCTACAACCAGGCCCAGTTTCTCGACCTCACCCGCATGGCCTGCGAAACGGCCAAGGAGGGCTACCCGGCGGTGCAGCGCGTGGTCAACAGCTGCTGTCTGTGGGCGCGCAATGTCGCCATTTACGGCCCGCCCCAGCGCAGTCCATACCAGTACCTCAAGGCCTGCCTGGCCGCAGGCATCGACTTCGAGGTCATTGGCCTCCAGCTCTACTACCCCGACCAGGATATGTTTGAGATCGATCGCCTGCTCGATCGCTTCACCGCCCTGGGCAAGCCCGTCCACATTACCGAAATGGCCTGCTCGTCTGGCACGGGCAACGACGAAAACTCCCAAATTGGCGAGGCCACGGGCCTCTGGCATGCCCCCTGGAGCGAAGCCGTGCAGGCCGACTGGGTGGAGCAGGTCTACACCCTGGCCTACAGCAAACCCGAGATTGCCGCCGTCACCTGGTGGGACTTATCAGACCAGGGCGCTTTTTGGCCCTTTGGTGGCCTGCTCAACCGCCAAAACCAGCCCAAGGCCGCCTACTACCGCCTCCAGGGGCTCAGAAAAGCCTGGGATATTTAGGCTAGCGGGCGCTGCCAGCGGTAAGGCTGAATTGCTGGGCGCGATCGCTCGGCTCATCAAAGTCAATCACTGGCCCCAGGGGCACAATCTGGTGCGGGTTCACGCCGGGGTGGCTCATGTAGTAGTGGCGCTTGATGTGCTCTAAGTTGCAGGTGTTCTTGAAGGCGGGCTGCTGGTACAGGTCGCGCAGGTAGCCCCACAGATTGGGGTAGTCGACAATGCGGCGCAGGTTGCACTTGAAATGCACGTAGTAAACCGCATCGAAGCGGTAAAGGGTGGTGAACATGCAGATATCGGCTTCGGTGAGGCGATCGCCGCACAGGTAGCGCTGCTGGCCCAGCACCTCTTCCCAATGGTCGAGGGCGTCGAATAGCTCGGTCACCGCTTCTTCGTAAGCGCCCTGCTTGGTAGCAAACCCGGCCCGGTACACGCCATTGTTAATCGGCTGATAGATGGCGTCGATGGCGTCGTCAACTTTAGCCCGGAGCTTTTCGGGGTAAAGGTCAACGTCGTTGGTGGCAATGTCGTTCCACTCGGTATCGAGCATGCGAATGATTTCGCGCGACTCGTTGTTGACGATGGTGCCCGTCTGTTTGTCCCACAAAATCGGCACCGTCACCCGACCCGAAATATCGGGCTTGGCCCTGGTATAGATTTCGCGCAGGTACTTCGCCCCATTCACCATGTCAGGAATTGTGCCGGGGTAGTCGCTAAAGAACCAGCCGTCGTCGCCCATGTACGGGTCAACAATAGATAGAGAAATCGCATCGGTGAGACCCTTCAGCTCGCGCATAATCAGCGTGCGGTGCGCCCAGGGGCAGGCCAGCGAGACGTACAGATGGTAGCGACCCGCCTCCGGCTTAAAGTCGCTGCTGCCATCGGCTTTCGTCCAGTGGTGAAAGTCGGTTTCGGGCCGCACAAAACGCCCCTGCTCATCTTCCTGGTCACGCTTTTGCTGCCACTGGCCGTTGACGAGTAAGCCCAGTCCCATGGGGTCTCCTTCATTTTTCTTCTTCACATTTTTCTGGCTTAAGCCTAGCGTTTCTCCCCCAGGCCGTCCTCTGGCTGGCGAAAGAATTCTTAAAGAGGGCCAGCGTTGATCGTATCGGGATGATGGGGAGAGTCAGCCATATTTGCCTCTCCCGGTTCGCGATCGCAAATACTCCAAGGCGGAACCACACCCACCGTTTTGGCTCCCTGGCTCCCCCGCTCCCTAGCTTGCCAAAATACTCACCAAACTTCTGCCATTCAGTCCTAATTCCCAAACAGCCGCGTTGCGCCTTCCACTAAAATCTCGGCTTTATCGAGCAGACTACCGAAAATAACCACCGTAGCCGCAGCAATGATCACGGTACGCGAGATGGCCAGGTTATCCTTCGACAGCTGCAAGAAACGCTCTTCCCATTTGTCGGTGCGCTCATCCAGTCGCTGAATATCGGTGTCGAGCTTTTGCTCCAGGCGATCGACGCTGGCATCTAGCTGTTGCTCTAGACGTTCCAGGCGCTCAAGTACTTCGCTTTGAAAGTCTCTGGGTTCTGGCGTTGCGGTCATGGCAAGTGGCTTTGCCCGATAGGGATGTCTCAATCATAACGGCAGATTTTACTCGGGTGAAGTCCATCGAGATAATCCCCCCTGCCTCCCTCGATAAGGGCAACAGGGGGGAATTTAGAACTCAGCAACTGTGTACCCGACTCAATCGAGCGATCGAGAACCCTATAGCTTCATCGCGCAGATTTCTTGCGATGGGAAATGCTATGCCTGCTAAAACGTAAACGTTGTCCTCAAAACGCCTACCACGGTAGTGCTATTACTGCTTTGCCCCTCCGGGTTAAACACGGCATATACTCCAGGAGTAATGCTGATTTTATCGTTCACGCGCATGTTGAAGTAGCCCTCAACATGGTAAGGGTCAGCATTTTCAGGATTAACTGCAATGCCCCCAACCGAAACTCGATTGAGCGGCTGACCGAAAATCAGCCCTGCTGTATTGCCTTCGCTAAAAACATCTCTAAAATGAAGACCGACTAGCCAACTCACAAAATTTGTTGAGGCGTTGAGATCAACCAGGTCAGCAAAAATGTAGCTTCCCGACACCGTTAAATCGACGCTAGGAGCAAACTGCCAGTTCAAAGTCGCACCGACGGAGTTAAGCCGAATTCCTTCATCTAAAACCGCTAATGTAGCATTTCCTCCGGTTGCAGCTAATTGCTGAGCATTGGGCGAAAACTGTACCGCGTTAATGTCTGATGCGCTGAGGCCCGTACCCAAAATGTTGATTTGGTGATAGCTATTGGCGTAGTTGAGCCCAAACTTAAGGTTATCCCCAAAATTAAACGCCAGTCGCGATGAGAACACGTAGCTGCCGCCAAATAGCCCATCCCCGAGAGGCGTAGAAGGCGTACCCAGCAGACCATTATTCTCACCAACGGCGGCATTTACGCTGCCATAGAAAGCCGTTAAATTTACCTGGTCAGACAAATCCCAAATGGCTCCAGCAGCCGAGGCTAACCCAATTCCTGAAGTGCCCCCAGACACTCGGGTAACGGCGTTGTCGGTGGTAGCAAAACGAGATACAGCACCTTGGCTGGCGTTGGCAAAGGGGGCAATGGCAGGGTAAGCATCTGTGGCCTCAACCCTGGGGCCGACAAACATTGTTAACCGATCGGCCACCGGAAACACGTAGAGAAGTTTATAGAGGTTGACATCGTTCAAACCTCGATTGGACAGATTGCTGGGGTTGGTGAGCCCAAATTCAGGGGCGGTTCCTAAACTCACATTACTGGCCGTGCCAAAGACAGGATCACCTAACCCCAAGGCCTCGGGCAGGCTTCCAGTGGCCCCAAAGCCACCCCCGAACGCATCCGACTGCAAACCTACGATCAGCAAATCCCGTCCGCTGAAGGAGGTATTGAGATTTAGCCGCAGTCGATTGTTAAAGGCAATTCCAGTACCCACATTATTGGGTCCACCATTGGCCGTAGACAAACTGAAAATGGCCTCGCCAGCAAGTTTTGTCGTGGTAGAAAATTGAGTTCCCCTCAAATCAGCTACGTCTGCTTCTAAACCACTGACTCGCCCTTCGAGAGCAGCTAATTCGCTGGTAAACTCGTTTTGCAAGCGTTGCAGTGTGGCTAAATCTTCTTCAGGAATGTTTGAGCCATTGCTGATCAATGTAGACATGACGTCTAAGCAGGAGTTCAAGCCCGCAGCAAATTCATAGCGAGTTAGAGAGCGATCGCCGCGAAAGGTGCGGTCCGGATATCCCTCCAAACAGCCATAGTTCTGAATTAAAGACTGGAGTGCCTGAAATGCCCAATCAGAGGGTTGCACATCGGTTAACTCAGAAACTGAAGTAACCTGTGCCGTGAATAAACCCGATGGGTCTTGAGAAATTGGCAGGTCATCTGTGTCAGAGCGATCGCCTATAGCTGACACCTCTTCTATAGTGGTCGCGACCTGCGCTAAAACAGGCTCTTGAGAGCCTACCCACCCAGCTAAAAGACACAGCAAAACGCCCCCCACTTTGGAGGAAGCATATTCGATACCTAAAGACATTTAAGTTTCCCTACACCACAAAATAATCTAAAGGAAGAAAACATCCAGCCCCAGAAAAATCAATTTGAATGATTGACTTCGCTCTATTTAAGGCTGTTTGATGGGTTTCTTCTAAGACCAATACTGGGCTAAGCTTTTCAACAAGTCAAATAGCTTTTAAGCGATTTTTTCATAAGCAAACCTAATCCATGGAAGAATTGGTTGTATATAAAATGCTTTAGAAATGGTCGATCACTGTGCTAGAAGAGCGAGACGGAAAGATGCTTTCGATATTGAACAGCGTTAGCTGAAACGTCAGCAGCAAGACATAAGTAGCTGATTTGCTGGAATAAAAATAGTGATGACCAGGCGGCACAGGGCCGTGATGCAAAAAATTAGGGATAGATTAAGGTGCGTGTTATTCATCTAGCTCTGCGCCGCCACGGCGAGAGGCCAGTTCTTGCCCAAGGGTAGTTTGGTTGAGTAGAGGTTCACCACTAGCAACAATTTTGGTGCGCAGACTACGGAGGCGATTCGCGAAGCGATCCGTCCCGGAATCGCTCAAGGATTCTTCTACTTCTTCAAGGGGGCGAGTTTGCCCAGCCTCAACGGCTTCGAGCCCCTGCTGAATGCCCGCAATGGTCTCTAGCTGGTCGATTAGCTGCTGAAGCTTGGCGGGGTCAAGGCTGCCTGGCTGAAGAAATGTGACTAGCACCTGGGCGCGATCGCTGACGCCCTCGGGCAGCTCTGACAGCTGAATCTGCCCATCTTGGTACATGCCCTCAACGGTTTTCAGCATAGGATTCCTTGATTAGGCCGAGTTGTCTTGACTCTAGCTTTGCCGCTCGGGTGATGCCGCTAACCCGAGACCCCAGGGTTCTAGGCCAATCGCCAAGAGTGATGCTGCGCCAAAGCAGAACCCTGGGGTCTGGATGTCGCGGTTTCTGGCATCGCCGGATACCCTTGAACAAAGCTCTCTTTGTCGCCAAGGCCTATGTCGTCGTCATCGCGCGGTTTTCTCTCTAGCCCGGAGGGGCGATCGCTGCTACAGGTCGTTGGGACAGTTTGTTATGCTAGTGCCAGCAATGGCGGCTAAATAAAGATGATCCACTCCTTCCGCAATCAGGGAACCGAGGACATCTTTAACGGCAAAGCGTCTAAGGTCGCTAGGGCTGTTTGCCCGCAAGACCTTTGGAAGCGAGCTACCCGCAAACTCGACCAGATTGATTCAGCGCTTAGCGTCGATGACCTGAAGGTTCCTCCCGGCAATCGGTTGGAATTGCTGAAAGGCGATCGTGCTGGACAGTACAGCATCCGCATCAATGACCAATACCGCATCTGTTTTGGCTGGTCAGACCAAGGGGCGACAGAAGTTGAGATTGCTGATTATCACTAGAATTGGTTAGCCCATGAGAGTGCCTACCCATCGATTGCCCACCCACCCAGGAGAGATGCTGCTGGAAGAGTTTTTGGTGCCGATGGAGCTTTCTCCTCAGGCTTTGGCCACCTCAATTAATGTGCCAGCCGCAAAGCTTGAGGCGGTGATCAGCGGGCAGCAGGGGCTAACGCCGGGGCTGGCGCTGCGGTTGGCTAAGTTTTTTGCCATGTCTGCCGACTTTTGGCTGACGCTACAGCTCCGGTGGGATCTCTACCAGGCGCAGCAAGAAGAAGCCGAGGCCCTGGCGCAGATTCATCCATACAAAGCAGCTTCTTGATAGGTGGAAGCTAGAAACCGGGTTTCTGAACCTGTGGCGAAGGGTTAGGACAAAACAAAGAAGCAACCCGGTTTCTGAAATCGCCGGATACCCTTGAACAAAGCTCTCTTTGTCGCCAAGGCCTATGTCGTCGTCATCGCGCGGTTTTCTCGCTAGCCCGGAGGGTCTGGAGCTGCTACAGGCGGCGAAGGCGAAGCGGGGATGGACGTTTGCGGCGATCGCCGAACGGGCGGGGGTGAGTGCCGACACAGTGAGCCGGTTGTTTCACCCGGAGCGGGGGAAGCGGGTGAGTGGGGAGAGTGTGAGGGCGATCGCTGGGGTGTTAGGGGTGGAGGTGGAGGTGGATGCAAGCGACTTAGAAGACGACGCTCCATCTCCATTAGCTGAAGCAGAGCGGCGAATTCAAGCTGTACTCCAAAGTGGTGCTATGAGGCTTGACTTATCAAACTTGGGGATAATGACATTACCTCAAAGCATAGGGAAGCTCACGAGGATAGAAGAAATCGATCTTTCTGATAATGAGCTGACCACCTTGCCATTGATTCTGGCAAAACTAGAGAATTTAAGGGTATTGCAAGTAAGAAGGAACAATCTATACAAGCTATGTGAAAATATTGGAAATTTGCAGCGACTTCAAGAACTTGACCTTCAGATAAATCGCATAAGCTATTTGCCAGAATCAATATGCAATTTAAGAAATCTAAGATACCTGCAACTTTACAGAAACTCACTGAGGCGTTTGCCAAAGAGGTTTAATCAACTAATCAATCTTGAACTCCTTGACTTAGACAGCAATCAGATAAGCTGTTAAGCATCTAAACTACATATTAGGGAGTGTATTTTGGTGAGTTATACATGCCAATCAAGAATTACCTAACGGCCGAAGAGAAACAGGAATTGCAGAAGCAGCTTAAATTTCATGAGCATCCCGACGTTCGTGAGCGTATTC
The DNA here is from genome assembly GCF_000309385.1 of Nodosilinea nodulosa PCC 7104. GTDB lineage: Bacteria > Cyanobacteriota > Cyanobacteriia > Phormidesmidales > Phormidesmidaceae > Nodosilinea > Nodosilinea nodulosa. The sequence continues at coordinate 2,669,302 of NZ_JH976537.1, forward strand.
TAATTCTGCTATTGCGAAATGATGGCAGAAAACAGCAAGAGATTGCAGACTTTCTAGGTTGCTCCTTAAGGAAAGTAGCCTATTGGTGTGCCCACGGAAATCCAAGTGACTTAGCCAGTGTAACCGATGAACGAATGCATGGGAATTATCATAAGGCCACCGATCAATATGTCAACTTATTATTGGATGTCATTGAGAAAGAGCCTCAAGAATTGGGGTACGAATTTGGTCGATGGACGGCGGCTCGGCTCGCCACATATTTAGAACAAGAAACCGGGATTCAGCTAAGTGGGAGTGGGAGCATCCCACTTTCGACAAAATAGTCAACTTGCGAGTTGACCATTGAGGTAGGCACAGCGCAGACTCAACATTGCATTGACGGAGGCCGTATTCCAGCGGGCACCCGAGATTTGGAGACGTCGCCCAATCTGTTTGACAGCCGACTCAACGGCTCCTGAACCAATGGAGCAGAGTTGCTCACTCTGATAGGCTCCATAATTCACGATGCGAGCCCGATGGGTGCTCAGATAAGCTTCAAAGTTGCGGGCTTGCTTGCGCCGACAGTCCGCAAAGAGGGCCTGGGCAGACGCCACCTCACCTTGCCATAACAGCGTTTCCGCCGCCGCTAAGCGCTTGAGCGACCCACCGACTTTGTAGAGGTTTTCTTTGAGGTGATACCAATCGAGGATTTCCCAACGGGTCTCAACGGTGGTGAGTTGACTAAACAAATTCCACACCCCAGCGTGACCATCGCCCAGACAGACCAGCGGGGAGAGCAATCGCTGAGCGCTGAGATAGTCAATCAAGCTCTCATTGTCCTGGAAGAAGGCGTTGTAGTAGATCCCTTGCACCCGCACCGCTTTGTAGTCTCGCCACGGGCTGGTGGACTCCACCAGGTCACGCAGACGGACTTTGCCGCCATCAATGCTGACCTCACTGACGCCTTGTTTGGCCTCGGCAGACTCGAACGACTGACGCCCCACCAGGCGTTGTTGGGTCGAGTGCCCGACCTTCATCCCGGTCAGGGCCGCGATGTCATCCTCTGCACCTTGAAACGATTCGTTAGCACTTAAGCGTAAGTTGGCTTTCTCTAGGCCACCACTGAGACGGCTGTAAGCCTTTACGCCTAACTGTTCTGCCTGGCTTTGACGAATCTGGAGGAAACCCACCAAACTCTTCAGTCGGCGAACCCGGCCTCGGGCCGGGTAGGCTTGCTGGTTGACAAAAAAACGGCGACTCGAGGGCTGACCTCCTCCAGCATCTGCTGTCGCACGGTTTGCTCAATGCTTTCCAGACTATCGAGCCTGTCTCGGTTGCTATTGCGGTACAAAATCTCGGCAATCTCTGCTGTACAAGCTTCCAATCGCTTTTGGTCTTCGGGGGTCATGGTGAGTCGTCCCTGAGCTACCCCTCTATTCTCCCCCTGACACTGTTTTCGCGAAAGTGGGATGCTCCCGTGGGAGTCAAGTGAGGAGGATTCTCAAGTCAAAAAAGTACGTTTACCTCTGGGCCAAATATAGCTTAGAGGAGAAGCAAGATCCAGAGAAGCGAAAACTCTTCAAGGCAAAACTGTTGGAGTATTTAAGAATTACTAAAGAATCCCCAGAGAAGCTCCAGGTCTGGTTTTGGGATGAATGTGGCTTTAGTTTGAGAGTGACACGTCGAAAGGATTGGGTCAAGAAAGGGACGCGCAAGAAGGTTTCTGGAATTCGACGGAAAGGACGTATCAATGTGATGGGAGGAATCCGCTATTCGGACAAGAAGCGGTTGGTGGACTTTCTCCCCAAAGGAACCGGTGAAAATTTTTATAAGGTTCTCAAGAACTTTTACGAGGAGGTTATTTATGACTGGGCTGGCGAGGATAGGAGCGTGAGCGAATTTGAGAAAGACGGGCCTAAGGTTGTGATTATTTTAGACAATGCGAGCATTCACAAAAAGGAGGAATTTACAGAGAAGATAAAGTTAGAGATGCCAAATTTAGTTTTGGAGTTTTTACCTGAGTATAGCCCGGACTACAATCTGGTCGAATTGGTTTGGCATTCAGCAAAAGAGTTCATCTCAAATCGTTTATTTAAGTCTATTGAAGATCTCGAGGCTCTTATCAATAAGCTTCTCAATGAAGGAGAACTGGCCATAAATTGGCATCGGAAGGCGAAAAACAAGGGAAGTGCTATTGATGCAATTTAGATGCGCAACAGCTTAGACGATCCAAGTTTTATTGAAAATATTTCTAGCCTCCCAAACCTGGTAACATTAGATCTTCGCAACAACTATATAAATGAACTCTCGTCAAGTGTCAATGGATTTATCAATCTTAGGGATTTGCTTCTTAGCAGCAATGGATTGAGTTCCATACCAATTTCAATTGGCCTGCTAAGTTCTTTGGAGGTTTTTAGGATTGCCGACAATAAAATTAGTTTTATTCCAGCGGAGATGGGCAGGATTCCCGGACCTAAAGTGCTGGATTTTTCATGGAATAGATTAAAAAATATTCCTCAAGAAATTTTCAAGGCTGGAGACCTGACGGAGGTCGATCTATCTGGAAACAAGTTGGCTTCTTTCCCTGAGGGTTTAACTACTCTTTGCAAGCTTGAAAAATTGAACTTATCCAGAAACTTATTGAAGTCTATTCCGGCCGAGATTGAAAATCTTAAAAATATAACAGAATTAAATCTGTCTCACAATCAGATAGCTATACTTCCTGTGGAATTGAACTGCCTGAAAGATCTGAATGAACTATTTCTCCATGGGAATGATTTTCTGGGATTGCCTAAAGAAATACTTGGTTCAACGTGGCAAGAGGTTAATGAGGGAGCAACAGCAAGTACTCCAAAAGATATCCTTGATTACTATTTTCGGCTGCGATTTGAGCGTACTCCACTGAATGAAGCCAAGATGATTTTGGTGGGTTTCGGCGCGGTGGGAAAAACGTCCTTGGTCAATCGCCTGATTTATCAAAATTTTAGCCCAAGATCTGCTAAGACAGAGGGCATTCAGATTACCCAGTGGCCTATTGCTCTCAACGACGCTGAAGATATCAAACTCCATGTGTGGGATTTTGGTGGGCAAGAGATTATGCACTCTACCCATCAATTCTTTCTCACCGAGCGTAGCCTTTACCTGCTGGTGCTCAACGGTCGCCAGGGCCACGAAGATGCCGATGCCGAGTACTGGCTCGAACTCATCCAAAGCTTTGGCGGCGACTCCCCCGTTCTCGTTGTGCTCAACAAAATCAAAGAGCACCCCTTCGATGTCAACCGGGGCGCATTGCAGCAAAAATTCCCCAACATTCGCGAATTCATCGCCACCGACTGCGAAACTGGACAGGGCATCGACCACCTCCTCGCCACCATCGAGCGCAAAACCGACGCCCTAGAGCCAGGGCTATTTCATTCTAAAAATGGTCTTGAGGGTATCTAGGCCAAATTTGCAGAGTCGTTCAGCCTGAGCCATATTGGAGAACTCGTTGGAGCGATAGAGATTGAGCGCGAAGTTACGCGCGACGGCAAAGATTTGCGGCAACTGATGCATGCGGATGCGCGAAGCATCTTCGCCTTGGGTCACATCCCGAACGTGGTGCACTTTGTTTTCGACGCCCCAATAGCCCCGAATGCGCTGAGCAAAGGATTCCGCTGATTCTAAAAACGACGCGATATAATAGCGAGTCTCGGTTTCTCGGCGGGGCTGTCCGCCGTAGTTGAATTGGCGCTCACTCTCGACGCGCACCAGTGTCTTCAGACCTGGCCAGGGCTTGATAGTATCGAGGGTTGTGCAAAGGCTAACGACCCGCTTCTCCAGTCGCCCATGCCCTTTACTAAGCTCGGTATAGCTGGCTTCAGCGATAAAGTTGGCCTGAACGCTTTTGTGCAAGCTACTTTGATTGCCTTTGAGGGCACCCAAGTAATGATTGTTGGTGTCAAGGATGAGTTGACAGGTTTTTTTGGGTGCTAACCGCATCAAAGGCAATCACCACCCCCTTGAGCGCCAGTTGCTCGATGAATTCCGGCAAGGCTTTGATTTCGTTGGTTTTATGGTTGACCTGATAGGGTTCCAGAATCAACCCACGCTCCACTAGATAGGCACTGACCAGCAGAATGGCGGGATGCGGGGGAGAGTCAGGATTGTCACGCTCTAGTTGATACGACCCGCGTAAGACTTTGCCATCTACCGCTAAGGTTTCACCCGGTAACGCTTCAATGCCAAAGAACCGCGCTAAGGCCGCTGAATACTCCCCATAGTCCAGCTTCAGTAGCACTCGGCGAATTGTACTGTAGGAGGGCAGACGACCTTTGGGCGGGTCGAAGAGGTCAATCAAATCGTGCTGGTAGCACCTGAGCCAGTCGCCAATGGACAAAAATCCTCGATTGCCTGCCGTCACTGCCAGGGTAAAAAGTGCTAGGCACAGGGCCATGTGATGCCGCTTCCCAGATGCCTTACGCACATCCGGCAGGTCCGCGAAGGCTTCGAGAATCTCAATTCTCTCAGGCCGTGCCTCAAGGCTAGGTTTCGAGCCAACGGCAGAGGATTGCGAGGGAAGATGCATAAGCCTTAGCGAAAAGGTGATCAGCCTGAAACTCTAGCATCCTCAGCCTTCCTTGAGAATGAAATGGCCCTGCCCTAGAGCACCTGCGCGATCCCTTCCCCGCCAGTTGGGTGGCGATCAAAAACAAGCTTTCCGAAATGGCCGACAACTACATATCCTTCGAGCAATATCGAGCCATTTGCCAGACCGATGGCGAAACCGACTATGGGGCGCAAGACTCCCTCGCCGTGCATCTCCACAGCCTCGGCATTGCCCTCAACTACAAAGACGACCCCCGCCTGCGCGATACCCACGTGCTCAATCCCCACTGGGTCACCAACGGCATTTACACCCTGCTCAACGCCCACGAACTCGCCGACACCAAAGGCGAACTCGAAGCCGCCTGCCTTGCCCGCAATTTAGACGCCCAAAACTACCCCGCCGAGCGCCACGGCTTTTTGCTAGAGCTGATGCGCAAATTCGAACTGTGCTTTCGCTTTCAAGACGACGAACATCGCTACCTAATCCCCAACCTGCTCGACAAGCAGCAGCCTGCTGCCGCCGCTGAGTTTGACCCGGCAGACTGCCTCAACTTTCGCTACGAATACCCGATTTTGCCCGAGGGGTTGCTGCCCCGCTTCATTGTGCGTACCCACGTGCTGAGCGAGCACCAGCTCCGCTGGCGCACCGGGGTGATTTTGCACTTTGAGGGCAACCGCGCCCTGGTCAAAGCCGACCCCCAAGATCGCTGCGTGTCGATCAGCGTGGATGGCCCCATGAACAGTCGTCGTCGGCTCCTGGCGGTGATTCGCTCTGACTTTGAGCGCATCCACCGCAGCTTTAAGTTCACCCCCAAAGAGCTGGTGCCGGTGCCGGGGCATCCCGGCATTGCCCTGCCCTACCAAGACCTGATCGTGATGGAAGAAAGCCGCCTGACGGAGTTTCCCCAGGTGATCGATGGCCAGGTGGTGCGGCTCAACATTCGCGACTTGCTCAATGGGGTAGATTTGGAGGGCACCCGCCAGCCCACCACCGCCATGGAACGCCACAGCCAGGCCCTGCGCCTATTCTTCAGCTATTCCCATAAAGACGACCTGCTGCGCGAACAGCTGGAGACCCACCTGAAGTTGCTGCAACGGCAGGAGCTCATTCAACCCTGGCACGATCGCAGAATTCTCCCCGGCGACGACTGGGCGGGCGACATCGACGACAACCTCAACCGGGCCGACATCATTTTGCTGCTGGTGAGCGCCGACTTCATCGCCTCCGACTACTGCTACGACATCGAAATGACCCGCGCCATGGAGCGTCACGAGGCAAGCGAGGCCCGCGTCATCCCGATCATTCTGCGCCCGGTGGATTGGCGAGGGACGCCCTTTAACAAGCTCAGCTGGCTACCGCAGAACGGGGAGCCAGTGGTGCAGTGGGAGAACCGCGATGCCGCCTGGCTGAACGTGGAAACAGGCATTAAACGGGTGGTGAGTCGATTAGAGGCGACAAGCGGCTGTAGAGGGCATATCGCCTGGGGAGAAACCGGGTTTCTGAGCCAATAACCAGGATTTGTAGCACTGCAAGGGAGAAACCCGGTTTCTGGACGCAGTAGCTACCAGGCAGCGGGCTGAAAGGTGGTGTCGTTCGCAATGGCTACTGTATCGCCCATTTGCTTGATCACAAATAGCCCCTGCTGGTAAGCGTAGCGATCTACCCCTTCATCAATTTCAATGCCCGCCACTGCCCCATGAATTTGATATCCGGTGTAATGGGGAAACGCCTGCCGAAATCGCCCCAGCCGCGCCAAGAAATCATCCACATCTTGCTTTGATAAGCGCGATTTAACTTCCACAGCAACGGCGACATCGCCATCCACCGCAAAAATATCAATTTCCATCTCGGCCCCAGGCCGCTTCGACTGCATGCGGCGGGAGAGTTCCTGCACCTCAATGCCCCGCTCTTGAAACAGGCGAATTACCGCTGGCGCGACCAGGTTTTCGACAAACTGTCCCCAGCGGGTCGTTAGCCCCGCTACTTCTCGGCTAGTGTTGGCCGCGACACGTTTAAGTTCTTGAAGCTGACGCTCAGACTCGGCAGCGCGGCGATCTGCTTCGGCAGCGCGGCGATCGTCCTCAGCCCGAGAGGCTTGAAAGAGGGCGTAAATGTCTGCGATCGTGACGGGCTCGGCCATGGTTGAGTCCTGCGCTCATAAGCTTTATGTCCATTATGGGCGATCGCGGCGAACACCAGTGGTAGGATGCTATCAAGCTAGGGGTGTCCGAGCAATCGGGCTGAGATCATACCCTCAGAACCTGACCTGGTTAATGCCAGCGGAGGAAAGCGTTGATTGAGGTCACGCACCGAAACGACGAGCGTATAGGCGTTCTGGAGTTGTTCCCAGAACAGTGAATTGGCATCAGCGACAGGCTGGTGCTGGCTATCTATCGCTCTTCAACTCTCGATGCCACCCGACCCTATCCATAGACGTGTTCTGCGAGTCTCCTGTTCTTTAAGGCAGCCGCCTCTAGCAACCACCCAACCCTAACGAGGTGAGTTGTGATATGACGACGCTAAGTGCAACGGCGATCGCCGTTATTTTGATTACCACGGCCAGTTTTACCCTGCTGGGGCTGCTCCAGGCCAGCCGCCGCGCTATTTCCCTGGAAGACTACATGGTCAGCCGCAACCGGGTCGGTACCCCGATGGCTCTGGCCACCATTGTCGCGTCTGCCATGGGCGCGTGGATTTTGTTTAGCCCGCCCGAGGTAGGGGCCACCAGCGGCATTGCGGGCATTGTCGGCTACTGCATTGGCCAGGCCACTCCGGCGGCGCTGTTTGCCTTTTTGGGCACCCGCATGCGGTTTCTCATGCCCAAGGGTCACTCGCTGAATGAGTATGTACTGCATCGCTTTGGCCATGCCATGTACCGGCTGACCCTTGGCATTGTGGTGTTCTACATGTTTGTGTACCTGGCGGCGGAGCTGACCGCGATCGCAAAAGCCGTCGAACTCATGGCTGGCGTCCCCCTCTGGCTCACGGCCCTGCTGGTGATCACGGCTGTCTTCATCTACACCCTGGTGGGCGGCCTGGAGGCGACGATCTTTACCGACGCCATCCAGTTTGCGGTGATTGTGCCGCTGCTGCTGCTGAGCTTTGGCATTGCGGTGTTTGCCCTGGGCGGCTGGGGCAGTGCGATCGCGCCCGTATCCCAATCTGCGCCTGAACTGCTGACCCTGGCCAATGGTCCCGGCATTCAGTTTGGGGCCACGCTGGTAATCGCGGTGATTGCCGCTGAGATGTTTAACCAGACCAACTGGCAGCGGATCTACGCCTGCAAGAGCGATCGGGTGGTGCGGCAGTCCTTTCTGGGTTCCTTCCTGCTGATTTTGCCGATGCTGTTTATTGCCGGGCTGCTGGGCATTTTGGCGATGAACTTTGGCTTTAACGACGATCGCGCCTTTTTCTCGCTGATTCAGGCGCTGGCGCTGCCGGGCTGGGTCAGCATTGCGGTGCTGGTGCTAGTTCTGGCCCTGGTGATGAGTAGCCTGGACTCGCTGCTCAACGGCATCGCCAGCGTATTTACCCCCGATCTGCTGCGCTTTTTTCCCGATCAATCTACCCATGGCATTTTGCGGCTGAGCCGGGTGCTGACGGTCGCCGTGGGCATTCCCGCGATCGCGATCGCCTCGCGGGGCTACAACGTGCTGTACCTGTTTTTGCTGGCCGATCTGGTCTGCGCCGGGGCGCTGTTTCCGGTGCTGTTTGGCCTGTATTCCAGACGGCTGACGGGGACGATGGCGTTTTGGAGCGCGATCGCATCCATTGCCGCTGGTGCCCTGTTCTTCCCCCGGCCCGACTTTAGCCCCTGGAATGGCTTGCCCTTCGCGGGCGATCTGCTGGTCAGCTTTGCCGCCCCGATCGTAGTGTCGATAGTGCTCTGCCTGGGCTGGATTCAGCTGATGGCCAGCCAGGGCAAGACGGAGGCGTTTGACTTTGGCATTCTCAGCCGTGACATCCGCGCCTACGGCGAGGGGGAAGGGTTAGCGATAGCAAGTGCGGTGGAAGAAGCCCCTAACTAACGCAGTCAACAGGCCA
>NZ_JH976537.1:2678009-2944714 GCF_000309385.1 Nodosilinea nodulosa PCC 7104
CTGGTGATCACGGCTGTCTTCATCTACACCCTGGTGGGCGGCCTGGAGGCGACGATCTTTACCGACGCCATCCAGTTTGCGGTGATTGTGCCGCTGCTGCTGCTGAGCTTTGGCATTGCGGTGTTTGCCCTGGGCGGCTGGGGCAGTGCGATCGCGCCCGTATCCCAATCTGCGCCTGAACTGCTGACCCTGGCCAATGGTCCCGGCATTCAGTTTGGGGCCACGCTGGTAATCGCGGTGATTGCCGCTGAGATGTTTAACCAGACCAACTGGCAGCGGATCTACGCCTGCAAGAGCGATCGGGTGGTGCGGCAGTCCTTTCTGGGTTCCTTCCTGCTGATTTTGCCGATGCTGTTTATTGCCGGGCTGCTGGGCATTTTGGCGATGAACTTTGGCTTTAACGACGATCGCGCCTTTTTCTCGCTGATTCAGGCGCTGGCGCTGCCGGGCTGGGTCAGCATTGCGGTGCTGGTGCTAGTTCTGGCCCTGGTGATGAGTAGCCTGGACTCGCTGCTCAACGGCATCGCCAGCGTATTTACCCCCGATCTGCTGCGCTTTTTTCCCGATCAATCTACCCATGGCATTTTGCGGCTGAGCCGGGTGCTGACGGTCGCCGTGGGCATTCCCGCGATCGCGATCGCCTCGCGGGGCTACAACGTGCTGTACCTGTTTTTGCTGGCCGATCTGGTCTGCGCCGGGGCGCTGTTTCCGGTGCTGTTTGGCCTGTATTCCAGACGGCTGACGGGGACGATGGCGTTTTGGAGCGCGATCGCATCCATTGCCGCTGGTGCCCTGTTCTTCCCCCGGCCCGACTTTAGCCCCTGGAATGGCTTGCCCTTCGCGGGCGATCTGCTGGTCAGCTTTGCCGCCCCGATCGTAGTGTCGATAGTGCTCTGCCTGGGCTGGATTCAGCTGATGGCCAGCCAGGGCAAGACGGAGGCGTTTGACTTTGGCATTCTCAGCCGTGACATCCGCGCCTACGGCGAGGGGGAAGGGTTAGCGATAGCAAGTGCGGTGGAAGAAGCCCCTAACTAACGCAGTCAACAGGCCAACCACTGCCTCTCTTTTTAAGGGGGGTTGGGGGATCTCCAGGAGCATTCTTGCGGCAATCAACGCCCCATCGCCAAGACTCAATCCCCCACTTTCTTTCGGTAGACAGGCTCGCTAAGGCCCCCTTGAAAAGGGGGCAGGTTCTACCCCATCAACATTTCCTGGAAATCCAAAATCGTACATCTAAAATTACCTGAGGTAAGCCATGAGAACCGAATGGATCGCTAAGCGCCAGGGCCATGCCAACGTGTCGCAGATGCACTACGCGCGCCAGGGCATGATCACCGAAGAAATGGCCCACGTCGCCCAGCGGGAGAACCTGCCCGCCGACCTGATCCGCGACGAGGTGGCGCGGGGCCGTATGATTATCCCCGCCAACATCAACCACCCCAACCTGGAGCCGATGGCGATCGGCATTGCCTCGAAGTGCAAAGTCAACGCCAACATCGGCGCGTCGCCTAACTCGTCCGATATCAACGAAGAAGTGGCCAAGCTGCATCTGGCGGTGAAGTACGGGGCCGACACCCTGATGGATCTCTCTACCGGGGGCGGTGACCTCGACGCCATTCGCACCGCCATCATCCAGGCGTCACCGATTCCAATCGGCACGGTGCCCGTCTACCAGGCGCTGGAGAGCGTCCACGGCAACATCGAAAACCTCACCGCCGATGACTTTCTGCACATCATCGAAAAGCACGCCCAGCAGGGGGTCGATTACCAGACCATCCACGCCGGGATTTTGATTGAGCACTTGCCCCTGGTGCGCGATCGCATCACCGGCATTGTCTCGCGCGGCGGCGGCATTCTGGCCCGCTGGATGCTGCACCACCACAAGCAAAACCCCCTCTACACCCACTTCAACGACATCATCGAAATCTTTAAGCGCTACGACGTGTCGTTTAGCCTGGGGGATTCCCTCCGCCCCGGCTGTTTGCACGATGCCACCGACGCCGCCCAAATGGCGGAACTCAAGACCCTGGGCCAGCTCACCCGCCAGGCCTGGGAGCACGACGTGCAGGTGATGGTTGAAGGCCCCGGCCACGTGCCGATGGATCAGATCGACTACAACGTCAAAAAGCAAATGGAAGAGTGCGCAGAAGCCCCCTTCTACGTGCTTGGTCCTCTAGTGACGGACATCGCCGCTGGCTACGACCACATCAGCTCCGCGATCGGGGCGGCCCTGGCGGGCTGGAGCGGAGCGGCGATGCTCTGCTACGTGACGCCGAAGGAGCACCTGGGTTTACCGAATGCCGAAGACGTTCGCCAGGGCCTGATCGCCTACAAGATTGCGGCCCACGCGGCGGACATTGCCCGGCTCAGGCCTGGGGCGCGCGATCGCGACGATGCCATGTCCCACGCCCGCTACAACTTCGACTGGAACAAACAGTTCGAGCTATCGCTGGATCCTGAGCGGGCTAAGGAATACCACGACGAAACCCTGCCCGCCGACATCTATAAGACCGCTGAGTTTTGCTCGATGTGCGGCCCTAAGTTCTGCCCCATGCAGACCAAGGTAGATGCCGACGCCCTGACTGAGCTGGAAAAATTCTTGGCGAGCGAAGATGCTAAAAAAGCGATCGAGCAGCCTGTTTAACCCAGGTCTTTTAGGAAACACAAACTACTCATCCCGACTGTTCACGGGTGACTGAGCATAGCCCCACTCCAGGCCGCTGGGGTGGGGTATCTAACTGATAAAGCTACAATAATGACCACGCGATTCGGTGGTTCCTAATGCAGACAACCACGCTCTACGACCAAGACTTCCACGCCTGGGCTCAGCGCCAGGTTGAGCTACTGCGCTCGGGTCAACTGGCCAAACTCGATATTGAAAACCTGGCTGAGGAAATTGAATCATTGGGTAGGCAAGAACGCCAGGAGCTTCGCAATCGCTTGGGGATCCTGCTCGGGCATTTGCTCAAGTGGTACTACCAACCCGAAGCCCGCACTAAAAGCTGGGCGGCCACGATTCAAGAGCAGCGCCGCAGAATTCAGCGTCACCTCCAGGAAAACCCCAGCTTGAAGCCCTATCTTGCTGAGGCGATCGCCATCGGCTACGAAGATGGCCTGGATTTGGTCAACATAGAAACGCCCCTCAACCCCCAGCAGCTGCCGCAAACTTGCCCTTTTTCTGAAGCAGAAATCTTTGAGCAGCCTATCGACTGGCCGCCGTCATCTGCCTCGCCTTCCTGACCACAGGATTGTTAATAGGGTGGGTCATCGCGATTGGCTCTGGCTTTACACCGTAGCCCAACCGCCCGACACACCGCTCACCCAAATCGAGCCTGCGGCCATGGGTAAGCGGTAGGTTACAGCGAAGCGACAGGTAAACTGCTGGTGGCATGATAGAAGGGTCGCCTAACCCACCCTTGTATGTAAGGTTTGGCCCAAAATAGACCTAGGAGTGACTCTGGACGCACCCTAAAGCCCTTTGGAGCTTGCTATGTAGAACAAGAGCCTCCCCCTTTCATTGACCTAGATTGCCGCCAGCAGACTGGACAGTATATTAGGGAGTCCTGAGATTCCCAAGCTGGATAACAAGGATAGCGCTGAGAGCGATCTGCCCCCTTGCCGTCATCAGGAGTATCGAACCATGACTCAAAACCTGATTCCCGTTGGCATTGATGTGAGCAAAGCCACCTTACATGTGGCGATTCTATTTCCAGAGCGTGCCAAACCCCAGTATCAGACCTTTGATAACACCGAAGTGGGTTATGCCGCCTTGCAGGCGTGGTTAATCGAGGCCGGGGTGAAGACGGCCCATGTATGCCTAGAGGCGACCAGTATATATGGCCATGGTGTAGCGACAGCGCTCCACCAGCAGGGCTACCGGGTCAGCATTGTCAACCCGGTGCGGATTCACGGCTACGCCAAAAGCCAACTCAAGCGCACCAAAGCTGATCGCCCTGATGCTACGCTGATTGCCCAGTTCTGCCGTGACCTCAAGCCCAGTGCCTGGCAACCGTCATCAGCGGACATCCAAACGCTACAAGAGTACACCCGCCGTCTCGATGCCCTCACCCACATGCTGACCCAGGAGAAGAACCGCTTGGCCATCAGTTCCGACGCGCTAAAGTCTGATATTCAAGCCCACATCACCTTCCTCGAAGCCCAGGTCAAGGCGTTAAAAAAGCAGCTGCGCAGTCATATCCAGAGCCATGAGCACTTGCAGGCCCAGGCGGACTTGCTGGTCTCCATCGTGGGCATCGGCCCCGATACCGCCGCCCGGCTGCTGGCTGAAATCGGCGATATTCATGCCTTTACCTCCGCTCGTCAGCTCGCTGCCTATGCGGGGTTAACGCCCCAAGAACATACCTCTGGCACATCAGTGCAGGGCAAAACCCGACTCTGCAAGATTGGCAATGCCCGCATGCGAAAAGCGCTGTATTTCCCGGCCATCGCCTTCCTGCGCCATGCCCGAGAACTTCACCCTTGGTGTGAGCGCCTAACGGCGGCGGGCAAAACCAAAATGGCGATTATCGGCGCTGCTATGCACAAGCTCATTCGTATCGTCTACGGCGTGTTGTCCTCAGGTCAACTCTACGATCCTGAAAAGCTGAAACCCCAAAAATCGGCCTTGGCTGTCCCTTGACGATCTCGGGCCAACACAGTATCTACGTGCGCTCTATGGAAATTCATGGGCCAAAGCAGGGCCTATGATGCTTAGAGAAGAGTCATCACGGCACCGCTATGACGCAATCGGGGATTCTCAAGAACTACATCGACGGCCAGTGGGTACCGTCCGCCGCAGAGGAAATGCTTGCGGTAGATAACCCGGCCACTGGAGAAGTACTGGGTCAGGTGCCCGTTTCCCCAAAAGATGAGGTCGATCGCGCTGCCCGTGCCGCCGCCGCCGCCTTCGAAGAGTGGCGTCGCGTGCCGCCACCCCAGCGGGTGCAGCCCCTGTTTAAGCTCAAGGATCTGCTGGAAACCCACCTGGACGAGCTGGCCCAGATTGTCACCCAGGAGTGCGGCAAAACCCTGGCCGAGTCAAAGGGCGAGCTGCGGCGGGCGATCGAGAATGTGGAAGTCGCCTGCGGCATTCCGATGATGATGCAGGGCACGGTGCTGGAAGACGTTGCCAGCGGCATCGACGAGTTTATGATTCGGCAACCGCTGGGGGTGGCGGCGGCGATCGCACCCTTCAACTTCCCCGCCATGATTCCCTTTTGGTTTATGCCCTACGCCCTGGCCTGCGGCAACACCTACATCGTCAAACCCTCCGAAAAAGTGCCCCTGACCATGCAGCGCATCTTCGAGCTGCTGGATGCGGCGGGCTTCCCTGCTGGCGTAGTGAACCTGGTGAATGGCGCTAAAGAAACCGTGGATGCGATTCTGGAGCACCCCACCATTCGGGCGATCAGCTTTGTCGGGTCTTCCCCGGTGGCGCGCTACATCTACGCCCAGGCGGCGGCCCACGGCAAGCGGGTGCAGTGCCAGGGCGGTGCCAAAAACCCTGTGATTGTGCTGCCCGATGCCGATCGCGACATGACCACCCGTATTGTCGCCGATAGCGCCTTTGGCTGTGCCGGTCAGCGCTGTCTGGCCGCATCCCTGGCGGTGACTGTGGGGGAAGCGGGGGAGTGGTTTACCGACGCGATCGCCCACACCGCCGCCACCCGCACCGTCGGCAATGGCTTAGACGCCAATGTGCAGATGGGGCCGGTGATCACCGCCCAGAGTCAGCAGCGCATTGAGAACCTGATTCAAACCGGGGCGGATGAGGGAGCAACGGTGCTCGTGGATGGTCGCCATGCCCAAATCCCTGACCTGACAGCAGGCAACTTCGTCAAACCCACGGTGCTGCAAAACGTTCCTCCCAACGGCGAAATTGCCCACACCGAAATTTTTGGCCCGGTGCTGGGGCTGATGCCGGTGGAGACGATCGAAGATGCGATCGCCCTCGTAAACCAAAGTCCCTGGGGCAACATGGCCTGCCTGTTCACCAACAGCGGGGCCGCCGCCCGCCAGTTTCGCTACGAGGCCACCGCTGGCAACATCGGCATCAACATCGGCGTGGCCGCACCGATGGCCTTCTTCCCCTTCAGCGGCTGGAAGGACAGCTTCTTCGGCGACCTCCACGGGCAGGGAGCCCACGCGGTGGAATTTTTCACCCAAACTAAGGTGGTGGTCGAGCGCTGGCCCAAAGAGTGGAGCCGCCAGTTTTGAGAGCAACCACCCCACCGCGCTACGGTGTCGGGCAATGGATGGAGGATGCCCATGGTTTCGACGCTAGCGGTGCAACCGCGCTGGATCAGGTCGATGATGTGGCCTTTGCTCATGCCCACACTCGCTGGATAGGATAGGCGTCAAAAGCCGTGTCGACACTTACAACAGCTAACGAATGTGTAATTGCTTGAGCAATCAGCATGCGATCGAACGGATCGCGATGATGCAGTGGCAATGTTAGATATTGTTCGGCGTCCTTAAAAGAAATTTGAAGTATCTCAATCTCTAATTCTGTGAGCAGTTCTTCTAATGCGCTGAAAGGATTTTCTAACGCTAATTTCCCTAACCCTAGCTTGATAGCAATTTCCCAAATGCTGGCAATACTGAAGAAGATGCTGTTGGCATTTGAGTCAATGACTTCTCTGGCTTTTACACTGAGTTTTGAGCTACCTTCAATGTGCCAAAGTAAGGCATGAGCGTCGATTAGGGCTCTCATCAGGGTAAGCGCAAGAAAACTATCGATACATTGTGCTAGGTTGCGAGCCCTGCAGCAAGGACAGTGAGCATGTAGTCAGGACTCATTGAGGCTCGCTTTGCCTTCTGCTTAAGACTTCGTTTTTTTGAGGTTTCTTGGTTCAGCACACTGATGGCCAAGCGCCTCAGGAGCGCCATATTCTCGCCACCGTGGCCCCGCCTGATGCGAGACTTATCCTCGCCCCAGGTGACATCGAGCACCCAATGGAGTTGATTTTCGATACCCCAATGGGTGCGAATCGCCCGGCCAGCCATGGCGGCATCACAGGGCAATGACGTGAGATAAACCATCGTCTCTCGGGTGATCTTGTTCCAGAGATGTCGGACTCGCTTCACGAAGACGATGGTTTTGAGGCCCACCCATTGCTCGATTTGGTGTAGGTCTCCCATGGCGGCGATGGGTACAGCCCACACCTGCCGATGCTCCCGCCGATGATGGCCCGACTCCACCCGAGCGTCATAACTGTGCTCTAGAGCGGTAAAGTTACCGGCTTCAGCCTGCTCAAACCAGGCCGTGACCTCGGCCCACAGGGTGGGGTGATTGGCCTTGAGACAGAGGACATAGTCGGCCCCGTGCCCAACGATCTCACGAGCAATTTCCTTCTGGGTGCCCATGGCATCGAGGGTGATGATGCAGCCGCTGATATCGAGAAGTTTCAGCAACGCAGGAATGGCGGTGATCTCGTTGCTCTTGGAGGCAACTTTGACTTGCCCTAACAACAGCCGATGCTCGCTGGCCCAGGCGCTGACGACGTGGAGCGCAGACTGCTTGGCGTTGCGGTCATAGGAGCCTTTAATCGTCTTGCCATCGATGGGAATCACTTGGGCTCCACTGCTCTCAACGATCTGCTTCACCCAGCCCAGAAAGCAACGCTCTAGGGCTTCAGGGGCCATCCGCTCGAACAAACGACGATAGGTGTCGGCATGGGGCACGCCGTTCGGTATCGAGAACAGGGTACTCAGCCACGCCTCGTGACTCTCGGCATAGGTTTCGATGTCCTCCCACCCCGTCGCGCCGCCGATGACGGCCAGAATCGCGATCATCACAATGCTCAAGAACGGGTGCTCTACCCCTTGACTGCCACGCGGGTCTTCTAGTTCAGCAAAGTGTGATTCCCACTGCTGCTGAATGGAGTTAGCATCGGTAGCCGCGCTCAAGGGTGGCTTGGTCTGACCGGCTTTAGCCGTCTCTTCATTGGGAGCAAAGCCTTGGCTCATGGGGACTCGCTAAGGGTCGCAGTGATAGCATGCCCCTAGCATGTCACAGACCTATTTTTCTTGCGCTTACCCTGGGGCTCTCATAATTACATGTAGTCCTTCATGTCTTCTAGCGGGGCATCAAAATCATCAGCCATCCAGACTTTACCTTTCCAGACGCCAAATCCGCCTCGCTTTTTATTCTGCGATTCTGACGCATCAGTCTTGTCTAAGTATCGCTCCGACAAAAATTCGATGTAGTGAAGGACTTCTGTCTGCAACGATTCCGGCAGGGCCTCTAGTTTTTCCAAAAGCGTAGGTTGAATCATGACTTTCTCTCCTTCGCAGCGGTAGGTCGGGTTAGCGTTAGCGTAACCCAACAAAACCGTTACTGGTGCTGGGTTTTCTCCTCGAGAGACGCTAGCCCCAAAGGAGCGGCTCCGCGAACGCGAACGCTTCGCTCAACACCAACCTACAGTCGATATCACCCGAGCGGGTACTGTCACCTATCTTGCGGCCTACCTATAGTTGAAATCACCGGGCTACCGAACGGTTTGGCGACAGAAGCCCCAGTGTTTAGCCCATGCATCTACTGAAATTTCTGTAAAAGCAGTCATTTAGCCCTGCCAGCTTCAGGCCGTTAGGGCTTCAATCTCCCTTTCAGCTTTTCACCAGTTCTGATTACCAGGAGTATGTCCATGTCTGATCGTCGACAGGAATCTTATGCTATCCGCCTTGAGGCGGCTGAACTTGCCAGAAGCCGCAACCACCCCGTACACAAGGCCAACGGCGAAGAGCAGCGGTACGCGGGCGACCAGTACTTTATGTCCTTTACCAAAGGGCTGCCCCACAACCCCGAGACCGGGCTGCTGCAAGATCCCCAAGACTTTGTCGAGTTTCGTCGGGCCGTGGATGATGGCTTTATCGATCCGTTTACAGATCGCGTCCGCCACGGAGCTAAGTACGAAGTAGCCCTCGATGGCGGTACCTACGTCGTGCAGCCTGACCCCTGCCCCACCGACAACTTCCGCCAGTGGGAAGCGCCCACCGCCGGAGTTGTGTTTGAGCTAGAAGGCCCCGACTCCCATGCGGTGACCATGCCTCCGGCCCCGGCTCTGCTCGATGCCAGCGGCAACCCCAACCCCGAACTGGCTCTGGAAATTGCCGAAATCTACGAACTGGCGGTGCTGCGCGATCAGCCCTTAAACGATCTGGAAGCGGGCAGCGCTAACGGTACCGTGCAGGCCTCCATCGATCGCCTCAATGCCCTCAGCTATATCGGCAACCAAACCGGTCGCCCCCGCATGGTCAACGGCGCTGGCGTGCTAGATGCTCAAATCGTCTTTCGCGGCTCGTCCCCCGGTGTTGAATTTGGCCCTTACCTGTCGCAGTTCATGCTGATGGGCAATACCGACGTCAACGGCGGCGGCATGGTGGCCGAAGGTTTGATTAACTATGGGGCGCTGCAGGCTAACCAGCGGGTGCCCATCGCGGCCCCCGGCGTTAACTACATGACCACCCTGGCCGACTACGTTAAAGTGCAGCGGGGCATCAGACCAGCGGGCGAAACCTACGTTGACGAGGCTGGGAATCCGGTAACGGGCATGAATCGCCCCGCCCGGCGGTTTATTTCGACCCCCCGCGACCTAGCCACCTACGTGCACTACGATGCGCTGTACGAAGCCTATCTGAATGCCTGCCTGATCCTGCTGGGCATGGGCACTCCTTCTGATCCGGCCTTTGACCACCTCTCTGGAGTGGGCGCGGCTGCCGCCAAGGCTTCCACCCGCCGCCATGCTGGTGGCTTCGCCCTCTACGGCGGGCCTCACATTTTGACTCTGGTCACCGAGGTCGCCACCCGCGCCCTCAAGGCCGTGCGCTACCAGAAGTTCAACAACCACATTCGGCTGCGCCCTGAAGCTCTGGCCTCCCGCCTGGAACTGATGCGCCGGGTAAATGACGGTTCGGTATCCGGTAATCTGGTGCCGCCCGCCCTGAAGGCCGATGTCAATGCCTTCCGCCAGGTGCTGGAAACCAACGGCACCCTGGGGGCCATCTTCTCCGGGCCGGGGCAGGGCACCAACTTCCTGCCCATGGCCTTTCCGGAAGGCTCTCCCATGCACCCGGCCTATGGCGCTGGCCACGCTACCGTAGCCGGGGCCTGTGTCACTATTCTCAAGGCGTACTTTGACACCAGTGCCGTACTGGTTCAAAACGCCAGCGGGAAGGTGGGCTTTAAACGGGCGGCCAGCGGCGATACCCCGATCGCGTTCCGGGCTCCGGCGCTGGGGGCTGCCCAGGACAAGCTGGATGCTTTCACCCCGGCTGAGGCCCTCACCCTGGAAGGGGAGTTGAACAAACTGGCGGCGAACATCTCCATTGGTCGCAACATGGCTGGAGTCCACTACTTCAGCGACTACTACGACAGCCTGCGCATGGGCGAGCAGGTGGCAATCGACATTCTGGAAGAGCAGGCCCTGGGCTATATCACCGACCCGTTTGTGCTCTCGCTGACCACCTTCGATGGCGACGTTGTGAGGATTGGCCGCCGATGACTCGCTTAACCCACTGTCCTCCACGGGTACAACCGCCCCTGCGGGGGCGGGCGGCGGCCTTCGCCGACCCCGAACGATTGCAGTCGATGCCCCAGCCGGTGTTTCGCCGCCATCCTCCCGGGGGCGGGGCCATCCGAGAGCGGGTGGTGTATCGGACTCCCGATCACCCTGTCCATCCCGGCTTGATTGAGCTTTACCAGCTGTGGCCCTACCTGTTCAAGCTGCTCGACCGTCCCTGGAAATGGCTTGCAGCCCTGGCCGCCATCATCATTCTCTCGGTGCTGATTGGCAGCCTGCTGTAGCCGCAGGTTGACGGGAAACAACGGTGTAATGTCGCGATCGCCAGTCCTGCGGGGCTGGCGTTTTGTTTGACGATTGCCCTGGGGCGCTGAAGCACCAGCACAAATTCAATTTGACCTGATTTCAATCAACGCGAAGCAATCACAGGCCAGCGCGAAGCAATCACAAGCCAGCGCGAAGCAATCACAGGCCAGCACAAGACAAGCTCAGAACTCAATCCCTTAAATGCTTTGCCACCAACACAGCCTGCACCCATGCAGCATCGGCGGTGCTGAGGGGCGGCACCGGGTCTTGGCGGTAGTCGATCGCCAAATCGTAGCTGGCGCGATCGTAGACACCATTCACTAAATCTTGAAGATCGACCCAAATTGCCGGGTCGCCCGGCTGAAGCGGGACTGGCAACGATGGCATCGGGTCGCTCAGATTAAACCCATAGAGTTCAGCTAAGGGTCGCTGCTCTGCCCGGCTGACCACAATACGGTAGAGACTGGTAGCCGCAGCACTGCGCAGCGGTAGCGGGCCAAAGGCGCGAATCAAGTCAATCTCAATCAGATGGGTTTGGCTGCCCAATACTTTCAAGCGCTTGGCTTCGTAGAGTTGTCGCCCCTGGCCAGCGCGCTTGTTGCTTGGGGAAAGCAGCTCCAGGGTAGTCACAACGGCTTCAGTGCCGACTTCGCGAATCTCTAAAGAGCGTTCGGTGACCTCCTCCGGCATGGGCAGCTCAACCATCACCGGCTCGACTAAGATCTGCCCCTGGCGCTGAGGCGCTAAATCTGCCGCTGGGGTGGCCCGAAAAACAGCAGCGTCCGGACGACCAATTTGCAAATCCAATGCCGCATCTTGGTACACCCGCTTTTCGATCGCAACCCGATACTTAGGCCGTAATTGTGGCCCCAACTGGTCAGCAATAGCCACCAGCAGCCGGTTATGGAACTCTGACCACAGCCCTGGCTGCTCAAGGTACGGGTCCATGCCGGGGAAGGGGGATGGCATTAGGGCGATCGCAGTTGAGTTAGCTTAAATTTTAGGCGATCGCGCTGGGCAGAAGAGAAGTCGGTCGCTGCATAGCGCCCTCGAAACCGTCACCATGTCATAGGTGGTGACATAACGATTCCTGCGGGTCTATGGAAATCTTGATTTCGGCGATGCTGCCCATTGCTCTGGTGGCAGCGGTGGGCTTTGGGGTGGGGCGCAACCTGGAGCTCGATATGCAAACCCTGGCGCGGGTGAATATCTACGCCCTGCTGCCCGCGCTGGTGTTGAGCAGTCTGGCCAAAACCACCCTGGGCTTGGGCAGCGCTGTGGCGATTGTCATCACGTTCTTGCTCAATACAGCGCTGCTTTACCTGCTGGCGGTGGGACTGGGCCGCCGTCTGAAGTTTTCGGTCGATGAGCAAAAGAGCCTGATTGCCACCACCCTGTTCTCCAATGTTGGCAACATGGGGCTGCCCTTTGTTTTGTTTGCCCTGGGGGATGCCGGGCTGGAGCGAGCGGTGGTGTATCTGGTCGGCTCCAGCGTCATGATTGCCACGGTCTTTCCCATCGTGCTGAAGGGGGCGGGGGTGCGGGCGGGAATAAACTTCACCCTGCGGCTGCCGGTGTTTTGGGCGGCGATCGCAGGCATTGGTCTCCAGGCCGCCCAGGGCACATTTCCTGTCCCTATCGAGCGCGGCGTCACAATTTTGGGGCAGGGGGCCATTCCCCTGGCGCTGCTGACCCTGGGGATACAGCTGTCTCGCACCCAGCTTGTATTTGGCCGCTATGAGCTGCTGGGCGCAGGAATTCGGCTGTTGATATCGCCGATTTTGGCCTATAGCGTGGGCACCGGGCTGGGGTTGCAGGGGCTCGATCGCCAGGTGGTCGTACTGCAAGCGGCCATGCCGGTAGCGGTGAATTCGCTGATTTGGGTGACGGAGCTGGGGGGCGATCGCACCCGCGTCGCGCGAACCATTGTGCTTTCGACGTTTCTCAGTCTGTTTACGCTGCCGGTGGTGCTGTGGCTCAGCAGCCAGTGAGATCGATTTTGGATTGGCGATTTTGGATTTTGGATGGTTGTGGCGATGACGGGTAGTGATGTAGCCAAGACCCTGGATAGCGAGCTGTTGCCGCCCAGCGCTGAGCTGCGGCAGGCGGTGGCGGTGTTGTATGGTCGCGACCCCAGCTTCCAGCGCGTGGAGGCCGAAGCTGGCCCCCTCACCGTGCGCAGTTGGGCGGCGGGGTTTCCTTCGCTGGTGCGCATCATCATGGGGCAGCAGCTCTCATCTCGGGCGGCCCAGGCGATTTTTCAGCGCTTACAGGCAGAGCTGGAGCTGACGCCGGGGGCGATCGCTGCCGCCCCAGACACCACCCTCAAGCAGGTGGGGCTGAGCCGCGCCAAGATTGCCACCTGCCAGCGGCTATCCGCAGCGATTTTGTTAGGTCAACTCAATCTGGAAACTCTTGTAGCCCTGCCCGATGCCGCCGCCGTCGAACATCTCACCCAAATCAAAGGCATCGGGGTGTGGACGGCGGAGGTCTACCTGCTGTTTTGTCTAAAGCGGCTGAGCAGTTTTCCGGCCTCAGATTTAGCCGTTCAAGTCGGCTATCAGCGGCTCAAAGCCCTGGCCCACCGCCCCACCCGCAAAGAATTGATGGCTGCGACAGACTTGCTGCATCCCTATCGTGGCGCGGCGGCCCACCTGCTCTGGCACTACTACCGCCATCTGGCTAGCCCAAAAGCGGCTGACAGCTCGGGCAAATGCCGTACACCGTAAACTGGCAGTTGAGCAGCGAAAACCCGCGCGCGGCGCTCTCGCTGCTGCCCACCTGGGCCATGGTGGCGTCTTCGAACTCCTTCACGGCGCCGCAGTGAACGCACACCAGATGGTGATGCTGGTCCATAAAGGGGGTGTTGAGCTCGTAGTATTTGCGGCCTTCGGCTAGCTCTAGTTCTTGCAGCAGGCTCAGCCGCACCATCACGTGCAGCGCCCGATAGATAGTGGAGAAGCTAATTTTTTCGCCCTGATCGAGCAGCTGTTGATGAATCTCCTCGGCGCTGAGGTGGTGCCCCAGGGCCGCAGCCTGAAACAAATCCAAAATCTTTTGCCGCTGGCTGGTGAACCGAAACCCTTCTTTGTTGAGAACGGTTTTGAGCTGGTCGGCCTCCTGGCTTAAATCTGGCAGAGCTGGATCATGTTCCATTGTCGTTTCGCTACGGTCAAAACAGTCGATTGGGCTATCCATACAAATCAAGCATTCGCGCTTGGGCTGGTGCCCTGATGGGCAAGATTTTCCAGGCGATCGCACCGGGCCTTCTCAAACTAGCCACTGCGGCTGGAACTGCCTTTTTCCTGAGCATTTCGGCCTATCGAAAACCATTTTCGATACTAGCATTCGGGATTATTGAAAATCATTTTCGCTATTCATATTCTCGAGCAAAATTTTCTTTTCTCTATGGTTTTAGGCAGCCAAAATTATTAGCTAGATTCAAAAAAATACGGTAGGCTCAAGGGGCAGCTTAAGGCTGTTTTCATGGCCAATAAAGGGGAATGCTTATGCCTGTTACTGAGACTCTGCTGCAAACCTACGGCGAGGTTGCAGACAACCCAATTTTGCTGGAAACGTCGATTACAGAGCCTGTTGTCGAGGGTTTGGCAACGGTCTATGCCAGCTTTGTGGCCCTGTCTTTGCAATACCAAAAGCACCACTTTGTGGTGGAGGGTTCGGAGTACTACATGCTCCACGACTACTTTGAGGAGAGCTACGATGCGGCCCGAGGTCACGCCCACGACGTGGGTGAGCGTCTGCACGGGCTGGGGGGTATTCCTCCGCTGAGCTTTGGCAAGCTGGGCCAGCTGTGCTGCTTCGATATGGAGGGCGACGACACCTACCGCTGCCGCATCATGATCGACCACGACCTGAAGGCCGAGCAGGGGCTGATCGAGCTGATTCGACGGCTGGCGTCCCAGGCCGAGAGTTTGGGCGATCGCGCCACCCGCTACCTCTACGAGCAAATTCTGCTGAAAACCGAGGAGCGAGCCTACCATCTGGAGCACTTCCTCACTCCAGATAGCCTGAAACTGGGCTGGTAGCCGTTCTCCGCCCCCCTTAAAAAGGGGGGCAGGGGGAATCTAGCCAGTTTTGGCGTCTCTTCAGGTTGCCTCTTGCTCACGCTCACCACTTACGAATCGAAATAGACCGTCCAGATAATCCAGCTTGATAGCGCCAAAAAGGCGACAATCAGCAACCAGTGATCCCATCGCTGGGGGTCAAACGCCTGGCCATTCATGATTGTGGCTTCACCTGAGCCAGCGCTTCGGCAGGGGTGGGGCGATGTAGCATACGGCCGTTGGGTAGCCGCAGATTTGGCCCGTGCTTGCAGGCTTTCATGCAGCCCGTGGCTTTAATGGAGACGTGGCTCAAGTCGGGATTGCTGTCTACGGCATCCTGCAGGGCGCCGTGGAGCTGTCGGCCGCCCTGTTTGTAGCATTTGCCCTTGGTACACACTTCAATGCAGAGGCGCTTTTGCTTGGGCCTGTCTGCTTCCACAACGGGCGAGAGATCCCCCCACTGCTGCCGCAGCAATGATGCCTCACACTCGGGCAGGGGCAGCACGTTGATGGCCCGCCAGCGGTCGTCCTCTGGATAGGCCCAGACCTGAACAAACTCGCCCGGCGCCAGCTCGCGCACCAGCATGGGGCGCAGGTATTTGGGCAGCTTAATCGTGTATTCCGCTGCGCCTACTTGCAGCAGCATTCCTTTAATTTTGCCTTTATCAGAGCGGTAGGCTCCGACATATTGACCTTTGAGCACCTGCCCGGTGGGCGCAGTTCTGGCCTCGGCCAGGGCGGGTTCATGGAGGGTTTTCATTGCAGGTTCCTTTGCTGCCAGCAGCGTTCCAGGTGGTCGGCGAGAGATTGTTTGGTTTTGCTGGTGGCCTGCACCACGCTCCAGACCTGGAGGGCATCGGCGGGGGTGTGGATGACGACGGTGAGGGGGCGATCGCAGCGGCATTCACAAGTCAGGCCCAGCTCTTGCAGGCGACGGTAAACGGTCCAGCGGTTGATGCGATCTAGCTCCAGGCTAGTTCGGGCCTGGGCGGCAGGGTCAAAATCTGGCCCCGATCCTAAAAATTCTGGCTCTAAGACGTGCATATTATCTCGACTGACTCTCCATAGTGGTGGCCCCAAAAGGCCTGGGCTTATTGAAACTGACTCTGAACTAGGCGATCGCAGCGCTCGATAGGGCCAGCCGCTTAAAGGCTATGCCCCTTTACCAGAAGGCATTGCAGCATATTTCAAAAAACTCTTTGCTCAGCTCCACGCAGCCATGAGCCGCTATTGCTATTGACTCTCGTTACTACTAAGATACCCAACCCTGGGGATTAATGCAACAGATTTTCAATAAGGATGGCCTGTTGCCACCGTCCCGGCGGTGGGTACCCAGGACACACCTTAAATCAGCCGGGCCGGTACAATTTCAGGTAACGAGCAGTTCTCTGCGATCGCATCACCATGCCAGCCCCAAAAAACGTTGCCGACCTCCGCGCCAATCTAGTGCAGTCTTACCAAAAGCTCGGGGAGCAAGAGCGGGAGCTGGTGCAGCTGTATTCCATTATTTACGCCCCGGTGGGCAAGGTAAAGCTGCTCGATTGCCTTAACCTCTACTTAGCTGATGCCAAAAAGCCCAAGATTGCGGGGCCGCATCTGCTCAATCCGCTGATCACCCGCCTCAACGGCAAGCGGCTGCTGGTCACCCACAGCACCTACGGCCCCCAGTGCCACCCGCTGCTGGTCGAAATCGCCACCCGCGACGCCATTCACCAGGGCCGCTTTGAGCCGATGGTCAAAGCCGTGCAGACCAAGCTCCCCATTCGCACCCAGGGCTGGAACAAAGCCCTGCGCTAT
Source organism: Nodosilinea nodulosa PCC 7104 (assembly GCF_000309385.1). GTDB lineage: Bacteria > Cyanobacteriota > Cyanobacteriia > Phormidesmidales > Phormidesmidaceae > Nodosilinea > Nodosilinea nodulosa. Next base: position 2,694,697 of record NZ_JH976537.1, read on the forward strand.
TTTCAAACCGAAGACGAGTTCCTGCGCGAGGTGCGCATCGGCCTCTACCGCTGCGACTGGAACTACATTGAGCAGCAGTTTGAGGCCTACTACAGCAACCCCTACGCCTCTAGCCGCATGTCGATGCCGCAGGTGTTTGAGCTGGTCTGCAACAATCCCTTTGAGCGGGACTGGGTGCTCGGCCTCAAGCAAGACCCCAAACTGTTCGAGGCCGCCCTGGGCAATCTCTGCCTCAGCGCGCTGATGGCGCTGACCCCAGCCGAGGGGGCCATCGCTCTGCTCCAGGAAGAATGCACCCAGCCCGGCTCCACCGTTTCCGATCGCCTCAAGGGCATCTGGATTGAGCAGCTGATCGCCCAAGGTCGGCTGCAAGAAGCGGATGCCGCGCTCCAGGACTACGCCGACGAAAACCCCATCGACCTGCTGCTGCACCAGAGCTGGCTCAGCTGCCTGGGGGGCGACTACGACCAGACGATTCAATCTGGAGCCGTGGCCCTCAAGCTGCTGAAAAAAAGCACCGGCAAGCGCAAAATCTATTTCGACACCGTGCCCGGTCTGTTTCTAGTCCTGGCGCTGATCCGGGCGGGCACCCCGGCCTGCCTCAAAGAAGCCGAGGGCTACGCCCACACCATTGCCGAGCAGGGCTACCGCCACTGGATGAGCGTCATCTATAGCTGTTTAGAGAAAGTTGCCCAGGTGCTCCAGGGCAACACGGCGGCGAAACGCTATCTCACCAATACCCCCGTCAGCAGCCTCGACAACGCCAACAGCTTCGAGGCCCTGATCGACATGCTGTGTCTATACTGGGTCGATTTGGAGGATGCCCAGGAACGGCTGCCCGATATTGCCAGAGAGTTCTACCAGGCCGCCACCGCCGCCGGGTACGACTGGTTTGCCCTCGAAGCGGCTGAGCTGCTGGCTCGGCTTACCCCCGAGAGCAGCTACGCCCAGTCCGCTGCCCAGCTGCGCCAAAAAACCGGCCTTTGCCCCCTAATTGACATCATTACGCCAAAGCAGCCCTGGGAGCTATCGCTAACGGCGCTGATGGGCCTCAACCCTGCCACCCCGTCACCGCAGGCCAAGACAGCGATCGCCAGCGAGTATCGGCTGGCCTGGTTTTTGACGTTCTACTCGACTGAGACCTGGATGCTCCAGCCCAAGGAGCAGAAAATTAGCGTCAAGGGGGGCTGGAGCAAAGGCCGCGCGATCGCCCTCAAGCGCCTCAAGCAGGAGGTCGCTAGCTTCAGCTACCTCACTCCCCAAGACCGCGACGTTTGCTCATACCTGACCCACGACCCCTACAGCTACGGCTACGACAACTACTATTTCGCCGACCAGGCGCTGCTGGCCCTAGTCGGCCATCCCCTGGTGTTCTGGGAAGATTCGCCCACCACTCGGGTCGATGTGGTGAAAGGGGAACCGGCCCTGATGGTGCGCCAAACCAGGGCGGGCCAGCTGGCGATTTCGCTGACCCCAGAGGTGGAGCCTAAAAAGGCGATCGCCCTGGTCAAAGAAACCCCCACCCGGCTCAAGGTGGTCGAGTTTACCGCCAGCCACCACCGCATTGCCGAGGTGCTGGGGCCAAAGAATTCCCTGCAAGTGCCCGAAAGCGCCAAGGAGCAGGTGCTCGCCGCCATCAACGCCGTGGCGGGCCTAGTGACGGTGCACTCCGACATCGGCGGCGGCGTGGCCGATGCTGAAGAAGTCGCAGCCCAGCCCCAGCCCCACCTGCACCTGCTGCCCGCGGGCGAAGGGCTCAAGGTCTCCCTGCTGACCCGGCCCTTTGGCGACGGCGGCCCTTACTACCGACCGGGAACCGGCGGCGAAATGGTGATCGCCGAAATCGACGGCAAGCGTCTGCAAACCCACCGCAACTTAAAAGAAGAGAAAAAACTGGCCCGCGCTGTCGAAACCGCCTGCCCCACCCTGCAACGCCTGGAGGATGAAGCGGGCGAGTGGCTGATCGACGACCCCGAAGCCTGCCTGGAGCTGCTGCTGGAAATTCAAGACCTGGGCGACCAGGCGGTGGTGGAGTGGCCCGAAGGCGAAAAAATGCGGATCGCCAACCGGGTCAGCCTCAGCAACTTCAAGATTCAAATTCAGCGCCAGCGCGACTGGTTTGCCGCCAGCGGCGAGCTGCAAATTAGCGACGACGAGGTGCTGGGCATGAAGCAGCTCATGGAGCTACTCGACGCCTCCCCCGGTCGGTTTGTAAAGCTGGCCGACGGCCAGTTTCTCGCCCTTACCCAGGAGTTTCGCAAACGCCTCGACGACCTGCGGGCCTACTCCGAAACCAGCGGCGACGGCGTGCGATTCCATCCCCTGGCCGGGCTGGCCATGGAAGACTGGATGGATGACGTCGGCCAGCTCAAAACCGACAAGCACTGGAAAGAGCACCTCAAGCGCATCAAAGAAGCCAAGGATCTCAAGCCCGAGCTGCCCTCTACCCTCCGGGCCGAACTGCGCGACTACCAGATTGAGGGCTTTAACTGGCTGGCGCGGCTGGCCCACTGGGGCGTGGGGGCCTGCCTGGCCGACGACATGGGCCTGGGCAAAACCCTGCAAGCTCTGGCCATAATTCTCACCCGCGCCCCCGAGGGGCCGACCCTGATTGTGGCCCCCACCTCGGTGGGCATGAACTGGCTCAGCGAGGCCGAGAAGTTTGCTCCCACGCTGAACCCGATTCAGTTTGGCACAGGCGATCGCCAAAAAATCCTCGACAATCTCCAGCCCTTTGACCTGGTGGTGTGCAGTTACGGCCTCTTGCAGCAGGATGACGTCGGCCAAATGCTGGCCAAAGTAGAGTGGCAAACCATCGTGCTCGACGAGGCCCAGGCGATTAAAAACTCCGCCACCAAGCGATCGAAGGCGGCGATGAAGCTCCAGGGCGGATTCAAAATTCTCACCACCGGCACGCCGATTGAGAACCATTTAGGCGAGCTGTGGAACCTGTTTCGGTTCATCAACCCCGGCCTGCTGGGGTCCCAGGATCAGTTCAGCCAGCGGTTTGCCAATGCGATCGAGCGCAACCAGGACAAGGCGGCCCGCAACCGCCTCAAGAAGCTGATTCAGCCCTTCATTCTGCGGCGCACCAAAACCCAGGTGCTAGACGAACTGCCCGCCCGCACCGAAATCACTCTGCAAGTCGAACTCAGCGCCCAGGAAATGGCGTTTTATGAGGCGCTGCGCAGGGAGGCGATCGAAAAACTTGCCGACCCCAATGTGGAAGCGGGCACCAAACACCTGCAAGTGCTGGCTGAGATCATGAAGCTGCGGCGGGCCTGCTGCAACACCCGCCTAGTCAAAGGCACGACCGCCCTGCCCAGCGCCAAGCTGGAAGCCTTTGGCGGCATCATTGAGGAGCTGGTCGAGAATAACCACAAGGCACTGGTGTTCAGCCAGTTTGTCGATCACCTGAGCATTTTGCGCGAGTTTCTCGACGGTCAGAATCTTAGCTACCAGTACCTCGACGGCAGCACCCCAACCAAGGAGCGCAAAAAGCGGATCGATGCCTTCCAGGCGGGGGAAGGCGATGTGTTTTTGATCAGCCTCAAGGCCGGAGGTACCGGACTGAATCTGACGGCGGCGGATTACGTGATTCACATGGACCCCTGGTGGAACCCGGCGGTGGAAGATCAGGCCAGCGATCGCGCCCACCGCATCGGCCAGCTGCGCCCCGTCACCATCTATCGCCTGGTGGCCAAAAATACGATCGAAGAAAAGATTGTGGACCTGCACAAGCAAAAGCGCGATTTGGCCGACAGCCTGCTGGAGGGCACCGACATGAGCGGTAAGGTCTCCACCGAACAGCTGCTGCAGCTGATTAGCGAAGGGTAAGGCATAGATCTAGTTGACCGACAAAACCCTTAAAACCCTTATGCTGCCGCAGGTTGGGTTAGCTTTAGCGTAACCCAACAGAACCGTTACTGGTGTTGAGTTACGCTAAAGATCAACACCACCTACATCAGCACTTTGGTCAGTCAATCAGGGCATAGATTGCTATGATCATCCCGTCGGCTATTCCCCATTAACTCAAACTACTGAGCTGCTTAAATAGCATTGCTGCCCTAAGCTATGCCAGCTTTTGACCTCTACCATGATGCCGTCAAGCAGGCGCTGATGAAAGACGGATGGATCATTATCCACGACCCCCTTCACCTACGATGGGGTCGAAAAGATATGTACGTCGATTTGGGTGCAAAGCGCTTAATTATGGCAACTCGGGCCGAGGAAAAGATTGCCGTTGAGGTTAAAAGCTTCATTAGCGCCTCAGAAATGGAGGCTTTTCGGGATGCAATCGGGCAGTATGCTATCTATCGATCTGTAATGCGTCGTACTTACCCAGACTACGTACTTTACTTGGCCGTCAACGATTTTGTCTTTAGATCGCTATTTGAAGAACCAATTGGTCAACTAATGATCCAAGACGAAGACTTAAAACTGATCGTATTTGATGCTGAGGATGAGGTTATTATCCAATGGAAGAACTAGCCCAATATCGCCAAATCATCAAAGATATTCTCCTTCCTTATACCCAGATTCCCTACTCCCATGGAGACATGGTTTGCAAGCCTATCTTTGATGAAATCCATGATAGCTACTTACTGATGACCATTGGGTGGGATGACAAAACTCGCGTCCATGGCTGTCTGGTTCACCTGGACATCATCGACGGCAAAATCTGGGTGCAACGAGATGAGACCGAAGATGGCGTCACCTACGAACTCGTCGACGCTGGAATCCCCAAAAATCGCATTGTATTAGGATTTCACCCCGCCACTGTTCGGCCTCATACAGGCTACGCTGTAGCTTGATAGGCCAGCTGCGCCCGGTCACCATCTATCGCCTGGTGGCCAAAAATACGATCGAAAAAAAGATTGTGGACCTGCACAAGCAAAAGCGCGACCTGGCCGACAGCCTACTCGAAGGCACCGACATGAGCGGTAAGGTCTCCACCGAACAGCTGCTGCAACTGATCATTGAGACATAAAATTCTTTTGAAATGCGGTCAACCACTCTATATTGGGCGATCGCCTTCTCTCTAAACATTGTTTCCTCGACAGCCTTCAAGTAAAATTAACCGTTTTCTTCGCTCGAATTCACCGCGATGCTGTCCCGTTTTTTCGTCAATGTGGATGCCGCAAATCTCAAATAATTTAGATCTTCCTCCGCAGGTGACACGAACCTACAATGACCACTTTTGCAGCCATGGAAAAACTTTCAAAAACCGTCTGGCTTCCCAATTTTTCAGCAAAAGTCTGTTTCAGAGCCTGGAGCAAAAAGAACACAGAGAACAATCTTTTTAGTCTTGAACCAAAGCGATCGCATTCAAGTTCCCTAGCTAAAGCCAGCCATAGCGTATCGTTTTTTGTAGTTGTATTAGAAGTAGCAGAAATTTATACATTCAAGCTTTTCGAGCTTCGTTATATTTCGCAAAGTTCTCAATCATTGATCTGGATCATTTTCTTAAGAGACTGGTCAGTACCCTGGCTCCCGTCGGAGAATACCTAGGCACGATCTATACTGCTATTCCCAGCCTAAATCTCTTCTGGTTTGAGTTCCACCGTTGTGCCTGATAAATCAATGACCCTATCCCAACCGCCCCAAGCTCAAGGTCTTTACCATCCCCAGTACGAGCACGATGCCTGCGGCGTCGGCTTCATCGTTCATATGAAAGGTTCGCAGTCTCACACCATCGTGCAGCAGGGGTTGACGATTTTGGTCAATCTGGCTCACCGGGGCGCGGTCGGGGCCGAGGCCAACACTGGCGACGGGGCGGGCATTCTCCTGCAAATGCCCCATAAATTTATGGCCAAGGTGGCGGCGGCAGTGGGCATTACCTTGCCCGCACCGGGGTACTACGGGGTTGGGTTCTTCTTTGCGTCGCCAGAGGCAGGCGATCGCGAGAAAGGTCGGCGCATTTTTGAGCGGGTTGCCGCCGAAGAAGGTCAAAAGGTACTCGGCTGGCGCGATGTGCCCACCGACAACAGCTCCCTGGGCGAAACCGCTAAAGCCAGCGAACCCTTTATGCAGCAGGTGTTCATCCAGCGCTCTGGCGATCTGGCCGATGACCAGGCCTTTGAGCGCAAGCTCTACATCATTCGCAAGCGGGCGCACTCCGCCATTAACTCTACCGGGGTCGACCCCTACCTGTACGCCACTAGCCTCTCCTGCCGCACGCTGGTCTACAAGGGCATGCTGACGCCGGAGCAGGTGGGGCTGTACTTCCCCGACCTGGGCGACAGCGATATGGAGAGCGCCCTGGCCCTGGTGCACTCGCGCTTTAGCACCAACACGTTCCCCAGCTGGGAGCGGGCGCACCCCTACCGCTACGTGGCCCACAACGGCGAAATCAACACCCTGCGCGGCAACATCAACTGGATGTATGCCCGCCAGTCGATGTTTGAGTCGGCGCTGTTTGGCGACGATCTCCAGCGAGCCCAGCCGATCATCAATAAAGAGGGCAGCGACTCGGGCATTTTCGACAACACCCTGGAGCTGATGACCCTGGCGGGCCGCTCCCTGCCCCACGCCGTGATGATGATGATTCCGGAACCGTGGGCGGCCCACGAGTCGATGAGCCCTGAGAAAAAGGCCTTCTACGAATACCACGCCTGCCTGATGGAGCCGTGGGACGGCCCCGCCTCGATCGCCTTTACCGACGGCACCATGATGGGCGCGGTGCTCGATCGCAACGGTCTGCGCCCCTCCCGCTACACCGTCACCAAAGACGACCTGGTGATCATGGCCTCCGAGGCGGGTGTCCTCCCCATCGCGCCCGAGAATGTCGCCTACAAAGGCCGTCTGGAGCCGGGCCGCATGTTCCTGGTAAATATGGACGAGGGCCGAATTGTTGCGGACGAAGAGATCAAGCACCAGATCGCCACCGAAAATCCCTACCGCGAGTGGCTGGATCGGCACCTGGTGAAGTTGGCTGATCTGGCCGATGGGGAGATGGGGAGATGGGGAGATGGGGAGAATGGCATCCCCTCACTCCCTAATCTCCAGACCGCCTTCGGCTATACCTTCGAAGAGCTGCGGCTGCTGCTGAAACCGATGGCCGAGAATGGCGTTGAGGCGATCGGTGCGATGGGTACCGACACACCTCTGCCGGTGCTCTCCAACAAGCCTCGGCTGCTGTACGACTACTTCCACCAGCTGTTTGCCCAGGTGACTAACCCGCCGATTGACTCCATTCGCGAGGCGATCATTACCTCGGCCGATACCACCATCGGCAGCGAACGCAATTTGCTCAAGCCCGAACCCGAGAGCTGTCGGCTGATCAACCTGAAGACGCCGATTATCACCAATGCGGAGCTGGCGAAGCTGAAGCAGGCGGGTGCTCGCGGCTTTCCTTCGGTGACGCTGCCGATGGTCTTTACGGCGGCTGAGGGTGAGGCCGGGCTGAAGGCGGCGCTGGAGGGGATTTTCAAGGCGGCGGACGAGGCTATTGCAGGCGGCACCAGCCTGCTCATTCTGAGCGATCGCGCCATCGACGCCGACCACGCTCCCATTCCCGCGCTGCTGGCCGTTGCGGGCCTGCACCACCACCTGATTCGCAACGGCAGTCGCACCCGCGTCGGCCTGGTGCTGGAGTCGGGCGAACCCCGCGAAGTCCACCACTTCGCTACCCTAATTGGCTACGGCTGCGGTGCCATCAACCCCTACCTGGTGTTCGACACCATCGAAGGCATGATGGCCGACCAGCTCCTGCCCCCCATGGACTTCGACAAAGCCTGCCAGAACTTCGTCAAGGCCGTCACCAAGGGCGTGATCAAAATCGCCTCTAAGATCGGCATTTCCACCATTCAGAGCTATCGCGGCGCGCAGATCTTTGAAGCCCTGGGCCTGAACCAGTCGGTGATTGACCAGTACTTCACCTGGACCGCTTCCCGCATCCAGGGCGTCGGGCTCGACGTACTGGCCGAAGAAGCCCTCCAGCGCCACCGCCACGCCTTCCCCGATCGCCCCAGCTCCCACGTCACCCTCGATGTGGGCGGCGACTACCAGTGGCGCAAAGAAGGGGAAGCCCACCTGCTCAGCCCCCAGGTGATCCACACCCTGCAAAAGGCCGTGCGCACGGGCGATTACGAGGCCTACAAGCAGTACGCGGCCCTGGTCAACGAGCAGGAGAAACAACTCTTCCGCCTGCGCGATCTGCTCCAGTTCAAGCCACGCCAGCCGATCCCTCTCGATGAAGTCGAGCCGGTGGAGGCCATTACCCGCCGCTTTAAGACCGGAGCGATGAGCTACGGGTCGATCTCTAAGGAGGCTCACGAGGCGCTGGCGATCGCCATGAATCGCCTCGGCGGCAAGTCCAACACGGGCGAGGGCGGCGAAGACCCCGAACGCTACACCTGGACCAACGAAAAGGGCGACTCCAAAAACAGCGCCATCAAGCAGGTGGCCTCGGGCCGCTTCGGCGTCACCAGCCTCTACCTCTCCCAGGCCCAGGAGCTGCAAATCAAAATGGCCCAGGGCGCAAAACCCGGCGAAGGCGGCCAGCTGCCGGGCCGCAAAGTCTATCCCTGGATCGCCAAGGTGCGCCACTCCACCCCCGGCGTGGGTCTGATTTCGCCGCCGCCCCACCACGACATCTACTCCATTGAAGACTTAGCGGAACTGATCCACGACCTCAAGAACGCCAACCGCGACGCCCGCGTCAACGTCAAGCTGGTGTCGGAGGTCGGCGTCGGCACCATCGCCGCCGGGGTGGCCAAAGCCCACGCCGATGTCATCCTCATCGCCGGGTTCGACGGTGGCACCGGGGCCTCTCCCCAGACCTCCATCAAGCACGCCGGTCTGCCCTGGGAGCTGGGCTTGGCAGAAACCCACCAAACCCTGGTAATGAACAACCTGCGCAGCCGGGTGGTGGTCGAAACCGACGGCCAAATGAAAACCGGGCGCGATGTGGTGGTGGCCGCCCTGCTGGGGGCCGAGGAGTTTGGCTTCGCCACCGCGCCGCTGGTCTCCATGGGCTGCATCATGATGCGGGTCTGCCACCTGAACACCTGCCCGGTGGGGGTCGCCACCCAAGACCCCGAGCTGCGCAAGCACTTCATGGGCGACCCCGACCACGTGGTCAACTTCATGCGGTTCATCGCCCAGGATATGCGGGAGCTGATGGCCGAGCTTGGCTTCCGCACCCTGGATGAAATGGTGGGTCGCACCGATGTGCTAGAGCCGAAACAGGCCATTGAGCACTGGAAAGCCAAAGGCCTCGATCTCTCCCCCATTCTCCACCAGCCCGAGGTTGGCCCCGAAGTCGGCCGCTACTGCCAGATGGCCCAGGACCACGGCCTGGAGAAATCTCTGGACATGACCAAGCTGCTCGATCTCTGTGCCCCCGCCATTGAGCGCGGCGAAAAGGTCACCGCCACTCTACCCATCCACAACATCAACCGGGTTGTCGGCACCATTCTCGGCAACGAAATCACCAAGCGCCACTGGGAAGGGTTGCCCGAAGACACGGTTCGCCTGCACTTCCAGGGCAGCGCTGGCCAGAGCTTTGGCGCCTTTGTGCCCAAGGGCGTCACCCTGGAGCTGGAAGGTGAGGCCAACGACTACCTGGGCAAAGGCCTCAGCGGCGGCAAGCTGATCCTCTACCCGCCCAAACAGTCCACCTTTGTCCCCGCAGAGAACATCATCACCGGAAACGTGGCCTTCTACGGGGCCACCAGCGGCGAAGCCTACATTCGCGGGCTGGCGGGTGAGCGCTTCTGCGTGCGCAACTCCGGCGTAACTGCCGTGGTGGAAGGGGTCGGCGACCACGCCTGCGAATACATGACCGGCGGCAAGGCGATTATTCTGGGGCTTACCGGGCGCAACTTTGCGGCGGGCATGAGCGGCGGCGTCGCCTACGTGCTCGACGAGGCGGGCGATTTCGCCACCCGCTGCAACACCGAAATGGTGGACCTAGAGAAGCTCGAAGATCCCGAAGAAATTCGCGACCTGCAAGAGCTGATTCAGCGCCACATCAACTACACCGAGAGCAAGCGCGGGATCACGCTGCTAGAAGACTGGGATAACGCCGTGGCCAAGTTTGTGAAGGTGATGCCCCGCGACTACAAGCGGGTGCTGCAACACATTCAAAAAGCTCTGGCCGATGGGCTGACCGGCGACGATGCCCTCACCGCCGCCTTTGAAGAAAATGCCCGCGATGTCGCGCGCATCGGAGGAAGTTAACCGTAGGGTGCATTCGCGGCTCACAACCCCAGGCTAATCACCCCCGATTTCGCCTTTGAGCCGCAATGCACCACGCGAGAAACCCGCATTCTGGTGCATTGCTTCGCGAATGCACCCTACAGATCCCCTTCTTAAACGGAATGCGCCGCAAGGCTTTTGAGAATAATTGCCGTCACGTTGGAGGCTACAGACACGATCGCCGCCGCGATAATTACCCAAATAGCGCCTTGAATCATGCGATCGGAAGCAGTTGGCTTCACCCGAATAGAATTCTGAGGATGTTTAAGGGTTTGACTGAGCTGCTTTACCTCTTGCCGAAGTTCCTTAACCTCCTGGCTGAGCTGAAGCAGAGCATCACGAATGTCGTTATTGCTAGGACTCTCTGGTATCTGCATAGCCTGCCCTCAACCTAGATATAACCTGATTTTAGCTGCATCTTTCCTTCTCTCGTAATTTATAGCTTCACGATCAAGGTGACATGTATAAAGCAAAGGCATTACTAGGAGAAAAGGCCGGCGAGGTTGTTTATGCCAAAGATCCTGACCTAACCCATGATTTGTGCAGGCTTTGGAAGATATATTGCCATGAATGCACACAGTTTTTGTATTTCAATGAGTCCAAGGATTCTGAAAAACGAGACAACTGGTTTAGTCATTACGATTACCCCAACAAAAACTGCTCTGAACGCAATTCATCTGACAAAGGTAAGACTCAGCAAGGTTTTTCGTCGGAGTCACACGAGCAAGACTTAGAAACAGCAGAATCCTTCATTGAAAAAGTGTTTTATGGAATCGACCCAGAATTCTTCCAAAGACAAAAACTAGAAGAGGTTGAAGACGACTCTAATCTAGTCATCTCAAGTATGGAATGGTTCCAAGAGAACTTGCAGCACAAATGCAACGACTGGATCAATCATTACTGTAAAACAACAGGATTTCTTGACTGGGAAAACCCCAGGGGAGAAGTTGGTTATTTGATGGACTGGCTTTATATTTTAGCTAGAAGAGATGACATCCTTAAGATTTTAATTGGTTATTTCATCTCCATCCATTTGACTGTCGAGTTTGAAATAGATATCACCCAATCAAAGTTTGGAATTTTTAACTCAAACGAAAAAGAAGAGGGTTTGATTTGGCTTATAGCTTTAGAGCGAATAATAGAACACTTGTCAAGTGTAGCTAGAGATGGGGTGGCTAACGCTACAGTTGGCACTGTAACCTTGAAAACTTTTGTAGGATTCAAAATTCCTCCTAGTGAAAAGAAAACTCCATTTAGAGGGAAGTTAAAGTACACCTTGGCTAACAAACAAATGTCAATCATTGTCAAGAAGGTTGAATCCAGAAATTCGGTAGAGTATGTGTGTTTTCACAATGAGCATCCTAATTGCTTTTGTTATATAAGATATTATGAAGAGGATAGTATTTCAGATCCTAAACCAACTGGGTTTTCAAAAGATGATTCTTTGCATCTATACATAGATGGTGATGGTGACCTTGCTGTGAAGGGTTTGCTTGAAAAGGAATATGTCAAATCCATGTCTAAAGAGATTCCAAAGCTATTGTTCAACAGCTCTGATTATTCAATGCTTGTTTTACATCAGAAAGGTTACATCTCTCGAGAGATTGCTGAGAAAGCAGCACAACTAGCTCTGAGATTTGAATATGGAGATTTAGATCCACCAGAGGCCTTGAAAAAATTTAGACAACTTTCTGGTTTTAAGACTTGAGCAAGTCATGGGCTACGTGGAACGGAGTGAAACCCAACGCCAAATCTCCGCGATGTCGGGTTCCGCTGGCACTTCACCCAACCTACAGTAAGCCATTTTTTTACACGTAACAAAAACAACCACCTTCAGGACAACCACCATGGGAAAACCGACTGGCTTTATGGAATACCTGCGGGAAGTAGCGCAAGAAGTCGCCCCCGCCGATCGCATTCGCAACTGGGACGAGTTTCACCTGCACATGCCGGAGGAAAACCTCCGCACCCAGGGAGCCCGCTGTATGGACTGCGGCACCCCCTTCTGCCACACCGGCATTACCATCAGCGGCATGGCCAGCGGCTGCCCGATCAACAACCTGATTCCCGAGTGGAACGACCTGGTTTACCGGGGTCTGTGGGAAGAAGCGCTGGAGCGCCTGCACAAGACCAACAACTTCCCCGAGTTTACCGGGCGCGTTTGCCCCGCCCCCTGCGAGGGCTCCTGCGTACTGGGCATCACCAGCCCCCCGGTGACGATTAAGAATATCGAGTATTCCATCGCCGAAAAGGGCTGGGAGTCGGGCTGGATTACCCCGACTCCGCCCGCCAAGCGCACCGGCAAGAAGGTTGCCGTGATCGGCTCTGGCCCCGCCGGACTCGCCGCCGCCGCTCAGCTCAACTCGGCGGGCCACTGGGTCACCGTGTACGAGCGGGCCGATCGCCCCGGTGGGCTGCTGATGTACGGCATCCCCAACATGAAGCTAGAAAAGCAACGGGTCGTACAGCGACGGCTGGATGTGCTGGAGGCGGAAGGCGTCACCTTCGTTTGCAATACCGAAGTGGGTAAAGACATCTCCGCCGAAAACCTGCTGAAGGAGTTTGACTCGGTGGTACTCTGCACCGGCTCCACCCGCCCCCGCGACCTGCCCATTGAGGGCCGCGACCTCAAGGGCATTCACTTTGCCATGGAATTTTTGACCGCCAACACGCGATCGCTGCTGGATGGCTACCCCGGCAATGACTACATCTCGGCGGCGGGCAAGGATGTGGTGATCATCGGCGGCGGCGACACGGGGACAGACTGCGTGGGCACCTCGATTCGCCACGGCTGCAATAGCGTTACCCAGGTGGAGATCATGCCCCAGCCGCCGGAGACTCGCTCTGCCGCCAACCCCTGGCCCGAGTGGCCCAAGGTCTACAAGATGGACTACGGCCAGGAAGAAGCCGCCGCCATGTTTGGCGACGACCCCCGCGCCTACCTGACCACCGCCACCAAGTTTGAGGGCGATGAGCAGGGCAACGTCAAGGCCGTTCACACGGTGCAGATTCAGTGGGGCAAAGACGAAAACGGGCGGTTTGTGCCACAGAACGTGCCCGGCACCGAGAAGGTGCTGCCGGCCCAGCTGGTGCTGCTGGCGATGGGCTTTTTAGGCCCCGAGCAGCCGCTGATCGATGCCCTGGGGCTAGAGAAAGATGGCCGCAGCAATGTGAAGGCTGAGCACGAGCAGTTCACCACCTCGATTCCGGGGGTGTTTGCCGCTGGGGACTGTCGTCGGGGGCAAAGCCTGGTGGTGTGGGCGATCAATGAGGGTAGAGGGGCGGCAAGGGAGTGCGATCGCTACCTGATGGGCACCACCGAACTACCCTAACTCGCTTACTCAGAAACCGGGTTTCTTGGCCCAAAGGCTAGAATTGACCTTTGACATTGGTCAACAGAAACCCGGTTTCTTACTGCTTATGAACAATATATCCAAAACCGACTGAGCCAGAATGGGCGCCATGATGGATGATGACATCGACACGTCAGACATTCCGCATCAATAAACGGCAGTTCTACAATTAAAAGGCAATGGAGGTATCAACATCGCACAATGGAGTTCCGATTCGTCTCTCAGATGAGCGATGGAGCCACATTGTCCGGCGACATCCAGAAATGGACGGCTCTCGAAGCCTGGTTATTGAGACAATCGCTAAACCCGACTTCATTCAAGCAGGTGATTCTGGCGAACTACTTGCTGTTCGGCTGTATGAAGCAACCCAGTTAGGACGCAAGTATGTTGTAGTCGCTTACCGAGAAATCAATGCTATCGATGGTTTTATTTTGACGGCTTACTTGACTCGTCGCCCATCGCAACAAAGAGAAGTTTTATGGACACGCTGAAAATTCTACAAGCATCTGATCAGGCTAACTGGGACTATGACGACGAAGCAGATGTCTTATATTTATCGGTCGGTGAACCTCGTCCAGCCGCTGGCGTTGATATTGGCGATGGCGTGGTACTTCGCTATGACGAAGCGACCCAGGAAGTTATTGGGCTAACGGTGATTGGGCTACGGGCCAAGCTTGCGAAGGCTGCTTAGCACTGCATCTCTTGCAGCAAAGGGATTAAAGACAATGAGCACCCTTCGTCATGAAATGGTAATTATCTGGCCAGAGGAAGCTGATTGCTTTCTGGTGCATCTGCCCGACTTTCCCGAACAGACCTATCGTACCTACGGCAACAGCTACGAAGAAGCTGCTCGAAATGGTCAAGAGGTTTTAGCTTTTGGCAGAGGAAGACGGGTTGCCCCTGCCCGAACCTAAACCTGCTGCTGCTTAAGAGTTGAGGGTGGACAGTGCCCTTAAGCCCTTAGGTTTGCTACCAATATGAAGATCATTCTAATCAACTATCAAGATTAAGCTATGCAGGTAGGGCGTTCCGGTTCGTTGCTGGGCATATTGTAGATAGTAATAGGGTGTCCCCACGTGTACCCAGTATCGCATCCCGTCTCTACCTCAAAAATTGCATGAGTCAGAAAAAGCCGTCAAATCGTCGCAAGCCAGCGACCATTAATCAAATTCGAGCACAAATCCGCAACCTGGCAAAGCTGCACAGTTATGATGAGCAAATTTTGTTAGACTTTGCTGAATTTGTGCATGGTGGAAAGTTCAAGGAAATTGAACCAAGTCTGAACGAATTGAAGGAGGCAGTTTGCCAGGCTTTCAACTGTTCTGATTATAAAACTCTCAAGAAAAACAAGGCGTTTAAGCTAGCTACTGCTGGGCGCAGCTTCAACTTTAGCTATAAAGATTCATGGTTGACGCTCTATCGCGAATGGGTGCGAGTTCCTGAGAACGAGCGTAATGAAATTGGGCCAAACACTATCAATGGGATTGACGTACTCAAAAATTTCCGCCCCTGGCAGGTGTTTCAACTCGATCCAAAAACTGCTACCGCTGATGATATCAATGCGGCCTTTCGCCAGCTAGCGAAAAAACATCACCCAGATACTGGCGGAGATCGCAAGGTTTTTGAAGAACTTCAAAAGATGCGAGACTCTTTACTTTTACTACGCTAAGTATTTGAGGTGAATAGTTGAAATGCCAGCAGCACAACGAAAGCATATTCTCTTATCAGATCAAGAAACAGCAAGCATATTAAAGATTACTATCAAGAAACTCTACAGAATCTGCGATTTCTTCGACAGCAATGTTGATGATGAATGGGATCTAGTTGAGGGAGAGCATTTCGAATGGGTACGTAAAGATGTCAAAAAACGACAATTTTACGAGGCGGGAGCTGTAGCACTTGCAAAGCATCTTCAGGAAGTTGAAACGCAAGGCTTTTTTGCTAGCTTAGTGGACGAAGTACTAGAAGCTTTTACCCATCGACGCAAAAGGATACGTCGCCACTTAGTAAGAAGACAGGTTTCTATTGAATTTTCCAGTCTAGATGATGCAAGCTTGACGCCTGACTTAGTCTTTCTGGAAAGGCCAAAAATTATCCGCATTTTGCGCACAAACGGCAAGGGAGTAAATGCATCAATTAAGCGAATACAGAATAATAACAGTTTGGAAGGACAGGAGCAGCTACAACCCGGAAAGCATTTCAATCTTATAGAAAACAATCAATACTGGAGCCAAATTGGAATTGTTAGTTTAGCTCAAGATATGTCTCAAAATCATGGGAGAAGATCACGAGCATCTCGAAAAGCGTGGACAGATACTGTATTTGAAGAAATCGAAGATGCGATCAAAGAGCAAAGAAAGTATTTAGAATCATCCGAAAGTCGAATAAAAAAGGCAATGGAAAAAGCCAAAAAAATTGCTGACAACACTTGCCAAGTTTCTTTACAAAGGCGCACTGCTGCACAACCTTTTGATCTCCATGTTCATCATCTGTTTGATCGTAGCTCAAGACCTGACTTAGCCGATGTCTTGGACAACCTGCTCGTCATGCATTCTGAGATACATCAGGGCTTCCACAGATGGCATGGTAGTGAAAGCTGTGAGCCAAAAGATCTTATTGAATATTTATTTCACGCAGAAGGAAGTAAGTTTGAGACAAAGCGAAGTACCAGGAATCTTGATGCTTTAGTCATCAAGCTAGAAAGGATTCAGTCATTTTTTGAAAATCACTATCACATGCCTTAGTGAGTTCTAGATATTCTGAATAGAACGGAGTAGCAACCGACACTATCAAGGGATCGAGCGATCGCGAAGGGCGCACCCACGAATCCTTAGGGTTACGGCTAAACCAGGTTATGGTCTTACGTTTTGAACCTGCACCACCTGATAATAAAGCCGAAATGCTTACGGTTTAATCATTGGCTTCACGGTAGCTGTAGGTTGGTTCCGCCAGCTCAACCCAATCTACGAGCTATTCTTAAATAGATTGCCTCCATCCGGGTACCCACCATGACTCAATCTTTGCGAGCTATCTACCGCAACGGTGCCTTTATTCCCCAAACGGCCTTCGATCTCCCCGAAGGTACAGAAGTTGAGTTGCTGGTGCAGACGTCCCAAATAGCTTCACCCCCCATTGCTGACGAAGCAGCAAAGCGACAGTTTCTGAGAGCATTAGTAGAGCGAATGCAGCAAAACCCTATTCCTCTCAGCGCTCCCCACCTCACCAGAGACTCTCTGCATGAACGCCGTTGATACGAACATCCTGATTTATGTCAACGATCCCCGTGACCCTGTCAAGCAACGTGTAGCAACTTCTCTTGTGGCTGAGCTGGTGGACGGCGTTTTGCTGTGGCAAGTCGCAGCAGAGTAAGCAGCCAGCCGCAAATTGGGACCTCTGGGCTACGACAAAACCCAAGCCTATCAATATGTTCGCGATCTACAACAGGTTTAGTACACATCGTTGCCTGCTTGGACCGTGCTTGATCGAGCAGAGAACTTGCACAAGCGCTTCAGCCTGTCTCATTGGGATGCAATGATTGTCGCAGCGTGTTTAGACATTAATGTCCAAAACCTTTATTCAGAAGACTTTGGATACTCAAAGATCGACACCTTAACGATTGTGAATCCTTTTGAAGGGTAAAGCTCAAGCCCAAGTCTCCTAAACCAAAGTGAACTGGCCCTGCAACAGCAGGGCCAGTTGGGCATTGCTAAGTTGCGTGATCTTTGCATCTGATTTTGGGTCGCAAGCAAACATCCTGTAGGATGTTCACACCAAGATTCAGCAACGCCGCACTGTGTCTACATTTACTCCTAAGTTGTGCTAAAGTCGCTACTGCTAATTAGACTTGCGTTGACATCACTTAGCGTTGCCAACAACTTGCTTGAATCGGTCAGTTGAATCAGCGTTGAGCTGCCGTTTTGAACAATAGATAGCTGCCCAAAACTGATGCCGTTAGAGAGAGCTAGGCGGTCAACACCGTCCTCAAAGTCGAGGATAAAATCATTGCCGATCGCCAGAACAAACGTATCTCGACCGCTGCCGCCGGTCAAACGATCAGAGCCATCATCCCCGCTGAGCCAGTCATTGCCGCTGCCACCCAGCAGAATATCGTTGCTCTTGCCGCCAAACAGGCGATCGTTATCTGCGCCGCCAAACAGAGTATCTTGGCCGTTTCCGCCGAGCAGAATATCAGCGCCTAAACCACCTTCAAGATAGTCATTTCCATCATCTCCAGAGAGTTTATCATTCCCTTTTCCACCCCCTAGCTTATCGTTGCCGGGGCCGCCAAAAATAGAATCGTTCCCAGCATCACCCAGAATGAAATCGTTGTCGGCATTGCCAAAGAGTTGATCGTTGCCATTGCCGCCGCTGATGCTGTCTTTGCCGCGATCGCCGCGAATCGTATCACTGCCGTCACCGCCAAAGGCAATGTCGTTCCCCTGGCCACCAGATAGCCTGTCTGCGCCGAGGCCTCCATTCAGCAAGTCGTTGCCATTGTTGCCAAATAGAGAATCGTTTCCGTTTAGGCCATCTAGAAAATCGTTGACGCCAGAACCGATCAGGCGATCGTTTTTAGCCGTGCCGGTTTGCATCTTCTGAATTGGGTTTACCAGACGGCTCGTTTCTAGGTTCAGTGCAGGTAGCTGATCGGCTCCATCTCCACTATTTCCTGGAGGCGTGGGTGTGGGTGTGGGTGTGGGTGTGGGCGTCGGGGTTGGTGTGGGTGTAGGCGTTGGGAACTTAGTCAGCTCAAAAGCCCCCAGGTCAACGGCTTTTCCAGACTTGCGCTGATTGCCATCTTTGTCGGTTTTGATATAGCCAGGAATTGCGTTAGACCCGGCATCTACGGCAACTGAAGAAGGCGTTAAATGGTAGTTGTTGGCCGATGCATTGACGAAACCAGCAGATGCCACCTGAGTATTATTTGTCGCTATCAGGTTCTTAGTATTTGCGCCCTTTTCGTAGGGGTTTGCAAAGCTGTTGACAAAGAGATTGTTGTCTAGAACCAGATTATTCGCTTCGCCAATTAAGCCGCCTCGATAGGTATCGTTGGCAAAGACGTTGTTGCGAACTGTAATGTTAGCAGGAATGGTGCCTTCAGGTCCGCTTTTATCGATCACGATAGACTGCACGTTGCCAACGAACGTGTTGTTCGCAATTTCAACATTGCTGACATTGTTATTCACTCCAATGCCAAGACCGCCATTTACGCCCTTTTTTCCGTTACCGTAAACTACGTTATTGAAAACGCGAATATCTCGAACAATCCCCTGGTTGATCTCTTCATCGGCGATCACAATTGCATCTGCCGTATTGCCGTAGACAGCGTTATTGTAGATGTCGATATTGAAGGTATCCGCTCGATTTCCGTCAACATAGATAGCAGGCCCACCGTTATAACCTTTTGGTGTCCCTGAAATCGAGGCCACTCCGGTCACAACATTGTCGTGGATAGAGCCATTGCGAGAGCCTGTTTTAGCATCAATTCCCTCGCGAGTGCCGCCGTTGACCACATTGCCCGCAACCTCAAAGCCATCTACACCCCAGATGCTAATTGCCTCTTGCGAGCCTTGGTTGCCTCCTGCCCCGGTCCATCTGTTGTTGGCGCGTTCGACCGTATTGTTGAGAATCTTGATATTTTTGCTGGTGACTTCTCCTTCGCCGCCGCCAAAGAAACTGTTGGGTAAAACAATAATTCCTGAGGCGCCGGTCTCAACCGTGTGGTTGTTTTGAACCACGAAATTGCTGGCATCTTGCAGCGAAATACCCGCCCAGGAGGTGTTTTTGATCTGGAAACCATCGATTACCCAGTAGCTTTGCCTGCTCGACTTGATGGGGGCATCTTGCCAGTCTCCTACCGTCGGGGTCGGGTCAAATAGCGTCACGTTTCCGTTCGCTTTCAAGACGATGTGACCAGACTGGGCATTCCCTGATTTCTCTAGACTAACCTGCTCGGTATAGGTTCCCGGCTGAACCAAAATAGTGTCGCCTGCACCGACCGCAGAAGCTGTACTTGCAGCATAGCTAATGGTTTTCCAAGGTTGCTCTTTTGTTCCTGGATTGCTGTCACTGCCGTTGTTCGCAACATAATAGGTTTTACCTTTACCTGTGGGGGTAAAGTTTCTCACAGTATTGTTCGGTGCTGCGATTCCGTTGAGAAGCATTGTAGGTCTCCTGACAATTAGAGTTAGTACCGTGATGTGGCTGAAGAATTTAATGCTCCGAGCTACAATACAGACTCTTTATCAACAATCCGGACTATTATTTGAAGCGCACCTCGATGAATTTGCTTGTTGCGAATTTTTGGAGTCCAGAGCCATTGAAATCTCGTTGCTATTCTCAACAAGATGTGTATTTTCGAGACGCCCTGAATTATTTCGAGAACCGTGAAGATGTAATTAGAAATACACCGAATAGGTTTTATTACGTAGTAATAGAATGCGGACTTTAGACCTTTTCTGCGCAGCCTAACCAACGAGAAATTGGTGGGTTTGGCGCTTTCTCAAAAAATTGTCAATAGTGTTGAGCTCCACAGCAAAGCGGGCCTGTTGCAAATGGAGCAACAGGCTGCAGAGCAAGGGGTATGAAGATTCAGCCGCACCTGGGTCACGCTTCGCGGCGATCGCCCCTGAAAACCAAGGGACGAAGTATTGGTGCGATCGCTATTGCATGCAACAAGCTGAGGGGAGCGCTTGACGCAGCGGGGCAAATAGCTAAATGACAGCCCCCAATCTGGTGCCCAGACGTAGCTATGGCTGTAGCCAGTCTGGTTAAGACAGGTCGCCTGGGAACGGTCAGACGTTGGAGAACGTCCATGGGGTTTCTGGATGCTCTAACCAGCGTGACTATGGCTACAGG
Organism: Nodosilinea nodulosa PCC 7104; assembly: GCF_000309385.1. GTDB lineage: Bacteria > Cyanobacteriota > Cyanobacteriia > Phormidesmidales > Phormidesmidaceae > Nodosilinea > Nodosilinea nodulosa. The sequence goes on from NZ_JH976537.1 coordinate 2,715,111, forward strand.
CTAAATCTGGGTCGACTGGGTGCAATCACTGTAGCGGCATAGCCAGTGTTCACGGTTCCCCAAGATGTGCATAGCCCCGACCGATCGCTGCACAATCGGTCGGGGCTATGGCTAGGGAACCTTCCGGAGCGTTGCGCCCGGCCTAGGCAAGGTCAAAGCGATCGAGGTTCATCACCTTGTTCCAGGCGGCCACAAAGTCATGGACGAACTTCCCTTGGGAGTCCCCACAGCCGTAGACCTCTGCCAGGGCGCGGAGCTGCGAGTTGGAGCCAAAGATCAGATCGACGCGGGTGCCGGTCCATTTCAGAACGCCGGTTTTGCGATCGCGCCCCTCAAACTCCTCCTCCTCATCCGAAACCGCCTGCCACGTGGTGCCGAAGTCAAGGAGGTTGACGAAGAAGTCGTTGGTGAGGGCACCGGGTCGCTGCGTGAAGACGCCGTGTTTGGAGTCGCCAACGTTGGCACCCAAAACGCGCAGACCGCCGACCAGCACCGTCATTTCCGGTGCGCTCAGGGTCATCAGCTGGGCCCGATCAATCAGGAGCTCCTCCGTAGAGACGTGATGTTCGCCTCGGCTGTAGTTGCGGAAGCCATCCGCCTTAGGTTCGAGGTAGGCAAAGGACTCTGCATCGGTTTGCTCCTGCGAGGCATCTGTGCGGCCAGGGGTGAAGGGAACCGTGATGTCGTGCCCAGCATTTTTCGCCGCTTGCTCAACCCCAGCGCAGCCAGCCAGCACGATCAGGTCAGCCAGCGAAACCCTCTTACCGCCCGACTGCGAGCTGTTGAACTCGGTTTGAATGTCCTCCAGGGTTTGCAGCACCGTGGTCAGTTGAGCAGGCTGGTTGACCTCCCAATCCTTCTGCGGGGCCAGGCGAATGCGGGCGCCGTTCGCCCCGCCCCGCTTGTCGGAATCGCGGTAGGTCACCGCCGAGGCCCAGGCGGTTGAGACCAGTTGGGCAACCGACAGGCCGGAAGCCAGAATCTTGCCCTTGAGTACCGCGATGTCTTGATCGTCAATCAGCTCATGATCGACGGCGGGGATGGGATCTTGCCAGAGGAAGTCTTCTGAGGGCACCTCCGGGCCGAGATAGCGCGCCTTTGGCCCCATGTCGCGGTGGGTGAGCTTGAACCAGGCTTTGGCGAAGGCCTGGTCTAACTCATCGGGGTTGTCGTGGTAGCGCCGCGCGATCGGTTCGTAGATGGGGTCCATCTTCATGGCCATGTCCGCCGTGGTCATCATCGGGGCGTGCCGCTTGGATGGATCGTGGGCGTCGGGCACCGTGTCGGCGCCGGCACCGTTTTTCGGTGCCCACTGCCAGGCACCCGCCGGGCTTTTCACCCGCTCCCAGTCGTACTTGAACAGGGTTTCGAGGTAGCTGTTGTCCCACTGGGTCGGCGTGGGGGTCCAGGCCCCTTCAATGCCGCTGGTGATGGCATCGACGCCAACGCCCGTGTTAAAGGTGCTCTTCCAGCCCAGGCCCTGATCGACAATGGTGGCGCCTTCGGGTTCTGGCCCTACGTGGGCCGCATCCCCTGCGCCATGGCACTTGCCGAAGGTGTGCCCCCCGGCGGTCAGCGCCACGGTTTCTTCATCGTTCATGGCCATGCGCCCGAAGGTCTCGCGAATGTCGCGCCCTGAGCCAATGGGGTCGGGTTCGCCGTCTGGCCCCTCCGGGTTCACGTAGATCAGGCCCATGCGAACGGCCGCCAGGGGATTTTCCAGCACGCGATCGCCGCTGTAGCGATCGCCGCTGTAGTTCGCATCGCCGTGCCAGGTGGTCTCCGAGCCCCAGTAGATGTCTAACTCCGGCTCCCAAACGTCCTCGCGTCCCCCCGCAAAGCCCAATGTCTTGAAGCCCATGGATTCTAGGGCACAGTTACCGGCAAAGACCATGAGGTCGGCCCAGGAGATTTTCTGGCCATACTTCTGTTTGATCGGCCACAGCAGCATGCGGGCCTTGTCGAGGTTGGCATTGTCGGGCCAGCTGTTGAGGGGGGCAAACCGCTGATTGCCGGTGCCCGCGCCGCCGCGACCGTCGCCGATGCGATAGGTCCCCGCACTGTGCCACGCCATCCGGATGAAGAGGGGGCCGTAGTGGCCGTAGTCGGCGGGCCACCAGTCCTGGGAGGTGGTCATCAGCTCGAAAATATCGGCCCGCAGAGCCGCCAGGTCAAGGGTTTTGAACGCCTCGGCGTAGTCAAACGCCTCGCCCATGGGGTTGGCCTGGGGCGCATGCTGGTGCAGGATGTTCAGCTTCAGCTGATTTGGCCACCAGTCTTGGTTTGTGGTGCCGCTGCCCGCCGAGAAGGCCTGGGGGCTACCCACAAAGGGGCAGGCGCTAGCAGCGCCATTACCTGTGCTGACACCGCCGACTGCGTTAGATGTCGTGGACTGTAGCACGGTGTTTTCGGCATTTCTCTCGCTACTCGATCCCAGCACGGACACCATGGCCCGCCAAATTTCCATTAGCTTGCTGCTCATGGGGAACGGACATTTCATTTGGCTACTGGTCATTTTTCTTTTCCTGATTGTGTACTACGGTTTGCTGTTTTCGTCCCTAGGCTGCTTGTTTAAGTGCAAAGCATTGCCTGCCAAATTTGCATCAGCACAGCCGTTCGCTCGGATGTCTTAGCCTTGGGATTAATGTAGTTCAACATGGTCTCAGCGTCAGAAACTACGGGCATCGCCTCAAAGCCATCGGCTTCGACGAACATTTTTTCAATCCTCCCGTTTTTTACTAGCATAGAGTAGCGCCAAGAGCGATACCCCATGCCTTGATCAAACAGGTCCATCAGCATCCCCATAGCGCGAGTAAAATCACCCTTCACATCGGGAATAAAGCGCACCTGATTAGCCCCTTCCTCCTGAGCCCAAGTGGCCAGGGAAAACGGATCATTGACGGAAATGCAGAGGATTTCGTCGACCCCGTTGGCATGAAACGTTTCGGCATACTCGTTGTAGCCTAACAGTTGAACAGGAGAATACGGGCAGGTAAACGCCCCTGGCACCGCAAACGCCACCACCATTTTTCGTTCAAAGAGATCCGCCGTCGAAAGGTCGTACCAACTCCCCTCTGCAAACATTCGAAAGGTTACTTGAGGAACCTGCTGGCCCTCTCGGTTAAGCACCATTTGCCCAGCTCCTTACTCGCAGTCAGCATCCTTTAGATCCTGATTAATCGCGAGATTCACGAGTAGCGACACTAACCCAAAACAGCGACCTAAACTCACATTCCCCAGGGGGATTGTGGCGGGTCACTCCAGTCAATTAACCGCACCCCAGAACCAATGTTTACCCAAGCTCAGGAACTCAAGTACTCGAACAAGTCATACTCGTTACGAGTTTGCTTATTGCCAGCTTAAATCAATCCCCTTTGCTTTTGCAGAGCAAAAATAAATTGTTTTGCAACACTTAATATCTCTACAAGGATTGGCCCTGGGCAGCGGGGCATAGCAATCCTAGGGTGGGCCCTAGCTCGCCGCGACCCACCAGCGATAGATAGCGATGGGGATAGCTCCGATCGCCCTCGCAACCCCTAGCTCCGCTCCTGGCTGATCAGCACCACCGAGGATCGCGCCCCTACCGGATAGCGATCGCTCTCAAACACCGGGGCCTCGGCGGGGTAGCAAAAGTCGCGGGGCGGGGCCACCGAGGTATCGACAACGCGGTGCCAGCGGTCGTGCGGCCCCAGCCCCGGCAGCTCAAACATCAGCGGCTCCCAGTAGGCGTTGAGCATGACGTGCAGCTGTTCCTTGGCGTCGGGGTAGCGCAGGGTAAAGGCCAGGGTGTGGGACTGTTCAGACCAGTCGGGCTGGCCCAGCCGAAGACCATGCCAGACAATATGGGGCTCGTAGTGCCAGCTGGTGGTCACCCGCAGCAGGTGCTCCAGGCGAAACACCTTCAGGTTTTGGATGAAGTGAATCAGCCCCTGGGTAAAGCGCAGCAGCGACTGTTCTTGCTCCACGGCCTGCCAGTTAAACCAGCTGATGTCGTTGTCCTGGCAGTAGGCGTTGTTGTTGCCCCGCTGGGAGCGGCGCACCTCGTCACCCATCAGCAGCATGGGCGTGCCCTGGGACATAAACAGCAGGGTGAGCAGGTTTTTGATCTGCCGCTGGCGCAGCTGCTCGACCTCCGGCGGAGCGGACAGCCCCTCCACGCCGCAGTTCCAGCTGTAGTTGGCGTCGGTGCCGTCGCGGTTGTGCTCGCCGTTGGCCTGGTTGTACTTCTGGTTGTACGACACCAGGTCGTTGAGGGTGAAGCCGTCGTGGCAGGTGACGAAGTGAATGCTGCGGTTGGGCTCGCGGTTGGGCTTTTGGTAAATGTCGGGGCTGCCCAGGATGCGGGCGGCCAAATCGGGCACGACCCCGGTGTCGCCCTTGACAAACTGGCGCACGTGGTCGCGGTAGGGGCCATTCCACTCGGCAAAGCGATCGCCGATAAAGCTGCCCACCTGGTACAGTCCGGCGGCATCCCAGGCCTCAGCGATGATCTTGGTGGCGGCCAAAATCGGCTCCGACTCAATGTTCCACAAAATCGGCGGGTCTTCCAGGGGGTTGCCCGCCATATCCCGCGACATCACCGAGGCCAGGTCAAAGCGAAAGCCATCCACGTGCATTTCCGACACCCAGTAGCGCAGGCTGTCGAGAATCATGCGGCCAACGACGGCGTGGTTGGGCGAGAGGGTATTGCCGCAGCCGCTGTAGTTGGAATAGTAGATGGGGTTGTCTTCGAGCATGTAGTAGGTTTTGTTGTCGATGCCCTTAAAGCTCAGGGTGGGGCCTTCGTGGTTGCCCTCGGCGGAGTGGTTAAACACCACGTCGAGAATGACCTCAATACCTGCCCTGTGCAGGGCTTTGACCATGTCGCGAAACTCGTTGACTGGCCCCAGGGGGTCTTTGCGGGAGCTGTAGGCCCGGTGGGGAGCAAAAAAGCTGAGGGTGCTGTAGCCCCAGTAGTTGTCGCGGCCGGGCATGGCATCCTGGGCGTCGAACTGGTGAATGGGCAGCAGCTCGACGGCGGTGACGCCCAGCTCTTGCAGGTAGGGAATTTTTTCGATCAGTCCGGCGTAGGTGCCCCGCTGGTCTTCGGGCAGCCCCGAGGAGGGGTGGCGGGTGAAGCCGCCTACGTGCATCTCGTAGATGACGCTGCTGGAGTAGGGAATGTGCAGGGGGCGATCGCCTCCCCAGTCGTAGTTGCGGGTGTCGACCACTACCCCCTTGAGGGCAGTGGCGCAGTTGTCGCCGGGGCCAATGGCGGCGGTGCGATCGTAGAGGTCGTCGCCCACAATGGCGCGGGCGTAGGGGTCGAGCAAAACTTTGGTGGCGTCGAAGCGGTGGCCGTGGGCCGGGTCGAAGGGGCCGTGCACCCGATAGGAGTAGATCTGCCCGCTTTTTAGCCCCGGCACAAAGGCGTGCCAGTAGTAAAAGCTGCGGTTCCACTGGGGGTCAAAGGTAATCACCCGGCTGGGATGGGTGATATCGTCGGCCTCAAACAGCAGCAGATCGATGCCGGTGGCGTGCTTGGAATACAGGCAAAAATTGACCCCCACGGCGTAGACGGTGGCCCCCAGGGGATAGCTTTGACCGGGTAAAACTTTTGGGCTCATGGGGGTTTAACATACACCGAGACTGGGGTAGATCGCCCTGGCTCAAGACTTAATTAACCTCGGCACCAAGGGGCGGGCAAGCGGGGGCGATGCCAGGGGCCGCGATCGCCCCTCGGTCAAAATCCTGGGGAGTCCACCGGGGCGGGCTGCCCAGGCAGGTCTCTGTGCCAAACTGGGGCTGCCAGGTGCCCCGCTTGTGTCGCCAGGCCGTGGCCGAAAACGCCGCCAAGGTCTCGCGATCGCGAATTGGGCTGGCGCTGGCAGGACGCCACTGGTGAACCACCACCGCCCAGTCCCCCGCCGTCAGGGCCTGCCCCCGCAGATCGCCCTGGGCTATGGACCATACCGCCACCGGCCCAGGATGGATGCGGCACCAGTGCTCGACAAAGGGGTGGTCGGTGCCGTCGTCATCGGCGCAGGTGCCCCGCTCTAGAAAAGTGTCGGCATCCAGCCACTCGTAGCGGCTGGTATCGGGCCACAGGCGAGGGGTAAGGGCCAGAGCATGGCGCCAGGTGCAGGTGCCGCAGGTCGCATCATCGGCCGCCCAGCTAAAGGTGCCGGCAAAACCCAGCAGATCGGCATCAAAGCGCGATCGCCAGTCCATCTCCCGATACCGATCTGGGGTGAGCGGCCCTCCAAAGGGAACCTGGCGCACGTCAGCAAAATGAGTTTCAGCCTGGATCCATAGCACCGCTTGGCTGGTGTCAGCGGCGCTCCGATCGAACTGAATGGAGCGACGCTGCCAGAGGCCGAGGAAGGGGTTGGGGGGCATGGAGGGGAAGGTGGGGGGGTGAGGGGTGAGGGGTGGAGCGGTGAGGGGTGAGGGGTGAGCGGGTAGGGAGGGTGGGGGGTGAGGGGTGGGGGGTGAGGGGTGAGGGGGTGGGGGGGGTGGGGGTCTTGTTCGGCAGCTCATTTAGCGCTGTGTGGCGAGGGGCCAGCGGTGGGTTGCCCGCACCGGAGCCATGCTGTTATTCAGCCTCACCAGCAGCGGCAAGGGCCTGCCAAATTAACTGCTGCTGGTGAATGATGCGGGTTTCCAGGCCGTTGATTGGGCCGGGGGTGTAGGTGCCGCTGGCGTAGCCCCGCTGCACGCTCTCGGTGAGCAGCATATCTTCCTGCATGAAGGCTTCAAAATCGGCCAGCAGGTCACTGGCGGGGGGGCAATACTCAGGGTCGCCGTAGATTTCGAGGGCCACCTGGCAGGATTCAGCGGTGAGAGGCTCGATGTGCAGCCAGGCCAGCAGACCGTTGGGCAGCCCCAGCAGGTGCAGATTCGGGTAAATGCCATAGGTAAAAAACCCGTCGCGGCTGAGGCCCTGGAGGAGCGGCAGGATGGTGTTTTCGTCTCGCCAGGCAGAAGTTAGAGGGGTATAGAGCAGGTTTACAAAGGGCTCTAGCTGGTGCTGGTAGTAGCGAACTGGCCCCTGCACCTGGTTGAGGGTGGTGCGGTGGGCGATCGCCACGTGGTAGTCGCACAGGGTGTTGTCGTGGTAGTTCTTCCAGTTGCAGGCGACGGTGTACTGCTTGGCCACCAGCGGCTGGCTGGCGGCGGTGCGGTGCTGCCCCAGGTGCTGGGGGATACTGCCCAGAAACTCGGCCAGGGGCGGCGCACTGTCATCAAAACAGACGAACATAAAGCCTGACCAGGTCTCTAGGCGCAGCGATCGCAGCCCAAAATCCTGCTTTTGAAAGGACTCTGGAAACTGATGCTGGGCAGGCACCCCCAGCAAATCTCCAGAGAGGTCGTACACCCAGGCGTGGTAGGGGCACACCAGTTTCTGGCAGGGGTGAATGCCCGCCTGCGGCGACAGAATGGCCGCCCGGTGGGGGCAGAGATTGTAGAAGGCCCGCAGTTCACCGGCACTGTCTCGAACAATTAGCAGGGGAGCACCCGCCACCGATCTGGCCCACACCATGCCTGGCTGGAGGCGATCGCCATCCCCTACGTAGAGCCAGGCGCGATGGAAGATTGCCCGCTGCTCGACAGGGAGCCAGCGGGGGTTGGTGTAGTGGTCGGCGGTGAGCAAAAACCGCTCTGGCAGCCCGCAGGTATCCGGCGGTGCGGGTGGCCGCAGTGGTGAACTAGCCCCCATCGCTGTGACCATCCTCAACTCGCCAGGGCAGGGGTCATCTTTCCCCGAAGCAGATCCATAATTTCTTCGCGGTAGTCCTGAAAGGCGCGATCGCGGCGCACGGTATAGGTGCGATCGCTGGGCAAATCCACAAACAGCTCCCGCTGAACGGTGCCGGGGTGGGCCGTCAGCACGTAGACCCGCTGGGCCAGAAACACCGCCTCATCGACATCGTGGGTAATCATCAAAATGCTGACCCCGGTGCGATTCCACAGATCCAGCATGAACTGCTGCATGGTTTCTTTCGTCTGCACGTCCAGCGCCCCAAAGGGCTCGTCCATCAGCATAATTTTGGGCCGCGAGGCCAGGGTGCGGGCGATCGCCACCCGCTGCTTCATGCCCCCAGAGAGCTGCTTGGGCAGCGATCGGGCAAACCGGGTCAGCCCTACCACATCGAGGTAGTAAGAGGCCATTTCCCGCCGCTCCTTCGCCCCAATGCCCTGGAGCTTGAGGCCAAACTCCACGTTGTTCTGCACCGTCATCCAGGGGTAGAGCGTGTAGCTCTGGAACACCATGCCGCGATCGGAGCCGGGGCCGGTCACGATTTGACCATCCACGGTAATCTCGCCCGCCGTGGGCATATCCAGACCCGCCACCAGCCGCAGCAGCGTAGACTTACCCGAGCCAGAGGCCCCGACCGCACAGACAAATTCCCCCGTTTCGACATGCATGTCAATGCCGTCAAGGGCCAGAATTGGTCCCTGGCGGGTTTCAAACTGTTTGCTGAGGCTGTTGATTTCAAGGTGCATAGTGGTGAGGAGTTAGAGAGTGAATCAGTGAACAGGTCGATGGGCAAACGGGGCTCAATCAATCGCCCACTTGCAGGTGAGCCTCATCAGGTACCGCAGCGATAGATCCAGAGCAAAGCCAATCACACCCAAAATGATCAGGCAGGCAAAAATCTCGTCGGTGTTAAAGAACTTTTGAGCCAGCACAATCCGCTTGCCCAGGCCATTTTCGGCCGCCACCAGCTCCGCCACCACCACCAGGCTCCAGGAGGTGGCGATGTTGATGCGAAACGTGTCGATGATATTGGGCAGCACGTAGGGGGCAATCACCTGAAACAGCGCCTGCCGCCGCTGCCCGCCCAGGGTGTAGGTGGTCTCCAGCAGAGCTTTGGGCACAAATTTCACCGCATCCATAATCATCAGGATGTTGAAGAACACCGTGCCCATGAAAATCAGGGCAATTTTGGGCGCTTCTCCCAGGCCCAAATAGATGATTAGCAGCGGAATAAAGGCCGGGGGCGGCATGTAGCGCACCACGCCAATGATGGGTTCGAGCAGCGATCGCACGCTAGCAAAGGCACCCATGGCAATGCCGATGGGCACCGACACCAGGGCCGCCAGCCCAAACCCCACCGTCACCCGCATCAGGCTGGCCGCCGTATCGTCCAGCAAAAACCCATCGGTCCAGAGCCGCCCCAGGGCCTGAACCACCTGCAGCGGCGACGGCAGAAACTTGTCATTCACCAGGTCGAGGCTGGAGACCAGCCACCAGAGCACCAGGGGTACTGCGATGGAGAGCACCATCAGCACTGTGCTCAACGGTTTGGGAATATCCTCTGCCAGTCGCCAAAAAAGGCTGGGCTTGAGGCCCTGGGCGGCTGTCGGCGCCGTTGAAAAAGAAGGAGAAGCGGGAGTCACAGGAGTTATTCCAAAAACTACGACCAACCTGTCGGGCACGAACCCCCATCATCCATAGATTGGAGCTGGGGGTTTGCATCAAGAGTTACTTCTTCGCCGCATAGGCCTTAACAAACTGGTCATCCAGAAGCTTGCTGAGGTCAGGAGCTTGGGGAATAAACCCAACCTTCACCATAAAATCCGTCATTTTCTGGGCTGCGTAGGGCATATACTTCATGTCGTCTCCCCCGGCCTGAAAGGCTTCCAGGTTTTCTTCCAGGGTGAAAATTTTGGTGCCTTCGGTGTATTTCTCAAACTCTGTATCGCTGACACTGGCCCGCTTAGCCATGATTTCGTTAGCCCGATCGGGGTTGGCTTTGATAAAGGCCAGCGTGTCAAACCAGGTATCCACCAGAGCCTGCACCTGCTCAGGACGCTCGTCGATTAGCTTTTGGCTAACCACCAGCAGATCAGGAATTGCCCCCGGGTAGTCCTTGGAGGTGATAATTTCCTTACTGCCTTCCCGCGATAGAGCGGTTTCCCAAAACGGCACCCACCCGCCAAAGCCATCGGTTTGTCCGGCGGCAAAGGCCGTGGCGGCAGCACCCGTTTCGAGATTTTTAATCTCCACATCGTCGCGCTTCATACCGGCGTCTTCCAGCGCCAGGGTGAGCAAAAAGTCGTCTACCACGCCTTCTTCCAGGGCCACGGTTTTGCCTTTGAGGTCGGCCACGCTGTCAATGCCGTCCGCCACGATGATTTTGTCGTTACCGGCGGAGTTGTCATTGACCAGCACCGTGACCATGCCATTGGCCGCATCGGCCAAAAAGGAAATGGTGTCGTTGAGGGTCTGGCCGTTGGCATCGAGCTGCCCGCCCGCCAGCGCCTGAATCGACTCCAGATAGCCGTCGAACCAGATTAGCTCGACGTTGGCACCGTTCTTCTCAAACAGGCCCTCGGCTTCGGCCACGGCCCAGGGCCACCAGCCCGCCCAGTTGCTGTAGCCCATCTTCACGGGTTCGCCAGCGGTCGCGGTCGCGGGGGCAGGCTCCGCGGGCGCATCGGCCTGGGGGGCATTCTGGGCACAGCTGACGGTAATCAGCAGGGTGCAGAAAAAGGCAAGCAGGGTGGGTAAAAAGGTGCGTCGTTTCATGGTTGTGGGTATTTAACTCAAACAAACTACAGAGAAAGCTGGGGAAACATGGACATGGCTGGGAGCAAACCCAGCCTCACGGAGGGCTAGAAAAATTTCAGGTAGCGCTGGATTTCCCAGTCGGAAATGTGGGTGTGATACTCCTCCCACTCCTGACGGCGAAAGTCGATGTAGGTTTGATACATCAGCGGCCCCATCACCGCTGCGCTGAGCGGATCGGCCTCAAAGGCATCGATCGCCTCCTGGAGGGTGCGCGGCAGCATGTCGATCTTCATCGCCTGGAGGTCGGCCAGGGAGTAGTCGTACATGTTCTCGGTGTGGGGTGCGCCAGGGTCCAGCCCTTCGGCAATGCCCTCCAGTCCGGCGGCTAGAATCATTGCCGCCCCCAGATAGAGATTGGTGGAGATGTCGGCGGCGCGGCACTCGACCCGCCCCCCGGCCAGGGGAATGCGCAGCATGTTGGTGCGGTTGTTGTTGCCGTAGCAGATGTAGACCGGGGCCCAGGTAAAGCCCGACATGCTGCCCTGGCGCAGCAGCCGCTTGTAGCTGTTGACCGTAGGGCAGGTGACGGCGCAGATCGCTTTGGCGTGGCGCAGCACCCCGGCAATGAACTGGTAGCCCAGGGTAGAGAGACCGCAGCCGCGCGGGTCGTCGGAGGCCTCAAACAGGTTCTGGCCGGTGTGACTGTCGGCCAGCGACATGTTGTAGTGGGCACCGCTGCCGGTGCGGTTGGCAAAGGGTTTGGGCATAAAGCTGGCGAAGTAGCCGTGTTTGCGGGCCACCTCCTTGACCATCAGCCGAAAAAAGGTGAGTCGATCGGCCATGGTGAGCGCATCGCTGTAGGCGAAGTCGGTTTCGAACTGGCCGTTGGCGTCCTCGTGGTCAAAGGAATACACGTCCCAGCCAAGCTGATTCATGTACTCCACCAGTTCGCTCAGCCAGGGGTAGTTGTCCAGCAGGCTGGGCAGGTCGTAGCAGGGTTTGGCCAGACCGTCGCGATCGCTCACGGGGCCAAAACCGCCGTCGGAATTTTCCTTGAGCATGAAAAACTCGGTTTCCACGCCCAGATTAAAGGTAAACCCCAGGGTGGCGGCCTTGGCCAGCATCTGTTTGAGAATGGTGCGGCAGCAGGCCTCAAAGGGCTGCCCTTGGAGATAGAGGTCGCTGGCGAACCAGGCCACCTCGGGGTTCCAGGGCAGTACCGTAGCCGTGGCCGGGTCGGGCATCGCCGCCACCTCATCATCGCTAATCGCCTGGGGCACCCCATCTAGGGCCGCCCCGGTAAACAGCTCAGAACCCGCCATCATTTGGCCCAGGTGGGCAATGGGCACCATTTTGGCCTTACTCATGCCGTGGATATCCACGTAGCTGGCGATGGCGTACTTAACGCCCTGGGCCTCTAGCGACAGTTTGAGAGCCTGGGTTTCAGGAGCTAGGGGAGGAGAAGACATGGGTGAGCAAGGGGAAGGGGCACGAATCTATCCTTAAGGGAGTGAGCACGGTGGCTTGCGCAGGTTCTGCCGAGGGCCGTCGAGGGAGGATACTGGGCGCCGCCAGAGCAAACCCGCGCAAAATATGGAAGCCCGAGAGAACGGCAAAGCAGCGCTTCGCTATCCTCCCGGGCTTTTATCCCGCCGTGTACCAGGTTGTAGAGGACAAGGCCAAAGCCATGCAGGCCCAACAAAACGCTGGCGGTTTCTCTCGGACCAGGCGCTCAACCGACGCGGCGGCAAGCCGGAACCCTAGAAACCCTGAGTGTATTAACGTGAGCTAAGGAAACTTAAATAAACAATTAAGCTGCTAATAGAGTTATCAATTGCCTGCCAAGAGGAAAGTAACTATAGCTACTAAATCGTCTTCAATCTGGAATTCTTCTCCGTTTCTCGGTCGATTAAACCTACAATCTAAGGCAGTTATACCTCTCTGAAACCATGGCTCTAGCTGAGTCTAATTCTGCTCTGTCGCTGCGCTATTCCCGGCGATCGCTCAGGCGTGCGGCGCGAGCCTTCCGGTGTTCACCCTTTCGGCTAACCCTGCTGGCGAATATGCGATCGCGCAGCATCTCCATCCGCCAGGTCTGCGGCCCAGGGGGGCTTACCAGCGGCTACAGCCGCCGCTCCCTGGCCGAACTCCAGGCCGAAAATGAGATGATGTGGCTGATCGCTGTGGGCCTGCTGCGCCGCGAAGTCGATGGCCAGGGCCTCACCGACAGCTTTCGTCTCACCCCCCTGGGTCGTCAGGTGTTTGAGCAGCTGCACCCGCTTAGCCCAGCCCAGTACCGCCCCACCCTGGTCGATCATCTCTATAATGCATGGTGCCGGTGGGTGCGATTGCCCTACGGAATTGGGCTTTGACCATCGCTAAGCCAGTGGCAAAGCCAATATCGTCCTGACGGGTTGTGTTGTTCCTGAAGAATCTGCATAGGGAGTGGTTAGGATCCGAGTAAGCAGCTTCGGGCTCTAGCCCAATTACCGAACTCATTCAACTTTGGAGACGCTCCATGAGAGCAATCATGGTAGTGGGAACAGCCTCCCACGTGGGTAAATCATTGATTACCACGGCCCTGTGTCGCATTCTCAGCCGTCGGGGCTGGCGGGTTGCCCCCTTCAAAGGGCAAAACATGGCGCTCAACTCCTACGTCACCGCCAACGGCGGCGAAATGGGATACGCCCAGGCGGTGCAGGCCTGGGCCGCCGGGGTGCCGCCGCAGGTAGAAATGAACCCCATTCTGCTCAAACCCCAGGGCGACATGACCTCCCAGGTGATTCTCCGGGGCCGAGCCGTGGGCCGCACCACCGCCATGCAGTACTACGAAAACTTTTTTGACCAGGGCTGGCAGGCCATTCAAGAGAGCCTAGCCCGCCTCAGCCAGGACTACGACTTTTTGGTCTGTGAAGGGGCAGGCAGCCCGGTCGAAGTCAACCTCAAGCACCGCGACCTCACCAATATGCGGGTGGCCAAACACCTCAACGCCCCCACGGTGCTGGTGGCCGATATCGATCGCGGCGGCGTATTTGCCCACATTATCGGCACGCTGGAGCTCATGGAGCCAGAGGAGCGCGCCCTGGTCAAAGGCATTATTATCAACAAGTTTCGCGGCCAGCGCGAGGTACTAGAGCCGGGATTGGCCTGGATCAAAGAGCGCACCGGCATTCCCGTCCTCGGCGTGGTGCCCTGGATTGAGAACGCCCTGCCCGCCGAAGACTCCCTCAGCCTGCTCGATCGCACCCCCGGCAGCAAAAAGCAGGCCGATATCACCATCGCCGTCATTCGCCTGCCCCGCATCTCCAACTTCACCGACTTCGACCCCCTGGAGGCCGAGCCCAACGTGCGGGTGGTCTACCTCAGCCCCAAGGAAAAGCTCAGCTATCCCGACGCCGTCATCATTCCCGGCACCAAGACCACCATTGCCGACCTGCTGATTTTACAGCGCACCGGCATGGCCGAGGAAATTCAAAACTACGTGGCCGCCGGGGGCACCGTCATGGGCGTCTGCGGCGGCTTTCAGATGATGGGCCAATTTTTGGCCGACCCAGAGGGCATTGAGGGCCACGAGGGGCGCTTCCCAGGGCTAGATCTGTTTCCCCTGCGCACGGTAATTACCCAGCAAAAAATCGCCCGCCAGCGCACGGTCAGCTCGCGCTTCCCGCAGGAAGGGCTGCCGGTGTCGGGCTACGAACTGCACCAGGGCCGCACCCAGCTGATTCTCTCTGAGGGGCAAGACGCCAAGGGCACCAAGTTTGAGTTTTTGTTTGAAGACCGCAGCCTGGGCGTAGTGGATGCCAGCCAGTCGCTGTGGGGCACCTACCTGCACGGCCTCTTCGACAATGGCCCCTGGCGCCGGGCCTGGCTCAACCGCCTGCGCCAGCAGCGGGGGCTTGGCTCACTGCCCACGGGCATACCCAACTACCGCGAACAGCGCGAGGCGGTGCTCAACGAGCTGACCGAAGCGGTCAGCGAGCATTTAGATCTAACGCCGCTGCTGGGCTAGTCCAGTCACGCCCGGATCCGACTTGTCTACATCCAGCCCTCTATGCCCGGGTGCCCCATCGCCGAGAGGCCTTAATTTCTGCGATGTTGAGCGGCTGTCTGCGCTGCTTTTGGGCATACATGGCGGCATCGGCCTGGAAAACTAGCTGACTCAGCGTCAAAGCGGCCCCCTCCCCCCGGTTTGCCGCTAGCCCTACACTCATCGAGAAGGGATAGGGGAGCTTGTTTTCTTGGACAAAGATCTCGGCATTGGCCTTGAGTCGGTTGATCACATCCTGGCCATCGGCGCAGTCGATCGCCAGCACAACAAACTCATCGCCCCCCAGCCGGGCCAGGATATCGCCCTCGCGGAAGGTCTCATGCAGGCTGGCGGCAGTACCCAAAATGAGCCAGTCGCCTGCCTCGTGGCCGTAGTGGTCATTTACCTGCTTGAGATAGTCAACGTCAATAAAGAAGACTGTTACCGACTGTGGCTGGCGCTGGGCCTGCCGAAGTTTTGGATTGGCCAGCAGAAAAAAGCCGCGGCGGTTGTACAAGCCGGTTAAGCCATCGGTGAGCGAGAGCCGCGTTAGCTCAGCCTCGGTGGTGTGGCGCTGCAAGACCTCGGCCCGCAGTTTGGCATTGGTGTGCTCAAGCATTTCGAGCTGCGATCGCGCTGCCGCCTCGGGCTTCTCCTGACCCAGGAGGCGATCGAGCACCGTGGCGGTGGTGTCAGCTAAGATTTGCAGCAGTTCAACCTCCTCGGTCTGGGGGTGATGGCGTTCGGCCCAGTATACGCCGATCACGCCCACCGGGTTCGCCTGGCGCATGGGCACCACGGTCAGGCTTTTCACAAAGGTTGGAGCGTAGGCCTCTACCGGAATCCGCGCGTCGCTGTATACGTCTTCAATGATGGCGGCCTGTCTGTGGTTAATGGCCCAGCCACAGATGCAGCTACAGAGCGGAAATCGCTGCCCCTTCCACAGGGGGGCAACCGCGTTTTCGTGGGCATAAAAGCACTGGTCTCCCTCTTTAAGCACAAACGTAGCCCCATCGGCATGGGTCAGCTCTCGGGCCGCTGCACCGACCAGAGTCATGAGAATATCTAGGCTAGGAGCAAAGCATAGATCCCGAATAATCTCGACTAGACGTTTTGTGGCTTGGGTATCGTTATCCATACAGGATCCCTACCAAAGCAGATCAGGTGGCGAAATAGAGGTCGATTAAAGGCTACAGATATTGTTCTGGCGTAGCGTTAGCCACTATCTTTTTTGTCGGTGCAGTGCAGAAGCTGTAGCGAAGCTGTAGCCAAATATGACATGCCCCAACTACTACTCACGGTTCGCTCATTTTTAAATGAGGTCAGCCAATTGGGATAGGTTAGGGCTATGGATACCCCCCTAACCGTTATCACCGAACGGGTTGACGATATTCCCCTGTTGCTGGCCCAACTGCAGCGGATGGACGTGCAACCCCTGCTCGACGACTACTTTCCGACCCATGGGAACTGGCAGGGGCTCAGCTTAGGCCATGTGGTGATAGTTTGGCTGAGCCACATTTTGTCCCAAGCGGATCACCGGTTAAACCCCGTGCAGGCCTGGGTAGAGCGACATCAGGAAACCTTGCAACAGGGCTTGCAGCAACCGGTTCGCGCCCTTGACCTGAGTGACGACCGCCTAGAAAGCGTGTTGCGATATCTCAGTGATGATGCCCAATGGGCGTTGTTTGAACCGGCGTTGAATCAGCGTCAGATTCAGGTGTATGACCTGCACCCCAAACGGCTGCGTCTGGATAGTACCAGCGTCAGCGGGGATTGGACGGTCAATGAGTCAGGGCTGTTCCAATATGGCCATAGCAAAGACCATCGCCCCGACCTGCCCCAACTGAAGCTGATGCTGGCGACGCTAGATCCGCTGGGGCTACCGATAGCGACCGAGATTGTCTCCGGGCAGCGCGCCGACGACCCGCTCTACATTCCGGCCATCGGGCAGGTGCGTCAGACCCTCAGTCAGTCTGGGTTGCTCTACGTGGGTGACAGCAAGATGGCCAGTCTAGCGACCCGTTGCTTTCTCCAGGCCACAGGCGATTACTATCTCTGTCCGCTCGGTGGGACTCAACTCAAGGCGGAGGCGATGCAGGCCTACCTAGACCCAGTGGAGCAAGGGGCCGTTGAGTTGCAGGAGATTCACTACGACTATGCCGACGGTCACACCGCGCTGATTGCCCGAGGCTATGAGCAGACCCAGACCCGCACAGGAGAATGGGACGGACACACCTGGACGTGGTCAGAGCGGCAATTGGTCGTGTACTCCTTGGCTTATGCTCAATCCGCCCAGCAGGCCTTCCAAGCTCGACTTGAGCACGCCCAGACGGCCTTAGCGGCGCTCAACCAATCGGGGCGCGGCCAGAAAGCCTTTCCCGATGAGGTCGCCTTAGCGCAAGCCGCCGAGGCGATTCTCACCCGCTACCGGGTCAAGGCCTACGTTCAACTCACCTACTCACAACAGGTGGAGCAACACGCTGTGCGTCGCTACCGGGACCGCCCGGCTCGGATGGTGGAGCACCGTCGATTCCAGGTGAATGGCACCCTAGAAACTGAGGCCATCAACCAGCAGATGCAAACCTTGGGCTGGCGGGTCTATGTCACCAATCATCCCGCAGCGGCATTATCGTTGCCTCAAGCCGTGACGGTCTACCGCCAAGAATATCTGGTGGAGCACAGCTTTAGCCGACTCAAAGGGCATCCCCTCTCCCTCTCCCGATGTACTTACGTCCCCGATGTACTTACAGCGTGAAGACCATATCAAGGGATTAATTCGCTTACTCTCGATGGGGTTGCGGCTGTTAACGCTGGTGGAGTTTCAGATGCGTCAAGCCTTAGCTGGTCACCAAGAAACCCTCTCAGGGCTATATATCGGTAATCCCAAGCGGGCGACGGCACGTCCGACAGCCGAATTACTGTTGGCCAGTTTTCGCGACATTACTCTAGTCATGGTGAATGCACGAGGGCAGACCTATGCCCATCTGACGGAGCTGACGCCTTTACAGCAGCAGATCTTAAAGGCTCTCAACTTCCCGGTAAGTATTTACACCCTGCTGGGGCCCGTATCTGACGAACCACCTTAGAAATGAGCGAACCGGGAGTACTATTAAGCCTGATCTTCAAAGCAATCTAAATCCGTAAAACCACGGTTTCTTCACGCCACCTTCATTTAATTTTCCTGGGGCAGGGTGTTCGCGGCTATGAAATCCTATCTATACAGCCGAATTCGGATTGCAGGCAGATGCGATCGCCCTCACGTCCCCGCTGGCCCTCTGCCGGATAGACTCTTGCCCACGTTATTGTCCCGCCTTCATCCATGACTGCATCCCCGCGTGACCGTTCCAAGACCATCTGGCCAGGGGGCTTCGCGATTCCTCAACGGGTGATTCCCTATCTGTTTCTCTTACCGGCGCTGGCGGCGCTGGGGATCTCGGTATTTTGGCCTGCCCTGCGGGCCTTTTACCTGAGCTTTACGACCTTTGGGGTCGATCTGACGGCAGCTCCCACCTGGGTAGGCACCGCCAACGTGCAGCGGCTGATGGCCGACCCCATCTTCTGGCAGACGGTGCGCAATACCCTGGTTTACCTGGCGGGGGTGGTGCCAATTTTGACCTTTGCGCCGCTGGGGCTGGCAATTTTAGCCAACCGGCAGCTCCGGGGCATTCACTGGCTGCGGGTGGCCTACTATTCGCCCGTGGTGGTGTCGATGGTGGTGGCGGGCATTGCCTGGCGCTGGCTCTACGCCGAGACGGGCCTGTTTAACCAGGTGCTCAAGAGCTTGGGCCTGACCGAGAACGGCATTCCCTGGCTGACCAGCCCTTCCCTGGCGCTGCTGAGCGTCATGGTGGTGACGGTGTGGAAAGGGCTGGGATACTACATGGTGATCTACCTGGCGGGGCTCCAGGGCATTCCCCAAGACCTGTACGAAGCGGCGGCGCTGGATGGCTCCGACGGCTGGCGACGGCACTGGGATATTACGCTGCCGCTGATGCGACCTTACATCGTGCTGGTGGGGGTAATTTCTGCGATCGCCGCCACCAAAGTCTTCGAGGAGGTCTACATCATGACCCAGGGCGGCCCGCGCCACAGCTCTAAAACTGTGGTGTACTACATCTACGAGCAGGCCTTTCAAAAGTTAGAAATCAGCTACGCCTGCACCATTGGGCTAGCGCTATTTTTGGTGATTGTGGCCCTATCGGCCCTGCGGCTGGCCGTCAACGACGACACCAAGCCCCTGGCCTAAGCCACCTGCGCAGGTTGGGCCAACGCCAGGCTGCTAACCTGCACGTCGTTCACTTCCACGTGGGTAGTGCCTTCGGTACTCAGGGCCAGGTCAACCAGCTGATCGAGCAGATCCAGGGTCTCAACCTGACCGCTCAGAATGACCGCCGACCCCCGCTGTTTAATCGACAGCTGCTTGACGGCAGCGCGGCCAACCCGGTCCCCAAAACTAAACTGAATCCGCTTGGCCAGCCCGTAATAGTCGTACTCGCCGTCTAGCCCGACGCGCTCTGGGGGAATAGCCGACAGTGCCGCAATAGCTTGATTCAAGTATTCGGGTTTGGCATAGCAAACCCCACGAATAGTGTGGCCCATTGCCACCAGCGATTGCGCGACTTTAGCCATCTCAGCCTTACCCCTCTGTCTATGGGACAAAAACCAGCACCTACAGCCGCGAACTCGCCACAGATTGATCTCTAGACAAGACCTAAACCAACGCTCAGCAGTAGATGCAAGGGTTAATACCGCCAAGTTTGCTTTTGGAAACCGCTGCTTCCGGAAACCTCTACAAACTTGAAGATATTATAAAGTACTTTACGGGTTTCTCGGTTAGGTTAAGTATCTTTTACAACCGTTGCAGAGCGTATTCCGGAAAAGTTCACAGGGGCTGGGCACTGGCCCATAAAGATTTTACAAAGTGGTTTGACCCCTGGAATTTCAAAAAGTTCCTGGCCCGTGGAAATCCCTGGGCCAAGGTCTTGAGGGGTTCAGCCCGCCGCGATCGCCTCTAGGCCCCAGTGGTGAGCAGCGCCACGGCGTAGGCGGCAATGCCCTCCTGGCGACCCACTGGCCCCAGTTTTTCGTTGGTAGTCGCTTTTACCCCCACCTGATCGGGGGCGAGGCCCAGCTGGCCGGCCAGCCGCGATCGCATCGCGTCGATGTGGGGCTTGAGCTTGGGCTGCTCGGCCACCACCACCGAGTCAATGTTGCTCACCTGCCAGCCCCGCTGCTGCACCATGGCATTCACCTGCGCCAGCAGCTTGAGGCTGTCGGCCCCCGCCCACTCCGGATCCCCCGGCGGAAAGTAGAGGCCAATATCCCCGAGGCTCAGCGCCCCCAGCAGGGCATCCATAATCGCGTGGGTGAGCACGTCGGCATCGCTGTGGCCATCTAGCCCCAGGTGGTGCGGAATCGTGATCCCGCCAAGGATTAGCGATCGCCCCTCCACCAGCCGATGAATGTCGTACCCATTGCCAATCCTGATCCCCATCGTTTTTCCCTCCTAATGCTCAAATTCTTTTGATATAGACAAGGTCTCCATGATGCATCGCTGCGCGGATGCACCCTACGGTGGATTGGTTATTCCCCCCATCTCCCCATCTCCCTATCTCCCCATCACTCCATCTCCCCATCTTCCCCACTCCCCTACTCCCCACCCTCCTCCTCCACCCACCGCTCATACAAATCAGGCCGCCGCTGCCGAGTCCGCTCGATCTGCTGCTGCCGCCGCCACCGGGCGATCGCCTCATGGTTGCCCGATCGCAGCACCTCGGGCACCTCCCAGCCGCGAAAGCTAGCCGGACGGGTGTACTGGGGGTAGTCCAAGAGCGGCGTTTCAAAACTCTCGTAGCGCAGCGAGTCAGTCTTGCCCACGGTGCCCGGCAGCAGCCGCATCACGCCGTTGATCAGCGCCAGGGCCGGTATTTCACCACAGGTGAGCACAAAATCGCCCAGGGAGACCTCCCGCGTGAGCAGATGGCCAACCCGCTCATCGACGCCCTCGTAGTGGCCGCAGATCAGCACCAGCTGATCTAACCCAACCAGCTGACGAAATAGCTCCTGGGTCATGGCCTCCCCCTGGGGACTGAGCAAAATCACCTCCCGCCGGGGCAGCAGCGGCAGCGACTCCACCGCCGCAAAAATGGGGTCCGGCTTCATTAACATACCGACCCCGCCGCCGTAGGGTTCATCGTCAACCCGACGGTGCTTATCCGTTGTAAAGTCCCTGGGATTGGTAAGATGAATTTCTGCAATTTGGCGCGCCAGGGCTTTACCAATCAGCCCTGACTCCAGGGGAGATGTGAAAAAGTCTGGAAACAGGCTGACAACATCTACTCTCAGATGGGAAGCCCCAGGGGTGCCAGTTGTCATAGCCTAGACTGCTAAGGCCTAAAGACCTGATGGGTTGAGTAAACGTGATCCCAGTCCAGACGTGACGGCTTGCCTGTAGGAAAACTACAGACCTCGATCTGGACTTGGTATATAACGCTCTCTATCATGCAGTAATCGAGTCTAGGTAGCAATTCTCGTCCCTTCGTTGAGCGGCCCATGTCTCCCGTTAAGCACCACGCTATTCTGGCCATTGGCGGCGCAGAAGACAAAGTCCACGGTAAAGAGATCCTGCACACCTTTTTTGAGCGGTCTGGGGGGACAGCCGCTCGCATTGGTATCATTCCCTGCGCTTCGCGGGACCCGGTGGCGATTTCGGCCCGTTACCAGCAGATCTTTGCCGAAATGGGTGCCCCAGAGGCCGTGGTGATGGATATTCGCGATCGCGCCCAGGGAGAAGATCCCGCCTGGAAAACCGTCGTCGAACCCTGCACCGGAGTCTTTATTACCGGCGGCGACCAGGTGCGGCTGTGCGGGCTGCTGGCCGACACGCCCCTGATTGATTTGGTGCGCCAGCGCGCCCAGCTGGGAGAAATTACCCTGGCGGGCACCAGCGCTGGGGCCGCTGTGATGGGCCACCACATGATTGCGGGCGGCGGCAGCGGCGAGTCGCCCAATCGCTCCCTGGTGGATATGGCCATTGGCCTGGGCTTTGTGCCCGAGGTGATTGTCGACCAGCACTTCCACAACCGCAACCGCATGGCCCGGCTGATCAGCGCCATGGCCATGCAGCCCAACCGTCTGGGCCTGGGCATCGACGAGGATACCTGCGCTCTGTTTGAGGGCGACGGCAGCTTCGAGGTAATTGGCAAAGGGGTGATTACGGTGGTCGACCCCGGCAGCATGACCCACACCAACGAGCCTGACATTAACGCCGCCGATCCCCTCAGCGTCCACGGCCTGCGGCTGCATCTGCTGGCCCACGGCGATCGCTTTGACATCAACTACCGCAAGGTGATCGTAACCGCCAAAGATTAGCGATCGCGCACCTCCATCCCGGCCTGCCAGGCTCAGCGCCTACTTGGGCGGGTTGGGCTGATCTAGCCGCCAGACTCGAATGTAGGGCTGGTCGCCACCAATGGTAATGATTTGACCATTGGGCTGGACCGTAAAGCGCCAGATATCGGTTTCAAAGCCCGTGATCCGCTGGATTGGGGCTTTTTGCTGTAAATCCCACACCAGGATGGTTTTGTCGGCGTCAGCACTCCACAGCCGAGGCCCCTCTAGCCGCAGCGTGTTGACATAGCTTTTGTGCCCCTCCAGCACGGCGGATTTGGCCTTGGTAACCATGTCCCAAAGCAGCACGTGCTGATCGGCTGAGGCGCTGATTAAGGTCTTGTCGTCGTCGGTAATATCGATGCGGTTGACAAAGCTGCTGTGCCCCACCAGGGTCGTGGGGGCGATCGCGGCCCCAGGCGCGGCATTCTCCAAACTGGCCAGATTCCAGAGCTGAAGGCTTTTGCCGCCGCTGATCAGCGTACTGTTGTCGCGGGTAAAGAGCAGGTCGTTCACGGTGCCATCGGCCTCTAGGGTGTGGCTAGGGCCAGCCATCGACATTCCCAACAGGTTGAGGGCACCTGTGCTGTCGGTCAGCGGCCACAGCTTAATCGTCCCCTCGCTATCGGCACTGACCAATACTCGGCCATTGCGGCTCACCTCCAAAGCGCGGATCGGGGTGGCGTGGGCATTGTCGAGCTGGCCCAGGGGACGGCCATCGGGCAGAGACCAGAAGCGAATCGTGCGATCGTCCCCGGCGCTAATCAGGGTGGTTTGATCGACTGTGGTGGCGATCGCCTGCACCACATTGTCATGGGCCAGGGTGTGGCGCAGGGCGTTGGCCTCCAGATCCCAAATTCGCACCGTATTGT
Source organism: Nodosilinea nodulosa PCC 7104 (assembly GCF_000309385.1). GTDB lineage: Bacteria > Cyanobacteriota > Cyanobacteriia > Phormidesmidales > Phormidesmidaceae > Nodosilinea > Nodosilinea nodulosa. Next base: position 2,737,897 of record NZ_JH976537.1, read on the forward strand.
CGGCGCTGGCAGAAATGAGCGTTTTGCCATCCCGCAGCAGCAGCAGATCGTAAATATCGGCGGTATGGCCAGTTAGCACTGTCACCGGGCTAACGGTCAGGTCTTGCAGCACGGGGGCCGTTACCTTGGGGTCTCCCGATCCAAAAGGCGGCCCGCCGTGACTCAGGGCGTACCAGCTCAGGGGCACCGCCAGAGCCAGCCCCGTCAGCCCGGCCAGCAGCCAGGGCCGCTGGTCAAACCAGGGGGGCAGAAAGCTGCGCGAAGGCTCAGGCAGGGTCTGGGCCTCGTGGGGGTTGAGGGTGGTCATGGGCCAGGCGGTCTCGGCAGCGCTGCGGGTCGAGCGGGGCAGGCCAGACACCTGACGCGATCGCACCCGGGCCAGACGGTCGAGTATCACCGCCGTGGTCTGGGGTCGATAGGCCGCCGCCGGAGCGATCAGCTCATCGACTAAATCGGCCAGGGGAGCCGAAATTTGCGGCGCCAGGGACCGCCACGCAAAGGCGTTGGTGCGGGAGTTGTAAATCAGCGGGTCGTTGGGCAGCCTGGCCGTCATTAGATAAATCATTGTGCGGCCCAGGGCGTAGAAGTCAGACTGGGGCACCGCCTGGCCCTGCTCCTGCTCTGGCGGCGTATAGCCCGCCGAACTCACCGTGGTAATACCGCTGTCGCCCAGGTTGGCCATATAGGTCTGGGTCATCTCGCGGGCGGCGCCAAAGTCGACCAGCACCAGCTGACCCGACGGGCGCAGCATGATGTTCTCGGGCTTGATGTCGCGATGAAAGTAGTTGTGCTGGTGGACCAGATCCAGCACATCGGTAATTTGGGTGAGCCAGAGCATGGCCTGCTTTTCGCTGATCGGGTGGTTGCCCTGCTGCACCATCCACTGCTTCAGATTGGGGCCTTCGATTTTCTCCATCACCAGGCAGTGCAGCGGCTCAGCGCCGTCTGCCGGGGAGAAGAGAAAGTAGCCTTCGGATTCTACCCGAGGCACCCCAGGGTGGTTGAGCTGGCTCAGCACCTGAGCCTCGCGGCGAAACAGCTCCACCACTTTGTCGTTGACGTTGTAACCTTCCTTCAGCACCTTGAGAATTTTGGGCACATTGCGCTCGTAGGCTTCATAGACGCGGCCAAAACCGCTGTCGCTGCTAATGAGGCGCATGACCCGGTAGCGGCCTTGCAGCACCAGAGCCGACCCACAGGCCGCGCAGGTAGAGCTACCGCCGTTGTCCGGATGGTTGGGCTGACGGCAACCGGGGTTAATACAAAGACTCATAGCCGACGTTAGAATGCATTCCCTGTTTAGCAACAGTGTTCCACGGAATGCAGGCGGTTTATCCCCGCTACGGGCTTTCTTTGCATTTGCTCAACGGTCCGCCAGTGAGATACTCAAGGCCCCAGCCTTGCTCCCAGGTCGCCTCCATCGGGCCATAGCCCACGACTAGCTTTAGAAGCACCCTCTGCCGCCAGGATCGGGCGGTTGATGCCAGGGAGTTTAGACTGACCTAGCGACAGGCTGACAGAGCGAGACTCCGGCGGCGGCGATCGTGACCAGGCCAATGGCGGCCACCATGGTCAGGGTTAGCGTCTCACCTAGCCACACAAAGCTCAGCCCGGCGGCGATCGCGGGCTCCAGGCTCATCAGCACCCCAAACACGTTCACGGGCATCCGCCGCAGGGCGGTCATCTCCAGCGAGTAGGGCACTGTCGAGGCCAGCATGGCCACCCCCAGGCCCAGCAGCAAAATGTTGGGCGACAGCAGCGATCGCCCCTCCGCCAGCACCCCCACCGGCAGCAGCAGCAGCGCGCCCACCGCCATCGATAGGGCCAGGCCTTCCCCGCCGCGAAACGCCTGCCCCATGCGGGCCGACAGCAGAATGTAGCCGCCCCAGGCAACCCCCGCCAGCAGTGCCATCACCACCCCTGCACCATCTAGGGCCGGTGTGTTGAGGGGCGACAGCAGCACAATGCCCACCGCTGCCAGCGCCACCCACAGCCCGTCGAGCCAGCGCCGCGAGTGCAGCAGCGCTACGGTCAGCGGCCCAGAGAACTCCAGCGCTACGGCAACCCCGATCGGTATCCGCGCGATCGCACAGTAAAACAGCGCATTCATCACCGCCAGCGACAGCCCAAAGCCCACCAGCAGCCGGTAGTCTTGGCGCGAATGACCTCGCCAGCGGGGGCGGCACCAGGCCACCAACACCAGGGCCGACAGCCCCACCCGCAGCAGCACCATACCCAACGGCCCTACCTGGCCAAACAGGCTTTTAGCAAGGGTCGAGCCCAGCTGGGTCGACGCCATAGAGGCGATCACCAGCACGGGAGCCGGGAGATTGAATCCAGGCAGCTTAGGCAGCAGAGAATTGGGTAACAAGGGTAGATTCCTGGGGCGATCGGGTCAGCTAGTGCCTCCCAACTCTAGCGTCTTCGACCAACGGTACCTAACCACATTGTCGATACCCGGGTATGACCGGCATGAATGGATAACATCACTGGAGACAGTCGGGATGGCCGCACCGCCGACTCCCCTGGTTTCGGCCCTAGTTTTAGCTATGATCCGCATTAGACCCATCACCACTCTCCAGCACCCCGTCCCAGGTTTTCGGCACTTACATTCAGGATGATTTTCTCCATGGCTGTCTTCATGGCCCTCGCCCTGCCCCAGAGCCTCACTGCGATCTATCAGCAGGTGAGTCAGTGGCTGACCGGCCTAGCTGCTGCCACTGGCGGCTATCTAGTGGGTCTAGGCCACACCATCGTCAATCTGCCTGCCCAGGTGCCTGCGGCCATCAACGCCCCAGCCGTCTGGCACCTGGCCCTGTACTGGCTGCTGGTGCTGGTTATGGTAGCAGGGGTAGTGGGGGCGGTGGTCCCCGCCCTGCCCGGTATCACGCTCATTGTGGGAGCCATCTTAATCTGGGGGCTGGTGGCCGGGTTTGTGGGGCTAAAGTGGGCTTTGGGCGTGGCGATCGCAGCCCTTATCCTCAGCTTTGCCATCGACTACCTGGCCGGAGTGCTGGGGGCGCAGCGAGTGGGGGCCAGCAGCTGGGGCCAAATTGGGGCTTTTGTAGGCATGTTTTTGGGGCTGTTTGGCCTATTGCCCCTGTTGCCTACGGGTATTCCCCTGCTGGGGCTGCTGCTGGGCACGGTGCTAGGTGCCTTTGTCGGCGAGTTTTTGCACCGCCGCGAGCTCAAGCTGCTCCAGCGCGTCAAGCAGTCGGCCAAGGTCGGGCTGGCCATTGTGGTTGGCACCCTGGTCGGCAATATTTTGCAGGGCATTCTCGCCCTGATTAGCCTAGTGGTGTTTTTGGTCACAACCGGGCCAGGAATCTGGGGCTAGGCAATTATCTATTGTTTCTCCAGAGGCTTGAGGCCTGCTAGTAGCGCCATTTCCAACCATTTCCAATGGCAATCTACATCGCTAAAGCCAATGTCTCGCAACCAGCCCAGCTGAGTTTCCATATCCAGCAGCTGATTGGCAGGATCCTCGGTTTCAGGGGTATAGCCAATCGCCGCCAAAAACTGATGATGCAGTCGCTCCGTCGGAGAAGCGACATGCTCCAGGTTGCAAAAGCAGCCTCCTGGCTCCAAAATTTGAAAAATTTCCCTATAAAGTGCTGCCTTGCGGGAGTGATCCAGGTGGTGAATCGCAAAGCTTGAGACTACCGCGTCAAAGCTACCTAGATCGGGCAGCGGCTGCGACAGGTCGTGGTTGACAATCGCAACGCTGGGGTCGGAACCGAATCGATCTCCCACCGCCGCCAGCATCGTGGGTGAAAAATCGATCGCCACCCAGTCGGCACTGGGGCGATCGATTTTCAGCAGTCCTAGCAGCCGCCCATTGCCGGTGCCCAAATCTAGAACACGTCGGGCTGTGGTCGGCACCAGATTTAGCAGCACGGCCTCGCCTTCGGTGCGGTGGGGAATGGCATCCGCCCGAGACAGGTAGTCGAGGGCATGGCTGGCGGAGGTCCAGGAATTATGCAGCGGTAAGGTCATGGGCTTGAGGGGGGCGAGGGCGGTTCACACTGCCCAGACTGGAGCGCCGTAATCTCCTGGGCAAGGGCAAAGTCAAGGCTAGTGACACCGCCAGCATCGTGGGTCGTTAGGCTAATGACCAGACGGTTGTAGGCAATCCCCAGGTCGGGGTGGTGCCCCAGGCGATCAGCGGGCTCTACCAGGCGATCGACAAAGGCAATGGTAGCGGCAAAATCGGCGAAGTGACACTCCGTCACCAGACTGTCTCCCACAATTGACCACCCGGGCGGCACAGCCTCAGAGGCGGCCAGAGTGGCACCCCCTGACAGAGTTGCGCCTAGCCCCAGCGCCCCCGCCAGGCAAAGGCGGCAGGGCTTACAAATGCGACCAATCCATGAATTATGCGCCACGCCAAAGACCATAGAGGTTAACGTCCCAGCCCTATTCTAGATTCCCAGCACCATTCTAGATATAGAGTCATGCCCATCAGCAGCCACCTATCCGTAGCGCAATCGTGCCAAGACAACGGCCCAATAGGCCTCCAAAAGAGAGATCAAAAAGAAGTAAAACAATCCCTTTCAAGATTACGATTCAAGCCATTATCCTATCTAGCAAACGGCTAAATCTTTGCCTTCTCTACAGTCCCTCAAAGTAGATTATTAGCTTCAGCCAGATTGCGGAAGTAGTTTTGTACTTCCGCAGCATTACGGAAGTTCTGCACAAATAGACAATTATTATCCGAACAGAGCCTCATTCTTTGTGGATTTCTCTGTTGCGATCGCCAGCTTCTCAAGCCTATCAAGACATTCTTTGCGTAAATACACTGATTTATTTTACTTTCAAAAAAATTGACCAGAAAGACAAAAATTTTTTAGGGGTCAAACCCCTCTTAGAGGATTTTAAGCGCTTCGCTAAGCTTAATCCATCGAGGCGTGAGCGCTCAGTTTTAGAGCTTGCTTTTGGCAATTCTCTACTCCTGAGTCAACAAAAATCTCACATAAGTAGTGACTGGGGTTGCGTTGTTCTTACTGCACACAGTCATTCAGCCAGATTTAGCAACGCCAACACAGGGTGCGAGGAAAAATGTCACGGGATGCGCTTGTTGTCGGAATCAACACTTACCAATATCTACCTGCACTACAGGCTCCAGCTCAGGATGCTGAGTCGGTAGCACGGTGTTTGGAAAGCTTTGGAGAATGCCGTGTCGTACGGCTGCCCGAAGCCATTGCCAATCAAAAACCGGCGGTGAGCCAGCGGGGCACAGTCACTACTTCTGTACTGGAAGAAGCGCTCATTAAGCTGTTCAAGCCAGCGGGCAAAACCATCCCTCAAACCGCTATCTTCTACTATTCTGGCCATGGCCTTCAGCGCCAGGCAGGCATTCAAGAAGGTTATCTGGCCACCAGCGATGCCAACCCAGAGGCAGGGCACTACGGGCTGTCGCTGCACTGGCTGCGGCGCTTGCTGCAGGAGAGCCCCGTGCGTCAGCGCGTGATTTTGCTCGACTGCTGCAACAGCGGCGAATTTTTTAACATGCTGGAGGCTGACCCTGGCGCCCGGGCTGGCACCGATCGCCTCTTTATGGCTGCGGCCCGGGAATACGAGGCGGCCTACGAGTCGCTTGACGGCAACCACAGCGTCTTTACCCAGGCGCTGCTGTCGGGGCTCAACCCCTACAAGGTGAAAGGAGGCATTGTCAACAGCCACTCCCTCACCGATACGGTCAACCGAGAACTGAAGGGTGAGCTTCAGCAGCCGCTCTTTGAAAGCTCCGGCAGCGAAATTGTGCTGACCCGCATGTCTGGCCTGACGGCTCCGGCCAGAGACACCCCGCCGCCGCTGCTAGAACGCCTGCAAAAGCTCCGCTACGGGTTTTGTCCCTTTCCGGGGGCAGCGCCTTTTGAGGCAGCCCACAGCGAGATCTTCTTTGGCCGCGATGAGATTGCCCAAACGCTGATCGGTCGAGTACAGTCATCGCGCCTGTGCGCCCTGGTAGGCGCTTCCGGGGTGGGCAAAACATCCCTGCTGCGGGCCGGGCTCATGCCCCAGTTGGCCAAGGCTGAGGGCAAAACAACCTGGGAGGCACGCTACCTGGCGCTGGGGGCTTCCCCGCTGTCCAGCCTCGCAGAATTATTTGTAGAGCCTGGGGCAACAGGCCTGCCCCGGGCTGAGCAGCTGCGCCGAGCCGAATCATTTTTGCAGCAGGGACCAGAGGGGTTTTGCCAGCTGGTGCAGGCTTTGATCGGCGAGCGCGGCCCAGAAACCCGACTAGTACTGGTATTAGACCAGTTTGAAGCGCTCCTAACCCCCGGTCTTGACTCCAGCCGCGATCGCCGTCTGGTGCTCGATTGCCTGAGCGCAGCGATCGAGCAAGAGCACTTACCTCTACACCTGGTGCTGGGCCTGCGCGCCCACCATCTGGCGGGACTGGCCGACGTTCCTAAGTTTCAAACCCTAGTGGCTGACCACAGCCTGGTCGTACCCGCCATGACCTACAACCAGCTCAAGGCCACTATCGTTGGCCCGCTGGAGAAGGTCGGCCTGCGCTACGACGCCAACCTGGTGTACACCCTACTGCTGGATATTGTCAGCGCCCCCGCCGATCTGGCCCTGCTGCAAATTGCCCTCAAGGAGCTGTGGCTGCGGCGGGAGAGCGGCCCAAATACTCCAGAGCCGCCGCGCCTAACTCTGTCTGCCTACGTCGAGATGGGAGGCATTCGCCACCTGCTCACCCAGCGGGCCGATCGGCTGTTTCAGGCTCTGCCCGCCCCAGAGCAAGCGATCGCCCAGCGCATTTTTTTGAGTCTCTGCGACCTCGGCGACGGTTCTACCGTCACCCGCCGCCCGGTATCCCTGAGCGAACTCGTCACGCGCAGCACCCCCGAAGCAGATGTAGTAGCTACCCTGGAAAAGCTGCTGGCCGCTCGCCTGGTGGTGGCTCAGGACCAGCTCCAGGCGAGCAGCAGCTCGGCGGCGATCGCGGTGCCGGGCTGGGCCCCCTCCCCAGCCGTGCCATCTACTGCGGCGGCAAATCTGCCCCAGCTCACCAGCAGCCTGTTGGTCAGTAGCCCGCCAACAACCGCCAACGCCTTCTACTTTGACATTGCCCACGAGGCGCTGATTCGCAACTGGCCCCTGCTACAGCAGTGGTTGCAGACTCAGGGCCCGCTGGTGCGGCAGCAGCGAGCTATCGAGGTGGCGGCCCAGGAATGGCACTGCCAGCAGCAGCCCAATCATGCCGACTATTTTTTGACCAAAACCCGTCTCAACGAAGCTAAGAGCTTTCGGCAGGCGCACAGCGATCAGCTCTCGGTGGTAGCCAGCGGCTATCTGGAGGCCTGCGATCGCCACGCCAGGCGCTGCCGCCGCCAGCATCACCTCGTGCGGCTGCTGATTCCCCTCAGCATGGCAACCGGCATGCTCACGGCCTATGCCCACAGCTACATTACCCAGCCAGACATGGAGTTTGCGAAGACTCCCAGTGCCTCTGTGGACGCCCTGGCCCCTTCCTTTAACCTGACCGAACCTGAGTCAGCTACGGATAAAGGCGCCGCAAAAGAGTCTATGCCTACCCTCGGATCGCCTGAGGCGGGTATTGTGCGTACCGATGTGCTAGCTCTGGCCGCAACGCTGCCCAAACGGCAAAACCATCGGGGAGCCGCACCTGACGCTCAGGCCACTCAGGGGGCAGTCAGGGCCCCCATGGCTCGGCCATCGGCAGCGTTGCCAGCGGGGTCTCCGTCACAATCTAGCCTGCCCTCAGCCAACCAGCTGGTTGAGCTGGAGTCATGGTGGATTTCGCCAGAGGATCCATCAATGGTCATTCAGATTTGGTGTACCCGCACTGAGACCACCCCCGTGTGCTTTACCTCCACCGCCGCCCGCAGCAACTAGCTGCCCTCGCCTCCCCAGGCTCAGGCCCTGCCCCCTAGCCTGGGGAAAGAAAGCTATCCTAGTCTTCGTGGCTTGAGCGGTGGAATCGGTCAGAGCGTTCCATCCAAAAAAATGTCCTGGCCAAACCCGCGAAATCGACCCGCTGGGACGATCGCAGTGAAACCCCAGATAGGTATTTAGCTGGAACAGTTCTATGCAAATTTTGTCGGTGGCGCTGCAAAACTTTAAGACCCACCGCGATCGCTATTTTGAGTTTCAGCCCGGTACCAATGCCATCTGCGGCGAGAATGGGGCCGGCAAAACCAGCATTTTAGAGGCGATCGCCTGGGTGCTCTTCAACTACCAGGGCGACTATGCCAAAGAAGACCTGATTCGCAACGGCAGCGGCAGCGCCCAGGTTACGGTAGCCTTTACCTCCAACTACGATGGCCGCACCTACCGGGTGCAGCGCTGCACCCAGCGGGGCTACGCCCTCTTCGATCCCCAGCTGAACGAGCGTCTCCCCTACACCCGCATCAAAGACGAGGTGCTGCCCTGGCTGCGCCAGCACCTGGGAGTCGGTCCGACCACCAACCTGCCCCAGCTGTTCGCCCGCACCCTGGGGGTTCCCCAGGGCACCTTTACCGCCGATTTCTTACAGCCTGCTGAGCACCGCAAAGCGGTATTCGACGCCATTCTCAAGGTCGAAGACTACAAGCTGGCCTTTAAGCAGATGAACACCCTGCGTCGCTACGCCGAAGACCAGGTCGAGGCGACCAAGGCAGAAATCGCCCAGTACGACGAGGCGCTGGCCGAGTGGGATGACCTAAACCTCCGGCGGCACAGCCTCCAGCAGGGCATTGCCGCCAGCGAGCAGCGTCTGCAAACCCTTACGGCCACCGTAGCCGATCTGCAAGCCCAGCGCGACAGTCTCAAGGCTCAGGCCCAACAGCTACAAACCCTAACCAATCAACGCCAGGGGCTGTCCCATCAGCGGTCGGCCAAGCAGTCCAGTTTGGCTCGGTTGCAGCAGTCAGCGCAGCAAGCCGGGCAGGCGATCGCCCTCTGCCAGGCCCATCGCACCGACTATGAGAGGTACCGGGCTGCCGAGCAGATGGGGCAGGCGCTAGCCCAGGAACAGCGGCAGCGGCAGCACCTCCAAAACGACTGTCAAAGGCTACAGCAGGCTCGGGGGCAAACGCAGGTAGACCTGGCTCGCTGGCAAACGCAGCTGGAGTCATTTGAGGCCACAGAGCGAGAACTGGCGCTGCTGCAACCTCAGCTTGAAATTCAGGCCCAGCTGGAGGCCCGACGTGAGGCTATGCAGCAACAGCTGGAGCAGTGCCAGCGCTGGCAGCTACAGCAGCAGCAGGCTCAGGCTCAGCAAGCCCAGCTCAAAGAGCAGTGGATTCAGGCGGTGCAAACTCGCGATCGCTTAGTCGCGTTACAGCCCCAGGTGAACAGCATTGCCGCCCTCGAAGATCGGCGCGATCGCCTCCAGCAGCAGCTCAGTCGCATGGCCGCCGCCCGCCAGTTTGAGACCGAAATTAGCGCTCTAGTGGCGGCCAGTAAAGGCCAGGGCCAAACCCAGCAGGCGAAAATTGAGGCGGTGCTAAAAGATTTGGCAGTTCTGTCCGACAGCCTACCGCTGCTATCGAGCCAGACTCTCACCCAGCTAGAGCAGACCCTACAGGATACCGCCACCCTGCATGACTCGTTAGTAGCAGCGCTGGAGGCGATCCTGCGGGATTTGGCCGACCAAACCGACGAAGAATCCCTCAGAGCCGCCCTGAAAACGCTAGAACTTGACCTCAAGCAGCACTACGGTTGGCGAGCCGAGCTAGCCCAGCTGAGCAGCATAACCACTCAGCTAGAGCGCATTCAGCAGTCGCAGGCAGAGCTCTCAAACCAGCTCGATAGTCTTGCCCAGCAGCTGGTCAGTCAGGCCACTGTAGAAACAGCCCTGGCGACTCTAGACAATGACCTTAAAAGTTTGGGCCGACCGCGGGAAAAAAGCCAAATATTGGAGCGCACTCTCCAGGATAAAGCCCGCATAGAGCAGGCCTACACGGCTCAGACAGCCGCTTTAGCCAACCTCGACCAGCAAATGGCAGCCCTGACCACCCAGCTCGATCGCTTTGCCGACCTCGACCAGCGACTGGCCCAAGCCGAGAGCGATCGCGTTCAATCCCAAGCCGGGTACGGCATCTATCTACAAAACCAGCAGCTCGCTAACCAGCACCCTCAGCTAGAGGCCGAGCTAGCCGAAGTCAGCGCCGAGCTAGCGCAGATGCAGCAGCAGCAGGCCGAGCTAGAGGAAGCCTATCAGACGGTCCTGGCTGACTTTGATTCCGAAGCCGCCGCCGCCCTTGAAATTACCTACGGCAGCGTCAAATCTGAGGCGGACCAGCTGGCGGGAAGCCTGCCTCAGCAGCGCCAGCGGCTCGACGATCTCGACCGGCAGCTCGCCGGTCTCAAGGTCCTTAGCCAGCGCCGCGACGCCGCGAAGCAGCAGCTGCAGAGCCGAGAAAAAACCAAACGATTTATCACCTTTGCCCGCAAGGCCTACAACGAGGCCGGCCCGCGCATCACGGAGCAGTACGTGCGCAGCGTGTCCCAGCAGGCCGACAGACTGTTTCGAGACCTGCTCAATCGCCCCAATGTGGCACTGGACTGGACGCGAGACTACGAAATTTTGGTGCAGGACGGGCCAAACCAGCGACGGTTTGTCAATCTTTCGGGGGGAGAGCAGATGTGCGCGGCCCTGGCGGTGCGGCTAGCGCTGCTCAAGGTGCTCGCCGACATCGATATTGCTTTCTTCGACGAGCCCACAACCAACATGGATCGCCGCCGCCGACAGGGGCTAGCGGAAGCCATTGGCCGAATTAAAACCTTTCAGCAGCTGTTCGTGATTAGCCATGACGACACCTTTGAGCAGGTGACCGAAAACGTCATTGTGGTCGAGCGAGAGGCTAGCTAAGCGCTATCAAATTATCGAAAAGAGACCTGGCATCAATGTTTGCTGTGCAGTAAAAAACCGCTCCCAACCGGGCAGCGGTTAATGGTAATGGGTACTACAGGAGTAACTTGAACAACTTTGCAACGACCTCCCTCGTTTGAGGCCGATCGCAAAACTATTGATTTCTACAGGGCGCTGCTTGTAAACGCATCGCCGCTGTAGGCGGGAACGCGATCGCCAGCGTCGGTCGCTTGGCCGGTCACGGATTTGGCCAGCTGGTCAAAGGAGTCAGAACGCCAGTTGCGCTCGTGGATGGGCTTGGTTTGCTCGCCTCGGAAATAAGCCTGGGAACCGATCAGCGCAACGGCAACCCAGCCAACAACAAACAGTGAAATTAACAGAGCAGTCATAGATAAACCTCCTGTTTAGGGGAATGACGGCCACAAAGCACGCTGCGAACAGGGCTTTGACTCCCATCGGAGCAGACGTGCACCGCCTATGTAAACCAATGTAAATGAAATGTAACAAAATGTCAAATTAAATTGCTTCATTATCACCGGAGTGATAAAAGCGCCAGATTTTATCTGCGCGCCCCCAATTGTCCGGGCAAACGTCCCTTACCCCCATCGGGAGGCCCGTTGTTGGATTCAGGGGTTTGAGTTCGGCCTTGGAATTAACCCTGGTTCTTGAGCAGTCATGCAACACCCCCTGGAACTGTTGAGCATTTTGTCGCAAAAGATACAAATATTAAGCGCCGCCCGGCAGCAAAGCTCGCCAAAACTCCTAGGATGAGATCAGGATTTGTGCGCTAATCTCCCATCGATCAAGGGATCAAGCGCCTGAGGATGGCGTACCTAGCATCAGCCATACCTGGGCGATCGCAGGCTAGCGATCGCCACCGTCACTCTTCTCTAACTCAGGTTGTTTATGCTGCCCAACAGACGCTATTCCTTAGACTTACTGGTCCAAAGCTACAGTCGAGGGCAGCTCCAGTTTGAGCACTTGGACCTGCGAAATGTCTCCCTAGAGGGCATCAGGCTGCCCTTTGTTGAATTTATCGACTGCAATATGCAGGGGTTAAACCTGGCTGGGGCTTTTATGCCAGGAGGGGTTTTTTCTCACAGTTGCTTACGCAAAAGTAAGCTGACCTGGGCAAATCTGATCGGCACCGATTTCTTCCGGGCCGATCTATCCGGTGCTCAACTCCATTGGGCTATGCTTTCCGGCGCTAAGCTGGTGGGCATAAATTTGCACGGCGCTAGCCTTCAGGGGGCGGTGCTCACCGGCAGCGACCTGCGGGGCGCCAACCTCAAAGGGGCCAAGCTGCGGGGCGCTAACCTCGGCAATACCAACCTCCAGGGAGCCGATCTCCGTGGGGCCGACCTCACCGACACGGATCTCAGCGGTGCTTCCCTCTTGGGCACTATCATGCCCGATGCCACCTATGTCGACTATGGTGTTGAGCTACTCCCAGCCGGATCGGAATAGATTTGGGACCAGTTTAGCTCTGGGAGAAGCTAACCTTGCCCTTTTGAATAGCTCAGTGCAGCACCAAACCCGAGCCACCAAACAACACCAAGGATAGAAAAAAATCGACCACAAATAGCCCTACCCAGGTGGTGACTACCGCCGAGGTAGCCGCCCGACCGACCGACCGACTGCAAGTGGTCGTCAACCCCCAGGTGCAGCCCGCCAGCGCCACGATCGCGCCAAACAGCATTGACTTGATCAAAACCGCTATCAGGTCGTTGAGCACCATCAGCGATCGCACCGAGTCGAGAAACTGGCCGACAGGCATTTCATAAAAGAAAAACGCTACCCCGGCCCCACCCGCAATGCCCAGCACCAGCCCCATGACTGTAAGCACAGGCAGCATGACGCAGCAGGCTATCACCCGAGGCACCACCAAATACTCAATGGGATCGGTGCGCAACACCTTGAGCGCATCGATTTGGTCAGTCACCTTCATACAGCCAATTTCAGCGGCGTAGGCGGTGCCCACCTGCCCAGCCATGATGGCAGCTGTGAGAATAGGCGCTAGTTCACGACAAAAGGCCATGGCAAAAGCCCCGCCCAGAGCGTGCAAAGCGCCAAATCGCTCCAGCTCTCGGGCAGTTTGAATGGTAAAGATCATGCCGGCGAAAATATTGGTCAACAGCACCGGCGTTAGGGTTAACGGCCCGGCCGCCACCATTTGCTCGATGGTGCGCTGACGATTGATCCCGCACCGCAAAATACGCATTACCACCTGTCCGCCTAAAAAGCAGGCCATCACAATGTGATAGGGACAGGATTTTGGACGCACGGCCTGCGCGGCTCTGGGTGCAAGGCGGGAGCTACAGTCATGGTGAGTTGCCTCCGGAATGGGAAGAGACATCCGCCGAGCTTTGTGGTAGGCCTTAACCATGGCAAGAATTTATTGAGTGGTAGGTTGAGCAAACGCAGACATCACCAAGCTCAGGGTGCCCCTTCCCGGCAGGCAGGTAGATCTACAGTCCGTTAATCTATATCAAGCCAACGCCTGAATAGCAATGTCTCTCACTCAGGTATTTTTAATCCAGCAGATTTCTTAGAGTTTTGGTCATGCCGCCACGGTCAGGGAACTCCCGCCAGGGCCTTTGGAATTCGCCCTTGGATAACGGTTAACAGCTGGCTGATTCCGACCGAGATACCTGGCTTTCTGGGGACAGGTGCGATCCTGGTTAACTGACAAAACCCTTGAAACCCTTAGACTGGCGTAGGTTGGGTTAGCGTAACCCAACAAAACCGTTACTGGAGTTGGGTTTCGCTTCTCTCAACACCAACCTACGTCAGAACTTTTGTCAGTCAATCAGGGTGCGATCTCGCTGCGCTAAGCGATCTCCACGGCGGTCCCATGACACGGCGGCTACATCAATAGAGCTAACCCCACAATAGCCCAGGCAACCCGCCCCAAAGCTGGAGCTGAAACCAGGCCTGACCAAAGCGCCGCCCAAAACAGTATATCACCAGTACAAATTCGAGTCTATTGTGGTACACTTGTACCAAATTGCTGCCAGGCGATCGCCCAACGAAGGCCTAAACGTTATCGGTTGAGTCTAGATTCGGCCCTGGAATAGCGGTTTGTGTTCATGGTTGCTCTCCTATGGGGGTCTGTACGGTGGATTTAAAGAGCATTCAAACCAAGCTAATTCATACGGTCAATGCCCTTGACCAAAACGATGCCAACGTACAGGTTGACTGGCCCGGTGCCCCTCCCCTGACCGGGCCTAGCCCCGACCGATTGCCAAGGTCCGGTCGGGGAGCAGATTTCTCTACGGCAGTAGATACCCTCCGGCAGCGGGCCGAGCCGTCAGGAACTGGCGCCTATTCTGCCCTTGACGCAGATCTGGCGACAGAAGCCTATGTCAAACGCCTCAGCGCCATGGTCCATAAAATCAATCAACTTTCGAGCGAGCAGGAGCGGGCGATCGCAGAAATACAGAGAATCCAGGCGCGTCTAGCTCACGGATACCCTGCTACAGATCCAATGGGCCAACCTGTGGTCACCCCCCATGTCGACTACCAGCGCGCAGTTATTGCTCTGGCAGAGGCCGATGGTCGAGGCAACGTTGTGCTGGCTTACCGCACGGTTGCCCCCAAGCCTCCACTGCTGCGGACAGATCAGCCCAGGCCAGCCTATGGCGAGGCCAACCAGCTAGCCAGTCACCTGCGCACCACCTATGGACATCCCCCGGCTCGGGGCTGGAGAATGCTCGTTAGCGAGGTGCTAACCCTGGGTCGCGAACCGTCGCAGCTAGTGGCTCAGCTGGGTCGTGCCGCCTGGAGCCTGATCTCAGATTTCACCCAAGGAGCAGTATTCCGGTGGTCTAGAGCATCTGAGTCCTTACACGGAGCCTTTGACCCACAACCCGGTGCCTTCGACAGGCTCAGTGGTAAAACGTCGCTGTCTTTAGTAGACAGCATGCTGTGGTTTGGCGGCGGGGTCATCGGTCGACTGGCGCTGAATTTGCTGCTAGGGGCTTTTCCAGCCCTTTGGTCCCTAGCTGTTGCTGCCATTACCGCAGTAACGGCCTACGCTCTCTACCGAGCAACTCTGGCACCCAAGCTGGCCTTTGGCCCTGCCCTTCGAGTAGCTCTACTGGTGGTGGGGCTAGTCGTAGGGGGGCAAATCTAGTCCAGATTTAGGTCTTACGCTTTTCTTCTAAGTTTTAAGGAGGCAGATTATGGTTTCAATGCATCAGCCGGGGGGCGGCGTAGCCCTGACAACGGCCAAACCGTTCATTGCCGGTGGACTTATGCTGGCCATCGGCCTCATAGCCATTAATGACCAGGTTTTTGGCCGCTGGCTATCGGCAGCTCGCCCCAAAGGCGCTCAGGGGTGCGAAAAAATTGTCCAGAGCAGTGCCCAGCTTAGCCGCGAGCAGTTAGCCAAGCTGCTGGTAGTACCGGAGCGTGACCCCAAAGAAAATGTGCGTAAGATCGTGGCCGAACCCTATTGCAGTCTGCCACAGCTTCAGGTGCGCTCTGGGGTGGTATCTGAGCGAGAGGCCTACCCAATGGCCTGGGATCCTTCTGTTCAGCTAGTGATTTTGTACGAAAATGACGAGTACGCTGGCTATCGCTTTCGGTTTCAATAGTGGGTCGGCCAGATCGTACCGCTCTACCCCAAGGCGATCGCGGCAATTGGGCCGATTTTTTGGGACTGGGGCAACGGCGGGGTATCGACCTCACGCTTTGGGGCAGCTGATTCTGGGGCTGGGGCTAGGCCTGCTGCTGGCTACCCTAGGCGGCTGCCGCAGCCTGACTCCAGTCGTACCCAGGCAAATTGTGCTCAAGCAAGCCTGGGAAATCGAGTCGGGCGATCGCGTAGCCGGACAGTTAATCACCGGCAGCCTTGGCGACGTCTCGGTACAACTCCAGGGCACCCGTCTCAGAGCGCCTTTCGCTGGCCAAATCGAGTTGGCAGCCAGGGGGTTTCACTGCATCTATTTTTCGACCGCTGAGGTGCCCGCCTACCTGTTTCGATACTGCGGAGTGAGACGGCCTCGACTCGGGCAGGTGGAAGCAGGAGAGGCCATGGGGCGAGGCAGTCAAATTCAGTTTGCCACCCTGCGCAGCCAGCCCGATGGCACCTGGGCCATCGTTGAACCCTCCGATCGCGTCTTAGAGCGATCCCTCAATCAACCGCTGCCGGCCCTGCGCTTTTAGCCCCACCGGCTGGATCTGCCCTGGGCCTGGCCCTTGCTTCTGCCTTGAATCCCCTTTGCCCCCTGTTTTGCCCCATGAAGCTTCACCCTACTCTCCTAGCCGCCAGTTCTCTACTGGCGCTCCTGAGTCCCACCGCCGCCCAGGCCGACGATGGCATTCTCAGCTTTGAGCTAACCCAGCCTCAGTGGGCTACCGCCGCCCCAGTCGCCCCAGTCGCCCCAGTCGCCCCGGCCACCGATTCCGCCGACCAGCCTCTGCCCATTCCCCCGCAGGCTGCAAATCCACCGATGCGCTACCACTCTCCGCAGCAGCTGCCCGCCGGAGTCTATCGGCGCGGGGTAGCCGTAGCCCTCAACACCAGCACCTCGGCCACCGCATTGCTCCCCCCAGCCCCACCCCCCGCAGCCAGCCCCGTGCTGGTTGCCATCGCTCCCCCGGAACCCACCCCCCAGGAGGAGCCAAAACAGGAGTCCAAATCCCTCGCCCTAGACTTCGGCGTTGAGCCGTCGCCCGCTGTAGTTGCCCTAGCCCAGGCAAAACTGCTCGCCTCCAGACCGCCAGCCAACCCGCTGACGAGTCTTTTTGAAGGCAATTCCGACTCTCTAGTAGCTTGGGCCGTAGGCAGTGCCGAGGGCACCCGCACTCCCAACGGAGCTATCAATCCCGCCTACTTTGGCCATACCGACCCCGGCAACAGGGTGTGGAACCTGGGCACGTTTTCTTACCAGCACGGGGCCAAGACACCGGAAGAAGCCGACCAAAAGCAGCTCGCTCGCCTGAAGAGCCAGGGCGACGTGCTGCGTCAGCGGGCGCTCAAGCAGGGCCTCAACCTCACCCTTGAAGAAACCCTGAATGGCCTGGATCTGGCCAATCAATCTCCCCTGGCAGCCATCGGTCGGGTTGGCTATATCGAGCGCCTGGCAGAGGCCAAGGCCATCGGTCTGGAAGGCTCTGAGGCAATATTAGTCGCCCGCACTCGCTCCTATATCAACCCCAACACTGGCCGCTGGAATGCCCCTGGGCTGGGCAATACTGAAGCCAGTATTCGCCGCGATCAGAAGCGTCGAGCCAGTGCCGTGGCCAGCGCGATCGCGGCCTACGAAAGCCAAAATCCGCAGCTTCAGGCCCAAACCTGGACTCTTAACCCCAGCCCCCCAACCGCACCCGACGCCCTGGTAGCCCAGGCAGGCGCTCAGCCAGAACCCGTCGATGACTTCCTCAAGATGTGGACATCTCCCAGCGACGGGGTGGCCCGGGCCAACACTGCCGACCCTGAAATCTTGGCGAATCAGCCCCAGGCGGATGTGTCCACTGCTGAACCAAAACCCGGTAGCGAAGCTAAGGACGATGGTCTGGCCGGTCTGTGGCAAATTACCGTCGATCGCCTATCCCAAATCAGCAGCGCCGAAGATAGTGCTGATGCGCCCCATACCGCTTCACTGGTGGGAGCATTGTTTAACCCTGGCCCCGCTAGAGATACCGCCCCTGGTGCGCCAAATGCGACGGCAGACGCCACGGCCCCAGCCCCCGCCGAGCCGAGCGATATCCGAGCGTCCCAGGCCGCAGCTGCCGAGGGAATGACTCCCCCGACCTGGGAAGCAGCGCGAGAAGCCAACCAAACCACCTCTGCCCAAACGCCGGAACCCGATCCGACAGTAACGGTCTCCACGCCCCCGCCGGGTGCGGTCCCAACGGCGGCGGTCTACGCTCCCACACCCCTAGCGGCTGCCCCGGCAGCGCCGGACAATCTTCCTCTTGCAGTCGCCCCTGCCCCTGCTAGCGAGGCTCCCAACCCCGCCCCGGATCGCGTTGCGGCCTCCGGTACTGCCGCGACCTCAGACTCGGTGGGGGCAGAGGAGGCGCAGCCCGCAGAGGCTCTCTCACCCGCAGAGGGCAGTGGTTCTCTGGTCTTTGACTCGGCTGCCGTCGCAGACTTAACCTCCGAGCCACCCATAGCCGAGCTACCGGCAGAGTCTCTTACACCAGGTCTCTCTGAGCCAGCACTTTCTGAAGCAGAATCCATCGCTCCCGAGTCAACTGCCGCAGCAAGCACCATCTCCGAACCAGTGCCGCCTCAGCCGACAGCCTCGACTACCACGTCGGCTCCCGCCTTCGATGCAAACGCTAACAGCCCAACCCAGCAGGGATTGCTTCCTCAACTTCCCTGACGAAGCACATTGCCTAAGCGGGTTGAGCCGTGACTACCATCGGCCAAAACTGCCGCTGCTCCGCAGAATCCGCTGATTATGACCCAATCAGAGTGGAGAGTAACCTCAGAGGGAGAAATCTCCCGCGTAGGGTCACGCGATCGCCAAAAAAGCCCGATCAAGCGTAAAGATTAGGGGGTGGATATTAAGAATTCAGCTTTACCCATCGACTGACGCCTAGCATATAAAGAATCCTGACCGTTGCTGTGCCAGGCCTATGCCTAAATCCAACACCTACGAGCCCCCCCACGACCTCTCTGCCCTAGATGTGCAAAGCGGCATTGAAGCCGTTGACAGCCGACTTAACACCGCTCAAATGCTGTCGCTGATCGACAGTATTTTTCCGTTTGAGGCCTGTCTTTACCACGAAATTATTCCTCTCTCCGTTGAGTCGAGCTGTCTGTATCTAGGCATGGTCAGCCCCACCGACCCCGCCGCCCTCGACTTTGCCCGTCGGCAGGTATCGTTCATTCACTGTTCGCTGGTACCGCTATCGGTGGCCGCTGACTGGCAGCGCAACATGCTGTCCAAATATCTGAGTCACTCAGCCCGCACAAAGCCACAGCCCCAGCCCGCCAATCACCTTACATCGCGGCTGCCAACGGTAGCCGACGATGAACTGATGACTTTTATTGTCGATAGCCCTGATGACATCCAGAACGATCGCATTGAACAGACCGCTCCTGCGCCTCGGCCCGCAGTGGTTTCCACCGCTGTTCCAGCCTCCCAACCCTTAGACCTGACGCTAGATGCCGACCTCGGTCAGATAGCCCTTGACCAGTTCCACCTCCTACCGCCCGCTAAGCTCACCCAGGCGCTGCTCAAGCAGGTGCTTACCGAAGGCATCGGACGACTTTATCTGGAGCAACGCCCAACCCATGGCCGCGTACTCTGGAGCAAGGATGGTGTAGTGCAGGCAGCCCTCACCGATCTCAGTACCGAGCAGGTTCAAAGCATCATTAACGAGCTTAAGCGCCTCACCCACCTGCCGCTGCTGCCGACTAGCCAGCCCAAACAGGCGGATATCGAACGGCTTTACAAAGGCGATCGCGTCCTGCTGCGCCTGCGGCTAATTGTAGGCGCCCACGGCGAGGAAGCTACCCTTCAGGTGCTGCGGGGTGCCGCCCTAAAATTCTATGAGCAACAACAGCTTCGTCAAATGGGAGAAGAGGCGCTCACCGTAGCTCACGCCCTACAGAAGCGAATCAGCAATATTCGTCAACAGGCTATGCAGACCCTCACAATTGAGACTCCCTCTGCCCGCACCCTGGACGATCTGATGCAGTTGCTCAAGACCATGGAGGAGCAGATCGAGCAGATTATCGAGTCCTCCGCTCATTCAGAAAGCGGTCAATGACGGTGCCGAAGCCTACGCGCTGAAAGCTATATGCTGAAAAATCTACCTGGGAGAAGCTGAAATCTGCCCCTATCTTTTACCTCTGCTAGCCATCAAACGGGCTGGGCTTTGCTGAGATATGGGTCCAGATAGGCCCTATTAGCGATCGGGCTTGGCCCCCCAAGCGCTAGTCATGCGGCCAAAATTGGTCCGAAATTCGTCTAACCCTAGCCAGTTCCCAGGGCGGCCTTCATCCCAGGATGCCGACAACACACCATAGGTAAGGCCCACCACCCCAAGCCCAAAGCAGCCCAGAGTAATGAGCAATACGAAGTATGAGGGTAAATCCACCACCCCGTTAACCACCAGGTAGTAGCTGACAAAGAAGGTCAGTATCCCCAACCCCGTAGGGATACCAGAGAAAGCCAGCATGCGCCGCAGCATGCGGCCACTGACCTCCTCTGGAATCGCTGTTGGCGCAGAAGCGGGAGTCTTTTTGTCAGGTACAGCCTTTTGAGCCGCCTTTTTAGCTGGAGCAGACCTGGCCGTTTTTTTACGGTCTTTAGCGGCCTTCTCGCCAGTCTTGCCAACCGGTTCAAAGGGTAGACGCCTGCGGGAGGATTCCGGGGCCATAGAGCTAAACAATCACAACGAGCAACACTCGAAACCTGACTCAGCCAATCGGATTAGCCGCGAATGCCAAGTTTCTGAATGAGTGCCCGATAGCGCTCGGAATCTTGCTTTTGCAGGTAGGCCATGAGGCGCTTGCGGTGGCCAATCATTTTGAGCAGGCCACGGCGAGATGAGTAGTCTTTCTTATTCTTTTGCAGGTGGGCACTGAGCTGATTGATGCGATCGGTGAGCATGGCAATCTGCACATCGGCAGAGCCAGTATCCGTTTCGTGCACCTGATAGTCGGAGATAAGTTCCTGCTTGCGCGCTTGCAACAGAGTCATGGGACAGATAGCTTCTCTAGAAGGATAGTATTGAGCCAGGATTTTTCACTATAGCACAGGGGCTGCCGTCCCTATCCACTCCACCCTGAGGATGTTGCGACCCCGAGGATTTGTGCTCCAGGATGCTTGAGCCGCCGCGAGAGCGCTCCCATTGACATTTAGCCAGGGCCAGGCAGACTACTGACTCAGCCATGCGATCGCCTCGCGTACCCAGCTTTCAGGGTCCGCCGATTTCTGCAGGGCAGACTTTAGCCCCACGGCCTGAACGGCCTTAAGGATTTCGCTTTGACTATAGCCCAGGGCGCTGAGGGTAATTTCTACATCCTCGTAAAGCGTCGGCACTGGCCCCGCCGCAGGAACCAGACCAACCCCAGCCTGGGTTTGCCAGTCTTGCAGCTTAGACTTTAGCTCTAGCACCAGGCGCTCAGCGGTTTTGCCGCCCACCCCTGGGGTACGCGACAGCAGGCGGGTGTTGCCACTGACTACCGCCTGGGTGAGTTCGGCTTCCCCCAGAGTATCGAGCAGCGCCAGGGCCATTTGAGGACCGATGCCGCTAACGCCAATGAGCAGTCGGAAAAGGTCGCGCTCCTGGCGCTGGCCAAAGCCAAACAGCACCGCCTGGTCGTCGCGAAAGTAGAGGTGGCTAAAAAGCTGCACCATCTCCCCCAGAGGAGGCAGTAGAGCCAGCTGGCGGGCAGGCACCTGCATGTCGTAGCCCACCTGGTTGACGTCGAGGGTGACGACGATTTTATGGTTGCCAGGTTTTTGAATATCTGCCAGCATTCCCTTCAGGTAGCTGATCATGGGTCGGCGGTGGGCTTCTGGGGGGGGCGAGGACGATTCGCAAAGCGCTCGGAGCCAGAATCGGGGCGACCTTCGGGGATGGCGGCACTGGAGGGGGCGCTCTTACCTCCCTTAGACCGCTGAGGGGGGGCAGGCGCTTCTTGAGCGGGCTGGAGATGACTGCGACCGTTTTGAATAATCCGCAGCATTTGCGAAAGCTGCTGCTCTACATTGGAAAGCACCTGATCGGCGTAGACATCGGCCTCCTGCTGAATCATGTCTTGCTCAGCCAGAGCCTTTTGCCGCAGAGATTCCCACTCGCGCTGGGCCTGAATCTGCATCTGCTCGATATCGCCCATCACTTGAGTGCGCAGACTGTCGCAGTCTTGCTGGGCCTGAGTCTTAATCTGCTGGGCCATCTGTTCGGCCTGGCGCACAATGCCCAGTTCATCCAAAATTTGGGCCGCCTGCTGCTCCGCCGCTGCGATTAGATCCTGGGCGTAGCGTTCGGCTTCAGCCATAAGAGCGCTGCGCTGCTGCAAAATTTGCACCGCCTGACGAAAGGCCGGAGGCAGGTCAAGGCGAATGGCATCCAGCTGATCGAGCAGTTGATCTTCATCGACCAGGGTGCGGCCGCTGAAGGGTACCCGAGGGCTAGCCAAAATGATTTCTTCCAGCTTGTTGAGATCCTGCTGAATATCAATGTCGCCAGGGGTAGGTAAGGCCGAAACTACCTCTGCCGCCTCTATAGACAATCCATTGGCTTGGGTACCAGCGGCGCGGGGTTGACCATTGCGGGGCTGGGTGTTGAGGCGGGTGGGATCTGGGCGTAGCATTGGTAAACGTCTCGCGCTACATGGTGGGGAACAAGATGGTCGATGGGGCCGCCAAAGCGAGCTATTTCTTTGACCAGGCTGCTGCTGAGAAAGCCGTACTCTGTAGAGGTTGAGAGAAAAAGAGTTTCGATATCGTCGGCCAGGGTTTTATTAGTATGCGCCATTTGCAGCTCTTTTTCGAAATCGGAGAGCACTCGCAACCCCCGTAGCAGGACTTGAGCCTGGCGCTGACGGGCATAGGTAATGGTAAGGCCGTCGTAATCATCGATATCGACGTTGCTGAGATGGCCCACCGAACGCTCAATTTGGACAATGCGCTCGGCGGTAGAAAACATAGGCACTTTGTTGGGGTTACTGGACACCAGCACAATTACCCGGTCAAACAATCGACTGCCACGGGTAATGATGTCGACGTGCCCCAGGGTGATGGGGTCGAAACTGCCAGGGTAAATGGCAATCAAAATGGCCTTGCCCAGTGTGATTGTGGCGATTATAGCTAACTTTCGAGCGGTTCAGGGTCAATCTATGGCTTGGGCAAGGTGCCCACAGGGGCCAGCCGTTTGCAATAGATGCGATCGCACCGAGCCGTCTCTACCCCGCTGGCTGCCTCATACCCACTCGATTCGTACAGGCTGACGGCTGTTTTTAACACCGAGGCCGTTTCGATCCAAATTTCGCTGAAGCCGCGCTGCTGAATGGCAAGTTCCATGGTGTTGAGCAGATAGCGCCCCAGGCCCTGGCCTCGGGCCTTAGGGTGCAGGTACATTTTGCGCAGCTCTACAGCGCCTTTGCCCCGCCCGTTAGGGTAATAGCCAGCGGTACCCACCAGTTCCCCGCTGGTTTCTACCACCCAAAACTCACCCCCCGTCTCCCAGTAGCAGGCCTCTATTTCAAGCACATCGCGATCGCTGGCGGTCGGCTCGCAGGTGAGGTCGTACTCCGCCAGCACCTGGGCAATCAGGGCAAAGGCGGCGGCGCGATCGCGGGGCTGCCAGTTGCGAACCAGGTAGGGGCCAAAGGTGCTGCGGTGTTTGATGGCCATCGGAATCCTTCAGCTGTGAATGCGGGGCTGGGGATGCAGCGCGGATAAAATCTCGCTTTCGGTGGCGGCAAGGCTGTTGAGCCGAGTCTCCACCTCGGCACGGAGAAATCGGCCCGTCGCCAACACCCAGTAGGCGCCGTAGTGGCGAGCCTCAGAGGCCATTAAACTGCGGTAAAACTGGGCCAGCTCTGGAACCGGGCAGTGCTGAGCTAAAAGCCCCAGCCGCTCATGGCTGCGGGCTTCGATCAGGGCAGACACCAGCAGCACATCAAGGCGTCGGTGCGGTTCGACCGGGCGCACCTGCTGATGTAACGCTGCACCGTAGGGCGGAGGCGGCAGCGGCCTAAAGGGAATGCCGCGCTGCTCAAGCCACTGATTGACCTGGGCAAAGTGGGCCAGCTCTTCCTGGGCGATCGCAGTCAGCACCTTTACCAACTCAGCATCCGACGGATAGCGGTTGATCAAGCCCATCGCCACTCCCGCCGCCTTGCGTTCGCACTGGGCGTGGTCCAGCAGGATCAGGTCCAGGTTGGCCAGGGCCTGATCGACCCACGCCTGGGAGGTGGGCATTTGAAGAAATTTGACCGTGGCGGGAGCAGCAACCATAGGGAGATGCAGCAGGGTTGGACGCAGGCTTAAAGTCTAATCCACCAGCGGTTCAGCAGGTTAGGCCGCAGGCCATTGCTTCACCATTATCTAGACCAGAGGCCCATCCGTCGGGTTTAAGAATCTGCGGATACCTGCCGACCGAGATGCTGCACTAGAGCATGCAGTCCGAGGCGGTAGCTGTCGGCTCCGAAGCCGCAAATCTGCCCCACGGCGACGGCAGCAATGTAGGAATGGTGGCGAAAGGACTCACGCTTGTGAATATTGCTGAGGTGCACCTCGACTGTGGGCAGACCCACGGCGGCGATCGCATCTCGAATTGCCACGCTGGTGTGGGTGTAAGCACCGGGATTAATGACAATGCCGTCCTGCTGACCCAACGTCCCCTGGATGCAATCCACCAGAGCACCTTCACTATTGGATTGAAAAAACGTTAGGCAGACCCCGAGCGACACAGCCTCATCGGCAAGCATAGCTTCAATGGTGGCCAGAGTTTGCGCGCCATAGATGCCAGGCTCTCGCAAACCCAGCATGTTTAGGTTGGGACCGTGGATAACTTGAACCTTAAGCAATGAAGCAAGCCTCAGGATTTTCGATTGCCTAAAACCCCAAATAAACCTGCCCAAGCTAGGCAGAATTTAACACAATCGCTCAAACACAACTGTCCAGTCACCCAGCAAAATAGTCGTTTGCCTGTGAACCTCAAGAATTTAGCAGATGCCCCTTAGCGGCGGGGTTCATCTACCGGAATTGGGATTAGCTCAGGCTCGACCTGGGACTCAGGACCAAATAGCGCCTCAATGACTCTATCGACCCACTCGCGCAGTTTTTCGAGAGCCTCTTCGATGTAATCCATTAGAGCAAAACTCCATACTGGCACACGCGCCCCCATCTGCCTTTGACCCGTTGACCCAAGGCCAACAAAGCTAACCGGGGCTGCACTTATCCATAATTACATAATAGCCATTTGAAGCAAATGATCAACCCAACCTTTACAGCAGGCTGCGACGCAGCGCATCGAGGGCAGAAAGCGCGCTGAGTTGACGCACCCAGTCGCGTCCCCGGTAACCAGAAAACTCGTGCCGGTAGCTCACCACCTCGCCGCTGGGGGCGGCCAGCCCAATATAAACCAGGCCCACCGGTTTGGTTGCGCTCCCGCCTTCTGGTCCGGCGATGCCGGTAATGCTCAAAGCCCAGTCAGTTTTCAATAGTGCCTTGACCCCCAAAGCCATCTGCTCAGCCACGATCGCGCTTACCGCCCCCTCCGCTTCTAGCACGGCGGCATCCACCTTGAGAAGGTTGACCTTAACCTGGTTGTCGTAGGCAATCACACCACCGTAAAAGTAGGCAGAACTGCCCGGTATATCGGTCAAAAGGTGGCCCAAGCCCCCTCCGGTACAGGACTCGGCCACGGCTACGGTCTGCTGACGCTGCAGCAGCAGCTTACCCACCACGGCGGACAGAGTGTCATCGTCGGCGCCGTAGCAGTCAACCCCCACAAGGGCGCGGATGCCTGCTTCTATGGGCTGAATTTGCTCCAGGGCAGCGGCTCTAGAGCTGGCTCGGGCACTGATGCGCAGCTTAGCCTCCCCCCGACTGGCGTAGGGCGCCACGGTTGGATTTCCCTGGCTCAGGTAGGGCGCTACCCGCTCTGCGAGGGCAGATTCACTGATGCCCCAAAACCGGAGCATGCGGCTGACAATGGTGGTTGTGACCCAGCCGTGACTGTGTAGATAGGGCACTGCGGTTTCCCGCCACATGGCCTGCATTTCGCGAGGCACGCCGGGGAAGGTCATCAGCGTCAGGTCCGGGCGTGGTGACCAGATAATTCCGGGCGCAGTGCCCTGGGGGTTGGGCAGCACCGTCGCCCCATCGGGCAGCAGCGCCTGCTTGCGGTTGCTGGGCGGCATGGTGCGCCCCCGTGCCGTAAATTTAGCCTCAATGTCGGCCACCAGGTCGGGATGCTCGACCAGGGGGGCACCAAACAGGTGGGCCAGCGTCTCTATGGTCAGGTCGTCGGGGGTGGGGCCAAGGCCGCCAGTGAAAAGCAGCAGCTTTGCTACCGGGTCGGGCTGCTCCACCAATCGCCGTTCTGCCACGGTCACCGCCTGCTGGATGCGGGCGGGGTTATCTCCTACAACGGTCTGGTAATAGTGGGCAATGCCCAGGGCAGCCAGTTCTTTGGCCAAAAACTGGGCGTTGCCGTTGAGAATGTCCCCTAGCAGCAGCTCGGTGCCGATGCAGATTATCTCTGCGCTCTGAGCAGGTGGATCCAGGCGATCGCGGTTTTCGGTCTGAAATGCTGGGCTTGAGGTCATGGGGCGTACTGAGGGCGGGCTGGGGCAAAGAGCAAAGCGAGATAGCTAGGACGCAATAGTGTCATTATGACCATTGCAGGGGAGCCAGCAAAAGCCTAGCAGACTGGCGCACAAAGTAATTCAAGGCAGGCCCCAAATGGTTTGCACGATTGTTCTGCACTGGTGATGTAAGGGAGAAAGCCCGATGGCAGGTTGGCGTAACGGTCAAGGAACCGCCCTTTGGGGCAGGGGTCAAGGACCCACCTTTGGGGGCGATCGCAGATTCGGCTTGCCCCAGGGGCTGGTGGCTCTGGTGCTGGGGGGCTTGCTCTACCGCACTATCGTCGCATTCTGGATGCTGCCGGGCTTTGACGAAGCCTACTACTACCTCTACAGCCGCTACCTAAACTGGAGCTACTTCGACCACCCGCCCGTAGTTGCCCTCACCACCGGCATAGGCTGGTGGCTGACGGGAATAATTTCCCCCTTCACCCTCCGGCTGGGGGCGCTGGTGCTCTACTGCGTCAGCCTTTGGCTTCTATACCTGGCGGCGGCGCGGCTGTTTTCGAAGGCCGTGGGACAGATGACCATCGCCATTGCCACGGTAATACCGCTGTTCGCCATCGGCTTTGGCATTCTCACGTCTCCCGACAACGGGCTAATTTTATTTTGGAGCGCAACGCTGCTGGTCGCCGCCTGGGAGTTTTTTCCCAATCCCAGCCGCCTCGGGCACTATGGTCTGATCAAGGCAACCTACGTGCCCACCTGGCGCATTGCGCTACTGGGCCTGACGGTAGCCCTAGCCTGCCTCAGCAAGTACCACGGCTTTGTTTTAGGCATTAGCCTAGTGGGGTTTTGTGCAGCCCATCGGCCCTATCGCCCAGCGCTGCGATCGCCCTGGACCCTGCTAGCCCTGATCGTCTTTGGCCTGACCCTATTTCCCCTCTGGTACTGGAACAGCCAGCACGACTGGATCTCCTTTCGCTTCCAGCTGGGTATGCGATTCAGCGGCGACACTGGCAGCGGCGGCTTTAGCCTGGGGCAGATGATCGGCTACTGGCTCCTCTCCATCGTCTACCTATTTCCTCTACTGGGGTTTCCCCTGTGGTGGGTAGCGGCCAAGCAAAGCGGCAAGCAGGCGCTATTTTGGGCTTCTCCCAGCCTCAGCGGCGGTGAGGCCCAAGAACATTTAAAGCGCGCCCTAATTCTCTGGCTGTCGCTGCCGATTATGCTGCTGTTTACCCTGCTCGGGGGCAAGCAGCAAATTTTACCGGCCTGGCCTGCCCCCGGCTACTGGGGTATGGTCATTCTTCTGGCCGCTCAGGTGCTAGTCTGGCAGCGCCACAGGCCTCGGCTAATTCGCCGCTGGCTGTGGGGTTCGGGGCTGTTTCTAGCCGCACTTTCCATGGTGGCACTGCTGCACCTGCGGCTTGGCATCTTGCAACAGCCCAGTACCTATGCGCTCTTTGGGGGCCTGATACCAGTCGATCAGGATGGCTCCACTGAGCTGATCGATACCACTCAGATGCAGCGCCTATTTTCCAGCACCCCCGAAATTCAGCAGGCTCTAGACCAGGTGGGGTTTGTCTTTACCAACGAATACTATTTGGGGGGCTACTTTGCCATGGCCATCCATCCCCTGGTTGACCTGCCCGTGACCGCCTTTAGCCAAGATCCACGGGGCTTTGCCTTTTGGTTTAATCCCTCCGACTGGGTCGGCCAGGATGCGCTCTACATGACCCTAGAACGCTTTGCCCAGAAGGAGGAAATTCTAGACAGCTACCGCCCGCTATTTGACAACATTGAGCCCCTAGGCACGGTGGCGCTCAGGCGAGGAGGCGCTGTAACAGAAACCATTTACATCTATCGCGCCAACAATCTGCGTCAGGCTTACGAGTACCCCTATGGTCCCTCAGCGAGTGCGCTGCCGCAGCCGCCAGCCGGTGTAGCTCAGTAGCGCCGTAGCGCCGAGGGCGTAAACCAGTCCGCTAGGGATGCCAGCAAAGGCCAGAGCCAGACTACCGGCCCACAGCGTAAGCACATAGATGAACAATACCGCCACCCGATGGGAAAGCCCCGCCTCTAGCAAACGATGGTGCAGGTGGCGCTTGTCTGCAACAAAGGGCGACTTGCCAGCTCGCAGGCGATCTACAATTACCGCCGACATATCTAAGATAGGCACCGCCAAAATCAGGTAAGGCAGCAGCACCGCCGCCGTAGTGACCGTCTTAACTAGGCCAATGACGCCCACCCCAGCCAGGGTAAACCCCATGAAATAAGCGCCACCATCCCCCATAAAGATCTTGGCTGGGTTGAAGTTATAGCGCAGAAATCCGAGGGCACCACCGGCCAAGGCAGCGGCGATCAGCGCGGCCGCAGGCTGATTCATAAACAGGCTCACGACCAGCATAACCAGGGCCGCAATCCCTGAAACTCCTGCGGCCAGGCCGTCGAGACCGTCGATCCAGTTGATCGCATTGGCCATGCCCACCAGCCACAGAATTGTTACCGGCAGGCTGATAAAGTCGGGTAGCTGAGTCAGTCCGTAGAAGGGAATGGTGAGGAAGTCAATGCTGACGCCCACGTGCCAGGCCATAGTGGCCACAACAGCCTGCATAAATAGACGACTGATGGGAGACAGCCCGAACAAATCGTCGGTTAGGCCAATGAGGAAGAAGGCTAAGCCCCCCAGGGTGACGCCCCAAATTTGGAACTCCTGAGGGGGGGCAAGATGTTCGCCCGTAGCGTCGATGAAGCCACCGAGGGACCAGACGGCGAGTAAAGCCAGCAGGGTGCCTAGAAATATAGAAACCCCGCCCAGACGGACCATAGGTTTGTCGTGTACCTTGCGGCCGCCGGGCTGGTCTACCCGCCCACTCTTGAGGCCCAAGCGGCGCACAACGGGCGTTGTGCCCAGCACAACTGCGGCGGAGATACCAAAGGCCAACACGTGATACAAAACGAACGGCATCCTCACCCCTCCTATTTTGAGAACCTTTGACTCGGTCAGGTTCTATTTCAGCAGCCTACTATGCTTTGTCGGCACCCTTTAACCAGCCCGCCCCAGGTGCTGAGGCAATAACACTGAGTCAGAGGATATTTTGGCCCGAAACAGTCCATAGGATAGGTCGAGTCTGGCTAAATAAGCAAAAACTCCATGCAATTATGACAGATCATTAAGGCGTAACCCCAACTTTCTGTAACACTGCATGGAGTAATATTCGGTCTGGCGCGGTAAAAGCCTGGCCTGGAAACGCGATGGCTTAGACCAAAGCTGGCACCAATCCGCCGAGATGGGCGTACAGAGGGAAGCGATCGCACAGTACAGCCACTCGCCGCCGACAGGTTTCAGCCATCGCGGCGTCCTCAGGATTGAGCAGGCGATCGGCGATGATGTCGGCAATTTCGGTAAACTCGGTTTCGCCCATCCCCCGGGTCGTCATAGCTGGAGACCCCAGGCGCAGCCCGCTGGTCACAAAGGGCGACTCGGGATCGTAGGGCACCGTGTTCTTGTTGGCGGTGATGTTGACCTCGCTGACCAGCTGATCGGCGCGCTTGCCGGTTATACCGATAGAGCGCAAGTCGACTAACACCAGATGATTATCGGTGCCGTCGGAGACCACCTTGAAGCCTCGCTGCTGGAGCTGGGCCGCCAGCCGCTTGGCGTTGGCAATCACTTGGGCGGAATAGGTGCGAAACTCAGGCTTGAGGGCTTCGCCAAAGGCCACAGCCTTGGCCGCGATGACATGCTCTAAGGGGCCGCCCTGGCTGCCGGGAAAGACCGCTTTATCAAACTTTTTGCCCAGCTCAGCATCGCGGGTGAGAATCAGGCCACCGCGAGGTCCGCGCAGGGTTTTGTGGGTGGTGGTGGTAACCACGTCGCAGTAGGGCAGGGGATTGGGATGCAGGCCAGCGGCCACCAATCCGGCGATGTGGGCAATGTCGGCTAGCAGGTAGGCACCGACTTCGTCGGCGATCGCCCTAAATTTTTCGAAGTCAATCGTGCGGGGGTAGGCCGAATAACCGCAGATAATCATTTTCGGGCGGTGCTCTAGGGCCTGGGCACGAATTTGTTCAAAGTCGAGCTGCTCCGTATCGCGGCTGACGCCATACTGGGCAACCTTGAACCACTTGCCCGACACGTTGACCGGCGAGCCGTGGGTGAGGTGACCACCGTGGGAGAGATCCATGCCCAAAATGGTGTCGCCGGGCTGGAGCAGGGCCAGAAACACGGCGAAATTTGCCTGGGCACCGGAGTGGGGCTGCACGTTGGCATGGGCGGCGCCAAACAACTGCTTGGCGCGATCGATCGCCAGCTGCTCAGCTTCATCCACAAAGGCGCAGCCACCGTAGTAGCGCTTGCCGGGTAGCCCCTCTGCATACTTGTTGGTCAACACCGATCCCTGAGCCGCCAGCACTGCCGCCGACGTAAAATTCTCGCTGGCGATCAGCTCCAGGTGCTCACGCTGACGCTGTAACTCGCGCTGCACAATACTCGCCAGCAGTGGATCGGACTCTTGCAGAAAATCAAAGTTAGTTTGAGGCACGGGCAAGGCTCCCAACGGTCAACAGAACGATACAGACAGAGCAGACCGGTGACAGGTAGCCGGTCGGGGCCGCCTTCCCCAGATCAGCTGCCCGCCCCCATACCACCACAGCCATCGGCATAATGGTGCCATGCAAAACGTGGTAGAAGCTGAGGCCACTGAGCCGGTTTTGAGGCGCAGTCTATTATCTTATCTGGGTGCCTCTAAATTGGGTAGGCCAACGGCGGCGATCGCCTGCGCTCAGACGCATAGATGACGCACAGATTCGGAATGTGTGAGCAAATGTTACGGATTGCAACATATAATCTTTAGGAACGGCGAGGCGGGTTGCTTCGGGGAATGGGCCGATTTCAACTGTTTTGCCAAAGTTGGGTGCAGTTGTGAGAGGCTAGTTTAAGCAGAATTGCCTGTAGTCGGTTTGAGATTTATATTCTCCAGGTTTGGGTCATTAATGCTGCAACTGACGGATTCTCCCCCCATCCAATCCCTCTCCTCCATCGAGGAAGCCTACGAAGTGTGTCGGCGCGTCACGGCCAAGTATTCCAAGACGTTCTACACTGGCACTATGCTAATGGCCCCCGCCAAGCGGCGGGCGATCTGGGCTATCTATGTCTGGTGCCGCCGTACCGACGAGTTAGTGGATGGGCCGCAGGCGCAGTTCACCAGCGAAAAGACCCTCGATCGCTGGGAAGCCCAGCTTGAGTCAATCTTCGCAGGCTGCCCGGTAGATGACGAAGACGTGGCGCTGGTCGACACCCTGGAGCAGTTTCCCCTCGACATTCAGCCCTTTCGCGACATGATTGCGGGCCAGCGGATGGATTTGCACCGCTCTCGCTACGACACCTTTGAGGATCTAGAACTCTACTGCTACCGGGTGGCGGGCACCGTGGGGCTGATGTCAACCACGGTAATGGGCATCGACACCCAGCTCCAAACCGCTCCCTGGAGCCAGCAGCAAAATCTCGACCCAACGCCTCAGGCGATCGCCCTGGGCATTGCCAACCAGCTCACCAACATCCTGCGCGACGTTGGCGAAGACGCCCGCCGCGGCCGTATTTACCTGCCGCTGGCCGATCTGGCAGCCTTCGACTACACCGAGGTAGACCTGATGGCCGGGGTTGTAGACGATCGATGGCGGGCTCTAATGGCCTTTCAGATCGAGCGCGCTCGTCGGTTTTATGCCGAGGCAGAGAGCGGCATTGGGCTGCTTAGCGAAGATGCCCGCTGGCCAGTGTGGTCAGCCCTGGCCCTCTACCGCCAAATTCTGGACGTTATCGAGGAGAACGGCTATGACGTCTTTACTCGACGCGCCTTTGTCCCTTCCCTGCGCAAGCTGTTAACCCTGCCCGGTACCCTCTTGAAGGCGCGGGTACTTTGAAGCCAAACGGAGAAAGGGCGGGTAGCGGTTTGGCTACCCGCTTGGCAAGCCAGGACAGGGCAAATTTATTAAGATATATGTAGAGCCACTGGGCTCTAGCCGCTGTCTCACCTTGCCTGCCATGACAACCACCGCCGCTTTTACGCCTGAAGCCCCAGCCGCAACCGATTGGAAGATCAAGCTGCTCTACGACGGCGACTGCCCCCTTTGCCTGCGAGAAGTCAACTTTTTGCGCCAAAAAGACAATGGGCGCGGCCTGGTTGTCTTTAGAGATATTGCCGCCGCCGACTACAGACCTGAAGACAATGGCGGCGTCGATTTTGCTGCGGCCATGGGTCGCATTCATGCCGTGCTGCCCGATGGTACAGTCATTAAAAATGTAGAGGTATTTCGGCAGATATACGCTGTGCTAGGGCTGGGGTGGGTGTACGCCCCCACAGGCTGGCCTATCCTCGGGCCTCTGGTGGATTGGATCTACGAAATTTGGGCCAGATGGCGGCTGGCGGTAACTGGGCGGCCCAACCTGAGGAGTATTTTGGCGGAGCGAGAGGCCAGAGTTCAGCAGGGCTGTGGCGGCGATCGCTGCAAGATTTGACGCCGCCGACAATGCGCCCAAAAACCTATAGCTACGTGGTAAAAACCAGTGGCCGAGCATTGGCAGCGTTGGAAAAAGGTTGATGCGGGCCTGATCAAAAAGTCCCGCCTATGGCTCTACCTCAGGGCTGCCATCGTCTGAGTCTTCAAGGGAGAAGCTGGTGCCGTTGTAGAGGGCATCAAGCTGCTCACGGGCATCTTTTACGGAAATGGAACGCATGACTAACAAAGGTTCACGAATGACGTGACCATCTTGATCTAGCAGCTCAGGGTGAGGAACGGAACCCTCGCCGCCAGGGGACGGCTGTCCGGGGGCGTAGGTTCGAGGCGACTGAGGGCTGCGGGCGCTGCCGCCGAGCAAGATCAAGTTTCTGACCAGGTTTGCGATCGCCATAATGGCCAGAACCGCAAACGCAATGATGTAAACGACGTGCCACATAGCTGCTGTCCTCTGGCCAACCTTTGCCTGTACTGACTTTAACGTGTTTCAGGTCTCCGTGCTGTGTCAGGCCAAAAACTCAGACCCCAAACTCGCTTGACCTCTAGTTTAACCAGAATTTTTCTGTCTCATCCTCGGCCCTAAGGCTGCTCAGCGGCTGCCATCCCGGCTGCCAGAGCGATCGATTTTTCAGCTGCTTAGCGTTTACCCACAGCCGCACCGAAGGATCGCAGGAAGCCACCAGTTCAGCGAACACCCATTCGCCCTCCTGCTTTCGGTTGGTGACCTGAAAGTGCCGCCAGCCTTCGGTTTGCTGGTGGGCTGTCCACTTGGAACCCACCAGATGGGGATATTTTTGTTTGCGGGGCATAGGACCAAGGGGAAGATCAAGACTTAAAAACAGGCCCAGCCTCGGTTGGGTTTACCAAGGAGAGCGGCTTTTGCAAAAAATATCGCACTCTAAATCACAGTCTAAACAGAGGCGTTAACGCAACCTAGCGAATGCCGCTTGCCTGCAGGCGCTTTTTGAGGCGGCGGATGTGATTGGCGCGGCTGCCAATTTGGGCCTGCTTGTCTCCCAAAAGCACATAGATACGGCCTGAGAGCAGCTGGCGTAAAAAGGGTCGTTGATAGACCAAAATACCGTCTAAACCGGCCTCCGTATCTTCGGCGTAGCCCATTTCAGCTAGCGTGGCATCCAGCTCGCGCTTGAAGGTTTTACGGCTGCTAATGGGCAGATTCAACGTCGAGCTACGGTTGATCAAAGCCCCCAGAACGCCCCCCACAGTCCCAAACAAAAGGCCATACTGATTAGGGAGGCCTGTATCTAATCCAATTCCCAGGGTTTTAACCGCCAGCAGGGTCGTAACCAGGGCCGTGCCGCAGAAATAGTACAAAAATGTCAGGCCAAAGCCAGGACCAGAGGGCAGAGTTGGTTCGTCGGTCATTGCACTGTTTGAATGGTTGATGGTGTGGAACTGGTATCTATCTTGTCATCAACGCCGAGGGTTTTGGAAACAAATAGTTTTCCGATGGGGCGGTTGTAAATTGCCACCCCCACAGCTGAGCGAGGGCGCATAGTGCGCCCCGCAGCCGACTTAGACAGTTTGGCCTAGACTATCTGACTTAGACTATCTGACTTAGACCGTCATGAAATCCGGAACATTCCAGTGCAGAAACCTTCACCTTTAAAGCGATCGCCTAAATACTCTAAACAACGTTTGAATGGTCAGCGCTGGAATGGAGGGCAGCCATCGCTACTAACCCTTAGCGACCAGCAAAAAGTTGAGAGATTCAGCGATCTTCTAAAAAAGTATCCGGACTGTTGCCCAGAAAAAGGGTCTAAAGATGAGGTCGGAGGATGGAAAGCAGGGGCATAATTAGCCCTGGAGCCTTTGTGTATTTACTATGCCCCCAATTATTATTCGGTCTAATGCAAGAGGATATATCTCTACTCAGAACTATGTACCAGATGACCGAGCAGATTATGGCCGCAAATCGCGGCTCTAAGGAGCGCTTTCTGGCCAGTGTGCAGCTGCAAAGCGCAGCGGTAGCTCGGTTGTTGACCATAGCCAACTGCGCCCGGGCTCTGACGCCTGAGACCTCCCAGACGCTGCCCCTGGTGGGCGGCCAAGCGGTTGACAGTTTACGCGACGCGATCGCAGACGACAACGACAATGTGAAGCTTGAGCTGCTCTGGCAGATCGTGCAGCAGGATATCCCTCAGCTGGCCCTGGCGTTAGACCGATGGCTATCCGCCAAAGCTTGAGGGCTAGGGGCGATCGCCCCTGGTAACCTAAAGAGGGAAATCCCAGGAGCTTGTCATGGTCGATCTGCTTCAGCTCAGCGGCAAACAGCGGCAGTTTGTGGAACTGCTGCAGCGGCGGCACACCGTGGATAGTCTGCGAGCGCTTTGCGCTGAGGCCGGGTTTGACTTCAACTTTATCAACGGTTTTTTGCGCAGTGGTGCCCTCGACGGCTACGTGCAGCATCAGGAGCACACCCAAAGAACCTGGGTGCTGACCCCCAAGGGCGATGAGCTAGGCGGAGTGCTGCCGGGGTTTTCTCTCGCCGATCGACTATTGCAGGGGGTGCGCGATCGCGCCACCCTCCAGGCCGAACTCGGCACCACCTTCAGCCTCAACTACGGGGCACTGCGGCGCGAGCAGGCTGTCGATCTGGTCGATGGCGATGGCGAAGGGATGGTTGCGGTGCTGAAGACGTCGGTACTGGGAGCCTACCAGCAGAGGCAGGCAGTATTTGGGGCGATCGCCGCCGACAAATCCCTGACGGAGGGGTCCGCTGCCTCCCTGGGCTGGCTGCAACAGCAGGGCTATATCACCAGTCGCAGCGAGACAGATTACAGCCTGACGGTGCTGCCCAATCTACAAACCCTCGATCTGGGCGACGTGGTGACGGCCCTCACCAGCGAGCGTATTCTCTCCGGTCAGTGGCGGCAGATTGACCTCAAGCCCTACGACATTCACGCTGAGGTGCCCGATGTAGCCTACGGTCGGCCTACCATTCTCAACCAGTGTATTCAGCGCATTCGCGATATTTTTCTCAACATGGGCTTCGACGAAATGTCGGGCTACATAGTGGAGTCGGCGTTTTGGAACTTTGACGCTCTGTTTACCCCCCAAGATCACCCCGCCCGGGAGGTGCAGGACACTTTTTATCTGGCCACCCCCCAAACGCTGCCGTTGCCTAGCGATCAATCCCTAGTCGATCGGGTAAAGCAGGTGCACGAGGCCAACTACGGCGGCCAGTGGACTGAAGCCGAAGCCAGCCGCGCCATTCTGCGCGCCCACACCACTACCTCCACCGCCCGTCGCCTGCACCAGCTCCAGGGCAAAGATGGCAAGTATTTTTCGATCGATCGCGTGTTTCGCA
Organism: Nodosilinea nodulosa PCC 7104; assembly: GCF_000309385.1. GTDB lineage: Bacteria > Cyanobacteriota > Cyanobacteriia > Phormidesmidales > Phormidesmidaceae > Nodosilinea > Nodosilinea nodulosa. The sequence continues at coordinate 2,773,807 of NZ_JH976537.1, forward strand.
ACGAAACCGTCGATCGCACCCATCTGGCCGAATTTCACCAAATCGAAGGTGTGGTGGTGGGGGAACTGCTCAGCGTGCGCACCCTGATGGGCTACCTCACCTACTTTTATGAGCGCCTGGGGTTCAAAGATTTAAAGTTCAAACCCACCTATAACCCCTACACCGAGCCATCGCTAGAGGTGTTTGCCTACCATCCACCGAGCGATCGCTACATCGAAGTGGGCAACTCGGGTCTGTTTCGCCAGGAAATGCTGGAGCCTCTGGGCTGCGGCAACAAGGCTACGGTGGCTTGGGGTCTGGGCCTGGAGCGCATTGCCATGCTGCTCTACGGCGTCGAAAAACTTGCCGACCTGATTGGGCCAGACATCCGGCTGGATGAGTAGCTCCAGCATTCGCGCTTTTTCCCAGCCCCCTGCCCCCCTGCTTTCAAACAATACCTAACCTCCCGCCCTAGAGCACCACTTATTCTAATTGCCAGCCAAACCGCATCGCTATTTTTACTGAGCCCTGATTCAGCTATTTGATGGCATCAGTAAATTTTCTGAATCCAAAAAACTTCTTTCATGCTTCTAAAATCCAAGCCATCAATTGCTATTAGAATGTGATATTGATACTAATGCCGCTCTACGCGGCCAATAAATCGAACCGCAAGATACCGAAATATGGCGCACTGGCATGTAGTCCTCAACCCAAAGGACTATGCAGGGTGTCCCAACCGATCTAGCAACAGCCAAATCGCGCAATTAAAAGACCCAAATCCATTTTCAGGCCTCCGTTTATCAATGCTTAAAAAACCTGGAAAAATCTTTTATCTAACCTTATTCATCCAAAGCAATAAGGATTACTAAGTTTATTTCATTTACTTCAGAGGCCGTCATATCGCCACAAACCTTTACATAAAAGAGGTTTTCAAGGCCTGTAGCGATAGCACGCCAGGAAAGATTTTTGCCAATCTTCTGAACAGATGGTAGGTGGCGCAGCATATTGGGAATAATTAATTTTGAAAAAAATGACGTCAGGAAAGGTGTAAAAAGCTTGATTTAAAAGGCTTGAGGCTTATCTCTACCAGGCGGCAAAAAGCTCGATCTGATAGAGTTATCAGCTTTGCTGGTCAGTTGGCCGACAAAGCTATTTCAGGAAGCTTTAAACCGACTCATCCTAAATCGGCGTTACTCTCCAGCATTAGGAGCTATAAATCCATACTTGAACTTTAGATCTTAATGCCAAGGCCATCTTTCTATTAGCGCTCTGTTGCTCTCCCACTTCGCGAGTGGTAGCTACATCAGGCCCAATGCGGTCAAGGAACCTGACGGAGCCTAGCTTTTCTGTGCCATGCCATTTACCAGCCATGAAAAATACCCATACACCACCTCAATTTCGCTCGTTATCCAGTAGTTTTCGACCGCTGGTCATTATGGCGATCGCCGCCGCTGGCGTTTTCCGTTTTCTGGTCCCTGTTCTAGCCGAAGGCACCGCCGCTGGCACCGACATTATTAACCGGGCTACCGCAACCTACAGCGATGGCACAACCAACTTTGACGCCATTTCCAATACCGTCACCATCAAAGTAGAAGAGGTACGCGGCCTCACCGTCACCGATGCGGGCTTTACTGATGCCAATGGCAGCAGCATTGCTACCGGCGACAACCTCTACTTTGACTTTTTAGTCACCAACACCGGCAACGCCAACGCCTTTGTCTATGTTCCAGGGGCGACGGCCCTCGGCCCGCTGGCCACAGGGGGCAACATCACCGCTGTCGAAATCATTGAGGTCAACGGCACGGCGCTGGGTGCTGCGATCGCGGTTCCGGCAGGAGGTGATAGCACTAACAACCTGGCAGCGTTCCCCAATACAGGCATTGTCGGAGCCGACCAAAACTTTAAGGTGCGGGTGACCATGGCCGTCACCGCCATCAACGGGGGCGACCCGGTGAAGGTGCAGTTTGGTAATACGGCTGACAATCCCCCCAACACCCAAAACCAGCAAAATATCCGCGATGACTCAGACGGGGCATCCAATGCCAACGATGTCCGCACCTTAGACGCCGACGGCACCCTTACTCCAGCCAACGGCGAACGGGAAGCCGCTGCCTCTCACCAGGAAGTAGTCGGTACCCAGCCCAAGCCCCTAGCCCAGACCACCCTGTTGCTGACGTCAACAACCGCACCGGGAGCCAACGCCAACAGTGCCGTAGACGATACCATCACCTACGATCTCGACTTCCGGGTAGCCAATAATCCTCAGCCAGGATTCCCGGTCGGCAGCCTAGAAGGCACCACAATAAATCTCAATGGCACTCCCACCGAGCGCATTTTAGTCTCCACTACCGTGCCCCCCAACACCGTGTGGGATGGCAACGCGCCTATCGTGCCCAACGGCAACTGGATTCCAGTCTATTCCACCGATGACGCCTATACGGGTGTCGAGAACCCGATCAACGGCGTCACCTGGACCACCACCCCGCCTGCACCCGGCACCGTCAAGCGGATTGGTTTCGTCTACGACTCAGGCGCCAATGGAGCCCTGCCGCCCGGTACCGCTGTCAACGATTTTAGATTCACCGTGGTGACCAGCGGCTTACCCACCACCGGGGGTAGCGTCGCCAACATTGGCCAGATCTTTGGCGAAACCCTCAACGATCCAGCCAACAATCTGGTCTACGACGAGTCTGGCGACCAGGATGCCAACAACTACGATGATGGCGTCTTCCCGCCCAACCCCGACATCAGCGACTTTATTGCCAATCCCCAAACCGGTGCCGCCAACCCCAACGACCCAGATACCAACAGCAACAACACCGGCACTGGCCCCAATGGAGAAGCAAACGTCATCGGCATTTTGCCCCTGGCAGCTGCCAACAGCGCCCTGCTCAATGGCCCCAACAACGTGCCCAACGCCATTGGCCCCACCAATGCCCAGGACGACTTTACCAACGCGGCCACCACTGTACCCACCCCTGGAGTGCAGGGTAGTGCTAGCGATCCGGCAGCGGTGACGATCACTAACACTGTCCAGAACACCATTGCCACCAATCTGGATAACGTCAAGCTCTTGCCCTTTGCCCCCGATGCGACCAATGCTCTAACCGGTGGGGTCCACGGCACCAACGCCAGTATCCCTGACGGCACCACGGTGACGATTAAATTCGGGGCTCAAACTGCGGCCTATACCTACACTGCGGCCGGGGGCTTTGCTCCGGTAGCCGCTAACCCACCTGTAGTAATTGGCACCCTGACCGCCAATCAACGACAGTCCTATACGGTGACGGTGGACTTGCCAGCGGGCACATCCCAAATTCAGGGCTATACCATTCCCGTCGTGGCCTTTGTGGATAACGACAGCAGCAACAGCTTTGTTGCCACAACAGACACGATCTATAACTTCACCAACGATCGCATCTATCCCGGCTTTATCAATCTGGTGAAGGCGGCTCGCATTCTGGATACCAACGGCACCACCCAAATCGATCCGGCTGGCCCCGGCCCCAGCTACACGGCGACCCCAACCGGGCGGCCAGCGCCAGGGCAGTTTGTGGAATACCAGATTACCTACCAAAACATCTCTGAGATTCAACCTGCCACTGGCGGCGGCAACGTGCTGCTCACCGGCAGCGGGCTCGTGATTACCGAGGACGGAGCGGCGGCACCGAACACCTGGGCGGGGATTACCAGCCACCGACAAAATACGGCTGCTACCCTCGGCACCCTGCAGTTCTACAACGGCGCAGTTTTGCTCGGCAGCACCGACCCGGCCTCAGGAGCGGCGGTAACCCGATACGTCAACACGATTCCTTCCCTGGCACCGCAGGTGAGCGGCTCGCTGACCTTCCGCCGGATTGTCAACTAGCCAGGTCCATCGGGGAATGAGGCGTGACGTTCTGCAACGTTTTTCGTCCCCTGGGATGACCGCCATCCACTGATATTTGCACAACATTCTGGACGAGATTAATCACTATGAAACGCTCACTTAGTTTAGGTTTAGCGGCCCTGGCGACCCTCGTGGTTATTCCCCTGGCCAAGGGCAGCCCCGGGCTGGCTCAGCTGCAAAATAGGGGGACCGAGATTGTTCAGCAGGTGCTGCGCCCAGAGATCAAGCTGGTGCTGCAGGCCGAAAAACAGGTGCAAACGCTAGATGAGCAGGGTAAGCCTCTGATCGCCTGGCAGCAGCTAGAAGGTGAGGCCACGGTGCAGCCCCAGGATGTGCTGCGCTACACCATTAGCTCAGAAAACGCCGGGGAAATGGCCGCTAAGAACCTAGTGATTACTCAATCTATTCCATCGCAGATGACCTACGTGCTGGCGACGGCAGTGGGCAATGACGGGGCCAAAATTACCTACAGCATTGATGGCGGCAAGTCTTTTGTGGCCGAGCCTTTAGTAGAGGTGGTGCAGGAGGATGGCACGGTAGCGATGGAACCGGCCCCGGCGGAAGCCTACACCGACATTCGCTGGGATTTTGCGCAGTCTTTAGAGCCTGAGGTGGTGGTGCAGGTGGCCTACAACGTCACTGTGAAATAGCCCCAGGGGCGAGCCCACCCTGGCCGCGATCGCCCTCTATCACCACCCTCACCCTATCCACTTGCTGAAGGTCAGGCCCAGCAGGACAGGATTTTTTCGCCTGTTGGTCACGGCCTACCGTTCGCGCCGTTCCGCTGGATCTCCCCGTTATTTTCGAGCCGCTCCGATGGTTACGCTCCTACTCAAATTGTCACTGCAATGGGGACTGGCACTGCTCAGCCTGGCTGCACCGAGGGGCCTAGGTTCTCAGCGCCGCCGCCGGCTCAGCCATCTGCTGCTGTTGCCCCTGGAATTTGGCCTCGCAGTGGGATTGACCCTTGGGCTGGCTGCTCCGCTGAAGGCCCAGCCAGCCCCCGACGCCAGCCTGAATAATCAGGCCACCTACAGCTACAGCGTTGACAACAGCGGTCGCACCTGGACGGGCTATGGTGCCGTATCGCTAGGGCGATCGCTGATCGACCCCTTTGGCACTCTGCTGGGGTGCGGCGGCGCGCCCCTGCCCAACTACCAGGGGTTTACCCTGGCGCTCTACAACCCGCTGCCCGGAGATGCCACCCAGTCGGAGCTGGGTTCGCTGGTGTCGTTGACCCCGACCGAACTGCCCGACATTCCCGGCAATGGGGTGCCGAGCGGCCTGGCCCCCAACACCACCAATGCCAATCTCTACAGCCTGTCATCCCAGGGCACCTATAACTTTTTGCTGGATGCGGCCCAGGGGCAAGTCGATGTGGGGCGCACCTATCTACTGGTGGTGAATCCGCCCGTCGGCACTCCCTACGTCCAGCGGCGGGTCAAGCTCCAGATTCTCAGCAACGGCGGCGGGGTGATTACCTATCGGGCAACGTCTCTGGACGGCCAGCCGATTACCGCTACCGGAGCTACCCAAATCGACCAGCAGACCGTCCAGGTCAACAATGCGGCCCAGGCGGGGCTTCAGCTCTCGGCCCTCAACCTGGTCACAACGCTGTGTAATGCCCGCCAGCTACAGCTGACGAAGTCGGGCGATCGCGCCGTAGCCCAGCCGGGCGACACCGTGATCTATCGGGTTTTGGTGCGCAACCAGACCGATATTTCGCTTCAGAATTTTACCTTTACAGACACCCTGCCCCTGGGCTTTCGCCTGGTGGCGGGGTCTGCCCGAGCAGCGTTGGCGGATCAGACCTATCCGGTTCAGGTCAACCAGTCTGGTTCCACGGTGGAATTTCAGGTAGATGCCGCCGCCGTTCTGCCGGTGGGTGAGGCGCTGAGCGTAGTCTACGCGGCCCAGCTGACTCCCGATGCCATCCGTGGGACAGGACGTAATTCGGCGCTGGTCACAGCCCGCCGCAGCGATACCGGAGGGCTGTTGCGGGATGGTCCTGCGACCCACCGACTGCGGATTGATCCAGGCCTACTGTCAGACTGCGGCACCCTGATTGGCCGCGTCTTTGAAGACCTGAACTTCGACGGCGAACAGCAGAATGGGGAACCGGGGATTCCCTACGCGGTGATTTTTCTCGACGACGGCAATCGCATTACCACCGACGAGCGGGGCATTTTTTCCCTGGCCAATGTGCTGCCGGGCTATCGCTCGGGCACCCTCGACCCGCTGAGCATTCCCGGCTATGAGCTGGCCCCCAACCAGGTCTTTATCGAGCGCAATAGCACCTCTCGGCTGGTGCATTTGGCCCCCGGCGGCATGGTGCGGATGAACTTCGGGGTCATGGCTCAAAGCCAGGCGGAGGGTAGCGAGAATGAGCTGTAAGCGAGTCTATAGGGCAATGGTTGCCGTCGGTAGTCTTGGCCTGGTTATGGGTACTGGCATGCCGCTGGCGAAGGCCGAAGCTTCCGTCGATCGCCCGACAATCTCAGCAAGTAGCACCCCTGCAAAGGCCAAACCTGCCGACGCGATCGCGCTAGCCCACCCTGCGGATCCAACCTCTGACCTAGGTGAGCCGTTACCTCTCCTGATCGCGGATGAGACTCCAACCGCAGAGGGTGCCAGCGAGCTGCTCACATCCCCAGACTCAGCAGCACCCAAACCGGGCATCTCTGACGCGATCGCCGATGGGGCCCCAGCCACAGGTGGGGCCAGCGAACCATTCCCTCCCCCCGATGCGGCAGAGCCAGGGCAGGAGAGCCCTGACGAATCCGTGGTCCAGGGGTCAATTCGCGTTCTGACCCCCAGCCCGGACGCCGTCCTCGATATTCCCTCCACTACGGTGACGCTGCAGTTTCCCGTGGGCAGCGAGATTACCCTGATGGTCAACGGCAGCCCGGTGCCCGCCGACCTGATTGGCCGCACTGAAACCAACCTGGAAACCGGCCTGATTACCCAGACCTGGTACGGGGTCGGGCTGCACGCAGGCGAAAATCAGCTGTCTGCCCAGGGCCAGCTGGCCGGAACCACGCTGGCCGGGGCCGAACAGCTGGTGAGGGTGCGCGGCGCGATCGCCAGCCTCAGCATTACCACCCTGGAGAGTCGGGTCACCGCCGACGGCCGATCGACGGTCACCGTGCAGGGCCAGCTTTTAGATGCCCAGGGCAATGTCGCCAGCCAGGACACGGTGATCACCCTGGAAGCCAGCCAGGGACAGTTCACCGATGAGGATCAAAACCCGGACCAGCCAGGGTTTCAGGTGCAGACCCAGGGAGGCAGCTTCCGCACGACGTTGCAAACGGGGCTAACCCCAGGTCAGGCGACGATTCGGGCCAGTCGGGGCGAGCTGGAAGCCTACACCCAGGTGGAGTTCATTACCGAGCTGCGGCCCACGCTGCTGACCGGGGTGGTGGATGTGCGGCTAGGGGGCGGCGGCACCGATTTTTATAGCCGCTACCGCGATTTTTTGCCCCCCGACGGTGGGGCTGGCACCCAGCTAGCGGTGCGGGGCGGGGCCTTTGCCATCACCTCCTTTGGCGACTGGCGCTTTACCGGGGCCTACCGCAGCGATCGCGCCCTCAACGAAGGCTGCGACGGCACCGTGCCGCTGTTTCGCACCTACCAAGACTGCGATCGCGCCTACCCGGTCTACGGCGATGATTCCACTTCAGAAGTGCTTGCTCCTTCCACCGACAGCCTCTACCTACGGCTCGAGCGCACCTCTCCCGAACTCAACGCCGGGTCGGATTACGTCATGTGGGGCGACTACCGCACTGACGAGTTTGCCACCTCGTCTCAGCTCTACAGCAGCATTAGCCGATCGCTCCATGGCTTTAGCGGCAACTATAACCTGGGCAATCTGCAGCTCTCCGCCATCTACGGCAACAACATTCAGGGATTTCAGCGCGATACCATTGCCCCAGACGGCACCAGCGGCTTTTACTTCCTCTCGCGCCGCCTGCTGGTGCCGGGTAGCGAGGCGGTTTACTTTGAGCTAGAGGAACTCAACCGCCCGGGGCAGGTGCTCGATCGCCAGCAGCTCAGCCGCGGCCCCGACTACGAAATCGACTACGATCGCGGCACTCTCCTATTTCGTCAGCCGGTGTTGCGCACCGTGGTCGATAGCCAGGGCCGTAACCTGGTGCGGCGGATTGTGGCCACCTACCAGTACGAGGGAGGGGGCAGCACCAGCCTCTACGGCGGTCGCCTGCGCTATCACCTCAACCGCGACTCAGACCAGGCCAGCTGGCTGGGGGCCACCTACCTGCAAGAGAATCAAACGGCCCAGCAGTTTCAGCTCTACGGGGCCGATGCCCAGGTGAGCTTTGGCACGGGCGGGCTGCTGCTGGCCGAATACGCCCACTCGACCAATAGCCTGGTCAGCACCGCCCCGGTATCCGGCGATGCCTATCGGCTGGAGGTGAGCAATGCCTTTAGCGACCAGCTCTCCGGGCGGGCCTACTGGCAGGAGGTTTCCCCCGGCTTTGCCAACAATGCCACCACCAGCTTTGTGCCGGGCCAGCGCCGCTACGGGGCAGAACTCCAGGCCGATCTGTCAGAAACTACCACCCTGCGCTTTGGCTACGACCACGAAGACAACTATGGCATCGCCCCCGCCACCCTGACGGCGCTGGAGCCGCTTCTATTTCCTGGCGTTACTGCCGCGCCGGGGCAGCCCCTCGATAACTCGCTGACCACGATCAGCGCAGGTATTCAGCAGCAGATTGGCAGCGCCACTACCTCGATCGACTGGATTCACCGCGATCGCCGCGATCGCCTCGCCCCCGAATTTAGCTCCGTCACCGACCAAATTCGCTCGATGGCAACGCTGCCCATCGCTGATAACGTCACCTTCACCGCCCTGAATGAGTTCACCCTGGCCGGGCGCACTGATGCTGTCTATCCCAATCGCAGCCTGCTGGGCCTCAACTGGCAAATTTATCCCGGCATTAGCCTTGGGGTCACCCATCAAATTCTCAACGGAGGTCAGTATGACAACGACAGCCTCACCTCCCTCTATCTATCCGGCGACTACGAGCTGGGATCAGACACTCGGTTCACGGGCAACTTCTCGATGTTTGATCGGGGTCAGATGTCTGGCTCCATCGGTGTTGAGCAGGGCGTTACCCTGGCCCCGGGCCTGCAGCTGGATCTGGCCTACGAGCATGTGTTTCAGAGCAATAATCTTGTCACCGGGGCCGGCACCCAGTTTGCTCAGCCCTATGCCGTAGGCCAGGCGGCAGCCGCTCTGGCACCCACGGGCGGCGACAGCTATAGCGTCGGACTGTCCTACACGGGCAGTCCCGACTTTCAGGCCAATGCCCGCTTTGAGCATCGCACCTCTAGCGCCGGGTCGAACACCGTCATATCCGCCGATGCTCGGGGTCGCCTGACGCGATCGCTCACGGTCTTAGGCCGCTTTCAGCAGGCCAGTGCCGCCAACCAGCTGCTCTCAGGGCTGGGCGATACCACCAATCTGCGCCTCGGCCTGGCCTACCGAGACCCCGAGAACGACAAATTAAATGCCCTGCTGCGCTATGAGTACCGCCGTAACCCGGGCCTGCTGCCCGAAAGTCTGCTAGCGGGCAGCGGCAGCGGCTCAGCGGATCATGTCTTTTCCGCCGAGGCGATCTATGCTCCGAACTGGCAGTGGGAATTCTACGGTAAGTTCGCCTTTCGGAGCAGCACCTCGTACCTGGCCTCAGACTTAGTCGGCAGCAGCACGGTCACCCTGGCTCAGCTGCGGGCGACCTACCGCCTCAATTACCAGTGGGATATTGTCGGCGAGGCCCGATTTATCAACCAGCCCAGCGCTGGCTACGGCGAAACCGGGTTCTCTCTGGAGACGGGCTATTATCTAAATCCAAATCTGCGGCTGTCGGCGGGCTACAGCTTTGGCGGCGTCTCCGATCGCGACTTCAGCGGCTCCCGCTCGGCGGGTGGCCCCTACTTCGGCCTCACCCTCAAGCTCGACAACTCGCTGCTAGAGGGCTTCAGCATCGACGACCCATCGATTGGTGTTGATGCCCCAGCCACTGAAGCGATGCCCCTAGATATACAGTCAGGCGATGGCGCGATCTCGCCCAACAGTCAGCCGCGTCCCCCGGAGGAAGAACTATGACGTTAAGGTCTTCTGTGCATCACGGCGCAGCCGCCAAATTACTTCGGCTCCTGCTGGGGATACTCTCGCCAACGGTTTTACTCGCAGCTGCGCTGGCTGGGGTCTCTCCACCCGCGAGGGCCGAGGGCAGTCGAGATATGGTGACTGACGGCGGCGATCGCCCCTTTACTGAATGGGCTAGCAGCACAACAGCGGGCATTCCCCGTCAAACACTGCTGAAGGTCTATGTGCAGGCCGGAGAAACCCTCAATTTAGGATCGAGCGTCTATGCCAGCGCTACCGACCCAGCCGATATCGTCTACCGAAACCCTTCGGGGCAGCAGGGCTCCTGCAACGTGCTAAACACAGGCTTTGGCTGGATTGACACGCTCGCCAAAGAAACGGCAGGTCCTTTACCCAACGTCAACGGCTACACCCCCTGCATCGTCACCGCCACCCAAACAGGGATTTATGAGGTTGAGTTTCACGCCCCGGCTACTAGCGGGAACCCCACCCCTGTCAGTGCTACAGCCGCCTTCCAGACCGATGCCACTCAGCGCTCTGGCGTTGCCGCCTGGGACATTACCGTTAGAAATAGTGGGGGCACGGCCCAACTCGGGCGTGTGTTTACCAGCTATGTCGCCATGAATATGGGCGCAAATAACCGTTTTCTGGCTAGCGATTTCTATATCCAAACCTGGGACGGTTACCTCTACAGAACCGACATGAACAATGTCGACCCCTTTGGATTTGTTTTTTTTGGTAACTCTAGGGGGTTTCTCGACGCAACTAACGGCAGCACGCTATATCACTCTGCCCAGGCAGTTGACAACAACCTCAATCCGTTCTTTGGCAACGTCGTTGTTCAAAGTCCCTTGGCAGCTAACAATTCTTCAACCAACAGCTACACCCATCTGGTGTTTTTTAATCCTCCCGATGGCAAGACTCTCGACCAATTGGGTATACCAAGAAGTCCATCGGTACCGCAGCCTCCTAGTGATTTCCGGTTTGTGGGCGCTAATAATAGCGACAACCGCACCCTGGTTGGCGTTGGGGGAAATTTTTATTTCACCGTCGCGGGTGGCAGTAGCTACCGCATTATCTTAGATACCAATACCGACGGCGTATTTAACGCCGCGACGGATCGCGTGTTAGAAAATATCTTGGTTCCTGGGGCGAACCAAGTGTTTTGGGATGGCAAAGACGCCGCTGGCAACAACCTGCCGCCCCGCCCAGGCAACGCCCCCTACAGCGCCAGAATTGTCATTCGCAATGGCGAGTATCACTTCCCCATGCTGGATGCTGAGTCTAATGCCAGTGGATTCATCATCGAAATGACCAATCCACCCCAGAGTTTCCCCAATTTTTTAGATTTAAATGGTGTGCCCATCGATCGCTATACCGTTTATTACAACGACAGCAACTACACCACGGCCAACGGCACAACCGTCAGCCTAGACGGCGGCGGCGCAACCTTTCCTCGCAATGCTATAGAAGGGATTAGAAGCAATGGCGGAGAGCACGAGTTTAGCAGTAACTACGGCGACTTCAAGGGAATTGATACCTGGGCATTTTTTCCCAGTGAAGCCGTTTTTTCAAATGTCATCATCACCACTGCAATTACCGATCCGGCCATACTGCTGGTGAAGCGGATTACGGCGATTAACAGCACTAATTTCACGGGTGTCGTGGACGGCGTTAACATCTCTGGAGATCCCAACTATGTGCCGTCCCCCCGCGATCAGGACGATAATCATCCCCGCTGGCCCAGTGGCTTTCTCAAGGGGCAGATTACGGGGGCTATTCAGCCGGGTGACACGGTGGAGTTTACGATTTACTTCCTCTCCAGCGGCACCGCCCCAGCCCAGAATGTGTTGTTCTGTGATCTGGTGCCATCCAACGTGACCTTTTTACCCGCCGCCTATAATGCCACCGCTGCGGCCAGCGGCCCCAATCCGGTGCCGGGCGTCACAACAGATGGCGGCGATCGCGGCATCGTGCTGGGCCTGGGCACGCAGTCTGCCACCAGTCCGTACCCCATTCAGGTGTCTCTGTCCAACAGCAGCGATGGCGATGTGGGACAGTACGTTGCCCCCGGCATCGACCTAACCACAATCGACAGTCGTTTGGCCGGCTGCGGCAGCAACACCAACGGGGCGATCGTGGCCAACCTGGGCAATTTGCCCCAGGCTACCAGCGCTGGAGATCCGGCGGGCTCCTACGGCTTTGTTCGCTTTCGAGGGCGGGTCAACTAGCCCAGCCCCGGCAGGCACAAATCCCTGGCCAGCGCGGCAGCCAGGTAGAGTTCCGTGAGTCATCGGGTCTCAGGCGGCTGATTCTTCCGGAATTTGATCGGCGGGTGAACTACGGTCCAGGGAACCTGGGGGCGCTGCCTCGACCTCCCCTACCAAAACCTCTAGCTCCAGGGTGAGTTGCTCACCGGGTTCTGGCTCGGCACCGTCCTCGGGGGGGGCCTCAGGCTCTCCTTCAGCGGCCTCAGCGCTGTCGCGGGCTAGCCAGGGAGAATCGAAGTGGTGCCATGGCAGCACAGGCTCGTTGGGCAGGCTTTCGGTGAGCACGGTGATGTTACTGACATCTGGCTCGGGCAGGGCCACCCGCCGCTCTAGAGCTGTTTCTTGCTGTCCATCACTCATTACTGGTTCCCGCTGAATGCGTTAAAAACCCTGGGTTAGAGCTTTTGAAGGCTGCTAGAACGTCCCAAACGTTGCCCCAGCAGCCACGTAAATTACCAGAATATGTACCAGCATGATAGCAGTTGTGCCCCAGATGGTGTAAGCCGCATATTTAAGGCTTTGCGATGTATCTTCGAGGCGCTGCTTATTGGCGTTGTAGGTTTCAGAGAGGTTTACCAGCATTTGCAGCTGGTAGTCTTGCTCGGGCAGGGCCAGGTAGGTTTCTAAAAATTTACGGTCTTCCAGGTTGGGGGTGACGGCCACCTGGCGGGGCAGAAAAGCCCCCATCAGCAGCGAAAAGCTGACCAGAAAGCCCACCACTTCGGCCAGGCTGAACAGGCTGCCGCTCACCAGCAGCCGCGAAATGCTGAGGCTGGTGAGCAGCGCCCCATTGGCGACAAACAGGATGTTGAGCTTGGTGGTCAACAGCTGGCTTTGCTCGCTCTGCTCGCGCAGCACCATGCGCACATCCTGGGCCGCCAGGGCCAGGGTAGCCGGGGCGATGGTCGGTGGGGTGGGGGGTGGCTCCTCCACGGGCAGGCTCAGCTGTACCTCGTCGGCGGGGGCGGGGGGCAAGACGTCCACCGGAGGCAGGGTATCGACGGGGGCCGGGGTAGAGACAGCATTGACCATGGCAGCGGCCGCTAAAATGATGCGTTAGAAGCTTTGGACTCAGCAAAGTCCTGAAGCCTAAACTAGGTTTCAGAGCATTGGCGATGGAAAAAGCCTGGCTGGCGATCGCGCCAGTGTTTACGGCGATCGCGCTATTTCCATAGTAGTCAGAATTTACTGGCTTGGGTGAATCCCGATCGGGTCAATTAACCGCTATATCAGGGTTTGATCGGGGTAGGCCTAGCCGTCTTTTTGCAGCACCTCAGCAAACGCCAAATCCTCGGAGGCCAGCACCAAAATCGTTGCCGGCAGCGATGCCGTACGCCGCTGAAGATTGAGGTAGTAGTCGGTAAAGTCATGCTCTGGGGTGGCGAGGCCCAGAAATACCAGATCAGCGGTTTGGGAAGACACCTTCAGAATGTCGTCAAAGTCGCGATCGCCCGCCACAATCACCCTGGGAATTGCCCCTATGCGCAGGCTTTGAACCAGGCCTTCCAGGTTTTGCTCGGCGGCGGCCTGGGCCTGTGGATCAGGCACCACCAGATTCAAGTAAATATCGGCATTGCGCCACCGCCCGCTAGTCCGCAGCAGATAGGCCAAAATCAGCATCAGGCCGCCATTGGATTGAAGCCCTCCCCACCACACATCGATGCGGCGGTTGGCCTGGCGACGGTCAGTGGGTAAACGGTTGTCAAAGACCGGATAGTTTTCCGGCTGGCTGCGAAAGATCAGCACGTTGCGCCGCGCCTGGTGGCAGGTGGCAATCATCTGGCAGAAGCGATCGCGCGTTTCCTCGGCTTCGGTATCGCCCAGCAGCACGGTATTGGGCACCAGCGGCCCAATGCCGTAGGCATCCACCAGTTTCTCCATGCCGCTAAAGGGGTCTGGGGCCGTGACTAACCGCACAAAGGCCTCGATCCCCTGCCTGTCGAGGTAGTCTTGAATGGCCGATTCTAGGGCATCTTGCTGGCTGGCACTGCGGGCACCAGAGGGCAGCACGCTGGAGAGGGTAATCAGGCCTCGGTTGTGGGTGAGATCCACAGCCAGATCGGTGAGGTGAGGTCGCCTGGTCGGCGCGCCCGAAAACACCAGCAGGTGGGGACGCCAGTTTTTGGCGTCGGGGGTCGTTTGCATCTGAAACAACCCCGTCCGCACCAGGGTCATCCACAGTCCGTTGCGCACATCGCCCCAGGCCCCCTGCATCTCTCGCCGCTGAAGCCAGAGGAAAATGCCCAGCACAATCAGGGCGGCCAGCACCGTCGCCACCGCATTGATTAAAAACATCACCACCAGACAGCTCACTGCCCCCAGCAGCGAGAGGCTCCAGTGCACCTTAAACGTGGGGCGAAAAGACGGGCTCTGCAAAAAGGTCTCCAGCCCAGCCGACACATTCAGCACCAGGTAGGTGGTCAGAAAAAACATCGTCAGTACTGGCGCGATCAAATTCAGATCGCCGATGCTCACTGCGGCCAGGGCAATGCCCAAGGTGAAGAGCGTGCCCAGACGGGGTTCATCCATGGGGCCGTGCCCCCGGCCCAGCCACCGCAGCCGATCGGGCAAAATGCCGTCTCGGGCCAGGGCTTGCAGCACCCGCGGGGCGCCCAAAATGCTGCCAATGGCGCTGGATAGCGTGGCCCCCCAGACCCCCAGCAAAATGGCATCTCCCCACCGGGCCATGCGCCGCATGACCAGGGGTTCGTTCAGCAGCGTGGTTGGGTCGGCCCACTGGTAGAGGAAAATGGGAATAATCATGTAGATGACGTAGCCAACCGCGATCGCGGCCAGGGTCCCGTAGGGAATCGATCGCTGGGGATCTCGCAGATCTCCCGACATGTTGACTCCGGCCATAATCCCCGTCACCGCCGGGAAAAATACCGCCAGCACCGCCCAAAACCCCACCGAACCCGGCACCTCGGTCACCGGCAGCGAGGTCGGCTCAACGCTGTGGCCCAGCATTAGCGACCCCAGCGATAGGGCGATCGCCGCCATGATGAAATACTGGGCCTTAATGGCAATATCCGCCGATTTCAGCGCCAAAAGAGCGACCAGAACCGTGGTGATTAGCGCTACCAGCGTCTGGGACAGCACCGGAAACACCTGCACCAGGCTTTCGGCAAAGCCAATGGTGTACAGCGCCACCGAGAACGCCTGGGCCAGATACAGCGGAATACCCACTGCGCCTCCGGTCTCGATACCCAGGGAGCGGCTGATCATGTAGTAAGCGCCGCCCGCCCGCACCACCTGGTCGGTGGCAATAGCCGAGATCGACAGCCCGGTCAGCAGCGTGATCGAGGTCGAAATCGTCACAATCAGCAGGGTTTGCCAAAGCCCAACGTGGCCCACCACCCAGCCAAAGCGCAGGTACATGATCACCCCCAGGATGGTCAAGATAGAGGGGGTAAACACGCCGCCAAAGGTTCCCAAACCCTGAGACTTATTGCCTGTAGGCAAAATGACGCTGCTGTTTGGCGATTTAGACATGGGCTATTTTCCTCAGCAGTTTTGCCGTTGACCTGTCATAGGGGCCGCGCAAAGGGTCGAAAAAACTAAATCCCTGCAATTCCTTTGGCCCAGGGTTCCCTTGCCGGGGTAGTGCCGCTTTCAAGGGTAGACTACCGCGCCCCGGCCGTATCCTAGCTTTAATGCTGGGGAAGGGTTGGGATTTTGGTTTTGAGTAAATGCCGATAGTGCTGGACGTGGAGCGCCGCCGACTGCGCCCAGGCGTATTGAGGCAACAGTCGGCGGCTGGCTTCTACCCGTTTTTGGGCGATCGCCGGACTGAGGCTATCGAGCATGGCCTGGGCGATCGCATCCGCCGAGGCAGAGTTCACCAGCAGAGCACAATCAGGGCTGAGAAATTCGGTAAACGGCGGCTGATCGGCGGTGATCACTGGCAGCCCCGAGGCGATCGCCTCCAGCACCACCAGCCCCCAGCCTTCTTTGGTAGAGGGAAAGCAGAACACATCGGCAGTGCGGTACAGAGCGGGCAGATCCTCATCGGGGATCACACCCGGCAGAATCACCGATTTGCCAATCATTGGCCCGTGCGGCTGTTCCAGCGTGTTTGCCAGCGCAAAGAATTCCTGGCGGTAGGGTTCATAGTCAAACAGCGTGGCCCCGCCCGCAATTACCAGCTGAGCCTGGGGATGAAGGATGAGCACCTGGGCAAAGGCCTCCAGCAGACGAATGGAGTTCTTGCGCGGCTCGATGCCGCCGACCGTGAGAAAAATGGGAGCACCCGTCACGCCGTAGCGTTCTTTCAGGGCATTTTCCTGACCCGAGGCGATGGCAGAAAAGCGCCTGAGATCGACGCCGTTGATCACCCTGGGGGCCTCAATACCGTAGTCGTCGCGGAGGGCCTGGTGCCAGCGATCGCTCACACACAGGCACAGGTCAGGATCGCGAATCGACTTATCCTGGCACTGCTGGAGATAGATACTGGGGTAGTCTTCCACATGGTGGACGGTGCGCACCACGTTGGGCACCCGCCCCTGCTGGCGCAGCTGCACCAGCGCATTGGCCCCAATACAGTCCTGGGCGTGGTAGATGTCGCAGGCTCCAGGATTGGCCAGAAAATAATCCACAAATTCTTGAATGCGCTGGCGAATCAGCGCGTCGATCGCCTGGTCAGGGAGCAACTGCTGTGGCGGGGGCTGAGCGGGTACTAATTGGACGTTTGACGGAATTTCGCGCTCAAACCCCTGGCCATCTTTATCGAGGGCGTAGACGCAGACCTGGTGACCTAGCTCAGTTAGCGCTGTGGCCAATTCTAAAGTGTGCACAACACTGCCCCGCAGCTTGGTGGAGTAGGTCAGCAGAGCAATGGTAAGAACGTCAGGTATATCGTGCATTTTGGCTCAAAACGGCAAGGTGGTTAAGAAAATGCCCATAACCGTTGGAGACTCTCCACCACTCTGCCCCAGTCATCAGCGGACAATTGGCCGAGCTGACGGCTGACTAAAGTTTTGTCCAAGGTTGCAAGTTTATGTAAGCGCACCGTAGAAGGCCTGAGCAAATTAGCGCCTTCCCAGTTTTCTAACGCAATATCGAAAGGCGTTGAATAAGACTGGCTGGTGACACGAGAAACAATTACATCTGGATCGCCAGTATCCAGCAGGATGAGGGCAGGGCGGCGCTTTTCACCTACCCCATCAGTGAACGGAAATGCAATGAGAACAAGATCTCCAGGTCGATAGCTAGAGAGCGTCATAGATGGCATCTTCGGGGCTATAGCCATCCAAAAATTGGGTAGCCGTTAGGTTAGACCAAGCTTGTGTATCGTCTGTAGGCTCTTGCACCAGCACAATCACCCGTACCGCTTGCTCACCGGCAAATTGGGCTAGGGCAGCTTCCGGTAGCTTGAGCTGCCCATCCTGGGTAACCTGGGCCGGAAATTCGTAGGCTTTCATAGAATTACGTTGCGATGATTGTTTTTGATCATGCCTGAGTGACCTACAAATATGAAGTCCGGCATGTTTATTGAGCATCAGCCCTCATCCTAGCCACTGCCTGAGGATTCTTTAGTGCCCCAGGCGCGAACCCGGTTAGGGATTCAGAGGCAAAATCCCAAAAGCAGAGGGAGGCGTCGCCAAGCTTAAGGTTGAGAGTTTGCCCGTTGGTTATGGTGCCGACAGGTTCGCATACCAGTCCTCGACTGTGGAATTCGGGCTGAATTTGGGCCACGGCTTCGGGTCGCACGCTGAGCAAAAAGCCGTAGCTGGGGAAGCTGAGTAGCCAGGACAGCAGATCGATGCCGGGGGGAGGCGCGATCGATCCCACATTCAGCACGGCCCCGCACCCCGACGTTTCCAAAAGCATCAGCGCGGTGCCGACAATGCCCCCCATGCTGATGTCTTTGCCGGTATCGCAGAGGCCCGATTCGGCCAGGGTGGGCAGCAGGGCGAGGTTCTGGCGCAGGCGATCGCAGTCGGCCTCCGTCGCCGCATTCCAAAACGGGTACTGGGGATGCATCTGCCCCTGCATGTCGGTGACGTGCAGCAGCACATCCCCCGGCTGGGCGCTAAAGCTGGTAATCAGGTGATTGGCGCGGCCTAATATCGCCACCGATAGGGCTGCGTAGGGACTGTGGCAGCTGGTGTGACCGCCTACAATGGGCACGTTGAAGGCCTGGGAGGCGGCGACCATGCCCCGCCACAGGGGGTCTACCTGCTGGGGCGACTGGCTCCAGATCGTATCGACGACGGCGATTGGGCGACCTCCCATCGCATAGATATCACTGACGTTGACCATCACGGCGCACCACCCGGCAAACCAGGGGTCGGTTTCGACCAGGGTGGGCCACATGCCCTCTGCGGCAAGCAGCAGGTAGCCATCGCCGTCGGGAATGGCGGCGCAGTCATCGCCGAGCAGAATTGGGGATTGGTCGGTGAATGGGACGAAGCTGCCCAGCCGATTGGCTGCGGTTTGAATGTCCTGCTTGTGGAGGATGCCGAGCGATCGCCGCAGTTCGGCGGCCAATTCCTCCAGCGTTAGCTCTTTGGTCATCACTGCATCAATACTTGGAGTGGCTTGAGTGAGGGGAGAAAAGCCAGGGTTGCCGCTGGGGCCATTTCGCTGGCCCCAGTCCCCCTTCTCGAAGGGCGTTCCGCCGCCCTTCACCCCACGGAAAGGACTGGCTGCATCGGTTTAAACCTATGTCCTGCAAATGGGCCGGTGGGCAGCTTTCAACCCCTAAAACTTCAAATTTTCTTAGTCTGCGCATCCACCCATCCACGCATCCACCCCCTACGACACCTGCTGCACTTCCCAGGGCAAGACAGGCCGCGCTTCGCTGCCGGGGGGATAGTGGGCGAGATCGGCTTCCATCAGGTGGTGGGGGCGATCGCACAGCAGCATCTCCTCCAGAGAATCCCAGTGGAGGCGCTGAAAGAAGCGCACGTTTTGTTCTTGCACGGTGGCGAGGAAGCGATCGCAGCCCCAGGTGTTGGCCGTTGTCACCGCCTTGTAGATTAGTCCTTTGCCAATGCGGCCAACGCGACGATAGTTGGGGTGCACCCCCAGCCGCCCCCCGTACCAGAGCCGGGGCGACTTTTCGTAAATCCGCACCACGCCCACGACGCGATGCTCCGGAGATGCATCGCAATCCAGCGCCACAATGGGGTAGGCCACGCCGTCCAAAGTATCGGCATCATTCTGGTCAAAGAGCCCCTGCTCTTCGCAGAAAATAGCCTGACGGAGAGAAAAATAGCCCTTTAGATCGTCGGAAGATTTAGCTAGCTCAAAGCTATAGCGATGGAGTGCCATGGTAGTCGCCAAGGTTGTTCTGGGTTAGATATATCGGGATAGAAATCCCCTCCTGGGAGGGGCAGGGGGTGGGTCACCCCTCAAAGGTCGAAAGCGCCGAACAGGCGCCGCACTTGGCGCAGCCCGCCTTCATATCCGCCGAGGCCATGCCCGATTGCTTCAGCAGGGCGCCGACTCGCTGATAGAGGGCAAACATAAACTCGCTGCTGGGGGCCGGATGGCCGGACAGGGGGGTTTCGCCGATGGGCACAAAGGGCACAACAAAGGGGTATACGCCGATCTGAATCAGGCGATCGCTGGCTTCCACCAGCGTCTCCAGGCTGTCGCCCAGGCCCGCCAGCAGGTAGGTACTCACCTGGCCCCAGCCAAACACCTTGACCGCCGCTTCAAAGGCCTGATAGTAGACGGTCAGCGGTACTTCGGCCTTGCCGGGCATAATCCTGGCTCGCACCGCCGGGTCGACCGCCTCCAGGTGCATGCCCAGGCTGTCGACGCCAGCAGCCTTCATGCGGTCAAACCAGGCAAAGTCGTCGGGCGGTTCGCACTGGGCCTGAATCGGCAGGTGCGGCACTCGCTGGCGAATGGCGGCGGCGCATTCGGTCAGGTAGGCGGCACCGCGATCGCTCGTATTCGGCGTGCCCGTGGTCATAATCATGTGGGTGACACCATCGAGCCGGACAGCGGCCTCGGCCACCTCGGCCAGTTGTTGGGGCGTCTTGCGGGCAATGGTGCGGCCAGCATCCAGGGATTTCTCAATGGCGCAAAACTGACAGGCGGTGGCGGGGTCGCGGTAGCGCATGCAGGTCTGCTGCACCGTGGTCGCCAGCACGTCGCGCCCGTGCAGCAGGGCGATCTGACCATAGGGAGTGCCGTCAGCCGTAGTCAAGCCGTAGAACTTGGGCGAGTTGGGCAGATCGATGGAGGTAATGGCCTCCCCCGAGGCTTCTAGATGCAGGGGGCTAGCCGCTGTAGCCCTGAGAGCGTAGGGAGATTGGGCGGCGCTGTTGGTGTAGACCGGCACCATGACGGTGGTGCCGTCGATGGTGATGGCCCTGTGGTCGGAGGGGCCTGCGCCACCTCGCCGCCCCGTTGCCCCAGGGATAGACTCCACCAGCCGCAGCCCGTGGGTTTGTAACTCTGTAATCAGCCGTTGCTTGTTCATGGCCTGCCGCTCAATACCCGATAAAAACCTGCGTCAATTCCTGCCGCCAAAATCCGGCGGCTCCATACCCAATTCAGCTGTAGACATGCGGTCCTAGCCTAGGCCGTTGGCAAACCAAGGCCGCTAGGGGGAAGATCCTGTGCCATTTCGCCCTGCAGACCTGGGGAGACCTGGGTTTCCCCAGAGGCCTGGGCCTCTCCATTCGGCCTGGGGGAAAAGGGTACTGGCGCATCTACCACCGACCAGGGGTCAGTATTTAACCGCAGACGTAGCAGATCGGGGCGGGCGTAGTGGCCTACCGAGTCCATCATGCGCTTGCGTTTGGTAATCAGCGAAAAGTCGAGATCGGCGATCGCCAGCCCCTCCCCTGCTGCAATGGGTTCCGTCAGAGGCACCCCCTCGGGGCTAATAATGGCGGTATAGCACCCCCCCGACAGCACCCGCTGCATGGCCTCATCGCCAGTAATCTGCTGTTTTTGCTCGGGGGTCAGCCAGCCTGTGGCATTGACCACAAAGCAGCCCGACTCCAGCGCGTGGTGGCGCATGGTGACCTCCATCTGGTCGCCAAAGATTTGCCCCACCATCGATCCTGGAAACTGGCCGCAGTGAATTTGCTCGTTCTGGGTCATCAGGGCATAGCGGGCCAGAGGGTTGTAGTGCTCCCAGCAGGCCAGTGCGCCCACCCGGCCCGCCGCCGTATCCACCACCCGCAGACCGGCCCCATCCCCCTGGCCCCACACCATACGCTCGTGGTAGGTGGGGGTAATCTTGCGCCGCTTCAGCAGCAGGCTGCCGTCGGCGTCAAAAATCAGCTGGGTGTTGTAGAGAGAACCGGCGTCCCGCTCGTTGACCCCCAGCACCACCACCATGCCGTAGGACCTGGCTGCCCGGCTCACCGCATCGGTGACTGGCCCCGGTACCACCACCGCCTCTTCGTACAGCCGCAGATGCTCTTTGCCCATCAGCACCGGGGGCTGCACAAACGAGAAATAGGGATAGTAGGGAATGAAGGTTTCTGGAAAAACAATCAGATTAACCCCGGCCCGGGCGGCCTGGGCGATGGTCTCCAGCACCTTTTCGGTGGTGCCGTCGCAGTTAAACAGCACGGGGCTAATCTGCGCCGCGGCGGCTCGGATGGTTTTGGTGTGATCCATAGGACGTTGGTGAGAGGAGGGAACTGGGGGGCCATGCCCACCCTGCAAATCTGTCGCCCCTCGCCTGGGGGAGAGGGGTTGAAGGCGATCGCTACATGGTCCAGGTGTCGAGAATGAAGGCCCCATCTTTGCGGTGCATGAGCACGATGTCGAGCACGTCGAGGGGGCTGATGGGGCGAATACCGGGAATTAGAGACGGCTCACCGTGGCCGTAAAGGGCCTGGAGGGCAAAGCGACAGGCATAGATCTTGCAGCCCATCTCCAGCAGTTTGACAATCTGGTTATTCATGGCCAGATGTCCGGGGAAGGCTTCGTCGTTGAGCTTGGGAAAGCCGCGCTGCACCCCCAGGGTGACCCCAGGACCGTAGAGCAGTACCGAAGTCTCAAAGCCCTTGCGAATGAGGCGGGTGGCCTGGAGCAGGTTGACCAGGCCGATGGAGCCTTCAAAGGCGACGGTGTGGAAGGTAACGAGGGCTTTCTCACCCGGCTCGGCCTGGACATCGGGAAACACCTTCTCTTCGTAATCGACTAAAAAATCTCCAGCCTGGTGGGCCGGTGTAGTTACTTCAGGCATGTATTTTCGCTCCTGGCAAAATTGCTTGCAGTCAGACAGCTGTGGCTGCATGTCTCAGAACCTTACGGGTGATTTCAGCGAGTTCCCGTATCAGCAACTACAAACTTTGCGGGTCTGACCTAATCAACAGGGGCAGGGCAATAACGGTCGCGATGACAGGCCCTGAGGGAGGAATACCCCTATCACTTTCGATAGGGGTACTGGCTAAATGCCCAGCTACCCACTGGGCCTGCGATCGCTCGCATCCCCCCACCCTGCCACTAGCGCTAGATCAGGGTTTTCTGTAGCCAGGGTTACATGTATTCCCCCAATCAACGACCTAGGGTACGAAACAGAAAACCCAGCGCACCTCACACAGGATTTAGCTATGACCATGCATTACAGCGCGATCGTAATCGGCGGCGGCCAGGCGGGGCTGTCGATCAGCTACTGTCTACAGCGCCGGGGCATCGACCATCTGGTGCTGGAGCAGCATCAAATTGCCCACTCCTGGCGCACCAAGCGGTGGGATTCGTTTTGCCTGGTGACGCCAAACTGGCAGTGCCAGCTGCCTGGCTTTCCCTACCCCGACGACGACCCGGAGGGGTTTATGGGCCGCGATGCGATCGTGGAGTACATCGAGCGCTACGCCAGCCACTTTAACCCGCCGATTAGAACCGGGGTCAAAGTAGAGCGGGTGCGCCGGGGGGATGGAGTGAGCTTCGAGGTGGTCACCAACCAGAATACTTTCACCGCCGACCAGGTGGTGCTGGCCACGGGCGGCTACCACACCCCCAAAATTCCCCGTCTGGCGGAGCGGCTGGATCCTAATGTGGTGCAGCTGCACTCAGCCGAGTACCGCAACCCTGAGTCGCTGCCTGAGGGTGCCATCCTGGTGGTGGGCACGGGGCAGTCGGGCTGCCAGATCGCCGAAGACCTGCACCTGACCGGGCGAAAAGTACATCTCTGCGTGGGGGGCGCGCCGCGATCGCCCCGCCGCTACCGCGGTAAAGACGTAGTGGAGTGGCTCGACCAGATGGGCTACTACGATCTGGCGATCGATGACCACCCGCAAAAAGAAACCGTGCGCCACAAGACCAACCACTACGTCACCGGACGGGGCGGTGGCCGCGAAATTGACCTGCGCTACTTTGCCCTTGAGGGTATGGCGCTGCACGGTCGGCTCACCGATATTCAGGGCACTCGCATGACCTTTGGCGACGACCTGAAGAAAAATCTTGACCAGGCCGATGCCGTTGCCGAAAGCATCAAGCGCACCATCGACCGCTATATTGACAGCAACAATATCGATGCGCCCATTGACCCGCCCTATCAGCCAGTCTGGCAGCCTAAAGCGGGTCCCTCCGAACTCGATTACCGTGAGGCCAACATTACTTCAGTGATCTGGTGCATCGGCTATGGTATCGACTTTAGCTGGGTAGAGCTACCCGTGTTCGATGGGCAGGGGTATCCCGGTCACCGTCGCGGCGTGACTACCGTACCAGGGCTGTACTTCCTTGGCTTGCCCTGGCTTTATACCTGGGGGTCTGCGCGGTTCTCTGGCATCGCCCGCGATGCTGAGTACTTGGCCGATCAGATTGCCGCAAAAGCCGCAAGCGAGCAGCCCCGATCGCCCCGGGTAGTGAATGATGTCGCCATAGGGTCCTAGGCGTTAGCCGCGCTCTGCCCCAGTCCTCTGCGGCACAAACTTAGACGCCATCTCGTCGGGCTAGGCAGTAGGAGAGCTAGGGAGGCATTTGCGAAGCAGTGCAACGTTTAGAGGTCATCCTCCCAGGAGCAGCCGCGATCTCAATTTCTAGTATTGACAGACCACTAGCGATTTGAAGCGAACTACCCATCTGGGAGACTGCTGCGATCGCTCTCGCGAGCCAAGTGGGCGACAGCGCGTTTAAGACTGTCCCAGTTCCTTAGAACGCTCGTAGGCAGACCGCACTGCGGCCATCAAAGTCGATCGCAGTCCCCCCGCCTCCAGGGCCGCAATTCCAGCGATGGTCGTACCGCCGGGG
Source organism: Nodosilinea nodulosa PCC 7104 (assembly GCF_000309385.1). Lineage (GTDB taxonomy): Bacteria > Cyanobacteriota > Cyanobacteriia > Phormidesmidales > Phormidesmidaceae > Nodosilinea > Nodosilinea nodulosa. The sequence continues at coordinate 2,798,249 of NZ_JH976537.1, forward strand.
CTGGTGACGCGATCTTTGAGCACGGCTGGATGCAGGTCGCCCTGGTGCAAAAGCTCGCCGGTGCCGCGCACGGTGGCGATCGCCAGTTCCAGGGCGATCGCCCTGGGCAACCCCACCGCCACACCGCCATCCGCCAGCGCCTCTACCACCAGGGCAAGGTAGCCCGGCCCCGAGCCAGAGAGCGCTGTTACAGCGTCCATCTGAACCTCAGGAACCTCCACCACAGTGCCCACGCTGGCAAAAATGGTCCGCGCCCGCTGGCGCTGCTCCTCGCTGACGCCCTCGCTGGCCGTCAAAGCTGTGACGCCAGCCCCCACCGTAGCAGGGGTGTTGGGCATGGCCCGCACCACTGCCCAGCCGGGAAATGCCTGTTCCAGCCGAGCCAGATTAACCCCCGCCAAAATCGACAGGAGCAGCGGCACCTGTTCCCCCTCTGGCGGCGTCAACCGGCCCGCGACCGCCGCAAGCATCTGGGGCTTAATGGCCAACAGCACGGTTTCAGCGCCGTTGACGACCGCCTGGTTGTCGGCGGTGACCTGTACACCGTAGGTCTGCCGCAAAAAATCTCGCCGAGCCGCCTGGGGATCGCTCACCAGTACCGCTCCAGGGGCAAAGACCCCCTCACTAAGAAGGCGGGTGATGAGAGCTTCTCCCATCATCCCGCCGCCGATAACCCCAAATGTTGTCTCAGGCATAGCTTGACCCACGACTTAAACGTCCATTGTCGCCAGTGAAGACCACAACCCAAGATAGCCCCCGGAATTAGACCGGGGGCAGTGATAGTCACAATCGAGAGCGCTGGTTAGAGCGCCTGGATAACGATTAGGTAGCCGCCTAGGCCATCCGAGCCATTGACTCTGCACCCCAGGTGGGAGCCGGGGGCATTTGGCCGGGCATGGGCATACCCTGGGGCTGCCCCATGAAGATTTCCTCTTCGTACTCGGTGGGGGTGCTCACCTGCACGCAGTTGGGGGTGAAGAGAAAAATGCTTTCGCCGATGCGCTCCTGGTGGCCATCGATGGCGTAGGTGCCGCCCGCCACGAAGTCAACCGCCCGCTGAGCCTGGTCAGGATCCATAATGGTGAGGTTTAGCACCACCGACTTGCGCTCCCGCAGGGCTTGGATGGCCTGGGGCATCTCTTCAAAGGAGCGGGGTTCCATCACCACCACTTCGGAGGTGCCGTTCATGGCACCGGGCATACCAATTACGTTGCTGGCCATCGGGGTCATTCCTGCATCAGTGGGCATCATACGTTCGCGACGGGGGCGGCTCCGCCGAACTTCTTCGGGCTGGGGCTGCACGATAGGCTGGGTATTCTCTTCTTGGTAGAGGTTTTGATACTCCTCTCCATCCATTTCTTCGTATTCGTAGTCGTAATCTGCTGGGTCGTTTAGGCCAACGAAGTCCCGCAGCTTAGAAAACATGTTGCTCACAACTTACACTCCACGATGACTATCACTCAGGTAGGCGAACCCCGTGGCCATTGACCGATGGGGAAGGGCGTCATGCTCCGGTTATCCGAGGGCCATGATAGCGCCAAATTTCCATTTGCAACGGCTGCACGACAAATTAATCGGGTGAGCCTGGGGTTATGGGGGAGTCAGGCCCTCTGGGAAAGCGCCTGACGGTCTAAACCTACATTCAAAACCCAGTGGTAAATCGAACACCGGAGTGACACGCATCTCACTGAGCTACGGCAGGTTTAGGGCTTTGCGTTAATACCCTGTACACAGAATATTGAGACCACAGTATACACGAAATCAAAAAAAGGAATAGCTGATTCACAATTAGTTAAAACTTTTTTTTGGGTAGGGCTAGATTTTGCCCCCAATATCTAGATTCTGTTTGGGGAGAGATTTGGGATCAAGCACTGGCTGCGATCGCCCCAATCCGTTGCCTCGCCAGCGCCCAAGCGCCCGGTTTCAGTTAGCAACTCAGGCAAAAATTGCTCGGTTTCACGCTGGCCGAGATCAAGGTGCTGGAGGTCGCGGACCAAACAGCGCCGTACCCAGCCGCACCAGAGTAGCTCCACAGGCAATGGCCTCTCGATAATCCCCCGACATGCCCATGGAAAGCTGGTCAATATGCAGGCGGCTAAAGTTAGCCCGATTGATGGTTTCGGCCAGGGTCTTGGCACCGCCAAAAACCTCTCGGATCGTACTGTCGCTAGCCCCCTGGGGGGGAATGGTCATGAGGCCACAGAGTTTGAGATAGGCCAGCTGATCGAACTGGGGCAATAGGGGCTCTAGCGCCGCCGCGTCGATTCCAGACTTGGGCGGATCGGGCACCAGTTTGACCTGGAGGCAGCACCGGGGCGCTTTGCTCAGATCCTGAGCGGCCTGATCCAGGCGTTGGGCCAGCTTAAGGCTGTCTACGGAGTGAATCCAGTCGAAGTGCTCAACGGCTTTGCGGGCCTTATTGGTTTGCAGATGGCCAATCAAATGCCAGGTAATGTCGGGCAGATCGGTGAGGTCGGCCTGTTTCGCGATCGCCTCCTGCACCCGGCTTTCGCCAAAATGCCGCACCCCTCGCCCGTAGGCAGCCCGAATGGTGTCCACGGGCAGAAACTTAGTGACCGCAATCAGCGTAACCGAGGGGGGAATAGCGCGGCGAATGCTCTCGAAGGTCTCGGGCAGGGGGCCAGAGGCAGCGGTCATTGAAAGGTCTGCTTGTAGGTGTGCTGTAGTCGATCATAGTCCGCCTGCTGGCCTGCCCGCCGCAAAATACGCAGGCGACTTTCAAGCATTAGGCGGGCGCTGCTGCGGCCCAGCGGCTGAAACACCAGACCTTCGGTGGGGGAATGGGTGACTAGAAAAAACAGCCGCTGGGCGTATAGGGTGGCAAACAGCTCTTGACCGTCGTCTACTATGCACACTCTGAAGAGCAGGCCGAAATTCGGATGATTGAGATAGGTTTCTGTGCTCATTCAAGTATGGAAGAGGCTCTTCTGTATGCCAGGATGATTGCTCTGTCTGTTCAATTCGCCACATGCATTCTAGAACCTGGCGTGCATTGTGCATGCATCCAGGGGGGAGGGCTACCGTTTATTGCGATTTATTGCTGAATTAATCCAGCCCTAGCGCCAACAGTTGTGCCCTCGCCTTTTGCAATGACTCTTGCCACTCTCGCTGGGGGTCGCTGTCAGCCACGATGCCTGCCCCGACCTGCCCCCATACCGTAGATGCCGTAGCTAAGCCATCAGTATGCCCAAGCAGCAGCGTGCGGATCAAAATATTGAGATCCAGATGCCCCCGGCGGTCGAGGTAGCCACAGGAGCCGTAGAACAAGCTGCGGCGCACCGGCTCCAGGGTTTCAATAATCTCCATGCAGCGCACCTTGGGGCAGCCGGTAATGGTGCCGCCGGGAAAGACGGCGCGAATCAGGTCTACAGGGGTACGTTGGCGCAGCCTCCCCGCAGGAGAATTGCCCTGGAGCTGACCCACGACATTGCTGACCAGGTGCATCACGTGGCTGTAGTACTCCACCGTCAGCAGCTCATCTACCCGCACGGTACCCCACTGGCACACCCGGCCCAAATCGTTGCGCTCCAGATCCACCAGCATAATGTGCTCGGCCCTCTCCTTGGGGTTATTCAGCAGAGCTTGGGCCAGTGCTACATCCTGCTCGGGGGTCGATCCCCGAGGACGAGTCCCGGCGATGGGACGGGTTTGGGCCGTGTCATTCTGCAGCTTCACCAGTCGCTCGGGGGAGCAGCTGATCACATCGCCCCAAGGGGTACGCCAGTAGCAGGCAAAGGGAGACGGGTTAATGCGCTGGAGCCTGCGGTACAGCGCCCAGCTATGGGCCGTGGCGACTGCCGAAAATCGCAGGGAAAGGTTAACCTGAAACACATCCCCCGCCCGAATATGCCGCTTGACCTGCCGCACCGCCTGCTGGTATTCCGCTGCTGTCATACCCAGGGCCACAGCGCGGGGATCGCCCGCTATTGGAGAAATGTAGGCCTCTTCCCTGGGCGGCAAGCTGAGCTGCTTTTCCATCCTGTCAAGGCCGCCCTCCGCAGGTGCCGCCAGCCACAGCCGCTGGGCCTGGTGGTCGAGCACGGCAAAGGTGGCTGGCTCATACCACAGGGCAATGGGGAAGGGCAGGGAATCGGCCCTGAGGGTGGGCAGCCGCTCGATTTCCCAGGCCAGATCGTAGCCTAGCCAGCCCAGCCAGCCCCCCGTAAAGGGCAGCGTCTGCTCGGCTTCGTCTGCCTCTAGCCCCAAAAGCTGGAGCTGCTTGCCCTCCGCCAGCCGCTGCGTCAGCATGGGCAAAATGCTCCCCACCGCTGGCGTCCACACCTGTGGACGATCGCCTAGCTGACGGGGCGGCCCGGCGCAGATGGAGTAACGGCTGTGAACGGCGTGGGGCTGGGCCGCCACCGGCAGCGGGTAAGGACTCTCCAGCAGGGCCACCAGGGTTCTAGCGGTGGGGGGCTGCCGCAGCAGGTCGCCGTAGAGGGCTTGAAAGATATCGGTGCCGGTGCGGTGTCCCAGGGGCTGCGATCGCACCCACCACTGCCGCTGAGTCAAGCCTCGCCTCCCCACACCCAGCGCGCCCACAAAAATACCGCCAGCAACCCAAGCGCAAACCAATCCCAGCTCCGCAGCGCCAGCTGGTACCAGCGCACCTGGTGCTCGTTGGGGCTGGTAAAGCCGCGCACCTCCATCGCCGCCGAGATTTGCTCGGCCCGCAGCAGCAGGTTTTGCAGCAGCCGCTCCATCACCGCCAGCCACACCTGGGCCGAGCCGCGAAAGCCCAGTTTTTTCCAGTTGATGGCGCGGGTCTGCACCGATCGCACCAGGTTCTGCACCTCCTCCAGCACCAGAGGAATAAACCGCAGCGAGAGCGTCACCGTCAGGGCAATCTCGGTTACAGGCAGGCGCAGCCACCGCAGCGGGGCCATCAGCGTCTCTAAGGCCAGGGTAATTTCTTCGGGGGCGGTGGTGAGCAGGTAAAGATTGGTGCCATAGATGAGCGTAAACAGCAGGGTGCCAATGCGAATGCCCAGTTCAAGCGATCGCCGCGTCACTGTAACTGGCCCCCAGTCAAATACCACATAGCGATAGGAGGTCGGCTGAGGCAGCTCCGGCAATTCCTCCGGCGGATTCTCTAGAGTCGCCATCGCCGCTGGGGTCGGCAGGCGCGGCGTCTGCGCTACCTGAAGCCCGTCGGGCATGACAAAGGTCAGCCCCATCACCAGGGCGCTCAGCAGCACCAGCCAGCCCATCTGCTGTCGCCACACCCGAAAGGGAATGCGCGCCACCAGCGTCAGCAACACCAGCAGCGCCACTAGCCCAAACCGCCAGTAGGCATTGGCCAGAATGGGCGTCACCAAAATGCTCATCAGCCACGCCATTTTGACCCTAGGGTCGAGCCGGTGCAGCCAGGTAACCGGCTGCTCCAGGTAAAGGCCAATGGGGAGAGAGCGGAGGAGATCCATGGAGTTGGGGGTTGGGTTTTGACTACCGTTGCCAATTTTGGATTTTGGATTTGCGATTTTAGCCGACAGCTATATCGCTAGAGGGCAAGGCTCATGAGCTATGGGTTTTAGCGGCTTTCACCCAACTCATCTAAAATCCAAAATCGCAAATCCAAAATATCACTTCACCTTCGTCGCCCGGTTGGGGTTGTTGCGCTCCAGGTCGCGCATCGCCTTGCCCCGCCAAAAGATGCGAATCGGCGTGCCCTCAAAGCCCAGGTTCTCGCGAAACTGCCGCTCCACATAGCGGCGGTAGTTGTCTTTGAGCAGGTGGGGATCATTCACAAATAAGGTGAAGGAGGGGGGCCTCACCGTGACCTGGGTGCCGTAGTAGATGCGGCCCTGGCGGCCCTGGCGGGTGGTGGGCGGCGTGTGCCACTTGACCGCGTCCTCCAGCACTTCGTTGACCACTGAGGTGCTGACCCGGCGCCGGTGCTGCTCGACGGCCTGATCCACCAGCTCCAGAATTTTGGGCACCCGCTGGCCAGTCTTGGCGCTGACGAAGATGCGCTTGGCCCAATCCAAAAAATTGAGCCGGGCGGAAATTTGGTGGTCAAAGTCGTAGATGGTGTGGCTGTCTTTTTCGACGGCGTCCCACTTGTTGACGACGATGATGCAGGCGCGACCGTCTTCTTCAATGCGGCCCGCCAGCTTTTGGTCTTGCTCGGTGACGCCGTCGAGGGCGTCGATCACCAGCAGCACCACATCGGCGCGGCGAATGGCCTTAAAGGCGCGGTTAATACCAAAAAACTCTGGCCCGTACTCCACGCTTTTTTTCTTGCGAATGCCGGCGGTATCGATCAGGCGGTAGATCTGGTCGCCGTGCTGCACCCGCATGTCGATCGCATCACGGGTGGTGCCCGAAATCGGGCTGACAATGGCGCGGGTTTCGCCCACAAAGGCATTGAGCAGGCTTGACTTGCCCACGTTAGGTCGCCCGACGATGGCAACTTTGATTTCTTCCTCGGCGGCTTCTTCGACGGTTTCGGGCAAAAACTCCACCAGGGCATCGAGCAGTTCTCCCGTGCCGCTGCCGTGGATGCCCGACACGGCGTAGGGCTCACCCAGCCCTAGCTCCCAAAACTGAGCCGCCTGCACCAGGCCGTGATCAAGGGATTCGCACTTGTTGACCGCGAGCACAATAGGTACGGACTGCTGCCGGAGCCAGGAGGCGATTTCGCGATCGGATTCGGTAGGGCCGGTTTTGCCGTCTACTACAAATACAGCCGCACTGGCTTCGGTCAGCGCCAGCTGGGCCTGTTCGCGAATATAGGGCAAAAATTCGGTGTCGTCGTCAAAAACCAGACCGCCGGTGTCGACTACCAGATAGTCGCGATCGCGCCAAAAGGCAGGCTGATAGGTGCGATCGCGCGTCACCCCCGGCTGGTCGTAGACAATCGCATCCTGGGCCCCGGCCAGGCGGTTCACCAGGGTAGATTTGCCCACATTCGGGCGTCCGATAACCGCAACAATAGGCAGTGGCATAGCTCACTTCTTTAACGAAAGGGTCAAGGTCAAGGGTCCTAAAGTACTCGCGACCCTAGGAACTTAAACCCCTTTGAACTCGACAAATACTCAATTCTCCCATTGTAGCGATCGCGGAACGGTCTGGGAAACTGAGGTGAGGAAACGCCAACCTAGGGGATTGCGAGGGAAGGGGGTGAGCGAAGCGACGCCATTAACAGGGCTGACAAAACTGGCGCGATATGATGAAGGCATATCTAACCTGCTCAGTGCTATGACCCCTGCTGCATTGGTCACCAAGCCTATCAGCCAGCTACAGCTAGCTCCCGGCAGCCTGCTAACGATTCCAAACGTGAGCTGGAATGAGTTTGAGACCATTCTCGAAGAGCTGGGCAACCATCGGGCTGTGCGGGCTACTTACTTTGAGCAAACCCTAGAACTCATGGTTCCACTGCCGGAGCACGAAAAGCCCAAGGAAATCATTGGCGACATTGTCAAGACTCTGCTCAAAGCCTCTGGTCGCCGTTATGAACCCTTTGGCTCGACAACGTTTCGTGAGCCTGGAGTGGCTGGGGTAGAGCCTGATGCTTGCTTTTACATTGCTAATTACCAACAAATGATGGGTCGCCGTCGTTTAGAACCGGGCGATCCGCCACCGGATTTAGCAATCGAAACCGATGTGATGTCAAAGACGACTTTGGATGCCTACCTAGCCATTGGTGTGCCTGAACTATGGATTTTTGCCAACGGCAAGCTGACTATCTACGTCTTGCAACAAGACCGCTACACTGCCGTTGAAGACAGCCCCACGTTTGCCGGTCTGCCTCTGGCGAAATGGATTGCGACTACCGTGATGCGATCGTGGCAGGTAGGGACGTCCCAGGCTTTAGAAGAGTTGGATGCGCAGATTTAGACGGCTGTGCGACGGTGGCGACGGTAGAGGGTGAAAGCAGCGATCGCGATCGCCACCGCCGACAAAATATGCACCAGGTTAAACGGCGTACCGGGGAAAAACCACGAATCCGTCCGCAAAAACTCGATAAAAAAGCGCCCCAGTGGATACCAGATTAAATACCCCAGAGCCAAATCCCCTGGTTTGAGTCGCTTTTCAAACTTGCGCGAAATCCAAAACAGCACCACAAAGCCGAGGAAATTCCACAGCGACTCGTAGAGAAACAGCGGGTGGAACCGGGTGGAATCGGGATACTGAGCCAGGTCGTTGTAGGGAGCAATGCGGTGCTGGTCATCGATGCGCAGGCCCCAGGGCAGGGTGGTGGGCGGGCCGTAGAGCTCCTGGTTAATGAAATTGCCCCAGCGGCCAATGGCCTGGGCTAAGGGCAGGCCCAGAGCAATGCCATCAAGGTAGGGCAGAGGATTGAGCTTGCGAACGCGGCTAAAGATGAAGAGTGCGATCGCGCCAAAGATAAACCCGCCAAAAATGTGGATACCGCCGCCCCAGATCTGCAAAATCTTACCGGGATGATCGAGGTAATAGCCCAGCCCCTCCGGCCCGCGCGGCGACTGAATGAACACGTAGTACAGCCGTGCCCCGATAAACCCCGGAATCAAAATCCAGAACAGCATGTCCCAGAGGTTGTCGGGGTCTTCGCCCTGGCGTTTCACGTAGCGACCCGCCACCGTCGCCGCCGTCAAAATCGCCGTCAGCATCAGCAGCCCGTACCAGCGCAGGGCAAAGGGGCCGAGTTCAAAGATGATTGGGGAGACGGGGGGATACATGGGTGGGCAGATGAGGTATTGAGTAGATGGGAAGAGAGGTTACTGACCTAGTTCGTTAAACGGGTTGACAATGGTTAATACATCGTGGATGACCAAGCCATGTCCCATATCTTCGGTGTAGAGAACAGAGCATTGGTACTGAATAGCGGTGCTAATAATCATGGAATCCCAAAATGATAGGTTATAGCGCTGCCTAACATCGGATGCTTTCAAAAGAATCGCCTCATCCATTGGACAGACAGCGTATTTTCTATAAAACGATCTGATCAGAGACTGAATTGCAACCTCAGTAAATTTAAATTTACGCATCAGGTTAACGGATACTTCGTTGATAACCTGTACGGAGAGATGAGGCCTAATTTGATTTATCAGAGTTCTAGCAGCGTCATGACGAGGATCGAGAGGTACATCTTGGGATTGAGTAGCAGCGTAGATCCAGATATTCGAATCGACAAAGCAGCGATCAGCATCGGTCATAGATCTGATCTCGGCTCAGAGGCTGAAAGCTGCTCACCGGAACTGGATGAGTTAATAGGTAGCTAATACTACCCTCTTCGTTATCAAGGTTGGTTGCTTCAGATTCCGGTACCAAAGAGTCTTCTAGCTGCTGATCAACGAGCTTGAGCAGTTGAGTTGCAAGCTGAATCTGTTCTTTGAGGGATAGCTGAGTTGCCTCCCGAAGCAAGTCTTGAACAGTCATAATGAGTTTCCCCTGAAGAAGGGATAGCAAGGTACATCGTTCATTCTCACTTGCTCACCCCCTGATTACCCATCATAGATTAATCCTCCAGGTAGCCCAGTTCTTCGAGGCGGCGGCGGACTTCGGGATCATCGTAGTCGGTGGCGCGGGTGAGGGCGGCCTGGGCCAGGTGCTGATCGGAGCGATCGGCAAAGGCTTGCAGGCAGTCCTGCAGAGCTTCCACATTTTCGGGCAGGATGGCGCTGAGATCGAGGGCTTCGGTGGGGTCTTCGAGCACGTCATAGAGTTCGGCCACGGAGCCTTCGGTTTCGATTAGCTTGTGCTGGCCCATCCATACGGCGCGGCGGACGCGATCGCATCCCATGGTCTTCACCAGCTCGGGCTGGCGTTTCTGCATCAGGTTCACCACATTCTGCGGCGGAATCGCCTCGGCAAACACATAGTCGCGCTCCTTCAATTCGCCCTGGCTGTGAACCAGATCGAGGCCCATCTCCTTCTCATTGGCAATGCCAGCGGCGGCCAGCACCGTGTGGAACAGACGCCGGGTAGACACCACCGCATCGACCGTTGTGCCCTGCTCCAGCCGGTTCTGCGGGTCGCGAACGATCAGCGGTACTCGCACCAGCTCGTTGTAGATTGAGAGGCTGTGGCCCATGTACTGCTTTTCGCCCAGGTGCTCGCCGTGGTCGGCGCAGATGATTACCAGCGTATTGTCGAGCTGGCCCGATTCCTTCAATCGCTGGAAGAACTGTCCCAGCATCGCATCCTGATAGGCCACCTCGGCGTCGTACATGCCGTCGAGGGTCTGCTTTTGCTCGTCGTCTAGGGCACCGGTCAGCGGGGCCAGCCAGCCGTAGACATCACCATTGAAGCGCTGCAAAAAGCTCTGGGCCTTGCGATCGGCCAGCACGTGGGGGGCAAACTGCTCGATGTAGCGGCGGGGCGGGTGGTAGGGCATGTGGGTGCCCATCAAATTTACGAAGGCAAAGACGGGCTGGTCATCGACTGCGCCCGAGCGGTTGATTAGCAGGTTGGCGGTGTCTTCCAGCGATTTTTGCGTGTTGCCCTTAAAGCTCAGCGCCGTCTGCCACAGCGGCACCATCAGCGGCGTAAACGAAAGGGCCAGCAGCGCATCCGATCGCGCAAAAGCATCCTGAATGCGGTTGAGAGTGCCCGCTAGCTGCCGCTTAAACCACTGCCGATAGCGCCCCACAATGCCCGGGCGGTTGCCCGCCTGGTTGGGCCGGGAGGTGAGCAGACCGCTGTAGTTGAGAAAGCTAGTAAACCCGCGCCGCAGCCCGTTGTTGATGACGCCGACCAGGGGATTGTTGCAAAACCCGGCGGTGTAGTAGCCGCTGGCCTCAAGCCGCTCGGCGAGGGTAGGCAAATCGTTGGGCAACACAGAATACGATTGCACCATGGTGTGCTCGGAGGGGTAGAGCCCAGTGAACATGGAGGCGTGGGAGGGCACCGTCCACTGCGCGGCTGAAACCGCCTGGGTGAAGCGGGTGGCATCGGCTGCGATCGCATCCAGATTTGGCGATGTCGGCTTGTCGTAGCCGTAGCACGACAGGCGATCGGCCCGCTGAGTATCGAGCACAAGAAACAGAATATCGGGGCGTGCAGCCATGGGAATAGCCAAAGAATCGACGGGAGCCAAGTTTCATCCTAAACAGAACCGTGCGCCCTTGTCTGAACCTGGGGTTAGAGATTCTATCGATGGAGAGACTTTGCCACTATAGAACCTGGGTGAGGCGCTGGGATGCGATCGCCCCAATCACCACTCTCAGCCTGGCAACAGCAGTTTCACCAAAAAGGCCGCCGCATTGATAATCAGGGCCACCGTGGCCGAGATCAGCAGAGCAAAGGCCAGCTGTACGACCCAGCGCATACCGGTTTCGTAGGTATCTAGCCGCTCGTTAAATCGTCCAATTTCATCCGTTAACTTGTCGACTGCTGCGGCGTTTTTATCGATTGCTGCGGCGTTTCTATCAATTGCTGCGGCACTCTTTTCGACTAACGCTTCAATGCGATCGAGGCGATCGTTGCTGGTGGTCACAGCACGGCAGATAGCTACCCCTCCATTATCACCCAGAGGCTATTACCCAAAGGCAGAATGAGCCATGCCTACAGCGTTCAAGACCTCTCACAGCAGGTCTTCAGGTTATGTTGTTGGTCAAGAGGTGAGCAATGCCCACCCTACCGAAGCGATATGGTTTTTGCGGTGACTAAGCGGCCAAAATTTTGTCATCCAGGGCAAAGTCTACCTCGGCCTTGTCGTGGCCAGCGGCCAGGTAGTCGTTCTGGAACGAATCCTTTAGCCCGGTGACCAGGTCGTAGGTGGGTGCCCAGCCCAGCTCGGCCTGAGCCTTGTCGATCGCCGTAAAGAAGTGCTGCACCCGCATCGGGAACGCCTTAGCCTTGCCGAAATCAAAGGCCTTGGGGTCGTAGTGGACGATCTGGAGGCTACCGGGATCTTTGCCTGCCGCCGTGGCGCAGGCGCGGGCCAGCCCGTCGAAGGTGACCGCCTTCTCGCCGGAGATGTTGTAGATCTGGCCGATCGCGGTTTCATTGCCCAGCACCGCCGCCATCGCCGCCGCCAGGTCTTGCACATGGCCCAGTTGCGTCAGGTGCATGCCGTTGCCGGGAATGGGCACGGGGCGATCGCGCACGACCCGGTCAAAGAACCAGGCCTCCAGGGGGTTGTAGTTCTGCGGCCCGTAGATGTAAACCGGGCGCACCGAGGTAAAAGGCACCCCCTGCGCTTGCAGATAGGCCTCGGTTTCAAACTTGCCCTTGTGGCGGCTCTTGGGGTCCACCGCATCGCCTTCGATGTGGGGCATCTGGTCCGACTTGAGGTAGACCCCCGCCGAGCTGACATAGACAAAATGCTGGAGTTTGCTACCAAACATTTCAATCAACGGCTGGGTATCGCTCAGCTCGCGTCCGTTGTTGTCGAAAATGGCGTCGAAGGTTTCGCCCGCGAGCTGGGTTTTGAGACTGCTGGGGTCGGTGCGATCGCCCACAATCGTCGGCACGCCCTCCACCGGGGCGGGGCGGTTACCCCGGTTAAACAGCACCACCTCGTGGCCCTGCTCAATCAATAGCTTGGTGAGATACACCCCAATAAACCGGGTGCCACCCATGACCAGTACGCGCATTGTCGCCTCCTTGCTGCTAACCAGGGGCCCAAGACTTGCTGCCAGACCCACTGAACTTAATGTATGTATATTAAGCTGCGCCGATCCCCTCCATTCTCTTGAAGAATCAGGGAATTTGGCCTCGATTTGCGCTCAAAGGCGTTAAGCAAAACGGTAGATAACGGCCCAGGCCTTACGCTCGGGGGGGAAGCCGCCTAAAATGTTATGAGTTAAGCACCGGCCTTAACACCCTAAGCGCGAGATTGTCTCTACATGCGAGAGCTAGACAACGCCTATCGAATTCTGGAGCTAGAGCCCGGTGCCTCGCTTGAGGCGGTGAACCAGGCCTACAAAGATCTGGTGTTTGTCTGGCACCCCGATCGCATTCCCCAGGACAACGAGCGCTTATACCAAAAGGCCCAGGACAAGATTAAGGCACTGAACCAGGCGCGGGACTTGCTGCGATCGCACAGCCGCACAGCTCCCGCTTCCACCCGCAGCAGCCAGAGCTATGGGGCCAGCACTCCAGGCTATCGCTCGGCTTACAGCACCTACCAAGGCGCTAGCTACCAGGGCAACGGCAGCACCTACACCGATCGCCAAACCCAGGACGCCGCCGAAAACCGTTCGGCCCACCACAACCGCTACTACCGCTACCAGCGCAGCACCTACGGCGGCAGCTACTACGGCAGCAGCAGTACCAATACAGACAGCAGCACCTCCTCGAGCGACACAGCTTCTAGCGGCGATACTTCTAGCGGCAACACTTCTAGCGGCAACGGAACCAGCCAGTCACAAACCTATCGCCAGCGCCGCGATGCCGCCGCCGGGGTAGGGGGCAACAAATCCACTAGCTCGAACGGCGGCGCTAGTTCCCAGGGGCCATCTAGCCCTGCCCCTAGCGCCAGCAATGGGCATACCGCCGCCAGTCCCAAGCCCCCCAGCGACGCCTACAACAGCTACAACGCCCACACCCGCAACGGAGCAGCCAGCACCCACCGATCGCGCCAAAGCCCCGACCTCAGCGGCACCGACATGCACGGGGCCAACCTGCGCGAAAAAGACTTTGCCGGCCGCAACCTCAGCGAGGCCAACCTCAGCGGGGCCGACCTCAGCGATGCCTTTTTGCACAAGGTCAACCTCAACCGAGCCAACCTCAGCAAGGCCAAGCTGTTTCGCGCTAACCTGCTGCAGGCCGACCTCAGCCACGCCAATCTTCGCGAAGCCGATTTAATTGGGGCCGACTTCAGCGGGGCCGACCTCAGCGGGGCCGACCTCAGCGGCGCCAAGGTGGCCGTAGGGGGTCGCACCATGGTCAAGCTCACGGGCACCATTCTCACCGGAGCGATCATGCCCGATGGCTCGATCCACGATTAGACACTTGCCCTGATTTACGTTCGAACAGGCAAAGATTCACCGTTGAACGTAGTGCGGTGGTAAGCGGGCTCTTACCTAGGCCGTTAGAAAGAGGAAGGCGGTAAGGCGATCGCACAGTCGTACCGGTAAAGACTTAGGGGCTCGCTGCCTTTGCCGTAGTACCTGAATTGACGGCGAATCCTAACGCCCCTGCACCGCCTCAGGCAAAATCAGCATGGCATCGCCGAAGGAATAAAAGCGATAGTCTTGCTCGATGGCATCCCCGTACAGCGCCAGCAAGCGCTCTCGACCCACCAGGGCGCTGACCAGCATCAGCAGGCTAGAGCCGGGCAGGTGAAAGTTGGTGAGCAGCCCATCGATCACCCGGTACTGGTAGCCGGGGTAAATAAACAGGTTGACCTTGCCCCGGCAGGGTTGCAGTTCGCCGCCCTGGGCTGCTCCCTCCAGGGCACGCACCACCGTCGTGCCCACGGCAATGACCCGCCCGCCCTGGGCCTTGGTAGCATTGATTTTCTCCACGGTTTCAGGGGAAACGTCAATCCATTCGCCGTGCATTTTGTGGTCGAGAATATTCTCGGTTTCCACCGGGCGAAAGGTGCCAACGCCGACGTGGAGGGTAATGCGCGATCGCCCCACCCCGATCGCATCCAGCCGCTCAAATAGCTCTGGCGTGAAGTGCAGTCCCGCCGTCGGGGCCGCCACCGCCCCAGGAGCCTCGGCATAGACCGTCTGGTACTGGTCGGGAGACGCCGTTGTATCGGTGATGTAGGGGGGTAGAGGAACTTCCCCCAGTCGTTCAATCAGGGCAAACAGAGACTCACTGCCCTGGGGTTCAAACTGAAGCAGGCGGCCATTGGTATCGAGGTCAGTGGACCGCACCTCGGCCACCAGATCGGGCCGATTGGGGTTGGGGCCAAAGTGGATCGTAGCTCCCGGCTTGAGACGGCGACCGGGCCGCACCAGGGCCAGCCACTGGTTGTTTCCCCGGTCTTCGAGCAAAAACACCTCCACCACGGCCCCGCTGGGCTTTTGCCCCAGCAGCCGGGCCGGAATGACGCGGGTGTCGTTGAGCACAAGCAGATCGCCTGGCCGCAGCAGGGTAGGCAGGTCGCGAAAGTAGTGGTGGCGGTGGGTAGTGGCGCTATCGACTACCATCAGCCGCGAGGCATCCCTAGGCGTGACAGGGGTTTGGGCAATTTTTTCTGGCGGGAGAGAATACTGATAGGCCGCCAGGGAATATTCAGTGGACGGGCCATGGCCCGCTGGAGACAGGTTTGGGGCCAGTGTTTGACGATCGCGCATGGCCTAGTCAGGTTGGGGAGATACACCCAGGTTAGGTAGAGGGACTTAACCCTAACCACCCAGGGGCTAATCCAAGACAATAAGAACTGTAGCACCTGTCTAAAGGTCAACGATGGAATACACCTACTATCTCGCCAATGCCAGTTTGACTCTCCGCGTAGTCGAACACCTGCTGGGCACCCCGAGATTGCCCCTGGAATTCATGACGGTGATTCATCAGATCGATGGATGGGTCATTCGGGTCAAAATGGATGACAACATCGGCGTTCCCGATGCCGAAGATTTTCGTGCCTACATGAACGAGCTAGGCATTGCCTACGATCCCGGCATTCGGGTGCGGATGGCCCTCTGGGGGCTGGAAACGGGGCAGTCGCCCATCGACGTGATGCGCCGCTACCAGGTGGCGATCGTCTCCCACGGCAAGCCCGATCGCGAAGAAATTGAGGCCTTTCGCCGTCAGTTTGTGATGGGGTTGGGCTACTGCCCCGAAACCCTGGCCTAGCCGCAGGCCTGTCTCAAAGACGTATCTCGTATGGGGGTAGGGTAACCTACCCTTTTTTGTGGCCCTTTTTTGCGGCCCTTTTTTGCGGCCCTTTTTTGCGGCCGTTTTTTCTGGGTATTTTCTACAGGCGATCGCAGTAGATGAGATAGCCCAGCGCGTCCAGATACGCCTCAATGGAGGCCATCACCACGTCGAGGTGAAAACCGCGCCCCGGAAACAGCAGCCCCTGCCGCTCTAGCAGCACCACCGCCGACACCGGAGAATCTGCCGTGGTGGCCAGACAGCGGTAGTGCACCATGCCCACATCGCCCACCGGAATGTAGTGATTCACCGCCAGGTTGAGTGCCCTCAGGGCCGCATCCACCGGGCCTACCCCAAAGGCCGTCTCCTGGCAGGTGTAGCCCAGGGGCGTTTGCAGGCGCACGGTGGCGGTGGGCTGGGTCTGGCCGCAGCAAACCTCTACCGACTCAAGCCGCCCCAGCCAGTGGCGCTGATCGGCCATCTCGGCGTCTCGATACTGGGTTTCTAGATCGCTGCGACCGGCATCGAGGTAGCCGGGGGCGCATTCTGCCAGCAGCTGGCCGGGGGTATACACTAGCACCTCATCGTCTCCGCTGCCCGTCACGTAGTCGAGGGGGCGGTGGGTGACGATGCCATCTAGGCCCAGGTGAGCCGCTACAGCGGCCTGGAGCGCAAAGGACAGCCCCAGCTGCGATCGCTGGGCCGTGTGCATCATGGCCTGGTCTACGGGGCAGCAGTGCAACAGGCCGCAGAGCTGGTTTAGAGCCGTGGTCGTAGCGATCGCATCGTGCGATCGCATCGTGCGATCGCATCGCGTAGCGCCCTACCAAAGCCAGGGCCAAATCGGTCACGTACCCCTTTACCCGGCCCTGCAAAAACAGTTCCCACAGGCGATCGCCCCGGTGCATCGGCAGCGGGCGGCCAAACAGTAGCTCTAACAGCAGCCCCTCATCCAGCAAAATGCGCCGCATTGCCACAATTTAACTCCTGTGAGATAACTCCCGCGAGCCTCCCAGGAGGTTCGCCTCGCCTAGTCGGCTGGGTCAGAGCCGAGCAGCTTACGCAGAGCCGCCAGGGGCATCTGCACTACATCCTGAGGTCGGTCTCCGGGGTAGGGTTCTGCGATCGACAGCTGAGGGTTAACCTGGCCCCCTGGCAACCCTTGCGACGACAGCTCATGGACCGAGCGATAGAGCTGGGTCAGACTCCGACGCCCCTCCTCTACACCGTTGGTCAACGCATCGATCTTTTGCTCCAGCGACAGCAGGCGAGAGGCGAGAGCCTCGGGCGCCGCATCCGGGGTTGGTCCCCCGCTCCGGCTGGTCGCAACACTGCCGTCTTCGATCGCACCTGCGGTTCGCCTTTCTAACTGGTGCAAAACTCGCTCTACCTGTGACACCCGCTCTGGCAGAGTATCGCCCTCTGTGGCCAATAGCCCCTGGCGCAGCAGGCGATTGACCAGCTCCGTAGCCGATATGCCCTCACGGCTGGCCCGCTCTTTGAGCGCCTGCTGCAGGTCGTCGGCCAATCGATAGCTCACCAGCTTTCTCACCATAACGGTTTCCCTAAAGCACCTTGCGTTCTCAACCGCGATCTAACGCTCCAGAACACTATACACAAGATACTCAGGTGATATACAAAGCCAGGACAAATGTTTTTGCCCTGGGTCTAAAGCTTAGATCGGTTTCCGCCGTTCAAAAAATGCCAGGAGATGTCACATCAGGGGATCTTTTCGCACAAATAGCTAAAGCTGCCGCGTAAGCAGCAGCATGCAACAACACGCGAGTGAGTTACGTTTACCATACAAAAAACAGCTACCCAGAGAATACCCCATGCTTGTTCCCTATCACCAGACCCACGATCCTCAGATCGAATGCCCCCAGTGCCGCCGCCACAGCGTAGTCAGACATGGCGAAAGCGAATACGTTTGCCTGAACTGCGATTTTCGCCGTGATTTGTCAGAACCCCACCTGGGCAGGTTTGGCAACCTGCTGATGGGGGTGCTGGCCTTTGCCCTGGTGCTGCTCGTGAGCGAGCTGTTGCAGAGTTAGGGCTGCCTGGCCCACAGGGCCAGCCCACCGCTGCGCCCCCGCGCGGCAAGGTAGCTTTCCTGGGCAGCAAAAAAGGAAAAAAACGGCAGCTTGGCCACGGATGCCGTAGCAAAGTCCCCCGCCTTGGCCGATTTGCTGCGCAGGGACAGGCTGACCACAGCCCGGTCGCCCACCAGCAGCTGCAAACGCACAAAGTCGAAGGCCAGCAGGTTTTTCTTGGGCAGTAACTTGGCTGGCCCCGTAAACCGCAGCCGGGCCGGGCCAACCTGAAGCTGGTTTTGAATGGTCAAGCGATCGCCGTCGTCGCGGCTAAAGCTGATCGTAGCTGCCGCCAGACTCGGTACATAAAAGCCGCCTGCCGTGGGCTGTCCTGCCTTGTAGGCGGGCTTTTTGGGAGCGGTAAACCGCAGCCGCCAGGTGCCCAGCAGCGCCTCGGGCGAAAACTGGTGTCGCAGCTGCTTAGTCTGCCGTTCTGCCTTTAACAGCGCCGCCGTGACCTGCTTACCCTCAATCTTTACCCCCGAGGCAATGGCATCTAGCACGTCGGGGGTGGGCCGGGCAAGGGCGCTGTCGGTGGCGGTCATGGGGTCTCCAGGCGTGGGGATAAGGCCGACCACAGCCAGCTTTTTCTGGGCTTTCAGTGCGCCCGGCAGAGCAGGAAGCGGCGGTCCTCTGGGATGCCTTCATTATGCCTGAACCGGCTAGTGACTGGGAAATTGCGATCGCCACCAAATCCCGGTCTTTGGCCCTGGCTCTGGCATAATAGAGCCTGTCGATTACCTGCGCTGTCATGGCTACCACTCCGCGATCGCCGCTGCTGCGCAGTTCTGCCGCCAAGCCTGCCACCAATGTCTCCGTCGTGCTGATGTGGGTGGGGCTGGCCATTACCCTGGCCTTTATTCTGATTGCGCTGCTGGCCCCGCTGCTGCAAAGCTGGGGCTGGCTGCTAGACCCCACCACGGCGCTGCAAAACCCCGTCCACCAGCCCCCCGGCGGCGACTACTGGTTTGGCACCACCCGCCAGGGCTACGATGTGTTTTCGCGCACCCTGTTTGGCACCCGCGCCGCCTGGCAGGTGGTGCTGCTGGCCACGCTGCTCAGCCTGGTGATCGGGGTGCCCCTGGGCATGGTCAGCGGCTACCTGGGCGGCTGGCTCGATCGCGCCCTGCTGTTTTTTATGGATGCCATCTACACCCTGCCGGGGCTGCTGCTCTCGGTCACCCTGGCCTTTGTGGTGGGTCGGGGGGTGCTAAATGCCGCGATCGCCCTCAGTATTGCCTACATTCCCCAGTACTACCGGGTGGTGCGCAACCACACCGTCAGCGTCAAGACCGAGTTGTTCATCGAGGCGGCCCAGGCCATGGGGGCCGACCCCTGGACGGTGCTGACCCGCTACCTGTTTCTCAACGTAATTCAAAGCGTGCCGGTGCTGTTTACCCTCAACGCCGCCGACGCCATTCTGGTGCTGGGGGGGCTGGGCTTTTTGGGGCTGGGTCTGCCCGAGCAGGTGCCGGAGTGGGGGGCCGACATTCGCCAGGCCCTCGACGCGCTACCCACGGGCATCTGGTGGACGGCGCTGTTTCCGGGGCTGGCCCTGACGCTGATGGTGACGGGGCTTTCGCTGGTGGGCGAAGGGCTAAATGAACTGATGAACCCCCGCCAACGCCGCGAAAATTGGCGCTAGCGATCGAGCAGAGCGTTAAATTGCTCCACCAAAGACTGGCGCTGCTCTAGGCAAGCTTGCTTATAAACGTCAACAATAGTTTGGGCTAGCTCGGCTTCCACCGCCGCCGCCGCCGCCGCCGTTGGGTAAGGGCGGTAGAGCTCGGGGTGCTGGCTCGGGTTAAACATGGCCTGGACAATGCGCTGTAGCAGCATTTCATCTAAACAGTCGCCCGAGGCCTCAAACACATCGCAGTAGGCCCCTGTGCCACTGTCGGCGGGCTGAAACTCAAGGGTAGAGTCGATCGCGCCGCCCCGGTCTATGTACACTGGCACAGCATGTCCGGCCAGATCGGCGGTGAGCTGGCTTTTGGCGGTAAATCGAATAAACGATCGGGTGGGATAAAACTGGTTGCTCATAGTGACCTACTTCAGGACGGGGGGGAGGAGGTCCTGAGGCAACTAGCACTATTTCCCAAGACCGTAGGTTATTTTAACGCGATCTAAAGGGATTAATCTTCACAGATTTTTTAGCCACAAAAGTATAGCGAGCGATCGCCGCTTCGCCCCCCATTCTTGTAACTAAACAGCCCTCTATATCTATGCCTAAAACGGTTTTCTCAAGTAGATTTTATGCCATACAATCGGCACTAATCTTATTCTCCAAACGCATATTTTACAGGAGTACCCACGGGGGTCATGGCAACTAACAGAGCCAGCTGACATGATAGTTTCAGTTGATAGGGCAGGCAAAAAACAAACGCTCTGCATTCCCAAAAAGGAGCTTATCAACCCACGAAAAAACTATCTCATTAGGAGAAAATCTATCATGGAACGTGCAGGAATCCTTGAAAACGCAGCGGCCCTTGTGGAAACCGAGGTTGCTGGCCCTCAGCCTAAAAAGCAGTTTACCGACACCGAAACCTACTCCAAGAACATTCTTGGCCCAGTATATTTTCACCTGTCTAACCTGCGAGTTTACGGCAAGGCCGGTCTTCCCGTAGACCAGACCGTTGCTCCCGGTCAATCTCCCTATATCATCGCCACCAACGAAGAGTTCTGCGTTAGCGTTGACATTGAATTTAACCAGTCGCCGCTGACCGCTCTGCTGATGTGTCTGGGCACTCGCATGACCGTCGATTTTGCCTTCGAAGGTCTGGGTGGCCGAGCTACCGAGATTGAGTGGGCAGTGACTGATCTGACCAAAAAGGATGAGTTCAACTACACGCTGACCTACAAGGCGACCCCCGACGCCGCTCAGCTGGTGCCTGGTCTGTACGCGATCGCCGCGGTGGCCTCCATTGGCCCCGTTGAGAACGAGTGCAGCCAGCACGTTTTGGGCTATGGCTACATCGCCCAGCAGCTGCTCCAGGTCTACCCTGTCTAGGTTACGTCACCCGGGGAACCAGCTCTGGCTCAGGGCTGGTTCCCCAACTCCACGGCTGTGGAGCGCGGCTGTTGAGCTTTGCGTCGCCGATGTAATCCGTGGGTAGGATGGCCCCTTGCTGGCCCCAGAAGGTTAAAACCCCTGGCCCTTGACCCAACCGGATCGATTGCACCAGGGCCAACAGCCGATTTTTGAGTGGTCTGCACAACCGCAACAGCAAGGCCATCGTTCATCTTCCCGGCGAGCTCATCCAGCTCGCCCACATTACTTCAGACTCCCCGCCCTAGTCCGCAGCGCCGTGACCGAGTACAGCAGCAGGGCCGCCCAGATGCAGCCAAACGTAACAACATGCACGGGGGTAAAGGGTTCGCCGTAGACAAACACCCCGAGCAGCAGGGATATGGACGGACCCAGGTACTGAAAAAAGCCCAGGGTGGCCAGCTTGAGCCGTTTGGCGGCATTGTTAAACCACAGCAGCGGCATGGAGGTGGCCACGCCAGCGCCAATGAATAGCAGCGTGGTGGATAAACTTTCCCCAAAGTGCCCCTGCCCGGTGAACCCCAGCCAGCTCACAAACAGCAGCGTGATGGGCGTAATTAAAAGAGTTTCGACCGCCAAACCCACCAGCGGAGCGACCGACACCACCTTGCGCAGGAGGCCGTAAAACGCAAAGGAGATGGCCAGGGCCAGGGCAATCCACGGCACTGTGCCCAGTCGCCAAATGAAGTAGCCGACGCCCACCACGGCCAGCGCCACAGCCATCTGCTGCCCCCGGTACAGTCGCTCCTTGAGAAACACAAACCCGAGCAGCACCGTAAATAAGGGGTTAATGTAGTAGCCCAGGCTGGCCTCAACGACGCGATCGCTGTTCACCCCGTAGATGTACAGCCCCCAGTTAAAGCTCAGCAAGCTGGCGGTGAGCAGCAGCACCAGCACCCGGCGAGGCGATCGCAGCAGGGCCAGCAACTCTCCCAGCCGCCTCTGCACCAGCAAAATACCAACCAAAAACACCGCCGACCAAATCATGCGGTGGCTGAGCACCTCCACGGCAGAAGTCGTGCCAAACTGCTTCCAGTAGATGGGCAGCAGCCCCCAGGCACTAAAAGCCAGCAGAGCATAGATGGGGCCAAGCCTGGCTTCGGAGCCGCCGGGGGTAGCAGAGTTAGGTAATGCCAAAAAGACAGCCGCCGTTCAAAGCAACCATTCTAACCATCGGGTCTATCTCTGGTGGTTTATCTGCGGTGAAGGGGCAGCCGCACCGCGATCGCTGTTCCTTCCTCAGGCTGGCTGCGGGCCACCACGGTGCCGCCGCAGTACAGCAGCAGCTGCTGCACGATCGACAGCCCCAGCCCGGCGCCCTCGGTTTCATCGGAGGGCAAATTGCGCCCCCGGTAAAAGTGCTCAAAAATATGGGGCAGGTCGGCGGCAGAGATGCCGATGCCGGTGTCGCGCACTTCAACTTCGGCGTAGTCTGGGGTGCTGCGTGCCGTCACCCAAACCCGGCCACCGCTGGGCGTGTATTTGAGGCTGTTGTTGAGCAGGTGGATAACAATTTGGCGCAGCCAGCTAGCGGGGCAGGTCACCGCCGGCAACTGTCTGGGAATGGTATAGGCCAGCATAATGCCCTTCTCCTCGGCCAGGGGCTGATAGGTGCTCACGACCGGAGGCACCGTCTCGGCTAGGCTCAGGGAGTCAAGCGGCGTCTGCCCAACGCTAGTTTCCATTTGCAGCAGGTTGAGGACTCCGCTGATCAGGGCACTCTGGCGATCGCACTCGTGGCTGATCATCTCCATGTAGCGCTGCCGCTGAAGGGGCTTGAGATGGGGCGAATCGAGCAGGGTGAGGGCGGTTTTAATCGTGGTGAGGGGAGTGCGCAGCTCCTGGCCCACGGTATTGAGAAAGTCGTCCTTTAGGCGCAGGGTGTTGAGCAGCACTTCATTTTGATTGGACAGCCGCGCTATACCCAGGGCCTGATGGCGATAGGTAGCGGCCGACTGGCGCAGATGCTCCTGGCGCTTGAGCTGCCAGTTGAGCCACCGATCGACCAGGCCCAGGTAGGTCGGGGTGAGGGGCTGAGTTGACCTTGCCTGCGACCACTGCTGGGTTAGGGTGGCCAGATTGACATCGGTATCGGCGATGCCTCCGTGGTCCATCTGGTGGCAAATAGCGCTAACTACGGTAGCCACCAAATCAGGGTTTACCGAGCAGCACACCGACAGGTAGGACGATCGCGCCGTGCCCGCATCTTCTAGGGCGGGCGATGCTTCCTCGTCATCGGTATCGCGCTGATCCTCCCGGGAGAGTCGTTGGCTATCGCCCGAGGGCGTAGCCGAAAGCGGCTGCAAGCGATGGGCCACCACCATAGCCGCAAAGGTTTCCGACTGCGCCACCAAAAAATAATCCCCCCGCCAGATGGGACCGACGCTGAGCGGCAAGACCACCTCTGAAGCGCCTGGCGCGGTCGTTAGAGGGGCCGTCGCGAGGGCATCAGGTGCAAAGGCGTTAGAGTCGACGCGCAAAAACCGAAACACCCGGTGGGGCGACACCAGCCCCTGACCATAGCGCGACACATCTTCGCTCCAGGCATCGCCATTGGGCAGCTTGACCAGCAGATGCGCCTGAACATTGTGGGCCTCAAGAAATTCTACAGTCGATTGCAGAATTGCCTTGAACCCCTTGGGTTTAACCTGTATGTAGTTTGGAGTTGCCGCACTGAGCTGCAGAAGCCGGTGTAGCGACACCTCTTGCTCTTGATAAGACTGCATGGTGCTCCAACGGGCCGGGGCCAGACCAGCACTAATGTCTTTGAAATCAGCACTGGCATCTATTAGCGTATCTTTAACCACCTAAAATGGCGGCGAGAATGTTGCGTGTATTCACACAATGCCGTCATTTTAGGGTTGAAAAGTTAGTTTGGATAGCGTTTTTTAAGAAAATGGCGGGCTTGCTCGCGATCGTCAAAGTGAATTTTCTCAGTCCCGAGAATCTGATAATCTTCATGGCCTTTGCCCGCAATCAGAATACCATCCCCCGGCTGGGCCATGGCAATGGCTGACTGGATGGCGGTGGCGCGATCGCACACCACCTGATCCTCCCCTAGTTCTGCCGGAATCCCCGCCACCACATCCCGCAAGATCTGCTCGGGGTCTTCGGTGCGGGGGTTGTCGGAGGTAACGACGGCGATATCGGCCAGGTCGTAGGCAATCCGGCCCATCTGAGGGCGCTTGGTGCGATCGCGATCGCCGCCGCAGCCAAACACGCAGATCAGCCGCCCCGGCACAAAGGGGCGCGCCGCCAGCAGCGAATTCTTCAGGCTGTCTGGGGTGTGGGCGTAGTCCACAATCACGCTGATGTCCTGGGCGTCGGAGACTTTTACCTGCTCCATGCGGCCCGGCACCCCACCAAAGCCGGGCAGCGCCGCTGCAATAATGTCCAAAGCAACGCCCAGATGCAGGGCCGCCCCCACCGCCGCCAGCAAATTTTCCAGATTAAACTGCCCCACCAGCGGCGAGCTAAAGGGCACCGTACCCGAGGGAGTTTTCAGCGTTCCGGTGACGCCATTGGCCTGATAGGTCAAATCGCCGGTGTAGAGGTCAGCCTCAGGATTTTGGGTGCTATAGGTCCACACCCGCTCGGGAGGAAGCTGGGCGACGAGGCGATCGCCGTAGGGCGTGTCGATATTCACCACGGCCCGACCCGCCAGATACTGCTCGCTAAACAGCAGCGCCTTGGCCTGGAAGTAGTCTTCCATGTCGCGGTGGTAATCGAGGTGGTCCTGGGTCAGGTTAGTGAATACCGCCACCTCAAAGGGGCAGCCCCAAACCCGCTTTTGGGCCAGGGCATGGGAGCTAACTTCCAGCACCGCGTAGCGACAGGCCGCATCCCGTGCTTTGGCCAACTCGGCCTGGAGCTCGACCGCAAAGGGCGTGGTGTAGAGAGCCGTCTGCTGATGCCCCGGCCAGCGGGTGTAGAGGGTGCCCAACAGCGCCGTGGGCTGCTCTGCCGCATTCAACAGGTGCTCAATCAGGTGGGTGGTCGTCGTTTTGCCGTTGGTGCCCGTCACCCCCACCAGGCCCATCTGCCGAGCTGGATAGTTGTAGAACCGCGCCGCCACCTCCGCGCAGGCGACGGCCATATCCGTCACCGGCACCACCCAGGCCTTGCCTTCAGCCGGACGGTTTTGCAAGGCTTGGCACGACACCAGCGCCGCCGCCGCCCCCGATTCCAGGGCGCTGGGCCAAAATTCGCCGCCGTCGACTCGGGTTCCAGGCATGCCAATGAACATATCCCCCGGCTGGCAGGCGTGGGAATTGGTGCACAGCCCCTTGATGTCGCGCTCATCGCCTGGTTCGCTCGGCAGCGTAAATCCAGAGGCGATCAGCCCCGTGGGCAGGTCCTCAAGCAGTTGGCGCAGCTTCATGTCAGCAAGTCCTCACATCACTGAAGTTGCCCTATTCTGCCTTACTCTGACCCAGATAAGTCTGTATCAATTGCTCCACCCTGGCCTGGGAAGCTCGGGGCGACAGCCGGGGCAGGGGATTTTCCTGGACTCCGGCCTCGGTGACCAGCACCTGACACAGCACCGGAATCTCGTACTGATAGCGCTGAAACCAGTCGTCACGGGTGGTGATGTCGCGCACCTCTAGCTCAAAGGGAAGGTGAGCAGCAGCGACCAGTTTTTCCTCCAGCCCTTCGCACAGGTGGCAGCCGGGCTTGCTATAGAGCACAAATTTCATCGCTTTAGCATAGTGCAGAAACGGCTGGAGCCGGGCGATCGCACCTTCCCTGGCCCCAGGCAATTACTACCATAGGTGGGTTGATCATTCGCCACAACTGCTCGGCAGTCCCAGGCTCAATTCAGCTCTCCCCAAGGGCATCCTCAGCAGGGGGTCAATGTCTACAGCGTCCTATCCAGTCGGCTGAACCTGCTCTAGCAGCACAGCCTGACTATCCTGAAGCTCAAACGATCTAAGGGCAGCAGCGTCCAGCGCCACCCCAGGCGACATAACGGCAACCCGCCATTCGTCGAGATCGATTTGCAGCCAGTCGCCGAGGGTAACGCTCAGGGGATCGCCCCCCATATGAGCCACCATGGCCACCTGGTGCTGGCTAGTCTGCTCAGGCTGGGCAGGGGCAGTGCGCAGGCCGTAGAAAATAGTTTGCGCCTCGGTGTTGATGCGGTTGAAGCAATCGAGCGCGGCAAGATTGTCCCGCAGCCAGGGGTTGGCACGGCGGAACCGCCGCAGCGCCAGATTAAAGGCCACCTGACCTGGATCCAAAAAATCCTGTTGGAGCCAGACATTGCACATTTCATGGGTGTCTTCCATAAAATTCTTGGCAAACTCCTTCAGCTTGCCCACATCTAGCTGGGTCAAAACAGCTGACTTATCGGGCACGTTGAGCTTTTGCAGCGATTGAGTTGATTTTCGAGTTTGCCCCTCTGCCGTTGGGGCAGCATCAGCGTTCAGACAGATTTGGCACAGACGGGCCACCTCATCGAGATCGTAGTTGGTTTCTTCGATCGCATCGCAGAGCCCCCGCACAAACTGGCGCAGCTCGCTCAGCTTGGTAAAGCCCATGGCCTTGAGGCGCGGAAACAAATTGGGCCAGTCGTAGGTTGCAGGAATCACCTGCCAGTCTAAAAAGCCCCCGGCCTCTTCAGCAACCACCTTGACGCCGTAGCGATCGTCGGTATTGCGCAAAAATGCCCAGGGCGCCCGCATGGTGCAGTTGATAAAGTCCATCGGCAGGCCGGGGCTAAAGCCGTAGGTCATCAGCGCGATCGCGGCGTTGTCGTAGGCATTGTTGAGCACCTCTGGCAGGCTGTCACCCAGGTTCCAGTTGATGTCGAGGTCGGGGTCAACCTGAGTGCCGCGCCGCAGGGTGTCGTGGTTGCCGCAGCCGGTAATCCAGCCAGTTCCCACCTGCATTTGCTCGGTGACGCGCCGCCATTTTCTATCCCAAAACTGGCGCAGACTGGGGGTGTTGTGGGCGAAGATCAGCGGTCCCCACTGAAACGCATCAGGCTTGAACTCAATAATGTCGCGGTAGGTGGAGATCTCTTCCCAGCCTTCCGCCGGCCAGGGGCGACCGTCTTCAAAAATGGCAAACAGGCGGCGCTGGCCGTCGCCCACGGTTTGCAGCACCTCCGCCATGTCGCTGAGGTAATTGTCATCGTACTCAACCCGGCCCGACAGCGGGTTAAAGAACTTAAAATCCTGGGCGCCATCGACACGAATGCCGTCGACACCAGTATTGTTTTTGCGCCGCTGCATCTCCAGCAAAATGGCCCGCACAGTAGGGTTCTGATGGTTTACATCCTGCCCGTACATATTAGGGCCTTTGAGAAAGCGCCCGTTCAGCAGGTCAGCCCCCTGGTTGTCGGCATGGCCATAGACGATGTCGAAGATGACCTGGATTGGTCCGGTGGGAAAGTTGTGCAGGGTGGCGATGAACTCTACCAGTTCGTCAGGGCGCAGGGTTTCGAGCACCGAAGGATTGGTGGCCGACGAGCCAAAGATGACGATGTCGTAGCCCCAGTTTTGGGTGTCGGGTTTTCTGAGGGTGACTTTGATATCCCCCGGCTCGCGCTCGATCTCTGCGGTTTCGGGGTCCATCTCCCCCATGTCGTCTTCCCGCAAAATAAAGAAGCCCCGACCCAGCTCGTGCTCGCCCAAATACTCCACCGTAGGCTCGATGGGAAGCAGCTGTACGGCATCGTAGCCAACGAAGTTTTGCTCCGCCGGAGTGAGCGGCGTCTGAGCCTTGAGCTTGTCGGCAATGCCCTGATAGACGGCGGTTAGCCCGCTGAGGTAGCCGTTGGGCGAAGCGGTGTTGACGTGGAGCTGCAAAATATTGCCGGGCGGATGCACCTGCACCACGCCATCGTCGTTGGTGTCGCCCTGGGTAAAATAGTCGCGATCGCCCCGCCGCTCCTGGAGGCTCTCCATGTCGTAAAGTTCTGCGGGCGCATAGACACCGTAGGGCAGCGAGTAGGCCAGGCAGTCGCCAATTACCCGCACCTCGTCGGTGTTCATGTCGAGGTAGCGCAGCCAGTAGAACGACCCGAGCTGATCGCGAGTACCGGGCTTCATGCCCGACAGCACGCCCCAGTAGTACTCTCCCTGCTTTTGCAGCTCCACGTAGTCGCGGCGAAAGATCACTTTTTGGTTGACCTTGGTGGGGTCGATGTTCTGTTTCGGGGTAAAGATTTCCAGGTAGATATTCTTGGGCTGCACCATGTCAGCCCCCAGTTCGGGCGTCCAAAAGCCGATTTCGGTCAGGCCATCGTCTCGGTAGTGGGCACCCAGCCGGGTCGCCAGAGCTTTGGCCTGATTAAACAGGGTGTCATCGGACTGCTGCACCTGTTCGGCCCAGTCCAACAGTTGTTGGGTTTCTGTTTCCAGGATCTGAATACGAGCAGCAGTGGCGACCATGCTGTGGAAATTCCTTCTTTAGAGAGAAACAACAAGTCAAACGAATGAAAGCAATCAATGGTGCAGCGGGCAGAGCACTATTGCCAGTGGCCAAAACGAGCTAGTAGATAAGGATTGCAGGTAGCCGTGGTACTCGACACGAAAGATATTTCGGCGGGGAACTTTTCTAGCCAAGGGCGATCGCTCCACACAGGGCACCCTACCGAGGAACCCAAGGGTTAACCGTTCAGCTTGAACACCATCACCCCCAGGGGTGGCAGGGTCAAACTCAGGGCGTGGGGCCAGCGAGGGTGATCCCAAGGGTGGCTCTGCTGACCGCCGTTGTTGCCAACGCCGCTGCCGCCGTAGTCGGTGCGATCGCTATTGAGAATCTCCTGGTAATAGCCCGGCTTGGGCACACCCACCCAGTAGTCGTGGTGGACGGTGGGGGTAAAGTTGCACACCGTCACCACAAACTCGTCGGAATGTTTGTCCTGGCGAATGAACGACACCACGCTGTGGTCGGCGTCATTGCAGTCAATCCACTCAAACCCATGGGATGAGAAATCATCGGTGTAGAGGGCGGGCTCGCGCTTGTACAGGGCATTGAGGTCGCCCACAAACTGCTTCAGCTGGCGGTGAGGCTCATTATTGAGCAGGCTCCAGTCTAAATCCAGCCAGCTGTTCCACTCGGTGGTTTGGCCAAACTCCATGCCCATGAACAGGGTCTTTTTGCCGGGGTGGGTAAACATATAGGCGTAGAGGGCGCGCAGGTTGGCCAGTTTCTGCCAATAGTCCCCCGGCATTTTTTGGAACAGGTTGCCCTTGCCGTGCACCACCTCGTCGTGGGAGAGGGCCAGCATAAAGTTTTCGCTAAAGGCGTACCAGATCGAAAAGGTAATGTTGTTCTGGTGGTAGCGGCGGTGGATCGGGTCTTCGCTGAAGTAGTTCAGCATGTCGTGCATCCAGCCCATGTTCCACTTAAAGTTGAAGCCCAGGCCGCCCACGTAGGTGGGGCGCGACACATTGGCCCAGGAGGTCGACTCTTCGGCAATGGAGAGAATGCCGGGATAGTAGCCAAACAGCACCGTGTTCAGCTGGCGCAGCAGATCGACAGCCTCCAGGTTTTCGTTACCGCCAAATACGTTTGGGATCCACTCGCCGTCGTTGCGATCGTAGTCGAGGTAGAGCATCGAGGCCACCGCATCGACCCGAATGCCGTCGATGTGGTACTTGTCAAACCAGAACAGGGCGTTGGCAATCAGAAAGTTGCGCACCTCGTTGCGCGAGTAGTTAAACACCAGGGTGCCCCACTCCTTGTGCTCGCCCTTGCGGGGGTCGGCATGCTCATAGAGGTGGGAGCCATCGAAAAAGGCCAGCCCGTGGGCATCTTTGGGAAAGTGGCCCGGCACCCAGTCGACAATCACCCCGATGTCGTTGGCGTGGCACTGGTCGACGAAATACATAAAGTCCTGGGGCGTGCCAAACCGAGAGGTCGGCGCAAAATGCCCGGCCACCTGGTAGCCCCAGGAACCGTCGAAGGGGTGCTCGGCCACGGGCAGCACCTCAATGTGGGTGTAGCCCAGCTCCTTCACGTAGGGAATCAGGCGATCGGCTAGCTCTCTGTATGTAAGGAACCGAGCCTCGGGCTTCTGACTCACCCGCACGGCCTGACCCTCAGCGGGGGGATTGTCCATGCCGTCGTGCAGCCACGAGCCCAGGTGCATTTCGTAGACCGAAACCGGCTTTTCTTGCGGATCGGCGCTGCGGCGCTGCTCTAGCCAAGCCGCATCGTGCCAGTGATAGCTGAGGTCGGTAACCACAGAGGCGGTGTCTGGCCGCACCTGTTGCTGAAAGCCGTAGGGGTCAGACTTGAGATAGACGTGGCCGTGCTGATTCTTGACCTCAAACTTGTACAGCTCTCCGGTGGTCAGCTCAGGGATAAACAGATCCCAAACGCCACCCTGGAACAGGCGCATCTGGTGCTTGCGGCCATCCCAGCTGTTGAAATTGCCCACCACCGAAACATTGCGGGCGTTAGGTGCCCACACCGCGAAATAGACTCCCGCTACGCCATCGACCTCGACGGCATGGGCGCCCATTTTCTCGTAAATGGCATGGTGATTGCCTTCGCCAAACAGATAGATGTCAAAATCGGTCAGCAGCGGCGACTTAAAAGCGTAGGGGTCCCGCAGGGTGCGTTCACGATCGCCCTCTTTCACCTTGAGCAAATAGTTCTGGTCAGCCTCTCCCGGCAGCTGGCACTCAAAGAAGTGGGGATGGTGCACCGACTCCATGGCGTACTCCTGCCAAGTCTCAGGGCGCACTACCCAGGCGGCATCGGCATCGGGCAAATAGGCGCGAATCACCCAGTGGGCATCGCCTTTGGCCTGATCTTTGGCCTGCTCAAGGGTGTGGGAGCCAAGCACTTCAAAGGGGTTGCTGTGCCGATTCTCGACGACACGGTACACCTGGTCAGGGGAGAGCGTAGAAGAAGACATAAATACCGCTGTAGCTGCTGTGGCTGTTGGCCAATGCTGGCGATCGCTCAATTTCAGCAAACCGATCGTCTATGACAACTGCCAAGGGCAACCTAGGGGACTTCTCTAGTCTGGGGCATCTATCTGTAGGGGTATTCAGGCCATCTGCTTGAACGGCAAAGCGATTATCAGACCGCTATTGCTCTCCCCAGAGGGTTAGCCTGCCCAGGCAACTCCTGCCGCCGACCGTTACCTCACCTGCTCTGCTTCCACTGGAGGGGTAGTCCCATGGCTGCGATTTCGGAGCTTTTGGGCCTTGGCGGTCAAATCCTGGAAGAAATCGGTCTCGACAATCTCTTTGACCTGTTTTTTGCGCTTGGTTTCGTCAATCTCAATGCGCAGGTCGCGCACCTGCTGCTTGAGCTTTTGCTCGCGAGTGTAGACCTGCTGGGCCATGCGGTCAAACACGCGGGCCAGCTGGCCAATTTCGTCGCGGCGGCGGGCGATCGCCCCCAGCTGACCCAGCTCAAATTTTTCTGCCTCAATATTTGCCGCCGTGCGCGCAATACCCAGAACGGGCCGGGCAATCAGGCGATCGGCCATCAGCACCGCCACCCCGCCGGTTAGCCCCGTAAAAATGGCAATTATCCCCAGCAGCATGCGTTTGTTGCGGTTGACTTCTACCAAATAGCTCGATTCAGGTATGACCGTGCCCACCACCCAGTCCAGCTGCTCTAGAGGGGTAAACGAAATTAGGTAGCGCTCTCCCGTAGCCGGGTCCTTAAACGAAAACCGCTGCAATTCAGTCAGATTATCTAGGTTTACCCCCTGGGATTGAATCGTTTGGCTGGCTATTCGCAGCAGCGGATTTTCCACATTTTCAAGCTGCTGCAAGTGGGGATCGGCTGCATTCTCCCCCTGGGACGGCATCACCTCCGCCACATCGGTAGAGGCAATCAGATCTTCCTGGGCATTGATGATAAAGGCCTCCCCAGTGTAATCACCCTTCAGCTGCTGCAAATACTCCGACAGCTGAGATAACTCGATACCGACCCCTATCACTCCCCAGATGTCGCCATTGGGGCGGATTAAAGCCGTGGTGGCATCCAATCCAGGGCTTTGGGTCGATCGATAGACGTACACAGTCCAGGCCCGCTTTTGGGGAGAAGCCAGCGCATTCTTATACCAGGGGCGATCGGGCGCAAAAAAAGGCGGATTCATCTGATAGGCTTCGGTCCCCACCAGGGTTAGTCCTTGGGAATTGGCCTTATAGGTGTTGACCGTGGTCTGGGTGGTCCCACTGGCTTTGTCCCAATCGCGCAGGTGAAAGTGCAGTTGCCCATCGGAGGTACGCTGAGCCCCAAAAAAGTCTCCGTTGGTCTCCCCATACTGCACCCAGGTAAAGTTGGGGTTGGCCTGCAAGACGCTGAGTAAAAACAGCTCTCGGTCCTTGGGATTGGTTAGGTTAACTAAATTCTGCCCCAGACTGCTGTTGAGCAATGACTGGGCTGAGTCAGCATTGTCAAACAGCTTTTCCACCTCCTGGGAGGTCCCCAGGGCAATCTCCTGATTGACCTGGTCGACAATGGTGTCGATGTTCCGCTTAGACACCAGCGACCATGGAATGTAGACAATCGCCGCCGTAGTACCCACGGTCAGCAGCATAGCTCCCACCAGGGTGGCTTTGAGTCCGGGAGGCTTGGGAAGGCGGAAGGGGAGGGGCATGGTGAAGATAGGGGGTGAATTAGAGGGCGAG
This sequence comes from Nodosilinea nodulosa PCC 7104, assembly GCF_000309385.1. Classification (GTDB taxonomy): domain Bacteria; phylum Cyanobacteriota; class Cyanobacteriia; order Phormidesmidales; family Phormidesmidaceae; genus Nodosilinea; species Nodosilinea nodulosa. Next base: position 2,830,726 of record NZ_JH976537.1, read on the forward strand.
GTAAAGAAGGTGGGGGAATGAGACGAGTAGAGAGGAGAGATAGAAAAAGCAGCTCAGACAGATGGAAAAAGGGTTGAAGAACCAGAGCTAACGGCCTTAGCTTTCCTGGTCGGCGATCAGCGTCGTCACCGCCATCCCTGTGTGAACAATACCCAAGGTGCGAAAGGGATCCATCAGGGGATCAATGGCAATAAACAAAACCAGCACAGCCTCCAGTGGCAGCTTCAGGGGCTCCAACACCAGGCCCAGCATGGTCAGCGTGAGCACACCCGTCACCCCGGAGGTAGCCATGCCCGCCAGAATAGACCCCATGATTACTATGCCCAGCCCCGCTAGCCCTAAATCGCGCTGGTAAAGCTGCATCACAAATAGCGTAGCCGAAGCAAAATAAATCACCGAGCCAAAGCGGCATAGGGTAATGGCTAGGGGGGTAACCAGGTTAGTGGTCTGAGGATTGAACTTGAGGGTGTCGCTCAGGCTGGTGATGGCGGCGGGCAGACAGGCCAGGCTGCTGGAGGTGGCCAGCGACAGAATCGTGGGATCTTTGAGGGCCAGCAGGGTGGGCCAAAAGTTAAGCCCAGACCGCCGCCAGATCACCAGGGTGCTGACTAGGTAGATCAGGGCAAAGGTGGCGATCGCAACTACCACAAAGTCCACCATCGACAGCAGCACCGCCACACCCACCTGGGAAAGCTGGTAGGCCAGCAGGCTGCACAGACCAAAGGGCAGCAGGTAGGTCAGCCCGTAGATCACCTTATTAAAGGCCTGGTAAAGACTGTCGAGGGTGTCGAATAAGGCGGCGGTAGTAGGCGCTTTAACCAGCCCCAGCGATACGCCAAAAATCATGGCAAACAACAGCACCTTAAGCGTTTGGCCTTCGCTGAGGGCCGCAAAAATATTGTCAGGCACCATGCTGTCAACCAGGGTGGTCACGCTGCCCGTAGACGCTTCAGGCAGCGGGCCGCTGAGGGCCATCTCCAGATCGACGCCCGATTGATTCACCAGTACCCCAAGGGTTTGCAGGGTTTCTGTGGACAGGTCGCGGCCAGGGCCAGCGAGGGCGGCGATGGCAACAGCGATCGCGCTAACCGTCAGCAGACTCAGCGGAAAGACAACGGCGATGCGCTGGACGTACTGCCGCGCGTCGTGACTCTGCATCAGCCTTCCCAAGCTATTTGTAATCGCTGACAGCAAAATCGGCAGTACACACATCTTCAGCAGCCCCAGGTAGAGGGTGCCAAAGGGAGCAATCCACACCGCCACTTGGGGATGGGCGGTGCCGATAAAGACGCCCATCCCGCTGCTAATCAAAATGGCCCAGGGGCTGCGCAACCACTCAATGGAAGCCTGGTGCGGGAGATAAGCTTTTCGAGAAGTAACCATGGGGGGGTGCCAAAACGGTTTTTTCAGAACACTAAGATTGCTTCAAACGCTGAGCCGACCAATAATCAGCGTATTCATCCAGCACCGTATCCACGGTGTACTGGGTCGCCAGGGTATCTAGGTACTGATCTACAAAAGCCAGCAAGTGTGCGCTGCTCCACGGCAGCACCACAGCTAGGGAATCCTGGGTATCGGTGAGAGCAATGGTTTGCAGTTGCAGGGCTGCATCCGGCCGGGTGCGCACTACTTTTTTAATTTCCAGCTCATCGCGGTAAGCGGCGAGAATGTCGCCCCTCACCACCGCCCCCACGGTGTCTTCCCAGGTGGGATACTCCACGATGCTGGCCTGGGGAAATTTTTGCTTCAAAAAACCCACGTAGGAAGACCCCTCAATCACGCCTACCTGGCCCCGCAGGTCGCGAATTGTCTCAACTATCGATCGCCCCTGGGTCTGCTCTGCCATTTGCAGACGGTTGACCAATAGCCCCTGGCGCATGCGCAGATAGGGCCGCGAAAACCGCACCCGCTGCGCTCGCTTCAGGGTGCGGCTAATTTTTGAAATCGCCAAATCCGCCTTTTGTCCGTAAACCGTATCGACGACCTGGTCAAAGGTTTGAGCAGAACGAGTCACCTCTAAACTGACCCCTAGCTGATCCGCTAAAGCCTGGGCTAGCTGAATGTCCAATCCTTCGAGGTGCCCTGGGTTGCCCATAAAAAATGGAGCGTTATCCTGTCCTAGCACCGCTACCGTGAGCTTGCCGCGGTCCAGAATGCGCTGGATATCTGGCGGCATAGCGGGCAGAACTGTCGGAGATGGATTCGAGGTCGTCGATCGAGCTGGCGTGGAGCTGGCAGCTGCGGTTCGAGTCGCGCTGGCCGCAGGGGAGGCCGCGATCGGGGCCTTAGAAACGGCTAGCGCCCCATCGCTGGCTCCAAAAGTTAAGCCGAGAAAGAGCACCAGAGCAAACCCGCCCAGCAGCGTTCTGGACCACCTGTCTGCCTTTACGTCCCTTTTCCCTCTCCATAGACAGGAAAAGCTCTGAGTCATCAATTTCTGGAACATTCCTTCTCCTAGGCGGCATGCCAAAGCGGCAGGGAACGATGACCCCAGGCCAGATCTAGGGTGATGTCAGCCACCACCTCCAGGGGATCTATCCAGGGCAGCGGCAGAGATGGCATTTGGGCAAACGCCACCGACAGTTCGGTGCAGCCTGCAATCACCACTTCGGCCCCCTGAGTTTTGAGCCAGTTCGTTGCCTGCTCTAATACCGTCAACGCTTTGGTAGATACCTGGGTCCCTGTGGTTTTTATTCCCCAATCCGAGTGGTAAATCGACTGCATGACCAAATCTTGCCAGGGAGAGGTCAGTTCAAAGCCCATAGGCGTTAGCCCCGCCTGGGCCAGGCTACGGCTGTAAAGTCCGCACTGCACCGTGCCGTCAGTGGCCAACACGCCCACTCGCCGCACTGTGGGATGGACCTGGCAAATATAATCGCTGGTGCAGGCCATCAGGTGAATCCAGGGAATGTTCAGCTGAGCCTGCACCTGATCGTAAACTCCGTGAGCTGTGTTACAGGTCACAACTAAAAAATTGGCCCCAGCTCGCTCTAGCAGTTGGGCATAGCGCACTAGTCCGGGGATACAGTCGGGCCCGGTGCCCTGTAAGCTGTCTGTGCGGTTGGGAATAGGGGTGCCGTTGACCAGCAGCCACACCGGATGATCTTGATCGCCCTTGGCCCCCCGAACTACATTACGCTGAATCAGCCGCTGCTCAAACTGTACGTGGGCCATCGGGCCAAGGCCGCCAAGGATACCCGGAATAGCAGCTTGTCGATCCTGACAGAGTAGCGGCACGGCCATGGCAAATCCTTGTAGTTAACTTGAGTCCAGTGGCACAATCCAGTAACCCCAGAGAGGTCCCAAATTAAACCGACAGCTGACGGCGAGGCAGGTTAGACAGGGCAAACCCCACGGCCATTGCCATAAACAGCGCTCCCATCCAAAAGGGAGAGAGCATACCCGAGCGATCGAACATCCAGCCCGCCCACAGCGGCCCTAAAATTGAGGCCATGCTTTGCAAAGCCTGGTTACCACCCAGGGTTTTTCCCTGCTCCTGACCCGATACCCGGATAGAAATGAGTCCCCGCAAGGAGGGAATTAGCAGCCCTACTCCCAGCGCTAGCATGGCCTGGGTAGTATACAAAGCCGGCACTAGAACCGGACTACCGGCCGGAATTAGCACTACGCCGCCAAAGGCCAGCGCCACCAGCACCAAACCCGCGATCGCCAGCTTGGCTTCTCCAAACCGAGGCAAAAGCTGACGAATGAGCCCACCCTGTACCAGGGTCGAAACAATGCCGATAAAGCAAAAGACCATAGCGGCCTGGCTTGGCCCCCAGCCGTAGCGGGCATTCAAAAACAGCACAAAGATGCTGCTAAAGCCCGCAAAGGCAAAGTTAAAGATAAAGAAGGAAATCAGCAGGCCCTGAATGCGGCGATCGCGCAAAATATCATTGAGTTGGCCAATCGGGTTCAGATCGCGCAGGGAAAAGGGCCGCCGCTGATCTCTATCTAAGGATTCTGCCAGCACAAAGTAACCCAGCCCAAAGTTCAGCAGGGCGATGGTGCCCGCCACAAAGACTGGCAAGTTGAGGCTGATGCTGGCTAAAACCCCGCCCAGGGCTGGCCCCAGCGTAAAGCCCAGGCCAAAGGCTGCGCCAGTGATACCAAAGTTCTTAGCTCGATCTTCAGGGGCGGAAATATCGGCAATGTAGGCTTGGGCCGTCGCCGCTACTCCACCGGTTGCTCCATCTAAAATACGAGAGAAAAACAGGACCCCCAGGGTAGTAGCAAAGCCAAAAATAAAGTATGAAATAGCCGTACCCATGACGCATATCAGCATGACCGGGCGGCGACCATAGCGGTCAGACAGGGCACCGATGACCGGGATGGCAATGAACTGCGCGATCGCATAGGAGGACACCAGCATCCCCAGGGTGAAGGCATCGGAGCGAAATCGCTCGACCAAAAACGGCAAAATTGGGAAGATCAGGCTTTCGCCCAGCTTGTCGAACAGGATGGTAATGAAAATAAAAACCAGCCGGGGTACCGACAGGGTCTTAGCAGTAGGAGGACTCAAGGACATGGGTTAGCTCAGCGGGGGGATACAGCGGGCGTGGTGACAGCGTGGCGAGCCACCCAGGCTTGCAGGTGATCGTTGACAACATCGGGGATTTCATCCTGAGGACAATGCCCTGCTCCTTCCAGGGGAATGAACTCCTCCACAGCCGGAAACTTTGCTAGCTCTCGGCCCAGGGCGATCGGCTCCCAGGGGTCGGCAGTGCCCCAAAGAATCAGCGCCGGGCAAGTGATTTGGGGTAGCAGATCCTCGGGCAGCGGGCCGTCAAAATTGTTAATAAAGGCCCAGAACACATCCGCTGCGCCCGGCTCACGGGCAGGGGCAAGGAGGATTTCAATCAGCTCATCGGTGACAGCTTCGGGGTTGCCATAGGCGGTGCGGAGAACGGCGCGGATTCGCGCTGGTCTGGCGATTTGGGCGAATAGCCAATGCACCAGGGCGCGATTTTTCAGCACCTTTTTGAGCAGCGGACGACCCAGGCGGCGCATAGGAGGCTGGGTATGGAGCTTGCGATCGCAGATTTGGCGCAGCGCACAGTCCAGCAAAATCACCCCTTGGCTTTGGCCTGGGTCCATTACCGCCGCCTGAAGCGCCACCACCCCGCCAATGGAGTTGCCCACCACAAAGGCAGGTTCCTTGACGATCTCATGCAGAAAATCCGTGACCTGAGTGCCCCAGGTCTCAAAGTCGTAGGGCAGCGGTTCCCCCGGAGCAGGCTTGGCCGACTGGCCAAAGCCCAGCAGATCAAGGGCAAAGACCCGGTGATTCTCGGCCAGGGCAGGAATAGTCTTGCGCCAGTGGCCAACACTGGCCCCGAACCCGTGAATCAGCACCAGAGCAGGGCCATCAGTGCCCATCTGCTGGTAGTTAATCGGCAGACCGCGCCACTCCCAGATTTGGTTTGGTATGGAAATCTCAGCCGTGGACATAGTGATGTGCTCCTTAGAATGGGCTGTAGCGCTTCACCCAGGGGTTGCCGCACCCGACTAGCGGGCGGATCGAGCTGTGCCGTAGGTGGGCAATGCCCACCAGGCCCCCGGCTGCAATTGCAGCCTGGGGCAAGTTGTCCCCGCTATCGGGCTACCCGCTCAGCGGGGATAACGTCCTCTGGCAGTTCGGCAGGCCCGGCATACTGCTTCAGCAGCTTGCGGTAGGCGATCAGCGTGGCGTCGCTGGCCACCAGCAGTTCCTGGCGCATGTCGCTGTAGGGCGCTACCTGGGGCACCTGGGTTTTGACCACCACATCGTCTTCCTGCATGATTTTGTTGCCCACCTGGGCGGTGTTGCCGTCGAGCCAGTGGCCCAGGCCCGGCACCCGGTTGAGGAAGTTGCGAATATTCACTGACTTAACCACTGTGGTCTCGTCATCCACCGGAATGTGGACCATGATGCTCTCGATTTTGTAGCGGCCAAACTGCACCGCCGAGTAGGTGATGTTGGGCAGGGCAAAGCGGTAGCTCTTGTGGGCCTCTGGGTCGTCTTGTTGCAGCACAAACCGCATCACGCCGTTGAGGCGGTTGACCTTGATCGGCAGGCTGGCAGCGAGTTCATACTCTGCTAGGGTCACTTCGTAGTCGTCAATTTCGGTGTTTTGCGGGGCGTTGCTGGCCCCGATCGCGCCTTTGTGCATAAACAGCGCGTGGGAGGTGTCGATGGCATTTTCCATCGTGCGGGTGAAGTGGGCGTCGAAGACGTGGCGGCTATAGGTGGCTGGCCGCCCGGGCGATTCAAACTGGGGGAAGGCTGGAATCGGCGGACGGCGATCGGCGGGAAGATCTGGGCTACCGACAAACATCCACACCAGGCCGTAGCGTTCCTGCACCGGGTACGACTGCACCCGCGCCCGTTTAGGGATGGGGGTGCCCGGCGCATCGGCGGGGATGTGCTGGCACTGACCATCGGTGCCATAGCTCCAGCCGTGGTAGGGGCAGCGCAGGCAGCCCCCCTCTACCCAGCCCAGGGCCAAACTGGCCCCTCGGTGGGCGCACTGGTTATCTAAGGCGATCGCGCGGCCCTGGCCATCGCGGTAGAGCACGTAGTCTCGACCCAAAAGTCTCAGCGGTGTGGGAGTCGTGCCCACCTCATGGCTCAGTTCGACGGCGTACCAAAAGTTTTCCAGCATGGCGGTGTGCTTCCAGTTCAACGAGATTGGGAGATGGGTGGAGATGCCTGGGAGGAATTTCCCTAGGCTTCTTTAACAGCGGTGGATCTGGGTAGGGTGGGCGGTGCCCACCAGGGGGGTTGGAGAAAACAACCTACCCAGCGCTGACTTCGGCCGGAACCCTGCGGTTGCCGTTGGTCGATACCGCAACTGGAGCAATGCCGTAGTCATTTCCCACCGCCCAGCCCCGCTCAACACACTGGCGAATCAGCTTGCGGTAGGCCAGCTGGAGGCTGTCGGAGGCCAGCAAAATTTCGCCGGTCAGGGGCACTACGCGGGGCACCTGGCTCTCGATCACTGCTTTGTCTTCGAGATAGGTGTCGTTGGTGTTTTTGCGCGAGTTCCAGTCGGCCCAGCCCTGGGGCAGGAAGTTGCGCAGACCAATCCACTTGGTCAGGGTGGTGTGCTCGTCTACCGGAATGTTGCTGGCGAAGTAGATGTACTGGTAGCCGCGAAAGTTGAAGTCGAGGTGGATGCGGTTGATATTGGGCATATGGGCGGTGAGCGTGGCGCTGGAGTAGGGGCGATCGCGCTTCACAATCAGCTTTAGCAGCCCGGCCCGCTTGGGCGGTTTGGAAATCGTGCGGGCTGCCGCGCTCCAGTCATCCACCTGCACCTCGTAGGGGGGCACCTCGGCGTCATTCCGCAGGTTGAAAAAGACTGAGTGCACAAAGGGCGCATGGGAGGTGTCGAGACCGCTTTCAACCACTCGGGTATAGTGAGCATTCCAGGTGTATTCACCAGTAATGGCCCGCCAGGCGGGGTCGCCGTACTCGGGCAGGGCCGGGATGGGAGGCCGCTGTTCTGCGGGCAGATCGCCCACGAACATCCACACCAGACCGTAGTGCTCTTCGACCGGGAACGCCTCGATTTTGGCCCGCTTGGGAATTGGGGTGCCTGCCTGGTCGGCGGGAATGTGCACGCAGGTGCCGTCGGCTTCGTACCGCCAGCCGTGGTACGGGCAGCGGATGCAGTTGCCCTCGACCCAGCCCCCCGCCAGCGATGCGCCCCGGTGAATGCAGCGATCGCGCATCGCCACCACCTGGCCATTGCCACCTCGGTACAGCACGTAGGTTTCGCCCATTAGTTTGACGGGCACTGGCGCGTCAGCAACGGCAGCGCTAAACTCAACGGCATACCAGAAATTTTTGAGCATAGGGAGTCTCCTGGGGATTGGGCACCTGCGATCGGCCCAGGGGGGCGATCCTTGACCGCCGCCACGCCTACGACAAGGCGTGCCGAAGCTTGGTTTGAGATTGCCCAGAGACTCCGAAGAAATCGCGGTTTCAGGCCATTAAATCGGCGGTTTAGCGAAAAACCCCTAGACCTACGCCGCTCAGCCTGGCGATCGCCGCCGTTATCTACGCGGATCTACGGATCACCGGCTCTACAAAAATTCCGCCCGCAGGCGTTTCTAGCCCAAAAGTCGTGCCGCATCTGCGCCCTAAAGCGTTTTAGTCTCTAGGGGCAAAAACACGGTCAAGACTTCCCCGGCCTGGGGGCGCTGCCGTACGATCAGCTTTCCGCCCAGGGCCTGAAACAGATTCTTTGTGGCGTTTAGGTTGAGGCTGAGGCCGCCAGTTTCAGGCTGAAACATCAGTAGTTGCCCCAGCGCTTTAAAGGGCGACGCGAAAGGATCGTGTTCCGGGTGAGACTGGGCGCTGCCCTCGGGGGGCTGCGACTGAAACTGAAGCTTGAGCTGATGCCCGGCCAGGGTCACCGCCAGCTCGATGTGGCTGTAGGGAGGCAGGCTGTGGGTGAAACGGTCAATCAGCCCGGTCAGCACCTGAGTCAGCATGGCCGGGTCGCTGTTGACCATGGGCAGGCAGGGGGGCACGTTAACCGTCAGGCTGAGGTTGCGGCGGCTGGCCTGCTGCTGCCAGCGAGGAGTGGCATCGTCGAAAAGCTGGTTTAGGGAAATGGCCGACAGCGGCGATCGCGGCCTCGGAGCGCGGTCTGTCTCCAGCTCCACGGCCCGGAATATTAGGCTAAAGCGATCGATCTGCTGGGTGCATTCGCGATCGATCAGGCGCAGCCGCTTGGCTACCTCATCGCCAATGTCTTTGCGCTTCAGCAGCGATCGCGTCAGGGTGCGAATGGTCGTCAGCGGCGTGCGAATTTCGTGGGCCATCGCCTTCAGTAGCTCGGTGTCCGGGCTATCTGGAGGCGTTGAGGCGGGTTCTGGCCCTTCAAAAGCGGCACTGCTAACGCCAGCCTCGACGTGGGGGCTGGGGTCGGTCTGAAACGCGGCCAGAATAGGGCGAGCGGGCAGGGCCAGGGCCGGGGTGGCCCCAGGGGCCTGCTGTTCTTCGCTGCCGGTCCCTGTCACAATCTGCGATCGCTGGCGCAGCTGGGCCAGAAGCAGCTGGCTGTATCGCGTCACCAAGCGATAGTCGGGAACAACGGGGGAAAACTGATCGTATAGACGATCTAGCTCAGGCACTAGGGGCGAGCGGGTGGCGGAGACGCGATCGCGCAGCTGCCGCCAGCCCTGGCCCACTACCTCGGGGTCAAAGGAAAACTGAAACTGAGGCAGCCCACTGGCGGCATAGCCCAAAACCAGCAGCAGGCTAAAGCGACGAGTCAGCAGTAGACAAAATCGCTCGCCCACCAGGGGGTCATTGGTGGGTAAGGGCACCATCTGTAGATCGGAAGCAGAGCCTGGAGCTTTCCCCTTGCCCTGCCCAGGCAATAGGGGACGCGTCACTGCAAGAATTTGCTCTAGCGGTTCCGGTACCAGCAGCCAGTGCGAAAGTCGCTGCCCCATCAGGCGATCGGGCAGCACCGGGAACGGCCCCGACAGGACTCCACCCATCAGCGGTATCTGCCCAGGATTCTCTGGCACATCTAGCTCCGAGTGCGCGCCGGGCGGAAGCTCAATTAGCAGCTTAATTAAGGCCGTAAGACCACCCAGCCATTCCTGCTCGGCCTGCATATGAGCCTGATGTAACCCGCTAGAGCTATCCCCAGGCAAGCCATGGATAGCCCCATGCTCCCAATAGCGATCCCTCGCCCCGGCCACCGCAGAGGACGGCGGCTGATCAAGCAATGGACTGAGAGGTAGAAACTGCTGCACCAAAGGGTCACCTGTCTCTGCGATAGGCCAACTGCGGCACTTGACCTCAGTCAGCAGGTTGTCTGTTAAAGACAACCCAACGTCTATTACGAGACTACGCCCTCAGCCAAAATTGAGCTATGGGTAGAACCGAACGGAAACCCGGCCATCACTTAACCAAACCAGCTAGATGGAATGGGCTCAGCTTCTACCAGCTCGGTAGTTGTGCGGCGCTGCCAGATTTCAGGCCGACCCAGCAGAGCATCAATACCCTGGTGAATCAACTGCTTAATTTGGTCGTGCTGGTCAGACGAGTAGCAGTGCCCAGTTACCGCCATGTCAGAGGCGGCACCGCTGTCCATCGTGACGTACACCACCGGCAGCCGGGCCAAGACATAGGCCGTTAGCTTTTGGCGCAGTTCAGGAACAGCAAAAACCTGACGATATTCGTAGAGCGGATAAGCCGCCAAAATATCATCGATCTTATCTGTCACGATCGGTAAAGTTAGATTGACAATTGTTTGAGTCATCAGAATTAAACTCCAGGAGTGTTCGGCGTTAAGGTCAAGGGTAAATTGCTAATTCTTTAGCCAGGGATCAAACTAAACAAGCGGAGAAAGACCTGCAAGCAGGGCAAAAAGTTAGAGATTAGTTTTCTAGGCCGGATCTAATCAGCTCCGGCATCTATCTGAGGTAATAGCCAGAGCCAGGAGTCTGGCAGGAATTTGAAAGTTTCTAAAGCGCTGAAGCGAAACATGTCCCACCTCCATCAGGTATTCCCTATATATGCGCTTCAATGGCGATGGCCTTATCTAAGTTTTAGAAAATAATTATTTTTCTCTTCCAGAAGATTATGAAAACTACGTAAAGTGAATCGTTTCTCAACCGTTGTTGTTTCTGGCAGGAGTGCTAGTCTCCTGGCTATATACAATGCGTAACATTGGGCGGAGCTAGCCCTAAACTTGGCCGAGTAAGGAGTGGGGGTCGGATTGCAGCAGATCGTTTTACTCGTCTGTGGCGGCATGCATCCGCCCAGCTATACAGAACATGTCTTGAGGACTATTGCTGAGGACGAGACGCTGAGCACAATCAGTCGAGTGGTCTACGCAGCCCCCTCTGCGTATGGCCTAGAAATCCTCTCGCCCTTTGCTCTGCGGCAAGGGATCGAAGCTTCTCTGGCCGTTCCCGCCAAGGAGGGGACAGCCCCGGTGCTCGTTATCTGGGCCTTTAGTGCCGGTTGCGTCGGAGCGATGGCACTGGCAGCCCACTGGCAGCGCCATCGGGGGCCGGTGCTGGCTCTGTTTATGGTGGATGGTTGGGGAGTGCCCCGCGACCCGGCGGTGCCCACCTACAGACTGAGCCACGATTACACCACCCACTGCACCTCTCGCTGGCTGGGGGCTGGCGACACCGACTTCTACGCCGATCCAGCGGTGTCACACCTGGAGTTTTGGCAGCAGTTGTCAACTGCAAGCGGTTGGGCTGTGGGGCCGGGCAAGGGCCGCCAGCGACTGAGCGCGGCCAACTTTCTCTGCCAGCGATCGCGAGAGGCGATCGCCCTCTATCAGAGCCAGCGCGACAGCCTGAATATCAACAGCCCATAACGAGGGGCCTAAAGTAGTCCCTCTAGCCATAAAGACCCCGGCCTCTGCTGCTAATATGAGGGGAAATGTTTCTCATTTAACAGCATTTAAAAGCATCATTCCTGTAAAGCAGCGGCGGTAAGCCTGTTTACCGCCCGTGTGGCCTGAGGGAGAAAATGTTCGCAATTTATTTTCTTCTTAAGCAATGCACTCTAGCCCTAGCCCAACCCAAGCACTCGCCGCCATGACAACTCCCGTTGCCGCTCCTAACAGTGTTCTTGTGCGCCGCGCCTCCGGTGCCTTTGCTCTGATCGACAGCCTCAGACGGCATGGAGTAGAGCATATTTTTGGGTATCCCGGTGGGGCGATTTTGCCCATCTATGACGAGCTGTATCGGGCTGAGGCCGCAGGGGGCATCAGCCACATTCTGGTGCGCCACGAGCAGGGGGGTGCCCACGCGGCTGACGGCTATGCCCGAGCAACCGGGAAAGTGGGCGTCTGCTTTGGCACCTCTGGCCCCGGCGCTACCAACCTGGTCACTGGCATTGCCACCGCGCAGATGGACTCGGTGCCGATGGTGGTGATCACGGGCCAGGTGCCCAGCCATGCGATCGGCAGCGATGCGTTTCAGGAAACCGATATTTTTGGCATTACCCTGCCCCTGGTCAAGCATTCCTACGTAGCCCGCACCCCCGACCAAATTCCCCGCATGGTGGCGGAGGCGTTCTACATTGCCCAGACCGGCCGACCCGGCCCAGTCCTGATTGATATTCCCAAAGACATTGGTCTAGCGGAATTTGACTATGTGCCTGTGGAGCCTGGGCAGGTCACTTTACCTGGATACAGACCCACCATCAAAGGCAATGCGCGCCAGGTCAACCCCGCCCTCCGGCTGCTGCGCCAGAGTGAGCGCCCGCTGCTGTATGTGGGAGGCGGCGCCATTACCGCTGGTGCCCACGAGGAGATTCGGCGGCTGGCGGAATATTTTCAAATTCCGGTGACCACGACGCTGATGGGTAAGGGGGCTTTTGATGAGCACCACCCCCTGGCCCTGGGTATGTTGGGCATGCATGGCACCGCTTACGCCAACTTTGCCGTCAGCGAGTGCGACCTGCTCATTGCGGCGGGGGCCCGCTTTGACGATCGCGTCACCGGCAAGCTCGACGAGTTTGCCTCCCGCGCCCAGGTGATTCACATTGACATTGACCCCGCCGAGGTGGGCAAAAACCGAACTCCCCAGGTGCCCATCGTAGGTGATATCAAGCAGGTGCTGACTCATCTGCTCAACCGCCTGGAGGAAGAGAACCAGCTGCCGCCCCCCAATCAGACGGCGGCCTGGCGCGATCGCATCGATCGCTGGAAGCGCGACTATCCGCTGGTTGTACCCACCTATCCCGACGTTCTGTCGCCCCAGGAAGTTATTCACGAGCTCGCCACCCAGGCCCCCCATGCCTACTTCACCACCGATGTAGGGCAGCACCAGATGTGGTCAGCTCAGTTTTTAAAGAACGGTCCTCGCCAGTGGATCTCCAGCGCTGGTTTAGGCACCATGGGCTTTGGCATGCCGGCAGCGATGGGGGTGCAGGTCGCACTCCCCCAAGAAACCGTCATTTGCATCAGCGGCGATGCCAGCTTTCAGATGAACTTGCAGGAACTCGGCACCCTGGCCCAGTACGGCATTCCGGTGAAAACCGTGATTGTCAACAACGGCTGGCAGGGCATGGTGCGCCAGTGGCAGCAGGCTTTCCACGGCGAGCGCTATTCTTCCTCCAATATGGAAGTGGGCATGCCCGACTTTGAGCTGCTGGCCCAGGCCTACGGGATTAAAGGTATGGTGGTGCGCGATCGCGATCGGCTCCGCCCAGCCGTAGCCGAAATGCTGGCCCATAGCGGTCCTGTACTGCTAGACGTGCGCGTGCGCCGCGACGAAAACTGCTATCCCATGGTTGCCCCTGGCAAGGGCAACCACCAAATGATTGGCCTACCAGAGGTGCATGGCATTGGCACTGACAACGGCATCGCCCCCTGTGTGAGCTGCGGGCACCACAATGCTTCAACCAGCAACTTCTGCTCGGAGTGTGGCACCAAGCTATAGATGATTTTGTAGCTTAGCAGGGCGTTTTGCCGAGCTTATAGCCCAAATTTTTCAGAATGCAGTATCCTGACTTCAGTTTCATACTGGTGTGGGTCATCTATGTCCGCTGCTCTGAAATCCTATGTGCCTCGCCCCGTGCCGTCTCGGCAGGGGGCAGCGGCGACCCTAAGCCAGCGTGCCGCCGCTTTACCCGCAGAGACCAGGCCCAGGGTTTCTCCCCCCGCAGTGCTGCCCACGGCGCCAGGGATAAATGCTCCTGGACCAGGGGTAAAGCGGCTGTCTCAACTGCACCTGGTCTCATCGGCGTTGGCCGTGTCGTTTGTAGCCCTTACCCTGGTGAGCTATGGCGCCTCGGTCTATGTCAACCGCCAGCTCAACCAGTCAAAGCAGCGGCTCCACCATCTACAGCGCAGCGAGCAGCAGCTTACCACCGCTAACGAAGTCCTTAAAAACCATCTGGCCAAGCAGGTCGAAAGCAGCGAGCTAGGGTTTCAGCCTCCCCAGCCTGGCAATGTCATTTTCCTAAAGCCCACGCCACAGTCGGCGGCGGTTACTCTATCTCACCCGGTTACCCAATCCGTGATGGGGCGAATTGCCCTGCCTAAGGTGGATGTACCGCTAGGGTACTAAGCGCTAGCCCGACGTTTATTCGCTCTTTTACCTATCCATGGCTAGCTCTGTCTACTCTGCCCGTCGCCGTCGCCGCCGCAAACGAACTCGCCCACCGATTGTCATCGCGTTTAATCCGGCGGCCAATCGGGTGCGAGTATTGCTGGTGTGGGGGTTGCTAGTGCTTTCGCTAGTAGCGATCGCCGGGCGATTGGCCTGGCTACAGCTAACCCAGGGCAGCAGTCTGGCCAGTATGGCTCAGCAGCAAAGGCTTTCATCGCCCGTGCAGCGCGAGGTGCGCCACTCAATTATCGATCGCCAGGGCAACGTGCTGGCGGTCGACCGAGTCGTGTACACGCTCTACGCCCACCCCCGGCTGTTTAACCACCCCCAGCAGGAGGTAGCCGCCGCCCTCAGCCCTCTGGTAGAAACACCTGAGTCTGAGCTAATGGACCAATTTAGCCGCCAGTCCACGGGCATTCGCGTGGTTGACGGACTGCCTGAAGCAACCGCCGACCACATTCGCGCCCTGCGCCTCGACGGGCTAGAACTGCAACCCCAGCAGCAGCGTTTCTATCCTCAGCAGCAGCTGTTTGCGCCGATCGTGGGATTTGTGAATTTTGATGGACAACCCCAGGCGGGGTTGGAAATTGCATACCAGGATCAGCTGGCCTTAACTCCTCCTAAGGAAGCATCGGCGAACAGGGAAGCCTCAGCGGAAAAGTCCCTTCAGCCAGATGCCAGCACACCAGAGATCTATGGCCCACCCGAGGAGGCACTCTGGGAAAAGCCCCAGGCCTCAGGTAAGGCTCCCGATAACACCCCGCCAGCCGCCTGGCCAGCGGGCACGGTAAGTTTGCAACTCACCCTCGACAGCAGGCTTCAGCGCACTGCGCAGCAGGAGTTACAAACCGTAGTTGAGCGCCACCACGCCAAGCGAGGCACCGTTATGGTGATGGATGCTCGCAACGGCGAAATGCTAGCTTTGGCCAGCGTGCCCACCTATGACCCAAACCAGTACTACAAGGCCAATCTCAGCGACTTGCGCAGCTGGGCCGTTAGCGATCTCTACGAGCCAGGGTCAACCTTTAAGCCGATCAATGTTGCGATCGCGCTACAGGCCGGGGTTATCACCCCCGACGACATGGTCAACGACAGCGGCCAAATGCAGTTTGGCAAGTGGAAAATTCGCAACCACGACTACGCCACCGTCGGTGGACGGGGGCCGATTTCGATCACCGATGTGCTGAGGTACTCCAGCAACGTGGGCATGGTGCATATCATGCAGAAAATGCCCGCCAGCGACTACTTCAACTGGCTCCAGCGCCTTGGTCTTGAAAGACTCACCGGTATCGACCTGCCCGCCGAGGCCGTTGGGCAAATGAAACCTCGCGAACAGTTTGTCAAAAGCCGGGTCGAGTCGGCAACGACTGCCTTTGGCCAGGGCTTTTCAGTATCGCCCATTAAAATGCTGCAACTGCTGTCTACCCTGGCCAACGGCGGCAAGCTGGTAACGCCCCATGTGGTAAGCGCCATGGTTGCCAGCGATGGCAGCGAGGTTTGGACACCGCCTTTGCCCCAGCCCACATCCATTTTCTCGCCCCAAACGACCCAGCAGGTGCTCACCATGATGGAAGCTGTGGTCGACAACGGCACGGGCAAACCAGCTCAATTGCCAGGCTACCGCATCGGGGGCAAAACCGGCACCGCCCAGAAAGCAGCTCCTGGAGGCGGCTACGGGAAAGGGCGGGTCACCAGCTTTGTGGGTATCTTGCCCGTCGATGCACCCCGCTACGTGGTGCTGGCCGTAATTGACGAACCCCAGGGCGATGATGCCTACGGCTCTACCGTGGCCGCCCCCCTGGTGAAAAAGGTGATTGAGGCTCTGGTGGTGCTGGAAGGCTTACCGCCCAGCGCCCCAGCACCCTAAAATTCGGTTTCTGAGACTGTACCACCGAGATTCTCGACGATCGCCCTAGTGTTAGCGGCCATCATTTTCAGGTAGGTGTCACCGTCGCTGCCCGGCGCACCAATCGAGTCGGAATACAGCTGAGTTGGGGCCAGCGGAACCCCTGCTTCACTCGCCACCGTGGTAATCAGCTGGGGATTAATGGTGGTTTCGGCAAAAATGGCAGGTACCCCTAGCGTTTGAATCGATGTCACCAGTTCCTGAACGGTGCGGGCACTGGGCTGCTCTTCGGTGCTGAGACCAATGAGGGTACCAATTACGCTGAGGCCGTAGGCGCTAGCGTAGTACTGAAAGGCGTCGTGGGTGGTCACGAGCTGCCGCTGGTCGGGGGGAATGGTGGCGGTTTGAGCCTCAATCCAGGCGTCTAGCTGGTTGAGTTCGGCAATGTAGGCGGCAGCGTTTTGGGTGAACAGAGCCTCCTGGTCGGGGGCCAGTTCAATTAGCTGATCGCGAATAGCTTCAACCATGGGCACTGCGTTGCTGACGTCGCCCCACACGTGGGGATCGGGTACGGTGCTCGTGCCCGTTTCTAGATCGAGGGGGGGCACGACTTCGCCAATGGCAGCCCGTTGGGCATTGACCCCAGCGGCGTTGAGCAGACGAATGAGATTGGGCTCTAGATTGTAGCCGTTGTAGAGAATCAAGTCGGCCTGCTCGAAGGCAATGCTGTCGGCGGGCACCGGCTCGTAGACATGGGGGTCGGCACCGGGCTGCAAAATGCCGGTCAGGGCAATGTGATCGCCGCCCACCTCGGCAGCCCAGTCGGCGATTAGGGTGCTGGTCGCAACCACTGCCGGACGAGTGTCATCCCCACCCGAGGATTCTGCCCCGCTGTCGGCCGGGGTGCAGCTGGCTAAGCTTAGCCCTGCGACCAGCATCGCAATCGCTAGTCTGCCGTGCCGCGGGACGGGATTCATCCATTGCATAAGTGCATTTCATAATCGTTTCATTTTTACGATATAATACATTTCATAATCATTTCATTTTTTGCCTTGCCCCAGCTCAGCCGGGGTTGGAGAGATTGGTATGGCCCCTACTCCCTGCATCACCGTTGACCATCTAACCGTTAACTACCGAGATGTGCAGGCGCTGAGGAACATCCGCCTTACCGTGCAGCCTGGTAAGGTGGTAGGCATCTTTGGTCCCAACGGCGCGGGTAAAAGTACTCTGATTAAGGCCATGCTGGGGCTGATGCCGGTGGTGACAGGCCGGGTTTCCTACGGCGAAGGGACCCTGGCCCGCCAGCTCGATCGCGTCGCCTACGTACCCCAGCGATCGCAGATTGACTGGACTTTTCCCGCCACCGTGTGGGATGTGGTGATGATGGGCCGGGTGAAAAAAACCGGCTGGTTCAATCGCTTTTCGGCGGTGAGTCGACGGCTAGCCACGGAGGCTCTAGAGAGAGTCGGCATGCTGGAGTTTCGCGATCGCCCCATTGGTGCCCTCTCAGGCGGGCAGCAGCAGCGGGTGTTTCTGGCCCGCGCCCTGGCCCAGCAGGCGGAGATCTTCTTTTTTGACGAACCGTTTGTCGGGGTGGATCAGAAGACCGAAGCCGTGTTGTTCAAAATTTTTCAAGAGCTGGCGGCGGCTGGCAGCATTGTCATGGTGGTCAACCACGACTTGGGCGAGTCGATTACCCACTTTGACCAGCTGATTTTGCTCAATAAGGAGTTGATTGCCGCTGGCCCCCGCGACCGGGTGCTCACCCGCGACAATATGACCCGCGCCTACGGCGGACACGTGGGCTTCTTTGGCCATGTCGCCTGAGCTAGCGGTGCTGGACTGGTTCTTTGAGCCGCTGCAGTTTGCCTTTATGCAGCGATCGCTGGCGGTGGCAATCATGGTGGGCATCATCTGCTCGGTGGTGGGCAGCTACCTGATGGTGCAGCGGCTGGCCCTGCTGGGCGATGCGATTAGCCACTCGGTGCTGCCGGGGCTGGCGATCGCCTTCTGGCTGGGGGTGAATATTTTTGTCGGGGCCTTTATTGCCGGGGTGATCAGCACGGTGATCATCGCCTGGATTCACACGCGATCGCCGATCAAAGAAGACGCCGCCATGGGCATTGTGTTCTCGGCCTTCTTCGCCCTCGGTATTACGCTGATTACCACCATCCAGAAAGACAACAAAATCGATCTCAACCACTTTTTGTTCGGCAATATTCTGGGCGTTACTGCCGGAGATGTGCGCGATACGGCTATTATTGCCGTTTTAGTGCTGGTAGCCGTCGCCCTGCTCTATAAAGAGCTGCTGTTCTACAGTTTTGACCCCCTTGGTGCCCAGGCCAGTGGTCTGCCGGTGGGACTGCTTAACGCGGGACTGATGGTGCTGATTGCCCTGACTGTGGTGGCCAGCATGAAGGTGGTAGGCGTAATCCTGGTGCTATCGCTGCTGATTGCGCCGGGGGCCACGGCCTACCTGCTAGTGCCGCGCCTGCACCAGGTGATGCTATTGGGAGCCGCGATTGGTGTCTTCTCCAGCATCAGCGGCATGTACCTGAGCTACTACGTCAACCTGCCCTCCGGGCCAGCGATCGTAATGGTGGTGTCGGCGCTGTTTAGCCTGTCGTTTTTGCTTAGCCCTCGCTATGGGGTTCTGGTGGGGCCAAGGAGGGATCGGCCCTGGCAAAAGCTACGGACGCTACTGCTATCCAAAGGCTCCCGCCCCTAGCTGCCCTTGCCCACTGGTGCAGATCGATAATGCGTAGTCTCAGCACCTAAAATAGACTCATTCCCGTACGGCTCGCCGATCTCCCATTGTTCAGTCTGCACTATGGTTCAGCTCAATCAACGGTTTCAGAGCTGTGAAGACTATCTGGCCTACGACGACGGGACAAATAATCTCTATGAGTTATTCAACGGAGAACTGATCGAGGTACCGCCAGAATCTGGGTTCAACGTTGAAACAGCAAACTTCCTTTTTGCACTATTGCTGCCTATAGTAGGCCATCGTCGCCTTAGAGGACATGGCCTAGAGCTTGAGATGCGTGGTGAGCCGAGAAACCGCTATCCAGACCTCACGGTCATCTATAAAGAGCAGGTTGAGCAGCTGAATCGACGCAACACGCTACGGATTTCGATGGGGCCGCCGATGCTGGTGGTTGAGATTGTTGGCCCAGGAAAAGTGCAGCACAACCGAGACTATATAGCCAAGCGCGGCCAGTACCAAAATTTGGGCATTCCCGAATACTGGATTGTAGATCCGCAGACAGCTACTATTTTAGTTCTAGAACTGGGAGATGGGGTGTATTGCGAAGCGGCGATGTTTCGCGGTGAAAATTTTCTTAGTTCGCCTCAGCTAGGATCTCTAAATATAAAAGCGCAGCAAATGCTTCAAATCCCCAAGTCTGCATAATGCAAAATTATTCATCACAGAACGTCAAAATCTGACTTTCCCTTGCTAAATCCTCATTCAAGACTAGGACCGAAGTAGGCACCAAATCCCAAATTTTTACTGTCACTTTGAGCTTTTTCCTAAGTTCATCTTGCAACGGCGGCAACCAATCCATTTGGTGGTTTTTTATAACTAGTATTAGACGAAATTCGACTTGATCAAGATCAAGTGCTTGAAAAGGACTTGGAAGTTCGTTGCATGTTGAGGAATGTCTTTTCAAATAAACTGCTACATAAAGATTTAGCGAATTAGAAAGCTTATCAGCGATCTCCTGAAGAAATTTGTCAAAGCCTGGACTAGTTTCAGGACGTGGAGAACTTGATTTTGCTTCAATAATCCATATTTTAGGTTTATCCCTTACGGCTAGAATCAAAAACTCCGCAATCTTTATTCCATTTTGAATAGCTAAGTAAGTTCTACTTTTTTCAATATAAAAACAGTGACCAGGCGGATAAGGGCCAAATGACATTCCAGACTCAAAAATTGGCTCGATCATCATTCTAATGCGAGCCTCACTTCTTCCTTATATAACCTGATTGACTCATCAATAATAGGGTTATCTGGCATTCCCTCTTTCAGATTGTCTACATTCCAAGATCCATCCTTTGAAGAAAGTATTACGACAGAGAGTGGATCTTCCTTTTGAGAGATAAGAAAAAGCTTTTTAACAACGAAATAAGAATGACTTGCCATAAAAAACTGGATACCACATTGAGCCAGTAAGCTTATAATATCCAGGAATTTTGATATTGCGACTGGATGCAGAGCTGACTCTGGTTCATCAATAAAAATTATTGATTTTGGATCTATATATCGATTTCCTAAAAGGGTATCAAGAATAGAAATTTTCTTGATACCTTCTGCTGTTACGCCAATCGAGAATTTCTGGTTACCTTTTTTGAATTGCCAACGACTTATCTTTTCATCGTATTCAACTTTGCCATCCAAGATTTCATGTAAACTCTTGCGGGAAGCAGCAAACTCTCGATAATTATTTCCTTGTTGAGGAGGCTGGCGTAAAGCTCTTGCCAAGTCTAGATATGTGTCGTCAAAGCCAAATGTCTTATCCAACTCACGAGATCCTAGAATTACGTTGTATAAAGAAAGTACTTCTTTTGTCGGGAAAAAAATTGAATTACTATCTCTGGGAGGAATATGATTCTCAAGAGTTTGAATAACTTTTGTTGTGTCTTTTCCAAAGTCGTAGCAAAAATCTGCACTATTAAACTCAAGTTTAAAGGAAAGAGAATCGTCTGCGCCCTTAGTAACAAGATCGCCAATTTTCTCTGTCTCAAAAGTCCAGTAAAGTTTATCAGCAAGTATTTCTCTAGCATTACGAGGTTCATTACCACGTTTGTATTCTTCCAAGGTTTTCATTGCGCTATAAAGAGCTTTGAGAAGAATAGTCTTTCCTGCTCCATTTCCGCCGATAATTAGGTTGATATTGCCTAGATTTTGACAATTGAGTTTATGGATCGGCCCAAAGTTTTTGAGTTCAATGCTGTTGATCATCTATCGTACTCTCAAGACTTGTATTCCAAAGCTTTATTGAACGCTCATTTCACATTTTTATGATCGTCACTTATTTTTCCTTATAATTAGATTTTACTTATAGCTGCGCTGGGTGAGTTGCACATTCTCAAAATCGAGGTTTTCGCGGTGTAGCTGGGGCATCCGCCCTTCCCCCGCATATTCCCAAGCTGCCACAAAAGCAAAGTGCTCGTCGTCGCGTTTGGCCTCGCCGTCAGGGGTTTGGTACTCTTCGCGAAAGTGGCCGCCGCAGGATTCTTCTCGTTGCAGAGCGTCCCGCGCCATTAGTTCGGCCAGGTCAACGAAGTCGGCAACGCGCCCGGCAAACTCCAAGTTTTTGTTCAGGGTGTTGGCCTCGCCGGGGATCTTGAGGTTTTGCCAGAATTCGGTGCGCAGGTCTTGAATTTGGGCGATCGCGCTCTCCAGCCCCTCCCGGTTCCGCGCCATGCCGACGTGATCCCACACAATGCGGCCAAGCTCGCGGTGAAACTCCATTACCGTTTTGCTGCCCCCAATGCTCAGCAGCTTGGTAATGCGGGCCTTGGCGCTGGCCTCGGCTTCTCCAAAGGCATCGTCGTCGGTGCTCACGGTGGGCAGAGACTGCCCGGCAATGTAGTCGCCCAACGTGTAGGGAATCACAAAGTAGCCATCCGCCAGACCCTGCATCAGGGCGCTGGCCCCCAGCCGATTCGCGCCGTGGTCGGAGAAGTTGGCCTCGCCCAGCACAAACAGCCCCGGAATCGTGCTCATCAGGTGGTAGTCGACCCACAGGCCGCCCATGGTGTAGTGGACAGCGGGGTAGATGCGCATGGGGGTTTCGTAGGGATTTTCGCCCGAGATCCGCTGGTACATATCGAACAGGTTGCCGTAGCGGGCGGCAATGGTGTCGCGGCCTTGAGCGGCGATCGCATCCCGAAAATCCAAATACACCGACAGCCCTGTTTCACCCACGCCGCGCCCCTCATCGGTCATCGCCTTGGCATTGCGCGAGGCCACGTCCCTGGGCACCAGGTTGCCAAAGGCGGGATAGCGAGTCTCCAGGTAATAGTCGCGCTCGTCGTCGGGGATGTCTCCGGGACGGCGAGTATCCCCAGCCCTCAACGGCACCCACACCCGCCCGTCGTTGCGCAGGCCCTCGCTCATCAGGGTCAGCTTCGACTGGTAGTCGCCCGACACCGGAATGCAGGTGGGGTGAATCTGCGTATAGCAGGGGTTGGCAAAGTAGGCCCCGCGCCGATGGCAGCGCCAGGCTGCCGTCACGTTGGAGTTTTTCGCATTGGTCGAGAGGTAGTAGACATTGCCGTAGCCGCCGCTGCACAGCAGCACCGCATCCCCGGCGTAGCGCTCCAGTTCCCCCGTCACCAGGTTGCGGACGACAATGCCCCGCGCTTTGCCGTCCACGACTACAAGCTCCAGCATTTCGCGCCGCGAGTAGACCTCGATCTTGCCTGCCTGCACCATGCGCATCATGGCGCTGTAGGCCCCAAGCAGCAGCTGCTGCCCAGTCTGCCCCTTGGCGTAGAAGGTGCGCGACACCTGCGCCCCGCCAAAGGAACGGTTGTCGAGCAGGCCGCCGTACTCCCGCGCAAAGGGCACCCCCTGGGCCACGCACTGGTCGATAATGCCGCTGCTGATCTCCGCCAGCCGGTGCACATTGGCCTCACGGGATCGGTAGTCGCCGCCTTTGATGGTGTCGTAGAACAGTCGCCACACGCTGTCGCCATCGTTGGGGTAGTTCTTGGTGGCGTTGATGCCCCCCTGGGCGGCAATGCTGTGGGCGCGGCGGGGCGAGTCTTGAATGCAGAAGCTTTTGACGTTGTAGCCCAGTTCGGCCAGGGTCGCCGCCGCCGAGGCCCCGGCCAGCCCAGTACCGACGACCAGAATGGTGTGCTTGGCTTTGTTTTTGGGGCTAACCAAACGACAGTGGTCTTTAAAGTCGCTCCATTTTTGGTTCAGCGGGCCAGCGGGAATGCGAGGGTCGAGCATAGGGAAGGGGATGAGGAGATGGAGATGACAGGGGAGGTGGGGAAGAAAGGCAAAAATCTTACCGAAGCAGTCCCCGCCGGCAGGGCAGGGGTGGGCTATTCGAGCAGCCAGTTGAAAACAGAGCCTACTGTAAGGCTAAGCCCTTGGGCAAAGGCTGGGACAGGCAGAGATTGATCAGGCTCGTCAAAGACTTCGGGCTGCTGCTTGGGGAGATGGGTTTTGGAATGATTTGCCCGTCAAAGTATTCGCTGGCAGGCTTGGTCTCTGGCAGTTGCAGAAACTCCTCCAGGGTGATTGGCTTGGGCGGGGACTGTACCATCGCAGAGATCGGTCAAAAGATTGCTGCTTCCCTAAGCATAGCGGGGCAGCTACACGCTATGGCGCATGTCACGCTCCTTGCCCAAAACTCATTTGCCCAGCGATCGCACCATTGACTGCCGATTCAACTAAGTCCGGCGATCGCCTGATGTATGGCCAACTTGTCGTATTCAACACGACAATCTACCTGCTCAAGAACGGCTCGTAGCTGCTGAATGGTCCCTTCAGGAAACCATTGAACAAACTCTTCGGCATTACTGCCGCCCTCCAGGTTCTCAAATAGGGCGGATAAGGAGCTGAGTGCCGTGAAAAAGCCAGGCATCGCTGACCTACTGCGGCCTTTGTTCACCGACTGAGCAAGCAGGCCAGTCAAGCATGATGTCATCAGAACCATCAATGCCTGATCTGATCGGCAAGCCTGACTCAGGGCATCGCTCCGGTGCTACTGGTAGCCGCACTGCTGGCCCGAATTTGCAGCGCCTTCTGAATGGTGACGACATCGAAAGTCCACTGGGGCAAAATCAACGTCATGGCGACTTCTTCTAAATTGTGCAGAGTGCCGATCGCCAGGGTGGCCCAAAAAGTGACGCCAGCATAGCCAAAGCCAAATAGGGCTACTGTTGCGATCGCCAGAGAAAGCCCCCAGATTTTGGCCGAATAGCTGTGGTAGCTGGCCAACCGACCATACTTGATCAGGGAAGACGCCCACTGCAGCAGTTGAGAGAGGGCTGTAATCCCCAGGGGGAGGGCAAAACCCACGACCACATCGGGAAACACGCGCCAGATGCTGGCCAAAACGCATAGATAGAGACACAGGTCAGCCCGGCTGTCGGCCTCTCGCAAAAAGGAGCTGACCACCTTTAGCCGCCGGGCAATGATGCCATCAAAAATATCGGACAGCACCGCCAGCACAAACACCGGCACAAACCCGGCACCGGGCTGGCCGTGCCAGGCGTCGAGCAGCAGGTAAGGGCCAGCCAAAAAGCGAAATACCACCAGAGCCGTGGGCAGGGCCGATATAAGAGAACGGAACATCAGCGAAATCTCTGTGAGAAATTAGCGCTTCCATTCTGGCCAATGGCGCTTGGGATGCCGATAGCTCCTGTGCCAGATGATCGTCAAAACTTTGACCTCGATGGGGGACGGGTGCCTTTGCTGTATGGCAAAGAGCTGGGGCCAACCAGAAGAAGGCACCATTTCGTCGAGGATGCTTGACTAGGGGACGGGTGCCTTTGCTGCGTAGCAGAAGGCCGGGGTCAACCTACAGAAGGCACCCGTCCCCTCTGCGGAGATCTCAGATCTAATCAGTAAACAACCCCACGAAAGCTGTCTTAACGCTGGAAAAGTCAATTCGGAACGGATCAGTACAACACACAATCACTTAATTGCACTGCTGGGTGCCCCTTTTGAGTAAGGTTCTGGATTAGCCAAGTAATCTAAAATTAACTCTTTCTCTGGATGACTACCGATCCACTCTTTAAGTTGTTTAAGCCTTTCATAGTCGCCCTCGAAACGCTCAGTATACATCGAGTCGAGGAATTGACGCGCCTGACCTTTGCGAACTTCAGATTGCCAGGGGGCTGAGAAAATGAGATGAACTTCATCATGAAGATTGCGTTCTTTCAGGGCTTCCCATTCATTTTTATCAAACCAAAATCCTTGACAGCTACCACATTGATCCAGGCCAAAAGTTGTGCCATGACCTACCTTGTATCGCAACATGATACGACGGCATTCGGGGCATAACTTTGCTCTCTGCACGTCAGAAATCTCAATGGGCGTCGAATCTGGCTCCTTTTCTGGTAATCTCTCTCCGTGTTCATCCAGCCAATTCCAATAACTGGATGCTGAAATCCAATGACCATCACAATTTGAGCATTGAGATGATTCTATTTGAGACTCAAGACTAACATACTTGAGAGATGCAGTTTTACAAACAGGACATTTCACAGGATTTTCTCCTATAAGCAAGTAGATGTCTCGATCTAGCAAAGAGGTTGAGCCAACTCACAGAGGGTACCCGTTCCCTCTGCAAAGATCTCAGATCTGATCACGCCATCTAATCTTCAAAGCGACTCGTGGTGTTGCGATCGCGTTTAGAGGTGTATAGGTGGCGTTTTGTATCCGTAGGTCTTGCAGTTCAGATGCTCGATCGAATTGCTCTAGGAGGACTAGCACCTTCGGCAACGGCTGTAATCACCTGCTGGTAGAGTTTCGGTATCGTAAGATCAGGGAAAAACTGGCTAGACTCTGTTTGAATATATCCCTCAGACGTTACGACAAAGATTGCTAAAACATCCCCTCGAATTAGCCATACTTCAGGAACCTTAAAAAGCTCGTAATCTGCGATATTAGTGAAGTTAGTCACATCTACTTCAACTGCAATATCGGGTGGTGGATCAGTAGTCAAGTCAATTCGGCTTTTGCCGCTCACAGCGGCCCAATTGCTGAGCCAAAAACAGTGGTCGGGTTCGATGCCTGCCTGTTCAGGAATTTGCAGAGTGACGGGTGTCGTTCGCACGTAATCGCGCAGCTGCTGGTTGAGGATAGCCACAATTAGATCAGCAACAATGGCGTCTAGCTGGCCGTGCTCAAAGGTTGGCATCTTGAGAGTCAGGTATCCGTTAGCAAATTTGAGACGCGGAGTACTATGGGCACCTCGGCTCGCAGCCAGTTGCTGGTACTCTGCCCAACTCATTGGGATAGTTGCCACTGAGCCATCTGGTAAAGACTTTATAGGCGCGATCGCGATCATACCTCTGCACCAAAGCCGCTCTACTGCATTGATTATAGGCTGCATGAAAGTAGCTTGATTACTATCGCTGGTGCCTTTGAAGATGGGACCTACTCTTCAAAGCGAGTCGTGGCATTGCGATCGCGCTCATACCGCTTTGCCAGCGGAAACGGCGGCAGCCACGACTCGCGACGGATGGTCCAGTTTTCGTAGGTTGGCATCAGTTGGTCAGGAGCATCCAGGCAGCCCAGGTGCACTTCAATTTCGTCGTCGGTGCGCCCGAAAACGGATGAGCCGCAGCGAGGGCAGAAGAATCGCCCGTTGTAGTCGCTGGTTTCGCCACTGATGGTTACGGCATCCTGAGGGAAGATCGCGGCAGCGTAGAACAGGGCGCCATGATGCTTGCGGCAGTCGAGGCAGTGACAGAGGCCAACCCGGTATGGCAGCCCTGTTGCCACAAGCCGGACGTTGCCGCACAGGCAACCGCCAGTGAATTGCTCCATGCTGCGTTTCCTTTAGACAAGAGTTGATATCTAGAAAAGAGTTGATATCACGGTAAAAATAATCGGCACAAGACAAACTATGCAACTTTCTCCAAGCCAGTCCCAGCCGTTCGCTGCATTGAAGTGTTAGTCTTCCAATCGAGAACGATTGCAATGATAGGTATACTCATTTGAATTGCCATATCCAACTCCAATCGAACCCAATTGGACTCAAAGTATTTAGGTGTAATTAAAGCACAGAAGGTTTCCGACTGCTTTAAATTGCTAATTACATATTCTTGAGGATTTGGGCTTTTATTATGCAAAATATCTATGTATGGCTCTCCAAAGTTCAAGAAAAAATATTCAAAGCGTTGGAGATCTCCAATACTTAAAAAGTCATCTCTTAGGGTATAACTAATAAATATCCTCATCAAGATGTCTTTTTGAGAACGATTGTTGGCAGAACTCCAAAGATCTGCAATAGAGCAAGAGTAATAAAAATAGAAGTCAGCAAGTAATAAAAGACCATTGAATGATTGAATGCAGACTGTAACAATAGGTTATCTTGTTTACTTCTTCTAGCAATTGGCATACCTATGCCATCGACAAGGTTAACAAAGCCACTTCTCTCAGCAATATTATTTGCAAGCTCTTTCATTCGCAAACGTATTTTTCTCTGCAACAAGTAGTTCTGTCCATCCAAAAACCAGAAAAAACTACTAATAGCTGCACCGATAAGGAAAAAGGAATATTCGACTCTTACATCTGGTTGAACCTGAGCTAATCCTACAACTCCTGCAACAACCGAACCAATAATCGTGGCACATAGTTTTTTGATATCATAGCAAGTTTGACTAACCTGTAAGAGAGCCGCGTGAAGCTGATTAATACTATCTCTGTCAAGCGAGTTTTGAAATTCATTTCTTTTATCTGCATTCATAAATCATTCCCGCTCTCTGCTTTTTTTGATCATTAGAAAGAGTTTGAAGCCTATCCCTTGAACAATTAATGCCCTTTCTAAGGATTTTTAGTACAATCTCAAAACTTATAGTCTTATATTTTCCCCTGAAAGTTTCTTTACCCTAGACATATCGTATTAGTAGATGATTTCATAGCAAAACCACAACAAATAACTCAGAAGGCAAACTTGCGCTCAGCCTGATTTTTGTCTTTGCGCTCTGCAAAACATACCTGATCAGGGTGCTTAGCCAGATCTTAGGTTGAATATCAACGAGGGACCGTTATGCTGAAAAATATTTGTATATTTGCTTAAGGTGAAGTGTTATGCAGATTTTAATCGGGCTATCTCCCCAAAACGGGGTGTAACATAGAGCGAAGTCATGATAACTACCTCGCATAGGGACTTATGCAGATCTTGATCGGCATAATAGGCTTTTTAAGAGGTGTTGTTCAGATACTTTAAGAAAATCTTCATTAGCAATGCCCCCGCCTCTCTACGCTTGACAGGGAGCTTTTGTACCAATACACTCATCCATTAAGCCGTTCGACCCGAGCGGTTGTCCCACAGAACTCGAAAACTTTGGCGCTGCCTGAAGGTGCTCGCAACACCAACAGACAGCTGACCCCGCAAATCTCGAAGGCAGATTGCGAGGCTAGGCTCATGGTACCCTAGCCCCCTCAGTTTGCACGGCAAGCGCGGGTGGCTGGGGTTTTCGCGTTCTGTTTCTTCCGTATCCACACCAAGGAAACAGAACCGATGTTTGAATATCTTGAGCCCGACGCATCTGGTGCGTCAAATCTTCCGCCTGACAACTTTAGCAAACCTCAACCGCGCCCAGAGCGGGTGCGCCACATGCTCTACGGCAGCCTGGCGGGCATCGATCGCACCATCAAAATCCTCCATTCCCTCGGCTACGCCGACCCCAACGACTGGTCAGAGCCAATGCCCACCGACCAGCCCAACCTGTGGATGGCGATACTGACCAAGATCTTGCTGATTGAGTAGCGTCTACCAAAGAGACTGGGTGCCTGTGCTGCTGGCAAAGTCTTGGGTTGAGACAATAGGCACTCGGTCTTTAAGGGAGTTGTTCACCTCTTTGTACCTGAAAACTCACCGGCGCAACTTTCCCTACCTCGAAAATGCCGATCGCATCCTATCCTCTGGGCACCCTAAACCCCAGAATCAGGGGCCATCCCAAGGACTAACACAACATGCTGGCAAGGGTTTGGAGCGCAGCGCTGGTGGGCATCGATGCCCTTAAAGTAGGGGTCGAGGTCGATATATCCGGCGGGCTGCCGGGGGTGGTGGTCGTCGGTCTGCCCGATACCGCCGTGCAAGAGTCTCGCGAGCGGGTAAAGGCAGCGCTGAAGAACGCCGGGTTTCCCTTTCCCATGCGCAAAGTCGTCATCAACCTCACCCCCGCTGACCTGCGCAAAGAAGGTCCCATTTTTGACCTACCGATTAGCGTTGGCATTCTCGCCGCTGCCGAGCAGGTAAATACCGACGCCCTCAACGACCTGCTATTTTTGGGCGAAGTTTCCCTCGACGGCAGTTTGCGGGCGGTGGCCGGGGTGCTGCCGATCGCCGCCGCCGCTCAAAAACTGGGCATTCGCGGCCTGGTCGTACCCACCGACAACGGGCGCGAGGCCGCCGTGGTGCCGGGGCTAACGGTCTATAGCTTTAGCCATTTGTCAGAGGTAGCCGACTTTTTGAACAATCCCTCTGGCCACACCCCCGTGGCGGTCGATACCGAGTTAGTGATGAGCGCGGCCCCCAATGCGCTGAACTTGCGGGATGTGAAGGGTCAAGCCCAGGCCCGTCGAGCGCTAGAGATTGCCGCTGCGGGCGGGCACAATTTGATTTTCGTAGGACCGCCCGGCAGCGGGAAAACCATGCTGGCTCGGCGTTTGCCCTCCATTTTGCCGCCGCTTCAGTTTGAAGAAGCCCTGGATGTCACCCAAATTCACTCCGTTGCCGGACTGCTAAAGGAGAAGGGGACGCTGGTGAATACGCGACCCTTTCGCAGTCCCCACCATTCCGCCTCTGGCCCCTCCCTGGTCGGCGGCGGCAGCTACCCCAAGCCGGGGGAAATTTCCCTCGCCCACCGGGGGATCTTGTTTCTCGATGAACTGACGGAGTTTAAACGCGACGTGCTGGAATACTTGCGCCAGCCCCTCGAAGACGGCTACGTCACCATTACCCGCACCCGGCAGTCGGTTGTTTTCCCGGCCCAGTTTACGCTGATTGCCAGCACCAACCCCTGCCCTTGCGGTTTCTATGGCGACTCGGTGCAGCCCTGCACCTGTAGCCCCCGCAGCCGCGAAAATTACTGGTCGCGCCTCTCTGGCCCGCTGATGGATCGGATCGATTTGCAGGTGGTGGTCAGCCGCATTAAGCCCGAGGAGATGACCCAGCATCAGGCGGGGGAGGCCTCGGAACCCGTGCGCGATCGCGTCCAAACCGCCCGACAGCGCGCCCACGATCGCTTCAAAACCGAGCCGGGGTTGCAGTGCAATGCCGATATGCAGAGCCGCCACCTAAAGCACTGGTGCCCGCTGGATGACACCAGCAAAACCCTGCTGGAGGGAGCAGTCCGCAAGCTGGGGCTTTCGGCCCGCGCCACCGATCGCATTCTCAAAGTCGGTCGCACCATCGCTGATCTGGATGGGGCCGACGATCTGCAAACCCACCACATTGCCGAGGCGATTCAGTACCGTACGATCGATCGCATGCAGTGATGGCAACGGTGCCTGTGCAAAAACTCATGCTCTTGTTCTATGAGCCTGTCGGGGTAGCTGCATAGCCGATCCAATCAGCCCTCACCCACCTGGGGCACTGGGCGAATGCTGCGGTAGCGATCCTGTCGAATCCAATCCAGGGCCGACTGAATTTCTAGGGACTTTTCCCCCAGGGTGTTGAGCAAGTGAGAGCCCAGCTCCAGGGCCGCCTCAAACTCGGGCTGCACAACTTCTCTAGCCCCCAGCTGAGTGAGCACGTCGATTTCTTCATTGTTGTGCGATCGCGCAATGATATCCAGCTCTGGGGCCTTGGCCAGGGCGCGCTGCAAGAGCAGGCGGGTAGTGGTGGGGTCGGGCAGGGTAATGGCCAGGGCTTTGGCGGTTTCTAAGCAGGTTTTGTCGAGCACCAGTTCGCTGTCGGCATCGCCATAGACGTAGGGAATTTGCACCAGGGGGGCATGGCGGTTGCGCAGGCGCTGCACGGCAGTTTCGCTGTTTTCGACCACCAGCACCGGGTAGCCCCGGCTGAGCAGTACATTGACCAGCACCTCACCCACCCGCCCATAGCCCGCCACAATCACGTGGTCGCTGAGGTCTTCGGGCACCGAGAGCAGCGTCGGTTCCTCCGCCTGGTTGAGGTAGTCTTTGAGCACCGGCAGCGCGTGCAGCCAGTCCGCCACGCGGGGAGCCAGATTGATCCACACCGGGGTGAGCATGAGCGAGATGGCGATCGTGCCCAGCAGCAGTGAGTAGCGCTGCTCGGTAATCAGCCCCATCTCCAGGCCAACCAGGGCCAGCACAAAGGAAAATTCGCCAATTTGGTTGAGCCCAAAGCTGGCCTTTACCGCCGTCTTGAGCGAATAGCCAAAGCCCAGCACAATCGGCAAAATAATCAGCGCTTTTCCCACCATAATCAGCGCCACCAGCTCAAGGATTCGGCCCAGATCGTTGATGATCAAGTTGGGATCGATCAGCATGCCGATGGAGGCAAAAAACAGGCAGGCAAAGGTGTCCCTGAGGGGCAAAATTTTGCCCAGGGCCTGGTCGGCATAGTCGATTTCAGAAATCATCAGTCCGGCGACAAAGGCCCCCATGGCGATGGAGAGACCCAGTTTAGAGGTCACCCAGGCCACCCCCAGACAGAGGGCCACCACGGTCAGCAAAAATAGCTCGCTGCTCTCGGTGGCGGCGATGTGCTGAATCAGCTGGGGCACGACCCAACGACCCAGGGCAATGGATCCAGCTAGAAACAATAGAAACTTGAGCGCCGCGATGCCCAGCGCCATGCCAATCGTATCGGGCTGGTTGAGCACGGGCAAGACCGCCAGCATCAGCCCCAGGGCGATGTCTTGGGAAATCAGCAGGCCCAGCATCACCTGGCCGTGGACGGTGGCGGTTTCGCCGCGATCGGTGAGGGTTTTGAGCACCACCGCCGTAGAGGAAAGCGACAGCACCAGGCCCAGAAAAATGCCTTGCAGCGGTGAGTTGGCCGTGCCCGACAGCAGCGATACCGAGCACACCAGCAGCGTGGTTAGGCCAATTTGCAGCAGACTGCCCTGAAGCGCGATCGCCCTGACCCGCTTTAGCTCAGAGAGGGAAAACTCAACCCCCAGGGCGAATAGCAAAAAGGCGATGCCTACCTCCGCCAGGGCCTGAATTTGCTCCACATCGGTTTGTAGCCCCAGACCGAAGGGGCCGATAATCAGCCCGGTAATCAGGTAGCCCAGCAGCGCTGGCTGCTTGAGTCGATGGGCAATGTAGCCGCCAATGGCAGAGCACCCCAGCGCCAGTGTCAGATCGAGGACAAAATTCGGTTCAGCGGTCATACATGAGCAGGTAGGGCAATGAAGGGATATAAAGCCCCCCAGCACCAGGTTTGACGCAGGGGGGCTTCACAGCAAACTAGAAGAGCACAGGGCAATCAGCCAGAGCCATGACGATGCTGGGCTTAAGAGCTGATTTTCTACGGAAGGAAGCTAGATAGCTCACTCTTCTCTTATTGTCGCTAATAAGCGCCACCTGCGCTATTACCTAGAGCCAAGAAGAAGAGCTAAATATCTGGTTCTAAGCCCGCCGCCCGGAGCTGAGCCGCCAGTCGCTCGGCTCGCTGGTGCGCTTGTTCGGCCCTTTGTCGTTCTTCCTCGAGCTGCTGGCCTAGCTCGCTGTAGGTTAAAAACCGCTGCCCGTCGGGACGATAAATTTCTAAGCCTTCGGGGGGCGTCTGAAAGCGGATTTGCAGACGAGGGCTGACCCAGCCGTCCATGTTTTCAATTATCTCAAGACCATCTGTCTCGCGCTGAAGCCCGGTGAGTTCCAGCTTGTCGGGGTCGTAAATATAGTACTCTTCGACGCCGTGGCGATCGTAGAAGCCGAGCTTGCGCAGCATCTCGCCAAAGCGGTTCCCCGGCGACAAAATTTCAAACACCACCTGGGGAGCAATGCCCCCCTCTTCCCACTGGCGGTAGGATCCTCTGTCTCCCTTGGGCCGTCCCACTGCCACCATCACATCAGGGGCCTGGCGGATGGCGTTATTGCCTTCAACGGGGTACCAGAGCAAATCTCCGGCGACAAAAACCTGGGCATCGTCGATAAAGAGCAGCTCCAGGTTTTCTTTGATTACCACAATCCAGCGGAACTGCTTGGTATTGTCGGCCATAGGCTGCCCATCGCTGTCGGGGTAGTCGATCGGTGTGGCGGTATCGGGTTGGATCTGCTGAACCATGGTGGCAATGCCGTGCAGGTCTAGACTTTTATTTTAAGCGCTGGCTCAATGCTGCCGATTTTGGATTTGCGATTTTGGATTTTGAATGCAGACCTATCACCAGCAAAGGGGTTGGGGGGTGATTTTCGGTAGCCAGAACTTTTGGGATGCTGTGCTGCGATCGCGCCCTCGGCCCTTGACGCCAATTTCCGTCGCGGTTACGATTCTCGTATTGTGCAATTCCGCGCTACTTCTCTTTGATGTCGTCTTTGCAGCTATCCCTCGCCCCTCTCTTCAGCCTGCTACTAGGGCTGGGGCTGCTGCTGCGCCTTGGGCGCAACTAATTCTTTAAAACAAAGGCGAAATGCCCTGAATAGTTCAACTCCCTAGGTCACAGGTTCGGCCTGGAACTAACTACTGTTTGGGAGTTGATGCGTTGTTCAGCCTGGCGGTGCCTCAGACCACGCAATGACTACACCTTGCCGCCTTTTGAATTGACGGTCTTATCAGCCATGCTTACCACTCCAGTCAGAGGATGCTTAGCCATCGCCTCAGGACTGCCACTCCGCTGAAATTTAGAGAGATTTCCCATGTTGACCAACCCCGCCCAAAAGTATCGCCCCTTTGCGCCGATCGCACTGCCCGACCGCACCTGGCCCAGCCAAGTGATTACCCAGCCGCCAATCTGGCTCAGTACCGACCTGCGCGACGGCAACCAGGCGCTAATTGAACCCATGTCTGTGGAGCAAAAGCTGCGCATGTTTGAGCTGCTGGTGCAGATTGGCTTCAAAGAAATCGAGGTCGCCTTTCCCTCGGCTTCGGAGACCGACTTTCGCTTTGTGCGCCGCCTGATCGAAGAGAACCGTATCCCTGACGATGTGGAAATTCAGGTGCTCACCCAGGCGCGGGAAGACCTGATTCGCCGCACGTTTGAGTCGCTGGCGGGGGCGAAGCGGGCGATCGTGCATGTCTACAACGCCACAGCCCCGGTATTTCGGCGGGTCGTGTTTCGCAATGACGAAGCAGGCACAATCGCCCTGGCGGTGAATGCGGCGATGCTCATTCGCGATCTGGCCGCAGAGCAGTCCGAAACCCAGTGGCGGTTTGAGTACTCGCCGGAAGTCTTCTCCCAGACAGAGCTGGAGTTTGCGCGGGATATCTGCAATGCGGTGCTGGAGGTATGGCAGCCAACGCCCGATCGCAAAGCGATCATCAACCTGCCCGCCACGGTGGAGAGCGCCACCCCTAACGTGTTTGCCGACCAGGTGGAGTGGATGCACCGCCGCCTGGCCTACCGCGACAGCGTAGATTTGAGCGTGCACAACCACAACGACCGGGGCTGCGCGATCGCCGCCGCCGAGCTGGGTCAAATGGCCGGGGCCGACCGGGTTGAAGGCTGCCTGTTTGGCAACGGCGAGCGCACCGGCAACGTCGATATCGTCACCCTGGCGCTCAACCTCTACACCCAGGGCATTCACCCAGGGCTGGATTTTTCGCGCATTAACGAGGTGGCCCGCATTGTCGAAGACTGCACCCAGCTGCCCATTCATCCCCGCCACCCCTACGTGGGCGACCTTGTGTTTACAGCGTTTTCTGGATCGCACCAGGATGCGATTCGCAAGGGCTTTGCTGCCCGCAACCCCAATGACCTGTGGGATATGCCCTACCTGCCGCTGGACCCTGCCGACCTGGGCCGCTCCTACGAGTCGGTGGTGCGGGTGAACAGCCAGTCGGGCAAGGGCGGCATTGCCTTTTTGCTGGAGCGCGACTACAACCTCAGCCTGCCGCGACGTTTGCAGATTGAGTTTAGCCAGGTGGTGCAGCGGGCCATGGATGCCACCGGCAAGGAGATGACCGCGCCGATGCTGTGGGATCTGTTTGAGCAGGAATATCTGCGGGCCAATATGCCCTTTAAATACGTGGGGCACCACTGGCGAGATGACGAAAGTCCTGCCGCAGTTTCCACAACCGTGGAATGTAATGGCACCTTGCTGCATCGGCAGGGGCACGGCAATGGCCCCATCGATGCCTTTGTGGATGCGCTGGCGCTGGGCGTTCGGGTGCACAGCTACGAGGAAAAGGCGATCGGCCACGGTAGCGATGCCGATGCGATCGCCCTGATCGAAATTGCCGCCGACTGGCTAGAGGGCACCATTCACGGCGTTGGCATCCACAGCAGCATTGTCACCGCCTCGCTGCTGGCGGTGCTCAGCGCCGTGAACCGGGGGCTGGCAACACTGCCCCCCACCCAGCGGCAGATCGTTTTACCCTAACACCGTGGCGGCGGGTCGGTCAGGTCGACATACAGGGCCTACCCGCTCCAGCCTTGGCCAAAGCTTAAGCTACGACTGAACCTTCGGAGGCCACCATGAACGAACCCCAAAACCCCATAGCTGTTGTGGCAGATCAGGTGCCGCTTCGAACCAAACCCTCGAACTATCCAGAACCGTATGCTTCCCGCATGGCGGGTCGAGAAAAGCGCCCCCTGGGCGACCTGTTTGGCCTGTCAAACTTTGGGGTCAACCTGACGACGCTGCTGCCGGGGGCCAGTTCAGCCCTGCGCCACGCCCATTCCCAGCAGGACGAGTTTGTCTATATTCTGTGCGGTCATCCCGTACTGGTGACTGATGCCGGTGAAACACCGCTCGCTCCGGGCATGTGCGCTGGCTTTAAGGCGGGCACGGGCAATGCCCACCAGCTGATCAATCGCACCTTCGAGAATGTGCAGTATTTGGAGATAGGCGATCGCAGTGCCGGAGATTCTGCAATATATCCCGATGATGACTTGCAGGCCGTTTTAGTTGAGGGTCGATGGCAATTTGCCCACAAAGATGGTTCGCCCTATTAAAAATCTCAACCATAGGGCAAACTCGATTTACCCTGTCCTATTACAGCCAAGGGGTAGGCCTCGTCCTTTAGGAACAAATGAGCATTTCAGCAGAGAGACTTCACTAGATAGAACTAGAGCCGAAGCATGAATGCTCTTTTTTTGAGCGCCTAGAAGATATTCCCTTCGAACGATGAGATCCCTCAGCAAACTGCCTAACTTGTCCAATAGCAGGTGCAGTAAATAAATTCTTTACTCACATGCTGTTTTTGCTATCTATTAGGCTAAGTGATGAAAGAGATTCTCAATGTTCTAAAAAGTGCGCTTAATCGCATTCACTGGAAACAATTCGCAGTTGCCTGCTCGGCAATTGTCATTCTTTTAACCGCCAGTGGCGTTGATGCCAGGCAAATGACGGACAAATCCGGCTCCTATGGGGAGTTGCCGCCAGCAGGAGATGTCGGTCGGCCTCGCACCACGGGGCAGTGGCAGGCTGAAAATGAGGCGCTGGAAGGACAACCTGGCAAACAGCTGAAGCGGATTGCTGAAGAATCGGCTGATGCTGTCAAAAATATGGCCGAGATTTATCCCCAAAACGCTAAAACGCTAATTCCTGGAGTTGATGACGGTAAACTGCCCACCGACGACTGATCACCCGTTTTTCTCCCGTTGCAGCTAGATATGCTCAGTGGAATTCAGCTCCGCCGCAACACAATCTTTGGCGGGGCTACCTGTCCCTAGGGAAGAATTGCATTCGTCAGCTTACCACTATTAAAGCAACCACAAACCGAGTCAAAAACTTGCGGCTGTTTCTGCAAGTCATACCCTTTGAAAACAAATGTGTAGCAAGAGTCACGTTGATTAGAAGATCCAGAAACTCTATGAACGTTCAAACGTTTAAACGTTCACAGGAGAAATGTTTTAACCAGATTGGCCAAAGCTATGAAACGCGCTGAACTATTGAGTAACGACCATGACACAAGCATTTAAGCCGGGCGATCGCGTCTCCTGGAACACAGCCCAGGGAAAAACTGTCGGCAAAATAGTTAAAAAGCTGACTTCCCGTACAACAGTCCGGACAGTTTTAGCAACGAAGCTACAAGGCTTACAGGGCGGTCACCCTAGCAATCGCCCATTTGAATCAAGGTTACCTTGCAGGCTGACATTGATTTAAATACCTTGGGCAACGTAGGCTCTAGCTTACAGGCAAAATTCAGGGCGATTTTCTGTCCGGAGTATTGCCCGTACCGAAATTAAAGGCCATACCGTCGCCGCATCAGAGGACGACCCGCAATACCTGGTAGAAAGTGAGAAAACTGGCAGCCAAGCAGCCCATAAGCCAGATGCCTTAGAAAAAGAAAACTAGACCCCGAGAAGTTTGGCCCTGGTTGAATGACAACACCCTTGAAACCCTTATGCTGCTGTAGGGTGAGTTAGCTTCAGCGTATTCCAACAAAACCGTTACTGGGGTTGGGTACTCTCCTCGGGAGACGCTACGCGAACGCTTCGCTCAACACCAACCTACAGCAAAACTTTTGTCAGTTAATCAGGGGATAAGCCGCAGCGCTGCTTGTGGTGCATGCTTAGGTCTGACAGAAACCCCTGGATTGCCGGTAAAGCAATTCAGGGGTTTGGCGCAGTCTTAACCTTCTCTCTAACGGCCAGTCGAGCCGGGCAAAATGGGTTGCTCGACCGCCTGGCGGTAGATTTCGGTCTCTTCGTTGAAGTCGATGGGCAGTACGGCAACCACGTTTTCGTGGGGTCGGGGGATAATTACCCAGGTTTCGAGAATGCCGCCGGGGGTTTTTTCGGCCGCTTCTACCCCAGCGGCCATGGCCGCTTTTACTTCGGAGACATCGCCACGAATGTTGATGCAGAATCGGGCGCTACCGGCGCGAATGTAGCCAATGAGCGTGACGCGCCCGGCTTTAACCATTGCATCGGCGGCGGCTAGCACCGGGGGAAACCCTCTGGTTTCGAGCGACCCGACGGCCTGTGGCATGGTGGTTCTCCTGGGAAAGTTCTGTAGGTAAAAAATTCAACCTTCATTGTACGGGGCGGTGGTCGCGATCGCGCCGTGTCGATTTATTAAAGACTGTGGGGGGGATGTAATAGT
The DNA here is from genome assembly GCF_000309385.1 of Nodosilinea nodulosa PCC 7104. Taxonomy (GTDB): domain Bacteria; phylum Cyanobacteriota; class Cyanobacteriia; order Phormidesmidales; family Phormidesmidaceae; genus Nodosilinea; species Nodosilinea nodulosa. The sequence goes on from NZ_JH976537.1 coordinate 2,868,507, forward strand.
TGGCCCTACACCCAAAACGGCCTATACCCGGAAGGGCTCGGAGTCGGGGGTAAAACCGATGGGCAAAATCGCGTCGATGTTGTCGGTGGGGTTGGGAATGATCACGTGGGTGGTGACTTCGGCCAGGTTGGGGCAGGCATTGGCGGCCACCAACCCCGCCTCCATGGCGCGCTTGACCTCGGCTACCAGGCCGCGAATCACCACAAACTGCCGCCCACTCTCGGAGCGATCCTGCACAGAAACGGTGACGTTTCCGGCTTTTACCATGGCATCGGCAGCGGCCAGCACCGCCGGGAAGGTTTGGGTTTCAATGACGCCGACGGCAATGGCCATGGGGTGCTCCTAGAGATTTGCTATGCTGCACAACTCTCAACTATACCTTGATGCCGCTGGGTTCTCCGGCGGTGGCAATAATGCGATCGCAGCCCGACTCCGGCTTGGCCCAGTCGCAGTGACAGACCTTCGGGTCGCCCCAGCACAGGCTGAGGTAAAGCTCGGTGCGGGTGGCCGCTAGCTCGGCCCATTCGCTGGCGGCAGCTAGCTGCTCGACGGCCTCTAGGGTGGTGGGCTGGGGCTGGTTGCCCGCCATCCACAGGCGCAGGTCAGCGATGGACTGCCGCCAGAATTCCAGCATGGCGGGCTTGGCCCCCATCAGGGCCAGCTTATCAGCGGGAATCGCAATCAGCTGGGGATGCAGCTCGGGCACGCGAATGCTGCGATCGCCAAACCGGCAGGTGTGCCACACCAGCCCCGATACCCCATGCTGGTGCTGGTAGTCGTGGATTTGGGCGCGAAAGTCCTGAATGGCAAACACCTTGCTGAGTTTGTCGGCCCCAATCGCCTTGGAGAGCACCGGGTTATCGATGCGATCGGCGGAGGAGAGCACCACCCGCTCCCCCTTCCAGGTGGCGCGCAGTTCCCGATCGAGAAACTCCAGGAGTTGTTCGGTGGTGTAGCTCATGGAGCTATCTTATCAACCCGGCTGCGGGAGTTTTGTGCCCAGCTATAGTTTCCCCAGGCGTTCTATCAGCAGCCCATAGACCCCCTCGGCATCGGCGGTTTCGATCACGGTGGCGTTGGCGGGGGCAGTGGGAGTCGGGTAGGGATTGGCGACCGTTCGCCCCAGACACAGAGATCCCTCCGTTTCAACGTCCAGCCGCATCGATCGCCCGCAGAATAAATCGGGGCGCAGCAGGTAGGCGATCACGCAGGGGTCGTGGAGGGGAGGCGCAGCCAGGCCGTGGTGATCGCAGTCGATCTGGCCGTAGTGGCGCAGCATGCCAGCGGCGGCCCGCCCCACAGGGTTGCCCAGGTTTTCTAAGGCGGTCAGGCGATCGGGGGTAGTCACCACCTGGTGGGTCACATTTAGCCCAATCATGGTCAGCGGCAGGCCCGCCTCGACCACGACCCTGGCGGCGTGGGGGTCAACGTAGATATTGAACTCGGCGGCGGGCGTGATGTTGCCTGCCCCTAAGGATCCGCCCATGATCACCACCTGGCCGATGCCTCGGGCAATCTCCGGGCATTGGATCAGCGCCACCGCCAGGTTGGTCAGCGGGCCTAGGGTGGCCAGGGTAATCGGGGTGGCAGCGGTGGTCAGCTGCTCAATTAAGCAGGCCACCGCGTGCTGAGTTTGCAGGGGCATGGTCGGCTCCGGCAGGTCAGCCCCCTGCAATCCGCTGGGGCCGTGGATGTCTTCGGCGGTGGTGAGCGATCGCAGCATTGGCCGGGGGCACCCCGCGTACACCGGCACATCGGTGCGCTGGGCCAGGTGGCAAATGCGGCGGGCATTAGTCTGGGTGAGGGGCAGGGGCACGTTGCCCGCCACGGTAGTAATGCCCAGCAGATCAAAGTCGGCGGGGCTAGCGAGGGCGAGCAGAAGGGCGATCGCATCGTCCACTCCAGGATCGCAGTCAATTATCAGCGGTCGAGGTGGCATGGTAGTTTTTGGGGGTCGCTACAGGGGGTGGCACAGCCAGGCCAGCATGGGTAGCGGCGGCTGCCCTAAAATACAGCTAGATCAACTCCAGATCGAGATTTAGACCAGAATTGGTTGAGGTCAGGATTTGATTTAGTTACTGAGTTCTATAGTTTTTGGCTATGAACTCCACCGCTAAGGAGGTTATCCTTTTGTCTGCTGCGCTTCGTCTCACGGCTTTCATGGTATCGGGGCTGAGCTTGCTGCTGGTCACCGGCTGCGCGGGCAGTTCCCTCGAAAAATCGCTGGAGGCCGATCCGCAACTGCAAGATCGACCCGTCTTCAGCGAAAATACGCCCGAATCTACCCCCACCTCTGAAACCACTCCGGCTGAAGCGCCTGACTCCACGGCCTCTACCCCCAGCACTAGCGATACCGAGGCGGCGAACTCGCAACCTCAGATCAGCAACGCTACCGCCTTACTCGATCAGGTGCCTGACGATCTGCGTCCCTACGTGCAAGACTGGCTGGCCCTGGGGCTCGTGGATAAAGCAGACAGTCAAAATACCAGCGGCACCGTGGTCAAGCCCGACTTCAAGCCCAACCAGGTGATTACCCGAGCCGAATTTGCCCACTGGCTGCTCGCCGCCAACAATGAGTTTTACCAAGACGTACCCGGCAAGCGCATTCGCCCCGCCACTGCTAGCACCACTCCCGTTTTTCAAGATGTGCCAGCATCTCATCCCTACTTTGCCGATATTCAGGGGCTAGCGGAAGCAGGCATTATCCCCAGTGCTAAAACCGGCAACGCCACCGCCGTCACCTTTCGCCCCGATGCGCCCCTAACCCGCGAAATCCTGGTGCTGTGGAAAGTGCCCCTAGACTCACGGGCTCCGCTGCCCACGGCCACGGCAGAGGCGGTAACCAGCACCTGGGGGTTTCAGGATGTGGCCAAAATTGAGCCTCTGGCCCTGCGAGCGGTGTTGGCCGACCAGCAAAATGGCGACTTTGCCAACATTCGCCGCGCGTTTGGCTATACAACCCTCTTTCAGCCCCAGAAGGGCGTTACTCAAGCCGAGGCTGCCGCTGCGCTGTGGCGCTTTGGCAACCAAACTGAAGGCATTTCTGCGGCGGATCGGCTCAAACAGCCTGCATCTCCGTCGCCTTCCTCTCAATCAGATTCCTCAGAATCCGGCAGTTCTACTAATTAGCGACAATTCTGGCAACGAAAATACCCGAGAATTTTGATTCCTCTCAAGGACTCAGGCTCTGCGCCCCTACCCTGGGAGGCACCTCTTGCCCAGCAACCCCCTAACCCCCTTAATCTGCCAACTTGCAGTCCCCAATCACCCACCTACCCATCCACTCATCCACTCCCCCACTAGCCCCCCAGCAGCGACACACTCATACCAATAAACGCCAGCACCCCCGCTACGATCATGATCAAGGCGGGCATGGCTTTGCGGGTTTGCATCCAGCGGCGAATAAAAACAATTACCAGGGCGACTGTGACTCCCATGGCCATGCCTGCCCCACCAGCAGAACCAGCCTGCCATAGCCACGCCCCCAGCAGCAGCAGGGCAGCGCTGACCAATCCGCTAATCAATGACACCTGACTCCGGGCCTGGGCATAGCCGATCAGGCCGCCGATCGCAGAGAGGGCGGCGTAGGCGATCGCATACAGAGCTCCAGTGGGCATAGCGGCTGGCAGAACTAGAACATTTCTAGGCTAGCGGGGTTTTTGCCGGGGCACAACCCAGGGCTGTGGCAATACAAAAGGCGCGATCGCGGCAGATATCATCCTCCTGATGCGGCTAATTCCATAGCAGGTAGCACACCGCTGATTAAATTCTCTACCGCCTGTGCCTGGTTTAGGAACTAATCTCAACTGAGTTTAGTCACCACCTTAGACCTTCTTTCCAGGGATTAATCTTGCCCAAATCTCGCAGCAGGACGGGGTCTAATAGCTTCGATTTAACATCTGGATCAGGGAAGGTGTATTCTTAAGATTAAGAAAATCATTCACTCTGAAAAGGAGGGTTAGCAAGTTTGCCAAAGCAGGCAGCATCACCACAGCTAGGATGGTTTGGCCGTAAAGAGAGCGTGAAGAGGCTATTCTGGCCATGGACTGGTCAGAATAGCCATGATATTTTCCCTAAAATAGAGTTTCCAAATATATTTTTGGCTTACAAACCAGCTTTTTGTGATGCCTGAGCTTCTCAATGCCTTCTAGGTCAAGTATTCTTTTTCGAGGATTTTTGCGACGAGAAGTTTGACCAAGAAAGAAAGGGCTATTATTTTTCATTATTGCCGTCACTTTTTAGATTAAAGTTATTTTTTGAGGAATCGCAGGATCATGAATGACAGCTCGGGGTACGCATTGAAACGTCCTACCATTTCTGTCATTATTCCTGTGCAAAATGGCGGCGAAAATTTTCGCCGCTGCCTCGACAGCCTACGGCAGTCCAGTCGCCAGCCCGATGATCTAATTGTAGTGGTCGATGGCGATATTGATGGCTCCTGGGAAGTGGCCAAAGAGTTTAAGGCCAAGGTTGTTCGCTACGACTCGGCAGCAGGGATAGCCCACGCGCGCAACCGGGGAGCCCAGTCGGCTCAGGCAGATCTGCTGTTTTTTATCAGTGCCGACGTCACAGTGGGTTGCCACACTATTCTTGACATTGAAAAAGCGTTTCAGCAAGACATCAATTTGGCTGCGCTGGTTGGTTCCTACGACGATCAACCGGGAGCCGATAACTTTTTGTCCCAATACAAAACCCTATTTCTCCATTACCTCCATCAGATATCTTCAGAAAAAGCGTCAGCTTTTTGGGGCACCTGCGGGGCTATTCGATCTGAGGTGTTTAAGGCCGTAGGTGGGTTTGACGAGCGCTACCGCCAGCCCTACGTCGAAGATTTTGAGTTGGGCTACCGACTCAAGCGAGGGGGCTATACCATGCGTCTAGCTAGGCACATTCAGGTCAAACATCTGAAGTGTTGGCGACCGGACTCGCTAATACAGGCTGAAATTTTTCACCAGATTCTGCCTCGCACAAAGCTAATTCTCAGCCAGGGGCAGTCTATGAATGACTTCAGCCTGGAGGGCACTAGCCGACTGAGCGTTTTGCTCAGCTTTGTGGCTTTACTATGCCTATTGGGCGGTTTTGCAAATGCCCTTTTGTGGATTATTGCAATCGCCACTATGCTCGGGCTGTTAGTTATTAACCAGCGAGTTTATCGTTTCTTTTGGCACAAGCGAGGCGCGTTATTTGCCTTCCGAGCTGTGCTGTGGCACTGGTTTTATTTACTTTACGGCGGTGCTGCCTTTGCCTACGGCACAGCTACCTATCGATGGCGGCAATTGTCTACCTCTGTGGACTAGTAAACTGCGGCATAGGTTGCTCTACTGCTGCCGATTGTAGGGGAGCCGGGGGAGCTAAAACGCTGATTGACTGACAAAAGTTCTGATGTCGGTGGGTGTTGAGCGAAGCGTTCGCGCTGGCGAAGCCGCCCCTTTGGGGCTGGCGGCTCCAAGGGAGAAAACCCGACACCAATAACTACCGCAGCGTAAAGGTTGCAAGGGTTTTGTCACTCGACCAGGCTAGAACGGTGGATTGACTACCGCCCAGCAGGGCTAGAGATATTTATTAAAGACAAAGAAATGCCAGCGGCCTCAGCCCCCGGCATTTCCTCGACAGCAGGTAGTGAACCTAGAGCACGCCCAGGTTAGCTAGGCCCAAAATTGCCCCCGCTCCGAGCAGGTGGCCAAAGCTAGTGGTGCCCAGCAGGGCCGGTAACCCCATGCCGCCAAAGAACTCAGGAGAGGGCAGCGCCGGTTTAGCGTCGGGAATCTTGATCGTGAACTTGCCGATGGCAATGGCCAAGATGTTGCAGAGAACCATAACGACGGCCACCTTTGGGCTCCAGGTGAGCGTGGTGGGAACCGCCGCTAAAAGAGGTAGAAATGCCAATGTACCAGCCTCCATAAAATGCAGTGGGTCGGCAAATCACTTGCCTAGGCTTACTTTTCCATGGCGCCAGGAAATTCTGTCGGCAGCCGTTGCAAGACTTTACAATCTAGAAGGTGCGTTACCCCTGCGGATAATTTCACCTATCAATGGTCAGGATCCGGGTGCTGCTGCGATCGCACCCCCTGCTTTCTGGGACCATTTCTTCTCACCGCCGCCCTGTTTTGGGCCATCTGTACCGCTGACTGTAAACCCGCGAGGCAATAACAATCCCTATGGAACGAGGACTTCTGTGGCTTCCCCTGCTGGGGGTATTTATAGGTTTGGCCTGGGCGGGCTGGCATGAGTACCAAAAGGTACAGGCCTACGAAACCTGGGCCGCCGAGTTCGATCGCAGCAAGTACGACATTAAAGCCATGCTGGGACAGCGGGGCACCGACCTCACCTGGGGGCGTCCCACCCGCCGGGGCCCCACCGATCTGACTACCCTGTCGTTGCAGGCCATCACTGGTTTACAGCTGGAGATCAACGGCCAGCCCGTGGCCGACACGGCCCCGCTGCCCAGAGGAGCAGCCGCACTAGCCCTGGCGACCGCCAGTGGTGAAACCTACCGTGTTCCCTTTACCGACAGCGATTTGGCCCGCCGCTGGGAAAAAGCGTTGCATCAATCTCTACAGGCGCTAAAATCGGCATCAGCCTGAAGGCGGCCGAGAGTTAGCAGGGGTTTTAGCCCGTTTTGACCCTTAGAGCCTGCGTTTTGTGGCAGCTCCGATCGCCGGGCTACGTAAGCCCACCCATGATGCCATGACCCGCGTTTCTCCCCTCTCCCGCGACGAACTCAAGGCCCGACGACAAACCCTACGGCGACGGCGGCGAATTTCGATTAGCCAGGCGCTGTGGCGTTTTTGGGCGCTTTCGGGCCTGACTGCGGCCATATTTTGGGGAGCTACCCGACCCATGTGGCTGATTCAAAGTCCGGCCCAGATCAATGTCAGCGGTAACCATTTACTCAGCGATGAGGCGGTACAAAACCTGGTGCCCCTCAAGTATCCCCAGGCGCTCATGAAAGTAGAGCCAGACACCCTGGCTCAGCAGCTGCTAAATCGCGGCCCTATTACCGCCGCAGAGGTGACCCGCCAACTGCTGCCGCCGCGCCTGAACGTGCATGTGGAGGAGCGAGTGCCGGTGGCGGTGGTGCTGCCCGTGGGGAAGGGCGATCGCGCTGGCGATACCCAGTACCTCCAGGCGGGGTTTCTCGACGCCCACGGGGCCTGGATGCCGCTCTCCAGTTTTGGCCTTGGCAGCGCCTCGCCACAGCTGCCCAAGCTACAGCTGCGCGGCATCCAGCCCCAGTACCAGCGCTACTGGCCACAAATTTACGAAACGATTAGCCGCAGTCCGGTAGCCATTACGGCGATCGACTGGCATGACCCCAACAACCTGGTCCTACAGACGGCCCTGGGCACCGTCTATCTTGGCCCCTACAGCCCGGAGCTAGATCAGCAGCTGGCCACCCTCGACAAAATGCGCAATCTGCCTAACCAGCTGGCCGATACCGAGGTGGCCCGCATTGACCTGAGCAATCCCAACGTACCTTCCGTGGCCGTGGTAGATGCACCTGGCCCTGGGGCGGGGGCGCCATCCTCTAATCCCAATGCTAGTCCATAGGGTATTGGGTGCCTGCTGAGCATCTATCCTGGGGGGCGATCGCGCTGTGCACCCCGGAACTTTTTCCGCCTAAATTTGTTTGTGGAAAGGCGTTTATTTTTCTGGTTTCGGTGGTTAAATCAGGTAGTTTAAGACTTGCCAAGGCGATTTGGTTTTTTCCAGTGAAGTACTCTATAGTTGTCTAGAATCAGCCGGGGTTTAGATTTTTAGGGCTTAGGTGTTATCTTCGGTTATCTAGTACGGGTAATTAATATATTGTCTACGGCCTCAAACTCTATGCTTCCCGACGACCCCCACGGCAATGGTGCTGGCCACAGCAACAATGACTACGAGGCTTTCTCGGATCATCAGGCTGAGTCTGTCCCCTCCGACCTGCCCTCGTTGGCTGATGCTGTAACCGCCTTCGCTGGCCCATCTAACCCATTTAGCCACGGCGAGCCTAACTCCAGTCAACCCCATAATGCCAGAGCTATGCCCGGAGAAACGTATACCAACAACACGGCTTTGCCCAGCAGCGTCGCCCGCATTAAGGTAATTGGGGTCGGCGGCGGCGGCTGCAATGCCGTCAATCGCATGATCAGCAGCGGCCTGGCGGGCATCGAGTTCTGGTCGGTCAACACCGACGCCCAGGCCCTCGACACCACCACCATGACCAACAGCCTGCACATTGGTCAAAAGCTGACCCGCGGGCTAGGGGCCGGGGGCAATCCTGCCATTGGCCAAAAGGCAGCCGAAGAATCGCGGGAAGAGATTGCCGCTGCCCTAGAGGAGTCTGACCTAGTCTTTATTACTGCCGGTATGGGCGGTGGTACAGGGACAGGCGCGGCCCCGATTGTGGCCGAGGTGGCCAAAGAAGCGGGCGCATTGACCGTCGGCGTGGTAACTCGCCCCTTCACCTTTGAGGGCCGCCGCCGCATGAACCAGGCCGATGAGGGCATCGCTGCGCTCCAGGGGCGGGTCGATACGCTAATTATTATTCCCAACGACAAACTGCTGTCGGTGATCTCCGAGCAAACCCCGGTGCAGGAGGCTTTCCGCACCGCCGACGACATTCTGCGCCAGGGGGTGCAGGGTATCTCTGACATCATTACAATCCCCGGTTTGGTCAACGTAGACTTTGCCGATGTGCGGGCCATCATGGCCGACGCGGGTACAGCTCTCATGGGCATTGGCACCGGCTCTGGCAAGTCGCGGGCGCGGGAAGCGGCGATCGCGGCGATCTCCTCGCCCCTGCTGGAGTCCTCCATTGACGGTGCCTCCGGAGCGGTCTTTAACGTCACAGGTGGGTCAGACCTCACCCTCCATGAGGTCAATGCGGCAGCCGAGATCATCTACGAAGGGGTCGACCCCAACGCCAACATTATCTTTGGCGCCGTGATTGACGAGCGCATGCAGGGCGAGGTGTGTATCACCGTCATCGCCACCGGGTTTAATGGCCGCGCCAGTGCCCAACCCGAGCTAGATGTGGCCCGCGTCACTCCCTTTAAGCGCAGCCTGTCAGCGCCGCCGATTACGCCTCCGGCCAGCGGTGGTTCCGGCGGGCTTGGGGCCGGGCTAGATATCCCTGAGTTCCTGCAGCGGCGGCGACCAAACAACAACCGCTAGCTATGACCATGCCGTCTCCCTGGCCTGCGGCCCTCACCATTGCTGGCTCTGACAGCGGTGGCGGAGCCGGTATTCAGGCCGACCTGCGCACCTTTGCCTTTCACCGAGTCCACGGCACCAGTGCCCTCACCTGCGTAACGGCCCAAAATACCCTGGGGGTGATGCGGGTGGATGCGCTGCCGCCCAAGGCTGTAACGGCTCAGCTCGACGCGATTCTCAGCGACATTGCGGTGCAGGGGATTAAAACCGGCATGCTGCTCAACCAGGGCATTATTCAGGCGGTGGCTGACACTCTAGGATCGCTGCCCCAGACTACTCCGGTAGTCGTGGATCCGGTTATGGTGTCACGCACTGGTGCACAGCTGATCGATGATGCCGCGATCGCAACCCTGATTCGCCGCCTCATACCCCAGGCCTATATTCTCACGCCCAACCGTCACGAGGCCGAGATGCTCAGCGGTTTAGCGATTGCTACCCTGGCTGATATGGAAGCTGCTGCTCGCCAAATACATCAGCTTGGCCCCACCGCCGTGCTGGTTAAGGGTGGGGGAATGGCCGATGCCTTGCGGGGCACGGATGTCTGGTTTGATGGGCGCGAGCTAGTGGTTCTAGCCACAGAGGTTGTGGACACTATCCATACCCACGGCACCGGCTGTACGCTGTCGGCGGCGATCGCCGCTAACCTCGCCCTGGGCAAAGATGCCCTGACTGCCGTTAGAGACGCCAAAGACTACGTAACTAGCGCCCTTAAGCACGCCCTGGCAATCGGCAAGGGCCAAGGCCCCGTTGGCCACTTCTTCCCACTGCTGACCAATCCAACGTAAGATGCATCGGCAAAGCGATGCACAAAAAAACAAATTCCTGGGGCATCTTTCTACGCAGGTGCTCGGATAGCGTGCTGCGGCTTGACGAAAGCTCCTGCAAAACCACGCCAAGCTGAGCCTAATGCAACCCATACACCCCGTGAGGTCATCCTTGATTAGGAGGATTTGGCCAGACCGAATCCCAGTCAGGGCAGTGGCGCTCTTCTGCGGGGCCAAAGGGGTGCATAGCGCAGACCAGAGTATTTCCGCCGTGGGCCTGACCGTAGAAGTTGCGGCAGCCCACGCAGGCAGGATAGTTCTGAAGCAGCGGCTCTACCGTACTGTTGATAGGTCCTGAGACCTCCTCAAACCACTGATCAAGGCCGGATAGGCCGCTCACGAGCGGCGCCAAAATGTCGTCAAGTTGGTCAACAACTCCGTCAATCTGGGTGTTGAGCGTCAGCCGAAAGGGCTCTGCCACATGGCTCAACTCGTCTACGATGCGGTCGATCTCAGGATCGATAGCCTCTTGAACCTGCTCGGCCCACTGATCGGTCGTTTGCACTAGGGTATCAGAGGCGCTAGCCAACTGCTCCGCAATGTCATCGAGCCAGCGCTCAGTATCTGCGCTCAACTGCTGAGTAAAGTCATGAACGGCATTGCCAAAGGCGTCAAAAAGCTGCTTAGACCAGTCATCCATAGGGCTAGTTACTCGACTTCTGCTTTAAATTCTCTAGTTCTTGGCGTAGGGCAGCCACCTGCTCGCGCAGAGCGGCCGTTTGGGCGTCGGCAGCGCTAGGGGCACCGTCATCTGAAATTTCGTCGTCTAAAATTTCGATGGGGCGAGGCTGCGGTAAGTTTTCCGCAGGGCTAGCTGTGGCATCCTGAGCCCGGTTTACCATGTCATTGACCAACCGCTGTGCCTCTTCAGCGGTGATTTCACCCCGAGCGACTAGCTCATTTACAATGCCCTGGGTCTGCTCTCTGAAATCTTTGAGGGTATCGCCTGCCTTCTCGCCGGCGTAGGAAGCTACCCCAACTCCCAAATAAAATGCCTTTTTAACCACATCTCCGAAACCAGCCATGGCCAGCGGTCTCCTTTTCGCGCTGCAACTGATTTAGCATATCGGCAGCAGATATTCGGTGCCCAGGGGGTAATGCCGCCCCTATGATAGGGGAAACCCGCCACCTTCGTCGAACTGTCGGCGGTGGGGGCTTGGCTCAGCGGCCAAAACGCAAAAGACCCGGAGTCCACGCCTGTCACAAGCATCCCGTAATGCTGCTACCTTCCGGTCCTGACATGATTTGGGCGTTGCGACCGCATGGGTCCGAGTCATCTCAATTATAACACTCCCCTCCATGACCAACCAACGGCTTCAGCAACAAATCACCTTCGTGATCGAGATCGATCGCCTCAAGCAGGTTTTGCGCCGAACCCAGCTGATGGATGCCTCCCGCCGCGAAAATAGCGCTGAGCATTCCTGGCACCTGGCCATGATGGGGCTGGTGCTGGCCGAGTATGCCCCCGCCGGAGTCGATGTGCAGCGGGCCATTAGCCAGGTGCTAATCCACGACCTGGTTGAAATCGACGCGGGTGATACCTTTTGCTACGACAGCGCCGGACACCGCGACAAAGCTCAGCGAGAGCAGCAGGCTGCCGATCGCATTTTTGGTCTGCTGCCCGCCGCTGAGGGCGATCGCCTGCGCCAGCTGTGGGATGAATTTGAGGCCCAGACTACCCCCACCGCTCGATTTGCCGCGTCCCTAGACCGCCTTCAGCCCATGCTGCACAACTGGCAAACCGGCGGCGGCACCTGGAAGCAGCACGGCATTTGTCGCGCCCAGGTCATGCGGCGCATGGCTCCGGTGGAAGCGGGTGCCCCAGAGCTGTGGCCCTTCGTGCTGGGGATCATTGAAGAGTGCGTAGCCGCTGGATACTTGCAGCCCTAGCGCCTGCCTGGGGAGCCAATCTCCTAACGCGATTTCGTCCTAACTCATCGCTGCACTCCAGGCCCGACTAAACGTCTTCCCTCTGGAGGGCTACTCCCTGGGGGAGAGTGTAGTAGTTTTTAAGAGCGAGTATTGCTTGAGCCGTGGCTCATTCAGCGTTCTGCGTCTGTAAATATTTGTCTAGCTCAAGCGCCGATCGCCTGGCCAAAAGACTTTTATAGAGTCTTCTGTCCTGGCCGGACTGGCTACTCACTCGATCGCCAGCTAGAGCATTGGGTCCCAGGACGCCAGCCCCCAGGATGCCAGCTCTAGAGCGCTACTTCAAGGAGAACTTCGATGAATGAGAACCCGAACCCCTACGACGATGATTTGCGGCGTCAGGAGCTAATCAACCAGCGAGATGCCCAGCGTCTGCGGCAAGAAACCCAGCAGCTCAAGGCCGCTCAGCGACGGGCTAAGTTTGCCTGGGCGCGCAACACCATTGCGCTGCTGGTGGGATCACTGGAAATTCTGCTGGGGATCCGGTTTTTCCTGCGGTCAACCGGGGCGAATCCTGAGAATCCCTTTGCTCAGTTCATTTTTAAGCTATCTGAGCCCTTTATGGCTCCGTTTGCAACGCTGTTTGTCAGCCCGACCGATGCCACCGCTACCCGGATATTTGATGTCAATTTGCTGATTGCTATGGTGGTCTATGCCCTGCTGGGGGCGATCGCCATCGCCATCGTCAACTATCTGCAAGGCCAAACCCCCTACAGCCGTTAGCCCTGTAGCCGTTATCCCCACCGCCGAGGAGGCTGCTCTACGCCTCCGTCTGGGTGCGCAGCTCCTGGGCGCGCAGGTAAAGCTGTACCCACTGGGCCTGGATTTGCCTGCTTTTGAGCCCCAGGCGACGGGCCAGGTCATCGGTGGGTTGCTCTTCTTTGTAGGCGGTTAAAATGGCCTGCTCCTCCAGGCTAAGGCTCTGCCAAAAGAGGTCCCACTGGGCGGGGGTAAGGCCAAAGTTGTGCTCCTGCAGCGAGGTTTTGAGCCAGCCCAGCACCATGGCGGGCTGCTCCCGCAGGGCAAAGATGCGAACGGCGTGGTAGCTAATTTTCTCGCGCAGCCGATAGACCTGCTGCACGGGCAGATCGAGGGACTGGGCAATCTGCTCCTGGCTCAGGCCATTGAGGTGCAGTTCTAGCCAGCGGGCGGCGGTGTCGTCAAGGTTGCGGTTGAGGTAGTTCACGAATGAGGTTTTGACCTGTTGCCGCATACTCTGCTGCTCTAGCTCCGTTTGTTGTTCCTGATACTGGTTCCAGGCCTCTACGTCGAGCAGGCTGAGGGAGTCGTCGCTGTCGCTGGGGGCAATTTCGTCAGACACCAGGCGAATCAGTTCACCGGTAGGCACCTGGGTCATACCGCCTTTTTGATTGCGCCGCAGGTAGTTGACGAAGCGATAGATGATCAGCGGCTGATTGCGAATGGGGCGCAGGCAGTACTCTTCAATGCTGGCCAGCATAAGCAGGTTGCGCAGCCGCGAGCTCTGGGTGCAGGTGGTGATCCACTTGAGCTGCTGGGCGAGGTGGCGATCGCTGCGCATCATCTCCTGAATTACTTCTTGGATGACATCGACGACCGACCGACGGCGATCGCGACTCAGCGAAATCCAGGTTTTAATCTTGTTGCGAATCAGAAATAGACTGCTCAGGCGCTTAATCAGGCGCTGGTAACCCTGATCCGGGCTGACATCCCAGTAGCGCTGCTGCAAAATGCGGTAGCGGTACTCTATGGACTGGCGCGCGATCGCCAGGTCAGCTTCTGCCAGCGTCGCCAGCCGCTCTGGCGACTCGCCCAGCAGCCAGCGGACAACGCTCTGGCAGACGGACTGAGGCTGGTCTGGAAAATCTTCCCGCAGGCGAGATAACCAATCCTCCGCTATGGTGTCTGCCCCGGCCATGCCATCAATCCTTTTCGCGCGTTCTGGGTTGGCTGTAGGCTTTATCTTAGTATCTGTTCCCTTCAGACTCACGGCTCAGGGCGTGTTTTTAGCCCGGGTTTTTTGCTCAAGCTAGCGCTTCGTCAAAAACCTTACACAAATTTTATCTTTCTAGGCTCTCTAGTAAGTTTCTGCGAAGGGTGTTCGCCACTGCCCGATTTAAACTGGCCAGGCTGGTAGTGTTCACATGGCTCCGTATGTACTTATACGTGGTTGCACTGTGACAATGGTCACACTAAGCACCGCAAAGCTCCAGTAAGCTTTGAGCTAAGCAGACTTCACACGGAAGTCTTGTTAAAAAAAGCACAAATATATTTATTTTTTGAGGGTTTGTACGGATAGACTGGTATAAAATCCTCAAAGGAATACTCCGCACACGTTTTGTAAACAGGGCCTACCATGTTATCCCTCCGTCCAGACAGTTCCGGAAGTGTTTATCCAGATCCGTCCGTAGCGCTTATTCATCCCTCTGCCAAATGCTTAATCAAGCGATCCATAGACATTTTGGGGGCCTTAGTTGGGCTATTTATTTTGGGTTTGGTTGTGGTGCCCGTGGCGATTGCCATCAAGCTAGACAGCCCTGGCCCTATTTTTTATGCACAAAAACGCTACGGTCTCAAGGGGCACTCTTTCACCATTTGGAAATTTCGCTCCATGGTGCACAATGCTGACGCCCTGAAGCAGACGGTCTCTAACCAGGCCCAGGGCCTTATCTTTAAAAATGAAAATGACCCTCGCGTAACTCGCGTAGGGCGCATTTTGCGAAAAACTAGCCTAGATGAGTTTCCCCAGTTTTGGAACGTGCTCAGGGGGGACATGAGCCTGGTGGGCACCCGTCCCCCTACCGAAGATGAGGTCTCCCGGTACAGCCCCCATCACTGGCGACGGCTCGACGTCAAGCCGGGCATGACTGGGCAGTGGCAGATCAGCGGTCGGTCTGCCATTAAAGACTTTGAAGAAATTGTTCACCTCGACCTGGAGTACCAAGATATTTGGTCTCCCCTATACGATCTGCGAGTCATTTTGAAAACCGTTACGGTTTTATTGAATCGCAGAGGCGCTTATTAGTAGACTGCGGCACAAGTGTGACGGCTATTGTCAATCGCGAGGGAGCAGGGGAGCCAGGGAGCCTCAGTTCGGGATAACGCTGTCCCCTCCTTGGAGCTATCCGTTAGGCACAAATATGTCTAAGCGTTACAGGACGGGCATTTGGGGAACCATTTGCGGGAAGATAAAAGCCGTTGTAACCGTCAGCCAAGCCATGAACGATTGGATGAGCTAAGACATCAATCCCCGTCATTTCCAAGACCTGCGCCACGCAAAACGCCTGCGCAAGATTGTAACGGCACTGAGCCGACATCCCACGGCCAGTGTGCCGTTAGCGAGTCAAACCAGTAGCGAAGCGCAGAGCATTTACCGATTTTGGTCAAACCCTACGGTGAGCAGTGAGGCGATTCTCAACAGTCATAGCGAGGGCACCGTCGCCCGAGCCCGAGGTTGTGAGACGGTGTTGTCGATTCAAGATAGTACCGACTTTGATTTTACGAGTCATCCGCAAACCACTGGCCTGGGCTATCTCAATCAAACCCAACAGCAAGGGATCAAAGTTCATAACTGTTTTGCGGTCAGCGGAGCAGGTGAGCCCCTGGGCCTGCTGCATCAACACACCTGGGTGCGTGAGGTTCCCCCGGTAAAACAGAAAGACCGCTCGGCTCAAGAGCGACATCAGCATAAACCGATAGAGGAGAAAGAAAGCTATCGCTGGCTGACGACGTTGACGGCGGCTGAAGCCAAGGTATCGGAGCAGGTTCAGCTCGTGCAGGTGGCCGACCGGGAAGCGGATATCTTTGAGCTCTTTGCCCAACCCCGCCAGGTCAATAGCGAGCTCTTGATTCGGGTGAAGTCGAATCGCAGCATCAAACAAGCGTGGGGAAAACTATTCATCGCCTTATCTCAAGCCCCGGTGCTCGGGGAACTCCAGGTTGAGGTTCGGCGGACACCCCAGCGAGAGGCCCGTATCGCGCGGGTGCACCTGCGGGGCTTGCACGTTACTCTGGCGGTACCGGAGTATTTGGCCCGGCAAAAGCCATCGCTACAGCCCATCGAGCTCAATGCCCTGTGGGTTGAGGAAATCGGTGTCCCGGCTGATGGGGGCAAGCCGATTTGCTGGAAACTCCTAACCACGTTGCCGTTGGAGAGCTATGCTCAAGCCTGCCAGTATGTGCGGTGGTACAGCTATCGCTGGCTGATCGAGCGGTTCCATTTCACCCTTAAAAGCGGCTGCACACTCGAAAACTTGCAACTGCAACACCGAGACCGATTGCTCAAAGCACTCGCCACCTACAGCATCGTCGCTTGGCGACTGATGTCGATGACCTATCAGGCCCGTCTGACTCCAGAGGCCTCCTGCGACGCGATCCTACAGCCCGAGGAGTGGCGGTTGTTGCGTCGTAAATTCGCCCCAAAAAGCCGTGCTAAAACACCGCCAACAATGCACCAAGCGATGCTCTGGATTGCCCAACTGGGAGGCTTTTTAGCCCGTAAGAGCGATGGTCAACCGGGTCTTAAAACGTTGTGGCGCGGCTACACCAAGCTCCATTACATGCTAGAAGGGGCTCGCCTTGTGACCAAAACCTAGTCCGCTATGGCATTGGCCGACTTTTGCGTAACGGATAGCTCCAAGGAGGGGTGCCCGAAGGGCGGGGTGGGTTAAACCTACGGACAAAATACAAGCTTCTAGAGTAGGGTGAGTTGCCATGCTCGGCCTAGACCAACCCACCCCTACCCCTCCCAAGGAGGGGACAGTGGGCCTGCTTTGCCAAGGTCTTTTCTTATCCCGAACTCAAGGTTAGGGAGCCAAGCGAGCCGGAATAGTCGGCATATTTCAGCCTCCGAGTACTGGGGGCTGTCATCAACTAGTTGCTGATGGCCCAAGTATCATCAGTTACAGCCCCTAGCCTTTTTCTGGGTCGGGCGTGGCAACGCTGGTGGAATCAGGATTTTAGCCAGAATTAATGGACATTAATGACGCGTTCTAGGACACCTGAGGTTGTTGTCGTCAGCCGGTGCCATCTGTGTCGGCTGCAATGACTAAATTGTCGCGGTGTATCACCGTATCTGCTCCGATGTAACCCAAAATATCGGCAATATCCTCTGAACTGTGCCCTAGAATGCGCTGTAGCTCGGGGGCGCTGTAGTTGACAATACCTCTGGCAATATCTTCACCGCTGGCGTTGCAGATAACTACGGCATCCTGCGCTTCAAAATTGCCCTCAACACAAGTGATGCCTGCGGCCAGCAGAGACTTACCGCCCTTGAGAATAGCCCTGGCTGCCCCCTGGTCGACGTAGATGCGTCCCGCAGGCGCAAGACCAGCCGCAATCCAGCGCTTGCGGGCTCGGCTCGGCTGGGGTAGAGGGGCAAACTGAGTGCCTACCGCTTCCCCAGCTAGGGCTTTTACAACGTTGTGGGGCTGGCGACCATCGGTGATGACCGTTCGTACTCCAGCGGTAGTCGCAATTTGAGCGGCCTCTAACTTGGTTAGCATGCCCCCGGTTCCCCAGCGCGATCCCTGGCCTCCAGCCCCGGCCTTGAGCGCCTGAATGTCTGCTAGACGGGTGATTGAAATAATTGGCTCGGCTCCAGGGTTAGAACGCGGGTCGGCGGAGTAGAGGCGATCGACATCGGTCAGCAAAAACAGCCACTGGGCGCCGATTAGGCTGGCTACCAAGGCCGAAAGAGTGTCATTGTCCCCAAATTTGAGTTCTTCGACGGCAACAGTATCGTTTTCGTTGACGATGGGGATCACGCCCAGCTGCAATAGCTGGCGAAAGGTGCGATAGCTGTTGACGTAGCGCGATCGCTGGGCCAGATCGCTGCGGGTGAGCAGCACCTGGGCAATGGGTTGGTTCAGAGCTGAAAAGAGATCGTCATAAATACGCATCAAACGCCCCTGCCCCACTGCCGCTACCGCCTGCTTCATAGCAAGGGTTTTAGGCCGCTCGGTCAGGTGTAGCCGCCGACACCCAATGCCCACCGCTCCCGACGACACCAGCACCACCTGGTGCCCCTGCTGACGCAGGGTGCAGAGGGTTTCGACCAGGGCAGCTAAGGTGGAGAGGGCGAACTGACCGGCACCTCCACCCGTCAAGCTTGATGTACCAATTTTTACGACCAGGGTTTGCGGAGAACTCACGGGCAACGAGCAGCCATGGGTAGAGAGTTAGCTTTGGCAGTATAGCAATCGTCCTGGCTCCTATCGCGCAGACCAGGGGCTTTGTCGCCATGGGCTGTCCTCCAAAGGTGGAGTAGTCTCCAGCCGTGTCGCCGCGCCTGAGGAAATAGATGGCGAAGATGGATGGCAAAGATGCGATCGCGCCCCATAAAAACTTTGGGTGCCAACCCGAAGGCGGACACCCAAAAATGGCTTATTAAAATTAAGAGCCTTTATAAGATTGGCTCCGTTTATCTTCCACTACTATCGCAGCAGGCCCTGAGTATCGAAGCAACTCTAATGTTTTCTTTATATTTCCCCGCGCAAAGTTTCTTCCCTGAGTATTGCTATTTGTAAATTCCTCCACAGCCAGCGGGCGGGGTTAGCGCTGCTGAGCGGCTACAGGGTAACCCCTAGGTAGTGGGAAATAATGACCTCTAGCGTCCGCACTGGGGAAGTGCGGGCAATCTCGTTTAGGCCCGGCATGGGGTTCACCAAGATCGTAAATAGGCCCACCCGATTGCCAGCTAAAACATCAGTGAACAGGCGATCGCCCACCATGGCTACCTGGTTTACAGGCAGGTTCATGGCCGCTAGGGCCAGCTTGAGCTTTCGCCTTGAGGGTTTGCCAGCGCTGGTCAGGTAGGGCACCTGCAAGAGGTCAGCAATGCGGCTAATGCGCTGGGCATTCATGTTATTGCTCACCAGCCACACCGAGGCCTCAGCCTTGATCTGGTTCATCCACCGAGCCACGTCGGGGTTAGTTTCGGCCTGCCGCAGGGGCACCAGGGTGTCGTCTACGTCTAAGATGAGTCCCTTGATGCCATGGTGAGTCAGCAGCTCGGGGGAAAGGCTGAGCACATTGCCATCTAGAACTAGATCGGGTTGCAGCAGACGAGAAAAGGACATAAAAAAACCGTAAGCCCCAAACGTCAGCATAGTCTAGATTGGTGGTCTGTGACCGCTGGGTCGTGGAGTAGGGCACCTGCGATCGCAGTCGGAGTCAATTATCGATAGTGGCCCTGATGGCATCTCTGGCAGCTTCGTGCTCTGCCAAAGTGCGGCTAAAGACATGAGTGCCATCGTAGCGAGCCACAAAATACAAATAGTCCGTATTCGTCGGGGCGAGGGCAGCCTCCAGACTGGCCTTACCAGCACTGGCGATGGGAGTGGGCGGCAGACCAGGATTGATATAGGTGTTGTACGGCGAAGGCGTCTTTACCTGGGTCCAGGTGAGGGGCTTCTCCTTAGTTTGGGTGATGCCCAGCCCGTACTCCACAGTGGGATCAGACCCCAGGGGAATATTTTGCTTCAGCCGATTAGTAAAAACCCCGGCAATAATTCCCCGCTCGTCGGGGACCGCAGATTCTTTTTCGACAATACTGGCCAGGGTGGTCCACTCCAGCAGCGAAAGGTCTGTGGTCGCCTGCTGGTACAACGGCAGAGCCACGGCCTCAAAGCGGCTCAGCATCGCATCTACTACCGCTTCGGGAGTCACGCCTTCGGCCGGGAGCTGGTAAGTATCTGGAAACAAAAACCCCTCCAGATGGGGGATTTTATCCGGCAACCAGGGGTACCGATCCCGAGGGATGTTTTCCGTAGCCGTCAGAAAGGCATCGGCGGAAAAGAACCCAGCCTCCTGAAAATAAGCCGCCATCTGCTTGCGGTTCCAGCCTTCGGGAATGGTGAAAGAGGTCTGCACTACCTGGCCACTGCGAATTGTGTTGGCAATGGTCGTCATGGAGTCGGTGGGGCTGAGGGCATAGGTGCCCGCCTGAAATTCACCGTCAGGGTCTCGCCAGGCCTGCCAGCGGGACCACAGCTTCCAGGCGGTCGCTGAATGGATTAGCCCAGCCACCTCCAGATCCTGACCAATCTGCTGGCCTGGGGTGCCCGGTGGAATTTGAATCTGCACTATTTGGGGAGTCGTTTCGGCAGTGCTTTCGCTCACGGCCTGGTTGGCCCAACTCCACCAGGCCCAGCCCTGCCAGGCAGCGGCCCCTGCGGCAAGGGGTACCAGCAACCCCAGGAAACTCCACCGAACCCACCGTGAACCCTTAGTCATAGTTGCAATCTTAATAACCGCCGTCAGGGACGCTTTTACTCTAATAAATCAAACAGTTTTTCCTCTAGGCCGCCGCGAATAGTCTGAAACTCCTCGGGAGTAACGACCTCTAACGCCCCACTGCTGTTGCGGTTGGCAAAAATTAGCAGCGGATCTAGGGGAGTACACAGCGTATATTCTTCATCTTCGTAGAAGCAGGTAGCTAAAATTTGAAACTCTTCAGTGACGGGATTACCGGCTTCGTCAAGGTCATCCAGTTCTAGAGTCAGGCAATTGTCTTCCTCGGCTTCAGGCAGTTCTCCAGAAGCCGTCAGGGTGATGGCGGTGCGCTGTAGCGTCAGGTTCTGCTCAGCTAGAACAGCCTTGGCCGTCAAAAAAATCTGATCAATATCTTCGTCTTCAACATCCATGAGGATGTCTTCATCGTCGTCATCTTGCTGCCAAACAAAAATTTCAATGGGGGCATCAATGGGAAGGAGCAGCAGGTATTCGCGACCATTGAGCTGAAAGCTCTGCTCCACCTGACAGGGCAAAAATCGCCCGGTCTCGTCGGTAAGAACTACAGCTGAATCATCGATGGGTTGGGTATTATCCGCCATGGGGCTACTCTTCTCTGAATAACCGGGTGCGGATAAAAGAGGGCCGCAGCCCAGCATGAACACTGAACGGTTTTATCAGAATATCCCATCCTGTTCCGTCTGTTTACGATGGGCGCCCTTCGTCTAGCCAGCGCTGCAGAATAATGGCGGCTGCTTTGCGGTCAATTAGGGCCTTCTCCCGGCTGACAGAGTGACCTGCGGTCCGCATAAGCTGCTCGGCTTCCACCGAACTGAGTCGTTCATCCACATAGACCACGGGTAAGCTGAGGGATTGGCTCAGTCCCTCGGCCACTTTGCGTACCTGGCGAGCCTGGGAGCCTTCTTCTCCGTCCATGGTGAGGGGCAGGCCAACAATCAGAATCTGGGCCTGCCGAGCTAGGGCAATATGCTGGATATCGGCTACTAACTCGGCAAAGGACCGACGGTGCAGCGTCGTCAGGCCAGTGGCGATCAGCCCTGTGCCGTCGCAGCCCGCTACGCCAACCCGCTTGCGACCGATATCTAATCCCAGGGCTGAAATAGATGTCATAGGGCCATGGCCGTGGAGATTAGAGGCTAGCGATCGCCTTCTGACTCTAGAGCTTCGAGGCTACTCCTCTGCTTTTGCGCTCGCAGAAGGGTCTGCCAATGCTCGGCGGTCCGGGTCATTCGGCCGGGAATAGGCTTGCCCGCTGGCTGTAGGCCTGTAAAGACATCAGAAAGCTGCAATCCCTCTAGGGAGAGATGACGAGCCTCGCGTACCTTGTGCCACACCGAGCGCGACATCAGCAGCCCGTGGGACTCAGGAACGGCCTGAATCTGGGTAAAGCATTCCTCTCGCTCGGGCTGATAGTCGAGGGAGGTAAGCCTGAGAGCCTGGTCCGGAAAGGGCTGCAAAATTTTGGCCATCTGCGTCATCAGCTCTGGGTAGAGCCAGGTATAGGCTGGGTGTACCGTTAGCCCAGCCTCATGGGGCTGTTTGCCGTCGCGGGAAATTGCTAGCTTAAATTGTCCAATGGCAGCCTTGCGCTGCTGCTCAAAGACGTAGGCACCGACGGTTTCCACCTGGTTGACTAGGCGATCGGTAGTGGCGGTGGCGCTGCCCAAAAGACCCGTCTTAAAATCTTGAATCTGGTGGTCAAATACCTGCCGCACTAAGGGTGGCATGGAGGCTGTATCTAGCTGGTAGAGCAGCTGAGCATCGGCATTGCTGATGGGCAGCAGGTTAGGCAGGTCGGGTTCGCGCTGGGCTAAGGCGGTCAGCTGTTCTGGCGGCAGAGTCCAGTAGGTGACCTGGGCAAGGGGCTGAAAGCCATTAAAACGGTAGAGAGCCAGGGCTGTTTTGTAGCTGACATCCACTTCTATCATCCAGGTTCGAGCTTCCCATACCACCTCGAAGCAGTGGCGCAGCAGCCGCGAGCCCACATCCATATAGCCACAGGTGCTTGGGGCGGCGGTGGCTGCCAGAGCGCGACGGTTGATGACCACCTGCTCGACCCGCCATGTACTGCGGGTTTGGTTGAATGGGGAGACCTGAATTAACCCCACTAGACACTTTTGGCGCTCAGCCACAAAGGTAGTTTGGGTTTGCCGCTGCATGGGGCGGGGCAGCCAGCTCAAAACCTTAAGCGGGCCGTACCACCGACGCTGGTAGTCGAGCCATGACACCATGGCCTCGGCCGCATCGCGATCGCCACCGGCCTCAAGATCCTCCGGCTGCCACTGCTTGAGGTCATCTAAATCGCGATACTGCAGTGGCCTTACCGTCAGGGTTGGGCCGGGGGTCGTCATCGGTGCCATAGGATCTCAAAGATCTGACCTGTATGCCGTCATCCTAGCCGATTTTCCCAATTTTCACATCGGCTCTGTGGGGTGGCAAGGGCCTGTTTTGGGCTGGCCCCGTAGCGGAAAACTCCCCAACTCTGTTTGCGCAGTTTTAGCGAAAGACTGCTTCAAAACTGACCGTTTACAAAACTTATGATTTAGGCGACGATTGCAACTATAGTTGTCAGACAGCGCATTGGCAGCGGGCGATTTAGGGCTGAGCTGCGTTCACCCGCCAAGCAGTATCTAGGACTTACCATGAGAAATCTTTTAGCCATTGAGCGGTTTTGCCTTTACGGTCACATCATCGCTATGGTCTTTGGCCTGGCCGGTTTGCTGTGGGTGGTGCCCCACCCTGGCATCCTAGAGTACCTGCCCGCCGGGCAAACGCTATTTCAGTGGAGCATGGCTGGCGGTGGGGTTGGCTATATTTTGTTGGGCACAGTGGCGGTAGCACTGTATGCCTATCGGACTATGGGGTTGGGCAGCCTGGTTACCTTTGCGATCGCAGCGGTCGGTATTTCCATCACCAGTGAGCTGCTGGGCACCAGCACGGGCTTCCCCTTCGGCCACTACAGCTATCTCAACGGGCTGGGCTATAAGGTGGCTGGCCTGGTGCCGTTTACTATCCCGCTCTCCTGGTTTTACCTGGGGTTGTCGTCCTTTTTGCTGGCCCGTGGTGGATTGGCGGCGGGGGGCGGTTCTGGGCGCTACGGATGGGCGCGATCGCTGGCGGCGATCCTGCTGGGCTCTGTGCTTCTCACCTCCTGGGACTTTGTGCTGGATCCAGCGATGAGCCAAACAGCGCTGCCCTTTTGGTACTGGCACCAGCCCGGCGCTTTCTTTGGCATGCCCTACCAAAACTTTGCGGGCTGGCTAGGGACGGGGGTTGTGTTCATGGGCTTGGCCCTCGGCCTTTGGAAAGCCTTTCGGTTTTCTCCCGAGCTAGACCAGACTCAGCTGACGCTTCCTTTGACGGTCTACCTGGCAAATTTTGGCTTTGCCCTGGTTATGAGCCTGGCGGCTGGTTTTTATGTGCCCATCGTGCTCGGTATTCTGACTGGGGCTTTGCCTGCGGTGCTGTGCTGGCGCGCCACCGCCCAGGAGGCTTTTGCTGATACTCCGGCTGCCTCAGCGATCGAAGCTTCGGTGGCTGCCGCCAAAGTAATTTTGAAGTAGATCCAGCCCCCGCCTGCCGGTCTACTAGATTGGGTTTCCCCTTATTGAGGTGTTTTCTTGCCCGCTCCCGTGGCTGCCCCGTTTCCCTGGTTGAGCGTTTTGGCCGTGATGCTCTTAGCAGTGCAGGTGCCAATGCTGGCCGTACTGCTGTCGCGGCTGATCAAAGGCCCGTTTCGCCGCCCGCCCCTGGCCCCAGAACGCCCTACCCTCGATCAGCTAGGGACTGTATCGGTAGTAGTGCCCACCCTCAACGAAGCCAGTCGCCTGGGACCCTGCCTAGACGGGTTGACCCGTCAGGGCTATGAGATGCGAGAGGTGCTGGTAGTTGACAGCCGCTCGACCGACGGCACCCAGGCCATCGTTAAAAACTATCAAACTCGCGATCCCAGGCTCCGTTTACTGGAAGACAGTCCCCTTCCCCAGGGCTGGGTTGGTCGTCCCTGGGCCTTAGATTACGGCTTTCGCCATGCTGCCTCAGCCAGCACATGGATACTTGGCATTGACGCCGATACGCAGCCTCAGCCCGGCCTGGTGGCTGCCCTCGCCAAAGCAATGGAGACAGAGGGCTACGATCTAGTATCCCTGGCACCCCGATTTAGGCTTAAAGACCCCGGTGAATTTTGGCTGCAACCAGCCCTGCTGATGACGCTGATTTACCGCTTTGGCCCGGCGGGCTGCTCCAGCAATTCTTCCCAACGGGTGATGGCCAATGGTCAGTGCTTTATGGTGCGGCGATCGCTTCTAGAGCAGCTCGATGGCTATCGAGTGGCCTCTGCCTCCTTTTGTGATGACGTTACCCTGGCTCGTTTTGCCGCTGCCCAGGGCGCCCAGGTCGGGTTTTGGGATGGCAGCCGCCTGTTAAAGGTGCGGATGTATGAAGGTATGGCCGAAACCTGGCGCGAATGGGGCCGCTCCCTCGACCTCAAAGATGCCGCCCCTGCGCCTCAGCTGTGGTGGGACCTGGCATTTTTGGTGCTGCTCCAGGGATTGCCCTGGGTGCTGGTACCAGGTCTCTGGCTCCACCAGCAGGGTCGGCCCGAAAGCTGGTCACTATTTTTGCAGCTGCTCTGGGGCGTCAACCTTGGCCTATTGGCCGTGCGAGTGGGCATGCAGGCGGCGGTGGCTTCGGCCTACGACCTGAAAGAATCAGGGGCCTGGGCATTTTGGCTGTCACCCCTTGCCGATCTGGCGGCGGTGGTGCGGATTGGCCTTTCTTCTCTGCGGCGACCTACCCAGTGGCGAGGCCGACAATACCTATAATTTCCAGGTGGCGAAGGGATGGCGGGCCAGGCTGGAGTTCTGATAGCGAGGGTCGTAGGTGACCTCCAGGCCAATCCACTCTGGTAGATCTACCGCTTGGTCTGGGCGAGTTAGCTCGACCTCAGCCACGATCAGTCCCGCGTTGTCGCCCCAAAATTCGTCTATTTCCCAAACCATGTTTTCTATGGGTAGACGGTAGCGGGTTTTTTCAATCAGGGGAGGGGTGCAAAGGGTCTCTAGAATGGCCTGGGCATCGTCCACAGGAATAGGGTACTCAAACTCAGGCCGTACCAGGCCGACGGCAGGGCCTTTCAAGGTGAGGTAAGCCCGATCGCCTGCGCGCCGCACTCTAACCGTGCGGGCATCCTGGGTTGGAATGTAGCCCTGGCATATCACCTCTCCCTGGGCGAGGCTGCGCCAGCCGTCGCCCACCACCAAAAATTTTCGCTCAATTTCTTGGCCCATGGGTGTGCCCTAGGCAATGCGCCGAAGTACATAGCTGGTCAGATCCTGAAGCGCCTGGCGGGCGGAGGAGGTCGGCAGGTGCTCTAGACAGCTAGCCGCCTGACGGGCGTGGTGGGCGGCTAAATCGCGCGATCGCGCAATGCCGCTGCTGCAATGTATTAGCTCAATCGCCTGGCTGAAGTCGTCGGCCTCAGAGAACTCCCGCTCGATTAGCGTCGTGAGGAAGGGGTGCTCGCCCATGGCATAGAGTACCGGGGCCGTCAGGTTACCGCTCTTGAGGTCGGAACAGGCAGGCTTGCCCAGCACCTCATCGGAGCTGGTAAAGTCGAGAATATCATCGACGATTTGAAAGGCTAGCCCCAGGTGGCGACCATAGTTGTAGAGTTGCTCAACCACGGCTTCCGAAGATTCGCTAAGCACCCCCGCCGCTTTAGAGCTGTTGGCCATTAGGGAGGCCGTTTTGAAGTAGCTTTTGTCCAGGTATGCCTCAATGGAAAGGCTGGTGTCGAAGCGGTTTAGTCCCTGCTGAATTTCGCCCTCCGCCAGGTCCATGATCACCTGGGAAAGCAGCTTGACAACCCGCAGGTTGTCGAGATTGGCCAGATACCACGAGGCCTGAGCGAACAGAAAGTCGCCGGCCAGCACAGCAATGCGGTTGCCGAAACTGCTGTGTACGGTGGGCACTCCCCGCCGCAGACTGGCTTCATCGACCACGTCGTCGTGGACCAGGCTGGCCGTGTGAATCATTTCGGTGATCTCCGCCAGGCGGCGATGCTTAGCCGTAATGTCCTGTCCCAGCAGGGTGGCCCTGGAGAGCAGCAGCACAATAGCCGGGCGCAACCGCTTGCCCCCGGCACCAAATAGATGTTCGGCCGCCGCCGACAGAATGGGATGCCGGGCCCCGACTAATCCCTTGAGATTTTGGGTCATCAGGTCAAGGTCGGACTCAACCGGTGCGAAAAGAGAAGTTACTGAAGTCATGGACCCCGGCAAGAGCGGTAAAGTTACGAATTTTTACATATTCTATCGTCATTCTAAGACAACCCCAGGGGGAGTATCGATAAAAGCGATCGCGCTTCTCTGGTTTTCGGCCCTAAACCCATGCCCCAGGGTAGTTCTGCCCCAGAGCCAGAATTCTTTCGTTAGTTGTATTGTGGCGGTTGATACCGCGATCGCAACGCTGAACAGGGTGGGCGAGCATCGATCCCTGGAAATAGCCAAAATTTATGCTTCCCTTAGGCTGAAATTGGCCTCACGGCTGGGGAATCCCGTGATACACTTAAATTAAGAATTTCTCAAGATAACAGGCAAAACTAGCAGGCTACTTAGTCAGGTTTTTGCTTGTTTGCTAGTTGAGTAGATCGCGGCGCCAAATGGTTTTTCCATTTGTTTGCTGTGCGCCCGGTGATTTGTATCTGTTTTAGGGTGTGAAATCTCACCCTCGCTTTTCAGCAGGCAGGCTTCCTTCTCCAGAGAAGGTCTCCATTTTTTGCATCCTTTAGGCTGCTCCTGAGCCCCGCCTGCGCGGCGCAAGGCACTAGCTTTATTTCTCACTTACCTCCCCAGATCATGACCTACGCTTCCTCTTTATGGATTATTCCTCTATTAGCGATTGCCTACCTACTAGTTGTGTACGGGGTGCTGGTGTTGGCTAAGCGAGCGAGCAGTTCGCGCCGCACCGAAGGCTAAACGCGGCTCGTTTAAAGATACATCAGGAGAATTTTCTCCTAGGACTGCCCTATGGCGAAGCCCCAGGGCGCGTCATAATAAGTTCTGGCTAAAATCCTGATTCCACCAGCACTGCCACGCCCGACCCCAAAAAACAGGCTAGGGGCTGTAATTGCTGATGCTCGGGCCATCGGCACCTAATTGATAACAGCCGCTGGCACCCGAAGGCTAAAATATGCCGACTATTCCTGCTCGCCTGGCTCCCTAGCTCCCCTGCTCCCTCGCGATTGGCAATAGTCGCAAAACTTGTACCGCAGTCTACTAGTACTTGACCAAGCTAGTTGTGACAGGGAGCAATGGCATGGGGTATACGGTTCACGGCTTACCTTAAACCGTATACCGTGAACCGTATACCCCCCTTACCTATATCTTTGGCTTGGCAGTCTACTAGTCTGTTGCTTAGATCACAGATCACGGCTACTGGGGACTACCGCTCCGGTGGGCAGTGCTGGCTATAGCTTGGCAAGGTTTGCTGCTTTGGGAGCGATCGCCCGCCCGCCGCCAGCAAATCACAGCAGCCCAAGCCCGGCCCCAGATGAGGCCGCCAAGGTTTGCCACAAGGGGCTTGTAGTATGCAGCCAAACTTGCCATAGGGCTGCCATATCGCCGACACACCCCTGTTATATGACCTGGGTAATCTGGCACATAGGCATTTTAGTCCTGCTGCCCTAGGCGAGTGGTGCGATCGCCCGTCAGGCCCAGCAGGTTCGGTTTTCCCAGGGGGTAAGCCCCATTGGAGCGAGGGTTTAAATCCCTCACTATATAGATGTCGCAGCTGACATCACTGCTGGGTCTACTCCCCCTAGAACTGAAGCATCTGATGCAGACCAGGATGTAGGAGTTAGTTACTCTGAGGTATGGAAACAAAGTCGTGTCCCTAGTCGTCAAACAGGCAACTACACTTGTAGCACTTTACGCAACCAGAAAGTTGTTATATTCTGGAGGAGTGAACTCGTAATGCCTTCAAGTTCTAGTTTGGAGTTCACCCCAAGGGGTCTTTGCGGTGGTGGTTCAGCGCTGTCATTTCAGGTACCATCGCCCATCTAACTAAACGAACTACTGGCTTTTGGTGATCCCGCATTGCGAGTGATTAATTTAATCCTGATCTTTAAGGGTCAGCTCAGGAAATTGTAGGACGCTAGGTTTAGGGGTGGGTTGGGCACAGGTGACAGGCGCAGCAGGCGCAGCCTTAAACCCCGCAGAATGCGAAGAACTGGTTCAGCTCTGCCGACTCGGGCGATCGCGAGCCATTGGACAGGAGATTTATTAGGTCATTTTAGGTCATTGATACTTTGATTTCTCGGATTTCAGGTTTTTGGGTTTCAGCGTTTGTCGCATCGTCAGTGGAGGAAAGGTTAATTCATGGCTAAAACAAAAACCCGCACATTAAAGAGCAAGCCCCTCTACAGTGCCGATGCTGTAAGAACCTACCTCCATGAGATTGGTCGGGTGCCCCTGCTGACCCACGAAGAAGAAATTATTTTTGGCAAGCAGGTGCAGGCCTACATGGCGCTGCTAGAGCGTAAAGAGGCTTTAACTGAGTCCCTGGGGCACGAACCAACTCCGGCGCAGTGGGCAGAGGCCGCCGAGCTGAGCGAAGAGAAGCTCAATCACACTGTGCGCCAGGGCGAACGGGCTAAGCGCAAGATGATCGAGGCCAATCTGCGGCTGGTGGTTGCGATCGCCAAGAAGTACCAAAAGCGCAACCTGGAGTTTCTCGATCTGATTCAAGAGGGCACCTTAGGCCTTGAGCGCGGCGTGGAGAAGTTTGATCCCACCAAGGGGTATAAGTTTTCAACCTACGCCTACTGGTGGATTCGCCAGGCTATTACTCGCGCCATCGCTCAGCAGGCTCGGACCATTCGTCTGCCCATTCACATCACCGAGAAGCTGAACAAAATTAAGCGGGTACAGCGAGAGCTGTCTCAGCAGCTAGGCCGCAGCCCCAACGCCAATGAAATCGGCGAAGCTCTAGAGTTAGAACCCAAGCAGATCCGGGAGTTTTTGGTGCTGGCACGGCAGCCGATTTCCCTGGATGTGCGCATTGGCGACAACCAGGACACCGAGCTGCAAGAACTGCTTGAGGATGACGGCATTTCGCCTGAAACCTTTACCGCCCAGGAGTCGCTCAAGCAGGATATTCGCAATCTGCTGTCTGAGCTCACTCCCCAGCAAAAAGAGGTGATTACCCTCCGCTACGGTCTAGAGGACGGCAATGAGCTGTCGCTGGCTAAAGTGGGCAATCGCATGAACATCAGCCGGGAGCGGGTGCGTCAGCTAGAGCAGCAGGCCCTCAAGCACCTGCGCCGCCGCAAGTCCACCATGCATGGCTACATCGCCAGCTAGGGTCTTTTGACACTGAGGCAATAGTTTAGGGGTAAAGGTTGAGGTTTAAGGTCAAGTTCAGGCCTTTGCCTGCTGGCCTTTACCCCTTTTAGACCGTGGGGCTGCCGACCGTATGCAGCCACGCTTCAGCCTGGGTTTGGTTGCGACCGGAATGTTTGGCCCGGTAGAGGGCTTGATCGGCCTTGCCGATTAGATCATTGATGTGGGGGATGGGGGAGATTGAGGGTACAGGGCCGGAGTCTAAACTGGCAGACCAGCACGATAGTCCTACGCTGGCAGTGACTGAGAGCAGGCCGCTGCCGCTGTCGAAGGGAGCGTCAGCAATCACCCGGCGCAGCCGTTCAGCTCCAATCCAGGCCTGGGCCTGGTCGGTTTCAGGCATCAGCAAAATAAACTCTTCCCCGCCGTAGCGGGCCAAGATGTCGCTCTGCCGCAGGTTGGTCTTCAGCCGCAGGGCAATATCGCGCAGCACGGTATCTCCGGCTAGATGGCCGCAGGTGTCGTTGACAGTCTTAAAGTGGTCAATATCGAGCATGAGCAGAGTAACCGGGCGATTGAAGCGGATCGCCCGGGTTAGTTCCTGGCTGGCTAACTCGATGAAGCGGCGGCGGTTGTAGACATGGGTGAGGGAGTCGCGCATGGCCAATTCCTCAAGGGCGGTTTGAGCGGCCTTGATTTCGGTAATGTCTTCGACAGCCGCTTCATAGTATTGAATGGTGCCAGCGGCATCTGCGATCGCCCTGGCAACCACGCGGATCCAAAGCTCCCGGCCACCGGAGCGCGACAGCTTGATTTCGCAATCCTTGAGGGCACCAGTCTGGTCTAGGTAATCTCGCCACGGCAGCAGACGATCTCGGCTGACCACCAGGCTACTGGGCTGAATGGGGCTGGCCTGCAAAAAGCCAGCAACGCTGTCGAAACCAAAAAGATTGAGAAGAGCCGGGTTGGCATTGAGGGGTCTGCCCTCGGTGTTAAAGCGGCACAGCCCAATCGGAACATGTTGAATCAGGCTGTGGTAGCGAGATTCTGACGTTTTCAGCTGGGCGGCAATCTGTCGAGCGGCGGTGATGTCATGCAAGAAGGTGACTAAGGCTGGGCGATGGCCAAGGGCCAAGCTTTGACCGTCGCTAAAATCTAAGGCAGCGGCGTAGATTTCTACGTCAATAGTTTGACCAGCCTTGCCCAAGAGTCTCACCGCCCGGGGGCTGGAAGGCACGGGATCAAGGGCGAGCGGCCCCTGGCCAGGGAGGGGAGCGATGAGCTCTGCAAGGCTTAATTTTTTTAGGTCTTTGCAGCTATAACCAATCCACTCCATCAGACGGGGGTTGCCGTAGACCAGCTGATCTGCCTGAAAAACGGCTACGCCTACGTTGGCTTGATCGACAATCGATCGGAACAACCGCAGTGAGGCGGGGCTGTTCTGGTCAAACCACTCCCCATGGCCTGGGGAGAGATCAACTGCCTTAAGACCGTCTGGGATGTAGGACTCTGGCTCAGGCAATTTGGCCACGGGTAGGCTGTCGCGGCAGCCTTCGGCAGCTTCTAGATGCTGGAGAGCCAGCTCGAAGCTGTGCACTGATTTGTAAGTTTGGGCCAGCTGACGGTGACAGTCATAGAGATCGTTGAGGTTGTGCTGCTCTAGGGCAATGGCGATCGCCTGCTGAATCGAAGACACCGACAGCGCGGGTTGCCCCTGCTCCAGATGGGTGTATCCCAGCCGCTGGAGGGCTAAAATCTCGCCCTGGGGGTTGCGGTTGCGCTGGGCTAGGCTCAGGGCATGCTCAAAGGCGGTTAAGGCTTGGGCGTAGTTGCCCTGGGCCAAATAGTCTTCACCAGTGCTGAGCCAGGTAGCTACCTGATAGGAAAGGGGAGGCATAGTTAGAACTGGCCGGTAACGCGCTTTTCAAACTCCTGCCGCACCGACTCTGCAATTTCGAGCGCCTCGGGGTAAAGATCGGTGTGGGCCTCCTTGAGCCAGGCAATGAGGCGGCTGAATTGAGCATTGCGTAGCTCTAGGTCCGCCTGAAAAATAGAGGCCGTGGCCATGTGCTGGGCATAAGTCGGTGGATGCCCCTGCCTGACAAACTGGGCCGTCAGCGCCACGAGGGCTTCTTTGCGAACGTCGGGCTGGCTTGAGGCCATCGGAAATTCCATGGTGCAGGTTCTCTCTGGGTACAAATACTCCTGAGCGGCGCAGATGTTTTGCCGCCCAGGTATTTTGTTTAGAATGCCCATGCCCCAATGCCTACCGCAGTTTGCAAGAAAAAGTAACTCGATTGCGCTCAGCCCCCGAGGTGAGGGGCAGCTGAATCGCAAAATCCCCTGACTGACCCATGACTGACCCATGACTGAATTTACGGTTACTGTATTTAGCTCAGGCTCCAACAAAAGTAATCGCCATTACAGCGACCAGGCGATCGCCGCCCTTTGGCTCGGCAGGTGCACCCAAACGCCACGAAGCCAAACGCCACGAAGACAGCTGCCTTTTGGTTGAAGCCCAGATTGGCTGATGACCCATTTCGTTACAAAACTTTGTGTAAAGGCGGTAGATGACTGACAGAGTTGAAGCAAATCAAAAGTTTCTTAAGCCAGGCCAGATCTGCCCTTTAGCATGCGAAGAGACATGGCTAATGATTTTTTGGCCCTGACAGTTAATTCGCAAGTTCCAGGTGCACATCCTCAATGGATCAGGTTCTGCACCTTTCGCAACATCTCCCTAGGAGAGTAGCCATGAAACAAATTCCCGCCCCCTTTTGGACGCTGGTTCTCGGTATCGCCGTCACCCTGATAAGTCTGTGGGTAGGGCAAAATCACAATCTGCTGCCGATACAGGCGTCGGAGCAGGCCCCCCTGGTGGATGACCTGTTTGACGTGATGGTGACCATTGGCACCGCCCTGTTTATTGTGGTGCAGGGGGCCATCATCTATTCGATGGTGCGCTTTCGTCAGCGCAAAGGGGATGAAACCGATGGCCTGCCCATTGAGGGAAACCTGCCCCTTGAGGCTTTCTGGACCGCTATTCCCAGCATCATCGTGGTGGGCCTGGGACTGTACAGCGTAGTGGTGTTTCAGGAAATGGGCGGCTTTTCGCCGGGCGGGCACCACGGCCACGGCACTATGGTAGCCATGGCTCCACAGCAGTCGGTGATTGATGTGGCCCCACTGCTGGCCCAGGTGGGTGAGGGCGAGAGCGCCGACGTCTACTCTAGGACCCAGGTGTATGGTTTTGGGGCCAGCCCGCTGATGCAGCTGAACCAGCCCGATGTCACGGTGAATGTCACCGGCATGCAGTACGCCTGGATTTTTAACTACCCCGATACGGGCATTATCGACGGCGAGCTGCATGTGCCGGTCGGCAAAGATGTGCAGCTGCTGATTGAAGCAAAGGATGTCATCCATTCCTTTTGGGTGCCGCAGTTTCGCCTCAAGCAAGACGCCCTGCCTGGGGAGCCTGCTGAACTGCGCTTTGTAGCTACCCGCGAAGGTACTTACCCGGTCGTCTGTGCCGAACTGTGCGGCGCTTACCACGGCGGTATGCGCACCCAGGTAATTGTGCATTCCCCCGAAGAGTACGCCGACTGGGTGGCGAGCCGGGTGGCCGAAGCCAGTTCCACAACTGCGGTGGCTCAGACCTTAGCTTCCCCCACCAGTGCTGAGTATCTAGCTGCGATCGCCCCAGACTTGGCCACATCTCCCGTGCAAATTGCCCAGATGAACCATGCCCAAATGGACCACGGGCTTTCTGGGGTCTCAATGGATCGCTAAGGCATCTGAATTTACCCGGGTTCGCCGCAATTTTTATAGCCCTTTAGCAAGACCCAATTTATGGCTCAAGCAGAAGTTTCCATCAAACCCACGGAGCTTCAGGGTGGCCACGGCCATCCCGACAAGTGGAAGTGGTACGACTACTTCACCTTCAACGTTGACCACAAGGTCATCGGCATTCAGTACCTGGTGACCTCGTTTTTGTTCTACCTGGTGGGCGGCTTTATGGCGGTGCTGATGCGCACCGAGCTGGCTACCCCCGACTCTGACTTTCTCAGCCCCGACCTGTACAACGCCTTTTTGACCAACCACGGCACGATCATGATCTTTCTGTGGATTGTGCCGGCAGCGATCGGCGGATTTGGCAACTACCTAATTCCCCTGATGATCGGGGCGCGGGACATGGCGTTTCCCAAGCTTAACGCCATAGCGTTTTGGCTCAACCCACCAGCAGGGGCTTTGCTGGCGGCCAGCTTTTTCTTTGGCGGCGGTGCCCAGGCGGGGTGGACCTCCTACCCGCCCCTGAGCGAGATTACCGCCAACCTGCCCCAGACCCTGTGGTGTGCGGCTCTGGTGATGGTGGGCACCTCGTCTATTTTGGGATCGGTGAACTTTTTGGTCACAATCTGGAAGATGCGGGTGCCCAGCATGAAGTGGGACCAGATGCCGCTGTTTTGCTGGGCCATGGTGGCGACGTCGATTTTGGCGCTGTTCGCCACCCCGGTGCTGGCCGCCGCGCTGATTTTGCTCATCTTTGACATCAACTTTGGCACCTCGTTCTTTAAGCCCGACGCAGGCGGAAACGTGGTGGTGTACCAGCACCTGTTCTGGTTTTACTCGCACCCGGCAGTGTACCTGATGATTTTGCCCATTTTCGGCATCATGTCGGAGGTGATTCCAGTGCACGCCCGCAAGCCGATTTTTGGCTACAAGGCGATCGCCTACTCATCTTTAACCATTTGCCTGGTGGGGCTGTTTGTGTGGGTGCACCACATGTTTACCAGCGGCACCGCTCCCTGGATGCGGATTTTCTTCACCATCTCAACCCTGATTGTGGCGGTGCCTACGGGGGTGAAAATCTTTAGCTGGGTGGCTACCCTTTGGGGCGGCAAAATTCGCTACACCACCGCCATGCTGTTTGCGGTGGGGCTGCTGTCGATGTTTGTGTTTGGCGGCCTCAGCGGCGTTACTCTGGGAGCGGCGCCGTTCGACATTCACGTGCACGACACTTATTATGTCGTCGGCCACTTCCACTACGTGCTGTTTGGCGGCTCGGTGTTTGGCATTTACTCGGGCATATACCACTGGTTTCCCAAAATGACCGGGCGCATGCTGAATGAGCCCCTGGGCAAGGTGCACTTTGTGCTGACGTTCATCGGCACTATTCTCACCTTTACCCCCATGCACTCCCTGGGTATGCAGGGCATGCCGCGTCGGGTGGCCATGTACGACCCCCAGTTTGCCGACCTGAATCAGCTGGTCACAATCGGGTCTTACGTGCTGGCGGTGTCGGTGATTCCCTTCTACATCAACGTGATCTGGAGCTGGATGGCGGGTAAAGAGGCTGGCCCCAACCCCTGGAATGCCATGACCATGGAATGGACGACCGACTCTCCGCCGATGATTGAAAACTGGGAAGTGCTGCCGGTGCTCACCCACGGCCCCTACGAGTACGGTATGGATAAGGCGGATCAGGTTGGGCCTGCGGGAGAACCCGTTGCGACAACGCGACCGTAGCGCTTAACGCGATTTTGAGCAGGGTGCGTAAATGCTAGCACTGCACCCTGCGGCTCGAATTTTTTCGATCCCTTACCTTACTGACCTTTACCCATCCACTTGCCCTTTATCCCGGTATGACTATGCAAGGCGCAGTTGACTCTACCCCTGTGGTTACAGGCCATGAGGTGGCAGCCCACGAGGAACACCAGGACCTGCGGGTACTGGGCCTGATCACCTTTTTGTGCTCAGAGTTTTTGATGTTTGCGGGCTTTTTTGCGGTGTTTTTGGTGTTTCGCGGCAGCAATGCCCAGTGGCCACCCGAAGAAACCGAGGTAGAGCTGCTGCTGCCTGCGGTCAACACCCTAATTCTGGTGTCGAGCAGCTGGGTGATCAACCTGGGCACTAAGGCGATTAAAGCCAACGACCTGGCCGGTATGCGCAAGTGGTTTGGCATTACCGCCGCCATGGGCGCGGTGTTTTTGGCGGGCCAGGTGTATGAGTACATGAACCTGGGCTATGGCCTCAAGACCAACCTGTTTAGCAACTGCTTTTATCTGACGACGGGCTTCCACGGGGCGCACGTGTTTATTGGGCTGGTGCTAATTTTGGGGGTGTTGTGGCGATCGCGCCGCGCCAACCATTACAGCGATATTGCCCACACCGGCCCCGAGATGGCTGAGATCTACTGGCACTTCGTGGACGTGGTGTGGATTGTGCTGTTTACCCTGATTTACCTGCTAACGCTGATTTAGCCAGGCATACCGAGATTAACAGCCGGGGATTTTGCAATCCCCGGCTGTTTTGGTACGAGCTTAAATCCCTAGCCTGCCCTTGAGCACCTCGTAGAGCACCCGCGACAGCTCGCGGCGCTGGAGATTTTGGCGATCGATGGGGGTGCGGGCAAAGGCTTTGTCGTAGACCTCGGGCATGGCCCGCTTGACCAAAAACGACAGCTGTTCGCGGGTGATGGGGGTGTCGGGGGCAAAGCTGTGTTGGCTGACCCCGGCAATCATGCCGTGGGCATAGAGGGTTTCGATGGGTATGTAGGCCCAGTGCTGGCCGGGGAGAACATCTTTGAAGGTGGGGCCAGCGCTAGCGCGATCGGGCAGGGTGGTGGGCAGCTTGAGTACATTGACCAGGGCGGTGGCGACCACCGCTCGGCTAACCGGGGCGTAGGGCTTAAAGCTCAGACTCCTGGGGTCGTCGCTGCGCACGATGCCCGCTGCCGCCAGCACTTGAATGGGTTCAAAGTCGGGATCGTCGTGGCCGATGTCGTTGAACCAAAAAATGGGAATGCCGTTGCGGGCCATAAAGCCCTGGATTTTGCGAATGTGGGATTCCTCGGTGGCCAGCTGCCGAGGATTTAGGCCGGTCCACACCGCAAATACGGCCAAAAAGCCGCTGGCTTCGCCGATCGCCCACTCCATCGGGTGCATGCGGTAGGCGGCGTTGGTAATGTGAGTGGTGCCAATGCTCTTAGACGACAGCACCAGGCCGTCGGTGTCCTGGGGCACCAGAGCCCCCAGCGGCAGGCTAAAGGGCAGCGCAATCACATCCTTGCCCCTGGGGCTGACGTGGCCCTGGACGTCGTTGCCGTGTAGATCCATGTAGTGGTATTGGCCGATGCCCACCGAGTCGTCGAAACAGCGGGCGCGGGCCTGGTCGGGGAAGAAAGTCTCGGCCACATCCTCATGGCGAATGGTGGTGAGGGCGATGCCTCGGCGGGCTTCGCGAATGTAGGGGTCGAGGGCAATGCCGTCGCTGGTCCAGGTGAGGTCGCCGCGCGGTTTTAGGTCGGCGGCCCCGTGGGTTTGCAGGTAGTGGACGTAGGCCTGGGCTCGCTGCCGCGCCCGCTGAATGTGCAGGTTCCGCTCTTCGCGGCTGACGCCGACCAGGCGACCGGGCCGGTAGTCGTTGCCGCAGCAAAAGGCGCGATCGGGTTCGCTAGAGGTGCCCCAGTTGAGCACCGCCACATCGCCAGGGTTAACTTTTTTATCGTGGGACTGGGCGCGAAATAGCCGCCGATAGCGAAAAATGCCGAAGTCGCTGAAAAAATCCCATTTTTGCCATCGATCGGGCTTGGCCTTGGTCCAAAAGTTGGCGGTAAATTCCTTCAGGCCAATCCAGCTCTCCGTTTCAAACCCGGCCGGTTTACCAATGGGCACCCCTTTGCCGCGGGCGGTGTGTTCTACCACCACATCGAAGGTGATCGACTGTTGACACTGGGGCCGCGCCTCCTCGGGTAGAATAGCCTCGCCCGTTTCCTGGCGGGCCTCCTGGCCCACGCGGGAGGGAATGTGGCCAACCTCCAGGAGATCTCCCAAGTCGGTGGCTTCGACGGTGATTTTGGCTTTGACCGTAAAGGCGTGGCCTTTTTGGGTGTCGCGAAAAATGACGCCCTGCACCCTGGCCCGCCCCTCTCCTCCTTCTAGGGCCACCTGGCTGGGCTCCGCAAAGGGAATTAGGGTGAGACGGCCATCCCTTAAGTAGGGCAGCAGCGCCTCGTTCATGGCTGTCGCTGCCACCACTGGGGTTGTGGCTAAAGGGCTGACCCAGCTGCCGCCGGGGTTTGCCACCTTTTTGCCGCCTACGGGCTGTAGCTCGCGCTGGCGATCGCGAAAGGCCCGCTGCGACCTAGAAATGGCGTACTCTTCGCCATCGACGGTGTAGAGACCGGCCTTGGCCTGGAGCAGGTCGCCATCGTCGGAGGCGGGCAGCGCCTGGGACGTGAACTGGCCACCCACAATCCTGTGGGGCTGCACCAGGCACACGTCCAGATTGAGCCTTAGCGCCGTTAGCGCCGTGGTGTAGGCCGCCGTTGAGCCGCCCACCACAAGAATAGAGCAGGTCAGTTCGGCCCCCGCCTCCGGGCGGGTAAATGCCCCATCGGCAAACAGGCCGTTGTGCTGGGTGATGGTGTTGGGCATAGGGGCGACAGTCTCTAGATTGCAACGATTTTAGGCCAAGGCAGCCAGCGACGCGCTAGGGGCAGCCCCCTAACCGATACGAATATTCATTCGTCAATCGGTTGCCCCAGGGGGAGAGAGAACCCGCCCAGAATATGTATCTAACTATTGGCGCTATGTATGTCTGCTGGGCGATTTTGGACTGCGGCAAGCCAGCGTATAACTGAGCCAAGACCAGCACTTCACTACTTACCTGCAAGTGCGCCTTTCCTCAGGAGATTTTTCATGACTTTCAATGCGATCGCAGCCCAGCTTCAGCGTATTTTTTGCGTCGGCCTAGCTACATTGGTGATTGGCTCTAGCCTGCTATTTGGCTTTA
The DNA here is from genome assembly GCF_000309385.1 of Nodosilinea nodulosa PCC 7104. Lineage (GTDB taxonomy): Bacteria > Cyanobacteriota > Cyanobacteriia > Phormidesmidales > Phormidesmidaceae > Nodosilinea > Nodosilinea nodulosa. The sequence goes on from NZ_JH976537.1 coordinate 2,906,818, forward strand.
GCGCTCCAGCGGCAGCCCTAGGTAACGAAGCCGGAGACATTGTGCAGCAGCGAGCTGAGCGCGAATTTGACCGCAAGACCGGGTCTGGCACCGCTAACCAGCTCGAAGGCCGTGCCCAGGAAGAATTTGGCAAAGCGCAGCGTCAAATCGACAAGGCGACTGGCGGTGCCGATGGCATTGGGAATCAGGTCAAGGGCCGTGCCCAACGAGATCTTGGCCGCACCCAGGGGGCTATAGACGATGCCGCCGATGCCGCTGAGGATACGGGTGAAGGCATCGTGGACTCGGTTAAGAGCTTCTTCGGCCAGTAAGGTGTCTCGCCCCGGGGCAATGTTCGTCAACTAGATCAAATCGGTCGTCGCTGACCCATCTAAGGCAGCTCCAGCACTGGAGCTGCTTTTTCAGGTTTTTGGCGCTTATTGCAGCCTAGCTTTGGGCAGGGCAAACGGTTGTTTCGGTATTTTGCCCAGCATTGCAGACCCGCATGAAGCCATTGATCTACCCTGAGAGTAGTCTCCTGGTCTTTTGCCATGACCCTCACTGAACAAATGATCTCTGGTCTGCCGGGCAACCCCTGGGCGGGGCTGGAGCGAGCCGACGAGCTGTGGCTGCGCTACCGCACGGGCAACCTGCCCGAGGCTCACGTCATTCACCAGGCCACAGCTCCGCTGGAGTCGGTCGATTGGGATGTGGTGATCTGCGGCGGCACCCTGGGGATCCTGGTTGGGGCGGGGCTGGCCCAGCGCGGCTGGCGAGTGGCTCTGCTAGAGCGCGGCGTGCTCCAGGGGCGACAGCAGGAGTGGAATATTTCTCGCCGCGAGCTGGCGGCGCTGACCGAGCTGGGGCTGCTGACCGAGCAGGAGCTGGCCGATGCGATCGCCTCCCAGTACAATCCCGCCCGCATTCAGTTTGGCGAAGGCGAGCCGCTGTGGGTCAACGATGTGCTGAATGTCGGCGTCGACCCCAGGGGGCTGCTCGCCCGGCTCAAGGCCAAGTTTTTGGCCGCCGGGGGGCAGCTGTTTGAGCACAATGCCTTCGAGGCGGCCTGGGTGCACCCGAACGGCGTGCTGGTGAAGGCAGAGCAGCCCTTCACCACCCGGCTGCTGATCGATGCCATGGGCCACTTTTCGCCCCTGGTGCGTCAGGCACGGGGGGCGGCAAAGCCCGATGCGGTGTGTCTGGTGGTGGGCACCTGCGCCCAGGGGTTCCCCGCTAACGATACGGGCGACTTGATTGTGTCGTTCACTCCCATTCGCCATCAGTGCCAGTACTTTTGGGAAGCCTTTCCGGCGCGGGATGGGCGCACCACCTACATGTTCACCTATATGGATGCCGATTCCCGTCGGCTGAGCCTGACCGAATTCTTTGAGGAGTACTGGCGTCTGCTGCCCGAGTATCAGCAGGTGAGCCTGGAGGACTTGCGGGTGCAGCGGGCGCTGTTTGGCTTTTTTCCTTGCTACAGGCAAAGCCCGCTGCGGTACAGCTGGGGCCGCACCCTGGCGGTGGGCGACAGCAGCGGCAGTCAGTCACCCCTTAGCTTTGGCGGGTTTGGGGCGATGATTCGCCACCTGGAGCGGCTAATCGACGGCATTGACGAGGCGCTGGGGTGCGATCGCCTGACCGCCTCCGCCCTGGGCGAGCTTCAGCCCTACCAGCCCAACCTATCAGTGACCTGGCTGTTTCAAAAATCCATGAGCGTGGGGGTAGACCAAACCCTCTCTGAGCAGCACATCAACCGCATGCTGACGGCTATATTCGCCGCCATGGCCGAGCTGGGCGAACCCACCCTCAAACCTTTCTTGCAGGATGTGGTGCAGTTTCCGGCCCTGGCCAAAACCCTGGCGGTGACATCGATTAAGTATCCGGGTTTGGTGGCCAAAATTATTCCCCAGGTGGGCATAGGGGCCCTGGCGAGCTGGCTGGGGCACTATATCAGTCTGGCCGGGTACAGCGCTCTAGAGCCATTGGCCCGCGCCCTGGCGCCGGTTTTTGAGCCACTGCCCCCGGTGCCGCGATACTATAGCCATCGTTGGCGCGATCGCCTGTTCTATGGCAGCGGTAAGGACTACAACGCCTAAATGACCAATACTGCACTACCCAGCCAGCGCCTGTACCAGGAGCTGCAGCAGCCTACCGAGCGCGTGAGTTTGGCTCGCGCGGCCCTCTACCTGGCCCAGGAAGACTCGCCTCACCTGGTGGTTGACGACTATCTAGCCATGCTCGATCGCATGGCCGAAACCCTGCGTCAGCGGCTACCTGCCGATGGCTACCCGCTGAAGATTATTCGCACCATCAACGAGTACCTGTTCAACGATCTGAACTTTCGGGGCAACAGCGTCGACTACTACGACCCCCGCAACAGCTTTCTCAACGAGGTGCTAGAGCGGCGAGTGGGCATTCCCATTACCCTGTCGCTGGTGTATCTGGAGCTGGCCAACCGGATTGGCTTTCCCATGGCCGGGGTGAGCATGCCGGGGCATTTTTTGGTGCGTCCCACAGTCAACGAAATGGCTGTGTTTGTAGATCCCTTTAACCGGGGCGAGATCTTGTTTGAGCAAGACTGCAACGATCGCCTCAAGCAGATGTTTGGCGAAGCGGCTCGGCTGGAGCCGCAGCACCTGGCCCCCGTGCCGCCGGTGGCGTTTTTGGTGCGAATGCTGACCAACCTGAAGATGATTTACCTGCAAAATAGAGATGTGCCCAAGGCGCTAGATGCCATTAACCGGATTTTGCTGATTAACCCGGAGGCGGTGGCGGAATGGCGCGATCGCGGCCTGATTCACTACCAGCAGGGGCAGCTCGACCAGGCCCAGCTCGACCTGGAGCGCTACCTCTACCAGCACCCCGACGCCGCCGATGCCTTTGAAATTCGCCGGGTGATTGAGCAAATCGAGCGCGTGCAGGACGAACCATGACCAACACCCTCAAAGCCCCCCAAACTACACCAGAAACCCCTCCCAGCCCGGCCTCTCCCCTGCTCAGGTTCTATCAATCGTCGATCGGCAAAAAGCTGATCACGGGGGCCACCGGACTGGCTTTGGCAACCTTTGTGCTGGCCCACATGGTCGGTAACCTAATTTTGTTCGTCAGCCGCGATGCCTACAATACCTACGCTTGGGCGATCGAAAATCTAGGAATTGCCTTCTACGTCTTTGAGCTGGTGCTAGTGGCGGTAGTAATGCTCCACGCTCTGGTGGGCATCGAGATTTTCTGGCGCAAGCGGCAGGCCCGCCCCCAGGGCTACAGCATCTACCAGTCGGCGGGTGGCCCCAGCCACCAGACCCTCAGCTCACGCACCATGATTGTCACTGGCTCGGTGCTGTCGGTGTTTTTGGTGGCCCACCTGCTGACGTTTAAGTTTGGCCCCTACTACACCACGGAACTAGGTGGCGAAACCATGCGCGATCTGGCCCAACTGGTGGTGGAAAAGTTTCAGCACCTGCCCTACGTGATGGGCTACAGCGCCATTTTGGTGCTGCTGGCCTCGCATCTGCGCCACGGGCTGTGGAGCGCGCTGCAATCGATCGGGCTGCTAAATAAAGGCATTCGGCCTTTGGTCTATGGGGCGAGTGCGGTGGTTGGGGGTGGAATTGCAGCGGGCTTTCTGCTGCTGCCCTGGGCAATCTATCTAGGTCTGGTGAGCTAACCACCAGCTTTGGCAGAGAGACCGGCGCCTATTGCCTTACCTCAAGGCGTTGCTAGCAGCGGCAGGCACCCAATCTCTTGAGAAGAAACTACGCCTAGTGGGCGAATTGTTCACCAACTTAATCAGCCATGCAGTTATAGCTGTAGCCAGTCTGGATGAGATACTTCCCTCAAAACGTTCAAGCGCTTGAACGCTTCTGGATGTCTTATATCAAGTCCGCTTAATCGACCGCACTATGGCCTTAGAAGAAGCAAGGGTTAGTGGCCTACAATTCTTGGGTTCATTAGCCGGACTTGATATTACCTAACTGACTATGGCCTAAGTGACTATGGCTGTAAGTCCAACGACAAGCCTAAAAAGTGGGTGGAGATTGGCTGGCTGGGGAGGATTGGCAACACCCCGTATTCTATGTCTGCGATAACGAGAGAAAATTTTTCAAATCTTCCGCCGCTTGCATGGGCGGTAAAATTCGGATTGAGTCCAGTCCCATCCGGGACAGCATTCTACCTTACCCTGGCAGCGAAGGCAGTGGCAAACTCAAACGGGGCATTTAGGCGCTCGTAGACACTGGTTTGAAGTGACAACGCTGCCATCTCACCTGGAGGATTAGTCATGCAACAGCCGTCGCCCACCGTTCTGATTGTCGATGACTCTCCAGAGGACCGGGAAACTTACCGGCGATATCTGTTAGGCGATCGGGAATATTCCTACACCTTTTTAGAGGCATCCCTGGGCCAGCAGGGAATCGACCTGTGGCAGCAGCACCGACCCGATGTTGTCCTGCTCGACTATCATCTGCCTGACCTAGATGGTTTGAACGTTTTGGCCCGGCTGCAAGCTCTGGGTCAATCAGCCTGTTTACCCGTTGTGATGATCACAGAGGAGGGCAATGAAGCGATCGCCCTGCAGGCGATTAGAGCAGGCGCCCAGGACTATTTGGTAAAAGGGGCCATCACCGCTGAGGAGTTGCGCCTGACCGTCAGTAAGACCCTTACGGCTATGCAACTTCAGCTCCAGCTCCAGCAGCAGCTAGAGCGCGAACAACTGACCCGACACATTAGCCAGCAAATTCATCAGTCGCTGGAACTAGATGAAATTCTCTACACCACGGTCACGGAGGTGCGTCGGTTTTTGCAAACCGATCGCGTCGTTATTTTTCGGATCGAACCGAGCGGAGATGGCACGGTCGTTGCCGAATCGGTTGGTTCAGCGTGGCAAGTCCTGCTCTATCGAGATATCCATGATCCTTGTTTTGCCGAGGGGCACATAGATTCCTATCAGCAAGGACGAGTCATGGCCCATGCTGATATTCACGATGGTCGCCTTGCTCCCTGTCATGCTGAGTTTCTAGCGCAATTTGAGGTGCGGGCAAATTTGGTGGTACCCATCCTCCGCGATGCCCAGCTGTGGGGGTTGCTGATTGCCCATCACTGTGAGGAGCCGCGATCGTGGCAAACCACAGAAATTGAATTGCTCCAACAGCTTGGCGTCCATTTGGGCATTGCCTTGCAGCAGGCCAGTGCCTACATCCAGCTAGAGCAGGAAGGTGCAGCCCGCTATCGCGCAATTGTTGAAGATCAAACCGATTTAATTGTCCGCTACCTACCGGATACGACCCTTCTGTTTGCCAATGGTGCCTACTGTCGTTACTTTGGGGTGAAATTAGAGGAAGTTCTGGGTAAGAGTTATAGCCCCGTCATTTTTGAAGGCGATATGGAACGGGTGACTCAGCTAGTCAGATCCATGAATGCCGAAAATCCTACCGTCACCATCGAGAACCGGATTGTCGTCAATGGAGAGGTGCGCTGGACCCAGTGGATCAATCGGATGCTATTCGATGACCAGGGACAGTTTACTGAATTTCAGTCGGTCGGACGAGATATTACTCCACTAAAGGAGGCGGAAGCCCAGCTGCGCCACAGTAGCGAGCGGATTAGTTTGGCCAATGCAGAGCTAGCCAGAGCCGCCCGGCTCAAAGACGAGTTTTTGGCGAACATGAGCCACGAATTGCGAACCCCACTTAACTCAATCCTAGGATTATCTGAGATTTTATTAGAAGAAGTGTTTGGCAATTTGACCGATCGCCAGCGCCAGTTTTTGCAAACAATTGAGAAGAGTGGAGAACACCTGCTCTCCCTAATTAACGATATTTTAGACCTCTCCAAAATTGAATCGGGCAAAGTCGCGATCGAGCTGGGTTCGGTTGCCCTAGATTCAGTATGCCAATCTAGCCTCAACTTTGTTAAGGAACAGGCAAGACACAAAGAAATTCAGTTGACCTACAAGCTTGATCCAACACTTTCAGAAATCGAGGCCGACGAACGGCGATTAGTTCAATTACTAGTCAATTTACTGAGCAATGCGGTTAAATTCACGCCCAACGGCGGGCGTGTGCAGCTAGAGGTGAAAATGAACCCGCTTCAGCAAGCGGTTGAATTTCAAGTGACGGATACTGGGATTGGCATTGCTCCAGAAAACTTGAACCAGATCTTCCAGCCCTTCATGCAGGTAGACAGTTCTCTCTCTCGACACTATACCGGCACAGGGCTGGGCCTATCAATCGTTCACAGAATTGTTGAGCTGCACGGAGGCAGCATTCGAGTCGAAAGTGAGCTAGGACGCGGCAGCTGCTTTACCGTACTCTTGCCGTGGCACCCCGTATCGGTTCAGCCCGATCTCTCCTCTCCAGAATCCTTACCGAACAACGTCGAAATCCACAATGTTTTAGTGGTAGAGGATTCGAGTCCAGCAGCTAACCAGATCAAACGATACCTAGCTGAAATAGGAGCGACCAGTGTCATTCATCCGGTCGGCAGAGGGGCCTTGGATGTAGCGTTACGAGTCAGCCCAGATGTCATTGTGTTAGACGTTTTGCTGCCAGATTGTTCTGGATGGGAAGTCTTGAGCGAGTTGAAATCTCACTCCCAAACTCAATCGATCCCTATTATTGTCATTTCAGTGGTGGATGATCGACCTCGTAGCCTGGATATGGGAGCTATCGAGCATCTTCTTAAACCTCTCTCTCGCCAAAAATTTCATCAAGCATTGCATCGACTATTTGCCAACGTTCAGTCTCCCAACCCGGAGATGGCTCTTATCGTTGCTGCCGCAGAACTAGCCAGGCGTCCTAAAGTTTTATTAGCAGAAGACAACGAAGCCAACATTACCATGTTGCTCAATTATCTGGAGTCGCAGAATTTTCAAGTCTTCCTGGCCCGCAATGGGTTAGAAGCTGTTCAGATGGCAAAACAAAATCAGCCAGATGTGATTTTGATGGATATTCAAATGCCAGACATGGATGGATTAGAAGCAACCCGGCAAATTCGTGCCGACGGGCAAATAAGCTCTATTCCGATTATTGCCTTAACGGCTTTAGCCATGCCCGGCGATTTAGAGCGGTGTCTAGGGGCAGGGGCCAACGATTACATGGCTAAACCTGTGAAGCTGAAGCAGCTTCTGGACAAAATAACGCAGCAGCTGCCCAAAATTTTGGATTAGCCCAGTACTATGACAACTTTGAAGGTTGGGGAACCTGGCTCTGGGGCAACCTAGCGTTGAGGTATTCAGCACTGGATCGCAGAGCCTATGGCACCGACGGCAGACATCATCATCATTGGGGCCGGCATCTCCGGGCTGGCGGCTGGGTGCTACGCCCAAATGAACGGCTACCGCAGCCAAGTTTTTGAGGCCAACGATCGCCCAGGCGGCCTATGCACCGCGCGATCGCACCAGGGCTATACCTTCGACGGCGGACTTCACTATATCTTTGGCACCGGGCCGGGGCAGCCATTCTACTCGCTGTGGCAAGAGCTGGGAGCAGTGCAGCGGCTAGAGTTTGTGAACCAACCCGAGTTTATGCAAATCCACGGCCCCCAGGGGGAGGTGCTGCGGGTGCAAAGCCAGCCCGACCAGCTGGAACAACACTTCCTGGCCCTGGCCCCCGAAGATGCCAAGCTGATTGCAGGGTTTTGCAAAGGGGTGCGCAAGTTCAAAGACTTTGACCTGTCGATGCTGCAACAAAAGCCCAAGTCGCTGATGACGGCGACGGATTGGGCGCGGCTGGGCAAGCAGGTACTGCCCTTTATGGGCGTACTGGGCAAGTGGAGTCAGCTGTCGTTGCGCGACCTGGCGGGGCAGGTGAAGAATCCATTTTTGCGATCGGCCATGCCCCACATGTTTGCCTGGCCCGATGTGCCGGTGATGGTGGGCATGTCGCTGCTGGCCTACCTGGACAACGGCAACGCAGGGTTTCCGGTGGGTGGGTCGCTGAGCTTTGCCCGCGCCATCGAGCAGCGCTATCTGGACCTGGGCGGCGAAATTCACTATTCTGCCCCGGTAGAGCGGGTGCTGGTGGAGAATGATCGGGCCGTGGGCATTCGTCTGGATAGCCATGACGAGTACCGGGCCGAGCGGATTATCTCCGCCTGCGACGGTCGCCGGACTATTTTTGATTTGCTCAAGGGCAAGTACATCAACCGCAGAATTGAGCAGCTCTACAATGGGCACCTGCCGCTGCATTCGCAGTTTCAGGTGCTGCTGGGGGTGAATATGGATTTTTCGCAGCAGCCCGCCTGGGTGACGCATTTGCTGGATAGGCCGGTGGCGATTGCAGGCCAGCCCCACGCCGAAATCGGCGTCAAGCACTACAGCTTCGACCCATCGCTGGCCCCACCGGGCAAATCGGTGGTGAGCCTGATGCTGACGACTCACTACAGCGACTGGCAAACCTACGGCGGCTCCCCCAGTCGGGATGCGGAGAATTTGATCGATCGCATGGAGGCGTTTTATCCCGGTCTGGGGGCAGCGGTGGAGTGCATGGATGTGACGACGCCCCTCAGCCTGGAGCAAGCGACCGGCAACTGGCAGGGGGCCAGCTGCGGCTGGCTGCTCACCAAAGACACCCTGCCGCTGATGATCAAGGGGGTACCCAAGCGCCTGCCGGGGCTGGAGCGCTTTTATATGGTCAGCCAGTGGACCGAGCCGGGCGGGAGCCTGCCGATTGTGGCGCTGTCGGGGCGCAACTTGATCTATGAAATTTGCCGGGAAGATGGCAGGACCTTTGCGGCGGCGGGCTAGGGCAGATTATGGCTGGCAAAAGGTTATGAAATGCGATCGCACATCAAGCTTCGTTGCGTTCCTTCGCCGACCCCCGGCCCCAGCAGGACAATAAAAGTAGAGGGCAGTGGCTGCAAAGAGCCCGCCCCAACGGTGCCAGGCACCAGGAGGATCGACCCATGTTGTCCCTGATTTTCACTTACCACGACAGGCTATATCTGGCGACCGAACTCGGAGCGCTAGGGCTGGTGCTATTGCTCTGCTGGTTGGCACCCCGCCTGGACCGCTATCGATCTCAGCCCTAGGCGGCTAGCGCGCGTCAGCTCATTTCAGTTAACGGGAGGACACCCCATGTACCGCAAAATTTTAGTGGCCCTAGACAACAGCTCCACCAGCGATGCCCTATTTTCCCAGGCCCTTGAACTGGCCCAGGCCACCAAGGGTACGCTGCTGCTGGTGCACAGCCTGTCCAACCAGGAAGAAAGCAGCCCCCTTCCCATGTCAGGCAAACTCGACAATATTTACTGGGCACCGGGCACCGAGCTGGACCTAGAAGCCTGGCGGCAGGCGTGGGCGCGCTACGAAACCGAAAGCTTAGAGCGGCTGCGCCACTACAGCGCGATCGCCAATACCGTCGGTGTTGCCACCGAATTTCGGCAGCTGATTGGCAACCCCGCCACCGCTATCTGCAAAGTGGCCAATGAATGGGGAGCCGACCTCATTCTGGTCGGCAACCGAGGCCGATCTGGGTTGAGCCAGCTGGTGCTGGGCAGCGTCAGCAACGAAGTCATGCACCGCGCCTCCTGCTCCGTACTGGTGCTCAAATCCGACGCGCTGGACTCGGCCTCCATGCCCGCGATCGCCAGCACTGTCGCCTAGACCGTCCCCCACAGCAAACGGATCAACGAGCAAGCAGCTCCGTGGGATCCGAAGAAAACAGCCGCATGGGTGAGACGTAACGATTCGTGATCTTTTTTCGCAATTTCCCTGGGGAAAACCGGGGAAAATCCGGGGAAAGCGCCCTCCTTTAAAGGGGACAACGCCGCGCTCAGGGGGGAACTTGCCACCGCCACGTCCAAGGGTGTGGAAACTGGCGGCAATTCTCCCCACCTTTTCCCCAGCCAGGTTAGCGGTGCAGCCCATATCTAGATAGAGGATGAGAGATTTTCCCCAGTTTTCACAGGCTCTACTACTACGACTATCTTTTAAATTTTTCTTCTTCCGGAAGGCAGACTTTACCTAACAGGGTCAGCGTTGATGGGGGTAAAAAAGGGTGATAGGATGAGCCTCCAATCTAAAAGTGCCTGCTTTCCAAAAGCTTAAACCGCTCCCACGGCAAGGGATCCAGCTCTTCAAGATGCCATAAAAAGATCGGTTATACAGGGAATCCATAGCAAAGGTGAGATACTGCTAGTACGGAATTAGCCTGGTCTCACAGACGGGTGTTCTGGGCTCACGTTCCTTGTCAGCTGCATATCTTTTTCTCCGTTGCCATGAAGTTTATCTGTCCCCAGAGCGAGCTGAGTTCTCAACTGTCATCGGTGAGTCGTGCCGTATCATCTCGCCCCAGTCGCCCGGTGCTGGCCAATATTTTGGTCAAGGCCGATATCGAGAGCCAGTCGGTAACGCTGGTGGGCTTTGACGAAGTACTGGGCATCGAAAGCCGCTTTAGCGCCCAGGTGGAAGAACCGGGCACCTTGACCCTGCCTTCCAAGCTGTGGGGCGACATCGTTTCGCGGCTGGCCAACGAAGACATCACCCTGGAGTCTGACGGCGACAGCACCACCGTTACCCTCACCTCATCTTCAGGACGCTATGAGGTACGCGGTCTGAGTGCCGAAGACTATCCCTCGCTGCCAACGGTCGAGGAGGGCGAAGCTATTTCGCTCTCGGCAGATGCCCTGCTCAACGGTCTGCGCGGCTCGCTCTTTGCCACCAGCGGCGACGAAACTAAGCAGGTGCTCACCGGCGTGCATCTGCTCTCTGAGACCGATTCCCTAGAGTTTGCGGCCACTGACGGTCACCGCCTGTCCGTAGTGCAAACCACCGATGAATCGGCCACCGACACGCCAGCGATGGATGTCACCGTGCCCGCTAAGGCCCTGCGCGAGCTAGAGCGCATGATTCAGGGCTATAGCTCCAACGAGCCGGTGGCCCTGCGGCTAGATGAGACCCAGGTGCTGTTTGACCTGGGCGCCCAGCGCCTCACCACTCGCCTGCTAGAGGGGCAGTATCCAAACTACCGCCAGCTGCTGCCGAAGCAGTTTGCCCGCCAGGTGACGGTCGATCGCCGCCTGCTGATGGCTAGCCTGGAGCGCATTGCCGTCCTGGCCAGCCAAAAGAACGACATCATCAAAATCACCCTCAACTCAGGCGATCAGTCCATAGCGCTCTCGGTCGAAGCCCAGGAGGTCGGCAGCGGGCACGAGGATCTGCCCGCCCAGGTTACCGGCGAAGACCTCGATATTGCCTTTAACGTGCGCTACCTGCTGGACGGTCTGAAGGCGTTCGACACCACCGAGGTGCAAATGCAGTGCAACGCAGCCACCAGCCCGGCGGTGTTTGTGCCCCTGGGCGAAACCAAGATTACCTACCTGGTCATGCCCGTGCAGATTCGGGGGTAGGCGGCCAGAATCAATCGAGGTTCAGATTGGAGAAGATGAACCGATGACTAGCGCGATCGCAGCGATTATCCAAAACGGCCTAGCGTTTGATGTCAAAAACTGGGGTAGCGCAATGGAGTTTGGCGATCTGCTAGCTACGGTTGAGTTTTTGTTTGCCACCCTGGAGGACCGACAAATTGAGTACTTGCTGGTAGGCGGCATTGCGATGCTGAGCTATGTAGAAGGTCGCAACACCCAGGATATTGATTTTATCCTCTCGAAACGAGCCTTGAGTGATCTGTCAGAGTTAGTCATTCTTGAGGAAAACCGAGATTTCATTCGAGGAAATTTTGGTTCCCTTCAGGTGGATGTTTTGCTGACGCAAAACAAGCTGTTTAAGCTGATCAATCAGCAGTATGCTGTGCAAAAACAGTTCGGCGATCGCACCATTCGCTGCGTTACGGTTGAGGGATTGATCATTCTCAAGCTCTATGCCTTGCCCTCTCTTTATCGACAGGGCAACTTCGACCGGGCAAGCCTGTATGAAAACGACATTACTCAGTTGTTGTTGAATTACCCGACTGAGCTAGAGCCGATTTTCAAAATACTGCAACGTCATCTTTTAGCTTCTGATTTAGAGGCGATTCGAGAAACTGCTGACGAACTCAAACTGCGAATTCAGCGCTTCCAGGCCCAACAGCAAAGATTGGACAAGTTGTCTGAGGATGAATCATGAGTCGCTGTTCTGTGTATCGATCGCTGGAACGGCTGGATAAGGCTACGTTTAGGCTTTTTAGCGCCAAAACAGCACGACTTATCGGCCTGGGCCGCGGCGATCGCCTCCTGGAGAACTCAGAACGTCGCAATCAGAGGCAGCGCAATGGTATAAGGATTTTGTCTGCTGCGGTCTGCCCCACTTTGCCGCTAATCTGCATATAGTCTTTTACCTATAGCCCTATGAAAAGTCGCTGGGATGAGTCCGTTGCCCAAACCCTGAATGGCGATCTGCTCAAGTTGCGGGTCTACACCTCTCGCCTGCTGGGCCAGGAGTCTGATTTGGTGCTCCACGGCGGCGGCAACACGTCGGTAAAGGCCACGGTGAAGAATTTCTTTGGCGACGAGGAAGCGGTGCTCTACGTCAAAGGCAGCGGCTGGGATCTATCGACCATTGAAGCGCCTGGCTTTGCCCCGGTGCGCCTTGAGGTACTGCAGCGGCTGGCCGAAATGGAGCACCTCACCGATGCGGAAATGGTGACCCAGCAGCGGGCGGCGATGCTCGACCCCAACGCCCCCAACCCTTCAGTAGAGGCCATTCTCCACGCGATTATTCCCTACGCCTTTGTTGACCACACCCACGCCGATGCGGTGGTGACGCTGACCAACAACCCCACCGGCGAAGCGCGGATGCGCGAGGTCTATGGCGACTCGGTGCTGCTGATTCCCTACGTGATGCCGGGGTTTATTTTGGCGCGCAAAATTCGCGAACTCACCCAGGGCATCGACTGGAGCCAGTACAAGGGCATGGTGCTGATGAACCACGGCATTTTTACCTTTGCCGACGATGCCCGCACCGCCTACGAAACCATGATCGATTTGGTCAGCCTGGCGGAGGACTCGTTAGCGCAGCACAAGGCGATGTCCTTTGCGACGGCGGCTCCCCAGGCCGATTGGTTGACCCTGGCCAAAATTCGCCAGCAGGTGTCGCGGGTAAAGGGGGCACCGATGATCGCGCAGCTCGACCAGCGCCCCGAAGCGGTGGGCTTTTCAAATCTGGCCAATGTGGGGGCGATCGCCACCCGAGGCCCTATAACCCCAGACCACGTGATTCGCACCAAGGCCATTCCGGTGGTGATCGAGCAGGAGCCAGAAACGGCGGTGAATGCTTTTGCCGAGAACTACCGCCAGTATTTTGAGCGCAATAGCGATGGCAGCCTGACCCAGCTCGATGCGGCTCCCCGCTGGGCAGTGTGGCCGGGCTACGGCACGATCGCCTTCGATCGCAGCGTCAAGGCCGCCAGCATTATCACCGACATCATCGAGCACACCCGCCGCGCCATTCAAATGGGCGAAGCCCTGGGGGGCTGGCAAGCCCTGGGCGAAAAAGACCTGTTTGACATGGAATATTGGGAGCTGGAGCAGGCCAAGCTGGGCAAATCCAAGGCAGCGTCAGAGTTTCAGGGCAAAATCGCCCTGGTCACTGGGGCGGCCAGCGGCATCGGCAAAGCCTGTGCGGAGGCGTTGCACCAGCAGGGCGCGGCGGTGGTTGGCTTCGACTTAAACCCCGATGTGGGCAAAATTTTGAATAAACCCGGACTCGTTGGGGTGCAGGGAGATGTCACCGATGAAGCAGCGGTAAAAGGAGCGATCGCCGCCGCCATTCAGCACTTTGGCGGCCTGGATATTGTGGTCAGCAATGCCGGCATTTTCCCCCCTGGTCAAACCCTGGAAAACCTGGAGGCCGAAATTTGGGAAAAGAGTCTGGCGATCAATCTCACCAGCCAGCGGGCCCTGCTGCGCCATGCCATTCCCTTTTTGCGCCACGGCATGGATCCGACGATTTTGTTCATTGCCTCCCGCAACGTGCTGGCCCCTGGCCCCGGCGCTGCCGCCTACTCCGTCGCCAAAGCAGGGCTGACCCAGCTGGCCCGCGTCGCCGCCCTGGAGCTGGCCCCCGAAATTCGCGTCAATGTGCTGCACCCCGACTGCGTCTACGACACCGGCATCTGGACGCCGGAGGTGCTGGCGGGCCGCGCCCAGCGCTACGGCATCAGCGTGGACGAGTACAAGTCGCGCAATTTGCTCAAGCAGCCGGTGTCGTCCCAGGAGGTGGCCCAGCTGGTCTGCACTATGGCGAGCAAAGTCTTTGCCAAAACGACCGGGGCCCAGGTGCCCATCGACGGGGGCAGCGATCGCGTGATCTAGTCTGACGCTGGGGGTTTCGGCTGGCGTAAGGTTAAAGCGGCGGCGATCGCAACGGCTATTCCCCCTGCTGCCACCCACAGTCTCCAGGCTTGGGGCATGGGGGCGGCTGGTTCCTCCCCCTGGCTCGCTGGGGGTGCCTGGGCCGGGGCGCTCTGGTCGGCTGCCGGGGTAGAACTCTCCGGCTGAGGCGTAGCGGGTGTGGGCTCTGGTCGGCCTGCCGCAACCACCGTGGTATAGCTCAGCTCAAAGGGAGAGAAAGTTTCAGTCGCTTTGGGGCTGCCGGTGAGCACAATGCGGTACTCGCCCACCTCAGGGAATGTAATTTCGGCTCCAGGAATATTTTCAAAGCTCTCGGGCGACATGGCTTTCAGCACGGGCTGCATAATCGGCGGCCCGTCCGTCTGGTTAGCCCTGTAGACGGCAAGATTGCAGTTGCACTGGTCGAGGGGAATGACCCTGCCGCCCTGCTGGGTGAGGGCGACCCAGACTTGGGCCGGTTCTCCGGCTTTGGCGCTGTGGTCGGGCTCCAGGTGCCAGGTTCCGGCCACATCGCCCGACACCTCAGTCTTGTGAGCATGGGCGGCTAACGGCACCAGGCTCGTGCCCACGCCGATAATCAGGGCGCCAAAGAGGCTAAGACTTGGGCGAGGCATAGTACTTCTCCAGAGACAACAGTGACCAAAACCATCGCGATCGCAGCAGCAGCGCCAGCAGCGCCAGGGTAACCAGGGCGATCGCCGCCAGCCAGTTAGTTTGCTCAAACCCACCCAGATAGTGCGACCCCAGCAGCAGCGTGTGGACCACCACCAAAATAAAAATAGGCAGACTCAGCAGGTGCAGCCGCCGCCACTGGTGGCCCAGGTAGCGCTGGGCCTGGTCAAAGCTGGTTGCCGCCAGGGGCACCATCAGCACAAAGGCCACAATACCCGCCCAGCCACCCATCTGTAGACTGGGTAGCAGAAAGGTTAGCGCCAGCGGGTTCCAGCCCATGTTGATCATATGGCCAATGTGGGCTACTGAGAGCACAAAGGCCCCTACCCCCAGGGTGCGGCGATAGATCAGCAAGGGCGACCAAACCCGGCTCAGGGGTCTGGCAATCAGCGCTAAAAACAGGCAAATCAGCGCGCCGTGGCCGGTCAAATCGACGCTCCCGCTGCCCCTAAATATTGTCAGCAGGCCAATCACCAGCGTAATCCAGCCGCCCAGGCGGAACAGCTGCCCCCGGCGATCGGCGCTGACCCACCCGGTGGAGACGCCGACTCCCAGCATCATTGGCATTGTGCCGATGCCAAAGGCCAGCATCGTGGCTGCACCCATCCAGGGATTCGTGGTTTCGGCGGCCTTGAGCTGAGCCGCATACAAAAAACCGCAGGGAATTAGCCCCCAGGCCAACCCCAGCAGCAGCGGCGTCCAGCGCTGGGGGTTTAGCGAAAGGCCCTGCATGGCTCGGCTGAGGCGATCGTGCAACCCCGACTGCACCATCGGGTTGAGGAAAGGCACCTTGGGCACCTGGTTCGGGCTAATCTGCGCCAGCCCAAACCAGATCAGCAGTAGCCCAGTTACCACCGCCACCCCCCGCCGCAGCGAGCTGCCCAGGCCAGCCATTTGCCCACTGGCCACCAGCACCGACCCCAGCGCCCCAATCAAAAGGCCGACCAGGGCGTAGCTCACCAGCCGCCCTAGATTGAGCAGCAGGTGAAAGCGAATGTTCTGCCAGCGGCTGGGCGCTGCGGAGGACTGAGACAGCGAAAAGGCCACCGTAATTGGCCCGCACATGCCCAGGCAGTGGCCAAAACTGCCCAAAAATCCGAGGCTGGCGATAAGCAGCAGGTCTAGCATTCAGGAGGTGACGGGGGCGGGGGCAGAGGTAGGGGTTTTTTTGAGGTTAACACCCTACCCCACCGGGCGTCCTGCGGCGGTCTGTCTGTTGACGCCGCGCTACTCCGTCTTGAAGCTCTACCTAACCTGAGTTCGGGCTAAAGAAATTCTCTGCAAAAGCAGGTTTGCTATCCCCTCCTGGGAGGGGCAGGGGTGGGTTTCCCGGGGCTAGCGTTGGAATTTCACCGTATTCAGTCGAGTAATTTCTATAGCCGTTTTGACCCACCCCGCCCTCCGAGCACCCCTCCAAAAGAGGGGACGGCGTTATCCCGAACTGAGGTTACCTACTTATCCGGGACGTAGGTTTTCATCGAAATGGTTCAGGCAGTCGCTGCACATTTACCTCTTGCTGCCATAGTGTCGAGAAAATGCTTTGGGCGGTCTCTATTTCGCCACTCGTCCAAAACGTTTCTTGCCCCGGTTGTGGGGCCGGATTCAGCAGATTCTGGCCTGTCAGCACCTTGAGCACCTGCCGCGCGATCGCCGAGCCGGTGTCAATAATAGTCACCTCTGAACCCACGACTTCATCAATCAGCGGGCGCAGAAAGGGATAGTGGGTGCAACCCAGCACCAGCGCATCAATATCCGCCGCTAGCAAGGGCTCTGTGTAGTGCTGGATGATTGTGCGGGTGGCCGGACTGGTCAGATCTCCATCTTCAACCTGCTTAACAAGGTGCGGACAGGCCTGCTGAAGAATTTTTATATCCGATCCAAACCGCTCTATTAACGACATAAACTGAAAACTTTCCAGGGTTGCAGCTGTGGCAATTACCCCAATGGCACCCGTTTTCGTAATTGAGGCGGCGGCTTTAATGCCAGGCTCTACCGCAATAATAGGAATAGAATATTGGCTACGTAGGTGTTTAACGGCTGCCACGGTTGCTGTATTGCAGGCAACGACCAGGGCTTTAATGCCCTGGGTGAGTAAAAATTCGGTCAGTGCGGTCGATCGCTGCTGAAGATACTCTGGTGTTTTTGTGCCGTAGGGAACGTGGCCAGAATCTGCAACGTAGCACAAATCTTCGTGGGGCAATGCGGCGCGAATTGCATGTAAAACGGACAGGCCACCCACGCCAGAATCAAACACTCCGATCGGTGCAGACGAGTTCATGCCGGTAATGCTGTATCTAAACGCTGTGCACAGAGGGTATATCTTAACTGGAGAGAGTGCCGAAGGCTAGACAGCGTGGGCCAGTCCGCTACCTTGCCTGGCCGTAGGGGCACAGGTCCAAAACAGGGCAGCGATCGCAGGCCGGGTTTTTGTAAAAGCAGCACCGCTGCCCGTGCAGCATCATGACTTCATGGTTGTCATAGATCTGCTGCGCGTTCCACTCCTCGGGCAGGAGGGCTTCCAGCACTCTGTGGGATGGCCCCACCGCCAGGGTTTTAGAAATTAGCCCCAGCCGCTGGGCAACCCGGTGATGGTGGCTATCGACCGGCAGCGCTCGCCCCCGCAGCTGGCTAAAGCACAGCACCGCCGCGCTGGTCTTGGGGCCAACTCCGGGTAAGGCTTCTAGCCAATCGCGAGCCTGCCTCGTCGGCATATCTTTTAAGAAGTCGAGCGACCATTCGCCGCTGGTTGCCTCCCCAACTAACCGCAACACCTGCTGAATTCGGGGCGCTTTTTGCTCGGGCCAGGTGCAGGGGGCGATCGCGGCCTCAACGTCTTCCGTAGGGGCATCTCGCACCTCCGCCCAGGTCGGGAATTGCGCCACCAGCTGCTTAAACGCGCGACCCGAATCGCGATTTTTGGTGCGGTGGGACAACAGGGATGAAATTAGCTCGCTCAGCGGGTCGAGGGTATGAAAGTAAGGAATTGGGCAGCCATATTCGACACAGAGGCGATCGTGAATGGCGATCGCTTTGTGCTGTAAATCTGCGTTGATCGGTTGGCTTACCAAAGCTCTGGCCCTGCTCACTCTCCCCAGCAGTCTAACGACTTGGAGATAGTGGCAGGCTTTACCTGCGGAGAGAGCTAAATGGCTAAGTGCACCCAATCGAGCGCCATGCTCCCTCATTGGAAAGATGTTGCTCTGTCTTAGGGTCTTTAGGATGCGGGTAAAGGCAAAAATTACGAAACTATGAGCGATACCACCATTATTAAAGTCACCTCCGAAGCTGCCCCGATGGGGTCTATGGGGCAAAAACACCTGGCCCTGAGCAAAAATATGGCCATGCGGCTGTGGGAAAATGAGCAGCCCGGTGAGGCCAAGCCCGAGGCTAAGCGGCCCTACGAGGCGATCGGCTACGTCATTAGCGGGCGGGCCGAGCTGCACCTCGAAGGCCAGATAGTGGTGCTCGAACCCGGCAACTCCTGGGTTGTGCCCGAAGGTGCGTCGCACACCTACAAAATTTTGGAACCCTTCACCGCCGTTGAGGTGACAACGCCCCCGGCTGTGGTGCACAGGCGCAATCAGGCGTAATGCAGGCTGGGCTGGTACTGAGCTGGATTCAGCGTTCTAATATGGAGCCTCGATCGCGTCAAACGCCATATCGTTGAAGTCAAATAAGACCGATTCGCTCACCAATCCATTGGGCCTGACTTGAGCGGCCCAAAGCTTGCCTGCCGCCGCCCAGACCAGCCGCCTGCCATCCAGCTCGGCCCACTCCCAGGTTGGGCAGGCTATGGGCGGCGCCGGGTTGGGGCCAACCAGTTCGTGCTCGTCCCAGTAGCAGCCTTTACCCACTGGAGCGCCCACTTCGGCGTGGGCAATTTTGCGCAGTGTCCAACCCTGGCCAATGGGCTTTTCAAAAATGTCTTTCTCCTGCCATTTGCGGATCTTGACGCGATCTACCCAGGCCCAGCCGTCTCGAAGCAGACGGGGGTAATACACGCTCAAACACTCGCCGCCGCAGCCGCCCTGGGGCTGGTACTGGGTGTCTCGTTGCAGGGCCGACGCGCTGTGCAATTCTGCATGGCCGTAGCCGTCATTCAGCCAGTATTTCGTCTTTCCAGTCCACAGGCCGCCGCCGTGCCAGCAGTCGCCCTTCGGGAAAAACGCGATCGCCTTCAGGTACGGCACTCGCGAAATCGCCGTCCACGAGCCCCGCGACTCCGACTGCCATTTACCGTTCATGGCAAAGTAAATGAGATGTTTGCCATCGGGCGAGATATCGCTACGGCGCTCGTAGATGCGGCCCTTGAGCCACTGGCCGAGCTGGAAGGTGTCGCGATCGCGATCCCAAAGCATCGTCGCCACGTGCTTCGACGGCCCCCTGCGAATTACTAGCCCAACGGGTGCCTGACTGGCCAGCAAAACATGAATTCGAGGGGGAAACGGTGACATGGGGAGTCAAACTACGCCCCTTGTCGAAAAGCTCTGACCGCCTGGGGGCGAGACTCAACTAGGGCACACTGGGCTAGGCGATTTAGATCAATGCCCTGCACAAACTGGCTGTCGCCGACCTGCCGATAGCCGTCAGTGTGCAGTTGATAAACGCTGAGGCTGCCCGATTCCCAAAACCATACCTCAGCTACCCCCAGAGCCTCATAGCGCCTGAGTTTGTCAGGGCCACCGCTGGTAAACACCACCTCAACCGCCAGATCTGGGATCGGCTTTCTCGCGCTAAAACAGTACGACTCATCCGCCTGTACCGAGGCCACCGCTTCCCGTTCTTGAGAAAAAGAACCCGTCGCCACAAAATCTACGCCCTGACCCAGCAAGTAGTCTTCAATCAGGTAGCCAATATTGCCCTTCACAATCTCATGCTCTAGGGACGTAGACAAAATCTCTAACTCCCCAGCGTAGTAAAACAGACGAATACCTGACGAATCCGCAAATCCCTGCTGAATCGCCTTAAAACTATCCCAGCTCACGCCAGTATGGATGAAGCGCTGCTCAGTAGAGCGATCGACAAGTTGAACCACCGTCACCCTCCAGGGTCGCTTCTTCTATGATGAACTATAGTTCGGCTTGCAAAATGTTCAACTTGCGAAAGTTCAGTTTGCAATACAGGCATACGCTATGGCCAACCTTTATGAGACAGATTTCTACGCCTGGACTCAGCAGCAAGCCCAACTGCTAGAGCAAAACCTGTGGGAAAAGCTGGATCTGCACCACCTCGTAGAGGAACTGCAAGACTTGGGACGGCGGGAACGGCAAGAGCTGAGAAATCGCTTGAGTGTGCTGTTGGGGCATCTGCTCAAGTGGCACTACCAACCGGAGCACCGTGGCAATAGCTGGCGGGCCACCATTCGAGAGCAGCGCACCCGAGTGCAGCTAGTGTTGAGCGATAACCCCAGCCTGAAGCCCTATTTGGCGGAAGCGCTGGCGATCGCCTACCAACTTGGTCAAGACCTAGCCGTACAAGACACCGGCCTCGACTACAGCACCTTTCCCGCTGACTGCCCCTACACCCTGCCCCAAATTCTCGACCCAGCTTTCTTGCCCAACCTCTAGCCCAACAAAAAATGCCCCAGATTTCTGGGGCGTTTCATACCTTCATTCGACCTATTCACAGGATGGGCGAGGCGAGCGCCCCGCCCAATCACAACCTAGCCGTTGATTACAGGAGCCTGCAACGCAACGGGGGTAGCCTCACCGGCCGAAGCCAGGTCGAGGGGGAAGTTGTGAGCATTGCGCTCGTGCATCACTTCCATACCCAGGTTCGCACGGTTGATAACGTCTGCCCAGGTGCCAATCACTCGTCCCTGCGAGTCAAGGATCGACTGGTTGAAGTTGAACCCGTTCAGGTTGAACGCCATCGTGCTAATGCCCAAGGACGTAAACCAGATGCCAATCACAGGCCATGCGCCCAGGAAGAAGTGCAGGCTGCGGCTGTTGTTGAAGCTGGCATATTGGAAGATGAGACGACCGAAGTAGCCGTGGGCTGCAACGATGTTGTAGGTCTCTTCTTCTTGACCAAACTTGTAGCCGTAGTTCTGCGACTCAGACTCGGTGGTCTCACGCACCAGAGAACTGGTCACCAGTGAACCGTGCATGGCGGAGAACAGGGAGCCACCGAACACACCGGCAACGCCCAGCATGTGGAAGGGGTGCATCAGAATGTTGTGCTCTGCCTGGAACACAATCATGAAGTTGAAGGTACCGGAGATACCCAGGGGCATGCCATCCGAGAAGGAGCCTTGACCCAGGGGATAGATCAGGAACACAGCGGTGGCGGCAGACAGCGGAGCCGAGTAGGCGACGCAGATCCAGGGGCGCATGCCGAGGCGGTAGCTCAGTTCCCACTGGCGACCCATGTAGGCAAAAATGCCGATCAGGAAGTGGAAAACCACCAGCTGGTAAGGACCACCGTTATACAGCCACTCGTCGAGGGAAGCGGCTTCCCAGATCGGGTAGAAGTGCAGGCCGATGGCGTTAGACGAGGGCACAACCGCACCGGAGATGATGTTGTTGCCGTACATCAACGAGCCAGCCACGGGCTCACGGATGCCGTCGATGTCAACCGCAGGGGCGGCGATAAAGGCGATGGTAAAGCAGATGGTTGCGGTCAGCAGCGTAGGGATCATCAGTACGCCGAACCAGCCCACATAGAGGCGGTTTTCGGTGCTGGTAATCCACTGACAAAACCGCTCCCAGGCTCCCGCATTATCGCGGGCGCGAAGAGAAGTA
Organism: Nodosilinea nodulosa PCC 7104; assembly: GCF_000309385.1. GTDB lineage: Bacteria > Cyanobacteriota > Cyanobacteriia > Phormidesmidales > Phormidesmidaceae > Nodosilinea > Nodosilinea nodulosa. The sequence goes on from NZ_JH976537.1 coordinate 2,928,498, forward strand.
GTCATGGTAAAAGTGCCAATGAATAACAACGAAAAATGGATATTGGATGGGTAAATCTATCCATCCATATGCAGTGTAAAGTTTCTCCTCTTCCCCGGGAATCAGCAGAAAAGAAACTTTATTTCGTTGTACAAAAGTAAAAACTAGCCCGGCGGCCAGCCTAAGCTGCGGCCACCAAGCAGGTGCAGGTGTAGATGGAAAACCGTCTGTCCGCCGTCGTCTCCGGTGTTGATTACAATCCGATAGCCGCTCTCAGTTAAGCCAGCCCGGTCGGCAATCTCCTTAACGGTTAGCAACAAATGGCCCAATAGTTCTTTATCGGCCGGGGTTGAGTCCGAAAGCTTGGGAATTGGCTTTTTGGGGATGACCAGAATGTGGGTAGGGGCCTTGGGAGTAATGTCGGTGAAGGCCAGGCAGAGATCATCCTCGTAGACTATGTTTGCCGGAATCTCTTTGCGGATGATTTTGCCAAAGATGGTGTCGCCACTCATGGGAGAAATAGACCTAGAAGACGCCGCTATTGTCGCACGGGGGTGGGCGTGCGGGGTGTTGGGACATTCAGAGGCGTTTGGGCGTTTGAGCGTTTGAGGGGGAATGTCTTAACCAGATTGGCTACAGCTATGCCTGTGAAATGTCCCAAACTCTTTGGCTACAGCTATAGATCAATCGCAGGATTTTTGCTCTAGCGGTTTTACGGCGGGGCCATGTAAGATTTTGCCCTCGCAGGTAAAGCGAGAGCCGTGGCAGGGGCAATCCCAGCTGGTTTCGGCTTCATTCCAGGCAACGATACAGCCCAGGTGGGGGCATACGGCTGAGACGGTGTGCAATTCACCACTATCATCTCGGTAGGCGGCGATTTTGCTGCCTTTGTGGGTGATTAGCTTGCCTTCCCCTGGTTTGACACTGTCGGCTGAGTCAAAGAGGCCTTTGAAGCGATCGCCCACCCAGCGAATGCCGACCTCCAGGTTTTGCTGAATGGATGTGGCGGTGACAAAGGGGGTAGGCCGCGTCGCCTCGTACAGGTCGGCCCAGGGGTTCTCAATGCCGAGAATGCGGTCTGAGAGCATCATACCTGCCATGACCGACTTGGCCATGCCCCAGAGGCTAAACCCGGTGGCTACGTAGGTGTGGTGGTGGGCCGGGGTGAGGGTGCCGATGTAGGGCAGCTTGTCAAAGGAATACATGTCCTGGCTCGACCAGCGGTAGGCGGGCTCGACTCCGAAGGTGCTGTGCAGGTAGCTTTCTAAACGCTGAAAGCGCTCATCGGTGGCATCGTCGGTGCCGACTTTGTGGCCTTCGCCGCCGACCAGCAGCAGCAGGCCACCGTCGTTGGTGGGGGTGGTGCGGATGGAGCGATAGCCTTCGCCCACGCCAATGTACATGCCCTGGGGGGCGCGGCTGGCCTCGATGGGGCCTGCGACCAGGTAGGACCGCTGGGGATAGGTTTTGGCAAAGTACAGGCCGATGTCGAGAATCGGCAGGTTGGTGGTGATCACCACATCCTGGGCAATCACCGTTGACCCGTTGTGGGTAATAACGCGACAGGGCCCCTCATCTTCGACGGTTTTGACGCGAGTTTGCTCAAAGACGTGGCTGCCGTCGCCGGGCAGGGTGGCCGCGATCGCCAGCATAAACTTGCGCGGGTGAAACTGCGCCTCGTCGGGCATCATAATCGCCCCGGCCACGGGAAAGGGCAGATCGACGCTTTCCACAAAGCTGGTGGGCAGCCCCAGGGTTTGGGTCGCCGTTACCTCGGCCTGGACCTTGGCCAGTCCTGCCTCATCGGTGGCAAAGGTGTAGTTGGCTTTGCGCTCTAGGTCGCAGTCGATGTTTTCGGCGGCAATCAGGTCGGCGAGGCGGGCGATCGCGGCCCGGTTAGACTCTCCGTACAGTCGCGCCTTCTCGTCGCCGTGCTCGTCAATCAGGTCGGCGTAAATCAGCTGGTGCAGGGCAGAAACCTTGGCGGTGGTGTGGCCCGAAGTGCCTCTGCCAATGCGATCGGCCTCGATTAAGGCCACGGTTTTGCCCGCCCGTTTGAGCAGTTTGGCGGTCATGACCCCAGCCAGTCCAGCGCCTACTACCGCCACATCTACGGTTACATCCTGGCTGAGGGCTGGATAGGTAGAGGGCAGCGTCGAATCGATCCAGTAGGAAACGTGGCGTCCGGTAAGCGTCATGGAATAAGACCAGTGAGGATTGTTATCTTCACCCTCCCGCACCCTGTCTGTATTTCCATCCCCCCCCGGCGGGAATCAGTATCCTCTGGTTCGGCGTAATCCTATGTCGAGGGGGATAGGTCGCGAAAACTATGGGCCGCAGGCGGGCGATCGCGCCCCAGCCACGGCCCCACTTCCATCGCCCATAGTTGGGTCCCACCGTTCAAAGGCCAGGGGCAGCCGCTCCGGCAGCACCTGCATCTATGCACTAGCCTCACGCTTCTCCACGGCCATCCCTGGGACCAAAATACTGATCCACAAAGCTACCGTGCAGCCCGTAGGGTACGTGGTGGGGTAGCTTGAGTCGAGCAACTGGGCCAGCGGTAATATCGTTGCCGTCGAGAATCACCAGATCCGAGCAGCGGCGCTCGGCGTTGTACATCAGCACCAGCACCCAGCCGTCATCGTCACCCGTGGCCCCAGGCCGTGGCACAAACAGAGGTTCTCCCATAAACCCGCGCGGGGCCGCGCTCCACAGCTGGGTGTCGCCCGTGTGGGTATCGAGCTTGAGGAGGGCTTGCAGGGGAGCGTTGCCTTCAGAGCCGTGGGCCGTCCCTATAAATAGATGTCGGTAGGGTCTCCCCTGGCGATCGGGGTGCAGGGAGGGAAACTCCACACAGCGGGTCACAAGCTTGGCGACCTGGCTGCTGCTGCTGGCCAAATCCACCGTAAAACGCCACAGCTGCCCGGCGGGCACGTGGTCAAAATCTACCTCGCGAAAGTCACGGCTGCCGTCGAGGGAGGGAAAGCTGTCGTAGCACACGGAGTCAACCACGATCTGGCCATCTTGCTCGAAGGCATTGGCGTGGTGAAACACAAAACAAGGGTCGGTATCGATGACCTGCATGGGGTCTCCGTTGCGGGGAACGATCAGAATTTTGGTCGGCTGCTTGGGGTTAAAGCTAATGCATTCTGCCGCCCCTTTGAACCCCAGCAAGAAGGGAATTGGCCCGAAGCTCACCGGATTCTGAAAGAAAATGGCGTAGTTGGGGGTGAGCGCAAAGTCGTGGATAAAGGCAAAGCCGGGGACGGTATGGCTGTGCTGGCGCAGGGCATTACCCTGGGTATCTAGCTCATAGACAGTGATAGTGCTGGAGAGCCCGGCCTTAACCGAGAAGCCCACTAGCCGCCGATCGCCGTGGTGGCCGGGGTCGATGCGGGGGTGGGCGGTGAAGGACCCGCCGGGAGAAATTAGCCCATTTAAGTAGTCCAGCCCCAGGGTGTCCAGGGTGGCAGGATCTAACCGATGGGGTTCAGCGGCTTCCCACAGGGCCAGCAGCTTGTCGGCCCAGTAGATGATGCTGGTGTTGGCGATGTTTTTGAGCTTGAGGTCGAAGGCATTGGCCAAGGGGCCACCGGGCTTTTGGGTGCCAAATACGCCTCGAAACAGCGGCTTTTTAGCCTGCTGCTCGGCCAGGTAGCCCTCGGTGCGCACAAACCGATTGCGAAAGAAAGCCTGCCCATTTTGAATAGCGATGCTGCTGATCATGCCGTCGCCGTCGAAGGGGTGCTTGACGGGGTGGCCGTGGATATCCAGCAGGCCGGGGCCGTTGCGAAAAAGGGTGCCCTCCAACTCTGCTGGAATATTGCCCTCAATGTCGGCAATCCAATAGTCGTGCTCGTTGGGCTGGGAACGGTAGCCGCTGTTCCAGTCTTCGACGGAGTAGGGCTGGGTGGTGGTGGTGGAACGGGGTTGGGTGGCGGTCATGGGGATGGGGAGGTGAGGGGATGGGGAAGATAAGGGGATGGGGGAGGTGGGGGGATGGGGAGGTGGGGAGGTGGTCAATCGGGGTCGCCGACGGGGACCGGATGCTCTAGGGAGGTAGGGGCGAAGAGCGTTGTTGAAACCGTGGCCAGTTCCGGCGGAGGTAGGGCTTCTGGAGCGGGGGACTCTGCCCCTTGGGAGGTGGTGCTGGGCAGCAGAAACAGCAGCGGCAGCGGCAGCAGGGTCGTGAGGTTGGTAATTAGCACCAGCTGCCAAAGGTTGGTGAAGTCGGTTTCGGTAACGCTGAGCCAGTGGGTAAGCAAAGCCCCCAGTTCGTGGGACAGCAGCCCGGCCAGGTTGACCACCGACATCAGCAGCGCAAACAGGGTGGCCTCTACGCCGGGGGGACAGAGCCGGGCCGACAGCACCAGCACCGGCATAAAGGCAATTTCGCCCATGACGGTGAGCACCAGGCTGTCGCCGAGGCTAAACCACTCGTCGCCAATGCCCAGGCTGCGGTTGGTATGGGTGACCAGCAGCAGCATGGTCATGCCCAGAACGCTAGAGAGCACCGTAGACCAGGCAAAAATGGTGCGAAAGGGCACGGTGCGCAAGAATCGCTGAAATACCCAGATGCCAAGCAGCGCCGCCAGGCTGGTCACCAACCGCACCCGGCCCAGGAACTCGGGCTGAAAGCCCAGATCGTTGGTGGTAAAGAAAAAGAACGCGGCATCGGCGGTAGGGGTGGCCTGCCACAGGAAGAGGAACAGGGCCGGCATCCAGATGGCGCGCTGGCGAACGGCCTGCCAGAGCTGATTGACCTGGTTTCTGACCACCGCAAAACTGGGCGAATCTACCGGGTCTTCGGCAATTAGGACCGCGACGATGGACACCACCAGGGGAAAGGTCGCGGTGATGCCAAACACGGCGCGGGTGCTGATGTGCTGGAGCAGCGCTCCGCCCAGGTAGGCGGTGAGAATACCGCCCACAGCTGAGGTGCCCCAGGCTAGCGATTGCAGGGTGCCTGCTTTACCGAGGGATTCGCCCCGCGCCCGTTCCACCACCAGGGAGTCGACGATAACGTCGCTGACGGCAACGGAGAGAGAGCTGACGGTAATGGCCGCGATCGCCGCCCAGCCCGTCTGCACCACCGTGGCCAGCGCTAACCACGCCCCAGCCCCCAGCAGCCCCGACATGATTAGATAGGGTCGCCGCCGATAGCCAAAGATGGGCAACCCGTCAGACAGCAGCCCAAATACGGGCTTGATCGTCCAGGGCAGGGTGGCAATACCGCTGAGGGCGGCCACCTCCGCCGGGGTCAGGCCCAGGTCATCTTTGAGAAAAAAGCTCACCGCCAGCCGGGCCAGACCCAGAATGCCCTGCACAAAGTACACCAGCAAAATGGCCGCAAGTTCGGAGGTCAGGGGCTGGCCCAGGAGAACGCGAGTCTCCACAAAGCCTTTAATGCCGTCGCTGGGGGGGAAGAAGCCGTCATGAATCAATCAGTCTTGCTAGGTAATCGTTTCGGGATGATCGTTTTGGGATTTGTTAAGAAATGTCAATCAATTTCCTCATCATAACCTGCGACCCAGGATGCGGTGGGGCGTGGCTCGGTCAGAAGGGTCTATCGAGAGATAGAGAGCCCTGGTAACAAACTTTATGGAACGGGGAATTTAGGGGAATTTAGATGAGTGCCAAAGTCCGGCTGAAACCTCCTGCGTGGGATCAATAACACAGGGGTACGGGCTAGAGCATGGGAACAGATGTTCTCTCAGGCGCCGTTGAGCTGGCAGCATAGTGCCCACCCCATGGAACTGCTCAGCGGTCAGGACAGAGCGGTCAGGACAGAGCGGTCAGGGCGACGGTGGGAGTTGGCGCTGCTCGCGTTCTTTTTAATCGTCAGAATGACTTGTTTTCTGGGAAATTAAGCCATTTGCAGCCAGTATTGGCCCTGAACACCCCTGCGGGTTTCCCATTGACTCCCCTGGCGAATGCTGCAATAGTTGAGCGTAATTCTCGGGTACGCACCAAATCTGGGTTAATCGACGGGTTTTGCGCGCCAGCATACTCGTGTTTTGCCTGTGGACTTGGTATATTTGCCTGGCCTTCAGTTCTTTGCCTCCCCCCTGACAAACGATGCAGTATTCAGTCAAGCTTCTTGTTGCCGCACTGTTTGCCCTTAGCCCGGCAGCTCATCCTGATCTGAGGGCCTTTGCCCTGGCTCAGGTGGCCCAGACTCAAGTTTTTTCGCTGCCTGAGACTGTGCCCTCGGGTACCACCCTGTCCATTCAAAGTTCCCCCAACCTGGGGGTTGCGGCCCAGGCTCTCAAGAAAGAGTTTGAGTCGGCCTACGACGGCACCGATGTTGGCGTGGAGGTGACCAGCAGCGACGAAGCCATGGCGGCCCTGGCCGACGGCAAGATTGATCTGGCGGCCATCGGGCGACCCCTCACCCCGGCAGAGCAGGCGGAAGGCCTGGTGACGGTCCCCCTCGATCGCGCCAAGATCGCCATTATTATTGGCCCCGACAATCCCTTCGCTGGCAACCTCACCTTCGCGCAGTTTGCCGCTATGTTTCGGGGCGAGATTACCGACTGGTCGCAGGTGGGCGGTGCGCCCGGCCCCATTCGGTTTGTCGATCGCCCGGAGAGCAGCGATACCCGCCGATCGCTGAGCCAGTACGAGGTTTTTCGCAGCGCCCCCTTTGAGACTGGGGCCACCGCCGACCCCGTGGCCGATGACGACACGGCAGAGGTGATCAAGGCGCTCGGTAGCGATGGCATTAGCTATGCGATCGCCCCCCAGGTGCTCGATCGGCCAGGGGTCAAGATTGTGCCCATGCACCAAACTCTGCCCGACGATCCGCGCTATCCCTACTCGCAACCCCGCTACTTTGTCTATAAAGGCGAGCCTAGCCCGGCGGTGGCGGCATTTTTGGGTTATGCCACCTCTTCGGCGGGGGCAACCGCGCTGGCCGCAGCCCAGACGGGGGAAGCTGATGCCATTGCCAATGCGGTGCAGACCCCGGCGCCCGCTGCCGAGGCCACGCCCGCCGCGACTCCGGCACCTGCCGCGACCCCGGCACCCGCCGCGACCCCAGCACCCGCCGCAACCCCTGGTGCCGCTGCCGCAGGCGGAGAAGATGACACTCGCGGCGGCTTCGCCTGGTGGTGGCTGCTGCCCCTGGCGGCTTTCCTGGGGGGACTGGGTTGGCTGCTGACTCGCGGCAGAGGGGGGGCTGCCCCCGTTGCTGAGGCCCCGGTGGCACCACCGCCGCCGGTCGAGCCGCCGATCGCACCGTCTCCGGTAGCGCCGCCCCTGGCGGTGGATGAGCCGGTAACTGCGGCGGTGCCTGAACCGCCTGCGCCCGTGGTTGTGCCCCCGGCGCCCGAACCCGAGCCTGTGGTTGCGCCCCCGGTGCCCGAACCCGAGCCTGCCCCCGAGCCCGAAGTAATTACGGTTGAGGAAGTGCCTCCGGCGATCGCACCAGTTGCTGAGCCTCCGGTTCCCCAGCCCGCGACCATCCCTGCGGCTGTTCCCGTTGCCCTGGGGGCGGCGGGGTTGGCGGCGGGGGCGGCGGCCTCGCTGGCCAGCACCGAAGACCAGTCGGCGGTAGAAGCGAGCAAGTTTAACGTGGTGGGTCGCCCCGCCGACGGCGAACTGGATCTCTCCACCATTGATGACGGTCTGCCGCCCCTGCCCGATGGCTACGGCGAAAGCCGCATCGTGCTCATGCCCCGCGACCCGCAGTGGGCCTACGCCTACTGGGATACGCCCCATACCCACAAAGAAGAGCTGCGCCGCCAGGGCGGTGAACATTTAGCCCTGCGCCTCTACGATGTCACCGGCATTAATTTAGATGATCAGGCCCCCCACAGCCTGCAACAGGTGGGCTGCGACGAAATGGCCCGCGAATGGTACATGCAGATTCCGGTCAGCGATCGCGACTACCAGGTCGAAATTGGCTACCTGGCGGGCGATGGCCGCTGGCTGGTGCTGGCCCGCTCCAACACCATTCGCGTTCCCCCCGTCTACCCCTCCGACTGGACAGAAGAGCACTTCCTTACCGTCACCTGGGAAGAGAACCTGCGCGGCAAGACGATCATGACCCTGATCGATCCGCGCGTTAAGGGGGCCGATGCTGGGCTGCATGAGCAGCTCTACGCCCTGGCTCAGGGGGGTGAAGCCCTGCGAGTCGATGGCTCTCTGTTTGGCTCAATGCAGCACGTGGCCGGGTCCATGGCACCGCCAATTAGCTCCTTTGTCTTTCCCTCGGGGGCTGGGCTGGGCGCGGCAGCGATGGTGCCGGGTCTGCCGACCATGTCCGGCATCTCAGGCCTAACCCAGTCGGGAGCAGGCCTGGCGGGGCTGACCACCTCCGGAATTGGGACGTTTACGATGTCGGGCTTCTCTGGGCTAACCATGTCTGGGGTGGGTTTGGGCGCTGTGTCGCCCCGCAAGTTCTGGCTCGTGGCCGATGCCGAGCTGATTGTGTACGGGGCCACCGAGCCCGATGCCACGGTTACCATAGCTGGCGTTCCCATCGAGCTTTCTGAGGATGGCACGTTTCGGTTCCACCAGTCGTTCCAGGATGGCGTCGTTGACTACCCGATCATGGCGGTGGCGGCGGACGGCGAGCAGAGCCGCAATGTGCATCTAACTTTTGAGCGGCGCACCCCCGATCGCAACACCAACACCAAAGACGAAGCCCAGGATGAATGGCCCAGCCTGTAAGGCTGCTCGATAGTTTTTCGCCCAGAGCCAGGGAAAGAGCCTATGGATCAGGTGTCGCTGCTGTCGATTCTCCGCGAGCTAGAGTGCGAACTTCACCAGCCGCAGTGCCGAGGCGATCGCGATCGCCTTGGCCAGCTGCTTGCTGCCGATTTTAGAGAGTTTGGTCGCTCAGGAGCGTCCTACACGCGCGATGACATGCTGGCGAGTTTGCCGCTAGAGACAGCAGCACCGCAAATCCATGCCCAGGACTTTGCTGTGCAGGAGCTGGCCGACTCGGTTGTCTTACTCACCTATCGGTCAGCCCACAGAAGCCCGTCGGGAGAGTTGTATCGCCATACGAACCGATCATCCATTTGGCGGCTCGATTCAACAGGCTGGCGGATGGTGTTTCATCAGGGTACGCCCACGGACCCTTTTGACCAATCGGCAACCTAATACCAAATCAAAATCCCATAATCCCGATTCCCAAAAGGTAGAACCGTAGGGTGCATTGCGGCTACACCCTCGCCTGGCAGCGCCCTGATGGCTTTGATTAGCCGCAATGCACCCCTAGGGAATCGGGGGTAGCTGATCAGGATTTGGTATAAGAGGGCGTTTGAAACGTGATCTGCTGTAGCTTTAGCCCCCTGCTGATCCCCCCTGCCCCCCTTAAAGAGGGGGGTAAAGGTCCCCCTTGTTAAGAGGGATTTCCACTTTTGCTGCAAAAGAGAGGATCTGTTGGGTTTCGCCGAGCCTCAACACCAACCTACAAGTTAAGCTGGCCGCGCTACTACGAGCGAGAACCTGGGCCTGGGCCTGGTAGCGCTATGCCATCAGCAGCGTTTTGGTCAAAATCGCCATCCACTGGCCGGGTTTTTCGGTAGGCATGGGTTCGCTCCAGTCGTTGGGTTCGGCGTAGCCGAGGGCGTGGAGGATTTTGATGGTTCGGTCTATGCCTGCCAGGCTGCCAAAGAGCATGTGGCGCACTTTTTCGGGGTTGAGGGGCTTTAGGGACCGGGTCCCTTTGTCGTTGCCCTCGGCCCCTGAGGGCAGCGGCAGGGACCCGGTCCCTGGATTGGTCCCTTGAGTCTGTTGGGTGTGGTTGGCTTCTGGCTCTAGATATTCAAACATCGGTTCTGTTTCCTTTTGTGGTTGCAGTGAGCAAGCCCTGACCGCATATCCCCTCCTGGGAGGGGTAGAGGTGGGCAAAACCCAGGCAAAAAGTGACTTACTCGCGGTAAGCAACAGACTTATTGCTGAGACTGACCCACCCCGCCCTGCGGGCACCCCTCCAGTGGAGGGGATGGGCGAGGAAAACAGAACGCGAAAACCCCAGCCGCCCGCAGCGCAAGTGCAAACTGGGGGGGCTAGGGTACCATTTACCATAGCCTCGCAATCTGCCTCAGAGATTTGCGGGGTTAGCTGTCTGTTGGTGTTGGTAGCACCTTCAGACAGCGCCAAGATTTTCGAGTTCTGTGTGAACACCGCTCTGCTGAACGGCTTAACGTAAAAGAGTACTGGTACAAAAGCTCCCCGTCAACCGTGGAGTATATAAGAACTTTGCCTTCTGCCTTAAAAAAATGTGAGAAATTCCTAATGTCCTACTGAAGTTGGCACAATATTTGGAAAGTTTCTTACGAACTAACCCAAGCGGGGCAAGATGCAAAAATTTTCTGCATCTCATCTCTATTTTTCTGTTTTAGGTAAATATTCAGAAACCATATCTCTAGTAGCATTTTCAGCTGGCTGTGATCAGTGTCCTGCACTTATTGCATAGGGCAAATCGATCATCCTGAACTTTTCAAAGGAAAACTGTCTGTGACAATTACTAAAGATAATCGAGCGATATTGAAAATAGCAGAAGGTTAAAAAGTCAATCGTTTGTAAGACAAAGAAGGTGCATGAATGTCGCGATCGCCCTCAAACCCACCATCAGACTCTAAGCAAAGTCAGCCTTGTGAGAATCCTGATTCTCCGCCGCGATATTCTGACCAACTCGCACTACCTGCTACATTGGCAAATGATGAAACGGAGTGGAGCAGCGTCAGCCTAGAGTATTATCATCTGCCTCAGCCAGGAGAAACCCCAGAGCTTTGCTTTGATCACTACGCGATCGCTGTTACGCTTGGACAGGGTTTTCAGCTCGATTGGAAAATTGATGGAGTTGCTAAAGGACGGTTACAGCGACAGATGCTGTTTCACGGTGGTATGACCCTTGTGCCGATGCAACACGCTCACTCGGGAGCCTGGAACCAACCCCACGAAGGGTTTGCCATCAGTTTGAAGCCAGAGTTGCTAACTCGCAACGCCGCAGAATTGTTAGCGGTTGATCAGGTTGAGCTGCTGCCTCAAAAACCCCTGTACGATCCCTTTATTCTTCAAGTTGGTTTGGCGCTCAAAGCAGATTTAGAATCTCGTCGACCTGGTGGAAGGCTATATGCAGAAACGATGGCAACAGCACTGGCCGTCCATTTGCTGAGAAATTATTCCGCACACACTCACAAATCTGTTAATTATTTAGGCGGCTTGTCAACAACGCAACTAAAGCGAGTGATTGATTATATCAATGACCATCTAGAGCAGGAGCTAAGTTTGGAGAAGATGGCAGCGATCGCTCAGCTTAGTTCCTATCACTTCTGCCGATCTTTTAAGCGATCGATGGGCTTAACACCTCATCAATATGTAATTCAGCAGCGGGTGGAGCGAGCAAAGGTGCTGTTGAAGGACCAAAAAATGGGAATTTCAGAGGTGGCAACTGCCTGCGGCTTTAGCCATCAAAGCCATCTAAATCGTCACTTTAAGCGATTAACGGGCGTAACCCCCAATTTTTTTTCCAAGTCTTAGCAATTTTGTGCAAAAGCAGCAATCCCGTGCAAGATTTCCCTATTGCCTTTGCTCTAATATCCCTAGCAACTTGAGTTACGTTTAGGACTGCAAGGAAGAAATTATGCCAGATACATCCAGTAATACTAGTTCACTTCCATGGGATCCGGAAAAGTTGAGGCAGGCTAGTACTGTGCTTGAACAAGTAATTACTGAATTTGGAAAGCTAGCAGACCCTTCGCATGACCAAAGTTTAAATTTCGCATGGCACTTTCTACAGGTGTATTCAACTTGGGGATTAAGATTACCGAACACAGAAGAACTCCTAAAGCTGTTCTTGGGAATATCAGAACCAGCTAAGTATTTATTCTTTGGCAATATGAAGGATGGATATGACGAAATTTACCATGCCTGTTTGGATTTCCAAGTTGATATTTTCCCAGAAGTAATTGAGATTGGCACCAATATTCTGTCCTTTGCTTTAAAGGCACAGAAAGGAGAGCGTGGAATTTTCACACAGTTGAGCCAATTGATTGGCTCCAAACCTGCTATCGCCCTTAAATTAATTACTAAGTTACAGCGAACCACTCAAGAAAATGCGGATCACGCGACAGAGGTAGGAGCAAAATTAGCTAAGTTCAAGGCAGATCTTGACTCAGCATTACAAAAGCATCTCAAGCCAGCGAAAGCCCAGGTTGAGGAAGATGAAAAAACCTCGAAAGCAACGATCGAAACAATTGCGGGAGGGGCAGAAGCCCAGGGATCACTTAAACAGCTGCAAGATTTATTGGCTAGTGAATGGAAGGAGTATAACTACGATGTTAAAGTCGCTGCTACAACCCCGACTTATGCCTGGGTGCCTATTATTGGAACTATTCCGGCTGTTGTAGTTGCAGGTGTTTATGGAGACAGAGCCGTGCACCACCTGAAGCAGGCTCATCGTTACGAAGAAGAAATTAAACAAAATAATCAAAAACTCAGCACTGCTATCCAAGCACAAACCGTTCATAACACTGTCGATAGGGCACTAGTAGGGGCACAAAGGTATACGGATCTGGCGATCGCACATACGAATACAGTGCAGAATGCATGGGTCAAGGTAAAAGCAGGTCTTGACGATCTCAAAGAGAGTGTCAGCAATCTGACAACAGAAAGCGATTCAGGCAAGGTTCTTGAGGCAACAGAGTTGATTGAGATTTTTCTTGGGGATGCTGAGGACTACTGGGAAAAACTGGTTCCACCGCTAACCGCTTTAACCGATAATCCTTACATCAAAGTTGCACCGGGTGATGCCAGTCTCGGTAGTATCGCTGACGAAGTTGAGAAAGAAGTGGCACGGTTAAATTCAATGTTAACGGTCGGAGTAACCCGTGTTTAACGTCGCTGACGAAGTTGAGCAAGAGGTGGCACAGTTAAAGAACGAAGTTGCTAATACGCTAGCAATACCTGCATAGTTAGTGGAGGTGAAATGATGACAGTAAGAGATTGGTCTCAATTTTATGCTCCTGAACGGCAGGCAGATTGGCAACTACCTGCCGCCAGCCAAGTCATTCTGGAGAGAGGAATTTTTCGTCAGTTGATGCTCTCCTGGAGCGAACTGCCCAATAAAACGAATGAGGGAAAAGATATTCCTCTCTGGCTTCTGTGTTGCGATGTACTTGAAGTGAATCAAGACATTTTAATTGAGCAAAAACTAGCCCTAGTTTTTGCCAGACGAGTTGAAGTTAATAATGCTGCGTCGTTAATTTGTGATCGCAGAAAAAATGATCCTCAGAACATCATCATTTTCGCGCAGGAAGTCGTTGATGGAGCAACCGGAAAGCCAGCCTCACTGAATATCAAAGCGGTGAGCGACAATAAAACTGTAAAGACTCACAGTTTTCAGCCTGATCCAGTGACTCAGGGGGCAACTGGTTTCTCTTGGTCGACAAAGTCCGCAGAACCCGTCGTACTAAAACCTGAAGATCTTGATCCTGCCTACTTCTATGAAGGTGCCCCCTTGCGACTGGCGCTGGTGACAGCATTTCAGTTGGCTACGCTATTATCAACGGAAGACGAAAACTTGAGTATCGCACAGCTCCGGTGGGTCAGTAGTTTGGCGAAGTCATCCCCTGAGACTCGCGATCTGGCGGCTCAAGCAGCCTCAATGGTGATGACACTCCTCGATCTGCAAACAGCAGCAGACAATAACGCACTCCTGGTCCCTCAGCTTGATTTAGATATCTATGCAGCAAAAGCTCAAGACTTTATGGGGCTACTGCGAGAACGACAAGACAAATGGGATAAATTACAATCTCGACTAGCCGATGATGAGCACTGGGCTGATGCCGCAAGGGATACGATCGCGACTCAGAAAAATCAGAAAGAACTTGCTGAAAAACTGGTAAGTCAAGCCGAAAATACTCGTCGCCAAGCAGTAGATGCTCGTGATATTGCAGCAAGGCAAGTCGTAGCAGAACAAGAGAAGGTAGAGCATTGCCGGAAAGTTTTTGAGCACGGCATTGAGCAGTGGAAAGAAGCTCATATCAGAGCTGAAGAGATAAATATTGTTACGGGGGTCGGCAAAATGCTCCTCCAATTGCCAGCCATCCTAACGGTTGGTCCGATCGCAGCATTGCCAACCGCTGTAAAAGTTACCGAGGGTGTAACATCTGTCGTAGATAGCGTTGGTTCTATAACCCGATTTGATCTCGGCATCACAGATCTTGGCCTCAGTAATGCTGATATTGGATCATCTGAACCACCATCCCAGGAAGCATCCAGAGCAGGTTCCCAACCATCTGCCAATGGGGAGGAAGAAAAGAAGAAACTTCAAGAAGCGGAAGATCAGCTTAAAAGTGGGCTACAAACTGCTGGTGAAAGTGGCAAAGAAATTTTCGACGCTATTAGCAATATTATCAACATTACGAAAACAGCCAGTCAAGTGGGAGCGCAAAGTCATGAGATTTTGCAATCCGTGGAAAATGCTACTAATGAAGCCTTCTCTTCTTATGAGGTTAGAGGTCTTGATGTAGTGACGGGTGGTAGCCAGATTTGGGATCTCCTTAAGAACACAGTAGAGAATACTTTTGAAAACATCAGCATCTTGAAAGACATTGCCGGGGGTACAGATTATCGTCTGGAGATTCGTAATCTCATTATCTATGGAAAGGCGTTTAGCGAAGCTCGATTAGCAGTAGCTAAGGCAGATGCACAACTTGCGGAAATGAAATGGCGACGCATTGCGATAGAAAAAGAGATTGATATTACTGAACGGCGTCTAAAAGAATTGGGTCAACAGATCAGACAAGATCAGACGTTTGCTCAATTGGCCTTTGGCAGGATTCTTGATACGAAGAGATCTATCTATCTCGCCATGGAAGCGTATCAGCGTGCATTCAAATATTTCACCCTTGTTGGTAACGCTGATGCTCCTATACTGCCACGAATTACTGATAACGTAGATAAATTTGGATCAGCAGTATCTCAAATTTCAGGTAAAGAATTAAGGAGCAAAGCCCTGAGCCAACCTCCGGAAACTATGAACCGTTACTTTAATCTTACAAATGAGAAATTACTGGCCCTAAAATCTGATGGATTTGTCACATGGGAGCTAAAGCCTGACCATCAGTGCTTCAAATCTTTTTGTCGAGTTAGATTTAGAAGGGTACGTATTTTTGCTGAAGGCTTAGACTATTCTGAGGACATCGAGATTAGAATTCTAACCTCGGGGATGTACACTGACAAACTACCTGAAGGAGGTTTTCGGACTTTTATAGGAAGCACGACGCGGCGAAACTTCGTCTATAAAGGAGCGAATCGTCTAGATATAGCGTTTGATGGCGACATTGCACCGCGCTACGAGAACGACTTCTTCTTACCGACTCCTTTCACAATCTGGACTATCGTAATTCAACCTTATAGCAGTGGAAATACAGCTATAGATTTGGATTCGCTTAAAACCTTCTTGAAACCAATCGAAAGCTTAAGGGTTGAGCTTTATGGTGAAGCTACACCCATTTCTTAAAAACGTTGAGCCGCAAAGAGATATCAATCAAGGTATCAGGATTCAATTATCTTATTGTGATTGCTATCGTCTTAGAGTGCACTCCTTGATGCAACTTTCCCCGCTCCATAGATGGATTTTTGGGAACACGCCATGCTTATAAATTCCTTAAAAATAACAACTGCCAGCTAACAATGTCGGCGCACACAGACCGCCAGGAAATTATCTGTTAGAAGTTTGAGGTTACCTGCGGCGGGTGATGGGCAGTGTTATCACGATAGCTAAGCTGTTAAGCATCTAAACTACATATTAGGGAGTGTATTTTGGTGAGTTATACATGCCAATCAAGAATTACCTAACGGCCGAAGAGAAACAGGAATTGCAGAAGCAGCTTAAATTTCATGAGCATCCCGACGTTCGTGAGCGTATTCTAATTCTGCTATTGCGAAATGATGGCAGAAAACAGCAAGAGATTGCAGACTTTCTAGGTTGCTCCTTAAGGAAAGTAGCCTATTGGTGTGCCCACGGAAATCCAAGTGACTTAGCCAGTTTAACCGATGAACGAATGCATGGGAATTATCATAAGGCCACCGATCAATATGTCAACTTATTATTGGATGTCATTGAGAAATAGCCTCAAGAATTGGGGTACGAATTTGGTCGATGGACGGCGGCTCGGCTCGCCACATATTTAGAACAAGAAACCGGGATTCAGCTAAGTGGGAGTCAAGTGAGGAGGATTCTCAAGTCAAAAAGTACGTTACCTCTGGGCCAA
>NZ_JH976537.1:2944814-3156439 GCF_000309385.1 Nodosilinea nodulosa PCC 7104
GTAATCCCAAGCGGGCGACGGCACGTCCGACAGCCGAATTACTGTTGGCCAGTTTTCGCGACATTACTCTAGTCATGGTGAATGCACGAGGGCAGACCTATGCCCATCTGACGGAGCTGACGCCTTTACAGCAGCAGATCTTAAAGGCTCTCAACTTCCCGGTAAGTATTTACACCCTGCTGGGGCCCGTATCTGACGAACCACCTTAGAAATGAGCGAACCGGGAGAGAACAGTTAGGCGTAAAGGCTTACAGCCGTCTCAGTGGTGGCCTAGAGAAAGCCAACTTACGCTTAAGTGCTAACGAATCGTTTCAAGGTGCAGAGGATGACATCGCGGCCCTGACCGGGATGAAGGTCGGGCACTCGACCCAACAACGCCTGGTGGGGCGTCAGTCGTTCGAGTCTGCCGAGGCCAAACAAGGCGTCAGTGAGGTCAGCATTGATGGCGGCAAAGTCCGTCTGCGTGACCTGGTGGAGTCCACCAGCCCGTGGCGAGACTACAAAGCGGTGCGGGTGCAAGGGATCTACTACAACGCCTTCTTCCAGGACAATGAGAGCTTGATTGACTATCTCAGCGCTCAGCGATTGCTCTCCCCGCTGGTCTGTCTGGGCGATGGTCACGCTGGAGTGTGGAATTTGTTTAGTCAACTCACCACCGTTGAGACCCGTTGGGAAATCCTCGATTGGTATCACCTCAAAGAAAACCTCTACAAAGTCGGTGGGTCGCTCAAGCGCTTAGCGGCGGCGGAAACGCTGTTATGGCAAGGTGAGGTGGCGTCTGCCCAGGCCCTCTTTGCGGACTGTCGGCGCAAGCAAGCCCGCAACTTTGAAGCTTATCTGAGCACCCATCGGGCTCGCATCGTGAATTATGGAGCCTATCAGAGTGAGCAACTCTGCTCCATTGGTTCAGGAGCCGTTGAGTCGGCTGTCAAACAGATTGGGCGACGTCTCCAAATCTCGGGTGCCCGCTGGAATACGGCCTCCGTCAATGCAATGTTGAGTCTGCGCTGTGCCTACCTCAATGGTCAACTCGCAAGTTGACTATTTTGTCGAAAGTGGGATGCTCCCGGTTGACGAAGGAAACCCAACAAGCTGGAAAAATCCTTACTCCCAGAACATCGTGTCTTGAGGGATGATATCTTCATCAGTTCTTGAATTATTCTGGCTGAATGGTTGCGCCGTTTTTTTAAGTGTTGGGTTTCGCAAACTCAACCCAACCTACCAACTAATGAAGCTCCAGACAGTGCAAATCGGGGTTGCTCAAGAGTTCTTGAATTGCTATTTCTCCGGAACGAATTAATACTTCAACTTGGCTGGTTGGTGCATTACCGCACCGGAGCCAAACAACTTTGGGTGGAGAACCATAAAGCCGACTTCTTTCAGGGAAATCTGCATCTTGCGTCACGATGCAGAAGTCATTGAGCTTAGCAAATTCCCAAATCTCGGTATCTGTTTTCTCAGCTAGGTTGTGAAATTGGACATGGCTGGATTCAGGAAAAATATCAGCTAACCGATTAACCAGCTTACGACTGAGGTTTTGATCAAACAGCAGTTTCAAGCAGCACTCACCGATGCAACTAAACGATGTTCACGATCAGCGGCAAACTCCAGGCAAGCTCTAATATCGGTTTCCGTTAATTCTGGAAAGTCGTCAATGATCTCATCGGTAGACATGCCAGCTGCTAACCACCCCAGAACATCGTAAACCGTAATCCGCATCCGGCGAATGCATGGCTTGCCACCACGCTTATCAGGTTCAATCGTAATGATGTCGCGATAGCTCATAATGCGGATAGGTTGATTAGGTATACCTAAGTCTAGAGCAGGCTAACACCTCGCTGCAACGGACAGCAGGTAATTGGTCGGCCAGAAGCAAGAGGCTGCCTGCCGTCGTTGAGCTTCACCATTATCACGATCGCTACCAAAGTAGTTTAGCTGCCACGTTTTGACGGGTGCATAGAGACGCCTCGTCACGGACCGCCGTGATGCCAAGGACAAGAAGCCCTAAGGCAAAACCACAGGGTCGCCCAAAACCTTAACTTTATTCAGAGGGTCATCGATTCCCGTTCGCAATGCGCTAACGAAGAAAAATATAGAATCGACAGTGCCCCAAACAGAATTGATAGAGAAAAATATAGAATTGACGATGCTTCAAACAGAATTGACAGAGAAAAATACAGAATCGACAACGCTCTAAACAGAATCGATGGAGAAAAATATAGAGTTGGCAGTGTTCTGGAGCGAATCCGAAGGACTTTACTCCAGGAGCCTACGCCATTTTGCCTATTGACAGCTTGATACCTGATTGACTGACAAAAGGTGCTTGTCAAGTTCTTGAAACGATTGACACTAGGGGGCTTGAGCGACCTTGAAAATCTGTGCGGGAGCCAGCATTCTAAGATGAGATACCACTCAACATCAAGAATGCTGTGAAAAAAACTCCCGCCTCTACGATGCCTTGAAAATCTGGACGAGTCAATCGGGTGAATGGGTTCACCTGACCCATCTGACCACCTGTCTCTGGATGGTCGTCGCGTTAATCCATACCGGTGAGGTGAATTTGACCCGATGGTTGCCGCATCTGCCGTGCCGGGGCCACCAGGCGCAAAGTAAACAACGCCGACTCAGTCGGTGGTTGCACAACAGCCGCATTAACGTGCATCGCCTCTATAAACCCCTGATTCAAGCGGCATTAGCCCATTGGCAAGAGGACGTGCTCTATCTAAGCTTAGACACCTCCGTGTTTTGGGATGAGTATTGCTTGGTGCGATTGGCCGTCGTTCATCGAGGACGAGCCATGCCGGTGGTCTGGCGGGTGCTAAAACGGCGAAGCGCATCGGTGTCGTTCTCGGACTATCGCGAGATGCTGCACCAAGCCGTTGACCGACTTCCTCAGGGCGTCAAGGTGGTGCTGCTGGCGGACCGAGGCTTTGTTCACACCGACTGCATGCGAGCAATGAGCACTCAACTCGGGTGGCACTACCGCATTCGTCTGAAGCGAGACACCTGGATTTGGCGGGAGGGGAAAGGCTGGCATCAACTGAAGGACTTCCATCTGAACCGCGGTGAAGCCTTGTGCTTTCACAACGTCAAACTCCATCAGGGTCAGTGGTTTGGCCCTGTCCATCTGGCGTTTGGTTACAACAACATTAATGGTGAGTTTTGGGCCATCATCAGTGATGAACCCACCTCCCTGCATACCTTCGAGGAATACGGGTTGAGGTTTGATATTGAAGAGACCTTCTTAGATGACCAATCGAATGGCTGGAATGTTCAGAAATCAGAGCTTCGCTCCATCTGTGCCCTCTCTCGCCTCTGGTTTATCCTGGCCGTCGCGACCCTCTATGTAACCGCTCAAGGCGTTGACGTGGTCGAGTCGGGTCGGCGTCGCTGGGTGGACCCCCATTGGTTCCGGGGTAACAGCTACTTTCGCATTGGCACCGACTGGGTTAAAACTGCCTTGGAGAGCGGATGGCGGCTTATTCGGCGTGTCGTCTTCACCGGCAACCGAGATCCTCAACCCGCCATGGCCTCGCGGAATCAACACCACCGCCGCACCTACCAAGTGGAATTCAAGATACGAACGTACCAATACGCGACGGCCTAGTTTTGTCAGTCAACCAGGCTTGATACACATCAACTCCCGTATATTTACAGAAGCTAGTCGAAGCTTTCATAGAGGATTTATTGAAAAGTGCATCACGGGATGCATCATCCCCTATTTGAAAATCCAAAATGAACAATCAAACCGTAACGGCTACACTATCTGCCCAAGAGGTTTCAGAGATCTTGGATCAGTTTAAAGAGATTCGCGAGCAGCTTACCTTCCTGATTGGTTTAACTCCCCAAGAGCGACGTCAAATGACCAAAATGGGTCTCAAGTCGCAAACATTTACCACTCGCGCTCTAGACATGGCCGCCCAACACATCGACATGATGCCGCGCCATCTCGATGTCGAAGAAGCCCGCCGCGATCTAGCCCTCTTCGAAGCGCTGAACCCTATTTTGCAGGCCGTGAACCACTTCAAAGAACTGCTGGAAGATACCCAAATGCTGGCCGGTAGCGAAGCCTATGCCGCAGCCCGGCTAGCCTACAACTCCGCCAAAGTGACAGGCAAAAATAGAGGGCTGGATGACGTCATTGAAGATCTGGTAGTGCACTTTAGTGCAGGCCAGAGGAAAAGACGAGGTCACCTTGCTCTGCGAGCTTCTGTCTGATTTGGCGATTGTAGTCATGGATGAACAGCCAGATCGCCCCGATATGGTTCTTGAGCTTCTTGGAGAACGACAGGGTCTTCCTCACCAGTCGGGCAATTCGCTGCCTCAGGGTGTTGTTCAGGCGCTCGATATAACTCGTCAAGCCGCTGTCTTTGCCCACGGCCTCATGCCGTTTGCTCGGAATCACCGTGACGTAGGCCTCCCAGAAGTCAGTGTAGACCTTGGCGCATTGTCGATAGACCGCTGGGATGGACTGCCATAAGGCGATGGCCGACTCCCGAGAGCGGTCACCGATGTGGCAACCAATAATTTCTCGGGTCTTGGCATCCATGGCCAACCAGACCCATTGTTTATTGCCTTTATGACCGACAAAAGACCACAATTCATCCATCTGCACCGCTAGCGGGCCTTTGGGCTTGGGAATGACCGCCGCCGTTTGGGGAACCGCCTCATAGACGGCATTGGCATGACCTTGAAGCCAACTCTCTGACACCGCCGTGGCCCTCGCAATGCCCGCCAGCGGGATCTTCTCCTGTAACAGCCGATTCACCAGTGCCTTCGTCTCCTTCGGCTTCGGTCGCCATTGCGGATCTTCGACGAATTGACGTCCACAGTCCCGGCACTTGTAGTTTTGCTTCCCTCGGTGGCTAGTGCCGTTCTTGGAGATGTCATGAGACCCACAGGTCGGACAGGTCATCTCAATCGTCATGGGGCCGACTTCCTTGTCCTCGTGATGGTATCGCCTGATTTTCCTCTTTCCCGTGCACTAATGCACTACCGAAGATCTTTCTCAGCAGTTTCGCAAATCGCGCCGACAAAGCGCCACGGCTCAGTCTCCCGCTCCCCAGTCGCAGACGGCCTAATTTAACCTCAGTTCGGGATAATGCCGTCCCCTCCTTTGGAGGGGTGCCCGGAGGGCGGGGTGGGTCAAAACGGCTACCGCAAGGAATTGGCTGGAGACGGTGAAGTTCCGCAACTAGCCCCGCCTGACCCACCCCTACCCCTCCCAGGAGGGGACAGCAGGCCTACCTGTGCAGAGAATTTTCTTATCCCGAACTCAGATTAACTTACCCTATATAGCGCTTCACAGGCCCAAGCCCCACCGCCGCGATCGCGGCCTTGTCGGCAATCATTGGGGCGATAGTCTTTTTATCAGATCACTGCCGCCACCCAACCTACAAAAACTACAAAAACCTACAGAACTCGCCCCGACGCGCCGCGCGGCAGGTACTCCCCCATGCCAGCGCCCCCCAGCCACTCATCCCCATCCACAATGCACTGGCCGCGCAGAAACACCTTCTTCACCCTGCCCGTTACCTCGCGCCCCTCAAACAGCGAGTAATCCACCAGGGAATGGTGGGTGCTGGCGCTGAGGGTGTGGGTTTCGTTGGGGTCAAACAGCACCAGGTCGGCGTCGCTGCCCACGGCGATCGTGCCCTTGCGGGGAAACAGGCCAAACATTTTGGCCGGGGCGGTGGCGGTAAGCTGCACAAAGCGGTTGAGGTTGATGCGCCCCGCTCTCACACCGCCATCGTAAAGCAGGGTGAGCCGCAGCTCCACCCCAGGGGCACCGTTGGGAATGCGGTTAAAGTTTTCGCGGCCAAACTGCTTTGACTTGAGAATGCCCAGGGGGTTTTCGTTCATGCAGAAGGGGCAGTGGTCGGTGGCCACTAGCTGCAAGTCGTCAAACTGCAACCCCCGCCAGAGGGCGTGTTGGCAGTCATGGTCCCGCAGGGGTGGGGTCATCACGTACTTTGCCGCCTCAAAGCCGGGGGCATCGTACTCAGACCCATCGAGGAATAGGTAGTGAGGGCAGGTTTCGGCAAAGGCATGGATGCCGCGATCGCGCGCCTCCACCACCGCCTCCAGAGCCTCCTTCGCCGACAGGTGCACAATGTACACCGGCACCTCCGCCAGCTCCGCAATCCGAATCACCCGGTGGGCGGCTTCACCCTCCATCAGCCGGGGACGAGTGAGCTGATGGTACTTGGGCGAGGTGTTGCCCTGCTCCAGCGCTTCCTCAATCAGCGCCTGAATCACCACCCCGTTTTCGGCGTGGAGGTTGACCATGCCGCCATGATCGCCTGTGCGGCGCATGGTTCTAAAAATATCGGCATCGTCTACCATCAGCACGCCGGGGTAGGCCATGTAGAGCTTAAAGCTAGAAACCCCGTCGTGGTTGATTAAATCGGGCAGTTCTGCCAGAGATTCAGGGTTTACGTCCGTGAGAATAACGTGGAAGGCATAGTCGACGCAGCACTGGGGCTCTGCTGCCGCCAGGCGCCTGTCCAGCGCGGCCTTGGGGCTGTCGTTGTGGAACTGCTGGGCAAAGTCAATGATGGTGGTGGTGCCGCCAAAGGCCGCCGATCGCGTGCCCGTTTCAAAGCTGTCGCAGGTATAGACATCGTTGCCCATGGGGGTTTCCATGTGCACGTGGGCGTCAATGCCGCCGGGCAGCACCAGCAACCCGGCGGCATCGTGGCGCTCTGCATTCTCCACCGAAAGCTGGCGGCCAATGGCTTCAATGCGGCCATTTTGAATGAGAATGTCGCCCTGGTAATCGTCTACCGCCGTGACAATGCGACCACCCTGAATCAATACCGATGTCATAGCAGCTCCTTTGGAGCGAAATGGCTGGCCAATCTGGCCCAGGTTGCGGCAACTCCCTCTAGGGAAAACGCAACGCTGCCATGACTATAGTTAGAGACTCCGCCCTTGCCCATTAAATAAATGTGCAGGAAATAGAGGCGTGGGCAGACCTGTAGTGAAGCCATCAGCGCGAAATTGGGTTTAATGCCCTACTTGCGCCCGGTTATACCTGGTACTCGAAGGCTGAACTATGCCGACTGTTCCAGCTCGCTTGGCTCCCTAGCTCCCCTGCTCCCCTGCGATTGACAATAGTCGTCACACTTGTGCCCCAGTCTACTAGTTGCGATAGTGCAACTCCTCTAGCCAGGTGCGCAACTCGTCGGCAGAGGCGTGGTCAATGGCAAGCTGAGTCATAGGATCGTAGGCGCTCCAGCGGGGTTCGCCAGAGGTGCTGCTGGTCCACACCCGAGGTTCTGTGGTGGCTTCTAGGTGGGTCAGCGTTTTATTCCAAAACGATTTGAGCTGGGTAGCCAGGCTGGATGCAGGGCTAAACGTATGGATTGGCCAATAGCTGGTGTTCATGGAAAGATCTCCTTTTGCGTGCGAAGGGTTTTTCACCCTCAATACCACCATATATTTCTGTATCAGAAATAACAAAAGCTTTCTGTCATGGCTGGCATGAATAACTTTCATGGGTCATATCGGGGCTTGACCCTCTGTATAGAATTGTCAAAAGCCGATATTCCCAAAAAACAGTAGCGTATTATACAGATATGAAATGAATCGTTCATCTCACTGCCCGTTAAGTCGGTGCATGCCCCTCAGGCACCCTGGCAAAGAGACGGAAGTAGGGAAACTCCCGAAGGAACGCGCCTCACTACGCCATCGCTTCTAGGAGGCGACATTATGAAACTCACCTATCGCGGCATTAGCTACGAATTGACCTTTAACCCTGCGCCCAAGCTGGGTAAAACCCTTGGCACAGGCCATTATCGCGGTGCGCCCGTGGTATTTAAAGCCCTGGCCGAGCTGCCAGCCCAGCCCGCTGCAGATTTGACCTGGCGCGGAGTGCCCTATCGCACTGGTATTGCAGCCCCTGCGGCTCCGGTAGAAATTCCTGCCGTTGCGGCTAGTCTGGCGACTGCTCCAGCGGTTGTGGCCGACCCGGTGCCCGCCAGCGCTGCTCCGGCGACCAGCATTTCCGACCTGGCGAGGAACTTGTTTATTCGTCGCCACCAGCGCAGCCGTCGGCGCGAACAAGGCATGATGGTGCGGCTAGCCGCTGAGGTTGGCATTCCCGTTGAGGATGCCGCCCACTATGAAAGCCATATTCAGGGCAAAATGCCCCACGATTTCTCTGGGTACGATCGCGGCTCATCAGCCATGAGCTAGCTTCTAGACGATACGGCAGATGGCCCGGTGCGCTGGCACTCCGGGCCATTTTTTTGGGCTAGAGCATAGATGTCGATCCACTCGCGATCGCTGAGCGGCTGGGCCATGAGCTGAGCATTAAAACAATCTGCGGCAGCCTGAGTTAGCGATGCCATCACCTGAGATAGGGTTAGCCCACGCTGCATCGCTAGCTGAGCCTGGTTCGGCTGTGGCCCCGGCGTTTGAAACACCTGCTGCCACAGCTCTGGATCGGGAGCGAGACTTATGGATCCATGCTGTAACAGGTAGGTGCCGCGCCGCAGCTGGGCGCTGCCAATAACTTTATGACCTTGAGAATCGACTAGATCGGCGCTGGTAGCCAGGGCAAAGCAGTTGGATGAACGACTGTAGTCGCGATCGGGCTGGCCAAACCCTAGCGATACGCCCAGCTTTGCCCAACCCTCAATTAAGAATTGGCAGAGGAAGCGGTAGACCTGACTTCGGCTACCTTCAACCGCAGACGTAACCAGGGCATAGGTCAGATCGCCCTGGTGCAGCACGCCGCGTCCGCCGGTTGGTCGCTGCACCAGATCCACAGGCTGCCCCTGCCAACTCAGGTTGCGCCAGTGGTCCGGTATCTGCCGCCGCTGGCTGACGCCTAGCGAAATCGCCGCCGGATTCCAGGTGTAGAACCGCAGGACGGGCGGATGGCCGTGGTGCTGGTGCTGGTCGAGCAGCCAGGTGTCGATCGCCATCTGCACTGCACCGGGGGCATCCAGCAGGGGAATTAGCCGCCAGGGTTGTCCCGTCACGGGGCTTCTCCGGCGTGGTACGAGCTGCGCACCAGGGGGCCAGAGCGCACGTGCCCAAAGCCGAGTTCGCGGGCGATATCGCCCAGGCGGTCAAATTCTTCTGGCGTCCAGTACCGTGCAACCGGGCGGTGAGCCAGCGAGGGGCGCATGTACTGGCCCAGGGTGATGCGATCGCACCCCACCCCCCGCAAATCTTCCATGGCCTCAATTAGTTCCGCCTCGGTTTCGCCGTGACCGACCATCAACCCTGACTTAGTGGGCACTGAGGGATCAAATTCTTTTACCAGAGACAGAACGCGCAGGGAGCGATCGTACTTGGCCCCCCGCCGCACCGGGTCTTGCAGTCGCCGCACGGTCTCCAGGTTGTGGTTGTAGCAGGCGGGCTTTGCCGCCACAACGGTTTGAACGCGATCGGCTTGGCCGTCGTCCCGCGACGATCCGCCCCAAAAATCTGGGGTCAGCACTTCAATATCAGTCCCTGGATTCACCTGGCGAATTCTCTCCATCACGGTGACGAACCAGCTCGCCCCGTGGTCAGCCAGGTCGTCCCGCGCCACCGAGGTCAGCACCACGTAGCGCAGGCCCAAGAGACGGACGGATTCGGCCACCTGCTCTGGCTCGTGGGGGTCGAGGGTCATGGGCGCATGGCCTTTCTCCACCTGGCAGAACGAGCAGGCGCGGGTGCACACCGACCCCATCAGCAAAAAGGTGGCAGTGCGGTTGGCGTAGCATTCGCCCCGGTTGGGGCAGCGGCCCTCTTCGCAAATGGTGTGAATCTGCCGCTCTTTGACGATGCGCTGCACCGTTGAAATCTCGCTGGCGTTGCCAATCGGGCGGCGCAGCCAGTCGGGCATGCGCTCTAGCTCGGCTCTAATCTGCTGACGCGAGTTAGTTGTAGAAGAAGTCATTAGCTACCGCAGGGCACTGCCCGCCAGATTCTTTACCGCCAGAAAATCGAATCAGCCCGTCAACTGAAGGCAAACGACCGTTTGCTCCTACTGGATTCTATCGCGGGTAATTTCTACCGCAACCTGGCCTGTATAGTCGGGGATAGGCGGCGTGAGCTTTGTCACCCGAACCGTCACCCGCTGTAGACGTGGGTCAGACTCCAGGGCGGCGGCGGCGATCGCCCCGGCCAGGCGCTCAATCAGCACATAGTTTGCTTCCCGAACAATGTGCTGGGCGCGGTTGATCACCGTGCGGTAGTCGTGGGTGTCGGCCAGGCGATCGCTCTCGCTGGCCTCAGCCAAATCTAAATACAAAATAATATCGACCTGAAACCACTGGCCCAGCACGTTCTCCTCGGGCAGCGCTCCGGTGTAGCCGTAGGCTCGAATATTGGTGAGATGAATGGCATCCATAGGTGCAGTTTGTGGGGCGGAGAGGGCGATGGCTGGGTCGGCCAGATTCTCCCTGTCGCTGGCCCTGCCCATTCCAACTAAAACCCCCCTTGAAAAAGGGGGGCATAAGGTGATCTGAGGAGGAAACTTAGAAGCCTGTCCAGGGTCAGGCACACCAGAAAAAGGAATCAAGAAATATAGATAGAGGGCAGCGATCTACTTCAGCCAGCCCTTGAGGCGGGCCGCTACCTGGGGCCGCCGCAGCTTGCGCATGGCCTTGGTCTGAATTTGGCGCACCCGCTCCCGCGACAGGTTAAAAATGCCGCCCACCTCTTCTAGGGTGTGGGTTTCGCCCGTAGCGAGGCCGTAGCGCAGAGTAATAATGTCCTTTTCGCGCTCGGTTAGCACCTCGGCCAGCACGCTGGTAATCTCCTGGCGCATCATGTTTTCGCTAATTTTAGATTCCGGCGTCTGGGTGCTGCTGTCTTCCAGAAGCTCCATCAGTTCGGTGTCTTCCCCTTTGCCGACGCGGTGGTTGAGGGAGAGCGATCGCCTGCGCACCTGCTGCAAACTCCTGAGCTGGTCGACCGAAACATCGAGGGCATCGGCCAGCTCTTGCTCACTGGGGTTGCGCTGCAAATCGCGGCGCAGATCGCGGTGAGCTTTTTTCAGCTTGTTCAACTTTTCCACAATGTGGATGGGCAGGCGAATGGTGCGGGCATCGTTGGCAATGGTGCGGGTAATGCCCTGACGAATCCACCAGTAGGCGTAGGTCGAAAACTTGTAGCCCTTGTCGGGATCAAATTTTTCGGTGGCTCGGTTCAGCCCCAGCGCGCCCTCCTGAATTAGGTCGAGAAAGGGCACCCCGCGATTTAAATACCGCTTGGCGATCGACACCACGAGCCTCAGATTAGAGCGAATCATTCTGCGCTTGGCGGTGCGACCCTCATGGAGTTTTTGGGTGAATTCGGCCTCGCTGATCTTTAACTTCTCTACCAACTCCTGACGATTGGGTTTACGGCCCAACTCTTTCTGAAGTTTTTCGCTGGCGCTTTCAACCTTAGATAGGAACCTGACCTGCCGCGCCAGCTCAATTTCTTCGCTGGGTTTTAGCAGAGGATAGCGAGCCATCTCCTTAAAGAAAGCGCCAACGGCATCGTCAGTTAGGGTCTTGCTGTAGCCCGACAGCCCCATCTCCGACATCGCCTCTGACTGAGAAAACTTAGCCAGTACCTCGCGGTCTTCGTCCCAGGCCGTGAGGTCAGGGGTGAGCTGGCTATCCGCCGCCGAGACCTTTTCTGCCATCCGATTTAGGTCGGTGTCGAACCCATCTATGGATTCGTCGGGCCAAGCAATAGAACTGTCTCTGTCAGAGTTATATGTAGTAGTCATGGGGTAAGGAGAACTGTATACCTACAGGTCAAAGCGTGCGGATTTGGAGCATGTATATTGGGAGCGCCCTGCTGATGGCAACCCCTGACAAAACGCTTGATCCCGGAACTGGATCTCGGACTTATTTTGTGAGTCCACAATACGGATATTTTTGTGAATTCCCAGGCAATGTAACATTTCTTTGGCAACTTGCGTAGTGTAACAGCGAAATCAAAAAATGGACTAAAAATCTAAGGGAAACCTGGACTGGTTTTTTGCTATCCTCAGATACTTTGCCTAGGCATTGATCGCTGCCTAGGAATAATGGCTTATCCCTTTAGGTAGAGTCCGTTGCTGTTGCCCCTGGGGAAGATCTCTGGGCTATTTTCTGTTAGACCCTAAGGGAGAGTTTTCCACAGGGTGAAAAAGTTTTCCACAGAAAATATGCTGTGGAAAACCTGGGGGTTTTGGGGCGCTAAACGGCTAATCTCTGGCCCAGACTCGTACACTGGCAGAGGTAGCGTAGGTGGTGTAGCAAGCGTGGGCCTTGGTGAGAGCAATACCCAGCCCCAGTGGGTCAATGTTTTGGTGGACTACGGCGGTCAGCCCGCCGAATATACCTATGCCGTGCCTGCTCATTTAAAGGTGCAGGTGGGCGATATTTTAACGGTGCCCTTTCGTCACCAGAGTGTTGGGGCGATCGCGCTTTCCCTTTCCCCCACTCCGCCAGCGAATCTGCTGCCCGACCAGATTCGCGCCGTAGGGGGCATCGTCGAACAGCGGTTTTTCGCGCCCTCCTACTGGGCGCTGCTGCAGCGAGTCGCCCACCACTACCAGGTGCCGCTGATGCAGGTGCTCAAGACGGCGCTGCCGCCAGGGCTGCTGGCCAGGTCGCAGCGACGACTGCGGCTCAGGCGCGATCGCGTTCCCCAGACTCGCCCCGATGTTCTATCGCCGGGGGGCTCCGCTCTCCTCGACGACCTCCAGCGATCGCGCTCCGCAGACTACACCTGGCCCTATTTGCAAAAGCGCGGCCACAGCTATCGGGCCATGCAGCAGCTGGTTCAGCTGGGCTGGGCCGAGTCCTACCTGTCGCCGCCCCAGCCGCCCCAGGCCAAGCGGCGCCAGGCGGTCACCCTGGTGGGCGGCGACCCGCTGCCCATCGATCTCACCCCTCGTCAGCAGGACATCATTGCAACCCTGCGCCGTCAGGGCGGCGATCTATGGCTGAGCGATGCCCTACAGCTGTGTCAGACCACCAGCCCCACGCTCAAGCGGCTGGCCCAGGCCGGCTGCCTGGTGATTGAGCCCCGCGAGCAGCTGCGGGCTGAATCTGGGCCAGCGCTAACGCCTGACCAGCCCAAGGCCCTAACCGGGTATCAGGCCGCCGCCCTCGACTCTATAAATAGGCATTCGCAGGGCCGTCAGTTTTTGCTCCACGGGGTGACCGGGTCGGGCAAAACCGAGGTGTATCTACAGGCGATCGCCCCTCGCCTTGCCGCCGGACAGTCGGCCCTGGTGCTGGTGCCCGAAATTGGCCTCACCCCCCAGCTCACCGATCGCTTTCGCCGCCGCTTTGGCGATCGGGTATGGGTATACCACAGCGGCCTGGCCGATGGCGAACGCTACGATACCTGGCGGCAGAGCCTGCGGCCCCTAACCCCGCTAGTGGTCGTCGGCACCCGCTCCGCCATCTTTATGCCTCTGCCCAACCTGGGACTCATTATTCTTGACGAAGAACACGACAGCAGCTACAAGCAAGACGTTCCCCCCTGCTACCACGCCCGCACCGTTGCCCGCTGGCGGGCTGAATTAGAGAACTGTCCCCTGGTGCTTGGCTCAGCCACGCCATCGCTAGATACCTGGGTGCAGTGCCGGGGGCCGGGCGAAAGCCAGCAGGAAAACCCAGATTGGGCAATACCCACCATTAGCCCAGCTCCCCCCCACGCCCCCACGCCCCCACGCCCCCACGCCCCCACGCCCCACTCTCTACCCTGGACCTACCTATCGCTGCCCGAGCGGGTACAGGCCCAGCCCCTGCCCACGGTCGCCGTGGTCGATATGCGCGACGAACTGCAAGACGGCAACCGCAGTATTCTCAGCCGCCCGCTGCAAACAGCCCTGGCCAACATGAAGGCCGAGGGTAACCAGGGCCTGCTGTTCATTCATCGGCGGGGGCACAGCAGCTTTGTATCGTGCCGCAGCTGCGGCCATGTCATGATGTGCCCCCACTGCGATGTGTCGCTGTCGTACCACCAGCCCAAGGCAAACAGCGCCATGACCCTGCGCTGCCACTACTGCGGCTTTAGCCAGGGCCACCCCAAGCAGTGCCCCGCATGCAGCTCGCCCTACCTCAAGCACTTCGGCAGCGGTACCCAGCGGGTGGTCAATGCTCTGGGCGAAACCTTTCCAGACCTGAGCTGCATTCGCTTCGACAGCGACACCACGCGCACTAAAGGCGCCCATCGCGCCCTGCTCACCCGCTTTGCCGAGGGCAATGCCGACCTGCTGGTGGGCACCCAAATGCTGACCAAAGGTATCGATCTGCCCCAGGTCACGCTAGTGGGCATCATCGCCGCCGATGGACTCCTATATATGAATGATTACTGGGCCAGCGAGCGGGCGCTGCAAATGCTGATTCAGGTGGCGGGTCGGGCCGGTCGCGGCACCCTGCCGGGGCAGGTAATTTTGCAGACCTACACCCCTGAGCACCCCGTCATAGAGGCCGTTACTCGGCACGCCTACGAGGGTTTTATCGCCACAGAATGGACGCAGCGGCAGCTGTTGCAATACCCCCCAGCCGGGCAGATGATCCTGCTGCGGCTGAGCAGCACCGATCCTATCGGAGTGCAGGAAACGGCTGAAGCTCTGGCACAGCGTGTGGCCCAGGCCCTCAAAGGCTCGCCCTATCAACTGCTGGGCCCGGCTCCGGCCACCATACCCCGCCTGGCGCAGCGCTATCGCTGGCATCTGCTCGTCAAGGGACCGCTGGGGCATGCTCTGCCCAACCTGCAAGACTTGAAGCAGTACTGCCCCGCTTCAGTTAGCCTCACCATTGATGTAGATCCGCTCAATTTAGCTTAAATTAGGGGCTTAGAGGATCCAATCGTCTATTTTTTGCGGGAAGTGTTGTTACCATTGCTAATCCCTGTAACGGTGAGTAACGATAGGTCAATGGCCTTCTCACCTCCCGCCTACTGTGATAATTTGGATATATCGAAAACAACTGAATAACCCGCAAGCCCAATTCGGTTTTATCGCCCTGTAGAGCTTGCAAGTAAGCTGAAAAAACCCAAAATCGCTGTTTACAACCCTCTTAGAGGTAGTCATTATTTGGCTTAACCTATCCTAATTGTCGGCCAGACAACGGGTTGTGGTAGCAAGTGTAGTTTAGCGAGCTTTGTGATTCCGCTAACTTTTCCTTCATTCTAGAGGTGTTTAACTCGGTTAAGCAACCTATTCCAGCCACGGCAATCCCGAGTTTGTCTGGCGTATATCACAAAAGTTTTAACGGAGAGTGGCCACGATGGTCACTCTTCAGTTGTTTAAAGGGTTATTTCTAACGTCCGGCGCCCTAGACTATTCTGGAGATAAGAATTCGCTGGCAAAACGCCCCGGCTTAAAAGATTTTTCTTGGAACAGCTTTTTGTTTAGCTATTAATAGTTGAGCTATGGACACAGGTCAACGCGCTGTGTGGCTGGCCTTGATTATGGGCAACAGCCGCTGGCACTGGGGTGCTTTTGAGGCGAATGGGCAGGGCCAGGTTTCCTCGAGCGATCGCTGGCTGGGCAGCTGGCATACGGCACACCTATCTCAGACTCAGGTTCAAATGCTGCAACGGCGTCACTTTGCCCCTAGCGCCTGGCAGCAGATCGACAGTTCGGTAACCCTACCGCCTGCTTTAGCGGATGGCGGCATACCTTGGGCTGGGCCGCCGCCTGAACTGTGGCTGGCTTCAGTGGTAGACGCTCCCCTCGATTGGCTGGCCCATTACCCGGCGCTGCATCAGGTCACCACCGCCGAGGTGCCGCTGCAAAATACCTACCCAACCCTCGGCGTCGATCGCGCCCTGGCCCTGGCGGGGGCTGGAGAAGTCTGGGGGTGGCCAACCCTGGTGATTGACTGCGGCACTGCCCTGACTTTTACCGCTGGGGCAGACCAACGCCTGATCGGGGGTGCTATTTTGCCGGGGCTGCGATCGCAGCTCTTAGCCCTCCACGCCCACACCGATCGGCTGCCCGCGCTGGATCTCAATTTAGACCAGTGGCCCCAGCGCTGGGCGACCGATACGGCAGCGGCGATCGCCAGCGGTATTCTACATACGCAGCTGGCGGGCATTCGCGACTTTATCAGCGCTTGGGAGGCCGACTGGGCCGATGGCTCGATCGGGCTGACCGGAGGGGACAGCCGCACGGTCCACCAGCTGCTGGCCCAGCAAACCCCGGCCCTGGCCCAGCGGGTCAAGGTAGATCCAGACCTGGGCTTTTGGGGCCTGAGAATTTGCCGCCGGAGGAGTCTGAAGAGGCGATAGCCCTTTAGTTTTGCGCCCTATTTCCAGAGTTTTCTAGTTCTAGAGTCCTCTAATATGGTTCTTGTAGGCATTGGCATCGGTGCCGACGCCGTTGTTGGGATACAGCCCCTCGCTGTTCATGCGCTGTAGATTGCTGACCCGGTTGCCGGGGTTGGGGTGCGTGCTGAGAAACTCGGCGGTGGACCCCCCCTCCAGCTTTTGCATGAAGGTGATAAATCCCCTGGGGTCGTAGCCCGCCCGCCCCAGCGTATTGAACCCACGGCGATCGGCGTCATACTCGGCTTCGCGGCTATTGGGCAACTGCAGGGCCAGCTGCACGCCCAAATTGACCAGCGTATCCTGGCTGACCTCTAAGGCTCCGGCCACCCCGCTGGCCAACGCCGTCTGCCGCATTTGATTGATGGCGTGGCGACCGCCAATGTGGCCAATTTCGTGGGCCATAACCCCTGCTAGTTCGGCTTCGTTAGACGCCGCCTTAATTAAGCCTGACTGAATGTAGACATAGCCACCTGCGGTCGCAAAGGCGTTGATGCTGTCATCCTCTACGACCTGGAAGGTGTAGGGTATGTTGGGGCGATCGCTGTTGGCCGCCAGCCGCTGACCAACCTCATTGATATAGGCATTGATGGATGAGTTGCGGTTGTAAACCTTTACGCCCTGGGCCTTGAGCTGCTGGTCGATCTGGCTGCCCAGGTTGACTTCATCCTGGTCAGATAGATTGCCCAACTGCACATAGCGAATGCCCTGAAAAATCAGGTCGAAAATGCCGGCCTGGGAGGGGGTGGGAGTCGCCAGGCCAATGGTGACGGCCATTACGGCGGCAAGCAGGCCGTACAGCCCGCGCCGCAGGAAGGAATTCTGCTTTAGCGAAGTGAGAGGAGAAAGCATAGAAGCGCCTCGCGTGCTGCTGAGGGTCATGACTACTTCCATCTTGCCCGGCCCAGCCCGGAGCCGCCACAGGAAGTGGCCAATAATAAATTTGGCTCTGCCTGCGCCGCCTGGGTTCTGCCCCTGCGCCCCTGGGCCTACCCCGATCCAAATGCCGCAAAGGAACCGGCCTGTGCTTCAATGGTATCGATCATTCCGCTCCTATAGAAACCCTCAATCCCTCCCTACGTCGAGGGCATTTCAGTCATGACCCTACTTGACTCCAAAGGTCGCCTGTTTGGCAAAGTCAGCATCTTAGATGTCGCGGCAGGCCTGATTATTTTAATGGTGCTGTTCGGTATTTTTCTGTATCCCGGTACGTCGGGGTCGGTGGCGCAGGTAGGGGCGACCACCAAACCGGTAGAAGTGGACGTCATGGTGCGGGGGCTGACCGCCTCCGACCCCGAGAAATTGTTTAATGCCATCAAGAATTCAGAAACCACCAACATCATTATTCGCAACCAGCCCTACGGCCAGGTCAAGGTGAAAGATGCGCGGCTGCTGCCCCGCAGTACGGCGGTGCCCCAGCCCGATGGCTCTGTCAAAGCCCTGCCCGATCCTCGCCCAGAGCTGGACTACACCATCGACATGCTGATTACGCTGGCCGACAATGCCCAAATGACCGACACCGGCCCGGTGTTTGGCAACACCAAGGTCAAAGTGGGTACCCCCATCGAACTCGATGGCGACCTCTACAACTTCAACACCAGCGCGGTCGATGTGCGGGTCTTAGAGGATAGCTAGCCAAAACCGTCCCGATCTTCCAGGTTTCTCAGGGGTTTCTGGCCGCACAGCCGAGACATTTCCCAGAGGCATTGCCAGGGGGCCGACAGCTGCTTGCAATAACTTCCCCAATTCCCCAGGGAGGATGCAGCCAGCTTTTGCAAGCCAACCCGCCTGGGGGATTTAATCTGAGACAATAGACCTTGCCCCGTTGGAACTCATTGACCTCACCGCTATGACCGCCATCTCTGCTCCATCCCGTGTCGATTGGCAAGCTCTGGCAGACCAGGCTCTAGCCGGTGAGGTTCTGAGCCGTGAGCAGGCCCAGGCTGTGCTCACGGCCCCCGATACCGACCTGCTCGATCAGCTGGCGGCGGCCTACCGGGTGCGGCGACACCACTGGGGTAACCGAGTGCGGCTGCATTTTTTGCTCAATGCCCAGAGCGGGCTGTGCCCAGAAGACTGCCACTACTGCTCTCAGTCGAAGCTCTCCACCGCTGAGATTGAGAAATATCCCTTCATGGCCCAGGAGAAAATTTTGGCCGCCGCCGAGCGGGCTAACAGCCTCAAGGCAGGTACCTTTTGCATGGTGATTTCGGGGCGATCGCCCTCCGATCGCGTCTTTGGCGACGTGCTGGAGGCCGTGCGCCAGGTCAAGGCCCGCTACCCGATGAAAATCTGCGCCTGCCTGGGCCTGCTCGACGAGGCCCAAACCCAGCAGCTGGCGGCGGCGGGGGTAGACCGGGTCAACCACAACCTCAACACGGGCGAAAACCACTACGGCGATATCTGCACCACCCACACCTTTGGCGATCGCCTGGCGACGATTGAGGCCGTGCAGTCTGCGGGCATGACCACCTGCTCCGGGGGCATTTTTGGCCTGGGTGAGTCGAACGACGACATTGTTGACATGGCCCTGACCCTGAGGCGGCTGGGGGTAACCAGCGTGCCGCTGAATTTTCTGATTCCCATTCCGGGGACCCCCTTCGAGGGACGCCAGGAGCTGAATCCACGCCGTTGCCTGCGTATTTTGTGCCTGTATCGACTGCTGCTGCCTGCCCAGGAAATTCGCATTGCCGGGGGGCGCGAGGTGCAGCTGCGGCAGCTCCAACCCCTGGGGCTGTATGCCGCCAACTCCATTTTTGTTGGCGACTACCTGACTACTCCGGGCCAGGCGGCCCAGGCCGACTACGCGATGATTCGCGACGCCGGGTTTGTGCTGGAAGGCCCCGACGGCAGCGAACTTGAACTGCCGGAGGTGCTGGCCAGCGAGCCGGTTCAGGCGGGGTAGAGGGGATATGGCCCAGGTGCTTGCCTGGGCGGCCTACGATCGCACCACCAAATCCACTAAACTGTCGACCAGGCGGCTGGGTTCCATGGGCATGATGGCTTCCCCGTGCATCATGCTTTGGGTCATGATGAAAAACACCATTGAACCCAGCACTATCCGCGCCGTGGCTTCTGGATCGGGCAGATCTAGCTCCGGGCAGTTTTTCAGGTAGTCGGTGAGGCGATCGGCGGCGGGCTTCGTCAGGTATTCTACGAAAGCCTGGGCCAGCTGCGGAAACCGCCCCGACTCCCCAGCCACCAAACGAACAAAATTTTGGTAATCTACGTCGTGCAGCTCGCTTTCGATAGCCTTGGTAACCAAGCGTCGAATCACCGCCTCGGGGCGGCCTTCCAGGTTGCCGTCCCCCATCACCTGCTGGCAGCGAGACTCGGCCACGTACTGAACCAATGCCCTAAACAGACCTTCTTTATCCTTGAAATAGTTATAAACCGTGGGCTTAGAAACACCAGCGGTGGCCGCTACCTTGTCCATGCTGGTGCCCGCATAGCCATTTTGCAGAAACTCTTGCATGGCTCCCTGCAAGATTTGCACGGCTTTGTCATTCAGCACTGACGGACTTTGGACCACGCGTTTCTACCTTCCTAACCTAACTGATTCATGTATAGCACCCAGCCGCTAGATGACAGCAGCCCAACGGCCTCAGTGCATGGGAAAGCACCGTCTATCCTTGGGTATCTCCCGGGCACTGAGGCAACAGAGTATAGCGCTATACCTTTATCTTAACGGGCCATTGATTAATTTTACCAAACCGTTTAGTATAGTGTCATTGCCTGACCCGCTGCGGGTTAACCCTGTTAACTCCAATGCTTCGGTTCTGGCAAACTCGTAGCGATCGCGCTGCGGCCTGCTATTCCCTGATTTGCCACCCACCGTGGGGAGATGCCAGCGGTCCTGAGCGGCGAAGCATTTCGTCGGTGACCTACCGTCTCCTGCGGCCTTTGGTCCTTGCCAGCGGAGATAGAGGTTAGGTGTCTGGTTTCTCCCAGGTCTCCATCCAACGGCTCTGGCCTGCTCTGAGCTGCCCGTGGGTCAAACCGTGCTCAAATCTGGCTTTCTTCCCGAATTGGCTGCCGGAAACGGTGAGTCTGACGCTGTATCTAATCAATCGAGACTTTAGCTACCGCCCTGTATCGAGGTGGAAATTCATGCAATCTAGCGTTTACCGCGACCTCAAGTGGAACCGTCTGCTGCTCACCCTGCTGGTAACGCTGGTCGTTGCCGACACCGTGCCCTGCCCGCAGCTGTCGCCAGGGCTGCTGCACTTCGTTGCCGTCCATGTGCAGGCGGCTGCCCGCGGCGGCCAGTAGGGGCTGCGATCGCATTCTGGAGCTAAGATTCCGTAAACCAACCCCTGGACAGGCCGTTTGGTGATTAAGCTAGGGGGTGCCCCCCCGCCGCGCCCTGTCCATGAATTCGTTTTCTAAAACCAAGACCGCCGCCCTTTCCACCAGCTATCTGGTCAAGGGCTGGGTGCAGCGGCAAATTAAGCGAGACTGGGTCAAGCTTTCGCTGGCGGGGCTGTGGCTAACCTTTGTAGCCGCCCACGTAGCCACCGACTCGCCCCTGGCGCAGCTCGTCGAGCGGCAGCTGCAAACGCTCTTTTTTGAGATGCGCGGCCCTGTGGCGGCTCCCAGCGATGTTGTCATTCTGGCCATGGATGACGATTCCTTTGGTCAAGCCGAGTTCTACCGCACCGATCCCGATCAGTACAGTTATCTGGCCCCTATTTCTACCAGTCCGTGGCAGCGTGAGGCCTATGCCATCGCCATTGAACGCGTCCTGGAGGCTGGGGCCAAGGCGGTGGCGCTCGATATTTTGATGTTCTCTGACAGCAGCCATGGCCCTGCCGATGACCAGGCCCTGGCCGATGTGCTGACCCGCTACGGCGATCGCGTGGTGCTGGCTACCTCCGTAGACGATGTCAACATCCGCCAGGGGCTCCTAGTAAAACCGACCCAGCCCCTCCCCAAGCTGCTCGATACCCCGGTTCACGTGGGCAATATCAATTTCCCCATCGAGCCCGATGGCCGTATTCACCGCCACGGGCGCGCATACCTGGATGGCCTGCTGGGCAGCCAGGCCGACCTTGACCCCGGCCAAATTGACAGTGAGGTTCAATCCACCCAGTCCTTTGCAGAGGCCACCCTCCAGGCGGCCGGAATCCCCCATGCGCCTTACCGGGGTGACTTTATCAACTTCTATGGACCTACCTACAGCTTTAACCACGTGCCCTTTTGGGAGGTGCTCGACCCCGACACCTGGGCGCACAACCTCGAAAACAAGACGTTCAAAGACAAAATTGTGCTGATTGGAGGTACCGCCAAATCTCTCCAAGACTTTCACCAGGCCCCGTTTTCGGAAACCTTGTTTTACCCCAAGACCATGGCCGGGGTTGAAATTTTGGCCACCGACATTGCCAACCTGCACAGCGGCAACAACCTGCGAATGGGCATACCCAACCCCTGGCTGCGGGGGCTGCTGGTCTTAGTGGGTGGTGGCGGGTTTGTGCTGCTGCTGCGGTGGTTTAACCGTCCCGTCTCTCGCCTGGGCTGGACGGCGGCGACGGCGGGGGGCTGGTTCTGGATGAGCTATGGAGCTTTTGTGGGGGCGGGGTTGCTGCTGCCCACTGCGGCACCGATCGCAGGACTCACCCTGCTGGGCAGCACCTACATCGTGGCAGACATTATCACAGAACAGCTGCGTAAAAAGCGTCTGCGCCAAACCCTGGAGCAGTACGTTACCTCCCCGATTGTGCAGGAGATCATCAGCCAGCAGGATGACCTGCAAGACCTGCTGAAGCTGAGGGAGGCGGAGGTGATCGGCCTGCTGCTGGCCAATCGCTACCGCATTGTGCGACTGCTGGGCTCGGGCGGCTTTGGCGAAACCTACGTAGCCGAAGATACCCAGCGCCCTGGATCGCCCGTCTGCGTGGTGAAGCAGCTGCGCATTATCAGCAATGATCCGAGGGCTCACCGCCTGGGCAGGCGGTTTTTCCAGGGCGAGGCCGAAACGCTAGAGAAATTGGGCCACCATGCCCAGATTCCGCGGTTGCTAGCCTACTTTGAAGCTCAAAACTCATTTTATCTGGTCGAAGAAATGATCGAGGGCCGCCTGCTCAAGGATGAGCTTGTCTCTCGCCGCCCGATGCCCCAGACCTACGCGCTCGATCTGCTGCTGGGGCTGCTGCCGGTGGTTGCCTTTGTGCACAACCAGGGGGTTATCCACCGCGATATTAAGCCCTCCAACATTATTCGGCGGCAGGCTGACGGGCTGCTGGTGCTAATCGACTTTGGGGCTGTGAAGCTGATTTCTAATAAGCTGGCGGATACGGGGGTAAACCTTACTTCCACTTCCACCATTGGTGTGGGAACCCAGGGCTACATGCCCAGTGAGCAGTCGGCGGGTTTACCCAAGTTTGGCAGCGATCTCTACGCGCTGGGGATTACCGCCATTGAGGCCCTGACCGGAATACCAGCCTACGCGCTGCGCCGCGATGTCAACGGAGAGTTGATCTGGCGCCATGAGGCGCCTCACCTCGACCCTGAGCTTGGCGATGTTGTCACCCGCCTGGTGCTCTATGACTTTACCGATCGCTACCAGCGAGCCGAAGAGGTGCTGGCCGATTTGAGCCGGATTGAGTCACGGGTGCGATCGCACCCGCCGCTCGAAGGTATTCGGGTCGTTAGCGGCGATGGGGCGATCGGTGTTCCCCCCTACGGCGTATGGGTTGACAGCATGGCTACCGACAACATGGACGACCCCGAGGCAGCCGAAGATTCCACCCGTATGCTGCCCGGTGACTGGTTTGCCACCGCCGGAGAAGTCTCCGCCAGCGATACTGACACCGACAGCTCCGAGTCCAATTCTGACCCCTAGGCCGGTGGGTCGGGAATGGTGATATCGATGGGCGTAACGGTGATGTTGGGAGCCAGAGAATCCAGACTGGGCTGAATTTCGGCTGGATTGCCGACCACCAAAACCACCATCTGCTCTGGATTGAGGTGAGCCTGGGCTGCTGTCTGAACCTGAGCTATGGTCGTCGCGCGCACCCGGTCTTGGAACTGAAAGACAAAGTCCTGGGGATAGTCGTAGTACTCGTAGCGGATCAGCCGCGCCAGGGTCTGGTCGGGGCTTTGGAAGTTGAAGACAAAGCTGTTGAGCACGGCATCCTGGGCCTGCGCCAGTTCTACCCCGGTAATGGGTGCGGAGCGGATGCGATCGATTTCGGCCATCGTTGACTTAATGAAGGGCACAGTGGCCTCAGATCGAGTTTGACCGCCGCCAATAAACAACCCCGGATGGTCGTAGCGAGGCGCCCAGTAGGCATAGACCAGGTAGGCGAGCCCCTGGCGCGATCGCACCTCATTGAACAGCCGCCCGCTAAAGCCGTTAAGCACCTCGTTCATGACCGATAGGGCGGCGTGGTCGGGATAGTCCAGCTGTCCGCCCAGGTGGCCCAGCTGAACATAGCTCTGGGTCAGCTGGGGTTGCGACACCATAAATACCCCGGCTCTGGCTTGCTCCACCGTCGGTAGCGTGGTGTCCAGGGCCGCTCCGGTGCCCTGCCAATCGCCAAAGTAATCGGCAATCCACTGCTTCATCTGAGCGCTGTCAAAATCGCCCACGATGCCCAAAATGGTTTTCTCCGGGCGAATAGAGGCCTGATAGAACCGCTCAATGTCGCCGTGGTCGATGGCCGCCAGGGTGGCGTACTCCATCGTGCGAGCGTAGGGGCTGTC
The DNA here is from genome assembly GCF_000309385.1 of Nodosilinea nodulosa PCC 7104. Lineage (GTDB taxonomy): Bacteria > Cyanobacteriota > Cyanobacteriia > Phormidesmidales > Phormidesmidaceae > Nodosilinea > Nodosilinea nodulosa. The sequence continues at coordinate 2,968,788 of NZ_JH976537.1, forward strand.
GGCCCCGTACACCAGCTTGCGAAACTCCCGACCAGTGATGTCATCAGGATCGTCGTTGCGGCGGGCAATGCTGCCGCTGTACTGGCGCCTGAGCAAATCGATTTTGTCGTCCGCAAAAGCGGGCCGCTGCACCACATCGGCAAACAGAGCAAAGACCGCTGCGGTGTCTTCGCTCAGGGCGCTAAAGCTGGCGGTGCCGTCACTGGTATCAATGCTGGTTTCAATGGATGCAGCCCGCTGTTCCAGCGCCTGGTTGAGGTCATCGGCACCCAGGTTGGTGGTGCCCCCCAAGCGCATGGCCTCGCCGGTCAGGCTGGCCAGCCCTACCCTATCGGCGGGTTCAAACCTGGTGCCGGTGCGAAAGGTAGCGCTGCCGCTGACCAGGGGCAGCTCGTGGTCTTCGAGCAGGTAGACTACCAGGCCGTTGGGTAGGGCGTAGCGTTCATAGGCGGGGAGTTCAATATCTGGCAGGGGCGAAAACTCAAGCTCATCGAAGTGGCGCGGCGTCAGGGCGCTGGCCGATGGCTGCCAGGCCAGCAACAACCCGCCAAACAGCCCGATCAGGGCCAATAGCGGCATCATTCTCCGCCGCAGGCTTCGACGGTTACCCATAAACCAGCTGATCGAGTTCATCACTGTGCGTTCCAATTACCGTAGGTCTGAAAGGTGAGTAGTGCGGAGGTGTCTGTAGGAGCTGTTTATCTGCCAATCTGGCGAAACCATGGGGTTCTGGGCCCTCAGCTATTCAGCTGAGGGAGCCTGCACCAGCTTGCCCACGGTGCGATTCTCAGGGCGGAAGAGATCTTGGGCCACTCGCTGAATATCTGCCGCCGATACGGCCTCAATGGTTTTAAGGTTGTTAAAGATATTGCGCCAGTCGCCGGTTTTGGCCTGGTACTCGGCCAGAAGCGCGGCCATCCCGCTGTTAGAATTCAGGCTTTGCAGCAGCCCGGCGCGGGCCTGAGTTTTAACCCGAGCCAGCTCCTCGGGGCTGATAGTTTCCCGCTGGAGGCGCTGAAGCTCTTGGGCAAAGAGGGTGCCGATGTCTTCGGGGGTGTGGCCGGGGGCAGTGAGACCATAGATTAAAAAGATGTTCTCGTAGCGATTGCCCGGAAAGCCATTCAGGCTGCCAATATCTAAGGCAACGCCAGCGTCGTCAACCACGGTCTTATAAATTCTGGAGGTGCGCCCTCCCACCAGCAAGCTCTCAATCATGCCGTAAATAACGTGGTCAGGGTGGTTGAGGCTGGGGCGGTGGTACCCTTCCAGGTACCAGGGTTCTGTGGGCAGGGCTAGAGAAAACTCCTTGGGTGCGGTTTGAGGCGGCTCATTGACCGCGGGTTCAGGCGGCACTGCCCGAGCTGTGTAGCGGCTAAAGTAGACTTCAGCCAGCCGCTTTACTTCGGCGGGGTCAACATCACCTACCACCGCAGCGGTCAGGTTGGCAGGGCCGTAGTAGGTGTCGTAAAAGGTTTTAACGTCTTTGCGGGTGGCCGTAAAGAGGTCATCCTGGTAGCCAATCACCGGGCGACGGTAGGGGTGGCTGACAAAGGCCTCCTCCAAAAACCGCTCGATCATGGTGCCAATGGGCGAGTTGTCTACCCGCATGCGGCGTTCTTCGAGAATAACGTTCTTTTCCTCGTAAAACTCGCGAAAAACAGGGTCTAAAAACCGCTCCGACTCCAGCGACATCCACAGCTCTAGCTTGTTGGCGGGCAGACTGTAAAAGTAGCGGGTCTCATCGGCAGAGGTGGTGGCATTGAGGCCCACACCCCCCGCCTGTTGAACAATCTGGCCGTACTGGTTTTGCTCTACATAGCTGGCGGCTTCTTTTTCTAAATCCGCTAGCTTGGCCTGTAGTTCGGCTGTTTTGGCGGTGTCGTTCGCGGCCTGAGCCGCCAAGAGGTTGTCAAACACCCCATCGAGCTGAGTCAATACCGCCTTTTCTGCAGCAAAGTCTTTGGTGCCAATTCGGCTGGTGCCCTTAAAGGCCAAATGCTCTAGGTAGTGGGCGATGCCGGTTTTACCGTCGACTTCATCTACGGCACCCACATTGGCGTGGATCATAAACGACACCACCGGAGCCTGGTGTCGTTCCATTACGATAAACTTCATACCATTGTCGAGGGTAAACTCGGTCACGGCCTCGGCCACCCGGTCTAGATAGGGCTGGATGGTCTGAGCGGTTTGCAAAGGCTCGCGCGCTGCCGCCGGGGCCACGGGCCACCACAACCAAAGACTGACCAGGGCTACCAGACCTATTAGAGTCGGGCGTAGGCGACCTGACCTCGCCCGAGCACCGTGGACAACCGGCGGTTTTGCGTTCATAAGCTGCACTCAAACAGATTAGATCTAGACTCCGACCTTCAGGATAGTGGAGTCTTGTGGACAATGACCACTCAACTCCGAACTCCTCCAGACGCCCCCAAGGTGAGCTATAGACCGGCTAGGGGCAGTTGTCAAAGCCTCAAATCCTGGGTAGAGTTCCCATAGACCTGGGGCGGAGTGCGCGATCGCGCCTCTTACTCCCCACCATTTCTAGTGCAGGTTGGGGAATGTACCCAGGGGCAGGTCTGGCCCAGGCTGCTAGCCACCATCAACATCGGTATTGTTCAGTTCTGCATTGTTCAGTTCTACAGAGGGGTCAGGCTTTGACACAGGCGGCGGACGATAGCTCGAACCTGAGGCAGTGGGGTCGTCGGGCTCTAGCGGCCATTTTTCTGTCGGGTCAGGTGGTCATCCACCTGATTTCCCGGCCCATACACCGTCGCAACACCCTAGAGCAAATGGCGGCAGTGGGGCCAGAGTCGCTGCTGATTGCCCTGATTACGGCTTCCTTTGTGGGGATGGTATTCACCATTCAAGTAACGCGAGAATTTCTCAGCTTTGGGGCCGGAGCAGCCGTAGGCGGCGTGCTGGCCCTCACCCTGGCCCGAGAGCTAGGCCCAGTACTAACTGCCGTGATTATTGCTGGGCGGGTAGGATCCGCCTTTGCCGCTGAAATCGGCACCATGCGCGTCACCGAACAAATCGACGCCCTACAAATTCTCAAAACCGACCCCATCGACTATCTGGTCATTCCGAGGGTGATAGCCTGCGCCCTCATGCTGCCCCTGCTCAATGTGCTGTCGTTCATTACCGGCATGACTGGCGGACTGCTCATTGCCACTAACCAGTACGGCATTTCTTACTCAGTCTTTTTAGACTCCGCGAAGAATTTCCTGTCCATTTGGGATCTGGTCAGTTCTTTGATCAAGGCATTTTTCTTTGGTATTTTGATTGCTGTCATCGGCACCAGCTGGGGATTGACCACCACCGGTGGTGCCAAAGGCGTCGGGCAGTCCACCACTACCGCCGTAGTGACCGCACTCCTGGCCATTTTTATCAGCAACTTTTTTCTTTCGTGGCTCATGTTTCAGGGCACAGGCAGCGCGGTCATCAGCAACTTTTAGCCTGCGCTATTTGGGCCGTTTAGCATCGCCTTTGCCGCCCTGGTGGTGCTAGGCGCCAGAGAAGGTTCAGAGCAGCTCTGAGGGCCAGTTTACATATACTAAAAGATGTCCCTACCGCTGGTTGTAACTCGTGACCTCTACCTCAACGAAGGCCCCCATCGATTTACCCCCGAGCTACCGTATACCCTTAGCAGTCATGGGGTTAGCAGTCCCGCTGGCCTTTGTGCAGCTGTGGCTGGGTGGTTTAGTTGGTGCGTTCGGTCTGTTCTTGCTGGCGCAGAGCCTGACGCTCACCCTTCGCTTTACCGATAGCGCCTTAGATATATACCGTCGCACTACCCTAATCCGCCGCTTTCCCTACGCTGAATGGCAGCACTGGGAAATTTTTTGGCAACCGTTACCCGTGCTCTTTTACTTCCGCGAGGTCAACAGCATTCATTTCCTGCCCATCCTGTTTGACCCCAGCGAACTGCGAGCCTGCCTGGAAACCCACTGCGCCATGGATCAAGACTCAGAGTAGCGGTCTGGAGCGGTGCTGGGGCGAACCCGGCTCTCATCTGATAGGCTGACATCAGGGTCTATGGGAGCCAGTATGACCGCAGATGAGCTATCGAAATCGAACCTGGGGCCGGAGAGCGGCACCGGAAGCTATGGCAGCTCTGAGGTGAGTGCCAGTTCCCCTTCTGCCGACTCTAGCGGGCTTAAGTCAGACTGGAGCAGTCGTATTGATGCCCTGCGCCAGCAGGAAACCGACCTGAAGCGCGCCATTGTCGATCTGCAATCGACCTATAACCGCCTGACCCAGGACCAGTTTCAGAAAATTCAGGCTGATATTGGCCGTATGGTGCAGCAGGGTACCGTTGACCTAGAGCAGCGCAAACGCAGCCTGCAAAAGGAAATTGAAGCTCTTGAGCGCCGTCAGGAGCGGATTCAGACCGAAATGCGCACCACTTTTGCCGGGGCCTCCCAAGACTTAGCGGTACGGGTGCAGGGGTTTAAAGACTATTTGGTGGGTAGCCTGCAAGATCTGGCGGTGGCGGCAGAGCAGCTCGACCTAGCTTCGGCTTCGCGCTCTAGGGCGGTGCCCGAAGGTGAGGAAGGCGGCAACGCACCAAATCGCCCCTCACCTCGTCGGGCTGTTGCCGACTCTGCCCCTGCCCAGCCCGCCTTTGCCTCTAACGCCTTTCAAGATCAAACAGAGCGCGTCCGCAGCCTGCTCGATCAGTACCGTATGCGACCCGACTACTATGGTCCTCTGTGGCAGCTGCGCCGGACGTTTGAGCCGATTCACGCCGAACGGGTTTCAAACTGGTTTTTTGCCCAGGGCGGGCGGGGGGCGGTAAAGAGCATGGGCAGCCGTCTACAAAATGTGCTGGTGGCCTCAGCGGCACTATCTGTCTTGTATGCCCTCTACGGCAACCGTCTGCGCACCCTGGTGCTCTCCAACAGCCCGGAGCGCTTGGGAGAGTGGCGACGGGGTCTGCAAGACTGTCTGGGCATCTCTCGGGCTGATTTTGGCACGGGGCAGGGGGTAATGCTGTTCGATGCGCCTGAACCCCTGGCTCAGCGGGCCGATCGCATTACTGCCGACAGCGGCCTGCCTTTTATTGTGGTAGATGAGGCCGAGTCAGTTATCAGCCTGGCGCTGCTTCAGTTTCCGCTGTGGTTAGCGTTTGCCCCCGACCCCATGAATCCGGCAGCTGAGTATGACTACTACTAGCCCTTCCTAAGCCGCTGGATGCTTAGCAGAGGGCGAGCTGACGCCAGGGAGACTACTGAGCCAGCGGACCTAGGCAGGCCGCTAGCCTGTCGACCACCTGGTCTAGAGCAACCGATCGCGATGCTTTGAGCAAGACGCGATCGCCCGGCTGTAGCACTTTTAGCAGATAGTTCGCCAGGCTGTTGTGGTCGCTAAAGGCAACGGTCTCAACGCCTTTAGCGCCTTCAGCTAAAGCCACCGCCTCTGGGGAATCGGCCAACGTCAGTAGGCTATCTAGACCTAACTGGCTGACCACTTGGCCCACCTGGCGGTGCAAAGCCACAGATTGCTCCCCCAGTTCTTTCATGGTGCCCAGGACGGCAATGCGGCGCTGACCTGGGGTCTCGGCCAGCAGGTGGAGGGCAGCGGTCATCGACTCTACCCCGGCATTGTAGGTTTCATCGAGCAGCACAATGTCGTTGGGCAGCGCCATCTGGCGGGCGCGCCCGCCGGGCAGATCTACGTGCAGGCCGGCGCTGAGCACCCGCCAGTTGAGGTCGAGGGCCTGCATAACGGCGATCGCGGCCAGCAAGTTCAGCGCGTTGTGGCGACCGGCAAGCGGCAGGGGCAGCCTGACCCCCTGCACCTCTAAGGTTTCACCGTTGAGGAGGTGGCCCTGCACCTCGCCGCCCTCCAGCCCAAAGGTAATGGTGCGCCCGGCCCAAACTGTCTTAGCGGTAGCCATCAGCCGGGCGTTGTCGTAGTTAAGAACGGCGATGCCGTGATTCGGCAGCTCCGCCAAGAGCTCACACTTGGCGTTGGCAATGGCCTGCTCAGAACCCAAACGGCCGATGTGGGCAGTTCCCACATTGGTAATGACGGCGATATCGGGGACCGCAATGCGGGCCAGTCGAGCGATTTCTCCTGGCCCTCGCATACCCATTTCAACCACGCCAAAGTCATGTTCAGGCCGAAGCTGAAGCAGGGTTTTAGGAACGCCGATATCGTTGTTGTAGTTTGCCTGGGTTTTGTGCACCCGCCCCTGGGTGCTCAGCGCGGCGGCAATTAGCTCTTTGGTTGTAGTTTTGCCCACCGATCCGGTAATGGCGACAATGCTAGCGGGCTGCTGGGTGCGCCACCAGTGGCCCAGGTCCTGGTAGGCCGTCAGGGTATTGGCGACAGGCAGGCAGGGCAGATGCGGCAGGTGCTTGCCCCGCTCTACCACGGCGGCGATCGCTCCGTTCGCGATCGCCTGCTCCACAAACCTGTGGCCGTCGAATCGATCGCCTACAAGAGCTATGAATAGGGCGTTTTCACGGAGATCGCGTGTATCCGTAGTAATATTTAATACTTGCTTTTCCTGAAGTGAGAGCGGCACATTATCCAGCGGGGCCTGTATAGCCGCCGCCAGGGCCGCCAGGGATGAAAAACCCATAGCCTTAATTTAGTATGCTGTAGCGGACATTGCACTACATCAGCTTTTTACCAAAGCTTTTCTACAAAGCAACCTTGATTGTAAGGGAATTTTGGCTGAAGGACACCGAAAGAACTTCCCAAAATGCGGGTATTCTAAGCCTCACACTCCCCTCCATGAAGCCATCTAAGGGCCTGCTAGCGGTGATGATGGCCCTCGACCCTCTTCCCAACGCGACCGCCTCAGTCTAAGGTCTGGAGTGCAGCATTGATGGAGCAAAGCAACTATCTCTGGATCAGGAAAGGTGGCGTTGGAGTTTACGGTTACCTTATGGTTTGGTAATAAACTTTACTGGAATTTCGTTAACGCTACCGACATAATCTCAGAAACTAGAAGATTCACGCAGTAATCTGAAGGTACGCGAGCGGTATTCCAGTGTAAAAACTGACGCGAAGAGGCTTGTATACGGCTTTTAATGAAGCCTAGGGACTATTACTGCCATCTGAACTGTGCATCTTCCAGGTTCGTATTCTAACTGCTGGTTATATTCCAAAGTTTTTCCCATCTCAGCCTGTGGGGGCTTATACGCACAACCCCACCTGTGATGGGGCAAGGGCGGTGAATCCGTGAAGACAAAAGCGACCTATAACAATCGAATTACGACCGCCGACGAGCAGCGCATATACAGCCATCTGCTCGCCTGCGTAAGCGTGGAATCTCCCGATGCCATGATTGCTCGGTTCCAGGCGCTGTTTTTGGACGGGTTTGGCTATCCCGATCGCGATGTTGTTGCAGCCCTCGATCGCCTGCTGGCCGGACAAGATGTCGAAGACTATTTTCGCTTCATCCTCAATCGCTGCTGCCATATCCTGATCAATCGCTGGCAAACGAATACCCAGCTTCAGCCCGCCATTCCTATTCTGATTGAGCTGCTGGAGTCTGTCCCGACTGGCCGGGTGCCAGAGCTGTCGCGATCGCGGTCGGTTCGCCGTCTGCGCCAGGTCACCGAGAGCTTTCGGGACACTGAGCAGTACTGGGCGCTCAAGCGTTTGGCCAACATCATTGAGGCTCGCCACTCCGCGCTGCCCCGCAACCGCCAGGCCGAAGCAGTACCCCTGGGGTCATTGATTAACCGCTACCCCTACCTGTACGAGCACTGCCTGGTGACCGAAGACAGCGATCTACAGCACCAGCAGTATGTTCGCAGTATGCAGCTCGAGGCCCAGCACAAGTTTGAGGTCGACCTGACCCACTATGTTACCTATCGGGTGCGCCAGGGACGGCTGCATCGCCAGGGGCAGGCAGATTTTGTCGATAAGCTGCGGGTAGTGCCGAACCCCACCCTGCTGAACGATCAAGACCTGGCATCGTCGCTCAAGCAGTTTTCCCGCCGCCGCGACCACGGCCAAAGCTACCGCGATGGGGCTCAGCGCTTTTTGCTGACCCACGACCAGGGGGCTTCATTTCGGCAGTTTAAGGAAGACCTGTTCGACTACATCATCACCGATGTCAATGCTGGCTACAGCCAGCGGCAGTTCAAATCGATGCTGCAAGACCATCTGCTATCTACCTTTACCGATAGTGACAGCAGGCCCGTCGATGACTTCCTGCGGGTGCGGACCTGCAGCAATTTGTTTAACTTCTTGGTGGTTGATCCGTCCGCTGGCCGTCAGCACTACGTATTTCTCGATCTGATCAACAACCTAGGGCCTGTGCACACTACAGGCTTGCTGCTGAGAATTTTGCTGATTTGTCAAAAGGTTAGGCCCTTTCTAGAGCGGCGCTTCTCCATTTTGTTCAACCATTACGAAACGGCCTCCAGCGACACGGTGGCCTGGTTAGTCAATATGTTTGAAAACATCAACATCGCCCTCAGCCTGAACTTTGGCACTGTTGACCTTTCTCACACCAAAGCTCGCTAACCCACAGCCGCTAACCCATAGCCGCCAATCCATGGCTCGCTGATCAGGGGCGAATGCTAAAGTCGTACCACGCTAGCTCTCCGTCACATCTAACATGTACGACCTTGTTTCTGCCGCCCTGGGTGCTCAGCAGCTGACCCAGGCCGCCCAGCTGATTAAGCAGTGGCAGCAAAAGACGCCCCAAGACCCGTGGCTCAAGCTGGCAATGGGGCAGTATTGGGAGGCCAAAGATGAGCTAGAAAAAGCCCAGGTTACCTATACCCGGCTGCTGCAAACCACAGCTAACACTAAGGTGCTGATCAATGCGCGGGAGGGAGTCCAGCGGGTGCGCGATCGCCTGGCCCGCCGTCGAGAGCACGAACTCAGTGCGGCGAAGCAGCAGCCGGGTGCGGCGAGTATGGCGGTGCTGGCTCTGGAACCGGTGACGGGCGATCGCAGAGAGCCTGCGGCCCAGGGTCTAGCCCGGATTATGCAGGTCGATGCCTATACCGCCAGAACTCGGTTGCCGAGCAAAACCTGGCGCTTGCTGCGAACAGGGCCAGCGGGGGAGTTGCAGTACTTCTGCGAACAGCTAAGAGCCGAAGATATCCCTGCCCACTGGGCTACGATAGATCAACTCAGGGGGCTGTCTATCTTTCGGGTGCAGGCTATTCAGGCCATAGAACCCCAGCTCACGGTGATGTGCCAAAGCAGTACTGGTCAGCGGGGCACCATTCAGCTGGCCTGGGGCGACATTACCCAGTGGGTGGTGGGGCAGCTGCCTATCTACGAATCGGTGGTTGATTTAGACGCGCGGGGCAAACTTAGGCGCAAAGACGCTACCCAAGACTACAGCGAGGTGATTGACTGGCACCTGCATGGGCGGGGATGCTTGCTGCGGCTGTGCGATCGCACCTATCGATACCGCGATGCCGTTCCCCTACCGCCCGCCGACGGGTTTCCCTCACCGCTGATTGCCGCTGCCGCCTGGAAGGCTATGAAGGCCTATTTTGCAGACCATATTTTGACAGCTCCCGTCACCGATTTCAGCGGCTTTGGGGAGAGCGCCCTTGATTTTATTGATTTGCTGCCCCATTTTGATGCCCATGTGGACTTGGGGCGATCGCTTCCCTCGCCCTGGGATGGAGCTTTTCACCTTTACAGTAGCCTGAGATTTCTATCAAAGGCCAACAAAGACAGGGCTTAAGGCCAAGCCCTAAACCCTGCAATCTGCCGCTGTTGGTTAAAAGTCTGGAACCGCGCCTACCGCGCTTTCACTTGTTTAGCCATATCCATAAACGGAGACAGGCTAGGGCCAGGGCGACGACGGCGGGGCTGACTGGTACCCACAGTGGTCAGGTAGTTGGAGGCAAAAGCCGTGGCCACAGGCTCAGCCGGGGCTGCGGGTACAGGAGCAGGAGCCGCTTTAGCTGGAGTTTTAGGCTCTTTAGGCTCAGCTTTAGCTTTTTTAGCCGAAGCTTTGGCCTCTGCTTTAGCTGGGGCAGCAGCCTCAGGCTCAGCCTGGGCCTCGACAGGGGCTGCGGCTGGAGCGGTGGTAGGTTCGCTATCGCTGTCAGACTCGTCTGCCTCTAGAAAAAACTCGGACTTTTTGCCCAGACCGACCAGGCCACCAACGGTTTTGAAGATGCCGCCAATTAGCCCAAAGATTGCCCCAAAAATAGACTTGATTAAACCCATGGGTATGTCCTTGATTTATCTGCGTTTCTGAATTGATTATCAAGTTCCGTTACGTCCTATCACAAGGTTGAGGTGCAACTAGAGACAAAAGTTAACATCGGCCCTCAGAATTTTTGATTCAACACTCGAGCTTTGGATTGACGGTTTGCACGTGAGTTAGGCCAGGGTCTTGTTACCCCCATGGATTAAAGATTGGGCTAATCCCCCAATCCGATCGCCCTCTTGCTGCCCCCAAAGGCCGCGATCGCATTCTAGACAGGCTCTAGCCGCATTCTTGCTGAGGCCCGCCAACTAGTCGGCAATGGCGTCCCAGCATGGGACGCACTCTGCTTCGGTTCACAGCCACAGCAGCTAGCCACCGAGGATATAGGACGCAGGATGAGGAATCCTGCATTTGAGCACGGTGAATGGGCATCCAGCCCCGACGCAAATGGCGGCCCTAAGCGCAGGGCGCATCCCCACCCCGGTTATTTAGCGAAGGGAGAAAAATTAAGAGTCGAGCCTTTATTTTTCTTGAAACTTCGTTACGATAATTAATAACGATGTTAACTTTCTTTGCTCCTATGATTGCTCAGCAACGCATCCTATCCCTGGGCAGCCTTGCGCTTCAGCCCAATCAGTCTGCTAACGCTGCTTTTCAGATTTCCTGGACAATTCTGAGAGTCGTGGCCGGTGTCGTCATGATTCATAACGGTCTCGACAAGCTGGCCAATATCGAAAGCTTTGCCCAGGCCTACGTGGCCTACCTGGGCCTGCCCTTCCCCATCACCCTCAGCTACATGGCGGCCTTCACCGAGCTGATTGGCGCTCCGCTGGTGGCCCTGGGGCTATTGACCCGCCCTGCCGCCCTCGGGCTGCTGTTTACGATGCTGGTGGCCATGTATCACCACGTTAAGGTGGCGGGTCTGAGCATTCCCTACCTGGAGTTGTCTGCCCTCTACGCCGCAACCTTTCTGTTCTTTGTGGTCAACGGTGGGGGATGGTTTTCTGTCGATGCGGTGCTGGCCAACCTGCTCAACCGGCTGCGCACCAGCCAAACCGCTGGCAAGCGCGCCTCTTTGGAAGATGTTTTCCAGCGCGATAAGGCTGGCTCTGCCCTGTAATACCGAATCCTAACCGAATCCTATTTGTTCACACCTGGCCCGTAGGAGCGTTGCACTGCAACGCCCCTACGGGCCTTCTGCTTTGCTCCAAAATTGCCGACTTGAGCCCCAACATTGACCTTACGTGTGGGGTTCTCCAAACAGCACCAGGGAACAGGTGGCCTCATCGATGACCTGGTGGGTGACATCGCTTACCGCTAGGCCCCCTGCCGTGCGCCGCCGCATCGATCGCAGCACGATCATGTCGTGGGTCTGAGCGATTTCGAGAATGACCTCGGCGGGGTTGTCGCTGTCGATGGTGAGTAGGTTCCAGCTAATCTTCGGGCCGTCGGCCATGACTTTGCTGAGGGCCGCCTCCAGGGCCTTGATCTGGTCGTCGGGGGTGTGGCGATCGCGCACGTGCAGCAGCGTTACCGCCGCACCGTGGGAGTCGGCAAACACCTGGGCAAAGCGGACCGTGCGCACCGCCTGGGGCGTCACATTTTTCATGGGTACCAGAATGCCGCGAATTTCGGTCGGTTCGGTCAGCAACCGGGCCACCGCCACCGGGCAGTGGCTGGACCAAAACACCTCGTCTACGAGGGTGCCAAACAGTTTGGCCCGAAACCCCTGGCGACTCCAGCCCAGCAAAATCAGGCTGGCGTTTTGCTCGCGGGCGGTGCGGGTAATGCCCTCCGACACATCGTCATCGATGCGCAGCACCGAATAGGCCTGGGCGTTAAGCTCCCGGCTCAGGGTTTCGGCCCGGTGCAGCAGCTTGCGGCACTGCCCGAGGGCGGTGAGTAGGTGGGGGTCATCCATGTGCACGTGGGCGCGGGCGACGGTCACCGGAATCACGTAGCCGCCCTCGTGGCTGGCCAGCAGGGCGGCCATTTCAATCAGGTAGTGCTGGGTCACCGGGTTGTAGATGGGCACGACCACCGTAAACGGCCCGGTAATGGTAAAGTCGGCCCGGTTTTCGGGGGCATCCCCGTAGTCAAACCACAGCGAGGCCAGCTCGGCGCGGGGAAGTTTGGGTTCCACCAGCTTGCCCGCGTACCGAGCCGTCAGCAGCGGCCCCGCCACCGAGGTAACCAGCATCATCACAATGACGGCGTTGAACACCAGGGGTGAAATAATGCCCTGCTGCATGCCCACCAGGGCCGCCGCCAGGGTGGCCGCCACCTGCGGCAGCGACAGCGACCACATGGTGAAAACCTGTGTCCAGCTGTAGCCATAGAAGGGCTTGATGACCAGGGCCGCCAAAAACTTGCTAGAAATAAGGCTGACCGTCAGCGTTATGGTAAACGCCAGGTTGGTGGTCATCGACTCCATCAGCAGGTTGAGGTCGAGCAGCAGCCCCGTGCACACAAAGAAAAAGGGTATAAACAGCACCCCACCGACAAATTCCACCTTTTCTTTGACGGGGCCGTTGCCCACTACGTCGTTGACCGCCAGGCCTGCCAGAAACGCCCCGACAATTTTGTCAACGTTGATCAGCTGCGACCCCACCGCCGCCACGAACACCGCCGCCAGCACAAACAAAAACTGGTTGCCTTCGCGATCGCCGTTGCGCCGAAAATACTGCTTGCCTACCCAGTCGATGCCCACCAGCACTGTTGTGGCAAAAATGCCCAGCATGAGCAACTGGGCCACCACCGTCTGGGCCGAAAATTCGCCCGCCTGGGCGGCGACGCACATGGCCAGCACCAGCAGCGCCCCAATGTCGGTGAAAATCGTGGCACCCACGGTGGCCGTCACCGAGGGTTCTTTGGTTACCCCCAGGCGCATCACAATCGGGTAGGCCAGCAGGGTGTGGGAGGCCAGCAGCGAACCCACCAGCACCGCCGCAATCCAGTTGAAGCCGAAGACGCGGCTGAGCAGTATGCCCGCAATGAGCGGCACCGCAAAGGTGGTAAAGCCAAAGCCCAGGGAGCGGTTGCGGGTGCGCTTAAAGTCTTTGAGGTCGATCTCCAGACCGGCCACAAACATGAGATAGATTTTGCCCACATCAGAGAGCAGGGTTTCCACATCGCCCGCCGGGTCGAGCAGCCCCAGGGCGCTAGGCCCCAAAATTACCCCCGCCGCCAGCAGACCCACCAGCCCCGGCAGCCGCAGCCGCTCAAAAATAGGCGGAATAATTAGCGTTACCAGCAGCAAAATTGTGAACGCAATGATCGGGCTATTGGGTAGTTCGCTTAAAAGTCCAGCCACAGCATCGCCTCCACAGAACAGGCTTGAGCTATAAGCGTATTCGATTTAACGGGAGATCTCTGCATCTGCAAACTCAGGGGCCGGTTGCCGCCGCCAGCCGGCTACCTTGGGGAGGGACGGTTGGCCTACGCGCTGTTGGTTTTTGGCTGCCGGGAGGTTACTGGAGTTCGCCATCGAGCCGGGTGCGGCGGCGATCGCGGCTCCCGGCCAGCCCCACTGAAGCGTTATAAAACCAGTAGCCGCAGTTCTGGGTTTTGGCCTGGTAGAGGGCGATGTCGGCGTAGCGCAGCAGGGTTTCGGGGTCGTCGCTGTCTTGGGGAAACAGGGCAATGCCAAAGCTGATGCTGATCTGCAAGGTGTGCTCCCTGAGCGTAAAGGCTGGCTCCAGGCTGGCAATGATGCGATCGCAGGTGAGCGCCACCGCCTCCGGCGACTCCACCGAGGGCAAAATCAGGGTAAACTCATCGCCGCCCCAGCGGGCCACGGTATCCTGCGATCGCAAGCAGCTTTGCAGACGTGTCCCCACTTCCCGCAGCACCTCGTCGCCGACCCGATGCCCCAAAACATCGTTGACCATCTTGAAGCGGTCTAGATCTAAAAACACCACGGCCAGCTGGTCTTGCTGGCGTTGGGCCTGGGCCAGGGCCAGCGGCAGGCGATCGTCAAACAGCATCCGATTGGGCAGGCCGGTTAGCGCGTCGTAAAAGGCCTGATGGCGAATCACGGCCTCGGCCTGCTGGCGCTGGGTAATATCGCGCAGTGACCAGAGCATGGCTTCACTCTGCCCCTGGGCATTGCCAACCGCAGCAGTGGTAACAGCCACCGCCAGGGGCGGCAGCTGGCGGCGGTTCAGTTCAATATCGAAGGGCTCAGTGCCCTGGGGCAGGGCTAGCCGAGCTGAAACTTTGGCCCTGTCATCTGGCTCAACTAGCACGACCAACGGCTTGTGGACCAGGTAGGCCGGGTCTACGTCAAACAGAGCCGCCGCCGCCCGGTTGGCGTGGTGAATGTTGCCCCGTCGATCGGTCACCAGGTAGCCGTCGGGGGCCAGCTCAAACAGGGTGTGGTAGCGCTGGCGCTCGACCTCAATCTGCTGTTGAGCATCGATCAGGCTTTGGTTTTGTCGCTGGAGTTCGGTGTCGGCAGCCTGCAATTCTTCTAGGACAAAATACAGCTCTCGCAGTGCCTCATTCAGCAGGTCGGGCTGCACTGGCAGGGCCGTAGCGCGCTGGCGCAGCAGCAAGGCCCGTTGGTACACAGCCTCAATCTGTTGCGAAATGCCCATGGTGGTGACAGCCTCCTGGGCAGAGTTGTAGGGCGTGACTAAACATTACCCTGTAACCATCGCTGGCTGGTCTGGACGAGTTAGCTGGATAACTCACCCCATTGGTATCATTACAGAGTTTTTAGGAACAGCGCTGATTTCTGAGAAGAATTATTGACCGATGTAGAGTTTCTCTCACGCAATGTTGCCGGAGGTATTTTGAGGATTGTTTTGGCCTTCGGTTTCTAGGGGCGATCGCCCTCGGGTTGAATGGTTAACAAAATCATTGGGCTACCGGTTGTCGTAAAGATTTGGCGGGCGTTGAGCTGCATCACTTGAGGGCCGATGTGGTCGAACACATAGCTAACCTGAAAGTTTTCGACCTGGGTATTTTGGGGCAGCAGGTCTTGCAGCAGCGATCGCAGCTGGGGAATATTCCACTGCCCGTTGCCGATCTCAAAGATAGAGCGGCCCTCGGTTTCCTGGGGTGTAACTTGAAAGACGGCGTAAAACTGCCCGTTGGCCCTCACCACCCGCAGGGCGGCATCCAGCACCAGCAGCGAGTCTCGCACCATTTCAACAATCGCTTCGGCGTAGTCGCGGGCCTGGATTAACTCCTCGGTGCTGCGTTTTAGCCCATCGATATCGACCAGCACCAGCACCGCCCCGTCAATGCGATTGTCGAGGGTGCGGTAGGGGCGAATGCGCAGGTCATACCAGTGGCCATCCTGGTCTTGCACCTCCCGGCTGTACTGGATGAGGGTGGTAATGACCGCCAAAATCTGCGCTTCTAAGTCGTCGATGGTGAGGCGATGGTTAATATCGCTGAGGGGGCGGCCAATGTCGGTGGGAATGAGGTTAAACAGCGCCGCCGCTGTGGGGGTAAAACGGCGAATGCTGAGGTCGCCCTCAAGCATGAGAATGGGAATGTTGATGCTGCCCAGCAGATTTTGAAAGTCGTTGCTGATCCGCGTAGTTTCGGCGTTGCGGCGGTACAGCTCGTCGTTGATGGTGCTGAGTTCTTCGTTGGTGGCCTGAATTTCTTCCTTGGCGGTTTGCAGCTCTTCGTTGGTGCTTTGCAGTTCCTCGTTGCTGGAGAGAATTTCTTCGTTGGCGGCCCGCAGATCCTGGTTGGTGGCCTCCTGCTGTTCGATGATCGATTGCAGGTGCGATTTGGTGGTTTCTAGCTCCTGCTGCAAGCGGTGGGCGTTTTGACGCTCTGGGCTGGGGCTTTCCTCTGTGGAGCCTGCGATCGCGCCTTCCTCCGCCTGGCCCTGATCTTCACGGTCAAACAGCACCAGGAAGTAAATTTCCCCCTCGGCGCTGGGCTGAAAGGGCAGCACCTCGATGGTTACCGGGAAAACGCGATCGCCCTCGCGCAGCAAACTGGCCTTGCGGACCGACTGGCCGAACTGTCTGGCCTGGTAGAGGGCGGTGCGCAGGTCCAGCCGCAGCGAGTCTTTGGCCATGGTGAGCAGGTTGAGGCTGGCTCGCCCTGGGGCCGGGCCGAGATAGGCCCCGGTTTGGCCGCGAAACTGCAAAATATCGAGCTGGCTGTTGACCACAACCCCCACCGGACCATAGCGACCCAGCACTACCTGGTCTGCCGCACTGTAGATGTCGAGGGTGGGGCGGGGTTCTTGGTAGCTAGGGATTGCCGAGGGCGTTTCGCGATCGCGGTTGACTTCTACCAGATCTAGGTTTAGCCGCAGGGCCGCCGACTGCTTAGCGTAGATCTTGTACTGGCGATCGAGCAGGGTAAACAGGTCAGAAAATTCCCCCACGGTTTCGGATGAACCCAGCATTAAAAACCCCCTGGGCTTGAGGCCGTAGTGAAACATGGGCAGCACCTTTTTTTGCAGGGCGCTGCTGAAGTAAATCAGCACGTTGCGGCAGCTAATTAAATCGAGCCGCGAAAAGGGCGGGTCGCTGATCAGATTTTGGCGGGCAAACACGCACAGCTCCCGCACCGGCTTGCTGATCTGGTAGCCCCCCTCCACGGGCACAAAAAAGCGCTGTAGCCGGTCGGCGGAAACCTCGGCCACTTTGCTGGGCAGGTAAACGCCCAGACGGGCAATTTCAATGGCCGTTTCGCTAATATCGGTGGCAAAGATTTGAATCGGCGGGCGCTGGGGCTGGTTGGCCAAAAATTCCAGTAGGCTAATGGCAATGGAGTAGGCTTCCTCCCCGGTTGAGCAGCCCGCCGTCCAGACGCGCAGCGACAACTCCGGCGAGCGATCGCGCAGCAGCGCCGGAAACACCTCCCGCTTCAGGCAGTCAAACGCTCCGGCATCGCGAAAGAAGCTGGTAACGCTGATTAAAATTTCCTGGTACAGCGCCTGCACCTCCGCCGGGGTCTCCTGGAGATACTGCTGGTAGCGGTCGATCTGCTCGATGTGGTGCAGCGCCATCCGCCGCAGAATGCGCCGTTTGAGGGTGGTGGGCTTGTACTGGCTAAAATCGACTCGGCTGCGGGCCTTGAGCAGGGCAAAAATGGCCGACAGCGTGTCGGCCTCGCTGACCGCCGCCGGTAGCTCGGCGATGGGGCGGCTGACGTAGGGGTGGCGGCTGAGGCTGGCCAGGGTAGCGGCGATCTGATCGGGGGGCAGCACAAAGTCGACCTGGCCGGTGGCAATGGCCATGTGGGGCATGCTGGTCACCTGGGCCGAGTCCTCCGACTGGGCAAAGGTAATGCCCCCCGCCGCCTTAATGGCCTCTAGCCCCAGGGTGCCGTCTGAATCGCCCCCCGACAGCACGACTCCAATGGCGTTGTGGCCGCGATCGCGGGCCAGCGCCTCAAAAAATCGGTCAATGGTTTTGTTCACCCGCTGGGTAGATTCCCTGGGCTGGAGCCGCAGCCGTCCGTTTTCGATATCCAGCAGCGCGTTGGGCGGAATCACGTAGATGTGGTTGGGGGCCACCGCCAGCCCGTCGGTAATCGCCTGCACCGGCATTGAGGTCGTGCGGGCAATAATATCGCTCAGCAGGCTGCCCTGGCTGGGGTCGAGGTGCTGCACCAGCACGACCGCCATGCCGGTGTCCGGTGGGAGGTGGGTGAGCAGCTGAGTAAAGGCCTCTAGCCCCCCGGCTGATGCCCCAATGCCCACCACCGGAAAGCACCCGTCGTCGTCGGCTCTGTCGTCGGTTCTGGGGTCATCTTCGGCGGCGGCTGGTAGAGAGCGATCTTGCGGCGGCTGGGAGTCCGGCGTTGGGGAAGACATGCAGCAATAACCTGGGGCTAGATCGGCGATCGAGGTCAGCCAAGTTCCTTAATCTACCGCAGTGGTTCCTGGGGTGAAGCGCTTTGACTTGGCGTAATTGTATCGTGGCGACAGGATGAGCTTATGCAGGGATTGAGCGAGTTGCCAGATCGGCCCACGTAGGTAAGCCCGATCGCCTCAAACGCTGGTATCAGAGCTGTCGATTTCAGATTGATTTGGATGGAAGCACAGTCTCTGCTTCTGGGCCGCAGGACGGTCAGGCTGATTCCAAAGTGGTTCTCCAATGCGGGGCTGGTGCATACCGAGGTGACAAAATATAGGCAGTCAGCATGGTGGGCAGCTACCCTCCAGCGATAGCTCAGCTGCTATGCTAGGGGCCAAAACAACCCATGCTGTGGCTTTTACCTCCAACCCGCTATCGCCTGATCCAGCTGATCGGCAGGACGCTGCTATTGCAGACGGTCGCGATCGCATGCTACAGCGGCGTGATCAACTTTTAGAAGCTGCCGCCGCCGCCGCCAATCTTCTACTTACGCTGGAGAACCTTGACGAAGCGATTGATACGGCTCTGAATTTAATCGCGGCAGGCGCAGGCTGCGATCGCATCAACGTTTTAGAAAATGCCGCTGATGCGTCATCAACGGTGCCCGACTACTACACCGTACTCTACGAGTGGACTAGCCCAGGGACGATACGGCAGGCGACCCATTCGGAGACAGCTCGCATCAGCAGTGCAGGGATAGAAGCCTTTATGGAGGAGTACTATCTCCACGGCGATGGATTTGGCGGACTGCTGGAAGACTGGATTGAACCCCTGCGAAGCGCCTATGCCGCCGTTCAAGTCAAGTCGAGTTATTCCGTGCCGATTCGCGTCAATGGGCGGTGGTGGGGCGTATTGTGCTTTAACTACTGCCGCGAAGCCATTTGCATCAGTCCGGCAGAGGTGGCCATTTTGCGAACAATCGCAGACTTTATCGGCAGCGCCATTCAGCGCGATCGGATCACTCGTGAACAGCAAGAATCTGCCCAAAGGCAGGCTTTAGAGCTGGAAAAAGCTAACCATGTGCTCAAGCAAACCGTCGATTTGTTGGTAACTGAATCCGACCTAAATCGCTTTTTAGATCATGTTCTAAAGGCTCTTTCTGAACAATTTGATGCTCCCCTAATCCAGTATTGGGAGCATCCAGAACCTGGCAATATTTCCTATCTAAGACTGGCCTGTAGTAACGGTAAAATTCTCACTGTAGCCGACCTGCCTGATGATTGTTTTGTAAGAGGCATCCAAATTCCGCCGGAACTCATTGGATATGAAAATCTCCACACTCGCAAACGCCATTTTGTCGTAGAAGATGTGCCTGCTGATCCGATTCAGCAGTCGATCTTTTCTCCTCTAAATTTTGACTTAGAGACGTGGTGTACCGAAAATCACATCAGGAAGATGATTAACATTCCTCTGATGCGGGCAGGAAAAACGACAGGGGCACTTTTACTTTATTTTCCCAGTGGTCACTATTTGAGCGAGCAACAGACTGAGCTGATGCATGCGCTGGCACAACTGGTGACGCTGGCTATTCAGCTGACTCAGCTGGCAGAAATTAAGCAAGCAGAAGCGATCGCCCAGGCGCAAGAACAAGTGGCGCAAGAACGGGTTGCAGAATTAGTTAAAGCAAACACAGCCCTCAAGCAGTCTCTCGATACCCTTGCCGCCGATCCCGACCTGGATCGCTTCATTGGGCACCTCCTGAAACTTATTGCGGATCAATTTGACGCCCCGGCAGTGGAGTATTGGGTACATGCCACCCAGGCTGAGCCTGAGACTAATGCCTACGTCCACTTAGCCTGCTGGCAGGGGAAGATTTTTCGCCACCTGCCCGAGCAGCACCCCGACCTCGACCTAATCCCGTTTCTCAGCCTGCTGCTTAGCGTCAGCGACACCACCATTGGTGCCTTAGTCATCTACCTACCCAGCCATAGCACTGTCTCGGGTCAAGTCATCGAGCTTGCCCATGCTCTGGCCCAACAACTGACTCTCGCGATCGAGCTGACCCGCCTGGCCGAAGAGGCGCAGCAGGCGGCTCTGCTGCAGGAGCGGGCCCGTATGGCGCGCGAAATTCACGATACCCTGGCCCAGGCTTTTGGCGGTATTTTAATGCAGCTGCAGGCCGCTACCTACTTTACCCCTACACAGTTAACAGCCGCGCAGAACCACGTGATGACCGCCCAAGCCCTGGCTCGAGATGGCCTGGCCGAAGCTAGGCGATCGGTCTGGACGCTGTATCTAGAAACCGCTGAGTACGAAGATTTGTCTCGGACGATCGCCAAGTTTATTGCCCAAACCGCGTCGGGGCAGCCGGTGCCTATCAGCTTAGACATTGAGGGTATTCCCTATCGCCTTCACCCCGACCTGGGCCTGAATCTGCTCCGCATTGCTCAGGAGTCGGTTACTAATGCTCTGCGCCACGCCCAGGCCCAAACTATCTCCATTGGCCTCAGCTACCAGCCGCACACCCTACAGCTGATCATCCGTGACGATGGCTGTGGCTTTGATTCACAACCGTCTAGCTGGGGATTTGGCCTATTGGGCATGCAGCAGCGAACCGCGCGGCTGCGTGCCACTTGGCAACTTGTCAGCCAGCTGGGGCAGGGCACCACTATTACGGTCACCCTGGCTAATCCAGCTATTCTTTAAGTTCACTCTACGCCAATTACCTCGCCAATTACCTCTGCCTCACACCTAGCCTACAGACCAACCATGTTGACTCAACCCACCGAGACAATCCGCATTTTGGTCGCCGACGATCATCCGATTGTGCGCCAGGGTTTGGTAGCTATTTTGAATGACCAACCGGATATGTCCGTCGTGGCCGAAGCCAACAACGGACAAGAGACAATTGAGCAGTTTCGTCTGCACCAGCCCGATGTTGCCATTCTCGATTTGCAGATGCCCGTCGTTAGCGGCGTAGAGGCGATCACCAAAATTCGTGCAGAATATTCCCAAGCCTGCATCATCATGTTTTCTATCTATGAAACCAATGAAGATATCTACCAGGGCCTGCGGGCCGGGGCGAAGGCGTATCTGCTCAAAGACACCCCCTGCGGCCAGGTTTTAGAGGTGATTCGGGCGGTTAGCACAGGGCAGCGCTACATCCCGGTAGACATCGGCATTAAGCTAGCAAATCGCATGAGCCAGACTGATTTGAGCGATCGCGAGTATGAAGTACTAACTCTGATGGCAAAGGGTAAAAACAACAGGGCGATCGCCGGGGAACTCCTCATTGCCGAAAGCACTGTAAAGTTTCATGTCGCCAATGTGATCAGTAAGCTCCGGGCCAGCGATCGCACCCACGCCGTGGTCAATGCCCTCCAGCAGGGCATCATCAAGCTGTAATCCCAAATCCGCACCACCCCGCCTACTTGCCTATAGTAAAAGCGCGGCGGTAAAGAAACGGTAACCCACCTAAATTCCCAGCCGCTGAAAGACCTGATCTAGGTTTCTCAGGTGGCGATCGGGGTCAAAGCAGGCGGCAATTTCCTCAGCGGAAAGCCGCCCCTGCACCCGCTCGTCGGCCTCAATTAGCCCCCGAAAGTTGCCGTCGTCGGTGTTCCAGGCCTGGTGGGCGCAGCCCTGCACAATGGCGTAGGCCTCCTCGCGGGCCAGCCCCTTGTCCACCAGGGCCAGCAGCACCCCCTGGCTAAACACCACGCCGCCGTAGACGTTCATGTTGCGGGCCATGTTGTCGGGGTAGACCAGCAGGTTTTTGATCAGCTCGGTGGTCTCCACCAGCATGAAGTGGGTGAGAATGCAGCTGTCGGGAAAGGCCACCCGCTCCACCGAGCTGTGGGAAATATCGCGCTCGTGCCACAGGGCCACGTTCTCCAGCGCCGCCATGGCGTTGCCCCGCAGCAGCCGCGCCATCCCCGTCAGCCGCTCAGAGCGAATCGGGTTGCGCTTGTGGGGCATGGCCGAGGAGCCCTTTTGTTTTTTCGAGAAAAATTCTTCCACTTCCAGCACGTCGGTGCGCTGGAGGTTGCGAATTTCGACCGCAAAGCGCTCAATACTCGCTCCCAGCAGGGCCAGGGCATTCATAAACTCGGCGTGGATATCGCGGGAGATCACCTGGGTGGAGGCGGTGTCGGGGCGCAGGCCCAGGTTTTGGCAGGCCAGGGCCTCAATTTTGGGATCAATGTTGGCGTAGGTGCCCACCGCGCCGGAGATCTTGCCGACGGCGATCGCGTCTTGCAGGCGGGTCAACCGCTCCCGGTGGCGCAGCATTTCGGCCAGCCAGCCAGCCAGCTTAAAGCCAAAGGTAATCGGCTCGGCGTGAATGCCGTGCGATCGGCCAATCATCACCGTGTCACGGTGCTCCTGAGCTCGGTAGCGAATCGCCTGAATCAGGCTCTCCACGTGGGTCAGAATCACCTGGAGGCTGTCCACCAATTGCAGCGACAGGGCCGTATCCAGCATGTCGGAACTGGTCATACCTAGGTGAATGTAGCGCCCTACGTCGCCCACGTACTCGTTGACGTTGGTGAGAAAGGCGATCACATCGTGGCGCACCTCAGCTTCAATTTCGAGAATGCGCTGGGGGTCAAACTTAGCTTTGGCCTTGATTTCCTCTACCGCCTCTGGGGGAATGTAGCCTAGCTCAGCCTGGGCTTCACACACCGCGATTTCAACCCGCAGCCAGGTTTTGAATTTGTAGTCGTCGGTCCAGAGGTCGCCCATCTCGGGCAGGGTATAGCGTTCAATCAAGGCTTTGGTCTGAATACAACCGTCCCATTCTACCCGTCTGCCCCAGCCTGTGGAAAACGCGCCCGACGATCTGGCCAGAAAACTGGCTGGACCGTCGGATTCTGAAAAGGTTGGCTAGAGGCTGGGCGCGATCGCCCCAAAGCTCCCTACTTAAGCCGCTGCACGTTTTGCTGGGCGTAGGTCAAATTGGGCTGGTAGTCCACCACCTTCTGCTGGGCCACAGCGTAGTTGGGGTCTGACTTGGGCACCCGCTTCATCAGCTCAATGGAATTGGACCAGGAATCGGCAACGGCCTGCCACTGGTCCGCTGTGCTGGCGGTCTGGGCCTGGTTAGCCGCGGTCTGGGCCGCATTGACCGCCTGCCTGAACAGGTCTTCCTGGGGCACGTCAGCGGGGGGCGTGGTGGGCGCAGGTACCGCAGGCTCAGTCACCACGGTGTCATTCCCAGGGGCGGGCTGTCGCAGCCGACCCAGCACGCTGTTGAGCAGCAGGCCTACCAGCGCCAGGACCAGCGCCCCAAGACCCAGCCCCACAATTAGCCGCAGCGGCAGGCCCGAGCGGCCCCTGCCCTCGTTTTCAAACTGGCCAGGGGCCAGGGCCACGTGGGTAGAGGGATCGGAGCCAAATTCTTGAATAAAGTCGTCGGTGGCGTCAGGCTCATCCTCCAGCAGGACAGCACCGTTGCGGTCTTGAATGAAGCCGTTGCTGTCATCGTGGCTGTCGCTGAAGATGTCGTTGGCGTCAAAGCCCTCATCCCCAAAGCCCTCATCCCCAAGGCCTTCATCCCCAAAGCTCTCATTGCCAAAGCCTTCGCCAAATCCCTCGTCCTCGAAGCTGGCATCGGCGCCAAATATCGGGATCTCAGGCTCGGCCTCATCGCCGAAGCCCGATACCTCAAACCCAGGGCTGCCGGTTTCATTAATGTCAAACTCGACCGATTCAAACGCCAAATCTGCTTCGGCGTCATCGGTGTAGTCAAGCGGGGCAGGGGTTACATAGGTCTCTGCAAAGTAGGTTTCGGGCTGCTCTTCAATCAGCGCGTTGTCATAGTCGTTGGACTCGCTGAAGCCGCCCTCGGGGGCTAGATCGGGCCTGAAGTTGCCCTCCACGGTCTGATCGAGTTCCATCGTCGAGAAGGGCAGATCGGCCTCAGCCCCCAGGTCAAAGGCCTCTGGCTCCCTCTGCGGCGTCTCAAAGTCGGGGGCATCGGCGGTGTAGTCCGTCTCCTCTGCGATTGCCCCCATCTCAAAGGGATTCGGCGTTGGATCGATGCCCTCGCTCTCGGGATCAAAGACCAGTCCGGGATCAAACTCGGTGCCTGCATCAGCTTCAAAGTCGCTGGGGGTGCCTAGGTCTAAACCGGGGCTAAAATCGTCAGGGACCGCATCCCAGGGCGGTGCGGCTGAGGCTGTAAGGTCAGGGTCGGCAGGCTGATCCCAGTCGGCGCTAAAGCCTGGGTCAAAGGCTTCGGCGGGAGCGGCTTCATCGGTGCCAAAGTTATCGGTGCCAAAGTTATCAGTGGCCAAGTTATCAGTGCCCAGGTCACCCATGCTTAGATCGCCGTAGTCGCCTAGGTCGGTGTCTGTTTCAGCACCCATGGCTAGGTCGGGGGAAAACTCGTCGAAATTGTCGGTGAATGGGGTGGTTGAAGCCTCGCCAGGGCCATCTGTAGCCAGATCAACGTCGCCGCTGCCCAAGGCATCAATGCCCAAGTCATCGGTGCCCAGGTCGCCATAGTTATCGAGGTCGGCTTCTGCTTCGTCGCCCAGGGAGAGGTCAGTTGAGGCGTCGGCCCAGTCTTCGATGAGGTCATTGGCGGCCAAATCGAGGGTGGCAGCGCTGCTCAGGTCTTCAAACACAAGCTCCTCGGCGGTGGGAGCTGCGAGCAGATCGTCGGTACTGTCAGTGGCCTCCAGGGCCAGGTCCTCAGATTCAAAATCGAGGAATGCAGCGTCTTCAAAGGCGATCGCCCCTGCGCTCCCAGCTTCTGCTTCGGGCGTTTCCGGCTCTGTATCTGCCCTCACATCACTATCGAAGTCAGCGTCTAGGTCGGCCCACTCATCGGGGCTAGTTAGCTCCGGGGTCAGAATATCGTCCAGGGCGGCCAGGTCGTCAATGGCAGACCCGTCGGCCCCTGCAGCGGGGGCGGTATTACTGGTATCGCTATCGCCCCACAGATCGTCCAAATCCATCGTTTCATCGGGCGCGTGCGGGCTGGCTGGAGGCGTATTGAGGTCAAAGTCCAGGTCGTCGGATTCGAGATAGTCGGCGATCGCGGCCGATCCATCCTCTGCCTCCGCTAGGCTCAAATCTGCTTCAGGCTCAAACTCTGCCCCAAAGTCCAGATCCAGGTTGTCCGCAGACCCCAGGGCCACTTCATCTCCAGCGGCGTCAAACCCTAGATCGAAATCTGCGGCGTCTAAATCCAGGGCATCGGGGACGCTGCCCTCAGCGGCAGGGTCAGCCAAATCAAAATCTAATTCGCCTAATTCGCTAGTGGCGGGGTCGGCGGCGGATGCTGCGGCGAGAGATGCTTCGGTGAGACCAAAATCTAGCGCCCCCATCGAACTGTCGGTAGTGGGTTCTTCTACCCAGCCCAGGTCAAGATCGCTGTCAGCCTCCCCAGAGCCATCGACAGCGCCCAGCTCAAAGTCGAGATCGCTGGTGTCGCCCACCTCCCCCGAGTCGTTGTCCAGACCCAGGTCGAAGTCGAGATCGGTGCCGGTTTCGCCCGATGCTTCGGCGAAGTCCAGATCAAAGTCCAAAGCTGTTGGATCAGTCGACTCAGCTGGCCCAGCGGCCAGATCGAGGTCAAAATCGAGATCTCCGTCGAGATCCCCATCCAGATTTGCAGAGTCGGTGGCCTCGGCTAGACCCAAATCAAAATCGAGATCTGTGGGGTTTCCAGGGGGCTCCCCCGCCAGCGCTAGGTCTAGATCGAGATCTTTGCTGTCGAGGGTATCGTCAAAGCCGCTACCGAGATCCAGGCCATCCGGGCTGCTTTCACCCAGGTCAAGGTCAAAGCTGTCGGTGGCCTCAGGCCCAGAGGTTGGCTCGGCCAGGTCGAGGCCAAAGTCACCGTCATCAAAGTTTAGATCGAAGTCCGCTGCCCCGGAGCTGACTTCGCTGTCGCTATCGGTCAGGCCCAAATCATCGAGGCCCATATCGGCTCCGCTAAATTCGTTGCCCAGGGCGGCATCCAGGTCGCCGAGGTCGTCTATCTCCAGGGCAGAGCTGTCCGCATCAAACCCCAACGCTGCTCCCAGGTCTGTGTCGTCGCTGGCCGCAAAGTCGTCGGGGGCAGCGTCAAAATCCAGCTCAAAGGCGCTGGGATCGGTCTGTAGCGCCAGATTTTCGCTCCAGGCGCTAGTGCTGGCCCCAGTCTGTTTACCGCTCACGATCAGGTGATGCACAGCCGCTAGCTCCAGCCCCGTGATGCCTTTTTTGACGTAGGCGACCAAATCGGCCTGATTGGGAATTTGAGCACTCTCCAGGTTGACCTGGAGGGTGTTTTCCTGCTGCACGACGTGGGCGGTGATACCCTGGGCCTCGAGATGGCGATTCATCAGGGCCGCGATCGCGTCTGGGTTGCCCTGGCGGGCCAGTTGCAGAACATTGGGGGGCGTAGTAGACATAGAGGGCTATTGAATTCGATGAATTCAGCGCACGGGCCGGAGAATTCCCTATAGTATGCCCGTGGTGGCTAATATTGGCACAATCAACCTTTTGCGGTACGTAAACCTAACGTAATGTCACCCCAAATGTTACGGAGTTTGTTGGTTTAGCTGTCTCAAAATGCTTTCTAGCTGCTGTTGGGCCTCGCCGTAGCGCTGCCAATCTCCCTGCTGGAGGGCCTGCTGCCCCGCCTGGTAGGATTCAAGGGCCGCCTGCACTAGCTCGGAGGTCGTGCTGGCGGGGGGGGATACTGACCCCGGCGATGGGGTGGTGGGTGCCGGTGTGCTCGCTTCTCCAAAGATAGCATCCAGGCTTTCATCCAGGGTTTCGCGCATGACGACGCGATCGCTGTAGGCGACAATCACCCGCCGCAGCTCGGGCAGCTCGCCCTGGTCGGCCCGCAGGTAAATGGGCTGCACGTACAGCAGCGACTGCTCCACCGGAATCACCAGCAGGGTGCCGCGAATGACCCCGGACCCCTGCTGACTCCAGAGGGTAATTTGCTCTGAGATTTCCGGGGTCTGGCTGATGCGGGCCTCGATCTGGGTGGGGCCAAACACCAGCTCCTGCTTAGGAAATTCGTAGAGCAGCAGGCGACCGTAGTTGTCGCCGTCGGATCCGCCCGCCATCCAGGCGATCATGTTGTCGCGGTTGGCGGGGGTAAAGGGCAAAATTTGCAGAAACTCCTCCTGGGCCAGCTTGGGCAGCTTCATGATCACGTAGTACGGCTCCATGGGCTGCACCGCGCCGTCGTCTACGACGTGCTCGGGGAAGCGCCACAGGTCTTCGCGGTTGTAGAACACCTCCGGATTTTCCATGTGGTAGGCCCGGTACATCTGGGCCTGCACATTAAAAATATCGTGGGGATAGCGCAGGTGCTGGCGGTAGCTGTCGGGCAGATCGGCTATGGGCTTAAACAGGTCAGGAAAAATGCGGCTGTAGGTAGACAGCAGGGGATCGGTGCTGTCGCGGGCGTAGAGCTCCAGGGTGCCGTCGTAGGCATCGACAAAGACTTTGACGGCATCGCGAATGTAGTTGACGCCGTTGCGCATCAGCGGATTGGCGCTGTCCACCAGCGAAATCAGGTCGCTGCGGCGGTTGAGCGGCTCGGAGTAGGGGTAGCGATCGCTGCTCGTATACCCATCCAAAATCCACTTAATGCGCCCGTCAATGACCGCTGGGTAGGGGTCGCTGTCGAAGGTGAGAAAGGGTGCTACCTGGCGCACCCGATCGGTAATCAGCCGGTGGTAGTGAATGCGGGTCTCGGGGCTGAAATAGTTTGAAATCAGAATGCGGAAGTTGCCCAGGTCGTAGGCGTAGACCAGTCGACGCAGCCACGAGGTGAGCGGTACTCCCCCCGCCCCGGTGTAGCGGTAGGCGGCGTTGGTGTCGCCCTGGGGGTAGTCAAACTCGTCGGTATTGGCCCCGGTAAAGATGTAGTTGCGGGTGCTTTCGCCGTAGTAAATGCGGGGCTGGTCGAGGGGCAAGTCAACGGTGCTGCTGGGGGGCACATTGCGAATGAAAAACTCCGGCAGGCCGTTGGGGGTGACCTGGTTGACGGGGCTCATCACCACGCCGAAGCCGTGGGTAAATTTGAGCTGGCGGTTGATCCAGTTTTGGGCCTCGGGGGGCAGCTGCTCCACCGGCAGCTCCCGGGCCGAGAGGCTGACCTGGCGGTAGTCGCCGTTGAGGGTGTAGCGATCGATATCGACATCCTCAAAGTTGTAGTAGAGGCGAATTTCCTGCAGTTGCTTGTAGGTGCTCAGCAGGGGGGCGTAGTCCCACAGGCGAATATTGCCCACGGTGGGGCCGTTGGTCTCAATCAGGTTGCGGGTCAGGCTGTTTTCGGCAGGGAAAGGCTCTGAGGTAACGCTGGTGAGGTTGTAGGCCTGGCGGGTAAAGGCAATGTTGTGCTCAATGTAGGGGCGCTCGATGGTCAGCTCGTTGGGCTCGACCACAAAGTTTTGCTGCAACCAGGGGTAGAGGCCGTTGACCAAAATCAGCACGCCCAGGTAGATGACGATGCCAAAAATCGGCAGCGAAAAGCCGCTGCGGGCCAGGGCAATCATAAACAGCGCCGCCACCGCCAGGGTGACAAACCCCATCAGCCAGTAGGCCTGGAGCCGGGCGTGAACGTCGGTGTAGCCCGCCCCAAAAATGACGCCGCGATCGGAGTACAGCAGCGAGTAGCGATCGAGCCAGAAGCCCGCCGCCAGCACCACTGCGATCGCCGCCAGCAGCAGGCACAGGTGGGCCTTGGCCTCGCCGGTCAAAAAGTACTTCCAGCCCCGCTCCGGGCGTACCTCCCCCTTGAGGGCGTAGACCGTGGCGGCAATCAGCAGTGCCCACACCAGCAGCCCCAGCAGGTTGGCCTGTAGCCCCTCCCACAGGGGCAGCTTAAACATGTAAAAGCCGATGTCGCGCTGAAAGATCGGGTCGGTGACGTCAAAGGCGGTGGGGTTGAGAAATTGCAGCACCGTTTGCCAGGCCGACGCGGCCCGCAGGGCCACCCCCAGGGCCAGCACAAAAATTAGCCCCACCATACCCAGGTGCAGCAGCCGTTCTAGCTGGGCACGCTGGGCTGGGTCGCTGTGGCGAGCCGAAAATCGGTAGGCGCGATCGCGGGTCAGCCGCTGCGCCATGTGGTAACTCGCCCACAGCCCCCCGCCGTAGAGGAGAAACCCACCCGCCCCCAGGGCCAGCTGCCACTTAACGCGGAGCCAAAACACCGACCCGTAGCCCACCGACTCAAACCACCACGACTCGGTCAGTAGGTGCACCAGACCGCCCGAGAACACCAGCAGCAGCGTCACGGCTACCAGCCAGGGCAGCAGGCGACGAACTCGGAGAGACTTGGTGGAAGAATAGGTCACAGGTAGGGTCGGTAGGGGCAGATATATGTTTGGGGCAAGACTCTGGGGCAAAACTCTGGGGCAAAGCGCCTGAACGTCATACTTGAGCTGCCGTTGCTTCTAAAGTTTAACGACCTCATCTCGCAGACAAGTCGCCAACCTGCCTGGACTTAACCTTTTTTAGGACGGCGATCGCGCTGTTCTCTGCCCCCAGTTGTGGTCAATGTTGCGGTCAAATCTGTGGTGGGTCGCTGCCGCCTGCATGGGTGGGTTGCAGCATGAGGGCAATTCTGACCGCGAAAATACCTGAGGATTTTGCTTCCTCCCAAGGGTGCAGGTTCTGCGCCCTACCCTGGGGCGCGTTCTTGTCCAAAAACCCCTTAGGTTAACCCAGCCAATTGTCAACTTTTGATAAGCCCTTGCGGAATGGCCGCAGTCCTACGGAAGTTACTGGGGAAACCTAACGGCAATAGCCCTGCTTCGGTGCCCCACCCATGAGTGAATATACTGGTATGACCCCCACCGTAATCATCGGCCTGGGGGGAACCGGCAAAGAAATTCTGATCAAAATTCGCCGCATGATTGTGGAGCAGTACGGCTCCCTCGATGCGCTGCCGATTGTCTCGTTTTTGCACATCGACACCGAGCAAAACGCCCGTGTCTCCGAAGCTCAGACCGTGCTAAAGCAGGATATTTCCCTGCGGCCCATCGAGCAGGTGTGGGCCAAGGTCGAAGATGCCAAGGCGATTCTCAACAAGCTCTCGGCTTACCAGTACCTAGACGAGTGGTTTCCGAGCGAGCTGAAGGGCACCGACTCGATCTTGTCTGGGGCGGGGCAGATCCGCGCCCTGGGCCGGTTTGCCTTCAGCCTCAACTACCCGCTGATTAAGGACTACTTCACCAAGGCCAGGGGGCGCATCGTCGGCCACGAAAAGTTCATGCTCGATCGCTGGAAGGTGCAGCTCGACAAGGGCATCAACATTTTTGTGGTGTGCTCGCTCTCCGGCGGCACCGGCTCGGGCATGGTGATGGATCTGGCCTACAACCTGCGCGACTGGGTGCCGGTGTCAGAACTGCCCCAGACCAGCGCTTTTTTGGTGCTGCCGGGGGCGTTTTCAGGCCTGGGCGATCGCGTCATTGCCAACGCCTACGCCGCCCTGATGGAGCTGAACCACTACAGCCGCAGCGACACCCGCTTTGACGTGCAGTACAGCGACAGCCAGAGCGATCGCATCACCACCCAGAGCGGCCTCGATACCCCCTTCAACTTCACCTACCTGGTGGGTAACAGCAACGACAAAGTCACCTTCCCCACCCTGGGCGACGTGCTGGAGATGGTCTCTCAGAACGTCTTCCTCGACTTTACCTCCGGCTTTAGCCAGTACAAAAAGCTGGTGCGCGACAACGTGCGCAAGCACTGGGCCAGCCCCGACGCCCTGGGCTATCCGCAGAACTTCATGAGCTTTGGCCTCTCCAGCATTCAGTTTCCGGTGGAGCGAGTGCTGAACGCCTGCTCGGCCCGCCTGGCCGCCAAGCTGGTGGACTGGTGGAGCAACCCCACCCCCGCCCCAGCGGCGATGTCCGACCTAATACGCACCGAAATTCTCCCCGGTCTATTCCTGGCCGAATCCGAGCACGACCACCAGATCATCGACAGCATCAGCATGGGCGACAACAAAAAGCCCTACGCCAAAGAAGTTGCCGACTGGGTAGCCGGGGTGCGCAAGCGCCGCAACGACCTGAATATTCCCTTTGAAAATCTCCAGCGGTTTATCTCCAACGAGCAGGAAAAATATTCTCCCCACTTCAACGACACCGGCACCGACCCCAAGCGCTGGAGCGACTACTTCCAAAAAATGTGGGACAACCTGAGCTGGCTGATTCCTGAAAAGCGCAAGGAGCTGCGGGCCACGGTTTACCAGATGGTAGAAGACCGCTTCCGGGGACCGAAGTTTACCCGGCAGTTTCTAGAAGTGCTGATCGAGGTCTTTGCCGACTTTCGCAGCAAATTTGACCAGGACCGGCAGAAATACTGGCTGCCAAGGGAGCGATCGGCCCAGAACGCCCTGCAAACCCTGCTGAAGCAGATCGACGATCATGCCAAGCAGATGATGATGCTCAACCGCAAGAAAGTCATCGAAGACGACTTTCAGGGCATCATGCAGGCGCTAGAGCAGGTCTACGTCTCCAAGGTGGAGGTCAAGGCCCGCACCCTGGGGGTGATGCTGCTGGACGGCCTGCGGGAAGAAATTGACCAGCTCCTGGTCGATCTGACCGCCTTTGAGACCGTGCTGGCCAACGTTCAAACCGAGCTGAAAGACAAAGAGCGCGTCTACACCCGCGAAACCGGCGGCCTGACGGTAAACGGCATTTTGCTCTACGACGAAAAAGAAATTGACGCCGCCTACACCAAAACCGTCGCCGACCAGGAAGAAACGCTCTGCCAGACCCTCTCCCAGCAGGTGCTGGAAGAGCTGCGCCTGCGCCTGTTTGATCTCTATCCCTTCGACGCGCTGAAGACGAGAGACCTCTACGATCGCCTGCTGGGTCAGGCTATGGATGTGTTTCGTCGGCGCAGCCAGCTCGACATTTCCACCGCCCGCAAATTCCTCGAACAGTACCCCACCGTCGAAATGCAGGAGGCCCAGATCAAAACCACCTTTGAGAAGTCGGAGGCCTTTTTGCGCCTCAGCCAGGAGCAAAAGAAACTGGGCTGGGACGACAAGCTGGAGAAGTACCAGAAGCTGGTGGGCATTCAGGGCGGCAGCAAGCCCACCGACCCCGCTGTAGCCAGCCTGCTGCCGATGATTCGCAAAACCAGCACCGTCACCGACAAAGAGATTCGCCCCCTCAACGACCCCTACCACATCTACTTTGTGCAGGAAACCGGGGCCTTTCCGCTGCGAATGATTGAGGGCATGGAGCGGATGCGATCGCTCTATCGCGCCGTTTCCCAGGCCGACCACAACCCCCTGCACACCCACCAGGACTACCGCCAGTTTGGCGACGTCATGCCCGAAACCAGCAACGAGCGCCAGGCCCGCTACAACCTGATGCTGGCCAACGCTCTGGGCCTGGTGCGCCAGGAAGACAACCGCGTCACCGGCTTTGCCGAGGTCAAATTCACCTACCGCAACAAGCTCACCGGCTTTGATCAAACCGAGGTAATGGGCACCACCTGGCAGGAGGCCGAAGATTTCTTGCTCACCGACCAGAACCGTCGGCTGGCAGAAACCCTGGACAGCGCGATCCGATCTATCGGCGAGCAGGCCGCCACCAAACCCCAAAAGCAGGCCCTCTACGACCAGGTGATGACCTACCTGACCCAACAGGAGCAAACTCTCCCCGGCGGCTCCGACAGTGCCGAGTACCAGCGCATCCAGGCGGCGATCTCCAACTTCGTCACCACCCACCGCCTCTTCATCCCCTCCGACACGCCCACTCCCTCACCCGCCACCCCATCACCCGCCACCCATCCACCCATCCACCCATCCACCCCCCCGCCCCCCGCCCTTGACTCCGAGAACCTGGGCAAATACGCCAAGCTGGTCGAGACCTGCTATCGCCGGGGTACACCCTCCCCCACAGAGCTGGAGCTACTGGAAAAATTCCGGGTCAAGTATGGGGTTTCGGTAGAGCAGGCCAATGCGATCGCGGCCCAGTTTTTGCCCCAAAACACGGTGGAGAATGCCGCCAGCGAGTTTGCCCTGATGTTCCGCGCCTTCCTCGATAACGACGGCGAAATTGATCTCGAAGAGCAGACCCAGCTCATCGATCTCCAGGAAGAGCTGGGCCTCACAAACGAACAAGTCGCCACCATTGAGGAGAACGTGCGAGCTGAAATGAACCGGCCTTAGGAATTTTGGATTGGCGATTTTGGATTGTCCCTTTCCTCCAAGGAACGGTGAGCAGGTGAGATCGCCTCAGCTATTCAATCCAAAATCCAAAATCCAAAATTCCCCCACCTCTCCACCCCATCAACTCTAAAAAATCACCATGACCGACAGCTTCAATCACGTCACCTGCCCCAAATGCGGCTACGAAGAAAACTCCACCACCGCCCAGAAGTGTGAGATCTGTGGCCAGCCCCTAAAAAAGAGCAAATCCATGGCTCCGATCATTGCGGGGGTTGGGGCTGCCCTCTTTTTGGGGGCGCTGGGCTTCACGGGCTACAACGCCTTTTTCCGTAAGGATGCACCCCAGCCCAACCCTCAGGTCACCAATCCTACCAATCCTCCGGTGGATGCCAATGCGGGAGGAAACACAACGGCTGCGACCCCGACGACGACCCCAGGGCAACCGGGCAATGTCGCCAACGCCCTGAGCTGGGGAGAGAGAGTCCTCTTTACCGACACCTCCAACCCCGACATGCAGGCCGGGGCCGCCGCCTACGCCACGGGTGACTATGCCACTGCCGCCGCCAGGTTTGAGGCGGCCCGCCAGGCTGTTCGCAACGACCCGGAAGCACTGATTTATGCCAATAATGCCAAGCTGGGGGCAACTCCGG
The DNA here is from genome assembly GCF_000309385.1 of Nodosilinea nodulosa PCC 7104. Classification (GTDB taxonomy): domain Bacteria; phylum Cyanobacteriota; class Cyanobacteriia; order Phormidesmidales; family Phormidesmidaceae; genus Nodosilinea; species Nodosilinea nodulosa. Next base: position 3,002,520 of record NZ_JH976537.1, read on the forward strand.
CCCTGGGTATTGCCGCCGTGGTGCCCATTGGCGACACCCCCAACACCGCCCGCGAGCTGCTGCGCGGCGTGGCTCAGGCCCAGGATGAGGCGATCAAGGCCGGGACGCCCATCAAGGTGCTGATTGCCGACGATCGCAACGATGCCGGTCAGGCCACCGCGATCGCCAACGCCCTGGTGCAAGATCCCAACGTTATCGGCGTGATTGGCCACGGCACCAGCACCACCACCCTGGCCGCCGCCCCCATCTACCAGCAGGGCCAGCTGCCGATGATTGCCCCCACCAGCACCACCACAGAGCTGACGACGATTCCCCGCCAGGGGAGTAATTTTGTCTTTCGGGTCATCCCCAGCGACCAGTTTACCGGCACCACCCTGGCCCGCTACATGCTGTCTGAGGGCAAAGCCAAGCCGATTGTGTTCTACAACTCCCAGAGTTCCTACAGCAAGTCGTTGCAGGATGCCTTTACCACCACTCTGGGGCTAGAGGGGGGCCAGGTGGTGAAGCTGGTTGACCTGTCCCAGGGCAACCCCACCGCCGAGCTGCAGGGCAGCGGTGCCGATGCCATTGTGCTGCTGCCCGACTCGGCCACCTTTGATGCGGCGATCGCCGTCGCCCAGCTCAACAATGGCCAGCTGCCGGTGCTGGCCGGAGATGCCTTTTACCGCATTGAGGCCCTGCAAAAGGGCGGGGCCAGCCTCACGGGTACCGTGGTGACGGTGCCCTGGCACCCGCTTAAATCGACGCCGCCCTTCGCCCAAACCTCGTCCAGCCTCTGGGGTGGCGATGTCAACTGGCGCACGGCCCTCAGCTACGATGCCTTCCAGGCGTTTCGCTCAGCCCAAGCGGTGGGCAAAGTTGCCCCCGCCAGCGGGCCGCAGGGGCGAGTAGCCCTGGGTCAATCCCTGGCTGGGCAGGGGTTCTCTGCTACGGGCTCAACGGGAGCGATTAGCTTTTTGCCGTCGGGCGATCGCAATACCACCGTCTTGCTGGTCAAAGTGCAGCCGGGCAGCCGATCGGGGACTGGCTTTGACTTTGTGCCTCTGCCGTAGGGTGTGGGGAGGAGTGCGTGGGGGCGTGGGAGCGTGGGAGCGTGGGGACAGGGGGCGTGGGGGCAAAATTAGGCTTCCGATGTGGCTTGCCCTATAATCCGCCTCATCACCCCATCACCCCATCACCCCGTCACCCCTCCGGGGTGCTCCGCCGTGCCCGCATGCGCTCTTTCATGCCTTCCACAAAGTCGCCGCTGATCATGCCCTGCTCGATCTCTAGCTTGGCTTCTTCCTCTTCGCGATCGAGGGCCTTTTGCAGGTTGGCCACGTAAAACTCCATCTTGTGATCATCCACGGCGTCGGGGGTGCCGGAGGTGAGAATGGCGCGGATCATGCCAAACAGTCGGTCGGGGAAGCGCTGGAACATAAAGGACTGGCGGCGCAGGCTGCCAGCGTCGTTGAAGTAGCGAAACTGACCCATGTGGCCGTACACCCGCGTTGGCACCCAGGGAATAATCTGGGGCGGTATCATTGGCACGATGTCGTTGTTGTTGACGTAGCGAATGATGCGATCGCCCATCCTGCCATTCATGTAGTTGACCAGTTTCCAGTCGGCCACGCGGGGCTGGCCAAAGGTGTAGAGCCCGGCGACCTCAAATCCCTGGGCTTCTAGCGCGATCGTGGCCACTGCCGCCAGCGCGCCCCCCAGGCTGTGGCCCGTCACCCAGAGTTTGGTATCGGGGGTGACCCATTTTTTCAGGTAGTAGACCACCTGCTTTTCCACGCTCTGCCAGGCGTCTAAAAACCCCCGGTGCACCCGCCCCGTGGGGGGCACCGCTTCCTGGTCGGCCAGCACCGTAAACTGCTTGAGGCGAATCTTCAGGTTGGTCTTCCAGTCGTTTAGCTGTTGAGTGCCTTTAAACACCAGAATCAGGTTGTTGTCCTTGCGGAACATAAACGCCTGGGTGTCGGTAATCAGCATGTTGAGGTACTTGAAGTTGCTGCGAATGTCGCGCTCGCTGGCCTCTTCACCCTCCCGCAGCCAGTCTTTGATGACATCCACTACGTACTGGCGATTTGACATCCGCTTCCACTTATTGTCGATGTCCTCGCTGAGCCACAGGCGCGAAATGTCGGTCACATACTCCCGGTCTTCGTAGACCAGGTGGGCGGCCTTGGCCAGGCACAGCGCCCGGTAGGTGTCGTACTTACCGTCCTCCGCTGTTTCAATGCCGCTGAAGTCGTGGGTGGAGTAGGGTGGCGACAAAATTTTGAAGCCAAACCGCTCAAACAAGTCTTGCACTCGGCCGTAGCCCGCCCAGGTGATGTAGTGCGACAGCTTGTCGTAGAAGCCAGACCCCCCCTTGCGGCGGTAGCGGCGATCGCCAATCAGCCTGATCCAGTAGATGATGAAGGGCTTGATCTCTTCGGCCATCACCAGCCCCGACTCGATCATGATCTCGAAGTACTCCAGCCCGCCCAAAAACGAGTCAAACCAGTCGCGCAGGGTGACTTCAATCACAAACTCTTCGTTGTCGTACTGCTGCACCAGCTCCATGGTTTTTAGGGGAATGGTGCTGTTTTGGCTGGCCAGGCGCTTAATTTCGTCGAGCCCGTTGCGCATTTTGACCATCTGATCGTGCGATCGCAGCGCCCGCCTGAGCCGATAGTCGTTGGCCTCAAAGCTAATCAAGTGGCCATCTTCCGGATGGTTGATGTAAAACGTACGGTACTCCTCATAGTCGAGAATATCCAGCACGTTTTTAACCGCCGCGCGCTCGCGAAAGGCTTTGACCTCCTGGCGGGCCAGCTCGACTCGCTGCCAGCGCCGCTGCTGCTGGTAGATGTGCAGCCAGGTCAACGCGATAAACGCGCCGCCCGCCAAGCTCAGGCTGGCCAGCAGCAGCGCTGGAGAAACTCCCCTCACAACCCTTAGAGGAGCCCTCAGCAGCCGCCTGGGCATGCCCTGGCCTATAAACCCCGCCGAGTTGGCGGCGGCAGATAGCTGAAGTACCGGGTTCGGCACTAACTCCGCCGCAGGTGCCGAAGCGACTACACCCGCAGTCAGCCCCAGCGAGACCCCAAAAACCCAAAAAAAACGACGAATGGCCATAGTCTCTAGCGACAAACTTCCATTTCTTGCCCTGATGCTACCGGAAAAACCCCTATACAACCTATAGAGGACCGCCCCATCCCTAACTTGTCAAATGATCATGGTCAAGCGATCGCCGCCGTGACCGGAGTCAGCCAGCTGAGCAAGCTAGGGTCTATCCAGTACAGGGCGGCCAAAACTAGCAGCAGCAGCAGCACGCCTCCTAGCAGCCACAGGGGCCAACGGGGCGTTACCTCAGACGGCTGGCTCATGGTTAGGCGCTCCTAGGACCTAAGCGGATTTAAGCCATTTTGAGTTGACTGGCCGTTTTTGGCTACGGGGTAGCGCTTCCCAGGCCGCCTGCCCGCGATAACGCCATCCCAATCACCCCTATGGCAGGGATCAAATTCTCTCCCTATGGAAAAGGCTAGGGTTGTTACAATTTTTAAGGGGTTTTCCGTCTGAGGTGGCCCCAACGCTGAATTACGGGGTTAAACAGAAACAATGGCGGTTAACTGTGCAGTAGATTGTAAAGACGGCTGTGTGCTGGGGAATGACTGTCCCAACCTGAAGTACACCGCCGAAGCCTCAAAATTTATTGCGGACACCTCCCTCGACAAAATGCTCGAAATGGCCGATGAGGCGGTGCGGCGCAAAATGATGGAGCGGGCCTCGCAGCCGCCCAAATGGGTGCTGCCAGAAGACTAGGCTATTCTGCTTGGCAGCGTTGCAATGCTCCTTTAGAGCGACTATGCCAACGCCCGATCAGGGCTACAAGGTATGCCTGTGCTATCGTGTGACAAGCAAGTTGTTAGTAGCATTACCGGCTTGGCATCGTCCTTAGTTGAGTACATCTCCTTATAACTTTCTGCTTTTTCTCTCTCTACTTGGAGATGCGTCCATGTCGATTTACGTAGGCAACCTGGCCTTTAGCGCCACCCAAGACCAGCTCACCGAGGTCTTTGCCGAATACGGTGCCGTTAGCCGGGTGAGCATGCCCACCGATCGCGAAACCGGTCGTCCTCGTGGCTTTGCCTTTGTAGAAATGGAAAGCGAAGCCGACGAAGATGCGGCCATTGAGGCCCTAGATGGGGCAGAATGGATGGGTCGTGACCTCAAGGTCAACAAAGCTCGCCCCCGCGAATCGCGGGGTGGTGGCGGCGGTGGTGGCGGTGGCTGGAATAGCCGTCGCTAGGGCTTTTGCCTTGGTTGGGGTGTTGGCGGCCACCCACTAAAGCATCGAGCCTAAATGCATCGAGTCTTTGCCAGCTGGGTATCGCAGGAGCGATATCCAGCCGTTTTAATCTGACGCTGACGGGCGAAACAGTTGAGCTAGCGTTAGCGAAGTTTTTCAGGAGTAATTAATGGCCCAGGTTGTATTGGGAGAAGACGAAAACATTGAATCGGCCCTGCGGCGCTTTAAGCGCAAGGTTGCTCGGGCCGGGATTTTTTCAGATATGCGAAAAAATCGCCACTTTGAAACCCCGATCGAAAAGCGCAAGCGCAAAACCATCGCCCGCCAAAAACAGCGCCGCTGGGGCTCAAAACGCTGATCTCAAGACGCTGATCAGAGAGCCGGTCCAGCTTCCCTAGCCATCGGCTCCATAGGTTTATTAATGTTGCTCGCATAGGAGAGACCGGCTCATGCTTCCCGACTCAGCACAGCAGGTTTCAAAGCTGCGCGCGCAGTTTTATCGCTCGTTTGCCGACACTCTAGAGACATCGGCCAATATTTCCAGGGAAAAATCCTACGCCAGTACCCTGCCTCGGGTGTCTTGGACAGATGAGCAGGGCCGCTTAAACTATTTGTGCATGTATGCCCACTCGGCCCCAGATGTGCTGCTGCCCGATCGCCCGCTGGTGCTCCGCATCGGCGTCAATTCAGGCGCAGAGCTTGCTGTAGGCTCCAGCCCTGGCCGGGGTAGCCGTCGCTACAACTGGACCTGCCAGTTTTATCTCACCCTGCTCTCCGACGAATTACCCGCCGCTCTACCCTGGATTGTGCAGGCCTTGGGGCAGCCCCAGGGCCTCGATCTGGGGGCTCTCGAGGGGCTGCCTTACACTCTGGAAGGTGCGGCGGGGCCAGTCAATTCCCTCTGGAGCCGTCTGGCGCTGCAGCAGATGGAGCGGCCTCTGGCTAAGGCGATCGCCACCCCCGACTATGTCGCCCTGCTAGGCTAATCACGGCAACTCACGGCCGGGCAACCGGGGCGTCACGGTTTCATCGCGCTGGCGGTGGAGTCGTGGTTTTGCGCTAGGCCGGGGGCATGAAATGTCTCAGAGCAGCTGGCCGTGGAAGAGTTTATAAATAGGGCATTTAGATAGATCACATGGCCATCTTTGGCCTGAATTTGGTCTAAGTTGCCGCTGTAGCAATATCCAATACGGCTCAGGAGTTCAAAAATCTGGTGAAATGTGGCCTGCCCGTTGTAGAGGGGATCTAGGGAAATTTCGACGATGCAGGCCTTGGCCCGGCGAAAGGTCTGCTCGCCGCCCTGAATGACGCGGTCTTCGTAGCCCTGGACATCCAGCTTGATCAGCAGATCGCCGGGCGGTAGGGGGGGCAGTTGGGCGATCGCCGCATCTAGCGGCATTTGCACCACCGCCACGCCCTGCTGCTTGGCCATAATCGGGTACACCGCTTCCCCCAGGGGTGTCGTCGGCAGTACCGACGACGAAGCGCTGAAGTATAAATGCTGCTGCATTTCCACGGTCCCGTGGGTTTCGCCCAGCGCCACTCCGAGCACCTGCACCCGTCCTTGCTGCTGCTGTGCCCAGTGCTTAAGCGGTGCTAAAGCCACGGGCAATGGCTCAAAGGCATAGATCTGGGCGGCGGGAAACAGGCGACTCATCCGTCGCGAAAACTGTCCCTCGTTGGCCCCAATATCTAGAATGGTGCCAATGGGCAGGGCGGCCAATCCCAGCAGACGCCGGTCCCATTCCTTTCCCAACAGCTGGGTGCCCCAGTTAATCAGGCGGTTGCTGATGGCGTAGCCCCGCTGACTCAGGTTGATTCTTTTGAGCGGGTGCGGGGAGGAGGGCGCTGCTGCAAAGAGACGACTCATAGGGCGTTGCGTTGTGGAGTTGAGCGACTGGGGCTGGCTTTTTTAGCAATTTCCCAGCCATAGTATCCCCATACACCCCATCTCTATTAAATCGATCCCCGCAAACCCTCTCCACAAATGCCAGCTCAGAACGCTTGGGATGGTTTATGGGAAGCGCCATAGTAGAATGTCACTGACGTAAGCCCTATCAAGCTACCAGCTTAGCTTTCAGGACTGAGCGGGGTTCCTGCATTCTCGGGAACGGTTTGGGACGACGTTTGACGACTCGGGGTTCTGAACGGTTGGGGCGAAAGGGAACAATCAGCTCTTGCACAGCGCTTAACAAGGCCTGGTAGCCTCGCTGTTGCTGGGATGGAGCGAGATGGAGAAACTCGGGTCGGAAGTGATTAAATTGTTGCCGAGTGCCCTGAAGGGAGAGCCGTAACGCGTCGACCTCAGAGTCGGCAGTCGCCTCCCACATGAGGGTTCGCAGCAGATTGTAGGTCAACAGATGAACCCAAATGCTTTTGGTCACCATAGCGGGCGTTTTGGCGGCAATCATCTCCATAGCTAAGGTGGTCTTGAGATGCCTGAGATTGACTTCGGTGGCCTGCCAGCGGAGGTGATAGAGTTCGGCCAATTTAGCTTTGCGATACCGCTTGGCGTCCATCAGGGTGGTCACCACTACGATGTTGGTCGGTCGAAACCCAGGCGTCTGAATGGAGAGAAAGACTTCGCGTACCTCAATCGACTCGGGTAAGGCTTCAAACTCCTCAGGCGAGAGGGCGTCGGGGCATTGCTTGGGGCGTTGCCACCGGACAATGTGGTCGCCAATCCCAAGCTTTTTGCCACGCCTGAAATCGCAGCGGCGCTGATGGTGCTTGCGAAAAACGGCATCGGCTCCCGTCAGCGCGACCCAGGCCAGATCCACATAGGTGCCATAGGCCGAATCGGCCACCACCACATCCTCTGGGCGCAGGGTCTGGTAAAGTTGGCGGGCTAAGCGCCACTCACTCACCCGAAAAGGAGCCATCGCTACCTCCAAGACCGCTCCCGTAGTCACGCAAAACCACACCTGAAGCTTCAACAGCGGAAAGCCACAGCCCGTCTTCTGATTGCTGTGTTGGGGATACGCCGCTTGATTGGCCTTGGTATCACTCATCAAGACCGTCGTGGCATCAAAGGCCTTGACTCGGCGACCACACCACCGTTGTTCCGGGGATACTTTCCGTTGTAACGCCCTCGTCACTCGCTTTAGTAGGGGTGGGAAAATGGACTCGCTCAGGCGCTTACGCGCTTTACTGTACCCCCCGGTATCGGCTGACGGCGGCTCTAAGCCCGCCAGGCTCATCCAGGCCACCACCCGCTTGACCGCATGGCTGAGACTGCCATCGACATCAAGAACTTGGGAGATCCAACTCCACAGCACTACCATTGGGGTGTAGAGCACTTGGCGATAGGCGATGCCTTGTTCGTCCACTACAGCCTGGACTTCGGCTTCCGGTAGAACCTTGGCAAAGGGTAGACCGATACTGTTTTGGTATTTCTCCTTGAGGACATCCGCACGATTCGGCATCATAGAGACATGGTTTTGGGCTTCGACGCTTCGATCTTTACAGATCAAGCGCTTGAAGCCTTTTCTGCTCTCTTATGTCAGTGCCATTCCGCCATAGTAGCCCGGGTCTGGCACAATTCCACTCAGGATTTTAAGGCTTCCCTACAGCGCCAATATCTCCTCTAGCCCGACCAGCAATTGCTCTAAATGGGGCCGTTGATGGGTAGCCATAAGCGTAATGCGCAGGCGACTGGTCGGTACCGTGGGCGGTCGCACCGCTGCCACCCACAGCCCCATTTCCTGCAACCGCTGACTTGCGGCCACGATCGCCTCAGCCGAAGGCCCCTCCAGGCAGATGATGGGCGATTCTGAGGGGAGCCGCCGCAGCTGTAAAGAGGCCGCTTTAGCGCTGGCCAAGATCCTGTCAAGCTGCTGCCTGAAAATGGTGGCATTGCTCCAGAGGGCTTGGCGGCGCTGGGGTTCTTGTCGCACAACGTGCACCGCCGCCAGGGCCGCCGCCGTATCTGCCGGGGATAGGCCCGTGGTGTAAATCCACCCGGGGGCGCGGTTGCGCAAAAAGTCCGTCAGCGCCGCCGATCCGGCCACGTAGCCGCCCAGGCTGCCCAGGGCTTTGCTAAGGGTGCCTACCGCAATCAAAGGCCGTCCAGCGCAGCCCAGGTGCTCTACAGCACCACTGCCGCGCGCGCCCAGAACCCCCGTGCCGTGGGCCTCATCTACCAGGACCATGGCATCGTAGGCAGCAGCCAAATCGAGAATGTCTGGCAGGGGGCAGAGGTCGCCATCCATGCTGAACACGCTGTCGGTGGCGATCAGGCAGCGGCGGTGGCGATCGCGGTGAATCTCCAGCAGTTCTTTCAGGTGCGCCATATCGCCATGGCGGTAGTCGAGCGCTGTGGCCCCGCTCACGCGGCTGCCGGACCGCAGGCTGGAGTGGTTGTACTCATCGCCTAGCACTAGATCTGGGTTGCCAACCAGGGCGGCGATCGCGCCCAAGTTCGCCAGATAGCCCGAGCTAAAGACGATCGCGTCGTCGGTGCCCTTGAGGGCGGCGATCGCCACCTCCAGCTCCCGGTGCAGCTGGCGGTGCCCGCTGAGCAGCCGCGAGCCGGTGCTGCCGGTGCCGTAGGTCTGAATGGCGGCGATCGCCGCCGCTGCCAGCCTCGAATCGCTGGCCAGCCCCAGGTAGTCATTGCTGGCAAAGTTCACCAGGGTCTGCCCTTGGCGCTGTACCATGGCCCCGGCCATGCCATCGATAGGCTGCACAGAGCGGTAGCGGTGGGCGCGGTGCAGGGCTGTCAACGATTTATCCAGCCACCCGTAGGGATTGGTGCCCATAGTTGTGATGCCGATCGCATTGGTCCTGAGTAGACGCCTTGGGCTCGCTCAACCTGGCGCTGTCCACTGCGGGTTCCACGCCACCTCCCAAAGGTGGCCGTCCGGGTCTTGGAAATAGCCAGCGTAACCACCCCAAAACGTTTCCTGAGCGCCCCTAACCAAGGTTGCACCAGCGGTATTTGCCTGCTCCATGACGGTATCAACCTCTGCTCTGGAGGCCACATTGTGCCCCAGGGTAAACTCCGTTGAGCTGGGTGCGCCCCCAGCTAGTCCAGTGTCGCGGGCAATGCTCTCGCGGGGCCAGAGTGCCAGTCGCAGCCCGGGCTGGAGATCGATGAAGACAACCGCTCCATGCTCAAATTCCTGCCCCACAATCCCGTCTGTTGAAAGACCTAGGCCATCGCGGTAGAAACGCAGCGATCGCTCCAAATCATCCACGCCAAGGGTGATGACAGTGATGCGTGGTTGCATAGGAGGCCTTGATTAGCTAACCCTCAGCTACTGACCCGATAGGGCTTTCTGGGTTTCTTCCGAAGTCAGCTTCAGCACAATGACTCCCAGGGGAGGCAGGGTCAAATCCAGCGAGAAGGGGCGGTTGTGGAAGGCCCAGTCCTCAGACCACTTGCCGCCCAGGTTGCCCATGTTGCTGCCGCCAAAGTCGCGGGCATCGCTGTTGAAGAGTTCCCTGTAGTAGCCCTTCTCGGGCACGCCCACCCGGTAGTGACTGTGGGGCTGGGGCGTAAAGTTGCACACCACCACCACAAAGTCATCGGTGCCCTTATCGCGGCGAATGAACGACACCACGCTGTGGCGGTTGTCGCTGCAATCAATCCACTCAAAGCCCGCCTGGTCGAAGTCCTGGGTAAATAGAGCCGGTTCGCTGCGGTAAAACTCGTTGAGCTTACCCATAAAGTGCTTGAGGCTGGCGTGGGGCTGGTACTGAAGCAGGTGCCATTCCAGGTCGCCCCACACGTTCCATTCGCTCCACTGGCCAAACTCCATGCTCATAAACAGGGTTTTTTTGCCCGGATGCATAAACATGTAGGTGTAGAGGCAGCGCAGGTTGGCGAACTTCTGCCACTCATCCCCCGGCATTTTGCCCAGCATGTTGCTCTTGCCGTGCACCACCTCGTCGTGGGAGAGGGCCAGCATAAAGTTTTCGGTAAAGGCGTACCAAATGCTGAAGGTAACGTTGTTCTGGTGGAACTGCCGGAACCAGGGATCCATGTTGAAGTAGTCCAACATGTCGTGCATCCAGCCCATGTTCCACTTCAGGTTGAAGCCCAGGCCGCCCACGTAGGTAGGCCAGGAGACCATCGGCCAGGCGGTGGATTCTTCTGCGATCGACAGCACCCCGGGAAAGTAGGTAAACAGCACGTGATTCACCTGGCGCAGAAAGTCTGCCGCCTCAATATGCTCACAGCCGCCGTAGTCGTTGGCCACCCACTCGCCGTCTTTGCGGAAGTAGTTAAGGTAGAGCATCGAGGCCACTGCATCGACCCGGATTCCATCGATGTGATACTTTTCAAACCAGAAGATGGCGTTGGCCACTAAGAAGTTGCGCACCTCGTTGCGGCCATAGTTAAACACCAGGGTGCCCCACTCTTTGTGCTCGCCCTTGCGGGGGTCGGCGTGCTCGTAGAGGTGGGTGCCGTCAAAAAAGGCCAGCCCGTGGCCGTCTTTTGGAAAGTGACCCGGTACCCAGTCGACAATTACCCCAATGTCATTTTTGTGACATTGGTCAACGAAATACATAAAGTCCTCAGGGGTGCCGTAGCGAGAGGTAACGGCGTAGTAGCCTGTCACCTGATAGCCCCAGGAACCATCGAAGGGGTGCTCGGCTACGGGCAGCAGCTCAACGTGGGTAAAGCCCAGTTCTTTGGCGTAGGGAATCAGGCGATCGGCCAACTCTCGGTAGGTGAGAAAGCGAGCCCCGGGCTTGAGTTCGGCCACGGTAACGACGGGTTCTTTGGTGCCGTCAGGGCGCAGGGCGGGGCTGGCAGAGGATTCGTGCAGCCACGAGCCCAGATGCAGTTCATAAATAGAAACGGGCTGGGTGAGAGGCTCGGTTTGCCGCCGTTTTTCCATCCACTCCTGGTCTTGCCAGCCGTAGCTGTCCAGGTCGGTGACAATCGAGGCGGTCTTAGGCCGAATCTCTTGCTGAAAACCGTAGGGGTCAGACTTTTCGTAGATGTGGCCGTCGTAGTTTTTAATTTCGTATTTATAGTGGACACCGACTTCCAGACCAGGGATAAACAAATCCCAGATGCCGTTGGAAAGGCGGCGCATCTGGTGCTTACGGCCATCCCAGTAGTTGAAGTCGCCGAGGACCGATGCGTTGCGGGCGTTAGGAGCCCATACCGCAAAGTAAACCCCGCTCACCCCTTCCACTGTGGTGAAATGGGCGCCGAGCTTCTCGTAGATGCGGTGGTGGTTGCCTTCGCTGAACAGGTGAATGTCGAAGTCAGTAATGGCGCGGGTTTTAAAGGCGTAGGGGTCGTAGATGACCTGAACATGGTCGCCGCTGACGTACTTGAGCTGGTAATTGGCCAGATCTTGAACCTCCAGCACACACTCAAAGAAGTGGGGGTTGTGGTTAGACTCCATGGCCACTTCTTTGTGCTCCTCTGGCAGCACCACCCACGCCCGATCGGCTTGGGGCAGGTAGGCTCTTACGGCCCAGACGGTTTGCCCATCCTGCTGCACCATGTGGGGGCCAAGAATCTCAAAGGGGTCGTGGTGCTGGTTCCAGACAATCCGGTCAATCTGCTCAGCGTCAACGGTTGCAGGCATGTTATTAAAGGTCCACGGGGGATATAAACGGGCTGTGTAAATTTGCTATCTGCGGAATAGAGTAACAAAACTTAGCTATTTCCACAGGGAAATTTTTGCATATACGGGCAGTCATGGCTAAGGCAGAAACAGAAGAATTGGCTTGAGAACCCGTCTAAACTCCAGTAGCTGGATGAGCTGAGCAATGTCGGGGTTAACGATAGTGCTGGTGTTGGGATCGCGCAGACGCTCCTGCAGAGCGGCGTAGTCAGCGGCAGAGATCGGCTCGTTGTCAATGGGCGATCGCGCTTCAGTAATAACCTCGGTGCGCAAAACCTCTTCTGGAATCTCGGTGGGGGGCGGCAGCGCCAGCGCAGAGTTACCCAGGGTGGCGATTATCCCTGATCCAATCAGTAGTAGAGGCAGGCGAGGCATAAATGGGGATAACGACTTAGCTTCAGTATTACAATAGCCTGCTGCGTCACCTTGCGAACTCTATCGTAGGCTGGGTCAGCCTGTGCTAGGCTGCATGGCAAGATTTGTGTGTTCGTTATTTCCCTAGGGGAGGTTGCATGGGTTTTTTGAGGCTGTTTTCTGGGGGAAGACTGTTGTCTGCCGGACTGCTGACGCCGTTGACCCTAGTAGGTCTGCTGGCTGGTGCCTCGTCTGCTCAGACTGATCCCGTCCTGCAAGAGACGGGCACTATCTATCCGGCCCAGGCCACCTACACCTTTGATGGCACCACTGGGCAGTCCGTCACCATTACCTTGGATAGCGAAGATTTTGACCCGGTGCTGTCGCTGCTGGGCCCTGACGAGGCCGAAATTGCCACTAATGACGACTTTGGCGGCACCCTGAATTCTAAAATCATTGTTGAATTGCCCGCCAGCGGCTCCTATACGGTGGTTGCCAAGTCCTTTTCGGGGCAGGGGGGCGACTACGATCTCGTCGTGCGTGCCTCCACTGAGTTTGAGATGGCCTACGCCGGGGCTGAGGCTCTAGCTATGGCAGAAGACTACCCAGGCGCGATCGCTGCCTACACCAAGGCGATCGAAATCGACCCCGATCAGTCGTCGGCCTATCTGGGCCGTGCCCAGGCCGTGCTAGGGCAGGTCTATGTCGAGCAGGGTGATGCTATCCAGGCGCCAGAGGATATCCCCCTGGAAGCGCGTGAGTCGGTGATTGCTGACTTTGAGAAGGCGGCTGATCTACTGGAGGCTAGCGGCTCTGAGGACTGGGCTACTTCACTGCGGGAGCAGATAGAGGTGCTGCGCGGCGCTGGTAACTCAAATTAATCTGGCAACTTTTCCGGATCAGGTGTCGTCTGAGCAGAAAAGGTGAATGGTAGATGCACCCTGATAAGTCCCACTGGCGATCGCCAGGGGATTTTTTTTGTCTAGGGGCCGACGGGCCGGCACGGCAAAAAAGAGGATGCAGGCGATCGCCTACATCCTCAAGGTGTTCTAGAAATTTAACCGAATGGTGCTGAGGCCTGACTAGCTAGGCACTTTGCGGTAGGGCACAGCGTTGGCGATGTTGATATCGCTGGTGGAGACCCGAGCGGGGGCCGCACCAGTAGCCCCAATGCTGCGGGCCATGCCCAAGAAGCCTTGGGGGTTGCCAGCGGTAATCTTTTTCTCTTGGGGTACATACCGCTTGACCTGAGACTGCCACACAATCTGCGGAAAGCCCAGCTGATTGCGGTGGTAGGCGTCGTAGCGGGGGTTCTTGATGTGGATAGGACGCTCGCCTTCGGGGCGACCGGGCAGCACGCGGCGCTTCTGGTAAGGCACCGTGTTAAAGCCAAAGCTGCTGAGGTACTCCTCGCTGTCGAGAAGCTCATCCACCAGGCCTTGGACGCCCTTGTTGGCCACTACGATGGACCAGGCAATTTTTTCGCGATCGCTGTATACGTCGCGGCCCAGAATTTTTTGAACGCAGTGTTCAACAAACTTGTAGTTGCTGTTCTTCTCGTAGAAGCTGTTGTAGAACGTGGGCGACAGGGCCAGGCCACGAATAAAGTCGCGTACGGTGATTTGGCCGTTACGCAGCTGCGACTCCAGAAAGATCTGGCGATCGCACTTAAAGGCGTGGAAGAACATCTGCCGATAGGCTGCCTCAATCAGCGCATCCATATCGCTGGTGTCGTACAGATCATCGGTCGAGAAAAACCTGGGCTGCTCGTCGCCACCGATTTCGTAAGCAGAAACACGCTGGTTTTGGCTGGACGGGGAATAGTTTAGTAACGGAAGAGACACGTTTGAATCTCCAGAATCTTAGGAAAATTTACAAACTTTAAGGATGATCATACGGGAATGGCTGCCGCGAACCTGAGCAACCTGAGTAAATCAACATAGTCCTTAACAATCCCCAGGAGTGGGCCCCAGGAGTGGGCGCTGAAGCGGCGGCTAGGCCTAGGGCTGGGTCATGCGGCGGGGGTCGATAAGCATATCAAACTCCGCTTCAGACACATAGCCCAAGGTCAGGGCCGCCTGCCTGAGGGTGAGATCGTGCTCAAAGGCGTGGTGGGCAATCTGAGAGGCCTTGTCGTAGCCAATGGCCGGGCTGAGGGCGGTAACCAGCATCAGCGACTGCTGCACGTACTGATCGATCTTTTTGCGGTTGGGGGTCATGCCTACCACCATGAACTCCGTGAAGTTGCGGCAGCTATCGGCCATCAGCCGGGCCGATTGCAGCAGGTTAAAGATCATCATCGGCTTGTAGACATTCATATCCAGGTAGCCGCTGGCTCCGGCAAAGGCCACCGCCGCGTCGTACCCCATCACCTGTACAGCCACCATGGCTAGAGCCTCGCACTGGGTGGGGTTGACCTTGCCCGGCATAATCGATGACCCCGGCTCGTTTTCAGGCAGATTCAGCTCTGCAAAACCGGCGCGGGGACCACAGCCCAGCAGGCGAATGTCGTTGGCAATTTTGTAGAGTGAGACCGCCAGGGTTTTGAGCACGCCGCTGGCCATCACGATCGCGTCGTGGGACCCCATCACCGTGAACTTGTTGGGGGCGCTGACAAAGGGGAGTTCGGTAATCGTTGCAATGTGATTGGCGGCGGCTTCGGCAAATCCTGGTCCGGCATTGAGTCCGGTTCCCAACGCTGTGCCACCCAACGCCAGTTCGTATAGCCCCGGCAGTGCGCTATCAATCCGCTTAAGGCTGTCATTGAGCATGCCCACGTAGCCAGAAAATTCTTGGCCCAGAGTGAGGGGAACGGCGTCTTGCAGGTGGGTGCGGCCAATTTTGACAATATCGGCCCAGGCCTGGGCTTTTTCGTCTAGCGCATCGCGCAGTTGGGTGACGGCAGGCCGCAGCTGCTGAACGAGGACCTGGGCGGCCGCAATGTGCATCGCTGTGGGAAAGACATCGTTAGACGACTGCGACATGTTGACGTGGTCGTTGGGATGAATGGGGGTCTTGCTGCCGATCGCCCCGCCTGCGATCTCAATGGCGCGGTTGGCGATCACCTCGTTGACGTTCATGTTGCACTGGGTGCCGCTGCCGGTCATCCACACGTGCAAAGGAAAGTGGTCGTCGAGCCGGCCCGCAATGACCTCATCGGCGGCTTGCACAATTAGCTTGGCTTTCTCCTCGGGCAGCTTGCCGAGGTCTACATTGGCCAGGGTAGAGGCTTTTTTGGCGATCGCGATCGCCCGCACCACTTCCAGGGGCATTTTGTCCTGGCCGATGGAAAAGTAGCGGATCGATCGCTGGGTTTGCGCGCCCCAGTAGCGATTGCTGGGCACGGCGATCGCCCCCATGCTGTCGGTTTCCTGGCGGGTTTGCGGTTGTGACTCGGCCATCGTGTCTATTCCCCAGAGCGGCTCCCTCCGATTCAACCACAAGCCAGCGGCTCAGAGCCAAGCAGTCTATACAAAAAAGCTCCGAAGACGAGGGTGCCTCCAGAGCTTGTGGTTGCTGTCAGGGTATGGGGTATGGACGACGTTCTAGATGCGCTTCTTGCGCGCTAGGCCCACGGCGCTCAGGCCGACCAGCACCAGGGCGGCGCTGGAGGCAGGCTCGGGCACGCTGGTTTTGGGCTCTTCTGGGGTGAGACCGCCCTTGACCATAAAGATGGACGCGTGGGACAGATCTTTTTGGTCGAAGGTGGCCCAGGAGCCGCCCAGGGTGTTGGTGTTTCCGTCCACATAGTAGGCCGTGTAGGCGTTGCCAGCCTTGAGGCTGATCACAAAGGGAGTGGTAACCGCCTGGTCCAGGCTCCAGGAACCTGCACCTTTGCCGGTTTGCACCCAGCTAAAGCCCAGGTCTTGAGATGCAACTCCAGAACTTTCGGGCAGAAAGGACAGCTGACCGCTGTCGTACTTGCCGCCAGAAACCCAGTTGTCGGTGCCGAGGGTGCTGTTGAGAAAACTGGTTAGATCAGCGCTAACGCTGCTGGTGAAGTCGTTGCCCGACATGGTTAAACACTGGCTGTAGCTCAGCGACGACCCCCCGGCCAGGGGGTTGCTGGTCACCGAGCCGCTGGCGCAGGTGAGGGGCGCGGCTGGCTGGCTGGTTTGACCGCCGCCAGAGCTACCCTTTCCACCACCCTTGTCAGATTTTGCCATGGCCGCTGGGGTAATGAGCCCTAGCAGGCCGGTTAGCACCAGGGCAGAACCAAGAATCGTAAATGCTTTCATGCAGGGCAAATCCTCCTTAAGTAGGCACTGTGAGCAGCAGCCATAGACGAAAGGGGGCGTTGCGTCTGATGGTCTCTCCGAGACGGATATGGGTTTTTGGGTGTACTTTCCTACTTAAACACCCTCCGTAAATGATGGCGTAGGGCAAATTACGGAGTTTTCGGCTGGTTTACAGAGGCTTTATGGTATGCCCTAGCGGCGGCGCTGTTTGCTGACCATTTTGCGCGACAGCCGCAGGTTGATGGCTTCGCGATCGGCCCAGTCTTGCAGCACCCGCAAAAAGAGGTGCTTGTCCTGGCCTTGCAGCACGGCGGTTTGGTCGGCGGTTTCGATGCTGTAGGGGTAGCCGCCGCCGACAATCACTTCGCCGCGCACCCAGTTGAGGTATTGGGTTATGTGGCCGCTTTCCCACATCCAGCGGGGCATTTCCAGGCGCACAGGGTAGCCGTCGCGGGTGGTTTTGAGGTAGGTGAAGGCGATCTGGTCGCCGTAGCCCTCGTACTGGTCGAGAACGCCGCCGCGATCGCACTGAAAGACCGCCGTGCGATCGCCCCAATCCATCAGCCGGGCCAGCAGTTGGGCATCGTGAATGCCTTCCGTGGCCTCTAGCCCGTAGGCATGGTGCAGCATGCCGGTCAGATCGTGGGCGTAGGAAGTATCGACATAGCCAATTAGAGGAACACGGCGGCGATCGCTGGCCTCTAGCAGCGAGAGAATTGACTGCACGTAGGCGGTTTGACTCTCCTGATCAAAGGCTTCGGCGAAGGTGACTACCAGAGCGCCGTCAAAAAAGACCAGGGTGCGATCGGGTTCCCGGCAGGTGTTGATGTACTCCACCAGCCGCGCCACCTCCATCTGAAAGCGACGAATATTGACCCGTCGCTCCACGGGCTGAGCCGGGTTTGGCCCCAGTTCCTTGGGCGTCATCAGGTCGACGCGCACATCTTTTTTGTAGGCACGCTCAGCGCTGTGGGGGTTCTCGAACCAGCCAATTTGAATTAGCGCGATCGGGATAGAGATATCTTTGCCTGGGGAAATTTGGGAGCCATCGACCGCAAAGGTGGTGACGTTTGCCAAAATGGTTTGCACCCACTGGGCGCTCTGCTCGCGGTTAGTCCAGCGATCGCCCACCGGACCAGATTCAGCAAAAAAGAACGGCACAATCCCTTTCTCGGGCGCCTGCTCAGGCGTCAGGGCTTCCAGGGGGCGTGCCCCAGCGGAGTTGGAGTGGGGCAGTAGAGCCAGCTGTTGAGCCTGGGAGAGCAGAGCAAAGTCGATCCAGGCGCGGTTGTAGGCGTGCAGTAGCTCAAACTTAGCTCGGCTAAAGGAGCTAAACGCCTCTCGCTTTTGGTCAAGTAGAGCTTTAATCTGGCCTGAACTCACTGGCATAGCCCGTCCATTGTTTAGAACACCTGTATTAACCGGTGATTCTAGCGGCTTTGCCGTAGCTTGTCACCACTTACCCACCGTCAGAATGGCAGATGGGCAGGAGGATGGTGAGGTATTTAGCGATCGTGCCAGCGCAGATTTTGTCCACAGCAAACGTTTGCTGTGGGCTATGGAATGCTATGCCATAGCTAGGCATCTTTTGCCTATTGGTGCGTCTGCCGTTGCTGGCCCTCGAGATGCTGAAGTTCAGTAGCATCACCATGTTGAGGGCGCTGGGCACTGGGCAGCCTAGAGATATAGCAACTAATCCCAACCCCTGACATGATCTTACAACTTTACCTGTTGGCCTCATTGATGGTGTTTTTGCTCGCCATCGGCCCGTTTTTTCGCGATCCGTCCAATCCTAGCCGCCGTCTGAGCAGCTGGGCATTTCTGGGCTTAGCTGTGGTGTGTAGCCCCCTCACCCTGCCCAATATGCTAAGAAGGCGGATGGCAAAGTCAACGCTCATCCGCCTTCATTAACTCAATTGTGGCCTCGGTTTAGACTGGGCCACAACCCCCTTACGGCTCACCTGAATTAACTGCTGCGCCCTTCGAGTACAGCAACAGTTTCAGTCGGTGAATGCCATCTCACCCGATCGCCAGCAGGCAGCTTAGTGGTGATGATGGCCGTGATCGTGGGCGTGCCCGTGATCGTGAGAATGCCCGTGGCCCGACAGGTGGTGATCGTGGGTGTGGCCGTGGTGGCTGTGTACTGCGGCCGCCTGGGATGCGGCTAGGGAGGGGTTGATGGCCAAGGCATCTTCTTCGAGCAGATCGGCAATGTGCTTGTCGGCCCAGGTGGCCGCCATCGCTAAGAAGGCCGGGTCGTCGTTGACGCAGGGCATTTGCACGTAGGTAACGTCGGGGCGCTTGCGGCGCAGCCCTTCAATAATGTGCTCGACATCGAGCAGGGTTTCGTGGTTTTCGGTGGCAAAGCCGATGGGCATAAACACCAGGGCGGTGGCCCCCAGGTCGATCAGGTTGCGGGCAGCGAGATCGGCGTTGGGCTGGGTCCACTTGATCAGTGGGGTGTCGTGGTTGAGCCAGCCGACGGAGATCAGCGGATATTTGTGGATCAGCCTGTCTCGCACTTTGTCGTAGAGTTTTTGGCTTTCGTCAATGCCGGAGGTAAAGCCCTTGGCCTCGTGGGGGCAGCCGTGGTTCATCAGCACGATGCCGGTTTGCGACGGCAGGTGGGCAACGGCCAGGTGGTTCTTGATTTTGTCTTCGACCATTGAGGCCAGGTAGTCGATATAGTCCGGCGCGTCGAAGAAGGAGGGAATGTAGCGAGTACCTTTTATCCAGTGCTCGGTGCCGTCGGATAGCTTGGCCAGCGCATCGTTGACCTGCTCGATCGCGATGCCGCTGGTAAAAATAGAGTCGACCACCAGCAGGGGATAGATCAGCAGCTTGTCGTAGCCTTCGGCCTTGACCTGCTCTAGCACCTGGTCGGGGAGGAAGGGCTTGCAGAAGTTGAAGGCTTTGAAGACCTTGACGCGATCGCCCCAGCGCTCCTTTAGATTGGCTTCAATACCAGCCCGCTGGGCTTCAAAGATAGCGTTGTGGGGAGAAATAAAGTTGCCGTGCTGGTGGCTCCACTCGTGCAGGTCAAAGGCGGCTAGCAGCTTGGCCAGGGGTGGATAAACCCAGGTGGGAACAGGGGCGAACTTGGCCGTGAGCAGATTTAGGGCCTGCTCGTTGTAGTTGGCAAAGTCTTCGTAGCTCTCGACTTCGCCGTAACCCATTAACAGTACCGCTACCCGGCTGTCGCCAGAGGATGAGGGATGGGAGTGAGATGCAGACGTTTGAATAACGTCGGGAGTTGCAACCATGGTGCCTGCTCTTTTGAAATGTTATTTTCTACAGGCTAACATCCCCCCTAGGGGGATAACATTAACAAAACCAGCAGGTTGGTGTAGGGCTATCAACCAGTTTAGCTAAGGTAACCTGCTCAAGAATGCTACTGAGGCAGGCGGCAGGGGATTATCCTCCCCCAGGGAGATTTTTTTGATTTGGAGCGCGCTCGCCTGGCAGTCTATTGACATATTGCGGCTTCGGTACGGATTGCTGCGCGAATTGCACCTAAGAACTCCTGCTCTAGGTAGGGTTTAGAAAAGTAGCCATTGGCCCCCAACTGCATGGCTAGCCAGCGGTGTTTGTCGTTGCTGCGAGAGGTCAGCATCAGCGTAGGGATTTGCGCCAGAGCCGGTTCTTGACGGCGAGCGGTGAGAAATTCAAAGCCATTCATGTTGGGCATTTCAATATCGCAGACAATCAGCCCGACGGTGGGGTTTTGCTCAAGCTGCCCTAGGGCCTCCTGACCGTCGCGGGCTTGCAACACGCGGTAGCCAGCCCGCTCCAGGGAGAAAGCCAAAGTGCGGCGGGAGGTAACGGCATCGTCTACTACCAGCACCGTGGTAGCGGTGGGCTGGGTGACCTGGGGAGAGTGGTGGAGGGGATGCTCCAGAGGGTTTTCTGAACCTGCGGCCGCAGGACGGCTGAGCAGGTTGTCTAAAAAGGCCTGGCCATCGATCACCGGAATGACGCTGCCATCGCCTAGCACCGTGCAGCCGTAGGCGTAGGAGGGTGGGCTGAGGGCCACGCCAAAGGGTTTAATCACCGATTCTTGCTCAGTGACCAGGCGATCGACCTGAATCGCGAAGAAGCGATGGTCTGATGCTGCTCCCGGAGAGCGATCGCCTCGCGCCAAAATGAGAACGGGCGCTTCCCAATCGGCGGGGGCGGGGACCGCTGCTAGTACCTGGCTAAAAGGCAGTTCGGGCCGCAGACAGCGGTAGGAGAGCAACCGGCCTAGCCTGTACACCGGCAAACGCTGGTCGCGCCAGGTGAGCCAGGCCTGGGTGGGGGATTGTTCGAGCTGGTCTGATTGGGGCACCAAAATTTCGGTAATGCTGTCGCTGCGAAAGGCAATCGGGGTGGAGCCTGCAAAGCCAATTAGCAGGTTGACGATGCTCAGGGTCATGGGCAGTGAGAGGGTGAAGCGAGTGCCCGCCCCTGGCACAGACTGTACTGTGACAGTACCCTTGAGCCGCTGAATTTGGTCTTGCACAATGTCTAGGCCAACCCCCCGCCCGGAGAGATCGCTGACCTGATTGGCGGTCGAAAAACCTGGCTCAAATAGGTAGCGGTAGAGTTGTTCAGCGGTGGCTGCACCAGCCTCTGCCGCCGACAGCCAGCCTAAGTCGACTAGCCGCTGGCCCACGCGCGCCAGATCGATGCCCCGGCCATTGTCGCTGACCTCAATGTCGATCTGGCGGCCCCGATAGCGAGCCCCGATGGCAATTTGGCCTACCTCCGGTTTGCCCTGGCGCGATCGCTCTTCAGGATGTTCTAGGCCGTGGTCAAAGCCATTGCGCAATAGGTGCAGCAGTGAGTCATAGAGCTTTTCGAGCACGGCTTTGTCCATCAGCAGGGCCGTGCCTTCCAGGGATAGCTCAGCGGGCTTGCCGTAGGTGTGGGATAGATCGCGCAGCACCCGGGGCAGGCGATTGAGGACCTGCCCGAGGGGAACCATGCGGGCATACATCAGGTCGTCTTGCACCTGGAAGAGCATTTTGCGGTGCTGCCCTAGCAACTGGTCGGTCTGACGATTAAAAAGAATGATGTCAGCGGCGGCTTCTTCCAGCTGCACCATCTCCTCCAACAGGGTTTGAGTGTGGGTGTAGAGGGCCGTGTAGGTGTCCATTTCTAGGGAATCAAAACCAGAGCTAGGGGGCGTCTGCCGCTGCGACTGAGTCAGGATGTACCCATCGATACCTGGCGCCTGGGGCTGGCGCTGGGGGGCAATCAAAATTTGGTCTGACAGTTCCTGGAGCTGCTCTACGGTAGCCCGCACGCGATCGAAGCGGTTGACCAGTTCTCTCAGACCCAGGCGGGTTTGGTCGGTTTGCAAGGCAAGACCGTTGCGATTGATGATCAGTTCACCGAGCTGGTTTTCGAGACGGGCCAGGCGCTGGGTATTGACCCGTACCGTGAGGCCGATGGGGAGGGGATCGGCGGGGGGGAGGAGGGATGGGGGAGATGGGGGAGATGGGGGAGGTGGGGGAGATGGGGGGTGCGCCTGGGGGTGGTTCTCTGCCAGGAGAGCTGGGGCCGGGGCGTTTTCATCTGCTGCTGGAACTGGCTCACCATGGCCAAATATGGTTTCAATGGAGATGGCCGGTTGTGGCGTAGGGGAAAGCCCGCTGGTGCTGGCTGACTTTGAAGATTTGGGGATAGACGGGCCAGGCACAGACGGGCTGGGGTGGATGGACTCTACTGCTGGGCCAGTCAGTTCGGTGGCCGTTGGCGGCTGGTCCTGGGTTAGCCAAGCTAGGGCATCGGCTTCTGAGGGCAGGTCTTGATCCCAGTCGCTGTCTGCCCAGGGTTGATCGAGATCCCCAAAAACCGATGCTAAGAATTGCTCTGAGGCAGATTCTAGGGGGAGTGCTGGACTTGGTTGGAGGGAGGGTTTGCTGGGTGATAGCGAACCTTCGGTGGCCGCTGCCAGGGCTTGCAGAGCTGCCGAGGGCGCACCGCCAGTGGTGGATCTACTGGTTAAGACAGCCTCTCGACCCTGGCTAAAATCTGCGATCGCCAGCCGGGTAATCTCTACTGCCTGGTCTGGGCTGGTGGTCAGTGCCTTCAGGGTCGTCTCGGCTATCTGGGCAAACCCCGATAGATCGAGCAGTTCGGCAAAGCCCATGAAGATTTCGGCCTGGGCTCGCAGCTCTCCAGCGACCTCGTGGGCCTGGGGATGTTCTAACACTTTGGCCAAGCGGTTTAGCCCCTGCTGCACGTCAATTTCGAAAATAGATTTGGCCATGTCAAACCCCAGGTCAGAGGAGCTGGGGATGAAGTTTTCGGTTGCGGCCATGGCGCTGGACAGGATCTGCTCCAGGCCTGATAAAACGGGTTCTGCCCTAGCCAGCGCCTGGTCGCCGTCAAATCTTCCCTCAGCGAGCTGCTGGGTCAGGGGCAGCTGCAGGCAGTCAAAGGCGCACAGCAGCTGCCGTTCTAGCTCGCTATCGATGACGACGGTGTCACTGTAGAGGGCTTTGAACAGGGCTTCGAGCCGGTGGGCGATCGCTTTAATTGGCTCCAGGCCAACGCTGGCTGCCCCACCCTTGAGGGAGTGGGTGGCTCGCATGATCTGGTGAATCTCAGCGATGTCTCGCTGCTGACCCAGGCTCAACAGTCCCGACTCGATGGTTTGCAGCAGCTCCGGGGCCTCTTCTAGAAAGAATTGGTAGGCGTGGTCGCGGATGTGGGGTTCGGTAGCCATGGGGAGAGGGGGAGATGGGGAGAGGGGGAGAGGGGGAGAGGGGGAGATGGAGAGATGGGGAAGGTGAAGAACATTTGAGGGGTGGGGATGGCGAGAATAACTGGTGGATTTGGCTGTTTACTTCCTCATCCCCTCATCCCCTCATCCCCTCATCCCCTCATCCCCCCATCCATCCCCCCCGCTAGCTCACGGTGAATCGACCTACCTCTTCCTGCAAGGACTGGGCTACGGAGCGCAGCTGGTCAAAGGCGTCGGCGACCTGGTTGGCAACGCTGGAGTTTTCGCTGGCGGTGGTGGCCATGCTGGTCATGGTTTCGCGGACGACTTTGGAGGCCTGGGACTGGACGACGGTGGCGTCGGCGATCGCGGCCACCAGAGCGCTAATCTGACGGCTGGTGGCGGTGATTTGGTTAAGGCTCCGGCGGGTTTCATCGACTAGCTGGGTGCCGGTGACCACCTGCTCAGTGCCGGTTTCCATGGCGATGACCACGGCGTTGGTTTCGGCCTGAATGCTGGCCACCAGCTTTTCGATTTCGGTGGTGGCTTCGGCTGACTGACGGGCCAGCTCGCGCACTTCCTCGGCCACTACCGCAAAGCCCTTGCCCCCTTCCCCGGCGCGGGAAGCCTCAATGGAGGCGTTGAGGGCGAGCATGTTGGTCTGGGCCGCGAAGCTGCTGATCAGGTTCACCACGTTAGAAATTTTCTGGGACGATTCGCCCAGACGCTTCACTTTTTTTGCGGTGTCGGCCACGGTTGCGCGAATGGCCATGATGCCGTCTACCGTGCGATTCATGGCGTCGTCGCCTTGAGCTACGGTTTGCTCCGCATCGAGCACCGCCGCTTCGGCTTTTTCGGCATTGGTGGCTACCAGCTGCACCGAGGTAGCCATCTCCTGAACGCGATCGAGAGTGGCCAGAATGTCGGCGGCTTGTCGATTGGCGGACTCGGCCAGGGTGCGCACGGAGGTTTGGCTGGTGTCGGTGGTGGTGGCCACCTGGTGGGAGGCATTTTTGACCTGCACCACAATTTTGCGCAGGTTGGCAATGGTGGCGTTGTAGGAGTCGGCCAGGGTGCCAATTTCGTCTTCGGTGACCTTGGCCCGCACGGTCAGGTTGCCCTGGCTAACCGGGTCTACATCCATGAGCAGTTGCAGTGCGCTGCGCTGGAGGCCTTCTTTAATCTGCCGCTGCTCGTCTGCCAGGTGCTGGGTTTTTTCGATTAGTTTGACCCGCTCGATCACCAGACCTAGCTGTAGCCCGATCTGCTTGAGAAACTCAATTTCAGAGGGTTGCCACTGGTGGCTGGTGCGGCAGTGGTGGGTGATGAGAAGACCGTACAGCTGGCCCTGGCTGATAATGGGCACACCCAGAATGGATTTGACCTCAAGGTTGCGCAGCAGAGCCTGGTGTTCGGGGTGAAAGGGGGCGGTGGCGACGTTGTTTTCGAGCAGAATGCCCTCGGCCTGATATTTGTTCAGGGTTTCGGTAGGAATGCACGGATCTCCCAGCTGTTGCTCGTAGGCACTGGGCAAATTTGCCCCAGCGGCTTCCGCTACAATTGCCCCGCTCCAGTCGGAGTTGAACTGGTAAATCACAACTCGGTCAGAGGCGAGGATGTCGCGGACCTCGGCAACCAACTGGTCGTAGATGGGCAGTAGGTTGGCGGAATCAACAATTCTGGTGCCGGTGATGGCGGCGGCCAGGTTAGCGCGGCGGGTGTTGAGGGTTTGCTCACGCAAAGAGCCGCGCACCCGCACCACCAGGTCGTTAAAGGTTTGCGCCAGGGTTTGGGCCTCGGAGGAGCCAACCAGGTCGGCTCGGGCGTCGAGGTTGCCTTGGGACACTTCCTGGGCTTTGCTGGCCAGGGCGTCGAGGGGAGATGATATTGCGCGGGCAATAGTCCCCGTCAGCAGGATGGCTAGTCCTCCCAGCCCCAGGCTCAGTAGCCCCAGGGTGATCAGATTGCGGTGGCTAGCGGCGCTAATTTCGGCGGCATCCATGGAGGCGATCGCCACCCAGTTGAGCCGGGGCACCGTCGCTAGAGCGTACTGTTTGTCGCGGTAGGTAAAGGTTGCAACCAGGCTTTTTGCGCCGCTAGTCGCAGTCACATTGAGGTTTTGGACCGGAAAGGCGGCGTTCAACTGCTGCCTTAGCGCTTGGGTGTCCGTGGACGGTTTGGCCTGGGCCGCCGTGGCCAGATCGGCGGCCAGTTGCCCCACCACCTCGCCCCCGATCAGGGTTAGGGATTGAGACGTCAGGGCCGTTTCTTTCCCCTGGTTGTTGAAGGTGGCCAGGACGTAGCTAGAGGCTGGTTCGAGCAGCTGCACCTGCTGGGAGCCTTGAATACTGACGCTGGCCAGATACCCGTTGAGCTGTGCAAACTCGGCGGTGGGAATGAAAAATTTGACCACGCCTAAAAATTCGCCGCTGCTGGGATCGCGAATGGCCTGGCTAAAGTCGAGGCCTACCTGAAAGGTAGAAGCATCGTAGCCTGGCTGGCTAAACCAAAACCCGTCGCGTTTGGCCAGTTCCCACCAGTCTTCTCCAGCCTGAACAAAATCGGAGGGAGGGTTGCTATAGCCCACGTTGAGGCCGTTGGCCTCAGTGACAATGATCTCGGCAAATTGCTTGGTTTTGGCGGTTTGGATGAGGTAGTCGTTAAATCCAGGGTTGGTAGCCAGCTGCTTGGTCGCCCTAAAGCGTGACTCTAGCTGGGCTTCAGGTATTTGCATCAGGTTCAGGTCTGCCGTCAGGCGGCGATCGCGGCGTACCTTGGCTAAAATCACCGGATTTTGGGCAAAAATTTGGGCGAAGGCAATTTGATCGTCCAGCTTGCTGCCGCCGACTTCGCTGGCGAGCAACGCCTGCCCCCGCAGCGACTGTTCGAGGGTATCGCGGGCGCGGCTCTGGGTCAGGCTGTAGGTGACAAGGCTGCCTACAAATAGCGGTAGCAGACTTAGGGGCAGCACCGTTGACAGGAGCTGCTGCCGCAGACTGCGACCCGCTAGATAGGGTCTGGTAAAGCGCTTGGCTGGGAACGCATTGCCGGAGCTGGCCTCGGCGCCATGGGTCTGCTGCTGGGGGTTCGGCAGAGAAGGGGCTTGAGTCATAGGAAATAACCTGAAAGATTCAACTAAATTGCTGGGGGCAAGGGTGATGCAGCCCGTGGGTCAGGGCCACGGCTGGGCCATAGCCGATAAAATTGCCGAGCCGTCTAGAATGAGCGGCAGCGGGTGCTGGCCCGACGCGCAGCACCCCTGCAGAAACGGCAAAAGGCTGGGCGCGATGTGGGCTGGCAGCGGTTCGGAGGCTGGGGCTGGGTAGGTCACCATAGCCTCTACGGCACTCACCACTAGGCCCAGGGTGGGCGGCGGCTCGCCGATGGTCAGGGGCGCTGAGGTGGGCGGCTGGATCACGACGACGGTATGTTCGGTAGCGGCTTTGGCCTGCTGGTACCAGGGCACGAATCCCAAAAAGTGTCCCAGGTCGGCTATCCACAGCAGGCTGCCTCGCCAGTTGTAGATGCCCATTACCCAGGGGGCCATTTCAAACATCGGCACCACATGGCTAGGGGCCAGCCGCATGATTTCGACCAGGTTAGACCCTGGCAGCAGCAGTAAATTGCCGTTCACGGTGATCTGCAAAAACTGTTCTTCGGAGGCCGCAGGCGGTTCACCCTCAGCTCCAGGGGGGGCTGGCAAAGGCGGGGCGGCGGCGTTTTCGGTGGCGGAGTCGTCAGCGGCGATCGCGGCTTCGAAATCCATAGCTCGGGCTCCATATTGATTGAGGATGAATCGCTGGATGCGGGCAGCCCGCTAGAGCTTGACCCACTGATTGACGGCCTGGAGGAGCTCGTCTTGATCAATGGGTTTGGCCAGGTAGGCGTCGGCGCCCTGCTTGAGGCCCCAAAATCTATCCATCGCTGTGCCCTTGGTCGAGCACATAATCACGGGCACCTGGTTAGTTGAGGCGTCTTCTTTCAGCTCTCGGCAAATTTCAAAGCCGCTGCGATCGGGCAGCACTACGTCGAGAATAATTAGATCAAAGTGATGGCTTTTGATCTGCTCAAAGGCTTCTTCGGCGCTCTTGGCGGTGAGTACAGTAATGCCGCGATCGCGCAGGCAGAGGGTCAGTATTTCTTTATCGGTAAGGCTGTCTTCAACTATTAGAACTTTGCTCATGAATACACCTTAGAGGGAGGATAAATTTGGGCAAATAGAAAGCAATTGAGAATGAAATCTTAGGGTTTGGAAGGCGAGAGATGCTTATGAATAACGGAAAAAATTACAACTGGCTCCATCGGCTTGCTTAAAAAGTCGGTGGCCCCAAGCAGGCGAGCCCTCACCTGATCTACCAGGCCATCGTTGCCGCTGAGAATGACAATGGGGGTGTCTTTGAAGCGAGAAATCTTGCGCAGGCTGCCGCATATTTCATAGCCATTGGTGTCGGGCATGACCAGATCTAAAAAGATGAGATCTGGCTTTTGGGCCAGCAGTATTGGTATGGCCTTAGCCCCCTCGGTAATGGGCAAAAAATCGTGCCCCGCCGCCCGAATCACCTGCCCCATGGCTTTACAAACCATGGGGCTATCGTCAACACAGGCAATTTTGAGAGGCCGATGATCCCCCTGAACGCGACTGCCGATCGGCGGATCAGGCCTGTCTATAGCCGGAAAATCGGCCACCTCGACTAGCCTGATCCACCCAGATTGAAAGTAGGGCTGTAGTGCCTGGGTGAGATTGAGCACGTCTTGCCCCAGCTTGACCGCCAGGTCGCGCAGGCTGCGCTGTCCATCGAGCAGCTGCATCAGCGAGGCGTACACCCTGGGCGACACCTGCTCTCGAATCGGTTCGGGGTGCTGAATTATCGGCGCCAGGTTGGGCGAATAGGTTTCGAGCCCAACCTCTAGCCAAGCCTCCCAGAGGGCTGTCACCGAGGGCAGTAGGGTAGGGCCGTCATCCACAGAGATAGGCAATGTCCTGGGGTCGAGCGCAGGCTGCCGAATTAAGAGATATTGGGTGTCGTGGGCCTGCACCACATCGAATAAAATGTCGACCACAACATTGGTGCAGATCGCTCGCAGCGCCTGGAGCGAAAGCTGTTCCTGGCTTAGCCAGCTCTGCATCAGTTGATAATCCCAGCTCTGGAGCCAGCTGGAGTTGGGGGTGGCGGCTAAGGATTTTTGCAGAACCTGATAGCTCAGGGCAGGCTCTGGCCAACGGGCCTGGGCCTGGCGATACCACTGCCGGATGGGGTGCACCCCGCCGCTGCCGTAGACCACCTGACCCCGGTTGAAAAATAAAGTCCACTGCTGCCCGTCGGGGGCGGACCAAACGAGCTGACCGCTGAAATCTGAGCGTCTCAGAACCGGGAAAATTTGAAGTTTTTTGACTCGCAAATAGTGCGCTAGGGGCTTGGGATATTCTGCTGATCTGCCACTCATGCTAGGAACTCAAAAAATAAGACGACAACTGAAGCCCGCGGTATGGCACCTGTCGCTGGGGCTAGGGCAGTCCGATAAAATTGCCGAAGGGCGATCGCAGGCCAGAACTTTTGTAGGCCAGATTTCTGATCTGGCCTTGCAATACATTGACTAAGCTTTCCTAGCCAATCTGGCTGGTGCCGTGGCTGCGAAAACAAGAGTTTCAGCAGTCAAAATTCCTATTGACCTGCCGCAGATGCGTCCTGATTCATGAGTTCTTGTATATGGGCGGGCTGGAGCTGAAGCCAGTCAATGATTTGGGTCAAATTCCAGCCTTTGTACTGCGCGATCGCCCGAATTTGGCTCAGGGTAATCGTAGGTGACGGCTCAGATAGCCAAGATTGAATCACATACCTCGGTATATTTAATTTTGCCCCCAAGGCTTGCTTGCCATGGTGGTTAAGCTCCTGCTTAAGCCACTCCAGCAGAGCACTGGTATTCCAGGGATAGTAGTTTTGCATGGTCAATAATTTAGCTAAGATAGTTGTGATCAAAATTGGGGAACGATTTGATTCAAATAATAAAGATAAAGTGTGACAACTTTGTGACTAAAAGCAGATATAAGGAATCTAAAATAAATTTTTAGAAGTCACTAAAAAACCCTCGGATATTCTCCGAGGGTTTTGCCATTCGACATTAGTTTATCGAATTATAGTTATATTGGTTAGAATATCTAGAAATCCTAAGAACGTTCAAACGTTTGAACGTTCTTGTAAGACATGTCTTAACCAGACGATCTGACGCCACAAAAAGCGCGCGCGGCGATTGAAATCATGACCTGATTGCCCTGAGCCAATCATCCCAACTTCCGTCTTTTGGATCAAGCAATGCGGTTGATTGGCGATGCATTTTGAAGGCATCTTTGTAAATATCAAGCTGATGTTTTTTAAATCAAAAGCTTCCGGTTTTGGATAGGTGGGTTGCCGTATTGCATCAGCGGTGCGGCAGATTAGGGCAGCAGCGCATCTACCTCCAGCAAAAATAGAGGAGGCTCGACCTCGTTGAGAGTGACCAGGGTGCTGATTCCCTGGAGGTGGTTGATCATTAAGTATGTAGCTGGTACTGGGCTAAAGGCCGACTGGCGGGCTCGTTTGAGGCAGGGAATGCCGTCTGTCAGCAGTCCCAGCAGCCCGAAGCGCGGCGAATCAATTACCACAATGGACTGTAGGGAGGGGGCGGGCTGTGCCGCTGCCGCCGATACGGCGCTGTAGCCTGGCAGCAGTGGGGCTGTCTGATACACGCGATCGGCAATATCCATTATGGGGATATTTTCGTTGTAGAGCTGGGCCAGCCCTAGCTGTACCGCCGAAGTTTGGGCGGTAGGCGCAATGACCCGGCGGGCCACGGTCAGGGGCAGGCAAAACCAGTTGTGGCGCAGCTGAAAGGCGATCAGCCGTAGGCTTGGTTCCTGGGCTGGACGGCGGCGATAGCGGGCGAGGGCATTGTAGGTCAAGGGAGCCTCCTAGGACACCAGAGCAGGCTGAATTAAGTCTTCGAGGGTTTTGAGCAGGGTTTGCTCGTTGTAGGGTTTGGTAAAGTAGGCGGCGGCCCCCAGGCTCATGGCCAGCTGGCGGTGTTTTTTGCTGCTGCGGGAGGTCAGCATGGCCACGGGCAGGTTTTCGTGGCCGGTTTCGGCTTTGAGTCGGGCCAAAAAGCCGTAGCCGTCAAGGCGGGGCATTTCGACATCGCAGATGACGGCTTCGACGGCTAACCCGGCCACCAGTTTGTCAAGGGCATCCTGACCGTCTTTGGCCTGAGCCACCTGGTATCCGGCTTTTTCGAGGGTGAGGGCTAGCAGCCGGCGGACGTTAATTGAGTCGTCAATGAGTAGCACAGTGGGTTTACGGGTGGCAGTGCTGGCCTCGTAGCGGGGGCTGTTGGTTAAAAAGGCGGGAATGGGCGTTTCGTCCAAGGTATTGGCACCGGAGGCTTCGCAGCTGGCGATCCAGTAGAGCAGCTCGGCGGTGTTGACCAGGGGCACCACCTGGCCGTCGCCCATAATAGTGCAGCTGTTGAACCCTTTAGGCATGGGCAGGTTGCCCACGACTCGGCGCAGGGCGACCTCTTGCTCGCCCCACGATCGCTCGACTTGCAGTCCCACCCAACGCTGGTTGGCCTGCACCAGCAGCACCGTGGGCTCGGAAATGGCGGGGGTGGTTTCGGGGCTTTCAATCACCACCGGGCAGTTGAACTGAAGCCAGTCGGCGAGCCGCACCAGCTGTACCAGTTCGCCATTCCACTCAAAGCTGTCTCGCCCGGCGGTGGTGAGAATGGATTCGGCGGGCAGGGCCAGAATTTCTTCGATCGCATCCACCGGAAAGGCCATGCGCATGCCCCGGCTCTCGGCAATCAGCACCCGCGTCACCGACAGGGTAAATGGAATCGCGATTGTAAAGGTCGTGCCTTCACCGGGCTGGGTATCGACCCGAATGTCGCCGCGAATGTCCTTGAGCTTGCTGCGCACGACATCCATGCCGATGCCGCGCCCTGACAGGTCGGTGACTTCGCTGGCGGTGCTGAAGCCTGGCTCGAAGATCAGCGACAGCAGCTCCTGGGTGCTGGCGGCGGCGAGCAGGCCTTCGTCAAGGCCCATGTGGCGGGCGCGATCGCGAATTTTCTCCACCGCAATGCCGCCGCCGTCGTCGCGAATGGTGATAATGGTGCGGCTGTTTTGCTGCTGGGCTGAGATGGCGATCGTGCCGACGGCGGGCTTGCCGCGCTGCTGGCGGGTGGCGGCGTCTTCAATGCCGTGGTCGAAGCAGTTGCGGATGATGTGCATGAGCGGCTCTTGCAGGGCTTCGAGCACGTTGCGATCGACCAGGGTGCGATCGCCCCTGAGCTTGAGCTCCACAGGTTTGTCGTACTGGAGCGACATCTGCCGCAGGGAGCGGGGGTAGCGATCGAAAATATCCGCCAGGGGCCGCATGCGCAGCTGGGTCAGGTTTTTTTGCAGCTGGCGCGAGGTTTTGCGCAGGGTGCGGGTGGTTTGCTCGGTGCCGTCGAGGGAGAGCTCGATGTCGGCCCCCACCTCTTGCAGCTGAATAATGGTTTCAATGATTTCGCGAAAGGGCAGGTGCAGATCGCGGTAGTGGTCGAGTTCCAGCACGTCGAACTGCTGGCGCAAAAGGCTATCGGAGGTTTTGGCGGCGGGCTGGGCCGGGGCGGGCAGCAGGGGCTGGTCCTGGGTGGCCACGCGATCGTAGGCGGCGCGCAGATCGCTGTTGACCTGATCGAGGGTCCGCATCCGGGTTTGCAGAGTGCCGACTAGACCCCGCAGGCGGCTGACCTCTAGCTCTAGACGATGGCGCTCGATGGTGAGTTCGCCAAACAGATCGCTGAGCTGGTTGATCTGCTTCACCGGCACTCGCACCGTGCTATCGCTGGCGGCCCTATCGGTTTCACTGGCGCTCTGGCTGCTGGCAGCCCAGGTGCTTCCCTGAGCTGCGCCCTGGGCTGCGCCCCAGCCAGCGGCGGCGGCAAAGGCGTCAGCGGCTGGGGTGGCCTCTGGCCCGGTGCTCTGTGCATCGCCACGGGCGACGCTCTGGTCAACCGTCTGGTCAACGCCCTCCAACTCCGCCAGGTCGTCATCGATATCGATCAGGTAGTCGGGGCGCAGCCCAGGCTCGTCGCCCAGGGGCCAGAGGGGAGCGGTAATGTCGCCATCGGCGAGGGTGGGAATCGGGCTGCCAGCGGGTTCGATCGCAAAGGAGTCGGCTCCGTCGGCAGCCGCTCCCATGCGGGTGGGAATGGCGGTTAGCTGGCCCGTGAGAACCAGGGTCTGGGCCTGCCTCCATACCGCTAGGGCCTCCTGGGCAACGGGGACGAGCGCCTCGTCGACAGCGGCGGTCACCCGATCGGCAACCGACTGGCACAGGCTGACAAACCCCTGGAGCTGAAGCATTTCTCCCAGGCCCCCCAGCTCCTGGGCCAAAATTTGCGTCTCCTCCCGCAGGCAGGGGGACGACTCAGCCAGCGCCCCCTCTAGCCGGATGAGACAGCCCTCGACCTCGCTCTGGAACAGCAGCGGGATAATATCCTGGCCATCCTCCGGGGACAGCATGGAGTAGGCGTCTTCGTCGACTGGGTCGCCCAGGCGATCGTGGAGCTGCTCAAAGATAGGGTTGGCGTGCTGCTCTACCCACGACTGCTCGACCGGGGGCTGGGGCAGGCTGCCCTGGCTGAGGCGCTGGCGCTGGCCCACCATAACCTGGCTGAGGCAGTCGACCGCCGCCAGCAGCAGCTGCTCTAGGGAGTTGTCGATCTCGACTTTGCCGCGCTGCACCTTGAGCACCTTGAGGCTGTCTTCAAGGCGGTGGGCAAAGTCGCTGAGCAGCTGAAACCCCATCAGGGCTGCCCCTCCCTTAATGGAGTGGGCGGCTCGCAGGGCTTCGTTGATGGTGCTGGCCTCGAAGGTTTGGGGCAGCCCCATCAGGTGGGTGCCCAGGGTTTCAAGGTATTCTTGGGCCTCGTCGAGAAACTGAAGCCGAATTTCAAGTTCCTTTGCGTCGGACATGGTTTGGGGAGGGGTAGGGGGGTGCGTGGGTGCGTGGGTGCGTGGGTGCGTGGGTGCGTGGGGGCGTGGGGGTGTGGGGACTTTGTAACCTCGTCACTCCATCACCCCGTTACCCCATCACTCTTCACCGGTCTTAAACGTCCCCACGGTGGCCTGGAGCGATCGCGCCACATCCACGGTCTCCCGCAGGGAGGTGGAGATGTCGCGGGAGGACTGGGAGGTGCGGGTTGACTCCTGGGCGATCGCCTGCATGAGCTGCGTCACGTTCTCAGAGATTTCCACCTGGGAGACAGTGGCGTCAGAAATCGATCGCACCAGGGCGTCGATCTGCTGGGAGACATCGAGAATGCGGCCCAGATTGAGCTTGGCGTCTTCCACCAGGCGGGTACCGGCGACCACCTCGGTGGTGCTCTGGTCCATGGCGTCGACCACCTCGGCGGTTTCGCGCTGAATGGTTTCGACAATCCGCTCAATTTCTTTGGTGGCTTCGGCGGAGCGGGCGGCCAGTTCGCCGACCTCTTCGGCCACTACCGCAAAGCCCTGGCCCTCTTCCCCAGCGCGGGCGGCCTCAATGCCGGCGTTGATGGCCAGCAGGTTAGTCTGCATGGCAATCTGGTTGATCAGCGAGACCGCCTTGGAGATCTGCTGGGACGATTCGCCCAGGCGCTTCACTTTTTTGGAGGTTTCGCCGATGATTTCCCGCAGGGTGAGAATGTTCTGCACGGTCAGATCCATGGCCTGGCCGCTGGTCTCGGCGGTGGCCGAGGCGCTGTTGGCCACCACGGCGGCCTGCTGGGCGCTGCGGGCCACCTGCTGAATGGAGGCGGTCATGGCCTCCACCGAGGCCAGGGTTTGGGTGACGTCGTCGGCCTGGCGCAGGGCCTCGGTGGCGAGGGCCTGGATCGCGCCTTCGTTTTCGCCCAGGGAGGCGTTTACCTGCTCGGCGGAGGTTTTCACCTTGGTGACAATCTGCCGCAGGCTTTCCACAATTGAGTTAAAGAAGTCGGCAACGGTGCCAATTTCGCCAGCCGTGACATCGGCGCGCACGGTGAGGTCGCCGCGGGAGGCCCCTTCGACCTCGCTGAGCAGCTCGACTAGCTGAAGCTGGAGGGCCTCCTGCTTCTGGCGACGCTCCTCGGAAAGGGCCGTAGTTTGAGCGTAGAGTTGGGCCTGCTCTAGGGCGAAGCCCAGCTGCACGGCCACCTGGCGGAAGAAGCTGATCTCCATAGCATCCCAGCTGCGGGGTCTGCTGCACTGGTGGGCGATCAGCAGCCCCACCAGTTCGTCGTTGATGAGAATAGGGGCGACCAGGTTGGCCTTGACGTTGTACTGTTCGAGCTGGCGCAGGTGGCACTCGGTCAGCCCCGCCTCGGCCAGGTTGGACACCGCCTGCACGCGGCCCTGGCGATACTGCTCGATGTATTTTTCTTTGAAGCAGGGGTCGTAGAGGTCGTTGCCAAGGGCGGTGGGCCAGCCCTGCTCGATCGACTCGGCCACAAAGGTGCCCTTCCAGGTGTCGTCGAACTTGTACACAACGACGCGATCGCTGCGCAGCGCCCGGCGGGTTTCGGTGACGGCGGCCCTGTAGATGCGCTCCTGGTCCAGGCTTTCCCGCATCAGAGAAACAATCTCGTTGAGCTGGCGCTCGCGGGCGGCGTTGATCTCCTGCTGTTGCAGCAGGCGGGCCTGGCTGAGGGCATAGCCAATCTGCACCGCCACCTGCTCTAGCAGCTCAATTTCGTCGCTGCTCCAGTGGCGGGGGCGATCGCACTGGTGGACGCACAGCAGGCCAATCAGCTCATCGCCCGCCAGCAGCGGGGCCACCATATTGGCCATTACCTGTAGGTTCTCCAGAATGTCGCAGTGGCATTGGGACAGCTCGGCCTCTGTGCGGTTGGCCATGGAGGTCACCTGACCTGAGTAGTAGCGCTCCAGGGCCTCGGGCGTGAGGGGGTCTGCGATCGATTGGCCCATGGCTCGCTTCCAGCCGCGCCCGACGGCCTCGGCGGTGACATCGCCCGCCTTAAAGTCGGGGTGGAAGCGATAGATCAGCACGCGGTCGACCCCTAGCACTTCCCGCAGCCCCTCAACCGAGGTGCTGAGAATGGTCTGCTCGTTGAGGGACTGACGAATGCGGCCGGTCAGGTCGGCCAGCAGTTTGGCGCGGGTGGCGACGGCCTGCTCTTTTTGGCTCTGGCGGCGCAGCAGGTCTTCGGAGCCGGTAATGTTTTCGGCCAGCTGGTTAAAGGCCTGGGCCACCTGGCCCACTTCGTCGGTGGCAAACACCTCAGCGCGGGCCTCGCGATCGCCCATGCCAAAGCGCCAGGCCGCCTGCTGAAGATTTTTCATGGGCCGCAAAATCGATCGCCCCAGCAGGCCGGCGATCACCACGTCAGCCCCGAGGGCCACGAGCGCGATCAGCAGCTGCAGCCGCAGGCTGTGGCCAATTAAGGCGTTGAGGCTGGCTTCGGAGGTGCCCCGCACCATCACGGCCACCGGCTCGCCGTTGAAGTCTTTGATGGCGCGGGCGGCCAGGGTGTAGGTGGTGCCGTTGATGCGATCGCGGCGGGTCACCTCCCCTGGGCTGGCGGCGGCTTGCTCAATCAGGGCGGGCGAGTCGAGGGGCACGTTGGCGGCGGCCTGATCCAGCTCGGCGTTGTCCCCGGCGTAGAGGCCCGTGGCCAGGTCAAATCCACCGCTGCCGTCGCGCTGATAGATGGCGCTGTAGCCGTTGCCAAAGGGGGCGATCGCCCCCTTTGGCATGTTGTCTTTACCGTTGACAATATCGCCCGACACCAGCGCCCCCACCACTTGCCCAGAGGCCGGATCGCTGACCGGGGTAATCGTGTAGCGAATCAGCGCATCCTGGTTGACAAAGCCCGAGGGCAGGGGCGGGGCTTCGTTGCGCAGCTCATCCCAGCTAACGATGGCGCTGGTTTTGATCTGGCGGGGGTTTTGCAGCACGGTGCCCACCAGGCCGTTGGGGTCAAACTGCTGACCCCGGCGATCGCGGTTGGCATTGGCAATAATGCTCAAATCGTTGCCCACCAGGGTGGCGTACTCAATATTGCGGGCCTTAATTTCGTTCTTTAGAATTTGCTGCACCGCCGCAATTGACCCCGGCGGTATCGCCTCGCCGCGCGCGTGGGCCGCCGCCGCCTCGACAATGGCGCGGTTGTCGGACTGGCCCCTGAAGCCAAACCCCATCTGGTTAATCTTGATGTTGTACTCAATATCGGTGACGGCCAGCTCGGCCTTGGCCTGATTGAGCAGCTGACTGCGACCGCCCACGACGATCAAAAGCGACCCCACCCCCACCAGACCCAGCACAGAAATCACCTCGGAGGTAAACAACCCCGCCATTTGCTTCTGCCGCACGCTGAGGTTGCTGAACCACTGCACCCAGCCCCACTGCGCCTGCTGGGTAATTTTGACCGCGTTTCGCACCTCCGGGCCGTAGGCTACGCCGCGATATATCAACCCGCTGGATTTGTCATCCGGTGAACCTTGGCCATTCTCCATGCCGTTGGGCTGGCCTGGAGCGAGATCTTCATCGGCAGGGGCAGGGGTATAGGGTCGAAAGTCTGTGGTCATGGGTCAACTACCTTAATGAAGTGGCTGTATAAAGCGAACCGGAGTGAGTGGGAGGAACCGCCCAGGCGGCCGGAGCACTGCCCCAGCCAGCGGTCTGAGCTGGCACAAAGAATGGTTGAGATGCTGAAGAATCGCTGATGGTAGGGAGGCCAAGGCCCAAAGTTG
Organism: Nodosilinea nodulosa PCC 7104; assembly: GCF_000309385.1. GTDB lineage: Bacteria > Cyanobacteriota > Cyanobacteriia > Phormidesmidales > Phormidesmidaceae > Nodosilinea > Nodosilinea nodulosa. Next base: position 3,039,451 of record NZ_JH976537.1, read on the forward strand.
ACCGGGGCAATGGCGGGTGGAACAGACCCCAGGACCTGTCGCAAAGCCCTAGGGGTAAACGCTAAAGCGCCTGGAGGGCCGGAGCGCGCAGCAGGGCCTCGCCGTCCAGGCTCAGCAGCACTTCTCCCTCCTGCAGCACGCAGCCCCGCAAAAAAGGCACCAGCCCTGGGGGAACATGGGCCGGGGCGGGCTGTAGGTGCTGGGGTGGCAGGCTGAGAATGCCGTCGATGCGGCTGACCCGCAGCCCCAGGGCCACCGTGCCCACCTGCATCTGCACCAGGTGGTACTGCTGGGAGTTGGGGTAGGCGGTGGGCAGCCCCAGCAGCAGGGCCAGATCCACCACCCACAGCACCTGACTGCGGCGGTTGATTAGCCCCAGCAGGGCGGGGTGCATGTTGGGCATCGGGGTAATGCTGGCCGCCGGAGTCGCGATCGCCTCCTGCACCTGGCGCGTGGACAGCAGGGCGGGCTGGTGGCCCAGGCTAAAGCGCAGATAGCTCTGGGTCAGCGGTGCCAGCGATTGGGCCGCCAGGGCTGCCCCCGCAGGCTGAGACTGAATTAGCGATAAATTGCTCATCGGTTGACCCTCATCACCGCCATCACAGACTGCACCAGCTGGTCGCGGGTGTAGGGCTTAGTCAGGTAGGCGTCGGCCCCCTGGCGCATGCCCCACAGGCGGTCGATATCTTGATTTTTGGAGGTGCACAGCACAATCGGTACGTGGGCGGTGGCGGGCTGCTTTTTGAGGCTGCGGCATAGCTCAAAGCCGCTCATGCCGGGCATGACCACATCGGTGACGATGACATCGGGGGGGTGCTGAGCCGCTTTGTCGAGGGCCTCCTGGGCCGTAACGGCACAGATCACCGTACAGCCGCTGTCGCGCAGGTAGTGCACCATTAGCTCCATTTCGGAGGGAGTATCTTCAACCACCAAAACAGTGCCTGCTAGAGTCGCTTGCATAATAAATTTACCTAGGGAATGGATAGGCCACAGCAGCAATAATTCGCGACGCAGTGGTGGTCGAAAATTGCCGCCAGGGCGGGAAAAATTCGTAAAATCTCTGGGCATGCGTCCGGCTGCCCGTCAGCAAAAAGGCGTGATCGGGCTAAACAGGCTGCCCTCAAGCCTCAATTTGCAGACAGCCGTAAGCCCAGCTAATTCAAATATTTAAAGATGAACTTAAGCAGATCGGACTGGTTAAAGGGTTTGGTTAAGTAGCCCGAGGCTCGCACCAGTTTTGCCTTAGCGCGATCGATAAAGCCAGTGTTACTTGTCACCATAATGATGGGCGTGGTTTTAAAGTCTGGGTGACGACGCAGCAGCGAACACAGCTCATAGCCATCCAGGTTGGGCATGGTGACATCCAGCAAGATTAAATCGGGTTTATTGCGAATCACCTGCATCAGCGCTTTTACCGGATCGTCGATCATAATTACCGAGAAGATTTTGTCGTCTAAAAAGCTGTTGATTGCCTGCAAAACGGTGGGGCTATCGTCGATGCAGGCAATGGTGTAGTGGTCCTTGGCCCCCGCTCTAGCCGCACCAATACCCAGACCAGCGACGCCGCTATTGGCCATAGATGTGGCTGGGGGCGCAGCGGGGGCGGCGGTTAGGGTAGCGCCCCCCAGCCGCTGGGTGCCGCCGTTGAGCTGGCTGAAACTGCCCCGACGCTGTTTGAGGCGGGCGTAGCATTCTTCTACCGTGGTGCGCAGGTTGAGCTGGCAGTACCGGGGGGCATTGCCCAGACTGTTGCCTTCGATCAGTTCGTAGCTACCCTGGCGCACCTCCAAAAAGCCTTCCAGCACTTCCTTGGAAATTGTTTCAACCAGGGTTGAGGCCTGATTGTGGTGCAGGTGCTGCTGCTCGACCAGCCAGCAAATGGCCCGATAGTCGGCCAGGCTGGTGGCGGCGGTAGCCTTTTGCTCAAACAAAAGCCGCACCTGCACGCGCACGGCGCTGACCAGGGAGGGCACCTGTAAACTCAGCCGCCGCAGGTGGCCGTCCAGCCGCTCGAAGGCTCGGTCGACTGTGGAAACGTAATTGATTTGTCCCTGGTCTAAACAGATTAGCCAGGTGTTGGTTGGGGTAATGACCTGTAGACAGCCGGTCACCTGCCGACTGCTCACCTGGGCTAGCAGGCTCAGCGGGTGCAGTGGAGTAGGAGAAGATGGTGATGCCATGGGAACGGTGTTCAAGAGCGATGGTTGCATAGCGGTTCACTACAGAGAAAAGGAAATGCACAGTGGGCGGTAGATAGCATGGACGGCTGGGCTGTGAGCTGCACCGCCACGCTGCTTTGGGTGGGTCTGGGGCCAAGGCTGAACTGAAACAGCGAAAATAGCGCTGCTGCGGAGTCTTCTGGCGAAAAATGCTGGATTTCTGGCGGTCAATTGGGCGATCGGGCCTGTTGACCAACGCCGTGGCTGAGGGCGCGATCGCGCCCTCAGCCCTCAGCTTCCGCTGGGTCAGACTTGGATCTGGCCCGCTGGCTTCGGATGATTCATCAACCGTGGCGTCTATTGCCTCTATTAAAGAAGGCGTCCATGGATTGATTGCGGTCAAAAATACAATTGCGCCTGTACAATCGCGCCTAATACGATCGCGCCCAACAATATGCTGATTCAGCCTGATTCAGCTCTCAGGACCTGACTCTAATTCAATCATTCTCAAAGAAACTGCGATTTTGGCAGCTATTTTTGAAGGGGTAGATGCGTCAATGAGGATGGGTAGAAGCCTGTGAATCTTGTCTAGCCTGGAGGCTAGATGGAGAGATAAAATCAGAAAAAATCTGATATTGATCTCAAAAAATACAAGGTAATTGAAAAGTGAAAATGATCAGGAACTAAGCGCTAAACCGTTACCTTTGTGATTTGATAATAACAGATTAAGGAGGTTGCATTATAAAAAGCAAGTGAATGATAGAAAGTGATTTTGGCTGACTATAAAGTGGGGGTAAAGGTTTTGATAGCCCGGCCCTGTCTGGACTCGATGGCCCAGAAATAGCGCCGAATAGATACTATCCCTCGCCACCGACAGGTCAGTTTTTAGGGCTGTACGATGGCCCATAGCCGGGCCGGAAAAATATGCGGTGCCGCCCTGGCCGAGGGCCAGACTGCTAGCCTGGGCAGGAATAAAATTAGGCCAGCGATCGCAGCAGGGTTTGAATCTTGCGGCGCTGCTGGCCAGCTAAGGCGGTGGGAAACGTTAGCTCCAGCACCATCCGCGACTGGGCAGCATTCAGCGTGGGCAGCTCTATGGCCTGATCGACCTGGGCCACCAGACTTTGGGCGGTGGGCAGGGTCGGGCCAGCCGGAAACAGCAGCCCTACGGTGGGCAGGGTTTCGAGCAGGGTGGCGCGGTCTAGCTCGGAGACATTCTGCACCTCCAGGCGCAGATCGCGGCTGCCCATTTCGACCACGTGGGCCGAGTAGCTGTCGCCGTGCCAGCCCTCCCAGGCCAGCTCCACCGGGGCCTGCACCTGCTTGCGCATTTTTTGGCCGGTGGCGGGCTTGAGGTCAGTGAACACCCGCCACAGGGTGGTGGCGATGAACCGCAGCGATCGCAGCGGCTTGTCCACCTGCTGGCGGGTCTGCGAGTACCATTCCTTCACGTCAGAAAACAGCACCAGGGTCAGATCGTCGGCCTGGTGGGGGCTGAGGTTGATAAAATCCATCGCTAGCTCGGTTTCCAGGCGGCTGGTGGCCGTAGCCCGTACAATCTGGGCTTCCAGCAGGGCGCGGCCATCGTAGTCGCCCACCAGCTCCACCCACACGTGGTCGGCCACATTGGGCCATTCGTCCAGCAAAATTTGGGCACCGCTCTCGCTGATGTCGATGGTTTTGCCCGCCCAGCTGTGGCCGTCGCTGTGGATAATGGCGGTGAGCTGCCGGGGCAGGCGGTGGGCGCGGCGCAGCTGGGGTTGCTCCAGCGCCACCAGGCAGGCGGCCAGCACCAGCACCAGGTTGAAACTGCACCACAGCGCGTTGATCATCACCGCCTGGGCGTCTTCGGGGCTGAGCAGCAGCCAAAAGGGCACCGCTACCAGGGAGGCCGCCGTCAGCAGGCCCAAAATCAGCAGGTAGCGCACGCTGTTGGCGTCGAAGGTGCGCTGGTTGACTACCAGACCCTTAGCGGTGACGTTAAAGCTGCCCAGCTTGGGGTTGACCAGGGCCAGCAGCGTCACAATCCCCGCCTGAAACGACATGGCAAACTCGTAGATTTCGTTCCAAAACGAGAACCTCACCCGCTTGTAGGGAATGTGGTTGGTCTGCATTGACAGCACGATGTGGGGCAGCGCGTAGAACAGTGTCTCAATGCCCAGGCCCCGCACCGAGTTGATGCTAAACAGCAAAAACAGCGTTGGGGCCAGGGCGTACATCAGCCGGGGGAAGCCAAAGAAAAAGTGCGACGTGGCGCTGAAATAGCAGATCCGCTGGGACAGCGACAGCTTGAGCTGGCGGTTAAACAGCGGATTCTCCAGGCGCAAAATTTGGGCCATGCCCCGCGCCCACCGCACCTGCTGCCCCACGTAGGCCGAAAACTTTTCTGGGGCCAGCCCTGCCACCATGATTTTGTCGTAGTAGATGGTGCGGTAGCCCAACGAGTGCAGCCGTAGCGAGGTATGGCAGTCTTCGGTGACGGTTTCGGTGGCAATGCCGCCCACCTCTAGCAGGTGGCTGCGCCGCACCACCGCCGCCGAACCGCAAAAAAAGGCGGCATTCCAGGCGTCGTTGCCCTTTTGCAGCACCTTGTAAAACAGCTCGTTGCCCACGGGCACCTGGCCCTGGGTCAGCAGGTTGCGCTCAAAGGGGTCGGGGTTGTAGAACCAGTGGGGCGTCTGCACCAGGGCCACGGCGGGGTCGAGAAAAAAGCCCACCGTTTCTTTCAAAAACCCCCTCACCGGTATGTGGTCGCAGTCGAGAATCAGCACCAGGTCGCCCGTGGTGCGCTCCAGGGCGGTGTTGATGTTGCCCGCCTTGGCGTGGTCGTTGTTGTCGCGGATCAGCAGCACCGCCCCCAGTTCATCGCAGATGGCCTGTAGCTCGGCCCGCCGCTCGGGGTACTTGCGGCCGTCGTCGAGCACGTAGACCTGCTTTTTGGCGGTGGGGTAGTCCATGGCGACAGAAGCCACCACGGTTTTGCGCACGATCTCCACTTCCTCGTTGTAGGTGGGAATGTACACATCGACCGTCGGCCATTGCTCCTGGGGCACAGCAGCCAAATCTACGGGCCTGCGATCGCGCAGCCGCAAGGTTTGAAAGTACGACAAAAACAGCGTTCCCAGGGCGTACAGCTCGGCTCCGTAGAGCAGCAGAGAGAAGGCGGCATCGATGCCGGTGTCGAAGTTGAGGGTGTAGCGGGTGCGGTAGTAGAGGTAGCGCAGCGTTGTCAGGCTGCTGAGGGCAATCATGAACAGGTGCAGCCGCTCGCGATCGCCGCTGCTGCGGGCGTGGCTATCCTCCAGGCTGAGAATGCTGTAGCCCAGGGCAATCAGCAGCGCCGCCACCACCCCCTGCTGCCAGATCGCCGGATGGGCCAGCAGCAGCGGCTTGGTCAGCAGCCCCAGGCAGACCAGCAGCAGCAGCATTTGCCCCTTGCTCAGGTGCCGGGTCAGGGCGTAGGCGCGATCGGGCAGGGTTTTGGTCAGCCAGCGGTGGAGGGGTGGGGTGGGGTGGAGCATTTGGGGGAGTGGGCGGGTGGATGGGTAGGCGGGTAGATGGGTGGGTGAGCGGTGAGGAGGGTGAGGGAGGTGGGGAGGGTGAAGAATGTGAGGAAGATGGGGAGAATAACTCGTGGTTTTTGGCTGTTTACTTCCTCATCCCCTCATCTCCCCATCCCCTCATCTCCCCATCCACCCTCACTCCCCAGCACTGCGCCGCAGGTACGCCTGCGCGGCTCCGTAGAGCAGCAGGGCCAAGACCACGGTGGCGGGCACGATCAGCAGCCAGTTGTGGCGGGTGACCTGCCAGAGCCAGGGGTAGGGGGTGGTGGTGGCGAGCTGCACCTGGGGCGACTGGCGCAGGGTGGCCAGGCGGTAGTCGGCGCTGGTGTAGGGGTCGGGGTTGGGCACCTGGGCGCTGACCAGCACGGTGTCGCCTTCGATCTGGTAGAAGAGGGGGTCGTGGTGGAGCAGGTCGGTGATCTGGGCCAGGCCGCGATCGTCGCGGCCGCTGAGGGCCAGCACCACCCGCTGCGGGTTCCAGGGCGAAATCACCGATTTCATCAGGCCTTCGCCGTCGGGCAGGGGTTGCACCTGGGTATCGCCCCACTGGCGCGTGCTGCGACCCCGCAGGGCAAAGCCGTCTGCGGCAAGTAGCTCGGGAATGGGGAACTGGGATTGAACACCGATCGCCACCAGATGGCGATCGGTACGCACCTCCTCGGGCAGATCGCCAGGCTGATAGACGGCGAGCTGTACCGAGTCCGCTTGGCTAAGGCGGCCCAGGCGCTCGGCCAGCTCCAGCAGCACCGCCATGTCGGTACCGGTGGGGGCATCGGGCATCACCACCGCCGTGGTGGCCAAATCCTGAGGGGCGGTAAAGGGGTAGCCGGTTTTGAGCAGGTCCAGATCGGGCAGGCTGGTGACGGCGGTGCGCTGGAGGCTAAAACTGGTGTCGCTGTGGATGGTGCCCCAGAGCTGCTGGTCGGTGACCCGGCTGCACGATCGCCGCTCGCGAGGATCTAGCCGAAAGTTGACCTGGAGCTTGGAGGTGGGGGTGACGCGATCGCCCGGCAGATCGACCTCCAGGGTGCGGTGGCTAGCGCCTTTCACCTCCGTCAGCCGCTCCCCCTTGAGCGATACCCCGTCTAGCTCCACATCCACCAGGGAGGTGAGGGGGTTCACCTGGGGGCCATAGCTGTAGGAGAGGCGCATTTTGCTGCCCCGCAGCAGGCGATCGTCGGGCAGCGCCTTGAAGGCAATTTCCATGGCGGGGGCGTGGGAGCCGCGCACGGTCATTTCGCCCAGGGGCTGCCGGATGGGGCTGGTGAGGTCGGTGAGCAAAAAGTCGTTTTCCTCAGGCAGATAGCCGGGCCATTGGCGGGGCGACGGGGAAGGCACCTCCCCGGCCTGGTTGACCACCACCCCGTGGCCGGTGGCAATCTGCTGCTCCTGGGGCTGCACCAGGTACTGTAAGGCCTTAGCTACCCCGGTTTCACCATTGCCGGTAATGACCAGCACGGGTGAGCGATCGTCTGCGGCGGCGGCCCACATCAGCAGTCCCGATTCCGCCGGGAGCGGCTTGCCTGTGTCATCCACAAACTCGCCATCCTCTAGGGCAAAGGGCAGGGTCAGATCCGCCAGGCCAGGCTGCTGCGCCGGAGTTCCCAACACAATCAGCCGTTCTTCGGCCTTGAGATCCGTCAGGGTCTTGACCAGGCGGGTGTCGAGGGAACGGTACTGGGCGGTGCGGCCCAGGTAGGTTTGCAGCCGCGCCGTGGCCGTCAGCCAGGGGCTATTGAGAGTGACGGGTTGCAGATAGGCCACCTGGTTGGTCTCCAGGCTCAGGGTGTCAAACAGCGGGTAGGGAAACTGGCTAAAGTCGGGGGTCACCGCCTGGGGCGCATAGTCAAACACCAGCTTGGAGTCGGGCAGCACTTCGGTCCACAGGGAGGGGTCGAAGGGGTCTTGGGTGCAGGTGGGCGAGTTGTTTTGCAGCGCCGCCAGCACCAGCTCGTTGTCGTCTTGCAGCAGATCGGTGGGTACTTCTAGTACCGCATCGCCAATTTCGCCCATGGGCTGGTTGAGCGGCAGGCTGCCAATGCTGGTGCCGTTGATCAGCACCGTGAGGTTAGATCGGGTGGCATAGAGGGCCGCCGAGTGCCGGTAGCGCAGCAGTACCTTGACCGATTTTGCCTCCCAGTTGCGGGGTCGGGTAAAGTGCAGCCGCTGCTCGTCATAGATGCCGCTAAAGCGCAGACGGTTGCCCACCACCGGGCTGCGGTTAAATTCCAGCACGTACTGACCGGGTTCGCCGGGGGCAATGACCGAGGCCGCAGGCAGGCTGGTGGGCAGGGTGATTTCTGCCAGAGCGGGGGGCTGCGGGGCAGGGGGGGCGGCCTCCTGGGCCAGCAGGGGTTGCCCGGTGATCAGCAGCAGGGTGGTGAGGTAGAGGGCCAGACGGCGACGGGCAAGGGCGGAGAGGGAGGGGAGGAGGGGCATGGTGGGCGGGGGATGGGGAGGTGGGGAGGTGGGGAGGTGGGGAGGTGGGGGAGTGGTTAGGGGGGGCAGTGGCTCGCGGCGGCTTTGAGGCGATCGGGGGAGACGTCTAGGGGCAGCAGGCCAAACCAGGCGAGGTTTTGGGTGTAGTAGGCGGTGTCGCTATCCCAAAAGCCGTCTTTGTAGACGGGCTGGAGTTTTTGGCGCAGGATGTCGTCTGCGATCGCGGCATCGACCCGCAGCAGGGCCGGATACAGCATGGCGTAGTGGGCGGTGGCCTCAAAGCTGGCCTCTGCCCCGCCGTCGAGGGTGAGGCGGGCGGGCAGGCGACCATTTTGCTGCCAGCGGCGGATTAGCTCGGGGGTGCGAGCTTCTAAGTAGGCCTGGGCGCGGGGTTCGTCAAACCAGGCGGCGTCCTGCGCTATTCGCCACCACACCCGAAAAGCATCGAAGCTGTAGCGGCTTTGCAGCGGATAGTCGAGGGGGAGCTGACGATAGGTGCCCGTGGTCGGGTTGTAGGCAATCCAGTCGGGGGGCAGGCCGGTAGAAGAGATATCGGCCAGGTCGTTGAGCATTGTGTAGCCGCTGTCGATCAGGCTGTTCCAGTCGTGGTCGGGGTCGATCTGGGCGAACAGGCGAAAGCTGGCGGGGGCAAAATACGACGGGTTGAGAATGATTTGCCCTGGCTCCAGGCGAAAGGCCTCGGCGGGGCCGGGAATCAGCTGCCGGGTGCCGTCGGGCAATGCCACCGTGCCGTACTCCCAAATATCGGCCAGCAGGGCGCGGGCTTCGTCGAGGTACTGGGGGCAAGACCAGCGCTGGGCGGCCAAAACCAGGGCGGTGGCGGCGTCGATGTCGGCATCGGTGGCGAAGTTGGCATCCAATGTGCCCCAGCTGTTGTCGGGGCGCTGGCCCCACTTCCAGGCCCAGAGCAGGTCGGTGGGTTCGCCCGCATCATTCACCCGAGCGAGGTTGTTTTTGGCCCAGCTGTAGGTGCGATCGAAGGTGGCGGGGTCGTTGATGGCGACGGCCCGCAGCATGGCGTAGGCTTGGCCTTCGGAGACGGTGCGATCGCTGTCTTCCCGGTCAATCACCCGGCCATCGGTTTGAATGAAGCGATCGCGGTAGGCCTGCCAGCTTTCGATCAGCAGGTCATTTTGGGGGCTGCTGACGGGCAGTGCCAGGGCGGAGTCATCGCCGGATTTTAGGCAGGCGCAGGCGGTTTGGGCGGTGCAGCTGGGTGCGGCGGCCATCAGCACCAGGGCGATGGGCAGCAGCGAGAGCAGCAGGCGGGTTTGTGGGCGGCGCAGGTGGAAGAGTCGCATCATGGTAGGTCACCGTGAGGGGCGTGGGGGCGTGGGGGCGTGGGGGCGTGGGGGCGTGGGAGAGGTGGGGGAGTGGGGAGATGGGGGAGGTGGGGGGGAGGCGAGCAATTGGACGCTAGTAGCGCTCCCAGCTGGGTTGAAAGCCGCGGCGGCGGAGTAGCTCAAATTCCACATCTTCGGCGCGCTGCTCTAGGTTGACGGCGGGGGCGGCTTCGGGGGGGATTTGCCGCAGCTGCTCCAGGGCCGAGAGCTTTTGGTCGTCGGCGATGTTGAGTTCTGCGATCGCGTACCGAGCTTCCCAACGCTCAGGATCTAGCTCTAAAACCTGACTGTAGAGGGCGCGGGCGGCGGGCAGATTGCCCTGCTGAAACTGCACCCCGGCCAGGGCGCTGAGGGCACCGAGATTTTTGGGTTCTTGCTCTAATACTTGCTGGTAGGCGGCGGCGGCCAGGGGCAGATCGCCCTGGCTCTGGGCCAGTTCGCCCTGGAAGAAGTACAGGGTCAGGTCGTCGGGGTGAGCGGCAATCAGCGCTGCCATCGCCGTCTGGGCCTGGGCGGGACTGGTTTGGGCCAAGAGCTGAATTGTGCGCCACCGCAGCCAGAGGTCGTCGGGCTGCTGAGCCAGCAGAGTTTGGTAGAGTTCGGCCCGAGCGCCATCGGCGGGAAGGGCACCGACTAGCTCAAGGAGATCTGGCGGCGGGTTTTCTAGGGATTGAGATGCCAGCCAGCTATCGAGGGCGGCGGTGGCCTGGGCGGCGGTGATCTGCTGGGTGCGGTAGGCCAGCAGCGCGTAGCCGAGGGGATAGTCGGGGTTGTTGGGGTTGGCCGCGATCGCCGCCAGATACACCGGCAGCGCTGCTTCGGGCTGACCTTGCAACGTGCGCACAAACGCCAGACCTCGCAGAGCCTCGGCGGTAGCTTGGTCGCTGGGCTGAGCCGCAATCACAGTCTCATAGCGGCGGGCGCTGGCCTCCAAATCGCCAAGCTGACGCTCTAGATCGGCCACCAGCAGCTCGGTGCCCCAGTCGTTTTGGCCTGCGTCGGTGTCGCGGTAGCGGGTCAGCGCATCGCGAGCCACCTGCAAATCGCCTTGGCTGAGATAAATTTGGGCCATTCGATACGTCAGTAAGGGGGCATCCACAGCCGCTGCTATGGCTTGGTAAACGGGCAGTAGATCCGGGTCAGGGTCATCCAGCCGCACTAGGGCGGTGGTAATGGCCCGCTGCTCAGGGGCAGAGCTGGGCGGTGGCGACAGCAAGGGTAGAAGCTGCTCGGCGACGGTGGCGGCGCTTTCGATGCCCAGGCTGTAGGCCAGCAGGTGTGCCTTCACTCTCAGGCTGGCGGTGCTGGGGGTTTCTACCGCTAGTTGCTGAAACATAGTCAGGGCCAGAGGTTCCGTATCGGGCCACTCGCTCAGCACGTCCGCTACTTCGACCCGCAGGCCGTAGCTGGGGGCGGGGGCGGCATCCAGGGCCTGCTGGTAGAGCACCGTGGACTGCTCAAACAGGTCGGGGGCATTCTGGCGGCGACCGATCGCGCTGTAGGCGCGGGCCAGGGGCAGCCGGGCCTGGGGGTTGTTCACCAGGGGACTTAGCAAGTCCAAGGCTTTAGCGGTTTGGCCGCTGGCATCGTAGGCGTTGGCCAGGCTGGTGCGAATGCCCAACGAAAGGTCGTCGGTGCGGCTGGCCTCCCTGAGTTCAGGCTCCAGCAGCGCGATCGCCCCCGCTGCATTTCCCGTCTCTTGCAGGGCCAGGGCGTAGGCGGTCAGCACCTCCACCGGCAGCGGCCCCGTCTGTCGGTAGCGGTTAAACAGAGCCAGGGCACCGGCATAGTCGCCGCTGAAGGCATAAATTTGCGCCGCCCCCAGCAGGGCTTTAGGGGCAGGATTTTGGGCCAGCAGCCGATCGTAGTCGGCCAGAGATTCCGAAAAGTGGCCCTGGTAGCCGTAGAGCAAGGCCCGCTGGCTGAGGGCGACGGAATTGTCGGGATTTTGGCTTAAAAGACGGGTCAACGCCTGAATGCCGCCCGCCTGCCACTCGGGCCGGTAACCCCCCAGCTCACCCAGGGCGGCCAGGGCAGTGGAATCCTGGGGACTGACCTGAAGCACGGCCTGGTAGGCGTTCCAGGCATCGGCGTCGCGGCCCGCCCGCTGGTAGGCGATCGCCAGCCCCAGCCGCGCTTCCGCTGAGTTGGGCTGCTGGCGCAGGGCCGCCTGAAAGGCCGCGATCGCGTCATTCACCCAGCCGCGATCGAGCAGGGTGTAGCCCTGGCTGGTTTGGGGCGATGTCTGGGCCAGCGCGGCGGGGCTGGCGACGAGTTCTAAACCAAGAACGAGGGCTCCTGTGGCTCCTAGCAAGAGGAAATTTTGCGTTATGAAACGTCCTCTAGAGATCCCCCCAGCTATTTCAGGTAAGGGATTTCTCTGCAATCCCCCCTTTTTAAGGGGGGTAGGGGGGATCCCCCCAGCTATTTCAGGCAAGGGATTCTTCTTAAAGCCCCCCTTGGGAAAGGGGGGAGTTTTGCCATTGTCCAGTTGTTCATGCCCCCCCTTTCTAAGGGGGGTAGGGGGGATCCTCTTCATTCTGCTGCCCTCCGCAGGGGGTTCCATCTCAGGTCGTAGCGCAACCGAAAGCCCAGATAGGTCTCTGTGAAAGCGTTGCGCTGCTGCACGCTGACTCCGGCCCGCAGGTTGTCGATAACTTGGGCGTCGTAAAATAGCTCCCACACGTCGGGAGTTGGCCTACCGCTGGCCTGGCGCAGATCGCTGTTCGAGAGCTGGCGACCGTAGCCCAGCCCCAGGCGATCGCCCGGCATAAATACATCCAGTCCGTTGAGGCCCAGGCTGTAGGTCTGGCCGCTGGCCCCCAGGGTTTGGTTGGTGTACCAGCCGTAGCGACCAAAAAAGCCCAGCCTGAGACCGGGAATAAAGGCCTCAGCGTTGAGGCCAAAGCCGGTTTCGCGATCGCCCGGCAGTGGGCCAAACTGGCCGTTGCCCCGGTCGATGGCAAAGATTTCGTCAAAGCCATCGCGGCGGCCCGCATCGGTTGAAGTCACGTAGGTGCCGCGCACAATGGCATTGCCAAACCGCACCCCCACTTCTCCAGCAAAGGAGTCAATGGCAAAGCTGCCCAGGTCGCGGCTCGACGAAAAGGCCGTGGCGGTCAGCGACAGCGCATCCACCGGGGTCCAGTTCACCAGGGCACCCGGTCGCGAGGCCACATTCACAGTGCTCAGCGCCGGGTTGGTCTGAAACACCGGGTTAAAGAAATGGGTCAGCGAGTCCTTGGCAAAGCTGTTGCGATCGAGGTACGAGGTCAAATCCATCAGCCCCACCGTCAGCCGCAGCTCGGGCAGGTTGGCGGGGGAAGCCGTCAGGTACAGCTCGCTGAGGCTAAGGCCGGTTTGGTCGGTGTCAGAAAAGGCCTGCCCAGTGCTCAGATCGACCGTAGCTCCCACAAACACCGAGGGGCTGAGCACGTAAATTCCCCCCACTCGCAGCCGGGCCGAACCCTCGCCACCCTCTTGCAAATAGGCCGCCTGCGCAAATACCTCAGAGCGCTCCGCCGGGGCCAGCGTGGCCTCTGGCTTGGGGGTGGGCACAGCGGGCGGCAAAACCTCCTGCTCGGACTGAGCGGCGTTGCCAGCTACAGGCTCCAGCACGGTTGGCGCCGCATCTGAGGCCTGACTCGGCGCGGGTGTCCCGGCGGGAAGTGTCCCAGGCGCCTCTGCCCCGGTCGCCGACACCAGCGGCCTGCCCTGGGCCAGCCCCAGGCCTGGTCTGGGCTTCGCCGCGCCTGGCTTGGGTAACGGCAAAGGGGTGGGGGCCGGCGGTGACCCCACTGCTAGCCTGGCGGCATCATGTTCGGGGGGCAGACCGGGCCTAGATGTATCGCGATCGCTGGTCAACGTATCGCCCCCAGGTAAATTCCCTGGAGATAGCCCGCCGTTAGATAAAGCGTCTGCTGCCCAAGTATTGTCAGATAATTCGCTGCCCCAGGCGGCGGGGGCAAGCCCAAGCAGCGCTGTTGCCAGCACCAGACCTGTTGCCGCGCCAGGGTTTAGCGCATATCGCAGCGCTAACCAAGCACCCATAGAATGCTTCATAGAATACTCAAATATGACTGGATCAAAATAAGCGTAAAAGCTATATCCGACTTCTTAGAAGCCAGATTAAAAGGCATAGACTGGACGCTTCAGGTAGCCACCAGTAGAGATCAGAATAGGGTTATCTAAAACTCTCTTTTCTGCTTTGGGCAAGCCAAAATAATCGAAATCGCTGTGCATTTTGCTGGTAATTTGGGCGAAAAACCTGGGGTTAAGGCCTCAGATCGCCAGGGAGCACGGCTTAATTATTAGCGTTAAAAATGCTAAAAACTAGATGGCTTTACATATTTGTGGCTTGGATAAAGAAGGCTGAAAATCCAAGTGTAGTCACCCAGTGATGCAATAACCCTGCCGAAGAAATTTTAGATTGAAGACAGTTTGGAATCAGGTATTAGCGCTACCTCCTCCTACAGATAGATTTCACCCCGTCAGGATAAAATGTCCATAAATTTCCGAGCCTGGGAAATTCTATATGGAGTTGCAAAAGCCATGCCTTTAGCGTGGAGATCCGCTATGGGCTGTGGTTGTATAAGGTGAGGCGGCGATTCTCACGCTGCTAAGGCCCGTCCCTAGGGCGTTAGGTTCCCTCGTTTTGCTGCCAGCACTTCCTTCCTCAACTCCTCTATCGGCGGCTTCTCCAGCAGTCCTTTAAACCCCAGGGCAGCGGACAGAGATCTATGGAGAACCCTGTGGGTAGCTCTCGCCAGGGTGGAATGTGCTGGGTCGATCTTCCCTACCTATTGGCAATGATGCTTTCACAGCTAAAGAAAACTGGGCTACTGCTGGCATTTATGCTGGTGGTCTGTACGGGGTGCCGCGCCCCGCTGCTGTTGTCCCCTCCCCCCATCGCAGAGGCGACCACCTTGACGATCGAGGTCATTGCTCTGGATGGTGGGGAGTTTGCCCTGGCAGGCACTACAAACTTGCCCGACAACACTCAGCTTACGGCCATTGCCCTGCGCTATCTGGTGCCTGAACGGGCCATCTCTGGGGACAGCCCGCTCTACTCGGTGCTGGACTACCAGCCGGTCACCGTTGCCAAGGGCAAGTGGTCAACCCAACTCAGCCTCTGGCAGGTGGGCGCCGATGGTCGCTACCAGGAACCCTGGCAGGCCCAGGCCCAGGCGCTTAAGCTGGTGGCTCAGCCCAGTGAGACGGTGCAGTTTGCCATTACGCTGGCTCCCCATCGTTTGGGAGCAGCCCTCAGTAATAGCCAGCTTCAAGGCGGTGGCCAACAGCGACTCGCTGCCTTGCTGCGGCTGACCCCTGCTGGAGAGCCCTTTTTGTGGGCCGACCAGTCTCTGGCGGTAGGTCTGCCAACCGGACGAACGACTCCTCCGGCAGGTGTGTTGGCCCGCACCAACGGCGGCTGGGGCGATCGCTACCTGCTGGTGCCCGAGCCACCCCTGCCCTATACCCTGACTCCCGCAGACGAGCGTCAGACTACGGCTCCCCTCACCCCAGACGAGCTGCTGCGCTAGATCTGCCCAGTCTTCTGCGGCGCAAGTTTAGATACTGTTTTTAGGGCTAGGGAGCAGGGGAGCTAGGGGAGCCAAGCGACCCTGCCCCCGGCTTAGGAATAGCCCCCAAACGCTCGCCCTAAAGCACTAGGATTGCAGGGAGGGTTGAGCGGTAGGACATTCTGAATTGCGAATGGTGCCGTCGGGCATCACGGTCTGACAAAATTTAGCTCCAGTCAGGTTGGCTCGCCTCAGGCTGGCCCCGGTCAAGTTGGTGTAGCGCAGGTTGGCCCAATAGAGGTTGGCATAGGTCAGGTCGGCCTGGGTCAGGTTGGCCCCCTCTAGGTTGGCGTGGCTGAGGTCGGCGTGGTCAAGGCAGCTCTCGCGCAGATCGGCATTGACAAAGGTGGCGCGGTGACAGCGTACCCTGTGCAGATCGGCCTCGCGCAGCACGGCATTTGCCAGGGAGGTGCCCCGCAGGTTGGCGTGGGCCAGCGTAATTTGATACCCGTCGATGTGGGTCAGGTCGGCCTGGCTCAGGTTTGCTCGGGTCAGATTGGTGCGGCGCAGGTCGGCATCGACCAGGTGGGCTGCGGTCAAATCTAACCCCTGCAAATCCAGCCCGTGCAGGTCGCGAACGCCCGATTGGTAGTAGCGGTTGATCAGTTCTCGTAGGGTCGCTGAGGTCATTGCTGTAGTGCCCTTGGGGAAAGGCTAAAAAGAATGCAAAAACAATGGGAGCGGCTGTTACACCTACCCCCATTGTCGCGCCGCGATCGCGCCAGCGTATCAAGCATTACAAGAATGCTACATTTTCAGCCCAGGCTAGATGCGCCCGACACCTTTGCTGCGCTCATCGGACTGAGTGGTAACTTTACCAGTCTCGTCAGTTTGGTTGATTTCGCGCAGTTCGGCCTGGCGCTGGGCCTTCTGGGCCTCTTCCTCTTCGCGCAGGTCGCCGGGCTCATTGATGTACATTTCAGGCTCAATGGGGTAGTTGTTGGCCAGACCTTCCTTATCTACGGTTTGGCCAGCACTGGTGTCGATAGAGTTTCCCGACTCATCCCGCACTTGCTTGAAGTTGGCACCCTCACGCTCTTTGCGGGCAGCGGTTTCTGCCGGAATCATATGAGGGTCGTAGTTATCACTGTCAACTCTAGGATTGGACATGGAGCCTCCGTTGCAAATAATTTAGCGACTTAGGTAGGCTTAAATCTTGCAATCGGCCTACCAATCACTAAACCAACCTTAAAGCTGCATCCGCTTCCCTGTATCTACCGAGGGGATGGGCTGTTTCTATGCCCTTTGAAGGAGAGGAGAAAGCCTTATTTTTCAGCAGCGAAAGTAAATTTTATGGGTACCGATTGATGGGGAAAGCGGCTTTTGTGGCAATGTTTTTGGCATGGGCGAAGAATTAAACGTGAAGGATTGAACCTGTGATTTTAGAAGCTGCAGTTTTGACCGTTAAGCCTGGTGCTCAAATAGACTTTGAGGAAGCCTTTCGCCAGGCATCCAGCATTATTGCCGCAATGCCGGGCTATATCTCCCACGAGCTACAGCGCTGTATCGAAACTGAAAACCAGTATTTGCTGCTGGTGCGCTGGCACACCCTAGAAGATCACACGGTGGGGTTTCGCCAGTCGCCCGAGTATCAGACCTGGCGATCGCTGCTGCACCATTTCTACGATCCGTTTCCCACCGTTGAACATTACGAATCGGTGTTAAGTCATGCCAGATTTCCCCAATCTTGAGACTCCGCGTCTGTGGCTACGTCAGGCAACCGAAGCCGACGCAGAAGCTATCTTTCGGCTCTTTTTAGATCCTCAGGTGACACAATTTCACGACCTCGATACCTTCACTCATATCGATCAGGCTAGAGCTGTGATTGAGCGTCGCAAAAAGGGGTTTGAGAGCGATCGCGGCATCCGCTGGGCGATCGCTCTCAAACTCCAAAATATTCCCATTGGCTCCTGCGGGTTTACCTGGGATAGAGCGTTAGATCAAGCCGAGGTTGGTTTTGAACTGGCCAGTAAATTTTGGCGACAAGGCATCATGACAGAAGCGCTGACTGCCGTCTTGAGCTATGGCTTTGAAGTGAAAAATTTAGAGCGCGTGACGGCTGAAATTATGCTCGACAATATAGCCTCCAGACAATTGCTCAAAAAACTAGGGTTTCAAAGCCAGGAAATACTTAAAAAACGCGGCTTTTGGAAAGGGAAACACCACGATTTGGAACAGTTTGTACTGAGTAAGCCACAGCCTTGATGCCCTATCGTTCCTATACTCCGTGTGAGATGCCTATGATGGCTCTCCTGCGCCTCGTATGAGGATCCGCAGGAGCTTTCGGAGAGGTGATGTCAACGCTGGAACGTTGGCGCGATAGAAAGCGGGCGGGTTATTATCCCTAAAACCGCTCTACCTCTGGCAGGGCTGCTGCCGCTACGCTGCGGGCCGCTTCGCCACAGGTGCGAGGGGTGGGCAACAGCTTGGTCGGGTTGGCCAGCATATTCGGGTCAAAAGCCTGCCGCACCCAGCCCATCGTCTCCAGGTCGGTGGGCGAAAACATGTCGGGCATGTAGCAGCGCTTGTCGGCCCCGATGCCGTGCTCGCCCGAAATACTGCCTCCCACCCGCACGCACAGCTTGAGAATGTCGCCGCCCAGCTCCTCCACCTGTTCGAGCTGGCCGGGAATGGCGTTGTCGTAGAGAATTAGCGGGTGCAGGTTGCCATCGCCAGCGTGGAAGACGTTGGCCACCCGGTAGCCGTGGCGATCGCCCAGGGCCTCAATCTCCTTCAGTACGTAGGGCAGCTGGGTGCGGGGAATCACGCCATCCTGCACGTAGTAGTCGGGGCTGAGCTTGCCCATGGCGGCAAAGGCGGCCTTGCGGCCCTTCCACAGGCGCAGCCGCTCGTCGGGGTCGGTGGCAACGGTGATGGTGCGAGCGCCGTTTTGGCGGCAGAGGGTGGTGATGCGATCGCCCGTAGCGGCCACCTCCGCCGGTAGCCCGTCGATCTCAATCAGCAAAACCGCCGCCGCATCGCGGGGGTAGCAGTTGGTGGCCACCACGTCTTCCACAGCGTTGAGGCTAAAGTTGTCCATCATTTCCATCCCGGCGGGGATGATGCCCGCGCTGGTAATTGCCGAGACGGCCTCCCCCGCCGCCTCCACTGAGGTGAAATCGGCCAGCAGCACCTGAATCGACTGGGGCGCTTTGAGAATGCGCAGGGTAATTTCGGTGGCGATGCCCAGGGTGCCCTCGGAGCCGACAAACAGGCCGCAGAGGTCATAGCCAGGGGTTTCGGCTACCTGGCCGCCGATATCGGCAATGTCGCCATTGGGCAGTACCACCTTCAGCCCCAGCACGTGGTTGGTGGTGACGCCGTACTTGAGGCAGTGCACCCCGCCCGAGTTCTCCGCTACGTTGCCGCCCACCGAGCACACCGACTGGCTGGAGGGGTCGGGGGCGTAGTAAAAGCCCGCGCCGCTGACCGCCTGGGTGACCCAGTTGTTGATCACCCCCGGCTGCACAGTTACCCGCTGGTTATCCAGATCCACCGCGAGAATCTGATTCATGGTGGCGGTGACAATCAGCACCGAATCTTCGATCGGCAGCGCTCCGCCCGACAGGCCCGTGCCCGCCCCCCGCGCCACAAAGGGCACCTGAAACTCGTTGCAGATTTTTACCGCCGCCGCCACCTGCTCGGTGGTTTTGGGCAGTACCACCACCGCTGGCCGCTGCCGGTAGCTGGTCAGGCCGTCGCACTCGTAGACGAGAATTTCTTCTTTGCGGCGCACGACGCGATCGCGCCCTAGCGCAGCGGTAAACGCATTAATAATCGGTGCCCAATCCATCTGCGATCGCGCTGCTACGGTCATGGCCCACACTGCTCAAGATGTCTGTGATCCTACCCTGAACGGCGGCGGTCTGGCCGGGCGATCGCCATCGACTCTGGGCGCTGGCGGGCTTTTTGGCCTGCCGCCATTCCCTTCGCCTGAGAGATTGCTGGGTCAGGGCCTTTCCCCCCTCTGGCGGATACTCTCCAAAACTCTCCTGCCGAGAATAATAGAACCCGCGTTACTAAGGAACCACCCCATGCAAACCGTTGAATGGTGGCAGAACGCCGTTATTTATCAAATTGTGCCCTGGAGTTTTCTAGACACCGATGGCGATGGCCGCGGCAATCTCAACGGCATTATCGACAAGCTAGACTACATTGCGGCGCTGGGCGTCGATGCCATTTGGCTGACCCCGATCTACGAGTCGCCCATGGATGATTTGGGCTACGACATCACCGACATGCTCGATATTGACCCGGTCATTGGCGATCTGTCCGTCTTCGACAAACTGCTGGCGCTCACCCACGCCCGCGGCCTGCGGATGATTGTCGATCAGGTATGGGGGCACACCTCAGATCGCCACTTCTGGTTTTTAGAAAGCAGCAAAGACCGCAGCAACCCCAAGGCCGACTGGTACGTGTGGGCCGACCCCAAACCCGACGGATCGCCGCCCAACAACTGGCTGTCGGCCTTCAACGGTGATTCGGCCTGGGCCTGGGAACCCCAGCGCGAGCAGTATTTCCTCTTTCACTTTCTGCGCAGCCAGCCCAAGCTCAACTGGAGCAATCCTGACGTGGTGGAAGCCATTTTGCAGCGGGCTAAGTTTTGGCTAGACCGGGGCGTTGATGGCTTTCGCATCGATGCGCCCAATTTCTTTCTGCACGATCCGGAACTGCGAGATGAACCAGTGCGCCCCGAGGATGCTCCCCATCCCGACGGCATCGACCCTAAAAACCCGATGGCCAAGCTGATGTTTGAAAACAGCTTTTGTCGGCCTGAGGCGCTGGAGGTGCTGAGGCCGGTGCGCGAGCTCATCGACCAATACCCCAGCACCGTCACCCTGGCTGAGGTCACCCTCTGCGAAGACTCGATTCAGCTGTCGAGCGAGTATGTGATGGGCAATCAGCGATCGCACCTGGCCTACAACAGCGCCCTGCTGGTCGAAGAACCCATCAGCGCCGACCTCATGCGCAACACCCTGGCCAAGGTTGAAAAGCATTTCCTCAACGGGGGCAACTGCTGGATGGTCGGCAACCACGACTACGGTCGCCTGCGCAGCCGCTGGACAGGGTGCGATCGCGAGGGCACCCCCTATCCCGAAACCTTTTATCACCAGATGGCGGCGATGCTGGTGGCCATGTCCGGCGCCCTCTGCCTCTACCAGGGCGATGAGCTAGGTCTCAACGAGGCCCGCATTCCCGAAGATATCCCCGAGAGCCAGATTCAAGATCCCTTTGGCAAGGCTCTTTACCCCGATGTCGTCGGACGCGATGGCTCGCGCACCCCCATGCCCTGGCAGGCCACCGCCGTAAGTGCCGGATTCTCCAGCCATGCCAGCACCTGGCTGCCCATTCCCGAGAGCCACCGCCCGCGGGCCGTAGATGCTCAGACCGAGGATCCTAGCTCGCTGCTCAATACCTGGCGGCGGCTGTTGCACTGGCGGCGCCAGCAGCCAGCCCTCATGCAGGGCGATTGCCGTATTCTCAATGCCGAAGCCCCGCTGTTTGCCTTCATTCGCGAGGCGCCCCAGCAGCGGCTGCTGTGCATTTTCAATCTGAGCCACGACACGGCCCATTTTGACCTACCTGACGAAATGCTGCCCTGCGTGACCGTCTCTGGGGCCAACCTGGCCGCCAAGCGCAATGGCGACATGCTGCGCCTGCGGGGCTACGGCTATTTCTTCGGCAACTTGCAGCCCAGCACTCCCCCGGCCAACAGCGGCACCGCCAAGGATGTACGGCACGAAGCCCCCGCCAACTAGGCTCAAATCCCGGAGCATCAGGCCCCGGAAGATTAGTCCGCCGCTGCCTACCCCCCAAGCCCCAGAGCGCGCTTTGCTCTTCGCTGTTTTGTTGCTATGACTCCAAGCTATGCCTTCTTCCCTCGACTGGTGGCGCAGTGCCGTCATTTACCAGATCTATCCCCGCAGTTTTGCCGACGGCAACGGCGACGGCATTGGCGATCTGCCCGGTATTTTGCACCACATCGACTATGTAGCCAGTTTGGGGGTAGATGCCCTGTGGATTTCGCCCTTTTTTAAGTCGCCGATGAAAGACTTTGGCTACGATATTTCCGACTATCGGGCCGTGGATCCTATTTTTGGAACTTTAGAGGATTTTCAGGCCGTGCTCGGGGCGGCCCACGATCGCAACCTCCGCGTCCTCATTGACCAGGTGTGGAACCACACCTCTGACCAGCATTCCTGGTTTGCGGAAAGCCGCGCCAGCCGCGACAACGCCCGGGCCGACTGGTACGTGTGGGCCGACCCCAGGCCCGACGGCACGCCGCCCAACAACTGGCTGTCCACCTTTGGCGGCAGTGCCTGGGCCTGGGAACCCCAGCGACAGCAGTACTTTTTGCACAATTTCCTGGTCAGCCAGCCCGACTTGAACTGGTACAACCCCGAGGTAGTGGCGGCGATTCTCGCCACCGCTAAGTTTTGGCTAGAGCTGGGGGTCGACGGCTTTCGCCTGGATGTAGTGAACTTTTTTACCCACGATCGCCGCCTCCAGGACAATCCGCCTCGCCCCCCAGATCTGCCTCGCCCGGCGGGGGCTACGGCGTCAGACCCGTTTTTTGACCAGCTCAACCTGCACAACCTCGATCAGCCCTCTACCCTGGAGCTGCTGAGGTCCATCCGTCAGCTGCTCGATCGCTACGGCGCGATCGCCCTGGCTGAAATCAGCAGCACCGAGGATGCGCTACTTACCTCTAGCGCCTACGTCAGCGGCGAGGAGCGGCTGCACACCGCCTACAACTCCTCGCTAATGACCGATGAACCCCTGACGGTGCAGCGGCTAACCCAGCTGATCGAGCGGGTCGAGTCCCTGTTCACCGACGGCGTGATCTGCTGGACGGCGGGCACCCACGACTTCCCACGGCTGAAAAGTCGCTGGAGCAAGTACCAGCCCAGCGAAGCCTTTTTGCAGGAGGCCTTTGACCACCTGTTTGCCGCCCTGCTTCTATCCCTGCGGGGGTGCTGCTGCCTTTACCAGGGCGATGAGCTGGGGCTGACCCAGGCCGACATCCCCTACGAAAAAATACAGGATCCCTTCGGGTTGCAGGGGTATCCCCAGGTGCTGGGGCGAGACGGTTCCCGTACTCCCATGCCCTGGCTCAAGGCCGCCCCTGCCGCTGGCTTTACCGACGCCCCAGAGCCGTGGTTGCCAATCCCTATCGACCACTATGCCTACGCCGTAGATGCCCAAGAGGCGGATCCAAACTCGCTGCTGCAAAAGTACCGACGGCTGATTTCCTGGCGGAACCAGCAGCCCGCGCTCAGACAGGGCACCATGCGGGTGCTGCGCCTCTCCGACGATCGCCTGCTGGGGTTTGTGCGC
Source organism: Nodosilinea nodulosa PCC 7104 (assembly GCF_000309385.1). Classification (GTDB taxonomy): domain Bacteria; phylum Cyanobacteriota; class Cyanobacteriia; order Phormidesmidales; family Phormidesmidaceae; genus Nodosilinea; species Nodosilinea nodulosa. Next base: position 3,061,896 of record NZ_JH976537.1, read on the forward strand.
GCCTGCGAGCAGCAGGGGCTGCTGTGCCTGTTTAACCTCAGCCCCGCCACCGTCTACTGCGATCGCTCTGAACTCCCCCCCTGCGAACCCATAGGGGAGACTGTCTTTAGCGATCGCAGCTATCACGACACCCTAGAACTGCCGCCCTTTGGCGTCTATTTTGCCCGCCTCGGCTGAAGTGAACTGGCTAGGTTGAGCGGCATGCGGCCAGCGTGAGGTCCCCGGTTTGGGTGCTTTTTGGGCACCTTCCCCAGCCTCTAGGATGCGGGTCCCTCCGCAATTCGGCGGGGAATCATGTTCTCGCCTTTGAGCATGCGCTTGGCCGCATCGAGCAGCATTTCCTCCAGGTAGGGCTTGGTAAAGTAGCCCTTAGCCCCCAGGTCAACGGCCATCTGGCGGTGGCGATCGGCTCCACGAGAGGTCAGCATTGCCGTAGGAATCTGGCTCAGAGAGCTGTCTTTCTGCATGCGAGAGAGCAGTTCCAGGCCGTCCATGCGGGGCATTTCAATGTCGCAGAAGACCAGGTCGCAGGGCAGGCCAGAACGCAGTTTTTCCCAGGCTTCCTGGCCGTCGCGGGCCTGCTCTACTCGGTAGCCTACCTTGTTGAAGCTCATCGACAGCAGCTCGCGCACCGTGATCGAGTCGTCTACAATCAGCACGGTCGGGTCGTTCTGGGCGATCGCCTCGATCGGTTCCTCCACTGTCGCCTGAGTCCACAGCGAGGTCGAAGCGTCTCGGCGCAGGCGGCCGCTGGCCAGATCGATTAGCTCCAGTACGTCCGCGATCGGCATGACGCGCCCATCGCCCAGCACCGTGGCCCCGGCAATGCCGACGGGCTTGGGCACCGGCCCCTCCAGCTGCTTAATCACGATCTCCTGTTCGCCAATCACCTGGTCCACCTGTAGGGCGATAAAGGTGCTGGCGCTGCGCAAGACCACCATGGAGACCACGTCTTCGTCCTGGGGACCACCGTAGACCCGGCCCCGCCCCAGGGTGCGATTAAAGCGCAGCAGTTCGCCCAGGGGCCTGAATGGCAGCAGCGTGTCGCGCCAGAGAATGCAGGAGTGACCCTGGTCGTCGGTTTGAATCCGCTCCTTGGGCACGTCGAACATATCTTCGACCCCGTCCATAGGGAAAGCGATGCGGGCCTGGTTGTTGACGCAGCTGAGCGCCTTGGTAATGCTGAGGGTAAGCGGCAGGCGAATGGTAAAGCTGGTGCCCTTGCCCACCTCAGACTCGATGGTAATCGAGCCGCGAATATCGGCCAGGGCGGTGCGCACCACGTCCATGCCCACGCCCCGTCCGGAGAAGTCGTCCGCCTGGTCGCGGGTGCTAAAGCCCGGCAAGAACAGCAGATCGTAGACTTCAATCTCGGTCATGGTTTGGGCTTCAGCGGGGGTAATCAGCCCCTGCTTCAGGGCTTTGGCCTTGACCACCGCCGGGTTGATGCCGCCGCCGTTGTCGGCGATGTAGATGACGGTCTGGTTACCCTGGTAAAAGGCCCGCACGGTAATCGTGCCCTCCCGCCCTTTGCCGCTGGCCAGGCGCTCCTCCGGCGATTCAATGCCGTGGGTAATGGCGTTGTTGACCAGGTGCGTCATGGGGTCGTAGAGGCGCTCCAGAATCATTTTGTCGATCAGGGTGTCGCGCCCCTCGACCACAAGCTGAGCCTCTTTGCCGCACTGAAGCGAAATGTCGCGTACCGCTCGGGGCAGGCGGTCGGCGGTTTGGCCAAAGGGCACCATGCGGGCTTTGTTGAGGCCCTCTTGCAGCTGAGTGGTCACCTGGCGAAACTGGCGGGCAATCTGGTCGGTGGAGTCAATGGTGAACTCAATGTCAGAGGATGCCTCCCGCACCCGGACAATCAGCTCGATCATCTCCTGGGAGAGAGTGTGGAAGCCGGTAAAGCGGTCCATTTCCAGGGCGTCGAAGGTGGCCCCGGTGGCGTGGCTGCTGCCCCCCCTGTCCGAGGAGGAAACCCCGAGGGCAAAGGCCTGACGGTTGGCAATCAGGGAGCTTTCCAGCAGCGATCGCTCGTAGAGATCGCGCATGCGCTGCCCCACATCGTTGAGCTGAGACACCTGGTTCAGCAGGTTGTCGAGGAACTGCCGCAGCCGCTCCTGGTCTTGCTCTAGGGAGTTGCGGTTGACCACCAGTTCCCCGACCAGATTGCTAAGGTTATCGAGGTGATTGACCGAAACTCGCATGGTTTGGTCAGTCCCACCGCTGGCTCGCCGGGGCGATCGCCTCGTCGCCGGCATTGAGACGGTGCGGCGATTTCCCAGGGTGGGGGCCGAACCCCCCAGCTGATCGGCTTCCTCCAGCAGTTTTTCTAAATCGTCAAACTCGTCGTCACTCTGGAATTCTGTGGCTCGAAGCCCTTTGTAACCCTCCAGCAATTTGTCTAACTCGTTAGATTCGTCGTCCCCGCTGCCTGGGGAACCCGCTGCTCCAACGGCACCCGTATCGGTTGCCCCGATCGCCGCCGATCGGGTGTCGGATGGCCCATCGTCCAGCAGCGCATCTAGATCGTCGAAATCATCGTGCTCTGCGTTGGAGTGATCTGAATTGGAGTGATCTGGTTCTGAGCTGGCCCCGTTGCGATCGCCATTCAGGTCGCCCTGGGCAAAGCCGACAAATCCATTCTCGTCGCTTCCAGAGATGCCGAAAGCCTCGGAGTCGTCCAGCAGATCCTCTAAATCGCCAAAGTCAGCGTCTCCAGGACTCACCGCCGCTTCAGGTTCAATTTCGGAGTCCGCTGCCTCAGCCTCAGGTCCACTGGCCTGATCCTGGGCGGGGGGAGAAAAGGTAACGTCGGCCTGGGTCAGGTCTGCTTCCGCCGCCGCGTCAGTGTCGCGGGTAGATCCATCTAATCCGCTGTCCTCCAGTACCAAATCCCCGAATGGGTCTTCGTCTAGGTCATCTGCTGACCCAAAAAACAGAGGTGCATCGGCGCTCTGCTGATCGCTCAAATTAAGCTGATCGGATTCGCCAAAACTAGAATCCGAGAGGGGAAACAGGTTATTGCCAGGTGAAACCCCATCAGCGTCGGTCGCCTCCAGGTCGAGACTGAACTCGGGCATCGTATGGGCATCGTCGTCCTCAATGAAATCGCCATCGAGAAGATTCTCAAAGAAGCTGTCGACCTCGTCGGCTGTGCTGGTGACGTCAGCACTGGCCGAGCCATCTAGGTCAAAAAAGTTGTCGTCAAAGGTGTCGTCTGTACCCGCATCGAGTCCTGCGCTCGATGCGGGTACAGGCTCATCGTTGAGCAAGTCGGCTAGCGGGTCAGCGGCGTCTTCTGGGCTGGCGGCTTCTGCCAGGGGGCCGTCACCCTCAGTGAGCCAGTCTGCCAGGGAATCGCTGGCCTCTTCTCCCCGGCCAGATTCGCCCACGGGGGCAGGTTCAGCGCCTGAGTCTGGGTCGCCGGGGGTGGCAGCGGCGGGGCTAGCATCGAGGTCGTAGCCAAACAGGCTGGCCATATCGTCGAGGGGTTGGCCCTCAGACTCCGCGTCAGCCCCACGGGCGACGAGCAGATCGCCAAACTCATCCTCTAAACTGCCTGTATCCTCGTCGAAGTTGAGATCATCTAGGGAAACATTGCCTAAACTTTCTTCCTCCCAGAGGTCTGCCAGACTGTCAGGCGATCCCTCAAACAGGTCGGCGAGGCTGTTGAGTTCCGCTGCTCCTACCTCTGGCCCAATGCTTCCAGATGACGCCTGGGGCACAGTCGGCTCGACGGTTAGGGGCGGATCGATCGGCCCAAAAACAGATTCCAGGCCGGTTTCAGTGACATTCTCCGAGGGGTTCAGATCAGCGGTATTCAGGGCTAGATCGTCCAGCCAGTTGTCGGCATCGGCTAGGGCCAGCTCGTCGTCACTGCCCTCCTCGGCAGCGGCGAACAAGTCAGCCAAATCCGGTTCGTCAGAGCTGTCATTGAGGGCCTCGGCCAGCAGCGCATCGAGGGTGGAGTCATCGCTGATTAAGGCTGGCTGGCTGGCTACTGCAACCGGCAGCAGGGCTTCTAGGGCTGCGGAAGCCCCTACCTGACCGATCGCCCCTGCTAGCATCTGATCTTGGGCCTGCTTCAAATCTCTAATCACTACCGGTGCAAGGGTGCGATAGGTCTGATTGGGGTTTGCGATCGCCCCCTCAACCACCTGGACCAGGGCACACCACTGAGCCAGCTCAAACTGCTCGCCAATGCTGTATAGCCGCTGGCAGAGGCGACCGAGCGCCTGGCGAGAAGCGCTGTTGTCGGCCTGCTTAAAGGTGGCCAGCATGTCCCGCAGCAGCGCCGGAATATCGCTCCGAAACACCAGCTGTAGCGCACTGGTTTCGGGGTGGGCGGCGGTAGCCACGGCGGCTGGACGAGGGGCTGGGGTAGCCGGAGTGGGAGCAGGGGCGTCGACCACCAGCGCATTCAGATGAGCCTCCGCCTGCACAAAAATTGGCTCCAGCGGGGCCATAATTTCTTGGGCCTGGTCGTTGGTCAGACCAAAGGGGCTTTGCAACTGCTCTAGCTGCTCCTGCAGCCCGTCAAAAATTTGCAGCAGCATGGTCTCCAGATCGCGATCGGGTCGCACAGTCGACTCTTTCATCACCTTAAAGAAGTCTTCCATGCGGTGGCTGGTGCGTTGAATACTGTTCAGCCCCAGCATCGCTGCCCCCCCCTTGACCGAGTGAGCTGCCCGAAAAACCTCGTTCATCATCTCAGAGTCGCCGACGGTAGCCGCTAGGTTTAACAACCCCTGCTCGATGGTGTTGAGGTGATCCTTGGCTTCTTCGATGAAATACCCCAAGATTCGTTTTTGATCTTCAGGCAGCATGTCGATTTCCCTCTGAATGCTTTTCTACCTTGACTGGCTCACTCCCGTTGGGCTGAATTGCACCTAGCTTTCCGATTTATCCACCTTAAAACGTTCTACCGAGGTCAGCAGGTCGCGGGCTACCCCCACCAGGTTTTGCAGCGATCCCGACACCCGCTGGGCCTCCTGGGAAGTCTCCTGGGCGGTCAGTTCCACCGACTGCATAACCTGGGCCACCGCGCGGGAGGTTTCGGTTTGCTCCACGGTGTCAGCTGTAATCGATCGCACCAGCACGTCAATGCGATTGGACACCTGAATGATGTCTTCTAGCGATCGCTTGGCCTGCTCCGCCAGGCGAGTCCCCTCAATCACCTGCTGGGTGCCCTCCTCCATCGCCGTCATCACACCGCCCGTCTCACTCTGAATTTGCAGCACAATCTGCTCAATTTCCTTCGATGCCTTGGCGGCCCGGTCAGCTAGCTGTCGCACCTCGTCGGCCACAATCGCGAAGCCGCGCCCCGCCTCCCCGGCCCGGGCTGCCTCAATACTGGCGTTAAGGGCCAGCAGGTTGGTGCGCGAGGCAATCTGCGAAATCAACGCCACAATTTTTGAAATTTCCTGGGAAGACTCGGCCAGACGCTTCACCTTACGGGTGGTTTCCGCCACCGTTTCGCGAATCTCCAAAATGCCTGCCACCGTGCGCTCTACCGACTCACCTCCCTTGAGGGCGGTAGACGACGCCGAACGGGCTACCTCCTCCGCTTCTCGGGCGCTCTCGGCCACCCGCTGAATAGAGTCGGTCATCACCTGCACTGAGTTTAGCGTCACCGCTAGCTCCTCCGCCTGACGCAGGGCGTCTGCCGACAGGCTGCGGGCAAAAATTTCGTTTTCGGTCGATCCCTTGCTCACCTGGCGGGCGGCAACGCTGACCTGCTCCACAATCTCGCGCAGGTTTTGAATGGTCAGGTTAAACGAGTCGGCTACGGCTCCCAATACGTCAGCGGTCACCTCCGCCTGCACGGTCAGATCGCCCCGCGCCGCCCCTTCCACATCGTCAAGCAGGCGAATCACCTGGCGCTGCAAGTCTTCTTTCGCCTGTTCTTGTTCCTGGGCCTTGCGCTGGGCCTCGCTGGTGGTGGTTAAAATCACCCGCGACATCTTGTTAAAGCTACTGGCTAGGCGGCCAAACTCGTCTTCGGTGAAAACCGTAGCCCGGGCCGACAAGTTGCCGTGAATTACGGTATCAAACTGGTGCTGCAAATCGTCGACGCTTCGTCTTACCTGACGGTGGGCCAGATGCCCTGCCCCCAGCGCCGCGCCAAATCCTGCCACCCCACCCGCTAGGGCCATTGCGGCATGCACTGCCTTGGGCATAGCTCGCCCCGGCTGTAGGGTGGAGGCAGCAAAATTGATTATCCCCACCGCCAACGCTGAGGCCACCCCAGCGGCCAGGGCTACCATCAGTTCTTTGGTGGGCAGGGGGGCGTTGTCTAAAAAGCCTAGCCAGTCTTGCTCTGTAGAGACCGCTTCGACTTCGTTGCTATCGGTTTGGGTGAAGATAGGCAGGCTATCGGTGGCCCCAGCGATGCTAAAAATATCGTCGTCGCTAATGACAGCCTGGTCGTTCATTTCGCTGAGATCGAAGGCAGAGGTGCCGCTGCTATAGCCGCTGTTATCGTCCGTCGATGTCAGCCCCGAAGTGCCTACCGATGGGGTAGTAAACCCTGCTGAGCTGTCAGATAGTTCAAAATCAGGCAGGTTGCCCAGATCGTCAAAATCGCTAAATTCATCCAGAAAATCGACGTTGCTGCTGGGCTGGGCGCTGTCCTCTAGCCCTGGACCATAGCCATTGTCGCTATATGCGTCGTAGTCACCGTTAGAGTTGTCGCTGGCGGTGTCAAGGTCATCGCTCAGCAGATTTGGTTCGGGGGCAAATACGGTCATATCGTCGCCGCCATCGTCGGCGGGAGGCCAGTCTTCGTCCATCTCCAGGTTGGCTAGGCCCACGCTGCCGTAGGCGGCGGCAGGCATTGCAGGGGCAACTCCGAAGGGATCGTCGGCAGGGCCTACTTCCAAAGAGTCAAAAGAGGCGTCGTCATCAAAGGTAATGTCGTCTAATCCGTCTTCACCCTCCGGCCAGCTACCGCCTGCGGAGTCAGCCCCAAAACTAGGGCCTGTGTCCCCAGGGGACAGGGCGAAGGGATCAGCCGCAAAGGGGTCGGCGGCAAAAGGATCGCTCAGGGCGCTAGGCGCCTGGGCACCTTCCGCCAGCGAAGCATGCAGATCGTTCTCTGAGCTAAGTTCACTACCTGCTGCGTCCATGGGTAGGGCTGCCCCGGCATCGAAGAAGGTGTCTCCAGTATCGGCCTCATACCCTACAGGGGTTTCGGAGGCAAACTGGTTGGCGTAGTCGAGGCCGTTGCTGGCGTAGTCGACGTACTCCGGTTCGGAGGTCAGATCAAGCACCGCGCTGTACTGGGCGGCGGCCACCTCATACTGTTGCAGGCCATAGCAATAGATGTGGCCTCGCAGCAGCAGTACACTGGGGTCTTCGGGATAATCGGTAGCAAGCTGATCGATAACCGCCGCAGCCTCTGGGTAGTTGCCCTGTACATAGGCTCTTTCTGCCTTTTGATAGGCTTGAGAGTAATCGATGCCTGAAGCCATGGTCTTCTCCTGCCGGTGCAATTGTCCTAAGGGGGTGAGGATGGGCTGAGCCTAGGTGGCCCAGCGGGCTGAGCGAATGACAGCGACGTGGTCGAGTAGCCTGAGGGTTTTGCGCTCCTCAGCGTCGATGACCCATTCACCGCGCAAAAATGGGGCCATCGTATCTGGACTTGTGTCAGACACCCGTGTTTTGTCGGGATTGAGCCATCGGGTGCCGACAATTCGGTTAACGGCCAAGCCTAGCATAGTTCCCTGATCTTCAATGGCGATAACCGAAATCTCGGGGCGATCGGTGTTGAGCACCGACGCATAGCCCAGAAACTGGCCTAGATCGGCTACCCACACCACTCTTCCCTGCTCGTTCAGCGTACCCAACAGCAGGTTCGACACGTTAGGAATTGGGGTAATGCGATCGGGGGGTTGTTCAATGATGCGACGAATACCGGTGGCAGGGAGCGCAAATTCGTCTTCAGGGGTGACAAAGAAGCGCAAAAACAGCTCACCATCAGGTGTTTCCAGCTCTTGTAGCTCTGGATCTTGGTCTTGCCCGGTTTGGGTGAGAAAATCAGGATTGCCTACCATAGCACCGTTGTTACGTTACCCTCGTGTTGCGTTTGCCCTCTGCGCTAAGCTCTGAGGAGCTGCTTAACTGTACCTACCAGCTCAGTTGGCTGAAACGGTTTGGCAATATAAGCGTCTGCTCCCTGCTTCATGCCCCAGTAGCGATCGAACTCTTCGCCCTTAGAAGAGCACATAACGACCGGGACGTTTTGGGTCAAAGGATCAGCTTTGATGCGTCGACACAGTTCGTAGCCGTTCATACGGGGCATGACAATGTCGAGCACAACCATGTCAGGGCGCTGGCTCTGAATTTGCGCTAGGGCTTCCATGCCGTCGCTGGCAACGGTGACGTTGAGGCCAATACCCCGCAGTAGCTCGGTAATCATTTCCCGCTGAGGAACGCTGTCTTCTACCACCAGAACTGTGCTCATAGGTTGATTCAAAAAGGCCGAGTGAATGGCCAGAGATAAACCGGCATGTAAGGCTTGGCTACTACCCGGTGTCAAAGGCTTAGAGCGTAGACTGGCTGCACTAAACAAGCAGATTTCAGAATCTCCAAACCCGTGACTTTAAAGTACCCTCAAACGCAATAGATGCCGTCGGTTCAGATAAATTAACCAACCCGATTGTTTAGATTATGGCGAATCTTATCGGAATTGATGCAAAAACCCTGCCTAGACTAAGGAATGTTACTGGGGGTATATCACCGGGGTAGGGAGGTTTGGCTGAAGTCAATGTCAAATTCGTCTTCGATGGCTTCGGCCAGAAGCGTTTCGGGACGGGGGCGGTTGAGATCGCCTGGGCCAACGTATTTTTCGACTAGGGCTAGCAGCTCGCCTGGGCCAAAAGGTTTGGTTAGGTAGTCGGTGGCTCCTACCATTCTGGCCTTGACCCGATCTAAGAAGCCGTCTTTGCCCGTTAGCATGACAATGGGCGTCTGGCGAAAGGCGCTGGAGTGCCTGAGCATGGCGCATAGCTCGTAGCCGTCGAGCTCAGGCATTGTGATGTCGCAGAGAATCAGGTTGGGCTGAAGCTGAAACAATAGCCCCAGGGCCTTTAGGGGGTTGCCAATAGAGGTGGCTTCGTAGCCTTGACCATCGAGAATGCGCTCTACGGCCTGACGAACGGTGGTGCTGTCGTCTACGCAGACAATGCGGGGCAGGCGGTCTGGCCCAGGGCGCTGCAGTTTGGGGGCAGGGGCTGCCTCAGCGGGGCTGTACCCTAGGCTGATCTGCCCCTGCTGAAGGGCAGGGACCAGGCTGCGGGCGACGCTGAGCAGATCACGGTTGAGGTAGCGGGCAATGCGCCGAATTGAGGTTTTGCCGTCCATCCAGCTGATCATGCGCTGGTAGACCTGGCTCGATACGCTAGCTTGAAAGGCTTCTGGGGCCAGTAGGATGGGACATTGATCGGGCGACTGGAGGTGGGGATGCAGCTGATGCCAGGTCTGAATTTGCTGGGTAATTCCCGCCACTAGGTCGCTAATGGTGTGGGTCATGAGCTGAGGGCTGAGGGCTGGGCTGAGCTGGAATACAAAAGCCCCGTGGTGCAGGCTCAGCAGGTCGAACAGTGTTTCGTGCACCATGTGGCTCAGAATGGTGCGACCCTGGTCAGGCGTGATCAGATGCTGCTCTAGAAGCGCCCACAGAGTGCCGTATTCAAGTGAGTTAAAGGCTGCGATCGCAGCGGTAGTGCTGGGGTCGGGCAGAGATTTGTCAATACCGTAGCGATGGAGGTGGTCTTGCAGGCGATCGAGCTTGTTGTCGGTGGTACCGGCGTAAACCAGCTGTCCATTGGCTAAAAATACCAGCCACGATGGCGGAGCAGGTGCTGTCAATGCTCCGTCGAAGGGGTGCCCCAGGGGTTGATTGCTGCCGCTGCCGTAGTTTTCTAGGTACAGTTCCCCGGTACGCTGTCCTAGCTCAATAAGCTGCAAAATACTCCTGATATCAATTTCTGACAGATAACCCTGCATGAGGCAACCCAAGGATGGGGACAGCACCTGGTTGAACAGGTCATAGGTAACGTGTGAGCTCGACTCAGCATGCCCTCACCGGAAACCAAATCATACCCCCTGGCCCTGTGGTTTTAACGGGTACCCTGTGATGACGGAGCCAATGGGCATCGCCGCGAGGGGAGGTAAACTCAGGTTGGACAGTGCGCTTAACACTGGAAAGGGGTTCCTTCTCCGGGTCTAAGGCTCCCAGGCTTGCCCCTAGTATACGGTGCTTCCCTGGGGATAATCTACCGACGACGGTCCCTAGCGCCTGCTTGTCAGAGGAATTTTTGGGAATCCTAAGCACAATATCTTCTTCAGGGGTGTCGATTGGCCCTAGTTAGTGACCAGATCTGCGGTTCTACCGGGCCAAAATTAGCTAAGATTCCAGGTAGCTTTGGCAGCAGCACTCAATATCTCTCCATGGACGACGGGGACAATGGGCGATCGCAATTCCCTGGGGCCGCAAATGTTAGCCCTGTGGGCACCTCGGCGCTCAAGCAGCAACGCGATGCCTCCTATCTGAGTTCAGAGCTTTGCGATAGGTTGATCGAGAACATTGGGGTAAGGCTAGGATAGGCAGTAGATTATGTGTACGAACTCAACCTCTCGGTTAAGACTCTGAAACGAATCCGGGGCTAGGTAACCGTTTATTGCGCCCAATAGCTAGGCCTCAACGGTTTACGCAGGCGGGCAGTCTGGCCTGCTGCCCCAGCCCCCATTTCTAGCATCGACGATGCTTTGAAATTACTGCATCAGACCTAATTCTCTAAAAGTTGACGTTCTAAGCCACGAGGACCACCAGCGTGCTGTACCTAGCAGAAGTCCAGAAAAAGACCGGGTTTATTGGCAGCGGCAAGCCCGAGTTTAAGCTGCTTGCCTGCCAGCGCAGCGAGCACAGCTGGAGTGCCGTAACTGGGGAAGATACTCTGACGGCACCCGATGACGCCTCCTACAACGCCGGGGCTCTAGTGATGGTGGAAGTCAGCGGCAATCGGCAAATTCAGCGCCATTACGAGGCTGGCCGCACCCTGACCAGCATTTTGCAGAACTTCTCGAGCCTGAGCAAAAAGTCTAAAACCCAAGAAGAAGAAATTGAGCAGTGGAAACAATCGCTCACCTTTCAAAGCCAGGAACTCAACCGCCGCGAATTGGAGCTAGAGGCGCGCCAGGAGCAAGTTGAGCAGGCTGAAGTTGACCTAGAGCAGCTCGATGCCCAGCGCCAGGAGCTAGAGCAGCTGCGTCAAACCCTGGAGCAGCAGCAGGAAGAGCTCAATCGCAAAAATACCGATCTAGAAGGGGCCTGGGCTCATCTCAACGGTGAAATGCGACGTTTTGAAGAGCAGCGCGCCGAAGGCAGTGCCGCCGCTGGTTTAGACCCAGCCCAGGTAGCGACCCTACAGGGAGCCCTCAACCGCCTGACCGAGGCGGTGATGCCCATAGAAGCGCTGCGCGATCCCCTCACCCATGCTACCGATGGGCTGAACTATCACCAGGGACTGCTAGGCGATTATCGCCAGGCTCTTGAAGACCAGCGTCAGGGACTAGAGCAGCGCCAGCAAGAGTTGGACCACCAGTTGGCCCAGCTGGCCCAGCGCTGGACCGACTGGCGCCAGGCTGAGGCTAGCCTAGTGGCCAAGCGCGAAGATTTAAAGCTGCGGCAGCAGGCTGTGAAAACCCAGCAGGATCAGATTCAGTCGTTGTCAGAGACGCTGCAAGCTCAGGCCAATCTGCATCAAAAAATCTACGACCTGCTCAACACCACTGACAAAGTAAGGCTAAGCAAAAAAGTCGATGTGGCCGCCTTAGAGGCCATGGATCTAGATCAGCTTCAGGCTATGGTGGGCGATCTTGAGAAAGACTTAGAGAAGATGTCTCGCTTTGTCTCTGACCAGGAGGAAGAGCTAACCCTAGAGCAGCAGGCCATGGATGAGCTGAGGCTCAAAATTGAGCAGGCTAACGAGTTCGAGCGCCTCCAACTAGAGACTGAGCTTGAGGAAGAGCAAGATCGCTCCCAAATGCTCAATGAAACTTTAGTAGGCCAGCGGCGCAATTTGCTAGAGCGCGAGGAGGTGCTGAGCCAGCACCAGGCGGTGCTGCGGCGGCGGCAGGGTCTGACGGTAGAAGAAACGCCGGTCAGCGCCGTTGACCTAGAGCCGCTGCTCAATACCATCGATGCCCAGCGCCAGCAAACTACCGATACCATTCAGGCTTTAGAGGCTGAAGTCAAGCAAATCCACGATGGTATTGCCCAGCTCAAGCGGGATATTGAGAGCACAGAAGCAGCTCTGGCGTCCCAGCGCGGAGAGGTAGAAACCTTTGAGGCTGGCCTGCGCCAGCAGCAGCTAGACCTGGCCGGCCTGGTGGGCAAGCTGGCCGTCTGTGAAGAGCTGCTCAACCCTGCCCAGGAAAGTGTCAATGGGCTAAGGCAGTCGATAGATAGCCTCAGCGGAGGGGTAATTAAGCTGCAGGAAGTGAATGATTACCAGCTGCAGGCGATCGCGGAGCTGCGGCAAACAGTGGTGAGCGTAGGCACCCCTCAAATGGCGACCTCTTGAGCCTGAGCTGAGCAGGAATGCTAGAGTCAGCTGATGCAATCTAGAGGTACAACCGCACATGATCTGGGTCAACGAACAACTTGATCCGTCTGGGATTATCTACTCCTGCATTGCCTGTAGTGATGAAACCCAGGCCCGAGCCTGTCATCGATCTTTTGAGGACAACCTCACCGAGGAGCAAAAGGCAGAGGGCTGGGTAGCCCAGCTTCGCACTGTCAAAACCTGGGAAGAGGTGCCCGTGAATGCCCTAAAGCTGAGCTTTTGAGCCGGGGCGATAATTGACAACTAATTTGGCTTGGGCTGTCCTAACGACTGGACTGCCGCCATCGCCATCGCCGATCGAGCAAGGTGCGGCTCAGCACCCGCACTGGGTCTTGAGATTCACCGGAGAAGAGGGCAAAATCTATGGGTCCCCAAGTGCGCTCGGCTGCCTCTGCCAGGGCGAGCAAAAAGGGATCGTCAAGGGTGATACGGTGATCGAAACGGAGGGTTACCAGCGATAAACCTCCGTGCCCCGCGCCCATGACTATACCCCAATCGTACTGGTCTAACATGGCCTGGAGCGGCTGACCAGCAGAGCGACGAAAATGCTCTAGCTGCTCTTGCTTTTGCCTAAGCTCTTGCAGGAGTTGGTGATTACTCAACATCGTGCTCCTCTGCTGGTGTCTGCTGGTTGGCAGTGATACAAGCACCCATCCTCTGAGTGGCCCTAATTTGAGTGTAAGGGGTGGATTCGCCTCTGGAGTTGAAGACTTTCTATTGCTCTGTTTCTGTTGCTCTCTGTATACAAATTCTTCGGATAGCGCTATGGCCAGTATGGACTACATCAAGCTTGACCAGTTCTTAAAACAGATGCAGGTGGTGGGCACGGGAGGGCAGGCCAAATTAATAATTCAAGATGGCGAGGTCAGCGTCAACGGCACTGTTGAAACCCGGCGCGGTCGCAAGCTGATGGCGGGCGATCGCGTTGAGGTAGAGGGCCAGACCTGGATCGTCGATTTGGCTGAGCTGATCTAGGCTGAACTGGGGATTGCCCATGCCCGTGGCGATCATGGCTCGATTCTTTAGCCCTTTTTAGCCTGAATGCTGGCGGCTCCAATTCCTCGAGCAAAATTTATAGACTTGTTAAGCAATCTCGAATCTCTGGCTGGGAATGCTGATTGAGCTGCCGGACTGCGGAAAATCTAGGTCAGTACACTAAGTGTTATTGAGATGGTCATGGCTATGGGTTTAAGCGATATTTTGAACGACCAGGCCGTAAAGGTAAAAGTTGTGGATGACTGCGCCCTACTGATCGATCGCCACGTGGCCGCCAAGAGCGGCCTGGGCGGCATGGCTCTCAAGGCGGCCTATGGAGTGGTAAAAGGTATCGATGCAACCTATGTTCCGGGGGCTATCTATCGCATTTTGCCAGAGCTAGTGAAGGCCTTGGAACCCATGTGGGCCGAGGGTTTGCAGGCTGGTGATCCGGTGGCCCACCTGAGCCAAAACCAAACCCAAACCGCCGAGGTCATTTTGGGGATCACCGACCAACGCGTGGCCAAAACCGACAAAGGCCTGGTGCGATCGTCTTACAATAAGCTGCGCCAGTCGGTCAAGGGCGATGTGGAAGAAGCGGTACCCGGCCTGGCCGAAATTCTAGGTGCCCATAGCCCGGTGCCTCGGTAGTGCTGGCCCGTTGTGCCACGAGTCGGTTGCGCAACGGGCTATGGTGAATGGGCGGCCAGAGGCCTAGCCAGTGGTTTGGTAGAGTCTTTCCCAGTAGGGTTCGGCAAACCTTACCAGCCAGTCTTTAATGTGGTAAGTGGCGCGGCAGTCGTCTTCGTTGTAGCGCAGAATGGCGTCTAGATAGGTGCGATCGCCGGTTTCACTCCAGGCGTTGTACCAGCAGATCGATTGGGCGCCGTTGGCGCCCTCGTCACGCCAGTTGAAGCCCATCCAGCGGGCGATGTGCTTGAGGGCATAGCTCTCGATGGGCAGGGTAACGCCGTCGGTGATGCACTTGTGCACGTCAAAAAAGCGATCGAGCAGGGCCTCGGTGTGGCGGTGGGGAGTGCCGTAGAACTGCCCCAATTTGCGCACGGTCTGAGCCTCGTAGGGGCAGAAATGGTAGACCGGGGCGTAGGGGTAGGCGTGCACCAGGTCGAGAAAGTCATTCCAGGCGCGACGCTCTTCGCGGTGGGTTTCGGCCAGCAGGGCGTGGAAGTTGGTTTCGCCCGTGCGGTGGTTGACCACCAGCACGCCGTGAAGGTAGATCAGGTTTTGGTCGGGGGCGGCTTCAATATCGAAGTAGAGTTCGACCTCGCCTTCGGGCAGATCTTCGGGCCACAGGGGAAAGCCGTGGGGGGGCGTAGGGGGCGCTGCGGGGGATGGCGCGGTTGTCGACTAGGGCCTGAGCCTGGTGCACCAGCTTTTCGGCCACTTGCTCCCCAAAGCCCGGCAGCGGCGCCAGGTGGGCAGGGCTGGCCTGGGCCAGGGCGGCTACGGTGGTCAGGTGGTGCTGCTTGAGAAACTCGTAGCGAGCGGGGGTAACGCCGGGCAGCAGAGACAGATGGCGGGTGGCCTTTGCCTCGCTGTAGCAGTGGTTTAACCAGTGGCAAAGATCGCAGCGACTGTGGGAGATAAATAGCTCTGGGGCAACCTGCGATCGCAGATCCATCAGGCAGTCGTTGAGTACGGTTTGCAGCTTAGGCACCAGCCGCGCTAGATCGACGGTGTACATCTGGCCGCCCCGCAGGGCTAGGCCACTGGCCTCGGGCCAGACCCCCTGCACCCGCGAGAGCACATAGGCGTGGTAAGCGGCTACGATCTGGTAGTCGAGCTTGGGCTTTTTACCCAGCTTGATGTCGATGGGCAGGTAGACCCAGTCGCCCCAGCAGGACCAGCCGGGCCGCTTGATCAGCAGATCGGGCTGGCTCACCAGCTGCACTCCAGCGACGGCAGAGGGGGTGGCTAGCACCCCCTGCCGAATCGCCTCTACCCCCTCTGCCATCAGATCTAGGGTGGCTTTGGCCCCTGCGGCCCAGTCGCCCGACGGAAACTCGGGACGGTAGAGGGGATAGTAGTCTTCGAGCACCCGTTCGCGGTGGGTGAGGCTGTCCTGGCGCAGCTTGAGCAGATAGTCGGAGGGGTGGTTTTGCTGAGCGCGATCGCCGTATAGATCTAAAAAAGCCCGCCGGCTACAGCGCTGGTAGTGAAACAGCACGTCGTCGGTGAGCCAGCGAATGAGCGATTGAGAGGGCGTTGATGCCTCAGCGGCCAACCTCAGGGGGCTTTGCGGGCCACCCCCTGAACTCGAACGCGATGGCAGGGGATAGCTAGCAGACAAAGCGAGTTGTAGGGCAGGGGCTAAAGAACAGAAAAGAATGCTGCTGGTGGCGAACTGCGGGCAACGGAACGAGGCTGCCCTGGCTGTGGATGAAGTTTCTGGCAGCGAAAGTCAGCGATCGCGATCGCTGATGGTGAACTGTGTGGTGTTGAACCCAGTTACCGTTCATGCTGGCGTCAAGCCTGATGGTCCGATCTACAGTACCTATGCTCACCCTTAGCATGTTATACCCTATTGGGGTTTTGCGGGCGGGGTTTTGCGGGCCGGGGGGCGATCGCTAACTGGCCCCGGTGGTATAGGGTTGAAGCAAACCCTACCCCATCGACTTGACGTGATTGATTCTTCACTATCCGACAGCCTGGTGGCCCATCGCCAGCAGTTTCCCGCCCTGGTGGGCAAGCAGTACTTTAACTACGGCGGCCAGGGGCCAATGGCCCAAACTACGCTAGACGCCATCCTGGCGGCCTATCAGCGGGTACAGGCGCTAGGGCCATTTTCGGGGGCGGCCAACCAGTGGGTGATGGCCGAGGCGGCTCAAACCCGCGCGGCGATCGCCGCCGAACTGGGTACTACCGCCGATACGATCGCCCTCACCGAAGATGTCACCGTGGGCTGCAACATTCCTCTCTGGGGCTTGGCCTGGAAGAGCGGGGATCATGTGCTGCTGTCGGACTGCGAACATCCCGGCGTGATCGCGGCGGTGCAGGAAATTTGTCGCCGCTTTGGGGTTGCCTACAGCTTTTGCCCGTTGCTCGAAACCGTTAACGGCGGCGACCCAGCGGCGGTGGTGGCCCAGCACCTGCAACCCAACACCCGAATGCTCGTGATCAGCCATATTTTTTGGAATACGGGCCAGGTGCTGCCTCTGGAGACGATTGTCGAGGCCTGCCGCTATCGCCCCAATCCTGTTTTAGTGCTGGTAGACGCCGCCCAGTCCGTTGGGTCCCTGCCCCTGGACTTGCCTACCCTGGGAGTCGATTTCTATGCTTTTACCGGCCACAAGTGGTTGTGCGGTCCGGCGGGCTTAGGTGGGCTGTACGTGCGCCCGTCGGCGATGGAACACATGGCGCCTACTTTCATTGGCTGGCGCGGGATTACCACCGATGCCGCCGCCAACCCTACCGGCTGGAAGCCCACGGGGCAGCGCTATGAGGTGGCCACCTCGAACTATCCACTGCTGGCGGGGCTGCGGGCCGCGATCGCCCACCAGGCCGAGTGGGGCACCGCCTCCCAGCGCTACCAACGTCTGGTAGAACTCAGCCAGCGGCTGTGGTCGCAACTGCAAGAGCTGCCCTACCTTCGCATGGTGCGGCAAACCCCGCCCGACTCAGGCTTGGTGTCCTTTTGGGTACTAGAAAACGGTGAACCTTCCCCAACCTGGCACAAGCGATTGGTAGATGAGTTAGAAACCCAGGGCGTGTTTTTACGTACTCTGCAAGCGCCCAACTGCGTCCGCGCCTGCACCCACTACCTCACGCTGGAGTCCGAGGTGGATGAACTGGTTGCCGCTGTTGCAGCAGCCCTGAAGCGAGGCCTCGCTTAGGCCCACGGCGATATGGAGCAAGCGGCGACACCGACCATTGGGTAAGTGCTGCCAGCGGTTTAAGACATCTTCGGACGGTCCAGGCCATAGTCGGCAGACGTCAACCCGTAGCTCCGAGATGAAAAGCGGTCGGACTAATGCCCTACCATCCACCAGTTAAAATGGAGGTCGATTCGTACCGTTGTGTCCAGATTGCATGATTGCCCCAGGTTCCGCCGACTTTCTCGATGAATACGATGTAGTGGTGGTCGGTGCAGGCCACTCCGGCTGCGAGGCTGCTTTGGCGGCGGCGCGGCTGGGCTGTCGCACGCTGATGATTACCCTCAACCTGGACAAAATTGCCTGGCAGCCCTGCAACCCTGCCGTGGGCGGTCCGGCTAAATCGCAGCTCACCCACGAAATCGATGCTTTGGGCGGGGAAATTGGCAAAATGGCCGATCGCACCTACCTGCAAAAGCGCGTGCTCAACAACTCGCGCGGCCCTGCCGTGTGGGCGCTGCGGGCCCAGACCGACAAGCGGGAATACGCCGCCGTGATGAAAACCATCGTCGAAAACCAGGAGAACCTGGTGATTCGCGAAGGCATGGTCACCGACCTGGTGCTTGGCCCCAACGATGAGGTGGTCGGGGTCGAAACCTACTTTGGAGTGGCGTTTAAGTGTAAAGCCGTCATCCTTACCACCGGGACGTTTCTGGGCGGCACGATTTGGATTGGCGATAAGTCAATGGCCGCCGGGCGAGCTGGGGAATTTGCCGCCACGGGCCTCACCGATACCCTAAACCGCCTGGGCTTTGAAACCGGACGACTCAAAACTGGCACCCCGGCGCGGGTCGATCGCCGCTCCATCGACTTCAGCGCCCTTGAGCCGCAGCCCGGCGATGACGACCTGCGCTGGTTTAGTTTTGACCCCGAGGTCTGGGTCGAGCGCGAGCAAATGCCCTGCCACCTCACCCGCACCACGGCGGCAACCCACCAGCTGATTAAAGACAACCTGCACCTGTCGCCTATCTACGGCGGCTGGGTCGACTCTAAAGGCCCCCGCTACTGCCCCAGTATTGAAGACAAAATCGTCCGCTTTGCCGACAAAGAAAGCCACCAGATTTTTCTGGAGCCAGAGGGGCGCGACATTCCTGAAATTTACGTGCAGGGCTTTTCGACCGGGCTGCCCGAAAAGCTCCAGCTGGCTATGCTGCGCACCCTGCCGGGGCTAGAGCACTGCGCCATGCTGCGCCCCGCCTACGCCGTGGAGTACGACTACCTGCCCGCCACCCAGTGCTACCCCACCATGATGACCAAGCGGGTTGCGGGTCTATTTTGCGCCGGGCAGGTGAATGGCACCACCGGCTACGAGGAGGCTGCGGCCCAGGGCTTTGTGGCCGGGGTCAATGCCGCCCGGCTGGTACAGGGGCAGGAGATGCTGGTGTTTCCCCGCGAGCAGAGCTACATTGGCACGCTGCTGGACGATCTCTGCACCAAGGACCTGCGGGAGCCCTACCGCATGCTGACCTCCCGCTCTGAGTACCGGCTGCTGCTGCGATCGGATAATGCCGACCAGCGCTTGACCCCCCTGAGCCGCGAGATAGGGCTGATTGGCGATCGCCGCTGGGAAATCTTCAGCCGCAAGTACAGCAACATTGCCGCCGAAAAGGCTCGCCTGCGCGAAACCCGTGTTAAGGAACACGATGAGCTGGGCCAGCGCATTGCTGCCGACACCGACCAGCGGATCAAAGGCTCGATCACCCTGGCCGATCTGCTGCGCCGTCCGGGGTTCCACTACGCCACCTTAGAGCACTATGGCCTGGGCAATGCCGATCTGATCCGGGAAGAAAAAGAAGGGGCCGAAATCGACATCAAATATTCCGGCTACATTCAGCGGCAGCAAAACCAGATCGACCAGGTGGCTAAAAATACTGGCCGCAAGCTGCCCGAAACGCTGGATTATACGGCGATCGACACCCTGTCTAAGGAAGCGCGCGAAAAGCTCAGCCAGGTAAAACCGTTGACCATCGGCCAGGCCTCACGCATTGGTGGCGTCAATCCCGCCGATGTCAACGCCCTGTTGATATATCTTGAAATTCAGTCTCGGCGGGGGCAGTCGCCTGCCGCCACGATTCGTTAGGATGAGGCCGATTCACTTTAGGGGCAAACCATGGCAAAGCCAATTTTGATTACCGGGGCCTCCAGCGGCATTGGCTACGAGCTGGCTAAAGTATGTGCTGCCCACCACCACGATCTAGTGCTGGTGGCCCGGCGGGAAGAGCGTCTGCTAGAGCTTAGGGCTGCCCTGGAGACCGCCCACGGCGTGCAGGTGCTCACCTACCGGGGCGATCTCACCGATGCAAGTACCCGGCAGCAGTTTTTTGACTGGACTCAGGCTCACAGCATTATTCCCTACGGCCTGATCAACAACGCTGGGTTTGGCGACCTCACCCCCTTTGCCGACTCTAGCTGGGAAAAGCAAAACGCCATGCTCCAGCTCAACATCGTGGCGCTGACCCATCTCACCCGGCTGTGCCTGCCCGGAATGATTGCCCAGGGTCAGGGCCGCATTCTCAACTTGGCCTCGACGGCGGCGTTTTTGCCGGGAGCCTACATGGCGGTGTACTACGCCAGCAAAGCCTACGTGCTGTCGTTTACCGAGGCGATCGCCACCGAGCTAGAGGGCACTGGGGTGACCGCGACCACTCTCTGCCCTGGTCCCACCCAGTCAGAGTTTGCGGATCGGGCCGAGATCAAAGATGTCAAGCTGTTTGAGGGCAAAAACCTGCCGACCTCGGCAGAAGTGGCCGCCTACGGCTACGAGGCAATGGAAAAAGGGCAGCGCACGGCCGTCCACGGCACCACTAACAAGGTGCTGTCTTTGGCGACCCGGCTGCTGCCCCGCAAAAACCTGGCCGACATTACCAAAGGCATGCAAAAGCCCGCCTAGGTGAACCGCTTGGATAACTCTCTGCAAGCTCGGCTGGTGGGACATTTGAAGCAGGTGGGGCGCGATCGCAACCCCTACCTGGCCTCCGCTAACCACTTCTTTGTGCAGCAGTACATCCAGCAAGAGCTCTCTCAGTGTGGCGAAGTGATGGGTCAGAGCTTTACCTTTCGGGGCCGACAGCACACCAACTGGATTTTGAACCTGCCGGGAGAAGCTCCCCATCGCTTGCCCATTCTGGTGGGTGCCCACTACGACTCGGTGCCCGATTCGCCTGGGGCCGATGACAATGCCACCGGAATAGCCGTGCTGCTGGAATTAGCCCGCGCCTTTGCCCGCCAGCCGGGGAAATCGCCCCTGCGCCTGGTCGCCTTTGATTTAGAAGAGCTGGGTTTTGTCGGCAGCCGCCACTGTGCCGAAGACCTGCGTCGGCACAACGAACCCCTGAGGCTGATGCTGTCGCTTGAAATGCTGGGCTATTGCAGCCACCAGCCCCACTCCCAGAAGTACCCATTGGGGTTAGACCGTTTCTACCCCAGCCAGGGCAACTACATTGCCCAGATTGGCCCGTGGCAGAGCATTTCGACCATGGTGCGGCTGTGGCGGGGGTTCAGGGCTGGTGGCGTGCGTAGCCAGTGGCTCCCTGTCGTTAACCAGGGCCGCCAGGTGCCCGACACCCGCCGCAGCGACCACGTGCCCTTTTGGGATTTGGGCTACCCGGCTATTTTGATCACCGACACGGCGGATTTGCGCAATCCCCACTATCACCAGCCAACTGACACTTTGGAAACCTTAGATGTAGCGTTTTTGACTCGAGTCTGCCAGGGACTAATTTACGGCCTGCGCCGTCTGTGACTGCTGGAATTCGGCCTCGGCTTTGATCACCAGGGCGGGGTCAACCCAGGCGCCGTCGTATTTGAGGCCCCAGTGCAGGTGCGGCCCGGTGGTGCTGCCGGTCATACCGACGCGCCCAATGCGCTGACCTGAGGTTACCGTTTGCCCCTGGCGCAGTTCAATGCCGCCGTCGCGATCGACCAGGACTCGGCCCCCTTCTTTCTCAATTACCAGATGGCCCTGCATGTGGCAGTAGATGTGGGTCCAATGGCCTGACTGGATAATAGCCGAGGTGCCGCAGGCGGTATTGTCAGACACCTGAACCACCTTGCCGTCCCACCAGCTGCGCACGTAGCTGCCCATGGGGGCGGCCATGTCCAGCCCGTAGTGGAAGCGGTATCCCCCCATGGGATGCTGACGGTAGCCAAAGGGCGAGGTGTAAGCGGTGAACTTTTCTACCGGAAAGGAAGATCCGGCCCAGGGGTTGACGGGGGCAGGGGCGATCGCGGGTGCCTCCTCCTCTGCCACAACCTGGGGAGTAGATTGAATTAGCTCTGTCATCATGCCAGCCCCTACGCTCAGCGCAACAATCCAGCCCAGGGCTTGCGCCCTGCCACAGTGACCATCCATAGCCGCAAAAAAGTGAGTGGCCAAAACTTGCTTAGTACATTTGCATTACTAAAGATAGTGTATTTGTACTAACTTGCCAAGCATTTCTCTTCAATTCGGCCTCGGCCTCTAGGTGTAGACGCGGAGGATTTAGTCGCGACTGGGCTGAAGGGAAAGGGGGCTGTTTGCCGGTGGGTCTAGCACCTCCACGGTACCGGCTTCGCCGTTGAGCCTTACCCACTGGCCAGTGTGCAGGCGTTGGGTGGCGTCAGCCACATCCATCACGGCTGGAATGCCGTATTCCCTGGCAATGATGGCTCCGTGGGAAAGACGACCCCCTACTTCGGCAATGAGGCCCTGGGCGCGAGCCAGCAGGGGTGCCCAGCCCGCATCGGTGTAGGGCACCACGAGAATGAACGGTCCTTCGGTGGCTACGGTCTGAAGCTGGGTCATGACCAGGACCGGACCTGCGATCAGACCCGCGCTGGCCCCAATGCCGGTCAGCCGCTGACGCACGGCGGCGGCCATAGGAGGAATCCTGCGGCTGGGGGGCTCGTTGCCAAAGACCAGGTAGGGAACGCTAGGCAGGTGCCGATCGCGGTCGTACTGGGCCTTGCGATCGCCGATCTGCCCCCGCACCTCGGCCCAGTCTAGGGCCGCATTCCCCGCCTCCAGATCCTGAATTTCTGCCAGCGTGAGAAAGAAAATATCGTCCCGGTGGTTCAGGTGGTGGTGGGCCTGCCACCGGTCGGCCAGGGCCAAAATGCTCCAGCGCAGCTCGGCCAACAGGCGGTTGTAGAGGGTGTTGATCTGCCCCTTGAGATCGAGCCGACGCTGCACCAGAGCGGCTTTGCCGGTGGGAGCTTGGGTCGGGGGTTTTGGCGGCGGCGGCTGCCGCACAAACTGGGCCAGCAGCTCGCGGACGGGGCCAGGATTTTCCTGCCAGGTTGCCACGGCAATGTCGGTGCCGACGGGGCTAAGGTAGCCGTACTGGTCTACAAAGTCCCCCATCGCCTTGAGCAGCGATTCGCCGTCGGTGCTTTCGGCCAGGGCCGTCATCAGCGATGAACTGTCGGTAATGCGGTTTAGCTCGGGGGTAGAGAGGGTCTGTCGAATGTCGTGGGCGATCGCCCTCAGCCCCTCTAGGGCGGCAATCTCATCGTTTTGCAGGGGGTTGAGCCTCTCTTCGGGCACCTTCAGCAGCGCGCGCCGCAGGGCAAAGCTGAGCGGGCCGAGGATGTTGTAGTAGGTGACGCGCTCCAGTAAATCGAGCACGGTCTCAACTCGGGTGAGCAGCTCGCTGGGGCTAAGAGCATCCCGTGAGACGGCCTGAAGGGATTGCAGGGCCGGGGTAAAGCGATCGCCGTTTTCCTGGGCAAACTGCTGCTCCAGCCTGAGCTCGCGGCCTACCAAGCGCAGCAGACCGGGGGCATTGCGCAGGGTGGACCCCAGCGCCGGGCGGCTAAACTTAGCTCCCCGAGTCAAAAACTCCAGGCTCTCGGCGGGCAGGCCCATGCGCCGAAAAATATCCCCCAGCAGGGTGGCGTTGAAATAGGCGTAGGCGTGGTGCAGAGTGGCGGTTTCTTCAAAGTTGAGTCCGGCGGCGCGACCCCCCAGCACCACCGAAAAAATGTCGCCCCACACGCCGCAGGTCAGGGGCCGATTGATCGACCAGGTCAGCGGGGGAATGGGGCCGGGGATCACCTCAGCGGCGATCTTGCGCGTCCACAGCGGTTGCAGGGTGGTAATCGGGCGGCTTTGCAGCAGCCACAGGGTTTCGCCGTCAAAGCTCCACTCAATGTCTTGGGGAATGCCCTGGTAGCGGCTTTCTAAATGGCGGGCCAGGTAGGCCACCTGCTGAAGCAGCCGCGACGGCGTTTGGCCCTCGCCTTCTACCGTCAGCGTCAGCGCCTCGGAAAGCTGCCAGTCGGCCTCAGCGATCTCAGCCAGCGAGGGAATGTCGTCGGGCTGCACCAGCACCCGGTACTGCTCGGGGGTGATCTGTCCGCCCACCACCTGGTCGGCCCCGCCGGGCAGGGCCTCGATCACTACCGCGTCGCCGCAGCGGGCGATCGGGTCGCGGCTAAAGGCCACCCCCGAAAACTGCCCCTGCACCTGCTGCTGCACAATCACCGACAGGCCCCGTTCCGGCAGGTTTTGGCTCTGTCGATACTGCTTGGCCCGAGGCGCGTTGTAGGACGAGAAAACCCGCACGATCGCTTCTGCCAGGGCCTCCTGGCTGGTGATATTCAAAAATGACTGGTAGACGCCAGCGGCAGAGGCCGTGCCCGTATCTTCATCTACCGCCGACGATCGCACCGCTAGGGGCTGGGTGGGGGATGGCTCTGCGATCGCCAGCAGGGCCGTCGGGTCATCCCCAGGGGGCAGTACGTAGCCGCGCGGCACCGGGTAACCCCAGGCCCGCAGCTGGCCCAGGGTGGCGGCCTTGTGGCCAAACTTGGCGGCATCAAGGGGGTGGTCCAGGGCGACCAGGCCGCGATCGCCGCGAAAAAAGCGAAACATAGTGCGCGACTCCAAGCGTCCTTCGTCGTCGGGCAAATCGAGATCGTCGGGCAGTTTTTGGTAAATCCAGGCAATGAGTCCGCTGAGGCAGGCCATCGCCAGCACCAGCGGCCCATCGGGATGGCGCAGCGCTGTAATCACTGGCAGCAGCACCAGCGCCAGCAGCCGGCCCTGGCGCCGCTCGCGAAAGATGGTAAACCCCAGCCCGCTGATGAAAAATGTCAGCAGGGCGGTGACCCAGTCGTACGCCACAATGCCCCAGACCACATTGGTGGTGCCTGCCCCCTGGGCAAACCAGTAGCGCCCCATCACCAGCCCGATCAGGGCGATGATTTCCCACACCGGGTCAGAGGGGAAGTAGTAGCGGGCCAGCAGCACCGCCCCAATGCCCTTGGCCGCCTCTAGCAGCACGGCCACAGTGCCTGCCACCCTGCCGCCGTGGTAAAAAGCTGCCGACACGCCGACATTGCCTGTGCCCACTCGCCGCAGCCGCCGCCCCGACAGCAGCCGTGTCGACCAACCCGTCAGGGGCAGGCCCCCCACCGCCGGGGTTAGCACGAAAATCAAAAAGGCGCCCCAAACCTGGGTCAGGGTCATAGCGATCGCCCTAAACAGCTACACAACAACGACGACACAACGACAATAGACTAGCTGCCCCAGATCGACCCCTGAGGCCCTGCCAAACTAATCTTGGTAAGGCCTGACGTCGTACTGTACGTAGGGCTGCTGCTGTGGCGCTGGCGGCAGGGGCTGCCGTTCGTAATAGTAGTAGGGGCTGGGGGGCATTTGCATGGGGTAAACCATCGGCGGGGGCTGATGGGTACGCCGCTGAAGATGCATCAGCCACAGGGCAATAATGACAAAAGCCGTGCCGCCGCCCAGCACCAGCAGCATGAACAGGCCCAAAATACCCCAGAGCAGCATAGTTTGGGTTTCATTGTTGCGGGGAATCGACTCTATCAGCCGCACCTGTTGCGAGGTCATTGACTCTACCGCATGCTGGTACGTGTCGAGCTGAGCCAGCACCGAGTCGGTTTCGGCCTGCTGACGCTCTAGCTGGGCCTTGAGGTCATCGGATAGGTTCTTTTGGGCGCGCAGTTCGTCCTGTAAACTGCTGACCAGATCCTGCTGGCGGGTGAGGTCGCGCTCAAAGCGGTCTTGCTGTAGCTCTTGGCTCGCGGTCGGGGGCGGCGGCACCGGCACCGTTTGAACCTTGAGGCTTTCAGCAGTGGGTGGTGGCGGCGGCAAAGACGGGGTTTTACCAGGGCCCGATCGCACCACCAACGTCAAAATGACCAGTGCCCCCCCGGCAGCACAGCAGGTGATTAAGATAGGCTTTTCCTTCATCAATCCCTGCAAAATCTCATTCCCTTGGGGTGCTAGTGGGTGTGGTTAGCTAGATTTTCAGGAACTGTCGCAAGCGGGCTAAAAGAAGTGACGAGGCCCTAAGGCTAGAGATACCGCAAACACAGCCCCAGCGTGAACGGGTTAGAAAACCTTTGGACTCTGAGACGATAAGGCCTCAGACCTAAGGGCGTTGAATCCACAAAATTCTAAGCAAGATTCTGGTGGAACCCTCATTTTCCAGGCTTTATCATCAAATTATTATACATTGGCCCAGAACTGGCACAACAAATATACGTTTAGCCCCCCACCGCTGCCCCAGGCAAGGTGCTTACCCACCCAGCCTAAGGCCCCAAAGGCGCACAAAAACCCAGGCCTCTGCTCGGTTGACCCGCTCAAAACCCAGTGCTCGCCAGCTAGCTTAGGCCCCGGCAGGCTGAGCTAAAAAATTGGGAGGTGCTGCTGGCGTAACAATGGCGAGCCAGCAGCACCTCCCAGGAGAAACCCCACTGTGTTGTGAAAAGGGAGTGGTGCGAAAAGGGAGTGGTGCGAAAAGGGATTCAGTTAAACGAGCACTCCACCGTAATTTTTAGATTGCTTTCAGCGGTGCCTTTGGTAACGTAAGGAACTCCTGCCTCTCCGCCGACCTTGAGGCCGAACTCCAGGGTGACTTTTTCGACATTGGCGGTGGCCATGTCTTTGAAGGCGTTCATGGTGTAGCTGGTGTAGGTGCGAATGGTGCCTTCAATGGCCTTAAAGCTCTGGGCGGCGTGCACCTGGGCGGCCTGGTTGGCGCTACTCCATCCCTTGGCGGTGCGGGTGGTTTCAGCATAGGGGTCGGCGCTGAGGGGAGCGACCGAGTCGGGGGCAACCACGTCGTCGGTGGCCTCCATGTAAATCTCGGTGCCATCGTCTAGGCGGATGGGTACCAGCTGGGTCATAGTGCACACTCCGATGGTTAAGATGCGTATCCTTCGGGGTTAGCATGCCCGAATTGGCGCAGGTCTCACCATCCCAGCCGTGGCGGTGCTGCCCACAGGTTTTCCGTACCCCAACCGATCCCCCAATCCTTTAGTTTTTGTTTATAAGAAAAAGAGAGAGTTTTGGCAGGGGCGGCGATGGCTGAGCTTATGACGGATCCTTACACCAGCAGCAGCGAGTTTCTGTACCCAGCCGAAGACGCTCAGCAAATCTTGAGTATTGCCATTGCCCGCCAAACCGAATCTGGTGAACTTACCCGCGCTCAGCTGCTCGAAATCGCCGACGAGCTAGGCATCTCCGCCGACACTATGGCTGCCGCCGAGCGTGAGTGGGATGTGAAAAAATACGAGCTGGCCGACCAACGGCTTTTTGACAGCCAGCGCAAACAGCGATTTCAGCATGGTTTGGCTCAGTTTTTGATTGTTGGCGGCGGCGTGCTGGTGTTTCAGCTGGTGACGGGTGGCTGGCTGTGGAACTGGTTGCTGTACCTCATTTTTGGTCCCTGGGCGTTGCAGGTGAGCTGGAATGCCTGGCGCATCTATCGCTCGAACGAGTATATCTACCAGCAGGAGTTTCAGCGCTGGCGGCGCAAACAGCAGATGAAGCGAGTGGTAGGTGGCGCGGTGCGGCGGCTGTTGGGATCTCCCTAGCAGACTGCGGCATAGGTTGCTGGACTATGGCCGATCGCAAGGGGGTAGTGGAGCTAGGGAGGCAGGGGAGTTGGAACGGTGGTCTGGTTTCCGTCCAGCAGTACTAGGCGCATGGAGGACGACCAAGGGGCGATCGCCCTGCTCCCCGGCTTGGCTCATCCTCTGCGCTGACGGTTCCTGAGCAATGCACGGCTAGCCTTGAACCTACCCATGGGCGTGGACGCCTGATTGACTGGTGGAGACGCGGCGGGACGCGGCGGGATCGAGGCTGCGATCGCGCACCCACTCAAACCAGACGTCCAGCCCCTCCCCAGTCTTGGCCGACACCGGAATGATGGTGCAGTCAGGGTTCATCTGCCGCACGTTGGCGGCGATCTGATCGATGCTCACCTCCAGGTAGGGGGCCAGATCTACCTTGGTAATCAGCAGGCAGTCGGCCTCCTGGAACATGATTGGGTACTTGAGGGGTTTGTCTTCCCCCTCGGTAATGCTGAGCAGGGCGACCTTGGCGTGCTCCCCCACCTCAAACTCGGCGGGGCAGACCAGGTTGCCCACGTTTTCGACCAGCACCAGGTCAATAGCACTGGGGTCGTAGCTGTGCTCCAGGGTGTGGATGCCGCCGGCCACCATCTTGGCGTCGAGGTGGCACGATCGCCCCGTATTGATAGCGATTACCGGTACCCCGTACTGGCGCAGGCGATCGGCGTCAAGTTCGGTGGTCATGTCGCCTTCAATGATGGCGATCGCCAGGTCTCCGTGCAGCCCCTCCAGGGTGCGCTCCAGCAGCGCTGTCTTCCCCGCTCCCGGACTGCTCATGATGTTCATGCAGGTAATGCCCCAGGCGTCGAAGTGGGCGCGGTTGTGGTCAGCCCCGGCCTGGTTGACGTGGAGCAGGTCGATTCCTAAAGCGGCGTCGAAGGTTTGGTGCATGGGACAATTTTAGATTTGCGATTTTGGATTGGCGATCGTCCGGCTCCCCTCCTGGGAGGGGCAGGGGTGGGTCTGCAAAGCTTTTGAATTTTGGATTATCAAGGTTGTAGCTAGCATTGGTCCGTAGACTAAGCCATCTACCAAACCCCCTCCAAAATCTAAACTCTAAAATTATCTGCCGTCGCCTCCGCATACTCTACCCGATCGATCTTCAGCTCGCGCCCGGAGCGAATGTCGCCCATAGGCGACTTGCAGGTAGGGCAGGCGTATTGCAAACCAATTTCAGGCCGATACTCGCTCTGGCAGTCGTGGCAGTAGGCAATCAGCGGCGTTTCGCGAATCACCAGCTCGGCTCCGTCTAAAAAGGTGCCCCTAGTCTGCACCTCAAAGGCAAACTGCAAGCCCACCGGCTCCACGCAGGTAAACTTCCCCACGGTCAGGTGAACTTTCTCGATCGCGGGCTGCCCCGGCTGGGCCTCCCACCAGTCGCGCACAGTGAGAATCAGGGCCTTGGTCATGTCGGTTTCGTGCATGGCAGGGAACGGGGAGGTGGTGCGTTTGGATTTTTGTGGTGTTGAGTTGTGATGTTGCGGCGTTTTGGCTCGGTTATCTCAACGTTTTTACAAGTTACAGAACGTCTTCCGCTAAGAGCTGACCTTGAATGCGCTCGTATTCATCCTCAAGCAGCCATTCTGTGGCCGTGTCATAGCTGGAGTGAGAAACCACTAGCTTATAATCCGCGCTAGGACTAAAGATCCGGCAAGTTCCATCCTTGTCACCGATCAACATCAGAACTTTGGGGGGGAACAGAACCGGATCTATCCAAAGTTCCAAGAATTTCCAGGTTTTAGCCTGTTCTGCGAGGGCCGGTTCGGGGGATAACATGGTACTCACCTGTAGCTTTCACAATCTTAATTTCCCCGTAGTACAGGGGTTTTCGACTTCCGTCTGCTCTCAGCATGTAACCAATGGCTTGAGAGAAGTAGAGACCATACCGCTCATAGTCATCCTCTTCGTCATTTGCCCCACTCCGCTCTCCCCTCTCAATAATGGCCGTTGTCACTTGCCTTAAGATTTCAAGGCTATTGAAGACGTGGGCTCTGCCCTCTTTCTTCAGTAGTCGCTTTACTTGAGGGGTTCCAGGCAAGTGACGGTCAACCAAGCTTGGGCGAGGATCAGGAATAATTGTTCTCGCGATTCCACCCATCTAGTTATCGTATTCCCTACTCCCAAGGCTGATCCACGTTCATATTCGCCTCTTCGTGGATGTAGCTAGGTTTCTCGCGGCGGGGCAGCTGGCCCGACTTCACCAGGTGGGCCATGGTATCGCAGATCACGCGGGTGGCCATCAGCGCCGTCATGTCGCTGACGTCGTAGGGGGGCGACACTTCTACCACTTCGATGCCGCAGACGGTGGTTTCCTGCACGATGCGCTTGAGCAGGTAGAGGGCTTCGCGGGGCAGCAGGCCGCCGGGCTCGGGCCAGCCGGTGCCGGGCACAAAGCCCGCGTCGATGCAGTCGATGTCGAAGCTGATCCAGACGCAGTCGGTGCCGTCGGTGGCGCGGGCGATCGCAAAGTCAGCCGCCGCATCCAGCCCCATTTCGGTGATGTCGGTGACGGTGAGAATGTTGGTGGCCCGCTCGCGGCAGACTTTGACCCCCTGGCGGGGCACCTGCCAGCCGCCGATGCCCATCTGCACCAGGTTTTTGGCGGGAGCGTTGGCCATGTTGGTGGCGTGGAACCAGGGGCAGGTGTGCATGCGCTCGTCCAGGTCGGTTTCCTGGGTATCGACATGGCGATCGAAGTGGATGATGCCGACTTTTTTGTCGCCCAGGTGGCGGCAGATGCCCCGCACCGTGGGGAATCCGATGGAGTGGTCGCCCCCCAGCAAAATTGGGAACGCGCCGGAGGCAAACACGTGGGCGACGCCCTTGGAAATCTGGTCGAAGGATTTTTCGTTGTTGGCGGGAATTGTAAACACATCGCCCACGTCGCAGAGCTTGATGTTTTCGCGCAGATCTACGCCCAGCTCAAAGTTGTAGGGGGTGTAGAGGGCCGAAATGCGGCGAATGCCCTGGGGACCAAAGCGGGTGCCGGGGCGGTAGGTAGTGCCCGAATCGTGGGGAATGCCGACGATCGCCACGTCGTACTCGCCCACCTTGCGTACGTCTTCGACGTAGGGCGCTTTGAGGAAGGTGTTGATGCCCGCGTAGTGGGGCAACTCGCCGCGAGAGAATGTCGGGATGGTGCGATCGCGAATACTCTCCGCCGCCTCCAGGCCATACTCCAACCCCTGGGAAACCTCCTGCTGCCAGCCGGTCATCGGCAGGCGCGCTTCCATCTCCAGGGCACGCTGGGCCTCGGTCGAGCTGCCATTCGGGCTTTGAAATACTGGGTCATTGGATGGATCGGTGGTCATCGGAGAGCCTCACAGGGTTGCACTAGGCCAAATAAATCGCAGGTTTTGAGAAGTGAGCCAAAAAGCCCAGGAGATCTAGGCAGCAGCTCAATCTCGCTGCTCCCCATCTATCTCCCGGGCTTTTATCCCGCCGTGTAGTTGGCTATTACCAACCCGCCTCTCTCGGACCAGCCGTTTAGCAACCTAGCCAAACCGGAACCCTAGAGGCTTAAATTCAGTTTTAATGCCAACACTCTAAGCCCAGCCATCCCTGAGGTCAAGACTCAAGGGTTACCGCATCTTGGGTCGCGTCAGAGGGAGTGACGGATCGATCCTTGGGGCGAAACAGGTGGGTGTGCTCGGGGTTGTAGAGGCGCGACCTGACTTTCTGCCCCCGCAGCGCCGGGCTGATGATATACAGCGTGGTGCGAATCAGGTCTTTCTCGCGGGTAGTTTTGGCCATCTCGGAGAGCGGCACGACCAACAGCTGCTCGTCGGGCCAGCCGATGCGAAAGCAGATTGCTACCGGGGTATCTGGCTCGTAGTGCTTGAGGAGCTGCGTCTGGGACTCTTCTACGTGGCGGGCGCTGAGGTAGAGGCACAGACTGGTTTTGTGGGCGGCCAGGGAGGCTAGATCCTCCGCCTCGGGCACCTGGGTGCGCCCGCTGATGCGGGTGAGAATGATCGACTGCACCAGCCCCGGAATCGTCAGCTCGGCATTCAGCTTGGCCGCCGCCGCCTGGTAGGCGCTGATCCCTGGCACAACCTCGAAGGGCACCTCTGCCTCGGCCAGCGCCTGAATTTGCTCGTGAATAGCGCTATAGAGGCTGGGGTCTCCCGATTGCAGGCGAATCACTGACTTACCCGATCGCACCCGCTCGATCATCAGCGGCAAAATGCTCTCCAGGGTCAGGGTGGCCGTGCCAACGCGCTCGGCCTCGGGCCGGGTCCAGGCCAAAATTTGCTGCGGCACCAGGGAGTTGGCATAGAGAATCACATCCGCCTGGCTCAGCAGCCGCTGGGCTTTGACCGTCAACAGCTCTGGGTCGCCCGGCCCCGCCCCCACGATGTAAACCCCCGGTGCCAGAGGTGCAACCTGCGGAGAAGCAGCGGCAGGAAAATCTTGGATTTTATGGGAGATCACGGGGCTAGCCATAGGGCAAAGGTCAACAATTCACACAGCCCCCAGATCATAGCCACTTTGTTTCAAGTATCCGTGAATCTCAGGTATTTCCCCGGAATTTAGCCGCCGTTCTAGGAGATGGGAACGGTAGATGCACCCTGATTCGGACCCCTGAGGATAGCTAACTCGGGGGTCTTTTTTTGGAGAATTACTGTGGTGTAGGCAGGGCGTTCTACCTGGTCTGGAAGACGGCTACCCAGGGTTTGCTTGATGACTTTGCCTGATTAAGATAAGGGTCTATTTAGCTCGAGGCGGCGGCGACGGCCCTCTATGACTCCCCACCTCTCCCGTATCGATATCTTCCCGGTCAAAGCGCTGGATGGCATCTCAGTGGCCCAGGCCGAGATTCTAGAGCGCGGGCCGCTGGCGGGCGATCGCACCTACGCCCTATTCGATCGCCAGGGTCGCTTCATCAACGGCAAGCGCAATGCCGCTGTCCACCAGCTGCGATCGGCTTTTTCTGAGGATAGGGTGTGGATTACACTGGCGATCGCGGGGAATGCCCTCACTGCTACCTTTCACCTCCAGGAGCAGCGCCCCGCCCTCGAAACCTGGCTGAGTGACTACTTTCAGCAGCCCGTTACCCTGCGAGAAAACCGCGAACTGGGCTTTCCCGACGATACCGATGCCGCTGGGCCAACGGTGATCAGCACCGCCACCCTAGAAGCCGTCGCCGCCTGGTACCACCTCACCCTAGAAGAAACCCGCCGCCGCTTTCGCACCAACTTAGAAATCGATGGCGTGCCTGCCTTCTGGGAAGACCAGTTGTTTGGCCCCGACTCCGGTCCGGTGCGATTCGTCATTGGCAATGTGGTGCTAGAAGGTATTAACCCCTGCCAGCGGTGCATCGTACCCGCCCGCGACCCCCTGACCGGAGTGGCCACCCCTGGGTTTCAAAAAACCTTCACTCAGCAGCGGGCCACAACCCTGCCCAACTGGACTCACCCCTCCAGGTTCAACCATTTTTACCGATTGGCGGTCAACACCAATATTGTGGGCCAGAGGGGCCAGGTCCTTAAGGTTGGAGATAGTGTTAGCTTGATTTGAGAGGCGTTCCTTTCCTGTTGCGCCCCAGGGACAGCCAGCCCATGCCTGCCAGCCCGATCGCTGCCTACGTTCATATTCCCTTCTGCCGCCGCCGCTGCTTCTACTGCGATTTCCCCATTTCAGTTCTGGGCAACCGGCGACGGGGCGAGACTTCTGGGTCGGTAGAGAGCTATGTGGCACTGGTTTGCGAGGAGATTAGAGCAACCCCAAAGCTGAATGAGCGCCCCCTGCAAACGGTGTTCTTTGGCGGCGGCACGCCCTCCCTACTTGCGGTTCCCCAGCTCGAAACAATCCTTACCCAGCTCGATCGCCGCTTTGGCCTGGCCCCAGCAGCCGAAATTTCGATGGAAATGGATCCAGGCACCTTTGACCTGGAGCACCTGGAGGGTTACCTCGCCACAGGCATCAATCGCATCAGCCTTGGCGTGCAAGCGTTCGATGACGCCATTTTAGAAAGCTGTGGCCGCTACCACCGCGCTGCGGACGTCTATCGCTCGGTGGACTGGCTCCACCGGGTCGAGATGCCCAACTGGAGCTTGGACCTCATCTCTGGACTGCCCCACCAGACCGCAATCGGCTGGGAAACCGGACTGGCCAAAGCTGCGGCTTTAGGTCCCCACCATCTGTCGATCTATGACCTGGCGGTGGAGCCTCAGACGGTGTTTGCCAAGCGCTACCAGCCTGGCGGTGCGCCCCTGCCTACGGATGAGCAGACGGCGACGATGTACCGGCTGGCCCAGGCGTTTCTCACCGCCCAGGGCTATGACCACTACGAAGTCTCGAACTACGCTCAACCGGGGCATCAGTGTCAGCACAATTTGACCTACTGGCGCAATCAGCCCTACTACGGCTTTGGCCTGGGGGCCACCAGCTACACCCAGTATCAGCGCGTGAGTCGGCCCCGCACCCTGGCAACCTATAGAGACTGGGTGCAGGCGTTTCAGGCGGCGGCAGGAACCCACGGCGATTTGCCCACACCGCCTCTGGAGCAGCTTTTGGATCGGCTGATGGTAGGGCTGCGGCTGAGGGAAGGCATTGGCGGAGATGAGGTGCGATCGCTCTGTCCGGCCAGCCACTGGCCACGGCTTTACAAAGCCCTCCAACCCCACATCGAAAATCGGCTCATTGTGATCGAAGGCCAGACCTGGGACACCTTGTGCCAGCTACGCCTCACCGATCCCGAGGGCTTTCTGTTCTCCAACGTTGTGCTCGCCGACTGCTTTCGGGCGATCGAAGACCAAGACGAGTGAAGTGGCTCCACCCCCCATCCCCCCATCCCCCACCAAAAGTGCTCTCCACGCTAATGCCTCGCTCCACCTTTGGAGTAAAGTAGATCCCTGTGACATTTTTATGGCTTATCCATGCCCAAGGTTTTAGTTTCCGACCCCATTGATCAGGCGGGGCTTGATATTCTCTCCCAGGTGGCCCAGGTCGATGTCAACACCAGCCTGTCACCCGAGGAGCTAGTGGCCGCCATTGGCGATTACGATGCGCTGATGATTCGCTCTGGCACAAAGGTCACCAAGGCGGTCATTGAGGCCGGGCAGAACCTGAAAATTATTGGCCGGGCCGGGGTCGGCGTCGACAATGTGGATGTGCCCGAAGCCACCCGACGGGGCATTGTGGTGGTCAACTCGCCCGAGGGCAACACCATTGCGGCAGCGGAACACGCCCTGGCCATGATGATGTCGATGTCGCGCTATATCCCCAGCGCCGATCGCTCCGTCAAGGCTGGCGAATGGAAGCGCAAAGACTTTACCGGCGTTGAAATTTACAAAAAAACGCTGGGCGTGGTGGGCCTGGGCAAAATTGGCTCCCACGTGGCCACTGTGGCAAGGGCCATGGGCATGAAGCTGCTGGCCTACGACCCCTTCATTTCCGCCGATCGCGCTGAGCAGCTGGGCTGCCGCTTGGTCGATCTGGATCTGCTGTTCCGCGAGGCCGACTACATCACCCTGCACCTGCCCAAAACCCCCGAAACCACCCACCTGGTCGATGAAAAAGCCCTGGCTACCATGAAGCCAACCGTGCGCATTATCAACTGCGCTCGCGGCGGCATTATCGACGAAGCGGCCCTGGCCAAGGCCCTGCGCGACGGCACCATCGGCGGCGCGGCGCTGGATGTCTACGAATCTGAGCCCCTGGGCGAGTCGGAGCTGCGGGAGCTGGGCAAAGAGATCATTCTCACCCCCCACCTGGGCGCGTCTACCGAAGAGGCCCAGGTCAATGTGGCCATCGATGTGGCCGAGCAGATCCGCGACGTGCTGCTGGGCCTGCCTGCCCGCTCAGCGGTGAACATCCCCGGCCTGCGCCCCGAGGTGATGCAAAAGCTGCGCCCCTACCTACAGCTAGCCGAGACCCTGGGCAACCTGGTGGGCCAGCTGGCCGGTGGACGGGTCGAAGAACTCACCGTGCGCCTCCAGGGCGACATCGCGGGGGGCGATACCCAGCCGATTATGGTGGCGGCGCTCAAGGGCTTGCTGTCCCACGCCCTGCAAGAGCGGGTCAATTATGTCAATGCTTCTATTGAGGCCAAGGAGCGCGGCATCCACGTGATCGAGACCCGCGATGCCGACATTCGAGACTACACCGGCTCGCTCAACCTGAAGGCCAAGGGCAGTCTGGGCGAGCATTCTGTGACCGGGGTACTGCTGGGGGGCAGCGAAATTCGCGTCACCGACATTGACGAGTTTCCCATTAACGTGCCCCCCACCCAGCACATGCTGTTTACCCTGCACCGCGACATGCCTGGAATTATCGGCAAAATTGGCTCGCTGTTGGGCAGCTTCAATGTCAACATCGCTAGCATGCAGGTGGGCCGCAAAATCGTGCGCGGCGACGCCGTGATGGCCCTCAGCCTGGACGATCCTCTACCGGAGGGTATTTTGGCCGAAATCCTGAAGGTGCCGGGCATTCGCGATGCCTACACTGTCAACCTGTAACCCGAATGCCAATGGCTGTGGTCAACACCTGGTGGGAAGTAAAAGTGCTGTGCGATCCAGCGCTGGAGGACACTGTCTTCTGGCGATTCGATAGCTTTGGCAGTCAGGGAACCTCGACCCAGCAGCGAGGGGCGTTCTGTGTGGTGCAGGCCTATTTCCCCCAGCATCGGCTAGAGCTGCTGGATCTGTCTGCCCTGGCGCTGCTGATCAAACAAGATGCCCTGTGCAGCGATCTGGTGCTGCCTCGCATTAGCTGGCATTTGATCGATGAAGAAGACTGGTCGAAAAGCTGGAAAGATCACTGGCAGCCCGAACCAATTGGCGATCGCTTCCTGATCACCCCCGCCTGGCTGGAGCCTCCTGCCGACAATCAGCGGCTGGTGCTGCGCCTCGATCCTGGGGTGGCCTTTGGCACCGGCAATCACCCCACCACGCAGCTCTGCCTGGAGTCGCTGGAAATGCGGCTCACCTACGAAAAAACAGATGTGACCGTTGCCGATATTGGCTGTGGGTCTGGCATTCTCTCGATCGGGGCGCTGCTTCTGGGGGCCAGGCGCGCCTACGGTGCCGATACCGACGATCTGGCGGTGCATTCGGCCATGGGCAACCGCGCTCTGAACGGACTGACGGAGGAGCAGCTACCGCTACTGCACGGCAGTTTGGAGGCGATCGCCCAGGCCATTGAGGCCCCCGTGGACGGCATCGTGTGCAACATTCTGGCCGAGGTCATTATGGATCTCATCCCCCAGATGCACACCATTGTCACCGCCGATGGCTGGGGCATTCTCAGCGGCATTTTGCTCGATCAATCCAAGCTAGTGGCTGATACCCTAGAGCAGCACGGCTGGGTGGTGGCTACCCTGTGGCGACGGCAGGAGTGGTGCTGTCTCAACGTGCGACGATCCCCATAGGGATCGCTTCGTGAGTTGCCCACCTCAGCCTATGCTCCCACGCCGACTAAGCCTATGACCCGCTCCGATATCAGCTTTATAGCAAAAGTAGTCGTGCTCTCTGGGGGACTGAGCGCAGCGATCAAGTACGGCGTGCCGGTGCTGCTAGTGGGGACCCAGGCAGGGCAGCACCACCCCGCCCTGGGCCTGGTGCTGGGGCTACTGCTAGCCCCCTCGGCCCTGATGGGCAGCCTATTCTGGCTGCGCCGCCGCTCTTACCCCTAGGCCTAGCCCATGCGCACTGTTGACGGCATCAATACCAAAATTCGCCAGGGTCAGGTGGTGGTGCAAACTGCCGAAGCCTTTAAAGCCCGGGCGAAAGAGCAGGGCATTGCCGCTGCGGCTCAGGCGGTGGATGTGGTGGTCACGGGCACCTTTGAGCCGATGGAATCGTCCGGGGCAATGCTCAACCTGGGCCATACCGATCCGCCGATTAAACTGCTGGAGTGCTACCTGGATGGAGTCCCTGCCTATGCCGGATTTGGCGCTGTAGATGTGTGCCTGGGGGCGAGTCAGCCCGCTGTGGCCGGGCGCGGGTCTGACCTAGGCGACACCGAGGATGTGCGGGAGCACGGCGGCGGCCACGTGATTGCCGATTTGATCGCGGGGCACAGCATTCACCTCCAGGCTACTGGCCACGGCACCGACTGCTATCCCCGCACCTCGCTGGAAGCCTCGATTACTCGCGACACCATCAACCAGTTTTATCTATTCAGTCCACGCGGGCTGTATCAAAACTTTATTGTGGGCGTCAACGGCGGCGATCGCGCCCTCTCAACCTACCTTGGCCCCCTCCAGCCCCGCCTGGGCAATGCGGTGTACGCCAACCCCGGCGCCCTTTCGCCGCTGCTCAACGATCCAGATCTAGAGGCCATTGGCATTGGCAGCCGCATTTTCTTTGGCGGTGGTGTCGGCTACGTCGCCTGGGAAGGAACCCAGCACTTTCCGCTACAGCGACGCTTGCCCAACCGTACGCCCATTGGTCCTGCCGCTACCCTGGCTCTGATTGGGGACGCCAAGCAGATGCGGCCTGAGTGGGTGCGGGGCTGCTATTTCAAGGGCTACGGCCCTTCTCTGATGGTCGGCGTAGGCGTGCCCATTCCCATTCTCAACGAACAGGTGGCGGCCCACTGCGCCGTGCAGGATGCCGACATCGTGGCTCCGGTGATGGATTTTTCCATTCCCCGCCGGGTGCGTCCCACCTTTGGCCTAGTCAGCTATGCTCAGCTCAAGTCAGGCAGCATCACCATTGAGGGCCAGCCCGTGCGCACCGCCCCGCTGGCCAGCATTTACCTGGCCCGCCAAGTGGCCAGCGAACTGAAAACCTGGATTGAAACAGGACAGTTTGAGCTGGCGGCACCCGTAGCTCCTCTGCCCACGGATCGAGCATTTTTACCCCAGGATGCTCTGGGGGGCTAAAAGAGGCTATTCGACACTGCTGTCGCGGTTTTCTTCCCGCTTTTTAGGGCGAATCGCCAAGCGGTCTGCTCCGGCATCGCTGCCTTTGACGCCAGTGGGGCGACGACTCGGCATCGGTGGCCGACTGCCCCCAGGGCCGCCGCGCATGCCCGGCTTGCCGCGCCGAGGACCACTGCCGCTGCCCTTAGCGCGCTTTTTAGGTGGCACAATACCCACCATCGAAGCCTCGCTCAGCACCAAAACCTTGGCCTCGCGTCTCACCTTAAAATCCCAAAAATAGCCGACGGTGCGGCCTTCTATGGTGCCGTGGAGCAGCAGCTTGAAGGGCTTTGAGGAACCCGGAACGCGTTTGACCCCCTGCAGAATTTTGACCGCAATGCATTTGTCCTCCGGTGTATATTTGATCACCTCGCCGCGAATAGAGAAGAAGTTGTCGTCGACGGGCGGCAGATCGGCAGGATCGGGTTTTTGAGCGGCTTCATCTGTATCTTCGCCGTCTTCGCCGTCGCCAGCGGGCGTTTCCCCCGGTAAGCCCAGGGTTTCAGGTTCCCATACGCCGACAATTTGCAGGTGCAAATCCTGATCGTCATTGTCGAGTTCGCGACGGGTGCGGGGATATACCACCCACAGGTGGGGCACCGACAGGTCAATATGCTTTTTCACCAGGCTAGTGATGCGGCCCAGCAGCACCGAGTCAATCACATGGCCATCTTCAGTGGTGAGGTTACCCCGGTTGAGCTGATCGGCTTCGCTGGGCTCGTAGGTGCCCCGCACTAGGCCAATAGCCCGGTACTGCATGGGCTCGCTCGGGGGAGCGATGGGCTGGTACCGATAGTCGACTGGCTCAGCTTCTGGGGTTTCGACAGTGGTGGCTTTGGCAAAGGGTTCAGCCTCAAGCGCCTTTGGTGCAGGCTTCACTACTACTGAACTCGTTGTCTTCGCCTCAGGGGCAGCGGTGGGGCGTACCGGACGCACCGGACGCTGGGGGGGAGACATTAGCGACGGCCGGTCGGCAGCGGGTGCTGCCCCCTGATCGAGGCCATTCTTAGCTGTAACGTCGCTTTTAGAAGCGTCTTGCTCTGCAGAACCCATGACACCACCGATCTCCCTCTCAACATAAGTTAGTCACCCGGCGCAACGGCAATTTTGCGCATGACTTAGCCTGTAAGCCTAGCGTAACATTCGCCCTTTCATGTGCATGGTCAGGGCAAATATTTAAGCGCCTAATACAACTTGGTCAGGGCTTTACAAGCCTGCCTCAGCACAGTCTTAGGATTTATTACTAAGCTGTTACTTCAGTGGCCGAAGTGACTACCTTAATTTTCCATCGTTGACGGTTAGTAATCCGTATTGTTTCTGAGCTTTTTAGCAACTTCTTTGCTACTGTAGCCCTGGTTACGCCCTTGGGCTGTCTTTAGCTAAGCTGAAAGGCCATGCCGAAGCGGTAAAATCGTCTACCTAAACCTGCGCGATCGCCCGCTGACTGCGGGTATCTTGCTTCCGCCACTCCCTGATGAGGTAAATCTGTGACCGCAAACCGTAATCGCTGGCTCGTTGGCACTGTTTTAACCCTGGCTTTGGCGGCCTTTTTGTCCCTGTCGCTGCTGCCAATTTTGGGCAGTAACAGCAACCGCCGGGCCAGCAGCACCCCGGACTCCAGCCCTACCGCCGATCCTGCCGCCATGCAGGCGGAACTGGAGTCCCAAGCCCGAGGTTATGAGCTGGTGCTAGAGCGTGAGCCCGACAACCAGACGGCGCTCCAGGGTCTAGTCGACGCCCGCATCCAGCTGGGCAATATTGAGGGGGTGGTTGCTCCCCTGGAAAAACTGGTCGAACTCAACCCCGGAGTGCCTGACTACGCTGTGCTGCTGGCCCAGACCAAGCAGCAGATGGGAGATCTAGAGGGAGCTGCCCAAGTTTATCGTCAGGTGCTCGACCAGCAGCCTGGCAACATGAACGCGCTCCAGGGGCTGACGGTGCTGCTAGTGCAGCAAAACCGTCCTCAGGCGGCCGTTGGTCTGCTGCAAGACACCCTTAAAACCGCCGATCAGCTTCAGTCGGAGGGCTCAGCCGCTGGAATCGACACGATCGCTGTAAAGCTGCTGCTGGCCCAGGTGCACGTGGAGGCCAAAAATATTGACAAGGCTATTGCGCTCTACGATGAGACGATTGCCGCTGCTCCAGAGGACTTTCGCCCAGTGCTGGCTAAGGCCCTGGTGCTACAGGATCAGGGGGATACCAATACCGCCCAGGCGCTCTTTTCCCAGGCCACTAGTCTGGCCCCTGCTCAATATAAAGACCAAATTGAGCAGATGGCCAGTAAGGGAAAGACCGCTCCGGGAGCTAGTGGTGAGAACACAGATATGATTGAATCTGCCCCGGCGGCGGGACCGACTAAATAGCCGATCAGGCCCGCGCTGGGGAAGTGGAGCTCAGTCTTTCAGATGGACTGGGCGCAGCTTGGTTAACCTGTACGGGTTCAAACTCGATGTGGTTAAACAGGGTCGTGACAAAGGCGAACAGCAAAAAAGGCAGCGACAGCACCAAAATTAATCCTACGGTGGCCAGGGCAACCACGGGCTGTCGGGCTCCCATCAGGGCCAGGGACGCCGCTAGGCTAATGAACAAAATGACTAGCCAGGCAATAATTTGGCCGTAGATGTCGCCAAAGGTAAGGGTGCAAGAGAATCGATACTTATTCCCGAATTCCATGGTGTTGTCCTGCCACAATCAGTCCTATAGAGTTCAGCATATCGGCCTGGCCTTTACCGTTGTGGTTTCTCAACATTTCCACAAAAGTTGCAATGAAATGTTGCAGCCCTTAGGGTACGGTTCATACTGCGATCGCCGCAGGAACAGCCACCGCAGGAACAGCCGCCGCCAAAATAGCACATAGCCATGGCCATGGTGTACCAGTACATTCTGTTCTACAAGCCCTACTACGTGCTCAGCCAGTTCAGTCAGGGCAGTACTCCCTCGGCCACTGCGATCGCGCTCCGTACCACCCTCAAAGACTTTGTTCCAGTGGCAGATATCTATCCAGCGGGCCGCCTCGATTGCGACAGCGAAGGGCTGATGCTGCTGACCAATCACGGCCGGGTGCAGCACCGTCTCAGCGATCCGCGCTTTGCCCATCCCCGCACCTACTGGGTGCAAGTTGAGCGAGTGCCGCCCGCCGCCGCCCTAGCCCAGCTGCGCCAGGGGGTGACAATTAAAGGCTATCTCACCAGGCCCTGCCAAGTTGAGCTGCTCAACACCACACCGCTGCTACCACCGCGAGATCCGCCCATCCGCTCTCGCCAGAGTATCCCGACGGCCTGGCTAGAAATGACCCTACAGGAGGGTAAAAACCGCCAGGTGCGCCGGATGACTGCCGCTGTGGGTCACCCCACTCTGCGCCTGGTACGGGTGGCGATCGCCCACCTGAAACTGGGTACGCTAGAGCCTGGTCAATGGCGGTCTGCTACGGCTGACGAGCGCCGGGGGCTGCTGCAACTTTGAAGGGGACTAGGCAATCTAGCTGAAGCTAGGTCAAGAATCGGTGGCCTGGATCACCCTGGGGAAGTGGCAGTAAGTTACCATGGGCTTGCGGTAGGGCAATTCTAGGGGTTACCCATGCCATACTTATACGTGCCATGTCCAGGCTGTTCTACGAGTAGGGTGCGCAGCAGCTTTTCCTGCAAGACTGGCCCAGCCCCTGGTAAAGGGCCTGATTTTGAGGCCTGGCAAAGGTTTAATGGCTCCGTACGCTGGCTGACTGGCCTAATTTTTGGATCATCGCTAGGATGCTAACCTGCCCTCTTTGTGAGTTTGAAAATACTGATTCACAGCGGTCTTGCGAGCAGTGCGGACAGCCACTCCAGCGGTGGCGAGTCATTGACATCCCCGCCCCAGGGGCAGCAGCGATCGCCCCTTCAGACTTCACCGCAGAGGGCTACATCGATGGCGATCGCCGCTATCGCTTAATTGCCTCACCTGCCACCCTGGGAGCCGCCGGCACTGCGCCCCTAACCGTCATTGACTGCCAGCCTGAGGCGGGCTCTCCGCTGCACGCTTTGCAATCCGCCTGGCTGGAAACCCCCAGCCTCGATCCCACTACCCATCCTCTGGCGACTGGGGTACCGGCTGAAGCCTATCCATACCTAGCCCTCCAGGCCGACTATTTTCCGGCGATTCCAGAACTACACCACGCCTGGCAGACGCCCCAGCGCACCCTCCTGCTGATTGAAGACCGCAGTATTTGGCTGCCTCTGTCGGTGGGGTGGACAGCCATCAACGATCCGCTTCAGCATATCCAGTGGCTGTTTGAGCTGACGCTGCTGTGGCAGGCTTTAGCTCCGTGGCAGGACCAGGCCACCCTGCTGAATCCTGACCGACTGGTGCTCAACGAAAACAGCCTGCTCTGCCTCACCCACATTGACCCAACCGATCGCAGCCAGTCGTTATCGCTATCAGCCCTGGGGCAGGCTTGGAAAGTGATATTGGGTGCCAGTCAAACCGATCTGCCGCTCAAGGTGCAGGCATTGGTAGGCGATCTGATAGACGGCACCGTTGCTGACATCGCTGAGGTGCAAGATACCCTGGCCGAAGCCGCCCAGGACTATCCGCTGCCAGAGGTAAAGGCCGTGTATCCCTGCTGGGAAGACGGTGATCCTGAGAATTCTGGGAATGAGCTGGATCCGATAGTTGCCAGCAAGCTGACAGGCGACAATTTTGATCTGGAGTCTGACGCGGTTTTTGATACCCAAGAACTGCCAGACGACGAGGGCAATGGGCCAATTGAAGCGCCAACCATGGTCTTGCCCATGAAGCTGGCCAATTTGGATGATGCTGGTCAAAGCCACGTGGGTCAGCAGCGCCACCACAACGAAGACTGGTTTTTCACCCAGGCTCAGCTCCATAAGGTCAGCGGCCCCCAGGGCAGCGTAATGCGGGCCAAAGGGCTCTATATTCTTTGCGATGGCATGGGAGGCCATGCTTCGGGAGAAGTCGCTAGCCAGCTGGCGGTGCGGACCCTGCGCGAGTATTTGACCCAGTACTGGAGCAGCGATCGCCTGCCCGAGCAAGACACCCTGCTCCAGGCGGTGTTCACCGCCAACCAATCCATCTTTGACATTAATCAGTCCAACGCCACATCAGGGGTAGGGCGCATGGGCACTACCTTAGTCATGGTGCTGGTACACAACCTCGACATAGCGGTTGTGCACGTAGGCGATAGCCGCCTGTATGGATATAGCAAACGCCTGGGGCTACGACAGCTCACCCTAGATCACGAGGTGGGGCAGCGAGAAATAAATCGGGGCGTAGAGCCTGCCCTAGCCTATGCCCGCCCCGACGCCTACCAGCTGACCCAGGCCCTGGGGCCAAGGGGAAAAGAAGACCTGGCACCCGGCGTTGCTTACCACGAAATTACCGAAGATACTCTGCTAATCCTGTGCTCCGACGGGCTAAGCGATAACGACCTGCTAGAGCGCCACACCGATACCCATCTTGCTGGTCTGTTAAGTTCAAAAGCTAACCTAGCCAGTGGTGCCGCCCACCTCATCGACTTGGCCAACGAAAAAAATGGCCATGACAACATCACGACCATCCTTGTACGTATTAAACTCCAGCCTGACATGACACCTATGGTTGACTGACAATTGGTTGACTGACAGTGAGATTGATTGACGGTGTCGGCCAATTAATCTTCTTCCCAGGACTGTACCGCTAGCAGCTCCTGAATCGGATCTTGAGTGGAAAAGTCGAATTCTTCTAGTTCTTGCTTCCAGTGGGTCCAGTCATCGCCAAATAAAAAGGCGATTTTCCAAATTGGATCGCTGGGACTCACGACTTTGGATTTCTTCACTAAAGACTCAACTTGGCGCTGAAATTTCACCATCGGGTGAGCGACAACTAAGTCGGCAATTGCTTCAGTCATATTTTCGATTTTAAAAAGCTCTTCGGAACGTTGAACCGGGAGAATCTGCACATTCTTGAGACTTGCGCAGGCGTCTACCCTCTATTCAGGAACACAGCATAGCACAAGAACGCAAAGGCGCAATTCCTATCCACACGTTTCCTGTAGTCAATGGCCCAGATCGTTGCATCTGGCCGCTGATATTCATATTACCCAAGGATGCGCTCAGTTGGGGTAGGTATTTCCCTGGCCAAAGGGTAGATAACCGTACTCGACCGCCTAGCTCAGCCTTGGGTTTAGCCAATAGTCGCTAAACTAGAGGTCAAACCCCTGTCGCCTTTAGCGTTGACCAATGGCTCAAACTGACTTATCTGCTCCGCCGCCTAGCGCTCCTATGGTTCTGCCTCGCACCAGCGAGTCAGAGGCGCTTAAACGCATTCGCCACACCTTTTCCCACGTTATGGCGATGGCAGTGCAGACCCTGTTTCCAAAAACCCAGGTCACTATTGGCCCTTGGATTGACTACGGCTTCTACTACGACTTTGACAGCCCTGAGCCTTTCACCGATCAAGACCTGAAGGCGATCAAGAAGGAGATGATCAAGATCATC
This sequence comes from Nodosilinea nodulosa PCC 7104, assembly GCF_000309385.1. Lineage (GTDB taxonomy): Bacteria > Cyanobacteriota > Cyanobacteriia > Phormidesmidales > Phormidesmidaceae > Nodosilinea > Nodosilinea nodulosa. The sequence continues at coordinate 3,106,603 of NZ_JH976537.1, forward strand.
AATAAAGGGCTACCGGTCACTCAAGAGACAGTGACTCGGGAGGAGGCCCGGCGTCGCATCGAAGCTCTCGGCGAACCCTACAAGCTGGAGATTTTGCAGGATTTGCAAGACCCGATTACCCTTTATCACCTGGGCGATCAGTGGTGGGATTTGTGCGCGGGTCCCCACGTGGCCAGCACCGCTGACCTCAACCCCAAGGCGTTTGAGCTAGAAAGCGTGGCCGGAGCCTACTGGCGCGGTGATGAAAACCGGGCTCAGCTTCAGCGCATCTACGGTACGGCCTGGGAAACCCCTGAGCAACTTCAGGAGTACAAGCGCCGTCGCGAAGAGGCTAAGCGCCGCGATCACCGCAGGCTGGGCAAAGAGCTGGGCCTATTTATCTTTGCCGATGAGGTAGGACCGGGGCTGCCCCTGTGGACTCCTAAAGGGACGGTGCTGCGTTCTACTCTGGAAACCTTTTTGAAGGAAGAGCAGACCAAACGGGGATACTTGGGCGTGGTCACTCCCCACATTGCCCGCGTAGATCTGTTCAAAACCTCTGGCCACTGGCAGAACTACCGGGAGGATATGTTTCCGCTGATGGCAGACGACGACGCGGCCCGCTTGGCGGAAGAGGGCTTTGTGATGAAGCCGATGAACTGCCCGTTCCACATTCAGATCTATAAGAGTGAGCTGCGATCGTACCGGGAGCTGCCGCTGCGGCTGGCGGAGTTTGGCACGGTGTACCGCTACGAGCAGTCGGGGGAACTGGGTGGGTTAACTCGGGTGCGAGGCTTCACGGTAGATGACTCTCACCTATTCGTGCGGCCCGAGCAGCTTGACGATGAGTTTCTCAAGGTGGTGGATTTGATCCTCACCGTATTTCGCAGCCTGAAGTTACAGAACTTCAAAGCTCGCCTCAGTTTCCGCGACCCCGAATCGACCAAGTACATCGGCGGCGATGAGGTGTGGGAAACCTCCCAAAACGCGATTCGCCGCGCCGTACAGACCCTGGGCATGGAGTATTTTGAGGCTCCTGGGGAAGCGGCTTTCTACGGCCCTAAGCTAGACTTTATTTTTCGTGATGCCCTAGAGCGCGAGTGGCAGCTGGGTACCGTCCAGGTTGACTACAACCTGCCCGAGCGCTTTGACCTGGAGTACGTGGCCGAAGACGGCTCGCGCCAGCGTCCGGTGATGATTCACCGGGCTCCCTTTGGTTCCTTAGAGCGGTTGATTGGCATTTTGATCGAAGAGTATGCGGGCGATTTTCCGCTCTGGCTGGCTCCGGTGCAGATGCGTCTGCTGCCCGTGACCGAAGAGCAGTTGGGCTACGCCCAGTCGGTGGCTGACCAGATGCTGGCTAAAGGCGTGCGGGTTGAGGTAGATGCCAGCGGCGATCGCCTGGGCAAGATGGTGCGCAACGCCGAAAAAGCCAAAATACCTATCATGGCGGTCGTGGGAGCTAAGGAGCTAGAGGCCAACGCTCTCAATATTCGCACCCGCGCCCAGGGGGAACTGGGGGCGCTGCCGGTGGCTGAGGTGGTAGAGCGAGTCGCGGCGGCGATCGCGGCCCGAGCAGACTTCTAGCCCTAGGGTGTATCCGGTAGCTCGGTATCGAGCTGGCGCAGCTCGCCCAGGGACTGCTCCATGGCGTCAATCAGCTCCTGAACAGACTGCCCTTGCTGCGCTTGCTGCTGCTGGGCCAGGTTCGACAGCACGCTCAGGCATGAGTCCAGGCCAGCGGCAAATTCGTATCGCGTGACCGGATCGTCGCCGCGAAAACTGCCGTCGGGGTAGCCGCTGACGCAGCCGTAGGTTCCCGCCAGGTTGAGCAGGGCGGCGTAGGCCCAGTGGTCGGGGGGGACGTCGGTAAAGGGCAGCACCAGGTTGGGCTCAGCTGCCTGGGCCGCAGGTTCAGCGGCAGAATTTACGGTGTCGGCGCTGGCCGGGGCGATCGCTGCAAGGACACCTAGGCCAATCCCAAGCCCTAGCCCCACAGCGCCTTGAATCATTGGCTGAATGTCCATGCCATATCTCCCAAGATCTGTTCTTATAGTCATTGTAGAGACGCAGCTTTATCCATAGAGCTGCAAATCACAGAGCTGCAAAAAGTGATATTATCCTGAGCCTAATTGTTCCATGACTGCCGGAGGCTTTTGCGGTGCCCACATCCGTTTCTGTGACCGTGCCTGCCACAACCGCCAATATTGGCCCCGGTTTTGACTGTTTAGGCGCAGCTCTCACGCTTTACAATCGCTTCCGCTTCACCCTGCTCGAGCAGAGGCCGGGAGTGGTCGCCATAGAGGTGCGAGGATTAGAGGCCGAACGAGTTGTAACAGATGCCTCTAATTTGGCCTACAAAGCCTTTGCCAGCTACTTCCACGAGCGAGGACTGGCGGTACCGGCGGTGGCGATCGCCATTGATCTCAACGTTCCCCTGGCGCGGGGCTTAGGCAGTTCGTCTACCGCCATTGTGGGTGGATTGCTGGGGGCCAATGCCCTGTGCGATGCTCCGGTCGATCAAGCGGCCCTGGTCGAAATGGCGATCGCCCTTGAGGGCCACCCCGACAATGTAGTGCCAGCTTTGGTAGGGGGCTGCCAGCTAGCGGTGGCCAATGACGACGGTACCGCTACCCTGTGCCCAATCCCCTGGCATGCGGGAGTTATCCCCATCGTGGTCATCCCAGATTTTGAGCTGTCCACCGCCGAGGCGCGCCGCGTGCTGCCTGCCGCCTACAGCCGGGCAGACGCCATTTTCAACACCGCTCACCTGGGCCTGCTGTTGCGGGGGCTAGAGAGCGGTCGGGCCGATTGGCTGCGGGTAGCGATGGGCGATCGCATCCATCAGCCCTACCGCCAAGCCCTAATTCCCGGTTATGACACTATAGCCAGAGCCGCTATCGATGCTGGTGCCTACGGTTTGGTGATCAGTGGTGCTGGTCCCACTCTGCTGGCCCTCGCCCCAGTCGAGGTGGCTCCCCAGGTGTGCGAAGCTCTGGCCACAGCCTGGCAGCAGGAAGGGCAACTGGCAAAGGCTCAAATACTGGCCCTAGACACCGAAGGCGCAAAGGTTTACCCAGCAACAGATGTCTAGAGAAGCTGACTGGAGTCTCACTTCTGGCCCAGCCTGGACAGGGTTAAGCCCGAGAACCTAAACCAGGGCGCTTATGCAGGGCAATAATCGCGCCTCAGTCGTTGCAAAAATTAAGATTTCGAGGCATTGATATACATAAATGTGAACAGCTAGTTTAATTAATTCAAATGCGCGATGAACCTCAAACGCTTGCGCAGCCTTCATGTCCGGCGTTGGAACATCAATCTTTGACAATTTTTGGCAGAAATTACTTATCAAAAGTTTATTAAGTTTCCTATACTAGGGACGAGCGCAAAAGATAGGTATATATCTCTATGCCGATCTTGCCCTCCGGTTTGTTCTTCCGCCGTGCCTTTTAGGCCACGACTCGCTCGCTGAAGTCCTCCGACCTCCTCGCCTAGGGTAGGCCGCCGCGAACAGCAGAAGTGAATCCTTCTTAGAAGAGTTCACTTCTAAGGGTGTGTGTCCGCCTCAAACCAGACACTAAAACCGGAACCTGGATGCGCTGGCTGTTTTGTAGTACTACTCACGCGAATTCTCATGCTGACCGAGCAATTTCCGTGGCTGACGACCCTAGTTATTCTGCCGCTGCTGGCAATCTTGCCCATACCAGTGCTGCCCAACCGCAATGGTCAAACCCTGCGCTGGTACGCCCTGGGGATTGGCTTCATCGAGTTTTCTCTGATTCTGTACGCGTTTTTTAACTTCTATCACCTCAACCAATCTGGCTTACAGCTAGCTGAACGCTACGACTGGGTTCCTCAGGTGGGCCTGACCTGGTCCCTCGGTGCCGATGGTTTAGCTATGCCCCTGGTGGTGCTGAGCGGCCTGGTAACAACCCTGGCAATTTTGGCATCATGGAATGTGACCCGGCGGCCTCGGCTCTACTTTAGCCTGCTGCTAGTTATGTACAGCGCCCAGGTAGGGGTGTTTTTGGCCCAGGATCTGGTCATGTTTTTCCTGATGTGGGAACTGGAACTGGTGCCGGTGTATCTGCTGATCTCTATTTGGGGCGGTGAGAAGCGTCTTTACGCCGCTACCAAGTTTATTCTTTACACCGCGATCGGCTCTATTTTTATTTTGGTGGCGGCCCTGGCGATGGCCTTTTACGGCGATACCGTTACGTTTAACCTGACGGAATTGGCCCAAAAAGATTATTCCCTGACGTTTCAGCTGCTGGTCTATGCAGCCTTTTTAGTGGCTTTTGCGGTTAAGCTACCGATCTTTCCGCTGCACACCTGGCTGCCCGATGCCCACAGCGAAGCCCCTGCTGCCGTATCGATGATTTTGGCTGGGGTGTTGCTTAAGATGGCGGGCTATGGCCTGATCCGCATGAACATAGAGATGCTGCCTGACGCCCACGTTTACTTTGCTCCGGTGCTGGCGATATTGGGGGTAGTCAACGTCATCTATGCCTCTATGACCGCTTTTGGCCAGGACAACCTGAAGCGGCGCATGGCCTATTCGTCGGTGGCCCACATGGGCTTTGTGCTGATTGGCTGTGCAGCGTTTACAACCTTGGGCATGAGCGGTGCAATGCTGCAGATGATCTCCCATGGATTGATCGCGGCGGTGATGTTCTTCCTGGCTGGGGTGACCTACGAGCGCACTCACACCCTCGATATGGATGTCATGGGTGGCATGGCGCGGAAGATGCCCAACGCCTTTGCTTTCTTTACGGCGGCCTCTATGGCGTCGCTAGCGCTGCCTGGCATGAGTGGTTTTGTCAGCGAGATTGCTGTGTTCCTCGGTATCGCTACCAGCGACGTTTACAGTGCAACATTTAAGACTGCCATCATTATTGGTGCTGCTGTAGGGGTGGTGCTCTCACCCATTTATCTGCTCTCGATGCTGCGCCGCATCTTCTATGGGGAGGCTGGACAGGTCGTGACCAAGGTATCTAACATTCTGGACATCCGCCCCCGCGAAGCCTTTGTGGCGGCTTGCCTGCTGGTGCCCATTATTGGTATCGGTCTCTATCCCAAGTTGGCTACCCAGGTTTACGATGCCAAAACGGTGGAGGTGGCCAGCCGGGTGCAGACCACTGTGGCAACCGTGGGGCAAACGTCGCCCCTATACGCCCATATTCTGGTCGCTCCTAGGGTGACGGTGGCTGAACTGACCACCGCAGTGACGGTCCAGGTCGATTAGCCTCAAAACGCTAGTTCAGCCGATACGACCTGCACTCTGGCCCATCGCCAGAGTGCATTTTCATGGGGAACCGTAGTTTGGACTTTTAAAGACGATTGAGACACTGTCTCTGGGCACTATGACAGGCAGGCGCCCCGCGCCACAATAGCGATATCGAGATTGCTTGCCTCCAGAGGATTTCGATCAAAGCAGTGTATTCAACTTTCTGGTTCAGCCTCTTCTGACTAAAAATTAGCTATGGCGCAAAAACATCACTCTGCTCAACACCACTGTCCTAACTGCAATAGCCAGCATCTGCTACGCATTGGAGTTCGTGGTATTCGTCAATGCTCTCGCTGCAAAACCTACGTGGATGTGCGATCGGGTAGCTGGCTGAAGCGATTAATCCGTGATTTAGCCGCCTAGTACTCGAAAGCTGAAATATGCCGACTATTTCAGATCGCTTGGCTCCCTAGCTCCCCTACCCCTTCGCGATTGAAAACATCTGTCACACTTGCGCCGTAGTCTACTAGGTATCGCTTAAGCTGGCATTGGCTTTTCACTGCCTAGGCGCTCAACCTGGCCTACGGAGGTTTGCGGTCAGACTTGGTTGAGCGACAATAGGAGTGCCCTGATTTGCAAGGTACTCTATGGCTGGCAAGTATTTTCAAAAACCAGGTCCTGAGTTGGCCGATCGCGTCCCGCCGGGGCAGCACCTGGCCAAAGGGTTTCCAGTGCTAACCTATGGCGATACCCCCCACATTGCCCAGGCTGACTGGTCGTTGACCATTACGGGTTTGGCCGCCCCTCAAACGTTCACCTGGGCCGACATGATGGCGCTGCCCCAAACGGACTTTACCGCCGACTTTCACTGTGTGACCACCTGGTCAAAGCTAGACGTGACATGGCGGGGCGTTCGAGTAACGGATCTGATTGCGCAGCTTCAGGTTAATCCAGAGGCGGCCTGCGTAATGCTGCACTGCTACGGCGGCTACACCACCAATTTGACCCTGGCAGACTTTGTTCGACCTGAGAACTTTTTTGCCCATACCCTCGACGGCAGCCCTCTGCCCCCGGACCACGGCGGCCCAATGCGGTTGGTGGTACCCCATCTCTACGCCTGGAAAAGTGCGAAGTGGGTGAACGGGGTTGAGTTCTTGGCAGAGCCAGCCCTGGGCTTTTGGGAGCGCAATGGCTATCACCACCGAGGCGAGCCCTGGGCCGAGGAGCGCTACAGCGGGTGATATTGGTGCTCAGCGCTCAACGGTTGCCGTAGCGGCCCCAGCTCAGAAATGCGGTCACCAGGTAGAGCACAATCGCTGAGCCAATAATGGATGGTACCAGGGGCACACCTTGAAAGCTCCAGGTGAGCCAGGGCATGGTGAAGTTGTACTGCCGAAGCAGATACTGAGCGACCCATTGCCCCACCAGTACCCCAACTAAGCCGATGAGTACGAGACCCACTAGCTTGCCAGGCACCCGCCGGGGAATGAGAAGGTTGGCGGCAATGGCACAGGCCATCGCAATTAAGACTTGAACCAGCAGGCTGATGAGATCATCCATGGGGTTTAGACTCCAGAAACCAGGACGATGAAGGCGCCATTATAGGCTTACTGTACCCATTCTGGATGTGGGCAAGACAGTCTCAGGCGAGTAAGTGAGTCAAATCCACCCGTGGACTGCCGCCTGGTAGACAGCCTGATAGCGGTTTTTGGCTTGTAGTTTGGCCAGACTGTTGTTGATGTGAAATTTTACAGTGCTTTCGCTGATATAGAGGCGGTTGGCGATATCGCGATCGCGCAAGCCCTGGGCTAGGAGGGCCATAATTTCACGCTCGCGCTCGGAGGGGCGGGGAGAGTCTGGAACCAGGGGCATCTCGACCGGCTGGCCTGAGTGCAGGGACCGTACCAACTGCCGCAGCCGATCGACATCCACGGTCCAGTCAATGGTAGCGGTGATTTGGGCAGGGCATGGGCCAGAGGCCTGAACCCGCACCCACAGCACGCGGGGAGCGGCCCTGGCTACGGTTTCGCTGTTGGTGATCACGACAGCCTCAGGTTCTGAGGGGTCGCATATGGTTAACCCAGCGCGGTAGGCCAGGCAGGTGAGGGCGGTCTGAACGAGGGCTTCGCGGCACTGAATGCTGACCTTCTCACCGGGGTCACCGTAGCTGTAGGGCACCTGCAGCAGAATTTGTACCATTTGCTGCTGGGGGCCAGGCTGAGTTTGGAGATTGCCCCCCAGGCAGGTGGCCATAAACCTGAGCTGGTGACAGCGCGATCGCCAGTGGGCTACGGCCTCTCTAGCCTGACCCGCCGGGTTGTCCCCTACGATTTCCTGGGTTCGCTGGGGCAAAATGGCGACGATAGCCTCTAGGGTGACTTCGGTGGCCCCGTACACCAAGCGCGCATAGTCGCAGTGAAAATCGTTGAGCACCTCACCCAGGCGCAGGAAGATATAGCTCACCGAGTCGAGCAGCGGAGTTTCGGTACCGACTAGGGCCATGGTCGTGCTGGTCAGCAGACCGGCTAACTGGTCCGATAGGGTGGGTCGAAGGGCCAAATGGGGCTTGGGCCCGATGGCGCCAGCGTCTACCTGGAGCGCTGCATCGAGGGCGATGGTTGCCGTCATGCAGAGCACTTGCAGCACTTCTAAAAACTCTGAGGCCATGGGGCTGTGGCTAAAGGTGGCCAGCACTCCAATGACGCGATCGCCTGTCATTAGCGGATAGCCCGCAAATCCCTGAATATTGTTGGCGATCGCCCAATCGCGGTCTTTGACCCAGGCTTCTTCGGCGAGGCGATTGCTGAGAAAAGGCACCCGATTTTGGGCAATTTTGCCGACCTTGTAGGCCCCCATGGGGACCCGCGCAAAGGATCCATTGGTGTGGGTGTATAGCCCTGAGGAGGCGACGAGGCGAAGGAAGTTCTGATCGGGTTCTACGACCCAGATACGGGCAAAGGCACAGCCAAACTGGTTGACCAGGCCATCGGTAACGAAGCGGGCAATGGTCTCGATCTCAAGGCAGCCTGACAGTCGCTGGGCAATTTTATTGACCCGCTGCAAATCGAGCAGCAGCCGAGCCTGATTTGGAACTTCAGGGCTAGGACTATCCACGCCTGCGGGAGCAGCTCTCACGGCTTTCCTAAGATTTTCTGTCTATAGGTTGAATTGAACGCGCTCAATCCTCTGTATCGGTTGACACCGCTTGGAACTTTCACGTCCAATTCTCCGACAAAGTACCCAGGTAGTCGGTGAAAATCAGCGGCTGTGTCTTTGGGGCGATCGCACCTGGGTGCTGGCATGTCTGTCAAGACTCGGTAAATTTTCTGACCTAGCCTTAGTCACACCTCAGTATTTTTTGTTAGAACATGAGCGGAGTATGAGCCGCGCTGCCCCTATCGATAGATTTTCTCGCGAGTCACCCGGACCGTGCATCTGCCTCTCGTAATTGTTTAAAGCCCCCGTTTGGAGAAGCAGATGAAGGAGAGACTTGTCAGCACTGGTTTTGTGCTGGGTACCGCCGTGATTCTGGGTGGCGTTTGGCTAAGTCCTGCTCAGGCCTTTTCGCTAGGTAGCTCGGTAACGGTAACCAACAGCATTAGAGATGTTAACACCCAGCAAGAAACTGTATTTGTAGATCCTCTCAATCCGCAAACCGTAACGGTAGGAGCGGGGTTAGAACTAGAGCAGTTTGGCGGTATTTGGAATATCGATCTGAACAACAACTCCATTTTGTTCAGCGTCAACTCCCGGTTTGGCAATGTCACCTCGGGAGACGATATCTATCGGTTTCTAACGCCCGATTTTGGTGGGCCAGGTCAAAACTCGTTGACAGGCTTCACGTTTGTTCCCCTTGGCAACTTGGGCTTTGACCAGAACCCAGCCATTACTGTACTGGCCAACAACTGGCTAGAGGTAGTCTTTCCGCTAGGCTTCACCGATCAGGATTTGACCAAACTTTCTGGTCAAGATCTGGCCTTTAGAATTGACCTGACGGTAGAACCACCTACCCCTATTCCCAGCCCTGTGCCAACACCCGCCCTGCTGCCTGGACTGGTGGGTCTAGGGCTGGCGGTGCTGAGCAAGAAGCGCGAAGGCGATTCAGCAGATTACTCCGACGGCTAGGGTTCTTCTAGGTTGGCGGGGCGGGTGTTTAGGGCCTCACCCTTAAATCGATCTTTAGCCAGGGTAAAGGCTGCTTGCATCGCGCCCTGAATTTTTTGGGGATCGGGTTTTTTGCCGCCCATCAGGTCGCCAAAGTAGACGCAGGCTCCTTCGCCCAAGGCCCAGGTATAGGATGCGGCCCAGGATGCGGCCACAACGCTGCCAAAGCCAGGAATAAATTTGATCAGTTCTCGCCCGACGGCCTGGGCAAAAAAGCCGCCTGCGATCGCGCTGATTAGCCCGCCCGCTTGGGATGGACTAAGGGTTTGGCCATAGAGTTTACCCAGCAGACCTACCATTGAAACCTGAAGCGCCGTCAGCACGGGCATAGTGGCAAAGGGCAAGGGCACGGCGGCCAGCGTAGCAGACATCACGGCAAAGGCTGAAATGTAGTGCCGACCAACATCGCGGTACAGATTGCCCAGCTGATCGGCAGCCTCGGCTTGCTCGTCGAGCAGCTGGTACAGCGCCTGGGCCTCGGCCTCGGGGAGCAGGTCGGCCAGGGCATCTCGCAGCGCCTCAAGACCGTAGAACACCGGGTCGAAGCCATCTTCGTCGAGGGTGAAGTCGATCAAAACGGTGCGATCTGCCAGCCCTTTGAAGTTGGCCTGAATAGCCTCAAAGGGCCGACGTACCGCGTCTGAGTCGGGGGGGTAGGGGAGATGGTCAGTCTGGCTGGGAGGATATACCTCGTGGGCTGAGGTCACCACCAGCAGGCAGGGAACGGTTGGGAACTGCTGCCGCAGCTGCCCGGCGATCTGCCGCAGGGTGTCGGTTGCAAAGTCGTTGATTTTGACGGTGAGAATTAAGATGCGTGCCTTGCGGCTGCTGTTGAGGTCATTGACCAACTCGGCCACAATGGCGTCGGTGGCCTGGGCCATGTCGCCTAGGCCCACGGTATCGGTAAACACCAGCAGGGGCAGGTCTTCGGAAGGGTAGGCGTAGCGCTGGGTGTACTGGGTGTGGGGCCTAAACCCCTGGCCCACAATCTCGGCAGATACCCCGGTCAGCCCCCGCACAATAGAGCTTTTACCCGCCTGGGGTTTGCCGATTAGCAGGGCCTCGGTAGTGGGTAACTGCTCTCGCACCGCCGCTAGAATGGCGGCTACTTTGTCGTCGTCAACGTTAAACCAGCGGCTGAGCTGTTGGGTGGGCCGCAGTCGGCTGGCGCGATCGCGCCAGTCTTGCCAAAGCCCTACCAGTGGAGTGGTCCACGATGGAGACTGATCTGGTGGTTGGCGATCGCCCATACCCGTCCTTTGCCATGGATTAGCGACTTATGGCCTACTGTCTTGCCACGTCCCCATCCTAGCGCCAGGGGACGTCGCTGCTCAGCCTCGTCAACCGACGGCCATGCACCGACAGGTCAGTCGTCGAGCAGCACCGAAGGGTGGCCCGGTAGGGTAGCGGGCTGCTGGGCCACCGCCTGCGCAGAGCGGCGGCTGCGCCCGTCTAGCTTGCCCTGGGCAATGGGAACCGTAAAGTGGAACTGACTCCCTTTATTTTTGCCCGCTGATTCTGCCCAAATCGTGCCGCCTAGCCCCTCTACAATCTGGCGGCACATGGCCAGGCCCAGGCCGGTTCCCCCGGTGGTGCGGCGCAGCGCCCCCTCTTCCTGGTAAAAGCGATCGAACACGACCTGGAGACGGTTGGGTTCAATGCCGCGCCCGGTGTCGGCAATGGTGACCTGGAGATGGGTGGGGCTGGAGCGAGTCACCTGAATGGTAATTTTGCCGGTGGCGGGGGTAAATTTTTGGGCATTGTCGAGCAGCTTGGCGAGGACTTCCACCAGCCACTCGCCGTCAGCGCGCACCAGGGGCACTTGCTTGGGAATTTTGACGCTAATGGTGGGGGTGGCGGCACCGTCCTGGCTACCGTGAAGACTGCTCAGGGCTAAATCCACGCATTCCTGAATCGAAAGCGACTCCAGATTCCATTCGACTCGACCGCTCTCAAGCCGCGATAGGGTGAGAAAATCTTGCACCAGCTTGCGCATGCGCTCGGCGTCTTCGAGGGCCGATTGCAGCATAATCTGCCGCAGCTCGTTGGGCATGTCTGGCTCGGTGGACAGGCTTTCGAGGCAGACCTGAATGGTGGAGAGGGGGGTGCGCAGCTCGTGGCCAGTAATCGCAATCAGGTTGGCGCGGGTGCGATCGAGGGCCTCCAGCTGCTGGTTGAGGTCTTGCAGGTTGGCGTAGGCCTCGGCCTGAATAATGGCGACGCTGAGTTGGGTTGCGATCGCATCCACCAGAGCCGTATCGTCTTCGCTCCACTCGTAGGGCTGGGGCTGGCAGTGGTGCAGCTCGATCATGCCCACCAGGCGGCCCTGGTAGGTGAGGGGCACAATTAGCCACGACTGAATCTGCCACCGCTCGATCAGCGGTTGAATGGCCTCTAATTCGTAGCGAAAGGGCGAGTCGCGCGATTGGGTATCGGCAATGGCGATGGTCTCTTTGGTGTCTTGAACGTAGTCAAACAGCGGGTTGGTGGCCAGGGGCCAGGTTTCCCCCAGCAGCGAATCTACGGCGCCATTGAGATGCTGGTGGGCAATCACCACGGCGGCATCGGTGGCGCTACAGGGGTAGATTAAACAGCGGCACACCTGTAGCGCCTGCCCCAGTTCCTGGGCCGCCTTGGCAAAAATCTCGTCAGCGTCGAGGGACTGGCGCACGACCGAGGTAATGGAGTTGACCAGGCGCTCCCGCCGCTCCTGGGCCGTAATGGCTTTGTAGGCCTTGAGCAGTTTGTACTGCCCCGCCTGGAGATAGGTCACTAAGCGCTGGGTAAAGGGGTCGGGTCCACCCCTGCCGTCGAGGTGCTCGGAGGGGGGCAGGGCAGGGTCGATATAGCGCTGGCGTGCGATCGCAACTTTGTCAGCCAGATCGGGGCGGTAACCAACGATGCGATCGAGCAGTAGGGCTGCTGCGGTTTGGGTAACGTATTGATCCTGGGTCCAGATCCCTTCAAAGCGGCGGGTCTGATCGAGGGGCGGGCCATCGGTGGCGGGTATCGGCGATCGCTCCCGGCAGATTAAACAGGCATGGTAGTCAGGCCCAATCACCACCAGGTGCCACTCCTGGGTGAGGGTGTCATTGGCATCAAAGGCAACGGTTTCATAGTTTTCTGACCGACTCGCAAAGCTCGTGCCCAGGGCCGACAGCACATAGACCTGGTCGGTCAGCTCCGCAATGCGCAGATAGCGGTTGGCCTCTTGCAGATAAAACCGCTCCTGCTGAAAACTGGCAATCACTAAAAACTTTGCCGTTCCTGCCAGTACGTGATCCTCCATCGCGTGGGACAACGCGGTTAGCGAGGTTTTGAAATAGAGGCTTGGTCTAAGCTGGGGAATTGCGCTTAGCAATTCTTCCACCACAGATGTGGAATGGCTCATGGTTCAGGGTAGAGAACCGTCGATTTATAAGGTTTTACATCGGTATTCAGGGTGAACCCCGGTGAAACCCGCTCGCATCGGCAGCAGTTACTTTCACCTAGCCTACCAGTTGCCCCCTGCACCTAAGACACATTGTAACCATTTGCCAAAATCGGCTCTGAGCCTAGCTTGATCTCTGCCCTGGGGGCTTTAGAAGCCAAAAACTAAGCGCCTGAGCACTGTGCCCAGGCGCTTAGAAATCCAGACATTTAGAAGATGTGAGGGACTGATTCTAACCAGAGCAATTAGAAATCAAAACGCATAGTTCGAGGTCGTCACCCGACTAATGCGGGACGTCTACATCACGCCGGTCATGTCTGAGGTGTCCTTGAGAAAGCCACTGTAGGCTTCCATGCCGTGCTCGCCAATGTCCAACCCCTTCATCTCCTCCTCTGCACTCACCCGAAGGCCCATGGTGGACTTCAGAATCAGCCAGAAAATCGAAGATATAACCACGGTGAACAATCCGATGCTCAAGATACCAAGGATTTGAGCGCCCAGCTGACCGACACCACCGCCGTAGAACAGCCCGGAAATGCCTTCGCCAGCTTGGGGAAAGTTATTGGGGTTGGCGAACAGCCCTACCGCCAGGGTGCCCCAAATACCGCAAACTAGGTGAACTGAGGTAGCGCCCACGGGGTCGTCAATCTTGATGCTGTCGAAGAAGCCCACCGAGAACACCACGATGATGCCTGCGATTAGACCAATCCAAAAAGCACCGGCATAGCCTACGACATAGCAGCCAGCGGTAATACCTACCAGGCCAGCCAAAATACCGTTGATGCTCATCGACAGGTCAGGCTTGCCGCTGAGAATCCAGGAGGTAAATGTGGCGGCTAACCCACCCGCTGCTGCGGCTAGGTTGGTGGTAACAGCAATGTAAGGCACAGCGGAGTCGGCAGCCAGTTCAGAACCGGGGTTGAATCCAAACCAGCCAATCCACAAAATTAGGCAACCCAGGGTGGCAATGCTCAAGTTGTGCCCGGGCAGAGCGCTAACCTGCCCCTCTGCGGTATATTTGCCCATCCGGGGTCCCAGAAAAGCAGCACCCATCAGAGCGGCCCAACCCCCGACGGAGTGCACAACGGTGGAACCTGCAAAGTCGTGGAAACCAATCGCGCTCAGCCAGCCACCGCCCCAAACCCAGTGGCCTGTGATGGGGTAAGCAATGGCGGTCAGCAAGACGCTGAAGATCAGGAAGTCAATCAGCTTGATGCGCTCGGCTACAGCCCCAGACACAATGGTTGCAGCGGTACCGGCGAAGGCGACCTGGAAGAGGAAAAATGTATCTTTAGTCAGACCGCCTTCGCTGAGTCCGTATAGATCGGGGGCACCACCGAGGAAGAAACTCCCCCAGCCGACCCAGCCGTTGCCGTTGGCACCAAACATCAGCGAGAACCCAATAAACCAGAAGGAAAGGGTGGCCAATGCAAAAACAACCAGGTTTTTGGTGAGTACGTTAACGGCATTCTTTTGGCGGCAGAAACCAGTTTCAACCATGGCGAAACCGGCGTTCATGAAGATAACCAGGAATGCTGCAATCAGCACCCAGATATTGTCTAGGGTGGTTTGCACATCAGCAGCAGTCAACTCTTCTTGAGCCTGGGCCGCTACTCCCCAAGTGACCACAATAACCAGCGCTAGAGGAATGCAGGCTACCCAAGCCCAGCCGCCAACGCGGCCAAACAGACGCTTAATCGCCTCATCAAAGGGCGGCACGCTGGTGTCCCAGAAGCCGGTTTTAGACCGCTTCCGGAACCTAGAACGATTACGCAACACTAGATTAGACATCTCAACAGACGTTCCTTCAACACAATCAGACAGTGAACACGGCCTACCGTTTCTAGGCCTGACTCTTTAGCCCTAGAGCAGTGAGGCAGACCCGTATGGGAGCTAAAGCTCACAGAATAGATGGATTCTGCGAACTGATGTGCAAAAGCCGTAAGTTTCTGACGGCAGCTAATGCTAGCTGAAAAAATGCCTTTAGAAACTTACGCCGATCTGCCTGGACCTTTTTTCGACAATTAGCAGGCAGAGGAATTTGCGTGTAGACAGAACAAGTTGATTCCATCAATTCTGAGACCGTCAATCTGTATCGGGCGATACACAACACCCTCTGAAGCCGCGATATCCCCCGTTTAGCCTCAAAAACCTGGGGTCAATTAACCATAAATTAGTCGTTTGTCAAAGCAAGTTAAAAGAGAATCTGGATTTAGGTGAATCGTTTGCACCCCTAAATCTGATTTTGCAGATAGCCTTGAGGGCCAAGCCGTTCGAGTTGTTGCTGTTTGCCCAGTACTGAGGCTTCGAGGTCGCGGCGGTACTGGGTCACCCGATCGAGCAGGGCAGGGCGGCCTGTGGCCAAGATCTGCACCGCCAGCAGTCCGGCATTTTTGGCGTTGCCAATGGCCACAGTGGCAACGGGAATGCCCGCAGGCATCTGAACGATGGAGTAGAGCGAATCGAGCCCCTGCATGGTGCGGCTCACTACGGGTACGCCAATGACCGGCAGGGGAGTGAGGGCGGCAACCATGCCCGGCAGGTGGGCTGCACCGCCCGCGCCGGCAATGATGACTTTTAGACCGCGATCGCGGGCGGTTTGGGCATAGGTGACCATGCGCTCTGGCGTGCGGTGAGCCGACACAATGGCCACCTCGTGGGCGATGCCAAACTCGGTGCAGACCTCGATCGCCGCTGCCATGGTGGGCAGGTCTGAGTCGCTGCCCATAATGATGCCAACCTCTGGGAGGACCATAGTCTCAGCCATACTTTCAATGGGGCCTTCGCGTCTGTCGGATGTGCCTTCCCATCATGCCACTGCGGGGTCGCCGAGGGGGCGACGTGGCCCTAGTAGACTGCGGCACAAGGGTGGCGACTGTTGCCAATCGCGAAGGATCAGAGGAGAGAGGGGGCCAGGCAGCTGGAATGGTCGGTATATTTCCAGCCTTCGAATACTGGCCAGCATGGGTAGACGGTATTGCAGGCAGCTGTCGAAGATTGATGTTGAAGGTTGAGTTTCGTTGCGGGCGGTTTTGGCTGAGCAAAACGTCATAGAATTTTACAGAAGTTCGCACATTTACCCCCAGCCCATGCCTGTCACCGACGATAAGACCGTAGTTCGTGAATATTTCAACGCCATTGGTTTTGACCGCTGGCAGCGCATCTACGGGGATGGCGAAGTCAACAAGGTTCAGCTCGATATTCGCAAGGGCCACCAGCGCACCGTGGATACTCTGCTGGACTGGCTGGAGGCCGACGGCAACCTGGCCGGCCTCACCTGCTGCGATGCTGGCTGCGGGGTTGGCAGTCTGGCCATTCCGCTGGCTCAGGCGGGGGCTAAGGTCTACGCCAGCGACATCTCCGCCAAAATGGTAGAAGAGGCCCAGCGTCGGGCTGAGGTGGTGTTGGGTGGCGAGAACCTGCCTACCTTTGAAGTTAGGGACCTAGAAGAGCTCAGCGGTCGATTCCACACGGTTGTTTGTCTAGACGTGCTGATTCACTATCCCCAGGATAAGGTGCAGGCGATGATCAGCCATTTGAGCTCGCTGGCTGAGTCTCGTCTGATCATGAGTTTTGCCCCCAAGACGGCGTTCTACAGCGCCCTGAAGAAGGTGGGAGAGTTTTTCCCGGGGCCGAGTAAGGCGACTCGCGCCTATCTGCACCGGGAGGCCGATATTGTGAAGGCGCTGGAGGCTGACGGCTGGCGCATTGAGCGGCGGGCCATGACCAAGACCCAGTTCTACTTCTCTCGCCTGGTAGAAGCGGTGCGCGAGGCGTCCTAGAAGACCATGGCAATAGAGCGACTGTTGATTGCGATCGCGGCGATTTTCGGCGGCACTGCCGTGGCCGCAGGGGCCTTTGCCACCCACGCCCTGCGGGCTCAGCTCAGCGATCGCCTGCTGGCCGTCTTTGAAACCGGCGCTCGCTACCAGATGTACCACGCCCTGGCCCTGCTGCTGGTCGCCCTGGTGGGCAGTCAGGGCCTGGGGGCACCGGGGTTGCTGACAGCGGCAGGATGGGCCTTTGTAGTCGGTACGGTGGTCTTTTCGGGCAGTCTCTACGCCCTGGCGCTGACCGGACAAAACCTGTTGGGAGCGATTGCCCCCCTCGGCGGTGCGGTGCTGATGGTCGGCTGGGGCTGTGTGGCCGTGGCGGCCCTACTTGGGGCCGGGAAAAGCTAAGGGTTGAGAGCGGACCAGGCGGCGACCTAGGGACTGAAAGATAGCCGCAGCCCGTGGCGCCCCCAGTCCACCCTGGCCAAATCAGCGGGTTATGATACCTCTGTGTCTCGCCGGGCTTTTATGTTTGAGTACCTAACGCCGCGATCGCTAGCGACACCCCAGGACGTAGCCGAATATCTGGAGCTGCATCAGGCCGCCCAGGACTTTCGGCTAGAGCTAGAGCACCGCGCCCGCCTGGAGGACTACTGCCATTGGTATCACCAGGTGGCAGCGGCCAATCGGCGGGATCTGGAGCAGATGCGATCGGAGCTAAACCTGCTGAGCTGGTTTAACCGCAGCCTGCCCCGATAGGGCCAGCCGCAAGCCTTTCTGGCCCTATCGGCTAAATGCTCTCCAGCTCGTCCCGCTTGAGGTGGGCCCGCATAGGGCGCTTGGCCCCCTCAACGGCAAACTCAACTTGAACCGGGAAGTTAGGGCTAATGGGGCGACCCTTATAGTCGGTGAGAATATTCACAATCACCCCCTCCAACCCCTTGGCATCGAAGGCTTCGTTGCGGTGCAGCGGGTGGTGATAAAAAATAATCGATTCTTTGATTCGGACGCGATCGCCAACATTCATAGCACACACTCGCTCTTACTCAGTCCTCCCTAGCGCCTGGCACCCAGGTGGAAGCTTTCTGTTTACGGTCTTATTATCTTTGCACAGGATGGCCGCTTGCACGTGGGTGCCCTAGATTAGGTGGCGCTGCTCCCCTGCTCAGGACCGTAGGGCTGCATGAGCTCGTCCATGCGCTGGGTCATGGCCGCCATTTCGGGGTTGCTGCGCGCCACCAGCTGGGTCCGATCTTGAAAGACTTGGCCAATTTCGGTGTCGTGCAGCAGGTGGCGGGCCTGGTTGAGCAGCTCAGACGCGCGCTCCTGGGGCTGGGGCTGCTTCGACATCAGCACCTCGTCAATTTGTACGATTAGCTGAGAAATAGGCCGCAGCCAGCTAAACTGCTCATGCTCCAGGACTAGGCGCAGGTAGTCGCCTTTGGTGGCGATCGCGCCGTGGTGGGCTTCGTAGCGGTCTTTCTCCGCATCCATCAAAATCTTGTGGGCCTTGAGCAGGAGCGGTCGAAAGGTGCGTAAAGGCTCAAAGGCCGGATCGGAGGCAGGGTTACCAACAGTCATTCAGCTCTCGCGCATGCTTACAATACTGTCCTCACCATTCCACGAATAGGGGGCGATTTCAAGGGACCGAGACCGGGAAGCTTTAGGGGGAGACAGCCCCCATAGCGGTAACAGGTTTGGTGTCACAATACTCTTAGGTCTTTTTGCGTGGTTATGGACTTTACCACCGTTCGTCCCGGTCAACTAGCGATTATTGCCAGCGATTTTGATGCTCGCCCCATGAGTTTTATTCAGGAGGGCGATCGCCTGGGGTACGAACCAGCCGTGGCCCGAGCGGTAGGCGAGATTTTGCAGCTAGAGCCGGTATGGTTTGACACTGCCCCCGAGCAGTTTTACCCGACCCTGAGCAGCGGTGACTACGATGTCGTCTGGTTTAGTCAGGCCATTACCCAAGATCGCCGCGCCTGGGCCGATTTTACCCGCCCCTACGGTCGTTTCGACGAGGCCGTGCTGGTGCGCGAAGACAGCCCCATCTATGCGGCCTCGGACCTGGCGGGTAAGCGGTTGGGCACCCTGGCTGGCAGCACGCCACTAACCCTCACCGAAGCGCTGCCAGACCTGGAGTGGGTGCCGTTTACCGGGCCAGATCAGACGCTGCCTACTCTGCTCACAGCTCTGGGGCAGGGCGCGATCGATGCCCTGGTGGGCGATGCCCTGCCGCTGCTGACCGCCGAGGCCGATACCAATACCCTGCGAGTGGCCTTTCAGATGCCCAGTCAGCACCCCTTTGGCATTGGAGTATTGCCTGGCAACCGTGAACTATTGGAGGCCCTCAACCACGCCCTCAACCAGCTCATTGTCAACGGCACCCTGTCTAAGCTGTGGGCCCAGTGGATTCCCTATAAGCCGTTTCCGTTTTAGCCGCAGGCGAGTTGCTGAGCTGCTGGATAAAGACCGTTGCTGCCTCTACCGAGAGAGGCCTAGAGAAGTAATAGCCCTGCCCCCCCTGGCAGTGGTGCGCCTTGAGGTAGCGAGCCTGACAGGCGGTCTCAAGACCTTCGGCCACCACCGTTAAGTTAAGGTTGGTGGCCAGGCTAATGATGGCCTTAACAATTTCGTAGTCGCCTTGGCTGGGCTCGGGGTTGTGTAAGTTGGTAATAAAGGACTTGTCGATTTTGAGCACATCAATGGGAAATCGGTGCAGGTAGCTGAGGGAGGAGTAGCCGGTGCCAAAGTCATCCATGCAAACCTGAATGCCGCGCTGGCGAAGCTGTTTGAGCAGATCGATCGCGAGCTGGGCATTTTGAATCAGCACGCTCTCGGTGATTTCGATCTTGAGGTGCTGCCCCTGGAGGCCATTGCGGTCTAGCGCCTGGTCGATCTGCTGAATTAAATCGGGACGCACGAACTGTTTCCCCGAGAGATTGACGCTAACGGTGGGGGGCTGACTGGCGGAAAACTGCTGGTGCCAGCGGCTGAGCTGGCGGCAGGCTTCATTTAACGTCCACAGGTCGAGGGCGGTAATCAGTCCGGTATTTTCAGCGATGGGAATAAAGTCTAGGGGAGGCACCAGCTTTCCGCTGGGGTGCTGCCAGCGCACCAGGGCCTCAAACCCCTGCACCTGGCCCGTGGCTAGACTGATGATGGGCTGGTAGTGGAGCCGCAGCTCTGAACGCTCCAGGGCCCGGCACAGGCTGTTTTCTAGCTGCATTTGCTGCACTACCAGACTGTGCATAGGGGCGTCAAAAATAGCGTACTCACGGTTGCTGCCCTTGGCTTTGTACATGGCGATGTCGGCGTCGCGCAGCACCTGGTTGGGGTCGGTGTAGGCCGCAGAGCTGAGGGCAATGCCAATGCTGGCGTGGATAAAAACCTCGTGTCCTTCCAGCCGCACTGGGGCTTCGAGGCTGGCGTGAATGCGCTGGGCCATGGTAATGGCAGCGGTGGCGTCGCTGAGGTTGGCCAGCAGTACGACAAACTCGTCGCCCCCCAGGCGGGCGGCTATGTCCACCGGGCGCAGGCAGGTCTGGAGCCGTTGAGCGACCACCTGAAGCAGCTGATCGCCAATGGCGTGCCCCAGGCTGTCGTTGATCACTTTGAATCGGTCTAGGTCGAGAAACAGCAGGGCAAACTGGCGACCGCAGCAGGGAGCGGGGGAGCTATTGAGCGCGGGAAGAGCCAGGGGCAAATGGTGCTGGCAGTGGCGCTGGAGCTGCTCGATGGCCTGGGCCAGGCGCTCTAAAAACAGCGCTCGGTTGGGCAGACCAGTGAGGCGATCGTGGAAGGCATCGTAGCGCAGCTGGGCCTCTAAACGTTTGCGCTCCGCCAGCTCGGTTTGGGCCTGGGCGTAGAGTTCGGCCTGGTGAATGGCGATCGCCAGGTGATCGGCCAGCCGCTCAATCAGCTTGACTTCGGCCTGGAGCCACTGGCGCGGGCCAGGGCACTGATGCACGCTGAGAATACCCTTGACCACGCCGCGATAGCGAATGGAGACCGCTAAAATTGCCCCAATTTTGAGGTCTAAGGCCAGGGCCAAGTTGGGGATCAGACTTGGCTCCTGGGTAACGTCGTTGACCACTACCGCAGCTTTCTGGCCTAGAACTTGCTGCGCGTGGGGGTTGCCCTCAATGGGGATCACCTGGTCCTGCAAGCTCTCCCAGCCGGGCATACTGACCGCGTTGGTGTGGACCAGATAGGCGTCGGTGGCCCGGCACAGAATCACCAAACTGCGGCTGGCCTTGAAGGTGTGCAGCATTTCGGTGGCCGTTCGCTGCAGCAGGGTGTCCAGGTCCAGACTGTCGCTAATGGCGTTGATGATGTTGTTGAGCAGCTTTTCCTGACGAGCCAGATCGGCGGTTTGGGTCAGCAGCTGACTTTGCTGAAGGGCGATGGCGACCTGGTCGGCGAGCTGAGATAGCAGAGCGCTTTCTTTCGGCTGCCACAGGCGCGGCCCTCGGCAGTGGTGGGCGCACAGCAGTCCCCACAGCTGGCCGCCGCAGTGGATAGGCACAACCAGGCTGGCCCGGACCTGAAAACGAGCCAGCAGATCGCGGTAGCAGGGGGCGATGGAGGCCTGCTGCACATCGTTGAGTCGGTGGGAGTGGCCCTGGCGGTAGCGATCGACCAGCCCAGGGATATTGCGAAAACAGGTGTCTTCCACGGTGATGCCCAGGGTGGACTGCCAGGGGGGCAGCACAGCCTCGACCACCATGGTGCCGCTGAAGTCGGCGTTAAATCGGTAAATGAGCACCCGGTCGGTCTGCAAAAACTGCCGCACCTCGGTTACGGTAGTTTGCAAAATCTGGTTAACATCCAGGGACTGATGGATATGCTGGGTGATAGTGCGAATCAGGCGCTCCTCTTCGGCCTGACGGCGCAGTGCCATTTGAGCCTTTACCAGAGGGGTAATGTCGGTGGCCACTGAGCCAAAAATTGGGCTGCCATCGCTGCCGATGCTGACCGGAAAGAGCACCGAGCTATACACCTTTTGTTCACCGTTGAGCACAAGGGTATCTTTGACGGTGAGGGGAGTTTGAGTGGCGACTAGCTGCCTAACCCGATCCATAAAGGTGTTGGCGACCGAGGCTGGCAGCAGATCGGCAAAGGATTTGCCGGTAATTTCCTCGGGGCGCAGGCCTAGCTGGTTGGCGGTGGCCTGGTTGACCCGCAGATAGCGGCCGTCCGCATCAAATATGTTGACAAGGGCAGGGGTATTGTCGATAAACGCCTGCATCTGCTGGTGGGCGTCATGCAAGGCCTGCTCGGTCTGCTTGCGATCGCTGACGTCGAGCACAACGGCATCCCAGGCGATGGCACCGTTGGCCAGGGGCTCAGGGCGGCCCATGCCCTGAAGCCACTTTTGCTGCCCTGACGGGGTTGAAATGCGCCACTCGCAAAAACAGGGCGTGAGGGTTTCGCCAGAATGCTGAATTAGCTGCCGCACGGCTTCGCGGTCATCGGGATGGATGGTTTGCCACAGCAGTTCGGGCCGGGCCTGAATCTGAGTTGGCTCAAGCTCCCAAATTTGAGCACAACCCTGGCTAATATAGGTGATTGCCTCGCTGCCTGAGGCCGCCAGGACGTAGCGCAGCGCTGCTCCCGGCAGGCTAGCGGCTACCTTTTGGAGGCGGCACTCGCTTTCTTGCAGGCGGTGATGGGCCTGGCGCTGGTCGGTAATGTCCTGGCCAATGCAGGTGATGCGCTGAACGCAACCATCGGGGCTGGCAAAGAATGTATTGTTCCAGGCAATCAGGCGGCGATCGCCGCTGCGGGTCAGAATTTCATTTTCGTAGTGGGTGGGGCACTGCCCTTGGGCGATCGCCGCCGTAAAGAGAGTTTTCAGCGCCTTTCGATTTTCCGGCGGAACAAAAAGTTCTAGCCAGCTGCGACCCATTACGTCGTGGCGTTGCCAGCCAGTCAGAGTGAGCAGGTAGTCGTTGCAGAGCAAAATGCGGCCTTTGGCATCGACAACCAAACCGGCCAGGGACATGGTTTCAAGCACGGCCTCAAAATGTTGCTCAGAGGCCTGTAACGCGCTGATTTGGCCAGCCGTTGGCGTCTGTTTGCGCCCTCTAGGCGCTCTATGGTCAGGGGCCATGGACATCCCATCGTCGGTCATACACAGGCTCTTGAGGGCAGACGTGACCGCAGTGCTCGATCCAAATCGGTAGCTATGGCCAAAATAAATAGCGTGGTCAGGCCGATGAACCCAGAGGGGCCGACTGATATGGCCAATACCCAGAGAGAGCTTTTTATCGGGAGCGATCGGGGCAGCAGCTGCACAACCGATGGCTGATCATCGGTGCTTCACCCCATTTTTCCCCAGTTGTTACCGATAATTGGGGTAGTCATTTACAGCTCTCAACAATACCTATGGTAATTTATCTTACCAATCCCTGGCCCGAGGCAGTCCGTACGACCTGGTTTTGACTGCTCCAAGAACCGCCTGAGGGATGACCGCTCAAGCCAGGGCATAGAGTAAAAAATCGCGCAGCGACAATCCCTAGTATCTCCATTCTGGGTCGGCGCTCTGGGCAAAATAGGGCCGGGGTAACCCTCTAGCTCAGCGCGCCACTGGGGCTATCGACACTGGAGACTTGGCTACTAAAGACTGCTTAAGGCGGGCGCGATCGCCCCCGCCTTAAACAACACAGCCCTTGATTGAGGAAGCCTGAGGCTACAGAAACTGCTGCCAGTTTTCGCTGCGATATAGGGCACGCTCGGCTCGCCGCCGCCGCTGCAGACCGGGCAGCACGTTGCCCCCAGCATAGACCCAGCGGCCAAACTCCTCGGCAGCTCCAGCAAAGTCACCCGCATTGTGCTTTTTCAGCAGGGTAGACGACTGAAAATTGCCGGGGCCGACATTGAAGGTAAACGACACCATGGCCGAAAACTGATCGCTGGTAGGGGTACGCGTAACCCCGTTGGCCACAGTCTTTTCGTACTTAGCCAGATCGCGCTTGAGAATTTCTTCGGCCTCGCTGCGGGTGATGGTGAGGCCTTTGTAAACCTGGGGAGGACCAGCGGCAGAGGTATGGCCGTAGCCAATCGTCCAGGGTTCGCCCCCCGTGCCCGGATCGGGATAGGCGCTCAGGCTCAGGCCCTCAAACCCTTTGACAATCTCAAGACCAGCGGCGTTGATGGTGTTGCCTGTAGGCGGTGGCGGTGGCGGCGGTGGCGGCGGCATCGGCTGAGGTTCAGGGGCACCTGTGCCGATTGATACCGTCATGGCACGCGGGTAGTCGTCGCGCTGAAACCACGATTTGATGCTGCCAATGTTTACAACCTGCTCCTTGGGATTGTTGCTGGATGGATATTTGGTGATGCGAGATATCCAGTATCCTCCCTGCATCAGGTAAATCGCAATGTCTGTCTCTTTAATCCAGGTTCCCATGTAATCTCCCCGGAGCAGTCCGCATACCAGGAATTTACAATACTTTCGCCAGAATGGGCCATTGAGTTTTGCGATTTTGGCTTTCGCGATTTTATTCAGCCCCCCGAAACCGCTCCTGGCTGTAGTTTGGCCAAATTGTATTGGTTTTGGCCGCTGGGCGGGGCGGGGCGCGAGCAAACGTCGACAGCCTATTGTTCAAGGCAGACTGTTCAGTCCTACGGCTGAGTCGTTAAGATATTCAAAGGTTCGCGCTTTCTCAGCGCTATTGTTTCTTTGGGTTGCAAGTTTCTTCTATGGCTTTGCTCTCAGCGACCGCTGATCTGCCTTCTCGCCTGGTGTCGCCCACTATTCGTCGTCTGCCTAACGGCCTTACGGTCATTGCCGAGCAAATGCCCCTGGAGGTTGTCAACCTGAGCCTTTGGTTACGGGTGGGTTCAGCCGTTGAAGATGACGCCATCAACGGCATGGCTCACTTCCTGGAGCACATGATTTTTAAGGGAACCCAGCAGCTGCGATGCGGCGAATTTGAGCGCCGGGTAGAAGAACGGGGCGCCTTTACCAATGCGGCCACCAGCCAAGATTACACTAAGTACTACATCACCACGGCGCCCCAGGATTTTGTAGCGCTGGCTCCGCTGCAAATTCAGATGGTGATGGCACCCCGGCTCAGTGATGACGATTTTGAACGCGAGCGCCCGGTTATCTTAGAAGAAATTCGCCGTGCCGACGACAACCCTCGCCGCCGCACCTATGCCCGCACTATGGAACTGGCGTTTGAGCGCCTGCCCTACCGTCGCCCTGTGCTGGGCCCAACGGCGGTGGTAGAGACGCTAACCCCAGGGCAAATGCGTGAGTTTCATGGCACCTGGTATCAGCCCCAGAGCATGACGGCGGTGGCGGTGGGCAATCTGCCGGTAGAAACGCTGATGGCCACGGTGGCCGAGGGGTTTGAGCAGGCCATGGCTCAGCGCTCCCCCGCCCCGCATACCCCCGACTCGATCGCTCGGTTTAGATCCCTGGTGCCCGGTGATTTGGAGGCTCCCTTCGAGACCGTAAAGCGGGCTGTACATTGCGATTCCTCCCTGACCCAGGCGCGGCTGGTGATGGCCTGGCGAGTGCCTGGGGTAGCGCAGCTAGAGGACACCTACGGCCTGGATATCCTGGCTTCGATTTTAGGG
Organism: Nodosilinea nodulosa PCC 7104; assembly: GCF_000309385.1. Lineage (GTDB taxonomy): Bacteria > Cyanobacteriota > Cyanobacteriia > Phormidesmidales > Phormidesmidaceae > Nodosilinea > Nodosilinea nodulosa. Next base: position 3,131,768 of record NZ_JH976537.1, read on the forward strand.
CGGGGCCTGACCTCGCGGCTGGTGCGCGACCTGCGGGAGGAGCGCAAGCTGGTAACCAGCATTAGCTGTAGCAATATGACCCTGGCCCACCAGGGGGTGTTTATGGTGCTGGCCCAGCTGCCTGTGGAACATCTGGCGGCGGTGGAAGCGGCGATCGCCCAGCACATAGCCACGGTGACCCAGCAGCCGGTGAGTCAGGCGGAGCTGTGCCGGGTGCAGACCCAGGTGGCCAATCGGTTTATCTTTGCCAACGAAACCCCAAGCGATCGGGCTGGTTTGTATGGCTACTACCACACGCTCACGGGCGACATTGCCGAAGGTATCAACTACCCTGCCTACATCCAGAGCCTTGGGGTAGAAGAGGTGCTGCGGGCGGCCCAGAGCCATTTGTCAAGGCATGCCTACGGGGTTGTCACCCTCCAGCCAGCAGCGTAGTTCGAGGGAATTATGTGGACCGCGATCGCCCAGCACATTGGCGCTAAAATCGGCACCAGCTTCGCCATCGCCGACCGGCGATCGGTGGGGGGTGGTTGCATCAACCAGGCCTACCAGGTGAGCGACGGCCATCAGTCGTTTTTTCTCAAGCTCAACCAGGCTTCGCAGGTGGCGATGTTTGAGGCCGAAGCCCTGGGTTTGAAGGAGATGTACGACAGCCAGACGATTCGGGTTCCCAAACCCATCTGCTGGGGAACCGCCGATGGGTCGGCCTACATTGCCCTGGAGTGGCTGGAGCTGGGTGGCGGCGGCGACGCCTGGGGCCGAATGGGGGAAGCCCTGGCCGCTATGCACCGGGTGACCAGCGATCGCGGCTTCGGCTGGCACCAGGGCAACACCATTGGCGCAACGCCGCAGCCCAATCCCTGGACGGCTACCTGGCTGGAGTTCTATCGCGAGCACCGCCTGCGCCACCAGTTTCGCCTGGCCGGTCGTCGGGGCGGGCGTTTTCCGCGCCAGCATGAGCTGCTGATGGCGCTGCCCGATTTGCTGGCGAACCACAACCCAGCTCCGGCCCTGGTCCATGGCGATCTGTGGTCGGGCAACGCGGCGGTGACAACTGGCGGCGAGCCGGTGATTTTAGACCCGGCTACCTACTTCGGCGATCGCGAGGTCGATATCGCCATGACCGAGCTGTTTGGCCGCTTTCCCAGCGCCTTTTATGATGCCTATAACGCGACCTATCCCCTTGCCCCTGGCTACGGACGGCGCAAAACCCTGTATAACCTCTATCACATCCTCAACCACTTCACTCTCTTTGGCGGTAGCTACGAGTCTCAGGCCAACCGCATGATAGATCAGCTGCTGCGGTAGCTGACGGCATAGCTAAAAAAAGTGCTGCCTCCCATGCGCGCTGTGTAAAATCTGCCGCTGGTGGCCAGGGCTAGCCAACCGGCCTCGGCAAAAATCTTGTGAAGGCAGAAAATATGCCCAACGGTAGAGACCAGACCGCCTAAACCTGTGAAAAACCTAGGGGAGTGTATCCAGCGACGGAGCACGACCCAGCGTTTTATCTCGGAGTAAATGCGTGGAAAATTTGACCCAGTGGGCAGCTACGGCCCAAGAACTTGTCACTCGCCTAGGGCTGAACATCATTGCTGCGGCAGTTATTTTTTGGGTTGGCCGGTGGGTAGCGAAGCTAGTAGCTCGCACCACCCGACGCCTGATGTCAAAAAAAGGCGTTGACCCTACCCTGATCAACTTTACCGCCAGCCTGGTTTACTACGCGGGCCTAGCCTTTGTGGTGATTGCAGCCCTCAACCGCCTCGGGGTGCAAACGGCGTCGCTGATAGCAATCTTGGGGGCAGCGGGTTTGGCCATTGGCCTGGCCCTGCAGGGGTCGCTCTCTAACTTTGCGGCCGGGGTGCTGATGCTGATTTTTCGCCCCTTCAAGGTGGGTGACTTTATCGAAGGGGGCGGCACCCTGGGGGCCGTAGAGAGCATTCAGCTGTTTACCACCACCATCATCACCCCCGAAAACGCCATGGTAATTGTGCCGAATTCCAAGCTTGGCGGCGATAACATCACCAACTTTACGGCTCGCCCCATTCGTCGAATAGAGACAATTATTGGGATTAGCTATGGCGACAATATCGAGCAAGCCCGGCAAATTATCCTAGAGGAAATTGCCAAAGACAGCCGGATTTTGAACGAGCCAGCGCCGTCGGTAGGCGTTGCCGAACTGGCCGACAGCAGCGTGAATTTGCAGGTCTGGGTGTGGGCCAGCACCCCAGACTTTTTAGCCGTCAAACTGGCTCTGCCCGAGCGGATTAAGGGCCGATTTGACGCCGAGGGAATTTCCATTCCCTTCCCCCAGCAGGAGGTCTACATGTTTCAGAAAAACTAAGCCTGAACCTGCGTGGCTCTGCCGATAAAGGTGCGATGGCGGGGGCTGTTGAAGGCGACCCTAGGCCGCTCAAACCCCGCTGCTACAAAGGCAGCTTCTAAATCTAGGGTGAAGTAATCATCCAGGTAGGGTTCGGTGCTTTTCAGCAGGGTCAAGACAAAGGGCGGCAGTTTTTCAATCGCTGGCGATCGCGGGTTCATATCCATAATCGCCAGGTGCCCACCGGGGCGCAGCAGCCGACGCGCCTCCCGCAGAATGGCTTGGGAGACCGACTGGGGCAGCTCGTGGAGCACTAAGCAGGCTGACACCAGGTCGTAGGACGCGGCCGGTAGTCCAGTGGCTTCGCCAGCCGCATGGTGCCAGGCAATCGGGAGAGTAGGAGATGCCATCTCGCCATTTTCTCGACGCTCCTGCTGTCGGTACCGGGCCACGGCGAGAAAGTAGGGCGACAGATCGACCCCGGTTAAACGGGCCTGGGGAAAGGTGGTCTGAAAGGCCTCGGTGCTCAGGCCCACCCCGCAGCCGATATCCACAATATCCGCTGGAGGTTGGGGCAGGTGGGCGGTGAGCACATCGTGGTAGCTCTGGCGCAGCCGCTCATCGCCAGCCGCTCCGGCCTCGGGCCAGATTTTGGCATGCACCGCCTGGGAGGCCACTTCTACCTCCATCGCCGGTTTCCAGCCCAAATTGCCTTCGTCGTAGGCGTGAAAGCTGGTGGTGTAGTAGTCGGGATAGATGAGGTTGGGGTTTTGCACCGCGTCCAGATCGGCCTGCCAGAGGGGAGAGAGTGCTCCAGCCTCCTCTGTGGACGGCGACTGGGCAATTTGCCCAGTCGCCGTCCGGCGACTCCGCAACGCCTGAACTCGCTCCCGCCAGGGCACGCCGATGGTTTCGGCCCGAGTGACCATCATGGCGCGGGCGCGGCCCTTGGCAAAGGTCCACAGGGGCTTAATGGCCAGCACCTGGTTAACCACGCTAGAGAGCAGATTGGGCGCGGAGGTAGCAGTCATAGCAGCGGCAATAGAGGTAGAACAGCCCCCATTGTAGGGGTTTGGCGGGGGCTGAAGAAACAGCGTGCAGCGCGATCAGAACCCGGCTCTGAGCAGCGCATCCCAGATCTGGTGGGCTAAATCGAGCTTGGTGCAGGGAGGGATGGTCAGCTTGCCGCCTGCCTTAGTGAGCAGGACGGCCTGGTTGCGATCGCCCCCAAACCCCACCCCCGGCACATCGATCGGGTTCGCCACAATCGCGTCCAATCCCTTGCGCTGGAGTTTTTCGAGGGCGGGCGGAATAATGTCTCCAGTCTGGGCCGCAAAGCCGATCAGCCGCTGGTGGGGCTGCCGTTTTTGGGCCAAATCCGCCACAATATCGGGCACCTGCGCCAGGGGTAAAGAATCCGGTAGATCGGCCTTAGCCAGCTTGGTGGAGGCCTGGGCCACGGGTTTCACATCCGCCACCGCCGCCGCCATCACCACCCAGTTGGCCTGGGGCAGCTGGGTGAGCATGGCCCGATGCATCTCTGCGGCGGTGGTTACGGCGATCGCTTGAATCCCCCCCAGACGCTCCCTGAGAGCGCTTTCCATGGGGCCGTGGACGAGGGTGACGGCAGCGCCCCGGTGGATCGCCGCCTGGGCCAGCGCCACCCCCATTTTGCCGCTGGCGGGGTTGCCGATAAACCGCACCGGATCGAGATATTCCCTGGTGCTGCCGGTGCTGATCAGCAGGGTCTTCCCGTTCAAATCCCGCTGCCCTGCGGTGTGCAGTAGCGAGTAGATGTGGGTGAGAATGTCGTCGGGTTCGGCCATGCGCCCGGTGCCAACGCGATCGCAGGCCAGCACCCCACTGCCCGGATCGATGGCGTGGTATCGCTGATCCTGCAAAAGCTGATGCCAGTTGCGCTGCACGGCCTGCTGCTGCCACATGTCGGTGTTCATGGCCGGGGCCAGCAGCACCGGGCAGGTAGAGGCCAGCACCGTATTGGTCAGCAAGTTGTCGGCCAAACCGTGGGCCAGCTTGGCCAGGGTGTTGGCGCTCAGCGGCGCAATCAGCAGCAGCTCGGCCCACTCGCCCAGCTCAATGTGCAGGGGCCGACCCTGGCTGGCCTGCCAGAAATCCTCATCGGTGTAGGCCGGGTGGCGCGACAGCGTCGCCACCGTCAGCGGCGGAATGAACGCCTGCCCCTGCTGGGTGAGCAGCACCCGCACCGCCACACCCGCCTTGGCCAGCGATGAAATCACAGAACAGACTTTGTAGGCCGCAATGCCGCCGCTGATGCCCAGCAGCACGCGGCGGGGAGATTCCACAGTTGTAGAACTACCTGTCATACAAAATCCTATGTTGCCATCCCCGGCTTTAGATGGGCAAGCGGCGCTTGCCCCTGCGCGCTGTGTCTGTTGGGATGGGCGTTGTTCAAGCCAAATTACACAATAAGCCTTATAGGGGCACAGCAGACTGTGCCCCTATAAGGAGTATCTGGATAAGATTGAAACGCGAGCCGTCTACGACTCGTCGTAGGGCTCCAGGTCGAGCAGGTAGACGTAGGATTCAACCAGCTCGGGTCGCTGAAACGCGATCGCCCGGAGCAGGTGCCAGTCCTGTAGCCCCTCGAAGGCGCTGTCGTAGGAATCGGTCTCTAGACGAGAGGCCAGTTCAGCCACCGTGTCCGGCGTCATGTCTGAAACAGCCTGCTGCGAAACATGTAGGCTCATCATAGTCTTTTCCCCCTTAGCGACATCTGCCCTGCTGCTGCGCGATCGCCCCCTAAAGGGCCGGTCCTAGACCATCGCAGTCTGGGGTCAGTCCACCTTTCTTTATCCTAAGGGGTTGGTCGGGCTATTCTCGGTGCTCTGCCTCAAATCTTCGCAAAACCCGCTAATTAGCCCCATTAGCTGGGGCGGAATTTCATGGCCCATGGCAAGTTCGTGCCAGGTCACGGGCTGCCCGAGGGTTTCCAACGCCCTACGCGCCTGCTGGGCCAGGGCGATCGGCACCACCGGGTCAACGGTGCCGTGGGCCATCATCACCGGGCGCGGGCTGACAGGGGGCTGGGCGTCACTGTGCATGTAGCCGCTGAGAACAATCTGCCCAGCTAGGGGAAGCTGCGGCCCCAAATCCAGCGTCATCGCGCCTCCCTGGGAAAATCCGGCTAAAATCGTGCGGTCCAGGGGAATTTGGGTCATTTTTGGCAAATTCAGCAGCCAGGTTTTCAGCTTTGCTTGACTGGTTTGCAGATCGGCCTGGGCGGCAAAATCGTGGGGACGGCGAAAGTCATACGCCGCCGGGAAGCTGTACCACATCCGCCCCCCCGGTGCCTGGGGGTGGGGCCAGGGCGCGTCGGGAAAGACCATGGAGAAATTCTTCAAATTTAGGTAGGGGGCCAGCCCCACCAGGTCGGCGGCATTGGCTCCCCAGCCGTGGAGTGCCACCAGGCACCAGTCGGCGGTGCCATCGGTGGGTCCGTAGGTGAGCGCTTGCAGGGCTGAGTCGGTAGGTGGCATGAATTTTGGATTGGCGATTTTGGATTTTGGCTGGGGAGGCGGTTTTGGAAGGCTGTGGAGAGAGCAGCCAGAGCAAGCTAGCGATGGCGCTGACGGGCTTCTAGCCGCGATCGCTTCTCTGGAGTCAGCTCAGCATAGCAATGGGGACAGGAAATGCCCGCTTCGTACTCGGGCGCTAGCTGTTCGGCGGGGCTGACGGGGTGGCCGCAGCCCAGGCAGAGGTCGTGGTCGGTAGGCTTGAGGCGGTGGTCTACGGCGACGCGTTCATCGAAGACAAAGCAATCCCCCTGCCACAGGCTGGAGCCCTCCGGTACGGTCTTGAGGTAGTTGAGAATGCCGCCCCTGAGGTGGAAAACTTGCTCAAAACCCTGCTCAAGCATGTAGGCGGTGGCCTTTTCGCAGCGAATGCCGCCCGTGCAGAACATCGCTACTTTTTTATGCTGGGCCGGGCTGAGGTGGGCGGCCACGTAGTCGGGCAGGTCACGAAAGGAGCGGGTTTGGGGATTGACCGCGCCCCTGAAGGTGCCCAACTCCACCTCAAAGTCGTTGCGGGCGTCGATTAGCACCACCTCGGAATCGGCGATGACCTGGTTCCAGTTTTGGGGATCGACGTAGATGCCCACCGGCTGCTGGGCTGGGTTTACCTCGGGCTGACCGAGGGTAACGATCTCTTTTTTTAGCTTCACCTTCATGCGCTCGAAGGGAGCGCTGGTCGCGATCGCCTCCTGGTGGGGAAATGGCCCAATGTCGGGGTGGGCGTGGAACCAGGCCAAAAGCTGATCGATGCTGTTGCGATTGCCTGCCACCGTGGCATTGAGCCCCTCGGTTGCCAGCAGAATAGTACCCCGCAGACCCCACTCCAGGCAGCGCTCCAAAAGCACGACTCGCAGGGCCTCTGGCTCACTCAGCGGCACAAATTTGTAGAAGGTAGCGACAATCCAATCCATAGCTGGTCGATTAATTCCCAATCGATAGCTTAACCTGTGCCGTCTGAGACAGGGCTAGCCGTCAAGGTTGTGAAGCGGCAATCCACCGATAGCGCGATCGCAGCAAAATCCTCCGCTGAGCTGAGTTCCAATCGAGCGGGTCAGCCCTACCGTAGCTATCCGACCTACCGCAATCCACCGCGCTGCATGCCGTTCCTACACGAAAGCATGGGCAAGAGCATCTGTATGACCGACTTTTAAGGCTTTAGGCTAGGGAACGTAGCGCTGACGTTGATGGCAAAGACGAAGGACTGCAACGAAAGCATGGGCAGAAGCAATCGGGACAAGTCTGGAAACGACAATCGCCGAGATGTTTGATGCCTCTTAAGGGCGCAGGTCTGCGTTCCTCCATAGGGCTCTCTCTTGGCTCGGAAATTACTTTGAGGTCATAAATCTATGAAAAATATCGCTGTTTTGGGTCTGGGGGCGATGGGAACGCGCCTGGCCACCAACCTGATCAACGCCGGGTATGCCGTTACCGTCTGGAACCGCTCTCCCGCTCCGGCCCAGGCCATGGCCGACCTGGGTGCCACCGTGGCCCTATCTCCTAGGGCTGCTGCCCAGGGCGCTGATATTGTCATGGCCATGGTGGCCGACAACGACGCCTCTCGGGCCATCTGGCTGGATGCCGAGAGCGGGGCGGTGGAGGGCATGGACCCAGGGGCCGTTGCGGTCGAGTCGAGCACCCTGACGATTCCCTGGGTAAAGGAATTGGCCGCTGCCATGGAGCAGCGCGGCGTTGCTTTTTTAGATGCTCCGGTGGTGGGCTCCCGGCCCCAGGCCGAAGCTGGCAAGCTGATTTATCTGGTCGGTGGCCAGGCCGAAACCCTGCGCAGCGTTGAGGATAGTTTGCGGGCGGCGGGCGGCGGTGCGGTGCATCATGTGGGGCCAGTGGGCCAGGGAATGGCGCTCAAGCTAGCGGTCAATGCCCTGCTGGGTATTCAGGTGGCGGCCCTGGCGGAGCTGCTGGGCCTGCTGGCAAAACAGGGCATCCCTAAAGAGCAGGCCGTGGCTATGCTGGGCGAAATGCCCGTCCTCAGCCCGGCGGCCCGCATGATGGGCAATCTGATCGCTGCCGATGATCACGCTCCCCGGTTTCCCATCGACCTGGTGGAGAAAGATTTTCGCTACGTGCTAGAAACCGCCCAGGCGGCGGGGGCCTCGATTCCAGCAACGGCAGCAGTGCATGCCCTGTACCAGGAGGCGATCGCCCAGGGCTACGGCGGCGACAACATCACCGGCATTGCCCAGTGTCAGGGGTAGTGCCCCTACAACCGCCGCTGCTGAAACACCTCGACGGCGGCCCGGTGCAGCAGGGAATGGCGAAAAATTAAGTCGTCCATCGATTTGCCGTAGCCGCCGCCGATTACGCAGGCGACGGGATAGCCCTCCCGCACGCAGCAGTCGAGCACAAAGCGATCGCGCTCGTAGATCCCCGTATTTGTCAGCGCCAGCTTGCCCAGCAGGTCGTCGCGGTGGGGGTCGGCCCCGGCATCGTAGAGCACCAGGTCGGGGCGCACCTGGGCCAGCAGCGGAGGAACATAGCGGGCCAGGCAGTCCAAATACGCCTGATCTTCCATACCCAGATCGAGGGGTACATCCAGGTCGCTGACCTGCTTACGGGCGGGAAAGTTGTCGTGGCAGTGCATGGAGAAGGTAAACACGCTGGGATCATCCCGAAAAATCCAGGCGGTGCCATCTCCCTGGTGCACGTCTAAATCGAGAATTAGCACTCGATTGACTCGGCCCTGCTGCTGCAGAACGCGGGTGGCGATCGCCAGATCGTTGAAAATGCAAAACCCAGAGCCGTAGTCGGGGAAGGCGTGGTGGGTGCCCCCGGCGGTGTTGCAGGCCAACCCCTGCTCCAGAGCCAGCTTGGCGGTCAGAATGGTGCCCCCCACCGCCGTGCAGGTGCGCTTGACCAGGGCCGCGCTCCAGGGCAGGCCAATGCGGCGCTGGGCCTTAGCATCCAGCGTGCCCTGGCGGTAGGCGTTGACGTAGGCGGAGTGGTGCACAAACTCTAGCCAGCTCTGGGGCGGCTCACCGGGCTGGTAGATCTGGGCCGGGGTAATCACGCCGTCTCGCAGCAGGCGATCGCGCAGCAGCCGAAACTTGGGCATCGGAAAGCGGTGTCCGTCGGGCAGAGGGGCCACATAGTCGGGGTGATAGATAACGGGAAGCTGACTCAAAGCCCCTGGGTTGACAAAACCTGCATGCCTACATAAATGATGACAGCGATCGCCGCTGCCGCACATCCAGGGCGTGGGCCACGCTGCCCTCCGACCAGTCGAGGGCCAGGTCAGCCTCGGGGGGAACCACCGCCGGGTGGCGAGCGGGCGCTGGCCCCGCCGCTGAGAGGTCGGGCTGAGCTGGACGATTGGGCTGGGGTTGGGGCCTAGGCTTGGTTCCGGTGCGGCTGGCCGCAGCGCCCGGGCGAAGTTTTCCCGAACCCACGGGTTGGACGCGGACCGGGGCCTCAGGACCTGGGGCTTCGACGATTCTACCGCCCGGTACGACAACCCCATCGCGCTGGGGGGAGTAGGGAGCAAGGCGCTTGGGGTGGGGGGCAGAGACAGGCTTGGGCCGTTTAGCCACGGGTCGCGGGCGGGGCTTTTGGCGCTTAACGGGCCGGGCTGAGGCTTTAATTTGCTGGGTCAACACAAAACAGCCAAATCCACAGAGACCTACCAGACTGAGCAAACCCCACAGGGCGACGGTGCCCGAGGGGGAGGTATGGCCTGATGCGGCGGGGGCTGGCGATGCTGTGGGGGCCGTAGGGGCATTCTGCGGGGGCGCTTCCATGACCGTGAGCGGTGCTTCAGCGTAGGTCGCACTGTCGGTGGGTTCGCTAAACAGCCCGTGATAGGCGATCGCGGAGGCACACACAAAGGCCAGCCACAGCCCCCCCAGCAAAAACAGAGGGCGATAGGTTAGCAGCTTCGCCCAAAATAGGGCATTGGTCGATATCGAACCCTGCGCCTCGGAAAACGGCTCGGGCGGAGTGGGCAAAGGCGGCCTGGAAAAATGTTGTGCCATAAAGTCACCTGGGGCCATCGGTTAACAAATCTCACCGCTACCAATGCCCCGTTAGGGTCAATTGTAGGTGCTCTTGCCCACTGGCGCCAGCGATGGTCGCTCCAGCGGTGGCATCATACTGCCCAGACCAGGGGTTTTCCTAACGCAGACCCATGGCAGGCACGAAATCCTGGGGATCTTGGGCCACCCAGCCCATCGAGGAGTTGAGCCGCACCTCAAAAAATAAAAACGAGTCGCCATCGGTAGCGGGGGGCGCTACTGGCCCCAGGCGATCGCCCTGGCGCACGGTCTGCCCGGCTTTTACCGCCAGAGTATCCAGGTTGGCGTAGCGGGTTTGTAGCCCCTGGGGGTGGTTGATCACGACCAGGTTGCCGTAGACCGGGTCGCGACCGGCAAAGGCTACGGTGCCAGGCCCTACCGCCAAGACCGGCGTGTTGGCGGGGCTGGCCAGCGCCACGCCAGTATTAAACACCAGCTTGCCCTGGGCCGGGTCGGGCTGCCAGCCGTAGTTGACAATCACCTGCGATCGCTGCGGTAGCGGGTAGCCCTGGAGCGGGCTCGGGCTGGCCGCTGCCGCCGCTGCTGCCGTAGTGCGCACCCCCGGAAACCAGTTCACCCCCGGCACAAAGATGGTCGATGGCACTGCGCTAACGCAGCCGTTGACTTCGAACAACACATCGGCCCGGCTGTTGTAGGCCTGGGCCACCTGCTGCCAGGTTTGACCGGGGGCCACACTGACCCGAATGCCGTTAAAGGGCGGAATCAGCAGCTCTTGCCCAGGCTGAACAGCCCGCCCCTGAACCGCAGGGTTAAGACCCATGATGGTCGCAGGCAGAAGACTGTAGCGCTGGGCAATGGCTTCCAGGGTTTCATTGGGGGCCACCCGATGGCGAGTGAGCCGCGACAGCACCGGCTGAGAGCAGGACGCTGGGCTGGTTTGGGCGATCGCTCCCGAGGGTCCACCGAGCAGAGCCAGCCCTAGCCCGACAATCAGGCTGAACGCCCCTAGCTTCCGCCTGGAATCGGTGGCGGGTTGGCCGGGGGTTCCCCACGACCGCAAATTATCAAACACCATAAAACCTTCGCGCCTCAGCCCTCATCAGCCAGTCCGTTAGTAGTCAACCCAGTGGGCCATCCAATATCCCTCAGGGGGTACAGCCTCTATAATAGGCAAGACAGGCTAAATTGCTCAGAGGGGCTGCCTGGGGTGCCATCTGAGAAGATGCCTGACGGCGATAGAGGAGATCTCCAGAGTTGATCCTGGGGTTTCTGGCTCCTGCATCAAGGGTTATTTCCCGCCAGTGAATATTCGTTAGAGTATGATTTCAAAGGCTGAGCGGCTTCGATCACCCTTGGTGAGCAGGGCGTTTCAACACCTTGAACCGGGTTAGCGCAGGCACAATAGTAGAGGTCATTGGGATGGACTCGTTGCCAAAGCAGGTTTCCCCGTCGGTTGCGTGGGCGGCAGCAGCTCTGGTTGTGGGCGGCGGCATGGGCTGGACAGGCCACTACTACGTCTCGCAGGCAAACCTCGAAGAAGTTACACCAGAGCCTCCCCCCGCCCTGACCACTTCGCTGACCACAGTTGCCGAACCGCCCGCGGCATCCCGGGCCGCTACCCAGACAGGCCCCAGCGACCCAAATTTTATTGCTCTAGCGGTAGAGCAGGTGGGGCCAGCGGTGGTGCGCATTGACGCCGAACGCACTGTACACGGCATGGCCCCCGATGCCTTAAGCAACCCCTTCTTTCGCCGCTTCTTTGATGAGCAGGAACTGCCCCCGTCCAACCTGCCCGATCGCGTAGAGCAGGGCACCGGGTCCGGCTTTATTCTCAGCGCCGACGGCAAAATTTTGACCAATGCCCACGTCGTGGAGGGCACCAAAACCGTCCGGGTCACCCTGCGCGACGGGCGTGGGTTTGAGGGCCAGGTGATGGGGATTGACTCCGTTACCGATGTAGCGGTGGTCAAAATTGACGCCACTGACCTGCCCGTAGTGCATGTGGGCAGCACCCATGCCCTGGCCCCCGGTCAATGGGCGATCGCCATTGGCAACCCCCTGGGCCTCGACAACACCGTCACCGCAGGCATCATCAGCGCCCTGGGCCGCAGTAGCAACCAGGTGGGCATCCCCGACAAGCGCGTGCAGTTCATCCAAACCGATGCTGCCATCAACCCCGGCAACTCGGGCGGCCCCCTGCTCAACGACCAGGGCGAAGTGATCGGCATGAATACCGCCATTCGCGCCGATGCCCAAGGGCTGGGGTTTGCCATCCCCATCGAAACCGCCAAGCGAATTGCCGACCAGCTGTTTGCCACCGGGGAAGTGCAGCATCCCTTCCTGGGCATTCAGATGGTAGAACTGTCCGCTGAGATGGTAGATCGCCTCAACGAAGAACAGCAGCTCAACCTTAAGCTTGAGGATGACGACGAGCCGGGCGTACTGATTGTGGGCGTGCTGTCCGACAGTCCGGCTGGGGCTGCCGGCCTCAAGGTGGGGGATGTCATTCGCGCCATTGAGGGCGACCCGGTAAACACCCCGCCGGACGTGCAGGCAAGGGTTGAGGCTAGCGCCATTGGCGACACCCTCAACCTTGAAATTCACCGCGATGGCCGTGACCAAACCATCGCGGTCAAGCCAGCCGCCATGCCCTCCGATCTCCGCTAGAGCAATGGGTAAACAGGAAGCTTAGCGAGTCTTTTACGTTTTTTGGTGGAGGGCTGATCTCCAATTTTGTCTGCCTCCCCCCGCTGCCATTGGCGTCTTCTCTATTGCCCGGTTCCAGGCCCCAGCTGGGGCGCCAGCCGGGCGCCGGTTCGCAGAATTTGTCCCGCCAGTATGGCCGCCCCAAAGCCATTGTCGATATTGACAACGCCAATACCTGCGGCACAGGAGTTGAGCATGGTGAGCAGGGCCGACAGACCGTTAAAGCTGGCCCCGTAGCCAACGCTGGTGGGCACCGCCACAATGGGGCAGTCGGCCAGACCGGCCACAACGCTGGGCAATGCTCCCTCCATGCCCGCCACCACAATCAGCACATCCACATCGCGAATTAGCTGGCGGTGGCGCAGCAGCCGATGCAGTCCGGCGACCCCCACATCCCACAGGCGCTTGACCCTGAAGCCGCACAGTTCGGCGGTAACGGCGGCTTCTTCGGCCACGGGCAGGTCGGCGGTGCCCGCCGTGAGCACGCCAATAGTGCCGGGATGGTGAGCGGTCCAGTTGAGCGGTACCAGGGCACAGATGCGGGCCATGGCATAGTACAGAGCGGCGGGAATTTGCTGCTGCACCTGGGTGTAGACCTCCGGCTCAATGCGGGTAGCCATCACCACCGGATTGTGCTGGTGCAAACTGTTCATAATCTGGACAATTTGGTGCACGGTTTTGCCCGGCCCCCAGATCACCTCTGGGAACCCGGTGCGCAGGCTGCGGTGGTGGTCGACCTTGGCGAAATCGTCAATGGGTTCAAAGTCGAGGTATTTGAGCTGGTTGAAGGCGGCATCGGGGCTAAGCTGTCCTTGGGAGACAGCGTTTAGCAGCGCGCGCAAGGCATCGGGCTGGGTCACAGAAGGGGTTGGGTTGGGTAATGGGCAGGGCCAGAATTGTCGCAGCAGCCAGCGGCAGACAGGTGATGGCACCAGGAGTTCTACCATGGGTAGCCAAAAATGTCACAGGGTTGACATATCCAGGCTACCTCAGTGACATACTCGACCCGTACATTAATAATCAATCGTTCACTCCTCAACACCCCAAAGCGTCGAAGCTAGTCTTCGGCGCTTTTTTTGTGCCTAAACCCAGGCCAGACATCCGGAAATGGTAAGGGCTATTTGTATTAAGTAGACAGGCCGTGACGCCAAGGCTCGCCACTCTTAGCGGCGGTGCAACTCCAGCGGGGAACGGCATCTGTTGTAGCGTTAACTGTGACTCCTATGAAACGGCATCTATGCGCGATCGCCCTGGCTAGCCTGGGCCTGGTTTCTCTTACTTCGCCTGCCTTCGCCCGCCCTGAAATCGCCAGCGGCGACCAGCTTTTAGATACCGACGTGGCGGGCTGCCTCGCCCGCGCCGATCGCCTGATCGACAACCTGGGGGTTGAGTCTGACCAGGGCGGCATTGACCGCACCGGCTATTTCGAAGACGGCAGCTTTCGGGTGCTGTGCTACGGGGCTGGGGATGCCCAAAGTCTGGCCATTGTCTTTGCTTCCCACGAGCAATCGGCGGAGGTTGCCTCTAATTTTATTCAAATGATGCTGACTGAACTGTCGCGGGATGAGCCGGTTTCGCAGCAGCCCAACCAGTCGGCCTCGCCGCAGTAGGTATCCCTGCAATTTCTTTGGGCAAAAGGAATCTGAGCCAAGCCTGCCTTGAGCATGGTCAAGCCTTTTGCCTCGGGGCTGAATTAGACCGAACATAGGCCCCTAATGGAGAGGCGGGGCGATTTTTGGATTCTGCTGCCCTACTGATAAATGTTGGCGGCCTTGAGCATGTGGAAGGTGATCAGCAGCTGGGTCAGCGCCAGGGGGTAACTTTGCAGAGTTTCGCCCGTGGTGCCGACCACCTTGCCAATGTCGGTGTTGCCCTCAATGCTGCAAAACTTGCCCAGGTAAGGAATTTCGCTGCACAGGGTGCGCTCTAGCTCCTGGACAGGTTGTTCGGTGGCGTGGCCGTCGATTTCGAGCACGTCTACGGGCTTGCCCATGTCGCGATCGAGGCCCAGGCGTACGGCATCGCTGAGGGAGCCGCTCTTGTTATCGCCCAGCAGGTGAGTAAAGTCGGGGTGGGGAATGGTGGGCCGCATGACCAGGCGCACGTTGAGCAGCAGCTCGTTTTCACTTTTTTCGTCGGCGGGCGGATAGAAGCTGACGACTACGTCGGCCCACTGGCGCTGGGGGCGAATAAAGGCCTCGGAGTCGTGTTCGCGGGCTTTGATTTGATCAATCACTTCTTCGGGGGTATAGCCGCGCTTGCGGGTGTCGCGCTTAATCTTCCAGTTGGCGCGCAGGTCTTCGGGCGGGGCCAGGTAAACTTTTACGTCGTAAGCGTCGCGGCAGGCGCGGGTGGAGTAGCCCAGCAGCCCTTCGACAATTACAAAGCGCTTGGGCTCGATGTATTCGGGGGCATCAAACTCGCCGCTGGTGTGGTTGTAGATGGGTTTAAGAATGGGCTGCCCGGTGCGCAGTAGGCCCAGGTGCTGCTGAATAATGTCGATGTAGTTGCAGTCGGGGTGCAGGGCTGAGATGCCCATCTCCTTGCGCTGCTTGCGATCGTAGCGGTGGTAATCGTCCGTACAGATGGTGGTGACCTCATCTTCTCCTAAAATTTGGGCAATACCCCGTGTCAGGGTTGTTTTACCTGCGGCGCTATCGCCCACAATACCGAGGACTACCGGACGACTCATGAATTCCTCCAGGGTTATAGAACCGATGGTTAATTAAACCATTGTAGGAACTAGGGGGATCACTCACCAAACATTTATGGCTCTACGTACAATGGTTGCGTTGGAAGGTCGCGTTGGAAATGTCCGCTGCGCCGTCGGCGAAGTTGGCGAGTTGTCACTGTGTAACGTTCTATGGCTGCCTTAAACCAGGCTGAAAGCGTCGATGGCGCTCAAACTGCGCTGCCGCTGCCCGACCTGCTGGCTCCGGCGGGCAATTGGGACTGCGCTAAGGCAGCGATTGAGAACGGAGCCGATGCGATTTACTTTGGCCTCGATCGCTTCAATGCCCGCATGCGCGCCGAGAACTTCACCGAGGCCGACCTACCCGATCTGATGGCGTTTTTGCACCGCCGGGGGGTCAAAGGCTATGTCACCCTCAATACGCTGGTGTTTCCGGCTGAGCTAAGCGAAGCGGAGCAATACCTTAAAACTGTGATTGCTGCGGGGGTAGATGCCGCAATTGTGCAGGATATTGGCCTCTGTAGGCTAATTCGGCACCTGTCGCCCGATTTTCCTATCCATGGCTCGACGCAAATGACGGTGACCAGCATGGCTGGAGCCGAGTTTGTCCATGCACTGGGGTGCCAACTGGTGGTGCTAGCGCGGGAGTGCTCGATTCACGATCTGACCAAAATTCAGGCTCAGCTGCGCGATCGCAACATCTCCCTACCCCTGGAGGTTTTCGTCCACGGCGCGCTCTGTGTCGCCTACTCGGGCCAGTGCCTCACCAGCGAGGCTCTGGGCGGCAGGTCGGCCAACCGGGGCGAATGTGCCCAGGCCTGCCGCATGCCCTACGACTTAATTGCCGATGGCGAAAAGGTGGACCTGGGCGATCGCGCCTACCTGCTCAGTCCTCAAGATCTCTCTGGCCTGGATGTGCTACCAGACCTCGTGAAAACTGGCGTCAGCTGCCTCAAAATCGAAGGCCGACTCAAATCGCCCGAGTATGTCGCCAACGTCACCCGCGTCTATCGCCAAGCCCTCGATCGCCTAGTTGCTTCCCCATCCTCCCCATCTCCCCATCTTTCCCACCCCCCCTCACCTCAGGAACGCTACCAGCTCGAAATGGCCTTCTCTCGCGGCCTCCACACCGGCTGGTTTGGGGGCATCGACAACCAGGCCTTGGTCCACGCCCGCTTTGGCAAAAAGCGCGGGGTCTACCTGGGCGAGGTCATCCGCGTTACCGAGAACGCAGTTTTTCTAAAGGCCCAGGCGCCGATCAAAGCCGGAGATGGGGTGGTGTTCGATCGCGGCCATCCCGCCGAAAAAGAGCAGGGGGGCCGCATTTACCAGGTGGATGCCCTGGGCCAGGAAACTCGGCTTAGCTTTGGCCGCGACGCCCTGGATTTGGGCCGCATCCATCCCGGCGACAAAATCTGGAAGACCAGTGACCCGGCTTTGGACAAGGAGCTACAGCAGACCTACAGCGGCGAACAGCCCAGGTTCACCCGCCCGATTTCCATCGAGGTGTATGGATCGGTGGGGCAGGCGATGGTGGCGATCGCCCGCGATGCTCAGGGCCACACGACCCAGGCTACGTCTACCATGCCCTTGGTTGCGGCCCACTCCAGGCCGCTGACGGGCGATCGCCTACAGCAGCAGCTCGGTCGTCTGGGCAACACCCCGTTCCATCTGGCCGCCCTCAGCAATCGGCTCCAGGGGAACGTCATGCTCCCCGTCAGTGAGCTAAATCGGCTGCGGCGAGATCTGGTGGAACGGCTGGAGGAAGAGCGCTTGCGACCCCGTCCCTGGCATCTCAAACCCGGTGCCAGCTTGAGCGATATTCTGCCAGCCCCCAAGCCGCTCCCCAGCGAGAATCCAGCTTCCCCATCCCCCCTATCTTCCCCATCTCACCCTTCCCCCATTGCCCCATCTCTGGCTGTGCTCGTGCGCACTCGCCCCCAGCTTGCTGCCGCCACCGCAGCAGACATCGAGACGATTTACTGCGAGTTCGAGAATCCTGCTACCTACCGCGACGCTGTGCGGTGGTTTCGAGGCGATCGGGTCAGCGAGGCCCAGACGATCTGGGTTGCCCCGCCCCGAATTACAAAACCCCTGGAAAACTACATTCTCGATCAGGTAAAGCGGTCTGAGGCCGATGGCTACCTGGTGCGCAACTACGACCATCTGGCCTACTTTGGCGACCAGCGCTGCGTGGGAGATTTCTCGCTCAACGTGGCCAATGCCCTGACGGCGGATTATTTTTTAGGCCGCTGCGGGCTGGAGCGAGTCACCGCTTCCTACGACCTCAATGCCGAGCAGCTGGTCGATCTGCTGCGATCGTCGCCGTCCCAGTGGTTTGAGATTACCCTGCACCAGCACATGCCCATGTTCCACATGGAGCACTGCGTGTTCTGCGCCTTTTTGTCCACCGGCAAAGACTTTCGCGACTGTGGCCGCCCCTGTGAGAGCCAGTCGGTAAAGCTGCGCGACAGGGTGGGCACCGAGCACATTCTGGTGGCCGATGCGGGCTGCCGCAATACGGTATACAACGGCGTCGCCCAAACCGGGGCCGAGTACGCCCAGCGGCTCATGCAGGCTGGGGCGCGGCACTTTCGGCTGGAGTTTTTGGCTGAAAGCCCAGAGCAGGTGGAAAGTGCGATCGCCCAGTACCGCCAGCTTTTAGCCGGAGATATCAGCGGCAGCCAGCTCTGGCGCAATCTCAGCGTGCAGAGCAAGCTAGGCGTTACCCGCGGCCCCCTAGACGTCAAACCCTCTACCAGAGGAGGGTGGGACAAAAGCTAGGGCGTGTTTTAAAACTCTTTGGCAGAATGGAAGTAGTACGAATAAACTCTTGAACTGCGATGATTCTTCCACCTCAACCCGCCCCTCGTCGGGGTGAAATGAGCGAAAACCAATGGAACCAGATTGAACCCCTGCTGCCACCGCAAAAACCTCCCACGGGCTGCCCAGCCAAAGACCATCGCCTGATCATCAATGGCATCCTGTGGATTTTGCGCACGGGTGCGCCATGGCGAGACTTGCCGGAGTGCTATGGGGCTTGGTCAACCGTTGCCGGGCGGTTTTATCACTGGCGCAAGATTGGCCTATGGCAACAGGTGCTCACAGGCCTCCAAGCGAAGGCCGATGCCGAGGGCAAGCTCAATTGGGATATTCATTTTGTCGATGGCAGTGTCATCCGTGCCCACCAGCATGCCGCTGGGGCAAAAAGGGGGACCTAGAGCCCGATTCGGACCTCTCTGCGGTTCAACAGGTGCAAATCCGAGAGGCCTTAGGACGGTCCCAAGGGGGCTTTAGCACCAAACTACATCTGCGCTGCGAGGGAAACGGCTTACCGATGACCTTTCTGCTGACCGTCGGTGAGCGTCATGAGGCGGTCGTGTTTGAACCATTGATGGAGCAAGGCGCGGTGAAACGCCCTCACGGGGGACGACCGCGCTTACGTCCCAAGCGGGTCAGTGGGGATAAAGCTTACAGCAGTGGCTCCATTCGTCGCTATTTGCGACGGCGGGGAATTCGGGTGACCATTCCTCGCAAACGCAATGAACGGCGACGCGGTACCTTTGACAAGGCGCTATACCGCCAGCGCAATCAAGTTGAGCGGTGTTTCAATCACTTGAAGCAGTACCGCCGCATCGCAACTCGCTATGAGAAAAAGGCTGAAAACTACCTGGCCATGCTAACTCTAGCCTCCATCATGATGTGGGCTTAGTTTTAAAACACGCCCTAGTTCAAAAGAGAGTCAATATCCTGATCGCGCAGGTAGCCCACCAGCATGGGGCTAACCCCCGACACCAGGGTAATAAACACCACGATGATCAGCTGTCCGGCGCTGAGACTGCCCAGCAGATCGGGCAGGGCCACACTGTTGCTCGACTGCTGGGCGCCGATAAACCAGGCGTTGCAGGTCAGCGATGTCCACAGGTCAACCACTACGGCTAGCAGCCACACCAGGCGCAGCCCCAGCAGGGCCAGTCCAGAGGCACTGTAGCGCTGGCGGCGTCGCCAGATGGGTCGAGTCGAAAAGTTAAAGGCCACCACAATCAGCGTGCCGATTACCGCCAGGCAGATGGCGACCAGATTCCGGCTGTCTAAAATCAGCAAAATGCCCAGCAGAGTGGTCACTAAATCCCACACGGTGCTGAGCTGTAGAGCCGCCATGAGCACCAGCTTGCGCAGACTGGCCGGCTGAGACTGATGCATACTGCCATATCCCCTAATAAAACTTAGCCGTAACCAAGAACCTTGATTTTTTGATTTGACAAAGCACTAGAGCGTCGCTGGCTCTGCACTTTAGCCAGATATTGCCACTTATACTCCTACTCTAGGCTCGCAGGCTGCCTGGCATCGCCAAAGGATAGGTTTCTTCCAGATTTGTCGCGGATGTTTAAAGTCAGCCCCTGGGCTGCGGCCCAATTCCCCTCGCCAGGTTCGATAAAATGCAGGGAACACTGACATGACCCCGTACTCTCGGTACCCAGCATGGCGATTAAACCCATCCAGTACGAAGCGCTGCTCTCGGTCTGCACCGACCACGAGGGAGCCTTAGAACTGCTCAAGCGCCATCGTCCCTACCTGGAAGCTGTGCCCAGCATGCGACGCCCCGAAGAAAGTCTAATTACCCTGCCGCTGCCCAATGTGCGCGTGCGCGATGCGGTGCATCTGAACCCCCACGGGGCTGGCATGCCGCCGGGCGCAGTTGTCACTTTGCCCTGCGATGTCGCCCTGCTCATGTGTGACCCCGAGTGGAAGATCAAAACCGGGGTCGAAATTTTTGTCTACATTCACCGTCCCCAGGAAGACTTTTCGGGGCTGCTGATGCGCTGGCGGCATACGCAAATTTTGATCGATCGCGGCTATGAGTGGCTGCTGCCCCAAAAGTACCAGCACCTGCTCAGCGATGGCACCGACAGGAGCCATCCGCTCTTTGTCGTGTTTCAGGAAACACCCAGGCACATTCTCCAGGGTTTGCAGGGGGCGGGCCTGCCCACGGTGGTGCTTCCCTTTGGGGCCGAGGCCGAGGCCGCTGCCGGGGAGGAAGCACCCAGCGGGCTCGAAATCGGCGACATTCCGGAGCTAGACGACATTGACACCAGCGCCTTAGAATCACCCGATGAGTAAGCGCTGGGATCTCTTTCAGTCTCCGGCCTGGTCCTGGGGCCGCTGGTTTCTGCTGGGCTTTCTGGCCCTGCGGCTGATCTTTTGGCTGACGGCCTTTCCCAACCCCGACGAAGCCTACTACTGGCTTTGGGGGCAGCATCCCGGCTTTTCCTACTACGACCACCCGCCTTTTCACGCCTGGGTGCAGGGGATCTTCTCGCTGCTCGGGCGATCTGCTCTGGTGTTGCGGCTGCCCAACCTGATCAGCAGCGGCGTTTTAGGGGTCACTTTTTACCACATTTGCCGCTATCTCTACGGCGATCAGGCCCGCGATCGCTTCTGGCTGGTCGTGCTGCTGGCGGCCTCGTCGCCGCTGTTGTTTTGGTATCTGGGCCTGGCCTGGCACGACCACTGGCTGGTGACCTTTGCGGTGGCTAGCAGTTTTTTGTTCGTCCGCTACGTGGATGCGGCGGTTGAAAATTCTGGCGGTGGCCCCAGCCGCGATCTCTACGGCGCAGCGGTTTGCCTGGGCCTGGCGGGGTTGTGCAAGTACAACGCGGTGTTTGTCGGACTCAGCTTTTTAGTCCTGGTCTTGGCAGATGGGCGCAGGCGAGGGGTGCTGCGCGATCGCCGCCTCTACCTGGCCCTGGGCCTGCTGGTGCTGGTGCTCTCGCCGATTTTGATCTGGAATATCCAGCACGACTTTTTTTCGTTTCGGTTTTACCGCGATCGCACCGCTGGCGGCGGTTTCAGCCTCAACCTGCTGCAGTCGCTGGTCTTTCTCGCGCTGTGCGGCCTCACCCTTGGACCTATCCAGGCTTGGAGCATTGGCCGACTGCTGGGAAAACGCGGTCAGACAGCCATGGTTCGCCAATCTTGCTATCCGGCTCTGGCCCTGGGGTTGTTTGGCCTCTCTACGCTCGCGTTTACAGCGCTGTCTGCCGTCTCGGTGGCCCTGTTCTACTGGAATATCTTGGCCTACCCGCTGCTGCTGCCGCTGCTGAGCGACCAGTTTTATCGCGCTCAGTCGGCTAAGCCTGCGCGGGCGGGGCAGCTGGCGATCGCCCAAGGGCTGGGGCTGTTTGCCGCCGCTGCCCTGGTGGGCTACTACACCGTCATGCCCTTTAGTGTCCTGTTTGGGGCCGCCGACCCCGATGGCGCGGCTCTCTTTGGCTGGCCCCAGGTGGCCCAGGCGGTCACCGTCCAGGCGGCAACATTGGACGATCCCCTGCTGCTCACCACCGACTACCGCTCGGCCTCGGCCCTGGCCTACACCCTCGACAACCCCGACGTGCTGGCCCTCTCGGGTCGCCTCGACCAGTTCGATTTTTGGTACAATGCCCCCGCCCTTGAGGGCCGCGATGCCGTGCTGCTGGGTGAAACCTGGCACCCCATCTGCCCCACCCATCTGGCTATGTTCGACCGAGTGGACCCGCCCGAAACCATCACAGTTCGCCGCTTTGGCCGGGTGCTGCAAACCTACCAAATTGTCCGTGGCTACGGCTTTAGCGCCGGGCCAGAGGGCTATCCGCTCAGTTCAGACTATCCTCTGGCGTTTACCAGCAATGGGGAGCAGTGCCTGGCAGAATAGCCAGGGAGACCATTGCCCTGGCTGGTTGTCTAGGCTTGCGGGGCGCCTCGGGGAGATGCTAACTAACCTGAGTTCGGGATAAGGAAAGGAGGGGCTCTGTAAGCTGATATAGCTGTAGCCAGTCTGGTTAAGACATGTCTCCTATGACCGTTCAAACGTTTGAACGGTCATAGGGTTCCTGGATGTCCTAACCAACGTGACTATGGCTATATCACGTAAATGATTCAGCAGGCCCCCCTATGGATAGTCTAGAAGAGCTGTTTTGCCACATTGATGATTTCTGCTGTCAGTTCGAGCCGAAATGGCACCAGATGCTGCTGGGTGAAGGCGTTCAACACCGTCAGCGCCAGCGATCGCTGAGCTTAAGCGAGGTGATGACAATCTTGGTGTGCTTCCACCAGCAGCACTATCGCAACTTCAAGGCGTTCTACAACAAGCATGTCTGCGTGCACTGGCGAGAGGCCTTTCCTGGCCTGGTCAGCTATCACCGCTTTGTGGAGTGGATGCCGTCGGCTCTGCTGCCCTTATGCGTGTACCTGAAGCACTGTTTTGGCGCTTGTAGCGGCATCAGCTTTATCGATAGCAGCAGCCTCAAGGTGTGCCACAACCGTCGGATTCGACGCCACAAGGTGTTTCGCGGCCTGGCGGCTCGGGGCAAAACCTCAGTTGACTGGTTCTTTGGCTTCAAGCTCCACCTGGTGGTTAATGACCAAGGGGAGTTGCTCAACATCCAAATCACGCCGGGCAATACCGACGACCGCAAGCCCGCCTGTGACTTGCTTCAAGGCCTCTATGGCAAGGTCTTTGCTGACCGGGGCTATGTCTCCAAAGCACTGGCAGAACGCCTCTTTGAGACCTGTGGCATCGAGTTCTTTGCCAAACCCAGGCGCAACATGACAAACCACTTGATGCGGCTCACCGACAAGTTACTGGCCCGCAAGCGCGCCATTGTCGAAACCGTCATTGACCAGCTCAAGAACATCTCCCAGATTGAGCATTCCAGGCATCGCAGCCCTACCAACTTCATGGTCAATGTCATCTGTGGCTTGATTGCCTACTGCCATCAGCCCAAGAAGCCTTCCCTCAATCTTGACTTCGCTCTTCCTCCATCGGCTTAACCCGAACTCAGGTTACCTACGTCGCGGCCTCAGGGCGATCGCCGCTGGCCTCTGTCCCATTGCCGTCACAATCCGCTAGAATAGTGATGCTCAAGCCCCCCGGGTTTGGGTTCCTTTAGCAGAAATGTTTTGGGAGGTGGGTCGAGGCCCACTTTTTTATTGGCATTCTTTCACGCACCAGATGGTACATCCCCTTATTCCCCAGGTGCTCGAGCTGGCGGCCCCCGTTGCCCAAGAGCTAGGGCTAGAAGTGGTTGAAGCGGTTTTTCACACCAATCAGGCTCCTCCAGTTCTGCGGATTGACGTGCGCAGTCTCGAAAACGAAGACACTGGCTTAGATGACTGTGAAAAAATGAGCCAGGCCCTAGAGGCCGTGCTCGATACCACCGACATCATTCCCGACACCTACGTGCTGGAGGTGTCGAGTCCGGGGGTATCTGCCGCCCTCGAAACCGATCGCGACTTTGTAGTGTTTAAAGGGTTCATGGTCGAGGTTGCCTTGACTGAGGCACACAAAGGCAAACGGCAGTGGGTAGGCCAACTCGTCCGCCGTGACGATGACGCCATCGTGCTCAGCCAAAAAGGAAAATCCATCGCTCTACCCCGCGACCTGGTGATGACCGTAGAGTTGAGCGATCAAAGCCCCGACTAAGCGGGCCTGCCGCATTCGCGTTCAGTTCATGAAATTGACACAGTTTTATTGCCCATAGGTGAGTAGGTTATGTCGCTAGTAAGTCTGCCAAATTTGCAGGAGATGATCGATGTCATTAGCCGCGAGCGCAATCTGCCCAAGCACGCGGTGGAAAATGCCCTGCGAGAAGCCCTGCTAAAGGGATACGAGCGCTACCGCCGCACCCGCGAAATCGACACCCATTTCGACGAAGAGTATTTTGACAACTTCGATATCGAGCTAGACGTAGACGACTACGATGACCAGGGCTTTCGGGTGCTGGCCACCAAAACCATCGTCGATGAAGTCACCAGCCAGGACCACGAAATTGCCCTGGCCGAGGTGCGCGAAGTTGCCCCCGAAGCCCAGGCCGGTGACACCGTGGTGCTCGACGTCACCCCCGATCAGCGCGACTTTGGCCGCATGGCCGCGATTCAGACCAAACAGGTGCTGGCCCAAAAGCTGCGCGACCAGCAGCGCAAGCTGGTTCAAGAAGAATTTCAGGACCTGGAGGGCAGCATTCTCTCAGCGCGGGTGCTGCGGTTTGAGCGCCAGTCAGTCATTATGGCTGTGGTCAGTGGCGTCGGTCAGCCCGAGGTCGAAGCCGAACTGCTCAAGCGCGATCAGCTACCCAACGACAACTATCGGGCCAACGCCACCTTCCGCGTAGCGCTCAAAAAGGTATCCGAAGGCTCTCACCGAGGACCGCAGCTGCTAGTGTCGCGGGCCGACGCAGCCCTGGTTGTGGAGCTATTCACCAACGAAGTGCCCGAAATTGAAGACGAGATTGTGCGCATCGTGGCCGTAGCCCGTGAGGCTAACCCACCTTCCCGTTCCGTGGGTCCCCGCACTAAAATAGCCGTAGACACCCTAGAGCGCGATGTGGATCCTGTGGGAGCGTGCATCGGTGCGCGGGGATCTCGTATCCAGGTGGT
>NZ_JH976537.1:3156539-3359048 GCF_000309385.1 Nodosilinea nodulosa PCC 7104
GCCTGGTCAGCTATCACCGCTTTGTGGAGTGGATGCCGTCGGCTCTGCTGCCCTTATGCGTGTACCTGAAGCACTGTTTTGGCGCTTGTAGCGGCATCAGCTTTATCGATAGCAGCAGCCTCAAGGTGTGCCACAACCGTCGGATTCGACGCCACAAGGTGTTTCGCGGCCTGGCGGCTCGGGGCAAAACCTCAGTTGACTGGTTCTTTGGCTTCAAGCTCCACCTGGTGGTTAATGACCAAGGGGAGTTGCTCAACATCCAAATCACGCCGGGCAATACCGACGACCGCAAGCCCGCCTGTGACTTGCTTCAAGGCCTCTATGGCAAGGTCTTTGCTGACCGGGGCTATGTCTCCAAAGCACTGGCAGAACGCCTCTTTGAGACCTGTGGCATCGAGTTCTTTGCCAAACCCAGGCGCAACATGACAAACCACTTGATGCGGCTCACCGACAAGTTACTGGCCCGCAAGCGCGCCATTGTCGAAACCGTCATTGACCAGCTCAAGAACATCTCCCAGATTGAGCATTCCAGGCATCGCAGCCCTACCAACTTCATGGTCAATGTCATCTGTGGCTTGATTGCCTACTGCCATCAGCCCAAGAAGCCTTCCCTCAATCTTGACTTCGCTCTTCCTCCATCGGCTTAACCCGAACTCAGGTTACCTACGTCGCGGCCTCAGGGCGATCGCCGCTGGCCTCTGTCCCATTGCCGTCACAATCCGCTAGAATAGTGATGCTCAAGCCCCCCGGGTTTGGGTTCCTTTAGCAGAAATGTTTTGGGAGGTGGGTCGAGGCCCACTTTTTTATTGGCATTCTTTCACGCACCAGATGGTACATCCCCTTATTCCCCAGGTGCTCGAGCTGGCGGCCCCCGTTGCCCAAGAGCTAGGGCTAGAAGTGGTTGAAGCGGTTTTTCACACCAATCAGGCTCCTCCAGTTCTGCGGATTGACGTGCGCAGTCTCGAAAACGAAGACACTGGCTTAGATGACTGTGAAAAAATGAGCCAGGCCCTAGAGGCCGTGCTCGATACCACCGACATCATTCCCGACACCTACGTGCTGGAGGTGTCGAGTCCGGGGGTATCTGCCGCCCTCGAAACCGATCGCGACTTTGTAGTGTTTAAAGGGTTCATGGTCGAGGTTGCCTTGACTGAGGCACACAAAGGCAAACGGCAGTGGGTAGGCCAACTCGTCCGCCGTGACGATGACGCCATCGTGCTCAGCCAAAAAGGAAAATCCATCGCTCTACCCCGCGACCTGGTGATGACCGTAGAGTTGAGCGATCAAAGCCCCGACTAAGCGGGCCTGCCGCATTCGCGTTCAGTTCATGAAATTGACACAGTTTTATTGCCCATAGGTGAGTAGGTTATGTCGCTAGTAAGTCTGCCAAATTTGCAGGAGATGATCGATGTCATTAGCCGCGAGCGCAATCTGCCCAAGCACGCGGTGGAAAATGCCCTGCGAGAAGCCCTGCTAAAGGGATACGAGCGCTACCGCCGCACCCGCGAAATCGACACCCATTTCGACGAAGAGTATTTTGACAACTTCGATATCGAGCTAGACGTAGACGACTACGATGACCAGGGCTTTCGGGTGCTGGCCACCAAAACCATCGTCGATGAAGTCACCAGCCAGGACCACGAAATTGCCCTGGCCGAGGTGCGCGAAGTTGCCCCCGAAGCCCAGGCCGGTGACACCGTGGTGCTCGACGTCACCCCCGATCAGCGCGACTTTGGCCGCATGGCCGCGATTCAGACCAAACAGGTGCTGGCCCAAAAGCTGCGCGACCAGCAGCGCAAGCTGGTTCAAGAAGAATTTCAGGACCTGGAGGGCAGCATTCTCTCAGCGCGGGTGCTGCGGTTTGAGCGCCAGTCAGTCATTATGGCTGTGGTCAGTGGCGTCGGTCAGCCCGAGGTCGAAGCCGAACTGCTCAAGCGCGATCAGCTACCCAACGACAACTATCGGGCCAACGCCACCTTCCGCGTAGCGCTCAAAAAGGTATCCGAAGGCTCTCACCGAGGACCGCAGCTGCTAGTGTCGCGGGCCGACGCAGCCCTGGTTGTGGAGCTATTCACCAACGAAGTGCCCGAAATTGAAGACGAGATTGTGCGCATCGTGGCCGTAGCCCGTGAGGCTAACCCACCTTCCCGTTCCGTGGGTCCCCGCACTAAAATAGCCGTAGACACCCTAGAGCGCGATGTGGATCCTGTGGGAGCGTGCATCGGTGCGCGGGGATCTCGTATCCAGGTGGTGGTCAACGAACTGCGGGGCGAGAAGATCGACGTCATCCGCTGGTCTCCGGACCCTGCCACCTATATTTCCAACGCCCTCAGCCCGGCCCGAGTCGACGAGGTGCGCCTGGTTAACCCCGATGATCGCCAAGCCCACGTGCTGGTACCCGAGGACCAGCTCAGTCTGGCCATTGGCAAAGAGGGGCAAAATGTGCGTCTGGCGGCTCGCCTGACCGGCTGGAAGATCGATATCAAAGACTCTGGTAAGTACGATTACGAAGAGGAAGACCGGAGGATTGCCGATCTCATTGCGGCTAAAGAAGCTGCCGCCGCTGAAGCCGCCGAACTGGCGGCCGAAGAAGCCGAAGCCGCCGCCTGGAAAGCAGCAGCAGCGGCAGAACGCGAGGCGGCAGCGGCCCGAGCGGCAGGCCTAGAGGTCGACGAGGCTACTGCGGACGACGATATGGACGTGGCACCTGCCGCCGCCGAAGGTGACGCTGACTCCCTAGAGCCCGTCGCCACCACCGCTGACCTGGACGATGAAGACCTAGAGGCCTCGGCTTCGCTGGAAGAGACCCCGGTAGTTGAAGCAGCCTTGGCGACAGCCGAAGAAGATAAGGATGTTTCTACGGAAACGGCGGAGGAAGAATAGCTATCTGGAGTAGGTTTCTGAATGCAACCCAACTATCGACGCTGCGTCAGCTGCCGACGGGTAGGCCCCAAGGCCGAGTTTTGGCGGCTGGTGCGGGTTTACCCAGATCGCACGGTGCACTTGGGTACAGGTATGGGTCGCTCAGCTTACCTCTGCCCTCGACCCGACTGCCTGAGCGCGGCTCAAAAGAAAAAGCGATTGGGCCGCGCCCTCAAAGCCAGTGTGCCAGACGAGGTGTATCAGCTTCTATGGCAGTGTTTAGAGGGCACGGTCGTAGAAGTTTCTCCAGCGTCTGCTTCTGTAACCCCTGCTCCCTAGCCTACGAATGGTTCTAAAGAAAAAATTGCTCTCAGGAGGCTTGACCAAAAATTTTTGCAACTGAATTGTTCCTAGAGTCGATCCCTCTGAGATTCTGTTCATTGGGGGAGCAACTGATTACACTCATAGTATGGGTATCTGTCTGACCCGCTCTTGGCGTCAGTAAACTTGCTTGGGTTCCCATGTCCACCTAGCCGTGGTTTACAATACCTTGCTAGGGTTAACGTATCCGTCAGAATGGTTTGATGTCGTTTTGTTGGACGAAGCAGGTTGGATTATGTAACAAGCTTGACTAGCGTAGGGAGTTGTGGATGAACGGCAAAGTGAGAATTTACGAGTTGTCGAAGGAATTGAATTTGGATAACAAAGACATCTTGGCGATCGCAAGTCGCCTCGATATTGCCGTGAAGAGTCACAGCAGCACCATCGCTGAGTCAGATGCCGATCAAATTCGCTCTGCGGCGCTTCAGTCACGCGCGAGTAGCGGACCCAACCGGCCCGATCGCCCTCGTCCAGCCGCTCCCGTGAAAAATGGAGCTCGCCCAGAGCGCAAGCAGCAGATCTTAGAAATTCGTCGGCATCGGGTTACCCCCAAATCTGAAACCGAGGCTGCGGCGCCGACCGCCAGCGCGCCAACTCCGCCAACCCAGGACAGGCCGGTCCGATCCGGTGCCGATAGCCTGTCCAAGCCCCCCAGCCGACCCGGGGTGTCCGCTCGCGATCCCCAGATCGAAGATCGACCCAGGCCCCCGGCTGCTCCCAGCCGACCTGATGCCCCCTCCCCCGCCGAGGCCAGCACCGAAACCGTTGAGCGCCCGGTGGCCCCCGTAAAACCCAAGCCAGAGCTGGTGGGTCCCGTCTCGCGATCGCGGCCTGAAACCGATGAGCGTCCGGCGGATGCCCCCGAAGGTGTGCGTCCACCCCGGCCAGTCATTCGCCGCGATCGCAGCAGCAGCCCCGAGCGCCCAACCGAAGGGGCGGCGCGCCCCACTATTCCCATTCGCGAAATTGACGCTGGGGAAGATGTCACCCGGCTCAAACCCAAGCCCAAACTGCGTCGCCCCAACACCGATGCAGAAACAGTACGGGCTGAAACCGCCGCCCGCACTGAGACGACGCCTGCCAACGATTCTTCGATCTCTGTGCTCGGAGTCGGTGGCCTCGATGACTCGCACCCCCGTCGACCCTCGCCCCCCCGTCACAGGCGCGACGAGCGCGAGGACGAAGACGACGATCAGAAAATGCGGGAAAAAGCCAGCAAGGTTGGTAAGACCAAGCGTCGCGGCCAGGGCGTGCTGGGTGAAGATGAAGAAGACCTGGATGTCCTAGTCGATGAACTCGACGAAGATGACGATCAAGTCACCGATGCTCAAAACTTGAGCATTTCCCTGGCTCGTCCGCCCAAGCCTAAGAGCGCGGGTGGGGCCAAGCCCTCGTCGCCTACGGTGAAGAGTCATAAGCCCCAGCATCGCGACAGCAGCGGCGGTGGTCGCTCTCGTCGCGGTCGCCGTGGCGAGGCCCAGCCCACTCAGGAGCGTCCAGAGTTTATCGTGCTGTCCGAAGGGCTAACGGTGCACGAGCTGGCTGAGCAAATCATGGTGCCCGAAACCGAGCTAATTAAGTCTCTGTTTTTCAAAGGTATTGCGGCCAACATCAACCAGACCCTCGATATCGAAACAGCCAAAATGGTGGCTGAAGAATTCGAGGTCATGGTTGAAACCAGCGAGATCGAATCGGAGGCTAAGAAAGTCACTGAAATGATCGACGAGGCCGATCTTGACAGCCTTCAGCGTCGGCCTCCGGTGGTTACCATCATGGGCCACGTTGACCATGGTAAAACTACCCTGCTCGACTCCATCCGCAAGACTAAGGTTGCCCAGGGCGAGGCGGGCGGCATTACTCAGCACATTGGCGCCTACCATGTCGATGTTGACCACGGCGGTACGTCCCATCAGATCGTCTTCCTAGATACCCCTGGTCACGAGGCTTTCACCGCCATGC
This sequence comes from Nodosilinea nodulosa PCC 7104, assembly GCF_000309385.1. GTDB lineage: Bacteria > Cyanobacteriota > Cyanobacteriia > Phormidesmidales > Phormidesmidaceae > Nodosilinea > Nodosilinea nodulosa. The sequence goes on from NZ_JH976537.1 coordinate 3,161,742, forward strand.
GGGCGCGGGGCACCCGGGTAACCGACATTGCCATTCTGGTAGTGGCCGCTGACGATGGCGTTCGCCCTCAAACTATTGAGGCCATTAGCCACGCCAAGGCTGCCGAAGTGCCGCTGATTGTGGCGATCAACAAAGTTGACAAAGAGACGGCCAACCCCGATCGCGTCAAGCAAGAGCTGATGGAGCACGGGCTGGTGCCAGAAGAGTGGGGCGGCGACACTATTATGGTGCCGGTTAGCGCCCTGACTGGGGATAACCTCGACAGCTTGCTGGAGATGATTGTGCTGGTGGCCGAGGTTGAAGACCTCCAGGCCAACCCCGATCGGTTTGCTCGCGGTACCGTGATTGAGGCTAACCTCGATAAGGCTCGCGGCCCGGTGGCCACCTTGCTGATTCAAAACGGTACGCTGCGGGTGGGCGACTCTCTGGTGGCTGGCCCGATCTTGGGCAAGGTCAAGGCCATGCTTGACGATCGCCTCAAGCGGGTGCAGGTGGCTGGCCCCTCCTTTGCGGTCGAGGTCCTGGGCCTCAACGACGTGCCCGCCGCCGGGGACGAATTCGAGGTCTATCCCGACGAGAAAGCTGCCCGGGCGGTAGCCGACAAACGCATGCTTGAGCAGCGCCAGTCGCGCCTACAGCAGGCTATGGCCTCTCGCCGCGTCACCCTTAACACCATCTCTGCCCAGGTGCAGGAGGGTGAGCTGAAGGACTTGAACCTGTTGCTCAAGGCCGATGTGCAGGGGTCAATTGAAGCAATTCTGGCGGCGCTTCAGCAGCTGCCTCAGAACGAGGTGCAGATTCGGGTACTGTTGGCCGCTCCTGGTGAGATCAGCGAAACAGATGTCGACCTAGCTGCGGCTAGTGGCGCAGTTATTATCGGCTTCAACACGACGCTGGCTCCGGGGGCGCGGCAGTCTGCCGATCGCCAGGGCGTCGACGTGCGCGATTATGAAGTGATCTACAATCTGCTCGACGATATCCAAGGCGCCATGGAAGGGTTGCTCGACCCCGAGATGGTGGAGGAGCCTCTGGGCCAGGTGGAAGTGCGAGCGGTCTTCCCCGTCCGTAAGGGTGCTGTGGCGGGCTGTTACGTGCTCTCGGGCAAGGTGACTCGCAACTGCAACCTGCGGGTGGTGCGAGGGGGCGAGGTGGTCTACACCGGCAAACTCGATTCCCTCAAGCGGATGAAGGAAGACGCCAAGGATGTGGCCGCTGGTTTTGAGTGCGGCATCGGCATCGACAACTTCAGCGACTGGAAGGAGGGCGACATCATCGACGCCTACCGTCTGGTCACCAAGCGCCGCACCCTGGCGATGGCCTGATGAACGACATTGCCGGGCATTTGTGTCCGGCAATGTCGTTAGGCAATCTACGTAGTCAATCACGGAGTAGAAAATGGCACCCTGGCGCTACGATCCATACCTGTGGGTACACCTGGCTGGTTTAGCTACTGTACCCCTGTGGATCGATCTGTGCCTGTTGGGCCTGGCGGTGGGGAATCCTGCCCTGCCGGGGCTAGAGTTGGGTGTTGTCATCGTCCTGGGGGCGCTGCCGGTGCTGACCATGCAGCTCCTGCGGCCTTTCTACATTTTTAGCCTGCCGGGGATAGCTCTGCGCCCCGCCTGCCTGAGTGACGATCAGCGCCTCCAGCTAAGCCAGTTTCGGCGGTGGCGAGTGCGGTTGGGGGCGCTGTTGGTTCCCTTGCCCCTGGTGTGGGTACTGATTAAGCTTTACCCCCTGGCGTTTTTGGCGCGCGATGTAACTCCCTTTAGCGGCTGGGGCCGATTGGGCGGCGTTGCGATCGCCGCTCTGGGCTTCTTTTTGGCCAATTTGTTTTTGCAGGTACCGGTGGCCGTGCTCCAGGTGATGGCCACCCCTGACCGACGTATGGTCGCTGTTCAGCCTTATCCCGTTGAGGCCATAGCCGCTAACTTTAGCTGGTTGGGGCTGTCGGTAAGCTGGCTTCTGCCCAGCCTGGCGCCCCATAGAGATGTCGGAGACCAGAATCTAGTCTCGCAGGCAGAGCCATCTCCTGACGCTGACAGTGATGAGCCTTCCTTAGAGCTTCTGGATCCAGAGGCTTTGCACGCAGAATCTTTAGATCTAGATAAACCTACTCTGGCCCAGGCTAAATCGGTTCTACCCCAGATATCTATTGCTGAGGAAAACCCAGCAGAAGCTGTTTCTGGGGCTGGTTCTCCCAAAACTGTTTCAATAGAAGCTGCGGAAGCTAAGGCCAGCGATGTCAGCGGGCCAGACTTAGAGCCAAACGAACTCCTAGAAATCCGCGAATCTCAGGAGCATCCGGCGGAACATCATTTGCTCGAAGACTCTATGGCGGCAAGATCTGCAAAGGCGATACGTTCTGGAGAGATAGATCACTCAGAGGATGGCCGCTTGGCGATGAATCATTCTGAAGCGCACGGCGCGAAGGGTAATTCGTCCTTCACGGATCCCATTAGTCCTTCTGCGTCAGAGCCTATTGCCGTAGATACATACCCCTAGAGTTTTGGCGGGTATTTTGTATCATCTATAGGTATTTTTCAATTCTTGATACTGTGGTTTGAATCACAATAGCTGTAGAGCGGTTACGCTATCTTGAGTATGTGGTTGTCTGATCGATCGGGGTTTTTGCTGGCTCGCTGGTCGATTGAGCTATCCCGGACGTTGATATCACCCCATGGGTTGACGTTTACCTAAATTTTTTAGAGGCAGCTATGGCCGTAATTCGCTCTGCAAACTCCACACCGCTTTCTGACCACGCCCGCATTTGGTATGGCCTCAAAAACGCGATCGCGGCTAGCTCTGGTTTCAAAAGCTGGAAGGGTGAGCTACCTGCGGCTGAGGCTGAAACGGCTCCTCTCGATCAGCTGGTGCGCCGCTACCTGCGTGAAACCCTAGAAACCCTGGCCTATTAGGTCTCCCTCAGTGCAGGGTTGTAGTACTGGCGATACCAGTCTATGAATCGCTGCATTCCGACTTCGATGGGGGTGCTGGGGGCAAAGCCCACATCGGCCATCAGATCACTGACATCGGCATAGGTGGCAGGCACATCCCCAGGTTGCATAGGGCACATGACCTTTTTGGCCGGTTTGCCCAGGGTCGTTTCAATCACCTGGATAAACCGCATCAGCTCTACCGGCTGGTGGTTGCCGATGTTGTAGATTTTATAAGGTGCCTGGCCATCGCTATCCGCCTGGCTCCGGGGCTGGGGGGGGTGCTCCATGACGCGCACAACCCCTTCGACCACATCGTCAATGTAGGTGAAGTCGCGCTTCATGCGGCCCTGGTTGTAGACCTGGATGGGGCGGTCGGCCAAAATTGACTCCACAAACTTGAAGTAGGCCATGTCGGGCCGACCCCAGGGTCCGTACACCGTAAAGAAACGCAGCCCCGTGGTCGGAATTTGGTACAGACTGCTGTAGGCATGGGCCATCAATTCGTTAGCCTTTTTGGTGGCAGCGTAGAGGGAGACCGGGTGGTCAACGCGGTCATCCACCGAGAACGGGACCTTGTGGTTGGCTCCATATACTGAACTCGACGAGGCAAAGACCAGATGCTCAACCCCCATCAGGCGGCAGCCCTCCAGCAAATTTAAAAAGCCAGAAAGATTGCTGTCCGAGTAAGCGAAAGGATTTTCGAGCGAGTAGCGCACCCCCGCCTGGGCGGCCAGATGGATCACATATTGAAATTGGTGGCCGCGAAATAGGGCCAGCATGCCGTCGCGATCGAACAGGTCTAGCTGCTCGAAGGTGAAGTTTTTGCTGGGGGTGAGTTGGGCGAGGCGATCGCGCTTTAGCCCCACGTCGTAGTAGTCGTTGAGGTTGTCAATGCCGTATACCTCTAGACCCTCGTTCAACAGCCGCTGGGCGACAAAATAGCCCACAAACCCCGCCACTCCGGTAACTAATACTGCGATGACCTTTTCCTCCGCTGTGGTGACTACCTAACTAAGCCAGCCCCCGTAGTATGCCCTAGACCCCTCAAATCTTAAGTCTTTTGCCTAATTTCACCGACCGTAGCTCTAGCGAGAAGCCATTGCCGCCATCGGTGCTAGGATCAAGCCAAAGTAACCCAGAAGAATGGCAAGAGAGAAAGGACGTAGTCGTACATGCAAGAATTTGAAAAAACAATATCCTTTGGTGGTCGTGATATACACCTGAGGGGAGGGCTGTTGGCTCCCCAGGCCGGGGGCGCAGTGCTAGTCAGATCTGGGGAAACAGCGGTTTTGGTGACCGCAACCCGCTCTACAGGACGTCAGGGCATTGACTTTTTGCCGCTGCTCGTAGACTACGAAGAACGTCTCTACGCCGCCGGACGCATCCCCGGCGGATTTTTGCGTCGGGAGGGTCGCCCTCCAGAGCGCGCCACCCTTATTTCTCGACTCATTGACCGCCCCATGCGGCCTCTGTTTCCCCAGTGGCTGCGCGACGATATTCAAATTGTCGCCACCACCCTGGCCATGGATGAGCAGGTGCCCCCCGATGTCCTGGCGGCAACCGGCGCGTCGATCGCGGTGCTGCTGGCCAAAATTCCCTTCTACGGCCCCATGGCGGCGGTGCGCGTGGGTTTGGTCGGCGATGACTTTGTCATTAACCCCACCTACAAAGAAGTTGAGAACGGCGATTTGGACCTGGTGGTAGCGGGTTCCCCCGACGGGGTCATCATGGTTGAGGCTGGGGCAAATCAGCTGCCTGAAGCCGACGTGATTGAAGCCATCGACTTTGGCTACGAGGTGGTGCAAGACCTGATCAAGGCCCAGCTGGAGCTGATCAAAGACCTGGGCATTGAGATCGTCAAAGAGCAAGAGCCGGTTACTGACCCCACCCTGGCCACCTTCATTGAAGAAAAAACCGCCGCCGCGATTAAGGAGGTGCTGAAGCAATTTAGCCTGACCAAACCCGAGCGCGACGAGAAGCTAGATGCCATCAAAGATGAGCTAGTCACCACCATCGAAGCGCTGGAGGACGACAACCCTATCAAGGTGGCCGTAACCGAAAATGGCAAAGCCCTCGGCAATACCTACAAGTCCGTCACCAAAAAGCTGATGCGGCAGCAAATTGTCGAGGAGAAGGTGCGGGTCGATGGCCGCCAGCTCGATCAGGTTCGTCCGATTTCCTGTCAGGTGGGGCTGCTGCCTCCGCGAGTACATGGCACCGGCCTGTTTCAGCGGGGGCTGACCCAGGTAATGTCGGTAACCACCCTGGGTACCCCCGGAGATGCCCAGATGATGGACGATCTCCACCCCGACGAAGAAAAACGCTACCTGCACCACTACAACTTTCCGCCCTACTCGGTGGGTGAGACAAGACCGATGCGATCGCCCGGTCGTCGGGAGATTGGCCACGGTGCCCTGGCCGAGCGCGCGCTGGTGCCCGTGCTGCCCCCCAAGGAAGAGTTTCCCTACGTGATTCGGGTGGTGTCGGAGGTGCTGTCGTCCAATGGCTCCACTTCCATGGGGTCGGTGTGTGGTTCCACCCTGTCGCTGATGGATGCTGGGGTGCCGATTACCAAGCCGGTTAGCGGAGCCGCCATGGGCCTGATCAAAGAAGGCGATGAGGTGCGCATTCTCACCGATATTCAGGGTATCGAGGACTTTTTGGGCGATATGGACTTTAAGGTCGCCGGTACCGATACGGGCATCACCGCTCTGCAGATGGATATGAAAATCACCGGGCTACCTCTCCAGGTCATCGCCGACGCCATCAACCAGGCCAAGCCCGCCCGCCTGCATATCCTCGAGAAAATGCTGGCCACCATTGACACCCCCAGGGCTGACCTGTCGCCCTACGCGCCCCGCCTGATCAGCTTCAAGATTGACCCCGAGATGATCGGCATGGTGATTGGCCCCGGCGGCAAGAAGATCAAAGGGATTACCGAGCAAACCGGCGCCAAAGTCGACATCAACGATGACGGCACCGTGACCGTATCCTCCATTGAGGGCGAAAAGGCTCTCCAGGCCAAGGCCCTGATTGAGGCGATCGTGTTTAAGCCCTCCGCTGGCGATGTGTTTGTTGGCAAAGTGGTGCGGGTGATTCCCATCGGTGCCTTCGTAGAGTTTATGCCTGGCCAAGACGGCATGATTCACATTTCTCAACTGGCGGACTACCGGGTGGCCAAGGTCGAAGACGAAGTCAATGTCGGTGACGAAGTGATCGTCAAGGTGCGTGAAATTGACGGGCGGGGGCGAATTAACCTGACCCGCCTCAATATTCACCCCGATGAAGCGGCGGCGGCTCGCGAGGCGGCGGCCCTGCGCTAGGGCGGTGGAGAAGTGAGGAAGGTGAGGGGATGAAGAGGTAAGGAAGGTGAGGCGATCGCAAATTTTCCCCCTCATCTTCTCCACCTCCCTCACCTTCCCCATTCCCCCAGAACCCCCGGATCAACGTTGCACGCTGCAACATTTGATTCGGGGGTTCTTTTCTTAGTACGATGCAAGTCTGTATACCTAGCCTCTAACCTCAAAACATCGTGCGAAAAATTGTTATTGCTGGCAACTGGAAAATGTACAAGACCCAGGGTGAGACCCTGGATTTTTTGCGTCATTTCCTGGGGCAGTTGACCGACACCCCCGACGGGCGCGAAATAATTTTGTGTGCGCCGTTTACAGCCCTCGGTGCCCTGTCTAAGAGCCTGCACGGAGCCAGAATTAAAGTAGGTGCCCAAAACATCCACTGGATGCCCGAGGGAGCGTTTACCGGGGAAATCTCGGGGGATATGCTGCGGGAACTGGGGGTGCGCTACGTCATTGTGGGCCACAGCGAGCGTCGCCAGTATTTTGCCGATACTGACGAAACGGTCAACCTGCGTCTGCAGGCGGCCCAGGCCTGCGGGCTGACCCCGATTCTGTGCGTGGGTGAAACCAAGAGCCAGCGCGATGCCGGAGAAACTGAGTCGGTAATTGCCAACCAGATTGAAAAAGGCCTGGTCGATGTAGACCAGAACAACTTGATTATTGCCTATGAGCCGATCTGGGCAATTGGTACCGGCGACACCTGTGAAGCTGCCGATGCCAACCAGGTGATTGGCGGCATTCGCAAGCTGCTCAAAAATCCAGACGTCACCATTCAGTACGGTGGCTCGGTCAAACCCAGCAACGTCGATGAACTCATGGCCCAGCCTGAGATTGACGGCGCCCTGGTGGGGGGGGCCAGCCTAGAGCCAGATAGCTTTGCCCGTATTGTTAACTTTCAGTGACTATGAATGTACTGGTTGTCGATGTTGGCGGTAGCAATGTCAAGATTCTGGCTACGGGCCAAACCGAAGTTCGTAAGTTTGCCTCCGGCCCGGCGATGACACCGGAGGATATGGTGGCTGGGGTCAAGGCTTTGGCCCAGGATTGGACCTACGAAGCAGTGGCGATTGGCTATCCAGGGGTGGTTCACAAGGGGGTGGTAGCCCGAGAACCCCACAACCTGGCCCCCGGCTGGACTGGGTTTGATTTTGAAGCTGCCTTTGATCATCCAGTGCGCATGATCAACGATGCGGCCATGCAGGCACTGGGCAGCTACGAGGGTGGCACAATGCTTTTTTTGGGGCTGGGCACCGGGCTGGGGTCAGCTATGGTGGTGGAAGGGGTAGTGGTACCCCTGGAGCTGGCTCACCTACCCTAACCTGAGTTCGGGTTAAGCCGATGGAGGAAGAGCGAAGTCAAGATTGAGGGAAGGCTTCTTGGGCTGATGGCAGTAGGCAATCAAGCCACAGATGACATTGACCATGAAGTTGGTAGGGCTGCGATGCCTGGAATGCTCAATCTGGGAGATGTTCTTGAGCTGGTCAATGACGGTTTCGACAATGGCGCGCTTGCGGGCCAGTAACTTGTCGGTGAGCCGCATCAAGTGGTTTGTCATGTTGCGCCTGGGTTTGGCAAAGAACTCGATGCCACAGGTCTCAAAGAGGCGTTCTGCCAGTGCTTTGGAGACATAGCCCCGGTCAGCAAAGACCTTGCCATAGAGGCCTTGAAGCAAGTCACAGGCGGGCTTGCGGTCGTCGGTATTGCCCGGCGTGATTTGGATGTTGAGCAACTCCCCTTGGTCATTAACCACCAGGTGGAGCTTGAAGCCAAAGAACCAGTCAACTGAGGTTTTGCCCCGAGCCGCCAGGCCGCGAAACACCTTGTGGCGTCGAATCCGACGGTTGTGGCACACCTTGAGGCTGCTGCTATCGATAAAGCTGATGCCGCTACAAGCGCCAAAACAGTGCTTCAGGTACACGCATAAGGGCAGCAGAGCCGACGGCATCCACTCCACAAAGCGGTGATAGCTGACCAGGCCAGGAAAGGCCTCTCGCCAGTGCACGCAGACATGCTTGTTGTAGAACGCCTTGAAGTTGCGATAGTGCTGCTGGTGGAAGCACACCAAGATTGTCATCACCTCGCTTAAGCTCAGCGATCGCTGGCGCTGACGGTGTTGAACGCCTTCACCCAGCAGCATCTGGTGCCATTTCGGCTCGAACTGACAGCAGAAATCATCAATGTGGCAAAACAGCTCTTCTAGACTATCCATAGGGGGGCCTGCTGAATCATTTACGTGATATAGCCATAGTCACGTTGGTTAGGACATCCAGGAACCCTATGACCGTTCAAACGTTTGAACGGTCATAGGAGACATGTCTTAACCAGACTGGCTACAGCTATATCAGCTTACAGAGCCCCTCCTTTCCTTATCCCGAACTCAGGTTACCCTACAAAAAGGGCACCTACGAGGACTATTTGGGCAAGCGCGCCCTCGATCGCCTGGGTAAAAAGCGATGGCGCGGCTATGTAGAAGTCTGTGTGGGTCAGTTTATGGCCGCCCTAGAGGCCGATGATGTGGTCATCGGCGGTGGTCAGATCAAGGTGCTGAAGACGTTACCCCCAGGCTGCCGCCCCGGCCAAAACAGCAATGCCTTTGTTGGTGGGTTTCGCCTTTGGGAACCTGGCCGAGAACGCTTTTCTGCCGCATCCCAACTTTAAAGGCAATCAGATCTGAAGATCCGGGGTCGCTCAGGCCATTGTGGTCTAGGGGGCTGGCTCATCGGCAGCGCTGTCGGTAGCACTACCTGTCTGGTGCGGGTCACAGCCCTGGGAGGGGTTGACTGGGTTGACGTAGCCCTGGTTATAGGTACTGCCATCGGGCATAGTGGCAAACTCAAGGCGCGCCCCGGTAAGGTTGGCGTTGGTCAAGTCGGCTTCGTAGAGGTCGGCGTAGCGCAGGTCTGCCCCGCGCAGATCGGTGTTTGACAGGTCTGCCTGGCGCAAAATGGCTCCGTACAGGCTGGCCTCTGAGAGATTGGCCTGGTGTAGTTGGGCTGAACACAGAGCGGCATCGCGGAGTTCAGCCTGGGTCAGGGAGGCGTTGCTGAGGTCGGCTTTGACCAGGCTGGTGTTGAGCATTTGGGCCTGGCTGAGGTCGGCCTGCACCAGGATAGTCTCTGAAAGGTCGGCCCCCTGAAGATTGGCCTGATGCAAGTTAGCCTGGCTGAGGTTGGCCTGGTGCAGTACGGCGTTGATCAGCTGGGTGCCAGTCAGGTTGGTTCCGCTCATGTTGGCCTCTCGAAAGTTTTTGCGGCTGAGGTCCTGGCCGCTGAGGTCGGCAGCGGCTAGATCGCACTGCTGGCAGCGGCGATCGCTCTCTGGCAGCGCCGATTGGGCTACAGCAGAGGTTTCTGTCGCGGCGCTGGCTGGGGGCTGATAGCGGCTGAGTTGTTCGCGGGCTACCCGCAAAGCGGCCGGTGTAACGGCCGTCAACAGCACTAGCAAGCTGACTAATATATTCCACCGCATAGGCTAAGTCCGAAGGGCTGCTTGAGAGAGGTCGCACTTCAATACTCAGCGGCGTTGTAGCCCATCAGGATTGTCAGCATCAAGTTGCGGTAGCCGCCAGCTGTTTTTTTGTGAAGGAATTCAACTGCGCCCAGGCGGCGGAGAGATGACCGTATAAATACGTAGATGGGCACCAGGTTTCATCAAAGTATCACAGAGTGTCTGGGGGGAATTCGCAGATTCTTGCCGGTCTATTGCGTATTCTGAAGGAGATCTCCCAACAGGTGGCGTGACCACCTCAGTGTGTTCTCTGTTATGGATAATTCACCCTTTCGCCGTATCGTTTTGCCTGCTCTGCTGGCTTCTAGCGCCGGGTTTGCGGCACTGACTTGGCCGATGGCCTCCGACCACGCTGTACAGGTCTCCGATCGACTGCCCGCGCCCCTCAGTCGCTGGGTTGACTCGGCCCTAATCACCCATCAGCACAAGGAGTTTTCGATTCGCTACATCGGCTTTGCCATTTTATCGAGTGTAGCCATTGGCATTGGCACGGCTGAAGCTATGCGATCGCGTCAGGGGCGATCGCAGCGCCGCCAGAGCCTGCTCGATCAAGCTCTGGAATCAGCCCCGGATCGGCCGCTAGTTGACCCTGCGGACATCGACCATGCTTCTGCTGAGGCCAGCGGAGCGGTGGCCCAGTCCGCCGCTCAGCCTGCCTCTACCCTAGATTGGTCGAGCCTGCTGCAAACGGCCGCCAAAACTGAGTCGGGCGAACCGGCCTCAGCGGCGGCGGGGCTGATCTCTACAACCATAGATGCCCATGTTTTGTGCCACATTCAAGGCGTCGACCAGCAGCGCTGCCTGGCTCTCGCCGTCGAAGGAGAGTATTACCGCTACTACCGCAACCGCCCCAGCCTAGACAAAGCCAGGGGGCTGGTGCAGCAGCTCCAGCGCCAGGGCAAAAAAGCGATCGCTACCTGGGATGACATTGGCTACGTCGTTTGGGTGCACGAGTCGGAGCCGCCGCGGCAGACTGTGCCCTGGCCAAATCTTTTGACTGCCCATCAGGGGTGAAAGCCCGGTAGGCAAAAATCAGTCAGTCGCTAACTATGTTCGTAGGCAATGTTGAGCAGTACACAAGCATGAATCTCAAAACGCTAGAGAATCTTTGGACGGCCTTTGTGGAGGGGGAGCGAGATTTTACCGGCATCAACCTGGCTGGGGCCGACCTCAACCACTGGAGCCTGGCCAGGGTCGACTTTTGGGGCGCTGACTTCAGTCGGGCAAACCTCACCCAGGCCAATTTTCGCCGCGCCAATCTAAAGCAGGCGCAGTTTAGCCATGCCAACCTGGCTGGAGCTGACCTGCGCTGGGCCGACCTGCGGGAGGCCGTGCTGACGGGGGCAGAGCTTGAGGCCGCTCGCTTAGAAGGCGCACTGTACAACGCTCAAACCCAGTTTCCCGTCGGGTTTAACCCCGATCAGGCCAGCATGTGGAGCCTGGAGCCAGGGGCAACGCTGGCCACTAAAGATCTGCGGGAGCGCGACCTTGGCGGTAGTGATTTGACCGCCGCCGATTTCAGTGGCGCTCTGCTGGTCAATTGCCAGCTGTTTGGAACAGTGCTGAAAAGAGTCAATCTGCTCAGCGCTCTGATGGGAGATAGCGACCTGCGCTACGCTGACCTGCGGCAGGCCACGCTCATGCTGGCCGACCTGCGCGGTGCCGATCTGCGCCATGCCGATCTAGCCCAGGCCAACCTGATTGGTGCTAACCTGCGGGGATGCCAGCTGGCCAACACCAACCTAGACGGAGCGCTCTACTCCGACAGCACCCAGTTTCCCCGTGGGTTTCAGCCACCCAAAACCCTGCACCATCTGGCCCCGGGGGCATCCCTGTGGGGAGCAGACCTCAGTGGGGCGCGGCTGACCGGGGTAGACCTCAGGGGGGCGAACCTGGCCGGGGCGAACCTGATGCATGCTGACCTATGGGGCGCCTGCCTGGCGAACGCTGATCTGTCTGGGGCCAACCTGCTGGGCACCAACCTGCTGGGTACCGACTTGTCGGGGGCTAACCTCAGCCAGACCAACCTGATGCAGGCCATTATCGATTTGCCAGGGGAGAAGCCCGCGATCGCTGCTTTCAACAGTCAAACGGCTTGAAGATTTCCCGCCGCTATTTTGGGGTCATGGCAGGGTCATAGCAGCGTCATCTGGCTGTCGCTGCCGGGGAGGGTTTCGTCGTAGCCCAGGTGACGGCGGGCGGCGGCGGTAACCACCCGGCCCCTGGGGGTGCGCTGTAGGTAGCCAATTTGCAGCAGGTAAGGCTCGTAGACCTCCTCAATGGTTTGGGGGTCTTCACCGGTAGAGGCGGCCATGGTGTCGAGGCCAACGGGGCCACCGCCAAAGTTTTCAATCATCACCGAGAGCAGGCGGCGATCGGTCCAGTCGAGACCACAGGGGTCGACGTTAAATAATTCCAGGGCCTCAGCCGCCAGGGTCGTGGTGATGGGGCCAGCGGCCTTGACCTCCACGTAGTCGCGCACCCGCCGCAGCAGGCGATTGGCAATGCGGGGTGTGCCCCGCGCCCGGCGGGCAATTTCTTCGGCTCCGGCGGGCTCGATGGGGGTGCGCAGCACCTCGGCGGTGCGCAGCACAATGGGCGTTAGTTCATCAATGTCGTAAAACCGCAGCCGCTGAATCAGGCCAAAGCGATCGCGCAGCGGCGAGCTCAGCGCTCCTACTCGGGTCGTCGCCCCCACCAGGGTAAACGGGCACAGCGGAATGCTGCGGGTGCGGGCCGACTGCCCCTTGCCAATGGTGATGTCAAGGCGAGAGTCTTCCATGGCCGGGTAAAGAATTTCTTCGGTTACCCGGGGCAGTCGGTGAATCTCATCGATGAAGAGTACGTCGCCGGGTTTGAGATTGACCAACAGCCCGGCAATGTCGCGGGGCCGCTCCAGGGCTGGAGCCGTGGTGATTTTGCAGGTCACCCCCATTTCCTGGGCCAGAATCAGCGCCATGGTGGTTTTGCCTAACCCCGGCGGCCCGTAGAGCAGCAGGTGGTCGAGCGGCTCCTGGCGCGACTGGGCCGCTTTGATGGCAATGCCCAGCACCTCTTTCAGCGATGCCTGGCCAATATAGTCTTGCAGGCGCTGGGGCCGCAGGCTGTCTTCTGGGGCAGTAGTTTCTGCCAGCGTATCCGGTACCTCGCCCTGCACATCTTCCGGCTGGAGGGTTCCACCTTTGACCAGTGAGAGTAGCGGCTGCACTACCGCAGCTTCGGCGCTTGGTGCTGATTCGGCCGCTGGCGCTGACGGTTTGGGCTTGGCCCGCTGGGGCTTGGCCGAGTCGTCTGAAGTGTGGGAAGAAACAATCGCCATAGGGGAGCCCAAGGGTCAGCCCCCCTATGATACTGTGGTGCATTTGCACTATCAAGCTACTGACTCACTACAGCAGGATGAGCAGTATCAGGAGAACGCTAGCAAAGCCCATCAGAACTGATCCCAGGCCAGACTCTTGATGGTCTGAGTCTGGACTCAGGTCTTTTTCAAAATCACATTTGAGGCAGTGGTAAACCGTGGGCTTGTATTCTACGATGCTGTGAACACCGCATTCGGGGCACTGCACGCTAGGCGAAGTGAGGGTAGATACAGACATGGCTACACACCTGATGAGTAAACGGACTATCACAAAGAACCTTTAGCGTGGCCAACGGTTGGCTTGACTTGCCGGGCCAACGGTTCGCTTCGCTTAACATCAGGGAACACAGCTATCAGCATCGGGCATGGGTCTGATTTGCACGAGGGGGAAAACTTCTGAAAAATTCTGTTTTGAATTCAGGAGTTACTGATCGCAAAATCTCTACCTACATTGGCGACGTTAAGGCCTAACGACCAAATCTTTTGCAGAGCTAAGCTAAGATAGCTGCGATCGCGCCCTCACTGGCTGCTACCCCCTATGACCCAGGGCATTCAACTCTTTTTCTCCTACTCTCACCGAGACGAGGCCCTGCGAGATGAACTGGCCAAGCACCTTAGCCTGCTCGAACGTCAGGGGGTGTTGAGCAGCTGGCACGATCGCCAAATCACTCCGGGTAGCGAATGGGCCGGACAAATCGACCACTACCTGGAGCAGGCCCAGATTATTCTGCTGCTGGTCAGTGCCGACTTTTTGGCCTCTAACTACTGCTACGACATTGAGCTAAATCGAGCGATGAAGCGCCACGCCGATGGAGACGCAGTGGTGATTCCAGTGCTGCTGCGATCGGTCGATTGGCAGGGGGCCAGCTTTAGGCGGCTTCAAGCTTTGCCTAAAAACGCTAAGCCTGTCACCACCTGGGCTAATCAGGACGAAGCCTTTACCGACATAGCCAAGGGCATTCGTAAGGTAGTCGAAGGGTTGCGAATGACCGTCGCTGAAGCGCAAGCGGAAGGCGACTCCGCAACGCCAGGGTCCAATACTGGGCTGACCCAGGAACCCAATCTTCAGCCCTCATCAGCCCCCGCAGACCTGGAAATTCCCGAGGGTCAGGTGCCCCTCTCCTCACCTTTTTATGTGGAGCGACCTCCCATTGAGGCCGACTGCTACCGCGCTATTCTGCAACCCAGTGCGCTGATTCGCATTAAAGCGCCGCGCCAGATGGGTAAATCGTCGCTGATGGCCCGTATTCTCAACCACGCCAGCCAGCATGGCGATCGCACCGTCAGCATTTCGTTTCAGGAGGCCGACGGCGACATTTTTGCCGAATTGACCAGCTTTTTGCAGTGGTTTTGCGCCACCATTGCCGATGCCCTGGGCCTGCCCGATCAGCTCGACCAGCACTGGGATGGCCCTTTGGGCAGCAAGCAAAAGTGCGGCAACTACTTCTACCGCTACATTTTGCCGGCGTTGAGCGGCCCCCTGGCCCTGGGTCTAGACGAAGTGGACCTGGTGTTTCAGTATCCCAAAATTGCCGAAGATTTCTTTGCACTGCTGCGGGCCTGGCACGAAAAGCGCAACGACCCGCTCTGGCAGCGCCTGCGGCTGATCATCACCCACTCCAAAGAGGTGTATGTGCCGCTCAAAATTAATCAGTCGCCCTTTAACGTTGGCCTGGCCAAGGACTTGCCCGAGTTTACCGCCGCTCAGGTAAGCGAACTGGCCGCCCGCCACGGGCTCAGCCTGGAGGAGGATGTTGTGCCGCTGATGGAAATGCTGGGCGGTCATCCCTACCTGATTCGCGTTGCCCTCTATCACCTGGCCACCGGGCGTTTTACCCTGCCCGAGCTTCTGGCCATTGCCCCCACCGAAGAAGGCCCCTACGCCGAGCACCTGCGGCGACACCTGCAAAACCTCGAAGAAAGCCCCGACCTGCTTGCCGCTATGCAAGTGGTGCTGCAAAGTAAGGAACCCACCCGAGTGGGGAGCAAAGAAGCCTTTCGCCTCCAGAGTAAGCTGTTAAGCATCTAAACTACATATTAGGGAGTGTATTTTGGTGAGTTATACATGCCAATCAAGAATTACCTAACGGCCGAAGAGAAACAGGAATTGCAGAAGCAGCTTAAATTTCATGAGCATCCCGACGTTCGTGAGCGTATTCTAATTCTGCTATTGCGAAATGATGGCAGAAAACAGCAAGAGATTGCAGACTTTCTAGGTTGCTCCTTAAGGAAAGTAGCCTATTGGTGTGCCCACGGAAATCCAAGTGACTTAGCCAGTTTAACCGATGAACGAATGCATGGGAATTATCATAAGGCCACCGATCAATATGTCAACTTATTATTGGATGTCATTGAGAAATAGCCTCAAGAATTGGGGTACGAATTTGGTCGATGGACGGCGGCTCGGCTCGCCACATATTTAGAACAAGAAACCGGGATTCAGCTAAGTGGGAGTCAAGTGAGGAGGATTCTCAAGTCAAAAAAGTACGTTTACCTCTGGGCCAAATATAGCTTAGAGGAGAAGCAAGATCCAGAGAAGCGAAAACTCTTCAAGGCAAAACTGGAGGAGTATTTAAGAATTACTAAAGAATCCCCAGAGAAGCTCCAGGTCTGGTTTTGGGATGAATGTGGCTTTAGTTTGAGAGTGACACGTCGAAAGGATTGGGTCAAGAAAGGGACGCGCAAGAAGGTTTCTGGAATTCGACGGAAAGGACGTATCAATGTGATGGGAGGAATCCGCTATTCGGACAAGAAGCGGTTGGTGGACTTTCTCCCCAAAGGAACCGGTGAAAATTTTTATAAGGTTCTCAAGAACTTTTACGAGGAGGTTATTTATGACTGGGCTGGCGAGGATAGGAGCGTGAGCGAATTTGAGAAAGACGGGCCTAAGGTTGTGATTATTTTAGACAATGCGAGTATTCACAAAAAGGAGGAATTTACAGAGAAGATAAAGTTAGAGATGCCAAATTTAGTTTTGGAGTTTTTACCTGAGTATAGCCCGGACTACAATCTGGTCGAATTGGTTTGGCATTCAGCAAAAGAGTTCATCTCAAATCGTTTATTTAAGTCTATTGAAGATCTCGAGGCTCTTATCAATAAGCTTCTCAATGAAGGAGAACTGGCCATAAATTGGCATCGGAAGGTGAAAAACAAGGGAAGTGCTATTGATGCAATTTAGATGCGCAACAGCTTATGGGGGTGGTCAAGTTTCGCCAAAATCGGGTGGAGCCCCTATGCGATCTCTACCGTATCGCCTTTCGGGAGCAGCTAGGATAACGACAATTGAGTGCTGCGCTATCCTAAATTGGCTCTTCGCACTGATTTATTCGTATATGCTGCCTCTGACATTAATGTCATAGATCAGCAAAATCTCCAGTTCCTCGCCAACGAGAGTAAAAATAACGCGAATTTGCCCAACTCTGAGGCGAAAGTACCCGTCCCACTGGCCTTTGAGCTTTTTAATATCCAGCTCGTTGAAGGGAATTACACCCTCAACCTCTAGCATAGACAGGAGTTGGAGAATCTTTTCCCGAATACGCTCAGCAGTTTTGGCATCCAGCTTCTTGAGGTATTTGACGGCCCGTTTACTGAATCGAACCTCCATGTTTTACCCAGCCTGTTAGATCGATTAACTCGTCTTCCCCATAGGCTTCGGGGCTGCCGAGGGCGGTGTCTATGTCAGTCTGCTCGTCATCGCTAATGTAGGGCATGAGAAGTTTGCAGAGCTGCAAGCGCTCTTCTCGCAAAACCTCTCGCAGACTCTCTTTAATCAGTACTTTCAGTGTCTGAAGGTCAACAATACTCGTAGATTCCATGGGGGTTTCTCTAGGCAATGAATGTCTCGTGGGAGCACGAGGGGTATTGGCCTTGGGCTTAGTTCGTGCTGGTTAGGGTTGAGAGTAGCCAAACTCACAATAACATCGGTACTAGGGCGTGTTTTAAAACTAAGCCCACATCATGATGGAGGCTAGAGTTAGCATGGCCAGGTAGTTTTCAGCCTTTTTCTCATAGCGAGTTGCGATGCGGCGGTACTGCTTCAAGTGATTGAAACACCGCTCAACTTGATTGCGCTGGCGGTATAGCGCCTTGTCAAAGGTACCGCGTCGCCGTTCATTGCGTTTGCGAGGAATGGTCACCCGAATTCCCCGCCGTCGCAAATAGCGACGAATGGAGCCACTGCTGTAAGCTTTATCCCCACTGACCCGCTTGGGACGTAAGCGCGGTCGTCCCCCGTGAGGGCGTTTCACCGCGCCTTGCTCCATCAATGGTTCAAACACGACCGCCTCATGACGCTCACCGACGGTCAGCAGAAAGGTCATCGGTAAGCCGTTTCCCTCGCAGCGCAGATGTAGTTTGGTGCTAAAGCCCCCTTGGGACCGTCCTAAGGCCTCTCGGATTTGCACCTGTTGAACCGCAGAGAGGTCCGAATCGGGCTCTAGGTTCCCCTTTTTGCCCCAGCGGCATGCTGGTGGGCACGGATGACACTGCCATCGACAAAATGAATATCCCAATTGAGCTTGCCCTCGGCATCGGCCTTCGCTTGGAGGCCTGTGAGCACCTGTTGCCATAGGCCAATCTTGCGCCAGTGATAAAACCGCCCGGCAACGGTTGACCAAGCCCCATAGCGCTCCGGCAAGTCTCGCCATGGCGCACCCGTGCGCAAAATCCACAGGATGCCATTGATGATCAGGCGATGGTCTTTGGCTGGGCAGCCCGTGGGAGGTTTTTGCGGTGGCAGCAGGGGTTCAATCTGGTTCCATTGGTTTTCGCTCATTTCACCCCGACGAGGGGCGGGTTGAGGTGGAAGAATCATCGCAGTTCAAGAGTTTATTCGTACTGCTACCATTCTGCCAAAGAGTTTTAAAACACGCCCTAGCCTAGCCACGAAAAACCGCTTAAGATTCGGGGAAATGCCCCTAGCCAAGATTTTCCAGCACCATGACTGCACCCTATCAAGTCGGGGGCGGGCTGCCCTTAGATTCCCCAATCTATGTAGAACGCCAGGCCGATCAGGAATTTTATGACGCCCTCCGGCGCGGCGACTACTGCTACGTGCTTAACTCGCGCCAGATGGGCAAAACCAGCCTGCGCGCCCGCACCATGGCCCGGTTGCAGGCCGAAGGGGTGGCCTGCGCCGCCATTGACCTAGCCGAGATTGGCACCGAGCAGCTGACTCCGGTGGAGTGGTACGCCGGGCTGGTTGATTTGCTGGCCGAAAACTTTAACCTGCTGCCCGAGTTTGACCTCGGTACCTGGTGGGAGGCCCAGCACCCCCTCTCGCCCCTGCAACGGTTTGGCAAGTTTTTGCGAGAGGTACTGCTGGCGCGGGTCACTCAGCCCATCGTGATCTTTATCGACGAAATCGACAGTGTGCTGAGTCTGGGGTTTAGCCACGACGACTTTTTTGCCCTGGTGCGCGAGTGCTACAACCGCCGTGCCGATCAGCCCGACTACCGCCGCCTCACCTTTGCCCTGTTGGGGGTGGCGACCCCGGCGGATCTAATTCAAGACAATGAGCGAACCCCGTTTAACATTGGCCACTCCATTCAGCTGACGGGCTTTACGTCCACTGAGGCCCAATCCCTGGCCGATGGACTGGCCCCAGTTGTGACCGACCCCCAGGCTGTGCTGCACGAAATTTTGCGGTGGACGGGGGGCCAGCCTTTTCTCACCCAAAAACTCTGTAACCAGGTGCTTGAGACGCCCCCTTTACCAGCGGCTGATATCCCCAGCTATGTGAGAGAGCTGGTAGACACTCACCTGATCACCAACTGGGAAGCCCAGGATGACCCTGAACACCTGCGCACGATTCAGAACCGCATTTTGGGCAAAGAGCAGCGGGCCAATCGGCTGCTGGGGCTTTATCGCGAGATTTTGCAGCAGGGTAGCATCGCCTACGATGGCAGTCCGTCACAAGTGGAACTGCGGCTGTCGGGGCTAGTAGTCGAGCGGCAGAACCAGCTAGAGGTCTACAACCCGATTTATCGCCAGGTGTTTGATGAGGGCTGGGTGGCCCAGGCCTTTGCCAGGGTGCGGCCCTACGCAGTGGCAATTGCCGCTTGGGAAGCCTCTGACCCCAAAGACGACAGCTATCTGTTGCAAGGGGCTGATCTGGCCGCTGCCCAAGAATGGGCCGAAAATCGCACCCTAGGCCGCGCTGACTACCAATTTTTGGTCGAAAGCCAGGGCTTTGGCTTACGCCAGGAGCTTGAGCAGGCCAGGCAAGAATTAGCTACGGTAAACCAGGCGCTGACCGCCTCGGAGCAAAGCCTGGCCCGAAATCAGCGACGAACGAGCTGGCTGGCTGGCGCGGGGGCGACGGTGCTGGCCCTCTCGCTGATGGGGGCAGGGCTGGCTACGGCCAGGGCTGGACGGGCTGTAACTCAGGCCGGGAATGCTGACAGAGCGACCCAGCAAGCCAAGGTGGATCGACGGATGTCGGTTCTCCAGCAGGTTGAGGTCAGTCTGGGTTTAGCAGGGTTGCGATTTGACAAGGGTGCCTTAGAAACTCAGCAAAAGACCTTAAATGCTCAAAACAGTGATTTAGAAGAGGCGAATCGACAAGCTAGCCAGCAGGTAGAAACCGCCGAAGCCGCCAGTCGCGATGCCTTGGCCCGGTTTGACCAGGTCAATGGACAACTGGTTAACGTACAGAGCGCCTGAACCTCAAAAACCACTGAATTAGATACCAAAGACCAGAAGCTGAGGGATTTAAGCGGCAAGGTAGCCAGTCTAACCACGCAGCAAAGCACTTTAACAACCGAAATTGGGGATCTGAAGCAGGCCCAGGATCAAATTACCCAGGCCTTACAGCAAACCATTGGCACCTTGGGCATTCAGCGGGTGCGGAATGTGTACTATGTGCTGGGGGGCTTTGACAACGCCCTTGAGTATTTAAACGGTGGTCTAGAGCAGGCCAAAGCCATTCAAGACCGCCGGGGCGAGGGCTATGCCAACGGCAACCTGGGCACCATGTACGCCACCCTGGGCCAGTACCCCCAGGCTATAGAACGCCACACAGCACACCTCAAAATTGCCCAGGAGGTGCAAGACCGCCAGGGCGAAATGCAGGCCACTGGCAACCTGGGCAAGGTCTACTACGACCAGGGCGAATATACAAAAGCCCTGCCCCAGCTCGAAACCTACCTGGCCCTGGCCCAAACCGCTCAAGACAAGCTGGAAGAAAGTCAGGCCCTGGCCTACCTGGGCCGCACTTACCTGGCTACGGGGAAACCCGACCAGGCCCTAGGCTACGAGGAGCAAAGCCTGCAACTGGCCAAGGCGATACAAGACAAGCTGGGCGAAAGCGAGATTTGGAGCTACACAGGCGATGTGTACTTTGCCCAGGCCAACTACCAACGAGCGCTAGAGTGCTACGACCAGCACCTCAAAATTGCTGAGGCGATACAAGACAAGCTGGGCATTGAAGCCGCTAAGCGCAACAAAGCCAGGGTGTATCGGGTGATTGGCCCGCTGGATAGTGCCATTGAGGAATATACAGCCAGCCAAACCCTTGCCACCGAGATTGATGATCGCCAGGGGCAGGCTGCTGCCCTCAGTGGCCTGGGGGAAATTTACTTTGTTACCTACGGCCACGAGCAAGCCCTGGCAACCTACAACCAGGCGCTAGCCCTGGCTCAGCAGACCGGGGACCGCACCGGGGAAGCCCAGATTTTGAACCGGATTGGGCAGGTCTACGATAACCAAAGCCAGTACAAAGAGGCCCTGACCTACTATCAACAATCGCAAGCGATTTATCAGCAAGTAGGCGATCGCGCCGGGGAAGGCGCCACCCTCAACAACATTGGCGCAGTCTACAAAAACCAGGGCAACTATGGCGAGGCGCTGCGCTACTACGACCAATCCCTGGCGATTCGTCGCGAGGTGGGCGATCGTGCCGGGGAAGGCTCCACCCTCAACAACATTGGCTCAGTCTACTGGAATCAGGGAAGCTATAAGGATGCGCTGCGCTACTACGACCAATCCCTGGCGATTTTTCAAGAGGTGGGCGATCGCGCTGGGGAAGGTGCCACCCTCAACAACATTGGCAGGGTCTACAAAAACCAGGGCAACTATGGCGAGGCGCTGCGCTACTACGACCAATCCCTGGCGATTCGTCGCGAGGTGGGCGATCGCGCCGGGGAAGGCACCACCCTCAACAACATTGGCGCGGTCTACCGCAACCAGGGCAACTATGGCGAGGCGCTGCGCTACTACGACCAATCCCTGGCGATTCGTCGCGAGGTGGGCGATCGCGCCGGGGAAGGCACCACCCTCAACAACATTGGCGCGGTCTACAGCAACCAGGGCAACTATGGCGAGGCGCTGCCGTACTACGAGCAATCCCTGGCGATAACTCGCGAGGTGGGCGATCGCGCCGGGGAAGGCACCACCCTTGGCAACATTGGCGCGGTCTACAGCAACCAGGGCAACTATGGCGAGGCGCTGCCGTACTACGAGCAATCTCTAGCGATTCTTCGCGAGGTAGGCGATCGCGCCGGGGAAGGCACCACCCTCGGCAACATTGGCGCAGCTTACAATGCCCAGGGACAGTATGAGAACGCCTTGGAGTACTACAAGCAATATTTGGCGATTAGTCGGGAGGTGGGCGATCGCGCTGGGGAAGGGAGCTCTCTCAATGAGCTTGGGACGGTCTACGACAACCAGGGCAACTATGTCGAAGCGCTGCGCTACTACGAGCAATCCCTGGCGATTAGTCGCGAGGTGGGCGATCGCGCCGGGGAAGGTGCCACCCTCAACAACATCGGTGTCGCCTATGCCAAGCGAGGGTTGGAGAGCGAGTCGTTAGATGATCTGTTACAGGCAGTTCCTTACTTGCAGCAAGGTTTTTTGATAGCCGTAGAAGTTGGCAATCCTGTGCTGGCTGAGCAAAGGCAATCTAGTTTGCAGAATCTTCTGGGCTTTATCAAAGAAAGAGCCGGTGCTGACGAATACCAGCGCCAGTGCCAGCAAATCGCCGCCGCCACGGGGATAGCAGTAGCCGAGTGGTGCCCCTAGAAACTGGTACAGAAGCCGGGTTTCTTCTGCGTTATACCCCAAGATTCGTGGAGATAGCCGCAAACAAACCCGGTTTCTAGACGGGCGGCGCGGATGCACCTATCCCTACCCCAATCGCTGCCTCAGGTCGCGAATGGCGGCGCTGGTGTTGCGGCCATAGGCCACCTCCAAACTGCGGGCCACCACCGCCTGGAGGTCAAGATCGGGAAAGTAGCGGCTGCGCGCCCCCGGTTGGTAGGCCCCATTCTGGAGCTGATAAATCGTCAATACGTCCTGCTTAAAAAACCAGCATTCCGGCACCCGGTAGGGCAGGTAATCGTTCACGTCAGAATAGCTGGTGACGTCAATTTCCAATACCAAATCGGGCGGTGGGTCCAGGCTCCAGTCAATGCGCCGCTTACCTGAAACCGCTTCCCAGTGGTCGATGTAAAAACAGTAGTCTGGCTCAATGCCGCTCTCTTCCGGTAAATCCATGGTTACGGGCGTAAAGGCGTCGTACTCCTGCCCACCGTGGTCTAACAACACCTTAATAATGTCGGCAATTAGACTGGCATCTCGGCCATGTTGAGGCATGGGCGACATCAGCAGCACCTCTCCAGGGCGATACTTAATGCGAGGAATAGCCCCATCCCCCCGCTGCTGACTCAGGGCTTGATACTCTTCCCAGGTAGCGGGCAGCCGCACCACCGCCCCAGCCGGAAGCTGAATTTTATCGCGGGAGACTAAGGCTAGCATGCCAAAACCTGCAACGGCAGTCAGGTTTATTGTAGACCGCCGTCGCAGGTGTAGCGCTGTAGCCAGTAGTTGCTGGGGCGGCTAACGACGGCGCAGCCACATTATTACGGCCAAACCCAGGCCGATGACGGGCAGCACCAGCAGGGCAAAGACCCCCAGGCCAATTTGCTGCTGCACCGTCAGGGTGATGCGGCGGTTAGTGACTTCGCGGGGGCGAATAGACAGGGTGGCATCGGTCTGTTGCCCCAGCCAGCTAACGGAGTTCAGAAATACGTCGCCATTGAGCTGCTGCTCGAACAATCCATCGGTGGCGAAGGTGGCGTTGCCAATGACAACCAGGCGTGCCTCCGGCGGCGGTTCGTCTGCGGCGGCGGTGGCCCCTTTGACCGGACGGCTGAGGGCGACCCCGAGGGTGTAGGGGCCGGAGGGGGGAGCATTTTCGTCATACTGAAGCTTGCCGTCGGTAGAGATGGCTTCGGCTCGGCTCTGGGGGTTGCTTTGTAAAATAGGGGTCGCCGTTACCCCCGGCACCTCTTCCACGTTGATGGGGCGTACCAGCGGAAAGAACGATCGCCCGCCGTTGAAGTCGCGGGTAATGGGGTGGTCGCCATAGTCGGTCACCAGGGGCGCGGCGGGGCCAAGGCCGACCAACTGGCCGCTGCCGGAGGTATCGAGCACGATGCGATCGTCCAGGGTGACGCCCCAGGGATCGAGCAGGGTGCCCAGGCCCGGACTGGTGCGGGGATCGATCAGCAGCATCAGGCTGCCGCCGCCGTCTAAGTAGGTTTGCAGCGCCTTCACCTCAGGCTCAAAGAACTCGGCGGCGGGGCCAGCGACGACCACAACGCTGGCGTCGTCGGGGACCTTGCTGGTTTTGGAAAGGTCCAGGGGCTTAACGACGTCGCTTTTCTCTTCGAGCGCGGCGGCAGCCTGCGAAAACCCGGTGTCGCTGCCGTCGATGGCAAACTCCTTATGGCCCTGGGTGAAATAGACGGTGAGGGCGCGATTGTTCTCAACCTGATCCAGGGCGTTGGTGAGGGTGCGTTCGGACAGGCGCTCCGTGGGGCTGACATTTTGCAAAAAGCGACGGGTGTCGCCGCTTTCTATGAACACCATGCCCGTTTGAGTCGCGCCAAACTCTTGGGCTTGGCGGGGGTCGTTGTAGGGGTTGACGTAGTCGAAGGTAAACTTCGGCCCTCGCTGGCGATAGCTTTCGAGCAGCTGGCGATCTTGAGGGTTGGGGACTGGGTCAAAAATGACCACGCGGGCGGGGGTGTTGAGGGACTTCACTACCTCCTGGGACTGAGGCGCCAGGGTAAATAGCTGATTTTCGGTGAGGTCAACGCGGCTGGCGTAGCGCACGGCCAGAAAATTCACCAGGCCCAAAATCACCAGCACCGCCAGGGTAGAGACCAGGGCGTTGGCACCTGCTTCGGTAGAGCGCTGTGCCCAGAATCGCCCCTGACCCTGATTGCCCAACACCAGCCCCAGCAGCAGCAGGCCAATGCCGGCGAGCAGCAGGCCAGCGGGTAGCAACGTCCACCCAGCGATAATGCCGACCATCAGGCCAGCGGTAACCAGGGCTAGTCCCGGTAGGGCCAGGTATTTCAAATATTTTTGGTAGGCTGCAAACGACTTCATGGCCATAACCCGTTACGACTAACCTATTCGTTAACTTGACTGCGAGGCTCTAGGACCGCTGGAATCGGAGGGTTTCGATGGACTGAGCCGTGAGGTATAGACCCAATCCAATGAACGAGAGAAACAGCACCAGGCCGCCGGTGTCAAAGATGCCTTCGGTGAAGTCGGTAAAGTGCTTGAGCAGGGAAAGGTGGGCGATCGCGCTGCCCAGCACCCCCGGCAGCCCCTGGGCGACAGCATCCACCAGCCACAGCAGCAAAATTAGCGCAAAGGTCATAATCGCTGCCAGCACCGTGCTCTCGGTCAGCGACGAAATGAACATGCCCAGGGCCAGTACGCTGGCGGCCATCAGCACCAGACCCAGGTGCGACAGCAAAAATACCCCTGACCCGGTGGGCGGCGTTGCGGCCCCCAGCGCGATCGCCTGGCACACCATCAGCGGCAGCACCATGGCGATGTAAAAACTCACCACCGCCAGCAGCTTACCCAGCGCCACCGCCCAGTTGGTCACCGGGGAGGTGGCCAGCAGCTCCAGGGTGCCCTGCTTGCGCTCGTCGGCGTAGAGGCCCATCGACAGCATGGGCAGCACAAACATCGACAGTGACCCCAGCAGGCCCACGTAGGCCTTGTTGAACTCGTAGGCCACATCAAAGGGCGGCGGCGTGGGTAAGCCCATCTGCACCGATTGGTCGGCCATCGCCGCCTGGGCCAAAATGCCCTGGGGGCCGAGCAGAATGGCTACCAGAAAGAAGCCCCCCAGCAGCCAGAACACGGCAGCAATGATGTAGGGTAGCGGCGACGCGAAGTAGCTCTGTAGCTCCCGCTGGTAGATGGCAAGGATGTTTTTGAGAATGATGACCATAGGGTGGATGGGTGAGGACGGAGATGGGTAGGGGGTGGGGAATTTTGGATTTTAGATTTTGGGCAGGATGTCTTCACTGAGAAATCTAAAATCCTCAGTCCAAAATGGCCTAGGCTTCTTGTTCCTCGATGCTCTCCTCAACGATTTCCTCAGAGAGCGAGGGTTCCAGGGCCACGGCTTCTCCCGAGCTGGGTTCGGTGGTGGTGAGATTGAGGAAGACATCCTCTAGGGTGGCCTGCTGGCGGCGCAGTTCGTGGAGTTCGAGGCCAGCGTTGACGAGGGCAGCGGCGATCGCGCCTCCCAGGGCGCGATCGGCTTCGGCACTCACCCGCAGACGGTGGTGGTAGTCGGGCAGGTGGTCTGGCCCCAGTAGCGTCACCTGGCGTACGGGAGTTAGGTCAGTGAGCAGGCGCTGGGCTATATCCACATCGCCTTTGATTTCTACCTCGTAGGCGGCTTCGCCCGAGAGGCGGGTGGTGAGGTTGTCGGGGGTATCGGTGGCGACGACCTGGCCGCGGTTGATGATGGTGACGCGATCGCAGGTCATGCTCACCTCCGGCAAAATGTGGGTGGAGAGAATGATCGTATGGCTCCCGGCCAGACCTTTGATCAGCTGCCGCACCTCGTTGATCTGGCGCGGATCTAGCCCTACTGTCGGCTCATCGAGAATGATCACTGGCGGGTCGTGGATGATCGCCTGGGCAATGCCGACCCGCTGGCGGTAGCCCTTGGAAAGCTTGCGAATTAACACCTTGCGCTTGTCGAGCAGGCCGCAGTGGTCCATGGCAATTTCGGCTCGCTTCTGGCGCAGATCTGAGGAGACGCCCTTGATTTTGGCTACGAAGATCAAAAACCCCTGCACCGTCATGTCGGGATACAGCGGCGGCGACTCGGGCAGGTAGCCAATCCGCTGGCGCACGGCCATGGAGTCGGTGTGGACGTCGTACCCCGCCACGCGGGCGGTGCCTTCGGAGGCGGGCAGGTATCCGGCCAAAATTCGCATGGTGGTGGTTTTACCCGCCCCATTCGGCCCCAAAAAGCCCAGAATCTCCCCAGGCTGCGCCCCGAAGGTGATGTCTTGAATGGCCGTGGTAGACCCGTAGGTCTTACTCAGGTGCTCAACTTCAATCATGGGTGTAGAACCGCCAGCAAACCAGTGGATATTGTACTGCTGATTACAGTAGCGATTATTTCTCCCATTGCGTTTAAGTCGCTAAATCTGATTCGCGGTTTACCCACCATCATTAGATGAGTAAGGATAGAGACATCAGGGTGATTTCTAGAAAATTTCTTTCCCCAATAGTGGGACTAACCTATCTACTCTCCCACCCATCCACCCCCTTACCCACCCACTCTTCACCGTGACGAACAAGACTTCCAGTTCCTCAGCATCGTCGCCCAGCCTCAGCTCTGGAGTAACCGACTCACCGTGGCAGCCCTCCTGGCTGCACTGGCTAATTTCGGCGTTGAGTGGAACCGTCGAAATCGAGAAGGAAACCGCGAGGCTGAAGCAAGAGAACGCGAAGCTCGCCGAGAGAGAGAAGAAGCTCGAAGAGATCAACAGGCGACTCTTAGAGATAGACAAGAAGTACGCTACCGCAAAGCCAAAATCCGATATCAACTAGACCCTAGCGAGGCGAACCAACAAGAGCTGGAATTGGTGTTGGCAGTGCTTGAAGAGTATGAGCAGACCCTGGACGAAACTCTCAGTTCCTAACTTTAGGGCAGGGCTGGGGATCTCGTGTGGCTAAAGAACAGTGATCAATTAGGCAAGGTTGGTTGTAGGCATCCTCGGTCTCCAAGGGCGGCGGCGGCTGGCCGAAGACCATCTCGCAGCTGAAGTCTTCAAAATTCGGCACCATGGTCAGGGGAATGCCAAAGTCTTCGGTAAAAAAGCGCTGGGTGGGCAGCTTGCACATGTTGACGCACATGCCGACGCAGCGACTCTCGTCCAAGTAGCGGCACTTTTTGATGTGGACGCCGCTGCGCTGCTGGCGCAGTCGTCCCTGCTCGTCGGTGAATTCTACGGCTTTGACTTCGCAGGGGCCAACCAGCCACTCAAACAGCAGGGTGGCGAACCAGGCGTTGAGCTCACACACGAGTTGGGTCGGTGAAAACAACTGGCGAATCAGCCAAAGCACCTGGGACGGCACTAGGGACTTGAGCACCACCGCCACCAGGGCCTGCTGCTGCTGGGCATTGCGCCCCTGCATAATTTGCGTCGATAAATCGACAAAGCCGTCGTAGCCGCTGCGGGCGGTGTCTTTGCCAAGGGCCTTGGCCATTTTGCGGCTAAAGAGCCAGATGAACAGGCGATCGCCCACACCATCTCGATAAACCGCTTTTGCTGAGTTGGGGCCAAGGCCCTTGGCCTGGGGCGATGCCATGGTAAACCAGGAATAATTACTTACTCCAGGTTAATACCTGAGCGGGCGAGGTAACAGAAGGGGGTGAAATCTCTACCCCTCGAGACTGCCCGCAAACTGCTGGGCGTAGAACTGGGCGTAGCGGCTCTGGTTGGCCAAGAGCTCGCTGTGGGTGCCCGCTTCGATAATGTGGCCCTTTTCCATCACCAGAATGCGATCGGCATCGCGAACGGTGGCCAGACGGTGGGCAATGATGAATACGGTGCGATCGCTCATCAACCGCTCCAGCGCCTCCTGCACCAGCGCCTCGGACTCGGCATCCAGGGCTGAGGTGGCCTCGTCGAGAATCAGAATGCGGGGGTTGAGCAGCACGGCGCGGGCGATCGCCACCCGCTGCCGCTGGCCTCCCGACAGGTTGACGCCCCGCTCCCCCATCCAGGTGTAGTAGCCCTGGGAAAACTGGCTGATAAAGTCGTGGGCGTTGGCGATGCGGGCCGCCGCCTCGACCGCTTCAATATCAAAGTCTTTTTGGCCAAAGGCGATGTTTTGGGCGATCGTGCCGGAAAACAGCGTGGTTTCCTGGGGCACAATGCCAATCTGCCGCCGCAGGCTGCGCAGGGTCACGGTGGCCACATCCACATCGTCAATGAAAATCTGCCCCGCCTGGGGGTCGTAAAAACGGGGCAGCAGGTTGACTAGGGTTGACTTGCCAGCCCCCGAAGACCCGACCAGGGCAATTTTTTCGCCGGGCAAAGCCAGCAGATCTAGGTTGCTCAGCACGGGCTCGTCGGCTTCGTAGCCAAAGGTCACGTTGCGGTACTCGACCCGCCCGGTCACCTTGGGCAGCTCCGTGGCGTTGGGCAGTTCACGCACCGCAGGCTCAATGTCTAGCAGCTCAATCACCCGATCGACCGAAGCCTCACCCTGCTTAAACTCGCCATAGTTAATGATGACGTGGTTGACGGGGTCAATCAGCATCAGGGCCGCCACCACGTAGCTGCCAAAGGAGGCTCCGGTGAGGTTGCCCTCGGCAATCTGCCAGGTGCCCACCAGCAAAATCAGCATCACCACCACGGCGTAGGTAAAGCCCACCACCGGGTACTGCACGGCCTGGAGCCAGGCGGCTTTGTACTTGGCCTGGCGGTTTTTCTCGGCCTCCAGGGTAAAGCGCTCGACTTCGTACTCTTCGGCCGCGAAGGCCCGCACCAGGCGAATGCCGCTAAAGACTTCGGTGACCAGCGACGACAGATCAGACACCAGGTTTTGGCTGCGCCGCGAAAATTTCAGCATTTGCTCCCCAAACCACCCCGCCAGCACCGCCAAAATGGGCACCAGCACCAGGGCTGTGAGGGTGAGCTGCCAGTTGAGGTAGACCATATAGCCCAGCACCACCACGAGCTGGAGCACCGAGGGCAGAAAGTCGTGGAACAGCTTTTGTACCACCTCGCCAATGCGATCGATATCTTCGGTGAGCCGGTAGGAGAGATCGCCGGTTTGACTGCGCTCAAAGTAGCTCAGGCTGAGCCGATGGATGTGGGTGTAGACATCCCGACGCAGGTTAAAGCCTACCTCCAGGGCGGCTTTGGCCATCAGCGAATCCTGAATGTACTGGCCAATTTTTTGGATGGCAAACCCGGCCATGGTGATGGCGATAAATCGGCCTACCACCGGCACGTTTCCCGCCGCCAGCTGGGCCAAAATATTGCCCGAGAGCCAGGCCAAAATGGGCCAGTAGGAGACAAAGATGACGGTGCCAACTAGCGCCCGTAGGATGGTGTGCCACTCACGCCGCACGTAGGGAGCAAGCGTCCAGTAGTTAGAGCCTTGGGAGGGGCGCTTTGGGGTCAAGGGAAACCTTTGCAATGGCGATCACTGTTCAACCACGCTACCAGGTTTAGGCTCGATCTGCATTTGGCCTCTGTGCCATTTTGCGCCTAGCTTTTGCGTCCCTATTTCGTTCCCACGGCCAGGCACTACAATCAACCCGTAGCCTCCCGCGCAGGAATGTATTGCCCATGCCCACGGTCATTGTTGCCACTGGAAACCCCGGTAAGCTCAAGGAGATGCAGGTGTATCTGGACGATCTGGGCTGGCAGCTTCAGCTCAAGCCCGAGGATTTAGATATTGACGAAACTGGCGCCACATTTTTGGAGAATGCTCGCCTGAAGGCGGCAGGGGTGGCTAAAGCCCTGGGGCAGTGGGCGATCGCAGACGACTCCGGCCTTGCCGTCAACGCCCTGGGCGGTGCCCCTGGCATCTATTCGGCCCGCTACGCTGACAGCGATCGGGCTAGAATCGATCGCCTGCTCGGGGAACTGGCGGGATGCAGCGATCGCAGCGCCCAGTTTGTCTGCGCCCTGGCTTTGGCCAATCCCCAGGGTGACATTGTTGTCGAAACCGAAGGCCTTTGCCCTGGCGAGATCTTGCCTGAGCCCCGCGGCTCAGGCGGCTTTGGCTACGACCCAATTTTCTATGTCCCCGACCTGGGCAAAAGCTTTGCCGAAATGCTGCCCCAACAAAAAGAGGCAGTCAGCCACCGCGGCGTTGCCTTTGGTCAGCTGATGCCCCATCTCAAAGCATTGACTTTAGGTTGATCTAAACCTGGCTTGGGGCGTCTTAGAGCTGCGTTCTAAAACGACAGGGAGCCATGGTGCCGTCGCCACCGCTCCCTACCGCCAGCCCAGACCTAAGCCTCTCGGTTGAGGAAGTCTTGCAGCTGCCCCAGGGCGGCCTTACCAATGTTAAACACAGCCCAGCTTGCGGCTACAGCAATCGGCAGTAAAACAACAACGACTCGCCAATCCATCGGGCATGCCCTCCTAAATGAGTTTTACTTAAACACTTGTCACAATTTTCTCATAATGTACACCACATAGCGCGATCGCAGGCACGGAGATTTGACGACCTGCCCCAGATCACTTTAGCCGCGAGGCCTGAATGACGCCCCTACCCCTGACCATGCGGCGGCTTAACCCGCCCAAGGGGCGATCGCCATTGGGCGGCCATTCGCTGCCAGCTAGATTCAGACTCTCAACCGCAGCGCCCTTCGCGGCCTGTAGCGCAGGGGGGTGTGGACGGGGCGCGATCGCTAGGGGATCCGAGCTGAGGCTGTAACCAGTCATCGCAGCAGCTCAGCCCCGATGGACTGAACCTTTCAAAGCACAAAAGGCCTCTCCCTATAATTCTCTGGCTGCTAATTTTTTACTTGATTATCCAGCTCTAGCTGCCCAACTTACGGAATATCAATACTTTTCAAAGTTGTATCAGTCAACCAGCCCCTGAGTCCTTAAAATTCTCTGAAACGAGAAATATAAAGTCAATCATTGGCCCCAGACTTTCGTTTTTCAGAAACCC
Source organism: Nodosilinea nodulosa PCC 7104 (assembly GCF_000309385.1). Classification (GTDB taxonomy): domain Bacteria; phylum Cyanobacteriota; class Cyanobacteriia; order Phormidesmidales; family Phormidesmidaceae; genus Nodosilinea; species Nodosilinea nodulosa. The sequence goes on from NZ_JH976537.1 coordinate 3,192,878, forward strand.
CTAATTTAATTTTTCTAGAGTTATTAACTTGTGAAAACTTCGCTTACCAAGGGTGGTAGTGATTCTGTAGTTTGTTACTTAACCTGTCTTGGCTCTAGGGATATCAGGCCTTCTGAGGTGATCCTCAGGCTGGTCTAAACAATCTCTGGGCTTGGCTGTTAAATGCTGAAACCCTTGACCCCCAAGCTTTTTCTTGGCCTACCGAGCAAAAAGTGGCAGGTTCTTGGAGCAGCTTGTACTGCCCAAACAGCTTATTTAAGCTTTCTATAGACTCAGGTTATATCCGTCTATCGAGTAGGAAGCGCCTTTATCCGCTCTGTATTTTCGAGTAGAAGAGAGGAGAGTCCCATGACCATAAGTCCCCCTGAACCGGGACAAAAAGTCAGGGTCGTGGTTGATAAAGACCCAGTGCCCGTCTCATTTGAGCGATGGGGCAAGCCGGGTCACTTCGACCGCACGTTGGCCAAAGGGCCCAAAACCACCACCTGGATTTGGAACCTGCACGCCGACGCCCACGACTTTGACAGTCACACCAGTGACCTGGAAGATATTTCGCGGAAGATCTTCAGTGCTCACTTTGGCCATTTAGCCGTCATTTTCATCTGGCTAAGCGGCATGTACTTCCACGGTGCCAAGTTCTCCAACTACGAAGCTTGGCTCACCAATCCCACCGGCATCAAGCCCAGTGCCCAGGTGGTTTGGCCTATTTTTGGCCAAGAGATTCTCAATGCCGACGTGGGCGGCGGCTTCCACGGCATCCAGATCACCTCTGGCCTGTTCCAGATGTGGCGGGCCAACGGCATTACCAATGGCTTCCAGCTGTACTGCACCGCGATCGGCGCTCTGGTGATGGCGGGGCTGATGCTGTTCGCCGGGTGGTTCCACTACCACAAGGCCGCTCCCAAGCTGGAGTGGTTCCAAAATGTGGAATCGATGATGAACCACCACCTGGCTGGGCTGCTGGGTCTGGGCTGCTTGGGCTACGCCGGTCAGCAGATCCATGTCTCCCTGCCGGTGAATGCCTGTCTGGATGCCATTGACGCCGGCAAGCCTTTGACCATTGGCGGTCGGCTGATCGACTCGGTGGCGGCCATACCTCTGCCCCACGAATGGATCCTAGACAAAAGTCTGATGGCGGATCTGTATCCTGGTTTTGCCGAGGGGCTAAGGCCGTTCTTTACCCTCAACTGGGGAGTCTATGCCGACTTCCTGACCTTCAAGGGTGGCCTGAACCCTCAGACCGGTGGGCTGTGGCTGTCGGATACGGCTCACCACCACCTGGCGCTGGCGGTGCTATTTATTGTGGCGGGTCACTTCTACCGCACCAACTGGGGCATTGGCCACAGCTTTAAAGAGGTGCTGGAGGCGCATAAGGGACCCTTTACCGGCGAAGGCCACAAGGGCATGTACGAAATTTTCACCACCTCCTGGCACTGCCAGCTGGCGTGGAACCTGGCCTGGATGGGGTCACTCTCCATCATCGTGGCCCAGCACATGTACTCGATGCCGCCTTACCCGTACATCGCCACCGACTACCCGACGCAGCTGTCGCTGTTTACCCACCACATGTGGATTGGCGGCTTCTTGATCTGCGGGGCGGCGGCCCACGCGGCCATCTTCATGGTGCGCGACTATGAGCCGTCGGTGCATGTCAACAACAACCTCGATCGCGTGCTGCGCCACCGCGACGCGATCATCTCGCACCTCAACTGGGTGTGTATTTTCCTGGGCTTCCACAGCTTTGGGCTGTACATCCACAACGACACCATGCGGGCGCTGGGCCGACCCCAGGATATGTTCTCGGATACGGCGATTAATCTCCAGCCGGTGTTTGCTCAGTGGATTCAGGGCATCCATGCCGCTGCCGCTGGCAATACGGCTCCCAATGCCCTGGCCGGGGTCAGCCCGGTGTTTGATGGCGGCCTGGTGGCCGTGGGCGGCAAGGTAGCCATGGCGGCAATTCCCCTGGGGACAGCCGACTTCATGGTGCACCACATCCACGCCTTCACCATTCACGTGACGGTGCTGATTCTGCTCAAGGGTGTGCTGTTTGCCCGCAGCTCTCGGCTGGTGCCCGACAAGGGCGAACTGGGCTTCCGGTTCCCCTGCGACGGGCCGGGCCGGGGTGGCACCTGCCAGGTTTCTGGCTGGGATCACGTGTTCTTGGGCCTGTTCTGGATGTACAACTGCATCTCGATTGTGATTTTCCACTTCAGCTGGAAGATGCAGTCGGATGTGTGGGGTACGGTATCGCCGGATGGGGCGGTGTCGCACATTACTGGCGGCAACTTTGCGGCCAGTGCGATCACCATCAACGGCTGGCTGCGCGACTTTTTGTGGGCGCAGGCCTCCCAGGTGATTGGCTCCTACGGGTCGGCGCTGTCGGCCTACGGTCTGATGTTCCTGGGAGCGCACTTTGTCTGGGCCTTCAGCCTGATGTTCTTGTTCAGCGGCCGCGGCTACTGGCAGGAGCTGATTGAATCGATTGTTTGGGCGCACAGCAAGCTGAAGCTGGCTCCGGCCATTCAGCCCCGTGCCCTGAGCATTACCCAAGGTCGGGCCGTGGGTGTGGCCCACTACCTGCTGGGAGGGATTGCCACGACGTGGGCCTTCTTCTTGGCGCGAATCATTGCGGTGGGATGACCCGTTTGGTCATGGGATTCCCGGTGGGGGCACGGCATGCTGTGCCCCCACACCAACCCAAACCACCGATGTTCAGCGAATTGCGTTTTCTGACCATTCGTACAGCAAACCTGTTTTGATTCATGGCAACTAAATTCCCAAAATTTAGCCAGGACTTGGCAGCCGATCCGACCACAAGGCGGATTTGGTATGGGATTGCCACGGCCCACGACTTTGAAAGCCACGATGGCATGACGGAGGAAAATCTTTATCAAAAGGTTTTTGCTTCGCACTTTGGCCACCTGGCAATCATCTTTTTGTGGACGTCGGGCAACCTGTTCCACGTCGCCTGGCAAGGTAACTTCGAGCAGTGGGTGAAAGACCCGCTGGGCGTGAAACCGATCGCCCACGCGATCTGGGATCCGCAATTTGGCCAACCCGCTGTGGATGCCTTCACCCAGGGCGGGGCTAGCTATCCGGTTAACATTTCATTTTCAGGGGTGTACCACTGGTGGTACACCATCGGCATGCGCACCAATGCCGACCTCTACGGCGGTGCGATGTTCCTGCTAATTCTGGCGGCAGTATTTCTGTTCGCCGGTTGGCTGCACCTCCAGCCCAAGTTTCGGCCCAGTTTGGCCTGGTTTAAGAACGCCGAATCGCGACTGAACCACCACCTGGCTGGGTTGTTTGGCGTTAGCTCGCTGGCCTGGGCCGGGCACCTGATTCACGTGGCGATTCCCGAAGCGCGGGGGCAGCACGTGGGCTGGGATAACTTCCTGTCGGTGCGGCCTCACCCAGCTGGGCTCAAGCCGTTCTTTACCGGCCAGTGGGGGGTCTATGCCCAAAACCCAGATACGCCAAACCATGTGTTTGGCACAGCCCAGGGGTCGGGCGATGCGATTCTCACCTTTTTGGGTGGGTTCCATCCCCAGACCGATGCGCTGTGGCTGACGGATATTGCCCACCACCACCTGGCGATCGCGGTGTTGTTCATCGTCGCTGGCCACATGTACCGGACTAACTTCGGTATTGGCCACGACATGAAGACCATCATGGATGCCCACCGTCCCCCCGAAGGCACCCCCTTTGGCGGCTGGATTGGGGCCGGCCATAAGGGTATGTATGACACCTACAACAACTCGCTGCACTTCCAGCTGGGCTGGCACCTGGCTTGCCTGGGTGTGGTGACGTCGCTGGTGGCGCAGCACATGTACTCGCTGCCGTCCTACGCCTTTATCGCCAAGGACTATACGACCCAGGCGGCGCTCTATACCCATCACCAGTACATCGCTGGCTTCTTGATGGTGGGGGCGTTTGCCCACGGGGCGATCTTCCTGATTCGCGACTATGACCCCAAGGCGAACGAGAACAACGTGCTTTACCGCATGTTGGAGCATAAGGAAGCGCTGATTTCCCACCTGAGCTGGGTGTCGCTGTTCCTGGGCTTCCATACCCTGGGGCTGTACGTACATAACGACGTGGTAGTGGCCTTTGGCACCCCCGAAAAGCAAATCCTGGTGGAGCCCGTCTTCGCCCAGTGGATTCAGGCGGCCCACGGCAAGCTGCTCTACGGTATGGATACCCTGCTATCTAACCCCGACAGCATTGCTACAACGGCCTGGCCCAACCACGGCAACGTGTGGCTCGGCGGCTGGCTGGATGCCATCAACAGCAGCAGTAACTCGCTGTTCTTGAATATTGGCCCTGGGGACTTTTTGGTCCACCATGCGATCGCCCTGGGTCTGCATACCACCACCTTGATTTTGGTCAAGGGTGCGCTGGATGCGCGCGGCTCGAAGCTGATGCCCGACAAAAAAGACTTCGGCTACAGCTTCCCCTGCGACGGCCCCGGCCGGGGCGGCACCTGCGACATCTCCGCGTGGGATGCCTTCTACCTGGCCATGTTCTGGATGCTCAATACCGTCGGCTGGTTGACGTTCTACTGGCACTGGAAACATCTGACCCTGTGGTCGGGCAACGTGGCCCAGTTCAACGAAAACTCGACCTACCTGATGGGCTGGTTCCGAGACTACCTGTGGCTGAACTCGTCGCAGCTGATCAATGGCTACAACCCGTACGGCATGAATAACCTGGCGGTCTGGTCCTGGATGTTCCTGTTTGGACACCTGGTCTGGGCGACGGGCTTCATGTTCCTAATCTCCTGGCGGGGCTACTGGCAGGAGCTGATCGAGACCCTGGCATGGGCCCACGAGCGCACTCCCCTGGCGAACCTGGTTCGCTGGAAGGACAAGCCCGTTGCCATGTCAATCGTGCAGGGTCGAGTGGTGGGTCTGGCTCACTTTACGGTGGGTTACATCCTTACCTACGCGGCCTTCCTGATCGCCTCGACGTCGAGTCGCTTTGGCTAGCGAGGCTACATCCCGGAGACAAATCGATCCCCCCAGTTGTTTGTGGTAGGGCGTGCATCAGAAAGCCTCCTTTCTTAAGGGGGCAGCTCTTGCCTCCCGACAACAACCTACTGCCCCCCTTTCCAAGGGGGGATGGGGGGATCAAAACCAAAACATTCGGTAACTCATCCACAACAAGAGTCTTCCTTTAAGCATTTTGAATAATCTGAGGTGTCTGAGCGGCTCTCTACATTCGCCCTCTGCCATCTCGCAACCTTGAGACGGATGGAGACTCTCCGCTGCTCAAGAGTCCTGGTTCTTCGGGGTAGTTGAGCCAGGACTTTTATTGTCTGTAGATATGGCTATCCTGAGCAGACACAGCCGATCGCCCAGGATAGCGGTTTAGGGCGGACCGGCCTATCGCTTCCCGTGCCTCGACAGGCTGATGCAGAGCCCCAGCAGCAAAGGCAGCCGCCACAACTCCTACCCCACCCACCCCGACTGCCCTCGGCAGATCCGGCAGCCTGGGCAAATGTATGGATACGATTCAGAAGTAAGGGCATGTGTATGGCTAGAGGTTTGCTCAGATTGGGCGGCCGTAGCGCATTGGTGCCCGGTGGCCCGATTTTTTGTACCTCCCTGAATTTGTAGCGATCGCGCCTGCTATGGAAGATGTCTCCATTGTTGTCTTAGTCAAAAACCGCCCGCGCCACCTGCGGAATCTGCTGAAGGGGGTGCAGCAGCTAGAGTCCCCTCCCCTAGAGACGATCGTTGTGCACATGAACGAAGCGGAGCAGCCCCAGCCCGATTTCTTCACGGGCCGATACGTTTCGGCCCAGGTCAACGATCCGGCGTCACCCCTTCCCCTGGCCCGCGCCCGCAACCTGGGGGCGTCCCTGGCCCAGGGAAAGGGGCTAATTTTTTTGGATGTGGACTGTATTCCAGCCCGACGGCTGGTACTGGACTATGCGAATGCTTTAGCCAAGGCTCCTACCGCGATCGCCATGGGTGCGGTCTATTACCTGCCTCAGCCCCTGCCCCCCGACTGGGATGACGCTGCACTGGTGGCGAACGGACGGCCCCACGGTGCCAGAGCCTACCTTGCGCCCGGTGCGGTGCAGGTTACCCAGGACTACCACCTGTTTTGGTCGCTCAACTTTGCGGTAGCTAAAACCGTGTTTTGCAACCAAATCGGCGGGTTTGACACAGCCTTTTGCGGCTACGGCGGCGAAGATACCGACTTTGCTATGACCGCTCAGGCCACTGGCGTACCCCTGGCCTGGATTGGCGGCGGCAGCGCGTTTCACCAATACCACGACCATTATTTTCCGCCCCTGCAGCACTTCCACGACATCCTTCGCAACGCAACGGTGTTTCATCGCAAGTGGGGCTGGTGGCCGATGGAAAAATGGCTGGGGGCGTTTTCGCAGGCGGGCTACATCCGCTGGTCGACGACGGCTGAGGGAATTGAGGTCGTCGCGGCCCCTACGGCTGAGGCGATCGCTGCCGCCCGCCAGGGATGCTAGCTGCCTCAGCAAACTGCTGGGCAATTAAGGCGGCGGCGCGTTTGGCCCCCTCAGCGGATAACACCGCGCCCCAGGTCTCTACCGCCAGCGATTGGGCCTGGTCGATCGCCCGTCGCCAGTCGCTACTCCGCTCGGGCCAGGTCTCTAGCACCACCGCCAGCCGCTGGCGGGCCAGCTGATCGGCCTTGGCCCTTTGCTCATCAAAAAAGCGCCACTCCGGCAGGGCAATGAACGGCTTGCGCCAGTGGCCCACCTCCAGAACGCTGTTGTTGCCGGCGTTGGCCATCACGATCTGAGCCTGCTGGATATAGGGGCTGGGGTTGGGCAGCCGGGGCAGGAGCTGAAAGTTGGCGCCGGTCAGAATCGTGTCGAAGCCAATTCCAATCCAGCGGTAGTCGGGGACGAGCTGAGATGCGATCGCCACGGCGGCGGGGGTAATCTGGCTCATACCCTGGCCCCGCATGACCAAGATATAGGGTCGATCTGACACGGCGGTGCGCGATGGCGGTGGCGGCATAAAGATACCGCCGCCGTAGTGGGTTTTGGCGCGCATCCAGTCGGGCACCCAGTCTTCTTCAAAGGCCTGGGGGTAGCTAGCGATTAAACCTGCCGCCGCCCGATAGCACTGCAAGTGAGCCGGGTCGTCCCGCTGGCCGCTCATCCGCATGTACCAGTAGGGAATGCCGGCCAGCCGCATGATCATGGCGGTTTCCACACACACGTCGATCACCGCTAGGGCACATCGATAGCGCTGGCACAGGTCGCAAATGGCCTGCATTCTGGGCAAATAGCGGCGCTCGGTGCCGTAGGGAATGTGCAGTACATCATCGGCCAGCTGCTGGCTGCCGCCGGGGCGCAGGGGGGGAACGGCGTGAAGGGAGTGCTGGGGACTGAGCTCCTTGAACAAATTGGGCCGCTCCGAAGCCACAACCACGGGCAGCTTCAGGTGCTGAAGGATGGCTTCGGTTCGGCGCGTGTGGCCCGAGCCATCGGCGTTGACAAAGTAGAACAGGCTGCTGTCGGTCATGGTGCTGAAGATAGGGCTGAAACGGAGATGCGATCGCCCACCAGCCGCTGATAGAGGTGGGTATAATTGCGAAGCATGGTGTCAACGGAAAACAACTCCGTAGCCCGGCGGCGGCAGGCTTGGGGGCACAGCTGCTGCGCCTGGGGAATAGCTTTCGCCAGGCCTTCGACATCGTTCTGCGCTACCAGCACCCCGGTTTCAGGGGTCAAAATTTCGGATAAGGCCCCTCGTCGGAACCCGGCCACCGGGGTGCCGCTAGCCAGGGCCTCGGCGGCCACCAGGCCAAAGGGTTCATCCCAGCAGGGGGTGCAGATAAAAACGCTGGCCCGAGCCACCTCATCCGCGAGGGTGACGGTGTTTAAGCTGCCTAAATAGGCAACATCCTGGCCCAGCCAGGGTTCGATTTGCTCTGCGAAATAGTCTGAGTCGTGAATTGGCCCGCAAATTTTGAGCTGCACGTTGGCCAGTCTGGCGGCCTGGATCGCCAGGTGAGTTCCTTTTTCTGGCGTAATTCGACCAAACCAGATCGCGTGCCTTGCTTGCTGGCGCAGGGGCAGCCAAATGGTCGTATCTACGCCGTTGTAAACCAGGGTGACGTTTAACTCTGGAATCTCGCGCTGCCAGGCCCTCACAACAGTTTTTGAAACGCCAATTACGTGGTGGTTTTGAGCGGCCAGGCTGGCTCTGAACCCCTCCACCAAACTCGGGAAAGGCGGCGTGTGCAAAACCGTTACCATCGGCATTGGCAGCGACCCCGCCATTTGTAAGGGAATGTAGTTCAGGCTGTTGTTGTGGATCAGGTCGTAGTCGCTGTGTTGCAGCAGCTGCATCAGCGCTGTGTATCGCTCTTCTCGATAGTCTGCAATGTTGGCATCAGACTTAAATAACCCAACTTCAGTAGGTCTAAAAAAGGGGACAAACGGCAGTGTTTCATCTGTGCCAACCGCTGAATACAGCGTGACGTGGTGGCCAGCCCGCTGGAGCTGCCTAGTCAAACTGCTGGTATGAGCCTCTAATCCCCCGGCAAAGGGCTCTTGGATGGGGTAGTGGGAATGGGAAATAACAGCTATCTTCACGCGAAGAATCCTTTCTGGGCGCAGCAGTGACTATTTTTGAGGGGATGATGTCTATAAAAAAGCAGTGCTTTTAAAGGCACACAACAGCTATGAAATTGAATACAGAATCGGCGATTCTAGCTATAGCTAAATCCTATAGATGCATCATAAAGAAGTTGTTTTGCTGCAAAACTCTTTCTTTGGAAGTAATTTAATCAGGCCTGCTCGGTGGAATTGACTCAATGAAGCTGAGGCGATGTGCCGCTTTAATCTATTTAGGCAAAAATCCGCTGTTTGTGAGCATATGGGTTTGAAATGCCATCGGCCCAAAGATACAGAAGGTGTAGGACCTGGTTGTAAAGGCCATTTCTACTGATAGGTATATTGGTCTTTTAAATGCGTTAGTAAAGACTATAGAGAGTTCATGTTTAGACCGCATTTAGATCGTACGTATAGTGAATCAGGAACCAAAACAGATCGCCCGTCAGTCGGGGCTCCGCTATGTGACGGACCAGCAGCCCGGCCTGACCCGGAAGAAGTCAGGCCGAGGGTTTAGCTACTTCGACGTGAATGGGGAACTGATTCGCGATCGCAGCGAGCGCGATCGCATCCAGAAAATCGTCATTCCCCCCGCCTGGGAAGATGTGTGGATTTGTCCCTTTGAGGATGGCCATCTCCAGGCCACCGGTCGCGATGCCAAGGGCCGCAAGCAGTACCGCTACCACACCGATTGGCAGCGGATTCGCAACCTGGCCAAGTTCGATCGCATGATTCCCTTTGGAGAGGCGCTGAGCGATATTCGTCAGCAGACCAACAAACACCTGAAGCTGGAAGGCCTACCGCGCGAAAAAGTGCTCGCCCTAGTCGTTCGCCTGCTGGAAACGACGCTGATTCGGGTCGGCAATGTGGCCTACGCCCGCTCTAACCAGTCCTACGGGCTCACCACGTTGCGCACTCGCCATGTCACCATTGAGGGCCATCAGGTCAACTTTGAGTTTACGGGCAAGAGCGGGGTTGAACACAGCATCGAGCTGGCCGACAGGCGACTCACTAAAATCATCAAACAGTGTTACGAAATACCGGGCTACACCGTCTTTCAATACTTCGACGACGACGGCAACAAGCAGCAGGTCGATTCTGGAGATGTCAACGACTACCTGCAGCACATCACCGGCGAAGACTTTACGGCGAAGGAATTTCGCACCTGGGCGGGGACAACCCTAGCAGCGCAGGAGCTGACCGCCATGGCCCTACGGCAGGCGGAAGCCCCGGACAGCAAGCAGGTCACCGCAGCGATCAAAGCCGTGGCCAAGCAGCTGGGGAACCGCCCCGCCACCTGCCGTAAATACTACGTCCATCCCAGGGTGCCTGAAATCTATTTGGCGGGTGAGTTAGTTCCCCTAATGCAGGCCACCTGCGAAACGATTAAACATTTAGACCCCCACGAATGCGCCGTTTTGAAACTGCTGACCTCGTAGGATATTTTCTAGGCAGAGGGCTTTGCTTCAATCTCTCGACCCAGGCAGCCTTTTAGCCTTTGGGGCAACGGCTATACCACCGCTGACGGCCCAGATCGTTTACATTTGCCATAGCAAAACTGATGATGGGCTCAGGCTGGCTCTGCGCCAGGGCCATTTGCTCTCTTTCTCTACAGCTATGACTTCCCCCAACCGGATTTTGGTGCTCTTTGCCCACCCTGCCCTCCACAAATCGCGCATTAACCGTCAGCTGGTGAGCGCGATCGCCGATCTAGAGGGGGTCACCATCAACGACCTCTACGAGGAGTACCCCGACTTTCACATTGACGTCAAGCGCGAGCAGCAGCTGCTAGTCGACCACGATATTGTGGTGTGGCAGCACCCCTTCTACTGGTACAGCAGCCCCGCCCTGCTCAAAGAGTGGCAAGATCTGGTGCTGGAATACGGCTTTGCCTACGGCCACCAGGGCACCGCCCTGCACGGCAAAAAATGCCTCTCCGCGATCTCTACGGGCGGCACTCCCGACGCCTACCGGCGCGAGGGCTACAACTACTACACCATCACCGAGCTGCTGGCCCCCTTTGCCCAGACCGCGCGGCTGTGCGGCATGGTCTATCTGCCGCCGTTCGTGGTCCACGGCACCCACCAGCTGAGCGATGGCCCAGAAATTGGCGATCGCGCCCAGGACTACCGCACCCTGCTTCAGGCTCTGCGAGATGACCAGATCAACTGGGCGGCGCTGGCCGACCGGACCCAGATCAATCAAGACTTGAGCCAGATTCTGCTGACCCCCGAGGTGGCCCCCCATGCATAGCGACAGCTTTTTCTATCAGGCCTTTATTTATCTGATGGCGGCGGTGCTGTCGGTGCCTGTGGCCAAGCGGCTGGGGCTGGGCTCGGTGCTGGGCTACCTGATCGCCGGGGTGCTGATCGGCCCCTTTGTGCTGGGGCTGGTGGGCCAGTCGGAAGACATTCTGCACTTCGCCGAATTTGGCGTGGTGATGATGCTGTTTTTGATCGGCCTGGAGCTGCGCCCCTCGCTGCTGTGGCAGCTGCGGGGGCCAATTTTGGGGCTGGGGGGGTTGCAGGTGGCGGTGACCACCGGGGCGATCGCGATCGTATCGGTGCTGGCGGGTCTGCCCTGGACCATGGCCCTGGCCATCGGCATGATTTTGGCCCTGTCTTCGACGGCGATCGTGCTGCAAACCCTGAACGAAAAGGGCCTGATGAAAACCGAGGCGGGGCAGGCTTCCTTTTCGGTACTGCTGTTTCAAGATATTGCCGTAATTCCCATGCTGGCTCTGCTGCCGCTGCTGGAGATGGGCCATACTGCTGCGGCGAATAGCGTGGTGCTGGTGGCCACCGCCGAAGCGGGCAGTGGCAGGCCCGGCTGGCAGCAAACCCTGCTGGTGATGGGGGCGGTGGGGGGCATCATTGTGGCCGGGCGGTTTTTGATGCAGCCGGTGTTTCGCTTCATTGCCGATACCCGCCTGCGGGAGATGTTTACGGCCACGGCCCTGCTGCTGGTGGTAGGCATTACCCTGATCATGGAGCTGGTGGGGCTGTCGCCCGCCCTGGGCACCTTTGTCGCCGGGGTGGTGCTGGCCGACAACGAGTATCGCCACGAGCTAGAAACCGACATCGAACCCTTCAAGGGCCTGCTGCTGGGCCTGTTTTTTATCTCCGTGGGGGCCAGCATTGACTTCAACGTGCTGGCCCGCCAGCCGCTGCTGATTTTTGGCCTGGTTTTGGGACTCATGCTGATCAAAGGGCTGGTGCTGTTTGGCCTGGGTCGGTTTTTCAAGCAGTCGCTTAGCCAGAATCTTTTGTTTGCCATGGCCCTGGCCCAGGGGGGCGAGTTTTGCTTTGTGCTGTTTTCCTTTGCCCAGCAGAGCCGGGTGCTGCCGCCAGACATCACTGCGCCCTTGGTGGTGGTGGTGGCTCTGTCGATGGCGCTCACGCCTCTGGTGATGATGGCCAATGAGCGGCTGGTGCAGCCCCGATTTGCGGAGCGGGGCGATGACCGGGAACCCGACACCATCAACGATGGCGAAACTCCGGTGATTATCGCGGGCTTTGGCCGATTTGGCCAGATTGTCGGGCGGCTGCTGATTGCCAACGGCGTTCGGGCCACGGTGCTCGACCACGATCCGGCCACCATTGACCTGCTGCGCCAGTTTGGCCACAAGGTGTTTTACGGCGACTCGTCGCGGATTGAGCTGCTCCACGCGGCGGGGGCCGCCGAGGCCAAACTGTTTGTGATGGCGATCGACGACGCGGAGCGATCGCTGCAAACCATCGACCTGGTGCAAAAGCATTTCCCCCACCTGAAGATTTTGGCGAGGGCAATTGACCGCCGCCACGCCTACGATCTGCTGCGCCGCAACGTGGTGGTGGTAGAGCGAGAAACCTTCGAGTCGGCTCTGAGTATGGGGGCTGAAGCGCTGAAGCTACTGGGCTTTCGCGCCTACCAGGCTCACCGGGCGGCCCGCATTTTTCGCCACCACGACATCAAGGCCATGCGCGAGATGGCCGAGATCGACGACATGTCGAAGCTGGTGGCTAGGTCGCAGCAGCTCTCCGCCGACCTGGAGGATGTGCTGCAATCCGACAGCTTCGATCTGCCCCAAGAGGTCGATCAGGCCTGGGATACCACGGCGCTGCGAAAGCAGGGAGCGTAATTTATGGGGATGTGGCCCTGAATTGAGGCTACGAGAAGTCAAGGCTTTCAGCAATCACAAAATGCTTATTTTAGTGCCATGCATCCATGGGCTTTAAAGTTTGGGTAGACTTCTGCCCAAAGTCAGTGGTGGTTGAGGAGTTTGACAATTTTTCCCATCAAGACCTCAGGCTCTATGGGTTTTGTAATGTGAGCCTGAAATCCTGCCTGAAGTGCTTTTTGTTGATCAAAGTCTCTTGCGTAAGCCGTGAGGGCGATCGCCGGAATCATGCCGCCTTGATGGTGAGGACGCGATCGAATCTGCTGGATCAGCATATAGCCATCCATTTCAGGCATGCCCACATCACTCACTAATACATCGGGAATGGATTGGTCAAGAGATTGCAGGGCTTCACAACCAGACGCAACGGCGGTTACTCTCGCTCCATTTTGCTCTAGCAAAAATGCCTGAAACTCACGGGCATCGGTCTCATCATCCACCAGCAAAATTTTCAGATTGCTTAAAGGAACCTCTGGGCAAAACTGCGGAGAGGTCGCTCTGGCTCATTTAGTTGCTCGTGGAGGTTGACGGGTATCTGCACAGTAAAGATTGCGCCTTGGTTCTCCCCCTTACTCTCTGCCCAAACGGTACCTCCGTGCATTTCCACAATTTGCTTCACGATCGCTAGCCCTAACCCCAGCCCGCCAAACTTGCGAGTCGTGGTGGCATCTGCCTGGCGAAAATACTCAAACACATAGGGTAAAAACGGCAAATCGATGCCTTTTCCAGTATCCGTTACGCGAATTTGAGCCAGGTGATTGAACTGCCGCAGTTCAATTGTTACTTGCCCGCCGTTTGGCGTGAACTTAACCGCATTGGTGAGTAAGTTCCAGACTACTTGTTGCAGTCGGGCGGCATCGCCAGTCACCGAAAAGTGCTCAGGCGTGAGGTTAAGCAAGACTTGAACATTTTTAACCTCTGCTGCCAGTCGCACCGTTTCAACGGCTGCCGTAACTACAAGCGCTAGGCTAACAGGAGCTACCGTTAAGCTCAACTTGCCCTGCATAATGCGGGAGATGTCCAGGAGATCTTCAATCAGCTGCGTTTGTAGTTTGGCATTGCGCTCGATTATGGTTAGGGCTTCCCGCTGACGAGCTACATCGAGTTTGCCTTTTTGCAATAGCTGGGTCCAACCAAGAATTGGGTTGAGGGGCGATCTAAGTTCATGGGAAAGGACTGCTAAAAATTCATCTTTGATCCGGTTTGCCTCCTCAGCCGTTTCCCGTGCGGCCTGTTCACGTTGCAGTAGCTGTTCACGTTCTGCCTCAGCCCGTTTTATGCCAGTTATGTTGAGAACAGTACCGATGAAGCGGATGGCATTTCCGGCTGGGTTAAAAAATGCTTTCCCCTTCGCCGCAATCCATCGCTCTACCCCATCTTCGAGGCCGATAGTGCGGTACTCAATATCGTAGTTACCCCCATGCTCGGGATTGAGCGCATGCTGCACCACTTGATCGGTGCGATCGCGGTCTTCTGGATGCAACCCTGCCAGGAAGATGTCGTAACTAATGTCTGATTCAGGCGACAGCCCAAACATAGCTTTGCATTGATCGTCCCATTTCAATAGGCCTGTGAGCGGGTTGAAGTCCCAAGTGCCTAATTTGGCAGATTCTAGTGCCAACCGTAGGCGGCTTTCGCTTTCTTGCAGAGCCGCTTCGGTTTGCTTGCGATCGCTGATATCAATAACTGAACCGACGAATCCCTGAAATTGCCCATCGCCTCCAAACCAGGGGCTTGCCGCGTCGATGGCCCAAATGTATTTATTGTCTTTGCCTCGCAAACGGTACTCTAATCGAAATGCTTGCTGCTGCTCATTGGCCTCTAGAAACCTCCGTTCGGCATCGGCGCGATCGTCAGGATGAGTCTGCTCTAGCCAACCAAATCCTAAACCTGTTGCTGGGGTTTGGCCGGTAAAGTCATACCAGCTTTGGCTGAGGTAGGTGCAGTAGCCGTCTGGATTCGTGATCCAAACCATGAAAGGCGCATGATTGGCCATCCTGCGGAACATCTCTTCGCTGTCTCGCAACAGGTCTTCCGCTTGCTTTTGCTGGGTCATATCTCGCGAAATCGCCACCAGCTGTACCACCTGTCCTGCTGAATCTCGAACGGGCGTAATGACGCTATCCCACCATCTTGGGGTGCCTTTGAAGGTGGGACAGCTGCCCTGAAATCGACTGGTGTTGCCTGCCTTGGCGGCAGCGATCGCGGTTCTCGACGCCTCCTGGGCTTCGCCTGTCCAAAAATTGATCCAACTGGTGTTGAGAACGGGGAGCGGATCGTCAATTTCTAATAGGCGACATCCTCCACTACTAATGTAGAGAATTTCACTCTCTAGATTTAAAACTTTGATGCAATCGCTGCTGCTCTCCAGAATGCGCTGCTTTAGCTCCTCACTTTCTCGCAAAGCAGATTCGGCTTGCTTTAAATCGGTGATGTCAATGGCGGTCCCGTAAATTGTGTGCTCGTCTAGCTGCGGTTTTGCCTTCCAAAGCAGCCAGCGATAGGAGCCATCTTTGTGCCGATACCGATTTTCAAAGGACAGGGTTTCACTACCCGAGAATAGACTGTCGGTTTCGGAGGTAGATGGGTTGATATCATCGGGGTGAACGAAGTCTGTCCAGGGGCGAGAGATCATTTCCTCTACCGTCCAGCCGAGCAATCGTTCGAACGATGGGCTGACCCACTGAAAGTAGCCGTCTGCTCCCGTGACCACCTGCAAATCTGAGGTAACGGCAAAAAACCGCTCCCGCTCCCGCTCAACCTGCTGTCGGTTGATCTCAGTCGCCACTCGGTCGGCGAAGACTGCCAGCAGAGATTCTGCTAAATTCACATGCTCAAGCGGCTTGCTATCCATAACCGCTAACAATCCGAGTACTGCGCCGCTGGAGTCAAAGAGGGGAATTGCCGCGTAGCTTTCAACGGCGAGGGGCTTGAGCAGGGGGGCATCGGGAAAGTGAGCCTGCACCTGGCGCGGGTAGCAGCAAACCTGTCGCTGATCAATTACGTCTCCGCAGGGGGTACCTGGCAGGGGATAGGTCAGGTGCTCAACGCGTTGACCGTGGGCATAAATGGCGATCGTGCGCAGCGTTTTAGGAGCATCGCCCTCAAGTAAGCCAATGTAGGCATAATCTACGTCTAGAGCCTGGGCGAAATGTCGAACCAATGCATCAAAAAAGGCGTCACCCGCCACGGTGGCTGTGCCTTGAACAATCGATCGCAGCGCGGCATCGACCTGGGCAACCCGAGTAGCTGCTGATCTCAGCTCCAGCTCATCGACCACCATAGCGGCTAAATCAACCAGGGTGGCCTGCTGCTCTGGGGTTAATGGATCGCGAGGCTGACTGTCGAGCAGGCATAACGTGCCTAAATTAAAGCCATCCTGGGTGAGCAAAGGCGCACCTGCATAGAACCGCACACCTGGTTCCATCTGCACAAAGGGATTGCAGGCAAAGCGATCGTCGCGGCGGGCATCGGGAATAATCAGCGGCTTGTTGGTCAGTACGGCAAAACTGCACAGTGTGTCGTTACGCGGCACTTCACTGGCGCCAAAGCCAACGCAAGATTTAAACCAGGCTCTCGATTCATCGACCAGCGAAATGAGGGCGGTGGGGATATCAAACAACCGCGCAGCCAGTTGGGTAATGCGATCGAACGCGGCTTCAGAGGGCGTATCGAGGATATTGTAGCGACGCAGCGCTGCCAATCGTTCGGCTTCGTTTTCGGGGGTAAGGGCCGTGAATTGCTGTTGCGGCAATGCGTCAGACATACCTAGCCAGATCGTGGGTTAAGAGCAAAATTGCAGGGAGCCGTAACCAGGGGTGCGGGTTTAAGCCCGTATGTCTAAATTAGCTTAGCTAATTGGCAATAACCTAGTAGATAGTGTTCATAGATGTTCGTCAAGGCTGATGCCGTTTTTGTTTGAGCACATCCTCAAAAGGGACTTGCAGCTAAAGGTTGACTCTATGCCGAGAATCTAAGCCATTGAGTCAACTAGCTATTGAGCGGTGACAAGAACCTGTGCAGCCGCCACCACGGCCTATGCATGGCTGACAAGAGCGATCGCAGCGGTCGATATAGGCTTGTGAGCGGTAACGAGGGCGATCGTCCTCGATGACGGCATGGCTTGAGGCCGAGATGCTGCGCAGGCTAAGCCCTTAATCGGTCATCAGCTTGGCGTCGCTGACGTAGCCCGCCGCGTCGAGCTTAATTACCAGCCATTCGGAGTCAATGCTGATGAACTTGCGCTCTGGCCCCAGCAGGTAGACCAGGTCGTAGTCTGGAAAGCTCTTTTCCGGCTCGGGCGCACCCAATAGCTCAAGGACGCCAGCCCGAGACCGGCCCAGGAGCAGATACTTCGCCAGCAGCTTATCTACCATGCAGAGACGAACATACTGAGGGCCGGAGCTGAGCGCTGGGTCGTTCCACTGGGTGGGGTTGAACTGGGTATAGCCCCGGCAGTGCTGCCACTGCTTGAAGTTTGTTTGGGCCAGCAGCCCGCCAACCACCACAAACGGAAAGCTGACCACCAGCACGCTCCCAATAATGAGGGCGATCAGCAGGCGGCGGCGGTGTTTGGGTTTTGGGTTCTGGGCAGGCAGCATCGCAAACTGAGGCAGCGGGTCTATCGAAACATACTACCCATGGCCAGCCCAAAATCACCGGGCGGGGGCGCGATCGGAACAGGGCGATCGCGCCCTTCTATATATAGCGCCGCACCATTCGCTCTAGCTGCTGAACCAGCTGCTGAAGTCGCTGGTTTTCGGAGCGCAGGGCTTTGTTCTCGGCCCGGAGGCGTTGGTTTTCCTGGCGCAGGGTCTGGGGATCTGGGGGTAGCCGTTCTGGCTGTGAAGCGTACATGGTGGGATGTTGTGACGGAGACCAGGCCACTTCCTGGAGCAGATTCCCCGGCTTTGGCTCCGTGGCTTGGCTATCAATGGCTAAAGAAGCCAGTTTTAGGCCAATCTGAGAGATGATCTATGCCCAGGGATAGTGGCGCTATAGATCTATTGTGGCTCTTTCAAAAGTCAAGCCAGGAAACTTTAATATTGTGGTCTGCTCGTGTCTTGCGCAGAGGCCAGAAAACCCCGGCCAGCCGCAGGCACCTGCACGGTAGGAAAGCCCTTGAACCATGGGTATTGCCCTCCATAAGCTCGGCGGGCTAGTTCAATTATGCAGTTAAATGGGGGATGGTTCTGGATGCCGCCCTGGCCCAGATGCTGTTCATCTTCTGCGAGGCCCTGTGTCAGACGCGAAACCCTCCCGCTCGCTCGCCAATATTGCGGGCATTGTGGCTATCGCCACCATCCTCAGTAAGTTTGTCGGGCTGTTTCGTCAGCAGGCGATCGGGGCGGCCTTTGCGGTGGGGCCGGTGGCCGATGCCTACAGCTTTGCTTACATCATTCCCGGCTTTTTGCTGATTTTGCTGGGGGGCATCAACGGGCCGTTTCACAGCGCGATCGTCAGCGTGGTGGCCCGGCAGGATCGCAAAGACACCGCGTCGCTGATCGAGGCGATCAATACCCTGGTGGGGCTGATGCTGCTGGGGGTGTCGGTGCTGCTGTTTGGGCTGGCCGGGCCAATTATCGATACCATTGCTCCCGGTCTTGCCCTGGCTGACACAGCGGCGCGGGATATCGCCGTCTTGCAGCTGCGGATTATGTCGCCCATGGCCATGCTGGCGGGGCTGATTGGCATTGGCTTTGGGGCGCTGAATGCGGACAGCCAGTTTTGGCTGCCGTCGATTAGCCCGATTTTCTCTAGCGGGGCGGTGCTGGTGGGGTTGGGGCTGCTCTACGGCGCGATCGGCGGCGATATCGCCAGTCCTGAATTCTTTATGGTGGGCGGGGCGGTGCTGGCGGCGAGCACCCTCAGCGGGGCGGTATTGCAGTGGCTGGCCCAGCTGCCTGCGCTGTGGAAGTCGGGGCTGGGAGGGCTGCGGCTGCGGTTTGACTGGTCGCTTCCCGGCGTTCGGGATGTGTTTCGGGTGCTGGTGCCCGCCACCCTGTCGTCGGGGATGCTGCAAATTAATTTGTTTACCGACCTGTTTTTTGCCTCGTTTCTTCCGGGGACGGCGGCGGCGCTGAGCTACGCCAACCTGCTGGTGCAGACGCCGCTGGGGATTATCTCCAACGTGATTTTGGTGCCGTTTTTGCCGATGTTTGCCCGGCTGGCCGCGCCCGAAAACTGGCCCGAACTCAAGACCCGCATTCGCCAGAGCCTGCTGTTTACGGCTCTGACTATGCTGCCGTTGGGGGCGCTGTTTGTGGTGCTGGCCCGACCCATTGTGCGGGTAATCTACGAGCGCGGTGCCTTTGATGCGGCGGCCTCGACCCTGGTGACTTCGCTACTGGTGGTCTACGGCGTTGGCATGTTTGTGTACCTGGCCCGCGACGTGCTGGTGCGGGTGTTTTACGCCCTGGGCGACGGGCAAACCCCCTTTCGCATTAGCCTGATCAACATTGTGCTGAACGGGGTGCTGGACTTTTTCTTCATTCGCTGGCTGGGGGCACCGGGTCTGGTGCTGGCCACGGTGGGGGTGAATGTGTTTTCGACCCTGGCGCTGACGGTAATTTTGCACCGGCGGCTGCGGGGGCTGCCGCTGCGGGAGTGGGGCGGGGCGATCGCCCTCCTGACGCTGCTCAGCGCGATCGCAGGCACCGCAGCCTGGGGCACGCTCCAGGGGCTCGAAACCTGGCTCGGCACCGAGGGCCTCGGCGCGCTGGCGCTCCAGCTGGTGATTCCGGGCGGGGTGGGGCTGGTGATCTTCATCGTTGGGGCATTCCTGCTGCCGATTCCAGAGGCGAAGCAGTTGGCAGCGCGGCTTGGGGAGCGGGTGAGGCGGTAGGGGTAAGGGGGTGGATGGGTAAGGGGGTGGATGAGGAGATGGGGGAGATGGGGGAGGTGGGGACGGTGGAGGGCTGTCGCATAATGGTAGTGAGCGTGCAGCGGCAGGATGCAGACCATGGCAGACCCGATTACCCTTGACGATATTTACGCCCTATTTCAAACCTCTCAGGCTGAGGCCGATCGCCGCTTTGCCGAAGCCGATCGCCTTGCCGCTGAATCCAAGGCCGAGGCCGATCGCCGTGCGGCTGAATTTGACCGCAAAATGGCTGAATCTAAAGCTGAAGATGATCGCCGCGCTGCCGAAGCAGCCCGATCAATGGCAGAACTCAAACGTCTTGTCGATAACACTACTCGTGCAGTGGATGGACTCACGACTCGCTGGGGTCAGTTTGTCGAAAACCTAGTGGAGCCTTCAGTGCTGCGGCTGTTTCAAGCGCGGGGCATTGACGTGCAGGAAGTCAGTCGCCGTATGCGATCGCAACGCCCAGGGGCCGAGATGGAAATCGACATCTTTGCGGTAGATGGAGATGTTGCTGTCGCCGTTGAGGTCAAATCACGGCTCTCTCTTCAGGATGTTGAGTACTTCTTGGGCTGCCTGGGGCGGTTTAAGCAGTCTTTCCCTCACTACGGGGATTATCAAATTTACGGTGCCGTGGCGGGCATTGAAATTGATGAAGGGGTAGACCGCTATGCCTACCAGCGGGGCCTGTTTGTGATTAAACAAACGGGGGATACGGTGACGATTGCCAATGACAGTAACTTTCAGCCGATGGCCTGGTGAAGGAATGAGGAAGATGGGGCGATGAGGTAGTGGGGAAGAATTATGCCCTCACTCACCCACTCACCCTGCGGCTATGCTTGTAGGGCAATCCCTGAAGAAGTCCTATGGTAACGGCGACACCCGTAGATCGAGAGGCGGCGCTGAGCGAGATTCGCGCCGGGCTGCGGCGGGGGCAGCAGGCCCTGGCCGACTGGGAGGGCGGTCGGCTGGCGGTGTCGGCGGTGCCGGGGTCGGGCAAATCGACGGGCATGGCGGCGGCGGCGGCGATCGCGATCGCCCGGAACCAGCTGCACCTGAACCGGCAGCTGGTGCTGGTCACCTTTACGCGATCGGCGGCGGCCAACCTCAAGGCTAAGGTGCGGGGGCACCTGAAAACACTGGGCCTGCCCCAGACCAGCTTTACCGTCTCCACCCTGCACGGGCTGGCCCTCACCATTGCCACCCGCAACCCCGAACTCTCGAACCTGAACCTGGAGACCCTGACCCTGGTGTCTCCGGCGCAAAATAACCGCATTCTGCGCACCTGCGTGGAGCAGTGGATAGTCGCTAACCCCGATCGCTACTCCCAACTCATTGAAGGGCGACAGTTCGACGGCGAAGAGACCGAGCAGCTGAGGCGGCAGTCGGTGCTGCGAACCGAGGTGCTGCCCAGCCTCGCCCATACGGTGATTCGCGAGGCCAAAAGCTCGGGGCTGATGCCCGCCGACCTGGTTATGCTGGCGGAAAACGTCAACCACGCCCTGCCCGGCGATGTTGAAGACTACGATGTGCTGACCATCGCGGCGGGTCTGTACGATCGCTACCAGGCCGTCCTCTCCCAGCGCGGCTGGATCGACTACGACGACATGATTTTGGGTGCTCTGCGCACCCTGGAAGATGCCGACAGTCGCCGCTTCTGGCAGGGGCGCACCTTCGCGGTGTTTGAAGACGAAGCGCAGGATTCGTCGCCGCTGCAGACCCGCCTGCTGACGCTGCTGGCGGCCAACCCCGACGACCCCGAGGGCGAGCCCAACCTGGTGCGGGTGGGCGACCCCAACCAGGCGATCAACTCCACCTTCACCCCGGCAGACCCGGTATTTTTCAACCAGTTTTGCGATCGCTGCCGCCAGATCGATCGCCTGGTGACGATGGATCAAGCCGGGCGCAGCAGCGGCCTGATTATGGCCGCCGCCAACCACCTGTTGACCTGGGTGAATCAGGCGCGTGTGGCGGGGCCAGAGACTCCCTTTCGCGACCAGGCGATCGCCCCCGTAGATGCAGGTGATCCCCAGCCGGGGGCAAATCCTCAGCCCCTGGGCGCTGGCGTAGAAATTCTCTCGCCGCCCACCACGCTAGACTCGGTGAAGCTGATGGCCCAGCGGGTGAGCGAGCTCTATGCCGAGAACCCCGAGACCAGCTTTGCGATCCTGGTGCGGGAGGGTCGCCAGGGACAGTTTGTGGGCGGGCTGCTGCGCGATCCTGAGCAGGTGGGCGTAGACCTGCCCGCCCTGGGATTGAGGATCTACGATGTGGGTGAACAAGATCGACAGACTAGGGTACCAGAGGACATGCTGGCTCTGCTGCAATTCATGGAGCGGCCCCACTCCGCCGATCGGCTGAAGGGGGCGTTGCGGGTGCTGGTCGATCGCAAGCGCATTCCCACCCAGGATCTCAACGCTCTGGCCCAGGCCCCGGAACAGTTTCTCTACCCCGGCCCGCTGGATGCCCCGCCGGACACCGAGGCCGCCCGGACGGCGCGGCGCTACTGCACGGGGCTGCTGCGATCGCGCCTCGAACTGCCGCCCTACAGTCTGTTCTCCTTCATTGGCCTGACCCTGGGCTACAACCAGAGCGAGCTGGCCACCGCCGACAAACTGGCCGCTCGCGTCAGCCAGCAAATTCGCACTGAAAACACGCTGGCAGCGGCGATCGATGTGCTCCAGGACATCGTCGGCTCCGAGCGCTTCACCGCCGTCGAAACCGAAGACACCGACTCCCTCTACACCCGCCCCGGCCAGCTCACCCTGATGACCATGCACAAAGCCAAGGGACTCGATTGGGATGCGGTGTTTCTGCCGTTCCTCCACGACAGAACAATCCCCGGCATCCTGTGGGTGCCGCCCCAGGGCGAATTTTTGGGCGACCTGACCCTGGCTGAGGTGGCCCGCGCCCAGATTCGCGCCTACGCCCACGGCCCTAGTGAACCAGGGCAAGGGGGCGAGATCCCCGACATTGTTAGCGCCTGGGAACAGGCCAAGCACCTCAAAGCCGCCGAAGAGTACCGCCTGCTCTACGTCGCCATGACCCGCGCCAAGCGCCTGCTGTGGATGTCTGCGGCCCAGCAGGCTCCCTTTACCTGGAGCAAACCCGAGACGGTGCAGGCGGCAAACCCCTGCCCGGTGCTGCCCGTCCTGCGGGAGTGGCTGCGGGGAGGGTCAGATGAGCGGGTATCCAGATGAGGGGATGGGGTGGAGGAGGCCGATCGCCAGCAGCCAAAATCCCCAATCTAAAATTCCTAATCGATGCGCTCAATTTGCCAAAGAATTTGGTTCCCTTCTCGCCGCACCCGTGACACCGACCAGTTTCGCCAGGCCCAAAATTCTCCTCGGCTGGTGACAGCACTGGCGTTCACATCCATTAAATCGGCCAGTTCTGAACTGGTGATTAAATAGCCCTGTTTGGCAATTTCGTCGGCAATTTGCAGGGTTTCGAGCACGTTGCGGAGGCTATCAACCCTGACCTCTCGGGGTAAAGAATCAAAGTTTTCGCTAATGGGAGAAGTTCCAGAGTCTGCCATGATGCATAATGCCCTCCAAAGCTAAAAATCAAGCTAAATTCTACCTTTAGACCCTGCATTTCAGGGCGATTAAGCTCATAAATTACCTATGTTTTGTATTGGGAATACTTATAGACAGTATTAGGATCCCTGTCAAACCGGGTGAGAGATCGTGCCTCTGCGGCGGGGAAATGGTTGACTAGCAGGCCTTACGAAGATCGTGCCCATCGCCTCGGGCTGACTTAGTGGAGCGGCGCCAGCGCTGCTGCTCCCCCTAAGGAACCCTAAATCTGTAGGACATTCTAAGCGCCATCTATAGGATTCCTGTAGGACTCGATCTGGAGCTAGCGCTCCAGCAGCCCCAGCACTGGGGGGGCCAGAGCATAGGGAGCATGGCCAGGATTCCGTCTCCGCATTGACGATCTCTGCTGTTCTAAGCGCATTTATGGGCGCATCAGCCAAGCTATATGTAGCCACTGATTGGCTGGGTTTGCAGTAACCCTGGGCACATGCATTAAATTACCTACAGGGAGAAAATTTTCGGGGTGCCTATCCCGAGACTGGTTTGCCGGGGCTTGCACCTCGGCCATTGAGCCTTTTCTCCCTGTTGTTCTGTCTCTCTGAGGTATCTCCATGGCCGACAAAAACACAATCAAGCAGCACATTGCCCTGACCAGCAAGATCAACTTCGACGGCGTTACCCCCGCCAAGAGTGAAGACCCCCGCAAAAAGCGGATTATGGAGCACGTGAAAAAAAGCCTCGGCTAGGGTTTAACCGCTACAGGTAGCCCATGGGGTTGACCGGGTTGCCGTTTTGACGCACCTCAAAGTGCAGGTGAGGGCCGGTAGAGAGCCCCGTAGAGCCAACAGCCCCAATTGCTTGACCCTGCTGTACTGCCTGCCCTTCCTGCACAAATATGCGACTGGTGTGGCCGTAGAGCGTGCTCAGGCCGCCGCCATGATCGATAATGATGGCCTGACCATAGCCCCCGTACCAGCCCGCAAAGATGACCCGACCGGAGTCGGCGGCGTGAATAGTGCTGCCGTAGCTGGCGGCAAAGTCTACCCCGGCATGGAAGCGGCTATGGCCCAAAATGGGGTGAACCCGGTTGCCAAAGCCGCTGGAAATGTTGGCGTTGGCGGGGTAGACAAACCGTCCGGTGCCGCGAATGACGCCAGTGCTAGCCGCAACTTTTTGGCGAATCAGGCTGGCAATTTGCTCCGAGTCGCGGGCGAGCTGATCTTCCGCCGCTTCCAGGGCACCGCGACGGTCTTTAAGGCGCGAAATCAGCTCCTTCTCTGAGCTGGCTTCGGCTTCGTACTGCTGCTTTTGAGATAAGAACTGCTGACGCAGGAGGGCAACCTGGTTGCGCTTATCTTCGACGGCGGCTTTTTGCTTTTCAATGGCGTCGGCTTTGGCCTTGAGATCGGCGAGCACCTTGCGATCGCTGGCGTAGACCCGCTTTAGCTGGTACTGGCGATCGAGAAACTCGTTGAAATTTTGGCTCTGTAGCAGTACGGCCCAGCCCTCGCTGCCCTGCTGCCGCTGCAAAAACTGAAGGCGGGCTACCGTGCCCGTGCGCACCTTTTCATAGTCGTCTTCGGCTTTTTTGAGCTGAGCCTCAAAGTTCTTTAGCTCTTTTTCGGCCTGGTCGAGGCGAAACTCGGTCTCGGCGATTTGGTTGGCGGTATAGACAATGTTGTTGTTGAGATTCTCTAGATTCGACTCTGAGGTGGCCTGGCGATTTTGCAGTTCGTTTTGCTGCTGCTGGAGCTGGTTGCGCTGCTGATCGATGGTTTTTTGCTTGTTTTGCAAATCTTGAATCGATTCGGCCACCAGCTCGGGGGGAGCGGCTTGGGCGCTAGATACAGCCGTTAGCCCCAGCCAGACCGCTATCCCTAGGGCGAGCACGAGGCTCAGGCCGCGAGCCCATACGGCGACCATGGGCCGCCCAGATGGCGCAGAGGAAAACCGATGAGTTTGCTGCATGAGCACAGGCAATACCTGAAATGGGAAGTTTGGAGCTTAACCTTTTAAGGTAAGGGCGGCGGCGGGACGGAGGGCTAAGCCGATCGCCACGACCCCAAAGGCAAAAATGGCGGCACCGGCCAGCCGATTTAACCACTTCAGTCGGTCTGGTGTCAGCCTTTGGCTAAAAACCGTTACACCCCAGCTGAGGCAGATCCACCACAGGGCCGACCCCAAAAACACCCCGAAAACGAGGACCAGCGCGGCCCCCCTCGACTGGCTGCTGCCCACCAGGCCCAGCCCCGCAAAAATTGCAATGAAGGAAAGAATAGTCGCAGGGTTGGTTAACGTCAACAGTAGGGTCGATGCATAGGCCCCCCACAGCCCTCGACTCGAAACCTGGGCGGCTTCGGTGGCCGGATTGGCCCGCACGGTTGAAACGCCTAAATAACAGAGGAATAGACCACCGATCAGCTGCATGGCCCTGGCGTGGCTGACCAGCAGATCGGCGATCGCCGTCAGCCCAAACCCGGCAATGCAGCCATACAGTCCGTCGGCGGTGGCCGCCCCCAGCCCCGTCACCAGCCCCATCAGCTGGCCCTGGGTGAGCGACCGGCGAATGCAGAGCAGACCAATCGGGCCGACCGGGGCCGCGATCGCCAGCCCCAGCCCAATTCCTTTCAGCAATGTCAAACCCTCCATAGCCCCTCCCCAGGACTCTCTACAAGGACTCGCTCAGGTGATCTAGCGATGGCACCTGGGTCTCTTTCACCGTTGAGAGCACAATCAGCGTGCGGGTTTTGACCACCCCCGCGATCGCCTTCAGCCGTTCGGTGATCAGCGCCTCCAGGGCGCGAGTGTGGCAACAGCGCACCTTGAGCAGGTAGTCGTCGTCGCCCGTAACGTGGTGGCACTCCAAAATTTCGGCACTGGCCTGCACCGCCGCCAAAAACCCCTCCCGATGGCGGGGCTGGTCGAGCGTTACCGAGATAAACGCCGTCAGATCTAGCCCCAGGGCTTCGGCGCTGAGCCGGGCGCTGTAACCGTTGATGATGCCGCGTTCTTCCAGTTTTTTGACGCGATCGGCTGCTGCCGGAGCCGACAGCCCCAGCTGTCCCGCCAGCTCAGCCCAGGTCATGCGCCCCCGCTGGCAGAGCAGCGACAACGTTTTTATATCAAGGTCATCAATCTCCATTGCCTTACTTTAGAATCTAATTTAGATAATTTACCTTGCAAACTAAACTCTTGAAAAGAACTTGCTAAGGTTTCCTGACCTAGCAGGGCTTTGGCGAGATAAAGTTGGTAGATACTCAGGGACGAGCAGGTTCTCAGCCCAGCCCCGCTCTCGGTCAGGGCGGCGGATCGCACACCATCTACCACGGCTGACCCATCCCGCGCCTCTAACTCCCCTCACTCACTCCCCAATCCAAAATCGCCAATCCAAAATCCCCCTTCCCCTTTCGCTAGAGAAAATATGTCACCTTAGGAATGGCGATTTTCACTGCTCTGTTGGGAGAGGATGATGGTTTCTACGATTCGCGGCTATTTGCAGCCCATTGCCGATTTCTTTGCCGGGTTTGGCACCCCCGAGCCGATTGTCCACTGGGGCCACCCGCTGATGATGGGCATTGTGGTGTTTGTCATGGGCAGCTTTACCGCCTATCTGGGCTGGAAGGGCCGCATTGGCGACGACGACCCCCAGAAAAAAGCCGAAAACCGCCACAGCCACAAGCGTCTGGCCCTGTGGATGTTTACCTTTATTAGCCTGGGCTATACCGGCGGCGTGCTGTCGCTGGTCATGCAGGAAAAAGATATCTTTCAAAGCCCCCACTTTTGGACGGGCAGCCTGGTGATCATCCTGCTGGCCGTTAACGGGGCGATTTCGCTCACCAAGTTTGGCGGCGGCAAAGCCTCGCTGCGCACGGCCCACGCCTACCTGGGCAGCGTTGCCCTGGCGGTGATGTTTGTCCACGCCTTTTTGGGTCTGCGCCTGGGCCTGTCGATTTAGGGATTCTGCCTGTGGGGGGCGTGATGGGGAGAATGCCTGCATCAGCAGCCGCTACCCTTGGTTACGATAAGGCATACGATGTTGCGCCGGAAGTATTGCGCCGGAAGGACTAGGGCTATGACGTCCACTCCCCTACAGACTCTGCCTACGGACGATCAACGCGTGGTTTACGCTGGCATTAGCTGGCAGCAGTTTAAGCTCATTCAGGCCGGGTTTGCCCAGTCGCCGGGGGTGCGGCTGGGCTACTACCACAACACCATTGAGATTCTGATGCCAGGGCGCGACCACGAAATGGTTAGTCGGCTGATCGGTTTTTTGATTGGCCTATTTTGCCTGGAGAATGCGATCGAATTTGAGCCCACTGGCTCTATGACCCAGGAAAAAGAAGGAGAAGTCTCTGCCCAGGCAGATGAATCTTACTGTTTTGGTGAGTCAAAACCCATTCCTGACCTGTCTATTGAAGTGGTCTTTACCAGTGGCGGTATGGGCAAGCTCCAGCGCTACCAGGCCCTTGGCGTGCCCGAAGTGTGGTTTTGGGAAGATGGCGTGTTTAGCCTGCACAGGCTGCGAGGCGATGGGTACGAATCTATCGATCGCAGCGAAATTCCAGAACTCGCAACCCTGGATATGGCTCTGCTGGGCCGCTGCGTGTTGCTAGCCCAAACGTCTCGCCTGGAAGCCGCCAACGAATTTCGCCAAGGGCTGCGATCCTAAAGCCTTTGGTGCAGGCATCAGCTAAGAGGGTGTTTGAAAAGTCGGTCCGTGGGTAAAAAAGCTCACTCCGTGTAAGTTGCAGATAGAAGTCAGCAATGCCGGAGTGAGACGATGAGTAAAGACTACCCCAGCAATTTAACCCGTGCCCAATACGAGCTGCTGAGTGACTTGCTGCCTGAGGCCAAACCAGGCGGACGACCCCGCAGCGTGGATCTGTGGGAGCTGCTCAATGCCATGATGTATCTCCTGGTAGAAGGGTGCCGTTGGCGGGCCTTGCCGGGAGACTTTCCGCCATGGCAGACGGTGTACACCTACTTCCGGAACTGGCGCAAGGACGGCACCTGGATCATCATTCATGACCACTTGCGCGAGTGGACTCGGATTGAGCAAGACCGACACCCTCAACCGTCAGAAGCCGTCATCGATAGTCAGAGCGTGAAAAGCGCGGCCATGGTGCATGAGGCCGTTGGCTATGATGCGGGCAAAAAGATTAAAGGACGTAAACGGTTTCTGGGCGTCGATACCTTCGGCTTGGTGCTGCGGGTGCTGGTCACCGCCGCCAGTGTGCCGGAGCGTGAGGGGGGTAAGCAACTCCTCAAGCGCGTCAAAGCGATGGGGCCTGCCATCTCGAGACTGACCATTATTTGGGCGGATGGGGGCTTTGATGGCCCTGCTTTCATGATGTGGGTGATGGATACCTGTCGTTGGATTCTCCAAGTCGTGCTGCGACCTCAACAAACTAAAGGGTTCGTGCTGCTCAAGAAACGCTGGGTGGTGGAGCGTACCCTCGGTTGGCTGATGGGGTGCCGACGTTTGGTGCGAGATTATGAACTGCTACCCGAAACCTCAGAGACCCTCATCTACCTGGCCATGATCCGTATTATGGTCAGGCGGTTGGCATAATTTTTGACCCCTCAGATCTTTTAAAACGTCCTCTAAGACATATTGAGAGCCCCCGCAGAAAGCTATTTTCTGCGGGGGCTTTTGCTTACTCTGCCGCTGGGGCGTAGCGGCGGGTGTGGATGGCGAGATATTCGCCCTCGCGGCCTGTGGGCATGAGCTTGGACCAGCGATCGGGGTCGGCATAGCCGATGGCACCTAGCTGGTGAATGGTGTCGCGCACGGCTCCGTAGTCGCCGATCGCAATCAGGCGCACCAGTTCTTGGTTGCGCACGGGCAGCTGAATTTCATAAGTCATGGGTGTTCACCTTCGGTAAAGAAAACGGGGAACCGCCTAGAGCATCCCGCAAGGGTGCTGTACCGAAGGCTTGACCTAAAATAGGCTCAGGCATTTCGGCTTAGTCACGTTAAGTCCGGAATGATTAGGGTTGTGAGAGAGCTGGTACCTCTCGCACAACCCGCCTAAACCATTCCCCGCAAGAAATAATGTACTAGATTCACAGCAGATATTCAACTGTTTAATGCTTAATAATTAGGTTCTACGGAAAACCAGACATCAACAATGAGACAATAGCAGATAATAGTTTGTCCAACTCCACCTGACAAAGAGAACTCTCACATTTATTGGCTCTAGTTCTCCTTCAGGAAATCAACAAAAGTCGGATCATTCAAGTACTCACTTAATATGGCTCTAATATAAAAATATAGTGCAAATATCAGCTCTTCAATATTATTTTCATCATCATTCAAATGATCCTTAATATACTTTTCAACTTTCTTGAAGTCACCATGAGCGATACTTGATCTTAAATTATAAATACCCTTCAATTTATTCTTTATCTCATTAATATCTTGAGATTTATCGTTCAAATATATCAGCAAACTTGCCTTGAGGCGAAATTGTTTTCCAATACTGTCTTCGACATTGAAGCGGTTGAAATCAGGATTATGAGTGAGCAGCAGTTCGATTATGCTTACCAAAACAACCAACTTCGTTTTTACGTCTGCAATATCATGGCTGACAATCTTAAGGAGACTCCCTACGTACAAAAGCTTGCTCTTTAACCCAGACTCGAAAGCCTTATCCAGCTTCTTACTAATCAGCCGTAGATGTGACTCGATACAGGGCAGAAAGTGCCATCGATGTTCATCTTTGGTAGTTTCAAACTCACGACTGGCCATTCCAAAGTTCAAAAATGCAAGGGGCAAGGAACTAAGCTGTTAAGCATCTAAACTACATATTAGGGAGTGTATTTTGGTGAGTTATACATGCCAATCAAGAATTACCTAACGGCCGAAGAGAAACAGGAATTGCAGAAGCAGCTTAAATTTCATGAGCATCCCGACGTTCGTGAGCGTATTCTAATTCTGCTATTGCGAAATGATGGCAGAAAACAGCAAGAGATTGCAGACTTTCTAGGTTGCTCCTTAAGGAAAGTAGCCTATTGGTGTGCCCACGGAAATCCAAGTGACTTAGCCAGTTTAACCGATGAACGAATGCATGGGAATTATCATAAGGCCACCGATCAATATGTCAACTTATTATTGGATGTCATTGAGAAAGAGCCTCAAGAATTGGGGTACGAATTTGGTCGATGGACGGCGGCTCGGCTCGCCACATATTTAGAACAAGAAACCGGGATTCAGCTAAGTGGAAGTCAAGTGAGGAGGATTCTCAAGTCAAAAAAGTACGTTTACCTCTGGGCCAAATATAGCTTAGAGGAGAAGCAAGATCCAGAGAAGCGAAAACTCTTCAAGGCAAAACTGGAGGAGTATTTAAGAATTACTAAAGAATCCCCAGAGAAGCTCCAGGTCTGGTTTTGGGATGAATGTGGCTTTAGTTTGAGAGTGACACGTCGAAAGGATTGGGTCAAGAAAGGGACGCGCAAGAAGGTTTCTGGAATTCGACGGAAAGGACGTATCAATGTGATGGGAGGAATCCGCTATTCGGACAAGAAGCGGTTGGTGGACTTTCTCCCCAAAGGAACCGGTGAAAATTTTTATAAGGTTCTCAAGAACTTTTACGAGGAGGTTATTTATGACTGGGCTGGCGAGGATAGGAGCGTGAGCGAATTTGAGAAAGACGGGCCTAAGGTTGTGATTATTTTAGACAATGCGAGTATTCACAAAAAGGAGGAATTTACAGAGAAGATAAAGTTAGAGATGCCAAATTTAGTTTTGGAGTTTTTACCTGAGTATAGCCCGGACTACAATCTGGTCGAATTGGTTTGGCATTCAGCAAAAGAGTTCATCTCAAATCGTTTATTTAAGTCTATTGAAGATCTCGAGGCTCTTATCAATAAGCTTCTCAATGAAGGAGAACTGGCCATAAATTGGCATCGGAAGGTGAAAAACAAGGGAAGTGCTATTGATGCAATTTAGATGCGCAACAGCTTATTTGCATCTCTGCCGTTATTGAATTGATGTGAATCAAAATCTAAAACAAATGATTGACCGTAGTAATCTTGATTTTGAGTGTGAATAAAGAGCGACATCAAGTAACTATAGTCTGCCACAATTTTTGAATTTTTGATTATTGGATTTTGTTCTTCAAGAAGAAAAAAGAGATTTGACTGACCTTCCTTTATAAGCTGATCCGCCCGATGGCGAAGACCCTCATGCTCCCCTTCGTCATCATACCTGACTACAATCCACATCCTAGCCATAAAGTCATAAATACTATCACGCGAGTAAGATTGATAGTATTTTTTAACGAAAGGATCTTTTGAGGAAAATCGATCCCGAAAATAATTAATGAACAATTCTAGAGTAACTATATCTTCTTCGCTATAGGGCGGGAAGTTGAATGCAGAATTCTGCTTGTATGAATTCTCAATGTATTCACGAACTGCTGTAATTTCATCTGGTGTTCGTGGATTGTCAAGATAAGCATTCAACACCTGGGAAATTGGAATTTTATCAGCTAATGGATAAGCATAAAAAGTCATTAACATGTTCATCATGTTTCGTACTCCAGATTATTTATCTCAGGGTATAGGATGCGTCGTCTGCTATCGGCAGCTTACAAGTGAAACCCAAACCACTACCTTAACCATCCTGTACTACCTACATCACCCAAACATCCTACTATCACAAGCAAGACAACCAATTGTATACAAAATGTACATCTTAAGGTTGTTGAGTTCATGAACATCCAAGCATGATAAGAAATATCAACAAACCTTTTCTAGCAGGCAAGTTCTATCTTGAACTCTCTAATCTTCAAAGCATACTCCATCCTCAATAGGGGATGGAGTTAGGATAGAGGGATGAGAAACCAAATGAATTGTGAGTTTTGGGTTTCAAGCTCAATCCCTCCTACAACTGTGGTCAAATCACCTGTAATGTAAATTAAATGTTATGGAGTTCAATTGGCGTCTTTGGCAATGTACTCTCTCAAGCTCATAATGACAGCGTTCTAACCCATATATGACCACTGTTCTCAACCTAGACGCACTTACCCGCAGCCTGACCCGTGAGCAGTTTGTGGGACTTTGTCAGAGCAACCCAGACCTTCAGCTTGAGCGTTCCCGTCAAGGAGAGCTAATCATTGTGAGCCCAGTTGGTGGTGAGAGCGGCAACCGAGAGGCCACCCTAATCACCAAAGTTGGCATTTGGAACGAGCAAACCCAGCTCGGGTATGTCTTTAGTTCCTCCACCATCTTTAGCCTGCCAGAAGGGGGCGTTGGCGAAGCCAGCTCGGAGAGCTTTCGCTCTCCTGACGTGGCGTGGGTAGCTAAACCTCGCTGGCAAGCGCTCAGCCCCGCCGAGCGAGAATCGTTTCCGCCCATCTGCCCCGATTTTGTGATTGAGTTGCGATCGCGTAGCGACAGGCTTCAGCCCCTACAGGCCAAAATGCAGGAATACCTGGATAGTGGCCTTCGCTTAGGCTGGCTGATTAACCCGCAAGATCAGCAGGTCGAGATTTACCGCCCCAACCAAGCCGTTGAGCTTGTGCAGTTGCCCGCAACCTTGTCTGGAGAAGCCGTATTGCCAGGATTTGAGCTGGCCTTGGCAAAATGATATACTTTGGATATCCGAGAAGCCTTTTGCGCTGAGATAACCCGATGAAAACTCAGATTGGCCAGTGGGGTAACTCGCTTGCACTACGGATTCCCAAATATATCCATGAAGCGCTGCACCTCAAGCTTAATGATGCGGTAGAGTGCTCGGTCGAAGACGGTAAGCTAGTCATCACTCCAGTGCAAGCTTTACCCGAGATGAGCCTCGACGAGCTTTTGGCCGAAGTCACTGAACCCCCTGAACCAGAGTTCGACTGGGGTGACCCCGCTGGTAACGAGGTTTGGTAGTGTACGTTCCCAAGCGCGGTGACTTTATCTGGCTCAGCTTTGATCCTCAAGCTGGGCACGAGCAAATGGGAAATCGCCCGGCGTTGGTGGTGAGCCACGATCGCTTTAACGCCAAAATGGGATTTGCCTTCGTGTGCCCGATCAGCAATACCCAACGAAAAAATCCGTTTTATATCCAAATTCCAACCGGCAACCCTGTTACTGGGGTAATTATGGCTGACCAACTGCGATCGCTCGACTGTAGAGCCAGAAATGCTCAGCTTATTGCTAACTGCCCAGATCTGTTGCTGCAAGATGTGCTGCGGCGAATCAAACCAATTTTGTTCTGAAGCGGTGACGGCAGGTACATAGCAGCGATCTACGCTAGGGCTTTTTAGAGCCATGCCGAGTCAAAAAGCGATCGAGCTGGTTGGCAAAGGCTTCGGTATCGCGCTGGCTAAACGGTGGCGGCCCGCCGGTTTCTACCCCGCCGCTGCGGAGTTCATCTAAAAAATTGCGCATCGACAGGCGCTCGCGAATATTGCCCTGATCGTAAAAGGTACCGCGCGGGTTGAGGGCGTAGGCTCCCTTTGCGATCGCATCCGCCGCCAGAGGAATATCCGCCGTAACCACCAAATCTCCCGGCTGTAGCTGTTGGGCAATATAGTTGTCGGCCACATCCAGTCCCGATCGCACCTGCACCGCCTCAATATAGTCAGACCCTGGAATCTGCAATTCCTGATTGGCCACCAGCGTGGTTTCCACCCGTACTCGCTTAGCGGCCCGAAACAGGATTTCCTTAATCACATTCGGGCAAGCATCGGCATCAACCCAGATTTGCATCGTTCATGTGCCTCCGCATCACTACCCAGCGCACAACAAAGACTTAAAAGATATTGAGATATTCAATTATGCCTCATCCACGATGATCAAAATTTGGGCATACAAAGCTGAAGATATTCTAAAATCACAGCCCGCAATTAAAGCATCCATCAGATATGTCGCTAATGACAATTACAGCCGCCCCAACGATTGAAGATTCTTCATGTCTAATTCAAAATCTTCAACGTCATAGACATAAAGAGGAATATTTCGTTGTTTTAGAAGCTGGCGAAATGTACTAAGCGGCATTTCTGCAAGCTGGCTAGCATAGCCCAAGGTCAAACGGCCCGTTTGAAACAGATGAACAGCAATTTCTTGACGAAACTCACCAGGAGTAAGCTGAGAGGCTTCTAAAATCTCGTCTGAGATCACAACACTCATGGCCATAACTTCCGCTAGCTCACGTAAGTTCAGCCTACCCTAAAAACTATCTACCAACCCATTACTCACCCTGCAAGATTTCTTGATAGTCTTCGGCCTTGAGTTTGCGCTCCATCAGCGCTGCGACCGCTTCTTCGGCGGAGATATCGCCCTTGAGTAGTAGGTATACCTGCTTTGATATAGGTACTGAAATCTGCTCGCGCTGGGCAATATCGTGCAGCACGTAGGCGGTGTTGACCCCCTCAGCGGTGCTGCCCAGTTCGCCAAGAATCTGCTCTAGAGACTTGCCCTGGGCCAGACCGTAGCCCACCCGGTAGTTGCGGCTGAGCACGCTGGTGCAGGTGGCCAGCATGTCGCCCAGGCCCGAGAGGCCTAAAAAGGTTTCGGGCTGACCGCCCAGGTGGGTGCCAATCCGCATTACCTCCGGCAGGGCGCGGGTAATTAGGGCCGATCGTGCGTTTGAGCCCAGCTGTAGCCCTTCGCAGACACCGACCGCGATCGCAATCACGTTCTTCAGCGTGCCGCCCAGCTCGGCCCCCAGGGGATCGGTGCTGCTGTAGGTGCGAAAGTTCTCGCCCGCAAACACGTGCTGCACGGCCTCGGCGGCGATCTCATTCTCGCAGGCGATCACCGTAGCGGCGGGCAGCCCAGCCTCAATTTCCTTCGACAGGTTGGGGCCAGAGAGTACGGCCACCGCATGGTTGGGAAACGCCCGCTGAAAAATCACCGACGGGGTCAGCGTGGTCTCAGGGTCGAGGCCCTTGGTCGCCGTCACCAGCACCGTGGTTTCGGGAATATTTAGCCCCTTGAGCCGATTGACCAGGTCAGGCACCCCTTTCATGGAAATCGCGGAGAGAATCACCTCCGCCCCGTCTACCGCTTCCTCCAGGGAAAGATCGCTTGATCGCGACCACATCTGCACCCGGTGGTCATTGGCATTGGCGATGTGGGCAAGCCCACTGCCCCAGGCCCCGGTGCCCAGGATGGTGAGGTTGACCTGGCGATGCTTATAGGCCTCAAAGACCTGATCGAGGGGTTGGGTGGCGGTGGTCATGGTGGGTGGAAGGGTGGATGGGTATGGGGTGGATGGGTAGAGGGGAGGGTGGGGAGTGATGGAGTGGGAGCGTGGGGGAGATGGGGGGATGAGGGAGATTTGGGGGGCTTCCTCATCCCCCCATCTCCTCATCTTCCTCACCTTTCCAATTAGGCGGTTTGCAACGAAGGCACCTCTTGCTCCAGGGCATAGTCAGGGATGCAGTTCTCGGCCATGAACTTGTGGTAGGCCTGAATATTGCGATCGCACCGTTCCTCGCTCCAGCCGCAGTACTCGCGCAGCACCTCGGCCACCACGGGCAGGGCGTCAAAGCCGTAGTTTTTGTGCATCGACACGGTGGTGCGGCGGCGCAGAATATCCACAAAGGTGTAGGCCATCTCCTCTTGTACCGCAAAAACGATCTGAGCTTTGATGTCGTGGGCGTAGTCAACCACAGGCTCAGCCAGGTCGGGGTGCTGATCGATCAGGGCCAGCACCTCCCCTGTGCGCGCACCGTAGATGCCAATCAGGTGGTCGAGCACGGCGGCGGCAATGCGATCGCGGTAGCGATCGTGCCACTCGTTCACCCGCGCATCTTCGAGGGAAATCGCCCCCGGCAGCGGGCGGGTGTGGGTGGGGCAGCTGGGTACAGCCTCGCCCCGGTGCTTAAAGACCGCGTTGACGAACTCTTCGCCCACCTGGCGATGGGTGGTCAGCTTACCGCCAATCAGCGAAATCAGGTTTTCGGCCCCCTCTTTGCTGTGGTTGTGGAGAATGTGGTCGCGGCTGATGCTGCCCGCCTTTTTGCCCTCGGCATACGGCAGGGGCCGCACGCCAGCGTAGGTAAAGCGTACATCCTCGCGGGTGAGGTGGGCGGCGGGCAGCACGGCGTTGGTCTCTTGGAGGAGATAGTCAACTTCGTCGTTGTCGGCCTTGATGTTGTCGAGGGGTCCGTCGTAGCGCTCGTCGGTGGTGCCAATCAAGAACTGCCCCAGCCAGGGAATGATGAAAAAGGGCCGACCGTCCGACTTGGCCTCGGTGTAGAGGGCCGAGTCGGGGGCACCGGGGAAGGCATCAACGATGATGTGGCTACCCTTGGTGCCGCCAATCTTGCGCCCTTTGCTGACGGATGACTCGCTCAGACCGCAAACCGCATCGACCCAGGGACCAGAGGTATTCAGCACCACGGTCTTGTCGTGGGTTTTGACCTCAAAGGTGGTGTCGCTGAGCATGTCGCGGCAGGTGAGGCTGGTAATGCGGCGATCGCCCACGTGAATGTCTTCGACCTTGGCGTAGTTCAGCGTCGTCGCGCCCGCCTGTTCAGCATCGAGAATGTTTTCAAAACAGAGTCGCTCGGCGTGCTCGGCCTGGCCATCGTAGTACTGGGCCGACCCGGCCAAATCATCGGCATCCATGGCGCGAAACAGCTGCCGCGTGGTCTTGCGCGACAGCATGCGGTGGTTGGGCAGCGACTTGTCGTAGCTGAGCACGTCGTAGAGTACCATGCCCACCTGAATAATCCGGTAGCTGCGCGCCCCGTTGCGGTAGATCGGAATCGTCATCTGCAGGGGCTTGGCCAGGTGGGGGGCATTGCGAAGCAGAACTTCGCGCTCGTGGAGCGACTCGCGCACCAGGTTGAACTCAAAATATTCCAGGTAGCGTAGCCCGCCGTGGATGAGGCGGCTCGACCAGCTGGTGGTGCCCCCGGCAAAGTCATTTTTTTCCAGCAAAATAGTGCGCAGTCCGCGCAGGGCGGCATCGCGCGCAGTGGCTGCACCGTTGATGCCGCCGCCAATCACGATCAGATCGAAGGGTTGGTTGGAGAGGGTTTGCAGGTTACGCATGAATCTCGAGGGTTGGGGTGAACTAGGGGAGCGGGTCGGTAGGCGGGTAATTGACAAGCACAGAAAATTCTTTAGGTCGGCGGAAATCAGCACTGGTGGGATGCAGCCTGGCCGAGGCTACTCCTGTGCCGGGGGCTCTGGCGTCAGCGTAACGCATCACTTTGAGCGAAGGGCTAGGGCAAAAGACCTGCCTGACAAGACCCTGCAATTCGGCAGCTGAGCCTTCCTAAAGGCTCAATTCCCCTAGATTCTGAGGGGTTAGGCTATTTTCAATCCCTCTTGTCATCAGGGGGGGGGGCAGGCAGAAATCTGGCTGAGCGTTTTCTTAAAGAAATCTTCTACAAAATAAAAATTCAAATCCCCTAGGTCTCTCCGTAGGGGTGCATCAACCATGGTGCTTCTACTCCCTATGGTCAGGTCGGGCTGCCTCAGAGCCTCAATGTTAGGGGTGTCAGGCATAGCCGTGGCACCCCTTGCGCAGAGAGCCCACATAACAGAACTAGGCGGTGATCAGCTCGGGTTTGGAGGTCTTAATGTCTACCGCATTGGCTTCGCGGAACATGTGGTTGGCCCACTGCTGTACGTCGTACCGGGTGATGGCACTGTGCATGTTGGCCATGCGGCGCTTTTGCTCTTCCAGGGGCATATTCAAGGCCATGTCAATGCACTCGTCCATATTCTTGTCGGAGTAGGGATTGGTGAGCACCGCATCGGGCAGCTCAACCGCAGAGCCGGTGAACTCTGACA
The DNA here is from genome assembly GCF_000309385.1 of Nodosilinea nodulosa PCC 7104. Taxonomy (GTDB): domain Bacteria; phylum Cyanobacteriota; class Cyanobacteriia; order Phormidesmidales; family Phormidesmidaceae; genus Nodosilinea; species Nodosilinea nodulosa. Next base: position 3,230,806 of record NZ_JH976537.1, read on the forward strand.
GCACCAGCACACCGCTCTCACCGCCGTGGGCCGCAATGTATTCTTTGGCTACCAGGTTGAGACCGTCGCGCAGGGGCGGAATCCAGGCGATGTCGGCGGTTTTGTACAGCGCCATCAGGTCGTTAAAGGGGATGGGCTCGGTAAACAGTGAAATCGGGTTCCAGGTCAGGGTCGAGAAGCGACCGTTGATTTGGCCTGCCATTTGCTCAATTTCGCTCTGGGCGGTTTTGTAGACCCGCATGCCCGCAGCGGCCTTGACGGCGGTCATAATCAGGTTTACCTTGCCGCGCAGCTCAGGGCGACGCTCCAGCAGGCGCTCATAGCAGAGCAGCATTTCCTTTGCGCCTTTGACATAGTCAACCCGACCGGCGGAGACAATTAGCTTGTTGTCGCCGATGTCGTCGCGAATTGCCTTGACGCGGTCCAAAACGGCGGGGCTGTTCACGGTCTCGTGAATGTAGCCGGGGTTGGTTCCCACCGGGAAGGCGTCGACGTTGACAATGCGGCCTTTGTATTCCAATTTGGCGGTCATCTCGGGTTCGGCCAGGGCGGTGCCGAAGGGGGTAAAGGCCTCGGGCACGGGCTTGCGCTCCACCAGCTTGACATCGCGCAGGCTGCGGGCCGCCGAGACAAAGTTCTCGACGTAGCGGGGAATGTGGAAGCCGCACAGGTCGCAGCAGAGCAGGCTGTCTACAATGGCCTCGCGCCAGTGCAGAATGTTGAACACATCGGCGGCGGGGAAGGGGGTGTGGTGGAAGAAGGCGATCTTCACATTGGGCATTTTTTGCCGAATGTAGAAGGGCGTTAGCCAGAGGTTGTAGTCGTGAATCCAGATCAGGGCGTCGTCGGCAGCCTCTTCGCAGGCGGCTTCAGCAAACAGCTTATTGATGTGCTGAAAGTTTTCCCAGTCGGAGCTTTCGTAGGTAAAGTGCTCGGGGAAAGAGTGCAGAATGGGCCAGATTGCCTCTTTGGCGGTGATGTAGTAAAAGTCTTTGACCCGCTCAGCGCTGAGGGGAATGCGGCGGATGACGGCGCGATCGCTCCAGCCTTCCATGGTGACTCGCTCGTCAAAGCTCCCCTGCTGGTCTTCGGCGACCTGCTTCCAGGCCACCCAGGTGCTGCTGTCGGCATTGGCAAAAAAGCTTTTCAGGGTCGGCACAATGCCGTTGGGGCTTTTTTTCTCGCGATAGACGGTTTTGCCGTTTTCAACGACCTCGTCGTAGGGTTCGCGGTGATAGAGAATTACTAAAGAGGATTTCATTAGGGCTAGTTGCTCCTGGCTTCTTTGCTTGTGGCAATGGGCGCGGGACGGCTGCTGGGCAAACTCCACACGTACTGTTACATTACGCAGCAATTCTATGTATATAGAGCTACGCTGGCATCTACCTAGGGGTATATCCCTATGTCTATAGATAGAGGCCCTGCCGAGATTCTATGATCTTTGTGAGGTTTGCCCAAATCACTAGCGCTGGCCCAGACTGCGCAGAGAGTAGTTCAGGGTCCCGGGCCGAGCGCTGCGCAACCCTCTGCATCTCCCATCCACAACGGGCTTGAGAGGTTGGCTGGCCCCGGTTGCAGCGACGCAAGGCGCAGCGCAATCAGAGTTTTTGAGCAGTTGTTTAGCTAAGTCAGCAGATACCCACAGTTCGAAGCGGCTTGGTAGGCTAGATTTACTGCTGCCCCTAGCTTTTGCCCCATGCAAGTTCTTTCTGCTCAACCATCCGCCCAAGACACAGCATCAGCGCAGTCGTCTAGCCATACGGTAGTGCTCAGCATCAGCGGCATGAAGTGCGCCGGGTGCGTGCGGGCCGTCGAAAGTCGGCTGACTCAGGTAGAGGGGGTGCGATCGGCCACGGTGAATTTGGTAACTGAAGTAGCGGTGGTTGAGGCCCAGGCCGGGGCCGTGACGGCGGCAGACCTGGCGGAAGCGGTGACTCAGGCAGGGTTTAAGGCCACACCGCGAACCAGCGATGGCGATGGCGATGACCTCACCGCCTGGGTCGAGGCCAAGCGGGCAGAGCAGCAGCAGCAGGGGCGACGGCTGGGACTGGCGATCGCCCTCCTGATCCTCTCCACTATTGGCCACCTGCACCACTTCGGCTGGCTGACAATCCCCATTCTCAGCGACCTCTGGTTCCACGCCCTGCTGGCTACCGGCACGCTGGCCTTCCCGGCCAGGGAAATTCTGATCGATGGTTGGCAGGGCATTCGCCGGGGTGCCCCCAATATGAATACCCTGGTGGCCCTGGGCAGCGGCAGCGCCTATCTGGCCAGCGTGGTGGCGCTGGTGTTCCCAGGGCTGGGCTGGGAGTGCTTTTTTGACGAGCCGGTGATGCTGCTGGCGTTTATTTTGCTGGGCCGCACGCTAGAGCAGCGGGCCAGATACCGGGCGGCGGATGCGCTGCGATCGCTGGTCGAACTCCAGCCCGCCGTGGCCCGGCTGATTTCAAATCCCGCCACCGCTGGGGTGGCCCAAACCGGGGTTGAGGTGCCCGCCCGCTGTCTTCAGGTGGGGGAATGGGTGCAGGTGCTGCCAGGCGAAAAAATTTCCGCCGACGGCACGTTGGTGACCGGGCAGACCACCGTCGATGAGTCGATGCTGACCGGCGAGTCGATGCCGGTGCTGAAGCAGCCGGGGGATGGGGTGACGGCGGGCACGGTCAACCAGGGAGGCGCGATCGCAATCCAGGTCACGGGCACCGGCCAAAACACCGTCCTGGCCCAAATGGTGCGCCTGGTGGAAACCGCCCAGAGCCGCAAGGCCCCGGTTCAGCGCTTGGCAGATCTGATTTCGGGCTACTTCACCTACGGCGTGCTGAGCCTGGCGGTGCTCACATTCTTGTTCTGGTACTTCGTCGGCCTGCCCCACTGGCCAGGCGTGATGGACTCAGCCCTGGGCATGGCCCACATGGGCCACACCATGACGGTGACCTCCTCAACGCTGCTGGTGAGTCTGAAGCTGGCGATCGCGGTCATGGTCGTCGCCTGCCCCTGCGCCCTGGGCCTCGCCACTCCCACCGCCATTCTGGTGGGTTCAGGGATTGGAGCCGAGCGCGGCCTGCTCCTGCGCGGCGGCGACAGCCTCGAAACCATCCATCACCTCGATACGGTGGTGTTCGACAAAACCGGCACCCTCACCCAGGGCCAGCCCCAGGTAACGGCGATTCAAGTCCTGGGGGATGAACTCAGCGAAACCGACATTCTGCAACTGGCCGCCACCGTCGAAAGCGGCACCCAGCATCCCCTGGCGAAGGCTATTCACCGGGCGGCCACCGAGCGAGAATTAGATCTGCTCCAAGCCGACGAGTTTGATACCCAGCCCGGTTTAGGCGTCGTCGCCCAAATCACCTGGCGCGATGATGTTCTTCCCTGCGCCCTGGGCAACCAGCTGTGGATGACCCAGCGAGGCATGGTGCTGGATGCCGACGTGCAAGACCAGGTTAAAGCTTTGGCGATCGCGGGGCAGACGGTGGTGTATGTGGCGCTGGGCGAAAATATTGTGGGTTTGGTTGCGATCGCAGACCAGCTCCGCCCCGAAGCCGTCGCCGTAGTTAACAATTTGCAAGCACAAGGGCTACAGGTGCGGGTGCTGACGGGGGATAGCAAAGAGGTGGCGGGGGCGATCGCCACCCAGCTCAACCTCAACCCCAGCCAGGTCATGGCCGAAGTCTCCCCCCAGGGCAAAGTCGATGCCATTCGCCAGCTCCAGGCCGAAGGCCACACCGTAGCGCTGATGGGCGACGGCATTAACGACGCCCCCGCTCTGGCCCAGGCCGATGTGGGCATCAGCCTCCACTCCGGCACCGACATTGCAATGGAAACGGCAGATGTCATTCTCATGCAGAACGACCTGACCGGCCTGCTCGAAACCCTCACCCTCAGCCGCGCCACTTTCAACAAAATTCGCCAAAACCTGGCCTGGGCCTTTGCCTACAACCTGGTGGCGATCCCGTTGGCGGCGGGGGTGTTGTTGCCTGTCGCTGGGGTCAGCCTCAGCCCCGCAGCAGCGGGTGGCATGATGGCGTTTAGTTCAGTGGCGGTAGTGGTCAACTCTCTTTTGCTTCGACGCTGATTGCTCAGACAATACAAACAAGCATTGTTTATCTCACGATTTTTTCAAAACATGCAAAACAAGTTCCCCGTCCTTTTTCAGAGGAGCTTTCGACACCTGTTCATTTTAATAGATCCATACCTCAAGTCAGCATTGTGACCGGAATTTTATACGCCGTTTCTGGAAGTTCAAAATGGACACAACATCAGATAAGGCAGCATTTTTCATTTGTCATGCATCGGAAGACAAAGAATCCTTTGTTCGCCCTTTGGCAAAATATCTACTCAAAAGTGGTGCATCTATTTTTTATGACGAATACAGCATTAAATTGGGAGACAGTCTAACTCAGAAAATAAACGAAGGATTACAAAGCGCAGATTTTGCAATAATAGTATTAAGTGAAGCATTTTTTCAGAAAAATTGGACACAAGCAGAGCTACAGTCAATATTTAATCTCCATGTGTCATCTAGCTTGCGCCTCATCATTATTTACCACGGAATCACAAATGACGACGTAAGAAATATATATCCGCTTCTAGCTGATATATATTCTGCAAATAGCGATAAAGGCATTGAGGAAGTTGTCAGAAAAATTTTTGAGGACACGAGTTTTAAAAGTGATCTGCAATATATAAGATCAGATACTCCTGCACTAGATGAGGACATCGCAACTGGAGGTCTTCATGTCGCGATAAGATTTGAGCTTGGCTATCTGTATGAGAAAAGTATAGACAAGTATATATTTGACATAGGGCGAGAGGATTCTTTTGATAACAGACTTTCCGTTTTTGTGCAGAATAATAGAGACATCGTTGTTCGCCTATCATCAAATAACGGAGTAGCTGTTTCTCTGTCTGCAAGAGTAAGAGATTTTATCGAAGGTCCTAAGATTTTATGCTGCGTTGTCTCGCCCACTGAATCGAGTATCTCTTTATTCGTCAATGAGGAAATAGTGTCTGCAATTAGAGATTTACCAAAACCCTTAATGGCTTCACTTGAACCTAAGGGCGGAATGGTCATCTTTAATAGTTTGGATTTAATTAACCCATGTCCAGCCACTCTTTCATTTTACAGCTATGGTGCCGCAGTCAATGCAGCTGCATTATCTCGTAGAGTAAATGAGTATTGTGATTCAATCGCACGAGTGCTAGATGATTAATGCTAATACCAAAGGCAGAGATACCATTCAAAATTTGAGAATTACTCTAAGGATGTAATAATTTAAGATTTTTGCACAATAAGTCATTTGATTGGGCTAGCGTGACAGAGAATGTTATGATCCTACCTCTTAATATCAAGTCCGCTTAATCGACCACACTATAGACTCAGGGTGGGCAAGGGTTAGCGGCCTACAATTCTTAGGTTAATTGGCCGGACTTGATATAACAAGCCATCATTCTTAATTAACAAGCCATCATTCTTAATTCATGAGATTCAGGTTGAGAAAGTTGGCAACTGGAGTTTGTTTAAATTCAGTGACTCCCTCCAATTGCGAATGGAGGATCTTCCAGACAAGAAAAAAGCGGATCAACTCACGACTGATGAAATTGCCGAGCTAGAAGCGATTGGAGAGTTGGATCACATTTTCACCCATATGAATGCCATGCTGGCTGCTCAAGATGCCAATTAGTCTTTAAAAAATCTGTTCAATAAAAACCTATATAATGTACGTATTTAATAACTAGCCGACATGCCTGTAAATCAACTCTAATTCTCATGAGGAACCATTGCCATGTCCCTTGCAATCTTAGCGGAACCTGCCCCGCTCACTGTCAATTCTGACGGCGTAGTTCTGATCGGCGGCACGCGCGTGACTTTAGATACCGTCGTTGCTGTATTTAACCGGGGATCTACAGCAGAAGAGATTGTCCATCGCTATCCTTCTCTAAAGCTTGGCGACGTATACGCGACTATTGCCTACTACCTCAACCATGAGCAAGAAGTAGAAACATACCTCAAGCAACGCCAGCAGCAAGCTGAAGAAATTCGCCAAATGAACCAGTCGCGGTTTGACCCGCAAGGTTTACGCGATCGCCTACTTGCTCGCAGGCTAGAACAGCAATCCCAATGAAGTTGCTAGCCGACGAGAACCTCGACAACACAATTGTCAGGGGATTGCTGCGCCGAGACCCCAGCATTGATATTCTTCGCGTACAAGATGTTGGCCTATCAGGTGTAGACGACCCTCCTGTGCTGGCCTGGGCTGCGGATAACAATCGTATTTTGCTCACCCATGATGTAGCTACCATCACACGCTACGCCTATGAAAGAGTAGCGACTAATCTCCCCATGCCAGGAGTTATTGAAATCCGTACAGATATTGCCATAGGCAAGGCTATTGACGATATTTGTCTGATTTTAGATTGCAGTACAGCAGAGGATTTAGATGGCCAAATCTACTACATTCCTCTTTGAGCCTGATGACAAGAACGGGTCTAAGCAACCTACAAATACACGGAGACGGGGCGTGTGGGGCATAATCGGGGCATACCTCTTTGCTGGGCCTCGGCCCTTCGTGTATGAAAAAAGCCAGTCCCGCCTCGGGGGAAACCCTCGAACGCCTGAAGCTAACGATTTACCTGGTTCCTATCTTTGGAGTGGTGCCAGCGGCCTACAGCCTGTGGCAAAAGCAGGGCAGCCGCCAAGAACTCGCCGTCAGTCGGCTGGTGGTGACTCTGGCCTTGAGCTGGGTGATTGCCTACGGGCTGCTCAGCGCTGGCAGCCATCTGGCACCGGGGCTGTCGCTGCGGCTGCTGATTACCAATACTCTGGTGACTACGGGGTATACCCTCACTAACCTGGTGCTCATGGTGCGTCTGTTACAGGGAAAATCGGTTAGTCTGCCCGGTTTTAGCCCGTTGAGCAAGCGTTTGCCCTGAGGGGAGTATCTTGGCCTTACACAGCTGGAGCAGTTTGGACTGGCTCCAGAGCCAGCGCCCATCTACTCTGTTTATTAACGTGTTTTGTCAGCTCTGGTTTATATTGCGTGGGTTAGCGGCTGAAATTGCTGCTAACATGCAGCTAAAAATTTTGCAGGTCTTTTGCCGATCGAGCCTGCCATCTTTGTAGCGTTCACTATCTACTGCCCATCGAGGTTTCTGGTGTCCCAACGTAACCCCCAACATCTCAAAGCTCGTTCACCCCAGGGGCATCCTCAAAAAATGCCCGCTCAGCAGCGGCGGCGCATTCCTCGGGTGTTGGGTATTGGGATTGCCCTGGCCGCAGTGGCCGGAGTATCTGGAGTCGGTGGGGCGCTACTGGCGGTTTCACTGTCGGCGGCACCACTCCAGCAGCAGCCGCTCAACGCTCAGGAGTCGGGGGCGTTCAACCAAGAAGCGCCGATTTCATCGACTGGCAACCTGCGTCTGCCGCGCCTGACGCGCCCGGTCAATATTCTTGTGTTGGGCGTAAAGGTTATTACGACAGATATCAACGATGTACCGCCAGAGCTGAAGGGACTTGGTTACCAGGCCCTCGTGAATTCCTTTGACGGCCTTTCCGATTCGATGCTGCTGCTGCGGTTTAACCCGCAGACTGAGCAACTGGTGGTGCTGTCGCTGCCCCGCGACACCCGCACCTACGTGCGCGGTCGGCTGACGAAGCTCAACGAAGCCAATCGCGATGGCGGTCCGGCCCTGGCGGCAGAATCTGTGAGCGATCTCCTGGGTGGGGTGGCGATCGATCGCTACGTGCGCATCAATGTCCAGGGGGTTGAGAAGCTGATCGATGCCTTGGGCGGCGTGACGGTCAACGTGCCCCAAGATATGAAGTATCACGATGACAGCCAGCACCTCTACATCAACCTGAAGGCTGGCGAGCAAAAGCTGGATGGCAACAAGGCGCTCCAGTTTTTGCGCTTCCGCTACGATGCCCAGGGTGATATTGGCCGCATTCAGCGGCAGCAAATGTTTATGCGCGCCCTGGCTGAGCAAACGCTCAACCCGGCCACCATTGCCCGACTGCCTAAGATTCTCTCGGTGATTCAGGCCAACGTCGATACCAATCTCTCTGTGGAAGAGCTGCTGGCCCTGGTGGGATACGGTGCCCAAATCAACCGCTCCAATGTGCAGATGTTAATGCTGCCGGGCACCTTCAGCCGTCCCCAGGATTTTGCGGCGAGCTACTGGCTGCCCACCTATAACGACATCGACACCATGGTCGATCAGTACTTTGGCTTTGGTACCCAGAAGGTAGCCGCCACCAGCGACCCCAGTCGGGTGCGGGTTGCCATTCAAGACAGTACCAATAACCCGGTGGCGGTGCAGGCGCTGACCAAGGCGCTGCGCGACAGCGGCTACTCCAACGTGTTTGTCGATAAAACGCTGAATGAGCCGCTGCCGATTAGCCGCATCGTGGCCCAGCGGGGCGATGCGGCTACCGCCGAAATCGTGCACCGGTTTTTGGGCATTGGGGAAGTGCGGGTTGAAAGCACCGGGGCCTTGAGTTCTGACATCACCGTTCAGCTGGGCGAAGACTGGAACCAGGGCCTGGGCCAGTCGCTCTAGCCGCTGCCGGGTTGGGAGAATGCCCCGGGGGGCGTAGACTGGCGGGGTAGCGATCGCATGGGAATACCGCTATGGCGCAGTGGGTTTGGGGCGCAGCCGCGCTAGCAGGCTTGGGGACGTTGGGCATAAACACTGTAGCCCGAGCCGAGGCACCGCTCCAGGTGGTCTATCCGCCCGATGGTCACCAAACTACGGCGGCGCAAATTTTCTTCATTGGTACGGGCGCGGCGGATCAGCCGGTGCTGCTCAATGGCGAACCCATTGAGGGGCGCAGCCCGTCGGGCAACTTTGCGCCGTCGCGCCCTCTCAAGCTTGGCCCTAACACCTTTACCCTCACCCAGGGCGATCAAACCCTGACGATTACCGTCAACCGCGTCGCCCCTGGGCCTTCTCTGCCTGACACCCTGGGCTTTGCAGAAGGATCTTTGGTCCCAGCCGTAGATATGACTCGCCAGCCGGGGGATTGGGTCTGCCTGGGGGCCGTCGCCCCGGCCAACGCCACGGTGACGGCCTCCCTGGCGGGGCAGACCTATAGCCTGCTGCCCCAGGGCGATCGCACCGACCTGCCCCCCAATTCCGCCGTCCTCACCGACCAGGCCGGCCCCATCGCTACTACTGGCCCCAGCCACTACGAAAGCTGCTTTATGGCCTCCGCCCCCGGCAACCTGGGCCAGCCCACCTATCGCCTCACCCAGGGCGGTGCCACGGTGACGGCCCAGGCCCCCGGTGCGGTGAGCATTCTGGATCCCAGCGCGCCCAATGCGATCGCAGTGGTAGAGGTCACCGCCGCCGCCGGGGTAGCCCGCACCGGCCCCAGCACCGACTATTCACGCCTGACTCCCCTACCCCAGGGCACCCGCGCCAGGGTCACGGGTCGCGAGGGCGACTGGCTGCGCCTCGACTACGGCGGCTGGATTCGGGCCAGCGAAACCCAGGCGGTAGCGGGAGGCTCGCTGCCGCGATCGCTGATTCGCGGCGTCACCTCCCGCCAAATCCCCGGCTGGACAGAACTCTACTTTCCCCTCCAGGTGCCCGTGCCCGTCAGCGTTCAGCAAGATACCGACACCTTCACCCTGACGCTGTACAACACCGTGCCCCAGACCGACACCATCTCCGTCACCGATGACGCGCTGATTGAGCGACTGGACTGGAACCCCGTGCTGCCCGACCAGGTGCAGTACCGCATCCACCTCAAAACTCACCAGCAGTGGGGCTACAAGCTGCGCTACGAAGGCACGACCCTGGTGCTATCGCTCCGCCATCCTCCCGCTGTACAGGCCTCTCGCCCCCTGGCTGGCACCACCATTTTGGTGGACCCCGGCCACGGCGGCGATGAACCCGGCGCTCGCGGCCCCAACGGCACCCCCGAAAAAGACGTGAATTTGCAAGTGTCTTTGCTGCTAAAAGCCGCCTTAGAAGCGCGAGGGGCGACTGTGATCATGACCCGCACCGACGACAGCACCCTCGGCGTCAACGATCGCCCCGCCCAGATTAACCAGGTCGAACCCACCCTGGCCATTAGCATTCACCACAACGCCCTACCCGACAGCGGCGATGCCCAAAATACCGCTGGTATTGGCACCTTCTGGTTTAATACCCAATCCCACAGCCTGGCCCAGTTTCTCCACGACTACCTGGTAACCCAGCTCCATCGCCCCTCCTACGGCGTGTTCTGGAACAACCTCGCCCTCACCCGCCCCCACGTCGCTCCCTCAGTACTCCTAGAGCTAGGCTTCATGACCAACCCTACTGAATTCGAGTGGGTCACGAATCCGCAAGAGCAGGCGAAATTAGCGGAAACCCTGGCGGAGGGGGTGGAACTGTGGGTGCAGCAGGCGGTGGGGGAGTAGGGGAGTGGGGGAGTAGGGGCGTTGGGGCGTGGGGGAGCAGGGGAGATGGGGAGATGGGGAGCAGAGGAGATGGGGAGTAGGGGAGATGGGGGATAAGGGGGGTTAGGGGATGAGTGAGAGTTGATGTGGTGGAAGGATCGAGAGAGCAGGGTTGAGTTTTGCGTATAGGCTGATTTGCAGAACAGGGGTTTAAACCGATGATCAGCTAATCCTTTCCGTGGGGTGAAGGGCGGCGGAACGCCTTTCTCGACGGGGGTCTGGGGCCAGCGAAATGGCCCCAGCAGCAGATCTGGCCTTTGACAGCGATTGTGCGCCGCTATCCACCCTGCTAAGAACGGCCTGTTCTACTAGTCGCAAGCAACTCTCCCCGCTGGGCAAACAGCCGTTTGCCGCCCCAAAGCCCAACCCCACCGCCACCGCTCGCGACTTCACGGCAAAAGAAACCCAATGCGATCGCCCCACCCTCTAGAATAAAAACTTGTCGAGAGTGCAGGAAACCCCATGACCGTCCGCGTTCGCATTGCCCCCAGCCCCACCGGGAATCTGCACATTGGTACCGCCCGCACCGCCGTATTCAACTGGCTGTTCGCCCGCCACGAAGGGGGCCAGTTCATCCTCCGCATCGAAGACACCGACGAAGAGCGCTCCAAGCCAGAATTCACCGAAAACATTCTCTCCGGCCTGCGCTGGCTCGGCATGGATTGGGACGAAGGCCCCTTCTTTCAGTCCCAGCGGCTCGACCTCTACCGCCAGGCCATCCAAACCCTGCTCGACAAAGGCCGCGCCTACCGCGCCTACGACACCCCCGCCGAACTCGACGCCATGCGCGAGGCCCAAAAGGCCAAAAACCAGGCCCCCCGCTACGACAACCGCCACCGCGATCTCACGCCCGATCAACAGGCCGATTTTGAAGCCGAAGGCCGCCCCGCTGTCATTCGCTTCAAAATCGACGACAGCCGCACCATCACCTGGAACGACCTGGTGCGCGGCCCTGTCACCTGGCAGGCCAGCGACCTGGGCGGCGACATGGTTGTGGCGCGGGCCTCCTCAGCCAGCACGATTGGCCAACCTCTCTACAATCTGGCCGTAGTGGTCGACGACATCGACATGGCTATCACCCACGTCATTCGCGGCGAAGACCACATCGCCAACACCGCCAAGCAAATCTTGCTCTACGAGGCGCTGGGGGCTGCGGTGCCCGCCTTTGCCCACACGCCGCTGATTTTGAACCAGACGGGCCAAAAGCTCTCGAAGCGCGACGGCGTCACCTCCATTTCCGACTTCCAAAACATGGGCTTTGTCGCCCCCGCCCTGGCCAACTACATGACCCTGCTGGGCTGGTCGGCTCCCGACGCCGCCGAGCAGTTCACCCTCGACGAAGCGGCCCAGCAGTTCAGCTTCGATCGCGTCAACAAGGCCGGGGCCAAGTTCGACTGGGACAAGCTCGACTGGCTCAACAGCCAGTACCTCCACAGCATGGAGCCTGCCGCCCTGCTGAAACTGGCCCAACCCTACCTGAAGAACGCAGGATATGCCCTGACTGACGCTGACCACAGCTGGCTGCTGCCGCTGGTAGCGCTGCTCGGTCCCAGCCTCACCCGGCTTACGGATATCGTCGAGCAAAGCCGCTTTTTCTTTACCGAAACCGTTGACTTTACCGACGATGCCAAGGCCCAGGTGCAGCTCGATGGGGTAGCCGCCGTGCTGGAGGGGGTTTTGACCGAGCTGACGGAGACATCCCCTGTCACCACCGACGATCTCAAAGCGCTGGTGAACAATGTCACCAAGGCCCAGGGCGTCAAGAAAGGGCTGGTGATGAAATCGATGCGGGCGGCGCTGATGGGTGCCCTCCAGGGACCAGACCTAATGGACTCGTGGCTAATTCTGCGTCAGCGCGGGTTTGATGTAGCGCGGCTAAAGGGGGCGCTGGCGCTGACCTGAGCGCCCTCAACCAGCGCTGCCACCCAGCGCGATCGCGGCCAGCGCCTGGGCTCGGTGTCGCGCACGCCGTAGACAGAGCGGGTTCCGTCAGCCCCAGCCGCGCCCGCAGGGTGCCCTCATCCCCCCGGCACTTGGGGATCAAGGGGTGTGCTTTGACCATGCCCGCAGTTTCTGCGCGCCTCTAAACCCGATAACCCGCTAAAGTAAGCAGTAGGGGAGAAGCTGTGCGCCCGTAGGCTAATGGCTCCAAAGCCGTTAATTTAGCCGTGGATTTGCCCAGTCCCACGGCTTACGTTACATTAAGTAAAGATTTATCTCATATTTTCTTTTCCCGACCTGCGGTTTCCCCCGGCCTAGTTCGGCAACGGCCCGTTCTCAGGCAAGGGCAAGCCCAGGCTCAGGTTCGTTCAACACCCCCTTAACGAAGCGTTCGTTAACACTGTGCACGTTAGTCAATAGAGGCCATAGGTATGAAATTTTCGTGGCGAGTAGCCTTACTGTGGACCCTGCCGCTGCTGGTAATAGGGTTTTTCTTGTGGCAAGGAGCGTTTTCGTCAGCCCCCGCTGACATGGGCCTAAATGCGGCCAATACCCGCCTCACCTATGGTCGCTTTCTCGACTATCTCGATGCCGGACGCGTGACGGCGGTCGACCTCTACGACGGCGGCAGAACTGCGATCGTAGAAGCGGTTGACCCCGAGCTAGACAACCGAGTCATGCGCTGGCGGGTTGACCTGCCGGGCAATTCCCCCGACTTAGTCACCCGTCTACGCACCGCCAACATCAGCCTCGACTCTCACCCGCCTCGCAACGACGGGGCGCTGGTCGGCGCGCTGGGCAACCTCCTGTTTCCGCTGCTGTTGATTGGCGGCCTGTTCTTTTTGTTCCGCCGCTCCAGCGGTGGCATGGGCGGCCCCGGCCAGGCAATGAATTTTGGCAAGTCCAAGGCTCGCTTCATGATGGAGGCCAAGACCGGCATCATGTTCGACGATGTCGCCGGTATTGACGAAGCCAAGGAAGAGCTGGAAGAGGTCGTCACTTTTTTGAAAAAGCCCGAGCGCTTCACCGCCATTGGGGCGCGCATTCCCAAGGGTGTGCTGCTGGTCGGCCCTCCCGGAACGGGTAAGACTCTGCTGGCCAAGGCGATCGCAGGTGAGGCGGGCGTGCCCTTCTTCAGCATCTCGGGGTCTGAGTTTGTGGAAATGTTTGTCGGCGTGGGAGCCTCCCGCGTGCGCGACCTGTTCAAGAAAGCCAAGGAAAACGCTCCCTGCATCATCTTTATCGATGAGATTGACGCCGTCGGTCGGCAGCGGGGTGCGGGTATCGGCGGCGGCAACGACGAGCGCGAGCAAACCCTCAACCAGCTGCTCACCGAAATGGACGGTTTTGAGGGCAATACCGGCATCATTATCATTGCCGCCACCAACCGGGCCGACGTGCTCGACTCGGCCCTGCTGCGCCCCGGTCGCTTCGACCGCCAGGTGATGGTAGACCCGCCCGATATCAAGGGCCGCGTCGAAATCCTCGGAGTTCATGCCCGCAACAAGAAGCTGTCGGAAGATATTTCCCTAGAGGCGATCGCCCGCCGCACCCCCGGCTTTACCGGGGCCGATTTGGCCAACCTGCTCAACGAGGCCGCTATTCTCACCGCCCGCCGCCGCAAAGATGCCATGACCATGGCCGAGGTGGACGATGCGGTAGACCGCGTCATCGCGGGCATGGAGGGTACGCCCCTGGTGGACAGCAAGAGCAAGCGGCTGATTGCTTACCACGAAATTGGCCACGCTATCATCGGCACCCTGGTCAAAGATCACGACCCGGTGCAGAAGGTGACGCTGATTCCTCGCGGCCAGGCCCAGGGGCTGACCTGGTTTACCCCCAGCGAAGAGCAGATGCTGATTTCTCGCGCTCAAATCCTGGCCAGAATTACCGGCGCCCTGGGCGGCCGCGCGGCGGAAGATGTCATCTTTGGCGATGCGGAAGTGACCACAGGGGCAGGCAATGACCTCCAGCAGGTGAGCAACATGGCGCGGCAGATGGTCACCCGCTTCGGCATGTCTGATCTGGGGCCGCTCTCCCTGGAGAGTTCCCAGGGCGAAGTTTTCCTCGGTCGCGACTGGCTCTCTCGCTCAGAATACTCCGAGGAAGTGTCCTCGCGCATTGATGGGCAGGTGAGACTGATCGTAGACAGCTGCTATGAGAACGCCAAGCGCATCATGAACGAAAACCGTGCCCTGGTCGATCGCCTCGTCGATCTGCTGGTGGAGCGCGAAACCATTGACGGTGACGAGTTCCGCCAGATTGTTTCTGAGTACACCGTGGTGCCCGACAAGCAGCAGTTTGTACCTCAGCTCTAGGATGGTTTACTCGGATTCCTGTCCGACCTGACTGTAACCAAGGCTCGCCCCCAGCGGACGAGCCTTTTTAGCGTTTTTAGTGATAGAGATATGCTCTATGCCTGGCCCTACGCTCTACATCGCAATTACTAACCACGGCTTTGGTCACGCTACCCGCGCCGCTTCCGTGGCTGCTGAGGTTAAAGCTCTGCGCCCCGATGTGGATCTGGTGCTGGCCACCACGGCTCCCCAGTGGCTACTCGATGACTATGTGCTCGCAGCCTATGAATACCGTCCGGTGGCCTTTGACATTGGCGTACTTCAGGCCGATAGCCTGAGTATGGATCTGCCTGCTACCCTGGCTCAGCTCCAGCAGATTCAGGCCCACCAGGCGGAGACCGTTGCAGCGGAGGCCGCCTACCTGAGGCAGCGGGGGGTAGATCTGGTGCTGGCCGATATTCCGCCGCTGGCCACGGCGATCGCCCATGCCGCCGATATCCCCTGCTGGATGATGAGCAACTTTGGCTGGGATTTTATCTATCGAGACTTTGGCTCAGCGTTCACCGCCACTGCCGACTGGATTGGGGCCTGCTTTGGCCAGTGCGATCGCCTCTTTCGCCTCCCCTTTCACGAACCCATGTCCGCCTTCCCCCAGGTCGAAGATGTGGGCCTGACTGGCGGCACCCCGCGCTACAGGGCCGCAGACCTGACAGCCCGCTGGCATCTCCAGACCCCGCGATCGCGCACGGTTCTGCTCACCTTTGGCGGGCTGGGGCTAGAGGCTATTCCCTACCACCATTTGGCTAAGTTTCCAGACTGGCAGTTTCTCACCTTTGATCGCGATGCGCCAGATTTAGCCAACCTGCTCAAGCTGCCCCGGCGGGGCTTGCGCCCGGTAGATGTCATGCCCCTGTGCGGCCGGATTGTGTCAAAACCGGGATTTAGCACCTTCTCGGAGGCCTGCCGCCTGGGCGTGCCCATTGTCACTATTCCCCGCGACGACTTTGCCGAAGGTCCTGTGCTGGTTCGCGGCATGCAAAACTACAGCTGGCACCGAATTGTCAGCCCCGCCGAATTTTTTCAGGGGGAGTGGGAGTTTTTGGCCCAGCCTCTGCACCCGCCGCGTACGACAGATGCGATCGCCCAGCATGGCAGTGAGCAGATCGCCCAGGCCATCGTTGACTACCTAACCTGAGTTCGGGATAAGAAAAGACCTTGGCAAAGCAGGCCCACTGTCCCCTCCTTGGGAGGGGTAGGGTGGGTTGTCTAGGCCAGCATGGCAACTCACCCTATCTAGAAGCTTGTATTTTGCCGTAGGTTTAACCCACCCCGCCCTTCGGGCACCCCTCCTGGGAGCTATCCGTTAGGCACAAATATGTCTAAGCGTTACAGGACGGGCATTTGGGGAACCATTTGCGGGAAGATAAAAGCCGTTGTAACCGTCAGCCAAGCCATGAACGATTGGATGAGCTAAGACATCAATCCCCGTCATTTCCAAGACCTGCGCCACGCAAAACGCCTGCGCAAGATTGTAACGGCACTGAGCCGACATCCCACGGCCAGTGTGCCGTTAGCGAGTCAAACCAGTAGCGAAGCGCAGAGCATTTACCGATTTTGGTCAAACCCTACGGTGAGCAGTGAGGCGATTCTCAACAGTCATAGCGAGGGCACCGTCGCCCGAGCCCGAGGTTGTGAGACGGTGTTGTCGATTCAAGATAGTACCGACTTTGATTTTACGAGTCATCCGCAAACCACTGGCCTGGGCTATCTCAATCAAACCCAACAGCAAGGGATCAAAGTTCATAACTGTTTTGCGGTCAGCGGAGCAGGTGAGCCCCTGGGCCTGCTGCATCAACACACCTGGGTGCGTGAGGTTCCCCCGGTAAAACAGAAAGACCGCTCGGCTCAAGAGCGACATCAGCATAAACCGATAGAGGAGAAAGAAAGCTATCGCTGGCTGACGACGTTGACGGCGGCTGAAGCCAAGGTATCGGAGCAGGTTCAGCTCGTGCAGGTGGCCGACCGGGAAGCGGATATCTTTGAGCTCTTTGCCCAACCCCGCCAGGTCAATAGCGAGCTCTTGATTCGGGTGAAGACGAATCGCAGCATCAAACAAGCGTGGGGAAAACTATTCATCGCCTTATCTCAAGCCCCGGTGCTCGGGGAACTCCAGGTTGAGGTTCGGCGGACACCCCAGCGAGAGGCCCGTATCGCGCGGGTGCACCTGCGGGGCTTGCACGTTACTCTGGCGGTACCGGAGTATTTGGCCCGGCAAAAGCCATCGCTACAGCCCATCGAGCTCAATGCCCTGTGGGTTGAGGAAATCGGTGTCCCGGCTGATGGGGGCAAGCCGATTTGCTGGAAACTCCTAACCACGTTGCCGTTGGAGAGCTATGCTCAAGCCTGCCAGTATGTGCGGTGGTACAGCTATCGCTGGCTGATCGAGCGGTTCCATTTCACCCTTAAAAGCGGCTGCACACTCGAAAACTTGCAACTGCAACACCGAGACCGATTGCTCAAAGCACTCGCCACCTACAGCATCGTCGCTTGGCGACTGATGTCGATGACCTATCAGGCCCGTCTGACTCCAGAGGCCTCCTGCGACGCGATCCTACAGCCCGAGGAGTGGCGGTTGTTGCGTCGTAAATTCGCCCCAAAAAGCCGTGCTAAAACACCGCCAACAATGCACCAAGCGATGCTCTGGATTGCCCAACTGGGAGGCTTTTTAGCCCGTAAGAGCGATGGTCAACCGGGTCTTAAAACGTTGTGGCGCGGCTACACCAAGCTCCATTACATGCTAGAAGGGGCTCGCCTTGTGACCAAAACCTAGTCCGCTATGGCATTGGCCGACTTTTGCGTAACGGATAGCTCCAAGGAGGGGACAGCGTTATCCCAAACTGAGATTACCTAACCTGAGTTCGGGTTAAGCCGATGGAGGAAGAGCGAAGTCAAGATTGAGGGAAGGCTTCTTGGGCTGATGGCAGTAGGCAATCAAGCCACAGATGACATTGACCATGAAGTTGGTAGGGCTGCGATGCCTGGAATGCTCAATCTGGGAGATGTTCTTGAGCTGGTCAATGACGGTTTCGACAATGGCGCGCTTGCGGGCCAGTAACTTGTCGGTGAGCCGCATCAAGTGGTTTGTCATGTTGCGCCTGGGTTTGGCAAAGAACTCGATGCCACAGGTCTCAAAGAGGCGTTCTGCCAGTGCTTTGGAGACATAGCCCCGGTCAGCAAAGACCTTGCCATAGAGGCCTTGAAGCAAGTCACAGGCGGGCTTGCGGTCGTCGGTATTGCCCGGCGTGATTTGGATGTTGAGCAACTCCCCTTGGTCATTAACCACCAGGTGGAGCTTGAAGCCAAAGAACCAGTCAACTGAGGTTTTGCCCCGAGCCGCCAGGCCGCGAAACACCTTGTGGCGTCGAATCCGACGGTTGTGGCACACCTTGAGGCTGCTGCTATCGATAAAGCTGATGCCGCTACAAGCGCCAAAACAGTGCTTCAGGTACACGCATAAGGGCAGCAGAGCCGACGGCATCCACTCCACAAAGCGGTGATAGCTGACCAGGCCAGGAAAGGCCTCTCGCCAGTGCACGCAGACATGCTTGTTGTAGAACGCCTTGAAGTTGCGATAGTGCTGCTGGTGGAAGCACACCAAGATTGTCATCACCTCGCTTAAGCTCAGCGATCGCTGGCGCTGACGGTGTTGAACGCCTTCACCCAGCAGCATCTGGTGCCATTTCGGCTCGAACTGACAGCAGAAATCATCAATGTGGCAAAACAGCTCTTCTAGACTATCCATAGGGGGGCCTGCTGAATCATTTACGTGATATAGCCATAGTCACGTTGGTTAGGACATCCAGGAACCCTATGACCGTTCAAACGTTTGAACGGTCATAGGAGACATGTCTTAACCAGACTGGCTACAGCTATATCAGCTTACAGAGCCCCTCCTTTCCTTATCCCGAACTCAGGTTACCTATCTCCCCAGGAATCTCTACCCTTTACCCGCGCCTGATCCAGTCGCCCTCTGCGGGCGGGCAGCGCTTAGAAATATAAAAACAGGCTGAGGACGGTGATGGGCTCAGGAATAGATACAGCACCGGAGTTCACGCCCTGGATCACCTGCTTACCACCATGCATGGCACAGGCATGGGCCAATGGGCGTCAAGGTCCCTGGCAGCTCAAAAGCCGGACGGTCATGGATGAGATCGCTCGATTGGCCCAGCCCGGGGCCAAATTCGCAGGTATAGCAGCCCCAGCCATGGCTATGATCACAAACATAGAATGCTCAAGGAGAAGCTGTGATTCGATCCTCTGTAGCGGTGTTCACCACTGGGCTAATGGCGTTTACCCTGACGGCGGCTCAGGCCGCTGATTTATCCTTTGCTACCCCAGACGGGGTATTTCGCATGGAACCTGCCGGGGGCGATCGCCAAACGCTTTTGCCCGAGGGCGATCGCACTCTGACGGATCTGGCCTGGTCGAGCGATGGGCAACAGCTGGCAGTGGTGCAAAACTACAGCGAAGTCTACCGCATTGAGCCAGGGGCCGAGGCGCCACAACTGGTGTTTACCAGCAGTTGCCCGCGCTCCCCCAGCCTCGAACTCCTCTGGCAGCGCGATCGCGACACCCTGGTGATCAAACAGCGCTGCCCTACTCCCATTCCTGGAGAACTGGGCCAGATCGACCTTTTTCTCAGTACCGCCAGTGGGACTGTAACCCCCCTAGATATCTTGCCTGCGGCCCTAGAGTCTGACCTGTACTTATCTCCCGATGGCAGCCAAGTTGCCTACGTAACGGGCCAGCATATCTTTGTGGCCGCCCTAGACGGCGGCCGCCCCCGCCGGATTACCCAAACCCCAGGCACCTATGCCGCTGCCGGGAGCCCCCTGGCCTGGTCCCCCGATGGCACTCACCTGGCCTTTTACGAGGGAAGCTACCCGCTCCAGCGCCTCAATGTGGTAAGTGCCGACGGCGGCGATCGCCGCCTGCTCACCCCCGATCCCAACTTTCAGATCTATCGCAGCCGCATCCTGTGGTCCCCCGACAGCCGCTACATCGCCTTCTACAAGCCGTTCAACCCTCCTTTTAGCAACCAGGAAGTCATTTCCCTGGTAAACATCAACAC
This sequence comes from Nodosilinea nodulosa PCC 7104, assembly GCF_000309385.1. GTDB lineage: Bacteria > Cyanobacteriota > Cyanobacteriia > Phormidesmidales > Phormidesmidaceae > Nodosilinea > Nodosilinea nodulosa. The sequence goes on from NZ_JH976537.1 coordinate 3,250,620, forward strand.
TGGCGAAACCCAAATGGTTACCCGGCCTGGCTTTTACGATGCCCTCAGCTGGGCTCCCGATAGCCAGCAGTTGGTCTTTGCTTCCGGGGCCCAGGCCGGGCAGCAGACCTTGTTTCGGCTCAACCTGGTCGATCAGGACTTTACCGCCCTCACGACCCAGCCCTTGCAGAATGTTCTAGACAGCCAGTGGTCCCCGACGGGCGACTGGATCGCCTTCACCGCCACCCCGCCCGACGACCCCATGGGCAGCCAGGTGCTGTATCGGGTGCACCCCGACGGCAGTCAGCTCGCCCCCCTGACCGGCATCGACGAGTACGTTTATCCCTTTGTCTGGGTCCCGGCATCCCTAGCGACTCAGCCTGGCGGGCTAAGCGAAGCTCCCTAGCTGGCGCTGCTGGAGCTGGTGCTGAATCTCGCCCTGACGCTGTACGGCGGCCAGGGCCTCCTGTACCACTGCGGCTCCGGCCTCTGGTTTACAGGATTCCTCGGTTAAAATTTGCTTCCACAGGCGGCTGCCGGGCTGCCCGGCAAACAGCATCAGCATATGGCGGGTAATTTTATTGAGCTTTAGCCCCTGGCGCACCCAGTGGTCAATATAGGGCAGCATGGCTTCGACCACCCGCTGACGGCTGAGGGCAGGCTTGCCCGCGGCAAAAAACCGTTGGTCAACGTCTGAGAATAGGTAGGGATGGTCGTAGGCGGCTCGCCCAATCATGACGCCATCGACCTTTGACAGCTGCTCAGCCACCGATTCTAGGCCCGTAAAGCCGCCGTTGATTTCAATCCACAGGTGCGGAAAGGCCTGCTTGAGGCGGTGCACATCGCCGTAGCGCAGGGGAGGAATGGTGCGGTTGTCCCTGGGGCTTAGCCCCTGGAGCCAGGCCTTGCGGGCGTGGACGGTAAAGTGACGGCAGCCCGTCTGCGCCACAGTATCGACAAAATTCACCATGTCTTCGTAACGATCTAGCTCGTCTACGCCAATCCGATGTTTGACGCTGACGGGCAGCGCGCTGGCGGCCATCATGGCCGCAACGCCTTCGGCGACTCGATCGGGCTGGGTCATCAGACAGGCCCCAAAGTTGCCGCTGCGGACGCGATCGCTGGGGCAGCCCACGTTGAGGTTAATGGCGTCGTAGCCAAAGTCGGCGGCCACGCGGGCGCAGGTGGCCAGCATCTGCGGATCGTCGCCCCCCACCTGGAGCACCAGGGGAGATTCACTGGGGGTGAAGCCCAGCAAATGCTCGCGATCGCCGTGTAGAATCGCCTGGGCCGTCACCATTTCGGTGTAGAGCAGTGTCTGCCGAGTAATCTGCCGCATGAAGTAGCGGTAGTGGCGATCGGTGCGATCCATCATGGGCGCAATGCTGACTGGCACCTCAATGGCCGTCGCTGCTCCAAACGTATTTGCCAAAAGTTGTGTCGATACGGCCATAGAACCGCGCGTTTCGGTGGTCTTTGCCTTCGCAGTTTAGCACTCTAGCTCTGTCTATCCGAAGGCTTATCTATTCTGACCTATAGATCTGATAGGTAGGTTTTAGGGCGGTTCTCCACAGCTTTAGACCAGTTTTCTACACTGTGAAACTGCCTGTTTTATTGACATGATTTAGGCATCACTTTCAGATGAATAGCTCCATGAACAATGCGATTGGCTCCTTTTACAACTGGTATAAAGCAACCCTGCGCAATACTAAATACCGCTGGGTTTTAGTTTTAGGAACGTTGATTTATCTGGTTTCTCCCATCGATATTGCTCCCGACTTTCTGCCCATTATTGGCTGGGTTGACGATGGGCTGCTGGCCACCCTGCTAGTGACTGAGATGTCTCAGATTGCTCTGGAGTATCTGAATAAGCGTAAGCAGCCCGGTGCCAGCTCTGCCGATAGCGCTGTTAATCCCATTACCACCGTCGAAATTTAGGCTGGGCTGTTGGCTTTTAGGCGCTTTGCCGTTACACCTATTTTTTTGGAGGGGATGTCGTCACCTGTTGGCATCCCCTTGCCTATGACTGGCAGCAGTCAGGCGGATCGCGGGAGCTTGCGATAAATTGAAGGCGAATCGATCTGACCTGCCCATTTCCCCAGAGGACTTTCCCATGACTACCGCCACCAACGTCTTGGGCACCCCCCTTGCCCCCTGTTGCACCTCGCCCATGACCGGTTTTTACCGCGATGGCTGCTGCAACACCGGGGCTGGGGACATGGGCGTGCACGTGGTATGTGCCGAGATGACCCCTGAATTTTTGGCGTTTACCAAAGCCCAGGGCAACGATCTCTCTACTCCAGTGCCTGCGTTTCAGTTTCCAGGGCTAAAGCCGGGCGATCGCTGGTGTCTGTGTGCCGCTCGCTGGCAAGAGGCCCTAGAGGCTGGGGTTGCCCCGCCAGTAATGCTCGATGGCACCCATGCCGCTGCCGTCGAGCACGTTTCCCTCTCCGACCTCAAGGCCCACGCTCTAGATGCGCCTGAGAGCTAATTTGGGTAACCGACTCCTGGGTAAAAACCAGCCCTGACTCAGGCCTTAATTTCAATTTAGGAACTGGGAGTCTCGGCTCAGGTCAGCCGCACTGCGGTGCCGCTGGCGGCCACCATCAGCATATTGCCGCCGTTGTTGATTTCGAGCGATTCGTAGTCAATATCGACGGCAATGATCGCGTCCGCCCCTAGCTCTTGAGCAGCCTGCATCATTTCTTTAATCGCCGTGTTGCGGGCCTGGCGCAGCGAATGCTCGTAAGCCCCCGATCGCCCGCCCACCACATCGCGAATGCCCGCGAAAAAGTCCTTAAAAATGTTGGCGCCTAAAATCGCCTCGCCATTGACAAGACCGCAGTACTCAGTCACCTGGCGGCCATCGACGTTGGGACCTGTGGTTAAAATCATGGGTTACCTCCCGTTAAACCGCTTTAGAGCTCACAATTTGCATACTAATATCTAGCCACGGAGCACGGGTAACTGGGGCGCTGGTGGAGATAAAGTCCACCCCCGTCGCGGCCATGGCTCCCAGCGTCTCCAGGGTGATGTTGCCAGAAGCCTCTATTTTGACCGCTGGCTTTTTCTCGCGGATGCGCGCTACGGCTAGCTTCATCATCTCGGGGGGCATGTTGTCGAGCATGATGACGTCTACCGGACAGGCGATCGCTTCGTCTACCTCCTCCAGGGAGGTGGTTTCGACCTCCACCGTCATCGGGTAGGGAATAGCCGGCCGAATCTGGGCAACCGCCGCCCGAATTCCCCCAGCGGCAGCGATATGGTTGTCCTTGATCATCACGGCATCGTCTAGGCCCAGGCGATGGTTGACGGCACCGCCAACTCGGCTGGCATACTTTTCGAACTGGCGCAGGCCGGGAGTCGTCTTGCGGGTGTCGACCAGCTGCGTCGGGCTGTGGGCCAGTTGCTCGACGTACTGGCGGGTGGCGGTGGCAATGCCGCTCAGGCGCATGACCAGGTTTAGGGCTACCCGCTCTCCCGTCAGTAGAGCCGCCAAGGTACCGCTAATTTTGGCGATGGTGGTATCTGCGCCGCAGGGCTCGCCGTCGTCTATGAGCGGTTCAAAGCTGAGCTTGTCGTCAAGCCGCTGAAAGAGGCGACGCGCCATGGGCAGTCCAGCGATCACGCCGGGGGCGCGAGTCACCCAGAGAGCCTGGCCTGGCTGCTGTACCAAATCTCCCAGCCCGGTTGTGGTCCAATCGCCACGGCCCACATCTTCGTGCAGCCAGGCTTGCAGGTACTTATCCAGGCTGCCATCGGGTATGGACATAGAGGGATTGCGGGGAGCGTTGAGCGGCATAGGGCAAGGTTTTTAGAGATGGCGTTGTGGACTGGCGATCGCGGGACACCCCCTCTAAAGTCGCAATTTCTGTCACAGCCAGAAATATTGTGCTACTTTACGGTTAATGCCGCTGTTACGGCAGCTAACTCTACAGATTTTACCGTGTAGGATTCAGGAGGTGATGCCCATGCAAGAGAGTAGTAAACGTGTGGGTCTTCAGGTTGAGATCAGCCGGCTGTGCGCCGGGGCTGTGCTCTAGCTTCAGTGTTAGTTGCTACGGCAATTAGCTAAGCTCTCGAAGCTGGCTGAGTAGGGTTCCTCCCGGCAGTCAGGTTCAACCTAAGATCCAACTAGACCGCCCCTGCTTCGGAAGCTTGTCTTCCCCTGGCAGGGGCGGATAGCGTTTAAAGGGGCATTGGAAGTGCTTAAACAGGTGATTTAGCCTTGATTTGCCCCTCAGTATCACGCAATCTCTTTAGAAAAATAGGCTTTTGAGGCAATAGGCGAATCTCAGCGAAGGCCTATCTACGCTTCTGTACAGATATAAGTTTTGATAGATGTCAGTAGCATGTGGGGTGTAGCTACTCCCTAGGCATCTATGGCCACTCTCCTCAGCGATCGCGATATTCAAGCTCATCTCAACCAACTCCCCGGCTGGAGCCTACAGGGCAAAACCATCATCTGCACCCGCACTTTCCAGGATTTCGTTGCCGCCATCAACTTTGTCAACCAGCTGGTCGAGCCTGCCGAAGCCGCTGGGCACCATCCCGATCTGCAAATTTCCTACAACCGCGTAGTTATCAGCCTCTCCACTCACGACGCTGGGGGGCTAACCGAAAAAGATTTCGCCCTGGCAAAGACTATCTCCACCCTAGGATAGATGCCGAAATTATTACCCTCGCATCCAAGGGACCATATTGGCTTAACCATATTGGCTTAATGGTGCGTTAACTAAGTTAATTAAAGCTTCTTCAAAACACCGTCGAGCCTTAAAACGCCTCTCATTCTGCGCCTGTGGGCATCCTCTATTCTCCTGAAGAGGTCAGTTTTGTTACTTCTGCTACTGAAGTTTCTGACCTTTTTAATGGTGTGAGGAGAAAATACCGAATGGCTAAGTTATTTTGGCAATCACTGCTGGCTGTGCCCGCTGCTCTGGGTGCGGCTGTGGCTGTTTCTGGCTCTGCGATCGCGGCCGATGCTGCGACCAACGTTCAGGTCAGCAACTTCGATCAAGACTCGGTTCAGCTGGCTCAAATCACCAGCGTGTCTGAACTGACCGACGTACTGCCCTCCGATTGGGCCTTCCAGGCATTGCAAAGCCTGGTTGAGAACTATGGTTGTATTCAGGGCTACCCCGACCGCACCTTCCGGGGACAGCGCAGCCTGACTCGTTTTGAGTTTGCCGCTGGTCTAAATTCCTGCCTGGATGTGATCGCTACCCTGATTGCCCAGTCCGGCATCAACCCCGACGACCTGGCGACCATTCGTCGCCTGCAAGAAGAGTTTCAGGCTGAACTGGCTACCCTGCGGGGCCGCGTGGATGCTCTGGAAGCTGATACCGCCACCCTGCGCGCGCAGCAGTTCTCCACCACCACCAAACTGCGTGGTCAGGTCGACTTTCACTTAATTACCCCCATCGACACCATTCCTGGAGAGACCAGCACCAGCGTTGCTTCCCGTGCCCGCCTCAACTTCGACTCCAGCTTCACTGGTCGCGATCGCCTGCGCATTCGCTTGCAGTCTCGCGACGGTAACGCTATCAATCCCTCTGGCCTGCGCGGTTTGGCCAACGGCGGCAGCAGCGACAACTTTAATATTTCGGTTGACGACTTCTACTACAGCTTCCCGGTTGGCAATCGCATCAAGGTAACCGCCTCTGCTCGGGGTCTACAGGGTGATGACTGGGTAACCAGCACCATCGTGCCCTTCGATGGCCCCTCGGTGGCCGACGCTGGTGGCCCTGCCTTCTACGAATCTGGTGGCAGCAGTTCCAATGGCGCTGGAGTGGGCGTCAGCATCGCCTTCACCGACAACCTCGTGTTCGATGCTGGCTACACTGCGGGCAACCCCGGCGCTACTAATCCATCGGTGGGTGTGTTTGCTGCCACCAGCCAGAGCTATATTGGTCAGCTCAGCTACCTCAGCGATGGCTTCCTGGACGCTGCCTTTGCCTACATGCACAACGATCAGTCTGCTATCTTCCAGGGTGGTAACCCCGGTGCTACCGATACCTTTGCTGGCCTTGTCAACCTTGACTTTGGCAACTTCTTTATTGCCGGTCACGGTGCTTACCAGACCTTCAACGGCGGCAATGACTTCAGCTGGACCGCTGGGGTTGGCTTCAACGACCTCTTTTTGGAAGGGGCTCAGTTAGGGGTTTATGGTGGTCAACTGCCCCAGCGGACTGGACGAACTGAAAATCCGGTTCTGGTGGAGGGCTACTACCAAATTCCCTTTAATAAGTTCCTGACCATCACCCCCGCAGTCATTTACGGTGATACTGGCCTAGCTGGTGTCACTGACCAGACCGGGTTCTGGGGCGCCCTGCGGGCTACCTTCCGGTTCTAGCGCTGGGGTTTGCTGGGGGCTTTGTAAACGCCTTGGCACCACAAAGCCCCTCAGCCTGGAGGCTCTCTACTTCATGTCACACATCACATACATCTATATGGAGCTTGTAGATACAGTCGTAGCTGCCAAGTATTGATCTATGCAATCTTCTCTGATCTCCTCGTACCGTTAATCTGGCGTGTATCCTGGGAACCTTGGGTTGGCAGTGCTCGTCCTTGAAGCAGTTAGATGAACTCTGGTGACTAAGGCCAAACTCATCTAGCCGACACAGAGCATATCTGCTATTGTTGGTTTTGGATGTACGTAAGGTTCGCCTACTCTGACTTGTTAGTGGGTCAAGTATGCGCCTTATCGATAGGGATGGTTTCGACCAAACCTGCTGGTAGGTACACAAATAAGCCTTGTTATAAGGTGTGAGGAGAAAATACCGAATGGCTAAGTTATTTTGGCAATCACTGCTGGCTGTGCCCGCTGCTCTGGGTGCGGCTGTGGCTGTTTCTGGCTCTGCGATCGCGGCTGATGCTGCGACCAACGTTCAGGTCAGCAACTTCGATCAAGACTCGGTTCAGCTGGCTCAAATCACCAGCGTGTCTGAACTGACCGACGTACTGCCCTCCGACTGGGCCTTCCAGGCATTGCAAAGCCTGGTCGAGAACTACGGTTGTATTCAGGGCTACCCCGACCGCACCTTCCGGGGACAGCGGAGCCTGACTCGTTTTGAGTTTGCCGCCGGTCTAAATTCCTGCCTGGATGTAATCGCTACCCTGATTGCCCAGTCCGGCATCAACCCCGACGACCTGGCGACCATTCGTCGCCTGCAAGAAGAGTTTCAGGCTGAACTCGCTACCCTGCGGGGCCGCGTGGATGCTCTGGAAGCTGATACCGCCACCCTGCGCGCGCAGCAGTTCTCCACCACCACCAAACTGCGTGGTCAGGTTGATATGCACCTGGTTACCCCCATCGACACCATTCCTGGAGAGACCAGCACCAGCGTTGCCAACCGTGCTCGTTTGAACTTTGACTCCAGCTTCACCGGCAACGATCGCTTGCGCATTCGTTTGCAGGCTCAGAATGGTAATGCAGTAAATCCTCTGGGCGGCTTGGCTAATGCTGGCGGCAACGACAACTACAACGTTACCGTTGACGACTTCTACTACACCTTCCCCGTCGGCAATCGCGTTACCGTGACGGCTGCGGCTCGTGGTCTCCAGGGCGATGACTGGGTGACCAGCACCATCGTGCCCTTCGATGGTCCTTCCGTTGCAGACGCTGGCGGTCCTCAGTTCTACGATGTTGGCGGCAGCAGCTCTAATGGTGCTGGTGTTGGCGTCAGTATCGCCTTTACCGACAATCTCGTCCTCGACGCTGGCTATACCGCTGGCAACCCCGGTGCTAGCGATCCTTCTATCGGTGTGTTTGCTGCCACCAGCCAGAGCTATATTGCTCAGCTCAGCTACCTCAGCGATGGCTTCCTTGACGTCGGTGCTGTTTATGAGCACAACGACCAGTCTGCCATCTTCCAGGGTGGCGCTGCCGGTGCTACCGACACCTTTGCTGGTTTGATCAACCTTGACTTTGGCAACTTCTTTATTGCCGGTCACGGTGCTTACCAGACCTTCAACGGCGGCAACGACTTCAGCTGGACCGCTGGCGTTGGCTTCAACAACTTCCTGGCTGAGGGTACTCAACTGGGTGTCTACGGCGGTCAGCTGCCTCAGTTGGTTGGCCGGGACAACAATCCCTTTATCGTTGAAGGTTACTACGAGATTCCCTTCAACCAGTACCTGACCATTACCCCTGCGGTAATCTACGGCGACACCAACCTGACTGGTGTTGGCGACCAAACTGGTCTGTGGGGCGCTCTGCGTGCTACCTTCCGTTTCTAGGTTGATGTAGTCACTGTTTCGGGCTAGGTTTTTCTAGCTAAAAAAGGCTCTGCCAACATTGGCAGAGCCTTTTTTTGTTCTACTCTAGGTTGCTCCTGGCTTCAGTCCACTCCCCCTGGGGTAGCCACCGTCCTGCTAGCGCGGTAACGCGATCGCGCGTCATAGTGTAAATCCAGGCTGTTTCTAGCGGCTGCTGCTGGGCATTGTACACCTGGTGGCGATCGCGCTGATACTCGCTGATCTCGGGGCGATCGGGGTAATATTCCTCAAAGGCGTCAATGGGATATAGGCAAGCAGGGGCAGAAAATGTCAGGAGTGTGCCGTGGACCCAACCAGCTTCAAGGGTCATGGCTGGGTAGCCTAGCGGTAAATGGTAGAGCCGCCCCACAGCCATAGCCGGTTGAATAGCTATTGTATAGGGCGCGCAAAAATCGGCAAAAGCGCGTTCTCCCGGCTTTAAAGTACCGTAGACAAACAGGTGGCAGGGGGTATTCATAGGCAAGACGACCAGAGCCTTGGCTGGCTAAATATAGCTCCAGTTTGCTTCAAGGCACAAATCGAGCTATTCCCAGCATCTGCCGCCGAGATGGCTGTCTAGCCGATTACCCCGTAAAAGCAGCCTAACGCTCAGGCAGCGTCTGCCATAGGCAGTCGGATAGTATTTCCTATGCTATGAATGAAACTTTATAGAAGGTTATTAAACTCATCAAAGTTGAAGCTTAAAGGATTTGATCTACGGATACTTCATGGTGGGAAAAGTAAGGTTAATAGAAAGCTGTGCGCTAAACGTTTAAATCACTGCTCTGGTTGAATGCCCTATGAGAATTCTGGTAACCGGTGGAGCCGGGTTTATTGGCTCCCACTTGATCGATCGCCTGATGGCCGCTGGCAATGAAGTTATCTGTCTAGATAACTTTTATACAGGCCACCGACACAACCTGCTGCACTGGCTCGACCACCCCTACTTCGAGGTTATTCGCCACGATGTTACCGAGCCTATCCGGCTTGAGGTTGATCAGATTTACCATCTCGCCTGTCCAGCCTCTCCGGTGCACTATCAGTACAATCCGGTTAAAACGATTAAAACCAACGTGATGGGCACCCTGAACATGTTGGGGTTGGCCAAACGGGTGAAAGCTCGATTTTTGCTGGCTTCCACCTCTGAGGTCTATGGTGATCCTGAGGTGCATCCCCAGTCTGAAGAGTATCGGGGCAATGTCAACCCCATCGGTATCCGCAGCTGCTACGACGAAGGTAAGCGCGTTGCCGAAACCCTGTCTTTTGACTACCATCGCCAGAACAACGTGGATATTCGAGTGGCCCGTATTTTTAACACCTACGGTCCTCGCATGCTCGAAAACGATGGCCGCGTAGTGAGCAATTTTGTGGTGCAGGCGCTCCAGGGCAAGCCACTGACGCTCTATGGCACGGGTGCTCAGACCCGCAGCTTTTGCTATGTCTCTGACCTGGTGGAGGGGCTGATACGGCTGATGAATGGTGACTACATCGGCCCGGTTAACCTGGGCAACCCCGATGAATATACTATTTTGCAGCTGGCTCAAACGGTGCAGTCGATGGTTAACCCTGACCTTGATCTGGTCTATAAGCCGCTGCCTCAGGACGACCCCCAGCGGCGTAAACCCGACATTACCCGCGCTAAAACTTTCCTGGACTGGAGCCCAACGGTGCCGCTACAGGAGGGGCTCAAGCTCACCATTGAGGACTTTCGCGATCGCTTTAACCAGGCGGGAACAACTGCGGAACTGCCATCGACCGTGAAGGCTGCGTCCAGTTAGTGAACGGCTGGCCCCAGGCGGGCAGTTACCTGGCTGTGTGCCTGGGCTAATGCAGTCGATGCGGATGGGCCTGCAGTTGAGTTATCGATAGTACATAAACTAAGGAGTATTTTCTATGCGTGTATGTGTGATTGGCACTGGCTATGTGGGTCTAGTCACTGGCGTTTGCCTGGCCCACGTGGGCCACGATGTTGTTTGTATTGACGTGAACGAGGAAAAGGTAAAGCTCATGCAGTCTGGGCAGTCGCCCATTTTTGAGCCAGGCCTGTCTGAGTTGATGCAGTCATCCATGGCGGCGGGCCACCTACAGTTTTCAACCGATTTGAAAGCTGGGGTTGAGCACGGTGACGTTCTCTTTATTGCGGTTGGAACCCCGGCGCTGCCCACGGGGGAAAGCGATACCCGCTATGTTGAGGCGGTAGCCAAGGGGATTGGCACTCATCTCAACGGTGGCTACAAAGTCATTGTCAATAAGTCTACGGTGCCCATTGGCTCCGGCGACTGGGTGCGCATGATTGTGCTGGATGGGGTAGCGGAGCGACAGCTAGCCCCTGTGCCTGCGGGGGGCATCCCTGAAACAGTCCAGTCTGAAGTTGTGGCTGATTTTGACGTGGTTAGCAACCCGGAATTTTTGCGGGAGGGATCGGCGGTGTACGACACCTTTAACCCCGATCGCATTGTGCTGGGCAGCAACAGCCCCCGCGCCATCGCCCTGATGAAAGAGCTCTACACCCCCATCGTTGAGCGACGTTTTGCCGAAGATTCCAGCGCGGCGCCCGTGTCGGTCCTCGTGACAGATCTCAGCTCGGCAGAAATGGTGAAGTATGCATCTAACGCCTTTTTGGCCACCAAGATTAGCTTTATCAACGAAGTTGCCAATATTTGCGATCGCGTGGGCGCTGATGTCACCCAGGTAGCTCAGGGCATTGGTCTTGACTCTCGGATTGGCAAAAAGTTCTTGCAGGCGGGCATCGGCTGGGGTGGATCCTGCTTTCCTAAAGATGTAGCAGCCTTAATTCATACAGCTGATGACTATGGCTACGAGGCCCAACTGCTGAAGGCGGCTGTAGCCGTCAACAATCGCCAGCGCCAAATTATTCTTGAGAAACTTCAGCAGGTGCTCAAGATTCTCAAGGGCAAAACCGTTGGCCTGCTGGGGTTGACTTTTAAGCCCGACACCGATGATATGCGGGATGCACCGTCATTGATTTTGATTGAGCAACTCAACCGTTTAGGCGCTAAGGTCAAGGCCTATGACCCAATTGTTTCCCAAAGCGGCCTCCGCCACGGACTCACCGGAGTCATTGTTGAAACCGATGCGTCGCATTTGTCCGACCACTGCGATGCCCTAGTATTGGTGACCGACTGGCAACAGTTTCAAGACCTTGACTACGCCGATATGGCCCAGCGCATGCACAGCCCTATCCTGATTGATGGCCGCAATTTTCTAGACCGGGAAACCCTGGTGCGGGCTGGGTTTCAATACCATGGTATTGGCCGATAGGTTGCCCTAGCCAAAGAGTTTGCCGATTGGATCAGCCCTGGAAACCCTAGCGTTTTTCCAGGGCTTTAAACTCCTAGGGCGGTAGACTAAAGGAGTCTGTTTCCTCAGCTGAGGGCGCTGTCCAGCGAAGGAGCTAAGCCCTCAAGCGGCAGAACGCAGGGCCGATAGAAGCCGCAGACGCAATTGGCGGCAGCTAGCTCAGATTCACAATTGTCCATTGATCTGCTTTGTTATGACCTCCTATCAGGCTTCTTCTATTCCTGCCTACGCCCTTGAAGACGAAGCTTGGTGGGTACAGCGGTGGGTTGAACTACTCAACACCTATCGATTTAAGAAGCGTCTGGAGCGCGGCCGCATTTACGCTCGGGAAGGCCATATTCTGAGCCTAGAGTACAAGGGGTCTAAGGTAACAGCCCTGGTGCAGGGCACTGCCGAGGAACCCTACAAGCTTTCTATCTGGCTGGATGCCTTTAGCGACGAGGACTGGAACTACGTCATTGACTCCCTGTCGGAGCAGGCGATTTATTCGGCACAGCTGCTAGCTGGAGAAATGCCGTCAGAAATTGAAGCGGTTTTTACCGCCAACGGGTTGAGCCTGTATCCCTTTAACCTTTCTGAGGTGCACTCTAAGTGCAGCTGCCCTGACCCCAAGAACCCCTGTAAGCACATTGCGGCCGTCTATTATCAGCTGGGCGATTTTTTCAGGGAAGATCCATTTGTGCTGTTTCAGCTGCGGGGACGCAGCCGCGACAGCATCCTAGATGCTCTGCGTCAGCGGCGGCAGAGCAGCCCAGTGCCGACGGAGGTGGCCATTGACGGCGAAGAGGCGGCCGCTGACGCAGACCCAAAATCTATCCCTGGCCACCTTGATCTACAACAATTTTGGGCCTACGCCGAACCGCTAGACCCAGAGCTAGTGGTGATCACCCCCGCTGAAACCACAGTCCTGGATATACTGGGCAAAATGCCGCTGCCGCCGGAGGATGCACCTATGGTGATGGGCCATCTGAAGGAGATTTACCAGGCAGTGGCTCAGCAGGCCATGACGCAGGCCCTGGGTTAGGCCGATCGGGTCAGCGATAGCAGCCGTTTGAGGCCGAGCCAGCCAATGATGGAGAAACCCGCCGACAGCAGCAGACTCGTGACTGAGATACGGACGCCCGATCGCCAGGCCTCAGTTTTTACCCGGCGCTCGGCTTCAGCCCGACGGGTGCCAATTTGGGCCTCGATTTGCTGCTTGGCCTGGTCGGCCCGCTGCTGTAGAAACTGAGTGAGGCCGTCGGGGTCATCCCGGTATTTTTCGATGTCGGGGGGCAGTTGGCCGCTCTGGATGGCCTGGTTAAGTAGGTCTTTGTTTTCGCTTTGCAGGAGTGTTCCCAGCTGACTCTGCTGCTGGCTGAGTTCAGTGGAGAGCCGCTGCTGGAGTTGGGTGGCGGCGTCACCGGCTTCGGTGCCGACCTGGGCCAGGGCGGTTTGAGTTGAGAGGCGCACAGCGTTGAGGTGTAGCAGAATCAGCAGCAGATATACCAGCCCCAGCACGCTGGCGAGGGCACAGGCCCAAAAGCGCAGATCGGTGGTCAGGCTCTTTGGCTGGGCCACCCGGCCAATGGAGCTATCGACCCATAACCCGGCCAGGAGCAGGGCGATGCCGATGAGGGGCACAATGCCGCGATCGACAAATTGGGTGGTAGTGGCCAGCTGCCACTGCACGTTGGTGAGGTTGGGCGGAATCAGCAGGATGAGAAAGTCTAGCAGGGCTGACAGAATGGCGATCGCGCCAGCTACCTTGAGAGCGATCGCGGCTAGGGGAGACGCCACCGGACTGGTAACAGCGGGTTCAGAGGTCATAGGGTTGGTCGATTGCTACAGATAACCATTCTGCCTCGGCTACGTCAGAAAACCACAAAATTGCCACAAAATATTGGGCGCTGCCCGGTGTTGCCCTTGCCCAAAAGAGGCGCTTCAGATTGAATTGCCGCTGGGCTAAGATCCGGCGGCGTCTGCGGCAGGATGCCAGTCCTTAATAGTCCAGGTACTGGCATCCCAGGGGGTAAATTCAACATTGGCGAGGCGGTTGCTGACGGCGTTGGTCATGGCCCGGTGCACCACTGGAATGACGGCGACGTCTTTGGCCAGTAGCTCATTCATTTGCCGAAAGAGTTCGATGCGGCGATCGGGGTCGAGTTCTTGGGTCGCCTCTTCCCAGAGGCGATCGTATGCGGGATTGCAGTAGCGGGCGTTGTTGGGCTCCTGCCACTGATTGGCCTGAGACGCAATGTTGGCGCAGGTCCACCAGCCCATGTAGGTGCTGGGGTCGGGGCTTTCGTTTCCGGTGGAGTAGATCTGCATGTCGGCATAGAAGTGGTTGAGGCTGCGGGTGTCTTTAGGATCGCCGGAAAAAAACTCGTCCAGGCGCACCCGCGAAATTTCTACGTCTATGCCCAGTTTTTTAAGACTGTCGCTGACGATCGCCTGGGTTTTTTGGCGCACGGGGTTTACCGCTGCCTGAAATAACACCTGTAGCGTCACGCCGCCCTTGTCGCGAAGGCCGTCGCCATTGGTATCAACCCAGCCTGCCTGATCCAGCAGCGCTTTGGCCTGCGCCAGGTCGTAGGTGTAGGTCACCGACTTAGACTGATAGTCGCTGGGGGCTACCAGCAGTTGGGCGGTGGGCTCACCGGCACTGGCGTAGAGTGTTTTGGCGATCGTGTCGCGATCGATGGCCAGGTTGATCGCTTGGCGCACCCGCAGATCGCTGAAGTAGGGGTGCGGAATTTTAGGGCTAGAGCGCTCCCCATCCTCGGTGCGGGCAAAGGGGTTGGCAAAGTTGAGCATGATGCGCTCTACCTGAGGGCCAAACAGGTTGGTAACGTGGCCGGTTGCATTGGTTTCCAGCTCGCTGAGGGCCTCGGCCTCAACCTGTAGATTTTGAGCAAAGTCGGCCTCATTGGTTTGCAACACCTCCCGCGCTGCGGCGTAGGGGGCAAGGCCCCCCAGCAACTCGACTCGCTCAAAGGCAGGCCGCCCGCCCCAATAGCTGGAGTTGGGCTCGTAAAGGACAGTGCCGCTCTCAAACCCTAGGGCTTTGTAAGGGCCGGTGCCCATCGGCTGGAGATTGGCCGGGACCGCCCTGGCGTCGGGGCCGTTGGCCTGCTCAAAGATGTGGCGGGGTAAAATCAGCCCAGTTTGGCCGGTAAAAGGCACTGACCAGGCCGCAGTGGGATGGTTAAAGGTGATTTTGACGGTGTAGTTGTCGATCGCCTCAACGCTCTTGACCCCTTCGTAGTATTGGGCCGTAGCTGCGGCTACCGCCGGATTGTGAATAAGCTCAAAGGTAAAAACCACATCGTCGGCGGTAAAGGGTTTGCCATCGGTCCAGGTGACGTCAGGCCGCAGGGTCCAGGTGACAGAGGTGCCATCGGCCGCCACGCCGCCGTTTTCTGCGGACGGAATTTCGTCAGCCAAAAAGGGCACCAACTCCCCGGCCTGGTTGTAGCTGGCCAGTGGTTCGTAGACAATACGAGCCGCCTCGAAGTCTTGGTAGCCGGTGGCCAGATGGGGGTTAAGGGTAACCACAGCTGGGCTGTAGAGCAAGCGCAGAGTCTGTGGATCGCGCTCTTGCCCCTGGGCAATGGCCTCAGTCTCCGCTGGCGGCGTGGTAGACAGGTTGGTCGATTGGCCGCAGGCAACGGCAATGGCTAAGGCTATCCCGGCGGCGGCCACCAGGAGTGCAGTGCGAAACCCTGATCTGATCATTAAATTACAGCTATTTAAGCCCAAAAACGACAGTGCTGCAGCGTCACCCCCGCACCTCATGGTAGACAATTTAGGTAGTTCTGAGGCTGAGGGGCGATCGCGGCCAGGAGCGACAATCGCGCTCTGCCCCTATGTCTATCAGGGGTGGCGATCGGATTTCCGGAAATCTACAACCGACCTGGGGCGAGCAGCACCTCGGCTGCCCGTATAGATTGAGTAGATTAGATCGATATAGATCAAATACCGTGGATTTAGCCACAAAAGCACTGCTGCGCCTAGGACACCACCGCTGGCGGCGCGGCCTGGTAGCGGTCGAGGTAGCGGCGATAGCGATGGGGAGCCATGCGGGCTTTGGCCGACACCATAACCGCAATGTGGCTGGGCTGGACAGCGGCAAAAAACTCGGCCAGCTGTTGGTCACTGAGGGCCTGGGGCTGCCAATACTCGTGGCACAGGGGGGAGTAGTCATAAAAATGGCTGGCGGCATCGCCGAGCACCTGATCCACAAATACTCCGTAGAGAATATATTCTGACAGGGTTTGAGATCGGGCCAGGGTTTCAATCCAGGGGCGATCCCAGAGCTGCTCTAGGCGATCGCCCAGGGCTTTGACATGGTTTTGCCGCCAGCTAATCAGATTGCCAATGTAGTTAGGCCGCGCCACCCCGCTGCGGTAGCCCCCAAGCCCCAGCAGGCGATAGGCCGCTGCATAAAGCGGATCGAAGGCGGGGGTGTAGTACTCTGGCACTCGAAACAGCCGGGTTTGGCTCCCGTGGGTAAACTGCGCCAGGCTGAAGGGGCGCAGAAACGCCACGTCTGAATCGACAAAAATTGTAGTTGTCTCCGGGGCGCTTTGGGCGAACGACAGCTTGACCAACTGCTGGACAATCCAGTTGCGGATGGGAGGGGTTTTAAAGCTCAACCAGGCCTTGCGCACCAGAGGGAAGCGGTGAATCCAGGGCGGCAGGAGCGCCTCAGCAGTCAGAATTTCGGTGCTGGCACTGGCTAGCGATCTAAACTGTGAGTAGTCTCGCTGGTCAACGATAATGTAGTGCCGTATGGGGGTCTGGCTGAAACGGCGAACGCTTTCTACCAGGAGTTTGCACCGATCGTAGTCGGGCCCGTAGCTGGGGGTGGCAAGGGCGAAGGCCGGGGGCGCAGGGGAAGGCATTGTGGTGGCTAAAAAAGGGTCGAGACGGGCGGCGATCGCGGGCTAATGCCGGGGGCGAAAAAGGGCTTAATAGGCACTTTTTTCCCATCTATGACCATATCTAACCCAGAAAAAGGGGAGGTAAAGGATAGACTAAGAGCATAAAACAGCCATGTGTAATCAAACACTCAAGAAATAAAGTGAATAAATCGGCAAAATTAGCTACTCTTAGGGGTCAACAGCCCCCTTAGCGGTTGAGTATTACGTGTGAGACTACGCGACCAGGATCAGGCAAAATTATGACTGACACTACGGCTTCGAGCGCTTCCCCAGATCCCCAAGACACGCCTCCGCCCACCCCTTTGCAGAATGGTGGCGAGGAGTTCATGGGGCAGCCCTTTTCTCCGGCGGAGGAGGGTTGGGAGCCGGTGGCGTTGCCTGGTCAGCTGCCCCTGGCCGACTCGTTTGAACCCTTGGTCGCCGCTGATGCCTCTCTGCCTGCGGCCGCACAGGACCAATTAATGCCTGCGGCGGGGGATGTCGAGGGTGCTGCCGAGCCTGCTCCAGAAAATTTGGTGCAGCTGATTCAAGACCTGAACCAGTGCAACGATGCCCTGCTTCTGCGCGTCACCGAGCTGGAAGATGACCTGGAGCGATCGCAGGTCGCTCTCCAGGCTGAGATTGAGCGAACCCAGATTCAGCCCGGTGGTTTGCCCGTAGAGGCCACGCCTGGGCCAGTGCAGCAGCAGATTGCCCAACTGCTGAGCGAGCTTGACATTGCCAACGACGGTCTGCGGCGCACCACGATTCACAATGAGACCCTCCAGGCCGAGCTAGAGGTCACCCAGCAGCGCGTTGCCCAGCTCGAGCGCGAGTGCACCCTCTTGCAGCAGCGCTTTAGCGAAAAAAATACGGCCCTGCACCAGGCCGAAGAAACCTGCCGCGATCTCAAGGCGCGCCTCCACCGTCAGCAGCGCTACACCCTACAGTTCAAGGCAGCCTTAGAAAAGTGTTTGAACATGGCCGGGTCGCCCCCGGCCAGCTCCGCCGCTGTTCAAGGGCAGCTTTTAGACACCGCTGGTCTGGAGGTTCCAGGTCAGCCCGTGACCATGCCGCGATCGCAGCAAATTCAGCCCTGGTCGGCGGGGGCGG
The DNA here is from genome assembly GCF_000309385.1 of Nodosilinea nodulosa PCC 7104. Classification (GTDB taxonomy): domain Bacteria; phylum Cyanobacteriota; class Cyanobacteriia; order Phormidesmidales; family Phormidesmidaceae; genus Nodosilinea; species Nodosilinea nodulosa. The sequence continues at coordinate 3,268,193 of NZ_JH976537.1, forward strand.
GGGCCGTGACCGATAACCCCAGCCTCACCCACCTGCTGCGCGGTCTTCGGGGTGCTGGCCCCGCTCCTGTGTCGGCACAGGCCTCCCCCCCCGATTTGCCCAGGGCTCCAGAGTCAAGGCTAGATCTAGCCGAACAGCTAGCTGCTCTGTCTCCCAATTCATCGCCTGCCCCGGCTTCCGTCGCCAACCCCGAGCCGACAGCGCTTGACCCGGTTCAGCCCGCGCCAGATCCCTGGCTAGAAGCCCCGCCTGTGGCCGAACCTGTGGGCGGACCGGCATCCGTCTTTACTGAACCATCTCCCTGGGGCGAACCAATGGCGCCCGTGCAGCCAGTCCCACCGACCGCTAAAGCCGCGCCGCCTGAGCCACAGCCTACAGCCCAGACCCCTGCCCCGGTTCCTGTGGCTGCGCCCGGTCCGTCGGTGGTGGCCTCCGCTCCGGCACTGCCCACCTATCTGATGCCCAGCGCTAAGGCATCCCCCTCGCCCCTGGTCTATCCCCTGCGATCGCAGAAAAAAATTAAGTCCATCGCTGCGGTTGAGCTACCTAGCTTTGGTCGCACCGTACGCCGCCGGTAAGGGCGCGCCGTTGATAAAGGCCCGCCCTTACCTGAATTGAATACTCTAACTTAAACCCGGTGGCCCTACTTGCTGCTCAACCTAAGCAAATAGGGCCACTGATAGGGTTTGTGCTGAGATAGCCCAGGGCTACTTCAGATGGTGGCCAATCACCATTTGGAGTAGCGTTGGTTCACCACCGGGCTGGTGATGCTTGTCGGCCCAGGCGCGAATTACCTCGTCTAGCTCCTGCAGAGCGGCTTCGCGGCGGGCGGCGGGGATGTCTAATTCCTCCAGCACCCGCATAGTGCCAGGAATGCCGTTGGCCCACTCCCGCATCATGCGGAAGTACTGGGCCGTATCGTCAACCATGGCATACATCCGCTCCTGGTCGTCAACCGGCGCGTAGGAGGCCCGAGCCAGACCGTAATAGGAAGCTCCCCAGGAGGCATCAATGCGGGCTACGGTGCCCGAGTAAATGAGCCGTCGCCGAATGTGTTCAGCCAGCGCCTCGCTGAGGGGCACGCGGTGTTCGGTGGGCCAGTCATCCTGGGACTTCTCGTGCAGAATTTCGATCAGCTCTAGAAACTGAAAAGAGTTGATAATGCGAGCGTCGGGGCAGGGATTGGGCAGCTTGTTTTCTAGGATGGTTTTTTCTTCGCTGGTCAGGGAGGTACCCGACACCCGCGACTGCCCCGGCTGCCAGGGGTAGCGCCGTAGCCACATGTAGGGAAACTGAATCAGGTAGCGGGGCTCTTGGGAGCCCAGCATTTTGAGCAGCTTGCCCTCAGTCAAAGCCTGGCGCATTTCTTCAACGATGGCCTTGACCCGCTTCGGCTCGATGTGGTGCAGGTGGCCCGTCATCCGCAGGTTTTCGCCCTGCTCTAGGTAGGTCATGTAGATGGCGCACTTGGCCGCGGTAGCCGCTGCATCTAAGAAGGCGCCGTGGCGATGACCACCGGTGCGCATAGCGCTAAAGGCGATATACAGCAAGATCTGGTCGATGGCGCTGGGGCTAAGGCGGCGAATGAGCTCTTCGTCTTCTACCGCCAGGGAAGACAAGGGCATAGAAAGAAGAGGTTCAGCCATCGGACTTGGGAAAACTCAGAACAACAGGCGGCGGCGCAGCCCACGCTGCTAAGGGTGCGAAACCGCTGAAAATCGCCAGAAATAGCAAATACAGCTTAGTCTAAAAGCCCGATAAGAATATATGGGCCTGTAATTTTAAGATAAATACTTGTGATTTGATAAAGCTTTGTGTTTGATACGGCTACTTTAGCCGTACAGACATCAATACAGTCTTACTAAACCCCTGATTCATCTTAAGTGTGACGCAAAAACCGACAAATTTAACCACATCTGTGCACAAATTTGGGCGGTAAATTTGCTGAGCCAAAGACAGGTCTGGCGCGCGATCGCCCCTAGGGGCAGCTCCCACCTGGAACTGGTGCTCTGGACGCCTGGGGCCGCGCGATTAAGACCGCTGACGGCAGCCGATAGTCCGGCTACCGTTAGGCGGTCTCTGGCTCGGTTATTCTGCCACTGCCACGGTAGGCCAGGGAGCCATGCCAAACGGAAGAAGATCCGGGAGATTCAGGATCGACCCGACCGCTGCCGCGAAAGCTGAGCCAGTTCGTGATCGCAGGCACTCGGCTGAGCCGACCGCTGCCGCGATCATCCTCGGAACGGCTAATAGCCTGTAGGCTGTGTGCAGAATGGGAGTGGAGCATGGCAGTTAGCTCCAGAGGTGCGGTAGACAGTAGCAGGCCTAGGCTAACGGCGTAGGCCAGAGGAGTCATCAGGGAATGGTTGGAGGAAGGGTGCATAGGGCGTGGCCTTGTTAGCGCTTCTAGTCCTAGTTACAAACCCGCCCACCGTCAGTCAGGAAAATCTTTATCCGTAAATCTGCGGATTTCTAAAATTTAGTAGTCCCTAGCACCGATTTACCCTGAAATTGGCGCTGGAAGTAAGAGGCTGGGGCAACGGCTCTGAAAGGGTTTGAGGCCAGTTGCCAGGGTCCGAAAGTTGGTCGGGCAGGCGGATAGGGGTTTACGCAATCTTCTTAGATCGCAAGTTAAGGGCAGGAACAGGGAGATTAGGGGCGCTGGATTGATCGGTGTCTGCGATCGCGGAAAAACCCTGGCTGCAATGGTCAGAACTGGATAAACGATCTAATCTATTGAGAATGTGTTTGTGCAGCGTATTCGCGCCCGCGCAGCTGTGGTTTGCGCAACTGAGTCCAGATCAGAGGTCTGTTCTCCTGACGCACTGCCGTTTGGGATCAGCCTGTAGCCAATCTTCCTTGAGGTGTAGCCGTGCCCCGATTAGCCCTGGCAAACCGTGTGACCTGTGTAACGCCCTCGATGACCCTGGCGATTTCGGCTCGGGCCAAGGCGATGAAGGCTGAGGGTTTGCCGGTATGCAGCTTTAGCGCTGGCGAACCCGACTTCGATACCCCAGACCACATCAAGGCGGCGGCAAAAACGGCGCTCGATCAGGGTAAAACTCGCTATGGTCCGGCGGCGGGTGAACCGGCCCTGCGCCAGGCGATCGCCCAAAAGCTTCAGCACGACAACGGCCTCTGCTACGGCCCTGAAAACGTGATTGTCACCAACGGCGGCAAGCACTCCCTCTACGGCCTGATGATGGCCCTAATTGAACCCGGCGACGAGGTCATCATCCCCGCTCCCTACTGGCTGAGCTACCCTGAAATGGTCAAGCTGGCGGGGGGCACGCCCGTGATTGTGCCCACCACCGCTGAGCAAAACTACCGAATTACCCCGGAGCAGCTGCGCCAGGCGATTACGCCTAAAACCAAGCTGTTTATTCTCAATACCCCATCTAATCCCACGGGGATGGTGTATTCTCCAGCCGAAATTGCCGCCCTGGCGGCGGTGGTGGTCGAGGCCGATATCTGGGTGGTGTCAGACGAAATTTACGAGAAAATTCTCTACGACGGCGCCACCCATCTGAGCATTGGGGCCGTGTCGCCGGAGGCGTTTGAGCACACCATTATTAGCAACGGCTTTGCCAAGGCCTACTCGATGACTGGCTGGCGGGTGGGCTACCTGGCTGGACCAACAGACCTGATTAAGGCAGTGGCCACGGTGCAGGGGCACAGCACCTCCAATGTGTGCACCTTTGCCCAGTACGGGGCGATCGCCGCCCTGGAAGGCTCCCAAGACTGTGTCGCCGTAATGGGCCGAGCTTTTGCCGAGCGACGACAGGCTATCATCGACCGCTGCCGCACTATTGGCGGCCTGAGCTGCGGCGAACCCGAGGGAGCCTTTTATCTCTATATAGATATCAGCGCGCTGGGTGTGCCCTCCCTCGACTTTTGCACCCACCTGCTCGATGAGAAATACGTCGCCGCCATTCCGGGCATAGCCTTTGGGTCTGAGGGCACCATCCGCATCTCCTACGCCACGGGCATGGAGACCATTCTGGACGGCATGGATCGTCTCGAATCGTTCGTTAAAGCACGTTTGTAGCAACGCCAGGGCAGAGACTGCCCCTACTTTGTCGCGTGTTTTTGCTTTGGCGTCAATTGTGTTTGCTTCGTTAATTGTGATGTCGATGGCTTAGTTTTGCCTTTGGGCAGGAATACTTAATGCAGCTACCGGTATTACCTGCTACATGGGGCAACAATTATCTGCCTTGCTAAACCGAAGAATGTTCAGCCGCATTCCGCTGCGGCTGCTGATAGTGGTGCCTTTTGTAATCCAGGTGTCGGCGGCTGTAGGGCTGACGGGGTGGCTGTCGATGCTCCAGGGACAGCGGGCCGTGAATCAGGTGGCCAGCCAGCTGCGCACCTCGGTTTCGTACCACATTCAGTACAAGCTCCAGGACTTTTTGGCCACCTCCCATTTAGTCAACCAGCTCAACTTCGACGCCATTGCCCTGGGCCAGATTGACCCGACCGACCAGGCCAGTCTGTTTCGCCACTTTATGCAGCAGTCGCGCACGTTTGACCACATCGACTCGATCTTTTTTGGCAACGCCAACGGCGAGTTTGTGGGCCATACCCGCCTGGGACAGACCTCTCACCAGATCATGCGGGCGGGGCCGTCGCTCGGTAATCAGATTCAGTTTGCGGAGGTGGATGAGACAACTGGCCAACCCACCACTGTCCTACAGACGACCCCCGGCTGGCAGACTCAAACCCGCCCCTGGTACCGGGCGGCGGTGCAGGCAGGGGGGCCGGTGTGGGGCGAAATTTTTCCCTATCACGCCTACCCGGTGCTGGCTATTTCTACCTCCAGGCCGGTCTACGACAACAAAGGCAAACTGGTCGGGGTGTTGGGCAACAACTTCTTTCTCACCCAGATCAGCAGCTTTTTGCGGCAGATGCCCATCAGTGAGCATGGTCAGGCTTTTGTGATGGAACGCTCTGGGCTGCTGGTGGCCACCTCCAACGATGCCGCCACCTATACGGTGGTAAAGGGCCACCCCCAACGCTCCTATGCGGTCACAAGCCCGGACCCGTCTATTCGCGCCAGTGCCCAGCTCCTGCTTAACCAGTCGGGGGGAGACGGCCGCCGCATTGAACCCGAGCAGGCCGAGTTTTGGCTCAACCACGAACGACAGTTTATGCAGGTGGCTACCCTCAGCGATGGCTATGGCCTTGACTGGCTGATTGTCGTGATTATGCCCGAAGACGATTTCATGGCCGAGATTAAGGCCAGTCGCCGCAATACCATTGCTCTGTGTGTGCTGGCGCTGGCCGGCGCGATCGCCTCTGGCCTCTACACCAGCCGCTGGATTACCCGGCCTCTAAGTGCCTTTGACTCAGCCTCGCGGGCCATTGCCGACGGCGACCTGAACCAGGCCATTGGCCCCATGGGGCTGCAAGAGCTGGAGGGGCTGGCCCAGGCCTTTAACCGCATGGCAGAGCGGTTGGAGGCGTCGTTTGGGGATCTACAGCAATCTAAAGCTGAGGTAGAGCGTGCTAACACTGAAATTCAGCAGCAAACGGCGTTGTTTCGCCTGATGGCTGAAAATATGAGCGATCTGATCTGCCTGCACGACCTGGACGGCACCTATCTCTATGTCAGCCCTTCGGTGGAGTGGCTGCTGGGCTATGCGCCAGAGGCGCTGTTGGGGCTGCACCCCTGTAGTCTGGTTCATCCTGACGATTTGGCCCAGTGCCAGCGCTATCTGGAGCTGCATACCGATCAGCCGATCTCAGACATCGCCCCGGTGGTTTGCCGGATGCGCCATCACCGGGGCTACTACCTCTGGCTAGAGACGTTCACCCGTCCGATTGTCGACGGCACGGGGGCGGTGGTGCAGCTTCAGACCGCCTCGCGCAATGTCACCGAGCAGGTGAGAATGCGCCGCCAGCTTGAGCACGATGCCTGCCACGACGGACTGACTGGTCTGCCCAACCGCAAGCAGCTCCAGGAGCGGTTGGAGGCTTCTCTAACCCAGGCGCGCCAGCGCCTGGGCTATCGCTTTGCCCTGCTGTTTTTAGACATCGACCACTTTAAGGTGGTGAACGATAGCCTGGGCCACCTGATCGGCGACGAGCTGCTGATGGAGGTGGCTAGTCGGCTCAAGGCCGTGCTGCGACCCGTCGACCTGGCGGTGCGCCTGGGGGGCGATGAGTTTATTGTGCTGCTGGAGGATGTGGGCCATTTTGAGATGGCCCAGGCCATGGCCGAGCAAATTTTGGAGATGCTGCGCCAGCCGTTTCAGCTCAGCAGCCACCAGATGTTTGCGACTGTGAGCCTGGGGCTGGTGATGGGCGATGCCAGCTATCAGTCGGCCTCAGAGCTCATTCGCGATGCCGATACCGCCATGTATCGCGCCAAAGCTAGCGGGCGCGATGGGTATGAGGTGTTTGATCAGGGCATGCACGATCGCGCGATCGCCCGCCTTATCCTCGAAACCGAACTGCGCCGCGCCCTACTCGACCATCGCGACGAGTTTGTGCTCTACTACCAGCCTATTGTCGACCTGAAAACCTCAGCGGTCAAAGGCTTTGAGGCCCTGGTGCGGTGGCAGCACCCAGAGCACGGTCTGGTGATGCCGGGCAGCTTTATTCCGGTAGCCGAAGAAACCGGCCTGATTGTGCCGCTCACCCACTGGCTGCTGGAGCTGGCCTGTCAGCAGATGGTGGTTTGGCAGCGCATCTACGCTCAGGCCGAGACGCTCACCGTGAGCGTAAACCTATCGGCCTTACAGCTGCACAATACCGGACTGCTAGAACAGGTCGATGCGGTGCTCGCCAAGACCGGCCTCTCCCCCGGCAGCCTAGTGCTAGAAATTACGGAGAGCATGCTAATTGACAACATTGACGAAACCATTGTCGTGCTCAACGGCCTGCGGCGGCGGGGTATTGCCCTCAGCATTGATGACTTTGGCACGGGCTATTCGTCCCTGAGCTATCTGTATCGGTTTCCCATCAACACCCTCAAAATCGATCGCTCCTTTGTCAGCCAGATGGACACCAGCCCCAGCCACGAAAAAATTGTGCACACCATTATCAACCTGGGGCGACAGCTCGGCTTTAGGGCGATCGCGGAAGGCATTGAAACCCCTCAACAGGTCAGCACCCTCAAGCGGTTGACCTGTGACTACGGGCAGGGGTACTGGTTTGGCAAACCCCAAACCGCCACCGACGTAGAGGCTTGGCTTATGCAGGCCAGTGCCTACTACCGCCCTCACTCGATCAGCTAAGCCGACGATCTACCCAGCGTTTGGCCTTATAGATGGCCTCCGACCGACTCACCACCCCCGGCACCGCTACGGCACAGCCTGTGTCGTGGGTGGCCCACACTGCATACAGGGGAATGCCGTTTTCTGTGCTTTGGTCTAGCTCAAGGCAAAAGCCTCGATAGGTGAACGAGAGCACCACGTGGGGGAAATCTGGGTCGGCAAACAGCATAGGGTGTTTTCAGCGATAAGGTTTGCGCTCAGGCTCCGGGGCTGGCTTAGACCTTCAACCCTGGGTCTTGTGCCTTGACCTCCAGGGGGCGGCTGCGATCGCCCCCCGGAGGTTAAAGAGCTACAGCGTTAGCGTAGCCGCCAGCCTAGGCTGCAGCGAGGTTGCTGGCGGCAAAATCCCAGTTCACAACGCTTTTGAGAAAGCTCTCAATGTAGTCAGGGCGCTTGTTTTGGTAGTCAAGGTAGTAGGCGTGCTCCCACACATCCATTGTCAGCAGGGGCACCTGCCCGGCGGTGAGGGGGTTGTCGGCATTGAGGGTTTTGGTCACCTTGAGGGTGCCGTTGTCGAGCACCAGCCAGGCCCAGCCGCTGCCAAACTGGGTTGCACCAGCCTGCTTAAACGCCTCGCTGAATTTGTCAAAGCTGCCGAAGTCAGCATTAATTTTGGTGGCCAGATCGCCACTGGGTAGACCACCGCCATTGGGTTTCATCGACTGCCAGTAGAAGGTGTGGTTCCAGGCCTGGGCAGCGTTGTTGAAAAGGCCTTGCTGAGAACTGTCGCCAGCGATCGCCCTAATCACGTCCTCAATGGACTGACTGTCGTGGTCAGTGCCTTTGACTGCATCGTTGTACTTGCTCACGTAGGCAGCATGGTGCTTATCGTGGTGAAACTCGAGCGTGCTTTTGGAGATATAGGGGGCGAGCGCATCGTAGGCGTAGGGCAGCGCGGGTAGTTCGTAGGCCATGGGGACTCCTGGGGTAAAAGCCAGTGGCATCATACGGTGTACCCCCTGCTAAAAACTATCCCCCTGGGGTGGAGGGGGATAGGCTCAAGCCCTGACCAGGTTAAGATCTGGGCCTAGCGCGGCGATCGACTCAGCCCTGAATCGCCACGAGTTCAATGTCAAAAATTAGGGTCTCGCCTGCCAGGGGATGGTTGGCGTCAAGGGTGACATCGGCCTCCGATACATCGGTGACCATGACCGGCACCATCTGGCCCTGGGGGCCCTGGAGCTGGAGCTGAATGCCAACATCGAGGGGAATATCATCGGGGATTTGGCGGCGCTCGACCACCATCACCATTTCTTCGCGGTGGGGACCGTAGGCGTTTTCGGCGGCAATTACCTCGGTTTTGGCGTCGCCGGGGGCCATGCCCACGACGGCGGCCTCAAAGCCGGGGATGACTTCGCCGTTGCCGATCGCAAACTCTAGGGGGGCGCGATCGCGCGATGAGTCAAACACGGTGCCGTCTTCGAGCTTGCCGGTGTAGTGAATCGAAACGCTATCGCCTGTCTTGGCCTGGGTCATAGCACTATCCTTGCGATGAATGGGGCTTTTTGCTTTTCTTTTTTCTTATAGGTCGCAAACGCTAGTCGCAAACTTTCACACTCACGCTAACGGGCATTTGATGGAACCCCAGCAATACTAGAGATTTTCCTAAGGTTTCGGGCTGTGCGCCCAACCGAGTGCCCCTGCCTCCAGCGCACTTAGATCGTTAAACCCCTTGGTATGCTGTAACCCTTAACGGGTGACAACATACCTAAAGCGCTTGCTGCATCAGGGATAGAGCATAGAAACCTCGCTGAAAATAGCGGTGTTTGTGGGGTTTGAGTGCTATCAGGTGGCGCGCCCAGTCGGCCCATAATTCCATGGCATAGATCCAGCGATGGCCATAGAGGCCGAGACTAAAATCACTCTGGCGAGGCGTCTTGTCGTGGTGCTCTTGGATACGCCCAGCATACTGCTCTACCCCGAGGTGTTTCATCTGCTGCCCATACATCGTGGCCCAACTGTAGGCCAAGGCGATCAGCAACACTAAGGCTAAAAACCGAGAGTCATTCACCTTGGCATTTTCCAGGTGATAGCCGCCCGTCTTGCAATCTTTGAAGAACTGTTCAATGCCCCAGCGACACCGATAGACCGCTAAGGTTCGTGCCAAGGTAGGCAAATTAGACAAGATATACCAGGGCTCTTTAGGCCCCTTTTGGCGGTACTTTCGCTTCCAATAGACGGCTAAGTTAAAGGGGCCAAGGCCATCGCCTTTATTGCACAAAATGCCCTGATAAAACCGAGACTGTCCTGGCTGGAAGCCCAGGTCTCTGAGCACACGGTAGTCGCCTTCAGAATCGGTTTGGAAATGAAGCGCTTTTTTCTGCCGGAGCGCAAAGAACACCCCTCGCTTATCCAACCAGGCCGCCAGTTTAGGGCTATGGAACTCCCGGTCACCCAGCACGAGCACCGGATAAGACTTGAACAAGGATAGGGCCGTTTTGAGGAGTCGCTGTTGCGTTGTTAGGTCACTACTGCCCGTCTGCCCTAACAACTCCCAATAGACGGGTAAGGCGTGAGTCCCCCATACCACGCTGACCATAAAGATATTCCGTCCTCTCCATTCCGTGCGGTCGATAGCCAGAATCCAATAGCCATATTGATGATGTTTGAGCGTTCTTAGACGGCGGCGTTGGTCGCGGTTCAACCCCCGTCCCGTTTGCACTTGCCGAATCCAATACTTGAGCAGTGGAAACCACAGCACCTTGAGGGTAAGTTTTGGCAGCGCTAAAAATCGCTGTAAGTTGCGTTTTCGACTTTGATACTGAATCGGCTGAGGAAAGACGCTGGCTAACACCGAGAGTTTGACCTGTCGGTGGGCCTGTAGCAATAGCAACAACAGCTGCAAGGTCAAGTACTGGGCTTCACTCAGGTGGGTGCGAAGGGTGGTTTGGTAGAATGCAGGAAACATATTGATTAGGGGGAGCCGCATTGGGGTTCCCTATTTTTTTGCCCCTCCATTGTCTCAAACCCTTATACCGTATGATGTTGATGGCCCTTGTCACCCGTTAAGGCTGTAACCACAGACAGGTAATGCCCAACCAGCTTATTCCAGAGATCCTTTACCATGGGCCAGCCCATAGACAGCGTCGGTGATCAGGCTACCCCCAACCCATGGCTGGCAGAGTTTCAGGCTATTTTGCAGGGGGCGGCAGGGGGCTTTTTGTTTGGTATTCCGCTGCTGTACACCGTTGAGGTGTGGGCCATTGGCGAGGCCACGAGCCCCCGCTGGCTGCTGCTGGTGCTGGCCACTACCCTGGTGGTGGTAGGCTTACTCACCCAGGTCGAAGGGTTTCGCCAAACCCTCACTCTGCAACCCCTAGAGGTCTTTCTAGAAAGCATTGAGGCGGTAGCTATTGGGGTTGTTTGCGCGACGCTGGCCCTGGTGCTGCTGCGGCGCATCACCCTGGATACCCCCCTGGCCGAGGGGCTGGGCAAGGTGGTGTTTGAGGCGGTGCCCTTTGCCCTGGGGGTGGCCCTGGCGAGGTCAACGCTGCAGGGCAATCGGGGGCGCGATCGCCGCACCACCGCTCCCCTATCGCGCCGTCTGGTCTCCCCTACCCTGGCCAATCTGCGCGATGCCCTGGTCGATTTTGACGCCGCTCTGATTGGCGCGGTGCTGATTGCCTTTAGCATTGCCCCCACCGAGGAAGTGCCGCTGCTGGCCGCTGCCCTGCCGCCCCTGTGGCTGCTGCTGATTATGGCGGCATCCCTGGGTCTTTCCTACGCGATCGTGTTTGCCTCGGGCTTTACCGATCGCACCGAGCGGCGGCAGCGGGGGCTGGTGTTTAGCCCCATGACCGAAACCCTGGTGGCCTACCTGGTGGCGCTGCTGGCCTCGGTGACCATGCTGGTGCTGTTTCAGCAGCTCAACCCCAGCGACCCCTGGCCTGAGTGGCTGAGAGATGTCTTAGTTTTGGGCCTGCCCGCCTCCATTGGCGGGGCCGCAGGGCGTATCCTGATCTAATGGATTTGCCAAATTCTTCCGCCAGTTCAAATTCTGCTCCAGCGACCAGCGAAGCCTCGGGCCGCTTTGCCCAACGCTCTGCCGCCGAGTGGCTGACGTTTGTGGTGGCCTCCGTGATTTTGCTGGTGCTGGTGGGGCTGATTCTCTTTGATTGGCAGACCAACCAAAATCGCCCGCCCGCCTTTGCGGTGGCGGTTTCTGAGGCGGTGCGCGTCACCGATGGCCGCTACTACGTGCCCTTTGCCATTACCAATACCGGCGGCCGCATTGCCCGCATGGTGCAGGTGACGGCTGAGCTGCACAGTGCTGGGGCAGACGATGAAACCGGCGAGCAGCAGATCGACTTTCTCTCGGGCCACGAAACCAAGGCGGGCAGCTTTGTGTTTACCCACGATCCCCAGGGGGGCGATCTGGTGGTGCGGGTGGCCAGCTATCGGCTACCGTAGAATGCTTTGGGGTGGGGCGCAAAGGCATCCCTGTATGGAAATAAGGGGGGTGCATGCTCGGCTACGTTCTAATTTTGCTGGCAACGGTGTGCTTTGGGGCCCAAAATCTGATTACACGGGTGCTGTTTGTTCCCTCTAACCTGCTGGGGCTGCTGGAGACAGGCGGCTTTGTGGAACCGACCCTGCCCAACTCGTTTTTGCTGATGTTTATGCGCATGGCGGTGGGGGTGCCGCTGATGGCCCTGCTGCTGCCGCCGGTATATCCTCCCCTGTGGAGCGATCTGCGCCGTCTGAGCTCCCCCAGCTACCGCCGCGAACTCTACCTGGCTCTGGTGGGCGGCGGGCTGATGTTTTCGTACCTGGCCCTGCTGTACGTAGCGGTGGGGCGAATTGCGGCGGGGATTGCCCTAACGCTGTTTTTCACCTTTCCGGTGTACACGGCTCTGCTGGCCTGGTACTGGTTTGGCCACCGCCCCAGCCTCAGCCGCTGGGGCATTTTGGCGCTAATTCTGCTGGGCAGCGCCCTGACAATTCCCATGACCGGGGCCGCGATCGAGAGCTGGCTGGGGGTGGTCTTTGGCCTGGCCTCGGGCGTGGTGTACGCCTTTTACACCGTGATCGCCCAAAAGGCCTTTGAGACCTTTCACCCGGTGCCGTTTACGGGCATTAGCTTTGCGGTGACCCTGGTGCTGTCGGCGGGCTGCCTGCTGCTGTGGCCCGGCGATCTGGCGGGGCTGCTGTGGCCCGCGCTGTGGGTGGGGGGGCTGCTGTCGGCGATCGCGACTCTGACCGGCCACGTGCTCAACAACCTGGGCATTCGCACGGTGGGGGCCACCGCTGCCTCCATGCTCGGGGCCGCCAACCCGGCCCTGACCGCCGTGCTCGCCTGGGGCCTCCTGCAAGAGCAGCTCTCGCTGGTGCAGGGGCTAGGGGTTCTGCTCGTGACCGTCAGCGTGGGCCTGCTGAGCCTGACTAAGCCTGCCTAGTCGCCCTGTCGCGCGGTCCTTTAGCTCGATAAATAGGGCGTATTGAAATCAAACTCCACCAGCGTTTCATCCACATCTAGGGCCAGAAAGTTGTCCAGGGCAATGTAGTACCACCGCAGCGACGAGGCAAGATCTGCCTTCATGGGCTTAAAGCCCAGCGCCGCTGCAAAGGCCTCCAAGCTGGGATGAATTGTGATGGTATAGATATCGCTGAGATTGGGAAACTCCTGCTGCATGGCGCTCAATGTCGCCTGGGAATCTGCCAAGAACTCACACACATTCGAGTAAGACCAGTACTCGGGTTTGAACTGCCAGGCCCGCACAAACACCACGTAGCAATCTGGATCACCAGACGCTGCCAGCTGAATCGGGTCGGCATCATTGAGCGTGACCAGATGGAGACTGGCACTCGGGGGGCTGTGAAACATGGCCTCAGAGTCGGGATGGGCGGGATAAAAGGCCGCAAAGCCAACCGGCGCAGCATCCGTGACCTGCCTCAGCACCCTCAATCCCTGGGGATATTGGGTTGCCCATCGCCGCAGAACCCGGGTGATTTTAAACGATGCACCCTCGGTGCGCTGGCTGACCCAGCTGTAGCTTTCATCCATAAACGACGCGACGAGGGGGGCATCTCTGCGGGCATCAAAGGCATCTGCCTTGACCTCGGTTGGCTTGTCAGGCGGGGTCTGAGGCAGAAAGCTGGGCGGAATCTGCAAACTCAACTGAGACGGATAGCCATCGAAGGTCGTTCGTTTTACCAAGTGCTTTCTCACCAGCTGATTGATCATCAGCCCAGCGGCGCGCTCGCTTCCCCGCGCCTGGTCTGCATAAAACAGATCGGCGGCTTCGCTGTGGGAGCAGGTGAGTTGGTTAACCTCTGGGCTGAGGGTCTGGAGCGGACTTTGATCTTTTTGATAGCAGGCATAGGCCCAAAGTCTGACAAAGCAAATAGCCTGCCGCCGCGTCAAGCCAGACTGCCCCGTCACCTGATCTACGTAGCGACGCTGAACCTCCGACGGAAACCAATGATTGATCTCTCCAGCGGCGGGAACGGTGGGCATAACAACCTCCTGACGGGGCTGAATGGGACAGTAATATTTTTGTGCCCTGATGAAGTAAATTGTGACGCTGCCCGGGGCACACATCAAAAAAACTTCACCCTACTTCACCCCTGGCTGCTCTGCTTCAGAGACCTGTAGCCCTGATACCGAGACCTTTAGACCCTTGCGGGTTAGTCCTGGCTAGGGACAACGTTTGGCGGCACTGTAGTACCTAGATTGAGTTGCAGCCCCCTAACCCCTTCCCTGTAGATGTCCCTTTCCTGCAATTCACTGCTGATGCCATTTCACTGTGAGGTCAGAAGGGTGTTTGATTCTACCAACCCATTTCAGAGTCAGGCTATGTATAGCCAGTCTTCGTCTAGCCCGATTGCTTCGGTTGACTCAGCTAGTCCTTCGGGACAGGCTGCTTCAATTGATTTTTTGTCCGTGCTGTTCGAAACGATGCTAGATCAGTTATTTCCATCGCAGGGCTTACTCCTGCTCAGTCGGTCGGGCCAGGTGGTGCAGAGTAGCCCTAAAGCCAGGGCGCTCTGCCAGGCTTTGCAAACTGGCACTGCCTTTGCGCCCCGCAAAGCTGGCCGCAAATCTGGCCGTAAATCTGGCTGGAGAGGTCAAGATCTCTGGGCGTTGCCGTCTCAAATTCGGACCCTGTGTAAGGTCATGCTGGAAAGCCGGGAGGAGTTCCCCGACCAGCGCCTACAGCTCCACGAGGAAATTGATATCGGTAGTGAGGGCTGTATTCACCTCAATGGTGAATGGGTGGATTGGGGCGAGGCTGAGTCCACCTACCTGCTGATTACGCTGGAAAATCCGGCTGAGCTATCGGTGCAGCGGGCGGCTTTTGACGCCCATCGCTATCAGCTGACGGCTCGAGAGGCCGATGTCTGGCAGCTGGCGCTTCAGGGACTCTCCTATGGCGATATTGCGGCTCAGCTCTTTGTGAGCTTGAACACGGTCAAGCGCCACATGAAGAGCATTTATGAAAAACGGCGGCGGTAGGAGGGAGATTGCGATCGCCCGGAGGAGCAGCGGGGCAGTCTGCTCCTCCGGGCTTTGATGGCCAATGGCCTAAGCGGGGGATGCCTTTGCACTTTCCCCATCAGCCCTGTGCGTGGAATTGCCGCTCCCCTGGAACCGAAAACGCCTCAGGGTGTAATTGCTGTTGTGGCTGGACTGGCGATCGGCGCAGCCTTGGCTGAAGGACAGAGATCCGCCAGCTCGCAGATGGCGCAGTTGGGGTTGCGGGCGTTGCATACCGCTCGCCCGTGGTACACCAGCCGAATCGACCAGTTTTCCCAGTCGGGCTGGGGCAGCAGCTTCATTAGATCGCGCTCAATTTTGACGGGGTCTGTATTTTGGGTTAGCCCCAGGAGTTTAGTGATTCGCTTGACGTGGGTATCGACCGTGACCCCAGCGTTGATGCCAAAGCCGTGGGCCAGCACCACATTGGCGGTTTTGCGGGCCACCCCCGGCAGGGTAATCAGGTCGTCCATGCGGGCGGGCACCTCACCGTTGAACTCGGTGATGATTTTTTGGCAGGCGGCGCGAATGTTTTTGGCCTTGTTGCGGTAAAACCCGGTGGATTTTACCAGTCGCTCCAGATCTTCTAGATCGGCCTGGGCGAAGGCGTAAACGTCGGGGTAGGCGGCAAAGAGGGCGGGCGTAACCAGGTTGACCCGCTCGTCGGTGCACTGGGCCGCCAGCATGGTGGCAATCATCAGCTGGAGCGGATTGTCAAAGTCCAGGGAGCAGGGCGCTTCTGGGTAGAGTCGCTTGAGGCGCATGAGAATTTCAATTGCCCGCTGTTTCGTAGAGGCTCGCCGCTGGTTGGGCATGGCGGGGTGGGTAGGGGGTGGATGAGTAGGGGGTGGATTGGTAGCGATCTGCCATCTTGAGGTCGCACCGTTACCTATCGGAGGTTTTGGAAAATTTCGAGCTGAGTGGTGTCGCGGACGATCAAAAATACACCCAGCCCTAGCAGCAGCACCAGTCCGGTTTGCATGACGTTTTCTTGAATGCGATCGGGCAGGGGCTTGCCGCCGCGCAGGGCCTCAATGAGCAGAAAAGCCAGCTGCCCGCCATCCAGCGCAGGCAGGGGCAAAATGTTGATAATCGCCAGGTTGATGCTGATGATGGCGGTAAAGGGGAACAGCATGGCCGCGCTCGATTTGGCCAGCCCTGCCCCCTGCTCGACAATTTTGACAGGCCCGGCCACCTGACTGGCCATTTCGCCGAAGTTGGTTACCAGTTGAACAAATCCCTTTACGGTGCGCACCAGGGTATCTTGAAACTGCTGCGCCGCCAGGGTAAAGACTTCGATGGGGTTTTTAGGGCGGCGGTAGCCGAAGTCGCCATTTGGCTGAAGCTGTACGCCAATCACCGCCTTGCCGTCGGCACCGATTTCGGGCGTTACCGAGACATCTACTTCGCGGCCACCGCGCTGTACGGTGAGATCTACCGGCTGGCCAGCGCTGTCTTTGATTAGCTGAATGAAGGAGGGAATGCTCTCTTCGCCCGCCCCTAGGGGTTCGCCGTTGGCGGCTACCAGGATGTCGCCGGGGCGAATGCCCGCCTGACCTGCTGGGGAGCTTTCGGAGATGACCTGGGGCACTAGAATGCCGGGCTGGGGGTTAAAGGTTTCGGGAATGCCGACGGCGGTAAACTGGGCCACAAACACCAGATAGGCAAACACCAAATTGGCGATTACCCCAGCGCTGATCACGATCGCGCGATCTACAATCGGGCGGTTTTTAAGCAGGTCGGGGTCGGTGGTGGGAATGTCGCTGTCGGGGTCATCGTCGGGAAAACCCACGAAGCCGCCCAGGGGAATCGCCCGCAGGGAATACTCGGTCTCGGCTCCCTGGTATTTCCACAGAATGGGGCCAAAGCCAATGGCAAAGCGGTTGACGTGGATGCCCTGTAGCCGAGCGGCCATGAAGTGCCCCGCCTCGTGGACGGCTACCAGCAGGGCAATGACCGCGATCGCAGCTAAAACCGACATAGACAAACCCGATAGGTTAAGAACAGTCTCCCCATTCTAGCGCTGCTTCCTGTCCTCCACGGCTAGCGCTGCCCTGGCGGCCCCATTCTCTGTCTTAGGGCTAGCTGCCCAGCTGCACGCCGCCAGACAGGAACCGAGCCGTCCATACTCCCAAGTCGGGATCCGGTAGGGCCTGGCGCAGCTGCGCCGCCAGGGATTCTGCCTCGGCTGCCGACTCGGCCAGGGTAAACACCGAGGGGCCAGACCCCGACATCAGCGTGCCTAGGCCGCCCAGCTCGGCCATGGTGGCCTTGAGGGCAGCGGTTTTGGGATGGGCAGGCAGCACAATTTTCTCAAAGTCGTTGTGGAGGTGCTGGCCTACGGCCCCGGCATTTCGCTGGGCGACCGCCCTCACCATTTCCCCCGATCGCACCTGGGACTGCCGCTCTTGCCAGCTCTGGACATCTTCTAAATAGGTGTTGCCGTATTCGGCCCGGTAGGTTTTGTAGGCCCAGGGGGTGGAAACAAACTCCGACTCGTACTTGGCCAGCACCAGGTGCAGGCTGTCGATGCCGGGCAGGGAATCGAGCTGCTCGCCCCGTCCGGTGGCGATCGCGGTGCCCCCCGACACGCAAAAGGGAATGTCCGATCCCAACTCAGCCCCTAGATCTTGCAGCTCTGCTTGGGTTAGGCCTAAATTCCACAGCAGGTCTAGCCCCACCAGCACGGCGGCGGCGTTGGATGACCCCCCGGCCAGGCCCGCCCCCACCGGAATTTGCTTTTCGATGGTAATTTCGACGCCGCCCAGCTTGGCCATTACCCCAGGGCAGCGCTCGACCACCAGCGCCGCCGCCTTGTAGGCCAGATTTGTCTCATCGGCGGGTACCAGGGGGTGGTCGCAGCGTACCCGAATGGTGTCTACGCCGATGCTGCGCACGGTAATGCGATCGCACAGGCTAATGCTCTGCATCACCATAATCAGCTCGTGAAAACCGTCGGGGCGGCTGCCCACAATTTCGAGGTAGAGATTGATTTTGGCGGCGGCCAGCAGCGAGTAGAGACGCATTGAGCGATCCTTCGTGAATGGTGTGAGTATCCGTAGGGCAGGCAACTCACCTGCTTGGTTCCCGTGGGTTCCACAAGGGCGGGCACCGCCCACCAACCTTGTCAGCGCCCTTTAACCTGATGATGACGACTGCTTCAGGATTGTATTACTCAGCGCTACCCACTGCTCAACACTGAGGTCTTCCCCTCTGGCGGTGGGTTCGATGCCTAGGTTAGTCATGATCGCCTCCAGCTCGTCGCGATCGATCACGCCCTTGAGGTTGTTGCGCAGCATTTTGCGCTTGCTGCCAAAGCCCAGCTTTACCAGGCGATCGAACCCAGTCAGGTCATCGGACGGGGTAGCCGGGGGACGCGGCGTCAGCTTGACCACCGCCGAATCGACCTGGGGCGGTGGCTGAAAAGCGCGAGCGGGCACGGGGCACACCAATTCACAATCGGCTAAATACTGCATCCGCACCGACAGCGCCCCAAAGGCTTTGGTGCCCGGCTTGGCGTAGAGCCGCTGGGCCACCTCCTTTTGCACCAGCAGCACAATCATGTCGTAGGGCTCTGGGTTCGGCGAGGCTAGAGTGCCCAGCAGCTTCTCTAAAATCGGCCCGGTGATGTAGTAGGGAATGTTGGCGACGACCTTGTTGGGCAGGCCAAAGTCGAAGTGTTTGTCCCGCGAGGCGGCAGCAATATCTAGCTCTAAAATGTCGCTGGGCACCAGCCGAAAGTTGTCGTGTTTGGCGAACTGATGGTTGAGTTTGCGGATCAGGTCGCGATCGATTTCAACCGCTACTACCGCATTGGCGAGGGGCAGCAGCCAGCGGGTCAGCGCTCCGGTGCCGGGGCCAATCTCCAGCACGGTATCCTGCCGGGTGACGGCGGCGGCCTCCAGCATGCGGTGGAGCACCTTTTCGTCGGTAAGCCAGTGCTGGCCAAAGCGCTTGCGAGTACGTTGAGAAAACATTGCTGATTTTAGTGGGCTAGAGGGTTGATCTGCTGCTCCCTTCGGGACAGGACGTTGCGCCAAGGCGATTCATAGTCTGGCTCTAGACTGTCAGCAAGACGGTAAACCAGGGGAAAACTGCACTATGGAATCGTGATTGAGGCTATTGGATGGCAACCGTTCCACACAAAGGGCAACTGACAACCTGGAAAGATGAGCGGGGCTTTGGCTTCATCAAGCCTGATGGCGGCGGCAAAGAAATTTTCTTGCATATCAGCGCGTTGCCAAATGCCAGTCGCCGCCCAAAGGTGGGAGATACAATCTTATACGAGAAAGTTACTGCACCAGACGGTAAAGTTCGTGCCGCCAAAGCCTCCATTGAAGGTGTCACGCCCGCCCCAAGACAAATCACCCAAAGACAAATCACTAGACCAGTTCCAACGACCCGCCCCCTGCCCGCTAGGCGCAAGCCCAACCAAACGAGCTGGCTTCAATCTCTCGCAGGCATTGTTGGGCTGGTGGTACTTGCAGCTTCTACTGTTCCCTCTGTTTATAAAAGCGTCTGGACTCGCTTTGACGCCAATCCTCCTGTCTCACCCAATCCGCCGTCAGAGACTACCACTCCTCCAACACCCATTGAGGCGGTCATAGATCCCAACTGCATTATCAAAGGAAATATCTCGATTTCAACAGGAAAGAAGCTCTATCACGTTCCCGGCATGGAGGATTATGAGGGAACACAAATTCACCTCGATGAGGGAGAACGGTGGTTTTGCACCGAGGCCGACGCGATCGCGGCGGGCTGGCATAGAGCACCTAGGTAAGCCTATGACTGAGTAGCCCGGTTACACTCAAACCTAAGTGAAGTTGAATAAATCTATGCCAGTCGTTACGGCCAAATCTTATGTTGAGTATCGCAACGAAGCCTACTGGGTTGAGGGCACTCGAATTTCCCTAGATTCTGTTGTCTATGCCTTCCGTGATGGCCTGGCACCCGAAAGCATTGTGCAGTCATTTCCACTGCTGACATTAGAGCAAGTGTATGGGGTGATCACCTTTTATCTGGCCAATCGTGATCAGGTTGACGCTTACCTAGCGGCAGGGCAAGCTGCCTTCGATGCCATGCCCCAACCCCTACAAGCCTCTGATCCTGGTTTATACAACAAGCTCCTGGCAGCTAAAGCCTTGCAGCAGCAGGTAGATGCTTGACTATCCTTTACCAAGCTGACGCTGATTTAAACCAATCAATTGTGACGGGGGTGCTGCGGCGAGAGCCTGCCATAGATTTTCAAAGTGCCTTTGCTGCTGGGCTGGATGGAATTATTGACGCAGAGGTATTACGCCTCTCGGCACAGCAGGGGCGGATTCTTGTTAGCCACGATCGCAAGACAATGCCCTCAGAATTTGCTGCCTTTATCACTGATCAGCAAAGTGCTGGCGTTATCATCGTTTCTAGAAAACTACCGTTTGAAACGGTGATTGAGGAATTGCTGCTAATTTGGGCCGTATCCAGTGCTGAAGAGTGGGTCAACCGCATCGCCAAGCTTCCCCTGTGAACGACTCTACACCCCCTGATCCTTCTCAACTTTCCCATCTTCAGTTATCGCCCCAAATAGTTCAAAATGCCCCTAGCAATGCCGTCGGCGATGCGGTTGACGGCGGCGGGGTCACGGAAGCGGGCGGCATCCACTGATCCGGTGAGGAATCCTGTTTCCACCAGCACAGAAGGCATTGTCGTGTTAACCAGCACGTAGTATCGAGCCGTGCGTACGCCGCGATCGCTCATGTCGGTATTTCTCAGCACGCTGGCGTGAATGCTGCGGGCCAGGCGTTCGCCGCTGGAATAGTAGTAGGTCTCTAGCCCGTTGATGTCGGGGCGACTCATGTTAATGGCGTTGCCGTGGATGCTAACAAAGGCATCGGCGTGGGCGCGGTTGGCGAACTGGGCGCGGGCGTCGAGATCGACAAAGACATCGGTGCTGCGGGTCATCAGAACTGTAATGCCAGCGGCCTGGAGCTGCTGCTGCACTCGGGTTGCGATCGTGAGGGCAACCTGCTTATCTGTTAGGCCGCCGATGCCCACGGCCCCGGGGTCTTGCCCGCCATGGCCCGGATCGAGGACAACGACGACTGACCCCTGCGGGATAGTGGGCACAACCGGGGTAGACGCCACAGCCGGAGCCGAGGCTCCGACAATTTTGGCGGGCAGGTTAGCAGCAACCAGGGCGTTGTAGATTTCGTCAGCCCGCTGCTGCTCGCGAAATAGCCCCACCTGTACCACCGACTGACCATTGACGGTGGTGCGAAAGGCCTGGGGTTCTATGGCGCGCACTTGATCTAATGTGCTGCCGCTGGTAATAGGAACGATGACGCGGTAGTAGTTGCCGCTGGGAGTGGTGCTGCTGGGCGGGGGCGGGGTGGGCAGGGGGCTGGTTTGGGCGGGGGTGGGCAGAGGGCTGGTTTGGGCTGGGGTGCTGGGTGGCGGCGGCGTGGTAGTGGCCTGGCTCAGGGCTGGAGCCGTCCCCTCGGCGTAGCGCACATCCAGCGGCGCGTCGTGGGTGAGGTAGATGTGGCCGGTGGGCTGGCCGTTGTAGAGGCGGTGGGCCATCTGCCAGCCGGGGTTGAGCTGAATTTTGAGAAAGCCGTTGGTGCGGCCATGGGTGCGGCCAATTTCGATCGGAGGGGCCGAGCGATCGCGCGTGGGGCGGGCAAACAGCACCAGGTCATTCTGCCGGGCCGATACTTCTAGCCGGTACTGCACGCCGAGGTCCTGGCCGTTGACGCGCACCGAGTAGCCGTTGCCGTCGGTCTTGCGATCGCAGGCGCCGGTAAAGTCAAAATTCAGCAGCAGCGGGTCAATGGCCACTGGCCCGTTTCCGTCCCCCTGCCCCTGCTCCTGCCAGCACTGCTGCCGGTTGGGAATCTGCTCTAGGATCATCAGGTTGTAGAAGGCCCCATCGCGCACGGGGCTGGCGATCGCGACGGCCAGGTTGGGGTCAATGGGCTGCTGGCCAAACTCCTGCGCCCTGGCCATCGGGGCCGCCGTTATGCCCGCCAGAACGATGGCGGCAGTGGTCATCAAAGTATTCAGCGGACGAGACAGCAGGGCCATGGCGGTGGGTGTGGCGGTGTGAGGAGTGGGATCGGGAGCGAGCGTTGGCAAGACTCCCTATGCTACCCACGATTGTGGCGATGGCAAGGGCAGATTGCGCGGGTAACGTGTCGCAGTTTACCAATTGTCCTTGCCCAAAACAAAACCGGCTCAGCACTGCTGAACCGGTAAACGGGGGCTACAAGGCCCTGAATGAGTTGTTTCCCCAGGGATTTTCTAGCGCGCCAAATCCCGAAACGTATCGTAGGCATGGTCGGGATGATAGATATGACAGCGCCCGGTGATTGTCCGCATCAGCTGCCAGGAAAATTTGGTTTCCTTCATCAGCGGTGCCCAGTGTTCCTTCAGCGCAGCGTGGGCGGGCCGCAGGTTGTAGGACGGAATACCCACTGAGATATGGTGGGGAACATGGACGTTGATATCGTGGCACAGCACTTCCACCCAGTGGGGATAGTCGCAGTGCAGGGTGCCAGAGAGCTGCGCTTCTACTTCGTTCCAGGTGTCGCCGTAGCGAAACTGGATCTCAGGAATGGTGTGGTGCACCAGGGTAAAGGTGCTCATCCAGAAGTGGTAGCCAAGCCAGGGCATCAGCCAGTATTTCACCACGCCCCAGGGTCCAGCAAAATAGAACAGGGTGGGAAAAAACACCAGCGCAAAAATCGCCACGGCGGCAATGGAGCGCTTGACCTTGGCGCGATCGCGGGGTTCAAAGTTGCGCAGGTCAAAGTGCAGCGCCCCCCAGTGGGCTACCGATGCCAGCCACCACAGCCAGCCCCGCATGCCCTGGTAAAACACCTGCAAAAACCCATTGGCCCCGGCATATTCCTCCCGGCTCCAGGGCGCCCAGGCGTTGTCGATCTCCATATTGTTGGTGTGGCGGTGGTGAATGTCGTGGAGCAGCCGCCAGCTGTGGAAGGGGTAGATCAGCGGCAGGAACATGATGTGCCCCAGCCAGTTGTTCACCCAGCGCCGATTGGCAAAGGAGCGGTGGCCGCAGTCGTGGCCAACCACAAAAAGGCCGGTCAGCGCCGTGCCGGTTACAAACCAGGCCACCGGCAGCAAGAACCAGGGGGAGAATGCGATCGCCACGTAGCCCAGGGCCACCGCCCCAACGCTCAGCAAGACCGAAGTCCAGGCCTTGCGGGGGTCTTTTTGGAAATATGCTTTAGGAATAGTTTGAATAACCTGCTTTAGGGTCAGGTGGCTGTAGGCGGTCGCGTCCGCGACTCTGGCGGAAGGCTCAAGAATTGCAGTCAAGGAAGATCTCCACGAAAGTTAAGTTGCGCGCATTTAAAGCTGGACTATTTTGCCCAAAAAAAATCTGTTCACCCCGTCAAGGGAGCCGAACAGAGGCTAAGCTTGATTGCAAAATCGAGATATCAATAAGCCGAACTAATTCAATAACTCTGATAACCGCCGCAAACAGCTTAATGGGGCAAAGATTGGCCCATGAGAATGCTTATAATTCCTTAACATTTATACCATGCGGGGTCTCGCTTGCCGCTGCGTCGGAAAGCTTGGTCCGAGATTTCTGCCGAATGAACGTTGCTATATGGCGCGCTATGCCATAAAAACCGAGTTTCTGCTGGGGGCGCCGGGGCAGCGCCGCCAGTGCAGAAACCCGGTCTTTGGAGCTTACGCCAGGCTGGCGGCGAAGTTTTGGCTCACCTCCTCGGCGCTCAGGGCACGGTTGTAGAGGGCGACCAGGTGGTACTCGCCCAGCCAGGGGCGATCGCTGGTCAGCTCATTGCCCAGGGCCAGACGGTAGGCCTCATCCCAGTTGGAGAGGTTGCCGTCGATGGTCGTGCCCTGCTGAAGCTGCCCGTTGACATAGAAGGCGGCATGGCCAGAATTATCGCGGGTGTACACCAGGTGAGAAAGCTGGTTGAGGCTGACCTGGCCCGCTTCGAGCACCTTGCTGTCGCCATTGCCCCCCGTCGTGGTGGTGCGCAGGCGGGTCACGTAGCGGCTGTTGTCCTGCCCCAGGGTGACGTTGCGGTTGCCCGGATTGGCCGAGAGCGTGACAATTCGCGCCGGTAGCTGGCTGTAGGTGGCCTGGGTTGGTTTAACCCAGGCTTCTACGGTCAGCGCCTGGGTGCGCCGAATTTCTTGGCTCAGCCGGGTGGCGGCCCCGCTGGTGGCCAGCAGGCTGGGCTGCTGGAGGGCAATGCCCTGGCCCTGGGGCAGCCGCGCGATCGCCCCATTCACCAGGGTTAGATCCAGGGCGGGCTGAATTCCCGACCGATCGCGAATCGTGTTGCCCGTACCCTCGCGGAAATCGTAGAGGGCCTGAACGCCGGCCACCACTCGGCGAGAGACGACGATGCGAACGGTGCTGCGCCCGGTCAGCCGTCCGTCGCTGGCGCTCAGCTCCAGCACGTAGGTGCCCGCCTGGGCAAACGTCACCTGGGTAGCCGCCTGGGCAGGATTGGCGATCGCAGCGGCAGCGGGGCCACTGATCTGCTTCCAGAGGATGGTCAGGGTGCCAGCGGGCAGGCCGTCATCCTGAACGGTGCCGCTCAGGGTGGCGGTGGCGATCGCGGGCTGAGCTGCTCCTGCCGTTGCAGGTGGCAGGGTCAACACCTGGTCGGCCCCGGCGTTTACCACCGGGGGCTGGTTCACCTGAATGGTGAGCTCGTCAGCGGCGGCGATCGCCCCGTCGCTGGCCGTCAGCCGCAGCACGTACTGGCCGCCCTGGGAGAACTGGGCCGTGGTGATATCGCTGGCCGGGTCAGCAAATGTGACATTGCCGGGGCCACTGACTTTGCTCCAGGTCAGGGTCAGACGGCCCGGTCGGCTGGGGAAGCCGTCGTCGCTGGCGGTGCCGTCGAGTTCGGCCAGGGCCGGAAAGTCGATGGTCTGGTCTGGCCCGGCATCGACTACGGGGGCTTGGTTGGCCGTGAGGGTCACCTCCCGGCTGGTGGAGAGTTCCCCAGTGCTGACGGTCAGCCGCAGGGTGTACTCACCGCTGGCGCTAAAGGTGGCGGTGGTGGTCAGGGCATCGGCATCGGCAAAGGTGACGTTGCCGGGGCCACTGACGCGGCTCCACTGGGTGGTTACGGTACCGGCGGGGTCGGCCAGGCCGGTATCGACGATTTCGCCCTGGAGGGTAGCGGCGGCGGGCAGGTTGACCAGGGGGGCAGCGCTGGCGCGAATTTGGGGGGCTTTGTTGGCATAAACCGTGACATCGGCCACGGCGGTGAGCAGGCCGTTGCTAGCGGTCAGCCGCAGCAGGTAGGTGCCGCTTTCAGAAAACTGCGCCGTGGTGCGGGCCAGGGTGGGGTCCCCAAAGGAAACCGTACCCGGTCCGCTGAGCTGGCTCCAGGTCAGGGTGAGTCGCCCCTGCTGGGGGGTGCCCAGGCCGCTCTGCACCTCGGCGGTGAGCTGCGCCCGATTGGGCAACTGCACGACGAGGGCATTAGGTACTGTGATCCTGGGCGCGTGGTTAACGGTAATGGTCACCTCATCGCTGATGGACTGGGCCTCGTCGCCCACGGTCAGCCGCAGGGTGTAGACGCCGCTGACCTGGAAGGGCTGGCCCTTGTCTTCGCTGGTGCCGGGTGCCACAAAGCTGACCGTGGGCTCCAGGCTGCTGGGGTCGCTAAAGGTGACCGGGGAAGGGCCGCCGGGCTGGCTCCACAGCACCGAGAGGTCGCCGGTTAGCAGCTGGTCGTCGATGACGACGCCTTTTAGCGTCAGGCTGCCGGGCAGGTTGATCACCTGGTCGCCGCCAGCAGAGACCACCGGGGCCAGGTTGGCGTCGGCCCCCACCTCAAAGTTGGTGGCAATTTCGGCGGGGCTGAGGGCGCTGCTGTAGAGGGCGACCAGGTGGAGGTCTCCCAGCCAGGCGCGCTCCTGGCTCAGGTTATCTCCCAGCTCGTTGCCCAGGGAGAGGGCAAAGCTCTCATCCCAGTTGGCCAGGCTGCCTGCGATCGCCCGCTGAGCCACCATCTGGTTGTTGATATAGAGGCGGGTCTGGCCGCTGGCCTCGCGGGTGCAGACCACATGGGTCAGGGTGCCGGGGGTGATGGTGCCCCCCGCCAGGGCGCGATCGCTGGCGTTGAGGTTGGTCTCGCTGGTGCGCACTCCCAGGTGGAACTGGCCCCCCGCCTGACCCAAAATCAGGTTGCGGCTGCTGGCCCCCCCGGACAGGGTGAGAATGCGCCCCAGGCCCGGCTGGTTGGCCTGGGATGGATTGATCCAGGCCTCCAGGGTAAATTCGCCGCTGGCCTTGATCGCCTGGTTCAGGCGGCTGGCGCTGGTGCTGGTCAGGCGGGCGAGGCTCTTCAGCGCCAGGGCAAAGGGTTTGGCCGCGCCGGGGGCGGTCAGGGCTACCGGCGTGCCGGTAATGGTCAGGTCGGCGGGCGCTCCGGTACCTGCCACATCGCGCACGGTACCGGCGGCCAAACTGTCGGCAAAGCTGTAGAGGCTGAGCAGGCTCCGGTTGATGCGGGCTCCCACAAACACCTGCAGGTCGTCGCTGTGGCTGAGCACGCCGCTGGCGGTGGTGGTTTCTGCGGTGAGCCGCAGCAGGTAGACGCCGCTGGCGCTGAAGACGGCGCGGGTGCGCAGGGCCGCCGGGTTGTCAAAGGTGACGGTGCCGGGGCCGCTGATCGCCTCCCAGCGGGTGGTCAGGGTTTGGAGCTGCCGCTCGCCCCGGCCATCGCGCACCAGTTCGCCCCGCAGTTCTAGGGGCTGGCGGAAGCCGATCTCCTGGTCGTCTCCGGCCCGCACGATGGGGGACTGGTTGACCAGCACATCGAGGGGTTCGGTGGTGGAGAGGGTGCCATCGCTGGCGGTGAGGGTGAGCTGGTAGCGGCCAAGGTTGCTGAAGCTGGCGATCGCAACCGGGCTGTGGCGATCGTCAAAGCTGACGGTGGCCCCAGCGGGCGCAGACTGCACCGCCCAGGTGACGAAGATGGCCTCGGGGGAGAGGCGATCGTCGGCCACCGAGCCGGGCAGGGTGGTTTGCACCGCCTCATCCTCTAGGCGCAGGGTTTGGCTGCGGCCCACCCGCACCACGGGGGGCGCGTTGGGGGCGCGATCGCCCTCCAGCAGAGCGGTTAGCTCGGGGCTGTCGGCCAGGCTGGTGGTTTCGGTAACGCCGTAGAACAGCCGCATAAACTCGGTAATGGTGGCCAGGTGGGGCTGTAGCTCGGGCAGGTAGGTGGCGATGGTGTCGCGCACGGCCCGCGAGAACTCGCCAAAGTCATCCACCTTGTCGGCCACAAAGGGGTCGAGCCGCTTGATCAGCTCGAAGTTGCTGTCGATGCTCAGCTCCCGCAGGGTCGATTCCAGTGCGGGCAGGGGCTTGGTGCTGCCGATCGGCGGCAGCACCCGGCTGACAAAGGTGACCCGGTGGAAAATGCGCCAGCAGGGGGGCTTGGTGCCGGGGCCTTTGTTGGCATCGCGCAGGCCGCGCAGGGCCAGGGCGTTGGCGTCGGTGCTCTGCTCCAGCCAGATTGGGTCCACCACCTGGCTAAAGAACTGGTCGAAGTGGTCGGCCTGGGGCTCCAGGTAAAAGGTCATAAACCGATAGGCATCCACCTTGCCGGGCTGGCGCAGGGCCTTGGGGCTGAGCGGGTTGCTGCGATCGAACAGCACATTCCCCGCCGCATCGCGCAAAAATACGTCGCGCTCCACACCGTCAACGCTGATATCGACCGAGAAAGCATTCTCAGACTGCACGCTCTTGTTGGCCTGCACGTTGAGCCGACCGCCAAACAGCGCCTCAAAGCCCAACTTGAAGCCCACGCCGCCGATCGCTACGCTGAGATCGGCAAAGGCCCCAGCTAACCCCTTAAAGGCGTAGGAGCCGCCGTAGCTCTCCTGCACCACATCCATGGTTTCCTGGGTTTCGGCGAACAGGCCGCCGTCTGCGGTCCAGACGTAGGTGTTGGCCAGGTTGCGCTTTTCTAGCTGGGGCAGGGTTTTGAGCACTTCCTGGCTGCCCAGGTCGCCCTGCTGGCCGTACAGCACGTTCTGGCGACGGCCCACCGCGCCCGCATCGTACTGGTCGTAGTAGGCCCGCACCCGCTCCTCTTCGCGCTGGATGCGCTGCTTCAGGGCAAAGGCCTCGACCGGCTTGTAGAAGCTGCTGTCGTTGCTGTAGGTGAGGGCGTTGGGGTAGGCGGGGTCGGGGGTGAAGCCAACCTTGCCGTCCAGGCTGCCCTGCTTGGTGTAGGCCGGGTTGAGCGGGAAGTTGATGATGTTGCGATCGGGCGGAATGTCGGGGTTGGGGCGCATCTGGTACGACACCAGGGCGCTGTTGTGCTTGAGCCTGAGGGCAAACACATCGGCGGTTTGCGACTGCACCAGGGCAAAGCCCATGTTTTCGGTGACAAACCGGCGGCCCACATCGCCAAAGGCCACGGCATCGGGGGGTTCCACAAAGCCCTGGAGCTGCTGCTTGCTGGAGAGGTTGTTGGCCAGCTCCAGGCTGGTGCTGCCAGCGCTGAGCCAGCCCAGGGAGTTCTCAAACTTGGCCTTGATGCCAAAAGCCCCGTCGGTGTCTACCGTATCGATGACCAGGCCAATTCCGGCCTTGACATTGAGCTTGGTGAGCAGCCCAGCGGTCAGATCAAAGCTGGAGTCGAAGCCGCTTTCTTTATCGGCGGAGAAGGTGAAGTTGGTTTTGCTGGCCTGCTTCAGCTCCACAGAGCTGGCCCCGTTGTAGTCGGCAAATTCGCCCAGCACCACGCTGGTGCTGGTGAGGTTTTCGCCGGGCACCGGGGGCGCCCCTTCAATAAAGCCGATCAGCTGCGGGTCAAACTGCACCTGGCCTACCCATTCGGTCACCAGTTCGCCCACCTTAAAGCCGGTGATCAGCTCCCACTGGCCGTCTTTGATCAGGCCGTAGCAGCGCTTGTAGATGCCGAACAGGTTGCCGTCAACATCGGTTTGCAGGTCGCCATACTCCTGCACGGCGGGGGTGCTCTGGAGGCGATCGCTAAAGGGCGTTCTCACCCCGGCCAGGGCGCTGCGCACCTGGGGCGTGTCTTCGCCAATGGGGGCGGTGGAGAGCACAAACTCGGTGTTGTAGGGAACCAGATCGTTGCCCAGCAGGGAATAGTCGGACAGCACCCCGGCTTTCTGGGTGTCGAAGGGGTAGTAGGCCAGCAGGTCTTCGCGGTTGTCGAGGAACTGCTCGTTTTCCCCCAGCAGGCGGCGGAACAGGTTGTCTTGAACCTGCTCCAGGGTGCGGGCGCTGTGCCAGATCCGCACTTCCTCCAGCTCGCCCTGGAAGAGTTCTTCGATCTGACCGTTGCGGCGAATGCCGCCCAGGGTGAATTGGGCGTGGGGCGAGAGCAGGGCGGCCTGCTCGGCTGCGGGCACCGGTTCACTGGGGATTAGCTGCCCGTTGCGGTACAGCACCAGCTGCGACCCGCTGGGGTTGGGGTCTTTGACCCACCGCACCGCGCCTTTGAAGCGGGCGTTGCTGCTGCCCTTACTGTCGAAGGCGAGGGTGCCTTCCGCCTCCTCAAAGCGCCACCAGGAGAGCAGCCCCTGTTCGCCGCCCTGAATAGTGGGCTTGAGGCTGCCCGCCTCCAGGGCCAGGTTCCAGAGGCGAATTTCGGCCAGTACGCCGTCTAGGGGCGCGATCGCCTGCCCGTTCTCAAACACCCGACGGGCCTGGGTCAGCAGGTTGCTGTTCCGCTCCAGCTCGGCGGCGGTGGCGGCGATACCGGCGGCCTGGGCAATTAAAACCCCCTCCTGGGGCCGGAACAGCCTGCCGCCGTCGAGCAGCAACGCCGACGGGGAGAGCGTCACCCCGTTAATGCTGTCCAGGTCGCCGCTGAAATGCTTCAGGCCAGCCAGGGCAAAGCCCGAGCCAAACTCCAGCGGGTCGTTGCTGTTGCCGATGTCGACCGGCTGCTGGGGCTTGCCCGCGTTGAAGCCGGGGCTGGGGCTTTCCTCGTTGCGGCTGTCTTCCACACGGGGGGTGCCGGTGGTGTCGCTGCCCGCTTTTTTGTACTCAAACAGGCCGTAGGGCTGGCCGCTGGGGGTGTTGGCCTGACCATCGACAAAGAACTGAATGACATCCCAGGAGACGATATCGACCCCGGTTTGCTGACCGTCGTTGTTGCGCACCGGGTTGGTAATGGTGTTGCGCTTGCGGCTGACGGTAACAGTGTGGAACGCGGTGGGGTTGGCGATCGGCTCGGAGACAAACAGGTGCTTGTTGCCCTG
This sequence comes from Nodosilinea nodulosa PCC 7104, assembly GCF_000309385.1. Lineage (GTDB taxonomy): Bacteria > Cyanobacteriota > Cyanobacteriia > Phormidesmidales > Phormidesmidaceae > Nodosilinea > Nodosilinea nodulosa. The sequence continues at coordinate 3,298,205 of NZ_JH976537.1, forward strand.
CACATCCTCAAAGGCGAAGACCGCCCGCCCGGCGGGGTTGAGGTACAGGGCGTAGGGCACGCGCTGCTCGGGGTCCTCGGTGGTGCTGATTTTGCCCTTGGTGAGCAGGGCGCGGGGCTGGCTCAGGTCGTTGACCTGAAAGGCCACTTCCAGGGTGAGGTCGCGGTTGATGTCGAGGGTGAGATCTTTGCCCGCATCGAGGAAGGTGGCGGGCTGGCCGTCGAGCTGCACCCCGTAGGACTGGTTGAACACCGCCGCCAGATGGTTCCAGTTGCCTGCCGCGATGGTTTGCGGAGCCTGCACCAGCTGCGCGCCCACTCCGGCAAACACCGAGTAGGCGGGCAGGGGCGATTCGGTGGGCTGGGGGTTGCCCACCAGGGTGCCGTGGTGGCCAAAGCGGGAGTGGTCGGTGGCCCGCTGGTTGGCAAAGTCGTCGAAGCGCCAGCAGCCCACCAGGTCGGTTTCGCTGCCGCTGACCTCGCGGCTCATGTCGGCGGCAATTTCGGCCTGGGTGCGGCCCCGCTTCCAGATCCGGGCTTCGGCGATCGCGCCCCCCAGAATGCGGCTGCTGATGGTGGGGTGAGACCCCAGCCCCCAGGGGGCCGCCACCGGCACTGCCCCCACGGTATCGGCCTGCTCGCCGATGGCAATGCCGTTGCGGTAGAGCCGCCAGTGGCCGCCGTCGTAGACCCCGGCCAGGTGCACCCAGGCGGCCCCGGTGCGATCGGCGGCGGGCATCACCACCGAGACGCGGTGATCGACACCGCTCTGCTGGCAGCCGGTTTCGTAGCGCCCTTCGTTGAGGCGCAGGTAGACCTGGTCGCCGCCATTGTTGCCGTGGACGATGATGTTGCCGTTGTTTTCGTTGGCGGCGGGTTTGACCCAGGCCTCCAGGGTAATCACCCCGGCAAAATTGAGCGGGTCAGCTGCCGGAATGGTGACTACCATGGTGCTGCCGTTGAGGGCGATCGCCGTATTCAGCTCCTCCCGCTTCAGGCCCAGCAGGTAGCGGCTGTCAGAATTACCCGGCTGGGGCTGGTAGTAGAGCACGCGCGATCGCAGGTTGGCCTCGGCAATCTGGCTGGGGCGCACCCAGGCCTCCAGGGTGAGGTCATCTTTGGGCGAGAACTTCCGCAGCTGCTGGTTAAAGGCGGCGGGGGTGGCTGCCTCCAGCCGGGCGGAGCTGTCCTTGCCGTTGAAGGCGTAGGTGTGGCCCGGAGATTCTGCCACCCAGCGACTGGTGAGGGTGACACCGCTGCGGACGGTGCCATTTTTGACCCCCTGCCCGGTTCCGTTGGCCACAAAGGCCAGCAGCCGCGAGCCGGAAGACAGATCGACCTCGCCCTGGGTGGTGCTGGCGTGCGCCGCGTAGTCGTACTCCAAAAAGAACACCGGCAGCAGTTCTACGGCGGGGTTGGCGACCTCGGTGCGAATCTCCAGCGCCGTTGCGCCCTGGTCTACGGCGGCGGCCAGGGTGGCCTTGAGGTCGCCGATAAACAGGGTGGCCCCGGCGGGCAGCGAGCGGTGGATGCCCTCGGCCACGGCCAGGGTTTCGGCCCGGCCATCGACAAGGCCGATTTCGCCGCGACCGACAAAGGTGCGATCGCCCGCCAGGCCGTTCAGCACCTTGGCAAAGCCCTGGGGCTGGCGCGGCACCTGCTGCCAGGTTTCCGTAATGCTCTGGTCGCCCGCTTTCACCGCCAGGGTGACGGTGCAGGTGGACTCGGTTTCCGGCCCGGTTATATCCAGGCGAATGCGATCCATCTCGGCCTCGGTGGCGCGGGCAAAGCCCACCACGGTTTCGGCTCCCAGGGCGTCGTTAAGGGCGTAGCGGGCGCGCTGGGTGAGGGTTTTGTAGTAGGCCACAAAGAACTGGTCGTCGCTGCCGCGAAAGTACATGGCCACGTTGCCCACGGCGCTGTCGAACAGCAGCGGCGTGTCGGTTGACCAGGCGAAGCTCAGCAGCCCCCCGGCGGTGGATAGCCCGCTGACATCGCTGTGCACCAGCGGCATGGTGGCGGCAAAGCCCTTGTTCAGCAGGTTTTGCAGGGCGGCCAGGGTGGTGCGATCGCTGATCACCGCCTGCTCTAGCTGCCGCCGCTGGCGGTCTTGATCAGTGCGCAGGGCGTCGATATTGGCGCGAATGGTGGTCAGCTCGCCCAGCAGGCTGGCTAGGTCGGTGGCCAGGGCGTCGATCGATTGCTGCAAGTCGTCGCGGTAGCTGCGGAAAGCGGGGTTCTCGGCAATATCCAGGCTGGAGATGCGATCGTTGAAGTCGCGGCCAACAAAAGCCGTGGTTTCGCTAAAGGTGTGCACAAACCCGTCCTGGCGACCGCCATCGTTGCGGTTGGCGTGCTGATAGGCCGTCACCTGCAGGGCCGGAACGGCGGTTATCTGCCCCTGCACCACCCGAGCGACGCTTGAGATGCCAATGCTGCTGATCAGGTCGTTGAAGCTGTCCTGGTTGAGCTGGGTGTAGCCCACAAAGCGCGGCGAAAGCCCGTTTAGCCCGAAGGACAGGGCGCGACCGCCAAAGTTGGCGTGCTCGTAGACGGTGACGCGGGCCTGGCCCAGAAAATCGGTCAGCTGCTGCAAGTCGCGCTGGCCGTTGGCCTGGAGGTTGCGCAGATCGCGCAGACGGCTGAGCTTGGCGGGGATATTCAGGCTGTCTAAGCTGCCCGCCGGAACGCTGGAGGCGATGCTGCGGTTGGCGATCGCGTCATCCACAATCCTGTACACCCGGTTCAGGTAGTCGATCTCCTCGCCCAGGCTGGTGGCCCGCTGGGTCTTCTGGGTGATCGACCCCTGCAACGTCTGAATCCGCTCCAGCTCGGCATTGACATCCACGGTGCGGGCGGCCTGCTGCTTCTGGGTAATGGCGGTCTGCAAGGCCTCAATCTGGGCCAGTTCGGCGCTCACGTCGGCGGTGTCATCGGCGCTCAGCCGCTGGTCAATCACCTGCTGAATCGCCTGAATCTGGGCCATTTCCGCGCTCACATCCACCGGGTCGCCGTCGCGCTCCACCGCCACGGGCCGCAGGGCCAAATTGTCGGGAATTTTGGCCAGCCTGCCGCTGGCGGAAACGCCAAAGTCGAGGGTGGCGATCTGGTTTTGATCGTCCCCAGCGGCCTGGGTGGCCACCGCCAGCATCACCCGCGCCCCCTGGCGCAGGGGCTTGGCCTGCTGGTCGTAGCCGGTGCGGGCGGCTTCCTGCTGGAAGTAGAGCAGCGAGGCCATTCCCGAGGCCACGGTGCGGCCCTCAACGCGGAAGCTGTCGCGGTTGACCCCGGCGTTTTCGCCGATTGGCGCGTCAGACACCACCCAGGCGCGGTCGGCAAAACCGGGGCTGAGGGTACCGGGGGCGTGGTTGCCGGTCTGGTCGAGAATGTCGCCGCCGGAACCTTCGTCCAGCCGCCAGTAGGCAATGAGTCCCAGTTCCTCCCCGGTCAGGCGCAGGCCGCGATCGCTGCGAATTTCCCGCTCCGAGCGGGGCCGATTCCACAGCCGAATCTCGTCAATCAGCCCGGCAAAGCTGCGGCTGGGTGCCCCAATCAGGCGCAGGGGCGCATTCACCGACTGCTTGCCCAGGCTGGCGCTGCCCTCGGCCTGCACCTCCACGGGCAGGCCGTTGACGTAGAGGTGGTAGCCCGCCTCCTCGGGGCGATCGCTAAACACCACGGCCAAATGGTTCCACTGGTTCGATCGCAGCACCTCGCCGGTCATAAACGAATGGAACTCAGTGCCATCGCCAAAGCCCACCCGCACCCGGCGGTTGTCCACAATCCAGATCGAAGGCGGCGCGTCGGCGGTTTTCTCGTCGGCCCCCAGCAGCGCCTGCTCTAGCTCGGTGCCCGGCTCCGGCGCGGTGACGCGGGGAAAGATCCAGGTCTCCTGGCTAAAGCCCTGGCCCAGCAAAACCCCTGGGGCCAAAACGATATGATCGCCAACCTGGCTAAAGTCCAGGGCCGTTTCGGCGGCATCGCTGGTGGTAATGGCCTGGGTGCCGCGAGTGTTGAACAGGCCCTCCAGGGAGCGCTCCACGTTGTAGGCATCGATCAGGCCGGTGGCGCTGTTAAAGGCAAAAATCTGCCAGCGCGACACCTCGGCAATGGTGGTGGGCAGCAGCACCATCGAGAAGCGGCCATCCTGCAAATTGCGAATAAACGACAGCTCCTGGGTGGGTTCAAAGAAGGGCTGATCCTGCATATCCCGGGCGCCGAGGCTGTCTTTGGTGCTCTGGGGCCGGGTTTTGCTGCGGCTGCGGCGAAAGCGCACCTCCATGTTGAGCTTGAGCTGAGGCGCTGGAGCCGCCTGGCCCGCTGGGGCGGTACTGGCCGAGGCCCCCGACAGCACAAAGCGATCGACCAGCAGGGTCGAGTCTACGATGGCAACCCGGGTCTGGTCGGGGCCTTCGACCGTAATTTGGTCGGGGTGACCAGCCGCGATCGCCTGGCGAAACACGTACACAAACCGCCCGTCCGACATCGCCTGAAAGGGGGCGTCGGCGGTCAACCGCGCCGTTCTGGAGAGAAACTTGTCCTCCTCGTTGTCGGCGACCACCGCGCCGGGGTCTACCGGGTCGCGGCTGCCCTTCTTCACCGTCGGCAGCAGCAGCTGGTCGGCCAGGCCAAAGCCCACCTCGGCGATCTCTTTGGGAAACTCCAGCTCCTGGGGATGGTCGGCCCATTGGTTAACGTCCAGAGCACTGTCCTGACCATTCAGGTTCAGCACAGAATAATAGATGCGGCGCTGGTCATCCATGGCTAGGGCAATCACCGTGCCCTGGTGGCGCACCAGCACGGGGTATTTGTAGTTGCGATCGCTGTAGCGCTTGATGAAGCTATCTAAAACGGGGGCTTGAGCAGTCATGGGGGTTCTCCTGAGAGGTTGCGAACCCTACCTGCGGTGTTGGCCCATGCCGAAGCGCCGAGCCAACACCGCAAGTAGGTCTTGGGGACGCAGAACAACTACAGAGAGCCATCAGAGGACTGCGGCAGCATTTTGGTGATCCTTCTCACCAGCGGCGATGATGCTTGCCCCCACAGCTCAGTGACCCATCGCTGCATACAGGCCCCAAAAAATGGCCCGCCTAACGTTTAGACGAGCCAGCCCAGCGAGCTAATTAATTGTTTCCTCAACCATTTCTGCCCCAAGGTATAGCTACAGTCACGCTGGTTAGAACATCTAGAAACCCTATGAACGTTCAACTGTTTGAGCGTTCATAGGAGACCTGTCCTAACCAGACTGGCTACAGCCATACCTGCCCTCGGGCGCTGAATGGGCGGCAACCGCTTTACCCAGACAGCCCAAACGCAAAGCTCGATGCAGCAGTACCCGATGCCCTAGCGACGGCGGCGACGGGTAAAGCCCAGCCAGGCCAGCGCCCCACCGATGGAGATGCCCAGCGGTGCCATGGCCGCTGCGGCCCGGTAGTGCACATCCTCGGTGGAGTTAAAGCTAATGCCGTCGTAGATAATGCCTTTGTCGCCTACGGGCACCGTCCAGTAGTCGGCATGGCTTTTGAATTCGTCTTCGATCGCCACTTCCCAATCGCCCGGAATTGACTCATCGGGCAAAAAGGCAAACCGCCCCTCGCTGTCGGTAGTGGTGGTCATCCAGGGTTCGTCGGGGTTGTTGGGGGCGTAAATGCTCACCGTGGCCCCGGCAAAGGGCTCCCCAGAACTAAACTTAGACTGAAACTCCAGTTGGGTGTCCATGGTGTAGAAGGTTTCGACCTGGTGCGCCCACGCCTGGGCCGGAAACCCCACCAGAGCTAAAACCATCACTAGAGCAAGGAGCAAGCGTTTCATAGCCAAGCATTCCGTAATTGGTCTGCCGCCTATTGTAGCGAGAGATTTGTAGCGAGAGATTGATGGCAGCTTAAAACTGGGACTATAAATATGGACTACGCCACCGCGCTTGAGCATTATTTAGACCCCCAGGGTCGGCTTAAAGAGTGGCCCTCAAAGCGCAACAAAGGCCGTTTCCAACAGCTGGCGCTCGACTATTTGGCCACCAAGTTTGAACCCGGTACCCGCTATCGCGAGCGCGAAGTCAACGCCTTGCTCAACCAGCACCACACCTTCGGTGACCCGGCCCTGCTGCGCCGCGAACTTTTTGAGCGCGGCCTGGTCAATCGCCTGCGCGACGGCTCAGCTTACTGGCTCAAAGTATCGCTCACTGCTTCCCCCCAAACCCCGTAGGACACCGCCCACTATCGCCCCTGTTAGCAATGGTGAATTCAAGCCTAGCGATCGCCCGCTAGAGGGGATGACCTGGTGGGGCGATCGCTCACACGCTCACAGCCCCAATTAGGAGTTGGGGCTGGTGTTGGCCGGCAGTTGGGGCATCAGCACGGGGGAATCTTCTACCGGTTCGACCTGGTAAAACAGAGAACTGGACTGGGATGCACAGCAGAGCGCATCGTCGGGCGTATAGCGGTTAAACGATGCGCTCAAATAGCCCTCGCGGTACAGGTCAACCGTAACCAGGCTGCCATCGGTGCGAGAATCCATTGGGGTTGGCGACAGCGTGCCGGAAAATTTGCCCTTGGTAAACACAAAGACTTGATACGCCAGGGGCCGACACATCCCATCGGCATTGGCCATGCCGGTAACGACAGTGGTGTCGCCAAAGATTTGGGCGGCGCCAGTCAGGGTCCAGCCCGCCGATTCCACCAGCGCATCCTCGTAGAGGGCAGGTGGACGGGCACCGTCTAGACAGCTCGACAAATTACCGCCCCCCTCGATGACCGGGGCCGCCGGTATGGGGGCGCTGGGCTCATTCCAGTTGGTAACGCCGTCTAGCCAGGCGCCGCCTTCGTCAGGCTGGGCCATGGCCACGGGTGCCAGCAGCATCGACCCCGTTACCAGGGCACCCGAAATCAAAGAAATAAAAGATTTCATTGTCACTCGCCCGTTAGCATCAATCTATTGATATCACCTGTTGAGTCCAACATCTACTAGCCTTAGAAGGCCTGAGGCGATCTGCTCTTTTAGGATCTTGGAGCGTACATCATGATACAGACTCCAAGGAGAGCAATCCAGCCGCCAAGCAGGTCAAAGCGATCGGGCTTCACCTGATCAACGAACCATCCCCAGGCTATGGATAGCACAATGAAAACGCCGCCGTAGGCCGCATAGACCCGCCCAAAATGAGCCGGCTGTAGGGTGGGAACTACCCCATAAATGCCCAAAATAATGACTCCCAGCAGCGCCAGCCAGGGGCTTTTCCCTTCCCGCAGCGCTAGCCAGACCAAATAGCCGCCGCCGATTTCACACAGGCCAGCGAGTACGAAAAACAGCATTGATTGAGCCATGGATTCGCCTCAGCTAAAAAAATGGCAGCAGTGGATATTTGAAAAACCAGTTAGATTCCCATATCTTGCTTTACGGTGTCTAGGGGCAGCGCCCACAGCTCTTCAAACCGCACGCTCAATAAACACCTGGCCTGCTGCCCCAGGGCCAATCCGCGGCGACGATTGGCAAAGATATTCCTGATTTGCCCCGGGGCCATGATGGGATACAGCGCGCTGGCCAACCACAGTCCGAGACGCTGCGAGCGGCTGTAGTTCTGGGCTGCGGCAAAAGCTAACACGCCTATTTCTCCGGCGTAGCTGGTATCAAACCCCAGCAGCACGTGAAAAATATCGTGGGTGATGGCGTAGCGCAGGGCAAACACGTTGCGCCGCGCTACCTGATCGAGATCTGGGCTGACGGTAAACGGGCTGAGGTGATTGATCTGCATGTGATGGGCGTACTCGTAGCCAAAGCTGCCCTGGGGCAGCTGGCTCAGGGCCTCTAAGTCAATCGGTGGATAGTAGCCCACCACAGGTTCCAGCTGGGCCAGCACCTCAGGGTTGGCTTGAGCACCCAGGGCATCGGCTTTGAGAACGGCAAAGTCGCCCAGGTGCGTGGGCGACTGGCTGCGGACCCTACGAATCGCTTCAAGCAGCTGCTTGGGCCTGAGCATGGTCGCGTTTCTTAAAGACAACGTTGAGGCCAGACTTGGGCCTGAGGGTTGGAATAGAGATCATGTGCAAGTCTTGGTTGGGGACTAGCTCCCAGGTGTAGTGGCGCAGCAGATGGGCGGCCACCAGCTTGATTTCGAGCTGGGCGAAGGCCAGACCCAGGCACACCCGTGGCCCGCCGCCAAAGCCCACCAGGCTAAAGTCGGAGCGCTTGTGCTCGGCGCGATCGGGGCTAAAGCGATCGGGGTCAAAGCTTTCGGGACTGGTGTAGATGGTGCGATCGCGGTGGGCCGCATCGATTCTGTACAGCGCCATCCAGCCCTCGGGCACGCGGTAGCCGTTGAACTCAAACGCTTTTACCACGCCGCGAAAGCCTCCGGCTACGGGCGGGTAGAGCCGCTCCACCTCTTTGACAATTTGGTCGAGGTACGGCATCTGCCGGATCTGCTCCAGGGCAACGGGGCCACTCGCGGCCATCAGTGCCTCCTGCTCCTGCCGCGCTTTTTCCCACACATCGGGATGCTGCGCCAGCGCCATGACCAGCGAGGTCAGCATCGAGGTGGTGGTTTCGTGCCCGGCAAACAGCATCAGCAGGGCCTGAACTTTGATTTCTTCTATGCTGAGGCGATTGCCCTCCTCGTCTTCGCTCTGCACCAGCAGGCCCAGGGCATCGTGGGTGGGGTGGGCCTGGCGGGCTTTGACCACCTGCTCAATGTGGTCTAGCAGGCGATCGCGCGCGCTGATCGCCCTGCCAAAGGTCGTCCAGCCCCAGCGAATTGGCGGAGCAAACAACCCGTTGGTCAACTCCGTGAACCACCTTGAGAGCTGCGCCGTTTCGGCCCCCGGCTCGCTACCCAGCAGCAGGGTGCTGGCAATGTCGAAGGTGAGCTGCTTCATTTCGTCGAACCAGGTGAACTGGCCCATCTCTTCCCACCGCCGGGCGTAGCGATCGGTGAGGCGCTGCATTGTATCTATGTAGCCAACCAGGGCCGGACCGTGGAAGGCGGGCATGAGCAGCTTGCGGTTGCGGTGGTGCTCTTCACCTTCCTGCAAAAACAGCGATTCGCCCAGCAGCTCTTTGAATGTGCCGGGCCACCCCTCCCGCCAGGAGAAGCAGTCCATATTCGTAGACAGCAGAAACTGGTTGGCCTCTGGCCCCGTCATCACCACCGTAGGGCGGCCCAAAATGCGGGTTTTAAAGACCGGACCATACTGGGCCTGGCGCTTGCGGGCAAATTCAGGATCGAACAAAAAACTGAGGGTTTCCCCCAGAATCGGTAGTCCAAAGCTGCCGGGGGGCAGCGGTTTTTGAGCGGAAGATGCCATAGAAACCCGTGCAAGGCGTTGGCCAAAGACCGACTTTGCGGGACCAACGCCCTCTAGGGTAGCGTAGAGCTGTGGCAGTACGCCCGAGGCTAGGCGGAGGCTATGTTGTGGCCAGCGGCAACAATCAGCTCCCTGAAGGTTTCTTCCGAAGCCCTGGAGCTGATGGTGACCGTTTTGGCCTGGGAATTGATGTCAATATTGGCATCAGGTTCAGACGTAAGAATGTGCTCTTTGAGATTTTTCTCCGACTGCTGATCGCTCAGCGTGGGGACTTTAAATTGCCAGGGCATAGCGGTATCTCTACTTATGTGACTAAGGTTTTCGTAGTACACCTTAGTCAGCTCCTAGCGGAGTTGTCGTCTACAGAAAGGCCTAATTTCGGGGGATGAACTCGATTTAGTCCGCTCTCAGCCATAAATTGGCCGCCTCGCCGCCATCCGCCGTAGCGACCATCCCTACCCTGTTTAACGCCCCATCTCCTGCGGGGCTGACGGCCTAGCTTAGGGCTGGCGGCACCGCTTCACCGCCGTAGCTGCGGGTGGGGGCAGGAAAGCCGCAGGAGGTGCCATCGGTGTGAATGACCTGATCGTCCCAGGGCAGTTGATAGACCTCTTTCACCATGTCCTTCATGTAGGTGTAGGGGCAGTCCTGGGCACCGCCTTTGACGGCCACATAGCCGCGATGGCCAAACTGGTAGATGTTGTTCTCCACGCCCCAGTGGAGGCGGGCCTCGCGCACCAGGTCGGGGCGCACCTCGGCGGTGATGATTTCGTCGGGGCGGTGGCTGCCCATGACCAGGGGGGTGCCGTCAAAGTTGACGATCATGCCCTCGCCCATGGAGTCAAAGCTGCCGTCGCTGCCGCACATGCATACCGACGCTGTCACCATCAGGTTGCAGAAGGCGTTGGCCTGGTTGGTGATCTGCCAGGAGTGGCGAATGGGGGCGGTGTAGCCCGCCGTGCGAATCATGATCTCGGCTCCCTTGTAGGCGCACTCGCGGGCCATCTCGGGGAACATGCCGTCGTGGCAGATGATCAGGGCAATCTTGCTGCCGTTGGGGCCGTCGCAGACCGGAATGCCTATATTCCCCGGTTCCCAGGGCTCGACCGGCACCCAGGGGTGCAGCTTGCGGTAGTAGAGCTTGAGTTCGCCCGCACTGTCGATGATGATGCCGCTGTTGTAGGGGTAGCCCTCCGGGTTGTACTCCATGATCGAGAAGCAGCCCCAGATGTTGTTGTCGATGCAGGCCTGGCGAAAGGCCGCGACCTCAGGGCCATCTAAACGGCACATGATCTCGGGGTTGGTGTCCATCGACAGGCCGTGGAGCGAGTATTCGGGGAAGACCACCAGATCCATCGTGGGCATGTTGCGGCGGGCCTTGGCGACCATGGCGCAGATGCGATTGGTCTGGGCGGCCAAGTCGTCGGGGGTGACGACGTTGGGCAGCTGGAGCTGCACCATGCCCAGCACGACGCCGTTGGGCGATTTATTGAGGCCACCAAGTCCGCTCATATGTCTCTCTCTGGAACAACCTGACGCAAAAGTCGAATAGCACTATAGGCCGATCGCGCCGCAAAGTATAGTGTTGAAAATTACGCAATCGCCGCCGCTCGCCGGGATTCAAAACCGCGCCTAGCTGGTCAGGATAGAAGCCTCAATGTCGCAGGCGCTGAGGGGTTTGTAAAAAAGATAGCCCTGGCCCAGCTCGCAGCCGAGCTGCCGCAGCTGGTCGAGCTGCTGGCGGGTCTCGATGCCCTCGGCGACAACGGTGAGTTCTAGCTGATTGCTCAGGGAAACGATGGTGCTGACGATCTTAAAGTTGCGGCTGCTCTCGCTCATCTGGTTGACGAAGGAGCGATCGATTTTGAGGTCATTTAAGGGGAAGCGGTGCAGGCAGCTGAGGGAGGAATAGCCGGTGCCAAAGTCGTCGACGCTGATGCGAATCTGGCGCGATCGCAGCTGGTCCATGATTTCTATGGCTCGCTCGGGGTTGTCCAGAAGGGCGCTTTCGGTAATTTCCAGCTTGAGGCTGGCTGGGCTGACGCCCGTTTCGGCTAAAACGCGATCGATATCCGCCAGCAGGGTGGGCGAGGCAAACTGGCGTACCGATAGGTTGACACTCATAATCAGGTGGGGCCAACCCCGGTGATGCCAGTCCAGCAGCTGCTGGGCGGCCTGCCGCAGCATCACAATGCCAACGGGCACGATCAGCCCGGTCTCTTCCATGCAGGGGATGAAGGCTCCCGGTGGCACCAGGCCCCGGCTGGAGTGCTGCCAGCGCACCAGAGCTTCAAATCCACAAATTGTTTCGGTCTGTAGATCGATAATGGGCTGATAGTAGGCGATAAATTCCTGCTGTTCGAGGGCGCGCTGCAATTCGGTCTCGAGGGTCAGACGATTGAGCATGGCCACAGACATCTGACGGTCGAAGAGTTGGTAGACGTTTTTGCCGCGCAGCTTGGCTTTATACATGGCCGTATCGGCGTCTTGCAGCGGCTCTTCGGGATGCTGGTAGGCGCTGTTGCCCAGCGCAATACCAATGCAGGCAGTCATAAAAATTTCGCAGTCGTTGACTTTAAATGAGGTGGTAAAACTCTGGAGTATGCTCTGGATAATCGGCTTAAGGGCGGCTTCATCCTCTACGTGGTGAAGTAAAAAGCAAAATTCATCTTCCCCTACCCGCGCGAGCATATCGCCAGGGCACAAAAGCTGCTTTAGGCGCTCAGCGATCGCCAGCAGGAGCTGGTTGCCGACGGTGTAGCCAAAAGAGCTGTTGACCAGCTTGAACTGATCGCAATCTAAATAAATTACCGCAAAGGAAAAGTGCCTGACGTGCAGCATCTCGGCCAGCCGCTGGAGCACACCAGCTCGGCTGGAGAGCTGAGTCAGGGCATCCTGGGAGATGATGGTTTGGAGCTGTTGCGTGCGCTCTTGTACGGTTTTCTCTAAATGATTATTAAAGAGCATTAATTCCTGATGCTGCCGCCGAATCCGCAGCATCGATCGCACTCGGGCCATCAGTTCTAGGGAGCCTAGGGGCTTACCGATAAAATCGTCGGCCCCGGCCGCAAAACACTGGGCCAGGGTATTTTGAGACGCCAGCGAAGTGACCATAATAATGGGCACCGCCTGCCACTGGGGCATGGCTTTGATGCGTTGGCAGACCTCTAGCCCATTGATGCCCGGCATCATGACGTCTAGCAAAATAATATCGGGCTGAAAGAGATCCAGGCTGGCGATCGCCTCTGCCCCACTGGCCGCATAGTGAAGCTGATGGGGGTGGGTATCAGTTAAGCGGCTTGCAGCCCCTGACGATGGTATAGACAGAAGCGTTTCAATCACTTCGAAGTTACTGGCTTCATCGTCAACGACAAGAATTGAAAAGGGGCGTGCACCGACCATCGGGTTAGCTTTTAAAGGGACTGTTTTACAATGTGGTTAGAGTTTGTCAGTCAGGGTTCGCAGTCAACGTTCTCTAGGCTACAAAATCAACTCTAGTCATTAGTTGAACGATCAGCTGGACTGACGTTAGAATGCCCAGATTTTTTATGCACACTCGGGTTGGTTAGCCAGAATTAGCTAAACAGCGCAAAACTTAAGACGATCAAAATAGACGCGAAAAGGGGCGAATAAAACGCCTGTTGTCAAGTAAGTTTATCTGCCTCCAAAAGCAGTTTTTGCGGGCTTAGCTAAAATTTAAGTAAAATATTTAAATAAAGTATGATTAGCGCCTGCGCCTCTCGCTTGTTATGACAAGTATAGGTGTCGGCAGCTTTAGTATAACAAAGTAAAGCGGGCTGGTAATATGCCGAGAGAGGCTCAAAACTGGATTGTCTAAACCTGAGTCAGTCTCCCGGGCAGCGCACCTACACCGCTCTTTAGATTTGAAGCCTGTAGCTATCACTGAAATTACCACGGGTTTTATTTTTCCCGATAGAATCTGGGCAACCTATGGGCGGGGAAACTATGTGAGTCTAGTCTTCCCCTAAGTTTGTTTTATGGACCATGCTTTTGTTGGTGCCACCGTCGCCGTGAGCAGCGATACATCGGTTGCCGATGTGTTGAGCCTCATGGACGATAGCCAGCTGCCGCTCCCCTGTGTTTTTGTCGTTGACAGGGGCCATTTAGAGGGTTTCTTTACGGAGCGCGATTTGCTGTCGCTGGTGGCGGCGGGGCGATCGCTGGCCGATCTGCCCATTGCGGAGGTGATGCAGAGGCCGGTGATTAGCGTGCGGCGCTCTGAGCTGGGCGATCTCTCGGTGCCGGTGCAGCTTCTGCGGCAGCACGCCGTTGACTATCTGGCTGTCTTAGGGGAAGGCGGCGAGTTGCATGGGGTGATTGCCCAGGCGAGTTTGCCCGCCCATCTGTGGGAGGTGGTTCAGGCCCAGCGGGCCGAATTGGACCACCGTCAGGCGAGCGAGGCCGCTCTGCGCAAGGGAGATGCCCAGCGCCGGGCTTTAATCAACGCGCTGCCCGACCTCATTTTGCGCACCTCGGCTGAGGGAGTCTATCTCGATCGCATTATGTCGGCGAATTTTCATACCTGCTGCGGCGGGGATGCCATCGTTGGCAAGCGGCTAGATCAGGTTCTGCCGACGGAGCTGGCTACCCTCCGCTTGCGGCATATTCAGCGGGCGCTGCGCACGGGAGACCTGCAAGTCTACGAACAGCAGATCGTTGTCCACGACAGCCTGCGCATTGAGGAGATTAGAATTACCCCCTGCGGCGACGGTGAGGTGCTGGTGATTGTGCGCGACATCACCGATCGCAAAGCCCTGGAGGCTACCAACCGCGCCATCATGGGTGCCATTCCCGATCTGCTGATTCGCATCGACCGGTGGGGGCAATACCTCGACCTACTGGGGGGTGACTCGGTTAAAAAAGTGCTGCTGCCCACCGACAATCAGCCCGTCCACACGGTCTATGACGTGCTGCCCACCCCCCTGGCTGAGCAAAAGATCTGGGCCGCCCAGCAGGCCCTGGACACCGGACTTGTGCAGGCCTACGAGCAGCAGATCGAAATCGACGGCGAGCGGCGCTGGGAGGAGGTGCGGGTTAGCCCAGTCGGGGACGATGAAGTGCTGATGATGATTCGCGACATCAGCGATCGCAAACAGGCCGAACTGGCCCTCTGTGAGAGCGAGGCGACCAATCGCGCCCTGCTGGAGGCAATACCGGATTTGCTGGTGCGGGTCAGCGCCGAGGGGGAGTATCTCGACTTCATTGGCCCCGATCGCAGTTTTAACCTGTTAGATCCAAAGGTGGTGGTGCCGGGCGGTTCGATATCGGCGCTGCTGCCGCCAGCGGCTGCCCAGGCCCAGATGGCGGTTCTGCGGCGTGCCCTCGAGACCCGGCAGCTACAGGTCTACGAACAGGAAATTCAGGTGGGCGATCGCATTCAGTACGAAGAGGTGCGGGCGATCTGCCTGGGGGACGAAGAGGTGCTGCTGATCATTCGCGATATTAGCGACCGCAAGCGAGCCGAAGTAGCCCTCCAGGAGTTCAATCAGGTGCTAGAGGCGAAAGTCAACGAGCGCACCGCCGCCCTCCGGGAGAGCGAAGAACGCTGGCAACTCGCCATCCAGGGCAGCAATGCCTCCCTCTGGGATTGGAATGTGAAAACCAACCAGGTCTTTCGCACCCGGCGCTGGTACGACCTGCGCGGTCTGCCTGAGGGCCAACCCAGCGATACCCTGGAGGCGTGGTCCGAAGTCATCCATCCGGAGGATCGCGATCGCGTGCTGGCGGCGATGGCCGACCATCTGGCCCAAAAAACAGCCTTCTACCAGCAGGAGTACCGCCTCCGGCGCCAGGACGGTGGCTATGTTTGGATTCTCGATCGCGGCCAGGCCGTCTGGGATGAGGACGGCAGCCCGGTGCGCATGATCGGCTCCGAGATGAACATCACCCAGCGCAAAGAGGCCGAGCTAGAGGCCCAGCGGCTGAGGGAACAGCTGGAGTTTGTGCTGTCGTCAAACCCGGCCGCCATTTTTACCTGCTCGCCCGCCGGGGTCTGTGCGCCTACGTTTGTCAGCGACAACATTGTCAACCTGAGTGGGTACACCCAGGAGGAATTTTTGGCCGACCCCAACTTTTGGGCCAGCCACCTCCATCCCCAGGATGCGCCCCGCCTGTTTGCGGAGCTGCCAGCCCTGTTTGAGCGGGGCCAGCATATCCACGAATACCGCTTTCTGCACAGGGCTGGCCACTACATGTGGGTGCGCAATGAGCTGCGGCTGATCCGCGATGCCCAGGGCAACCCCCTCGAAATTGTGGGATATTTTGCCGATATTGGCGATCGCAAGCAGATTGAGAACCAGCTCCGCAGCAGCGAAGCCGCCCTGACCGAGGCCCAGCACATGGTGCACCTGGGCAGTTGGGAACTCGATACCCTCACCCATGACCTGACTTGGTCCGAGGAAATGTTCCGCATTTTTGGCCTGGACCCCCGCCAGCCCGAACCGGCCTATGTCGAGCATCTCAAGTCCATTCATCCAGAGGACCGCGATCGCCTGGAACACCACCTCGCCCAGGCCATGGAGCAGGGCATTCCCTATCAAATAGAGCTGCGAATTTTCAGGGCCGACGGGTCTACGGGCTACCTAGAGTCGCGCGGCGAAGCTAAATGGAATGACCAGGGGCAAATTTCAAAAATTTTTGGGACGGCCCTCGACATCACGGAGCGCAAGCAGGCCGAAGTGCAACTCCAGCGCATGAATGAGCGCCTGAGTTTAACCAACGCCGAACTCGACCGCGCCACCCGCCTCAAAGACGAGTTTTTGGCCAACATGAGCCATGAGCTGCGCACCCCTCTGAACGCGATTTTGGGCATGGCGGAGGGGCTAAAAGAGCAGGTCTTTGGCTACATCAACGACCGTCAAAGCCATGCCCTCGAAACGATCGAGCGCAGCGGCACGCACCTGCTAGAGCTGATCGACGACATTCTCGATCTGTCTAAAATTGAGGCGGATAAGCTCGAGCTAGACATCGCCTCAGTCAGCGTTCACCATCTCTGTGAGACCAGCCTCAGCTTTGTCAGGCAGATGGCATTATCCAAATCCATTGGCCTGAGGTTTGAACCGCTTCAGCTAATTCCAGAGCTGGCGATGGACGAGCGGCGCATGCGCCAGGTGCTGATCAACTTACTCAGCAATGCGGTGAAATTTACCCCCGCTGGCGGGCAGGTCACCCTGCGGGTTCAGGTGGAGTCGCGCCACGACAGAAATTTTCTCAGCCTGTCGGTCATCGACACAGGCATTGGCATTGCGCCAGACAATATGGCCAAACTGTTTCAGCCCTTTGTGCAAATAGACAGCAGCCTCAGCCGCCAATACACGGGCACGGGCCTGGGCCTGGCCCTGGTGCGCAAAATTGCCGAGCTGCACGGGGGCACCGTAGCGGTCACCAGCACCGTTGGCCAGGGCAGCTGCTTTACCGTGCGCTTGCCCTGGGCGGCAGCCCTCAACGCCAGCGATACCGACCTGCCGATGGGGGAAAACTCGGCTGCCGCCGAAGGCGCGATCGCCCCCTGCCCGCCAGGGCAAAGCCTAGACGCCGCTCTCTGCCCCGGCGACCCGGCCTCCCTGGCGTCGATGCCGATTGCCACCTCGCCCGCTGGGGCTGACCGCCAAAGGGCAACACCGCTGATTTTGCTGGTGGAAGACAACGCCACGACCGTGGCCACCATTTCGAGCTTCCTCACCGCCTCGGGGTATCGCCTGATCTACGCCAAAAATGGCCAGGACGCGATCGAGCTGACCCGCACCCATACCCCCGACTTGATCCTGATGGATATTCAAATGCCGGGCACGGACGGTCTGGAGGCCCTGCGGCAGATTCGCCGCGATGGGCGATTTGCCGATCTGCCTGTGATTGCCATTACCGCCCTGGCTATGGCGGGCGATCGCGATCGCTGCCTGGCGGCGGGCGCTAGCCAGTACCTCACCAAGCCCGTCAAAATGCGAAAGCTAAAGCTCTCGATTCAGCAACTGCTAGAGTCGGGCTGGATGTCGGCCCGGCCCTAGGCGCCAGGGTAAGCGCAAGAAAACTATCGATACATTGTGCTAGGTTGCGAGCCCTGCAGCAAGGACAGTGAGCATGTAGTCAGGACTCATTGAGGCTCGCTTTGCCTTCTGCTTAAGACTTCGTTTTTTTGAGGTTTCTTGGTTCAGCACACTGATGGCCAAGCGCCTCAGGAGCGCCATATTCTCGCCACCGTGGCCCCGCCTGATGCGAGACTTATCCTCGCCCCAGGTGACATCGAGCACCCAATGGAGTTGATTTTCGATACCCCAATGGGTGCGAATCGCCCGGCCAGCCATGGCGGCATCACAGGGCAATGACGTGAGATAAACCATCGTCTCTCGGGTGATCTTGTTCCAGAGATGTCGGACTCGCTTCACGAAGACGATGGTTTTGAGGCCCACCCATTGCTCGATTTGGTGTAGGTCTCCCATGGCGGCGATGGGTACAGCCCACACCTGCCGATGCTCCCGCCGATGATGGCCCGACTCCACCCGAGCGTCATAACTGTGCTCTAGAGCGGTAAAGTTACCGGCTTCAGCCTGCTCAAACCAGGCCGTGACCTCGGCCCACAGGGTGGGGTGATTGGCCTTGAGACAGAGGACATAGTCGGCCCCGTGCCCAACGATCTCACGAGCAATTTCCTTCTGGGTGCCCATGGCATCGAGGGTGATGATGCAGCCGCTGATATCGAGAAGTTTCAGCAACGCAGGAATGGCGGTGATCTCGTTGCTCTTGGAGGCAACTTTGACTTGCCCTAACAACAGCCGATGCTCGCTGGCCCAGGCGCTGACGACGTGGAGCGCAGACTGCTTGGCGTTGCGGTCATAGGAGCCTTTAATCGTCTTGCCATCGATGGGAATCACTTGGGCTCCACTGCTCTCAACGATCTGCTTCACCCAGCCCAGAAAGCAACGCTCTAGGGCTTCAGGGGCCATCCGCTCGAACAAACGACGATAGGTGTCGGCATGGGGCACGCCGTTCGGTATCGAGAACAGGGTACTCAGCCACGCCTCGTGACTCTCGGCATAGGTTTCGATGTCCTCCCACCCCGTCGCGCCGCCGATGACGGCCAGAATCGCGATCATCACAATGCTCAAGAACGGGTGCTCTACCCCTTGACTGCCACGCGGGTCTTCTAGTTCAGCAAAGTGTGATTCCCACTGCTGCTGAATGGAGTTAGCATCGGTAGCCGCGCTCAAGGGTGGCTTGGTCTGACCGGCTTTAGCCGTCTCTTCATTGGGAGCAAAGCCTTGGCTCATGGGGACTCGCTAAGGGTCGCAGTGATAGCATGCCCCTAGCATGTCACAGACCTATTTTTCTTGCGCTTACCCTGCCCTAGGCGCCACCGCTGTAGCGCCTAGGGCACCAGCCAGCCCCAGAACCAAAATACGGCCATGCCGCCAGCGATGGTCAGCAGCAGGTTTTGGCAACCCAGGGCCAGGGCCACGCAGGCGATCGCCCCCACCAGCCGCGCATTGTGCCAGCCCAGCCACAGCTCGCCCTCAGGCAGCACCACCGCTGGCACCACGATCGCCGTCAGCACCACCGGAGGCACGTAGCCCAGCGCCCGCACCAGGGTGGGTGACAGCCGAATGCGCCCGCTAACGGCCAGCAGCACGTAGCGAATTGAGAAGGTCACCAGGGCCATCGCCCCGACTAAAAGCCAGTCGTTCATCGCAGGTTCCGTGGCCGGTGATTGGGGTCGGCTCTGCCCACAGTTTAAAGGCTAATGCGGGGGCGGAGACTTTTTGGCGAGTAGCTGAAGCCTTTACCTGATCAGGCTTGGGGCCTGTGGGAAGGCTGTTGTGGAGGCCTCGATCGTGCCAGCCCGACACCCAGCCCAGGGATTGCGAAGATTTGTTGCGCTGTTCCGGGTTTAAATCTGCTTTACAAACTCAGGCGTAATAGCCATGAAAGCCTTAAACATCTGGTTGCTTGCCCCAAGCGCCAAGCCTAGGAGTTTTTACAACATGCCCCCTTCCGATTCCGCAGCCCCCGCTGCCGACTTTTCGTTCGTCGAAGTTGACGATGCTGGAGAGCAAATCAGTGGGGCCACCCCCATTTTTGCTGACCTGGTGCAACCATTGACCTCAATCTCTGGAACCCTTTCTGGAGATGCCGATCTCTTTCAAATCTATATTTCGGGCGATCGGCCCTTTTCTGCGACCACCCTGAGTCCAGCAACGCTGCTGGGCCTACCCATCGACAATGCGCTCGGGATTCCCAATCCTTTGCTAGAAGACCCCCAGCTGTTTCTGTTCGATGCCGCTGGTAACGGCATCTATGGCAACGACGATTTATTTGGTTCGGCCCAGGCGACCTTACCGTCAATGATTGCCCCACTTGATGCAGGCATTTATTACCTGGCCATTTCTGGGTTCGATTATGACCCCATCAGCGCTGGAGGGGAGATCTTTCCCGATGACTCCTTGGATGGCGTGTTGTTGCCCACTGGGCCGGGAAGAGAGTCGCCTCTGATTGGGTTTGCCGGAGACGGTTCAGCCGGAGGCAACTACACCATTGCACTCACGGGTGCCCAAACTATCCAGCCAGGCGCCGCTGTCTCACCGCTGCCTGAGTTAGTTGACCTGACCGGCTTTGACGGCAACGTTACGGTCAACGCTATCCAACAGCTCGCCCGTGAAGCCTTTTTTGACAACGTGCTGGCCTTTTACAAGACCGATGCCCAGGGCCAGGTGGCTGGCCTGCTGCCCGGCGACCCAGGCTATGAGGCTGCGGCTGCCGCTAATCTCATTGATGGCATCAGATTGACCGTTGGCAACAACCAAACTATCGATGCCTCCCTGAACCTCCAAGGCGGAGCGTACTATGCGCCCGCCTTGCTGATTGATGGCAGTCTGCAAAACCTCGCGACGGTGGGTGATGCAGCCCTAGGTCAGGCGCGTATTCAACGATCGGGCAATACCTGGCAATTTGAGGATGCTGGAGATTGTGACTTTAACGACTTAATCGTGACGCTTACCCCTGAAATCACTGGAATGGGCTAGGCGATCGCGCATAGGCGATCGCTCAGTCGTAGCTATTTTCTAACCGAACCGATTGACTGCTTCGAAAATTCTTGGGATCTAAGCCGTTTAGGTCCTGGGGATTAGACCCGAATATGCACATCCACAATCAAGGGTTATATCTACTATGAAAACCATGAAACAGATCTCCAGAAAAGCTCTACTTGCCACTGGTTTACTATTTGGGCTAGCGACCAGCATGGGCGTGGGAGCGTTGTTTGTAAACGCCTCTGACCACGATGACGGCGAATCGGAAATCAAAGGGCGCAACCTGAACCTGACCGATTTATACGTGTTTCGGGAAATGGATCAAAATCCCTACGCTTCGCCAGATAACTTGGTTCTGATTATGGACACCAATCCTCGCTCGGTGGCGGGGCAACAGTATTATTTCAGCACCCGTGCGAAGTATACGTTTAATATTTCTCGGGTTACCGACAACGATGCGACGCCCACTGGAAAGACTGATGTTGTCCTAGAGTTTGAGTTTGATGCGCCGGATAGCAACAATCAGCAAGACTACACGCTAACGATTATAAAAGATGGCAGCAGCGACAAGGTCGAGGGCCAGACCACCGCGCTGCAGACGACTCCGGTCGTGAATACAGACACCGTAGACGGTTCAGAGGTTCAGGTATTTGCCGGGCTGCGCGAAGATCCGTTCTATTTTGATGTGGAGCAGTTCTTTCGAGTTCGGGCTGGGGCGTTGGGTAAAGGGCCTGCCGTTGGCTTTCGCGAACCCAACCAGGCGGTAGACTTTGCCCAGGGGTACAACGTCAATGCGATCGCCGTTAATCTCCCAATCGAACTATTGCAGGGTTCGGAAAGGGCTAAGACCTTTGATGTATGGATGACGGTAACGCTGCCGGGAAGCAAGAACTTTAGCCAGGTGGAGCGGTTAGCCCGTCCGGCGGTAAACGAGGGCTTGATCGTCACTAACGACTTTTTAAATACCCTAAACAGCGTTGACCCTGCCTTTGAGGCATCGGCCCTGGCCGGCCAAGAACCGGCCGCCAGTGCGGCAGCTCCCATTGTGGGAGAGGCGAAACAAACGCTGCTCGCGCTTGGCAATAGCGATGCCAGAGCCGATGCTCTGCTTCAGGCATTTTTGCCCGATGTCATGCGCATTGACACTACCGACATCAGTGGCTACGCCAATGCCCTGAATGCTAAGGGCAGCCCCATTCGCGGGCGACTGCTGAAGGATGACGTTATCGATATCACGCTCTCGGTACTCACCAACGGCGCGGTCACCAGCGACAACGTCTCCTATGAAGGAACGCCCGGCAACCCGGCCCAGGGCCACGATCCCCTGGTGAACTCATTCCCCTATCTGGCCCCTGCCAACTAGCGCTGGCCGACGAAGTAAGTAGGTCTGATTATCTATAGGACGCATTTCGACTCCGCTCAATGCTCGGTTCTTTGCTGGGCAGGGGGTTGAGCGGAGTCGTTTTGCTCCGCAACGCGATCGCGAACACGAAGTGTCTCCCGAAGGGAGAAAACCCAGAAACTTAAGCTGGATTTAATTTGGCCCTCCTCCTTATCTGCCCAGGCCATTCCTCTAAGGGGTAAGGGAGGGTGGCGCTTTGGGCACTGACGGCAGGCCAGTGGCCGTATGAGCAGGTCAACCCATTTTGATGAGTACAGGAACCGATCGCATGGTAACCATTAAATCCATCACCTCTCGATCTGGCCGAGCCCATAGATTTCGGCTGCTGGCGTTGAGCTTGCTATCGTTTGGGATCGTAGCGCTAGCGCAGTCACGCGGTTGGCAACATTGGCCAGCGTTTGGCAGCCAGAGCCCCTATAGCTACTCGTTTGCCGGGTCTGCCTCTAGTCAAAATCAGCAGACCCTAGAAAAGTCGATTTCGTTCTACCAGGGGCGAATTCAGAAAAATCCGACCGATGGCCTGGATCAAGCTGCCCTGGCCAATCTCTATATTCAGCTGGCCCGCACCACTCAAAACTACAGCTGGTACCTGCTGGCCGATAGATCTGCGCAGCAGTCGCTGGCCAATTTGCCCTTCGACAACAAGGGGGCGATCCTGGCCCTGGCCAAGATTGCTGAGGCTCAGCACGACTTTGCCACCACCGTCAGCCTCGCCGAAAGCGTGGGGAATCCCGATGCGTTGGGGCTGGTGGTCACAGCCAAGTTGGCGATGGGCCAGGTCGAAGCAGCCACCGCTGTGGCCAACTCGCTGGCAGAGCAGTATCCCTCCCTGGGCAGCCTGACCCTGAGGGCGCTGACCCACGAGGCCCAGGGGCAGGATGATTTGGCCCTGGCGGATTATCAGGCGGCGATCGCCGCCGAGGAACCCTCCAACACCGCCGGGTCTGCGCAGACCCGCGTGTTTCTGGGCCGGTTCTACGTTCGGCGGGGCAATTACAAAATGGCTCAAGCCCTTTACCGTGAGGCGCTGCGGATTGTGCCCGACTATCCGCTGGCGCATCTCCAGATGGCTGAGTTGGCCACGGTGAAAGGCCAGTACCGCAGGGCCAATTACCACTACCACGAGGTCGGCGGGCCGATCGCGCTCCACGGCCTGGCCCGCATTCAAGCCCTCCAGGGGCGATCGGCCACGGACGCCTGGGCTGTGGCCGAAACCGAGCTTCGGCGCAGCGTGGCGGGCAACGCCCTGGGGCATCGGCGAGATTTGGCCCACCTGCTGCTGGAGCGGGGTGACCCCGACGATGTGGCGGAGGCGGTGACGCTGCTGGAGGCCGAAACCGTCAACCGCCGCGATCCTAAAACCCTGGATTTGCTGGCCTGGGCGCTGATGGCGGCGGGCCGCTGGCCCGACGCCCAGCAGGCCATCCACGGGGCGCTAGAGCAGGGGGTGCGGGACGCCGATATTGCCTATCGAGCGGGGGAAATTGAGGCAACCCTGAAGCATTCCCAGCAGGCGGAGCAGTTTTTTCGCCTGGCGCAGGATATTGACCCCGCATTTAACGACCAGACTCGCCAGCGCTTAGGACTCGTCAAGCAGGATTAGAGGCTATTGTGATGACTCAGCAGTTGCGCCCATACTTTCCCCGTTTTCCCCGACACCGCCGCCGATACGGTGTTTTAGGCCTACTGGCCGCGATCGCCTGCCTGGTAATCGGGCTGGCGATCGCCCCGCCCGCCGCCGCCGACTGGAATAATCTAGCGACGGCTGAGATTACGCTGGATGAGCTGCAAACGCGAATGACGCTGACCTACCCCACGGGTGTCACCGCCTTTGCCGATGACGACAGCAGCGGGCGGCTCTCCAACGACGAACTGGCGCGCCACCGCGAGGCGCTAACCCAGCAGCTTGAGGCAGCGATCGCCCTCAAAGACAGCCGCAGTCAAACGCCCAGTCTGACGATTCAGCCCACTGTAGATGTGGCCTCTACCAACGCGAGGGTCGCCCCCAACACCCACACCACGCTGCAGCTGGTCTATGCCTGGGCAACGCCGCCGTCAGGATTGATAGTGAACTACACCTTCCTGCCCGCCGATGACCCCCTGGCGAGCTGTCTGGCCACTATCGTCCAAAACGGCGACCTCACCACCCACGTCTTTACCCCCCAAGACAGGCAGCTGACCGTGATGCCAGCGGACTCAGCGCCTTTGGGCAGCCGGGCCTGGTTTTTGACCCTAGTAGGTGCGTTTATGTGGGGGGCGGTGCACTCGCTATCGCCGGGGCACGGCAAAACGCTGGTGGGGGCGTACCTGGTGGGCGAACGGGCGAACCCCCGCCACGCCTTGTTTTTGGCGCTGACCACCACCCTGACCCACACCATCGGCGTTTTTGCCCTGGGGCTGATTACCCTGGCGGCGGCCCGCTACGTGCTGCCCGAGCAAATTTACCCGTGGCTGAGCCTGTGCTCGGGCGGGCTGATTGTGTACATTGGCGCAACCCTGATTGCCCAGCGATCCCAGCGCCAGCGCCCCGACCACCACGGCGATCAGGCCCACAGCCATGGTCAACCGGGTCGCCAGCTGGCCTACGCCCACGGCCGCGATTCCGGCTCTGACCACGGACATGGCGATCCCCATCATGCCTCCCACAGCCACGCCTCCCACAACCACGCCTACCACGAACACTCCCACGGCGGTCATTCCCACAGCCATTTGCCCCTGGCGAGCGACGGTAACGACGTCACCTGGCGCAGCCTGATGATGCTGGGCCTCTCGGCGGGGCTGGTACCCTGTCCGGCGGCCCTGGTGCTGCTGCTGGGGGCGATCGCCTTTGGCAATCCGATCTCGGGGCTGCTGCTGGTAGTCGCGTTTAGCCTGGGGCTGGCCAGCGTTTTAGCAGGGTTGGGCCTGCTGCTGGTTTCGGCCAAGCGGATGTTCAAGCAGGTGCCCATGCCTCGCATGCAGGCGTTGCAGTGGCTGCCGCTGGCCAGCGCTGTGGGCATTACCGTAATCGGCCTCGGCATTTCGACCCGATCGCTCATGCAGCTGATCTAAGGCTCCGCAGCCCCAGCGAGGTTTTCCAATTTTTTTCAGCTCGACCACGCTTGACTTGACCACCCATTCACACCAGGACGCCTACCATGCCACCCCTCTCTCGCTGGACCATGACCCTGCCCCTGGCGATCGCCTGCCTGTCGCCCGCCCTTGTCGCCCCCGCCGTGGCTGATCCGGCTGCGACCCCGTCGCCCAGGGCTGAACCCGTCGTATCTCTCTTTTGCTACATGGTCACCACCGACGGCCAGGTGCGCGACCTGTCCTCGCTGTGCGGCGACACCTCTGAAACCGCCGTTGCCCCCCGTCAGGCGGTGGCCCAAAACCAGAACGGTGAGGTCTGCTATTTCCTCGACAGCAACGGCAAGCCCTGTACGGTGGCGGGTCGACCTGCGGCTGGGAATTAGGCCCGGATCTGGCTGACAGTTCAGCGCATTCCCCCTAAAAAAATATCTCGTTCAGGAGTGCGGCAGGCCCCAGCAAAGCCGCCCCAGAGCAGCAAGCAGCACCTATTTTGGAGTGAGATTAGACCATGACAACAGCAGGCTCGGTATGGCAGCAGCTCCGACACAAAAAACTCGATCTGGATCAGGCTCTATCGCTGCTGGTGAATGAGCAGGGCCGGGTGAATCTGGTTTTACTCGATCGCGAAGTCAGCGATCGCTTTTTTCGAGACTGCCAAGATCATCCTGCGCTGCCGCCGATTTTGCCGCTGCTGCTGTGGCGCAACCGCTACTACCTGGGCAGCCCCTCGCCGCTAGCGCCAGAGGACATTGATCAGCTCAGCGATCGCACCTCGACCGAAATTGTCATTATCAACATCAGCACCAAAAGCTATCACGCCTGGTTTCGCTTGCAGCGGCTCGACACCAACAAAATCGACGCCGAGCAGGTGATCAACCCGCTGACCGGCGAGCTGGAATCGGAGGATATTGGCGAGATTACCGAGCTGTTTCTGTCCAAAGCCGTCGATCAAATCAGCCGGATTAAAACGATTATTTCGGGCGCGCTGCGCAACCGGGCCAGCGATATTCACCTGGAGCCGATCCGCGCAGGGCTGCTGGTGCGCTACCGCATTGACGGCATTTTGCACGACATTACAACGCTGCCCCCCGACATCAGCCGCCGGGTGATCGTCGCCCTCAAGGTGATGTGCAAAATGAACATTGCCGAAAGCCGGGTGCCCCAGGATGCCCGGATTGGCGATCGCTACTCGAAGACCTCCGACCTCGATGTCGAGCTGGACATGCGGGTCAGCACCCTGCCCTGCATCAACGGCGAAAAGGCCGTCATTCGCTTGCTGCCCCAGGAAAACCCCTTCACCACCATCAAAGAGCTGGGCTTTACCCCCCCGGCCCTTGAAATCTACGAAAACTGGCTGCGCCAGCCCCAGGGCATGATTATCTTTACCGGGCCAACCGGCTCGGGCAAAACCAGCACCCTCTACACCAGCCTGCAGCGGGTGGCCACCGAGCAGGTCAACGTGGTGACGGTGGAAGACCCGGTCGAGTACATTCTGCCGCGCATTACCCAAACCCAGGTGCACGAGGCGGCGGGCATGACCTTCGCCGCCGGAATGCGGGCCATTCTGCGCCAGGACCCCGACATCATTATGGTGGGCGAAGTGCGCGACAACGAAACCGCCGAGACCGCCGTGCGCGCCGCCCTTACCGGCCACCTGGTGCTGACCACCCTGCACACCAACGACGCGGTCAGCGCCATCCCCCGCCTCAAGGACATTGGCCCCGACCCCAGCCTGATCAGCGATGCCCTGCTGGGAATTGTAGCCCAGCGCCTGGTGCGCAAGGTCTGTCCCCACTGCGCCGTGCCCCACGAGCCGACCGCCCAGGACCTCAAAATGCTCGGCATTACCTACGATCAGGCCCATGCCGACCAGTGGCGCATCGGCAAAGGCTGTCTGAAATGCTTTAACTCCGGCTACGCAGGCCGCGAAGCCGTAGTGGAACTGCTCAACGTAGACGATACCGTTCGCCAGATTATCTACGAAGGCACCCTGACCCAGCTCCACCGCTACCTGCACAAGTGCGGGCTGGAGTCTTTCCGAAAGGCGGCGATCGCCAAAGTCACCACCGGCCTCACCACCATGTCCGAAATTCTGCGGGTGCTCCCCTACAGCGCCTTCCACAAGCGCCATCACCTCCAAGAAGGAGCGGCCTTCAAGGCAAATCTGCGCAAACCCAGCCTCCACACCGCCGGCTAACGATCCCCCACCCTCCCCCATCTCCCCCATCTCCCCCACCTCCCCTATCTCCCCCACCTCCCTTTATCTCCCCACTTCCCCATCCGGTGAAAACAGCCGCGTTTCGAGCCAGTAACCCACTGCTACCCCCGCGATCGCCGCCACCATTAGCCCCAATTTATGAGGCAATCCATTCGCCAAAACAGATGCCAGGGCCGCAACGGCGATCGCTCCCACCATCGGCCTCGTCGTCGCGTAGGGCACGACCATGCCAATAAACGTCGCCACCATGGCAAAGTCCAGCCCCCAGGCCGCCGCGTTGGGGATCAGCTGCCCCGCCGTCAGCCCCAGCAGGGTGCAAAACACCCAGTTGATGTACATGGCCAGGGCCGCACCCAGGTAGTACCAGTGCTTGTGGGGGCTGGGGTCGGGCTGCTGGTAGCGGCGAATGGTGACAGCAAAGACTTCATCGGCCAGAAAAAAGCCGATCGCCGCTTTCCACTTCTGGGGCGCTCCCTGCACATAGGGCAGCAGGCTGGCGGAATAGAGCATGTGCCGCAGGTTTACCACCACCGTGGTGAGCACCACCAGCGGCAGGGTGCTGCCCGCCGCCAGCAGCCCCAGGGCAATAAACTGGGCTGAGCCAGCAAACACAAAGACCGACATGCCCAGGGTGGCCCCAAAAGACAGGCCGCTGCCCTGGGCCAGGGTGCCAAAAATAATGCCAAAGGGAATCGCCCCCACCACCAGGGGAAAAATGTCGCGGGCCCCGGCCCGGCTCTCTTGCCAGGGCGATTTCACGATGAACTCGGTTGAGCTAGACAAAAGAAATCTCCTAAACCCGGATGACTCTCTCTATTTTGAGTTAGAAGAAAGAAGAGGTATCACGATTTTTCGCTATGGCAGACGCTCCCCAATCGATTTGCATTCTCGGCGGCGGCTTTGGCGGCCTCTACACGGCCCTGCGCCTGAGCCAGCTGCCCTGGGAGGGCACCTCGCCCACCATTACCCTGGTGGACTGCAACGATCGCTTTCTCTTTCTGCCCCTCCTCTACGAACTGGTCACCGACGAGCTGCAAACCTGGGAAATTGCCCCCCCCTACACCGAACTGCTGGCCGGTACCCCGGTGCAGTTTCGCCAGGCCGCAGTTGCCGCCATTGATTTGGATCAACACCGGGTCAGCCTCGGCGACGGCATGATGCTCACCTACGATCGCCTGGTGCTGGCCCTGGGGGGCACCACGCCCATGGACATGGCCCCCGGCGTGGCCGAGCACGCCCTGGCCTTTCGCACCCTCGACGATGCCTACCAGCTCAAGGAGCGCCTGCGCCTGCTAGAAGCCTCCGACGCTGAGAAAATCCGCGTGGCGGTGGTGGGCGGCGGCTACAGCGGCGTGGAGCTGGCCTGCAAAGTGGCGGAACATTTAGGAGAGCGCGGCCGCATCCGCCTGATTGAACGCACCGACATGATTCTCCGCACCTCGCCAGAGCACAACCGCGAGGTGGCCCAGAAAGCTCTCTCGGACCTGGGCGTGTGGGTTGATCTCGAAACCGCCGTGGATAGCGTCACCGCCGACACCATTACCCTCACCTACCGCGAACAGACCGACATTTTGCCCGTCGATCTGGTGCTCTGGACGGTGGGTACTAAGGTAAACGAGGTGATTGCCAACCTGCCGCTGAAGCACAGCGATCGCCAGCAGGTCGTCGTGCAGCCCACGCTGGAGTCGGTCGATCGCCCCGGCGTGTATGCCCTGGGCGATGTGGCCGACTGCCGCGATGCCGAGGGCCAGCAGATGGCCGCCACCGCCCAGGTGGCCCTGCAACAGGCCGACTTTGTGGGGTGGAATATCTGGGCAGCTCTGTGCGATCGCCCCCAGCTGCCCTTCCGCTACAACCACCTGGGCGAAATGATGACCCTCGGCACCAGCCGCGCCACCCTCACCGGGCTAGGCGTGCAGCTCGACGGCGAACTGGCCCACGTGGCGCGCCGCCTGGCCTACCTCTACCGCATGCCCACCTTTAACCACCAGGTGCGCGTCGGCATCAACTGGATGACAAAGCCGCTGCGGGATCTGCTGGCGGGGTCTGCCTCTTAGCTCGAAATCTAGCGCCCCCAAGCCAGCATTGTCGTCAGCGATACCTCTCCAATCTCCAATCTCATCTTAGTGGGACAGATTGATCTGCTCCCCCAGCTTTTTGGTACCGTTATCATCCCCGCCGCCGTTTATCAAGAACTCCTCGCTAACGGCAAAAATCACCCGGTTACCCAAACCCTACAGTCCCTGGAGTGGCTAGAAATCCGTTCCATCAGCGACCAGGGTCGCGTAGATGCCCTTGAGCGCGATCGCAACCTTGACCCTGGAGAAGCCAATGCGATCGTCTTAGCGTTAGAGCTTCAAGCTACTCAACCCCTCATCGACGAGCGCTTGGGACGCCTCGAAGCGAAGCGACAGGGCTTGCGCGTCACCGGCATATTAGGCGTTTTATTGGCGGCCAAGCGGCAAACCTTACTTTCAGAAATTCGCCCAGTCATGAATGCGCTGATTCAGCAAGCCAACTTTCGCATTAGCCCCCAGCTCTATCGTGAAGTTTTGCAGCTAGCAGGAGAGTAACCAGGCTATAGTGAAAAAACTCCTCAAAGCCCTATTTTCTCGTTTTCTTGTACTGGGCGGCAAAACGTCAAGAGCGGCCAAATTGCCTATGATTTACAATTGGCAAGTCTGGATGCAAGAGAAAAGAATCCGCCCACCCGTCCACCGCCCAGCATAGGGAGATGACCGACTGGTGCGGAAGTTCTAAAAGTTACATCGGAGTAGTAAATTACGCTATCTATCGAACTGTTCTTCCATCGCCAGCCGACTTTGTCGCCAAACTTTTCCCAAGTCTTATCACCCGGATAGTGGCCGTCGAGTTTTGCCCCACACTCAACGTAAATTTGCTTTTGCACGCTAAAGCCGAATCGCCCCTTACTATAGTTTACCCATAGCTGGTCAATGGTCAGTAGGTCAGCGCAGGGAAAGCTTAATAGCTCTGCATCTCGAATCCAGTCACCATCTTGGCGACCAACGACCTCCAACATACGGAGATAAGTTTCATAATCAGCGGCTTCCCAGTCACCTGTCTTGAGAAAGCCGTGTAGCTTTCTATAGTCGATACCTTTATCTGAATTGAGCAAGTCTTTAGCATCAGAGGAAAACGCAGTTTCACACTCCTGAAGCCTGGACATGAGAGTGTGTAGACATTGCATGCTACCTCCCCAGGCAGGAATGAAGGGCAAGTGCCCTTGAGGAGCTAAATTGCTAAAATCCAGGTCTTTGCGTCTTTTCCAAGCAATTTTGAGCCAGCCTACTCTTTCCCCAAAGCAACGAGCAATATCAATATCCAATAACTTGTCTTTGAAATTGTCTCCGCATTCAAGGAGAATCCTCTTTTGCACGGTGAGTCCAAAATTTTCATTACTGTACTTTGTCCACAACCTGTCAATGGTCAGTAAATCAGTGCTAGGGAAGTTCGCAAAGTCATCATCAGTTAAATAACCTTCGGTTTCTTTCCTGAGAACTCGTAATGTGATTGCTTGAGTTTCTTGATCAGCGGCATTCCAGCTACCTATCCTCAACAAATCTCGCAGATTTCTGTAGTCGATTCCTGTCTCAGATTCCAATAAATCTTCGCTAGCGGTTTCACTGCTCAATACTGGTTCCGGAGAAGTTTCATCAGTTCCACAGAAATCTGCTGTAAGCACATCGTTAACCGTTGTAGTGGAAGCAGTGACCGACCGGCTTGAGATGTCTCCAGTGTTAGGCGTCTGAATCTTGTCAGGTTCCTGAATCGCTCGATTCTGGAGCTGACTACGAATCTCTGCCCACAGGTTCATCACCTCCAGATCGGCTCCCATTGCCAGGGCATTAAGCCGAATGCAGATTTGCTCAGCCAGGGCTGGATTGGTCTGCTTATATCGATGTACATCCAGCTTTAGCAGGTCGATATCGGCCTGTCGGGCATACTGCGGAATCAGAATAAAGTGCTGCTTTTCGATCGGGTCTACGCTGATGCGGGGCACCTGGGCCGGAGCTTTGCCGTACTGTTGGCAGAGAGCGGGTACTCGCTGCGTTAAGTAGCGGCCCAGGCGCTCTACAGTGGCGCAGCTGCGCTCTCCTGATAGCTGCAGGGCTTCCAAAAAAGCATAGGTAAACGCCCCCTGCCCCAGCTCCTCAATTTCCCAGGCTTTTTGCGTTGGCTGGCACGAGGCCAGAGTAATCACGCCCTTCTGGCTGTCTCGGCCAATGCCTAACCCGTCGCGGCTGCCCTGGCTGCGGCAGGCATCTAAAATCATAATCACGTTATCGGCCCCGCAGCGGCTGAGGCGCTCTTGCACATAGTTCACCGTCAGCCCGGCGATCACCTCGGCCCCGCGCGAGTTGGCATCCATCGGCATCAGGTAATCGCGGTCTTGGTGGCGCTCGCCATGGCCCGCAAAGAAAAACCAGCAGTTGTCGCCCGTGCTCAAAAAGGGGCTCTCGAAGCGATCTTGCAAAAAGGTGATCAGGTTGCCGTAGGTGGGTTGGGTAGGAATGGTTTGACCCGTAGGCAGAGTCAGCGGAGGTGAATTGTCGGTAAAAAAGCACACCTCGAACCCGGCACTGGCAAAAAAATCTTTGACCCGCTCGGCATCTTGCTTGGCATACTTCAGCGGAGCAAAGTTCACCGGGTTGTAGTCGTTAATGCCAATGACCAGCGCCCAGTTTTTCGCCATCTCGCCAAATAAGCTACTGATTTAAGCCTTTTTCTTGAAGCGCAGCGTCATTGCGCCGCTGCCGCCCACCTTTGTGCCCGATCCTAACAGGCTCAACTGCCCTTCGCCACTGACCTCAACTGACAGCTCAATCTCGTCAAGCTCCATACTGCCGAGTTCCGTCGCGCGAGCCTGGGCGTGCTGTATCACCCGACCCATGGTTTGCAAAAAGTCGGCCATGCCCTGCTCTAGCTTCTCCGCCGAAACCGGAATGCCAGGACGACTGACCGCTGATGTACGGGGTTGGTCATCGGCGTAGGGGTTGCGAGGATTGTTGCCATCCCGCCCCCCACTAGGGGCTGTATCTGTAATGACGTAGATATAGTCGTCAGCCATGGCAGATTTCAGTAATGACGGAGGTTGCGTGCTCTGCAAGTTTAACCTTCAAAACTGGGTTCCCTCATATCCTTCTTGAGCTGTGGCAGTGATCACGCTCAGAACAACGCTCTAGTCGCCCGAAATGCAGCCGGTGAAAAACTCCCTGCAACAGTCTGTCATAATGCATCTGAGAATTTTGGACGCCAGGACAGGCCCATGAAAATCAACGACAAGCCCACCAGAACCATTCGCCTGCACGAAGATAATCCTCGCGTGGTGCAGGTGATCGATCAGCGCCAGCTGCCCCACCAGCTCACCTGGATGGACCTGAATTCAGTGAATGAAGCCGCCTACGCGATCAAAGACATGGTGGTGCGGGGCGCGCCGCTGATTGGGGCCACCGCCGCCATGGGCATGTACCTGGCTGCCCTGGAAGCCGTTGATGTAGACGACTTTCGCGACTTCTTGCACCAGGCTGCCCACACCCTGGGCCAGACCCGCCCCACCGCCGTCAATTTGCACTGGGCGCTGACCTCCCAGCTCCACGCCCTGCGAGAGGTGGCCACGGCCCCAGAGGCGGTCGATCGCCTGCGCCAAAATGCCGAAGCCATCATCGACGCCGATGAAGAGCAGTGCCGCCAGATCGGCCTCCACGGCGTCAAATTGATCGAGGAGATCCACGATCGCACCGGGCAGACCGTCAACATTTTGACTCACTGCAATGCTGGCTGGCTGGCCTGCGTCGACTGGGGCACCGCCACCTCGCCCATCTACCACGCCCACGATCGCGGCATTCCGGTGCATGTCTGGGTCGATGAGACTCGTCCGCGTAACCAGGGGGCCAAGCTCACCGCCTGGGAACTGGGCCAGCACGGCGTACCCCACACGGTGATACCCGACAACGCCGGGGGGCACCTGATGCAGCACGGCATGGTCGATCTGGCGATCGTGGGCAGCGATCGCACCACCCGCCAGGGCGATGTCGCCAACAAAATCGGCACCTACCTCAAGGCCCTAGCCGCCCACGACAACGGCGTGCCCTTCTACGTCGCTCTGCCCTCCTCTACCCTCGACTGGACGCTGCGGGATGGGGTGAAAGAAATCCCCATCGAGCAGCGCAGCCCGGACGAGGTGAAATATATGGATGGCCTCTCGCCCCACGGCGTTACTTCGGTGCTGATTTGCCCTGAGTCTTCCCCAGCGGCCAACTATGGGTTTGACGTTACGCCCGCCCGCCTGGTGACGGGGCTGATTACCGAACGGGGTATTTGCCCAGCCTCGGAGGCTGGGCTGCTGGGCCTGTTTCCCGAGCAGACGGCATAAGGCCATGGTTTATGACCATGGCCTTGGGGGGCATTCTGTGACACGGGCTCATCTGCCAGACGAGCCCGTAGCCTATTTCGCTGGGGTTTCGCCGTTGGCCAGCCAGTGGGCGCAGTCGGCCCCGAGCTGGGTTTCGGCTACGGTCTCATACCAGTGGATATCTTCGGTGGTGAGGGTATCGCGCCAGCGGCCATTGGTGCCCTTGTTGATAAAGGTTTTGGCCCCGCCCTCAAAGATTTGGCCCGCCAGGGGCACGACCTGCTCGGCGTGGTTCTTCATGTAGTCAAAGGTGCAGTGCTCTACGATCGCGTCCCAGCGGGCCTGATCGATGGGGATGTCGAGAAACGCGGCGATGCGGCGCATTTGGCCGGGCATGTCCTGCTTGAGCTGGGCGTAGTGCACCATCAGCACGTTGGGCAGGTGGCGAATCTCCCACCAGGAGCGCACATTCTCCCACATCGACCAGAAGGGATAGCCATCCCCCTGTAGCCAGTCGTGGAAGTACTGGCGAATGGAGCTGGGGGGCGGCTCAATCGGTGGCCCCACCAGGCCGGGGGTGTTGTTCAAAATGTCGTAAAACATGCCGTTGGCGCTGGCGTGGTGGTTGTAGAGGCTCCAGAGCACGTCGCGCCCATCGCGGCCAATGTAGATGTACTTGGCCTGGGGCGAAAAGACCAGGGCATCGACGGGCAGGTGGGTCTTGAGAAAGCGGCGGTGAGTTTGGGCTTCCACCGCCGCCATTTTCTCCGGGGCGGGGGGCACCCGCAGATCCATCCAGGGCGACATTTCGCTGACGTTGAGCCCTTCCTGGCCGTTGAAAATCAGCTGGGCCACGATCTGCTGCATCCACGTGGTGCCCGATTTGGCGTAGGTGGCAATGATGACGTCGTCGTCGCGAAACTGAAAGTCGTTCCAAATAGTTGAATCGAAATGGTGGCTGTGCAGCTCGCGGGTTTTGCTTGGCCAAAAATGGGTTCCTGCGCCGGACTGATTTGCCAATGGGGGTTGAGCAGGCTTGTCGATGGCTTGGGTCATGAATGGGTCTCCTTCGGAAACGTAAAACGTAGTGGTTGTTACACAGCTCTGGTAGCTACAAGCTGTTGGGCAGAGTTTTCGGATGCATGGGAGGGGGGATGGGGGGAGGGGGAGATGGGGGGGATGGAGGGGATGGGGGAGAAGGGGGGCTATCTCTGGCGATTAGGAAGGTATTTCAATGACGGACCTCGCGCTGGCTCCCTGGTGGAGTGGGAGGAACTCTTGGTTTGCGGCTCTGCCGCCTGAAATTGGCGGCAGAGTTGCTAAAGTGCATTCCAAGGCAGAGCATGGGCACCAGAGGCCGCGAAGGCTACCGAGGATCTAGAACAAAATCGACGGCAGAAAGGCCCCGGCGGGCTGGTGGTAGAGGCCGCGGCTCATGAGCGTCATGGGTTGAACGACGCGCAGGCCATGCTCCAGGCACCAGCGAAACAGGGAACTGTTGCGGGTGGGCAGCAAAAAGCCGGGACCGTCGAAGGCGGGAGCCGCGCCAATTAGGGCTTTGAGGGCTTCGTTGTGGTAACCCACCGCATGGCCAAAGAAGCCCAGCCCCGTGGCGTAGCCGACGATCTGGCCGTTGTGCTCGACCAGGGTGGCGGTGCCCTGGTCGATGGCTTGGCGCAGTTCGCTGCTGCGGGTGAAGCCGTGGACTTGCAGGCAGAGGCGATCGCACTCTGCCACATCCACCTCGGTGGCGGGCCGCACCGGGTAGCCGGGGATGGCCAGGTTAAGCGCTGGCCCCTGGAGGTTGGCCAGGGGTTCTTGCACATCAAAGCCCAGCTTGATGTAGAGCGACAGCGATCGGTTGTGGAAGGCGGTCTGGACCAGGCGCACGCCAGCGAATCCCTGCTGCTCGGCGCGATCGAGCACAGATTCCATCAGGCGGCGGCCCAGGCTGGCGTTTTGAACCGCCGGGGTGACGGTGATGGGGCCAACGCCTGCGATCGCAGACTCTTCCCAGAGAAAGTTGCTGCCCACGACCTGCCCGGCCGCCTCCGCCACCACTGAGTAGACGTTGGGGTGGGCAAACAGCATGCCCATCATGCCCTGAACCACCTCCTGGTTGGAAAAGTCGGGCGGGAAGTTGTGCTGTGCGGAAATTTGCCTGAAGGCGTCGTAGCAAATCTGGCCGCAGATCGCGGCATCAGCCGGGGTGCCCCGCCGCAGCGTGAGGGCGGCGGGTGGGGTGGTGGTGTAGACCATGGCGCTAGCTCCGGGCCTCCACTAGGGTCATCTGGTCGATCAGGGCGGGCAGGTGCTCGGGGCTGAGGGCGGCCTGGTACTTGGCGGCCATGGCCGGAGTCAGCAGCTCCAGCATGAGCCGGTTTTCAACCCAAAATTCCACTACGTCAAACAGTCCATCGCGGTTGGCGGCCAGCACTCGCCAGCCTTCGCGATCGCCGATGCGCTCGATTTCTTCTAAGCTAACGGGCACCGAAATCGCCGCATGGAAAGAGATGTACTGGGATTGTTGAGGGGTGACGCGGAACCCAGACTGCCCCTGGTGGGCGCCGGGAATTAGCTCTGAGCCAGCCGGGTAAAACTCGATCAGGGTGCCAAAATCATCCCCCGCCAGGGCCACGTAGCTGCCGGGGTTGGGGGGAAAGGGCGCTACCCGGCCCTGAAAAATCTCGGCCATGACGGTGGCCACGTGCAGAGGGTCGTTGACGCTGACAGAAATGTGGTGAAGCATGGGGTTCTCCTTACAGCTGAGTGAAGGCAATTCTGCGCCGGGTTGGCGCCGCAGAACCGCCGGGGGCATTTCCCCTGGGGAAATGAGAGCCAAAGCCATGGAGCCAGGCCGGGGCAACCTATATCACGGCCTGGTTGCCCCTTCGGCCCTGCTCAATGGTCGGTGTTAACCATGTCCTCAATATCGTCAGAAAGCCCCTGGGCTACCAGAGAAGATACCGACAGATAAGCGGTGACTTAACACCCTCACTTAAGCGTTAGGCGATCGCCCTGGATCGACGGCAGGTTAAAGGGTTGCGCGATCGCCCCAAGCCGTCCTTAACTCGAACTTATCTCGGTTAACTGGCGTAAAATAGATGAACAATTTAGGTGCCATCGCTACGCCCACTCCTTCACGGCGTCCTTCGCCAAACCGTGACCTTATATGACCGCCAAAAAGAGTCGCAGACGGGGAGTCGTGCTATCCCTCACGGGCCAGCGTAAACTTGACGCGGCCCGGCGGCAGCTTGAGCAAACCCTCAACAACGGCGATCGCTTCACCCTCGAAGAACTCAGCGATCGCACCCGCCTCGCCCTCAGCACCGTCACCCGCGTCCTCGACAGCCACCACGGCGTCGACAAGCAAACCCTCGACCAGTTCTTCGCCGCCTTTGGCCTGCTGCTCGAGCGCACCGACTACCAACACCCCAACCCTATTGACCCAACCCCTATCGACCCACCGACCCACCGACCTCTCACTCCCCCATCCCCCCCTCTCCCCTGCTTCCCCTCCACTCCCACCATCGACTGGGGCGAAGCCATCGACGCCTCCCTCTTCTACGGACGCGCCACCGAACTCGACACCCTGGCGCAGTGGATTCAGCGCGATCGCTGCCGCCTGATCGCCATCCTCGGCATGGGTGGGATTGGCAAGACAGCCCTGTCGGTGAAGCTGGCCCAGCGGGTGGGGGCGTGGGAGCGTGGGAGCGTGGGAGCGTGGGAAGGTAAGGAAGGTGAGGGAGATAGGGAAGGTGAGGGAGATAGGGAAGGTAGGGGAGTTATTTCTTCCCCATCTCCCCCATCCCCTTATCCCCTCATCCCCCCATCTCCTCATCCCCCCATCCCCCCATCCCCCTTCTCCGCCATCATCTGGCGCACCCTCCGCAACGCCCCGCCCCTGGAACTCCTGCTGAGCGATCTCATTCAGGTGCTCTCGGGGCAGCAGGAAAGTCCGTCATCGCTGGCGGTGGGGCCGCTGCTCGCGCGGGTGATGCACTACCTGCGGCAGCAGCGCTGTTTGCTGGTGCTCGACAATGGCGAAACCCTGCTGCAAGAGGGGAAGCTCACTGGCGCCTACCGGGAGGGCTACGAGGCCTATGGCGAACTGCTGCGCCAGGTGGGGGAGCTGCCCCACCAGAGCTGTGTGGTGCTGACCAGCCGCGAAAAGCCTTCGACCCTGGCGGCGCTGGAGGGGGAGATGCTGCCGGTGCGATCGCTCACCCTGCCCGGCCTGCACGCCACCGAAACCGATCTGCTGTTTGACACCATTGGCCTATCGCGATCGCCCCAGGGTCGCCACCGACTGCTCGACAGCTACGGCGGCAACCCCCTGGCACTTAAGATCGTGGCCACCTCCATTCGCGAGCTGTTTGGCGGCGATGTCGAAGCCTTTGTGCAGGAAGAAACCACCGTTTTCAACGGTATTCGGCGCCTGCTCGACCAGCAGTATCAGCGCCTCAGCCCCCTGGAGCAGCAGGTGATGGTGTGGCTGGCCATTGACCGCGACTGGGTAGCGATCGCCGATTTGCAAGACGACATTGTGCCCGCCATCCCCAAGCAGCGGCTGCTCGAAACCCTGGAGTCGCTGGCCCGGCGCAGCCTGATTGAGCAAAAACAGGCCCGCTTTACCCAGCAGCCGGTGGTCATGGAGTACGTGACCGAACGCCTGATTGAGCAGATCAGCGACGAAATCATCAACCTGCCCCAGGTGGCCCCAACCGAAGGGCTCCTGATTGACCACTACGCCCTGATCAAGGCCACCGCCAAGGAATACATCCGCGACAGTCAAACCCGCCTGATTTTGCAGCCCATTGTTCACAACCTGTGCGCCCGGTTCAACTCCACCGCTGCCCTCGACCAGCAGATGCAGCGCCTGCTGAGGCTGCTCCGCCAGACCTTTACCCAGAGCTATAGCTACGGCGTCGGCAACCTGATCAACCTGATGCAGGCCCTCAAGCTCGATCTCACCGGCTACGACCTGTCGAGTTTGACCATCCGGCAGGCCTGTCTGCAAAAGACACCCATGCACCGGGTCAACCTGGCCCAGGCTCACCTGATGGCTTGCCGCTTTGCGGAGCCGGTTTCCCACCCCAACTCCATTGCGGTCAGCCCCGACGGCGATTTGGTCGCTACCGGCGGCGAAGACGGCATCGTGCAGATGTGGCAGGTGTCTACCGGGCAGCCAGTGCTCATGCTTCAGGCCCATTCCACCTACGTCTTTGCCCTCACCTTTAGCCCCGACGGCAAAACCCTGGTCAGCGGCAGCATGGATACGGGCATTCGCTTTTGGGATGTGGCCACCGGCAACTGCCTGCAAACCTGGCACTACCAGCATCCCTGGGGGCTGGCCTTTAGCCCCGATGGCACCGTGCTGGCGGGCAGCCTGGGCGACAGCGATCGCTCCATTTTGCTGTGGAACTGGCGCACGGGCGAATGCCTCAAAACCCTCGTCGGCCACAGAGGCCCGGCCAATGGGCTGGCCTTTGCCACCCGCCCCATCAGCCTCGCCCCCGGCGCGCCGCCGCGTCAGCTGCTGGCCAGCTGCGGGCAGGACGGCCTGGTCAAAATTTGGGACGTGGAGAGCGGTGAGTGCCTCCACACCCTGACCGAGCACACCAGCATGTGCTGGGCGATCGCGCTGCATCCCGAGGGCGATCGCGTGGTCACCAGCAGCTTTGACCACACCCTCAAGCTCTGGGATCTGGCCACGGGCACCTGCCTGCAAACCCTGCGCGGACACACGGGCGAAGTCTTTGGGGTCAGCTTTAGCCCCGCCAGCGACCTGGTCTCCGGCGACACCAGATACCTGCTGGCCAGCGCCAGCAGCGATCGCACCATCCGCCTGTGGGATGTGGCCACGGGGCAATGTCTTAACCTGCTCCAGGGCCACGACGACGCTGTTTGGGGAGTCAGATTTGCCGCTGGCCGCGCCCCCGACGGCCAGTGGGCACCCGGCCAAACCCTAGTCAGCATCGGCATGGACCAAACCGTCCGCTTCTGGGACCTCAGCCGCCCCCTCCCCCCCTCCCCCTCTCCCCTCCCTGGCCACTGCCTCAAAACCATCCACGGCGGCAACTCCGGTCTTCGCTCCATCGCCTGCCACCCTCACCAACCCCTGATCGCCAGCGGCGGCCTCGGGCGCGCGATTCGGCTTTGGGATGCAGCGGGCCGCTGTGTGCAAGAACTCACGGGCTACGGCAGCAGCCTGTGGAAGGTGGCCTTTCACCCCCAGGGCGACCTGCTGGCCAGCGCTAGCCTCAACGGCGAAGTGCGAATTTGGGAACTGGCCACCGGACGCTGCCGCCACGTGCTGCGCCGCAACAACTCCTGGATTCAGGCGTTTGGCTATACTCCCCAGGGCTATTTGCTCAGCGCCAGCAGCTCCGATGCCACCCTGCGCTTTTGGGATAGCGACAGCGGCGAATGCTGGCGCAGCATCACCCTAGACTCCGATGCCTACATTCTGGGGCTGGCAGTTCACCCCCAGGGGCACTACTTCGTCACCACCGGCAACGACGGTGCGCTGCGCTGGTGGGATACCGAAACCGGCGCATGTCTGCGGGTCGGCGGCGGCCAGGAAGGCCACACCTGGGGCGTGGCTTTTCATCCCCAGGGGCACCTGATGGCGACAGTGGGCAACAATATCGACATCAAGCTCTGGAATGCCGATACCGGCGAATACCTGGGCCTGCTGATGGGTCACACCGGCATCCACGGCGGGCTGGCGTTTAGCCCCGATGGGTCGCTGATGGTGAGCGGCCGCAGCGATCGCACCCTCCGCGTGTGGGATGTCGCCACCTGGCAGTGCCTGCGGGTGCTCGAAGGCCATACGGGCGTAGTCACCTCCGTCATTTTTCTCAACGCCGTGGCCCCTGGCCATCAGCATCCCCTGGTCGCCACCGGCAGCCTCGACGAAACCATTCGCCTGTGGAGCATCGAAACCGGGGAATGCCTCGCCGTACTGCGCCCCGATCGCCTCTACGAAGCCATGAACATTGCTGGCGTCACCGGCCTCTCGCCCGGAGAAATCGCCACCCTCAAACGCCTGGGCGCCGTAGAGGGACAAGCCGAATGAACTGGCTCACCTCATCGCCATCGCCCTAGCCATTCCAGTTAAGTCATTCCCCCTCAAAACGCCCCCACGCCCCACGCCCCCACGCTCCAACACTCCAACACCCCCACACCCCCACGCCCCCACGCCCCCACGCTCAAACGCCCCCACCTACAAAGATTTACCGTCGATCGCGCAACAACCTACGACGCCAACTCAGAGGTCAGCCTATACCGATTGCGCCCGGCCTCCTTCGCGGCATAGAGAGCCCGATCGGCCAGGGCCATAGCGTCTATAGCATCGGCGGCATCGGCCAGAGGTTTGGGCACCACCAGGTGAATGCCAAAACTCAGGGTGATCTGGCTTGTCGGGGTAGGGCAAGGGTGGGCAATCTGAAGGGCTGCGATCGCGCTTTGAATTTGCTCGACCACTTCCACCGCCCCAGCCAGCTCGGTATTGGGTAAGAGCACCACAAACTCTTCGCCGCCGTAGCGCGCCACGCAGTCGGCGGGCCGCTTGAGGCAGCCCTGCAAGGCCTGGGCCACGGCAACCAGGCAGCGATCGCCACTGGGGTGGCCAAAGGTATCGTTAAACTGTTTGAAATAGTCGATATCGCACAAGATCAGCGCTAGGGGCTGTTTTTCCCGCTGTAGGCGTCGCCATTCCTGCTCTAGCCGGTTATCAAAGCAGCGGCGGTTGGAAATTTGCGTCAACCCATCGGTATTGGAGATCCGTTTTAGCTCCTGGTTGGCCAAACTTAAGCGCTGGTGCAGCTCGGCATGCTGGATTGAAATTTCTAGCTGCTGCACAATTAGGCTCAGCGTCTCTGCCTCCTGCTGCGCCCAGATATGGTTAGAGCAGGCGCTCTGCACCACCAGGCCGCCCCACAGACGACCGTGCTGATAAATCGGTAGGTGCAGGTCTTGGGGGGCGGTGACCAAAAACTTATGGCCTTCGCCCTGGGGGGAGCAGGTCGCGGATTCGGCCAGACAACTCGGCTGGTCTTTGTCCTTTGGGAACGTCAAGGAATTGTGCTGAAGATAGGGGCAGCCTAAGTCCTCGGAATAGAAGTCTGAGGTGGGGATATGCCCTGCGATCGCCAGCAGTTTGTAGCGGTGCGGGGCACACCAGCGGTACACCAGCGCGCGACTGGCTTGCAGCAGGTCTTGAATGGCCTGAACCGTGTTGTTCAGGGTGTCTTGCAGGTTGATTGAGGCATGGATGCCCTGCACAATCTGCCGGGAAATGGTTTCCCACTGGGCCTGGCGCTGGGCCTGTCTGCGCAGCTGACTGAGGTCTAAATGGGTGCGAACCCGGGCCAGCAGTTCGGTGGTATTGAAGGGTTTAGTGATGTAGTCTACCGCGCCACAGTCAAAGGCCTGCCCCAGATGCGCAACCTCATGGCTGGCCGTCAAAAAAATGATGGGAATGTGCACCGTTTCCGGATTTTGTTTCAGTCGATAGCACACGTCGAGGCCGCTCATTTCCGGCATCATTAAGTCCAGCAAAATTAGATCGGGCTTGACATCGGCCAGGCGTTCTAAAACCTGCTGGCCTCGCGTTGCAAAGGTCGTTCGATAGTCCGCCGCCGCCAGCACCCCGTGCAAAATCTTGAGATTTACGGGGACATCATCGACGGCCATAATCAGGGGTTTGGCGGCCTTAAAACCCAGAGACTCAGGCATCGGTAGGGTCTCCCGAAGGGGTTGCTAAGCGAGCCATCAGCGGGTGAGTCAGGCTGTCTAGCAGGGGCGCAAACGCATTTACGGTGTGGGGTAAATGTTCCCAGTCAAATTCATTGAGCTGCCTGGAAAGGGTGTCGATGTAGACAGAGAGCCGCTCATCGGGGTAATCAGCGACCACGGCTCGCAGGCGGTCCAGGAAGGTTTCGAGCGATCGCGTGTCCAGGGTGTGCCGCAGGGTTTGCCATGGGTCCACCGCGATCGCCTCCAGCCGGGCAATCACCTCAGCCAGCCGCTGCTGCGGCAGGGGCGCTGGGTCAGCCGGGGCGGCGGTTGACGGTGGCTGCCCTGGGCTGACAATCTGCTGAATCAGCTTAAACAGCCGCTGGCGCTTCACGGGCTTGTGCAGTAGCTCGGCGTACAGGCCGCTAGCGATCAGCGCGTCGTCGTCGTGGCTCAGGGAAGCCGTGATCAGAATAATGGGAATCGAGCGGGTTAGGTCCTGCTGCTTGAGGATGTGGGCGGCGGCCTGGCCGTCCATGAGGGGCATGCGCAAATCCAGCAAAATCAGGTCCGGCAGGTGCGTCTGGGCCAGCTGCACCCCCTCTAGCCCGTCCTGGGCAAACAACAGCTGGTGGTGGGTGTTTCTAAAGTAGCCGGCAATTAAATCCTGGTTGGATTTGGCGTCGTCTATCACCAAAATGGTCAGCGCTGGCCACTGGTTTACGTCAGCGTCCGCCTCTGCATTGGCTGCGATCGGGCTGTCCTCCGCAGCAATGGCCACCTGGTGGAACCTACAGGTAAACTTACTCCCCTGGCCCAGCTGGCTCTGCACCTCAATGGTGCCGCCCATGAGATGCGTGAGGCGATAGGTAATGGCCAACCCCAGGCCGGTGCCGCCAAACTTGCGATCGCTCTGGCCATAGCTCTGGGTAAAGGCATTAAAAATTAGCTGCTGATCGGCCGTCACAATGCCCATGCCCGTGTCGGAAACGGCGATCGTCAGATCGACCGACTGCTGGTTCGGGCCATCGGGGGGAGGCGCGCAGGAAACCTCGATATCGACGTAGCCCTGTTCCGTAAACTTGAGCGCATTGCCCACCAGATTGAACAAAATCTGCCGCAGCCGCACTTCGTCGAACAGGAGTGCGGTGGGCAGCTCGCTAGCCAAAATCACCCGCAGCTGAACATCTTTCTGGGCGGCTTTCTGCTGAAAAATATGCTGAATGTCCTGAACCAGCAGCGCGATGTTCGTCGGTTCTGGCCGAATGTCCATCTGACCAGCCTCAATTTTAGACAGGTCAAGGATGTCGTTGATGAGCGACATCAGGGTTTTGCCGCTGGACGAGATGGCATCGAGGTAGTCGAGCGCGACCGGATTTTTGATGATGGTTTGCAGCAGATCGCTAAACCCCAGCACGGCGTTCATGGGCGTGCGAATTTCATGGCTCATGTTGGCTAAAAATTCGCTCTTGGCCCGGTTGGCCACCTCGGCATGGGCCGCCGCTTTTTCGAGGGCCACATTGGAAAAGTTGAGCACCGCCAGCATCAGCGTGCTGCGTAAATCTGCGGCGGCTTCGATCTGCTGGGGTAGCCAATCTAGCGACTTGCCGCTGACCAACTCCTTCCACAGGTTAAAGGAGTTGCGGGGGCAAAGCTTTGCCTGCCCGGCCTCATCGACGGTGACGCTGGCGCTGAGTTCACCGGCCCAGTTCACGGTTTGCAGCTGCTCTGAGCGAAACAGCAAAATGTGGTACGAAACCGGCCGAGGCTGCTGCAAGAAAATGGAAATGCCCAGCACCCCCGCCGGTTGGGTATCCCAGGTCTGGCTGGGGGGATAGACATTCCCCAGACATGGGGTGACAAAAATTTGCTCCGGTTCCTGGTGAAACAGCCATTCGATAAAGGTTTGAATATCGGCCTTGGCAGGGGTGCGCCCGACTAGGGCATAGTCCTGGTCTAGCACCAGGGCAACTCCCTCGGCTTCAAACATATCCAGCAGGATCTGGGCATTGGCTGTGAGGGTCTTGAGCACCGCATCTTCGGTTTCGTTGATGTCGATTCTGAGCTGGGCCAGCAGGGCTTTGTTTTGGGTTTGGTAGTAGCTGCGATCGCGCTCTTGGTAGCGCGTGATCTCCAGGCTGGCGACCTTGGCCAGCAGGGTAAACGCCTGCCGAGCCATGGTGGACAGTGGTTTGGGCTGGTAGTGGTGGCAGGCAATCAGCCCCCACAGCCCCTGCTCATCGGTGAGCGAAAGGGACATCGAGCCGCCCACCCCCATCACCTGTAGGTAGTCAATGTGGGGTGATGAGACTCCCCGCAGACTGGCGCTGCCCAGGTCTAGGGGGGCATTGGTGAGGGGGCTGGTGGCTGGCACCAGGGGAACCGGGACATAGCTGAGATCGGGAATAAACCGAAGGGAATTTTTGTAAAACAGCTCCCGCGCCTCGCGGGGAATGTCGGTGGCCGGGTAGTGAAGCCCCAGGTAGCTCTCGCGATCGCTGGCGTTGACCTCG
Source organism: Nodosilinea nodulosa PCC 7104 (assembly GCF_000309385.1). Classification (GTDB taxonomy): domain Bacteria; phylum Cyanobacteriota; class Cyanobacteriia; order Phormidesmidales; family Phormidesmidaceae; genus Nodosilinea; species Nodosilinea nodulosa. The sequence continues at coordinate 3,342,859 of NZ_JH976537.1, forward strand.
GCGACTACAACCCCGCTCAAGTCGGGCTTAAAACGATAGACCATCACCCGGTCAAACCCCGTGAGCCGCTGGGTTTCGCGGGCAAAGATATCCACTAGCGATTGCAGATCCGAGGCGGTGCTAAAGGCTGCGATCGCCGTGTGGATTTGCCCCAAAAGGTCGTCCACCCCAGCGGCGTCCGACGCCTGAGGCTCCAGCTCCATAAGCAAGGCGTCTTTTTGCCAATGAACCCCAGCCGCAAAGTGCTGCCCGGTGGTGGGGTGGGTCAGCACCCGGTAGGTCGGGGCCTGACTCTGGGCCAGATCGTGCCTCAACGATTTCACGTCGAGTTCGGCAAAGACAGCCGTCAGGGGCTGCCCCATCAGCTCCGCCGCGGGCTGCCGCAAAAACTCTTCGGCGTTGGCGCTGAGCTGCAAAATGTCTAAATCTGGGTAGCCCAGGGAGAGCAAAACACCGTGGGGCTGGATGGTGTCAATAAAGCGAATCGGGTATACGTCGCAGGACTCTAGGGCCAGCAGGTCGGCGTTGTTGAGCGATCGCGAGATTTTTTGGGTAGAAGTGCCAGCCATCTCAGCTCAGTAAAATCAGTAGAAATTTAGTCACGAGAACCCTTGAAAAAATGAGAAGCAGCTCGCTCCTCAGCCCGATCAGCAATGGATTCTAGGTGTACCCTTAAACCCAATTATTACGCCGATCTCGATCAGATACATAGCTTTAGCAAACAAAACATGACGTTACAATTTGAGTCAGAAACTAATTGAAACTCAAAAATGTCGCCATAGAGCTATCTAGTATGTAGAGCCGTTTAGTACACAGAGTGCCCAAAACTCAGTACAGCTTTCTCTGCTGCCGCAGGATTTGGCCCCATCGCTGGGCCGCTCGTTAGGCCGGGCTCAATGGGGTTGCGCGGTGTCCGCCAGCGCCGCTTGCCCCCGGGCGATGACCTGGTCATAGAACGCCTCCAGGGCTGGGTTGCAGCCCCGGCAGCCGCTCACGACCTGCTCGGCCCAGGCGAGGTACTCGCGCCGCCGTTCCGTCGACCAGTCTGCGGGGGGCGAGGCGGTAATATCCTGCACGTTGGCGGTTTTATCGGCAATTTTGATCTGCTGGGCGCGGTGCGACAGATGGGGCGCGTGCTCAATTTGCAGGCGCTTGCGATCGCCCTTGGGCAAGCTCTTGTCGTCGGTCACCTCGTCCACCACCTGCCGCACCTCGGGGCCAAAGAGGCTCTCCAACTCCTCCGGCGTGGTCTCGGTATCCTCTACCGTGTCGTGGAGAATCGCCCCCTGCAGCGTTACCAGGTCGGTTACGCCGCCTTCGCTGGCCAGCAGCCGCGCCACGGCAATGGGGTGATTGATATAGGGCGACGCCGCCCTGTCTTTGCGGCGCTGGTCGCTGTGCTTGGTGGCGGCAAAATGCAGCGCCTCCAGCAGGGCAGCGGCGGCGTTGGATGCGGCTGGGGATGGTTGAGTCATGGGTTCTAAAATAATCACTCTGTTCAGCATGACCGATCTGGCCGCGCAATTGGCTCTGCCCTAAATGGGACTGGCGCTGGGGTTATGCCGAAGGCCCCAGGGGACGGATGGCGGTGGTATTGTCCGGCACGGAGGGCTGCTGGGGCAGCAGAGCAATAATTAAGCCCGCCCTGCTACGTATTAACCCTGAGCCGAGCGCCAAAATGTTCCCCATAACAAAACTTGATATTCCTGGCTCTAGTATCATGGGTGCGATTTTACTATTTGCAAAAACGAAGTGAGGAGTGCTCCGATGAAGCGAAGAATTTTTCTGTCGAGTGCAACCGCTGGGGCCGCAACTACCGTTGCGATCGCTTCCTGCGGGCAGTCGACCACGGGCAGCGGCCCCGCTGTGCAAACCGACGAATCCAAAGCGATCGAATGGCGCATGGCCTCCAGCTATACCCCCAGCCTCGACACCGTCTACGGCGGCAGCGAGGTTTTTGTTGAGCGAGTCAAAGACCTCACCAACGGCAAGTTTCAAATCACCCTCTCGGCAGCTGGGGAGCTAGTACCGGGCTTAGAAGTCCTCGATGCGGTGCAGCAGGGCACCGTTCAGGCCGGACACACCAACTCCTACTACTACCGGGGCAAAAACGAAGCCCTGGCCTTCGACACCGCCGTGCCCTTCGGCTTTAACTACCGCCAGCAAAATGCCTGGCTTTACCAGGGAGGCGGGCTAGATCTTATCCACGAGCTGCTCGCTGACTTCAACATTATTAGCTTCCCCGGCGGCAACTCGGGTACCCAGATGGGCGGCTGGTGGAACAAAGAGATCAACACCCCCGCCGATCTCAAGGGCATCAACATGCGCATTCCTGGCCTCGGTGGCCTGGTCATGGAGCGCCTCGGCGTCAACGTACAAAACCTGGCCGGGGGCGAAATCTTTCAGGCCCTTCAGCTGGGCACCATCGACGCCGCCGAGTTCGTCGGCCCCTACGACGATGAAAAACTGGGCCTGCAAAAAGCCGCCAAAATCTACTATTACCCCGGCTGGTGGGAACCCGGTTCGCAATACTCCTTCTACTTCAACCTCGACGCCTGGAACAGCCTCTCTCCCGCCTACCAGCAGGCCCTCAAGACAGCCGCCAGCGAGGCCCATGTCAACATCATGGCCCGCTACGATGCCCTCAACCCCGGCGCCCTCGACAGCTTGCTCGGCCAGGGCGTCAATTTGAAGCCCTTTTCCGATGACATTATGACCGCTGCCCAAACCACTTCCTTCGATCTGTACGAAGAGCTGGCTTCCAAAGACGAGTCCTATCGCAAGGTCTACGATGCCTGGAAGAAGTTCCGCGAAGGCTCAAACCGCTGGTTCTCAACCGCAGAGCTGAGCTTCAACGAGTTTGTTTTCGCCCAAAAGTCGTAACCTCAGGTTGGCCCAGAATGCTGGCCTCTAACCCTCCCGCCGGGCTAGGTTAGGGGCCAGGTCACAATGCTAGGAAATAAAATTAGCAATATTAGAGCCATCGCCTGAATCGCAATAAACGGAATCACGCCCCTGTAGATACTGGTGGTCTGGATTTCGGGTGGGGCAATGCCGCGCAGATAAAACAGCGAAAAGCCAAAGGGCGGCGTCAAAAACGAGGTTTGCAAGTTGACCCCCAACATGACCCCAAACCAGACCAGGTCAAAACCCAAATCCAGAGCCACCGGAGCCATCAGCGGCACAATAATAAACACAATCTCGAAGTAGTCGAGAAAGAAACCGAGGAAAAATACCAGCAGGTTGACAAACAGCAGAAAGCTGATCTTGCCCCCGGGCAGGTTGGTGAGCAGATGGTCGACGGTCTCAGCCCCCCCAACGCCTCGAAACACCAGGCTAAAGATGGTGGCTCCCAACAGCAGCACAATCACCATGGTGGTCAGCTCTACCGTGGCATCAAGTGCCTCCAGCAGCATTTTGAGCGACAGACGGCGATTCAATGCCGCCAGCACCAGCGCACCCAAAACTCCCATAGCGCCTGCTTCGGTGGGGGTGGCGACCCCGGCAAAAATACTCCCCAGCACCACCAAAATCAGCGTCAGCGGCGGCAGCATCACCCGAAAGATTCGCCTGACCAACTCTGGCTTCGAAATGTCGATCATCTCGGCGGGCAGAGCCGGGGCCATCTCGGGCTTAAAGAACGAGACAACCACGACGTAAATTAGATAAAAGCCAGCTAGGGCCAGACCCGGCACCAGCGACCCCAGAAATAAGTCGCCCACCGATACCCCCAGCTGATCGCCCAGCACAATCAGCACCACGCTGGGGGGAATGACCTGCCCCAGCGTGCCCGAGGCGGCAATTACCCCGGTGGCTAGCGAGGGGCTGTAGCCGTAGCGCAGCATAATTGGCAGCGAAATCATCCCCATGGCCACTACCGTTGCCCCCACCACCCCGGTGGCAGCGGCCAGTAGTGTGCCAACCAAAATTACCCCGATCGCCAGCCCACCCCGCAGACGGCCAAACAAAATGCCAAAGGTCTCCAGCAGGTCTTCGGCCAGGCCCGATCGCTGCAAGACTGTGCCCATCAAAATAAAGAAGGGAATGGCCAGCAGCACGTAATTGCCCATAATGCCAAAAATGCGGTTGGGCAAGGCGCTAAACAGAATCCAGTCGAAATGGCCCAGCAGGCTGCCAATGACGGCAAATAAAATTGCCGTCCCGGCCAGGGCAAAGGCCACGGGGTAGCCCGTAAAAATAATGACTAAAGCACCCAAAAACATCAGCGGGCCAAGGGCATCGCTCATGGGCCAACCTCCTCTGGGTGAATATTCAAAGGGGGAATGCCGCGCAAAATAGCGATCTGCTTGATCGCTTCAGAAATTCCCTGAATGCCCAGCCAGGCAAAGGCAACGGGAATCATGGTTTTGAGGGGGTAGCGGGGCAACCCCGCCGGGTCGGAGGATTGCTCCAGCACTTTCCAAGAGTTGGTTACAGCAGGCAGCGAATAGATAATCACGATCGCACAAAAGGGCAGCAGCAGTAGCAGCGTCCCCAGCAAATCGACCCAGGCCTTTTGCTTGACCGACAGCCGACTGTAAAAAATATCCACCCGCACATGGGAGCCTTTTTGCAGCACGTACGCCGCAGCCAGCAGAAACACCAGGCTAAAGAGATACCACTGCACCTCGATGTAGCGGTTTGAGCTCAGGTTGGTGCCTGTGTAGTGGCTGAGATACCGGGTAACAGCGTTGTAGGCACCCACCGCAGTCATCATCAGCGTCAGACCAATGGTGAGCCAGCCCAGCCAACCGCTAATTCGATCAATCCAACCAGAAACCCGCAGCAAAAACTGCATTGAGTCTCCTCCAGGTATACGACGTAGTAGATATGACAAGATTCCTGTAGCCTATAGTACCTGCTGCCCCTGGACCACCCCCGATTGTCCCAGGCTTTTAAAGTCAGGCTGTATTGCTCGTAACCTCTGGGTTCCGTCGAGGTACTGGGCCCTTGTTTTAGCGATCTACCCGTTGCGAGCAAGGCGGTCAGTCAAGCAGCTTAAGCTGGGTTTAATTTGGCCCCCCTGCGCAGCGCTATAACCGTACGTGCTGACCCTTTACTGGGTCAACTTTGCGGAAGGTCTATACAAGCCTACGAACTGAGGCAAAAAACGCTTCAAACCTAAAACAAGGGGGACGCAGATCGCTAGAGAGATTGCCGCCAACCCGAGACTTAAGGGGAGAACAATAAATGGCTGATCGGGCAAAACGGATGCCAGCTTGCCGGCCAGTTTATAGTTAAAGGGCATCAGCAGTCCGTTGAGACCCAGCAGTACGAGGGTATTGAGCCCGATGAACTTGATGCCTAAGCGATTTTGAAGGGAACTTAAGGACTGGCTAGAAGCCGACCAACGGGCCAGATAAATTGTTGCTAGAGAACCCGCTAGGCCCGTGATGAGAAACAGCAGGGGCTGCCCATGGCTGGAAAGACCCATGAAGACCACCTTAGGGAGCTCATGGTAAAACAGGGATTCATTCAGGTTGAAAGTCAGCAGCATAATGATGAAGCTAACCCAAAACCCTATGGCGTCCTTGGAAATGCTGCTCTCGGGCTTGGCATCGCCGTCGTTAAAATAATTGCTATGCCTTAAGACAGACCCTGATATATAGAAAATATAGGCAACCATTGCCTCCGGAAAAAACCAGAGATTCATAGCCAACTCTCGATTTTCGAGGGTCACAAACCAGCCTAGGCCAAACAGTAAGGCGGCGGCTAAGAGGCGCGATCGCTCAGATTTGAGTATTCTGCAAACCACAAAATGTACTACTTCAACCGCAAATAAGCAGGCTAAAAACCAGGTTGTAATGTTGAAGGCCGGAACGCCTCTCAGAAGTGAGAGAGAATCGCTAAGATATGCTGTAAAGTTTAAGTTTTTGCTGGCTAAATCGAGTAAGATGCGTCCCATTAAGCCCAGTATATTGAAAAATACGAATGGAACTATTCTAGAAGATATTCTGATGCTTATATATTTCGCGAAGCTTCCCTTGGGAGGTTTTGAAATATAGCCAGAAAGAAGAAAAAATAAAGGTATATGGAAAGAATATATGGCTTTATAGGTCAGAAATGCGGATGTGAAATCGTGCTGGCTTAAAGACTCTAGTATGTGCCCCAGGAAGACTAAGATCATGCCGTATGATTTCGCGAAATCTAGCCACAGAATCCTGGTGGAAAGAGAATTTTTTGGGATGCCGATGTCTGCTTGCTGCATAGGTTTATCCATGACAATAGTACGGCTTTGTGCCATACCTGGCCTGTTTTTCGATCTGATTATAGTTAGATTGCCTGCTTGGCTGATGAGGTCATGCCAACGCTAAAGCACAGCCTGAATCAGATACGGCATGGCATCTGATTGGCTGGTGAATAGCCGCTCAAAAACTGAAGCAGTTTGTTTTTGAAAGATGCTACAGCACTTCAAAAAGAGGCTTAAACGCCTAAGTGAGGCGCATAATATCGCATGCTTTTTCTGGGTCTACGCTAAAGCGCCTGGTCAAAGCTCATTTTGCTAAGATCCTGAGCTAGCGAACCAGAATTAAGGCGAAAAATCCTATTTCAACCCTAATCTTTGCTTGGCCATTCTGAATGGCCTGCAGTATCAAGGCGTCGGAAGCGCACGCTCACGCAGACCTTTCGCAGCAAAGAGACGCTGATGCGAAGGTTTAGCTTTTATGGTGGAGTAAGCATGTTGAATTTAGGCATAGGGTTAGATGCGAAAAACTGGCGGCGCAGGTTAGCTAGGGCATGGCCTTTCTATCTGCTTGCTGGAGCTAGAAGCAAACAATGTCTGCCCGGCTGCGCCTCTCTCTGTGTACGGGTTAGCTTATTGCACTGCACCTCAGATTTCATAGCAAAAAAAGCAGGCATTATAAAAGCTCTACATTGTTTGCCATAATCTTTATAAAGGTTTGACCGTTCTGGCTAGGGCAGTGCGATCGCCTCACTCGGTCAATCTCGCGGCTCTGGGTAGGATGCTGGTTGATTGACAAAATCCTTAAAACCCTGGTGCTACCGTAGGTTGGTGTTGAGCGAAGCGAAACCCAACCTGCATCAGGACTTTTGTCAGTCAATCAGGGGCGGGATGTGTCCGTTCCGTCAGGAGACGGGCATTTGCTATCTGTCTTCGCACCATTGCCTACGGAGCTGAGTTTCTGATCCTCTGAGGCGGACGTAATCCATCTATTAGCTAAGGCGGAACCCCCTGTACGATCTGGCCTCCCCTTATCATCCTTCTGCCTTGAAGTACTAATCTCCCCCCGCGAATGATGCCAGCCTCAGATGGCCAGTCTGCTTGGGGCAGTGGCTCGGTCAGCGATAAGCACAAATTAAATTTGGTCAAATTGTCATCTGGCTTACTAAAATGCCGCTAAGTTGAACACTAGATTGCCCATGGGATCGTGTTTTTGGAAGCATTAAGCCCCGTGACTCAACAACTTGACGTTCAACTCAGCTTTGCTATCAACGGAGAACCCGTCTCCGTTGACAATGTTTCTCCGGCCATGACCCTGCTAGAGTACCTGCGCCTGAGCGGGCGGGCGGGTACTAAGGAAGGCTGCGGCGACGGCGACTGTGGGGCCTGCACTGTGGCGATCGTTGGCGAAGGGGCCGATGGCCAGCCCCACTACCAGGCCGTCAACAGCTGTTTGATTCCCCTAGGGGCGGTGGTGGGGCGGCAGGTGTTGACCGCAGACGGCATCACCCAGTGCACCATTCCCAAAGATGCGTTTGTGAAGGAACCCGTCACTATCGACAAGCTTCACCCGGTGCAGTCGGCCATGGTCGAAACGGGCGGTTCCCAGTGCGGCTACTGCACTCCCGGCTTCATTATGAGTTTGTTTGCCGCCTACTACGACGGCACCCCCGACGACCTCTCGGTAGAAGGCAACCTCTGCCGCTGCACCGGCTACCTGCCCATTCGCCGCGCCGCCCGGATGGTGGCCGAGGCCGCCCCCCAGGATCGGTTCGCGGAGCAGCTGGGGGCATCGTCTACGGCGCTTTTGCCCTTTGCCTACATGACCGACAACAACGGCCACAGCGAGCGGTTTTACCGACCGACCCAGCTGGCGGAGGTGCTCGACCTGTTGCAGCAGCACCCCGACGCTACCCTGGTGGCCGGGGGCACGGATCTGGGCCTGGAGATGAGCTGGCATCGGCAGCACTACCCCATTTTGATCTCCCTGGAGGCGATCGCAGAACTCAAGCAGGTGCAGCACACTGAGGCATCCGTAGAAATTGGTGCGGCGGTGCCCCTCAGCCACATTGAGGCCAACCTGCACGGCATCTTTCCCGCCATGGACGAGATGATCCACTGGTTTGCCGCCCGCCAGGTGCGCAACCGGGCCACCCTGGGGGGCAACATCGGCACCGCTTCCCCCATTGGCGATCTGCCCCCGGTGCTGCTGGCGTTAGATGCCACCCTTAAGCTGGCTGGCCCCAGCGGCGATCGCACCCTGCCCCTGGCCAACTTCTTCACCGGCTACCGTCAAACCGAGCTACAGCCCGGTGAGGTGATTGTCTCGGTGCAAATTCCTAGGGGATGGACGGCTGCCAGCGATCGCCGCCTCACCCAGTCCTACAAAATCGGCAAGCGCGGCACCGACGACATTAGCATTGTGGCGGCGGCTTTTGTGGTGGACGTGGATAGCAGCAACACGATTCTCCATGCCCGGCTGGGCTATGGCGGGGTAGCGGCAACACCAGCCAGGGCGACAGAGGTTGAGGCGTTCCTGGTGGGCAAGCCCTGGAATGCAGAGACAATTCAGGCCGCCAAGCCGCTGCTGAAAGAGGCCTTCACGCCGCTCACCGACCTGCGCGGCAGCGCCGACTACCGCAAGCTGCTGGTGGTGAATTTGTTCGAGAAATTTTTTGTGGAGTTTCCCTGAAGTTCAGATCCTCAAATGGTGCATTCGCGAAGCAATGCACCCTCCAGCGCCCGAGAAGTTTTTGAAGATTAACCGCACAGATTACCTACATGCTGAGACCGATGCGAAGCGCGATGCGCTACCTACAAGTTAACCCTTCCGTTGGGTCCAGGGCGGCCAATGTTATGTTTGCGTTCCTACGGAACGACGGTCCCTGGTCGAGGGGGTCTGGGGGAAATCGAAATTCCCCCAGCGGCAGGCATAGCTTTTGTCCCCCAGCCTTGCGCCTCCAGTAGTAGGACGCTACATCATCAAAATTCTTAGCAGACCCACCCCTGCCCCTCCTGGGAGGGGATGTCCAAAATCCAAAATCGCCAGTCCAAAATCGCCAGAGGTATCCCCATGAGCCCAGTCGGCCAACGCAAGAGTCACGAAAGCGCCGTTGCCCACGTCAGCGGCACGGCAGTCTACACCGACGACCAGCGCGAACCGGCGGGGATGCTGTCGCTCTTTCCGGTGACCTCGCCCCACACCCGAGCCACCATCACCAAGCTAGATGTCGCCCCAGCACTGGAGATTGACGGTTGTGTGACCGTGCTCACCGCCGCCGATGTGCCCGGAGAAAACAATACCGGCGTAATTGTCCGCGACGAGGTGCTGCTGCCCACCGATGAGGTCAGCTACTACGGTCAGGTGGTGGCCTGGGCCGTAGGCGAAACTGAGACTGCCGCCCGCGAGGCTGCTGCCAAAGTGGTGGTGGAGTATGTGCCGCTGCCCGCCATTAAGACCGTGAAAGAGGCGATCGCCGCCGACAGCTACCACAGCGAGCCCCAGTTCATCCGGCGCGGTGACCCCGACGCGGTGATCGCCCAGTCTGAACACACCTTCACTGGCGAAGTCGAAATCGGCGGACAGGATCACTTCTACCTCGAAACCCAGACCAGCTGGGCCGTGCCCGACGGCGAGGGCAACCTCCAGGTCTTCGCATCGACCCAGCACCCCACCGAAACCCAGCACATTGTCGCCCGCATTCTAGGGCTGCCCGAGAACCGGGTGGTGTGCACCTGTCTGCGCATGGGCGGCGGCTTTGGCGGCAAAGAATCCCAGGCCAACCCCTTTGCCTCAGCGGCGGCCCTGGCCACCTACAAAACCGGCAGACCAGCCCGCTGCCGCCTGCGCCGCCACCACGACATGCTGATCACCGGCAAACGCCACGGCTTTTTTGGCGAGTACGAGGTGGGCTTTAACGGCGACGGCACCATCACCGCCATGAACGCTATCCTGACCGCCGACGGCGGCTGGAGCCTGGATCTGTCGCCCCCGGTGCTGGCCCGGGCCATTCTGCACATCGACAACGCCTACTATATCCCCAACCTGGTGGTGGAGGGGCGGATCGCCAAGACCAACCGGGTGTCGAACACGGCCTATCGCGGCTTTGGCGGCCCCCAGGGCATGATTGTGATCGAGGAGGTAGTGGACAGGATCGCCCGCACCCTCAACCTGCCCCCGGATGTGGTGCGCGAGCGCAACTTCTACCACGGCACTGGGGCCACCTGCACCACCCACTACGACCAGGAAATTGTTGACAACCGCATGGCTCGGGTCTGGCAGGAGGCCAAGGAAGGGGCTGACTATATGGCCCGGCGGGCGGCGATCGCGGCCTTCAACGAAACCAGCCTCTACAAGAAGCGGGGCCTGGCGATCACCCCCGTCAAGTTCGGCATTTCCTTCAACAAGGTGATGTACAACCAGGCCGGGGCGCTGGTGCTGATCTACACCGACGGCAGCATTCAGCTCAACCACGGCGGCACCGAAATGGGCCAGGGCCTGCACACCAAAATGATCCAGGTGGCGGCCAAAGCCCTGGGCGTCAACCTCGATCGCATTCGGATGATGCACACCAGCACCGACAAGGTGCCTAACACCTCGGCCACGGCGGCCTCCAGCGGCTCCGACTTGAATGGTCAGGCGGTGAAGAATGCCTGCGAAATACTGCGCGATCGCCTCGCCGGAGTTGCCGTGCGCATGCTCAACCTCGACGCCCCCGAAGACATGGTTTTTGAAGACGACTGGATCTACTGCCGCACCTACCCCAGCGCCCGCATTGCTTTCGACGAGGTGGTGCAGCAGACCTACAGCGAACGCATTAGCCTGTCGGCCACCGGCTTCTACCGCACTCCCAACATTTTTTGGGACCCCAAGCTGGGTAAAGGGCGTCCCTTCTACTACTTTGCCTACGGGGCCGCTGTCTCTGAGGTCGAAGTCGATGGCTTTACCGGTACCTTCAAACTGCGCCAGGTCGATATCGTCCACGATGTGGGCGAGTCTATGAATCCCCTGGTGGATAAGGGCCAGATCGAAGGCGGTTTTGTGCAGGGCATGGGCTGGCTGACCATGGAAGAACTGGTGTGGGATGGTGAAGGCCGCCTGCGCACCTTTGCCCCCAGCACCTACAAAATCCCTACCATCAGCGAAGTGCCCGAGCAGTTCACCGTCCATCTGCTAGAGCGCGCCGCCCAGGATGGCGTCATCTACGGCAGCAAAGCCGTGGGCGAACCCCCCTTTATGCTGGCCATGTCGGTGCGCGAGGCGATCCGCGCCGCCGTCGCCGCCTTTGGCAATGCCGACTACGTGCCGCTAGGCTTGCCCGCAACCCCGGAGGCGACCCTGTGGGCGATCGAGGCTGTGAAGGCGGCGGTTAGCCAGGGGCAATCTGTGGAGGTGATGTCTTGACCGCAACAAATGCCAGTAATAGATAAACCACACTATGGATCAGCGTTACGGCTTAAAGTTAGGCAGTCAAAGACTATGGCACTAACTCCTCATGTTGTTCAAAGCGATCCTGATATTTTAGGAGGAACTCCTGTTTTTTGTGGTACCCGCGTGCCAATCAAGACACTGCTTGATTACCTTGAGGCCGGAGATTCTTTGAACGTGTTTTTGGATCATTTTCCCGGCGTGAGCAGGAAACAGGCCATTGCCGCCTTGGAATTGGCAAAAGAAATGCTAATTGCCTATGCGAATCCTGCTTAATGAATGCGCTCCTCGCCCATTAAAACGTGAACTCGCTGATTACGATATCAGCACCGTTGTTGAAATGGGGTGGTCGGGCAGAAAAAACGGCGAACTGCTGGCACTTATGAATCAAGCCGGTTTCACCATTCTGCTTACCACAGACCAAAATCTGCGCTATCAGCAGAATTTACGCCAAGCTGGGGTGACTGTTGTGGTTTTGGTGGCACCCAGTAATCGCCTGCCCGATTTACTTCCCTCGATGTCTGATGTTCGTCAGATGCTAACTTCGATTAGTCCAGGAAATGTGATTGAAGTTGGACGTAACCGAAAGAATTTTATGGTGAACTGCTTTCAACAACTGGCTCAGGTGCTTGAATATGGCTCTGCTGTTTTAGCTACTGTCACTGCCGTTAAAGGTTCTGTGCCCCGTGAAGTGGGAGCCAAGCTAGTGGTCGATGTTGGGGGCCAAGCCTTCAACACCATTGGCGGCGGTGCAGGGGAAGCCAAGGTGCTGCGTCAGGCCCAGGAGGTGCTTAAGACCGGAAAAAAGCAGTTTGTCGAGATTGACCTGTCGGGGGCACCGCAGCGGCAAACCCAGGGCGTTTGCGGGGGGCACATGCGGGTGTGGCTAGAGCGGTGGCAGGGCGATGCGGCAAAACTCCTGGTGCATTCGATTTTGCGATCGCTTCAGGCAGGTCAGTCTGTCACCTTCGTCACGCCCTTCGAGCAGGATAGAACCCCCTACTTAGTCGAGAATGCTGTCTGCGTTGATCCCACTGCGGCCTTCGTAGAAACCCTTCAGCCACCGCCGACGCTGCTGATTGTGGGGGCAGGGCACGTGGGCATTCAGCTGGCCAAAGTTGCCGATCAAATCGGCTTTCAGGTTGCCGTGCAGGACGATCGCCCCGATTGGGCCAACGCACACCACTATCCCCAGGCCAGTCAAATTCTGGCGATTGAGATTGACCAGGCGATCGCATCCCTCGCCGCCCACCAAAACCTCTATGCCGCCCTGGTCACGCGCGGCTACACCTACGATCTCGCCGCTCTCCAGCTACTACTTCAGCGCCCCATTCCCTGCCAGTACATCGGCATGATCGGCAGCGAAAAGCGAGTGCGCCAGGTCTATGGGGCGATCGCGCACAGAGGTATTTCAAAAGAGAAATTGGCCTCCATTTATGGCCCCATTGGTTTGGATATTGGAGCATTGACGCCCGAAGAAATTGCGGTCAGCATTGGCGCTGAGCTAATTATGGTGCGGCGGGGAGGGACGGGGCGATCGCTCTCCGAACAGCTGCGTCGGCAGCTTGTGATTTGACTCAGCCAGCGCATGCTCGCGCAGCTGGGCAGGCAGAGGTCTGACAGTTTCCTGCCTCAAAGCTCTGCCTGCCCAGGTGAAAATAGCCCGGTTAAAGCGCTATTTAGGCTGCCTTAGCTAAGGCAAAGTGTTAGCCACTTTGGCAAAGCTAGGAAGCAGGCATGGTGCCTGTCCGGCTGCGAGAATCGAGGTCTTCAGCCTTAAAGTACCATTCCCCATTGCTGTTTTGGGCAAAGGTGTTTCTGACTGAATTCCAGGCAACTTCATGGGCACCTTCTTCGCTAAACCCATCTTGCAGTGAGCTATTGAAGGCGGCCATAAAAATTTGCTTGGCCTCCTGGGGAAGTGACTGAGTTTCTTGGGGTAAAGCGTCTGTGTTTTCGTAAGCCATAAGGTTTTCTCCCTATCGTTATTAGGTCATTCCTGAGTAGACCTTAGAGCATTGAAACTGGCCTCAACCTCTCTCTTGCGCTGGAAACTCTGGAGCTATATGGGCTGCCCTAAGATAGGGGATTGACGTACGATTTTGACGAGAATTTACCCTGTTTGCTCGATGGCTAGAATATCGCTTTTCTCTGAATCGGCTGGCGCAGAGCGGCTGATCCCGTGGCCAACGCAAGAACTGCCTGACCGACTAAATCCGACTTTATTTGGCGGCGGCCAGCCTCTGCCTGAGGTCAATATGGGGGAATAAATTTATCGCGCTTATTTTTATGGCTAAGCAAAAAAAATGGATGCCTCTGGCGGCGATCGCCCTGATCGGCTTCGACATCGGGCTAGCTCTGGCCTACTTCGCCACCATTTATCTGTGGGGTGAGTCGGGGCCGCTGCTGGACTTCAACGGCCTGCGATCGCTGCCCTCCTGGGTTCAGGCGGCGCACCTGTTTGCGATCGCGCTCCTCTGTGTTGGTCTACTTCTCTATCGCCACCGCATGGCCCGTCCGGTCTCCTGGTTTCTGCCCAGCGCCGTAGCCTTGCTGTGCCTCTACGGTGGACTCGATGAATTGACCAAGCTCCACCTCTCCCTGCACCAGTTCAACTGGAAGCTCATTTACCTGAGCATTCTGATGGCTATTCCAGTGCTGGGCTGGCAGGATTTGGCCTGGATCTGGCGGCACCACCGCGCTTCGGTGCTGTGGGTGCTGGCGGGGATGGGTGTGTTTCTGCTGGGCGGGTTTGGCGCCGAAGCCGCCAAGGGCGCGATCGACTCGGAGCTTGCCACCCATGCTTCCTCCAGAGGTCTTTTCCTGGGCGAGCACCTGAGAATTACCCTCGAAGAATTTGGCGAACTCCTGGGGGAAACCCTTATCCTTTGCGGCATTGTTAGCTTCATGCAGCAGGCGCTCAATCCCTTGCGCCGCGTGGCCTACCGCCCTTAATTTGCAGTGGGCTAAGTCGTACCAAAGGCATTGGGGGGCCTTCCTCCGAGGAGTGCTGCATTGAACTGCGGCCATCCAAATATCTGGGGCATAATAGCCGAAAAAAAGCGCTGCCTGACTATGCGATCGCCCCTCTCCACCCTCCCCAAGGCCGAACTTCACATCCACATCGAAGGCTCCCTGGAGCCAGAGATGATGGTTGCCCTGGCCCAGCGCAACGGCATTGCGCTCCCCTACGATTCGGTCGAGGCGGTGCGGGCGGCCTACCAGTTTGAAAACCTCCAGTCCTTTTTAGACCTTTACTATGCCGGGGCGCAGGTGCTGCAAACCGAGCAAGACTTCTACGACCTCACCTGGGCCTACCTGCAAAAATGCGCGGCCCAGCACGTGCGCCACACCGAAATTTTCTTTGACCCGCAGACCCACAGCGATCGCGGCATTCTCTTTGAGGTGTTCCACAGCGGTATCACCCAGGCGCTAAAAGATGCCAAAACCCAACTCGGGGTCTCCTCAGCGCTAATTCTCTGCTTTTTGCGCCACCTCAGCGCCGAAGCCGCCATGGCCACCCTGGAGCAAGCGCTGCCCTACCGGGACAGCATCATCGCCGTGGGGCTAGATTCCTCAGAGCTGGGCCATCCGCCCTCGAAGTTTCAGGCGGTGTTTGACCGGGCCAGGGCCGAGGGCTTTCTCACAGTGGCCCACGCGGGCGAAGAGGGGCCACCCGACTACATTTGGGAAGCGATTCGCCTGCTCAAGGTGTCGCGCATTGACCACGGCGTACGCTGTGTGGAAGACCCGGCCCTGGTGGAGTACCTGGTTGAGCACCAGATACCGCTGACGGTGTGCCCCCTGTCGAACATCAAGCTCTGCGTGTTTGACACCATGGCCCAGCACAACCTCAAACACCTGATGGATCTGGGCCTGTGCGTCACGGTGAACTCCGATGACCCCGCCTACTTCGGCGGCTACCTGGCGGAAAACTTTGCGTCGGTGGAATCTGCCCTGGAGCTATCGCCAGAGCAGCTGGTGCAGCTCGCCAAAAATTCCTTCCGAGCGTCATTCTTGAGCCCAGCAGAGCAGCAGCCCTATGTAGAAGAACTAGAAACCTACAATTAGGAAAGGCCTAAATACGGTGTCAATAGTAATGCTAAAAACCGCGAAGCCAAGGATGTACGCAGGGCAACCGACTAACCATTGCTAGCTAACTTCTTTTGAAGAATCGCTTCCATCACCTTCAAGTCGTCTTCAGTCTGGGGGAACGGATAGACTGGAGCGCTAGGATTGCCCATTCGGATCAAAGCCTCAATGGCTTCATCATCATCTCGGTGGGCCAGGGAGCATGTCACCTTTGCGCCCCAATCATGCCATTGAGGTAAGCGCAGCGATGGGCTAAGGCCTGTGGAACGTTGTCTTCGTTCCACTGAGCACCCGAGATTTTAATGCGGCGAGCAATCTGCTTGATGCCTGATTCGACGGCTCCTGAACCAATCGAACAAATCTGCTCCCGCTGATAGTAGTCGTAGTTGAGGATGCGGTGCTGGTGCTTGCGTAGATACTGACAGAAGTTCTTGGCCGCTTTCTTTTTTAGTCGGCTCAAACAAGGTCAGTACTTCATCGACTTTG
>NZ_JH976537.1:3359148-3401155 GCF_000309385.1 Nodosilinea nodulosa PCC 7104
CCATGGCAGACGGTGTACACCTACTTCCGGAACTGGCGCAAGGACGGCACCTGGATCATCATTCATGACCACTTGCGCGAGTGGACTCGGATTGAGCAAGACCGACACCCTCAACCGTCAGAAGCCGTCATCGATAGTCAGAGCGTGAAAAGCGCGGCCATGGTGCATGAGGCCGTTGGCTATGATGCGGGCAAAAAGATTAAAGGACGTAAACGGTTTCTGGGCGTCGATACCTTCGGCTTGGTGCTGCGGGTGCTGGTCACCGCCGCCAGTGTGCCGGAGCGTGAGGGGGGTAAGCAACTCCTCAAGCGCGTCAAAGCGATGGGGCCTGCCATCTCGAGACTGACCATTATTTGGGCGGATGGGGGCTTTGATGGCCCTGCTTTCATGATGTGGGTGATGGATACCTGTCGTTGGATTCTCCAAGTCGTGCTGCGACCTCAACAAACTAAAGGGTTCGTGCTGCTCAAGAAACGCTGGGTGGTGGAGCGTACCCTCGGTTGGCTGATGGGGTGCCGACGTTTGGTGCGAGATTATGAACTGCTACCCGAAACCTCAGAGACCCTCATCTACCTGGCCATGATCCGTATTATGGTCAGGCGGTTGGCATAATTTTTGACCCCTCAGATCTTTTAAAACGTCCTCTGACCACTGCTATCGCTACATGAGAACGCTGATTCAAAATTGACGCACGGCCCAAAACCGCAAGATGCTGAGAATGCTGTCCATACTCAGCACCGACAGCACGCTACCGGCACTGCCAACGCTCAAAATGCTGCCCGCACTGCCAATACTGAGAATACTCCCCGCGCTGCCGATGCTGAGAATGCTGCCGGTGCTGCCAATGCTGAGAATGCTGCCCGCGCTGCCCAGGCTCAGCAGGCTAAAGTAGCTGCCCCGGCTCAAAATAGCGCGATGCCCTGGGGTGACGGCGCGACCATTGGCAGGGTTAGAGACGGTTTGCTGTCGTTCAAACATGCCTGGATACCCTAATCGAATCTGTAGTCTCAGCTAGCGCTCTGTCAGCACTAAGCATTGGGTTTAGGGATCTCTGAAACACTTGTTTGGCAAGCCTTTTCAAAGAGAGCAACCCTAAAATTTAGTCTTGACGCGGCCCTAGTCGTCGGGACTTGTTCAGAATGCCATTCGTTGGCCGTGACTGTGACACCCGATGCCTGAATTAGCCTACCCCATCGGTCCGCCCAGAATGACCTTGGCCAGGGCATTGATCACCGCTTCGGGGGGTTCTTGCTTGAGGTCGCTGTACCACTGCTGGGTGGCTTCGGGCACGTGGCCGTAGATGGTGCTGGTGCGCTTGCGGGCTTTAAGCGCCAGGTCGGCGGTGCGATCTTTGCGGGCGGCTTCGTAGCGGTTGAGGGCATCGGCCACGCCGATGTTGGTGGTGACCAGGTAGCGGGTGATGACTTCGGCATCTTCGATCGCCTGGCAGCCGCCCTGGCCCAGGGTGGGGGTGGTGGCGTGGGCCGAGTCGCCGAGCAGGGCAATGCGGCCTTTTACCAGGTTCTCAAGGGGGTCAATATCGCCGATTTCCAGGCGGTTGGTTTGCTCAGAGTCGATCGCCTGAATCAGCTTTTGCACCCGCTCGGGCCAGCCCCGAAAAATGTTGGCCAGCTCGTCCTGGCGATGGGTGGGAGCAACCTCGGTGCCCTCGGCCATCGGCGCGCCAAAGAAAAAATAGAAGCGATCGCCCCCAACCGGCATCATGGAGGCGCGCTTGCTGTCGCCCACGTAGATTACCCACAGGTCTTTTTCGCACAGTTCCGGGTCGGCCTTTACCAGGCCATTCCAGTTGACGTAGCGGGCATAGCGGCGATCAACGCAGGACCCGACCACGTAGGCGCGCACCGCCGAGTGAATGCCATCGGCCCCAATGACCAGATCGCCAGTGGCGCGATCGCCATTCTCAAAGATTGCCGTGGCGGTGTGCTCGTCTTGCTCAACGCCGACGCAGTTCATGCCCAGGTGTACGTCTTCGGGGCCGAAGGTGTCGAGCAGCATGGACTGCAAATCAGTGCGAGACACCGGATAGGGACGCTGACCCACCTGCTCAAACAGGGGCCGCAGATCGACGTAGCTGAGGCTTTCATCGGTGTGGCTGCGGTACTCCATCGCGTTCATTTCGCCGCCGATGGCCGCCAGCTTTTCGCCCAGCCCCAGGTAGTTGAGCACCTTGACCCCGTTAGACCAGAGGGAAATGCCCGCCCCGGCAGGGCGCAACTCCTGGGCGCGATCGTAGATCTCCACCTGGTAGCCCGCCTGGCGCATGGCAATACCCGTGGTCAAGCCGCCGATACCGGCTCCAATAATCACCACCTTCAGGTTGTACATGGGCCTCTCCTAACTGTTGCGATGGGTAGAGCGTTGCGATGGATGGAGCACGCTGCCTAGACTATCCAATCCGTCCGCTGCTGCCTAGGACTTTAGAGTCACTCTTTTCACTATAAAGAAAAAGCTGTATACAGTGCACATTTAGGCTGCCTCGGCTAGCGGCTCGACCTTGGAACGTCAACCCTAAAGGAGAACTGGGCAGTATTTATACTCAATCTTCAAAAAACTATCCAATCGTTCACCAATTTATTACCCCAAAATCTCAGAAACAGCTGGATTTTTCTTGGCCACAGAGAAAAGGTAACTGTCCAGATTTGGAAGTCCATCATGTGGCATCGTTTCCCTGTAGTGTTGACTCTGCTTACCGCTGGTGGTCTGGGGGGCTGGGGCTATATGGCCCTATCCCCTCAGGCGGCCTCCGCTCCGCTGTCCTTTGGAGGTGAGAAAGCTAAGGTTCCCGCCGGCCTCGAATCCCCTGGGATTCACTCCGATAAAGTTGCCACCATCTATGTGCAACGCAACAAGCGCCCCGGCAGCGGGCGGCGCGGTATGCGCGGCTAGGGTGTAGGTTCACCCGCTTTAGCGGCTCGGAGCCTTTCTAGCTGGTACTGAGCATCGTCAAAGCAGCCCAGGCGGCTGACATCTAGACAGGCGCTGGCTACGGTTTCTAAATCGGCGATCGCGCTATCGATATCCCCCAGCTCCGCATGGAGCAAGCCCCGGTCGTAGTAGGCGAAGGGATGGTTGGGATTGAGCTTGATCGTCTGGTTGAAGTCGTTCATCGCCCCGGCAAAATCGCCTAGGTCCTGGCGCGTCAGGCCACGGTTGTAGTAGGGCTCTGGGCTGCTGGCATCGATTTGAATCGCGATCGAAAAGTCTTGAATCGCGCCCTGAAAGTCGTTCAGGCGGCGCTTGACCAGGCCTCGATTTTCGTAGGCCAAACTGTTGTTCGGGCGCAGGTTTACGGCTTCGGTACAGTCGCTCAGGGCGGCGGCCTGATCGTTTAGATTCGACCGCGACAGGCACCGATTGAGGTAGGCATCGGCTTTGCTTTCGGGATCTTTGGCCAGATTGATGGCGGCGGTGTAGTCCTGCATGGCCCCGGCTTCGTCGCCCAGCTCGGCTCGGGCATTGCCCCGGTTCACGTAGGCATCGGTGTAGCTGTCTTTGTGCTGGAGGGCCTCGCCATAGTCGGCGATCGCCCCCTGCAAATCGCCCAGCTGAAAGCGCAGGTTGCCCCGCTGGTAGTAGGTAACGGCCTGATCGGGGTGGGCCTCAATGGCGTTGGTCAGGTCTTGCAGAGCTGCCTCCGACTGGCCGTTTTCCCACAGCAGGGTAGAGCGCTGGGCCAGGGCCTCGCTGTTGTGGGGCCTCAGCTCTAGAACCCGATTGAGATAGTTGAGGGAATCGTTCTTTTGGCCCATCTGCTTGGCTGTTTCAGCCTGCTGAAGCAGATGGTTCACTTTCATGGTTTGGGGAATGCGCAGCCAAACAACCGCTGCCGCCACCAGCAGGGCCAGGGCGGCCCCGGCCCCCAGCCAAAGGGTCGATCGGTGCAGGGGGCGGGTCGCCCTGGCGGGGACCGGGTCATCGGCTACCGGCGATCGCTCTTCAAAGTCCATCGCGCTGTTTTCCTCGGGTAAGGGGTTAACTGCGGCGGTGGCCGCGATCGGGGGTGGGGTGGGCTTCAGGTCGGGGAGGGCCAGCAGGATGTCTTTGGCCTGGTGAAACTGCGACTCAGCCTGGGGCGACACCATGCGCAGCAAGATGTCTTTGAGGGGGTTGCCCAGGGTGGAGCACTCGTCAAGCTGAAGTTTGATCTGGTCCACAAAATCGTCCTGGCTCAGCCGGGGAATGGCCTCATTCGACAGCCCAGTCGCCATCTGAATGGCAATCATGCCGAGGGCAAAGTGGTCGGCGGCAAAGCGGGTGTACTGCCGGTGCTTGACCTGGGGCAGGTAGGCCGACTCAGGGCTGAGGCTAGAGGAGCTGCCGTTGGTTTCTGGGCCAGGTTCTGGGGTGCCCGTATCTTGAATTAGGCCAAAGTCGACCAGGACTAAATCGCCGCGATCGCGATGGCGAATTAGGTTGTTGGGGTGCAGATTTTGATGGGCAATGCCGTGGCGCTGAATTAGATCTAGAATGCCTAGACTCTCTCTCAAAAAGCTCTGTACGTCGGCCTCAGACCGGGGCTTTTGCTCGACTAGCTCGCTCAGCAACGAATGCCCGGGCACATAGTCGCGCACCCAGTAAAAATCCTGCCCTTCTTGAACCGTGGACAGGTTTTTGGCGATCGCTTCGTACTCGCCCATGCGCTTGAGCAAATTGACTCGCTTGGCCAGCAAATCGTTGAGAAATTTAAGGGTAATGGTGTTGTGGGCCGGCAGCTGCAAGTGCTTGACAATACATTTCGCCTTGGCCGAACTGCCATGATCGGTCATCAGGTAGGTCTTGGTGTAAGCCTTAGTACTGACAACTCGAATGAACTGAAATCGTCCATCGATCAGTCTTTTCACAACCATTAGATTTGCCGCGGTAAATGCACTGGGCAGAGTAATAAAGAAAACTCTTAGCCCGCTAAAGACGCGAATCTGCTGCCGCTTTTTGTTGAATCAGAGCCTCTGATTTAGGAAATAAAATCCCTATTTTGAGGGATTAAAATAACCCCTGCGGCTCCCTGTAGTTGTAGCGTCGACTTCAGGATATTGAGCCATGAGTCACATTGCCCTTCGGCTGAAACTCAAGGCTCAGGCAGCTAAGATAAGTGTGACAACCCATCAGCAGCAATACTACTATGTACTGTGTAATTTATGACGGTAACTGTAACCTCTGCGTCAGTCTGGTGCGGTTGTTAGAGTCGCTCGATCGCGGTGCCCAGTTTCAGTACGTGCCGATGCAGGACGGGCAAACCCTTGACCGCTATGGCATTACCCCCGCCGACTGCGAGGCCGGAATGCTCCTGATCGATTTACAAGCGCCCGATCGCCGCTGGCAGGGCAGCGATGCCGCCGAAGAAATTGGCCGTTTGCTGCCCCTGGGCAACCCCTTCGTGCAGGCCTACCGCGCGCTGCCGGGGGCCAAGCAGGTGGGCGATCAGGTTTACGCCTTTGTGCGCGATCGCCGCTACGAGCTATTTGGCCAGCGCCCCAGCCGCTACAACTCGGCCTATCCCCTCTGCGACGATGGGCGGTGTCGGCCCCCGGCCAACCCATCCCCGGAGCTGCCTTAGCTAACACTTTTGACATGTAACGACATGCCCTATTACTCGAAGGCTGAAATATGCCGACTATTCCAGATCGCTTGGCTCCCTGGCTCCCCTGCTCCCCCGCGATTGGCAATAGTCGCCACACTTGTGCCGCAGTCTACTAGCTACCTCTCCGGGGCGCATGGGCGATCGCGTTAGCCGCCAATAAAACCAGGTTTTGAGTGCTGCTAAATGGCTAGCTCACGCCGGACTAACTCCGGTGCGAGACCCTGGGAGTCCGTTCTGCGAAATCGTTGGGAGGAAAGCGGCCGGATAGGGTGTATCCACAGATGACGGCGGCGGCTGACCCCTGAGATTCTAGAGAAACAGGCGGCATTCCCCTCACCAATGGCTTGCCGCCCCCTCTTCACTCAGCACAGGAAGGATGACTGCTATGGCTTCGCGATCGCACTTTGCCCTGGTTGTTCTCAGCGTTCTGACTACCGCTGCGCTGGCTGCTACCGCCGCCGATGCTCGCCCTGGGCAGGGGCAGGCCCATCGCCCTCAGCCCGGCGCGGCGGTGGTGCAGGGGGTTATCCCAGGTTGAGCCTGCCGCTGTCGTGGTAGAAACCTCTGAGGGCACCGTTGCCCCCCCTGAATCTATTGTCGAGGCCACCGGGGAACCTCTGAAGCAGAAGCCCAGGAAGGCCTGCCCCTCGATGGCTCTGGCGCTCAGGAATCCGCTGAAAACCCCCAGAATTTACCCCCCGGCCTCCAGCGCCAGGTTGAGAGCGGACGCGGCCTGCCTGCCGGTTTGCAAAACCGATAAAACTGTTCAGGCGCAATTCTCCCGCAATTCCGGGGACCGGGTTTCTGGGGGGTATCCAGCCATAATTGGATGTTCGCCCAGAGGCCCGGTCCCTTTGGCGTAGACCTCTACTCAGGGAGCACCCGCACCCGGGCAAACTTGAGGCCGTTGACGCCCTGGAGCGGCTCAACGGTGCCCTGTTCCACATGGCTATCGACAATGCCTTCGCGGTGCAGGTAGCGCAGGTAGCGCTGGTATTCCTGCCACTCTTCGCTGGTGGAGTAGACCACGGTGAGCATGCCGGGCTGGGTGATGCGATCGCCCGTTTCGGCATCGCAGGCTTTGTCGATGCGTTTTTTGACAATTTCGTAGCGGGTGTCGCGGGTGCCCCGCACGTCGAACAGGCGCTCGGTGGTTTCATCGTGAACAATGTCCACTGTGTAGCCCTGCACCAGCACCAGGTGGGTGATGGTCATGTCGGTGTCGTAGTTGGCCTTGAGGGCAAAGCCCTGGCGGGCGCAGTCGCATACAGCCCGCAGCTGCTCGTAGCGCAGCGACTTGAGCTGAAAATCGGTGAATTTGGCATCAATGGCCTGACCCGCATAGATCATGTGGTCGATGCCGTCGGTGGCCTCCAGGTCGCAGTAGTGGGCGGTAATGGCCTGCATCGACTGCTGCCAATGGTTCCAGGTGTCGCGCAGCAGACCGTTGATGTGGCCGATGGTCTGGTCGTAGATGGCGCGGGCTGTGTACACACAGCCGTGGTTGGTATCAATGGCGGCCTGGTACTGGGCGATCGCGGCTTCTGCCTCGGCGCTGTGCTGGGCAAAGTAGGCAAAGTGCACCTCGACTTCTCCCTGGAGGTAGCGCAGCAGCGTCACTTCCGAGTCTACGGTGACCCCTGCCTCCAGGGTGGTAATGTGGTCGGCCAGATCTAGGGCCAGCTGCCCCACCAGGGCATTGCTCACCGCCCGGCCAGCGGCTTCGACCACCGCCAGGGCGAGGCGAAACTGGGCCAACAAATCTTGCTGAATGGCTCGATTGCGCTCGTCCGACGAGCCGCGAATGTCGGAGATGCCGTACAGGGGGTAAACGCTCTCAAACACAATGGGGGTGGGGGGCAGGCCGAGGCTGAGCCGCTCCGACTCTTGCTCAAACCGCCAGCGCACCGAGGGATGAATATTGGTAAAGCGATCCTGCACGCTGTGGCGCATCGCCGCCGTCAGGGCCGGAATGAGTGTGGTAGCGCGGCTGCAATCGGCCTGGTCAAAGGCGTAGGGCTTGGGGCTGGCAAGGCCCACCAGGCCCACCATTTGAGCGCTGCTATCGCCCAGGCGGGCGGTGCGCATGACCAGGGGGATGAGCAGGAGCGATCGCACCCCTTGACTGAGCATATCCATTTCGCAGGAGGTATTGCTGTCGAGGCTGAGGTCGGGCACGTTGACGACCTCGCGGCGATCGGTAGCCCGCAAAAACGCCGAGCCCTGTAGGTCCTCTACGGTGTAGGTGGCAATTTGCCATTCCGGCTGATCTAGCTGAGTAAACAGCTGCGCCTGGCAGTTCTCGGCGCTCAGCAAAAAGCTGTCGGTGGCGCCAAACAGCTGCTTCATTAGCTCATTGGCCTGCTCAAAGCGGCGCGTGCCCAGCACCGACTCATGGCCCACCAGCAGCTGAATTAACGCTTTAGAGGTCTCCCGTTCGGTAACATCGACGCCCTCAATCAGAATTTGGCCGCTAACGGTGTAGTTACCCGGCTTGAGCGCTGCCAGCAGGTGCTTAAAGGCTGGCTCCTTGCCCAGGAGCTGCGTGGCAATCTGCTCGCGGCTGGGTGGTTCAGCCCAGCAATCCGCCAGGCTAGCCGCCAGCTCAGGGCTAATGGCCGTAATGTCCAGGCCAGCTTCAGCGGTGCGCAGGCGCAGTTCAATCTGCCGCTGCTGGCCCGTTTCGGAGTCGGCTAGCGATACCACCAGCGGCTCGTGGAGCAGCCGCTGGGAGACTAAGTTGGCCTGCCCATAGGCGTAGCAGAGCAGTGCGCTCAAAAAATGCCGCCGAAACCGCTCCCGCAGGGCCTTCTGGTGAGCTGGTGTCAGACGGTCAAAAAAGCTGAGATCGAGGTGACCGCCTTTGGCCGGAATGCCCGTCAGACGGCAAAAATAGCGGTTGGCAAACAGCACCGGATGCGGCTGGGGCTGAGCACCCACCTCACCGGCCACATCCACCACCGCCATCACCAGCTGGCTGTAGTGCTGAATTAGCTCTAGCCAGGGCAGCGGGGGCTTTTCTTCGTCATGATTGGCCTTTTCAATGCGATCAGGGGTCTCACCCTCCTGGCGATTATCGGCGCGATCGCCCAGAGTGTAACCGAGGTCGATCACAGGAATAGCTCTGGAGATTGGGTCTGTGTCGATGCAGCGAGACGATTCGTTAGCCATAGTTGCGTTTGATACCACCCTTCAAAAACTCTTACAAGGCAGCTCAATGGAATTCCGAATCTCGACTCAAATCTTTGCGGAATCCAAGGACTTAATGGAGATGCGGTAAACCCTCATCTCCCCGATGCACCCTTGGATGTAGTTCTGCGCCATGGCCCATTGGCCAGGTTTACCCCTTGAAATCCATGGTACCCAATTGCGGCAGCTAACCTCTGCCCAGATTCACCCTGCTCCCGCTGGGGCCTCCACCCTTTAGAATAGAAGTCCTACCCAGGATTACCTTCCCCGCTGAGCTATGTTTGAAGCCCTCTCCGATCGCCTTGAATCTGCCTGGAAAAGCCTGCGCGGCCAGGACAAAATCAGCGAATCTAACATCGATAGCGCCCTGCGGGAGGTGCGCCGCGCCCTGCTGGAGGCCGATGTCAACCTCCAGGTAATCAAAGACTTTATCGCTCAGGTGAAAGAAAACGCCCTGGGCATTGAGGTGGTCAAGGGGGTCAGCCCCGACCAGCAGTTCATCAAAGTGGTGAACGATGAGCTGGTGCGGCTGATGGGCGACACCAACGCGCCCCTGGCCAACGCGCCCACCAAGCCCACGGTAGTGCTGATGGCGGGCCTCCAGGGCACGGGTAAAACCACCGCCACCGCCAAGCTGGCCCTGCACCTGCGCAAAGAAAACCGCAGCACCCTGCTGGTGGCTACCGACGTCTACCGCCCGGCGGCGGTCGATCAGCTGGTCACCCTCGGCAAGCAGATCGACGTGCCTGTGTTTGAGCTGGGCACCGACGCCAACCCGGTGGACATTGCCCGTCGGGGGGTCGAGCAGGCCAAAGCCGACGGTATTGATACCGTGATTGTAGACACGGCAGGTCGTTTGCAGATTGACCCCAAAATGATGGGCGAGCTGGCCGATATCAAGACCGCGATCGCGCCCGACGAGGTGCTGCTGGTGGTCGATGCCATGACCGGCCAGGAAGCGGCCAACCTGACCCGCACCTTCCATGACCAGATTGGCATCACCGGGGCCATTCTGACCAAAATGGACGGCGATGCGCGGGGTGGGGCCGCTCTGTCGGTGCGGCAAATTTCCGGGCAGCCGATTAAGTTTATCGGCGTGGGTGAAAAGGTGGAGGCACTCCAGCCCTTCTACCCCGATCGCATGGCATCGCGCATTTTGGGCATGGGCGACGTGCTCACCCTGGTAGAAAAAGCCCAGGAAGCGGTGGACCTTGGCGATGCCGAAAAGCTCCAGCAAAAAATTCTTGAAGCCGAGTTTGACTTCGACGACTTTCTCAAGCAGATGCGCTTTATGAAGAGCATGGGCTCTTTGGGCGGCATCATGAAGCTGATCCCCGGTATGGGCAAGCAAATTACCGGCGACATGCTGGAGCAGGGCGAAGCGCAGCTCAAACGCTGCGAAGCCATGATCAACTCCATGACCACCGCAGAGCGCAAGCAGCCCAACCTGCTCTCCAGTTCCCCCAGCCGCCGTCGCCGGATTGCCAAAGGCTCGGGCCATCAGGAAAAAGACGTGGGCAAGCTGGTCAGCGACTTCACCAAGATGCGCACCATGATGCAGCAAATGGGGCGCGGCGGCGGTTTCCCCGGCATGGGTGGCGGTATGCCGGGTATGGGCGGCGGCTTCCCCGGGATGGGCGGCGGCATGCCGGGGCTGCCGGGCATGGGCGGTGGGCCTCAGCCAGGTTTTCGCCCCCCCAGCAACAAAAAGCAGAAGAGCCAGAAGAAAAAGAAGGGCTTTGGCCAACTTTAGATACCTGAGTTTGAGCTAAGTCAAACAGTGGTAATGCTCTTGGGCAGGAAGAACTAATGATTGTTGATTGCTGCTCAATTTAGATGTTAGTCGTCATGTGGAAGGCCATTGCTGATTTGACTATCGAAGATCTGATCCAAGCTCCGGTTTGGGAGCTTGCATCCAGTGAAGCCCAGGATCTGGTTCGCCCTACTTCACTCAAAGCTCTGAGCGAGTATCGAAACGGTCCCGTCCACATCGCGCTTACCAGCTTTCGTGCCGCTGGGGGGAAGAAAATGATTGGGTTCTGCTCACCTGCTGAGCCTTCTGGACTCGACTATGTCTAGCCCGTGATAATCGTAAATGGTAGCCAAGTTCCGCTTTGGCGTCGAGATGAATTCAATGAGACCGAGTGGCAATCTTTAGCTCTGAGACTTGGCTTAGCAATCGAGGAGTTTCTGCCGCTTTCAATTCGTTGCGAGGTACCCGTCGATGGGACTTTCTATCGTCACGTCCTTGTTGCACCCTAATTCGGCATTGTAGTAGAGATAAGGTTGCCAGTGGTGTTTCCACCATCCTGTGTCCTGGCTTAATGACAGTAAACCCAACGGCTTATATCGGGCAACTCAAACTCGCTCCCAAACCAGATCAAATACCTGTAAACCCCCGTTTTGATCAGTGGGTGCCGTTCTTAGCGTGACCCGGTTTCCGCTGATCGTAAAGGTTCGCACCAGATCGGTGCCCACCCGGTTGGGGATGGAGGCTACCTCAAGGCGATGGGTGACGGTGTTGCCCTCTATGCTGTAGGTTCCGGCGTAGGCGCTGAAGCTGGTGAAGGCCCGGGCCAATTCCTCGGTGGGGATAGCATCCATCTCGCTGCTCAGGGGGGAGCCTACTGGCTTGCTCAAGGCTGGGCGATCGCCCCTGGCAAACATCACCATCATGCGCCCGGCGGCGGTGTAGGTGATGTAGCCCTTGGGGTTAGCTCCGTATACCTCTGGCGTTACGCTGCCGTCAGCGTAGATGGCGCTGGCCGAAACCAAGCTCCAGGTGCCCAGCAGGGGGTTCTCTTGGCTCATAGATGTGGTCTGGTTTGGGGTTAACCCTAGTAGACCACTTCATAGTCAGCATGTTCAGCAGTATGGAGCTTCCAGTATTCTGCGGCGATCGCATCGCTGCTGTACTTGGGGTCATCGCCATTGACGGTGCCGCAGATTGTCACAGTTCCCACCTTAATCGGTGAATCTTTGAGGGCCGCATGGAGGGTGCTGGCCAGCACGCGAATGCCCGCCTTGCCCAGAGAAAGCGAGACAAAATTGGGGTCAGGATACAGCGCAAAGCCGCCGCCCGTAAACAGCAGCGTGCCTTTTTGCTGGCTCTGCATGGCAGGGAGCACGGCCTGAACGCAGGCGATCGCCCCGGCGACATTGGCGCGAAAGTCGCTGACTAACGTGTCGAACTCGGTTTGCAGCACGCTCTCCATGCGGGGCACAGCGGCGTTGTAGACCAGCACCTCTGGCGTACCCAACTGGGTTTGGATGGCCGCGAACGCCGCTTTTAGGGCTGCTTCATCGCCAGCATCGGCCAGGAAATAGTGGGAGGTAACACCTTCGGATTGCAGCGTAGACTGATAGCCTTTGAGCTTGGCCTCGTTGCGGGCGATCATCACAATTTCAAAACCTTCACTGGCAAATTTGCGGGCGATCGCCATGCCGTTGCCTTCGCCCATGCCCACAATTACACAGAGCTGAGTCATAGTTTTAATCCTTGCGTTAGGCCAAAATTAGCGGCGTGAGTACTGGAGCCATCAGCATTTCAAACTCTAGATTGGTGGCGCTGACGATATTTTCAACGATCTTGCCGTTGGCCAATCGCATGACGTGAGTTTCATGAAAAGTAATCACGCGATCGCTTTTGGGAATACCAAAATAGTCTTTTACGTGCTGCTGAAATGACTTGAAGCGCACCACAACGCGATCGCCTGCGGCAAAACTATCCTCAATACTCAGCGGTTTCACATCGGGAAAAGCGTCATAGAAGCCAGAAAAAACCTGCTTGTATTCTTCAATACCATTGATCGGGCCAGTGGGCTTGAGGCCGGTAATAATTTGAACGTTTTCGTCCAGCAGTTCTTCTGCCAGACCCATGTCACCCTTGCCTAAAAACTGCTCAACATAGCGGTGGGCAACGGCTAAATTTTGGCTTTCTGCTTCACTCATCCTAGATACTCTCCAACTTGCTTGAAATCTACAATAGTGGCAAAATTCAGATAAATCAAATTGATAATAAACATAGAATGCATCAATCAAAGTGATAGATCTCAGCGCCATTGACCTCAACCTGCTGGTGGCCTTTGAGGCGCTGTACACCGAGCGCAGCGTGACGGCGGCCGCCCAGCGCATCCACATCGGGCAACCGGCGATGAGTGCGGCGCTGGGGCGACTGCGATCGCTCTTTGCCGACGACCTATTTGTGCGGGTGGGCCGGGAGATGAAGCCCACCGCCAGGGCCGAGGCGATCGCGCCTCAGGTGGCGGCGGCGCTAAACGCGGTGCGGGCCACCCTGGCTGAGCGACAAACCTTTGACCCGGCGACGGCAACCAAAATATTTACCCTGGCCACCTCTGACTATTTCGCCAGCCTGATCTTGCCAAAACTGCTGGCTGTATTTAAACACCAAGCTCCCCAAGTCGATCTCCGCCTGATTACCGTTGAGAAGGAATCCTTTGTGGAACTTTTAGAGGAGAACATTATCGATTTGGCGTTGGGAACCTTTGCAGACTTGCCCTCGCATATTTCGCAAGAAACTCTGGTTGTAGAGAATTTTGTGGGCCTCTGCCGCCAGGGGCATCCTGCGATTGAACATGGCGCCGTTAGCCTGGAGCGCTTCGTTGGGTTTCCCCACGCCCTGTTTACGCTGCGCCGAGATGCCGTGGGCATGATTGACCAAACCCTGGCTAAGCTAGGCTTACAGCGCCGGATTGCCCTCACCATTCCCTACTGGTTTACGCTGCCAACGGCGATCGCCGCTTCCGATCTGCTCACCGCCATTCCCTCCTGTTTGCAGCAGCACTTTGTCAGCTATTACCCGGTACAGTGTTTTGAGATTCCCCTGGAACTGCCGTCCTGGGGGGTAGCGATGGCCTGGAGTAAACTGCAAGACCGCGATGCCGCCAATCTTTGGCTGCGGCAAATTGTGCGAGACGTTTGTCGAGAGCTGGACCTGTAAACGGCCATGGCGCTTCAAGAGCAGATTCAATTGGCCGTTGGCCCACTGCTGACCCAGGGAGGGATTCCGGGGGCTGCGATCGCCCTGTCTATTGATGGGCAGCTGGTTTTGGAAATCGGCCTTGGCGATCGCGACCTCCATCAATCCGCGCCATTACCCGCCAGTGCCAGCTTCTATATCTACAGCGTCACCAAAACCCTGATCGCGGCGGCGGTGCTGAATCGGGCGAACGCCGGGTGGCTCGATCTAGACGCACCGATTCAGCAATACTGGCCCAATTTTCCGGTCGCAACGCCCCTTACCCTGCGGCAGATTCTCAGCCACACCAGCGGCCTGCCCGACTACGGCGGGCTCCCAGCCTACGGCGCAGCGGTAAAATCGACGCCGGGTTCCCCCTGGTCAGGCGAGGACTACCTGGATGTGGCCCGCAGGAGAGGCTTGCTATTTGAGCCAGGGACGGGCTGGTCGTACTCCAACATCGGCTATCTGGCCCTCAAAACCCTGATGGAGCAGAGCACGGGCCAGTCGATGCAGGACTTTTTGGACGAGCTGTTTTTTACCCCGCTGGGGCTACAACGCACCTTTGTGGCCGCCTCCCTAGGCGATGTGGTTGGCCTCACGCCGGGCTACACCGCCATGTTTGACGACGAGCTTCAGGATATGTCGCAGCGCTACCATCCGGGCTGGGTATCCCACGGGGTAGTGGTGTCTACGGCGGCGGAACTGGTCAGGATGATGGACGCTCTGATGTCAGGGCAAATTCTGAACAGATTGCTGGTTGAGCAGATGGCTCAGCCGGTTCACAGCCTGGGAGCCCACCCACCCCTCCAGAGCGTAGCCAGCGGGCTGGGGCTATTTATGGACACCAACTCGCCCTATGGCCGGGTGGCCGGGCACAACGGCGGCGGTCCGGGCTATTCGATCGCGGCCTTTCATTTTTCCGCGCTGGCGGGTCGCCCCACCACCATTGCGGCGGCGACCAACCGAGAGGGCAACAACGTGGGGTTAGATGTCGCCTATGCTGTGGCCCGCGTGCTGGCGGGGGCATGATCGATTGCTACAAATTGTTCGGTGCTGGGAATTCCTGTCGGGCAGCGGGCAAGCTAGGGACGTGAACCAAGGTAGGTCAGCCCCCGGAGCCTGTATGAATAGCAAACGCGCCCCCCGCAGAATTTTTCCAAAAGTGAGCACCATGCCGCGTCCGGCCACTGAGGCCGCTCAGTACCTCGACATGTACAAGCTAACGGTCGAGAAAACGCGCCTTCAGCAGGAGCTGGAGTACATTGACGGTCGCCGCCAGCAGCTGTGCGATCGCCTGGCCGAAATCGAGCAGGAAACCCAGGCGCTGGATGCCAAAGCCGTCAATCTGCGCCCGCCATCTCACCCCACCGCCGCGCCGAAGCCCCAGGGCATGAACTTTGCCCCCAGCGCCAACGTGTACCTGCCCGAGCGCAACAGCCGCCAGGCTCCCGACGACTACAACACGCTGATGCTGGACTATTAGGCTGCGGCTGGTGGCTGAGCGCAGTCGAAGCCCGATGTCTCCCGAGGGGAAAGCAACTCGATAGAATAGGAGCATGAAGCAACTCCTGCTGGTGCTGATTCGCGGCTATCGACGCCTAGTTTCGCCCCTTTTTCCGCCTACCTGCCGGTTTACCCCCACCTGCTCGCAGTACGCGCTGACGGCGATCGAGCGGTTTGGCCCGGTGAAGGGGAGCTGGCTGGCGGCGCGAAGAATTACGCGCTGTCACCCCTTTCACCCCGGCGGCTACGACCCGGTGCCGGAAGGGGCCGATGCCGAGGCATCCGACATATAGTTAAGGTGAGGCATACAGACCATGGGACGGCCAGGAAAGCTCTTCTTCTTTTGTGGCAAGATGGCCGCAGGAAAATCGACCCTAGCCAGGGAAATAGCGCGGCGAGAGGATGCCATTTTGGTTGAGCAGGATGATCTTTTACTCAAATTGTTTCCGGGCGAAATTGTAGATATCCCTGGCTTTATCAAGTATTCATCGCGGTTAGAAGATGCCCTAACACCGCACCTATGCTCACTGCTCTCAAAAGGCATGGTCGTGGTGCTCGACTTTCCCGGCAATACGACGACACAGCGCGCCTGGTTTCGAGAACTGATTGACTGCACAAATGCCGACCACGAGCTGCACTACATTGATGTGACCGATGAGCTGTGCAAGCGTCAGCTGCGGGAACGCAGCAGGGAGCTGGCTGAAGGCTCAGCTTTCACAAGTGATGCCGAATTTGATGCCATCACCCAGTATTTTCAGCCGCCGTCAGCGAGCGAGAACTTTAACGTCATTCATCATCAGCGCGGCTAACGTCGAATCATGACTCAGTCAAAACAGATTTGCTAGAAACCCGGTTTCTGCTACGGGATGAGCAAGGATAGTTGCCTCACCACAAAAGAAACCGGGTTTCTGGTCTGATACCAAATCCGAATTCCATAATCCCGATTCCCAAAAGGTAGGACCGTAGGGTGCATTCGCGGCTACACCCCCGTCTGGCAGCGCCCTGATTGCTTTGATTAGCCGCAATGCACCGCTGGGGAATAGGGGATAGCTAATCAGGATTTGGTCTGAGCGCATTCTCAATGCAAGAAGTGGCGCACCCCGGTCATGGCCATGATCAGGCCCAGCTCGTTGGCGGCTTTAATTGAGTCGTCGTCGCGGCGGCTGCCCCCCGGCTGCACCACGGCGCGAATGCCCGCAGCGGCGGCGGTGCGCACAGAATCGTCGAAGGGGAAGAAGCCGTCGCTGGCGAGCACGGCGCCCTGGGCTTTTTCACCGGCTTGAGCGAGGGCGATGCTGACGGAACCGACCCGGTTCATCTGCCCGGCCCCAATGCCGAGGGTTTGCTGCTGGTGAGTCACCACGATCGCGTTCGATTTCACATGCTTGACCACGCGCCAGGCAAACAGCATTTCGGCCAGCTCCGTTTCGCTGGGTTTGAGTTCAGTCACGATCTGCCAGGTGGTGGGGTCGTCGCGGTGGGTGTCGGGGGCTTGCAGAAGGAATCCGCCTGCGATCGCATTCACCACCTGCTTTGGCCCCGTCAGCAAATCCTCCAGCACCAGCACCCGCAGGTTCTGCTTTCTGGCCAGAATGGCTTTAGCGGCATCGTCGCACCCTGGGGCCACGATGCACTCCAAAAACGTGCCCGTGAGCTGCTGGGCTGTATCGGCATCGATCGCCCGATTGAGCACCACAATGCCGCCAAAGGCTGACACATCGTCGGCATCGTAGGCGCGGCGGTAGGCGGTGGCCAGGGTGTCGCCCATGGCCACGCCGCAGGGGTTGGTGTGCTTGAGCACGGCAGCGGCGGGGCGATCGCTAGGGAATTCTGCAATAATCCGCCGCGCCGCCTCCAGATCCACCAGGTTGTTGTAGCTCAGCTCTTTGCCCTGGAGCTGCTCGGCCCCGGCCCAGCCCGTCGGCACCGACCCGGTGCGGTACCAGGCCGCCGTTTGGTGGGGGTTTTCGCCGTAGCGCAGGGTGGCCTGCTGGCGGCCCGTCAGCGCCCACTGCTGGGGCAGGGCCTCGGCCTCGCCCGTGGACTCGGTCAGGTAGGTGGCGATCGCCTGGTCGTAGCTGGCCGTGTGCCAAAACGCGGCGCGGGCGCAGGCCTGGCGAAATTCTAGCGGTACTTGCCCCTGATTTTCGCGGAGAGATTCCAGATAAGGCTCGTACTGCTCGGCGCTGCACAGCACCGTCAGGTAGGCGTGGTTCTTGGCCGCTGCCCGCAGTAGCGTTGGTCCGCCAATGTCGATATTTTCGATCGCATCGGCCAGGGTCACGCCTGATTTTGCGATCGTCTGCTCGAAGGGGTAGAGGTTGACCACCACCAGATCCAGCGGACGAATGCCGCTGGCGGCCAGATCCTGCTGGTCCTCCGGCAAGTCTTGCCGGGCCAAAATGCCGCCGTGGATTTTGGGGTGCAGCGTTTTGACCCGACCGCCGAGAATTTCGGGCGACCCGGTGTAGTCTGACACTTTGGTAACGGGGAGATTGGCCGCCGCGATCGCCTTTGCCGTACCGCCGCTGCTAATCAGGTCAAAGCCAAACTCTTCCACCAGGGCTTTGGCCAACGACTCCAGGCCGGTTTTATCGGATACGCTCAACAGTGCCAGGCGCGCCATAGCTCTCTAATCCTTGATTTTGCAGACCCCCACTATACCGAAAAAGCCCATCTCCCCCTTATCTGTAATGTGGGTCAATCCTCAGCCTATGGGCTAAATCTGGCTTCATCCTGCGCGCCCCCGCGACCATCCCCTCACCTCCTCACCCTCCTCACCTCCTCACCTCCTCACCCCCCTCACCTCCTCACCTCCTCACCTCCCTCATCTCCTCACCCCCCTCATCCCCCTTACCTCCCCCATCCCCCTCTGCCCTGTGACACCATAACGATGCCCCCTCACCGTAGAATGATTTTCGACCACAGGCCTCAAATGCTCAACTCAAACCTCGGCGGGCCACTACTATGGGCAGCGATGGTGACTAAACAACCAGTGCTAAAGACCCAAAGGCTTGTGCTGCGCCTGGGCAAGACCGAGGATATTCCGGCGATTTTGCAGTATTACCGGGCTAACCGAGCGTATTTAGAACCCTTTGAGCCTCAGCGCCCGGACAATTTCTATACCCGTGACTTCTGGAAAACGGTGCTGGTTGCCAGGGAAAGCGATTTGCATACAGGCTATGCGGTTAAGCTGCTGATATTTTTGCAGGCTGACCCCAACCAGGTAATTGGCACCATTAACCTCAATACCATTGTGCGTGGAGCACTGCACGGAGCCGTTCTCGGCTATGGCCTGTCGGCCCAGCACCAGGGCCAGGGCTATATGACAGAAGCCGCCCAGCAGCTCATCACCTACGCCTTTGACGAGCTGAATCTGCACCGCATTATGGCCAACTACATGCTCCACAACTACCGCAGCGCCAATGTGCTCAAGCGCCTGGGCTTTCAAATTGAGGGCGTTGCCAGAGATTTTCTATTTATCAACGGCCAGTGGCAAGACCACGTGATGACCAGTCTGGTGAATCCGCACTGGCAAATGCCGGAACCGTAGCGGTCAAGTTGTGCCTCCGAAGCACCGCTTTGACAGGCGAACCCCAGACCTGTTTAGGGTTTGTGAGGCGAGTTTAGATTACTCTGGTGAAATATGTCAAACTGCTCCTCTAGACCCACCGATTTTAAGTACCAAAAAGCAATGGCAAGGGGCAGAATATATTTATCCCACGGGAATGCCTTCATCATAATTAAGCTATTGAATAGCACAACTAAAGTCATTAGATTAAGCCTGGAAAAACGAAGGCAGGCCAATAGAGCTAAACTATAAAAAAATATAATTTTTAAGCTGCTGGACGATATTAAGTTAGCGATCTTAGACGTTGTGCCTAAGCCTGTCAAAAGAGGCGGAAAGATTATGCAGTACAGCAGCAGCCCTGCCGCGATTAAAAGAATTTTAAGTTTTTTCTGCTTCAGTAACTCTCTGAAATTTCGGAATCGCTGCTTGGGTTCAAACAAAAGAAATTCTGAAATCGCCACATAAAGGCCTATGAAAGACAGGAAGTTGACCGCTCCTCCCGGCGTTAAAGCCCAGTTCGTTTGCTGAACCTCAGGCGTACTGCGAACTTTCAATGCGGCCTCTGGGGCCAAGCCCTGAAATAGATAAAACCAGCCGAAAAGAGATAGCCCCGCAATTAGAGGGGCCAGCCATTTCCACTGCTTGACAAGAACGATGCGGCGATCGCGAACAATCTCAACGGCTGCGATTATGAATTCGTAGGTTAAAATCGCAGCCGGGAAAGCAACCATGTACTGCCGAGATGCGATCGCAAGAATAAAGCTAAGACTGCTCAAAAGATAACGATTTTTGACGTAGAAAATAAAGCCAGTCAGAACCCAGAAGCAAGCAATAATATCGGTATATAGCAGTCTGCTATACCAAAGAAAATAAGGGCATAGCAGAAGCCCCAGCAGGCAAAGTAAAGACCTTTTACCGTTCTCTCGCCTGGGCCAACCGATAGCGACGGCTATGCTCATAGACAGCATTATGTTGAGCAACCGGCCCGCTGCAATTCCACCATGGAAAAAATATTCCAAGCCACCAAATATAATAAATGGCAGCGGTGTATTAAGCTCTTTATAGTCTCGTATAGACTCAAGGCTGGGGGGCATTTGCTTGCTAAACGTCAGGCTAGTATCCCAAAACCGCTGCTCATCCCATAGCGGCGGCGCTTGGGAGATATCTAGCCAAAATACTAATATGCTGTAAATAGCCGTAACACACACTAAAAAGATAAAGCGTTGTTGCAGGAGGGAGGGTCGATTTATCATAAAAGTCAGTGTTAGGTCAATGGTTATTGGAGTCTAAACAGAAGGACCAAGTTAAACCCGATTTAAGTTGCCGGGTTTTCTCCTTTCGGGAGATACTTCGTGAATGACTCCGCTCAACCCTCTGCCTAGCAAAAGATCGAACATTGAACGAAGTTGAAATGTGCATCCCGTCGAATTTTGCTGCTATAGGCGTGGTTTCTAGCTGCTCAACTAGGTTTTTTTAAGTCAATTGGTGGGTAGGATGACTACGCGGACGATGTTCGGCTTGATTTGGGTTTAATGCCCTAACAAATTCTTGAAGGCTGGTGGAGCCTTTAACTTCAATCCGAGGCAGTAAAAGTAGTGTATCTTGAAACGAGCTATGTCCCGGGCGGCACGATAGACCCATGGTGTAGCCGCAGGCTCCGACTAGGTGTTGTACGACTGGGTCCACTTCTCCATAGGGATAGGCAATGGTTTGAATGGGGTGGCCCAGTTCTTCGGTAAGGATGGCGCGCGATCGCCCGCTTTCTTGAACAATATCCTCTATAGAAAGTGCAGTCAGATGGCGGTGGGTCGCGGTATGAGAGCCAAATTCAATGCCTTGCGCCTGCAACTGGCGAATTTGCGGCCAATCCATTAACTGAACGTCTTCGCCATAGACAGCGTCCCATTGGTTCGATTGCCCCACTCGATCGGCGACCAAGAAAACCGTGGCGGAGAACCCATATTTTTTCAGGGCAGGATAGGCATGCTCAAAGAAGTCCAGATAGCCATCATCAAATGTGAGGACGATGGCACGTCCAGGGAGAGGCTGTTTGGTCGCGATCGCCTTCTGCCAAGCCGCTAAGCTAACGCTGTAATAACCGGCATCGCGGAGATAGCATAACTGCTCAGCAAACATCTCTGGGGAAAGCCGCCATTGGTTGAGATCTGCCGCACCAGTGGGAGCAATGCGGTGGTACATCAAAATGGGAAGGCGATTGGTCGTTATGGGCTGGGTATTGTTTTTACAAGGCTTTCCACCATGCCATAGAACCATGGAAGCGACTGCTTCAGGGGGTGGAGTGGGCTGAGGTATTTCTACAATGCTCGGGGAGTGCTTTTTCCAAGGCATCCAGTTACGCCCTGATTTTTGGTAGAGCTGAATCCGATAGAGGGGAGTTCTAATTTCCTTCACAAGGCGCAGATTCTTCACCTTCATAAAGGTGTCACTGATGCCTTTTGCGCCAAAGGGGTGATCCCAGTTATAGCCAGTGCGATCGGGCTCATCAACGACTAAATGGGCATGGGCCGTGAGAAAATAGCCGCCCGGTTCTAGAGCGTTCACGGCCTTTTGGGCAAAATTTTCTAATGCGCCCCACCCATCCATGTAGTAGAGCACTTCGCTACAGACAATGAGTTGGAGAGACTCGGGCAGGGGGTCGATTGCCATATCCAGCTGTTTAAATTGGATATGGGAGAACTGAGCACAGCGCTGAGCGGTTCGATCTACGGCAATTTGAGAAATATCTGTGGCGATTAAAGACTGAACTCGGGGTGCAAGTTGCGCGGTAAAGTGCCCCTCTGCACAAGCTAGTTCTAGGGCGCGTGTAATCTTTTCGGTGGGGAGTAAGGAAAGAGTTTGTTCATATTTTGTTTGTTCGTAGCCGATGGTGTATTTCCAGGGATCGGGGCAAGTCGCGAAAAGGGTCTCAAAGTAGTCGCGGTTATTAAAACCGACTTGTACGGATGCAGGGTTGGCAGACTCTTCTGAGGAAATTACCCCTTTGGCTCGATTGGGTTGCGTTGACCGAGCTAAAGGCAGGATATCGGGCGCATACATCACGCGCTGGATCGGTTGGTGCGGATCGGGGGTTTGGGCGATCGCCTCTCCCGTTGCCTTTGCCATATCCATCAACGCTTCGGCAGTTTGGGTCGGTAGCGATGCCCATCGAGAACTGCTGCTGCCAAGCATCTGGTGACGTTGCCCGAAGAGCAGCGTGTGAGAGAGCTCCACAAATTCTTTGGAAAGGCTAGCAGAACAAGATGCTGGATGCGTTGGTCGGTGTTGTAGCTGCGCTTGAGCGGCGATCGCCAAACCCTGCCGAAGTGTTAGGTTTGGCGTGATGGGCTGTCCTACAAACGCCTCCCGTACTGACACGCGGCACAACTCAACGCCGCCTTCTAAGGTGAGGGCAACCCGCAGTGCCTGAGCCGATACCTTGCCATTATGCACCGGCACCGTAAATAGGCCAAAGGGGATACCCCCAACAGTCAAGGTAACCTTGAGGTCGGATACATCAGAGTTCGCCACAATGACATCAGATAGAGGACAGCTGACCTCCACGGTGATTGCATGAGAATCGGGCTGAAGCGTTTGGGGCGAGGGATCTACATGGGTTGCATCATAGAAATTTTCCCCAGACCAGTCAGGTCGATCCCAGAAGTCTTGTAAAAAAGTTGTCCAGCCAATTTGATTGTGCTGAGTATTCCAATCATCGGTATCTACACCATTGGAAATAGCCTGTTTTTGGTAAACCGTTTCTTTATAAAAGCACCCCAGAATTTGCCAGTAAAACTGGGCAACAATGCTGTCTTTTAAAACGATTTTAGAAATCTGTCCGTCACAAACAGGTAGTTCTAACACCCCTAAGCGCAGGCCTGCAACCGTCACGATGCCGTATAGCCGCTCAACCCCAGCAGGAGGAATTATATCGACAATCGGTTGTGTGGCCTCTAACACCGTGCCGTATGTATGACCTAACTGGAGGGGCCATGGTACGTCGGCGGCATGTTCCAAAATCATTCGTTCTAAGATGATATTGACGCGCTTCACTAAGCCTTGAGCTGCGGAGGCGTGTTCCAGAGCTACCAAAAAGTGCTGAAGCGATAAATTGATGTCTTGCCAAAGTTGCCACCACTTTGTGGGCGGGCAACAGGTTGGCAGAGGAACTGACTCAAATAAACTCGCTGCAATGCAATAGGGATCTAAATTCGGTGCGGTGCCGTTGAGTAATGTGAGTAAAGGGCTTGTATTCTTACTGAGTCCAATAACTAATCCTGCTGGCCATGTGGCCCAATGGAACTGTAGACTGTTGAGTGTGTCCCCAGGGAGACCATCTTCGTAATCTGGATGGGGGTTGGAAACTCGTGGGTCAGGGGTATGACCTTGTTTTAAAACCCGTAGTCCATCAACAAAAAACTGAGTCCCATCGCTAGAAAGCGATTGGGCGCGCATTCGGTAGTAGGCTAAAGTATCTGGAATGCCGCCAAAACGAGTACCTTGGCGAGCTATGCGTTGCCATAGATCCCAGTCTTCGCAAGTTTTTAGAGAGGTATCAAACCCTCCTACACGATTAAAAACATCTTTTTTGACGACACAGGCATGCACCGCAAAAGGGCAATAATGCGCCAGAGTGCTAAATAAATCGGTGGATTGAGGTACTGGCTTTCCATAAACCAAAAAGCCATCGGGGGCAACTCTGGCCCAGCCGCAATGAACCGCGTCGAGAGAGGCGTCCTCATGAATTTTGGTGGCGATTTGGCTTAAATAGGTCGTCGCAATCCAATCGTCTGCGTCTAGAAAGAGCAACCATTCTGCTCTTGCGAACTGCACCCCTGTATTGCGTGCCGCACTGACCCCCTGGTTGGCCTGAGTTACAACGCGGATTCTGCTGTCTTGGTTGGCAAACTGGTTGGCGATCGCCCCAGTTTCATCTACAGAGCCATCGTCTACAATGATTGCTTCCCAATGAGATGTCGTTTGACTCAACAGAGAGGCAGTGGTTTCAGCCAGTGTCGCCGCCGCATTGTGTGCTGGAATAATGATCGAAACACTGAAGGGGATCATGGAGTTTTAAGCTAAAAATAATGTAGCCAGTCAGTTAATTGGCAATATTTCATAGATGGCAACTATAAAATCTGTTTAGCAAAGGGTAGCTGCCTAACGATATGCCCAACCAAAAAACAGAATGCGATCGCTATCGGTGTAACAAGGATGCATTTGATTACAGACTCCAGCATGACATTACGCAACGCAAATATGAGTAGTGTGAGAACAGGAGTATGAACAACATAAACAGCATAGGTATTGCTTGCCATCGTCTTGGTTAAATTAGTCTGAAAATTTAGTTTTTCACGACACCAAACTAATAGGCTAATTATGATTGCGACAC
Source organism: Nodosilinea nodulosa PCC 7104 (assembly GCF_000309385.1). Classification (GTDB taxonomy): domain Bacteria; phylum Cyanobacteriota; class Cyanobacteriia; order Phormidesmidales; family Phormidesmidaceae; genus Nodosilinea; species Nodosilinea nodulosa. Next base: position 3,383,384 of record NZ_JH976537.1, read on the forward strand.
ACATAAACTGTTCCCAGATAGAAAAGGCAAGCAGCGATCGCCAATCCCACCCTCCCCCTGCCGAATAGGGACTAAAATTACCATCCATGATTCCAGCAGCAATTAAGATTCCAGGGAGTACTAGCAGCAGACCAAGAGCAACACCCGTCCATATCTTTCCTTGCATTTTAGTGAGTTCTGAAAACCAATTGTATTGATACGCCAGCATGCCTATGGATAGCAATACAACATATTGAATAAAATGTCCGTTAGGAAGCCCCAATAGCTGTAAGAATTTATTTTCAACAAACAACATGCGATCGGCGAATACCAAGATTCCTAACCCCAAAGCTACCCAGAAAATTTGCGCATTACTAGGTCTGTTCATCACTCTAGTAGAAACGCATATTTTCCAAGATTTGATGATCTTATATTTACTCAGCCATTGCCATAGGACATAGGCGAAAGAAAATATCAGCAGGACTTCTACAAACCATAATACGCCCACATCTAGTCCGTTATAAAACTTGATATATTGAGGTAAGAACTGCCAAAAGCTGCCTTCAAAACCAGCCTTTTGAATCCAAGCCACATAGGCCAGGATGGGATTAACTACAATAATATAAATGCAAAGAGGAATCCCTAACCGGATTAGTCGTTCTTTAATGTAAACATTAGCCCCTTTTCGTTTATACGAGCCAGGACTAAAGTAACTTGACAACATGAAAAGAAATCCCATAAAAAAGGACTGGTTAAGTAACCAAAAAAATGTCATTACATACCATGAAAATCCATCTATTTGCCCTGGATCGTTATAGTACCATCGCCCGGAAGCACCGCCATAACCCACAATAAGATGGTGAATAATGACTAATATGGTTAAGAATATCCGTAGATTGTCAATGTACAATAATCGTTTTTTGCTAGCTCTTTTTTGATCCAAAAATGTATAGTTAGTCATGAGTATTCCATATCTCTAAGCACTTCGCTATTGGCTTTCGATGATGCACGCAAAGCTAGTGCCAGGTTGACCACACAAGAATTCTATTTGCTGTGCCAACTGCATGATTTTAAGGGCTGGACGATCGCATTTACCTCAGAATTTGCTGCTTCCCAACGCATAGGAGGGCACAAAACTCCAGCTGCTTTAGAGGACAACGTCGCATCAATAGTTAACGGATAAACATGCCAGTGATAGTCATAGGCGTAGCTCCAGTCTTGTTGATAAATACCCACGTTAACAAAGTAAAAACCACCTACCAGATCCAGGCGATCGAGGGTAAGTCTAATGGTGCCCTCCTCCTGTAATCGGATATAGGGAATGCCCATATCTAGCGTGTTTACGTCTAGGCATGGGGCACCGTTTTCTTGGCTGATAGTAATACTAAAAATGGCGCTATCTAAAGGTTGATGGGTTTTATAATCTACTTCAACACAGAGGAGATCACCTGATTTTATGGTCGATTTTGGTTTTAGACGGACATCGGTAATCTCAATATCCTGAGAACCAAAGCGGTTTTCGTTCACCCGCAGTTCCATACCCATCTGGGTAAGTTGGGGCGGTCGCTGAGGGGTGCGCTGCTGGGTTTGCGATCGCATCTCCATCGTGTACTGCCCGGCAACCACCGCTGGTTCGCCGTAGGCAACAACGGTGCCCTGCTTGAGCCAGAGAGCGCGATCGCACAACCGCTCTACCTGCCCCACATCATGGGATACCAGCACGATGGCACAGCCCTGTTCTTTCATATCGGCAATGCGATTGAGGCACTTAGACTGAAACGATAAATCCCCCACTGACAGAAACTCGTCTACCAGCAAAACCTTGGGGTCTGTGTGTACAGCTACCGAAAAAGCCAGCCGCATCATCATCCCAGAACTGTAGGTACGCACCGGGTTGTCAATAAATGCTTCTAGCTCAGCAAAGGCAACAATCTGATCAAATCTCCGTGCTACCTCACGGCGAGGCAAACCCCCCACAATCGCTGTGACAAAGACGTTCTCTCGTCCGGTCAGGTCGCCATGAAACCCCGCTCCCAGATCCAGCAGTGCCCCTATCCGCCCCCGCATTTTGATGCGTCCCTCGTTAGGATGGGCTACTTTGCCTAGTACTTGTAGCAGAGTCGATTTGCCAGCCCCATTATGACCAATCACCCCCAGCATTTCCCCCTCTGCAACTTCAAAGGAAACGCCCCGCAATGCCCAAAAATCTTCGATGGGCTTGATCCGTCCCAAACCTGTAAGCGCCGCTTCCATAAGTGTGGCGGGCTTCGCCGTATGGTAGCGATCAAACCGCTTGCCTAAATTCTCGACCAAAATGGCAGTGCCCATCCTAAATCTCCTCCACGAACCGCAGGCTTTGGTACTTGAAGAGACGATAGCCAATGGGCAAAAACAACAGCGTGATTCCCGAAATAATGAGCAGAGCTAGCCAATCTGGTTGTGTACCCCACATCAAAATTTGTCGGTAGCAGGTCACGATATGCACCATTGGATTTAGCCCATAGATAAACCAGTAGCGAGGGGGAATGTTGCCTAGCTCATAGAAGATAGGGGTTAGGTAGAACAAAAACTGAAGCAAAACTCCCAGGGTATGTTGGGTATCTCGGAATGTGACGTTGAGTGAGGCTAGGAAATAAGAAAACGTCACGGTGACGGCAAATTGAATTAGCTGTAGCAGTGGCAACGCCAGCAAAATAGGCGTAAATTTGACTCCATCAATGAGTAAAAAAACAAATAGTACTGGCAACGCCAGAACAAAGTGAATCAACCCTGTTGTAACTACAACAACTGGCAAGATAACCGTGGGAAAGCCTGGCTGCCTGATTAACGGGCGACTGCTTATAATAATGCCTGTGGCCTGAAATAGAGAATTTTGGAACCAGTTCCAAACCAATAACCCTGTAAACACATAGGAGGAATATTGGGGAATATCAATCTTGATAACGACCTGAAAAACAAAGACAAAAACCAGCAGCTGTAGCAGTGGGCTAATCAGAGTCCAGGCAATGCCCAGGGCCGATCGCTTATACATTAGCTTCATGTCGCGATCAACAAGCGATCGCAGCAGATCATATAGATAGCCAAGATTCTGCGTAGGGAACTTCTGCCTAGACAGATTAGATGTTCTTTTTAAGATCATTGACTGTCACAGGCTTAAAGAACTGAAGTTGGGGATTGGAAAGATTCCCGCGAGGAAGAAATTGACTCGATAAGTTGCTTTTCTATCTTGTCTTGATTCCTAGCGTTCACTGGCACATATGGTTGACTGCGACCAAGTTTCTTCACTCGCCGATAGGATTGCCAGAGAGACCATGGCCCTGCTAGATTGCCACGAATTTCTAGCCAGATGAGAGAGAGAGGGTAGTCACTTCGCTTGAGCAGATACTCCTTGATTCGATGGTAGTGGGCATAGGGCAGACCTAAGAGAACTTGAGCCAGTCCTCGCCAATCACCATGGTGTAACCATGTAGCGAGGTTATACGATACATGACCTTTGCTGTAGCCATAGAGTTGTCGCTCTAAAGCTTCTCGAGTCTTGCGATGTTTGTGCCAGACAAAGGCTTGAGGGTTATAAACGATGGTATATCCGGCCTTCAAAACTTTGTAAAACACATAGGTATCTTCGCCCACACCAGATGGCATTCCCGGCCCTAGAGCTTCGTCCATTAGGCCAATTTTGGGATGGTGAAAAATACTAGCTCGAAAGGCAGCATTTGCTGTGGCTCCCAAAGACCATGTTGGCGAGGGTTTATGAGGAAACAGGTCGTACCATGCTCCTCCTACCTCAAAGGGCTCAAACCCTCGTCCTAATCCTCCGTAGTTTTCAAAAGCTTGTTGAGAGGCATCTTCTAGCTCAATAGGTAAAACATTGCCATTCACAACCATAACGTCGGGGCGGGTGAAGGGCATAATTAGCTTCTCAATCCAGTCTGGAGGAACGGTAACATCATCATCTGTTGCAATAAGGATGTCACCATGGCTGGCAATAAATCCTGCATTTCTTGCGTATGCTAACCCTTGGCGAGGTTCGTTTACCAAGACTACTTCAGGAAATTCCTGGATAACTGGTGGGGTTAGGCCAGAACTAGGATGATTATCTACAACTATAATTTCAACTGGGCGGCTAGTTTGCTGAACTCTAAGATGGTGCAGGCAGTTGCGGAGATCGCCTGGGCGATCGAAGGTAGCAATCACAATGGAAACCATAACTGAACCAGGCAATGGGTCGGGAACTTGCTGGGTAGATAGGCGATATCTCGATGCTATTGTATTTATGGCCTGTGCCCAGATGATATCGCCTGCCATAATGCCTGAAGGAGCAAGCAATTTAGTGCCAAACTGATTTACAATCAGTTTAGATAAGGTAGATAGAGATATGTTTTGATTATTGTTTATGTAGTCAAAGCTGCCGATGGGGCTGTGATGCCAACTAACAAAGACACGAGCTTTGCTGTATTCTTCTAGACCGATCAGAGGTGACACTGGTTGGCTCAGTTCAATCTGGCGAATAGCGATTGCCGACTGTTTAGTTTCTGTCTTTAGCTTGAGTGCAGGAAAATAGCGAATGGGTAAAGGTTTGTCGGTTTGCCAGCCATGCTCCTGAATGATGTCTGCGACACGTTTAGTTGCTGTTTGATAAGTTTTGAAGCTTGAAAATGCGCCCTGAAATTCAGCCAAGATCAAATCTTTGGGAAACTGGGTTTGATGGAGAGATGCTATTAAGGTGCGACGTATATTCCAGTAAAACATCCACCAAATGCCAATTTTGGCACAAGCACCTCTTAGGTCAGGATAGGCGATTGCTAGGCTTAGCCACAGAGCATAGAGACTGCCATTGAAAGAAATTTGCCGTTTCAATTGGGCATATTCACGGCGATGACGATGGCGAATCATTGCAGCCGGTTCATAAACTAAACTATAGCCAGCCTTTAGTACTCGGATGAACATTTCTAAATCACCCCCACCGTTTGTTGGAGTACCAACATCCAACGCAGGGTCAAAGTAACCAATTGTCTCAAAAACCGACTTCCGATAAGCCATGTTTGCCCCGGTACCAAACTGCCCAGCTCCTAACCATTGCCAGGGCATAGACTGATTTGATATTGTTTGGTATCGCAGGGTTTTGAACCCTCGCCCAAAACCACCGTATTCCTCAAATAATACCTGCGCTTCAGTTTCCAGCTCATAGGGGACTACAAGCCCAGTAACAGCCATTATGCCCGGGCTTTCTAGAAATGCTTGAACCAGTCCTTTTATCCACCCAGTATCTACCACTACATCATCGTCGGTGTAGGCAATAATCTCGCCTTTGGCCTCTAAAATAGCGCGGTTGCGGGCCCAGTCTAGACCGGGACGAGGTTCGCGCACATAGCGCACTTGGGGATAGTGGGTTTCAACGAGTTCTTTGGTGCCTTCCGTTTGGGGGGCGTTGTCTACTACTAGGATGTCGAGGTGAGGATAGTCTAGCTGGCTGATAGCTTCGAGGCAGAGCTTCATGTCATCGGGGCGATCGCGCGTACACACCGCCACCGTCACCAGCGGCCATTCTCCCGTGTACTCCACAGGCGGCAGACTGATCAAATTTTCTAACGTCAGATCTTCGGAGCGTTGAGGCGAAGCTAATCCATTCTTCAGCAATTGGCTGATAATCGCCCAGCTGTGCTGCTCTAAAATTAATTTACTGAGCGTATTTGCCGTGCAGCGGCCCAGGGATATGGGGGCTTTAACATATCCAAGCGGTACACCATGCAGGCGAACTAGCGCTTGCAAACCCATATAGCCTTCCAACTCCTCGAAAGTTGGAATAGGCTGGCTCAGTTCGATATCAACAACTTTTATAGGATAAAGCATATGGAACTCCTAGAGACTAAATTCTGGATAATGACTGATGCAAAACCGTCCCGGCCAATAGCTTGAGCTGAATTTTTAGCGGGTGAACGGGTAGGTAGAAAGGCAGCAGCGTACCAGGTACAAGCATTGATCTGCCTGGACCTTTCGAGGCGAGGTGACGAGGCTTGGTCAATGCAAGCGGAGCTGGTCGCATTTTTTGAGAAAGCTTTAGGAGACTTTTGATCAGCAACATGTAGAAGCTCAGCCTCCCCAGGGGGGTGATAGGATCAATCTTGACGGCTCGCCATAGCCAGCTCAAGGTATCGCGTGAATTTTCAGAAGCACTACATTGCTGGGCCAAATATAAGTAAAAGCTGCTGCAAGACAGTCGGTAGAAATAACTGGGCAGATCGGGGCTTTTCTGCTGATTTTTTTGGAGCATGAGTTGATGCGATCGCGCCATCTGCTCATGGTTCCTAGACATGCTGCTTTGTATTTTTCTGTAGCCGATCAAGAACTCTGGAACTACAGCAAAGTCATAGCTCTTGGCTAGTCGTAAATATAGATCCCAATCCTCACATCCCTGAGAATTTTGGGCCATAAACTCAACGTCATACCCTCCCGTTTGATCCAAGCAGGCTTTGCGGATCAAGGTGGAGCTGGCATTGCCTAGAAAATTGTGGCAAATTAGGGTTTTGTAAACGTCACCCGCAATTCTGGCGGCGTGAAAACTGCCAGTGGGGCGGTCGTTCTGATCAATATCTACTGACCAAGCGTAGATGACTCCTACAGTTGCACTGCTGGCTTGGAATTTACTAACTAGCTTTTCTATGGCATGGGGGTGCCACACATCATCGGCATCAAGGGGCGCAATAAATTGACCCCTGGCATTTTCAATGCCTAAATTTCGCGCGGCGGCTACTCCCGCGTTAGCCTGGTGCAATAGCTTGATGTGAGGCTCTTGCTGCATCCAGCCTTGAACAATGGCTTGGGTGCGATCGCATGAGCCATCGTCTACAACTATTATTTCTAGATGACGATAGGTTTGAGCCACAACCGACCGCAGCGTTTGACCAATAAAATCGGCTGCGTTGTAGGCTGGTATAACGACTGAAACCAGAGGATCCTCTAAGTTGTTCATAACCTTCTCTCCAGGCTAGGGCTAAAGGCTAGACAGTATTGGCCGGCTGCTGAGATTCGGCTTGGCAGACTTTTGTCGCTTCAGCGCATTCCACTCAGCATCCGTAAAGTTTTCCTGATAAGAGCGATCGACATTGACATCCCATAGATCATGGTTTTCGCCCAAAATATTTCTGGCCGCCAGTATAGCTGTCAGCATTGAGTGATCTTGGTTGTTGTAGCGATGCATGCCGTTGCGCCCTACCGTCTGTAAGTTCTCAAAGGTTGTTATGTAGTCCTGAAGTACTTGCAGGTGCTGGCGATAGTCTTTGTCGTAGACCGGATAGGCCTTTGGCTGACGAATTACGCAGCCATCTTCTATGTCTCCTGCACTAACGCCCAAGCTGAGCCGAACAATTTCCTTAGAAGCCAACTCAATCAATGTTGAGTCGGCCATCTCCCAGAGGTCGCCTCCTTTGTTGCAGAAATACTCCATGCCCAGACAGGTCTTGTGGGAGTTTGGCACCATAGCCGGGCTCCAGTTCTTAAAGTTTTGAATGCGCCCTACCCTAAATTCAGGGCTGTGGATATACAGCCAGTTGTCGGGAAACAAGTGCTCGCGGTTAATCACAAGAGACACAATCAAAAAATCCCGGTATTTCAGCCCTCGTGCTGCCGCTAATACCTCGTCGGGAGGTAAGGGGTCAAGGCGGTGCACTAGCTGCGCTACCGGCATCGAATTGATAAAGTGCTCGCCGACCAGTTCCAGCGTGTTATTTCCTTGTTTAGCTATCACTTTGGTAACATGGCCAGCGCGGTGTTCAACCCGTATGACCTCGCTATTTAAGTGCACTGAAGAGCCGCTGGACTCTAGCAGTTCTTGGCAGCGCTCCCACATCATGCCTGGCCCCAGACGAGGGTAGGCAAAGGTTTTAATTAGGCTTTTGGCATTTTGACTGCCAAATATTGCGTTGATGATGGCCCGCTTGAGCGACATATTTTGAATCCGCTGAGCGGCCCAATCGGCTTGGATCTGGGTGCAGGGAATGCCCCAAACCTTCTCAGTGTAGGTTTTGAAGAATATGCGGTAAAGCTGCTCGCCAAAGCAGTCAATGACCCATTCTTCAAAGGTTTCTGGTTTTGGGCGCAAGTGCAAAAATTTCTTGGCCTTTGCCTTAAGATAGCTGTATAGAATCAGAGTGCTGCGAATGGGGCCTAGGTTAAACAATGCTTTGAACAGCGATAGGGGGTAGTCATAAAATTTGCCGTCATAGTAAATTCTGGAGAGGCGAGGAACTTGGATAAAGTCCTCGCCTAGAATTTCCTTCCAGATGGCTTGAACTTCGCCCACCTTAGTAAAGAAGCGATGTCCACCGATATCAAATCGGTAGCTTTTGTAGGTCTCTGTGCGCGAGATGCCGCCTACCTTGCCTGCCTTCTCGAGGACAATAGCCTGGGTATTGTGTTTTGAAAGTTCGTAGGCTGCTGTCAAGCCCGCAGGGCCACCGCCAATTACTACGACAGCTGTATGAGTTATAAGACCTTGCATTTTCTTCGCAGTAAACAGCCTGTCTAGGGAGATTTTTGATTTTTAGAAAATTAGACTTTAAAGCGTCAGTCAACCGAAATAAGGATTCTGAATTGGATGTTGGGCTGGTAGCAGCTGCTGCGCAGTAACCACGTCTTTTTTGAGCCTCTAATTTGCTCCTACGTAGGTTTTGGAATCAAATAGTGTCGAGCGAGATAGTATCGAGCGAGGCCCAGCCCGTAGGCCAATCCGCAGTAGCCAAAATAAAGCCAGTGCCAGGGAATTGCTTTTAAGGCGAAAGCCAGACCTCTCTTGCTATAGAAAAACTGATAAACTGACCAGTTTATCAGCAGCAAAATGAGCGCTAACGCCCCAGCTAAGTAAGCTGCCTGATATAAAAATAGGCTGCCCCCCATGGCCCCGGCGATGGTAAATATGAGCCCAATGCTGACCCGTGTGGAGACTTTAAGATTTAGATCGTTTACCAGCATGTGCCGCTGTTGCAGCAGCAGGGTTGTCCAGGGGAGAGCCCGGTAAAAGAACTCTGCTCTTAGTAGTGAAACTGGTTCCCACCGCTTTAAGTGCTTGACCAAGATGTTCTTGCACAGCTGGATGCGGTGCCCGCTTTGTTTTAAGCGATAGCCTAGTTCGATATCTTCAATGGACGGCTGACGAAAGCGTTCGTCAAACCCGCCAGTGGCCCAAAATATCTCCCGCCGAACGGCACCACAAGCGCCCCAAAAGGTGGACGCTTCTTCGTGGCCGGTTTGGTGGGTGTAGTGATGGAATAGATTTTTGTATTGAGATAGAAAGTTTGAGGCCCCTGGGGCATCGTCGTAGGACCCGATGGCGGCGGCGAGCCCCTGGTCGCCGATAAACATCTGGGCCATTTGGGCAACGGTTGCTGGGTGGATGGTGACATCGGCATCGATAAAGAAGAGAATCTCACCTCGGGCTTGGCGAGCCCCCAAGTTTCTGGCTTGGGCCGGTCCACCGGGATGCTCTGTGCGCAGAACCGTGGCCCCAAACTGTTCGGCCAGTCGATCAGAGCCGTCGGTGCACCCATCGGCAACCACAATGACCTCGGTTGTAACCTGGTCAGGGGAGGGCAAAAACTTTTCTAGACTATGGAGGCAGGCCTTAAAGGCTGTGCCACCGTTATGAACCGGAACAACAATTGAAACGAACGGGGGCGGAGAGACTACCATCGGAGGGCTTCCTGGCAGGATTCTACTTACCCTCTTCAATCGGTTCTCGGTAAATCTGGAAGCTATTGGTAGCTACATGCTCAATTTAAGGATTTGGGGGGGGAACATATTTTCTAGCCTCGGCTCCGCTGGCATAGTTGCTTTTTTGGGGTTTTTATATACAATCTCTATCCCTGAATTAGCACTCCTGGCAGAAAGGCTGCGGGGCCGCAATTGGGTCGAGGTCAGGACTGGTGGGTTAAGCCAAGCGCAATCTCCCCGGGCTCTGGAGCTAGAAGCTGGCGAGGGAGCTTCCTTTAGAGGGCGTTTGAAAAGTGATCTGCTTTAGCCACCTGCTGATCCCCCCTGCCCCCCTTAAAAAGGGGGGTTAAAAGTCCTCCTTGTTATGGACGCTTGTGGCTTCCTGTAAGGCAGGGAGATTTAAGGGGGATCTCCACTTTGGCTACTAAAAAATATGACGTTTCAAACATTCTCTTGTCAGGGCGTTGGTCAGCGAGCGGGAGAACGGTCTGAGCTGAGTGATGAAATAAGCCCTGGGATAGAGGTGCAGAGGCGTTAGTTCTTGTACTTTTTGGCCAGGAATCGATCGCACCCTATGGCTAACGCTATCTATGCCACAAGACTTATTTGATCTGCCCGGGCCTAGGGGCAATTCTCTGGCCGGAAGCCTGCTTGAAATGGGAGCCGACCCCCTGGGCTTTTTAACCCAGTGCTCTCGCGACTACGGCGACCTGGTGCCGCTACAATTGGGGCTGACGCCCGCCTGCCTGGTCAACCATCCCGATCTGATTGAGGCGGTGCTGCGCGATCGCGACTCCTTCATCAAAAGCCGGGGTTTTCGGGTACTCAAGACCCTGCTGGGGGAAGGGCTACTCACCGCCGAGGGCGAGTCCTGGTTTTGGCAGCGCAAGCTGGCCCAGCCCGTGTTTCACCAGAAGCGCATTCAGGGCTACGGCACCGTCATGGTGGACTACACCCAGCAGATGCTGGAGCGCTGGAACGCTGGCGATACCCTTGATATCCATCGGGAAATGATGCAGCTGACCCTGCGCATCGTGATGAAGTGCATTTTTGACAAGGATGTCGATGAGGGGCAGGCCAGCACCGTTGCCCACGCCCTGGATGTGGCGATGGACTGGTTTGAGAACAAGCGCAAGCAGAACTTTTTGGTGTGGGAGTGGTTCCCCCGGCCCGAAAATATTCGCTACCGCCAGGCGATCGCCGACATGGACGAGGCCATCTACGCCCTGATTCGGGAGCGGCGCGAGCATCCCGACCAGTCGGGCGACCTGCTGACGATGCTGATGCAGGCCCAGGATGAAGCCACTGGCGAGCGCATGGACGACAAGCTGCTGCGCGACGAAGTGGCCACGCTGATGCTGGCCGGCCACGAAACCACCGCCAACGCCCTCTCCTGGACCTGGATGCTGCTGTCGCAAAACCCTCAGGTGTGGGAGCGATTGCAGAATGAGCTGGATACAGCGCTGGAGGGGCGATCGCCCACCATTGACGACCTGCCCCAGCTGCCCTACACCAGCGCCATTATCAAAGAGTCGATGCGGCTGTACCCTCCCGTGTCGCTGCTGGGTCGCGAAGCCGCCGAAGATACCACCGTGGGCGATTGCCAAGTCCCCCAGGGCACGGTCATGCTGCTCAGCCAGTGGGTCATGCACCGCAGCCCCGACTATTTTGAGCAGGCCGATCAGTTTCTGCCCGATCGCTGGGAAAATAACCTGGAAAAATCCCTGCCTCGGGGCGTTTACTTTCCCTTTGGGGACGGGCCGCGCATCTGCATTGGCAAGGGGTTTGCCCAAATGGAGGCGACCCTGCTGCTGGCCACCATTGCCCAAAAATTTGAGGTGGCGGTGGTGCCCGATTTTGAAATTGTGCCCCAGCCGTCGATTACGCTGCGGCCCGAGACCGGCATTCAGGTCACCCTCAGCCCCAGGCGGCAGGCCTCGGCGGTAGCGGGGTAAGGCCGCCGAGAGATGAAGCAGTTAGGTGCGATTACCTAACTGCTTTGTAGGCGTTGAGTTAAGTATGCGCATACGAGAACACCTATGTTGACCGTCCTTGTCGTGCTAGTGGTCTCTGGCGCTTTACTTCTAGGGGCTGCATGGGGCATTTATGGAAGCCTGTCTAAATCGGTAGAGGGATTTATCGTCGCCTTAGCGGGCGGCGCGCTGATCATATCGGCGGTTTTGGAACTGATAGAACCTTCCACAAAGGAAACTAATATTTGGGCGGCTTTCGCGCTCGTGTTGGTTGGGGCGACCGTCTTTACCGGGCTAGACTACCTCGTGAAAAAGAAGTGGGGCAGCAGCAGCGGTGGTGGACTGTTGGCCGCCATTACCTTAGACGGCATTCCGGAGAATCTGGCGCTGGGCGTTGCCCTCATCGGGGCTGGGCCGCTGCAAGTTGCTGCCCTTTCAGGCTCTATCTTTTTGTCCAACTTGCCCGAAGCGGCAGGGGGGGCCAAAGCAATGGCCAGGGGAAATCGATCAAAAGGAAAGGTGCTTTTTCTCTGGGGCATGACCGCCGTGCTCCTGTCGGCTGCGGCACTCGCTGGGAATTTCTTCCTGGCTGGCGTATCGAAGGACGTTCTAGCCCTGATCAGGTGTTTTGCTGGCGGTGCGGTGATTGCCTCGCTGGCGATCGAGGTGTTTCCCAAAGCATTTAAAGAAGATGCGTACCTGGTCGGCATTGCTACTACAATCGGGCTGATCCTGGCGCTTTACCTAGATCAATTGAATTAGTAAGCAGGTGGCTTTACCATTTTGAACGTGGCTCAGCACTGACAGTTAGGCATACCCGCACCCGAAGCGAGCAGCGTAGTCTAACAGCCTGGTGCAATCGCGCCTTGTCAACCGTGCAAAGGAAGTGGTATAGCCGGTAAAGATTTGACTAAAGTATCTGCATAACGCCTCTCAGGAGGACTATTATGCGAATCAAGATCTGTGTAGCATCACGGTGTGGAGTAGTTACACAAGATTTTGATTTGTATAACATTTCGTTTTGGGTAAATAGCCCGATTAAGGTCTGAATAGCGCCCTAATTTGAGGTATTACACTGACATTTTTTAGCCTCTCACCCCCTACAGAAGGCAAAATTCAACCTCAAGCACTGGCTATCACCTGCTGAGGAATGTTAGACCAAATTAGAGTAGATCAGTTAGGCTAAAGGCCAAATTAGGCGTCAAGAGAGACAATCCGAGAATGCCCCGAAGCGATTTCAATTTAATTATCCATGATGTCACTCGTCGATTGGCTTACTACAGAATTAGGCTTGAGTCATGAACAGGCTATAGCGTCTGTTACCCAAGCCTTTAGAAAGGGTAAATCTTTGCAAGGAATAATTGAGCATCTGATCGAATATCCTCTACCTTTGGATCTGAATTTCAGGCTGAAGGAACTTCAGCGCTTTGAATGGGGCATTCGTTATGGGCTAGATGTCTTTACGCCAGGGATAGAAGAAAATCTTGCGGATCAAATTCTTTATCTGATAGAGAATCTGGTTCCGATGCGATTGTGTCAATTGCATCGAATAATTCCCATCTCAATGGCTACATATTCGCCAATTCCTGGCAGACTTTATCATTATATAGTTCGTGTAGCCATGGTGAACCCCGATGATATACAGGCCGAAGACGACCTTGGCTATCAGCTAAGGCGACGTGGATACGAGCTTCAACGCCTAGCAATTCTCCCAGAGGATTATGAAAGACTGTTTAGAATGTGCACAAACGAGCAGACTTTGCGAGAGCACCGACAAGCACTTCAACGGGCGTATGAGGCCAATCTGAAGCTTAAGGAGGAAAGAAAAGCTCTGCAGAAAGCCTATGAGATTGAGACGCGCATTGTGCATTCTCAACCGAAGGAATTAGTAGATCGATTAAGGCGTCTTCAGCGCTTTGAATTAAAGATTCTCTATGGCTTACTCTGTGTAAATCTAGACTGGAAAGATGAAAGCTCCGATCAAATATTTGACTTAATTGAAACCCTGATTCCCCTGAGAGTCTGTCAAGATTATCAGGTCATTCCCATTGCCAGGTTGAGGAATAGCCTTTCCTCAATTGTTCAAGTGGCCATGGTCGATCCCAATAATCTGCATGCTCAAAATATGATTGAGATATGCCTTAAACCCCATAAGCTAGCTCTCCAACGTTTTGTGATACCAATAAACGACTTTCGACAGGCTATTGACGCATATGTGGAGCGTCAGAACTTAAAAAGGCAGGGCGATCTTTGATTGGTTAACGCGCAGCGGATGTTTTTGTGGTGCGATCGCCCATCGCAGGTAGTTAGGGCTACTACAGGCAAACCGGAACTTAACTGCAAAGCTGCGGTCAAGCAATATCAAATTCATTTGAAAAAGGAAAGTTGCCGGATGATAGCCTATATTCTCGTAACGTTTTTTTGGATTGTGCTTCTTACTGTAGCGGTTGCCTTTTTTTCTGAACTCGGCTATCCGCTATGGTTTCTAATTATATTGTTACCTATCATGTTGCTTGTGATGAAGCGCCTACTAGGTATAGGTGAGATTTTATTTGGCGAGTTATCACACCAGCTTAAGCAGTTATCTCTTCGCTCTTGGGGTGTCGAGACCGAGGGTTTGATTGTAGAATCTACTGAAATCCCTGACCCGTACGACGACGAATGTTTCTTTTTTCAAGGAAAGTGTCGCTACACAATTGTGGGCGGGAAAGTTATGGAGTGCTATTTTGAGAGCCCGGTTTTTAATGCTCACCATATCAATTACGCCCACAGTGGAGATCTATGGGATGCAGAGCAGATCGATTATTCATGGGCAAATGTTAAGGCATCATTTTCTGCCAATACACTGGTGATGGTAGTTTATTTGCCTTGGCTGCCTATGGTTAGGTCGCTAGAAATTCCAAGGCCCGCATGGTACGAATCTTTGCAAAACATTGATGAAGTAGGCGCTTACAGGGTTTTACTATTTGCGTGGAATGTACAAAGGCTGCAAATCAGATCTAGGTAAAGATTGATCTCGCTCGCATAAAATACGTTAGGGCGATCGCAGATCTCCTGTAGATACTGTTTAGACCGCTGTAGGTCAAGTGTTCTGTGGGACTAATTTAGCGGCGTCAAACTTTTCCCCTGAAGACAACACTCCGTAGATGATGCGGATGAGTTTGTGCATAACGGCACCGACGACTTGCATCTTCTGCTTGCCAGCGGCGAGGAGCCGTTGGCGAAAGGCTTGGATTTCAGGGCAATAGCGAATCATCACGAGGGCTGGGAAATAGAGGGCCTTGCGCAGACGGGCATTGCCAATCTTGCACAAGCGCGTTTTCCCGTGGATGGAGCTACCGGACTGAAACTCTTGGGGAGTAAGCCCGGCAAACGCCGCCAATTGGCGTGCTGAGCCAAAGACCTCAATCGAGCCAATCTCGCCGAGCACAGTGAGCGCTGTCTGGGTTCCAATGCCGGTGATGGACTCCAAGAGGGCCTGTTGCTCCGCTAAGCGGTCATGGGCTTGAATATGCTGCTGCAAGCGCTTTTTTAGCGACGTTTCCTGCGCCTCCAGGAACTCAATATGAGCGTCAATATCGGCTTTGAGTTCGTCATCCTCGCAGAGGTCTCGGCGGTTCTTCTCCTGCGTCATCATCTGTTCAAGCGCCTCTAAGCGCCGGGTGAGCCGCTGGAGTGTGGCGACCTCATCAGGGGCGGGATGCCAGAGTGTTGGCTTGAGGTCTCGACAAAAGCGGGCAATCAGAGCGGCATCGGCGGCATCATTCTTGGTTCGACTCAGCTGACTTTTGCCATAGCCTTTGATGCGGGCCGGATTGACGATACTGACCTGATGCCCCTGGTGGTGCAGGTAGCGCGCTAGGGCATGACCATAGGTGTTGGTGGCTTCCAGGCACGCGTGGACCTGCTCAACATCCTGAGAAGTCAACCACTCACTCAGCTGCTCAAATCCAGCCGCTGTATTGTCGAACTTGGCTCGTTTTACACGGTTGTTCGCGTTCAGCAAGGCGACATCAAAACTCCCTTTGCTGATATCGATACCTAACGCAACGATCGCCGATGCACTCATAGGCCAACTCCTGAATTGGTAACATCTGAGTCACACAACAAGCGCACTATCCTTGCGGAATCCGGGGTGTCCATTGAGGGGTTGCCCAGCATACTGTCCAGGCTGCTTGAGGTGACGGTTGGAGGGGGGGAGGCTCTAATGAATCTACGAAGCAAGCTTGGTGGCTTGAGGTTGGGTTCGGAGTCCTCCCCGCAACGATATCCCTTTAGGATAAATCCAAGGGGCGTACCGCTTATATACAAGGTTGGGTTGACGGGGAGCATCCCACTTTCGCGAAAACAGTGTCAGGGGGAGAATAGAGGGGTAGCTCAGGGACGACTCACCATGACCCCCGAAGACCAAAAGCGATTGGAAGCTTGTACAGCAGAGATTGCCGAGATTTTGTACCGCAATAGCAACCGAGACAGGCTCGATAGTCTGGAAAGCATTGAGCAAACCGTGCGACAGCAGATGCTGGAGGAGGTCAGCCCTCGAGTCGCCGTTTTTTTGTCAACCAGCAAGCCTACCCGGCCCGAGGCCGGGTTCGCCGACTGAAGAGTTTGGTGGGTTTCCTCCAGATTCGTCAAAGCCAGGCAGAACACTCACGGTTCGCTCATTTTTAAATGAGGTCAGCCAATTGGGATAGGTTAGGGCTATGGATACCCCCCTAACCGTTATCACCGAACGGGTTGACGATATTCCCCTGTTGCTGGCCCAACTGCAGCGGATGGACGTGCAACCCCTGCTCGACGACTACTTTCCGACCCATGGGAACTGGCAGGGGCTCAGCTTAGGCCATGTGGTGATAGTTTGGCTGAGCCACATTTTGTCCCAAGCGGATCACCGGTTAAACCCCGTGCAGGCCTGGGTAGAGCGACATCAGGAAACCTTGCAACAGGGCTTGCAGCAACCGGTTCGCGCCCTTGACCTGAGTGACGACCGCCTAGAAAGCGTGTTGCGATATCTCAGTGATGATGCCCAATGGGCGTTGTTTGAACCGGCGTTGAATCAGCGTCAGATTCAGGTGTATGACCTGCACCCCAAACGGCTGCGTCTGGATAGTACCAGCGTCAGCGGAGATTGGACGGTCAATGAGTCAGGGCTGTTCCAATATGGCCATAGCAAAGACCATCGCCCCGACCTGCCCCAACTGAAGCTGATGCTGGCGACGCTAGATCCGCTGGGGCTACCGATAGCGACCGAGATTGTCTCCGGGCAGCGCGCCGACGACCCGCTCTACATTCCGGCCATTGGGCAGGTGCGTCAGACCCTCAGCCAGTCTGGGTTGCTCTACGTGGGTGACAGCAAGATGGCCAGTCTAGCGACCCGTTGCTTTCTCCAGGCCACAGGCGATTACTACCTCTGTCCGCTCGGTGGGACTCAACTCAAGGCGGAGGCGATGCAGGCCTACCTAGACCCAGTGGAGCAAGGGGCCGTTGAGTTGCAGGAGATTCACTACGACTATGCCGACGGTCACACCGCGCTGATTGCCCGAGGCTATGAGCAGACCCAGACCCGCACAGGAGAATGGGACGGACACACCTGGACGTGGTCAGAGCGGCAATTGGTCGTGTACTCCTTGGCTTATGCTCAATCCGCCCAGCAGGCCTTCCAAGTTCGACTCGAGCACGCCCAGACGGCCCTAGCGGCGCTCAATCAATCGGGGCGCGGCCAGAAAGCCTTTCCCGATGAGGTCGCCTTAGCGCAAGCCGCTGAGACGATTCTCACCCGCTACCGGGTCAAGGCCTACGTTCAACTCACCTACTCACAACAGGTGGAGCAACACGCTGTGCGTCGCTACCGGGACCGCCCGGCTCGGATGGTGGAGCACCGTCGATTCCAGGTGAATGGCACCCTAGAAACTGAGGCCATCAACCAGCAGATGCAAACCTTGGGCTGGCGGGTCTATGTCACCAATCATCCCGCAGCGGCATTATCGTTGCCTCAAGCCGTGACGGTCTACCGCCAAGATATCTGGTGGAGCACAGCTTTAGCCGACTCAAAGGGCATCCCCCTCTCCCTCTCCCTCTCCCCGACTGTACTTACAGCGTGAAGACCATATCAAGG
>NZ_JH976537.1:3401255-3518397 GCF_000309385.1 Nodosilinea nodulosa PCC 7104
TGGTAACATCTGAGTCACACAACAAGCGCACTATCCTTGCGGAATCCGGGGTGTCCATTGAGGGGTTGCCCAGCATACTGTCCAGGCTGCTTGAGGTGACGGTTGAGGGGGGGAGGGCGTCTAATGAATCTACGAAGCAAGCTTGGTGGCTTGAGGTTGGGTTCGGAGTCCTCCCCGCAACGATATCCCTTTAGGATAAATCCAAGGGGCGTACCGCTTATATACAAGGTTGGGTTGACGAAGGAAACCCAACAAGCTCGAAAGGGCCTTACTCTCAAACCATTGTGTCTTGAGGGATGACATCTTAAGCAGTTCCTGAATTATTCTGGCTGAATGGTTGCGCCGTTTCTCTAGATGTTGGGTTTCGCAAACTCAACCCAACCTACCAACTACAATCGGGCTGATCCTGGCGCTTTACCTAGATCAGCTGAGTTGATGGGCCTAGCACTACCAACCCGAGCGCGGTTCCACAGCGCAGCCGAATAGTACGAGGGCTAACCCCACCTGACTCTTTCGGCTGCGGGTGGGGTTTGTTCCAGAGCGCAGCAACGTTGGGCGAATGGTGATGCTTGCCACTTGCGATCGCACCCTAAGCCCTGAAGCGTTTTCAGGAAGCCCAGGGAGAGTCATTGCTAAATATCACTATCAAGCGGCAAACCGTCGCTTGATAGTGAACAGGCTCACTCAATCAGCAAGATCTTGGTCATGATCACCATCCACTGATTGGGTTGGTCGGTTGCCCCCTCTGCGCTGGGCGGCACGGGCATGGGGTCGCTCCAATCGTTGGGGTCGGCGTAGCCGAGGGCATGGAGGATTTTGATGATGCGATCGATGCCCGCCAGGCTGCCGTAGAGCATGTGGCGCACCCGTTCCTGCCGGGGCTGGGGTTTGCTGGGTGCAGACGGCGGAAAATTGGATGCGCCGCTGGCATCGGGTTCGAGATATTCAAACATCGGTTCTGTGTTCCTTTTTTGGTTTGAGGAAGACAGAACGCGAAAACCCTAGCCACCCACGCTTGAAGTGCAAACTGAGGGGGCTAAGGTACGATGAACCTAGCCTCGCAATCTGCTTCGGAGATTTGCGGGGTTAGCTGTCTGTTGGTGGTGCAAACACCTTCAGGCAGCGCCAAAGTTTTCGAGTTCTGCGTAACCACCGCTCTGCTGAACGGCTTAACGATAGAGAATACTGATACAAGCGCTCCCCGTCAACCGTGGAGGATGGCACATGTAAGTATTGTGAGGCAAGACAAGAGGAGGGTTACTTCGCTGTACATCTAGAAAAATTTCAATTTGGTAGACTGAAGGTGTTGATCAGGCTAAGTTGACCTATGGCTCTTGCGATTCCCTCTGGGACGGCACAGCCGAACGCCCAGCTAACACAACAAAAGCCGCTTAGCTTTGACGAGTTCCTTGCCCAGTATGGTGGCGATAACCGCTATGAGTTGATTGATGGAGAGGTGTTCGACTTGGAACCCACAGGTCAGCATGAGGAAGTCTCCGCCTTTGTAACCACAAAAATTTGTGTCCAGATTGAGAGAATAGGTTTACCTTGGTTTGTGCTTCAACGAGGACTATTGCGTCCTTCCAATGCAGGTATGACAGCGTTTCGACCTGATGTTGCAGTTGTGGATCGAGATGAATTGGTTAAAGAACCGTTTTGGTCTGAGCAGTCAATTCTGACTCTAGGTAGTTCGATTAAATTTGTGACAGAAGTTGTGAGTAGTAACTGGCAAAATGATTATGCTCGCAAGGTTGAAGACTATGCAGCTTTAGGCATCTCAGAGTATTGGATTGCTGACTACGCGGGGTTAGGGGGGACTCGACACATTGGGAAGCCCAAACAGCCGACCCTTTCCATTTGTACGCTAGTAGATGGAGAATATGAAATTCATCAGCTTCGAGGCAGTGAGATGATCGTCTCTCCAACTTTTCCAGAGCTGAGACTAACTGCTGAAGAAGTTTTGAGGGCTAATAGGTAACGGAGGCATAACAACCCCAACGCAGCGGACAGCCGAAAGCCGCTGGGGATTAGTTAGAGATGATCTGCTGCTGCTGGTTGGGAACGTTAGGCTACTCCGAACACCATGTTCAGATTCGTCAGATTTACCATTTTTGGTTGCCTGCTGGCGCTGACGGCGTGCAACCCAGGTACCACACCCAAGACTTCGGTGTATGAGGTTACGGGCAGCAGCGCCAAGCGAGTTGCTGAGGTCTCGGCCATTATCACCAAGCACCAGGCACCGCCAACCGCCATTCTCGATGCCTACTTTTTAGAAGAGCAAATTGGGGACGGCATTTTAGGTCCATCGGATTTTCGGACGTTTTACGTTGTCGAGGTTGCGCCCCAGGATGTTGCCCGGTGGACAATGCTGCTCACCCCCCTCGAAGCAACGGCTGAGTACAGCGCCCCGGCCCAGCCCCCCGCCTGGTGGATCGCCCAGGACGCCTTGGGCTCGCTCCAGTTTTACAAACCCGACCTTTTGACCGGCAGCGCCAACGGCTGGGTGGGGGTTGAACCGCAGACCGGGCGCATTTACGTTTTCACGTTTACGATGTGACGATCGCGGGCACCGCCCCAGCCATCTGTTCTGCAACCTATTGCTGCTCGCCCTGACGTTTTTTAGCGCCACCGCCGCCGCGACCGGCGGCATCGGCAGCGGCCCGGTGGTGGGAGTCAACGCTGCCGGTGTGCCCCACGTGGGCCAGCGACACCGCCACATTGATCACGCCCAGGTGGGAAAAGGCCTGGGGAAAGTTGCCCAGGTGCTGGCCGCTGTGGGGGTCGATCTCTTCGGCAAACAGGCCCAGGGGGGTACTGCGATCGAGCATTTGCTCGAACCAGGCGCAGGCCTCGTCGGTGCGGCCCGCCAGAATCAGCGCGTTAATTAGCCAGAAGGTGCAGAGCACAAAGGCTCCTTCCTGGCCGTGCAGCCCCTCCGGCGCTGTGTGGTAGCGGTAGCACAGGCCATTGGTCACCAGCCCGGCGATGGTGGCGTCTACCGTGGAGACCATGCGCGGATCGGTGCCGTCGATAAAGCCCATGGCGGGCAGCAGCAGGTTGGCGGCATCCAGCACCTCGTCTTCGTAGGACTGTTTGAAGGCGCCGAGTTTTTCGCTCCAGCCTTTCTCTAATACCTCGGCACGGATGGCGTCGCGCGCCTCTTGCCACCGGGCCACATCCCCGGCCAGGCTTAGGTTTGAGGCCATATCAACGCCCGCATCCAGGGCCACCCAGGCCATCACCTTGCTGTAGACGAAGTTGCGCTGGCCCCCGCGCACTTCCCAAATGCCGTGGTCGCTGTGGTGCCAGTGGCTGGCCAGCCAGTCCAGCATGGGGCGAATGTCATCCCAGATTTCGGTTGGGTCATACTTGTCGGTTTTCCACGCAAAGTGGAGGGCGCTGAGCACCTCGCCGTAGACATCGAGCTGCACCTGACTCACCGCTTTGTTGCCAATGCGCACCGGGTGAGAGTCGCGGTAGCCCTGGAATTGATCCAGCGTTTTCTCTACCACCTGGCCTTCGGCGGTGATGGGGTAGAGAATGCGGGTGTCGGTGCCCTCTAGCTGGGCGGTGTTGGCCAGCCAGGTAAAGAAGGGGTGGTGGTCGTTAAAGTAGCCCGCCATCAGCAGGGCGTAGAGGGTAAACGAGGCGTCGCGAATCCAAGTGAAGCGGTAGTCCCAGTTGCGATCGCCGCCGATCACCTCGGGTAAGGAGGTAGTGGGTGCCGCCACGATCGCCCCCGTAGGCGAGTAGCTCATTAGCTTGAGCACCATGGCGCTGCGCAGCACCGCCTCGCGGTAGGGGCCGTGGTAGGTGCACTGGTTGGCCCAGTTCTGCCAGAAGGCGATCGCCCCATCCAGCGCTGCCGCTGGGCTGTCGTGGGGCAGGGGGCTGTCTTCCATCTCCAGGGCAAAGCAGAGGCGATCGCCAGGGCGCAGGGTGAACTGGGTGATCAGGGTATGGTCGGCGGTGTTGACCCGCCAGTCGGTGGGGGCCACCACCCTAAAGCCATCAAATTCGGCCACCGGGCCGACAATATCGAAGGCGGGCAACCCCCCATAGCCCGGTCTGGGGGCGCAGGTGCAGACCATCTCCACCGCTCCTTCCACCCCTTCTACCATGCGGATGAGCCGCCCTGGTGCCTGGGGGTAGGAGATCTCCTCGCTGTTCACAATTTCCATGAAGTCCAGCAGAGTGACCGAGCCGGTGGCGCACCGCAGCGTGGTCTCCAGAACATTGGTGTGGTCAATGTAGCGGTGCTCGCTGGTGCAGGGCAGGCTGGGCTGAATGGCCCAAAAGCCGCCCTGGTCTAGATCGAGAATGCGGGCAAACAGCGAGGGCGAGTCGAAGCGGGGCAGGCACAGCCAGTCGATCGAGCCAGCCCGGCTGACCAGGGCCGCCGTGTGGCAGTTGCCAATGATGCCGTAGTCGGCCAGGGGCAAAAAGTCTGGGCGTGATTTTGGCGGTGCCGCTGGGGCGATCGCGGCGGGTTGCCCAGGGGCTTGGGGCGTAGTCATGGGTGCGCGTCAAGAAAGGTACAGTGGAACCGGCCCGCAGCCTAGGCCGCCGGGACCCCCAGCCATTTGGGGTTCATGGCCGTGGCATCGAAAACGTTGCCGGTTTTAAAGGGTTCGTAGCGGCCCGCAGCGGCAGCCGCCGCCGTGCGGGACAGCAGCTGCGCTACGGCCTCCGGGTCCATGGGCTTAAAGGTATCTGCCGCCGCGATCGCCTGGTCCAGAATCTCCAGGCTGTCGATGCCGGTGATCACCACGGAGGTCGGCAGGTTGAGAGCGTAGTGCAGGCACTCAATGGGCGACACCACGCCGCTTTTGAGGATGTGCCCATCGGCCATCGACTTCATGCCCAGCACGCCAATGCCCCGCTCCAGCAGCACCGGCAAAACGTAGTGCTGAAAGCTGCGAAAGTGGGCATCCATCACGTTTAGCGGCATTTGCACCGTATCAAACTCAAAGGCGTGCTGTTTGGCAATTTCCAGCATGCGCAGATGCACCAGCGGGTCTTTGTGGCCGGTGAAGCCCACATAGCGCAGTTTCCCGGCCTGCTGGGCCTCGCGAACGGCCTCGGCGGCCCCCCCCTCGGCAAAAATGCGGTCAGGATCTTCCAGCCGGATGACTTCGTGAAACTGCAACAGGTCCACGTGGTCGGTTTTCAGCCGCCGCAGCGATTCATCGATTTGCTGGGCCGCCAGTTCCTTGGTGCGGCCATCGATTTTGGTCATTAAAAAGACGCGATCGCGGTAGCCCCCTTGCAGCGCCTTGCCCATGCGCATCTCGCTGGCACCCTCGTTGTAGTCCCAGCAGTTGTCCATGAAGGTAATGCCGCGATCGATCGCACTGCGAATAATCTGGATGCTCTCCTGCTCGTCTAATTGTTGACCGATGTGAAAGCCACCGAGACCAATGGCCGAGACGGTTTCTTGGGTATGGCCGAGGGTTCTGTACAGCATAGTGAGCTAAAGCCTAGAAAACTAATTCTCAAGCGGACCAGCTAGAGGTTAGAGGCCGGTCAGATTTGTACCGCCGCTGACCTTAGACCAGTCCAGCTCCGCATCTTTGAGCTGTGCGGTACTCAAATCGACGTCTGTCAGATCAGCGCCGCGCAGGTTGGCGTGGTTCAGGTTCGTTTGATTTAGGGTGGCGTGGGTTAAGTCAGCCTGCCTAAAGCTGGCATTTCTACAGTCTGAATTAGACAGATCTGCCCCTCGCAGGTTGGCGCCCGCAAAGTCTGCACCGCTGAGATTGAGCTGGGTTAAATTTTCGCCCTTGAGGTTGACCTGGCGAAAGTCTCGCTCGCCTGCCTTATACCGATTAACTAAGTCTTGAGCCGTCATTGGATAACTCCATGGGGTTTGCAATAGCCGCCTCCGTTGCCCACTGGGAGCCTGGGAGGACTGAATATTCTGAAATATTTTGATCTGTTTTGCCCTGTTCTGTTCTGGCACCTTGCCCTGATAGATTTACGGTTCAGCCTGAGCCAGACAAATGAGGTAAGTAGCAGATTCTAAGCACAGTCAGGCCGCACAATTTTCGCTGCCGCAGCAGAGAAAGCGTGTGGAATATTTAGAATATTGGCCTGACTCATCCGACGCTATTTTGCGATTCAGGGGTGTGATTTTGAGTGGTGATTTTTTGGTCGGATGCAACCACAATATATATTGCCAGGCCCGTCGAGGCGTCTATCCCAGGGGGCAGAGTCGATGTTCGCCCAAAGTACTATTAAACTTCACTTTTTCTTCCGTTTTTGGGTGTCAGAAAATGCGGGAGATCTGCCCTTTGATTGAAGCGATCGCAGGGTTTCTATCTTTTGACATATGTCTTTATGTCTAGGTTTCTTATATGAATGGGGTTATGGGAATGAGGGAACGGGGGCTTGGGGCCTGGGGATGGGCTGGTGAGGGCAAAATCAGGGCAAATCGTTGAGACAAGTAACTCCCTATGATCACGGTTCTGGAATATATCCTGCTGGCGGCTTTGATTGCGGTAGACCTGATGGTCAGCCGATGGATTGGCATTCAGGCCTACGGCTGGATGCCCGTTGAGGCCACCCAGGAGGCCCAGCGGGTGGATGATCTGTTCAGCTTTTTGGTGGCGGTGGGGGCCTTTATTTTTTTGGGCATTGTCGGGGTGATTGCCTACTCTGTGGTGTTTTTTCGGGCGGCGCCGACGGACTACACCGAAGGGCACCCGGGCCGGGGCAACTGGAAGGTGGAAGTGCTGTGGACGGCGGTGCCGACCCTGCTGGTGCTGTGGATCGCCTTTCAGAGCGCCAATATATACGGGCAGCTCAACATCCTGGGGCTGACGCCGATTGTGGAGCGGCTGAACCCGCTGGAGTCCCCCGCCTACGCCCGGGAGCCAAGCCCCAATCCGGCGGCAGGCCCTAAGCCCGCCCCTCCGCCCCAGCCCGAGGCTCAGCCCACCGTGGTGGTGGCCAAGCAGTGGGAGTGGTCGTTTCGCTACCCCAATGGCGTCACCAGCCGCGAACTCCACTTGCCGGTCAACGCCACTACGCCGCTGCTGCTGAAGTCGCAGGATGTGATTCACGGGTTCTACGTGCCCGCCTTCAGGGCGAAGCAGGATATGTTTCCCGATCGCGACATCACCTTTGCGGTCACCCCCACCCAGGTCGGGCAGTACCGGCTGCAAGATTCGCAGTTTAGCGGCGAGTATTTTGCCCTCATGCTGGCGCCTGTGGTTGTCGAGGAAGAGGCGGCCTACGGCCAGTGGCTAGAAAAAATAGCCCAAAACCCGCCCGATTTGCCCCGGCTAGTGGCCGAGGAGCAGGCCCATCCGCCCCGGCGACTGTTTGACAGCGGCTGGAGGAGAGGGGATGCGATCGCGGCGGCGGCGGACGAGGATGCGATCGCCCTGCGCGACCAGGCTTCGCCCCCCTAGCGCGGCAGCTTAATTCTGGCCCCTCGCCGCTGTTCTCGACTGTTCCCCTGCGTGAGACCCCTAGCTATGACCGACTCTACCCATCCATTGCCCAACGATATTCCCCAGGTGCAGATGCAGGGCTGGGGCCACTACCTGCGCTTCAGCACCGACCACAAGGTGATTGGGGTGCAGTACCTGTTCACCACCTTCCTCTTCTTTTTGATGGCGGGGCTGCTGGCGATGATCATTCGGGCCGAGCTGCTCACCCCCGCCTCCAACGTGGTCGATCGCCCCTTCTACAACGGGCTGTTTACCCTGCACGGCACGATGATGATCTTTCTCTGGGTGATTCCGTCGCTGGTGGGGCTGGCCAACTATCTGGTGCCGCTGATGATTGGGGCCGACGATATGGCCTTTCCGAGGCTGAACGCGATCGCCTTCTGGATTTTGCCCCCCGCCGGGCTGCTGCTGGTCTCCAGCTTTTTTCTGCCCCACGGCAGCGCCCAGGCGGGCTGGTGGTCGTACCCGCCCATCAGCCTCCAGCTGCCCTCGGGGCAGCCGATCAACGGGGAAGTCTTCTGGATTGTCAGCCTGTTTTTGATCGGCGTTTCCTCGATTATGGGCGGGGTCAACTTCATCACCACCATTGTCTGGATGCGCGCCCCCGGCATGACCTTTTTTCGCCTGCCGATCTTTGTCTGGACGGTGCTGAGCGCCCAGCTGTTGCAGCTGTTTTGCCTGCCCGCCCTGACCGGGGCGCTGATTTTGCTGTTCTTCGACCTGGCTTTGGGCACGCACTTCTTTGATCCGCTGGAAAACGGCGACCCGATTATCTACCAGCACCTGTTCTGGTTTTACTCCCACCCCGCCGTCTACGTGATGGCCCTGCCCGCCTTTGGCATTTTTTCAGAAATTATCCCGGCCTTTAGCCGCAGCCCGCTGTTTGGCTATCGGTCGGTGGCGCTGGCCTCCTTTGGCATTGCGGTGGTCAGCGTCACGGTGTGGGTGCACCACATGTTTGCCAGCGCCACCCCCGGCTGGATGCGGCTGCTGTTTATGGCCTCGTCAATGCTGGTGGCGGTGTTTACCGGCATCAAGGTGTTTGCCTGGACGGCCACGGTTTGGAAGAGCAAGCTGCACCTGGAAACCCCCATGCTGTTTGCCCTGGCGGGGGTGGTGATGTTTGTGTTTGCGGGCATTACCGGGGTGATGCTGGCGGCGGTGCCCTTTGATTTGCACGTCAACAACACCTACTTTGTGGTGGGCCACTTCCACTACGTGGTGTACAACACCATCACCATGGCCATTTTTGCGGCGATCTACTACTGGTTTCCCAAAATCACCGGCCACCTGTACAGCGAGGGCTGGGGCAAGCTGCACTTCTGGCTCACCCTGGTTGGGGCCAACCTGGCCTTTTTCCCCATGCACCCCCTGGGGCTCCAGGGCATGGTGCGGCGAATCTCCTCCTACCCACCGGAATACCAGAGCTGGAATGTGGTGGCCAGCCTGGGAGGCTTTTTGCTGGGGGTGTCGGTGCTGCCGTTTATCGCCAACATAATTGTCTCGTGGATGTCGGGCCTGCCCGCCCCCCGCAACCCCTGGCACGCCACGGGCCTGGAGTGGGCCACCACCTCGCCCCCGCCGGAGAAAAACTTTGACGAAACCCCCGTCGTCAGGCGCCCCCCCTACGACTACGGCGACCCCAAAGTGACCGTAACCGAAGGTCAGAACTCGTAACCCCCATGCGACACATCCCCCTTGACGAACGCCCCATTCGCTACGATCGCTGGATCGACCGCCTGCCCCGCTGGCTACAGCGGTTTCTGCCCAAGGGCGGCGGCACCGCCAAAGACCACCACGGCAAGGGCATGTTTGGCGTGACGGTGTTTTTGCTGTCAGAGAGCGTGGTTTTTCTCAGCCTGATTTTTGCCTACAGCGCCCTCAAGGCCACCACCGCCGACTGGCTGCCCGCCGGGGTCAAGGGGCCAGAGGTTTCGACCTTTGTTGTGATCAATACGGTGGTGCTGCTCTCTAGCAGCGCGGTGATTCAGCTGGCCGAGCGGGCCATCAAAAAAGAGAGGCTAACCCGCTTTCGGCTGCTGTGGTCGCTCACGGTGCTGATGGGCAGCTACTTTTTGGTGGGCCAGGCGATCGAGTGGAGCCAGGCCGAGTTTGGCCTGAGAACCAGCATTGGCAGCAGCGCCTTTTACGTGCTGACGGGGTTTCACGGGCTGCACGTGCTGGTGGGGGTGCTGCTACAGCTGACTATGCTGGGGCGATCGCTGATTCCCCACAACTACGACGACGGCCACTTTGGCATCAACGCGACCACGCTGTTCTGGCACTTTGTCGATGCCCTCTGGGTCGTTTTGTTCACCATTATCTACGTTTGGTAGGGGAGCGCGCAGCTGTTTTGGTGTTGCGCAAACTACAGTCAATTCACCATTTCCTATCCTGCCGTTCCATGGTCAAAACAGTCGTTCTTTTGATGATTTCCAATGTCTTTATGACCTTTGCCTGGTACGGTCACCTCAAAAATCTCCAGGCTGCTCCGCTGTGGATTGCGATCGTAGTGAGCTGGTCTATTGCCTTCTTTGAATACTGCTTTCAGGTGCCCGCCAACCGCCTGGGGTTTCACTATCTCAGCCTGCCGCAGCTAAAAGTGCTGCAAGAAATTATCACTATGGTCGTTTTTGCTGGCTTTAGTGTCGCCTATATGAAAGTGCCGATTAGCCGCAACTATGTCTTTGCCGCTGTGCTGCTGGCGGGGGCGGCCTACTTTATCTTTAGCGATCGCTCCTAGACCGCAGAAGGCAAAATTTGGGAGCGCTTGTTTTGACAAAAAGTCCACTGTAGGTTGGTGTTGAGCGAAGCGAAACCCAACATTAGTAACGGGATTGTTGGGTTACGCTTAACGCTAACCCAACCTAC
This sequence comes from Nodosilinea nodulosa PCC 7104, assembly GCF_000309385.1. Taxonomy (GTDB): domain Bacteria; phylum Cyanobacteriota; class Cyanobacteriia; order Phormidesmidales; family Phormidesmidaceae; genus Nodosilinea; species Nodosilinea nodulosa. The sequence continues at coordinate 3,411,584 of NZ_JH976537.1, forward strand.
AGCAGCTACAGTAGATAGAATCCGGAAGGCAAAATTTAGGAGCGTTTGGTTTTATCCCAAAGAACTTATCCCAAAGAATTGAGGATTGACCAGACAGTAATTTAAAGAAAGATCTATCTCAGGGTTGAAGCGTATTTATGTCTGGGGAATGTTGTGTCCACTTGGCTGTTTGGTCAAGCTGACTTAGAAAAGGCTGGCAGGGCTAGAAATGCGGGTCTTTCAAGCGTAGCAGGGCAGCGCTTCTGAAAATTTTTGGAGCAACGCTGGACAAGCATATTCCGCATAGATCAGACCCGCGATAGTGGCGGTTGAACCCCAATATTGTCACCCTGTTTTCAGGTGATCTGCGTTTTGCGCGGTTTACTCTGATTACTCTAAGATGTGTGAATCTGGCAATTTGTGCGCTTGGCACGCGTTTGACAATACGCGCAGATACGCGCAGGCGCAGATCGTGACTCTATCGCTGCTGGTGAAAGTGCTGCTGGTGAAAATTTTTACCCTATGAGAGATATTGTTTCGCTCATTTACACCGGCTTTCCCGCTGGCGTTGTTGGGATTGTGCTGCTGCTGTTTAGAGTAGGCATCGGAGTGCTGTTTATGCGCCACGGCTATCCGAAGCTGACCCATTTGAAGACCTGGGCCAACTCCCTTAACATGCCGATTTTTCTCTGTTTTTTGTCGGCTCTTTCAATGTTTGCGGGGGGCGCCTGCCTGATTCTAGGATTTCTGACGCCGCTGGCCAGCGTGGCCATTCTGGGCTCTATGGTGGTTGCCGTGGGGCAGCACATTGCCCAGGGCAAACCCTTCATGGCCCGCGATCCCTACCTGATTCCCGACGGACAGTACGAAGGCCCCAGCGGCAAGGGAGAGCCGCCGAGCTGGGAGAAGGCGTTTATGTACTGTCTGATACTGATGGTTTTAGCCGTTCTTGGCCCTGGCTTTGCCTCTTTGGATGCCGTCCTTTTTGCCCCTTAGCTGCGATCGCAATGACTTCTCTGACCCAATCTCCGATTCAAACCCAGCGCATCTGCTCGATTGGCCTGACGGTGACCGACTGCGATCGCGCCCGCGACTTCTACACCCAGGCGCTGGGGTTTCAGGTGGTGGCCGACACCCGCTTTGACGACCCCAGCTACTGCGAACTTCAGGGGGTAGACACCACTCGGATTCGCGTCGTTGCCCTGCGGCTCGGGGATGAGTCGATTCGGCTGATGCAGTATATGGATCTGTCGGGGCAGGCAATTCCCACCGACTCGCAGAGCAACGATCGCTGGTTTCAGCACTTTGCCGTTGTCGTTAGCGATCTCGATCGGGCCTGTGCCCAGGTGCAGCGCTTTCCCATCCAGCCCACCTCCACGGCTCCCCAGACGATTCCCGCCGAAAATCCCAACGCTGGGGGAGTGCGGGCGTTTAAGTTCAAAGACCCTGACGGCCACGATTTGGAACTGATCCATTTTCCGCCCGATAAGGGCCAGGACAAGTGGCATCAGCCGACGGATCGGCTGTTTTTGGGCATTGACCACACGGCGATCGCGGTGGCCGATACCGAGCAAAGCCTGCGCTTTTACCGCGACCTGCTGGGCCTGGATGTCGAGGCCGACGGTGTCAACTGGCGCGAGACTCAGGCGCGACTCGACGGCCTGGAGAATGCCAGGGTGCGGGTGACGGCCCTGCGTCCGGCCCAGGGCGGACTGGGGCTTGAGCTGCTCAACTACCACCAGCCCGGCCCCGGTCGGCCCATCCCCCCCAATTGGGACAGTGCCGACATTGCCCATGTGCAGACGGAGCTAGTGGTGGCGGATCTGGCCCAGGCGATCGATCAGCTGCGGCGGCGGCAGGTGGCGTTTGTCTCTCCGCCGACTCAGGTTTCAGGCATGCAGGTGCCTGGCCAGCAGGGCTGTGTGATCCGCGATCCAAGCAGTCACGCCATCCTGCTGATGCAGGCCCCCCGGTAGGGTGCATTCGCAGCCCTCAAGCCTCTGCCCAACGTCTGAATTTCCCGGCTAGGCTGCAATGCACCGCTCACGGTGCCGAAAATCTCCCCTAGCAAATCCCCTTTACCTGTCCACGTTCTCTATTTCCATGACCTCTGATACGCCCCGCCAACTCCACCTCGCCCAGGCGATCGAAGTCTACGACGATCGCTTCCAGCTACTGCTGCGCTCCGGCGCTGGGCTGCAAAAGCTGGCCGATGGAGCCTTGCACACCGAGGGGCCAGTCTACTTCGCCGAAGATGACAGCGTCGTCTACAGCGATGCCCACGACAATCGCCTGCTGCGCTGGCGTGCCGCAGAGGGGGTAACGGTGCTGCGGGAGCGATCGGATTACCAGAACGGCAGCGGGCAGGATAGCGAGGGCAGGCTGGTGTCTTGCTCGTCGGGCCTGCGGGCGATCGTGCGGCAGGCCGAGCCGGGGCAGTGGAATGACTGGCCGGTGCTGGTGGACCGCTACCGGGGCAGGCGGCTGAACAGCCCCAACGACCTCACTCTCAAGCGAGACGGCACGATCTGGTTTACCGACCCGCCCTACGGCATTACCGAGCCCAACCAGGGCTACGGCGGCGAGCAGGAGCAGCCGGGCAGCTACGTCTACCGCCTTGACCCCGCCACTGGCGAGATCGACGCCGTGATTACCGACATGCTGCGCCCCAACGGCATCGTGTTTAGCCCCGACGAGCGGATTCTGTACGTTTCCGATTCGTCGTCCTTTGATATTCCCGACGGGTTCCACTACGTGCGCGCCTACGACGTGCGGGGCGATCGCCAGGTGGTCAACGGTCGCGTCTTCGCAAATATTGAGCCGGGGCAGCCCGACGGCCTCTGCTGCGATCGCCAGGGCAATCTATTTGTCACCTCCAAAGACAGCATTCAGGTGTACGCCCCCGATGGCACCCGGCTGGGCAAGATCTATGTGCCCGAAACCTGCGCCAACCTCACCTTTGGCGGCCCAGAGCAAAATCGTCTGTTCATTACCGCAGGCCATTCTCTCTATGCCATTGATTTGAACACCCAGGGGGTCAATAGCCCCGACTCACTTGGATAACCACCATGGCATCGGAGTCTGCTCCTGTAACGGTCTACGCCGCGATCGCCTCCAACCTGGCGATCGCCATCACCAAATTCATTGCCGCTAGCTTCAGCGGCAGCTCTGCCATGATTGCCGAGGGCATTCACTCGGTAGTGGATACGGGCAACGAGCTGCTGCTGCTGCTGGGCATTCGGCTCAGCCAGCGCCCCGCCAATGACGCACACCCCTTTGGCCACGGCCAGGAGCTGTACTTTTGGACCCTGATTGTCGCCATTTTGATCTTTGCGATCGGCGGCGGCATGTCGGTCTACGAGGGCGTCACCCACATTCTCCATCCCCATCCGCTAGAGGACCCCACCTGGAGCTACGTGGTGCTGGTCTGCGCCATGGTGTTTGAGGGGGCGTCCTGGGGAGTGGCCCTAAAGGAGTTCTGGCCCGCCATGCAGAAAAAAGGCGTCTGGCAGGCGGTGAAAGCCAGCAAAGACCCCACGGTATTCACCGTTTTGTTTGAGGATACGGCGGCGCTGCTGGGGCTAATAGTGGCGTTTCTGGGCGTATTTCTGGGCCATTTACTTAAAAATCCCTACTTCGACGGCGGCGCATCCGTGGTTATCGGCGCAATTTTGGCGATCGTGGCCGTGATTCTGGCCCGCGAAAGCAAAGGCCTGCTGGTGGGCGAAGGCACCGACCCCGAAACCGCCAAATCTATCCGCTCCTTGGTTCTGGCCGACCCGGCGGTGGATGGGGCGCTGCGGCTATTGACCCTGCACTTTGGCCCCCACGAGGTACTGCTAAATATTGAGATTCAGTTCAGGCCCGATCTATCGGTGGCGGAATTGGCCGAGGCGATCGATCGCCTGGAGGCAAAAATTCGCCACCGTCACCCCGAGATCAGCACCATTTTTGTCGAAGCTAAAGGGCTGTCGGGGCAACAGTCTAGGGTCTAGATTGAGCGTCAATGTAAATTAGCTCAAAAAATAGCGCTGCGAATTTCTTGGATAGCTTGCTTTAAAGGCTCAATCTCTTCAGCACAGATGGCATAGACCTCTTCGGCATCAATATTGAAATAGTCATGGGCAAGCAGGTTTCTGATACCCATTACGCCTGACCAATTGATCTCGGAATGTTGATCAAAGAAATCTTGGCTAACCAGTTTACTGATTCGCTGTATATTTTCGCCAATTGAAATCAGCATCATTGCAATTGCATCTAGCCGGTCTAATCCTGCATCGTCTTGTAGAAAATCAGCAGGGGAACGAATACCCGAAAATCGGCGTTCAATGCGTCTGATGGCTTCTTCTATTTCGAGAAAAAGCTCCAAAAGCAGAGGCCGATCATGCATACAAGGCATCCCGATCGATTCTGGTTTTAAGATATGGATTCATGCCATACCAGTACCGAACTACGTCGACTTTTCTGCCAAAAGTTTCCTCTAGCTCCGCTTTCAGGCAGGCTCGCTTTAACATATCCGGCTGCATATGAACTACGATGTCGAGATCACTATCTTCACCGGCCTGGTCCCTGGCAACGGAGCCAAAAATGCCAATTTGACCGACGGCATATCGTTTTGCCAGATCGGCCTTGAGCGCCCTGAGCTGGGCCAGTACATCGGCTTTATTGATTGCACTCGCTGCTTGTGTTGCCATCGGGATTTTTTGCCTCAGCGATCGGGGCTATATAGCCATAGTCACTTGGTCAGGTCATCCAGAAACCTTGTGAACGCTTGAACGTTCATAGCAGACATGTTTTAACCAGGCTGGCTACGGCTGTAACTACCAGTTTAGCGAGAGTAGTGATCAACGGTCTCACGGTCTTGAATGGCCGTGGTCATAGGTATAGACCGTACTTTTAGCGGCGGCTGACTCTACCGCAGCAGCCAGCGAAAAGCCCGCTTTAGTTCGCCTGTGCCGTCGCGATCGTACCAGCGACCGTGGGCCAGAATCACCTTATCGGGCTGCCAGGCCAGCATTTGCTCAACCCCTACTCGCGCCTGCTGTTTACGTCCCCAAAAGGTCAGCCGCATGTCGATGGGCGCCTTGCCGTCGGGGTCGGCGGCGCCGCTGAGTGCCATAATCCAGGCCCACGGACCGTTCAGCTTATCGCGCTCAAAGTTTTCAATCAGGTCGGTCAGAATCAGGGTGCGGGTGGCCCGGTGAAAAAAGACCACTTCCTCAAAGAAGCGGCTGCCGTGCACGATCAGCTGATCGATTTCGTCGGCCCAGGCGACATCCGGTTGTTCACCCAGGTCGCGATCGAAGCTGACGGGGATGCCCACCGCCGCCGCCCGCTGGCGCACCCCCGGCGAGGCCCACTTGATCGCCGCTGGATAGACTGCTCCCCAGGGGGCGATCGCGGCGTAGTGGAGTTTATTGGGCGAAACCAGGTGCTGAACCCGGCCTAAGCCGTCGATTTCTGCCTTGAGGCCATCGGTCAGCTCAATCGGGGAATGCACGAACAGATCCCCATTCGCCAGCCGAATCACCGTCATCCGGGTCGGGAAGGGGATGTGGGTGCCGTACATCTGCATCTGGACGATTGGTCCATCCACAATCCAGATGTTGTCACCTACGGGTTTGAGGGTGTTGATCGGCTCGTAGAGGCCGACAGCCGCAGTTTCCATAGACAAAAGGAATAGGGTTTTTATGCCTTCTGGCCAGTCCTGGGGGCCGCTATTCTCGTTAGCCTGAGGGCGATACCGATCAGTATACGTAGGTCAGGCCTCATCGCCAAAACCACCGCCACTGAACGCCGCCGAGAGCGCTGACGAGCCTGGAGCGCCAATAACGGCATCTAACAGCAGACCTCAACTAGCTCTGCCTGGGCAGTCATGCTTCAGCGGTTCTGCCGTTAATGCTAGGCGGCAGAGCAGCTGAAGCGCATTTTAGTGCTGAGCGATGGAGCGAGGGGCAACAACACAGCACTGGTTTAGCTATATTGTGAAAGAATTATGAAAGATGAAAGAATTATGAAAAGACCAGGGCTAATGCATGGCTAATTTTGACTCTTCGCGATCGCGGCCCAGCCTGCCCGAGGTGTATCGCAGCATTCCTATCCCCAACGGCAAGCCCTGGCGCAAGCTGCTGGCCTTTGCCGGGCCGGGGTACATGGTGGCGGTGGGCTACATGGACCCCGGCAACTGGGCGACGGATTTAGCTGGCGGGGCTCAGTTTGGCTATACCCTGCTGAGCGTGGTGCTGCTGTCCAACCTGATGGCTGTGCTGCTGCAAGCCCTCTGCGTGCGGCTGGGGGTCGCCACCGGGCGCGATCTGGCCCAGGCCTGCCGCGACTACCTGCCACGGCGGGTGAGTTTTGGTCTGTGGGTGCTGTGCGAAATTGCGATCGCCGCCTGCGATCTGGCCGAGGTGCTGGGCAGCGCGATCGCCCTCCAGCTTCTGTTTCACGTTCCCCTGGCCCTGGGCGTCTGTCTGACTGCGGTGGACGTGCTGCTGATTTTGCTCTTGCAGCACCGCGGTTTTCGCTACCTGGAGGCGATCGTAGTCGCGCTGATCAGCACTATTGCCCTGTGCTTTGGGCTCGAAATTTTGTTCTCGCGGCCCGACTTTGCCCAAGTGGCCCAGGGGTTTGTGCCCCAGACGCAGATCGTCACCCATCCGGGCATGCTCTATATTGCGATCGGCATTTTGGGGGCGACGGTGATGCCCCATAACCTGTACCTGCATTCCGCCATTGTGCAGACCCGTCGCTGGCAGCCCACCGAACCCAAAAAGCGGGAGGCGATTCGGCTGGCCACCTGGGACTCGTCGATCGCGCTGATGCTGGCCCTGTTTATCAATGCCGCCATTTTGATCGTGGCCGCCGCCACCTTTCACACCTCGGGCCACCAGGGCGTGGCCGAAATTCAGGATGCCTACCATCTGCTGTCGCCTCTGCTGGGCAACAGCCTGGCCAGCGTATTGTTTGCGGTGGCGCTGCTGGCCTCGGGGCAAAACTCGACGCTGACGGGCACCCTGGCCGGTCAAATTGTCATGGAGGGCTTTCTGAACCTGCGGCTTAAGCCCTGGCTGCGGCGGCTGCTGACCCGGCTGCTGGCGATTGTTCCAGCCCTGGCCTGCATTCTCTGGTTTGGCGAACAGAGCACTACCGAACTGCTGGTGCTGAGCCAGGTGGTGCTGAGCATTCAGCTCTCCTTTGCCGTGATCCCGCTGGTGATGTTTACCAGCGATCGCCGCATCATGGGCCGCCTGGTCAACCCCCGCTGGCTGACTCGGTTGGCCTGGGCAGCCGCGATCGTAATCGTGGTGTTGAATGTCTGGCTGCTGGGGCAAACCTTTTTTGAAGTGACCCGCCAGGTTGCCACAGCGGCGCTGGGGTTACAAGCAGGCTAGTTACCCCAAAGGATTGACTATGAACGCAGAAGCCCGCTAGAGATTCGGGCGATTGACTCGAATTAACTGGCCTGCCAGGCTGCCCGCCGCCAGAATAGCCGCATCTATCCGACTGGCTAACCGCTGACGATCCAGATCCTCTGTGCAGACAATGATGCCAGCATGATCAGGGCTTTGCCTATGGAGCCGAATAAAGTCAGCTCGGTTGACGGTCAAGACAGCCCTACTTTGGCTGGTGGCAAAGGCTAACACTTGCTCATCAGGGATACGCTGGTTGGCTTGCCCAGCCGCTTGAACCGTTAAAACATCATGGTTTAGGTCTTGCAGCAGATGGCTTACTTTTCTGGGAAACCCCTCATCGGCATAGAGTCGAGCCATGTTTGATTAAGCCGCTGCTTGTCGCTGAATGGCCCCCTCAATCTCCTCAGGATTTGCGCTGGCGTAAAGCCAGGCGTTGGCTAAATCGGCAGCGGTCAAATCAGGATAGTCTTCTAGCAAATACGTTTCTGTCGCTCCCTGCCGCCGCAAGCTCACGAGTAACCATACGGGGATGCGAGTTTGACGAATGCAGGCATCGCCCCCCATCACGTTAGGTGTTTTTTCGATGCCTACCCAGGTACCGCTAAGACTGGCCACTAGCATCTGAATCGCCTGGGCCTTTTCCTGGGAAGACAAGGCCATCAGCTGGGATTGGAGCTGCTCAAGAGTCATCGCTAAATTTGCTCCCCTCTATTGAGACGAGTACTCACGCTATTAACTATAGCGATGGCCAGTGCTGGTAGGGTAATGGCCCTGGCCTTAGAGAAAACCTGCGGCGGCTCGAACCCCGGTACAGAAACCCGGTTTCTCCTCGCTTAGTCGCCTTGCTCAACCACATCATCGGCGAATTCAGGCTCCCTCCCCCGGGGCAGCACGTTGAACCGCTGACGTACATCCACCAGCGGGTCGGCGAAGTAATCCCACGGATTCATATCCGTCAGCAGATCGGTATTGACGTGGGTGCCGTGCTCTATGCCCGCAAAGATGTACTCAGGGTCCAGCAGGTTCTTTTCGCCCGGAATGTAGGGTGATGTGCCAATGCCCAGCTCAAACTCGGCCATTACAAACATCAGAACGTCGAAAGGATCGAGCTTTTCAAAGCCAGCCTGAAAGCCGACCACGCCCCCTTCTTCCTTTGCGGTTGTCCCGTAGCCGCCCAGGACGTGGCAGCAGTCGTGGAGCATAGCTGGCGGGGGTGGTCCACCTACCTCGCCGGGGAAGTTAAAGCCATTGCGAAGAATAAAGTCGGCATAGGCCCGGCCAAAACTGCCTTCTGGGTACTCTGCTAGAGCCCGGTAGCGGCTGGCCATGGCCTTGTCTTCTTGGCCAAGCAAGACTTTTGCTATGGCCAATGCGCCGGGGAGACCTTCCTGGCGCAGGGTAGTTTTAACGGCTGCCCCCAGGAAGCTGCGGCGGGCAATATCGAGCCGCAGCAGCATGAGCCGTTTTCCCATGGTTCTGCGGTAGGTGGCCACGGGGGCATCGTCTACGCCAAAAGCCCGAGCCGTATCGCTGAGCAGCCTGAGGTGATCGGCGGAGGGGTCGCCATCGAACATTGCGATCAGCGTCATGCCGCGCAAAATTCGCTCCCGCCATTGGGGATCGCTGTCAATGGCGATTAGCCGCCGGGCCAGCTCCTGGGGCGGCAGGGGCTCCAGACTCTCCAGGTCGAGATCGATGTGGAGCAGGTGATCGCGCACGCCGGTCATGGCGGCCATCGTCTTGGCGGAGGGAGTTCCGTGCAGGCTTGCCATGGCCTTCAGGCCAGCCAGCCCGACCCGGCCAAGGGCCTCCCGCTCCGCATCGGGAAGGTTGATTTGTAGTCTGGAAACCATAGTAGAAACCCAAACGCTCTATCTGTCTACAGGCTAAACTAAACCGTTTAGTATAGCAAGTCCGGAGGCGCAAAATGGCTAATATCGGTTCTCCAAAAGCCGGATTGGCGGCGGCGATCGCCGCGAGGCAGCGCACCGGGCCAGTGCGCCTGCGGGTTGAGGATCGGCTCTGCTTATGACCTCGGGTAGATGTCCCCAGGGGCTCACTACCTAAGCTAAAGGTACAGGTCCATTGAGCTAGGCCATCCAGGGCCATGCATAGCGCCGGTCGGCGACCTCAGACACCCATTCAACCCTGACCATATCTAGCTGCGTTGGCACGATTTTGGCCCGCCAGAGTTGCAAAGGTGCCGCCTGCGGGGCGGGTTGGCGACGCTCAGGCTCCGACCGTGGCTCAATCCTGACGGTTGGTTGAAACAGTGAGTCCCAATTTGACCGAAATTAATCTGGCTTTACTCACCCTCAGCGCCCTGGTGCTGCTGATGGGCATTTTCTCTAATCCCATGCGGGCTAGGCTCTGGCTGTCTGAGCCGCTGATTGCTCTGGCGGTGGGAGTTTTGCTCAGTCCGGCGGTCACCGACTGGATTCGGCTGTCTGACTTTGGCGATCCGTTCGTGATTCTGCAAGAGACGGCCCGACTCACCCTGGCGATTCAGATTATGGGCATTGCTCTGCGCTTGCCCAGGGGTTACCCGTTTCAGCACTGGCGACCCCTGGTGGTGCTATTGGGGGTGGCAATGCCGCTGATGGCGTTGGTCAGCGGTCTGCTGGTCTGCTGGATTTTGGGGCTGCCCTTTTGGGTGGGAATGCTGATCGGCGCGATCGCCGCCCCTACCGACCCTGTGGTCGCCACTGCCATTGTCACCGGCCCGCTGGCCCAGCGCCTGCTGCCCAACCAGATTCGCCATACGATCTCGGTCGAATCGGGAGCCAACGACGGATTGGCCTATCCCCTGGTGCTGCTGCCGATTTTGCTGCTCAACCAACCATCCCACCAGGCCCTGTGGCACTGGCTGACCAGAACCATTTTGTGGGAAGTAGGCGGGGCGATTGTGTTGGGGGCGCTAATTGGCTATGGTGCCGGGCGACTGGCCCACTGGGCCGAGGCGCACAACACCACCCACAATCGATCGTTCTTTTCGTTTACGGTGGCGCTGGCGGTCCTGGTCTTGGCGGCGGTAAAGCTGCTCCATAGCGACGGCATTCTGGCGGTGTTCGTGGCGGGGCTGGTGCTCAACCTGATGGTGGGCAACGATCCAATCCACGAGGAGTATGACGTGCAGCAGGCGATCGAACTTCTGTTTGCCCTGCTGGTGTTTTTACTGCTGGGGCTGGCGATTCCCTGGCGGCAGTGGGTTGAGCTAGGCTGGCCCGGATTGCTGCTGGGGCTGGCAATTTTGGCGCTGCGGCGGTTGCCTGTCCTGCTGCTGCTGAAGCGGTGGGTCAAACCCCTGCACAGCTGGGACGATGCTTTCTTTATGGGCTGGTTTGGCCCGATTGGGGTGGCGGCGCTGTTTTACGCCATGGTGGCCCTGGAGCGCACCCATTTGCAGTCGGTTTGGGTTGTGACCAGTCTGCTGATCTGCGCCTCCGTCGTGGCCTTTGGCTTCACCGATACCCCCCTGACCAAGCGCTATGGCCACCATAAGCAGGGGCAGCTCTAGCTGACGGCGGCTGTGACAGTCCGTGGGCAGACCGGGGCCAATCGCTATGGAGGGGGGGCTTTGATCAAATTGGGCTTAATCAGCAGGGAGACGCCTACGGCCCAGGCGATCGACGCGGTCCAGCCGGCCAAAATGTCGCTGGGGTAGTGCACGCCCAGGTAGAGCCGGGTCCAGCCGATCGCCAGCACGAAGATGCCGCCCAGGGTGGCCACCAGCCAGTTCCAGCGGTTGCCCCAGAGCAAAATCACCAGGGCGACGACAAAGGTCATACTCGACATGGCGTGGCCGCTGGGAAAGCCATAGTCTAGCTCCGGGGCAGGCGAGACCCACAGGGTGGGGCGGACCCGCTGCAGCATCAGTTTGGCGGCAATGTTGATGATCGCCGCCCCAATTGTAGTGGTGAGAAAGTAGGCCAGCGATCGCCAGTAGCGCTGCCGCCACAAAATCAGCGTAACGATGATCGACGCTGGCACCACGCCCCAGAAGACGCCAAACTGCGTCAGGGTAATGGCCACGGTGTCTAGCTGCGGGGAAGCGGTCGAGTGAATGGCCAGCAGGATCGGCTCATCCCACGGAAATCCCCCCTCCTTTTCCCAGATTTCTTCCGCCAGTTCTCCAAAAACTTTCAGTGGTACAAAAACTCCCAGCAGCAGCAGCAGCAGCGATCGATAGTGGAGAACTAGAAGCTTTTTGAGATAGACGATGAACGATATTAGTTTTCTTTGAAGAGTTGCGAATTGCATTGATTTAGAACCGTTACTTTCAGCCATCTCGGAGGGAATTTTGATCCTGCTGAATTATTTCAAAAGCCTAAGCAGCACAGCATTTCACGTCCAAAATATATGCTGAAAATATTTTAAGGCAAATAAATGACTCGATGGAAGCGATCGCCAAAAGATTAATTTTTGTGACAAGGCAGACGTCCCCAAACGTCCTTGGCCGTCAATTTTGTCACAGAATGCTGTATTTTTCTCCATTTGAGCCACCTTTAAATACATCTTAGCTAGGTTAGCTGCAAGCCCCCTGCATCGCCCCATTACATCAGCAGATCCTAAGAAAGATTCCAAGAAGAGAGTCTAAAAGATAGTCCCAAAACGATTCTAGCAAACGTCCCCTGAGCGGAGTCGTTGACGCAGTAACGGTTTTGTTGGGTTTCGCTAACGCCAGCTCAACCTGCGACGGCATGAGAGTTTCAAGGGTTTTGTCAGTCCACCAGGTTCTAGGGACAGTTCTAGGGACGCTTACGATCCCAGGGAGCATGGGCATCCAACTGTATATAACCATTCAGCTTCTAAAAACACCTGCTCACTGGCAATGATAGAGATAACCCTTCCGGAATAGTGCTTATTTCACTGTATTTTCATTTTTTCTTTGAGTACTCTAACCGCCGATTCTCTGGGGATTCTCGCTATGGATAGAGTCTATATTTTTCGATTCGATCCACAATTAATTTATCTGGAAATATGTTTGGAATGATGGTGTAACGGGTTTCACTCGGGTGAAATTCATTGCGATGATATTCCCCGCCCCCTTATCAAGGGGATACAGCTTAAAACTTAGACCGCTAGATCTTAGGAGGGCTATACCCCAGCTGTGGTGTATCTCACTCTACTGAGAAACGCTGTGTCTTTTGTGGCGCAAGCAGCACTTCTACTTTGGCTAAGGGATGTCATTTTCTTGAGGAAAATCGTTTAATCGGGGCGGCCTGCTTATTTTCCGGGCAACTCATTAGCCAGCTTCATTAGCCAGCTAACTAATAGCTAAATTGCGTTTGATTCAGAGACTTATCCTATGCCTATCTGGCTGCACGACCTCGCTATTTTTTCCCTGATTGCCGCTGGCATTTGCGCGGTCATCATCGCTGCTGACGTGTTTTTTCGCCGCTCCCAAAACATGTGGATTATGAATTGGGTTTGGATTATCACAGCGCTTTGGTCTGGTCCCCTTGGGCTGTATGCTTACTACTCCGTGGGGCAGTTAAGCAGCAAGCGGCGGGTTCAGCGGGCCAAAGAGCGAGGCGAAGCGCCGCCCAACCAGAAAAAGCCCTTCTGGCAGAGCGTTGCCATTGGCGCGTTTCACTGCGGCAGCGGCTGCACCCTGGCGGATATTTGCGCCGAGTGGTTTGTCTTTTTTGTGCCGATTGTTATCTTTGGTAGCCACATTTTTGGCGCCTGGACGATCGATTACGTCGTGGCGTTTACCTTTGGCATCGTATTTCAGTATTTCACCATTAAACCGATGAAGGGGCTGTCGGCGGGGGAAGGGCTGAGGGCTGCCGTCAAGGCTGACACTCTCTCGCTGACGGCGTGGCAGGTGGGCATGTATGGCTGGATGGCGATCGCCCTTTTTCTGCTGTTCACGCCGGAGACCCTGAAGCCAACCACCCCGGTGTTCTGGTTCATGATGCAGCTGGGCATGGTGGCTGGCTTCCTCACCAGCTACCCGGTGAACTGGTGGCTGCTGCGCCAAAAAATCAAAGAGGTCATGTGACGCGGGGTCGGGAAGGTCTGCAAGCGGTGGGCCACACCCAAGTGGACCACACACCAATGGCTCACACGCAATCCGAGTTGTTCTGAGCAAACTGTTCCGTGTTGTAGGAGAAAAACCGAGATGCCGCTAGGACTACAGGCCGGATTATGGGGGCTCCTGGGTGGATCGGCCCTGCTGCTGGGGGCAGTGCTCGGCTACTACACCAAGATTTCCCGTCGCATCATTGCCGGCATTATGGCCTTTGGTGCCGGAGTGCTGATTTCCGCCCTCGCCTTCGAGCTGATGGATGACGCCTACCAGCGAGACGGTTTTGACTCAACCGCTATCGGTTTTTTGTCAGGCGCCGCGATCTATACCCTGGCCTCTGGAGCCTCGGCCCTGGTGGGCTATGGCCTCTTCAGCCAGTTTTCTGCCGAAGTGATTGCCGCCACCCTGGCGATCGCAGCCGGTGCCATTTTGGCGATGATCTCCGACACGATGATGCCGGAAGCCTTTGAGCAGGCTCATGATTTTGCCGGGCTAGTCACGGTTTGCGGCTTTCTGAAGGCCTTTGTGTTGAGCGAACTGGGAGGGTAGGGGGAAGCAGGGGGGTGGGGAGGATGGAGAAGACGCGTGGACGCGAAAAGGAAGCAAGAGCGCAGATAAAACTGTTATCCCCTCACCTTACCCTCCAGAAAGCCGCTCCCCTACTCCCCTGCCCCCCTACTCCCCTACCCCCCTAAATGTTGAACGTAAAAAGGAACCAACCATGACATCCTCTAAACCTGAAGTCGTTGTGATTACCGGCTCCTCCGCCGGGATTGGCCGAGCCACGGCCCAGGCCTTTGCCAAGCAGGGAGCCCACATTGGCCTGCTGGCCCGCAGCCGAGCCGGGCTGGAGGCCGCCCAGCGCGAGGTAGAAGCCCTCGGTGGTAAGGCTCTGGTGTTGCCCACCGATATGTCGGACCCCGACCAGGTAGAGTCGGCGGCGGCAGCGGTGGAGGCAACCCTTGGCCCCATTGATATCTGGGTCAACAACGCCATGGCCTCGATTTTGTCGCCCTTTACCGACATTGCGCCGGCCGACTTTCGCCGGGTGACGGAGGTGACATACCTGGGGTACGTGTACGGCACCATGTCCGCTCTAAGGCGGATGAAACCGAGGGATCGGGGCACAATCGTGCAGGTGGGGTCGGCCCTGGCCTACCGCTCGATTCCGCTCCAGTCGGCCTACTGCGGTGCCAAGTCCGCCATTCGAGGCTTCACCGACTCCATCCGCTGCGAGCTGCTGCACGACCACAGCAATGTGCACATCACCATGGTGCAAATGCCCGCCGTCAACACCCCCCAGTTCAACTGGATTAAAACCACCATGACCCACCAGCCCCAGCCGGTGCCGCCGATCTTTCAGCCCGAGGTGGCGGCGGAGGCGATTGTCTGGTCGGCCCACCACGATCGCCGCGAGCTGTTTGTGGGCGGCTCTACGGTAGAGGCGATTTGGGGCACCAAGCTGGCCCCTGGCCTGCTCGATCGCTACCTGGCCAGCTCTGGCTACAGCGGCCAGCAAACCGACCAGCCGATCGCCGCCGATCGCCGCAGCAATCTGTGGGAACCCCTGCCGCCGGACAGCTACAGCGCCCACGGCCAGTTTGATGACCAGGCCCAGGCCGACAGCTTAGAGCTGACGGTGGCCCAACGCCTGAACTGGAAGACCCTGGCCCTGGGGGTCGGCATCGTGGGACTGGCCGGTGTGGCCGTAGCTGCCCAGCTTGGCGGCGATCGCCACGGGTCGCAGTCTACAGAGCAGGACAATGACGGTGCCATCTCAGAGCGGGAGGTGCAGGCCGGGGTGCTGCGCCGCATCGCTGAGGGGGGCGATCGCGAGGGTCCGCCGCTCTTCGATCTTCGCCACCAGCTGCTGCTGGGCATGGCATCGATGGCCTGGAGAGCGGTGCGGGATTAGGTGAACGACTAGACCGGGCGACTTTGCCACTGCCGCCCGGCCTCCATGGGTAAAACAAGCTGGGGGGCTAACTAACCACCTGGGGGCGCGCCGGGGCCAGCACCATATCGATTTCGCGCAGCGTCGTCTCATCCAGGTCAACGCCGGAAGCCGCCGCATTGTCCGCCAGCTGCTCCGGGCGGCTGGCCCCGACGATCGCGGCGCTGACCCGCCGATCGCGCAAAATCCAGGCCAGGGCCAGCTGGGCCATCGAGATATTCAGCCGTTCGGCCAGGGGCTGGAGGTTTTGAACGGCGCTGAGGACGCGATCGCTCCTCAGCTCGCGCATAAACCCGTTCATCTTGTCGTTGGCGGCGCGGGAGTTGGCCGGGGGCGCTGCGCCGGGCTTGTACTTGCCGGTCAGCACGCCCTGGGCCAGGGGCGACCAGACAATCTGCCCAATGCCGTGGTCGGCACAGAGGGGAAACACCTCGTCCTCGGGCTGCCGCCACAGCATCGAGTACTGGGGCTGGCTGGAGACAAACTTCTCTACGTTGGGCAGGTTCAGGGCGGCCCGAATCTTGGCGGGCTTCCACTCGCTAAAGCCGATGTAGCGAGCTTTGCCTTGCTGCACCACCTCGCTCAGGGCCGTCATGGTCTCTTCCAGCGGGGTGTCGCTGTCGTAGCGGTGGCACTGGTAGAGATCCACATAGTCGGTGCCCAGCCGCTGCAAGGAAGCGTCGATCTGCTTGTGAATCTGCTTTGCCGAAAGCCCCTGGTCGGTCTCGGACATGGGGAAGTAGACCTTGGTAGCCAGCACGTAGGAGCTGCGATCGATGCCGCGCAGCACCTCGCCCAAAAACGACTCCGCCGCCCCGCGCCCGTAGACATTGGCGGTGTCGATGAAGTTGATGCCCACATCAAAGGCTTTGTGCACGCAGGCTTCGGCCTGCTGCCGCTCGACACCGCCGCTGTAGGTCAGCCATGAGCCCAGGGCAATTTCCGAAACGGTGAGGTCGCTGTCGCCAAGCTGTCGATATTTCATGGTTGATCTCCTTTAATGGAACGGCATGGATTCCCGTCTAATTGCCTGATCTGCTTTTAGGGCCGCAGGTTAAAGCCACGCTTTTCATCCTAAAGTTCTCGTCAGGTTCATCCCTCAGACTCAGGGCATAGTTCAGCGCGGCCAAATCTGGGGTTGCTGACCGATGCCTCCGGCTTGGCTAATCCCAATGTACGGGCAAGCCAAGGACCGTTTGCCCCTACTGCCACGCTCGCAGGTACTGCTTTGGATAGGGGTGATCTTTGGCCCGCAACACCTTGGCGGCCCGGTGGGGCCAGTAGGGGTCGCGCAGCAGCTCTCGGGCCAGCAGCACCATATCGGCCTGGCCGGTGCGGATCAGGTGTTCGGCCTGCTCGGGGGCGGTAATCATGCCCACGGCGGCGGTGGCAATGTCGGCACCGTGGCGAATGCTTTGACTCAGCGGCGTCTGATACCCCGGCCCGACGGCAATCTTGACGTCGGGCACAATGCCTCCCGAGGAGCAGTCCACCAGATCGATGCCCAGGGGCTTGAGCTTCTGGGCCAGGGCAATGCTCTGCTCAATATCCCAGCCGCCCTCGACCCAGTCGGTGGCCGAAATGCGAACCCACAGGGGCAGCGCGTCGGGAATTGTGGCCCGCACCGCCGCCACCGTTTCCACCACAAGGCGAATGCGGTTTGCAAAGCTGCCGCCGTAGTCGTCGGTGCGGTGGTTGCTCAGGGGCGAGAGAAACTCGTGGAGCAGATAGCCGTGGGCGGCGTGGATTTCAATCACCTGAAAGCCCGCCGCCACGGCCCGGTTGGCCGCCTGCACGAAGCCCTGCTTGACCGCCTCAATGCCGCCGCCATCTAGAGCCTGCGGGGCCGGATCGGTGGGGTTAAACGGAATAGGGCTGGGAGCGGCGATCGCGCCCCAGCCCCCCTCGGCTTCATTCAGGGTATGGCCTCCCTCCCAGGGGGGTGCGGTACTGGCCTTGCGTCCGGCGTGGGCCAGCTGCATGCCCGCTACCGCCCCGCTGCGGCGAATCAGGGCGGTAATCTCCGCCAGCTTGGGGATGTGATCGTCGGACCAGATGCCCAGGTCCGCCGGGGAGATGCGGCCTTCGGGGGCGATCGCCGCCGCCTCGGTAAAAACTAAACCCGCACCGCCCACGGCCCTACTGCCCAGGTGCACCAGATGCCAGTCGGTGGCCAGGCCCTCCTCGCTGGAGTACTGGCACATGGGCGATACCCCAATCCGGTTGCGAAAGGTGACATCCCGCTGCTGCAGGGGTTCAAAAAGCATGGCCATCGATACACCTTCTCAATTGCTAACGACGTAGGCTCACCCACCAGGCAAAACGCGGTCCTAGGAACCGGGCGTCTTAGAGGATTCCTGCTGGGGCGGCGGCACCCGGTGAAACGGCTGAGATTTAAAGGCCCACCAGCCCACCATCGCCCCACCAGCCACCACGCAGGCCACGGCAAGGCCCGCTATCCCCGCCAGGGCCCACTGCTGTTTTTCCTCGGCCTCGGTCTCGGTCTCGGCTTTGGGGGGGTAGTAGCGGTTAAAGACTTCATCGGTCAGCCATTCTGCGGTGGCCTTAATGTCGTGAATGGGGGTGGGCAGTAGCTCCAGGTAGGTGCCTTGGCGAATCAGGTGGCCGACGTTGCCGTTGACCTCAAAGCGGTTGAACAGATTGGCGGCACTGTCATGAATGCCCAGCTTGAGCAGCGACCCGCGCAGGTTGACCTCAACCGGGCGCAGGGGCTGATCGGTGGCCAGGGCGTGAAGGTTGTGGGCGATGCCTTCCCCCTGCTGGTAGGCCACCTGGGCAGTGGGGGGCAGCGACTGACCGTCTACCCCGGCGCAGTCGCCCCCGGCAAAGACCTCGGGGTAGTCGGGCAATTGCAGCTCGGGCTGCACCAGCAGGCGGCCATGCTTGTCGCGGTGTTCGTCTGGAATATCCAGCCCTTTAATCAATGGATGAACCCCTGTGCCAGCGGTCCAAATGGCGGTGTGGGTCGGCAGCGCTACAGTTTTGCCGTCGGTTTCGTAGGTGAGCTGTTCGGCAGAAACAGCCTTCACGGCGGCGTTGAGGCAAAGATCCACGGGCACGGTGCGCTGGCGTAGGGCCAGTTCTGCCGTTTGCCGCAGCTGGCTGTTGATATCGCCCTCCAGAATGGCGCTGCCCCGGTTGATCAACACGATGGAGATCTCCTTGGCATCGCCCCCCAGCTTGGCGTACCAGAGGGGCAGCAGGTCGCCCAGGGTGGCCGCCATCTCAATTCCAGAGGGACCTGCCCCCACCACGGCCATCGTCAGCAGGGCGCGGCGGGCCTGGGCATCGTCGCACTGGGCGGCGGATTGTAGGCAGTGGTGTAGGTGCTGGGTGAGGGCGATCGCGTCTTCCTGGGTCCGAAAGGCAAAGCTATGCTCGCGCGCCCCCTCGATGCCAAAGTAGCTGGTAACGCTGCCCAAGGCCAGCACCAGGCGGCCATAGTCGTAGTGCAGCCCCGACTCCAGGGAAACCCGCCGCCGCTTCAGGTCAATGTCCCGCACCGTGCCTGCGATCGCGTTTATAGGCCTACCCCGCAGCAGCGCCTCGTAGGTGGGACAAACCTGCTCATCCTGCATCTCCCCGCTCATCAGTTCGTAGAGCAGCGGCTTGAAGGCAAACCGATCGTTTTGATCAATCAAATAGATCGGGTGGGGGTGGTCCTTGCGGCTCAGGTGCAGAGCGGTGAACAACCCGGTGAAGCCGCCGCCAAGAATAATTGTGGGTCGTGGGTCTTGGGCCATGGGGGAGTAGGGGGCTAAGGGTGCAGGGAAGCGAAGCGATTTGAAACGGCGGGTATGTGTCAGTCTTCAGGAACCAGGTATGCTCCGGAGGGTGCCGCCTGGCGCGGAGCCCTGTACGGCTACGGGGCCAGGGCTGTGTTGGGGTCTTGGTTATGCCGAATGAGCTGGGCGGCGGTGTTGTGGAACCCAAACTGGTCTCCCATCTGGGCTCCCAGGGTGCCGTGCACAAACAGCAGCCCCAGCATGGCCAGTCCGACCAGCAGGTAGCTCCACTGCACTTCTCGGGACTGCGCAGTGCGCCAGCGGTAGCGCTGTAGCCCCCGCCAAACGGCCATGGCGGCTATTATCCCCAGCAGCAAAATGCCGCCGACCCCGTGGAGCACCATGACCTGGGCGGCGGTGAGGCCCCAATCGCTTTTGGCCGCCACGGGCGGATCGGCCAGCATTAGCTCAAAGAACCCGGCGGTCACGGTGAATACCGTGATCCCGGCCGCCGCTACCAGGTTGTACCAGCCCACATCGTAGAGGCCCTCTCGCACAGCGCTGATGCCGAAAGTCTTGAAAATGGGCTGCACCAGGGGAAAGAGGCTGGCGGCAATGTCAAACAGAATGGCGATGATAAATAGCCCCAGGGTGAAATGCACCAGAATGGGGTGCAGGGGAATTCCGTAGGGCAGGCCGTTCGCCCCCAGCTTTAGCCCCAGAGACTGGATTAACTCTGCCGTCATGGCGCACTCCGCTGCATAGCTTCTACCACGGGCTCGACATGCAGGCCGTAGACCCACACCAGGCGAGTACCCAGGTAGGTCTGAAAGACGACCAGCAGGCCCAGGGCGGTGGCAACCCCCAGGTAGGCCACCGGCAGCTTAAGGGGATTGCGCCTGCGAATGACAAATCGCCAGGCCGTGATAGCCACCACCGCCGCCGACAGCACCCAGCCGGTCAGGGTGTGCAAATTTAGGGTGGATTGGGCCACCTCGTAGGGCTGGGCCAGCCCCGCCTCCAGCTGGCCAACCATGACGGCGACAAACACCGCCAGGGAGGCCACCACCCAGTTCCAAAAGCTAACCTCAAACAGCTGCTGCCGATGGGTAAAATAGCCCACCACATCACAGGCAAAGGCGAACAGCACCATTGCCACCACAAAATGCACAACAATGGGGTGCAAAGGGTCGGGATAGGGCAAGTTTTGGCTGTTTAGCGCCAGCAAAGCCGTATTTCTCATAGTTGCTATCTGTGGTATCCCATAGCGCCGTGTCAGTACTGGGACAAGCCTGTGTCAGATCGATGACAAACCTCAGTTCAGGCGCTTGAGGCAGAGGGTATCGCCATAGTCACATTGGTTGGGGCATCCAAAAACCTATGGAGGTTCAAACGTTGGAACGTTCATAGGAGACCTGTCTGAGCCAGACCGGCTACAGCCATAGAACCTGACTCCATTTCAGGGTCTATCCTGGGGATGAGATCTGTCATCTATCCAGAGTGGCAATTTCTGAAATCGCATCTGCGTCAATGCCGACTCTGTGGGCAGCCTGGGGCAGCCTGGCTCCATCGGCTCAGGGATGGGGCTGCGACGGGGTGTAGGTGGCCTGCACAAAGCGATCGCGCCCGGCCAAATCCAGCCAAATCTGAATGTCGCGGTAGCAGCCCTGGGCTTCTAGCAGCGCCCGCACCGCGTCCCCCTGGCCCGCCATCATTTCCACCAGCCAAAGGCCCCCCTCTACCAGGTAATCGGGGGCCTGGGCGGCCAAAAGGCGCAGGGCCGTGAGCCCGTCGTCGCCGCCATCCAGAGCGGTATCGGGTTCGTGGTCCACCACCTCTGGCTGGAGGGTGGGCATCAGGGCCGAGGGAATGTAGGGCGGGTTTGACACCAGGGCGCTGAGCTGGCCCCGGTAGGCCGCCAGCGGCTCAAACCAGGAGCCGTGGTAGAAGGTAATGCGATCGCCCCCCGGCCCCTGACCATCCCGCAATCCCAACCGATCGGCGTTTTCTCGGGCGATTACCAGCGCCTCGGGGCTGACATCCACGGCCAAAATGTGGGCCACCGGGAACGCCTGGGCCAGCCCCAGGGCGATCGCCCCGCTGCCAGTACCCATATCCACCCAAACCCCGGCGGCCAGCTGATCCCCAATCGGGCTGCGGGCGATCGCCGCCGCCGCCAGATCGATAATCAGTTCTGTCTCGGGCCGGGGGATCAGCACCGCCGGAGACACCGTCAGGGTGAGGTCGCGCCAGGGGGTTTCGCCCACCAGGTACTGCACCGGCACCCGCTGGGCCAGCCGCAGCTGCCAGCGCCGCTCTAGCTCGGTGAGGGGATAGCGCAGGGTGACGCGCGATCGCTCCTGCACCGTGCCCAGCCGCAGCGCCAGGCGATCGACATCGGCCACGGCCTCCAGCAGCCAGTCGACCTCCTCAGCCGCAATGCCCGCCGCCTGAGCGGCCTGGATTGCCTGCTGCCGCCAGGCCCACAAATCTGTCCCCGACGCCCAAACCTCAGCCATCCCGTCTACTCATGTCATTACCCATGTACACACACCTATCAGTGCGTTACGGCTATAGCTAAGCTATCGGTTCATCTAACCCCTCGAACGGTGGGTTACGGCTATGACCAAGGTGAACCGCTCACCCATAGCTGGGTTAAAGCCTAACCCACCCTACCCCTCTTCCCCACCTTCCCCATCCCCCCATCCCCGCCCCTCAACGCATCCACCGCGCCTTCACCCCGCGCGCATCCAAATGCACCAGGGCAGGGAACTTACCGTAGCGGCCCAGGCCACCGGGCCACCAGGGATCGAGCGCCCAGTAAACCTGGTTCCCGGTTAGCCCCACGCAGTAAAAGTCGATGGCATCGCCGACGATATGACGGCTCTCGGCGGCTTCCTTGACCCGGCGATCGGCGTCAGCCGGGCGGTACCAGTTGGTGACCAAGAAGGGGCGACCAATGCGATCGCGGGCCTGCTGCGCCAGCGCGGCCATGCGCACGATCGCATCCACCGTGGCCTGGTCGGGAGGCATCCGCACACCGCCCCCGGTGGCTTCGGCCCAGGTAAAGCTGCCGTTCGCCACAATGCTGGCGTCCAGCTGAAGGTTGTGGGGCGTCCAGCGGGGCGGGCGCGCCGGGGCGATCGCGGGCACTGGCGCAGGCATCGCCTCGGGGGAAGAGGGCGCTGCCCGCTCCAGCCGCCGCACATCCTCCAATAGGGACTGAAGGGTGGGGATGCGCCCCTCCAGCTGTCGCCAGATCTGCACCAGGCGAATCAGCGCCTCTCGCTGCTGCTCGGTCTGTCTGTAGGCGGTGGGAAGATGGGCAGCAAACTCCACCAGGGCCAAATCGAGGGTGCGGGCTGCCGCCGCCAGGGCCGCCTGGTCTTCGGCATTTTGCGCCAGATCTTCGGGGTTGACCCCCAGATGCTGAATGGCCGCCGCCCGCGAGTCGAGCCCAAACCAGCGGCGGTAGCCCTCGGTGAGGGCAAAGCGGCGATCGCCCTGGCCGCCGTAGGCCCCCGGAATTTTCTGCACAAAGGCGATCAGCGCCGGATCGACGATCTCCAGGCTGGTTTCGTGGGCAAAGGGGTCGCTGGTCAGCAGCCAGGCGATCGCCCCCTCGCGGGTGTCCAGCTGTCGCCAGATCTGCACCAGGCGAATCAGCGCCTCCCGCTGGTACGGGTAGCCTGCGTAGTAGCGCACCGCCGACTGCACAAAGGCCACCAGGGCATTGTCCAGGGCCGCTTCATCGGGCACCTGGTCTACCACCGCTGGCACTTCCAGGGCGTCGTAGGCGGCTTCGGCAGTGTCCAGCTGTCGCCACAGGCGCACCGCTTCCACCAGCGCCTGTCGCTGAAAGTCGAGGCGGCTGTAGTTGGGGGGCAGCCGCTCGGTAAAGGCCAGCAGGGCTGGGGCGAGTTTGGCCAGGTTCTGGGGCAGCTTCGCCCCGCCGTAGTCAATGCTGATGTCGTCTAAATAGGCTTGCAGCAGCGCAGCGGGGTCGCTGGGCTCCAGCTGGGCGGCCTCGGGATCGCCAGCCGCTGGGGTAAACCCCTTGGCCACCGCCTGCAAAAAGCGATCGCTGTAGCGACCCACGCTGGCATCCCAAAGGTCGGCCCCGCTCCAGCCCTGCTCAATCAGCCCGTTGGTGAGGCTGCGCAGGGTATTGGCCGCGTACTGCACCTGGGCCGCGAAGGTGTCCACCGCCGCCATCTCGATCTGGTGGACTGGGGCAATCCCCAGCCCGGTTTCGCCATCGGTCAGCTGAGGCTGGCTATGTACCGCGTAGAGCGCTGCCAAAATAGGCTTGTGTATCCCCGTTCGGCTGCCTTCTATCAGGTAATAGTCATTGCGTTGATCGGGTGCTAACGTGCTCATAGCGTAAGGTCAGTATTGGCTGGCGGTAGGTGCTGGCATTCGCCCTGCTCCAGGGCACGACGGTCTGTTCTCCTGGGAAATTCTCGGCAGTGCCCCAAACAGTCATCACAAACAGTAACCACAAAGTGTAGACCCGATGGGCGAAGTTCAACCATTACCCAGCCGTGGGTTTTCCCCTGCCGCCAGGCTGCTGGCCACCGACATGGATGGCACCCTCACCCGCCAGGGCAAGTTTACCGCCGCTCTGCTCGGCGGGCTAGAGCGACTGCAAGCGGCGGGCCTGCCGGTGATGATTGTCACCGGCAGGTCGGCAGGCTGGGTCAATGGCCTGGCCCACTACCTGCCCGTGGTGGGGGCGATGGCCGAAAACGGCGGAGTTTACTTTCCCCAAAACGCCGCGCCGGAGCTGCTGGTCGACATCCCCGAGCTCATGCTCCACCGCCAGCAGCTCAGCGAAGCCTTTGCCCAGATGCAAGAGCGCTGGCCCCACCTGCACGAGTCCGCCGACAACCGCTTTCGCCTCACCGATTGGACCTTTGATCTGCAAGGGCTATCGGAGAGCGATCTAACCGCCATGGCCGATCTGTGCCACACCCTGGGCTGGGGCTTCACCTACAGCACTGTGCAGTGCCACCTGTTTAAGCCGGGCCAGTCCAAGGCGGCGGGGCTGCTTCAGGTGTTGCAGCGCCACTTTGCAACCGTGACCACCGCCGACGTGATCACCCTGGGCGACAGCCCCAATGACGAGAGCCTGTTTGATCCCGCCCTGTTTCCGCAGTCGGTTGGGGTAGCCAATGTCAAAGACTACTGGCAGCATCTCACCTACCACCCGGCCTATCTGGCCCAGGCCTGCGAAGTAGATGGATTTCTAGAACTGGTAGATGTGTTGACATGCCGCCCGTAAGACCAGCAGAGGAGATTTGGGAAAGTTCCTTTACAAAAAAAGACTTTGTTTTCCATTGCTGACAACCCATCTCGATAACTTCAAGACTCATAAAACATTCTTAAAGTTTTACCCCAGCCCTTTGGTGTGGCCCTTACTATGCCAGAAAGTTGTTGTGTAGTCATGTTGCTGTGTAGTCATTCTGAGGCCAAATCATCACGGTTTTATTGAAATCAAAAAACAATCTGGATATCTGGGCTAGTTAGATCTTTAGAGAAGATGGTATTAGTCATCAGACAGCCGCAAACCCCAGGGAGTTTAAGGGGTTTATCTTAAAAACAGGCTATGCCCCAGGGGACTATCTCCGGTGGAGCTTGGCATTAAAGCCGTTGTTTTTGAAATGATTTTAGAGTTTTTGGCTCGATCATTATATAAATGGGCATTTTCGGATAGATTTCAGATGGATTATGCCTGTCGCTGCCCGATCGCAAAACTAGGTCATGATGCTGGGGCAACGAGGCGGCGAAACGTTATATCGCACAACGCCTGAGCCTGACTTTCAGCAGTTTGCGCTGGATTTCGATCGCTCGCCCTGGGGATTTTCTGTGTCTAGCGGCTCGTGTTTACGTTTTTTTAAGGCCATTATCTTTTATCACCACCTATGACCATCGCAGCACCCCAAGAGACTCCTGTGACCGCTGTGGCCGATGCTGCCCCAGCCGCCCTAAAAGTTGGCATTCCCAAGGAAATTTTTGCGGGTGAGCGGCGGGTAGCCGCCACCCCCGAAACCGCCAAAAAACTCCAAAAGCTGGGCTTTGAGGTGCTGGTCGAAACCCAGGCCGGGGCCGGAGCCAGCTTTACCGACAGCGCCTACGAGGCCGCAGGCTGCGCCATTGTGGCCGATGCCGCCAGTCTGTGGGAGGCCGCCGATGTGGTGCTCAAGGTGCGATCGCCCCAGCACCACCCCACCCTCGATCGCCACGAAGCTACCCTGCTGCGACCCGATCAAACCCTGGTCAGCTTCATCTGGCCCGCTCAAAATCCCGAATTGCTGGAGCAGCTGGCTGGGCAAGGCGGCACCGTGCTGGCCATGGACTCGGTACCCCGCATCTCCCGCGCCCAGAAGCTGGACGCCCTCAGCTCGATGGCCAACATTGGCGGCTACCGGGCGGTGATTGAGGCCGCCAGTCGCTTTGGCCGCTGCTTTACCGGCCAGATTACCGCTGCGGGCAAAATGCCCCCCGCCAAGGTAATGGTGATCGGGGTTGGCGTGGCCGGGCTGGCGGCGATCGGGGCGGCCAAGAGTTTGGGCGCGATCGTCAAAGCCTTTGACACCCGCCTGGTAGTCAAAGAGCAGGTGCAGAGCCTCGGTGCCGAGTTTCTAGAGCTGCACTTTGAAGAGGACGGCAGCGGCGAAGGGGGCTACGCCAAGGTGATGAGTCCGGCCTTCATTGCCGCCGAGATGGCCCTGTTTGCCCAGCAGGCCAAGGATGTCGACATCATCATCACCACGGCGCTGATCCCCGGCAAGAAAGCGCCCCTGCTGATTACCCAGGAAATGGTCGAGAGCATGAAGCCCGGCTCGGTGGTGGTGGACCTGGCCGCCGAGCAGGGCGGCAACTGCGAAGTCACCCAGCCCGGCGAGGTAATCGACTACAACGGCGTCACCATCATTGGCCTCACCGACCTGCCCAGCCGCATGGCCTCCCAGGCCAGCCAGCTCTACGGCAATAACCTGGTGCACCTGCTCAGCGACCTGGGCGGAGCCGAGAAATTTGGCATCGATATGGAAGATCAGGTGATCCGCGCCACCACGGTAATCCACAACGGCCAGGTGACCTGGCCACCCCCCAAAATTGAGGCTCCCGCCCCAGCCCCCAGTCCCTCATCGGCAGCCCCGATCGCCGAAGCCACCGCCCCAGCCCCCAAACCCTGGTACAGCCAGCTGCTCTGGCCCGTGCTAATTGGTCTGGCCTGCGTCGCCATTGGCCTATGGGCACCGGCCTCGTTTATGACCCACCTGACCGTCTTTGTGCTGGCCAGTTTTTTGGGCTGGAAGGTGATCTGGGACGTGTCGCCCAGCCTCCACACCCCGCTCATGAGCGTCACCAACGCCATCAGCGGCATCATCATCATCGGCGGCATGCTCCAGATTTCAGGCAATATCGCCTCACCAATGACGATTTTGGGCGCGATCGCCCTCTTCCTCGGCACCGTCAACATCGCGGGCGGCTTTATGGTGTCCCAGCGAATGCTGAATATGTTCCACAAATAGTCTTAACGTTCTGCACTTTGAATTTTGCATTTTGAATTCAAAGTGCAAAATTCAAAATTTGCCCACATCTCCATCCCCTACCCTATGACCAACAACCTCGTAACCACCGCCTACATCGTCGCCAGCGCCCTCTTCATTCTCAGTCTGGCGGGGCTGTCGCAGCCGGAAACCGCCAAGCGGGGCAACCTGCTGGGCATTCTCGGTATGGCGATCGCCTTTGCCGCCACCGCCGCCATCAGCCAGGGCTACCCGGTCCAAATTGGCTCCATTGGCCTCGGCGTGCTGATCGGTGTGCTCGCTGCCTCCCGCGTGGCAATGACCGATATGCCCGAGATGGTAGCGCTGCTTAACAGCTTTGTGGGTCTGGCCGCCGTGCTGGTGGGCTTTGCCGAATATCTCCAGCCCAGCGCGGCGCTGAGCGGCGGGGACGTGATTGTTCACCGCGTCGAAATTTATATCGGTGTCTTCATCGGCATCGTTACCTTTACCGGGTCGATGATTGCGGTGGCCAAGCTGCGGGGCTGGGTGCCGAGTCGGGCGGTGCTGCTGCCCGCCCGCCACGTGCTGACGCTGGGTATGCTGGGGGCGATCGCGGCCCTCGGTTTTCCCTTCCTGACCGCAACCGGCGATGTGCCGATGATTGCGCTGGGGGCGATGACGGCGATCGCGGGCATTTTCGGCATTGTGATCGTGATGGCGATCGGCGGGGCCGATATGGCGGTGGTAATCTCGCTGCTCAACAGCTACTCGGGTCTGGCCTCGGCGGCGGCGGGCTTTATGCTCAACAACGATCTGCTGATCATCACCGGGGCGCTGGTGGGCAGCAGCGGAGCCATCCTCAGCTACATCATGTGCAAGGGCATGAACCGATCCTTCATCAACGTGGTGCTGGGCGGATTTGGGGAAACCGCCAGCGGTGCCGCCAAGACGGCGATCGAGGGCAGCGCTACCAGTACAAACACCGGCGAGGTAATTGACCTGCTGGACAGTGCCCAGAGCGTGGTGATCGTGCCTGGCTACGGCATGGCCGTGGCCCAGGCCCAGCACGCCGTAGCAGAAATCACCCGCCTGCTGCGCAGTCAGGGTAAGCAGGTGCGCTTTGGCATTCACCCCGTGGCGGGCCGCATGCCCGGCCACATGAACGTGCTGCTGGCCGAGGCCAACGTACCCTACGACATCGTGCTGGAGATGGACGAAATCAACGACGATCTGCCCAGTACCGACCTGGTGCTGGTGATCGGGGCCAACGACACGGTGAACCCCAGCGCCAAGTACGACCCCGGCAGCCCGATCGCTGGTATGCCCGTGATGGAAGTGTGGGAAGCCAGCACCGTGGTGGTGCTCAAGCGCGGCATGTCGTCAGGCTACGCCGGAGTCGAGAATCCGCTGTTCTTTAACGAAAACACCCTGATGCTGTTTGGCGACGCCAAAACCAACGTCAACGGTATTCTGGCCCAGCTCTCCACCACCAACGCACCCGCCACGGCTCTCGCCGCCGCTTAAACCGTTATAAGGATGCGCTCGGCCCGTCTGAGCGCATTCGATATGATGGATACAGGTGGTCAACATAGGCTCAATAGTCTCAACGGGGACACAACCCATGCTACGGGAAACGCTGAAACAAGAGATTGACAAACTCAGTGAAAGTCAGTTAAGAAAACTTGCCGATTTGGTGGTGTCGTTCAAGACCCAGGCCCAGCCCTCAGCCCAAGGAGAGCTGTTTTGGCAACGGGCAACTCCTATGGAGCGGGCTCAAAATTTTCGAGCATGGGTATCGCAATTGCCCAAAACGCACTCAAGCCTGCCCGCCGAGGCGTTTGATCGAGGCAATATTTACGACTAGTGGTTAGCTATCTGCTAGATACCAACATTGTTCTACGGTTTAGCAACCCTTCTGATGAACAACACGAGCTGGCAACAGCGGCTGTTGAGTCCTTGCTGATGCAGGGAAACGAGTGTTATTTAACTGCGCAAGTCTTAATTGAGCTTTGGGTTGTTGCTACCCGTCCAGTTGACGTCAACGGTTTGGGTTGGTCGATTGAGCAAACCCGCGAAGTGATTGACCAGTTAATTGACCGCTTCCCCCTGGTGGAAGAAGGGCCGCAGGTTTTCTCAACGTGGCTATCTTTTGTTAGTGAAAATAAGATTAAGGGCAAACGAACCCACGATGCTCGCATTGCAGCGGTTATGTCAGTTTCTGACATCAGCCATGTTTTGACGTTGAACCCAACGGATTTTTCAGGCTTTCCAGGGGTCTCCGTTGTGGGTCCTCAAGATATTGACGGATTGAGCAAAATCGCTGACACCTAGTCATTCAAGGGTTTGCTGCCCACTGACGCTAAATTGGTGACGCCCGGTACAATCTGCCCTTCAGGTCGTAGGATGGATCAGCACATTACGATCGAGCTGGTTCTGAGCGTCGCGGTTTGAGGGCTATGAAATTTCAGCGCAGTACATTGATTCTGGTCGGAGTCGCTTTTTTGCTGGGAGCGGGAGTGCTGGTCGCCGAGTCGCAGCGATCGCGATCCCCTGAATCCGCCACCCAGAGCGAATCCACCAAGCCCATCCTTGCCTTTGAAGAAACCGATGTGGCGACTCTCACCGTCGATCGCGGTAACGAAACCCTGGAATTTGACCAGAAGGGCGACGGCAATTGGCAGATGACAAAGCCTGATCAAACCGTAGCTGAACCGGGCGCGATCGCATTTTTGCTCAGCCGCCTCGACACCGACTCACCGCTGCAAACCGTTACCATGCAGCCCGATCAGGCCGCCGACTTTGGCTTCAATGCCCCCATCGGTATCGTCACCGTCACCCTCAAAGACGGCACCCAGCACGAGCTGATTTTAGGTGGCCCCGACTTTAGCGGCAGCGCCAACTACGCCGTCATTGACCCAGCCCCCTGGCCCCCCGCCGAAGGGAAGGAATACTCGGTGCTGGTCGTCAGCCGCGATGTCGCCAACGGCATCAACCGCCCCCTCCAGGAGTGGAAAATGCCTGTCGAAACACCAGCCCCTGAAGCCGGGGCAGAGGGTGCTGCCACCCCCAACGAGGGCGAGACTCCAGAGGGTGCAGCCGAACCACAAAATTCCCCCGAAACCCCCGCTGCCCCAGAGGCCACAGAAAACGGTGCCAAAACCACCAACTGACGCTTGCTAGGAATGATAGCCTGGCCCAGCCATCCTTTAGGCAAGCGATCCAGGGACACTTGACCTTGCCTGAACAGCTAGTGAGCATTGCCCACCCTCCCCCTCATCCACCCTCCCCCTCATCCACCCTCCCCCTCCATCATCCACCCTCCCCCTCATCCACCCTCCCCCTCATCCACCCTCCCCCCTCATCCACCCCTCCATGGCCTCTCCCACCGCCATCCTGCTACTCTCCTGCCCCGACCAGAAGGGGTTGGTGGCCAAAATCGCCAACTTTATCTACGCCAACGGCGGCAACATTCTCCATGCCGACCAGCACCGCGACCCCGAGGCAGGGTTGTTTTTGTCGCGGCTGGAGTGGGAACTAGAGGGGTTTAACCTGCCTAGGGAAATCATTGGGCAGGCATTTAATGCGATCGCGCAACCCCTGGGAGCCACCTGGCAGCTCCACTTTTCTGACGATGTGCCCCGCCTGTCGATCTGGGTCAGCCATCAAGATCACTGCCTGCTCGACCTGCTCTGGCGGCACAAAGCCGGGGAATTTAAGGCCGAAATCGCCCTCATTGTCAGCAATCATCCCCACCTCAAGCCCATTGCCGACCAGTTTGGCATCCCCTTCGAGCACCTGCCCATTACCAAAGACACCAAGGCCGAGCAAGAGCAGCGCCAGCTAGAGCTGCTTAAGGAATATGCGATCGACCTGGTGGTGCTGGCCAAATACATGCAGGTGCTCAGCCCCAATTTTCTCGATCGCTACGATCGCGTCATCAACATCCACCACTCGTTCTTGCCCGCCTTCATGGGCGCCAACCCCTACCAGCGCGCCTTTCAGCGGGGGGTCAAGATCATCGGGGCCACCGCTCACTACGTCACCTCCGACCTCGACGAAGGCCCCATCATTGAGCAGGACGTAGTGCGCATCAGCCACCGCGACGACGTGAAGGAACTGATTCGCAAAGGCAAAGACGTCGAGCGCATCGTCCTGGCCCGCGCCGTGCGGCTGCACCTGCAAAATCGCACCCTGGTCTACGGTAACCGCACTGTGGTCTTTGCTTAATGGATGCGTGGTTTGCAGCGACGTAGATCGATGGCTATCAGCCGTTGCCGGAGGCTACTCCTGTAACTAACGCGCTGATCGCGGGCGTAATGGCCTGCAAAACCGGCGACAAAATCACCACCGATGCCGCCGCAATCACAATGGTAGTGGCCAGCCGCATCACCTGGTCAGAGGCGTTTTGGTAGGTGTCAAACTTGAAGTTGAGCTTTTCGACATCGATTTCTACCCTGCCAAGATCAGTCTTGACATTGCCAATATCGGTCTTGACATTGCCAATGTCGGTCTCTACCCGGTCAAGGCGCTGATTAATTTGCCGCAGCTCTGACAAGATCTGCTGCTGAAATCCCTCGGGCGAGTCGCTAGCCTGCATCACCTGATCCAAAGCGTGGGTGTTTCTATCATACCCAAGGTTTAAGGGCAGCAGGCCTACTGCACCAGCACGGTGCGCGGAACTAAGCTATCGGCCTCCAGGGCAGATCGCAGCTTGCGGGCCTGGGCTAGCAGCCGCCAGGCCTGGGGCGAAAGCAGTCCTGGCGCGAGGAGGGACAGCCCGGTACCAACCTGGCGCTGCCGCAGGGCCACCAGCCCCCAGTGCAGGTGCAGGTATCGATCGATAGCGGCGAGGGTGGGAATGCGATCGCGGTATCCCTCACTCACCCGCCCATAAATGCGCTCTTTGATGGCCAAATTCAGTGCCATACGGCGGCTGAGCGACATCTTTTGCTCGTAGCCCCCGGCCCAAATGGTGCGGTAGGCCAGGCACTCGTTAATAAACAGCGCATCGCCAAAGTCGGCCAGCTTTACCCAGGCGTCGATGTCGTCGTAGTTGGTGGTCATGGTGGTATCCCAGCCGCCCGCCTGCAAAAAGGCGTCGCGGCGAGCCGCTACCTGGGCCGGGGTGCCAAAGGGTACCTGATCCATCAGCATGCCGTAGTGGATGGCGCTCTGGGGAATGTAGAAGACCTGGCCGGGGCCGGTGGCGGGGGTGCGGCGCAGCTCACTGCCGCGCTCGTCGACCTGAATGGCGCGGCAGGAGCAGAGCACGGCCTGGGGATGCTGAGCGATCGCCGCCGTCATCTTCTCGATGCAGTCGGGGGCGAGATAGTCGTCGTCGTCGAGAAACTTGACCCAGTCACCACTGGCGGCGGCCACGCCGTGATTGACGGTGGCGGCGTGGTTGAGGTTTTGGGCATTGCGGTGGTAAACGACGCGATCGCCCAAGCTGCGCACATAGGCCTCGGTGCCGTCGGTGGAGGCATCGTCGGCGACGACGACTTCGCAGGGCACGGTTTGGTTGAGACCGCAGGCGATCGCCCGCTTCAGCAGCTCCAGCCGGTTGTAGGTGGTAATGACGAGACTAAACTTCATGGCCCCGTGCTCCTTAGTTAGCTCAGCCTATGGCTATGTCTAAGGTTTCCCCAATGCCTTCGGATCACTCAGCATCAATGCCGTCCCATAGCTCAGCGAGGGGGATGGTTTGGCCAGTCATAGCTTCGTGCCAGCCCTGGCGAAAGCTTTCTTCGGCGCTTTTGAGGGTGACGCTTTCGCGAAGGAGGCGGACAAGCTGCAACAGGTTGGGCAGGTATTCAGGGGGAGTTTGCTGAATCTCTTGCATCACGGCGTTGAGCACGGCGTTATCGGAAGCCATTGGGTTTCCTGCGATCGCGGGGTTTGGGCGTACTACTCTCGTTAGTGTAGCCCTAGCTAAGGATCTCTCTCAGGCGGACTGCTTTTGGCGGTCAGAGAGCACAGTTCTTTCATACGCTAAGCTGGGTATATAGGCTGATTGGGTATTAGTAACGTGCTGACCAAACTGACCGATCAAAATCGAATTACTCTACCGTTGAGTGTGACTGAGGCCCTTGGCCCAGTAGAGTATTTTGAGATTACGGTTGAGGGCGGGCAAGTCATTCTCACCCCAGTTAAAGTTCAGCGGTCTGATGCTGTTAGAGAAAAGCTGGCCGAGTTGAACATTACAGAACAAGATGTAGCGAATGCTGTAAATTGGGCTCGTGAAAGTCCTATCCATCAAGCGTGAGTGGGGAGCTTCGGGCGGTGCTGGATACTAATGTGTTGGCGTTAGATGCATTACTGCCACTGCGTTACGAACTGCCGCTGGCCAGCTAAGGAGAAATGCTTTCTCTAGCAGGCAGCGATCGCAGCCACGGTAGGGTGGGCACTGATAATTTTTTGGGGGAATGGGCGATCGCCCCAATGCAAGCTGCTAAACTTGCCTGGTTTCCAGGAAGATTAGGCTGTCTACGACGGCTGAAATTCGATTTTGAGTACTACTCACTTCACTAGCCCGATCTACTTTTTTCAAGTCTGAATTTTGTTTATGATACTTTCGTAGTAGTTGTAATGCGGATGCTTATTATCAAATATTTGCTGAAAGGAAAGCAATAAATTACTATAAAGAGCCTCTCTCGAAAGGCTAACAGGAGACTTATGAGTTTTGATATAGTTGCTGATGAAGCAATGAGCAGCCGAAAACAGAAAATGTCCTCGAATAAAATCACGTAGAGTTCTGCCTAAATTTCTCAACTGTTCTTCGAGAACACTTTTCCTTTCTTCATCCAAGATCAATCCTAGCTTTCTAATAAAGTCGAGAATCTTGTTATCACATATCTCAACAGACGTCTTAGATTTTAAAAATCTGCTGCAGTTGTCGCCCACCACACACACACCAGATGCGTCCAAATAATTCACCATGTCATATAGAACCAATGTATCTGTGGAAGTATGAAGCCCTTCAATCCACTGGTTGCAAACTTCTATAGGAATAGATTTTGATGATAACCGTGCTATATTTTTCAATGCGATTCGAACTGAAGAACTTGAAATAATAGTGTTTTCGATCGAGTAACCATAAGTTAGGAGTATATTGCTATGCTCTGGAAGTCTACCAAGAATTGAAAAATCAGTATCCATAGCAACAATTGCATTCAATTCTCCATTAGCAATTTTGTCAGCATACTTTTTGACTTCTGGCTTTCCACCTACAGGTTGAATCTCAATTGAAATTGTTGAAAGCTTTTCAAACATCCATTCCCAAAAGGCTACATCATCGTCTCCTTCTACATAAACCATTGAGTCGACTTTGTAGAATCTATTAATGACATTTGAAGCTTCTGTCGAGTATTCAAGCTTGGGCACTAATCATATCCTCCATATCAAATATTGAGTCTGAGTATTTAGAAGCAATTTCTGGAGAATGAGTAGCAGCAATCACTTGAGCATTAGGATTCAGTTTTGTGATTGCTGGGATAATGTTTCTTTGCCAGGCAATATGGAGAGAAAGTTCGGGTTCATCAGCCAAGAAAACATGAGGCTTCTGATTTTGCAGTAGGGATTCTGTCAAGAGTATCAATAGCTGCTTTTCACCCGAAGATAATCTACTATGATCGACGGCTTCCTGGTTATTATAAACAATTAGATTTCCAGACTCAGCCTCAAAATCAAACTTTTTGTCTTCAATGAATGATTGAATCGTATTCAAATAAAGCTTAATTTGGGAGAAAATCTTCTCCGTATTTTTTTCAGCTTCGAGGGACATATCAATAATTTTTCTAGTCTTTCTTAATGCTTCCAGACAGCGAAAATCTATATTAAAAGGTCTATCATCTTCTGGATCATATGATTTCAATAAGTCAAGTGTTTTACTGATAGACGAAACGTGAAAACCTATTTTTCTTTTAATTTCAGAATCGATGGCATTCAAGTGAGTATAAGCAGATACCAGTCCCTCTTTTTCCTTACCCTTGTCGAAATCAAGCTCAAAGCCCTTATTGTCCGCATCCTCTTCACTATAAAGAATAGAAGCAAGCACATCTTTTTGAAGCTTTGATGCAATTTGCCTAGCTCTTTGAGATAAACTAAGTTGATACTGGGTTAACTTTCCAAGTAACTCTGACAGCCTAAGATCTACAGGAGACATCATTCGAATGTCACGGCGCTCCCTGACCTCGAACTCATCGCCACTGCGTAATCTATAAACAGATATAGAGGAAAGTGCAACGAATTCAGAGAGTGCATTTTTCACCTCGATTGATTCTTCCAAAGCTCTTTTTCGATAGTAAGCTGTAGAACCTCTTTTTGATTCTTGAGGAAGAAATTGGAGTGAGAATTTTTTCTGAGAAATTTGATAGTCAAGTCTCAGGAAAGGATATTTTTCATCTTCTATTTTAGTAGCCTTGATCGTTTTTGTTCTTTTGCCATCTACAAGTTTAATCAAAACTGAGTCAAACTCGTTACCACTCATCTCATCAAGATCAACGCTTAAAACTGCTTTTAGAATATTCATGAAAGTGGTTTTTCCACTTCCGTTTTTTCCTATGACAATACTAACTTTTTCACTAAAGTCACAAAATACGTCAAACCTCTTCCAAAAGCCTGTTATTTTAACGCTATTTATTTTATACATCTTGAATCTGCTTATTTAATATTGACGCTACAACACTTCAGTTTTTGAAGAACAGCAAATCTTAATGATTGAAATCTGTTTCATGCCCCAATCCTGTAAGGTATAAAGCTTTGAACTCTTCTGCCGCAGTTGGGTCAATCTTATATAGCGCTCGGATGATAGCAAGCAAAGTCTCAGAACTTGGATCACGGAGTTCATTAGCCCATCTAAACACATTCGATGAGCCGATGCCCATAACAACGGCCAACCTGCCCTGGCTTATCTCGTACTTTTCTAGGACAGTCTTTAGTACTTTGCCTGCTCTTCCCATACTCCAATCGTTACAGAAGCAAGGAAAAGCGTATACATGCCAAATGGACTGTGCTATTGTGATGCGCATGCCAAATGGACTGTGACGCTACAAGGACAATTTCCCCATGCCTCAAGCTTTTCTCCCCTCAACCCTGGTTGACCCTGCATTGCAAATCACCATCGAGCCTGCCGCCGAACCGGGGCGGGAGGTGATTCGTATATTGGTCATCGGCAGCGCCCACGGCGTCGAGCGCATCGTCCACGAACTCTACCGCCTCGGCTTTGCCGAAGTCCGCGAATGGAGCAAACCCCAACCCACCGGGCGCATCAACGAAATCATGCGCGTGCTGACCCGATATGTCATGGTGGAATAGAGGTGGTGCAATATCGTTGCCAAAGGAGATGCGCCATGACCCCCAAAGACCTCTTAATCCAAGAGCTAGACAATGTATCTGATCCATTGATTAGCGAGGTTCTAGACTTCCTCTGCTTCCTCAAGGCCAAATACCGTCAAGGCTACGCGCCACTTACTGAGACTGATGCAGCGTCAACATCTCAGCTTGGGGCTACCTCTGCCCCAGAAAGCCAGCAGCCCTACCGCTACGACGATCCCTTTGCTCCCGCTACCCCCTTAGAAGACTGGGATGTCTTGCAGTGATTGTGCTGGATACCCATATTTGGGTTTGGTGGGTACAGCGGGATGCACGCCTTACCCAGGAGCATCACCGCTGGCTTCAGACCTATCAGAGCAGTGGTTTGGGCGTTAGCCTCTACTCTTGCTGGGAAGTTGCCAAACTAGTTGAGTACAATCGCCTGGTGCTTCCACAGCCGTTGGAAGATTGGTTTACCTTGGCCTTGGCCTATCCAGGAGTTCGCTTTCTGGATTTGACATTGCCAATCTTGATTGAGTCAACACGGTTGCAGGGCTTTCACAAAGACCCGGCAGATCAGATCATTGTTGCGACAGCAAGACTTTTGGAAGTCGCTATCCTGACTGCTGATACCAAAATCCTCAAATTTGACGGCGTACAAACCCTCTAAAAAGCTTCAATTTGCATCTTTCACAAACTCTACCGCCTCGGCTTTGCTGAAGTGCGAGAGGGTCGCAAGCAAGCCACCCATTAAGATAGTTTCAAGACCGCCATAAAGGCTTCCTGGGGCACATCAACAGTACCAACAGCCTTCATGCGCTTCTTACCCTTGGCCTGCTTTTGCAGCAGCTTTTTCTTGCGGGAAATATCGCCGCCGTAGCACTTGGCCAGCACGTCTTTGCGCAGGGCCGGAATGCTCTCACTGGCGATAATGCGGCTGCCGATCGCCGCCTGAATCGGAATCTTGAACTGGTGGCGAGGAATCAGTTCTTTAAGCTTTTCGACCAGGGCCTTGCCCACGTAGTAGGCCTTATCGCGGTGCACAATCGAGGCCAGCGAATCGACCGGGTCGCCGTTGATCAGCACGTCGAGGCGCGACAGGTGGTTTTCGCGGTAGCCGATCAGGTGGTACTCCATGCTGGCGTAGCCCTTGGTGCGCGACTTCATCTGGTCGAAAAAGTCGGTGACCACCTCGGCCAGGGGCACTTCGTAAATTAAGGTAGTGCGGCCCTGAGCCAGGTACTTCATATCTTTGAACTCGCCCCGGCGGTTTTGGCACAGCTCCATCAGCGCCCCCACGTACTCTTCGGGGGTAATCATGTCGAGCTGCACGTAGGGCTCTTCGATTTTTTCGCGGGCCTGGGGGTCGGGCAGGGTGCTGGGGTTGTCGATTTCGAGCACTTCGCCCTGGATGGTGGTGACCCGGTAGATTACCGAGGGGGCGGTGGTAATCAGGTCGAGGTTGTACTCGCGCTCCAGGCGTTCCTGCACAATTTCCATGTGCAGCAGGCCCAAAAAGCCGCAGCGAAAGCCAAACCCCATGGCGCTGGAGGTCTCTGGCTCGTACTGAAGGGCGGCGTCGCTGAGGCGCAGCTTTTCCAGGGCTTCGCGCAGTTCTTCAAACTGGTCGGAGGCGGTGGGAAAGAGGCCGCAAAACACCATGGGTTTGGCTTCGGCGTAGCCGGGCAGGGCCTCTTTGGCCGGGTTTTGCACCAGGGTAATGGTGTCGCCCACGCGGGCATCTTCCACCGCTTTGATCGAGGCGGCAAAGTAGCCCACCTCTCCCGCGTGCAGCTCATCGACTTCAATCTGGGTGGGGGCCAGCACGCCCAGTTCGTCGATTTCGTACTCTTTGCCCGAGGCCATCAGCCGCACCTTGTCTTTGCGGCGCAGGGTGCCATCCATAACGCGAAAGTAGACGATCACGCCCCGGTAGCTGTCGTAGTAGCTGTCGAAGATCAGCGCCCGCAGGGGTTGGTCAACGGTGTCGGCGGGGGGCGGCACCAGGTAGACAATAGATTCTAAAATTTCGTCGATGCCGATTCCCTGCTTGGCGGAGGCGAGAATGGCCCCGCTGCAATCCAGCCCAATGATGTCTTCGATTTCCTGCTTAATGCGATCGGGCTCGGCACCGGGCAGGTCAATTTTGTTGAGAACGGGGATGATTTCCAGGTCGTTCTCCAGGGCCAAATACACGTTGGCCAGGGTTTGGGCCTCCACCCCCTGGGAGGCATCGACCACCAGCAGCGCCCCTTCACAGGCGATTAGCGATCGCGACACTTCGTAGGAAAAATCCACGTGCCCCGGCGTGTCAATCAGGTTCAGCACGTAGTCTTTGCCGTCCTGGGCCTTGTAGTTCATGCGGGCGGCCTGGAGCTTGATGGTAATGCCCCGCTCCCGCTCCAGGTCCATGCTGTCGAGGAACTGGGCCTTCATCTCGCGATCGCTAACCGTCCCGGTGCGCTGCAACAATCGGTCGGCCAAAGTCGATTTGCCGTGGTCGATGTGGGCAATAATCGAAAAATTGCGAATCTGAGAGACGGGAACCTCTGTCATACAAGACTTACCAGCGGCCTACAGTTTACAGACTTTAATATTGTAAGCCCTCGCCTGGGCGAATGCTCGGAGGGGGCTGGGCGGCGCAGACCTGGGCCAGAAATCCCAGGGGATGCAAACTTGTCATGTCAAGATCCCCAGACCTAATTGCAGCAAGGGATGGGGATGACCACACTAGACCTGTTCGCCCTAGGGCTTAGACTTAAGGCAGACACACTATCACTCACCTGGCGGTCAGGTTATTCACTATGCAAAACTCTGCCTCCCCTGCTGGCGAACGGTCGGCGGAAAAAGTTGATCTCTCGGTGCAAATCGACAAAGACCTGCTTGACCAGGTGACCCACCTCAGCTCTGACCCCAGCAAGGTGATCGATGTGGCTCTGCGCCAGTGGCTACGGGGCGATCGCCGCTACGAAGACGACCTGGTGCGCCACCTGCCCCGCAACCCGACGGTGCCCCCCAAGGGCGAGTGGAACGACTAGATGGTGCCCTGTTGTTGGCTCCCTGCCTTCGACCAATTGATAGCCAGGTAGAGCCATGGGCGGGGTTGGTTGGTTAACATGGGAACGTTCTGGCCCTAACCCTATGCGATCGCAACGTTCCAGCCCTGCTTTGGCCACCGATAGCCAGACGGAGGATCTCTCCGTGTGGATTTTGCTGTTGAGCCCCAGCGGTATTGTGGAGTCGGTGCAGACGGTGGGACAGCGGGCGCTGCCCCCAGCGCTGACGGCCAGCTGGGTGGGGCGATCGCTGGGTGAAATTGTCTCGTTTGCCGACGCTCAGGCCCTGGGGCGAGCCCTCAGCACCCTGGCCACCCGCCACGAAATCGTGTCGCTGCCCGGTCGCTGTCCGCTGGGTTCCCAAAGTATTGACGTGCAGTGGATGCTGCAACCCCTGCTGGGGCCAGGGGGAGATTTATTTCGCATTGCGGCCACGGGCTACCTGGCCAACTCCTTTGGTCTATCTGGCCGCCCATGGTTGCGGGGCAACGTCGCCCTGGAAACCTCCCCCGCCGACTGCACCCAGCTGCAAACCTACTCGCCCCGGCTCAACCAGATCACCCGCAACGTGCGATGGACCCTCGATTTGGAAATCATTCGCCAGCAGACGGTGGAGGGGTTGGGAGATTTGTTTAACGTCGATCGCTGCCTGGTCTTTAGCTGTAGCACGGCCCCCAACCTGGCCCCCGAAGCGGCCACGGTAGCGGCTGAATACCTGCGATCGGAAGATTTGCCCTTTTGGCAGGGGCAGGTGTGGCCGCTGGCCGAGACTCCCTGCCTCAGCGCGGCGGCCCAGTCGTCGGTGGCGGTGGTGCCGCCCAGGCAGCCCGCTGACCCTTCATCGGTGGCCGTGGCCACCCGCTACCAAAACACCATCAACGGCTTCATCGTGCTCCAGGATCGCCCCGATCGCCCCTGGACAGACATTGAGCTTAACCTGCTGACCGATCTGGCCGATCAGGTCGGCACGGCGATCGCCCACGCCACCCTGTTCAGCGACAGCCACGCTATGGCGATCAAGCTTCAGCAGGCCAACGCCAGCCTGATGGAAAAGCAGCGCGAGTTTCAAGAGGCCCGCCGCCAGGCCGAAGAGGCCCGCCGCCAGGCTGAAGAAGCCTCCCGCCTGAAAAGCGAGTTTTTGGCCAACACCTCCCACGAGCTGCGCACGCCCCTCAACGGCATGATCGGCTTTCTCAAGCTGGTGCTTGACGGCATGGCCGACGACCCCGCCGAGCAGGAAGAGTTCATCGAAGAGGCCCACAAGTCGGCCATTCACCTGCTGCAATTGATTAACGATGTGCTCGACATCGCCAAGATCGAAGCGGGCAAAATGCAGATCGAGATGGGGCCAGTCGGCCTGCGGGAACTGCTGGCTGATCTGGAAAATTTCATGCGTCCGCAGGCTGAACAGAAAGGCCTTTCGTTCGAAATTTTGCTCCCCGCTACCCGCGACGACATTACCATCAACGGCAATTACCAGCGGCTACTTCAGGTATTTATGAACCTGATGAGCAATGCGATCAAGTTCACCCACGAGGGGGGTGTCACCATCAGCGCCGAGGTGAAGCCCCAGAAGGTTGAGCGCCAGGGCAAGACATGGCCGGGTCTGGTCAAAATCAGCGTTGCCGATACGGGCATTGGCGTGTCGCTAGAGAAGCAGGACCGGCTGTTTCAAAGCTTCAGTCAGGTGGATGGCGATCGCACCCGGCAGTACGGCGGCACTGGCCTGGGCCTGGCCATTTCCCAGCGACTGGTGGAGGCCATGGGCGGCGTGGTGCAGTTCATCAGCATGGGTGAAGGGCTGGGCTCCACGGTGACGTTTACCGCACCGCTGTACCAGGAGCCAGTGGTAATCGACAAAGAGCCAGTGTATCCTGCCAAGTAATTAACTCTTTAAACAAGATAAGCAACAGAAAAAAAGATTGGCTCAGGATTAAGCACTGAACCAATCTTTTTTAGCGCCTAGTCTATTTACTCATCCCAGTTAGTGTTGATGAAGTCTGACCAAGTCACCTTGTATGCAGCCCACACCAATTGAATGATTCGAAGCATTGAAATTACGTTGAT
Organism: Nodosilinea nodulosa PCC 7104; assembly: GCF_000309385.1. Lineage (GTDB taxonomy): Bacteria > Cyanobacteriota > Cyanobacteriia > Phormidesmidales > Phormidesmidaceae > Nodosilinea > Nodosilinea nodulosa. The sequence continues at coordinate 3,452,664 of NZ_JH976537.1, forward strand.
CTGCCAAAATGGTAACTCTGATTCAATGAGTTCACGGTTTACTTCTAGCAAATCTCCCAACCACTCTTCTGCCTCATCTGAAGGCAAAATATAGGCTACCAACCTAGCAATGTGCTTCGTAACCCACACACCGTCAGTGAAGTCTAATTCAGGTCGACTGCCACGTGAGTAACTCACTTTGATATTGCTGGATCGCTTGTATACAAGATAATCCATCGCTTGTGAGACTGTAATAGCGACGTCTAGCTCCTCCCCGCTCTTCAACGACTTCTTCTCCAAATCTCGAAGAGACGAGTCCTTTCTGCTCAAGGCTGTGCAGGGTTGGGTATAGAGATCCAATGCTGATTGACTCTGTTCCTCCACTACACTCTTTGACGGCTCGCTGGATTTCCAATCCATATCGCTCTTGATAACCGATGGCAAAGAGGACGATCTGCTCTCGCAAGGTGGGCTTTGAGGCCTTTCCTTTTCCATTTTTGTCAACTCCTGTTGTTTCGCTAGGAGCAGCTTGTGCTGTTCTAGCTTTGCTTTGCTGAGATGTGGTCATAGGATTCTCCTTTTTCATATTTAGTCAGTCAAAGTAAATCCTTAGACCCTTTGCACAAAGCAGGAACCAACGGAGTGGTCAGCAATGAATAGCGAATCGACCAGCCAGAATTATTTATTACAAAAATCACCGGCTTTGTAAGCTTTTCGATAGCCCAATATGGCTTGCCTGACAACTTATTTTCAGTAGAAAAACCGAGCAAACTATCAAATTCTTCACGTAGATATTCAGCCTCTTGGAGAAATGATATTAGGATCGCCTTCAAAAATTCCAAGAATGCATTCAATTCATTTTCCAAAGCTTGCACCACATGTTCAAAATTTAGCTTCTTTCCCCAGCGAAAAACCCATCTTTTTTGCCACTGAAGAAGAAAAAAGATGTATGCATCTTGTACACTTCCACCTGAAAAATAAACCGGATGAGGATGAGTGAAATTAGCTAGTTCTTCTGCCTCCTTATCTTGATCTTGGAGATGAACAATTAAGTTAGGCTTATAGATGCTAGGTTTTCGCTCCGACTTGACGCACTCCACAGCTTTCTCAAATTGATAAAACATATGCTGCCTCCGATAATTCAAAAGTTTTTTCAACCAAGCGCTGAATACCCCAATATTCCGTTGGCATATTTGCTGCTGAGAATGGCTGACACTTTCACCCCGCCGTTGCTTATCAAAAACTGTCTCAAGTCTTGACTCCTGAACATTGCAAGAATAGCTTGGCATCATCCACCCTCAAAGACCCGGAAGGAGCAAAATAGAGACCTATATGCCATCAACGCTGTTGTTTGACTGAGTGTCAACATCCCTCAGCCATCAGTGAATAGCATTACAAGTGTCTTGTAAGTGCGATAATACTTCAAATTGCGATAGTACGCAATACCTAGCCAACGTGCGGATGCCAAAATCAGCGTTGAGTAGATGCAGCCGGTAAGTAACTGGGGCGAGCGGTTTTGGCTTGGGTTAGGGTTTCGCGCAAAGCGTCCCAATCTTCAGTGGCGATCAGGGCTTTGAGCTGCTCTAGTTGTTGCTGATACTGGGTTAAGGCATCCAGCAGCGCCGCCCGGTTGTGGCGTGCCATCAGCGTCCCCAGCTCCGGCACGCCGCCGCCGACCCGACTGGTGTCTTGAAATCCTGAGCTGGCCAAGGTCTGAGCCAATTCGCGAATGGCAGGATCTACCTCGCCCTGGCAGGCCAAAATCAGGCTGCTGCTGACCATCACCGGCAGGTGCGAGATCCATGCCACCGCGCGATCGTGCTGGTCAGGGTGGCACTGGCAGAGGTTTGCGCCGAGGGAAGCGGCGATCGCCCGCACCCGCTCTAGCGCTTCAGGCTTCGTCGTATCAGTCGGAGTGAGCACGTAGGGGCGGCCCTGAAACAGTCCCGCCACCGCCACCGCCAGCCCCGCCTCCGCCTTGCCCGCCATCGGGTGCCCGCCGACAAAGTTGGGCCATAGAGCCGCGATCGCTGGCACAATTTCTCCCTTCACCGAGGCCACATCGGTCACCACCGCCCCCTCCGATAGATAGGGCGCGATCGCCTCAGCGGTGGCAACGGTTACGTCGATGGGGGTGCAGATAAACACCACATCCGCCCCTGCCACCAGGGCTAGATCCGTCCCTGCTTTGGTCACGGCCCCCATGGCCAGAGCGGCCTCAGCGGTCTCTGCCCGGCGGGCAATGCCCACGACCGAGTGGCCCTGGCGAACCAGGTCCAGGCCCAGGGATCCTCCGATCAAGCCCAGGCCCACAATGGCGATCTGCTCCATAGTCTCTAACCCTTTGCCCGCAGTGGTTATTCCCAGCATATCGGTGGAGAGTTACCCGGAAGCCTCGACGAATCTTCTATGCGACAATAAACACTTATAGAACTCATAGACTCTGCCTGTCGGTCACGATTCACCGGGTCGACAGGCAACCCCTAGGCCACCGCCGTCGTCAACCATCTAGCTGCTGCCCTAACCCACCCCTATCGTCAACGGAACGCCAACATCTTGATCGAGGCCCAAGTACACCAACAACTGCGCGCCCTGCTGCGGGAATGGGGAGAGCCAAGCTGGCCCCATCAGCTGACGCTGGCGCGGCTGGTGGCGCGGGCGCTGCGGCTGGGGCGGAGCGCCCTGTTGCAGGTGGGTGGTCTGTCGGCCTACCAGGGCGAATACCGCCTAAGCTATCTGATCGCCCTGATGATGTGGCCCGGCCCGGCCATTGTGGTGGCCCCGGAACCCACCGCCCAGCGGTTGCTGATGGTCGATCTGCCGCGCCTTCAGGAGAAACTGCGGCTGCACAAGCCCGTGCACCGGGGCGATTGCTGGCCCGGCCCCGACTTCAGCGGCCTGCTGATTACCACCCCCCAGATCTGGCTGAGCGATCGCCTGGGCGACGGGGGCCAGTTTCCCGACGGCGTTCCCACCCTGATAGACGATGCCGACAATCTAGAGCTGTGGGCGCAATCACAGCTCACCGCCGATCTCGCCGCCCTCGACTGGAATCACCTGGCCCTGGCCTACCCCAACCACCAGGGGTTGATTGAAGACACCCACGTGGCCTTGACCCACGCCGCCTTTCAGCGCCCGATCAACCCCTACCACCGCTATCTGCTAGACGAAAACGACTGTCAGCGGCTCCAGCGACTGCACCAGGTGCTCACGGCCAGCCGCGCCCCCCAGTCCGAGGGGCCAATGCCGATCCAGTGGGCGCGATTTTGGCGGCAGTTCAACCCGCCCGACCACCTGCTGTGGTTTTCGGTCGATCGCGATCGCGGCCAGATGGGGCTGCACTGCGCCCCGGTTGATCTGGCCACCGCCCTGACTCCGGTGTGGCCCCGGCAGTCGGTGGTGCTGATTGGGGCAGCCCTCGATCCCGATCCAGGGGCCGACAACTTTCGCCAGCGGCTGGGGCTGAGCGACCTCACCTGCCTCCAGTTCACCCCCAATCGCCACCATGAGGCGATTCAGCTCTACCTGCCCACCCACCTGCCGTTGCCCAATACGCCGCAGTTTCAGGCGGCGCTGCACCAGGAAATTCGCCACTTGCTGAGCCAGGGGGCCAGGCCCAGCCAATTCGAAGATCGGCGCGAGGATCGTTCCCATCCTGGGCCAGATACCTACGCGGAGTCGGACCCCGATGGCTTTGTTCCCCCCGCTGGGCCGACGGTGATTTTGCTCGACGATCTGCCCCTCAAGGGGCAGCTGGGGGCGGCGCTGGCCGGGGAGTTTGGCTCGCGGGTGCAGGTCGAGCAGGCCAACCTCGGCAGCAACGGCATTCTGGTCAGCGGCTGGGAATTTTGGCAGCGGCAGCGAGCCTTCCTGCCGCCTCCAAATCTACTCATTGTCGCTACTCTGCCGCTGCCTTCCCTCGAAAATCCGCTGGTGGCGGGGCGGGTGGCCTTCCACAAGCGGCGGCGGCAGGACTGGTTTCGGCTCTATCTGTTTCCCACGGCGGTGACCGAGCTGCAGCGCGCCGTGGCCCCCTCCCGGCTGCACGCGGGCACCGTAGCCCTGCTCGATACCCGCGTGCACTATCGCAGCTACGGGGCGCAAATTTTGGAGGCCCTCAGCCCGGCGGCCTGCACGCGATCGCTGCCCAGCGACTGGCGACCCTAGCCAGGGCTTCAGCTGAGCCCCCTAATTCGCTATGGTTAAGGGTATACAGTAGTCACCCACTAGAACGTGGCGGCGTAGAAACTATGGGCGAATCAAAACGACGCAAAGAGCAACTGGGCGAAAAGTATGGTCAGGCGGAGCCCATTTTGCCTGGCCTGCCGATTACCAAAGAGCAGTCGCGGCAGTTTGTAAAGTGGACAACCCGAGGTACCTGGGGCGCCATCATCGTAGTGATTGCCTTCTGGATCACCCTGCGATTTGTGGGTCCTGGCCTCGGCTGGTGGAGCCTGGCCGACTAGGGCGGCAAATCTCAGGATTTGCAGACATAAACCTGGCTAAATTTCCTGCTCTCGCTAAGAAATCATAATTACTGCTTTCCGTCCACCGTAGATTCTAGGTAGAGTGGGGGAAGGTGGTTGCGCGGGAGTTTGCGGGAATATGCTGAGCCAACAACGGCACTCTGGTCCCCAGCGGGGAGAACCCCTAGCGGAAGGGGTCGCCAAGGACTTTAGTCTGATTGTCGACGGGTCGGAGCCTGCCCTGGCCCTGCCTGAGGTGCTGCCCCCCGTGGCCCAGGCCGGAGGGCAGTCGTGGCGGCTGCTGCTGATTTCCCTGCTGACCTGCGGGGCGGCGAGCGGGGCGGCCTTTGGGGCCTTTCTGTGGCTGATAAATCTACCGCCTACCGTCAATTGTGAGAATGCGGCCACGGCTACTACTGATCGCGCCCGGCTGTTTTGCGCTCAGACCGCCGCTGAATCGGGGGAATTGACCGATGTGCTAGCCGCCCTCGACTTGGTTAGCGGCTGGACGGCGGAGCACCCGCTCCACTACGAGGTGCAGCCGCTGGTGGAGCAGTGGTCCTGGGTGGTGCTAAAGGCGGCTGAGCGAGAGCTGCGCGGCAATGGCAGCATGGCCGAGGCCGAGGCCATGGTCAGCCATATTCCAGCCGACAGCCCTGTGTTTGCCAAGGCCCAGGAGACCATGCAAACCTGGCAGGCCGAGTGGGATCAGGGCGAGGCGATTATGGCTACGGCCCAGACGGCTCTCCAGAAGCAGGACTGGCCCACGGCCTCGAAGCAAATTCTGGCCCTGGCCGAGCTGAAAAATTCCCACTGGCGGGTGGAGCAGGTGCAGGCGCTGTCCCAGCAGATTCGCCAGGAACGCCGCGCCCAGGAGCTGCTGGCCCAAGCTGTTGCCACCGCCGCCCCCGGCGGCAGCGATCGCCTGGAGTCGGCCCTGCGCACCGCCAGCCACATTGACGAGAGCACCTACGCCCGCCAGCAGGCCCAGCCCTACCTCAACCGCTGGAGCGACCTGCTGCTCAAGCTGGGCCGCGACAAGTGGTATGCCTCCGATTTAAATACCGCGATCGCCCTGGGCCGCAGCGCCGCCCTCAACCCCAGCCGCGCCAAGGTCGCCCAGGAGCTGATTTGGATCAGTCAGGCCCGCCAGATGGCCCAGCAGAGCCTCACCACCTGGCGCACCTCCCCCGACCAGCTGGTGACGCTTTACAAGGCCATGCTGCTGGCCAATCGGCTGTCCGCCGACAGCCCCTACTATCCCCAGGCCCAGTCGAGCGTGGCCACCTGGCGCACCCACCTGGGCGATCTGGCCCAGCTCCAAACCGCCCAGGCGGTTGGCCAAGTGCGCGACATTGATGCCCTCAAGGTCGCCATCGACCAGGCCGCCAAGGTGCCCATGGGCCACCCCCGCCGGGTGCAGGCCCAAACCCTGGTGGCCCACTGGCGGCAAGAGATTGAGCGCCTAGAAGATCGCCCCCAGCTGGTTAAGGCCCACGAACTGGCCAGCGCTAAGACCTTTGAGGGCCTGCGGGAGGCCATTCAAACCGCCAATGCCATTCCCCTGCACCGCGCTCTTCGCAGCGAAGCCCAGGGCTGGGTCTATATTTGGACCAACGAATTGCAGGTGATGGAGGATCGGCCCGCCCTCGAACGGGCGCGATCGCTGGCCACCCAGGGCAATCTCTCCCAGGCCATTGCCGAAGCCAGCAGCATCAGGCCGGGCCGCGCCCTCTACGACGAGGCTAAGACTGCGATCGCGGGCTGGCGGTGGGAGATTGCCGCAGCCGAGCGCGATCGCCTGCGCGATCTCCAGCGGGCCGCCGTCCGTCAGGCTGAGCTGGCAGCACCCGCCGAGGCCGATCCGGCGATCGACTCCCCTGCCGAGGCTCCGCCGATCGATCCCCTGGCCCCGGCGGCAGAGGCACTGCCCGTGGCCCCAGCCCCGGTGCCCGCCGGTCTGCGCCTGCCGCGATCGCCCCTGCCTACCCACATCGATACTGTCCCCGGCGACAGTGCGGTACCCGCAGAGGCGGTGAACCCGGTGGCGCCACAAGGCGGACCGGCCCCAGGCTCCCCGCCTCCCGCCCTGGTGGCGCCCGCCCCCCTGCCCACGGCGCCCAACCCGGCCCCGGCGGCACCGGCCCCCCTGGCCCCCCAGCCTATGCACCTGGCGCCGCCGCCCATCACCGCTCCCCCGCCACCGGCTCCCCAGGGGGCCGTTCCTCGGGTGACAGACCCACAGCCCACAGACCCCCAGGCCTCGCAGTCTGCTGCCCCCAGGGTGTCTGCCCTACCCCAGCTTGACAGCCCTGTATCTCTGCCGCTGCGGTGGTCTGGGGCCAGCCGCCGGGAGCAGATTGCGCAGCTGCCAGAACCAGCCCAGAGCAGGTGACCGCGCCAATATCGCCCCAGACGGTGAACCGCTCTGAGATTCGGCTCACCAGCGCTCTGTAGGCCCGCCTCCCTTTTCTGCGGTGGCCCTACGGCCCCTGTCAGCGGTCCTTCCGGTCTGCATCGGCCCCTGGGCGGCCCCGCAGCAGCATTTCTCGGCGGTAAATGGCGTTGCTGGCAATCTCCCAGGGAAAGGTGAACGACTCGAAGGACTCGCTGGTAATGCGATCGACATCGAGATCGGTAACCACTCGCTTTAGAATGTCGAACAGCCTGGCCCTTAGCGCCTCTAGCTCCTCCAGCGATCGCGCCCGGTCAATTTCGTCCATCAGCGCCAAAATCGTCAGGTTGTAGCTGTCGGCCCGATTTTTTTGCTTGCCCAGCAGCCAGGCCCGCAGCTGCCACAAGCTGGATAGGCCCAGCACCGACACCGACAGCAGCAGGCCAATGGGTTCGGCATACTGGACAAAAAATTCGGGTTCACCCTGGCGATAGAACTTTTCGGCCCCCGGATGGAGGGGCAAGCCCAAATCCTGGGAGGTGTCGAGGCGAATCATGGCCGCCCGGGGGTAAAGCGCCACCAGCTCATTGCGGTTTTGGTGCAGGGTGCTGGTGAGGGCGTAGACCACCTTGGGGGGCAGCTTTTCCTGGGCCACCAGCAGGGCGTTGACCGCCACCACCGGCAGATCGGTGGGCGGAATGGGGGGGCTGCCACTGTAGGTGCCCTTGGGAATGACCTGAGCCTCCAGGTAGGGCAACGACAGCCGCAGGGCATCTACCTGGTCGATGGGAATCAGGCGGGCTTTGCCGGTTTGCAGCAGCTCCGCTACGGCGGGGTTGCCCAGGGTAATCACCCGAAACAGGGCGTCGACATCCCCTCGGGCCAGGGCCGCCTGGGCCTGCTCGGTGGGCATGGGCAGCGGGGTCATAGACTCTGGGGTCAGGCCGTAGTGGTGCACCAGCGGCCAAAACAGTGCGTAGGAGCCGCTGTCTTTGGGCATGAGAGCGACCCGCTTGCCCCGCAGATCGACCACGCTGTCGATGTCGGCGTCGGTGCGGGCCAGCAGGTGAAACATTTCGGGAAACAGCAGCGCCACCGCCCGCACGGGGGGCTGCACGGGGGTATCGCTCTGCACCAGCGCCAGCTGGGCCTGGTTGGTTCTGAGTAACTCCATATTTTCTACCGAGCCATCGGTTGCGCGCACCTCGATCGCAATGCTGGGGTGGTTGCGGGCCACCACCGCCGCGAAGGCCTGGCTAAAGGCGTAGTATTCGCCCGTTTTGCCGCCCGAAGCCAGCACCAGGCGGTAGGTGCGGGTGTGCTCGCGCACTAGAAAAAAAGCCGAGGCCAGTACCCCCACCAGACTCACCACCACCACCGGCAAGACAAGCTTTCCCTGCATAGATCTCCTGGGTCGATATAAAATGGTGACTGGCCAAATTCACTGCGGGGCTATACCCAGTCCAACTCGGGATTTGCAGCTTTCCCATCGACATCACTCTACCTCTGGACTTGGATCGGGTTGATCTATGGCGCTACTCCAAAAATTACCCCAGGTACCCGATACCCTACGCGGGCGGACTGTAGGGCGCAGTTTTCAGGCCGTGTTTTTGCTGGCGCTGATCTCGGTGCTGCTGCTGGGAGCCTTTGGGCTGCGACTGTTTCAGCTTCAGGTGGTGAATGGCGATCGCAACCGCCAGCTGGCCGACACCAACCGCATCCGCCTGGTGCCCAAGCGCCCGGCCCGAGGCACCATTTTCGATCGCAACGGCAAGATTTTAGCGGGCAGCCGCCTCTCCCACACCGTATCGATCTGGCCCATTGCCCTGCCCCGCGATCAGTGGCCGATGGTCATTAATCGCCTGTCTAAGGTGCTCAATGTGCCCCCCGCCGAGATTCAAAAGCGCCTGGAGCAGGTGGGCTATGAGTCGCTGGAGTCCATTACGATCGCGCGCGGGATTAGCCCCGCCCAGGCCACGGCCCTGGCCGAGTACAGCAATGAGCTGCCGGGGGTGCGGCTAGAGGCCGAGGCGGTGCGCAACTATCCCAGCGGCGATCTGGCCGCCCACGTGATTGGCTACACGGGCGAGCTGACCGACGAGCAGCTGGAGGCGCGCCGCGACAAAGGGTACCGTCTGGGCGATGTGGTTGGTCAGATGGGGGCCGAGTCGGCTTTCGAGAGCACCCTCCACGGCACCTGGGGCGGACAGCAGGTTGAGGTAGACAGCGCCGGGCGCATCATCAGCATCCTGGGCGATAAGCCCGCGATCGCCGGTCAGGATGTGCAGCTGACCCTAGATATAGATCTACAGCGAGCGGCCGAGGCGGCTCTTGGCACCCGAGAGGGCGCGATTATCGCGATGGACCCGCGCAATGGCGCGATTTTGGCCATGGCCAGCTGGCCCAGCTACGACCCCAACATTTTTACCACCCGCATTACCGAGGCCCAGTGGCAGCAGCTTCAGGGGGCCGACCACCCCTTCCTAAACCGGGCGCTCCAGGCGTTTCCCCCCGCCAGCACCTTCAAGATTGTCACCACGACGGCGGCCCTGGAGTCGGGCAAGTTTAATCCGGGTTCCGTGCTGTCTACCTATCCCTACATTCAGGTGGGAGGAATCAAGTTTGGCGACTGGAACCACGCCGGATTTGGCCCCCTGAACTTTCCCGGCGCCATGGCCTGGAGCAGCGACACCTTCTTTTACCAGGTGGCGATGCGGGTGGGCGGCCCCACCCTGATCGAAATGACTAGGCGCTTTGGCTTTGGCCGCAAGACGGGCTTTGAGCTGGGGGCTGAGGAAAGCGCTGGCCTGGTACCCGACGATGCCTGGAAGCGGGAAAACCTCGATACCCCCTGGGTGATTGGCGATTCCATCAACATGTCCATCGGCCAGGGGTTTATGCAGGCCACGCCGCTCCAGGTGGCGGGCATGTTTGCGATCGCCGCCAACAATGGCTACAGGGTCACCCCCCACCTGCTCAAGGACAACGAAGAACACCGCAACTGGAAAGAGTCGCTGGGGCTAAAGGACTCGACCGTCGATATCCTGCACCAGGGGCTGCGGCGGGTGATCACGAGCGGTACCGCCCACGGGCTTAACGTGCCTACTCTGCCTCCCTTTGCGGGCAAAACCGGCACCGCCGAAGCGCCGCCTGGGCTTTCTCACGCCTGGTTTGGGGCCTATGCCCCCTTCGACAATCCAGAGATAGTGGTGGTTGCCTTTGCCGAGCACTCGGGCGGCGGCGGTGGCTCGGTGGCCGGCCCCATGGCGCTACAGGTGCTTCAGGCCTACTTTGACCACAAGGCAAAGCAGCCCGCTACCCCCTAGGTGCGGGCACATTAGCCGCGACTGGATAGGCTAAAGTTGCGGAAATGCTGGGCCTGGGCCTCAATGCGGCAGGCGAGGCGATCGCAGACCATACCGCACAGGTCAAATATTAGCTCGTCGGTCACGCTGTAATAGGCTGAGGTGCCCTCGGTGCGGCGACTCAAAATGCCCGCCTGAAGCATCACCTTCAAATGCTTAGACACATTGGCCTGGCTGGTTTGGGTCGCTTCGACCAGCTCTTGCACGCATTTTTCACCCTCCCGCAGCAGGTTGAGAATTCGCAGCCGCATGGGCTCACTCAAAACGCTAAAATACTCGGCCACTTGCTGCACGACTTCAACTGAAACCGGTTCTACAGGATCCATCTGGGTTAGTAGGTAGGCTCGTGTGCGCGAACGATTCTCAGTAATCTTAACAACATTTTTATTTTTACAGCTATCAATAGCAATACAGTCATCAAATCTTGTCAATTGCTTGGGGCTGATCCCCAGGGGGTTTAAGGCGGGGCTAGTTCAGACAAATAGGAGAAACGGTTGGCGCTAAACTTTGGGGCAGGGGCCACACCGTGAGATTCTTAAAGATATCGACCACCCATCCTTGAGGACTGCCGTGAAAGCCATCACCCTGCTTGGTTCAACCGGGTCTATTGGCACCCAAACCCTGGATATTTTGGAGCACCATCCCGACCAGTTTCGCCTGGTGGGCATCGCCGCCGGCAACAATGTCGAGCTGCTGGCCCAGCAGGTGCGCCAGTTTAAGCCCGAGGTAGTGGCGATCTGCAACCCCGAGAAGCTGGATGAACTGCGCGACGCCCTGGCCGGGCTAGACCCCATGCCCCAACTCCTGGCCGGGGACGACGGGGTGGTCGAAGTCGCTCGCTACGGCGATGCCGAGGCGGTGGTGACGGGCATTGTGGGCTGTGCCGGGCTGCTGCCCACCCTGGCGGCGATCGAGGCGGGCAAAGACATTGCCCTGGCTAATAAAGAAACCCTGATCGCAGGCGGCCCCGCCGTGCTGCCCCTGGTCGAAAAGCACGGTGTGAAGCTGCTGCCCGCCGACTCCGAGCACTCCGCCATATTTCAGTGCTTGCAGGGGGTGCCCGAGGGCGGGCTGCGGCGCATTTTGCTGACTGCTTCCGGTGGGGCCTTCCGCGACTGGCCGACCGAAAAGCTGGCCCAGGTGACGGTAGCCGACGCCCTCAAGCACCCCAACTGGTCGATGGGACGCAAAATTACCGTCGACTCGGCCACCCTGATGAATAAGGGCCTGGAGGTGATCGAAGCCCACTACCTGTTTGGTATGGACTACGACCATATCGACATCGTCATCCATCCCCAGAGCATTATTCACTCTTTAATTGAGCTGCAAGATACCTCGGTGCTGGCCCAGCTGGGCTGGCCCGACATGCGCCTGCCGCTGCTCTACGCTCTCTCCTGGCCCGATCGCATCTACACCGACTGGGAGCCGCTGGATTTGGTCAAGGCAGGCGATCTCACCTTCCGCGAGCCCGACCACGCCAAGTATCCCTGCATGGATTTGGCCTACGCCGCCGGGCGGGCGGGCGGCACCATGACGGCGGTGCTCAACGCCGCCAACGAGCAGGCGGTGGCGCTGTTTTTAGACGAAAAGATTCACTTTTTAGAAATTCCCAAAGTAATTGAGGGGGTGTGCGATCGCCACCGTTCCCACAACATGGGCCAGCCCGTCCTGGCCGACATTCTCGCCGCCGATCAGTGGGCCAGAGCCGAGGCCACCAGCGTCAGCGAGTCCTTGGGCAAAACGACCGTTGTTTCCCTGGGCTAGGAGGTCGCCGTGGAACTGCTGATTGTCCTGGGGGCCATTGTTATTGCCATCGTGGTGTTTGGCTGGGTGTTTAAGCTGATCAAAAACACCATCCAAACGGTGCTGCTGGTGGCCTTTTTGCTGCTGGCCCTCTACTTTTTGTTTGGCATCGGCCCCGGCGCGATCTGGGATCAGCTGCAAATCTGGCTGAGCGGTTTGTTTGGGGGGCGGTGAGGCCAATTTTGGATTTTGGCTTGGCGATTTTGGCTTGGGGCCAGCACTGTTGGGCAGAGATCAAGCCACCGTTTTAGCCCCCCAACTCCCTAGCCCCCCTGCCCCCTTTCGCTCGGTGATAGTCAATAAACTTATGCCGTAGTCCACTCAGGACAGGGCGCTAGGCCAAGGCTGATCACCTGCCAGGGGGTGACGGTTTCTGGGGGCTGGGTCGCCTGAGGCTGTTCGAGCAGGTTGACCAGACCGCTGATTTGCACAGGCAGGGTTCCACCCGGGGTAAACGGGCTGCTGGCTCCGGTGCTTTCGTAGGCGCGCAGGATATAGCGATGCTCCTCGCCCTCTGCCCGTTTGAGAGCCGCCAGCACCAGGCTGGTGTCGCCCAGGTCTAGAAAGCTCGCTGCCGTTGCTCCCTGGGTGGGCGAGGCGGCTGAGCAATTCAGGCAGGGCTGAATGGGCAGGTTGAAGCGGCGGGCCGCCTGCACAGTCTGGGCCTGCTGCCAGCCGTGGGCGTGGGGGTAAATGGCGTAGCTAAAAGTCTGGAGGCCGCGATCGCAGCCCGGATCTGGCCAGATGGGCGCTTTTAGCAGGGTGAGGCGCAGCTGGCTGGGGGTGGCGTCGAAGCCGTGCTTGTAGTCGGTGAGAATGCTGACGCCCCGTTCCCCATCGCCCAGATCGGCCCAGCGCAGGGCGGGCACCTCCCACTTGGCGGCATCTTGGGGGGTGGCGGTGGTGGTGGCGCGGGCGATCGCGCCAAAGGGAATTTCGTAGGTGGCCTGGGGAGCCGATACCGTCAGCGGAAAGGCGGCCTTCAGCACCACCTGAGTCTCCTGCCAGTTGACCTGGGTATGCACTGCCAGCAGGGGCGACCCCACATCCAGCTCGTAGTCCTGGGTAAGGGTGGACTGGTTAAAGGTGTGGACAACGCGCAGAGTTTGGCGCACCGGGCCGTACTCGACCCACTCGATGCCCTTGAGCTGGAATTTTTCCAGAGGATGGTCCTGGTAGTCGGGGGCGATGTTCCAGGCATCCCAGTACTGACCCTCATCCTTAAACGCCTGGAGCTGGTTTCCACAGCCGTGGAAAGTTTCGGTGGTGGTGGCCCTGTGCAGCAGGCTGGCCACGGAGCCGGTAGATGCGTCAATCGCGGCTCGCAGGTGCTCGTTCTCAAGGATCCAGTCAGTCGGCATTGCGTCATGGCTCGCGGCTTTAGAGGGGATCAGCCAGATCAGCCGAAAGCCCACCGAGGGAATGCCTGGAACGTAAACCAGCAGCGATAAAGCATCGGGCTGCCCTGGCTGGGTCAGGAGCGCCTGACCACTGGCATCCTGCGCCTGCCAGTGGAGATGGGGGAGTTCGGCAGGTAGGGCGATCGCCACCACCTCACTGCGCTCCCAGTTCAGCGAATTAAACAGCACCACGGGCACCGCGTCCGGGTGCGGTGGCGCAGCTGTCGGGCAGCGCTGGGCCAGGGCGGTGAGGGCGGTTTGCAGAATGCGATCGCCCGCCTCCAGCGCCAGCTGCCATTCCCCATTGGCCTGCTCAAACACCTCCGGAATCGACGACCCCGGCAAAATGTCGTGGAACTGGTTAAACAGCACCCGTTTCCAGGCGGCCTCTAGCTCCGCCTGGGGGTAGGGCTGAAGGCCGTAGATGGCGGCGATCGCGGCAAACAGCTCGGCCTGAAACAGCCTGTCTTCGCAGCGGCGGTTATACTGCTTTTGGTCGCCGTGGGTGGTGTAGCAGCCCCGGTGGAGTTCGAGGTAGAGTTCGTCGCGCCAGGGGGGAAGTGGGAGTGGGGGAGTGGGGGAGTGGGGGAGTGGGGGGGTAAGAGAATTTTGAATTTTGAATTTTGAATTTTGAATTGAAGGCGACGGGGAGGTGAGTCGGTCGAAAAGGAGGGCGGCGTGGCCGAAGGTGAGGGTGGGGAAGAAGGGGGAACTGGCCCAGCGCCGGGCTTTGAGCAGCATGTCGCGGGTGGGGCCGCCGCCGTGGTCGCCGACGCCGGGGAGCCAGAGGGCGTCGGTGCAGCCCGTGTTGATCTCCCACTGGCAGGCGTACTGGGCCATGGCCACAGGGTCGATGTCGGTGCCGATGGGGGGCAGGGTAACGGCGGTAATCTCGCTGCCGTCTGGTCCCTGCCAGGTGAACAGGTCGTGGGGGAAGGGGTTGGTGTCGTTCCAGCGCAGCTTTTGGGTGGCGAAGTAGCGGATGCCGCCCTGGGTGAGGAGCTGGGGCAGCTGCCAGCAAAAGCCAAAAGTGTCGGGCAGCCAGGCGATTGCGCTTGTCCTCCCAAATTTCTCCAGGCAGTAGCGCTGGCCGTAGAGAATCTGCCGGGCGATCGCCTCGCCCCCCGGCAGGTTCAGGTCAGGTTCCACCCACAGCCCCGCATCGATCGCCCAGCGCCCTGCCTTCACCTGCTGCTGAATGGTCTGAAACAGCTCCGGGCGATGCTCCTCTAGCCAGGCAAATAGCGCTGGCGAAGAGTGGCTAAAGGTCAGCTCTGGAAAGTCCTGCTGGAGGGCCAAAACAGAGCGAAAAGTGGCTTCGGCTGCCTGCCAGGTCTCAGCCACCGGCCAGAGCCAGGCCAAATCCAGGTGGGCGTGGCCCAGGCATTGCAGGGTGCGCTGCTTCAGCCAGGGGGAGAATACGAGCAACGATTCTTGCAGGTTGAGTAGCGACTGGTGGAAGCGATCGCGTTGACCCACCGCCTCCCAGGCAATCTGCTCCAGGGCATTGGCCAACGTCTCCAGGCTGCTCGGATCAAACTGGGCCAGGTAGGTGGCCAGCACCTCCAGCTCATCGGCCACAAAGCCCGGTTCCGGGCAATTTTCCGCCGCTGTCTCAAACACCAGCTCGGCCTGCACCAGCGCCCCCTGATCGTGGCCGGGGCTGAGCAATTTTAGAGAGACATCCACCCATTCGCCGGGCACAACGGCCTCGGTCAGCACAATCCGCGTCCAGCAGTCGAAAATATCTCCGGTTTGAACATGCTCGCCATGGATAAAAATATCGGCCCGATTCGCCCACCAGCGCAGCGCCAGCCGGGCGGTCAGCCCTTCGAGGGGGTAGCCATTCAGGTCGGCGGGCCAGGGGAATCGCTGGTGCAGCCAGAGGGGTACATTGCCCTGGGGCCAGGTGATGTGGCCGCGATCGCTGAGGGGAGCCAGGGGCCAGGTTTGCCAGGTGTTCTCCGAGGGATTGATGGGGGGCGACGGGATTGGACCGCAGTGCCAGGTGGACCGCACATCTCTCTGGCTGAGGGAACGGAGGCGATCGCAGGTGTTCAAAATCTGCTGGGGCAGTGCGGGGCAAACGGTGGCAGGGGGCATAGCTCCGGTATGATCTAAGGCAGTCTTCCCAGTGTAGGCAGAGTTATGGCGAGTTCATCGCGCCCGTTTCAAAGCCAAACTGTGGCTCGTCTGCTGGCGGGCTACCGACAGGTGGCCCACGGCACCGGGCAATGGCTGCGCCGGGGCCGCACGGCGGTAGTTTGGGGCTTGCAGGTAGCGGTTTACCCGCTCTACGCCGCCGTACAGGGCATGAGAATGGCCCATCGCCAGCTGCGGGCCGCGCGCCCTTGGCAGCCCCTCTGGGCCAGGCTCAATGGTACGCGCCCCCCAGAACTCGTGGAGGCCGACACGCCCATTCGCGCCCTGCTGTCGATTATTCAACCGCCGCCAGTGCAGACTCCAGGGGAGCAATCCGGTGGGCTGCGGCGGGTCCGCGGCTATGGGCAATGGCTCCGGCAGTCCCGAGCCACCGCCGTGCTCACCCCTGGCCAGTGGCACCTGATTCCGTTGCAGGCGCCCATTCGCGGTCTGGCCTCCGACCTGGCAACCCAGCAACTGGTGCTCGTCACCGTCGACAACGGCATTTTTGCAGGCCTGAGCGCCGATCAGCAGCGGCGATTGCACCAGGCCATAGTGCTAATGCTGGCCGAATATGGCCGCCTGCGCCACCGTCACACCCTGAACCATACGCTTCAGCAGCCCTGGTTGCCCCTGCCCGAGCCTAACCCAACGGTACTACCTCCGCTGCGCTGGTTGCCTGCCGCCCTGCGCTGGCTGCAAACCAGCCCCCTGGCGGCAGCCACCAGTCTGTTTGGGGAAGCCAGACAGCAGCGGCAGGCTGAGGCGATCGCCCGGCGTCAGGTCAGCGGTGCCGATCTGGCGGTGCCAGAGGGGCGAGTTCCCCCCGGCAGCGCTGCTCCTGCGGCCAGCCAGGGCTACGGCTCACCCCCAATTTACGGTCGGCCTGATTTCAAAACCCTTCCGGCCACCACATCGGTGGCCGATGCCGTAGCGCTGATTGTGGCTACCCCCGGCGCGGTGGCCGTGGCAGAGCGGGCGCGATCGCCGCTAGAACTCCATGGGCCTACCGCTGGCCTCACCGTCGGGGAGCACACCGCCGTTGGTCCCGCGATTGCCCCGCGATCGGCGGAACCGTTGACCAGGTTGGCAGCCGATCCAATTTCCGAAGGGCACCAGCTTCCTCCACCAGCTGCTCTAGAGGTCCAGGTCACCCAGGTAAACTACATCGATGCTCCCCTTGTGGCGGTGCTGCGCGGCTTAGACTGGGTGCTGTACCAGATTGAAACCTGGCTGCGGGGGTTCTGGGCCTGGCTGCAAAAGCAGTGGTAATGTTCAGAGCATTTAGACAGGCGAACGTTTGGCGATATGATAGTGCAAGCTTAGTCCTGCGCCGGGGCCGTTTCCAACGATGGAATGTAGATGCTGTTTGGGGCAGGTCTTGGGCCTACTGTGCTAGCGGTTTGGAGACCTAACTCATGCTGACCCTCAAGATTGTGGTTTACCTCGTGGTCACCTTCTTTGTGGCCCTGTTTATATTTGGCTTTTTGAGCGGCGACCCCTCCCGCAACCCTGGACGGCAGGATATGGACTAGGGTCATCCGCAGTTTTGGACGGCTGGTGTCCGCCAACCCCAGCGAGGCTAACAGCCTAAGCTGAGCCACCGCCAGCGGTTCCTGCGGAACTTGTGACCTTTAAACAGGTCTTAAATCTGGCGGCGGCTTCAAACCCTGCCGCCAGAACTAGTCGCCAGAAATACTTTAGGCCCATGGTTCACGCTGTTATCAACCGGGTAGCCATGGTCTAGTTGAGCCCGCAAGTCGGGCTTTGTTTTTGCTTTGGTAACGCCAGCCCATGCCTCTGCCGCTGATTCTGCCCTCTGTGCCCCCGCCCTCGGAGCTGGCTGAAGTTGTGCTGGTGTCGGCTGCCGCCGAAGCGCCCCAGGGCATTCCTCAGTCAGCTCCGATCGAAACCCAGACTTCGGGAACTGTGACGCCAGTCTTGCTAGGCGATCCCAGCCTTCTGTACCTAACCGATGCGGAGCTGCTGCTCCCCCAGGCCCAGGTTTCGCCTCCCCTGGAGTCTCCCCGCACCCCGCCCTCGAATGGGTCGGAGCCGCTAGAGCCAGAGCCGTCGGACGCAGAACCCTCGGAAGCCTCCCCCGCCGCCGCTCCACCGGGCGCTGCTGCCCCTCCTGCCGCCGCCCCGGATGCGCCCCCTGAAACGCCATCCGAAACACCGCCGGAGGCGGCTAACTCCATTTTGCTGCGAGCCGACCAGCAGGTCTTTGAGCCGATCCGGCAGATCGTGACCGCCAGTGGAGATGTGCTGGTGCAGTTTGGCACCGGCCAGCTGGCCGCCGATCGCCTCTGGGCCAACCTAGCCAATCGCCATCTGCGGGCAGAGGGCAACGTCTTCTTTAATCGCAACAACCAGATTATTGAGGGCGAAACGGCAACCTATAACCTTTTGCAGGGGTCAGGCACCATTACCGAGAGCCGCGGTGAGCTAGAGCTATCGACCCTGGCCAATGACTTCTCAACCCTGCCGCCCAGCCGCCCGATCGCGGGAGTGCCCCTCGACTATCGCCTGCAAAACCAGCCGTCGATCTCCCAGGCCACTAGCGCGGGGGGCATCGCGCTGGCCACGGGGGATCCTCAGGCGCTGCTGGGGGGTGAGCAGCGCAGTATTGATCGGCTGCGGTACGAGGCCGACCAGATTTCCTTCGACGCCGACGGTTCCTATGCCGACAACATTCGCCTCACCAATGATCCCTTCTCGCCGCCCGATCTGGAGTTCAGGGCGAGCCACGCCACTCTCACCCCCCTAAATGAAACCCAGGAGGAACTTGTTTTTGACCATCCTCGGCTGGTTTTTAATCAGGGACTCAGCATTCCTCTGTTTAGGAATCGCTTTATTTTGACCCAGGGGCAGCTGCCGCCCGATGCCTTTAACCCCCTCCCGGCTGGCTTTGGAATTGACGGCCGCGATCGCGACGGTTTCTTTGTGGAGGCGCCCCTCCCCATCGGCAGGTCGGGGCCACTGAGCATTACCGTAGCCCCCCAGTTTCTCGTCTCTCGCTGGCTGGGTAGCTCCAACTACAACATTGCCGATCCGGCTAACTTTGGCCTGGCCGCCAGCGTCAGCGGTCCCTTGGGGCCGCGCACTACCGTCCTGGGCAATCTCAGCCTGTCTGGGTTCGACCTGTCCAACTTGAGCGATCGCCTGCGGGCCAGCCTGCGGGCGCGGCGCTCAGTCGGCACCCATCGCCTTAACTTTGAGTACAGCTACCGCGATCGCCTCTTCAACGGCTCCCTGGGGTTCCAAGATGTGCAGAACAGCCTGGGTCTGCTGCTAGAGTCCCCCAACATTGCCCTGGGCGGCAGCGGCATCAACCTTAACTACCAGGTCTCTGGGCAGTACGTCACCGCCAACACCGATCGCTCGAACCTGCTCAGCCCTGGGGTAGGCACCGGCCTCGCCAGCCTGTTTCGATTTCAGGGGTCTGCCGACCTCAGCCGGGGTTTTTTGCTCTGGCAAGGCCAACCGCTGCCCGCCACCCAAACCGAAGGACTACGCTATTCCCCCCGCCCGGTGGTGCCGAACCTGGCCCTGGGGTTGGGCATGCGCAGCGTCGTCACCTACTACACCAGCAGCGACCTCCAGCAGGCGATCCAAGGCCGAATTTCCCTCGCAGGCCAGCTTGGCCACCTCCAGCGCAACACCTTCGACTACACTCAGTTCAATATTGGCTTCAGCCACACCATCATTAGCGGCGACACGTCTCCTTTTCTTTTCGATCGCACCGTCGATCGCACCGTGCTGTCTGGGGGCATTACTCAGCAAATCTATGGCCCTTTTCTAGCCGGGTTTCAAACGGCTATCAATCTAGATACCGGGCGCACCATCGACACCAATCTCATCTTCGAGTACCGCCGCCGCGCCTACGGATTTTTGTTTACCTACAGCCCCAAACAAGAGACCGGCTTTTTAGGGTTTCGCATTAGCGGCTTCGACTGGGTCGGGCGCACCGCCCCCTTCGATGCCGACCCCAGCGCCCCCAGTGATGTCGTAGTGCAATAGCCGCGTTTAATCGCCGCCCCACCCAACGGTAATAAACCTTACGATGCTAGCCGTTGCTCTAGCTTATGATTAAGCTGAAAGAAGTGCCCTTTCAAACACCGTAGCCAATGTGGGTTAACGCGTAGGCAAATACCATGACTCACCCCAGCAATAGTTCAGATATCGAGGCTATTTATCAGCTGTTAACGACCTATAGCTTTGATGCTGAAGATTACCAAATCGAAGCCGTAATCACCGGATGGTTAACAGAATTTGGCTCCGTTTGGGTCAGTCATGCTATTACCGAGGCCCTTTATCAGGGGCGCTACAAACTCATTTCCATTGACCAAATTCTCAAGCTGTGGCAGCGGCGGGGGCAGCCCATCCGCCACTTCAACCGCGAGTTTGAGTCGATTATTCTAGGCCAAACCCTGCTCTACCCAACGGGCTACGGTGACGGCCCCGAGCCGTCACCCCCGCGCTCCGCGCCGCCCCCGGCCTCGGCGACCCCCACCCCCCAACCGCTGCTAGATCTCCCCGATTTAGAGCCAGCGCCCATGTGGGCAGAATTTGCTGAAGCCGATCGCTCCGGTGCCGATGCTGAGGGGCCAGAGGAGTCAGCCGCACAGAGTGTTTCCAATGCTGAGGCACCTGAGCCTGCTGCTGAGACGGAAGATGCGATCGCTGCCGAATCCACGCCCTACCAGGCGCGCGAAAATCCTTTCGAGTCACATACATCGGCTCAGAGAACGCCAGCGCCAGCCGCCGAAACCCCGCAGGCGATTCCCAACTTCCGCCCCCTGCCCGCCGAGCCGCCTGCCCCCTGTCAGCAGGTCGATGTGATTCAGCCCTTTGTGCCCCGGCGTGACGAATCCGATCTGCACGAGCGTCTGCGGGCCGTAGTGCAGGGGGGGATGCGCGAATAGCCTATCAGCCCTAGCGACTAGATAGCCAGCGCTTCGATCGGGTACCCAGGTAGCGTATACTGGTGAAATAGTACGCACGACCTATAAAAATGGTTCAATACACCCTGGCCCAAAGCCCAGACGTTGTTCTCACGGTGTCGGGTAAAGACTCTCGCAAAGCCCGCGAAAAGGCCTTGGACCAGCTCATGGCTATGCTGGATGAGGGAGAGCTTCCCACCGCTCTGGCCGACGGCTTTAGCGCCGAGCAGCTGGTAGAAGTACAAACCCCCACCACCTCCGCCGCCGTGCAGCAGCAAGAAGAATCCGTAGTAGACGCTATTCAGGTGCTCAACCAGTTGGCTACCCTCAAGGTCAAGGTGCAGGCCTCCCGCGATGAGGCCTTACAGGTGCGGCAACTCGTCGATCTGCTGTTTACCGATGACCCCATGACCGACGACCAGCTGACCGAGCTAAAGGATGGCTTTAAGGTATTAAAGGCCTTTGCCCAGAGCAATTTGCGCTTTAAGGAAGCTCGCGCCCAGGCCGAAACCGCCCGCCAGGTGCTCGACCAGGCCCTGGAAAATTGACCGAACAAAGCCAACCCCAGGGTGTGTCATCAATTAAGCCAAATGATAGAAGCGGCCATGTAAATTGCACTGAGGAACGTTGCGGCTAACTGCGTAGGGCGTAGCGGCGGTTTGGCATCTGGATTCAGAGCGCTAAAACACGTCTCTTCCCACCTTACCTAATTGATACCTAATTGATGGCACGCCCTAGAAGAATCGAAAAACGATTTTTTGCAGAAGGTCTTCGCGTGAAAGATAACTACAGCGACTACAGGCTAGGCGCGAGCGAAACCGAGTATTTGGCTTGCCTAGAGCGCAAAGGATTTACCTCCCAGATCAATCGCTGACGGCTCACTAGCTGCGTGCGCGGGGTAGGCACCGTGTGCTCACTCCGCACGGGTAGATTATTCCGGGAGAGATTCACGAGGGCGGTTCCAAAGCTCAATTTCCGCTTCCCGGCGAATGACTAAGCCCGGCAACTCGCCATCGCTGCCCTGGGTAAACTTCCTTAGCTCCTCCGGTACTTCGTGGTGTTTTCCGGCATTGAGCTTTTTGAGCAAGGTGCTTTTTGCAAAGGCGCTGAGCCCTACGTTGTAGGCAAACGATGTCAGCGCGTCAAGCTGACTTTGAGTTAGTTCAACGGTGACTAACTCCCTCACGTCTTGGCGCACGGGGTCTAAATCCTGTTTGAGCAGAGCCTTTGACTGCGCCTCGGTAAGGCCGCTTTTGTAGCGAACCGCTTCACCATTGATGGTAAGCGTGCCGGTCTGTTCTTCTTCGGGTTTAAGCAAATGCCCGTAGCCAATAAATTCATCGCCCTGGCCGTTGCCGTAGGGATAGAATTTTCCATCTCGAATCAGGCCACTTCCCTCCAGGTCGGCAACGAAGTCAACATGTATTGCGTCATTGGTAAGCTTGCGCTCAGTGGCTTCAGGGAGCGGGGGAGGTGCCTCGCTGGTGACGGTGTCTGCCGCCCCTTGGCTCAGGTTTTCGGTGTTGGCACTGGGCGGTTGGGTGGGGAATTCGATGGGCCGTTCAGCGTGGCTGGCCTGCGGCGTTCGATGCAGGCTGTAACCGACCAGGCCAATGGCAAGAGGCACCAGTATGCCAGCCGCTAAGCCGCTGAGACGTTGAATCTGTTGCCAGGTCGGAGATGATTTCTCGTCTTCCATGGCCGCAAAAAATTAGCTGGCGGAATTTTGAGATATACCAATAGTCACGTTGGTTAGGATATCCAAAAACCCTATGAACGTTCAAACGTTTGAGCGTTCATAGAAGACATATCTTAACCAGGCTAGCCACAGCTATAAATGAAATTTGGCGTGGGGAATGCTCCCCCCAGCAGCGGCGATGCCCCATGATTTCAACTGTACCGCCGGGTAGGGGATCAAAAACGGCTCGGTTGATACCAGGAAGCTACAAGTTCCTCGTGGGTGCGACAGAGCGTTGCCTGCCCTGAGTTGCTGTTGTTTAGAGGGGTAGATCCCGATGGGTAAAGGGCTGTGCTTCGCTGCCGCTGTAGGTGGTTGAAACGTGACCATGGCCCACCAGCTGGTATTTGTAGGTTACCAGCCCTTCTAGACCAACGGGGCCACGGGGAGGCATTTTTTGGGTGCTGATGCCCACTTCAGCGCCAAAACCGTAGCGAAACCCGTCGGCAAAGCGGGTTGAGCAATTGTGGTAGACCCCGGCGGCATCGACGCGATCCATAAAAAAGGCGGCGGTGGCCGGGTTGCGGGTAACGATCGCATCGGTATGGCGCGACCCGTAGGTGTTGATGTGGGCGATCGCGGCCTCCGCCGAATCTACAACCTTGACCGCCAAAACCAGGTCGCTGTACTCGGTGGACCAGTCCTCTTCGGTGGTCGGAACCAAGTAGGGGACGATCTCCCGCGCGCGCTCGTCTCCCCGCAGCTCCACCTGGGCCTCCCGCAGGGCGGTCATCAGCGGCGGCAGGCCCGCAGCGGCGATATCCTGGTGAATCAGCAGGGTCTCAATCGCGTTGCAGGCGGAGGGATAGGCGGTTTTGGCGTCGATCGCGATCGCGATCGCCTGCTCTAGATCGGCTTCTCTATCTATGTACAGATGGCAGATGCCGTCGGCATGGCCCAGCACCGGAATGCGCGTATTCTCCTGCACAAACCGCACAAAGGCGTTGGAGCCGCGCGGGATGATCAGATCGACGTGGCCATCTAAATCCAGCAGGGCGCGGGTTTCTTCGCGGGTGGTCAGCAGCTGCACCGCCGCCGGGTCTACCCCCGCCTGCGCTAGCCCCTGCTGAATCGCCTGCACCAGCGCAATGCACGACCCAATTGCCTCCTTGCCCCCCTTGAGAATGACCCCATTGCCGGATTTGATCGCTAGGGCCGAAATCTGCATCACAGCGTCGGGGCGCGACTCAAAAATTACCCCCAGCACCCCCAGGGGTACAGTCAGGCGCTTCAGCACCAGGCCCTGGTCTAGCTCGCGGTGCAGCTGCACGGTGCCGATGGGGTCGGGCAGGCGAGCCACATCGCGCACCCCCGCGATCGCCCCCGCCAGTTTCACCTCATCCAGCTTCAGCCGTCCGTAGAGGGGCTTGGCCAGGTTGTCGGCCACCGCCGCCTCACAGTCGGCCTGGTTGGCCGCCACAATACTGCTGGCATTGGCCTCTAGCGCGGCGGCGACAGCCTCTATGGCGCGATTTTTGTCCTCCGCTGCGAGGCTGGCGAGGGTTTGGGCCGCCTGGCGACTGGCGCGGGCGATCGCCAACAGGGGCTGGGCAGCGGTGTCTTGGGGCAGGGAAGGAGCAATCATGGCGATACAGAAAGACAGCCGGGCAATACTCTAGTTTACTGCGGGAGCGATTCTCCCTGGCCGCTGCTAAATCTGAGGCTGCGATTCTCCTGCCTTCGGCAAATCCCCCAACCCGCCTAAAATTGAGGAAGAGCTAAGCCTTTGAGTATTGCTGGGGTATTTCTAAAATGGCGCAAAATGACCCAAACCGCGTGCTGCGGCTGTTGCCGCTAGTCTCAGGAGGGCTGGGGGGAACCCTGCTCCTGCTCAACCGCGTGCTCACCCCGGCCCTGACCGAATCCCAGGCGCGATCGGACGTTATGGGCGTCATTTTGAGCGCCCTGCTCATTCTGGTGGGCCTGCTGTGGCAGCGGGTGCAGCCGATCACCCCAGAAGCTGTCATCCTGCTCGGGGACGAGGGTCTGGAGCTAGACGACACCCTGCCCGAGGCAATTCAAACCGAGCTGGCCTGGGCCTCGCACCTGCTGCTGACCAACACCGTCACCCGCTCAATCGTCGTTTACTACCAGGGCAAAACCCTGCTGCGGCGGGGAGTGTTGGCGCCCAGGGCCGATGTCACCCCCGGCCCCATTCTGACGCGAGTGCTGGAGACGGGCAAGGCCGTGTATTTAGTAAAACTCAGCATTTACCCAGGCCGGGTAGAGTTTGACTACCTGCCCGAAAATAGCCAGGGCGTGATCTGCCAGCCCATGGGCAAAGCGGGCGCGCTGATTTTGGCCGCCAACGCCCCCCGCAGCTACACCCGCCAGGACGAAGCCTGGGTCGAAGGCCTGGCCGACAAGCTGGGTCACAGCCTGGATGAAGCCTTTAATACAGCTCGTACTTGAGCCACTGGCAGGGCAGCGTGCCGTTGTACACGGCCACTCGCTGGGCCGATTTCAGGCCAATGTGGCGCGATAGTTCTTTGTTGCCGCTGAGCACGAAGGCCGTCCAGCCCTTGAAGCGCTGCTTGAGCACATCGCCCAGCAGCTTGTAGAAGGCTCCCAGGTCGGTGTCGGTGCCGAGGCGCTGGCCGTAGGGGGGGTTGCACAGCAGGTAGCCGCTGTCGGCGGGGGCTTCCAGGTTAGCCAAATCTTCGACCCAAAACTGAATCTGCTCGGCCAGGTCGCAGCGCTGGGCATTGATGCGGGCCTGGTGAATGGTGGCGGAGTCGCGATCGCACCCCCCCACCCAGGTCCCCAGATCCTGCTTACGTTCTGCCTCTGCCTCCTGGTACAGCTCATCCCACAGGTCGGCGTCAAAGTCGGGCCAGGTGTGAAAGCCAAACTCCTCGCGAAACAGGCCGGGAGCAATGTTCAACGCCACCAGGCTGGCCTCCAGGGGCAGCGTGCCCGACCCGCACAGGGGGTCCAGCAGGGGCACATTGCCGGGCCAGTCGGTGAGGGTCACCAGCGCCGCCGCCAGGGACTCCTTGAGCGGCGCGGCTCCCACCGCCGGGCGATAGCCGCGCCGATGCAGGCTGCTGCCCGAGCTGTCGAGGCTGACGGTGCAGGCGTCGGCCTCAAGGTGCACGTTAATGCGCACTTCGGGGTGCTGGGTGTCGATGGTGGAGCGATCGCCCCATTGCTCGCGCTGCTGGTCAACCACGGCATTTTTCACCTGCAAGGCGGTGAAATGGGTGTGGTTGAGGCTGCGGTTTTTGCCCGTGGCATCGACGGCGAAGGTGGTGTCAGGCGACAGGTAGGGCCGCCAGTCGATCGCCTGAATGCCCCGATAGAGATCGTCGGCATCGTAGCAGGGAAATTTGGCCAGCTTGAGCAGCACCCGAAAGGCCAGCCGCGACCACAGATTGACCCGGTACAGCAGGGCGCGATCGCCCTCAAAGGCCACCCCGCAGAATCCCGGCTCGACCTGCTGGGCACCCAAATTTTGGAGTTCATTGGCGGCTAAGGCCTCTAGCCCACGGGCCACGGTGGCGAAATAAATGGCCATAGGGCCTCCTGTGCAAATTTTTCTCTATGCCCCTCATGCCACAGCTGAAGTAGCCGCACCAAACCCAGGCTTCACAAGGCATCTACCGTTTTGTTAAGACCGGATATTTAGACACAGCTGTGGCCAAAAAGCTAAGCTATTCTATGGATATCTTGATGGATAATACCCCTGGTGGGTACATGGCTGCTGGGCCGAGCAGCCCCGGAGGCATCCCGGTGCCAGCCATTGCCTCGGCCAACTGTTGAATTTTGGGAGGAAAGACTTATTTCTAAGACGCAACTGGTAAACCGGCAAATTCGATCACCTCAGGTGTTCTTAATTGACCATGAGAACCAAAATCGGGGGCTCATGGATACCCGCGAAGCGCTCACGCTGGCCGAGGATGCAGGGCTTGACCTGGTGGTGGTTTCCAACGGCAAAGATGCCCCTGTGGCCAAAATTTTGGACTACGGCAAGCTTCAGTACCAGCAGAGTAAGCGGCAGAAGCAAAGCTCTAAGCCGTCTTTGAAAGAGGTCAAGCTGCGCCCCAACGTCGGTGAGTCTGACTACCAGCTTCGCATTCGGCGCTCCGTCGAGTGGCTGTCGAAGGGAGACTCGGTGAAGTTTCTGGTGCGCCTGCGCGGGCGCGAGCACCAGCACCGCGATCGGGCCGGAGAGCTGCTCGACAGAATCGTAAAAGACATTGGCGATGCGGGCAAAGTCCAGGCCCTCGACAAAAAAGCCCTGGTGCTGATGATTACCCCGGCCTAGGGTGCCGGGCCAGACGCTAACCTTAGCTGGATGGATTAGTGGTGTGGGTAGGTGGCCCAGCCTAAAATCTGGGCCACCTGCTGCCCTACGGTAACGGGGTCGAAGGGCTTGGTGATTACCCCCGCTACGCCCAGGTACGCAAACCGATCGCGATCGCTGAACAGCACCTTAGCCGTCAGCAAAATGACCGGGATAGCCCGAGCTTCAGGCTTAGTCTGAAGCTCGCCATACACCGCATAGCCGTCCATATCGGGCATCGACACATCCAGTAAAATGGCATCCCAGGGGCCAGCGACGGCCTTTTCCACCCCTTCCTGCCCCGAGCCAGCGCTATCGGTTTGCCAGCCCGTAAATTCCTCCAGCGACAGGCAAACCACCTCGCGAATGTCCAGCTCGTCGTCAATGACTAAAATGCGCTTGCTCATAACCTCTTCAGCGGCAGCGTGAAATAAAAGGTACTACCCTGGCCGAGCTGGCTTTCTGCCCAAATCTTCCCGCCGTGCTGCTCTACAATCTGCTTGCAGATCGCCAGCCCCAGCCCTGTGCCTCCCCGCTGGCGCGAGTCGGATACATCTACCTGCTGAAACCGCTCGAAAATCAGCTCTAGGCGGTCGGCTGGAATGCCACGCCCCTGATCTTGAACGGCAATTCGCAGCGCGGATGGCGGCCATTCCTCAGGCTGTTCCGGCTCGGCGGCGGCCACGGAAATGACCTCTGCGGTTAGCCAGATTTTACTACCCGGCGCAGAAAATTTAATGGCGTTGCCCAACAGGTTAACGAGCGTCTGCACGATGGCATCTGGAGCGGCCATCACCGTGGCGTTAGCGGGTACCGCGTATATGGCTACCCCAGCCTCAAGGGCGATCGCCTCTACTCCGCTGATGGCCAGAGCCATCAAATCTCCAATTTGGCAAGGCTCTAGCTTAAGGTCGATGCGGCCTGAGGTCAGCCGCTCAAGGTCGAGAATGTCGTTGACTAGCCGAATTAGACGCTCGGTGTTGTTGAGGGCCATGTGCAGCATGCGCTGGGCCTTTTGGGGACGGCTTTGCAATACCCCCGAGTCTAAAATGCCCAGCGCCCCGCGGATGGCTGTAAGGGGCGTCCGCAGCTCATGGCTCACGATCGAAATAAACTCATCCTTGAGGCGATCGACTTTGTAGCGATCGCTAATGTCCCGCACCACCACCAAAACCTCATCCGGGGTCACCGGAATAATTCGCGCCTCTTCGCAGTAGATCTGTCCCTGATGGGCAAACTCGTACTCCTGCCGCTGAATTGTATGTGTCAGTAAGGCCTGCTCCACGCAGCGCTGGCGTTCTCGGGCAATCGGCTCTGGCAAATTGTCATACATGGTCGCCTTATACGGCTTCGTGCGATCGCCCATCCAGTGCACCGCATCCATGTTGTATATTTCTCGCGGCAGGCCGTCGCGCCCCAGCCGCATCAGCAGGTCAGGAATGGCGTTGATCAACGCCTGTTTAGTGGTTTCGGTAGCGTACAGAGACGCGGTTTGCGCCGCCACCTGACGCTCCAGCTCGCGCTGGTAGTTGGCCCGCAGCTGCTCCGCCTGCCGCCGTTCAGTAATATCTTGGAACGTGTTGATGGAGTAGAGCACCTGCCCCTGGCCGTTAAACACTGGAATGGTGTGCACCTCCAGGGGAATCCGCCGCTCTCCGGTGTCGACCTCAATATCGTCTGCGTAGGCGGTTTCGCCGCGCAGGCCCCTCACCACCGGCAGTTCGGCAGTGGGGTATAGCTCTTCGCTACCGGCCCGGTAAATGCGGTAGGTTTCTGCCAGTTGCTCAACGGTGGCAAGAGCAATGCCGTCGACGAGCAGTTCCTTGCCCTTGGCATTGAGGAACAGCATTTGCCCCGTTTGGTCGTGGACGCTCAGCGCTACGGGCACCCCGTTGAGAAACGTCGCCAGGGTATTCTCGCGGTCTTTGAGGTTTTGAAACGACCCCACCAGCTGCCCCACCATGCGGTCAAAGCCCTGGCGCAGTCCCTCCACTTCTTGAATCCGGCTGGGCTGGGTGGGGGGCACCACCGCTATGCCGTTGGTAAACGCCTCGGTAGCCCGCTGCAGCGACAGAATGGGTTGGGCAATGTACTCTGCGGTCCACAGTCCCAGCCCAATCGCCCCAATCAGGGCTAGGGCACAGAGCATCGCCGTGCGGGCGACGTTGGCGTAGATGTTGACCATAAACTCAGAGTTGGGAATGGCGGTCACCAAAATCCAGTCCAGGTCCCCCGCCAGGGGGGTTGCCTTGACAAAATAAAGCTGCCTGTGCAGCCGCAGCTCTAAAAAAGTCGGCGCCTGAATCTGACCCAGGGCCTGGTGGCGGTCTACAAAGGCCTGGGCCACGGCGCGGGTTAAGGCATTGGGGCTTTGGCTAGCCGGCAGGCGGCGCGACGAGACTGCCACATTTTGGCCGGGGTCGTTCCGCGCTTCGAGGTCAAAGGGTACTTGGCCAGTGGATGTGGCCACCAAATTGCCGTTGGGCTCAACCAAAAACAGCTGCCCCTGCTGCTCAGACATCATGGTTTGCATAAACTGGTTGAGCTTTGTGAGCGCAATGCCGGTGCTCACTACCCCCTCTAGCTGCCCTGCCCGATCGCGAATCGGGGCAAATCGCACCATCACCAGCTGGGGCTGGTCGACCCCCTGGCTGAGGGACACCACCAGGCGCCACAGGCCGCCAGGGGAGCGCTGGGCCGCGGTGTACCAGGGATTCTCAGGCGGATCGCGTAGGGGATCAAAGTCATACCGGGGGGGATCGAGGGCAGCGAGGTTTTGCCCGTCGCGATCGATGCGGTATCGGTAGAGACCTCCGTCAGCCATGGTTATGTTGCGGCGGCGAAGGATAAAATCCCCGTCGTCTAGCTGGGTTACATTCAAAAAAGCTCCGGATTCATTGGCCATGGCCAGCCCACTCAGCTCCGGAAACAGCTTGAGCTGCTGGATGAAATGCCCTTCCAGAGCCGTTAAATCAGTGCTGCTAAACTGCCCCTGCTGGATCAGATGGGCGTTCATCGTGGTAATGGTTTGAGGGGTTTTCAGGTAGGCCGCCAGACTGGCTTCTACCTGCTGGCTAGTCTCGGTGATCAGCTGCTGGGCCAGGGCTTCCACCGCCCGTTGCCCGCTGCGATAGGAGAGATAGCCCACCACCCCTGTAATCCCGACAATCTGGAGCAAAAAAGGGACAATCAACAGGTTTCGCAGGGAAAACTTCATGTCGGGTAGGCCCAGGTTATTGGCGTGGCGTTAGGGACGGAGCGGCAGGGGCGAAGGCGGCCACAGGGCTGGTTTGACTCAGCACATAGGGT
Source organism: Nodosilinea nodulosa PCC 7104 (assembly GCF_000309385.1). GTDB lineage: Bacteria > Cyanobacteriota > Cyanobacteriia > Phormidesmidales > Phormidesmidaceae > Nodosilinea > Nodosilinea nodulosa. The sequence continues at coordinate 3,482,492 of NZ_JH976537.1, forward strand.
ACAGACAGAAGGTGTTGCCCCCCCGCATTTTGGCGTCTTGCAGGGCCTGATCGGCGGTTTTAATCAAATGGTCACTCGACAGAGAGGTGGTGGGCGTGGTGCCGCCAATGCCCAGGCTCAGGGTAATGTGCTTGGCGGCGGCGCTAGGGCAGGCAATTTTGAGATCGACAACCGCCTGCTGCATGCGCGCCACCACTCGCAGCGCACCATCTAGGTTGGTGTTGGGCAGCACTACCCCAAATTCTTCGTCGCCGCAGCGGGCTACCAGGTCAATGTTGGGGTTAATGGTGTGGTGCAAAGTGCGGGCGATGCGCCTGAGGGCGGTATCTCCGGCCTGCTGACCGTAGACCTGGGAGTAGGTTTTCAGGTAGTCGGGGCTGCACAGAATAAGCGAAATGGGGGCCTGATCCTGCCGGTGGCGCTCCCACTGCTGCTGCAAAAAGGCGTCGAAGTGAAGGCCGTTGGCTACCTGGGTAAGGGGGTCTGTGGTGTTTTGCTGGTCCCAGTAGAGGGCCTGGCGGTGGCGCATTTGCTCAATTTGCTGGCGCAGGCGCGATCGCTCGATACGGCTCAGCACCCGCGTCACCAGCTCTGGCCCTACAATGGGCTTGCCAATCAGGTCGTCACCCCCCACTTCAAAGACTTGGCGCACGGTAACCGTGTCAGGATGGGCGGCTACCATTAGAATTGGCAGGTTGCCAAAGCGTGAGTCCTGACGCACCACCTGGCATAGATCGATACCGCTGAAGGTTGGCATTTCCAGGGCCAGCAGCAGCAGGTCGGGCTGCACCTGCCGCAGCACTTCCCAAAACTGGCTGGGGTCAGCCAGGGCTGTAACCTGCAACCCCCAGGGGGTGAGCAACGCGGTAATGGCGGTCAGGGTGACCGGATCGTTGTCAACCACCAGCACCCGTGCCTCAGGGGCCTCAGCCTCGGGCAGGAGCTGGTCGAGGCTGTCAAAAACCTGACGGGAGGTGGTCGGGGCCACCAAATAGCGATCGCCCTGTAGCCGCGCCACCTGAACCCGCTCTTCCAGGCTGTCGTGGCAGGTCAGCACCAGCACCGGCAGCTGGGGGTAGCGGTGCTTTATCTCCCGCAGGGGGGCCAGCTTCTCGGCCAGGGCCGCCCTGGAGTCAAGGGTAATGACCACGGCTTCGGTTCGGTTTTGGGTCAGCGCCTGCTGTAGCTCAGCCAGGCTAGCTGCTCGGTCGAGGCGCCAGCCCCGGTCTGCAGCGTCAGTCTGGAGCTGGCGAAATAGCTCTGGCTCTACCGAAAGTGCCAGGCCGCGATGGCGAGCCACCGGGGCCAGATCGGCCGCTGGCGGCGGCGATCGCTCCGGCAGCTTAGGGGGCAAAGCCATGGTCTGCTTCAGGGCCAGCAGCGATCGCGACAGCTGATCCACCTGGGCGGCGTGCAGGGGCTGATCGCTCAGCAGCCGCTCGATCTGACGGGCATGGTTTGACCCCTCCTCGTAGCCAAAGGTGCCCAGCCCGCCAGCGAGGCGGTGGGCTTCGTCCTTGGCCAGGGATTGCTGCTGGGGGGGCAAGTCTCCGGCCTGGAGCGATCGCACCGCCTCCTCCACGAGCGCTAGCCGCATTTGCAGGGACGATTGAAACCGGGCTGCGATCGACTCTAAGGTCTTGGGGACCGCAGCTCCTGCCGCCGCCACGCCGATCAGCTCTGGTACCGGCTCCAGGATCGATCGCTGGCCATCGCTCGATTCGCTCGCCCCCGACAGGAGCGCCAGCCTCTCTGCCCTTGGCTCAGCCAGCCTAGCTGGCAAATCGCGCAGGCGATAGCCCAGGCCATAGACGGTCTGAATCACGTTTTCAACCACACCGCTGCGCCTGAGTCGGTTCCGCAGGTCTTTCACCAGGTTGGTCACGGCCCCCTCCGTCGGGGAGTCATCGATGGTCCACAGGTGGTCGAGAATGGTGCTGCGGCTAAACACCCGCTGGGGATAGCGCAAGAATAGTTCCAGCAGGCTGTACTCCTTTGGGGTCAGGGGTACCACCTGGCCGTTGTAGGTTACCTGGGCAAGGGTGGGGTCGAGGCAGAGCTGCCCCCAGGCCAGCGGTGGAATTGTCGTTGACCGCGCGCCCCGCCGCAGCAGGGCGCGAATGCGGGCTAGCACCTGCGACACCTCAAAGGGCTTGGTCACATAGTCATCGGCTCCGGCATCCAGCCCGGTAATGACATCCTCGTCCTCGGCCTGGGCTGTCAGCATCAAGATTGGGGTAGATACCCCCTGGGCGCGCAGCTGGCGGCACAGGCTAATGCCGTCCAGCCGTGGAATATTCACGTCCAGCAGCATCAGATCGTAGTTCCACAGGGCGGCTAGGGCCTGGGCCGTCATACCGTCGGCGGCCTGCTCCACGGTGTAGCGTGCCGCTGTCAGATGAAACACCAGCAGGTCCCGAGTAACTGGGTCATCTTCAACAAGTAAGATTTTCATTGGTGAGGCACATCCCTATTGTATAGATGGCATCCCGGGCAAAGCATCCGTCTTGTTCTCTACGTCAGTTCCTTAGGCTCAGCTCCCTGCGACATTTCTTAGCATATCGTTAAGCTTCAATCTTCTCTACCCAGGGTGGGATGTGTCCCATCCTAAAACCACTACAGAGGAGCCTGCCAGGAGCGCTGCTGTAGGGCTGTGTGCACGGCCTGCCGCTGGTCGCGGTGGGTGATCCAGCGGTGGTAGGTGCGGTTGTGAATGGCCACCGAGTGGCCCATCATCCGGGCGGCCACGGTGTCGGGCAGGCCAAAGTGGATGGTGCGCACCGCCCAGGCATGGCGCAGATCGTAGGGCGAAAAGGGCACTCCATAGCGCTTGAACTGAATGGCCACCTGCTGGCCAACACGCTGGAGGGTGGTCACACTCAAGTCTGTGTTGATCGGGGGCAGATGGCCCTGGCGCAGGTCAAAGCGCTCGATCCATTCTGGATAAAAAGGCCAAACATCGTGGAGGCCGGTTTTGGTGGTTTCTAGCACGGTAATTCGGCCCTCGGGGTCGCCCTGGCGCAGTTCCCGGTAGTCACAGAAGAACACCTCGTGGTTGCGCAGGCCGTAGGTGGCCATTACCCCATACACGTAGCGCCAGGCCGGGTTTGGAATGCGATCGCGCCATTCGACAATCACTTCGTCAGAGGGCAGCAGCCGTCGCTGGGCCTTGCTGCTGCCGTACTGTCCCCCCAGTTTGTCCATGCCCTCGGGCAGGGTCAGCCCCTGAAAGTCGGCAAAGGCTTTGAAAGCGGTGCAGGCCACCTGGCGGCTGCGCGAGTGCAGCGGCAGGGCCTCTAGGGTGGCCAAAATTGCGGTTTCTAGAGACTGCTGGGGCTGCCGTTCCACCTGGGCCAAGAGCTTCTTCAGGTAGGGGGCGTAGGCTTTCTCCCAGGTGGTTTTGCGCGAGGCCAGGGCGGCAGCACCGGGGCCAGAGCGAGCCATCACGTCAGCCTCAAACTGGGCGATCCGCTCCGCCAGGGGCAAGCCTTCGGGGCGGGCTTCCTCGGGCTGGGGGAGATAGTCGGCCCAGCTAAAGCGCCGCTCGATCAGCTGGCCCGCAATAACTTTGGCCTCGCGCTCGATCTGCTTGAGACCCGCCTGGGTGGCGGGTAGCCCGAGGGGAATTCGCTGCTGGTGGGGGCGAGCCTTGGCGCTGCCGGGGCGCGGCGGCAGGGTGCCCCGCAGGCTGAGGCGATCGCCCCGCTGCTCCACCTGTAGACCCAGGCGAGCGGCTTTAAAGCGAGTGTTCAGCGCTGCGATCGCGCGGTCTAGAGAGGCAGGGGCAGCCATCAGGGTCGGAAACCGTTCATCCAGCTTGTAGAATAATGTCAGATATGAGTACCTACTTTAGAACTACTACAGTGCCATGGGTCGTGTCGGGGTCTTATTGCTAAATCTAGGGGGGCCCGAGCAGCTCGACGATGTTCGTCCCTTTTTGTTTAACCTGTTTGCCGATCCAGAAATCATTCGCCTGCCCTTCCCCTGGTTGCAGCGTCCCCTGGCCTGGTTAATTTCAAGCTCGCGCGCCAAGCAGTCCCAGGAAAACTACCGGCAGATTGGCGGTGGTTCACCCCTGCGCCGCATCACCGAAGAGCAGGCCGAAGCCCTAAAACGAGAGCTGGCCGACCAGGGCACCGAAGCCAACATCTACATCGGCATGCGCTACTGGTACCCCTTTACCGAAGAGGCTGTCGCCCAGATCAAGCGCGACGGTATCGAACGGCTGGTGGTGCTGCCCCTGTACCCGCAGTTTTCCATCAGCACCAGCGGCTCCAGCTTTCGCCTGCTGGAGCGCCTCTGGCTCGAAGATCCTGCCCTCCAGCGCATTGTCTACACCGCCGTCCCCTCCTGGTACGATCGCCCCGGCTACACCGCCGCCATGGCCGATCTGATTGCCCAAGAACTCAACAAGCTCGAAGATCCCGACCAGGCCCACATTTTCTTTAGCGCCCACGGCGTGCCGGTGAGCTATGTCGAAGAGGTAGGCGACCCCTACCAGCGCGAAATTGAGCACTGCACGGAGCTGATTATGCAGGCGCTCAACCGCCCCAACCCCTACACCCTGGCCTACCAGAGCCGGGTGGGGCCGGTCGAATGGTTGCAGCCCTATACCGAAGACGCGATCGAGCAGCTCGCCCACCAGGGGGTTAAAGATCTGGTGGTGGTGCCGATCAGCTTCGTTTCCGAGCACATCGAAACGCTGCAAGAAATCGACATGGAATACCGGGAGATTGCCCACGAAGCCGGTATTCCAGGATTCCACCGGGTCCCTGCCCTCAACACCCATCCCCGCTTCATTACCGACATGGCCGACATGGTCACCGAAGCCCTGGCTGCCCCCCGCCAGCTTTTCTCCGACGTGGTGCACCCCGACAAAAAGGTCAAGATCTACCCCCAGGAGCGATCGGCCTGGGGGCTTACCCCCGTTGCCGAAGTGTGGAACGGGCGGTTGGCGATGGTGGGCTTTTTAGCCCTGCTGCTAGAGCTGGTCAGCGGTCGCGGTCCGCTGCACTTTGTCGGCATTCTCTAGCTCTCTAGCGTGAGCAGAGCAGCGACTAGTACTCGAAGGCTGAAATATCTTCATCGTTTTGGCGCGCTTGGCTCCCTAGCTTTCTTGCTCCCTCGCGATTGGCAATAGTCGCCACCCTTTTGCCGCAGTCTACTAGGGTTTCCGGCGTCGGGGCCAGTGCTGCCAAAAGTACGAAGTACGGATGACTAGCCACAGCAGCAGCAGCGCAATAATGCCTCCCTGGTTGGGGGCGTCAAACGCCAGCACCGCCAGCACAATGCACAACCCATCTACCACGAAGAAAAGCCACAGCGGTGGCCGGCGGGGACGATAAAACCAGCCCACCTGCAACAGCTGAATCACCAGGGCCAGCAGGGCGCTAATCAGGCCAATCAGTGGACTGATCCAGCCTTCTAAGCCAAAGGTTCTGGCCACAGCCAGACCGGCCAAAGCCCCTACCCCAGGGCTGAGAACGAGCTCGAGAATCTGAAAGAGGCGCTGGCTATAGCGATCCTTTGACAGCATGAGCTCGGCCATCGACCAGATCGCCAGCACGGCCAGCACCAGCGCCGGGGGCAGCCGCGACAGCAGCGGCACGTTGGCCCACATCTGGGGGCCAGACATCAGGCCAATCAGCAGCAGGGGCAGCGCCAGCCGCAGCCCGGTCGCCGCTGCGATCGACAAAATCGCCAGTAGTTCAGTAATAATCACGGCGTTTCCTCCCCAACTGGGCCGCTTTGGGGATTCCCCTATTCGCTGAGGGCAGTGGATAGATAGTCTGCTGCTGCCTTAACCACCGCCACGGCGTTCTCGTAGACCATCCGGGTTGGACCCAGCACCCCCACGCTGCCCACAGAGGCGTCGCAGCGCGTGTAGTTAGACACCACCAGGGCACAGCCTTGCATCGGCTCTAGGGGGTTTTCGGCCCCAATCCAAACCTTAACATCTACGCCGTTGAGCGTTTGGCTAGCTGCGGGTGGGGTGTCAAAAAATAGAGGCCACAGCTGAGACTGGTCTTCTTCCAGCAGCCGCACAATGGACTGAATCCGCTGGGCATCAGAGAATTCAGGCTGACGCAGCACTTCTGACAGACCGCTGATGACTAGCTGAGGGGTCTCTGGAGCCTGCGATCGCTGCGCCAGATGGCCCAATGCCTGGCGCAGCAGCGTCCCATAGTGCTGAAACTCAGCGTCGAGATCACCCCAGTTTAGGGTGGCCACATCCGCCAGGGGGCGTCCCCTCAGGTGATGGCTCAAAAAATTGGACAGGATTTCCAAGTGACGGCGACCCAACTCCTCGGTTGCCGAGTCTGAGGCCCCAGGCACGGCTGGCAGTTGCACAACCACCGACTGAGTCGCCAGCGAGTCAAGCAGCACCACCATTAGCACCTGCCCCCCATCCACCGCTACCAGCTGAATATGACGAATAATCGCCGTGCTGGACTGGGGCACGGTAATCAGGGTCAAGTAGCCGCTGATCTGCGCCAAAATCTGGGTGGCCGATCGCAGCAGCGACTCTAGGCTGCGCCCCACCCAGTCCAGCTCCTCCGACAGGGCCGCATCCACTCGCCGCCTCACGCGAGTCGAGGGCGACATCAGGCGATCGACATAGAGGCGATAGCCAAAGTCTGAGGGCACTCGCCCCGCCGAGGTGTGCGGCTGGTAGAGCAGGCCATATTTCTCCAGCAGACCCATGGTGTTGCGCACCGTTGCCGGACTCACCTTCAGGTCATACTCCTGGGCCAGAGCCCGTGACCCCACCGGCTCTGCCGTAGCGATGTAGTGGCGAATGGTTGCCTGTAGCACCTGTTCGTGGCGAGCACTCAGGGGAAGAGCAGAGTCCATAGGGGGTTGGTATAAAACTCAACTACGGCATTGCCTTACCATAACAGATGTTTTCTGGGGTTCGGTAATAGACCCACGTTTACAGGTCTTTGCTTTGGCTAAAAAACTCGCCGACCTTGAAGCTGGCCGTCTTTTCAAGCTGGGCCATAACCGATCGCGTAATCAGCTTGCCCTGCTCCACCAGCACCTCTCCGGTAATGGGGTGCAGCAGATCCTGGTCAGCGCGGCGGCCAATCAGCGCCTCAATGTCCTGGAGCGAGTTGACGTACATGCCTGGGGGCAGTTCTACCACGACCCCATTAGCGATCACCCGAGCCTGGCAGGCCAAGCGCGAGTTTGGTTTGCAGGAGGTAATCACCTCCAGGGTGCGCTGTTCGCGGCGATTAATAGACGTCAATGCCTCCATACCCGACTGCACGTAGATGTGACAGGTAGCACACATGCCCCGGCCGCCACATTCCTTCAGCACGTCTAGATCTTTGTTGAGCAGAACCGAAAGCAGATTGCCATTTGTTTCAACAGAGGTTTCTTGGGCGATGGGCTCTAGGCGAACAGTTTTAGCCATGGGATGTAAGGGGGATAGGGGAATTGGGATAGATAGCCTGATCGCAGGCAGCTGTGGAATAGCCCTCGGAGCAACGGGTCTAGCTTAGCCCTAGCTGTCCTGGGAGGGCGGAGCATCCAGCAATAGATCCTGCTCCTGGGGAGTAAGCGTTTGCTCGCTGACCAGGGTTTGAAAATTGCGGATGGTTCTGCTGCCGCGCCCTAGAAAGGCTGTGACCCAGGCCTTAATCCACTGGCACTGTTCTGCGGTGAGAGGGGTTTGGCCATCGGTGCCAGTGGCGAATTGGCCATCTTTTTGCACCTCAAACTGCTCCAGCCAGGGGTGGGCAGGCCGCGATTGCTTCCAGGTGTTGATGACGATGATTTTGCCCAGATACTGGGTAGCGCCATCGCTGAGGTGATTGAGGGCCGCAACCACGTCCTGGAGGACTGGGGTTAGAGTACCCTGTTTGACCGCCTCTGGCTCAGGTTGAGAGGCGGTAACCGTGGAGAGATCGGTGGCGTTACTGCCTAGGGTGACGCAGCCTGCCAACAGCCGAAAGGTCGACACTGCGTTGTGGGGAGCCTCCATCAGGGTGGCCTTGAGCTGGCCAATGGCGGTGCGATAGTCGGTAAGGGGCATCTGATCGTTGGTCAGCACCAGTAAAATCAGCCCCTGCTCGAGCTTGTAGATATGGGTGAGCTGATTGGTAAAGCGAAAGGTAAATGTGTCGAAATGGGCCGGAGTAGTTTCGACGACCTGCTGAATGCCCTGGGCCAGGGCCTCTTGCTGATGGGAGTTGAGACTGATATCTGGCCCCACAAAGAAGGGGCGGTTACGGCCATCAATCAGCGCCATCCCAGAGATACCGGGCAGATTGAGGACATTCTGGATCACCTGACGTTTCATAAATCCTTAGGGGCTCGCTCTAAATTTTGTTGTCGAGTGTCCTGAACCAAGTAATCTAGGGATGGCAGACTTAATTCGACACTAGGCTTGAGGCCATGAGTCTATCTAGGGTTGTTGGGGCGACATCGGTTGCGACGACAGCCAGGGACTGGCCTGCATTACTATCACGGTTTGTTGGCATCCCAGGATTATCGTACGTTAGGGTTAATGCCCATGTCTGACCTTCCTTTTACCCTTGACCAGTTGCGGATTCTTAAAGCTATTGCAGCAGAGGGCAGTTTCAAACGAGCGGCAGACAGCCTGTATGTCTCTCAGCCAGCGGTCAGTCTACAGGTGCAAAACCTGGAGCGACAGCTGGATGTACCGCTATTTGACCGGGGCGGGCGGCGGGCGCAGCTCACCGAGGCGGGGCATTTACTGCTGAGCTATGGCGATCGCATCCTCAGCCTGTGTCAGGAGACCTGTCGCGCCATCGAGGACCTCCAAAATTTGCAGGGAGGAACCCTGATTATTGGCGCTAGTCAGACCACAGGCACCTATCTCCTCCCCCGCATGATTGGCCTCTTTCGGCAAAAGTACGCCGACGTAGCCGTACAGCTGCATGTGCACTCTACCCGCCGCACCGCCTGGAGTGTGGCCAATGGACAGGTTGACCTGGCAATTATTGGTGGCGAGCTTCCTCCCGAACTGCAGGACTCTTTAGAAAGAGTGCCCTACGCCGAAGATGAACTCGCACTGATTATGCCGATGTATCACCCCCTGGCCAGTCAAGCCGTCATCCAGCGGGAAGATCTCTACAAGCTGCATTTTATCGCCCTGGATTCACAGTCAACCATCCGTAAAGTGATCGATCAGGTCTTAACTCGCTGCGGTATTGAAACCCGCCGTCTGAAGATCGAGATGGAGCTAAACTCCATTGAGGCGATTAAAACCGCTGTGCAGTCTGGGCTAGGGGTGGCGTTTGTGTCTAACTCCGCGATCGAAAAAGAGCTGCAGATGGGCGTTCTGCACCGGGCCAAAATTGAGTCGGTGGTGGTTAACCGCACCCTGTCGGTAATTTTTAATCCCAACCGCTACCGCTCTAAGGCTGCCGCTGCCTTCACCAGCGAAATTTTGCCGCAGTTTACCAATCTGCCCCTCAACTTTAAGCCCGTCGGCGCAGAAAAAAATGGCGCGAAGCCTGCCCCTCCGGCTTCAGAGCCGCTTTACCCGACTCCCTAACCCAGCACTTCTCGGGAAATTTCCTGATCGCTCGGGATTGCAATGAGTCCGTCTTTATAGATGTGGATGAGCTTGCGCTGGCGCAGTTTGCCCATCAGGCGGGTAACGGTGACGCGGGTTGAGCCGATGGCGCTGCCAATTTGGGCGTGGGTAAGGGACCAGGGCAAGTAGTACCCTGACTCGCAGGGTTCGCCAAATTCTTCGATCAGCAGGGTGAGAAAGCCAAATAGGCGATCGATGGTGCGGCGCTGACCCAAGGTACTCAGCCACAGCAGCTTGCGCTGGTGCTGATAGCGAAAGGCATCCAGCACTTCACGCCGAAAGTGAGGCCAGTTGTCCAGGTCGCTCCAGTAGAGCCAGAGCACAGTGGTTTGATCGACGTGGGCAAAGCTCTGCAACAAAAAGGGGGACTGAGCCACAATTTCAAAGGGCTGCCCTGCCCCCACAAAGCCCAAAAACGCCTCTTCACTGAGGCCCAGGGCCATTGCGGTGGAATTCTCTTCGTCAGCGGCATCGTCGGGTTCTGAACTGCCTAAGTCTGGGGCCGCACCCTGGGCCGTCCCTACCAGGCGCACTGCGCCGCGTTCTACTAAGTACAGCAGCCCAGAGCGAGTGGGAATACGCTCGTCCTTGTTGAACGTTCTGGCCCGGTAATGGGAGTGAGCCCAGTCAGTGATGCGCTGCCAGGTTAAAAATGGTCGAGCATGATCGGGGCGTGGAGATGATTGCATAGCAATAGCTGGGTTAGACGGTACAGGCCATGACCATGGGTAAAAACTCAAGAAAGGTGCGATCGCTCAGGATCGCAGCATCATAAACCAAATCAGCCGTTTGCACTAGGTAGATGTACCATTCCCCTGGGCTAAAGGTCGAACTGTAGCCGCGAAGATTCGCTCTCTGCTGGCGTGCGTCCAGCCTCGAATCTAAACACCCTATCGACCAGAGAAAACTTTACTAGTGAGATTGCAGGAACTTTGACATTGTAAAAGTTACGTAAACTATCCAATAGTAATACAGAGATCTACAGAGATCCCGTATTTTCTCGTAGACCCCTTTACGGTGCTCTCCTGGGGTATTTAAGATGCCTAAGGATCCAACCCACGCACTATCACCGGGCACTGTAGCGAAGCGATCGGTCTTTGCTAAATCCGCTGGCCGTCAGTTTAGCCCTGCCCCCAGCCGAGGCCAATCTCCCATAAGAAATACTGTTCATTCAAACTGGGTTTAAGGGGTGACATTGCCTCAGGCTGGCCCTATAATTCAAATTGTGTGAGGAGCGAACCAGAAGAGATGCCGAGACGAAACACGGCCAGTCGTCGGCATCTCTTTTGTTTTGTACCTGTTCCCGGCCCAATGCGGTCTCTTCAATTTGGGTGGCCCACTTCACGTCACCTCCAGACTCGTTAGAGACAGGGCAAAGACGCTAAGGCGTGAGAAATTCAGTAACGCAGAAGAGATAGAGCGAAATTAAACTGGCGCTGCCTGTATAGCAGCGCCGTCGCCGCATGGGTTCTTCGCTCTAAGTTGAGCAGGGCTAGCTCTCAGGTTTTTGGGCCGTGATTAGAATGTCCTGCAAAATTTTGGCAACTACCTGGGGCTGTTCTACCATGGCCAGGTGTCCGCAGTTTTGGATTTCAATGACCGGCGACTGTCTGGCCTGTACGTGCTTCTGGTAGCCGGCCAGGTGGTTTACGTAGCGTGGATTCATGACCTGATCTTGGCAGCCAGCTACAAAATAGATCGGCTGCTCAAGGGCTGCGACAATTTGAGGCAGCAGGTGAACTTCGGCCTCAGTGGTAGATTCTAGCAAGGCGCCCAGAGCGGCTGCCCCATCGGCCTGGAGTAGATCAAGGCAGCGATCGCGGCCCCAGGCATAATCCAGCGGTCGATGCACCATCATGCGCGTCAGCAGCAGCGGCAGCAGCGTATGGCGCAGCCAGGGGCGTCGCCAGCCCACAATATATTGCCCCGCCTGGCGAAACCGCTGAAACTCCCGCTCCAAATAAATGCCCCCGCCAGCATTGAGGCAGACCACCCCCTGCACCTGCTGCGGGTAGCAATGGGCCATCCAGAGGGCGATACTGCCGCCTAACGAATGACCCACCAGCCATACAGGACCTAGAGCAAGCTGCTCCAGTAACGCGGCCAAATCGCGGGCATAGGCCCCCAACCCGTAGGGCGATACCGAGGCCCCCAGGGCCTCGGCAGCGGCGGGTACACCGGGCTGGAAGCGATCGAGTTCATAGCGCGACTCCCCAAACCCCCGCAGGTCATAAACCAGGCAAGTATGGGAGGGGGATAGCTGATCAATCACAGGCTGCCAATACCGATGACTTAGCAGCCAACCATGGACAAAAACCAGGGGAATCGATTCCCTAATGGCAGTCAGATGATAGTAGTGAGGTACGCCAAAAACTGGGATGGTGGCCATGGACCCATGGCCCTCTAGGCCTTTTCTTTGACCATCGTACCCTAGCTCATCAGACGGTAGCGCATACCCTCCGCAATTTTCTGGCCCAGATAATCTGGAATTAAGCTCTCATTGGGGCCTAGCAAATAGAGAATAAGGCGAGTACGTCCCCGCCATACCAGCAGATTGGCGTTGACCACCAGCAAATCTTCCTGCCAAATGGCATACATTACCTTATAGAAAAGGCCTGGCTGGTTGTCAGCTTCAATCAGTAGCGCTGGCAAATGAAAAACTGGATCCACATAAAATTCCGTTTCTACCCGCTCCAGGCCCGCATCCAGATTAAACTCCACAGTCAGCATTTCTTCTACTTCAAAATGCCCTGCCAGAGTCTCTTGAATGGCGCGACAAACATTCTCCGTGGTTTTAGGACTCAGCGCCTTCCCCCCTCGAGACACCACTAGCTTGATGAACACAAGCATTGGCGGATAAATCTGCCCGTAGAGGCTGAGATTGTGAATTGTCAGACCATAGGCGGCCAGCACGCCAAAAATGTCGCTCAGCAAAAACGATTGATTGCGATAGACAAAGTGAAGGGCGCTCTTGCTGCCCTCAGGTTTAATATCGAGAACTGCCTTGCGCTGTTTGTAGAGTTGATAGGCCAAGCGCAGATTCTGCAGCTGAATCTCGCTGCTGACAAACTGCTCATAGAATTGCGGAAAGGCACGGTTGAAGCGCTTCAAAAGCTCAACCGTTGAGGGGTTTAATCCAGCGGCCATGGTTGGAAGGATGGAACTCCATGGAGGTAACGTTAACATCTGCCGCATCAGGAAACCTTAGCCAAGCAACAACCTCCCCCCGCCCTGGCCTTGCATACAGCTGCTGACGTCCAAAAAAAACCTGGACTAAGCCGTATTTTGCGCTGTCCTAGGCAGCGGGTTGAGACCTCTAGCGGTAGGCCCTTGAGGAGAGGCCCTGTCTCCCTGAAGGAGCCGACATAAATCTCGATATCGCTAGAGGCATCGGGATTTTATAGGGATATACTATGAGAAAAGGTGCTCAGACCTCAGTTTAGCCTTAGCCGTAGCTCTTGTGTTGCGTGATTGTGAGGCTTAGACTTATGCCGTTGAGCTTGTGCCACTTCACTATCAGACAGGGCCTGCATGGGTTTTTGGAAAAGTCTTTTTGTCGGATCTGACGATCCTTCGTCTGGGGAGACAAAGTCGGCGACTACCGTCTTAGAGGCTCTGTCTGAGCAAGGAGAAGGGTCGACTATTGTCTTCAGCACCGATCGCGACCTCGATCTCTACGAGCTAGAAGAGTTGTGCAACGCTGTGGGTTGGGCGAGGCGGCCCATTCGCAAAGTTAAGAAAGCCATCCAGCACAGCTATCTGGTGGTCACTATGTGGGAGCAGCGGGGCGCTCGCCGCCGCTTGGTGGGCTTCTCGCGGGCCACCTCTGACCATGCCTTCAACGCCACCATTTGGGATGTAGTGGTGCATCCTGACTTTCAGGGACGCGGCCTGGGCAAAGAGCTGATGCGTCAGCTGATTAAAAAACTGCGCAGCGAAGACATCAGCAATGTGACGCTGTTTGCTGACCCCCAGGTTGTCGACTTTTACAAGGGACTGGGCTTTATGCCCGACCCTGAAGGGATTAAAGGGATGTTTTGGTATCCAGACTAGCTTTAACCGCTAAGGAGCTTTAGCAATTGCCTTAGCCTGCTGAATCCATAGGCTGACCTGATCAGCGGTGGGGCACAGGTCGTTGCGCTGGAGCGTAGCCACATGTAGCCGCCGTAGGCGGGTATACAATCCCTGGGCCGTGCAATCTGCCAACTGAGCCACCGACATGATGCCCGTATGCAGTAGCAGCCCGCTAAACTGACAACCCACCGCAGGAACCTGGGCCAAATCAGCTAAAATTACCCACTTGTTTACGTAGCGCAGCGGCACCTGCATCCTTTGGGCCAGGGTCTGGCGGCGGGCCATAGAGGCTCCGTAGCGACGGAGTTGGTCAGTGCTAGTTAGCCCCAGTTGAACCATAGTTTGGGCGTGGGCAGGGCTTAGCCCTGGCAATTGATCTAGGGGGTAGACTGGGGGGGCCATAGATGAACCATAACGGAAGGAAGTGGAGTCAGTTTGCGGCCGCAGCCAGCTGTGACAGTTGGGCGAAAAAGCAGGTTATACTGATTGAACGTTGAACTACGGGATGTAGCGCAGCTTGGTAGCGCGCCTGCTTTGGGAGCAGGATGTCGCAGGTTCAAATCCTGTCATCCCGATTTTGAGTATAGGGTTTTCGCCTGGGCGGCTAGCTCGACTGGCACAAGCATCTATACAAACCTGCCTTAGTCTGTAGTATCTATAGTCAATACTATCGGCGGTCATCGGATTGACTCTCGATTGCTCCCTCCTATCGTTAGCCCCAGCGAAAGCCCTATGCGCAAGCTATTTTCCTCTATTTTGCGGCCCCTCCCCTTGGTTACTGCCCTGGTTAGCGGCAGCCTGCTAGGGGGTAATTTGGTTCTGCCTCTGCCAGCCTTTGCCCTAGGTGAAGATGCCATCGTCAATAAGTTAGAACAGGTGCCAGTTTTCATTATTTTGAACTCTGATGGCCAGCCTCTGACCGCATCGGCTGAGGTCGACAACCAGGAGAGGAAAGTGCCCGTGGTGTTTATTGACGGGGAGGCTGCCCACGAATTTTTGGCGCGCGCCCAACAGGAAGACCCTAGCGCCGAGGTGGCATTAGTGGATCTGGGCACGCTCTACAAAGAAACGGTGCTCAGCCATGACGAACAGACTCCTCTGCTGTATCTGCCCATCGGCAATGAGCTAGAGACAGCGACCCAGCTTGAGTCTAATTTTCAGGGGGTGCCTTTGTTTATTGCTCGCCAGGGTGCCGACGGTCCCTATCTCACCATCAACCAAGATGGTAAAACTTCACTGCCCATGTTCTTTTCCCGCAACGACTTGCAGACGCTGCTCGATCGCTATGAGGAAAATAACGCCGATGCCGCCAACAATATAGTCATTCAGGTGCTATCGCTCGAATGGTTGCTGGCTACCATGACTAACAACAGCGACCCCGCCCTGGATGCTCAGCTGGAGCAAGTGCGGCTGTTCCCCGCTACCGAGGTATTGAACTATATTCGGAACCAGGAGTCTGGAGGCGCCCCTGCCGGAGGTGCTCCCGCTGCTGGCTCCCCCCCCGCCGAAGCCGCCCCACCGGCAGGGACACCCTAGGGAATCCTAGCGGCTTAGATAAACGATTTAGCTGCTGAAGCTGACGCAACGGGGAGGCATTGCCTCCCCGTTGCGTTGTTACCACTAGCCTAGGAGCGCTGTTGCCCTAGCCACAAAGTTGTCGGCGGTAAGCCCATTGAGGGCCATAATCTGCCCGGCACTGGCCGTGGTTTCGCCCCGCTTCCAGGCAAAGGTGTCGCGGGGCAGCGGTGTACGCAGCAGGATGGGTTCGAGGATAGCGCTAGAACCGCCCGTGACCCCGATCAGAGCATCGCCGTCAAAGAGATGGGCAAACCCGGCATCGTCTAAAAAGCCATCGTCGGGTTCAGAGCACATATCCCAGGCCACATCGCTAGGGCGGTAGAGCTGACGGGGGTTGATGACGGCTACAATTCGGCTGCCGATGCCGCTGGCGGCCAGCTGCTCGGCGGCTTCGAACACGGGCAGCAGCGTCATGTCGCCGACGACGGCAAACACGACGGTTTTTGGGCCGGGGCGTGTGGCCAGCGCGATCGCACCATCGCGCAGGGCCTGGCGGGTCTGCTCAAAGGTGGTGCGAATCGGCAGGGGGGACTTGCTGGCCGTAATGGTGACTCCCTTGTTGCGGGTGCCCAAGGCCCAGTCGTAGCACACCTGAATGCTGTTAGCGTCGGTGGGAAACAGAGGGTACACGTTGCCGTTGCGCATCATGCCGGCAAAATAATTCTCGATTTCGGGTCGCTGGTGGGTCCAGCCGTTGCGGCCCTGCTCTAGGGCTCCGGCGGTGAACAGGGTGATAGTGGAGGGGGTGGGGCGGCGCAGCTCGGCCATGGCCTGGGTGACGGTCTGCCAGATGGGTAGACCATTGATCGCAAACGATTCGTAGGAGCACCACAGCGATCGCGCCCCAAACAGGGCCTGGGCCGCCGCTAGGCCAGCGCAGGCATCTTCGCTCAGGGGTTCGTAGACCTGGCCCTGGGGCTGCTGGAAGTAGGTGGCATCGGCGGTAGGGTGAATGATTTTGAGCGCCTGGTTGATGTTGTTGATGCCAGAGGCGGCGTTGCCGTCTGCATTGGTGACCACAAACTGGGCGTCTTGCTGGCCGACATGGCCCACCAGCGACCCCATGGCGGTGGTGGCCACCTGCTTGTCGCCCCCGACCGGGAACTCATTGAGGGGCAAGGTGCCCAGGTCGGCCAGGGGCAAGATCGATTCTGTTACGGCTGTGCTAGCGCTGGGGCCACCCATAGACCGCTCGTAGTTTGTGCGCACTAGCGCCCAGGCCTCGGGGTGCAGGGCGCGGCTGGTGAGAGCGCTGACGATGTAGTCGCGCTGGAGAGAGTCGCCGGGGTAGAGGTTGTGGGACTGGGCACCGCGCTTGTGCACGCCAGCCCCTTTGAGCTGCTTGACGATGAGCACGGTGAGGGTGCCGCCCAGGGCCAGCTTGGCGGCTTTGTCAGTGGCTTCGAGCACGGCCTGGGTAAAGGCGAACCGCTGGGGGAAGGAGAAGGCGGTGCTGTCGACGTAGTCGCCGGGCTGGCTGGCGTCATCGTAATCTTTGGCGTCGACCAGCACCACTTCCTGGAAGCCGTTGCCGCGCCAGTAGTCGATCATGGCCTGGTTGGACTTGGTTGAGACCATGCTGTGATGCTCTTGGGAAAAACCGTTCCACACCAGGATGGGCAGGATATTGGTGACGCTGGGATAGGCGGTGTTGAAGTGGCCAAAGCTGCTCATGATGTAGGGTTCGCCCAGGCCGCCGTCGCCAATGGTGACGGGGAACAGCACCCCAGGGTGCAGCTTGGCCCCCGCCATGGCAAAGTGTTGCCCCTGGCCCAGGGGGCCAGCAGGGGCCAGCAGGCCGGGAATTTGCCCTGACAGGTGGCCCAGCAGGCCGTGGGTTTCGCGGAAGCGATCGCACAGCTGCTGCACGGTCTCAATGCCCATGGCTTCGAGGGAGCGATCTAAGAAGACATTGCTGTAGAAGCCGGGGGCGTGGTGACCGACTTCGGTGACGATGTTTTTGTGGCCCAGCATGACCAGAGCGGCGATCGCATCGGCAATGCTGGCAAAGCCGCCGGGGTGGCCCGACTCCTTGCTGGCGGTTACCTGGAGGGTGAGGTAGCGCAGGGCATCGGCGGCCAGCAGGGTTTGGTAAACGGCTACCGGGTCGCTGGGGGAGGCAATGGCGGTCTGTCCTTTTGCGATCGCCGCCGCCTGACCGTAGGCGGCAAACTCAGGGGGCAGCGCCCCGAAATGCTGAATACCCTCACAAAAGGCCGGAATCGATTGCGTGCTGGCAGCCGTCATGCGTAAACCCCCTAACGAGCGTGAATAAAGCGGTATTGGCCCTGGCCCAGTCTGCACCGGGGCGCTTTTGCCCGGCCCCTCGGCACTGGCCGAGCTGCATTGTATACAGCACAAAACCTCTTAACCATCCTACACAGGGACGGGGGCACAGCAACGGGGCGCACGATTGCGATTCTAGGGAGCGCTGCATAGGGGTAAGCCAATCCAGGCGCTGCGCCGACGGGGCTTTAGCCGGATGAGGCCAGCACCCTGGGCAACCAGCTCAGCGCTAGCCCCAGCAGGGCCAGCCCCGACAGCCAGAGAAAAGCAGCGGTATCTTGGATGCCTAAAATCAGGTTGTCGACGCGGGCTAGCAGGGATACCGCCACCAACATAGCGAAATAGGCAAACAGCTGAAACTGTGTGACGGCCACCACCGCCAGCGAGGCAAGGCTGAGCGCCATTACGAAGTAGCCGATGTCGGACTGAAAGCCGAGCAAAATGACGCGACGGATCTGCGGCCAGAACAGCGTGATGGCGCCTGCCCCGCCAATGGCTATCCCGATGCTCAAGAGCCAGGCCGTTGGACCAGCCGATCGCGCGTGCAGAAAGCCGCCGTAGGTGGCGTGGGCAATGACCATGAGCGTCCAGGAAAGCCAGTGAACCCTGATCAGGGTAAGGAGTGAGCGGTCTTGGGGCATGGCGATCGCACCTCAGCGGGGGCTACAGATTGGTGGAAATCGCCTGCACGGGGCAGGTGGGCACACACTGCTCGCAGACAATGCAGCGCGATCGCGAAAAGGTCAGCCGGTAGGTGTCACTGTCGAGGGTAAGAGCGCGGGTGGGGCAAACCCCCGTACAGAGGCCGCAGTGCACGCAGAGGTCTTCATCGACCACGATTTCGCCGCTGGCCCCCGAAACCTCAATGCCCTGGACCTCAAGCCAGTCGGTGGCATCGTTGAGGTGGTCAATGTCGCCGGATAGCTCAACCACCAGGGTACCCACCTGGTTGGGAGCCACCTGGGCGCGAATGATGTTGGCGGCAATGTTAAAGTCCTTGGCCAAACGGTAGGTAATCGGCATATGCACCGATCGCTTGGGGAAAATCAGCTTGACCCGTTTTTTCATAGCCGACCCATTCACCCCAATTCTTTTACACTTAACATCAGCGGGCTGCTCCTATCCTAACCGGAGAGTTGGCCTGCCTGTTATGTCCTAGCGCCTAACCCCCAGGGAAGTTTGTATGCCATGGCAGATAATCAGCCCCTCACGTCAGATATTGCCCCCAGCCGCGCCCGCAATCTGGTAGTGGCGGTAGCCGCCGTGGTGCTGGCCGCCGCCATGTTCTTGGGCATTCGCACCCAGTCGGCCACCCTCTCCCTCAGCGAACTAGCCGCCAGCGCGGTGCCCTACGAAGAGGCCCAAACCAACGGCAAGCCGACCCTGCTGGAGTTCTATGCCAACTGGTGCACCAGCTGTCAGGCGATGGCGGGCGATATGGCTGAGCTACGGGAGAGCTATGGCGATCGCGTCAACTTTGTCATGCTCAACATCGACAACAACAAGTGGCTGCCCGAAATGCTGGCCTACCGGGTCGAGGGCATTCCCCACTTTGTCTACATGGGCAGCGCGGGCGACCCGATTGCCACCGCCGTGGGTGAGCAGCCCCGCCAAATCCTCAGCGAAAATTTGGATGCGCTGATGGCTGAGGCGCCCCTGCCCCACCAGCAGACCTTTGGCCGCACCTCGGCGATCGAGGGCGATGTTGTATTCAGGCAGAGTGCGGTCAATAATGACCCTCGTGCCCACGGCAGCACGGTGGTGAACTGAGCCTACGTGCGGTCTCAAACTCCGAATCAGGTCATCGAGTCCCAAATGGTTTTGGTATCGGCAAACATGCGAAAGCGGCAGACCTTACCATCGCGCAGATCGTAGATATGGGCTGCCGCCGCACTTAGAGGTTTTCCGGAGACAGTGTTTTGCCCGGTATATCTGCCCAGCACGATGATTGAATCACCGGCATCCAAAAATTCTTCGATTTGGTAGGCAAAGCCTGCCCAGCTGTTGCTATTGGCTTGGAAGACGCCCTCAATTACCTCAGCGGCACCTCGGTACGTCGCTCCTCCTGGAAAGCCCTCGTTTTGAATCCACTCCAGATCCGGCGTGGTGATGCTGGGAAAGACGTCGTAGTCGCGATCGCGAAAGGCCCGATAGAGTTCGCGAATTACCTCAACGTTGTTCATACAGGTGACATCTAAAGGGCAGCCATTTCAGCAGGCCGAGCAGCCAAATCTGGGAAGACATCGCGCACAGCCGGGTGAATGAGTTTCCCTGACGACACGTTGAGCCCACCCTTCAAACCGCTATCGCTAGCAAGGGCCTGCAGCCCCTGGCGAGCCAGCTTAAGCACGTAGGGCAGAGTAGCGTTGTTGAGCGCCTGGGTGGCCGTCCAGGGCACCGCACCGGGCATGTTGGGTACGCCAAAGTGCACTACGCCCTCTTCCACGTAGGTGGGCTGACTGTGGGAGGTGGGGCGCAGGGTTTCGATACAGCCGCCCTGATCGACAGCAACGTCAATAATTACCGAGCCGGGGCGCATAGTGGCCACCAGATCCCTGGAGACCAGGGTGGGGGCTTTGCGGCCGGGCACCAGCACCGCTCCAATCAGCAGATCGGCCTGGGGCACAGAGGCGGCGATCTGGGCCGGGCTGCTGTAGAGCAGCTCGACGCGGGAGCCAAACAGCGTTTCGAGATAGGCGAGGCGATCGACGTTGAGATCGATGATTTGCACCCTGGCCCCCAGGCCCACGGCCATCTTGGCCGCTTCGGTGCCGACCACGCCGCCGCCCAAAATCACCACCGTACCGGAGGCAACGCCGGGAATGCCGCCCAGCAGCACGCCCCGCCCGCCCTGCTGACGCTCCAGGTAGCGGGCCCCAAACTGCACCGAGAGGCGCCCGGCGATAATGCTCATGGGGGTGAGCAGCGGCAGTCTGCCGTCGGGGGCGACCACGGTTTCGTAGGCGATCGCGTCGATACCGCTCTGTATCAGGGCCTCGGTCAGCGATCGCTCGGCGGCCAGGTGCAGGTAGGTGAACAGAACTAAGCCGGGGCGAAAGAAGGCATATTCGGAGGGCTGGGGTTCTTTGACCTTGATCACCAGCTCCTGGGCCCAGGCGGTGGCCGCATCGGTTACCAGGGTAGCCCCGGCGGTTTGGTAGTCGCTATCTGCAAAGCCCGAGCCGGCCCCGGCTCCGGCCTGCACCATGACCTGGTGACCCTGCTGGCACAGGCTCTGCACCGCTGCCGGGGTCAGGCCAACGCGAAACTCCTGATCTTTGATTTCCTTGGGCAGCCCAATGCGCATAGTGGTGTTCTGGATAGATGACGGGGTCTGCCTCCATCCTACTAAACCTGCCTGTTAAACCCGAGCCGGGTGAAACCTATGATCCGGCTGCCTGGGGCAGGTACAGGGTAAAACAACTGCCCTGGTCGACCTCGGAGGTGAGGGTAATGGTGCCGCCGTGGAGCTGAGCGATGCGCTGGGACAGGTGGAGGCCCAGCCCGTGCCCCGACCGGGCCTGATTGCCCTGGCGAAACCACTCAAACACGGCTTGTTGCTCGCTCTTGGGAATGCCAATACCCGTGTCAGCCACCCTTACCCAGACCCAGGGGGAGTCGCCGCTGTCAGGGATAGCTACGCCGTCGGGTCGTTGCAAAGTGGTGCCAATCGTCGCCGTCACGCTGCCAGCGTCGGTAAATTTAATGGCGTTGCCAATCAGGTTGGTAATTACCCGGCGCAGCTCTAGGTAGTCGCCCAAAACCGTAAACGCATCGTGGCCCTGGGTTTCGGTTTCTGCCTCAGCGGCCTCCACGGCTGCACCGCCAAAGCCTGGGGCAGCGGAGAACGGCACCGGCTTGGCCTGGTTGGACCAGCACAGCAGGCAGGTAAGACCCTTCTCCGCCGCCATGGGAGCCAGTTCCATAACCACGGTTTCGGTCAGCTTGAACAGGTCTACCGGCGATAGGGTCAGGGCTTTGTGTCCGGCCTCGTGGCGGTACACCTCCAGCAGGGTGTTGACCATGCTGAGCAGGTGGCGGTTGCTGTCGACAATGGTCGCGATCGCCTGTTTCCCGTCCTCGGGTATGGGGCCAAAGGCGTCGCCCTGGCACAGCTTTAGCATCCGGTTGGCGGCCACCAGGGGGGTGCGCAGATCGTGGGTGAGGCGAGCCACAAAGTCGTCGCGCTGGCGAATCATGGCTGTCTGGGCATCAATGCTGCGCTTGAGACGAAGCAGCGATCGCACCCTGGCCCGCAGCTCGTTGACATCCACCGGCTTGCGAATAAAATCGTCGGCCCCGGCATCTAAGCCCTGCACCAGGCTTGACTGGTCGTGGGCCGTAATCAACAAAATGGGAATGTAGGGCAGGTTGGGGTTGTCGCGGATGCGCTGGGTCACCGCGTAGCCGTCTAGCCCCGGCATCATGACGTCGAGCAAGATCACATCGGGCGGAGCCTGCTCCACTACCTCTAGAGCGGCCTGGCCGCTTTCTACACAGGTCATTCGATAGTCAGGGTCATCCAAAATAGATTCGATCAGAAACAAATTGTCTGAAGAATCGTCTACAGCCAGGATGGCAAAGGGTTCATGGGAAGGATCCGGAGGCATTATTGGGTTTAGAACTATCGGTGCAGTGCTCTTTAGGCCATGATAATTTCGGATCCCAAATACTGAGAATCCGAAATGCTGAAATAGATGAAGATATGTAAACTAAAGCGTGAAGGCCTAACCTTAGGGATGCCACAGGAATCCGCAAGCAGCCTCTATCCCAAGGTATAGGTTCATCGCTGGCGTCAGGCTGCGGTAAACAGCTCTAGCGTTTGAGCCCGGCCCCTCAGGGTGTGCTGCCCCACCGATCGCAGAACCACAGACGGCGCAGCCAGGGCATCTACCTGCCGGTAGGTTGTCTCGCTGACCAGCAGGGGGTGGCCCAGGATTTTGGTCAGCGCTTCCAGTCGGGCAGCGACATTGACCGTATCGCCAATCACCGTAAACTCCAGTCGCCCAGCGGTGCCCAAACAGCCTGCCACCACCGGACCAGAGTGCACCCCCACCCCCATGGCCAGGGGGGAGATCTGCTTCACCTCCTGCACCATGGCGATCGCGGCGGTGAGGGCGCTGTGGGCATGGTTTTCCAGCGGGTCTGGGGCACCGAATACCGCCAGCATGCCGTCGCCCATAAACTTATCAACCCAGCCGCCGTGGCGCTCGACGATGGTCGCCAGCACCCCCTGATATCGATTGAGAAAGTCGAGCACGGCCTGGGGTTCTAAGGTTTCGGCAAAATGGGTAAACTCGCGCAGGTCGGTGACCACCACGGTGACCTGGCATTTTTGCGGCTGCTGAAGCAGATCCAGGGGCGATTCAAAGGCTGCTTCGACCACGGTTTTGGGCAAAAACTGGGCCATCAACACCCGGCCCGACTCATTTTTGACGTGGCGGCGCACAATCACCGCCATCCGCATGCCCAAAAAGCCCGTGCCCAGCACCGTGATACCGGCGAACAGGGCCAGCGCCAGGGTAAGCCTGAACAGCATGGCCGCATACCCAAAGTTGACCAGCGCCAGCACTGAGGTCAGCAAGGCCGCCCGGCGACTCAGGCGCAGGCCCCCGGAGACGGCCACCAGGCTGCAAAAGGCCACCACATTGGTCAAAATCAATGGCTGGGCTGTGCCCAGCACCCGCCAAATGTTGGTGATAAAGGCCCACAGGAGCAGGTTGTCAAATATAGGAATAACGATCTGCCAGCGGTGCAGGGCTTCCATCGAGAGGCCCTGGCGCAAAATCACCACCAGCCCCAGGGCAAAGAGGTTGGCGCAAAGGCTAATAATCACCACCGTGGGGGGCACGTGGGCTTTGCCGAGCAGCGCCTGGGGAAACAGAAACACCGCTACGTCGAGCATGAGGGAAATAAATAGCACCCCCGATCGCACGTAGGACAGCTGTAGCTCATTGCGGTGGGCCTCCTGGGAGACCACCTGATCGAGCGCCGCCTGAATCGTGACTCGACGGGATGACGGGGTGAGCGCGGTTGCGCCTAGGGGGCTTTGAAAGGTCATCTCCAAGGCGATGTGAGGACTGACACAGTTGTGGATGTCCCTGATCAGGCAGCCGGTGATGGGGGGAAACCCTATCCGCTCCCAATGGCTCCAACGCCTAATTTTATTAAAGCACGGCCCCTCAGAAGCGTCCTGAATGCCCGCAACGCAAAGGATTCAGAACCCTGGCCTTGGGCCTGAGCGCAGGCGGGAATCAGGCGTCGCCCGCAGCGACAATCTCGAGCTGACCGACCATGCCAGCTTCGGCGTGGCCCGCGATCGCGCAGTGCAGTTCATACACACCGGGCCGCTGGGGCACAAACACCCACTCTGCGATCGCCCCCGGCTTGAGTTCTAGCTCGTGGATGGCGCCCTTGACTTCCACGCCAGCGGCCTGCACCTTCTGGGTCCAGAGGCCGTCGGCAAAGTCCTTGGCGGTAAAGTAGTGCTTCTCGGGGCTGGGGTTGTCGAGCACCAGACGGTAGCGCTGACCCGCCATAAACTTCACCTGGGCGGGTTCAAAGCGTAGGTCCCCGGCCGCAGTGCCCAGGTGCACGGTGAGGGAAACGTCCGGGGCGGCGATCGCCCTGCCGCCATTTGCCGTTATTCCCAGGACTATAGTCAGGCTAAAAACCAGCGATACCAGGAGCTGCCGCCAATTCCAGAACCCTGTAGCCAACCGACTCATACGCTTTTCCCTCTGCCAATATCTCAACGCCTACAGGTACCCCAACGGCCAATCGTCAGGGTACGCCGTCTTGAGGGATTCTATCGCGCGCTGGGTGCGAGGTCCCATAATGCCGTCGATCGCCCCGCTGTAGACCCCCACCCGCTTCAGGTAGGCCTGGAGCGCCTTCGTGCCGTGCTGCAAGTCATTCCAGAGGGTATCCACCCAGGTTTGACCAATCATGCGGCGCAGCTTGCCCTGCTGCTGCTTGAGCACCTCCTCGGGCAGCAGATTCAGCTGTCCGTCGACCCAGCCGTCGGCCTCATCGAGCCAAAAGCTCAGCAGGGGATCGTCAATCGCCTGGGTCAAAATGGTGTCCAGGCGCGCTTCGTCCTCGGCGGAGAGACTGGGCTGTAGGGCCAGGGTGCAGTAGTCAATAAGCGTCGGGGCGTGGCGCCGCAAACCCTGTCTCAGGCCGTCCAGGGGCAGCTCTCCCTTAGCCCTAAGCCAATTGGCGAACATCGAGTCGGGGGCACCGCCGCCCGCCACCACGGGCAGATCGTCTAGGGGGGGTGTTGAGGGCGCCGTGACATGTTCTGTATTCATTACTCCTCACTCCTCGCGTGCCGCTGTAGGGAAAACCTGTAAATCAGATGGAGTTGTTCAGGCGCATCGATTCGCCAGCTGGATTGCCTGGCTGGAAATGGACCCTGGGTATACTTGCGTTCGCCTCTGGGGTGGGTCTTTGACCATCGCCCTCTGGGGTAGGTCTCTGACCGCCACACGTATTCCCAGGGCTGCCCCAAGGGGCGCCCAGCCAGACCTAGATCCCCGAACTAATATCACGTATCGATCGCTCGACCAGGACTGGTCCAACGCACAGATCAACCGAGCGCCCAGCCGGTGTAACCCCGCTAGATGCTCGCAACTCAGGCCTACCGCCCCGGCTGAGACAGCAGAAAGCTGCCCTCGCAAACGGGCCGGGCGATCGCCGCGCTAGTGTATTAGTGACCTGGGGGTAGAGGTTGTGACAGGGGCGCGCAACTTTTCTTTAAAATCTTTTTTGGGCTTTTGGGGCGGTAGTTTCCGCAATTTTATTTGTCACATTGGAGCAACTTATATCACTTGTTTAGTGGAGTGATGCCTCACCTACGCCAAAGGGAATATGAGCCAATCCGACGACACCAGTGGTTTTAATGAGTTCCGCTTACCCGCCGATGCTCCAGCCCAAGACGTGTTTGATCAAGCGCTGAGTGAAATTCTTGGCAAAGACAGTCCCCAGGCCTTCTATATTTTAAGTGCGATTCAAAGAACCCTGAAGCAGTATCGCCTAGAGGCCCAGTACGAGGCCTACGAGATTCTCCATGAGGCCTACCTGCGCGGCAAAAAAAAGCTCCAGACGGGGGAGGTCATCCACAACCCCCACGCCTGGCTCAAGGCAACCGCATTCAACGTCGTCTACGAGCGCAAGCGCAAGCACCGGGCCAGCGCCACCGATCCCCACGTGCTAGAGGCGGCCCTGCCTGACCCCCGCCTCAACCTCATGCAGCAGCAGCTGATTACCGAAGAGCTTGACCTGCTTTACCAGGCGCTGCACCTGCTTTACCAGGAGGATTCTGAGGCGACCTGCCTGCTCTACCTGCGCACGGTAAAGGGCTGGCCGTGGAGCGAGATCAGCCAGTGGCTGACCGCCCTGGGGTACCCTGCGGCCAGCGAAGCCGCCCTGCGGCAGCGGGCCTCCCGAGCGAAGCGCCGCCTGCGGGATATTTTTTGGCAGCATATCGATCGGGGGGCGCCGGGTTCCCCGGCGTCGGCACCGCCACTGCCCGCGCCGCGCCAGCAGCGGTAGGCTAAACCTCTGGCAAGGTGCCCCCCAGGGCGGCATGATGGGGGTGGCATTCGCACAGAAAGGTGAGGCTATGGAAAAACTCTGGACCCGGCTGCGCGGCTCCAAGCCGCTGCTATGGGGCATCGTCGGCGCGCTGATCGTCGGCATACTGATTCCGGTGGTGCTGCTAGTGCCCCGGCGGCACCAGGCTGGCGCCCCCGACAGCCCCGAAGCCCACCAGGCGATCGTCACCAAGGTCATTACTTCCATGGATCGGGCCAGCCTGATCGGGGCTTCGCCCACCAAGGGGAATCCCAACGCTGCGATCGTGCTGTTTAAGTTTTCAGACTTTCAGTGCCCCTACTGCGCCCTGGCCGCCGCCAACATGAAAGGGTTTGTGGCAAACCACGACAGCGACATTCTCTATGTTTACAAGAACTTTCCGCTGACCCAGATTCACCCGGAGGCGCTGCCAGCGGCCAAGGCGGCCTGGGCAGCGGGGCAGCAGGGCCAGTTTTGGCTGTACCACGACGGCCTGTTTGCGAACCAAAATCGCCTGGGCGAAGATCTCTATGTTGAGCTGGCCGAGGCCATGGGGCTAGATATGGAGCAGTTCAACCGCGATCGCGCCAGTGCCGCCGCCGCCGCCGCCGTTCAGCAAGATCTGGCCCTGGCCCAGCGGCTCCAGCTTCAGGGCACGCCCTCCTTCATCATGAACGACCTGTTGATTCCGGGCGGTGCGCCCCCGCAGCTGTTTGAGGAAATTTTCACTCAAATTAATGACCTGATTAAGAACCAGAGCAAGCCCTGAGAGCAAGCCCTCCCTGGCAACGGGTTGACGGCCTCATCTACAGGGTCTCTCTCCGCCTGGATTAGGGCTGGGAGAGTTTTTTTTGCCTAGGGGTGGTTATGCCAGTTGAGTGTGCCAGTTGGGTGTCTGCCTGGTAAAACCCGGCTAACCGAGGGGTTTTAGCAGGGCTGCGATCGCCATTCCGGCCCCTTGCTAACACCGCAAACCCTTGCAGGACAAGGACTTTGGCAACCTGCGGAGTTTTCTGAGTTGGTGAGCCAGTATCACCCACTACACAAAGTGTCATGGACTGGCTAAGGGGTCTATAGGCCCCAGCGCTACAACAGTGTCATGGCGAAAGCGCCTGTCCCGACAAAAGCAAGGGCATCCGCTTCACCGCTATACCCATCCCGACCTAATGGCACTGACTCGCATCAAAGAGTTCGTTTTGGGTGGGTCCTTCAGCCGCACAGTCAACAACACACAGTTTGCATTTGGAGAATGACCATGAAAACCCGTTCTATCGCCGCGATCGCTCTGAGTCTCACCGCCGCTTCCCTGGCAGCCCTGCCCATGGCCGCTAACGCCCAAGACGCCCCCACAGACTACAACTACGTCGGCGCTGGGGTTGCTGTTGGCAACCTGGGTAACAGCGACGTTGGCCTATCGGTCAACGGCAAAGCTACCGTGGCCGACCACATCTCGGTGCGCCCCGGAGTCATGAGCGACCTCAACTTTAGCAACAACGGCGAAACCGTCTTTTTGCTGCCCGTGACCTATGACTTTAACCCCGTTACCCCCAACGGCCGCCTGATGCCCTACGTCGGCGGTGGCCTGTCAGTCTCTACCCAGGGTGCAGGCGCAGTTGGGCCTCTGGTGACCGGCGGTGTTGACTACCGCATCTCCGACCACGTTGTGGCCAATGGTGCCGTCAACTGGTCGATCTACGGCAACAGCCAGGTCAATGGCACCGTCGGTCTGGGCTACACCTTCTAGGCCCTAGACCTTCTGTTCTAAACCAGCAATAAGGGGTCGGCGGATATTCCGCCGACCCTTTTCTTTTGTAAAGCTCCTAGACGCGGGATTATTCAGATTGATAGAAGAGTGGCTACGGGTAGTCATGAACCCGAAGGTTACTCCGCAATGAGTTTTAACTGTCTTTTTCGATCGGAGGGTGAAATGAAACTAGTTGTCCATAAAGAAGACGATGCTTTATATCTGCGGCTAGACGATACGGCGATCGTCGAATCTGAAGAGGTCAGCGACGGTATCATTCTGGATTACAACGCTGAAGGTAAGGTGGTCGGCATCGAAATAAATGCTCTATGTCAGCCAGCGAAGCCCGAATTCTTGGCAGCAGATTCTGCTAGAAACCGTTCCTGGCTAGACCCTATCGGTGAATCGTAGCTGTACGAGGGCTAAAGAAAGAGTTGAATCTTGGCGCTACAGTGGGTTGTCAATATTGATTCATCAGTTACAATTACCGAATCTGCAAGATAGCCAAAAAGCAAGCATCCTAGTCGATTTAGCTGCTTCTACCCTTTACCTGCCTACTCAATGCGACGAGGAATTACAGGATTCACTTGCAAATGCAGCTTTTTCTTAGTTAAGAGTTTACTTTTCAAAAGGCATAGCTTCAGATAACTATCGGTTTTTTGCTATCCTAACGCACAAAAAATGTCAGAACTTTCATTCAATTCGGAAAAAATTTCGGTCAGCTTGCCGAATGGGTCTACAGTCAAGTTTGAAGCTTCGGGCTCGGGCAGAAAAGAAGTATCCTTTAAAAGCTTTTCTTTTCAAGAAATTGAAGATGCATTGCTAGGAATAACAGACGCCATAAAAGAGACGATTAGAAAAATTGAACCCCAAAAAGCGTCAGTCAAATTCGGGATAGAGATAGGAGTCGAGTCAGGTAACTTAACGGCTATTATCGTCAAGGGAGCAAGTAAAGCAAATTTAGAAATCACATTGGAATGGGAAAAGTAGCTCATCTTCAGACATGAATCATTCAACTATAGAGCAGCTTGTCGAAGTTTGCACTGTTAAAATAAACATACCAGGGTCAGAATATATTCATGGAACTGGCTTTTTCATAGCCCCTGGGATAATAGTTACTTGTGCTCATGTATTGAATTATCCTGCAACTCAGGAAGTGACTGTCTCGATAAGGGGAAATGGGAAAATTCTTCCTGCAAGGCTTGTACACTCATTTGCCCCCGAAATAGATCTAGCTATCCTTCAGGCGAATATCAAATCTACAAGTTCTTGTGTTTATGTTGACAACGAAATCAATCCTAGGGATTTATGCTTTTCATTTGGATATACAGATCCAATAGGTGGAAATCCTGAAGGTGATCCAATAACTTTAGAATGTGAAGGTTTGGCAGGAGAAAAGCGATCTATCATAAAGTTGAAAGGAGGGCAGGTGCGTCCTGGAATGAGCGGAGCACCTTTACTCAACCAGAGAACAGGAAAAATTTGCGGAGTCATTAATAAGACCAGAAGTGAGCAAATTCATTTAGGTGGTGAAGCATTATCACTCAAAGTAATTTTTGAAAAATTTCCTCCTCTAAAACAAGTACATGATCATTTTCATCAATCCAATAGTGATTGGCTAAATTATCTCCAAGAAGATGTTGAGCCCTTCCGATCTGACTGGAGTCGCCTAGACAGAAATAGTCAAACATGGTCTTCATATATAAGAGCGCTATTATTCTTAGTGACTGCTCTCTTTAAGTGGTTAGTTTTAGGGCTGAAAGCTCCTAGAGCCTTCCCCATTGAAACTATAAGTCTTTTAATAAAGCACACTTTAAAGGGAAGCCTAGGTCAAGAGATAAGCAAACAAAGAAAAGAGCTTTCTAAGAGGCTGATTGAAGTTGACCCTGAATCAGGCGGACAAGCCAGGATCATTAATCGACTTGAGTCTAAAGCCTCGATTCTTTCAGAGTTGATTACGATCCTAATTCCGGAATCACAAAATCTAGCGAGTTCTTCACGTTTGCTGTGGGCAGTCGAACTAATATACGAGCAACAAGACCTATTGAACGAACTAAAGGAAATAAAAGGCAACTCATATCCTGAGCTAGAGCATTTTAGAAATAAATTTATATTCTTGAAGACAAGCTCAGATAAGAGATATAGAAAAATTGACAAAGTCATAAGCAAACTACTATCGAAATATCCTGGCTACGATCGTGGATTCTTGGCTTATTCTCACGTAGTTCTTGATGATCTGGTAGAACTTACCTTAACGAGTCCCGTTATGGGCAGGTTTATTGTAAGCGAAGTCTATAATTATTTAAGGAATTCAATTTCTACGGTTGAGGGCAAGTATTTAGGGGACGAAGATGAAGATGAATATGCCATTCTAGTAAAATCAGTTATTGAAGAGCTTGAAAATGACATAAAAAACTATCCCCGTTTAATTGTTCTCAAGAAAATGAAAATTCTTCTCGAGAATGTGGCAGGTAAACCAATCGTAGGAGGACCCTATAGAGCTTGGGGGAAAAGCAAAAGTAAAAACAAGCATCATTTCAGCAGAAAATGTAAATTTTATCCTGAGAGAGCTCGCCCACATGAAATGAACAAAATCAGTTGTTATGACTCACATGAGCAGGCGAGGGAAAATCACGAACCCTGCAAGACCTGCATAAGTGCAGAAAATATTGAATCTATAGACTTTATTGGGGATGAGCCATCCTAAATAGGTGTAAGTTAGGTTTCCCTTTGGTTCACTTAATCTACTGAGAATCAGAAGCTATGCTAACTTTTACGAGATTCACTTAACCTTTGTACATTAGGGTCTACAATATCTCGCGCAAGGCACGATGCTCACTTTTGGGGCCTTTCCTAAACCGCTTCATCGAGCATTCGAATGTGCAGCACCTCATTTCTCATGAGTGGTTCAATCTGCGACTCAGACACTACCAAAACTGCGAGGGTTTCCCCGATCGCATTAAAGACCTCCAGACTATATCCATCTTCGCCCTGAGCTACCGGATGATGCTCCACAATCGTCGCCACATCCCCTCGATGCAGCTGATGGTTGGGAAAATCTTCCCGCAAAGCGACTCGTGTGAATAGCTCAAACGTCATGATCTAGCCTCCTTGTCTGGATACAGCGTGATGAACTTTGTCACTTTCGTTTCGTACTCAATCATCCAAATCGTGACTACAGCTAAGCGGGTGCTATTTATCCCATTTAATACGCCCCGGATTTCGTAGACATCTCCAAATCGATTTGGTTCGTCGGAGGGCACGGCTGCCAGCGATAGGATTTGGCTCCTCAAATCGACTTCTAATTGCTGCCAGTTTTCCAGGTGTATCCTGCCTGCTCTAGAAACTGTGACTTATCATCCACTTCTCGCCACACCAAAAGATACTTTGCCAGTTTGGCTTCTGCGATTATCGCATCACGGGATAATTTCATGTCTTCAGCCAATTATGATGACAACGTTCCATTGGATGGCGCGATCGCACGCTGCCTGCTGACGGAAGGTTTCCGTACTTTCTACAAAAGCTTGAGGATCTCGTCATTTCGATCGCGATCGCCTTATTTCAGCGATTGATAAACCCGGTGCGATCGGTACGCGCGTCTTGCAGAAAATTTTCAAGTAGCCAAATTGACCGAGATTGCTGCTCAGCCAGGAGTCATCTACAAATTATGTCCATTAAAGGGGTAGATGTTAAGTTTAACGACTTAGCGTGAACTACGGCAAGAAGCCTAAAACCTTTACGTGCCAAGGGCTTTGGGCTTCTTGATCTTGCCTTTATTCTCTCTCAAGAGTTAAACAGGTATTTGCTTTTCCTCGAATACCATCCAAAATATTCTTAAATCGCTATTTGATGTTTCCCAGTTCAACCCATAACCCTATCAGTTTTTCTTATGAGTGAGCATGAAGCTGAGGGCACAGCCCTACTCAGGGCAATAGCTACCGATGATTCCTCAGCAGAAGGACAACCCCAATCTGCCCGAGCGCTCCTTACTGAGCAGATTGAGGACTTGGATGCCAAGCGAAAGCTCATTCTTAAGCTTGATGCTGTTGAGGACATTATTCAGAGTTCTGGATCCCAAAAACGGGACAAAATTAGACTTTGGAGTGATCGATGCGGCAAGCATCCTGAAACCATTAAAAAGTGGGTACGTGAGGCAGAGAAAGAGGGAATAGCCTCTATCGCCAGAACAACTCGGAGTGATGCAGGCATATTAAAAGGAAGTAGCCGTTGGAAGCACAGTGTTGATTACTGGCGAGATTTCATTCTCAAAATCTATGCTGCAGGGAAGAAGGCAGGCTTAGGGATCACTCGTAACACAGTCAACAACCAGTTAATTGCCCACGCAGAACTTGATCTTGGTTTGAAGAGGGGGGAGTTCCCTTCCCACATGTTCGTATACAAGGTGCTGGATCCTATTATCGCTAGCAAACCGAGAGTTCGGAATCCAGGCCAAGGGCCTAATATCATTGTCAAAGTTACAGATGGAACGAAGAAGGATGGCAAGCATGTTCAAGAGGACATCGAAGTCATCCGTAGCAATCAGGTATGGCAGGTAGACCATACTCGCTTAGACAATCTATTAACTGATGGGCAAAAGGAAGCTTCTGGTCTTGCTGGATGTGTATGGATTACAGCAGTAGTAGATACCTACTCAAGTTTAGTAATGGGCTACTATCTTAGCTATGATTCTGCTGGATCCCATGAAGTAACATTGGCTCTTAGACAGGCTATTCTTAAAAAAGATGGCCCAGAGTACAAAAATCTAAGGAAAGAGTGGGAAGCTTGCGGGCTACCTGAGTATATTGTGACAGATAGGGCCAAAGAGTTTAAGTCAGCTCATTTGAGACACGCCGCATCTGACCTGGGAATCAAGCTACGGCTTCGGCTGTACACTGAGCAAGGTGGAATCGTAGAACGCCTATTCTTAGCTTTGAAAACAGAATTTGCAGCTCTAATTAATGGTTACAAGGGTGGAAATTTGAATGAGCGCCCCGATCATCCTGAAAAAAAGGCTTGCATTACCTTTGAGGAATATGAACAAAAACTAGTACGTCACATCGTTGACCATCATAACCAGCATTTCCATGATAGGGAGAAGGATAAAACCCTTACGCAGCGATGGATCTCTGGCTTGCCTGAGTTTAAGCCTAGGATGCCATCTAGTGAGAGAGATCTAGATATTTGTCTACTAAAGACGACAAAACGTAAAGTTCAAGAGCGTGGAACAGTTGAGTGCTTTACCCTACATTACACTGCGTGTCTACGGAAAGATGATAATGGCCATTGGAAACATGACCTGAGCGCAAATTTCCTTAAGCCCTATGAAGGGAAAGAGGTAACTCTTCGATACGATCCTAGGAATATTGTCTATGTTCTGATTTTTTCAAAGGAATGTGAGGGAGAGCCTTCAAAGTATTTAGGATCCTTGAGAGCCAGAGAGTTGTTAGGAGAAAGGCTATCCTTGAGAGAATGGGAGCAAGAGAAGGCAAAAATTCGGGAAAAACGCCAAAAAGTTGACCAATCATCTATCCTCGCTGAACAACAAGCCCTATTTCAAGAATCCGTTGGAGAAGCTAAGTCGTTACGATCCCGGCGCAGGAAAGAGAGCAAGCGACTCAGCAAAAAGCAACAGCCATCAAATGTTATTCCACTGCACCAGAAAAATCCTAGCCAGCCCGACAGCCCCAGTAGTCAAATAGAACCTGCACCAATCTTAAACGAAGTGGATAATACAGCAAAGAAGTCTAGCTTACTTAACGTGCCTTCTAGGCCTCCGCTGTTTGTCGTGGAAGACTGGAATAAATTTACAGAGGATTGGTGATAGCGATGTCAATAACCAATGCCGCGCTTCAAGGTGCTGTACCTGCTGATAACCAACCTGTAGAACAACCTGCTATTCGTCCTGGGGATTTTCCCGGTAGATCAGCCGAGAATCAAGCAGAAGTCGAACGCATCGGAAAGATTAATACTTATGTCAGCCTGTCACGGGATGAGGCTTTATTTGAACAACTCAATACGTGGCGTGACTTAAAGCTATGCGCACGCATTTTAACCATAGATCGCTTAGGCATTCAAAGAGCACTTGAGTACTACGTGCGTACTCAAGTTAAGCGACGGGGTAGTATTCTCCAAATTCCTGCATCAATTGTGTTAGTAGAGATTGAGCAGAATGGCAGCTCAACGGATTTGATGCTGCTGATCCTCGAATTCTTATCTAATCCTTTAGACTGTGGCAATCTTAGAGACTTAAGAGCACGAGTATGGGGAACCCTGAAGGCTTACGGAGTCAAGCTGTTAATCGTCAATAACGCTGACCTTCTCTCTTTTAAGGCGTTTACGGAACTCATGAGAATTTTCGAGAAGTTAAACATTCCAGTTGTACTGGCCGGAATGCCTTATCTGGATGACATGCTCGATATACAGAGGCTACGAAATAAAAAGTTCGTCAACATCCATAACACCTTTCTGAAGCGCTGTAGCTTCGACACATTCTCAGTTAGTGATACCTCGAAGGTGATTAAAAACTGGGAACGTTCCGGCCTTCGTTGGTCTAACCCAATGAAGCTAGACGAAGATACAGCCATCGTGGATTATTTACATAAAGCCTCTCAAGGTCAACTCCGACCGTTGTACGAGAACTTGCGGGAAATCGCTGTCTGGAAGTTGGACAACCCCAAAGCTGAAATCAATCCTCAAAATGTAGCTCAAGCATTAGGAGTTGGCTACCAGCCAGTATCTAATCTCTCACAAAAAGACTAGCTTGTCTCAAATGGAGCCATTCGTTAGTGGAAAATCAGGCAGAACAACATTTTTTGTTACATCTGGCTCCATTTGAGGGGGAAAGTATTAGCCATTATTTAGGACGCTGGTTCCGTAAGGAGACAGTTAACATTTCCAACTCTTTCAGCTTGGCCAAAAAGCTAAGGTTAGGAAAGACACTTTACCGATGGGAAAGGTTTTATTTCAATCCCCCACCAGATCAGGAGGAACTGGAGAAAATGTCTGGCCTGATGGGAGTTGAGATTGAACGACTTCGAGCGATGTTTCCTTCTGAAGCTGAGCCAATTAAACCAACTCCTATCAGAATGTGCGCCGCCTGTTATGCTGAAGCGCCATATCACCGTATGGCCTGGCAATTCAAAGCGATGACAGGATGTGAAACACATCGGCTTAGGTTACTGTCATCATGCCCTTCAACCGGCTGTAATCAGCCTTTCCCAATTCCCTCACAGTGGATCCGGGGTTCGTGTGAGCACTGCGGAATGAAGTTCTCATCAATGGCAAAACACCAGAAACCTTGCTGACCTGATCACTTGAGTCTCCAATGCAGCTCTTGCATTGGAGACTCGGGTTAGTTAGCTGAAGCCAACTCATCCCACCGAGTTGTGTACCGCCGAGTTAATCTATCGGCCCTCATCCTCCAGCCCTGTTGCAGCCCCTCAGCCGCCCATCGAATAGTCCCGGTTCCAAACTGCTGGTTAAGCGAATCAATCACCTCCATCAGCTCCCAGGATCGCTCTGGTCTGGCCTGGCATCCGAAGATGCTCCCTTGGACAATCTCTTCAGGGCTCAAATCCATCAGCATGACTCCGGCTTTGTGGAAGCTATACCCTGGCTGGTAAAGCTGCTCTGTAGCCCCTAGCGCTGCCCTAACTAAGGTCGGTGTGTCGTTAGCTGGAAAGGGCAGTGTCAACGTCTGAGAGTTGGCATAGTAGGGCTCCCTAGGCCGGAAGCGACTGGTGGTAATAAAAACCGTCATCGTCTTCGCTACCTGACCATCACGCCTCAACTTCGCCGCTGCTGTCGCCCCGTAGAAAGCTACCGCTTCCCTCAATTCCGCTAGGGACTCCACAGGTCGCCCAAAGCCCCGCGAAACGCAGCAACTCTTACGAGGCTGTGGGCATAGCTCTAGGGGCAAGCAAGGTACGCCGCGCAGCTCTAGCACTGTCCTAACTCCCCACTGTGACAACAATAGATGAGACAGCTTAGCCAGTCCCAATTAGAGTAGAAGGAACGGTTATCCCGCATGTCAGACTCTATGCAATCGCAGCTCTTGAATCCTGAAAACAATGGGAA
>NZ_JH976537.1:3518497-3620611 GCF_000309385.1 Nodosilinea nodulosa PCC 7104
TTTCAGCTCTATGTGATTCTCGATGTCTTCAGTCGCTATGTCGTCGGCTGGATGGTGGCGCATCGCGAATCGGGCGCGTTGGCCGAGCGCTTGATTCGACTCACCTGTCAGAAGCAGGCCATTGAGCCGGGGCAGTTGACGCTCCATGCTGACCGGGGTACGTCAATGACCTCGAAGACGGTCGCGTTCCTGCTCTCTGATCTGGGCGTGACCAAGAGCCATAGCGTCCCCAGGTGTCCAATGACAATCCGTTTTCGGAGGCGCAATTCAAAACCTTGAAATATCAGCCCACGTTTCCCACACAGTTTGGCTGTATCGAAGATGCCAGGGCCTTTTGCCAACACTTCTTTGCCTGGTATAACCAAGTCCATCATCATGGGGGCATTGGTCTATTGACCCCTGAGGTGATGCATTCAGGCCAAGCTGACGTCGTCACTCAGCAACGACAAGCCGTTTTAAACACGGCTTATCTCGCCCATCCTGAGCGCTTTGTCCATCATCCGCCCACTCCACCCGTGGTGCCCAATGCCGTTTGGATCAATCCACCGATAGCAGCTCCTAACAGCCAGGCGGTTCCACACTAATTTGTTTTTAGTTTCTGTCTCATTTTTGTTGACACATTCCGCTCCGACCACACCCAGGATCTGCTTGATCAGGGGAATATCAGCTTCCCGCAGCTGCAACGCTGTCGTGATGCCCTGAGCCTCCAAGCGCTTGGTCAACTGTCGCCCAATGCCCCAGACTTCTGATACCGGCAACTGGGCTAAAACGGGCTCAGGCTCTCTCAGCACAAAGATCCCGTCCTGCTGTTTGGCAATATAGTTGGCGACTTTGGCCAAAGTCTTAGTGGCAGCCACCCCAATAGAGACTGGAATACCTGTCCACTTTTTAACCGTCCGCCTGATCTCCTGTGAGACTGCCTGAAAGCCCCGACCCGAGAGGTTCAGAAACGCCTCATCAATTGAATAGACTTCGATATCTGGGGTAAACATCCCCAGAGTCTCCATCACCCGCCGCGAGAGGTCGCCATACAGGGCATAGTTGCTGGAGAACACCTCGATAGGGTGCTCCTGAATCAAAGGACGCAGCTCAAAGGCGGGGGTACCCATCTTCACACCCAAAGCTTTGACCTCGTTCGACCGGGCCACCACACAGCTGTCGTTATTGGAGAGCACCACCACGGGCTTACCCTCCAGCATTGGGTTAAAGACC
Source organism: Nodosilinea nodulosa PCC 7104 (assembly GCF_000309385.1). Lineage (GTDB taxonomy): Bacteria > Cyanobacteriota > Cyanobacteriia > Phormidesmidales > Phormidesmidaceae > Nodosilinea > Nodosilinea nodulosa. The sequence goes on from NZ_JH976537.1 coordinate 3,519,710, forward strand.
CGCTCACAGGACACATAGAAATTGTTGGCGTCTACTAAGGCGATCATGCGCCCTCCAGAAAGCGAATGGCTTTGGTAACAACGCCCCAGATCGCAAAATCGGTGTCGTGGTCAATCTCAATCGGATCGTAGGCTGGGTTCTCAGGCAGCAGCGCGAACCGCCCATGCGACATGTGAAACCGCTTTACTGTCAGGTCGCCATTGACGACGGCGATCACAATGCTGCCGTTAGTCGGGTCCAAGGCCCTATCCACAATCAGTAAGTCACCGGCAAAAATACCTACGCCAGTCATGGAGTTCCCTTTGACCCGCACGAAGAACGTAGCGGTCGGGTGAGGAACAAGATAACGATTTAAGTCAAGCGGCCCCTCAGCATAATCTTCTGCTGGCGAGGGGAAGCCAGCAGCAACAGTGACGATAAACAATTCAAAGATGTCCTTCAGCGCAACTGCGGTAGATAGCACCTGGGAATTGAAAGCCGCGTGTGCTGAGGGTTTGAACCTCTCTCGGAACTCGTTAGAGCAGTATAGTACAAGTGAACTGTATAGGCGAAAGGATTTGGTGCTCACAAAACCACCAAGGCCGAAGCGTTGGCCTGGTGGTTGGCTTCAAAGGGCATCTACAGTAAGGACGTTCAAGGAACTCGCTACTGGGCCTATAGTGCCCGCCACTCTGGGGTCAACTAAGAGGGCAGTGGCGCGATCCGCTAGATGGCTGAGTCGATAGCCTCCGCTTCAGCACCGACTGGAACATTGCCACACAGGCCGACAGTCTCCCTGATTGGTTGCACCGTTCTGAAGCTATTCAGCCCACAAGCCTCAGGCTAAGGCCATTGAACACAACAAGTAGGCTTTGCCGATGATGGACAAAGCGCTCAGGATGGGCAAGATGAGCAGTCTTTAGAACATGAGCCTTAGTCGTTAGCAAAAAAAGGTCTTTACAAATTCTAGAACTGCCACTCCAACTCAACCTACTGAATCAAAAAACTAAGTTCCCGATCATTAATTGAATATGAAATTTACGATGCATTTTTAAATTTTAAAATAAAATTAGAACAGAACCTTGTGCCGAAACAAAAAAGATAGCAAACAAAGAAACCTAAGAATTTTGTTGGCAGTTTCCCAAAGCCTAACAAGATGAGAAGATTTTGAGATTAAAAGAGGTATTATGCTGATATTGGCAGAAACACTGGCCGATAGACGTTATTATTTTTGTTGGGATAGCTCTTTCTGTAAAGTCATTTCTTGAATACTGCTGATCATGTTTCCGGTATTTTTCTTCTTCGTTGCAAGGATATATACATCGTATCGCAGCAGACAAGCCCAATGCTATCGGAATAATCAATGGTTATCTGGAGCTGCCAAAAATCTTTTATTTGTAAAAGAGCTATTGAATTTGCTAAAGACTACCGCTCATCGGCTAGATTAATCAAAGAAATATATGATTGTGATGTTAAAAGTATCCGAAGAAACTAAATCTTCAATGAAAACATTCCAAGAACTCAGATTCCTTGAAAATACTATTACTTGTAAAAATTCTGCAAAAGAATTTTGAAAATCAAAAGAAAAGAAAAATTTAGCCCTAAACATTTAGATCAAATGGACGTCTACAGAAAATTTGCACTCGAGATTATTAGTTTCTTATTTACGCTAGGTTTTTCCTATGTTGCTTATGTTATTGCTACACCGAGCGATGCCTATTTGGTCGGATCGTTAGGTGTGCTAAACACTCTGACTGTTGCGGGTCTGAAGAAGGAAGTCAAGGATTCTCTAGACAAAACATCAAAGGAGATTCATCACAAGCTAAAGGACTCTGAGAGACTTCTTACTGAACACATAGAGCTGTATAGAAAGTTTGGCGAAATAGATGATCCTGATTTAAAGAGGGAGGTTCTGTGGTTTATAGACGATATTTATGAAGGCAGATTGCCTGAACATATTGCAAGAAATAGAAGGATTCAACTTCTAGAAAGAACTAATCTGATTCGTGCTTCTGCCTATCATGAAACTCTCGAGAGTCTATACGACTGGAACAAAACCTGGCTCTCTCCTTGGTATAAGAATACCTTAGAGCTACTGGCTCGAGGAGGGAAAGTAGAACGAAATTTTATCATTAGCAAACATAGTGTTTTATCTAACGGAAAGTGGGATGGAGAAGCATATTTAATACTAAAGCGCCAATTCGAAGATGGAGTGGATATCAGAATTGTGTGGACTGAAGATATTGCACAAGAAATTCAACATCTCCATAGAGATATAATGAGAAACTTCACAATTTTTGACGATTGTGAGGTATTGGAAACTGATAGGACAGGTCAGCGTATGTATAGGCGACCGTCTAGACAAGTTGATCTTTGCCAAGAATTGTTCGATAAGCAAAGACGCTTTTCTAAAACTTTTAAAGAAGTATTTCCTGATGTAGAAACTTGAGTGCTTGTAATTGAATTATTAGCTATCAAAGGTCGTTGGTAGATTGAGTCATTATGGCTTCAGAGAAAAAGAAAAAATTATTGCTATGGGGTGCATTGACCTCGAGAATGCATCCCAGCCATGAAATAAGTCCTAATACTTAATCTTAACTGGCTCATGAACGTTCAGCTTTGAGCAGTTCAGTATAGGAACGTCACTTCCATAGATGCATCCAAAGAAGCCCATCTTAAAGCCCTGAGGCGGGAGCTAGCTGAATTGCTCCCCAAGAAACTGCCCCGAGACGTCAAGACCCTAGAAGGGATTGAGAACACCGTGCAGGGCTATTTGCTTGAGCACGTAGGCTCAGAACTCGGTTCATTTTTATCTGCACAAGCAACGGCACAACGCGAGTCCGCCAGCAAGGTGTTATCAGCATCATCGGCCATTTGAGCATCAGCGAACAGCAATAGCAGCGGCTAGGCCTGGAAGCCCCCACCCGTAGAGTCCGTAGTTAGAATAGTGTTGCTTGCTGTTAAGTGCTAATTGGTCCTAGAAAGATACAACCCAGAATATTGTAATGGCATCATCATGACCCTCGTCGGCAGGAGCAGAATTTGCGCGCGCTCTAATTTGGGGGCCGACAGAGTACCTTGACGCGTTAGGTAGTCGAGGTCATGACGTTCTACGGCAGTTAGGTTAACGGTGTAGTTGGTGGGAATAAGTAGATGAGCCTAATTAAACGTAGCTTTGGATCGATGGAAGCCTTGCTATGTCGTGATTGGGATGCTGATTACTTAGATCTATCTACTTAGGGCTATTGAGGTTTTTCTCAGTCTCTCATCCCTATCTCACCTGTCAATATCAGCTTGGCAAAGTACTAGGATGTACTTTAAGTTAGGCTAGAAAAACTGGTTTGTATTTTATATCAGCTTTACTTGTTCTCAAACCTCTCTACTATTGTTTGGAGAATTTATGGACATTCAGAACTCTAATGAATTTGACAACGGATTAGAAGATTATGAAGGGCAGCAAGTTCGCTATTGGCACAATCTTAAAAGTATGCTTGAACTTTATTGTCAAGACTACGGTGCTAGTGTAACTGAAATTGCTGAGGGTTTATGTATAAGCCGACAAAGGCTGTATGACTTTCTCAAGAAGCCAGAAGAAGGTCTTGCGGTAAACTGGTCAACTCTAATGAACTTATGGAAGAAAATAGCTCAGCCAAAAAATGAAATTTTGAAAAAGCTTAAATCAGAATACAAAACCAATAGAGAAAGCCTAATGAAATTGGGGCCTGATTCACTTCTTTCCACGGTTGGCTTCTCTGCAAAGATCCAGCCTGACATCAATAATGATGCCCGAAAAGACTCTTTAGAAATCAAAAACTTACAGGTTCGCAGGGCGATCATGCGATTGACTAGCGATTGGGTGCAAGACGACATAGTTAGAACCTATATAGCCAATGAAATTATTGATTCTGTTCTTACCAAAGGCAGGCCTGATCAATCATTTTATGTTGAGCTACTTTCTGATAGTGAGAAAATTAAAAATTGGCCAAGAGAAGCTCCGATTAGCAGTAGACATTCTGAAAGTCTAATAAAATACTCGGAAGAAATTCAAAAGCTGACGAGCTTTGGGAAAAAAGAGTTTGTTCCTTCTGAGCTCTATGAAATTTATCAAAGCATTTATGAGCATGAAGCATTGAATTCACGAATTCCTAACCATATTAATATTATTGACTGCCAATTTAGAATATTATCTAATTCAATTGGAAATATTGATGATGAAACAAGTTCTCAATTCATAAAAGCAGAGGAAGCCATGCTTTCTTTTTTGAGGGGTGATGGCTCGCATACAGGTAGTTCAACCAAAAATAATGGCAATAAATCTAGGCCTAGGCTTATAAACTTTAATTTAAATCCAGTCATTGAGGTTGCAGTAAAGGTGAATTTCTCTTATGGTGAAAGGGAGCACCCTGACATTATTTGGCGTTATAGTTCAACTGCTCCACACATCAGAAATATGTTTTCTGCTGTTAAGAATGGTTTGGGTTACCCTTTTCACATTATTGACTTTTCTAATCGTCAAATAGGTAGACTAGAAAGAAGTCTAGTCAGAAGTGAAGTAGTTTTAGCTGACCCTGAGCAGAAAGAGAAAATCTATCAGGGATGGTGGGTTGAATATAGTACAATTATAGGCTGTTTGCATGCAACGGTTGATGCAGTTAAAAGATGGCTTAATGATCAAAATATCGACATTTTGAGATACTATGAATCTTTTCAAAAACTAGCTGAGATTGATGAACAGCTCTTTATAAGTCGAGCCTCATTCTATTCTCACATCCCTGATCTTAATTATAAAATTGCAGATGGATGTGTTGAAGACATACAGCATGTAAAAAAACAGTTTTCTCAAGAGGAAAGGGAGGATAGATATTTTCAACGACACATAGAACTTCTAACTCAAAAAGCTCAGATTGCTCGTCTTACTCAGATGCATATTGCTTTATTAGAGGGTGACACAAAGCGAGCCAGTACATTCGTTTTTGAAGCAGAAGAAATTGCGCTCAGAGTACATGAAGGTCCCCTTGCCCTCAATGCATCTTCATGTGTAATGTTTTACAAGCTGATGATAGGAGAATTTAGCTTCTTGACTGAAAAAGCTTGGAGGAAGGGAGCCGCTTACAGTTTAGAATCTAATGCTGACAAGCTAGGAAGATATATAAAAGCAAATTGTTGCATTGACATTGATGCGTATCTATATGCTTCTCAATTCTGGGGTACTGTTAGTTATCTTGAGTTTTATACAGCTTCAGATCTGAAAGATATCTATTACTTGAACGAGGCAGCAAACAATTTTTTGGCTGCTGCCTATTATGCCTGCCGTATTGATCATATGAAGAGGGCGATTCACTGGCTAGCTTATGCTAGTCGTACATATTGCCGTTTAGGCAATATAGAAAGAGCAGCATATTATGCAGATTTAGCACAGCGCGAATCAGATATCAGATCGTCTCTAACTCAATTAGGTGATGTCGAGCCGTTAATGACTTATTCGGCCTTTGCAGACAAAGTTTATGACGTTGGTTTTGATTTAACTAGGAATTCGGATAATTGGATGGAATCTGTCACTCGCCATGAACATTGGGCAATGAGTAATTTATACCTTGCGCAGGGAGAAATAGCTTTCTATTTAGGAGATTATGAGAAAGCAGCTAGTGATTTTAGCCGCTCTCTAGAGATATCAATTTATACTGGGTTTGCAAGACTTGCTGCTGATAGCTTGTATAACCTTTCTAGAGTGGCCGAAAAGTTTTTATCTACAACCGAAAATCCTTTTATTCGACAATATACCAACTATGATGCATGGACTAGAAATTCATTTACTGAAGATTTATACAAATTTGTCAAAGGCTTGGGCAAAGACATAAATTGGCATCAGGCCTCGATAGGAATGGCTGAGTATTCTGCTTTAATTTGGGATAGATGGTCGTTGACAGCAACGAAGAATAGTAAAGACAGGCATCCTTTTAGTATTTCTATTGAGAACAAAGCTTTTATAAAATTGATTCAGGATCGATTATGATCATGTTAAATCTGCCATCTCAAGGCAAATCCGAGCACTTAAGGACAATAGCTTGTCGACTCCTCGAAGATTTCTCATGGTCAGTTTTTCTTCATTGTACAGTTCAAACCCATCTACCCTGACCCGGTGCCCGACTGAGGTTTCTAGCACTGCTCCTGGTGGCATTGTTTCGCGTCGAGCAGGTGAACCTGGATAAGTTAAGCGACAGGCTTTGCCAATCAGGCGCAAAGTGCGTCGAGCTATAAACCCCTGACCCACTTCCATCGCGGCTTCGCTGTGAATTTCAACGCCATCGCACGAGCGGTAGTGAGTTTGGAGTCAGAAATCTGACTCCAAGATGTTGAGTCAGAGCGCAAGAACTGGTGCTTCAGGATACTCAATATCAATATTTTGATGCTAGGCATTGTCCATGAAAGGGTAACCTTTCCGGTGATGTGGACGATGCTCGACAAACGCGGCAACAGCGATAGCGATAGTGACGAGCGAATAGAGCTGATGGACCGCTTTGAGCGAGTCTTTCCCGATGCCGAGATCCATTGTCTGACCGGCGACCGAGAGTTTGTGGGCAAGGAACGGTGTAGTTTCTTGCTGCTGCCAGAGGCGATCCCCTTTCGGCTGAGGCTCAGGCACAGTGACCGCATCACCTCTCACTGGGGCAAGCATCGACAGCGGGGCGAGCAAGTCTTTGCCAGTTTGAGGGTGGGTGAACAGCTTGTCCTCTCAAGCAAACGCTGGGTATGGGGCCGTCGGGTCTACGTCGTCGCCACTCGGCTTGAGGATGGCCAACTCCTGATTTTGGCCACCAACCACAGCCCCAAGACAGCTTTGGCAGATTACCGCTTGCGGTAGGGTATTGAAACCCTCTTTGCAGCACTGAAAAGCCAAGGCTTCAACCTCGAATCGACCCATTTCTGCCACGCCGAACGCCTCAGTAAGCTCATTGCGCTGCTGGCCTTAGCGTTTTGCTGGGCCATGCTCACCGGACTTTGGCAGCACCAGCAGCATGCGATTCCCCCAAAGGCGCATGGACGTCCAGCCAAAAGTCTGTTCCGCTTTGGCTGTGACTTCCTGCGCCGCTCCTGCTGCGACCTTACTTTGCGCCACTCTGAATTCAATCAGGCGCTTCAACTTTTGTTCTTGTACTGAGCTAGCAGTTATATTTATTGACATTTTAGTGGGACAGGACGCCTCAGCTTTCCACTGATTACTATTATTTCATCGATGCAACGGCTTGTTAAGCCTCTGTTAAATTAACAAGTCTCTATAAAAATTAAAAATGGCCTAAGCTTAGTAAGCTGTTAGGCATTCAAACTGCGCTAGCAAAATCTCCCCAAAAGCCCTGCCATAAGGGCTTCGCAGAAGTCACCATGCAATTTAAATGCTCGACAGCTTATCCTTAGTGGTGCTGAAAACTTTTTTGAGTCTCATGCTGGATGATCTGGACGGCCAAATCAGCGGCTGAAACCCATTGCCTTCGTTCGTTTGCCTGAAAAACTCCAAGATTGCTGTCTCGATGAGAATCCTTTATACATAAGGGTTTCAGGAGTTTTCTGCACCACCAAGCAGCTTATCTGACACGATACTCTCGGATACGAGTATTTTCGATCAATAAATGCATAGTAGAAAGCGTAAAAACTTTTCCATCAGTTGCTTGCAGTAATCTCCGCATATCCTCTCGTCGAACCTTGAAACCTCGACCAGCAATACATGCAATCACATCATAGTTTTGACCACTTTCGTCACGCAAGGTGCGGAGCCGCTGAACACGTGTTACTTTGTCACGGGCAGTACCGTCGTCTTCAGTAAGCTTTGCCTCTATCAGAGCTACCGGGTTAAATTCGTCCGGAATAATGAAATCGGGAGCTTGGTCAAAACCATTGATTCTCTCTGCACGCTTAGTTTCGCGGAAGCTAACCTTTGCAGCGTTAAGAACATCCTTAATAGCGCTTTCAACCACTTCACCAACCAGTTCACTGACAGAATCACGGTGAGATGCAAACGGACGACCAAGAAAGCGTTCATAGAGTACTACTGGGTAAGGTACACCTAGATCCGCGATAGGCTGAAGACTCTGCAAACCTTCTCGAGTATCGACCTTGTCCAGTCGGTGAAAAATAGTGGGCACTTCAGTATCAGCCCCTGTCACAAGGGTTTGAACCCCTGCACTAATAAGGGCACGAATTCGCTGGTCTGTTAGAGAATTGGTTAAGGGTCTTGAGGTTAAAGGTTGTAGACGAACTTTCCGATCAATGGAACGGGCTGCACCTTGACTTACAATGACGTCCGTCATTTCTGTAGTGATGTAAGCCCATTCTGGTGGTGTGAAGCCAAGAATAGCCCGAAATACAATTAACGAAATAGGGGTTGTGACAACAGCCAGCTCTACTGTTTCAGCAGTCACATCTTCAAAAGCATTAGTTGATCGCTTTAATGTTTGGTAGCCCTGCTCAAAAACACTGTAATCAATAAATCCGTTACCGCGCGGCATCTCTAAAAAACTAGATGTTAGCTCAGAGAAAACTTCATCAATTAACGGATCGTAGATAATAGTAGGGACTCGGTAGTTCACCTCAAAACGTGATGGCATCGAGGTCCTCCTAGGTATTTGGCACTACAAATAAGTTAGGGTTGAGTGCTAGCCGAGTTTGGTTAAGTAACTCTAGGGCAGCCTCCACATCCTTAATAGTTGAGACCTCATCCATCATTACCTGAATAAGTTCTAGTTTTCGACTCGTCGGTTGGCTGGTATTCCAGTCAGAGTGTAAGTTCCAGATGGTCATCCGAGTGAGATGCCCAAAGGCAATGCAGCGGATGTCTCCAGCGGTAGGCCTCATACCTGCAGCAACGAGTTCTACCAACTCATGATGAATGATTTGAGCTAAATCAGTAGCGTCTTTAAATGGCTTAGAACAGGGAGTTATACCCCGATTACGACAGACAAATACCGTATCTACGATGGATGAACCGGTACCATGAATATGTATAGAGCCACTCATTTCTGCAGGGCATGGTAGAGAAGCCGAACACGTTAACCCTGCATCTAGGATAGCCATCGCTACAGCTAGATAGGCTTCTTGACGATTATGGTGGTAGGTAAACACCAGAGGAGCACTTGGTTTAAGAGCTACAGCCATACGGCTATAGACCTCGGCTAGACCCTCAGCAAAATGCACAATACCCCTTTCTGCGGTATCATTACCAGTTAGCTCATCACGATGAAGTGTAGTTTTTAAGTCAAGTCCTGGAAAGTCATGTCCCATCAGCTTTCGGAGCCACACATAACAAAAGTGCATTAGCTCTCCATATTGCACCATGCCATAATAGGGCGGATCGGTGAAGACAGCATCGAGGCTATGTTTTGGTAGATTTAGTGTAGTTGCCGAACCACATCGCAAATCTAAAACACGAGCATGGGTTTGAGATTTTTGGGGAGGGTGTACCCCAATCCATTCGCCATCAATCAGCACAGTGCGTTTTTTCTTACCCTTAAAATAAACCTCAAAGGGAGCCGTACAGTAATGTTTGGCTTTGGTGTACTTCTCAATGATATTTACCCAACCACCAGAGCCCACTGGTAAGCCGTTATCTTTTCTAATACCCAGAAAATTAGATTCGACCTGAATATACCCAACCGGGAATCCGTGAACTGAAAAGATATCAAGAGACTTCAATGCCATAGTGTCATAGCGACACAGCAGATTTTGGTACCGTAGTAAGTCAGAAAAATTAGTTGCAAAAGCACGACGTAGTCTATGGTCTTGAATTTGGTCAATAAAGCCTGCAACTGTTTCTAGTGCTAATAACTGCCGAGGGTTAAACAGCTGATTGAACAGCTTATACCCCCAGCGATGTAACCGATTAGTTTCATCTCCTGCAGGAATATCGTCCTCAGGCAGGTATGAAGGAGAAAGGCTGAACCATTCATCCCGAGCTTTTTCAACCCTAGCGAGGTCATCGGCATCAGGCTTTTTAAACAGACGCCCTGATTGCCCCTTTATGTCAGAGTTATAGTACTCAATGGCAAAGAGGCGATGGGAGGGTGGCCCATTATCGTGGGAAGTAGCCTTGTTGATATGCCCACAGTGGGGACATGGACACTGGCTACGCTGGACGGGACCTTTAGCAGTTAAATTTTTTCCACAAGTACAAAAGCCTGGATGTTTAAGATCGGCAACTTCATTGAGATCACCACAAGCCGGACATATTAATACATATGTTGGATGTCGTACATCCCTAGCCAAAACATACCCAGGAAAAAGATCAAAACTTTGATGACATGCAGTACAGACTTTAGTCTTGACCCAAAGAAAGTACTTAACGTCTGCATTCTTACGGCCTGTAATAGGGCATCGCGTTTTGTAAAGTTCGCCAATCTCGTTGCTTAGATGTGCCAAAAGATAATCTGCTGTTTGCATGTAAGCCGTGAGATCAATCTCAGCTATTTCTTCTTGGACGATCCAGGTGGCCATAGGATTGATATCTGTACCAATTACGTTGCAGCCTAAGCGGTTGGCTTCGATTAAGGGAGTGCCACCACCCATAAAAGGATCAGCAATAATAAGCCCTTCGAGATTATGGGAATTATAGTAAGTTTGCTCAACAGGTTTATCAATGAATTCAGCGAGTATGAGGCTACGAAAAAGTGTGCCAGGTCGCCGGGCAAACCATTTATGAACGGCAATGATTGGTCGATAATTTTGCTGAACTTGCTTTTCACGCAATGCCAGTCTAGCGGTGAATTCAATATCAAAGTTCGTTTCTATTGGCATATCTAGATAGGTATAAGAGCTCGTATATAAAAAATCAAAAGATTACGAGCGATTAAATAACTCATGCACAGACATTATCTTTTTGCCTTTCGCTAATTCTGTAGACGAGCCATTTCGGTAAAAGGCATCATCTCCCACATAAGAAATTCCAGTTTGAGCAGGTATAGTTATTCGGACAACTGAGAAAACTTGATGAGCTTTTGCTATCTTGACAGTATCAAACTTTGTTAATACCTGGGTTTTAACAGGTTCAGAAAGCCCTGAATTTCTGATTGAATTAAGCAAAATGTCGATATATTGCTCAATACTAACACTAAGTGACTTAGCTTCTCTATCAATACCAACAATGTATCTGCCATTTATTTCATATGGTTCAATCTGGTCAAGCACCTTGACTCTCTCAGCGTCTTTTTTATTATCTGCAACGCCAACGAATAGATATCCATCTCCGTCAGGACCAACATTGGCAATACCACATATTGTTTGTAGAATTCTCTGTAAAAGGTCCTGATCTAAGTCTCTTTCGTTTGAAAGGCGTAATAAGCCCTGCTTACACTCGTAACGGGACGTTTCTATTAAGGATCGCCTAATAGAGTTTTCTAAGTCTAAAGCCAAGCTCGGTCCATGCCTGAGAATGGATGGCTCTTTTTTGACAAAGAATTCATCTACCAAGCCTTTGACCTTGTTGATGTTATTTTTCCTGTCTCTAACATTAACGGCTTTTGAAGTCTGCTTGAGGCTGGTATGCACATTATTTAGCGCTTCCATAATTCCTTGTGGATCAATAGGGGTTCTCTCCTGGTGAACAATTAAGTCGAAGAAGGCCATGAAAATAGCATAAAAAGCAGTTTTTATAGGGTTTCCTCCAGCATTAGGATGGACTACTCGACGCAAAATATTTGATTGATCGCTATATGTTTCTATGACTTCTCTCAGCACGGAAAAAGTTGCCTTTATGTCATACAGAAGACGATCGGATGTGTAGCGAGCAAGAGCATTCTCTAAATTTTTGAATTCAGCCGTGCTTAAGTCATATAGTTTATCTAATCGTTCACGACTATATGCTAAAGGCTCACCGAGTAAAATAGATGCACAAATATCAGCAATCATTTGCTCATCCTCACTGTCCCTTAACTGTGAGACAGTAAGAATTCCTTGTTTACACCACAAGATATCTTCTGCATTTAATCCGTATCCATGGTGTCTCTGCTTTGAGTCAATGCTAATCTCAGGCATGTTGACTAATAGCATTAATTCTTTGGAGGAATCACCTCGTAACTCAGAGGCAATTTTCCTTACAGTATCAGCGAAGGGCGCTACAACACCCGCCTGTCGTTTTTCCTGGAAACTCAACTGCTTGCCATTGGAATTAATTCTTCCAAAAACATCTGTGATTTCCTCTTCCGTTGTTGCCGGATAAATAGTAACAGCTAACTGATAATCAATTATCTTTGCACATTCGGCCAGAGATAGTAGTTTTTTCTCGCCATCCAATTCTTCTATAACGCCTGTTTCCAACAATTCTTTTGCATAAGAGAAGTGCTGAATGTCAAAGTAACGATCGTCATCTAGCGGGAAGAAATTTTCAATAAAAGTGAATATAGCATTAAACCTTTGCATCCCATCCATTATTTCGTAGACACCAGATTTATGAATCTGAGATCTTGAAGCGAGAAGAATCAATGGAATCGGATACCCTTTTAATATACTATCTAGAAGCTTCACTTTCTCGGCTTGAGTCCAGACCAGCTTTCTTTGATATCGGCGATTTACGAGAAGCTTCTGACTTCTGTAAAGACGATATGCTTCGCTGATCGGCATACCTCTTGGAGTAATGCTCATTAGTTGTACCTTTGAGAAAATATATCAAACTAAATAAACAGTCTAGAACAGTACAATGTTGGGCAACTATTCTCGCAGTATTTTGGTTTCGCCACAAGGTACTGGTACCGTTCAGACTCAAAACTCTAATTGTTTAATATAGCGGTTTACCCGAATTAGGTGTGGGTCATTTACCCAAATTATGGTTCTTAAGGCTTTTCATATCTACGGTATAACCATCTAGAGCTACGGACCTAACCGCCTGACAGAAGTGGGTGAAAGGCTTGAAACCTTGCGAAACGAGGGGGAAAAGGAGAGCTGGCATAAGACGCTGAAATGTGCGTCGGTAGTGCATTGGTGTGCGGGACAGAGGAACATTAGGCAGTGTCATGCGATGAACCGGGAGTCAAACCCATGACGATTGAGATGACCTGCCCGACCTGTGGGGCTCATGACGTCTCCAAGAACGGCACCACCCACCGGGGGGAGCAAAATTACAAGTGTCGGGACTGTGGGCGTCAATTCGTTGAAGATCCGCAATGGCAGGCGAAACCGAAGGAGACCAAGGCGCTGGTGAAGCGACTACTCCACGAGAAGATCTTGCTGGCGGGCATTGCCCGGGCCACGGGGGTATCGGAGAGTTGGCTACAAGGTCAGGCCAATGCCACCTATGAGGCGGTTTCTCCAACGGCGGAGGTCATCCCCAAGCCAAAAGGTCCGTTGAAGGTGCAGATGGATGAACTGTGGTCGTTCGTTGAACACAAAGGGAATAAACAATGGGTCTGGCTGGCCATGGATGCCGAGACCCGAGAAATCATTGGCTGTTACGTGGGAGACCGTTCTCGGGAATCCGCCATCGCCCTATGGTAATCCATCTCGGCGGTCTATCGCCAATGCGCCAAGGTCTACACAGACTTCTGGGAAGCTTATGTCACAGTCATTCCGCGCAAACGACATGAGGCGGTGGGCAAAGACAGCGGCTTGACCAGTACCATCGAGCGCCTGAACAACACCTTGAGACAGCGGGTTGCGCGGCTAGTCCGGAAGACCCTATCGTTCTCCAAAAAGATCGAGAACCACATCGGGGCGATCTGGCTATTCATCCATGACTACAATTGCGGCATCCGGCAGAAGTGGGCCGAGCCAGGCAACCCTGTCTTTCCCTCTAGCCTGCACTAAAATGCACTACCGAAGATTTTTCGTTGAATCGAAACCCTCTTGTCATAAGCGCACTGACTGCTGCTCCTGATCGCACTCTCCCGCTCTCCGGGCTCGACGTTTTGGCTCGCTTATAGCAGCTTGATACGCTTTAGCCTTAAATGCACCAGCTGAAGCCCTGACTTGCCCGTGGCACCCTTGCTTGCCACAAGAAAACACTCGCCCCTTTCGCAGAAATGCTAAGCACACGCTGGTCTCGCGGCCACACTTACACCTGGCACCAGCGCGAAACTCCCCAGACTCATCTCGCCACATCGACGTTACTCTTAGTAGACCAACCGGACTGACCGATTTCCAGTAGGCAAGTTTCTCCTGTAGACGTTGCTCTAGGGCCACCTTGTGCTTTTCAGCTCGCTGTTCGGCTCGAAGCGTCAGCGCCACTGGGTCTCGCTGCCGAACAGCCTCTTCCAGCGCAGATGCTGCCACTCGCATACTCTTAGCAATCTCTCTCAGGTCTTCAAAGTCATATAGACGACAAATCGCGTCAACAAGCTGCTTGTCCGCTACTGTACGGGACGCGCTTTTTACGCTTTTCAGGCCGTAGAAACTCAATACCTGCCGCACCCGCTCACGGGACACATCCATAGCGTCGGCAATCTCGCCATTGTTCCAGCCTTGCTGGTGCAGTTCGATATAGCGCTTGTGACCTGACAGCGCTTCTTCGATGGGCCTAACTCTACTGGGCATCACCACGAACTCACGCTCCTCCTTTTGTACTCTTTCCGTTACCGGATCATAGCTGCTGGCAACGAGGCCGATTTCTGAGTACCTGTTGTTTTATCGACTTGGCGTAGATTTCCCGTCACGAGCAGCGTGTGAGAGTGCAGGAATTTTTACACTACTTGTAGGATGGGCTTGAAAGCACTAAGCCCGGAATGGGGATCTCAGTGGTACTGCGCCTCTGCTGCTGAGACTCTTTAGGCAGCGGCTTAAGATCCTTCAGCGTCTACATGCGCCTTCAAAGCATCGTTACTAAGAACCGAGGCTGCGCCAATCCCTATCTTCCTTGACTGGAGCAACAATTCTCCTGACCCTGACCACTTGTAGATATGGGATCAGCTTGTCGCTTCAGAAGTGGGTTTACTCCGCATCCTCAATTCCATAATCAACAAACAGTCTTGAGACGGTAATATTCAAGGCTTTGGCAAATTGGTCAATCGATTCAAGCGTCGGATTGCGCTCTCCTCGCTCGACACTCGAAACATAGGTTCGATTCATACCAGCCCTTTCGGCCAGCGCTTCTTGAGAAATATCTAACTCTCTTCGGCGACGGCGAACGGCTTTGCCGAAAAGGATTTTGATGTCGGCTCGATTGCTGTTTTCCACAACTCAATGTTCATGAGTTGTATCTCATAAGTCTACATACATCTAGGTACATAATGTATCTTATGAGATACATTCGAAGTATAGTGTTGTCTATGCGAGGATTTTTAGCGTATCAAGAGGCGCTGGATGGGCTGCTGGAGCCATTTCCAGAGTCCTGGCGCGAAACGTATCCCAAGGAATGGCCTCAACAGCGGTTTGATCAAGGTGACAAGGTTTGTTGGAAAGCGCGGGATTCTGATGGGAGAGAAGTCCTTGACCACGGTGTTGTAAGGGGATACGGCATTCGTCCGGTGGAGCATTGTGGGCAATGGCGTTGGAATTACCTGATTGAGCTGGATGAAGCCAGTCCTTCATTTGAACGAATGCGGTACGTACTGCTATGGCAGGACGACATTCTTGGGCCATGGAGTGTCCTTGCCAGTGTTGAAGAGAGGAACTGTCTTCTCTGACTGTCCCCCTGAGCCTGTGCCAGTTACCTGAGTTATGACGATTAATCTTGGTAAATCACTCAAACCCAGACTATGACTGTATTTCGTGATTATGAAGCCGCAATTATTGCCTTTAGGCATCCTGCTGACTACCTGCCGCAAAGCGGAAAGACATCCAATTGTGATCAAAGGAAATTTGATGTGGGTGATCAGGTGTGCTGGTATACGGCTCAGCCACAGTCTGGAAGAGGAAGAAAGTGGGGACGGGTCATCCATTGGGGTTATATCCCTGAAAGCGAGGGGGGACAGGGTGATTGGTGCTACATCGTTGCGGTGCCGGAGAACAAGCCCTTCCAAAGGCAGGAGCGATACGCTGTCGTTTGGCAGGCTGATTTAGTCGATCCTCGGTTGATACGGCTCTCCAACTGGCGTGTTCGTCACCTGAAAGCAGCCGAGTCATGAGGCATCCACGGAGCCTTGGGGAGCAGGAACTCGCTTTACTGAAGTTCTACTCGAAATGCACGTTGAGAATGTCTCCTCAGGAGTTCTATAGCCGCTGGGCTGTCACTCATGCCCAAATGGCTCAGATTTGCGGATGTTCACTGCCGACTGTAGACAGGTGGTTTGCTCAGGGAGAAGGACGTAGGCAGGCAGAACCGTTATATCAGCGTCGGTTAGCGGAAATGCACTTCTTGTGGAAGCACTACGACAAACTGCCTCCTGGGTTCAGGCGGTACAAAGAGTTCCTATGTCCGCCAGTGGACCAGGGTGATGATCTATCACGGTGATAGTTAAAGGGGTTCAGATGCTGTAGACCTCAGTAACTTGAGGCTAATTCTATAGGGTCACTCCTGGTGATTAGCCTTTCAATTTCACGGCGACAGATTTCGCTATCTCCCACCCTGCAAGCCATTGCTAAAGCCTCCGCTAGTCGGCGGGGATTACAGTTACGCTTCCAGCAGCAACTCAGTCAATGCCTAGTAGACTACAGAGCCTCGGAGACCCTAGAGCTTCACGAGGATGTGTTGCGATGGTGTGTTTGGCGGTACTCCGAACAGGTTGTATTTGACCCGTTGGAGGAACTCAACATCTGGTTTAGCTATCGCGGCGGGCAATTCTTGGCACCGGGTTACCAGCCTCTTTTCTACAGTCGTAGTGAAAATCATTCTGTATCCCCAAGCAAGACAGCCGTGGCGGGCATTGGAGAAGGGGTTTCTGGATTTCTGGCTCAGCGGCTGTATCGCTGCCGTAAGTTAGCCCGGCCCATCCAAGACTATCCAGACATCGTGATGAACGCGACCGGTAGCGGCGCGATCTACCTGGTGGAGTCCAAAGCCTCTACAGGCTCTCCAGTGGCTCTCCATCGAACCATAGACGAAGAGGTAATCCGCTTGGCTTCTTACGCTTCTGCCTGCTCAGAGCTAAATACGCGCCCTATCAGGGGGCTTTTGGTGGCGACAGCGTGTCGGAGCACTAATGAGTATCAAGCCTACCTGACGGAGATTTTGTTATGAAATTTCTGTACTCCCCCAGTGGGGCTTACTTGTTCGAAAACTTGATTGACTTGCTACGCAACCAGGAGCGGCATAACAACTTGGTCGTTGATGCCACCTTCAACGAGCTAGTCAAAGAGACCATGCTGGAGAAGGCCCAGTTTGAGCGGCTGACAGATGTAGCGCTGCTCAGTACGTCCTTAGATCTGGTAATTCAGAGTCTAGACTCAGAGCTGAAGGCAAGGGGGGTAGATGTCGATTTCAGCTCTTACAGGAAGGATGCTCAGAATCGGCTAAAGTTTGCGGCTAAGGAGATGGCAAGCCTAGCTGCTGCTGCACATGAAGGCGAGAACCAGCGGCAGGTGCCTGAGCCCCTGGTAACGGCTCAGGGAATTCCGTTTCAGCTTACCTCCCTGAGAATGGGAAGCCAGTTTAATGGGCTGTATGCTTTTGCTGTAGAGACAGCGACATTCGACTTGGAAGCTCTTCAGAAGAAGTATCCAGTCGAAGGAGACTGGTTCCCCGTAACAATTTCTGAGAATGACTTCCTGTTTATCGTGGACTACAGCTCGGTTATGGTGAACCTGAGTCATTTATCGCATGACCACTGGGCTAGAGCGAAAAGTGAGTTGGTTGAAATGATGAACTGCTTAAGGCCTGCTTGATTGATGTTGAAGAGAGCTCTTCTGGGCTTGTGGCAGAGACTACACGCAAGAAACGCTTTCCTTCTGTCCAGAAACTAAAACTTTGCTACGCCTTGCCATAAGTTTTGCCTATCAGCGCATATCCATAAGAGCTGCCAAGAGTTGATTGTGGGTATCTGGCAAAGCGGCACCCTCAACTGTCGCTCAAACAAGCTCCTGCTCTCGATCTTAGGCCATCATGCCTACCTTAATTTCTTTAGCCAGTTATCCGATCTTGCCTGCCGATGGATGGTTAAAAGAGGCAGTTGGCTTAAGCCAGAATATACACTTCTATACAAACAAAGAAGCTAGCTTATATCAGAAGAATAGGCCCATTTAGACAGGTTCAATAGTCTTTTAATTTTGCTTACTTATCTATAGTCAATATCCTCTATTTATAGGCTTTTCAGGCTTTGGCTCAGGATAATTAAAGCAAATTGCTTAAGCCACTTCTCCTAAGAATTCTCCCCTAAGAATATCTTATGATTCCTGTAATTTCTGAGAATCGCTTGTTCAGCTAGTGTAGAATCCAGCAAAACTGCTGATTTAGGTTTTGCCATGAGTGAGCTACCGTCCGAGCCAACTCCAGATGAATTTGATAATGAATCTCAAGACGAAGTCCAACCCGACGTACCTAATAAGCAAAAGCTTGATTTATGCCTCCTGAAGCAACTATTGTGTAGAAAGATACAAAGATTTGGTACTGTGCAAGTTTTTCATCAAATTTATCAAGGAGATTGTCTATTGGATCCCCAAATAGACAGGGTAAGTATTCGCTACGACTCAAGCAACATAATCTATATTCTTGCTTACACAGAAGAAAAAGTAGATACACCTTCCCAGTTTTTGGGTGTCCTTAAAATTAGAGATAGAAAGAAGGACAAGCTGTCTTTGACAAATCTAAGACTAGAGCAAAGACTAATTCGTGAAAGATCTAAAACAATTGAACCTTATTAGAAATAACAGGAGCAATTGCTGACTCCAATTCTCTCCATAGACTTTTGAAGTTACATAAGAAATCAATAGCTTCGTTTTGCTATGGTCGATTCATTGTAAAGCGCAAGTTCTCTGAAGTGCATCAACCTGGCTCAGAACCGCTGCCAGCCCTTGCGACCATCGCCAAAGCAAAGAAACGTAGCCCTCATAACATTGGCCTTGCGGTCTCTTGTAGGCCTCGTGGCAGATACTACACTGCAAGCATTTTTGAGCAGGTAATGCACTCTTGAATTGGCCCAATTGAAAAACCGTTGGATTTAAGGGTTTGCTGTTATGAGCAATATGAGAACCTCTGAGTGCCGGTTGGTTTCTAGCTATTGGGAACGCCCCTCAAAAGCCAAACCTGACTCTATTGCGTTAGCCAGCGACGACACGAAGGCATACTTGTGGAGCTTATCTGTAGGAAGTACCCACCTTTGTCAAGAACTTAATAAGCGCATATCTAACCATGAGCTTTTTGAGGACTGGGTTCAGAACGCCGAAATACCTGATGCAGAAATCAAAAAGATCTGGAAGGAATTAAAAGAAGGAGAAATGTTCAAACATATTCCAGAAAGATTTTGTCGCTCTGGGTTGCTTACCATTCAGAATATTTATTCAAGCTGGCTTTCCGGCCGGAGAAAGCTGCAAGACAGATTAAAAGGCTTGGAGTATTGGCTCAGCATCGTCAAAAGCGATATTGAGCTAGTTTCAGAAAGTGGCCTAGATATAGAAGAGATACAAGTTAGGGCAGAAGAAATAATTAATGATTTACAAGCCGAAGCTCAAGCGAGTTCAGACTCCCAAAAATAGGCATCAAGTAGTCTCATCGGCTCCTTGTTCAAACTTTATGATGAAACCGAACAAAGTACGTCGCGAGATAAGGCAGCAATTATTTATCTAATTAAGAATGGGTGCAAGATTCCTTCTTGTCAGGAAAATCCAAAAAAGTTTGAAGAGAATCGTCTTAACAAACAAAAATCGATAGAACGAATAGAGAGAAAATTGGAAGGCAAGACGCCTAAAATCCGAAAATTTCCACTGTACCCAATTGCATTTTATAGCAGCGATGATCTGCGGTGGTCTCTTATAAAGCGAGAAGATCCTAAGACGAAGGATATCAAAGAGCGCATCTTTGTAACTTTTAAGGGTATGGGAAGAAACCGGATTTTTGAAATCTGCTGTGGTCGTCGCCAGCTTCCAATATTCCAAATCTTTCTTGAGGATTGGCAGCTTTATCAGGGAAATGAGAAAGAGTATTCCCTGGACATGGTTTTGTTAAGATCAGCCTCTTTAGTTTGGCGTAAGTGTAAAGAGAGCTCTTCTAAAGAGGCGGCCAATAGTTTAATGGATGCTTATGAACCTTATCTCAAAGTTACTATTGACATAGATAATCTGACTACTGAAGGGGCAGGGGTGATTCGTGATGAGAAGTTAAAAGACGTAGAGCGACGTATTCAAAACTACGGGAAATTAGCTGAAGATAAAGACTTAACCCCAAACCAAAAGACGAACTTGAAGCAGTTAAAGAGCAGAGAAACTGGCTTAGGCAATTGCTTTCCTCGCCCATCTAAGCCTGCCTATGAAGGGAATGCCAACATAGCCATAGGAATCAGCTTTTGCCGACAAAAAGTAATAGCCGCAGCTATAGTTGACCTTAAAAAGGGCAAAGCTATTGTTTATAGAACTGCTCAGCAGCTTCTCGGCAAGGATTACTCGCAAATTCCTGAATATCGCCACAGACAGCGAACTAATCGTAACAAACGACGTAAGCTTCAGTTGCAAGGAAAGAATGCTTCAATCACGGAAGCAGGCCAAGGAGTTCACCTGAATAGGGTTTTAGCCAAAGCTTTTGTCAGACTAGCTGAAGAGTACAACGCTGGAGTGATTGTTTTACCTAAAACTGATGGACTTCGAGAAATCATTCAAAGTGGGATTGAGGCTATGGCTGAACAGAAATATCCAAAGGACAAGTCACGCCAAAGGCAGTTTCTTAAGGAATACCGTATCAGTGTGCACAACTGGGATTATTTCCGTCTTAGGCGATCTATTGAAGAGCGTGCGGCTAAGGTCGGGATTCCTGTGAAGGTAGGCTGCCAGCCATCAAAGGGATATCTCCCGCAAAAAGCTCAACAAGTTGCTCTATCTGTCTTAGAGCGCGTGGTTTAGGTCGACAGCCCTAATCTTGTACCTTGAAAACCAAATATTGATTTATCGCGCCTCCGCTCATGCCCGAAGGAGCCTCTGAGCCGGAGGAAATGGACCTCTTTTCTACCGCAAGGTAGTTCTTTCCAGTCCTTGGTAGAAGTGCTTCCTTGTGAAGTCTGCCCGCCCCTGCTCTGCTGCCTCTTGTGGGTAAGGAAACTTACTGTCAAGGGGGATTAAGTCATGCTGGTGAAGTTGCTCTCATCTAGTATGGCGTAGGTCGCGCCCATGTACCAGGGGTAAAGCTCTAATTTTTTGGAGTGTATAGCTCTTCTTAGCGAGAGTGAGATTATCTCAGTGGCAGCTACCACCCAATGCTGAACTAGGCTTTGGTTCGCCTAAGCTTAGGGATTATCCACTACTTCCTTCACGTTCCTGGCAAACCCAAGCAGGCTCAAAAATCCCTAGAGGGTTTGCCAGGATTGTTAAAACTCTTATCTAGCAAGGGTTTACGGCTAGATGTGCTCAGGCTTGCTCTAACGCTTTCTTTGCGAAAGGCTCAAATCTTGAGTACCTGACTGACCTTTGCCAAAAGCTGTCCTGAAACGCAGGCAAAGCAGCCACTTGAGCCCTCAGGGGCTGCTTCTAGCTTTCCTCCCATGAGTGGATAGAAAGAGCACAACACACCCACTTCTAAGGACACAGACCCATGTTGCTTTTAGCTTTCCTCCTATGAGTGGATAGAAAGCTAGAGCGCCATCAGTTGCTCTATGTGGCCCTCACTGTTGCTTCTAGCTTCCCTCCCGAGAAGGATACAGAAAGGCGAAGGCTACGGGGCTCACGGGACTAGACATACGAGTTGCTTTTAGCTTCCTTATCGAGAGAGGATAAAAAACCTTGAGCTTAAGTTGCAAATAGTGGATAGAAAGGAGCACTTGTATGGCATATACGGCACAGTTGCGTGCTTACAGCCATAAAGTTGCTTATTTTGATACAGGATAGCTAAGCGGCATGCAGTATTTTTCTCTCACAAGAGCCATTTAATTAGCAAACGTTTTTAGTACATTTGACCTGACGAGGCTGAAACGTACAGAATTACGTGCCATCGCAGCATTAGTTGCTTAAACACAACAAATATCTGCTTAATGGACAAATTAAATGGAGCTAAGCGGGTTCGAACCGCTGACCCCTTGCATGCCATGCAAGTGCTCTACCAGCTGAGCTATAGCCCCGAGTGCGCCGACTATTGCGTTGAGCGCATCAACAATAGTGACCCAAGGAGGGGGCCACCGTCAACCCCAAACTTTGCCCCATTTTTATTCCCGGTTGCGATGAAGGGCAGTCATCCGCGATAGAGTCAGGGAGAATGTAGTGTTAACGTGGCAACGACAATGGTTTCCCCCGGTTCTTCTTCACCCCCCGATGCCGATGCGGTGCAGGCCATACTGCTCAAGCTGCGGCGCAAAGAGGGCACCTGGGTCGACTGGGCCCAGGGCTGCCAGGCGCTGCAAAAGGCTGGGCTAAACCCCCAGCAAATCTTTGAAGAAACGGGGTTTGAGCCGATTCAGCAAAACCAGATTGTGGTGGCAGAGCAGGTCTATCAGTCGGCGATTAAAGCGGGGGTGGCAGAACCGACTAAGGCCCACTTTACCCGCCAGGGAAGCGATACGCTCTACGAAATGCGGCTTCTCTCCCAGACCGACCGCGCCAGTATGGCTGACTTCGTCTTGCAGCATGGCCTGGATTCTGAACAGGTGCGGGATTTAGTCAAGCCGATTAAAGAATATTCCTACCGCAAAGAGAAGCCAACCGGCTTTGAGGATGGGCCAGGAGATGCGATCGCCTACCACTTTTGGAAGCTGGCCCGCCAAAAAGACGACCTGCAAGACCGCTCCCGGCTGATTGCCCAGGGGCTGCGCTTTGCCGAGAGTGCCGGCGCCCGCCAGCATATCGAAAAACTGCTGACCGACTTTACCGTGGTCAAAAGTCGGCCTGCCCCAACGCTGCCGCTGTACCGATTGGAAACCGAAAGCGAGCTACCGCGCATGATCCCCGTGGTGGGGCAAATGCCGCTGACGGTAGATGACCTGAAGGCGGTGCCTGTGGTGGTAGCCGAAGAACCGTTTAGCATGGTCAGCGCAACCGGGGCCAGCGCCTGGATTGCGGTACCGGGCTGGCAGGTGATCTTTCGGGCCGAGGATCCGGTGGGCGTGCTCACCCAGGCGCGCCAGCTGCCCAACTACCCCGCCGATGCCGCCGATGAGGCGGTACTGGTTGTGGTCGATCGCAGCGATCGCACCTGGGATGACGAGGGCTACTTTCTGACCGCCGAGGGAGACTCCCTGACCCTGGTCTGGTCTCCCAGCCCGCTAGAGACGCCCATTTTAGGCAAGATAATTTTGATTCTGCGGCCCAAGCGCGTTTTAGATGAAAACTACAACCGTGAACTCTGGCAGCTAGACGAATAGGAGGACAGGATGGCCATAGAACGACGCATGTCGCGCTCCATGTTTTTAAGTACCGAGGTGGTTGAGCTGCGGCAAATGTGCTTCACCCCCGGTCGTGTATTCGAGCCGGGTAAGTACCTGGCTGGGGATCTGCCCGATACCGCCTTCGAGATGGGGTTGGTAGACAAGCTCCCTCCGGTGCGGGGCAAGAGCGAGGAGATTGAGGACGGGCTGGATTGATGGGGCGTAGGGGCGTAGGGGCGTAGGGATCCTGTCGTCCCCTCACCCCCTCACCCCCTCACCCCCTCACCCTCCCTCCTCCCCCTCGTCACTCAAACTTTTAAAACAACGTGATCTAAGCTACAGCAGCCACTGCCCTCAGCCTCGACAACAGAACATAGCGTATGCCGTGGTTTCGCAATGGTGGCAACTTCCTTAAATACTCTGGAAATGCCTCGACCCCAGCGGCCCCAGATCATTGTCTGCGGGCTAGGGCGCACCGGACTGCGGATTTTTAATCTGCTCCGGCAGCAGGGGGCCAGGGTGGTGGGGGTGAGCTATCATCCCATGCCAGGGATCGGCGGTGAGGTGGTGATTGGAGAGCTGCGATCGCCCACGACCCTGATTCAGGCCGGCATCCATCAGGCCCAAACCCTGGTGCTGGCCACCTCCGACGATGCCCTTAATTTGGCTATTTTGACCCAGGCGCGCATCCTCAACCCCAACATTCGCATCATCAACCGGCTGTTTAATATCAGCCTCGGCGAGCGCCTCGACCACACCCTACCCCACCACGTCAGCCTCAGCTCTGCGGCCCTGGCCGCACCGCTGTTTGCCTTTGCGGCGCGGGGCAACCGAGCCATCGGCCAACTGCGCCTGTTCGACCTCACCTGGCCCATGTACGAAGAGGTCATTACCCCCCAGCACCCCTGGCACGGCAAGCCCCTCAAGGCGCTTTGGGACAACCGATCCCAGCTGCTCATTCACTACCACTCGGCGCGCCGCCCCATCGATCTGGTGACGGCGGTGGTAACGGGGGAGGTGTTGGAGGTGGGCGATCGCATTGTGGTGGCGACCCAGCCCCAGCAGCCCATGCTCAAATCGCGGCAGATCGCTCAGTTTTGGCAGCGCCTGGTCGTCACCCTCGACCACGGTCGTCGCCGCGCCCGCGCCACGCTGCTGGTAATTTTGGCGTTGCTCATCACCATCGGGCTGGCCACCTTTACCTACCTGTGGAACAGCCTCAATACCAGCTGGGTAGATGCCCTGTATTTCTCGGTGGGCATGATTACGGGAGCTGGGGGCCAAGAGCAGGTGGCCGAAAAAGGCTCTGCCGCCATCAAGGTGTTCACCGCCGTCATGATGCTGGTGGGAGCCGGGGTGATTGGCATCTGCTACGCCCTGCTCAATGATTTTATTTTGGGATCCCACTTTCAGAGCCTGTGGAGCGTGGCCCGCATGCCTCGCCAGCACCACTACATTGTCTGTGGCTTAGGGGGGGTGGGCTATCGCATCGCGACGCATTTACAATCCACCGGTCACCAGGTCGTCGTCATAGAGCAAGATGCCAACAACCGCTTTTTGCCCTCGGTCAAGGCGCTCAAAATTCCGACTATCATTGCCGATGCCAACATGACCTCTACCCTTGAGACCGTCAATCTGGCCTCGGCCCAGGCTCTGCTGGTGGTCACCAGTGACGACACCGTAAATCTGGAGATTGCCCTCACTGCGCGCAGCATTAGCCCCCAGGTCACCGCCGTGGTGCGCATCTACGACGCTGAGTTTGCCCAGCAGGTGCAGCAGGTCTTTGAGTTCGACCAGGTGCTCAGCCCCATGGATTTAGCCGCTCCTACCTTTGCCGCCGCCGCCCTGGGGGGCCGCATTCTCGGCAACGGCATGGCTGGGGATCTGCTGTGGGTGGCGATCGCCACCCTGATCACGCCCAACCACCCTTTTTACAATCAGCCAATCCAGGCCGTAGCCCAGAGCGCCCACCTGGTCCCTCTCTATATCGAGAGCCGCGACGGTCAAGGCACAACCCTCAAAGGACCTCGCCCGATCCACGGCCATGATTTGCTCAACGTAACCCTCGCCGACGGCGACGTGCTCTATCTAACTATGCCCGCCAATCGCCTCGACTGCCTGCAATACAGCCCTGCATCAGTGACAGAGGAGATGAGGGGATGAGGGGATGGGGAGATGGGGGGATGAGGGGCAGAACCAGGTTGAGAATGACTGCCGGGCTGGGGCGCTACAATACCCCCAGCAACTACCACACACCATGGGGCGTACACCCACCCTCACCTACGATCGCGGCACTCTCATTCTCCATCCGCCGCCGCGCGGCAAAACCTGGATCGACTTTGCCCACTGGGACGATCGCATTGAGAAATTTCGCATTCCTGCCCAGCAGTACCGTGACCTGGTTGAGACTCTGCGGGCCGATCGGGTTGCGTTTGAGGATAGGGTTCACGCCTTTAACCCCCTGGCGCTGGATCCCCGCGTTTCTCTGAACCCCTATCCCCACCAGCAGGAAGCGCTCCAGGCTTGGATTGACCAGGGCTGGCGTGGAGTGGTGGTGCTGCCCACCGCCAGCGGCAAAACCTACCTGGCCCAAATGGCCATGCAGACCACGCCTCGGCCCACGCTGATCACCGTGCCCACCCTGGATCTCATGCACCAGTGGTATGCCCATCTCACGGCGGCGTTTCCCGATGTGGAGGTGGGGCTGCTGGGCGGTGGCTCTAAGGATCGCAGCCCCATTTTGGTGGCCACCTACGACAGCGCCGCTATCCATGCCGAGAGCCTGGGCAACCAGTACGCCCTGCTGATCTGCGACGAGTGCCACCACCTGCCCAGCGACTTTAACCGGGTGATTGCCGAATATTCCATCGCCCCCTACCGGCTGGGCCTCACCGCCACCCCCGATCGCGCCGACGGTCGCCACAGCGATCTCACCCAGCTGCTGGGGCCTGTGGTCTACCAAAAGTCAGCGGCGGATCTCTCGGGGGATGCCCTGGCTCCGTTTCGGATCGTGCCGATTAGCGTCAAGCTCTCCCAGGCCGAACGGGAGCGCTACGATCGGCTGCTCGATCAGCGCAACCGCTTTTTGCAGGAGGCCAACATCTGGCTCAGTTCGGCCCAGGGGTGGCAGCGGTTTGTGCGGGCCAGCGCCCAATCGGCCGGGGGGCGACGAGCAATGCTGGCTCACCGAGAAGCGCGGGCGATCGCCCTGGGCACGGAGGGCAAGCTGCGGGTACTGGCCGATCTGCTGGCCCAGCACTACCCCGACCGCACCCTGATCTTTACCAACGACAACGCCACTGTTTACCAAATTTCCGAGACGTTTTTAATTCCCGCCATCACTCACCAAACGCCGGTCAAAGAGCGCCACGCCATTCTCCAGGCCTTTCGCAGCGGCGAGTACCCCACGCTGGTCGTCAGCCACGTGCTCAACGAAGGGGTCGATGTGCCCGAGGCGCGGGTGGCCATTTTGCTCTCGGGCAGCGGTTCAGTGCGCGAGTACGTGCAGCGGCTCGGACGCATCCTGCGCAAGGGCAGCGGTGACAAGCAGGCGGTACTCTACGAAGTGGTAGCCGAAGCAACCACCGAAGAAGCCATCTCTAGCCGCCGTCGCCAGGGGGTACAGCATCGAGGTGACCAGCCGCGTCAGCTGGAGCTGGTGCCAGTCAAGCCAGTTTATCCAACCGATTTGCCAACCTTACCCAGGGCTGCCGAACCTGAGGGAAGGTTGGGCTCAGCGGATCCCGCGATCGAATCCTCCTGACCGCAGTTAGGTGGCAGCCGATTGTGCCACCGGCCTCTAGATAACCGATTCCTCCGCAAATCTACGGAAGGCCGTTTGGCGAGCCTTTCATCGAACCGGAGCACCTTGCTTACCCACCCCATTCGCCCTCGGCTTAACAATTGTTCCTGCTTTGCGTATGATCCCAAAGAAGTGGCTATAGTTCCGTCCAGAAAGTCGCTCAGCCGCTATCTTAGTAATAGGTTAAGGTCTTGCTAGGTCAGGGCTGAGGGCGCTAGCGTCTAAGGCTGAAATCTGGGCTTTATCCACAGCTTATTGCCAGGCTTAGGTATCTTGGGCTTCCCCCCACAGCCCTTATATTCCTAATAATTGTTCTGGCTATCGCTAGGGAGCAGAGCCAATTGCTGAGCGTTTTTGGCCCTTCTGAGTCGGTTTTTCGCAGTTTGTGCGGCGATCGCGTCCTTGCCTACTGTATCCATTTTTACGTCCCTTGTCTTCGTCCATGAGTCAACTGTTTGCCACGGCCCTGCTACTTACCCTCGGTGCTGGTTCAGCGGGGTTGTTTGCCGTATCCAATCAGCCCACCCTGGCCAGATCCTCGGGCCCTGGCCCCATGCAGGCGGGTCTTTTACGGTCTGGTGCTGCGGTATCTGCCCTGGCTGGCTACCTGGCCCAGGTCGAGCCTGAAGCTACCTCGACTGACCAGCCCCAGGCGGGTGAGGCGATCGCGGCGAATATTTGCGCCAATCTGCCCGACTGGCAGCGCCCCTCCGACCTGGCCCAAATCAAGCAGCTAGAGTCTATGCCTGGCTATGGCGAAGCGCTCCAGAGCGATCCCCTGGCGGAACTGGCCAAAGCGTGGTGGAGCAACGAGTTCTTTTCATTCACCACCTACGGTCTCAGCGCCCGCACTGACCCCCTCTATCTGTCTGGGGTATGGACGGCCATGGATGATACCTGGGGCTGCTACAGTGCTGACCAGCCCGAACAAATCAACCGGGGAGAACTGGCGGAGCTGTGGCTGCTGCACCATCGCCTGGTCAACCTCGTCTGGCAAGATGAGCATTACCTGGCCACGGTAGAACCAACGGATACAGGCCTCCAGCTAGTCCAATTTCCTCGGCGAGAGCACAATCAGGGCTTGCCCCTCAGCATTGTGACTACAACCGGGCAGGCCCTCGCTGTCATGTCGGGAGACTGGTAGAGCTAAACAGCCCACAATGGGCTTCTACTAAAACACCCCTGGCGCTGTAAACCAGGGGTGTTATTTCATCAATAAATTCACAAATTCTGCGCAGTCCCGCGCAGCCCGGTAGATATAGCTGTTGAGAACTATACCCAGGGTGCGTGAGGAGGCGTTAGCCGACGGGAGGGGTTGCCGCCCCATATAGCCAGGGTGCGCTGAGCACCACGGTAAGGCCCATAAACAGCACGGTCAGCGTCCAGGTAACGCGA
This sequence comes from Nodosilinea nodulosa PCC 7104, assembly GCF_000309385.1. Taxonomy (GTDB): domain Bacteria; phylum Cyanobacteriota; class Cyanobacteriia; order Phormidesmidales; family Phormidesmidaceae; genus Nodosilinea; species Nodosilinea nodulosa. Next base: position 3,548,228 of record NZ_JH976537.1, read on the forward strand.
TTGAGGGTTGTTTCGGCGCTTTTGGTGCTGGTAAACAGCTGAGCCTGGCCGCCTAACCCGCCCAAGCCGTCGCCCTTGGGGCTGTGCAGCAGCACCAGAGCCGTCAGACCAACGGCGGAAACCATCCAGATAACCTTCAAAATTGTGATAACTAGCATCGCGTTCTTAGACTAACCTGCTCAAGATAATGGGGAGGGCGGCGGGCCAACCTCAGCCAGTATGAATAGCCCAATCTTCACTATACCCTACGGGTTGGGGCATTAGCGCTGCCGGGCCTGCGGCTAGGCTTGCTACCCAGGGATCGCCTAGATGGACAGCTTTACCGGGGTGCGGTTGTTGCGAATCTCTACGTCGGCGGGAAGGAACATCGATCGCCCCGTCATCTCCTGGGGCTGGGGCAGCCCTAAAATTTGCAAAATAGTCGGGGCAATGTCAGATAGCCTGCCATCTTGCCGCAGATTGACGTCGCCGCCGTAGGCGGGCACCTTGAGCTTTTCCCCTTCGACCAGGATAAAGGGTACGGGGTTGGTGGTGTGGGCCGTCCAGGGCTTGTGGTTTTCGTCCCACATCAGCTCGGCGTTGCCGTGGTCGGCAATGATGATGGCCGTCCCCCCCGCCTTGCCAATGCTGTTGATCAGCTGACCCAGCTGGTGGTCAACGGCCTGGAGAGCGGTCACGGTGGCCTCCATCTGTCCGGTGTGGCCCACCATGTCGGGGTTGGCGTAGTTGATCACCACCAGGGAGTAGATGCCTTTTTCAATGGCGGCGATCGCGGTTTGGGTGACGGCCTCTGCCGACATCGCTGGGGCTCTGTCGTAGGTGGCTACCATGGGGCTAGACACCAGCTCCCGGTCTTCGCCTTCCAAGGGTTCTTCCAGACCGCCGTTAAAAAAGTAGGTGACGTGGGCGTACTTTTCGGTCTCGGCGGTGCGAAACTGCCTGAGCCCGTGGTTAGCCACCACTTCCCCCAAAATGTTGCTCAGGTTTTGGGGCTGAAACGCCACCTTTACCGGCATTTCCGGGTCGTACTGGGTCATGGTGACAAAGCTCAAAGGCGCCACAAGCTCCCGCTCAAAGCCCTTAAAGTTGGGATCGACCAGGGCCTGGGTGAGCTGCCGCGCCCGGTCGGGGCGAAAGTTAAAGAAGATAACGCCGTCTTCGGGCGCGATCGCCCCTGGGGCCAGCCGCACCGGCTCTACAAATTCATCGTTGATCTCCTGGTCGTAGGAGGCCAGGAGGGCTTCCATCGCCGTTTGGCCGCTGCCCTGGCCAGGATCGGTCATCACCCGGTAGGCCTTTTCCACCCGATCCCAGCGGTTGTCGCGATCCATGGCATAGTAGCGACCGCTGAGGGTAACCAGTCGGCCCAAGCCGAGCTTATCGACGAAATCCTGAATCTTTTGCACCGCCACCTTGCCCTCGGTAGGCTTGGTGTCGCGTCCGTCGGTGATGACGTGAATGCAGACCTGATCGATGTCCTGGGCTTTGGCCATCTCTAGGAGGCCGAAGAGGTGAGACAGGTGGGAGTGCACCCCGCCCTCGGAGCACAGCCCCACCAGGTGCAGCTTGCTGTTGCGGTAGCGGACTGCCTGGCAGACCTCTAGCAGAGCCTCATTTTCTTGCAGGGTACCGTCTTCCACCGCATCCGAAATGCGGACCAATTCCTGGGGCACAATGCGCCCGGCCCCGATGTTGAGGTGACCCACTTCAGAATTTCCCATCTGACCATCGGGTAGCCCCACATCTTTGCCCGATGTGCGAATTAGGGTGTGGGGATAGGCGGCCCACAGACTATCCATAACCGGAGTCTTTGCGGCAGCTACGGCATTGCCGTCGGCATTCTCCCGATATCCCCAGCCGTCGAGAATAATGAGCACCATCGGCGGGATTGACGCTTGACTCATGGGTGAAAATCCTTGGGATTTGGACTAACGTCTCGGCGATCATACCATCCGGAAAATTAGCCCCGATTCTGAGCCAGGGCAGCGCCAGGATGGCGATTGTGACAACTACGCAAGTCAAAAAGCTGCGCTACAGGAATATTTAAAACCTGATCAAATGAGGCAGAACCTCACCTGAAGATCCAACTACTGCGATCTAAACCCGCTTTTCAACCCGGCGGTAGAGCCACGAGATCCACTTAAGCAAGATTTTTTATAAAAGGCATATTACTCTACAACTGCGTCATTTTGTAGCACCGGCCTTGCGCTTGGTCTGCTGCTGTTTGCGTTTGGCCTCGGCCTTGGCTTTTTTCTCGGCCTCCAAGGCTGCCCGCTGGGCGGCTTCGGCCTCTTCGGCTACTTTGTCGAGATAGTAGTGGTAGTCGCCCCGGTACAGGCGCAGTTCGCCGTCGCGAATCTCGACAATTTTGGTGGCCACGCGGGAGATAAAGTAGCGATCGTGGGAGACCAGCAGCACGGTACCGTCGTAGTGCTGAAGGGCTTCTTCCAGCATTTCTTTGGCGGGAATATCCAGGTGGTTGGTGGGCTCGTCGAGCATCATTAGGTTGGCGGGGCGCAGCAACATTTTGGCCAGGGCCAGGCGGGCTTTTTCGCCACCGCTGAGGGCCTTGACCTGCTTAAAGGCCATGTCGCCAGTGAACAAAAACCGCCCTAGCAGGGTGCGGACTTCTTCGTTAGTCCAGTCGGGCACTTCGTCGTGGATGGTGGCAATCACGGTTTTCTCGAGATCGAGCGCCTCGGCCTGGTTCTGCTCGAAGTAGCTGGGGATCACGTTGTGGTTGCCCACCTCAACCTTGCCGTCGGTGGGGGGTTCTAGTCCGGCAATCATGCGCAGCAGGGTCGACTTGCCCGCGCCGTTGTGGCCCAAAAAGGCAATGCGATCGCCCCGCTCAATTAGCAGGTTGGCCCCCAGAAACAAGATCTTGTCGTCGTAGCTGTGGGTGAGATCTTCAATGGTGACCACCTCGCGCCCGCTGCGGGGGGCGGGGGGAAAGCGAAAGTGCAGAGTGCGCACGCTGCCGGTGGGGGCCTCAATGCGCTCGACTTTTTCGAGCTGCTTTTCGCGGCTTTTGGCCTGGGTGCTGCGGGTGGCGCTAGCCCGAAAGCGATCGACAAAGGCCTGCTGCTTGGCAATTTCCTTCTGCTGGCGCTCAAAGGTGCTGAGCTGGGCGGCTAGGCTTTCTTCTTTTTGGGTCAAATACGCGGTGTAGTTGCCCAGGTAGGTGGTCGAAACGCCCCGCTCGGTTTCGACAATCTGGGTGCAGAGGCGATCGAGAAACTCCCGGTCGTGGGAGACAATTACCATGGGGGTGGTGAGCTTTTTGAGGTAGCCCTCCAGCCACTCAATGGTGTCGAGGTCGAGGTGGTTGGTAGGCTCGTCGAGCAGCAGCACGTCGGGGGCTTGCAGCAATATTTTGCCCAGACCCATGCGCATCTGCCAGCCGCCGCTAAACTCGCTGACGTAGCGATCGCCGTCGGCCGCCTCAAACCCCATCTCGGGCAAAATTTTCTCGATTTGCGACTCCAGCCCGTAGCCGCCCAGGGCATCAAAGCGCCGCTGGAGCTTGTCTAACTCGTGGATTAGACGATCTAGCTCGTCGGGGTCGGCGGTCTCCATCAGAGTTGGAATGTGGTGCAGCTTGGACTGCACATCGTTGGCCTCTTTAAATACTGTCCAGAACTCGTCGCGCACGGTATGGCTGGGGTCGACCTCAAACTCCTGGGACAGGTAGGCGATCTTGAGGTCGGCGGGGCGAATGATGGTGCCCGTGGTGGGTTCGATTTTGCCCGTGATGATTTTGAGCTGGGTCGATTTGCCCGCGCCGTTGACGCCCACCAGGCCAATGCGATCGCCCGGCTTCACCTCCCAGTTCACGTCCTTGAGAACCTCCCCAGTGGGATAAATCTTGCTGATGTGCTCTAAACGCAGCATGGGCGGCTCCAAAGGCAGACTTCAACGGACGGGAAGTAAACGAATCTTTACCAAAGGTAACGAAAAATGGGGCCAGGTTGTTTACTTCTGCGCTATCTAGCTAATTCATCCCTCAGAGAAAAATTAGTTCCCAAGCCTCAACGAAACAGGAGCACAAAAAAGGACGCAGCACTGCTGCGTCCCGATTGATTCATTGGCGGGGCTTAAGGGCTGTCATCAACTAGTTGCTGATGGCCCAAAAATCACGTTGACTACTTCTTAATGTCCTTGGCCATTTTGCGGAACATGTCGAGGTTGGTATCAACCTTGCGACGCTCGGCGCTGGCATCCTTTTTGACGGCGGGTTGGGAGGAAACCTCAGAAGGGGCCAGCTTCTCCACAGAAAGGCCCTGATCCTGAAGCCGTTTGGCTTCTAAAGCCGAAATCTGCCGAATGCTTTCTTTTTCTCCGGTTTCGCCCCGCTTTTTGGCGTAGGTGCGCCGCACAGTCTTGGAGGATCGCATGTACTCTATGTTCCCATAGCTCTTGGCATCGTCCTCGTTCAGGAAGTACGCTCCTCCAACCTGCTTGATGGTGGGCTGCTGAGGCTTGGGCTGCCGCACGGAGCGGGCTGATTCCCCGGGATTCTTAGGTTTGCCGCCAAACAGCCCGCGAATAAATCCAGTCATGAAGCTCTCCTGCGTCTGTAGATAGTAGGGTCGAATAAACCAAGTCCGCAGGCAAAGCACCCTTGCACAGGGCAGATGGCCAGACTGGACTTAGCTGAAGGTTTGTTAACTACCATGTTAACTTTTGTTGGGAGAAAAGTAGGAGTCAGATTAGAAGGCCTGATTTTGCGGCAGGTTGCCCATTTATGAGAGCGGTCTGCCCGTCAAGTCGCCGTGACGTATTGTCGGTCGAGCATTCGAGCGGAGCAATGGCAAAGAAATACTAGAGTGGGTAAGAATCTTTTACGGCCTGTTTCCATGGTTACCCCCCCGTCTTCATTGTTTGCCGCCGCTGTGCCCGTCGATCGCATTCGCTACAACGATCAGGGTCTAGTGCCTGCGATCGTGCAGGATCACCTCGATGGCACCGTGCTGATGATGGCCTGGATGAACGCCGAATCGCTGCAAAAAACCCTAGACAGCGGCGAAACCTGGTTCTGGAGCCGATCGCGCCAGGAATTTTGGCACAAGGGGGCCACCTCGGGGCATGTGCAAAAGGTGCGGGCCATCCGCTACGACTGCGACAGCGACGCCCTGCTGGTCACGGTGGAGCAGATCGGGGATGTCGCCTGCCACACGGGCGAGCGCAGCTGCTTTCACCAGGTAGAGGACCACAAAATTGCGCCCCCCGCCGATACCCTGTCGCAGGTGTTTGGGGTAATCTGCGATCGCCGCGATCACCCCAACCCCGACTCCTACACCTGCAAGCTTTTGGCCGGGGGCGACAACAAAATTCTCAAAAAAATTGGCGAAGAATCCGCCGAAGTGGTGATGGCCTGCAAGGACGACGACGGCGACGCGATCGCCGGGGAAGCCGCCGACCTGATGTACCACACCCTGGTGGCCCTGGCCCACCACGGGGTCGATATTAAGGACGTTTACCGCAAGCTCCAGGAGCGGCGACGGTAGATAAGGCGATGGGGAAGATGAGGGAGATAGGGAAGGTGAGGGAGAGCAAATGCAGACCCTCCTTATCTTCCCCACCTTCCTCATCCCCCTCATCTTCCCTAAATCAGCGGCGTCTTCGACGGTATCCCCGGCAGGCGAGGAAACTTGTCGGGGGTGCGCTCGACCTTAGTGAGAATCACATTGTGGCGAACGCCCTGGGTCAGGGGCGTGGTCTGCGATCGCACCGACTGCAGCTTACCGCCCAAGCGCGGCAGAATAGCCGCCAGGCCAGCCTCCTCCTCTGTCGACCATTGGCCCCGGTAGAGCACAGCTTGTCCGCCCAGTTTCAGCAGCGGTAGAGCGTACTCAGCACAGGCATTCACGGAGCCAACGGCCCGCAGCAGGGCCAAATCGTAGGCCTCCCGGTGAACGGGCTGATGGGCTACCTGCTCAGCTCGCTGGGGCAGAAAGCTGACGTTAGCGATCCCCAAGCTGTCGCAGATGATTTCGAGCGCCGCAATTTTCTTGCGGGTGGCATCCATCAGGGCAATTGTCCAGTGGGGAAACACCAGGGCCACTGGCAGGCCAGGAAATCCGCCGCCGGTACCAACATCGACCACCTTCAGCCCTGGCTCCCTGGCCTCGGGATCGCTCAGTAAGGGAGCAACGCCCTGGAGCGAATCCCACAGGTGTTTTTCCCAGAAATCTTCGGGCGTTGTAATGCGGGTCAGATTGACCTGCTGGTTAGCGGCCAGAATTGCCCCGTAGAGCTGCTGAAAACGCTGCTGGTGAAGGCTGCTAGGCTGCCAGTGTAGGGTGCTCTGCCAGCGATCGCCGTGCGTCGGCAATAGGTCGATGGTCTCCATGGTGCTGCTTTAACCTGCCGCTGACGAAAGAGACGTTTGGGCTACCGGGGCAAGTCTGCCGTGGTCGAGCTGCCAGCAGCGATCGGCCAAATCAGCCAGTTCGTCGGCATCGTGGGAGACCACTAGCAGCGTCCAGTTTTGCTTGAGCTGCTTGAGCAACCCCAAGATCTGTCGCCGCATTGACCAATCTAGGCCCGCCGTGGGCTCATCGAGCAACAGCAGGTAGGGTTTGCGAATCAGCTGCACCGCTAAGGCCAGTCGGCGCTGCTGTCCACCGCTCAAATCCTGGGGAGAAGCCTTCAGGGAAAGCTGTTCCAGCCCCACCGCCTTTAACGCCTGATCAATCTGGTCGCGGGCCAGTTCTGGGTGCCCCAGGCGGAGTTCTTCGAGCAGCGTATGTCCACAGAAGTGGCGCTCTGGAAACTGAAACACCAGCCCCGCCAGCTGCCTCAACGCCTCAGCGTCTAGGTCCTGCTGCCGCCACTGGATAGCCCCCTCCGTGGGCTGAGCAAACCCCGCCATGATTTCTAGCAGGGTGCTCTTGCCCGAACCGCTAGGCCCGTAGATTAGCCCCAGCTGTTGGGGGGCAAGCTCTAGGGAAATGTTGCTCAAAATGGCCCTTGGGCTAGCCGGCGGATGGTAGGTAAGCTGGCGAAGATGGAGCATTCTGGCCGACAGTAAAACAGCAAACAGGAGCGCTAAGCTAAATGAGAATAAACGAGAACCGTTGATTTGATCTCCTCTACAGTGTGCCCTAGGACGTGGCCATTGATGGCGCTTTAGGGTCAGTTCGCCTAGAGCTAGGCCAGTGTAGCTTCTGTAACATTACTACCGCAAACCAAAGGGGAATTCGCCACAATTAGGCCATCAGGTTCCGCACCTACCGCTTAGGCACATAGCCCTCCCTTCAGAATCCAGTCTTTCGCGCCAAACGTTTTTTTCGCGCCAAATGTTTAGGTCGTAACGGATAATTCACCATGGTTTTTCCCGCCTGCATTGCCTCACCTCGCATCGGTTCGCGCTTCAAAGCACTGTCAGCAAGTGCTCTCACCACGGCTTTTTTGTCCTTAGCGCCCATGGCCGCCCAAGCGGCCGATCCGTTTCGCACCACCAATCCCCACGATATTGGTGACAAAACTGAGGCCGTGTTCAACGCCCTGTTTCGTGACGGCAACTATACAGAGGCCGAGACTCTGGTGGGACAAGCCATTGCCCAAGAGCCTGAGGAACCGATGAACTACGCCATCGCAGCGGCCCTAGGCTACCTCAACAACGATCTCGATGCCCTGGCCAAGCAGGCTCAGATGACCCAGGAAACCGCCGATGCGCTTAAGGCTACCGACCCCTTGCGTGGCCATCTCTACACCGCCGTAGGCTTATTTATGGAAGGGGCTCATGTACTGCAAACCCAGGGTATTGCCCGCGGCACCCCCAGCGCCCTGCGTCTGCTTCAGCGGGTCTTTAGCGAGCTAGATGAGGCAGAAAAGATTGACCGCGATGATCCAGAGCTGAGCTTACTCAAGGGTTTTATGGATTTGCTGCTGGCTGTAAATCTACCCTTTGCCAATCCTGACCAGGCGATCGCCCGCCTGCAAAACGGGCACCCTGACTACCTCACCTATCGCGGTATTGCCATTGGTCTGCGCGACCTAGGCCGCTACAGCGAGGCCCTCACCGAGGTCGATAAGGCCTTAGCGGCGGCCCCTGAAAACCCCGATCTTCTGTACCTGAAGGCCCAGATTCTCTTCCTCCAAAAGCAGTACGAGGCCAGCGTGCCCCTTTACCAGTCGGCCCTGTCCTACGCCGATCAGCTACCGGTGGCTACGGTGCAGCAGATCGCCTTTGAGGCCTGCCAAGCCGAAGGCGGCGAAGGAGAGGTCTGTTTCGCGCGATCGCGCGTCACCGATCGCTAGTTTGCGCTGGGTAAGCCCTGTTAAGCCCTATGCTGAGTAATGCAGCGTAGGGCTTTGTTATGCAGGTTGAATTTCGCGAGTGCGACTTCTTTAACCTATGGGTTTGGCTGAAGTTTGAGACCGTGCCCTCAACCATGGAGCAGCAGTACATCGACGAAGTGTTTTCATCGTGGTTTTTCTTGGGCAAGCTGGGAGGCTTCAATGCCGAGAACCTCCAGGTCCAGGATACCGGCCTAGATATCAGCTACATGCCCTATGACCAGGAGCAGTTGGGCAACAGCATGCTGTCGGTTATGCACAACATGGGCGAGGTGCAGTACCAGGGGCTGTGGGCCCGCTGCTGGCTTGATCTGGGCACCAGCGATGCCCTGGCCGTTGATGTGCTGATTAACGCCCTAGAGCAGTTTAGCCGCGAGTACGTGGCGATTGAAACCTGCTACATCGGCGGCGAAAACGCCGACTGGCCTATTCCCGGCAGCGGTCAACCTGAATTTGTTGACGAAGACGCGTGAGCGACATGTAGCCATAGTCATATTGGTTAGGACATCCAGAAACCCTATGAACGTTCAAACGTTTGAACGTTCACAGAAGACATGTTTTAACCAGACTGGCCAAAGCTATAGTCCAATTTGCCCCAGCCAAACTCAAGGATGGGGCTAGCTGATAAAACAAGGGGAGAGGTTGCCTGTTGCAACCTCTCCCCTTGGCCAAAACCGGAAAAGCATCAATCGGGCGGGGCAAACCGACGGCTAGCGAAACATGCTGCTAACCGAGCTCTCCTCATGGATGCGCCAGATCGCTTCTCCCAACAGGTTAGCCATGGACAGCACCGTCAGCTGCTCAAATTGACGGGCCGCCGTCATCGGAATCGTGTTGGTGACGATTACCTCCTCAAACAGCCCCGCCGACAGACGCTCTATCGCTGGGGGCGAGAACACCGGGTGGGTAGCGCAGGCATAGACCTGGCGGGCCCCTTCCTGCTTTAGCAACCGCGCCCCCTCGCAGATGGTACCAGCGGTATCAATCATGTCATCGACGAGCACGGCGGTTTTACCGTACACATCCCCTACCACATTCATCACCTCGGCCACGTTATGGGCCTGGCGGCGTTTATCGATAATGGCCAGGGGCGCATCGTTTAGCTTTTTGGCAAAGGCGCGGGCGCGGGCCACGCCGCCCACGTCGGGGGAGACTACCACCAGATCTTCCAGCTGTTTGCTGGCGATATAGTCGATGAGCACCGGAGTACCGTAGACGTGATCGCAGGGAATATCAAAGTAGCCCTGAATTTGAGCCGAGTGCAGATCAATGGCCAAGACGCGACTGGCCCCGGCCTTAGTCATCAGGTTGGCCACCAGCTTGGCGGTAATCGACTCGCGCCCAGCGGTCTTGCGGTCGGCCCGAGCATAGCCGTAGTAGGGAATTACAGCGGTAATCTGCCGGGCCGAGGCGCGCCGACAGGCGTCGATCATGATCAGCAGTTCCATCAGGTGATCGTTCACCGGCTGGCAGGTGGGCTGAATGAGATAGACGTCGCAGCCGCGAATCGACTCTTGAATCTGGATGTAAAGCTCGCCATCGGCAAAGCGTTTGCGCACCATTGGTCCGAGGTCTAGCCCCAGGTAGCGGGCCACTTCGCGCGCCAGATCAACGTTGGCTGAACCAGAAAAAAGTTTGAGGCGGTTATTCTCTCCGAAGTGCGGCAGCGACGGAGTTTGCATCGGCAAAGTGGCGGAACGGATCACATCAGGCCCTCTGAGCATGTTCACCTAGGAAATCCTAGCATTCCAACCTGAAAAGCTTTTGAGCATTTATCCTTAAAATGCGGCGATCGCTGCTAGGCCCTAGCACGTACAAAGCCAGCGTTCCCGCTCCGGCAAAGCAGCTACCGACCCACAATATATAACGTAGCAATTCCACCAATCGCTTAGTCGCTTAGTCGCTATGTCACCCTTTCAAGGCATTCACCACATTGCAATTATCTGTAGCGACTACGGTCGATCAAAGCAGTTTTACACCGAGGTCTTGGGCCTAGACGTGGTGCGCGAGACCTATCGGGCTGAGCGACAGTCCTACAAGCTCGATTTACGCTTGCGGGACGGCACGCAGATTGAGCTATTTTCCTTTCCGGCTCCACCGCCCCGCCCCTCTCGCCCAGAGGCCCAGGGGCTGAGGCATCTGGCGCTAGTAGTAGATGACCTAGAGGCAGCTATTCAACATCTTCAGAGCCACGGGGTAGCCACCGAAGCTATTCGCCTGGATGACCTGACCGGCAAGCGCTTCGTCTTTTTCCAAGATCCTGACCGGCTCCCCATCGAGCTGTACGAGCGCTGAGGCAGGTTAAAACTCGTCAGTCAGCCACTCCAGCGATCGCTCCCCCAGCGACAGGGGAATGCTAACGGCTTTGCCCAGCCGGGGACGATCGCGGGTTTGGGCAATCCACTGCTGCACATAGTCCACCTGCCCCCACTCGTGCAGATACAGCATCACCTGATTGAGGTGCGCCAAATACTCATCTTCGCTAAGGGGGAACGACACCTGCTCCAGGTAGCGCCACATGACCTGAAGAAAAATCTTGCCCTGGGTGCGTCGAAACTGAATATCAAAGGAATAGCCCCATTTCTCGATTAGAAGTGCCTGCAAGTCTTCCCCTGTCATTGCCTTCGTCCTACCATCGTCAGTCTCGATACATTTCTTTACGATACGTCCTGGGGGTTCAGCCCAGGCAGGTCGCTCCTTCAACTGCCAAAATCAGCCAAATACTCTGATAACTGAGTTTATCAAAGGATAAGTTGTCGTTCGTCCGGCTTCACTGCCGTTCAGGCCTTGCCAACGACCTTGATTGCCGTGTTTTCTGCCGCTTCCAGCCAAAAAACTGCGATCCTTCCGGCCTATTTACCTCCAGTAGAAATTTTCTGAGAACAGCAAGGTGCAATAATACGATTGGTGAAGCTAAAGGCGTGGTCAGCAACATCGGGACTGCTCCAATGGTTGCCCCGCTAAGGGTTTGCCTGGCTGCGATGGGGGCGATTAGCCCGCTATTGTAGGTAGGCTCAGCTACCGCCGTTGATAGCTGCTATTCATTTGAAACAGGTATACCAGTCTGGATTATGACTCAAGTTTCTGGAACCTCCGATGTCCCTGATTTGGGACGCCGCCAATTTATGAATCTGCTACTCCTAGGGGCCGCCAGTGGGGCCGTCGGGGGCATGCTCTATCCCGTTGTTAAATACTTTATTCCTCCCTCCAGCGGCAGTGCCGGAGGCGGGGTAACCGCCAAGAACGAGTTGGGCAACGATGTTATTGCCAGCCAGTTTGTGGAGACCCACAACCCCGGCGATCGCGTGCTGGTGCAGGGGCTCAAGGGTGACCCCACCTACCTAGTGATTCAAGAAAGCGGCTCCCTAGAGAGCTACGGCATCAGCTCTATCTGCACCCACTTGGGCTGCGTCGTACCCTGGAACGCCAGCGAAAACAAATTTAAGTGCCCCTGCCACGGCTCCCAATACGATGCCACTGGCAAGGTGGTGCGTGGCCCCGCGCCGCTTTCTTTGGCTCTGGCCCACGCCAACGTCACTGAAGACGACAAAGTTTCTCTGACCGATTGGACTGAGACCGACTTCCGAACCGGCGAATCTCCCTGGTGGACGTAGGCCTAGCCTGGATTTTGGCAAACTGCGACAAAACAACCCGTTGACATAACTCCAGTTGACATAACCTCTGAACGCATGAACAGATTCACTTCACTGATCCAGGGTTGGCACCCCATTGCCCTCACCTGCGCCGCTCTGCTGACGGTTTTGACAGGTTGGCTAGCGGTTCCCCAAACCGCTGCCGCATATCCCTTCTGGGCCCAGGAAAACTACGCAACTCCTCGGGAAGCCACCGGTCGGATTGTTTGCGCCAACTGTCACCTGGCGGAAAAAGCGACCAAGGTCGAGGTGCCCCAGGCGGTTTTACCCGACTCTGTATTTAAGCTCAAGGTCGAAGTGCCCTACGACCTCGACACCCAGCAGGTGCTGGGCGACGGCAGCCGAGGTGGCCTGAATGTAGGTGCGGTGGTGATTTTACCGGAAGGCTTCAAGATTGCGCCTCTCGATCGCATGTCTGAGGAGCTCAAGGAAGAAGTGGGTAGCACCTACTTCCTGCCCTACAGCGACACCCAGGAAAACATCGTGCTGGTTGGCCCTCTACCCGGCGAGCAGTACCAGGAAATCGTCTTCCCGGTGCTCTCTCCCGACCCCAGCCAAGATAAGTCGGTTTCCTTTGGAAAATACCAAATCCATGTGGGCGGCAACCGAGGCCGAGGCCAGGTATACCCCACTGGACAGGCCAGCAACAACACCGTCTACAATGCCACCGTGAACGGCACCGTAACCGATGTTGAGCCCCAGGCTGCCGGGGGCTATCTCGTCACTATCCAGCCCGAAGCTGGCGCTAGCGTCACCGAAACTATTCCAGCCGGCCCCGAACTTCTGGTGGCCGCAGGCGATGTGGTAGAAGCCGGTAAACCCCTAACCAGCAACCCCAACGTGGGCGGCTTTGGCCAAATGGATACCGAAATCGTCCTGCAAAGCCCCAACCGGATTAAGGGCCTCGTCGCCTTCCTGGCGGCTGTCATGCTAACCCAGATTATGCTGGTGCTGAAGAAGAAGCAGGTGGAGAAAGTCCAGGCCGCTGGGATGACCATGTAGGCGACCCGCCGAAGGTCTATATGACCTATGGTTCACCGATAGAAAAGGGGTGCTGGTAGGCATCCCTTTTTTGCTGTCTGGGCCTGGGCAAGGTTTCCTGGGCGAGGTTGAAATATAAGATTCGCAGCTTTTGTCAGGGGTCTGTTTAGTGAGCTACAATTGTTAAGTCTTTTTGCTTTTTGTCTACTCGGAACTTGTCTTGAGCTTCCTACCGTTTGGCGCTCTGGGGTAGTTTCGTTGCCCAATTATTGTCGCCCAGGTTTTACACAGTTATGACGCTTCCCATTCGCAACGTTGCAATCATTGCTCACGTTGACCACGGCAAAACCACTCTGGTTGATGCCCTGCTAAGGCAGTCCGGCATTTTTCGCGAAGGGGAAGACGTACCCGACTGCGTCATGGACTCTAACGACCTGGAGCGGGAGCGTGGCATTACCATTTTGTCGAAGAACACCGCCGTCCGCTACGGAGAGACGTTAATCAATATCATCGATACCCCTGGTCACGCCGACTTTGGCGGCGAGGTAGAGCGGGTACTGGGCATGGTCGATGGCTGCATCCTGATTGTGGATGCCAACGAAGGCCCCATGCCCCAGACCCGATTTGTGCTCAAAAAAGCTCTGGAAAAGGGGCTACGTCCCATTGTGGTGGTCAATAAGATCGATCGCCCCCAGGCCGATCCCCATGGATCGGTAGATAAGGTGCTCGATCTATTCATTGAGCTAGGGGCCGATGATGACCAGTGCGAGTTTCCCTACCTATTTGCATCGGGTTTGGCGGGCTATGCCAAAGCCAAGCTCGAGGATGAAGGGATCGATATGAAACCCATGTTCGAGGCTATTCTCGACCATGTACCACCTCCGGTCGGCGATCCTGAAAAGCCTCTGCAAATTCAGGTGACGACCCTCGACTATTCTGAGTATTTAGGCCGCATTGTGATCGGTAAGATCCACAACGGAGTGATCAACGCTGGCCAGCAGGCGGCTTTGGTTAGAGAAGACGGCAGCCTGGTTAAATCTAAGATCTCGAAACTGCTGGGCTTTGATGGCTTGAAGCGCATTGAGATTGAGCAGGCCTCGGCAGGCCACATCGTAGCGGTAGCGGGCTTTGCCGATGCCAACATTGGTGAAACAATTACTTGCCCCACCAACCCCCAGGCGCTGCCCCTGATCAAGGTAGACGAACCAACCTTGCAGATGACCTTTGTGGTCAACGACTCGCCCTTTGCGGGCCAAGAGGGCAGCTTTGTCACGTCGCGCCAGCTGCGCGATCGCCTCATGCGCGAGCTTGAGACCAACGTAGCTTTGCGGGTCGAACCCACCGATTCCCCCGATCGCTTCTCCGTGTCGGGCCGAGGTGAGCTGCACCTGGGTATTTTGATTGAGACTATGCGGCGGGAAGGTTATGAGTTTCAGGTCACCCAGCCTCAGGTCATCTATCGCGAAGTCAACGGTCAACCCTGTGAGCCCTACGAGCTGCTAGCGCTCGATGTCCCCGAAGAGGGCGTGGGTGGCTGTATGGAGCGCATTGGCCAGCGCCGGGGCGAACTGCAAGATATGCGGATCATGGGCGACGGTCGCGCCACCCTGGAATTTGTGATTCCCGCTCGGGGGCTGATTGGTTTTCGGGGTGAGTTTATGCGGCTGACCCGCGGCGAGGGCATCATGAACCACAGCTTCTCAGACTACCGCCCCCTCTGTGGCGAAATTGAGGCCCGCCGCAACGGTGTGCTGATTGCCTTTGAAGAAGGGGTAGCCACCTTCTATGCCCTCAAAAATGCCGAAGACCGGGGAGTCTTCTTCATTGCCCCTGGCACCAAGGTCTATAAGGGCATGATTGTGGGAGAGCACAACCGCAACCAGGATTTGGACCTCAATATCTGCAAGACGAAACAACTCACCAACCACCGCGCCGCTGGCGGGGATGAATTGGTACAGCTACAAACCCCTGTGGATATGAGCTTAGAGCGCGCTCTAGAATATATTGGCCCGGATGAACTGGTGGAGGTTACCCCGGAGTCCATTCGCCTGCGCAAGCTTTCTAAAAAGCTGGTCAAGCGATAGACAGGGCCAACCGCAGAAATTGCCCATTGTTTGAGCTGGATTCCCCTGTCACTGCGAACAGAGGAATCCAGTTTTGTTTGGGTATGCTCTGCTATAGCTGCTGCCCCAGCCTAGGACCGCTGCGGATAGATTCGATCCCGGCGGTTTGCCCGTCAGTGTTCGCATTTATGCTGGACGGGCGGCACCTGGGCCGGTGCGATCGCGCCTCCAATACAGGTAGAGTAAGGCAATCCCATGAGATTTGCGGCCCGCTTCACTAACTGGCTAGAGCACCGCTGGGTCAACCCTGCCTATGTGGGTTGGGTGCTGCTGGGGCTTGCGCTGTTCTTTTTTGCGGCGGCGACCAATACCCTGGCAGGCTGGCTCTACGTGATTAGCGGCGTCATGCTGGCGCTGCTGATGGTGGCGGCCCTGCTGCCGCCCCGCAATCTACAGGGGCTGGTGGTGACGCGATCGCCCATTCAGCCCGTTACAGCCAGCACCCCCCTAGCAATTGAGCTTCGTGTTCACAATCCTCAGCGACAGCCCAGGGGGCTGTTTCAGATTATCGATTCCCTGCCCGCCAGTTTGGGGGCCGTTCAGGCAACGGCCATTAGCACTTTGCCCCCTGGCCAAACTTACACCTGGCAATACTCAGTGCCCACCGAGCGCCGAGGCATCTACCACTGGCCCCAGGTCGATCTGCGAACGGCCGCTCCTCTGGGGCTGTTTTGGTGCCGCCGCTCTACGGAAGCACCGGCCACTGCCGTGGTGTATCCCCAGGTATTGCCCCTAAAGCGCTGCCCGCTGCTGGATACTGTTGGCCCTCGCAACGGGCAGCACTGGCGCTATAGCCCCTTGACCCAGGCCGATACCCAGGGGGTGACGCGATCGCTGCGGCCCTACCGCTGGGGCGACCCCACCCGGCTGATTCACTGGCGTACCAGCGCCCGCTACGGTGAACTCCGGGTGCGCGAGCTAGAAAACATGACCGCCAGCCGCGAAGTGATTATTGCCCTCAACACCAGCGCCCGTTGGGATGTGCCCAGCTTTGAGCAGGCTGTAGTGGCGGCGGCTTCGCTCTATACCTATGCCGTCAAGCAGGGCTTTACCGCTGCCCTTTGGCTGCCCAACTTGGCCGCAGGAAACAATCTGCTGAGAGAGAGCAGCCGGGTGATGTATTCTTTAGCGGGGATCAATCCCGCTCCAACGGCTCAGAGCGCCACGGCACTGCCGCCGAGGGCCACAATCTGGCTGACGGCGGCAGGTGCTCCGTCGATGGCCCTGCCAGCGGGCAGCCGCCAGGTAGTGTGGGGAAATGGCTCGGGGTCCGATGCCCAAGATAGGGGCATCGGTACCCTACAAATTGATGCCAGTGAGCCCCTAGAAACCCAGCTGCAGGCCAAGGTTGCTGATATAGCCAGGTTTTGACGAGTTTTGGGCTAGGCCAAGGGGGCAGCCGCCAGACTCTATCTCGGCTTTGGCGATCGCGTTTAGTGCGATGAGCCCAGAGTCTGCCGGTGCGATCGCCTCAACCCAGCTGAGCAGGATTTCCCTGGGCGTAGGGGCTGACCCCGAGGCAATTTTTCGGCTAGTGAACGCCATTCTGCCCCTGCCCATCGGGGTAGGCAGAATAGCTTTGGCACAGAGCTAAAAAAGGGCAAAAAAAAGGAGAGCCTAAAATAGCTCTCCCTACCATCAGGGTGCATCTGAGTACCATATTAACCCAAAAAAAGCATGGGGGGTGAGACCCCTTATTGAATTTTTTCAATGGATTTAATGGCTATCATGTATTTAGCTTTTGGCTCAGGAGCTGGTTGCTCAACTTGGGGTCAACCCGACCTCCACTGCGCTTCATGAGCTGGCCGACAAAAAAGCCCTGGAGCTTTTTCTTACCGCCGCGATAGGCTTCAAGCTCCTCGGGATGGGCCGCTAGCACCTCGTCGATCAGCGCCTCAATCTGAGCGGGGTCGGAAATTTGGCTCAGCCCCCGCGTCTCGACCAGAGCCTTGGGCGAACCGCCCTGGGTCAGCAGTTCGGGTAGCAAATCCTTGCCAATTTTGTTGCTGATAGTGCCCGCTTCAATCAGCTGCACCAGCTCCGCCAGACTGGCCGGAGTCAAGGGCAGCGCGTCAATCGACAGCTTTTCGTTGTTTAAGTAAGCGGCAATGTCCTGGGTAATCCAGTTGGAGGTGAGTTTGGCATCGGCCCCGGCGGCTACTGTAGCCTCAAAGTATTCGGTAATCGCGCGCTCGTCGCTGAGCACCCGCGCATCGTAGGGGGAGAGGCCAAAGTCTTCTTCGTAGCGGGCCCGCTTTTGGGCCGGCAGCTCGGGCAATTCGGCCAGCCAGCCTTCCCTCTGCTCCACCGACACCACAATGGGAGGCAGGTCAGGTTCTGGGAAGTAGCGGTAGTCGCTGGAGCCTTCCTTGGAGCGCATACTCTGGGTGCGCTGGCTGCTTTCATCCCACAGGCGGGTTTCTTGAACGATTCTTTCGCCCGCTTGATTGGCTTTGATCTGCCGCTCAATCTCGTACTCGATCGCTTTTTGGATGGCGCTGAAGGAGTTCATATTTTTGATCTCCACCTTGGTGCCAAATTCCGCCTGGCCCACCGGGCGAACGGAAATGTTCACGTCGCAGCGCAGGGATCCCTCCTGCATGTTGCCGTCGCTGATGCCCAAATAGCGAACAATGCGGCGCAGCTCCTGGGCGTATTCGGCGGCCTCCTGCCCGGTGCGAATATCGGGTTCTGAGACGATCTCAATCAGCGGTACCCCGGCTCGGTTGTAGTCCACCAGGGAGTAGGTGGACCCGGCCAGTCTGTCGCTGCCCGCGTGCACCAGCTTGCCCGCGTCTTCTTCCATGTGCAGGCGGGTGATGCCAATGCGCTTGCGGGTGGCTTGCTTGGTTTTCTTGTCGATTAGCTCGATCTCTAGCCAACCGTGCTCGGCAATGGGCAGATCGTACTGGGAGATTTGATAGTTCTTGGGCAGGTCAGGGTAGAAGTACTGCTTGCGATCGAACTTGGAGTAGGGAGCGATCTGACAATTTAAGGCCAATCCCGCTTTGACAGCGTACTCCAGCACCCGCTGATTGAGCACCGGCAGCACCCCAGGCATGCCCACCACGATGGGGTCAATGTAGGTGTTGGGATCTGCCCCAAACGCGGTAGACGCCGGGGAGAAAATTTTGGTTTCGGTGCACAGCTGACAGTGGGTTTCGAGACCAATGATGGCTTCGTACTGGGTTTTGGCGGGGGCCGCAGTGGTCATAAACCGCTCCAACGGGGAATGGGGTCAATTTAACTATTGTAGCTGGGTGGGAGGTGGGGGAGTGATGGGGTGGGGAGTGATGGGGTCGGGAGTGATGGGGTCGGGAGTGATGGGGTCGGGAGTGATGGGGTCGGGAGTGATGGGGTCGGGAGTGATGGGGTCGGGAGTGATGGGGTGGGGAGTGATGGAGTGGGGAGTGATGGAGTGGGGAGGATTGTTAACGGGACTTACCCCTGCGGGCTGCGCTAGAGCAGCGAGCCTAAGATCATGCCGAGGAGGAGCACAAAGCCGAGCTGGACGTTCTGCCGAAAAATCTGCCCGTAGAGCTGGAGCGGGGGCTTGTAAAGACTGAGCTGGTAGGACTGACGCGACCAGACAATTAAGGCCGCGGCCAGGCTCAGCCAGTAGGGAAACGCCAAGAACAGCAGCAGCCCCAGCCAAATCAGGAGCAGCCAGGTGCCCAATAGGCAAAAGCCAATGAATTGAGCGCTGTAGTCGCCAAAGAACAGAGCCGATGAGTTGACCCCCAGACGGCGATCGTCGTTGCGATCGGGAATGGCGTAGACGGTGTCGAAGGCGAGGGTCCACAGCACTACGGCCAGCCACAAAATCCACGTGGGCAGCTCGAGGGTGTTGGTTACAGCCGCCCAGGGAATGAGTACGGCAAATCCCCAGGCCAGCGATAGCACTAGCTGGGGCACTGGAAATATTCGCTTGGCCAGGGGATAGAGCAAAATAACGGGCACCGCCAGGACGCACAGCCAAAAGCTCAGGGGGTTGAGGTAGCGCGATAGGCCATAGGCGCAGAGCAGCGATACCAGCAGCACACCGATCCCGACCTGTACCGAGAGATGGCGGGCGGCCAGGGGACGGGTGCGGGTGCGATCGACGTGGGGGTCAATGTTGCGATCCCACAGGTCGTTGACCACACAGCCAGCGGCACTGGTGGCTAAGGTGCCCAAGATAATGACACCTACCAGGGGAAGCGGCGGGCTACCCTGGGCCGCCAGCACGACTGACCAGAGGGCAGGCAGCATTAAAATGAGCCGTCCGGTGGGTTTGTCCCAGCGCAGCAGACGAAGGATGGCACTCAGCGTAGAGGGTTGGGGACGGGTGGAAGGACTCGCCATGGTTGCTGGCACACTACATCGCTACAGCCTTCAGCATAGCGGCCCCAGGGCCAGGTCAAAAGCGCTGGAGCGAGGGCACCGCCCGACTCCTTCCCTGGCTGCGGCTATCAGTCTGAGCTGTAGATTTTCAGCCCCTTTGCGGTTAGGAGGTCTAAATTGACAGCAGCGGCGGTGTCTGCTCGATTGTGAAGGAGTACGGTAAAGCCTCCTGCCCCCAGCCCGGACTGGGGCCATAGTCGATAGCAGGGAAAGGAAACTAAGGGTGAGGCATAATCTGCCAGGGCTGGAACCTCAACGGCTGTGAACTGGGGAAACTTTTTGATCAGCCAGGCGGCCACCTGTTCGTTTTCCTCGGGGGAAAAGGTACAGGTCATGTAGGCCAGGTAGCCGTTACCCGCTACGGTTTGGGCCGCGCTGGCGAGGATGCGTTTTTGACGACCAGCATTTTTTTTGATATTCACGGGGTGAAAGCAGCCCAGGGCAGCGTCACCTTTTGCCAGCAGCGACTGCCCGCTGCACGGGGCGTCAACAATGACGATGGAGGCCCCATGGGCAAGCTGTTCGGCAAAGACTTGAGGGTCGAGGTTGAACACCAGGGCTTCGGTGAGTCCGCAGCGCTTGAGGTTAGAGATTAAGATTCTCACCCGCTTGTGGATGACTTCGTTACACCAAAGCTGCGTTGGAGCCAATGTCTTCCAGGCCAGTAAGCTTTTGCCCCCTGGGGCGGCGCAGAGATCGAGCACTGATTCTACCGGCGCTGCGATCGCGCCCAAAACCGCCGCCGAGAACACCGAGGCCATATCCAGACAGTAGTAGGCCCCGGCCTGGTGGAGAGGGTGTCGTCCGGGCCGCTGATCGCCGCTGAGGCGATCGACCCAGGCGGGCTGCCAGGCGAGCGGCGGGGCGATCGCAAAGGGAACTACCTGCGGGCGGGGCTGAACCCACAAAAGGGCGGAGGGAAACGCCTGAGGGGTGGTCAGAGCTGCCACGAAGGCATCGCGATCGCGTTCCTCCGAGAATAGCCGACGGCTCAGTTTTAGCAGCAGATTAGACGGTTGGCCCATAGGGCAGGATTATGCCACAACCGTTACCTGAGCCGCAGGGCAAAGCCCCACAGCTATAGCTGGCCCCGTTGCTGCCTGGGTGAATCTATCACCCGCTGCCTGAGCTATATCTCAAGCAGGATGTGGCCTCGGAAAAAATAATCTCTAGGGCAATTCAATATTGATAAATTCAGTATTTGGTATTTTGTATACAGAACCATATTGATAAAATCTAGCGCGATCGCTCGCTGTCAACCGTAATACCGCTGCCGTTTTAAATGATCCCCATCAAGTTTACGTTCGTTAAAGTTTTGAGAATTGGTAATTCATAAAATGTGAATAGGCCTAAAGTAAACATAAAGAAAACATAAAGCGAGTTTGGCGATTCCATCGGCTGTAGTCTTTTACTACCCAGGTGTCTGGGACTTAGGATAGATGATCCCCAATTTTTTAAGCGTGAAAATGTAGGGGTTATGAGCAGCTTTTAGGAAGCCATTATGAAATCAGCGCAGTGCCGGGTGTCATCTTGTAGCCGCTGCCGTTTTTATGCTCCAGAGGGTCGCCGGGGTGGCCAATGTAGCCAGCTCGGGGTGCCGGTGGAGAGCCGTTGGGCATCCTGCTCTCTAGCTGTTCCGGTGTTTTCGGCTCCCCTCGCCGAGCTAGAGCCTCTGAATTTTTTGCCCCAGCCCATTGAGCTAACTTTCCCTGAGGTTTTCCTGGAGGCTGCACTGCTAGAGGCTGCGCTGGAGGCTCCTTCGGTGCCTGGCCACGAGTCAGCCGTCAGTTCTCCGCAGCCTGCTCCTGCCAGGATACGCCGCTGAAAGAATTCGCCTCGGGTTCTAAAATGCTAGGCATGTGGGCTATTCCTAATCTGTATCTGTGCGATAGGTTGCCAAAAGGTTGCGGCATCAGGAATAACCCAGTCGCCCTCTACCTAGCGATAGGATTTCGATGACATCACTGCGCTACGCCATTGTTGGGGCTGGAGCGGTAGGCGGCTACTACGGAGCCTGCCTACAGCGCGGTGGGGTCGAGGTGCATTTCCTCCTTCACAGTGACTATGAGCATGTGGTGACCCATGGCCTGGCGGTAGAGTCGATCGCAGGAAACTTTACCCTGCCCGTGGTGCGTGCTCACCACACCACTGCCACCATGCCCGCCGTTGATGTCGTGATTGTCAGCCTTAAGACAACGCAGAATTTTCTGCTGCCGGAGCTGCTGCCGCCTATTTTGGGTCCTGAAACGGCAATTTTGACTCTGCAAAACGGCTTTGGCCTGGAGGCTGAGCTGGCCAAATGGGTGGGCGATCGCCCCATTTTGGGCGGGCTGTGCATTATTTGCGCCAATAAAACTGGCCCTGGCCACATTCGCCACATCGATTACGGCAGCCTGCTGCTGGGCCAGCACAGCGCCGACCAGCAGCCTGCCGGGGTTTCGCCACTGATAGAGCAGATTGGGCAAGACTTCCGGGTCGGGCAGGTAGATGTGGAGCTGGTGGATGACCTGCGCCTGGCCCGATGGCGAAAGCTGATGTGGAATATTCCCTTTAACGGCCTTTCGGTGGTGATGAACGCCACGACGACCGAGATGATGGCCGACCCCAACATTCGCCAGCTAGCGGAACAGCTGATGGCCGAAGTGCTGGAAGCTGCCCGGCGGGATGGGGAAGCGCTTTCCCCTGGGCAAGGGCGGCACCTGCCTGCGGCCCTGATGGCCCAAATGCTGGCCCACACAGAGCACATGGCCCCCTACCGCACCAGCATGAAGGTTGACTTTGACGAGGGGCGATCGCTGGAGGTCGAAGCCATGTACGGCAACCTCCTGCGGGCCGCTCAGGCGGCAGGGGCGGCGGTCCCTAAAATTGAGATGCTGTACCACCAGCTCAAGGCGATCGACCGTCGGCAGGGAAAAGGCAGCAGGGAGCAAGGGAACCGATAGAGCGTTTACAGAGCACTTTAGCTCCCGGTTCGCTCATTTCTAAGGTGGTTCGTCAGATACGGGCCCCAGCAGGGTGTAAATACTTACCGGGAAGTTGAGAGCCTTTAAGATCTGCTGCTGTAAAGGCGTCAGCTCCGTCAGATGGGCATAGGTCTGCCCTCGTGCATTCACCATGACTAGAGTAATGTCGCGAAAACTGGCCAACAGTAATTCGGCTGTCGGACGTGCCGTCGCCCGCTTGGGATTACCGATATATAGCCCTGAGAGGGTTTCTTGGTGACCAGCTAAGGCTTGACGCATCTGAAACTCCACCAGCGTTAACAGCCGCAACCCCATCGAGAGTAAGCGAATTAATCCCTTGATATGGTCTTCACGCTGTAAGTACATCGGGGAGAGGGAGAGGGGATGCCCTTTGAGTCGGCTAAAGCTGTGCTCCACCAGATATTCTTGGCGGTAGACCGTCACGGCTTGAGGCAACGATAATGCCGCTGCGGGATGATTGGTGACATAGACCCGCCAGCCCAAGGTTTGCATCTGCTGGTTGATGGCCTCAGTTTCTAGGGTGCCATTCACCTGGAATCGACGGTGCTCCACCATCCGAGCCGGGCGGTCCCGGTAGCGACGCACAGCGTGTTGCTCCACCTGTTGTGAGTAGGTGAGTTGAACGTAGGCCTTGACCCGGTAGCGGGTGAGAATCGCCTCGGCGGCTTGCGCTAAGGCGACCTCATCGGGAAAGGCTTTCTGGCCGCGCCCCGATTGGTTGAGCGCCGCTAAGGCCGTCTGGGCGTGCTCAAGTCGAGCTTGGAAGGCCTGCTGGGCGGATTGAGCATAAGCCAAGGAGTACACGACCAATTGCCGCTCTGACCACGTCCAGGTGTGTCCGTCCCATTCTCCTGTGCGGGTCTGGGTCTGCTCATAGCCTCGGGCAATCAGCGCGGTGTGACCGTCGGCATAGTCGTAGTGAATCTCCTGCAACTCAACGGCCCCTTGCTCCACTGGGTCTAGGTAGGCCCGCATCGCCTCCGCCTTGAGTTGAGTCCCACCGAGCGGACAGAGATAGTAATCGCCTGTGGCCTGGAGAAAGCAACGGGTCGCTAGACTGGCCATCTTGCTGTCACCCACGTAGAGCAACCCAGACTGACTGAGGGTCTGACGCACCTGCCCGATGGCCGGAATGTAGAGCGGGTCGTCGGCGCGCTGCCCGGAGACAATCTCGGTCGCTATCGGTAGCCCCAGCGGATCTAGCGTCGCCAGCATCAGCTTCAGTTGGGGCAGGTCGGGGCGATGGTCTTTGCTATGGCCATATTGGAACAGCCCTGACTCATTGACCGTCCAATCCCCGCTGACGCTGGTACTATCCAGACGCAGCCGTTTGGGGTGCAGGTCATACACCTGAATCTGACGCTGATTCAACGCCGGTTCAAACAACGCCCATTGGGCATCATCACTGAGATATCGCAACACGCTTTCTAGGCGGTCGTCACTCAGGTCAAGGGCGCGAACCGGTTGCTGCAAGCCCTGTTGCAAGGTTTCCTGATGTCGCTCTACCCAGGCCTGCACGGGGTTTAACCGGTGATCCGCTTGGGACAAAATGTGGCTCAGCCAAACTATCACCACATGGCCTAAGCTGAGCCCCTGCCAGTTCCCATGGGTCGGAAAGTAGTCGTCGAGCAGGGGTTGCACGTCCATCCGCTGCAGTTGGGCCAGCAACAGGGGAATATCGTCAACCCGTTCGGTGATAACGGTTAGGGAGGTATCCATAGCCCAAACCTAACCCAATTGGCTGACCTCATTTAAAAATGAGCGAACCGTGAGCTTTAGGACTGGGCCGCAAGAAACGGGTGGCAAGGCTTTTGGGCTGTCGGTAGATTGGGGACTGTAGTTGAATTGGGCAATGCTGATCCCATGAAGCCTTTGACGGAAGCTGTACCGGACAACGATGAGACCTACAGGCAAATTGCTGAGGCGATCGCATTTTTGCGCCAAAACCATCTAGAACAGCCTGATTTGGCCACCGTAGCCCGCCATGTGCACCTGAGCGAGTACCACTTCCAGCGCCTGTTTACGCAGTGGGCGGGCATTAGCCCGAAGCGATTTTTGCAGAATCTGACGGCGGACTATGCCAAGGCCAAAATTGCTGCGACCAAGAGCCTGCTGGAGCTGGCCGATGACGTTGGTCTGTCGGGGCCGGGGCGTTTGCACGACTTGTTTGTCACCCTGGAGGCAATGTCGCCCGGCGAGTTTAAGGCTGGTGGGGCGGGCCTAGAAATTCGCTACGGCGTTCACAGCACCCCGTTTGGGCCGTGTCTGCTGGCCCAGACCGCTCGGGGCATTTGCAATCTGCACTTTTTGGAGCAGGCGGACATGGCGGCGGCGGCGCATTTGCTAGAGACAGAGTGGCCAGGGGCAACGCTGGTAGCCGATCAAGGGGGCACAGCGGCAGCCTGCGGTTCCCTAAGGGAGCGCTTTGCGAACCCCAGTTTTGCCGCTGACGCCGCTCACCCTCTGGTGCTAGCGGTCAAAGGCACCAATTTTCAAATTCAGGTGTGGCGGGCGCTGCTGAGAATTCCCCTGGGCGGCCTGACAACCTACCAGGGCTTAGCAGCGGCGATCGGTCGCCCCACGGCGGCGCGGGCGGTGGGCAACGCCGTCGGGCGCAACCCGGTGGGCTACCTGATTCCCTGCCATCGGGTGATTCGGGAATCGGGCGAGTGGGGCGGCTACCGCTGGGGGCTGGAGCGCAAGACGCTGCTGCTGGGCTGGGAAGCGGGTCAGCAGCAGCGCCAAGGGCAGGCGTCACTATGAGAAAAACAGATATGGCGGAATTTTTGCTGCTGGCGGCGCTGTGGGGCGGATCATTTTTATTCATGCGCGTGGCGGCGCCGGTGTTTGGCCCGCTGTGGCTGATTGCCATGCGCGTGGTATTGGCGGGGTTTGCCCTGCTGCCTCTCGTTGTGCACCTGAAACTGGGGCCGCAGCTGCGTCGCCACTGGCGATCGCTCCTGGTGGTGGGCGGCATTAATTCTGCCATTCCCTTCGTGCTGCTGGCCTACGCTTCCCTATCGCTACCGGCGGGGTTTACGTCCATTTTGAATGGCACAGCGCCCCTATTCGGTACGGTGATCGCCGCGGTGTGGCTTCAGGAGCAAGTGACCCCGCTTCGCAAGATCGGCTTTGGGCTGGGCTTCGTCGGAGTCGTGGTGCTGGTGGGGTGGCGGGGGATTGATCCGACCCCGGGGTTTGGCCTGGCGGTGGCGGCGGGGTTGTTAGCGGCATTGATGTATGCGATCGCGGCTCCCTACGTTCGGCAAAACCTGGCGGGGGTGTCGTCGCTGACCGTAACCACAGGCAGCCAGCTGGGAGCCACCCTGTGGCTGCTGCCGGCCCTGCCCTTCACCGTGCCGCACCAAATGCCCACGCCAATAGCGGCCACGGCGGTAGTGGCCCTGGCGCTGCTGTCAACCACCTGCGCCTATCTGCTCTATTTTCGGCTGATTCAAAACGTAGGCTCTACCAAGGCCCTGACGGTGGGCTACCTGATTCCGTTATTTGCCATGCTCTGGGGCGCCATACTGCTGGCTGAGCCGATCACGCTGTCGATGGTGGTGGGGTGTGGCCTGATTTTGCTGGGCACCGCGATCGCCAACGACCTATTTAGAACTCTCATGCAGGGCAGAGCTGCTTAAGCCATTCGCCACCAGCCCCGGCAGCCAGGAGCCTATCTGACCCCGGGCGGCGTGTTATTCCGCCGCCTCGCCCGACTCGGCCACTTTGGGGGCGGTATCCACCGACTCAGCAATGGTTTCAGCGGCGGCTTCAGCAGCTTTTTGACGCTCCTCGCGCTTTTTGCGATCGGCGATCAGCATGTCTTTCATCACTTCCTGGGCCTGGGCGAACTTCTCCAGGTTGCTGCGGTAGAGCTCAACGTCTTTTTGCAGCTTGTCGGGAGAGATGCTGAGTTTGTCGGCCAGGTCTTTGAACAACGCTTCAACGGCGTCTTTTTCTTTGAGCGCCTCGGCAGGGGCCACGGCCTCAACCAGAGTATAGAGGCCGATGCCAAAGGGGCGGCTGTACTTAAATTTTTCTTTGTTGGCCACCGAGGCCAGCGTGCCCCGCAGGCCCTCGCCACCGTGCTCTAGGTTTTCAAACTGGCCTTTCAGGTCGTCAAGGGACATCCCGCTGACTGAGTTTTTGACCGCATCGGCATCGCCCCGGTAGTGCTCGGGGGTGCTGTTGATGGAGCGACACAGGGCATTGAAGATGGAGGCTTTGTCGTTCTCGGGCTGGTAACCCTCCATGAAGCGATCGAAGGTGGTGACGATGCCCAGGGCGTAGATGGGGTCGTAGGCAAAGTCAACGTTGACCGAGAGCAGATGCATTTCTACCATCAGCTCGTCTACCACGCGCCGGTAGATGGAGTTGATGGGACGAGTGTGGTGGGAGTAAAAGTCGCGCTTGGCGTCAGATACCGTGCGTACAGAAGCGTTGTTCACAGCCTAGGGTTCAAATATTACAGTTCTTATATTGTCTCGTGTGACTGTGCCTTTGCCAACCTACCGCCTTGAAGGTGGGGATCGTGGTGCGTGGTGCGTTCGTGGGGAGTGGGGTATTCCCTTCCCGTGGCCCCGTACTCCTTCATCGTCCCAGCTTCTTGCGCACTTTGGCGGCGGTGCGCTGTAACCAGAGACCGGCCAAGCGAGGTTTAGTGAGGTCGGGGATATCGGCGCTGTGCTTGGCGCGGTAATCAAAAAAGTGGTTGATTTCGGTCAGGATCACCGCCAGCCGGGGCAGCAGGGCAGCGGCACGGTAGGGTTCGAGATCGGCTGGGGACATGGCCAGGGGGTTGGTGGTTTGCAGGGCGGCGAGAATGCGATCGCAGTCGTACCCCGCTGAATAAACCCCAACCTTGTAGCAGTTAAACCCCGGATCTAAATAGTCCGCCAGCGCCCCGTTGACGCTGGTAAACACCTGGCAGCCGCAGGCCATTGCCTCCATGGGCGGCAGGCCAAACCCCTCGCTCACGCGGCTCAGCGCCCAGTACTCTGCGGAGTCGTAGAGAAAGATTTTGCTGCGGTTGAACAAAATCGACAGATCATCGACAAACCCGGTCAGAGTCACCACGTTGCAGCAGGGCTCCAGGGCCGGTACAAGCTGGTTCAGCAGATAGCTCGACGACTTGCGCACCTGCACCAGCACGTCGATATCCCTAGGCTGCTGCCGGTTGGTAAACTCGGGTGAAATGTGATTGGGCAGGTGAAATATCAATCCACTGGGCCGCTTCTGGCCCCAGTAGCCCATCGAGTTGCGGCTGACCGTGATAATCGGAATATCACCCGGCAGGCTAAACCCGTAGCCGCTGCTGTGGGCGTGATAGACCACCGGGTAGCCCCGCAGCCGCTTGACCAAACGGGGGATGTGAAAGCCCCAGCTGATCACAAAAATGCTGTTGTCCAGGTTGGCCTGCTGGAGCAAGTCATCTAAAAAGAGGGTGTCGGGTTCGCGCTGGTCGTAGGTGACCACTTCGGCAGAGCAAATCTGCTGGGCCAGTCTCAGGGTCTTGAGTTCGGCAAACAGCCCGCCGCAGTGGAAACGCTTGCCGGTGCCAGGGACCAGAAAATAGAGGTGACGCATCGATGTAACCCTGGATGATTAAAGTCCTGGAATTCTAAACGGCTTTGGCGCAGCTAAACTCACCCACCTCCCGCAGAGCGTCTAAAAAGGCGTAGAGCGCTGGGGTGTGCAGGGCGTCTTTGAGAATGGTGGCCCCGATTGGGCGGGAGATCGGGAACGGTAGCGAGCAGATCTGCACCTCAGGCGGCACTGGCTGGGCGGCCAGACGAGGCAGAATGGCGAGGCCCAATCCCTGCTGCACCATCGCTACCATGGAGGAGTCGTGGCGAATGCAGTAGGCAATCTCCAACGGATGTTCTTGAGCACCCAGCACGGTGCGAATGCGCAGGCCGCAGCTGCTGTGGCTGGAGCCGATGATCGGCATTTTGCGCATCTCATCGACGCTGAGGGTGCCGGTGATGGGGCGATAGCTGGGAGGCAGCAGGGCCACGTAGTCGTCATCAAAAATCGGCAGGGTTTCTACATCGTCGCCGTCGATGGTTTCGGCGACGCAGAGGTCAACTTTGCCTTTGACCAGGGCCTGCTTGAGCTGGTGCAGCTCATCCATTTCGTGGACGCTGATGGCGATCGCCGGATACCGACGGTGCAGCCGCGCGATCGCCCCCGGCAGCACGTGGGTCGCCACGCTGCGAAAGGAGGCAATCCGCAGGGTGCCCCCCTGCACCCCGCGAGCCTGGTTGGCCTCGCTGGCAATGGTGTCGAGCAGGCCCAGCATGGCGCGGGCGTGGGCGGTAATGCGATCGCCCACCGGGGTCAGCCGCGCCCCGTGGCGACCGCGCTGCAGGAGGGTAATGCCCAGCTCGTCTTCCAGGGTGGCGATGGCGTGGCTGACGGTGGACTGGGTGACATCGAGCTGAAGGGCGGCTTCGCTGAAGTTGCCGCAGTCTGCGATCGCCACCAGCGCGCGTAGCTGAGAAAGCTTGATTTTGCTGAGGTTCATCGCTATTACAACCCCCTAAATGCTGATTTCAAGGCTAAGGGCTGAGGCCATAGCTAGCCTATCGATTTTTTGCATAGAACCCATTCACGTCATGCTTTGTTACATTTCTGCGGCTCGCGTAGATTGTGTATATCGACGAAAGCAGCCCAGCAATCACTGCTCCACAGCAAGGGTTCACAAACCCGCTAATCAGCTTCAGCACTGTCATGCGTTACGGCTCGGCAAGGTCCCTCAAGGGTCCACTGAGTTTGCTGCCTCAGCGTCGTCTGCTTCAACTCTGGAGCAATATTTTAACCCTAGGGAGGCAATGCCATGGACACTACCCGCAATCCCAACCGCGATCTGCAACAGCAGCGTCAGCGCCTAGAAGCCCTGGTGCAACCCACCCTAGGCGCTCGTATCGATTCCAGTCCCAGTCACAACGGCCCCATCTACAGCGGTCTAGGACGGGCCATCAAACAATTAGGAGATAAAACCATGAGATTCTTTACCGGTCAAAACGAACTTCGCATTTGGCAGCGCAGCCGCAACGGTCAACCGCTCTGGTTTGCCCACGACCCGGTGACTAACCGCACTCGCTCGTTTTACTCCGAGCAAGACGTGCGCACCTGGCTCGACCAGCGCTACTACGAATAGGTTGGGCTGGCGCTTGCGATCGCTGCGCACAGCATGAACCACAGCGATCGTGAACAGATTCTTTCCACACCCCAGGGCAGCAGGTCAAACTTGCTGCCCTTTTTACGAACATTTTTGAGCTCAACCCTGAGCCTGAATGGCAGAATCTCGAATGAAACCAGGTCTTCAGGCGGGGTAAACGGCGTCTGCCCCGACCAGTCGGGGGTTGTGCAACCAAGACTCGGGACTGGTTCTGCCCCAAACACCCCCTAAGCGAAATCGTGGGCAAGAATGGCCTGACCGCGGCGGTAAAGCTCTTCGGCGTAGCCCGTCCAGGTGCCCTGACCCCAGTAGCGAAAGCAGCTAGTTTGCAGCAGCAGGTTGTGAATCAGGGCGTTGCGGTAGCGATACTGCCGCTCTAGCGTATCGCCCTGCTCGCTCTGGCGCTGCATAGTCTGGTGAAACTGGGCGCTCAGGCGCTGCATCGGGTCGAGCACGTTGTCGTAGCCCTGCACCCAGCTGCGATCGCCCGTCCAGGAGCCACCCTCCATCGAGAAGCTCTGGTCTTCGGCGTGGATGGAGGCGATCGCATTCGCCACCGCCTCGGTTCCGGTCGCATCCCCCATCGCTGCCCACAGTCGGCTCTGCCCCACCGCCTGACAGGTGGGGAATGTCTCCGGCCTGCACCCCGCCGCCGCCAGCAGCTCCAGGTATTCGGTGCCGTTAAAGCCCACGACACCCCGCTGGCCGCCGCCCTGGTCGCGCATTTCGTACCACGATCGCATGAAGGCGCTGGGGAACTCGTTCATCATCACGCCGCCGTTTTCGCCGTCGCTGATCTGGCTGACCAGCGGCGGCACGGCGGCATCGCCAAGGACAACTTTGCCCAGGGTTTTGGCTTCCCAGTAGGGCTGCATTTGGCCCACCAGCTTGGTGTCAGAGCCCTGGGTTTTGACCAGCACCACGATCTCTTCTACCTCGCCCTGAGAATTGCGGGCCACCAGGCGGTGGGGCAGGTGGGGCTGCGATAGCCCATGCCCCTCTAGCGATTCCACCGTGTGCTCCTGCACCAGCATCCAGCGGTAGCCGCAGTCTTTGAGCGTTTTGACAAAGGCGTAGAGCACGTCGGGGTGGTTGGGCAGGTGCATCTCCGGCGGCGAAAAGCCCCGCACCCGAGCCAGGGCCTCGGGGCCAAACAGGGCGGCAAAGTGGTGCTGCCAGGCGCGAATGTGCAGCTTGAGATCGGGCACCGGAGTTGAAGGTACCACCGCATGGCCCCAGCAGGTGCCCAGCCACTCCACGTAGGGCTGGTAGGCGGAGTCGCAGGCCAAACGGCGCAGCTTGGCCAGAATATCCTGCCGGTCCATCTGCTGCAGGCCCCAGAGCAGAGTACCCGAGTAGTCGAGCATGACCCGAGGGTTACAGCCCTGGCTCACCAGCTCGGGGATGAAATCACCCAGGCGAGCGTAGCAGTAGGCAAAGGTGCCCGCGTTGTGGTTGTCCCCCTCGTAGGGATGCTCAAACATGTACTGGAGATGGTTAATCACCTCGCCCGTGGCCCCAGCGGGAATGCTGGGCTGGTGCATGTGCAGGGCGATCGCGAAGCCCGCCGAAATATCGGCCAAATTCAGGTTGGTGTGGTTCAGAAATACCGGCTCACCGCTGGCCATGACCGCCGCGACATCGGCCTCTCGACCCGACAGGGGAGGTAGTCCTTCTTCTAGGGCGGGCCAGTCCATGGGAGAGAGTACAGCACCGGTCATAGGAACCTCCGAGCATGGCACCACCGACTGCCGCCGGGGAAACCTGTGGTCACTATTTAGTGTTGCACTGACGAGAAGAGTTAACCACGGCTAGTAACATTTCGTGGTCTGCAAGATCGCCCAGGCATACACCCGATGCTCGCGGCTAGCCACAGCAATAAAGCAGCTTCTGCAAAAGAGGACATCTCCAGATGGGGGCGCAGGGCCTGCGCCTTGGAGGAGAAACAAAATGCCCAGGTCTTTTCGTCGTCAGAATTGGCTTTGATAACGTTGGTCACCGTCTCGGAGGGAGGCGATCGCTATGCCATCCAAGATTTCTGTCCAAGCCATAAATTGGCTATTTCCAGGCGCGGTTTTCCAGGTCGCGCACCTGGCGCTCCAGGCGATCGAGGCGGCCGCGCAGCTCATCCATTTCGGCCTGGCGGGGTACACCCAGATCTTGCAGCGTATTGCGAAACAGCCGCTGAAACTGATCTTCTAGTGCTCCATTGCCCTCGTTGAGCTGGGCCATCACTTCATCTACCAGAGTTCTGGCCTGCTCGGGGTTAAACTTGCCTTCCCGCACCCATTCTTCGGTCACGACCTTGACCCGCTCGGCTACCAGGGAAGTTGTTCCCACGCCAATCATCAGCAACTGACGCAACAGATTATTGGTATCCATTCATGTCTCCTTATGGTGTGCGGGGCTCGGTCTGACGAGGCTTGGCCTGGTAGACAGGTCAAAGGCTGCTCAGCGACTTTTTGGCCACTCGTCTATTTTGTCAGAGATTCCCTAGGCCCAGAGCATTGCCAGAGTATTGAAAGCCGAACCCAGCGCGGCGGGTAGCCCTCAGCGGCTCGTCAGCTCATCTACCTTGGCCCGCACTGCCTGAAT
This sequence comes from Nodosilinea nodulosa PCC 7104, assembly GCF_000309385.1. Classification (GTDB taxonomy): domain Bacteria; phylum Cyanobacteriota; class Cyanobacteriia; order Phormidesmidales; family Phormidesmidaceae; genus Nodosilinea; species Nodosilinea nodulosa. Next base: position 3,580,440 of record NZ_JH976537.1, read on the forward strand.
GTCCTGCCACATCAGCCATTTGGGGCTGCCCTTGTCGCGCGACGGGTTGCGCAGCAGGTAGGCAGGGTGAAAGATCGGCATGCACAGGCGACCGTCCCACTCCATCCACTGGCCGCGAACTTTGCTAATGCCCGACTTAACCCCCAGAATTCCCTTGAGCGCCGTAGCCCCGGTGAGCAAAATGATTTTGGGATCGACCAGGCGAATTTGCTCTAGCAAATAGCCTTTGCAGGCGGCCACCTCCGCAGCGGTGGGCACGCGGTTGTCGGGCGGGCGACATTTGACGATATTGCAGATGTACACGTCGGTTTCGGTGTTAAACCGCACCGACTCCAAAATTTTCTCCAGCAGCTGACCCGACTTGCCCACAAAGGGTAGCCCCTGCTCATCCTCCTGCTGCCCAGGCCCTTCGCCGATAATCAGCACCGGGGCGCTGGGGCTGCCTCGGCTGACTACGACATTGGTACGGGTGGGGGCCAGAGTACAGCGCTGGCAAGAGCGGCAGTGGGTGCCCAGGATCTCTAGATTGGGGTAAATTCCCGGCGGAATCGGCACCGCCCCGCTGGTGGGGATGGCCTCAAAATCGACGCTGCTGGGGTCTGCACCGGCCTTGTCTGCGATGCCATCGGCGGCACCAGCATTGAATAGACTAAATTGCTCGTCGGCCATCGGCTCTGGGGGCTATATCGTTGTCTCGGCATCATTGTAAAGGGTCTCGGGCCGCCCTGCCGCGTCTATGGCTCAGCGGCAGCCCAGGTTGGCGTTGTATAGTAGAAAGCTAGTCGAATTCTGTTTGTTGTCCAGGAGCCTCAGCCTTGACTTTTTCCGCCGAAGATTTTGCCAAAGCCCTTGAGGCGCACGACTACGATTTTCAGGTGGGCAGCACCGTGCGGGGTACCGTGATTTCCTGTGCTAACGACGGAGCCACGGTCGATATTGGCGGTAAGTCATCGGCCTTTTTGCCCATTCGTGAAGCGGCGGTGCGGGCCATCAACTCCTTTGAAGGGGTGCTGGAACCCGGCGTTGAATACTCGTTTCAGGTGATTCGCGACCAGGATGCCGACGGTCAGGTGCTGCTGTCGATTCGTAAGCTCCAGCTCAAGCAGCTGTGGGACAAGCTGGCCCAGCAGGCCGAAGCCAGCGAGGTGCTAGAGGTCAAAGTGACTGGCTACAACAAAGGCGGGGTGACGGTCGATGTGGAAGGGCTGCGGGGCTTTGTGCCGCGATCGCACCTGGGCCGCACCTATGAAAACCTTGAAGATGCCGTGGGCCAGCGCCTCACCGTGGGGTTTCTGGAAGTCAACCCCGCCGCCAACAAGCTGGTCATGTCGGCCCGCCTTGCCGCCCGCAGCCAGGTGATGAGCACCCTGGAGCTGGGCCAGTTGATCGACGGCACTGTAGCCAGCCTCAAGCCCTTCGGCGCGTTTATCGAGTTCGACGGCATTAGCGGTCTGCTGCACATCAAGCAAATCAGCAAAAACTACGTCGAGTCGCTGCCGTCAGTGCTGAAGGTGGGTCAGCCGATCAAGGCGGTGGTGGTGGCCCTCGACCCCGAGCGCAACCGCATTTCTCTCTCGACCAAGGTGCTCGAAAAGTACCCCGGCGAGCTGATCAAAGAGTCTGAGGCCGTGTTTGCCGACGCCGAAAACCGCCTGGGCGACATTAGCCGCATGCTCGGCGACAGCGAGGCCTAGGCACTATGGGCACTGTGTGGGAACTCGACTTTTACTCCCGGCCCGTGCTGGATGAGAACGATAAGAAACTCTGGGAAGTGCTGCTCTGCGAGGGCCTGGTCGATAGCCAGACCGACAGCGCTGACACCTTTCGCTACAGCAAGTTTTTGCCCAGCAGCGAGGTTAACTCGATCGCGCTCAATGGGGCGATCGACGAGGCGATCGCCGCCGCCCAGGCCCAGGGCATTGCTCCCCCCAGCCGGATTCGATACTTCCGCTACCAGATGCAAAACATGATTTTGCGGGCCTGCGACGAAGCGGGCATTCCGGCCCGGCCCAGCCGTCGCACCCTGGCATTGCAGGGGTGGCTGCGCGATCGCACCCAGACCGTCTATCCCCATATGGAGGGCTATGCCAGCGCGCCTTCTCCCTCGGTGGCTGCCCCGCCCCCCAGTCCTCAGCCCTTACCCGATGCTCTGCTGGGCCAGCGGTGGGCCTTTGTCAGCCTGGAGGCCGCCGCTTTTTCCGACCTGCCCGAATGGGATATCGGCTTTGGCGAAACCTTTCCCCTGGCGATGGCCGAGCTGGCCCCCAATACCCCCATCCCCGGCCTGCTGATTTTTTCCCCCCGGGCCACGGCGCTAGCCGCCTGGATGTCGGGACTGGAGCTGGCCTATTGGCGCATTGAGGCGGGCAAAAACCCTGCGATCGTGCTTGAAACCGGCGCTTCCGACAGCTGGATTTTGGCTGGATTGACCAACGCCACATTGCTCTCCGAGGCCCAGGCCTTTGAGGCCGCTAAGGCCAAAGCCAACCAGGTCCACTTCATCGGCATCCAGGCCAGCCCCGAGAGCGAATCCTTTGCCGGGTTCTGGCTGCTGCAAGAGCTGCTGCTGGGGTGAGAAGATGGCATCCACCAAGGTCACTCGCCTGTCAGATCGCCGGTTTCTTCAAGAAACCGGCGATCTAGTCTTGCCTCATTGGAGAGACGAGTGATGCCAGAGACCAGGCTGCCAACCTTCTTTCATAGCTTTACAAAATGGCCCCACTGGCGCAACCTGGGCCTGTACGCGCTGCTGCTGGCGATCGCCCTGGCCATGGTATTTCCGCTGCTGTGGCTGCTCAGCACCTCCTTCAAAGGCTCGACCGAGAATCTGCTGGCCAACCCGCCCCAGCTGCTGCCCCAGCAGCCCACCCTGGATAACTACCGGCAGGTGTGGCAGTCTAACCCCTTTGGGCAATACTTTCTCAACAGCACCGTGGTGGCGGTGCTGACGGTGGCGGCCAATCTGCTGCTGTGCTCCCTGGCCGCGTACCCGCTGGCGCGGCTGTCGTTTTTGGGTCGCGACACTCTGCTAGCGCTGATTGTGGCCACCATCATGATTCCGTTTCAGGTGGTGATGATTCCGCTATACATTTTGGCGGTCAACCTGGGGCTGCGCAACACCTACCTGGGGCTGGTGCTGCCCTACCTGGCCTCGGCCTTTGGCATTTTTCTGATGCGCCAGGCCTTTCAGGGGGTGCCCAAGGAGCTGGAGGAGGCTGCCCGCATGGATGGCTGCTCTGACCTGGGAATCTGGTGGAATGTGATGCTGCCCGCCACCCGCCCGGCCCTGGTAACGCTGGGAATCTTTGTGTTTATTGGCACCTGGAGCGAATTTCTCTGGCCGCTGATTTTACTCGATCGCCCCGAGCGCTACACCCTACCCCTGGGGGTGGCCCGGCTGGCGGGCAGCTTTTCGCTAGACTGGCGGCTGATCGCGGCGGGGTCGATTTTGTCGGTGCTGCCTGCCATTGTGGTTTTTGTGCTCTTGCAGCGCTACATCGTGCCTACGGAAACAGGCAGCGGCGTGAAGGGATAGGGGAGAAATTGTACGGCCATTGCCTTCCCGGCGGGCGATCGCCAGAACAGGCCCAGCTTTATCAGTTCCTTAGATTAATCCCCTAGGTTGACATTGATGATTTATTCAAACATCGTTCCAGCCGAGTCGTTCCCACGGGCTACGGCTTTCCTTTTTGCAGTTAAATTCTACAAACCATGAAAATGAAGACCCTGGCCACTGGCCTAATTGCCACCGCCGCCGCCATTGGCCTATCTGTGTCTGCGGCCTTTGCCCAGGTCGCCGAGGTGAATATCGATCTGCTCAACGTGCGCTCTGGCCCCGGCACTAGCTTTGCTGTTCGCGGCACCATACCGATGGGTGCCCAGGCCAAGATTATTCAAACCCAGGGTGACTGGCTGTACATTGTCACTGGCCCGATCGAGGGCTGGGTCTATGCCCCCTACGTCACCATTTTGAATCAGCCAGGGCCGGGGGTTGACGCTCCGGTGACTACTGTTATGGTGTGCAACGGCACCAACCGCACCACCGCTCGCGTCTATCGCCAAAACGGCGAACTCAAGCTGCGGGTGCATGATCGCCTCGATCACATCACCTGGCTCGACACTCCCGCCCGCATGGAAACTGGCGCTGGGGCAACCGCCTACGTCAATATCAACGGTGAGCAAACCACTCGGGTTTTGCAGAGCCAAAGCTCGCCGACGAACTGCTCGATTCAAACCACCAACCGCCCTCTGGAGACTGGCGTGGTGACCGAAATAGAGCAGCCCCAGTAGGCTCACAGCTTGCCCTGCCTCCTAATGCGCAGATGGCTGTCAACCAGCGGCTCTGAGACCTGGTCATTGAGCGCCACCCTTCCGACTGATGCTAATGCAGGCTGATTTACTGACAAAAGCCCTGCCGTAGGTTGGTGTTGAGCGAAGTGAAACCCAACAGCAGCAAGCCTTTGTTCGGTTCTGCTGTCGCGCCACCCAACCTACGGCAGCATCAGGGTTTCAAGGGTTTTGCCAGTCAATCAGCAATGCAGGTGGCCACGCTTAGTTCCAAGCCTCACCCGGTTTTGCGCCCGGGCGCTATGTGGCGCGCTTGCTGCTTTTGATCAGGACAATCATATATCTCTGAAGGCTTTCCCATTAAGCCTTCCTTATTGCTGTAACTAATTAACCTGAGTTCGGGATAAGGAAAGGAGGGGCTCTGTAAGCTGATATAGCTGTAGCCAGTCTGGTTAAGACATGTCTCCTATGACCGTTCAAACGTTTGAACGGTCATAGGGTTCCTGGATGTCCTAACCAACGTGACTATGGCTATATCACGTAAATGATTCAGCAGGCCCCCCTATGGATAGTCTAGAAGAGCTGTTTTGCCACATTGATGATTTCTGCTGTCAGTTCGAGCCGAAATGGCACCAGATGCTGCTGGGTGAAGGCGTTCAACACCGTCAGCGCCAGCGATCGCTGAGCTTAAGCGAGGTGATGACAATCTTGGTGTGCTTCCACCAGCAGCACTATCGCAACTTCAAGGCGTTCTACAACAAGCATGTCTGCGTGCACTGGCGAGAGGCCTTTCCTGGCCTGGTCAGCTATCACCGCTTTGTGGAGTGGATGCCGTCGGCTCTGCTGCCCTTATGCGTGTACCTGAAGCACTGTTTTGGCGCTTGTAGCGGCATCAGCTTTATCGATAGCAGCAGCCTCAAGGTGTGCCACAACCGTCGGATTCGACGCCACAAGGTGTTTCGCGGCCTGGCGGCTCGGGGCAAAACCTCAGTTGACTGGTTCTTTGGCTTCAAGCTCCACCTGGTGGTTAATGACCAAGGGGAGTTGCTCAACATCCAAATCACGCCGGGCAATACCGACGACCGCAAGCCCGCCTGTGACTTGCTTCAAGGCCTCTATGGCAAGGTCTTTGCTGACCGGGGCTATGTCTCCAAAGCACTGGCAGAACGCCTCTTTGAGACCTGTGGCATCGAGTTCTTTGCCAAACCCAGGCGCAACATGACAAACCACTTGATGCGGCTCACCGACAAGTTACTGGCCCGCAAGCGCGCCATTGTCGAAACCGTCATTGACCAGCTCAAGAACATCTCCCAGATTGAGCATTCCAGGCATCGCAGCCCTACCAACTTCATGGTCAATGTCATCTGTGGCTTGATTGCCTACTGCCATCAGCCCAAGAAGCCTTCCCTCAATCTTGACTTCGCTCTTCCTCCATCGGCTTAACCCGAACTCAGGTTAATTAGGTTAAATTAAGCGGGTACGCCAGCGGCGGCAGCAGTATCGTCCGAAAAAGCGACCACAAGCACATCCACATCCTGAATCTCAGAGAGCCAGTCAGAATGGTTATGCTGTAGTGATTTTAGCTCTACTGATTTATGCTCGCTGGCCCCGGTTTGGACATGGCACCCCATTCGTTCAAGGCAGCTACTTAGGGCATGCATCAAAGTTTGCTCATTCGAGCTAGGTTCTCTTTGCCAAATGATTGCGACTTTTATCTCTCCTGCAAACTCCTCGCCCAGGGAATGGGCAATTTCTGCAGGGCTATAGTGGCGCATAACCGCTCCTCGAATGCGCTTTTTACTAACTTTCTCCCCTAGGGCAACAGATAGCTTCTTCCAGAGCTTATAGCCTACAGACTTCTCAACATACTCAGGATTCAGAGGGTAGATCTCTTCATAGGTTCTCCCCTCCCAGGAGCCAACAAATATGTTGATCTCCAAATCATTAAGGCGTCGCCCCAAGGCCCTAAATAGAGCATCATCGACAAACAGAAGGGCATCTTGAGCCGTAATGTCTTCAGAGTTAAGCATTCTTTGACTGTGTTGCATTGCGTGCACCTATCGCTTAGGCCACATGGGAACCGGAATTCTCCTTCTTAGGCAGCAAAAGTCTTATCAGAGAAGCTGAATCCATATATCATTCTACGCCCAACTGCAAAAATTAGGTTGATCCAGATCACATCCAAAAGTGATAATGCCAACCCATAAAAACACAGGAATCACACCGGGGCATTGCAAGTTTAGCTAGGCTTTGTCTGTGACCCAATGGTCTTAGGTCGATGCTGGTAAATCAGGGTAAAGTCTGAGTTTTTGCGAGGATTAGAGCAAGAATTCATTTAGAAAGCTATCCACAATTCACGAGCCTGTTCTATTTTTTGGCAAATCAGTGAGTTTTTATGGTTGATGAAACATCCCTAAAAAGGAACATTATGGTTTCATCACCTCTCCCTGTTCTGTGAATCGGCTCGATTAATTATCACATCACAACCCTGGAGAGCACCTATGCGTCAGAATTTTCTTGAGCCAATTGAAAACCGCCTCCAGAGAGGCTACAGCACCATGTTTGGCTGTACAGCGCTTGGGTATTGGTACGCCTTCATAGCTATAGCTAACGAGATCGGACCCTACTTAAAAAGCACTGATGCGCCCTATCACAATGCTGACCACACAATCCAGGTATTGTCAGTGGGGCAAACGATTTTGGAAGGGCGTCATCTACAGCACCACAACCTTACGCCCCAGGACTGGCTCAATATGATGGTAGCCCTACTGTGCCACGACATCGGCTATGTTCGAGGCATTTGTCCTGGCGATGATTGCTCTGTCAACCGTTTTTCAACTGGTCACGGAGAAGACTGGATCGTGCTGCCAAGCCGTTCGACAGACGCCAGCTTAACCCCTTACCATGTCGATCGAGGAAAAATGTTTGTAAGTTATCATTTGGCGGAGCATCATCTGTTAAATGTTGACACGGTAGTCGCCTGTATTGAACACACCAGATTCCCTGTTCCGCCTGAACCAGGCTACCAAACCACCAGCGATTTACCAGGTCTGTGTCGGGCGGCTGACCTGCTGGGGCAGCTCAGCGATTCAGACTATCTGAAAAAGCTCTCGTCTCTATTTTGCGAATTTACAGAAACAGGGACCAATGCTGCAATGGGATACGAATCGGTGGCTGATCTACGGGCCAACTATCCCCATTTTTATTGGCATGTGGTGTATTCATTTATTCAACCTGCTCTCAGGTATTTGGCCGTAATCCCAGACGGTCGCCGGGTCATCGCCCAGCTGTTTACTAACGTATATCTGGTGGAGTTAGAGCAGTCATTGTCAGAGGCTTCTCCAACGGGCTGGAATCAGCAGGCTCCAGATCAAGGGCTTTGTCCTTTTGCTGACTCGGCAATTTAGGCCTGTCCAGAGAATGCCTCAGGGCCTGACTTAACCCTCGGAAACTCAGCCCAGCTGTTTATAGCAACAGTGCGGGTTTGCGCTAATCTGTGACAGATACAGAGAACCCACCACTAGCTAGAGTGGTTCAGCAGTACGCGCCATGGCTGAAACAGGACAGGGAGAACGGTTGCTTGGAAAACGCTACCGGGTGCTGCGGCAGCTCAGCCGGGGTAGCTTTGGCGACACCTACCTGGCTGAAGATAGCCATCGGTTTCAAGAGCTGTGCGTGCTCAAGGAGTTTAACCCCCAGGTACCCGGTAAACTGGCGCTTGATAAGGCCCAAACCCTGTTTGAGCGCGAGGCCAGCATTCTCTACCAGATCAATCACCCCCAGGTGCCTCGATTTCGCGAGCTGCTGCGCGATGGGGTACGCCTCTTTTTAGTGCAGGACTACGTTGAAGGCCCTACGTACCGGGAGTTGCTCGATCGCCGCCGGGCGTACGACGGGCGCTTTAGCGAAGCCGAGGTGGTTCAGTTTTTGATGCAGACCCTGCCGCTACTGCAATATCTGCACAGCATCGGCATTGTGCACCGCGACATTTCGCCCGACAACCTGATTCAGCGCAACGCCGACGGTCGCCCGGTGCTGATTGACTTTGGCGGTGTCAAGCAGCTAGTGGTCAACGTGCGCTATCAGCTGGGGGTGACCCAGCCCTACCAGGCCACCGACGGCAGCATCACCCGGCTGGGCACCGCAGGTTATGCTCCCGAAGAACAGCGGGCATCGGGACAGGTCAGCCCCGCAACGGATCTCTATGCCCTGGGAGTTACGGCCCTGGTGTTGCTGACTGGCAAGGAACCCAAGGAGCTGTATGACGATCGCCGCGATCGCTGGGTCTGGCCCGAGCAGGTAGAACTCTCGGCAACCCTGACCCAGGTGCTGACGCAGCTGGTGGCCCGCCAACCCGGCGATCGCTACCAGTCGGCGGGGCAGGTACTGGCAGCGCTCAATCTGGCCCATCCAGACCCTCTCTCGGCGGCCTGGTCCCAGCCCATGCCCATCCGCATGCAGCCGGTGGTGCCGCCGCCTCAGCCCACGGTAGCCGTGGCCCCGGTGGCCCCCTACGCCCCGCCTATGGCCTACGACCCCACAGCGACGGTACCGCCACCGCCGCGAGCGGTGCCGGTACAAAAGACATCGACAGGGTGCTGGCCCGCCCTGGTGGGGCTACTGCTCACAGTGGGGGTGGCCGGGGGGCTGTGGTGGTGGCTCGACCCGCTGAGCCAGTTTGGCGGCGGTGGGTCAGAGGTGGTGTCGCCCGGCGGCAGCGATGCGGGCAACCCCAACCTGAGCGAGGTCGAGCGCACCCGCAAGCAGGCTCTGCGCGATCGCGCCGTCGCCCTCGGCGTTGACTGGGGCTATCTCACCAGCCTCACCGATCAGCTTTTCTTTGAGAAAAACCCCAACCGCCAAGGCACCCAGCTCACCGATCAGCCCGCAGACGAGCCGCTGCGAGCCGAGTGGGATGCGATCGCGAATCGCAATCTAGACCTGCTCGAAGCCAATCTCAGCACCGAGGCCCGCCGCAAGCTGGGCCGCTATAACCCCACCGACAGCGATCGCTGGAAGCGTCAGGTCAACCAGCTCTATGTCAGCACCAATGCTCTCTACGACCTCACCGATGCCCGCTTTAACCAGCTCTTTCCAGAGCGGGCTAAGGGGGGCTTTGTTGAAACTCCCATCGACCAAATCCGGCTGGCCCTGGCGCAGGATCAGGTCAACGCCATGGAAAGCGGCGCTAACCTGACTGAAATTACCTTCCAGCAGGGAGCCCTAAGTCAGCAGCAGCAGGGCAACCTCAACCCCGGCGGCGGCCAGGTCTATATTCTCAACCTCAGCGCCGGGCAGCTCCTGCGCCTCAACCTCCAGGCCCCGCCCGACAGCACTCGCCTGTCAATTTACGTGCCGGTCCCCACCGACGAGGTGCCCCATCTGCTTGCCGATGCCGAGCAAAATACCTGGGCTGGTGAGCTGCCCCAGTCTGGCTACTACGAAATCGTGGTGGTCTCTAGGGCCAGCAGCCCCATCGCTTACAACCTGACCGTAGCCGTTGACAATGTCACCAACGACATCCTCAACCGGCCAGACCCACCGGCAAAAGACAACTAGCGTCATCGCCGAAGAAACAGCCACCCCCGGCGGATGTTACCTTTTGCAACACATTGGGCAAGTTAGGGAATGCCGTTCGCCTATGCCTAAGCACCTTCTGCCGCCATGAACCATGCCCTGCTCGCCACTATTCAGCAGTCTGACGGTCGCTACCTGAGCGATTTGGAGCTTCGCCCCCTGGCGCAATTTGTCGCATCCTTTGACTCTCGGGTGAAAACCTACACCCGCCTCAAGGCTGAGGGCGAGACGCTAGTGCTCAGCGCTCTGCGGCAGCTCATGCTCACCCATCAGTCGGCGGTTCAGGAGCACGGAACCAAGTGCCAGCGCGACATGCTCTACAGCCTGGATTGCATTGCCAAAGCTATTCTGCTCGACAACTCCGACGGCTTTGTAGAAGAGTACGTGGTGTGGATGCAAAATATTACCCGCGCTCTGCATAAAGAAGACTCTGCGATCGCCGCCTACCGCAGCCTGCAAACCGAAATTGCCGCGACTCTGCCCGCCGAGGGCGCCCATCTGGTCAACGGCTATTTAGATAAACTCATTGCCGCCTTTGCCGAAGGCATGTAGGGCAATAGCCCCAGCCCCAAGCTGGCTGAAACTTCCCTCCCAGGGCTGATGATGGCCCAGCGCCACTGGGCAGACTATAGGGTACTGGTGCATTCATGGTTTAGCGCTCATGAGCCTACGCAGTCACGCCTACACCATAGCCGCTTCGAGGGCAGACATTTTGACCGATTCCGCCGCCCCTAGAGCCTATTTAATCGAGCTTTCGACCGTTCAGCAACAGCCTCTGCTAGGTGACTATGACCAGGGCAATTTTCGCCCTAACGACTGCGGTCTCATCGTCGCCGACGAATGGGTGCGATCGGCCACCAACCGCAAGGGCATTGACATCGATGTCTGGACAATTACCCCTAATCGCCTGCAAAGTATTGTCTTTTTACAGGTGCCCATTGCTCCAGCGCTGGTCTTAACAGGGGGGCTAGGTAGCCAAAAGCCGTGGTTGCTGTCGTCGTTTATCGCCAGCTTTAAAGCAGCGGCGGCCAAGCGCATTAACCTACGGCTCAACCAGGTCGGCCAATCGGTGTGGCAGCGCAACTACGACGAATGCCTGATCGCCGACGAATCCCAGCTTTCTGAACTGCGCCATCAGCTTCAGGTAGTGGCGCGCTAACTGCCCAGTTTGGCCTTGACCAGCGCCTGCACCTTGCCTCCGTCAGCCCGGCCCTTGAGTTGCTGCATGGCCGGCCCCATCACCTTACCCATGTCCTTGGGCGATGTGGCCCCGGTTTTGGCAATCAGGTCGTCAATGACGGCTTCTACCTCGGCATCGCTGAGCTGTTGGGGCAGATATTCTGCAATAATCTCCAGTTCTTGAGCTTCTTGGGTCGCCAAATCTTCTCGCCCAGCCTTCCGGTACTGCTCAACGGAGTCTTTGCGCTGTTTGGCCAGCTGGGTCAGCACCTCTAGCTCCTGCTCAGGAGTGAGTTCGCTCTGGCCGCTGGGGCGCACCAGAGTTTCTTTTTCGAGAATGACTTTTTTAATGCTGCGCACCGTCTCCAGACGGAGTTTGTCCTTCGCCTTCATGGCGGTTTTAATATCGTCGCTAATGCGATCTTTTAAGCTCATTGAGAAGACATCCTTGCACTTGCCTAAGCGCATCGTAGGCTACCCTCTCACTTTACCGGGTGATTGAAGGAGGTGGGGAGTGGGGGGATGGGGAAGGTGAGGGAGGTGAGGGAGATGGGGAAGGTGGAGAAGGTGAGGAAGGTGAGGAGTTCAAAACTTCTCCATCCCCTCATCCCCTCATCCCCTCATCCCCTCATCCCCTCATCCCCCTATCCCCTCATCCCCCTATCCCCTCATCCCCCTCCAACTGCTGCCCTAAAAAATTGATTAAATCGGCGCAGGTAAACAGCTGGGTTTCATCAAAGTGTTCGCTAATATCGAGGCCAAAGGTGGTGTAGAAGTCTTCGCACAGGGTGAGTCCCCAGTCGAACCAGCACACCGCCGGAAAGGCCAGATCGTCGACCAGGTGGTCGCTGGGCCGGACCCGACCGATCTCAAGACCGGAGTAGGCGTGCAGATGGTGGTAGGCAAAGGCGATGAGCGGCTGGGGCAGGGCATGGGCCACGGCCGGAGGCGTCCAATAGCGCACAAACCACTGATCGCTGGTGAGGCAGGGGCGCGATTGCAGCCACTGGTTGACCCGGTGGCGGGCGACCATGTCAGGGCTGAGGGCCATGTAGGTGGTGAGGCTATTGACAAAGTTTTTCAACGGTTGCCACATCGGTTTCTGAAACGGCGAGCCTCTGGGGCGTGGCCTCTGGGGCGTGGCCTTTGAGCTTGGTTAGAGTGTGCCCAAGCTTACGGCTCAAGTCATGGTTTAGGGATGAATTAGCCCAAGCCGCAAAGTCGAGCCAGCGTAGCTGAAAAGCTGGGATAGGAAACCGCCGCTGCCTCTGCCCGCTGAATCTGAACGGGGCCTTTGGTGCGCAGGGCGGCGATCGCCAGGCTCATCGCCACCCGATGGTCAGTATAGCTATCGACAATCGAACCGCTGAGAGGGGTGCCGCCATGGATGGTCAATCCATCGGAGAGTTCTTCAATGCGGGCACCCAGGCTGGCGAGCTGGCTGGCCATGACGGCGATGCGATCGCATTCCTTGACCCGCAGCTCAGCGGCATCGGCAATGGTTGTGGTGCCTTCGGCAAATATAGCCGCCACCGCCAGAATCGGGACTTCGTCGATCATGCGGGGAATCAGATCACCGCTCAGGCTAACGGCCCTGAGGCGGCTGTGGCGCACCCGCAAATCTGCTACGGGTTCCCCGGTCACCTCGCGCGGATTCTCTAGGGTGATGTCGGCCTCCATCATTCGCAGCGCATCGAGAATGCCGGTGCGGGTGGGGTTAATGCCCACATTCTCGACCACCAGGTCAGAGCCGGGGGTAATTGCCCCGGCCACCAGCCAAAAGGCCGCCGAGCTAATGTCGCCGGGCACCACAACGGTTTGTCCGGTCAGGGTGGCTGGGCCGCGCACCGTAGCGCTACAGGTATCGGCATCGACAACAATATCGGCACCAAAGGCCCGCAGCATGCGCTCGCTGTGGTCGCGCGACAGGCTGGGTTCGGTTACCGTAGTGGCACCATCGGTCATTAGCCCGGCCAGCAGAATGCACGACTTGATCTGGGCTGAGGCGACCGGGGAGTGATAGTGGATAGGCTGGAGCGCCTGCCCCCGCACCGCCAGGGGAGCCAGACGGTTGCCCTGCCGTCCCCAGATCTCGGCCCCCATCTGGGTCAGGGGTTTGATGACGCGGTCCATGGGGCGCGATCGCAGCGAGCCGTCGCCCGTGACCGCAAAGTAGCGATCGGGGTGGGAGGCCAGTATCCCCAGCATCAGTCGCAGGGTGGTGCCCGAATTGCCGGCATTTAGCACATCGGCGGGCTCCTGCAAATTGCCCAGCCCTACCCCCTGCACCCTCACCCACTCGTCCTCCAGGGGTGACAGGGTGACGCCCATGGCCTGAAAGCAGGCGGCGGTGCTGCGCGGGTCTTCGCCCAGCAGCAGGCCCTGAATGCGGGTTTCGCCACTGGCGATCGCCCCCAGCATCAGCGCCCGGTGGGAAATAGACTTGTCCCCCGGCACCCGCACCCGCCCGGTCAGAGTCACCCCATCACTGGGAAACTCCAGGGTCATAGTTTGATGGGGTGCAGCGTCGGTCAGCTCAATGCGGGCGGTCATGGCAGCGGTAGTGAAAAGCCGATGCTGATCGTACCCTATTGTGTCCAGGGCTTTTTGATGACGTGAGTGATATTTCTACTACTGATAGAAATGTGTGAAAAGCTCTGACTCTGGAATGTACCGACACGCATGCCTGTAAATAGCCCGGCAAGTTCCTGTGTCTAACTGTCGGTGGTTAGTCCTGTGAGAGTTTCCTTGCCCAAACCACTTTCTCTACGCAACTTAATGTGGCTACCCCGTTGACTGTGAACCTGAAAGCCAAAGCGCTCCAGAATAGTGACGAGCTCTGCCCCTGATAGCCGTTTTGCCCTAATGGTTCGCCAAGCTTAAATTTGGGGATCATCGTTTCCTGAAAGCTCTATAAATCAAGCCTTTCAGGAATCACCTATTCCAATTCTTAATGCTGGCACTGCACTAGGCATAGATCGGCTGCAACTCAAAAGTGACCAGAATGTGGGGATGAGACACTAAGCCAAACTCTGCGGGATCTTCCCCTTCTAAATGTAGAGAAACAGCTTCCTGGAGGTTATCGACAACCTCGCCCAGCGTTTCTCCTTGGGTGACTACAGAGATTTCCAAACACTCTGCAATGTAACCACTTTGTTCTCCGGGGCGAATAAACGATTTAATCGTTTGTTGAAGCTGCATCGTCATTCTCTTCAAGAAAATAATTTCGACGGCCTACTTATCTAACACTCACGACGCCACCATTGATGTTTTAGGCCGGGCAAAGATCATGCGCCCGGCGGAGGTTTGCAGCGAACCCGTTACCACTACTTCTAGTTCTTCGCCAATGTAGTCGCGGCCCTCTTCGACCACCACCATGGTGCCGTCGTTGAGGTAGCCCACGCCCTGGGAGGGTTCTTTGCCTTCCTTAAGAATTTTCAGGTCGATGTCGTCGCCGGGCAGGTAGGCGGGGCGAATGGCCTGGGCCAGGTCGTTGATGTTTAGCACCTCAACGTCTTGGAAGCTGGCGACTTTGTTGAGGTTGTAGTCGTTGGTGAGCAGCATGGCGTTGAGTTCCTGGGCCAGCTTCACCAGCTTTGCATCCACCGTGGGAATGTCGTCGTAGTCGACGGAGTTGATCAGCAGCCGATTGGGATAGGCTTCACGAATGCGATTGAGCACATCTAGACCCCGACGACCGCGATCGCGCTTTTGGTCATTCGACGCATCGGCCACCTGCTGGAGCTCTTGCAGCACAAACTGGGGCACCAGCAGCTGACCCTCCAGAAACCCCGTAGCCATCAGCCCTTCTATGCGGCCATCAATGATGCAGCTGGTGTCGAGCACCTTGGTTTTGCTGGGCTTGAGGGTGCCCTCGGCGACCAGGGTTGACTCCAGCGTGCTGGGGCTGATCAGGCGCAGCAGCGATCGCCCGTGGGTATCGGCCAGATTCATGCCCGACACCGCAAACAGCACGCTGCCCAACACCGCCGTCATCGGCTTAATAAAGCCAAATTCTGCCGGAATCGGCAGCAGGAACAGCGGGGCCAGCATCAGGTTGGCGATCAGCAGACCCAGGACCAGGCCCACGGCGCGGGTGAGAATGCGATCGGGGGGGAGTTCTTTGACCTGGCGCTCCAGGCGGCGGTAGCTGGTCTGGGTGACCAAGCCTAAGCCAGTGCCAATCAGCCCGCCAAACACCGCCGTGACCGACCCCAGCGCCTCAATATTCGTGACCTGCTGCAAAATCGGTTCGGGCAGCAGGTCAATGCTATAGAACCCGATGCCCGCCCCAGCAAAGATGAATGAAAATACGATGAGTGCGTCTAGCATGGTGATCTGCGGTTCGGGCCTTGATTTTGCAGCGGCTAGAGGCTAAGCCCTTAGCCCCTTTTAGTGTACTCCGCCAGCTTAAAAGCAGCTGGGGAAGCCAATCTGGCAAAAGTATACCGCTAATGCCCGTCCTCCTAACCGTTCCACGGGCTCTGCAATAATGGTGGGGTTACTGCACTTGCGTTCTCCATGTCTTTGCCCTTTTTGCGATCGGCGGTGGTCCAGCTGGCGGCCTATGCCCCCCATATTGAGTCCGCAGAGGATCCATCCCCCGCTCAGCTGGCCCTAAGTTTGGATAGGCTTGACACCAACGAGTGCCCCTACGACCTGCCTGAGGCCCTGAAAGAGAAGCTGGCCTGGCTGCTGCACCACGACATTGCCGCTAACCGCTACCCCGACGGCGGCCATGGGGCACTAAAGGCTGCGATCGCCCAGTACGTAACCGAGACTGCCTCCGCTGAAGCCAGCTTCAGCGCTGCCCACATCTCCGTCGGCAATGGCTCTGACGAGCTGATTCGCTCACTGCTGATTGCCACCTGCATCGGCGGCGAAGGCGCGGTACTGGTGGCCGATCCCACCTTCTCGATGTACGGCATTCTGGCCCGCACCCTGGGCATTCCCGTGGTGGCGGTGGGCCGCAGCGAAGACACCTTCGAGGTGGATCTGGCGGCGGCCCAGCAGGCGATCGATCGCCCCCAGGGTCTGCCAGTGCGAGTGGTGTTTATGGTGCACCCCAACTCCCCCACCGGCAACGCCCTCACTGCCGCCGAGATCGCCTGGCTGGAGCAGTTACCCCCCGAAATTCTGGTGGTCGTGGACGAAGCCTATTTTGAGTTCAGCCAGCAAACTACCGTGGATGCTGTACTTAAGCGCCCCAACTGGGTGGTGATGCGAACCTTTTCTAAAGCATTTCGGCTGGCGGCCTACCGGGTGGGCTACGCCGTCGCCAATCCAGGCCTGACCCAGGCCCTGGAGAAGGTGCGCCTGCCCTACAACCTGCCCAGCCTTACCCAGGCGGCGGCGCAGCTGGCGCTGGCCCACCGTCAGGAGTTGCTGGCGGTGGTGCCCGAAATTCAACAGCAGCGGCGGGAACTGGCGGCGGCGATCGCCCGCCATACGCCCCTGCGCCTTTGGCCCAGCGCCGCCAACTTTCTCTACGGACGGCCCCCCACTCCGCCGGGTCAGCCGTTGAAGGCAGAGCTAGAGCGCTGGTTCAACCATCTGCGGGCACAGGGAACGCTGGTGCGCCACACGGGCGGCGGCTTGAGAATCACCGTGGGCACCCCGGCGGAAAATCAGCGCACCCTGGCCCACCTCCAGCAGGTTTAAGAGGGAGCCACCCGAGGGCTGAGCCTGCGGGTGTCGCCCGGCAGCTGAGCGCAGTCGAAGCTACACCAAAGCCCTGGCCCGCCGTACGGTGTAGGGCAGCACTCCCACCAGGAGGGCAAAGGCTTCATCGGGGACTTGATCGACCATATTCTGGTCAAAATAGCTCTTAAACTGCTCCAGAATGAGCTGGGCGCGATCGATGGGTACGGGCTTGTCGGTAAAGTTTTGGGTCAGCCGCACCCACTGCAGGCGAATTTTGAGCGCTTTTTGCTGAGCTCCAGCGGAGTCGGGAGAAATGAGCGACAGACTGCCCAGGGGAATGACCGAGCGGCAGTCGGCGTCAAGACCGCCGCCAACGGCAGCCCCAGGACCGGCAAACTCGGTGTAGAACTCTTTGTGGATAATCAGCCCGTTACGGCGGCGGCTGTTGACCACCCAGAGTTCACCGCCTCGAATCCTGGCCAGAATGTCATCATCCTCTGACAGCAGCAGGTTAGATTCAAAAAACGGGTTGGACAGGCGGCTTACTGAATTCACAATGGGGGGCCGGGCGGGCTTGGATGCGTCAAACAGACCAGGGGAACGTAGGGAGTTTCCCGATCCTGGCCCTGAACTATTCGGCTCAAAATTAGAGATCATCCCCGCCACATCATAGCGACAACGGCTTAGTTAGCCCCGACCTGCACTAACTCCCCAGGCTATGGACCACCTGATGGATCACAGAGCCTTCAGGTACTTATTCTAGAGTAAACGCCGAGTCGCCCCTCGCAGAAGTATTTAGCTGTGCTGAAGGAGGGATAAATTTCTACCGCTATAGTTTGAGGTTTGTGTGAAGTCACCCGGTTCGTGCCGGACTAGGGGCTGTCATCAATTAATCGCCAATAGTCTAAGAATCAGCGGTTACAGTCCCTAGCCTGTTTTTTGGGTCGGGCGTGGCAATGCCTATGGGATAAGGATCGTAGCCAGAATTGATGACACGCCCTAGGGCCAGGGGGCGGGCGGCGTGAGGGGCTTGTGCAGCAGCAGCCGACGGGCCTGTAGCCCGATCCAGGAGGCTGGGGTATCTTCGGTCTGACATACTTTGAATCCAGCTTTGCGGTAGAGCGCCTGGGCGGCCACATTATCTTCCATGACGTGGAGGCGCAGCTCGTAGATGTGCCACTGGCGCGCCAGTTGCTCACAGGACTGTAGCAGCGCAGTGGCTATGCCCTGCCGCCGAAAACCCTCTGCTACGGCTAAGTTGGAAACGTACACGTGGCGATCGCCCTGCCAGGGCCAGGGCTGGCGAAGAGAGGCTTCTACGGTGCCCGCGATCGCGGGGCGCTCGGTCGGGGGCACCGCCATCAGGCAGGCATACCGGGGAGACTGAGCCTTGAGCCGCTGCTTCAGATCTTCCTGGATGCCAAAACGGATAAAGGGATATACCCAGTATCGCCAGCCTGAACAGTCGTAAAAGCTGTTGGTGAGGACATCGGTTAAGCGCTCGATGTCCTGGAGCTGGGCGGAGCGAATCAGCGGTTGGGCGGCGGCCATGGTTGGCAAAGGCGATGAATCGGAGTCGATTTGTACCATAGGTTCCAGCAGCCCCCGCAAAATAATACACGGCGTTGGCGTCCGCGCAGCCCGTTGGCGCATTCAGCCCGGACGTGATGACAATCGCCTGTGCAGTCAATATACCCCCCTGTCACCAGTCAGCGAGTAGGATCGAAAAGTTGGTTTGGCCCCACCCCCCTACGCCATCACTCCCCCAGCCACCTCCCAACTATGGCTACCTCCCCTTTCCTGATCACCTTTGCCCACCACCGCGACCCAAGACTTCTGTGGCCCGCAGCGGCGGCGGCATCGGTTGTCGTTCACGGGGTGGCCCTGGTCATGGTGCGGACCCTGGCGATTCAAACGCCGAACCTGCCGGAGGGAGAAATGGCTCCCCTGCCTATTCAGATGGTGACCCTTCCCCCCGACCTGCCGGCCCCCGGTGAGCAAAATACCAGCGTGGCGGCCCCGCCCAGCGATCTGGCGGCGGAAGATGGAGCCGCGATCGCCGAGTCGCCGACCCCTGTGACCGCCCAAACCCCGCCTGACTCCGTAGCGCCTGACAGTCCTGCCCCCATCAGCCCGCCCCTGGAACCATTCACGGCCCCGGCTCCGCCTCCTGTGGTGAATAGTCCGCCAGTGGTGCCAGTACCAGCACCGCAGCCAAAGCCAGTGGCCCCCCTGCCTCCGACCGTGGCCCCGGCTCCGCCCCGCCCCGCCGCCCCTGCCGCCCCTGCTCCCGCCGTTGAAGCTCCACCCTCGCCTGCGGTAGCGCCAGCGCCAGCACCGCCGCCTGCGGCCTCCGCTCCCGAGGGGGCAGGGGGAGCGGGGGGGCAGGTGGTCCCCGTGGGCATTCGCCTGAACCCCAGCGGCAGGGATATTCCTGAAACGGCACCTCAACTGCTGGGCGCCACGGCTATTGATGTGCAGCCCCTGGCCTCGGGCTGCGGCTTTGCCAACCTGGATGCCCTGCTGACGGGGATGGTGGCGACTTCGGTGCAGCTACAGATTCGCGTGGAGCCCAGCGGCGAAATTTCCCAGGTCAGGTCGTTGCAGGGCACCGGCAGCGGTGCGGTGGACGATTTGGTCAGCTGCGTGGTCAGGCAGCGGCTGCGGCTACAGCCTGCCACCTCGGCGGGGGTTCCCCAGCTGACCGACGCATTTATTCTGGATGCCCGGATTCAGTTTTGAGCCATGGGGCTTGAGGCCTCAGGGTTTCAAGCCTCGGATTTGAGCCAGTGGTCGCAGTCGTTAAAGCGTTTGATTTGCCACAGCTCGGTGTTGAGGCGGTTGGGGCCGGTCTGGGGCCAGCGATCGCGGTCGAGCCAAAACTCAAACCGGGCGGAGTTGGCCATCGGCAAACCCCAGGCGCGATCGCAGCCCAGCAGCCCAGCGATCATCTGCTGCAACATCCAGTGGTGGCTGATGACGAGCACGCGATCGCCATTGCCGTGCCGATCGAGCAGATGGTTGACGGCGGCGCGCGCCCTGGCCTGCCCCTGCTCTAGGGTTTCGGCCCCAGGGATGGGCTGCCAGTCGAGGCTGGTTTCTAGCTGCTCGCAGAGGTCGGGGTGGCGATCGCGGGCCTCCGCCCAGGTGAGGCCCGTAAAAATACCCGCATCGTATTCTTTGAGATCGTCGCGCAGGGTCACCGCCACGGTCCGCCCGCCGATCGCCACAGTGGGGCCAGGCGCAGGGGCCCCATCGGGCAGTTCCGCCAGCGGCTCGGGGCAGGCCGGGTCGGCCAGTCCCCTGAGCAGCCAGGCCAGGGTGGCCGTGGCGCGCCTCAGCGGACTGCAATAGATGTGGGTGGGGTACCAGTCTGCCGCCGCCAAATGCCGCCCCAGCCGCAGCGACTGCCGCGCCCCCAGGGGAGTCAGCCCGGTAGAGCTAACGCCCTCCATGCGGCCTTCGCCATTGCCCACCGACTGACCGTGGCGCACCAGAAGCAATTTGAGCACGGCCATAGGCCCTCGGCTGAAGCGATCGCTGGGTTGATTGTAGGCGTCAGCGGCACGGCGGGCATACATTGCGCGGGCGGGGGCGGGCCAGTTGAGGGGCCAGTCAATGGCAAAACTGTCTGCCGCGCGGGCCAGGGCCAGCGAAACATGCCAGAATGCGTAGGCAAATTCTCGCTATAGCTGTAGCCAGTCTGGTTAAGACAAGTCTCCTATGAACGCTCAAACGCTCAAACGTTCACAGGGTTTCTGGATGCCCTAACCAACGTGACGATGGCTATATCCTCTGTCCCCGGCCCTCTGTCGCCCATGCCACCGACCGTTCACCCTGTCCAACCTCTGCCCTGCCCCTGTAGCCTAGATGCCGTCGATCGCCAGCGGCTGGGGCTATTCCTCGTCCTGGTGCTGGGGTTTGCCGGGGTGGAGCTGCTGGTGGGCAGCCAGAGCCACAGCCTGGCCCTACAGTCTGACGCCGGGCATATGCTGGTCGATGGCAGCGCGATCGCCCTGGCACTGTCCGCCAGCTGGCTAACGCGGTTAACCTCGGCTCGCTCCCGAGCGGGGCAGCCTTCTCCGGAGGCGATCGCGGCCCTGATCAACGGCCTCGGGCTGCTGGCCATGGCGGGGCTGATCTGCCTAGAAGCCTGGCAGCACTTGAATGCGCCTACTACGGCCCTGGCCAGCGGACCGATGGTCAGCACGGCTCTGGTAGGGTTAGGCATCAACGGGTTTGGAGTTTGGCTCCTGCACAGCCGGGGCAATATCTCGCTGAACCGCCAGGGAGCTTTTTTGCACGTGGCCGCCGACCTGGCCAGCTCGATTGGCGTGATTGTGGGAGCACTTTGTATGGCCTTGTTTCACTGGGTCTGGGTCGATGGAGCGATGAGTTTGGCGATCGCGCTCCTGATCGCCAGCAGCGTCCTGCCCCTGATCTACCAGAGCTGGCGGCAAATTACCTGCCCCATTCCGGCCTCCTCCCCTCCCCCCGACCTCGCCAGCGCGGGCTGGCTAGAAACCGGGCGCACCGATTTGAGCCTCCTGGTCGGAGCGCCCCGCCATCAATCGCCCCCCGATTGACAACCGGCGGGTAACAAACCTGGAGGATTGGGCCACAAAACTGCACCATATCGCCCATTCGATTCTAATATTCATAGCTAGGTGGCCATCTCTGCATGGGCCAGCACTGCACTGTGTCTACGGGAGTCAAACCATGGGTACATGGGTCAAGGAAACCGATGAAGCTTTTTACCTGATGCAGGGAAACCAGTGGATCTCCCGCATTCAAAAGCGACCCTCCTCTGGCAATCCGAAGGAGCAGGTGCTAAACGTCGAGGGCATGCGGGACTGGTTTTTGCGGGCCGACGCCCCCCTGGCTATGACCGTATCGGTGGGGGCGGGCGGGCCGGAGCCGGAGCAGATTGGCAGCGGCTCCTCGGGCGGCGGAACCCCACCCGAGGGAGAAACTCCTCCCCCCGAGGGCGGCGGTGGCACCGATCCCACCGATCCTGAAGAGCCAGATCCAGGAAGTGAACCGGATCCTGAACCCGTCAAGAGCATGAGCCTGCGGGTTAAGAGCACCACCTACTTTAAGCTTCAGCCCAAACTGGCCAGCCAGCTCCCCGATGCCGAGAAGGTGCTGGTCACCAACGGCACCACCTTTGACATTCAGTACTACATCGACGTGGGCTTAAACCACTGGAAGGTGCAGCTGCTTGATCCTACCCTGGGCGACAAAACCAACCGCACCTGGTATGTCTATACCCCAGATATCGACGTACTGACAGGCATTCGGCTGCGGGTGATCAGCGATACCCTCTTTAAAACCGAGCCTAAAATATCGTCGCAGCTGAGCGAAGCCCAAAAGGTATTTGTCAAAAACGGCACCCAGCTCAACCTGCTGGCCTTTAAACCCGCCGCAGGCGACCACTATGAGGTCGAACTCGCCGACGCCATTGTGGGAGCTGAAGTTAACACCAAATGGTACGTCTACAGCCCCGACACCAAGGTAGACGGCAACCGTCAAACCCTTGAAATAAACGGCGACACCATTTTCAAATCGCGCCCCGTGCAGTCGAGCCAGCTCGCGGACGCCGAAAAAGTGCTGGTGAAAAAGGGCTCGGTATTTTTGCTGAACTCCTACGCCCAGCCCGAGAACAACCACGTGCGGGTGGCTCTACAGGGGGCTTTTCTAGGTCCCCAAAACCTCACCTCCTGGTATGCCTACGTGCCCGACATCCAGATTTCTGGCACGGAAATTGGCAACCACCCCGGTGATCAGGGTACAGGCCAGCCGGGCAACCCAGCCGACCGAGGCATCGCGCTGAGCTTTCCTGGCTTTACGGGCACCTACTATTCCAACGATCCCATTCAGCCCAAAAACCGCTACGGGGTGCGGGGCAACTTTACCTGGGGTGAAGCCCTGCATGTCAACCGCTCCACCGGGGCCTACCGTAGGCCCGCCAACGCGGGGGTGATCTACGGCGTTTTGCGCGTGGCCGATGTGATGGAGGAAATTCGCAAAATGTATGGCGATAAACCCCTTCAGATCAACTCCTGGTACCGCGATCCGGCCACCAACGCGGCGGTGGGGGGTGCCTCCATGTCTCGCCACCTCTCGGGTGATGCGGTGGACTTTGTGGTGCCGGGGGTGCGGTGCTCTGATGTCTATGCCAGGCTGGATGGCTGGTGGGGCAGTCGGGGGGGGTTGGCCAGTTCGTCGGTATTTACCCACATTGATGTGCGTGGCTACAAAGCTCGCTGGAGCTACGGCTACTAAATTCACGGCCCTACGCCAAAATTTGCGTGGCCTGGGGTGGGCGAGAGCTTGCCGGGCTGCTCTGCGGTTTTTGGCCCTGCTCGCGCTGGGCCTGGGGCTAACTCTGGGGGCAGGACCAGGCTTAGGCCAGGTGGTTTTGCCGCCTCCCGGCACCGATCTCACCCCTAATTTGGCCGACTTTCCGCTGGTGCGAACCTACGATCTGGGCGGCAGCCACCTGGAGCAGGTGGGGGTGGAGGCGGCCTTGGCGGCGATGCCGCTGTCGCTGACCGGGGCGATCGCGCTGCCCCCCGGCCATTCCCCCGTGCCCTGGGTCGTGGTACTGCACGGTCGCCACGCCGGGTGCCACTTTCAACCCGATGCCACCAGCCAGTGGCCCTGCGCCCCAGAACCTCGCTTTGATTTGGGCTTTGCCTACCTGGCGCAGGCGCTAGCTGAGGCTGGCTACGGTGTGCTCATTCCCGACTTGAATGCGGCCTTCAGTGAGACCTACGGGGCTACTGCCGACAACCGTAACGAGCTAGCCGACCAGCGCAGCGGCCAAATTATCGATGCCCACATGAGCCGTCTGGCCCAGGCCGATCGCGGTGATGACCCTGGCTTTGGGCTGCCCTTGGCGGGGCGGGTTGATTTGGGGCGGCTGGCCATGGTGGGCCACTCCATGGGGGGCGGCGCAGCGGCGCTGAACGCTCTTCAGCGACTTAACGTAGACTCGGCTGCATCGCTTCAGGCCAAAATTGCGGAGGGGCTCGGCCCGATCGCGGCTCTGGTGCTAGTTGGCCCCACCCGCAGCTACCCGATCGCCCAGCGGCCCGATGCCTACCAGCTGCCGGATGTGCCGACAGCGGTAATCGCGGGCGGGTGCGATCGCGACATTTTTGACCTCAGCAGCCTCTACTACGCGGAAACCGCTCGGGCGCAGCCCCGCACCAGTCCTGTGGTCGCTATGCTGCTGCCGGGGGCCAACCACAACTATTTCAGCGCCGCCGTCACCGAAGATGACTACTACCGCAGACCCAACAATGCGCCGCTGTGCAACCCGCAGCGATCGCGCGATCGCCTGTCGCGGGTGGCTCAAGAGACATTTCTGGCCCAGTACACCACAGCCTTCTTGCAAACGGTCTGGGCCTTTCCAGGGGATGATGTCGCCTTAGCCAGGGTGGGGCTGGCGAGCGATCGGGCGGCTCCGGCGGCACTGTGGGGACAGGCGGTGCTGACAACGCTGGTATCGCCTACTGCCCAGCGTCGCACTATCTTTGATGCCAAGGAGGCCCCCACCGCCACGCTGACCGCTGGGCTGGAGGCAGCATTCTGCCAGGCACTGTCGGATTGCCATGGCCCAGAACCGGCCTTGGGCCATGGCACCCCGCGACCCTACCCCCACTTTCCAGACCTGCTGAGCCTGGGGTGGACTACCCTCCCGCAGCAGCTGCAAGTGCCGCTGGAGAGCCTCGACGTCGGCGACTTTACCAGCCTGGCGCTGCGCCTGGCCCCCGATCCATCCTGGCTGATGCCTCAGGGACAGCCAGCGTTTGCGGTGGTGTTGCGCGATCGCCAGGGAGGTGCCGCACGAGTCGAAATTCCGCCCACCGTGCCCGCACTGCGGCAGTTTGAGCCTGATCCTACCCAAGGTGCCACGGCCCCCGTTTACCCGAGCGATCTCCGCATTCCCCTGGGCCAGTTTTATGGGGTAGACCTGACCGCGTTGAGCAGCGTGGAGCTAGTGTTTGACCAAGCGCCCCAGGGTCAACTCTACCTGGCCAGCATGGAGTTTGTGGGGAGGAGTGATTTTGGATTTTAGATGGGCGATTTTGGATTTGGTGCAGTTCCAACGTGACAGCTTTTAGCTGCAACCGCCTCACCCTCGCAAATCCAAAATTCTCCCTAGGTGCCTTCAAAGCTTGGATGCCGAAACCCATAGCCCGCCGCCTTGAGCTTTTGGTTCGACACCCGCACGTTGTAGGGCCGCGCGCTGGGCTGAGACGGGTCCCACGTAACAGGGTCGAGCTGGTTGGCGGTACAGACGCGATCGATTAGCTCGCGCACGGTGGGGATTTCGTCCTGCACCAGGTTGTAGAGGCCGCTGAGGGCGTGGGTTTGGGCGAATGCGATCGCCCCCACAATGTCCTCTAAGTGCACCCAGTTGCTGGCCTCGTGCCCAGCGCCGGGGCGGGTCTGCCCGGCGGCGCGGCTGTAGATTTTGGCCAGTTCTCGCCCCGGGCCGTAGATGCCGCCGAGGCGAAAGATGCAGACGTTTCGCTCCGGCGTAGCAGCTTGCAGGAGCGTTTTTTCTGTCGCCTCCATCGTGCGCCCGTTGTCGGTGGCAGGTTTGGCGGGGTCGTCTTCGCGCACCCAGGCCCCCTCGTAGTTGCCGTAGACCGAGTAGGTGCTGGTAAAGATGATTTGCTTCAGGCCAGGAGCCTGCTCTAAGGATTTCACCACGGTTTTGGCCGTGTTTAAGTAAACCTCTTCGTAGTTGGCCTGCCGACCGGCCCCCACGCAAATCAGCAGGGTGTCTTGGTCTTGCAGCAGGGCGGCAATTCCCTCGGCATCGGAGCCATTGACGACCTGAACCGCTGCCGCAACCTGGCGTAAGTCGTCCACGCGATCGGGGCTGGTCGTTGTGGCCGTAACGCTGATGCCCTGGCTGCTCCAGAGCTGAGCCACAGCTTTACCGACATATCCACAGCCCAAAATTGCCGCATTCATGGGTTTAACCTCCTGAGAGCTTCTAGAGCTGCGTTTCTGCGGGCTTCTTTCTTGCTGCGTCCCTGGCCGATGCCGTAGCTGGTTTCGCCCACTACCACCTCAACGGTAAATTCCTTGGCGTGGCCGGGGCCAGTATCGCCCCGGTCTCTGTATTCTGGGGATTGAGGGCCCAGGTGGGCATGGACGTACTCCTGAAATTCGCTCACCGGGTCGATGGCTGGCAGGTCTAGGACACGATCGACCAGCGGGTCAAAGATCGATTCAACGTAGCTTAAAGCCGCTGCAATACCAGCATCGAGTCGGTAAGCCCCAATCACCGCTTCAAACATATCGGCCTGGACGCTGGGGTTGTGGCGTTCGTGCTGCGCCCCAGCTCCCAATTGCATTTGGGCCGGAATGCCGAGTGCTACAGCCAGCTCAGCTAGATGCGCCCCATCCACCAGCTGGTCAGCCCGCTGCGACATTTTCCCTTCCGACATCTTGGGATAGCGGGCAAACAGCAGATCGCGCACTACAAACTCTAGAATGCTATCGCCCAAGAACTCCAGCCGCTCGTAGTCAGGGCCATCGCCAGGATGCTCGTTGGCGTAGCTGCTGTGGGTAAGCGCCTGCCGCAGCAGTGCCAGATTTTGAAATTTCGGTAGCTCCATAGTTCTGTGGCTGGCGGATGAGCGAGGCATCGGTGCCGTCCTGTATCCTAAACCAAGTCAAGCCCCGACTCGCGCCCTTGTACCTCACCCACCTATCGCTCCGGCACTTTCGCAACTATGGCGAGCAGCAGATTGATTTTGCCGCTGCCAAGACGATTTTGGTGGGCGAAAATGCCCAGGGTAAGTCAAACCTGCTGGAGGCGGTGGAGCTGCTGGCGACGCTGAAGTCGCACCGCACCAGTCGCGATCGCGACCTCGTCCAGCAAGACCAGCCCGCTGCGCAAATTAGCGCTTCGGTTCGCAGAGATTTAGGCGTGGCCGATCTCTCCCTGGTGCTGCGCCAGGCGGGGCGGCGCACGGCCATTCTCAACGGCGAAAAGCTGCGGCGGCAGCTCGATTTTTTGGGTGCCCTCAACGCGGTGCAGTTCTCTAGCCTCGATCTCGACCTGGTGCGGGGCGGGCCGGGGGAGCGGCGCACCTGGCTCGACACGCTGCTGGTGCAGCTAGAGCCGGTCTATGCTCACATTCTCGGTCAGTACAACCAGGTGCTGAAGCAGCGCAACGCCCTGATTAAGCAATCCTACGGCGACGACGAAGGGGAAGCTGAGCCCCCTGATGCCACCGAATTTGCCCTGTGGGATGCCCAACTGGCGGCCCTGGGGACGCGGGTGATTCGGCGGCGGGCCAGGGCGATCGCGCGGCTGGCCCCGATTGCCCGCCAGTGGCACCAGGCGATCAGCGGCCAGCGCGAAGACCTGCGCATTCACTACCAGCCCAACGTGCCGATGGAGGAAGATGACCCCCAGGTGATTCAGGCCAGCTTTTTGGAGAAGATCAAGCTGCGGGCGATCGCTGAACAGCACCAGCGCACCAGCCTGGTTGGCCCCCACCGCGACGACATCGAGTTTGCCATTAACGACACCCCCAGCCGCCAGTACGGTTCCCAGGGGCAGCAGCGCACCCTGGTGCTGGCCCTCAAGCTGGCAGAACTGCACCTGATCGATGAGGTGATCGGCGAACCGCCTCTGCTGCTGCTCGATGACGTGCTGGCAGAATTAGACCTGAATCGCCAAAACCAGCTCCTGGAAGCAATTCAAGACCGCTTTCAAACTATTATCACCACCACCCACCTGGGTGCCTTTGGCAGCCAGTGGATGACCTCATCGCAAATTTTAACGGTTAAGGCTGGCCGCATTGAAGATAGCTAAGCCTGGTGGACTGACACAGCTTTGGCAAACATTGATATGCCTTAGGCTGGGTGGCGCAGCAGCAGAACCCAGCAGGCCCCAGACGATCGGCTAGGGACGGGTTCCACTTCGTTTCACCCAACCTGCGGTGGCAATGTGTCAGGCCGTCAGG
The DNA here is from genome assembly GCF_000309385.1 of Nodosilinea nodulosa PCC 7104. Taxonomy (GTDB): domain Bacteria; phylum Cyanobacteriota; class Cyanobacteriia; order Phormidesmidales; family Phormidesmidaceae; genus Nodosilinea; species Nodosilinea nodulosa. The sequence continues at coordinate 3,608,129 of NZ_JH976537.1, forward strand.
CTGAAAGCACGCTGAGAATGCAAGCATCTAGACATTTCTCAAGTCGTCACCACAACAAGCCTCAATCGTGTGGATTTAACCTGGAGAATCACATCTTGCCAAATAGATCCATCTGTTCTGCAGGGTCATAGGCACCTGGCAACTCTTTCCCTCGGCGCCTAGGTTTGCTGGGCTTCGGCATTTCTCCCCGCAGCCCCACGGCGATCGTGCTGTTGCGTTCGATCTCGCGCATGACGTCGCGGGCGCGCTGAATGACCGAGGTGGGTAGCCCTGCCAGCCGCCCCGCTTCGATGCCGTAGGATTTATCGGCTCCGCCGGGCTGTACCTGGTGCAAAAAGATAATCTGGTCGGGCATCTCTTTGACCGTGACCTGGTAGTTGGCCACATTGGGAATCAGCGCCGCCAGCTCGTTTAGCTCGTGGTAGTGGGTAGCGAAGATGGTGCGAGCCTGAATCTCCACGGCCAGGTGCTCGGCCACGGCCCAGGCGATGGAGAGGCCGTCGAAGGTGGCGGTGCCCCGGCCAATTTCATCCAGCAGCACCAGGGACCGGGGCGTGGCGTGGTTGAGAATGTTGGCGGTTTCGTTCATCTCGACCATGAAGGTGGATTGGCCCGTGGCCAGGTCGTCCACCGCGCCGACGCGGGTGAAGATGCGATCGCACACCCCCAGCCGCGCCTCCCTGGCGGGCACAAAGCTGCCCATCTGCGCCATCAGCTGGATCAGCCCCACCTGGCGCAGGTAGCAGCTCTTGCCGCTGGCGTTGGGGCCAGTGAGAATGATCAGGTCCTGGGGATGGGCGAAATCCCTGTCTGCGGGAATTGCGCCCATAAAGCTGGAGTTGGGCACGAAGAATCCAGCGGGGAGCAGCTGCTCGACCACGGGGTGGCGGCCCTCGGTGACGGCGATCGCCCGACTCTCATCCATCTCGGGGCAGCAGTAGCCCTGGAAAATGGCCACCTCCGCCAGGCCGCAGAGCACATCGGCGGCGGCAACGGCGGCGGCGACCTTGCGAATCAGCTCCACCTGCTGGCCCACCTGATCCCTGAGCTGGTTAAAGATCTCGTACTCCAGGGCGTTAATTTCAGCCTCGATATTGAACACTCTGGCCTCCCGCTCCTTGAGTTCGGGGGTGATGTAGCGCTCTTCGTTGGTGAGAGTTTGCTTGCGGATGTAGTCGTCGGGAGCCTGGTCGGCGCGGGCGCGGGAGATGCTGATGTAGTAGCCAAAGGCTTTGTTAAAGCCCACTTTGAGGGTGGAAATGCCGGTGCGCTTGCGTTCGGCGGGCTCCAGCTCGGCAATCCACTTCTGGTCATCCACCGCCTGCTGGCGCAGGTTGTCGAGCTGGGCGTTGACCCCATCGCGAATCAGGTGGCCCTCGGTGAGGTAGAGGGGCGGGGTTTCCACTAGGTGCGATCGCAGCGTTTGCCCCAGCTGCTCCAGCTCTGGCGGCACGTACTGAAGCGCTTGCAGGTAGGGTGACTTTGCCTGTTCAGCTAAGGCTGCCAGCTCGGGCAGCCGCAAAAATGATTCGGCTAGTGCAACCAGATCGCGGGCGTTGGCGGTGCCTGACCCAGCCCGACCCGCCAGCCGCTCCAGGTCGTAGATCTGCTTCAGCTTGTGCTGGAGCATCTGCCGCAGGTTGCCGTCCTGCAGCAGTTCGGTGATGGTAGCCTGTCGCGACTGGATGCCTTTGACATCCAGCAGCGGTTGCAGCAGCCAGCGGCGCAGGGTGCGCCCGCCCATGGCCGTTACGGTGCGATCGAGCGCCCAGAGCAGCGAGCCATTGTAGGTGCCATCCCGCTGGGTCTGGGTAATCTCCAGGTTGCGGCGGGTCTGGTGGTCGATCACCAGGTAGGCAGCCAGGGTGTAGGTGCAGAGGGGCTGGAGCGGAGCCTGGACGGTCTTTTGGGTTTCTTCAACATAGTGCAGCAGGCCGCCCGCCGCCCGCACCGCCAGGGGCAGATGGTCGCAGCCCAGGCCTTCCAGCGACCTGAGCCGAAACCGCTGGAGCAGCCGCTGCCGGGCCTCGCTCTGGCTGTAGGGCCCCTGGGGCCGCAGCGTGTAGCAAAACTGGCGCGGCAGACAGTCAGGCAGCTGGTCTGATGTATCTCCCGGCCTCAGCATGGCACCCAGACTGGGCGCATCTACCGGAAACAGCACCTCGGCGGGCTGAAGCCGCAGCAGTTCCTGGCTGAGCTGATCGAGATCTTCCCCCTGGGTGGTGAGAAACTCCCCGGTGGACACGTCTGCGTAGGCGAGACCCCAGTGGTGCCCCGCCACCACCACCGAGGCCAAGAAATTGTTCTGGCTGGCGCTCAGCATCCCCTCTTCGATTACCGTGCCGGGGGTGATTACGCGGGTGACTTCGCGCTTGACCAGGCCCTGGGCCAGGGCGGGGTCTTCCACCTGGTCGCAGATGGCGATCGCAAAGCCCTTTTCCACCAGCAGCGTGCAGTAGCGATCGAGGGCGTGGTGGGGAATGCCCGCCAGGGGCACCCGGCCAATTGCCTTGCCCGCGTCTTTGCTGGTCAGCACCAGTTCTAGCTCGCGGGCGATCGCGATCGCATCCTGAAAAAACGTCTCAAAAAAATCCCCTACCCGATACAGCACCAGGGCATGGGGGTACTGCTCCTTCATCTCCACGTAGTGACGCATCATCGGCGTCAGGTCGTCCCAGTTGACGGCGTGGTGGTCGGCGTAGCGCACCGTATGTTTGGCCAGTCGCTCAGGAATGGGGGGTGGGCTATCGGCAGAGGGAGTTGAACCGGGCATAGAGAAATGTGTCAGATGTTACGCACCGTTAAGCTTCGTTGCATGACCCACGACGGGTACAGGGCCTATGTTAACTTCGATATCGTTGCACATCTTCCAACTGTTGAATACTAACGAGGTTGTTCCCGTGGCCCTGTCAGATCAGCTAGCTCCAGCGCTATCCGAAACCCGCGAAGACTTCTCTGAGTACGTTGCCCATTTGCAGCTTCACATGGCCCTCCAGGCCCGCAACCTGGTGCCGTCCCTCAGCAATACCGGCGACAGCCGCCATAACCTGCTGCATCAAACCCAGGCCGATATCGAAAAATTGGTATCGCGCCAGGGGTTTTAGAGTTGCTTTAAACTCTGAGATTTAGACTCTGAGATTGAGCTTCAGACAGTATTGTCACCAATATCGAATTAGCCCTGCTGGGAAAACTCCTCAGCAGGGCTAATTTTTGCGGCAGTGCAGCGAGAAAGGGTTTTTAACGACTCACAGTAATTTAAGCTGAGCGCTTTAGCCAGTTGCGGCAACCAGCGGAGATGAGAAGTCGGGATGGTAAGGCATTCATTCAGCGAAATACTCTACAGCGTGAACGCTTTACTCTTCCTCATCCTCGTCGTCCTCGTCCTCGTCCTCTTCTTCCTCAGATTCTTCCTCAGAAAAGAGTTCACTGACAATTTCGTCGGCTCGGTCTACGGATATTCTGAGCGCCTGGCGCAAATCATCGATAAACTCTTGCTCGTCTTCGGGCACTTCACCGTCGGCAACCAGGACAACCAGGGCAACAATGAATGCGGCCTCTTCTATGCCTTCATCTCGAATCGTATCTATGGCCTGGGCAACAACGGCTTCTACCCCCGATTCATTGATGAGATTGCCAATTTCAGTACCTAGGGCGGCAAAGTCCTCCTCTGTGTATTCCGAATATAGATCGATACTGCTGACCATTTCACCCAGCGCATAGGCCTCTGCATCGCTAGATACATCGCCATCGGCAAACGCTGAGAATAGACCAATCATGGCGATCGCTAGCTCAGGGCTCAAGGCAACTTGAGCCCCTCCACCGCGCGGCAACTTGCGTTTAGGCATATGTCTCCAATTTGTGATTGAAAGTGTGTCTGCCCCCGACCGTTTTGCAGTTCAATCAGGTTCGCCCTCAGCATTCCCGGTGGCGGGGATGGTTGCACAGGCTGGTTTGATTTTGGGAAATTTTGGGGAGATAATTACGTTGAGTAACAGGTTTCCGGCTGTCGCCAAGAGACCTATCCCCTGGGGACCGCAAAACGATGTTCGACAATGAGCACCACGGCGGCCCCGATCGCGTAGGCCAAAATATCTTTCCAGTCAAAGGTGGTTCCAATCACGGTGGCAAAAAAACGGTTGCCTTCCAGCCCTAGCCTGTCGATAAGGTTGAGATATTGCAGCCCTTCAATTAGACAGGCAAAGACAAAAACGAGTAAGACCGCAGCGGTTGAGCGAATTTGCCAAAATGCTCTCACAAAGCAATAGATCAAAATAACTACCAGAATATCGCCGACAAAGGGGCGAACAATGCGATCGCCCAGAAAAACCGCGATCAATGTTTCGACAAGAAATAGCGAAATTGCCAGATAGAAGTACTTGGCATTAAATCGGATCATCCGAGTCATAGTCTTAAGATGCACTAAATCCTACAGCTTGCCCTGGCTTTTGATGCGCAGATAGCTCTCGACTAGCGGGTCTGAAATCTGGTGGGCAGGGGCATCGAGCACCAGCACACCGCGCCGTTTGAGGCGGGCAAAGGCGGCTTCGCGCTGGCTGAGCAAATCTAGCGCTACGGCCCGCTGGTAGGCGGCATCGACCTGGGCCGTGGGCTGGTGGGCCTGGCGATCGATCGCCGGATCCCGCAGGGTGATGCAAAAGGGCAGGTGGCGGGGGCGCAGGCGGGCCAGGGCCGAGAGCAGTTCGGCGCTGGCGGTTTCATCCACAAGGTCGGTGATGATCACCACCAGCGAGCGGCGGTGCTGCTGCTGGGCGGCGTGGGTGGCGGCGGCCAGGTAGTCCGACTCTTCCAGCACCGGCTCAATCGGGGTGAGGCGCTCGAGCATCTGCTGAAAGTTGGCCCGCCCGCCCTTGGGGGGCATCCAAGTGTGCAGGGTGCGATCGAAGACGCCCAACCCGACGCGATCGCCCCGGCTCACCCCCGCCAACGCCAGCGACAGGGCCGCATTCATGCCCCAGTCGAAACGGGTGAGCCCCTGCACCTGGGCGGTCATCAGCCGACCGCGATCGAGCAGAATCAGCAGGGTTTGCTCCCGCTCCGGCTCCAGTACCCTCACCAGGGGCTGGCCCAGGCGAGCGGTGGCTTTCCAATCCACAAAGCGGAGGTCGTCGCCGGTACCGTACTCGCGCAGCTCGGCAAACTCGGTGCCCACGCCCATGCGCCGCTTTTGCTTCAGGGTGCCGGTGGCTTGCAGGGCCAGCTTGACCGAAAGCTGGTTGAGGCCGATCAGGTCGGGATAGACCGCCACGGTTTCGGCAGCGGGTACGGTCCAGTCGGCCCAGGCCAGGCCCAGGGGGCTGCGCTGCTGAATTTGCAGATCGCCCCAGGCATAGTCTCCCCGCTGCTTGGGGTTGACGGTGAAGGTGATGGTTTCGGTTTCCTGGCCAGTCAGAGTAACCTCCAGCGGCATGGGGGTGCCTTCGAATCCAACGGGATAGTTGTCGTAGAGACGCAGGTAAACGGCAGCAGAAGACTCCCCGTGGAGCGAAATGGGGTTGTCGCGGCCAATGGAGAGGCGGTGCAGGGGATCTCGTTTAATGCTTGCGCGGCGAGATTTGACCCGCAGGCCATCCCAGACCATCACGGCCAGGACGCCACCATCGAACAGCAGCAGCGCCAAAACGGCGACGGCGAGACGGTTGGGCGAGCCAAAAAAGTTGGTCAGCAGGGTGGCGACAACTCCGCCCGCCAGCAGCAGCCCGTAGGTTTTTCGGGTGGGGACGATCGCCATTAGCGGGGCACCGCGACGCTGTCGAGAACGGACTGGATGACGCGATCGCACCTCAACCCATCCAGCTGCGCCTCGGCTCCCAAAATCAATCGGTGGCGCAGCAGCGGCATGGCCACGGCCTTGACGTTGTCGGGGGTGACAAACTCCTGTCCATTCAGCCAGGCGTGGGCCTTGCTCGCCGCCAGCCACTGCACCGTCGAGCGCGGCGAGGTGCCCAATTCCAGGTCAGGATGCTGACGGGTCTTGTGGGCCAGGGCCAGCAGGTAGTCGAGGATGGACTCCTGCACGGTCAGGGCTTTGACGGCCTGGCGGGCGGCCAGGATGTGTTTGGCGGCGGCGATCGGCTTGAGCTGGCCAATATCTAGCCGCTTGGCCTCAAACCCGGCCTGGGCGTTGAGCAGCATCTGCTTTTCTGCTGCCGGGGCCGGGTAGCTGACGACTAGCTTGAATAGGAAGCGATCGAGCTGGGCCTCGGGCAGCGGGTAGGTGCCCTCAAACTCCAGCGGATTCTGCGTTGCCACCACCCAAAATAAATCCGGCAGCGGGTGGCTGGTGCCGTCGAGGGTGACCTGCTGTTCTTCCATCGCCTCCAGCAGGGCCGACTGGGTTTTGGGCGGGGTGCGGTTGATCTCGTCCGCTAAGAGAACCTGGGTAAACACCGGCCCTTTTTTGAGCGTGAAGGTGCGGCTGGTGAGATCAAAGACGTTGGTGCCCGAAATATCCGACGGCAGAATGTCGGGCGTCAGCTGAATTCTGGAAAAGTCGGCCTGGATCAGCCGCGAAAGCGCGCGCACTAGCAGGGTTTTGCCGGTGCCGGGCACCCCTTCAAGGATCACGTGACCTCCCGCTAACAGGGCCACCAAAAGCTCCTGTACCAGAGGTTCCTGGCCCACCACGACGCCGCTGAGGGTATTGCCGATGCGCGCTACGGCGGCCTGTAGATCACTTTGTTGATTACTCTGGCGCTCAGTCATGCCCGCTCGGTGTCTCCTGTGGCGTTGCTGGTGTAATGAAGGGATTGTACCCGCTTAAGCCAGTCGCGTAGCTGGCTTTCGCTTTTCGGGATCGGGGGATGCAGCGTCGCCTCCAGGTCGGTGGCGGAACGGGTGGGCTGCTCATTCCACGCCGCTTGCAGCTGCTCTATGGGCACAGGGGTATGCCCCAGCCCCAGCGCTTTTTGCAGCTGAATACGCTCGGCCTGGCTCAGGGTTTGCACTACAAAGTCGTGGCTACCCGCCTTGTGCAGCACCCCGGCCAAAGCTTGGATGTAGGCCCGGCTGTTGTCTATTTTGGGAGACTGTAAGGTAAGCCGCTGGCCCAGCCTGCGGTTGAGGGCCAGCACCGCGATCAGCGTGACCACCAGCGCCTGCACGAAGAGAATTAATAGGGGCGTGCGGGCCAGGTAGCTGAGCCAGCTGTCGCTGCCGATTTCAGCGGCGATCGCCTCCTCGTCCCGATACCCGTGCAGGTACTCATCAATCCAAACCCGCCCGCCTGAGCCTGCTACCAGATCCGTCAGCAGGGCAAAATTACCCGATTGGTTCTGGTAGGCGTTGGCGGCCAGGTGGGGCGTTGCCGACACCACAAACTGCCCCGAGGCAAAGGCCTGCTGCCAGACCACTGCCCCATAGTCATCCGCTAAAACCACCGCCTGGTCAGAACTGGGCTGGTAGCGGCGGCGGGTATCGATCTGCACCGGGCCAGCCTCACTGGGCAGGGTTTGCGAAAAGGGAGCCGCCGTGGCTGGCGTCTTGACCCCCAGCACCACCAGATGATGGCCTGCCTCAATCCACTGGGGCATCCAGGGCAGCAGGGCGGCAAGATTTTGCTGATCGATGAACCCTGGCAACACGGCCACCAGGGTTTCTGCGCCAGCGGGGGCGTTTTGAATCAGGGTGACGGTGGTGCCATCGGGCTTACCCAGCTGTTTGAGCAAGTCTTCTACCGGGCGTTGCCAGCGCTGCACCGTCACGCCCTGTTGCTCTAACGATTCGTACCAGGCGCTATAGCCTGCCGGGCCGCGGTGCCAGGTGGAGCCGCTTTCGAGATGGCTGGTGGCGGGGGCGCTGAAGATCGTCAGCCCCAGCAGCAGGGCCAGGGCCAGCAAACCGGCGATTAAGTTGCGGCGGCTGAGGGGCAGCGATCGCGTCACGACTGGGCGATCTCCTGGTAGGCGCGGCGGCAGCGCTGATAGGTTTCCTCGGTCGCCAGGGCGTTGCCGTAGGTAATCCGCTCGTGGGTGCGGATCAGCAGCTCGTAGGGGCGGCTGGGGTGGGCGGCGATGCAGTCCAGGTATTCGCCATCGGTGCGGCTGGGCCGGTAGAGCACGGTTTCGGTGTCGTTGAGCCGGGCCAGCCCCGCCATGTAGAGGGCTTTGCAGGCAGCGGCGTAGTCGCCCTGCTGGGCCAGCCGCTGGGCCTCGCGCCACCAAAATGCCGCCTGCCTCAACGCCTCCTGAGAGGGAAGGTTTGCTTTGGAGGCTGCGGGGTTTGGCTGCCGCCGGTTCAGGTAGGCGGTGATGCCCCGATACAGCAGCCAGCCGATCCACAGGGCCAGAGATGCGATCGCAACCCAAAACAGCCCCCGCGCCACGGGTTCCAACCAGGGCCAGCGGGGAAGTTCAGGCGCATTCACATCGACCTTAGAAAACTGGTACTCAAACCATTCCCCCAGGTTTTGCCATCCCTGGCGCAGCTGCCAGGCCAGAGAGTTTGCGCGGTGGGGGAGGTCAGCCATGTAGAGAATCAGCCAAAGCTGGCCCCATTATGGCTCAGGAATAGGCTCGTCTAACCTATCTGGCTTGGGCTTGAATATTGCAGAACAGATTTGTCTGACGTTAACTGTCTTTGCGCGCGATCGCCCGCTCATAGGCCGGGTCATGCTCAGCAAAGCTCAAAACCACTACTCGCCTGGGGGCCGGAGAATCATAGATGCGGTAAACCAGACGATAGGCAACGCCGTTCCAGTCAATTTCCAATGCCCGGTAGCCGCTTAATTCTCCCTTCAGTTTGTGATTCGGTACTGCGCGGCTTTTAACAGGATCTAGAGAAAGCACCTGTTGATATCTAGAAAGATCTCTCCGGAGCGATAAAGGTAAATCTAAAACATCTTGCTGCGTTACTTCTTGGTGCAACTGCACCACATACCTAATCTTGGTACCCACGGGCTTTTAGCCAATGATTGAGAGCCTCTTCATCTACTTCTTCGCCTTCGTCAATCACCGTCACCCACTGGGTCGGGTCGTCAAGGTCTTTGATGCGCTCCACAGCCCGCGCCTCGGCAGATCGTTTGTCCAGGGGTTGAGCTTCATCCCCACGGTGCTTCCAGGCCAGGTAGTCGACAAAATCGCGAATGGTATGCAGCTCTGCTTCGGACAGGGTTTTGAGCTGCTGGGTAATCTGTTCGACTAGGGGAATCAGGGTGGTGTTGTCCATGGCCATGGGGATGGAGCGGTTGGGCCTATTGTGACATTTTCGAGCATAGCGTAGGGGCGGGAGCTGAGTTGTCCCGCGTTGATGCTCTACGCCACAGGGGCGATCGCGCCCTTGGCCAGCCGTCGCTGGGGCACCCGCACCAGGGAGACGCCCACCACCAGCAGCCAAATTTCCCACAGAATAAACCCGATCGGCGTGGTCTCAATCACCGGCAGAGTGGGGATTACGGTGGCCAGCAGTTCGCTCTGGCCCAGCAATAGCAGCGGGGCAGTCAGCAGCCCGAACCAGCCCAGCCACGGTTTGAACAGGGGCGATCGCACCATCGCCATGCCCAGACCCAGCGTCCAGCCCACCAGCAAAAGCTGCCCCAGCTGTTCGCCGATTACCACGCCGCCGTACTGGTGCACCACCTGGTAGGCCACGGCCACCGCCGCCCGGGTTGCCTCATCGGTGGCTGGATTGGTTTGCAATTGAGCCAAAATGGGTACGACAAAGACCCAGCGCATGAGGCCCACGGCCTGAAGCAGTCCCGACAGCGCCCCCATCGCCGTGGCGGCTGCCAGGTAGGGCGTACTGGGGCGATCGACCACCCGGTGCAGCAGCAGACTGGCCGGAACCAGCAGCAGCGCCGCCAGCCCAAACCAAAACCAGGTGAGAATCAGCGCTGCGCCCCCAGCCTGAAACTGGGTCAGCACGTAGTCCACCGGTTCACGCAAAATATCGTCGTACTCAAAGGTCTGAATTAAGCGAATGTAGGGAATGTTCGACATCACCACCAGCGCGATCAAAAAAATGCCGGTGGTGCGCACAAGCTGTAAGCGGCTCATAGCTGGAGTTCCTTTAGTGAGTAGAGGGAAAGGGAGCAGAGAGAAATTTCTTGGTTTAGTAGACTGCGGCGTAAGCTTGCTGACTCTTGCCAATTGCAAGGAGCCGGGGGGCCAGGGAGACAGGGGAGCTGAAATGATGGCTTGATTTCTGCCTGGCCGTGCTAGCGCCGTAGCGCCTGCTGTAGCTGGCTGATTTCTGTCTGGATCAACCCCGGTCCCAGGCTGGGATGGGGTGCGGTATCGGCCACAAGAACGGTGAAGATCACGGCAATGACTAAGCGATTGATGCGAACAGAGCGAAGGAGTTGTGCCATAGGAACGCTGGGGCAAGTTTGCAATCTGTCGGCCTTACTAACCGGCCCGACCAGGCTCGTTTGCCGGTGTAATCTAACGGTAAGGTCGAGGGGCAGCGGGCCAATTGACCCACCGCGCCACAAAGTTGACCCACTGCGCCAGCCTTTCAGACGGCCAACTGACCCAACCCCCAGCAGGAGCGTCCGCTTATGCCAGAGGCGAAGTTCTCCGTGGCGATCGCGCGGGATATTGCCCAGTACGTGACGGCCCAGGGCGGCGACATGGATGGCCTTTGCCGGGCGGCGGGGATCGATCGCGCCTGGCTGGCCGACCCAGACCGGCAGATCGCCGGGGATTGTCTCAAAGCCCTGTGGCGAGAAGCCGTGGCCCAAACCCATGACCCCGATCTGGGCCTGCACCTGGGCGAAGCCTTTGACCTGGCGGCGATCGGCATCGTCGGCTACGTGCTGCTAAATTGCCAAACCTACGGTCAGGCCCTCGAAAAGCTGGCCCGCTACACCCACCTGTTCAGCCAGGGGGTGGCTATTTCCCACCGTGTTACCAACGGCTGGGTGCAATGCGACTGTGCGGTGCTGGGGGATGTGCAAAACTACCTGCTCGACGAACCCCGACACCCGATCGAAAGCACCTTTTCGGCCTTGCTGACCGCCACCCAGCAGCTCACGGGCCAGCCCCTAAAGCTCTACGGCGTCTGGTTTCAGCACCCGCAGCCAGGGAACGTGGCCGAGCACGATCGCATTTTTCAAACCCCGGTGCAGTTTGCCCAGCCCATCAACCGGCTGGCGTTTCCGGCCAGCTGTCTGGACTGGCCCGTGAAGTCGGCCAACGCCAGCCTGCTGGCGGTGTTTGAACAGCACGCCACCGCCCTGCTGTCGGCTCAAAATCAGGGCTACGCCCAAAAGGTCGGTCAGACCATCAGCCAGAATTTGCAGGGAGATGTGCCCAGCCTGGAGGCGATCGCCCACGCTCTGGCGATTAGCCCCCGCCAGCTCCAGCGCGAGCTAAAAAACGAAAACACCTCCTACCAACGGCTGGTGGATGACACCCGCCGCGAGCTGGCCCTGCGGCACCTGCAAGATCCTGAGGTCTCTATTCACGATATGGCCTTTCTATTGGGCTTTTCGGAACCCAGCGCCTTTCACCGCGCCTTCAAGCGCTGGACTGGGCAAACGCCGCGTCACTATCGGCTAGGGCAATCCTTCGACTAGATGACACCATTGATCGACAATATCTGGAATGTTTTAGCCTAGCCAGTATCAATTACATTTCTAGGTAGGATATGTATAAAAACACACACCTTGTGACACCCTGTCAACTTATTTTTAGTTGAAAAACTTTTTTGTGCTAGATTTGGGGCTAGAGATTTTCATATTGATAAACCTCTTAAAAAATTATGGCAAAGAAACTCTGACAATATTCTGGACAGTCTTTGAGAGTCAACGGTTAAATGCAGGCTTTAGCCACCTTCTACAGTGGCCTAGTCAACAAGAAATCGAAGGTCTCAGCGTTTACTCAGAAAATCATCTGAGTCATTGTTCTGAGAGGTCAAGCAAAATGCAAAAAAGTTTACCCACATTCTAGATCGATTGGGTGTGCTGCTAGAAAGAAAATAGAAATGAAGCAAGTAATTATTAAAACTTTAGAAGCGATTCTATTCGAAGTCCTTGAAGCTAACCCCGAAATTAGTATCTCAAACAGGGTAAGCGCAAGAAAAATAGGTCTGTGACATGCTAGGGGCATGCTATCACTGCGACCCTTAGCGAGTCGGGAGTGCGTCATACTTTGAGCGGAGAAAATAAATCAAGGCGGCCGCTGAGATAGGCGCAGCGCAGGGCCAGGATTTGGGGCACTCGCTCAGGCTTCCATCGTGCCCCGGTAATCTGCACCCGTTCATCGATCTGCTTAATCCAAGACTCAACGGGGCCAGAGCCAATGGGCAGTCCCTCCATCTGGTAATACCGATAATTGGGAACCCGACTGCGATGGGTTTGCAAATACGTCTGAAAGCGCCGTGAGGGGCCTGTTTTAACCGGGGCGAATAGGGCAATCGTTTTATCAACTTGCCCCTCCCACAATAGGGATTCAGCGTCCTGCAAGCGTTTCAACGACCCACCGACCTTGTGCAAATTCTCAGTCAAGTGATACCAATCCAAGATTT
>NZ_JH976537.1:3620711-3675601 GCF_000309385.1 Nodosilinea nodulosa PCC 7104
TTCTAGTTCAGCAAAGTGTGATTCCCACTGCTGCTGAATGGAGTTAGCATCGGTAGCCGCGCTCAAGGGTGGCTTGGTCTGACCGGCTTTAGCCGTCTCTTCATTGGGAGCAAAGCCTTGGCTCATGGGGACTCGCTAAGGGTCGCAGTGATAGCATGCCCCTAGCATGTCACAGACCTATTTTTCTTGCGCTTACCCTGGTTGTGTAAATGCCTTAAGGGTACAGGCCAAAAGTGGCTGAGTTGGCCGCAATTATAATGAATTAAGGATATTTAATGGAACTGCGCGCCGTCGCGACCTGCAGTGCCCAGGGCCGATCGCGATCTAGATGATTGTTAGCTAACGCTTTTCCCCGTTGAGCTCGGTTAGATCAAGCTGATCAATTTTGAGGGTTAGCTGTAGCGGCAGGCAGAGCCGCCAGCGGATAGCGATCGCCCGCATTACAAAAATTGCCCCCATGGCAATTAGACGAATGACGGGGGAAGGCACGAGCTGAATCAGCAGCACGTAGAGTATGCCGCCCAGCAAAATCGGCGTGGCGTAAAACTCGCGCGACAGCAGCAGCGTTGGCCGATTGGTCACCACATCGCGAACGATGCCCCCGGCGATGCTGGTCACCAGGCCCATCACCACCGCCACGGCGGCGGGGTAGCCTAGGGCCAGGGCTTGATCGATCGCCTGAATGGAAAACAAAGCCACGCCCATGGCGTCCAGGTACGACAGCATGCGCGGCGGCAGCCTGAGAATAAAGCGAATGCCGATAAAGGTAAGGAAGGAAGCCCCCAGCGCCACCCAAAAAGCGGTCAGATCCACCAGCCAAAACACCGGCACATCTAAAATCACGTCCCGCAGGGTGCCGCCGCCCACGGCGGTGAGCAACCCCACCACCACAATGCTGAAAATATCGAGGCGCTGGCGGGTCGCAGACAGCACGCCGGACATGGCAAAAACGGCTATTCCCACCTGGGCGAGAAGGTATTCCATCGGGTTGATCCTGGCAGGGCTAGCTAAACTCTGCCAATTATCCCCTACTGCCGCGATCGGGCTCAGCCCCGGTAGAGTGCTGGATAAACAGCCGACCGGCGGCGATCGCCGCCTCACTGCTGGGGTAGATTTCGCCATCGTTGAGCACGGCCATCTCTGGGTTGATCACCCAGCAGCGGTACCCCAACCCCTGGTGATACGTCACCCCCGCCACCCAGCCCGGAAACACCGCAACGTGAATTAAACGCCCTGTATCCATTGGGATTGCCCCCTTTCGCCCTGCGTGGTCGGCCTGCCCCCGGGCCAGCCCAGACTTACCCAGCTGGCCGCCCAGGGCACTGAACCCTGCCGGTGCCCTGCGTCTCAAGGACTATCTAATTTGGTTCAAGCGTACTACAATAGTTTGGCAAAGGCAATGCGCCGGGGTGATGCGCTGCGGCTCGGCAGCGGTGTCGGGCTCGGAGACCAATATTCCTCTCCCGATCATCTCCAAACTTTCCCTGGATAACTAACTACACTTCTGAGCCGAAGTGGGGTTTACTAGGGGCATTGTTTAGGCCGTTGGCCAAGCCTATTCACTCCCCGTTCCGCGCCCACCGATGCTCCGCGATCTTTACGTAAACTCAGGCAGTCATGGCAGCTAAACGTAGCGACGTCACCGAAAAGCAAAAGGCGCTTTCTCTGGTGCTCAGCCAGATCGAGCGCAACTTTGGTAAAGGCTCTATCATGCGCCTGGGCGAGGCCAGCCGCATGACGGTTGAAACTATTCCTACCGGCGCCCTCACCCTGGATCTTGCCCTGGGGGGCGGCCTGCCCAGGGGGCGAATCATTGAAATCTACGGCCCCGAAAGCTCCGGTAAAACTACCGTGGCCCTCCACGCGCTGGCGGAGGTGCAGCGGACGGGCGGAGTGGCCGCCTTTGTCGATGCCGAACACGCCCTCGACCCGGTCTACGCCAAGGCGCTGGGGGTCAATATCGACGAACTGCTGGTGTCGCAGCCCGACACAGGGGAAATGGGCCTGGAGATTGTCGATCAGCTAGTGCGATCGGCGGCGGTGGATGTGGTGGTGGTTGACTCGGTGGCGGCCCTGGTGCCCCGCGCTGAAATTGAAGGCGAAATGGGCGATGCCCACGTGGGTCTTCAGGCCCGGCTGATGAGTCAGGCCCTGCGCAAAATTACCGGCAGCATCGGTAAGTCCCACTGCACCGTCATTTTCCTCAACCAGCTGCGGCAAAAAATTGGCATCTCCTACGGCAACCCGGAGGTGACCACTGGCGGCAATGCCCTCAAGTTTTATGCCTCGGTGCGGCTCGATATTCGCCGCATTCAAACCCTCAAAAAGGGCACCGAGGAGTACGGCATTCGGGCCAAGGTCAAGGTGGCGAAAAATAAGGTGGCTCCGCCCTTCCGCATCGCCGAGTTCGACATTCTCTTTGGCCAGGGAATTTCGACTATGGGCTGTCTGGTAGACCTGGCCGAGCAGATCGGCGTGATTATCCGCCGGGGCGCGTGGTACAGCTATGGCGGCGACAACATTGCCCAGGGCCGCGACAGCACCGTGCAGCGCCTGATCGACGATGCCGCCTTTGCCGCTCAGGTCGAGGCCGAGGTGCGCGAAAAGCTCTCCATTAGCGGCGCGCAGGTTGTCGTTGAAGGCCCCGACGACGAGGCCGACGATCTGCCTGAGGACGAGTAGGCCTGGGCAATCGCCCTCCCTGTCAGCTCTGACCGGAGACAGTAGCGCTTTGGCTCTTCCCAGGGGAGGATAGAACCACCCGCAGCACTGTAGCCCCATGGATACCTCCCCCCCCTCCCTCAAGGTCTGGCACTGGTCTGGCGATCGCCACCGCGATCGCCGTTGTGGCCGCCGTGGTTTTCAATACGCTGTTCAACCGCTTTCCGCCCAGTGGCCAAAACGTGGGCGAGATTGCCAACACCGTGCTGGACGGGGTGCTGATTACCCCCGCCAACTATGCCTTTGCCATTTGGGGCTTGATCTACCTGGGGCTGTTTGCCTACGCGGTCTATCAGTTTCACCCCGAGCGACGGCGAGAGGGCCAGATCCAGCGGGTCAACGGGCTGCTCATTTTTGCCTGTGTGGTTCAAACCCTCTGGATTTTGCTGTTTACTGGGCAGTGGTTTGGCTGGTCTGTGGTGGCCATGGGGGCGCTGCTGCTGGCCCTGATCGGCATTTACACCACGCTCAACATTGGCCGCGAGCGCGTCTCTCGCCAGCGCCGCTGGCTGGCCCACATTCCCTTCAGCCTCTACCTGGGCTGGATTTCGGTCGCCACCAGTGTCAATGTGGCTTCGGCCCTCTACGCCTCTGGCTGGGGTGGCGGCGGCATTTTGTCGGTGACCTGGACGGTGGCGATGCTGGCGGTGGCGGCGCTGCTGGCCGCCGTGGTGATTTACCAGCGCCGCGATGTGGCCTTTACCCTGGTGTTTGTCTGGGCTCTGGTGGCGATCGCGGTGCGCCAGAGCAGCATTCCCGCCCTGCGGTGGACGGCCCTGGCCGTGGCCGGGGTGCTGCTGGTTAGCCTAGCCGCGGCTAGCTACGGCTGGTCCAGGCGAACCTAATCCAGCGGCGGCCTGGTCCAAAGGCTTGGGCCAGAAAAACAGGCCAGAAAAATGGACCAGGGACCAGGCGATCGCCTTCAGTTCCCCCCACGGGTAAGCCCAGTGGAATAATAGGGAGATAGCGTTTTTCGCTGCTGACCTTTTAAACCCCTGCCCATGACCTCCGAACCCGACTCGATTCAGCCCGGGCTGCCGCTCAAGCAGCTCATTTTAATTGTTTTGACGGCCCTGGTGGGGCTGGTGGTTGTGCAATCGCTGCTGAGCAGCTGGAACGAACCCCAGGTGGCTAGCCAGCTCCAGCTCTACCAGACTGACCTGCTGCTAGAGGGCAGCGCCTGGAAAGGGGAAGGCCTGCCCGCCGACCAGTGGCCGACGCTGCGGGAGGGGCTTTTGGGCAAAGACCCGGTTTCCAATGCCCAAAAGCAGTACGAAGAGGTGCGCCAGCAGGCCGCCGAAGGCATGGGGCGATGGCAGACCGAGGGGGCCGAATCTGGAACTGCGCCCAACAGCTCCCTGGCTGACGAAGCCAACGCCGGCAAACCGCTGGCCCGGCGACTGCAAAATGCCATCACCCAGCAGGAGCTGCTGATTCAGCGGCTGGATATTCGCCTGGGCCTGATGGAGGCTTATCAGGCCCAGCCCGAGGCGGCGATCGCCCGCTGGACCCGAGTGCGCGACAGCAATGCCGCAGCGGCCTCAACCCTGCGCACCGCCGATACCCTGATTCGCCTGTGGCAAGCCGGCCAGGTTGCCTCCGGCGATGAGCCCTGGCTGCAAGACGCCCTCGACGGCTGGTTTGAATACCGCGCCCTCGACAAGCTGTACGCGGTGGAGGGACAAGAGGATCGCCGGGTCCAGCTTCAGGCCCAGGAGCAGGTCACCGCCCAGGAGAAGCTGGTGAAGCTGGTGTTAGTGGGCCTTGTGCCCGCCCTGGGAGCCGTGATTGGCATCGCGCTGATCCTTTGGCTGCTGGCCCAGCGGCTGCTGCGGGGCAGTCAATCGGTGCTGAGCCAAAATGCCGGGCGCGGCTGGGAGGTGCCCTGGACGGCCCAAACCATCTGGCAGGTGCTAATTGCCGGGTTTTTCTTTGTGGGGCAGATTTTGCTGCCCCTGGTGCTTGGCAACCTGGGCATCAACGGGGCCGCCCTTTCCAGTCGGGGCCGGGCCGTGTTTTCGCTGGTGTACTATCTGCTGATGGCGGCGGGGTCTCTGGGAGTGCTGTGGTGGTCGATTCGCCCCTACCGCCCTGTCCCCAAGGATATGTTTCGGATTAAACCCTCGGGGGCAGGGCTGCTGTGGGGCCTGGGCGGCTACTTTGTGGCCGTGCCGCTGATGTTTGGGGTCGCCCTGCTGAACCAGAAAATTTGGCAGGGGCAGGGGGGCAGCAATCCCCTGCTGCAAACGGTGCTGGAGGAGCAGGACGGGGTGGCGCTGCTGGTGTTCTTTGTGACGGCGGCGGTGGCGGCCCCTCTGTTTGAAGAGTTTTTATTTCGCGGCTTTTTGCTGCCCTCGCTGACCCGCTACCTGTCTACGGGCTGGGCGATCGCCCTGAGCGCCTTTATTTTCGCCGCCGCCCACCTGAGCTTGTCGGAGATACTACCGCTGACCGTGCTGGGGGCGGTGCTGGGGTTCGTGTACCAGCGATCGCGCAACCTGCTCTCCCCCATGGTGCTCCACAGCGCCTGGAACAGCGCCACCATGCTGGGGCTGTTTATTCTAGGCGGCTAGATCCCTTGAACTAGGCGCTATCATGGGCACCATGATTACCCTCCTCCACCTGTCCGACATCCATATGGGCAGCGGGTTTGCCCACGGTCGCCTCAACCCCGAAACCGGCCTCAACACCCGCCTGGAAGACTTCATCGCCGCCCTCACCCGCTGCATCGATCGCGCCCTGGCCGAGTCGGTCGACCTGGTGCTGTTTGGCGGCGACGCCTTTCCCGACGCCACCCCGACGCCGCTGGTGCAGCAGGCCCTGGCCAGCCAGTTTTGTCGGCTGTCGGCGGCGGGCATTCCCACGGTGCTGCTGGTGGGCAACCACGACCAGCACGCCCAGGGGCTGGGAGGGGCCAGTCTTTCCATCTACAGAACGCTGGGGGTGCCGGATGTGGTGGTGGGCGATCGCCTCGAAACCCACCGCATCGAGACCGCCAGCGGCCCGGTGCAGGTGGTCACCCTACCCTGGCTGACCAAGTCAACCCTGCTCACCCGGCCCGAAACCGAAGGCCTGTCGATGAGCCAGGTGAATGAGCTGCTGCTCGATCGCCTGCGGGTGGCCCTGGAGGGTGAAATTCGCCGCCTCGATCCCGACCTTCCCGCCATCCTTTTGGCCCACGCCATGGTCGACACCGCCAGCTACGGCGCCGAGCGGTTTTTAGCCGTCGGGCGCGGCTTTACCATTCCGATGGTCATGCTGGCCCGCCCCTGCTTTGACTACGTGGCCCTGGGCCATGTGCACCGCCACCAGGTGCTCTGCGATCGGCCCCTGATGATTTATCCCGGCAGCATCGAGCGGGTCGATTTTAGCGAAGAGACCGAAGCCAAAGGCTACCTGCTGGTGCGGGTTGCCAGGGGTCAGGCCGAGGCCGAATTTTGCCCCCTGCCCGTGCGCCCCTTCAAAACCATTCAGGTCGATCTCAGCGGAGCCGATGCTCCCCAGACTCAGCTGGAGCAGGTCATTGCTGAGGCCGACATCGCCGATGCCGTGGTGCGCTGCCTCTACACCCTGCGGGCCGACCAGGTCGACCAGATTGATCAAACCGCCCTAGAAGCCGCCCTGGCCAACGCCCACAGCTACAGCCTTCAGCCCGAGCTGAAGGCCCAAACCAGCCGCAGCCGCCTGCCCGAACTGGGCACCGACAGCACCCTCGACCCCCTGGTTGCCCTGGGCGCCTACCTGGCCAACCGCGACGACCTGGGCGACATCGCCGAAGGCATGCTGACCGCCGCCGCTGCGCTCATGGCCAGCGAGACCGGCGCTGAGATCCTGGAGGAGGAGGATCTCTCCCTAGACGACCTCGACAGCCTGGCCCTGGAAGAAACGGCCCAACAACTGCGTTTGCTGTAACGGCTCTCATCCCTTGCAGTACCATTGAGCCCAGACCTTGAGCCCAATGGAACCCTGTCCGCCAATGAACGAGGGCGAGTATCAACGCCGCATTAGCTATCGCCTGCTGCTGACGACTCTATGGGCTACCCTGCTGCTGCTGGCGGTACAGGCGATCGGCGGGTGGGCCAACCAGTCGCTGACCCTGCTGGCCGAGTCGCTGCACACGCTGGTGGATGGCTTTAGCACGGTGCTGAGCCTGGTGGCCGTGACCTCACCCCAGCGGCAGATGGGCCGCGAAGTCTGGGGCCATGGCCGCGCCGAGGTCGCGGCCACCCTCGTGTTGTGCGCCTTTCTGGGGTTTACCGGGGCGAGCCTGATGTTCATTGCCCTGGGCCAGCTGTTGGGCGGTCTCACCGGGGTAGAAAACCCGTTTCCGGTGGCGATTGACCCCAGGGTGCTGCGGTTTACGGCGGCGATGGTGATTCTCAATGTGGCCCTGGGCATCTACGCCAGCTACCAGGCCCGCAGCCTCAGTAGCCAGGCCCTCAAGCTCAACACCAAACACTTTTTGGCCGATGCCTGGCTGAGCATTGTGATGGTGGGGGTGCTGCTGGCGATCTGGCAGCGACAGCGCTGGCTCGACCCGGCCTATGCCCTGGTGCTGCTGCCCCTGGTGGCCCGCAGCCTGTGGCGCGTGCTGAACGAGCAGCTGCCCATGCTGCTGCGCCCCACGGCGATCGCCCCCGAGGCCATTGCCCACCTTGCCACCCAGGTGGAAGGTGTCACCCGCTGCACCCGGATTCGATCGCGCGGCATGGTGGGCCGCCAGGTCTGGATTGAAATTCACCTGGTGCTGCACCCCGAATTTGTCGAGTCAGCAGAGCCCATCGGCGAACAGATCGACGCCCTGCTGCGCCAGCGCTACGGCCCCCTGCGCACCCAGGTTTGGGTCGAACCCGCCCGCACCAGCCGAGACGCCTATTTTGAACCAGGCATGCCCAACTACCTACCGCCATCCTCTAACAGCGGCGAGGATTGGGCCTAGGGAAATTTTGGACTTTGGATTTGCGAGGAGAGCCCGGCCAAAATCCAAAATCGCCAATCCAAAATTTCTACAGCCCCGGCCCGCTCTGCATCGGCCCCAAATACCGGGTCAGGTAGGGCGAAAAGACTTCGTAGATCAGCGTCAGGGGTTTTCCCCGGTGCCAAAACAGGTAGTGACGGCCCCAAAACGGCCCGACCTGGCCGAAGGCTTCCTCCAGCGCGGCCGAGTCGCCGTAGTAGAGGCCCTGAATATCCCGGTACAGCTCGGTGCGCAGGCGAGCCAGGCTGGCCCAGATCGGCAGCGACTTGTTTTGCAGGTACTCGTCTACGTGGCTGGCCTCCCACCAGGAGGCGGCGTAGGCAAGGCGCTGGCCTGAGGCGGTGCGCAGCCACACCTGGCGGCGCAGGCGAGGGCCGGGCACCACCCGGATGATGTCGGGGGCACCGTCGAGATCCAGGCCGACCAGCGACATGTCGATCACGTCAACTTCGGTGCGATCGCGCGTCAGCAGCTGGAGGTGGCGGGTGGGCGAACCGTCACCCAGCAGCAGAATTTGCCACGCGGGGGCGAGCTGGTCGTGGGGCAGCCCCTTTTGCACGGTGGGCTGTCCGGCCTGCCAGCGGGGATGCAGGGCGTGCCAACCGCAGGGCACCGCAGGGTCGATCAGGGGCTGTAGGGCAGAGGCCAAGGTCGTTACAAAAATTCACGTCTTGTCTCTATGCTATCGCGACAGCTCCGTCCTTTCCAGCGCAATCTGGATAAAGCGGACGGGCTACAGTGAAACAGGTCATTAACGGAGGAGTAGCGCCACCATGGCAGACGGTCTCAAGCTGGCAGTCAACGGCACCCTGATGCGGGGGCTAAAGCTCAACTCTAACCTGCTAAAAGCGGGGGCCGAGTTTCTCTACGAGGCCGATACTACCCCCGACTATCGCCTCTGGTCGATCGGCGATGTCCACCCCGCCATGGTGCGGACCAGCACCGGCGGGGTAGCCGTCGCCCTGGAGGTGTGGCTGGTGCCCCCCGCTGGGCTGGTGCAGGTGCTGCTGCAAGAGCCGCCGGGGCTGAGCATCGGCAAAGTCACCCTGGCCACGGGAGAAACCGTACTGGGAGTGCTGGGGGAACCGATTTTGTGCGAAGGTCAGCGGGAGATTTCGGCCTACGGCGGCTGGCGATCCTACTGTGGAGCCTTGGCTACGGGCCGCTAGTGGCTTACTCCACCGTCAGCAGGTAGCGGCCCTGACCGCCCTGCTGATAGCTGTTGACCAGCACGCTGTAGGTGCCATCGTGGGGCAGCTGAACCGCAATCTGAGAATTGGTGGTGTTGGCGTTAGCGTCGTCGTTTTCGCCAATGCGGTTTCGGGCATCGTCCACCAAAATCAGGTAGGTGTCGAAGTCGGGGCTTTCCAAGCTAATCACCACCTGCTGTCCGGCCCGGCCCTGAAAGGTGACTTCCTGGAAGTAGGAGCCGTCTTGCAGGGTGCGATCGCCCGGCCCCAGGTTGCCCTGCTGCCGTATCCCCACGCTGCTCGGTGCGCTCTGGCCACCGCTCGAAGTAGACTGGCCGCCGCTGCTCTGGTTCAGGCGCAGCTGGTAGCTCCCCGACTCTCCCTCTGACACGGTGTTGGCCAAAATCAGGTACGACCCGGTAAAGGGCAGCTGCACCGAAATGCGGGCGTTGAGGCTGCCGCCGCTGTCGTCGTCCTGTACGGAAAAGTCTTCGCGATCGGGGGCCAGCAAAATCAGGTAGGAGTCAACGTCCTGGCTGCTCATGTCGATGGTGACGGTTTGCCCCGCCTGCCCCTCAAACTCGTAGGGATTGTACAGGCTGCCGTCGGGCAGCACGTTGCTGGTGTCGTCGAGCTGACCTTGGACCACCGCGCCCAGGGCAATGGCGGCGGGTTCGCGGTTGGTGCGGCTGCTGGGGGCTGAGGCCGTGGCTGTGCCCGCTCGCACCGACGCCAAAAACGTCTGCACCACATCGGTGGGAATGGCAAACCCGATGCCCACGTTGCCGCCGCTGTTGCCGGTGGTAAAGATGGAGGTGTTGACCCCGATCAGCTGACCGCTGCTGTTGAGCAGTGGCCCGCCGGAGTTGCCGGGGTTGATGGCGGCGTCAGTCTGGATCACGTTGCGCTCGGTGTCGATACGGCTGACAATGCCCACGGTGAGGGTGCCCTGGAGGCCAAAGGGACTGCCAATGGCAAAGGCGCTCTGGCCCACCCGCACCGCATTGGGAGGCGCAATGGTAACGGTGGGCAGCCCCGTAGGATTGCCCCGCAGTCGCACCGCCGCCAGATCGAGGCGATCCTGGCCGTAGCCCACCACGTCGCCCTCAAAGCTGCGCCCGTCGGCCAGGCGCACGGTCACGACCCGCTCCTCGCCCACTACGTGGGCGTTGGTGAGAATCAGACCGCTGGCATCGACAATGCTGCCGCTGCCGCTGCCGCTGTGGGTTTCGATCGCCACCACCGCCGGGCTCACCTGATCGTAAACCCGAATCGTGGTGGCTTCGTCAACCGTGGACTGAGCCAGGGCTGGCCGTAGCCCTGGGTTAATGGGGCTGGGGGGGGCGATCGCAGCCGCCAGCAGCGCCCCCACTAGCAGTGAACCCGATGTAAACCGTTTGAACGCCGCCTGTGCCATATCGCTTCCCAATGCTCTGTATGCTCTATAAATCTGCACTACCGAGTTGGCTTGAGATAGTACCGGATACCTACTATCTACCTAGCCTTCCCCTATCGTTCAGGATATCTCTCTGAACTCAGCCAGATCTGAGTTGTGAGCCACTTTTAGCGCAGGCACTCCGGCCACCGCTAACCGGCTTTGGCCCTGGGCTTTGGCCTGATAAAGGGCAATATCGGCTGCTTTAACAGTTCGGCGCTGGAGTCAGGAAAACCAGCCGCTATCAGGGAGGCCAAGAGCGATCGCGCACGCCTGTGTGCGCAGCTGTCATGCCTGGGCAGTTGCAATTCTTAATCATGCCATTTCCCCGATCGCACGCCAAAATTGCGCCAAAATTAGAGGCAGGTCTGTATGAGGTTGATCCTCGTCCGGTTCTCTTCCGTCAGGCTGTGATACTGGGGAGAATCGGGCCTTTGGGGAGGTCCCGATGTAGGCAGGTTGAACGGGATGTTTAGGGAATTTAGACCATGGCTAGGCTCTTTTCTAGATGTATTGGAGCAGTGCGCCCGCTGCCTGGAAGCCGGGCTGGGGGGCGTGTGCGCGCTGCGATCGCCCTGGGGGCCGCAGTGGCAATCTTCGCTCTGCTGGGGGCAACAACTCCAGCCCTATCGACCGTGGCCCAGGCTCCCCGCCTGGTGCAGGCGATTTTAAACGGTAGCCCCGTCAGCGTCCTCTACGTTACCCGCAGCAGCGACACGGTGCTGGTGCGCTGCTATCCCGGCTTTGAACCCTCACTGACGGTGCGTGCCATGGGCGGCAATGCTGGGCAGAAGGAAGGCGTGATGACCTGCGTCAGCAGCCAGTAGTTCTGGCCTCGGTGAGTGCAGCCGCAGTAGCAGCCTGATCTCGCCGCCCGCATCCCAGCGGTTGATCGCTCAACGCCCCCGGAAACCATGGTTTCCGGGGGCGTTGAAGCAAAGAAATAGCCGATCTTACTGGCTCAGCGAAGGGGCTTTGAGCACCGGCAGAGCCGCGATCGGGGCAGAGCCTTCAGCGCCAGCCTCGGTGGCCACAAAGACCTGACTGAGCCGCGCCGTCAATTTCTGGGTGGTGGCGTCATAGATCTGGGTCAGCATCTTGGGATAGAGGCCAAACCCAATGATCGGCACCAGCAGGCAGGCGATGATAAACACCTCGCGGGGCTCGGCATCGGCCAGCACCTCGTGCTCAACCAGCTCTTTGTTCTCGGGGCCGTAGAAAATTTCCCGCAGCATCGACAGCAGATAGATGGGCGTGAGAATAACGCCGATCGCCATAAAGATGACGGTAATCAGCCTGAAGGTAAAGCTGTAGGCATCGCTGGTGGCAAAGCCCACAAACACCATCAGCTCAGCCACAAAGCCGCTCATGCCCGGCAGCGCCAGCGATGCCAGCGAGCAGGCGGTAAACATGGCGAAGATCTTGGGCATTTTTTTGCCCACGCCGCCCATTTCTTCGAGAATCAGGGTGTGGGTGCGATCGTAGGTGGCCCCCACCAAAAAGAACAGGCTGGCCCCAATCAACCCGTGGGAGATCATTTGCAGCACCGCGCCGCTCAGACCCAGGTTGGTAAACGAGGCAATCCCAATCAGCACGAAGCCCATGTGCGAGATGGACGAGTAGGCAATCTTGCGCTTTAGGTTGCGCTGGGCAAACGAGGTCAACGCCGCATAGACAATGTTGATGCAGCCCAAAATCACCAGAATCGGCGCAAAGTAGGTGTGGGCATCGGGCAGCATACCCAGATTCATGCGAATGAGGGCGTAGCCCCCCATTTTCAGCAGAATGCCCGCCAGCAGCATGTGCACCGGGGCCGTGGCTTCACCATGGGCATCGGGCAGCCAGGTGTGCAGTGGAATAATCGGCAGCTTGACGGCGTAGGCGATTAAAAACGCGCCGTAGAGCAGCAGCTGCATCCTCAGCGGGTAGACTTTTTCAGCCAGGGCCGTCATGTCAAAGGTGATGGTGTCGCCGTAGAAGGCCATCGCCAGCGCCGCCACCAGAATGAACAGCGACCCCCCCGCCGTGTAGAGAATGAACTTGGTGGCCGCGTAGAGCCGCTTTTTGCCGCCCCAGATCGACAGCAGCAGGTAGACCGGAATTAGCTCTAGCTCCCAAAACAGGAAGAACAAAAGCATATCCTGCACGGCAAACACGCCAATCTGACCGCTGTACATGGCCAGCAGCAGGAAGTAAAAGAACTTGGGCTTGAGCGTTACCGGCCAGGCCGCCAGGGCCGCCAGGGTGGTAATAAACCCCGTTAGCAGCACCAGGGGCATCGATAGACCATCGACCCCCAGCGACCATTTGAGGTCGAGCTGGGGCACCCAGGTATAGCTTTCTACCAGCTGTAGACCGGGCTGGCTAAAGTCATAGTTGAGGTAAAAGGCGGTCACAATCAACACAAAGTCGATTAGCCCAACCGTCAGAGCGTACCAGCGCACCGTCTTACCGTTGTCGTCGGGCAAAAACGGAATGGCTATGCAGGCCACCAGCGGCAGCAGCGTAACGGTGGTCAACCAGGGAAAAGTCGCGAGGTCCATATTGTCGTTTCTCGTCGCGTTCTATTAAAAGAGTGGATGGGTAAGGGGGTAGAGGGTAGGTGGGTGGAGTTTTAGGGCCTTACACATTGCAGCCTTGAAACCCATCTACCCATCTACCCTCACACCCCTAAGTCACCCCCGAAAGCAGCACCAGCCCCAGCACCGCCCCAAACACAATCAGGGCGTAGAACTGAGCCCGACCGTTTTCCAGGTATTTCAACCCTTCGCCGGTAACCAGAGTGACAAAGCCCGCCAGGTTGACCAGGCCATCGACAATGCGAATGTCAACTTCCAGCACCTGCTTGGCCAGTTTACGGCTGCCCTGGATAAAGACAACCTCGTAGATGTCGTCGATGTACCACTTGTTGAGCGACAGGTTGTAGAGAGGCTTGATCTTGGCGGCGATCGCCTTCGGATCGAGGGTCTTGGTGCGGTACATCAGCACCGAGAGAATGATGCCGGCGACGGCGATCGCAACGGAACTCCCCGCCATCAGCACAAACTCGTTCCAGTCAAAGGCCTCTGCCGACTCCAGCGCCTCCACCATTTCCCCAGGGGGATGGATAAAGGCCTCGAAGTAGTTGGCAAAGGGAGTACCCACCAGGCCAATCAGCACCGAGGGCACCGCCAGCGCCATCAGCGGCAGGGTCATCGACAGCGGCGACTCGTGGGGCTCATGGGCGTGGTGCCCGTGAGCGCTACCAGATTCGTGGTCATCGTGGGCGGCATCTAGGGTTAGCTCCTGGGGGTTCATCGCCCCAGGGCCAAGGGATGCGCCCATCTTCTGAAGCTGCGCCCGCTTGAGGTCATGGCGAATACCTTCGTTATTGCCCCGAAAGCTGCCCTCAAAGGTGGAGAAATACATGCGAAACATGTAAAAAGCGGTGATGCCCGCCGTCAGCCAGCCCACGGCCCACAGCACCGGGCTGACCGCAAAGGTAGAGCCTAGAATTTCATCCTTAGACCAGAACCCCGCAAAGGGCGGAATGCCGCAGATGGCCAGGGTGCCAATCAGGAAGGTATAGGCGGTGACGGGCATATACTTGCGCAGGCCGCCCATCAGGCGCATATCTTGCGCCAGGACTGGGTCGTGGCCCACCACCGATTCCATGCCGTGGATCACGGAGCCAGAGCCGAGGAACAGCATGGCCTTGAAGTAGGCGTGGGTCATCAGGTGAAACAGGCCGGCGCTGTAGGCCCCAACGCCCATGGCCATCACCATGTAGCCGAGCTGCGACATGGTGGAAAAGGCCAGCCCTTTCTTGATGTCGTTTTGGGTAATAGCGATAGTGGCGCCCATAAAGGCTGTAAACGCCCCGGTATAGGCAATTACCGTCATCACCGCCGGGATGTGCTCAAACACGGGGTACATGCGGGCGACCAGGAACACCCCCGCCGCCACCATCGTCGCAGCGTGAATGAGCGCCGAGATCGGGGTGGGGCCTTCCATGGCGTCGGGCAGCCACACGTGGAGGGGAAACTGCGCCGACTTGGCCACCGGGCCAAGGAACACCAAAATAGCAAAAACGGCGGCGATGCTGGCGGGCAGGGTGCCTATGTTTACCAGATCAGTCAGCCGCTCGCCCATGACATCGAAGTCGAAGCTGCCGGTGGCCCAAAACAGGCCCAGCATCCCCAGCAGCAGACCAAAGTCACCGACTCGGTTGGTCACAAACGCTTTCTGACAGGCGTCGGCGGCGGGCTTGCGGTTGTACCAAAAGCCGATCAGCAGGTACGAGCACATCCCCACCAGTTCCCAAAATACGTAGACCTGGAGCAGGTTGGGGCTAATTACCAGGCCCAGCATAGAGGAGCTAAACAGGCTCAGGTAGGCGTAGAAGCGCACGTAGCCTGGGTCGTGGGCCATGTAGCCATCGGTGTAGATCATCACCAGGAAGGCGACGGTGGTAACGACTACCAGCATCAGGGCCGCCAGGTGATCGATGGTATAGCCCATCTCCAGGCGAAAGTCGCCCGCCGAGGCCCATTCGAACATAGCCGTGTAGGGAGCGTGGCCCTGCCACTGACTCCAAAAAATTGCAAAAGAGAGCACCATCGCCGCCCCAATTAGGGAAACGATGAAAATGGCCGCTGGCTGCCGCAGCTTGCTGGTGGCCTCGCCATAGGAAATCAACCCAGTGCCCACCACGGCGGCCCCGATAAGCGGCAGCACCGGAATGAGCCAGGCGTACTGATAAAGCGTGTCTACAGAATCCATCTTGACTGCCTACTCCAAGAGCTTGAGTGAGTTGGCAAAAAACCGCTTACATTCTGACATACCCTTCCCCAACGAAAAGTCGGTTTCGTAGCAAAGTTAGGGGCCATTGGGGGCGATCGCTCCCCCACGAGCGCCTTTTAGGCCCGCCCAAAGCTGTTCCGTAAAACGGCGAAAGGCTTGCTACAGGCCTATTTGACCGACTAGGGCGATCGCCAGATATTTTCTTAAGAAAGATGTCCGATTCTAGGAGCAAATGCTCGCTGGCGGCAAAAATCACCCGTTAGGCCATAATTAATCTGCCCTGGGAAGACTTTGGCTCTATGCCTTTAGCCCTAATTTAGAGATCTCCCTAAAGAGTCCAATCATTGCCCAAGCAACGATTGACCTGGGTCTCTGCCTTTGGGCTGAAGTGAAGTACAGAAGTAAGTACGGTAAGAATGGCATTTGGCGGCGATGAAGCTCTGGCTGGTTTGCTTTTTAATTTTGTTTTTTGGTGCCGAAACCGCCCAGTGGTTTGGGCATCTGCCCTGGCTTGACGGGGTCGAGCTATCGCTGCCGCTGACGATCGCCGGGGGAATTGGGCTGGCGATCGCCTCCAACTATCGGCACTGGCCTAGTTTTGGCTCCCTCTCTGCCAAGCCAGAGCAGCCTCCCCTGCCACCGACGCCTAGCGCAACGGTGGTAACTCCTGCGGTGCAGGCTAAGGTTAGCCGCAAGCCAGACACCATTTCCTTCGAAATTAAGAAACCGCAGCCAAAAGGATGATGGTCACAGCTAGGGGTGGATAGCCTACTTCCCCATCGTCCGCTTCAGATCCTCCAGTTCCTGCTCCGTCTCCCAGCGCTGAAACGATTCCTCTAGTGGATCCATAGGATCGCGGCCAAACCCTTCAAAGGGGGGCTTGGCCCAGCCGGTGTCCCAGCTGGTCGTGCTGCGCTGCGCGGTTCGCTGAGCCTCGGTTTCGGCAATTTTGGCCTTGAGTTCGCGGCGGCGATCGTGAATCTCTTTTTGCAGGGTCCGGGTCTGGGCAATCTGGTCTTTGACCCCTTTGAGCTGGCCCCAGTACTGGTTGCCCTGGCGCAGCAGAGTCGCTTCGCGCTCTTGGGCCGCTTTCACCAAATCTATTCGGTTCGCCGCCTGGGCCTTCTGAAAGCGGCTATGCCAGCGCTGAATATCCTGGGCGGTAGCGAGAATGCTGTCTTCGAGCTGTTTTTCGCGGCGCTTGAGGTCGCCCAATAGGCGAATGGCATCTTGCTCTTGGCCCCGCAGCTGGTCCTCTAAACCCCACAGCTCCAGGTGAGGGTTGGCCTTGAGAAATTCGTCGAGTCGGGTTTCGAGAAATCGACTCAGATCTTCAAAGAGGCCCATGGTTTACTCCTGCCGCAATACCTTGTCTTTTCAGAATAGCGGTTCTCCGGGATGGGCCAATTATGCTCAGACAGATAGAGCTTGGCCCAGGCGGTCTCTGAGACTTGCCCTAGCATCCGTAGGCTGCAACCTACCCACCCGCCATCGCAGATCGCTGGACTCCTCCGGCTCCCCCGCTCCCCACAGTTATGCCGCAGTCCCCTATCTCCTCAGGGCAGCCCAGCTTCTTCAATAACCACTGGACTAGTTATTTTTGCAAACTGTTGCAAGAAATAAACTTTAGTGAATTTAATCGACGATTTTCCGGGGTTTTATCGGGTTTGTAACGAGTTTGCCGCCCACTCTGGGCTTAATATGACTTTTAAATCGTCGTTCCAGCATCCCCTAACGTGGTTGTAGTGTTTCCATGGCAATAGATCGCTCGGTGTCAGGTAGTTCAAAGGTTAGTCTGCTAGAAAAAATCGATGCTCCGGATAGGTCCAGTATTGCATCGCTTTCAGAGGTTTGGGCTAAAAAATATATCAGAGATCTGCACCGTCAGGATCAGGCGCTGCTGAGCTTGGATCAGAGCCAAACCAAGACAGATATTGCTCAAAAACTGGTTGACATACTGCGTTCTGTGAGCGCCCGAGCCTGGAATAAAACCGAGATTTTGCTGTCCCATGAAATAAGGCGACATCAAATTAGCCCTGATTTAATCGATCCCTGGACTATTGCTAAAGATGTCCATCAGGTCTATGAAAAAGCTCTGACAGCCTACGCCCAGGGGGTTGCTCCCCAGCGGTTTTCGGTAGCGGCCTCCAAACAGTTAGGTGCTATTCGCCAAACCCATACGGCGATCGATCCCAGGGTAATTGGATTTGTCAGCATGCAGTTTCACTACTGCGGTCAGATGCTTTTGGCGGAGGTGCCCGAAGCAGAGCAACCGATGCTGCAAGCCTACTTCAAGGTGGTTGACGATCTGCTATATATGCCCCTGCACCGGGCCTACACCGCTGCCGCAGGCTACGATTACCACGATCCTCGCCTGGAAGCGGTGCGCATGGCGTTGCCTGCGACAAGCCGCATCGCACACACCATTGTGAATCAGGTCATCGACCTTTGCTCCGACTATGCCAGCTATAGCGGCCCGCTCAGCAGCCCTGTCGTGCACACCTCCAGTGTTCGAGATGTGGAAATGTTTCAGATCTATTTGTGGACCTGCGTGCTTGAAAACAGCATTTCGGCGATCGCCCAAGAGCTGTTTCCGCTGTGCCTGATGCTGTATCCCACCCTAAAGGTTAACTGGGGCCTGGTGCGGCTGATGGTAAATCTGCTCGATCAGGAGCTTTCGGCCTGCGTTGGGTCCATCAATGTTCAATACTATGAACCCCACTACAGCGCAATGCTCAAGATGTTTTCGCCCTCTATTTTCCCAGAGCCAATTTAGGTTTTGCGAACAGAGCAGAACATGCCGATACTGCGCCAATCAACGCCCAGAGGCAGGCCTGATCGAGCCATCTTAGAGAGCGTTTGAAACGCGATCTGCTGTAGCTTTAGCCATCTGCTGATTCCCCCTGACCTCCTTTAAGAAGGGGCGGGGAGGATCTCCATTTTTGCTACAAAAAATAGGGATTTTCAAACATCCTTTCAGAAAGATTTAGCTAGGCCCGGCTGAAAAAATGGGGACCAGGCTGTATCCCTTCGGTACCCACTGCCACAGGTTTTTTAGCTCTTTCGCGCTGGGGCGTTGGCCCAGCCCCAGTCTGGCCAAAATCACCCGGCTGATCACCTGATTAAACTGCTGGGGAAACCGATGCTGCTCCTGGGCGTGGTCTAAAAAAAGGTCTTGTAGTAAGTTTTTAAGCTGCTCTCTAATTGAGAAATGTTTTCCAAAAGGCCTTTCACTTCGCTCAGGCGGTGGCTATGGCAGGTGAGCAGCACTTCAGCGGCATTGTTAAAATGCATGCCTTCATCTTTGACGAGATGATGCCCGATCCGCTCGATGCTTTGGCCAAAATATCGGTAATACTCTCTTAAATCGCGCCGGTAAGAGTAGACTGAACCAATTTCATCGAACATCAGGGTAACTAGCAGCGTAAACTCATCCTCTAGGGCCATTTGCAGCGGCTCAAATTCATGCACGCGCGCTGCAAAACGACGATCCATATCGGCAAAACTCACTCCCGCTAGGCAGCGGTAGGTGCGCCGCAGGGCCTCATAATGCTTTAGCTCATCGGCCAGCCAAATCGTTAGCATTGTCAAAAATGGCTCAGACATCTCGCTTTTGCGCCTCATAACGTAGTCATACAGCGATTGAGCATCCCCTTCAGAGTAGACGTCTCGACTCAGCAGGCTACAAAAGTTTTGGAAAACGCCATCAGGGGCCTCGGCCAAATATTGTGCCGGAATGCAGTGATCTTTGGGGAGAACGTCATCTAGAAGCCAACAATTCTGCCTTAGTTTAGGACTACCTGCCATCCGCATCGACCTCGTAATTCATGCTGGGAGATTCATGATTTGATCCTGCCCTCTGGCCTAATCTACCTCGGCGATAAAGAGACCATTGTCAGACACAATGTGGGGAATAATCAGGCAGTGACGCCCGGTAATTCGCGAGGTGTCGCCGCGAATAATTAGGCCAGCCGCTTCGCCGTTAATTACCCAGCTACCCACCATATAGTGGTAGTCGAAGGCATTGGGGAGTTCAATGTATTCCTGAATGACAAACCCTTCGGAACCATAGCCAAGGGCATCTCGCTTCTCCAGTTCGCAAACTCCGGTTTCAATGGAGGTGCCAACCCCTTCTAGCCCTAACATAGGCTTTTTAATGTGCATACCTAAAATCAGCTTTGTGGCAGCGGGGGAGATGTCGTTATCGAAGTAGGTTTCTAACAGGTATTGCCGATAGCTGGAGGTTTTGAACTGCTCCCACATCATGGCCATGGCCCCTTTATTGGAGAGTACCTGCTTCCAGAGGGGTTCGAGAATTTTTACATCTCCCACCTCCAATCGGTGGGCCAGGGTGTGGGTTGATCTGGCATGGGCCATGTCGTTTTGCAGATCGGACCAGTCGTATATTTTCCAGAGCACCGGAATGCGATCGTTGATGTGATCGACAAAGTAGCCGTCCTCATCGAGGCCTATCCCCCGCTGGATTTCGTTCCCCTGCTCATCTTTAAGGCCTCGCAGGTAGACAATCTGGGTGTAGATGTCGCTATCGACCTCGTCCTGGAGAATTTGGATTAGCTGCATCGCCATCTCCAAATCCTCTTCCAGATTTTCATCCACCAGAAAGGAAATGCCTGTTTGCCTGAGATCGTAGGCCTCAGCGATGCGCCGCCATTGACCCGCCACCATGTCCCAAAATTCGTTGAACTGGCTGGCGTCCGTGGGCAGAGGGCACTGGCTGTTCTGGTAATTGCGGCGGTAGTCCACAAACCAGTTCCACTGATAGATGGTTTCGGCCCCGAGCAGCGGTGTTTCGCCATTGATTTCGATCAGCTTAATTTGGCCGTCTTCGGTTACTACTAAATCGAAGCGGGTGCAGAGGGACAGATCTTCGACGGGGTCGGTGCGATCCCAGCTGGTTTTAATCGCCTGCCAGTATTCTGGGCGAATTTTCAGGGTCGCTAAGCGCTGATCGACGTCACCAGGGTGGCGCTCGGTGAAGAACCAGTCTAAAAACTCGACACACATCTGCCAGAGCTGCTCGGTGGCCCCTGCGATCGCCGTTTCTTCCCGCGTGTCAAACTGAATGGCAAACGGCTGGGGCAGAGCTTCAATCCAGTATTTTTGCTGAGCATCGCTCAAGACATCGCTCTGGTAAGCGTTTTCTTGAATATGGCGCTGCCAGTTGCGCCGCCGAACTACTTTGAGGGGTTGCATAAAATCCTACTTTCCACCGCTACCGGTGCCCTTGTACGTTGACCCAAAGCCCTGGCTACTGCGGCCTGTGATGGTACCCCGAGCGGCGGTGCCGGTGGGACGGGGTGGGGCAATCTGGCTGGTTGAGCGGGGCGTCGTTACTGGCCCCGGTTGGGCTTTGGTAACGGTTTGCCCGTAGGGAGTGACCACCTCCCCCGGATTGCTGCTCTTGTAGACGGTGTAGGGCTGATAGACGCTGCGGGTGGCACCGCCCAAATTGAGGTAGACAAAGCTGGGCAGGCCGTAGGGATAGAGGAAGGTGCCGCCGTAGGCCGGGCGGTATCCCGACGTTTGCGCATTGGCTGGAGTCGGCTCGCACTCCACCCCCTCAGACTGGCAGTCCTCCAGGGAAGAGTACACGGGGGCGGTGCGATCGTGCTCCTGCATGGCGGCCAGCATTTGCGGTTCGCAGTCTTCTACTTTCATGACTGGGGCGGTGGGGGGCTGGGCGAGTTGTCCCTGCTCGTGGGCCTTGAGCAAAACGTCATATTCTTGCTGCTGCTTGGCCATGTCGGCCTCGCACTGCTCGGTGGTTTCGTAGAAAACGCCCTCAATTTGGTCGTCGGCATTTTGGTCGGTCTGGCTCGATGTTGGGGTGCTGCTTGACGGCTGGGTAGCCTCGCCACCGCATCCGGCCAGAAGCGTGGCCAGCATAGCCGCCATGACCAGGCTCGTTTGCAGCTGTTGCCGACGTATAGGGCGGAGGTAGAGGGACTGGGGAGCAGTCTTTTTCGGTGCCATAGATCTCGCCGGGGCCGGTAGTGGGTGCTTTCACTATACCCAGCTTGGCGAGCCTCTCCGGCAAAGCGGGGTGGGACAGAGCCAGCGACAAAGCCAGTGCGGGGGCTAAGGGGCGATCGCTATCATCCGCAGGTGCTTCGGGCGCGCGATCGGCTTCTGCCTCCTGGGGACTGACACCCTGACAGGCATAAATTTAACCGCTAATCCTCAGTGGGTAGAGTCTTCGTCTTTATCTTTGGGGCCAAAGCTATACTGCAATTGCAGCAGGTAACTGCTCACAGAGATTAGCAGAATAGAAAGAGCAATATAAATTAAGTCGCTGGCTTTAGAGACTTGCAAGCTTAAGGTTTGCTTGAACAGGCTAACGATTAGGGCGACGACAATAACCTGCACCAGCTTACTTTTTAGCTCTTCCAGCGTCTCACTTTGCAGAATTTTTGTATCTGAGTGCTGAAATCTGACGTCAATCTTAGAAATAAATAGCTCGTAAATGCCAAAGCTAAAAATCAGCAAAACAATGCCGATGAGATAATAGTCAATGCCGCCAATGACGTAGGAGATGATTTTGGTCGTAGTTTCACCTTCTGGGTCTGCGAAGTCGAACTTCAGGCGAAACCCCGCCACAACTTCAAATGTGCCAATGATGAAAAACTGAACGGCGCTGAGCAGGCCAAAAATAACGGGTGCCAGGGCAAAGAACCGAAAATTCCAAATAATAGTCTCAAAAATCTGCTCGATTCTTCTCATGGCAAACACTGGAGTAGGAAGAGATGACCCGTTGATAATGCCAGATTTTGCGTCGATTAAGGGATGGGCAGCTATATTCAGTAGTCGCGGATACCACATCAAAGGTGGCGTTAATCGAGCGACCATTCATCAGTTCAACGCTGATAGTGGCTTGACATCCATCACTCGCTCATCCGCATGAGGCGCCAGGGCTAAGCGCCCAGTTGGCGATCAACCTTGTTTTCGATGCTGTTAAGCTTTTGCAGCCTAGTAGGACGGTCCTCATCTTGGCCGCTTAATACCGCAGCCATTTGGTGAGCACGCGCATGGGTCTGCCGGTGTTGGGGTCGATCTGGGGTTTGCTCCAGGCGCGGGCTTCGGCAAAGCCGAGGCGGTGGAGGATTTTCACGACCAGGTCGATGCCGGTGGCGGAACCGATGATGGTGATGAGGATGGGTTCGCGGCTGGGCTGGGTGGGGGCTGGGCTGCCGGGAGGGACGCTGTAGATTTCGCTGTTGGGGATGAATTCTTCTGACATGGGGATACAAAACTAATGTAGTCACAAGTGAGACATTAACATGGATGCGATGTGTCCACAAGTGTGACATTTACCTTCTTGTGCGGCTCTGCCAGGATTAGGGCATGGGAAGGGCAAGCGACGCACTGAAGCAGGTTTTAGACACCTACAGCATTAGCCAGAATAAGCTGGCGGTGACGATGGGCATTAGTCGCGCCAATGTGGGGCGCTGGTACCACGGGCTTGACCCCAGTGCTGAGAACATCGCCCAGATTACCCAGTCGCTAAAAACGCTAAACCCCTTGGCAGCTAAGGATTTTGTGAGGCTCTACCTAGGAACTATCATTGAGGATTAGCTAAACGGTTGATGAGGATGCTATGGCGGAGGATGCCTATTTTGAGGTCACAACGCCTTTGTGTAGGCATGTTCGCGTTACGGCTGCCTATTGGGATGTGATTGTTACCCTAAAGCATCCAATCATGCGGGGTAAGGAGGATCTGGTTCGGCAGGTGTTGCAAACACCTATCGAAATTCGGCAAAGTAGAAGTGACCCATCGGTTTACCTGCATTATGGGGTTGAGCCGCCTTATTTGATCTGCGCGGTGGCTAGATACCTCAACGGCGACGGCTTCATCATCACGGCATACCGCACCAGCAAAATAAAAGAAGGAACGGTTATATGGACACCTTAAAAATCTATTACGACGAGGTCGGTAAAACGTTGACAGTCTGGTTTAGCGACCCCGCTGAGGAATTTATTGCTGAGGAAACGGGTGAAGAGGTGCTGCTGATTAAAAACGAGGCAGGCACGGTGATTGGGTTTGAGCGGTTGAACTATGAGTTAGCGACGGGTAGTAACCCCGTTGTTGAACTTATCAACGCTTAGGTGATTTCTAGAAACCGCTCTTTCCAGTAGTGGGGATTTCGGGGGCAATCAGCCTACTTTTGCCTCTGGGGCAGGTGCGCCGAGCAGCATTCCCTCGGCACTCAGGTCTTCGTCCAAAACTTCCCAGTGGATGCCGTAGCCGCCGCCGCAGATTTCCCACTGGGCAAGCTGTTCGGGCGAGGCGCTTGGGTTTAAAGTTAATTGGTTAAAGCGAGTTTTTTTACATCAATGACCTTAGCGTATCAGTTATTTAGTTCTGCTTTTAGCTCGTTCATCAAGGCTTTAGGTAATTTAGCAGTAGCAATCCCTTTAACTCCAGACCAATCACGGCGCTTTTCCCATGGTTCTCCATATTCGAGAAGTACCTTATCAAACCACGTAACATTACTGAGATCAGCTCCGGAAATGTCTGCATTATTCATGATAGCGTCTTCTAGTTTAGCTCCTCTCAGGTCAGCTCCTCTCAAGTCAGCTCCTTGGAGATTGGCTCCCTGTAAATCTGCCGATATCATATTTGTCGAGTTGAGTATTGCTCCCGTCAAATTTGCTCTACGAAAGTTAACTCCGCTAAGATTGGATTTCTTGAAGTTCGCCTTCCTGCAATCAGCGCGATGAAGGTCTCCGCCTAAAAGATCACACTCTATAAGAGAAGCCCCAACAAGAACAGAGCCTCGGAGTTTTATAAACGAAAGATTTGAATTTAATATTCTTATTTCCTGACAATCAGAAAATTTCAAGTCTGCTGATCTTAAATCGACATTACTAAAGTTGAATTGTTTGAGATCTGCGCCGATCAGCTTAGAAAAAGACAAATTTAGGTTTGTCCTGGATTTCATGCTTAAGCTAAGTCTCTTAAGTACAGATAAAGCAGCCTGTATATCCGAAGGAATGGATTCAAGTTCTCTAAGCTGATTAACTTCAACTCCAATAGCTTGATATTGATAAAGCTCTGCCCTGGAGAGGTTTTCGTCATGCTCCTTGACCTCGATTGACATTGATTTTCTTTTTATGAAAGATGCCAAAATATCTATGACTATTGGCGAATATCTTTCTGTGGAATCCTCACTAATTTTCTCTAGCGAATAGATACCTCCAACCCTAACATCAAGCTTTTCAGTGTCACCCAGCATCTCAACTGCCTTGGCAAACCTTTCGGCTACTTGCTTGTCATCTGCAAGTCGAATATTCCTAAGTGTTAGACTTGCCGTTATAAAGAAAAACAAACCCCCTAAGGCTTGAATAAGAGTTGTTCTGTACGAATTTTCGATCTCAGCTATCTCTTTTGGATCAACTATCCCTGAAGGAACTTGCCAAATGGGTATCCACCATGTTACTACTCCTAAAATTAAGAAGATGCCTATCCCAATAAGCCAATATTTCAAGTAATTTAATCTTTTTTTCATGAGTCACCTTGGAAGATTACTAATAGATAAGTACTCTCATCGTTTGTAGAAAGCATAGTGTGTATGGCCTTTGTTAAATAAATTTCTGCCTACAAAGGCAAAAATTGTACTCGATTGGCAAACTCTCCTACTTCACCCAGTTTGGTGATCAGCTCAAGATCTCTAATGCAGGTGCCAATCGAGACCTTTGATTGGTGGGCAAACACAACCCCAGGAAAAGTAACGGCTGACGTTTGCCTAGACTTGGCTTCAGCTAGCAGGTCATCATCTTGGGAAAACAGCACCCGCCGTAGTTCAGTAGCCCGATCTAAAACATCAGGATCGTCGATGCCGCTGCGGCCATCTTCCTGAACGGTCAACACATCGACTTGCCGCTGACGTAGCCCGTTAGTAATCGCCCCATGAACGTTTTCATCCATGTAAAGAGCAAGGCTCATGGCAGAAGGCCTTGGGCCTTGAGTCGAGTTACAAAGGGAGACTCTTCGGCCTGCTGTTCTAGTTGCGTAATATAGGTCTCTCGCCGCTGAATATCGGCATCTAGGACTTCGCGATGATCCCAGTAGTAGGCCAGGGCCGCATAAATTTGGCCCATGCTTAAGTGGCGATGGTTGATTTGAATCTCTTCCGGCGTCCAACCATAGGCCCGTTGAGCCATCACTAGCTCAACCACCTTCATCGTCGTACCCACAATCAACGGAATATTATCTTGACTGAGGACGATGTGGGGATACTCAGTCGGTATCAGGCTTTGGGTATCGATCATGGTTGGAGAGGCGATCGCAACTATCTGCCATGGTAACAAGCCCGTTGGCAAGTCTAGGCTTTTCCCTTAAAACACAAAGAAGCCGGATCTCCTGAAGAAAACCGGCTTTTACTCGCTATCTTTGCTCTACACTTTCGCTTCTTCCTTGACCAGCTTTTCCCAGCCGAGGTCTTTGAGGTTGTTGTTGCGGCGGAGAGGTCGCGTCACCAGCTCTAGAATGTCGCGGGTGTTGCCGAAGCCGTGGATTTGGGCGAAGGTAAACTCCACCGACCACTTGGTGCTAATGCCCCGTGCCTCTAGCGGGTTGGCGTGGGCCATACCCGTAATCACCAGATCGGGGTGCAGTTCTTGAATGCGCTGAATCTGGTTGTAGTTGTCGGGCTTTTCGGTGATTTTGGGTAGCGGGGTGCCCATTTCGTTGCAGGTTTTCTCCAGCAGAGCCAGCTCTGCCGCCTGATAGCGCTTGTCCATATAGGGGATGCCGATTTCCTGCACCGTCATGCCGCAGCGGGTGAGGAAGCGGGCCAGGGAGATCTCCAGCAAGTTGTCGCCCATGAAGTAGACCGACTTGCCGCGAATGATTTCCAGGTAGTCTTCCACCGATTCCCAAATTTTGGCTTCGCGCTCGTCCATGCCCTGAGGCTCGATGTTGAAGACCGCGCAGATTTTCTCAATCCAGGCGCGGGTGCCGTCGGGGCCAATGGGGAAGGGGGCACCGATCAGCTTGCACTTGCGGCGGCGCATTAGCGTGGTGGCGGTGCGGGAGAGGAAGGGGTTGATGCCCGCGACGTAGTAGCCTTCGTCCACGGTGGGCAGGTCGGTGTAGAGCTTGGTGGGCAGCCAGCCATCGACCTTGATGCCCTGCTTTTTCAGCTCCAGGGTCATTTGGGTGACGATGGGGTCGGGCACCGAGCCAAACAGCACCAGGGGTGGGTGGTCGTGGTAGGGGGTGTCTTCGGTGGCGGTGTCGATGACCTCTTCTTTTTTGCGGCCCAGGCCCAGCAGCTTTTGAATGCCGCCTTGACCTTCTTTGGGTTCGGCCTTAGGGGCAGCGGGCTGCTTGGCGGCGGCCTCTGCCTCGGTGGGGCAGCGCTGGGCCATAGCGGCCAGCACGGTGTCTTCGCCCTGGGTAAAGGCGTAGTCGAGGCCGTTGGCGCGGGCCACCACGATGGGGATGCCGATTTCGGCCTCCAGGCGGGGGGCCAGCCCTTCGAGATCCATTTTGATGATCTCGGTGGTGCAGGTGCCAATCCAGACGATCACCGAGGGGTTGCGATCGCGCTTAATCCCCTCACACAGCCGCTTCAGCTCTTCGTAGTCGTTGAGCTGAGCTGAGATATCGCCTTCTTCCAGCTCGGCCATGGCGTAGCGGGGTTCAGCAAAAATCATCACCCCCATGGCGTTCTGCAAAAAGTAGCCGCAAGTCTTGGTGCCAATCACCAGAAAGAAGCTGTCTTCGATCTTTTGGTACAGCCACGCCACGCAGCTAATCGGGCAAAAGGTGTGGTAGTTGCCGGTATCGCAGTCAAATTCGAGGGCGGACGCGTTGGGTTGAGCTTGGGCCACGGTCATGGTCGGGGTATCTCCCTAGTGAAGGACTTAGGTTCTGGGTCGATCATCCTCCCGGCCGCCTGCACCGGAGCAGGCTTGTTCGTCGTAGGCGGGGGAGAGCGGTGGTGGAGCGTCAATCGTAAGGGTGGTGACTGTCGCGGATGAAGACAGTTCGACCTCCGCTTGGGCGCTGCTGGGCAACATTTTGTGAGCCTTCTCCAGCGCTGCTAGCTCCTTCACCGGGCTGATATCTAAACCCAGGGCCGCAATAATGCGATCGGGGTTGCTGCTTAAATCCACCACCAGGGGGAGCAGGTTGGTCAGGTCGGGTTCTAGGGTGGCTAAAGCCCCTAAGATAAAACCCGACGAGGGTCGCCTGTGCCCGTTACTGGTTACCCAAATACCCAATTTGTCGATCCACTCGCGGTTGTCGCGGTAGTAGGTTAACCACTTGACTTTGAGCGATCGCCGCAGTTGTTTGCTGTTCACAGATGCCTCGGGCGGGTTTCGCCAACCTCATGTCCAGAGATTGATTAAACCAGAAAAACCTATCC
This sequence comes from Nodosilinea nodulosa PCC 7104, assembly GCF_000309385.1. Taxonomy (GTDB): domain Bacteria; phylum Cyanobacteriota; class Cyanobacteriia; order Phormidesmidales; family Phormidesmidaceae; genus Nodosilinea; species Nodosilinea nodulosa. The sequence goes on from NZ_JH976537.1 coordinate 3,648,213, forward strand.
CTACATCTCTATTAACAGGTCTACATATCGGGCGAATCGGGCAACAGCGGCTGCTCGTCGTTGGCCTCAATGGTTTGAGTATGGTCGGGGTTATCCAACACCATCTCGGGGTCAAAGTTGAGGCCCAGCACCTCTACCAGCGCGTCCTCGTCAGGGTTGAGCTTGTAGAAGGGCACCATCAGGTTCGACAGCTTGGGCTCCAGGGCATTCACCACCCCCAGCACCAGAAAGGAGGAGGGGCGGCGACCGCCATCGGGGGTACGCACCGAGGTCTGCTGCATTTGCAGCGTCAACCAGGCCCGGTTAGATTGCACGTAGTCCAACCACTTTTGGCGAATGACCTGGGTAAAGTTCTCGAAAAAGGCCATAATCCTGACTCTTTGCTAAATCGCCTATAGGTAGCTGCCGGGTTTGAACGGCTGCGTACCGATGATAATGCAGCGCTTCAGGATTAGAACTTGATCCGGGGGATTTTTGCAGCATGGTATTAAATTGTCTTGGAGTAGGGTGAGCATTGCCCACCAGCCCTCTAAACCATCATCAGCTCCACCTCATTGGCTTCCTGCTTGGGCGCATCGGCGGGCGGGTTGAGGTAGAAGTCAGACAGCAGGCTAAACAGCTCGCGATCGGCGGCGTCTTCGGGCACAACGCCTTCGGGGCGGGCCAGAATCTGGTCGGCAATGTTGAGGTAGTACTGGCACACCGGGTCGAGGGCGGGGTCGGTTTCGGCCATCTCAAACACGGTCTTGCCCTTCACCCGCGAGATGCGGATGTCTTCGATCAGGGGCAAAATCTCCAGCACCGGCATGGGCACATGCTCAATGTACTTGTCGATCAGGTCGCGCTTCGAGGTGCGGTTGCCGATCAGCCCGGCCAGGCGCAGGGGGTGAGTACGGGCTTTCTCGCGCACGGAGGCGGCGATGCGGTTGGCAGCGAACAGCGCGTCAAAACCATTGTCGGTGACGATTACGCAGTAGTCAGAGTAGTTGAGCGGAGCCGCAAACCCGCCGCAGACCACATCTCCCAGCACGTCGAAGAGAATCACGTCGTACTCGTCGAAGGCGTTGAGTTCTTTTAGCAGCTTGACGGTTTCACCGACCACGTAGCCGCCGCAGCCCGCCCCTGCCGGAGGCCCACCCGCTTCAACGCAGCTGACGCCGCCGTAGCCTCTATAAATCACGTCATCGGCCCACACGTCTTCGTAGTGGAAGTTCTTTTCTTGCAGGGTGTCGATGATGGTGGGAATAAGGAAACCAGTGAGGGTAAAGGTGCTGTCGTGTTTGGGATCGCAGCCAATTTGCAATACCTTGCGGCCCCGCTTGGCCAGGGCCACTGAGATGTTGCAGCTGGTGGTGGACTTACCAATGCCCCCTTTCCCGTACACAGAAAGCTTTAAAGTCTGGTGAACCATAGGGGAAAATGCTCATCTAGGGCGGATAAAGCCAAACCCAGTCCAGGGGCGATTTTTTTTGGATAGATATCCTACCCGCTGGACCTGGCTCGACTGTTAAACAAACAGGGTCTACGCAGTTGATTGCGTGCCCAGGGTGTTTCGGCTGTTTGGATTATGGTCATAGGGCCTGGGGCTTGGGAAGGGGGCCTGAGAATGGGTGACATCGAAATTATGGCTTTTTCAGGCTTAGCCTTTTCTTGGTAGCCCTCAACCCTTCTGAACCCAGCTCAGTCGTTCCAAAGAGCTTAAGGAAGGATTTAGGCTTGAACTTAAATTAAATCAGAACAATAGCAAAATACATAAGCTTAAATCTTCTAGGGCATTCCGCATTTTGCTGGGTTCGGCAAACGACCCCACTCAAGCGCCTGAGTTGGGCAAATTCCACCTGCTGCCCTCGGCGGCGGCTAAGTCAACGGTGTGGATAGGCGATTTACCCAACGCTGAGCCAGCCGCGCGATCGCGTCTCTTCAACCCCAGGGGATTTTTCTATAGATTCGTAAACTTTCTGTCTATGCAACGGAATGTAACGGCCTTTACCCTTGAGATGGTGGGTGTGCGCCCATTCCAATGGCTTTGTTGGGTCGTGTCTAGCGAGTTACGTGACGGATAACTTCCTGCACCAAATCCTCAATCCTGGGTGGTTCTGCGGCAACTATCTTCCCATCCGCTTGATGCTTATGACATTCAAAACCAAGGTCAGGCTTGTGCCTAGCGTTGTCATAGCGAAAAATTAGGGTGCCGTCTGCCTGCTGATATTGATAGGCATAACTGGACAGTGTGTTGGCACTGCCACCAAGATAAAATACTCGGATGTGAATCTCGGTGGCATCCAACAATACTATTTTTGCTTTGAGAACAGCCTGATCGCCAGAACGAAGGTCTGCTGAAATCTCTATCGATATGGATAATCCATAGTCATCCAAGATCTGCAAGCCTGACGTTAGCCGCGCAACAGCGATGTCATTCAGCGACATAAGTAAAGCTTTTCAGGAGAGCCAGGTCTTGTAGAAGGTGCTGAAATAGCTGATACTCTCCCATCCACTCAACATACTCCAAATCTCCACCTTGGAGGTCTTCAGCAGTAAAGCGCTCGGCAAACTCTGAAGATGGTACGTTGTAGCTCGCCTCGAAGTGCTCAAGACGCCGCCGCGCATACGCTATGGATAGCTCAATGCGAGCAGTTTCTTTCTTCACAGCATCGCTGATTACAGCTATAGCCCTAGATGCGTCAGCAGATCTTAAAATCACTTCTGTTAAAGATTCACCGTGCTCTGAATCATGATCTAACGCAACAGCATCGGCAATGGCAGGATTAACTGTAGGCGGAGAAACTTTAACCTGCGGAACATCTGCTGAATTGTTTTTGCTTGACACAGGTAGTTGACCTCATCGCGCTAGAGCTATCTCCATTATTGCTAAAAGTTCAGAGTTTTCCAGGGAAAACCCTTTCCATATCATTATTGGCCTAGCAGTATGGAGGCTAAGTCACCAATCCGCTCGAAGTCAATTTGAGATGCGATCGTCATCAATCGTCGACCATCCACCCGTAAGGTGCTGGCCTCGATCGTGCGGAGCACGTCGATCAGGGTGAGTTCGCCGCTGGAGGCGGTATCTAGAACGGCGTCGCGCAGCAGCTCCCAGCCGGGGCTATTGTTGTCGGAGAAGACAACGGTAGTCGCTAGCAACCGCCAGAAAAACTGCCCGGCAAAGGTATCTGAAACCTCGCGCAGGTTGTCGGCATCGACCAGCACATTCTGGGTGAGCACCTGGCGAGCCTGGTCTTCCTCAATGCGGAGCACGTTGAGCAGCAGCTGCAAGTCTCGGCTGGGGATACCCGTCTTGGCAAACGACTCTAAGTCGCTGACAGAAATGGGGGGCGTTGCTAAGGAGCCGTAGGTGATCTGAATGTCTTCGGCGGCCTGGGCCTGAGGAGTCGCTACGGCCAGCCCCGCGACGGATGCCGCGACCAGGGCTAGGGTGGTGCTGCTGCGCCCCAGACGCCGCCCCAGAACTCCGAGCAATGAGGATAGATCTACGACCTGCCAAAATCGGTGCATAGTGCTTAACTCACTCCAAGATAGTTAATGACGACTGACTATCTGCCAAGGTTCCCTTTTGCTATGGCTACATCCCCACCCCTCATAGGACTGATTCCAGCCGCAGGGCAGGGCACGCGCCTTGCCCCCCTGCCCATGAGTAAAGAGCTTTTTCCGGTGGGTTTTCGCATGGTAGCCAGCAGGGCGGGGGCTCGCCCTAAGGTGGTGTGCCACTATCTGCTGGAGAAAATGCAGCGGGCGGGCGTTGGGCAGGCCTTTTTCATTCTGCGGCCCGGCAAGTGGGATATCCCGGCCTATCTGGGCGACGGGGCCGAGGTGGGGCTGCATTTGGCCTATTTAACGGTGCATGTACCCTTTGGAGTGCCTTTCAGCCTCGATCAGGCCTATCCGTTTTTGCGCGGGGCGACGGTGGTGCTGGGGTTTCCAGACATTTTGTTTGAACCGCAGCATGCCTATCGAGTGCTGCTCGATCGCCTGCACGGAGGCACCGCAGATGTGGTGCTGGGCCTGTTTCCTACCGATCAGCCGGAGAAGGCGGGAGTGGTTGATTTTGACGAAGATGGCTTGGTGCGGGGCATTTATGAGAAATCTGAGCTGACTCACCTGCCCTATATGTGGGCGATCGCCGTCTGGCGGCCTAGCTTTACCGAATTTCTGCATCGGTTTGTGGGCGATCGCACCGAGGCGCTGATTGGTGGCCAAATTCCCCAGCAGATGACAACTCTGCCGCCCTACCGCGAAACTCCGATCGGCGACGTGATTCAGGCTGCTCTAGAGGCGGGGCTACGGGTAGAAGCGCACCCCTTTGCCGACGGCAGCTATCTGGATATTGGTGTGCCGGAAAACCTGGCTAAAGCGATCGAGCAGCACTTGCTTTCAGATTTGCCAAACCCGCCGGAGAAGTAGGTGATTTAGGGCAATCTCAGTCGCCCAATCTCAGTCATCTAAGTCGATGTCGTCGGCACCGAAGTCAGCTCCAAAGAGGGAGCCAGACATGGTGTGCTCTAGCTCCATGCGCTGCTCCATCTGGCGCAAAAAATAGCCGGTCATCATGGCAGAGGCCAGCAAACCGGCTAGATTTTCGCGATCGGTGGTGACCTGGATGTTGAAGCCATCGCCTGGCAGCACGCCGACCAACCCCTGCACGTTGTGGGCAATAATTTGCTTGATTTCGCCGCTCACCGACTGGGCCACTCGGGTCAATACCTCCGGTGACTGGTGCTGGAGATATTTGAGCAACTCATTGGCCTGGTCGCTATTGGGAGACATGCCAATGAATTCAGCGTCTTCAGGGTTAAATACCATGGAATCTCAGAGACCTCTGGTCACAACGTAGGCGGTGGCGAGCACCAGCTATTGGGGCGTTTGGATCTAACGTAGCAAAAGCAACCCCTGGCCTGCCTGTACCTACTAATATTCCCGATGATAGCGTAACGAATCATGAAAAATTAAGTCGTTCTCCGGTCTGAGGCTAGTGCCTGAGCGCAAAATCCGGTCGCAGCGGTCACTGGAGCCGCAGTCGCTGTGGATATTCCAACTGCAATTTTTTGACGGTGTGGGTCATGGTTCTGGGCTATGAGGCTTCCTCTACCTCGGGTTCAGGCTCGATTTCAGGCTCATCCTCAGGGTCTATATCTGCCGCTGGGGAGGCGGTTGAACCTTTAGGCCGGAGCTGGGGCAGCTGGTCGATTTCAAAGTGTTGGTAAAACTTGTCGGTGACCTGCACCAGGGACGATCGCCCTTCGGCCTGGCGGCGTTTGCGCACAAAGCCCTGGGCAACCAGCTCTGGCACGTGCTGATAGACGCCAGAGCCGCGCAGTTCGACGAGATCGGTTTGGCTGATGGGGCCTTTGAGGGCGATCGCGGCCAGGGTCCGCAGTGCGCCTACGCCCAGATCGATGGGGATGAGCAAATCCACTAAGAACCGATAGCGTTCTTTGAGCTGAAGGCAGTAGCCATCGACGGTTTCGACGATTTCGAGGGCGCCGTCGCGGTGGGCGTATTCGTCCATCAGCTCGATTAGGCCTTCTTCGATATCTTCGCGATCGCAGCGGGCGAGCTCGGCCAGTCTGGCGATATCCAGGGGCTGCCCTTTGAGGTACAGGATTGCTTCAATGGTGGTGGCCAGGGTGGACATGGACCAGCGCTACGGTAAACCATTCCCCAGCCTAGCGTCGATTGTCGTAAACAGTTGATTTTGGGGGCTAGATCCTGCGATCGCAGATAAATTTCACCTGGCTGAGCAACAGATATCCCGTAGGGGCAAACGGCGTTTGCCTAGCCAAATTGGGGCTTATCAAGCAAGGGTTTATGCGGCGCACAACCTGGGGCAACAGCCAGATCTGCTGCTGGGGCCATTTCGCTGGCCCCAGACCCCCGTAGACCAGGGACGTTCCGCCGCCCTGGACCCGACGGAAAGGACTGGCTGATCGTCGGTTTAAACCTATGTTCTGCAAATTGACCGGTCAACCAACTTTGTTTTGTTGAGTAGAAACTCGTAGGGTGCATTCGCGCAGCAATGCACCGTTTTGGGGAACAGCGCGTAAAAGCAATTTGCGGTTGCGGGGAAGCTTCAATCCAGGTTGCGCCCGGTTAGCTCGACAAAAATATCCTCCAGGTTAGAGGGGCGGGTCATCATTCCGGTTTTGTCGGGCTGCCGGTCGAGGTAGGCGTTGGCTGCCTCTAAGGTGGGGAAAAACTGGTATTTCCAGCGCTGCGCGGAGCGATCCCCTTGGGAATCGCCCTGCTGGGTCATGACAATGCCTTCGCCGTGGCGCTGGCGAAACTGCTCCAGGGTGCCCAGCTCGATCAGCTTGCCCTGGTCGAGGATGCCGATGCGATCGCACAAGTACTCCACTTCTTCCATGTAGTGGGTGGTGAGCAGCATGGTCATGCCCTGCTGGTTGAGGCCGCGAATGATCTCCCACAGGCGGCGGCGGGTTTGGGGGTCGAGGCCCACGGTGGGCTCGTCGAGAAAGAGAATTTTGGGGTTGTGCAGCAGGGCGCGGGCAATTTGCAGCCGCCGCTTCATGCCGCCGGAGAGGGTTTTGACTTTGTCGTCGCGGCGATCGCCCAGTTCGACGTACTCTAGCCAGGTGTCGATGGTGGTGCGCCGCTGGGGATTGGGGATGTGGTGCATGCGCCCGTGGAACTCCATGTTTTCCCACACGGTCATGTCGCCATCGACGCTGGTTTGTTGCAGCACTACGCCGATCTGGCGGCGCACATCGAGCTGCTGGCGGTTGACGTCGTACCCGGCGACGACCACGTGGCCATCGCTGGGCCGGGTGAGGGTGGTGGCCATGCGAATGGTGGTGGATTTGCCTGCGCCGTTGGGGCCAAGCAGGCCAAAGACTTCCCCAGCTTCAATATTGAGGGAGAGGTCGTTGACAACAGATACCCCGTTGTAGACTTTGTGGACGTTTTGCAGGCAAACCGCAGCGGACATGGCAGTTGATAGGCTCCAACGCTAACGTTACTGACAACTAGGGGTGGGGCGGTTAGGCCTTGGCCTAGGGCAGTCTGTAACATATTGTGAATAGTCTTACCGTAGCACCCATCTACCTTTGGTTATTCAGTTCTCAGAGCTGTTGGCTGCGCCGGGCTGGGGCTGGTGATTGCAAGTTGACCTTTGACCACGCCAAAATCGCAAATCCAAAACCTAAAATTCAGAACTGCCCATGCGCGCTCGAATTGATCACGGCATTCTCTATCTCCACCAGGAGGATGTGCCCGCTTACAAAAAGTCGGGTTCGGTGGTGCGCAACAGCTATTTTTGGGCACTGAAATCAATCGCCGATCGGGCGGGGTTTAACCACGATTGGGAGTTTGCCGATGTGGTGTGGCCAGCGCTAGGGCGGATGCTGGTGTCGTTTATGGAGTCGGGGTATTTGGGCTACCGGGAGACGGTGCTGGAGTTTACCGACGATGTGGCGATTCCCGATGCGCTGCGCCCTGCCAGCACCTGGATCGCCGCCGATGAATACGACGACAGCGATCAACTGTAGGGTGCATTCGCGCAGCAATGCACCATCTCGCTTGCTTCAGCTCATTTCAACCGCCGTGTACAAATACTCGGATTAAAAGCCAAACCTGCCGCTGGGGGCGTTTCGATTGCCCCCAGACCCCGTCGACCAGGGCCGTTCCGCCGCCCTGGACCCAACGGAAAGGAGTGGGCGATCATCGGTTTAAACCCCTGTTCTGCAAACGAGCCTTTAGGCAACAGGTTCTCAACCCCTAGCTTTTTGCCAGCCTCCCATTTCCCTATCTCCCCACTCCCTCATCTTCCTCATCCATCCATCCACCCGCCTACGCATCCACCCGCCTACGCATCCACCCGCCTACGCATCCACCCGCCTACGCACCCACGCATCCACCCGCCTACGCACCCACGCATCCACCTGCCTACTCCAAAGACTCCCGATACCGCGCCAACAGCGGCTGCAAAAAGTCGTAGCCATCCACCCCAATCACAGCGAGGAACTGGCGGCGGTGGTCGGCGATGATGCTCTGGAAGGTGTCGGGGCCAAGCTGGCCGTAGAGAATGCTGAGCAGGGCGGCGGGCTGTCGCCACTCGGGGGAGTCGATCTGGTGGAGCAGGTACATGCCGAGGCAGCCGGTGAGCACGGCCTGTTCGAGGTTGCCGTCGCCCTGGTGAGCGGCGGCCAGGTTGGCGAAGTTGGAGGCCATCAGAAAGCGATCGCCGATCGCCTGGGCCACCTGTAGCCCCTGCTGAAGGGAGTTGATCGCGTCTTTGTACTGGCCGAGCTTGAGCTGGGCGATGCCGAGGCTGTTGGCGCAGAGGGCCTGGCTGGGGCGATCGCCGACCTGTTCTGAGAGGGCCAGCCCCTGCTGGAGATAGCTGAGCACGGTTTCGTACTGTTCGGCTTCGAGCAGCTGGGACTGGCCCTGGGCCACCTGGCTGTAGCCGAGGTTGGCCAGGGCGTTGGCTTGGCCAATGCGATCGCCGCTCTGGCGAGCCAAAATCAGCGCTCGCTGGCTGTGGCCCTGGGCGGCTTCAAAGTCCTGCTGGGCTACGCAGGTGCGGCTGAGGTGGTTGAGACTGGCAATTTCGCAGGGCACATCCTGAGCCTCGCGGGCCACCTCCAGGGCCTGCTGGTGAAATCGCTGGGCCTGACGATTGTTGCCCAACGCCCGCTGGGAGTAGCCCAGCAGGGTCAAAATACGGGCCTTTACGGCGGTGTTGGGCACTTCCTGGAGGGGCTGGTCTAAATAGTCGAGCAGCGCTTGTAGGGGTTCTCCAGAAAGCGCCGTGAACAGACCGCCGTAGAGGGGAAAATAGCTCTGATTGGCAAACTGCCGCAGTCCCTGCAGCGCCAGATGAAAGGACCCCATGGCCAGGGTGCGCTGACCCTGCTCGCCGAGGCGGTTAGAGATCTGGCCCCAGACCACGGCAAAGGTCAGGAAGGTGGCGATGGAGAGGCGCTTGCCGGCCTGGGGGTCGTAGGGCTGGCGATCGAACCAGTTCACCAGGGCCAGCTGAAGCCGCTGCAAGACGACTCCCCAGACAATCCAGTCGGCGACTCTCAGGGGCACGGCAATGCCAGCGGCGGTTACGGTTTGGTGCAGAGCCAGATCGTCAAACAGGCGCTTGAGGGCTGGCTGGCTGACAATTTGGCCCCAGTGACGCCAGGGGCCAGGGCGATCGCCCGGCTGACTGAAGCCAATCTGCTGGCCCTGGGCATAGATCCAGCCGACGACATCGCCTTCGAGCTGCTGCCAGGCGGCTAAACCCTGCTCCAGCCCCTCGGCCAGGGTGGACAGGGCCGGTTCGGCCTCGGTGGCGGGGGCCGCATCCGAGGGTGCGGGAGCCTGCTTGAGTGCCCTGGACAGCTGCACCAGTTGTTCTCTGGAGAGCGACTGGTCGCGGTTGGGGTCGAGGGCCGAGATCAGCTGAAACAGGCGTTCTTCAGGAGATGCATTGAGAATTTCTGCCTCTACCCCCGTGATCATGGCTGTGGCCTGATTGTCGGCCATCCAGCGCTGCCACTCGCCCTGAATGGTGAGCAAAGCCCGGTGCTTGCGCATGGCTTTGGCCTGCTTTAGTTCGTCGTCGCCAGGGGCCAGATCAGGCTCCAGGGCGGCTAGGGTGGCGGCTAGAGTCCGCTCAAACAATTCGCCGCTGCCGGGTTCTACTCCGGCCTGTAGCATGCGGTAAACCTGCTGCTTCGACTGAATTTTGCCTTTGAGGGTCGCGGCAACAATGTCATCAATGAGCGCTTGGTACGGTTGAGCCATAGATCGCCATGCCGTTCAACATGTTGGGAGGGAGATGATTGGGGAGAGAGGGCTGTTGCCCAAGTGTGCCACAGATTTTTCTGGAGATTCAGCCCATTTCAGCCGAGGGTTTGGCCCTAAAGCCTGGCGAGGCGGTCGGGGTGGGGTAGTCTGGAAGACAGGCGTTCAATCCCTGAGATTTGCAGGTGGGGCATGGGCGAAGTTGCCTGGAGTGCCATGCACGCTGGGGTCCATCGACAGCTGCGCAGCCGTTCGCTACTGCCCCGGGGGGCGTCGGGGCTAGTGGCGGTTTCGGGTGGGCAAGATTCGGTGTGCCTGCTCAAGCTGCTGGTCGATTTGCGGCCCAAGTGGGGATGGCAATTGCGGGTGGTGCACTGCGACCACCAGTGGCGGGACGACTCGGCGGCCAACGCCAGTTTTGTGCGGCAGCTCTGCGCCGAGTGGGGGGTGCCCTGCCAGGTGGTGACAGCCGCTGCCGTCTACCCTACCGAAGCCGCTGCCCGTCAGTGGCGCTACCGGGTGTTTGAGGATTTGGCCGTTCAGGAGAATTGTAGCTATGTGGTGACGGGGCACACGGCCAGCGATCGCGCCGAAACCCTGCTCTACAATCTGCTGCGGGGCAGCGGTACCGACGGCTTGCAGGCCCTGGCCTGGCGGCGGCCCCTAACCCCCGATCGCCCCATAGCCGTGGTGCGCCCCATTTTAGGCCTCACCCGCCAGCAGACCGGAGAGTTTTGCCGCCAGTTTGCCCTCCCGATTTGGGAAGATGCCACCAACCAGGACCCCCGCTATGCCCGCAACCGCATTCGTTTAGAACTTTTGCCTTACCTGCAAGAGCACTTTAACCCCGGGACCGAAACTGCGCTGGCGCATACGGCGGAGCTGCTGACCGCCGAAGTGGAGCTGCTGGAGTCGATGGCGGGGGAGCTGTATGGACAGGCCGTGACCGCTCCGGCCCTGGCTACGGCAGCCTGGAAAATTCAGCGATCGCCCCTCCAGGCGGCCCCCCTGGCCCTGCGGCGGCGGGTGCTGCGCCGGGTGCTCCAGCGGGTGACCGTGGCTCAGGTCAGTTTTGAGCATGTTGAAAAGCTGGTGGCGCTGCTCACCGCCCCCAACGGCAGCGCGAGCGATCCGTTCCCCGGCGGCGCGATCGCGCGGGTGGAGGGAGATTGGATTGTGGTGAAACCATAGGGAATTAGAGGCCTGCCCCAGACACCGCGATCGGGGTTCTAGAATAGAGCTACCGCAGACCTGGAGTCTTTCAGCCCATGAGCCTTCCCCCTGCTTTGCGCTATCGCCTGGTGCGCCTTCAACCCATTGGCCGTCAGCTCCGTCGCCCGACCGTGTGGGGTACCTTAGCCGCCCTCGGGCTGATGGCGGCGGTGGGGCCTCAGTATTTTAACCATCCCGAGTGGCGCAGCCAGTACGATCCCGCCGTGGCTAGTCCAGCCGTTGCCCCTGGGACTGAGCTAGGCACATTGTCCAACGACGATTTGGCCAATTTGGCCGAAGTTGACAATCTCTCGCTGTTGCTCAACCAGCTTCCGCCCAATGCATCCAGCCCGTCAGATATCCCTGCTGCCAAGGGCATCTCAGCTGCCGCCGCAGACGGGCTATCCCTGCCCAAGGCCACCCCAGACGACACCCTGGGGGGCACAGAATCTACCAATCCCTTCGCCCAATATCTGGAGCGCAGCCGCTTTCGGTTTAACCCCGCCGCCAGCAGGGAGGCGATCGAAAGAGACTCCACAATGGCCCTGGGGAGCGGTTCTCTGACCACTGGTCCGGTGTTCGGCTCCTCCTCCTCCGAGACGCCGCTGCCCTTTTCTTCGGCGCCCGCTGGGGGGCCGCAACTTAGCCCCCTTCAGCAGGCCCTCAACGTGGGTTCAGGCCCGCGCGCTGGCCAGCCTTCTGGGCTAGGCGCTGCCCCGGATCCCAGGGCGGGGGCCAGCGGAGCTGGCTCAGATCCCGCGACTGCCACCAGCGGTATCACGCCCCAGCCTTGGATGGTGGAGGGCAGTTTGCCCGGCGTAGACCAGCGCTTTATTCGCACGACGCCGCAGATGTCGCCGCCGCCGGGTACCACGGGCTATGCGCCACCGCCCAGCTTGTCTCCTACCTCAGGGACAGTTGCTCCAGCCCAGGGAACGACGAATCCAGCCGCGCTGAACCTCGATTTTGGTGCTCCGGTGACGGCGCCAGCGGGGAGCGGGCAGCGGCAATTGCAGCCCAACGCGATCGCCCCCAGTGCCCCAGTTGTGCCGTCGCCCCAGCCTGTTCCAGCCCCCTTTTCGGCCCCCAGGCCGCCCGGCGTCTACACCGGCAACGGCTACATCAACACCTTTGCCAACCCGAGCGGACCGGGGCAGTAGGCGAGAGCCTTGACTAGTACTCGAAGGCTGAAATATCTCGACCGTTTTGGCGCGCTTGGCTCCCCTGCTCCCTCGCAATTGGCAATAGTCCCCATACTTGTGCCGCAGTCTACTAGTGAACCGGCCCCCTAGTCAGCATTGGACTCTGGGTAGGGGTCGCTGATTTGCTCCGTCTCTGGGCAGTCGTCGGAAACATTTAGCTCTACATCGCCCCGAGGTACAGCGGCCAGGCGCTTGGTCACAGCGCCAATGCTCTCAAGCCGCACCATTTCTTCCCAGGAGCAAATTTCGTCGTCTTCTTCGGTTTCGTAGCGAAAGGTAACCAGGTCACCCTCAATATCTAAAATTTTGGCCCGCTCGATCCAACGCTGCTGATCCCGGAGAAAAATCCACACGTCTTGACCATCACAACAGAGTTGATAGATCTTGCGGTGTAGCATAGTCGCGGCTCCTTCACAGGTAACATCAATGCTCGTTCGCTTGGCTGCCGTAGAGGAGCGATTCGTGGCTAAAACCGTGGTTAGACGGTTGAAATCCCAGACTGCGGGCCTGCTAGGCCTGGGGATGGGGATCTTGCGATCGCTCCAGATCAGTTGCGCGTCAGCTCTTCAGGTAGATGATCGTGTAGTTATAGATTTTACCTAATCCTGGGTCTGTACCTTAACATTCCCAGGGGGGAAGGCGATCGATCTAGACGACTGCCCGGCGCTGCCCATTCCCCTCTCTTATCAGCGAAACCGACCCGGGGGTGTAATCAGTCATACCATCCCTGGCCCGGCGCCCCAAAGACGAGCGCTATAGTGTAACTCTAGCTTTCCTGCTCTGCCCTATGCTGCTGCACCTCTGCACCTGGCCCGAAGTTGAGGCCTATCTGGAACAATCTACGGGCATTATTTTGCCGATTGGCTCAACGGAGCAGCATGGCCCCACGGGGCTGATTGGCACCGATGCCATCTGCGCCGAAGTGGTTGCCAAAGGCGTGGGCGAAGCCGCCAATGCTCTGGTTGGCCCCACCATTAACGTGGGCATGGCCCTGCACCACACCGCCTTCCCCGGCTCGATGACGCTGCGGCCCAGCACCCTAATTGCAGTCATTCAGGATTACCTGACGCCGCTGGTGCGCTGCGGCTTCACCCGCTTTTTCTTTATCAACGGCCACGGCGGCAATATTGCCACCCTCAAGGCTGCCTTTGCCGAAACCTACACTGCCTTGGCTGCCGGCCAGGTCGTCAACGCTGAGCAGGTGCGCTGCAAAACGGCCAACTGGTTCATGGCTAAATCGGTGTACAGCCTGGCTAAAGAACTCTACGGCGATCAGGAAGGCTCCCACGCCACCCCCAGCGAAGTGGCGTTGACCCAGTACGCATACCCCGATTTCATCAAGCAGGCTCCCCTGGAGCCCCAGGTCGCCCCCAGGGGGCACGCCATTTACAGCCCTGCCGACTTTCGCAGGCATTACCCCGATGGCCGGATGGGGTCTAACCCGGCCCTGGCCACCCCAGAGCACGGTCAGCAGCTCTACGAGGTGGCAGTAAAAGAGCTGACCAGCGATTACCTGGAGTTTTTGGGGGCCGACTAGGGGCAGCAAGCTCAGCGATGCCAGCGCCAGCGCCTAGGCGAGAGACACGCGCTGTGTGGGCCAGTAGCCGGTGGCCATGAGGGCCAAAAGCAGGGCGAAATGGGAGATGGAGCGGTGGGAGGTTTTCTATTGATTTGGATGGGTCAGGTAGCAGTGGCAGTGGGGTTTTTCAATTAGCGAATCGGCAAGGGCGTTGAGGGCGGTGGCGGCGAGCAGTCCACCGCCCAGGGAGCCCTGAATGGTCAGGCAGGGTACGCCGGTTTTTAGCAGTCGCCGCTTGGCGGTGGGGGCGTGGCTAAAGCCAATGGGTAGGCCAATGACGAGGGCCGGATGCAGGCAGCCGCGCTCGATCAGATCGCAGATGCCGGTCAGCACCGAGGGGGCATAGCCAACTACGATGACCGCGCCGGGAGGAATTGCCCGCAGATGCTCGGGCCATTCCGGCGATCGCCAAAGCAGCTGCTCGGCCTCGGAGCCGCTGGCAATGTGGGGATCGTTCAGCAGCGCTGCGGTGCGGCAGCCTAAGTGGGCTAGACGGCTGTGGTCAAAGGCGGCGGCTACGGCAGGAATATCGCCCACCACCAAACACCCCGAGCCTAGCGCCTGACGCGCTGCGGCGATCGCGCCATGGGCCAACCGCACAAAGGGCACCAGGCTCACATCCCCGCAGGCCATCACCAACTTCGAGATCAGATCGACCTCAATCTCTGGGCGAGCGGACAAATCTGGTAAAAGCCGCTGCAGCGACTCCGCCTCGGGCTGGGGCGAGGGCGGGCTGTCTGCCGCCAGGGCTGCGATCGGCTGCGGGGTAGCCATATCCAACCTTTGCAGCTGGGCGATCGCAGCGGCTCTCTGGGCCGGGCAGTTTAAATCTTGGCCCAGAATGCTCTCCAGGGCGACGGCGGTCTGCCGCAGCTGTACCAGTTGCCGCATTACTTTCTGGTACTGATGCTGGAGCTGTAACGGCAGGGCATCTGACTCCAGGGACTCGGCATTGGCCGCCAGCAGCTGCCGAATGTGGGCCAGCTGAAAGCCCTGCTGCTTGAGCTTCACCACCTGCCGCAGGCGCTGCACATCGGCTGGGGTATACAGCCGGTAATTGCTGGGCGATCGCACCGGATCGGGCAGCAGCCCAATCCGATGGTAGTGGCGCACCATGCGTGGGGTAACGCTACTGCCCGCCGCGTCAACGAGTTCTTTGATCGTCAAATACTGTGAATTCATTGCTGTGAATCCATCCGCTGCCCTACGCCCTAGGTTTGACATTAGCATTAGGGGTGGTTGCCGTAGCCAATTCCTTTGGAAGCTTTGCCAGTTGGCGTTTTAGAGTACATGGGGCAATCTTGACAGTACGCTTGAATTACACCCAGTTTATATCCAAAGAACCTTAGAAATACCTAGCACGAGCGGCGATGCAGTATAGCCATAGTCACGTTGGTTAGGACATCCAGAAACCCGATGAACGTTCAAACGTTAGAACGTTCGCGGGACACATGTCTTAACTAGACTGGCTACAGCTATACATGGGCGCTTGAAAGGGGAAGTCTATATAGCAAAAACCCCCTGAAGCAGAAGGCTTTCAAGAGGTTTTGAAATAAGCTGGTGACAAGACTCGAACTTGCGACCGGCTGATTACAAATCAGCTAGCGGTGCTTGCAGTGTAAGAGGTTCAAGCTTTTGCGGTGTGCCTTACACCCAAATTAAACCCAAAAAAGGTAATGTTAAGGCGAAATGCGGATTAGGCTTTGTGCCCATATCCAATGGGCGCGTCAGACTCTCGGAGCTACGTCGCTCCGGCTCCCCCCAGCAGTGCCTCTATTTCTCCTAGCAGGCGTTCCAGCTGCTTTCTCTTCTGAGATTTCTCCGGCAGATTGAGCCCAGACCTCAGGCGCTTGGCTATGCCACTTAGCCTTTTTACTAGGGCAGCATCCCCTACCCTTACGCTCAGGCTTGCTTCATCCGGATCCATTGCTACTTCTTTTATCCGATCACGAATTTCTCGGAATGACAGCTTTCCTTTGAGTGCCTTTTCAAGGAGGGACTTCCGCTTGGAAGCGTCTTTTACCTTAAGCAGCTCCAGTGCTACGGAGTATGAGAGCCCCCGCTCCAGGTGAGCTTTTTTAATATCCTCGGGTAAGGTCAGCGTTCGTAAATTCTTAGTACGGAAGGTTTGGAGTTCAATTCCAAACGACGAAAGTACCGACTCTATTTTCCCCAGTTCCTCGCTCGGAGCGACGTCGCTCCGGCCACGCTTATCGGAGTGGCCCTCTGTTCGGATGAGGGCAAGCACCCTCTTCTTTGGGATTCCTAACTTCACTTCAATCAGCTTCAGGATCCCTTCGGTCTCTTCGAGTTTGCTTAGGTCTTCTCTCTGGAGGTTTTCGATGAGAGCAAACTCAAGGGCCTCTTCGTCCGTATACTCATCGACGACACAGCGAACTTCAGTCAGTCCAGCGAGCTTGGCTGCTCGCCATCGCCGTTCTCCGGCAATGAGTTCCCATAATCCATCTTTCAGAGGGCGGACGTTGATTGCGCCGCGAAACCCCTGCTCCTTGAATGAGGTGGCGAGATTGTTAATGCCTTCTTCAGAGAAAAACTGGCGAGGCTGAAAAGCACCGGGCTTAATCGTGCCGACAGGAAGCCACCGGGTGTCTCCCTCTGTAGTAGCAGGAGTGGTGCTGCTCGCTGCTTGCTGCGGTTGGGCCTCATCGTTCGGTTGCTCGCCAGGTGGTATCGTGTGAGCCAGTGAACCAGAAACAAAGGAGGAGAGAATTCCTCTACCAGCCAGACTAAACGAACTGGTCTCTGCTTTCTTCTTATTCTTCATAGGCTTTTCACCAACGCTTTCGCAATCACTTCCAACGGTTCGAGAGCGGGATGTCGAGGAGCATACTGGGCAAGAGGTAGGTGTTCGGCAGTTGCGTTCGCAAAGTCAGTACGTCGTGGAATAGGAGGAAATACCCTTGCTCCCTTAAAACTTGGGTTGTCTTGTAGGGAAGCAAACACCTCTTCAATAGTTTGTAGTGCCCGTCTCGATTGAGAAGTTCTTTCGTCATACATGGTCGGAATGGCACCAGTCACCTTCAGGCTAGGATTAACCTGTCCCGCAATTTCATGCGTGGTCTGAAGCAGGTTGATGGTTGCCTCAACCGACTTGTATTCAGTCTGAATCGGGATCAAAAGAAAGTCTGCCGCGACAAGACAGTTAACTGAAAGAAGCCCAAGGGAAGGGGGGCAGTCGATCAAAACAAAATCATAGCGAGACGCTTTTTTCGTGATCAGGTCAGACAACTTGTATTCACGCCGAAGTTCTGAGGCAAGCTGCAACTCAGCTTGTGCAAGAAAAATGTTTGCAGGAACAAGATCGCACCCGCAAATATCTTTCTGTATTGGCAACGGCTCACGTTTAAGCAGGCTGTGATAGATCGTTTTTTCGAGATCAAATGGAGCGATGCCTGTAAACGTTGTAAGTGATGCCTGAGGATCCATATCAATCAGGAGCACCCGCTTCTTATGCTCAACCGCGAGGTGGTATCCAAGATTCATGGTCAGCGTTGATTTTCCAACCCCACCAGACATGTTGAAGAGGGCAATTATATGCGGCATTGAGGCCCTATTGCTTGGCACATAGTCTCGTCGAGTTGAGAGGTTGAAAAATCCACTGGAGCAAAGAGATCACTCTTCATCAAGTTCTTTGTTGCGTTCGGAGCGACGTCGCTCCGAAGAGTATGTTGCTGACAAACTATAGTGGTTCTCTATTGGATCACCAATAGGGATAACCATAGCTTTGAAGATTTCGCTATCTTAGTCACATTGATAAAATAGCTTGAGGATTAAAGAAAAGTGAGCTACAGGACGGGGTCTATGGCACTACGCAAACCCCCTCCGCAAGATGGCCAGCTAGAGCTTTTCTCGGCGGTTTTTACCGACATTGTGACCCGAGATATTCAGGACGCAATGGAGGTTCCATTTCTTAGTCTCTCTAAAAAGCCTCGGGTAGCTCCCATTATTTACAGTGGAAAGGGAATTGAGATCACCGTCACTGGTGGAGCACCGTACGGTATCGCAAACATTTGGGATTGGGATCTCATTATGTGGCTTTTGTCTCAAGTCAGAGAAGCGATTGATAAAGGGCAAGCAGTCTCACGGCAGGTCAGATTTCACCGCCACGCTTTTCTTAAAAGTGCCAGGCGAGACGCTGGAGGAATACAGTACAAGCGGTTAGAAGATACAATTGCTCGCCTCAAGAACACTAATGTAGTTACGACCATTCGATCATCTGAACGGCAGACCGTCATGTTTAGTTGGCTTGAGTATGTTCATATTGATCGAGACGATCACGGTCGGCTCAGAGATGTGACCGTAGTGCTTCCCGAGTGGCTCTTTGAGGCAGTACGCGACCGCTCTCTTATTCTTTCACTCCACCCTGATTATTTCCTTCTCACCGGGGGCATTGAGCGCTGGCTATACCGCTTTATCCGCAAGCAAGCAGGAAATAGTGCTCAAGGATGGAAGTGGCGGCTCGAAACGCTCTATGAACGCTCAGGGAGTTCTCAACGCCCATCCGATTTTGCAACAGCCATTCGAGATATTGCTAAGCACGGGAAGCTTCTTGATTACGAACTGCAAATTCAAAAGACGAATTCTCAAGAGCTTCTTTTTGCTCGGAAGGAAGGGACTTCTGCGAAGGCTATTCCTGAGACCATACCTTTACCTCAAGCACAGTTTCTTTGCTTGAAGACAACCACGTATGAGAAAGCAAAAAAGATTGCCCCAGGGTATGACATCTACTCGCTTGAAGATGACTGGCGACAGATGACTAAGAAAAACGACATTGTGCTTAAAGACCCTGACGCGGCATTTCTCGCATGGTGTAGGAAAGTGGCACAGAAGCCTGTTCGGGTGGCTCGGTAACGGCTCGGAGCGACGTCGCTCCGAGTATCATCATGAACAAAAACAAACTTTATTCTTTGGAGTAATATACGGTCTATCACCCGCAACTTACTTCTTTGTAGCCAGGAAAATGAGCAGTGCTAAAAACACAGCATAACCATGTTCTGCGCAGCCCTTTCTGCGTTGATGCCTGTGGATAACCTCAGATCACGACACGGTCTATTACCCGCATTCAATACGGTCTATTACCCGCAAGAACACGGTCTATTACCCGTACAGATACGGTCTATTACCGGAAAAAAGCGGTGTATTCGATCATAAAATCAATGGGTTGCTGACCCTTAAACTCTCTTAAACATATTAAACTATCTTCTTAAACGGGCTAGGCCCCTGTGGATAACTTTGAAGGAGACGGCCCTCAGGTAAGTAAGATTTTTTTATTTTTTGGAAGATAGGGGAAAAAGACAACCTGAATGAGGAAAAGCCCTGAGCATAAGAAATTTGGAATGGGGAATTCAACGTATCTCTTTGTTACGCTTCAGGGTTATCAAATCCTTTGCTTTCAGAAACGCCAGAATGCCTCTTAAGGCGCTCTAGAAGAGAGTTGTTAGGGTGAGGGCAGGGGTGAGCGCGAATCGCAAGCCACAGCGCCTCTGAGCGCCTCTCTAAACATTGGTCTTGTTTAAAGAAAACACGGTCTATTACCCGCACATTACTCCCTAGGTATTCCGTTGTAAGGGTCTAAGCTTCTCCTGATGTTCCTCAACATAACTAATCACCAGTACAAAGAAGCGCTGGAGGAATGAAATTAACGTCATTTTGGCATTAAAGAGACGCTAAAATGATGTTTTTATATCTCAATTGACCTAATGCTGTCGCTAGAAGGCACGGTCTATTACCCGCAAAAGTGAACTTTCTACCAAGGATGGAAAGCTTCTATGAGCTGCCTAATTCGAGACTGTTCCACACCTAAATAATGTCTTAAAGTGAAAGCGGCTTTAGGCAACAAGGAACTTCACAAGAAGCTGATAAAATAAAAAAAATTTATAAAACGTTGGTTTGAAATTTGATTTTTTTTACTTGCTAGCTTGTGGAACACTCACTTATTTTGACGCAAAATTATTTTGTCTGTGCAGGGTTGTTTCTTAGATGCAAGAAGGAGTTCAATACGCTGTTTTAACACTCAGACAGCGAGGGCTTTCCACCCCTGAGATCTGTCAGCAACTAGCCCTTGATAGCGATTCGGTCATAGAAATCCTGCTTCAGGGACCGGTTGTCCCCAAACCGGTCACGGTTACATCGCTCAAGCAACCGGTTGGTCGACCGCAGAAACTTAAAGAGCGTGATCTACTTGCGAGCATCACAGAGGCAATAGTCGGCAGGAGAAAAGAGCCTGACTACCTTTGGACATTCCCCGACCTGCTTCAGATTGTACGGCGTACCCTTCAGATAGATATCTCTCAAGACACGCTCCGTCGATATCTCACCAGCTTAGGTTTTACGTTTGACCACCAACTCAAGCAGGTCGTTGGTTCTTTAGTGTCTCCTTACGAGATAGCCGCGTTCTCAAAAGGAGCAATGCTCTATGTTGTGAGCCACCAGCTTCACCAGCTAGGCGAAGATGTGTCGAGTCGCCAGACGGCAACGCTTATTACTGGGGTCACTGCGTTTAATCGTATTGCTGTGATGGCGAGGCCTCAAAGCCGACTGTCACCAGGCATGTTGGCCGCGTACTTACGCGGCGGGTTATTAGCCCTCCATCCCGACCGCAACATTGCCGTAATTTTAAGCGGTCAGGGAGTGTACCGAAGTGTCATGCACGATCGCTCCCTCCTTCAAGAGCCACGTCTTAAGCTCTATCTGGCCAAAAAGGAGCCAGGCTCAAGCGTTCCTGAGGTCTAGCCTTAAAAATAGCTAGGAGAAGGGGCCAAAGTTTGATAGTAAGCGTTCTTAGAGCAAGGTTTGTGGCTATTTCATTTACACGAATCCTTCACCTATCTATATGCCAGAACCGTTGGCACCAGAAGAAGAGGGTCACGATCAGGCTGAAGAGGAATGGTGCCAGCTCACTTTCTTTGGTGAAGAAGAAAGTTTTTCATCTGAGGGGCCTACTCGTTACGCTGCAACAGAACTGTCAGGGCCACGCGAGCACTCCCTTCGTATCCAGGACATGTACGAGGAGGATCGCCCTCGGCAACGGCTCGCAGCTTATGGCCCTAAGGCACTTTCAACCGCCGAACTCCTCTCCATTTTGCTCGGCACAGGGCACCACAGCACTGGGCTTTCAGCAGTTGACTTAGCGCATTCGATTTTAGGGGAGTTAAGCCAGGCAGGTGAGGACGCCCTAAGGAGGCTTCAGCATCTCTCGATGGAAGAGCTTCTGGCCATGCGAGGAGTTGGGCCAGCGAAGGCGGCAATAGTGATTGCGGCAATTGAATTAGGAAAGCGAGCTTTCATCCAGCCCACTCAGGTGCGAACCCGTGTTGATGATCCGAACGTTGCTGCGTCCCTGCTTTCCCACGATCTGATGTGGGAAACAGAAGAGCGGTTTGCTGTACTCATGCTCAACGTCAGGCATCACTTTCTGGCCAAGCGCGTTCTTACCATCGGTTCTCAAACAGAGACCCTTGCTCACCCACGAGATATTTTCGGGGAAGCACTCCGACATCGAGCTGTTCGAATCATTGTGGCCCACAACCATCCTTCAGGTGCTCTCGAACCGAGCCCTGACGACTTAGCTCTTACCAAACAGCTGCTTCAGTGCGGCAAGATTTTATGTGTCCCGGTGCTCGACCACCTTATCTTGGGAGATGGCAGGTTCCAGAGCCTGCGGCAAACCACTTCGCTTTGGCAGGAGTATCCGCAGGAGAATACCGGAGAGGACCACTCATCCATTCACGAGCCCTGGGGAAGTTTGCTTGATGAAGGAATGGGCATCCCACCTAGTTCCATGGTTGATGACGATTAGAGGGAGGCCTGCTACCCGTCGCCGCTGGTTTACCGTCTTCACCAGATCCCGAAGTTGCCCAGTGACGCCTGGGAAGCGATAGAAGGGGAGAGCATTGATCCTAGTTTCCACTATGGTGCGATCGCCCAAGGCGTTTAGGTGAATGCGCTTTGAGACAGCGAGCCATACTTGCTGTCTTACCTGAACAACGACCACTCCTGATCCGTCTACCCCAATCGCATAGGCTCCGATGTGGAGCGGCGCATTTCTGGCATCGTAGCTGCGGAGCTTACCAAACTGCTCATGAGTTCCCTCAGTAGCAAGCAGTACAAAGGTGTGCTCCCACCGCACATACTGCACCACGGCCAATCCGCGTCGCCGTTGCCTCATCCGGGTGGTTCGGCAGGCAGTGACGCCGTAGGCTTCGCTGAGCTTGGCATCGAGCGTTTGTGGATCGCGCTCCGGTGGAATAAAACGAAGTGCCCACCGGTAATAGCCGTAGCGCATGTAATCGATCGCTATCCGCCGTAGGAAGAAGCCGAGGGTTGGCACCGCCTGTTTCATCATCACTTCAAAGCCTCCACAAAGTGAGAACTCTTGGTTAGGAAGGAACGGACTGATTAAGGGCTCAGTCCGCAAAGCCAAAACCCTTTGTGTGTGAATCCTTCTAGCAGCGCTACCGTTTGTTTTTTCTTAAACCTTTCCGCTTGTTTCCAAACGACGTCGACGTTTGAAACCTTTTGGCCAGCCCTCCACGAGCGCACGACGGATGTGATCATCAACATCGGCATTGCTCAAAAGTGGAGAACTGCGCAGGCAAACCGCCGCGCACCCACCTTCCATAAGCTGTAACAGTTGCTTTAAAAGCAGGTACTTCGTTCGTTCATTAGCGCATCGACAAAACCATCGTTTACAAGTCAATTACGAAGCTGCATGAAGTATTAGCTAGCCGCTGAGCTGTATTTCAGGCCCACCGGCTAGCCCACAAAAGAAGTTCATCATGTAGAGAGGTAAAACCTCCTCAGAGCTTTCGTAGTCACACGTGTCACTTGATCGCAGTCACCAACTCGATCAGTTAATTGCGACACCATGAATGCCCTTGGGACTGCCTTGCCCCGCGTGCACCTTGGTCCTTAAAGGCCAAGCACCTACTTACTCCACACTCCCGGTCTGGTCAGTTTGAATCACCTGAGTGACAATTTGCCCAGGCACCGAATGAGCCACCATCCGGCCTGCCAGACCTTCCCCGATTAGCACAAAAGATTGCTTGAAGAGTCACGTTGGTAGTGGATTGCTATCCACAGGGCTACTACACGGGCGAATTGAATCCGCTCCCATTTCAGGTTTCCTCGTGCGGAAGGCAGAAGTGACCACGAATTACCATGTAGCGCCTTTTCCACGGTTCGGCATCGTCTCTCTCCAAACTTACCGGCAATGGTTTTCACCACTTTCACAGTTGAGCTATTCGCCGTCGTTTTTTCAAACGAACGTCGGAGGTGTCTTCCTCCGATTGGCGTCATCGCTGAAGCGCCAAACTCCCTGCGCCGGATAGGGTTGCCCACCATGTGCCGCTATTAAAACAGCCTTTAGGCCAAGCCCCCCTATGGGGATTAGTTGTTGTTTCCAAAACATCACCCACTTTCTTTTGTACGGCCTCACCTTTTTGTTTGATGAGGTCTGTCTCGGTCGCCCTACTTCCTTTGAAACCTGTATACACGGCATGGGATAGAACAATTGGATTGCCCCGTTTTTTTGGCAAACGGTATTACTCAACTGAGCCTCCCTCGAACTGGACAAGCTAGTCTCCCAGCATCCAGCTCCAAGAGTTTCGACAACGGTACAGGTGGCTACCTGTCTTCTTTTATTTAAGGGGTGGTTAATCCCTTGAACCGAAGTGTTGCCGCTACCCTCTACATGACGTGCACTTCTTAACTATGTTTAGCGAAAAAGTGCAGCTTTGATTGTCGAAATAATTAAATTATCGAGGGGGCGCAATAACTTTTTTTTGAAACAATGGTTGAAAGTGTACTTCACAACGAATGCGCCATAGGCACAAAAAAAGCCGCCCTTTGTGAAAAAGGCGGCTTTGGGGTGATTACCACTCACTTGGTAAAAGCAGTATCCCATAGTGGGCATTGCTGCGTGGACCATCCTGCACAGCACAGTAATTCCAGTAGTTCCCTACATGGGCAAGGTAGAGCCGAACTTCTTTCAGGGGAAAGTCGGTGTATGGGATCCTCTGTCTCACCACCACATCGTTTGAATCTCGTTCACAGATAGCAACCGCCGATGAATTTTCATGTACTGTAAGCGTCCAAAACTGCATTTCAAGAAGTACCGGATCGTTTCTTACCTCAGGCTCTATTTGCCATGAGGCAATGAGATCAAGGAGCCAATAGGCTTCACCGTGGTTGGCCAGATACTGCACTCCATCGGTATAGAGGAACGAATGGAACGGGTTGCCGTTTCGCCAATACTGCATGGTGCATGTGAACTGATGTAGATCGCTCTCCGTAAGAGTGGTGTCTCTTTTTGGTTTGTTCGTTGCCATAAGTGCTCTCCTTTTTCTACAAAAAGAGGGCGAGACAACCTGCATCATGCGGATTGCCTCACCCTCGGGTACTCAATTTTTTGGGGCTGGTTTATCTAGGCTTCGAGCTTTTGGCGCTTGTTGCTTTCAAACTCGCGGTAGCCGTACTTCGCTGCGAGTTCGTTAAAGTCGCCGAGGCTTTGTCGATAGCGGTGAGAACCTGCGTGCCAGTACCATTTCCCCCGCTTGTTGTGCCACCGGAGGCCATGGGACTTAAGGCTGTCTCTCACTGGTTTTGTCTCGCCGTCGATCCATATCCAGGTGCCAACAAGCATGACCCGGATGTTGGGGAGGCTTAGGCCAAGAAGCTCAGCGAGCTTGTCTATGACTGCCTGCTCGACCGCTTCGTTGTAGTAGTAGGTGTGCTCTTCTTCTCCTCCTCCAGCGGTCTTTTGTGCTGTGGTGCCGTGACACCTGCGGAGCGCTTCGTGATACTCGCGGTTAAGCACCTTCATTGCTTCAGCGTCACCGCCCCGGTCAGGGTGGAGATCCATTGCGAGACGGCGGTAGCGAGCTTTTATCTCTTCGACGGTGGTTGCACCGAAGAAGTATTTTGTATTGCAGTTATGCATAAAATTTCCTTTGGGATTAAAAAAAGAAATGGGGCATCCACTCCGACTAAAGAGTGAAAGCCCCATTTGCGTTTGCGTTGTTGGTTTGTGGTGGTAGAGAGGGAGAAGGACTAAGGCCTGTCTCTCTTGCTCCTCCAGCAGATGTTAGGCGGTGCCAATTGCGTGTTCCGTTAAGAACCGAAGCAGGACAAGCAGTGATTCCCCGATGTGATTGTCAGAGACAGTTCCTTCACACCGCTCACATTCGTACTCATCCAAGTCGTCTGCGAGGTAGTGAAGAATCCTTTGCAATGCCTCAAATAATTTCGTATCGTCCATAGTGATTCCTGTATTAAAAAGTGAGCTACCAACTGCGGGAACAGTTGATAGCTCTTGGGGTTATTGCTGAGTTGCTATTCCATTTTTATGTGGGGTAGCAACTTTTTTCGTATCAGCATCAAGAAGCCTTACAAGAAGTCTCTTCATATCGTCGATATCAGAGTTCATTCGTGTTGAGCGTTCTGTCAGCGAGTCAATGCGTCGTTCAATACCTCGTAGGTTTCTTCCGGGGAAAACGCTTCGAGCAATGCTGCGAAACCGTCTTGACCACCGAGAAAACCAGTGTGGTAAAAACCACCGAAGTACTATTCCAACAATCATCCCGGCTCCAAAAATCAGAGTCCGGTGCATGACCGTTGCTGTTTCTATTTCCATCTTTCTCTCCATTAAAACGGAATCCTGACCACATCCTTGTGGAATAAAGACTCCAGTTATTTTCCTTCACCTCCATGCGAAGAAACTTCTTTTGAAACCAAAACGTGAACCAGTTGAGTGAAATCCTCAGGAGAAACCCTGGGAATTGCCGAGAGGAATATCTAATCGGAAACAAGGCAAGTGATGCTTTTTGGGAACGGATTCCTCTCAAATGTTGCAATCGATAGCGAGGCAAAAATAAGCATCACAGAAACGTTTTTATTCTAGCAGTGAGCGTTAGTATCGTGGGAAATTGACGCAACGTTTTGTCATGCTTTCAATTGCAAAGATGGGACGCAAAAGTAAGTACTACTATGTAAACCTCGCACAATCTTCTTACGAGGCATCGAGTGCTTTGCCCGGAGAACCCCCAGCAGTATGGGGTGGACAGGGTGCGAGACAACTTGGCCTGTACGGTGCAGTGAATCGAGCAGCGTTTTTTGTGTTGTTCGATGGGTTTTCGCCTGATAACGAATCAAAGCTTGTTAGTAACGCAGGAGGCAAGCGGCGTGTGCCGGGGTGGGATCTGGTCTTTACTCCACCAAAGAGTATTTCAATTCTATGGGCTGTCGTGGATCCAGCACACCGTGCTGCTATAGAGCGTATCCACCACCGAGCGGTAGAAGCTGCGATCGCATACCTTGAAAGCCACGCCCGACTGCTTACCCACGATGCGCCTCCGGCAGGGCTTACGGTTGCCTATTTTGAGCATGGATCAAATCGTGCCGGGGAGCCGAATCTCCACACCCATGCGCTGGTGCTCAACGATGGAGTGACCCGTGATGGGGTGACAGGCCCTATCGACTCGCGGGTGCTCTATCAACACAAGATGGCAGCGGGTGCCATCTACCGAAGTGAATTGGCGGCGCTGCTGCAAACCGAACTGGGTCTTGAGCTTGTGCGTTGTCAGAGCTGGTTTGAGTTATCGGGGTTTTCTCGCACCGAGGGGCGATACCAAACGCTTATGAACCTATGGTCGAGTCGTCGTAAGGCAATTGAAGCGCACGAGCCATCCACCGCTGCTCAAGCCCAGGCCGTGGCCTACATGACCCGTGACAAGAAGGGGTATGTCCCACCACGAGACGAGCTATTCCGGGCATGGCAAGAGGTCGCGGCTCAGCATGGACTAATCCAGCGTAGGGCTACGAGGCTCATTATTCCGGAAGGGAAAGATCAGATCACCTTGTGGCAGCGGTTCCAGGAGTGGCGCACGCTCAGGGAGGCGCGGCGAATAGTCGCCGTACACCAGAGCCACTTTAGCCGCAGAGATTTGGTAACCGCGATTGCAGTTGCGGCCCAAACCCGAGGACTACACAGCGTCGATGTTCTACGGCTTACCGATACTTGTCTGAAGCACCGGCAGGTGATGTCTATTGGGTTAGTCAAAGATGAAGAACGATTTACCTTCAAGCGGCTTTATCGCCTGGAGCAGTCGCTCCTTAGTCAGGCTACTACGTTGGCTATGACGTCTGGAATGCGCGTATCGCACCGCGGAATGTGTCAACAAAAATGAGACAGAAACTAAAAACAAATTAGTGTGGAACCGCCTGGCTGTTAGGAGCTGCTATCGGTGGATTGATCCAAACGGCATTGGGCACCACGGGTGGAGTGGGCGGATGATGGACAAAGCGCTCAGGATGGGCGAGATAAGCCGTGTTTAAAACGGCTTGTCGTTGCTGAGTGACGACGTCAGCTTGGCCTGAATGCATCACCTCAGGGGTCAATAGACCAATCGCCCCCATGATGATGGACTTGGTTATACCAGGCAAAGAAGTGTTGGCAAAAGGCCCTGGCATCTTCGATACAGCCAAACTGTGTGGAAACGTGGGCTGATATTTCAAGGTTTTTGAATTGCGCCTCCGAAAACGGATTGTCATTGGACACCTGGGGACGGCTATGGCTCTTGGTCACGCCCAGATCAGAGAGCAGGAACGCG
>NZ_JH976537.1:3675701-3681022 GCF_000309385.1 Nodosilinea nodulosa PCC 7104
CTCAGCGCCCTAGCGGAGAGTGAGGATAGATCTCAAGCCTTTGAGGTGGGCGCCGTTGACTACATGACCAAACCGCTGAAATCGGAAGAGATTGTGGCTCGGGTGCAGGGTCAACTACAGGTTTTAGCCCTCCAGCGGCAGCTCAGCCGCCAGCGAAAACTGCTGGTTCAGCAAAAATCAGCGGCTGCGCAAAGAGATTTGCGATCGCCAGCGCCTGGAGTTAGAACTGCGCCACCAGCGAAACCAGTTGCGCGGCTTTCCTGGGGCAGTTTCACAGGCAAGCCGGGGCAACGCCCACGTCGAGCGCCAGGGTCTCAGCAGCACGGTTCAGTCGGGCTCGTCGCAATGGATAGGACTCAGAGAGATCCCCATTAACTGCGAAGCTTTTTTTTGGATATCGATGATCAGTTCGGCCTGCTGCATTTTGTTGGCGCAGCTGTTGATTCTCTCGGCGCAATTGCGCCAGCTCTTGTTGAACCGGATGCGGAATTGTGGCTTTGCAGCCCCGCTTATTATCGGCCAGCGCTTGCAGTTGCCCCTGTTGTCGCTGGTTGCGCCAGGTACTCAACTGCGATGAGTACAGCCCTTCTCGTCGCAGTAAGGCCCCGATTTGACCCAGCTCAGTGCACCGATCTGCAGCTTGTACCATCTCGAGCTTATAAGCGGCGGTGAATTGACGGCGGACAGGTTTTTCTAGAACTTCGGGATCTAGACGGGCGGCTTTCCCATTGTTTTCAGGATTCAAGAGCTGCGATTGCATAGAGTCTGACATGCGGGATAACCGTTCCTTCTACTCTAATTGGGACTGGCTAAGCTGTCTCATCTATTGTTGTCACAGTGGGCCGGCAGGTGGAACGAGCGGGAACGAGTGAGAGATTAAGTGTGGAACAGCGGCGAGCCCTCCATGCACTCACAGAAGGCGGGAAGCTCAAGGTGCTAAGCGGCATCTCAGGCACCGGAAAAACTCACACGCTCATTGCAGCTGCTAAGGCGTACCGGAATAGTGGCTACACAGTCATTGCGGTATCGCCGTCGCGACAGGGTGCGGAACGATTAAAGGAATCAGGGCTGGAATCGCAAGGAGTACTCTCAAAGCTCTTGTTCGGCGAAGTGAAGCGAAGCATCACACTTCACAAACTCTTCCATGAAATCGATTGGGCAAAAGAAGGACGACGGCGTTATGGGAGCCGCTCCTATGCGAAGGATCCGCTTTCACTCAAAACCGTGGTGATGGTCGATGAGGCGCAGGCATTAAGTGCAGCCCAAATGCTTCGGTTGGTTAAGGAGGTAAGCCGCGCTGGTGGGAAGCTCATCATGAGCGGCGATGTGAAAGCACCGCAGGCGTTTGAGCACAGTGGTGCCTTCAAAGCTCTAGCCCAGAAGATTTCATCATCAACTACTCTGACTGAGATTAAGCGGCAGGATCCGTCACTATCACTAGATTTAGTTCAGGGTATTGGAACTGGCAAGGTAGCCACCGTGGCTAATCTACTGCGGGATGAGACGATCTTTTATCTCGCGGAAACGAGGGAAGAGGCACAGGCGCAACTGATCGCTGACTGGTTGACGCAAGCGATCGCTTCCCCGAAAGACAATCTGATTATTGTCGATACTAAGGAAGATGCAGCAACCTTAAACACTATGGCCCAAGCAGGACTTCGCCAGGCAGGGGCACTGTCAGACGTAGCGATAAAGACAAAGGCTGGGTACTTTCGCGTGGGCGATCGCGTGATGTTCCAGGAGACATCGCCCACCTACGGAGTTACAAAAGGGAACACGGCCACCATTGAGCGCCTGGAGTCGTTGACCAAAGTTGCGGTGATACGGCTTGATAGTGGCAAAACGAGGCTTCTTAATCTCAGGCACTATAAAAGTCTTGCTCTTGCCTACGCGCTTATTCCCAGCGAGGCAAAGCACAAGGAGGTGCGCCATGGATTTGTGCTTACCCAGGGGCGAGGCAGAGATATTTCATTGGTTCAGGTGTCACGGGGCAAGTTCTCTACGAAAATCTATTCATATGCGGCTAAGCACGAGCGCGAAGATACCGATACTGAGTGGAGAATCGCGCGGAAGATGGTGTTTCAGAAAGAGGTTGATTTGGCTGTTGTGAAGAAGAGTTTAAGCATCGATCGCTTGTGAAAAGAGGCAGCAAAAAATCGACTTGAAAATTAGTTAAAACTACACCTGTCCTTCACGATTCTGTTTATTTTGCACTTGGGCAAGGCCCTTAAGGATGATTGCATAGTACGGATCTTCCTTGCTTAGAACGTTCTCGGCTAATTCGAGGGCATTTAAAAAAAGAATTTTGGCCTCAGCAAGCCGTTCCAGAGAACTATAGAGATATGCTAAGTTATTAATACTTTGAGTTACATCGGGGTGGCGTTCTCCCAGCAGACTACGGCTCAGGTTTAGAGCCTCAATATATAATGGCTCAGCTTCTTCATAACGTCTTTGAGAGCAGTATATTCCTGCCAAATTATTAAGACTGATTGCCACATTTTGATGGCAATCTCCAAAAAGAAATCGATTCAGCTTTAAAGCTTCAAGGTATAGGGTCTCTGCCTCTTCATATCTTCTCTGTAATTGATAACTTCCTGCCAGATTGTTTAAGTTTGCTGCAACATTAACATGCTTGTCGCCAAGTAGTGTTTTGTTTATCTCAAGTGCACGAATATAAAATGAATCTGCTTTTTGATAACGACCTTGCAATTTATACAAATAACCTAAGTTGTTAAGACTGGTAGCGACATCAGGATGATTGTCCCCTAACAGATGTCTGCTCATATCAAGTGCTTTGATGTAGAGGCTCTCAGAATCTCCGTAGTTACCTTTCAACTGATACAATAGAGCTAAATTATTGAGGCTAGAAGCGATGTCAGGATGTTCATTTCCTAACAGTCGATTTCTCATCTCTAATGCCTGAATATAGAGATCTTCTGCTTCATCATAACGGGCCTGACTACTGTATATGCTTGCCAAATTATTCAAGCTAATGGCAATGTCAGGGTGCTCATGTCCTAATAGCTGCTTGCGAATACTCAATGCGTTTATGTAAAGAGATTCTGCATCTCTATAACTACCAATAGTACGGTATAAGCAAGCCAAGTTATTTAAGCTGATTGCGACATCAAGGTGAGCGGAACCTAATAATTTTTTTTGCATCTCCACCGCTCTGACGAACATCTCTTCAGCGGCTTGATAGTTACCCAGCTTACAATGCACATCTGCCAAGTTGTTAAGACTTAGGGCAACTTGAGGGTGCGTTTCTCCTAAAAGCTCTTGCTTTAACTCTAGTGCTTGACGATAGTAAACTTTAGCATCCTGAAGACGTCCTTGTGAGTTGTAAAGTGCTGCTACATTGTTAAGGCTAAGGACTGTATCAAGATGTTCTTGTCCATATAAGTCTCTATGTCTTTCCAAGACTTTCAAAAGAAGCAACTCTGCCTTATCATATAAACCTTGAGTTTTATAAAGTGCTCCTAGGTTATTAAGACTGGCCAAGGTACGAGGGTGGTATTCCCCGAAAAGTGATTCATTCAACTGTAACGAACTTTGAAAAAGCGTTTCTGCTTCCAAGTATTTTCCTTGCAATTCTAAAATATGAGCAAGATTGTTTTGAAGTGAGGCAATTTCCGAATGGTCAGGTTGAACGCGATCCTGCGTTATCTTAAGAGATTTTTGTATTAAAGCTTCTGCTTCAACATATCGTGATTTGTCACGATACAATAACCCTAGTGAGTTTAAGCTTTGACAAATTAAAGGGTGCGAACTATCTAAATGAAATTCATGTATACCGAGAGCCAATTTATAATAGGATTCGGCTTCATCATGATGGCCTTGATCTTGGTATAAAAGCCCAAGGTTGTATAAGCAAATACCTAATTCGAGGTGATTATTACCTGTGAGATTCAAAGCAATCTCACAGGCTTGAGAAAGGCAATCTTCTGCTTTTCTATATTTTCCTTGGTTACGGACGCAGGAGCCTAATTTAACCAAAACCATTACTGCATCAGAATGGATTTCGCCAAAGCGCTCGAATGTGGAAGCCAAGCATTCCTCCCACCAATTTTGAGCTTCCTCAAGGAGGCCTTGTCCTTCATAGAAGCTAGCTAGACAGGTAAATAGAGCAGTTATATTTTCATCTTTTGTAAGGCTAGATGCCACCGAAGCAGCTTTAGAAATATGAGGAATGTGAACTTTGATTTTCTCAATAAGCTGTTGCGCATCTAAATTGCATCAATAGCACTTCCCTTGTTTTTCACCTTCCGATGCCAATTTATGGCCAGTTCTCCTTCATTGAGAAGCTTATTGATAAGAGCCTCGAGATCTTCAATAGACTTAAATAACGATTTGAGATGAACTCTTTTGCTGAATGCCAAACCAATTCGACCAGATTGTAGTCCGGCTATACTCAGGTAAAAACTCCAAACTAAATTTGGCATCTCTAACTTTATCTTCTCTGTAAATTCCTCCTTTTTGTGAATACTCGCATTGTCTAAAATAATCACAACCTTAGGCCCGTCTTTCTCAAATTCGCTCACGCTCCTATCCTCGCCAGCCCAGTCATAAATAACCTCCTCGTAAAAGTTCTTGAGAACCTTATAAAAATTTTCACCGGTTCCTTTGGGGAGAAAGTCCACCAACCGCTTCTTGTCCGAATAGCGGATTCCTCCCATCACATTGATACGTCCTTTCCGTCGAATTCCAGAAACCTTCTTGCGCGTCCCTTTCTTGACCCAATCCTTTCGACGTGTCACTCTCAAACTAAAGCCACATTCATCCCAAAACCAGACCTGGAGCTTCTCTGGGGATTCTTTAGTAATTCTTAAATACTCCTCCAGTTTTGCCTTGAAGAGTTTTCGCTTCTCTGGATCTTGCTTCTCCTCTAAGCTATATTTGGCCCAGAGGTAAACGTACTTTTTTGACTTGAGAATCCTCCTCACTTGACTTCCACTTAGCTGAATCCCGGTTTCTTGTTCTAAATATGTGGCGAGCCGAGCCGCCGTCCATCGACCAAATTCGTACCCCAATTCTTGAGGCTCTTTCTCAATGACATCCAATAATAAGTTGACATATTGATCGGTGGCCTTATGATAATTCCCATGCATTCGTTCATCGGTTAAACTGGCTAAGTCACTTGGATTTCCGTGGGCACACCAATAGGCTACTTTCCTTAAGGAGCAACCTAGAAAGTCTGCAATCTCTTGCTGTTTTCTGCCATCATTTTGGCAGTTGACTGGGTTGATTTGCATACCCTACCGAATGGGTTAATTCGGAATAGTTGGAAACTCCCACTGAACATCATCAGCACCGAAAGCAGC
>NZ_JH976537.1:3681122-3684610 GCF_000309385.1 Nodosilinea nodulosa PCC 7104
CGACGTGTCACTCTCAACTAAAGCCACATTCATCCCAAAACCAGACCTGGAGCTTCTCTGGGGATTCTTTAGTAATTCTTAAATACTCCTCCAGTTTTTGCCTTGAAGAGTTTTTCGCTTCTCTGGATCTTGCTTCTCCTCTAAGCTATATTTGGCCCAGAGGTAAACGACTTTTTTGACTTGAGAATCCTCCTCACTTGACTTCCACTTAGCTGAATCCCGGTTTCTTGTTCTAAATATGTGGCGAGCCGAGCCGCCGTCCATCGACCAAATTCGTACCCCAATTCTTGAGGCTCTTTCTCAATGACATCCAATAATAAGTTGACATATTGATCGGTGGCCTTATGATAATTCCCATGCATTCGTTCATCGGTTAAACTGGCTAAGTCA
The DNA here is from genome assembly GCF_000309385.1 of Nodosilinea nodulosa PCC 7104. Taxonomy (GTDB): domain Bacteria; phylum Cyanobacteriota; class Cyanobacteriia; order Phormidesmidales; family Phormidesmidaceae; genus Nodosilinea; species Nodosilinea nodulosa. The sequence continues at coordinate 3,681,513 of NZ_JH976537.1, forward strand.
CTTGGATTTCCGTGGGCACACCAATAGGCTACTTTCCTTAAGGAGCAACCTAGAAAGTCTGCAATCTCTTGCTGTTTCTGCCATCATTTCGCAATAGCAGAATTAGAATACGCTCACGAACGTCGGGATGCTCATGAAATTTAAGCTGCTTCTGCAATTCCTGTTTCTCTTCGGCCGTTAGGTAATTCTTGATTGGCATGTATAACTCACCAAAATACACTCCCTAATATGTAGTTTAGATGCTTAACAGCTTATCGTCCTTAGTAGGATTAAAAGAAAAGTCTTTGGCAAAGTGAACGCATGCCGCCACCATAACCCTGTCGAATTTGGTGGAACTTTTAATGGTGCTGGAGGAAGTATCTGTCATTTAGACTTTCCCTTTTCGCCACCATATGATTTGTATTCTTCGTCAGTTGTTTTACTGCGGAAAAATTCACGGGTAAGGGGATGGAGCCGATAGCTATTTGCGTCGAAGGGTTTTAGGAGATTAAAGCGAAGAAGAGTATTCTTAGCACGAGTCATCTCATCTGGACTATAGGGGCCATCTTGTGGGTATTCCTCAGCCAAAAATGCTCTCATGACTTCAACCATATCCCACCCAATTGGGCCGGGGTCGAGGCGTCCAATGAGCTTTGCTATTAACTGTGTAGATTGGTTTAACCGCTCCCACGAAAGATTGAACGCGGCTTCAAGGCCACGACGAGCGGTGATTACCCAGGCAGGATTCTCTTGGGCGTCACCATCAAAAGCTTCATGTGAGGGGACTGTACGATCTCCCTCTCGTTTTCGCAGGTCTTGGAAGAAAGCCGCAATGGAAAGAGACGTATCAACCGCTAGATAGTGACCAGAAAGCTCGATGGCTAGAGGTAAGTCACCGAGAAACTCACAAAGGTCGTTGGTGATTCTTTCGTGATCTGTGCGGCCATCTTTTACGATGAGGGCCAGAAGTTTTAGAGAATCTTCACGCTCCAGCACATTAATAGGGAAATTACGAACCGGAGCTTGAAGATTTAGACGAATGGTGAGCACTACTTTGAATCGGATATCACGAGGAAGGCAGTGGGGGAAAATATCGCTGTAGTTATCAACATCATCAAATACGAGCAGAACCTCCCCTTGTGGCCAGTGTCGCCAGCAATAGGCTAATCGGTCATTAGTGGTAAGGAGATCGGATGGAATCTGTAAGCCGAGGTCAATCTGGGCAAAGGTAATTATCTGGCTTGGAATAGAGGCGTTATTACCAGAATCAAGCCTGCGGGCAAAGATCCAGCACACCCCCGCACTGTAAGCACTGGCGTAGCGCCTAGCATATTGGATAGCAAGTTCAGTTTTACCAATACCACCCATCCCGGAAAGTGCTACCGGCTGAACCTGGGAAACGGTTTCGCTGAGCAGGGCATGTAAGGCATCCAAAGTTTTTTCACGGCCAACAAAGGAGGAGGTGCCCGTGAAAGGGATGTTATTACGAGAAGAATCAGGACTATTCTGGACCACCATCGCATAGTCGCTCTGCTTCAGAGGAATCTCGAAGGCATTGAAGAGCCGCTGTATAGAGCTTCGATCGACGCGCTCTCGATTAAGAATTTGTGTAATTGTGCTCTCGGATAGAGAATCCCCTTTCCCCTCGCAATAGCGAGCGAACTCAGCCTTAACACTAGCGTTCTCAAGTTCTTCCATTGCCACCAACTCACGCGCTCTAGTCTGGAAGCGGTCTAATCCTGATTCGGTGAGAGTCACCGAACGCTTACGGCTAGCAGGCATATCAAAAACGTCAGAGAAGATGTCTGGTCACTTATACAGTGGGTGCTGCTGCATTTCCGTAGAGATTTGTTGAGCCACTACAAACCCTAGTGGAAAAAAGAAGGGAATAACCCTGTGGTGAGAAAAAAGGGACTTAAGCGAATTCCGTTAAATCCTTTCCACAGCCTACTGCGATCGTGGTTTCTTATTTTCATGCCGCTATCCAAGTACTGGCCTTATTCCAGGCCAAGGTGGCTACCCCATCCGGTTGGTAGCGATTCTGTCGTTCATTGAAAGGAGATGTGATTCGCATGTTATGGCTGACCATCAAAGCTATAGTTCCCATCATAGCGAGAGCGATGAGTCGCGTTTTATCGAGGCGCTTTCATCGCTTAGTCCAAAACCAAGAGCACGCCGAACAGATACCCTGTACAGCTTAGTGCATCGTTGCTTCGGCGATCTTAAGAGCGCGAAGAAGAGAGGGTATTCCTATGAGGAGCTGGCAACCCTCTTCTATACCGAATTGGGGAAGACAATTACCCCTGGGACGCTCAGGAAGTACATGAACAGGGCAGCAAAAGCGCAAGATGTCGAGAGGGTGCCGGATCCAGTAGAGCCTGTTCGTAATAGCACGACAAGCTTCGTTCCAATTAAGGATGCTCCCCAAAGTGTTCCGCTACCAACGGAATGTGTCAACAAAAATGAGACAGAAACTAAAAACAAATTAGTGTGGAACCGCCTGGCTGTTAGGAGCTGCTATCGGTGGATTGATCCAAACGGCATTGGGCACCACGGGTGGAGTGGGCGGATGATGGACAAAGCGCTCAGGATGGGCGAGATAAGCCGTGTTTAAAACGGCTTGTCGTTGCTGAGTGACGACGTCAGCTTGGCCTGAATGCATCACCTCAGGGGTCAATAGACCAATGCCCCCATGATGATGGACTTGGTTATACCAGGCAAAGAAGTGTTGGCAAAAGGCCCTGGCATCTTCGATACAGCCAAACTGTGTGGGAAACGTGGGCTGATATTTCAAGGTTTTGAATTGCGCCTCCGAAAACGGATTGTCATTGGACACCTGGGGACGGCTATGGCTCTTGGTCACGCCCAGATCAGAGAGCAGGAACGCGACCGTCTTCGAGGTCATTGACGTACCCCGGTCAGCATGGGAGCGTCAACTGCCCCGGCTCAATGGCCTGCTTCTGACAGGTGAGTCGAATCAAGCGCTCGGCCCAACGCGCCCCGATTCGCGATGCGCCACCATCCCAGCCGACGACATAGCGACTGAAGACATCGAGAATCACATAGAGCTGAAAGTACGTCCATTTTTGGTGGCTACGGAGCTTTGTGATGTCCCAAGA
>NZ_JH976537.1:3684710-3709864 GCF_000309385.1 Nodosilinea nodulosa PCC 7104
CAGTAAGGCCCCGATTTGACCCAGCTCAGTGCACCGATCTGCAGCTTGTACCATCTCGAGCTTATAAGCGGCGGTGAATTGACGGCGGACAGGTTTTTCTAGAACTTCGGGATCTAGACGGGCGGCTTTCCCATTGTTTTCAGGATTCAAGAGCTGCGATTGCATAGAGTCTGACATGCGGGATAACCGTTCCTTCTACTCTAATTGGGACTGGCTAAGCTGTCTCATCTATTGTTGTCACAGTGGGCAAAGCGTGCTGAGCCAAAGCCAGCAACGCTGCCAAGACCAGCACTGTATGGCCGAGATCCTCGTGCCCAAGCGAGCGAAGACGAGTTTGAGAATCTGTAGTCACGTAATGGAGGTGAACCTATGGTTCCACGGTTTAATAATTCACGCCTCCACTTTGTGGGAGGCCGGAAAGGGGGCGTCGGGAAGAGCTTCTATACCCGTCTGTTGATTGAATCCCTTAGAAGCAAAGGGCGGGAATTCACCATTGCTGAGTGCGATCGCGTGAATCCTGATGTTGGCCGCATCTACAAGGAGCTAGAGGAGGTCATTCTTGCCTATTTCAGCGAAGATGAAAGAAAGCGCAGTAAGGCCGATGCGCTCTTTGCTGAAGCTCAGAAAAAACCCGTCGTTGCCAACCTCCCTGCTCAAGTGCACCAGGCAATGCTTGCCTGGTTTACCGAAGATGCACTGTATGAACTAGCAGAACGTGAGGGGGTATCGTTCTGTCACTGGTACGTTTCTAACGGCGGGTACGACTCTGTTCAGCTTTTCTACAAAACGGTTGCTGACCTGGGCGAGTGGATGCCCCACGTATTCGTGAGGAACTGGGGGCTCTGCGACGACTGGTCACATGTTGATCAAGATCCGAAGTTTCAGGCACTCATTGAGGATCATTCGATCCCGGTGATCGATCTGCCGAAGTGTTCCTATCTGGAGCGAAATTTCATTGAAGCGCACCAGCTAACTCTCTCCGCAGCGGAGAGTCACAAAGACCTGACGGTGGTATCGCGACAGCGCATCAAGCACTTTCTCCGGCAAGCGTTTCAGCAGATTGAGCAAGCGGGGATGTTATGAACCATAAGCCTCTGGGTGATATTCCCGATGAAGATCTCGCTACCCTCGACCTGGTGCTTGAGGGCGTTGACCTACAAACCAAACTGAAGGTGTACCGCATCCTGGAGAAAACCCAGGTTGAACCCAATGATCCGATGTTTCTTGCGCTGCTTTCGCTCACCCATGCACGGGTAGCGATTGCACCTATCCCGGATGATCTACGAGTTCTTGTGGGTGAAATGAAAGCTCATCTAGTCACTCTCCAGGCTCTTAGCCGGGGGCAGATTCAGGATTGCCGTGATGTAGCAGCTGAGATTCATGTGATAGCCAAACGTCTCAGTAAGCAGATGGCGCAGCACGCATCTAGTGGTACATCGCCGGTTTTCTCTTTCCTGTGGGCCTTCTTTGGAGCCGTGAGCGGAAGTGTGCTGATTTTCGTGCTCCAGCGGTTTTTGTAGCGCCTGTCAATCCTACGCAAGCCATCGCTTGCACCAACCACTTTTTAACTATTACCAAATCATTGAGGAGGTCTGATGTTTCCACACATCATCAGGCGGGGGCTTTTTGCGGCTGGAGTGCCTCTGCTTGCCTATTACGTCTACCCTCGCATGGGCGGGTTTACTGAAAGCCTAGCCCAAACGGGAGGAAAGCTTTTCAGCTTTTTCCCCCTCGCGTGGATCAATAACCAATGGGCGCATGGAGCTATCCTGCTTTTCTGCGTCCTCTGGCTCTACCGATACCTTGAAGGGTTTTCAGAAGAGCTTGCGATCGCTCGATACCGCTCGTTATCTCAAGTCATCAGCTGCGCCGCGCGGTGGCTTATTGCCATGGTGCTCTGGCTAATTCTTGTGCTGCTTGAACCAGTGCTCATGTTTAAGGCACTCACCACCTGGAGCACGCTCCCTCTGTTGCTTGTGTGGGTGATTGTCGCTGTCTTTTTCTTCTTGGCCACGGGCCTTGGGCTTCGTTACCCGGCCTACATCGTGGCCAGTGTTCGCGAACAAATTATTCGAGAGAGGTTGTAACACTACCATGCCTAAACTAATCGTGTGGCTGCTGACAGCTGGTTGGCTCTACATCAGTACGCCCAGGCTCTATGGCCTCTGGGTTCTGTGGATAAGCAAAAGTCTCAATAATGCAGACTTGGCAATGTGGAACGGTGGGGAGTGGCTATCCCATGCCTGTGCCCTGATGATTACGGCTCTTTATATCGGCGGACTGTGTGAGGTAGTTCATACTGGGCTCCTGAAAGGTAGAACCAAAGCCATTTCTGAAATTGAGAAGGTACTCCTGCCGTTCCTACTGCTCCTACTAAGTTGGTGGGGAACCCAGCTTATTCTTCGCCTATTGATTCAGGGAGTACCTGCTTCTCTAAGCTTTCTTATCGCGGCGTTTGTCACGGCCTTAGTCGGTAGTGTCGTGCTTACACTTCCTACGCCGCTGCCGTCCCCATCAGGAACAATTCGAGGGCGATCATTACGTGAGCCCGCAGAGTTTAGACGAGTGTGGGGACGGCTGAATAAAAGGGAGCTCAGAGGGCTCATCCCTTGGGGTGCAACATTTATCGCTAAGAAGAACGAGGCGCTCCACTTTATCCTGATTGGTAACACCGGAGCTGGGAAGTCTACCTGGCTTGAGGTGATGATGACCAAGACCCTAGCCGGTATTGGCTTTAATCCAAACTACCGAGCCATCGTGGTAGATGCCAAGAGTAACTTGCTCCCCTATTTAGAAGCCCTGGGTCTTGGAATCGGCGAGGACGGGCCACTCTATGTGATTTTGAATCCCCTTGATAAGCGAGCCGCCCGGTGGGCTATAGGGAAGGACATCAATTCTCCAGGTAAGGCACGCGAGTTTGCTCGCACCTTCATTCCAGAGGTGAAAGGAGATAACAGGTTTTTCACCCAAACAGCCGTAGCGCTTCTGACAGCCGTCATTGTCTCGCTACAACGGGCTAAGGGGGAAAGCTGGACCCTGCGAGACTTAATCAATGCTTTCTCAAATACTGCGATTGCTCATGCTCTGATTCAGCAGTGGAATCCTCGCCCCCATGACTTAGATGATTATTTCAAGGTCAAAAAAGGCGAGCGCAATGAAATTTTCATGTCAGTTCGGGCTGAACTTGATCAGTTTCATTTGATTGCAGCCTCCTGGGAGGTAGCGACTCGTGAGTTTTCGATTACAGACTGGATACGAGGTGAGTATGTATTGGTGTTGGGTTCTGACTACGAATACCCCGATGCCCTCAAGACGATTAATGCCCTACTGTTTTCTTCCATTGCGGCTCGCTTAAAGCAGTTGCCCGATGATCCAGAGCGGCGGGTGTGGCTCTATATTGACGAGCTCATTGCTACCGGAAAGTTAGTCGCCTTTGAGCAACTGCTCCAATTGGGACGCTCGAAATCGGTCTGCATGGTGAGCAGCGTGCTAAACATGGCCTCTTTTGTTGAGGAGTTTGGCGAGAACATAGCCAAATCTATCTGGGGGCTGTCGCGACATAAGGCGATGTTTCCAATGGATAGTGATTCTGCCAAATACATAAGCGATGCTATCGGCAAGCATGAGGTAATTCAGACCACCTATACACCCCAGGTGCCGAATCCAGATAAACCACCTTCTATCAGCGGTGTCTCCTACCAGCGTACAGAGCGCACAACCATATTGCCGCAAGAACTAGATGAGCGAGAGCTTCCTGTACCGGGGCCAAAGAACGGCCTGAGTGGCTATTTTAGCCTTCCTGGAGAGGGCATTCACTACCATACCTATTCCTGGCAGGAGATTACGAAGATGCGGCCAGAGCGGCTCGATGATGGAGATGGTGGCGTGGTTGGCTATGACCGCATTGATGAACGGTTTGTTCGCACTATTCCGACTCCTTGGACAGAAGAAGAGCTGGCACAACTTAAGCTAAGTCCTCCAGACGCAGAAGGTGGAGATGCGCCGCGATCCACCAAACCACATGGGCCACGGAAGCCTGGAGATAATTCAGGAGCCAAACCTCCACGGCCCATTAAGAAAAAGCCCAAGGAATAGCTTGGACATGCATTGGAAGCAGAAACTGGCACACTTTTCAGGAATGAAAGAGTACGTTCTTCAGTTCTTCGAGCGGTACCAAAAGAAGCATGGAGATAAGGAAGTGCAGGCGGGAGTTAACCGACTTAAGTTAATCCCCCTAACTTGAGGCATCAAACTATTCACCTATGCAATCCTTTTTTCCATGCCATAAAAAAGTGCATCTATGTTTGTCACGAAATTCCCTCCTCTTAGGTAAGACCAACAAACCATCCTTGGATGACATTCCATGGAACGATTCTGAACTAATTTTTCAGAATTTTCCGGACACCTGATAGTTCAGTCAAAAATCCTCGAAACCCTTGCTATGAATGACATTCGGGATGCCAGGCAGTGCCTGCAATTTAGCTTAGAAAACAGCTGCAAATGACTATCTGCGGTATTTATGGACGCTTACAACCATGCCAAAAACGACTTCATCCATCACAATTAGCTTTCGCGTTAGCAGCTACTTGGAAGACGATCTGAAAACTAAAGCTAGAGCAAGTGGCTGCTCCAGTATGCACGCCTATGCGCGAGACATGTTCCTATCAGGACTGGCAGGAAGTGATTTTCAAGAGTCAGTAGTAAGGCTCCAGGGGGAGATTAACACCATCTCACAGGAGCTCTTGGAGCTGCGACATGATCTTCAATCGTTGGTGGTAAAGCTACTGGCCATACTCACAGACATGCCGGTCTTCGAGGCCGAGCAAATGCTAGTTAGTAGCCTATATCCAGACGATGAGGCAGCTGAGGCAACCACTCTTAATCTGACCGACTAGCACCCTCACATAAGGGTTCGTTTCGAAGTGTCATAACGGAGCAAATTCCATGAACAACGCTATTACGGCCACGCTTGGCCTTGGCATTTTAGGGATAGGCCTGATAGGGCAGGCCGTTAATCATCAAAAGGCGGATTCGTTTACGCCTACAACGCTTTATATCGCCATAGATTGCAGCACTCCAGAAGAGTTGCAATACGCTCAAGGGTTTCTGCAAGAGCTGCATCAGAAGATGCCTAAATACAATGGCCTGATCGTTGATGTGATGCAGGGTGATGGATTGTCTAACCGTTACTCAGATCGAATGAGTAAAGAGTCAATTAGGGAGGTTTACAGCAGTCTTGCCGTAGTCGATGCACAGTCGCAGTCGTTTATTCAGGCAGTTCATCGAGCGACGCTGATTGCGGCAGAAACAATCGAGAAAGATGAGGCCCTACATGTCGTCATTCTTAGTAAAGGATTAGGCGATCCAACGCTTTTACCTGAGCTTAGGCATGAGATAAATACGCTCGGAAGTTACGACAATTTCAAACTCTACATCGCAGGACTTGAGGCAGATACCAGCCTGAAGCTATCGAGCTCATTTAGTCCGATTCAAGAGCACATCGAGTTTTCAGGACAACTCCCGAGCGAATTACAGGAAGTCATCAAAGATCTAGGAGAAGAGCAGAAATGAGACGCAAACAATCAATTCTCAGCAAAATTTATTGGAATGTAATTGAGCCATTCATCGAGTCCCTGAGTTCACTGTTTGAGCGCCTCCCGGCTACCCCTTGGGGATATGGAACGTTTGAGGCAAAGGATCTGCTCAGTGACGTGCATACCCAACCCTTTGCTGAATTCCTTAAGGCGAATGTTCCAGCGGAATTCGCCCACCTGTATCACCAAACTCATAGCGCCACTGTAGTTGTCATACATGAAAATCAGGAGGTGAAATGGCTAGAGAGCGAGATAGGGAGACTACTTGCTCATGGAGAACACTTGGTGTTCAAATTCGAGCAGCAGAGAGAAGCGCTTGCTCAAGAGAATCAGTATTCACCTCATCAAAAAAGGCGTCCCAAGACCGAGTTAGAACGGAAGCAGCATAAGCTCGAAGCGCTTAAGAACCTTTCAACCTGGATCTCATGCGGTCTTTCGGTTCTCACTTTCCTTGGTCTGTGTGATTTATTTGAGCTTGATGTGTTTCAGCTCAGCGAGAATCCTACTCTGGCAGCGATATTTACGCTTTCGGCCATGTCAGTGTCTATTGGGGCGAAAAGCCAGATTGCGGTATTTTCTGAGCGGCGATTTCTCGCACATGCTAGGGGCAGCCGACTGTACCCGGTATTCTCGTTGGCATTAATTAGCTCGCTCGGAGTATTGTTTGTGGCTGAGACAGGTTTTGCGTTACCGGGACTTCTCACCATAGTTAACAACTCTCTTGATGCAGGAGCCGGGAATGCGATCGCTGGGATAGGAGCCATGCTCGGTGCAGGGCTATTTTCAGCGACAAATCTAGGATTAGGGGTTGCGTTGGGATGGGAAGAGGCGGAGCTCAGCCTGTGGATAGAGATGAAAGAAGAGGAATTAGAAAACAGCTCCGGCTTTCTACCACCTTTGACAACAGAGCAACTGATTGACCTGATGAGTCTGGAAATTGCCAACCATAACGCCCAGATTGAGCGACTTGAGCTTCAGTTAGCCAGAGCACGGTGGCGATTTAATCGAGCCTATCGAAGGGCACAAATCGAAACGAAGCGCTTTAACTCCCGTGCTCGCAGGATTACCCGCCGATATCGCCAATTGATGGATGCTCAAAATCCGCCTGAAGCGTTAGACACCAGAACGTTGCCGCTTATTGAAATGAATAACGGCAAATAGTCTTGCCTTCTTCAGCTCGGATTGAGGCTGAGCAGCCTCCAGAGCACTTCCAAAGGGGGAAGAGGGTGCCTCAGCTCTCTTCCCCCTCATTCACCCTAACCTGACAGAAAGAACCGTCATGAGCAGCCACCAACATGGTGCACGGGCAATTGCCAAGCCATCGAATGTAATTTCTCCAGCCTGGGTCAAGACCGCTGATGCCGTCAAGCTCATCGGGCTATCGTCTTCGTGCCTGAAGAATTATCGGCTGAAACAGGGATACCTGATCGAAGGAATCCACTGGGTGTACACGAATTCAGGCCGACGGATGATTCTCTACAACGTCGAGCTGCTGTGTGATTGGGTGGCTAATCGGGCAAGCCCGGAGCAGCACATGCGGACCATTGAGGCGTACCTCGTCGATCAATCGAGGAAAGCTCTCCCCAAACAGGGGAAACAAAAATAAAGAGGTGAATAGAGAACCTGCAATATGGAAGTTTTTGGCTACCTTTTCGCTTAATGGCAAAGTCATTAAGCGGCAGCTGCGGCTCGAATTCTATCTAAAGCTGATAGTAAAGAATCTATCTGGCCAGGGTTAAAGATGCCGTCAGGGCCTTGGGAGTTGATATCGATATAGGGTGACTCGTAAAGATCGCCGACTTCGATAGTGCCCTGCTGGGTGAGGCGATCAATGATCAAGTTGATAAATTCGATTTGGTTGGCTGAGGTAGTAGTACCCGCGAGGAACTCACCAAATGCTTGCTTGGCGGCTTCTTGGTCAAGCCCGACGAGGGAACGAATGAATAAGCCTAGCCCCTGGCTTTCTGCTTTGGCCCGAGCCAAGTGCTCTGGGGTGCCCACACCAGACTCTAGCAGCATACGCTCCAGCTCACTGAGGTCGGTGGGGGTGAGCGGCTCATTAAAGCGTAGCTTGTGAATGGTGATGTGATTCTTGTGGTCACGCAGGAAGTGCCTGGCTTTCTCACGGAAGCGCTCAAAGTCATCGCCACCGTTGCTGAAGACTTCCATTTCGATGATGGTTTCGTCGCCGAGTTCGTCGGTGAAGTCGGTGTAGATCGGTTGCCGCTCTGCTTTCTCGATTAGCCGAACGAGCGATCGCAGCTTTCTTCGTACCCGCTCCAGCATGGGGATAGTGACATCCTGCCACCACAGATCGGTCTGAACATCCTCGATCAACTCCATCTGCTCGCGCACCATGGGGATGCTGTCTTTTTCGGCTAAGGCAGCTGCGATCGCACGTACCTTCAGGCTCAACACTACGAACTTTGGATCGGCCTTCAGTCGGGCCAATTGCAGGCTCAGCAGCAGGAAGTCAAACCGCTTGGCCTCTTCATTTTCGGCAGGCAGTTCTGTAGGGAGTCCGGCGATGTCATTGGCGAGTTCTTGAATCTGTTCAGGTTGTAGAATATCCCACGCTTTGGGGTCGGCGTAGGTTTCTACCCGTTGACGCTGAGGGCGCACGATGAAGTTATCCAGGTTCATGGCGGCGACTTCGCCGTGGAGTTGGGAGGCGATCGCCCGTCTCATCTCTCCTTCAGTGGTTGGGTCAAGCAGGGTGTCGCCATAGCTGCCGGGCTGTTCGCTAGCGCCTGCACCGGCTGGGATGCGCTTATCGAGTTCGCTCAATAACTCTAGCCGTTTGGTGAAGAGGCTTTTACGAAGGGATTTGCTGGGGGCACCGTCGGTGGGTTCAGGGTTTTGGCGAAAGAACTCCAGGTTTTGGCAGTAGTCGAATAGGTAGAAAAATTCTTTGTCTAAGCCGGGGCCAAACAGCTCTGGTTTCAGGCGGGTACCGCGCCCCAGCATTTGCCAGAATTTGGTTTTGGATCGCACCAGCTTGAAAAGCACCAGGTTCACGACTTCAGGCACGTCGATGCCGGTGTCGAGCATATCGACGGAAATGGCGATGTGGGGAGCTTGGTTTGCTTGGGAGAACTTGTTGATCAGATCTTGGGCGTACTCGGTCTTGTAAGTGACGATACGAGCAAATTCACCGTTGTAGTGGGGATAGTTGGCGTTAAAGCGCTCGTAGATAAACTTAGCGTGCTCATTATTCTTGGCAAAGATGATGGTCTTGCCCAGGCGATCGCCCCCTTCGACCTTAAGGCCACGGGTCATGAGGTGAGCCAGCACCTTATCTACTGTGTCGGTGTTGAATAGCCACTCGTTAACCGCCCTGGAGTCAACGCTATCAGGGATGTCGCCGTCTTCATTCCATTCCAGCTCATCCCACCGTTCTTTTTCTTCCTCTGACAGCTCATCGTAGTGGATGCCCTGGCGCTGAAACTTGAGGGGCACAGAGACCGCTTTCGGTGGCACCAGGAAGCGATCGCGCACGGCATCTTCCAGGGTGTACACGTCGGTGGGCACGCGGGTTTCGAGATCAAACAACTTGTAGGTGTTGAAATCGATCTCTTCTCGTGGTGTGGCTGTGAGGCCGACCAGAAAGGAATCAAAGTAGTCAAAAATGGCGCGATACTTCTGATAGACCGAGCGGTGGGCTTCGTCGATGATTACCAGGTCAAAGTGGCCGACGCCAAACTTACGCTGTCCATCGCCCACGTCGTTAATTAGTCCCATCATGGTGGGATAGGTGGAGACGTAGACACGACCTTCGGCGTTCTTTTCGGTGACAAGGTTGACGGGGCTAGAGGCGGGTAGGAATTCTTTAAAGGCGTTGGCGGCTTGGTTCACCAGCGCTACGCGATCGGCTAGGAACAGTACTCTCTTGGCCCAGTTGCAGCGCATGAGTAGCTCACAGAGGGCGACCACGGTACGAGTTTTACCCGCTCCCGTGGCCATTACCAGCAGGGCTTTACGTTCGTTGTGGTGCTCAAAAGGTTCGCAAATGCGACGGATGGCGCGGGTCTGGTAGTAGCGACCAGCGATATTGTGATCAGTTTCGGCGGTGAGGAGCGATCGCTTGGTGCTGCGCCGCTGGATGATCAGCTCCAGTTCGGTCTTTTTCAGAAAGCCCTGCACCTGGCGAGGAGGGTAGCTGGCGTCGTCCCACATCCAGTGCTCGTAGCCATTGGTGTAGAAGATGACTGGACGCTGACCAAATTGCTGCTCCAGGCAGTCGGCGTAGAGTTTAGCCTGCTGTTGCCCTACTTCAGGGTCTCGTTTGGTTCTTTTAGCTTCTATAAGACCCAGGGGTTTGCCGTCGTCGCCCCAGAGCACGTAGTCGACAAAGCCGTCGCCAGCGTTGTTGGGCATCCCTTGCACGGGGTATTCGCGATCGCGCACTTGATTGAGAGGCCAGCCAGATTCCTTGAGCAGCAGGTCAATGAAGTAGTCGCGGGTTTCGGCTTCGGTGTAGTCGTGGGTGTCGGGTTGGGCGGCGTTTTCAGCTTTGGCCTGGGCAACCGCAGCTTGGAGCGCTTCAATTTCGGCTTGAAGGGTGGTGTTTGCGGCGTTGGCTTTGGCGAGTTGCTCATCTTTGGCGGCGAGCTGATCGGCTAGTTGTTGCAGCTGGGCCACGGTTTGGGGTGGCACTGGGGAGGTTTTGGGCAGCTGGTTAGGGTTAAAGGTAGCCTTAGGCGCGGGTTTATCGCTGGGTTTAATGCCGTAGTTGCGCCCGAGCCAGTAGCAAAAGTGAAACAGCTCTCTGAGGGTAGCGATCGCATCTTCGACTTGAATGGCGCGGTTGCTATGGACGGCGTGGTTACCATTGCGGCGAATGATGTCGAGCTTGGTATGCAGGGCCGGGCCGACGAGGCTCTTGAAGCTGGGCTCAAACAGGTAGGCACTGAGGTCGTCTTTGTACGGTTGGCGCAGGCTACCATCGCACTCAAACAGCCAGGTGACAGCAAGCTCTAGGGCACGGCGGCTATAGAAGCAGGCGGCGCGGGGGTCGGGGTAGACAAAGCCCTCGGCCTTGGCAGCGGCTTCGTAGAGTTGAGGCCACTCGGCTTGGAGAAACTGGAAGTGAATGCTCATGGGTGATCGTTTGGCCTCAATAGCTGCCGCCAGGCAAAGCGTTCCCTAAACGTAGCAAGGCCTTTCAAGATCTGGCAGATGGGAATAGAGAAGCCTTTGATCTTTTTACAAAGTATTTCTGCTATCCCCGGTGAATTGGCAAAGAACTTCGGATGCAACTTAGGGATTTTGGCGGTAGCTCTGTAGGTCGCTGTCGAGCGACCAGATGAAAACCTCACTCATGGGAAAGCGGGTACAGGCTTTTTCAAATTCTTGAATGATGGTGAGATCGCCGAAGCTGGTGCCTTCTTGCTTGTCAGGGGCTTTGTTGCGTCCAGCGCAGTTGGGGAACGTGTCAATCCACGACACGATCTCTTCGGTGACTGGAAACACGACGGGTCTCCAGGGAGCTTCTCCAGAAAATGCACCCTTAACAGCAAGGACAAACCGCTGAGCCGTTTCGCGCCGAAGATTACCATCACCGTTTTGGGCAATGTGGTTGCCGGTTTCTAGAATGGTGGCCATGGGCAGCAAAAAGCTGCATCCTGCCTCAGCAAAGGTTGTAAAATCCTCGGCGACCTCTGACCTGGATTCGTTGCAGTAGGGAACATCCAGCAGATTTAGAAAAATGCTGGTGTCGATCAAACAAACGCTGCTCATGCTGGTTGACTCTGGAGGCTAGCCAGCCAATCCATGGCCCGTTGCTTTCGCTCTTCGGGGGTGATGGGCGACTTAACAAAGCGATCAACCACTCCAGTGGTGACCAACTGCCCCAGCGGCCCTTGAGATACCAGTCCAGGGAAGTCGTCTATCTCGCCCAGTTTGACCAGGCGACTACTGCCATCCTGCGGGTCGCGGTAGCAAAAGACGACATCGCCAAGGGCCGCATCAGGAAGGGCATCCATTAGCGCTGGGTTGTGGGTCGAGAGCAGTACCCGCAGGTTGCGCCGCTCGGCGATCGCCCGAATGCTGGTCAAGAGATGCTCGGCCCGGCTGGGGTGCACCCCGTTATCAATCTCTTCAATCACCACTAAACTGCCCTCGGTGGCCGAGAGCATAGCCGCCGCAATGGCTAGCACCCGCAGCGTGCCATCGGAGAGGAGCGCCGCCTCACAATAGCGCTCGGCTGCCCCAAAGGTTTCCTGCAAGCGCACCATGACCTCGCCCCGAGGCCCGGTCAAAAAGTCGATGCCGGTGATGGCCTGCTCGGGCAGGCTTTGAATGAAGTCTAAAATGGCTTGTTGGTTAGCTTCTGCTTCGTTCCAAAGCCGATAGAGCACGCTGGAGAGGTTGGTGCCATCGCCTTGCAACCGTTTTTCGGTAGTGAAGCTGTATTCCCGCATTCTGGCGGGAACGGGGTCAAGAAACAGCACGTTCTCTAGCACCCGCTGGTAGTCGCGCACGGTGGCTGGAATGACCTGTTGCGACTGCTCGTGCCTGGCGTTGAAGGTGGCAGGGCTATCGAACTGCACGAAGATCGCCATTTGATCGCTACAGGTGATGTGGGGTTTGTTTGGTCCTCTGGCGAAGTTGTTGTAAGCCACACCCACATCGGTGCCGACCCCTTGAGAGGGTTGGTCAAGCTCGTAGAGCTTTACTTGATTCTCTGTGTTGGTGATGGATTCGCTACTAATGTGTAGGTCACCATCTCGAAGAGTGAGCGCCATGGTGAGCTGATTCCATTCGCTTCCTTGTAGGGAGCAACCCACGGAAAAGCTGGATTCGCCCCGATGGCAGAGGTCATCGACTCGTCCCCGCACGATGCGATCGGCGTCGTTGACGGCGTGTTGAATGCTGCTGAGCTTTTGGCCCTGGGCCAGCCAGGAGAGAAACCGCAGCCCTTCTAGTGCGTTGCTTTTGCCGGAGGCATTTGCGCCGATGAGCACGGTGAGGGGGCCAAGGGGGAGCCGACCGATGCGATAGCTCTTAAAGTTTTCGAGGGTAAACTCGGACAGGATGGCGCTCATAGTTTTATCCTCCTCGAAATGAGGTTACACTTCAAAGCCCCTCTGATACAGAGCACAACTGGATTAGAAGCTTTACTGCTATACATCCTCTGCATTGATTCCAAGTATATCTGTTAGATTTTGTTCGGTTAAGAAATAGCTCGATGCCGCAAGGAGTAAAATAGGCACAATAATAGAGTCTCTCAAATCAAGAGGTCTCAGTTTAGATTTGGGTGAGCCTGCATGACGGATCCCAGGATAGTCTGAGCAAAACGCATAAATCTTTCTGATCGCATCTCGTAACGCAGGATGAGGCCAGCAGTTAATAGAGGCACATAGGGTCCCAAGATCAGAACCCTTAGATTCAGAACCTTTAGATTCAGTATGCCTGCTTCCCACAGCTTCAACCAGATTACACGCTTTTGCGATGCAGGTTTTCATATCGACTTCACGCTGGGATCTGCTCAATGTATTGAATGAATGCTCAAAGTCTTTCACCAGCTCCAACATGTGAATATCGTCTTCTGAAGTTCTTAAAATCTCTGAGAACAGCGCCGCGAAAACCCCTGGAAGGTGAGGTTGAAGTCGGAAAGGAGAGCGTTGAAGCTTGTATCGGAGGTTGTGACAGATAATAAAGTCATTGAGATATTTGAAATACTCGTCACAGAGTTCTTCGTTATACTCGGCAAATACATCATATGCATTCTGAAAAAACATCACCAATGCAGGATCGCCTGCAAAGTTTGCCGAATCTAATCCTTGGATAAAGTTTTTAGATAATAAAGAATCATTCGCAGTATTAACATAAATTCTTTCTCGAAATGCTTTCCTAGAAAAGAATTTGAGTCCGACTTTGATTGGTTCATCACTCTTGCTGCTTTGAATATAGGTGTTAGCAAGATCCTGTTCACTTAGGAGAGGCGCATAGATATCATCTCCTTCCAAGAGGGCTTTTAGAGACCGTTCGTCAATTTCTTCGGCAGGCGTTTCTTTGTAGTGTAGTCGTTCTAAAAGAGCCTTTTCTAGTTCTTCAAAGAGAGCCGTATAAACGTCATCAGAAAAAATTTCTAGTTGCTCAAGAGGTTCCCAAAGCTCAAGCCATGTATACTTCCACGCATCAATAAGACGACCGCGCATTCTTATAGCTCTCCTCGAAAAGCGCGGTGTTGAAGCGAGGTAAATAGGACATCGAGATGAGGAAGGGATTGGCAGTGGATGGCTTTGAGTTGTTCGATGGATTCAATGCGACGAGCAAATTCTTGCTGTATAGGCGTAGGAGGAAGTGGAATTGCCAAATTCAAAATATCATCGTTGCTAATATTAGCCTGTCTAATTCCTCTACTTAGCTTGGTTAGGCTCCCTTTGACCGACATTTGCTTGAACACGTAAAGAAAATACAGTGGATTAAATGCATCACTATTAAGCGATATCTTTGCGACCCTCTGGTTCAAGAAGTATTTTTCGTGCTGGTTTCCTAGGATGAAAATATTTCCGTAATCATTCTTCCCGATAGTACCCGTTAAAGTGATCAAAATGTCACCTGGGAAAACCAGAAACTTTTCATACTTCTTACAAAAAGACTTGGGCAAATAGACCAAATCAGAGCCTTTGAAACTCCCTTGATTGATTGTTCCAATTCTGATTAGAGGTATTCCAGTTGCGGTAAAGTCTTTGCTTTCAAAAGCAAAACCTCCAATCAAATTTAGATGTTCTCCCAGTCTGGACCTTGTCCATTCTTTTGGGTTGTTTATTGGATCGCCAAACATTTCGATGAAGATAGATTGAGCGATCGCATCCAATTCCCGCAATGCCTGCCGCCTCAACTCCCGCAGTTCCTCGGCCTTGTTTAAAATTGCCGCAATGCGCCTTTGCTCTGCGATCGGGGGCAAATAAATTTCTAAGGATTCCAAAAATACTTTTGGGACTCGGCGCTGACCTGCGCTGCCTGTCATCCTACGTTCACCTTGACGGCGAATATGGTTTTGCCGAAGAAAATGAAGAAGATATTGCCCGTCAAGTTGATCACTTTTTGGACGAACAACATGAAATTCTGTTGATCCAAAGCCGTGTTGATATTCGATGCGAGCTTGTGCGATTTTCCCGTTTTCAAAGCAGGGAGTTATCTTAGCTACTAAGATGTCGCCATCTTGAAAGTAACTAAAGCCACTCTTTACTGAGGAAAGAGTGCGGGACTCTGCCACTTGCACCTGTGGTGGATCTGCTTGCACTGATGCCATTGGTACAAAAGCTACTTGCTGATTCTCATCAGCTAACTTGTCTGAGAGTGTTGGATTGATAAGAGTTATCTCAGCTAATTTGACCTTGGTCAGTTTCATCCCAGCATCTCCTTCAGATCCAGCATTCCTTTCTGAATCTTGGTTTCAATTTCTGCCAGGGTTGATAAAATCTCTTGAGGCGGCACATGATCTACTTCCTCATGTACCACCTCCTTATAACGGTTCAGGCTTAGGTCATAACCCGCTTCGACGATCTCTGCCTTTGGCACACAAAAACTCTGGGCCGTGCGGGATCGCTCTCGCTCACTGCCATCCCGCTCCTGCCAGCGGGCCAACACATCTGGCAAATTATTCTTCGCGTGTTCCTCATCCACCAGCGGCAGCTTCGGTGCTACGCCCAGCTTCTCCTCCGACAGCAGCGGCTGACGCTTGTCATCCAGGCTCCAACCATCTGCTTCCACCTCATAAAACCAAACCTCATCCGTGCCGCCCGACTCAGTTTTGGTAAACAGCAAAATCGCCGTTGAGACCCCCGCATAGGGCTTAAACACCCCACCTGGCAGCTTAATCACCGCATCCAGCTTTTGGTTCTCTACTAAGATTTTCCGCAGCTCCTTGTGAGCCTTCGACGAGCCAAACATTACCCCATCTGGCACAATTACCGCCGCCCGTCCCCCTGTTTTTAGCAACCGTAAAAACAGCGCCAAAAACAGCAGCTCAGTCTTTTTGGTTTTGACGATCTGCTGAAGGTCTTTGGCCGTATTCTCGTAATCTAACGATCCCGCAAATGGCGGATTCGCCAGCACCAGGGTGTACTTGCCCTCTTCCCCCGAATGGTCTTGGGCCAGCGAGTCGCGATACACCACAGCCGGGTTTTCGACCCCATGCAGCAGCATGTTCATACTGCCAATCCGCAGCATCGTGCCGTCAAAATCAAACCCGTGAAACATGCCGTGATGGAAGTGTTCCTTCAGTTTGGGGTCTTGAAAGATCTCGCGGTGGTGCTCCCGCAGGTACTCACCCGCCGTCACCAAAAAACCACAGGTGCCACTGGCCGGGTCGCAAATCACATCCTTCGGCGTAGGCTGCGTCAGCTCCACCATCAGCTGAATGATATGGCGCGGTGTGCGAAACTGCCCATTCTGCCCTGCACTGGCAATCTTGCCCAGCATGTACTCATAGAGATCGCCCTTGGTGTCGCGATCGTCCATCGGCACATGGTCGAGCAAGTCCACCACCTTCGCCAGCAGCGCCGGAGTCGGTATCGTAAAGCGAGCATCCCGCATGTGCTGGGCGTAGGTAGAGCCATCCCCATAGCTGCTCAAAAACTCCGTCCGCAAAAACGGAAACACATGCTCACCCACCACCTCATACATCTCCCGCGCTTCCATATGCTTGAAGCGCGACCAGCGCAGGTCTTCATAGGGCCGCTCCTTCGAGTCAACGCCTTCCGGAAACACCCGGCGCTCCATCGGCTTCTTCGTCCGGTTCGCCTTGTTCTCCTCCAGGGTGTGCAGCTCATCCAGCCGCCGCAAAAACAGCAAATAGGTAATCTGCTCAATCACCTCCAGCGGGTTTGAGATACCCCCCGACCAGAAGGCATCCCAGATGGTGTTAATTTGCGATCGAATCTCGCCTGTGAGCATGAGTAGTTCCTTCTCGTGGGCTTGCTTGGTCTAGCCTCCTTAAACAGTCTCCAGGAGCGCAGCAGTCATTCAGCAAGCATTTCAGCTATTCCATAGGGGGAAGAGTACCCAATGATACCCCGCCCGTCTTGGGTCAGGCTCGTCTGCGGGCCAATCGTTTTCGAGCCCCTGTAACATTGAGCCGCATATTGATCACCTCTTCGGTAACCTGATAGAGCTCACTTGCCTGGGCCACGCTCATGCTCCTCCTAACAATATGGAGAGCAGCTTCCACTGAAATCAGGAGGGCAGGGCCAAGCCAATTGGCTTCCGCTTCTATCTCCTGATTGAAGTTCCGACAGCCATGTTCACCAAAGGGTGCGGTTGGTGGATGACCTAAAATTCCATGGCTCAGCTCGTGGGCGATGTTAGAGGCTTGCCGCCGAGAACTATGCCCGTCGTTATGGACTATCAAGCGGCGACTTCCGTGAAACACCGTGACCGCAGAGAAAGCTGTATCGCCTGCCTGCATCAAGTAGTCGGTTTCATCTGGGAGCTCATCCCTAAATTCAGAAAGAGGAAGAATCGGGATCTCCAAATGCTCAGCTAGCCTCCAGGGGCAAAGTGGTTCATGGGGGCGCAATCCCAGTTCCGCACGGAATTCCTTGGAGTAAGCGTTAGCTTCCGTCTTAAACCCTCGGCGAAACCCCATCGCTAGCTATCCTTACGCAGTTTTTCATAGGCCGCTTTGACAATCGCCTCAATGGCGGCGGATCCCTCAGGGGTGAGGTGGCGATCGGCTCGTAGGTAAGCGGTGATTTGAGCAAGTGGATCCGACTCTGCCTGAGTCTTCTGCCCTCCCTGGACAAACAATTCGGCCTTTAGACCTGACCAATCTAGCAAAGCTGCGAGGCTATCAACGTCGGGTCTTTTGCCCTGCGCCATACGAGTCAGCGTGGACGCACTCACTCCAGATTCCGCAGCGACCTGTTTCCACGTCAGCTTCTTAGACTGCCGCTGGCTGTCTAACGCTGCATAGAACGCCTCTGCGTTGAACTCGACCTTTCCCATCTCCCCTCCAGTTGCTTGCTTGCAATTCTACGTCACATGTGCAATAACATAAACAGAATTGCAGTATCGCAATTAGAACTCACTCTCGCAATACGGAGGTTTAGATTATGGTTACGTTACAGAATTTCCGGGTCACTATCGATAAGATGCCTTATTCGGTCGCTGACCCTGTCATCACGGGGCTTCAGCTTCTAGAGGTGGCGAAAAAGCGGCCAGCAGACGAGTACCTGATTTTCTACCTGCTTCCCGATGGGCAGCTTGAAGAAATTCGCTTAGACGAAACCGTCGATCTCAGGCAGGGCGGGATTGAGCGCTTCATCACCTGGCGCAGCGATCGCTCATTTCGATTTGTCATTGATGGTCGCCGATTCGAGTGGGGCGCACCGCTCATTACAGGGCTAAAGCTCAAACAGCTTGCTGGAGTTGACCCCCAATCCTACGGAGTCTGGCTAGAGGTGCGGGGAGGAGAAGACCGCCCTATCGAAAATACCGAAACGGTAGATCTCCAAGCTCCTGGGGTTGAGCGCTTCTTCACCGGCAAGAAAACCACGACGGAGGGTTAGGCCATGAGTTTCTTACCCGCCAGCGATCGAGAATACCTACAGAGCAAGGGCTTCACCTTTCAGGAAATTGTAGATGGCCGTAACAAGGGGGTGGTTTTTCCTGCCTTTAAGCTGCCACCCAACAAATACGACGTACTCCAAGCCGATGTGCTCATCTTGCTGCCATCAGGTTACCCAGATGTCCCGCCCGACATGTTCTATCTACAACCTTGGGCGAAACTCACTACCGAAAGCCGCTACCCCAAAGCTGCTGACCACGCTTTTAACTTCAACGGATTGTCATGGCAGCGCTGGTCGCGCCACAACAACGAGTGGCGACGTGGAGTTGATGGCATCTGGACAATGCTCAAGCGCGTAGAACATGCCCTTGAGGTGGCCGCATGACCAGCTTAGTCTTACAGGAACGTCACCTTCGCGAGCTAAACGACAGGCTCCTTCAATCCGATGGCCGTGAACGAGCCGCCTACCTGCTTTGTAGCCAAGCTTACATCAAGTCTGATCCGTGGACGAATCTTCCTCGCTGGAAATACCTGTCCTTCGAGGTTTTGCCTGTCCCTGATGAAGACATCATTTCCCACTCGTCCCAACACATCACTTGGAAGACCGACTCCTTTGTTCAGGCTCTAAGACAGGCTCAAGACAAAGGGCTGACAGTCGCGCTTGTTCACAGTCATCCTGGTGGCTTCGCGGCATTTTCCGATCAAGACGATAGCAACGAACCGGATTTGGTACAGCTTGCCCATAATCGGAATGGAGATACAACAAGGCTATTAAGCCTCGTTCTGACTTCAAGCGAAAACTTGATTGGACGATGCTGGCTCAATCACCAAGAGCACCAACCGCTCCATCTCATTTCCTCTGTTGGAAATCGGATCCAGCTTCGTTATCCCGGTCGCGGTGAAGGTGATCTCCCCGGCGTGTTTCATCGGCAGTCCCTTGCTTTTGGCCAGTCCCTGACTCAAGACCTGTCTATGTTGCGGGTCGGCGTAGTGGGTTGTGGCGGAACAGGCAGCGCCGTAGCCATGCTGTTACCGAAGCTAGGCATTCGACAAATCGCTCTGTTTGACAAGGATGTCGTCGAGGAAAGTAACCTGAACCGACTCCATGGTGCGACATGGCATGACGCTCAGGAGCAGCGGCCTAAGGTAGAGGTAGTGGCGCGATCGCTAACTGACTTGGGCATTGGTGTAGAAGTGAGAAGCCATCAATCCTGGATAGGCGATCCACAATGCCGAGACGCTCTGAAAGCCTGTGATGTGGTGTTTAGCTGCACCGATGATCATGCTGGTCGCTTGATGCTGAATCGCTTTGCCTACTTTTACCTCACTCCGGTTTTTGATGTGGGTCTAGCGATCGAGGTATCTTCCTCAGATCCTCCAGATATAAATGCATTAGATGGCAGAGTTACAACGCTTCTACCGGGTCATCCCTGCTTACTGTGCCGCGAAATCATCGATCCGGTTATCGCCCGTGATGAAACCTTAAAACGCGAGCAACCCGAGGAGTACGAGCAGAGAAAGCTTGAAGCCTATGTCATAGGAGAAGGCAACCCGAGTCCCGCCGTGGTGCTCTTCACAACAGATGTAGCGCTCATGGCCCTTGAGGAACTAGTGCACCGTGTTCAAGGGTTCCGTGGAGCTGATGGATCCATAGCTCAACGATTCAGAAGATACCACCTCGTCGAAGATCGGAGGCAAGGAGCTCGTATTGATGAGCATTGCCCAGTATGCGCCCAAAGTGGGTGCTGGGGGCAGGGAGATGTTGAGCCTTTTCTTGATCAGGTATAGCTCTATGTTTCTGCGTTCCATACTCCGACGCATTCTCGTCTCGTTTCGTCTGATTCCAAAGCCCGACTTTATAGGCCGAGAAGCACTTTCCCATCCAAGCCCTGAAGAAGTAGCTCCTGGCGAAATCGTTATCGTTGGAGACCGACAATATCAAAAATGGGCTTGTTTACGTTGTCCTGGTGGGTGTGACGAGATTATTCTTCTATCACTCAACACCGCTCGCCATCCTTCATGGCAGGTGTTTATGGACTGGTTGAAGCGGCCTACGCTTAATCCATCAGTACGACAGCTCAACGACTGCAAATGCCACTTTTGGGTGCGGAAAGGACAAGTTGATTGGTGCCGTGATTCTGGCCAGTAAATTCGTTAGGGTCTTCTGGATGTACCAGAGCCGCTGGGTAGGGTCTTTGATCATCTCAATGCTTTTGAGATTGTGGCCCTACGGGATTGTCCAACAATCTGTTGGACAGTTGCTTCTCCAAGGTGGGCTTCAGCAAAAGCTTGCATATAGAGGAGAGGAGATTTGAGCGTGAAAAGCTCTTTATATCGGGGATCTCTCGCTTGAGGTTTTTTGAAGCTGTGCCACCTGCTCCCGATACATAGCAGCCTCTCGCGCTTCCTTGGTCAGCTTGTCTGATAGATCCTGCGATCGCGATCGCTCACGCTCCAGATCATTCTCCACCCGAGAAAGTTGTGCCTCGGCAGTGGCAGCCCGAGCGGTTTCCTGGGTCACTCGTTCCGATAGGCTCTGAATGTGCTTTTCCAGATCAGAACACCGAGTTTTTGCCCCCTCTAGTTCACCTCGAAGCTGCCCAAGCACCTGGGAATGAGAATAGGCCTCTTGGGTTAGCTGGTTGCGTTCACTGCTGACTGTAGTGAGTTCTTCCTCCAGCTTGGAGTTCTTCTCCTGAAGAGCCTCTAGTTCCTGAAAGGCCTCCCTAACTTCCTCTTCAAATTCTTTAGTCTGCTCAGCAGTGACTTTCTTGATGGCTCGGATCTCTTGCTGCGACCAGTTGGAGGCTGCTTTCCAAACGGCTCGTACCATCTGGCTACCTAGCTCCCGAATTGGGTCAGGAATCTCCTCATCACTTGCTGCGCTGAGGTTTTCACGGTCCTCCTTACGCCACTCGCGAAGGTGATTTGAGATGGTGGAGAAAGATCCACGATTTCCTAACGCTGCTCGAATGGAGCTTACGGTGATCTTGCGATCCTGCTCCTTGAACTGCTGAGCGAGGAGGAAGACCTCTTCCTTGGTAATGTGCATGGCAGCTCCTCCCATTGAGTCTAAGAGAGGGTAGATGGTGAAGTGTAGGGAGTCAACCAAATTATGTAACTACAGGTGTAGTACAGGCGTAAGGCTGTAAATTACAGGTTTAGGGTGCTGCGCCTCCACGTTCTTCGCCCGAATGAGTCACTCTCGAAGGGGAGATTCCAGCGGACGAAATAACCCCTTCCTACTCCAGCCTTTCTGTTACATAATCCCTTTTTATGTCATAGAATGAACCCGGACTAATACACGTGATCTCAATACCTTAGTGGATCCACTGTGAGCAATCTTATTCGGCCACCAAGCAATAGTTCGCCTGTACTTCCGGGTGCTGAGTTTTTCCTTCCAGCTATCTTGAGCAGAGCTAGTGAGCGAACCACCTATCGCTATCTTGAGTTTTTCACCGCTGGGATCCGAAACCCAAACACTCGGCTTGCCTACTACCGAGCCCTCACTCGATTCTTTGACTGGCTCGAGGAATGTTACCCCGGCCTCGACCTCCACCAGGTGAACTCAATTGTCGTGGCCCAGTACGTGGAGGTTCATCCAGGGTCTGCGCAAACGAGGAATCAGCACCTCTCTGCTATTCGTTCGCTCTTTCGATGGCTCGTTACCGGTAGTGTGATCCTTGAGAACCCAGCCGCAGAAGTGCGCGGCGTGAAGCATCGCGTAAAGCGCGGCAAAACCCCGGTGGTTAGCGATGACGAGATG
This sequence comes from Nodosilinea nodulosa PCC 7104, assembly GCF_000309385.1. Lineage (GTDB taxonomy): Bacteria > Cyanobacteriota > Cyanobacteriia > Phormidesmidales > Phormidesmidaceae > Nodosilinea > Nodosilinea nodulosa. The sequence goes on from NZ_JH976537.1 coordinate 3,706,591, forward strand.
AAGGAGCTCCTCTCAAGTATCGACACCGACCACACTGTGGGCCTGCGCGATCGCGCACTCATTGCGGCGATGTTTTTTAGCTTTGCTCGCATTGGTGCTGTGCTTGGAATGAACGTGGGTGACTACTTCTCAAAGGGCAAACGGTACTGGTTCCGGCTCCACGAGAAAGGTGGCAAGTACCATGAAGTGCCGGTGCACCATACCGCTGAAGAGTACCTCGATCTCTATATGGATGAGGCGAATCTCTGGGAAGAGAAGACTACTCCCCTCTTCCAGACTGCACCTCGCCGCTCTCGAACGCTCACTGGTGTTCGGTTACAGCGCCAGGAAGCTTGGGCGATGGTGAAGCGCCGCGCGCTTGCTGCAGGGGTTAGCACCGATGCGTGTAATCACACGTTTCGTGCAAGTGGAATTACTAACTTCCTTCGCAATGGCGGTAGCCGCGATAATGCGCAGAAAATTGCGGCGCATGAAGATATTCGGACGACGGCGCTCTATGACCGGCGAGAAGATGCTATCTCGCTCGATGAAATCGAGCGGATACGCTTGTGAGCGCACTCTTGTTGACACGAAATGAGAGGGGGTTCCTTCTCGTTTCGTAAAATCTTCAGCCAACCGAAAGCCGGATCGAGCGCTAGGAGCTAGCTCTCATCGGTAATTGAGTGATCCTTGATGCGGATAAACTCCATATAGCTGGCCCGAATGTAGACCTTACTACCTTTATCCTTCTCAGTTTCCCATTGGTCTTGTTTTAAGAAGCCGAGAAGCAAGGCCTTGAAACCCTTGGTGAGAACCTTGGCACAAAGTCTCGCTGTGGCCTCTCAGACCTCGACCGTAAAGCTTTCCCAGGTGGTCTCACCTTATTTGTTCAGTAGGGATACTCACCGCGAAATTGCCCACAGTCTACTGACTGTCAGCGATTGATCGGTTTACGGGGATTTTAACGATGGATTTAGGCCGCACTGAGAGTAGCAAGGCTGAAATTTCAGGAAATTCTGGAAAAATCAGTGAACAGATTGAGGTATATTCATGACAATTTTCTAGACAGCTTGATCAATTGCCCTGCGCCGTTTCACCAAGGCGGACTGTTCGCCTTGGTGTGTGCACTTCGGGAGTGGGCATTGCGCCCTATTCCCGTGGGCTACGCCATTGCGAATGGCATAGCCATTCGCCCCATCTCTCTTGCCAAGCCCTTGATCTGAATGGTGTTCCTATGGCGATTAAGCCCTCTGGTTGGAAGAGCATCCTGGCTGTGACTAGCCTTTGCACGGCCCTGCTGGGTGTCGTCAATGCAGCAGTTAAGGCCGCCCCAGGATTGGTTGCCCAACAAGCGACTGCTCGTACACCTCAAACGGTAACGGGTCGCCTAGACCAAAACTCTAATCAGCTTGACGATGGCAGCTACTACGGCACTCAAACCTTTGAGGGCACGGCTGGTGAAGTGCTTGCCATCGAACTCACCAGCGAGGATTTTGATGCTTACCTCATTCTGGTCGGCCCAGATGAGGCGACGCTTGCTGAAGATGATGATGGGGCCGGGGGTACTAATTCCCAGATTGTGATTACCTTGCCCGTAACGGGTACCTACACTATTCTTGCCAAAACCCTTGAAGCGGGTCAGACGGGGCAATATCAACTTGAGTGGCGAGTCGCTACAGCCAGAGACCAGAACCTTGCCCTGGCGAACCAACTCAAGCAGCAGGTGACTGAGCTCTACCAGGCGGGTCGCTATGGCGAGGCAATTCCACTGGCCGAGCGCGCCCTGGCGATTCGAGAGCAAGCCTTAGGCCCCGACCATCCCGATACCGCCCTCAGCCTCAATAATCTGGCCGCGCTGTACGAGGCGCAGGGGCGCTACCCAGAGGCCGAAGCACTCTATCAGCGCGCCCTGGCGATAAATGAGCAAGCCTTAGGCCCCGACCATCCCGCTACCGCCCTCAGCCTCAATAATCTGGCCGGGCTGTACGAGTCGCAGGGGCGTTACTCAGAGGCAGAACCACTCTATCAGCGCGCCCTGGAGATCCGGGAGCAAGCCTTAGGCCCCAACCATTTCGCTACCGCCAGCAGCCTCAATAGTTTGGCTGTGCTGTACGTTTCGCAAGGGCGCTACCCAGAGGCCGAACCGCTCTTGCAGCGCGCCCTGGTCATTTATGAGCAAGCCTTAGGCCCCAACCATTTCGCTACCGCCGGCAGCCTCGCTAGTCTGGCCGCGCTGTACGAGGCGCAGGGGCGCTACCCAGAGGCGGTACCGCTCTTGCAGCGCGCCCTGGCGATCACTGAGCAAGCCTTAGGCCCCGACCATCCCGCTACCGCCCTCTGCCTCAATAATCTGGCCGCGCTGTATTTATCGCAGGGGCGCTACCCAGAGGCCGAACCGCTCTATCAGCGCGCCCTGGCGATTCGAGAGCAAGCCTTAGGCCCTGACCATCCCGATACCGCCACCAGCCTCAATAATCTGGCCGCGCGGTACGTTTCGCAGGGGCGCTATACCGAAGCCATTCCTCTAGCCGAGCGCGCCCTGGCGATCATTGAGCAAGCCTTAGGCCCCGACCATCCCTTAACTGCCAGCAGCCTCAATAATCTGGCCGTGCTGTATCGGTCGCAGGGGCGCTACCCAGAGGCCGAACCGCTCTATCAGCGCGCCCTGGCGATTCGGGAGCAAGCCTTAGGCCCCGACCATCCTGATACCGCCCTCAGCCTCGCTACTTTGGCCTTACTGTATCGGTCGCAGGGGCGCTACCCAGAGGCCGAACCGCTCTATCTGCGCGCCCTGGCGATTCGGGAGCAAGCCTTAGGCCCCGACCATCCTGCTACCGGCACTAACCTCAATAATCTGGCTGCGCTGTACGAGTCGCAGGGGCGCTACCCAGAGGCCAAAGCGCTCTATCAGCGCGCCCTGGCGATAAGTGAGCAAGCCTTAGGCCCCGACCATCCCGCTACCGCCCAAAGCCTCAATAATCTGGCCGCGCTCTACCACGCTCAAGGCCAACTGCAACCGACTCTCACCTATTTGAGCCGAGGCCTGGCCATCGAAGAAACGGTTCTCAGCCGCAACCTGGTCGGGGGCTCTGATGCCCACAAGCGTGAGTACCTGGCTACCATGGCAGGGACGACTAATGCTGTTATCAGTCTTCATCTCAATGACCTGCCCACCGATGCGACGGCGGCACAACTGGCGCTGACCACCCTTGTGCAGCGCAAAGGCCGCATTCTCGACCTGTTTACCAACCTGCGCGCCCAACTAGCCGATGACCCTGGGGCCATCACTCTTTTG
>NZ_JH976537.1:3709964-3716406 GCF_000309385.1 Nodosilinea nodulosa PCC 7104
CCTACCAGTTCCGCTACCTCACCTCGGGACGTGACCTGATGCGGATAGCCAATACGGCGGCCAGCGACAATCCGGCGGTGCTGATGGGCAACCCTACCTATGGAGTTGCTGGAGTCCTGGTGGCCCAGGCCGATACGCGCGCCATTGACGTTAAGAACCACATTTTTCCGGCTCTACCGGGCACTCAGGTAGAGGTTGATCGGATTGCTCCCCTGCTGCCCAGCCCACGGGTTTACGCCCAGACCAATGCCACCGAAGCCGCTATTAAGCAGCAGGCTGAGCCCAGCATTTTGCACATTGCCACCCATGGCTTCTTTGAGCCTGTAGAGGAAACCATTAACCCTCTACTGCAATCAGGATTGATTCTAGCAGGGGCAGAAATAGGCGAGAGTGGGTCAGGTCAAAATGACATTGTTGAAAATGGCATCCTGACGGCTTTGGAAGTCACTGGGCTGAAGCTGCGGGGCACTCAACTAGTGGTGCTCTCGGCCTGCCAGACTGGGCTGGGCGCACTCTCTACTGGGGAGGGGCTATACGGCTTGCGTCGAGCCTTTGTGCTGGCCGGTGCTCAGAGCCAGGTGATCAGCCTGTGGAAGGTGAGCGATGATGCGACCCAGACGCTGATGGTGGTGTACTACGAGAAATTACTCTCGGGAACCCCTCGTGATGTCGCGTTGCGAGACACCCAGTTGGCGTTTTCGCAAGATCCTGAGTATGCGCAATATGCGCACCCCTACTACTGGGCGGCGTTCATTGGCTCGGGAGATTGGCGGCCTCTACAGCCATAAAGGGAGGTGTGTTCCACCCTCTAATTTAGGATAAGTCCATTGCCCCTGTTGTTAAGCCCATGCCTCCTCACGCTTTTGGTGCCCTTCTAACCGCTTATCGAGAGGCCCTGTCTCCTTTTCTCACAGAACAGAGCCCTCAAGAACAGCAAGTGCTGACCGTTTTGAATGCTCGCGATGTGCTGCATGTAGAGCTAGCGCAGTCGCCCCCGCCCAAGGCCCATCTGTTGAGTGAGATTCATGCCCTCGATCGCCAGCTGAAAGACCAGGCGGCGGTTATGGCTGAACAGCTCAATTTCAGCACCTACCGCCAAAGCTTTCCGAAACCGCCAGAGCAGTGGTGGTGGTTTTTAGATGAAGCATTGAAGACGCCTCAAAAGCATCCGAGTGACTGGGTGTTTAAAGGAGCGACGACGCTGGCCTGGGCCATCAGCATTGGGCTGTTGCTAAATATTAGCGGTCGATTTTTGCTGGGTGGAGCTGGGGTAGCGGGGCTTTCGGCCATTGCGCTGTCGAACCTGCTGACCCTGCTGAAGGCCCGCAGCGACTTCACCGATGCGGGCAATGAGGGGGTCCAGCTCTTGTTCGATCGCTTTGGGCTCTCTAAGTCGGGGCAGCAGATTCGCTTTAGGTTTGGGTCTACGGCTCTGCTGGCGCTAGCCCTGTTTGCCTTTTGGCTAACGCTGCCGATGATTTCGAAGCAGTACAACACACGGGGGCAAACGCTTCAGGAAGAGGGCAAACTGGGGACAGCGGAGCAAAACTACAATCGAGCGATTGCGCTGAACCCAGACAACGTGGATGCCCAGTACAATCTCGGTACCCTTTACGAAGACATCCAAGAACTGGATAAGGCTGAAACCCAATACTTGATTGCAGTTCGAGGCGATTTCCCGGAGGCCTATAACAACTTGGCTCGGTTATATCTGCAATCGCCTGAAAACAACTTGAATAAATCCTTAGCGCTGTTAAATCAGGGATTCACGTTAGCAGATGAGCAGAAAAGCTTTCCAGAAACTCGATTCAGTCTTCATAAAAACTTGGGCTGGGCCTTGCTTCAACAGGAAGAGTACACATTGGCCGCATCTGCCTTAGATGAGGCAATCTCAATCTATGAGCAACTGCCAGCTTCTGAACAAGAGTATGTTGCTAACCCTGGATCAGCCTACTGTTTACTTGCTCAAGTCAGAGAGGCCACAGGGCAGAAAGACGTACTACCAGCCTGGCAGCGCTGTTGCCAGGCTGGCGATCGCAGCAATCCTGAAGAGAATGCCTGGCTAACAATGGCTCGCGACCGATTTGATGCTGTAGGACTCAATTACGAAAAGGTATGTCAAACAAACGCTTTACCTCTCTAGTTCAGATTATGGTGCTGATCTTAGGCGCTGTGGTGACGATCTCACAGCCGGTGCGGGGTCATGCGAGCAGTCAACATCCTGACGGTGTGTCCGAAAATCTTCAGATCAGTTTTTTGGACTTTATTTTCCCAAAGCGAAACGTTCGCAATCGAGGGTCGAGAAATTCGTCACGGGCTCCCTTTGATGAATCGTTGCCCAATGTGCTGACTCCCCGTAATACCGCTTTAATTGGAACCGATGCGCTAACGCTGCAATGGCATCCTGTTGTTGGGGCCTCATCCTACACAGTCGAGATTGATAGAATTGACTGGGAAGTTCAAGTGACTGGCACTGAGGCGGTTTACCATGAACTGGAATCCTTAGAACCTAACTATCTCTACCTCATTGTCATCACCACTGACGAGGGCATTTCGTCTGGTTTGGGAGAGCAAGTTGGGTTTCAAATATTACCTGAAACTGAGAGCGATCGCGTCAATGCCCAAGTAGAAGCGATCAAGGCAGAGCAGCTAGAGCCCGATGAAGAGTCCATTGCGATCGCCCTGGCGTATTTTGAGTTTGAACACAGTGACCCTGACCGGAGGGCCTACGCGCTCAACCAAGCCGCCATTGATGTGTTGGAAACCAGAATCCAGGCGGGGACGGAGGATAGCCGAGTTTACTTATTGCAGGCAGATACATATTTGAGAATAGGGCTCCCCCTGTTGGCTCAAGAACGATACGAAGAGGCGTTAGCCTATGCCGAAGCGGCAGGGCAGCCAGAACTTCAGGCTGAGAGTCATTGGGGACTGGGAGATGTTGCGCAGGGGCAAACAGAGTATGCAGATGCCGTTGAGCATCTACAGGCGGCTCAGGGTCTCTATCAAAACCTGGGGGATCTTGAGCAGGTAGACGAGTTGCAAACTCGCATTGAGCAACTATCGCATTTGGTAGCCCCCTCCTAATGACCGAAATCGGCTGCCTCAACCCTATAGTTAGGCTAAGCACGATGGGTTCGCCAGCCTAATACCGTTCTAGCTATCTCCCTTGCCAGGCCCCTACTTTTAATGGTGTTCCTATGGTGGTTAAGCCCTCTGACTGGAAAAGCATCCTGGCTGTGACCAGCCTTTGCACGGCCCTGCTGGGCGGCGTCAATGCAGCGGTTAAGGCCGCCCCAGGGTTGGTTGCCCAACAAGCGACTGCTCGTACACCTCAAACAGTAACGGGCCGCCTAGACCAAAACTCTAATCAGCTTGACGATGGCAGTTACTATGCCACTCACACCTTTGAGGGCACGGCTGGCGAAGTGCTTGTCATCGAACTCACCAGTGAGGATTTCGATGCCTACCTCATGCTGGACGGCCTCGATGAGACGACGCTTGCTGAAGATGATGATGGAGCAGGGGGTACCAATTCCCAGATTATGATTACCTTGCCTGCAACGGGTACCTACACTATTGTTGCCAATACCTTTGAAGCGGGTCAGACGGGGCAATACCAACTTGAGTGGCGCATCGCCACCGATCAAGAGCAAGACCTGGCCCTGGCGAATCAACTCAACCAACAGGCGATAGACCTCTATGGTTCAGGCCGCTACACTGAAGCCATTCCTTTAGCCGAGCGCGCCCTGGCGATTCGAGAGCAAGCCTTAGGCCCTGACCATCCCGATACCGTCATCAGCCTCAATAATCTGGCCGCGCTGTACGCGTCGCAGGGGCGCTACCCAGAGGCCGAACCGCTCTATCTGCGCGCCCTGGCGATTCGAGAGCAAGCCTTAGGCCCCGACCATCCAGCTACCGCCACCAGCCTCAACAATCTGGCCGGACTGTACGAGTCGCAGGGGCGCTACCCAGAGGCCGAACCGCTCTATCAGCGCGCCCTGGTGATCCGGGAGCAAGCCTTAGGCCCTAACCATTCCGATACCGCCCAAAGCCTCAATAATCTGGCCTTGCTGTACGCGTCGCAGGGGCGCTACACCGAGGCCGAACCGCTCTATCAGCGCGCCCTGGCAATCGCTGAGCAAGCCTTAGGCCCCGACCATCCCGCTACCGCCATCTGCCTCAATAATCTAGCCGCGCTGTACGAGTCGCAGGGGCGCTACCTAGAGGCGGAACCGCTCTATCAGCGCGCCCTGGCGATTCGAGAGCAAGCCTTAGGCCCCGACCATCCCGATACCGCCCTCAGCCTCAGTAGTCTGGCCGCGCTGTATGAGTCGCAGGGGCGCTACCCAGAGGCCGAACCGCTCTATCTGCGCGCCCTGGCGATTCGAGAGCAAGCCTTAGGCCCCGACCATCCAGCTACCGCCACCAGCCTCAACAATCTGGCCGGACTGTACGAGTCGCAGGGGCGCTACCCAGAGGCCGAACCGCTCTATCTGCGCGCCCTGGCGATTCGAGAGCAAGCCCTAGGCCCTGACCATCCCGAGACCGCCGCCAGCCTCAATAATCTGGCCGCGCTGTACAAGTCGCAGGGGCGCTACCCAGAGACCGAACCGCTCTATCAGCGTGCCCTGGCCATCTATGAGCAAGCCTTAGGTCCCGACCATCCCTCTACCGCCACCAGCCTCAATAATCTGGCCGCGCTGTACAAGTCGCAGGGGCGCTACCCAGAGGCCGAACCGCTCTATCAGCGCGCCCTGGCGATTCGAGAGCAAGCCTTAGGCCCCGACCATCCCGATACCGCCCTCAGCCTCAGTAGTCTGGCCGCGCTGTACGAGTCGCAGGGGCGCTACCCAGAGGCCGAACCGCTCTATCAGCGCGCTCTGGCGATTCGAGAGCAAGCCTTAGGCCCCGACCATCCCGCTACCGCCACCAGCCTCAATAATCTGGCCGCGCTGTACGTTTCGCAGGGGCGCTACCCAGAGGCCGAACCGATCTTTCAGCGCGCCCTGGCGATTCGAGAGCAAGCCTTAGGCCCCGACCATCCCGATGCCGCTACCAGCCTCAATAATCTGGCCGCGCTGTACTTTTCGCAGGGGCGCTACCCAGAGGCCGAACCGCTCTATCTACGCGCCCTGGCAATCTATGAACAAGCCTTGGGCCCCGACCATCCCGCTACGGCTGGGAGCCTCAATAATCTGGCTGGGCTGTACCAGTCGCAGGGGCGCTACCCAGAGGCCGAACCGCTCTATCAGCGCGCCCTAGCGATCACTGAGCAAGCCTTAGGCCCCGACCATCCCGATGCCGCCAGAAGCCTCAATAATCTAGCCGCGCTGTACGAGTCGCAGGGGCGCTACCCAGAGGCCAAAGCGCTCTATCAGCGCGCCCTGGCGATAAGTGAGCAAGCCTTAGGCCCCGACCATCCCGCTACCGCCCAAAGCCTCAATAATCTGGCCGCGCTCTACCACGCTCAAGGCCAACTGCAACCGACTCTCACCTATTTGAGCCGAGGCCTGGCCATCGAAGAAACGGTTCTCAGCCGCAACCTGGTCGGGGGCTCTGATGCCCACAAGCGTGAGTACCTGGCTACCATGGCAGGGACGACTAATGCTGTTATCAGTCTTCATCTCAATGACCTGCCCACCGATGCGACGGCGGCACAACTGGCGCTGACCACCCTTGTGCAGCGCAAAGGCCGCATTCTCGACCTGTTTACCAACCTGCGCGCCCAACTAGCCGATGACCCTGGGGCCATCACTCTTTTGGATGAGTTGAATACCACCAACACCCAACTCTCTAATCTGACCCTCAGCCCACCGCCTGACCTATCTGTCGAGGCCTATCAAGCCCAGCGCCAGTCCCTCGAAGAACAGCTCACCACCCTCGAAGATCAGCTTAGCCGCCGGAGTTCAGCGTTTGCTGACCTCACGACCTCTCCCACCGTAGCCGACATCCAGGCCACCCTCCCCGACGATACCGCGTTAGTTGAGTTCATCCGCTATCAGCCTTTTGATCCCACCGCATCAAGGTCAGAGCGCTTTGGCCCCTCTCGCTATGCGGCCTACATCCTCGCGGCAGATGGCACCCTTCAAGGCCTAGATCTGGGGCCTGCCGATGCGGTTGATATGGCTGTCCGGACGTTCTCGACGAGCTTAGCGTCCCCCAATACTCCCCTCTTTCAGGTCAAGGAAGAGGCCCAGGCACTCGATGCGCTGGTGATGGCCCCGGTGCGAGCGGCACTGGGCAGTACTACAACGGTGTTTCTCTCCCCTGACGGTGCCCTCAGCCTGATTCCCTTTGAAGCCCTGGTGGATGAATCTAACCAGTACCTGGTTGAGACCTACCAGTTCCGCTACCTCACCTCGGGACGTGACCTGATGCGGATAGCCAATACGGCGGCCAGCGACAATCCGGCGGTGCTGATGGGCAACCCTACCTATGGAGT
>NZ_JH976537.1:3716506-4001968 GCF_000309385.1 Nodosilinea nodulosa PCC 7104
CCAGGCACTCGATGCGCTGGTGATGGCCCCGGTGCGAGCGGCACTGGGCAGTACTACAACGGTGTTTCTCTCCCCTGACGGTGCCCTCAGCCTGATTCCCTTTGAAGCCCTGGTGGATGAATCTAACCAGTACCTGGTTGAGACCTACCAGTTCCGCTACCTCACCTCGGGACGTGACCTGATGCGGATAGCCAATACGGCGGCCAGCGACAACCTGGCGGTGCTGATGGGCAACCCCACCTATGGAGTTGCCGGAGCCCTAGTGGCCCAGGCCGATACCGATGACGACCCCACCCGCGCCATTGATTTTGAGAACCGTATTTTTCCGGCGCTACCGGGCACTCAGGTAGAGGTAGAGCTGATTGCACCCCTACTCCCCAGCCCCTTAGTTTATACCCAAACCAATGCCACCGAAGCGGCCATCAAGCAGCAGGCTGAGCCCAGCATCTTGCACATCGCCACCCATGGCTTCTTTGAACCTACCGAGGACGCTGCTAATCCGCTGCTGCAATCGGGGCTAATTTTGGCCGGGGCTGCTGATGGTCAGAGTGGGCCTGACCAAGACGGCATTCTCACCGCCCTGGAGGTGACGGGGTTGAACCTGCGAGGGACTCAACTGGTGGTGCTCTCAGCCTGCCAGACCGGGCTGGGAGCACTCTCGACGGGGGAGGGGCTGTACGGCTTGCGGCGGGCTTTGGTGCTGGCCGGTGCTCAGAGCCAGGTGATCAGCCTGTGGAAGGTGAGCGATGACGCGACCCAAAAGCTGATGGTGGCGTACTACCAGATATTACTCTCGGACACCCCCCGTGATGTCGCGTTGAGGGAAACCCAGTTGGCGTTTTTACATAGTGAAGACTACAGTCATCCCTACTACTGGGCGGCCTTCATTGGCTCCGGCGACTGGCGGCCTTTGGAGTAAAAGGCGCTCGACAGTGCAACCCATGATTAGTGTCCACAATATCCTTTCCCACACTCCGGACAAAACTTTGCCCGGAGCAGCACCAGCTCACCACAAGCACAAGTACTCACCAGCCCCTCCCCGCACCGCAGACAGAACTTCGCATCAGCAAACCCCCATCGACTATCGGGTGAAGTGCCTGGCACCCAGCACCGGAGACAGATCTTGTTTGACTGTGACATTTCGATCGCAGTCCCCGAACCAGCAGCCCGGAGATACTCAACCGGCACCTGAAGCGCCGTGGCGATCCGAGCCAGCACCAAGCCTTTCAGCTTCTGTCCCTTTACCTGACCGCTCTCCAGTCGAAGGATCGTAGTGAGATGCACCTGGGCGCGGCGGGCAAGCTCAGTCTTGTTCATGCGCCTGGCCTCCCGCACTCGCGCCATATACTCACCGAGTGGTTCCCCCTGGGGGCTGATATCGAGAGGCGATGATGCTGCCATGGCGGTGGGAGAGTTAGAACGCCAGGCGCGGAGTAATTCCGCTTTCTACTCCGCTCTACATACCCACTGTGACAACAATAGATGAGACAGCTTAGCCAGTCCCAATTAGAGTAGAAGGAACGGTTATCCCGCATGTCAGACTCTATGCAATCGCAGCTCTTGAATCCTGAAAACAATGGGAAAGCCGCCCGTCTAGATCCCGAAGTTCTAGAAAAACCTGTCCGCCGTCAATTCACCGCCGCTTATAAGCTCGAGATGGTACAAGCTGCAGATCGGTGCACTGAGCTGGGTCAAATCGGGGCCTTACTGCGACGAGAAGGGCTGTACTCATCGCAGTTGAGTACCTGGCGCAACCAGCGACAACAGGGGCAACTGCAAGCGCTGGCCGATAATAAGCGGGGCTGCAAAGCCACAATTCCGCATCCGGTTCAACAAGAGCTGGCGCAATTGCGCCGAGAGAATCAACAGCTGCGCCACAAAATGCAGCAGGCCGAACTGATCATCGATATCCAAAAAAAAGCTTCGCAGTTAATGGGGATCTCTCTGAGTCCTATCCATTGCGACGAGCCCGACTGAACCGTGCTGCTGAGACCCTGGCGCTCGACGTGGGCGTTGCCCCGGCTTGCCTGGCGTTAGGCGTCAGTCGAGCCACCCTGTATCGTCAGCGTAGCCCGTCCACGCCGTCTGCCCCTAAGGTTCGACCTAAACCGCAGCGCTCCCTGTCTGTGGCAGAACAGCAGCAGGTGTTAGCCTGGCTCAATTCAGAACGATTTATGGATTGTTCGGTGGCTGAGGTCTACGCCACGCTCTTGGATGAAGGCATCTACCTCTGTTCGATACGGACCATGTATCGACTGTTGGCCGCTGATGGCGAGACCCAAGACCGGCGTCAGCAACGCCAGCATCCCACGTATACCAAGCCAGAACTGTTGGCCACCGCGCCCAATCAACTCTGGTCTTGGGACATCACAAAGCTCCGTAGCCACCAAAAATGGACGTACTTTCAGCTCTATGTGATTCTCGATGTCTTCAGTCGCTATGTCGTCGGCTGGATGGTGGCGCATCGCGAATCGGGCGCGTTGGCCGAGCGCTTGATTCGACTCACCTGTCAGAAGCAGGCCATTGAGCCGGGGCAGTTGACGCTCCATGCTGACCGGGGTACGTCAATGACCTCGAAGACGGTCGCGTTCCTGCTCTCTGATCTGGGCGTGACCAAGAGCCATAGCCGTCCCCAGGTGTCCAATGACAATCCGTTTTCGGAGGCGCAATTCAAAACCTTGAAATATCAGCCCACGTTTCCCACACAGTTTGGCTGTATCGAAGATGCCAGGGCCTTTTGCCAACACTTCTTTGCCTGGTATAACCAAGTCCATCATCATGGGGGCATTGGTCTATTGACCCCTGAGGTGATGCATTCAGGCCAAGCTGACGTCGTCACTCAGCAACGACAAGCCGTTTTAAACACGGCTTATCTCGCCCATCCTGAGCGCTTTGTCCATCATCCGCCCACTCCACCCGTGGTGCCCAATGCCGTTTGGATCAATCCACCGATAGCAGCTCCTAACAGCCAGGCGGTTCCACACTAATTTGTTTTTAGTTTCTGTCTCATTTTTGTTGACACATTCCGCATACGGCATAGTGATGCCGCTAGCAATAGGGATGTATATGGCCACACTTCACACCTTGGCGCGGGTCGCCAGTGAGCTGCTCGACAGCCCCGATCTCTCCCCAAGGACTAAAAAGCTCTACGAAGGAATCCTTACTGGGTTTGTCGCCCAGTGCGGCAGCACCTGGGTGGAGCAGGCGAGCCGCCAGCAGGTTGAGGCGTACTTGAGGGGCCTCAACCACCTAAGCTTTCGCACCCACCAACTGCACCAGACCGTTATTCACCGGCTGTTTCGCTTTGCCATGGAGAGACAATACACGGACAGAAACCCGGTAGCACTTATCAAGCGCCGCAAGCCGGATCCGGCTAAGGACGAGCACAAAAGCGACGAGGCTGTGAAATACCTAACCCAGGAGCAGCTCCGCACCCTGATGCGTGCTGCAAGCACCAATCCTCGACTCAATGCGCTCCTGTGGCTTCTTTATGAAAGTGGTGCTCGAATTGCGGAAATTCTGGCGTTAAAGCTCAAAGACATAGACCTGGTGGAGCGCCAATTTCAGGTCATCGGCAAGGGCAACAAAAAACGGCTGTGCTTCTTTGGGGAACTGGCAGCCGGTGCGCTCAAAGACTATATCGAGCAGCACCGCCAGAGCCCCTACCCTGCGCTATTCACCGAACGACTTACGCGATCATGCCAGGTGCGTCCCCTTTCCTACGCCATGGCGTACCGAGACTTAAGAGAGGCGATCGACCAGTACAAGTCACTCACAGGCACCCGATTCCACGACCTACGCCACACCTTTGCCACCGAGCGAGCCCAGATTGTCCCACTGGAAGTCTTACGGGCACTGCTCGGCCACGAGAAGATTCAGACGACGCTCCTGTACCAAAAAATCACTTCGCGGGTGGCCAGAGAAAGCGCCCAGGAGGCGCTCGACCACCTAGCGAAATCATGGAGCGGTAACGCCGCCTAATGTTGCGTTGTTAGGGCCGCCTGCAGGACGTTCAAGACTATGGCCAATAGTCTACAAAGTAGAAAGTAGGTAAGTCCGGTGTCTGCCATTAACAGTTACCGTTGACCTTTAGCACCAACGTCACCTTTGGCGGTTGCGTCGACCACCAAGAGGGAATCGCCGACGACGAGACACATGCTTTCTTGACCTGCCTTATGGACGAGAGATGGGGAATACTGTGCGGCCACGTCACCTACGAGATGATGGAGAGCTACTAGACGGCGGTCGCCCCCTGGCCTTATCTGCTGCACCTCCAAAAGCGCAGAAGCACCGTTCATCAAAGAACTCAACACCTACAAAGTAAACTCCCAAACCAAAAAGAGGCATCACTACGGCTGGATAGAAGAATTCATTTATGCGTTTCTAGCCATTGCGACTGGAAACGCTTGTATATGGAATTAGGGGCCTATGCTCAGCAGCGATATACGGTCGGAGAAGAAGAAAGGATATATCTTGCTGGATAAGCGAAGACTGGGCAAGGGTAGATTATGAGTAACGATAGTCTTGTGTATTCCAGTCCCTAAAATCATTTTATATCTAGGATCCTATAAGGGCATTACTACTTCGATAGAGAGCTTTAAGTTCGTCACTATTGAAATAATTTTCAAGATGTATCATGATTACCATTCCTCTATCCTACAGTGCTGCTTCACGGCCAAATTCTGTATGAGACCTATGCCACTTTATGATCAACAAAATATTGAGTGAATTTAATTACGATATTCTTTGGCTTGAACACTTAGAAGGCTATAAAACGTACTAAGAGCAAGCAGTAATGAAAATCTTGAAGAACTTTCCATGCTACTTCATACTCACCTGAGTCAACTTTGCAGCATAACCTATTTCCAATGAAAGCATTCTTTTTAATTCCATAAGGTTCGGTCAAATCATCGCTTCCATTTGAGGCGGCGTGAATAAGGTTCAATCGCTTATTTTCTGTATTAAATCTTCCAAGTGAGAACCACCCTTCACTTTGATCAACTTCGGCGTTTAGAAATTCTTGTGATGGCGCTAGGTCTAAGCTGTAAACACCAAGAAAGAGTATTTTTCTGTTATACAGTAAAGGTACCCATCTACTGGAGGGGACATCCTCATCTGCTCCAATTACAAGTCCCCAAGAGCTATCAATATCTAATGGTGAGACTGTATCTTCCGTTTGACAAGCCACGTCGTAATCAGTTTGTGAATATCGGCCCGTAGCCGCTATCAATTCACTCCTTGCTTGTGCACTAGATCGAGCATCGCCTCCCTTCCAAAGTCTTAGTGCTTCATCAGGCAGAATCAATAATGGCCCACCGTCATTGACAAACCGCATGTATTGATAAAGCCAAAAGTCCATAACAAGTCTTCCTTTGAAGTTTCAAATAACTTCGCAGATTTTAGGATTCTGTGCACAACGAGCTTGCTGCATTATCTGCTCAACTTCATCAAATATGTTATCTGATGAAAGAATACATCCTAATATGCCGAACAATCCAGATCCACGCTTTATGATCTGGCGAACATACCCTCCTTGAATACGGCTACAGTTCAAACATTGAGGGTACAATCTTTGAGGTCCATGTCTGGCTGGATCGTAAACTTGACTGGGAGGCTGATGATCGGGAATGAAGCTCCCTTGCTTGGTTCCTGGAGTTTTAGACCCGCAAGTATGACAACCTGATTTTCGTCCAATTTCATTAATTTGGCGTCGCTGTTCAGTCGTAAAATCCCTTGAAGTATCAGGGGCTGGAATAGAATCCTGTGCAAAAGTGCCTGGCTTGAGATATTTGTTTGGATCCCTTGGTTCATCTCCGAGATCATCAAAGAAACTAATTGGATTAGCATCTACATAAGAATATAAGTTCTTACTTCCTTCATATCCCAGTGGATCACGGCTTAACCACCGTTTTACCTCTGTCTCATACCATCGCTGCCCGCAAAGCATAATCTGTTGGTCAGTGTAACAGCCAAACTGTCCAACAAATTTAAAGGGGTTGCCTATGCTTTCTGTTTCCTTTGTAATTTTCCCGTACGCCTCATACTGATAAGCTGCAACAACTTTTCCTCGTCGGTCAGTCACCATCGCAGATTCTGCGCGTGGTCCACTCCCTACCCAGTAGCTCTGCTTCTCAGGCAAGTGTCTTAAAGAAACAAGCCCATTGGCACCCCAGGTGTAAATACGTTGAGGCACTCCTTCCTTGGTTACTTCACCAAGCAGAAGATCACCGAAAAATACAAAGAAGCGTTTCTGATTTCCCTCCTCCCGCGAAATCCGTAAGCCGTCCTCGTTATAGCCATACCGGATAACCTGGTTCTCAATGGTTCGCTGTATCAGCTTGCTTTTGGAATCCCAAACAAACTGTTCGTCTTGCAGTTGGGTCAGGTTGCCATCAGCATCATAGGCAACTGTTGCACCAGCCAGGTTAGAGATTTTGTTAGCAGCGTCGTAGACGGCAAAGGGTTGCCCATCAAGTGTTGTCAGGTTTCCAGCGAGATCATACCCGTAGCTACGGGTTCCTGCTGGTCCCTCTTCACGCGTCACTCGGTAAAGTTCATCGTATTGATAGCGAATCGAGGAAGAACCCGGTGATTGCACCTCAGTGATTTTTCCGGTTTTGTCTCGCTGCATTGAGAATGAGAGGGGCTGAGCTGCTTCACCTCCAGGAAGTTGATGAATAATGGAACTTAGCCAGCTACGTTGTGGATCATATGTATAAGTTGTGACCGTCTTGTTCTGGTTTTTCTGCTCGCTCAATCTTTTTTTACTGTCATACTTGAAGCGAGTAGATTCGTTAAAATTGTTAGTGACCCTGGTAAGCCTTCCTGCTCCGTCGTACTGATAGAGCCAGGAAGCCGCAATCGCATTTCCACTTTTCCAGATGAGTTCCTGGAGTAAGCCATCTGGGAAGTATTTTGCCTCCAGTACCTGGGGAATTGTCAAACCAGATGTTGTGTAATCGTAGGTAAGAGAGGTAATACGACGGGACGCGTCATAGCCGTAGCGTGTAGTGCCAGTTAGATCTGTAACTGACTCAACTAACCCGTCAGCCGCATATCTGAACGTTGTGGTCCCTTCAGGACGATTGATAGTTTTCACTTGCCCCAAAGCATCATACGTATACGCCGTCACCTGCCCTCGGCTATTGGTGACAGAACGAATACGTCCTGCCTTATCGTAGGCATAGGTTTCTTCAGAGCCGTCTGGGTAAATCATTCGAGCAAGTTCACGGGCTGAACCAAAGCCATAGCGTGTCTCGTTACCTCTCGCATCGATAAATTTGGTTACATCGTCATCGCTATCTCGAAGGAACGAGAGTGACCATCCCAGCGGTCCTGAGATCCGTTTCAATCCTCCACATGCCTTACAGAACTCATAGGCATAGCGAGTCCCCAGCTCATCAATAGTTTGATCAAGGTCTTGCCCCTGATAAAGCCGTTGATAGGAACTTCCATCTCCAAAAGTACGCGCTATTTCTCGGTGAAGTGCATCAATTTTGGAGGATACGGTTGGGCTTTCAGTGGTATCTCTCCAGATGAGGAGGTCGCCAAGCTTTGAATAACTGTCAAACAACGTGGCCTTACCACTGCCATCGGTTACTCGTCGTGGTAACCCAAGGAATGTTCCTCGTTCGTTATAGTCAATCCGTGTTACTCCTTGAGCTGAACCGTTTGGTGGACGAACTTCTGTTACTTGCCCAAACTTGTTATAGGTAAATTGCCACGACGCACCAGAGCCATCGGTGATCTTGGTAGGGTTATGAGGAAAAGCGGCATTTTCGTAGGCGTATTGAAAAAGGATCCCACGATTGTCTTCAATCCGAAGCGGATTAACTCCTTGGTATGTAAACCGTTGGAATGCGCCTCCTTGCGATACTTCAGTAATTAGCCCGAGGTCGTTGTAGGTAAAGATGGTTGTTGTGGCACCATCTGAAATACGGGTTGGATTATGTTTATTGTCGTACTCAAGGGTGAAGACTGATGGTTCTCCTGCTCCTGCGAAAGAAGGAGTGATGATTCGTCCTACATCTCCCTTTGCTGTGAAGTCAAAGAAAGTAGTTCCTCCTTTCGCGTTCGTTTGAATAGTTCGACGGGCATAGCCGTCAGAAGCAGTTTGGTTGTACCTAAGCCCCGTTGTCTTCGTTCGAGTTGTAATGTTTGCTAAGGGAACGTCGATATCAAGGTTATTAGACCGACCTATGTCATAGGAGAATGACAAGGTTGAATCGGGGTTTTCATCCTCAACGATCGCGGTTAATAAGCCGCGAGCATCATAGGAAAATCCAATCACGCTTGCCCGACTCCCATCACTATTTCTCGCATCAATTTTGGCAAGAAGGCCTTGAGGAGTGTATGAGAGTCTAGTAATAGCACCTCCACCATTCTCATTCACCTCGACGATCTTGTTACCCTGCCAGCTAAATTGAACTTGCCTCTTGGTGTTGGTATCGGCAACATTGCTCAGCTGATTGTTGGTGTAGTTTAGAACCTGTTCATTACCTGCGGGATCTACAATTTTCTGAAGGTTTCCAGACTTACCAAACCTATAGGTGAAATTTCCTGCACGTTCTACATTGTCAGGAGCTCCAGCATTACGTAGTTCATATTTCTCACCAACTTTGATCAGTTGTCCATAAGCGTCTGTGGGTGGTGCAAGGGAGCCGCCCGGATCACCATAGTCGAGCCGAGAGCCGTCTCCATCTATTAAGAGAAGATGCTGTGTGCGATCGCGCCATGTCTCATTACGTAGATGTATATCGTAGGAGAATGTCGCATTCCCCATAGGACGATCGCTTTCAACTACCTGCGTGTTGAGATGAATATCGTTTCGCAGTGGATACCCACGAGTCGCTATTGGGTCAGGCCAGTTGTACTTGTAGTTGCCTGTTCGCCGATCAGGAGCTTCTAGGCAATCCTCGGCACCTGGCTCTGGCTCTCGGCTTTGGAATGAAACTTGAACAACAACTTTTGATTCAGTAAGCACAGAACCACGAACATCGGAACCATAGCAGAATGGGTAGTAAAAGTCAGAGCCAGATCCCGCAAAATAGTTAGCTACTTTGCAATAGTGAGCACCAGGATACTCAGGAAATGTTATGGAACATTTCCCTTGAATTTCTCCTTCATATACACGTTTATAACTCCAACTTGATTCCCCATATTCTTGCTGGTTTCGCCCATCTTTCTGAAAATAGCTAGAATTGTTGGTTCCCGTACCAAATACCCTTCCTGAAACATCAACCGTGTGACGTGCTTGATGTTCTTGTGTAACAGAATACTTGCCGATTCCATCGAGTAAAAACACGTCTACAGCGTCATTAACACCAACTTTCCAGAACCAATCCCCACCGGTGCAAACAAAATAATCGAGGAAAGAACCACCTTCATCAAGTACCTTTGCTTTTTGCGAAAGTTCGTAGGAATTTTCAGACACCTGCACTATGGAGGAGGCTTGTCGAAACGGTTCTTCAAAGAGATTGCTCTCTCCATCTCCTGGAGCAAGAAGGCGATCATAGGAGCGTGTAGCTTCTTTAGGAGAAGGTCTTAAATCGAAGCTACCTTGGACTCGGTAAAGAACTTTTGGCGGAGCTACCTCTATGGCTATTGCTGGCTTAGAAAAAGCAACCATCGGCAATAGCGTAGCAAGGGAAAGCACAATGAGTGCGAGAAATGCTGTAAGGAAACGCTTCATGATGAGAGGCTAGCGCAGGTTTATCATATCAATGATTATCAGTCGAATACGACTGCACCCCCTTAGTGGTGTAGAAAACTCCTGAAATCCTTATGGATAAAGGATTTTCGCCGAGACAGCAGATTTGGGATTTCTCAAGAGATCGAACGAAGGCAATGGGTTTCAGAGGCCATTTTGGCCGCATGTGCCGTCCATCATGAGACTCAAAAAAGTTTTCTGCACCACTAAGCTGTACCCCAGACACTTCCCACCTCATACGAATCATATCAGTTGAAAATGAATTTGCATCAACTAGAGAAATCCCCTTAGGGCAAATTGGCATTAATAGGATGGGTTTTCTGGGTTTAGTTAAGTCTGCTTGAAATGAAGCTGTTATAAAATTCAATTAGGCTGAGAGCTGATTTCTGAAGCAGATCTTAAGCTGCTTTGCGTCATAGCATGAGACGAATGAGTGCCCCATAAATCATGGCTTCGCTGGTCTCGGTGTAAACCTCATAGTCCTTATTCAACCGTCGATAGCGGTTCAACTTACAGCAGCTGGTCTAGGTACCCTAGGTTTTTCTGAACCCAGTTAAGCGCTTCACTCATAAGCACAGGGCACCAGGGGATATATAATCCCTCGTACGTTTGAGCACCGCTCGCCTGGCCTTCCATTGCTTGGCTTGCTCTGTAACTGCTCAAAAAGCCAACATGAACATAGTACAAATCATGCAGGGGTCACGTCCGAAAACCTTCCGTCCATGCCCCTACACATCTCGATACACCCTGACAAAGCCTCGCAGCTAATATTCAGATGGTAGCAAGAGCACTCCTCCGTGACAGTAGATAGTAACTGATTGGAGCGGAAAATCTGTAAATGGGATCTCCTGAGTGACAGCTACATCATCTGAATCGCGCTCGCAGATGAGTAGTGCCGAGCGATCTAGATTTACCGCCAGCTTCCAGAACTGAATCTGCTGAAGCATGCGATCATCCCTGATTCGCGGATCGAACTGCCAAGATGCGATCGCATCCAGCAACCAGTAAGCACCTCCCCGCTCAGCCAGGTACAACACTCCATCTGTATACAAAAGCCCCAGTGGATGAGGGTACCACTGAGATGTTCCGGTGAACTGATAGAGATCGCTCTCAGTCAGTCGATACTCACTTTCGCCTTGGGTCACGGGAAAACTTCCTCCGTAGATATCAACGTCCACAGAGGGCATGGAGAACCTTTGGTTAAAACCGTTGGCACTTGCCCTGCATGGTTTCTGCCCCATGCATAAGCACCGTCTACCCATGGCTATCGGTTTCGGGAGAAAGCATACGAACCGACAAGACCTGGGTTCAAGAGATTTTTTATTGACGCATCAACTCATTGATCTACCTTTGAGGCCAAGAACGCTCTATGACCAGAACGAGCATAATGAGCAGTGGTATCGAACCCGGCATCTTGGCTGACCTACTTATGGTGGCGATCACATTCATTGCCACAGTGGCGAATATCCTATTGTGGTTTACGACTCGGGCCACTCTGAAAATCTTAGTGGAGCAGGTTCAGCATCAAGCTGCCAATAGCTACAGCGTGGCCCAAGGAGATATCGTCAGTGCCCATCGGGAGCTTTTCTTCGGCATCCTCAACAACCCACCGCTATTGGAGAGTTTCACCAGGGCCAACAGTCTCGATAGGAAGACATGGGAAATTGAGAAAATCTCAGAGTTTCTGATCAACCAAGTGCTGATCGGTTACATCAATTTCAAGAACAGAATTATCAGCGATACCCATTTTGAGGGATTTAAGCGCGATGCGCGATCGCTGTTTCGCTACCGGACCGTGTGCCAACACTGGGCGCGAGTTAGCGACGTTCATTCAGAAGACTTTCGCCAATTTGTAGAAGCAGAGTTACTTCCGCCAGCGAGCACCGCCCAAGAAAAAGTGGCCCCCCAGAGTAATGGGGAGCCACCCGACAATCAGGGCTTTTCAAACATTAACCACGAATAAACGCAATGAGCTCTGGGGTTAGTTCAACCACATCCTCATGGTCAGCGAGGGTGACACCGTCTCGGGCTACACCGCTTAGGCGACTACCTTGGACGAACATCCGGCCTTGCTCATCGCTGTAGAGCGCTGGGCACATGCCACTGTTGCACGGAACAAAAAGCGTTGAGAGCTGCTGGGAAC
Source organism: Nodosilinea nodulosa PCC 7104 (assembly GCF_000309385.1). Taxonomy (GTDB): domain Bacteria; phylum Cyanobacteriota; class Cyanobacteriia; order Phormidesmidales; family Phormidesmidaceae; genus Nodosilinea; species Nodosilinea nodulosa. Next base: position 3,728,359 of record NZ_JH976537.1, read on the forward strand.
CAGACATGGGAATTCCTCCTGGAAAAACGTGGGAATGACAAACGAACACAGGATCCCGAACTGGCCTATTTCTCCTCACCCATGGCCAGAGGTTAAGGCGTATCGCCTTGCGCGTCATGATAACATAGTGGCATCAATTGGATGCCAAGTGATTCTATCGGCATCAAACGCTTTCCTCTCATAGCCCAGGGATACCATGGGGGGTAGAGCCGTACTAGGGTTGATGCTTTGTGAGCCAGCGCGATCGCATCTCTGTTGATGTCAGCGATATTCGAGAACGAGTCGAGACCTGCCGGGATGATGTGGCTTGGACAGAGCTACCGCTTGCAGCAAAACTCCGCGTTCTCATTCGAGAACGGCTGGAGCAACTTGAAGAAGGGAATGAAACTAAAGATTCAAAGGCTCAAAGCTAAGTTCAGCGAGCCCTGTTCTCGGTGGTTGTGATCTACGAACTTAAAATCTTTACTGAAAGCTAAGAAGTCCTCAGGGTACCCTGTGAACAGGATCGAGCTTAGACCTATACCAGCGTGACCAGGGGAGAATAGGTAAAATGACTGATGATGAGTTTCACCGTGACCTAAAAGAGGTTATCTACGGCCCCAACGAGCCAACTGATTATGAAGATTTCCCTGAAGATGATGGCGCGGTTGCTGAGTATGAAGAAAGGAAAAGAAGATTGGAACGCGATGAGCGAGAGCATCTGCCAATAATGCTTGGTTCAGTCTCGTCAGACCTGCGAACAATAGCATCTTCGCTCGATAAAAATGGTGACGATGTCAATCGGAAAGAGATATTAGAAATATCAGAGAGATTAGATGAAATTGCCAGTGTTATGGGAGAAAGAATAAGAGGCGAGGAAGTTCCACCTCCTCCAGTCACGACTCAATCCAATCCAACCTATGGAGATATTCCTTTCTAACTTTTATCTACAGAGAAAGGTTATTGGATTATCAATATCTCTTTCTCTGGATGTTGTCATTGATTAAGCCCGAATCCTTCCAACTTTCACATATTAGGTCACAGCTCAGGCACCTGGATATGGTCAGTTGGTTTTGCGTAAACGCGATCAATCATCTCAGCTGAATTTCCTACCCACTTCGCGATCTGGATGCTGGGGATGTCAGCCTCCCGGCACAAACTACAGAAGGTGTGTCTTGTCTGGTACGGGTTTCGATATTCAATATCGGGCAGAGTAGCCAGGACAGCCGCCCACCCTCTTGTGGTGAAGTTACCCCAGTCGATGTACTTCCCTTTGGGGCTGGGGAACACCAGCTCCTTGGGCTTTGCCCCATCTGGCTTGATCCCCTCCAGCAGCGACTGAAGCTGGGCGTTAATGGGGAATTTTCGGGCCTTCTGGGTTTTAAGCCCTTCTTTTAAGACGAGGCCTCTGCCGTCGTAGATGAGCGCCTGCTCAAAGGTAATCATTGATTTCCCGATATGCTTCCAGTAGAGGGCGAGTGCTTCAGATGGACGGCACCCAGTGAGAAATAGGAACTGCATCAGGGGAGCGTAGTAACTGTAGTAACGGTTTGTCTCAAAGGCAGCAATGATGCGGTTGCGCTCATCACGGGTAAAAGGGTTTATCTCTTCTTCCTCAGTGCCCGCTTTTTTAAGTTTCACCTCAGCCTGCATTCCATCAAAAGGATCAGCCAGATTTAGGAGTCCAGCTTTTTTGGCCCATCGACAGCACGATGACAGGTGCATCATGAGACGCTTTGTGGAGTCGGCAGGCACGTGCCCATTCATCCAGTCAAAGATGAGCTGCGACTCCTCAGGATGTTTATGCGGGCACCGGTCGAGATGATTAGCGACCCAGCCGTACATACGGATGGTGGCTGGAGACTTCCCCTTCTCCCTCGCTGCTACATACTGCTGCCAGAGGGCTGAGAGTTTGGGTGTAAGAACGGGTGTAATGTCTGGTGAGTCGATGCTCAACGACGGCCCGGCCTTGTACTTCGCCAGAGATTCATCGAAGTGCCCGGAGAGCATATCCAGCTCCATCTCGCGAGCCTTCATTTCTGCGAGCTTTCGGTTTGTGGGGGTATCGGACAAGCCAATGGAGACATAGTGCCGCTTGGCACCAAAGCGGAATCGGAGCTGTAGCCGGTTGTGGGAACTAATGACCTTAACCGAACCCTTGGAAGCCTTACCAGTGGGGGTACTGGAGTACATGGGAGACACCTCGCCAGAACAGTGGTTGTCTTACACCCGATTTACACCCAATTTACACCCAAACTTGGCTAACCCTCCCCGATCTTTACATATTTTTAGTACATGGGTTCCCCCTCAGGCGGCTTGCCTGAAAAAGCAAACCCCCTGAAACCAAGCAGTTTCAGGGGGTTTGGGGATAAGCTGGTGACAAGACTCGAACTTGCGACCGGCTGATTACAAATCAGCTGCTCTACCAACTGAGCTACACCAGCAAAGGCATACTCAGTATAGCAATGTCGCTGCCCTGCTTTATAATCTTCAAGACGCCTCTGGGGTAGACTCTACCTCCTCAGCAGTGGCGATCTCAGCCGCAGGCTTAAGCGCATCTTCGTCATCTTTAAACACTACTCGCAGCAAAGGCGGGGCCAAGAACGTGGTGAAAATGACCATGACAATGATGGCTGCATCAAGAGATTCAGTGAGTACCCCACTAGCAGCCCCCACCCCGGCGAACACTAAGCCTACCTCGCCCCGTGGAATCATGCCGACCCCGACCGCCAGGCGGTTTATGCCAGGTTGACCAAAGATGGCAAAACCCGCTACTACCTTGCCCAAAATGGCCACCACCACCAAGAATGAGGCAATGATTAGCCCAGCCCGGTTGGCCGGTTCCAGGGGATTGAGCACGCTTAAATCAGTGCGCGCTCCTACGGTAATAAAAAAGATCGGCACTAGCATGTCAGCAATGGGGCTGATTTGCTCTTCCAGCTCCTTATGCTTTGTGGTTTCGGCTAAAATGAGGCCCGCCGCAAAGGCACCCAAAATGGCCTCAAGCTGAATGGCTGCGGCGATGTAGGCCAGCACAAAGGCAAAAATCAGCGAGCTGATGAGTACCTGCCCACGGGTATTCATCTGATCGACCACCATGACAAAGTAGGGGCTAAGCAGGCGGCCAACCAGAATTGAACCCACCAAAAATGCCGCTGCCCCAGCGATCAGGTACACCACATTGAGGATTTCGATTTCGCCAGTTTTAGCTAGGCTGGCAACCACGGCCAGCACAATGATGCCGAGCACGTCGTCGAGCACGGCAGCGCCAATGATAATTTGGCCTTCCTTAGAGCTAAGCTGCTGCATTTCTGCCAGCACCTTGGCGGTAATGCCAATACTGGTAGCGGTTAACGCGGCTCCAGCAAACACGGCCGGGATAGTGTCGATGCCGAAGATCGCAATCAGCCCCGCAGTGCCAGCGGCAAAGGGAACTACGACCCCCACAACGGCTACCATGGCGGCCTGGGGACCCACGCGAATCAGCTCTTTGAGGTCAGATTCTAGGCCGATTTCAAACAGCAGGATAATCACCCCCAGCTCAGCCAGGATGGAAATGACCTCGCTCTCCCCCTGAAAGACCTTCAGCAAGCCCTCCGGCGACTGGCCAGCCGTCATGCCTACCAGATTCATCAGGAGCGACTGCACTTCGCTGCCACCCTCGGGAAACACAATCAGGTGCATGGCCGAGACGCCGACAATCACGCCTCCCACCAGCTCTCCTAGTACGGCGGGCAGGTTGATGCGGGTACAGAGCTCACCGCCAATCTTAGCGGCTAGGTATATCACAATCAGGCTCAGCAGCACGCTGGCCAGCACCAGGGGCTCTAGCTCCGCATCTGCGTCTGCTTCCGACACTTGCGCAAGCCACGGTATAAGGCCAGATGTGAAGGGAGACAAAGGGATTGAAAGATTAATCAGGTCGCTGCCGATGAGGGCACTCATCCAATATGCCATGCAGACCGCTACAACTCGTCCCATACAATGTACATGAGATTTCTCCCCGTAAAGAGTTCAGGAGGATCGTTCCAGCTATCCTTTTAGTCTCTGTCAGTTGCCCTAGGGAAAGACCCGGTGGGCTAAAGACGGCATCTGGCGGCGCACCTGGGCGATGCGGTCGGGATTGATTTCGGCGATCGCGACGCCTTTTTCAACCCCAGCATCGGCCAGTACCATGCCCCAGGGATCAATAATCATGGCGTGCCCGTGGGACTGACGGCGAGAGTTGTGGAAGCCGGTTTGGGCCGGGGCAATCACGTAGCAGGTATTTTCGATGGCGCGGGCCTGCAGCAGCACCTGCCAGTGGTCTTTGCCGGTGAACTCGGTAAAGGCGGCGGGCACGACTAAAACCTCGGCCCCCTGCTGCGACAGGTGGCGGTACAGCTCTGGAAAGCGCACGTCGTAGCACACCGATAGCCCCAAAATGCCAAAGGGCTTGGAGGGAAACACATCGGGCAATAGGTGGCCAGAAATAACCGTGTTTGACTCGCGGTAGGTGTTGCCGTCGGGCAGATTGACATCGAACAGGTGAACTTTTTCGTAGCGCAATAGCTCCTGGCCTTCGGGGGAGACCAGCAGCGCGGTGTTAAAGACTTTGCCTTCCTTGGCCGGAACCGGATAGCCGCCGCCAATCAGGGTGACCTGGTAGCGCTGGGCCATGGTTTTGAGAAAGGCCTCGCTGGCCTGGCTAATGATGTCGGCCTGGGCAATTTTGGCCGCTTCGTCGCCCAAAAACGAGAAATTTTCGGGCAGGCTGACCAGTTCTGCTCCCTGGCGCGTGGCTAGGTCAATTAGCTCTTCGGCCTGGGCCAAGTTTTTGGCCAAATCTGGCACACTGGTCATCTGTACGGCGGCGGCCCGATACGCTCTCATAAATTACCTGACTGGAGATGGAGAAACCTGGAACGGCTACGTTCCCTACGCTTTAATTTTATTCGCTCGGGGGAACGGTTTACCTGGTCGGGCCAAAACAGTCTGGGCAACGCCGAGCGCTCTAAGGCTCTGTGACAACGCTGATGGAAAGGGCCTCAGGATCGGTGCTGAGGGTGATGGGAGCACTGGCGGGCAGGGGGCGGGGGCGATCGCTCTGGGCGGCCCGCAAACCCTCCAGCAGCCACGGCTGAGCCGCTGCCTCTGGGGCGGTCAGGGCCAAAAACTGGCTGGCGTAGACCACCTGGGCCATAGTCAGAGAAGTACTATTTGCGCGGCGGGGTAACACCAGGGTGGCCCGATCGCCCGTCAGCTCCACGGTGGCTAGGCCATCGGCGGAGTGCCCTACGGTGCGGTTGGCGGGTCCGGGGGTAAAGGTAAAAGCCGATTCGCTGGCGGCCAGCGCTGTTTGCAGATCGCTGGCGGTAGGGGGCTTAGGGGTAGAATTGGCCTTGGCCTGGCGATCGCTGGCGATCGCCCGATTGCCGCGATAGTCCTGGGCTTTGGCCTGGGCCTCGGCGTAGTTGGGGGCATCGGTGGGGATGCGCTCTAGGGCGGCGATCGCCTGCCCCCACAGGTCGGCTACCCGCTGCCAGTCGACTTTGGTTTGGGCCGTTTGGGCCGCCACCGCCGCCTGCCAGCCCAGGTCGGTGCCCTGCTGCCACGGCGACGCCAAACTGTGGCTAGGGGCTGGCTCAGATTCAGGCACAGAGGCGCTGCCCTGGCGCAAGTAGGAGAGGCCAATCAGGGCGATCGCGATCGCCCCCACGCCGCCAATACTCCAGGCCAACGGCGATTTCGCTAAATTGAGCACCATAAAAACCTCGCGCCTCAGCGTAGACACTTAGGTTTTCAGGGTTGCTGCCCCATCAACCGGGCAATTTTGGAATGGGTTTAGGCCCAGCCCGATGAGCGCTGGGCCAGGCAAGGCTGCCTTCAACCGCAAAACGACCTAGATCAGACAGCTCAGATCGCCCGCCTTCTGGCTAAACAGCAGGTTTTCGCGGTAGTCCACGGGGCAGTCGATCACGGCGGGCACATTGTCCTCCAGAGCCGTTTTCAGGGTGGGGATAAAGTCTTCGGTTGCCTCAATGCGGTAGCCCTTCAGGCCCATGGCCTCGGCCAGTTTGACAAAGTCGGGGTTGGTGAAGTGAATATAGGTTGACTCGCCGTAGTAGTTCATCTGCTTCCACTCGATCAGCCCGTAGCCGCCGTCATTGAAGATGATGGTGACAAAGGGCGTGCCCACCCGCAGGGCCGTTTCTAGCTCCTGGCAGTTCATCATAAAGCCGCCGTCGCCCGTGACCGCCACCACCTTGCGGTTGGGGTGCACCAGCTTAGCCGCCAGCGCCCCCGGCAGGGCAATGCCCATGGCCGCAAAGCCGTTGGAAATCAGGCAGGTGTTAGGGCGCAGACAGTGGTAGTTGCGGGCCATCCACATCTTGTGGGCCCCCACGTCAGAAATCACAATGTCTTCGGGGGCCAGCACCTGGCGCAGGTCGTAGATCAGCTTTTGGGGCTTGATTGGAAAGCCGTAGTCGTCGGCGTACTGCTCGTAGTCGGCGCGAATTTCGTCCCGCACCTTGAGGCTAATGGGTTCGGGGTGGCCCTGGCGCTTCACCCGCTTGAGAATTTCCTCCAGGGAGTCAGAAATGTCGCCAATTACTTCCACCTTGGGAATGTAGCTGCTGTCGATTTCGGCCTGGGTGAGGTTGATGTGCAGAATGGGCAGCTTGCCGTCGGGGTTCCACTTCTTGGGCGAATATTCAATCAGGTCGTAGCCCACCGCAATGATCAGATCGGTCTGCTCCATGGCGCAGGTGATGTAGTCGCGCTGCTGTAGGCCCAGCGACCACAGCGCCAGGGGGTGGGTATAGGGAATCACGCCCTTGCCCATGAAGGTATTGGCGACCGGAATGTTGAGCTGAGTGGCAAACTCGGTCAGGGCCTCGCTGGCGCTGGCGCGAATGGCCCCGTTGCCGACCAAAATCATCGGGTTGCTGGCCTGGGAAATGGCGATCGCCGCCTGCTGAATGCTCTGGAGAGAGGCGTAGGTCTTTTCTTTGCTGTCTTTGCGCAGGGCCAGGCCCGTCACCTCCATTTCGGCAATGTTTTCGGGCAGGTCGATGTGGACGGCGCCGGGCTTTTCAGACTGGGCCAGCTTGAAGGCCTTGCGGACAATTTCGGGGGTGTTGCTGGGCCGCACAATCTGGGCGTTCCACTTGGTAACGGGGGCAAACATCGCCACCAGGTCGAGGTACTGGTGCGACTCAATGTGCATGCGATCGGTGCCCACCTGGCCAGTAATGGCGACTAGCGGAGCGCGATCGAGGGTGGCGTCGGCTACGCCGGTCATTAAATTTGTCGCCCCTGGCCCCAGGGTTGATAGGCACACCCCAGCCTTGCCGGTCAGCCGCCCGTAGACATCGGCCATAAAGGCCGCCCCCTGCTCGTGGCGGGTGGTGATGAACTGAATGGAGGAGCGCTTGAGGGCCTGGAGGAGCTGGAGGTTTTCTTCTCCCGGCAGACCAAAGATATATTCGACGCCTTCATTCTCAAGGCACTGGACAAGCAATTCGGCGGTATTCATAGCGTGATTTGGGGGTGTAGATAGTCGAGAAACAGAGGTGAATGGCAGGCGATCAAACGGTTTATCAGGTAGAAATCAGGTGATCTAGCGGGCTATTTAACCCACACACTTTTGACGTTGACAAACTCGTGAATGCCCTGGCGACCTAGCTCTCTTCCGTATCCTGAGCGCTTGATTCCGCCAAAGGGTAGGCGTGGGTCAGACTTCACTAAACCGTTAATAAAGACTGCCCCGGCCTCTAGCTCGGCCATCATCCGTTCCTGCTCGGCAGCATCCTGGCTCCAGCCGCTGGCCCCCAGCCCAAAGGGAATGTCATTGGCCCGCTGAATCGCCTCGTCGAGATTGGCGACTCGGAACACCAGCGCCACCGGGCCGAAGAACTCCTCCTGGTCGGCGGGGGTGCCGGGGGGCAGGGCGGCGAGAATAGTGGGCGGAAACCAGTTGCCATCTTGCAGCTCAGCAGGCAGCTGGGCCTTGAGGGCGGCGGTGTTGCCACCAATTAAGGCGGTTCCCCCCGCTGCCAGGCAGGCGCTGACCTGCTGCTCTAGCTCGGCGGCAATGTCGGGGGTGGACATCGGCCCCACGGTAACGCCCTCGTCGAGGGGGTTGCCGACGACGAGGGCGGCAAATTTTTCGGTCAGGCCCTGCTCAAACCGCTCGGCAATGGATTCGTGGACGATAAATCGCTTGGCGGCAATGCACGACTGGCCGTTGTTGAGCATGCGGGCGGTGGCGGCGGTGGCGATCGCCCCCTCCAGATCGGCGCTGGGCATGACGATAAACGGATCGCTGCCGCCCAGCTCCAGCACCGTTTTTTTGATCTGCTGACCGCAGGCGGCGGCCAGGCTGGCTCCGGCGGGCTCGCTGCCGGTCAGGGTGGCGGCTTTGATGCGGTCGTCGGTAACCAGCTGGGCAATGCGATCGCCGCCAATCAGCAGGGTTTGAAACGCCCCCTTCGGCAGCCCCGCCTTCTGAAAAATTTCCTCGATCGCCAGGGCGCACTGGGGCACGTTGGAGGCGTGCTTGAGCAGCCCCACATTGCCCGCCATCAGCGCCGGAGCAGCAAAGCGAAACACCTGCCAAAACGGAAAGTTCCACGGCATTACCGCCAGCACTGGCCCCAGGGGCTGGTAGCGCACAAAGCTGCGGCTGGCGTCTGTACTGGCGGGTTCGTCGGCCAAAAACTCGGCTCCATGGTCGGCGTAGTAGCGGCACACCAGGGCGCTTTTTTCCACTTCAGCCACGGCCCCCGCCAGGGGTTTGCCCATCTCCAGGGTCATCATTTTGGCGTAGGCGGCTTTGTTGTCGTCCAGCACCTGGGCGGCCTGGCGCAGCCAGGTGGCCCGCTGGTCAAAGGTTGTCTGCCGATAGGCGGCGAAGGTTTGAGCGGCCAGGGCGAGCTTTTGCTCAATTTCGGCCTCGCTGAGGGCTTCAAACTCCTTCAGCACCGCTCCGGTGGCGGGGTTAATACTGGCTATGGGCATGATTTGACCTCCTGTTGGTCAGCTGAGGTCGGCGGCTCGCCCGATCGCACCACAGCCAAACTACCCCAGAGCGCGGCGGTAACGCTGCGCCTGTAGATAAACCAGCTGGGTCTAAATCTCGACAACCCAGACTTGTCGGCTAGTGGAATGTGTTAGCTCTTGGCACGAGCGTAGCTTTGGTCGCCAACCTCTAAAACTAAGTCTCTTCTAACTGTGCCCTGAAGCACAAAAGGCTATTCTCCTATCCTATTACTTCTGCACAAAACATAGTGTTATGTAACGATGACCAAACATCGCCGATTTTCAAGCTTTTTGAGCCTCGCCCGGCATGCTCCTTCCAGGCCAGGGCGAGGGATTGGCCAACAGCGCTGTGGCCGCCTCTCGCCCCAGCGGCTGAGAAAATAGGTATCCCTGCCCCCGCCTGCAGCCCATCGCCCGCAGCCGATTGAGCTGGTTTTGGGTTTCAATGCCCTCGGCGACTAGATCCATGCCGAGGTTGTGGCCCAGGGTAACGATGGTCTGCACGATTTCGCGATCGTCGTCGCTCTCATCCATCCGGCCCACAAAGGATTGATCAATTTTGAGGGTATCGGTGGGAAAGCGGTGCAGGTAGCTCAGCGAGGAGTAGCCGGTGCCAAAGTCGTCAATGGCCAGCTTTAGCCCCAGCTGCTTGAGCCGATGCATCAGGTCTACGGCGCCATCCACATCGCGCATGATCATGCTTTCGGTAATTTCGAGCTGTACCCGACTGCCGACCAAGGCCAGCTCCCGCAGGGTGTCGCCAAACTGGTCGACTAAATCGGCCTGGTGAAACTGTCGCCGCGACAGGTTAATGCTCATGGTCAGCGGCTGGTCAGGAAACTGCTGCTGCCAGGCTTTGAGCTGGGTGCAGGCGGCCCGAAAAATCCACTGGCCCAGGTGCACAATTAGCCCAGTTTCTTCGGTGACCTGGATAAACTGCCCTGGGGACACAAAGCCCTCCTCCGGTCGGTACCAGCGCACCAGGGCCTCAAACCCGGCGATGCGTCCGCTCTGAAGGCAGACGATGGGCTGAAAGTGGAGCAAAAACTCATTGTTCTCGAAGGCGTTGAGCAGGTGGCTCTCCAGCTCCAGACGGCGCACCGCCTCTTCGTGCATGGTGCTGGCAAATACCTCGTGGCGGTACTCGTGTAGCGCCTTAGCCCGGTACATGGCAGTGTGGGCATCGCGCAGCAGGTCCTGGGCGGTGGGTGGGTGATCTCTATGGGCCATTGCCACCCCCATGGAGCTGGTCACCGAGAGCCGCCGCCGGGCAATGGAAAAGGGAATCGATAGCTCGGTTTGCAGTCGGCTGAGCCACTGGTCGACGCTGGGCTGGTCGTGCACCGGCAGCAAAAAGGCAAACTCGTCGCCGCCCACCCGCGCTAGCTGAGCCGAAGGGGGCAGAAACTGCCGCAGCCGCTGGCCGATGGTCTGCAGCACGCGATCGCCCATCAAATGCCCAAAGGACTGATTAATTAGCTTGAAGCGATCGATATCTAAAAACACCACCGTGATCGCGGTGCCGGGATAGTGCTGCAATGCCCGCTGCACTTGCAGCAAAAATATGTCGCGCCCCGGCAGCAGGGTGAGCTGGTCGTAGCTGCTGCGGTACAGCGCCTTTTGGGTCAATACCAGCCCCATCGCCAGCAGAAAGGCGGCTACCGGCTCTACGGTGGGCACCCAGACCAATTGGGCCAGGGCTAAGCTGCTGAGGCCCCAAATGCCCACCACGGTGGCTCCGCTCAGCATTAGCAGTATCGTTGGACGGCGCACGGTCCAACCCACGACCCCGGCCAGCAGCGTCCAGCCCAGCAGCCAGAGAAACTCGCCCCACTGGGGCAAAAATCGGTAGAGGGCGGGCTGCCCTGCGATCGCGTCGAGCATCTGGCTAATGCTCTGGGCATGCACTTCAACCCCAGACATAACAAACTGCGACGACTGATCCTGGCTAAATGGGGTAAAAAACTCGTCCTTGAGGCTAGAGGCCGTAGAGCCAATTAGCACAATTTTGCCCCGCACCCAGTCCGGGGGAACGGCCCCAGCCAGCACCTGGGTAATGGTCAAACTCGGAGCTGGCTGGTAGGGGGTGCGATACTTCATCAGCACTTGATAGCCCCGGTTGTCGATGTTGACGTAACCGCCATCGGCCGCCATCAGAGCCGGAAATTCAGCCTTGCCGATGCGCAGCAAATCGTCCTGGCGATCGACCTGAAACGCTAGGTCAGAGTGGTAAGCCAGCACCACCCGGAGGGGAAACGAATAAAACGGATTTTCTGGGTCTGAGACGTAAAGCAGGCTGCGGCGCAGGACGCCATCCGGGTCAATCGCCAAATCGTTGAACCCTGTCTGGTCCGGAGGCCAGGTGGCGGGGGCCGGGACCTCAATGCCATCGCCCTGCTCACCCACGTTGAAAATGCCAATCACGTTGGGAGCCGTGAAGGCCTGGGCTAAAGCCGCCTGCCCAGGCATATCCTGGGGGGTGTTGCGATAGAGGTCTAAGCCCACCACCGCAGGTTTGTAGCGCTGTACCTCTGCGATGATATTGGCCACAACCTGGTCAGAGAGGGGCCAGCCGTAGGCCTCCAGATCGGCCTCGGTAACTTCTACCAGCAGCAGCCTCGAGTCTGGAGATCCCTGGGTCTGGAGCCGGGTGAGCAGGTCAAAGCTCGACATTTCGAGGGTTTCAAACAGCTGTAGCCGCTTACCCGCAGACACCATTGCCAGAGCCAGCAGGCTAGAAACCAGCACCGCTCGACTGCCAAAGTTAATCGGTTTTGAAAAAAAGGAAACCCACTGATTAAACTTCTGCCCAAAGGGCCAAATCCGGAAATGCACCATGGATGAAACCGGCGACGGTAGAGGTGACAATGGCAGGCATTGACTTAAATCCCTGAATACACAGCTATACAGGGCATAATCAACGCTATCCGGAAATCGCCAGCGATCAGATTGTCTCTAGCTTCCTCCACAGACCGCTAGGCCTGCCAAAGCCACAGGCTTTAAGCCATAGTGTCATTGTGTGGCTCGTTCACCCAGTGGGTGCCGCCCCCTCTCCGCTGCCCCGGAAACTCATCGCGGGAACCGTTGGCCTGGCAGTCGTTCCCTAAATGGGGCCAGTGCAGTAGTAGCAAAGTTAACACACTGATTGCCACTATCATGACTGTGCCACTGGGCCAGATAAATACTCGTATGAGCGTAGCTTTCATCGCTGGAACCCAACCTACAGTAGTGACAGAACTCCTGCCCCCTGTTGGACTAAGGTGCGCTTATGCGGCCTCGGTAACGCTTGGGGGTATAGTGTGATTCTTCACGTTAAAGGTTTTATTCGATACCTTGGCGGCCAGGCTTTCACTGAAGCTTTATGGTCGGATAAAGGGCCGTAAGCTTTCCTTAATCTCCGGGCGATCGCCAGGCAGGCTTTTTCATCCCCCAGGGGTGTCTTGGTTGCCCTTGGGGCAGATGACAAGCCGAAAGGCATTAAAAACTTGTTAAGGGAGAGCTCTAGCGCTCTATTCCCCGGATATGCTAGACGCAAGATACCTCCTAACTGCGTCTCCAGCCCCATCCGACCCTTATTGGTGTCACTCGGTGGGGCTGCTACTTTGTCAGGCCGCCTTAGGACGCCTCTGGGGCGGTTGTTGGTAGGCAGAGGCCTTGACTAAGCAACTTTTCTAGATGGCTGTGAGCTTTGCCTGGAGGCGGGCCTACCCTAAAAGCCTCCCCAGAAATGTCGTTGCATATACAAAAAATAGGTGTTAGGCTGAAAAGCTATTCGTGAATTAGCGAATAGTCTTGAAAGTCAGCTTTTTTTGCCCTGACAGTCCAGCAAGCACCGCTGTCGGGGTTGCTGCTTTCTTTTGCCCATGGTTTGAGCTTGTCGCTAGGCCTGCCGCTGGCTAGGCTGCGTGCGAGCTGTGGGCGTTGATCTCAGCACACGCATAAATGACGTTATTTGGTCTTTTCTGGGTTGCCTTTCTACCGTATTACCTCAATCAGCCCGACTTCATGGCCCTGCGAATGGCTAACGTCTACGCAGCGGATCATCTAAAGCATAAGTCGACGGTAGATCTTGGCGTGTTACCCCATTCCTCTCTATCTCTACAGGGGGCGGTGAGCCAGCCCCTCGGGCTGCAACCTCAGCTGGCTTGGCCCCCGACTGCCCTGGTGGATTGGCATCGCTGGAGTGCGACCGCTGCCGTTGCCGTGATTGCCCACGGCGATCATGCCAGCGGCGGCGCTGCGCAACTCACCCCACCCGCTAGGTTTTGCAGCGGCTCCACGGCTGTTCAGCCCGATGACTCAGCGACGGGGTTTACCATTCGGGTCAAAGGTGTGCCGATTGGTCAGGTGTCATCTCGTCAGGCGGCAGATCGGATTGCCGATCAAATTCGCCAGGCCGTACCTGTTTTAGAGGCTCACCCGGAGCGACTCACCCCCAGCCTGAGCCAGCACCAGGCGGCCGCTCAGGTGAGCGGCAAAACCGTGTTTGTGTTGCCCGATCTGGCCCAGGGCGCCGATGCCTCCAAGAATGAGCAGCCTGCCCTGAAGGCGACTCAATGGGTCAACAACCTGCGCTTGGCCTTTGGGGTGGCGCCGCTTGACCCTAGCCAGGTGCAGATGGTGGCCCACGGGCTGGGCGAAACCCGCCAGACCTTTAGCGGTGTTGCGTCTTGGTATGGGCCATACTTTCACGGGCGGCAGACGGCTACGGGCGAAACGTTTAACCAGAACGACCTCACGGCAGCCCACAAGACGCTGCCCTTTGGCACCTACCTCAAGGTGCGTAACCAGCTCAACGGCGCCACCGTAGTGGTGCGCATTAACGATCGCGGTCCGTATATCGGCGATCGCTCCCTTGACCTCTCCTACGCTGCCGCCCAGTGCCTTGGCAGTGACCATACCGGGGTAATTCCCTACCAGGCAACGGTTTTAGCGCCGGGATTTCCCCATGCCTGGCGTGAGGATGTAGTCGCTAAGCTGCCTTAGCACCCTTAATCAGCAGAACGGCCATGGAGTGAGCGGCACCAGAGTCCGGCAGGGTTTACTTTAGGGCCTTGCTAGGCTCGCCACTTGAGCAGCTGGGTCTTAACGGGGGTGACAAACTCGCGGTCTTCAGCCTGGGAGCGCTGGTACTCTTTTTTGAGCTGGTAGTACCACCGGGCCAGGGTGTCGGAGTCTTTGATCAGCCGCAGCACGGTCTCGTGCTTGAGACCTTCCTGCTGCTTGATCACCACATCGCGGTCCTGGCCCAAAAAGGAGCGAATCATCAGGGGCAGAATGGGTTTGAGCAGAGCGCCCCAGGGCAGATCCCAGTAGAGCTCGAAGGTGACGTCGGTCTGGTCGTCGGTGAGCGGTGTCACCGTAGTTAAGTTCACCACCCGGTGCCTGGCGGTCGTGGTTTCTTCGGTGCGCACGCCGGGTAGGTAAAAGATAATTTCGTTGTCGGGCACGCCGCCGATCAGCCAGTAGCCGTAGCCCATGCTCTCGCCCATGTGGTGCTTGCGCATGGTAAACCCGTAGGTGGAAGGGTCAAACCATTTGATTTCGTCGTTGAGCTTGCCCCCGCGCCACCACCAGGAGCGGTGGACAAAGGGCGAGTGCGCCGGGTCCATCAGCCCCACTACGGCGTGGTCGATGTAGCAGGGAAAGCGCATGGTGTAGGTGACGCTGGGGCGCACGTCATTGCCAAAGCCGGGAACGCGAGGAATATCGAAGCGGGGGGGCTTGGGGTTGGCAGGGTCGCTCATATAAACCCACACATTGCCCTGCACCTCTTTAACCTCGTAGCTGTTGACGTCGAAGCGGCTCAGATCCATCTGCTGGTCGGGCATCAGCGAAGGAATCTCGGTGCAATGGCCGTTTTCGTTGAATCGCCAGCCGTGGTAGCAGCACTCCACCTCGGTGCCGTCGAAGCGACCGCAGCTGAGGGGCACCGCCCGGTGAGGGCAAATGTCGCGAATGGCAAAGGCTTTGCCCTGGCGGGTGCGGCCAAACAAGATCGGCTCGTTGAGCAGGGTTTTGGCTACCATTTTGCCCGCCTTCAGCTCGTGGCTCGGCATGGCGTGGTACCAGATATTGCGCAGCAGGTAGATGTCGTTAACGGCAACCACAGGTCTTCAAGGAGGTTAAGGATTGAGGCGACTAATACTGTAGCAGAGGCTTGGTAGTGGCGAAGATCTGGCGTGGGCCAGTTCGTAGCATATCTCGCAGCTGCGCCTCTACCTAAGGCGGGAACCATAGCTTTAAAGGCTTACTTCACGACTTACTCTGGCGATTCTCCATGCTCTCTGACGAACAGCGTGCCAAACTTGAGGAAGGCATCACCCAAAATGCCAGACACATTTTTCGCCAGGCTCCAGGTCACTTTTCTGAAGATACTCCTGCTACGCGTCAGCTCATAATTGAAACAGCTCTTAACCCGCTTTTTTACCAAGGGCAAGACAAGTACAAGACTCAGTGGTACAGCCAAACCTTGGATACGGGAAGTCAGGTCTGGGTTCAAGTCAGAAACGGCAAAATTCGCAATGCTGGCATTAACCTAACGGCAAGACCTTGGAGACTTGATACCGGGTTTGCGGGCTTATCATAGTAAAACTACTCACAATGTAACCCCATGGGAAACTTAACCGAGCGGCAAGCGTTTGACGCCATGGTGCTCTTTCTAGAGCAGGTTTATGAACGTACCGAGTCCGATGATATTGCGGGTCTGTTATCTGACTTAATATTTGCTGCCGACAATCAAACCGCTGACCCTGCCGCCTGGCAAGACTGGTTGGCGTGCCTTCAGAGGGTTACGCCGGTTCACCTTTCTCAGTAAACCCTTGCGAAAACCATTTTTTTAGCTGCAAATGATTGAAGATTGTCCCAGCTTCACAATCTGCTGAGGCAATCTTCGTCAACTGTCGACCACTCAGTTACCCCCTTAGGCCACCGATTGGGGTTCCTGCACCTGCTTGAGCTGTTCGCGCAGGGGTGCGCCTTCGATCACCTCAGTCTCTAGCAGCTGCTGGGCCAGGGTTTCGAGCAGCTCGCGGTTCTGCTTAAGAATGCCCAGGGCGCGCTGGTGGCCCTCTTCGACCAGGGCTTTGACCTCTTCGTCGATCGCCTTGGCGGTCTCTTCGCTGATTGGGCGGCGGGCGTTGGGCATGCCGTTCTCAAGGAAGGCGTTGCGCTGGGCGCGATCGTAGGCCAATGGTCCTAAAACCTGGCTCATGCCGTAGGTGGTGACCATCTGCTCTGCCAGGTCGGTGGCCCGCTGCAAGTCGTTAGACGCCCCGGTAGTGATGCTGCCGAAGATGATTTCTTCCGCCGATCGCCCCCCCAGCAGGGTAGCAATTTGGCCCTTTAGCTCGGTCTCATCCCTGAGGAACCGATCTTCAGTGGGCAGTTGCAGGGTGTAGCCCAGGGCGGCCATGCCGCGCGGCACGATGGAGATTTTTTCGACCTCGTCGGTGCCGGGCATCATGGCCCCGACCAGAGCGTGGCCGACTTCGTGGTAGGCAACGATTTTCTTTTCCTTGTCGTTGAGCACGCGACTCTTTTTCTCCAGGCCGGCGACCACGCGCTCGATTGCCTCGCCAAAGTCTTCTTGCTCAACCACGGTGCTATTGCGGCGGGCGGCCAGCAGGGCGGCCTCGTTGACCAGGTTGGCCAGATCGGCTCCGGCAAAGCCTGGGGTGCGGGTAGCGGTCTGGCGCAGATCGACGGTGTCGGCCAGCTTCACATCCTTGGCGTGGATTTTGAGAATGGCTTCACGGCCTTTGACATCGGGGCGATCGACCAGCACCTGGCGATCGAAGCGACCGGGGCGCAGCAGGGCGGGGTCGAGGGTTTCGGGGCGGTTGGTGGCGGCCAGCACGATTACCGTGGTATCGCTGGCGTCGAAACCATCCATTTCGGTCAGCAGCTGGTTGAGGGTTTGCTCGCGCTCGTCGTTGCCACCGTAGAAACCGTTGCTAGAGCGCGACTTGCCGATCGCATCCAGTTCGTCAATGAAAATGATGCAGGGCGACTGTTTCTTGGCCTGATCAAACAGGTCGCGCACGCGGGAAGAGCCGACCCCAACAAACATTTCCACGAATTCTGAACCCGAGATGCTGAAGAAGGGCACCCCCGCCTCGCCCGCGACGGCCTTGGCCATAAGGGTCTTGCCTGTTCCCGGTGGGCCAACCAGCAGCACGCCCTTGGGAATTTTGGCCCCCAGATCGGTGAAGCGCTTGGGGGTTTTGAGGAAATCGACCACCTCTACCAGTTCGGTTTTGGCCTCTTCGACCCCGGCCACATCGTCAAAGGTGACTTTGCCCGTGTCCCCCTCCACATAGACCTTGGCCTTGCTTTTGCCGATGGAGAGTGCGCCCTGGGGGCCACCGCTACCGCGAGCTATAAAGAATCGCCAGACCCCGATAAAGATCAGCGGCGGAATCACCCAGCTCAGCAGGCTGCCAAACCACTGGCCCTTGGGCGGCGGCACGGCGGCAAACTCAACCCCGTTGTCTTCGAGCAGCTGGGGCAGCTGTAGGTCAAAGATCGGCGTCGTGCTGTAGACATCGCCCGGTTCGCCCGTGGTGGGATCTTTGATCTGGTAGCGAATTTCGTTTTGCCCTACCGAGGCCCGCATTACCTCTTGCTCTTGGATGCGGTGGATGAACATGCTGTAGGGTTCGCGGGAGGTCTGGTTGCCAAAGACGCCGGAGAACACAATGTTGAGTAGCAAGAGGCCGGTTGCGGCCCAGAGGACGATGTTGGCGATCTGGCGCGATCGCGGCGGCTGAGGATCTTTTTTAACAGGCATAGCAATTTTGGATTGGCGATTTTGGATTTTTGAATTTTGGCGGGGCGATCGCCCAAACAGAAAGGGGATCAACCGTAGGGTGGGCTAGGCCATCCCAGTCTTGGCGATGGGCGATAACTTTAAGAGCTGTAACCCACCCCTAAAAAATCTCATCTAGTTAAAATCTACATCTACAGTGGTTTTGGTGGCATCAGGAGCATCGGACCGCAGCCCAGACTGCTTTTTGTTGGTCAGCCCCGACAGCACGATCTGCGACATGGCGGCAATAAAGATCGAGGCTACCGCCGCGTCATCGATCCAGCCGAGGATGGGGATGAAGTCGGGGGAAATGTCGATGGGGCTGAGCAGGTACAGCAGGGTGGCACCAGCCAGCAGCCAGCGGTACTTGGGGTGCTCAAGGGTGCGCTTATACCAGTCGTAGAAGGCTTGAACGGAGGAGTTCATGGGGGGCCGTTGAATGCGATGGCTTTATGGTGCCACGGAACCCCTGGTTTACCCCTTGGTGGATTGCCGCCCGATGGTAGGGGCGAGGGCCGAACCCTGGCAATTTGGGATTTTGGATTTGCGATTTTGGATTGATCGTCAGACCTTAATCAGACTTAGCCCTTTGCAACCCGCCTCGAAAATCCAAAATCTGAAATCATCCTGCTCGCAAATGCCAGGCCCTTGGCTGCAAAAACGTATAGAGTCCTGCCAGCGATAGGGTTGTGCCCAGGCCTGAGTGGCCGCGACCGCTCCAGGGCAGGCGGGGGCTGACGCGATCGCAGCAGTTCCAGTACGCACTCCCAGTCTTGAGCTGGCTGAGGATTCCTACAGCCCGCTCCCGATCGGTCCCATATACCGCCGCCGTTAGCCCGTAGGGCGTATCTTGCATCAGCGCGATCGCTTCGCCGTCGCTGGCCACTCGCTGAATGCCGATCACCGGGCCAAAGCTCTCCTCCTGCATCACCGTCATCGTGTGGTTGACCTCGGTGAGCACCGTGGGGGCAAAGTACCAGCCGCGGCGATCCACCCGCTGCCCGCCACAGTGCAGGGTGGCTCCCTTGGCGATCGCATCCGCCACTTGGTCAGCCAAAATATCTAGCTGAGGTTTGCGACTCACCGGGCCGAGGTAAGTGGCTGGATCGGTCGGATCGCCTAGATTGAAGCCTTCCACGGTTTCCATAAAGACGTCTAGGAACTCCTCATAGACATCGGTATGGACATAGATGCGCTCCACCGCACAGCAGCTCTGACCGTTGTTGTAGAAGGCTCCATCCGCCAAACCCGCCGCCGCCACCGCCACATTTGCGGCAGCGCCCACATAGGCCGGATCTTTGCCGCCCAGCTCCAGCTGGGTGCGAATGAGTTTTGGCGCTGCCGCCACCGCAATCTTTTGACCCGTAGCGTAGGAACCCGTGAAAAAGATGCCGTCGATGGGCTGCTCTAGCAGAGCTGCTCCGGTCAGGCCAGCGCCGACCACCGGAATGAAGATGTCTTGGGGAATGCCGGACTCGTGGAGGAGAGAGGCGATCGCATCCCCAGTCAACGCCGCCAGCTCCGATGGCTTGTACAGCACTGCATTGCCCATCAGCAGCGCCGGAATAAACACATTCCCCCCGACAAAATAGGGATAGTTCCAGGCCGAAATATTCGCCACCACCCCCAGCGGATCGTAGCCAATCACCTCCTCCAGCATCCCCATGCCCGGCAGCGCCGCCGCTGGCTCCGAGTAAACGCGCTCCGGGGCGAGAACTTTAGCCGCATTCTCGACGAAAAAATCAATCCGCACTGGCACCGCCAAAATCTCGTTGCGAGCCTGGGTGATGGGCTTGCCCGTCTCCGACGTCAGCAGCGCCGCCAGCGTATCGACCTGCTCCACCAGCAATTCCCGAAACCGCAGAATAGACTTGACGCGATCGCCCAAAGGCAACGCCGCCCACCCTGGCTGCGCCCGCCGTGCCCTGGCATACTTTTCCGCTACCGCCGCCCCATCATCGGCCGGTATCTCTTGAATCAGCGCTTCGGTAGCCGGGTTAATGATGGAAAGAACGTCAGCCATGGTGATAGGAAGTTCTAAAAGTGGTAGGTAAGGCCAATTAATGGATCTGTTTTCGTCTGGAGCAGCTGGTGGGCAGAGCCCACCCTAGGGCGCCTCAGGTCAATTGCAGAGCAGGACAGATAACTTCGCAAAACAGAGGTTTAAACCGATGATCGATCACTCCTTTCCGTGAGGTCCAGGACGACGGAACGTCCTGGACGAAGGGGGCTGGGGGCTGCGAAATGCCCCCAGCAGCAGATTTGGCTTTGTTCAAAGACTTTCTCAACAGCGGTTGGTTATGGCGCAAGACAATGGTGCATCGCTGCGCGGATGCACCCTACGGGATCTCTAAAATGCATCTTGGTAAATGGCATAAAAATCCTCCTCAGCCACCGGACGAGGATTCAGCGGATGACACCCATCCCTAATCGCCACCGCCACCAGCGGATCAAGACCATCGGATTTCACCCCCAAATCGCCCAGCGAAGCCGGAATGCCAATCGCCTCCGACAACGCCACAATCCAATCCACAAACTCCTGCCCATCCGTCGCCCCCGGCTGCACCACCCGCGCCATCCGCAAAAACCGCTCCGGCTCCGCCGACAGGTTAAACCGCATCGCCGCCGGCAGCATAATGCCGTTCGCCAACCCGTGGTGGGTGTCGTACACCGTCGATAGCGCGTGGGCACAGGAGTGGGTGACGCCCAGGCCTTTTTGGAAGGCGATCGCCCCCATCATCGAGGCATTCAGCATTCCTCCCCGCGCCGCCAAGTGAGCCGCCGCCGTCACCTCATCAAAGCTTTCTCCTGTGCCAAGGCGCTGAGCAAAGTCCACACAAGCCTTCAGATTCTTGGCCACCAGATGAATACCCTCCAGGGCAATACCATCGCAGAGTGGGTTAAAGCCCTTGGCCAAAAACGCCTCGATCAGGTGCGTTAGCGCGTCCATGCCCGTAGCGGCGGTAATTTTGGCCGGTAGCCCCAGCAATAACTCGGGGTCGGCCAGCACCACCTGGGGCAGCAGCTGCGGGTCGAACATGATTTTCTTGGCGTGGGTCTCATCGTCGGAGATCACCGCACTGCGGCCCACTTCGCTGCCGGTGCCTGCCGTGGTGGGCAGGGCCACGATGGGCGGAATCGGCTGATCGATGGGGCGGGTGCTGTTGCCGTCTTCGTAGTCGAAGAGGTGGCCGGGGTGGTTGGCCATCAGAGCGATCGCCTTGGCTACATCCATCGGCGC
The DNA here is from genome assembly GCF_000309385.1 of Nodosilinea nodulosa PCC 7104. Classification (GTDB taxonomy): domain Bacteria; phylum Cyanobacteriota; class Cyanobacteriia; order Phormidesmidales; family Phormidesmidaceae; genus Nodosilinea; species Nodosilinea nodulosa. Next base: position 3,749,412 of record NZ_JH976537.1, read on the forward strand.
ACCGCCGCCCACTGCCACAATGCCGTCGGCTTGGTGGGCTTTCCAGGCCTCTACTCCGGCATTGACTTGGGAGACAACGGGGTTGCCCCAAACGCCGCTAAAGGTGGCGGAGTCAAAGGCAATGAGAGATTCTTCTAATGCTGGGAACCAGGGCAGTTGGGCAACATCTTTATCGGTGACGATGAGAACGCGCTGAATGCCCAGGGTGGTAAGTTCGGCGGTGAGTTCGTGGCGTGCCCCTGGCCCAAAGCGAATGCGGGTGGGGAAGTTGTAGGTGTGAATAGTAGAAGCCATAGCAGATTTACGTCCTTAAAACGAGGAACCGTAGGGTGCATCCGCGCAGCGATGCACCATTGTCTTGCGCCATAACCAACCGCTGCTGAGAAAGTCTATTAACAAAGCCAGGCCTGCCGCTGGGGGGATTTCGGTCCCCCCAGACCCCTACGAGAAGGACGTTCCGCCGTCCTTCACCTCACGGAAAGGACTTACCGATCATCGGTTTAAACTTCTGTTCTGCGAATGCGCCTGTTCTTCTCTGCGATCAATCTGGGACAGCCGTAACGATCAATCTGGGACAGCCGTAGGGTGGGCACTGCCCACCATTTACCTAGTGGGGGCGAATGCCATTCGCCTTCACCAACCCCCTTAAATATTCACGTACTGGTTCATTTCCCAATCCGTGATTTGGGCGTTGAAGGCGTCCCATTCCTTGGCTTTCATCTCTAGGAAGGTTTTCGCGCCGAGTTCGCCCATCATCTCCATCAGGAGCGAGTCTTGCTTGAGGGCTTCCACGGCTTCGTAGAGGTTTTTGGGCAGGGTTTGCAGGTTGGGGAATTCGTCGCCGCGGGCGAAGAGGTTTTCGTCGATGCGATCGCCGGGGTCGGTCTGGTGTTTAATGCCGTCGAGGCCCGCTGCGAGAATACCAGCGGTGGCCAGGTAGAGGTTGACGGCTCCGTCGATCATGCGGCACTCGAAGCGGCCCGTGTCGGGAATGCGGATCAGGTGGGAGCGATTGTTGCCGCCGTAGGAGATATAGCGCGGGCTCCAGGTGCTGCCGGAGGCGGTGCTGCTGGCCCCCAATCGGCGGTAGGAGTTGACCGTGGGCGCGCAGAGGGCGGCCAGACCTTTGCCGTGGGCCATTACCCCGCCAAGGAAGTTGTAGCCGAGGGGCGACAGGCCGCCCGCGTCGGCTCCCTCGGCAAAGGCGTTGCTGCCGCCCTGCCACAGGCTGTTGTGCACATGGCCGCCGTTGCCGGTGATGTGGCTAAAGGGTTTGGGCATAAAGGTGGCGATAAAGCCGCGCTGCTCGGCCAGGGTTTTGACCATGTATTTGAAGAACACGTGGCGATCGCACGTTGTCTTCGCATCGCTGTAGGTCCAGTTCAGCTCAAACTGGCCGTTGGCGTCTTCGTGGTCGCACTGGTAGGGCTCCCAGCCCAGGTCTTCCATGTAGGTGACCACCGTGGAGATCAGGTCAAACTGGCGCATCAGGTTGAGCTGGTCATAGCAGGGGCGCTCGGCAGTGTCCTTGGGGTCGGCGATCGCGTAGCCCGTCTCGGTCTTTCTCAGCAAAAAGAACTCCGCCTCGACCCCGGTTTTGAGGCTGTAGCCCAGCGCCGCCGCCTGATCGATCGTCTGGTTAAGCATCATCCGGGGCGCGGCGGTGAAAGGCTTCCCTTCGTAGTACACATCGCTGGTCACCCAGCCCACCGTCGGCTCCCAGGGCAGCTGAATCAGCGAGTCGGGGTCGGGCACCGCCGCAATTTCCGCCGCCTCTGGCCCCAGCCCCAGATTCGACGCAAAGGAGCAGAAAAACGCGCCGTCTCTCTCCACCGGGGCAATCTGAGCCGCAGGCACCAGCTTGGCCCTGGTGCCCCCCAGCAGATCGGTATAAGACACTAAGAAAAACTTGATGCCGAGGGCCTTGGCCTTTTCCGCCAGACTCTGGGTTTGGGCTAACGTGCCGACCATAAAACGACTCCGAGAATTTTAGCCTAGTAAAACAGGCTGACGAAGGGGCTTTTGTAGCTGTAGATACGAGGGGAGGTGGGCAGATACGGGAGTAGGCGGGCCTGAATCGGCGCGGCAATCTGCTCGGCCAGAGTAGTTGCGGCGATATCCAAAGCACATCGCCCCGAGTCTCAAAAGGTCAAATTCCGGTGGTGAATGCGATGCGTCCGCCTCAACCCGGGCCAGCCAGGCAGGATTGAGCTATGGGTAGGACAAACGTCACAGTTTGAGCAAATTGTTTGCCAATCTAGAAAAATTCTGGGATAACTTGATATAACAAGTTTGCCTCGGTCTCCCCTCGGTCTTCTAGGACGCGTCCACACCAGGCTGTATCGTTACGGCTGAACGAGACTGCCCCCAAGCGCGGAGCTAAAGCCTGGGACTTACACTTACGGATACTTTGGCCCATGGATATTCTGGTTGTTCAACATGTTGAGGCAGATCCGGTCGGCATCCTGGGCCGATACCTGGAAGTGAAGGGAGCCTGGCTACACACCTGGCTGGTGCCCCAGCGCTCGACTCCGCCCCAGGGGCACTACGACGGTTTGATTGTGCTGGGCGGCCCCATGAACGCCTGCGAAGACGAGAAGTTCCCCCACCTGGGGCGGGTGATGGAGCTAATTTGCGAGTTTCACCGTCAGGACAAACCCGTGCTGGGCATCTGCCTGGGGGCACAGCTGATTGCCCGCGCCTTTGGCAGTCGGGTCTACCAAAATGAGCGGCCAGAACTGGGTTTCACGCCGCTGTTTCCGGTGGCGGGGGCGGCAGAGCCCTGGCTACAGGACTACCCGGCGGGTATGCCGATGATGCAGTGGCACTTCGACACCTTTGATCTGCCCGCCGGAGCGGAGCTGCTGCTCACCAATGCAGTCTGCCAAAACCAGGCCTTTCGCGTGGGGTCTAACACCTACGGTTTGCAGTTCCATCCCGAAGTTACGCCCGAGATTGTCATGAGCTGGATGGCCTTCAAAACTGAGTGGATTGAGGCCAACTACCCCCATCTGTTTCAAGAACTGCGAGAGCAGCTGGTGTCGCACTGGGTGCAGTCGGCTCAGTTTACCGAAAAGCTGGCCAATGCCTGGTACGACCAGGTGGTGGCCTCGGCCCAGACGGCGGCGCTGCTGCGCCAGGGGTAACCGGGGTTTGCAGGCAAGCTGCTGTAATCTCTGACGGCTGCTTGTCGAAGCCTAACTCGCTCCCGACTGCCGGGGAGAACCGTGTCGTTTTGAGGTTTGCAGGCTATGGCGTATCCCAATGTTGAACCCCTTTCCCCAGAGCTTCAGGCGCTTTTGCACAGCCTGGAGCAGCAGGGGGTAAAGTATGCCCTGGCCAGCTTTGTGGATATTCACGGCATGGCCAAGGGCAAGGTGGTGCCGCTGAGCCACTTCGATCGCATGATGCAGGGTTCTGAGCTATTTACCGGCGCGGCCCTCGACGGCGTGCCTCAAGAGATCAACGACGACGAAGTGGGCACCATGCCCGACCCCGCCAGCGCCACGGTGCTGCCCTGGAACCCAGAGGTGGTCTGGTTCGCCAGCGATTTGCACCTGGGGGGACAGCCCTTTGAGGCCTGCTGCCGCACCATTCTAAAACGAGGCCTGGAGCAGGCGGCGGCCATGGGCTATCGGTTCAACCTGGGCATTGAAACCGAGTTCTTTATTCTGAAGGACACCGAGGATGGGTTTGGGCCAGTGAGCGATCGCGACACCCTGCCCAAGGCCGCCTACGCGGTGCCCACCCTGCTGGATAACTACAAGATCCTCGACGCCATTGTCAGCGCCATGAACGGCCTGGGTTGGGATGTGTATTCCTTTGACCACGAAGACGCCCAGGGCCAGTTTGAGACCGACTTTGCCTACTGCGACGCCCTGACCATGGCCGATCGCCTCACCTTCTTTCGGCTGATGGTGAAGGAACTGGCGCGGGAGCAGGGCTACTTCGCCAGCTTTATGCCCAAGCCCTACGCTAACCAGACCGGCAGCGGCGCCCACTACAACATGTCGCTGGCGGATCTGGAGACCGGCAAAAACCTGTTCGAAGACCCCAGCGACCCCTGCGGACTCTCGAAACTGGGCTACCAGTTTATTGCCGGGGTGCTGCGGCACGCCAAGGCGATCGTGGCGGTCACCTGCCCTACGGTGAACAGCTACAAGCGACTGGTGCGCCAGGGCAGCATGTCGGGCTTTACCTGGGCACCCGTCTACATCTGCTACGGCAACAATAACCGCACCAACATGGTGCGCATTCCCATGGGCGGGGGCCGAGTCGAGTGCCGCGCCGCCGACATTTCCACCAACCTCTACCTGGGGGCGGCGATGGTTTTGGCCGCCGGGCTGGAGGGCATTGCCGAGGGGCTAGATCCCGGCCCGCCCCACACCGAAAATATGTATACCTACTCCCTAGCCGAGCTGGCGGCCATGGGTGTTGATACCCTGCCCCGCACCCTCAGCGAGGCGGTGGAGGCCTTTGCCGCCGACCCCCTGAGTGAGGCGGTGATGGGGCCACTGATGTATAAAACCTACGTTGACTTCAAGACCCAGGAGTGGGAAGAGTACCACAGCCACGTCTCTGACTGGGAGATGCGGCGCTACCTGAAGTTTTTCTAGTGATGTGGGCGGCTGAGATGGCCGTCAAGCCTCAAGAATTACTGCGTGGGCCAACTTATATAAGCTGTATAAATGCAGATCATGGTAAAAAATACACATGATCAATCATTTACCACAGCCGATGGCCTATCCTCCACAGAATCGTCACCGAAAGTCCCGGCGCTGGGTTCTGAGTTTTGTCAGTATTATCGCGGTTGTATCAGTATCTTTTGCCGCCTGGTCTTTGCCCGTACGGGTGGAGCGGGGGCTGTCGGTGCGCCAGATTCAGGGGGAGGTAACTGTGCTGCGGCCCGGGGGTGCAGCCCCCGCCGCGATCGGCAACAGCCTCACTGCGGTGGGCGATGGATTGCGTACGGGGGCGCGATCTTCGGCGGTCTTAGCGGTCGATACCGACGTGGGCTTCTTAGATGTTTCGGAGCGCACCGAGCTGCGCATTAGCGCCCTGGAAATGGCCTCCGATGGAGGCCGTATCACCCATCTCGATGTGTCCCAGGGGCAGGTGCGTACGCGGCTGCGCCACTTTACCCACGAGGGATCTGAGTTTGAGATTCAAACCCCTGGCGGCATCAGCGGGGTGCGAGGAACCGAATTTGGCGTCAGCGTGCAGGGAGATGGCAAGACCGGCATTGCCACCCTCACCGGGGCGGTAGACACCACCGCCGCCGGCCAGACCGTGGGCGTACCGGCAGGGTTTCAAAACCTGATGCGCCCCGGTGAACCCCCCACCCAGCCAGTGCCTCTGCGAGATGACCCCGGCCTGGAGTACGAGCGACAGGTGGTGTTGGAAAACAACACTCGCTACGTCATTCTGACTGGTCGAGTGGACCCCGTAAATACGGTCTTTGTGGATAGTGTTCCTCAAATTGTCGATCGCCAGGGGGAGTTTCGCCTCAAGCGCCTGGCGACGGCCCGGCTCCGCGTCGAGGTTTTGGTTATAACGCCCCTTGGCCGCCAGGAAGTCCATGCGATTTACCTTCTCTAGCCTGTTTCGGCGAGGGTTAGAACCGCTACTGTTGTTGGGCATTGCCGGTTTGCTGGTGATGAGCGCCAGCGAGCTGGGGCTGCTGCTGCCCCTGGTACAGGCAGAGTATCAGCTGCGCTTTCGCCTGCGGGGGCCGCGTCCCTGGGCCAACCAGCTGGTGCTAATTGCCGTTGACGACCCTAGCCTGGATACCCTGGGGGCGTTTCCCTGGCCGCGCCGCCGCTACGCTGAGCTGCTGCAACGGTTGCAGGATGCGCCGCCTCGGGTGGTGGTGTTTGACCTGCTCTTTAGCGACCCCAGCCCCGACGACGGCCTGTTTGCTGAAGCGATCGCCGCTCATCCCGCCGTTGTTTTGGCCTCCGCCTGGGATCGCAACGGGCAGCCCCTGCGGCCGACGCCCCCCCTGGCGGCGGCGGCCCTGGCCAGCGGCCACATTTTGCAGCATCACCAGGGGGGCTATATCCACAGCGTTGAGCCGATGATGGGCGGCCAACCGGCCCTGGCGGTGGCGACGGCAGAGGCCCTCAGCCTGACCCAGCAGGCGATGCCCTTGCCGCCGCTCGATCGCCCCCTGTGGGTCAACTGGCCTGGCTCAACCGCCGATTTGCCCACCTACTCCTTTGCCGATGTGCTGGCGGGGCGGGTGCCGTCCCAGGCCTTTGAGGGCAAGGTGGTGCTGATTGGGGCCACGGCCCTGGGCCTCGATGACTGGGTGACGCCCTTTAATGCCGATCCCCCTGCCAGTGGCGTGTATTTGCACGGGGCGCTCATTGACAATCTGCTGCACCAGAGCTGGCTCAGGCCGGTCTCGGGAGGCTGGGCCGGGGCGTTGGCTCTGGCCCTGGGCCTGGTGGTCGTGCTCCAGGGCCAGGGCCAAAACGAAGCCTCACCTCCGGTGGATTCTCGCCGAATGCGCCTGTCGCTGGGTCAGCAGGGCGCGCTGGTGGGCGGGCTGCTGGTGGGCTGGTGGGGTCTGGCCCTGGCGCTGTTCGGCGCCAACTTCTGGCTGCCGGTGGTGGGGCCAGAGCTGCTGCTGGCGGCGGCGGGGGGCATCGGCATGGGCCAGCAGATGCTGCGCCAAAATCGCTGGCTGCGTCAGATTACGGCGGGTTTGCGCCACCGCCACGGCCCGGCCCTGGTGCTGCCCAGGGCCAATGCCACCCAGTCGGCGGTGGCGCGGGAGAGGCCGCCCGCCGAGCCCGACGCGGGGCCGGATATTCCGGCCGAGTTGGGGGCCGAGTTGGCAGCTGACCTCTTTGCAGGCGGCCCTTCGGGGGTGGCTCAACTGGTCGAACTGACTCAGCTACTGGGGCGATCGCAGGCGATTCAGGCCGCCATTGCCCGCAGCTTACCCCTGGGCCTGGTGGCGGCGGCAGCGGATGGCAGCGTGTGGTTTGCCAACCCCCTGGCCGCCGAATGGCTGGGTTTGGCGGCGGGGGATAATCTCAATACCAGCGCCCTGGCCGCCTGGTTTGACGGGGAAACCTGGGCGCAGCTGTGGCAGGTGGTGATTGGCGGGCAGCCGGTGCCCTCCCAGGTGAGGCAGCGGGGCGATCCACCCCAGCACCGCTGGTACGAACTGCGCCTAGAGCCCCTGGCCGCCGACGCCAACATCCCCGCCGACTGGCCCCGAGGGGCAATCGTGCTGATCGAAGACATCACCTACCGCCAGCACATGGAAACAGAACTGCGGCGACTGAACGACGGCCTAGAAGAACAGGTCCAGGCGCGCACCCGGCAGCTAGAGCACCTCAACCGATCGCTGCACGAGCAGATTGCCGAGCGGCAGCAGGCCCAAAACCAGCTGGCCTACGAAGCCCTGCACGATGCCCTGACCGGACTGCCCAATCGCCGCCAGTTTCTCAACCACCTCAGCGCCCAGTTTGGTCAACCCGATGGAGAACTGTTTGCGGTACTGTTCTTAGACTGCGATCGCTTTAAGCTCATCAACGACTCCTTCGGCCACTGGATCGGGGATGAGCTGCTGAAGCGGGTGGCCGCCATCGTGCAGGATTGCGTGCGCCCTACCGATGTAGTGGCCCGCTTTGGCGGCGACGAATTTACCATTCTGCTGACCACCCTCGACCAGGTAGACGACGCGATCGCCGTCGCCCAGCGCATTCGCCAGCAGTTTGCCCAACCGCTGGCCATTCAAGAGCACCAGCTGTTTACCAACACCAGCATTGGCATTGTCCTGGGCGGTTCCCAGTATCGCCATCCCGACGAGCTGCTGCGCGATGCCGACACTGCCATGTACCAGGCCAAAATCAACGGTCTTGGCTACGCCCTCTTTGAACGCGGTATGCACCTGGACGTGCGGCGATCTTTGCAGATTGAAACCTCCCTGCGACTGGCCTTAGACCGGCAAGAGTTTCAGCTCCACTACCAGCCGATCATCAACCTGGCTAGCCAGCAGCTGATCGGCTGTGAAGCGCTGCTGCGCTGGCTGCACCCAGACCGGGGGCTGCTTTTGCCCAGCGAGTTTTTGACCATTGCCGAAGATTCTGGGCTGATGGTGCCCATCGGCAGCTGGGTGCTGCAAGAGGCCTGTAGCCAGATGCAGCGCTGGCGCCGCCGCAGCCTAATTGTCGAGGATGCGGTGGTGAGCGTTAACCTATCGGCCACGCAGTTTTTACAGCCCAATTTGGTCTCAATCATTGATGACATTTTGGTTGACAGCGGCTTGCCCCCCGCCAACCTCAAGCTCGAAATTACCGAAACCGTCGTGATGGAAAACCCTGACCAGGCCGTGCAGATGATTCAATCGCTGCGCGATCGCGGCATCCGCCTCAGCATCGATGACTTTGGCACCGGCTACTCATCGCTGGGCTACCTGCAACAGCTGCCCGTCGATATTCTCAAAATCGATCGCAGCTTCATCGTCAATATTCACCAAAGCTCGCAGCAGTACGGCATTGTCGAAGCGATCATTCGCCTCGCTACCCACCTCAACATTCAGGTCATTGCCGAGGGTATTGAGCATTTTCCCCAGCTGCGATCGCTCAATCAGCTGGGCTGCGAATACGGCCAGGGGCACCTGTTTTCTCGCCCGCTCAGCGTGAGCCAGTTTAGCCAGTACCTGCGGCGCGGGACAGAGGAATAGGGGCCTAGCATGCTAAGCCCCTATGGCGTGCCTGATTGTGAACTGGGGTTTCCCAAATCGGATTTCGTGGATAGCAGCCGACGGGTAGGGTAGGGCATTTCTCAGAGCCAGCGTTCGAACGTTTGAACGTTCTCAACGTCTCTCAGTGCCCTAACTAACGTGACGAAGGCTATAAATGACCGCCCCCAGCCTGGTGCCCATTGCCGGAGGCAGAGCCTCCGACGAGAATCTCAATGCAGAGCACTGGAACAAGGGGCAGCGAATACCGGACTGGCACTGGCGTTCTGGGTGCTGGCTCAGCGCTCCGGGCCGCTTAGCTCACGGCGGGCTTGGGCTTCACGTTGGCCGGGTCAAAAATGCCCTTGGGAATAATGCCGTGTACGCCCCAGTTGCCGTCCACCACCTGGGTAATGGCGAAGTCGGCCCCCACGGTAATTAGCGAAAAGGCCTCGTCTTCGCTCAGGTTCATGCCGTTCATCAAAAAGTCGCGCAGCTTGGCGGAGCTATCCTTCAGCGCCGGGTCGAGGGACGACAGTGTGTAGATTTCCTTCTGAGCGTCTTCGCCCAGGGCCTCCAGGTAGTTGGGGTAGGTAAAGCCGTGGACAATCCACGAGTCTGGGGTTTCGAGCAGCGGGTAGTTTACCCCCTCCAGAATGGTGCCCGCCAGGTCGGCTTTTTTATGGAGCACAAACTGAAACAGGCCGGTAATCGAGGTTTCAATGGCGGTGCCGTCCAGCTCTGAGTCGCCCTGGGAGGCGTGGGCATCGCCGCCGGAGAACAGCGCACCGGGTACGGCAACCGGATAGTACATGGCGGTGCCGATCGCAATGTTGCGGTCATCCAAATTGCCCCCAAAGTAGCTGGGCGGAATGGAATCGACCACATCGGCCTCGCTGGGGGCCACGCCCATGGAGCCGAGGTGCAGCCGCAGCGGCACTTTTACTCCTTCTAGCGTCTCTTCGATTTCGGTAACGGTGTCGTGGTTGACCACCACGCCGGGATAGTCGATGGTTTCGTGCACCTTGCCGTCGGGGCTGGTTTGGGGCATCCACTTAAACCGATAGGCGGCGGTGGCGTAGTCGTTAGCAGGGTCCATCTCGTAGATGGTGATCACTTCGCGGGGCTTGGGTTCGGTTTTCAGGTTGTCGTACTGGAAGCCCCACCAGGCGGCGGCATTAGACCCGAAGGTTTTGCCCCCGTACTTGGGGTTGCCGCTGGGCCGCAGCATCAGATCGACAACTTTCACCTCCAGCAGGTCGCCGGGTTCGGCCCCGCACACGTAGACCGGGCCGGTGAGAATGTGGACGCCGGGGCCGCGATCGCTCACCGTTTTCTCCTCAGCGGTCCAGTGGTAAATCGCCTCGATCGCCGGGTCGCCGGAAATCATGCGATCGAAGTCGTCGCCCGCGTGGTGGGTAATGGTTTCCAAAGTGACATAGTCCTGGGAATTGACCGTAATCACCGGAGCCAGATTTTTGCTGTAGTAGCCCCAGTGCACGGTCTCGGGGCTGGCCGCCACCCTGTAGTGGCGGGGACTGGCCGCAGCACTGCCACAGCTGGTGGGCACGGTACTTTCGATGGGCGGTACGGCAGCGCTGGCCTGGGTCATGCCCATGGGCAAAAAGCTAGCCCCAAAACAGAGAACGACCGTAGCCATGAACAACGACGGCCAAATCTTAGGCCACCGTTTTTTGCGATTTTCAGACATTTTTTGTCTCCTGAAAGGATTTACGCCCATAGGCTCTTTTATGCTCATTGAGATAGTGACTGGCTTCTGTATAGTAGGCAACGCTATTGTTTAGATAAAGCACTGCAATGTTAAGCCCGGTAAGCCCCGCCCACCCTCTCACCCATCTACCCCGTCACCCATCTACCCCTACGGCAGGCAGTCCATGTAGTTCTCCATGTCCCAGTTGGTGGTGGTGGCCAAAAACCGCTCCCACTCGTCGCGCTTGTACTGGTCGTAGAGGCGGTACATCTCCCCCGGCAGCGCCGACTGGATCACCTCGTCGGTGGCCAGCGCATCCAGCGCTTCCCCCAGCGACATCGGCAGCTTTTTCACCTGCTTACCGCTGTCCATCGCCTCGTAGATGTTGCGCTGCTCGGGCTGACCGGGGTCGATTTGGTTGCTGAGGCCGTCGTCAAAGGCCTTGAGAATGGCGGCGGCCATTAGGTAGGGGTTCACCATCGAATCTACGGCGCGGTACTCAAACCGACCCGGGGCCGACACCCGCAGGCCGCAGGTGCGGTTCTGGTAGCCCCAGTCGGAGTAAACCGGAGCCCAAAAGCCCGCATCCCACAGGCGGCGGTAGGAGTTAACCGTCGAGCAGCCGATCGCCGTTAGGGCAGGCAAATGCTCGATCACGCCGCCAATGCAGTGCAGCCCCACCTGGCCGGGAATGCGCTTGGAGGTGCCTTCCACAGGCATAAACGTGTTTTCGCCGCCCTGGCTGTAGGTGTAGTTGCCCTCTAGACCGGGCAGGCTCTCGAAGCCAAACATCTTAATGGCTGTATCGCCGCCCCGCCACAGCGACAGGTTGTGGTGGCAGCCCGAGGCCGACACCCCCATAAACGGCTTCGACATAAAGCAGGCGATCAGGTTGAACTCGCGGGCCACCTGGGCACAGATCTGACGGTAGGTGGTGAGGCGATCGCAGGTCCGCACCGCATCGTCAAACATAAAGTTAAGTTCCAGCTGCCCTGGCGCATCCTCATGGTCGCCCTGGATCATGTCCAGCCCCATGGCCCGCCCGTACTCAATCACCCGCAAAAACACCGGACGCAGCTCCTCAAACTGGTCGATGTGGTAGCAGTTGGGCTTGGTAACGCCGCCGTTGGGCTTGCCGTCGGGGCCTTTTTTCAGCCACATCATCTCCGGCTCGCAGCCGTGGCGCAGCTGCAAGCCGTGCTTGGCCTGAAACTCAGCGTGGATGCGCTTAAAGTTGCCGCGACAGTCGCCAGTCAGAAACGCCGCCGCATCCACCTCCTCTTCGCGGTTGCGAAAGCAGACGCAGTAGACCCGCGCCACCCGCTTATCCCACGGCAGCTGGCAAAAGGTTTCGGGATCTGGAATGGCCACCAGCTCCGCCGCTTCCGGCCCATAGCCCAGGTACTGGCTGCGGCGATCCATCGCCAGGTTGACCGTGGCCCCGTAGACCAGCTGAAAGCCGCTCTCAGCGGTGGTTTCCCAGTAGTCAGCGGGGATGCCCTTGCCGACAATGCGCCCGGTGATGGAGACAAACTGGTAGTAAATATATTGAATGCCCAATTCGTCGATTTTGGTGCGCACCTGCTTGACTAGCTCGGCGCGCCCCTCGGCGTAGACGTAGCGCTCTAGATCGGTTGAGGTGTCAGTCCGCGTTAATACTCCAGTCACCGTGAGACCTCCTAGGGTTGCAGCGCAGCAAGAATGGTCTCAGTAAAGCCAACTTGTTATGACAAGTTTGTAGCCGTTGATACGTGATGCAGAGCCCAGCGTCGTAGCTAGCTCTATTCCTCTCCAGCCAGTCGCTTAACGGTTTGCGTCAAACCACCATCCATGCGAAAGCCAGCCGCGAGAAGTTGGTTCAATAAAGGCGTCACTGTTTCAACTAAGCCTCGACGTTTGGCCAAAACGAGAATGCCCAGAGTCCCGATATGCGGTATTTCTCTGGCCTGAGCAATCCGCCGTCCCCTAGCTTCGTCTATGAGCAATAGATCAGCCTGGCGCTCAAGAACGAGCACGATCGCCTCACTCTCGCCTGCGTCTAATCTCTCTCGCAAAAAACTCACGGCAATTGAATCAGACACGCCGACAACCTCAATCCAAGATGCTGCTTTAACCTCCCTTGCCCCGGGGAGATCTGTCGGTAAACAAACGACCTCTTGTTGAACCGCAGTTGGAATGACCAACTCGCCATACAAATCTTGGAGTAAAAACAGGTGCTCAATTCGCGCCAGGGCGATAATTGGCCCTGCATTGGAAACAACAATCACTCGGTCAACTGCTCCATCAACGCTTCTGCAGCAGCAATTTCGGCTTCTAGCTCAGCGACAGATTCAGTAAAATAAGGCACCTGGTGCCGAGCTAGAAGTTGAATGAAGTCCCACTTGGAGATGGCTAAGATCTCTGCGCCCTTGCCCGCAGAGACGCGCCCCTGGCGAAACAGCTCTAGCGCAACCAGCTCAAGCACCTGATTGGCCAGCTGTTTTTCGGGAATGTCTAAGGCTCCTAACAGGTCTCTAGGCAGTCGTACGCTGACGGTTAGATCACTCATGGGTTGTGTTTGACCGTAGGAGGTTCTTTGTATAGCATAAGGAACCTCTCGCCAAAATGCACCCAGAAGGTCAATAACCTCGAAACAATGAAGCTTGCTAAAAGTATTGACAGAGACTATCGAAGTCTAAGAAATTACTTCCACAAAAAATTTGAATTGATGGAGATCGCACTTACAGAAGATGAGGCAGCACCAACTGTAGCAGAAGATGCAGATGCGGACAAATCACAAGCAGCCTATCATGGATTTTCTCATCTCATTAAGCCTGACATGCTGATGAACACATACAGTTATTGGGAGTTTTGGGCTAAAAATCTGTGTGATTATCAAAAATACAAACGAGACTTGCCTCAAATATGCAGGAGAACTAAGGGCAAAAGTGCTCTTCAAGTTTTTCATGAGTATTTAACTGGATATGTCGGCATCGACCTTTCTGCCGTGCAGGATAGCCGTGATCGCATTGATGATCTTCGAAGAGTGAGAAATAAGTTTATGCATAATGGAGGCTATATTTCTGACAAAGAAGAAGATGAATATTGCCTTATTGAAGGAATATCAATTAATATTTTTCCTTATAAAAAGGAAGGATTAATGTCTTCCCTCATAACAATAGAATATGCTTTTATATGGAGTACGCTCGATCATGCGAAAGTATACCTCTATACAGCAGCGATAGCGTAGTAATGTGCTGCATAAATTTTGCCCTCATGAGCAAAAGTATTCTATTTTCGCTTAGGGTAAATCTATCAAATTCGCGTTAGGATCTTGGATTGGGGCCTGAAGCGCCATAGGGCTATCCAATCCAGAAAAATTGGTGATTTTGACTGAGCCTTCGGGGAAGCGAGCAATAATTTCTAGCTCTCCACCCATGGCTTCGATGTGGCTGCGGAGGGTTGAAATATAGGCATCGGCGCGTTTTTCCATTTTGGCGATCGCAGGTTGGTTTACCTTCAATATCTCAGCCAGCATTTTCTGAGATAGCCCCCGAGCCTGCCGAATCTCTTGTAGGGGCATCTCTGCGCGCATAGCGGCAGCCTTTGCTGTTACACGCGCCTGTGATTTCGGCGTCATGCGAGATCTCAGCTCTGCAAATTTCTTAGCCATCGAGTAAGCCCTCTTCTCGCTGTTGACACCGCTACTGTGGGGGAATCTCAGGGACGGTCCAAACTCCTCCAGGAGTTGAACGGATGCCGCTATAGACTCTTTCTCACTGTTTAATAGCGTTTCCCACCATTCCCCAAATTCGTCGGCGTATTCTCCCAGACCATGGAAGCAGGATATTCCTTCGATGGAATAATTCAAATCTAGCTCATCCTCTCCAGGTGGACAAGTCTCCTGTCACCTGGTCAAGGATTAGCATCTCTTCAAAAATCGTCCCGCTGGGTTGTCATCGCCTACGATCGCAGCAACGGCTGTGAAACGTTGCTAAGGAGTAGAACCCCATGGCTTCAGGACGGGATACCTCAAGGGATGGCTGGATCAACAAACTTCAGACCCTGGCGCTGACCAGGTTTAAGTGGTTTTGGGCTTTTGTGCAAAGCAGCCCCGTTCTGAGCCGCTTGGCCAATAAGGTTTTGATTAACAATGCCATCTATAAGGTGCCCACGCGCCCCAATGCCTTTAGCCTAGTGACCCTGGAGCCGTTTATTCCGGGAACCGACGACCAGAGATTTGCTGCGGTTGAGGGATATGTCACCGGAAAAGGCATCCCCAAGCAAACCGATGTCTACACATCTTGGGAATCGCTCAGCGATCGCACCTACACGGGCCGCCATCTCCCTCCCGATCCAGACTTCAATCGAGACGGGAATTTGCCAGAACTCGATGACCTGGCCGTTTTGTTTAAAAAAAGACGCGACGCAGATAATCGTCCTGTCACCATCTATTCCGAAAAATCGACGCTGCTGTTTCCCTACTGGGTGCAGTGGTTTACCGATGGTTTTCTGCGCAAAGATGGCCGCAACCCGCTCAAAAACACCTCTAATCACCAGATCGATCTCAGCCCGGTTTATGGTCTAACTCCGGCATCAACCCACATGCTGAGACGCTTTGAGGGCGGCAAACTCAAGAGCCAAATCCTCAATAGCGAAGAGTATCCGCTGTTTTACTACGCAGATCCTGAAAATGGGATTGTCAAGCCCGAATTTGAAGGCCTGTACGATCCCCTGAGCGATGAAAAAAGGCTTGACCCGGCGCTGAAATCTAAGCTGTTTGCCATGGGCGTTGAGCGGGCCAACGTGCAGATTGGCTACGTAATGCTAAACGTACTCTGTCTGCGAGAGCATAACCGACTGTGCGAGGTCTTAGCAAAGGCTTACCCCGCCTGGGATGACGAGCGCCTTTTTCAGACGGCCAGAAATATTTTGATGGTTGTGATCATGAAAATTGTGGTGGAGGAATACATCAACCATCTGACGCCCTACAACTTTAAATTCTTTGTCGATCCGCCGTTGTTTACGAAGGAGAAATGGTATCGCACCAACTGGATGACGATGGAATTTAGCTTGGTGTATCGCTGGCACAGTGCCCTGCCAGACAACCTTATCTATAACGGTCAAGATATGCCTATGGTTACCAGCCTGTGGAATAATCAAATGGTGATTGATAGGGGCCTGGGCAGCCTATTTGAGGAAACCTGCACCCAGCCAGCGGGGCGAATTGGTTTGTTTAATACCGATGATTTTTTAATCGCAGCGACTGAGCTGGCCAGCATTAGACTGGGGCGTTTGGCTCAAATGGCTAGCTATAACGACTATCGCGCCATGGCTGGCTACCCACGGGTTACCGATTTCAACCAAATTACCAGCGATCCAGAAGCGCAAACCCTGCTGAAAGCCCTGTACGGAAATGTCGATAGAGTTGAGTTTTATGTTGGACTGAACGCTGAAGATGTGCGAGACAATTCAGCCCTAGCCCCCCTGATTGGGCGACTGGTTGGCATTGATGCGTTTTCTCAGGCGTTGACCAATCCACTGCTGTCAGAGCGAATTTTTAATGCCCAAACCTTTTCTCCTGTGGGCTGGGAAATCATTCACAGCACCCGCAGCCTGGCTGATTTGGTCAACCGCAATACTCCCCGGCAGGAGCAGCCCTACAGAGTGACATTCTATCGATAGCGGCGATAGCGGTTTGGAGCAGTCTCAACGGCTAGGGCAGTGGCCAGCGCCGCCGGGGCAACCGCTTCTAACGATGAAACCGTGACCAGAAGGCGGCCCTCAAGGGGAACATTTTCCCTTGGGAAGACGCAGCGTGAAAGGATTTTTCTGCCTCCCCCAGGTTGGCTGCCCAGCTTAGTTGAGATTCTTTTATTTGCAGAGTAATTCAGTATGCATCGGTTCAAGAAAATCTCGAAATATCTGATGGCTTTGTTCTATATTTTTGCCGGGACCAACCATTTTTTGAACTCGCCTTTTTACGTGAGCATGATGCCGCCGTACCTGCCGTGGCACTCATTTTTAGTGGCGCTGAGTGGGGTGTTTGAGATTTTGCTGGGAGCGCTGCTGCTGCTGCCGCGCTATAGCCAGCTGGCGGCCTGGGGGCTGATTGCGCTATTGATTGCGGTATTTCCGGCGAATGTTCACATGGCAACCCATGGGGAGCTGTTTCCGGCCATTAGCCCGGTGCTGCTGTGGGTGAGGCTGCCATTGCAGGGCGTCCTCATTGCCTGGGCCTACTGGCACACGCGCCCAGAGGCCGAGCCGCAGTAAATCTCGCAGTGATCTCAGGGGCAGCCCTGGAGGAATGCCCTACCCGAAGGGGAATGGTTTCCAGGGAATCCACTCGGCCCAGAGGGTGGCCATGGTGCCATCGGCCTGGGCGGCGGCGATCGCGCCGTTGAGGGCCGCCTGCAAGGTTGGGTTGGTCTTGGGGGTGGCGATCGCAAAGGGCACCCGCGTCGGCAGGGTAAAGGCGATTTCCAGGGAATCATCCTCCTCGGCGGCGACGACCAGCACCAGCTCATCGTCAATCAGCGCGTCGATGTCTCCGGCCCGCAGCGCCGCCAGCATTTCGGGCAGCACCTGGTCGCTGCCGGGGTAGGGTACGGCGATCGCGCCGGGAAACCCCTCTACCAGAGCAATGTTGGTGCTCTCAGCCAGTCCGCCCACCCGCTTACCGGCCAGATCTGCGATGGCGGCAATGCCGCTGTCTTGTTTGACCAGCACGGCCTCGTCAAACAGGCCGTAGGGCTGGGTAAAATCGACCACCTGCTGGCGATCGGGGGTAATGGCCTGGTTAAACCACACGACATCGTATTTGCCGGTGGACAGGCAGGTGTAGAACTTGGCCATGGGCAGGTTGTGCCACACCGGGGTAAGGCCCAGCTGCTCGCAGAGGTGTCGCGCCAGCTCTGGTTCGTAGCCGGTGCGCTGGCTATCGGCGGTGAGAAAGCTCATGGGGCGGGCGTCAAAGTCGCTGGCGGCGATGTGCAAAATGCCGGGCTCAAGGGTCAGACTGGTCAAAGATTCGGCTTGGGGTAACGGGGGACACATAATCTTTGGGGGGAGAACTTATTATAACAAGTAGATAGGGCACCCCTGAATTTGTCAACTAAGTTGAGTTCAAAGCGGCTTTTCTATCTAAAAATTGCCTGGCCGCCCACCGTGTTCCCCTGCACCTAAACACCCTGTTTGCAATGGACTATCAACCCATTCAGCTATCCCCAGAGCAGATTCAGCAGTTTCAAAACGATGGGTTTTTGATTCTGGAAAACTTTCTGCCGCTGGAGTTTACCCAGCGCCTGGCCAGCCGCCTGGAGCCGATGTTCCACGGCGAGTTTGAAACCGGCATTTACCCCGACGAGTGGCACTGGCGGCCGCGCATGAGCCTGCCCGACATCACCCGCGAGATCTGCAACGGCTGGAAGAGCGATCGCACCATCGCCAGCCTGGTGCTCTCGTCAGAAATTGGTCGCCTCAGCGCCACGCTGGCCGGGTGGGAGGGCGCCCGCATTGGCCAGGACAGCCTCTGGATGAAGCCGCCCGGTGCCCAGGCGATCGCCATGCACCAGGACGGCGTCTACATCGACTTTCTCGAGCCTGCCCAGATGATGACCTGCTGGGTCGCCCTCGATCGCGCCACCGCCGCCGACGGCACCCTGATGTACGCTCGGGGCTCCCACAAGTGGCCAATCACTGACGTAGTGGGCGAGTTCCACGCCCCCACCAAGGACTACCGCTGGGCCATGCTGCAAGCGGCTGAAAATGCCGGAGTTCCTGAGCCTGAGCTGGTTGTGGTCGATGTGCCCGCCGGGGGCTGCGCCTTCCACCACGGGCGCACCTGGCACGGCCTTGGCCCCACCACCCGCACCGAGGGCATGTTCCGCAGCATTGGCCTGCACACCATTCCCGCCGCCGCCCGGTTCCACCCCACCAACCCCCAGGGCTACATCTATGGGCGCTACAAGCGGGTGGGCGATACGGAAATGGACGAGAGCTTTTTCCCCATTCTGTGGCGCAACGACGGCTACCGCAGCCCGCACCTGGCGAGCTATTGCGAGGATCCGCTGGGGGCGGCGATGGCGATCGCCTGACGATTTTGGATTGGCGATTTTGGATTTTGGATTGGTGGCCCAATTCCCTATGAGGCAGAAGGCATTGCGACAGAAGATCCCCTCCTGGGAGGGGCAGGGGTGGGTTAGCCCAGTCTCTGGAAACCCACCCCGCCCTCCGGGCACCCCTCCCAGGGTGGAGGAGTTGTCCAATTCCCCGAGTGGTGGGTTACGGCCATAGCCAAGGCGATCGGTTCACCCACAGTTGGATTTTCGGCCTAACCCACCCTACCCCTCTTCCCTACCTCCCTCACCTTCCCCATCCCCCCCACCTCCCTTACCCATCCACCCTGTTACCCATCCACCCCTATGTCCACCAAAACCTGGAACGGTCTCCCCTTTACTGGCCTCAGCGAAGATTTTGACCCCCAGTGGTTGCTGACGCCCGCACAGCAGGAACTCCAGTCGAAGCTGATCGATCTGTGTGCGGCGGTGCTCAGGCCCAATGCGATCGCCTCCGATCGCGGCCTGATCTACCCCCGCGAGAATTTTAAGGCTCTGGCCTCCCTAGGTCTCCTGAGCCTGTTCGTGCCCAAAGAATGGGGCGGTCTGGGCGAGAACCACGTCTGCGCCGCCATGGTAGTCGAAACCATCGCCCGCTACGGCTGCCCCAGCACGGCGATGTGCTACACCATGCACCTGGGGGCGGTGGCGGCGGCGCTGTTTCGTGCCCACGAAAGTCCGGAACTGCAAAGTCTGCTGAAGCGATTGGATAGCGAGGTGCTGATCGGCACGCTGTCCTACTCCGACCCCGAAACCGGATCGCACTTCTGGTACCCCGTTTCCTCTAAGGCCACGGCGACCCCCGACGGCTGGCAGGTGAATAAGAAGGCGTCGTGGACGACCTCGGCGGGGTTTGCCGACTGGTACATTGTGCAGACCACCAGCCCCCATTTCGACGGCGATTTCTCTGACCTGTCGTGCTTTCTCATCTACGCCGATGAGGTGCAGGCCGAGCCTCACAAGTGGGACGCCCTGGGCCTGCGCGGCAACCAGTCGGGCACGCTGCTGGTGGATGGGGTGACGGTGCCGCGCGATCGCATGGTTGGCCCCGAGGGCGACGGCACCGCCTCCAACGACGAAATTGTGGACCCCTTCTTTTTGCTCTGCTCCTCGGCCTGCTGGAATGGGATTGCATTGGGGGCGATCGACATCGCCAAGGCCCACGTCACCCGCAAAAAGCACGTCGATGTGGGCATGCGCGTCGCCGACTACC
The DNA here is from genome assembly GCF_000309385.1 of Nodosilinea nodulosa PCC 7104. Taxonomy (GTDB): domain Bacteria; phylum Cyanobacteriota; class Cyanobacteriia; order Phormidesmidales; family Phormidesmidaceae; genus Nodosilinea; species Nodosilinea nodulosa. The sequence continues at coordinate 3,769,133 of NZ_JH976537.1, forward strand.
CCACCATTCAGGACTACTTCGGCGAGGCGATCATGGACACCAGCGCCTGTCGCATGTTCACCTTCTCCATGGGGCAGCTGATGGATCAGCTCACCAACAACTGTGATTGGACGATCCACGCCGACATAAGCGCCCTGCCCCGCGCCGCCTACCTGCACTGGTACTGGCAGATCAAGTTCGAGGCTGCCAAGAACGTGGCCCACGTCTGCGACAAAATGCTCCACGCCTGCGGCGGCTCCGGCTTTAAGAAAGACATGGAAATCGAGCGCTACCTGCGCGACGGCAAGGCGGGCTGGGTGATGGGGCCGACCAACGAGGTGCTGCGCCAGTTCGTTGGCAAGTCGGCTCTGCTGGGTTTTGACTCGCTCGACTACTGGAACCAGTCGGTGAACGAGCGCGTGCTGCACAACGAGCTGAAGAAAATGGACCCCGACGCCAAGCGCAAGCTCGCCGAATCCCTGCTGGCCGATTTGGCAGAAGCCGAAGAGGCCGCCCCCATTCCCGTCGGTGCCACGTAGGGTGGGCAGAGCCCACCATCACCACCGAAAATCTCCAATTGCTCTTTTGCCCTATTGCTCGAGCGGTGGGTTACGGCCAAATCAGGGGATAAGGGCACAGCACAGCTTTCCTGGGGCCTAACCCACCCTTGTATGTAAGGTTTGGCCCAAAATAGACCTAGGAGTGACTCTGGACGCACCCTAAAGCCCTTTGGAGCTTGCTATGTAGAACAAGAGCCTCCCCCTTTCATTGACCTAGATTGCCGCCAGCAGACTGGACAGTATATTAGGGAGTCCTGAGATTCCCAAGCTGGATAACAAGGATAGCGCTGAGAGCGATCTGCCCCCTTGCCGTCATCAGGAGTATCGAACCATGACTCAAAACCTGATTCCCGTTGGCATTGATGTGAGCAAAGCCACCTTACATGTGGCGATTCTATTTCCAGAGCGTGCCAAACCCCAGTATCAGACCTTTGATAACACCGAAGTGGGTTATGCCGCCTTGCAGGCGTGGTTAATCGAGGCCGGGGTGAAGACGGCCCATGTATGCCTAGAGGCGACCAGTATATATGGCCATGGTGTAGCGACAGCGCTCCACCAGCAGGGCTACCGGGTCAGCATTGTCAACCCGGTGCGGATTCACGGCTACGCCAAAAGCCAACTCAAGCGCACCAAAGCTGATCGCCCTGATGCTACGCTGATTGCCCAGTTCTGCCGTGACCTCAAGCCCAGTGCCTGGCAACCGTCATCAGCGGACATCCAAACGCTACAAGAGTACACCCGCCGTCTCGATGCCCTCACCCACATGCTGACCCAGGAGAAGAACCGCTTGGCCATCAGTTCCGACGCGCTAAAGTCTGATATTCAAGCCCACATCACCTTCCTCGAAGCCCAGGTCAAGGCGTTAAAAAAGCAGCTGCGCAGTCATATCCAGAGCCATGAGCACTTGCAGGCCCAGGCGGACTTGCTGGTCTCCATCGTGGGCATCGGCCCCGATACCGCCGCCCGGCTGCTGGCTGAAATCGGCGATATTCATGCCTTTACCTCCGCTCGTCAGCTCGCTGCCTATGCGGGGTTAACGCCCCAAGAACATACCTCTGGCACATCAGTGCAGGGCAAAACCCGACTCTGCAAGATTGGCAATGCCCGCATGCGAAAAGCGCTGTATTTCCCGGCCATCGCCTTCCTGCGCCATGCCCGAGAACTTCACCCTTGGTGTGAGCGCCTAACGGCGGCGGGCAAAACCAAAATGGCGATTATCGGCGCTGCTATGCACAAGCTCATTCGTATCGTCTACGGCGTGTTGTCCTCAGGTCAACTCTACGATCCTGAAAAGCTGAAACCCCAAAAATCGGCCTTGGCTGTCCCTTGACGATCTCGGGCCAACACAGTATCTACGCATCCACCCATCTACCCATCCACTCAACTACCCATCAAGGAGCGTATCCCATGACCATTGCCCAAGATCGTCCTACCGCGATCGCCGTTGCCCACCCCCTCGAACCCCTCACCCCTGAGGAAATTGCCGTTGCGGTCACGATTTTGCGCCAGGAGAAGTCTTTGGGCGCGACGACCCGCTTTGCCACCGTCACTCTCCACGAACCAGCCAAGGAGACCGTGCTGAACTTTAAGCCGGGGAATCCCATCGCCCGTGAAGCCTTTGCGATCATTCTCGACAACGCCACGGCGCAGACCTACGAGGCGATTGTCTCCATCACCGAGGGCAAAGTTACTTCCTGGCAACACATTCCCGGCGTGCAGCCGCCGATCATGCTGGATGAGTTCATCGAGTGCGAGGAGGCGGTCAAGGCCTGCCCAGAATTTCAGGCGGCGATCGCCAAGCGCGGCATTACCGACACCAGTCTGGTCATGGTCGACCCCTGGTCTGCCGGTAACTACGGCCTGGTTGACGAAGAGGGCGTGCGCCTCTCCCGCGCCCTGTGCTGGGTGCGGGCCAACCCCACCGACAACGGCTACGCCCGCCCCATCGAAGGGGTCATTCCCGTCGTTGACCTCAACAAAATGGAGGTGATCCGGGTCGAAGACTACGGCGTGGTGCCCTTGCCCCCCAGGGACGGCAACTACTCCCAGGAGTACATCAAAAACTTCCGCACCGATCTCAAGCCGCTGGAGATTATTCAGCCCGAAGGCCCCAGCTTCACCGTCGAGGGCCACCAGATTTGCTGGCAAAAGTGGAAAATGCGCATCGGCTTCACCCCCCGTGAGGGCCTGGTGCTCTACACCGTCTCCTACAACGACGGCGGCGAAGAGCGGCCCATTCTCTACCGCGCCTCCCTGGCGGAGATGACCGTGCCCTACGGCGACCCCCAGCCCCACCACTACCGCAAAAACGCCTTCGACGTGGGCGAGTACGGCGTCGGCACCCTAGCCAACTCCCTCAAGCTGGGCTGCGACTGCCTGGGCGAAATCTACTACTTCGACGCCTTTATGACCAACTCGCGCGGCGAAGTGGCTCAGATCGAGCACGCCGTCTGCCTCCACGAAGAAGACTTTGGCGTGCTGTGGAAGCACGTGGACTGGCGCACGGAAGAGACCGAGGTGCGCAGGTCGCGCCGCCTGGTGGTCTCCTTCATCGCCACCGTGGGCAACTACGAGTACGGCTTCTTCTGGTACTTCTACCAGGACGGCACCATTCAGTACGAGGTCAAGCTCACGGGCATGGTCAGCACCGCCGCCGTGCCCCCCGGCGAATCGCCCAAGTACGGCACTCTAATTGCCCCTCAGCTCTACGCCCCGGTCCACCAGCACATCTTTAACGTGCGGATGGATATGTGCATTGACGGCCTGCAAAACTCGGTCTATGAAGTCGATATCGAACCCGAAGAGGAGGAGCACAATCCCTACGGCAACGCTTTCTACGCCAAGTCGACCCTGCTGACCACCGAACAGGCGGCCCAGCGCCTGATCGACCCCATGAAGGCCCGCTACTGGAAGATCGTCAACCCCACGGAAACCAACGCCATGGGCTACCCCACCGCCTACAAGCTGATGCCGGGTGAAAACACCCTGCCCATGGCTAGATCGGGCGCCAGCGTCACCAAGCGCGCCACCTACATGACCCAGCACCTGTGGGTGACCCCCTACGCGGAAGAGGAAAAATTTCCGGCGGGCAACTACCCCAACCAGCACCCCGGCGGCGAGGGGCTGCCGAAGTGGACCGAGCGCGATCGCCCCATAGTCAACACCGACCTGGTGGTGTGGTACACCTTTGCCCACAGCCACGTGCCCCGCGCCGAAGACTGGCCGGTGATGCCGGTGGCCTACATTGGCTTTATGCTCAAACCGCTGAACTTCTTCAACGAAAACCCGGCTAACGACGTGCCCCCCGCTGCCAGCCAGCACAGCTGCTGCAATTAATGCCAGACCAGTGCCTCCGGTCCTCATCGCGTACTATGGGAATACTGGAGTCACTGACGTCTGGGGTGCTGACGCAAATGACCACAACACCGAATCAAGAGCCTAACATTCAGGGGTTATCGGCCCAGATGCAAAGTTTGTCTGACAAAATAGACAAGCTCTCTACGGATATGGAACGCTCTAACGATAAATTTGATGCCTACCAAAAGGGCACCCAGTGGGTGGTGCAGCTGGCGTTTACGCTGATTGCCAGCGCCACCCTCACAATTATTCTCTCAACGGTATTTAAGTAGTACCTGCCACGCGGCGGCGATCGCCATCAGCCAGGTCAGGCCTCATTCGGATTCAGCTGCGCCATCTGCCAGGTGATCAGCGTTCCCACCGGGCTCCAGAGCAGGTAGGGCAGCAGCAGCAGCAGCGCATTGGTATCTACCTGCACCACAAACCAGGCCAGCACCAGGCCAAACACAAACCCCGCCGCCCCGATCGCCATCCCCACCCGCAGACTCCGCAGCTTGCACATGACGGGCGTATAGCTGACAATCAGCAGCTCTAGCAGTGCATATCCCGCCATCAGCCACCAGCTTTGGGTCTGCCGCCAGACGATGTAGGCCGACCAGCCGCCGCAGATAAACACCACCGTCCACACGAACGGAATGGCAAACTCGAACGTCAGCCAGTCGGGACGGCGCAGTTGCTTGAACCACTTAATGTCGCGGGAGCTGAGCAGGCTGGAAGCGGCGGCGATCGCCACCCCCACTAACGCAATCGCCAACCAGGCTGGAATCATCACGCACCTCAAAGAGCCTGCTTTCAACTTAACCAGACCGGAGACACCGCCGCCTCTTACCCGTGACACAACTTCAAAGAAGCGGCGGCCAGTCATGAAACACTGGGCCGCTCAAGGCGGGCTGGTAGCGATGGCGCAGTGAGCTTCCGGCGGCCAGCCCTCTGGCGGCTGGAAGGCCTGTCGATGGCAATCTACTGGCGGCGTCCCTAATCGTTTACCGACAGCATCAGGTGCGGGGTGGGAATGTGGTGATCGGCGCGAATGGGAATCACCGCCGTTCCCACCGTGAAAAACTCGATCACGTGGGAGCTCCAGGAATAGCGCCCCTCGTGTAGCTGCACCCCCACAATGCCCTCGGCCTTGAGGTGGGTGGCCTCGGCCTGCATCCGCTCCATGGCTAGCTCGCGAGCGTCGTACAACCCCTGCGTAAAGTTGGTCATCTCTACGTTCTTACCCATATTTTTGAACCACTGCCCAATGCCCTGGTAGGCCACGTGGTAAACGCAGTTGCCCATCACCATGCCCACAGGCCGATAGCCCGCCCGCAGGAGCGTCCAAAAGTCCTGCCCGGAGAGGTCGCTGGTAAAGGGTTTGTTATCTAGCGTGCGGTAGGAAATGTCGTGGTCACGGGCACGAACCGCCGTGCCGATCGCCACAAATTCTGCCAGGTTAGGTTCCCATTCCATGTGTTTGGCCGTTAGCCGTACGCCCACAATGCCGTCGGCACCCAGCGCGTCGGCTTCTGCTTCCATGCGGCTCATGGCCAGCTCCCGGGCATGGTACATCGCCTGCGACAGAACGGTCATCTCCATATTCTGGTTGACGCCCGCCCACTGAAAGCCGATGTGATACATAGAGCAGCCCACCACCATGCCCACGGGGTCGAACCCGGCTTCCTTGACCAGCAAAAATTCATTGACGGTTAGATCGCTGGTAAACAGGCGGTGAGCCTCGTCTTTTCCGCGCATAGCCGCCAGCCGTTCGCGGGCGTGGACTGGCAGATCGGAGGAGGAAGGAGCGTTGGTCATAGGGTTCAGTGGGTGGAGGATGGGTTGGTGGTAAGCTGCGCGACTTTGCCGTCGGCGAGGTTGTAGTAGAGCAGGGGGGATTTGCGATCGCCCGCCGCAGGCTGCGGATCGTGCACAATAGCCGTGCCCACCGCCACAAAATGCGCCAGCAGGTCGTGATACTTCGTGTCGTTGACCTCGTACTCGATATCTTCGATGCCCATGTCGATGTGCATGCCCACGGCCCCTTCGCCGCCGTGCTTTTGAATATCGGCGGTAAGGCGCTCTGCGGCCAGGTGACGGGCAATCTGAAACCCCTGGGTATATTGGACAATTTCCTGATTTTGGCTGCTGCCTCTGCCCAAAAAGCCTCCCCTGGTAATGTTGCGGGTGTTCCAGTCGGTGTGGACGTAGTAGGAGCAGATGCCCAGCACCAGGCCTCGGGGGTAGTAGCCGGCCTGGTGCAGCTGCCAAAACTCCTGGCCACTCAGGTCACTGGTGAAGGGGTTGGGGTCGGGGGCGCGATCGGGGATGCGGATAGCAGTACCGATCGCGGTGAATTCCACCGTCCGGGCGCTCCAGTCATAGCCGCCCAGTTTTAGCCGCACGCCGATCACCCCGTGGGCACCCAGGATGGTCGCTTCCTGCTGGAGCCGGGCGATCGCCAGTTCCCGCGCCGCCAGCTGAGCCTGGCTGAGACTGGTTAGCTCGCCAGTCGTGTTGCGGTAGCCATTGAAGTAGCCCCAATAGCTAACCTTATAGAAGGCGGTTCCCATCACCAGCCCAATGGGTTCGTAGCCTGCCTCGCGGGTGAGCAGGTGCTCGTTGGAGCTGAGGTCGCTGGTAAAAAAGCGATCGCCCCGCTTGCGCTGCTCTTCTAGACGATGGCGGGCGCGGTAGGGTATCTGGCCCCGCTCCAGCGCTCTGCGGGTGGCTTCCTGGGCCTCGCGCCGACTTTTATCATTCGCCGATTCCCAAAAAGGCATCGATCACCCTCCCAGGACGAATTTATGCAGGGCTTCCCGAGTTTGGGCGCTCTGCTGCGATGCCTGCACCAGCTGCTGAGCGACGTCTTCTGTCCACTGGTCAACCGAAACTTGAGTCGTCTTTAGGACCACGCCCCGCACCAGCTTTAAGACCTTGGCGGTCAGGGCACCATGCTTTTCGCGGGTGATCTGGTAGTGGTAGTCATCAAACCGCACCAAAATTTCCTTGACCGGGCGCGTTTTGGCAAACAAACCCCCGCCGCGAGTCACGGTTGTAGCCTGGGGCAAGGATTGCTCTAACTTTTGGGCCAAAAATTCTAGTAGATCGTTTGTGTCTTGGTGATCCAGACGTAGGGCGGCGGCCAATACGTCTACCTGCAAAGCCGGATCAAGATCGTCAGTCATGCAAAGCTCACCGGGTTTATACACCCATTAAAGCACTAGATTTTTGGCCCGGAGGGAGATCTGGGTAGCCCACTGAAACCTAACGTAACAATCGCAGGGAGCGGGTTCCATGGCCAGGAGCAGGTTAAAAAAAGAATCAATCTAACTTGATTTGAAAGACCTGATTTTTCAAATCAAGCATTCACTTCAGAAGAAATCAACTTAACAACTCAAATTAGCGGCAACAGACGACTTCAAACCCAGCGCTAACAGCTTTCAAATGTCCTCTGGATTTGAATTGCTGGGTGGCGGAAACTTGGCAAATTTTGTCAAGTCTGGATTCAAGTAATCCCACGGTTGAGCACTCGAAACATAAAGGTGCACCTGAGGCTTAAACCAACTTGGATCGTCTAAGCTTCCTGCTTGAATACTGATAAAGTCAGCATTCGCACGTGAACCAAATAACCGAGAACCACAATGATTACAGAAGCCACGACTAATCGGATTGCCGCTATCGCCTATCACCTCATAATATTTTACTTCTCCAAAAATAGTTACAGTATTGCGAGGCACCATCAGCGCGGCAGCAAATGCGCTTCCTGTCGCTCGCTGACAATCTCGGCAGTGACATAAACCCATTGCGATAGGTTTTGCCGAACATTCGTAGCGGATTGCTCCGCACATACAACCGCCAGTAAAACTTTTTGCCATGAAATTATCCATCTTTCCATTTTCAAAGGCTTTGTAAACTCGACGAACCTACACAGCCGAACTACATCTTATCCAACCCAAAATGCTTTAGGGAAATCGACCATAAATAATTTCAAGTGTGAATATATCAATAACCTTTGAGCACTTGATTTTCGATATCGACAGATAAGTTTTTGACTACTGCCCTCATCTACAAATTAAGCTGCCTAACGTTCCCAACCAGCGGCGGCAAACAACCTAGGACTCAGCGCTGAGGGTTTGTGTTCGTCCGCTACAAGGGGGTTGTTGTGCTGCCGTCTGCTGAGGAACACACAGTTGCCCATCGTCACAGTTGCTCATCGGGGGCATTGATGGCTTGTTAGACAAAAGTTCCAAAGTTGTGAAATGGGGAAAATGCTAACCTTTCCAGTTTTGTTTGGCTCTAGAAAAAATTTCGTCTAATTGCTGTCCTTCATAGAGTTGACGAGAAATTTCTACATAGTCAGTTGAGTTCTGGTTGATTAATGCCAGAAAGCGCAAAGTGGCTGCCATGCCGAGTTCTTGCTTGAGCGTGGCCAGGGCTTTGACCCGAAGTTGAGAATCATTCAGGGTTGGGGTAGAATCTGTCATGGATTTTCTCTCCGAATATAATCAACTGGGTTCATGACTTCACAAGCTAATGCTAGCTTCTTGGCTTGTCGCATCAGGGCATCATCACAAGTGAGGAAGAAATTTGCCTGAGCATAGCTAGCACAGGCAACATGCAAAATATCCTTTGCCGAGAACTTCCCTTGCTGGATGAATCCTTTAGCAAGGCTGTAAATAGCGTCTTCTGGGGCAATTCTAATTTGGCACAGGGTGGAAAGTTCTAGGGCAAACTCTTGCCGCTCTGGAAATGGACAGAGTAGCGTCTCGTCTTCATGCATAAACGACCAGATCAACTGAACCGTTTGAGTTTCTGCTCGATTGAAGATTTCTTGACAGGCTAACGCTTCAATTTGAATGCGAACTTGACTGGGATCATCAAATCTTCGCTGAAAGCAGTTGTAGTCCAGGTAAATCAAGTCCATCCGCTTGAGCCTCCCTTCTTCTCCATCTGTTGCAACTGCTCCTGTGCCCATTCTCGTAGTTGCTCATCGGGATCGTTGAGGGCGCGATCGCGCAGCAGCTCGATCGTTTTTGGGTGAGTGGGGTAATTTCTCAGAAGAACTTCTAAGGCATTTTGACGAGGATTCTGGTTCCGAACAGATTTTGGCAAGAATGACTCCTGTAAGACAATTTCATATAAAAGCTCGAAGATTTCTGGAGCTTGCGAGAAGTGTTCACAAATAACCTTTGCAGCTACACCACGAACATGCTGATCCGTGTCATTTCTGAGGAGATTTTCTAGTAAAATCCGGGTTTCTGCATTAGTCTGATAATATTTTGCAATTGAAAGAATTGCGGCTTGACGAGTAAATCCACCGTCAAATTCTTGATTTGCTTTCGTTTTGAGCCATGCTAAAGTTTCTGGAGCATAGTGAAAGTTTTCAGCAACTGCCATAACTGCTGACCATCTGACAGGACCGTTGTTATCCCCAGGATTAATATCTTGCTGAGTTTGTAGTTTGAGCCAATTCAAGGTTTCCGGATAGTCATGAAAATACTTGCTAATTATAAATATCACTGCTTGGCGAGGTAGTGCCGACGGACTATTTTCCTGTGCGGGCAGAGATTTAAGCCATGTGAGAGTTTGCTCTGTATAAAAACAGTAGACAATGCGATTTAAGAGCGCCTCAGTTGCCTCATAAGATAGAGGAACTTCTTGTTTTTCTACTTCAAAGCAAAGATGCTGTTTTAACCTAAGCTTTATAGATGCGACTGAGCTAAAATCTTTAACTTCAAACAAACAGTCTGCTGCAAGTAGTAGATTGCCTACCCCTTCAGCGTTCACCACGCGGAAATCTGGGAAATCTTTTAAATCCACATCTTCTAAATAAGAATTTCTGTCCATTTCCTGCGACATTAAATATTCGATCAATATCGCAGAAAACTTTGCATCAATCATCCCACAAATGAGCCGCAAAACCTCATGCCAAGTTTCATCTTGCCAATGGTTTTCAAACACCTCATCCCGTAATTGTTCAAACGTAAGAGTGCGTTGTTTTTCAAAGCGGTGAACAATTTCAACCGCACAGAAGTATTCCAAAAAGGTGCGGTGCATGAAGCCGTAGGTGTCGGCTCCGCGATAGCAGAGGATGAAGTTGCGTTCCCGCAATTGTTGAATCAACCGATTGGCTTTTTCGCGGGGTTCACTAAAGCCCTGCTCTCGCAAATAGTTGGTCAAAATGCGGGTGAGGTGTTCTGCACTGATGAGATTCCCTTTCAATCCCTCTTCCCCTGCCTGCATCTCATAGGCAATCAAGCGAAGCATCTCTTGCTTTTCCCGTCGCCCGATCGCATCCATCGGAATCTGCAATTGCTTGTGATCCACATCCCAGTGGTACAGCAATACCCGCGAAGCCTGGTCGTAGAGGTCGGCGCGATCGCGGGGTAACTCTTGCCGCCGATTTAGAATTGCCATCATCGTTAGCAATAATGGATTGTCTGCCAAATTTTGGATGGCTTTGGAGCTGGCGATCGCATCCTTCAATCGCTGTTTCAACCGCACTTTATCGGGATCGCTGCCCAGCGATAGGTCATACCAGCGATCTATAAACTCATGAATCTCGTCTATATCCAGGGATTGAATCGTGAAGTGCCGAAATCCACTCTGCTGAAGTCGTTCGGGGTTGTAGCCGATGATTCGAGATGTAACCAGTATTTGAGCTTTGGGATATTGCTGGGAAAATCGAATGATGTCGTCAATGACAGTAGATTGGGTGGTGCGATCGAACACCTCATCCAGACCATCAAACATCACCAGGGTAGGAAACTCTAGTAAATGCTGATGCAGTTGATGTTGATCAAACTGCCAATCTACGCCCCGACCTCGATGGAGAAATTCGAGAAAGTTGGCGGATGGAGTGATGGCAAATTCCCGTAACTCGATTAATAGCGGAAGTTTTTCAGTATTACCCTCTACCCATTCCAGCGCCAGATATTGCAACAAGCTCGACTTACCCGATCCTGGATCTCCTAAAATCACCGCCCGTTGAGAGGTTATAATCGCTTCTAAAACTTTTCGTGCGGGCTGCTGAAAATACGCATGACGATCATGCTCTAGGGCTTCAGGCGATAAATCTGCTTCGAGTTGACCTTCGGCTTGTAGCTGGCGCTTCAAGTCCAGAGGCATATCGTAGCGCATCGGGGGCAATGCCTCTCGCACGGTTTGCTCAACGAACATTGCCCAAAGCTTGATGGCATCGACCCGGTCAGTACTGTCAAGGATATACAGTTTCAGATAGCCATAACTAGACTGCAAACTCTCTCGATAGGTCTCAGCATCAAATCCTGGTGAGAGTTGTGCTGTATTACGGGCAATGTCTTCTAGCAGGCCAGAATTCAGAATCTCCCGCAACTCTGAATTCGCTTTAACAATACCCTTGACCTCATACACATATTCTTTGCAGACGCCCCGCCAATCAAACTCCTCTAAGGGAAATTGCCATCCAGACCCTTGATACTGTTGTGTCCAAATTTGCTCTAGCTGTGCATAACCAATTTGTTTACAATCTTTCTCAAAGGCTTTGCCCAGGATAGGGCGCACAGCCTTATCTTGTACAAACTTCTTGATCGCCGCCTTGTAGTGATGCTGAATACTGGTTTCAGGAACGTCGTTAATCTGAAGTTCTTTAATAAAACGCTTAATAAAACAACCGATCGCTTCTGCCATCGGCGTTTTCAGCGTTGTAGCATTGAGCCGAGCAACCCCGCTACTCAGGCAGTCCTTGAAAAAATCTTGAACATATCCTTCTAGGACAGGCTTACCCAAATCGAGAACCTGCTCAAGCACCAGCTTACCTAGCTCTACCCCTGTTGTGACTGCCAACCATTCCAGCATACTGGGATTCCAGAAATGACCGAACACTACCTCTAATATCGTACTCATACTGGGCAGATGTCAGAGATTGCAAGCTCAAGCCACAGCAGGCAACCTTGCCCTACGTCTTTACCGATAATCATGCAAAGTCTCTATTGCTCCACGGTTGACGGGGAGCGATCGCACCAGTACACTCATTCTTTAAGCCGTTCGACCAGAGCGGTTGCCACACAGGACTCGAAAATCTTAGCGCTGTCCGCAGGTGTTAGCAGCACCTACGAACAGCTAACCCCGCGAATCTCACAGGCAGATTGCGAGGCTACGGTCGATCGTACCCTAGCCCCCCCAGTTTGCACCTCAGCTGCGGGTGGCTAGGGTTTTCGCGTTCTGTTTCTTCCGTACCCAAACTAAGGAAACAGAACCGATGTTTGAATATCTCGAACCAGACGCCACTGGCGCGTCGAATCGTTCGCCTGCCCATGGGTCAAACCCCCAGCCTCGCCAAGAGCGGGTGCGCCACATGCTCTACGGCAGTTTGGCGGGTATAGACCGCACCATCAAAATCCTCCACGCCCTCGGCTATGCCGACCCCAACGACTGGTCAGACCCCATGCCCGTGCCGCCCAGCGGAGCCGGGGCGACCGACCAACCCAACCAGTGGATGGTGATCATGACCAAGATCCTGCTGATTGAATAGGTTCCTGCAAAGAGACCGGTTGCCTGCTGCTGCCAGCAAAGTCTTGGGTCAAAACAATAGGCACCCGGTCTCTAAACGCAACCTGGCACAGCCGTGAAGCTAATTGCAGTTCTTAGATCTTCAATGTGACCCGGCCGTAACGTCCTGCTGCCTTCCCCAGCGCGATGAACGCCCCATTTTGCCGATTTGGTTAATAATTAAGGTTCCCTCATTCAGCATCGGCGACTATGGAATTTAGCAAGTACCACGGCCTGGGCAACGACTTTATTCTGGTGGACAATCGCCATCAGCCGGAGCCGGTGCTGAGTTCCGAAGATGCGGTGCGGTGGTGCGATCGCCATTTTGGCATTGGCGCAGACGGGGTTATTTTTGCCCTGCCGGGCCAGGCGGGCACCGACTACACCATGCGCATCTACAACTCCGATGGCTCGGAGCCAGAGATGTGCGGCAACGGCATTCGCTGCCTGGCCAAGTTTCTAGAAACCCTCGAAACCGCTGACGGCAAAGCACCCCAGGCCCCCCACACCTACCGCATTCACACCCTGGCGGGGCTAATTTCGCCCACCCTCCAGCCCGATGGCCAGGTGACGGTAGACATGGGGCCGCCCCACCTGCTGGCCGACGAAATCCCCACCACCCTGGCCGCCGCTGGGGAGAAAGTGGTGGCGGTGCCCCTCACCGTAGCCGACCAAACCTGGTCGGTGACCTGCGTTAGCATGGGCAACCCCCACTGCATCACCTTTGTAGAAGATGTAGCGGCGATTGCGCTGGAGTCCATTGGCCCCCAGTTCGAGCACCACGCCGCCTTTCCCCAGCGCATCAACACCGAGTTCATTCAGGTGGTGCGGCCCGACTATCTCAAAATGCGGGTGTGGGAGCGCGGGGCTGGCATTACCCTGGCCTGCGGCACCGGAGCCTGCGCGTCGCTGGTGGCCGGGGTGCTGAACGGACTCTGCGATCGCGCCGCCACTGTAGAATTGCCCGGTGGCCCCCTCCACATCGAGTGGTCAGTCACCGACAACCGGGTTTACATGACCGGCCCGGCAGAACTGGCCTTTCGGGGCGATCGGGCCTAGTGCTTCACCAAGCGAGTCCTGGCCGTTGCTCAACAGTCTGTCCCATCCACCCGATTGCAAAAGTCAATTTCACCCTGGCAGAGTACTAGCTACTCACGGGTCGCTTAATTAAAATACCGTGCAGTCCGGCGGCTTTGGCCCCTTCCAAATCGTCCGTTTTGCTGTCGCCCACGTGCCAGGCCTGGCTGGCGTCGCAGCGGTGCTTTTGCAGGGCGGTGGCAAAAATCAGCGGGTCGGGCTTGGCGGCCCCCGCCTCAGAAGACAGCGTCACCGAGCTAAAGTAGGTGGCCAGGTTGAGTTCTTCTAGCACCTGGTACAGCCGGGTGTCGAAGTTTGAAATTACCCCCAGGGCAATGCCGCGCCGCCGCCAGCGCTCCAGCGCGGAGACGACATCGGGATAGAGTTCCCAGGGCTCTGGGGTGGCAAAGTGGGCGTAGAGGTCGGCAAAAAAGCTGTCGAAGTCGACGAAGCGATCGAGCACCCCGGTACTGCTAAAGGTTTGCTGGGCAATCGCCCGCCACCAGCGATACTCCTGCTCGGGCACCGCCGCCGGGTCGCTGCCAGGGAAAGCCATCTCTGGAGCCGCCTTAAAGGCGCGAAAAAAGGCCTGATTTAGGGCCATAGGGTCGGCCTCAATACCGTGGCGCTGGGCCAGATCGGCATAGATGGCACCGACGCTGCCCGCCACCCCAAACAGGGTGCCAACCGCATCTAAAAAAATGACCCGAGGCTGAGCAGAGTTGACCATTAATGGAAAAAGCTAAGGCGTAAATTAGGGTTTTGATCGACCTGGGACGACTGTAGCCAATCGGGGCTAGATCGCCCTATACCGCTGATCCTGAGCTGCCGAAATTCCTCATCTGACGCAATCCCAGTCAACCTTATCACTCCGCAACTGAAAAACCGGGGCCATGTAACCCTACTTAGCAATGGCCGTAGAAAATTGGGCCTACTGTCGAAATGGCCTGACCTGAATCGTTATAGCCATAGAAGCACAGCTAAACTACCTGTGCTCTGGCCCGCATACACCTAGAAACAGGATCCAGCGCCATGAAGCTCTATTATTTCCCGGCTTCGCCCAACACTCGCAAGGCCCACGCCGTTGCCCTTCACCTCGATGTTCCCCTCGATCTGCGATTTATCGATATTCAAAAGGGTGAGCAGCACAGCCCAGAGTTCCTAAGCCTCAACCCCACTGGGCGCACGCCAGTCCTTCAAGATGGCGAGGTTGTGCTGTGGGAATCCACTGCGATCATGTACTATCTCGCCAGTCGCACCCCGAACTCCCTGTGGCCGAAGCAGGAAACCATACGAGCGGATATTCTGCGGTGGCAGAGCTGGCATCTGGCCCACTGGTATCAGCCCTGTCAGACGATGCAATTTGAGAATTTTGTCAAGCGGCTTTTGAATCTGGGTGAGCCTGATCCGCAGGTTTTGCAGGGGGCTACCGAGGCCTTTCACCGGGAGGCTGCGGTGCTGAATCAGCATCTAGAGGGGCGCAAATTTTTGGTCGACAATGCCCTCACCCTGGCCGATTTCTCGGTGGCGAGCAGCTTAACCTACGCCATACCGGGCCAGTTCCCCCTGGAGGGTTATCCCCATATTCGCGCCTGGTCCGATCGCATGGATCAGCTGCCCGCCTGGCAGCAAACGCTACCCAAGGGCTAGAAAGGGCAAGCCTGGCAAATCGGTACCTCCTTGGTCGCGACTGATCCTCAGATCGGTAGCGACCAAGGGCCGATTAGTAGTTTTCCATGCCAGCGCAGGAGCAGATCAAGTTGCGATCGCCGTAGGCCTGGTCAATGCGGTTCACGGCGGGCCAAAACTTGGCGCTGCGGGTAAACGGGGTGGGAAAAACCGCCTGCTCGCGGCTGTAGGGGCGATCCCAATCGGATACCAGGTCCGCCGCTGTGTGGGGCGCGTGCTTGAGCAGGTTGTGGTCGCGATCGGCCTGGCCTGTCTCAATGGCGCGAATCTCCTCACGAATGGCAATCATAGCGTCGCAAAAGCGGTCTAGCTCCGCCTTTGACTCGCTCTCGGTGGGTTCCACCATCAGCGTGCCCGCCACCGGCCACGACATTGTGGGCGGGTGAAAGCCATAGTCAATCAGCCGCTTGGCCACGTCTTCCACGCCAATATCCGCTGACTTTTTAAAGGGCCGCACATCGAGAATGCACTCGTGGGCCACCCGGCCATTTTGCCCCGTGTAGAGAATGTCGTAGTGCCCCGCCAGGCGCTGGGCGATGTAGTTGGCGTTGAGAATCGCGACTTCCGTAGCTCGCTTCAGCCCCGCGCCGCCCATCATGGCAATGTACATCCAGGAGATGGGCAAAATGCTGGCGCTGCCCCAGGGCGCGGAAGTCACCGCCCCAACGCTCTGGTCGCCGCCTACCCCGGCCACCAGGCCGTGCCCCGGCAGGTAGGGGGCGAGGTGCGCCTTCACCCCAATTGGCCCTACCCCCGGCCCGCCGCCCCCGTGGGGAATGCAGAAGGTTTTGTGCAGGTTGAGATGGCACACATCGGCCCCGAAGTCGGCGGGGCGACAGAGGCCCACCTGGGCGTTCATGTTGGCCCCATCCATATAGACCTGGCCGCCGTGGTCGTGGACGATCGCGCAAATCTCCGCAATCCCTGCCTCAAAGACGCCGTGGGTCGAAGGGTAGGTGACCATCAGCGCCGCCAGCTTTTCGCCGTGCTTTTCGGCTTTGGCTTGCAGGTCAGCGACGTCGATATTGCCATCCTCGTCGCAGGCCACGGGGACAACTTTCATGCCAGCCATCACGGCGCTGGCTGGGTTGGTGCCGTGGGCCGATTGGGGAATCAGACAGACATTGCGGTGGTGCTCTCCGCGCTGCTGGTGGTATTCGCGAATCACCAGCAGTCCGGTGTATTCCCCCTGGGCCCCGGCGTTGGGCTGGAGCGAAACCCCGTCGAAGCCGGTAATTTCCCCCAGCCAGGTTTCTAAATCTGAAAAGAGCTTGCGGTAGCCTGCGGTTTGCTCGGCGGGGGCAAAGGGGTGAATCTGGCCAAACTCCGGCCAGGTGACCGGCACCATTTCAGCGGTGGCGTTCAGCTTCATGGTGCAAGACCCCAGCGGAATCATCGCCGTCGCCAGGGAGAGATCCTTGTTCTGTAATCGATACAGGTACCGCAGCATCTCCGTTTCGGAGTGGTAGCGGTGGAAGGTGGGGTGGGTGAGGTAGGGGGTGGTGCGTTGGAGGGGGGAGGGGAGGTGGGGGAGTGAGGGGGTGGGGGAGTGGGAGAGTGGGGGAGTAGAGCCGGTAAAGACGGTGATTAGGTCTTGGAGATCGGCCTCGGTGACGGTTTCGTCGAGGGCGACGATCAGGGTTTCGCTGTCGAGCGCGCGCAGGTTGATGCGGTGGTCGGCGGCGCGGGTCAGGATGTCGGACTGGAGGTCGCCCACGCCGACCCGCAGGGTATCGAACACTGGCTCTTGGCCCAGGTCAAAGCCCGCTGCGGTCAGGGCTGAGGCCAGGGCGAGGGTGTGGTGATGGATGCGATCGCCGATCGCCCGCAGCCCCTCCGGCCCGTGGTATACCGCGTACATGGCGGCCATAATCGCCAGCAGCACTTGGGCCGTGCAAATATTGCTGGTGGCGGCGTCGCGGCGGATGTGCTGCTCGCGGGTTTGCAGGGTCAGGCGCAGGGCCGGGTTGTCGTAGGTATCTTTAGAGACGCCCACTAGGCGACCGGGCAGCTTGCGGGCAAAGGCATTGCGGGTGGCAAAGAAGGCGGCATGGGGGCCGCCAAAGCCCAGGGGCACGCCAAAGCGCTGGGTGTTGCCCACCACCACATCGGCCCCAAACTCGCCGGGGGGCCGCAGCAGGGTGAGGCTGAGCAGATCGGCGGCGACGGTGACCAGGGCATTGGCCCCGTGGGCTGCGGCGATGAAGTCTTCGTAGTCATAGACGGCCCCATCGGTGGCGGGATACTGCAACAGCACCCCAAACACGGGCGTGTCAAAGCTAAAGCTGCGGTGGTCGCCCACCATCACCGCAATGCCCAGGGGCAGGGCGCGGGTTTTGACCACATCGATGGTCTGGGGATGGCAGGCGGCGGAAACCCAAAAGGTTTTGGCGTCTTTTTGCTTGCGGGCGTTGAAGGCCAGGGTCATGGTCTCGGCGGCGGCGGTGCCCTCGTCGAGCAGAGAGGCGTTGGCAATTTCCATGCCGGTCAGGTCGGTGACCAGGGTTTGAAAATTCAGCAGCGCCTCTAGCCGCCCCTGGGAAATCTCGGGCTGGTAGGGGGTGTACTGGGTGTACCAGCCGGGATTTTCGAGCACGTTGCGCTGAATCACCGCTGGGGTGAGGGTGTTGGCGTAGCCCAGGCCCAGGTACGATCGCCACACCTGGTTTTGAGCCGCCAGCGATCGCAGCTGAGCCAGTGCCGCCGCCTCGTCTAGCCCCTGGGGTAAATCGAGGGCCTGCTGAAGGCGAATGGCTGAGGGCACGGTGGCCTCGATCAACTCTTCCAGAGAGGCATAGCCCAAAGCCGCCAGCATGGCCTCGGCGTCTTGCTCGGTTGGCCCCAGGTGGCGTGCCACAAAGGGGCTGAGGGGGCCGGGCTGGGCAGCGGCGGGGCTACCGCTCGCGCCTGCTACAACCGTCGATACATCAGCGGTGCCGATCTCTGAAAAAAGTTGTGTCATACCCGTTTGCGGCTGGCTCCAAAATCACAGG
Source organism: Nodosilinea nodulosa PCC 7104 (assembly GCF_000309385.1). Taxonomy (GTDB): domain Bacteria; phylum Cyanobacteriota; class Cyanobacteriia; order Phormidesmidales; family Phormidesmidaceae; genus Nodosilinea; species Nodosilinea nodulosa. The sequence continues at coordinate 3,787,299 of NZ_JH976537.1, forward strand.
GTTTAATCGGGGGGACTCAGAGACTGAGCCGACCTTCTTCATATCTTGAAACATCCGGGCCAAATTGGCTGCATCCTGGCGCGAAGTGGAGTTCTGACGGTGGGAACGCTCCTGATCCTAAGCTGCCCTTGACCCAGCTAGGCCAGCCTATCGACAAAAGCAAGCATGGCCGCTGCTGTGTCCTGGGGTTTTTCCAGGTGGGGGACGTGGCCGCACTGGGGAATCCAAACCAGCTGAGAGCCAGCGATCGCGCCCTCAAACCGCCGCGCATCCTTTGTGCCCAAAATTTTATCCTGTTCGCCCCAAACCACCAGCGTAGGGCAGGCAATCTGAGCAATCTTAGGGCCGAGAAAGTTGTAGCCGCCGCTTTTGGTAAAGGCAATTAGCGCCTCCTTCCAGCCGGGACATTGCAGGTGCAGGGCCGCACAGAGTTCGGCGTCGGGGGTGACGAGGGTTTTGTCGAAGTAGGCCTGGCGGCTAATGCTGCGCCGCACCCGAGGGTTGCGCAAAAAGGCCGTGGCCCAGCTGTCCAGCGGCGGCACCATCAGATTACCCATGGCAGGCCCGGCGGCAAAGCCAGCGGCATCCAGCAGCACCAGTCCGGCCACAGCCTCGGGGTAGGTGAGGGCAAAGTCGATGGCGGCAGCCCCGCCCATAGACGCCCCCACCAGCACCATTGGGCGAGCGATCATCTGCTGCCAAAAGCTGTGCAGGTGCAGCTTGATAGCCCCAGGGGAAAGGTCGGGGTAGAGGGCGCGATCGCTGAACCCAAACCCCAGCAAATCGACCGCCCAGGTGCGGGGGGCCAGCAGCGGCAGCAGCCGACGAAACTCCAGCAGCGAGCTGTCAAAGCCGTGGATCAACAGCAGCGGCGGCTCGCTGGCGACATCGCTCGCGGCCACGTAGGCGGTGGGAATTGCGGCCTCCAGCAGCGACGTTTGAATCATCGCGACCCGCACCCGGGCGGCCAAGTCGATCGATGGCGGTTCGCTCAGCTTAGCGGCGGCGGTGGGCAGCACAGAAACAGTCATAGGGCAGGGAAAACATAAACCTGCTGCCTATTCTCACGCATTCCTGCCCCCTGGGCCAGGCTGCCCGCGCGGGTTTGCTGGGGCCGATTTGCCTGGGCAGTATCACTGGTGCAGATTGATTTGGTTAGAGCCGATGGCGATACCGTACTGGCCGTAGATGTCCTGCCCCAGCAGGCCGTGGCTGCCGCCAATGGCTACCTTCACCTGCTCGCGGCGCAGTCCGCCCAGCTCCACCGCATCCACGCTGCCAACGGGCAGCGTCACCGTGGTGCCGTCGGCAATGCGGGCCTGGGTTTCGCCCACAATCGTCACCCCCACGGCCTGGGCCATTTCAGCGGTAATCAGGGTGCCGGTGGCTCCCGTGTCAAACAGCATGGGAAAGGTTTGCGCTCCCCGGCTGCCCCGCAGGGTCACTGCTACCACCGGGGTGCCTCCCTGGCGGCGCTGAATGGGAATCTGAGCCACCAGCCCGGCGGGGGGTGCGGCAGGGGCCGGAGCGGGCGGTGCCGGGGGCGCAATGCTGCCCGTGGACCGCTGCCGGGCAGCGGCCAGGTGCTGTTTATATTCCTGGGCTTTGGCCTTGGCCTGGGGGTAGTGGGCGCTGCCGCTGGGCACTTGCTCCATCAGAGCGATCGCCTGCTGCCAGCGGCTGGCCGCCAGCTGCCAATCGGCGTGGGACTGGGCCGACTGACCAATGGCCACAGCGCTGGTGGCCCGATTCACCGCTTCCCGAAAGGAATCTCCGCCCGGTGGTGACGCCGGGTTGGCCCCTGTCACCGCTGATTTGGCCGGGGCTGGTTCGCCAGCGCTGGGTTCTGTGGCGGCTGATAAAACCTGCTGGTCAGCGGCTGTCGGCGCTTTCTCTGGGATCGTTTTGGGGGCCGTTTCTGGCGCTGTTTTTGGGGCTTCTGTTGGCGCTGTTGAGATCGGCGCTGTTGAAAGGCCCAGCCGGGGAGACAGCCCGCAGCTTGTTAACCCGCAGAGAACACCTCCCAGCATGAACCAATTTGCGATCGCCCAGGGTCTCGCCATAGCTGCTGCTCCACTGTCCCAACTGCTCAACTCGAAAATTAGAATTCCCTAATCTATGCAAGGCCGTAGCCTATGAGCCTATTTAAGCGTCCCCAGATGTCCCCCAGTCCCCTATGCTTCCAGGCCTCCGAACCGGTATTGAGTTGGGACAGCTAGAGCTGGGACAGTTAGGGCAAATTTAGTCGCGGTGGAATGGCTGAAAACTGACGTTTAGCCTTAGGATAATAGCGATTCGTAGCGCTGAGCAAATCGCCATGGTTTTCCCCGATGCCCCCCCAGCAGTGCTAGTTTTAGCCGACGGTTCAGTGTTTCGGGGCTGGTCCTTTGGGGCACCGGGCACCGTCATGGGAGAGGTCGTTTTCAACACCGGCATGACGGGATATCAAGAAGTCATGACCGACCCCAGCTACTGCGGCCAGATTGTCACCTTCACCTACCCAGAGCTGGGCAATACCGGCGTCAACCCCGACGACGAAGAGTCGAGCCGGCCCCAGATTAGGGGGGCGATCGCCCGCAACATCTGCGAAATACCCAGCAACTGGCGCTCTACCCAATCGCTGCCCAACTACCTCAAAACCCACAAAATTCCCGGTATTTTTGGCATTGACACCCGCGCCCTCACCCGCAAGATCCGCACCGCAGGGGCCATGAACGGAGCCATTTCCACCACCGTGCTCGACCCCCAGGAACTGCTGCGCCAGCTTCAGGATGCTCCGCCAATGGCTGGATTAAACCTGGTCGATCAGGTGAGCACCACTGAGATCTACGAGTGGACCGAAGGCACCGACCCCGTCTGGGCCTTCGGTCCTACCGAGCCGCTGCCTGGAGACGAGACCCCGCTGACGGTGGTGGCGGTTGACTTTGGCGTCAAGCGCAATATTCTGCGGCGTTTGGCCAGCTATGGCTGTCGGGTCATTGTAGTGCCCGCCAGCACCACCCCAGAGCAAATCATGGGCTACCAGCCCGACGGCATTTTTCTCTCCAATGGCCCCGGAGATCCCGCAGCGGTAACCAATGCCCCAGAGCTAGTGCAGGCGCTTCTAAACTACTCGTTGCCCACCTTCGGCATCTGCATGGGCCACCAAATTTTAGGGCTGTCCCTGGGCGCTTCGACCTTCAAATTGCGGTTTGGGCACCGGGGGCTTAACCAGCCCTGCGGCCTGGAACGCCAGGTGGAAATTACCAGCCAAAATCACGGCTTTGCCCTCGATGCCACCTCCATCCCCGAAGATACGGTGACGGTCACCCACCTAAACTTAAATGACCAGACCGTCGCTGGGCTAGCCCACAAAACCCTGCCGCTGTTTTCGGTGCAGTACCACCCCGAGGCCAGCCCTGGCCCCCACGATGCCGACTACCTGTTTGCTAAATTTGTAGACACCATGCGCACCCATCGCCAGCAGCTTCTGCCCATCTGATGTCAAGACTTGTTGGGGCTTTGACTGCCTGGTTCGGCGGTCTCTCCGCTGGAGCTAGCAAAAATTAGCCAAACCGCTATATGCTATCTGTCTACAGCAGGGTGCTGGTTCTGGGCTGGTTTCAGGTTTGGCTCAGCGGCAGACTTTGCAGCTAGTCCGTACGGTTTTACCCCTTGCGGGTAAGGATATCCTGACCTATATTTAACGTCGAACTGGAGCGCCGAGGAGGTTTCCCATCGCTGAATCTCTAACCCTGACCGTAAGTTTACGAGGCACTCGCGATGTCAGGGGAACCTATCAACTTTTTCGCCTCACGGGTCTGCTAGATGCGTTCTCGGAGCCTGCATTTCGCAAGGCGATGACCAAGTACGTGGATGCAGGGCCGACCAACATTATCCTTGACCTAGCGGCCATTGACTTTGTCGATAGCTCAGGGCTGGGCGCGCTCGTACAGCTGGTTAAAAAAGCCACCACCGAAGGCGGTACGGTGCAGGTCGTAACCAACCCCCGAGTAACCCAGACGGTGAAGCTGGTGCGGCTTGAGAAATTTCTATCGCTTCAGCCCTCGGTCGAAGACGCGATCGCAAACCTGGAAAAACCGCCCAGTGAATAGCCCTAGCGTTTTGCTGGTCTAGGCAGAGATAGTCGTGGCTGAAATGTGCCCTGAGACTCCTCCTAGCCTGCAGTGGCTGCTTCAGTTCAGCGCTCACAGCTCTGCTATGGCCATCTCTCCAGCGCAGGTTCAGTCCTTGTCTCCGGTAGCTCTGGCCTATATCGGCGATGCCGTGTACGAACTATTTGTACGGGGCGCTTTTTTGCTGCCTCCCCAGCGCATTCAGGCCTTTCATCGGCGGGTTGTCAACCAGGTGAGGGCCGAACAGCAGGCCTATCAGGTGCAGCAGCTCATGCCCCTGCTGACAGCGGCAGAGCAGGATTTGCTGCGTCGGGGCCGCAACGCGTCCTCCCGTGGCCCCCGGCGGGTAGACAGTCAGATCTACCAGCAGGCCACTGGGTTTGAGGCCCTGGTGGGCTACCTCTATCTAACCAATCCGGTGCGCCTGGTGGAGTTGCTCAGCGTTTTAGATTTGACCTCCACGGACAATTCTCCAGCGGCCAACCCTTCAGCGGCCAACCCTTCAGCGGCCAACCCTTCAGCGGCCAACCCTTCAGCGGACAACCCTTCAGCGGACAACCCTCCAGCGGACAGCTAGACTTTGGGCTGCTCGGTTTGCCACCGGGCGCGCACCAGGCGAATGTCTTCGTAGCTGTAGGCAGGGCCAAGGCGATCGCGAATCTCCGTCAGCGAGGCATTCTCCATCTCTGTCAACACCGCTATCACCGCCTGCTGTCGGTCGATATCGACCAGCCGATCCACATTTACCGATTCTCCCTGGCGTAGAAGGTGTTCCAGATGGCTGGCGATGGTGGTCGGCTTCAGCCCCCGCTGGTCGGCAATCTCATCTAGGGAAAGCCCCTGACGGTGTAGCTCTAGGGTGTGGCGGTGGGTGTCGCCCACCGCCTGACGGCGTTCTCTGGCCGGACGCGATCGCCTCCGCCCGGCCCCTGGATCAGACTCCAGGCCGTAGTCGGCGCAAAACTGGCGAATAGCATCGGTAAATACTTCCCCATACTGCTCTAGCTTGCGGCTGCCCACCCCCGACACCTGCCCAAACGCTGCGATCGTCTGCGGTCGGGTTTGGGCCATTTGCCGCAGGGCCGACTCGGGGAATACCACGTAGGGGGGCACGCTTTGCTGGTCGGCCAAGCGCTTGCGCAGAGCCTTGAGCACCGTCAAGAGCTGCGCCACCTCTGGGGTGTCCTCGATCGCAGCGGCTTCGGCAGGGCCAGGGGCAAAATCCTTGGGCACCGCTACTTCTACGGAAATTTGCTTCCGAAGCACCTGCCAGCTAGCGGCGTTGAGCTTGAGCACTGGATAGCCGTCGGTGGTTTCATCGACCAGCCGCTGGTGCAGCAGCGATCGCCCCAGCAGCCGCCACTCCTCCACCGAGCGGTCCTTGCCAATGCCGTGGGTCGAAAGCTGGTCGTGGCGCAAATCCAAAATCTTCTGTTTTTTAGAACCGCGCAGCACGTCAATAATGTGGGCCATGCCAAAGCGCTCCTGGCAGCGGGCCACGCAGGAGAGAAACTTCTGCGCCTCAATAGTCCAGTCTTCCACCGGGGGTGGGTTGAGACAGTTGTCGCACTGGTGGCACAGCCCTTCCAGCGATTCACCAAAGTAGCTGAGCTGCACTCGCCGCCGACACACGCTCGTTTCGGCGTAGTCGATCATTTGCCGCAGCTGCTGGCGGGCAATCCGCTGCTCGGTCTCATCGGGCTTTTGGCCAATCAAGTAGTCCGCCGTGGCCACATCTCCGTAGGCGAGGTACAGGGTGCAGTGGGCCGGTTCGCCGTCGCGCCCCGCCCGCCCACTCTCCTGGTAGTAGCCCTCAATGTTGCGGGGAATGTCGTAGTGGATGACAAAGCGCACATCGGGCTTGTTGATGCCCATGCCAAAGGCCACCGTGGCCACCATCAGCCGCACATCGTCGCGAATAAAGCGGGTTTGGTTTTCTCGCCGGGTTTCATCGGAGAGGCCTGCGTGGTAGGGCAGCACCGATTGCCCATCGGCAGTCAGCTTTTCGGCCAGCTCCCCCACTCGCTTGCGGCTAAGGCAGTAGATAATGCCCGACCCCTGGTGCCGTTTCACCTGGCGGAGCAGTTCGCCGTAGGGGTCACGGCCCTTGGGGCGCACTTCGTAGAACAGATTGGGCCGGTTAAAGCTCGACACCTGAATCAGCGGATCCCGCAGGCGCAGCTGTTGGGCAATATCCACCCGCACCCGCTCGGTGGCGGTGGCGGTCAGCGCCATCACTGGAATTTGTGGGAACGTCTCTCGCAGCACCGACAGCTGCCGATACTCGGGGCGAAAGTCGTGGCCCCATTCCGAGACGCAGTGGGCCTCGTCAATGGCGAAACCGCTCACCCCGACAGTTTGGATCAGCTGGTTCAGCAGCCCCAAAAATGCCGGATTGATCCCTCGATCTTTGATCAGACGCTCCGGCGACACGTAGAGCAGCTTGATTTTGCCCGCCAGCAAATCGGCCTCTCGCTGGCGAATGGCGTTGAAATCGAGGGAGCTATTCAAGTAGGTAGCCGGCACGCCGTTGTCGGTCAGGCTGTCCACCTGGTCTTGCATCAGGGCAATCAGCGGCGACACCACCACCATCACCCCTAGCTTGAGCAAAGCGGGCAACTGGTAGCACAGTGACTTGCCGCCCCCGGTCGGCATAATCACCAAGGCATCCTGGTTTTTGAGCACGGCTTCAATCACGGGCCGCTGACCCAGCCGAAACTGGTCATAGCCAAAATGATGTTTAAGGGCCGTTTCTAAAGAAGGAAACGCCGCCGTGGGTGATGCAACCCCAGCCATAGCCAACGCTCAGAGTAAGGTCTACGCGTTCAAGTGTATTTGCCAAAGCGAGTTATTGCCCCTAACCTTGGCCCCAGTTTAGTCAGGATGGCGTAGCTCGGGCATAGCTAGCGTAGGACTCTTTGTAGCGGCCCAGACGATGCAGGGCGACGCCACGGTAAAGCCATCCCTGGGGATAGTTGGGAGCGATCGCCAGCACCTGATCAGCTACCGCTAAGGCCCGCTCTGGCTGTTCTAAGTGGATCAGACACACCGCCTGGTAAATCAGCGTCTCCAGATGGTCAGGGGCCAGAATAATGGCTTCTTCGAAACAGCGCAGGGCGCGATCGTAGGCTCCAGCATTGGCCTGACTTTCCCCCTCAGCGTACCAGTCTCGAAACGATCCGCTCCCAACAGCTGTTGAGGATGTCGGCTGTGCATAGAAGGCAGAGAACTTGCTTTGGGCAACGGTAAACTTCATAGAGGGTGAAAAACCACGGCGGAATAACCACAGCATTCCCCCACGCCAGTAAAACTACCTAGCTAACGGGCAATGCCTTAAATCAGCTGCGCTGGCAAACTGCGAGGAGGTTTAATTCGCAAATCGCCATAGCTGAGCAACCTTCAAAAGCATATCGACCTGCTCCAGGAGAATTCTCTCGCTGTCGTATAAGTTTACCTCTGCCCCTAACCCGCCTGAACCCCGCTACGGTAGTAGGAGTCCAGGACCAGTTCACAGGGATGGGATTTGGCCAATATTTCGCAGCATAACCAGACGAAACAGACCACCAGCCATCGACCGCCAGATTAAGGAAGCTTTCCTTGTGTAAAGCAATGTTACAAGAATGACGTCATGACAGCATACTGGCTTGACGGTGCCCGATATCCCGTTTAAGTTATCCACATACCCGGGTTACCCCTATTTAGAAAAGCGCTATGGAAGAGCAAAAAGCTACTAAGGTCACGCTGTATTTACCCCCTGACCTGCACCGTCAGTTAAAGATTCGCTCTGCTGTTGAGGGTGAGGCGATGTCTTCCATTGCTAAGCGTGCGATCGACTTCTATCTAGCTCATAGCGACGTTGTTGCAGAGAGTCTGGAAACCTCCTTCGGTCAGTCTTACCGTCTCCACAGCTGTCCAAGCTGTTCATCGTCGGTGGTTTTGAGAGAGGGAGAGCTGGTCGAGGTAGCTCAGGCGGTCAGTGCTTCCCAGCATGGGAACGGTGATGCCATCGGTGCCGCTGTAATTCCTGAGGTTGCTGCTGGTGCTGGTTCCCGCGAAGAAGGGGAATTGGTTGTTTGCTAGGTACAGATTTAGTTGGTCTAGCTGTAGTTAGCTTAGACAGCGATTTAACTGCCCCGTAGCCTGAGAAGGGATTTGGTTATGCGAGAGGATTTGAACGTACTAGTACAAGCCCAATATCCTCTGATTTACCTGGTTACTTTCGAGGAAGAACGGGCTGAGCAGACCATTGCCGTGGTGGCTCGTCACCTGTCGAAAGATCAGGATATCAAAGCGCCAATGCGGGTCTTTACCTGGACCATGACTCGTGGCATGGTCGAGTTTGGCAGCCAAGGCGTGGGTACGCAGAACAACAACACAGTTTCCCCCGAAGCCGCCGTCGAGTGGGTCATCCGCCAGCGCGAACCCGGTATTTTCATCTTTAAGGATCTGCACCCATTCAAAGATTCGCCCGCCGTCACTCGCTGTCTGCGCGACGCCATTGTTGCCCTTAAGGGCACTCGCAAAACCATTGTGCTGATGTCTCCGGTGCAGGAAATTCCCATTGAGCTTGAAAAAGAAGTTGTTCTGCTCGATTTTCCGCTGCCCGATATGTCGGAGCTCGATGAGGTTCTTTCCACCGAGATGAATCGCGCTCGGGGCAGCAGTATTTCCACCGAAGAGCGTGAAAAGCTTCTCAAAGCGGCCCTAGGCCTTACCCGCGACGAGGCGGAGAAAGTCTATCGCAAAGCGAGAGTCATGGCCAAGCGCCTCACCGCTGAGGAAGTTGACATCGTCCTCTCTGAGAAAAAGCAGCTGATTCGCCGCAACGGCATTCTAGAGTTTATGGAAGTCGATGAAACCATCGACTCTGTGGGTGGTCTCGAAGAGCTCAAGCACTGGCTGAAGCAGCGCTCTGACGCCTTCACTGAGCGGGCACGCGAGTACGGTCTACCCCAGCCTAAGGGCATGCTAATTTTAGGGGTGCCCGGCTGTGGCAAGTCGCTGATTGCCAAGACGACTTCACGGCTGTGGGGCTTGCCGCTGCTTCGCCTCGACTTGGGCCGCGTCTACGATGGCTCAACCGTAGGCCGCTCGGAAGCTAACCTGCGCAACGCCTTGCGCACCGCTGAGTCTATCTCTCCTGCCATTCTCTTTATCGATGAGATCGATAAGGCGTTTGCCGGTGCTGGTGGTTCCTCCGATTCCGATGGGGGTACCTCTAGCCGCATCTTTGGTACTTTCCTGACCTGGATGCAGGAGAAGAAATCCCCCGTGTTTGTGATGGCTACCGCTAACCGAGTGGAGCGCCTGCCCAGCGAATTCTTGCGCAAGGGGCGGTTTGACGAAATCTTTTTCGTCGATTTGCCCAACGCTGAAGAGCGCAAAGATATTTTTCAAATCCATCTGCAGAAGCGCCGTCGCGACATTGAGCGCTTTGACCTAGACCAGCTAACCAAGGTTTGTGATGGGTTCTCCGGGGCCGAAATCGAGCAGGGGCTGATTTCGGCCATGTATGAAGCTTTTGCCCAAGGACGTGAGTTCACTCAACTCGATATTATTGCGGCGATTCGAGCTACGCTGCCGCTGTCGAAGACCATGAGTGAACAGGTTACAGCCCTGCGGGATTGGGCCCGCCAGCGGGCGCGTCCGGCGGCAGCCTCCGTCGCTGAGTATCAGCGGATGGAGTTTTAACAGGCTTTCCTCCCGGTGGTATCCGGGGGAAGGGCTAGCATTTGCTAGCAGTTAGTATCCAGATAGCCCGTGGCTAACTGGTTTTGTCTCTCTCAAACCTCGTTGTCTCTCTCAATTTCCCTACAGGAGGAAACACTATGTCTCACTTCAGCACCCTTCGCACCAAAGTGACCGATGCTGAGATCCTCAAGCAGTCTCTGGCTGACTTGGGTATTGCAACCAAGACCGAAGCTGATGTACGCGGTTACAACGGCCAGCGCGTGCGCGCCGACCTTGTCGCCGTTCTGGATGGTGAGTATGATCTGGGTTGGTCTCGTAATGCCGATGGCTCCTTTGATCTGATCGCTGACCTCTGGGGTGTGGCTAAAAAGCACAACCAGACTGAGCTGATCAACTCCATCAACCAAAAGTACGCGGTCAACAAGACCCTGGCTGAGGTCAAGCGTCCTGGCCTGCAGAACGCCAACGTTAAGCTGGTGCTTCAGTAAGCCCGTATCGCGTTCCCTAAGGTGGGCTGGCTAGCAGATGCTAGCCAGCCCATTTTTTGCGCCGATTCTTATGGTATTTTGCTCCAGAGCCAGACTACACTGACGGGGAGGCCAGTTTATTTTGGCCAAGGGTTAGCCCTCTATTCAAGTATTTCCCCTGGCGTGGGATCGCGTGGTTTAGCCTGGTATGTCCCCTATCTGCCCCTCTGATTTATTGACGCTGCACCAGCTGTTGATTGCCTGCGGCGACTATGCTAGCCAGCAGTCTCAGCGGTCTTTTCAGGTGTTTGAGAAGGGGGTGGATGACTATGTGACCACCGTGGACCAGCTGCTGGATCAAAAGCTATTGGCCGGTATGCGGGCGCTGTTCCCAGAGGACGGCATTATTACTGAGGAAAATCGCGCTACTGCTGAGCAGTTTCAGGATCTTGCTGGACAGGTGCCGAACCGCCCGCTGTGGTTTGTAGACCCTATTGATGGCACCGATGACTTCATTCAGGGCCGGGACAACTACGCCGTCATGGTGGGAAGAGTGGTTAGGGGAGAGCCTCAAGCGGGCTGGATCTATGCTCCGGTGGGGCGGCATCTGGTTTGGGGTGGACCGGGCTGGGGCCTGTTTGAGCAGACAGGCGATGGCCAGTCGGCACCTTTGCTGCCCAAGGAACCCACTTTTGACCCTGACCAGGATTGGTCGATGGTAATTGGCGATAAAGATGAGCGGCGGTTTGGAGAGGCGATCGCCCGCCAATTTCCCCACGTCCACTTCCTGGCGCTGGGCAGTTTTGGCCTCAAGGTGCTGGCGGTGATCACCGGCCAGGCTGGTATCTACATATACCTCAATGGTAGGGTAAAGCTGTGGGATACCACCGGCCCCCTGGCCCTGGCGCGAGCAGCAGGACTGGTGTGCTGCGATCTGGCGGGCCAGCCAATTCGGTTTACCGAACCTGACGTTGTATCCCATACGTTGATTCACCGCCAGCCGATTGTGGTAGGTTGGCCCAGCTATGTGGAGGCCCTGCGATCGCCCCTGAATGACATCGCTACCGCGATCGGTCTGCCGAGGTAGGGCCGCTGCTTCGGTCTGCCTGGGTTTCTGGGTACTATGGGAGCGTAACTGTCGTTGCTGGCCCCATCTGGTTAGCCCTGAGCGTCACCCTTTCCCCATGCCTTTTATGCAAGCCGACACGCTAAGTGAACTTTACCCGCTTTTCCACACCGCCAATCCGGAAACTGTTGAATGGCTGATATCGGTGGCGACTCACCACGACTACCCTGCCGACCGCGCTGTGGTGATGGAGGATGCATGGGGTAACGCAGTCTATTTCATTGAGGCGGGCTGGGTGAAAGTGCGCCGCCACGCCGAAGATAGCTCCATTACCCTGGCTGTTTTAGGCAAGGGTGATTTTTTTGGTGAGATGGCTATCCTAGATGAATCTCCCCGCTCCACGGACGTAGTAGCTATGACCGCTGTTAGGCTGATGAGCATATCCGCCCAGCGGTTTATTCAAACCCTATTCAAGGATCCTCACCTGCACCACCGCCTGCTGCAGCTGATGGTACAGCGGCTGCGTCAGACTAACCTGCGCTTTCAGCTGCGCCACCAGCCCCCGGCGGTGAAATTAGCCAATACGCTGACCGCTATTCAAGAGGCCTACGGAGAACCCGTGGACGATGGGGTTGATCTGTTCAACATTCCCCGTCGCGATCTGGCCGATCTTGCGGATATTACCCTTGATGAGGCTGAAAAGATCATGGCTAAGCTGGCGGAGAAGGGCTGGATTGTAGAGGACAAAGCGCGATCGGTGCTGCGGCTCCAAAATACCCGGCAGCTTGCTCACCTTGCAGGACGGTTGTAAATAGTGTTACCGAAGCCATCTAAATTTGTAGAGATTGCTAAAGATACCTGGCCCCTCTGCCTCTCTATGGTAGGTTGTCAGCATCAGCTACCCGACGTGGTTCACTACCCCGGAAACTGCTATGCCACTACAACCCCCTTCTCCCCCTTCCATTAGCCCCAGCCAGATGACGCTGCTGCGCATCGTGTCCACAATGGCCTGGAGCGATGGCCATCTTGCCGACGAAGAAGTCGACGTTATGCTAGATCAGTTCAGCCATCTCTTTGCCAGCAATGCTGGCCAGCAGGTCGCCCTGCGCGATGAACTGCGCGACTACCTAATGCAAAACTTGCCCCTCGAAGAGCTGGTGCCGAAGCTCACTAGCGCCGCAGAGCGAGAACTGGTGCTCAAGCTAGGCTACCAGGTGATTAGCGCCAGCGCCCGCACTCCCGGCGAAGAGCTCATCAATGAGGAAGAAGCAGACGCCTACGATCGCCTGGTGTCGCTGCTTAACCTGCCCGCCGATGTGGTAGCTCGAATCGAGCAGGAAAGCGGGCAGCCCGCAGTAGACGGCAGTAACCTGATTGAACAGTTGACGGCGGAACTGAAAACCTTCGTCGATGACCTGTAGGCCATCAAAAAGGTCGTTTTTACCAAAAAGGTCATTTACAAAAGCTCTCAGTCCCTTCAGTCGTCGCTTATGAGCCGCTTAGCTCTAGCATGCGCTGAATAGGCTTGAGAGCCTCCTGCTGCACCTTAGGGTCGAGGATGATCTCTGGCTGGCGGTTTTTCATGGCCAGGTAGAGCTTTTCTAAGGTATTTAGCCGCATGTGGGGGCATTCATTACAGGCGCAAGTCGCCGTCGGTGGGGCCGGAATAAACACCTTGTCTGGAGCCTGTTTTTGCATCTGGTGGATAATGCCAGGTTCTGTAACGACAATGAATTCCCGTGAAGCACTCTGCTGGGCGTAGTTGAGCAGCGCTGTGGTAGAGCCAACAAAGTGGGCATGGCGGAGCACCATTTCCTCACATTCCGGGTGGGCAATTACCTCGGCCTGGGGGTGAGCACCCTGAAGCTGCACCAGCTTCTTCTCAGAGAAGGTTTCGTGAACCATACAGCTTCCCTGCCATAGCACCATGTCTCGACCGGTTTGCTGCATCACGTAACGGCCCAGGTTGCGATCGGGGGCAAAGATAATTTTTTGGTCGGCGGGCAGCTGCTGCACGATGCTCACCGCATTGGAGCTAGTGCAGATGATATCGCTCATGGCCTTGATAGCCGCCGTGCAGTTGATATAGGAAATCACCAGGTGGTCGGGATGTTTTGCTTTAAATGCCGCAAAGGCATCGGGAGGGCAGCTGTCGGCTAGGGAGCAGCCTGCGTTGAGGTCGGGCAACAGCACCAGCTTGTCGGGGTTGAGAATTTTCGCCGTTTCGGCCATGAAGTGCACGCCCGCAAACACAATCACATCGGCGCTGGTTGCTGCGGCCTGGCGGGACAGCCCCAGCGAGTCGCCGATGTAGTCGGCTACATCTTGAATGTCAGGTTCTTGGTAGTAGTGGGCCAGGATAACGGCGTTGAGATCACGCTTGAGCGTCTCAATGGCTGCAAAGAGATCTAGGGAGGGGAGGGGTGAAGCAGCGGGCGTCAGGGTGGTAAACACGATGGCAAGACTGGCAATATTGAGTAATTCGAATTATAGTTCAATTCACCAAAACTAGCCATGCCCGCGATCGCAGGCGGCACAAGTGTCATGCTGGCGGCAATTGACCGTCGCCCGGTGGTGTATAAGCTCACAAGTGTGTCGGCTTAAATGCTTCGCTAGCTCAAGGAGGAGGAGGCCAGCGTGGGGCTAACCCGAGGACTGTGGCCGTTAGACTCAGCTGAAATACGCTCGACGTTAAACCGATAGCCCACGTTGCGCACCGTTTGAATAATGTTGGGCTGTCTGGGATCTACCTCAATTTTCTTGCGCAAGGAAAGAATATGGGTGTCGACGGTTCTGGGGTTGTCGATGGCATCCGGCCAGGCCCGACGCAGGAGGTCAGTGCGGCTAAGGGGAGACCCGGCCGCCTGGGTCAGTACGTACAGCAGACTAAATTCCTGGGGAGTTAGATCGATGTAGTCGCCGCGAAAGTTGACCCGCCGCTGAACCAGATCGATATTGAGGTCGCCGTAGGTGAGGGATGCAGGGGCACTCATGAGTCGCACCCGCCGGGTCAGCGCCTCGACTCGAGCCAAAAACTCCTGCATACCAAAGGGCTTGGTCAGGTAGTCGTCTGCCCCAGCCCGTAGACCCGTCACAATATCGGTTTCCGTATTGCAGGCGGAGAGAATCATGATCAGAGGCTGCCCCTGGCTGTGCAACCACTTGCATAGCTCTACCCCATCACCATCGGGCAGCTGCGAGTCTAAAATCACTAGGTCTGGCTGGCGGCTCTGAAAAACGTCGCGGGTGCGAACTATATCTGCTGCCTGAAAAACCCTGTAGCCAGCTTGCTGAAGATGCCAGCCCAGTAGCGATCGCAAATGGGGATTGCCCTCAATAATCTGTACAGATACAGAGCCCACTGGGTTTCGTCATAAACGGCAAATTTTATTTGCTAAACATAGCAAAGCCCTCCCAGGGGTTTTGTAGCTAGGGTTACCCAACTCTGGGGCCAGCAGAGGGGTAAAGGTCTGTGATTTTGCTACAAAACGTTACTGCTAGCGCAACAATCGACTTTCGCTAGGGGAATAGTTCGCATAACTTAAATATAGTTTGACTTTCGAAAAATATGGGCTTTGGCAAGCCTTTAGATAGCCTAAAAAAAACGAAAGAATTATTTTTGGCTAAGACCCTGAAATCCTGCTAAAACCCCAATCTATAGGCGAAAAAAGCGACTTTATAGGGATGAGAGTCATTTTTGACCTATGTAATATAAGAGGCAACTGCGTCGTTTCTAGCCATGAATTTGCCTCAAGATTATATCCTTGTGCTCGATCCAGAGCGTGGTCACTGTGATGGCGCCAATCTTTTGGAATCTGATCTGCAATACCCGGTGTTTGTGGCCAATTCTACCGAGCAAGCGGTGACTCGGGTGAGTCAAGGCGCCCCCTGCCTTGTAATTCTGATGGGCAACAACGTTCAGACGTGGTCTCAGCCGCTAGTGCATCAGCTGCGGCAGCACGGCCACTCCTCCGACATGACCATTGTGGCCCTCACCGATTCTACGAGTCCCCAGTGGAACTACAGCGAAGACCTGTCGGGGCTGGATGGTCTGCTGGTACAGCCCCTCAGTACGGATATTTTGCGATCGCTAGTGGAGTCTGCCTTTGCCCGCAGTATCTGCCACTGACCACCGTCGACAGGGCTATCCAGGCTTGCATAAGGTACTGCATCTGCCTGCGCATCAGCATTTGCTGGGCCAGCTGGGTATGCTGAAACTAGGTTAAGAGAGAGCCTTCATGCTGCCCAAGGTTTTGCCCGAAAGTCGGATTCAGGTGTTTAAATTTTGGTTCAATGGCGCCCTGCAGGACGGCACTCACTACTACAACGAGCTGTACTACCGGGCGCTAACCGTCGAATCAGACAAGCGCACTCGCCTGTATCACCTGGCCTGTAAGTTTTCGGAGCAGCAGGCCGGGGCGCTAGTATCGATCGCCGATGACCAGTGCAGCCTCTGGATCTGTCTACGTAGCCAGATGATGGCGGCCCAGCTGCTTCAGCAGCGGGTAGCCGGTCTACCCCGGCCCCGGCTCTAGGCGGCCTGCCCAAAATCAGCGCTCACCCAGGCCAAAGCCCCCTGCTCAATGGCGGCCTTGACCGTGAAGGTGGCTGGGTCAAACAGCGTGATGTTGGCCTGGTAACCCGCAGCCAGCAGCCCCAGGTAACGATCCACCCCAATGGCCCGGGCGGGATAGCGTGTCGCCATGCGCAAAGCTTCTGCCAGGGGAATATTGACCTGGCGCACGCAGTTACCCACCGCCTCGATCAGCGTCAGCGCCGCCCCCCCCAGGGTGCCATCGGCATTCACGCACTTGCCGTCGCGGTAGAACACCTGCTGGCCGCCAATCACGAAGGATTCTAGGGTAGTGCCCACCGGAGGGGTGGCATCGCTAACCAAAATCAAACGATCTTGCTTGATTTTTTGCGCCAGACCGACGGACCCATAGTGAACGTGGTGTCCGTCTACAATGATGCCGGCATAGATGTCAGGCTGGCTAAAGACAGCCCCTACCATACCAGGGCTGCGCCCTTGCCAGGGCGACATTGCATTAAACAGATGGGTCACCATGCCCACCCCAGCCGTAAATCCAGCCAAAGCCTCCTCAAAGCTGGCGTCTGTGTGCCCAGCAGCGACCAAAATACCCGCCTGCGCCAACTGCTGAATGTGGTTCACGGCAACCATCTCAGGCGCTAGGGTTACCAACTTAACCACCTCTGGCCCTGCCTTGCTCAGATGGCTGATCATAGACCCACGGGCCGGGCGAATGGCGGCCCGATTGTGAATACCGCCCCGCTTGGGATTTAGATAGGGGCCTTCTAAATGAACCCCCAGCACCCGCTGCGGATAGCAGTGACGGTACTCTGCTATCAGGGCGATCGCATCGCGCATAGCCTCATCAGAGGTTGTAATTAAGGTGGGCAAAAAGCTGGTGGTGCCGCTCTGGAGATTGGTGCGGTGCATCGTGTCTAGAGTAGCGGCAGTGATGGCGTCATTAAACATCACGCCGCCGCAGCCATTGAGCTGAAGATCGATAAAGCCGGGGGCGGCCGCCCACCCGTGACCGTCTAGGCGGGGCAAATCCGATGGCAGCTCGGTCATGGGAACGAGATCCACAATGGTGGCTGCTTCTACCACCAGGGCATGGTTTTGCAGGACTTGACTGCCGGTATAGAGAGTACAGTGGGTAAGGGCATAGCGAGGATGGAGTGCCTCTGGCGCGAGGCCAATACTTTTAGCCCTATGCTCTTTCGTAACCCTAGAGGACATGGTGATGCTTCGTCCCTTTCATGTGGCGTTTCCAGTGTACGACCTGTCTAGCACCCGTCACTTCTATGAAACGGTGCTGGGCTGTTCCGTGGGGCGCACCGCCGATCGCTGGATTGACTTTAATCTATTTGGGCACCAGGTTACGGCCCACCTGGTCGATGAAGCTCGGCCCGATGTATCCACTAATGCCGTCGACGGGCACGGTGTACCCGTAAGCCACTGGGGCGTCATATTAACCCCAGCGGAGTGGCAAGCCCTGGCCGATCGCCTGCGCCAGGCCCAGGTTAAATTTTTGATCGAACCGTACCAGCGATTTGTCGGGCAGGTAGGGGAGCAGGCCACCCTTTTTATCACTGACCCCAGCGGCAACGCCTTGGAGTTCAAGGCTTTTGCCCGAGACGAGAGTATTTTCGCCCAGTCTAACTAGCCGAGTTTGAGGCTGGGAAGGTTCCCCCGTTTTCTCGGCTTTGGCGGCAGCGTGGCCCGCAGTCGGAGCTTGTCACCATGCTGCTCGACGGTGATACCCACCTTGCTGGCCTTCAGCCTGCCGCTGACCTGGCGTAACTTACTGGTTACTTCCATAGGCCTAAAATTTGGCCTAAAAAACCAGGGGCGTTTAAGGTTGATTGGGGTTAATTAGGGTTGATATACAATTCGCAATGCAATCTAAAAAGCAAGCCCCGTAGGCTTTTGGGCGCTACAGGGCTGATAGCATCGTGGTGTTTGAACTATACCCCCAGGGGAATTCGAATCCCCGTCGCCTCCGTGAAAGGGAGGTGTCCTAGGCCTCTAGACGATGGGGGCCTGGTTTTTCAACAATCCTCAGTATAGATAAAGGGTAGACCCTTGTCAAACTGAGTGGTGTTTTTTTGGCAGCCGCTAGAAGCCTGGGCGTAGTCTGCCAGCCTTTGCCAGCGCCGCTCTATGTATTCTAAACCTATGGGACCGTTCTACAACAGCAGGGCAGTAGAACATGTGGTTGGCTAAGCTTGTTTGGCGCTGTACATGGCGCGATCGGCATTAGCCCAAGCCCACCGCAGTCCCTGGCTGGGGTGACGTCCGGCGATACCTACCGACGCTTGCAGCTGGCTAGCCCTCAGGGCTTGTTCTAGACGGTTTTTCAGGGATACCCCTTCGTCTAGGGGGCACTCAACGCAGAGCATGGCAAACTCGTCGTCGCCAATGCGGGCTACCACGTCTTGCTTGCGGGTAATCTGCCGAAGCACAGCGGCAGCCTGCTGCAAAAGCTGATCTCCAGCATCGTGCCCTTGACCGTTGTTGACGCTTTTGAGGTCGTTGATATCGATGACGATGATGCAGGCTGGATAGCCGTAGATAGCACAGCGTTCTTCTTCACCATCGATTAGCTGGTCCCAGCCGCGACGATTGTACAGCCCGGTCAGTCCATCGGTCAGCGCTTCGGTTTGCAGGCGATCGGCTAGACGGGCCTGCTCAGCCGCTTTATTGTCGGCGTGGAGAATGCGGCTGAGCAACTGGGCCAGTAGCTCAATGAGCGGGAGCTCTTGCTGGATGGCTGTGGGCTGTGGGGCTGGGTCAATGGCGCATAGGGTGCCAAATAAAGAGCCGTCCTCGTTGATTAGCGGGACGCCTACGTAGGCCCCAATTTTGACCTGCTGCCCAATCGGGGCGCTGGCATAGGTAGACACTTCATCTGAGCTAGGGGCAATGCGCGGTCCTTCTCCTTTGACCATGCGCGAGCAAAAGGAATCTGTCCAGCTAAAGACATCTCCCACTTTTACGCCATAGCCCTGATCGTTGCTCTGCAAAACAATCCAGTCGTTTCCCTCGGTGCGGGTCACCATCCAGAGATCAAACCCAAGGCGATCGTGCAGGTAGGTCAGTACGGCTAACGCAGCGGTATTAAAGTCGAGGAGTTGACTAGCGTCGATGGTAAACAAGGATTTCATTAAAAGTAGATAAAAATAGGCTGAAAGCCTTTAATCATAGTATTGCTCTTTAGCAACAGCAACCGATCGAGAGTGGCGTCCAAGGGGCAAATTATTATAAATATGAGGCCAAACTAGGCCTGGATTGTGACATCGGGTTGATCTCCCCAATCTGATCCTTAAATGTTCAGATGAAGAACCTTTTGGACAGCGATATTGGATATCTGATCCCTCTAAAAAGCAGGCCTAGGGATTGGGCTTGCGATCGCGAGCCAGAGAAGCCTGTACCACAGGCAGGCCAGGCCCGGTTTGGCCAGGCCCACCTGTGTTGCCAAGGTCTAGGCTGTTGGCACCGCAGCCTGCACCACCATGTCGTTGAAGTCGCCGTCGCCGCCACCAAACAGGTCTTCAAACCCAATTGCCCCATCGGTAAAGCGAATGTGCTCGGCTCCATCGGCGTTTGCAGCCCCAAAGGCAAAATATACCTGGTTGGGGTCAAAGCTGTCTGGGGTGCCGTTGGCAATCAGGAAGGGGACATAAAGGCTGCCTCCAGCTACCGCTGACTCAAACACCGACTGGGTGCGGTTGGCCGTCGTCAGGGCTACAGCCTCGGCTCGGGCCGCTAGGGCGGCCTGAGTATAGCCCGATTGCCCTGGGGCTAGGTCGGCTATGCGATCGCCGTTAAGATCAATACCGCCGTCGGTATCGGCTACCCGGTAAAAGCCAGCAAAGTTGTCGTAGGCAGCCTCTCGGTTAACCGTAAAGGTGGCAACGACATCGCCGGTAACGTTGAGCAGATCGAGGCCCTTGAACTCGCCTGATTCAGGCCCATCGGGTGCGGTGTCCACCAGCCTGCCAGCGTCAAACAGCGTAGTACTGCCGCTGACCTCGTTGGCTACCACCACCAATGAATTGCCGTTGGGGCTATCGGCCGCCGGAATGAAAGCGAGACCCTCAGGCCCCAGATCGCCAGCGGTACCGGCTTCTGGTTCGCCCGCAAAGTCACGGTTGTTCGCATAGTCAACAAAGAAGGAGTTAGCAGGGTCAGTGATGTCGTAGGTAAAGACTCCCCCGACCCGCTCTAGACCGATGAAGGCGTAGGTACGCCCGTCGATTTCGCCGATCGCCACGCCCTCGGGCTCAGGCCCTTTGTTGTCGCTGCGGTTGTCAAAGGAGTCGTTCTCGGCGTTATCGGAGTTGAAGTCATCTGGGAATAGCTGGGCTGTAATCTGCTCAAGCTGGTCACCGCTGTCGAAGACCAAGTTACCCTGGTCGTCCCAGATGGAGAAGGAGCGGCCGCCAAAGGCGTAGAGTTCGTCGTAATCACCGTCTCCGTCGGTGTCGCCCAGGGTGGTGGTGACAGTGAGGCGACCCAGTACCTCATCGGCCTGGAGCGCCGCTGCGTTGGGGAAGGCAACGGGGTCGAGCTGTAGATCCTTGACCCGAGCTTCTTCGCTGAAGCCGTCGTAATCGCGAGAATCTCCTTCATTGGCGGTGACAATGTAGGTCGCGTCGCCAGCTTCGTAGGTGGCGATCCCGTCGGGCTGATACATGCCAAACAGATTGGGGTAGGTAGCGATGTTGATCGCACCGTCGCGATCGCTGGCATCTAAAGGCACCACCGCGTGATTTTTGTACCCCAGCGGCAGAATGTTGGTAACGGTGCCCGACCCAATATCTACGACCGCCAGCGCATTGTTTTCCTGAAGCGCCACGTAGGCCGTGGTCGAATCCTTAGACACCGCAATGTATTCGGGTTCCACATCCTGGGCAACGGTGGCATTGGGGCCGAAAATGCGGACGCCGGAGGCAACCAGGGCATCGAGCTGATCGTTATAGGCAGTAAAGTCAGCGGTGGTAACGTTCGCCTGGGTCAGGGTTTCAACACCCCCAGACAGATCGATGATGCTGACGGAGCCCTCTGGATCGATCGTGTAGTCATCGTTGGGCTCCCCTTCGTTGGCCACCAGCACTTTGGTGCCGTCAGGGGTAAAGGTCAGCATGTCGGGCAGAGCACCCACGGTGACGGCGTTCAAGAAATTGCCGTCGATATCGAAAAAGACCACGCTGCCGGGGTCGGTTTTCTCCTCGCTTTCAATGGCGATCGCGACGATGCCGTTGGCGATCGCCACGCTGTTGGCGGTGCCTCCAAAGGCAACCGGGTCGATCTCGAATAGCTTGCTGGGGTTGCTGGGGTCGCTAATATCCAGTACTTCTACCGCAGGGGCATTGGCATTGACCACAAACAGCCGCTGGCTGGCCGGGTCGTGTACCACAATTTCAGCGGCGCTCTCGTCAAAAACTCCGGTTTCGTAGGTTCCCAAAGGCGCCAGCAGGGAAGGCTCAGCTGGGCCTGGATCGGTGGGGTCGGTTGGGCCAGCGCCGTCGATCACGGTATCGCCACGGAAGGACAGGTTTTGAATGCGGCTGTCCAGGCTGCGATCGGTCTCGGCAGTACCAAAGGGATTGGCTGCGCTGAAGTTGTCAAAGAGGTACTCTGCCAGCGCATCCTGCTCAGAGAAATCAGCGGCAAAGGTGGCATTTCCACTGCGTAGCTCAGGGGTGGGGTTGTCGGAATCCTCCGTCACTAAATCAACCCGATCGGCCGCCTCCCCCGTGGGGAAAGGGTAGCCATCGCCCCCGTCAGCCAGGAAGTTGAGGGTTACCATGCGAAAGGTGCGGCTGGGGTCACCGACGATTTCGCCGTTCTGCACCACCACATCAACGTCGTTCCCCGCTTCATCCTCGATCGCCAGGGACTGCACGCGATCGCCGGGTTCCGCTGTGAGATCGTAGCTAAACGAGAACCCGCCAATCTGAGGAAACCGCCCCTGGGTGTTGCTGTCATCCAGGCTGCTAGCGGCCACGCCGTGCTCTACCAGCGCTAGCAGTTCTGCCGCAGTAACCGTTACCAAGCTGAGCTCATTGTTGAAAGCCAGGGAGTTGGCAATATCGTTTTGAGAGATGCCACCCTCAGGCTTAACTCCCGGAATGTCTTCGTTGGGAAGTAAATCTACCTCACCAACGCTGCCCGTTGGCACGACAATGCGGCCAATCTCGGCCCGAATGCCACCGCCGTTCTTGAGAGAAATGACGACAGTTGGGTCTACCTCCTTCGCGATCGCCAGGTTGGCATCGGCCGTTAAGTTACCTAGGTTGGTCTCTTCAACGCGTACGGCGCTGCGGCGTCCTTCCAAGAACACATCGCTGACGCCCAGCACATTGCTCTCAGTGGCAACAATCACCTCCCGCAGGGCGTCAGTAATGGCGACGATCGCTGGATCGGCCAATCCTTCGCCGCCTATGTCTGCAACCCCCTGGTCATCGGTGGCATAGGCTCCGCTGACTTCAGAGTCATAGCTTTCAGGTACGATCAGGCCATTCTCGTCAAAGTCGATGACCAACCGCCCCACATACTTGTAGTTGCCATCCGTGTTGACCACCGCCACGGGGTTGCCGTCAACATCGGTTTTGATAATCGGATAAATCCCCTGGTTTGTGTCGCCAGCCCGCAGGCGATCGGTCTCATCCAGCAGGCGCGTATTGGAACCACCGCCGACAATGATGTCAACGCCAGACAATCGCTCAACTAGGGCTTGCTCAATGGCAAGCTGCTGCATGTGAGCCAGCAAGACAACCTTATTGACATCGGGGTTGGCCGCCAGCAGTGCATCTACGTCCACTTGAATCTCTGCTGCCAGGGCATCCAGCTGCTCTGGGGTAGGGTCACCGTCAAAGGGCTGGGGGGAAACGGTCACATCCCCAGGGCTAGAAATGCTCACGTTGACGTTTTTAATAGTGGGGGTAGTTGCGCCCACCACACCAATTTTTTCGCCATTGACGTCGATGACTGTGGAAGCTGCGATGCTGTTGGGCAGGGGCGCTTGGGCATCGGGCACGACCAGGTTAGCTAAAGCCTCATCCGTACTAAAATCCAGGTTGCTGCTGAGGTATGGATACGCCGTGCCCGGAAAAGATTCATCGATATCCGTCGCAGCATCGTCTTCCCCAGGGCTAATCAAACTTGCAACTAGACCCGTGCCGAGATCAAACTCGTGGTTGCCAAAGGCGATCGCCTGAAAGCCCAGGGCATTTTGAATTAAGATATCAGCGCGTCCAGCACCGCCAAAAACAGCATCACTGGCATTTAAAAATAGACCAGGAATATACGCATCCCCAGAGGAAAGCGTCAGTGTATTGGCAAACCCAGCGACACCGTCGCCATCTATATCTTGGGCTTCAAGCGCATTCAATACAGCTGAAAATCGGGGAACATCATCAAGGGCCGGAATGCCAGCCTCTTGGTCAGAGACATGGAAGAGTTGGAGCGTGAAGTCAGCCATAGATAACACTTGGGGGTTACATCTTGTAGCCATTGCTACTGGGCCATCTTCGGCCATTACGCACGGCAAAGCTTCATGAAGGGGCTAAAGGGGCGCTAAGCTTTGATTAAAATTTGCTTAAAGCAAAAACCGCCCACAGGCAGCAGGCCAATAAAGTTCTGTGGAGCTGAGGTTCAAGAAAATAAAAACTTAGTTAATGCTGCCCAGACAATCGAGTACCCCGGTGGTCCGAGCGCTTAAGATATCAGCAACCACTGGTATTTTGGCTTCAGCACAACTAAATCCTTTAGTACTAATTTCTATGGCAGCTAATACAAAAACGATTTTGGTGACCGGGGGGGCGGGCTACATCGGCAGCCATGCCGTCCTGGCTCTACAGCAGGCCGGCTATCGAGTGCTTATTCTCGACAACCTGGTCTACGGCCATCGCGATCTAGTCGAAAACGTCCTTGAAGCCGAGCTGATTGAGGGCAGCACCCTAGACAAAGCACTGCTCCGAGAAATTTTCAGCCGCTATGACATCAGCGCCGTCATGCACTTTTCGGCCTACGCCTACGTGGGTGAGTCGGTCAACAACCCCAGCAAATACTACGAAAACAACGTGGTGGGCACCCTAGCGCTACTCGACACCATGGTAGAAGCGGGGGTCAAGACCTTTGTGTTCTCCTCGACCTGTGCCACCTACGGCGTGCCCCAGGCGATGCCGATTACCGAAACCCATCCCCAAAACCCGATCAATCCCTATGGGGCCACCAAGCTCATGGTGGAGCGAATTCTCACCGACTATGACAAAGCCTATGATTTTAGATCGGTGCGCTTTCGTTACTTCAACGCGGCGGGTGCCCACCCCAATGGCCTACTGGGCGAAGACCACAACCCCGAAACTCACCTGATTCCCCTGGTGCTGCAAACGGCCCTGGGCAAGCGAGATTCTATCAGCGTCTTTGGTACCGACTACCCTACTTCGGATGGCACCTGCGTGCGCGACTATATTCACGTGTGCGACCTGGCCGATGCCCACATTTTAGGCCTGGAATATCTGCTGAAGGGCGGTGAAAGCGCAGTATTTAACCTGGGTAACGGCAGCGGCTTCTCGGTACGGGAGGTGATTGACGCGGCGGCGCGGGTGACGGGCAAGCCTATTCCTGTGGTGGAAGCCGAGCGCCGCCCCGGCGATCCCCCAGCGCTAGTGGGGAGCAGCGATCGCGCCCGCGATATCCTCGGCTGGACCCCCCAGTACGCTGACATAGACACCATATTGACCCATGCCTGGGCCTGGCACCAAACCCGCCACGGATAGGTTCCAACAAATTTCTAGGCCAAAAAAAGCCCGCTACAGGAATGTGGCGGGCCTTTAATCGTGATTGTAGGTTTTCTGCTGGCTTAGCCCAGGGAGTTGGCCCCAGCTACCACTTCCAAAATTTCCTGGGTAATGGCTGCCTGACGAGCCTTGTTGTAGGTCAAATTCAGGGTCTTAGCCAGTTCCTTGGCATTGTCGCTGGCATTGTTCATGGCCGTCATTCGGGCCGCCAGTTCGCTGGCCGCCGACTCCTGCAATGCCCGTAGAATCTGGTTGTTCAGATATAGCGGCAGCAGCGCATCCAGAATTTGAACCGGATCTTGCTCAAAAATCATGTCCTGGGGAAACTCGACTGGAGTTGGTCCAGCTACTTTTTCACGCTCTACCTGGAAGACACCAGCGCGGGTAGTCAGTCGGAAGATTTCGTCGTCTGATACCTCAAGACCCTGGGGGTCGAGGGGCAGCAGGGTCTGAATCACTGGGCGCGAGCTGACCAGCGACACAAACCGGGTGTAGATCAGCTCAACGCGATCCACCTCATCTGACAAAAACAGCGACAGTAGCTCGTCGGCAATGGTAGAAGCTTCGTCGGCGGTAGGGATTTGCTCCATGCCGATAAAGCTGGCTTCAATGGGCTGATCCCGACGCTTAAAGTACTGGTTAGCCTTGCGCCCTACGATCACAAAGCGGTAGTCTAAACCCTCTGCGGCCAGCTCCTTAGCTCGGATCTCAGCCCGACGAATGATGTTGTTGTTGTAGCCACCACAGAGGCCGCGATCGCCGGAGATGACCAGTAGAGCAACGGTCTTTACTTCACGCTGCTTGAGCAGTGGCAGATCGGCTTCCTCAAATCTCAGACGGCTCTGAAGGCCGTATAGCACCTGGGCCAGGCGATCGGCAAAGGGGCGGGTGGCAATCACCTGTTCCTGGGCACGACGCACCTTGGCGGCGGCCACCAGACGCATCGCCTCAGTGATTTTGCGGGTGTTTTTGACAGACTTAATGCGGTCTCGAATCGCTTTTAGGTTAGGCATAGTGGATCCCAAGGGGTCGTCGAGAGGTCAGGAGACTGCCGAGGCAGCCCCCCGACCAGAACAGGGGGACAGAATACGGCCTTAAACAGCTGCCATAAAGGATTGCTTGGCTTCGGCGATCGCGTCCTTGAGAATCGCCTCGCTTTCATCGCCGAGCTTTTTCTCGCTGCGGATTAGCTCCCCAAATTTGGGCTTGCTGTTGCGCAGATAGTCGCGCAGTGCCTTAGAAAAGGCCGTCACCTGCTCCACGGGCACTTCATCCATAAAGCCGTTGATGCCCGCATAGATAATCGCCACCTGCTCTTCCACCGGCAGCGGGGAGTACTGGGGCTGCTTGAGCAGCTCGCGCAGGCGCTGCCCGCGAGCCAGCTGCTTCTGGGTCGCCGCATCGAGGTCTGAGGCAAACTGAGAAAAGGCCTGTAGCTCGTCGAACTGCGCCAGCTCTAGCTTCACCTTACCTGCCACCTGCTTCATTGCCTTAATCTGAGCCGCAGACCCTACCCGAGACACCGAAATACCGGCGTTGATGGCGGGGCGCAGACCCGAGTTAAACAGGTCAGAAGATAGGAAAATCTGACCGTCGGTAATCGAAATGACGTTGGTGGGGATGTAAGCCGATACGTCACCCGCCTGGGTTTCGATAATTGGCAGGGCGGTCATGCTGCCTTCGCCCAGTTCAGGGCTGAGCTTAGCGGCTCGCTCCAGCAGACGGGAGTGCAGGTAGAACACATCGCCGGGATAGGCTTCACGACCGGGCGGGCGACGCAGCAGCAGCGACATCTGACGGTAAGCCTGGGCCTGCTTGGTCAAGTCATCGTAGACCACCAGGGTAGCTTTGCCCTGGTACATGAAGTACTCAGCCAGGCTAGCCCCGGTGTAGGGGGCCAGATACTGAAGCGGAGCGGGGTCGTTGGCGCTGGCTGTTACCACAATGGTGTACTCCAGAGCACCGCGCTCGCGCAGCACGTCTACGATTTGGGCTACGGAGGAGGCCTTTTGACCGATCGCCACGTAGACGCAAACCACATCCTGGGACTTTTGGTTGAGGATGGTGTCGATCGCGATCGCCGTCTTACCGGTCTGACGGTCACCAATGATCAGCTCGCGCTGGCCCCGGCCAATGGGAATCATTGCGTCGATGGCGGTAATGCCGGTCTGCATCGGTTCGTATACCGACTTACGGGCAATAATACCGGGGGCTGGAGACTCAATTAGGCGAGTTTCGCTGGTTTGCAGGTCGCCCTTGCCGTCAATGGGGCGGGCCAGAGCATCGACTACGCGACCCAGCAGCGCCTCGCCCACTGGGACCGAGGCAATCTTGCCAGTGGCGGTCACAGCGCTGCCTTCTTTAATATTGATGCCATCGCCCATGAGCACCGCGCCCACGTTGTCTTCCTCTAGGTTGAGGGCGATCCCTACGGTGCCGTCTTCAAACTCAAGCAGCTCGCCGGACATGGCGTTTTCGAGGCCGTAGATGCGGGCAATACCGTCACCCACCTGCAGCACCGTACCGACGTTGGAGACCTTGACCTCCTGGTTGTACTGCTCGATCTGCTGCTTAATAATGCTGCTAATTTCGTCAGGTCTGATACTAACCATAGGACTTGCTCTAGATAAACCTACAAAAACACGAAACGTCAGAGAAACTGCCCAACCAGGGGCAAGTTTGATTCAGTGCCGCCGCCCGGCTAGGTGGAAGTTGCCAGCTGCATACCAATGCGGCGCAGTTGCCCGCGCAGGCTGGCGTCAATTACCTGGGAGCCAACCTTGATGATCAGTCCACCCAACAGCGATGGATCGACCATGACCGATAGCTCCACGCTGCTGGCCCCGGTCATGGCCTTGACGCGATCGCGAATGGCATTCTGCTGATCATCAGACAGATCAACCGCTGCGGTCACATCGGCCAAAACGGTGTTGTTCAGCTCCCTCAGCAGGGTTTGGTACTGCTGCAGAATGGGCGTCAAGAAAGCCACCCGCCCACGATCCACCAGTAGGAGCAGAAAGCTCAGCAGGAAGTCACTCACTTTCCCCTCGGCAACCTGGCGCAGTACGCCCTTTTTGGTATCGGGAGCCATGAGGGGATTGGCGAGGAAACCAGTTAATTCGTCAGAATTGGTCAGCGCCTCTAGCAGGTCGGCAACTTCGACACCCACTTGGTCGATAGCATTGTGATCTTCCGCCACCGACATCAGTGCCTTAGCGTAGGGGCCAGCAATTTCAGAACTCAGGCTTGTGTCGTTCATAGCTACTCTCCTTTAATCCGAGCAATGCTGGAATCCACCAAGCGCCGCTGCAAATCCTCGTTCAGCCGATCGGGCAGAGCGGCTTCACTGCGCTCCATGGCCAAAGCGGCGATGCGCTGTTGAAGCTCACGCATGACTCGAGCCTCCTGGGCGGTGAGATCTTGGGCGGCGTTAGCCCGCATGCGCTCCACATCGATCTGGGACTGTTTCAAGATCTCATCGCGGCTACGCTCCGCCGTTGTCTGGGCTTCGGCCAAGATTTTCTTAGCCTCTTCCTGCGCCTGGGCTAGCTTTTGCTGCTGCTCGGCCAGGGCCGCTGCGGCGTCTTTCTTCCGCTGCTCGGCCTCAACGATCGCCGTTTTGATTTCTGACTGGCGGGTCGATAGGGTCTTCCCTAAGAATTTGCCGCCAAAGTAATACAGCACACCAATAATAATGACCAAATTAATCAGGTTGGTTTCTAGGATGTTGAAATCCACGCCAAAACCACCTTCTTCCGCCGCCAGTAACCAACCAATAGTCATATCCCTACTTTCCGTCAACGACGCGGGCAACTCCAGGGAGGCCAAACCATCCTGCCATTACCGATAGCCTTAGGCCGCTAAAGAACCCAGCAGCTTATCTAAAATTTGCCGACTCAGGCCGTCCACCTGCTGCTCCAGGGTAGCCATGGCCTGACTCTTTTGCTCGTCTAGCTCTCGCTGCACCTGCTCTCGCTGGGCCTGGGCCTCCTGCTGAGCAGCCGCGACAGTTTTAGACGCAATCTTTTGGGCTTCTTCCTGGGCCTCGGCAATTACCGTTTGAGCCTGACGGCGGGTTTCAGCAAGTTCCTGCTGATACTGGTTAGCAATTTGCTCGGCCTTAGCCAGACGCTCTGCCGCATCAACCTGATTGGAACTGATGTAGCCGTCACGTTCGTCTAAAACTTTGCCCAGGGGCTTATAAAACAAAGCGTTCAGCGCCACGGCCAGCAGCACAAACTGCACCGCCATCAGCGGCAGAGTGGCATCGAGATCAAATAGACCACCGCCCTCTTCAACTGTTTCAGCGGCTTCAACCGCCAGTAACCAAACAAAATTCATCATTGTGGGTATGCCCTTTACATCGGCCCAGGGCCAGCACTACAGAATGAAAGCGTAAAAATCGATAGGCAGGGAAAGGTGCAAGACCTCTCCCTATCCCAGCGATTTCGTTCTACGCGAAGGGGTTGGCGAACAGCAGCACCAGGGCAACCACCAGACCGTAGATGGTCAGCGCTTCCATGAAGGCCAAGCTCAGCAACAGAGTGCCGCGAATCTTGCCTTCAGCCTCGGGTTGGCGAGCAATACCTTCCACCGCTTGACCAGCGGCATTACCTTGACCAATACCAGGGCCAATAGCTGCCAGACCAACGGCTAGAGCAGCTGCAATTACGGAAGCGCCTGCGATAATAGGATCCATGTCGTTACCTCTTAGACAATCAACAACAAGTTAATCAGGTCGTAGACAACGCGCGAGAGGCGTTTCTTGTAGGTGCGGCCCTAAGACCACGTCGGCTGACAGCACCTGCCCCGTCAGCCAATACAAACTGAATGTCCCTAGAGGGGATCATTCATGCTCTTCACCACCATGCCCCTCGATCGCCTCGCCGATGTAGGCCGCTGCTAGGGTCGCAAAGATCAGTGCCTGAATCGCACTGGTAAACAGACCCAAGACCATAACTGGCAGCGGCACGAAGAGAGGTACCAGCAAGACCAGCACAGCGACCACCAATTCATCGGCCAGGATGTTTCCAAACAGACGGAAACTTAGGGAGAGAGGCTTGGTGAAATCTTCCAAAATGTTGATAGGCAGCAGAATAGGCGTGGGTTCGATGTACTTGGCAAAGTAACCCAGCCCTCGATGGCTAAACCCGGCATAGAAGTAGGCTAAGGACGTCAACAGCGCCAGGGCTACGGTGGTGTTGATGTCATTAGTCGGTGCGGCCAACTCACCGGCCGGTAGGTGAATAAGCTTCCAGGGAATTAGCGCCCCAGACCAGTTGGACACAAAGATGAACAGGAACAGAGTGCCGACGAAGGGAACCCAGGGCCGATACTCCTTTTCACCAATCTGGTTTTTAGCTAGGTCGCGGATAAACTCCAGGGCATACTCCATAAAGTTCTGGAGGCCGGAGGGAATCCGCTGGATATTGCGGGTGGCTAAAAATGAAACTAGCAGCAAAGCGCCGATGACAAACCAGGAGGTCAAGAAGACCTGGCCGTGGAGTTTAAGGCCACCGAGCTGCCAGTACAAATGCTGGCCAACCTCTAGCTTTGCCAGGACTAAGGGATGAATAGTTAGCATATTGAGCGCCATCTCTTAAATTGACTTCTCCTTAAGACCTGCCAGGAAAAAGCATGCTATGCTTGGGAACCACCGATTTAGGGCTAGCCAGACGTCTGAGATGACTCAGGCGATGATTTTGGCAGCACCGCAGTCCAGAGGGTGTAAGCAATTAACGCCCCCTTGTAGGTTAAGAACCCTAGGAAAACGGGTACAACCTGAAGCTGCTGCCATTGGGTAGCCACTAAAACCAGACCGACTACAAGGGCCAATCGGCCACTCCCCAGTCTGGCGCTTCCGCGCCCAATGCTGGCTACACTTTTTGCCAACATCCTCAAGTAAACCACACCGCCGCACGCTCCTATTAAATAATTCAGAGCAATTGGCAGAGAGTAGGTCAGCCAGGCGGAGACAAAGATGATGCCTGTGAATGCCAGGGTTGTTAGCAGCAGGTTTTGCTGAAGCTGATAGTACTCTTCCATCGCGGTTGCCGAAGCGGGAGGAAGACTATGACCGTCGGTTTGACCGGGGTCGATCTCTGCCTCAGCTGGGGCGATCGCGTCGGTGTGTTCGGAGGGCAGTGGGGCCACGAAAGCGCCTAATCCTTAGCCGTTAAAGGGTTTCACCTGTGTAGACAGGCCATGGGTGATCATATCACGGCAATAATACTTAATAGACGTTTCCCAAAAGTAAATCCGCCATCTTCGGCCTAACTTTATTGAAGCTGCTGTTACGGGCGCAACAGGATTAGCTGTTTCTGGTGCATTTGGCGAATTTGCTCTAGGGTGGCCCCGGTTTGAGAAATCAGGTCGGCCACCGTGGCGGGCTGGCGATGGCTCTCCTGGACTAATCTCTGACTATCGCAGGCCTGCAGCACCTTAAACTCCGTCTCACTCAGCGCAATAATCTGGTAGTTGTGGTCGAAAATGCTCTGGCTGGGCCAGCCCTCCATGCAGGGGTTTCGACCTGGGGTTGCCGCAAGCAGTGCGGCATCGTCCTCCCAACTGATGCGGGGATAAGGAGGACGGGCTAGGAACCACTCAAAGTGAGTAATCTCTGGGTCGAGCAGCTCGATTAGTCGGTACTGGTCCTTTAGCGGGAGCTGCTTGGCCCGCGCGAGGAGAGCCGGGTCTTGGGCGAGCAGGCGATCGAGTTGCCACACCTCGGGGTTTGAGAAGCCCACAAACTCCAAACCCGAGGCATCAATTAACTTAAATAGATCATCCAGGGTGTAGTCGACTTCTTGGGGATGGACGTACATGTCGGCAAAGCACTCGTCGCGCTGGTTTTCCATGGCCCAGCGATCGCGCTCCCGCTGCTTGAGTCGGTTGCCCTCGGGCAGAGTGGCGAAGATTTGCCGCCCCACCCGCACACCATCCTGATAGTCGCCTCGCTGACTGCCCTGAACAAGCGCAATCGCGCGCTGCATCAGCGAAATTTCCCAGCGACCCACGGCAGCATACACAAATAGATGAATGAAGCCGCCGGGAGCCAGCCTAGTGGCCAACGCCCGCAGTCCTGCCAGGGGGTCGGGCATGTGATGGATGACGCCGACACAGTTGATCCAGTCAAACTCCCCCTCCAGCTGATCGACGTCATAGATGCTGAGCTGGCGGAACTGAACATTGGTGGCCCCAGAGGACTGGCAGCGCTGGGTGGCGGTGGCGATCGCCCGCTCGCTCAAATCAATCCCCAGGACGTCCGCATCGGGGTTGAGGTGACTTATATATTCAGTGCTGACCCCCGTTCCGCAGCCCGCATCCAGCACCCGCACCGATCCGTCGACGGGGGCGGCCCCGGTGCAAAAGCTGTAGACCGTAGGCCAGTACCAGCGCCAGTTATAGCCCGGTGGAGCCTCATCCAAGATGGGCTCCGGCGGAAAGGGGTAGGTGTTGTACAGGCTGGCTACCGCATCGCTGATCGCCTGGGTTTTTGTTGAGTTGTTCATGGCTAATCGGTCAGTTCAGGGCACGGGGCAGGGGCAAGGAGCGATCGCTGACGATGCCCCAGTAACTAGATCAAGTTTGAATCTATGGGCTAGGCCGCACCGGGGCCTAGCGTTACAGTTGGCCAGCGGCTCAACCCTTCTTCCGGCGAGGATCAGGGCCTATGGCTCTCAGCTTTATCACGAAACGTTACAAAACTTATCCGCCTTCTCAGGAGTGTCATGACCATCCTCTATGATGACCAAAGGCATTTGCCAGGTCGGATGTTACACAGTTTTTAATAATCTGTGTTGCTGTCCTGAAACGGTTTAATCTGATTCCAGGTCAGCGAACAGCCTGCCATCCATAGATACCGCATTCGGTGCCCTGCTTGAGTGTGTGGCAGGTGAGGTTAACAACGCTTTACCTTCAACCGGGGCTGTCAACTGTGCGTTGTTTCAGGGAGAGTTCCTGAGAATTGCAGGGTTGCACCCTCGAGCCGATTGATAGATTCTTTTTTGATGCCGTCATTGTCCGCATAGGGAGCCTTTGAAAACGCATGAGTGTTAAAGCAAGTGGTGGAAGTGCACCGGCGCGGCCCCAGCTCTACCAAACTCTGCCGATGGCCACAATTTCCCAGGCCGAGCAGCAAGACCGCTACATGGGCCGGGGCGAGCTAAATGAGCTGTCGAGCTTTTTTGGTTCTGGTCTAAAGCGAGTTCAGATTGCCGAAATCTTGACCCGCTACTCCGAGTTGATTGTCTCCCAGGCGGCCAACCGCATCTTTACTGGGGGGTCGCCGCTGGCCTACCTGGAGCGGGTTGAGAGTGAATCGCCCGTTGAGAAGACCCGGGCTGGTACTGTTTTAGACGAAACAGAGGCGTCCCGACTGGGCACCGCCACCTTTATTGAGAGCGGCGGCGGCCTGTTTCAAAACCTGTTTAGCTCTACGCCGTCTGGGCCAGTGCCGCCTGGGTTCCGCCCGATCAACGTGTCGCGCTACGGCCCCGGCAACATGACTAAGTCGCTGCGCGACATGAGCTGGTTCCTGCGCTACGTCACCTATGCCATCGTGGCGGGCGATCCAAACATCATCTCGGTGAACGTACGCGGCCTGCGCGAAATCATTGAGACGGCCTGCTCTTCGGCGGCGACCGTTGTGGCCATTCAAACCATGAAGGCAGGGGCGCTGCGCTATCTAAATGGCGACCCCGAGGCCCAGGATATTGTGACCCAGTACTTTGGGGTGCTGCTGAGCGAGTTTAAGGCCCCGACTCCCTCGAATAAGCTGCGTCAGCGTCCTTCTGGCGATTTGCAAGGGCTTGAACTACCTCAGATCTACGCCAATGCCGCCGAGCGTCGACCCAAGTACGCCATGAAGCCGGGGTTGTCGGCGGTAGAAAAAAACGACGTCGTGAAAGCCGCCTATCGGCAGATCTTTGAGCGGGATATCACTCGGGCCTATTCGCTTTCCGTTTCCGATCTGGAATCGAAGGTGAAAAACGGCGAAATCTCGATGAAAGAGTTTGTGCGCCGTTTGGCCAAGTCGCCCCTGTACCGCAAGAATTTCTTCGACTCCTACATCAACAGCCGCGCGCTGGAACTGGCCTTCCGCCACATTTTGGGACGTGCCCCTAGCTCGCGGGAAGAGGTGCGTGACTACTTCTCTATCGTCTCTAGCGGTGGCTTTGCCGCTCTCATTGATGCCCTGGTGGACTCGAAAGAGTACGCCGACTACTTTGGCGAGGAAACGGTACCCTACCTGCGCGGTCTGGGCCAGGAAGCCCAGGAGTGCCGCAACTGGGGGCCTCAGTTCGATCTGTTTAACTACAGCGCGCCGTTCCGCAAGAAGCCGCAGTTTATTACGCTATTTGCGGCCTACGAGCAGCCTCTGCCCGACCAGCACCCCTACGGTTCTGGCAATGATCCGCTGGAAATTCAGTTTGGGGCTATTTTCCCCAAGGAGACCCGCAACCCCAGCGCCACGCCTGCCTTCTTCAACAAAGATACCCGCCGTATTCTCATTCACAACGGTCCTGGTATCAACAACCAGTTGAGCAACCCCGCTGCTCGGCCTGAAAGCCCTGGTTCTTTGGGGGCTAAGGTGTTCAAGCTGGATCAAATTCCCAGAACGGGGAATACCCAGGCCAGCGTGCGCTACTCCGAAAGCTCAACCCAGACGGTGATCAGTGCCGCCTATCGTCAGGTGTTTGGTCGCGAGGTTTACTCGGGGCAGCGCTCTAACGTAGCCGAAATCAAGCTGGAGAACGGTGAGATTACGGTTAGAGAATTTATTCGGGCGATCGCAAAGTCTGAGGCCTTCCGCAAGACCTACTGGTCGTCGCTATACGTGATGAAGGCGGTGGAATACATTCACCGGAGACTGCTGGGTCGGCCAACCTATGGGCGAAACGAAACCAACGCCTACTTTGACATCTGCGCCAAAAAGGGTTTCTATGCCCTGGTTGATGCCATTATTGACAGCCAGGAGTACTCCGAAGCCTTTGGGGAAGACACGGTTCCCTACGAGCGCTACCTGACTCCAAAGGGTTTGGCTCTACGCAGCATGCGGGCGGGTAGCCTAGCCGAAAAAGGCATGGTGCCCACCGCCGATACCAGCATTCCCCGTTTTGTCGAGTTGGGTACGGTGTCTGAAGATCGGGCGATCCCCGAGGTTCAGCGTCGCGTGGGTCAGGGAGTTAACCGCCAGCGGCAGCAGACCAAGGTATTTAAGCTCACGTCGCTAGCCGACAAGCCCAACCTCAAGGTGGTGACAGCCGCTGCCTATCGGCAGATCTTTGAGCGAGACATCGCTCCCTACATCGTCAAGAGCGAATTTACCGCCTTGGAGAGCAAGCTCGGTAACGGCGAAATCAGTGTCAAAGAGTTTATTGAGGGTCTAGGCACCTCATCTCTTTATATCAAAGAGTTCTACGCGCCCTACCCCAATACCCAAGTGATCGAGTTTGGCACCAAGCATTTCTTGGGCCGCGCTCCGATGGACCAGGCAGAAATTCGCAAGTACAACCAGGTGTTAGCTAGCGAAGGCATTCGCGGGTTTATTCAGACCATGCTCAATACCACTGAGTATGCTGAAAACTTTGGCGAAGATACGGTTCCCTACCGTCGCTACCCCACCCTGCCAGCAGCTAACTTCCCCAACACCGAGAAGCTCTACAACCGTCTGACCAAGCAAAACCGCGATTTAATCGTGCCCAGCTTTGCCAGCGCTAAGACCGCCGTCGATGTGGCTGATATGCCATTGATGGCTGGGGCGGTAGCGTCCCAAGAAGCGGCTGCGGCTGAGCTGGCTGCCACCGTGGGTCGCTCTTCGGTGGAGACTGGTATGGCTGCTGCTGTACCCAGCACTCGGTTTTACCGTCTTCACCCAGGGTCTGGCTGTGGGCAGGTAGATCAGGTGCTGACGGCGGTCTACCGCCAGGTGATGGTGCTGCCCGAGGGGGAAATTCCCTCGGAGTGGCGGCTGCCTGATGCGGAGGCGCTAGTTCACAGCGATCGCCTTACCCTGCGCGAATTTATCCGTCAGCTGGTGCAGTCTCCGGCCTATCAGGAGAGGTTTATAGCCGCTTATCCAGTGCCAAAACTGGTGGCCATTATGGGCCGCCAGCTGCTGGGCCGCAGTCTAGAGGACGGAACTGAGTATGGAGCGATCGCGGCCCAACAGGGCGCGATGGCTGTCGCGGAAGCGATGCTTAGCTCGCCAGAATACCTGCGCTACTTTGGTGAGCAGGGCGTTCCCTACCGTCGCGCTTAGATCGCGGTGCTGCCTTGGTGTGGATGACTGAAAACCCATCCACACCAGGCTTTGTAGCTTCACAGGATAAGCCTAGTTTTGCCGACAATCCATCCTGGCAGTATCCCAACCTGATACTGTTACGAAATATTAAAGCCGGGTTCTAAATTGCATCCGGTTTACGTCTTTTTGAGGCTTTAGGCATTCTCTTAGGCCTTCAAAATAGCGTTTCCATCAGCCTTCGGAGAAACTGAGGAAAACTGTTACAAAATATTTCGCGACTTTCAAGAAGGCTTACGCA
Organism: Nodosilinea nodulosa PCC 7104; assembly: GCF_000309385.1. Taxonomy (GTDB): domain Bacteria; phylum Cyanobacteriota; class Cyanobacteriia; order Phormidesmidales; family Phormidesmidaceae; genus Nodosilinea; species Nodosilinea nodulosa. The sequence continues at coordinate 3,823,519 of NZ_JH976537.1, forward strand.
ATACCGGACAATTAATCGGGAAGGTTGCCAGATCTGAGATTCTATATAGAGTTAGCTCTGGCCCTGCACCTTTAAATGCCAGTTTCATTACTATCTGGTCATATTTTTCGGAGGAATCCATCAATGAGTATTGTCACGAAGTCAATCGTGAATGCCGATGCTGAGGCTCGTTACCTCAGCCCCGGTGAACTGGATCGCATCAAGGGCTTTGTTACCTCTGGTGAGCGCCGTCTGCGGATCGCTCAGGTGTTGACCGAATCCCGCGAGCGCATCGTCAAGGAAGCCGGCAATCAGCTGTTCCAAAAGCGCCCTGACGTTGTTTCTCCCGGTGGTAACGCCTACGGCGAAGAAATGACCGCGACCTGCCTGCGCGACATGGACTACTACCTGCGCCTGATCACCTACGGTGTGGTCGCTGGCGATGTCACCCCCATCGAAGAAATCGGTCTGGTTGGCGTGCGTGAAATGTACAACTCCCTGGGCACCCCCATTCCTGCTGTGGCAGAGGCTGTGCGCTCCATGAAGTCTGTGGCAACCGGGCTGCTGTCCAGTGACGATGCCTCTGAAGCCGCATCTTACTTCGACTATGTTGTCGGCGCTATGCAGTAGGCGCCACTGCGCTACTCCGTCGATTCGTTGTTGAGAATACGTCAGTTCTAAGGAAGCTTCACCAATGCAAGACGCAATTACCTCTGTTATCAATTCCTCCGATGTGCAGGGCAAGTACCTGGATGGGTCTGCTCTAGATAAGCTCAAGGCCTATTTCCAGACCGGCGAACTGCGGGTTCGTGCCGCTAGCACCATCAGCGCCAACGCTGCGGAAATCGTCAAAGAAGCTGTGGCTAAGTCCCTGCTGTACTCTGACATCACCCGTCCCGGCGGCAACATGTACACGACCCGTCGCTATGCCGCCTGCATCCGCGACCTCGATTACTACCTCCGCTACGCTACCTATGCCATGCTGGCTGGGGATCCCTCCATCCTGGATGAGCGCGTGCTAAACGGCCTCAAGGAAACCTACAACTCCCTGGGGGTACCCATTGGTGCAACCGTCAACTCCATCCAGGCTATGAAAGAAGTCACTGCTAGCCTAGTAGGCGCTGACGCTGGCAAGGAAATGGGCGTTTACTTCGACTACATCTGCTCTGGCTTGAGCTAGTCCAGGCTCATCCGCGTGCTTTGGCCAGTGGCCGAAGCGAACCTAGGCCAGAGTTAGAAGCGAGTGTTGAGGACACTGGGTTGTGCTGTACTGTCTTCCTTCTGTCCACAGCATTGGCTTTCGACTCTGGCTTTTCAGTGTTTACATCTGTCCAGTGAGATAGCAGGAGAGTTTTCGGCCATGCGAATGTTTAAGATTACCGCTTGTGTTCCTAGCCAAACTAGAATTCGTACCCAGCGGGAACTGCAAAATACCTTTTTTACCAAGCTGGTGCCCTACGATAACTGGTTTAAAGAGCAGCAGCGAATTCAGAAAATGGGTGGCAAAATCGTCAAGGTTGAACTGGCCACTGGTCGGCAGGGAGCTAACACTGGTTTGCTCTAAGGGTATTGCCACAGCAGGGCATCCGATAAAAATTTTTACGGCATTTTTAATGCTGCGATACGTGCAGGGTCGGCCAGAGGGCTAGCCCTGCCGTTGTGTTTTTGGGAATATTTCTGTGGTTTTTGGGTTCACAAAAAAACCACAAAAATATCCCCCTCCGCTATACTTGGCCCTTGAAAGACTTAGCCCTTCGGCACAAGGGGTAGCAGGGTGGATATTGCTCGACTAGTTCCATGGTTTGATCCTACGGTGGGTCAGTGGTCAGCAGAGGCGCGTTGGCTGCGCTGGCTAACTTTTGTTTGGCTAGGAGGTGGGCTGCTCGTTCTGTTTTCGGCATCCTACGCCGTGGCCGTGGCAGAACATGGCTATGGTTTGCACTACGTCATAGTGCAGCTGCTCTGGGTGGCTGTTGGCCTAGTGGTGTTCAACCGCATTGTTCATACCTCGTTAGACCGCTTGCTTCAGGGATCCGGTATTGTGCTGCTGGTGCTAGTGGGCTTAGTGGCTCTGACTCTGATTCCGGCCCTGGGTGTGACGGTTAATGGGGCTACCCGCTGGCTGCCTCTGGGACCATTTATGATTCAGCCTTCGGAGCTAATTAAGCCCTGCCTGGTATTGCAGGGGGCCAGGCTGTTTGGCTGTTGGAACCAGCTGACCTGGCCAATCCGCCTCATTTGGCTGGTCATTTTTGGCGCTATTTTGGGGCTGATTTTAATGCAGCCTAACCTGAGTACGGCGGCTATCTGCGGTCTCACTCTCTGGTTGATTGCTTTGGCGGCGGGAATTCCGTATGTCTATTTGCTGCTGACTGCCGGGGGGGGACTGCTGGCGGCGGGGGTGAGCGTTAGCTTAAAGACCTACCAGCGCCAGCGTATTATCTCGTTTTTGAATCCCTGGGCTGACCCCGGTGACCAGGGATATCAACTGGTTCAGAGCCTGTTGGCAATCGGCTCAGGTAGAGTTTGGGGGCAGGGGTTTGGCATGTCTCAGCAGAAGCTGTACTCCTTGCCAATTCAGTACACAGATTTTATTTTTGCGGTCTACGCCGAGGAGTTTGGCTTTGTGGGTTGCCTGGTACTGCTGACATTTCTAGGAATTTATGCATCTGTAGCGCTGCTGGTTGCACTGCGGCTAAAGCAGCCCCTGTATCGGCTGGTGGCAGTGGGGGCCATGGTTGTGTTGGTGGGTCAGTCGCTGCTGAATATGGGGGTAGCCACAGGGGTGCTACCCACGACTGGCCTTCCTTTTCCGCTGCTGAGCTATGGCGGCAGTTCGATGGTTGCCAGTTTAGCTACCGCCGCTCTACTGGTACGGGCCGCTCGGGAAATTAATTTGGATGTGCCGCTGCCGCTGCGGCGACGGGGGACAAGGGCAGGCTATGCGGAACCTGTGCCTTTACGAGTCCTCAATGGCGGCAGCATCAATGGTGGCAACATCGTGTCTTGACTGTCCTGCCGCAGAAATCTGAGAGCGGGTTGCAAGATTGTTACAATTAAAAAATAGTCTTGCAACTCACTAATTTGGCAATGCTCCAAAGCCTTCAGCTTTATCTCTACGAAATTGCCCAATGGGCTAACCAACTTGTGAATGAGCAGCTGACTCAGGTGTCCTGGGTGAGTTTGTCGGTGGTAGGGCTGGCGGGATTGCTGACTAGCCTATCGCCCTGCCTGCTGTCGATGCTGCCCATCATGGTGGGTTATATGGGAGGCTATGAAGGCGATCGCCCGGCGGGGGCAGTGCTGCGATCGCTTTCCTTTGCCCTGGGGCTAGCGACTACCCTGGCCCTGCTGGGGCTCGTCGCCGGACTTTTTGGCTATGTCTATGGCCAGGTGGCCTGGGGCCTGCCGATCGTCGTGAGCCTGGTGGCCATTGTGATGGGCCTAAACCTGCTGGGAGTTGTACCCCTGGCAATGCCCGCTGGCGCTGGCCCCACCTTTGAGGGCTGGGGTTTGCCGCCCTGGCTGCGGGCCTATGCCCTAGGGCTGACCTTTGGCATTGTGGCCTCACCGTGCAGCACCCCTGTGCTGGCTACGCTCTTGGCCTGGATTTCGGCGACGAAGGATCCAGTTTTAGGGGCTGCTTTGCTGCTGGCCTACGCGGTGGGCTATGTGACTCCCCTGGTGCTGGCGGGCACCTTTACCGCCAGCCTGAAGCGCCTGTTGGACCTGCGCCAGTGGTCGAGTTGGGTCACTCCCGCCAGTGGGGCTTTGCTGCTGGGCTTTGGAGTGTTTTCGCTGCTGTCTCGGCTGCTGCCATCTACGCTGGTGTAGCAGTTTGTCTTGTTGACCTGTTTTGAGGGATGCCATGGCCCCCTATGACGCTTTACCCGATTCTTTCTGGGGCAGGGTGCGCGACTATTTTCGCCGGGACCTGCTGCCGCTGCTGGCGGATCTGCGGTTGGCCATTGTGCTGCTGCTGGCGATCGCGGCGTTCAGCGTCAGCGGCACCGTGATTGAGCAGGGGCAAACCCTAGAGTTTTACCAGACCAACTATCCAGCCGATCCGGCTCTGTTTGGCTTTCTGAGCTGGAGGGTGATTTTAATTAGCGGTCTCGACCATGTGTACCGCACCTGGTGGTTTTTAGCGCTGCTGATCGTATTTGGGGCTAGCCTCACAGCCTGCACTTTCACCCGTCAGTTTCCCGCCCTGGGCGCGGCCCAAAAATGGAGCTATTACAGTCAGCCCCGCCAGTTTCAAAAACTGGCCCTCAGCGCCGAGCTTACCGATACAGACCTGACATCGGTGGTCAGGGGGTTAACGCAGAGGCGCTACCAAGTGTTTCAGGCCGATTCTCAGCTCTATGGCCGCAAAGGAATTGTCGGTCGCATCGGCCCGATCGTAGTGCACGCCAGCATGATTTTGATTTTGCTGGGGGCTATCTGGGGGGCTATGACCGGCTTTTTTGCCCAAGAACTGGTGCCGAGCGGCGACACGTTTCAGATTCGCAATATTTTTGATGCAGGCCCCTGGGCGGCAGCCCAAATTCCGAAGGACTGGTCCGTGCGGGTAAACCGCTTTTGGATTGACTACACCCCCGAGGGCAATATTGACCAGTTCTACTCCGACCTATCGGTGTTGAATTCGACTGGAGATGAGATCGATCGCAAGACGATTCACGTCAACGAACCCCTACGCCATCGCGGTGTGACGCTCTATCAGGCCGACTGGGGCATTGCTGCGGTGCGGGTCAAGCTCAACAGCAGCCCCGTCTTGCAGCTACCGATGCAGCCTTTGGAAAGCGAAGGCCCTCGGTTTTGGGGCACCTGGCTGCCCACCAAACCCGACATGAGCGAGGGCGTCACGCTGTTGGCCAGAGACCTACAGGGGTCGGTGCTGATTTACGACAATGGGGGACAGCTGGTTTCTACCGTTCGCAAGGGCATGGCGGTGGAGGTCAACGGCGTTAGGCTCTCGCTGGTTGACGTGGTTGGCAGCACTGGCTTGCAGATTAAAGCCGATCCTGGCATTCCCATGGTTTATGGCGGCTTTGGCCTGCTGATGCTGGGCGTGGTGATGAGCTATGTATCTCACTCCCAGGTGTGGGCTCTGGAGCAGGACGGCACTATTTGCCTGGGCGGTCGAACAAACCGGGCCCAGGTAACCTTTGAGCGGGAGCTGCTCGAACTGTTGGCGGAGCTAGCTCAAGATTCAGGGAAGGGTGTAGACCCCCCTCAGAGGGTTGAGGCTTGATCGGCCCCTGTGAGCTAACTTGGGCGAGTCGAGATAGGCGGCGAGGAGCTGAGCGCAGCTGAGGCGATCGCTGGCCGCCTGGGGTGATCGCAGCAGCTCGTAGATCAAATACAGGAGTAGCGCCGCCCAGCTGCCGCAGGTCGCTGGCAGCAGCCGATTTAGCCCTGCCTTGGTATCGACGTTGCTGCGGGAGGCATGGTTTCTAATGCTGCCTCTAGCTCGCGCCAGAGGCAGCATTAGCACGATGGGGATTGCACTTTGCGGCTGTGGGGGGAATGCGATCGCGCGGGGGGAGCCATAGGGGGGCTCCTAGGGGAGCCATGCCTGCTGAATCAGACTGACACTGCCTCTCAAAAGCGCATCCTGGTAGTCAATCATATGGATCCTATCACCGCACATTTCGCTGACGTTGCCCTATTTATTTCTGAGGATGGAGACAACGCTATGGCCTAAAGCCGATGCTGATACAGTTAAACAATTCGCGTATACGATACCCCTATGACCCCCTTTGGGCTCGCAGTCTATACCCTAGGCAAACCGCTGGCCCTACCCCTGGGTCAGCTTCTTCAGGAGCCGCTGACCGATCCAGTGGCCATCTTTTTGACAATTTTGGCGATCATGCTGGTGGCTCCGCTGCTGGTGGAGCGTCTGCGGCTGCCGGGCATTATTGGCCTGATTTTGGCGGGGGTGCTGGTCGGGCCTCACGGCCTGGGCATTTTAGAGCGCGACAGCACCATTGTGCTGCTGGGTACCGTAGGCCTGCTATTTTTAATGTTTTTGGGCGGCCTCGAAACCAGCTTGGATGACCTCAAGCGCGACGCCGAGAAGCCAATTATCTTTGGCCTGGCTACCTTTATCGTGCCCATGGTCCTGGGCACCGGGGTGATGATTGCGCTGGGCTACGAGTTTTGGGCCTCAGTGCTGGTGGCCTCCTGCCTGGCCTCCCACACCCTGGTGGCGCTGCCCGTACTGACTAAACTGGGCATCATGCGCCATCCGGCCTCCATTGCCACCCTGGGGGGCACGCTGATTACCAACGTGCTGGCGCTGCTGGTGCTGGCCGTGGTGGTTAAGACTGACCAGGGCGATCTCACCCTGAGTTTTTGGCTATTTCTAATTCCGGCGCTGACAATCTATACCTTTGCGGTGCTGTGGGGAGTCCCTAAGCTCGGGCGATGGTTCTTCAAGAAATTTGGCCATGACGAAGGGGCTGAGTTTACCTTTGTGCTGGCGGCCCTGTTTGTGGCTTCCTACCTGGCCAGTCTGATCGAAATTGAGCCCATTGTGGGGGCCTTTTTGGCCGGTGTGGCCATTACCCAGATCATTCCCCGTCTCAGCCCCTTGATGAACCGGGTGCAGTTTATCGGCAATACGCTGTTTGTGCCAATTTTCTTGATTTCGGTGGGGATGCTGGTCGACCCGCTGATTTTGCTGCGAGAACCCCAGGGGTTGTTGATCGCAGCAGTTATTGTACTGGCAGAGCTGGCGAGTAAGTTTATTGCGGCCTGGGGATCGACCCGCTGGTTTAAGTGGAAATTTCCCAGCGCCATGGTGATGTTTGGTCTGTCTATGGCTCAGGCGGCCTCTACCCTGGCAGCCATCACCATTGCCTTTGACATTGGCCTGGTAGATGAGTTGGTGGTGAATGCCATCATTGCCATGATTTTGGTCAGCTGTGTGCTGTCTCCCTGGGTGGTGGCTCGCTGGGGCGGACAGATTCAAAGCCAGCTGTCCGACGCCGCTGAGGGGGAGTCCCAAGCGACGCTTGAAAAAGGCTCAACAACTCTAGGCAAGCGCATTTTAATCCCGGTGGCGAACCCCAGTACCGAAGACAATCTGCTGCAGTTGGCCATCATTTTGACGAAGCGAGTGGGAGGTACGCTGCTGCCCCTGCATGTGCTGCCCGATCGCAACCAGCCGATCGCCAATGCCGACAAAACCCGGCAAAACCGCCTGCTCGACACCGCCGAAACCATTGCCCATGCCGCGGCCATTCCCGTAGAAACCATTGGTCGCATCGACGACTCCGTGGCCTGGGGCATTTTGCGCGCCCTGCAAGAGCGGGAGGCCGACCTGCTGATCTGCGGCTGGAAAGGGTTCTCGACCTATCAGGAGAATTTTTTCGGCAGCGTCATCGATACCATTGTGCGATCGGCCACTATTCCGGTGCTGATTAGCCGATTTCCCCAGCCGATCGAAAACACCGAACAGGTGGTGCTGGCCATTACCGGCCGGCCCGCCACCCTAGGCCGGGTCAAAAGCACCCTGGCCATTGCCCAAAGCCTGGCGGAGGAGCTAAAGGCGCCGCTACAGGTAGTCCAAATGCCCGTTAGCCCGGCTCGCGATCGCAAGCTGACCGCCCTATTTGAAGAGAAAGCTATCGCACCGCAGCTGGCCCAGGGAAACACCATCAGGCGAGTGTCGGAGGCCATTCAGCCCAACACTTTGCTCATTCTGATCAGCAGTGCCCACAGCGTAGGTCAGCCAGCTTTGGGGCGCGAACCCGAAGCGATTACTCGCGCCAACTGGGAGACCAACATTATCGTTGTCAACTTTCCGGCCCAGCCCCTGAAAAGCTCCTGAGCGACTTTCTTTCACCCCGAACTCTCTATCTACCGCCCTTGCCGCCCCCGCGTTCACCGGGGCTGGCTGCGCAGGTAGTTGAGAATGCCCTGGGCGATAGCCTGGCCCATCTGGGCCTGCCACTGGGGGTCACGCAGCTTGGGCGCATCGGTGGCGCCGGTAACAAAGCCAATTTCGATCAGCGCGGCGGGCATAGAGGTGTGCCGCAGTACGAAAAAACGGGCCTGACGGATGCCGCGATCGTGCATAGCCATAGTGCTCAACACCTGTTGCTGGAGGGCTGCGGCCAGCACCTGGCCGGTCTCGGAGTAGTAGTAGGTCTCCAATCCGTTGACCTCCTGGCGCTGCATATCTACCGCATTGGCGTGAATACTGACAAACACGGTCGATCGAGCCGCCTCAGCCTGCGCGGCGCGGGGCTGCAACTCCACTGTTTGGTCGCCCTGGCGGGTCATCTGCACCGCGACCCCCTGGGCCTGCAGGGCTGCCGCCGTGTAGTGGGCCACCGCCAATACCACCCCTTTCTCCTGTAAACCGCCGATGCCTACAGCCCCTGGATCGACGCCGCCATGGCCGGGGTCAAGCATCACCAAGACCTGCCCCAGGTTCGGTTGCCTGGGGGTAGATCCTGGCCCAGCGGCGGGTGAAGGGGCTGGAGTGGCAATTCCTGGGGGGGCAGCGGGACGGGTAATTGGCGGTGGGGCGGCTACCGCATTGATGACGGGCAGCGCCACGGTGGCAGGGGGAGCGGTAATCTGGCTGGGGGCCACCCCAATGGGCGTCAGCCAAATGCCACCGCTAGCTAGGGGAGTAATTTGCCAGTCGGGGCTATAGCCATCCAGGGTGAGGGTGACGCGGATGGCCGGCGGGTCGGTGGCAAACTGAGTCAGGTTCCAGCGGTGAACCCCGTAGCGCCCCTGGGGCAGCGTCTCGGCGGCAAGGCCGGGGGCAATGGCAGCATCCAGCAGATCGATGACGATCTGCCGCGCCTGGTTGGCATCGCGGGTGCGGTAGACCTGGATCTGTGGCGCGGCCCCAGCGGTGGGAATAAAAAACCCCTCGGCAGTGGCCTGCACGCCGCCCAGCACCGTAGCTGTTGCCCTGACAGCGGCCAGACTGACCTGATTGCGCCTGATTAGCGGCGGCAGCGGCTCGGCCCCTACTGTAGTGAGGGGGCGCGATGTCGATGCTTTAGAAAAGTCTGGAATGGTTAGCGTGCTGTTGGGAAAGGATTTGTCGACGCCGGGGGCCTGGGTTGAACTGGGCAACTGCACAACCCACTGCTGGTTGGTCAGCCCCCATACTTTGACCTGCTTGGGGTCAAGGTTGTAATCGGGGCTCAGATCTAACACCATGCGGGTGGTGCTTCCGTTGGCCTGAATAACCCGCACCGCCCGCACTGCCCCGCCGATAAACTGGTTGCCCAAGGCGTCGTCAGACAAAATTCCCGGCAGGTCAATGACCAGCTGGTGAGGGTTGGTCGATAGGCTGACCTGGGGTTCCACCCCACTCTCAGTGGTAAACACGAGGCGATTTTGGCCCGTATCAAACTGCCAGGCCTGTAGCCGTGCGCTGGCTTTGGCCGGTAGGCTGCCCAATAGGCAAACCCCAGCCACCCCAACTACACCGGTAAAAAACTGCCTTAGCCGCAATCGGGCTGATCTCCCCACGCACCACAGAACTTAGCTCGACCCTTGAGCGATCGCGGGCCGTTTGCTGTGCCAGCTCTCCTCTCCTTGGGCAACTTATATTGGCCCCGGACCTTGGCCCGGAAGCCAAAAACGGCCCCTGGCACAGGACTTGAGCGACTGAATCGGCTTAGATATTAGCTCACTTTTGATAAAGTAAAGCCCCAATTGTTTAGCTGCGGTAAAACTTTGGCCACGCCAGAGGAACGTTCCCCACAACCGCCCCTGGCGTTCTGTACTATGGCCCGAGAATGGCGGGACAGGGCCGGATGGGATTCCCCTTCAGTGGTGTTGAGTAGTTGGTGTTGAGAAGTTGGTGTTGAGACGGACTGTCGCATCGATCTGGTTTGCCAAAAAGAGGGTTTGAGAGATGTTGATTAAGCTGAGCCGTTGGCCTCGTAGGACAGCCCTCTGGCTAGGGATGCTAGCCTTTGCGGTAGCCTGTACTGCGGGCACTTTGGGGCGTATGCCTACCGCGCAGTCTGACCAGCCCAACGCCACCGTGACCGTTGTTAGCCCCGAGATTCTAGTGGTTTATATTCGCCAGGGTGAGGTCACCCAGGCCCGCCAGCAGCCTTACCGTTCTGACCCCGAAGACCGCCTGGAACGTTCGGGTAACGACACCTGGCTGCTGCGCCGGGGAAAAGCCTTGGGCACGCTGGTTGGTTCTGACCAGGATATTCTCTACGGGTTCGATCGCTATAGCGAAACTCCCTTTGATGCCGATCTTGCCAGTCAGCCCCGCAGCTATCGCATTCAGTCCGATCGCGATTCCAGCTATCGGCAGCCGGTTGCTCCACTGGAGGTGCACCGCAAGAGCAAGCCTGTGGATGTGGCCAATACAGACCGGGGGGAGCGCCGTTGGGCAATGGAGCATCGCTTTTACCTGCGGTTGCCCGCCCCCCTAACCCCAGGTGAAACCTACCGAGTCCAGCTGCCAGGGCGGGAGGGGTCGGAGCAGAGCCTGACCTACCAGCCCGATCGCCAGCCCAGCGAAGCCGTACATGTTACGGCGGTGGGCTTTCGCCCCGACGACCCAGTAAAAGTGGGGTTTTTGTCCACCTGGATGGGCACTGGTGGCGGGCTGATCTATCCAGAGGGGCTGTCGTTTCGGGTGATCGATGAGGCCACCAGTAAGGTTGTCTTTGCCGGACAGGCGAACCGCCGCCACCGCAGCGGCGCCATTGAAGATAAACGCGATCGCACCTACACCCTGACAGACGTAGATCAGCTCGACTTTAGCGCGCTTAACCAGCCCGGCCGCTATCGCCTCTGCGTAGACACCGTCGGCTGTTCCAACTCCTTTGTGGTGGCTGACGATGCCTGGCAGCAGGCCTTTTATCTCGCGGCTCGGGGATTTTTCCACCAGCGCAGCGGCATTGCCATGGGGCCACCCTACAGCGATGAGGTGCGTCCTCGCCCCTTTCATCCCGACGACGGCGTTACGGTTTACCAGTCGACGACGGGGCTGATGGATACCGGCAACGGCCTCAATGCCCAGGGCACCGACACCGGCAACTTCGCCAATCTGGTGAAGGGTAAAACCGACGAGGTAGTGGCCAACGCCTGGGGGGGCTATTTCGACGCGGGGGACTGGGACCGCCGGATTCAGCATCTAGATGTGGCCCGCTGGCTGCTGGAACTGCTGGAGCTGTTTCCTCAGCCCATGGCGAGTTTGGCCTTAAATATTCCAGAGTCTGCCAACGATCTGCCCGATTTGCTCGACGAAGCCCTCTGGGGAGTCAATTTTTTCCGTCGCCTGCAAACCCCCGAGGGGGGCATTCGCGGCGGTATTGAGTCGGCGGAGCATCCCCGCTGGGGTGAGACTAGCTGGCAAGAGTCGCTGCCAATTATGGCCTACGCCCCAGACCCCTGGAGCAGCTACGTCTATGCCGGAGTCGCCGCCCGCACCGCCCGATTGGTAGGCACCTACGCCCCTGATCAGGCCCAGGGCTATCGCGACAGCGCCCTGAAGGCTATGGCCTGGGCCGAAAACCTCCACCAAAAAGGCATTAAGGCCGAGGAGTGGGCCAGCAATCGAATCGAGGCCGATCGCGCTTTGGCCTGCCTGGAACTCTACCGACTCACGGGCGATCGCCCCTGGCACGAGCGCTTTGTGGCAGCGCGCTTGGCCATTCCCGCCGAGGCCAGAAATGACTGGCGCATTGCCGGTCCCCAGCGTGAAATCGCCTTTCTCTACAGCCGCTTGCCCGCCGACCAGGTGGATGCCAACCTACAGGCCGAACTCCGGGCAACGCTGATTGCCGAGGCCGATGGAGCGGTACAAACGGGCCAGACCACGGCCTTTGGCTGGACCAAGACGGACCCCTACACCCCAGTCGGCTGGGGCGACGGGCTGGGTGCGCCCAAGGCGCGCACGCTGCTGCGGGCCCACGCCCTGACCGGCCGCGATCGCTACCTTGAGGCGGCCCTGCTGGCCTGCCAGTTTTCCGCTGGGGCTAACCCCGACAACATGACCTACACCACAGGCCTGGGCGATCGCTACCCCCAGAACCCCTTGATCGTCGACCAGCGGATTACCGGGGAGGAGCGTCCCGGCATTACTCTGTACGGTCCCATCGATCCTGGCTTCTACGAGTCCGAATGGATGTTCGAAGTGCTGGATTCAGTCACTGTACCCGCTGCTCGCCAGTGGCCAGCGGTCGAGACTTACTTCGATATCTACATCGTGCCAGCCATTAATGAATACACCGTCACCCAAAGCATGGCCGATGCTGCCTACGCCTGGGGCTATCTGAGCGGGCGAAAGCCGCAGGGCTAGGCCTTTTGTTCAAAAGATTAAACCGCTAAAAATCGGGTGCTCGGGAGACAACTAGCTCCATATAGCTGTTGTCTCCCGAGCACCCGATTTGTCTAGTGGCCGACAACCGCCTAGAAACCCTGCTTAGAAGAACGAGGGCTGGTGGCGAATCAGGCTAAGAAACTCCTCGCGGGTCTTAGAATCTTCCTGAAATACCCCCAGCATGGCGCTGGTCACCGTCCAGGATCCAGGCTTTTGTACCCCGCGCATGACCATGCACATGTGGCTGGCTTCCACCACGACAGCCACTCCCTTGGGGTCAAGAATTTCCTGCACCGCTTCAGCAATCTGGCGATTGAGGCGCTCCTGCACCTGGAGGCGGCGGGAGTACATCTCGACAATCCGGGCCAGCTTGCTCAGCCCCACCACTCGCTGGTTGGGAATGTAGGCCACGTGGGCACGGCCCATGAAAGGCAGCATGTGGTGTTCACAGAGGCTAAACAGATTAATGTCGCGCACCAGCACCATTTCGTTGTGGCCTTCGTCAAAAATGGCCCCGTTGACTAGCTCCTCCAGCGACTGCTGGTATCCGCTGGTCAAAAACCGCATGGCCTCGGCCACGCGCTTGGGGGTCTTGAGTAGGCCTTCCCGCTCAGGGTCTTCGCCGACCGATAGCAGCATGGTGCGCACCGCTTCGGCCATGTCCTCGTGGCTGGTTTCGGGGATGGGATACTGGTCGGCATCGCTGCGGTAGCTATGGGTGCGATCGGGCCGGATGTTGGGTTGGGCTATGGCCTTAGTCCCAGCGCTTCTGTTGGTAGCTTGGTCGTTAAGGCCGTTTGAGGATGCGATAGTCATAGATTTTCTAAACACTCCAGAGGTTCAACAAAAATGGGGCCACTCGCTGAGTTGGCCAGGCCGCCACAGGGAAAAAACTAGCTACAAAGCGCCGCCCGCTGGCATTAAGGTGAGATCTTCAATCACCGCCTCGGGCGGCAGCAAAATGGTTTGCAGGACGGCTTGCGCCACCATCTCCGGTGTCAGCATTGACGATCGGTCAAAGTCGGCATGCACTGTGTCGGTATCCCAAATGGGAGTGTTAACTGCTCCCGGCGATACTGTCACCACGCGAATGCCATGAGGCCTTTCCTCGACCGCTAGCACCCGCGACAGCGCCACCAGGGCCGCTTTGCTGACGGTGTAAGCCCCCCAGTCGGGAAAGGCCGACTTAGCTGCGATAGAGCCGATATTGACTATGGTGCCCCCTCCCCCTGCCCGCAGGATGGGCAGAACCGCCTGGATACACTGAAATATGCTGGTGAGGTTTAAATCCATCACCCGCTGCCAGTCGGCCAGGGGCATGGTGGCTAAAGCGCCTGTATAGCCCATGCCGGCGTTGTTGACCACGACGCTGAGGGGACCAAAGTCGGCCAGCAAGTCGGCCAATCGACTCTGCAATCCCTCCATTTGGGCCAAGTCAACGGCGTAAGCCTTGGCTGCCACCCCGCAGGCTGTTAGTTCCTCCTGCACCGGCTGGAGTGAGTCCAGGGAGCGGCTGATCAGGGCAACGTCATACCCTGCCTTGGCCAGGGCCAGGGCGATCGCGCGACCTATACCACGACTTGCCCCGGTTACCAGGGCGCGGCGCGGCAGATCAGAAAACGTAGAAGTCAGCAATAGGAAGTACCAATCGACAAAGCATTTGGGGTGGCTGGCATGCCGGGAGCACTGGGCAAGCAGGCAGAGCGCCCAGCCAGTGGCTCAGCCAGATACATCAACTATGTTAACAAATGTAAACGCTTTATTAACGAAGTTGTTTCTGGCAAGCCTTTAGGCCTGTCTACCCTAGCGCTGGCCTTAGGGGGTTAAATGAATGGGCGATTAACTCCTTCTGAGATAGGTTGCAGAGAATTGCAGCCACAGCACGGGTTGGCCAAAAGACGCCTAAGCTGCCTCTGCAAAGACACCAATCTGACGGTATTTTTGGTAGCGCAGCTGCTGCCGCGCTGTGGGGGAGAGCTGAGACAGATCGGCCAACTGCTGTACCAGCGCTTGTTTGAGGGTGTCCGCCGCCTCAATGGGGTGAGCGTGGGCTCCGCCTACGGGTTCAGGCAGCAGCACGTCTAGAATGCCCAACTGTTTTAGATCCCAAGAGGTGATTTTGAGGGCTTCAGCGGCTTCTCCCGCACGGGCGGCATCTTTCCACAGGATGGCCGCGCAGGCCTCGGGGCTGGCCACGGTGTACACCGAATGCTCAAACATCATCAGGCGATCGCCCACGCCGATGCCCAAGGCCCCGCCAGAGCCGCCCTCCCCAATGATGGTGCAGACAATGGGTACCGAAAGCCCAAACATTTCTCGCAGGTTAAAGGCGATCGCCTCGCCCTGGCCCATTTCTTCCGCTTCATAGCCAGGATAGGCCCCGGGGGTATCGATAAAGGTAATAATCGGCATTGAAAAGCGATCGGCGTGGCGCATCAGCCGCATCGCCTTGCGATAGCCGCCGGGAGAGGCCATGCCAAAATTGCGGGCCACGTTGTCTTTGGTGTCGCGGCCCTTCTGGTGGCCCAAAATCACCACGGGCTGTCCGTCTAACCGGGCTACACCGCCGACGAGGGCGGGATCGTCTTTGCCGGAGCCGCGATCGCCATGGAGCTCAATCCACTCGTCGGTAATGGCCTGGATGTAGTCGAGAGTGCTGGGCCGACGGGGGTGACGGGCCACCTGAAGGCGCTGAGCAGGCGTCAAATTCGAGAAAATTTCCTGGCGCAGATGGGTGGCACGGGCCTCCAGCTGGCGCAGCTGGGTCGATACATCTACGTCATTCTCCTCCGCCAGATCCCGAATCTGATCAATGCGGGCCTCCAGCTCAACCAGGGGCTTTTCAAACGACAACAAAATTGACTTGCGCTCAGGTGGGGCCATAGCCAAGGGGTAAACAAAACTCAGACAGACCAGCGTTGAGGCAAGAACCGATCGCGCATCCGAAAAGCCCTTACCTATACGCATCCTAGAATACCAAGACAGCGTCCCCACTGCCCCAGGTAAAACCGCTATCGGACCTAAAAAATCTAGGAAAGTTCAGCCGCTAGAGGCGCAGCATTCAGGTCAAGCAGCGGGCGAAACCCGTGACGCCGTGACGATTGGCCAATCATGTCCATCTTTTCGAGGGTGATCTGATTGCGCCCCCAGGAAAAGTTGGTGTACCACTTTTCAAACTCCAGCAACATCGCCTCTGCAAAGCAGGCAAACAGCTGGCGGGCAGGCACATCCATATTCACAATACTCATAATGCGCCAGTCAATGTCCAGGGAATGCTCGACAATGCCGCCTTTGAGCACGTGGATGCCGTCGCAGTTAAAGTGCTGGTCAAGGTTTTTGGGGTAGCCGCCGTCGATCATCAGGCAGGGGCGTTTAAGGCTGGTGAGATCTACCTCAACGCCTTTGGCCATGCTGGCTACCCACACCACAATGTCTGCCTTGGGAAGGGCGGTTTCTAGAGCCATAGCCACGCCGCAGCCCAGCTCTTCCTGCAGGTGCTGAAGGCGCTCCTGGTTGCGGGCAATCAGCAGTAGGTCTTTGACATCGGTGCGCGCCGTCAGCCAGCGACACACGGCGCTGCCAATGTCCCCAGTAGCGCCGCATACCGCCACGGTAGCGTCTGACAGATTGATGCCCAGTTTTGCCGAGGCAGCAACCACTTGCTGACAAATAATGTAAGCCGTGTGGGTGTTTCCGGTGGTAAAACGCTCAAATTCAAGGGTGACATTGCGCACCTGCTGAATCTGGTTGAGGTTAAAATTCTCAAAAATAATCGATGAAAACCCTCCCAGTGCCGTAATGTCAATGCCGTGCTTTTGGGCATGGGCCATGGCATTGATGATTTTACGTGTGGCTGCTTTGATGCGCTTGGCGGCCAGCATCTCGGGTAAAAAACATGACTCAACGTAGCGCCCTTCAATTTGCTGGCCAGTAGCGCTGGTTACCTTAATGGTGTCGACAATTTGAGGTGGAGCGCTGCACCAAAAATCGAGCCCTTGGTCAGCATACTCTGGGTACCCCAGTTCTCGGGCTACAAGCTGGGCGTGGTCAAGGCTAGTTAAATGTCCGATTAGGCCAAACATCGCGAATCTAGGTTACTGGGGATAGTGCGCCAGAAGTATGGTGCAGGTTAACAATTCACCTACGATAAACTGCCCAGTGCTGGATTGAAAGCACACTGGGCAGTAAGTAGGTATCAATAGGCGGAAACAGGGTTTTGCTGAAGGTCGTCAATGGCTAAGGCTGAAGCCATGGCCATTGAGGTCGATCTTTGCCTGTGGCGGCTAAATTGCCGCTAGTCCCTGGGCTGACAGCTTCATGACCTCACGGCTAGAAAAGCCAATATTGGCCAGGGCCTCACCGTAGGTGATCATAAAGTCTTCGACCAGAGCGTCTTTTTCCATGCCCAGCACAGCGGCATCGTCAGCGACTTCGTTGAGCATGGCCCAAATAATGGGCAGGTTTTGGCGGTTGGCGGCTTCCAACTCGGCCTTGGCGGATTCAAAATTAGCCTTGAGCCACTCTTCGCCAAAATTCAGGTGGCTATACTCATCCTTGACAACGCCTTCTGTGATCTTACGAGCAAAGGCATCGGCCACCGGAATGTAGATGTTGTACGCCGAAATGGCAAAGGTCTCAATAATCAGCGACTGAATCAGTAGGCAGGTAACAATTTTGCCTTCGGCCCAGGCCTGCTGAAAGTTCTGGTGCAGCTGGGCAAAAAACTTGGCGGCAAACTCCATGTCAGGGGTGACGGCCAAATTTTTCCCACAGGCTTGAAAGCCTTTCATATGACGGCTTTCCATCTTTGCCAGGCGCAGCAAGTCGTCCTTAGCGTCAGGCAGAGACTCAGCCAGCTTGCAGTAGTTATCGTAGGCTTCCTGCTCGCCTTCAATCACAATGGCATTAATGCGGCTGTAGGCGTCTCTATAGTGCTCTGACTGGTAGTCAAGGGTCGACATTGTCTCAAGCTGTTGCATAGCCATGGGTTCCTGCTGATTACCGGACAACTTTCTAAAATTATTGATCGCAATAATACTATGCCAAAGTCAACGGGCCGTGGGGGCATCAAGGAGGGAAGCAAGCTCATTTTGCCCTAAAGTCGCTTCCCTCCTCCGCCAGGAGGAGAATCTCGGTTTAATAAAGGCAGCCAACTTTGGCTTATCGATAAGCATTGCTAATGTCTGAGTGGCGCCAGCGCGGCAGTAGCTTTTGAGTGGGCGATGGAGGAATTTCCCCCGGTTTTTGCTATGGCCTGTAAGGCTTTCCTGAGCAAAGGCAGAGCCGGATTAAGATATGGACTGAGCGGCTGATATGAGGTGCACTAGGGGCAAAGTCTGCGTCTGGGCCAGGGCAGCCTCTAGGTCCATGAATCCCCCTTGGCAACGGCTCAAACCATCTAGCCAGGCTAGTAAAAGGGGGAGAGAAGACAGGGGGGCAGGCACCATTTCACCTCGAAAATCGAGCAGCTGTACCAGCGCTAGATAGCCGACGGCAAGCAGTAAAGAAATAGCGCCTGTAACAATGGCAATTAGCTTCGATCGATCCATAGGAGTTGTAAGGCTTGAAAATACAACCAAGAGCCGCTAGCAGCCCTAAACTTGGCCTGTACGTTAAGGGGTTTAGGTGTTGGAGCGGGGCTTGAGGTCAGTACCATAGTGCCATTGGGTGGGTACCCTAAATAGGGCCATACCCGCTGCTGGTTTGACGGCTCCATACTCTATTCTGCCTCGGTGAGATAATTCTGCCTCAATGGACAGAGGCAGATTATGCGGGTGCGGGTTTGGGGTGTAGGTTTGAGGGGCATGGACTTAAGGGCTGTAGGTTTGGTGAGCATAGTTTTATGGACGCTGCATTGTCACAGCATGGGCTAACTGCACTGCCGGATCAGCGGCCGGTGGTTGTACAAACTGAGGGTCTGGGTAAGGCCTATCGCACTGGGTTTTGGCTGAATCAGCGGATTACCTCGCTCAAAGACTGTTCGCTGACCGTTGGCCAAGGTGAAACCTTTGGTCTGCTTGGCCCAAATGGTGCGGGAAAAACCACGCTGTTGAAAATCTTGCTAGGCATTATTCGCCCTACCTCTGGTACCGCCACACTGCTCAACCATGCTCTGGGCGATGGCGCGGTCAAGCAGCGCATTGGCTATTTGCCTGAGAATGCCTATTTCTACGATTTTTTGACCGGCTGGGAGTTTTTGCAGTACACGGCTGGCCTGTTTGGCCTTTCGCGGGCGGCCCAGCAGCGCCGTATTGTCGAACTGCTCGACCTGGTTGGCCTACCCCAGGAGACCGCTAAGAAGAAGCAGCTGCGGCAGTACTCAAAAGGCATGTTGCAGCGGGTGGGTATGGCTCAGGCACTCATCAACGACCCCGATGTAGTGTTTCTTGACGAGCCGATGTCGGGACTTGATCCGACGGGACGATTTCAGGTGCGGGAGATTATTTTGGCCCTGAAGCGAGAGGGCAAGACAATTTTTTTTAACAGCCATATTCTGTCGGATGTGGAGATAATCTGCGATCGCGTTGCCATTCTCGACCAGGGCGAGCTGATTGCCATGGGCAGTCTCGATGAGCTGCTGGGCACCGCCGACCAATATTTTGTCAAGGGGCAGGGCGGGCGCAGCGCTGAGATCGAACCCTGGCTCGATAGAATGACGGTGCAGGGCGACCTCTGGCAGGGCCAGGTTAAGGGCGACCCCTACGATTTTGCCAAGCAGATTCCCCTGGCCGGGGGGCGCTTGATTACCCTGAAGCAGACCCGTCCTACCCTGGAGGAATTCTTTATTGCCCAAATTCGCCAGCGTCGAGGCCAGTGAAGGGCTTATTCTGTGGCTATCACCATGGCTGAGCGGGGAGGCAGCGTCAGGCTGTCGCTGGCCCAGGTGGCGCCGTGGTAAGTGAAGACCTGGCGGCCAGCTTTGACCGCTGGCACGAGGGCCTCGGCGGCCAGGGTAACCGTATCTTCCGAGCCGGCGTTTAGAGCTACAATCACGCGATCGCTGCCCAGGCTGCGGCTAAACACGTAGCCCATTCCCTCGGCGCGCAGAACGTCGTAGGTGCCGGTGCGCAGGGCAGGATAGCGATCGCGCAGGGCAATCAGTTCGCGGTGAATTTTGAGCAGGTCTTGGCGCCACGCTTGCTCTGGCGGAAAGGTCCGGCGGCAGTCGGGGTCGAGTTCGCCCGGCAGGCCCACCTCGTCGCCGTAGTAGATGCTGGGGGCGCCAGGGAAGGTGAAGAGCAGCAGGGTCGCCAGCACCATGCTGGCGTCGTCTTCACCCACCACGGAGTAAATGCGGGCGACATCGTGGCTGGAGAGCAAGTTGAGCTGGGTCAGCTGAATTTCCCAGGGGTAGAGCGCTAGCAGGTGCTGAATTTTGTCGCCGTAGCCCGCCGCATCCAGGGCCGGGTAGGGATAGTAGTGGGGAATTTCGACCAGGTCCATGCGGACGCGATCGCCCGCCGCAAAGGCAATCGTTGGGGCGGTGAACAGGTAGTTCATGACCCCGTCGAACTGGGTGCCGTCAAGCCACTGGGTTGCATCGTACCAAATTTCCCCCACGATGTAGGCCTCGGGGTTGATGGCTTTGATGCGATCGCGAAACTCCTGCCAAAACCCCTCGGTGCCGACTTCGTAGGGCACATCGAGCCGCCAGCCGTCGATGCCCTGGCGCACCCAGTACTCGCCCACCCGCATCAGGTATTCGCGCACCGCCGGATGGTCGTGCTTAAACTGGGGCAGGGCGCGATTGTCAACCCAGCTTTTGTAGTTGGCGGGCAGCGACCCATCGTAGGCCGACAGCGGCCAGCCTTCTATCTCGAACCACTCCAGCCAGGGGGAGTTGGGGCCGTTCTCAAGAATATCGCTAAAGAAGAAAAAGCCCCGGCCACAGTGGTTGAAAACGCCGTCTAGCACCACTTTGATGTCTTTGGCATGGGCCGCCTCCAGAAGGTCAAAGAAGGCTGGGTTGCCTCCCAACAGCGGGTCCACCTGGTAGTAGTCGTGGGTGTGGTAGCGGTGGTTGCAGGCCGACTGAAAAATCGGCGTCATGTAGATGGCCGTAACGCCCAAATCGGTCAGGTAGTCGAGTTGCTCGGCAACCCCCCAGAGATCGCCTCCCTTATAGCCAAAGGGGGTGGGACGCGATTCCCAGGGTTCGAGCGCTACGGCCATGGCGGGGTGATCTAGATGCCGCTGGGTACGGGCAAACCGATCGGGAAAGATCTGGTAGAAGACAGCATGCTTCACCCAGTCCGGGGTTTGAAAAGCCATGGATTTTTGCCTCGATTTCTACCGTTAGGCTACCGTCATCTGGCCCGAGTGACCACGGCAATAGGTTTCGGCAAGAGAATTTTAGAGAAAGGGTTTAGACTTTTCTCCCTGCAAAGTTTAAGCCGCCTGAGCCCTTTTCCTGCCGTTTCCCGGGCAAAACCAAGCTCAGTATCCGCCTGAGGTTCCATCGCTTTTCCGCTAGGTCTCAATCGCGTGGGTGTAGATCCCCACGTAGCAGCCGCTGGAATGGCGACCCAGCAGGTATAAATTTACGTCCACAGCCCCCACCCGATAGCTGTGCAGGTCGAGCAGGTGGGCTTGCAAGATCTCCTGTAGGCGCCTGTACCGCTGGGTGAGATGGCCGCCTTGGGGGGTACTCCAGTAGAAGTTGCTGAACACTGGCCGAAAGAAGTCATCGGCAGATTGGTGCTGGAAGGTGTCAGAATTGGCCCCCAACTGCTGGCCAAGGGTTGTGGCATCTAGATTGGGGTCTGCATAGATCGCTATGGACAGGGGAGCGTCGGTTTCGCTAGGGTACCAGAGCCCAGCGATCGCCTCTTCTAACTCCCGTAAGCAGGTGACTAAATCGCTGTGGTGGGGCTGAAGTTCCATATCAGACTGCCTGTAGGGTTTTCGCAATGCCCGTGGCCTGAGCCACATAGCTCCCAAAGGGAATGGAGTTGGAGAGGTGCAGCACCTAATCTCAATCCCCCCTCGGTCACCATAGATGTATCTTCCGTCTAGGCGTTAATAGTTTTTTAGAATACTGAATAAAGCCGCCTCTTGCTCAACGGATTGCCGCATTGCCGGCTTCGCTATCCCCATTGACCCAACCCCATGCCTACCCTTGTCTGGTTCCGAACCGATCTGCGTCTCCACGACCACCAGCCTCTGGGCGCGGCTTTGCGGGCCGGGCAGCCGATCATTCCGCTCTACTGCTTTGACCCCCGGCAGTTTGGCCAAACGGCCTTTGGCTTTGCTAAAACCGGAGCCTACCGGGCGCAGTTTTTGCGGCAGAGCGTGGTCGATTTGCGGCGATCGCTGCAAGCCCTGGGCAGCAACTTAGTGGTGCGGGTGGGGCAGCCCGAGGACATCATTCCAGATCTGGTGCAGGCCCACGCCATTGATGCCGTCTACTGGCACGCAGAAGCTACCTATGAGGAACGCCGAGTTGAGCAAGCCCTAGCCGCAAAACTGGCAGCTATGGGGCGCAAAACCGAGGCCTTTTGGGGGGCGACCCTGTACCATCCCGATAGCCTGCCCTTTGAGCTGCCCTGTTTACCCGAGGTATTTACTCAGTTTCGCAAACAGGTAGAGCAGCACAGCACAGTGGATGCAGCACTTCCCACCCCTGCCAACGTGCCGCTTCTCCCCCAGGTCGAGCCTGGCGCAGTGCCAACCCTGGCTGATTTTGGCCTCGAAAATCTGATCGCTGATCGCCGCGCTGTACTGGCCTTTGAGGGGGGAGAAACCGCTGGTCTAGGCCGCCTGAACTACTACGTATGGCAAGCCGACTGCCTTAAAACCTACAAGCAAACCCGCAATGGCATGGTTGGGGCCGACTATTCATCTAAACTGTCGGCCTGGCTGGCGCTGGGCTGCCTGTCGCCACGGCAGGTGTACCAGACGGTGCAGGACTACGAGCGCGATCGCATTCGCAATGACTCCACCTACTGGCTGATTTTTGAGCTGCTGTGGCGCGACTACTTTCGCTTTATCTGCGCCAAACACGGCGACAGGGTGTTTCACTCCTCTGGGCTACGCGGCTTGAGGGTTAATTGGCGACAAGACTGGGATCGCTTTACCGCTTGGCGCCAGGGGATGACCGGTTTTCCCTTGGTCGATGCCAATATGCGCGAGCTGGCCTGCTCTGGGTTTATGTCGAACCGAGGGCGGCAGAATGTGGCTAGCTTTCTGACAAAAAATCTCGGCATTGACTGGCGGATGGGGGCTGAGTGGTTCGAGTCCCTGCTAATTGACTACGACGTATGCAGTAATTACGGCAACTGGAACTACACCGCTGGGGTCGGTAACGATGCCCGAGGATTCCGCTATTTCAATATTCTCAAGCAGGCAAAGGACTACGATTCCGAAGGGCTTTACGTCAAGCACTGGCTGCCTGAGTTGAAGTCTCTTCCTGCGGCCAAGGTGCACGAGCCCTGGAAACTTCAGCCTGCGGAGCAAAAACGCTTTGGGATCCAGATCGGTGTTGGCTATCCCCGCCCGGTGGTAGATCTGCACAAATCGGTACAGGCCAACGAAAAAATCTACAACGCCGCTCGCGAAATGTGTTAAGTGTATTGTCAAGGCTCAGTTATGACCAGTTGCGAGCACAGCTGCAAGAGATTTCGACCAGTCGATAATCCCAGGACTTAGGGTGTTCCATTGAAATGAACGTCCCCGTTGAGGGCGTAAAGTCGACCCGCCGGGCCTGTTGCCGTAAATCCCTGGATAAGCATTTAGCTGGAACACTCTCAAACCGCCAGAGCGTCAGCCCCGTCCTGAGGCTGGGCTGAATACGACATACCGCCTTCTGGATTGGCCTAACCGTAGTCTTTGTAACGGCAGTTAATGTTGCGCTACCATAGCATCTATGAAGTGTTCTTAATGCAATAGCTTGCTTGACTGTTGCTTCGGTTTAACCAGCGGCAGCAAAAGCAGCTAGGGCAGAGACAACACTACTACCGCTAAATCAAACCTTTAAATCAAAACCTTAAATCAAACCGTTGAATCAATCATTTAACCCCTTGCCCCAGCTTTGGACAGCTGGGGTTTTTTGTGGCTATTTACTGGCAGGTGCCGCGTCCCCACTGGCCGTCGTAGCCTACCGAAACCTGATCGCCCCGCTGAGCCGGACGGGCAGAGAGATGCACTAACGTCACATCGGCGGCGCCATTGACCGCGCCACGCCAGATGGCCTGGCCCTTGGCATTTTTGCGATCGTAGCTAAGAAACGCCTCGGCAATTTGCTGGCCGGTACTGCGACGCCGCAGCACGATGCGCGAAAAGCCTGCCTCTCGGGTAAAGAAAACCGTGTAATTAATGTCGTTGACCAAAATGGAGCCCGGACACTGCATTTGCAGGTTGTCCTGGTTGGGTTCAACCTGGGCCAAAGCTGGGGTCGATGACTCGGTGAGAGCAGCCCATCCATTGCCAGCCGGGGCAAAGCCGATGATCCCAAGACTCAAAGTAAAGGCAGCTTTCATGACTAAGCGGTTCATACATGCCCTCAATCAACAGTAAAATCCAGCACTAAGCTGATGAAATCTTAATGACCTATGAATTTTGTAGGAAAGCGGGAAAAACACCAGCATCTACAAGCGACCTGGCACACGGGGCCGTAACCTCTTTTCTCGGCTGGACAAGAGCAACGGGTGCCACAGGAGGATATCGTCGCCACTATGCGGGGCAATGCTGGTCCGAGGCGTCATTGGGTCGAGATGACAGTGATTTAGGCGGCCAGAACCGATAAGCCGGACGGGATTGGTTTAGAATCACCACAGATCATTTTTTTAACCTCGGCGCATTTGGGTATGGCTCAGTCTTCTACTCCCCGCCGTTCTTTGGTGAGTCCCTGGGACCGTTTGGCGGCCTTTGCCACTAGCGAAACTGTGCTCTACGTGGTGAAGCGCATTTTGCAGGCCGCGCTGACGCTGCTGCTGGCCTCTGCCCTTAGCTTTTTTGTGATTCAGCTGGCCCCTGGTAACTTCCTCGACCAGTATCGTCAGAGTCCACAGTTTTCTCCGGAGACTCTGGCGCAGCTAGAGGCGCAGTTTGGGCTAGACAAACCGGTGTGGCGGCAGTACCTGAACTGGCTATATCAGGTGGTTTTTCACGGCAATTTTGGCCTCAGCTTTGCCTACCAGCGCCCGGTGGTCGATCTGCTGTGGGAGCGGGTGCCTAACACGCTGCTGCTCTCCCTGGCGGCCATTGTAGTGACCTGGCTGATTGCCCTACCGATGGGCATTGTTGGGGCCGTTAACCAAAACAAATCGATCGATAGGGTACTGCGAGTGCTGAGCTATCTAGGCCAGGGCATGCCCACCATTGTGACTGGTTTACTGCTGCTGTTTTTTGCCCAGAGCGTTGCGCCGCTGTTTCCCATTGGCGGACGCACCAGCATCATCTACGACGATCTCAGCTGGTTTGGCAAGCTTGTAGATGTGGGCTGGCACATGATTTTGCCGACCCTGGCCCTGAGTATTACGAGCTTTGCTGGACTACAGCGAATTACTCGTGGGCAACTGTTGGATGTGCTGCGCCAAAATTATATCCAAACTGCTCGCGCTAAGGGGCTTTCAGAGAATCGAGTGGTTTATGTGCACGCGTTGCGCAATGCGATAAATCCTCTGATTACCCTGCTGGGGTTTGAGTTTGCTAGTTTGCTTGGGGGGGCGTTCATTACTGAAACCTATTTCAACTGGCCGGGGCTGGGGAAGCTGATCCTTGAAGCTGTACAGGCTCAGGACTTGTATTTAGTGATGGCTAGCTTAATGATGGGGGCGGTGATGCTGATTATCGGCAATCTGCTGGCCGATCTGGCCCTTAGTTTTGTAGATCCTCGCATTCGTCTGTCGGATATCAATTGAGGCGGCGGCTTACGCTATGGTTTCTCAGCTTTATTATTTGCTGCGATCGCGCGCCGATGGCAGCTATTTGGTAGCCCGCCCCCACGGTAATAGGGACCCAGGCCAACCGCTGTCGACTGGATTTTTGCTGGTGTTCACCGCTGACTACGATGCCCTCAGCTATCTCAATGCCCACGCCCCTGAGCTGAGCGACAAATTTGCGATCGAAACGATCGCCGCTGCCAGCCTTAAGCCCCTAATCAGCCGCTGGGATTTTCAAGGTCTAGGCATGGTCAGTGACCCTCGCCTACCCCAGGTCGAGTTCTTTAACCGCAGCTAATTAGCCTATTCGCCGCTAGCAAGATAAACGGCTATGGTCAATCTAGCTGTGGCCAACGCGCTTAGGACAGTCGCGATCGTCAATGGGGACACAGGGAGAGTTCATTGACGTATAGCGATCGCGCGCGAGCTACCTGTGCAGCGTCCTAACCGGGTTGGCTCTAGCTATAGAACTTGGTACTGGTTAGCGCCGATGCGTTGCAGCGGTAAGGTCACGGACTGATCAGTTACGGCTGGAGCGGGTAAAGAGCCTGAAATAGATCCCCTGGGCCAGCTCTTGGATGGGAAAGACTACATAGGTCAGCGGATTAACGGTGACAATGATGTTGCGCACGTTGCGTTTGGCCAACGCTACCACCGCCCAAGCCACCCAGTCGGCAGACATGACCCCAATCGGGTTTAGGTTGCTTCTAAACGGCCCTAAAATCACCTTGCGCACCACGCAGGGGGCGTCCAGCCGCCGCAGGCTTACCAGGTCGCCCATCAGGCGCTTAGACACCTCATACAGGGGACTAAAGGCCGGACTGACTTCGGCCTCCGATGTATTCACCCAAACTTCTTTGGTAGCCCGCTGGGGCGATGTCTCAACGGTGCTCAGGAACACCTCCATCAGCCGCCAGCCCGACAGGGCGTTGGCCTCTAGGGATGTTTGAACAGCTTCGGGGCTGCGATCGCCGTGCACATTCAGCCCGTGGTTGAGAATGAGAATATCCACTTTTTTCAGCGATTCGTGCAGGTCGGCTTCGGCCCCAGGCTGCCAGTGCCAGCAGGAAATGCCAGCCTCAAACGTTGCGCCTGGGGAGGTCGTCAGGGCGATGGGACGAGCTTTTTGAGCCGCTAGCTCTTGCAGCAGCGCCCGACCTAGGGTGCCTGATGCCCCAGTTACGGCAACGGTTTTACCCTTGAGGGAAACAGCGGTGCCTATGAGCTTATCGAGGAACGTGAAGTAGCCAGCGAAATAGGCGTTAGTGTCATCGAAGTGATGCCGCCAGTGGTAGGTGCGATTGACTCGCCAGTTGCCAGGAATAGTGGTGAGTTCGCCGGGTTCGTGGGTTAGGTCAGTGGTCAGCAACCAGCCCTGGGACCGAGCGATCGCCGCCGCCAAAAAGCCCAGGCCATAGAGCGCCCCCAGCCACAGCCCAGCAATGCCGGTAGAGATAGCCAAACCTGCCAATGCCCCAGCCATCACAATGGCTTCGGGGGCGTCGTTGTAGATTTGGGCCTGGCGATACAGCGTCGGGCTAACTGGCGTGAAGTCTTTTTTGTAGGCCCGGTGGTGCCAGTTGTGCAGCCGCATGAGGGGAGGCCAGTAATGGCTTACCACGTGGTAAACGTCGCGGATGGCCTCTGCCAGCAGAATGGCGATCGCGCCCCATAACCCTTGCCAAACAACCGTTTCAAGCGGCATAACACTGTTCACACCAAGTCGAGCAATTCACATTCTGACACGACTTAATACAGGGTGCGGAGCTTTAGGCTCTGACCCTAAGTCATAGGGAGCAGTCCATGAAGAAAACTTGGGGGCGAAGACTTGAGGGCAGCTGCCAGTTCTACGCCGAGGGCTGATCGACGGCTGGTGCCGGTGCGCCTACCGAACGAGTTACCTCAATGCCGTTTTGCTCTAGCACAACACTGGGCTCGCTACCGCGTATGTCGATACGCTTAATCAGCACTTGTCCGTTGGCTACGCGCTGGCCGACCTTAACGTACTGACTGCCCATGGACGTCTGCACCACCGCGAAGTTCTCATTGCCAATGGTCATCACTCCGGTGACTACCACGGCCTCAGCTAGGGTTGGCTGCGGCAGCGATGGCAGTGGTGCCAGCGGCGGCGTGGCCGGCTTAGCGCCGCCGCGGGCTCCCCCAGAGGTAGAGCCCGATGTAGAACCGGACCCAGCACCCGGCTGGCCAGGAGCAGTGGCCACAGATGAGCCTCCCCCAGGGGAACTACCAGCGGGTCTGCTACCCGCTGGGGTGGCGGTGCCAGGAGAAGGAGCGCCGGGCACGGTCGGTGGAGCAACTACCTGGGGTGGCGGTGGAATGGGCACTGCCGCAAAGGGATCGGAACGGCTATTGTTGATCTGCTGAAGGCGCTCATTGGGATCGGTGGACTGAATTAAATCAGCCCGAGCAATAGGCGATAGCTGAGGGGCGACGGGAACTAAGGGTTCGGCAAATTCTGCGTCGGGAGGCTGTGCTGACGTATCGGGCACCGGCACTGACTCAACGGGTGTGTTCTGGGCAGGAACGTTATTTTCGATGGTGCTGCTGACCTGGCCAGCGCGCTGGGCAATAAATGCGCCCAGCAGCGGTGTGGATAGCAGCATGACCCCAAGCCCGCCAAGGCTCATAATCAGGCCATTGCGAGCCCACTTACGACCCCAAAACTTGATGCAGTAAACCAGCAGGGCGAAGGGTATAAACAGCGATAGCAAACCCCAGACAGGGCTGACTCGAAACGCGTCTACCAGACTGACAATGCCGCCAGCGGTAGCCAGCAGAAACCCCAATACGAACAAGACTACAAACGCGATCGCCCCCATGGCCAAGCCTCCTTGCTTCCCGAGCCGATGTTCATCAACGATAGCTCAATTCTGCCGATGCGACTCAATTTTGCCGATAGGGAGTGATTTAGGCGATTTCGTCTTCGGTAGCGACCATTAGAGCCTGGAGGTGGGTGAGTCCCTGCTTGACCCGGCGCGATACGGTGACGGCGCTGATTCCCATGCGCTCGGCAGTTTCTTTTTGGGTGAGGTCGTAGAGAAAGACAAACTCCAGCACTTCGCGGGTGCGCTGCTCTAGCTGGTGTAGCGCCTGCTGGAGACGAAGCTGATCTTCCTGGGCTAGCTGAAAGCTTTTATATTTGAGGTCAGGCAGCAGATCGCCCAGACAAGCCGATTCTTCGTCCTGCACGGGGGCATCCAGGCTGAGCAGCGATCGGTTGCGGTTGGCGAGCTTGACCTCTTGCCATTCGGCTACGGAAATGTCGAGGGCGGCGGCAATTTCGTTGTCAGTAGGGCCTCGACCCAGCTCGGCTTGCAGCTGACGAATCACGCGAGTGGACTGGCTTTGGAGCGCTTGCCACCGCCGAGGAATGCGCATGGAGGTGCTTTTATCGCGCAGATAATGCTGAATTTCGCCCCGAATGTAGGGAATGGCAAAGGAGCTAAAAGCATAGCCTTTGCCCATGTCAAATCGCTCAATGGCACGAATTAGACCCAGGCTGCCTACCTGCATGAGGTCATCAAAGGTTTCGGTTGACTGCTGCAGCCACCGATAGGCCTCCCGACGTACCAACCCAATGTTGAGCTGTACGAGCTGATTCCTTAAATTGAGATCGGGGTTGTTCTGGTACTGCCGCAGCAGCTCTAGAGTACTGCCTTTAGATTGAAACCGAGAAGTAGCGGCCATGGCGATTTCAGGAAACGTCAAATCCGACTGGACAAACCGAGAACCGTGCTCCTTTGAATAAGGCGTAACCCTCGAGTAAGGAGTAACCCTGATGCTGATGCCGAGCAGAGGAAACTGCTTACCTTAGGTGCCGACAGATGCTCGCTACTCTAATCCAGGTATTCCCCGGTAGTAACAGGTCAGCCCGCAGCAAGAAGAACCGTGTACTCGTGATATCTAGCCTAAGGTTTGAGGAAAAGGGCCACAATGACGGAACTACGGATAAACCCTGGACTCGCCTAACCAGTATAGAAGCTGCTGATTCTATTCTCAAAAGCGCTCGTGTTAGTGGCGTCAAAGCGGCAAAATCAGCTGCCTATGAGGCCGATTGACCAGGTTCCTGGCGGTGGCTAACCCTTATGAAATAAGGGGTTGGGCTTTGTTTGCAAAATACCTACAGCTCTGTGAACTTTTAGCTAAATTACTGAATTTCATGCGGCCGAGCTAGTCGAGCTTTATTTTGCTTTCGATGGAAATAGCTGAATTCCCGCAGGGCCGCTGCATCAATGCCCGTGTTTTTACCAGGACGGACATGGAAGTGTTACATAAGTTCTGATTTGAATTGGGCAAGATCGACCTAGCTGATTGCCCGGCGGCTGGTTTCTCACTCCAGCCTCATCTATGGACGCTGCGAACATGACAGGATAAAAGGACGCTGGCGATCGCTGATGTCGCCTTCCCCCGCCGCCCTTCATCCTCAGACGTCGCATGGTTTTTTTTAAGGCACGCCCTGACTGGCAACGGTCTTCTGCTCAGGTGACTCCTGAGCAGATATTTTGGCGACGGCGACGGTTTATAGCTTCGCTGATTGGGGCGGGTGTGGGTTTGGCAGCAACCTCTGCTGGGGGGTGCCAGCGCTCTAAAGCTATGGATGGAGACCTGGAGCGCACCCTGGGGGAACCGCTGGCCGGGGTGCGCCGCAATAGTGCTTTTGCCGATGCGGGGCGAGAACCCACTCCCCAGCAGTATGCCAGCAGCTACAACAACTACTACGAGTTTGGCGGCAGCAAAAATATTTGGGAGAGCGCTCAGGCGCTGCCTACGAATCCTTGGGCGCTGGAGGTTGGTGGACTGGTCAAAAATCCAGCTACCTTCGATTTAGACGACCTGACCCAGCGCTTTGAGCTGGAAGAGCGCATCTATCGATTTCGCTGTGTGGAGGCCTGGGCGATGGTGGTGCCGTGGATTGGCTTCCCCATGCGGGCGCTAATGGCAGTGGTAGAGCCGACGGCGGCGGCCAAGTATGTGCACTTTACCTCCTACTATGATCC
The DNA here is from genome assembly GCF_000309385.1 of Nodosilinea nodulosa PCC 7104. Classification (GTDB taxonomy): domain Bacteria; phylum Cyanobacteriota; class Cyanobacteriia; order Phormidesmidales; family Phormidesmidaceae; genus Nodosilinea; species Nodosilinea nodulosa. The sequence continues at coordinate 3,853,725 of NZ_JH976537.1, forward strand.
GGCGGTAACCCCTGGCCCCAGTCTTGGCTTCGCCCGCGACCTGCCCTGGCCCTACACTGAGGGGCTGACCGTGGACGAAATGGCCAATGAACTGGCTTTTTTTGCGGTGGGGGTCTATGGTCGCACTCTGCCAAAACAGCATGGTGCTCCAGTGCGCATGGTGGTGCCCTGGAAGTACGGATTTAAGGGAGCTAAGTCCATCGTCAAGATTGAGTTTGTCGCTGAGCAGCCAGCCACCTACTGGAATACCCTGGCTCCCAATGAGTACAAGTTTGAGGCCAATGTGGAGCCTGACGTACCTCACCCCCGCTGGTCGCAGAAGAAGGAACGCCTGATTGGCGAAAGTACGGCCATGTTTAGCTGGGAGGAGCAGCCGACGGTGATTTACAACGGCTATGGAGAATATGTGGCCGATCTGTACGCGTAGGTCTGTACGCGTAGGTGACGAGTAGATGCGGGCTGGGGCGATCGCGGAGGGGGGATGGTTTAGGCGGCGATCGCGGCCCTGATGGCCCCGGCCTCTAGGTCTTTGCCGATGACCACCAGACGGGTGTGGCGCGGCTCGGCAGCCTGCCAGGGGCGGTCAAAAAAGGAGTCGAACCGCTGGCCTACTCCGTGGACCACCAGCCGCATGGCCTTGTTGGGAACGTAGACAAAGCCCTTAATGCGGTAGATCTCATGGTTTGCAGCCAGGTGTTCTAGCTTTTCCATGAGCGTCTGGGGGTCAAATCCCTGGTCCAGCACAAGGGGAATAGCCACGATGTCGTCATCGTGGTCGTGGTCATGGTCGTGATCGTGGTGGCTAGAGCGGTTGTCTAGATCGTCTTCGACGGCGGCGTTGAAGCCCAGCAGTAGCTCGGGGCTAATGGCACTGGAACCTTCGCCACCGACGATGGAGAGCACCTTGACCGGGCGGGGAAGCTGCTGGTGTAGCCAGGTCTCCACTCGGGCGCGATCGCCTCCGCTCACCTTATCTACCTTGGTCAGCAGCACCAGGTCGGCGCAGTGGAGCTGGTCTTCGAACAGCTCTTCTAGAGGCGTTTCGTGGTCGAGGCTGTCGTCGGCCTGGCGCTGGGCCTCCAGGGCAGGCAGATCGCCGACCAGGCTGCCCTCTGCCAGGGCTTCGCAGTCGACCAGGGCGATCACGCTGTCAACGGTGGCCGCAGTGCGAATTTCGGGCCAGCGAAAGGCCTGCACCAGAGGCTTCGGCAGCGCCAACCCCGAGGTTTCGATTACTATGCAGTCGATCTGATCGCGACGCTCCATTAAAACCTGCATGGTGGGCAAAAATTCTTCCTGCACCGTGCAGCAGAGGCAGCCGTTGGTAAGTTCAACAATGTTGGCTGCGGCAGGCTGAACCGCTCCGTCTTCGTCGCACACCTGGCAGCTGCGCAGCAGATCGCCATCGATGCCGACTTCGCCAAACTCGTTGACCAATACGGCAATGCGCCGCCCCTGGGGGTTTTGCAGCAGCTGGCGAATCAGGGTGGTTTTGCCAGCCCCAAGAAAACCGGTAATGATGGTAACTGGAATTTTGTGCATAGCCCGCCAAAAAATCGCTGCCCCTCAACCTAGCACGGAGGCAGGGGATAGCGGTCTACAATGGCTACAATTCAACCCGTCTGGCCAATGGTACGAACTCCTGCCAAAACCATTACCCTAGCTGAGTTTCTGCAACAGCCAGAGACCAAGCCCGGGCGCGAATACATCGACGGCCAGATCATTCAAAAGCCAATGCCCCAGGGACAGCACAGCCGCATCCAGCAAAAACTGATCAATGCTATCAATGCGGTCACTGAAGACGATCGCATTGCTCTGGCCCTGCCCGAACTACGCTGTACGTTTGGCGGCAGATCCATTATTCCCGATGTGTCTGCGTTCCGCTGGCAGCGATTGCCCACAAATGACGATGGCACCATTGCCAATACGTTTAGCGCTGCCCCTGACTGGACAATTGAAATTCTTAGCCCCGAGCAGTCTTCCACGCGGGTGGTGAGCAACATTTTGCACTGTCTTAACCACGGCGGGCTGGGAGGGTGGCTAGTTGACCCCAACGAGAATTTGGTGCAAGTTTACCTGCCTGACCAGCTACCCACCTCCCTAGAAGCGGCAGAGAATGAGCTGACCATGACGGACCTGGCTCCGGCTCTAATGCTGACTGTGGGGCAGGTATTTGGCTGGCTACGAATAGGGTAAACGCTGCTCAAGCCTTTGTAGAAGAGCTTGGTAGCCGCAACAAAATCAAAATCCCGGCTGCTTCATCATAGCCCACCCTACAGCGGCACAGCTGCTGGATTTAGGCCGATATCTTCTTGCTTCGAATTCTCCTTGAGCTGTTGGGTGCGATCGACGGATGAAGGCCATGCGATCGCATTCCCCGCCTAGCGATCTATTCAGCGTCCCCCACCTGCTTTTGGTCAACCTCGCCAAAGATGGCGCTGGGGTGGCAGTAGTACTTAAATTCCAGCAGGTTGTAGAAGGGGTCTTGCAAAAAGAAGGTGCGATGCTCCAGCGTTGTGTCGGGGAAGCGCCGCTTTTCGCCCTGGTGAAAGCTGAGCTTTTGCCCCTGAGCCCGGTGCAGCAGAGATTCCCAGTCGGTCTCGGCCATGAATACCAGGCCAAAGTGGCGCGGGTAAATGCCTTTTTGGGGAGCCAGGTCAGCGGTGGTGTGGGCCACTAGCTGGTGGCCGTGCAGGTTGAGAATGAGGGAGTTGGGGGTTTCTCGCCCTGGCTGGCAGCCCAGGCCGTCGACGTAAAATTCTTTGGTGGTAGGAATGTCGGCTACGGGAAACGCAAGGTGAAAGAGAACGGCGGCGGAATCCATAGGAGGAGAGCAAAGGGAAACTGGGCGAGCCGTACAGGCTGGAGAATGATACGGGGAAGATCGCTCTGAGCGATCGCCCTAGGCTACTACCTTGCGATCGACGGCGTTGAGCAGAGCCTTGAGGGCTGTGTCTTCGGCCTGGCTGATCTGGTGGTCGAGCAGGGCGATGTGAATGGCTTTAGACAGCACAAAGGCGGCCACCTCGGGTTCTAGCTGCTCGACCAAAAGTTCCATGGGCATAGGGACTTTTAGGGCGCTTTGGATGCCCACCAGCATGGCCTGGTCCATACCCATGGCCGTCAGCCGGGGCTGTAGATCGGCCCATTCTGCGATGGGGTCTTGGCCACTGGCCTGGAGAATGGACGCCAGCAGCCGCTGCACCTTACTCTGCTGGGCAATGGACATGGCCGCATAGGTGAGGGCGTCTTCTTCGGCCGTAGTAGTCCTATCCTGGTTGAGGTTGTTGAGAATTTGCTGCCACTCGGCTTCGGTGCACTGCTCGGGTTTGCCCACGCAAAGCGATACCTGAATGCGGTTGCCCGTGGTTTGCAGCTGGGTAACCTCCGCATGGATGCCCAAATAGCCCAGCCACTGAGACACCATGCCCACCAGTTTGCCGCTGGCTGACTGCGCCTGGGCGAGCATTTGAACCTGGCTGCGCACCAGGGGACGAACAAGCTGTACGAGCATAGGGGCTTCCTCAAGACCGCTTTGATCTTACACAACCCTTCCGCCTGTGGTGGTAGTGCAGTACGCCATTGGGCCAGAGCCCAGGCCGGGTAAGAGCAGACGTTAGAACGGCTTACGGTCGGCTGAAAAGACCAGAGGACCCTGGATCTAGCCGACGGGGCCGAGGCGATCGAGGGGCCAGAAGCGGAACCGAGCGCGGCCAATAATGTTTTGCTGGGGCAGCCCGCCCCACACGTGGGAGTCGTTGCTGTCGTTGCGGTTGTCGCCCATGACAAAGACCTGCCCCGGTGGCACCGTGACCGGCTCTAGGGCGTAGGCGGGGGGCTCTAGGATGTAGGGCTCTTGCAGGGGCTGCCCGTCGATTCTGACCTGTCCCTGCACGACTTCAACCGTTTGGCCCGGCTCGCCAATCACGCGTTTGATAAAGGCCTGGCTGGGTTCGTAGCCCAGGCGGGTGAGCTGCGGCGGCGGGGCAAACACCACGATGTCGCCCCGGTGGGGGGGGTGCCAGCGGTAGCTGACTTTGTCGACCAGCAGGCGATCGCCGATGTGCAGGGTCGGGTCCATGGAGTTGGAGGGAATATAGCGGGGTTCTGCAATCAGCACCCGAACGGTGAGGGCGATCGCCAGCGCGATCGCCAGCACCCGCAGGTTTCCCCACTGACCAGACCAGAGCGATCGCCAGCGCGGCCCAGCGCCGCTGGGCGGATGGGCAATCTCATCCTCGGTGGCAGGCGGTGGGGAAGGGTTAGGTAGCTTGGGATTCATAGGTGGTAAACAGCGGTGGAGTGGGGGACATTGCCCCTCTGGAATTAACCTGTGGCATTAACCTTACAGGGGATACAGGGGCAAAGGCACTCTTTCGCCGCCGGGCTAGAACCGAAATTCTAAAATTGCCCCCGTGTTTTCATTAAACTGCTCGTAGCTGGTGATCGCCCGCAGGGTGATCTGGTCATTGATGCGATAGCGCACGCTAAAGACAGCGGGAGTAACGGTCGTAAACACCTTCTGCACCGATACCGAAATGCTGGGCGAAAAATTAAACCCAAGTTCACCCCCAATATCGATGGCTCCCGATTGCTGGCTGCCCGGCGGCGATGCCGAAAACAGACGCAGATCGGTGCGCTCTAGGCCCGACCCCAAAATATTTTGCAGGTTGTTGAGCAGGGCCGATCCGGCAAAGGCCAGCAGCCCCTGAAACCCGTCGCCGCCGCCCGACACACTGCCCAGGGTAGACTCCAGGGCGGCTAAAAAACCGCCGCTGATCAGGGCTACTATTTCGCCCTCGGAGCGGGGTGGGGAGCTGCTTAGCTCTACCCCTTGCAGGTTGACCACTCGGCTGACCCGACCGTTGACCGTAGCGCGAATTCTGACCGTCTGTACCCCCGCCTGGGTCAGGCCCAGCTGATCGATTCTAGACTCGCTGATTTCGTTGCGGGGGAAGGGGGTGGCCGTCGACAGGGACGCGCCAGCGCCAGCGCTGTCGGGCACGGCCGCCGTCAGGGTGGCCACCAGGTAGGGGTCAATGGTTTCGTCTAGGTCGCTAAACTCGGCGTAGTTTTCATCGCCGGTGAGCCGGAACTCAGTAGTCAGCAGGTTAATCCGGCCTGAGGGCAGGTTGATGCGGCCAATGGGCTTAATATTTGGGGCCGTGCCGACCAAATCTAGGGATCCCTCAGCGCGCACATCGACAATGCCTGGAATGGCAAGACGTACATTGTCGGCCAAGACCAGCTGAAAATTGTCGAGCACGGGGGGAATCGGATCGAAGATGCTGGGCTCGCGCGTGGCGCTAAAGGTCGCAGGGGTGGCGCCACTGCGGGCGTCAGGCAGCGTCAGCACGCCGTTGGAGAGCCTGATCTCGCCGTCGACCACCGGGGGCAGCAAAAATACACTGCCTCCCACCGTAACGTTGCCGTCTACCCGCCCCCGGTAGGTGCCCGAGGGATTGCGCAGGTCTAGGGCAATGTTGTCGAGGGTAACGTGAAAGGGGCGATCGCCCTCCGGGGCCAGGGCGGTGCTGCTGCTGTCAAAGAGCCCTGGGGCCAGATCTTGCACCGAGGGCAGCAGTTTGAGATTGCCCTCAGCGACCACTTTGCCGTTGCTAAAGTCACCCTGTAGATTTTGAAAATCGAGCACTAGGCCGTCGGTGTAGACCGAGCGGGCCACATCGGTGGCAGAACTATCGACCACCTGAATTTTTCCCTGGATGTTGGTCAGAGGTTCGGGCAGGCTGCGGGAGCTAATGGTCACGCCGTCCAGATTGGCCTCTCCGGTGACCCTGAGAGTGGTAAGCGCCTCTTGAATTGATTTGTTCGTCGGCCACCGGCCTTTCACGGCCAGGTTGAGATTGGCTGAGCCTGACTCCCAGGTGACGGCCTGGGTGAGCAGGTTGATCAGGGCAAAGCCGTCGTCGCGCATGCGGAGGGTGATGTTGACCGTATCGGTCTCGGGCTGCTGGCTGAGACCGGGCAGCGGTAGCGGGATGCTGGCCACCAGCCGCAGCGGATCTTCGACCTGCTCATTGACCGCGACTCGACTGATGAGATTGAGGCGGGCTTTGTCATAGCTGAAGTTGGCGGTGGCCAGGTCAATGGTGTTGCGGTTTATGGTGGCTTCGTTGACCGCCAGTTGTCCGCGCACCTGGGGATTGGCCAGGGTGCCGGTGAGGGTAGCCCCCAGGTTCATGAGGCCGTTGAGGTTGTCGGGAAGCCGCAGGGGCTGGCGCAAAGCCTCTAGGGGCACGTCGCTGACCTCTAAACGCATGGTGTGGTTTTCGGCATCGTCGGGGTCGAGACTAAACTCGCCGTTGAGGGTAGCCAGGGCCACCCCCTGCTGGGTTGTCGCCGAAAAATCTGAAAAATCTGACCGCAGACTGACTGGGTTGAGGCGAATGACGCTGTCCTGGTAGCTGCCCTGGGCCACGACTTCGTCAACCCGATAGACGGCACCGTTGCTGCCATCGGGCTTGCCCCAGACCCAGTTGGCCCCGGCCAGGTCAAAGGTGACGTTGAGGTCGTCGGGAATCGCGCCACTGGCGGTGACGGTGCCGGAGAAGCTGCCCACCAGTTCTTCTAGCGGCGGTAGTGGGGCGGCCTCGGACTGGGCCGCCAGCATGTCTTGCAGCTCTTGGACCTCGGCCAGGCGGCGCAGCTGGTCGAGCAGGCTGGCCTTGCGATCGCCCACGGGTTTAACTTCCTCCAGGGAGGCCACATCGGCGGCGGTGGCGGGCCGATACCAGTCGGGCGGCTGGAGGATATTGAACCGAAAATCGGACCGCTCAAAAATGAGCAGGGTTTGCAAAATCTCTTGAATTTGGCCATTTTCAACCTTCAGCTGGCCGTTGATCTGGGGCGTATCGCCCAGGGCGTAGGTGCCGCTGACTAGGTAGCGGCTGAGCCCCGAGGCTGACTCAAGCGTCACTCCCGCCAGGCCAAAAACACTGTTGGCGTAGGTAACGGTGCCCCGTAGACGACCGTAGCGGGTTTCCTCGGCCGGGCGCTCGGGGGCGTTGGGATCGATGGCCACAACGGTGGTTTCCGTCGGCAGCCGGATGTAGCTAATGCTGGGATCTTGGATGTCGAAGGTGGCCCGCAGGGTGGGCTGGCGCAGGTTGGCAACAATCTGCGCCGAGGTGATCAGGCCGCCCACGCGGCCAACACCGTTGACGCCCGCTTGGGGCAGTCTGAGGTCATCAATGGGAAGATTTTCGACGCTGGCGTAGAGGGTGTCGGCCTGGGTATAGCCTGTGGCTAGGGCCTCGCCGCTGCGGACCTCAAAGGTGAGGTCGCGTTGGTTGGAAGCCGGCCCTTGGGGACCATCGCCCTGGGCGCTGGCCACGTAGACGCGATCGCCGCCGCCGGTCAGGTCGACCGCCAGCGGGCCGCCCTGGGTATAGTTAACCGGACCGCTGAGGGGAGAGGCAAAGGCCAAATCGCCAGCGGTCAGCCCCACCAGGGATGCGTTGCCGCTCAGGACTAGGGCGCCGGGCCGCCCCCGCAGCCGTCCGTCAAAGAAGGCATTGCCCGCCAGGGGAATGATCTCTGGCAGGGGCAGTGCCGCCAGGCTAAAGCCATCCACACTGAGGTTGAGGTCGAGGTTAGCGATAGCGGGCGCACCGGGGCCGCTGAGCTGCGGCGTGATCAAACCACTGGCCTGCAATCCGGCGGTGCTGGCCCGCTGCACCTGAATCGCCTGACCATTCCAGGCCAGGTCAGCGGTGAGGGGCTGCCGCACCTGGGACAGCTGTGGCGCGCGCCCGGCCGCTGTGGCCAAACCATCGGAGAGAACCAGCTGCCCCTCGCCTCTGACCCCGGCCAGGCTGAGGTCACTGGTGCTGCCCCGAAACTGGAATTGGCCCGCAGCGGTGCCCTGGAGGTCGGGGGCAAAGGCCGCCATTTGCAGATTTTGGCCCCGCACATCGGCGACCCACTGATTGCCGCTGAGGGTAGCACGGGTGTTGACCGTGCCACCAGCAAGCACGGCCTGGGCAACTCCCTGCCCCTGGACACCGCTGAGGCCGTTGTCTAGGGTGCCGTTAAACTGGGCGACGCCATTGATTACCCCATCCACACCAGCGCCAATTTGGTTGAGCTGAACGCCCTCGGCGCGGATGGTTGACTCCCAGCGGCGGTCGGTCAACCCCAGGCTGCCAATGCCGGCCAGGGTGCCCCCGGCCACCTGCACAAAGGTGTCGGTAAAGCGCAGGGTGTTGTCTGCCAGGAGAATATAGCCCTGGGCAGGGTAGTCTCCCGCTGGGGCGCGCCAGTGGGCTTTGCCCCCCAGCTGGTCGATTGGCCCGTTGACCTCTGCTTCTAAAAATACTGGCCCCAGGGCAACGGACTCTGGCAGACCATAGAGCCGGCCCACGGCATCGGCGGGAAGGCGATCGCCCGTTAGCGAGAGGGCCAGCTGGCCCGGTTGGGCAAAGGTATACTGGCCTTTCCCGGTCAGAGACCCCCCGGCCTGGGGCTGGGCCTGAAAGCTGTCGATGATGAGGTTGGGGGCTTTCAGAGTGGTGTTGGCTTCTACCTTGGCGAAGGCGACCTGGTCGATGGTGACCGGGCCTTTAGAAAAGACATCAGTGGCAATCACGGGCCGATTGAGCGGCCCGGTCATGGCGACGTTGGCTAAAAAGCTACCCGTCGCAGGCACTGGCAGCGCCACCTCAAACAGCTTTGCAGCCTGCTCTACCGTAAAGGGGTTAACCTGGCCGCTCAGGTCATAGCCCTTATCCAGGTCGATGGTGCCGCCTGCCCTGGCGGCCAGGTCCTCCATGCGGGCCGTGACCGCTTCAAACTGCATCACCCGGCCCTGAAACCTCACATTTCCCTGTAAATCCTGGAGGGGAGCTGGCATCCCACGGGTTACCACCGAACCCTCCTCCACGCGCGCGGTGCCGACAATGCTGGTGGGCACGCCTTTGCCGCTTTCAATGTCTACCTGGCCGCTGACAACGCCGCTGGGAAACTGAACCGGCAGAGGGTTTTTTAGAAAGGAGTCCACCAGGGGCATGATGTCTGTGGCTCGGGCCTTTTGGGTGCGCAGGTTGAGATTGGCTTTCAGCCCTGGCCCCGGCACCGCCGTGGCGTCGGTACTGTCGCTGGAGACAGCGTTAGCGTTAGCCGGGGGCAGCAGGACGGCCCCCTTGAGGGCCAGGCTGCCCCCCTGAACCGAGTTGCCGTCTAAGGTTAAATCGAGCTGTCGAGTTTTTAGGGGAGACTCTGGATCCTCGGGCACGGCAATCAGGGCGTCTTTGAAGTGAAGCTGGCCCTGGAGGTCGTCGATCGCCACCTGCACTGGTTTCGCGCCACCCCTGGCGTAGGGCACCATGGTGAGCTGCCCGCCGTTGACGTTGACCGTGTCGAGGCTAACGTCAATAATTGGATTGCGATTGGGATCCTGCTCTGGCAGATCGATATCGAGGTTGATCCAGTCCCCGGCGGCGTTTTGCTCCAGGTAAAGCTTGCCCTGATCCAGCGTGAGGCTGAGGGGCAGCTTTCGCCGCCACAGATCTAGCAGGCTAAACCGTAGCTCCATTGCCGATAGGGATAGCGAGTCTGGATCGGTTGCGGTGGCTGGAATGGTCGACGGCCCCACCCGCAGTCCCGACAGCCCAATCTGCTCTAGCGGCCCCAGCTCTACGGGACGATTTAGGGTGTCGGAGAGCTGGGCTGACAGCCAGGGAATGAGGTGGTTACGGCTCCATAGCCAGCCGCCTAGGACCGTACTGCCCCCCAGCACCAGCAGCCCCGAACCGACCACCAGGGCTGATGTCAGCCAGGGTCTGCCGCCGCCTGCGTCTGGCTCCTGGGGCGATTCTGGTTCTTGAGAAGGCTCTGGCTCTTGAGAAGGGGTCATACCCGTTTACGCCACCGCAGAACACCCAACATAGTAATGAACTCCCTGACTTCTGCCTACTCCCCGTCCCCAATTTTCTCGGCCTTCAGCTGATGGTTTGCGCCGATCAAATCTGCGGGCCTAGCTGCTGCGATCGCAGGGTTGACCAGAATCTCTGGGGCAGTGTATTTACTTCTGTTAAGCGCCGCCGCCTAGTTCTGGTAAAGCCGTAGCCAGTCCGGTGAAGACATTTTCTTCCAATCAAAACGCTCAAACGCTCAAACGCCTCTGGATGTCCCAACCTGAGTGACTATAGCCACAGCTCTAACTCTACGCTAGATATAGCGGACTATGGCTAGCCTTCGGGGACCCCGAGGGCGATTGTCTGCGATCGCGGTCTCGCTGGCTAGCGGTTGGTCAGGGTCTGGCGCTCGGCCCATATCGCTAGAATCTCTGGGCCAAATACCCTCGCCCAGAGGTTCCAGATGTGAAACTAGACGGCGGGGCGGTGAATTTTGTTCGCCCTGAGATCAGCGGTGCCTCTTTGTAGGGAACCTTTGGCTCGGCAACCTTCGGCTGGAGCCGCTCTGGCTGCGATCGCGATGCTACTCAAGCCTCGGTCACCCAGGCGGAGATTGTTCAAGTCGTGGCGTTGGCAGGTTTAGGGCCGATGACAACTCCGCCCGATCCTGGCCTTGTCATCTTTTAGGAAGCACAACCTAGCACTCTGAGGCGGAAACATGCCGACTATTCCAGCTCGCTTGGCTCCCTAGCTCCCCTGCTCCCTCGCAATTGGCAATAGCCCCCCCACTTGTGCCGCAGTCTACTAGAAAGCACCGACGTTGGTCTGCCAAAAGCCACCCAGGGGGCCATGCTCGATGCTGGGGTATCTCGAGTTGCTAAGGGTTAACTTCGGATTGGCCTGGGGGCAAGGTGCCCAGTACAGTAAACAAGTGACCTGTTTGTGAGAGATGGCCATGGTGGTGTACGTGCTGTTATTCAACGCCCGCACCGACAACGAGGGGATTCACGCTGAAACTGTTAACGGGCAAAATCTGATTTTGATGTTTGAGCACGAGGACGATGCGACCCGCTACGCTCTGATGCTGGAGGCCCAAGACTTTCCGGAAGCCACCGTGGAGGGTTTTGAGCAAGCCGAAATTGAGGAGTTTTGCAGCTCGGTTGGGTACGGCTATCGCCTGATTCCCGAAGGGACGCTGGCGGTGCCCCCGGATCACAACCTCGATGAGCACCTCTGGAATCCTGACCAGCCTAGCTCTGGCCCCGCCCCCGACAGCTCCGTCGCTGAAGCCGATGCTCGCCTCTCCCAGGGAGAGCTCGATCGTATGCGTCAGCAGCTTGAGAAATTGCTCTAGACCCGCTGTGCTATGACCCCCTTCCTCGCCACCCTTATCGCCCGTGCGCGCCAGGGCGATGCCCGCGCGATCGCCCAGCTGATTACGCGATCGCTGGCGGATCAAGGCATTGTGGCCCGAGGGTACTGGCAGGGCACCGATCTCCACCTCGATCTGGAGTCAGACAATGCCCTTGGCCAAAGCCAGGTTGTGCCCCCCATTCGGCGCGGACTGCTGCGCCTGGGCCTCACCTGCCCCGTCCATACGGTGTGGGTAACGGCCCGCCGGGTGGGCTGCCCCAATGCCGACTGGTGCGAGAGCTTTGCGCTAGAGGGGGGGCTGTCTTCCCCGGCGGTCAGCCCCACAGAAGACATTGCCGCTGCTCCTCCCCCCGGCCCTGCTCCGGCGACCCCAGACGACGGGCTGCCGCCGTCCGATCGGTTGGACCCGCTGCCTGGGGCTGCTTGGGTGCCCCAGGCCCAGCCCAATCAGCCCGCTCTCGACCGTCCGGGGCTGGCCCCAGAGGGCGATCGCTCTCTGGGGCCGATTCCTTCGGATACGACCTTGATCGCCCTCGCCCATCTGGCTCCGGTGCTCAGCTACCTGGTGCTGGGCAGTCAATGGCTAGGGGGCTGGCCGCTGTTTTGGGGCGGCTCATTTTTGCTGCCCTGGCGGGTGGTGGCTCCCCTGGTGCTGCTGTTAGTCAAAGGGGCCGGGGCCAGCGCGGCTTCCAATCTGGCCTACGTTCAGCAGCAGGCTAAAGCGGCGCTTAACTTTCAGCTCACGATGTTTGTCGCCTGGGTGATCACAATTGCTCTGATGTTTGTTTTGGTCGGGTTTTTGCTGGTAGTGCCCCTGACCCTGTTTGAAATTGTGAGCTGTATTGTGGCGGCGGTGCGGGCTTCGGAGGGCAAGCCAGTGCACTATGGCGCAATTCGGTTTGTGCGCTAGGGGCACGATCCTCTACATTGGCAGGAGTGTTTATTGCCTCTGGGGAGGCTTGCCCATGCCTGCTAGTTCTTCCGCTCATTTTCTCTCCAACCCCGCCGATCGCGGCCATTTGCTGACTGAGCAAGCCAACCCCCGCAGTGCTCAGCTAGACCAGCTCAGCTCCCTGGAGCTGGTGGACCTGTTTAACCAGGAAGACCAGCGCACCCTGACGGCCATTGCCGCAGCGCGGCTGGCCCTGGCGGCGGCCATTGACGCGGCGGCGGCGGCGCTGGCCCAGGGCGGGCGGCTGTTCTATATCGGTGCTGGTACCAGCGGGCGGTTGGGGGTGCTCGATGCGGCAGAGTGCCCGCCCACCTTCTGCACGCCGCCGGACCTGGTGCAGGGCATTCTTGCGGGCGGCGCGGCGGCGCTGGTGAAAAGCTCTGAGGGGCTAGAGGATGTGGCCGAAGACGGGGCCGCCGCGATCGCCGATCGCGCCGTTCAACCCAAAGACGTCGTGGTCGGGATTACCGCTGGCGGCACCACCCCCTACGTGCGGGGGGCGATCGCCGCTGCCAATCAGCGCGGTGCCACCACGGTTTTTATCGCCTGCGTGCCCGCCGACCAGGTGCCGACCGAGGCCGACATCGACATTCGCCTGCTGGTGGGGCCAGAGCTGCTGGCCGGTTCTACCCGGTTGAAGGCGGGCACGGTCACCAAAATGGCCCTGAATATTCTCTCGACGGGGGCCATGGTGCGCCTGGGCAAGGTCTACGGCAACCGCATGGTCGATGTGGCGGTGACCAATACCAAACTGCGCGATCGCGCCCTGCGCATTCTCTGCGACCTCACCGATTTAGACCGCGAAGCCGCCGCCGATCTGCTCGATCGCAGCCATCAGCAGGTGAAGCTGGCGCTGATGATGCACCTGGGCGGCCTGGAGGCTGAAACGGCTGCCGGGCAGCTGGCACAGCACGGCGGCCAGCTGCGGCGGGCGCTGGCGGCCGTGCAAAACCCTGGTGAAGATTTAGTACGTGGAAGATAGCTCCGGGGGCTGGGGCGCGGCGTCTAGCCAGGCGCGATCGAGGTGAGCCCCCTCTAGCCGCGCGATCGCTAGGTTTACGCTGCGCAGGTTGGCCCCTGTCAGGTTGGCCCCGCGCAGGTCGGCGGCGGTTAAATCGGCCCCGTACAGGTCAGTGTAGCTGAGGTCGGCGTGGCGGAGATCGGCGTGGCGCAGGGTAGCCAGGCGCAGATTGGCCAGGCGCAGATCGCTACAGCGCAGATTGGCCTCGGTCAGATCAACTCGGCTCAGCTCAGCGCGAATCATTACCGTACGGGCCAGATTGGCCCCTCTCAGACTTGCCCCTGCCAGGCTGGCTCGCCACAGGTTGCAGCTGCTTAGGGTGGCCCCACTTAGATTGGCCGACCCCAGGTTGGCCGATCCCAAATTGGCCTGACTCAGGTTAATGCCGGGGAGCGCTACCCCAGGCATCCAGGCTTCGTGGAAGTCGAACTGGCTAAAATCGCGCCGACCAGCGGCGTACAGGTCCAGGACCTGAGCCGTGGTTATGGTGATGGACTGACTATCCATAAGGCTGTTTTTATCCATCGACACTACTCCAACGCTTCCCCCGCCCGCGAGATCAGCGCGCCGCTAACTGTGAACAACAGGCATTTTATATTACCCATTGTTACGATGCGTAAACTAATGTAACAACTCCTCATCCGTCTCGCAAGGGCGGAGTTGTTCTGCGCAAAGCGACCCTGCCTTGAGCCGCTAGGAGTTCTGGAGGAATTGGGCTAAAGAAGCCGAGGAGGTTTCTGGGAAAGAAGATCTAGCCAGAGTCACGTTGGTTAGGACATCCAGACACCCTATGAACGTTCAAACGCTTGAACGTTCATAGGAGACATGTCTTAACCAGACTGACCACAGCTATACCTCAGGATTGAAGTGCAGCCCTGCACCCTTGAGAGAAAGCAAACTTCGTCGGATATTTTCGCTACCAGAGCCGTCTATTCTCCCTGGCTCTTCTGCTTCCTTGCGATCGGCATTGTCAACGAACTTGTGCCAATAAACCTGCAATGAGCGGTGGAGCCGCAAGCCGAGGGTTGCCCTAGCGAAGCTAGGGCAACAGGTTGGGGTTGTTAATTATGTTAATTAGATGGGGTTGTATTTAAGTACTGTCCCAGCGCTCTGGCACATGCTCCCGCCTATTCTACGCCGGGGCTTTCGGCAGTGACCTCCGCATCGGGCTGGCTAAAGAGGCCAAACAATGGCCCCAGCAGGGCGCCAATGGCAAAGCCCCCGGCGTGGGCCCAGTAGGCAATGCCGCCCCCCTCCATGCCAATCATGGTAGGGGCGCTGAGGCTGGCGAAGCCGTAGACCGCCTGCTGGGCAAACCAGATGCCCAGGTAGAAGAGGGCCGGAATTTTCAGCGGCAGGGGAAACGGCCCCAGGGGAACCAGGGTGAGAATGCGCACCTCCGGGAATCGGAAGATGTAGGCGCCCATAACGCCTGCGATCGCACCGCTGGCTCCCAGGGACGGAATCTCTGAGCCCATGGCAAAAAACCACTGGGTCAGGTTAGCGAGCACCCCGCACAGCAGGTAAAACAGCAAAAAACGCAGGTGCCCCATCTGGTCTTCGACGTTGTTGCCAAAGATCCACAGGTAGAGCATGTTGCCCGCCACGTGCAAAAAGCCGCCGTGGAGAAACTGGCTGGTCACCACCGTCAGCCATTCTTCGGCATTGACCGTTGAAATCCCGGTGGACAGGCTGGTCGAAAACTCCTCGGGAACTACCGCCCAGGCGTGAAAAAAGTCGGTCAGCGCGTAGGCCGGCAGGCTCAGTTCGTAGATAAAGATCGCCACGTTGAGCACAATGAGGCCGTAGGTGACGTAGGGGGTGCGCTGACCTGGGTTGTAATCTTTAAGGGGTACCACCGACTGCTGTGCTCCTGCTAAAAACGGCTTGGGCAACAGCCCTACTATTGCAGAGTAGCCAAAAAAATAAAATCCTTCCCTAGGGGGCCTTTGGGTCAGGACTGCCCATCCAGTTCACTGCGCCGGGGTAAATGTCTTGCACCGTGCCGAGGCTATCGCGGTAGCGCAGCGCCCCCTCAAACAGATAGGTGACCGTAGCCAGGTTAATGTGAGGGTGCGGCCGCACATCGACGCCCTGCCCTGGGCCAAACTGAGCCGGACCAAGATGGTCAAAAAAAATAAATGGCCCCACCATCATGCGGTGCTCGTGGGGGAGCAATCGGCGGGCCTGGAACCCCCCCAGATCTTGAATGTGGGGCTTGAGCAGGCGATCGATGGGGTCTGGCATAGGAGATTTACAAAAAACAGTCGGCAGGCCGGGGTGCTGCTCCCACTATAAACTTAGAAAAACCAGGGAATTCAGGCCCAGAGGGGGCTGGGGTTGATTGTCTCAGCCCCAGCGCTTTCGCCGGACCGCACAATTTTCTAAACTGTAATTTTCTAAGCTGTAGTGGAGGGTGTTGCCTCTGGCCCGCCGACTTCAGCTAGATCTCCTCCTACCTACGCTCTGATCTCTGCCATGATTCATCTCCTCACCTCCCGTGGCGGGCTAGCGGCATCTGTAGTGCTAGGCGTTTTAATCACCTGCTGTACGGGGTCTTCCCGGCCCCTCGCTCCCCCCGCTGTATCGGGGCAGCCCGCTACCGCTGTTTCGCCTGCCCCTGACCCTTGGGAGCAAGCCGTAGGTGAAGCCAATCGGGCGACGCAGCTGGCCGCCACCGCTACCACCGCTGCCCAGTGGCAGCAGGTGGCCGGGGCCTGGGGGCGATCGGTAGCCCAACTGCACGATCTGCCCACGGATGATCCCAGGCAGGTGTTTGGCCAGCGCCGGGCTCGGGAGTACCAGCAAAACCTCTACCTGGCTCAGCAGCAGGCTGCCCAGCAGGGGGTGTCCAGGGCGTTTCCAGCCCTGGGCAGCACAGTGCTCGATGAGCAGGTCAGCCTGTATCGTTCCTACGTGGCTACCCTCGGCCCGCCGGATGTCTTGATTGTGGGCAGCTCGCGATCGCTGCAAGGCGTAGACCCGCAGGTGCTGCAACAGGCGCTGGCCCTGGAGGGCTACTCCGGTCTGCGGGTGTATAACTTCAGCGTCAACGGAGCTACGGCCCAGGTGGTCAGTTTTGTCACCCGGCAGCTGCTGGCCCCTGACATGTACCCGCGCCTGATTATTTGGGCTGAGGGTTCTCGCGCCCTGAACAGCAGTCGCTTTGACCGCACCTTTGCCGAAATTTTGGCTTCCCCTGGCTACGCCGCCGTGCGCGAGGGCAGCACCCTCAGTTTGGCGACCGCGATCGCCCCCCCCGCCGACAAAACTGCCGCTGCCGGGCCAGAACCCGACACCGAGGGCGAGGTGACCCCTGGGCCAAACACAGTCCCCGAGCCAGAGACACCACCCGCGCTAGAGACACCACCCGCGCTAGAGACACCACCCGCGCCCGGGCCAGACTCTGAACCTGTCGGAGAATCTGTCGAAGACATTGAAATTGAAGCCGGAGCGTCAGGGGCCGTTACAACGGCTGACGCCGCCGAGAAAACCCCCGTTAGCGCCATCAATTCCCAGGGGTTTCTGGCCGTGGATGACCAGTTCAACCCAGCCCTGTATTACCGCCACTTTCCCCACGTGCGGGGCCTCTACGACAACGACTACCGCCCTTTTCGGTTAGACGGTGTGCAAACGGTTTCCTTTGAGGCCGTGACGCAGTTTTTGCAAAGCCAGAATATTCCGCTGGTATTCGTCAATTTGCCCCTTAGCAACGACTATCTAGACGGGGTGCGCATGGTCTACGAGCGTCAGTTTCAAGCCTTTTTGCAGGGCTGGGCCAACCAGGGCAGCCTCACCCTGGTCGATCTGCTGGAGATATGGCGCTGGCAGTCCCATCTGTTTGCCGACCCCAGCCACGTCAACCGCTACGGCGCGCGCGAAATTGCCCGCCTGATTGCCGCCGACAGCCGGATCCCCTGGCCCCAGGCCCTCTCCCCGGCCCCCGAGGTGCCCGCTGCCGATCTCGACACCGCCACGGCTGGGCCTGAACAGGCCGACTAGGGACTGCCGCCGAGGCCAGCCCGGCGGGTTTGGTGGGCTAGCTATCTGACTGACTCGATCGCTGCCATGCCTCCAGATCGGCGGGGGTGTTGAGGTTGGCCAGCATGGCATCCTCCACCTGGGGCATGGGCTGTACCGGATGCTGGCGGAGCCAGGCTTGCAGCGATCGCCCCCTGGGGCCAACTTTTGACCCCTGCGCTGGCTCTTTGGAGGCTGCCAGTGGCGCTGTCACATACTGTCGCAGCGGCTCCAGGGCCGCCGTGCGGTAAAACCCACACAGCGGCTCCCAGCGGTGCTGGCGGCGGGGCAGGTAGGCCAGGTAGGGCAAAGGAACTGTGGCCAGATCGGCTCGCCAGCTGTTGAGGGCCGCCGCCGAGAGATTGGGCATATCGCAGGCCAGCACCAGCACCCACTCGGGGCACTGGGGGCGATCGCGCAGCAGACCTAGCGCCAGCACCAGCGCCCCCAGCGGCCCCTGGGAGGCTTCGGGCCGCTCTGGCGAGGCGCGCTCTTCGATCCAATGCACGGCACTGGGCACCAGGGGGCGGTAGCGATCGGGCCAGGGCGCAACGACATACACAGGGTCGGCGCAGGCTAGCGCTACCCGACAGGTGCGCTGAATCAGAGGTTCGGTCCCCACCGCAATCAGCGCCTTGTCCTGGCCCATACGAGAGCTGCGGCCCCCCGCCAAAATAACAGCCGCTGTCATGGCCGGGCCTCACCGTCAGTCATCAATTTCAACTCGCTTGGTGCGGCCGCTCTGCCCAGATTTGATCTTTACCTGGGCCTTGGTTACCCCCAGCTCCTGGGCCAGCAGGGCGATCAGCTCCCGGTTGGCCTTGCCATCCTGGGGTGGCGCTTTGAGGTGCAGCAGCCAGCTGCCATCGTCGAGTCGAGTGGCCCGCTGAACCCTGGCGTTGGGCTTGACTCGCACCGTCAGCAGGGTCATGCTTTGCGCTGGAGGGCGCTACCCTGGGCGACCTTACGCAGTCGGGCGGCATCGGCCTCGGCCAGGCCTTTGAAAAAATAAATTACCCCGGTGAGAAACGCTAACGCCATATAAAAGAGGCGTATGCCCCACCCGGCTCCGTCAAAAATCATGGAAAATACCCCTGGCTCAATGCCGCTAAAGCGAGTGAGCTCTGAGCGAAACCACTTCTGATCTTCGGCCATGCGCTGGAGCTCGGCTACGGTGTCGGGCAAGATGGGCATGCGGGTGGTGGTGGTGTAGTAGCCCCAAAACCCTGTTTTGCCCCCCTCGTGGCTGAGGGCCTGGTTGGCCAGGGCGGTAATTTCTTGGCGAGTCATGGTGGACTCCGCGGTCAGGTGGCTGATCCACAGGTAGTGCCGCAGCCAGTAGCTGCTAAAGAACACCAGGGGCAGCGCCACCACCAGGGCAATAGACTTGAGCCCCAGGGGAGTTTTGGCCGACAGGTGGCGGGTGGCGCTGCCCAGCCCAAACCCCAGGATGGCAAATAGCAAAACCACGCTCAGCTCAACGATCTCAAGGCTTTTGAGCCAGCCGCCCAGGATTGGGATGGGGTCTAAAAATACCTCGGCAGCCCAGGTGATTAGAAAGCGCACCCCCAGGACAGCGGCGGTTACGGCCACAACCGTCAGCAAATACCTGGAAACGTTGGCTGGGGGGCGCAGGGTAGGCATGGCTGGGGCTATCGAAAATAGGATGGGAGCGACGATCCCCCTAATAATAATGATGCTGGGCGGAGGATTTATGTTTGCTCTAGAAAAGTCAACGGTCTGGGCCGCCCTAGCTGGCCCTCAGGGTGTCAAGCTGGTCGGGGACAACGGCCCCCTTTTCGGTCACGATCGCGGTAATCAGCCGAGCTGGCGTAACGTCGGAGGCAGGATTATAGAACTCGGCACCGTTGGGGGAGGTGACCCGCTCGCCCAGTCGATAGATTTCCTCGGCGGCATGTTCGGCGATCGCCATGCCCTCCCCGCTGGCCACCGTAAAATCGACGGTTGACACCGGAGCCGCCACCACGAAGGGAATATTGTGGGCCTTGGCCACCAGGGCCAGGCTGTAGGTGCCAATTTTGCTGATCGTGTCGCCGTTGGCGGCGATGCGATCGGCCCCCGCCAGCACGGCGTGAATCAGCCCTTTTTGCATGCAGTGGGCGGTCATGCTGTCGGTAATCACCGTCACCGGAATGCCCTCCTGCACGCATTCCCAGGCGGTGAGCCGCGAGCCTTGTAGGCTGGGGCGAGTTTCGGCGGCGTAGACCCGCTCCAGACGGCCCGCCTTCCACAGCGATCGCATAATGCCCAGGGAGGTGCCGTAGCCCGAGGTGGCCAGGGCCCCGTGGTTGCAGTGGGTTAGCACCGTAAGCTTGGCCGGACGGCTGGGCAGCTCCTGAATACCGTAGTCGCCAATGGCGTGGCAAAGGCTAAAGTCTTCTGCTTGCATCGCCTGGGCCTGGGCCAGCAGCTGCCCTCTGACCTCGTCTATGGAGGCCTGGGAGTGATGAACGACCGCCAGCATGCTGTCCACCGCCCACTGTAAATGGGCTTTGTCGGGGCGGGTTTGCTTAAACTGGTCGCCGATCGCCTCGATCCGCTCCCAGAAGGCCACCGGGTCGTCGGTGTGGATTTCGTTGGCCCCCAGGTAGAGGCCGTAGGCGGCCGCCAGCCCCATGGCCGAGCCGCCCTGAACAATGCCGGAGCGCAGCGATCGCACCACATCGTCGCAGCGGTGAATCGACACAATGTTATAGCGCTCCGGCAGCTGGCGCTGGTCAATCAGCACCAGATGGTCGTCTTGCCAGAGCACAGGATAAACGTGGGTATCGCTGGGGGCAATCATGATGGCTGTGGAGATAGGGGGCGGCGGCTAATCCTATGACAATTAGTATGGAGGTTTCCTAGCCCCTGTCAATGTGGGCCTCTTGGCGGCAATAGGGCGGGACGCTTCGCTGGCGGAACAACGGCTGGGAACGCATTCTATCTTGCTGCGGCGGTACGAACGGTAGCACGTTCAGCTTCCTCGGGCAGTTTTCAGATTTTCTTTAATCTGCCCTGTTGCCGATCGCGCCGCCGCCGTTGGGCATTCGTGTCCACAGATACATTTGCTTCTGAATCAACTAAAGCTACGCTGGTGTTCAACCCCGTTAGCTGCCCCTGCCCATGCCTGTGTCTTCCCCTAATTTTCAGCCCGAGTCGAGACCCCTGGGGGGGCGCTATCGGCTGATTCAACCCCTGGGGGCGGGGGGCTTTGGGCAGACCTTTAGCGCCCAGGATTTGCACCTGCCGGGGCACCCGCTGTGCGTGGTGAAGCAGCTCAAGCCCCAGGTGAGCAGCGTTGAGGAACTGCAAGTGGCGCGGCGGCTGTTCGATACCGAGGCCCAAACCCTGGCCAAACTGGGGTCGCATCCGCAGATTCCGGGGCTGCTGGCCCACTTTGAGGAAAACCAGGAATTTTACCTGGCCCAGGAGTATATCGAAGGCCATTCCCTGGCCGACGAGCTGGGCACGCCCTGGAACGAGGCCCAGGTGACGACATTTCTAGGCGATCTGCTGGGGGTTCTGGCCTTTGTCCACCGCCACGGCGTCATCCATCGCGACATCAAACCCTCGAACCTGATTCGCCGCGCCAGCGATCGCCGCCTCGTGCTGATTGATTTTGGCGCCGTCAAACAGATGAGTAACCAGGCTACTGCCCTGCGATCGGGCCTCAGCCACACGATTTCGATTGGCACCCAGGGCTATATGCCGAGCGAGCAGGTGGCCGGGCGACCCCAGTTCAGCAGCGATATCTATGCCGTTGGCATGTTGGGAATTCAGGCCCTAACCGGTTGTCCACCGACCGAAATCCATCCCGATCCCCACAGCGGCGAGCTAGAGTGGCGGCGCTATGCCCCCAATGCTCACCCGGCGCTGCTGGAGGTGCTGGACACCATGGTGCGCTACGACTTTCGTACCCGCTACGCTACCGCCGCCGAGGCCCTCGCCGCCCTGAGGGCTCTGCCCCCAGCCTTGAGCCGGTACGTTCCGGTGGCGATCGCCCCTCCCAGCTACGCGCCTGGAGCTACCCAGGCAGCCCCAACGGTGGCTGTGGGACGTCGCCGAGAAAGAACCCAACTTACAGCACCCCAGGCTCCGGCCCAGAGAAGAGCAACGAGGCGAGAAAAGTCGGCGCCTGCCCTGTGGCTGCCGCTTGCGGCGGGGGCTAGCGTCGCGATCGCGGGTCTCGTCGGCTGGCAGGTCTGGCGCTCGGCCTCTACTTCAAATCCTGACGTTCCTTCGGTTGCAGCCACTCCCACGGATGCTCCTACGGCAAGTACTGAACCCCAGGACGAGGCGACAACCACGCCCCCTGGCGACGTTGATGAACCGGCTGAGGTCGAACCTGCGGAACCTGCCGCCCCACCGGAACCCGTGGTAACGAACCCCGAGAACTCCGCGCCAGAGCCATCCCCAGCGCCACCTTCAGAACCATCCCCAGCGCCCAAAAGTGAGCTGACTCCACAGGCGGCCCAGGCCACCATCGCGACCCTGTACAGTGCGGTGTCTAATCAAAATTGGGATGCGGCGCGATCGCAGTTTAGCGGCCCTCTGGCGCAGCAGTTTGACCCCGGCTTTTTCGCTCAATTCGATCACGTTTCGGTTGAGAATCTGCGGGTAACCGGGCAGACGGCCGATGCCGTCCAGTTGGTGGGCGAAAACACCTACGTTTACCCCGATGGCTCCACCCAGCGAGAAGAGCGCACCTTCACCGTAGAAATGAGCGATGGACAGCCCCGCATTACGGCCTCTAGCTTTAGAGGGGTGTTGAAGGCTCGTTAAAAAGCATTACCGTGCCATTGTTAGCGCCGGTAGCGGCTGGGCCGGGGACTTGGTTTGCAGCCAGGTGGCCAGCGCCTCTGCTGGCAAAGGGCGACTAAAGTAAAACCCCTGCCCCTCTTCACAGCCACGCTCTTTGAGATAGGCCAGCTGCTCCTGATCTTCAATCCCCTCTGCGGTAATGCTCAGGTGCAGGCTCTTGGCTAAGGCGATAATCGCATCGGTGACGGCGGCACTTTCTGGATTGACCCGCATGTCGTTGACGAAGGAGCGATCGATTTTTAGCATGGTCACCGGAAAACGGCTCAGGTAGTTGAGGGAAGAGTAGCCGGTGCCAAAATCATCCAGGGCGATCGCTATGCCCAGTCCGCGAAGCTCCTGCAAGGTCTGCACTGAGCGATGGATATCCTCCATCAAAAAGCTTTCGGTAACTTCTAACTCCAGATAGGCCGGATCCAGCTGAGTTTCAGCCAGGATCTGAGCGATGGTTTCAACCAAATTTGGCTGACTAAACTGGCAGGCGGACAGGTTCACCGACAGGCGCAGGGGCGGCGAGCCAGCCAGCTGCCAGGCTCGGCTCTGGGCGCAGGCTGTGCGCAGCACCCACTCCCCAATCGGCACGATCAGCCCGTTGGCCTCGGCAATGGGAATGAACTCGGCCGGAGAGACCAGCCCTCGAATGGGATGCTGCCACCGCACCAGCGCTTCCACAGCAATGGCCTGCCCCGTTTGCAGGTCGATCAGCGGTTGGTAATACACCCGTAGCTCATCACGCTCTAGGGCTCCGTGCAGGTCGTTTTCCAGCATCAGGCGATTCTGCAGCTGGGCCGTGGTCTCTGGGGAATAGAACTGATATTGGCCGCGCCCTCGCTGCTTGGCCTGGTGCATCGCCATATGGGCCTGTTGCAGCAGCTGATCGATATCCTGAGCCTCTTGGATGGTTTGCAGGACGACCCCAATGCTGGGGGTAATGTGAACAGTCTGCCCCTCGAGGAAAAATGGCCTTGCCAGAACGGCCCGCAGGCTTTGTATGAGCTGAATCACGCTCTTGGGCGAGGTGACATCAAAGCGGGCGATCGCAAACTCATCCTTGCCCATGTAGGCAAGGAGACCGTCTTGCACAACATCTTTGGTCAAGCGTTGAGACATTCCCCGCAGCAGTAGCCGCAGTGTCTCCGGCTCTAGACCGTGGCTGATATCGGTAAAGTCGTCGATACTGAGCAGCAAAACCGCCACTAATCGCTGATGGTCGGTCTGAAGAGATAGAGTTTCCCGCAGGCGATCGACCAGCAGAGCTTGATTGGGTAAACCCGTCAGATGGTCGTAGTGGCTGTTGCAGTACATCAGCTCATCCAGCTGATGCAGCGTCTGGGAGGTGTCCGCCATCAGGGTGCCGACTTCATCGGTAAACCTGGTGGGCAGACTGGGCAAGCTTTGATTTTCTAGATAGGTTTGCAGTGCCGTAGATGTCAATCTCACTGGCACTAGCAGCTGGTGTAGAGCGTATAGAGTGGCGGCTGTACCCGTCAACGTGGCCAGCAAAGCTACTCCCAGTACCCGGAGCGCTATTTCCCAGGAGTAGGTATTAGACATCACAAAGCTAGCCAACAGGGTTAGCAGCGGAACGTGAATGCCTAAAAAAGCTACGGCCATGATTTTAGCGGTATAGCTTCTTCGAAGCGCCCTAAAACTCGCTAAAGCAGAATATAAAACTAAAGAGCGATGAGTAATTTCCATAAGCCTAAAACTGAGTAATGGTAGATAGAGGCTGCTTCAATAAGTTCAATGAGATTGAACAGTCTCAGCCCAGCAGTAATACCTTGAGGGCACCTCGAGAAAACTGCAAAGACGTTCTCATCGTGAGATCATAGAATCAGTGTAAGCATCCCTAAAACTATGCTGGCTGAGCGAAGTCGCAGGCTTTGCCAACTGAAACATCTTCCAAAGGGAGAAAGTCAAAACTCACTAGAGATAAAATCCCCTAGCCTCCAGGGGGCAGTTAAGTGATCGGCACTCGCTTCGCGAACGCTAAAGATTCCGATCAGGGAGCGGTTACGAATTAGTTAGCTAGCCCCATCTGAGCTTAGCTACAGGACTATAAGGTTCCGGGACGAAGACGATAGGCATGATAAACGGGTGGCGAGACAGAACCCTTCGCAACGCCTGAAAATGACAGTGCCCTCGTCCTATTGATACAGCCATGACTTATTTTTGGCATAAGTTCTGATCAAAAGAATCAGCATTTATGCGTAGACAGAATTAAGAATTAAGGCGATTATTTATGCCGACAGTAGCTGTCTCTAAAGAAGCAACTCTATGCCTAAAGTTACAAAAGTTTGATCTATTCTAAGTTAGGAAAGTGACATTTTCGTGACATCCTAGTGCTCTAGGGCAAAAGCTTAGGCACCATTCCTGAGAGGGTGTTTGAAAAGTCGGTCCGTGGGTAAAAAAGCTCACTCCGTGTAAGTTGCAGATAGAAGTCAGCAATGCCGGAGTGAGACGATGAGTAAAGACTACCCCAGCAATTTAACCCGTGCCCAATACGAGCTGCTGAGTGACTTGCTGCCTGAGGCCAAACCAGGCGGACGACCCCGCAGCGTGGATCTGTGGGAGCTGCTCAATGCCATGATGTATCTCCTGGTAGAAGGGTGCCGTTGGCGGGCCTTGCCGGGAGACTTTCCGCCATGGCAGACGGTGTACACCTACTTCCGGAACTGGCGCAAGGACGGCACCTGGATCATCATTCATGACCACTTGCGCGAGTGGACTCGGATTGAGCAAGACCGACACCCTCAACCGTCAGAAGCCGTCATCGATAGTCAGAGCGTGAAAAGCGCGGCCATGGTGCATGAGGCCGTTGGCTATGATGCGGGCAAAAAGATTAAAGGACGTAAACGGTTTCTGGGCGTCGATACCTTCGGCTTGGTGCTGCGGGTGCTGGTCACCGCCGCCAGTGTGCCGGAGCGTGAGGGGGGTAAGCAACTCCTCAAGCGCGTCAAAGCGATGGGGCCTGCCATCTCGAGACTGACCATTATTTGGGCGGATGGGGGCTTTGATGGCCCTGCTTTCATGATGTGGGTGATGGATACCTGTCGTTGGATTCTCCAAGTCGTGCTGCGACCTCAACAAACTAAAGGGTTCGTGCTGCTCAAGAAACGCTGGGTGGTGGAGCGTACCCTCGGTTGGCTGATGGGGTGCCGACGTTTGGTGCGAGATTATGAACTGCTACCCGAAACCTCAGAGACCCTCATCTACCTGGCCATGATCCGTATTATGGTCAGGCGGTTGGCATAATTTTTGACCCCTCAGATCTTTTAAAACGTCCTCTGAAAGCTAGGCTAGGGAGCGAAGCGATCTGAGGCGGCAGGGGTATCTCTGCCGTCGGGTACCAGAAATTCCGCTATTTTCAGAGACATGCCAATATCCGCTAGATCTGGTCTTAACCGAAGACTGGCTCTCTGAAGGTTGAGCTAGCGATTGCTGACATGGACTTCCACCAATTCTCGAGATTTGCCCTAGGCTGGATGAAACAGCTTTTGTATCAGAAATAACTTTTTGCAAATTATGCGTAAAGCAGCCTTCCGTTCTTCTGCATTCCTGCCCCTTGGGCTAACGCTGCTGCTGGCTATGGCTGCCTGTACGCCAACCTCAGACACCGCCGATGCCAACGGTACAGACCCCATGGCTGATGCTGTTGACCCTGCCGATCCTGCTCCCACCGACCCTATTTCCGGCGACCAGGTTGAAGACACCGAGAGTCTCGTCGCGCTTTCTGGGGAAGGGCTTCAGATCGTAGGCGATCGGACTGGCTCCACCGCCTCCCTCGCATTTGGCACCGAGATGACCGTTGTCGCAGATGCCGTCACCAGCATATTGGGCGAACCGCTGGAATCGGGAGAAAACAGCGAATGCGGCTCTGGCCCACAAACGATTACCCAATGGCCCCACGGCCTGGTTCTCCATGCCGCTAACGATAAGTTTATTGGCTGGTCCCTGGGCTCCGATGCCGATACCACCTTAACTACTATGGCTGGCGTAGGCATTGGCTCCCCCCGCCGCGAGTTAGAGTCGGCCTACACCGTTAAGGTGTATGAGAGTTCCCTCGGTACCGAGTTTTCTGCGGGTGACCTGTTCGGAATTTTGAAATCGTCTGAGCCCGATGCCGTGATCGAAAATCTTTGGGCTGGCACCACCTGCAACTTTCGCTAAGCAATTAGTGCTGCACTGGAATCTGCACATCGCTGCGCTTGAGGGCGTCGGGCAAGAACGGTCCATCGTAGAAAAACCGCCGGGGCGGCCCCACCACTGTATAGTCGGGGTGGGCGGTCAACCAGGTCTCTAGCCGCTGAATACTAGCCTGGTAGGTCTTAAGGCTGTAGCCCCCTCGGGTGCCGATGCTCACCACCAGCATGGGCGGGATATCTTCAATTTGAATGCCTGGGGCGACATCCTCGGGCACAATATCCAGGCTGCGGTAGAGAAACGAGACGGTAGCTTCGCCTTCTGAGACAGGACTGTTTTCGAGCGTTGCCACTGGGTAGCGCGTTTCTACCGGAGCGGTCATCGAAATGTTGTTGCTGCTGATGTGGCGAAACAGCGGGCTAAAGCCGCGAGAAGGGGCAGCGTCTAGATCGCCCGAGGTTTGAACGGTGGCGGCTCGGTACTCAGGATACTGCTTAACTTCAATTTTCCCATCGGGGCTAGGGGGTGGAAACCCTTCGGGCAGCGGTGCTGAGGCGGCGCTGTAGGCTCCAAACAAAAGTGCGCCAGTGACGGCGATCGCAACCACCCCAAAAATCAACATAGTCTGATTCAGCTTCACGTTTAAGTCCCGCACATTACCTTCAGTCTAACGATCCTGTGGTTTTGCCTACCGACAAAAAAGCCGCCCTGAACCAGAGCGGCTTTTTATTGATTAACTCTGGCCTCTCAAACGAGGCTCAGGCGCTACCTTAGTAGTCGAAGTCGCCGCCCATGCCAGCGCCTGCAGGGGCACCTTCTTTGGGTTCGGGCATATCGACCACGATGCACTCGGTGGTCAGCACCATACCGGCGATGGAGGCTGCGTTCTGCAGGGCAGAGCGGGTCACCTTGGCGGGGTCCACGATACCGGCATCGAACATGTCAACGAACTCACCGTTAGCGGCGTTGTAGCCGACGTTGAAGTCCTTCTCTTTGACGCGCTCGGCGATTACCGCACCATTTTGACCGGCGTTTTGGGCAATGCGCATCAGGGGCGCGGCCAGGGCACGGGCGACGATCGCAGCTCCGGTGTGCTCTTCAGCGGTGAGGTTGGCTTCCAGCCACTCGGTGAGGTCAGGCACCAGGTGGGCCAGGGTAGTACCACCACCGGGGACGATGCCCTCTTCAACCGCCGCCTTGGTGGCGTTGATGGCGTCTTCCAGGCGCAGCTTGCGGTCCTTCATCTCGGTCTCGGTGGCGGCACCGACCTTGATTACGGCCACACCGCCGGAGAGCTTGGCCAGGCGCTCTTGCAGCTTCTCTTTGTCGTAGGTCGACTCGGTTTCGTCGATCTGGCGACGAATTTGCTCGCAGCGGGCCTTGACATCCTTCTCGTTGCCTTCGGCGACGATGGTGGTGTTGTCTTTGGTGATGGTGAGGCGGCGGGCCTGGCCCAGCATGTCGAGCTTGGTGTTGTCGAGCTTGAGGCCGGTGTCTTCGGAGATCACCTGACCGCCGGTGAGCACGGCGATGTCTTCGAGCATGGCCTTACGGCGATCGCCAAAGCCAGGCGCTTTCACGGCAGCCACATTCAGCACGCCGCGCAGACGGTTGACCACCAGGGTGGCCAGGGCCTCTTTCTCGATATCTTCGGCGATGATGATCAGGGGACGACCGGAGCGGGCCACCTGCTCCAATACGGGCACCAGGTCCTGCACCAGGGCAATTTTCTTGTCGGTGATCAGAATGTAGGGCTCGTCCAGCACCGCTTCCATGCGCTCGGTGTCGGTGACGAAGTAGGGGGAGACATAGCCTTTGTCGAAGCGCATGCCTTCGGTGACCTCCAGTTCGGTGGTCATCGACTTGCCCTCTTCCAGGGAAATGACGCCTTCGCGGCCCACTTTCTCCATGGCTTCGGCAATCATCTGGCCCACTTCTTCGTCGTTACCGGCGGAGATGGAACCCACCTGGGCGATCGACTTGGAGTCACCGACGGGACGGGCGTGCTCAGCAATTTTCTCCACCAGGAAAGCGGTGGCTTTGTCGATGCCACGCTTGAGGGAGATGGCGTTGGCCCCGGCAGCGACGTTGCGCATACCCTCTTTGACCATGGCGTGGGCCAGCACGGTGGCGGTGGTGGTACCGTCGCCAGCGGCGTCGTTGGTTTTAGAGGCTGCCTGGCGAATCAGGGCAACGCCGGTGTTCTCGATGTTGTCTTCGAGCTCAATTTCCTTGGCGATGGTGACGCCGTCATTGACGATCTGAGGCGCGCCAAATTTCTTCTCAAGGACCACGTTGCGGCCTTTGGGGCCAAGGGTGACGGCAACGGCCTCAGTCAGAATATCCATACCCCTTTCGAGGGCACGACGGGCGTTTTCGTTGTAAACAATGCGCTTAGCCATAGAATCAATTTTCTCCGAGAAGATAAGGAGTGAACGCGAGAAATGTCAGTCAGAAGTTAATGGAAAGGAGGACTCAGGCGTTCAGGTCAGCTGGGTGGAGCGGTAGCGAAACCCAACCAAACCAGCGAAGCCAATGATGGGCAGTGCCCACCCTACGCGACCTACGCGACCAAAATCCCAAATCTAAAATCCAAAATTGGCCTAGCCGAGCACGGCGAGGATGTCTTTCTCAGACAGCAGCACAAACTCGTCGCCGCCCAGCTTGATGTCGGTACCGGCGTACTTGGAATAGAGCACCTTGTCGCCAATTTTGACTTCCATGGCCTGACGGCTACCCTTGTCGTCGGTTTTACCGGGACCTACGGCGGTAATCTCGCCCACCTGAGGCTTTTCCTTGGCGGTGTCAGGTAGCAGAATGCCGCCAGCGGTGGTCTCTTCGGACGCACTTACTTTAATCAAAACTCGATCGGCTAGGGGCTTAACGCTAGATGCCGCCAAAGTGATAGCTGCCATACAATGCTTCTCCGGATTTGCTATTAAGACAGCGCCTGAAGCACGTACCCTACGAGATACAGGCGCACTACACAGATTTAGAACCGATTTAGAGCTTAGCACTCGCAAGCTCCGAGTGCTAATTTACGGCGCGGAGGGGGGCGATCGCAACGCCGAGAGCTGTACGGGTTCCCGAACTGGGTGGGTGAGAGGGTGCGGGGGTGCGGGGTGCGGGGATGCGGGGTGCGGGGATGCGAGGGGGGTGAATGGATTGAGTGGGGGCGATCGCTGTCAGAATTGGGCTGGGAATGGCCTCGGCTGAATCCTAATTCTTTCAAAATATTGCTATGTCTTCTTTGCCCGGCCTGAAGGTTTTGCTGCCTGTGCTCACCAGCTTTTTGTTTGCCGGTAGCTTTGTGGCGGGCAAGTACACCACGGTCGATCTAGGGCCGCTGACGACCTCTCTACTGCGCTACCTGATTGCGATGGGAGTGCTAGGAATCTTTATTGCCCGCAGCGCCCAGCCGGTGAAGGCGCTGACGGTGGCGCGATCGGACTGGGGCGCGATGGCGCTCTTGGGTCTGTTTGGGGTGGTGGGGTACCACTATTTTTTCTTTAGCAGCCTGCGCTACACGGCCACGGCCAACACCGCCATTATCAATGCCTTTAACCCGGTGGTAACGGGGGTGATGGCGGCCCTGTTTATTGGCGAACGGCTGACCCGCCGCCAGTACGGTGGCATCGCGCTGGCGCTGCTGGGGGTGCTGACGCTGCTGACGCGGGGCAACTTGACGAAACTCTTGACCCTGGAGCTAAACCGAGGCGATGGGCTGATGCTGTGCGCCGTGCTGTGCTGGGTGGTGTATTCGCTGATTATTAAACAGCTGAGCCAGCGCTACTCGGGGCTGACGATTACCTTTTATGCGGCGGTGGCGGGGGTAGGGCAGCTGCTGGTGCTGGCTGTGGCCGAGCGCTGGTGGCAGCAGTTGGCCACGCTGTCGTTGGCTTCGCTGCTATCGATTATTTACATGGGGGTGGCGGCCTCAGGGGTTGCCTACCTGCTGTTTAACCTCAGCATTCAGCAAGTTGGCCCCACCCGCACCGCCAGCGTGGTCTACAGTTTGGTACCGATTTTTGTGGCGGCGCTGGCCTGGTTATTTTTTCGTGAGCCGCTGACCGGGGCAATGGTGGCCAGCATGGGGCTGATTTTGCTGGGGGTGAATGTGGTGCTGAGTCAGCCCAAGGTGTGAGCCAGTCGTCGAATCCGATTCGTTATTCTGGGTGTGGTTATTCTGGGCGTAGTTCTTTTTCTCACCTATTTTTCTGCCGGGAGGCGTTATGGCATCGCTTTTGTCGCCTTTTTCAAGTTCCCTTGCGGCTCTTTTGGGACCAATCAATATTTTTGACAGCACCGTTTTGCTCGGTGGTTTTGGCGACGATGTGATCAATGGTGGGGCAGAAAACGAGATTTTAATCGGTCTCTGGGGCAATAACCAGCTGTTTGGGGCCGGGGGTGACGACTGGCTGGTGGGCGGATTTGGCGAGAGTTTTCTTGACGGGGGCCAGGGCAACAATCGGCTGATTGCTGGGGCGGGGCAAACCACCTTTGGGCTCAAAAACGATGGCCGAGTCGATACCGTTGTGAATTTTGCTCCAGGAGTCGATCGGCTGCGGCTGCAAGGAGGCTTGGGCTTTGGACAACTTGCGATCGCCCAGCAGGGGACCGACACTACCATCCGCTATCTGGGCCGGGCAGAACCCAGCGTGGTGCTGCTCAATGTCGATGCCAGCACCCTTACGCCTGAGAGTTTTGACACCCAGGCACTGGTGCCCAGCTTTAACGGGCTGACCATTTTTGGCGACAGCCTGTCCGACCCGGGCAACCTGTTTGAGCTAACCGGCTTTTTCCCGCCGTTTCCCTATTTTGAAGGGCAGTTTTCTAACGGCGATATCTGGGTCGATTACCTGACCGATGACCTTGGCTTTGGGCCTGACCAGGTGCAAAACTTTGCCGTGGGCGGGGCAACCACAGGCCGCGACAACGGCCTCGACCCGCTGATTGGGGCACTGACGGGCACAACCTCCAACCTGCCAGGTCTGCTTGACGAAGTGGACAGCTATCTGGGCACGTTAGGCAATGCCCCCGCCAACCCCGACAGCCTCTACGTGGTGTGGGCCGGGGCTAACGACCTGTTTAACCTGCCCAGCGACCCCGCCGCCATTCCGGCTTTTTTGGCGAACGCCGTGCAGAATGTGGCCACGACCATTACCACCCTGGCCCAGCGCGGGGCGGATACTTTTTTGGTGCCTAACCTGCCCAATCTGGGCCTCACTCCGCGCGCGATGGGCGACGGCAACAGCGTCGAGGCGACGATGCTAAGCAGCGCTTTTAATGCCGGTTTGGCCAATGCCCTAACCACTCTGGATCAAAACCCACAGCTGGCGATTGACATCATTCCGGTCGATATTTTCGGGCTCACCAACGAAATTCTCGGTGAACCCGCCGAGTATGGCTTTACCAACGTTACCGATCCACTGCTTGGGCAGCTAGAGCTGCAAAACCCCGGCTTCTTCTGGTGGGATCAGCAGCACCCCACAACACGAGTACATGACCTGCTCTCGGATATTTTTCAGAGCAATCTGGCTGAGGCCGGGTATTTGCAGGCTGAGGGAGGGATGCAGCCCGCCCTCAGTGCCGTGGCTGAGGCAAACTGGCTGCCCCAGGGTGCAGATAGCAGTCTGGCTGCACCGCTGACCAGTCTGCTACCCAGCCCAGAGGAGTGGCTGGCGGTGAGCAACGACCTGGGCTAGGCCAAACGGCTGGGTTTGAAATACAGGTTAATTAGCTTAGTAGCTCTCTTCTGGGGCAACGGTGTGCAGGGCCAGGTCGTGGTTGGCCTGGTTGAGGCGATCGGCGATCGCGCGCCGCCATTTAAGACTGATGGTGTCGTCGGCCAGTACCTCCTGGGCCTCTTCGCGGTACAGGGCGCTTTGCACCGTGTCGACCTCTTCGAGCTGCTTTAGGTGCTCAAATACTTCCTGGGGATTCTTCATAGAAATAGTCCTTATAGCTTTGAATTGGGCCAGAGTGACCTGTGCCAGCCGGCATCGAGCCAGGCGCATTTCCCTATTTTCTGGGAACATAACGTTAACGGCTACTGTTCAGGCTGAACCTTTACGCCCCGATAAAGTTTGTTGCGCTTCGCAACAGGGCGTTGCACTTCCCGCCAGCGAAAATTTACTGAACCATGGCCAGCGGCGATGGTCTGGGCCAGGCTGCTTTGGCTTTGCACCCAAGCAAAGTGTTGCTAAGCCAGTGATTTGCCGGTCTTTGTTACGCCTACCGTTAGTTCATAATTGAAAGTGTCTACTCAGTTATTGGTTGTAGGGTGCGGGCAAAGGTAGACCATCGGCCCTAAAAACGGAAGCCCTTATTGGGGAGAGCTAGGCATGGAGATTGCTGCTAACGGTGCGATCGCAGCAGCGTACTTTATCATTCCCCTAACGCTGCTGCCGCTGCTGCGGACAGCCAAGCGTGAGATTTGGCTCAATCTGCTGCTGGCCATAGGGTTTATCT
This sequence comes from Nodosilinea nodulosa PCC 7104, assembly GCF_000309385.1. GTDB lineage: Bacteria > Cyanobacteriota > Cyanobacteriia > Phormidesmidales > Phormidesmidaceae > Nodosilinea > Nodosilinea nodulosa. The sequence goes on from NZ_JH976537.1 coordinate 3,886,402, forward strand.
TTAGCTGCGGCGTAGGGCATACCCTGAGCGCGCTCGGCCTGCACAGCACGCCCTGGCACTGGGTGACAGCGGCGGTATCGTGGGCGGCAGTGGTGGTGCTATGCAGAAGCCAAACCCGGCTGCGCTACCTGACCGAAACCTTTAGCCTGCTGGAAACCACCTGGGAGCAGGCCCTGACCGGCAATGTGCTGTGCGAGCGCGCTGGCGATGACCTGAAGGTGCTCAGGCTCAACCCCGCTGCTGCCGCCATTACCCAAAATCTGCTGGCCTCCGGCGATCGCCTCTGCGAGAAAATGCCCCTGCACCGTCAGCAGGTCTATCCCTACGAGGTGCCGCTGATTGACCTCTACCTAGAAGCGCTGGAATCTGGCGAGTCCAAGCGTCTGGAGTACCAGTACAAGGGCGAAATTTCCGGCTGGTACATGACTCTGGTGACTCCCCTGTCGCCCCAGCTGCTCTACATGACCTTCGCCGAGGTCAGCGGCATCATCCACGATCCGCTGACGGGTCTCTACAACCGCCGCATCCTAGAGATGGAGCTAGAGCACTGGGATGTCTGCCTGTTTCTGGATCTCGATCGCTTTAAGCTGATCAACGACCAGCGGGGCCACTTTCTGGGCGATGCGCTGCTAAAAGCGGTCGCCACGGTGCTGCAAGATCAGGCCCAAAACCATGACGGGATTGCCGTGCGCAACGGCGGCGACGAATTTTTGCTGCTGCTGCCCGCTGCCGCCGCCGATGCTGCTGAGCCGCGCCCTACTCCGGCGGCGATCGCCGCCAGTGTGCTAGCCGATATTCTCCTCATCGAAATCGAGGGGGCCAGCATCAGCGCCTCCATTGGCGTTGCCAGCGGCGTTATCCATGCCTTTCAGGAAGATGCCCCGATCAACCGGCTGCTGCAGGCGGCCGAAACCGCTCTGCGCGAGGCCAAACGCAACCGGCGCTCCAACTTACCCCAGCATCGCATTCAGGTATGGAATACCGCTCTGGCTTGGCGGCGGCTGCGCCAGATCACCCTGGAAGCCTATTTGGCGCAGCGCAGCAGCGAGCTAGAGTTTTGGCTCGCCTACCAGCCCATTTGCCACATGGAAACCGGCGCGATTGTCGGCGCTGAAGCCCTAATCCGCTGGGATTCGGCTCGCCTGGGACGGGTGTCACCGTCGGAATTTATACCGGTTGCCGAAGCGACGGGATTGGTACACCGCATCAGCGACTGGGTGCTCTGCCACGCCCTAGAGCAGTTGGCCCAGTGGCAGGAGGTCGCGCCTCAGTTCAATCTCTCCATCAATATCAGCCCCCTGGAGCTAGAAGACGACGACTTCTTGGACCGCATCACGCAGCGGGTTGCGGGGGCGGGCATTGCCAGCAACCACTTTGGCATTGAGATTACCGAGCGGGGCATCTACAACAACCTGGAGCGCTACCTGCAAAGCCTGCAAGACCTTCGCGATATGTCGCTACGGCTCAAGGTTGACGATTTTGGCATGGGGCAGTCGGGGCTGGCCCAGCTCTTGCAGTTTCGCTTTGATGAGGTCAAAGTCGATCGCTACTTTATTCCCACCAGCGCTCAAAATTTAGAGAAGGTGGCGATCTGCCGGGCGATCGCAAATCTGTCTCAGGGAATCAACTTTGACCTGGTGGCCGAGGGCATTGAGCAATCTAGCCAGCGCGACCTGATGCTGGGGCTGAACTACAACTACGGCCAGGGCTATCTCTTTGCTAGGCCGATGACGGCGCCGAACCTGACCACCCTACTGCAAGCGGGAACCTCTTTGTCGCCTCAGCCGCCGAGGGACTAGCTGAGGGCATAGGGCCGCGAGGTGAGGGTAAAACGGTATCTTGCAATACAAAATATTACTTTTTGGCTGGGCTGATTCGCCTTGGCGGAACCTTAAATAAGCGGCACAATTTGCTGTCTCACCATCCCTTCACTCTTTGGTGTTAGCCCATGGCTACCTCTATTTTGTCCGATGCCAACCGCCGTCTAGAGCGGGCGCTCAAGTATGTTTCGATTTCCGACGATGCCTCCGAGCGGTTGCGCTATCCCAAGGCCAGCCTCACTGTGTCAATTCCGGTGCGGATGGATGATGGCACCCTGAAGGTGTTTCAGGGCTATCGGGTGCGCTACGACGACACACGCGGCCCCACCAAGGGCGGCATTCGCTTTCACCCCGGTGTCACCCTCGACGAGGTGCAGTCCCTCGCTTTTTGGATGACCTTTAAGTGTGCTGCCCTCAACCTGCCCCTGGGCGGCGCCAAGGGCGGCGTGACGGTGAACCCCAAGGAGCTGTCGAAGTTTGAGCTAGAGCGGCTGAGTCGGGGATATATCGATGCGATCGCCAACTTCATTGGCCCCGATGTTGATGTGCCCGCCCCCGATGTCTACACCAACCCCATGATCATGGGCTGGATGATGGACCAGTACAGTATCATTCGCCGCAAGCTCAGCCCGGCGGTGATCACGGGCAAGCCGCTCAGCATGGGCGGCAGCCAGGGCCGCGACACCGCCACGGGCACTGGCGCATTTTACGTTTTGCAGGCCATGATGGCCAAGTTTGGCCGCGCGCCTCAGACCACCACCGTCGCCGTGCAGGGGTTTGGCAATGCGGGCAGCGTCATCGCCCGGCTGCTATTCGATGCCGGTTATAGGGTTGTGGCGGTGAGCGATTCCCAGGGCGGGGTCTATGCCCCCTCCGGGCTGGACATCCCCAGCATTCAGCAGTTTAAGACCTCGACCCGCAGCATTAAAGCGGTGTACTGCGAGGGCACCGTGTGCAACATCGTCGACGACCACGCCACCATCACCAACGAGGAACTGCTGGCTCTGGATGTGGATATTTTGATTCCGGCGGCGCTGGAGAATCAAATCACCGCCGAGAATGCCAATATCGTCAAGGCCCGCTACATTTTTGAGGTGGCCAACGGCCCCATCACCTCCGAGGCCGATCGCATTCTAGAGGCCAAAGATATCTACGTCTTTCCCGATATTCTGGTCAATGCGGGCGGGGTAACGGTGAGCTACTTTGAGTGGGTCCAAAACCGCAGCGGCCTCTACTGGTCGGTGGAAGATGTCAACACTCGCCTGCGGTCAATGATGGTGGCCGAGGGCGAACATATCTGGAAAATTGCCCAGGAATTAGCCATTTCTCCCCGCACCGCCGCCTATGTCCACGCCCTTGAGCGGCTGGGCGATGCCCTCAACGACAAGGGCACCCGCGACTACTACGTCAGCGGCATCTAGCCCGGAAGTGCAGTCACCCAGCGCTGAGCCTAAACGCTAGGCACTTTGACCCTGGGCAAAAGCTGTATATGGCCATAGTTATGTTAGTTAGGACATTCAGAAATCCTATGAACGTTCAAACGTTTGAACGTTCATAGGAGACATGTCTTAACCAGACTGGCTACAGCTATAAAAGGCAGGGAAGCTGGGTTCACAGAAAACTACAGTTTTGCTTGAGCGCAATTTTAAGCAGGCTTTTGTACTCGCGATCGCCCACAATATAGGCCCCAAACCGCTCCAGGTGCGGGTTCATCATCTGGGCATCAAACAGAGCAAAGTGGCGCTGGCGCAGGTGTTCTACCAGCTTCACCATCGCTACTTTAGACCCCTCAGAAATGCGAAAAAACATCGACTCGCCAATAAACGCGCCGCCAATCACTAGGCCCAAAATACCCCCGGCCAGCTCATTGCCCTGCCAGGTCTCAAAGCTGTAGGCCCAGCCCGCCCGGTGGAGTTCGCTGTAAACCTGCTTGAGTTCCCCTGAGATCCAGGTGGTGTCGCGATCGGCGCAGCCGCTGACCACTTCCTCGAAGGCTTGGTTGATGGCGACTTGAAAGCGGTTTTGGTTGAGCGATCGCCGCAGCGACCTGGGGTAGCGAAAGCGATCGTCCAGCGGAATCAGGGTGCGCTGGCGGCTAGAGTACCAGCCCAGATCGTCACCTTCGCCATCGGCCATCAAAAAATACCCTTGGGAGTAGCCGCGAATAATGGCGTCTAGGTCGTACTTGGTGGGGATCACGGCATTCTACACAGCAAAGAGGGGTTGATAATTCGTTACGCTCAGCCGCCCTCGGCTTGGGATTAGAAGCTAAAGCGGTAGTATTGAGTGTACAGAAGGTTTTCTCAGGTTGCTTCACCCCCCGCACCGATGACAGACCCCCTCGACCCAATTACGCTGCCGCCGCCGGAGGATGCTCAACGGGAAGGTCAGTGGCTCAAGTCAGCGTTGCTCACCTGGCTCAATGCCGAGTACCTGCCCGAACCCGCCAACCGCACCATTGCCGAGCGGGCCTCCCAGGTATTTGTGCGCCACCGCATGGAGGGCGAGAACGACGTTGGCTCGCTGGTGATGGCGATCTTGACCGAGCTACAGGCCTTTGACTTTTCAGACAGCTTCTACGGCGAGTTTACCGTCGCCAATGCCGTCGGCGATCTGCTGTTCGACAGTCTGGGCATCGATCGCTGCTGCGGACGTTCTACTACCCTTGAGACCAACCGCGTAGGCAAGCTCCCGGATGGCGAAGATACAGAGGGCGACATCAACTAACCTGTAACGATACGCCGTTACCCCAGGCCTATGACTTCTCTAACCCTGACCCTCGACCCGGTGGTGCGGCTCACCCGTGAGCAGTTCTACGAGCTGTGCAAGGTTAACCACGACATCCGCCTGGAGCGCAGCAGTACAGGAGATTTGATCCTTATGCCACCTACAGGCTGGGAATCGGGTAAGCGCAATGCAAACCTAACCACCGACTTGAATATCTGGAATCGTCAGGCTCAGGCGGGTGTGGTGTTCGACTCTTCCACTGGTTTTTCGCTGCCCAATGGGGCCGATCGCTCGCCCGACGTGACCTGGGTCGAAAAATCGCGCATTGAGGCTATCAGCCCAGACCCGGCCAAATTTCTACCCCTGGCTCCCGATTTTGTGGTTGAGCTGCGATCGGCCACGGACAAGCTGGCCACGCTACAGCACAAAATGGCCGAGTATCGCGATTGTGGCGTACGGCTGGGGTGGCTGATTGACCCCCAGGAAAAGCGAGTAGAAATCTACCGCCTGGGCCGACCTACCGAGTACCTGAGCCAGCCAGAGCAGCTTTCTGGGGAAGCGGTGCTGCCAGGCTTTGTGCTCACGCTAGCAACGATTTGGGACTAGGTGATTAGAGGGTCTCACTAAAAAAGGCCTGAGCGATACCCAGGCCTTTAGATCAAAAAGTTTGAAGCTGAAGGCAGACGCCTTGAACCAGCTCGAATACTGAGAGCTTACCAGCTCGACTTGACTACCCCGGGCAGCAAACCCTGGTGGGCCATCTCGCGCAGCTTGTTGCGGCAGAGGCCGAAGTCGCGGTAGTAGCCACGGGGGCGGCCAGTCAGCCAGCAGCGATTGTGCAGGCGAGTCGGCGCGCTGTTGCGGGGAAGCTGCTGGATCTTACGGTGAATCGCCACCTTCTCCTGCTGGTTCTCGGCATTGCTGAACTCTTCTAGCAGCGCCTCACGCTTTTGGGCGTACTTCGCCACCATTTTCTCCCGCTTGCGCTCCCGCGCAATCATGCTTTTCTTAGCCATTTAGTTTCTCTAGTCGTAAGACCTTATTATCACAAACACAGTCTACCAATATACGCGACGCCAGCCAGGAGAGTAAACCCTACCTGTCAATTTTTTCCCCAGGACTTTCCTTCGCAGGGTTCTAAATGTAGGGTTAGGGAAATTTAGATCGCCAGCGGGATCGGTTTGGAGGTGCTTCGACGACAAACTTAATCGCCTGGATTTTCGTCGCCTTGGCCACCCTTATCATCGTGGTGCAGTTTACACATCACTGATTACACACCACTGACCCGTTCTGAACCCCTCTCCTAGGGCGGCTTTAGCCCGCAGGACAGTCACCTAGCCAGCCCATGCGGCATTGAGGGCCAACCCAAAACAAACCCCCAGTGCAGAAGGGCGCTGGGGGTTTGAACTATTTGAACTAATCGGGGCTGAAACGCTTATTTGAAACCTACGGAAGCCTGCCAGACAAAAGCCAGCAGCAGGAAAAATACTGGAATGATGGGCAGCACGTCTACCAGGGGGTCGAACAGGGAATAGGCTTCGGGCAGCTTGGCCAGCAGCATTGCGACTTCCATTTAGTTATTATCCTCTCGTTACACAGCCGGGACAGACCATCCTTCAGACCTCAGCGGAGCGGTACCCTTAGCGCACCGGCTGGAATCTGAGAATTGGTAAATTTTCTTCGCATTTTATCATGGTGGGGATACGTCGATCGCAGTTGCGGCTGAGTTTGGCGCTAACCAGTGGGCAAATTCTGTGGTGAAGCGATCGCCCAAAATCGCCTCTCGGATCCGCTGGGTAAAGCGCACCAGCTCGGTGATGTTGTGGATCGAGATTAGCGTAAAGGCCAGCATCTCCTTGGCGTGGATTAGGTGGCAGAGGTAGGCGCGGGTGAAGTTTTGGCAGGTGTAGCAGGGGCAGGCGGTATCGATGGGGGTATAGTCGCGGCGAAAGCGCTGGTTTTTGAGGTTCCAGCGATCGCCTGCCACCAAGGCTGCTCCGTGCCGCGCCAGCCGGGTGGGGATAACGCAGTCGAACAGATCGACCCCGGCGGCGATCGCCTGGGCCATTTCCCGATAGGTGCCCACCCCCATCAGGTAGCGGGGCTTGTGCTCGGGCAGACAGGGGGCGGTGGCCCTGACGATGGTTTTGATCAGCTCCGGTGGCTCCCCCACGCTGACCCCGCCGATCGCATAGCCCGGCAGATCCAATGTTGCTAACTGCTCAGCCGCCGAACTGCGCAGGTCGGGGTAGACGCCCCCCTGCACAATACCAAACAGCGCCTGATCCGGTCGTTGGTGGGCCTCGACGCAGCGCAGCAGCCAGCGCCAGGTGCGATCGGTAGAGGCCTTGATCGTCTCGCGGCTGCACGGGTAGGGCGGGCACTCGTCGAAGGCCATGATCACATCGGCCCCCAGATCGTTTTGAATTTGGATCGAGGTTTCGGGACGAATATTAATGATGCGGCCATCCTTGGGCGACTTGAACGTGACGCCATCTTCGGTGATGGTGCGCATCTGGCTGAGGCTAAATACCTGAAAGCCGCCGGAGTCGGTCAGCATAGGGCCATCCCAGCCCATGAAGCGGTGCAGGCCGCCTGCCTCAGCCACAATGTCTTCTCCCGGCTGCAGGTGCAGGTGGTAGGTGTTGGAGAGCACCATCTGCGCTCCGGTGGTGGCGAGCTGGGCGGGGGTGACGGTTTTGACGTTGGCCAGGGTGCCCACGGGCATAAACCGGGGCGTGTGCACGGGGCCGTGGGGGGTGGTGAAGGTACCCGCCCGCGCCAAGGTGTGGCTACAGCGGGCGTCGCAGCTAAAGGAAAAAGCCTGGGTCAAGATTCGGGCGAACCGGTGGTAAGAAAGCTGCATCGATCATATCATTCTGCCTTCTCTGGTGAGTCTACTGAGTTCAGAGCTGTAGCAGATATAGGAGATAGGGTTCGGAGAAGGACTTGACTCCTACAGTCGGTCTCACTGGCATCTATCCAGAGTGTCAACCGCTTAAATCAAACATCGACGGCGCGAGCGCAGGTTTGTTGACTAACGTGCCAAGGTTCTAAGCAACACCAGAGTTGTTCTTGGCCTATTTGGCAAGAAGGTTCTAGCACACAAATCCCTAGAGCAAGAAACCAACATTTAGGGAAGCGAGGATTCAGCCGTACCAGAGGAAAGCGCTAGGGCTGCCCCAAGCTTGGCTCGAAGTTGTATATCAGAATACACTTCACCCCACTAAAAGGATTGGACTCTTTAGCAAGGCTATACAAGCTTGGTGCATTAACGAATAAGAGAAAAATCAGTGTTATTCATTATCTCGTTTCAATCCACTTTTCTGTAATTTCACGTATATTTAGGAAAGAGTCCACTTGTCCCAAGTCATGATTGGGCAGTGAACTTCATGAATTTCCCAGTGTGTTCCCCTGTAGTCAACGAAGTACATTTGTTCGCGTTATAGCTGGCGCGAAAATACTACGTGGGGAAAATATTATGTCGGTTGATTACTCTCTAGTTAGGGTAACTCTGCACTTCACTGATCCGTCCCTCAATCCCGATGAGCAAGATCTTGAGGTTCAAAAGCTACTGCCACAGTTAGCTCAGTTAGCTGCAGCTGGTGAAGTCGAGCAATCAGGTCGAGTTCTTGATCCTAATCCCCCTGAGAAGAGCAAGGGCTTTGGTTTTTTGCTAGGCTTGCTTCAAGCCGAAGTAAGTGCTTCTAACTTTAAAGCTTTGTCCCAGTTTTTGGGCGAACGTCTCTCTGGCAAAACCATTGAGATGGAGGTAGAGGCTAATGGAAGAAAATTAAAATTAAAAGCTAGTAGTCAAGCTGAATTATCTGCTGCTTTGAAGGCAGCCCAAGAGTTTATCGGTGACTAGAGGGCTGTTATTATGGCAAAATTTGCACTGCTTATAGGCATTAGCAACTACTCATCTGGCTTATCTCTCTTACCCGCAGCAATTAAGGACGTTCAAGCACTGCAGGTTGTATTAGAGCATCCTGAGATGGGTAATTTTGATCGAGTTCAGACGATACTTGATCAAGATGTTCAGAACATTCGGCGTGCTATTGAAGATCACTTTCTACAATGTGGGCGAGAGGATCTTGCCTTGCTGTTTTTCTCTGGCCATGGCATTAAAGATGACTTTGGGAGGCTTTATCTTGCTGGCAAGGAGACTTCTAAGGATAAGTATGGAAATCTCATTCGCTCAACTTCAGTGGAGACATCTTTTATTCAGGAAACTATGTCTCGCAGCCGATCGCGCCACAAGGTTGTAATTCTAGACTGTTGTTTCAGTGGTGCTTTTGGAGAAGGTTTCTTAGCTAAAGACGACGGCTTAATTGACATTGAGAATCAGTTAGGCGGAGAAGGAGTCGCTGTCTTAACTTCCTCAACTTCCATGCAATATTCTTTTGAACGCGAGGACTCAGACACTTCTATCTATACACGTTACCTAATTGAAGGCATTGAAACTGGGGCCGCTGACTTAGATGGTGATGGACTAATTTCAAGTCAAGAGTTGCATAACTACACAGCCCAAAGAGTAGCTGAAGCCGCTCCAGCTATGAGGCCCAAGTTCTTTGTTTTTGAAGAAGGATTCCGAATTTACCTTGCTCAAGCACCTACCAAAGATCCGTTACTTCAATACCGCCGTGAGGTAGAACGTGCCGCTAAGTTCAACTCAAATTCTGGTGAAATTTCTGAAATCGCCCAGCAGACGTTAACATTGCTACGAGAAAATCTTGGTATACCAAGAGACATTGCAGATAAAATTACTTACGAGGTATTAGAGCCGTATCGCAAGAAGAGGCAAAGTCTTCAAAATTATGAACAGACTCTACATGGTGTTCTCTGTGAAGAATATCCATTGTCTAAACGATCCGAATTAGAACTCAAACGCCTTCAAAATATTTTAGGCTTGCAAGATGAAGACATTGAGCCAATTCGTTCTAGATTGATATCGGAAAAAGAGGTATCTGGTTTTCTTGCCCCCTTAAACGAAGAAAATCAGAGTGATAATGTTAAGTTAAGCCACTTTTCCAATTCACAATTGCCTGTAACAAAATCGGATTCGTCAGAGAGCCCTAACCCAATCCAGGCTTTACCATTTTCAGCATCTTTCATTCGAGAGGGTTCAACGGACGAGACCAATCAAGCTCGGCGATTCAACTTTACTACGTTTTTGATAGTATCAGGTGCCTTCGTTGCTACTGTTATTTCAGGAGTATTCGCTTATCAATATCTTTGGAAAGGAGGGTTTAGAGACCCAATAACAGTTTTTCAGTCAGCATCCTTTCCACCAAATGCTGGTGAGTCTATGAATAGACTGGCAACGCGTATACAAGAAGCGAATCGAGAAGGGAAAGTCAGTGATGATAAAGCATGGATAATGTACACCCAAGATGGGGACATTGATGGTGCTATTCAAGAGCTAAATAAAGTTCTCCCAATTAGTTCTGAATATACTGCTGTCCAAGAGAAGCTAGCGGTGTGGCAAGCAGGTTTTGACAAAAATCAGCAGAATTTTAATCTGAGCCAGATAGCCTTAAACAATGGTAGATTAACTTCAGCAGAGAGCTACGCTAACGCGCTTGATAGTACGCAAGATTACTGGCGAAATCACCAGCAGGAATTGTTGAATCGTATTTCACGTGAGCGCGCTAGGATAGAACGCCAGAGCCATCGGCTTATCTGTGGGAATAGCAGCAGAGGCACTATCTTGAACCAGTTTCAAGTTGATGCCCAAGGTATACCAATCTCAGATTCATCCGGAGAACTTGTTTTGGATAAAGCTGATTCTTTGTTAGAGGGAACTAAGGTTGCTTTAACAAGATCGCCAGCTAGTTCACAAATGAGTAACCTTGATCTAAGTTTTGTAGAAGTGAAAGGTGGGCCTGATTTGGGTAAGAGGGGTTGGGTTGATTCAAATGATCTATGCCGTCTGATGGACTAATGAACTGTTTGAGATCCCTGTCGTGAAGTAAGTGAAGCAGTTGTCAACCAAAGACTTACTGTCTCAACCTTCTCTATCAACAAAAAGCTCTATTTAATTTATTGCTTTTATCTTGGTGACTGCTGGTTCTTGCGAAGTTTAGGGACGACTGGTACTTAGATTGGGACTCAACGGGCAAAATAGCTCCCGAAGTCAAAACAGCTCTGCTACGCTGGAATTTAATCGCTGTCAAACCCATACCAATGTCGCTAGGACTGCAATCCGCTTCGTCAGCCACCACCATAGCCAAGTTTAAGGCCCTGTCGGACCCGCTGCGGCTGGAGGTGATTGAGCTGCTGCGATCGCAGGAAATGTGCGTGTGCGACCTGCGCGATCGCATGGACATCGCCCAGTCCAAACTTTCCTTTCACCTCAAAACCCTGCGCGAGGCCGGGCTAATCTCCGCCCGCCAGGATGGCCGCTGGATTTACTACAGCCTCAACCCGGCAGAATTTGGCGAACTCGAAGATTACCTCAGTGCCCTGCGCGCGATCGCGGTTCCCCGGCTGGCTCGGGCCTGTGGGGAGGGGATTGAGGGGATGGGGGAGATGGGGTAATGGAGTGATGGGGTAATGGGGTAATGGGGTAATGGAGTGATGGGGTAATGGGGTGATGGGGAGATGGGGTGATGGGGTGATGGGGTAATGGGGTAATGGGTTTTGAGCAGGATGGAGCATGGTTAAAAAATTGCGGTTGAGAAGACTGAAACCCTCAATCCCTTCCCCTCAAAGCCGAAATTTACCCAACATCGCGATCGCTCCCCCCAAAGACTATCAATCTCCCCCACGCATCCATGCCCCCACGCCCTAACGCCCCCACGCCTCCACTCCCCCACGCCCCACTCCGGGAGTTTTGCTTAAATTCAACAAACGCTGACATTAGCCCGCAGCCTCGGCTAATCCTGCCCGATCGCCTCAACCTGGGCAAACGGATCTTGCGAATACCCCTTAGAATGATTTGGATTTTTCGTAAGCACCCCTGCAGCCTATGCCTCGCCGTGATGACATCCAAAAGATCTTGTTGATCGGCTCTGGCCCGATCGTCATTGGCCAGGCCTGTGAATTTGACTATTCGGGCACTCAAGCCTGCAAGGCACTGCGGGAAGAGGGCTACGAGGTGGTGCTGATCAACTCCAATCCGGCGACGATTATGACCGACCCGGAGACGGCCAACCGCACCTACATCGAGCCGCTGACGCCCGAAATTGTGGAGCGGGTGATTGAGCGGGAGCGTCCCGACGTGCTGCTGCCCACCATGGGCGGACAGACGGCGCTAAATTTGGCGGTGACCCTGGCCAAAACCGGGGTGCTAGAGCGCTACGGCGTAGAGCTGATTGGGGCCAAGCTGGAAGCAATTGAAATGGCGGAAGATCGCAAGCTGTTTAAAGAGGCGATGGCCCGCATCAATGTGCCGGTGTGTCCGTCGGGCCTGGCCGAAACCATGGATGAGGCGAAGCAAATTGCCCAGCAGATCGGCACGTTTCCTTTGATCATTCGCCCGGCCTACACCATGGGCGGCACGGGCGGCGGCATTGCCTATAACCAGGAAGAATTTGAGACCATCTCGCGATCGGGCCTCGACGCCAGCCCCGTATCGCAGATTCTCGTCGAGCAGTCGCTGCTGGGCTGGAAGGAGTACGAGCTGGAGGTCATGCGCGACCTGGCCGACAATGTGGTGATCATCTGCTCAATCGAAAACCTCGACCCCATGGGGGTTCACACGGGCGACTCAATCACCGTGGCCCCGGCCCAGACCCTCACCGACAAAGAGTACCAGCGCCTGCGCGATGCCTCGGTCAAGATCATCCGCGAGATCGGCGTGGAAACCGGCGGCTCGAACATTCAGTTTGCGGTCAACCCCGACAACGGCGAGTACATCGTCATCGAGATGAACCCCCGGGTGTCGCGCAGTTCGGCTCTGGCCTCTAAGGCGACGGGCTTTCCGATCGCAAAATTCGCCGCCAAGCTGGCGGTGGGCTACACCCTCAACGAAATCTCCAACGACATCACCAAGAAGACCCCGGCCAGCTTTGAGCCCACCATCGACTACGTGGTGACCAAAATTCCCCGGTTTGCCTTCGAGAAATTCCCCGGCACCTCTACCACGCTGACGACGCAGATGAAGTCGGTGGGCGAAGCGATGGCGATCGGGCGCACCTTCCAGGAGTCGTTCCAGAAGGCGCTGCGATCGCTCGAAATTGGCCGGGCGGGCTGGGGCTGCGATCGCGCCGAAAAGCTGCCCAGCCTCAACGAAATTCGCCCCAAGCTGCGCACCCCCAACCCCGATCGCATTTTTGAGCTGCGCCACGCCATGCAGCTGGGCCTGGCGATCGACGATATTTACCAGCTCACCGGCATCGACCCCTGGTTTCTCAACCAGCTCTGCGGCCTGCTGAAGACCGAAAAATTCCTCAAGCGCACGAAACTGACCGAGCTAACCTACGACGATATGCGGGCGATCAAGCGCCAGGGCTTTAGCGATCGCCAGATTGCCTACGCCACAAGCACCAGCGAAGACGCCGTGCGCGACTACCGCAAAGGCCTGGGCGTAATCCCCGTCTACAAAACCGTTGACACCTGCGCCGCAGAGTTTGAGGCCTTCACCCCCTACTACTACTCCACCTACGAAGACGAAACCGAGGTGTTGCCCAGCGATCGCCCCAAGGTGATGATCCTCGGCGGCGGCCCCAACCGCATCGGCCAGGGCATCGAGTTCGACTACTGCTGCTGCCACGCCTCCTTTGCCCTGCGCGACGACGGCTTTGAGACCATCATGGTCAACTCCAACCCCGAAACGGTGTCTACCGACTACGACACCAGTGATCGCCTCTACTTTGAGCCCCTCACCAAAGAAGACGTGCTCAACATCATCGAGGCCGAAAACCCGGTCGGCGTCATCATTCAGTTCGGCGGCCAAACCCCCCTCAAGCTCGCCGTCCCCCTCCAGCAGTACCTCGCCTCCCTCCCCGCCGCCGACCCATCCGCCCATCCACCCATCCATCCCCCAACCCAAATCTGGGGCACCTCCCCCGACTCCATCGACACCGCCGAAGACCGCGAACGCTTTGAGGCCATTCTGCGCGAGCTGGACATTCTTCAGCCCCCCAACGGCATGGCCCGCAGCTACCAAGACGCCCTCAAGGTGGCCCAGCAGATCGACTACCCCGTCGTGGTGCGGCCCAGCTACGTGTTGGGCGGTCGCGCCATGGAAATCGTCTACTCCGACGCCGACCTGGAGCGCTACATGACCTACGCGGTGCTGGTCGAGCCCGACCACCCGATTCTCATCGACAAGTTTCTGGAGAACGCGATCGAGGTGGATGTGGATGCGATCGCCGACCACACGGGCCAGGTCGTCATCGGCGGCATCATGGAGCACATTGAGCAGGCGGGCATCCACTCCGGCGACTCGGCCTGCTCGCTGCCCACCATGACTCTACCCCCCGCTGCCCTGGCCACCATCCGCGACTGGACGATCAAGCTGGCCAAGCGCCTCAACGTGATCGGCCTGATGAACATTCAGTTTGCCGTCAAGGGCGACCAGGTCTACATCATTGAGGCCAACCCCCGCGCCTCGCGCACGGTGCCCTTTGTTTCCAAGGCGATCGGCCACCCGCTGGCCAAGCTGGCGGTGCGCGTCATGTCGGGCAAAACCCTGGCGGAGCTGGGCTTCACCGAAGAGGTGATTCCCAACCATATCTCTGTTAAAGAAGCGGTGCTGCCCTTCGACAAATTTGCGGGCACCGACGCCCTGCTCGGCCCCGAAATGCGGTCCACTGGGGAAGTCATGGGCATCGACGCCGACTTTGGCAAAGCCTTCGCCAAAGCTGCCCTGGGGGCCAACCAAAAAATTCCCCTCACGGGTACCGTCTTCATTTCCATGAACGATCGCGACAAGGCCGCCGTCATCCCCGTTGCCAAAGACCTAGCCAGCCTGGGCCTCAAGCTGATCGCCACCTCCGGCACCCGCGCCGCCCTCATGGATGAAGGCCTAACCGTAGACCTCATTCTCAAAGTCCACGAAGGCCGCCCCAATATCGAAGACGCGATCAAAAACAGCGAAATTCAGCTAATCATCAATACTCCGGCGGGCAGCACCGCGCTCGAAGACGATCGCTCCATTCGCCGCACGGCCCTGGCCTACAAGGTACCGATCATCACCACCATTGCCGGGGCAAAGGCGACTACCGCTGCGATCGGCTCCCTACAACAGCACCCCCTCCAGGTGAAGTCGCTTCAGGAATATGTGGGAATGTAAGCTGGGAGAATGGAACGGGGAAGTCATCCTCCCCTCAGAGTGTGAGAATGTTTTTCATGGCGCTCCAGTACCCAGACTGAGACAACGTTTGAGCGTTTAGAAGGACGTCTCCACGTTGGAGCGCGGGATAACTTGAAGCTGTATATCTTCTAATTCAAGAAGTGTAGAGATTCGCTATATGAGATATAGACTTTGGAGGATTATTCATGCCAAACGAGAGATTAGTTCAGCGCTTTTCTATTGTACAAAAGCAATTTCAATTAAAGCTAGAAGAAATTAGATCGACTCATCAACACCAAGGTAATAAAGGATCAAACGTTGAACAGATAATTAGAGATTTTTTGAGAGCTTACTTTCCATTAGATCACAGAATTGGTCAAGGAGAAGTAATAGATAGTGGTGGAGAAATATCAAGCCAACTAGATATAATAATGACTAACTCATATCATCCGTATATTAACGATCTCAGCCAGCCGAGTATTTATTTTATCGAAGGAGTCGCATGTTGTGGTGAAGTGAAAAGTGTTTTGGCCAGCAAAGATATTGAAGCGATTCTAAGTAACTGCTTAAGGTATAAGAAACTAAGCTTGCAATTGTCTAAGGGGATGACCATTCACTCTAACTTGTCAGATATTAAGCGATTTGTTGAGAAGAGGCCGTACTTTCTTTTCGCATTTGAATCTCAAATAAACTTGGACTCAATGCTTAAGAGAATATCAGAGTTTAATAAAAAACACGATTTGGAAGTTTGGCAACAGATCGATGCTGTTTTTCTCTTAGATCGAGGAGAAATAATAAACTTTGGAGATGGAAGAGGAGCCTTCCAGTTTAAGGATTTACAGGGTCAATCTATTGCTGGATTAATCAAGCGTTCTATAGATGAAGAACCTAATCTGCTATTCAGCTTCATGACATGGATGTCAGCAGTCATACCTCGCTTTACCATTTACGACAATATACTAGTGTACTATCTGATGAAAGGGAAAATGGGATGACTAATGAGTTTTATCAGCATGGTGCTTTGAGCTACCTGCACAATGCATAGCAGACTCTAAAGTGATGATGCATTACATTGGCATCATAGACAGATTTGTTAAATTTTATCCATTATGCGGTCAAATGACTTTACGCTGATAACTAGACAAAAAAGGCTTTAGTAAAGATTAAACAAGCTCAAAGACAGCAACCTCACGCCACGCATGGCAGATACTCTGCCACAAGATCTACGCAAAGGAGGCTGAACAAAATGGCAACCCTAACCATCAGCAACGAGCAAGTTATTGAACTTCTCAAGCAGCTTCCCCCTCAGCAGCAGGCGGAATTGTTCAAATATCTAATACTCCAGCAGTGGAGTACCTGGGACTCGCTATCTAGCTACGGAGCTGAGAGAGTCAGAAGAGTCGCCCAAGAGCGTGGCCTTAATTGGGGTGCCATGACCGAAGCAGAGCGCGAAGCTTTTATAAATGACATAGTGAACGAAGACTGATGTAGCCACTGCATTCTCCAGGCGCGCCGCTTCTATGGATATCCTCGAACAACTCCGCCTCGACTACCAGCGCTTCCCCAAAGACCAGAGCTATCAGCTGTACGCCGATGACGTGTACTTCAAAGACCCGCTAAACCAGTTTCGCGGCGTCGATCGCTACCGGCGCATGATTGGCTTCATCGATCGCTGGTTTCAGGAGATAGACTTTCAGCTCCACGCCATAGAGTATGCCAGCCCCACCCAAATCAACACCCGCTGGACCCTAAACTGGGTCGCTCCGGTGCCCTGGCATCCGGCCATGAGCATTCCCGGTCGCAGCGAGCTAGGGCTGGGGGAAGACGGCCAGATTATCTCCCACATCGACTATTGGGACTGCTCCCGTCTGGCGGTGCTGAAGCAGTTGTTTGCGAACCCAGGTTAAACTCATCATCCCCTGCCAAGCAACGCTAGCTTTACCATTGCCCATACAAACGAGACGACGCGCCGATTTACTGCCACAATCGGGGTGAAACCATTGAGGACGGCCTATGAGAATGGTCAAGCAAGCGTTAGCAGGGTTCTTCCTGCTGATTGGGTTGCCGATTACGCTGTGGGCGATCGTAGATATTGTTAACCCTGCCACCGATGCCGAACAGCGCGCGGGCGCAGGCGCAGCGCTGGCATTTTTTGGGTTACCCTCCACGGCCCTGGGCGCCTGGCTGGTTAAAGACCTGCGCCAGAACCAGCAGCAATCGTCTGAGGCATTGCTGCAGCAGCAGGAGCAGCTTTTTTTGAAGATTCTCCATGCCCACGAAGGGAGCCTGACTGTGATTCAGTTTGCCACCGAGACTGAGATGTCTCTGGAAGACTCTAAGGAATTTCTAGACCAAAAAGCTAAATTTCTCAATGCCTCCTTCGATGTGTCAGACACCGGGGCCATTGTGTACCGCTTTCCGATGTAGCAGGTGCCTACAGGTACTCCCGGTTGAGGTAGGGTTGCAGCACCTCGGGCACGCGCACCGAGCCGTTGGCTTCCTGGTAGTTTTCTAGAATAGCGGCCATAGTGCGCCCGATCGCCAGCCCCGAGCCGTTGAGGGTGTGGACGTACTGGGTCCCTTTTTGCCCGGCTTCCTTAAAGCGGATGTTGGCGCGGCGAGCCTGAAAATCTAGACAGTTTGAGCAGCTGGAGATCTCTCGATAGCTGTCGGAGGAGGGCATCCACACTTCTAGATCGTAGGTTTTGCAGCTGGAGAAGCCCAGATCGCCAGTGCAGAGGGCCAGCACCCGGTAGGGCAGCTTCAGCTGCTGCAAAATATCTTCGGCATCACCGACTAGGGCCTCCAGTTCATCAAAGGAATGGTCGGGGTGAACAAACTTGTACATCTCCACTTTGTTGAACTGGTGCAGACGAATGAGGCCCCGCGTATCTTTGCCGTAGCTGCCCGCCTCGCGGCGAAAGCAGGGCGTATAGGCGCAGTAGTGAATGGGCAGCTGGTCGGCACCGAGAATTTCGTCGCGGTGCAGGTTGGTCAGGGGCACCTCGGCGGTGGGGGTGAGCCAGAGGTCGTCGTTGCGGCACTGGAAGCTTTCTTCGGCAAACTTGGGCAGCTGACCCGAAGCGGTAAGCGCCGCCGAGTTAACCAGGTAGGGGGGAATAACTTCGGCATACCCTGCCTTGGTGTGGCGATCGAGCATGAAGGAAATTAGCGCCCGCTCCAGCGCTGCCCCGGCCCCCATCAGCACTACAAAGCGGCTCTGGGCAATTTTTTCGGCGGCGCGCTTAAAGTCCAGAATGCCCAGGGTTTCGCCGATTTCCCAGTGGGGTTTGGCGGGCTGCTGGGGCAGATACTCATCGCCCCAGCGGCGCACCTCGACGTTTTCGGTTTCATCTTTGCCGACTGGGGTTGACTCGCTGGGCAGGTTCGGCAGAGCCAGCAAAATGTCGTCGATCTGGGCCTTTATCTCACGCTCTTGGGGTTCCAGGGTTTGCAGCTCGGCCTTGACCTGGTTGCCCTCGCCTTTGAGGGCGGTGATTTCTGGCCCGTTGGGGGCGGCACCGGCTTTGATGGTCTGGCCGACCTGTTTGCCAATCTCGTTGCTGCGGGCCTGGAGCTGCGATCGCGCCGTCTCAAGCTTGCGCTGCTGCTGGTCTAGCTCTAGCAAAGGCGTCAGATCATAGACCCCTCGCTTCCCCAGGGCCGCCTGTACCCGCTCCGGATTTTCCCGTATCTGCCTTAAGTCGAGCACAGCAATCCCCTAAACGCTACCCACCGAGAAATTAACCCCAAAAACGGGCCAACCCTTCGCCAATAAAATAGGATATCAGCAAAAACAGAAAATCCCCCGGCTGAGGTGCCGCGCACCGTCACCGAGAGATTTGGCCACAGGTCAACAGCCGTCCTAAAAAACTTGCTCGATCTCGGCAATTTCAGGGATAAACTCACGCAGGCGGCGCTCGATGCCCATGCGCAGAGTCATGGCAGAGCTAGGGCAGGAGCCACAGGCCCCCTGAAGGCGAAGTTTTACGACCGGACCGTCAATTTCGACTAGCTCGACATTGCCGCCGTCGGCAAGCAGGTAGGGTCGCAGCTCATCTAAGACCTGCTCCACATTAGGAGGGGTAAGGGCAAGGGTTTCCATAGGTTGTATCTGCCAAACGCATTTGTGAACTATTACCATTCTAGGGGCTGTCATCGATTAGTTGCTGATGGCCCAAAAATCAACGGTTACAGCCCCTAGCCTGTTTTTTGAGTCGGGCGTGACAATGCTGGGGGAATCAGGATTTTAGCCACCATTGAGGGCACGTCCTAGGGATTTTGCCCCCAAATCGAAGCGCCAGATTGAATCGTTTCCACAGGCAGGGAAGCGAACTCCCTAGTTCTATGCCAAAGTCATCCGATGACTCAGATAAACCTCGGCCTGCTCGGCAAGGACTTTGGCTTGGCGGTGGTTGAGTTCATTGGCTCACTTCAATAAACGCCCATCACCCCACAGCAACTAAAAAGGGGGATGAACGATTGCTCACCCCCCTTTCACTATTCAATTGTCTAATGGTAGATGACTACATGATGCCGAGCTGAGACAAAATGCCCTGTCCGGTCAGAAACTCAGTAGCGACACCGATTACAAAGCCCAGCATAGCCAGACGGCCGTTCCAGGTTTCTGCGAAGTTTACGAAGCCGAACTTGTTTTCGTTGGTTTCCATGATGGATATCTCCTAAATGATTAGAGGGGCGAAATCAATATCCTGTTACTTAACGTAACATAGATTTTTTGAGGCGTGGTCCGGAAACAATAACTTTTTTCACTGGTTGCGATTTAATCGCTCAATGTCGCTGTCTTGCAACAGCACCTGCGGCAGTCACCTACAGGTTAGTCAGCCAAGTGACGATGCCATTCCCCGTAGCCGCTTCGAACAGTACAGCAGAAACGAAGCCGATCATGGCTAAGCGACCGTTGAGCTTTTCGGCATAGGTGTTAAAGCCGAACTGCTGGCTGTCATCGACGTAAACCTTGGGTTCGACGGCAAAGTTGTTGAGACGACCGCCATCTTCGGTGGTGTAACCTCTAGTGGTCATAAGCTTTCTCCGTTTCTTCTGCACCTTTATTGTAACGCAATGTAAACAAATATTGCAATACTATTTACATTTTGGATGACATAATCCTCGCTGTAGATTGTCTATGGATGCCCTATCCTCTGCGATTCGGGGGGTGAGCCGGATGGCAATAGTTTGGGCGCTTAACCACTAGCGACAATGGTGTATGACCTTAATCGACTTACGGGGCAGCACGGTATTGGTGACGGGTGGATCGCGGGGCATTGGCGCTGCGATCGCCCGCACTCTCCACGGGGCCGGGGCCGCGATCGCGCTTCACTACAGCCAGGGAGAGGTCGAAGCCCAGCAGATCGCCGCCGAGTTGGGGGGCGATCGCATTCATGTAGTGCAGGCTAATTTGGCCGTGCCGGGAGCGGCCCCTGGGCTGTGGCGGCAGGCCCTGGGCTGGCGAGGGGAGATCAATGCCGTAGTGAACAACGCGGCTACTATGCCTGCCGCCACCATCACCGATGCCTGGGAACTTTGGTCAGCGGCCTGGCAAGACACGCTCCAGGTCAACCTGATTGCCATGGCCGATCTGTGCCGGGAGGCAATTGGCCACTTCCAGGCTCAGGGCGGCGGTGAGATTGTCAACCTAGCCAGTCGGGCCGCGTTTCGGGGGGATGGGCCAGAGTTTATGGCCTACGCCGCCTCTAAGGGAGGGGTAATTGGGCTCACCCGCAGCCTGGCCAAGGGGTTTGCCCAGGATGGGGTGCGGGCCTACGCGATCGCGCCTGGTTTCGTGCGCACCGATCGCATTGAGCAGGTGATGGCGGAAAAGGGGGCCGACTACGTCACCCGCGACATTCCCATGGGTGCCCCGGCAGACCCCCAGGACATTGCTAACCTGGTGGCATTTTTAATCGCGGGCCTGGCTCCCCACGCGACGGGTGCCACCTTTGACATCAATGGCGCGTCTTATTTTCACTAGCTCTGGATGTCGTTGTTTAAGCTCCAGATCTGGTTGACTGACAAAACCCTTGAAACCCTTATACTGCCGTAGGTTGGGTTAGCGTTAGCGTAACCCAACAAAACCGTTGCTGGAGTTGGGTTTTCTCCCCTAGAGACGCTACGCGAACGCTTCGCTCAACACCAACCTACATCAGAACTTTTGTCAGCCAATCAGGCTTCAGATTCAAGCCCTTAAAAAGGCTTTTGCCCCTGGTAGTTGCCAGGCGGTGAATAGCGGCATACCAAGACGTCCTGACCGCTGCCGGTGGCTAAGCCGCAGCCCACCGCTGTAGTGTCTCTCCAAACAATCTGGGTGTAATGCCCCACGTCTGTCCATCTGCCGGTTGTGGAGAGGTTTGGAAAGGCCGCATTCGGAATGAAGTACTCTTTCTCGTCTCCCCAGGAGTTCACCATTTCAGTTAGGGAGTAAGCCCCAGCGGTGCCCTTCCACAGGTTCTCTCCATAGCCATCGGCATTGCTGTGGGCAAAGGTATCTGTAGATGCCAGGTGGTCGGCCCAGGTTTGGGAAGAGGCGGCCAGGCTTTCCGACCACTCCAGCGGTGGTACGCCAACTTCAAAACGGTAAAGATTGTGAGCTTCCAGCAGGGTATCTGGCATGGAGCCACTGGTGGAGCTGCCCCCTGAACTGCCGCCCGGAGTTGGGCTAGGCCCTGGGCTGGAATTTGGGCTGGGCCCTGGGGCCATGCATCCTACCAGAGCAGACAACCCCAGCGCTGACAATCCAACGGTTAAGCCTTGCCATCTCATGGATTTCTTCCCATCACGTATCACCAGCATCCTAATAGCCAAGGCTATTATTCACGTCGAAAAATTTAGAATTCTGCAAAAATCTGCCTTCGAAGAACCCCAAAGTCGTCTCGGCGCGACCACTGGCCTACGGCGATCCGAGAGGGTTTCAAGACTGACTCCCCACCTAGCGCAGCGTCAAACCTAAAAATTAGGGTTCGCGTAGGTTGGGTGGAACGAAGTGAAACCCAATAGCAGCAAGCTTTTGTTGGGTTCTGCTAGCGCTCCACCCAGCCTACAAACTAAAGTTTGACAAAGCTAGGGCCAAAGCTGTTTTGTTCTTCTTACCCCTCGTGCGCATTCTGCCAGGTCACCTCAGCGGGCTGGGTCTGCACCAGCAATTTTCCGCGCGAGAACACGTGGGTCACCGTGGCAGTGCGGCGAATCGCTTCGTAGGGACTGTCGGCATCGAGCACGATTAAATTAGCGGGCTTGCCTACTTCCAGGCCATAGGCGTCTTGAACAGCCAGGGTTTTTGCCCCGTTGGTGGTAATCATGTCGTAGCAGGCGACGATTTCGTCCTGTCCGGTCATCTGGCAGACATGCACCGCCATAGACGCGACATCCAGCATGTTGCCAGAGCCCAGGCTGTACCAGGGGTCCTGCACGCAGTCGTGGCCCAGACTCACGTTCAGCCCCTGCTGCCAGAGTTCTTTGACGCGGGTGACGCCGCGCCGCTTGGGATAGGTGTCGGTGCGCCCCTGGAGGGTGATGTTGATCAACGGGTTGGCGATGAAGTTAATGTCGGCTCGGGACAGCAGCCCCATCAGCTTAAAGGCGTAGGCATTGTTGTAGGAGGCAAACGCGGTGGTATGGCTAGCGGTCACCCGCGATCCCAGGCCCGATCGCACCGCACAGGCGGCTACCACCTCCAAAAACCGCGACTGGTCATCGTCGATTTCGTCGCAGTGGATGTCGATCAGGCGATCGTAGTGCTGGGCCAGCTCAAAAATACGGTGTACCGACTGCACCCCGTCTTCGCGGGTCATTTCGTAGTGGGGAATGCCACCTACCGCGTCGGCCCCCAGTTTCAGGGCTGCTTCCATGAGATCCAGATTGCCGGGGCTGCCGTAGAGTCCGTCCTGGGGAAAGGCCACCACCTGCACAGTGATCCAGTCTTTGACGGTGTCGCGCACCTCTAGCAGCGCTTTGAGAGCGCTCAGGTTAGCCTCGCTGACATCGGCGTGGCTGCGCACAAACAGCACCCCCTGCTGGGCCTGGAGTTTGAGGGTGGCGATCGCCCGCGCCTTGACATCCTCTAGGCTGAGTGACTGCTTGCGATCGCGCCAGATCTCAATGCCCTCAAACAGAGTGCCGCTCTTGTTCCAGCGGGGTTGCCCAGCCGTGAGCGCCGAGTCGAGGTGGATGTGGGATTCCACGAAAGGCGGGCTGACCAGTTTGCCCGCCACGTTAATTTCCCGGGCGGCGGTAGCGGCCAGGCGGGGTTCTATGGCCTCAATTACACCCTCTCCTAGGCCAATATCGACCAGTTCCCCCCCAGGGAGCCGACATTCTCGAAGCATAAGATCCATAGCTAAGCCTGTCCTTGGCGAACCATCCTGCACCGTAGCGCTGGCTTGACTATATCAACTCAGCTAGGGCCAACCCCATAGACAAACCTCCCCGACATTGCCTTGTAGGCCTGCCGGGGAGGTTTAGATTGAGCAAGCCCGGCCTGAGGGAGGAGACCTTGAGGACGCAGGCTTTAGGAACGCAAGAGAGGGCAATGTTTGAGCATAAAAGCTGCAAGTACCGCCGCTGCGGCCCCTAGCAGGCCGATGTGGCAAACAGCCCTGGGGCGTAGGCTTCAATTACTTTGCCCGTACGAGCGCAGGTAATCATCAGATAGTCACAGGCGGCACACTGGGTGCGCACCAGCTGGTCAGGCTCGATGTGATGCCTCTCGGCCAGATGACCGCAGTTTGGACAGTGAACTTGTTGCGAATGACCAATCATTTTTATGACTCCGGCAGCTTTTTGATGGAATAAATCAGAGATATTATCTGTGGGTCTATGGAAACGTTTTAGCCAAAAAGAATCTCGCAATGGTTTACTTCACTGCGAGAGCTATTGATTAAAGTTGCAGATTAAATAACTGCTTTCCCCGTGGCTTTTATTATTACGCTGATTTATGGGAGGTGCAACCTTATTTTATAAATGCTTAACCTTGGGATCATGTGAGGGCGGGTGATCCCCGCCGTTGGATAGAGCAGTCTCAGTGAAATCAACGAGTCATTTATTTCGCCAGATGGAACAGAAGCAGGGCTTTGTTTCACAAAATTAAAATTGATAGAGCTGGATCCTGGCCAGGTTTTTCTGTCATTAACGGATCATCACAGTTGGCAAACTGTTATCTGGAAAACAAAAAATAGCCGAAACATTCTGGAAGCTTTTGGGCTGGGGCTATTTATCAAGAACTGGCAAGAACTGGCCACCCCAGACTGAGGGCAAGGCAAGGCCGTGGAAGCGACGGGCAATTTAGCTACAGGGCTGAGGCCAAGGGTCTGATACCGTTAATTCAACTCAGGAGTATAAATTAAAACTCTCTGGAAGAGGTCAAACGCCCCATTCGATCGCCGGATAGCCCCCCCAGGCTTGATTACACTGCCGCCCGCCAGGTTTTTCAGCTCTATGCGCTATCACATTCGCCATCTCACGACGTATCGCTATCAGCAGCCGGTTACCCTGCGCCAACACGTTGTCCGCCTGCGCCCCCGCAGCGACGGCGCTCAACAGCTGCTGAGCTTTGATCTGGAGGTGATCCCTACCCCCCGACAGCAGTCGGCAATCGCTGATTTAGAGGGCAACAGCGTTCTGGGGCTTTGGTTTGAGTCTAATCCAACCGAGCAGCTGACCCTGGTAGCCACCGCTGAAGTCGAAACCTACCGCTCTAACCCCTTTGACTACCTGGCCGAACCCTGGGCCACAACCCTGCCGGTAGACTATCCGACCACCGTGCGGACGGCGCTGCTCCCCTACCTCAGCTCCGATCGCGATCCTATTGCGGCGGGGGTCATAGACCTGGCCCAGGGGATGGCCCATGGCGCTGACGGCAATGTCGGGTTGTTTTTAACCACCCTGGCGTCTCACATCTATGAAACCTGTGACTACACCACCCGAGACACAGGCGCCCCCTGGCCCGGAGGACTTACCTGGGCCAAAAAGCTGGGCAGCTGCCGCGACTTTGCGGTGCTGTTCATGGAAGCCTGCCGGGCGGTGGGGCTGGCGGCTCGCTTTGTCAGCGGCTACGAAGAGGGCGATCGCACCGTTGTCGAGCGCGACCTGCACGCCTGGGCTGAGGTGTATGTTCCGGGCGGCGGCTGGCGCGGGTTTGATCCCACCCACGGGCTGGCTGTCAGCGATCGCCACATCGCCCTAGTCGCCAGTCCCTTCCCCAGCCAAACGCTGCCCATTCACGGCAGCACCCAGGAGGGCAGCCGGGTCGGCTCCAGCCTGGAAACCGAGGTGCGCATCGACGTACTGGCCGACTGACCCCCTGCCCTAGCGCCCCAGGGTTTGGCGGGCCTTCTGCCGCAGTTCCTTGGCGGGGGCGTAGTCGGGGTTGAGCTGTAGGGCCTTTTCGAGGGCGATGATGGCCTGGTCGTAGCGCTCCAGGGACCAGGTGGCCTCGCCGCGAACGGTCCAGGCCTCAGCTGAGTCGCGGTTGCGCGCGATCGCCTGATCGATGGCGGCAATGGCCTCGGCCGAGCGCCCCAGTTTTTGCAGCACCCGCCCCCGGTCTAGCCAGGCCTCAAACATGGCGGGCATAAGGCGATTGGTGTCTTCGTACAGGGTCAGGGCGGCCAGCAGTTTGCCCTGCTGTTCTTCGGCATTGCCCTTGCTGCGCACTGCCTCGGGGTAATAGGTGCTGTAGGCCAGCGCATCGTCGCAGGCGGCAATGGCTTCGAGGGGGCGCTTGAGCGCAATCAGCGCCTTACAGCGGCCCAGATAGGCCGCCGCGTACTCTGACTGGCTGGCTACGGCGTCGTTGTAGGTGGACAGGGCGTCGGGATAGCGCCCTTTGGCCAGCAGGCGATCGCCCTGGCGAGTCAAGAAGGCCGCCTTTTCCTCGGGGGGCAGCAGCCGGCCCAAATCGGTGGTCAGCGACGGCACCGTCGCCATCTGAAAGGGAATCATATGCCCCGCACCGTTGAGTTCGAAGGCGATCGTTAGACCGCTGCGCCAGAGTACCAGACCAATTGTCAGCGCCCCGAGGCACCCACCGATAACCAGCGATTGGCGGCGGGGATAGCGCCGGAACCCTGGCACGTGAGCATCGGCAATCAGGGGTAGGGTTCCGGCAGCGCTGCCGTTGCCGTTGCCGTAGGCCAGCCCCACGGGAAACAGGGAGGTTGAATCCTGGTCGTCGGCAAAGGCGGTAGGCTCTGAGGTTTCGGTGGGGCCAACGGCGGTGTTGCTGTCCTCGTCGGGAAAGGTTGGTCCTCGACCGTTGGCTCCCTTCATCCAGGTCTGATAGATTTGGGTGCCGACCAGCCCGTGCAGGGGGTTGGGCAAGTTTTGCAGGGCCTCTAGGGCTTCCTGGGCGGTGGGATAGCGATCGCGGAAGTCGTAGCGCACCATTTTGTCGAGCACGGCCACCAGCGACGACGACACCATCGGAGCATACTGCCGCCAGTCTAGTTCGCTGGTCACCGGGTCTTCTTCGATCTTCTGGGGGTGCAGGCCCGTCAGCGCCCGAATGCCGAGGATGCCGACCGCGTAAACATCGCTGCTAAAGCGAGGCTTGCCGGCATATTGCTCGTTGGGCATATAGCCATGGGTACCAATGGCCACGGTAATGTTGGTGGCTCCGGTTTCGGCATCGAGCAGGGGAGAGGACGTCACCTGCTTGACCGCCCCAAAATCAATCAGCACCAGCTTGCCGTCGCGGTGGCGGCGAATCAGGTTCGAGGGCTTGATGTCGCGGTGAATCACCTGCTGGCGGTGCACAAAGGACAGTATCTCCAGCACCTCTTGCAGCAGCAGCACCACCCGAGTCTCGGACCAGGGTTTGCCCTCCTCAATCTGGCGGTTGAGGCGGCTGCCCTCTATATATTCCTGGGCCAGATAAAACTCCTGATCTTCCTCAAAGTGGGCCATGAGGGCAGGAATTTGGGGATGGTTGCCCAGCTGATACAGCACTCGCGCCTCGGTATCGAAGAGGCGGCGGGCCATATCCAGGGTGCCGGTGTCCTTGTCCTGCACCTTGAGCTGCTTGATCACGCAGCGGGGATGGTTGGGCAGGTGTAAATCGGTCACTAGAAAAGTGCGGCTGAACCCTCCCGACCCCAGCCGCCGGACAACCTGGTACCGACCCCCTAGTAGTGTTTGCTCCATGCTGCCCAAAATGCCTTCGTCAGCCTGGTGTTGAACCACGGACTCAATCAACTCGTCGCAGCGCTGTGGAGACGACCTGTTTGCGGCCCCATACGTCCTAAACTATGCTCAAACCAGTATTCCAACAGGGCTTTGCCCCTGGCTTCTAAATCCGTCTGTATGACTCAACTCGCAACCCTGATCTACCAGCTTTAGTGTAGGCCCTGAGGGGCGGCCCTGAACCACCGCCACCGGGTAACTTCCTGACGGCTCACATGTCCTTTACAGCACTTTATCTTAAGTTGCTAAAGTCGAGATTTAAAGCCGTGCCCCAGTGGCTACTGCCCCCCCGGAGCCCGTTTCCCAGCCGTCAGCTAAGGTGCCACTCAGCTGGCATTTTGGGCAAGCTAAACCTATCGACTGCGAACCGCGATCGCCCAAGTCTATGCCGGGCCGTACCATTTTTCCCCTAGGCTCTATGTCACAGCCCCCCTGCCCCGATGCCAAGATAGATGCCGAGCTATACCTCGCCGCCCTGAACCACCTACCGGACGCGGTGATTGTAGTGGATGCGGCAGGGGCGCTCCTGTTTACGAACACCGCCGCTGAAGCGCTGCTACCGGGGGGAATAGCGGGCCTAGGGGGCCAGGGCAAGTCGTCGGCGTACCAGGTGCTGGATTGCCAGCACCGCCCCCTTGCCGCCGCTGATCTTCCCCTGGGCCGCGTGCTGGGGGGCCAGCATGTGCAAGCCGAAGAACTTGTGCTGGTGATCAGTTCGCCGCCCTGCACCCGCTGGGTGACGGTGACGGGAGAGCCGCTGTCGACGGTGGGGGGAGCCGCCGCGCTGCTCACCCTGCGAGACATTTCTGGGGCCAAACAGCATGAGGACAGCCTGCTCAAGCAGGCGTTTCACGATCTCCTCACCGGGTTGCCCAACCGCTATCTGCTCATGGATCGCCTTAGCTATGCCCTGGCCCGCGCCCAGGACCACCCCCAGGTCTCCATGGCGCTGCTCCTGATCGATCTCGATCGGTTTAAGGCCATTAACGACAACCTGGGCCACCAGGCGGGCGACAATTTGCTGGTTGAAGTCGGC
Source organism: Nodosilinea nodulosa PCC 7104 (assembly GCF_000309385.1). GTDB lineage: Bacteria > Cyanobacteriota > Cyanobacteriia > Phormidesmidales > Phormidesmidaceae > Nodosilinea > Nodosilinea nodulosa. Next base: position 3,914,420 of record NZ_JH976537.1, read on the forward strand.
ACCCGGCTGCGATCGCAGCTGTGCCCCAACACCACCCTGGCTCGCCTCGGCGGGGACGAGTTTGCGATCCTGCTGGAGGACGTTGCCAGCAGCAGCGCCGCCGTTGATCTGGCCGAGCAGATTCACGCCGCGATCGCCCAACCGTTCTTTCTCAACCACCAGGAGGTGTACCTAGATGCCAGTATCGGCATTGCCCTCGGCCCCGCCGCCTACGAAAGCGCTGGCGACTGGCTGCGCGATGCCGACATCGCCCTGTGTCAGATCAAAAGTAACCCTGACCAAGCTTGGCACGTCTTCGATAGCTCGCTTCAGGTGCAGCAAGACCTCCGCTTGCAAACCGAGATAGACCTGCGCCAGGCCCTGATCTGCAACGAACTGCGGCTGCATTACCAGCCCATTGTCACCCTCAACAACGAAGAGATTTGCGGCTTTGAGGCGTTGGTGCGGTGGCAGCACCCCACCCGAGGGCTACTCATGCCGGGAGAATTTATCCACATTGCCGAGGCGACCGGGCTTATTATTCCCCTGGGCTGGTGGGTGCTGGCCGAAGCCTGCCGCCAGATGCACCTGTGGACCACAGAATTTCCGGCCATGGCCAACTTTACGGTCAGCGTCAATATGTCGAGTAAGCAGTTCTCCCAGCCGAACCTGGTGGAGAGAATTCAGGAAATTTTGGCCGAAACAGGGTTTACCGCCAATCGGCTCAAAATTGAAATCACCGAAGGCGTACTCATTGACCATTCCGACAGCATTATCGCCACCCTGGCGCAGATTAAAGCGCTGGGCATTAAGCTGCTGGTGGACGACTTTGGCACAGGCTACTCCTCCCTGAGCTACCTGCATCGCTTTCCCTTTGATTGCTTGAAGATTGACCGTTCATTTATCGAAAATGCCGATCAAGACTTTGAAAAGCTAGAGATTTTGCAGTCGGTGGTCCGCCTAGCCTGGAATCTGGGCCTAGATGTGGTCGCCGAAGGGGTTGAAACCTCCCGCCACCACGCCCAGCTCAAGGCCCTGCGGTGCGAACTGGGCCAGGGCTTTCTGTTTTCTCGGCCGCTGTCGCCCGCTGCCATTGAGGCTATGATGGCGAAAAAAAACGCCAGCTCCCTCGACCCGACCGCAGAACCTCCCTCCGCCTAGCTCGGCCCGCAGGGTCTGGGACGTTCTGATGACGCTCTGTCGTGCCAACTCACTATGCTAATCCGTAAATTGCTTGACTGCCCTGAGTTTATTGCTGGTGACGGCACCCAGCTGCGCGAGCTGCTGCATCCCGACCGGCAGGCCGTTTCCCTGCGCTACAGTCTGGCGCACGCAGTGGTGCCAGTAGGCCAGGTGTCGGTCCCCCACGCGCTTACTACCTCCGAGGTGTACTACATTTTGTCCGGACAGGGGGAAATGCACATCAATGACGAAATTAGCCCGGTTGAGCCAGGCGATGCAGTTTACATCCCGCCCCAGGCGCGCCAGTACATTCGCAACACAGGGGACCAGCCGCTGGTGTTTATTTGTCTGGTCGATCCCGCCTGGCGTCAGGCGGATGAGACCGTTTTCAAGGCGTCTGACTAGCCTAGCGCTTTGGTACCCACGGCAGAGTGACCCAAAAGGCATGCCAGAAGGCCCTGATCTGCTGCCCAAGGGTGCGGCGGGGGCGCAGACTACAGCGCTTGAGCTGGCGCAGCAGCTGATCTAGCGCCGCGTCTCCCTGGGCCAGCTGAGCGGCCAAACAGTGGGGCTTGTGGTGGCAAGAGGTGCATAACATGGGGCGTTGGGCCTGACTAGGCCCGAAGACAGAACGGGGGACGGTTGAGCAGGTGGGCATGAATTCCCTGACCTTCTAATATTTTGCTTTGCCAAAAATAAAAGCTGCTCACGTTGAACTGAATACATTCTGAAGGTTTGCGATCGCCCCTGCGGGCATCCTCCAGCCAGTTCAATTTCTGGAAGGATGTCTGTTAAGCCCGATCGGCTTTAGGGCTAGGTTGAGGCCAGGCTGCGGTAGGATGACCGCAAGCTTTTTTAAATTAAATTTTTTGGGTGGCCGGTATGCCTGTATCGACAACTGCGTTGCAAGAGGTGCGTCAGCGCGATCGCGCCTGCCTAGAGGCCAACAATCCCTACAAACAGCTCCAGGCTCTCCACGAAATTTGGCCGATGGTGGCCGAGCAATACGGCGATACCTTGGCTCTCCACGACCCTCACTACAAGCCTGCCACTACCCTTACCTATCGGCAGCTGGCGGCGGCCATCCGCACCTTTGCCAGAGGTTTACAGGCTCTGGGCGTTGAAAATCGCACCCACGTGGCGCTGTTTGCCGACAACAGCCACCGCTGGTTTATTGCCGACCAGGGCATTATGACCGCCGGGGGCATGAACGCCGTGCGCAGCGCCACCGCCGAAAAAGAAGAGCTGCTCTACATCGCGGGGCACAGCGAGAGCACCGTGCTTATCGTGGAGACCGCGGCGCTGCTGAAGCTGCTGCGGGACCGGCTCGATGCCCTACCGATCAGCCTGGTCATTTTGCTGTCGGACGAAGAACCACCGGCTGACGATCGCCTCAAAATTCTCAACTTTGGCCAGCTCATGGCCCTGGGGCAAGATCGCCCCTACACCCCAGTCGCCATCCAGCCCGAAGACCTGGCCACGCTGATCTACACCTCCGGCACCACCGGGCAGCCCAAGGGGGTAATGCTCAGCCACCGCAACCTGCTGCACCAGATCAACACCCTGGAGTCGGTGGTGCAGCCCGAACCCGGTGACCAGGTGATCGGCATTTTGCCGTCGTGGCACAGCTTTGAGCGCACCGCCGAGTATTTTTTGCTGTCCCGCGGCTGCACCCAGACCTATACCAACATTCGCCACCTCAAAACCGATCTCAAAACGGTCAAACCCCAGTACATGGTGGGGGTGCCCCGCCTGTGGGAGTCGATCTACGAAGGAGCGCAGAAGCAGTTCCGCGAGCAAAGCCCCGGCAAGCAAAAGCTCATCTTCACCTGCTTTGGCCTCAGTCAGCGCTATGTCGAAAACCTCTGGCGCTACCAGGACATGAAACTTGACGAGCCCCACCTGACCACCCTGAGACGATTGGGGTCTGGTCTGGTAGCGCTGGTGCTGTGGCCCCTGCACCAGCTGGGCAAAGCGCTGGTCTACGGCAAGGTGCGGGAGGCCACTGGCGGTCGGGTAAAGCAGCTGATTAGCGGCGGTGGCTCCCTGGCCCGCCACATCGATATTTTTTTTGAGATCATCGGCGTGCCCCTGCTGGTGGGCTACGGTCTGACCGAAACGGCGCCGGTGCTCTCGGCCCGCCGCCCGTGGCGCAACCTGCGGGGAGCCGCCGGGCAGCCAATTCCGTTTACGGAAATTAAGATTGTAGATCTCGAAACGCGCCAAGAACTCCCCCAGGGAGGCCAAGGCCTGGTGCTGGCGAGGGGGCCGCAAATTATGGAGGGGTACTACCGCAACCCCGAGGCCACCCGCAAAGCCATTGACCCCGAGGGCTGGTTTGACACGGGCGATCTAGGCTGGATGAGCCGCGACGGCAACCTGGTGCTCACCGGGCGGGCCAAGGACACCATCGTGCTGACCAACGGCGAAAACATTGAGCCGCAGCCGATCGAAGACGCCTGCATTCGCAGCAAGTACATCGATCAGATCATGCTGGTGGGCCAGGATCAGCGATCGCTGGGCGCGCTGATCGTTCCCAACCTGGAGGCGCTACAGGCCTGGGCCGCCGCTCAGGCACTCTTTGTGGCCGCCCCTGGGGATGACACCCCCGCCCCCGCCGACTGCACCGCCATTACCCTCGACGACGAGCGGGTGCAAAAGCTGTTTCGCGATGAACTCAGCCGCGAGGTCAAAGATCGTCCCGGCTATCGCCCCGACGATCGGGTTGGCCCCTTTCGTCTCATCCTGGAGCCGTTTGCCATTGAAAACGGCCTGCTGACCCAAACCCTAAAAGTGCGCCGCCCCGTGGTTACGGCTCGGTATCGCGATATGATTGACGCGATGTTTGTGTAGCTGCGGGGCGTGTAAAGACTTCACTAACCTGCGGCGGCGCGCTGAAGAAGAGTCCGGCCACAGGCCCCAGGGGCCGTAGTCGGTATTGGTAATTTCTTTACTAAGTCGAAGATTATGGATGAGAATCAGTCGTTGCTGCTCAAGCGGGTAGTCAACATTAAGGCCATTGTGACTCCCCTTTGGAAAGAAGAGGCCCAGAAACAGCTGCAAGCCCAGATCAATCAAGTCGACGGTCGCCTGCAACAGCTCGAAATGCAGGGCCAGCGCATGGTAGCCGAACTGCAAAAGCAGGCCGAAACCCAGCCCGCCAGCCCCGCCATTCAGCAGCAGATGGGCAATATTCAAAACCAGCTCAACCAAGACAAAAGCAAGCTGCTCCAGCAAAAAAACCAAAGTCTTCAACAGCTTCAGGAAGTGCAGACCCTGGCGATCGATGCCGAAGTTGAGCAGGGCAAAGTCGAGAGCTTCTTCAACGTGTCGGTGGGCGACAATCTGGTGCGCAAGCTCCAGGTCGAAATTTTAATTAAAGACGGCGTGATTCAAGAAATTCGCGGCGAACTCTAAGCCCAGGACGTTCGCAGGTTTTAAGGTTCCACGTTCTGAGGGTTCAGCCTTGGGGATAGAATAAACCCTTGGCATCTCTGCTGCTCTGTTGTTTTTGCCCTGTTTCGGAAGCCACCTCCATGATTCGCGAAGTTTTCATGCCCGCCCTGAGCTCGACCATGACCGAAGGCAAGATTGTGTCTTGGGTCAAAGCCCCCGGTGACAGGGTGGAAAAGGGTGAAACCGTGGTGATTGTCGAGTCTGATAAGGCCGATATGGATGTGGAATCCTTCCACGAGGGCATTTTGGCGGCCATTGTCGTAGAAGCAGGCGGTACGGCCCCGGTGGGAGAGGCGATCGCTCTCCTCGCCGAAACGGAGGCTGAAGTAGAAGCGGCCAAGCAGCAGGCGGCGGCCAAAGCCGGTTCCGCTTCTCCATCGGCGGAACCGGCTACTGCCACTCCGGCCCCCGTGGCTGTGGTTGAAGCGCCCACCCCCGCCACCCAAAACGGCGCCGCTGCGGCTAGCAGCGGTCGAGTGGTGATCTCCCCCCGCGCCCGCAAATTGGCCAAGGATCTCAAAGTAGATCTGGCCGGCCTCCAGGGCAGCGGCCCCCACGGCCGTATTGTGGCCCAGGATGTCGAACTGGCGGCGGGCAAAACCCCCACTCCCGCAGGTCCGGTAGCCACTCCCCTAGCCGCTGTAGCCCCCTCTATTTCTGCTGCTTCTGCCCCGGCTCCCAGCTCCGCCCCCCTGGGCCAAGTGGTGCCTTTCAACACCCTCCAGCAGGCCGTGGTGCGCAACATGGTCGCTAGCCTGGCGGTGCCGACGTTCCACGTGGGCTACACCATTACCACCGACAACCTTGACGCCCTCTACAAGCAGATTAAATCTAAGGGGGTGACCATGACCGGGCTGCTGGCCAAGGCTGTGGCCGTGACGCTGCAAAAGAATCCCCTACTCAACGCGGCCTACACCGACCAAGGCATTCAGTACAGATCCGGTATCAATGTTGCGGTCGCTGTAGCCATGGAGGGGGGGGGACTGATTACCCCGGTCCTCAAAAATGCCGATCAGTACGATATTTACTCCCTCTCCCGTACCTGGCGCGACCTGGTGGAGCGATCGCGCTCCAAGCAGCTTCAGCCTGATGAGTATAGCTCGGGCACCTTTACCCTGTCGAACCTGGGCATGTTTGGGGTCGATCGCTTTGACGCTATCCTACCGCCGGGACAGGGATCCATCCTGGCGATCGGGGCCTCCCGTCCCACCGTAGCGGCAACGGCTGACGGTCTGATGGGCATCAAGCGGCAGATGCAGGTCAACATTACCTGCGATCACCGCGTGATTTACGGGGCCGATGCCGCCGCCTTCTTGAAAGACCTGGCCAACATGATCGAAAATAATCCCCAGTCCTTGACCCTGTAGCCCGATCACCTTCTACGGCCCGGGCTCAGCTGCCGCAGCTATGGACGATTAGGGCTGAGGCTATCTCCAGCCCGCCTCTGTCGCCAGACTCCTCCAGTCTCTTTAGAGAAGGGCAACGGATGGCTGGTGTAGCCCCAATACTGAGGGGTTTTGTCCCCAGCTTAACTACGGCTTGATATTCTGAAGGCATCTTGCCCTCTGCCCAGCGCGCCATGAACTCAGTCGATCTCGCCTTCTTGCCCGCCCTCGAACAGGCCCGGCTGATCCGCGCTAGGGAAATCTCGCCCCTGGAGCTCACGGAGATCTATCTAGAGCGGATTGGGCGGCTTAACCCGGCCCTGGGCGCCTACGTCAAGGTCATGGCTGAGCCAGCCCTGGCCGATGCTAAAGCTAAAACCGAACACCTGGCCAGCAATCCTGAGCACTTGCCCCCCCTGTTTGGGGTCACGGTGTCGGTCAAAGACCTGAATCCGGTAGAGGGTGTGCCCTGCGCCTACGGGATCAAGATGGCCTGCGACCGCATTGCCGACCAGGACGACTACATCGTGGGCAAGCTGCGCCAGGCGGGGATGATTATTCTCGGCAAAACGGCCACCTCTCAGCTAGGATCGCTGCCCTACACCGAGCCACCGGGCTTTCCTCCCGCCCGCAACCCGTGGAATTTAGACTACACGCCGGGCGGGTCGAGCGGCGGCGCGGCGGCGGCCCTGGCCGCGGGGCTATGCGCCATTTCCCAGGGGTCTGACGGGGGCGGGTCGCTGCGGGGACCTGCCTTTTGCTGCGGCCTGGTAGCCATGAAAGCAGCTCGCGGACGGATTAGCTTTTCGCCAGGGGGGGAGCGGCTCAACGGGCTGGCCGTCAACGGCCCCCTGGGGCGCACCGTGGCCGATACCGCCGCACTTTTGGATGTCCTCAGCGGTTACGAACTGGGCGATCCCTACTGGCTGCCCGATCCAGACCCATCCTTCCTGGCTGGGCTAAATACTCCGCCTAGACCCCTGCGGATTGGCTATGCTACTCGCCTGGATCCGATCGGTGAGGTTGATCCAGTTTGCCGTCAGGCTATCTATGACACCGTGCGGCAAGTTGAAGACCTGGGCCACACCGCCGAAGAAGTTACCTTCCCCAACCTGGAAGACTTGATTGAACCCTTCGTGGTGGTGTGGGAGAGCGTGCTGACAGAGGTAGGGGTGCCCTGGATTGTGATGGAAAAAATGAACCGCTGGCTCTACTGGCGGGCCTGGCGGATCAACAGTGGCGCTTACCTACAGGCGGTAGCCAAGCTACAGCAGGTGGCCCGCCGAATTGTGCAGTTTTGCCACCCCTACGACGTGCTGATTTTGCCCGTGTACATGCACCAGGCCATCAAAGTGGGGGCGTGGAAAGGGCTGCGATCGCCCAAAATTCTTGACAACGTTATCAACTGGGTGGCTCCCTGCCCGCCTTTCAACGCCAGCGGCCAGCCTGCCCTGGCTATTCCTACCGGGTTTGCCCCCAGCGGTGTGCCGGTGGGGGTCCAGCTGGTGGGTCGTCCCGCCGATGAAGCCACGCTGCTGGCATTGGCCACCCAGCTGGAGCAGGCTCGTCCTTGGAGCCACCAGCGCCCTACCTTTGCTGACCAGACCGAGACCTAGGGCAGCATCCGCCGCCAAAGACGGGCGAGTTTCAGGTGAATTTTGGGGTTAATGGTCGGATTTGGCCCGTTAGCTAGGGCTCTTTGCCCTGTCTCCATTGATATAGCTGTAGCCAGTCTGGTTAAGACATGTTTCCTATGAACGTTCAAACGTTTGAACGTTCATAGGGTTTCTGGATGCCCTAACCAACGTGACTATCGCTATAAAATAGAGGGCAAAAACCTAATCTGTTGTGAAGTTTATTTCAAAACAATTACCTTTTGAATTCAGTTCAAACGCAGCTCATCTATATTGATGGGGCGTAATTAACGGGATCGTACGTCAGGTGAGCTACCGGGCTGCGTTCCTCAGGGGCTGGCAAATCTGCTACGGCTCTCTGCTAGCCTCTTTTGGCGCCATGGACCGATCCCATAGGTTTAGTTTGATTCCTATACATCCAGGGCAGCGCCCTCGATCAGCCTTTTATGGACTACGATCCGCTCCAGGACAGGCAACGGTTTGAACCGCAGGCAGCGCAAAACCAGGCCCGCAAGGGCGATCTGACTGTGCTTCTGCTCACTGTGTCCCTCATCGTTGGGGTGGTGCTGCTGGGGGGAGTGGCCCTCGCCCTAGGGGTGGTGTCCCTGCCAGGCCAGCTCACCGGGGCCGGTTGGTTGACCATCGGGGTAACGCTGGCTGCTTTTTTGCTCAACGCCCTGACGCCCCTGCCGGCGGAGGCCATCTTTTTGGCGGCCCTGGCTACTCTACTGCTGTCCGGGGTGCTTGATACCGCCACGGCTTTAGCCGGGTTCAGCAATCCTGGCATGGTGACGGTGGGCGTTTTATACGTGGTGGTGGCAGGGCTACAGCAAACTGGCGGGCTGGACATGATTTCGCGATCGCTGCTGGGGCTGCCCAAGGGGCAAACCATGGCGCTGCTGCGGCTCATCGTACCGGTTTTGGGCATGAGTGCTTTTCTCAATAACACGCCGATTGTGGCGATGTTTATTCCGGTGGTGAGCGACTGGTGCCGAAAACTGCGCATCAGCCCCTCCAAGCTCATGATTCCGCTCAGCTATGCCGCCATTATGGGGGGCATGTGCACACTGATTGGCACCAGCACCAACCTGGTGGTCAACGGGCTGCTGGTGTCTGAAACCGACTACCCCGGTCTTAAGCTATTTGACCTGGTGCCCGTAGGGGTGCCCTGCGCGATCGCGGGGACGCTGATGCTGACCTTGGCCCAGCGCTGGCTTCTGCCCCAGCGCAAGCCCGCCATCACCGACACCGACGATCCGCGCGAATATACCGTAGAAATGGTCGTTGAAGACCACAGCCCCCTGGCGGGAAAAACTGTTGAACAGGCGGGCCTGCGCCATCTGCCAGGGCTTTACCTGACCGAAATTCAGCGGCAGGGGCGGCTGCTAACCGCCATTGGCCCCCAGGAAACCCTGCAAGCGCAAGATCAGCTTGTCTTTGTGGGCATGGTCAATTCCATCGTTGACCTCAGCCACATCCGGGGCCTACAGCCAGCCACCGACCAGGTCTTTAAGCTCGATACCCCGCGCACCGAGCGCACTCTGGTCGAAGCCGTGGTTTCCAACACCTGCCCGCTGGTGGGCATCACCATTCGCCAGGGCAAGTTCCGCAGCCGCTACGGAGCCGTAGTGCTGGCAGTCGGGCGCAACGGCGAGCGACTGCCCGGCAAAATTGGCGACATTCGCCTGCAAACCGGCGATACTCTGCTGCTGGAGGCCAATCCGGCCTTTCTAGAGGAGCGCCGCGCCTCGCGGGATTTTTATCTGGTCAGTGAGATTCCCAACTCCGACCCCCTGCGCCACGATCGCGCCCCGGTTGCCCTGGCCATTTTGGTGCTGATGGTTGCCCTGGCCACCTCGGGTTGGATGGACATGCTCAACGCCGCCATCCTGGCCGCGCTGCTGGTAGTCATCACAGGCTGCTGCTCATTTCAGCAGGGCTTTCGCGCCATCGACTGGTCGGTACTGCTGGTGGTGGCTGCGGCCCTAGGGCTGGGCAAGGCGCTGGAGGTCACCGGGGCTGCCGCCGCACTGGCGGGGGGGATGCTGGGCTTTGCTGGCGATAACCCCTGGATTGCCCTGACCATTGTCTACGGTGTTACGACCATTCTGACCGAGGTAATTACCAATAACGCAGCGGCGGCGGTGGTGTTTCCCATTGCGCTATCGCTGGCTCAAACCCTGGAGGTGAGCTTTATTCCCTTCGTGGTGGCTATTATGATTGCGGCTTCCGCCAGCTTTAGCACCCCCATTGGCTACCAAACCAACCTCATGGTGTACGGTCCGGGGGGCTACAAGTTCACCGACTTCATGCGCATCGGCATTCCCTTCAATCTGGCCTTTTGGCTGCTCACGGTGCTGATTGCCCCACGGGTGTATCCGTTCTAGGGCTTTTGCTCTAACCATTGTGGGGTGCTTTAACCCAAAAAACAGGGCCTAGATCGCGTCAATGCGGCGGATCTTAGGCCCTGGGGACTGGTGACAGAAAAGGAGTAATCTACCCTTGGCAGCGCTGCTATATAGCTGTGGCCAGTCTGGTTAAGACAGGTTTCCTATGAACGTTCAAACGTTTGAACGTTCATAGGGTTTCTGGATGTCCTAACCAATGTGACTATGGCTATACCTTCCCGGCCGGCTCAAACTTGTGAGCGTGGTCTTGCAGCAGTGAGCTGACCTGGTTGAGCACGTTGTCGCCACCCTTTTTCTGGATGGTTTGGCGCTCGGGGTAGAAGTCGGGCTGATCGAGGTTGCGCGAAATAGCCTGCTGCACCTGCTCAGCAATTAGAGCGGACAGATCGCCACGGGCATTTTCCCGCTGGAAGTTGGCGCCTTCTTCGGTGGTGGCGTAGAGAGGCGGCAGCCGGTTGAGGGCATAGGCGGCAATATCGCCCAGATCGAGGGTTTTGTCGGAGGTGGCCTCAATTTCGGCCACCCGTGAAATCGCCTCGGTCAGCACCAGTTCTTCCATCACGTTAATAAACTGTTTCCGGGGCACCGCTACCACTTCGCCAGTTAACAGGGCACCCATCAGGCGATCGAGGGCCATGTATTCTTCAATGGAAAGCTCAGCGGCCGTGTCGCAAATGCGACCTACTTCGGCTTCCATAGCAGGGGTGAGGTAGCCGTCTTGTAGGGCTTGCTCAACAATCTTTTCAATGGTCATTTGGCCAAACGCTCCATAAAATGGGTGGATTAACGGCTTTTTTGGAAAATAGCGGACTGGAATCAACAGGGTAGGCATCCACCTGGGTGTAGTGTGCCCGAATCGATTAGGCAGACTACAGGAACCTATGAAGACTGCTTAGGGACACCAGGGCGAATTAAGAATATTTGAGGAAGCCAATGGCCTGCTTCCAAATCTGGTGCTTGCGCTGATCTTCGGTTTCTACGCAGATGCATTGGGGGTCTTGCCACAGGACACGACCAGAAATCACGTCGCCGGTAATGAGCTTGACCTCGACGGGGTCTTTATCGCGAATTAGGTTTTGAACCTGGCGAACACTCGGAAACCCGGTGGCAAACTCTTGAGACATGGTGCTACGCCACTGAACTTATGCTGGTCTTACGGTACCCTGTTTGGCCCGTATAGGTTACAGACAGGGGCAATTTGTTAAGAAATCTGCGCGGCCTCGGGTCGGGCTTTGGGCCAGGCTCCGGGAAGGCGATCGCGCCGCCGGCCTCGCTAAGGCTAGCCGCAGAGCTGAGATATCGCTGGTTCTGTAGTCTTCACCACTGCGGTGGTTGGGGACATTTGCTGCAATCTTGTCATGACAACTACCCTCCGCGCCTTGCCAACCGATCGATTTATCGATATCCCGCCGCCGCTGGGCCAGGTGGTGGCAGAGTATCGCATTTTGCCTGGAGAGGCGATCGCCTACCCGGTTGCCGCAGGCCAGTACATACAGATCGTTGATGTAGCTGGATCCCAATGCTCTGATTTTCTTGCCTTTGGCGGCGGTGACCACAGCGATCCGCTAGACGCCACGGTCACCAGAACGCTCACCGGAGTAGCGGTGCCCCAGGCGGGGCTGCCCGGCAAAGCCTTTTCCCAATCCATGCAGCCGCTCACCGAGGTCATTCAGGACACCTGTGGTCGCCACGACAGCTTTTTGCTGGCCTGCACCGCCCGCTACTACGAAGAGGCGGGCTACCCAGGCCACCCCAGCTGTAGCGACAATTTTAACCGGGTGCTGGCCCCCTACGGCATTGCGCCCCGCTCCGGCTGGCCCGCCCTCAACTTTTTCTACAACACCAGTATCGATTGCCACGGCGCTGTAGGGTTTGAGGAATCTCTCTCTCGCCCCGGCGACTATGTGCTGCTGCTGGCCCACCAAGACTTGCTCTGCGCCAGTTCTGCCTGCCCCGACGACATTGACCCGGCCAACGGCTGGCAACCAACTCCCATTCACGTTCGCATCTATGCAGCGGGTCAGGTCTTTGGGCGAGCCATGGGACGGCGGGTGGCGGCGGACTTTCCCCTGAGGCTGACCCAGGACAGTGCCTTTACCCCGGCCATTCGGCAGCTGACCGACGATCTGGCTGAATACAACGGGTTTTGGGTGCCGCGCAGCTTTGCCCACCAGGGCGACCAGGCGGAGTACTGGGCGCTGCGCCAGCGGGCCGCCCTGATGGATCTGTCGGCCCTGCGCAAGTTTGAGGTGCAGGGTAGCGATGCCTTTACCCTGTTGCAGTACGCTTTTTCGCGCAATCTGGAAAAGGTGTCACCGGGGCAGGGGGCCTACGGCTGCTTGCTCAACCCCCACGGCGGCATCGTCGACGACGGCATTGTGTTTTGTTTTAGCCCCACCCACTACCGCTACGTGGGCAACTGCGACACCGATAGAGCCTGGCTAGGGCAGATTGCCAGAGAGCAGGGATGGTCGGTGAAGGTGGAGGTGGTAGATCGCCACAACCTAGCCATCCAAGGCCCCCTCTCCCGCGACATCCTCAAAACCCAGAGCCCTGAGGCGGCAGCGCTCGGCTATTTCCGGTTTATGGAAACCCAGGTGCAGGGCATTTCAGTCTTGATCTCTCGCACTGGCTACACCGGGGAACTGGGCTACGAGCTGTTTGTAGAGCCCCAAAATGGTGCCGTTCTGTGGGACCTACTCATGCAGGCGGGCCAGCCTGTTGGACTGATGCCCCTGGGGATGAAAGCCCTCGATCGCGCTCGCATAGAGGCCGGGCTGCTAGCGATGGGCTACGAATTTGACGACTTAATCTCCCCTTACCAGGCGGGCATTGGCTGGGCCGTGGCTATGAAAAAGCCCGATTTCATTGGCAAAGCAGCGCTGGAGGAGATTCGCCGCCATCCCCCTCGGGTGGCGGTGGGGCTGGTGCTAGAAGGCCCAGAGGTGGCGGCCCACGGGCAGCCGGTCTTTGCGGCGGGCCAACGATGGCGGGTGGGACACATCACCAGCGCCACCTTCTCGCCCATGCTCAACGCCAGCATTGCCATGGCCCAGGTCGTACCCGAGTACGCCGAGGCGGGCATGGCGGTGGAAGTAGGCATGCTAGACGGGCTAAAACGCCGCATTCCTGCGACGGTGGGACCTCTAGCAGCCTTTGACCCTACCAAAAGCCGGGTACGAGTATGAATGACATCACGATCTATCACCCCTGGGATATGGCGGGGGTAGACGGGCTGGTGGCTGCCAGAGCCCTGTTTGGGGAGTCGGTGGACTATCTGGCTCCGTTTCAGTCGATGGAGACCGTCTTGGGGGGAGAGGCTTGCTCGGTGCTGCGGTTGTGCGATCGCAATTTTCGCATCACCTACCCTGGCCCCCTCGACCAAATCCTCTCTGAACTCAAGCTTCAGCTCTGGGTCAAGCAGCTGGAGTGGATGCGGGCAGTTGTGTTACCTGTTGACTGCTTGCCTGCGATCGCAGCCCAGGCCACGACCAAAGCTCCCCATCGGCTTCAACCCCTGCCCCTGCACTGCGCCGCACCAGCCCAGATCAACCCTATTCCGGCGCTGCTTTGGCATCATCCTATTGACAATTGGCCAACCCTGGAAGTCCATCTGGCCTATCGCCAAATTGCGGAGTTTTGGGATCGAATTCAATCTCCCACTTACAGTTCAGTATCGCTCACTACAGCCCATACTTAATTTGCATTGCACACTCTTGACATAACAAGCTGGTCAAGCCCAGCAGGGTAATTTGGCCGCTTAGCTTCAGCCCATTAAAACCGTTCCACGATTATTCTTGGCCAGTCCAGATATCGTTTATTTGGTGTAATTTAGGCTGTCTTAGTGGGTAGTTTTACCAATGCTTTTAGGCCTACCTCAATCAAGATAAGCCATCCTTTCAGGCCTTGTTTGCGTTCCCTTGTACATCTTCATGGACAGTTAGGAGTGATTTATGTCTCCTGAATCGCAAGAGTTTTTAGCAACTTTTGTATCAGAGTCTTTCTACTACTGGGCCTCTGTGCTCATGTTGCTAATTCACGTAGGCTTCTTAGCCTATGAAGGTGGCGCAGCCCGCACTAAAAACGTTTTGGCCACGATGGTCAAAAACCTGATGACCCTGTCTCTGGTGGGCTTGACGTTCTTTTTCTTTGGCTGGTGGGTGTACAACGCCTTTCCGCTGTTTCCGCTCCAGGGCGGTATTGTGGGGCCGTGGACAGATCCCGCCTCCGAGGGGACTGTGGGCGATGTGCTGGCCCTGGTACAGGCTTCCTACCCCTGGTCGCCGGCCCTTGGCCCCAACCTTGCCGACAACCTGACTGGGGTGTTTTGGTTTGCCTTTGCGCTGTTTGCCATGACCACCGCATCGATTCTTTCCGGGGCGGTCATCGAGCGCATTAAGCTTGGCAGCTATGCCATCCTGGCGATTGTGCTGGGTTCCTTTACGTGGGTGGTGGCGGCGGCCTGGGGCTGGAACCCCTACGGCTGGTTTTTCACCCAGATGGGCTACCACGACTTTGGCTGTTCCGCCGTGGTCCACGCGGTATCGGGCTTCTTTGCCCTGGGCGTAGTCATCAATCTTGGCCCCCGCATCGGCAAGTTCGATAGCCAGGGCAAGCCCAGGGTGATCATGCCCCACAACCTGCCCCTCACAATGGTGGGGCTAATGCTGATTTTCGTCGGGTTTTACGCCTTTTTGGCCGCCTGTGTGATTTTTGTGCCCGGTCAAACCGGTGAGATTAGCATCTACGGTACGCCAATGACCCTGGCATCGGTCGGCGTAAGCACGACGTTAGCGCTGTCAGCGGGCCTAATTGGAGCCTATATGGGCTCTAAGGCCGACCCTTTTTACACCATCTCCGGTGGCCTGGCCGGCATTATCTCGGTAGGGGCGGGGATGGATCTTTACAGTCCTGCAATTGTGATTGTTTTAGCTTTTATTGGTGCCTACACAATGCCATTTGTGGGCAACGCAATTGAAAGAGCTGGAATTGACGATGCCGTTGGTGCCTTTGCGGTACACGGCTACTGCGGGATGTTTGGGTCCTTGATGGTAGGCATTTTCGCGGCTGGTTACCCTATGCCTGAGGGTATTCCCGCCATCAATTTTGGGGCTCAGCTAATTGGCGCTTTGATTTGTGCTGTTCTCTTGGGCTTTATTCCCGGCTATGGAGTGAGCTTTGTGCTCAAGAAACTCGGTATGCTGCGCGTTTCTGAAGCCGAAGAGATCGCTGGTTTAGACCTGGCTGACTTTGGCATTGGGGGCTATCCAGAATATTCGATTTTGCCTGAGCAGAACGGTCACCCTAGCGTAGCTACTCTGGAGATGACTGAGGTGAGTCCTAAGTCTTAGGCGGGGAGTTTTTGGGATGCTAGAAACTTTGAGGAGCAAGTGATATGTCAAGCCCGTTTTCCACCTATGCAGAGTTTGAAGGCGCCGTAGATGGCCCTACCGGCGGTGCTATTTACACCTTTGCCAACAGCCCTGCCGTCAATATCATTGCGCTTTTAATCGGCGTTGGGTTCTTGATTTGGTTCATTGTTAGAACCTTCTCGACCCATTACGAAGTCCCGGCGGTGGATAGGTCGCTCAACCATCTGAGCGCATTTATTGTGGCGGGGTTGCTCTCTTTGACCGGTGCCGCCTATCAGCAGACGGTTCAGCCCAATCAGCCAGCGGAAGCGATGACCCAGGCGATGACCCACCGTCCGGGAACTCCAGCAACGCTAGGTCTGTTGGGTCTATTGGGGGTAGGGCTTCCCGGTCGACAGCGACGGTCCAAGGCTGGGCTCAACAAGCGATCGCGCCCTCGGGGTCTCTACCGCGACATTAAATAAAAAATCGTCGCGCTAGGGTGTGCGGCCTTGCGTTTTTGGCCTTGACGGCCCGTAGCGTAGTTTTGTTGTTCTCAAGCGTTCCGTATGAACCCACACTATGCCCTGCGGCGATTGGCCAGCGGGGCATTTTTTTGGCTCCAGGCCCAGCGCCGCAGAATGAGCCTAGAAAACAGCGCTGGCGCTATGATTTGGCGTAGCGAAGCGCAGGATAGCTTAAATTGGTGACTATTGCGGATTTAACCCAACAGGAGAGCTGGGAGCGGGCACAGGCTGGCGATATGGGGGCGATCGCCCGTCTGATTGCCTTTGCCATTAACCCTAGCCAGAGGCCGTCCCCGGTGAAAGTAGAAGCATCGCGGCGGGATGGTACCCTCTACGTCTTTCTGACCGCCGCCCCGCCCCGACAGCTAGAAACCTACCTGCAAGCCATTCGCGCAGTTGTCAGCGCCCTGAACCTGACGGCCATCACTCAGCTCAAGGTGCTGGATGGGGCTGAAAAACGCTTGCTCAATCGCTGGCAATACGACTTTAGCCTTGCGCCTGCTCCGTCTGCCGCTCCGCCGCCTCAGCCCGCTAGACTCGCCTTGGCTGAGAGCGCCCCTGGAACAGAGTCGATTGCTCTTGCCCCGGCTGCCGCTGGCGATCGAAGGCCCAGCCCGGCGGAGCCGCGCCGCCGGGGGTGGATGGTATTGCCGGCCGCGATCGCCCTGGGCTTTGGGTTGGCGGCGGGCGTCACCCAGTGGCGCTACGGCCAGCAGCCCAACTCTGCCCGTCCGTCCGAACCCCAGGACACCGAAGTGGCCTCCAACCGCAGCCCCGAGGCCACCCCCACGGCATCCCTCCCGGCCGGGGCTCTCAGCGATTCGGCACCAGCGGCAGCGGGCGCGGCCCCCCCTCCCAATCCTGCCCCCGTCGCCCTCACCATCAAAGCCGTGGGCGACATAATCCCCGGTACCGACTATCAGCGCTACCGCCTGCCCGACGACTGGCAATACCTGTTTCGCAGCATCCAGTACCAGCTGAGCGATGCCGATATCACCTTCGGCAACTTTGAAAGTACCCTCACCGAGGTGCCCAACAGCGCCAAGGACACCAGCCGCGGCAACACCTTTGCCTTTCGGACCCCGCCCTGGTACGCCAGCGTGCTCAAAGAAGCCGGGTTCGATGTTCTAAATGTGGCCAACAACCACTCCATGGATTTCTTTGAGCAGGGATTCAATGACACCATCGCCAATATCGAAGCAGCCGGGATGCAGGCGGTAGGCCGCAAAGGCGAGATTTTGTACGTAAAAGCCCACGGCAAAACCGTGGCATTTATTGGCTTTAGCACCTACAGCGAGCACAACTCGGTCAATGATTTAGATACCGCGATCGCCCTGGTAGAAACCGCCAAACAGCAGGCCGACATCGTCGTCGTCTCCTTCCACGGCGGCAAAGAGGGCACCGACGCCACGGTCACCCGTGACCAGGACGAATACTTCTACTCCGAAAATCGCGGCAACCTGGTGCGGTTCTCCCACACCGTCGTCGACCACGGGGCCGACCTGGTGCTGGGCCACGGTCCCCACGTCCCGCGCGCGATCGAGCTGTACAACCACAAACTGATCGCCTACTCCCTGGGCAATTTTTTGGGCTACCGCAGCCTCTCTACCGTAGGGCCTCTGGGCATTTCGCTCATTTTACAGGCCGATCTCGACGCCCAAGGCAATCTGGTCGGCGGGCGCATCATCCCCGTTGCCCTCGACAAAAATGGCGTCCCCTACCTGGATGATCACTTCGGCAGCGTAGTCTTGCTGCGCCAGTTCACCCGGCGCGACTTCCCCGACACGCCGCTAAAAATTGACGACCTGGGCTACATCTGGCCCCAGTAAGGGCTTCGGCCAAAAGGATAGCTGGGGGATCGATAGCTTAATAGGGCCAATCCTCCAGTTCTGGCCAGTGGCCGCAGAGCCTGCCTACAGCGCAACGGCGATCGCGACGAAACCCAGCCAGGGAAGGAAGCCAACCTGCTACCAATGACAGTGTTATGCCCAACGGCAGGCGCGCTAGCGTTGTGTAAAGCGGCTGTGACAGTTGCACGTCACCAATGCTGCGCGTCAGCTGTACCTCATTAGCATTGCGTTATCAATAAGGAGGCATTGTGCCAATTTCCATTCGAGACGATGTAGTATTCATCATTCTCAGGAAAATTCAGGAGTTTGACCAAAACAGTCAGCAGGGAGAGATAGATTTTTCCTCCACCGACTTCACTGGATTAGGGCTAACCCAGGCCAGTCTCCTGGGCCACTTAGACTACCTCAACCAGAAGCATTACATCGACGCCGAGTTTAGCGGAAACGCCTACGGCAACCAGGACGACGTTCCCAACCTGGTCAACCCAGAGGAGGTAGACTTCCGCGTTGCCAACACCTGGGGCGCCGAAGACGGCCCCCTACCCCACCTGGTAGCCTTCAAGCAGGCCACGCTGACCGAGAAGGGGCAGAGCATGCTGGCCGAGATGGAAGCGAACCCTCCAAAAGCTTTAGATCGAGGGCCAAAAGTACCGCTGCTGAACGAGCAAACGCCGTTCTTAGAAAAGGTCAAAGTCAAGGGCGGCCTGTCGGATATCTACGATGCTCGAGACATTAGTGAGACTGTTTTTCGCGTCATGCGAGACGTCATGACAACCGCAGAGGCCGATCGTGTACAGGCAGAACTTCACGAGTCTGCTCTATCCACCCAGGAAAAAGCCCTGCAAATGGAAGTTGCCGATCTTTGGAAAGATAGAAACCCCATTGTGGGTCTGCTGAGTCGCCTGCGGCCGCCGCTGAAGGGGGCAGCCCCCTTGGGCATTGACTCCAAACTCTTTTTGACCAGGGTAGATAATGAAGCCGGTGTGCCCAAGATGGCTAACGCAGAAACTGTCGTTTCTGCCGTCTTTTCAGCCACCAAAGATGAGCTTTCCCAGGAGCGCATCGAGGCCGTTGCCGAATGGCTACCCGAGGGGAAAGTGCGCGAACTCTGGCAGGCCGCCTGATCCCCCCGTGAAGACCGGCCGTGACGAGGGCATCGTCCCACGGAGATAGATATAGCTGTGGCCAGTTTGGTTGAGACATTTCCCCTCAAAACGTTCAACCGTTTGAACGCCTCTGGATGTGACCTAAGTTGCTGTGGCTATAAATAGAGATTGAGCGCTGCGGCTAGCCCCCTGCCAACAGTTGTGGGTAGGGGGCTATCTGTTTTTTAGGCCAAATTCTAGTGCTGAAAATTGGTGGGGCCGCTGTAGTCTGAAAGCTCCGCTAGCTGTTGCAGGGTTTGGGTTCCTGAGTAGAACTCGCCGTTGATCTCCCAGGTTGGGAATCCGGTAATTTCTGGTGTAGATCGGCACAGTTTGGTCTGAGAATTTTGGCCATCTTCGGAGCATTCTACATAGTCAAGGGCGGTAGTGGCTTCGGCCCCAAACAGCATTTTTTGGTCATGGCAGTGGGGGCACCACCAGGCTCCATACATTTTTGCGCCAATGCCTTTGAGATGCTTTGCCAGGGCAATTTCAGCCGGACCAGAGGCCGTGGTGACGGGCGGGCCAGCCTGTCCGGCGGCAGCGCGAGTAGCGGTCGGGCGGCCCCCATCCGCTCCATGATTGGGCGCGTAGAGGGCAAACGTGCCCGTCAGGGTAATGATCGCCGTAATAGCGCCAATAAAGGCGAGCTGGCCCAGGTCATCCCAGGGGTTGCCAAACAGGATGATGGCAAACATCGACAGGGCAAACAGGGCAGACGACACGCAGTAGGGGCAAAACGCCTGAATTTCAAAGGCAAGCACGGTCATCAGGTAGGCGCTAAACACCGCCATGACCGAAGCCATTACAAACATCAGCGGCCAGGTCCACGACTCCAGCCTTTGGCGTAAAGGTTTGTTTTGGTCAGCATTGACCAGTAGTGGAGCCACCGCCAGCACTAGCATCGTGGCGTAGGCCAAAAACCCAAACAGGGTGAGGGGCAACCCAAACACGGTAGCGTAGGGGCTGGAGAGGACTCGCTCGCAACCCTCCGTGGGGCAGGCGCCGCCGCCGCCAGTGAGTTTGTCAATCGTCAGAAACGCAGTACCCAGGGCACCTACCGAGGCAATACCTGCCACTAACCAGCGCGACCAGCGATGAATCCAACGGCTTTCCTGACGACGACCTCTCATCATGCGTCCCTCCACCAAAACAGTTAACCAGAATTCTAAACTGCCAATTGAGATCGGCAGCCAGTTATAGCCATAGTCACATTGGTTAGGACATCCAGAAATCCTATAAACGTTCAAACGTTTATAGGAGACATGTCTTAACCAGACTGGCTACAGTTATACAAAATCGCGGCTGGCCCAGTGTCCATAGTAATGTCTAGGCTCGGCTGTAGGCAGCGCGACCTTAAGGAGCAACCATAGTTGGCAGCGACAGGGTACCCTCCAGGGCTTGCAGACCCTCCTGCATGGCCTCCACAAACTGCCCCACCCGAATGGGATCGATGGGCTGGTCAATGTTGCCCTGGCGTTTGAGAGAGCTGGCGACAATCACGCCATCGGCAGCTTTCATCAGGGTGCCAATGTTGTCTGCGTCAGCTCCGCTGCCGATGAAAACGGGGCGATCGCCCGCCGCCGCCTTGGCCAGCTCCAGATCTTCGAGGCTGGGAGGGCTGCCCGTAGCCCAGCCCGACAGGATAATGCCGTCGGCCATGCCCCGATGAATGGTTTCCTGCACCGCCGTGGTCAGGTTGGGAGACCCGAGGGGACGGGCGTGCTTGACCAGCACATCGGCCAAAATTTTGACCGAGCTGCCCAGCTCTTTGCGGTAGCGCAGCAGGTCGTGGGCGCAACCTTCGATTAGCCCCTGGTCGGTAGCCATGACTCCGGTCAACACGTTGACGCGAATGAAGGCGGCTCCGGTACAGGTGGCGATCGCCAAGGCACTGCGGGCGTCGTTGCGCAGCACATTAATGCCGATGGGCACCGTAATTAGGGTTTGCAGGCGCTGCACGACCAGACCCATGGCGCTGACCACGGCTGGATCTACCGCCCCTTTAGTGAACGGAGCATCAAAGAAATTTTCAACAATAATGCCGTGCACGCCGCCGGAGGCAAGGGCGGTGGCCTCTTGTTCGGCCCGGTCAATGACAGCCTGTAAACTCCCCTGCCAGCGGGGTGAAGTGGGCAGGGGCAGCAGATGTAGTACCCCGACAACCGGGTTGGGGGTGTTGAAGACTTCGATTAAGTCCACGTGAATTTTGCCTGGACTCGCAGAACGGTACAAAACAGTAGGCAGTCTTGGCCTGCCGCAGCAAGCGCAAACCTACCCTACCAGCATATCAACCCCTGGGACCTGATTTGGGACACCCCTGCTTTTGTGATGTATTATTTATGAGTGTTAATTTGTATTGCCCCCTGGTGCCATTGGCCAAAAGATTTGCTGGGCAATTCGTCAACACAGGATTGATGGATGCCTGAGCTGTGGCGTTAGGGATGTTGGTACTGGCGTGAGCAGTGCCCTGCTGCGGCGCGATCGCGCCAGCTACCCGAAGCTTTTGGCAAGATCGGCGTGTTCACATATTGAGAGACACGAGAAACACCATGGGGCTAAAGCCAACGGTTGCATTTAACCACCTCGGCTGTGAGAAAAACCGAGTCGATACCGAGCATATGCTGGGTCTGCTGGTGCAGGCAGGCTATCAGGTCGACGCCAACGAGGAGCTGGCCGACTACGTAGTGGTCAACACCTGTAGCTTTATTGAAGCCGCGCGGGAGGAGTCGGTGCGCACCCTGGTGGAACTGGCGGCCGCCCAGAAAAAGGTGGTCATCACGGGCTGTCTGGCCCAGCATTTTCAGCATGAGCTTCTAGAGGAGATTCCCGAAGCCGTGGCCTTGGTGGGCACCGGCGACTACAACCGGATTGTCGAAGTAATCGAGCGGGCTGAGGCCGGGGAGCGGGTCAAACTGGTGTCCCCAGAACCCACCTACATTGCCGATGAAACTGTGCCCCGCTACCGCACCACCGCCTCCAGCGTGGCCTACCTGCGGGTGGCCGAGGGCTGCGACTACCGCTGCGCCTTCTGCATCATTCCGCACCTGCGCGGTAACCAGCGATCGCGATCGATCGAGTCTATCGTCAGCGAGGCCCATCAGCTAGCCGCTGAGGGGGTGCAAGAGCTGGTGCTAATCTCCCAGATCACCACCAACTACGGCCTGGACCTCTACGGCAAACCCCGCCTGGCCGATCTGCTGCGCGCCCTGAGCGAGGTAGATGTTCCCTGGGTGCGCATGCACTACGCCTACCCCACCGGCCTCACCCCGGAGGTGATCGCCGCCATTCGCGAAACGCCCAACGTGCTGCCCTACCTAGATTTACCCCTCCAGCACTCCCACCCCGAGGTGCTGCGGGCCATGAACCGCCCCTGGCAGGGCCAGGTCAACGACGACGTTATTTTCCGGATTAAAGACGCGCTGCCCGACGCTGTGCTGCGAACCACCTTTATCGTGGGCTTCCCTGGCGAAACCGAGGCCTACTTTGAGCACCTACTGGCGTTTGTAGAGCGCCATCGGTTTGACCACGTGGGTGTGTTTAGCTTCTCCGCCGAGGAGGGCACCCCCGCGTACAGCCTGCCCAACCAGGTGCCAAGTGCAGAGCGCGATCGCCGCCGCGAAATCCTCATGCTTGCCCAACAGCCCATTGCCTGGGAGCACAACCGAGCCCAGATTGGCCGAGTGGTAGATGTGCTAGTTGAGCAGGAGAACCCCACGACTGGCGTAGCGATCGGGCGATCGGCCCGCTTTGCCCCCGAGGTCGACGGCTTGGTCTATATCTCTGGGGCCGCTCCCCTCAACCGGATTGTGCCGGTCACCATTACCGCCGCCGACACCTACGACCTGTTCGGAGAGGTCGCCCCTGTGGCTTCCGCCGCAGACCCATCCCTAAGCCTGGCTCGCTAGGTTTGTCCCACTTTTCCTTGCCCCATACCCTTTGTTCACCGTCCCGAGGAACCACCATGACCTTATCGTTCACTAGCCTGGGGTTGTCTGCAGCCCGTGTCAGCCACCTAGAAAGCATGGGCTACGAAGAACCTACGGCCATTCAGGCGGAGGCCATTCCTCACCTGCTCTCGGGGCGCGATTTGATTGGCCAAGCCCAGACCGGCACCGGCAAAACCGCTGCCTTTGCGCTGCCAATTATGGAACAGGTCGATGCCAGCAACCCGGCGGTACAGGCCCTGATCCTGACTCCTACCCGCGAGCTGGCGATGCAGGTCTGCCAGGCCATGCGCGGCTTTCGCCTGAGCGGTCGCCCCAAGGTGCTGGCCCTCTACGGTGGTCAGTCCATTGAGCGGCAGCAGGAGCAGCTCAACCGGGGCACTCAAATTGTCGTGGGCACCCCCGGTCGCGTGCTCGACCTGCTCAACCGGGGCAGCCTGTCGCTGCAAAGTCTGGCCTGGCTTGTGCTCGACGAAGCCGATGAAATGCTCAACATGGGCTTTATTCAAGACGTTGAAAAAATTCTCAGCAAAGCCCCCGCCAATCGGCAGACAGCCTTCTTCTCAGCCACTATGGCCCCGGAGATTCGGGAGCTAACCACTAAGTTCCTCCATTCCCCGGTCACGGTAACGGTACAGTCTCCCAAGGCTTCTCCTAAGCAAATTCAGCAGGTGAGCTACATCGTGCCCCGGGGCTGGACCAAGGTGCGCGCGCTCCAGCCCATTCTGGAGCTAGAAGATCCCGAAACCGCGATTATTTTTGTGCGCACCCGCCGCACCGCAGGGGATCTCACCCGTCAGCTCCAGGCAGCAGGCTACAGCGTTGACGAGTACCACGGCGACCTGAGCCAGTCCCAGCGGGAGCGGCTGATGATGCGCTTCCGTCAGCAGCAGGTGAAGCTTGTGGTGGCTACCGATATCGCGGCCCGCGGCCTGCACGTAGACGACCTCACCCATGTGATCAACTTTGACATGCCCGATGCGATGGAGAGCTATGTGCACCGCATTGGCCGCACCGGGCGCGCAGGCAAAAACGGGGTCGCTATTTCCCTGGTAACTCCCCTGGAGAAATACAAGCTGCGACAGATTGAGCGCCATACCAAGCAGCCCATGACCCTGATGAAGATTCCCACTCGGGCTGAAATTGCGGCCCGCAATTTAGAGCGGTTGCGCAGCCAGGTGCGTGAGGCTATTACCAGCGAGCGCCTGGCGTCATTTTTGCCTATCGTGTCTCAGCTCAGCGAAGAGTACGATCTGCGCACCGTAGCAGCGGCAGCCCTGCAAATGGCCTACGACCAAACCGTACCGGCCTGGCAGCGCGAGCACCACAGCAGCGACTCAGACTCCTCTGAGCGGGGGGTGCCGTTGCCCAAAAAGCGCAAAGGGGCGGCGGCTGAATCCCGCGAGGTGAGCAAAGCCAAGGAGTAGTTCCGCTCCGCCATCAGAGCATGCCTGAGGAGCAATATTACCCTGGAGGCTATCTATAACGTGGGTGCTGACCGGTTGCGTTTGATTGCGTATGCCAGCACACAGCGGGTTTCCTGGGGCATCCTAAGATGAGGAGAAGATCAGGTTAACAACCCTGTCCCACGGGAGGTAACCGCAATGTTGGTAATAATGACCGATAGCCAACTCATCTCGCCTCAGGCGGTATGCTGTAACTGCTTGATGGCCGATCGCCACGGTCAGCCCCGCTGGCAGCAGGGGGTGCTGCGCTGTGGCCGTCAGGTGGTCAGTCTAGACCAGGCTCAGCCGGCCCAGTTTGAGTGCCAAATGGGGTTTCGAGTGGCCGATATTGGCTAAGGTGTGGGTCAGCTCCTTCGATTTCTTTGGGCCTAGCCGCTCCCTACCTCTGGCCAATCAACAAGTTACGATATGGTAAGGCTATGGCCCGGTATAGCCCTTAGCCTGTCGTCTGGAGAAACATTATGACCTGGAGCAGTTCCCCTAATCCCACTATTTTGGACCGCGTCTTGGCGGCCCTGCCCTACATTTTACCGATCACGGCCGGGCTGCCCTACGGTATTCAGCTGATCAGCCAGTTTCCGGTGTTTGGTTTTTTGCTGCTGCCCTTAGCGCCGCTCATCACCGCCTACGGCACCTTGGAAAGAACCATTCCGTTCTTTGGCCTGATTGTGTTTTTCGCGCTGATTTTGCTGGTGGTGCGCAATGAAAATATCAGTCGATTCATCCGCTTCAACACCATGCAGGCGATTTTGCTGAGCATTATTTTGGCGGTATTCAGCCTGATTTTGAGTCTGCTTGACCCCAGTGTGTTTGGGGCGCTGCTGTTTAGCACCCTCTCCAACGTGCTGTTTTTAGGCATGCTAATCTCGGTTGGCTATTCTTTAGTGCAGACTTTCCGCGGCCTGTACGCGGAGATTCCAACCATTTCAGAGGCTGTGCATATGCAGGTGCGCTAGGCCCGCAGCGCTACGCTGTTGTCGAGCATACCGATGCCTTCGATTTCGACCCTGATCCGATCGCCCACGGCGAGAGGGCCAACCCCGGCTGGGGTGCCAGTTAAAATCACATCCCCTGGCAGCAGGGTCATGATCTCGCTGACATAGGCCACCAGGTAGTCGGGGCTGTAGGTCATTTCATCGATGGCGGCCGACTGCACTGGCGTATCCTGATCGTTGAGAAAGGTTTGGAGCCTGGCTCCAGGACTGAGTTCGCGCACAATCCAAGGCCCTAGGGGGCAAAAGGTATCGAAGCCCTTGGCGCGGGTCCACTGGCCGTCGCGCCTTTGCAGGTCGCGGGCGGTGACATCGTTTGCGATGGTGTAGCCCCAAATTTTGGCGCGGGCTTCTTCGGCGGGCACGTGGGCGCAGCGATCGCCGATAACCACGGCCAGTTCGCCTTCATAGTCCACCTGGGTGGCCTGGCTGGGATAGTAAATGGGCGCCCCAGCCGCCGTCACTGCGGTGGAAGGCTTGATGAACAGCAGCGGTTCAGGCGGGGTTTCAGTGCCCATTTCGGCGGCGTGGTCCGAGTAATTTTTGCCTACGGCGACCACCTTAGAGGGGGCGCAGGGGGCCAGCAGGTCATAGCTGCCGGGCAGTAGCTCGGCCTCGGTGGGCTGTCCCTGGAGCCAGGGGGGCGCGTCGAGCACCTGCACACTGCGGTCGGGCCGCAGCAGCCCATAGTGCAGCTGCCCGGTTTGAGATTGAACCCTAACGTAGCGTTGCGCCATAATTTTCTAACTCTAGGCCTGCTAATTCTTGGTATGATTGTAGATCCTTGTCTTTGCGCCAATACCTGAGGCTTGGGTAAGGCCTGGTGGCGATCGCCGCAGGACTTACTTTATGCCTATTTTTGGCTGCTAAAGGCCACTATGTCCACAAGGAGTTTTCATGAGAGCTTACATGTACGAAACGATGTACATCCTGCGGCCCGACCTCAACGACGAGGCCATTGACGGCACTATTGGCAAATACCAGACTATGCTCAAGGACCAGGGCGCCTCTATTCTAGAAACCCAGCACCGGGGTAAGCGTCGCCTGGCCTACGAAATCGATCGCCACCGCGAAGGCATTTACATTCAAATGAACTACACCGGGCCTGGTGCCGCGATCGCGCCCCTGGAGCGGGCCATGCGCCTGAGTGAGGAAGTTATTCGCTTTTTGACCGTCAAACAAGAGTCTGACGAGCCGCTACCCGCCGAGGTGGACGAACCGGTGGAAGCAACCGCTGCCAGCGAAGAAGAGTAGGGTTCAGCAATGACTCAGCCAGTGCCGCTGGTCTGCCTGCCCTCAAGGGTGGCACAGACCAGCGGCATTTGTTTGTTCAACTCCGACCATTTAGCCCTACTTCCAAACTTTGGTGTGCCGATTTCTCTGGCAGATGCTATAAATTAGCAGCAACTTACCTACCCTGATTCAGAAATTGCCCAGCCGGATCCCCACGATTCAACCAAAACCGCTATTGAATCGAGTTAAGGGCATGGCCCGTCGCTGAGGCGGAGCATAGCTGAGATAGGGTAGTTCAGGCTTTGGGGCATCGAATTAGTAGGTTAATTGTTGGTGTGGGAGTAGTCTTGTGGCGCAGTCTTCATATACAGACATGAACGAGCACCAAGCTGAAATTGCCCGGCTTGAGTCTGAGTTAGCCATCCGTGACCAGCTGGTGCAGCAGCTATCTCAGGAATTGTTTCGGCTGGTCAAAGGCAATGCTGGGTTCGTGCCCAGCCCGGAGATATCTGAACAGCATCAGGCCGAAATGACCGCCCTGCGCGACCAGCTGCGCGGAGTTGAAAAGCAGATTGACTTTTACCAGGGGCAAATCGAGGACCGCGACAGCGAGGTCTTGCAGCTGCGGCAAACTGTGCAGGAGCTGACCGATCGCACCCGCATGCTGGAGCAAGTGGTTCAGGAGCTGCCTACGGTTTACCGACAAAAGTTCGCCGATCGCATGGCCGCCGTGAAGCAGCGGGTGGCCGAAATTCAGCGCGAAAATCGCCAGCTTCAGGCCGAACTCCAGAGCGTCAGCTATCGCTTGGCCATGCGCACTCGCCGCAGCCAGCGCCTAGAGCTGCCCACCCTGGAGCAGGAGGGCCTAGATGGTATTTCTCTCCCCTCCTTCTGAGATTGATGGGCCTGATACTCGAAGACTGAAACATTTCCACCGTTCTGGCGCGCTTAGCTCCCCTGCTCCCAGCTTGCAGAAATAGCCCCCAAACCTCCGCCTCAGAGTACTAGGTTGGAGTGACTTGAGCTTGATTGCCCTGGGGTTAAACGGGTTGGGATGAAATGGGCCGAGCTTGCCTGGGTAGCCTGACGGTGTTCCCTTGGCTCCAGCCCGCCCCCTGCCAACTGAGATTCAGCAAAATTCAGGGATTCGCCTGGGGCAGCTCTACTACGTAGGGAAAGGGCACATCTTTGAGGGTGCCGGTGTAGACCAGCGCTCGATGCAGCATAGCGGCCACCTCTGCCCGGCTGGCGGGGCGGTTGGGGGAGAGCTGACTCAAATTGGGGTAGTCGACGACTAAACCCGCCTCCGTAGCCGCGACCAGTGGGCGAATGGCCCACGGAGGCACCTGACTTTGGTCGCGGTAGCCTTTGAGCACGACCGCTGGGCTGCTGCTCGATTTCAGCATTAGCCCGCTGGCCAGGGCGACTATGACGTCAATCCGGCTAACGGACTGGTCGGGCAGAAAGGTCGCGTCGGGATAGCCGCTGAGAAACCCCATCTGCATCGACCGCTGCACACCGCCATAGGCCCAGTGGTCGACGGCGACATCTCTGTATATTTTTGCCGCTGGCAGCCGCGATCGCTCAAACGAGAGTGTAAACAGGCGGGCGAGCTGCACGGCAAACTCGGCGCGAGTCATCGGCGCATCGGGCCGAAAAGCACCGTCTGGAAACCCTGCGACTAGATTGCGCTGGGCCAGATCGGCCAGCAGGGGCCAGGCCCAGTAGTCACTGTCGAGGTCAGTAAAGGTGGGCTGGATCGTCGCTGGCGGCAGCTCGGGCCAGGCCTGCTGAGGCGGCAGCGGCAGCGGCAGAACTGGCGGTGGCACCACTAGCAGCTGCGGCTGACGGCGACCAGCTAGAGGGTTGAGGCCCCTAGCCCAGGGCAGGGCAGGCCTGGTGGGGGAGGTCACCGAGACTAGGGCAAACCCGGCCTCGGGGGAATGTTTGCTAGTCCAGGCCAGCAGAGCCAGGCTGGCTGCGATCGCCAGCCCGCCAGCCGGTATCAGCTGACGCAGCCGGGTGCTGGGCACTGCTCGGGCCAGGCGCCTAAACCGAGGCAGGGGGCGAAATAGCTGAGGCATTGGGGCAGAGGACGGCTACTGCTACACTGAGACGGGTATAAAAGCGGGTGGTTGGTCAAAATATTGACTGGGCATGCCCATTATGATAGTTCTTGCCTAAGGTTTAGACCGTTTTGGGACTTCATTTAGGTCGGGTTATTGTCCTTCCAGCTGTGGCTATGTCCTGGCCCTGCATCGGCAGCCTGAGCGTCTGTAGGTGGCGCATCATATCAAAACACCCAGCGGATTTTAGGGGTAATGGTTAAGGGGAAGCAAAAGAGACTAGTGGCGATCGCGGCAGCGACATCCCTGCTTGGTTTGGTGGCCGTTGGCACCTATGGCCAGCGTTCCGTAGGCGTTGCCCAGGCAACCCACGGTCAGGTTTTGGCTCCAGTCGCGGGGCGATCGTCTTACTACGTTTCCAAGGCCGCTGCCCTGCTCAATGGCGTGCTCGTTCCGCTTAGGTCTTTGCGGGTCATGCAGCGGGCCATTGCCCTGGCCCCTGGGGCCGACATCGAGGCAGCCCCCACCCTGGCCCTGCTGGCGGCCCCCCTGCAAACGACCGGCCTCGGTCCCGTGCGCATTGGCATGGACCTAAACGATTTGGAGTCGGCGGGGCTTACCCCGGTCCCCATTGCCGAGGCCAGCAACGGCCAGTGTCGGTACTATCGCATTCAAGACTACGGCGAACCTATCGGGCTAATGGCCATTGACGACAAGGTGCTGCGCGTCGATATCTGGCCGGGCAGCCTCACAACCACCCGCAGCGGCATCGGCATTGGTTCGAGCGAGCAGGACTTAGTCCGGGTCTATGGCAAACGGCTAGAGGCTACCACCAACCCCACCACCCTGGGCAAAACGGTAACCTTCACGCCCCAGGATCCCGGCGAGGATATCTATCGCCTTGTGTTTGAGACCGATGACAAGGGCCGAGTCACGCAGTTTCGCGCTGGCCAGTTTCCCTCCGTGACCTGGGCCGAGGGCTGCTTTTAACTGGCGGAGCTAAAGCTAATCTAGGCACCGAATGGCTTCTAGCATTCCCCGGGCCTTGTTGAGGGTTTCCTGGTATTCCAGCTCGGGCACGGAGTCGGCTACGAGGCCGGCCCCAGCCTGTACCGCAACGCTGTGACCGCCCTCGGGTAGCGCCTGGACCACCATGGTGCGAATGGTAATGGCCGTGTTGAGCTGGCCCTCAAAGTCGTAGTAGCCGTAGACGCCAGAGTAGGGGCCGCGGCGGCAGGGTTCCAGGTCGTGGATGATCTGCATGGCGCGAATCTTGGGAGCCCCGCTGACAGTGCCCGCCGGGAAGCAGGCCTTGAGTAAATCCCAGGCAGTTTTGCTGGGGCTGAGGTGGCCCACTACGTTGCTCACAATGTGCATGACGTGGGAGTAGCGCTCGATCACCATGAGCTCGTCTACCTGCACGGTGCCGCTGAGGCAGACTCGGCCCAGGTCGTTGCGGCCCAGGTCCACCAGCATGACGTGCTCGGCCCGCTCCTTGGGGTCAGCCAGCAGATCGTGCTCGTAGGCGATATCTTCAGCGGCGGTTTTTCCCCGGGGGCGGGTGCCCGCGATGGGGCGCACGGTGGCAACGCGGGGCTGGTCTGGGTCGTCAGCCAGGGTGGCCTTAACCATCACCTCAGGGCTGGAGCCAATGAGCTGCCAGTCGTAGAAGTTGAAGTAGGCCATGTAGGGGGAGGGGTTAATCTGCCGCAGCGATCGGTACAGATCGAAGGGGTCGCCCTGGTAGGTGGTGCTCAATCGCTGGGAGATGACCACCTGGAAGATATCTCCCGCCTGGATGTGGGCCTTGGCTCGCTCAACGCTGGCGCAGAATTCAGCGGGGGTGCGGTTGCTGGTGTAGGCCACCGGGGCGGCCTCGCCGTAGGGCGGGTGCCAGGGCAGGGTGGACTGAGTTGAGGCTAGGGGCAGGGTGAGCTTGTGGAGCATCTGCCGGACGCGATCGCAGGCTCCGTCGTAAGCCGCCCGCAAATCTGTATCCGGGTCTCGCAGGTCGGCGTAGGCCACCGCCCATATCTTGCGCTGCACCTGATCGAAGATCAGCAGGCTGTCCACCTGCATCCAGAGGCCATCGGGTAAATCGCTGTCGCCCAGGGGATAGATGGGCACCGTTGGCTCGATCCAGCGGATTAGCTCGTAGCCCCAGAAGCCAAATAGGCCGCCAATACCCGGCGGCAGGGTTGGCAGCTTGACCGGCCGATAGGGGGCGAGGCAGTCGGACAGGGTGTCGAAGGGGTTGCCCCCGTGCTCAATCACGGCGCCATCGCGGTGGGTTTGGGTTGAGCGATCGCCTCGGCTTTCCAGCACCCACAGGGGGTCACAGCCCAGAAAACTGTAGCGGCCCAGAGTTTCGCCGCCCTCCACCGACTCCAGCAAAAAGCTGTAGGGCTGCCCGGCACACACCTTGTACCAGGCCGATACAGGGGTGTCTAGATCGGCCAGCCACTCTTGGTAAACCGGCACGAAGTTGCCCTGGGCGGCACAGGCTTGAAACTGGTCAAAGGCAGGAAAAATCATGGCACTTATTCTACTGCCCCAGCCGGGGCACGGGTAACACACCCTAGATAGCAAAAGGGGCATAGCCTAGGCTACGCCCCCCACAACACAACAGTCACATCAAAATTGGCACAGTCAATCAGCGTTTGGCAATCAGCGTTTGGCTATATTTAGCCCCGGGCTTCAGAGGTCTGAAACCGGCGGAGCAACGCCTACACTTCGTAGGTAGCCTTGCCGCTAAATTTAATGGTGGCCGGATCGGGGTTAGCCCCAATGTTGCGGGCTACGCTGTTCACGGGCCCACGACCTTCATTTACTTTCTCGGGGAAAACGCCATCTGCGGGGTGCAGGTACTGGGTTTCACCGCTGGGATAGACGCGATAGACCTTGTAATCGTCGATTCTGGGCTTAAACTTAGTGCGCAGCTGGGTACCCAGGGCCAGGCACTGCTCTTTGCGGGCCAGATAAAGGAGGTTTTCCCCTTCATTCATGAAGGCCGCACCACCGGTCGGCATTTCAAAAACCTGCTTCTTGGGGCTGGTCCAGGTAATGGCGTACTTTTCTTCGACCTGGGCTTTGGTGAGGAGACCGCCGGTGCTGCCTCCAAAAATAGGTGTTTGACCTGTCAGCGTTTCAGTCATGAAGTCCTATCTCTCAACCACTTAATGGGCGTTTGATGGGCATCGTATCATCGCGAGCGCAGGGGGTAATACCGATTGTTGAGGAAGTGTAACAGTTCTTCAGGTAAGGCTCTAGGCCGACCAGGCTTCGCGGAAGTCGGCATAGAGCGTCAGCCCGCCGTCGATGTAGAGGGTTTGCCCGGTGATGTAGGCGGCTTCGTCGGAGGCCAAAAACGCCACGGCGGCGGCCATTTCTTCGCTGGTGCCGGCCCGGCCCATGGGAATGTGGCTCTCCACCTCGGCGCGTTTGGCGGGGTCATCGGTCCACTCGTCGTTGATGGGGGTGACGGTGGCCCCTGGGCCGATGCCGTTCACTCGAATGCCCTGGGCGGCGTACTCCAGGGCCAGGGTGCGGGTCATGTTGCCCATGCCCCCTTTGCTGATGGAGTAGCTCAGGTACTGGGGGCGCGGGATGATTTCGTGAACGCTGGAAATATTGATGATGCTGCCGGGACGGCCCGAAGCCAGAAAGTGCTGGATTGTTTCGCGGGCGCACAGGTAGGCGCCGCGCAGGTTGACCCCCAGCACCTTGTCAAAGCTCTCGATGTCGATCGCATCGGAGGGGCTGGCCGATTGAACCCCGGCGTTGTTGATTAAAATATCGAGCTGGCCAAAGCGGTCGATGGTTTTTTTCACCAGGGCGATCGCATCGTCCTCCCGAGCCACATTTCCCTGCACCAGCAGCGTCTTGACACCGCATTTTTCCATGTCTTGGCACGCCTGCTCCATGGCCTGGTGGCGGGTAGCTTCGGCCCCATTGCTGTCGCTGTGGTAGTTGATCACCACATTGCAGCCCTCTTCGGCCAGGCGAATGGCGATCGCCTGGCCAATGCCCGAGGAAGCCCCGGTTACGAGGGCGGTTTTGCCGGTCAGTCCTTTCATGGCAGGCTCCGTGGGTTAGTCGTGGGTGGGGTGTAGCTTCCCCTGATCTCGGGTGAGCATACTAAAGGCTGAAACTTTGGTATATCCCTCTAGGGAGTTATTTCTGCTTAAGGCCGCTTGAGTGCGATCGCTGCTGTCATCCGTTTCCCCATCCGTTAAGGAGTCTTTGCGCATGTACGTTCTGATCGGCGGTGCTGGCATGCTGGGCCTGGAGCTGGCCAAAACGCTGCTCGGGGAAGGGCACACCGTGGCGGTGGTCGATACCGACCCGCTGGCCTGCCAGTATGCCCGCGAAAAAATTGGCGTGATGGCCTTTGAGGGCAGCGCTGTGAATACGACTACGCTGCTGGAGGCGGGGGTTCGCAAGGCCGATGCCGTGATTGCGGCCCTGCCTGAGGACGCCCTTAACCTGGCGATCGTGACCCTCTCTAAGCACTACGGGGTGCCCCAGACGGTGGTGCGCATGAGCGATCGCGACTTTGCCGAACCCTACCATCTGGCCGGGGCCACCCACACCATCAGCACCACCGAACTGACCATCAACCGCATGGTCAGCGCCATTGAGTACCCCCAGGTGGAGGCCATGATGCACTTCGAGCAGGGGCAGGTGGAGGTGCTCAAACTGCCGATTCCGCAGCAGTGCACCATTGTGGGCCGCTCGGTGGCCGAAATTGCCCAGGATTCTCGGTTTCCGGCGGGAACCCTGATCATTGGCTATCAGGCCCACCCCCAGGAAGATTTGACCATCCCCAACGGCAGCACCGTGCTGGAGAGCGGCTCAACCATCCTGGCGGTGACCAAGCCGGGACTGGTGCGAAAAATGCTCGATTTTATGGGGCTTTGCTCCTAACGGGGTGAGAGAAGGAGGGTTTTGGTAGCGATCGCTACCTGAATCCCCAAGGCTCCAGATTCCTCAACGAGTCTTAACGGAACTGGGGCGATCGCCTGGTACTGGCTTCAAGCAGATTCGCCATGATGGGCTTGGAGTACACCACACAGCCGCCCCGGCGGTCCTGTAGATTGCGATGAAAATTAAGTCGATTGACTGCCCCCACTGCGACGAACGGTTCGAATGGTTTGATCCAGACGTAGGGTCCAAGGATCTTAGCACCCTGATCGGCAGCCTGGGCGGCGGCTGGGCTGCCCAGGCTCTGGCTCGCGGCATGGGTATCGCCCTAGGCGGGGGCTGGCCCGGTATTCTGCTGGGCGTTCTGCTGGGCGGGCTACTGGGACGCTGGTTTGGACGGCTGTTTGAATCCGATCCGATGCCCTGCCCCCGCTGCTGCCTCCAGACCCATCCGCCGCAGCCCAGCCCCCAGACTCCTCAGGCCAGGGCTGAACTGCGGTCTGTGGGTTGCCCAGGCCGGGTTTCTGGCCAGGTTTCTGGGTAATACTCAACCCAACCGCTCCAGGCCGGTTAGTCATCCTTCAGGGTTAGCAGTTTTTCGTTGAGCGCCCTGACATAGGCCTGGCTGGTTTCCTCAGACAGCAGCCCTTTGCGGAGAGCGTCGTTGACGGCGCCTTTCTCGGCCAGATAAAGGCGGCGGCGCAGGCTATCGAGGTAGCTCTGATCCTCAAGGTGGGTCTGATCCTCAAGATTGCGCCGATTGTAGAAGTCGCGCAGGTCGCGGTCGGCGGTGGCAATTTGGGCCTGGTAGGCGGCGAACAGCTCTTCGTAGAGGTTTTTGGGCAGGCTGCCCGACTGCAGCAGGTTGGCCAGTTCTTGCTGGGCGGCTTTGGCCGCAATCAGGTTAAGCTGGAGCGCCTCAAGGCGCTGTTTTGTAATTGAGGGAACGGTCAGCCGCAGCCGCTTGACCAGCCCGGGCAGGCTCAACCCCTGTCCCACCAGCGACACCAGTACAGTGCTGAACACCAGGGCGATGACCTGCGATCGCCCCGGCAGCCCGGGGGGCAGACTCAGCGCCAGCGCCATCGATAGCGATCCCTTGACATTGCCTAAAATCAGCACGTGCTGCCAGCGCAGGGGCAGCGGGCGATCGAAAAAGCTGAGCAGGTACAGCAGGGGATAGGTAGTCAGAATGCGGCCCACCTGGTAGGCCAGCACCGCAAACAGCGCCGCCGGAATGGTTTGCAGCAGTACCCCTGGGTCGACTTCGATGCCCACCAGCAAAAAGATAAAGGTGTTGACCCCAAAGCCCGCATACTCCCAAAAATTGAGCAGCGTGACCTTTGTCGAGGCCGAGGTCTGGCGAAAGCCCAGTTCACCAATCACCAGCCCGGCGACTACGACGGCGATCGCGCTCGATACCCCCAGCCCCTGGCCAATCTGAAAGGTTCCCAGCGACACCGCCACCGTCAGCAAAATATTGCTCAGCGCATCGTCGAGCTGCTGAAACAGGCCCACGCACAGGTAACCCAATCCCAGTCCCAACAGCCCACCGCCCACGAAAGCAATCACGATCTGCTGAAGCCCCTGCCAGACCGTAAACGATCCCTGGAGGTAAATGGTGGTAATCATCCCCAGCAGCACCAGGGCGGTGCCGTCGTTAAACAGGCTTTCGCCCTGCACAATGGTGGCCAATCGAGGGGGCACCGGCACCGTCCGGAAGGCCGCGATCACCGACACCGTGTCGGTAATGGTCAAAATCACCCCGATCGCAGCGGCGGTAATGATGGCCAGCCCCAGACCCCACCACAGCAGAGCGGCCGTAATGACGGCTGCCAGCAGCACCCCTGGCCCGGCAATGAGCGCGATCGGCTTAATCGTGCTGCGCAGCCGACTGATGTCAGTATTGATGGCGGCCTCAAAGATCAAAATAGGCAGAAACAGGTTCAGAATCACCTCTGGGTTGAGGCCCACGGACTCGGGCAGCAGCGATTTGGTAATCGTCAGCCCGGCCAGCACCAGCCCCACCACGTAGGGAATACGCAGCCGCCGGGTGACTAGCGCCACCACCGTGGCCACCAGCAGCAGCACAATCAGCGTGTTGACCAGCCCAGTTACCTCGCTGCCAGCGGCGACTGGCGCTGGCAGCCCATCGGTTTCTAGAATGGCCTGGGCCAGCCAGCCCGGCAGCGTTGAGGGTATACCCATGGGGCCAAACGACCGCTAAAACTATCCCCTATCCTAGGGGGTGACGCCGGCCCCGACGTGACGCAAACAAAAATTGCGCACTTCCTGTCCTACCTTTGCCCGCGGCGTAAGATGGGCCAAGGGTTAACCGCGGGAAGTGTTCCCTATTTACGGGGTGGCTGGTTACACTGGGTTTAGACAGATGCCTTCTGGCCGAAGATTCTTGATTGAGAGCAACTGCCAGGGGCGCTTGATCAGGGTCCGTTGATCGGCTGAAATTAGCTATTGTTGTTAAGTCGTCTGGGGGCTGTGGGGTTTTGCAGATGAGCGACCAAAATTCGTACGAACTGTTAGGGCTGACCGAAGCCTCAACTTTTGAAGAAATCCAGGCGGCCCGCGATCGCATGGTCGATCAGTATGCCGAAGAACCCAAACGACAGGCCGCCGTCGAAGCCGCCTACGACGCCATTTTGATGGAGCGGCTGCGGCTGCGGCAGGAGGGCAAAATCAAGGTGCCCGATCGCATTCGCTTTGCCGAAAACGCCCCCGAGCCATCCCCCGCCGCCAAGTCAACCCCCAGCCTGCCCCGGCCCGACTGGCTCAGCGGCCTGGTAGACAACCCCAGCCGCGACGACATTCTCTGGCCTGCCGTCATTTATGGCGGGTTGGCTGTGCTGGGCTTTGCGGCGCCCTCGCTGGCGCTGGCCGTGGCCATTGGGGCCGCGATTTACTTTCTCAACCGCAAAGAAAACAAGTTCTGGCGATCGGTGCTGCTCACCATTGGCGGGCTGGCGGTGGGCCTGGCCCTGGGCCTGACCGTGGGCCAGCTGCTGATTCCCCAGGGGGCACAGTTTGCCTGGGCCAGCCCCGACGCCGTTGCGGCAGCGGTGACCTGCGTATCGCTGTGGACAGTTACCAGCTTTCTCCGCTAGCGCCCCAGCGGCCCGGCTGCGCGATCCAGCCACAGCTAAAGGTTTCCGCTGCGGCACAGTTCTGGGCACAAAACTGGCTGCCCTTTCTCTGCCTTTAACCCCCTCATCGGCGCGGCGGCCCGCCTAGGCTAGGCTGCCGCGCTTCATTTGCTCGCGCTCAATCGCCTCAAACAGGGCCTGAAAGTTGCGTTCGCCAAATCCCTGGGCCTGCACATCTTTTTCCTTAACCTGCACCACCTGACGCTGAATTAGCTCGAAGAAAATTGTCGGGATACTGAGCAGCGGCTGGGTAAAGGTTTGCAGCAGCCGCGCCTGGGGCAGGTGGGGTTCCCAGTCCACCAAGATCTGGAGCTGGGCGATGGCCGCCTCGCGCTGGCAAAGTCGCTCTGACGACCCATTGATCTGATAGCCGGGCCGCTGGCGCAGGGCCTCGTAATAGCTCGGCGGCACTGGCAGAAACTTTACCCCTCCGGCCCGCAATCGCCCGACGGTATGCACGATGTCTTCGGTGTGCAGAGCCACGTGCTGAATGCCGCCGCCTCGGTTGTAGTCGAGAAATTCCTGCACCTGAGAGTTGGCTGTAGCAGGCTCGTTAATGGGCAGCTGGGCGCTGCCCTGGGGATGGGCCAGCACCTGGCTGCGCAGGCCCGATCGCGGCGTATCGATAGTAAACCGCTGGCGAGGCTGGAAGCCCAGCTGGCTGGCATACCAGGCGATCGCCTGGGACAGCTCACCCGTGGGCACGTTGACCACGGCGTGGTCAATGGCGGTGATCAAAACGCCCCCAGACCCAGCGGTGCTGCAATCACCGGGGGCTATGCCAGGCACCCAGTTTTCCGGCTGCCACGACTCTAGCAGGGTGTGGCTGAGCGATCCCCAGCCTCGAATTTTGCCCCATCGCCCCCGCCCCCACGGATCGACCTGGGGGGGCTGCACCACCACGCCCCCGGCGGATGCCACCTGCCCTAGGGTCTGCTCCAGGTCAATCACCCGCAGTGCCACGTCGCCAATTCCCGGTGGATGGTGCTGGAGGTAATCGCCCACAATATCGGGTGCCGCTACAATCAGCAGCGGCACCCGGCCCACGTACACTAGCGCCAACCGGTCAGAGGGTTGCCCGTTGCCGACCTCTGGTCCGGCCCAAACGCCTCCCCAGTGCTTAACAAATCGGTCGCGCCAGGGAGCTACCGCATCCACGTAAAAACTCAGATGATTGAATTCCATAGGGCTGCGTCACCGTGCTGATCTCGCTGCTATTGGACCACAAACTACACCCCTAAAGCCCTATCTCTGTGAAGATTTTCGTTTAGAAACAAAGATCGGCCCTGCGCAGCCACAACAAAATCCGCTGCGTCCTCAACCTAATAGCTGTGGCCAGTCTGGTTAAGACATGTTTCCTATAAACGTTCAAACGTTTGAACGTTCATAGGGTTTCTGGATATCCTGACCAACGTGACTATGGCTATATTTTTACCCGGCTGCATTGCCAGCTACGGCGACGACCTGGTCTTGGTTCTCAGCCGTGTAGCTGTTGGGGGGGTAGCGGTCGAGGTGGCGGAACAGGGCGATCGGCTTTTGCACGCGGCAGGAGTAAAACTCCACAACCACCTCGGCATCCTGGCGCAGCACCACCTTAGGGGAAAAGTCCTCGGGAATTTTGGTGCGCCACTGCCACGGAATCTGCTGGGGCGGGGCCGCCACAAAGCGGTGATGCATCCAGCGGGCGTAGCGGCCAAAGCGGCCAAACTCTCGCACTTCGCGAGTAAAAATCGAGGCGGCTAGAAATGAGGCCAGCGAGCCGTCTCCTTCAAGGCCGGCCATCAGATTGGGCAGGGCGCCCATGGGGTTGGGTATTTGGTCGGCGGCGGTCACTTTGCCAATCGCTTCGTCTAGATATTCTGTGGTGCTGAGCAGTGCTGGCAGGGCCACCGTGGCCCCCATGCCGCCGTTGGCATCCTGCCGCAGGTAGGTGACGAGACGAATGCCGGGCCGCATCCACAGCCCAGGCAGCTTGGTTAACGCATTGGCGGGATCAAGGGTGCTCACAAACCAGCGTCCCTCGACGTTGGGGGCAGGCACATTGTCCTCGGGCATGTCTCCCACCCGAAACAGGTCCCCTAGGGCATTCAGCGAGTCAGGCATGGGGCCATCCTCGTCATCCTGGGGGCTGGTCTGTCCCGGCTTCTGCTCGTGGGGGGGTAGCACCAGAGTTTCGCGAATAAACTGGCTAACCTTTTGAACTGTGGCTAACGGATATCTTTGAAACGACATGTATCACCGGGGCGGTGGCTAGGGAATAGGGGAGAATTGGTTTAGCAACGAAACCATGAGCATTTTTCGAAGCCACCCTTATAAATCAAGGATGCCCTTGAGAATACCCTTTAGCCCCAATCTCCGCATGACTAAGGGTCCAAATCGGGAACATTCCTACACCTAAAACAGGGCTTTTGGCACCTCTACCCAGGTGTTTTGTCGGTTTGATTGATGGGCCAAATCCATCAGATGTTGCGATCGCACCCCCTCTGCAATCGACGGTGCCGTAGCCTGACCCCGGTCAATGTTGTTCACCCAGTGGTTGACCACTCGCACGAAGGGGGCAATGCGGCCATCGCCATAGGTGGTAGGAAACTGGAGGCGGGGCGGAATTGCCAGTTCTTCGAGGGGCTTGCCTGCCTGGCTGCCCCAGAGCTTAAACCCGTGAACGTAGTCGGTCAGAGTGTCGCTGCCCAGGACCAGCGTGCCCTTGTCGCCATAGACCTCGACCCAGTGGCCCCGCCCCGCGTAGGTGACGGAGCTAATCGCCACCTGGCAGGGGGTGCCATCGTCTAAATCGAGAATTAAACGACAGGTGTCGTCGGCATCCACGGGCTTGAGCGCGTCGGTGATTAGATCGGGGCGCTGGGCAATGGTGGTGTCTAGACGTGCACAGAGCCGTGCGATCGGCCCAAAGAGCCAGGTGATGTAGTCAAAGCTGTGGGAGGCAAAGGCTCCCAAGGCACCGCCCCCCTGATCTTGGCGTGAGTACCAGTTCCAGGCGCGGCTGGGGTCGGCTCGGCCCGGCACCGTCCAGTCAACTTTGATAAAGCGCAGTTCACCTGCATAGCCCTCGGCCAGTAGCTCGGCCAGTCGCTGCCAGGCGGGCACAAAGCGGAACTCAAAGTCAAGGGTGACGATCAGGTTGCGATCGCGCGCCAGCCCTGCAATCTCATCAGCCTCACTCCCCGACAGCGCGGTGGGCTTTTCGAGCAGCAGGTGCTTACCTGCCGCAAGGACGGCTTTGGCCTGGGAGTAGTGCAAAAAGGGGGGCGTAGCCACCGTCACTGCCTCCACCTCGGGCAGAGCCGCGATCGCCTCCACGCTGTCGCAGGCGTGGGGAATGCCGTGGGCGGAGGCGATCGCCTCCGCCTTGGCCAGATCGCGGTGGTACAGGGCCACGACCTCGGTGCGATGGTGGGCCTGCAGCCCCGGAATATGAACCTTCTGACCAAATCCGGTGCCGACTACCGCAACCTTAAGGGGAGTTTCTGCCATGGCGACCTCTTGACTACAACCGGGGGTCTGAATCAGCCAGCGCCCTCTTTCAGAGTAAGGGGCGAGCTGCGATCGCTACAATTAAACTCAGCGGTTTAGTTTTGGCCAAAACCCAAATTTTTTTTATGCAGGTTCCCTTGATTGGTAAGGTGCGTCGCCCCCTGGTTTGGTTGCTGGCCGGATTGACCGCTGCTGCGTTGGTAGCTGGCGCGGTGGGGTTTGGCCTCTGGCGCAGTCGTCAAACAACCTACAACATTGATGACTTCACCACCCAGGCCGCGATCGAGCCGCTGACGGTGCGGGTGGCCGCCAGCGGCACCGTCAAACCGGTGCAAACCGTCAACCTGAGTCCAGAAAACGCCGGAATTTTAGAGCAACTCTACGTCGAGCAGGGCGATCGCGTTGAGCAGGGCCAGCTGATTGCCCGCATGCGCAACCGCGATACCGCCGCCCAGGTCGATCAAAACCAGGCGGCCGTGGCCGAAGCCGAAGCCGCCCTGGCCGACCTGCGCCAGGGCAGCCGCCCCGATGAAATCGACCAGGCTAAAGCCACGGTGGAGGCCAACCGAGCCCAGGTGCGCGATGCCCAAGCCCGCTTGGACCTGGCCACCAGCGATCT
The DNA here is from genome assembly GCF_000309385.1 of Nodosilinea nodulosa PCC 7104. Taxonomy (GTDB): domain Bacteria; phylum Cyanobacteriota; class Cyanobacteriia; order Phormidesmidales; family Phormidesmidaceae; genus Nodosilinea; species Nodosilinea nodulosa. Next base: position 3,955,233 of record NZ_JH976537.1, read on the forward strand.
GGCCCGCCGCCAAAGCCTGTTCGAGCGGGGGGCGATCGCAGCTACCGACCTCGACGCCGCCAGGCGGGAGCAGCGCAGCGCCCAGGCCGCCCTAGCCCAGGCCCAGGCCCGCGTCACCGAGTCGCAGCGGCGGGTAGACGAGCTGCGCAATCAGCCTCGTCCCGAAGAAATTGCCCAGGCCGAGGCCCGTCTGACCCAGGCCCGCGCCCAGCTCGAAGGGGCTCAGGTACGGCAGGATGAAAACTTCATTCGGGCGCCCTTTGGCGGTATTGTCACCCAAAAGTTTGCCACCGAGGGAGCCTTTGTAACGCCTACCACATCGGCCTCTGAGCTATCTTCGGCCACCTCTACGGCAATTGTGGCCCTGGCCCAGGACCTGGAGGTGCTCGCCGAGGTACCCGAGGCCGATATCAGCCGCATTGAGCCGGCTCAGGCGGTTGAGGTCGTGGCCGATGCCTTTCCAGACCAGACGTTCAAAGGCCGGGTCAAGCTGGTGGCCCCAGAGGCGATCGAGCGGCAGAATGTGACGCTGTTTCAGGTGCGCATCGAACTGCTCGACGGCAAGGATATTCTGCGATCGAACATGAACGTGAACGTCTCGTTTATCGGCGATCAGCTGGCCGATGCCCTGGTGGTGCCCACCGTGGCGGTGGTGACCCAGGCCGGCAAAACGGGGGTGCTGGTGCCCGGCGACAACCGCGACATCGTGTTTCAGCCGGTTACCCTGGGGCCGCAGGTGGGCGACCAGATTCAGATCGTGGACGGGATTGCGGCGGGCGATCGCGTATTTATCGACCTTCCCCCCGGTAAGTCCCTCGAAAACATCACCGTCCGGCAAAATCAGTAGTCAGCGGTTTAAATCAGTAACAGGATGCTCCCATGAACCTGCAAGAAAGCCTGTCGATGGCGACTAAAACCCTGGCCGCCAACCGCCTCCGCAGCACCCTGACCATGCTGGGCATCATCATCGGCAATGCTTCGGTGATTACGATGGTGGGGCTGGGCGAGGGGGCGCAGCGATTTGTCAACGCCCAGCTCCAAACCCTGGGACCAAACGTGCTGTTTGTGGTGCCCGGCAGCCGCGAAACCCGCCAGCTGGGTTCCCTTGAAGTGCCGCGCAACCTGGTGCTGGCCGACGCCGAGGCGATTGCCCAGCAGGTGCCCTCGGTCAGCGCCGTGGCGGCAGAGTCGAGCGGTCGCCAGCTGGTCACCTTTCGCAATCGCAACGCCAATATCAACGTGGTGGGGATCACCCCCGACTTTCTGACCGTGCGCAGTTTTGAGGTGGCCCGAGGGCGCTTTATCACTGACTTAGATGTCACGCGCAGTGCCCAGGTCGCCGTAATTGGCGACACGCTCCAGGAAAGACTGTTTGACACTGAATCGGCCCTAGGAAAGCAAATTCGCGTCGGGGGCGTCACCTTTGATGTGGTGGGAGTGCTGGAGAAAAAAGGCTCTAACCTTGGCCTCGACTACGATGATGCGGTGATGGTGCCGCTCACGACTAAAGCCACACGGCTGGCCAGCGGGGAGCGATCGCCCTACGGCATTGAGGTTTCGTTTATCACGGTGTCGGCCCGCGATCGCGCCAGCATGTCTACCGCCGAGTTTCAGATCACCAACCTGCTGCGCCTGCGCCACAACGTTCGCGACGAAGACGACTTCTACATCAGCAGCCAGGATACGCTGCTGACCATCGCCAACACGATTACCGGGGCGCTGACTCTAATGTTGGCCGCGATCGCCGGTATCTCCCTCTTTGTCGGCGGCATCGGCATCATGAACATCATGCTGGTGTCGGTGCGCGAGCGCACCCAGGAAATTGGGCTGAGGAAGGCGATCGGCGCGTCCCAGAGCGATATTCTGGGTCAGTTTTTGATCGAGGCCATCATTCTCTCCGTGGCTGGGGGCGTGATCGGCACTGCGCTGGGGGTAAGCGGCATTCTGCTAATTGGGTTGCTTAGCCCCTTTGAGGCAGGTATTTCCGTCGGGGCAATCGTTCTAGCGGTGAGTATATCTGGCGGTATTGGCCTATTTTTTGGGGTTTTCCCCGCCCGCCAAGCGGCCAAACTCGATCCCATCGTGGCGTTGAGAACTGCTTAGCTTAAAAGACATCGGAGCGCACAGACCATGCCCTTTGAGCTAGATCACCTATTCATCTGCACCGAGGTTGGGGCGCCTGCGGCCAAGCAGCTTACCCAGTTCGGGCTGAGGGAGGGTAGCGCAAACGTACACCCTGGCCAGGGCACCGCCAATCGACGCTTTTTCTGCCAAAATTTGATGCTAGAGCTGCTGTGGGTACACAATGCCGCCGAGGCCCAGGCTGAAGCCACCCGCCCCACCCACCTTTGGGAGCGGTGGAGCGGCAGAGCCCAAGCGGCTTGCCCGTTTGGGCTCTGCCTGCGCCCCTCCCCCGGCAAAGAGCCCGATGGTCTACCGTTTCCTGCCTGGGACTACCGCCCGACCTACCTGCCAGAAGGACTGTCAATTCCGGTGGCGACCAACGCGGCGGTGCTGAGTGAGCCAATGCTGTTTTACCTGTCCTTTGCCCGGCGGCAGGATACCTACACAGGGGCCAAGGCTGAACCTTTGGACCATGTGTTAAACCAAGATCGGCCCTCAGAGCCGATCGCACTCCGGCAAGTTACCCGCGTGACCCTCACGCTGCCATCATCAGGGCCACTGTCTGAGGCCCTTCAGGCAGTGGTTGACGCCAATTTGATTGAAATTCGAGCCGGGCAAGGGTATTTGATGGAGCTTGGCTTTGATGGAGAGACCCGCAGTCAACACCAGAGTTTCCATCCCACCCTACCCCTGGTAATTTATTGGTAAATCAGGATGCACCTTCGCACGGCGACTGAAGCCGATCTCCCTACCCTCGCCGATCTGTACCAAGAAACGGTGCTGGTCAACGCTCCCCAGCACTACACCCCGGCCCAAACGGAAGCCTGGGCCGCGATCGATGCCCACAGCCCTCGCTTTCACCAGCTCATTCTGGGCGTCACCACTTATCTGGCCGAGAACGACACAGGGATCCTCGGCTTTGCGGGCATAGGCGAGAACGGCTATGTGGCCTCTGCTTACGTGCGCCACGACTGTCTGCACCAGGGCATTGGCTCGCTGCTGATGCAGGCGGTGCTGACCCACGCCCAGGAAAAACAGATCCAGCGCCTCTACGCTGAGGCCAGCGAGTTCAGCCTGGGGCTGTTTCAGAAATTTGGCTTTAATCAGTACGACACCGAAATCGTCGATCGCAACGGTGTGTCGTTCACCCGCTATCTGGTAGAGCGAGTTTTGGCCGAGACGCCGTAGGGGCACAGCAGGCCGTGCCCCACAGAGATTATTTTCTGGCCACCCCATCGACTCGGGCGGCGTGCTTTACCGCAGAGGCCACCGCCGTGGACACCCGCTCGTCGAACACCGAGGGAATAATGTGCTCGCAGGTGAGTTCGTGGGGGTTGACCAGGGCGGCGATCGCGTAGGCCGCCTCCAGATACATCGACGGCGTAATCTCCTGGGCGCGGCAGTCGAGGGCACCGCGCAGCATGCCGGGGAACGCCAGCACATTGTTGATCTGGTTGGGGTAGTCGCTGCGGCCAGTGGCCATCACGGCCACCTTGCCCGCCACCAGTTCAGGCTGAATCTCGGGGATCGGATTGGCCATGGCAAACACGATCGGGTCGGCGGCCATCGAAGCGACCATTTCGACGCTCACGACGCCCGGCGCGCTCACCCCCAAAAATATGTCGGCCCCCACCATGGCATCGGCCAGAGTGCCAGACTCGGCCACCGCAAACTCCTGTTTCTGGGGGTTCAGGTCGTCGCGGCTGTGGGAGAGAATGCCCTTTGAGTCGCACAGTACAATGGCTGAGGCCCCGGCCTTTTGCAGGAGTTTGGCGATCGCCACCCCCGCTGCCCCGGCCCCGTTAATCACCACCTTGACCTGGGTGAGCGACTTATTCACCAGCTTCAGCGCATTCACCAGCGCCGCCAGGGTGACTATGGCCGTGCCGTGCTGGTCGTCGTGGAATACCGGGATATCCAGCTCCTGGCGCAGCCGGGCCTCGATCTCGAAGCAGCGGGGAGCGCTGATGTCCTCCAGGTTAACGCCGCCAAATACCGGAGCCAGCTGCTTTACCGCCGTCACAATGGCGTCGGTATCCTGGGTATCTAGGCAAATCGGGAAGGCGTCTAACCCGGCAAACTTCTTAAACAGCAGCGCCTTTCCCTCCATCACCGGCAGGGCGGCGGCAGGCCCCAGGTTGCCCAACCCCAGCACAGCGCTGCCGTCGGTGACAATAGCCACCGTGTTGCCCTTGATGGTGAGGTCATAGACCCGGTCGGGGTGTTCGGCAATTTCGACGCAGACCCGCCCGACACCGGGGGTATAGGCCATGGCCAGGTCATCCTGGTTGTGCAGCTCCAGCTTGCTCTCAACGCTGATCTTGCCGCCCTCGTGGATCGCGAAGGTGCGATCGCAAATCTCCAGAATTTCAACCTCCGCCACGGTCTTGACCGCCGCAATAATGTCCTCCACGTGGTCTTCGCTAGAGGCGTCTACGTGCAGCACCCGCACCATGTCATAGCGACTGCGGCTGATCAGCTCAAAATCGCCCAGGTTGCCCCCTGCTTCGGCAATGGCTTGGGTCACTCGCGCCAGCATGCCGGTTTTATTCGGCAGTTTGAGCCGCAGGCTGAGACTGTAACTGGGGTTGGGGGTGAGAGTTGCCATACCAAAACCTTTGGGCGATCGCGCCAGCGAAACAGAAATGTCGTCTTGAGGGAATAATAAGACTAACCGCTCAGTTTAAGCACTGATTCAGGGCCTGCGCCTTTCCCTCCGCGCATCCCAGTGTGTGTGAAAATAGCGGTAGCGTCTGTTACCTATGCACGGTTTCTGGCGCACGGTTCCTGGCTACCCCCTCACCGCCATGCCCAGTCTCTACAGCGAAATCACCATCAATGCCCCCCGCTTTGCCGTTTGGGATGCCCTGGTCCGCAAGGAGGAATGGCATCGCTGGAACACCTTTCTCTACGACTGCGATCCCAACCTGCCCATTCGCCCCGGCGGCGAAATCTTTCTCGCCCTGCGCCGTCTTGAAGGCGAAGACGAAACCGAGTTTCAGCCGCGCATCCTGGTGGTGCAGACCAATCACTGCCTGCGATGGATTTCCAAAGGCCCCGGCTTCAAAAGTGAGCATGTCTTCGAACTCGAAGACGTTGGCCCCAACCGCACCAAATACATCCACCAGGAGCGCATCTCCGGCCTGCTCTCCCGAGCCTTTCTCCCCTTCATTCGCCGCGACGAAAAGGAAGGCATTCGCCGCATGGCCCAGCAGATTAAGCGCTACGTGGAGTACCACTACCGCAAGCAGTGGTAGGCAAAGCTTCTGTCGAATATCCCCTAAGGGTTGGGAGTCGATCAGCTAACGCCAAATCCCTAGGGGATACAGACCAATAAACCCGAAGCTACGAATCGGCAAACACGTAGCGGGTGAGCACCCGCATTGACTCGCGATCGCGATCGGTGGGCAGCGGTTTACTCCACTCAACTGTGTCAGAGAAGCCCAGGTGGCTCATTTCTGAGATCACCCGGTTGACGGCGGTCGAGCGGCCAATCACAAGAATTCGAACTTTGTCTCGATGGTCATAGGCAGGCCCTTTGGGGCCATCGCCTCCAGTGGGAGGTATAGCCTCATCTTCCGATGGGGCGCTGGCGTATAAAAAAGTTTTAGGCATAGCAAATTACGGCCATAGGGAGGTCAACATAGCTCTGGGGTGACGACTCAGGCACTAGTCAACGCGATCCAGCCGGGAGATAGCCGCAGCTAGGCTCCCAAGGTACAGCAGGTATACCTCTCCCCAGCGTATTCACAATACCGGCAGGTGGCGCCTTATTTAAGGGATTTTACGGAGGCTTTAAAGGCAGTGAAAGCAGATAGCTGGCCAAATTTCGCCAATAATTCTGCTCGGAGATGAAATTAGCCCAAACAGCCCCCCCGCAGCTGGGCCCGTGACCTCACCCAGGCTTTGCAAAGGCCAAAGCGACCGGGGGCTGATCGTAGATTTTGGGCCGATCGTTCACCACGCAAAAATAGTAGAGCCAGGCATCGGATTCAGCCGCCTCGTCGTCAGCTGCGCCCAGCCTGGTGCCCCGCTGCCACGAGTAAATTTCTATGCGGCCAAAGCCAAAGGCTAGCTGCTTGACCTGCTCCTGAGGGCGAATGTAGTAGGTCTGGAGGCGAAAATTGTGGGATTCATCCCTCAGCACCAGATAGTTGGCCGCGCCAATGTGAGCCCGGGAAACAGAACGGTTAAACAGCCGCAGCACTCCCCACATGGCCAAGTTTTCGTACGCTTTGAGCGGGTTGCGGCTGAGGTGGTGGCGGTAATCGAACGTCCCGGCGATGTGCTGCAAATTGTGGCTTGAGAACAGCACGCAGCACCCCGGCTTACCCACCCGGTGAATCTCTTGCAGAATACGGATGCGATCGCCGTGGGACACATAGTCAATGCCGTTAAAGCTAAACAAAATAAAATCAAAGGAGTTATCGGCAAACAGCCCCATATCCCTGGCATCCACAACGGCCAGGTGAATCGATGGCGAAGCCTGAGAAAAGCGCCGCCGACAGGCCGTCACCATACCCGCCGCATAGTCTATGCCCGTATAGCTGCCGACTAGCGGTAGAAAGTGCTGAGTGGTGCGCCCACCGCCAATGCCGATGTCCAGCATATCCATCGTCGGCAGACGGTCCCGCAGCAGCTCCAGAATGGTCTTCTCTGCGGGCTGAAGCAGGTTGATGCGCGAGTAGTAGTCAACCATGCCAGCGCTGGCGTAAACGGCCCAATTTTTCTCGCCCATGCACCTTCTTCCGCTATGGAGAGAATATTAGAGCATCGTGGTCACACCTATGCCGTCGCGCAGGTTATCTCCGCTGGCCGCTGTCGATCCTGCGTTCCACCTCCCGAATCAGCAATTGCCGAACTTATCTGCTAGGATGTAGCTTCGTCAGCCATCCGGTCTGTGCTGACCAACAGAATTTGCCTTACAGCCGTTCTTTTGATTACAGTTCACTGCTCTTAGACTGGGCCCAGGTAGTTGATTTGGGATAGGGGCACCATTCGGAGCAATCTGACTTCATGACTTTTGAACAACTCGGTCTTGCGACCGGTTTACTTCGCGCTGTTTCTGACCAGGGCTACACAGAGCCAACCCCCATTCAGCAAAAAGCGATCCCCGCTATTTTGGAGGGTCAAGATATTCTGGCCAGTGCCCAAACGGGTACGGGCAAAACCGCTGGGTTTACGCTGCCCATGCTCCAGCGTTTAGCCGAGCGCAAAACTACGGGTCGGCGCCTGCCTCGGGCTCTAATTCTCACGCCCACCCGCGAGCTGGCAGCCCAGGTGGGCGACAGCGTGACCACCTACGGCAAGCATCTGCCCTTTCGGGCCGCCATGATCTACGGTGGCGTTAGCTTTGGCGGCCAGATCCGCCAGCTGCGCCAGGGGGTCGATATTCTGATTGCCACCCCGGGGCGACTGCTCGACCACGTCAGCCAGGGCACCATCGATCTGAGCGCGGTTGAGATTCTGGTGCTAGATGAGTGCGATCGCATGCTCGACATGGGCTTCATCCACGACATCCGCAAAATCATGGCTCGTCTGCCCGAAGAGCGCCAGACCCTAATGTTCTCGGCTACCTTCTCCAAGCCCATTCAGCAGCTGGCCCACACCCTGCTGAAGTCGCCCGTACAGATTGAAGTTGCCGCCCGCAACACCACGGCCGACCGGGTTGAGCAGGTGGTCCACCCCGTCGATCGCCACCGCAAGCGGGAGCTGCTGTCGCACATCATCGGCTTCCACAACTGGCAGCAGGTGCTGGTGTTCACTCGCACCAAGCACGGGGCCAACCGCCTGGCCGAGCAGCTCGCCAAGGACGGCCTCAAAACCGCCGCCATCCACGGCAACAAAACCCAGGCGGCCCGCGCCCGCGCCCTCAAAGATTTCAAGCAGGGTCGCGTCCGAGTCCTGGTGGCCACCGATGTTGCCTCCCGCGGCATTGACATCGACCAGCTGCCCTACGTCGTCAACTTTGAGCTGCCCAACGTGCCCGAAGACTACGTGCACCGCATTGGCCGCACCGGCCGCGCCGGGAATGAGGGCCGCGCCGTGTCGCTGCTCAGCGACGATGAACTTCCCCTGCTGATTAGCATTGAGCGCATGCTCAAGCAGTCGATTACCCAGGATGTGGTGGCTGGCTACGAGCCTTCGTTCAACGCCGATACAACCCGCAGAACATCTAGCGCTCCGGCTAGCCCCCGTCGCCAGCGGCCCCGTCGCCGCAGCGGTGGCAGCAGCAGTGCTCCTCGCCGGGCTGGCGCTGGGGCCAGGGGCTAAGAGTTGCCCCTGAGTGGAGGCGTTTCTTCACTCTCAAGAGCGATCGCCTTCAGATTCTAAAGCCCCCTGCATGTAAATGCAGGGGGCTTTTAAGTTTTACGGCGCTAGGCTTCTGCCCTCGGGCAAAAGGCATTGGCCCAGCTTTAGCAAGGCGCTTAAAGCACGCGGTCTCGCCGCAGGGCATAGGCCATCAGCGTTTTATGGGTGCCGCGCTCGTTTTCGCCTGCCTGGGGGCGGCGCTGGGTAAAGGTACCGTCAGAGGCCATCTCCCAGGCCTGGCGGTTGTCGGCCAGCATAATGTCGAGAATGGTTTGCAGCTCTTTGACTAGAGCCGGATCTTCGATGGGCACCACCGCCTCCACCCGGCGATCGAGGTTGCGGGTCATCCAGTCAGCGCTGCCAATGTAGTACTCGGGCTGTCCGCCGTTGTCAAAGCAGAAAATGCGAGAGTGTTCCAGGAATTGACCAATCACGCTGATCACGCGGATATTTTCGCTAACTCCCGGAATTCCTGGCCGCAGGCAGCAGATACCGCGCACAATCAGGTCGATCTCCACCCCAGCCTGGGAAGCTTCGTAGAGCAGCTTAATCATGGCGTAGTCAACCAGAGAATTCATTTTAGCGACAATTTTGCCCTGGCCGCCGTTCTGGGCCTGCTCTATTTCACGGTGAATCAGGGCTGTCATGCGATCGCGCAGGGTCAGCGGCGCCACCAGCAGCTTGCGGTAGGCCTTTTGCCGTGAGTAGCCAGTCAGAAAGTTGAACAGATCGGTCAGGTCGGCCCCCAGGTCGTCCCGGCAGCTAAACAGGCCCAGGTCGGTATAGAGCTTCGAGGTTTTTGGGTTGTAGTTGCCGGTGCCAATGTGCACATAGCGGCGGATTTCGTTGCCCTCTTCGCGCACAACCAGGGTGGTCTTAGTGTGGGTTTTTAACCCCACAATGCCGTAGACCACGTGCACTCCGGCATCTTCTAGCTTTTTGGCCCATTCAATATTGTTGGCCTCATCAAATCGGGCTTTCAGCTCGACTAGAGCCACCACCTGCTTGCGGTTTTCTGCTGCCGCAATCAGCGCTTTGACAATGGGCGAGTCACCGGAGGTGCGGTAGAGAGTGATCTTGATGGCCAGCACCTTGGGGTCATTGGCCGCCTGGGTAATGAACTCCTGTACCGAACGGCCAAAGGACTCGTAGGGGTGATGCACCAAAATATCCCCGTCCCGCAGAATGGCGAAAATATTGGGGGGGTGCTCAGAATAGCTGCGGTTGCCGTCATCGTCGAGTTCCACAACGGGCTTCAGCCGAGGGGGAACCAGCGCCACCCAGGGTTGATCCTTCAGATCGGGCAGGGGCAGCGACTGAAAAAAGAACAGATCGCTCAGGTTCAGCAGCCCATCGACTTCGTAGACGCGATCGCTACTCACCTTAAGTTCGTGCATCAGGCTTTCTTTGAGGTCATCGGGCATGGTGCTCGCCATCTCGACCCGACACACGAAACCCTCCAACCGCCGTTTGTTAATTTCTTTCTCGATCGCAATCAGCAGATCATCGGCTTCGTCTTCGAGGACCGGAAAGTCAGCATCGCGGGTAATGCGAAATAGATGATGCCCGACAATGGTCATGCCCGGGAACAGATAGCCCAGATTTTCGGCAATCACCTGCTCTAGGGGCACGCCAATCCACAGGCAGGGCTCACCCTGGAAGGTGCACAGCGGTTCGGGCATCCCCACAAAGCGGGGCAGGCTGCTGGGCACCTTGACCCGGGCAAAGCGCTCAATGCCGGTATCGGGGTTAGCCACCTTAACCGCCAGGTTGAGGCTCAGGTTCGACATGCGCGGAAAGGGATGGGATGGGTCAACGCTGAGGGGCGTCAGTACCGGAAAGATTCGCTTCTCAAAATAGTCCCTCAGGTAAAACGTCTGCTCCTCAGTCATGTCGAGATAATTTTGCAGATAAACCCCGTACTCGGTCAGCGCCGGGAGCAGCTCCTGGGTAAAGGTTTGGTGCTGGAGCCGCACCTGTTCGATGAGGTGCGATCGCATAATCTCCAGCTGCTTCGCCGGGGTGGTCTTGTCTGGGGTATTGGGATGCACACCGGCCTCCGCCTGCTCCATCACCCCGGAAATACGCACCATAAAAAACTCGTCCAGGTTAGAGCTATAGATGGCCAAAAACTTTAGCCGCTCCAGCAGTGGAGTACGAGGGTCAAGGGCCTCATGGAGCACCCGCTCATTGAATCCCAGCCAGCTCACCTCGCGGTTGATGTAATAGCGAGAATCGCTTAAATCAATTCCCTGCTCCGTCTGCTCCGTCAGCTTAGCCTTTGTCATAGCAGCCTCTGTGCCCCAGATTTTGTTATCGAGGCATTCTAGTCATCTAACTTGATGGTTTGGTTAAGGGTAAAGGCGTTTCACCGGAACAGCAAGCTGACCTGAGCCAGCTCAACCATCCTAGGTTTCAATAAAGTCGGCGCGATCGTCGTAGGCTGTCACGCTCTAGTGATACTCTGAGTGATGGCGCTTTAAAACGTAACAGTACCTCAATAAAGCGCCCCAAACAGCTGATCATACGAGATAGGCGCAAGGCATGGTCACCACAGCAGAAAAAACAAACGTTGGTTACGTCACACAAGTCATTGGTCCAGTCGTAGACATCAAGTTTCCGGCGGGCGAAATGCCAAAAATTTACAACGCCCTCAAAATCCAGGGTACCAATCCCGCTGGCAACGATATTGCCGTCACCTGCGAAGTCCAACAGCTTCTAGGCGATTCCCAGGTGCGGGCCGTTTCCATGAGCACCACCGATGGTTTAGTGCGGGGCATGAAGGCGGTTGATACCGGCTCTCCCATCAGCGTACCCGTTGGTGCTTCTACCCTGGGGCGAATTTTCAACGTGCTGGGTGAACCTGTAGACGAAAAAGGTCCTGTCAACGTCGACACGACCTCTCCCATCCACCGCTCAGCGCCTAAATTTACCGAACTGGAAACCCAGCCCTCGGTGTTCGAAACCGGGATTAAAGTAATTGACCTGCTGGCTCCCTACCGCCGTGGCGGGAAGGTCGGCCTGTTTGGCGGTGCAGGTGTAGGCAAAACTGTACTCATTCAAGAACTCATCAACAATATTGCTAAAGCACACGGCGGTGTGTCGGTGTTCGGCGGCGTTGGCGAGCGGACCCGTGAGGGCAACGATCTCTACAACGAGTTTATTGAGTCTGGGGTAATCAACGCTGATGACCTCAGTAAGTCGAAGGTAGCCCTGGTCTACGGTCAAATGAACGAGCCTCCTGGGGCACGGATGCGAGTAGCTCTCTCAGCCCTGACCATGGCCGAGTACTTCCGCGATGTGAACAAGCAGGACGTGCTGTTGTTCATCGACAACATCTTCCGGTTTGTGCAAGCCGGTTCTGAGGTATCCGCACTGCTGGGCCGCATGCCCTCCGCTGTGGGCTACCAGCCCACCCTGGGTACCGACATGGGCGACCTGCAAGAGCGCATTACCTCTACCCTAGAGGGTTCTATCACCTCAATTCAGGCCGTATACGTGCCCGCAGACGACCTCACCGACCCTGCTCCGGCCACCACGTTTGCTCACCTCGATGCCACCACGGTGCTGTCTCGAGCGCTGGCTTCTAAGGGCATCTACCCCGCTGTGGATCCCCTAGACTCTGCCTCTACCATGCTGCAGCCCAGCGTGGTGGGCGAAGAGCACTACAAGACTGCTCGAGCCGTGCAGTCCACCCTACAGCGCTACAAAGAGCTGCAGGATATCATCGCTATTCTTGGCCTTGACGAGCTTTCTGAAGATGATCGTCTGGTGGTAGCCCGCGCCCGTAAAATCGAGCGCTTCCTGTCTCAGCCCTTCTTCGTAGCTGAGGTATTTACTGGTGCTCCTGGCAAGTACGTCTCCCTGGAAGACAGCATCCGCGCTTTCAACCAGATTCTGGCTGGTGAGCTAGACGAAATCCCTGAGCAGTGCTTCTACCTCAAGGGCGGCATTGAAGAAGTTCTAGAAGCTGCCGAAAAGCTCAAGGCTGAGAAGTAATGCCCTCCGTTGGGGGTAAGACTGGTTCTTGCCCCCAATATTCCGTGATAGTCCCTATTTCACCCTTGTTATGGCATTAACCGTTCGTGTAATTGCCCCAGACAAAACCGTCTGGGATGCCGAAGCAGAGGAAGTCATTCTGCCTAGCACTACCGGCCAGCTAGGCATCTTAGCTGGCCACGCCCCGCTGTTAACGGCCCTAGATGTGGGCGTGATGCGGGTCAGATCTGATAAAGAGTGGGTGCCCATTGCGCTGATGGGCGGTTTTGCCGAAGTTGACAGCAACGAGTTGATTATTCTGGTCAACGGGGCAGAGCGAGGCGACGCCATTGACGCCGCAAAAGCCCAGGCTGCCTATCAGGAAGCCGAGACTCGCCTGAGCGAGGTCAATGCTGATGATAAGCAGGCTGTTATTCAAGCCCGCCAGGGCCTCAAGCGGGCTCGCGCTCGGCTTCAGGCATCTGGAGGACTTAAGTAACTCCGCTTGATGGCCTATCTAAAAAGCCCAGTGCTTTAGCAAAGACTAAAGTACTGGGCTTTCTGTTAGAGCTAATGTTCTTAGGGCATAACGGCGGGAAGCCTGGCTGCATCGGGAATCGCTGGTAAAACCCTGATTCCCGATGGGGCCATCACGAACTACCGGTAAAAGTAATCTCGGGAAAGCGGTCCTGAGCTTCGGTGAGGGGCTTGCCCTTACCTTCTTCCTGCCAATAGTTAATGATCTCGGTGGCCTGGTTGAGAATTTCAACCCGCTCCTCTTCCTCGATCCAGGGCTTTCCCTCTAGTTCGGTTTTCATTTGTTCCCAGGCATCGTTACGGGGCCAGAAGAAATAAGAGGTGAGCGGGCTGGTGCCCTTACCTACCACTTGATCCACGGCCAGCGCAACGTCATTTTCTAGCCAGAGTACTTTTAGGACAAATCTGGACAAGTAGACCTCCGCCGCAATTCCAAAAATACTACAGTCTATAATTCTATCACCTCAGCTTCCTCAACTCTACCCCAAGTGTGCATACTATGACTTCCTTGGCTGCTCCCTGCGCGATCGCGGTATTTGATATTGATGGCGTACTGCGGGATGTAGGGAATTCTTACCGTCGGGCCCTGGCGGATACGGTGGAGGCCTTTACCGAAGGGGCGTATCGTCCAACTTCAGAAGATATCGACCGTCTTAAAGGCGAGGGAATTTGGAATAACGACTGGGAAGGTTCCCAGGAGCTGGTCTATCGCTATTTTGAAGCCCAGGGAAAATCTAGAGAGAGCGTAGCCCTTGACTATGGGGAGATTGTGGAGTTCTTTCAGCGTCGCTACCGGGGGCCTGAGCTCAGTAACCCTGACCAGTGGACGGGCTACATTACCCAAGAGCCCCTTCTGGTAGACAAAGCCTACTTTGAGACACTGACGCGCGATCGCATTGCCTGGGCCTTCTTTAGTGGAGCCACCCGAGATTCCGCCAACTTTGTGCTAAGGCGTCGGCTGGGCCTGAGAGATCCAATGCTGGTAGCTATGGAAGACGCGCCTGGCAAGCCCGACCCCACAGGTTTGCTGACGCTGGTGGATAACTTAACCACGCAGAGTCGTCTTCCCGCCGACCTGCCGGTAATCTACGCGGGTGATACCGTTGCAGATATGCAGACCGTTGGGCGGGCCAAAGTAGCCAGAGGGCAGCGGCGGTGGCTGGGGGTTGGAGTACTGCCACCCCACGTCATAGCGGGTCAGGAGGCCTATCGTGACAAGTACCGGAAGACTCTCGAAAAAGCTGGGGCCGATGGAGTGGTGAGCGACGTCAACGCGCTGAGTGCTGACTATGTTAGACAGCTGATATCGGGTTGAGGCGACAAACTTGTGGCGATTGCCGCTCACTATAGAGCCTAAAAAGAAAGCAGGAGGTAAGTTAACTTACCTCCCACTGCCATCAGGGTGCATCACTTTGTAAGCAGGCGCGGATAGCGCCAGGGGCTAATTTAACCAAGCTAGTCTGTGGCCATTTTGCGGCGGCGCAGGGTGGTAAACCCACCGATACCTAGGACTAGCATGCCGAGCAGGGCAGAGGGCTCAGGCACGTCTTCAGAGGGAGCACCCTCCTGAATGCCGCGCACCGCAAAGATGACGTCGTTATAGTCAAGGTCACCACCGCCGACAATGTCCTCAAAGCCAAGGATAATCCAGTCGTTATGCTGGAAGGCAACGACGTGCTGAAGGCCATCGGAGTTCTTGGTCGGGTCAGTGCCCAGGGTGCGCTTGGCCAACTCGCTTTCGTACTTGGCAATGTCCTTAGCCTTGGCTTTGGGGCCTGGCTTGGCCAGATTAAACCCGTCAGAGATGATTGAGAAGTCAAGCTGGGTGGCCCCTACGAAACCGCCTAGGCTAACCCCCTGCCCCAGGGCCAAGGCGCCGTTCCTTTCGCTCAAAATGCTGTCTGGCGACGAAATGTCATTGAAGATCATGGCTGACTGCTTGAGATTGCCCATATCGTCATAGGCGCTGTAGCTCAGCTGGTTTCGGTAGGCTGCTCCTTCGTTGATAAAGTAAACCTCGACAGGGTCTACGCCATTCCAAAACAGCTTGCTGGCATCGAGCTGATAGTTGGAGAGAAATGCCTGGGTTTGAGCTTTGCTTTCACCAGTGGTCAATCTTTTGAGTTCTTCAAGGGTGGCCGAGGGCTCTAATAAATTCATGGTCTTCAGACTGCCAAAGCCGAGGTCGCTTGCAAATTCATTTGGGGTGAGGCCAGCGGCAGGTAGTTGCGCTTGGGCAGGGGCGGTAGCCACAGCGCTGACAGACACCGCTGCTGCCGCAGCGAGGCCGACTTCTAGGAGGTGACGGTTTAGAAACATCTCTGGAAACCTATTTAGTAGTTTAAGGGCGGTTACATAGGACACCTGCCGCTACGGGAGGGTCTAAGTGAGTAGAGCAGGCTCTCAATGCCGAAAGGGGACTGTCTTTGGCCGTTGACTACTCTAAGACCAGTGAATTAAGACTGGTTTAGCATGGTTCCAATTTACTCGACCCGCAGTTGGTCAGCCTGGGTATATGCCACAGTTAATCGATAGAGATTAGGTAATTTGAGCGATCGCAGGTAAAAAATATTGCCAAAAATACGGTTGTCACTTAGAGGTTTTCTAATGCAACCGCCCGTCTAGGGCTGCCTTCAACAGCTGGCATATTAAAAATGCCTGTACGGGCAGACAGCAAGATTGGCGAAAATTCTTTCCGCAAATACCAATCTAGGGTTAGTGTCAAGCTTATCTGAATCAATTAGGACAGCGCAATGGCCAAAGCTGACCCCCACCGCCTCAAGCTCTCCCAACTGCGGGCGCTGGTGGCCATTGCCGATGAAGGATCCTTCAGCGATGCAGCGCTGCATCTGGAGCTTTCTCAGTCGGCCGTGAGCCACGCTATTGCCACTCTGGAAGAGGAACTGGGCGTAATGCTGCTGAGCCGGGGCCGTCAGGGGGCGGTGCTAACTCCGGTGGGCGAGCAAATCACTGAGGAGGCGCGGCAGGTGCTGCGATCGCTTTACAGTCTGTGCCACAAAGCTGAAGATGCGAAGGGATTACAGACTGGGGAAGTGCGGATTGCGGCCTTTCGCAGTGTCGCTACCCACATCCTGCCAGAGGTGATTCGCCAGTTTCGCCAGCAGTACCCTGGCGTCGCCATTGCCATTGACGAAAAATCTCACCACGAAATGGTCGAGAACGACCTGCGCCAGGGTCGAGCCGACGTGGGCTTTACCTACCTGCCCAGCCGGGACGAGTTTGACCAGTGGGAACTATTGCGCGATCGCTATATTGTTTTGCTGCCGCCCAACTCCCAGCCTCAGCCCCAGCCGTTTCGGTGGGAAGATCTAGCTGCCTATCCGCTAATTTTGCCTCCCCCGGACGACGGCGATCGTCAGCATCTCGATCGATTGCTGCACGGTTGGGGGCAGCAGCTTCAACCAGCCTACGTGGTGCGTGAAGACTCCACTATCCTCAGCATGGTTGAGCGAGGGCTAGGGGCCACAGTGATGGCAGCCCTGGCCGCAGAACCAATTCCTGCCGGACTCCGGGTAGCTGAGCTACCTCAACCCCTGGAGCGGGTCATTGGGGTGATTATATTGCGCGAGGCTCTGCTGCCGCCGCCGGTCTATGCCTTCCTAGAGCGACTTAAAGCCATTTGGCTACAGCCCAAGGTCGCCAGCTAGTTGTCCGACGGCCCAGAGCGATCCGGTGGTTCAGTACAAATGGTTCAGTACAAAGAGCCCCAAAGCCACAGGCGTGGCCCGCAGAAAAATACCCCGACATAGGGCCGGGGCGGTTGATCGTTGTTGTTTGGAGGGACGTTGAACGCTGTTCATACTCTCCAACCATCAGCTACAACACCCCTGGTGACAATTTCGGACAGTCGCAGAAGGTTTAATCAACTTCAGCCGGAATGCTAGAAACCCATTGCCTTTGCCAGGGTAGCAGGGTCGGGGTTGAGGCCACCTTTAACCTGGTTATTGCTGTGGGCGATCGCAGTGTCAGGGTCCTTCAGCCCGTTGCCCGTAAGCACGCACACAATGCTAGCCCCCGTCGGCACCTGATCTTTTACCTTGAGCAGCCCGGCCACCGATGCAGCGCTAGCTGGCTCACAAAATATTCCCTCCAGAGCCAGCAGACGATAGGCCTCTAAAATTTCGTCATCGGTGACGGCGTGAAAAGACCCCTGACTGGAGTCTCGCACGGCTTCGGCCTTCGTCCAACTCGCCGGATTGCCAATGCGAATGGCGGTAGCCAACGTCTGCGGGTCGCGCACCACATGGCCGTTAACCAACGGAGCTGCCCCGGCTGCCTGAAAGCCCATCATCCGGGGCAGACGGCTACACTTACGCTGCTGGTGATACTCGCAAAAGCCCATCCAGTAGGCGGTAATGTTGCCCGCATTGCCCACCGGAATACACAACCAGTCAGGGGCATCGCCCAGGGCATCCACCACCTCAAAGGCCCCGGTCTTCTGCCCCTCCAGGCGATAGGGATTGACCGAATTCACTAGGGTGATGGGGTAGCTTTCTGCCAGTTCCCGAACCATGGTTAGGGCGTCGTCAAAGTTGCCGTTGATGGCCAGCACCTCAGCTCCGTAAAGCAGGGCCTGGGCCAACTTGCCCAGTGCCACATAGCCATCGGGAATCAGAACGAAGGCGCGCATGCCCCCCCGGCGAGCGTAGGCAGCAGCGGCAGCAGAGGTGTTGCCGGTACTGGCGCAGATGACCGCTTCGGCTCCGGCCTCTTTGGCCTTGGAAATAGCCATAGTCATGCCCCGATCTTTGAAACTGCCCGTGGGGTTAAGGCCATCGTACTTGACCCAAACCTTGACCTCTTTGCCAATGTGCCCAGCTAGAACCGGCATGGGGATGAGGGGAGTATTGCCCTCACATAGGGTGACTACCGGAGTCTGATCGGAGACGGGCAAATAACCCCGGTAGGCCTCGATTAGTCCGGGCCAGGGCTGTAACCCAGTGGCTAGAGGCGAGGAGGCTGAGGTGGCAGCGACAGAATTAATGCTTAAGGTCACGGTAGGTTGGCGATACTAATGATGAATAGAAGTTTGACAGCTTGTATGGCCAGCAGCCCGGCCCAAACATTCGCATTTTATGTTTCCTAGTTTACCGTGAGCCTCGACCTCAGAGAAATTTCTCCATCAAGTTGCCAGCCAGTTCACAAACTGCCCAACCTGAACCTTTGAGCTGGAGCAGCCTGATTTAAGATTGTCCCCTGGACAGAATGGTTAAAATGCCTTAATTTGCTGACTGAGTACAATTCTCTATTACATACATCATAAAATCTTGCCCATGAACGCCCCCGTAGACCACGCTAACGTTCAGGCCACTGCTCTACCAGACGGCTTGGTCCCAGAGCCAGCCGTAAGCTCGCAGTCAGATCGAGCCACCAAAACCCCGCTAGCGCGTGAGACAGCTCCTGCTCCTGACGACAAAATTTGCTGGATCGAGCTTCGCCAGGTTCCGTATCCTCCCGATCAGCAGGTCGAGCTACTGCACCTACAGGCGGAAGCGGAGGCTCTATTGTTGCAGTTGCAGGCCATGCACCAGCGGCGGCATCTTTCCCGAGGCGGCGCGATCGAGGCGCCTCAGTCCTAGCTTTAGGGTTTCCCACAGCGGCTTCTCTGTCTTCCCAATTGGAGGCCTAATACTAGCGAAAGTGCGCCACTTTCCAAAGAGTTCGCTAATGTTAGGAGGAAATTGTGGGGAGATGCTGTGATGACCTACTCTGCTCATCCCAGGCAAGCTGGGGAAACCAAACTCAGTGGCCTAGCGAACCGAAAGCTCTATGCGGCCATTTCGGGCGTCTTACTGCTGGCGATCGCGACAGGCGCAGCGATTAAGCTCACAATGGGTAGCTCCGGCGCTCCCGAGGTCGCCGCCGTAGATGCTGTAAACCAGGACCTGAACGCCAAGGGTTCTAGCGCCACTGACGCCGACAGCGCGGCGGTGCCGTTTCAGTCGAAGCCCTTTTTTCAACCTTCGGCACCCCTGCGCTTAGCCGATCCCAGCCTGTTGCGCTCCACCTCTTCCCAGACGCGGGTCGCGGCTGTGACGACTGGCCGTCCGGATCCCTTTGCCTCAGTGGTGCTTCCTGGGCCTAAAATATCGCGCCCTAGCCCGGCGGCCGCCCTGCTCACTCCGGCATCTCCTGCCGCAGTTCAAGGGCTACCGACGGTGCCAGTGGCGGCCACCCAAAACCTGCCGCCCCTGCCCCAGGCCTCCGTCCAGGCGGTGGCGCTGCCCAGTTTGCCCGCTCCTTTTTTGCCGGGTAGCGTTCCCCCCAGCCCCACCGATATTGCGGTCGCACCCACGGGTAGCCCGATCTTTCAGAACCTAGCCGAACAGGTGGTGGTCAGCGGCGTGGTGCAGGTGGGCAGCGGCGTGAGCGTCATTGTGACTGAGCCAGGCAGTACCGTTAGTCGCCGCGTTGTGCAGGGCGATATGCTGGCCGGGGGCCGCATTAAGGTGAAGTCGGTAGACATGTCTGGACAAGAGCCGGTGGTAGTGCTGACCTACGACGGCAAAGATTACACCCGCACTGTTGGAGCTTCCATAGCTAGCTCGCTGTAGCCAGGGGCAAACCAAATAGTCGCGCGATCGCCCCTCAGGTTGAGGGGTCTCCACATCCATTACACTAGAGGGGCGATCGACCGATGAGTTGTAGGCCCAAAACTCCCTAACTTTAGATTGGGTCACATGGAGCTTGGTTCTGGCTGGCTGACCGAAGGCTTACCCAGGTTTGACTGGCGGACTTGACTGAGGGATTGGCTATGGGAAGGGGCGATATAGCGGCTGGCAAAAAGAGAGGGCAGCGATCGCTGGATCTCGGTGGAGCCGATACCTACGATTGCCCGTTTTGTCGCCACGGGCAAATGCAGCCCATGGCCCTGATGGATGCCTATGCCTGTAGTTTTTGTCGCCATATCTTTGATGTCAACCTAGATCAGCAGACGGTCCATGTAGTCGACAGCGTGCAGTCTATGGGCTGGCGTTGGCAGGGGTGGCGCTGGCAGCCTCTATATCAAAGTCGAAGTGATATTACACTCACCCTATGGCTGGTGGGTCTAGCCTTGATCGTTTTTCCGGCAGGAATTGTGGCACTGGGGGGCTATGTCTTTCCCCCCCTGGATGAGAGTGCAGGCATTAATTGGTCAATGGTCTGGGCTATCGGTACCCTAGTTGCCCATGGCACTATGGTTGGCTGGTTGGTAGCTGAACACTACCAGTTCCCGGTTTATGTGATGACTAAGATTCGGCTGCAAAGACTTATCAATCGTCTGCCCGGTTGAGCAATAGCAGCGGAATAGCCGCACCGAGTCTCGCCCAGGACTTCTACCTCCTGAATAGGATGCTCAGCTCTTCCGCCGGGGCGATCGCAGGCCAATTTACCCTGGCAAGGTACGTTCGATTAAGTCACATCGTTAGCTATCTAGCAGCCATGGGGCGCAAACCAAATGAGAGGCGTCGCGGTTTCGCTGCGCCAGCGCACCCAGCCCTCGGCGGTACTTGAACCCGGCAGTGCAGTGCAGCCCTGAGCAGGTTGGGTAACGCGCACCCGTAGCCAGTCGCCATCGAGATCTAGGGGCTGGATAATGCTATTTGGCCCCACCAGTGCCTGTAGCGGGGCATTGCTGGTCGGCGCTAGCCGCATGGGCTGAGATAACCCTGGGCGACGAAACTCAATGCGAGCAGCATGTTTCATAGAGTCATCCCAGGTTTCTATCACAAGGGGCACTGAGCCTAACGCTAATTGGGAGGTGTGAGCCCAGGCCGCCCCGGCAGGTGTGTACTGAAAGCGAAACCAGCCGTCGGGACGAACTTCAAGCACCGGGAACGTATAGATTTGCTGCCCGGTTTTCACCATGGAAAAAGCCGCATCGCGCCCAATGGCCAGAGGTGGGGCATTGTTGGGCACCAGCCAGCCGTTGATGAGCCAGCCCCAGGGAGGGCTTTCGGGGCTGGGATAGATGGGTAGAGCTACCCCCCGCAGCCACCCAGCGCCCATCAAAGAGCTACTGCCAGATCCAGAGGTGGGGTCAGCAGGGCGCAGCTGGCCAATACCGATATCGTCGTTGGGGGCAGGATCTAGATCAATAATGCCAGATTCATCGGGGTCAATGGGTTCTGGAACAGGATTTGGCAGAGGCGGCACCGTCGGGGCAGCGGCCTCTTGTTTAGCGCGAAGCTCGGCGAGGAAAGGGGCAGTGGTACCCGAGGGCTGGGCAATCGGCTGGGGTGCCGCCCCTCCTGGCAAACCGGTAATCGCCAAAAAATTTAGGGCGATCGCCGCGCTGCTGCCGATGGTTCCGAGCGATCGACAAAGGAAGTATCGCAAGGGGGGATAAGGGATACGCTTGACCATGGCAACTGCTAGGGGCAACATCAGTAATCTTTAGCCAGTACGACTGCACCCGAGGTTTGGATGGAGCACAGCCAATTGCAGGGCCGATCGCACAACTCGGCCTGACTTTAGTCAGTATGCCCTCGACCTGGGCATTAGCTTTCTTGACCCCTGTCCCAGCCATCTTGTGCCTGCAGTTCTATAGCCATAGTTACGTTAGCCATAGTCACGTTGGTTAGGAGATCCAGAAACCCTATGAACGTTCAAACGCTTGAACGTTACGTTCATAGAAGACCTGTCTTAACCAGACTGGCTACAGCTATAACTGGCTATCCAAGGCTAAACCGAGCGGCTGCGGAGTACCGCCAGCAGCCTGAGAAAAGGCGGTGGCAGAGGGGCGATCGCCACCACCATTTCCCCCGTCGCCGGATGGCGCAGCTCCAGCCGCTGGGCGTGGAGGGCCTGGCCCGGTAGGTTGACGCCGACATCGCGGCCCGTGCCATAGGTGGGGTCGCCCACAATGGGGTGGCCGATGTGGGCGCTGTGGACGCGAATCTGGTGGGTGCGTCCGGTTTCCAGGCGAAAGCGCAGCAGCGAGAAGTTGCCCAGGCGCTCTTCCACCTGCCAGTGGGTAATGGCGATGCGGCCTTTTTCGAGGGGGACTACGGCATTCTTCTTGCGATCGACGGGATGGCGGCCCAGGGGCGCATCGATGGTGCCAGACTCGGCTTTGGGAGCCCCGTAGACTACCCCCAGGTATTCGCGTCGGGCGGTTTTGGCCTTCATCTGGGCCTGGAGGTCGCTGTGGGCCAGGTCGGTTTTGGCCACCACGATCGCCCCGGTGGTGTCTTTATCCAGCCGGTGCACAATGCCGGGGCGCTGCACGCCGCCGATGCCCAGAAGCTGGTCGCCGCAGTGGGCCAGCACGGCGTTGACCAGGGTGCCGCTCATGTTGCCGGGGGCAGGGTGCACCACCAGCCCGGCAGGCTTATTGAGAATGATCAGGTGCTCGTCTTCGTACAGAATGTCGAGGGGAATGTCCTCGGCGGTGAGTTCTAGGGGGCGAGGCTCGGGGATGGTGAGGTGAATGCGATCGCCCGGCTGCACCGCCTCTTTTTTGTTGGTGCAGAGCTGGCCGTTGAGCTGCACATATTCCCAATCGATCAGCTTTTGAATGCGGTTGCGGGAAAGCTCCTTAACATTGGCGGTGAGCCAGCGATCGAGCCGTTCAGGATCGGGAATGGTGACGGTGAGTTCGAGGGTGTGGTCTGCGATGGCTTGGGTTTGAGCGCGGTAGGATTTCTATAATCCATCATAAACCGTGCTGTTATCGGACAATGCCCATGCGCCCCAGCCCTGCCGCACCCGTTCAAACGACACTGGCTCTCGGTCAGCTCCGCCGCATTCATCACCTGGCGCTAAATGTGAAGGATATGGACGCCTCGCGGCGATTCTACGGCGGCCTGCTGGGTCTGAGGGAGCTGACCGGCGACGAGGTGGACGACACCCTAAAGGAGCTGGTAGCCACCGGCAAGGTGGCTAACTTCGTGCTGCCCGATGGGCTAATTCTAGATTTATTCGGCGCTCCCGACCTGGAACCGCCCGACTCCGACCCCGATAGATCCTTTACCCGCGCCTACCATCTGGCCTTTGACATTGACCCGGCCCAGTTTGATCAGGCGCTGGCGGTGCTGGCGGTAAATGGGGTGGCGATCGCCCACGGCCCCATCACCCGTCCCACCGGACGCGGCGTATACTTCTACGACCCGGACGGCTTTATGGTGGAGATTCGCTGCGACCCGGTCAAATGTTGACCTTAGTTTCGGCTTGCTCCTGCGATCGGCCTGGCTGGGGCCTTTCCCTAAAAAAGCCCCGGCTCTTAAGACCCGGGGCTATGGGTTGATGTGGCTACCTACTATCGCACCAGGGCAGGCTTTTCGACCTGGTAGGTGGCCAGAATGCGCTCGGCCATCTGGGGCGGGGTCAGCCCCAGGGTGGCCTTCGACTGGTCGGGAGAGGCGTGATCCACCAGCACATCGGGCACGCCAATGCGCAGCACCGAGGCAGGAATCTGAGCATCCAGAATGGACTCGGCCACCGCCGAGCCAAAGCCGCCCATCAGGCAGCCTTCCTCCAGCGTTACCACCTTACCGATCTGCTTGGCCAGGGGCAAAATCAGCGCCTCATCCAGGGGTTTGGCGAAGCGGGCGTTGACCACCGTGGCTTCAATGCCGTGCTCGCTGAGGATTTCAGCGGTTTGCATAGCCGGGTAGACCATGGAGCCGTAGCCCAGCAGCAGCACGTCGTCGCCCTGGCGCAGCACCTCGGCCTCGCCGATGGGGAGCGGCTCCCAGCCTTCTTCCATTAGAGGGGCACCGTAGCCGCTGCCACGGGGGTAGCGCATGGCGATCGCACCGTTGGTGTAGTTAATGCCCGTCACCAGCATGCGCTGGAGCTCGGCCTCATCCTTGGGAGCCATCAGCACAATGTTGGGGATGCAGCGCAGGTAAGCGATGTCGTAAAGGCCCTGGTGGGTCGGCCCGTCGGCTCCGACAATACCCGCCCGGTCGAGGCAGAAGAACACCGGCAGCTTTTGGATGCAGACATCGTGGACGATCTGGTCGAAGCCGCGCTGGAGGAAGGTGGAATAAATTGCCGCTACCGGGCGCATGCCCTCGCAGGCTAGCCCCGCCGCTAGAGTAATGGCGTGCTGCTCGGCAATGCCGACATCCACGTACTGCTTGGGCAGCGCCTGCTGGAGCTTGTCTAGCCCGGTGCCGGTGGCCATAGCGGCGGTAATGCCAATGATTTTGGGGTTGTCTTCGGCCAGCTTGATCAGGGTTTCGGCAAAGACCTTGGAGTAGCTGGGCGGCTTGGGCTTGGTGGAGGGCAGGCTCTTGCCGGTGGACAGATTAAAGGGCGATTGGGCATGGTAGCCGACCTGGTCTTTTTCGGCGATCGCGTAGCCCTTGCCCTTGGTGGTGGCCACGTGCACCAGCACTGGCCCCGTGTGCTTGTGGGCTTCTTTAAAGGTGGCGATCAGCTCTTGTAGGTTGTGGCCATCCACCGGCCCCATGTAGGTAAAGCCCAGCTCTTCAAACACGGCCCCTACCTTGGGCACCGCCAGCCGCTTCATGCCTTCCTTGACCCGATCTAGCTCGGGCGACAGCGAGGTACCGACAAAGGGCAGGTGCTTAAACTGCTCTTCCAGGTTGTCGGTGAGAAACTGCACCGGCGGGCTGAGGCGCATTTTGTTCAGGTAGCGCGGAATCGCCCCCACGTTGGGCGAGATCGACATTTCGTTGTCGTTGAGCACCACCAGCAGGTTGGTGTTGGGCAGGTGCCCCGCGTGGTTAATGGCCTCCAGGGCCATACCGCCAGTCAGCGCGCCGTCACCAATGATGGCGGCAACTTTGTAGTCGTCGCCATTCAGGTCGCGGGCCAGGGCCATGCCCAGGGCAGCCGAAATACTGGTGGAGGCGTGCCCGGCCCCAAAGTGGTCGAATTTGCTTTCGCTGCGCTTGAGGTAGCCCGCGACACCATCCTTTTGGCGCAGGGTATGGAAGTCGTGGTAGCGCCCCGTAATCAGCTTGTGGGGGTAGGCCTGATGGCCCACGTCCCAGGTGACTTTGTCGCGATCGAGGTCAAGGGTTTGGTAGAGAGCCAGGGTCAATTCCACCACTCCTAGCCCAGGACCCAAGTGCCCCCCGCTGGCCGCCACGGTTTCCAGATGCTTTTCGCGAATTTGGCGGGCCACATCTTCGAGTTGGCGAAGGGATAGACCGTGGAGTTGATTGGGGTGAGTTATGTCACTCAGGTGCATACTGCCTTAACCTCTGCATCACGAAATTGAGTTTTTCCTGCTACTCTTCACTGTAGAAGATTCAACGCCCAGAAACATTGGGCCAGGCAGACATTGCTTCAAATTCAATGCTGCCTAGGCTAAATTAAAAGAGCTAATCCTCTGTAATTAATTGATCAACAGACTGTAACCGCTGATTACGCCCGTTAACCAACCGATATAACCTTTAACGTTCTGTTATGGTTTATTTTCTAGCTTCTGCCTCCCGTCGCCAGTGCTTTGCAATACCGTTTGCCCTAATTGCCGGTTTGGCAACGCCCATGGTACTGCTCTCTGCCCCCAGGGCGATCGCAAACGACTTTGAATCCTGTACAAGCAGCCTAGTTGGGGCTGGCATTGACTCGGCCTCAGCCGCTGGAGCCTGCGGCAAGGCGCTGCACCCAGACGATCTTTCCAGCTGCACCCTCGACGTTACCCGCAGCGCCGATGTAGAGGCCGGACAGGCCCTCGTAGCCTGTCAGAGCGATCGCCGCCCCAAGGAGCTGGCGATCTGCGTTGGCAACATTCACCGGGGGTTAGCGGTCGACGACTCCACCGCCGTGCTCAACAACTGCCGCCGCAGCACGCTGCCCATGCGCTTTGCCGACTGCGTGGTCGGCGTTGCCAGCGCGGCCACCCTGAGTGCAGCCGACTCAATGGCCCAGTGCAGCGCCGCAGGCTACCGCCCAGAGGATGTAGCACCCACGTTTATATTCTCTCGCTAGCGCTGCTCCGGGACCGTGACCCTAAGGCCGCCATGCAGTCAGGAGCATCGTTCTCTTTCGCATGTCAGGTGATCATGCTCACTTGCCTGAGCCGAGATGAAGAGTCACCAGTACAGCAAAACAGGGCCTCTAGACTATCCATAGGACAGCCTGCTGAATAAGTGGCAAGGTTCAACTTTTTGCAGTAACGGTCCCCTGAGCGGAGTCGTTGGCGTTCGCGAAGCGAGTGCTGGGCACTCAGTCGCCCTAGAGGGGCTAGGAGATATATTGGGTGGGTTCTGGCTTTCTCCCTCTGGGAGACGTTCCAGGTTGGCGCAACCGGCCGAAAGGCTTACGACTTCGCTCAGCCAGCATAGCTCTAGGAATGCTTGCCATTTACAAAATGGTGCGGCTTCTTCACGATCGCTGAAAGCTTTGATTGATAAGGGTTGCGGTACTTGGCCTATTTGGCATTTAATGCCCCCGATCTGCGCACTTGGGTTTTACTTTTCAGCTTTCAAAGCCCCTCCTTTCCTTGTCCTGAACTCAGATTATTGGGGTAAATTCCCATGGCGCTCTTCCCACTCTTTGATAATTTGATACTCAATTTTAATGGCCTTCCACCGGGGTAGTTTCAAATTGTGGTGCAGCCGTCTCAAATGGCTAATAACTCTTCGATCTAGGGTTAGTGCCGTGGCCTGTCCATGAGGTTTGGAGTTTGCTGCTAAACTGCTGCCATGGTAGTCAACCAACTGTCTAACGGCTGATGTGTAGCGATGATAAGGCTGCTGGGCTCCCTCTTGAATGCGTTTAGTTGTCTCCCTGGTGAGGCGCAGATGCTGACGGAGAGCCTCAAGGTAGATCTGGCTAACAGGATCAATTTGTCCATCGCTGCTCTCAAGGCAGTAGCGCACTTCATGTCGATATTGATCTTGCCACACCAGTTCATCATCTGAAGGGCTCGAAAGAGTTTTAGGTAACTCTAGGGGGCTGCCTTCAATCAGACGATCTAACTCTCGCACTAACCGCTGTCTATCTTCATGAAATGCTTTAGAGCTAATACGAATACCGTTAAGATACGGCAGATCTTTGAGGCTTTCGGGTAGCTCATCCTCTCCAGGCATCTTCACCCCATCGATTAAAATGGGTACGACACTGACATTACTAATATTCCTGAAAGCCAAGGCCTCTTCCAGTTCTATTCTGACCCAGTCACAGGGCCTATTCCAATCGCCACCGCTTAAACCAGAGGCTGTAATGCTTTTCAGCCAATCTGCTGCAATAATCGGTAATACAACGGCACACTGGCTGATACTATCTCTGATGAATTTACGCAGATCTTCCCCCTTCGGAATGCTTTTCTCATCTAAGAAAATAGCGTCCTTGCCGTAGGTTTCTTCTAGATATTCGTGAATTCTACTCGTAATAGGTTGACTATCGCGACGACGGTAGGAAAGAAAGATAATTGGCATGTCTTGCCCATTGCTGACTGATAAACCATCTTTGACGAAGTCCTCAACCCATCGCGGGAAGGGACTTTCAGGCGATGCAAATTCCTGCTCTGCATTCAACAACTTGAAACCCTTCTCCTGCAAGGGTTTTAGCAACTCCTAGGCAAACTTTTGTCAGTCAATTAGGACATCTGCACCTTAAGCTGAAAAGTATTGATAAATTATTGGCAAATAGAATCGGCGTACATATTCTTCAGGATGATGCATTAACCATTTAATTTCATTCGGATATTGACAGGCAATTTTTACCAAATATTCATAATGCCAAATTATGATTCGGCATCTAACTTGTACAATCACCTTCTGGTTCAATTGAAGATAGAATTCATGACAATGCTTTTCAGGATTGCGTTTTAACTGCTCTATTTCATTTGAGTAATTATCGCTGAGACTAATCAGATATTTATAATAAAAGATTAGAATTTGCCACCTAAGGTAAGTGGTCTGGCCCCTATCTTTGACTGTTTCTTTGTCTCGCCATTCCTCGAAAAGCTGACTTTCAATCACTCGAACAGCATTTTTTGACAAACCCATATTTTGGTGAAGTCTTCTCAAGTAGCTTTGAGACTTAGAATCTAGCAGCATTCTAAATGAGTCAGGTAAAGGAATATGCTGGGATCTTGAAGTTGAATCAATCATTTTTCTGGCGGCCTCTTTATATCCGTGATATGCCGAGTTTCTTGAGCCCCAAATTTTTCGAGCATATTCATGATTAAAACCTAAATACTGCCTAAGATGTGTTAAATAAATTTCGCTTGTGAAATCAGATCTAACTATTTTACTTTCGATGCAATATTGAGCTTCATTCTCAAATTGAATTGTCCTAAGGTTCTTGTCATGCCAGTTATTCCCACGAATTTCTTTTTGGATCGGTATCTCCGAACCTCCAATTTTTCTATCTAAAGTTCTAAAAAGATGACGTATACCTTCCGCAAAGTCTTCAGAGCTAAAAACGAAAGCATTTCGATAAAAAAGATTTTTTAGATCTTGTGGAAATAATTCAATCCTTGGTTTTACTCGTTTTTCAAAATCGATGTCAATCAGTAATGGAATTACGCGATTATCACCGAGAGACAGAGCTTCCTTTAGCTCTAAAGCAACCCAGTCCCGAGGATTTTCCCAGTCACCAGAATTAGATCTTATAGATATTATCTTTTCCAAACATTCAGGCCCCATTATTGGGAGAAAAATCTCACATCTAGATAGAGAGTCTCTTATAAAATCTCGAAAATCTTCACCTCTTGGAATGCTTTTTTCATCCAAGAAAATTGCTTCATCTCCATATCTTTTTGTTAATTCGCCGTGAATTCTTAAAGTTGCTTCTCGAGCAGTAGAGCGACGATAAGAAAGAAACACAAGAACCATATAAGAATCCCTCAACTCAACGATTTTGAATCAGCTTAATAAAAATTATTGCTCACTCTGTCGCCTCTTTAGGTTAAGTTGTTATACTCAGGAACTTAATGATTTGAAATTTTTCTGCTTTTTATTTAAAATGACTAGAAGCTATGGTCCGATTAAGATGTTCAAACTCTCAGTTAAAGCTCTTGGTCAAGAGTCAGGGCCTGAAGCGACAAACATCGGGATTCGACTATTACACAATAGCCTTCGTGAATTGAGAAGTCTAGAGCAAGCAAAATTTACTCTTCTTCCTCCTTTTGGAGGCTCACACATGGAAGTCACACAAGATTTCGATCTAGAAGAAGTATTGTATTCTGGACTACAAATTGAGGCACCCCTTGATGGCTTCAGACTTATTCTTAGGAGCTTGAAGAATTGGTTAGGTCGTGTTTCCCAAAGATTCCTCTTCACACTAGAATTGTCGCAATCTTTTCTTATTACGCTCCAGACCAATCAGATTGAGCCTCTTGTGCAATTGCTCATCCTTGGGGAGTATTTGCTACCAGCTCACGATACTTATTTGAATAAAGCCGAGGCCTATATTGATAGTTTTGGCGAGCTAACTCCGTGCATAAAGGCTAATCTTAATCTGATTGGATATAGAATGAAGATTTCTGATGTCGAAGCTAAAAATCTGAACACTAGAGTTATGGAACCTCTTAAAGACTTGGAAGAAAAATATTCGAACTTTCGCCAGGAATTGCTGCTCGTAAGCGATGAGGAAAGTCTTTTGGATGATAAATTTTGGAATTCGATGAAGCAAAGAGCTAGTGTCATAAGGCTGCCTGAAGTTGATTTCGACTTTTTGATGGCGGAGCGTCAGAAAGAACTTCGCGAGGAATATGAATCTAATAAAAGAAAAATAGCTGATGAATTAGATCTTTACAGGAAAAAACAAGAAAATTTGACACGATACTGCAAGGCATTTGAGGATCTCATTCTTGACTTTATTAAGAATGATGCCTTTGACGATGATCCATTAGCTATGTGCCAAGAAATAATAGATGAAATCGAGTTAAGGGAATTTGGTCGAGGAAGATTGAGTGAAATCCGAAGCTTTTACAAAGATATTCCTGTTGAGCTCAACTTGTTAGAAAAAAGAGTTATAAGTGAAATATGTCTTCTCCTTTCATTCTTTTGATTTGCTTGATATTAAGCAATATTTTGGCTAAATTTAGACCTAGTTTTGTTATTTGAGTTGGAGGATTTAACTTGGCAAAAGAAGTAATTGTCTTGATTAAAATAGTCGACTCTGGCCTTACTAACGATGATGTTGTTGGCGAAGTTCAATACCTTATTGAAGATCTACGCGATCTTGATGGGATGAGCCAAACTAGGTTTTATGTGGTAAATGAAATAAGGGATTCTGATGAGATAAGAGTGGGTATTCGATTTGAAGTTAGTTCCACTGAAAACTTTAGATCCGTTATAAAAAGGCTTAGGGATCGGCTTTTTTATAACCCAATAGAAACACGTTTTTTGTTTCAATTTAGCGATTTGAAACTTCAAATTCAGACTCATAAGGCAGAAGATTTGATAGGCCTGATGTCAGCTATCCAAAGTGGTTACTTATTCCCACCCCAATATAATTATTTTTTAGAGGTCGAAAAATGTATTCATACGCATTATCATCTATCTAACGTAGATATCAATAACCTGAAGCTAATCGGGCAACGTTTGGGATTAACTCAAGAGCAGGCTCATGATCTTAATGACGAAGTTGCAGGAAAATATAAAACTAGAGAAGAAAAGCATAATTATTTTGAGAAGATCACATTTGAGGAGTTCATGTATTTTAGAAGAATGAGGGAAAGTTACTCCTTTGCTTCTAAGGATCGTTGGCCGATGTTAGAAGAACTGGCTGAGAATTTAGGCTTGCCAAAATCCGAGGCTGAGCTCATATACAAACACTATTACAAAGACTACAACGAAGATATCAAATTAAAAAGTGAGCAGCAGCTTGCCAAAGCTTCTCAAGAAGCTGAGTCAAAAGCCAAGGCCGAGCGGCAAAAACAGGCTCAGCAGGCTCAAGAATGGCGCGATCAGTACCGATCGCTGTGTCGCGAGGCGATGACTAGCAATATTTACCCATCCGAATACGACCAAGGTCGATTAGACCAGGCCCGTCGCCTGCGAAACATTTCAGTTGATGAGGCAATATCGATCGAGGTCGAGGTGCGCGATGAACTGCACGGCGGTATTCAATCTGCCGCCGGGGTCGACTACAGCCGTCTGCGCAACCTGCTGCACCAGCAGGCCTGGCAAGAGGCCGACATGGAAACCGAAGCCGTTATTCTCAAAGCCCTCGATCGCGATATGCAGCCCGCTACTGCGGCCACGGTGCAGCGGTTGTCAGCGGTGGATGTCGCCACCATCGACGGCCTGTGGAGCCGCTACAGCAGCGGACGCTTTGGGTTTAAGGCCCAGCAGCAGGTCTACCGAGCCCAGCAGCAAATTCAGCAGGACGATCGCCAGCGATTGCTCGACTTTCAGCAGGCGCTGGGCTGGCGCGAGGCGCCCTCTCTGCTTTATCAGGGCTATAGGCCCTACCACGATCTAAACTTTAGCCTTGAGGCGCCCCAGGGACACCTGCCCACCTGGCGGTGGAGCTGCCCCAGCCTGAGCGATCGCTACAAGCCCAGCCTTGAAGTCATAGCCGCCGTCATTCAGCACCTCAACGGGTGCATGCTCCTGGAGGCTGCGGCGACGCCAGCTCTCGATCCAGCGTTCCCCACCCAGCTTGCCTAACCGGAGGCCTAACCCATGCTCGCCAGCGCTATGACCACCGACTTAGAAGAAAGCCTCAGCGAGCTCAGCCTGTTGCTCTACGAAGAAGACTGGAAAGCTGCGGATCGGCTGACTACCGATCTGCTTCTCAGGGCCGTGGCCCACAGCCCAGGCAACTCAGCAATACCGTCCCGCGAGGAAGTTCAGCGCCATCGGCTGCACCTGGCCACGGAGACCTTGGCGACTCTGCCCTGCCCGCTGCTCAACGCCCTTGACGACTGCTGGCAAAGCGCTAGCGGTGGACATTTCGGTTTTTCAGCCCAGCTGCAAGTCTATGCCGACATTTTAGAAACCGTAGCGTTTGACCCAGCCCTGCGCAACTGGTCTATGCCCCATCCCTTTTTTGAAGAGGTGGGATGGCTAATGCTATTTCCGCTGCGGCCTGTGGGCTTCCTGAAATTTTACAGCTGGCTAGATTTTGACCTTGACGCTCCCATGGGCCACCTGCCGGCGCTGTGGTACTGGCGAGTGCCGCGCTTGGCCTCTCTTCAGATGGGCGGCTTTTTAACCGGACAGGGGGCGTGCTTTGGCGATCTGTCCCGCCTCGACGCCATGATGCTGCGACTGTCCCGCTGCCATCAGCTGGGCGGCTAGGGCAAAAGTGAGTCCCAGAGAAACTTAGCTATCTAAAATTGCTTCAACCATCTTTTGCAGGGGCGCTGGTTCGAGACGTCGCTGGGGCTGCACCTGGATGGTGACTTCGGCCAGGTAGGGCAGCTGTCGGTGCAGGTGAGCACTGACCTGAGCGGCGATCGCACCTCCCCCCGCCACCGACAGATCCCCGTCCACGCCCAGGGCCACCTCTCCATACAGTCGATGGCCCAGCCATCGTCCCTTCACCAGGGTCACGGTCACCGGGGCCTCTGGCGCGGCAGCGGCTACCCCGTGCTCTACTTCATGGCGCAGGCGATCGAGCACCTCTGGCTCAATTCCATCCAGCAGCCGGGTAAATACCGTCTGGGTGGACTGCCCCACCACCCGCAGCAGCACCAGGGTAATGATCAACCCCATGGCTGGGTCGGCCCAGGGGTAGCCCAGCCCCACCCCCACCGCGCTGACCAGTACCGCCAGGCTAACCAGCCCATCGGCCCGAGCGTGCAGCCCATCGGCCACCAGCGCGGCGCTGCTGATCTCACGCCCCACCCTTAGGCGAAACAGAGCTACCACCTCATTGCCAACAAAGCCAACGATCGCCGCCGCCGCCAGCGCCCCCAGGTGATCTAGGGGTTGGGGATGGCGCAACCGCTCAATCGATTCGTAGCCGGTGAGCAGAGCGCTACAGAAAATGACCGCTACGATCGCCAGCCCGGCCAGATCCTCCGTGCGACCATAGCCGTAGGCAAAGCGGGCCGAAGGCCTGGCGCGCGCCAGCAGAAAGGCCACCCCCAGGGGTAACGAGGTCATCGCATCGCCCACGTTGTGAATCAGATCGGCCATTAGGGCAACGCTGCCCGATAGGGCAAAAACGACGGCCTGGGCGATCGCCGTTATCACCAGCCCTATAAACGACAACTTCACAGCCCACAGCCCTCGCTCCGAGGCGGCTATTTCGGGATCTACGGCCCCGTGGGTGTGCCCGTGCCCGTGGGAATGCCCATGCCCATGAGTGTGCCCGTACCCATGGGTATGATTCTCGGCGGTAGAGCTGACCAGGTCGATTTCTACCGAAACCGTGTTGCCGATCGCATTGGAGCCGGAAGGGGGGGAAGCCGGATTAGGCATAGGTAAGAAAAGAGCGACTGAAGCGCTATGGTACCTGCTCAAGACCGGGCCTTACCACAGAAGATGTTAAGACTGCGGCTGGCCTGTCCCAAAAACATCGGCCTGAACGACAAAGCCGAGGAGACAGCGGCCGCTATCTCCCCGGCTATAGACTAGCTGTGACTGGCGGCTTAATGCCTAGCCTCGGTCAGATTTCTTAACCAGGTGGGCTTCCAGGAACCACAGACGCATGTCGATGGTGCGAGAAACCTCAGTGTATAGATCCGCCGTGTCGGCATCGCCCAGGTCATCGGTAGCGCCAATGGCTTCGCGCACGTGCTTACCGTAGGCGGCAAAGCGCTCGGCTAGCGCAGTGACATGCTCAGCGCCCTCGACGGCATCGACCGGGTACTCGGGCAAAATGGACTCGGCTGCGGCCATGCGAGCCGTACCCATAGCTGTGCCGCCCAGGGCGGTAACACGCTCGGCCACCAAGTCGACGTAGCCTTCTAGCTCCCCCGCCAGCTCGTCAAACAGCTCATGTAGCTGGTAAAAATCCATGCCCTTCACGTTCCAGTGGGCCTGCTTCGTCTGAGTTTTCAGATCGAGGGTTGCGGCCAGGGTTTGATTTAAGATCGCACAAATCTGCGATCGCACGTCGGCAGACATATCGATGCGGGTGGGGTAAAACCCGCGCTTGGTCTTAGTTTTTTCAGCGGTTGCAACCATAGGGCCTCTCTTTGTTCTGTCAATTGAAGGTCTGTCAATCGGACGGATAACCAACAAATCTGTGATGCTGCCTGCGGGCCTGCTGTTGAAAATCCTAGCACTATGGCCCCGGCTCTCCATAAATCATACTCGTTATGAGTACGACTTGCAACCCATTGCCCAGACACTTGAACGTCAATCTACTAGCATCGATCTGCCAGCCCGCACTATGCATCTATTCACGCATTACGCATTATCAAGGTGACAGCCGTAGGGCTTTGCGGTAGTCTGCATCGCCGACCCATGCCATCAGAAAAGGCTGCTCAGCGCATCCGTTAGCATAGCGCTGCCAGGGCTGGCCTACCTGTATCTAGCGGCAGAATTGTTGGGATGCTCGGGGCTACTGGCCAAACTCCAGCCGCACCTGCTCCACCAGATCGGCTGTAACGGTCTCAGCCTCAGCTTCACGGGCTACATCCTCAATCCGTTTGCGGGCCTGGGCGCGGACAAAAAACGGAATATTTTTAAGCTTGGCCTGGGCGTCTGCCGTCCAGGGAAGACCGTTAACCATTAGCGAAGTCCGCTCCCAATTGCAACGAATGCCCTAATCCTATACGGCGCTTCGGGGTCAATGTAAGGTTTTTGCCAAGGTGTAACGTTTCATCGGGAATTACGGCAAGGGGAGGCGTAGATTATGGTGTCGGTTGGCCTCAGCCTCCCCCATGCCGTCGATCGCCTGCCGTCGGTTGCTGCGATCGCCCCTGACCGCCCAGCGCTGGAACTCAGGCCCCTGTTCTAAAGTCCTGGCGGTTTGGGAACAATAAGCCCAGGTTGGCAATGGCCTATCGGCACAGGTTCAGACACGTTACTAGAGAGCGTCATGGTAGCAACACCCCACTACAGAACAAACGAAGCCTCCGCCCTGCCCGATCAGGAGCTTGATCTCCCCGCCCTGGGAGATGAGGACGAAGGGGCCGCCCTGCCTCTCCATGACTTCTCCCCCGTCGACTCTGAGGACAGCGATTTTGAGGCCGACACGGCAGAGGTGCTGAAGGGGCGTCGCACCACCGACCTGGTTCGCCTCTACCTGCAAGAAATTGGCCGCGTGCGCCTGCTAGAGCGCCACGAAGAGGTTGCCGAGGCCCAGTGCGTGCAGAGCTATATGCAGCTGCTAGAGGATCTGACTCAGGCCGCAGGGGCCAACGGTGGCATCCTAGCGATCTACAGCAACCTGCTCAAAACCCGCGATCGCCTCTCGTCGCAGCTGGGCTATCGCCCCTCCCTAGAGCGCTGGGCGGCCGAGGCGGAGGTTCCCATTGCTGACCTCAAGCCCACCCTGGCCGCAGGCAAGCGGGCCTGGGCGGAGCTCAGCCAGCTCACCGTACCCGAGCTAGAGAAAGCCATCGCCGAGGGCATTCGCGCCAAAGAGCACATGATCAAGGCCAACCTGCGCCTGGTGGTGTCGGTGGCCAAAAAATACCAGAACCGGGGTCTGGAGCTGCTCGATCTGATTCAAGAGGGCACCCTGGGCCTGGAGCGAGCGGTGGAAAAGTTTGACCCCACCAAGGGCTACCGCTTTAGCACCTACGCCTACTGGTGGATTCGCCAGGGCATTACCCGCGCGATCGCCACCCAGAGCCGCACCATTCGCCTGCCGGTCCACATCACCGAAAAACTCAACAAAATCAAAAAGGCCCAGCGCAAGCTCTCCCAGGAGAAAGGCCGCACCCCCTCCATCGAAGATATCGCCCGCGAGCTCGACATGACTGCCGCCCAGGTGCGCGAAGTTCTGCTGCGCGTACCTCGGGCCGTTTCCCTCGAAACCAAGGTGGGCAAAGACCGCGACACCGAGCTGGGCGATCTGCTGGAAACCGACTGCATGTCCCCCGAGGACATGCTGATTCGTGAGTCGCTGCGCCGCGATTTGCAGCAGCTGATGGCCGACCTCACCACCCGCGAGCAGGATGTGATCAATATGCGCTTTGGCCTTGGCGACGGCACCCCCTACTCCCTGGCCGAAATTGGCCGCGCCCTAGAGCTATCCCGCGAGCGAGTGCGTCAGATTGAGTCTAAGGCACTGCAAAAGTTGCGCCAGCCCAAGCGCCGCAACCGCATCCGCGACTATCTAGAAGCCCTGAACTAAAAACTCTCGGCAGAGAATTGCAGGCCTGGGGCAAGTTCACAGATTGTGAACTTGCCCCAGGCCGTGTTTTTTTGCGCTTTTGCCAAGGTGAGTAAGGCAGGCTGCCCACGCGGTGCGACCTGCCGCAGCGCCACTGTGGCTCCACCTATGTTCTGTGTCCTGCTATATGTAGAGCCGTGAAGTAAACAAGGCTTACAATTTCCCGCCGCCCTACAATTGGCTTATCCTTTACCAGCTTGAATCTATGTCTATAGAAACCATTGGCAGCCCGCCCCCCGAGGCCGATCAGGTGCGGTCTGTGTTAGAGCAACAGCTGCCGGACATCATCGCCAGTTTTAATCAGGTGCTGCGAGACCAGTACGGCATTACGGGCGTCAGCGTGGGCGGGTTTACCGTGGTGCCAGAGAGCGCTGTGCCCTCTAAGGTTACCTGTGATCAAGACGGCTGCTCTATCAATTAGGGCTGTGCCGTCATCCCCCTTATGGCCTCAGCCCCCCAGCCTGCCAACCTGTTAAAGCTGCCCGACCTGCTGCCAGCGGTGGAGATGGTTACAGCGTTGTTTGAAACCGCTCATGTGCGGGTTGAGCGCATTGTTTCGAGCGGACAAACAACACCTCCTGGCGACTGGTATGACCAAAACCAGGCGGAGTGGGTGGTGCTGTTGCAGGGCAGCGCCAGGCTTACCTACGAGGATGGCACCGCCCTGGCGATGGGGGCAGGGGATTACGTACTGATCCCGGCCCACGTGCGCCATCGGGTCGACTATACCAGCAGCCAACCGCCCTGCATTTGGCTAGCGGTGCACAGTATCGATGGGTAAATTGATGGCTACTTGTGGCGATCGCAGCCTCAACCGCCGTTGGTAAAGGGCAAGATAAATGGGGAGCATCCCACTTTCGCGAAAACAGTGTCAGGGGGAGAATAGAGGGGTAGCTCAGGGACGACTCACCATGACCCCCGAAGACCAAAAGCGATTGGAAGCTTGTACAGCAGAGATTGCCGAGATTTTGTACCGCAATAGCAACCGAGACAGGCTCGATAGTCTGGAAAGCATTGAGCAAACCGTGCGACAGCAGATGCTGGAGGAGGTCAGCCCTCGAGTCGCCGTTTTTTTGTCAACCAGCAAGCCTACCCGGCCCGAGGCCGGGTTCGCCGACTGAAGAGTTTGGTGGGTTTCCTCCAGATTCGTCAAAGCCAGGCAGAACAGTTAGGCGTAAAGGCTTACAGCCGTCTCAGTGGTGGCCTAGAGAAAGCCAACTTACGCTTAAGTGCTAACGAATCGTTTCAAGGTGCAGAGGATGACATCGCGGCCCTGACCGGGATGAAGGTCGGGCACTCGACCCAACAACGCCTGGTGGGGCGTCAGTCGTTCGAGTCTGCCGAGGCCAAACAAGGCGTCAGTGAGGTCAGCATTGATGGCGGCAAAGTCCGTCTGCGTGACCTGGTGGAGTCCACCAGCCCGTGGCGAGACTACAAAGCGGTGCGGGTGCAAGGGATCTACTACAACGCCTTCTTCCAGGACAATGAGAGCTTGATTGACTATCTCAGCGCTCAGCGATTGCTCTCCCCGCTGGTCTGTCTGGGCGATGGTCACGCTGGGGTGTGGAATTTGTTTAGTCAACTCACCACCGTTGAGACCCGTTGGGAAATCCTCGATTGGTATCACCTCAAAGAAAACCTCTACAAAGTCGGTGGGTCGCTCAAGCGCTTAGCGGCGGCGGAAACGCTGTTATGGCAAGGTGAGGTGGCGTCTGCCCAGGCCCTCTTTGCGGACTGTCGGCGCAAGCAAGCCCGCAACTTTGAAGCTTATCTGAGCACCCATCGGGCTCGCATCGTGAATTATGGAGCCTATCAGAGTGAGCAACTCTGCTCCATTGGTTCAGGAGCCGTTGAGTCGGCTGTCAAACAGATTGGGCGACGTCTCCAAATCTCGGGTGCCCGCTGGAATACGGCCTCCGTCAATGCAATGTTGAGTCTGCGCTGTGCCTACCTCAATGGTCAACTCGCAAGTTGACTATTTTGTCGAAAGTGGGATGCTCCCAGATAAATGTACCTAAACGACTGGATTAATGGCGCTTTCAATCTGGATATAAAGCACCATTAATCCAGTGTTAACTATCGTTTCATCAACTAGGCTAACTTTGACGAAAAAGCTATATTGAATGTGGAGCCGATGAGGCTTCCCTGGCAGATAAAACAGCCAATGGTCCACACACAAAAAGGAGTGAAAGCGCTGTTGATTTCACATCTGTCTCGTCTAAACAGCAGCACCCAAGACATCATTCAACCCTTCCTGTAGTAAGCAGACGGGAGTTATTGGAAGCAGTAATCTATTCTCTAGCTAGAGGGTAAACTAAGCTTTTCATCTCCATAAAGGCTCGACTCAATTTGGGAAGTTCTTTGAATTAAGACGTTGGGTGCTGTTGCTTTTAAATAACGCCTATAGCCTCTTAGAAACTGCGAAACCTGTTGGGATTAGTTAGTTTTTTCGTGTTTTTATCGTTGCATTGGCCTCTGTTGCTGGGGTCGGGGGTTTGGTAAAGTCGGGGAAGTAACGTTTCCTCGCTGGTGTCCCTATGGCCTATTCTGCCGAGGTCGGGCTGGCCCCCGGCGACCTCTGGAGCAACATTCAGCAGCAGACCGGCCATGCTTTGGCCCGTGGTGCTCTCCAGCCCATCGACACCCGCTACGAGTTCGTGGACCAGGGCGGCATGCGCTTTTTAGTCAGAATTTTGGCTAACCTGACGCGTAAAGAAAAAGCTGACCTGGCTCAGCAGGCTCAGCAGCGGATGGGGAAGCCCGCAAATCCGTTTTTGCCCTATGACCCAGACTTGTTTGTGGCCAACCTGTCGGCTACTCACCTGTGTTTACTCAACAAATACAACGTGGTTGACCACCACATTTTGATCGTCACCCGTGCTTTTGAGGATCAAAATACCTGGCTGACCCTGGCTGATTTTGAGGCCTTAGCCATTTGTATGGCCGAAGTCGATGGCCTGGCCTTTTATAACGGTGGCCGTCTAGCCGGGGCCAGCCAGCGCCACAAGCACCTGCAGCTGGTGCCGCCGCCCCTGTGCCCCGATCGCAGCCCGCTGCCCTTGACCACAGTACTGGCCGATCTCAACCTTTCCCACGACGTCTCTGAGCCTCTACAGTCGCCTATCCTGGCCTTTCACCACGCTATTTTGCCCCTGGTAGAGCAGCAATCCCCAGGCGGCGCAACCCTGCTAGCGGCCTACCAAAATCTGCTTACCTCCCTTGGAGTCGACTGGGCAAGGCCCCCCGAAACCTTTCCCTATAACCTGCTGGTCACCCGCCGCTGGATGATGGCGGTGGCTCGACGGCAGGAGCACTATGAGTCAATTCCGGTGAATTCCTTGGGATTTGCCGGGTCATTGCTGGTGAAAAATCAGGAGCAGCTGGAGCTGTTAAAAGCGCTGGGGCCGATGACGATACTCAGGCATGTGGCCCGCGCCAGCTAGGCAGGCTTGGGCAGAGGGCCAGAGGGGCAGATGAGTTGCCGTTAGGAGTCGGTATTCAGCCAGTCTGCGAAGGGATTGGGGTTGATGAACGGTTTCGCTCACTTTGGGGAGAAATCGGTACACTTGAGGGTAGAACAGGTTTACTCAACCTTTTAGTCCTGGGGGCTAGCTGTGCCGTCAATTATTGGAATTCTGGCGCTAATCATTATTGGTTACACCGTGGGTTCGGTGCGTATTATCAATCAGGGTACCGAAGCTCTGGTAGAGCGCCTGGGCCGATACCACCGCAAGCTGAAGCCCGGAATGAACTTCATTGTGCCGGTGCTCGACTACATTGTGCTGCGCGACAGCGTCCGCGAGCAAATTCTTGACGTGGCTAAGCAGGGCGCGATTACCAGAGACAACGTATCTCTGGAAGTCGATGCCGTGGTGTACTGGCGCATTTTAGAGCTGGAGCTGACCTTCTACGCCATTGAAAACGTTGAGCAGGGCATTGAAGAACTGGTGATTACCACCCTGCGATCGGAAATTGGCAAGATGGAGTTTGAGAAGACGTTTTCCTCCCGCGATGAGCTGAACCGAGCGCTGCTCTCCCAGCTCGATGAAGCCACTGAGCCTTGGGGTGTGAAAGTCACGCGGGTTGAGGTGCAGGAAATTATTCCCCCTGAAGAAGTGAGGCGATCGATGCAGTTGCAGCAGGCGGCGGAGCTGAGGAGCCGGGCCATGGTGCTGGAGGCGCAGGGCGAGCAGGAAGCGGCTATTAAGCGGGCTGAGGCCACAGTGCAATCGATTCAAATGTTGTCTAAGGCCCTGGCCGATCGCAGCGATACCGGCGAAATTCTCAACTATCTGTTGGCCCAGCGCTATGTGGATGCCAACCAGAAGCTAGGCGAAAGCGAAAACTCCAAAGTGGTCTTTATGGACCCCAAAATGCTCACGGAGGGGCTGGTCGAGCTGATGCACACCGATACAACTACGCCAAAGCACAGGCCAGATCCCGACGATTTTCCCAGCCGCCGCCGGTAGCGCCCTTAGGGGCAGAATATCGCTACCATAGAGGATTCTGCATTTGTTGTGGCTATGGCTGTTTTCCCTCTGACTTCCCCTAACTCATCTGCCGTAGATTCTGCGGTGGGAGACAAGGCCTCCGTAAGCGGGGACTCGTCGGCGCCTTTGCTGGGCAAATCCCTAGAGGAGCTAACCGAGTGGATGCAGGCCCAGGGGCAGCCGAGCTATCGGGGTAAGCAGCTTTACCAATGGCTGTATCAGCAGGGGGCGCGATCGCTCCAGGACATCACCGTATTTCCCAAGGCCTGGCGCCAGGAGCGGGAAAACGTTCACTTAGGCCGCTCAACCCTACACCACCGGGTTGTGGCCAGCGACGGCACGGTGAAATACCTGCTCAGACTGGCCGATGGCCAAATTGTTGAAACCGTGGGCATTCCCTCTGCCAAGCGACTGACGGTGTGCGTGTCGTCCCAGGTGGGCTGCCCGATGGCCTGCGATTTTTGCGCTACGGGCAAGGGTGGCTTCGTGCGCAACCTGGCCGTCCACGAGATTGTCGATCAGGTGCTCACCGTACAGCAGGATTTTGGCCAGCGGGTCAGCCACATCGTGTTTATGGGCATGGGCGAACCCCTGCTCAACGGCAGCAGCGTCGTGGCAGCGATCCGCTGCCTGAATCGGGACGTGGGCATTGGTCAGCGGGCCATGACCCTGTCTACGGTGGGAGTGCCGGGCCGGATTCGGGCGCTGGCGGCGGAGCAGCTACAGGTTACCCTGGCGGTGAGCCTGCACGCCTCCAATCAGCCCCAGCGGCTTCAGCTAATTCCCAGTGCTGGCGCCTATCCCCTGGAGGTGCTGCTCGACGAATGTCGTGAGTACGTGCAGCTCACCGGGCGGCGGGTTACCTTCGAGTACATTCTGCTGGCTGGGCTAAACGATCGGCCCACCGATGCTGCCGAGCTGGCCCAGCACCTGCGGGGGTTCCAGAGCCACGTCAACCTGATTCCCTACAACCCCATCGACGAGGCCGACTACCAGCGCCCCAGTGAAGCCAGCATTCGTGAGTTTGTAGCTGAGCTGGAGTCCCACCGTATTGCCGTTACGGTCCGCTACTCCCGTGGGCTAGAGGAAAACGCTGCCTGCGGCCAGCTCCGGGCCTCTAAGAGCCG
Source organism: Nodosilinea nodulosa PCC 7104 (assembly GCF_000309385.1). Classification (GTDB taxonomy): domain Bacteria; phylum Cyanobacteriota; class Cyanobacteriia; order Phormidesmidales; family Phormidesmidaceae; genus Nodosilinea; species Nodosilinea nodulosa. The sequence continues at coordinate 3,996,982 of NZ_JH976537.1, forward strand.
TTGACCCTGAGCGGGGGATCATCCGTGGGGAGATCTTTCTCAGATCGGTCGGTTTACCCGCTTGTGAATGCCTGAGTTTTTGTTAAGTTATGAAACATAAGGTTTCGCGGTCTTCTACCAGAGGCAGCTGTGCCTTCTCCATCTTTGCAGGTTTGAATGGTCCTAGCTCCTGTCCCGCCGCTGGCTGCTCTGACAGCTAACCCTCTGGATATGTCTAACTGGCTGCTGGCCCTTTCGCAGGTGCGGGTCTCCGTGCACGGGCGCGATCGACTGCCGCCTGCCCGGCCTCTGGTGGTGGTCAGCAACCATCGCAGCATTATGGACGCGCCGCTGCTGATGAGCGCCGTGGGCCGCCCGGTACGTTTTGCCTGCCACCACTACATGAGCCAGGTGCCCGGTCTACGCAATGTCGTCAATGCCCTTGGCTGTCTGCCCCTAGATTCCCCTGACAAGGGCCAGACGGCGTTTTTTCGCCGCGCTATGAAAGCCCTAGGCGAAGGCGAGGCGGTAGGGATTTTCCCTGAAGGGGCGGCCCCCATGGTCAACAGGACCACCCCCGACAACCTGAATAGCTTTCACCGCGGGTTTGCCCACCTGGCCCTGCGGGCACCAGTAGATGAACTGGCGATCGTCCCCGTGGCGATCGCGGCCCGCCGGGAGACAAATAACTCGGTGGTGCCTCTGCGGTGGCTGAGCATCTTTGACGCCTCCGAGCCGCTGTTTCAGCAGTCAGGATGGCATCCGGCGGTGTTTTACAAAGAGGTAAACCTGCTGATTGGTCACCCGGTGCGGGTGGACCTGCGGCTGCGATCGCGCTACCGCAGCAAAGGCCCCAGCGATGTGGCCACTGAACTCACCCAGTGCTGCCAAGATGAAATTGCCAGGCTGCTAAAGCAAGGATGCTGCTGATGTTCAGCCCTGTGCCTACCTGGTTGCCCAGCGGGACAGCCCTTGCCACAGCTGGCTCTAGGGCTGGTTTGCCGTCTGCACGATTTGCCCATGCCTGAATCTGTCACCCTAAAATTGGTTGCCCCGGTCGGTAAACATTCCGATCGCCCCCTGCTCATATACCTGCCTGGCATGGACGGTAGCGGTGAGCTTTTTGGTCTCCAGAGCGCGGGCCTGAGGCCCTATTTTGATATTCGCTGCCTGGTCATTCCCGGCGATGATCTATCGTCGTGGGAGCGCCTGGCCTTTCAGACGGTGCAGCTGATTCGGCGGGAGACAGGCTCTGCCCCGGTGTATCTCTGCGGCGAGTCGTTTGGGGCCTGTCTGGCGCTGCGGGTAGTGGCCCTGGCTCCCGCCCTGGCCGACCACCTAATTTTGATCAATTCGGCCTCTTCGTTTCACCGCTTTCCGTGGCTGCACTGGGTCGCTAATCTAACGCCCTGGGTTGCCCCGCCGCTGTACCAGACCTCTACCCTAGGCAGTCTCCCCGTGCTGGCCAATCTCAGCCGCATCAGCGAGGCCAACCGCCAGGCCCTGGTGCGGGCGATGGAGGCTGTGTCCCAGGGGAGTGCCGCCTGGCGCCTGGCCCTGCTGTCCCAATTTCGCCTGGAGCCGCTCCAGCTGCAGCGGGTAGCTGCGCCCACGCTGCTGGTGGCATCGCTGGGCGATCGCCTGCTGCCCTCCCTCGAAGAGGCCCAGCGCCTGGCGGCCCTGCTGCCCAACTCGCGCATTTACCCTCTGCCCCACAGCGGCCACGCCAGCCTGCTTGAAGATGGGGTAAATTTGAAGGCAATTCTAGCCGCAGTAGGCTTTCTGCCCCTGGCCGAGCGCGATGGCCAACGCCAGAACTCTACCAATCGGCAAGCCCCGCTGGCATCTTAACGCCAGCAGGCGGGGTTAGACGCGCCAGGAATTTCAAGCAGGCAACTTTAAAGGGCATCAATCAGGCAGCAAACGCCACGCTTTCCGGGTATTGTCACGTTCCCCGTAGCTCTATCACCGTGATCTCCGGCGGACATCCCAACCGCCCCGGCGCGTAGCTGCCCAGGCCCCGGTTCACGTAGAGTTGGTTCGCCCCTACGGAGTGCAGCCCCGACGCCCATTCCCAGTGGCGAAGGATTCTAAAGCATTTGCGGTTTAAGTAGGGCAGATCAAATGGCAGGCGAGACAGTGCAGACAGCCGCAGCGATTGGGTGAGAGCTGGCACAGGCCCCAGGCCCGGCAGCACAATTTGGCCGCCGTGGGTGTGGCCCGAGAGCTGGAGGTCGACGCGCTGGGAGGCTAAAAATGCGGCGCTGTCAGGGTTGTGGGACAGCACTAGCCGGGGCTGGGTCGGCGATAGCGCGTCGAGCAGAGGGACAGCGTAAAAATCTCGCGACCAAAAGTCGGCCAGCCCTACTACGGGCAAATCGTCCCCCAGCGGGTAGGTGATATCGTTCCACAGGGCACAAATGCCGACCTGCCGCAGCGATCGCAAAATTGTCCGGCGACCCCCCAGGGTAATGTTGTCGTGGTTGCCCAGCACGGCAACGGTTCCGTAACGGCTCTGCATTTGGCGCAGGTAGGGGGCAAGGGTAAAGATGGGGGCCGTTTCTCTAGTGACATAGTCGCCAGTCAGGGCGATCAGGTCAGGGGCTAAGCCATTAACCCGGTCGACTACCTGCCGCAACAGCCCCAGCGAGAGGCACTGCCCGTCGAAGTGGAAGTCGGACAGCTGCACAATGCGGCACCCCTCTAGCCGTCGGGGCAGGTCGCGAATGGGTGCAGCCACCGTTTCAACGGTGAGAGGTCCAGTGAACAAGGGGCGCATGGGAGCTAAAAACGCATCCCCCGCACGCTAGCCCGTTTGCCCGCAGGTTGCCACTGGTTTGGGCAATTCTTCAGCAGGGGTGAGCAAAAATTTGTGTTCGGTGAAAACGTTCGGCGAAAAAGTAGCGCTGCGTTACGCCTCAAATTGAATCGATTCGACTGGCGGCGGTAGGCTAGTTGGGCTTGAAAAAACCTATGCAGCCAGGGCCGTGTAGCCTGCCCAGGCTTTGAAGAAAAAGTATCCAGACAGCAGCGCCAGCAGCGCCCGAAACATAATAGTCACCGCCTGGTCGGGGAGCCGAGGCAGGTAGCGGGTGCTGACCTGCACGCCGATCGCCCCCGCCGCGCCTAAAATTAGCCCCGTCGTCAGCAGCACGTTGCCCGACAGAGCATGCCACAGGCAGGCCCACAGCCCGGTGATCACGATCGCCCCCAGGCTGGTTTGCACCGCCACCTTGATCGGCTCGTGCAGCAGCAAAATTTGCAGGGGCACCATCACCACGCCGCCGCCGACCCCAAACAGCCCCGCCAAAAACCCGGCCAGCCCGCCAATGCCCAGCCTAGCGATCGTGGGCGACACGGGCAGCGGTGTGGAATCTGCAGCGGGTAGGCCAGCAGATTCGCTGCGCTGGGCCTGACGTACCACCTGTTTTTTCAGGCCAATCAGGTAGATATTAAACAGCAGAAAGAGTCCAAAAATCCCCAGCAGCGCGTAGTTGGGCAGAGCGGTGGCCAGCTCTTTGCCCAGGTAGGCGGTGATTAGGGCGGGTAGGCCCAACATGGCCACATGGTTGAGCTTGAGAAAGCCCATGCGCCAGTTCTGCACGCTGCCGACCAGGGCGATAAGGGCGATCGCAAGGGTACTCGTCCCCACCGCCTGCACCCCCGTCATACCCAAAGCGACCATCACGGGCACCATCACCGTGCCGCCGCCAATGCCCAAGAACCCCGCCAGCACCCCGGCCAACAGCCCCACCAGCGCTAAAATTAGTCCACTTCCCACCGCACTCTCCCCGGCAACTTAGCCACAACTGTCAATCAGGCGATCGCCCCATCTTACCTGTTGGCGAGGCCGCAGATGGTAGCTATTTGGAGCAACAAAACATTGGTGCTTAGAACCTGCTTGACTGACAAAACTCCCGAAACTTGATTCTGCCGTAGGCTGGGTTAGCAATAGTGAAATCCAACGAAACCATTGCTGGCGTCGGGTTTCGTGACCTCAACCCAACCTACAGGGCTACTGTACACCCGTAGATCGGAGAATTCTTATGAGTTATGAAACTGATCTTCTTGAAGTTAGAGAAAAGTATCCGTTTAATAAGTGGAAAACTTACGCTGAAATTGGTGAGGCTGGCGAAGAGGGCTTAGAGCAATACACAGAAGAAAATTGTGAGGCAGCAAAGCGCATCCTGGATACCTTGGTTTCTGATTTGGCTGCCTTGGGTGAAGACGCCCTAAAAGAAGACAAACTTCAAAAGTTTCAGGTTGCTGTTGAAGCACTCAATACGCTCAACCATGAAATGGATGGCTCACTTATCGAGACAGGCGAACGAGAGGAATTATGTGAGCTTTTCAATATTATCGCTGTAAAAGCTGGTATAGATCCGAGTGAATACGGCGATGGAGAAGGGCCGGCAAGTGAATGGCGAAATTGGTAACAACCTCAAAGCGTTAACCGCAGCACAACAAATTGCTACAGCCATAGCGGGCAGGTGAGTTGTTAGATCGACGTTTACGACTTGGAATTGAGCTTAAGCCTGGGCAGCCGCCACTGGAACAATAAATTCCTCCGGCCCTAGCAGGGAGATGTAGGGGGTATGAAAGAACTCTTGAGCGACGGCTTCGGCATCGAGCACCGTAACGGCGGCCACCATGTCTTGAAACTGCTGGTCGTACTCCACCCCCAGGCCCAAAATTTCGTACCAGCCCAGTAGTCGTAGGTTGGGTTAGCGATAGCATAACCCAACGAAACCATTTCTGGCTTTGGGTTGAGGTCACGAAACCCAACCTTGTATATAAGCGGTACGCCCCTTGGATTTATCCTAAAGGGATATCGTTGCGGGGAGGACTCCGAACCCAACCTCAAGCCACCAAGCTTGCTTCGTAGATTCATTAGAGCCTCCCCCCCTCCAACCGTCACCTCAAGCAGCCTGGACAGTATGCTGGGCAACCCCTCAATGGACACCCCGGATTCCGCAAGGATAGTGCGCTTGTTGTGTGACTCAGATGT
>NZ_JH976537.1:4002068-4055684 GCF_000309385.1 Nodosilinea nodulosa PCC 7104
CGTCTGCGCAAGGCCCTCTATTTCCCAGCCCTCGTGATGATTCGCTATTGCCCTGAAATCCAAGCCTTTCGCCAACGGCTCCTCGCCGCTGGCAAGCAGAAGATGCAAGTCGTCGGTGCCGTTATGCACAAACTCATCCGCATCATCTACGGAGTGTTGTCTTCAGGGGAAAAGTTTGACGCCGCTAAATTAGTCCCACAGAACACTTGACCTACAGCGGTCTAAACAGTATCTACAAGGCTTAAACCCAACCTGATATGGCTGTCCACCTAACAACGCAGTTCGTCAGGCAGTGAGCGACCGTCGGAGCAGAAAAATCTGTATCAACCGCCGACCGATACAAAATCGTTATGCCGCTATATTGCAGACTGGACAAAGTATTGACGAATAAATTGATTGTATGCCCATCCTGAATCTTCCTTGAATCGGTCGTCAGGTTGACAACCGTTCTTTAATAGCGAAAGACCATGAAGGACGACATTGCAGAGTCGAATCATGTCCGAATCTTCGGGTACAAAATTTGATAGCGCCTCAGCAATCGCATCTTGGTGCTGACTGATCGATATTCCAGATCCATCAAACTCACTGTCGAGCATTGCCATAAAGAGAATGAGGATACCAGATCGAATTAAGCGATCGTCATCTTGTCCGGTATTGATGCGGTTGATGAGCAACCAGTATGGCCTTGGATAGTCCCCAGCGTAGTCCAAGTCTCCCATTAGACTACGGTATGCCGACAACTCATGAAACAGATAGCAAATGTCTTTAGTAAGCTGCTTGTACAAGACGTAGTCATCATCTTCGCGTTGAGAATCATCAAGACGTAAAGATGGTCGCATGAGAGATCGTGTTTTGCGGCATAACAAACGTTTACGGCAGACAGCTATAACTTAAAACTCAACTCAATCCTGGGCAGCAGCCACCGGAGCCACAAAATCCTCTGGCCCCAGCAGCGAAATGTAGGGGCTGTGGAAGAACTCCTGGGCCACGGCTTCGGCATCCAGAACCGTGACGGCGGCCACCATATCCTGGAACTGCTGGTCGTACTCGACCCCCAGGCCCAAAATTTCGTACCAGCCCAGCAGTTGGGCAATCTGGGCATTGGTCTGCTTGCCCAGGGCGTACTGGCCCAGCAGTTTGTTTTTGGCCGACTGTAGCTCCTCGTCGGAGAGCACCGTGGTTTGCAGGCGCTCGACCTCGAACCGCAGCCCCTCCAGGGCGGTGGCGGCGTTTTCAGGGGCGGTGCCAATGTAGGCCACAAACTGCGATGGCCCCAGCCGGGTGGGATAAAAGGCCGACACGTCGTAGGCCAGGCCGCGTTTTTCGCGCAGTTCCACAAACAGGCGGCTAGAGAGGCCGTTGCCCAGGTAGGTGTTGATTAGCTTCAGGGCCGCGTAGGCGGGATGCGTGACTGAGGCGGCGGGGTAGCCCACCATGACAATGGCCTGGTTGGTTTCCTGGGCGATCGCCGAGCAGGTGGGCGCTGTCGTCACCGCCGGCAGGGCTAGGACCGGGGCGGGCTGAGGTAGAACGGGCCAGTCGCCTAAGGCCTGCTCTACCTGGGCTAGGGCAGCTTCGGGGGTAATGCGACCGACGATGGTAACCACCACGTTGTCGGGGCGCATGTGCTGGTGGTGAAAGTCGATTAGATCGCTCTGGACGATCGCGCTGACCGTTGCCTCAGTGCCAATACCCGGCAGGGCGTAGGGGTGCTCGCCATACATAGCCTGACGCAGCTGGTTAAAGGCCAGCGTAAAGGGCTGCTCCTGCATAGAGCGAATTTGCTGCAGGGTGAGCTTGCGCTCTAGTTCGATTTCGTCGAGGGGGAAGCTGGGCTGCCGCAGCAGGGTGGCGGCCAGGGCAAAGATTTCGGCGAAGTCGGCGGAGACGGTCTTGAGGCTGATGACGCTGTAGTCGGCAGCCGCATCGGTACCCAGGCTGGCGCCTACCGACTCGACTGTTTCTGCGATCGCCATCGACGACAGCCGCTCGGTTCCCTTGGTCAATAGCCCCATCAAAAAGCTCACCAACCCGGCCTGGTGGGCTACTTCAAGGGTGCTGCCCGCCCGGATAAACAGCCGAGCTGAGACAATGTCGGCCACGGGGTTTTCTAAAACCAAAACCGTTAAGCCATTGGCTAAAACCGTGCGGTGCAGGCGAGGCGCTTGAAGAAGGGAGGCTGTCACAGGGTAAGAAATAGTCTATGTAGAGAACAGATTAGTAGGCCAGTCTAACTATAGACCGCCCAGGCTGTAGTCTGCCCGGGCGATCGCCCCAGGTGGCCTAGGCCGGGTGCAAAATAGTGGACACGTAGCGCAACGGCGTGAGGTATCGATCGGCCAGCGGTTGCAGGTGATCTGAGGTGTAGCCTTGCAGGGTGGGCACGTAGGCCAGGCAGCGATCGACGTTGGCAATGGTGCCGTAGTAGCCGTACAGCCCCGCCAGCTGCCCAGGGGCCTCGGTGGAGAAGGCGTAGTCGTTGCACAGCAGCCGCTTGGCCCGCGCTAGCTCGGCATCACTGATGGGTTTAGCGGCCAGCTCGTCGATGCGATCGCACACGATCGCCTCCACCCGATCGACATCGTCGCCCTCCAGCCAGGCCTGGATGGTAAACAGGCTGCACTCCCGCTGGAGCGAAAACCCGGCCCCGATGTCCTGCACTAGCTGCCGGTCTTCCCGCAGCTCGCGCACCAGCCGCGACGATCGCCCCTCGGCCAAAATGGCCGCCAGCAGGTCTAGCCCGTAGGCGGTTTCAAGCTGGTCGATGCCGGGGCCAACCCAGGCCATGGTCAGCCGCGACTGCTCCAGCCGCGGCAGGTGGAGAATTTCGCGCCGCACACCGGGGAGTTCGGGCACCGGGGCGATCGCGGCTGGGGGGCAGGCCGACGGCGCCGCAAAGCCCCGAAAGGCGTGTTTGACCATCGCCACCGTGGGCTCCAACGCAATGCCGCCCGTGATCACCACCGTCATTTGGTCGGGCTGGTAGTGGGCCTGGTGAAAGCAGCGCATTTCTTCAGGCGATCGCTGCTGCAAGATCTCGGCTGTGCCCAGCACCGGGCGACCGTAGGGATGATCCTGGTAGACCAGCTCCGACATGGCCTGGTAGCCCAGCCAGTCGGGGTCATCCTGAGCTTGGCGGATTTCTTCGAGCACCACCTGGCGCTCGCGGCTAAACTCATCGGCGGGGATCGCCGCGTGCAGCAGCAGATCGGCCAGATAGGGCAGTGTCTGGGCCAGCATGTCGGCGGCAATGGTGATGTAGAAATGGGCGTAATCGTGGCTGGTGGCCGCGTTAGTCATGCCCCCCTGGGTCTCGATCGCGTAGTCGAATACCCCCGGCGGCAGCTGGTCGGTGCCCTTAAAAATCATGTGCTCTAGAAAGTGGGCCATGCCCGCCCACTCCGCTGGCTCTGCAATTGCCCCGGCCCTCACCCACACATCGGCCACCACTACGGGGGTCGCCGCAATCTCTTGGTGGATCAGGGTAAGCCCATTCTCCAGACGAATGACACTGGCGGGAAAATCAACCGAATTCAACGGCACAGGCCCTACGAGAAAATACTCAGCAATCCTTTAGCTAGCCTGATCAGCCCTTGGGATATTCAGCTTGGGGGCTAGCTATGTTGTCAATACTAACGTCCAAGTAAGCCAAATCACATTCTTCCTAACCTGGAAACCGACTTTGCTGCTCCCTGACTGGGTTTTATCCCAATAGCTTTATCCCAATAAACAACGTTCCCCCGTCCAATCGGACAGGGGAACGTCAAAAAAATCGAAGGGCCTCACCGCAACGCCGTCTTACCTCAGTTTCCGACCTGGGAAAACCAGGTGGGTGCCTTGGCATCTGGCTTAAAGTTTCCGAGTACAAGCTCGGTCTACTGCCGCCGATACAGCTTGGCTCCCGTTCGGAAGAAACATAGATCGACAAACATTGTTGGTAGTCACCAACGCCGTAGTGAGACCTCCTCCACTATAACCAACAGCCCGGGGCAAACCGCAAGGGGAAACCCGACCGATCCGATCCGGCTATCCCAGCCGCCGTGATCTAATATGGCAGCACCGGGCCTGGCGTCGTTGTTTGTTCCCTGCTTGCTTCTATGGTTTCCGACAATTCTGCTTCCACCGCCCTGAATGAATCTGTGGTTGACCCCGATATGCCGTTGGCAGACTCGTCGGTTCCAGCCTATCCAGATACCCCACAAAAACCAGATGCTGAGGGCAGTTTAGACGGCTTGCCCCCGGCAGAGTTGCCATCTCCAGCGCCTGCCCCTCCTGTTGATCCCCGCACCCAGCTGCGGCTGCGCAGCGATGGGGATCACCTGGTGCTGCTGCTGCCCAGCGGGCCACAAATCGAGGCCGAAGGCGGTGCCCTGGCCTGGGGAGAGCTGTTGCAGCACTTCAAACAGCGGCTCAACGGCGGCGAACCCTTTTGGCAGCCCAATACCGTGGTGCATTTGGCCGCCCGCGATCGCCTGCTCGATGCCCGCCAGCTCCAGGCGCTGGAGGACGTGCTCACCGCCGCCCAGCTCACCCTCAAGCGGGTGGCGACCAGCCGCCGCCAAACCGCCATGGCGGCGGTGGCCGCAGGCTACTCCGTCGATCAGCTAGGGGCCGAAGACACGCTGGTGCAGTCGCCTCCGGCCCCCGGCCAGCCCCTGGCCGAACCGCTATACCTGCAAACCACGGTGCGATCGGGAGTCGAAATTCGCCACCCCGGTACCATTGTGGTGCTGGGGGACGCCAATCCGGGCAGCTCGCTGGTGGCAGGCGGCGATATTCTCGTCTGGGGACGGCTGCGGGGGACGGCCCATGCGGGGTCGGGGGGCGATCGCGATCGCTACATCATGGCCCTGCAAATGCAGCCCACCCAGCTGCGCCTGGCGGATCTGGTGGCCCGCGCCCCCGATGGACCCAGCACCCAATACCTGCCCGAGGTGGCCTACGTGGGCGACGGCGCCATCCGCATTGCCCAGGCCCAGGCCTTTGCCCGCCAGCACTTCGATGCCACCCTGGGGCAGGGGGCACAGCCCACCGACGCCTTTTAGTTGAGCAGATCGCTAAACTTTGGGGTTCTTAGCCTGCGGGCATGACGTATTATTAACGGTTGTTTTCGTCGAGTTGAACGGGTTGTTTAGGGAAAGTTGGTTTCGTCCATGACTCGCATTATCGTAATGACCTCGGGCAAAGGGGGTGTTGGCAAGAGCACCTGCACCGCCAACCTGGGCATGGCCCTGGCCCAGCGCAATCAGCGGGTCGCCGTTGTCGATGCCGACTTTGGCCTGCGCAATCTCGATCTGCTACTGGGCCTAGAGAACCGCATTGTCTACACCGCCCTGGATGTGCTGGCGGGCGACTGCACCGTCGATAAGGCCCTGGTCAAAGACAAGCGCCAGCCCACCCTGGGCCTGCTCGCCGCCGCCCAAAACCGCAACAAAGAAGCCATTACTCCCGAGCAGATGAAAGCGCTGGTGGCGGGCCTGGCCCCCAGCCACGACTTTATTTTGATCGACTGCCCGGCGGGGATTGAGATGGGGTTTCAAAATGCGATCGCCCCGGCCAAGGAGGCGATCGTCGTCACCACCCCCGAAATTTCGGCGGTGCGCGACGCCGACCGGGTGATTGGGCTGCTAGAGGCCAACGATGTCAAATTCACCAAGCTTTTGATCAACCGCATCAAGCCCAAAATGGTGCAGGAAGACCAGATGATGTCGGTTCGTGACGTGCTCGATATTCTGGCCGTGCCCCTGCTGGGAGTCGTGCCCGACGACGAGCGGGTGATCGTCTCTTCTAACCGGGGCGAACCCCTGGTGCTGGAAAAACAGCTCTCCCTGGCTGGGGTTGCCTTCAACAACATTGCCCGTCGCCTGCTGGGTGAAGAGGTGCCCCTGATTGACCTCACGGCGACCCACGACGATCTGTTCAGTCGCCTGCGGCGCTTCCTGCGGGGCAGCTAGCGCCTGCCAACCAGGTTCTTTATCCCTTCTTTTCCCGAGTGGTGTTTGATGTTGTCTCTACCCAGCGCCGATGCTAAGCGAACTTCTTGACAAGCTGTTTAACCGCAACCGCAACCTCTCCAGCCGAGTTGAGGTGAAACAGCGCCTGCAATTCGTGCTCGCCCACGATCGCGCCGATCTGACCCCCGAAGTGGTCGAAAAAATGCGCCAGGAAATTCTCGAAGTCGTCTCCCGCTACGTCGAGCTTGACCAAGAGCACCTGGAATTCACCCTCGAAAGCGACCAGCGCATGACCGCTCTGATCGCCAACCTGCCCATTCGCCGGGTTCGCCCCGAGTTGCCTACCGCCGAAGCCGCAGTTCCCGCTGGGCCTGAATCTGCCTCCGAGACCACCGCTGCTGCCGCTCCCAAACCTGAGACGGCGGAACCTGAGCCCGCTGAATCCACTGCCACCGAACCTGCCTCCACCGAATCTGCCTCCCCCGAACCCAAGCCCGCAGAACCCGCCGCCGCCACCGATGAGTAACCTTCCCAACGCCTGCGCTTCCCTGGCGGCCTGCGTAGACGCCCTGGCCCTAGACACGATTCAGCGCCACGTTTTGATCTGTGCCGACCAGACCAAGCCCAAGTGCTGTGACAAAGCCGAGAGCATTGTCGCCTGGGACTACCTTAAAAACCGGCTAAAAGAACTGGGCCTGGATCGACCCACGGCGCAGCGGCCTACATCGGTCTTTCGCACCAAGGCCAACTGCCTGCGGGTTTGCCACCAGGGGCCAATTTTGCTGGTCTACCCCGACGGGGTTTGGTACCACAGCGCCACCCCAGCGGTGATTGAGCGCATTATTCAAGAGCACCTGATCGGCGGTCGGGTGGTCGAAGACTTTGCTTTCTTGCAGCATCCCTTGCCCAATACCAGAGATTGATCGGATACTCCGAGCCAGAATCATCTTCACAGAGCTTGCTATAATCCCCGGCAGCACCTATGGAATAACAAAAACATGGCAGAGTGGCGGGTGATTGAGGGGGGCATTACAGCGCCCAAGGGCTTTCAGGCAGCGGGCATTGCGGCGGGGCTTAAACCCTCTGGATCGCCCGATTTGGCGCTGATTTACTCAGACTGTGAGGCGATCGCAGCGGGCGTCTTTACCACCAGCCACGTGCGCGCCGCCTGCGTCGACTACTGCCGTCAGCGCCTTGAGGCCCGCCCCAGCGCCCGCGCCATTCTCGTCAACGCTGGCCAGGCCAACGCCTGCACCGGCAACCAGGGCTGGATTGACACGGTTGAGAGCGCGGCCTCCCTCGGTGCGGCCCTGGGCCTGTCGCCCGACGCCGTGCTGATCGCCTCCACCGGGGTGATCGGCCAGCGAATCAAAATGGAGCAGCTGAAGGCGGGGATTCCTACCCTGGTTGAGAGCTTGTCTGCCGACGGCTCTGATGCCGCCGCTGGCGCGATCATTACCACCGACCTGGTGCCTAAAGTTGTCGCCATGGAAACCACCATCCACGATCGCCCTGTGCGCATCGGCGGCATTGCCAAAGGCTCCGGCATGATTCACCCCAACATGGCCACCATGCTGGCCTTCGTCACCTGCGACGCCACCGTGTCGCCCACCCTCTGGCAAGACATGCTGCGCCGCGCCGCCGATCGCAGCTTTAACCAGATCACCGTGGACGGCGACAGCAGCACCAACGACACCCTGATTGCCCTGGCCAACGGCGAGTCGCGCACCCCCGCCATCACCGACGAAGGCGCCGAGGCCGACCAGCTGGAGGCCATGCTAACCGCCGTGTGCCAGTACCTGGCCAAATCCGTGGCCCGCGACGGCGAAGGGGCCACCTGCCTGATCGAAGTCACCGTTAGCGGAGCCGCCAATACCGCCGCCGCTAACCAAGTTGCCCGGGCGATCGCCGGATCATCCCTGGTGAAATCGGCTATTTTTGGCCATGACCCCAACTGGGGCCGGATTGCCGCCGCCGCCGGGCGGGCCGGGGTCACCTTCGATCAGAGCGATCTGCGGGTGCAGCTGGGCGACTTTCTGCTGATGGAGCACGGTCAGCCCCTGGCCTTCGATCGCCCCGCCGCCAGCGCCTACCTGACCGCAGCCACCCAGGGCGAATACCTGAAGACCGACACCGTGGCTATTTACGTCACCCTGGGCGATGGTCCCGGTAAGGGACAGGCCTGGGGCTGCGACCTCAGCTACGACTACGTCAAAATTAACGCCGAATACACGACGTAACCCCACGCTATCGCTCCACGGCGGGGCTGCTGGCGTTGTCCCTAGGCTGGCCTCCTTGGCTTTAGCGCCAGCTGATGACGGCGGTGGGCCAGCCGCGAGTAGGTCTGCCAGTTTTGGGCTTTGCCCTGGAGCTGGGCCTTGAGCTGCTCAGCGGCCAGGGCATAGCCGCCGTCGGCTCCATCAATGAGGTGAAAGTGGCGATCGCGCCGGTCCATAATTAGGCAGGTCATCAGCGCCCGGTTAGAAACATGAACGCCGTAGACCAGATGCCCCTGGGCCAGGCGATCGTCCAGGTAGGCCACAATCTGTTCAGTCTGAGCAGGGCTGCCGGCAATCACCATGCGCAGCATATCGTCAATTTTTTGATAGTCGGAGGCGGCGCGGACGTCAGCTTTATAGCGCCCCCACTCCACCCCGCCGGCCTGCACGTCAAACCGCATCAGGCCCAGGCCCAACAGACTCTCCAAATAGGCCCCAGCCGTGTAGGTTACGCGATCGCGCCACTGCGGGCTGGATGCTCTGGCCTTAGCTTCCGCCTTCAGCCGCTGGGGGTTCAAAGATAGTTTTAGAGCCGCCAGGGATACGGGATGGTAGCTGTCCCCCTCCCCGTAAATGCTTTGGATAGTCTCTAACACCTCACTGTAGAGGAACTCATTCACGTAGCCGCCACTGGGCAGGGCGGCTACGATCAGGCTCAGGGTATGTCCCCCAGGGCTAGGAATATCCTGCCAGCGGCATTCTAGTCCAGCCAGATTGGCGACGGCGCGATCGCCAGGTACATTCAGCCGATAAGCCGGGTCTGTTTTCACCAGGTCGGTGGCATAGGTCAAACCGCCGCCGATAAAGCTGGCCTGACAGTAGGTGGGGCTGAGGCGAAATTTCGCCACCCGCACCGCCTGCTTAGACTCCAGCACGGCCAGGGGCACAATGCCCACGCGCAAATCGAGGCCAAAGGAGTCGTGGGCTAGCGCCCGAATGCCCAGCAGCGCCTCCCGAGCCGCATGCACCGCCGAGGGTGGCACCAGCAGCAGCGCTCCGTCCCCCCCAAATACAAAGGGCACATCCAGCGGAGCCGCGGCATTGAGCACTGCCATAATCGAGCTGGCCCCCAGCACGTTCACCTCTTTGTACTGACCCCGAGCGATCGCCTGGCCCGAGGACACCACGTCGGTAATCAGGGCGTACCAGTCCTGGGGAGCCTCGACGTAGTTGCGAGGGTTGGCTAACTCTAAAAATTGCTCTAGAGGCGGCAAGTCAGCATAAAACTGGTCAGAAGCCATGGAAAGCCAGGCCAAAACCTGATAGTAACGATTAGCTAAATCAACCTGAGTAGCACACCCGTCTCTCTCATTGTGAAGCTCAGATTGCTTCCATCAGGAGACTTATCCCGAGCTATACCAGATCTTTGTATACTGTCTTCAAACCCCAGCCAATCTCTTCGTATCACGTCTTTGTGACGTCACTGTGACATGCCTCCATGCTGTTTCTGGAGAGGGAAGAGACAGCATGCAGCCTAAGTTTTTAAGTCATCTTGACAGTAGCGCGGCTCGACCTGCTATATTATCAAAGCGAAAGCGTTGGGGTGTCGCCAAGTGGTAAGGCACCGGGTTTTGGTCCCGGCATTCCTAGGTTCGAATCCTAGCACCCCAGTTTCAGGTCAATCTTCGTCTTCTTCGTCCTCAATGGCTTGAATGGCGAGGAGAATTTCCTCCTCCTGTGCTTCAAAATCTTCCTCAGACAGCTCGCCCATATCAAAGGAGAGCTGTAGGGCCAAGAGCTGCTTTTGCAGACTCTCCAGGTCGTTGGTGGCAATATCGGCCTGCTCCAGCAGTTTGTTGGCGACCCAGCTCACCCCCTCAATGGGGCCCAGCACAGGGGCAAATAGAAGTTTCAGCAGCATAGTTTTAGCGGTTTAGGGGCAGCTAGTTGAGCTGGGCAAAGTTGTAGGGGGCGGTGAAGTTGTTGTAGCGAATGCGCAGGCGATCGCCAAAGGTGCTGTCTATGGCATCGACGGCCTGGCTGAACTGGGCTTCGCTCTCCCACGGAATCAGGTAGGCGGCATTGTAGATCATAACGTCGGTTTGGGGCGCATTTTCCAGCACGTCCTTTGCCAAAGGAGTCAGGGCCTGGCGGAACTGCTCAACAATGCCCTGCTTGCGCGCCTCCATGGCGGCCTCGATCTGCTGGCCAATGAAGATCACCTGCTCCATACCCAGCTGGGTGCCCTCAAGCTGGTCGCGCTGAGCGCGGAGGTCGGCGTCCTCGGCCATCATCATTTCTAGCTCTGTAGATGGCTCCCACTGCACCTTAACGCTCACCTCGCGGCAGCCGTCAAGCCGATTAAACAGCTGGCTCAGGTCTTCGGCATGGGGGATAACCAGATCTTCCTGCACCTGTTCCCAGCTCTCTACAATCAGGCCAAACTGAAGCGGCAGCAGGGTGCGGTGTCCCTGTTCCATAGCGGCTTCCAGCACCTTTTCGTGGCCCAGCAGGTTTTTGCGGCTCGACAGGTAGCGTTTCTGGCAGGCAATGGAATACAGAAACGTGAAATTGCCCAGCTGTTGGGTCTGCACCACCTGCTCATCTAAGCCGTTTAAGGGGAGCTCAACGGGGCCAGGGGCGGGGAAAATGCCGTACAAGTAGTAGCGATCAGCCATAGGTCGTCTCTGGAGGGCGTCTCTTGGGGGGAATGCCTCTAGGGTGCCCCAAACCTCGGGATTCTTCGACAGGGGCTGCGATCGCCCCATCGATTCACGTTGGCCCATTGCCTTGGGTATAGCTCTAACTCCGGCGGGGCCTGCATCGGCAATAGCGCCAAACCAGGCCCGCTCCCCCTTGACCCGTTACCATCCCATCGACTGGCCAGCTGAGGAGGGCACAGGGACGAGCATCGCCGGTCAAATCTCTGGGATGTAAATCCCTGGGGGTTAATCGCTATAGTGTTTGAGGCATTGTCTTGGCAGATAGGGAGACTAGCAACCGTGGCCATTGTACCTGGGGCAACCAATCGTTGGCCGATGATGAGCGCCTGGGCAACTTGGGGAAAGCAGGTTGTGGCCCTGCTGCTGGTGCTGGCTGTAGGCCTGGTCAGCGCCGGATGCAACCCCGCCCGGTTTGCCCAGGCCAGCGCCGATGTGCCTCGGCTGGTGCTCAGCACGCTCAGCGATCCCAAAACCTTTAACCCTATCCTGAGCCAGGAGTCGCCCAATGTTTTCAGCTTTACCTTTGAGGGGCTGACCACCACCGACGGGATTACCGGCGAAACCGTGCCCGCCCTGGCCGAGGGCTGGGAGATCTCTGAAGATGGCAAAATCTTGGTGTTTACCCTGCGCGATGGTCTGCGCTGGTCCGATGGCGAACCCCTCACCGTCGACGATGTGGTGTTTACCTACGACACCCTGTTCAACCCCGACATTCCGACAAACAGCCGCGATGGATTTCGCATTGGCACTCAGGGCCTATTGCCCAAAGTCAGCAAAGTAGACGATCGCCGGGTGCAGTTTACGCTGCCCGAGCCCTTTGCCCCGATGCTGGAAAACACCTCCCTAGAAATTATTCCGGCCCATATTCTCCAGCCTGCGGTAGAGGGTAAAGATGCCCAGGGCAAACCGCTGTTTTTATCTACCTGGGGCACCGACACGCCTCCGGCCCAGATCATTTGCAATGGCCCCTACCGCCTGGCCCAATACATCTCTGGTGAGCGGGTCATTTTTGAGCGCAATCCCTACTACTGGCAGCAAGACGACCAGGGCAACCCTCAGCCTTACATCGAGCAGGTTGTCTGGCAGATTGTCAGCTCTACCGATACGTCCTTTTTCCAGTTTCGCTCCGGCGGTCTAGACATGGAGAGCGTGCAGCCCGACTTTTTCTCGCTGCTCAAACGGGAGGAGGAGCGGGGCAACTTTACGATTTACAATGGCGGCCCTGGTATGGGCACAAACTTCTTTGCCTTTAACCTCAACCGGGCCAGCCGCAACGGCAAACCTCTGGTAGACCCGGTGCGATCGGCCTGGTTTAACAGCGTGGCTTTTCGCCAGGCTGTCTCCTACGGCATCGATCGCCAGACCATGGTCAACAACATCTTCCAGGGATTAGGGCAACCCCAAACCTCGCCGATCTCGGTGCCCAGCCCCTTCTTTGCCCCGCCGGAAATGGGTATTCGCACCTATGATTACAACCCCGAAAAAGCTAAGGAACTGCTGCTGGCCGACGGGTTTCAGTACAACAGCGGGGGGGAACTGCTGGATGCGGCGGGCAACCGGGTGCGGTTTGCTCTGATTACCAACTCCGGCAACAAAATTCGCGAATCGATTGGGGCACAGATCAAAAACGATTTGGCGCGGCTGGGTATTCAGGTTGATTTTCAACCCCTGGCCTTTAATGCCCTGGTCGATCGCCTCACCGACAGCCTGGAATGGGAAGCCCTGGTGCTGGGCCTGACCGGCGGCACCGAACCCAACGGCGGGGCCAACGTGTGGCTGCTCGACGGCGCTCTCCACGCCTTTAACCAAAACGCAGGCCCTGGTCAGGACCCGCTGGAGGGTTGGCAAGCCGCCGACTGGGAGCGTCGGATCGCCGACCTCTACATTGAAGCGGCCCAGATCATCGATGAAGACAAGCGCTTTGAGCTGTATAAAGAAACCCAGCAGCTTACCCAGGAGTACCTGCCCTTTACCTACCTCATCAACAACCTGTCCCTGACCGCCGTGCGCAACCGCGTGCAGGGGGTCAAGTACACCGCCCTGGGCGGCGCTCTGTGGAATATTCAGGAGCTAACCGTCGAGTAGGGGCGGCGTTTTCGCGAGGCTTGGGCATAGCACTGCCTTGGGCGCTGGGAGTAGAGCAAGCAAGCAGCAGGCTCAGTAGCGCTCTAGCAGCATATCCACCTCAGCCGCCAGGGTCATGCCTTCCATGGCGGCTACCTCAGCCTGGCGCACGGCCAGATGAGTTTGGGCTAGCGGTTCGCCGAGGGCGTCTAGCAGTACGCTGTCCTGTTGCAGGGCGGCCAGGGCTGCGGAGAGAGATTGGGGCAGCAGGGCGATGCCGCGATCGCGCCTTTCCTCCTCCGACAGTGCACCGGGGTCTTGCTGCACTGGTCTGGGGAGGGAGTGCTGCTGGGCAATCCCGTCCAGACCGGCTGCGATCGCGCCCCCCAGCGCCAGATAAGGATTGGCGGCCCCATCCACCGTCTTGAGTTCCAAATGGGTTGGGCTGGGCGGCGACGGATTACTCGGCACCCGCAGTGCTGCCTCCCGGTTGTCCATGCCCCAGGCACAGTAGGCCCCGCTCCAGCAGTGGGGCCGCAGGCGACGGTAGGAATTGGGACTAGGGGTCGTAATCGCCATCAGCGCTGGCAAGTGGTGCAAGAGCCCGGCGGCAAAGGATTGCGCGATCGCAGAGAGGCCGCCGCTGTCGTCAGGAATGAGGTTAACATCGCCTTGCCACAGGCTGAGATGCAGATGGCAGCCGCTGCCCGCGTGGGTGTCAAACAACTTCGGCACAAAGGAGGCGATTAAACCATGCCGGTGAGCCACGGCCTTGACGGTTTCACGGTAGACAAGGTGCTGATCGGCAGCGGTCAGGGCATCGGTGTAGCGCACGGAAATCTCCTGCTGCCCCGGCCCCGACTCAGGGTAGTACTGCTCAACGGCAATGCCCTGGGCACCGAGGGCAGCGGCGATCGCCCCAATCACCTCCTGATGCATATCCATCCCCAGGGTCGTGGCAAACGGCGTAGTGTCAGCCGGGAGAATCTTCTCTCCCTCCTTCCGCAGCAAATAAAACTCCGGCTCAAAAGCGGCTTTAACGGTGAAATCCAGATTTGCCGACCGCTGCACCATGCGCTTTAGGAACTGCCGCGAGCACCAAGGCCAGGGCTGCCCATCTTTTACCATTTCTCCTATTGCCCGCGCCTGCCCAGGTGCATAGGGGAGAACCTGTACCGTGCGCCAGTCGGGCACCAGCCAGACCTCCCCCACCGGTCCTAAGCCGCTGCCGGGGGCCACCGCATCCGCCACCACCGGAATCGCCTGCTGCGCCGCCGATAGGCCTAGGGCACAGTCTTCACCGCCCTCTAACCGTCGATTGAGAGCACCGATATGGATGGCCTTACCGCGAATGACATTGCCGTTATCGCACCACACCACCCGTAAGAAACGGATATCGCCCTCCAGCAAACTGGCCAAAACAGTAGGAGCGCTCTCAGGCATAACAAACTCTATCTAAAGTTTCTAAAACAACTCTGACGGCATCTGAACACACCCAGATATCTCAAATTTTCAGCTCAGCTGCGCCGTGCATTCCAAAATCAGCCGCTGGTTCGTAAGGGCATAGGGCTGCACCGCCAGAGCGCCCCGAAACGCCTGAATGGCCTTTTCATGCTGCCCTAGAGCAGCATGGCACAGTCCCAGCCCGTGGAGTGCGCCAAAGTGGTAGGGCACCAGTTCAATGACCCGCTGGCAGTCGACCATAGCCTCTAGGTAGCGGTGCTGCACAAAGTAGAGCACTGCCCGCCGATTCCAGGCTTCGGCAAAGTCCGGTAGCTCAGCTACCAGATCTGACAGAAGCGCCTCTGCTGCCTCGAACTGCCCCCCATCTACCAAAGTTTGGGCCGCTTGCAGCCGCTGGTTGCCTACGCTTCCCTTCTGATAAAACCAGCGCTGCCACAGGGCCGCTGTGGCTAACTCCCGCTGATATTCGTCATCTTGTTTCAGGCTCTGCAGCAGCACTTCCAGGGTTGAGTCATCCATCATGCCTTTGCCTAACCGTAGCCTTGCGACTTTATTATCTAGCATCCTAGCTGAGATTAGCTGTCCTAAGGCGTTCTGGCGTTTTTGACTCGGCCACAAAGCGCTGCAAGTAACAATAAGTGAACTGATTTTTTTAAAGTTGTGAGCTGTTCTAAGCAGATGGGCAGAATACAAATGTGCAAGGGATAAGTCCTAAACACCAGGGCTGTTTCTACCGCTTCTTTGCAGTGGCAACCGGGTGTATCCACAGGAGATTTTCTTGCAGTTTCATTGAACACATTAATTGTTTAGGGGTCCAAAATCATGGCTGTTGAAAAAGTAAACTCTTCCTCTAGCTTGGCTGAAGTTGTCGATCGCATTCTGGACAAAGGCATCGTTGTAGATGCTTGGGTTCGCGTTTCCCTGGTAGGTATTGAACTGCTGGCCATTGAAGCCCGCGTTGTGATCGCCTCTGTTGACACTTACCTCAAGTATGCTGAGGCCGTTGGCCTGACCGCCCAAGCCGCTGTGCCCGCCGCTTAGAAGTCACCTTCGCTCTAGGCTATCTGATGGGGCAGCAGAATGCTGGGCCAAACCTTTGCTAGCTGCCCCATAGTCCCGATTAAGCCAACATCTTTTATATCAACTGTTAACGGCGGTTTCGCCGTCGGCAACCTTCAGAAAAACGCTCCAAAATTGTACCAAGCTGCTCAAAAATAATTTGGTTTTAGGGCCTGGTAAAAAGTTCTTATCACCGCGCGATTTTCTCTCTTTGCCGCTCCAAAAAAACCTCCATACTCTTCATAGCGTTTCATTTTTACTCAAGGGAGAGCAGTCCTGTGACAGCACTTTATGACCAGTGGCAAGCCGCACGACAGCTGCGCCAGAGTGAGGTGGTTAACCGGCGCGACCAGGTTTCTACTGACCTGGGTCGTTGGCAGGCTGACCGGCTGACCCACGCTGTGCAGCTGCGTCAAGACCTCGATCAACTCATGGCCGACTTGCGCGCCAATACAGCGCTGTGGCTAGCCCAAACAACCGCCGATCGCGAGGCCGCAATTCTACCCCGGCAGCAGGCTCGCCAAGCCTATGTCGAACAGCTTCAGGCCGATACTGAAGTACTGCTGGCCAACTACCAGGCCGATCGCCAGATCAACGCCGCTGAGGTACGACAGCAGCTTGAATACGATTGTCAGGTGCTTCAGAACACCGTTAGCGACCTGCGCCTAGAGATTGCCCAGGAACTGCGCCAGGTGCAGCAGCAGGTGGCTGACATCCAGGCCCAAACGGCAGTCGATCGGGCTGGCTATCGCCAGCAGCAGGCCATGGTGCGGGCCGAACTGCTGCCTCAGCTCACCGCCTATGTCGAAGACCTACAGGTGCAGGTGCAGGCCACCCTAAAGGATTTGACCACAGTGCGCCAGCAGGCGGCGGTGCTCAACCAGGAACAGCGGCAGAGCGATCGCCAGGCTTTGGCCGATTCCGTAGACGCTATGTTTGACGAACTGGGTACCTTTCGCCACCAGCTCCAGGCCCAGCGAGCGCAGCTCTCCCACCTGGTGTGGGGCGGCAATGCTGCTGTCCAGCCTGCCGCTGCGCCAATCACCCGTCCCGCCGCAACTCGGCCTGCTGTAACCTCAGCCCCGGCCCGGACAGCGGCTACGTCTAAGCCCGCACCCAAAGCGGTGGCAAAACCCGCTCCATCAAAACCCGCTTTGGCTAAAACGGCTCCGGCCAAAGCCGAGGCTACCAAGGTACCCCCCGCCCGCACCGCAGCGGCAGCTCGCTCGATGCCCGTCGCCACCGCCACGGCTCCGGTTGCCCTGGCTGCGGTGGCCGTCGCTCCGCCCCCTGCTCCGGAGCCCCCTTCCCTTGAAGAGGTGGTGTACAACTACCTGCACCTGGCTCAGGGTGCCCGACTCAGCGAAATTGAAACAGAGCTGGGCATCAATCGATTTCAGGCTGTAGATACCCTGAAATCCCTCATTCAAAAAGACCTTGTGGTTAAGCAAGACCGTACCTATCTCGTGCAAGAGGAAGCCGTTCTGTGAACACTGTTCTACAAGCCCGCCCCCGCAATTTCGTCTCTACCCCCACCCTGGAGCGAACCACCCTGAGAGCCCTGCGATACCTGCAATCGGGCTACTCAATTCACCTCAAAGGACCGGCTGGTACCGGCAAAACCACCCTGGCCCTGCACCTGGCCGATCTGCTGGCTCGCCCAATCATGCTGCTGTTTGGGGATGATGAGTTTAAAACCTCCGATCTGATCGGCAACCAGTCGGGCTACACCCGCAAAAAAGTGGTCGATAACTACATCCACAGCGTCATGAAGGTGGAAGACGAGCTGCGCCACAACTGGATCGACTCGCGCCTTACCCTGGCCTGCCGCGAAGGGTTCACCATGGTGTACGACGAGTTCAACCGATCGCGCCCCGAGGTCAACAACGTGCTGCTGTCGGCCCTCGAAGAAAAGCTGCTGGTGCTGCCTCCCAGCAACAACCGGGCCGAGTACATTCGCGTCAGCCCTCACTTCCGCGCCATTCTCACCTCCAACCCCGAAGAGTACTGCGGTGTCCACGGCACCCAGGACGCCCTTCAAGACCGTCTGATCACTATCAACATGCCCGAGCCAGACGAGCTGGCCCAGCAGCAAATTTTGGTTCAAAAAGTCGGCATTGACGGCTCCGCCGCGCTGCAAATTGTGCAGTTAGTTAAGGCCTTCCAGGCGTCAGCCGCTCCAGACATGGTCTCTAGCCTGCGCCCCAGCCTGATGATTGCCACCATCTGTCACGATCACGGCATTCTGCCCTTAGCCGAAAACGCCGACTTTCGCGACGTGTGCAGCGACATTTTGCTGGCCCGTTCTAAAGAACCCGCCCCCGATGCCACCCGTCACCTGTGGAACCTGTTTAACCGCTTCGTAGTTTCCCAGGCCGAACTGGTCAACGATCTCACCCTCAAGCCCCAGGTTCAGCCTGCGGCCCGCTTGCACGGTGAAGAAGAGGATGACGCCCCAGTAGTTCCCCTTGAGAGCCTCGTCGAAACTGCCATTGAAGATGTTGTTGTCGGTGATAAACCTGGCTTAGTCAACGATGAACTTGCAGTAGCCAGAGATCCTATCCCCGAAGTTCGAGCTCCCCAGCCTGAGGAACCTGCTCCGGCAGTTGTCCCTGAAACTCAGATTGAAGCCATCGTGGAAGTACCTGAAGCCCTAGTAGAAGCACCTGCTGCGGTTAAGATTCCCGCTGAGCCAGAGATTCCCCAGACCGACGCTAGCCTCAACGACGACATCGAAACCCGGATTTTTGACTATTTGGATGTGACGGGCACCGTCTCTCTCGTTAACATCGAATCAGCCCTGGGTTTAAACCGCTTTCAGGCCGTCAACGCGATCAAGTCGATGCTCGATCAGGGCCTGATCGAAAAGCAGGAAACTGACGGGCAGCTCCAGGGCTATCAGCTGAGTTCTAACTGAAGGTAATACCGCTGTGACTTCCTCCACCCCCGCCCCCCGCCCCCAAAGCCGCAGCATGTCTACGGCTACTCAGGGCTCTTCCCTGGTGGATGTTATCGAGCGGGTGCTTGACAAAGGTATTGTGATTGCTGGCGATATTTCGGTTTCCGTTGGGTCTACCGAACTCCTGAGCATTCGCATTCGTTTGATTATTTCATCCGTTGATAAGGCCCGAGAAATCGGCATTAACTGGTGGGAGAGCGATCCTTATCTGAGTAGCCGAACCAACGAGCTGCTGGAGGCTAATCAGCAGCTCCAAACTCGCTTAGAGACCCTAGAGGCCGAACTCAAGGCCCTGCGACCCGCCGAGTCTACAAGCTAAACCTGGGATGTTTTTAGATTCGATTCAAAGCCCGGTTTCCTGGAAATCGGGTTTCTTTGTCTGGATGTTGGCTTAAAAAAATTTTGGAAATCGCCATGTTAACCCTCCGCACTCCACGCCATATTGCTAGCAGCCGTACGATTCCTAGCTTTCGTTCGGTGCCCAGCCGCAGCCAGGGCAATCGTCCTGTGGATCAGGGGCGCATGGGTCACCACCAAAGCCGTGTCCAGGCCGAAGAAGCCCGCCGCCAGTGGCTTCAGCACCAGTGGCAAAATCGATTCTAGCTCTGGCTGACAGGGCTCAAGGCCACCTCTGAGATGCACTAGACTGAGGCCATGACCCCCGAAAACATCGAGCCAGACCTATTGCCCAGCCTGGCGCTACAGCCCCCCGCCAAAACTGACGCGGGCCTAGCGCCGCTTTTGCTCACTGTCATTGAGCTAGTGCGCCAGCTCATGGAAGCCCAGGTGATCCGCCGGATGGAATCGGGCGATCTCAGTGACGACGACCTGGAACGGGCCGCCGACAGCCTGCGCAAGCTGGAAGAGCAGGTGGTTTCTATGTGCGAAATCTTTGACGTTGACCCCGCCGACCTGAATATCGACCTGGGGGAAATTGGCACCCTGCTGCCCAAAGAAGGCAACTATTACCCCGGCCAAAAAAACCAGAACCCCACTATTTTAGAACTGCTCGATCGCCTGCTCGATACCGGCGTAGTGGTTGAAGGTGATGTGGACTTGGGTATGGCTCGGCTCAACTTGATCCACGCCAAGCTAAGACTGGTGCTGACCTCCAAACCAATTTAGTAGCCCTATCGCCACTGCCACAGCTTAATGGTTTTATCGGCGCTGGCACTGGCGATGACAGTGCCGCTGGCCTCCACGGCCACCCGATGCAGCGGGTTTATGTGAGCCGACAGAGTTTCTTGAATGGTGCCATTGGAGCTGTTCCACAGGCGCAGGGTGCCGTCGCCGCTGCCGCTAACCAGTCGTTTGCCGTCAGGCAAAAAAGCCACGGTATTGACCTCCTGGGTGTGGCCTTGGAGGGTCTGTAGCAGAGCGCCAGTGGCTAAGTCCCACAGGCGGACGGTGCGATCTTTGCTGGCGCTGGCCATGAGCCTAGCGTCGGGGCTAACCGCCACCTGATTTACGGTGTTGGTGTGGCCTATGAACGTCTTTATGACGGCGGCTGTTTGCACATTCCACAGGCGAATGGTGTTGTCGAGGCCGCCGCTGACGAGCTGCTGGTCTGCCGAGGCCCAGGCCACAGTTTTGAGCATGCCTGCCAAGCTGGGCAGGGTTTTGTGCAGCGTGCCCTGGCTGAGGTTCCACAGTTTGAGGGTGCCATCTTCGCTGGCGCTGGCCAGCAGGTTGCCGCTGCTGCCTAACGCGATCGCCGTGACATCCCGCATGTGCCCTTTCAGCGTGTTTCGCAAGGTGCCATCGCCCAGGTTCCACACCTTGATGGTGGCGTCGTCGCCACAGCTGACCAGCATCTGCCCCCGTCGGTCGATGGCGACATCGTTCACCCCCCGGGCATGGCCCTTGATCGAGTGCAGCAAATCCCCTGACTGCCAGTTCCAAACCCGCAGGGTGTCGTCGAGGCTGCCGCTGACCAGAATGGGCTGTTGGGGGTTAAACGCCGCCGTGGTAACCCACGATTGGTGGCCGGTCAGGGTTTGCACCAGCTGCCAGCCGCCGCCTGCGATCGCCGCGCCAGAGCCAGGTGCCCTAGAGCTAACGGGCTTAGAGCTAACGGGTTTAGAACTGGGCGGCTTAGAGCTAGGGGCGCTAGCAACAACCGGCTGGGCAGGCCTGGAGACCGGTCGCCCCGACACCGGGCCTGAAATTGGCTTTGACACAGGTTTGGATGTAGGCTCTGCTGACTCAGCGGCATTGGGCAGCGATGTCGTAGGCATCGTTAAGCCTGCGCCTTGCCCCGGTCCACTCAGACGGGGAGAATCTAGCCCTGTAAATAAGTTTTGGCCCGACTGGCTAGAAACCCAGCCCGGCACAGTGCCCTCCAGCTTGGGCAGGCGTTGCAGATCGTCTAACACATCCCTGGCGGTTTGGTAGCGCTCGCTGACCAGATCCCTGGTCATACAGTTGAGCACCGCTGCCAGACCGGGAAGAATTGTGCGGCCCTGGTTTTGTAAGTACTCCTGCCACAGCCAGCGTCCCTCCTGGGGACTGTAGAGGTCTTCGGGCTTGCAGCCGGTCAGCAGGTGCAGGCAAGTCGCTCCTAAGCTGTAGATGTCGCTAGAGGGGTAGGCCTGACCGCTGCGCAACTGCTCGATGGGGGCGTAGCCTTCGGTGCCAATGCGGGTGCCTGGCTCGTAGCGAATTGCCTCGCTAAATTGCTTGGCCACGCCAAAGTCAATCAGCACTGGCTTTTGGTCAACCTTGCGGCGAATGATGTTGGAGGGGGTGATATCCCGGTGAATGACCCCGTGCTCGTGAATGAAGTGCAGCACCGGCAGCAGATCTTCCAGCAGCTGGCGCAGACTGCCTTCGCTGTAGGCGGCCTGGGCCGCAATTTCCTGGTGCAGAGTTCGCCCCTGGATCATCTGCTGCACCAGGTAGAGGTACTTATTTTGCTCGAAGTAGGCCAGCAGGGTAGGAATTTGCGGATGTTCCCCCAGCTCATGGAGTCGCACGGCTTCCTGCTCAAACAGCTGTACCGCTTTTAGAAAGGACTTGGTGCCCTGGGTTTGAGGCGCAAACTGTTTAATCACGCAGCGGCTGTTGAGGCGATCGGCATCAAGGGCAAAGTAGGTGCGCCCAAAGCCGCCGCGGCCAATGAGTTTGAGCGGGCGATAGCGGCCTCTTAGCCGAGCTTCTAGGGGGTTGCCGCAGGTAGGGCAAACTTCGGCCAGGGTGGCGTGATTGGGCTGGGCACAGTGGGGATTGAGGCAGCAGATCATCACAGCGGTAAACCCAGGGATGCAGAGGCATAGCTTTTGCTTATGCCCACTTCCATTTAACCTGCAATCGGTCGGAGAGGGGGGATTTTGCCCGTAGTCCAGGGCGTGGATGCCCTGCTAACTACGCGGCTGCAGGCGAGTAGCTACTGGCCCTGGGTTAACGGCGGGAGCGGTGGCATAGGTAGTCTTGTAGCAGTCTGTGGGGCGATCGCCCTCTAAACCTTTTCCCGACCGTGGGGCATTGGGCACCAGATACCCGGCCCAGCCCCACGGCCAGCGCTATATTTCGTAACAATATAGGGCGATCGCGCCAATCCTTCCAAACCCGTGCGGTATGGTGAAGAACAGTCCTTAACTGAGCAATTCACCGCCGCCCCTATGACCCTGGCCCAGCCTCCCCACAACAAAGCCAAAGCCCTGCGCCCAGGGGCCACCCGCCCCGCCAAAGAACTCTGTAGCGAGTGCGGCTTTTGCGATACCTACTACATTCACTACGTCAAAGAGGCCTGCGCCTTTCTCAATCAGCAGTTTCCTACCCTGGAGCAGCAGAGCCACGGGCGCAGCCGCGATTTAGAGACCGACAATGAGGTCTACTTTGGCGTTCATCAGGACATGATGGCCGCCCGCAAGCAGCAGCCCATTGAGGGGGCGCAGTGGACGGGCATTGTCAGCACCATTGCCATTGAGATGCTCAGCCGGGGCCTGGTAGAAGGGGTGGTGTGCGTGCAGAATACAGAACGCGATCGCTTTCAGCCCCAGCCCATCCTGGCCACCACCCCCGCAGAAATTCTGGCGGCGCGGGTCAACAAGCCCACGCTGTCGCCCAACCTGTCGGTGCTAGAGCAGGTCGAGCAGTCGGGCATGAAGCGGCTGCTGGTGATCGGGGTGGGGTGTCAGATTCAGGCGCTGCGGGCGATCGAAAAGCAGCTCGGGCTAGAGCAGCTCTACGTGCTGGGCACCCCCTGCGTAGACAACGTCAGCCGGGCGGGCCTGCAGAAATTTCTTGAAACCACCAGCCGATCGCCCGATACGGTAGTGCACTACGAGTTTATGCAAGACTTTCGGGTGCATTTCAAGCACGAAGACGGATCCACTGAAACCGTACCCTTCTTTGGCCTCAAGACTAACCAGCTCAAGGACGTATTCGCCCCCTCCTGCATGAGCTGCTTTGACTACGTAAATGGGTTGGCCGACCTGGTGGTGGGCTACATGGGTGCCCCCTTTGGCTGGCAGTGGATTGTCGTTCGCAACGATCGCGGCCAGCAAATGCTAGATACCGTCATGGATCAGCTTGATACCCAGCCGGTGATGTCCCAGGGCGATCGCAAGGCCGCCGTGCAGCAGAGCATTCCCGCCTACGATAAGGCCGTCACGCTGCCCATGTGGGCGGCCAAGCTGATGGGCGTGGTAATCGAGCGTATCGGCCCCAAGGGGTTAGAGTACGCCCGCTTTTCCATCGACTCCCACTTCACCCGCAACTACCTGTACGTGAAGCGCAACTATCCGCAAAAGCTGGCCGCCCACGTGCCCGAGTTCGCCAAGCGCATCGTCGGCCAGTACAAGCTGCCCGATTGACGAGAGGCTGCGCAAAAAAGATGCCGCAATTCCAAAGACTCTCGCATCAAAGGCTGATTACTCCTTAGAGATAGCTCGCACAATGCTCAGGCCTTGAGCCAGCGATCGCTATATAATAGGCCCCAAACATTCTCCCTGTTCCCATGGCCAAATTTGATGCGGTTCAGCTTACAGAGGTCTCCATTAGCCTGCCCTGGGGTATTGGCGCGGCCAAATGGAAGCCCGACACCACTGAGCGCTCTGCCGCCTGGGAACTCTATGTCGAATTAGTCACGCGCATTGCTGTACAGCCCCTTGATGCCGACGCTGGATTGGTGCGAGAAGCCCTCAACTCGCTCTACAGCCTATTCGGCTCTACCCGCGAGGTTTTGCGAACCGCAGGCCCGAAGGTGGGTGCCTCAAAGGAATCTGTAGGGGGTATCGCGATCGCTGTTCTCAACCACGGTCTGCGCCCCTTTCTCTCCAAATGGCACCCCATTCTGCAAGAGTGGGAAGCGCAAAAGCCCCAGGGGGTCAGTGCCGTTGCCCATGAGAAGGGGTGGGAGCTAGAGCCTATTCTGCGTCAAGAGCTTAGTGAACTCAGGAATGGCCTCGAAGCCTATGCCCAAGCCTTAGCGAAAATTGCGGGCATCAGCGATTAGCGGTCTACGTATATAACCGCCCACTGGGGTAGTAAAGTTACTCGAATTTGATTAAGTATCGAAAAAATACTCAGTGCACATCATAAAGTTCTCACTAAGATAGAAGCCTAGGTGCACACGTCTGAATCCGTTCATCTGCCTCCGGCGTATTGGGAGGAAGGTCACAAATATAGCCAGCGATCGAGGCCCCTGGTCAAACGACTTTACAGCCCTGATCGCTCCGCTACAATAGCTGGGTATTTTAGTAGGTAAACGCTGGTCGCTTCCGTAGAAGTGCCCACGACGTTTACTGGCCTTTACACGGCCAATGGAGCACGCCCGTTTTCTTAATCTGTCCCGTAGCCGTCTCAATTTTGGCGCCTGGCAATGGCCAGGGCCTACCAAATTTACTACCGCTGTAAGGCCAATGCCTCCCAACGGGGCCTTACCTCCCGCGATTTCTCGGTTTTGTCGTTTGGCACATCGGTCTTAAAAACATGAGTCGTCATCTACTGCGAAAAGCTTTGCGGCTTCCTCAAGCGGCAATCAAGCGATTGGTTACCGGGCTGCTACAACTTGTGCTGTTGGCCAACCGACCAAGCCGCCTGGCCCGGTCGGGTTTTGTGCTTCCCACCACAGTGCTACTGGTGCTCATGGTGGTGCTTACGGCTACTGCCCTTACCTATCGCTCCTTTACCCGCAGCGATATGGCCATTTCTCAGCGAGAGCAGCAGGTCATCTCAAACGCTGCCACTCCTGCCATCGACCGAGCCAAGGCCAAAATCGAGTTTCTATTTCAGACCGACAACCGATTCCCTAGCGGGGTGCCCGCCAGCGACATTCTGGCCGACCTCATGCTGATCACAAATAACTATGCGGGCTATACAGGACGGGTTACCCGCCTGCCCGGTGCCAATGACCCCTACACCCTCCCGGGCGAAACCCGGGTCGATATCAACGGCGATGGTGAGCTAGACAACGCCTGGTCATTTAATACCGACATCAATGGCGATGGCACAGTCGATGCCAACGAAATCGTTGTCTACTCCATTCTGGTAGACGATCAGGGGCTTAAGACCGCATCTACAACGAAAGTTGAAGGTCCCATCAACCAGGCGAAAGCCGATGCCCTGGTTACCCGCACTGGCCCTCTGGCTACTACTGAAGCCAGCGCAACCTGTGCTGGGGCAATCGCCGAGGGCGGCTGGCAGGTGGTGCAGCAGGGCAACAACTCCACCCTGCAAAAGAACTTCCAGGTCAATGCCTTTGTGGCCAACCTCAACGATGCCAACCGCACCTTTGAAACCCTAGAGTTTCAGCAGTCGCGCACCGCAGCTCGGGCCAACAAGTGGGGTGCCTGGTTCCGCTACGACTTAGATATCTCTCCTGGCCCAGAATTCAACTGGAACGGGGCCATGCACACCGATGGAAACTTTTTTACCATTAGCAGCGGCTACCGGGCTCATATGGTGAGTTCCCACAACTCTTGTCTCTACAGCAAAGAATCCTCTGAAATTTCGCTATCTGAAGTTGACCTCGATGGCGATGGTGCCGCGACCCCTGGCAAAGTTGTGAATGTCGCACCCTCCGGTGCACCTGTTAATAATAAGAAAGAATTCCAGGGCCAGGCCGTTAGGGGCACCTTGCGATACGACGATACAACTAGCGGCAGTAACCCCACAATCCACGTGTGGAATGGCGCTGGCGTAGCCGCCAAAATTGACTTAGCTCTTACCAATACTACCGACTCCGTCAAAAACGGTGGTTCGAACAACGTCCGCCCGACGGACGTTGCCATGAACCCTTTGGCCCTGTTTACGCGGGATGTTACCGAGCACGTTAACCCCTCGGGGTGGCAGCACGACCCCACCTGGGATAACGGTGCTGCTAATGGTTTTAAGACTCGCGAGCGTATTATCAACGACGTAGTAGCGCGCCCCTTTGTGGACGACTTCTACCGAGCCGACAACCGCTGGGGGCCAAAACCCCGCTACGACAGCCGCGATACTGCCCTTGACGTTACGAACAACGCTGCTACCATTGGCGATCGCATTACTGGCCTGGGCAAACTCACCGACGAAACCAACGGACTAGACGGCTATTGGGAGCGTCAGTCGATTTCAACCGGTATGCGCCTGATTATGGGCCAGCGTCTGGAGTTGGGCAATGCCAATGTGTGGAACTCTAGCCCCATTGCTGGCAGCACCTGGGATACCGCAAGAACCCAGGGTGACCCGCTATATCCAGCCAAACTCAGGCCAAAAACTACTCCTGGCGGCAATGCTAATATCAACGACCGATATGGCTTATCCCACGAGTACCTGCAGCGCAAAGCCTTGCGCGACAACCTCGCCGCTGTCCAGGGCATGGCCGTATACCATTACCAAATCAACAACGGCACCTTCCCCGCCGCCTGCATGGCCATGACGGCCCACCCCGGCACGGCCCAAACCATTCTCAACAGCCGCACCTTTGGCACCTACGCCACCACCGGCAATCTCCGCGCTGACTTCTTAAACGGTAACGGCACCAACGGTTGGGAGTTTCAGTTTCCTAGCGCCTATGCCACCGAAACGACCTTTGCGAGTCAGCTGGACGTCGGCCAGCCCTTAGGTAAAGCCCTCAGAAACCTGGCCTACTTTGCAGGCGATCCTCAGGGGGGTTCCCCTTCCTTTAAGCCCGTGCAGGATGTGGCTGGTGCGACCAATGCTGCTGTGCACCCGGCCCCCTACCTCAGCATGTGGGGTGATTTCTCGCCGCTGCGACGCATCTTTACCGAGTATCTCGATGCGGGAACACCTGTTACCTATGCCAACCTCAGCCCTGCCGATAAAGCGACTCTGCACAGCGCGGCTTGTACGGTCAGCCTGCTGGCCTACAACATCCGAAACGACTACTTAGAAGCCCGCGCATTAGCTGATAACCCCATTGCTGGCGTCAACTTTCAGAATATTTCCACTCAAATGCGAAATGCGCTGCAGCGGATTAGCAACTATGTGGGTCGTACCGGTGCTAACGACCCAACCATTAGAGGCATCAATGCATCTCAGCTCTTTGCCCTGATGGGTAAAAGCAGAGACTGGGTAGACAACAATATTGATAGCAGCACCTGTGAATCGGGCTTTTCCGATTCGGCTGGCTACCAAAAAGAGTGCGACTTTGGCGAATACTTTGCCGAGTACACTCGCCAGGACTGGATCACAATTTTGAGTAGCCAGGCTACCAACGCAACAGCAGCCGAAGTAAATGCTATTACCAACTTCACTCAGCAGATTGATTTTTTAACCAGTACCATTCGCGATCGCGAACTGGGCTTTAGGGAGGGGTTGCCTGTAAACGGCCTAGCTTCCAGTGGAACAAATACCGTCACTTGGGATCCATCAACTCAATATACAGAACCCCTGTCTCTCACTTCTACCAGTGCCGCCTTCAAACTGCGGTGCGACCCTAACTTCTTTAAAGGCACTGTTGCTTCCGGTACAGGAGGTAAAGACGATCTTGGCATTCTTGGCTACATCGCCTGTAGTCAATCTACCCAGATGCTTGTGCGCTTTCCGTCGCTATATTACCTATTTCCCCTAGTCCAGCACGACATCGACGGCGACAACGGCACCCGCACCGAGCAGCCCGCCGCCGAAGAATATATCGCCGATAGCTACGTCAAGCTAGTAAACCCCCCTGATTCCGCAACGGTCATCTTTCGTCGGGTCGGCACCGGCACCGACCCCGTAACCGATGTCGACAACCTTGCTGCTGTACCCAGGTCGACAACAGCTAGCACTTGGACTGTGCCTGCCGCTACGACCTCTGGTGCGCCTAACGTAACAGTAGGCAACGCTAACTACATTGACAACCAAGCTCAGGCCTTTAAAGTCGTTGGCCCTGGCAGTGCGGTCATTCGGGTTCCCTTCTTGGATAAGGGGGTCTACAACGGTCGCGAGCAGCTCAATACTCGGGTACTAGACATCGATATCGAGGCTCTAACCACTCGCAGAGCAACTTCTGGCGGCGACTACTGGCTCTCGGCCAACCCAGATAACCGGGGCGAGGGCGTAGTTTTTGCCTTTAGAGAAGACGCCGTGCGCGAAGACGAAATTACTCGGCCTAAAAACTCCTCGTCCTCAGTCACCTCCGACTATTGTCAGGTTCTTAATAGTGCAACCCCCAAGCGGTTCAACATCGAAACCCAGGACAACTGCAAAATGCTGGCTGATCCTAGCCTGACTCCCCAGGACCCTCCTTTGACGGATGAGCTGATTAGCCTCAAGCCTGTGGACTTCTATGCCGATCCGCTGCGCCAGCCCCATGGCTTTAGGCTGCGTACCTTTAGCGGCAGCCCCGCCGACTTTAGCGGCACCAGTTTTGCCCGCAAAGTGGGTATGACCTTCGTTACCGATAACACCGTCTACATTCAAGGAAATTTCAACCCCCACAGCACCACGGGCAGCGTTAGCAACATCATTGAGGAGTTTACCCAGACCCTCTACAACAAAACCCTTGCTGCGGCCTTTGGCCTACCGTTCTACAACGGCCGAACCACCCTCAATACCAATACCTTTGCCACGCTTACCTCAGACCACTGGCGTCCGGTAGAGATATTGGCCGATGCCGTTAGCATTCTCTCTGGCAGCTTTAAAGACGGCTCTCTGGAAGATGGCTTTGTGAAGGTTAGGCCAGCAAGTTCTGGCGGTGGTGACTCGTCGTACATGAACCAAAACCGTCCTACCCTTTCCACACCCGTGACTACCTGGGTTCGCGAGACTGCGACTACCGGTTCCCCAGTGTGGATTGACCGAAATGGTACCTATTACCAAACTGTTGCAGGGGCGATTCAGCCGTTTTACAGCGTTTACAACAGTGATGCTTTGTGGACAGGCTTTAACACCAACTCTAGCGACAGAAACCGCAATCTCCAAAGTGCTACGACGACATTCGTCAATGCCACCGTTGTCAGCGGGCTGGTGCCCGAGCGGTATCAGCAGGGTTATGGCGGTCTCCATAACTTCCCCCGCTTTGTAGAAGACTGGGACTCGGTTGATTTACACCTTGCCGGATCGCTGATTCAGCTCAACTTCTCGACTAACGCCACAGGCCCCTTTGAACCCGATGCCTGGCAGCCGTCCGAAGATCCTGATTCCAATGAAAATCTTGGTTATTACCGGCCTCCCAACCGTCGCTGGGGCTACGATGTGGCTCTGCTCTATGTGCCCCCAGCCCCCGCTGCCCGCCGCTTTGTCAACATTGGTGCCCCCCGCAGCGAGTACTACCGCGAATTGCCCTCCGACGATCCGTATATCGTCAACCTGCGCTGTGCGGCGAATGCTGCTGGGGCAAGGCTAACGCCTGGTCTGTGTACAAAAACCTAACTAAAAACCGCACTCGTACTGTGACACCAGGAGATTGCCCATCGTGATTACAAATCGACTCAAACGCTATCTTTATCGGGTTGGGGGAGGCTCCCCAGCCCAGGGGCAGCAGGGCCTTACTCTGATCGAATGTCTAGTAGCCATTATTATTGTGGGGCTGGTTGCCAGTGCCATCGCCCCAGCTCTGGTCATTTCGGTGGCAACTCGGGTGCAGAGCCAAAAGGCCGAGCAAGCCCTAGAACTGGCTCAATCTGAAATCGATCGGGTCCGTCTGCTGGTCGAGCGGTCTGAGGCCAATACGTCAAACCTGCCGCCCTCTACAACCATTACAGGCACCAATCCAGACAGCAGAGTGGCTGAGGTGGCAGGCCCAGACTACGGAACACCTGTGGCTTCGGCAACCACGGCTTTTCAAACCCGATCAGCTACCCTAAACGGCAACCAGTTTGCGGTGCAGGTCTACCGCACGCCGGGCAAGTTTGTGGGCAGTGTGCCAGTTACCTTTGGCATGGGTGTGCGGGTGTATGACTACGATGCCGTACTGACAGGCAGCGGCAGTTTAGCTAAAGACCCCGCTGCTTTGCGCATGGTAAATGGTGTAGGGCAGCGGGCTCGACGTCCTCTGGTTGCTCTATACACGACGGTCACCGTAGGTGAGGGCCGTGATTCCCTTTGTCAATACATTAAACACCTGGATACTACGGCTTCGGTGCCTACCGGCTGCTTCTAGGTTGTGCGATCTACAATCGTCTCTTGAGGGTGACACCCTATGGCTAAAAAAGCCGCTATGAATTCAATACTTGCTCGGTTGCTGCGGACTAAGCCTGCTGGCCGTCATGGTTTTACCCTGATTGAGCTTTTGGTCGCGATCGTAGTTGGGTCGCTCATTGTCGGCACTATGCTGTTTTTGGTGGTCGAGCTGCTGAAAGTCAACCGCCGTGAGGAGGTGCTGACCCAAACCCAGCAGGATATGCGCCGTGCTCTCGACTACATTACCCGCGATGCTGGCGAGGCTGTCTATATCTATTCAACTCCTGCTGCGGTTACTAGTCAGCTAGACGGCTTTCCCAACGCTACCGAAGTGCCGGTGCTGGCCTTTTGGCGGCTAGATCCCCTAGACCCAAACAATGCCAGTGTTCGAACCTTTTTCAACAGTTCGTGCTCTTCGGCATTTTCGGGAGCCAAACTCAATGAGTGCAATACCCTACGAGTTCGCCAGGGTTATTACACCCTTGTGGTCTATGCTCTTCAGCAAAATACGGGTAACGACATTTGGGGTGGCAAATCTAGAATTGTGCGTTATGAGCTACCCAAATACACCTCTGCTGGGCTGGCTACCCTAACCAATACATCTGGCTATGCAGAACCGACGGGTTCTACCAATACCTTTAACAACTGGACTAAGGGAACAGGCACTACTCCTCGCAATCTGTCGGTGCTAACCGACTTTGTAGATGATAATGACCCATCTCAGCCCACGACGGGTCTCTGCCCAACAAACTATCTGCAAACTCCAGCCAATAATGCCAATAACTTCTATGCTTGTGTGCGGGAAGACACCACAGCGGCTAATCCTGACGATAGCAACTTAACCATTGGAAATAACCAAACTTTAATTGTGTTTTTGAGGGGCAATGCCGATATCCGAAATGCTGGTCTTGGTGCCTTTTCACAGGCCGGTAGTTTGCCTACTTTAAAGTCTGAAGTGCTGATTCGAGGCGTACTGGATAAGCAGCCTGGGCTGTAGTGGGCTAGGTGCATTGTTGAGTTCATTTGAGCTGAGTTGTTTTACTTTGGTGCCTGCTATGAAACGCCTGTGCACATCGGCTAAACGGTCCGAATCAGGGTTCACCCTGATCGAGCTGCTGGTGGTTATTGTTATTGCTGGGGCGCTAGCCGCGATCGCAGCACCGAGCTGGTTTGCTTTTTCCAGCCGCCAGCGGGCGACCGCCGTACGGAGTGATATTATCCAGGCGGTTAAAAATGCCCAGCAAGAAGCGATTCAACTGAGACAGGCCCGGCGCGTGCAGGTGGTTACTACCGCCGCCAACCCGACGCTTAATGTTGGCTCTTTAACCTACAATTCCAGCGGGGCTGAAGTGTTTACTGGTAGGCCTGAGGTACTTGGTGGAGATGCAAACCGCACCGGGCAAATTACGCTAAGCGCCTACAAGGTCAATACAAACGGCACCAAAGATACAACGGTTAATAGCATAGCCTTTAGCTATCAAGGCATACCCACCGATCGCGACAAACTGCCCTTTGTAATCGCAATTAGTGGTGGACCAGGCACGACTCAGCAGTGCGTGATCGTAGCTAACCTGTTGGGCAACATCAAAACCGCCAACGGCACCGAATGCGATAATCCCAGGGTTGGCCTCAACTAGTCTAGAAACCAAACTCGGGGTCAGCGGCTTCTTAGTTTGCCGAGCCTTTAGCCTGCCTTGGCCTACTCCCGCACAGGCCCATTTCGTGATAAAAACAATGGGCATGTTTTGCTGAGTGAGGTAACCCCGTGAGTGCATTATCCCCATCCCTAGAGGGCCAAGTTGCAGTGGTTACAGGGGCTTCTAGGGGCATTGGCCGGGCAGTAGCGCTTGCCCTGGCTGCCGCTGGCGCTCAGGTCGTCGTCAACTATGCTCGCTCTAGCGCCGCCGCCGATGACGTTGTGGCTGAGATTGCAGCGGGTGGCGGCAGTGCGATCGCCATCCAGGCCGACGTTTCTAAAGCTGACCAGGTAGATGCGCTGATTGGCGGCACTGTGGAAAAGTTTGGTCGAGTCGATATCCTGGTCAACAATGCTGGCATTACCCGCGATACGCTGCTGCTGCGGATGAAGCCCGAAGACTGGCAGGCCGTCATTGACCTCAACCTGACCGGGGTATTTTTGTGCACCCGCGCCGTGGCTAAGCTGATGCTAAAGCAGCGATCGGGGCGCATTATCAACATTGCCTCGGTGGCAGGGCAGATGGGCAACCCGGGCCAAGCCAACTACAGCGCCGCTAAGGCTGGGGTGATTGGCTTCACCAAAACCGTGGCTAAAGAGCTAGCCAGCCGGGGTGTAACCGCTAACGCCGTTGCCCCTGGCTTTATCGAAACCGACATGACGGGTGACTTGAGCAATACCGACGATATTCTAAAATTCATTCCCCTGGGGCGGTTTGGCCAGCCGGACGATATTGCAGGCATGGTGCGTTTTTTGGCGGCTGACCCAGCGGCGGCCTACATCACCGGGCAGGTGTTTAACGTTGATGGCGGCATGGTAATGGCCTAGGCCCGATTCACGGTGCGCAGCAGCCACAGCGTCGACGCCAGCGATGTAAAGTGGGCCAGCAGAGTGTTGGTATTGGCCTGAACCACAAAAATGTCGAAGGCCTCGACATACTGGCCAACGTTGCCGGGCACAAACACAGAGCCTCCCTGGGGCTGGGCTAGCGCCTTGGCCAGCAGTGACCCAATTAGAGCCTGACCGCCAAACAGGGTAATCAACATGCCCGCCATGCTGATCACAATGCCCAGGCGCAGAGCCTGGAGGGCGTCTTTGGGACTAGGGCGCTTGGTGGTGTCACGGCTGCGCAGCCGTCGCCCTAGCTGGGTGTAGCGAAAAGCCCAAAAAGCGCTGAGGTAAACGGCTACCAGTCCGATGGCCGCAAACAGTAGCCCCACCCCTGCCCCAGGGTTACTGGTCTGGCCCGATCGCGTGCTCAGGTTAGCTAGCGCAAACAGCAGCACCAGGCTAGAGATGACCGCCAGCACCGCCTGTACCCAAAAGCTGATCCAACCCACCACGCGAAACGAGCCTGCAATGCGCCGTACGGCGGGGGGAAGGGTGTAGTCAAATTCTGTAGTCATACCTGTGATTTTAGCCTGTGATCTTGACCTGGGAGCAGGGGCTTCTGAATGATACATTTGGGAAAAGCGGCGGGGGTAGGGGTATGGCAGCGTCGATTGACCAGGCAAAGGCCCAGATGCAGGAACTTTGCGATCGCTGGGGAGGGCGCGTCGATTATCTGGCGATTCGCCTAGAGCAATCGGAGGGGACCGATATTTTGCTGCGGGGGGGGCGGGTTGAGACTCTCAGCGAGGCGATCGCGATCGGCGGTCATGTGCGGGCCTGCTACCGGGGTGGCTGGGGCTTTGCCAGCTTCAACGCCCTGGAGAGCCTGGTTTCCTGTGTAGAAGCGGCCGTCGCGGCCGCTCGCCTAGTGGGCGACGATGAGACCCTGCTGGCCCCAGTGGCCCCGATTACTATTACCCGCCGATTGCCCCTGACCGGCAAAGACCCGCGCTCCATCCCTCTGGCCCGAAAAAAAGCCCTGTGCAGCCACTATGCCGACCTGCTGCAAGGGGTAGATAACCGCATCGCAACCACCTCTGTGCGCTACACCGACGTGGCCCAGCGGGTGCTGCTCGCCACTGCCGAGGGGACCCTAATCGATCAGGCTTGGTCCGATATGGAAATGCGCTTTGCCGCCACGGCCCGCGACGGCGACACCGTCCAGACCGGGCGTGAAACCACCGGCTCGCGCAAGGCCTACGAGGACCTCGAAGGTCTGGATAGCCAGGTGAGGGGAGCCGCCCAGAGGGCTGTTGCGGCGTTAGATCTGCCCTCCGTGCACGGCGGCACCTACGAAGTTGTGATCGACCCCATTCTCACGGGCCTGTTTGTTCACGAGGCCTTTGGCCACCTATCGGAGGCCGACATGGCCTACGAAAACCCCGATCTGCTGGAATCGATGAGTATGGGTCGTCGGTTTGGCCCCGACAGCCTGCAAATTTTTGACGGGGCCGCCCCCGAGGGCCACCGGGGCAGCTACTTCTATGACGATGAAGGTACCCCCGCTACTACTACCCAGCTGATTCAAGATGGTGTGTTGGTGGGGCGACTGCACTCTCGCGAAACGGCCGGCAAGCTGGGCGAGCAGCCCACGGGCAATGCCCGCTGCCTGAACTACCACTATTCACCTCTGGTGCGAATGACCAACACCTGGATCGAGCGCGGCAGTACCCCCGTCAACGACCTGTTTGCCGACATCAAAGAAGGTGTCTATGCCCGCAACTGGCTAGAGGGGATGACCAATGGCGAAATGTTCACCTTTACGGCTGGCGAAGCCTGGATGATTCGCAATGGCCAATTAGCTGAGCCCGTGCGCGATGTCACGCTGTCGGGCAATGTGTTTCGCACCCTGGCCGATATTGCAGCTATTGGTAACGACTTTTACTGGGATGAGTCGGGGGGCTGCGGAAAAGGGGGACAAAATGGTTTGCCCGTGGGCTGCGGTGGCCCCAGTTTGCGCATTCGTAACGTCGTAGTAGGGGGCGAAGCCGACGACTGGTATGAGTGATGGTTCAATCAACCAGGGCCGCATTTTGCGCAACCTGATGCGTCTGATGGATGTCACCTGCGGCCACAGCCTCTACGAGGTGCTGCCCCGCGGCGTCCAGGTGTGGCTACCGGATCAAAGCCTGGGCGTGTATCCCGATTTGATGGTGGTGGCGGGCGAGCCACTGCTGCACGATGGCAAGGAGGATCGGGTGCTTAACCCCTGCGTAATGTTTGAGATTTTGGCTAACCCTACCCCTGGCTACAATCCCGATGCGGCCACGCTGCCAGAGCGAGGGGGAATTTTTCGCCGTTGTCGGGGGATTCCCTACCTGCAAGCCTACGTGTTTGTGCACCAAACTGAGGCGCGGGTCGAGCAATTCTACCGGGCCGAGGAAAACCTTTGGGGGATGACCGCCCAGTCGGGGCTAGACTCGGTGGTAGAGTTGGCCATTACCGATGCCCGCCTGCCCATGATGGATATTTATGAGCGGGTAGATTTTAGCCTGCTGGTTTAGGGCGATAGGCGATCGATCGCCCAGCTGCCGTCCTTTTGGTGGTACAAAAAGCGATCGTGCAGGCGACTGGGCCTTCCCTGCCAGAACTCGAAGCTGATGGGTGTGACCCGATAGCCGCCCCAAAAATCGGGCAGCGGCACCTCCTGATTGAGAAACTTTTCCTTCATTTTTTCAAACTGCATTTCCAGCAGCTGCCGGGAGGAGATAATGCTGCTCTGCTGCGATACCCAGGCCCCCAGCTGACTGCCCCGAGGGCGCGATGAAAAGTACCGCAGCGACTCCGCTGCCGAAATTTTGCTGGCGGTACCTGCGATCGCCAGCTGCCGCTCTAGCGGGTACCACGGGAACAGCATGGAAACCTGAGCGTTGGCGGCCATGTGCTGGGCCTTACGGCTGCCGTAGTTGGTAAAAAACACAAACCCAGCGCGATCGAAGTACTTGAGCAATACCGTGCGTTGGTAGGGTGCCCCCGACGCAGAAACCGTAGACAGCACTAGCGCGTTCGGTTCTAGCAACTCAGCCTCGCGGGCCTGCTGAAACCACAGCTCAAACTGAGCGAAGGGGTCGGGGTCAAGGTCAGCTGCATCTAGACCCCGCTGAGTATAGTCGCGGCGCAGTTCACCAATATCCATGGCTTGTCTCTGGGGCTTCTCTGGGACTCAATAGCTAAAAATTAACCTGAAAATTAATCGCGAGAATGGGCAAGCTTAAACAATATCGTCAAGGGCGTCCTTGACCTGGGCGTAGTGGTAGGTAAACCCGCTGGCCTCGGTGCGTTTGGGCAACACCTGCTGCCCCTCAAGCACAACCTGGGCACCGTCACCCAAAATTGCCT
Organism: Nodosilinea nodulosa PCC 7104; assembly: GCF_000309385.1. Lineage (GTDB taxonomy): Bacteria > Cyanobacteriota > Cyanobacteriia > Phormidesmidales > Phormidesmidaceae > Nodosilinea > Nodosilinea nodulosa. Next base: position 4,037,990 of record NZ_JH976537.1, read on the forward strand.
CTAGCACAAAATCTGGTACCGGCAGCCAGGAGGGCCGGTTGAGCACTTTGCCGAGGGTTTTGCAAAACTCGGCCATGCGCACCGGATTGGGGGCAGTAGCATTATAGATGCCCACCATCTGCGCGTCTTGAAGAGCTTGCATAATCAGACTCACAAGGTCGTCCCGGTGAATCCACGAAAACCACTGGCGACCGCTGCCAATTGGCCCCCCCGCAAACATCCTAAAGGGGGTCAGCATTTTGGCTACCGCGCCACCCATGCCCAGCACAATGCCAAACCGGAGAATGACCAGTCGGGTGCCGTAGTCTTGAACTGGCTGCGCTGCGCCTTCCCAGGCCTGGCATACCTGGGAGAGAAAGTCGTCTTCGATAGGGGTGCTGGTTTCGTCGAAGGTAGCGGTTTCACTGGTGCCGTAGTAGCCAATGGCCGAGGCGTTGACCCATACGGCGGGCTTAGGGTTGGCCTTGGCCAGGGCTTCGACCAGCTTTTCGGTGCCTATCTTGCGGCTGTCCATGATGGCCTGCTTATGTTCCTCGCTCCAGCGTTCTGAAATAGGCGCTCCGGCCAGATTGACGACCCCATCGCAGCCGGAGAACAGGCCATCTTGCCAGGCGCCCGATTCCAGTGAGCTATAGCCCATTACCTCGACCTTGGGGAAATTGGCCTTTGGAAACACCCGACGGCCATGGTCAACGCTGCGGGTCAAGGCCACAACGCTATGGCCATCGGCCTGGAGCCGTTCTACCAAGCGGCTGCCAACGAAGCCCGTGGCCCCGGTAATTGCAATTTTCATGGGCACCTGATTCTGGGTAAACGAGACCCGGCCATAGAAGCGGGCTTGGTCTAGGATAAACCATCTGCCTGGGACGATTCACCATAGGCCATGCCGTTTGCTTCGGCGTAGCGCTGCATAAAGCGCATCAGGCGATCCCAGTGGTCATCGCGATCGATGACCAGAGAGCACTCTACCCGCTGTAGGTCGTCCCCCTCGGGACCACCAAAAATAAACCGAATTCCCTCTGGCTCGATGGCGATCGCGCCCTCGCTATCCACTAGCTTGAGGGCCTTTGCAAACCGACTGCGGAAACTCTGAAACTGCTCGATCGCGCGCAGCTGCCTGAAGATCAGCAGCATGGTGCGGTTCCCGGTAGCTCGATCTCGCCGCAGGCTGACGTTATCGATGGTTTCGGTAATGCCCTCGTAGAATTCGACGGTGGGAAGCTGGGCAGTCATGGCAGTACGGGTCTAGCGGCGGCGATTGATTAACATTATGTAATACAGCAGGTTGAGAAAGGCGGTGAAGGCGGTGGCTACGTAGGTCAGGGCCGCCGCGCTGAGCACAGCCCGCGCTCCTTTGTTCTCTTCGCCCTGGAGAATGCCCAGCTCATCGACCAGGCGCAGGGCGCGGCGCGACGCGTCGAACTCGACGGGCAGGGTGACGACGTGGAACAGCAGCACCGACGCAAAGAAAATAACCCCCAGCCAGGCCAGGTTCAAAACGTTAAAGATTAGGCCTGCCATGATCAGCATGGGACCCAGGCGAGACCCCAGGTTGACAACTGGGACCAGGGCGGCCCGCAGGTTCATAAACTTGTAGCCTTCGACATCTTGGAGCACGTGGCCGCACTCGTGGGCCGCTACCGCCGCCGCCGCCAGCGACCCCGAGCCGTAGATGCCCTGGGACAGGCGTACGGCCTTGGCCCTGGGGTCGTAGTGGTCGGTGAGTTCACCGGCAACGGGCTCGACTCTAACGCCTTGCACCCCCTTTTTGGCCAGAATGGTTTGGGCTACCTGGGCACCGGTCATGCCCATGGTGGACTGGACTTGGGCGTATTTGTGATAAGTGCCCTTGACCCTACTCTGCGCCCAAAAGGTCAGTACGGCGGTGGGAATGGCAACCAGCAGGATGTAAATAGGGTCGAAAAACATGACCTGGCCGGGAATGAGGATGAATAACAAACCTAATTTTGCGAATCATAGCAGCCCGACTATAAGGATTCTCTAAGCTTCAGATGCTCCTAAGAATTGGGAGGCAGCGGGGGCGGACATGGGTGAAACGCATAGAGATGGGGAGGGCTGATGCGGTAGGTAGGGTTGGCGGGCGGGGGTGGGCAAGGGGGCGATTAAGTTTTCTGCTGGTAGGCGTAGTAGAGGGCCTCTAGAAATGTGCCGGTGGTCATTTCGGTGGGCAGGGTTTCTAGGGCAAGCTGATCTTTAAAGCGGCGGGCAAGCTGTTCGCTGACCAGGGTTTTGGCCTTGGCGCTCATGGCCTGTCGCCGCTGCAAGAACTCGCGTACGGTGGCAAAGTCGTCGGGGGAAAGGCGGGTAATATCGACTAGGCCGAGCAGATCTTGGCCGATCGCCTGCGATCGCTCGGGCACCTGAATCTCGCTGCTTGTCGCCGGGTCGGTCTGCACCACCAGGGTGCCAGCCAGCCAGTCGCCCACCCGCTTCTCGGCTTTGCCCAAAAGAATGCAGAAGAAGCCGACAAAGAAAATATCGTCGATGGGGCGCAGCAGCGATCGCAGCGTTGCCTGGGGCAGTCGCTCAGGCTGACCGTCGTCGCGAATGACGCGAATTTTGGCGTAGCGTTTGCCGGGGGTTTGGCCGTACCACCAGGTTTCAAACAGCGCAAAGTAGCCAATGTAGAGAGCAAAGGCCAGGATGGCGGCGATCGCGGTCAGCCACAGCTGCAGCGTCGCGCTCGGAACCGAGAGCACCGTTTCTATCGCTAGAAGCCGCACCAGCAGAAAGCTATAGACCATGGCCAGACCCAGCAGCCCCGCTCCCAGACAGAGGTAGTCGAGAATCAGCGCCACGGCGCGACTGCCCACCCCAGCCAGCACAAACTCCAGTTCAACGCTCTCGGGGGTGCGGATGGTGACGGTGTTGAAAAGGGGCATGGGGAGGTGGTGAGGGTGGGGGAGAGGGGGAAGGTGGGGGAGAGAGGGAAGGTGGGGAAGGTGAGGAGAGGGGGAAGGTGGGGAAGGTGAGGAGAGGGGGATGTGTGTGGATTATAGGCAGTTCCCCTCATCCCCTCATCCCCTCATCCCCTCATCCCCTCATCCTCAAACTACAGACCTGGATCAAGTTCATCCTCTTGGCGCAGCGACAGATCTAGGCCTTCGCGGCGGCTGCGCAGGTCGTAGTAGAGCACGCCTTTGACCGCCTGCCACAGCGGCAGCACTACCATGCTGCCGATCAGGCTCAGCACCAAGCTGAGGGCAGCGGTAATACCGTAAACAACGCCGTCGGCGGGCAGCAGCTCCAGCAAAATACTGGGGATATAGTTGGTCACCGAGAGAATGGGCAGCTGAATTAAAAACGTGGCCAGAAACACTACCTGAATGCGCATGATGGCTGTCTCCGTTAGCTCCCAGCTGCGGCCCATGCTGCCACCGGCATCCTGCTGGGGCTCGATCGCTAGCACCACCTCAGAGATAAATAGCCGTGAGGCCACCCAAATCAGCGCCACCAGCAAAATGCCTAGGCCAATCAGCATCCCCAGGAAAATGCCCATCACGCCGCCCACCGTTTGATTGATTAGCGCCGATAAAATGCCTGCCGTCAAGAAGCCGATACCGCCACCGGCAATCAATGCCAGCATTGCGCCCCCCAGGTAGGTGGCCAAGTAGGCCAACAGCAGCAAAAAGCCCAGCAGCAAAAACTGCCCCAGCCGGGGAGATACCTGGCGTCGCGCCTCTAGGGAGGTCTCGGGCTGGTTGATTAAATCTCGAAAAGACAGCCTACCGACGGCGCTGGAGAGGGCGTAGTACTTGGCTGAGCCGTACAGCAGCGGGGCAAACCCCACCAGCACCCCCAGCAAACCGCCGATGATCGCACCGACTTCGTCAGCAATCGCAGCGCCGATGCCCGCCAAAATCGCGATCGCCAGCACCAGTCCGACTACCCCAGCCAGCAGCCACAGGGTCGCTAGCACCGCCAGCTGAAAGAAGGTCTTAAAGCGATCTTTGTAGAGCCGCAGAGCCGCGCTGACCACGTCGCCAGGGTTGAGGGGGCCGAGCTGGCTACCCTGCTGTGCAGATAGGTTCATCGGCGCCTCCTCTGGGGCTGGATAAAACGAGATGTAAGACGATGTGCGTTCATTTCGAGGTTAGCCTACACTGCTCTGTAGAATGCCCGTTTTTTACCCTCTGCTTCATGAATGTTCAGCGTTGGATGGCTCGGCGAGAAGCCAGCTGGCGGCAGCTTGAAACTTTGCTGACCCAGGCCGAAAAAGGCGGGCTGCGATCGCTCTCTGGTAGCCAGGTGCGACAGATGGCCAGCCTCTATCGATCTGTATCTGCAGACCTGGCGCGCGCCAAGGGCAACAGCGTTGGCCAGGCGGTCATCAAAGACCTCCAGGGGTTGACCAGCCGCAGCTACAGCCAGATTTATCAGGGTTCTCGTCGGCAGGAATGGCAGGCTCTGTGGGAATTTTACCGCTACGGATTTCCGGCGGTGGTGCAGCAGAGCTGGGCGTATATCGCCGGGGCGACCGGACTCTTTGCCATCGGCGGGCTGATTGGCTGGTGGCTGGCTCGACAGGACCCGGCTTTTCTGACGCTGGTGCTGGGGCAAGAGTTTGTCGAAGAGGTGAAAACCAGCCGAGAGCTCTGGACGGTATCCATCATGGGCGTTGAACCCGTGGCCTCCAGCGGCATCATGATCAACAACATTGGGGTTTCCCTGAAGGCGCTGCTGGGCGGCGTCACCATGTTCATTCCCCAGGGGCCGATGATTACCCCACCGGGCGCGTTTACAGTTTTTCTGCTGGTGTTCAACGGCCTGATGATTGGCTGTGTTGGCGTGCTGGTGGCCCAGGCTAACCTGGCCTACGATTTCTGGGCCTTTGTGCTGCCCCACGGAGTGCTGGAGCTACCGGCTATCTTTATGGCCGGGGGCGCGGGTCTCATCCTGGCCCGAGGTATTTTGCTGCCCGGCCCCTACCGCCGCTTAGATGCCCTCAAGCTCTACGGCCTGCAAGCCGCCCAGCTGCTCTACGGCATTATTCCCCTGCTGGTCATAGCGGGGCTAATTGAAGGGTTTTTCTCACCCCAGACATGGATTCCCAGCGGTTTGAAATATGCGGTAGGCACGGCTCTACTGATTGGTCTGGGGCAGTACTGCCGCACCCAGCGGCCCAGCCCAAATCGACTAGAGCTGTCCTAGAGACAACCCAACGCAGCGATGGCCAGCGCTGCATCAGGCTCTCCCTAGAGAGTTCGTCAGAGAATTTATACCCTAAACGTGAATGACTGTGAGCTGGCTGAGCAGGGGATCGACCAGGGTTTGATGCTTGTCGGCTAACAGCTGGTCCATGTAGGTTTGCAGGCGCTGCCCCTGCTCCAGGTTGGGGACGTACACCTGACCGCTGGGGCGGGTGTACAGGGGCGTGGTGGCTAGGGCCGCTAGGTCGTCGCTGGCGGGGGCCATCACCAGGGGGCCGCTGGCGGTGCTGGGCAGCAGACCGGGTGGCAGGCGACCTTCGAGCAGGGCCATCAGGTGGGCCTGGCAGGCCTCTACGTTAAGCCCCCGCTCCTTGAGCAGGTGCAAAATGCCGCTGAGGGGCATGGGCTGCTCGGGCAGGGCGCGCAGCACCTCCATCAGCAAGAACATGTCGCTGTACTGGTGGCGGGTGAGATCGAGCACCTGGGGATAGCGCACCAGGTTGACCAGCCCGTAGGTGACCCGGCTGCAGCTGGGGGGGCGATCGCTGTGGTACGTATCCTGCACGATGGTGGCGTTGGGAAACTTTTGTCGCAGCCAGCGGGCAATTTTGGGCAGCGAGGCGCTGCCGCCGGTACAGATGACTTGGTTGATGCCCTGGGTATTCAGCCCGGCCTCGCTGAGCAGCCGGTTGAGATGGCCATTGATGCGCTGAATGTAGGGCAGAATGATGCGGTCTTCCAGGTCTTTGCTGCGCACGATCCAGCGCTGGTCGGCTAGCTCCAGCTCAAACTGGGGCTGGTGCTGAAGGATGATCTTGAGGTGACGAGCGGCTTCTAGCACGCTCTGGCCCAGCAGTGAGGCCTCTAGCCGCTGGTACAGGCGCTGGCGACGGGCCAGGTCGGGTTCTGCCGGACGCGGCATTTCGCAGCCGTTGAGGTCTAGATCGTCCCAGTGGGTGCCGTCTAGCTCGGGCATGGCCGCCTGCCAGCCCCAGCCGGTGGCTTCAGAGGCGCGACCATACCCCTCCGCAGGGCGACTCTGGCGGCGTTCGGCTGGGTGCAACAGGTGGCAAATGATGTCGAGATCAATGGCGTCGCCTGCATAGCTCATGGAGTGGAGGGCAAAGTCGCTGTAGGTGAGATCGCCCAGGGCGCTGGGCAGGTTTACAATGCCCACTTCGGTGACGCTGGCCCCAGCAGAGAGCACCACGGTGCCTCCGGTCCAGGGGCAGGCGTAGAGGGTCTGCTGCTGCATGGGCTGGCCGTTGGACTCGGGCAGCGGCGCAGAGGGATCGGGCAGGCCCGACAGCACCGCCGCGATCGCGTCTTCCACGAAGTAGATATCGTCGGGACTGACTGCCAGGCCTGCCCCCAGTACCGCCTCCCGCAGGTTAAAGGTGTAGGTGTCGGGCCAGTTGGCCGGATAGCTGACCACCACCCCACGCAGCTCACCCAGGGCCTGAACAATGGCCTGGGCGTCTAGACCCACCGCCCCGACGGTGAAGGCGGCCTCGGGCGCCAGCCCCTGGGGCAGGGTCGCCAGCAGTGCTTGCAGGCTGTCCTGGAAAATCTGGAGGGGCAGGCGATCGCGGTCAGACCACTGAATTTGGGGTTGGGATGTAGCGTTGTCACCCACCAGCGCCGGAATGCTGAGCTTGAGGTAGGGCTTCAGCGCCTTGAGCAATACCAGGCCCTGGTCGGCGGTGTCGCTGTCGCTCCAGTTGACTGTCAGGGCCGAAGACCCGATCGACTGCACCCGGCAGCGCTCCGAATCCTCAGCTGTGGCCACCGAGGCCAGGCTAGGGAGCCGAAAGAACTTGTCGGCGGTCACGCCGGAGATGGCGTTATCGACCCAGTAGAGGGGATATACCTGGCCCCCTCGGCGCTCCAGCAGTACTGCCGACAGCCCCGTGGTACCCACATCCAGGCCCAAAAACCACAGTGGGGTAGAGGCTGAGGCCTCAGTCGGGTTGACCTCGGGTGGGGCAGGAATAACCGCAGACTGATCGTCGGAAGCGCTTGGCGACGCGATTTCCGCTGCAATCGCGTCCTCTGCCTCGGCCGCCGCCTCTGGCTCGTCAGGGGTAGGCTCGGGTGCGGCTGATGGGGGAGCGTCAGGGGCAATGACCGGCGGGGCGATCGCCTCGGGAGCTTCCACTGCAAACGGGTTGGCAACCAGCTCTTCCAAAAGTTCGAGCGGCGGTTCGAGCGCCTCTGGCTCTGGGACTGGCTCTGGCTCTGGCTCTGGCCCACTCGCTTCCTGGTCAGGGCTGGCCGGTTCAACCGCCTCCTGCGCCGGTTGCTCCAGAGCTAGATTTTCGGGTTCAAGCAGCGGAATGTCGAGGTCGGTCGAGTTTTCCAGCGCGATCGCATCGAGATCAATGGCCTCGGGGCCAGGAGCTTCTAACTCAGCACCGAGGAGATCATCAAGGGAAAACTCCTCGGCCTGGAGGGCATCGGGGGCCGGGGTGTCGACCGTCAGAGACCCATCGCTCAAGGAATTGCCGCCCAACGGATTATCTACGATCTCTAGATCGGTAGGTTCTAGAGATTCTAGATCGGTGAGTTCCAGGGAGGCCGGCTCCAGGTCAATGGATTCCGAGGGGGTAGCGGCTGAGGTCAAAGGCCAGGTCTCTGCCAGCCCAACGGCCTGCTCTGAGCCAAGCTCTAAAGCGGCCTCAGAGAGCCAGTCAGGGTTTTCCCCCTCGGGAACGACGCTGTCGTTAGCGGCGACTTCTGGGGTAAAACTCTGGTCGGAAGACACCTCTGCTTCGTCTAGGAAAATGAATGGGCGGTCTCTCAGGTCCGCCGCTGTCGGTTCAGGGTTCAGGCCAAAGTCGAGATCGAGGCCAAGATCATCCGCCGCTGGGGGAGTGGTACGATCGCCTTCGTCCTCCACCGATAGGTCGCTCAACAATAGCGGCTCAGGGGCTGCGATCGCCTCGGGTTCTGGTTCCTCTAAGGAAAAGTCGAGATCGAGATCAAGGCTGGGTGCCGGGGCTGTAGGCCCAATGGGTTCTCCCAGCAGCGCATCTAGATTGATAAAGTCAATCATCGCCTCCATGGACTCGGCGGCCTCTGCCGCCGCCGCCTGAATGGGGTCAGGGGCACTGTCCTGCTCTGCCGAATCTAGCTGGCCTGAGTCATCGCCTGAGTCAGCTTCGGTCGAGGGGCTGGCTCCAGCGGCATCTAAAATATTGTCGAGGCTGATCTCCCGCAGCCAGTCCGTGGCCAGTTCCTCCGGCGCGGGGGAAACGGGCTGGTCAGGAGAGAATGCTGCCAGTTCCGAGCGGTCAGCCCAGCTCTCTCCCAGGGCGGCCAGGTCGTCTGGCGCCTCGGCTCTGGGTTCGGGCTCCTCTAGCCCAGCCTCGTCCAGGCTCAGGTTCAGATCGTCTAGGCTAATTGAGAGGGGCGGATTTGGGGAAATAGGTTCGGGTGCCGCCATGCCCCAGGTATCTAGGGTTAGCTCTGGCCCAGGCGTAGCCGATGGATTGGAGTCGATCGCCGCTGAATTCGCAGCGGGTTCTTCCCCCAGCCCCAATCCCTCTAGGGTTAAGTCACTCAGGGACGGTGTGGAAGTCGGTTCAGGCTCCAGGTTCAGCCCCTCCAGGTTTAGCCCCTCCAGGGGCGAAGGGGTGGACGGACTGTCTCTTAAGCCCAGTTCTTCTAAGGTGAGACTGTCCTGGGCCGGGGGTGCCGCCAGTTCGCTGCCAAAGCTCAGTTCCTCCAGGCTTAAATCAGCTGGGGCCAGCCCGGCGGCAGGGTCCTCCAGACTCCCGCTGGTCGCCGCATCCCGCGGGGGTGGATCGGGGCGGAGGGCGGAGTCTGGAGGACCGCTGGAGTTGTCTTCAGGATCGAGGCTGAGATCGAGATCGAGGTCCGCCAGAGTAAAGCCAGTGGCGGGCATCGTGGCTTCCGGGGCCGAGCCAAACTGAGGGTTGGTGATGAGGTCGTCAAGGGTTTCCCCAGACTTAGGCTCTGAGTCTAGAGGCGGCAGCGGGTCGAGGGCGAACTCACCCAGCAGATTTTCTAGGGTGACAGAAGGACCGGTGGCCCCGGCAGTGGGGTCCGCTGGTCGATCGGGCTGGGCTGGGTCAGCCGAGAGTTCGGTGAGATCGCCCAGGGTTAGCCCCGACTCGCCCAGGGCTGGCTCCTCGGAGCCCAGGCTCAAGTCTAGATCTGACAAGATTGAGGCCAGCGACGACGCGCCTGACGATGGGGCGGGAGGCTCTGTATCAATAGTGCTAAATAAATTCCCAGATAGATCCTCAGATGCCGCTGCCCCAGGCAGCGGGTCACCAAACAGGTCCGTGGCCGGGGCGATCGCAGAGGGTGTTGAATCGGCGGGCGCTTCGACGGCCTCGCCGAATAGATCAATGCCCGTTTCACTACCTGTTTCATCACCCGTTTCGGTGGAGCCAGTACCGTCTTCGGATAGATCAGGCCCATTTAGCCCATCAAACAAATTCAGGGCCGACACACCAGGGCCATCAGCGTCTGGCGCAGGCATTGGGCTGCTCTCTTTTAGAGATAATTCTGAGGTATTGAACAGATCCAGGTCAGCGGCGTCAGGGCTGGGCGCATCGGGAGCAGCCATGGCGTCACCGAACAGATCGAGCGCTGCCACAGGCTCATTGGGCTCAGGGGGGGGCAATGTCGCCTCCCCCTCCCGGACAGGAGAGGCAATATCGAACAGATCTAGCCCTAACTCGCTGGTTGCAGGAGGCTCGGCGGCGGCCTCGTCACCCCACTGATCCAGGCTGGGCCGATCTAAGCCAGGCACTTCGGAAGGGGGGGCCACCGCCGGAGTGTCGCCCTCCGATAGCTCGACGCTGGCCAGATCTAGATTGGACAAATCTGAGTTGGATAGGCCCGCAGGCAGATCGCCCTGGGCCGAGCCCTCCAGGTTGAGCGCGCCAATGTCGCTGACTGGGGGCTGAGCCTGGTCTTCAAATAAACCCAAGCTGGCCAAATCGAGGGACAGGTCGCCGCCAGGGGCATCGTCTTGATTGGGTTGATTTGGGTCGACCAAATTTAGCCAGTTGAGGTCGCTGGTGGGCGGCTGATTTTGCTCGGAGGTCGGCTCGCTAACGCGGTCGATGCTCAAATCGGGGCTGGTGGAGGCAGACCCCTGCGCCTCCAGCCTTTCTGACTCCCCAGCCGGGTCCTGCGGTGTGGAAGGTGCAGGGGCCTCGTCAAACAGGTCAAGGGTGGAGAGATGGGGAAAGGCGGCCTCGGTAGGGGGCTGATCAACAGGCGATTGACCGCTGCCTTCGGGCAGGGGGGAAGAGAACAGGTCAAGGTCGTCAGAGCCAGCGGCATCAGCAGAGGGCGTCATGGCCCCATCGGGCTGGGTCTCTGCGGACTGGGGCGGAGACATGAGCAGATCTGTCAGGTCTGGCTCTGCGCTGCCTGGCGAGCGGCCCTCTGGGGCGATCGCTGTTTCTAAGTAATTTAAATCCTGCTGGAGCTGATCGACGATGGCTTCATCCAGGCTCAAGTCGTAGGTGAAAGCGGCTGGCTGGTCGTCCTGGGTCAGCAAGTCCTCGTCGGGCGAGGCGGCCATGAATCCGCCCAGGCGATCGTCATCCCCGTCATTGCTGACCTCCAAGTCGCCCGTCTCTCCAGGCCCCGTCGGCAACAGCTCGTCGAAGGATTCTATGGTTTCAGGCAGGTCTACCCCAGCGGCGCTCAGCGAATCGGCCAGGTTGACCTCTAGCGAATCGGCGGTAGCCTCTCCAAATAGATCGTCGAGGCCGCCCTCGGGGAATGCAGCGCTGGCCTCGGCTTCGGCCATTTCGATCGCCCCGGTGAGCTGAGCCAGCTCCTCCGGGCGGGGCAGATCGCTGGTCAAGGGCAGCGGCTGGGGCTCTTCGCTCTGGGCGGCGGCGATCGCTTGGGCGGGCTGGTCAATATCTAGAAAGGCATCCACCACGGCGGCGGCATCCCCACCTTCGGCGGCGGTGCTGGGAGCTGCCGGTGATCCAGCTGCATCAGGCCTGGCTGAATCGGCAAAAAATCCACCTCCAAACAGGCTCTGATACAGCTCGTCGAGGGCTGAGTCAGATTCAAGTCCGCCTGCTTCTACCCCGCTGGCGGATACCTCAGCGCTGAGGTGCGCCTCAGCCTCGGGCAGTGACACCGCCGGGGATGGGTCGGGGGCGGCGACATCGAGGCTGTCGAGCAGTTGCAGATCCAGAGGCTCAGAGCCATCCCCATCGGGGTCAAGGGTTCCATCTAGGGCGCCGTCGAGCTGGAGTTCAGTAATGTCGTCTTCAATTTGAAGCAGCGTAATTTCGTCGTCGTCGAGATCGCCCCCCAGATCGAGCGCCTCAAGGGCCAAGTCGACCTCCAGCTCGGGCGATAAACCACCCATGCCATCGACGGCAAAGGTATTGCCAGCCAGGGTCTCGGGGGCCGAGGTCTCGGGCCGAGGCTGGGGCAGCTCGCGCCGCTGACCCGACTCCAGATAGGCCAGAGTCTCTTGGTTGATCTGCTGGCCCAGATGGTTGACTAGGGCGCTAAACATAAGCTCGCCCTGCTGGCCCAGGGTGTGCATCTGATTTAGCCCCTGGTTGAGCGAATTTTGGTAGCTGTAGATGCTTTGCTTCAGGGTGTCAAATACCGATCGCAGCGACTGATCAAGCCCCAGCATGACCTGGTCAGACTGGGCCTGAATTTGCTTGAGAAACTCTAGCCGCTGGGCCGGGGTGAGGTCGGCAGCATCGCCGTCGGCCTCCGACCCCTGGGTGAGGACGTAGGCGTTGGCGGTGGCGGCCTCTAGCCGCTGCACCGACTGGTTGACCTGGGTGCTGAGGTGGGCTTCGAGCTGGTGGGCCATCTGCTGCAGGGCGGCCTCCCAGCTCGGCGGCAGCTGGTGCAGGGCCGCCTGCTGGTCAATCTGCGATCGCTGCTGCTGAAGCTGCTGCACCTCTTGCAGCAACAGCTCTCGCTGCTGCCTGAGGGTGGCCACCTCGTTGCGCAGCGGGTCTAAAATTTGCATGGTCTGCCCGCGCAGATACTGCATTTCTTGCAGCAGCGCCTTGAGCACCTGGCTGGCGGCGGCGGCAGTGGGGTCGTTTGGCAGGCCGCCAGGTGCTGGCGGGGCCTCGGACCCGCCAGCCTTAACTTCTGCCAGGTAGGCCCGCGCGCGGGCCAGCAGCTGGCGCTGATTGGCATCATTCGACATCACCCAGGGCAGCCGAGGTGCGGCCTCTCCCAGAATTGAGTCAATTTCGGCTACCAGAGCTTCCAGTTCATCCTGCTGCACAGCGACCTCTTTGCTTACCTTGTGCCCATTGATTGCCAAAGTGTATGTCAGGCGTCTCCAAAAATCATCACGGCAATGTCCTAGTTTTATCGGTGTTAAAGGACGTAGATGGCCTCAACAATGCTTGGCTTTACTAGCCTTGGATCCACTGGCAATGGGGCTTTCCCAACCGGCGATCGCCCCCGTTCTTCCTGGGATGGAGTGATATAGTGCTAAGCATTTGGGTTCCACAGCCAATCTGCCAGTGAAGAATTCTGCCCCTCCCCTTGGGATAGGATGGGTTGAGGCGATTTGATATCACTAACTTAAACAAAAAAATTAATGTTGGGGTGATTAATGGATGCTCGCTACAACCCTCGAGATACTGACGCCGATCTGAAATTAATTCGTTCGGCGCTGTTATTTCAGGACTTGCCAGAGGAAGCTGTAGCTGAAGCCACTAGCCACGTGGTGTCCCGTCGTCATCCGGCCAATCAGGTCATTTTGCTAGAAAACGACTGGGGCAGCTCGGTCTACTTTATTTTGGAAGGGTGGGTGAAGATTCGCACCTACAACCTCGACGGCAAAGAAGTCACCCTCAATATTTTGGGCAAGGGCGAGCTGTTTGGCGAAATGGCCCCCCTCGAAGAGGTGCCTCGCTCCACCGATGTCATTACCCTGGTGCCTACCGTCATCGGCAGCATGCCCGCCAGCGACTTTGTCAAACTGCTCAATACCCAACCCCTGGCGGGCATTCGCCTGTCGCAGCTAATGGCGCGGCGGCTCAGACAGGTCAATCGCCGGCTGCGGCTGCGCGAGTCTGACAGCACCTCGCGGGTGGCCGACATCATCCTCTTTTTGGCCGATGGGCAGGGGCAGCGCAGCGCCAGCGGCGTCGAGATTCCCAACCTGCCCCACCGGGAACTGAGCAGCCTCAGCGGTCTGGCCCGGGAGACGGTGACCCGCGTACTGAGTAAGCTAGAGAAAAAAGGGCTGATTGTGCGGGACAAAGACCTGATGAATATTCCCGACATTAACGCCCTAGAACGTCTGCTGGTTTAGCCCTCCATGAGTCATCCCCCTGACCCCGGCCCCGGGGCTAATTTTGTGCCCCCGATTGAGGCCGCCGCGAGCGACTTCGATGACTTAGACACCTACCTCGACTACCGTGGCCCATCGACTGAGACAGACGAGCCAGACCTGTCTCACCGGCTCAAGGCTGGCCCTCTGGCCATGGTTGAGACAGCTTTTTTGGCCAGCACCGCCGCGCTGATCTGGCTGGTGAACACCTACTTTCCGCCGGGGCCAATTCTGCGGATTTTGTTTCCGCTGCCGATGGCGCTGGTGTATTTGCGCTGGGGGCCACGGGCCGCGTGGATGTCGGCCCTGGTGTCGGGGCTGCTGCTCTCGGTGCTGATGGGGCCACCGCGCAGCCTGCTGTTTCTGATGCCCTACGCCCTGCTGGGAGTGCAGCTGGGCTTTTTCTGGGTGCGGCGGGCCAACTGGTATGCGTCGATCGCGGTCGGCTCGCTGCTGGGCACGATCGGGTTTTTCTTTCGGCTGTGGCTGTCGTCGCTGCTGGTGGGCGAAGACCTGTGGGTGTACTTGACCACCCAGGTGACCCAAATGCTGAACTGGGGCCTGGAGCGCCTGGTGGGGCTGGGCGTTTTGGATGTGGGCGTCCTGGGTCAGGCCAATGTAGAGGCGGTGCAGTTGCTGGCCCTGCTGTCGGTGTTGGCTAGCAACGTGGTTTACCTGTTTACGGTGCATCTGGCTGCCTGGCTGCTGCTGGGTCGTCTGGGGGCGAAGATTCCGGACCCGCCGGAGTGGGTGCAGGATTTGCTGAAGGATTAGGGGCGTGGGGTGTGTGGGTGCGTGGGTGAGGGGGATGGGGAGTGAGAGGTGAGGGGCTGATTGGGATTTATACGCAGGGTCGGCGGGGAGAGGATTGGCTGAGGCGGGTGCGGGGGTTGCGGCCTGGGCTGGTGCTGACGCTGGGGTTCACCGAGACGGGGCTGGTGGAAGGGATTTCGGCAGCGGGGGCGACACCACGCGATCGCGCCTTTACTGCCCTAGCCGATGCTGAGTTCATGGTCAACGGCCTCATCTCAGCGCCCCAGTATCCCCTGCCACCACTTCACGCTGGGGCTTCTCCGGCGCTGATTTCTAGGGCTGTCATTGCAGGGCAGGATATTCCCCTCGTTGTTCTGAATGCTGGCTTGCCGCTGCCGCCGACCGTCCCTCACCTGGACTTGGGAGGGAAGCCTGCGCAATGTCTGAGCACGGGGGCGGCTTTGCCGTTGGATGCGGTGCATCATCTCTGGCGGCAGGGGTTAGAGCAAGGGGAATTGCTGGAAGCTAACGGCGGCTATCTGCTGCTGGCGGAGTGCGTGGTGGGGGGCACGACCACGGCCCTGGGGCTGCTCACCGGGCTGGGCTTTGATGCGGCGGAACGGGTGAACAGCAGCCACCCCACCTGCAACCACAGCCAAAAGCAGACGCTAGTAGCCCAGGGATTGTCCCGCGCGGGGCTGCCGCGAAACCCCCACCCTCTGGCGGTGGTGGCGGCGGTGGGCGACCCGATGCAGCCGGTGGTGGCGGGACTGGCGATCGCGGCCAGTCGCACCCGCCCGGTGCTGCTGGCGGGGGGCACGCAAATGCTGGCGGTCTACGCGCTGATGGGGGCGATCGCGGCGGCAGAAAGCTATGACTGGAACCCCGACAATGTGGTGGTGGGCACCACGCGCTGGGTGGCGGAGGATGCCACGGGCGATACGGTGGGGCTGGCGGAGCTGACGGGGGGCTGCCTGGTGGCAACGCAGCTGAGCTTTGCAGGGTCGCGGTTTGAGGCGCTGCGGGCTTACGAGCGGGGGTTTGTAAAGGAGGGCGTGGGGGCGGGGGGATGCGCGATCGCGGCCTCGCTCTACCAAAACTGGGGCCAGCCGGAGCTATTGGGGGCGATCGAAGCGCTGCTGGAGCAAAAGTCTCAGCAAGATAGATCCCAGGGTTCTGGCTCCAGTGCTTTGCCTTAAGCAAACGCCCCTACCAGAACCCTGGGATCTGAGGCTGTAGGCTACTCCAGCAGAATGGTTTTGGTCATGATCACCATCCACTGGGCGGGGGTGGCCGCTTCGGCGCTGGACGGCACGGGGATGGGGTCGCTCCAGTCGTTGGGGTCGGCGTAGCCGAGGGCGTGGAGGATTTTGATGGTGCGGTCTAGGGCGGCGAGGCTGCCGTAGAGCATGTGGCGCACTTTCTCAGGGGTTAGGGGTCGGGTGCCTTTGCTATTTCCACTGGGCGGCAGCGGTAGGGAACCGGCCTCTGGGTTGTCGTTGGTGTCTGGTTCGAGATATTCAAACATCGGTTCTGTTTTCCTTTTTGTGGTTTGAGGAAGACAGAACGCGAAAACCCTAGCTAACCACAGCTGAGGTACAAACTGGGAGAGCTAGGGTACGATCGACCTTAGCCCTGCAATCTGCCTTAGAGATTTGCCGGGTTAGCTGTCTGTTGGTGCTGGAACACCTTCAGACAGCGCCAAGATTTTCGAGTTCTGTATGGCTACCGTTCTGCTGAAACGGCTTAATGTAAGACAATACTGGTACAGACGCTCCCCGTCAACCGTAGTGCACAATTTAGTTTGTTCATTTAAGTTATTGGAGATGCCAAAATAGGGACCTCTCAAGAAAACCATTGACCGGGTGCTTATTAATAAGTTTTTCTAGATAATATTGGATATGTAAAGATCTCATCCAGATCGGACATTTGATTTATTACGAGCGTTAGAGGAAGCAGAGTGAAAGATTATATAAAGGTGCTTGAACTCGCCGCTCAGAACGCTCTTCCCTCCCAAGTAGATAAGCATTCTGATCCGGAAGTTACGCTAGTTCGTGAGCTCATTGAAGCGGGTTACCTCTGGGCCATTGATGCAACCACATTCGATGGCGAAGCATATCTAAATCCGCGAATCACGCTACCAGGTCGCGAATACCTTGCGAATCTTCGATCGAAAACAATTTATAGCCCACCTGACACTTCAACCGCATGGCCTAGAGTTGATCGCGCAATAGGCGAGATTCGGCGTCGCCTTGCTGATGCACAAAACGAAGAACAATTCCAGGCAGTAGGCCTATTGTGCCGAGAGGCTTTAATCTCCCTAGCGCAAGCGGTACACGACCCATCACGATACCCACCGACTGACGGCAAAATCCCTAGCTCATCTGATGCCAAAAGAATGTTCGATGCATACATTGCTATAGAGTTGTCTGGTTCATCACACGAGGCTGCAAGACGCCATGCGAAAGCAGCTTATGATCTTGCAAACGACTTACAGCATCGACGCACCGCAAATTACAGACAAGCGTCACTTTGTGTTGAAGCAACCAATTCAGTAGTTTCAGTTATCGCAATTGTATCCGGGCATCGGGATCCCCCGTAGCCTAACAAGTCGCTCATAGGTTGACGTGGATAAACTTAATCGTTATACACAAGCAGTCTGCATTTTATTCAAACTAGGCTTCGAGACTAATACAGTGTTTTCCTGTGAGATGAGGTCCGAATTAGAATTTGAGATTATTCCGTTTTTAGCAGAAGATTTTAGAGGCCGTAGAGGATATTTCCCCCCTAGACCATTCAAAACCTACAATCTGCCAACCCCCTACAACAGCTTCGGTTCTGAGGCAATATTGATACAGGCAGCAGGGTCAGCGAATCTAGCTTAACTATTATTGAATGTCACTGACGTAAGCCCTATCAAGCTACCAGCTTAGCTTTCAGGACTGAGCGGGGTTCCTGCATTCTCGGGAACGGTTTGGGACGACGTTTGACGACTCGGGGTTCTGAACGGTTGGGGCGAAAGGGAACAATCAGCTCTTGCACAGCGCTTAACAAGGCCTGGTAGCCTCGGTGTTGCTGGGATGGAGCGAGATGGAGAAACTCGGGTCGGAAGTGATTAAATTGTTGCCGAGTGCCCTGAAGGGAGAGCCGTAACGCGTCGACCTCAGAGTCGGCAGTCGCCTCCCACATGAGGGTTCGCAGCAGATTGTAGGTCAACAGATGAACCCAAATGCTTTTGGTCACCATAGCGGGCGTTTTGGCGGCAATCATCTCCATAGCTAAGGTGGTCTTGAGATGAATGTCACTGACGTAAGCCCTATCAAGCTACCAGCTTAGCTTTCAGGACTGAGCGGGGTTCCTGCATTCTCGGGAACGGTTTGGGACGACGTTTGACGACTCGGGGTTCTGAACGGTTGGGGCGAAAGGGAACAATCAGCTCTTG
>NZ_JH976537.1:4055784-4203883 GCF_000309385.1 Nodosilinea nodulosa PCC 7104
AGCACTTGGCGATAGGCGATGCCTTGTTCGTCCACTACAGCCTGGACTTCGGCTTCCGGTAGAACCTTGGCAAAGGGTAGACCGATACTGTTTTGGTATTTCTCCTTGAGGACATCCGCACGATTCGGCATCATAGAGACATGGTTTTGGGTTTCGACGCTTCGATCTTTACAGATCAAGCGCTTGAAGCCTTTTCTGCTCTCTTATGTCAGTGCCATTCAACTATTATTAGCTTAACCTTTATAGCTTTAGCTACCAAATGGTTAGTATATCCAGGAAATTCTAAACAAGTTTCCTGATCAGCTTATTGCAAATCTAAGATTGCGGCTATAAATCCTGAAAAACAGCCAAGTATGGTGCATAGGAAAATGCACGATTACGTTTTTGTCCAGTAATCTCTTCCAATAAACCTATATCACTAAGATCCCTAATTAAAGTATTTGCATTTTGATAGGATAGATTTGTAATTGCTTCGGCATGTTCTACATTGAAAATAGGTCTAAAGTAAAGACTCTCAAGCAGTGCGATCGCATTACCTGATCTCCGCCCCATCTCATTAAGTACCAATTGCCGGTGTTCTTCCTTTAAATTCACTATTTTCCGAGCAGTAGCCGCCGCTTCTTGGGCAACCTCATAAACACCACGCAAAAAGAACTTCAGCCAGCCTTCCCAATTACCAATGTCTCTGACGGCCTGTAGGCGATCATAGTACTCGGCACGGTTTTTCTTAAAATAGTAAGAGATATATAATAAAGGGCGTTGTAGTATGTTTTGCTCACACAATAAAAATGTAATTAATAGCCGTCCTGTTCTTCCGTTGCCATCCAAAAAAGGGTGAATGGTTTCAAATTGAGCATGAGCCAATCCAACCTTAATTAGGGTAGGCATAGGCTGTGGACTATGCAAAAAATCTTCTAGATTATTTAGAGATTGGATCATTTCATGGGGCGGTGGTGGCACGTAGGTAGCTTCTGCCAAAGAACAACCAGCTGAACCAATCCAATTTTGACTACGACGAAATTCTCCTGGATTCCGTTCAGCACCTCTTACACCTTTCATTAATTCCTGGTGAATTTCTCGAATTAGCCGCAAGGATACAGGTAATTCTTTTAAGCGTTCAAGGCCATAGTTGATTGCAGAGATGTAGTTAACAACTTCAACTACATCTTGGGGATTATCAGGTTCTAAAGCCTGAGATTCAAACTCTAAGACGTCTATTAAGGATGCTTGCGTGCCCTCAATTTGGCTTGAAAGGACAGCTTCCTTCCGCACATACATAAACACAAATAAATCTGGATTTGGTAGAGCATCAGTTGCTCCATCTAAACGCCCTAAAGCACGATCTGCCTGGGATAACAGATTCCACATTTCCTGATCCATAATAACTTCAGGTGTAGGTGGCAATGGGCTTGGGATAAATGCTTTGTAGCCTTCTAACTGGTCTATGTATTGCCCTGCTCTAGAAGCGCTAACCATTATTATCGGTTCCGTTAATACTGAATAGTCCTTAGCTCTATATTAATGGAAACAGTTTGTATTCGTTAATAAGCTGCTTCTTGGAAAGAACCTTACGCTGTAGGTAGCGTCGTGTGCAGCAGTCTGACGCTATACCAGTGCAGATGAACCAATGATTCTTTGCAAAAGTTTAAGGTCGTCTGCCTTGTGCACCTTCACAGTTATGACAATCTCATCCTAGGAATCTAAAGTAACGAATAGTGTATGTCTTTTTCTAGACGTGAAATGCCTTTCCCAAGGGCAAACACACTGCAAAACAAGTAGGCCCCGGTGCAGACTCCACAGAGATGGTGCCGTGGTGACGGTTTTCTGCAATGCGAAGCACCGTAGCCAAGCTTCATCAATTACCCTTCGACCGGTGGTGTTGGCAAAACTACAAGTTCGCCAATATCAACATGAGGCGGTTGCGAGAGCGCAAAGAGCACCATCCGAGCTACATCATCGGGGCGCAGAGCATCGGGCTTGGGGTCATCAAAGAACGGGGTATCCACCATGCCCGGTTCAATTAGCGTGACACGAACCCCCGTACCGCGCATCTCCTCTCGCAGGTTGTAGCCGATCGCTGAAACCGCCCACTTCGAGACCGAATACATAGAACCACTCAGCGTTTTACGTCCTGCGATCGAGCCAGTGATGACGACATGTCCCTTGGTTTTCTTGAGTTCTGCCAGGCTGGCCCGCAGCGTGTAAGCCACGCCCAGAATATTGGTATTGACGATGCGCTGCCAAGACTCAACCGGAGCGCCCGAAAACCCACCCGGTTCACCGCCACAGCCAGCATTGGCAAACACTGCATCTAGACCGCCAAACGCTTCTACCGCCTTGGCGACCAACTTTTCTTGATCTGCATAGTCAGTGACATCACAAGCAAACGTCCGCACGTTATCGGTGCCCAGTTCTTTCGCCAATTGATCCAGCTTTTCAGTAGAGCGGGCGGCTAAGACAAGGTTGAAATTTTGCGCTGCCGCCTGCCGGGCGGTGGCGGCACCGATGCCTGAGGATGCGCCGGTAATCAGTAGGGTTTTAGAATTCGACACGTTGAGTATTTGCCATAGGTCTTCACGGTCATCTTGCCATAGCAAATTGGGTAAGTGTGGGGCATTGCTAATCTCGCCGTAGGCAGCAAGCGCCCATATCGCCGTGGGAGCTAGGCCGATTCTGCGGCCCCCAGCGGCAAACACACCGCAAAGCAGGTGTGCCCCGGCGCAGACTCCAGACCAATGGTGCCGTGGTGGCGATTTTCGACAATGCGGCGCACTGTTTCCAGCCCCAGGCCCGACCCCTTGCCCACCCCCTTGGTGGTAAAAAACGGCTCATAAATGCGCGACTTAATCTCCGGCGGAATGCCCGGCCCGGTGTCGATGACTTCTACCCGCGCGTAGCCCTGAAACCGGCAGGTGCGCAGGGTGAGGGTGCCTTTTTCGCCCATGGCGTCGATCGCATTGTCGATCAGGTTCGTCCACACCTGGTTTAGCTCGCTGCCGTGGGCCATCAGCTGGGGCAGGGTGGTGTCGTAGTAGCGCTCGACCTTGATGCCCTGCTTGAGCTTGAAGGCAAACAGCCGCAGGGTGTCTTCCAGCCCGGCGTGCAGGTCAACCATCTGCTGGGCGCCCTGGTCCATATAGCTGTAAGACTTCATCGATTTGACCAGGCTGGCGATGCGCTCGGCCCCGTGCTGACCGCTCTGGATCATCGCCATTACCTCAAAGGAGAGGGCCAGCCAGCGAATGCCCATATCGTGCAGTTGGGTGGGGTTGTCGCGCCAGGGGGCCATCAGCCGCTCCAGCGTGGGGATGTCGATACCCGCCAGGGCCAGGGGTTCGGCCAGCTTCCAGGCTTCGGTAGCGCCGTAGTCTTCGAGCCAGTCGAGCAGCTCCTCTTCGCGATCGCTCACCGTTCCCGCATTGGCCCCGCCCTTGAGAATGGTGTCGTAGCCCGCATCGCGCACCCGCTGCCACTCCGCCGATTCTGCTTCGGTGGCGTTGGTCTGGCCGTAGAGCATATTCATGTTCTCCAGCTCGCGAATGGCGGGCACCACCTCCTTGAAGGCGCGCACCAGGGCGGCGGCGGGGTTATTGAGCTCGTGGGCCAGCCCGGCGGAGAGGGTGCCCAGGGCGGCCATTTTCTCGCGCCCGCGCAAAAACGACTCCAGCCCCCGGATGCGCTTCTGCATGAGGCGAAACACCGTGCGCTCAAACTCGCGGCACTCGTGCAGCAGGGTGAGAAAGTCGGCCCCGGCAATGCCGTGGATTTGGCAGTCGCCCATCGCTTGCAGGGTGACCGGGGCGGGCTCGTCGGTGAGCACCGGAATTTCGCCGATAAAGCCGGGGCCGTCGTGCTGGCCGATGGGCATCGCCAGCCCCTCGCTCTGGCGGGTAATGGCGAGGTGGCCCTCAACCATGACGTAGACGGTGGTGGTCAGGTCGCCTTCTTTGACCAGGTAGTCGCCCTTGGCCAGGGTGATGGAGTCGGCGCGATCGCACACCCACTCCAGCCGCTCTCGGGGCAGGTGATTGAAGGGCTCAATGGCCTGCAAGTGCTCCAGACAGAGGTTTGACTTACTCATCGCACATCCCCCAAATACTGGTGAACAAACTGCACGCAGATGGAGCCTTCGCCCACCCCCGAGGCCACTCGCTTGATCGACCCGTGGCGCACATCGCCGACGGCAAACACGCCGGGCAGGCTGGTCTCAAGCAAAAAGGGCGGCCGCTCCCGCGACCACACCTGCCGGGGCGGAATATCGGTGGTTTGCAAGTCGGGCCCGGTGAGAATATAGCCCCGCCCGTCGCGCTGAATCTGCCCATCTAGCCAGTCGGTTTGGGGCACCGCGCCGATGAAAATAAACAGCGACTGGGCCGGAACCGTTTCGGTGACTCCGGTTGCCGAGTTGTGCAGCACCAGCGCCTCCAGGCTGGTGCCCCCCTTGGCCTCAACCACGCTGGTGTGGGTCTGCACGTCAATATTGTCCGTCGCGGCGATCTGGTCGATCAGGTACTGCGACATGCTTTTGGTCAGCGACTCGCCCCGCACCAGCATCGTCACCGACTTGGCGTACTTCGAGAAGTACATCGCCGCCTGCCCCGCCGAGTTGGCTCCGCCGATCAGGTACACCGCTTCGCCTTCGCAGGCCAGCGCCTCGGTCTGGGCCGCGCCGTAGTAAACCCCCGCCCCGGTAAACTGTTCCAGGCCTGGGGTTTCCAGCCGCCGCCACGACACCCCCAGGGCCAAAATCAGCGCGTGGACGCTGATCTCGCTGCCGTCGCTGAGGGTAATTAGCCGGTAGTCGCTGTCGGTGCGCAGCGATCGCACCGACTGGGGCGTTAGAATCTCGACCCCAAACCGGCGGGCCTGGCTGACGGCGCGGCGGGCCAGGTCGCCCCCGCTCAGCCCCACCGGAAAGCCCAGGTAGTTTTCAATGCGGGAGCTGGTGCCCGCCTGTCCGCCGGGGGCCTCGCGCTCGATCAGCACCGTGCGCAAGCCTTCGGAGGCGCCGTAGACCGCCGCCGCCAGTCCGGCGGGGCCACCCCCTACGATCGCCAGGTCGTAGAAGGGCTTAGCCGCTGTGGTTTGCAGACCAATGCGGTTGGCCACCTCGGCGGTGCTGGGCTGGTGCAGGGGTTCGCCCTCGGGGAACAGCACCAGGGGCAGTTTCGCTTCGGCCACGCAGCCCGCCAGGGTGCGGGCCTCGTCGCTGCGCTCCACATCCAGCCAGCGGTAGGGAATCTGGTTGCGAGCCAAAAAGTCTTTGATCTCGTGGCTGTGGGGATTCCAGCGATCGCCCACCACCCGAATTCCGGCAAAGGCGGGCCTAAAGTGAGCCTGCCAGTCGGCCAGCAGGTCGTCAATCACCGGGTACAGCTTCTCCTCGGGCGGGTCCCAGGGCTTGAGCAGGTAGTAGTCGAGCTGAACTTCGTTGATGGCGCGAATGGCCGCGTCGGTGTCGCTATAGGCGGTGAGCAGCGCCCGCTTGGCGTCGGGGGCCAGGGTTACGGCCTGCTCTAAAAATTCCACCCCGCTCATTTCGGGCATGCGCTGGTCAACCAGCAGCAGCGCCACGGGGTCGGCGCGCTGCACGACTTGCCTGAGCGATTCCAGGGCTTCGGCCCCGGAGCTGGCCCGCATGACGCGGTAGTGTTCGCCGTAGTGCCGCCGCAGATCGCGGGCAATGGTTTGCAGCACATCGGGGTCGTCATCGACGGTGAAGAGAATGGGTTTGGCCATGGCAAAGACCTGAGGGGGCGATTCGGTCTAGAAATCTGGAACTCCGATCGCTGCCGCAGCGCCGTCGGGGCCACCGATGCCTGAGCAGAAACAGCGATTTGCTGCCTAGTTTAGCCAACTCTGCGCTGGGCCATCTGCCTGGAGCGCTACCTTGCCAGGAACGGCCTTGCCGATGGGCAGCGCTAGCGGTCAACCGGATGCTGGCCGTAGTAGGGCAGCACGGCAGACCAGTCGGGGCGATCGCCCGCCCGCCAGCGCTGGTGGGCCAGCCCCAACACCTGCACCACCGTCTCCGCCAGATCCTCCCCCGCCGCCACCCGCTGGAGGGCCTCGGAGTAGCTGGCTAGCAGGGCTTCCCAGGCCTCTGGCGTCAGCACCTGGTCGGACTGAGTCGGCTCCAGGCCGTTCGCTGTGGGCTTGTAGATAGCGGTAAAAAGCTGCCCCCGCTGGGCCTGCATTTCCACGGCAATCCCCAGGTCAGAATCGGGGGCGATCGCCCGCTGGGCCACCGCCGCCAGGCTCGACACCCCAAACAGCGGTATTTCCAGCTGCTGAGCCAGGGTGCGCGCCGTCACCACGCCAATGCGGGTGCCCGTAAAGCCTCCCGGCCCCTGGGCCACCGCCAAAAATGAAAACTCCTGCCAGGGGTGGGGGGCAATAAACTCGATCAAAATTTTGTGGAGGTGGATAGATAAATCGCGCCTCAGCGGCCAGGTTTGGTGGCGGATGTCGCCGTCAAAATTGCTGAGAGCCAGCCCCAGGGCGGGGCCGCAGGTGTGAATCGCTAGACCTAGCATGGACTCAGAGTCGGTATCCAAAGGATTGCTGTCTAAGATTACATCGGCCTGAACGAACCCCCGTCAGCTGGTCCGTTGCAGGTCCTTACCCAAAATCAATCCCTAGAGCTAAACACGCGCTGTCGTTTCAACGCAAGCTGGAGCGCCAGCGGCTCAACCCGCACCTGCGAGGAAAGACCTGCCCTGATTGAATATCGAGTTAACTTTCGGTAACTTTTATAAAGCCTTTTCTGCCTGCCAGCGAAATTTATTGACCACAGCCTTAATAATGAACTAGCGCTGGCTCGACTGCTTTGGGAAGGAACCGATGGGTCCAAAGCCCAGTCTGAAAGCTATCTGGTTTGCAATTGCTTTCCTTCGGCCATTGCAGGGTGTTATGGGCCGTTGCATAGAAGCCCAAAGAAAAGCCCAAAATTGACGCTCACTACGATTTTCCCATGAGAAATCGCTGTCTCCCCACCCGCCTGATTTTGAGAAATGTTGGCTTAGCGCTAGCCCTGGTGGCTGGTGGCGTAATGCTGTCAGCCGAGATTCACGCTTCGGCTAACCAGCAGCAGCAAAAAACCGAATCCCTGCGGCGAATGTTTGTCTACCAGATTTTAGTGGGCGCAGAGCAGCAGCATTAGTAGACTGCGGCATAAGGTTCTGGGCTGTGGCCGATCGCAAGGGGGCGGCGGGCGCAAGGGGGGCAGCGGGGCCAGAGAGCTGAACGGTAGCTCGATTTGCGTCCAGCAGGACTAGACGCCAAAAGGCAAAAGCATCTGCCCAACTGGGCAGATGCTTGGGGTGCTGGCATGGTGGAGCTTGCCCGTCAGAGGTCAGGCAAGGAGGCGTTTTAGCTCTCTGAAACCCCTATCGCAGAAGGCACGGGAGTCTTTGGCGCCTTTTTGGGGCGGTTGATGGGGTCCATGTAGGCTTCCAGACGCTTGAAGGCAAAGGAGGCGAGGGATGTCATGATCAGATATACGATCGCGACCGCCAGATACACCTCAAAGGCGCGGTAGGTGGTTGCCACCGTCAGCTGCCCCTGGCGGAACAGTTCCTCAAAGCCAATCACCGCCGCCAAACTGGTGTCTTTGATCAGCGTGATGAACTCGTTGCCCAGGGGCGGCAAAATGCGCCGAAAGGCCTGGGGAAAAATCACGTAGCGCATGGTCTCGACGGGGTTCATAGCCAGCGACTCGCCCGCTTCCCACTGGCCGCGATCGATGGATTGAATCCCGCCCCGCAGGATCTCAGCCAGGTAGGCGGCGACGTTGAGGCTAAGGGCCAGGATGGCGGCAAAAATGCGATTAAAGCTGAGATCAAAGCCCATGCTCTGGAACAGGGCGGGCAGACCAAAGTAGATCATGAACAGCTGCACCAGCATCGGCGTGCCGCGAAAGAAGTCGACGTAGATGCGGCAAAGCCAGCGCAGGGGCTTAATGGGGGAGATCATGGCGAAGGCCACCATCGCCCCGCCAATCAGCCCAAAGAAGAACGAGGCCGCCGTCAGCAGAATGGTGATCCAGGCGCCGCGCATCAGGTTTTGGAACAGCCGCCCCCAGGCCAAGCCTTGGGCTGTGCCGGCCTCGGCCAGGGCCGGGGCCACCAGCGGTAGCTCCGGCGGCTCGGCCGAAAACCAGCGCCCGTAGATCTCGGCGTAGGTGCCGTTTTGCAGGATGGCGGCCAGGGCGTCATTCATGGCCGCCAGATCGTCGGAGTTTTTGGGGATGGCGATGCCGTAATACTCCTCGGTGACTAGCTCACCGACGATTTTTAGCCCCTGGAGATTGGCTTCTCGAATGGCGTAGAGGGTTACGGGCAGGTCGTTAATTACCGCATCTACCCGGCCGTTGAGCAACTCCTGTAGGGCCAGGGGGGAGTTGTCAAAGGTGCTGATAGTGGCCCCTTCCACCTCGGCGGCCTTTTTGGCCCCGGTGGTGCCAATGGCCACGGCAATGCGCTTACCCTTGAGGTCGTCTAGGGTTTTAATGGAGTCGTCGCTTTGCTTGACGGCGATCGCCAGGCCCGCTTTAAAGTAGGGCCGAGTAAAATCGATGGTTTGGGCTCGCTCAGCGGTAATCGTCATACCGCTAATGGCAGCGCTGATGGTTTTCGATTGCAGTGCGGGAATCAGCCCGTCGAAGGGGAGGGCAACGAATTTAATCTCTCGCCCGGCAGCTTCTGCCATGGCCGTCATCAGCTCAATGTCAAAGCCGACCAGGTCGCCAGTGGACTCATCCTTCATTTCAAAGGGCGGGAAGGCGGGTTCGGTGCCCACCTCCCATACCGATGGCGTGTCTTGGGCCAGACTCACGAGCTGAGCGGTTCCCAACCCGAGCAGTAGCCCCAGGACCAGGGCCAGAAAGCGCTTAAACCAGCGGACGCGAAAGATACGAGCAACCATGGGCCAGCGGTAGTATTGGGGCAAATAACGGCCCTCCGCTGCCGGTGCGGAGGTATGATGCTGCACCATAGACAATTCTGTATGGGGAAAAATGTTTCGCACGATACAGATCCCCCAGGGTGCCAATGATTTTCTGGAGGTTACATTCCGCTCCGCCCACCTACCCTCCGTTCACCACCCATGACCACTACTCTGCCTGCGATCGCCACCCCCGTTATTGCCTGCGACAATCTTCACAAGAGTTTTGGCCCCATTGAGGTCCTAAAGGGCGTGAGCACCTCGTTTAGCAAGGGGGATGTGGTGTCGATTATTGGCCCGTCGGGCTGCGGCAAGAGCACCTTTCTGCGCTGCCTTAACCGATTGGAGGCCATCAACAAGGGGCACCTAGAGGTGATGGGGCAAAATGTGTCGGCGGCTAAGCTGCCCCGGCAGGCGCTGTACCACCTGCGCAGCCAGGTCAGCATGGTTTTTCAGCACTTCAACCTTTTTCCCCACCTGACGGTGATCGAAAATTTGATGCTGGCCCCCCGCCGGGTGCTGAAGTTTCCGGCGGGCGACTGCCACGATCTGGCCAGCCACTATCTCGCCAAGGTGGGTCTGGCCGAGCGGGCCGATGCCTATCCAGAGCAGCTCTCGGGGGGGCAAAAACAGCGGGTGGCGATCGCCCGCAGCCTCTGCATGAAGCCCGTTGCCATCCTGTTCGACGAACCCACCAGCGCCCTCGACCCGGAGCTGGTGGGCGAGGTGCTGGGGGTGATGCGGCAGCTGGCCGAAGAGGGCATGACCATGGTAGTGGTCACCCACGAAATGCAGTTTGCCCGCGAGGTGTCTAACCGGGTGCTGTTTTTCAACGATGGCGTGATCGAAGAGGAAGGCGTGCCCAATGAGGTGTTTAGCAATCCCAGCAGCGATCGCCTGAAGGCCTTTTTGAGCCGCCTCAGCCAGCATTAGGCCGCGCTTGGGGGGGAGGCTTTGGAATATTTGTTTAAAACTTTTGCTCGCTTCGCATTGATCTAGGCGCGGCTTAGCGCTAAGATTAGAATCTTTGGAATTTGTTCGGAGAGTAAACGTTTATGGCGCGATATAGAGGCGCTCGCCTGCGGGTCGTACGCCGTTTGGGCGAGCTTCCGGGCCTGTCCCGCAAGTCCCCCCGCAAGGCCTATCCCCCCGGTCAGCACGGCCAGGACCGCAAGAAAAAGTCTGAATACGCGGTGCGGCTAGAGGAAAAGCAAAAGCTGCGCTTTAACTACGGCCTGACCGAAAAGCAGCTGCTGCGCTACGTGAAGAAGGCGCGGCGGGCCGGTGGTTCCACCGGACTGGTGATTCTTCAGCTGCTCGAAATGCGGCTCGACAACACCGTGTTTCGGCTCGGGTTTGGGCCGACCATTCCCTCCGCCCGGCAGGTTGTCAACCACGGTCACATCTGTGTCAATGGCCGCGTGGTATCTATCCCTAGCTACCAGTGCCGACCCGGCGATGTGATTACCGTACGCGATCGCGAGGCCTCCAAAAAGCTGGTTGAAGCCAACCTGGAGTTCCCTGGCCTGGCCAACGTGCCCAACCACTTGGAGCTGGACAAAGCCAAGCTCACCGCCAAGGTCAACGGCATTATCGAGCGCGAATGGGTTGCCCTAAACGTGAACGAACTGCTGGTGGTTGAGTACTACTCCCGTAAGGCTTAAGGCTGCAAGCCCTTACCAGATCTGGTTTTGCTGGCCGATGAGGCTTTTCGCTTACCGCCCATAACGCATTACTCTAGATACATTATTTTTTGGTCTCCGGCCCGTCAGCCGGGGGCCAATTATTTTTTGGACTGGTTTTTAAGCCGATCCGCCCGTCCGAAGGGGACTAGAGCCTCGGTGCAGTATGGCCAAAAACCCGGTTTCTTCAGCGCTGCTCTAAGGGCAGAACTGTCAATTTGGCCAGGCAACCGGGTTTCTGTATTGGCGGGCTAGGCAGAGGCGCTGACGGCGGCGGGGGCTGGGGTAGCCTCGGTGCTGCTGGAGCGGTGCACCACCAAAACCGAGCACTTGGCATGGTGCATGACGTAGTTGCTAACGCTGCCCAGCAGCAGTTCGCCAATGCCCCGCCGGCCGTGACTGCCCACCATGATCAAATCGGCCTGCCACGATTGGGCCGTATCGCAGATGGTTGCTGCGGGCTCGCCCGTGACCTGGGTAAACTCAGCCTTGACGCCGACCGCGCGGGCTTGCTCTAGCTCCTGCTGGAGTTGGGCAATGCCCTGGGCCTCAAAAGCTTCCCATCGCTCCTGGTAGAGTCGCCAGGTGGACTCCTCCAGGATCGGATAGTAGGCCTGGTACGACCGAATCGGAATGCCGGGGCTGCCGTCTTCGTAGGCCGATAGAACGTGGCACAGCATCAAGCTCGCGTCGGTGGCGCTGGCTAAATCCAGCGCTTTTTGAAACACGTCGTGCCGATGGGTTGAGTTGTCGAGAGCAACCAAAATTTTTCTAAACATAGCGGTAAATCTCCTGAGATTCAGGCCCGCGTTTTAGGCTCTCTTATCGGTCGGTGCTAGGGGCAGTGGGGAGCCAGGCCCGCGGCGTTCGGCTACATCTCTATTATTATAAAAAGCCTGATGCTCTGGTTTCCCTGGCTGTAACAATGCCTAACTAATCGCCACGGTCATCGCCACAGTAGAGGTAGGTTTTCATGGGGCCGCGCCCTTTGATGTTGAGGCTACCTCTAGATTCAAAGTGGTAGAGATGGTTAAGGCAGGTGTAGGTCGCTTCACTGACCTGAATGCGATCGATTGACCCTTGAGACTCCAGCCGACTGGCAATATTGACCGCATCGCCCCACAGGTCATAGCTAAATTTTTTGGTGCCAATCACCCCAGCTACCACCGGCCCGGTATTGATGCCAATGCGCAGACAAAAAGGCCGACCGTCCTGCCGCTGAAAGGTTTTGGCCACTTGCAGCATCTCTAGGGCCATGGTCATTACCCGGCTGGCGTGGTCGGCTTGGGGAAGGGGAAGACCGCCAACAACCATGTAGGCATCGCCGATGGTTTTGATTTTTTCGAGCCCCAGGCGATCGGCGATGGCGTCGAAGGCGGAAAAAATATTGTCGAGGAGGCACACCAGCTGAGTGGGCGCCAAATCGACCGCTAACCCCGTGAAGTCAACAATGTCGGCAAACAAAATGGTGGCTTCGTCAAACCGAGAGGCGATCGCCTCCCCGGTTTCCTGCTTGAGCTGCTCTGCAATGCTGACCGGCAGCACGTTGTGTAGCAGGCGTTCGGAGCGGGCATTGGCCTCTAGTAGCGCCTGCTCGGCCTGACGGCGCTCCTGAATTTCGTGGGAAACCCTTCCAAACATTTGCCGAAAGGCCTTGGCCACATCCCCCAGCTCGTCGTTTCGGTCGAGGGAAAGGCTTTGAAAATGGGGATCGTCATCGCGGCTGACGGCCTCCCCCGCCGCCAGCAGATCGCTGCGCAGGTGCATCAGCGGATTGATCAACAGCCGCTCTAGCACCAGAATGGTGACCAGGGTGACAAACAGCGAAATGATCACCACCAGCCCAGCGATGGAGAGGGCGTAGCGCACCATCGCTGGGCCGATGCCGGTGGCGTCGTGGCGCACCGCCAGCAGGTACTGTCCCTGAAACTGGCTGCTGGGCCAGGCGACGTCGTAGCGCGATCGATCTGAGTTCAGCTGCCGCCGCACCTCTGAGACTCCCAGATAGCTGAGATCTAGCTCTGGGGATTCGCCAAACTGGCGCAGCATTGTGCCATCCCGCCGGTACAGCGCCGCCCCCCGCACAATCGAGTCGGGCTTGAGCTCAGCCTGGAGCCGAGCCAGCACCTCGCTGAGGTCTCGATTGACCATCGAGATGGCTTTAACCGCAAACAGCAGCTCGCCTGAAACCTGTTCTAGGGCGCGCAGCTGGGCCTGTCGCCGCCGCAGGTAGGAGGGGACAAAGATAATGCCTTCAATGACCAGCAGACTCAGAAATACCCAGGCCACAATCTGCCTCGACAAGCGCGATCGCAGCAGCCCTACCGACGATTGCAGCAGCCCAGCCATGGCGATTTCCCAACCCGCAACGTTTTCACTCCCGCTCCCCCCGCTCAGGTCAATATCAGGCCAAAGGGCAACGGTGATATCAGCACGCACCGGTTTAAGCATGCCCATTCTGGGGCCTGGGATTGTGTCCTTCGGCGGCGGGGCGGGGGCTAACGGTGTGGGGTAGATGGCAGACCTGCTTGGCCTAAAGCGGTGCACCAGCGCGATCGCAGCGTCCACTCAGGGCCTCCACCATGGTGCAGGTGTTGGCCACCAGCATAGCCTGCACGGTTTCAGTTTCGCTACCAGGGCCGCCGGGGCCTTCCACCCGCAGCGGCTGCTTGGCCACCGCCACCCCCGCCTCCTTGGCCGCCGCCTCAATCAGTTCAGGGTTAGTCGTATCTTCAGCAAAACCGGCTGGCACCTGAGCGGCCTTGACCTGCTCAACCAGGGCGGTTAGATCGCCGGGGGTGGGCCTTGCGTCGGTGCTAAGCCCGCTGAGGGCACCCTTGACCTCAAAACCATAGGCCTTAGCGAAGTAGCCAAAGGCCTCGTGGGTCGTCACCAGCTTGCGCTGACTGGCGAGCACTGTGGCCACCTGCGCCCTAATCCAGCTGTCGATCTGGCC
Organism: Nodosilinea nodulosa PCC 7104; assembly: GCF_000309385.1. Classification (GTDB taxonomy): domain Bacteria; phylum Cyanobacteriota; class Cyanobacteriia; order Phormidesmidales; family Phormidesmidaceae; genus Nodosilinea; species Nodosilinea nodulosa. The sequence goes on from NZ_JH976537.1 coordinate 4,069,366, forward strand.
AAACTGGGCGACTAGGCGATCGGCATTTTCGCTGTAGCGGTCGGCTTGGCCGGGGTTGATTTGGGCCAGGCGATCGGCAATGACTGTTGCGATCGCGGCATCGTTGGCGGCACTGTGCCATATGTGGGGGGCGGGCACCTGGTCTGCCTCGGCTGCCTGCCCGCAGCCATGGTCCGGCTCGGCTTCAGCTTCGTGAGCATGGTTATGGTCATGGTCATGGCTGGGTGCGTCCGTCAGGGGCGTCGGCACCGCCGCTTCGTAGACGCCACTCGCACGGCTCCACTGCTTATCATTCCACGGGCGCCGTGCTAGAGGTTCAAAACCTCTCTGTCAACTATCGGGGCGTTGCCGCTAGAGCGGGTGGATATGCTGCACCTGTGCGATCGCCCCATTGGTCAACTGTCAGGCGGGCAGCAGCAGCGCGTATTTCTAGCCCGTGCCCTGGCCCAGGGTGCCGATCTGCTGCTCTTAGACGAGCCTTTCACCGGCATCGACAAAAAGACCGAATCTCTGATGCTAGGTATTTTTGCCGAACTCCAGGCCGAGGGCAAGACTCTGATGGTATGCAGCCACAAGTGGGGTAATGCCCTACACCGCTACGATCGCCTGCTGCTGCTCAACCGCCGCCTGCTTACCGACCTCCACCGCCGTCACGACCTTCGATAATATTCATTGAGCTTACGACCAAGAACTACAACTGAGCTACACCAGCAGCGCCTACGCCGATTTCTTTTATTAAATGGAGCAGCAAAGAGGGTGAGATTAGTTTGTGTTCACAGCAGCTCTGGACTAATTATCAAGAAAAACTTGGTCGAAGATTGATCGTTTAACCCTAAAGTTTATTTCTAAAAAACGGGTGTAAAGCGCATCTAGACTGTCAACTCTTATCTTCTCATCCTTTTTCATTCTATTGATGGCGGCTAGTGTGCCTCTAATGGTTAAACCAATCCGCATAGCTTCTTTCCTAGCCGCAAGGTCATCGAGAAGAACGTAGTCTGCGTTTAGTTCAATCCCAAGGGCGATTGCGTCAGATTCTCCTTTCCCTAAACGCTGATTTAGGCTCTCTGCAAGATTGACAAGGTTAACCGTACGAATTTGTAGAGCATCAGACTTAACATAAGCTTGGATAGTCTGGCTAACAGAGTCTGATTTAGCTGAAATTTCATCTGCGACGGATTGGGGAATGTAAGAACTTTCAGGATAACTCAGGAATTGATCGAGATATCCGAGTTTCGTCAGAAATATTAGCGGTGATGAATTAATGATAATCTGCATTCATTCACCAGCTTTTTTCTAGTTCAACATCTTCTTCAGAAAGATAAGAAAACTCAATTCCCATGAGGTCTAGAATCTTGAGGAACTCAGAAGGTTCTAATTGCATGATCTCTGAGGCTTTTTTGAGACTGATGACTCTAGCCAGCAGAGCACCAATCAAAAAGAGAAAGTTCTCTTTTTGGTCGAGGGTCTGGAAAAGCTGGACTTCTGAAGCAATATTTTGAGTAATTTCTTGGTTCATAGCCTTAATTTCTCTGAGAAAGACAGCCTACAATCTTCGTTCTGCTTCGTTTTCATATCTTGGTGTGAGAACTTGGCAGAAAACGAATTGAAGAAATTATCTACACCAAGAGTTGAAGTGATTTCTTGTCTCAAGCTCAGGTTAATTATCATCTATTAGTTTCTTGATCTCCATAATTACCTCGGAATCCATTTTTTCGAAATCACCCAAAAGCTCTTTCGCATAGCTTTGAAACCAGGGCAAGAGAGTGGATTTTCTTACCTTTTTCAGCAATGCTGACACTGAGGAGAGTTTTGGTTTTTCAGGGAAATTCTCAAATAGTTGTCTCAAATTATTAAACTCATTCCACTCAAAAAAAACTGTCCCTTTCGCCATATAGTCCTGGAATTTCCCGCCTGATGCTCTGACTTCTAATAAATCTCGCTCTGCAGGTCTCTCTTTGCCCAGCCATTTACCAGCTAGATACCCATAAACTCTAGAATCAATTCGATCACTATAAGTATCTGCCAGCAATGCATAAGGTATGGCTTCTTCGTAGCGTTGTTCTCTTTGAAGAACCAAGCGAAGTTTGTCGTACACTATGGCACGCTGTTTCTCAATATGACTTTGAATCATGCCAACGTTATCGCGGCGTAATGGTTTGCCCCAGCAAGGGGAGTACAGATCTAAAAGCTTAATAAGTTTCTCAATAGCTTCTTGTCCTCTACCTGCTTGCTGCAAATACAGAGGTAATTTAACGAAGGTATCAACCGTGTACTGAGTTTCACCTTCAGAAATTGCAATATTGGCAGCTTCAAGCATTTTAATAGCGCTATGCATATTTCCTTGTGACTTTAGCCGAGTAGCTTCTTTCAGCAAGGCATTAGCTCTAGGATTCTGAACAAATCCAGGAGTTGATTCATCAACTATAGACAATGAATTAATATCAGCCAAAATTCCATCTAGATTCTTCATGCGTCACTCCTTAAAGCTCTCAATTCTTCAATAAGATGTTCGATTGTTTGATGAAAGGTCATTAAATGTTTGGGCGACAACCGAAGTCTGCGGCTTCCCACTAATGCAGATTCAATTTTCAGCTGTTTGACAGCTTTTTCAACCTTTTTGAGGAACACAGTATCAATCAATCCACCATAGCTATGCACAAATGCATTTCGCAAGATATAGATTTGCATAAAAGTTCCCCAATCAGATATTGCCCCGAAATCTATTCTTCCCGTGCGAGATAAATATAGTTGTAGCCTAGTTAGTCCATTACCTTTTAGATCTTCGACTTTAAATGAGTTCTTTTTTTCTTCATTAGCCGCAAGATCATAGAGAAAGACCTCAACAAGAGAACAGAGTCCTACAACAATCAAAGCAGCCCTATTGCTAACTCTTAAAGAAAAATGGGTGTGATTTCTAAAGCTTCCTATTCCTATATTTGCTAAAGAGTTAGTGAGTTCTTCTTGTAAACCTTGGATTTCAGCTTTATAAGCGTTTAACTCATGCCAGAAAATATCCATTTCGCATAATTCCTTCAAACTAACTCTTAGTAATTAATCATCCTTAAACAAAGAGCCCTGAAGCGTTGCTCCAGGGCTCTAAAAATTTCCTAACTAGCTCAATCTAGCCAAAGCGGCTTGACGTTGAGGCTATCAGGAAGGCCGCGTAGGTGAGGATGTAACCCACCGTAAAGTGAGCCAGACCTACCACTCGACCTTGAACGATCGACATCGCAACGGGCTTGTCCTTCCAGCGAACCAGGTTCGCCAGGGGAGTGCGCTCGTGGGCCCAGACAAGAGTTTCGATCAGCTCTTGCCAGTAGCCCCGCCAGGAGATCAGGAACATGAAGCCCGTCGCCCAGACCAGGTGCCCAAACAGGAACATCCAGGACCAGACCGCCAGGTTATTCATCCCGTAAGGGTTGTAGCCGTTGATCAGCTGAGAGCTGTTGAGCCACAGGTAGTCGCGCAGCCAGCCCATCAGGTAGTTAGACGACTCATTGAACTGAGCTACGTTGCCCGACCAGATGCTGAGATGCTTCCAGTGCCAGTAGAAGGTCACCCAACCAATGGTGTTGAGCATCCAGAACATGGCCAGGTAGAAGGAATCCCAGGCAGAGATGTCGCAGGTGCCGCCACGGCCAGGGCCGTCGCAGGGGAAGCTGTAGCCGAAGTCTTTTTTGTCGGGCATCAGCTTCGAGCCGCGCGCATCCAGCGCACCCTTGACCAGGATCAGGGTGGTGGTGTGCAGACCCAGGGCGATCGCGTGGTGAACCAGGAAGTCGCCAGGGCCAATGGTCAGAAACAGCGAGTTGGCGTTGCTGTTGATGGCCTCAAACCAGCCGGGTAGCCAGACGGCATTGGCGGTTTGGGCCACGCTGTCGGGGTTCGACAGCAGGGTGTCGAACCCGTAGAGCATTTTGCCGGAGGCCGCCTGCACCCACTGGGCAAAGACAGGCTCTACCAGAATCTGCTTCTCGGGGGTGCCAAAGGCAACCACCACATCGTTGTGCACGTACAGACCCAGGGTGTGGAAACCCAAGAACAGCGACACCCAGCTCAGGTGCGAGATAATCGCTTCTTTGTGCTGCAGGACGCGATCGAGAACGTTGTTCTTGTTCGCAACGGGGTCGTAGTCGCGAATCAGGAAGATCGCGCCGTGGGCAAAGGCCCCCACCATAATGAAACCAGCGATGTACTGGTGGTGGGTGTACAGGGCCGCCATGGTGGTGTAGTCCTTCGCCATGAAGGCGTAGGGGGGCAGCGCGTACATATGCTGCGCCACCAGGGAGGTGACCACACCCAACGAAGCCAGGGCCAACGCCAGCTGGAAATGGAGGGAGTTGTTCAAGGTGTCGTAGAGACCCTTGTGACCTTCACCCAAACCGCCTGCGGGGGGCTTGTGGGCATTCAAGATTTCCTTGATGCTGTGGCCGATACCGAAGTTGGTGCGGTACATGTGCCCGGCGATGATAAAGATCACCGCGATCGCCAGGTGGTGATGGGCCATATCCGTCAGCCAGAGCGACTCTGTCTGAGGGTGGAAGCCACCCAGGAAGGTCAGAATCGCAGAACCAGACCCAGTCGCCGTACCAAAGATATGGCTAGAGGTATCGGGGTTCTGGGCGTAGGCCCCCCAGTTGCCGGTGAAGAAAGGCATCAGACCTTCGGGGTGGGGCTTCATCGAGAGGAAGTTATCCCAACCCACATGGACACCCCGAGATTCGGGAATCGCCACGTGCACCAGGTGCCCGGTCCAGGCCAGCGAGCTGACGCCAAACAGACCAGCCAGGTGGTGGTTGAGGCGAGACTCGGCATTTTTGAACCAGGACAGGCTGGGGCGGAACTTGGGCTGAAGATGCAGCCAGCCTGCGAACAGGAAGATGGCCGACAGAATCAGCAGAAAGACCGCACCGGAGTACAGGTCGCTGTTGGTGCGCATGCCGATGGTGTACCACCAGTGGTACACCCCAGAAAACGCCACGTTAACCGGAGTCGAAGACCCGGCCTGGGAGAAAGCATCTACCGCAGGCTGGCCAAAGTGAGGATCCCAAATCGCGTGGGCGATGGGTTTGACGTTGAGCGGATCTTTAATCCACTGCTCGAAGTTGCCTTGCCAGGCGACGTGGAACAGGTTGCCCGAAGTCCACAGAAAAATGATTGCCAGGTGGCCAAAGTGGGAGGCAAAAATCTTTTGGTAAAGATTCTCCTCCGTCATGCCGTCGTGGCTTTCAAAGTCGTGGGCGGTGGCAATCCCGTACCAAAGCCGACGTGTAGTCGGATCGGCCGCCAGGTCCTGGCTAAATTTAGGGAATTTAGTTGCCATGAATCAAAACGGATTCTAGTACGACATTTGAGTCATGAGTGCGGTTGGTAGGTTGCAGAGACGCGATTAATCGCGTCTCTGCAACCCAGGAGATTCCATGACGAGAAACCTAGCCCACCGCGATAATTCGAGCCAGGAAGAAGGCCCAGGTAGTGGCAATACCCCCGAGGAGGTAGTGGGCCACACCCACAGCCCGGCCCTGAGTGATGCTCAGCGCGCGGGGTTGAATGGCAGGGGCCACCTTCAGCTTGCTGTGAGCCCAGACGATGGACTCAATCAGCTCCTGCCAGTAGCCGCGGCCGCTGAACAAGAACATCAGGCTGAACGCCCAAACGAAGTGGGCACCCAGGAACAGCAGACCGTAGGCCGACAGCGCCGAACCATAGGATCCGATCACCTGAGACGCTTGCGCCCACAGGAAGTCGCGCAACCAGCCGTTGATGGTGATGGCGCTGGCTGCAAAGTTGCCGCCGGTGATGTGAGACACCGTGCCATCGGGGCTCACCGTACCCCAAATGTCGGACTGCATCTTCCAGCTGAAGTGGAAGATCACGATCGATAGGGAGTTGTACATCCAGAACAGGCCCAGGAACACGTGGTCCCAACCGGAAACCTGACAGGTGCCGCCCCGACCAGGCCCGTCGCAGGGGAACCGGAAGCCTAGTTCGCCTTTGTCGGGTACCAGCCGAGAGCTGCGGGCGTACAGCACACCCTTGAGCAGAATGAGCGCGGTCACGTGGATGGTGAAGGCGTGGATGTGGTGCACCATGAAGTCGGCGGTGCCGAGGGCCATGGGCATCATTGCAACCTTACCGGCCACAGCTACAACATCGCCACCAAATACGGGGCTGACGCTGGCCAAGGCATTGGGAGCCGTAGCCCCAGCTGCCGCTGCATGGAACCCTTGCACCCATTGGGCAAAGATCGGCTGCAGCTGAATGGCGGAGTCAGAGAACATGTCCTGGGGACGGCCCAGGGCCCGCATGGTGTCGTTGTGGATGTACAGACCAAAGCTGTGGAAGCCGAGGAAAATACACACCCAGTTGAGGTGGGAAATGATGGCGTCGCGGGACCGCAGCATGCGATCGAGGGCGTTGTCCATATTCACCGCCGGGTCGTAGTCACGCACCATAAAGATGGAGGCGTGGGCACCGGCACCCACGATTAAGAAGCCGCCAATCCACATGTGGTGGGTAAACAGCGACAGCTGGGTGGGGTAATCCGTCGCGATGTACGGATAGGGAGGCATGGCATACATGTGCTGCGCCACGATGATGGTGATGGAACCCAGGATGGCCAGGTTAACCGCCAGCTGGGCATGCCAGGAGGTGGTCAGGTTCTCGTACAGGCCATCGTGGCCCTTGCCACCAAACAGCAGCGGGTCGCCCTTGTGGCCTTCCAGAATCTCCTTCATGCTGTGGCCGATGCCCCAGTTGGTGCGGTACATATGGCCCGCAACGATAAAGAGCACGGCGAGCGCCAGGTGGTGGTGAGCCGTATCCGACAGCCAGAGGCCGCCGGTCACGGGGTTCAGACCGCCCTTGAAGGTGAGGAAGTCGGCGTACACACCCCAATTAAGGGTGAAGAAAGGCTTCAGGCCCTCAGCAAAGCTGGGGTACAGGTCAGCCATCAGACTCTTATTCAGGATGAACTCGTGGGGCAGAGGAATATTCTGCGGAGCCACGCCAGCATCCAGCATTTTGTTAATGGGCAGCGCCACGTGGATTTGGTGACCGGCCCAGCTGAGGCAGCCCAAACCGAGCAAGCCAGCCAGGTGGTGGTTCATCATCGATTCCACGTTCTGGAACCACTCCAGTTTGGGAGCGGCCTTGTGGTAATGGAACCAGCCTGCAAACAGCATCAGGCCAGCCATCACCAGCGCACCAATGGCGGTGACGTAGAGCTGGAAGCCATTGGTGATGCCAGCGGCGCGCCACATCTGGAACAGGCCAGAGGTAATTTGAATACCCTGGAAACCGCCACCTACATCGGCGTTCAGGATCTCTTGACCGAAGATCGGCCAGACCACCTGAGCACTGGGCTTGATGCCCGTAGGGTTGGTCATCCAGGCTTCAAAGTTTGAAAACTTAGCGCCATGGAAATACATGCCGCTAAGCCAGATAAAGACGACGGCTAAGTGACCGAAGTGAGCGCTAAAGATTTTGCGCGAAATGTCTTCTAAATCACTGGTATGACTATCAAAATCGTGAGCGTCGGCGTGAAGGTTCCAAATCCAGGTGGTGGTTTTGGGTCCCTTCGCCAAAGTCCGATCAAAGTGACCCGGCTTGCCCCACTTCTCAAAAGAAGTAGGTACTGGATCCTTATCTACGATGACCTTGGCTTTCGCCTCCCGCTCGCGCGGGGTAGTTGTCATGGAGACTCTCCTCTCTCTAGACAAAAGCAAATCGAGAATCATTCACCTTGGCTAGAACTGTACCCGAGTGCGCGATCGCCCACAGGCACAACTGATACTTAGGCGGTGATTGCTCTTGAGCATTATAGTCTCGTGATTTGACGCTTTTTGACCGGGGTTAACAATAATTCAACCTCCGGAAGCCCTTGATCTGTAGGGCTTCTGGAAATACTCCGATCGCAAAATTGATCTTTAAATCAGCCTTCTATTAATAAAACTCAATAAAAAACGGGGCCTTGATCGTCAATTTGGCGATCAAGGCCTATTTTTGTTAATTCATGTTAATTATTGCGGCTCAATGCTTGATCTTTGGCGGGTTGTGAAGAGGCAGGATTTCCGAAATGCGGAGCTTTGACGGTGTAGCTGATGGGGTGACCACTCAGGAGGCATTGATGATGACCGCAATTATTTACGTGGCTGGCGGTAGTGCAGCGCATCCGCTCAAGGGTTGCCCCGCCAGCTGCGAAGGGCGAGGCTCGGGACGCTAATGTCTCCCCAGACCCTTGTTTTGCTGGCGACTGCCCCAGAGCCTTTGGCTAGCATTTAGCTCTATATATTTAATGGTGAGGCGTGGGCATCGCGAAGGTGGGCAGTCGGCCCAAGGCTTTAATACAGCCTTTCCCTACTGGGCTGGAGCGTTTAACCCTCCGCCTTTCAGCGCGCTGGCTGGGAAGGTTAACGTTAAGGATTGTGATGGCGCTGGCTGTAATCTTCTGTAACAACCTGTCCTATGACGACCAAACCTGAAGTGGCGATCGCGATTCTTTACCAGGGCGATCGCTTCCTGCTTCAGCTCCGCGATGATATTCCCACCATCGCCTGGCCTGGCCACTGGGCCTTTTTTGGCGGCCACCTGGAGCCGGGGGAAGATCCTGATACCGCCGTGTACCGAGAGCTGCTAGAGGAAATTGGCTATGCCGCTCCTCGGCTCACGCTCTTTGAGCGCCTGGAAGATGACGCCGTGGTGCGTCACGTGTACCACGGGCCGTTAGTTGTGCCCGTCGAAAGCTTAGTTCTGAGCGAGGGCCTGGATCTGGGACTGTGGAGCACTGCCGACATCCACCGGGGCGATCGCTTCTCTACTCGCGCCAATGAAAGCCGACCGCTTGGGCCACCTCACCAGCAAATTTTGCTCTCTTTTCTAGGGCACCGTAGGATAGAACAGGCTATATAAGTAGCGCCCTGTTCCTGAGTGCTGTGTTCCTGCCGCCCATGGCTGAATCGTCTGAACAGCTAGAGCTTTTTTCTGCCCCCTCGGCAGAGCTGCCCGACTACCGCATTCGAGAGAGCGCTCGCGCTCGCCACGTCTCCATTAAAGTGCACCTAAATGGTCAGGTAGAGGTGGTTGTGCCCAACGGCTTCGACCACAGCCAGGTGCCCGAGCTGCTGCATCGGCGGCGCGACTGGCTGTGGCGATCGCAGCTGCGGCTAGCCCACCAAACCGCCGGGCTTACCGATGCCCACTTTGACGAAAAACCCGAGCAGATTGAGGTGCGATCGCGTCATCAGACCTGGCAAGTTAGCTACCAACCCGCCAGCACGCGCACCCTGGCCATGACCCAGAGTGCCCCCCAAACCCTGCTGCTGCGCGGCCCCGTTGACGACAGCGCCGCCTGCGCCGATCTGCTGCGCCAGTGGCTGAGCCGCAAGGCCCGGGCTGAGTTTGCTCCCTGGCTGCGGGAGCTGAGTTTTGTTGTTAACCTGCCCTTTAGCCGCATTTCTATCCGGGGCCAAAAGACCCGCTGGGCCAGCTGCTCCAGCAACAAAAACATCAGCCTCAACTATAAGCTGCTGTTTTTGCCCCCCGAGCTAGTGCACTATGTCTTTGTCCACGAGCTGTGCCATACCGTGCATATGAACCATTCTGCGGCCTTTTGGAAGCTGGTAGAAGAAAAGCAGCCAGGGCATCGGCGGTTTCGAGACGAGATCCGCGATGGTTGGCAATACGTACCCCGTTGGGTTGAAGATTGAGAATCTTCTAGGACAGTAAGCTGCCTTAAGTAAAAGAGGTTCTAGGCTGGCAGAGGTGGTGGGAGAGAACCCAGATTAGCTGCTGGGGCCATTTTGCTGGCCCCAGACCCCCGTCAACCAGGGGCGTTCCGCCGCCCTGGACCCGACGGAAAGGAGCAGCCGATCATCGGTTTAAACCTGTGTTCTGCAAATGGACCTGTGGGCAACACAACCCCTCAGGTCCCGAACGGTGTTCTAGGCTATGGACGCACACCCAAGCAAACGTTCAATGACTTACCTCAAAACTCAAAACTAAACCCTCTTCCACTTCCCTACTTCCCTACTTCCCTACTCCCCTACTCCCCTACTCCCCCACTCCCTCCCCTCCCCACTCCCTCACTCCCTATGTCCCTCACCTCCCCCACTCCCTATGTCCCTTCACCCCCTCCAGACTCCCCACAGCGGCTACCACTGGGACGGCAAAGGCAATCGCTTCTTCGAGGGCTGGTACTTTCGCCTCACGCTGCCGGAGACTCGCCAGACCTTTGCCTTTATGTATTCCATCGAAGATCCGATTGGGGGGCAGCCCCACAGCGGCGGCACGGCGCAGATTCTGGGTCCCGACGACAGCTACTTTTGCCGCACCTTTCCCGATATAGGGCAATTTTGGGCTTGGCCTGAGGGGCTAGGGCTGGGTCACTGGCGAGGGAAAACCAAAATTGAGCCTCGGTTGCTGCCATCGTCAGACTTTGAGAAAGACATACCGGAGGGCTATCAGGTGACGGCAACCTGGCACCAGGGTCACTTAAACGATCCTGTCCTGGGCGCCGTGGCATGGCAGTACCACACCGATCCGGCCTATGGCTGGGGGAGCCGGGGGCAGTCTCAGCAATCCACCGCGGGGCTGCTCTCTAGCCTGCAAATTTTTGAGCCCGGCTGGCAAATTCTCATGGCCCACGGCCACGCTACCGGGTGGGTTGAGTGGCAGGGACAGCGGTATGAGTTCATCAATGCCCCGACCTACAGCGAAAAAAACTGGGGGCGATCGTTCCCGCAAAAATGGTTCTGGCTCAACTGCAACGCCTTTGAGGGTGTGCCCGATTTAGCCCTCACCGCCGGGGGCGGTCGTCGCCAGGTTTTGGCGTGGATGGAGTCGGTGGCGATGGTGGGGGTTCACCACGGCGGCAAATTTTACGAATTTGTGCCCTGGAATGCCCACGTCACCTGGCACATCACCCCCTGGGGCTATTGGCACATGCGATGTGAGCGGTCCGATTACGTGGTCGAAGTAACTGGCGCCACCCGTCTTTCCGGTATTCCGCTGCGGGCACCGACCCACGAGGGTATGGCCTTCTGCTGTCGCGACACTGCCCTGGGCGATCTCAGCCTCAAGCTTTGGCAGCGGTGGGGTAGCGCGTTGGATCTAGTCGTCGCCGCCACCAGCCCCCAGGCCGGGCTAGAAGTCGGCGGCGGCCCCTGGGATGAGCCCTGGGTTAAGGCGTGATGGCGCTTAAACGCGACGCCTTGCCTAGATTCAAAAAGATGTCTCTCTACCACGGGAGTACCTCTCCATTGGCATGCCAGAAGGTGCCGGAGTTCTCTAGCGTTAGCTCGTCAATGCGGGCCAGCAGCCCTCTGACCGATTCTTCTGGGGTAATGCCGCTGGTGGTAAATCCGGTCATGCGCGTCTGCACCAGGCCGGGATGCAGAATCGCTACGGCGATGCCCCTGGGCTTGAGGTCGTGGGCCAGGGATTTGCTCGCCATGGATAAGGCTACCTTTGACATGCGGTAGCCATAGGAGCCACCAGAAGTATTGTCAGCTATAGACCCCATGCGGCTGGTCATCAAGGCGACTTTTGAGCCATTGGTTAGATTTGGCAACAGCGCTGCCGTTAGCCGCAGGGGGCCGAGGGCATTGACCTCAAACTGCCGCCGAATGCTTTCAAAATCCAGGTCGTTGAGCGTAATGCGCTCGACAATGCCAGCGTTATTGATTAGTACGTCTAGCTGAATGCCATCCAGCTGCTGGGCCAGGACAGCGACGGAGGCGTCATCGGTGATGTCAATACCCGCTTCTACGCGCACCCCCAATGCTGTCAGAGCATCGGAAGGTTGGCGGCATACGGCGATCGCAGTATCGCCCCGCTGCTGAAGCTGCCGACAATACTCATAGCCAATACCGCGATTGGCGCCGGTAATCAGGTAGGTAGCCATAGGATGAATTTGAGGTTGCGTCTTCCTCATCCTGGCTTAAAGCACCCGCTGGCTGAAAGCATCCCTCGGTTGAACAGCGGGAGCGCAGGGCCTACTGTTTAACCGAGGGGGGGATAGCCGTAGCCAGTCTGGTTAAGACAATTTCCCTCAAAACGTTCAAACGCTCGAACGCCTCTGGATGTCTTGACCTAAGTGACTATGGCCGTATCTTTATTCCCCAGCATGCCCTAATCCGTTGCTAACCCCCTAGCTTAAGGCCAGTACCTCAGCGGCTAGCTCTTGCTTAATCAGGTCGCCCAGGCGCAGTGACAGCGCCACAATGGTCAAGGTTGGGTTGGAGTAGCCCCCGGTGGGGAAAACAGAGCTGCCCGCAACGTACAGGTTCGACAGTCCGTGCACGCGGCAGTTGGCGTCGACAACGCCCTGCTTGGGGTCGTCGTGCATGCGCGTAGTGCCCATCAGGTGGTGGCTGCCTGAGGGACGCCCCAGCAGCGGCCAGCCGTTCTCGCGCGGCATTTCATATTCTCCAATGCCGGCCCGGTGAAGCTCATTGGCCATAATTTCCTGGCCACGGGCAATCCGCTCGGCATCCTCTTTGCTCCATCGCCAGTGAACCTCAAGTTTTGGGCACCCAAAGACATCTTTGTCGCGGCTGAGGGCAACGCGATTAGATGGATCGGGGGACTGCTCAATTTGATGGATAATTTCAAAGGTTCTAAACCGCTTCTCGTTCTGGTCGAGGTTTGACCACCCCCCTTGGGAGAAGCCGGTTAGCCAGGGTTGATTCTTGGTTTTGACTAGGTAGGCGGTTTGGGCAATGTGGTCAGTTCCCATTAAAATCCTGAGCAAGTTTTGAGGCAGTTCGTCGGGCCATTCACGGAGCGATCGCGACTGAACCAGATATTGCAGCGACGAAATCGCCGTCATTTTGCGCTTGCTGGGCCGGGGAAAGAAGCAGGCACTCATATTGAGCAGATGCTCTCGCTCCATGACTTCCTTGGATAGTTTCAGATGCCCCATCACCGGCACGCCGTTCACATGCCGCAGATCGTAAAGAGCCGTCTGATTGAAAAGCTTGGGGTTGTAGGGTTTGAAATGACCTCCCATAACGAAGGGGTGATCGTTGAAGTAGCGACCGACTACGTCATGGGAATTGCCCAAACCGGCGGGCTGCTGACGATTGGACAAGAGCATCAGGCGGGCGTTTTCAAAGCCACCGCAGGCGAGCACAAACACCCGGGCCGATACCCAAAACTGTTTACCATTCAAACAGGCCACTCGAATGCGGGTGACTGCCGTGCCCGACTCATTGGCCTCAAGCTCGACAACCGTGGCCTGGGAGTAGAGGGTAACGTTGGCAGACCTGGCAAGCTCGTCCCGGTAGTCTTCAAAAAAAGGCTTACTTGGCCCGAACTGAAACATTGATGTCTGGACAAGGGTTTCATCTAGAGGCAGCCTGCGGGCGCCACTGTCTTCCCAGGTGTTGACATCATAGTCAAAAGGGCCTGATTGGCAGACAGCCTGAGCCCGGTGATAGTAGGGAAGTAGCTGCTCGTAGTCAATTGGCCAACCGCTGTTGGGCAACCAATCGCGCTTTTCAAAGTCAACCTCATGAAAGGGAACGTATCGGACCCCAACCCTGCCTTTTTCAACCCTGACCGACCAGGCGTTAGAGTTGCCCCCGACCTGCCGCCGACAGACATCCCCGGGGGGATTGATAGGCTCGCCGACCGTCGTTCCCATCGCCAGTGACTGCACCTGGGCATCAGGGTCTATGCCGCCGCTTTCGAGCAGGCAAACATCGGCCTTTTGGCCAATGAATTCCCGAGCCAGACTCATGCCAGCAGGACCTGAGCCAACGATACAAATATCTTTTTCGATTAAATTACTCTCAATTTCTCGAGCATCTAAAAACATGTTAGTTCCCTTTGCACAATGCTTTTGGCGGAAAGAAGCAGGCAAAAGCTGCGGGCTTGATGCTTGCATCTTTCCGCCATGATTTGTATTAGTGAATTAGTTTTCGACAACGATAAAAAATCGACAAATGTGTCTACGAAACTAGGTAGATTACTCGCTTTGGCCGAGTTCCGAAAGCCAAAATGTTAGTAACACATCTCTATAGAAGTACATCTATATACTTTTATTCAGGAGATATCGATTCGTTATGGGCTGGCAACACGTTAAATTTATAATCTAGATTCGATCTTCTATGACTGTATGAAGCGGCACCAGGATGAACTTCGAACGCTTATAATCCCCGTTGCCGGGTGGGTGAACAAGATCCTGATGCGGCATAAAGCACCAGGGGAACCGCTGTACAGGGTTCCCCTGGTGCCCAGGGAATGAAGCTATAAAGCTATCTGACGGAGACTTAGTTAGAGCTAGGGGCGGTCCCGGCTGAGTTAGAGTTGGGAGCGATATCGGTTGGGGCTTGATTGGCAGCGGCATCTGGCTGAGCGGATGGTGTCGGGGCTGGGCTAGACGGTTGCTCAGGGGTAGAAGGTACTTCCACGTTGATGTCGGGCGGTTGCACAGAACTCGGCACTGGCACTGCTTCCCGAGTGCGCTCAATGGTTCGCTCAATAACCGTGGTTTTGTTGTTGCTGGCGGGTTCTGGGCTAGTGGTCTCAGGGGTGGGAGCAACTGCGCCAGGCGTGTCTGCATCACTGTAGACGTAGATAAGACCACCCACTACTGCCGCTACCGCCGCTAGGATCAGACCAAGGATGAGGCCGATAGACAACCCGTTGTCCGCCCGCAGCCTGGCGTTTTCCTCATATATTCTGGCTTCGGCAGCCCGACGCCGCTCATACTCTAGCTGCTCGGCTGACTTGCCTCTGACATAGCCATCGCGATAGGCAATTTCATCCTTGGTTACGGGTCGAGCGCTGATCGATGATTCAAAGTCTCGATCGCGGCGGTCGGTATTTCGAGTAGACATATTCACTGTTCTCCCATACGTGGGTGCTTGAAAAAAGCAGCACCTTAAATTGCCTTAAGGGCGATCTGGCCGGAAGCTTTGCTCTTCTGCAAATGCCGTTTAGACTGCGCCCAATTTAGCAATGGGAGTAAGAAAATCTTCTCTACCCTGGTGGAGAGCTAAGGGGATGAGATGGTTGGGTTTGTCAGCCTATCTTGGGGAGGAGAAGGCTTGTTTACAAAAGGTTTGACTCTAGCGATCGCCCTCTTGGCCACTTTGGGTAACGTTGTAAAGCTGATAGCGCTCTTCGATCAGGCGATCGACATCGGCAGCCGCCAGACGCTTAACATAGTTGAGCTTGATTTCTTCGAGAAAGTCTATTACCAGGGTTTCAAGCTCTTCAATATCTTCGTTTTCTTTGATCTGAAGCCTGAAGGTTTCCCCTAGTTTTTGAATTAGCTTTTCGGTGAGCTTGCCGCCAGACTCATTCTCTAGGGAACCCTTGAGCGCCCCGTAGAGGTTGGCCGACAGTTGAGCTACGACCCTCTGGGCCACTTGGTCGGGCAGATCGCCAATGCCGGGCAGCTGCCTGAATCCCTGGTAGCCGGGGGCGCGATCAAACGCTTGGGTAATGGTGTGCTTGAGCAGTGCATCGATCTCGGGTTTGACCTGGGGCAGCACGTTATAGACGGCCAAGGCCCCCAGGCGTTTAGAGAGCACCTCCAATTCGTCAACACCGCCGACTTCGATGTAGCGGCGCGCTTTGGGTTCGAGCAAAGCCTCGGCTACGCTGCCATCTCGAATGAGCGATTGCGCCTGGTCGATAATGCGTAACACCACGATTTCGGTAATTTCAACCGCTACGTGGCTGATCACAAAACGGCTAACTCGGCTTTGGATCGGGGCCAGATCGAGCAAATTTGACTGGTTAATGCGAATGGTGACGGGAATGATGCGAGCTAGGGCAAGCCAGGGCAAGCGGAGACCGCTAAACGGAATGATCAATAGAACGTCGTACCAGCGCCAGAGAATGGCGTCGTGCCAGGCGAAGTTTTTGTAGCGGCGATCGAGGTAAATGCTGCGGGCCAGCAGCTCGAGGCCAAACAGCAGGTTAAACCAGATATCAATCCGCCAAAATAAATCTACAAAGCCGCCGTGAACCGCAATCCGCCGAAAGAAGTTGGTCTCAATCAGAGGCTGAATTTCATCCTTAAAGAACCTCATCTCTGAGGAGAACCCAGCTTCGCTCAAATGCTCAGCACTCCAAAATTCGGTAAATGCAGTGGTGGACGATTCAACGCCCATGCGATCGCGCATTTCGTTCTTAATCTGCTCAAGATTGCCGGATCGATTGGCGATTTGAAACGGGTTTTCGGCAATCATCGCGGCACTTTGCTGCTGTAAATCGTCCAAAATAGACTGCGCCTGAACAGAAGTAAGCCCGGTTTGGGCCACCTGTTCTTCAAGCTTTTCTACGGTACCGAGATAGTTGGTGGTGAACCGGTGGGGCTCAATGCCCTTAAAGGTTTCGCCATACCAGGTCGTCACCCTGGGCAAAAAACGCAAATACTGATCTCGCAGGGGAATATAACTCAGGTCGCCGATTACCAACACCAGGTTAAGCAGTGCCGTCGCTGCCATCAGGCGCTCAAACCAGAGCGATTTGCGACTGCGAGCATCGTACTTAGAAAATTCGCGACGGTTTTTTGATTTGCGGGGGCGAGATAGGGCAGCCATAGGAGCGGGCTTAAGAGCATTCCTCTGCAACAATGCCTGGTATTCGACGTTTTGTCATCCTCAAAAGGCTGGTTGTGCCAATATTCGCTACCATCATATTTAATATTTGTTTACATATCGCTTGCAAAACCGCTATGCCCGCCGCTGTTTCTACTTCCGACAGTTCCCTGCATACCTACTGGCCCTGGCGCGATCACGCCATTCACTACGTGGTTGCCGGAGAAGCCCAGAAAGACCGTCCACCGCTGCTGCTGGTACATGGCTTTGGCGCTTCCACCGACCACTGGCGCAAAAATATTCAGGAGTTGCAGGCCGATTTTCAGGTATGGGCGATTGATCTGCTGGGGTTTGGGCGATCGGCCAAGCCTGACTGGCAGTACAGCGGCGATCTATGGCAGGCCCAGCTCCACGACTTTATCGCCGAGGTGATCGGTCGCCCGGTGGTACTGGCGGGCAATTCGTTAGGAGGATATGCGTCGCTGTGCGCGGCGGCAAACCACCCTGAATTGGCCGCTGGGCTGGTGCTGCTCAACAGCGCCGGGCCATTTTCTACCCCTACTCAGACTCCGCCTGCTCCCCCCAATCCGATCGCAAAGGCGATCCAAGCGCTGATGCTGCAACCGCTGCCGAGCTGGCTGCTGTTCCAGTATATGCGTCAGCCCGCCACCATTCGCCGCACCCTCCAGCAGGTGTACCTGGATAAATCGGCCATTACCGATCAGCTAGTCGAAGACATTCGCCGCCCCTCTGGGGACCCCGGTGCCGCAAGGGTATTTGCCTCGGTGTTCAAATCGCGCCAGGGTGAAAGGGTTGATGAGCTACTGCAAAAGCTTGCCTGCCCATTGCTGATGCTCTGGGGCGAAGGCGACCCCTGGATGAACTGCCGCGAAAAGGGGGCTCAGTTCCGCCAGTATTACCCCACCTTGACCGAGCACTATCTCCAAGCGGGCCACTGCCCCCACGATGAGGTGCCCGAGCAGGTGAACAGCCTACTGCGCGACTGGGTGCTGACAAAATTGATCCAATAAGCCGAGCGGGTTATGGATGCCGTCTTAATTTGATCCCCTACTGAATCGGTCGATGGGAGCATTGAGGCTCGCAGCCCCATACTTCTGGCTTCAGCTTCAAACCTTTGCTGTAAATTGCTCAACCCAGAGAATCTCGGTAGTCGTTGAGCAATGCTAGCACCTGGGTTAACTTCCGCTGGTTTTCCGCAGATGAGTCGGCCAGATAGCTCAGGAGTGCAAGATCTCGTTCAATTTCGATTGCAGCTCGGCGAGACGCCTGTTCTTTTTCCTCAGCCCTTCGTTGCTCTTCCTCAAGTCTTCGTTGCTCTTCCTCAAGTCTTCGTTGCTCTTCCTCAAGTCTTCGTTGTGCTTCTTCAGCCAGGCGGTCTGCTTCTCGGTTTCGACCGTCCCACTCAATGCAGAAATTAATAACCGCAGCCAGGAGGGCCGCCACAGTGAGTCGGTTGCTCCAGATTCTGGGGTTGGCGATGAGGCCGAGGAAGGTGAAGTCTTGCTCATTGTAAAACCGCAGAAAGGCAATGCTAATGAGAAGTAGCGTAACGGTGGTAGCCGGAATTAGCGAAAGAAAGTTGAGCCACGCCATCATTCGCGAGTACTTTTATAGCCATATTCACGTCAGTTAGGACACCCAAAAACCCTATGAACGTTCAAACGTTTGAACGCTCAAACGTTCACAGAAGTCATGTCTTAACCAGACTGGCCACAGCTATAGCTTAGCGGATCGTAGCAGTGGGCGGCCTCACTACCCAGAATGCCCTGGTGAGAACGTTTTTCATCAGGGCATTCCATCGCTGGCAACGTTAGGGCTTACAAGGCATAGGCGGCTCTAGAGCGATTACCTAGGGGACCTCGACTACCACGGTAGATTCAATTTTCTGGCCATCGTGGGTCAAGGCTTCGTGTCCGTTGGCGTTGAGACCCACGGTTAACTCGCTTTGTCCGCTGGGCAATTGAGGCAAGTGCAGCCAGGGGCCATAGATGCGCGATGTTTTTTCGCCGTTGACGTAGAGATGGGCATGACCTTCGCCAGGAAGATTGGCCTGGTTGACATGTTCTGGGGCAAAGCGAAAGTTGGTAGTCTGCACCTCCAGGTTCCATCCCTGCACTGGGTCGGGATACACCATCAGCATGACAGTTGGCACAGGCTGACCCGCCGGAATTTCGAGGATGCCGTGGTGGTGGCCCTCTTCCATGTCGTGACCATCGCCCATATCACTACTGGTGCCCATGTCGTGGCTAGGAGTATGACCGTGGTCTGAGTCAGCCCGAGCGACGAGATGGCCACTGCCCAAGACCAGGGTCAGGGCCATTGTGAACAGCCCCAGGGTCGATTTGAGCATCAGGGCCGAGATGGTAGACAATTTCATCGACATAGCTATAACTTGGTGGACTTTAAAGCGAATCAGCTCAGGTTGGATAGCCCTATCCCAGCGATATGCTTGGGGTTTGCCACTCGTTGAGCAGAGTGAGAATGTAGTGGTGCAGATAGAGTTGCCCCTGGGCCTTGGCGCAGTCTGAAGCCTGGCGCAAATCGGCTAAGCTGCCGGTGCGATCGCCCAATGCCTGCCTCAGCACCCCCCGCTTTAGATAGGTGCGGGCGTGGTCGGGCTCTAGATTCAGCACTTGGTTGAGGTCGGCCAGGGCATCGCTGACTCGGCCCAGCTGGTGGCAGGCACAGCCACGGTTAAACAGTGCCCGTGTATCTTTGCTGTTGAGAGCCAAAGCTCGATCAAAGTCGCGCAGGGCCGCCTCTGGCTTGGCCGCCAAAAGTTTAGCCAGGCCGCGATCGTCGTAGATATCAGCTAAGGGCAGCGGATTGGCGGTTAGGGCTACCGCCTGATCAAAATCGGCGATCGCATCCGAAAAGTTATGCAGGGCGATCTGGACTAATCCCCGATTGTAGTAGGCCCGATAGTCGTGGGGATGAGCCGCCAAAACCTCCGTATTGTCGGCGATCGCATCGGCAAAATAGCCGCTGCGGTAGAAGGCCAGCCCTCGGTTAAGGCGGTAGTCAGCAGTTTCGGCCTGGTGCTCGATCGCCTGGGTACAGGTGGCGATCGCATCCCCGTAGCGTTCCTGCTGAATCTCTAGGAAACAGCGATCGCCAGCCGCGATCGTCGCGTCAGCTTGCGCCATGCTGGGCCAGCCCACGCTCAATAGCAGGCCCAAACAAAGGGCAACCCATTGATAAATGCCCATAGGAGTGACCTCATTTGACGACAAAACCCCCTAGCTTGACGGCAGGGGGCGTAGGGAACTGGAGCGACGAAATCTACCACCCTTGCTCAGCCTGGCTCAGCACGTAGGCCGCCACATCGGCAATGTCTCCATCGCTGAGTCGTCCTTTAAAGGCCGGCATCGCATTTTTGCCGTTGGTCACCTGGCCGACAATCGCCTCGATCGAGGCCATGTCATACTTTTCTAAATCGGCCTGCTTCAGAGTCTTAGCCCCGTTGACTACGTTGCCGCCGCCAATGTGGCAAGCCGCGCAGTTGTTGCCAAAAATTTGACCGCCGTGGCCTAGGTCAGCGGCCTGGGCCGCCGGAGCCATCCACAGGGTGAGGGCTACCAGCGCAGCTACCAATGTTAAAGCGAGTCTTCTCATAATCGTTCACAGCTCAAAATCCTCTCTTGAAGGATTGTCTTGGCAACTCCCATTTGAATCAAAAGACAGCTGGTCAACTATTGCAAACTGTAAACTCAGTCTCTGGGCAGCCCCGTGCCCCATCCCCTAAACTAAACCCTATCAACGCCTGGCCGCCTCACCCCCTCACCTGCGCTTCCCCAAATGTCCCCCCTCCCTCGCCATCGCCCCCACCAGCTCTCCCTCGGTCCTCTGGAAGCTGAAATTCTGGCCATTATTTGGGCCAAGGGAGGGGCAACGGTCAAAGATATTCACGACCACATTCTGGCCGACCCCGATCGCGACCTGGCCCAGGCTTCGGTGACGACAGTACTACAGCGACTGGCCAAGAAAGGCTGGCTGCGGCGCGAAGTAATTCAGCCAGAAAAGCCCGGAAAACTGCGGCGGGTCTACCAGTGGCAGCCCACGGTTTCCCAACAGGAGGCTAAACTGCTGACTGCCCACCAGCAGCTACAGAGCTTTTTGGCGATCGGCAGCCCCGACATTGTGGCCGCCTTTGCCGATAGCTTAGATACCGCTGAGCTGGATCAGCTCGATGCGATCGCCAGCCGCCTGCGCGCCCTGCGCAGTACCAAACGGGAGGATGTGTAATGCACAGCAGCCTGATTGTGCTCACAATTCTGTTCGCCGTGGCATGGCGGTGGCAGTGGCGATGTCCCCAAGGGCGATCGACTCCTATGTCCTGGCAGGCCCGCTGGGAGTCTGCTCTCAGCACCTTTTGCCTGCCGCCCCTGCTGCTGCTGCTGACCGCCGGGGCCGTGCTTTTCATGGGCCACCACGGCACCATGATGGGCTGGTCGGTTAGCCCCACGGGGTGCTGGGCCAGCCTGGGATGCCTGACCTTTTTCATGGGAGTACTGGTCTATTCCCTGGGGCAGGCGGCGGCTACCGGGCTGCGGCTGCGGCAATACCCTACCATTACCCTGGCGCAGGGCAGGCAGGCGCGATGTTTGCCCATTGACCTGCCTTGCGCGGCCCAGGTCGGATTATGGCGATCGTCGCTACTCGTGAGCCAGGGCTGGCTAGAGCAGCTCACCGCCAGTGAACAGCAGGCTATGCTTGCCCACGAGCAGGCCCATGCCGACTGTCACGATCCCTTCTGGTTTTTCTGGCTAGGCACGGTGCGACGCTTCGCCATCTGGCTGCCTGGCACCCATATGCTGTGGGAAGAGCTGCTGCTGCTGCGCGAAATCCGGGCCGACCGACGGGCGGCCCAAACCAGCGATCCGCTGCTGCTGGCGGAACTGTTGGTGAAGGTGTCTCAGCAGATGGCCCTGGCTATGCAGTCTGCCAACCTCAGCGCCGATTTTACGCCCTCCACAGGCTTCTATGAACCCCTGTTGCTCAGCCGCCTGGAACAGCGGGTCAATGCTCTAATCGAACCCGTCAGTACATTTGAAGCCCCAGCTTCACCCCTGGGGCGTCTGGTTCTGGGGCGTCTGGCCTGGGTGGCAGCGGCTACGCTGCCGTTAGCTACCATCTGGTTGCACACCTGAGCGTTTCCCTAGGGACTCAGCTGGGCTTGCAGGGCGGGCAGATCGGCCTTGAGAAAGACAGCCATACGGCCCAGATAGGCATTGCCAGCGCGATCGTAGGCGATCTCTTGCCAGTAGGCAAATTGTTCGCCCTCGCGGACTTCACCTCGCAGCACCAGGTTGGGGTTATCTGTCGGAGTCGTTCTGGCCCCCCGCGGCGGATAGCGCATCAGCACCTCGGCCTGGCGGTAGTCGTTGAAGAGTGCTTGCCCATAGATAGCCCGCAGTGACTCATCGAGGCGGTCTGGGGTAATTGGGTTGGCGTAATCGACCAGGCTAAACCGCTCGGTGCGAATCTGAAGCCGATTTTGGGCCGGTGCGGCCTCACCAACGGCAAAAACCGACGCCTGAAAGGTAAACCGCTGACCAGGGGCGGCCAGGCGATTGATCGTCAGGCGCTCGTTGGGAGCCGGTTTGAGGGTGGGGTTATTGCGAATCCACGACTCGGCTAGGGTGACAGTCTGCCCCGGAATCGCGCAGGCGGGGAGAGCAGCAAAAATAAAGGTGGCGCAGGTCAGCGCTCCACCCATAAGGGCGAGGCCTATAGACTCGCTTTTTGGGGCCAACGTGCCCCCCAAACTACGGTTAAACCATGCCATCATTTACCCTGCCTCTCCAGGAACCCGTGCCCGATGATAACAACTCTGGGTTAGAACGAACCATCTCGATCGCCTCTCCCCCCAAGATTCCTTGGGAGCAGATGTCTCGCCAGTCGCGGATGGAGATGGCTGGCGTAGTCTGACTATCCGTAATCTAACTATCCGTAAACAAAATGCCCCGATGGAAACATTCCCATCGGGGCATTTTGCCAGCTTGCTCGGTCTAGTACTCGGGCACCGAAGGATCGACTTCCTGGCTCCAGGCGGTAATGCCGCCCTTGACGTTGGTGCCCTCAATGCCGTGCTGCTTGAGCAGGCCGAGGGCTTTAGCCGATCGCCCGCCCATCTTGCAGTGCGCAATCAGGCGATGACCGTTGAGCAAGCTCTTAACCTTATCGACCCCGTCGCCGTTTTCGATGTCGGGCAGGGGCACCAGCACTGAGCCGGGAATGCGGGCAATTTCGTACTCGTTGGGATTGCGCACATCGAGCAGCAGCACGTCGTCAGCGCCGCTGTCGAGCACCTGCTTGAGTTCGGTCACCGTCATTTCGGCAAGATTGGCCTGCTCTTTTTCAGCTTCCATACGCGCCTGGGGTATACCGCAAAATTCTTCGTAGTCGATCAGCTTGTCAATGACGGGCCGCACCGGATTTGGGCGCAGTTTTAGTTCTCTAAATGTCATCTCAAGGGCATTGTAGAGGAGCAGGCGACCGCTGAGGGTGCTGCCCGTGCCCAAGATTACCTTGATGGTTTCATTGGCCTGAATGACGCCAATGATGCCGGGGAGGACGCCCAGCACCCCCCCCTCCGCGCAGGAGGGCACCAGCCCTGGCGGCGGTGGTTCGGGGTACAAATCGCGGTAGTTGGGGCCATCCTGGTAGTTGAACACCGTAGCCTGGCCCTCAAAGCGGAAAATAGAGCCGTAGACGTTGGGCTTGTTCAGCAGTACGCAGGCATCGTTGACCAGATAGCGGGTGGGGAAATTATCGGTGCCGTCAACCACCACGTCGTAGGGTTCGAAGATACCTAGGGCGTTCTCGGCGCTGAGACGGGTTTCGTAGAGATCGACCTGGCAGTGGGGGTTAATTTCGAGAATTCTGCTTTTGGCCGACTCAATTTTGGGCTTGCCCACCCACGACTCGCTGTGGATTACCTGGCGGTGCAGGTTTGACTGGTCGACTGTGTCAAAGTCAACGATGCCAATGCGGCCAATGCCAGCGGCGGCCAGGTACAGCAGCAGCGGTGAACCCAAACCGCCCGTGCCCACGCAGAGCACGCTGGCGGCCTTGAGCTTTTTCTGCCCGTCGAGGCCCACTTCGGGCAGGATAATGTGGCGGGAGTAGCGTTCGTACTCCTCCTTAGTGAGCTGAATATCGTCTAGATTAGGATTGAGCATGGTCTCCAGATCGGCAATGTGATGGGTGGCAACGGAAACGGTACGGGGCAATACCGAAATCACACATCATCCCAGCTTAGGCCAAGAATGGGGCTTTGTTGGCAGATGCTCCAAGCATCTTCACAGGCTCGGGCTGGAACTGGTTTTGGTCATTGAGTCGCCAGCTTTTGAAATCGACGACCTGGCCCTGCACCACTGACACAATCCCGTAGGAGTAGACGGGCCAGGCCAGGGCGCGATCGCACTCTGAGGGCACCGCCGGGTGGTCAGGGTGGGAGTGGTAAACGCCGATGATCTCGAGTCCCTGCCCTCGGGCCGATCGCTGCACTGCCAGCAGATCAGCCGGGTCGATCCAGTAGCGATCGCGATCGCTGTGGCGGTTTTCTGCGGCGGCCTCTGCAGCGGCCTGGGCATCGGTATAGCCCAGCAGCGAGGGCTCCCAGGCATTTTCTAGGGCGACCACCTCAATCACTGTGCGGCAGTCGGGTTCAGCCGCCGCGATCGCCCCCTGCCCCCGCCGACCTACCAGCAGCCCGCAGCATTCTTTTGGGTAGCTGTTGATCGCCGCCCGGGCGATCGCGCGGTAGCGGTCAGGGGCGAGGTAGAGGCCGGTCATGGCAGCAGAGGGCAAGGGCTAGGGGAATCGCGGCGGTAACAGAATGCGTGCCTCAGGGAGTGGTGCTGGAGGGCGCGGCGGCAGGCTGTACTTCACTGCCGCTGCTCGGCGGGCTTCCAGCGGCCGGGATATCCTCACTGACAGGACTATCCAAATTGCTGACCGCTCGCTGCAGGCGGGCTAGGGCACGGTTGTAATCGAGCACCGCCGTCACCTGGTTGCCCTGGGCTTCGGTCAGATCGCGAATGGCATTGATGACTTCCAGCTGGGTGCCAACCCCGGCGTTAAATCGTAGGTTGGCCAAATCCAGAGCTTCCTGGGCCTGGTTGACGGCCACCGAGGCGGTGTCTATGTTCGACTGATTGGACACCAGGGTGTAGTACGCCTCTTCAACCGCAATGCGAATATCGTTGCGGGCGCTCTCGAAATCTGATTCGTCCGTTTGAATATCGAAGTCGCTCTGACGCGCTCTGGCCGCTGCCCCACCGCCGTCAAACAGCCGCCAGCTGAGCTGAGCCCCAACTGAGAAGCCATCGTTTATGCCCCTGTTGAAGCTCGATGAGGAGTTCAGTGAACCCTGGGCCTGGTATTGCCCAAACAGGCCCAAGTCCGGACGCACCGAGGCTAAGTTAATTTGGCGCTGGGATTCGTCAAACTCTCGCTGAACTAAAAACTGCTCTAGCTCAGCTCGGTTTTGGTAAGCCAGAACAATGCTCTCTTCCAGGGAGAGCGGCCAGGCTCCGGCGATATCGACCGCCAGCGTCGTCAGATCAATAGAAGGCTGTATATTCAGCCGCCGCGCTAGCTGCCGCTGGGAGATCTGCCGCTGGCTGACCGCCTGGGTCAAGGTCTGCCGGGCATTGGCCACCTGCACCTCGGCTTGCAAAACATCAAAACGAGTGCCGACACCCACCTCTTCCCGCAGCTGGGTGTCGCGCAGGTTGCGCTCGGCGGCATCTAAAAACGCCTGGTTGATCCGAATTTGTTCGATCGCCTCCTGCACGGCATAGTAGTCGGTGGTGGTATTCAGCCGCAGGTCTTCACGGGTTTGCTCCACCTGTAACTCCGACAGACGCACCTGCCGTTCTGCCGCCCGAATTCGGGCTGAGCGCTCCCCCGACAGCCCCAGATCGTAGTCGGTGCGAATGCCCCCTGAGAGGGTCGTGTCAACTGAGTTGCCGCCCGTCCCAAAAGAAGATTGGTTGCTAGTACTGGATTCAACGCTGCCGCTGAGGTCAACTGTGGGGTACAGCAAAGCCTGCTCTGCGCGCAATCCGGCCCGGCTGCGATCGAGCTGAAGCAAGGCTGAGCGCAAATCTTCGCTGTTCCGGTAAGCCACGTCAAGAGCCGTTTCCAGGGAAATGGGCTGGGTGCCTAAGATCTCGACCTCGTCCGGGCTAGTTGGCAACAGCAGGGGGTTAGCGGCCGGGCTCAGGTAGTCGGGCGGAGTATCAAACCCCTCGCTGGTAGGGCGATCGGACTGGGGAATGACGGGACTGGATAGCTGATCGGCGGGTGCCATGTTCTCCCCCCCAGCGGGTGCCGTGCTATTGCTCGGGGCATCGTTACCCTCGCTCGACAGCGGCATAGCCTCTTCGCCCGGCTCTAGAGCTGGGGTGTTGGCCTGGGCCGTGAGGGTATTTTCACTCTCGGCAGGGGGCACAATCGTCAACTTTGGCAGCAAATCAGAGTTTTCTGGGGCAACTGTCCCGGCCTCGGCCTGGGGGTTCAAATCCTGAATACTAGGGGCGGGGGCGGCCAGCCCCGCAGTGGACCAACCGGATAGGGTAATGCCTAAGCTTAGGGGTATCAGGCGGCGGCTGTAGGAGTAAAGCATAGACACCATGGGCTATCAATAGCGAAAACGAGTCACCAGCGGGGAAAAAGAAATTCCTGCCTCAGCTTTTTAGCATATCGGCATCAGCGATTAGTTTAGCCAGCCCTGGCAGAATCCAACCTGCTAACCAGAACTAGAGCGCTCCCGCCGAGCCGCAGTACTGCGGGCAAAATTTTCCCGCCCATAGCTTAGCAAACTAAACGGTTTAGTACAATCACGACGGTGCCCAGTAGCCGGCGGCGGGCTGCAGGTTGGCAAACTGATGGCCTGGCAGATCGCCGCAGCAGGCTTTTACGAGGGCGTCGGTGTCATCTATAGGCAAGATTGGGCAGCTGAGACGCTGGCTCACCGTTGCTACGCTCATATCGTCTAGAAACAGCGTGTCCTGGGGATCGCCAGAGTCGCTGGGCTTGAGCATAACCGTGGGTAGCAGCAGGGCATCCCCCAGCGCTGGCGGCCTGGGCCCGCTCTCGTTTGGAGCCGATGCCTGAGCACTCCCTAAACCGCCCAGCCCCAGCAGTAGATCGTGGCCCGTGAGCAACCCGGTTACAGTCATGTCGCGACCCCAGTAGTCGCTGGCCAAGGCGGCCAGGTGTACCGTTAAACCCGGCACCTGGTTGAGGCGATCGACAATGGGCCGAAAGGCGTGCTCTACGGCATTGCCAACTACCCAGGTCAGGGTGCGGGGTGGGCTGACAGTTGCGGGCAGGTAAGCCTCAGCCGACTGCTCAAACGCCTTGAGAAACTGACGAATGGACCCTACCCCATTGCCCAGCTGAGGATAGTCTTCGTAGTGACTTTCAGCGGGTACCTCCTGCCGGGCAATCAGAAACCACTCGTCGGCCAGCCAGACGAAATTTGTGCCGAACTGCTGCCGACAATCGTGCTGAAACGCCTGCACCTGGGCAATGACCTGCTGGGCCAGGGCCTGGGTAACAGGCATAAGTTCGTCATCCTCAGGGCGAAACCGCGTGAGGCCTACAGGCACCACCGCCGCCGAGGCCACCGCCGGGGTATCGCCGCTGTGGAATCGGGCCAGATCCCGCAGGGTGGTCTCCAGGTGGCGGCCATCGTTAATGCCGGGGCAGACCACCACCTGGGTGTGAATTTGCAGGCGCTGGGCTTGAAACCAGGCGAGTTGGTCAAGAATTTGCCCTGCCCTGGAATTTTTGAGCAGGCGCGATCGCACCGTCGCCTCCGTCGCATGCACCGACACGTATAGAGGCGACAGCCGCAGTTGGGCAATGCGCTCCCATTCCTGGGGCAGCAGGTTGGTCAGCGTCAGGTAGCTGCCGTAGAGAAAGCTCAGCCGGTAGTCATCGTCTTTGAGGTAAAGCGTGCCCCGTTTGCCGGGGGGCTGCTGGTCAATAAAGCAAAAGGGGCAGGCATTGTTGCACTGCATCAGCCCATCAAACAGGGCGGTTTCAAACTCCAGCCCCAGGTCCTCATCAATATCTTTCTCGATGTCAATGCGATGGGTTTTGCCGCCGGTATCCAGCACCTCGAGGGTTAAATCCTCATCGGCGCAGAGAAAGCGATAGTCAATTAAATCGCGCGGCCTTTGCCCATTGATGCTAACCAGGGCGTCACCGGGTTCAAAGCCAATTTCTTCAGCAATAGAGCCCGGCAGCACGCGGGTAATACAGGCGGGGCGAATTGCCAACGTAGCCATAGCTAACCAGGCCTTAGGGGCGCAAAATGTGCTTCCCTATCTTAGATGTTTTGCATTTTCCCAGTGGCCAAAGCCAGCAAAATTGCCGCCCCAAAGGCCAACCTATACCACACAAACACCCAGGTGCTGTGCTGCTTTAGAAACCGCAGTAGCCAAAAAATTGCCAGATAAGACGACACCAGCGCCGCCGCTAGCCCAGCCATCAGCGATACCAGATTGACAGCACCCATACTGCCGTCAAAAAATCCCTTTAGCTCGACCAAACCCGCTAGGGTAATGGCAGGTACTCCTAGCAAAAAAGAGAACCGGGCAGCAGTGGCGCGCTCTAGCCCCATAAATAGACCTGTCGTAAGGGTCGACCCCGATCGCGAAACCCCCGGAATTAGCGCCAGGGTCTGGCCCAATCCCATCAGAACTCCATCTTTAAGGCTCAGGCTCTCGTAGGTGCGCTTTCGGGTACCGACCAGCTCGGCAATGGCCAACAGCAACGCCATCCCGATGGAGACGATTGCAATCGTTTCGCTGCTGCGGAGAGGCGAATTGTCAAAGTCGGGAATAAACACTTTGATGAGCAGCCCCCCAACCAAAATAGGCAGCGTACCCAACAGAATGCCCATGCCCATGCGAAAGTCTGAAGAGCCGTAGTTGGCGGTCATGGCGGCTCTAATGGTGCCCATGGTGACCTGGCGCAGATCGTCCCAAAAATACCAGATGATGGCCGCAATGCTGCCCAGCTGGATCACCGCCGTAAAAGCCACTCCGGGGTCGCCCCAGCCCAGGGCCACCGGCACCATCTTGACATGGGCTGTGCTGCTGATCGGCAAAAATTCGGTCAGCCCCTGCACGATGCCGATCACAATAGCTTGGAACAGATTCATCTGCTCTATGGAAGCGGTAGGCGGGGGATTGCCCACTTGAGCCAACGTTGTCGCTAGATCGGGGATCAGACTATTCATAGGGTTTAACCATAGGGATTAAAACGTAACTCTACAGACCTGGCGTAGACCCAAAACCGCACGAGTTTGCCCCAGACCCTAAGACCACCCACAACGGGCTCGCCAGATCTCAAGTACCAAGACCTGAAGTATCTGAGCAAAGGGTCGGCTCAATCGCTTTACCTCCTCCCTGGGAGGGCTGCCTGAATATCTTAAAGTAAGTACACTAAATTTCAGTAAAGCAGTTGCAGGGCTTCCCCTGGGCCTCCCTCCGCATTCTAGGAGGGGCAACTGGGATGGTGCTGGGTAAGCTACTGCCTTTTTGCAGGCTTAATCCACGGCTGGGGAAATTATAAATTTTGTAAATCTAAAGAGAATCTTCATTGCCGGGCAATTGCCCCCTGGCTCAGTCAATGCCCCCCTGGGGCATGTTATGTTAACAATAGTTAATCCCAATCCTCAGAATTCCCTTGAGTCTTTCCTACAGTTCTGCTTCAGTTAAGGAGATATTGCCGTGGCTGACTCCGGTGAGCGATTGGCTCGCGCGGTCTAGTCTTCAAATCCAGGTGTTTGGGGCTGCGCTGGGCCTGGTCATTTTGCCGGTGTTTGTGCAGGCACCCCTGGTGCGCTACTTTCCCTGGGTTAGCCTGGGCATGACGCTGCTCTGGCTAGGGTTGGGTGTCTGGTTGATGAGGCGGCCCGCCTGGCAGCTTTGGGGCGATCTGATCGTTGGCTTTGGTTGGATTTGGCTGACTGGCTCGCTGTACTGGGGCTGGTTTCGGTGGGAGCCTGTGGTCCATCTGCCGATTGAGGCCTTGGGGCTGCCTATTGCTTTGGTTTGCCTGATGGGCGGATGGGGTAGAGTGGGCAGCTACTTCTTTCTGGGATCTCTTCTGGGTACAGCGGTTACCGATCTCTATATCAACTGGATGCATTTGTTTCCCACCTGGCGGCAGCTGATGGCGATCAGTCCGGACACGGCACCTTTGGTATTGCGGGCTGCCAGCGCTACGCTGCAAACGGACGTGGCTGCCTGCCGAGCCATAGTTTTGGTCCTATTTCTGCTGGTGGCGACCGCGATCGCGGTGACCACCTCCCGCCAGCTGGCCTGGTGGGCTTTTGGCGGAGCTGTGTTTAGCACGCTAATCGTCGACGGTCTCTTCTTTTTGACGGCGGCTCTGGCCTAGTCTGCGTTACGCGGTAGGCATCTCTGGCATAATGGGGGCAGTTCAGGGATGATCTTGGGGTTCTCTGCCGCTGCTGCTGTCTGATGTTCGAGCGATTTTGTTGAATCGCTCTGGTCTATGCCTTTAGCCTTACCGTCGTGACTCTTTCCTCTGGCCCCTACCTTGCGCTCAAAACTGGCTCTGGCGATCGCCAGCTGTCTTTGGTAGGCGGCAACTACTGGACCGTAGGCCGCGGCGATGACAACAATTTTGTCCTGCCCGATCGGTGGATTTCTCGCAATCACGCCATGCTTCAGGGCACCGATAACGACAGGTTTTATCTGATCGATCTGGGCAGCCGCAACGGCACTTTTGTCAACGGACGGCGGGTGAGCGTACCCGTTATTTTGCACGATGGCGATCTGCTGACCTTTGGCCAAACCGAGCTGCGATTTTTCTCGCCAGTGGACCTTTCTCCAGCCGCCGATGCCGCCATCAGCAATGCCCGCCGCCGGGAGGCTACGGCTACGGCTATGCTCCACCTGCGCCAGCTGATTTCGGTCGTGGTGGTGGACATTCGCGATTTCACGGTCATGACCCGTCAGACCGACGAAAAAATCCATTCTGAGGCGATTGGCACCTGGTTTCGTCGTGCCGGAGAAATCATTGGCCAGTACGGTAGCTGGATCGACAAGTACATTGGCGATGCGGTAATGGCGGTTTGGATCCACGGCCCCGAGGGAGCTGACGATGCCAGTATTGTGCAAATTCTGCGGGCCGTCAGTACCCTGTCTGCTATGACGGGGCAGCTTCACCAGCAGTTCCCGCTCCCTTTTCCGCTCCGGATTGGGGCCGGCATCAACACTGGCTACGCCATGGTGGGCAACACCGGCAGCAGCGATCGCCCCGACTACACAGCCCTGGGCGACACCGTGAATGCGGCCTTTCGCCTTGAGTCATCCACCAAGCACCTGGGACTTGACATTGCCATGGGTGAAACCACCTACAAGTACCTGCAAAATATTGCTGCCCCCAAGGCCGGTGCCCTAAAAGTCGGATCGGGCGATCTGGCTGAGGGCGGCGATCGCTACTTCAAGCGCTTCACCGTAGAGATGAAGGGCTACGAAGGCCCGATCACTACCCGAGCGGGCACCTTTACCGACCTGGACCGATTCCTGGCCGAGGCGCTGTAGTCGGGCGGATAGGGCTTAACTACAGGGCGACTCGCCTCGTCCGGGCTGTGGGGGCGATCGGCCTGAGGTTTAGCACGGCTGCCGCGTTTTCGCCGCGTCGATGGGCGACTTAGGGCTAAGATCGGTAGGCAACGTTTCAAACGCGAGTATGACGGCCTTTTCTACTGCCCCCTTTAGCCCCACAGAGATTGCCTCCGAGGGCATCAAGCCCGACGAATACGATGACATCGTGCGGCGGCTGGGCCGCCATCCCAACCGAGCCGAACTGGGGATGTTTGGGGTCATGTGGTCTGAGCACTGCTGCTATAAAAACTCGCGGCCCCTGCTCAAGCAGTTTCCCGTCGAGGGAGCACGGGTGCTGGTGGGGCCGGGGGAAAACGCTGGCGTAATCGATGCAGGTGATGGCCTGCGGGTGGCGTTTAAAATTGAGTCCCACAATCACCCCTCGGCGGTAGAGCCATTCCAGGGGGCGGCCACTGGTGTCGGGGGCATTCTGCGCGATATTTTCACCATGGGTGCGCGCCCGATCGCGGTGCTCAACTCCCTCAGGTTTGGCGATCTAGCCGACAGCCGCACCCGCCGCCTGTGCCAGGGGGTGGTGTCGGGAATTGCCCACTACGGCAACTGCTTCGGAGTGCCCACCGTGGGGGGCGAAGTTTATTTTGACGCCGCCTACAACGGCAACCCCCTGGTGAATGCGATGGCGATCGGGATTATGGAAACCCCCGATATTGTCAAATCTGGGGCGGCGGGCCTGGGTAACCCGATGGTCTATGTGGGTTCAACTACGGGCCGCGATGGCATGGGCGGAGCCAGCTTTGCCAGTGCCGAACTCACCGATGAATCGGAAGCCGATCGCCCGGCGGTACAGGTGGGAGATCCTTTTCTGGAAAAATCGCTGGTAGAGGCATGTCTCGAAGCTTTTAAGACGGGCGCGATCGTAGCGGCTCAAGACATGGGCGCGGCGGGGCTTACCTGCTCTACCGCCGAAATGGCCGCCAAGGGCGGGGTCGGCATCGAGCTAGATTTAGACCTGATTCCGGTGCGCGAGACGGGCATGGTGCCCTACGAATACCTGCTGTCAGAATCCCAGGAGCGGATGCTGTTTGTGGTTGTCGCCGGGCGAGAAGCTGAGGTCATCGAGATCTTCGAGCGCTGGGGCCTCCACGCGGTGGTGGCCGGCAGCGTCATTGAGGATCCCATTGTGCGGATTCTGTTTAAAGGGGAAATCGCGGCTGAAATTCCGGCCCTGGCCCTGGCGGAAAATACGCCTATTTATCACCGAGAATTGCTCTCCGAGCTGCCTGACTACGCCCAAAAAGCCTGGGCCTGGAGCGAAAACAGCCTGCCAGCCTGCTCCGCTTCGGGTATCGCTCTGGCTAACGCTGGGCAAGTCTCGTGGACTGAGATTTTGCACAGACTCCTCAGCCAGCCCACGATCGCCTCTAAACAGTGGATTTACCACCAGTACGACCACCAGGTACAAAACAACACCGTGCAGTACCCCGGCCAGGGCGATGCCGCCGTCATTCGCCTGCGTCCGCTGGAGACTGTACCGGGATATCAGCCAGGCAAAGTTACCCGTGGGCTGGCCGCAACCGTCGATTGCAACGCCCGCTACGTGTATCTCAGCCCCTACGAGGGGGCTAAGGCCGCCGTGGCCGAAGCCGCCCGCAACCTTAGCTGCGTCGGGGCGCTGCCCCTGGCGGTCACCGACAACCTCAACTTTGGCAGCCCTGAGAAGCCCATCGGCTACTGGCAGCTAGCCGAAGCCTGCCGGGGCTTAGCCGACGCCTGCCGGGAGTTTGAAACCCCTGTGACCGGCGGCAATGTGTCTCTCTATAACGAAACCGTCGATAGTCAGGGAATCCCCCAGCCTATTTACCCTACCCCGGTAGTTGGCATGGTGGGGCTGATCGATGACCTGGCGTATACCTGCGGCCAGGGCTGGCAGCACGATGGGGACTTAATCTATCTGTTAGGTGTCTCTCTCGAGCAAACGGCGGTTGCTGCGGTGGGCGGAAACCCTCTGGTGACCCTGGGAGGGTCAGAGTACCTGGCCGCCATTCACGGCGCCGCTACCGGCCACCCCCCGGCTATTGATATGGCCCTGGAGAAGCAGGTGCAGGCGGCCTGCCGCCACGGCATTGCCCAGGGCTGGGTGCGCTCGGCCCACGACTGCGCCGAGGGTGGACTGGCGGTCGCTTTGGCTGAATCCTGCATCAGCGGGCGGCGCGGGGCCAAGATTCAGCTTTCCGCTGGGGCTGACCAGTCGGGCCAGCGGTGGGATCGGCTGCTGTTTGGCGAGGGCGGCGCCAGAATTGTCGTTTCGGTTGGCCGCGACGACCAAGCGGTGTGGGAAGCCTACCTGCGCGATCGCCTGGTCGATGCCTGGCAGCCGCTTGGCACCGTGCAGGGCGACGCCTTAACTCTGACTACCCAGGATGGCCAATCCCTGATTGCCGACCGGGTCGACGCCCTATCTCAAACCTGGCACACCGCCATTGAGCAACGGCTAGCTGGCAACGTCGCTGTCCTGGCGTAGCGATCGCGGCGATCGCTTCCGTCACCGCTGGCACCCAAGGGACGGTTCAGCTGCAGGGCAATGCTGCGCCCATCGCCCATCCCGATTCAGGGCTGTAGCCTTCTGTTCCCGGCGCGCGGGCCTCGCGTCTTGTCTACCCCCGGACGGGAAGGCTACAGGTGTTATGATCGGTCACATGTTAAGGAACTATTAAATAGGCCAGGGAAGTTCGGTAGTTTCTAATACCACCCTGAAATCCTTCACCCTATGATGAAGCTGGGCTCGCATTGAAGGCAAAATGCGGCAGCCAAATGTGTTGAGACGTTCTGCTCCTTTGCCATCGCGTTCCTAAAGCCACCCCGCACCACCAATGACGTTCCCCTCTGAATCTTTCCTCGACGAGTTCTACCAGTCCTGCGAAGATACCGCTTTGGACCGCCCCGATAAGCCTGAAGAAGCCTGCGGCATCTTCGGCCTCTACGCCCCTGACGAAGAAGTGGCTCGACTGGCCTACTTTGGCCTGTTTGCCCTACAGCACCGAGGCCAGGAGTCGGCGGGCATTGCTACGTTTGATGCCTCGGGTAGCCACTGCTATAAGCACATGGGGCTAGTCTCTCAGGTCTTTGACGATCAGATTTTGCAGGAGCTGTCGGGGCACATTGCGGTGGGGCACAACCGTTACTCCACCACTGGCTCTAGCCATGTCTGCAACGCTCAGCCCGCTGTGGTGCCCACTCGTCTGGGCGACCTCGCCCTGGCCCACAACGGCAACCTGGTCAACGCCGCCGACCTGCGCGAAGAACTCCTCGATCGCAACCATGACCTGATCACTACCACCGACTCTGAGATGATTGCCTTTGCCCTGGCTGAGGCCGTCAACGACGGGGCCGACTGGGTCAAGGCGGCAGAGAAAGCCTTCAACCGCTGCTATGGGGCCTTTAGTCTAGTGATTGGCACCCCCAGCGGCATTCTGGGTGCCCGTGACCAGCAGGGCATTCGGCCCCTGGTGCTAGGCGTACTGGGCTGCGAAATTCCTGAGGTGGGGCAGCCCGCCCACTATGTGCTGGCCTCAGAGACCTGTGCCCTCGATATCATTGGCGCGACCTACGTGCGCGACATTGAACCGGGCGAGCTGGTGTGGATCACCCCTGAGGGGATTAGCTCGCACAAGTGGGCTGAGGCGACGCAGCGCAAGCTCTGCGTCTTCGAGATGATTTACTTCTCGCGCCCCGACAGCATTGTCAACGGCGAGAGTCTCTACAGCTATCGGCGGCGCCTGGGTCACCAGCTGGCAAAAGAGGCCCCCGCCGATGTGGATTTGATTATGGCGGTCCCCGACTCAGGGGTGCCAGCCGCCATCGGCTTTTCGCAGCAGTCCAAGATTCCCTACGCCGAGGGTCTGATCAAAAATCGCTACGTAGGGCGCACGTTTATTCAGCCTACCCAGTCGATGCGGGAAGTGGGCATTCGCATGAAGCTCAACCCCCTCAGAGACGTGCTGGAGGGCAAGCGAATTGTGATTGTGGATGACTCAATTGTGCGAGGCACCACCAGCCGCAAGATTGTGCAGGCCCTGCGGGATGCTGGGGCGATTGAGGTCCACATGCGGATCTCGTCACCGCCAGTTACTCACCCCTGCTTTTACGGCATCGACACCGACAACCAAGATCAGCTCATTGCCGCCACTAAGTCTTTAGAGGAGATTGCAAAGCAAATCAACGTCGATTCGCTGGCCTATCTGAGCTGGGAAGGCATGTTAGAAACCACCTACCAAGATCCCACCAGCTTTTGCTCCGCCTGCTTTACAGGCCGCTACCCGGTGGAAATTCCTGAGCCCTTTAAACGAGCCAAGCTCAAGTTTGAGCTAAAAGAGCCGGTGGCCACCTGACGTTGATTAATAGGCTTGCTTAGAATACTATCCGCTTAACGGACTGGGGCTGATGTCAAACCCAGCTAAAGGGAGCGGATAAACGATGACTAAGGGCAGAATGGAGGCCTTTAGCGACGGGGTGCTCGCCATTATCATTACGATTATGGTGCTAGAGCTAAAAGTACCCCACGGGGCGGATTTGGGGGCGCTGCGCCCGCTGATTCCAGTGATTTTGAGCTACGTGCTCAGCTTTGTCTATATCGGGATTTATTGGAATAACCACCACCATTTGCTCCAGGCGGTGCGCCGGGTTAACGGCAGCGTGCTGTGGGCAAATCTAAACCTGCTGTTTTGGCTGTCTCTGGTTCCCTTTGTGACCGGGTGGATGGGGGAGAACAGCTTTTCGGCGCTGCCTGTGGCGCTCTACGGCGCCGTGCTGCTGCTGTCGGGGGTGGCCTATTTTGTGCTCACCCAGGCGCTAATTGCCTGCGAAGGGCGACAGTCAGCGCTGGCGATCGCCCTGGGGCGCGACTGGAAGGGCAAGGTGTCGGTGGTAATCTATGCGATCGCCATTCCCCTGGCGTTTCTAAAAACCTGGCTGGCTCTGCTGCTCTATATTTTGGTGGCGGTGATGTGGATGATACCTGACCGCCGCATCGAAAAAACGCTGATGTCTTAGGGTTTTAGGCTTTTGGGCGCACCGGGCGCACCGGGCGCAATCGATGCACGCTGGCCGCGTTCCGCAAGGCGGATGCTGCTGGGGAAGCGCTGCTAAAGCTCCTCTGATTGGTGCGCCAAAAAGGCGCGAACGGCGGCATCGGTCGATAGTTTAATGGCCTGGCTATAGCAGGCTTTAGCGCTGTCGAACTGCTGCAACTGCGCCAGCAGATGTCCCCGCAGTGCCCAGTAGGGCTGGTAGGTTTTAAGCGGGCTGGCAGGCAAATCATCGAGGGCCTGCAATCCCCGCTGCGGATTGTGGGCCTCGGCGATCGCGGCGGCCCGCCCTACCCAGGCCCCCAGGGTGGGCGAGATCTGCACCAGGCCGCTGTAGATTTGCACCAGGGCTGCCCAGTCGGTGGTGCCGCCCTTGGCCCGCTGGGCATGTACCGACTGAATCGCGGCTTCGAGCTGAAATCGGCCCCACTGCTTCAGTTTGGAGGCCTGGTTCAGGGTTGCTTCCGCCTCCTGGACCATGGGCATGGACCAAAGGGCTGTGTCCTGCTGCGCAAGGGGAATGTAGGCTCCCTCAGGGCTGCGCCGGGCGGCGTGCCTCGCCTCGCAGTAGAGCATCAGGGCTAAGAGTCCGCGCGCCTCGGCGGCCTGGGGCAGAAGCTGTACACACAGCCGCGCTAGCCAGAGGGCTTCATCGGTGAGTTCGGCAGGGGGTGAGTCGGCGCCGCTAATGCTTTCCCATCCCCGGTTGTAGGCTGCGTAGATGGCTTCCAGCACGGCTTCTAGTCGCTCGGGCAGGTGGGCGATCGCAGGCAGTTCAAAGGGAATGCCCGCATCGCGAATTTTGGCCTTCGCCCGCACTAGGCGCTGGCCCATGGTGGCTGGAGCAACTAAAAAGGCCGAAGCAATGTCTGTCGCTGTGAAGCCCAGCACGGTTTGGAGCATGAGCGGCGTGCGAATGCCCGGATCAATAGTCGGATGGGCGCAGAGAAACAGCAGCTTGAGCCGCTCGTCGGGGAAGGGGGTTTCCATGGCTGGGGCAGCCTGAAGGTCTTGGGCAACTTGTTCGGCAATTTGCTCTAGGGCCGGGATGGTGGCGGCCTTCACCCTGGCGTGGCGATTGGTATCAATTAGGCGACGCCGGGCCGCCACCAGCAGCCAGGCCTCGGGGTTGGCGGGCAGGCCTTGGCTGGGCCAGGTCTTGAGGGCCGCCAGGAAGGCATCGCCGAGGGCATCTTCGGCGGCGGACACATCGCGCGATCGCACCGCCAGATAGGCGACCAGCCGTCCGTAGGAGTTGCGGGCCGCCAGTTCTGCGGCTCGGCGGGCATCCATGGCCTAGCCTGCGTCCATCGGCAGCAGGGGCCTAACCTCCACCCGGCCAGTGGTTGCAGCCGGGCAGCGGGCGGCCCAGTCTAGGGCCACATCTAAATTCGGTACATCCACAATGAACATTCCCCCCAGCTGCTCCTTAGTGTCGGCGTAGGGACCGTCCTGCACCTTGCGGTGGCCAGCTTCTAGCCACAGGGTGGTGCTGGTATGGGGGGGATGCAGGGCCGTGCCGCCGGAGGCTACCCCGGCTTCGGCCAGCGCTTGGGAATAGGCCTGGTAGGCTCCCCAGTAGGCTTCCTGGTGGGTGGCGTCGCTGCGCTTGGCAAACTCCTGCTCAGGCTCGTAAACCATAATGGCGTATTGCATGGAATTCCTTTGAATTAGAACAGTCTAGAAGCATCACTAAATCTGTGCTTCTAAGACTATGACGGGGCGGCCAGGGCCATTTCGACAGGCAGAGACAAAATAATTGCCACACTTCTGAAATTCAACCCAGTTTGTTCCACTAGATTCGCTTAGATTCGCTAAAGGCTAATGCTTGGAATTTAGCCCCAGGCGATGTTTGAGCACTCGCCAGCGGTGGGCGTGGGTGGGCAGCCGCAGCCAGTAGGCCCAGTGGCGCGAAAACGCCCCCAGCCGCCCGGTAATACACAGCCCAAACCCGCACACCACGGCTTCCCCCTGCCCCAGCGTGAGCATGTCGCCGAGGTGATTGTAAACAAAGGGCTTAAGCGGACGGTTGGCGATCAGGGCAAGCAGGTTGTGGGCCACAGCGGGGCCAGCTTGGTAGGCGGCTTGGGCCGTAGTTGGGGCGCGGTCTCGGCCAGGGGCAGGCATGGCGGCCATATCTCCCAGCACAAAGACATTGCTGTGTTCGGCCAGCTGTAGGGTAGGGCGTACCGGGCACTGGCCATACAGGGTTGGTGGGGGCGCACCGCTCCCCAGCCAGGAGCGGGGAACTGTGCCCACCGTCCAGAGCATTAAGTCGGCCTGGCAGCGGCGGCTTTTGCCCTGGTAGTCAAAGGTCATTCCACCGGCATCCACCCCTTCGACGGCGGCGTTGAGGTAGATCTCAACGCCGCGTTTGGCTAAGGCCCGCATGGCCGCCTGCTGCAGCCGTTCGGGGTACGATCGCAAAATTTCTCCCCGGCGATCGACCACGGTGACCTGGCCTCGCTCCCCCAGGCGATCGCTCAGTTTGCAGGCTAGCTCGACGCCGCTGGGGCCAGCCCCGGCGATGACCACCTGCACCTGCGGCTGCCGCTGGAGGTCGGCTAACCGCCGCTCAATCTGCTCGGCATCGGCCAGGGTGGTAAACGGCAGGGTATGGGCCTGGCTGCCAGCGATCGCGGGAGGGCGCATTTGGCTGCCCAGGGCCACGACCAGGTAGTCGTAGGTGAGGGGTTCGCCGTGGCGCAGGGTCACGGTGCGCTGGCTCAGGTCAATGTTTTCTACCCAGTCCTGGCGGAGGTCAATGGCGGTGTGCCTGAGCAAATCTCTGTAGGCAGGGGCGATTTCCCAGGGGGCCAGCTCGTGGGTGAGCAGCTCGTAGAGCATGGGGGTAAAGTTGAAGCGATCGCGCGGCTCCACCAGGGTAATATGCACCTGCTCCGATTTACCCAGGCGCTGGTGCAGCGACAGGGCGCAGTACAGCCCGCCAAATCCGCCCCCCAAAATGCAGATCCGCGCCGCCCTGCCCCTGGGGGGGGCAGTATGTCCAGCAGCAGTGGATATCGATCGCTTGGACGGCATAGAAAAAGAATGCGGGGGGCTGTGCCAAGGGTGCCCAGCTTACTGCACAATAGCGCTAGCCAACAGCGCTAGCCAGCAGCGCTAGCCAACAAGCGCTGTCAATCCTTCGCGATCGCCCTTTTCCGAACCTGAGCCAGGTCAGGAGCCACCGCTATCCCCAGCCCTTCTACCATCGACCTCTGGCTAATCTCCACCGAGAGCGTTGATACCACGGCCCTAACCCTCATGGCAAGCGCCCTATCGGCTGCCGAACAGGCCCAGCTTCAGCGCCTTCGCTTGGCCGCCGCCCAGCGGCAATTTGTCTTGAGCCGGGGCTGTCTGCGCTACCTGCTCAGCCGCTACACCAGTTTTCCTCCGGCTTCCCTGAGCTTTGTCTACGGGCCTCGCGGCAAGCCAGCCCTAGGCCCAGACCAGCCAGATCAGGGGCTAGCCTTCAACCTCTCCCACAGTGGCCCATGGCTGCTGATTGGGGTGAGCGTGGCGCCGGAGATTAGGGAAATTGGGGTCGATATCGAAGTGCTGCGCGCCGTAAAGCATTTGCCCGGCCTCTGCCGACGCTACCTGACTCCAACCGAGGCCGAAACGGTGTTGGCCCAGGGGACGCCCCAGGCCGACCATCAATTTTTGCGCTACTGGACGGGCAAAGAAGCCTGCCTAAAAGCCCTAGGACTGGGCATTGCCAACTCAATGCAGACAATGGAACTAACGCTCAAATCCGATGGGCCTGCCTCGGACCCGGCCCCTATTGCTGTGGCGACCGATTCCCTGCAGCGCCCAGGGCAGCTTTACCAGTGGCAGCCCAACGGGAACTGTTTGGCGGCGATCGCAGTGCAATCTACCCCCCCCTGGGCAGCCCTAACTTTTCGCCTGAAGCAAACTACCCCCGTGGCGCTCGCCCCCTAACACGCTGGGCTCATGCTCTTTCTGCATGGTAGATCACCCATCTCTCCCTCCCCTAGTACTGCTGGACGGACCTCCAGCCACCTTCAACTCCCCTGGCTCCCTAGCCCCACTGCTCCCTTGCGATCGGCATAGTTCAGAAACCTATGCCGCAGTCTACTAAGCGTCTCCCAGATCGGCGATGCCCAGCGGCGAAAGGGTGTCGTCCTGATTCCAGGAAATATCCGGCATGGCCACAGAGGCCTCCCGCAGGGAAACCTCCCAGTGCTTGCGCATTTTAATTAGGTAGGGGTCCCCCGCATGGAACTGCGCCCGGTGCCGTACCTCAAAACTGTTTGCCTGATACATCGCCATGTGGATCGGCGGCCCCACCGACAGGTTCGATCGCATCGTCGAGTCGATCGAGAGCAGGGCGCACTTAGCCACCGCGTCTAAGGGCACATCGAAGCCCAGGGTTCTATCTAGGATAGGTTTACCGTATTTGGTTTCGCCGATCTGTAAAAACGGCGTCTCGCGCGTGGCCTGAATGCAGTTGCCCTGGCTGTAAACCAAAAAGAGCTCTGGGGCTTCTCCCTGAACCTGGCCGCCCAGTAAAAAGCTGCATTGAAAATCAATTTTGTCTTTTTCAAGCCAGGGGCGGTCAGCTTCCTGCAGGGCGCGAATTTGATCGCCCAAATAGCGCGCCACATCGTAAAGGGTGGGCAGGCTGTGCAGGTTAAACTCGCGATCGCGCTTGATATCCTGGGTCAGCTTGTGCACCACTGCCTGGGTGATCGACAGATTGCCAGAGGTACAGAGCAAAATGACGCGATCGCCCGGCTTAGAAAAATCAAACAGCTTGCGGTAGGACGAAATGTAGTCAACCCCAGCGCTGGTTCTAGAGTCAGCCGCCAAGACCAACCCCTCCTTTACCAAAATGCCTAAGCAGTACGTCATGAGTTTGATAGAGATGTGCGATCGCTCTTGCGATCGGGGTGAGAGGCTGCTGCCCTACAAAAAAGCGCCGGTCAGCCCAGCGCCCTAAGACTACACCTAAATCCTACAGAAACCCCATAGACTGGCCCACCGAGTTCAACCGACCCAGCAGCGGCCAGACAATATGGCAGCGGGCTACGAACCCGTTTGCTTACTGGAGGTCTGGATGTACAGAATCAGTAGAAAAACCGTCGGCACCAGAACAAAGAGAATGCTGGCTACAAAACCAAGTTTATTAACTTCCATCTTGCCTCTACTCTCAACCCAACAACGTCGCCTCAGAACTTCCACCCTAGCGGCTCCGTAGCTCACCGTACCTCACAGAGGCAGGTGACCCAGCAGCCTAAAAAGAATAAAAACTCCGATGAACTTAAGGATATCACTCTACCCGATGGGAATGCCTGCTGGGACGTGGAGCGTGCGGCCGACGCTAATCAACTGGCCCTGCACCAATTTTGACCCGCTATGGCGATCGCTATATTTGGATTATTTGGCGACCGACTTAGCTTTGCGGCTGGGCTTAGTGACCACGGAAACCGGCCCGTGCACTGTCGTTTGACAGGCCAAACGACAGCTCGAAGGCCACTTTTTCAGCTTGCGGTCCTCCACCTGAGTCCGGGGAGAAAGGTTTTCTTCCCCCGACACCACATCCACCACGCAGGTGCCGCACTGGCCATAGCCGCCGCAGTTCATCAGCTTGCCGCTAAAGGTGTAGATATCGATCCGGTTTTCTAATGCTTTGAAACGCAGGTTGGCACCATCGGCAACGATAATCTCTCTGTCTTCGTTAACAAACTTAACATTGGCCATTGGGGCAATCTCCTTTCCGTGCTGCGTCGTTAATGGCTTTCAGAATCAAGCCTTTGGCCGCTGGGTCTATTCCCCTGCCCAGGGTAACTCTGGGGATTTTCCTGAGCTGCTGCTGGACCCTGTTGCGGGGAAAAATCAGAATAGTTACACTTCTTCAAGTAATGTCATTGTTACATTCCATCTGTACCAAATGATTCACCATCCAACCACGGTTGAGCCCGTTGGGGCAACGCTGGGACAATGGGTTCAATTGGGGCGGTTCTGGGAGCCTGATTCTGATAGGCTAATCAGTATCTGGCATGTTTAAGACAATTCCACAAAACAACACTGTTTTACCTAGAGGAGGAGCGTAGTCAATGGGACTACCCTGGTACCGGGTACACACGGTCGTCATTAACGATCCCGGGCGACTGATCGCTGTACACCTTATGCATACGGCTCTAGTAGCTGGCTGGGCCGGCTCGATGGCCCTTTTTGAACTCTCTACCTTCGACCCCAGTGACCCTGTACTCAACCCCATGTGGCGGCAGGGCATGTTTGTATTGCCCTTCATGGCTCGCCTGGGTGTAACTGAGTCCTGGGGTGGCTGGAGTGTGACGGGCGCTTCTGCTGTCAACCCTGGCTTTTGGTCCTTTGAGGGTGTAGCCGCTGCGCACATCGTTTTGTCAGGGCTGCTGTTTTTGGCGGCCTGCTGGCACTGGGTCTATTGGGATCTAGACCTGTTTCGCGATCCTCGCACGGGTGAGCCAGCCCTGGATCTGCCCAAGATGTTTGGCATTCACTTGTTTCTATCGGGTCTGCTCTGCTTTGGTTTCGGGGCCTTCCACCTAACTGGCCTCTGGGGGCCTGGGATGTGGGTCTCTGACCCCTACGGCCTGACGGGACATGTGCAGGGAGTTGCTCCCGAATGGGGTGCCGCAGGCTTCAACCCCTTCAATCCTGGCGGGATTGTGGCTCACCACATCGCTGCCGGTATCGTTGGTATTATTGCTGGCCTGTTTCACCTGACGGTGCGCCCGCCCCAGCGGCTTTACAAAGCTCTGCGCATGGGCAACATCGAGACCGTGCTCTCCAGCAGCATTGCGGCGGTCTTCTTTGCGGCCTTTGTGGTCGCTGGCACCATGTGGTACGGCAGTGCCGCTACCCCCATCGAGCTGTTTGGCCCCACCCGCTACCAGTGGGATGGCGACTACTTTAAGCAGGAAATTCAGCGCCGGGTTCAGGCCGATGTCAATGCTGGGTACTCCCTGGCTGAGGCCTACGCCGGTATTCCTGAGAAGCTGGCTTTCTACGACTATGTCGGCAACAGCCCTGCGAAGGGCGGTCTGTTCCGAGTTGGGCCTATGGTTCAGGGCGATGGCATTGCAGAGGGCTGGCTCGGCCATCCTGTCTTTAAAGACAAGGAAGGTCGTGAACTGACTGTGCGTCGTCTGCCTAACTTCTTTGAGACCTTCCCTGTGGTGCTGGTCGACAAAGATGGCGTCGTTCGCGCTGATATTCCGTTCCGTCGGGCTGAATCTAAGTACAGCTTTGAGCAGACTGGCGTGACGGCAACGTTCTACGGCGGCGATTTGGCTGGCCAAACCATCACCGAGCCATCTCTAGTGAAGCGCTACGCTCGTAAGGCCCAGTTGGGTGAGCCCTTCGAGTTCGATCGCGAAACCCTGGGCTCGGACGGCGTATTCCGCACTAGCACGCGCGGCTGGTTTACCTACGGCCACGCTGTGTTTGCGCTGCTCTTCTTCTTTGGCCATATCTGGCATGGTTCTCGTACTCTGTTCCGAGATGTGTTTGCCGGTATCGATCCAGACCTATCTGCTGAGCAGGTGGAGTGGGGCTTCTTCCAGAAGGTGGGCGATACGTCTACCCGTAAAGAGGAAACCGTTTAGTTGCTCCTGAGTTAAGCTGCCCGACGGATGAAGAACCATACTCAGCCGCCGGGCAGCTTTCCCGTAATCCTTGTAAACTAAAGACAATCTGGTTGAGTAGGAGCCTTTTTAACCATGGAAGCTGTCGCTTACATCTTCATTTTTGCCTGCATCATTGGCACGCTCTTCTTTGCGATCGCCTTTCGCGAGCCTCCCCGTATTCCCAAGGACTAGTTCCTTTGAAGGATGTCAAAGCCGTGATGACTTTGT
Organism: Nodosilinea nodulosa PCC 7104; assembly: GCF_000309385.1. Classification (GTDB taxonomy): domain Bacteria; phylum Cyanobacteriota; class Cyanobacteriia; order Phormidesmidales; family Phormidesmidaceae; genus Nodosilinea; species Nodosilinea nodulosa. Next base: position 4,113,519 of record NZ_JH976537.1, read on the forward strand.
GATTACCATAATTGGGTAAGTCTTTCGAGTTATTGCGATTGTTTTCTCACAATTTAATTACTATAGAGGCAAGTCTTCTCTGCATCGGAGAGGCTTGCCTTTATTTTTCTCCAAGCTGCCCGTGCCATTGAGGGCAGCTTGGTCAACCGTCCTCCCATTGGGAGTGTGTCTATGCATTGCCCGTTCTGTCAGCATCTGAACAACCGAGTGTTAGAGTCGCGATCCGCGGAGGGGGGGCGAAGCATTCGCAGGCGGCGAGAATGTCTGCGCTGTGAACGGCGGTTTACCACCTACGAACGCATCGAGTATGTGCCCGTCACCGTCATCAAGCGCAGCGAAGACCGAGAACTGTTTGAGCGCTCCAAGGTGCTGCGGGGCATTGTACGGGCCTGTGAAAAAACGCCAGTGTCGTCGCTAGCCATGGAGGCGATTGTTGACGACATTGAGGCTGAACTTCAGCAGCGCGCTACCCGAGAGGTGACCAGTGCTGAAATTGGCGAAATGGTGTTGGCTAAGCTCCAGGCAATGAACGAGGTCGCTTTTGTGCGGTTTGCGTCGGTCTATCGGCAGTTCCAGGGAATTCGCGATTTTGCCGAAACCCTCAGCCAGCTGAGGGACAAGCGATGCGATCGCCCCCCCGGTGAACCCGAAAATAGCCAGTCATCAGCCTATGTGATTTCTGCCCCATCCCTGTAAGGCAACAACCACAGGGAGTTCGCCGTGGACTTAACCAATCCTGACGGTGAGCTATCAACAACACCTCCTCTTCCGCTATAATTTTAATCCTGTGGGTTTATCGGGCTGTCTACGCCGGCACGCTGCTGCGTGGAGGTCGGGCTGTCACATATCTGAGTTGATTGTTTTGTACGTCTACACGGAAACCGCAGTACTACGGAGAAATAATAGGACAACACTAGCATGCTCAATCAGGACGTAAAGGACGCTGACATCGGGTTTACACACGAAGACTTTGCCGCGCTACTAGACCAGTACGACTATCACTTCAACCCAGGCGATACCGTCTCTGGCACCGTGTTTAGTCTTGAGCCCAGGGGTGCCCTGATTGATATTGGTGCTAAAACCGCCGCCTATCTGCCCATTCAGGAGATGTCAATCAATCGGGTTGACCATCCCGAAGAGGTGCTGCGCTCTAACGAAACCCGCGAGTTCTTTATTCTTACCGACGAAAACGAGGATGGTCAGCTGACCCTTTCCATTCGCCGGATTGAGTACATGCGCGCCTGGGAGCGGGTCCGTCAGCTTCAGCAGGAGGATGCCACGGTGCGGTCCGGGGTGTTTGCTACCAACCGAGGTGGTGCGCTGGTGCGCATCGAGGGGCTGCGGGGCTTCATTCCCGGTTCCCATATCAGCACCCGCAAGCCTAAGGAAGACCTGGTGGGTGAAGATCTGCCCCTCAAGTTTCTAGAGGTTGATGAAGAGCGCAATCGTCTCGTACTCAGTCATCGCCGTGCCCTGGTTGAGCGCAAGATGAATGGACTCCAGGTGGGCGAGGTTGTGCTGGGAGCGGTGCGTGGCCTCAAGCCCTACGGTGCCTTTATCGATATTGGCGGTGTCAGCGGTCTGCTGCACATCTCTGAGATCTCCCACGACCACATCGACACGCCTCACAGCGTGCTCAATGTCAACGACGAGATCAAGGTCATGATCATCGATCTAGATGCCGAACGGGGCCGGATTTCGCTTTCCACCAAGCAGCTTGAGCCCGAACCTGGCGATATGGTGAAAAACCCTGACCTGGTTTACGATAAAGCCGAAGAAATGGCGGCCAAGTATCGGGAAGCCATGCGTCGTCAAGCCGCCGAGCAGGCTGGCGAAGTTCTGGATGAACCTGAAGAGGCCTACGTGGAGGAAGAGGAAGTGGCGGTTGCCGTCGACTAGGCGGTGGCCTAGTCTAATGCCTCACTGAATGCTTCCAGCGCCCGCTCGACGATACTGTCGGGCGGGCGCCATCTGTATTGGCCCAGGTCAATGCGGCCCCGGTGGTCAAACTCAATCCCCTCGTCTTCGAGCAGGACGCGCTGAATATAGTCGGTGCCGTTGCGCCGGGGGGATTCAGAGACTTCACCTTTGGCGTTGATCACGCGCTGCCAGGGCACGTCAGCCATAGTCATATCAACGCGGTAGAGGGCATATCCGACCAGGCGGGGCTTCCCTATCAGCCCGGCTAATTCTGCCACCTGGCCGTAGGTGGCAACCTTGCCCCTCGGAATTTGGCGCACTACGGCGTAAATGCGTTCATAGGTGAGCATCGGTCAAGTCCCGATCCCCTTGGCACGAGGGCTGCGCAGCACTACCAGCGAAAAATCGGCGACGGCGATCGCGCTACCCGGCTTATAGGTTTGGCTGTCTTTGCTAAAGCCATTCGGCTCGCTGGTGTTTAGCACCGTCGACCAGCGCTCTTTTTCAATCTCCGTAGGAATCTGAAACTCCTGGGGATCGGCCTGGGCGTTGAAAAACAGCAAAAAGCTGTCGCCTACCAGCCGCTCCCCAGCGGCTTGAACGGCCATCAGTTCTTCGCCGTTGAGGTAGACTGCGATCGCTTTAGCCGAGCCATCATGCCACTGATCGGGGCCAATCTCGCTGCCGTCGGGGTTATACCAGCCAATATCGTGCACCCCAGACCCATGGATGGCCCGCCCCTGAAACCAGTGACGGCGGGCGAAGGCAGGGTGGTCTTGGCGGAGCTGGATCAGCTGGCGAACGAAGGACAACTGATCCAGCTCCGCCGAGTCTAGCTTCCAGTCAAACCACGACAGCTTGCTATCCTGGCAGTAGGTATTGTTGTTGCCCTGCTGGGTGCGGCTAATCTCATCGCCACCCAGAATCATGGGCACCCCCTGGGACAAAAATAGCGTGGCCAGCAGGTTGCGCTGCTGTCGGTGACGCAGGGCCAAAATCTCTGGGTCGTCGGTGTCGCCCTCGGCCCCACAGTTCCAGGAGCGGTTGTAGCTCTCCCCGTCGCGGTTATTCTCGTGGTTGGCCAGGTTGTGCTTTTCGTTGTAGCTGACCAAATCCCTCAGGGTAAAGCCGTCGTGGCAGGTGATGAAGTTAATGCTGGCGTGGGGCCGTTTGCCGTTGGCCTGGTACAGGTCAGAGCTGCCGGTAATGCGAAAGGCAAACTCCCCTAGGCGGCAGTCGTGGTCGCGCCAGAAGTCGCGCATAGAATCGCGGTATTTGCCGTTCCACTCGGACCACAACAGGGGAAAGTTTCCCACCTGATAACCCCCTTCACCCAGATCCCAGGGCTCAGCAATGAGCTTAATGGTGGATAGAACCGGATCTTGGTGAATGATGTCGAAAAAGGCGGCCAGGCTGTCGACCTCGTAGAGCTCGCGCGCCAGGGCCGAAGCCAAGTCAAAGCGAAAGCCATCCACATGCATTTCCTGCACCCAGTAGCGCAGGCTATCCATAATTAGCTTCAGCACTTGGGGATGGCGCACATTGAGCGAGTTGCCGCAGCCGGTGAAGTCCATGTAGTATCGGGGAGCATCCTCGACCAAGCGGTAGTAGGCGGCATTGTCGATGCCCCGCAGGCTCAGCGTCGGCCCAAGGTGGCTGCCCTCTCCAGTGTGGTTGTAAACCACATCTAAAATCACCTCAATGCCTTCCCGGTGCAGGGCCTTGACCATTTGCTTAAATTCGTTCACCTGACCACCGGCCTGCCCCGTGCTGCTGTATCCCCCGTAGGGAGCGAAGTAGTTCAGCGAGTCGTAGCCCCAGTAGTTGCGCAGCCCCGTGTTGGCTAAATGCCCTGGATATGCATGGAAGTGATGCACAGGCAACAGTTCCACAGCGGTAATGCCCAACTGGGTCAGGTGGTTAATTACGGCCTCGTGGGCCAGACCGGCATAGGTACCGCGCAGAGCCTCAGGCACCTCGGGATGGAGCTGGGTTAGCCCCTTAACGTGGGTTTCATAGATGACGGTGCGATGCCAGGGGATGTCCAGGGGGCGATCGCCCTCCCAGTCGAAGTTAGAATCGACCACCACCGCCTTGGGCATAAAGGCGGAACTATCCACCTTAGAGAAGGATAGATCTAGATTTTCTAGATCATCGGTGGCCTCTATGTCGTAGCTGAAAATGGCCGGATCAAACTGCACATCGCCATCTAGAGCGCGGGCGTAGGGATCGATGAGCAGCTTGTGGGGATTAAAGCGGTGCCCGGCTTTGGGGTTGTGGGGACCAGAGACCCGAAAGCCGTAGCGCTGGCCCGGCCCTACCTCGGTTAAATAGCCGTGCCAAACGTAGTTGTCGACCTCGGTCAGGGAGATACGAGTTTCCCGATCGCCAGCATCAAATAGGCAGAGTTCAACAGCCGTTGCATTCTCCGAAAACAAGGCGAAGTTGGTGCCCGTGCCATCCCAGGTGGCGCCGAGGGGATGGGGACGACCCGGCCAGACTTGCATTCCCATGGTGAGCGCGGCTTCCTAATAACTCCAGACAGAGGTGTAAGACTGAGTCGACTGTGTCTTCCCTAGGTTACCAGGCCTCAGTGACCAGCGTAGCAGCAGGTTTAGGTGCCCTAGCCTTATAAAACTTTTATAGTCTTGCAGTAGTATTGCCCTCATATATAGGTTGTCGATCTGATTCTGTATCGATTAATACTAATTGGCTTTATAAACTCGACAAGGTAGGAGTGGTTAGCAATGCCTATTACAAAACGCTGTTTGGCCGAGTTTTTCGGCACGTTGTGGCTGGTGCTGGGCGGCTGCGGCAGCGCCGTTCTGGCAGGTAAATTTCTCGATGGCAGCGGTGCCTTCAACTTGGGCATTGGTTTTTTGGGCGTCGCTTTAGCCTTTGGTCTGACCGTGCTGACAATGGCCTACGCTATTGGCCATATCTCAGGCTGTCACCTCAACCCAGCGGTGTCTTTTGGCCTGTGGGCCGCCGGTCGGTTTCCCAGTGGGGAACTGCTGCCCTACATCGCGGCCCAGGTGCTGGGCGGTATTGTGGGGGCAGGTATTGTCTACCTAATTGCCTCGGGGCAACCTGGGTTTGCCATCGACCCCTCTGTCGGCAACCCCCTCGCTACCAATGGCTTTGGCGCTCATTCTCCGGGTGGCTTTAGCCTGCTGGCCTGCTTCGTTTGCGAAATCGTAATGACTTTCTTTTTTCTGATGATTATCCTGGGCTCTACCGACTTTCGTGCTCCCGTTGGCCTGGCTCCGGTGGCGATTGGTCTATCCCTGACGCTGATTCACCTGATCAGCATTCCGGTCACTAATACCTCTGTCAACCCGGCTCGCAGCACTGGCCCGGCCCTGTTTGTGGGCCTTCCGCTGATTGGTCAACTGTGGCTGTTTTGGGTGGCTCCCATTCTGGGCGCTCTGCTGGCTGGCTGGGTTTATGCCACTTTCTTTGCCGATGCTAGCGAAAAGACCGCCCGCACTGATCAGCCAAACACGGTGGCCTAGCCTCATTCCTTGGGGCTGATCCACCGATCCTACTGCGGCGGTTTGGGAAAGGAAATTTGAAGCTTGAGACGCTAACGTTAGCCGGGGGATGTCCTCTCCCGGTTTTTTGAATTTTGAGATTTGAATGCTTACCGAAGTTGATGACCACAGCTTCCACGCACTGATCAGCCAAACACGGTGGCCTAGCCTCATTCCTTGGGGCTGATCCACCGATCCTACTGCGGCGGTTTGGGAAAGGAAATTTGAAGCTTGAGACGCTAACGTTAGCCGGGGGATGTCCTCTCCCGGTTTTTTGAATTTTGAGATTTGAATGCTTACCGAAGTTGATGACCACAGCTTCCACAAAAGCGATCGCTGGGGTCTACGGCGGTGCCGCACTGGGGGCAGAATTTTTTGGCATTAGAGACATTGGTGTTGTCCATACTAAGGGTCATCTCGCCCATCCGCATAGTCATGGGGCTGGCTGACATCTCCATATTGCCCATTTTCATCGGGCCCATAGGAGCCATGGGGGCCATGGTCCCCATGGCAGAGCCAACCTCAGTGGGCTGGAGGGGAACGGCCCGTTCATCTGGCCACTGGGCGGCGTTATCAGACAGAATCTGGGTGCCCTGCACCTGCCAAATAAACGCCCCTTGAGCCGTGACGCAGCGAATCAGCACGCCGTCGCCCACCTGTACTGCCCGGGGCACTTCAGTCCATACACCCGTGAGAATCTGGGTGCCCGACTGCTGTTGCTGCCCGGGACCACTGCTAGCAAGGGTAATGACAGTGTTAGGGGCGGGGTTATCAAGATATATCTTTTGGTGGGGGCCAAGATTGTACTGATAGCGCATAGTTAGCCTCGACAAACGCCGTGGGTTTTCTAGAGATGAACTACCCAAAGCTGTGTCTTTAGCGTGAGCGGTTCTACAGGTATGCTAGGGCAAAATCTAGACCCTTGGGAGATCTGCAAGGTCTTTTTGGCCAGGATATAGGTTCTGTTTTGGATCGAACTCCGGTTCGCCAAGAGCCAGGTAGGGAATCCTTAAGGAAAATGCGATCGGACAATTTTTGGCCTGCCAGTTACAATCTGAAGGCCTGTGGAGTTCCTGGTTTAATGCTGTAACTGATCACGCTGCGAAGACAATACGCCTAGGTTGAGCTAGATGGGCCAGGGTGTAATGCTTTGGCGGAACCTCCCCAAAAGGGAATCGCTTCTATGGCTAAAAAAAGCGCCGGTCTACTGATGTACCGCACCCAGAGTAGCCGTCTAGAATTGCTGCTAGTACATTCGGGCGGTCCCTACTGGGCAAACCGCTGCTGGCAGGCCTGGACAATTCCCAAGGGCGAAATTGATCCCGGTGAAGATACCTTTGAGGCCGCGAAGCGCGAGTTTTTTGAAGAGACTGGGCAGTTCCCTACCGGCGACTTTCGCCCCCTAAGGCCGGTACGCCAGGCCGGGGGCAAACTGGTGTTTGCCTGGGCCTTTGAAGGCAACTTTGATCCCGCCAATTTGCGCAGCAATACGTTTGTGCTGGAGTGGCCGCCCAATTCTGGAGTGCTGAAAGAGTTTCCTGAGGTAGACCAAGCGGCTTGGTTTAATTTAGAAGAGGCCAAGAAGCGCATTATTAAAGCCCAGGGCCAGTTCCTAGACGAACTGGTGCAGATGCTGGGCCATGTGCCCCTGTCCTGAGCGTCTAAACCTTTTTCTAAAGCTTTAAGATCTCGGCTGCTGCAAAAACTGCCGTAGCCGGGTCATGGCCAGGTTTTGGCCCAAATTTAGGGGCAGCGCTGAGACCCCCTCCAACCGCGACTGTACCCACTGGTCACCCCAATACCATTCGTGGAAACCGTCAATACCACTCGACAGCACCATAGAAAGGCTGTAGTCGTTAACTTGCTTAACCTCGTGGTGAATTTCAATTGGGCCGATATAGCTATTAAAGCTGAGCCCGCTGTGCAGTTCACTGGGTAACCCGTGGCTGAAGCGCTGGGGCCAGAGCCAGTGGCTAAATTTACCGGGCTGCACCAAACTGGCCTGAATTTGCCCCTGGGTGGCCTCGACTTCAATGCGGAGGTGGCTGTGCTGAAATGTGCCTAGCATAGGGTGGTGGGGCCGCAAACAACATCTCCCAGTATGCCAAAAGAAAACCAATGGGAAGGAGCTCCAGAGGATCGACTGAGCCATGGCCCCAGGGTCGGCAAACCCTCCCAACCCCGCATCCCCAAACCTTCTACAATAATTACTAAGCAATATTAAGTAAAGACTGGGGCAGCGCATGGTAGATCAACTGATTCGGGCTACCGCCGCTGATGGCGGCATTCGGGTGGTCGGCGTCATCACCACAAAAATGACCGAGGTGGCCCGGCAGCGCCACGGACTGTCCTACGTGGCTACGGCGGCGCTGGGTCGTACACTCTCGGCGGGGTTGCTGTTGGCCTCAAGCATGAAACAACCCCAGGGAAGGGTCAACATTCGGGTACGGGGCGATGGTCCCCTGGGCGGCATCCTAGTCGATGCTGGAATGGATGGTACGGCCCGAGGCTATGTCGACAACCCGGCCATTGAGCTGCCGCCTAATGCCCAGGGTAAGCTCGACGTGGGCGGTGCTGTGGGCCGCAATGGCTATGTATATGTCGTACGCGACATGGGTTATGGCTATCCCTACTCCAGCACCGTAGAGCTGGTTTCGGGAGAAATCGGTGACGACCTCACCCACTACTTGGTGAACTCTGAGCAAACCCCCTCTGCCCTGGTGCTGGGAGTGTTTGTTGGCGCCAACGGAGTGGAGGCCGCTGGGGGGCTGCTGCTGCAAATTTTGCCCCGTGCCGCTGAAGATGAGGAGATGGTATCTCTCATTGAAAGTCGCCTAGCGGGCCTAACTGGCTTTACCCCGCTGCTGCGGGCCAGCAAAACCCTGCCCCAAATTTTTGACGACTTGGTGGGCGATTTGGGCCTGGAGATTTTGCCTGAAACCCAAATGGTGCAGTTCCAATGTCCCTGTTCTTTCGATCGCATGCTGCGGGCGCTCAAGATGCTGGGCGAAGATGAACTCCAAGACATGATCGAAAAAGACGAGGGTGCCGAAGCAATCTGCCATTTTTGCAATGAGGTCTACCATACCGACAGCGATCAGCTGGCAGAGCTAATTGAGGATTTGCGGGAGGAGCGCCAGGAGGCGAATCGGTAGCCTAAGGATGCAATGGCTGCCCTTCTAAAGCCCTGTCAAGCGGCGGTAGGCTACAGCCAGGGCCGCTTCATCTCCTACATTGCCAGGAAACAGCACCACGGGCAGGTCAGGAAACTGGGCATGGTCGGCGGGGGTGCGCACCACAGAGACCCCAGGCAAAATTTGACCCAGCAGGCGGGCCGTCCGTAGGGCCAGACCAGTGCTAAGGGTGTCGTTGGAGGTAATGCCCCCTTTGCTGATGAGAAAACCAATGTCATCGGGCAAACCTTTTATCACAGCCATCAGCAAAGCGGAAACCTCGACGCCAAAATCGAGACGGGCCTGCACGGTGTCGAAGGTGAGTTCGTCGCGGCTGGTGTAGACCGCAGGCACCTGGCCGCTGCTGTGGGCCGTTTCTACCTGGGCTAGAATGTCGGTGAGCAGCTCGCTGGAAGCCGTTTGGCCACCATCCCGCAGCTGGGTCACGTTTACTTCAATGCCGATTACCCCTGGCTCTTTCAGCAATTTGCCTAGCTGTTGAGTTGTTTTTTTGACGTGAGAACCGACGATGATAGCGCCAGGCCGTCCGTCACGCACGTAGGTGCCCATGTGGTCAGAATCGATGGGCTGGGCAGGAAGATCGGCCAGGGCGGTGAGAATGCTGGCGGCGCTGCGAAACAAAAAGCGCTTGCCCCGGGCGGCTGCGGCTAATACGTCCTGGGCAAACTGGTCGAGGTCGGCCTGGGTTTCGCCATCGACAACACCGCAGATGTTATTCTGCAGAGCCATCAACCGCTTTAGGGATCCAGCCCGCATATCGGTCAGGGTAAAGCGCTCAACGGCCTTAGCCTGGATGCGCCCGGCGGTTTTTTCGGCTACGTAGTCGGGCAGGTAGCTGGTGCTGTAGCCAAAGACAGAATCTTTGGCAAACTCGGTTTGGTGGACGGGAGTGGGGGTGCCATCTACCATCAGGTAGTGAATGCTGTTGCGGGTGATGCGCCCCCCTTCAAAAAAGGCCGGCACCAAAAAGTGGGCATCGAAGGGGCCGAGTTCGTCTGCGATCGCGTCGGTTTCGACCGGGTAGTGGCCCCGCAAGGTAGAGTCGGAGCGGCTGACCACGAGGAAATCCTGGGTGCCTTCGAGGGCGATCGCCTGCTTTAAATTTTGGCAAACCTCGCGGGTCACTGCTTCAGCATCGCAAGGGGAAAGGGCACGGGTATTGGTCAGCACAAAGAAAATTGGCGACCTGTCTTGCAGCCCCTGGCGCAGGGTGTCCACATCCCACTGCATGAGCAGCAGACAGCTGTGCACCGTTTGAGATCCGGTGGGGTCATCATCTAAAACAATAATCTTGGGCTGAGCCATGGATGTTGGCCTCGGTAGGTTCAACAATTATCGCGGATGGCTAGGTGCACTATCGCCCATGGCGGGAAGTTGGCCAAGCCAGAACAAAACAAAATGGGGTTCCCAGATTGTTCTAGGAACCCCATTTGTGTGTGGTGGCGGGGCATGGATTTGAACCATGGACCTTCGGGTTATGAGCCCGACGAGCTACCAGACTGCTCTACCCCGCGTCGGCTTATACAGTATAGCGATAAATGTTCCCAGATAACAATCTAATTTCCTCTAAGGGCAGACTTTTCTTCGTTGATCGCCCTCGATCCTTTTATGGGAGAGGCTTTCAGTACATCATGGGCAAATCGCCTACGACGTCAAGGCGCTTATAGTTGCCGATTTCCATGTAGGTTTCAGCCAGGGTGTCGGCCACCGTGGGCGATAGCCAACCCAGCTGCCGCAGGGTAAAGATGGCGCAGGCGTATTTGGCTCGCTTAGCCCCGTCAATTACTTTAATGGCTAGGCCAAGACCTTCCCCCACCCGGCCAATACACTGAATGCCCTCGGCTCCCGATTTGCTGACCAAGGCCCCGTTGGTTAAGTTCATCAGGACGGTGTCGAAGGCGTCGGGGCCGCCCACCATGTCGGGGTGGCTGGTCATGGCTCGCACAATGCGCTCCATATCCAGGTTGCTGCCCGAGGACAGCATGGCGTACAGCGTTGCCATCTGGCTCAGCTGCATGAAGTAGGTAGGGGCACCGCAGTCGTCGTGGGCGCAGATAAACTCGTCGGAGGGCATGCCCAGCAGTTCTGAAATGCGGGCCACGATCAGCTTTTGTACGGGGTGGTTGCGATCGAGGTAGCTCTCCAGCGGCCAGTTGCGCTGCTGAGAAACGGCCAGCATACCGGCGTGCTTGCCTGAACAGTTGTGCTCCAGGGGGCTTTTTTTGCCCGCCGGGGTGGGGCAGCGCAGGGCGGTGGTGTCGAGGTCAGCCTGCCAGAGAATGTGAAAAACCTGGCGCACCTGCTCGATGGTGCCCTGGTGGGAGCCGCACATGATGGCCAGATCGCGATCGTCGAGGTTGTAGCGCTCAAGGGCACCCGCCGCCGTCACCGCCAGAGCTTGAAAGGGTTTGAGGGCTGAGCGAATGAAGGTGCCCAGTTCACCGTTTCCGGCCACCGACAGGGTGCGGCCCCGATTGTCGCACACCGCTACGTGGGCCACGTGGTTGGACTCTACGATGCCCTCGCGCAGCAGCTGTATCTCTAGCTCTTTGGTTTGGTGTCGATTAACCCGACTGCTGGTCATAATAGGGGCTCTGCGGTGAACAACGGTGGAGCAGCGGGTGTGCAAAGGGACAAACTCCGCTATACAAGGGGCCAGACAGCCAGCCCCAGGGCCAGCAAAAGAGCCATTACCCCTAGGGTACGGCGAATGCGCTGGAGCACGGGCTGCACTTGATAGTCAACAATGAGGCGATCGCGGTTTGAAACCTCCTCTGGCTTAATCCAAAGCTGACCGTCGTACCAGCCCGACTCTTCGTAGGGTACCGTGGTTTGCCGGAGCCTTCCGCCCACATGGGCCCAGCCGACATAGAGCTGGAGCAGAGCCAGGGTGGGTAGCACCAGGGCTCCCATGGCGGCGCTGAGGCTGAAGGGCATGGGGTGCTTTGCTGGGGTAAAGCTGGCTGCGGCCATGGGACCGGCCACGGCCCAGCCAACTACCCAGAGTACTACCAAAGGCTTGAGGTATCCCTTCAAATTGCGGCTACCCCAGCCGTAGAACCAAGAATCTCGCACATCCTGGTATTCGTTGATGGGCTGTTGCTCAGCCGGTACCGGACATCGTTGAGGCATTGCCACCGACACTATGCGAATCTAGCTCTAGACTAAACGAATTGCCTGCCAATAGGAATCTCTGCAAGGCAATTCGTTGTTCTCTATGGCTGCCAGTACTGTCCTCAACCCTACCGTTGGCAAAGCCAGCACTGTCAGCCGCTTGCGAATCCCCGGCTGTGGGCCATTTGCCTTCAGAATTGCTCGCCATGGGAACACGTAAAAGAACTCCAGGTTTTTGCTATAGCCCTGCTGCTTAAAACTGACCCCGTTGCTTAAAACTGAGACGGACTGAAGTGCTGACCAGAGGGCTGATAGACGATTTGGTTGGCGTGGCCCCAAAAGGCCTCGAGGTCGTAGTAGTCTCTGGCCTCGGGCATGAAGATGTGGGCAATGACTTCGCCGTAATCCATCACAATCCAGCTGCCTTCGCCCTGGCCTTCTACCCTCAGGGGGCGGCGGTTGTAGTTGGTTTCAAGGGTGGCTTCGATGGAGCGGGTAATAGCGCGCACCTGAACCGCTGAGAAGCCAGTTGCCACCACAAAATAATCGGCCAGATACGACACATCTCCCACCTGCAAAATCGTGATGTTGCCCGCTTTACGCTCATCGGCGGCGGCGGCGATCGCGTAGGCCAGCTGGAGGGCGTCATCCTCGGTCTGATTGGGCTCAGGGCCAGGGGAGGCGCTTTCTAAGGGGATCACTGGATGGGTTGCAGGCTGACGATGGGGAGAATGGGTCATACGCAATTGGGTAATGGGGCAAGGAGATAGAGCAGATATCCAGGCCGATCCTCAAACCACACCTATGGAACCCTTGGGAAACCATTGGCGCTGAAATTATTGGTGTGACGTATTGTCTGCCACCTGCTCCAGGGATCGTTAGCCCCATTGTAGGGGATGAGTCCCAGCGTCCGCAGGCCTAACGCCGACCATAGTCATAATCTGTTATCGAAACTTGCGGCTGCAGCGAGGAGAAAGTTCCTCCCAAACTGGGAACCTTGAGCCTGCCGTGGGATAAAGTTTCAGATCCCAAACTAGACTCAGCGTATATCATTGATCGTCAATATTTAGTAAGTAGCTGCTAAGACGGGGGCGGCAATTTTTGGCCTCCCGAGCGTAGATGCTCTGCGGCTCGGCTTTAATTTTTACAGGGGAAAATACGATGCCTCAACTCACGCAAGGTCTTATTATTGCTGTTTTAATTGGCCTGCTGCTGGCAATTATTGTGGGGTACTACCTGCGCCAGGGCCAGGTAAATGAGTTGAGCGAGGCTCTGCACCAGAGTCAAAAGCGCCAGGAGGATCTGGCGCAGGAGCATGAGCAGCGGCTGCGCGACGCCACCCTCCAGCTCCAAAAAGACTACGAAATGCAGCTGGCTGAAAATATGGAGCGCTACCAGGCTCAATACGATGAGCACCGCCGCCAGATCGAAGCTGAATATCGTGCTCGCCAAAGTATGGGGGGCACAGGGGCGGCCATCGATGCCGACAGCACCGCCGAGCAGCGCATTCGCAAGCAGTACGAGGCGCGCCTGAAGGAAGCTGCCGCCAAAATTCAGCAGGCTTACGAGCAGCACCTGCAAGAAAAGCTGGTTGAGGCGCGATCGCAGGCCCAGCAAGACTACGATCAACGCCTGGCTGAGGCGTTGGCCCCCTATCAGAATGAAGCCTCGGCTAGCCTAGCCCAAGACCCCAGCCCTCTGCCCCTCTCTGCCGCAGGGGTAGGGGCATCCGCGATCGGGAGTGTAGAGTCGTCAGCCCTGGCTGAGGTAGAGGCCCGCCTCCAGAGTGAGTATGACCAACGTCTAGCCGAGCGTTTGGCCGAGTATCAAGACGACATGAATCAGCGTCTGGCTCAGGTGGAGCAAGACTACCAGACCCGCCTGACCATGGCCCAGGGCACCCCCGCCCCTGACTCCACCGTCGCTGACCCCTCCCCAGAAGAATTGGAGCTCAACCTGCGGCGCGAGCTAGAGGCCAGCCTGCGGGAAGAGTATGAGCAGAAGCTAGCCGAAAAAATTGAGCATTACCAGGATGAGCTGACCCAGCGCACCCAGGAGCTAGAGCAAAGCTTTGAGGCTCGGCTTCAGCTGCTCCAGACCTCACCATCTGACGCCCCTGCCCCCGCCGCATCTGAGTTTGACTTAGATACGGCCATTGCCGCCGCCAGCGCAGCTACCCTGGACGCCAGCGTAGAAACCGGCCTAAAGGGTGAGGAAGCTCTCTCCGCCGAACCCACCACGCCATCATCAGCTGTCGGTATGGATTTTGATGCCTTCGCAGCCAGCGATCTGGAGAACGCGCAGGCTGAGGAGTTCTCTCTAGACCCCAATGTCGACAATACACCCCCCGGCGCTAGCGGCATGGAAGCCGATCTAGACCTAGGCCTAGATGATGCTCAGGTCGATGAGTTTGCTCTAGATCCTAACTTTGACTCTGGCAGTTTTGAGGCTACCGACCTGGAAGCTGACCTGGGCTTCGAGCCGGATCTTTCCTCGGAGCCAGGGCCATACCCCACCACTGATATGGGTTTTGACGCCCTTTTAGAAGATGATCTGGGCAGTGCACAGGCCGATGAATTGGGGCTAGACCCCGACTTCGATCCCGAAAGCCTCGATTTAGAGGCTCTGCTCAACGCCCCAGAACCCAATAACGCCTCTGAGGATCTGCTCAACGGCCTGGACGATATCAGCGATTTAAGCTGATAGTAAGCAGGCTAGTGGACTGCGATACAAGTGTGGCGACGACTATGGCCAATCGCGAGGGAGCAGGGGAGCTAGGGCGCCAAGCGAGACGCAACAAGCCCGAATCAAACCGGATATCCCCAGGGGCAAATAGCGGTTTGTCTCAATCAATGGGGTAGGCGGTTCAGAGTTTAGTATCAAACCCGAAATAAAAAAGGATTCCTGATGTGGAGTGATGGCCAGACCAGGAATCCCTTGTCCTCTCTCTAACCTGGTCAGTCAAATCTAGTCGGGCTTTTTCTCCGGCATCATGCACTTGTCAGAATCGCAGCCAGCAGGCCCAGCCTCAATGAGTTCGCCTGCGTCGTAGCGCGACAGAGCAGCGTGGAAGTTGTCGGTGCCGCGCCGGGCTTCTACCTGTTGTTTTTGAGCCTCAAAGGTGGCTTTGTCGATGGGTTCAAAGGGCAATCGGGGAAAGGTTTGCAAATCGTCAAACCTGGCCAGCAGGGCGGCAGAAATGTAGCCCTCATCGTTTTGGATGGTCTGGTAAATGCGCTCGGCCAGCGATTCCAGCTCCGGTTCGCGGAACTCGATAGTGGCGGAGGTGTTGTGGGTGGTGTAGTGCTTTTGCACCTGCATGTAGAAGTCGAACTGAGCCGCCGCCGAGAATTTCTCAATCGCGATTTCGTCGGCCCCCGGCAGGTTGGCCCAGGGCACCTCGACGGGAATTTCGACCAGCCACTCGGTGCAGCGCGGGTCAAAGGGATCGTTGAGTAGGTTGCCGTTGTCGTCTTTGTCAGACTGGGATGGGACGATGGTGTAGCCGTAGTCGATGCAGGCCATCGCTACCGGGTCATTTTTGCGGAAGGTGATGCGGCGAATAAAGCGCTGGGCCTTGGGGGGATGCCAGCCGGGACTAGCGCCCGTGAGCAGGGATTTGGTGCCAGCGGGCTGCACGGTGGTGCAGCGGTTGGGAACCGCCAGGCCGTGGCGATCGCAGTAC
Source organism: Nodosilinea nodulosa PCC 7104 (assembly GCF_000309385.1). Lineage (GTDB taxonomy): Bacteria > Cyanobacteriota > Cyanobacteriia > Phormidesmidales > Phormidesmidaceae > Nodosilinea > Nodosilinea nodulosa. Next base: position 4,128,965 of record NZ_JH976537.1, read on the forward strand.
TCGCCCACCACGGCATGCACAATACCCTTCCAGCGGGTCAGATACTCCCGCTCTCTTTCTTTAAATTCCACCCCCTGCATAGTGTCGGGGCGGCCGGCCTCCCACCAGCGCAGCCACTCGACGCCAAAGGCCATGACGAAAAAGTCGAACAGCCCGGTAAACGATACGCCGACGATGGGATCTTCCAGGCGCGACTTTTGGTAGCGGGGTTCCTGGAACTGGTGATTTAGAAGCACCGCGACGGATAGGGCGGCGGCGGTAAAGGCGTCTTCTTGATCCTGAAGGTTTTCGGGATCTAGCTGGTTCAGGTGCACTTCCGCCAGGTTGCAGTGAAAGTTTGAGCCCAGAATTTCGCCGCAGGGATTGAGGCCGTAGCGATCGTCGCCGCCCGCCCGCCGTTTCGCTTCCCCGGCCCACTGGATCGCGCCTTCGCCCGAGTAAAACTGCTTACGCACCGAGTCAATGCAGTCTTGCAGGCTGGGCTTGGTGTGGAAGACGCGGGTGTGGTTGGCCATGCGCAGCACGTCGCGCTCGGGGTCAATGCGCCAGTTGCCTTCGCTGTCCTGCTGCCAGAGGTTGTCTTTGGCGCTGGCGGCTAGGTCGTCATTGCTGTCGAACTGACGCATGCCCGCGCTGCGACGGATATTGCCCGCCACCACGCAGGCGGCGGCTTCGTCGATCAGTAGGCAGCACTCGACCGAGTTGAGCTGGCGGCCCAGGGCTTTGTTGAGAATGGTGGCGCAGCGATCGTAGAGCAGCGACAGGCGTACGGGGTTGGCCACGCCGCCAAAGCCCTTCAGCTTTTCGCCAGCGGGGCGCACGTCGCGCAGGTCAATGGTGACCTGGATATCGTCGGTGAAGCGATCGTCGGTGGACAGCTCCAGCAGGGTTTCGTAGGATTTTACCCAGCCCTGGCGGCTGTCGCCGACGCGAATGGTGACCTGGTTGCCCTCGGTGGTGACTTCGGTGGTTTCGTGCCGATCGCCAATAGGAGTTTCGCCAATGCCGCCCGCCATAGTGACTATTAGGCGGTTGCGAATGGCCGGGATTTGGCTGATGTACTTGGGTTCGAGAATTGCCCCTGTGCCGCAGCCCATCATGGCCAGATCCATCATCAGGCCGAAGGCGCGCCAGTCAACGACGTTGGTGCTGGTGCAGTTGTAGGCCCCAGAAAAGTTTTCGGGCTGCTTGCTCCAGGCGGTGCCGCCCACCCACAGCCAGCGGCCGGAGGGGAGGGCTTTGACCTGGCGCTGCATGCGGTTGAGCAGGGCGGTTTCCTCGGGGGTGAGATCGCCCAGTTCGACCAGGCCGGCCAGGGTGCGATCGCACACCTGATCCCAGGTTTCGCGCTGCCCCTCTACCACCTCGCCCCGGCGGCTGTAGGTGCGGTAAAACACGGGAAACGCCGCTGGAGCTGCCTCAGGGAATGGCCCCTGCTGCCGGGTACGGGGAAGTTCTTGAACCATGGGATCAGCCTTTTGCTAGAACAATTAATGTGCTAACGCTAAATAAGGAGACATTCAGATCGATTCCTTAAGATCTAACGCTATATCTAGGCAAGTATAGATGGTCAAAAACTGAATGCAAGGACTACGATTGTCTCATGAGTATAACTTATGTAAAAAAGGCTTTAGTTAAGACCTGCTAATAGCCACCTTGGTGATAGTTTTCTCTCTCTCAAGAAGGAAAAAGCAGATCTTAACTGTGTAAGAGGGGCAAGCCCTATCGTGGAGGATGAATTAGTTCTCCAAGTGCTTTGACAAAATAGGTCAGGGCAATAATTACCCCTATAGCCATTGTCGTACTTGCGATAGGAGGGGTTAAGGAAGGGTTGGCAGGAAAACCCATTGGAGGTGCAGGAGCTACCGATTCATCTGTGCGGTATGAGAATCCGTTTGGATTATTAACATTGGCTTTGGCTAAAAACTCTAGCTTTGCTGTTGCAATTTTTGGGGAGTGGTGTAAGTTATTCATGTTCACAAGGAATTGAGCGAGTAGGAAACGAGCTAGAGCACCCTTGTGCTTTCGGTTCACTCTTCATTGCAAGACTTGCACCTCTTGTAATGAGCTGACTTCCTCAGAAGGCGTTGAAGCTTAGGGCCTCAACGCCTTTTTGACTTTGAAAGTACTGATTCCCTAAGCACAGAGGCATCATAGCGGATCATTCTTAGATGTAGCGTCCAAAAATTGGATTTCAGGAAGATCTAGCGCTACATCTGGGAGAACTGCCCCTAGCTGGCCAAGTCGATGGTCTCCTAATCAACAGCACTAGGGGTTTTCTCAGATTTCTCAGGAAGCCTTTACGGATACCTCAGGAACCCATCAGCGCTCTCTTAACCGCAGCCGAGACTATGAACCTGAAGCTAATCAACCGATGCCTTTGGTGCATGGCTTCTGTTGTGTTGACAGTCTCAGGAGTTTGAACCATGCAACTTTCCTGCCTTGGCCAGCCCTATGCGGCTTCTGTTCCTACGGTGGAAGCCATCCCCAGCCTTGACACCTTTGTCTTTTTAGGGGTGTCTTACCCCGGCAAGCAGTTGAGCACCACTACTCAGCCGCGCTCTGCCGAGGCTCTGACCTACCGTGGCCACCGCTACAGCCGCTAGCCCCACGACGAAATCGGCCTCTGGTCTAGATCCGATTCCAGAGGGCTCGCTCTTTAAATGAGCTAGACGGATGAGTTGGTTGAACAAGACCAAAGAAAAAGGCCGAGGTGTCTGTCCTCAGGCTTTTTCTTTGGAGCTATGGGGCAGTCAAATCTATCTGACGGGCATGGCTACAGACTCGGTGACAAGCGCCGCCTGTTCTGCCTGGCGCTTGGCGTCTAAATAGGCCGCGAGCTGCTCCTTAATGTTCTGCCGCACGATTTGGCGGAAGTCGATGAAGTGCTCGGCCTGGGCACATACAGAGATGTAGTTGGCCGTTACGGCTGGATAGCGCCACAGCATGATGGCCAAATTGATCCAAAATTGAAGGCGGGTTTTGCGCAGAACGCCCTGTCGCCACACCACGATGAGAAAGGCGCGAACGGTGACCCAGTTGATATCTGGTGTCCCCGCCGAGGTGGTGTGGTTTTTGTAGTTGCGCTTCTGGGCCTCGCCCAGCATGAGAAAGTGGCGGAAGGTGCGATTGAGAACCGTTAGGGGGTCGTAGAGATCCCAAAAGACCTGGATGTATTCTTCGGTGATCGCTTCGATGGGCCGGGTGGGCACAAAATTCATCAGGGTCGTTTGGTTGATGTCGGCGCTCTTGCCCAGCAGGCGGCCTTCTTTTTCCAGGCGGTGCCACAGGGCGGTGTCGGGCAGGGCCTGCAGCATGCTCACCAGGGCGGTGGGAATGGCGGTCTGCTCCACAAACTGATAAATCCGCTGGCCAGCTCCGGCTTTTTCGCCGTCAAAGCCGACAATGAGTCCCGCCATTACGCGCAGCCCCGCTTCAGCAATGGAAATTACCGACTCTGAGAGGGGGTCGCGCATGTTTTGAAACTTTTTGGTCAGACTCAGGCTGTCGTCATCGGGGGTTTCAATCCCTAAGAAAACGGTGCCAAAGTTGCAGTCGACCATCATCTGCATCAGCTCTGGATCTTGAGCCAGATCGACCGAGGCTTCGGTGGCAAAGGAGAAGGGATAGCCGTGCTCCTCCATCCAGGGCTTCATCGCCTTGAGCAGCAGCTTGACGTTGCGCTTGTTGCCAATAAAGTTGTCGTCCACCATGAAGATGCTGCGCCGCCAGCCCAGGTCGTAGAGGTACTGAAGCTCGGCCAGCAGCTGCTCGGGCGCTTTGGTGCGGGGCTTGCGTCCGTAGAGCACAATGATGTCGCAAAACTCGCACTGAAAGGGGCAGCCCCGGGAGAACTGCACCGACATTTCGGCGTAGGCGTCCATCTCCAGCAGGTCGTAGCGGGGGACGGGGGTGCTGGTGACGTCGGGCTTTTCGCCGCCGGAGCGAAAGGTGCCGCGCTGGTCGCCCCGCTCTACCGCTTCGACAAACATGGGCAGGGTAATTTCCCCTTCATCCAGCACCAAAAAGTCGGCTCCAGCGGCCTCGGATTCGTGGGGCATGGAGGTGGGGTAGGGGCCGCCCACCGCCACCAGTTTGCCGTAGCGCTTGGCGGTTTGTACGGCGTCTAAAAAGTCTGGGCGGTGGACAATCATGGCTGACACAATCACAATGTCGGCCCAGCGCCACTCGTCGTCGCGGACCTCCCGCACGTTGCGATCGACCAGTTTGTAATGCCAGGTTTGGGGTAATATCGCCGCTACGGTCACTAGTCCTAGGGGGGGGAGCTGAGCCTTCAAACCAACCAGCTCCAGAGTTTTATCAAAAGACCAAAAGCTTTTCGGAAAACGTGGATAGACTAGAAGAATTTTCATAAAGACCGTATGGGTATCCTCGCCATGCTACGGGAGTTAACTGAAATAATCAAACGCAAAACTTAAGAATTTGATACCTACGGTAAGAGGCCTATAAAAAAATCGCTGATTGAATCCTTAAAGCATTAAGTCTGCTGATTTAGAATTGGGCCACAGAAAGGGATGGTGAGGCTGAGAGGGTGTTTGAAAAGTCGGTCCGTGGGTAAAAAAGCTCACTCCGTGTAAGTTGCAGATAGAAGTCAGCAATGCCGGAGTGAGACGATGAGTAAAGACTACCCCAGCAATTTAACCCGTGCCCAATACGAGCTGCTGAGTGACTTGCTGCCTGAGGCCAAACCAGGCGGACGACCCCGCAGCGTGGATCTGTGGGAGCTGCTCAATGCCATGATGTATCTCCTGGTAGAAGGGTGCCGTTGGCGGGCCTTGCCGGGAGACTTTCCGCCATGGCAGACGGTGTACACCTACTTCCGGAACTGGCGCAAGGACGGCACCTGGATCATCATTCATGACCACTTGCGCGAGTGGACTCGGATTGAGCAAGACCGACACCCTCAACCGTCAGAAGCCGTCATCGATAGTCAGAGCGTGAAAAGCGCGGCCATGGTGCATGAGGCCGTTGGCTATGATGCGGGCAAAAAGATTAAAGGACGTAAACGGTTTCTGGGCGTCGATACCTTCGGCTTGGTGCTGCGGGTGCTGGTCACCGCCGCCAGTGTGCCGGAGCGTGAGGGGGGTAAGCAACTCCTCAAGCGCGTCAAAGCGATGGGGCCTGCCATCTCGAGACTGACCATTATTTGGGCGGATGGGGGCTTTGATGGCCCTGCTTTCATGATGTGGGTGATGGATACCTGTCGTTGGATTCTCCAAGTCGTGCTGCGACCTCAACAAACTAAAGGGTTCGTGCTGCTCAAGAAACGCTGGGTGGTGGAGCGTACCCTCGGTTGGCTGATGGGGTGCCGACGTTTGGTGCGAGATTATGAACTGCTACCCGAAACCTCAGAGACCCTCATCTACCTGGCCATGATCCGTATTATGGTCAGGCGGTTGGCATAATTTTTGACCCCTCAGATCTTTTAAAACGTCCTCTGAGAGATCGGAGGTTTTGCTCCCTGGGGATCAGACGGAAACCGCGCTGGATAGTTCGATCGCCTACCGCGCGATCGCCCCGGTGGGCCGCTTTAATGCCTTCCGTGAGTAGCGATCGCAGTTGTCGCAGTGCCCGCAATTCCCCAATCGCTGGGCCTCAGTGCGAAAGCCAAAGGCCACCAGCAGGCTCTGCCAGCGGCACTGACGGCTGTGCAGAAACTGATGCATCTGCTGGCTGGCTGATGCCTGTAACCCTGAAGGGGGCTGGGGACTTGCCGTCAGCTGATACTGGAATGGGCTGACCCACTCGAGCTGTCCGGCGCTGTGCAGCCACGAGAGGGAAATGGCTCCGTGCTCAAACTGCTGGGCAATGTCGCGCACGTCTCCGCTGGGGGGAATTTGGCCGATCAGCCGCTGGGCCTTCTGCTGTAAGATCTGAGTCTGGGACTCAAAAAAATTGGTTCGCTGGCGATCGCCCGGTTCCAGCCAGCCCGTGGGCTCGCTGACCAGGGTGAGCGCCTCGGCAGCGTTGCCGTCGCGCCCGGCCCGCCCGACCTCCTGCACGTATTCGGTGATCGTGCAGGGGGCCTGATAGTGGACAACCCAGCGCGTTGAGGATTTGTTTACGCCCATGCCAAAGGCCGATGTCGCCACGACAAACTGGAGTTTGTCGGCCATCCAGTCGGCTTCGGTCTGGCGGCGATCGCGGCTGCTCAACCCAGCATGGTAGGGGGCCACGCGATAGCGATCGCCCAGCTTTTGGGCCAGCGCTTCGCTGTCTTTGCGAGTGCGCACGTAGACCAACCCGGCTTGCTCAGGGTGCTGGCTGAGGTATTGCTGCAAGGCGCTTTTACGCTGCCCTTCGCTTACTACGGCCTTGACCCGCAGCGTGAGGTTCGACCGATGGGGATTGAGCCGCACAACTTGAGGAGACTGAAGCTGTAGGACCTGCCGCAAAATGGTTTGGGCCGCAGGATCGGCGGTGGCGGTGAAGGCGGCGATCGGGAGCGTGCTGCCCGGCGGGCGAATGGCGAGGAGCGCCTGTCGTACCGCGCCAAGGCGTCGGTAGGCCGGACGAAACGTCTCCCCCCACTGCACCAGGCAGTGGGCTTCATCCAGGATCAGCCCGTTGAGGCGCAGGTTGGGCTGGCACAGCCGTTCCCACACGGGCGAGCTGAGCAGGGTTTCCGGCGATACATAGAGTAGTCGTAGCTCCTGCCGTTCGAGGGCCTGGAGGGTTTTACGGCGCTGGGGCGGCGGCAGCTGGCTGTGGAGAGTGGCGGCGGGCAGAGCTTTTTCGCGCAGCTCCTGGACCTGGTTTTCCATGAGCGCTACCAGGGGCGAGACCACCAGCGTCAGGCCCGACTGCAATAGCGCTGGCAGCTGAAAGCAAATCGATTTGCCCCCGCCCGTGGGTAACACCACCAGAACATCCCGATGCTCCAGCAATGCCCTGACGATCGCATCCTGGGGAGGGCGAAAGTCGCTGTAGCCCCAAATTTGCTGGAAGGTCCGGCGCACCTCGCCCCAGGCTACAGACTGTTCTGCCATGACGTCATCCCGACTCGTGCCTCCAGGGTGCCCAGGCAGCGAACCGAAATCGAGCTGGGCCGGGGGGCTAAAAACCGAGGGGATCGCTGCTGCCAGCGATCCCCTCGGGACAAACCGTTTAACGCCCGCTGAGGCAGAGCCTCAGCAAACAGCTATTTCCTTCACGCTCTATTCAAAGATGAAGGGAAAGTTGTAGCCCACGCCCACGGAGATGCCCAGCGCGAAACCGTCGGTAACGCGGAAGTTGGCAGCACCATTGAGGGTGAAGTCGCGGGAGATGGGCACGTCAGCCCCAGCGTCGATCAGCAAACCGACGTTACCGCTGGTGGGAATATCAACCCCGGCACCCACATAGGGCTGAGCGCGGAACCCCTGGAAGCTAAGGGTATTGAAGTTGTAGGTAAGGGGAACGGTGAAGCTAGAGCGATCGTTGGTGATCGTAACCCCAGGCCGCAGGGAGAAGCGAGGCCCGAGGGAAATTTTGCTGATCACATTGAAGCCGAAGCTCGATATGCCGCTTTGACCGCGATTGCCGATGCCGATGTTGCCACCCACGCCCAGGTAAGCCGGCGTAATTTCGTAGGCTGAACGGGTGCTTTGGGCCAGTTCGAGGGAGTCGGTGGCCTCAGGGGAGGTCTCCACAGTTGCGGCAAGCAGTGCAGAATTGATGTCGGCGTTGTTAAACATGTCGCTGCTAGCCACGGGAGCCGCCTCCGGCAGCGCCAGGAGGTTTGCTGCGCCAGCGGACATTTCTGTGGTTTCGATCGCCGCTTCGGTGCCGACAGCCTGCGATGAAACGGGGTTTGAAACTGGGGACTCGACTGCTGCTGCGGGAGCAACCTCGACCTCCGCCAGGGGGGCTTGGGACAGGTCTAGTTCATCTAGATTTTGGGCCAGGGCAGGGCTTGCCGCTCCAGCAGCGGCTAGCAGACCCAGCGCCAGGGAAACTCGCTTGAGATACGCCATGATTTCGTTCACTCCTCAGATTTTTAATAGATAGGTTTCATCGGCCTAACGGCAGCGATGAATTACGCAAAACCAGTCACACTCGAAATCGTACTGCCATAGTCGGGATTGAGAAAGTTAAAATTGAGCCGTTCCCAGAGCTATAGCTTCACACACCACGCTTGTCTCCGAAATTGGCTGAATTGTACCATCTTCAACCTGGGGACGAGACTGTAGTGACAACATTTTGCACTCATCAGGCATAGATGCGACTCTACTCTAGGGCAGATCAACGGGAGCACAGCACCAGTTGGCAAGGCGGGGAGATTTAGCCTGGTGCTCCCATGGCGAGGGTGGCCTGGGCGATTAGGTCCGCCAGCCGAGGCAGAATGTGGCGGTTCTGGCTGTGCTCGCGGCCCTCGGTAAAGGCTACCAGCAGGCCAGGAGTGCCGCTGGCCAGCTCAAAATAGACCGCGTCGTGGCGGACCTGGCTGGTGTAGCCAGCCTTGGAGTACAGCGCCGTGCCAGGGGGCAAGCCTGCCCCCAGAAAGCCTGTCACCTGGTCTTCTTCGCCAGGGTGGGGCGGATGGGAGGGCACAGTGCGCCGCATCAGGGTCAGCATGGTCTGCGATCGCGCCGCTGACACCGCCACTCCCCCCGCAATGCTGTGGATGAGGCGAGCGACGGCATTGGTGGTGAGCCGGTTGCGGTTTTCGTAGTGCTCGCCCACAAAGGCCCGCTCCCGTCCGTAGGGGCCGTCGCCCCAGGGCTTTTGGTTCATGTTTACCCCGATCAGCTCGGGCCACTGGAGCGACTGAAAAAAACGGTTGACAATGTTGCGCTGATGGCACCAGGTTTCAAAAGGCCCAGGGGGTAGCTCGGGGCCGCTGGTGGTGCCGCTGAGCATGTCAACGACCAGGGCCGTGGCGTCGTTGCCGGAATCGACAATCATGTCCTTCAGCGCCCGATCCAGCTCTGGGGAGGGGGGAATCATGCCCTGCTCCAACCACTCGTGGGCGGCCACCAGGTAAAACAGCTTCACCACGCTGGCCGGGTAGATCAGCTCGACCCCCCGGTAGCTGGCCCCGCGGGGACGGTGCTGCCAAAAGTCGGTGGCGCTCAGGGCACCGCCGGTATTGGTAATGTAGGGTGGCTCATAGGTGATCCAGGTGACAGCGAGCTGAGTGGGCGTGAGGGCAAACTCGGTTCTCACCTGCTCTAGCAGCTGCTCCAGGGTCAGTTGCAGGGTGGGATCGGGGGCAAAAAAGGTTGTCATGGCCAGCGCCTGTGTTCTAGGTAACCACGTGTTTCTCAAACCATCCTTCACCATAGCTGTAGATAGTTCTCTGTCCTAGGTCTGGAGTAGCCCTGTGCAAATACAGCGCCGCGAGGTGGGTTTGACCATAGACGATAGCCTGATGCGCCTCGCCATAGCGGAGCCTGCTGCCCCCGGTCCCTACCCTGGCATTCTGTTTTATTCCGACATCTATCAGCTGGGCGGGCCAATCCTGCGCCTGGCCGATCGCCTGGCGGGCTACGGCTATGTGGTGGCGGCCCCAGAGATTTTTCATCGCCTAGAGCCCATCGGCACGGCGATCGCGCCCAGCGATCTGGGTCGTCTGCGGGGCAACGATGCCGCCCGCCGCACCGCGATCGCCCAATACGACGCCGACGCCACCGCCGCGATCGCCTGGCTTCAGAACGACAACGCCGTGGCCCCTAGCCAGATCGGTACGCTGGGCTTTTGCATCGGTGGCCATCTGGCCTGTCGAGCCGCCCTCAATCCGGCGGTAAAGGCGGCTGTGTGCTGCTATCCCACCGGCATCCACAGCGGCCAGCTGGGGCGCGATGGCGCCGATACCCTGGAGCGACTGGGGGACATAGCGGCATCCCTGCTGCTAGTTTTTGGGGATCGCGATCCCCACGTGCCCGCCGCAGGGCGCGAGGCTATTCTCACCGCCCTGACGGCGGCAAACGTGGCCCACAAAACGCTGATCTACCCGGCCAACCACACCTTCATGCGCGACGACGGCTACCGCTACGATCCTGCCGCCACCGACGCCGCCTGGGCGGAAATGATCGCCTTTCTGGCTAGGTGTTTCGGTGGCAGCGCGCCGCATTCCTAAACAGGCTGGGTATGCTAGGTCATGGCCGGGGCAGGGCGTTCTGTGCAAATCACAACTTTAACTGCCCTAGACCTGGGGTATACGGTTAGAGTGGTAGGTGTTTAGCGGGTCCACCACTGCCTTCGCCACGTCCTGGCGCAGGAGAAACAGCCTCGATTTGCAGTCCCCTGGGGCGGCTTTTTGGATACCTCCTTCGCCCCACCGCTACCGGGCGAAGGTGTCCCTATTTTTCAACTTATCCAGGCGGCCGACTGCGCCACTGCTTTCGTTCCCATCTGCCACGCTTGAGTAGGGTTCCTATGGCAACTCAGATCGATGGCCCCCTGGGGCCGGTCTTCAACCAACGCAGCATGATTACCGCCCTGTCTCTGGCCAACCAGAACAGCTCTCTGACCAACCGGGTGCGGGATCTACCCACCCCTCAATTCATCAGCCTGCTCGACCAAATTACCGCAGAATTTGAGCATTTTTTGCGGGCCATCGACATGATCAACAACGAGTCGTTGGAGATCATGCTGGAGCAAATTTTAGAAGCCTTCACCCTCAAGATTGGCCAAATTCTCCAGGCCGAACGCACCACCATTTTTATGGTGGATCAAGAAAAACAGGAGCTGTGGTCGAAAATTGCCCAGGGCGACGGGGAGCGATCGCTCGAAATTCGCGTCCCTATGGGCAAAGGTATTTCGGGCTTTGTGGCCACCCACGTGCTGCCGCTCAACATCCCCGACGCCTACGCTGACGATCGCTTCGATCCCACCCACGATCAAAAGACCGGCTACCGCACCCGCAGCATTCTCTGCATGCCGGTACTGAGCAAAAAAAACCGACAATATCGTGGCCGTGGTGCAGCTGCTCAACAAGCTCAACAGCACTCCCTTTGACGAGCAGGACGAGCGCCACTTCAAAGAGTTTGCCGAGTCGCTGGGGGTAATTCTAGAAAGCTGCAACTCGTTTTATATCGCCGCCCGCAACCAAAAAGGCGTCGCCGCCCTGCTCAAGGCCATTTCGTCCCTAGAGCAGAGCCTGGACCTGGAGAAAACCCTGCAATCGGTGATGGAGGAAGCCCGCCAGCTGATGCAGGCCGATCGCAGCACCCTGTGGCTGATCGACGAAGAGAGCGGCGACCTGTGGTCCAAGGTGAAGTCGGGCGACGGCAAGTCCCTGGTGGAGCTGCACAACCCTATCAGCAGCGGCATTGTGGGCCACGTGGCCACCACCGGCGAAATCCTCAACATCCCCGATGCCTACCAAGACCCTCGCTTCAACCCCGACGCCGACAAGCGCACCGGCTACACCACCCGCACCATTCTCTGCATGCCGGTATATAACTCTGGGGGCAAGCTGATCGCCGTCACCCAGCTGATCAACAAGGCCCAGGGCACCTTCACCACCTCCGACGAGGCCTTTATGAAGGCCTTCAACATCCAGGCCGGGGTCGCGCTGGAAAATGCCAAGCTGTTTGAGAGCGTCCTGGTCGAAAAACAGTATCAGAAAGACATTCTGCAAAGCCTCTCCGACGCGGTGATCTCCACCGATATGGAAGGCCGCATTGTCACCATCAACGACGCCGCTCTGGACCTGATTGGCTGCCCGGAAGATACCGATCACAGCCGCACCATTCGCGATCGCTGGCAAACGGCCCTGCTCAGCCGCCCCGTGTGGGACGCCATCCCCATCGAAAGCCTGCGCTTTCGCCTAGAGGACAGCCTCAAAAACGGGGCCCGCCACTACGTGCCCGAGCAGAGCCTGCGGGTGGCCGTGGCCCCCGGTCCCGGCACCGGGCTAGATCCCGTTTCTGAGCTGGCCCTAGCCGATCCGAACCATCCCGAAATCTATCGAGCCTGGGGCGATCCGTCCGCTCCGCCCCTGCCCGCCGATCTGGTACAGCGCATTGAGCGCAGCATCAACCTCACCGTCAACCCCCTGACCAACCCCGAAGGCGGGGTGCTCGGCGGCCTGCTGGTGCTCGAAGACATCAGCCAGGAAAAGCGGATGAAGAGCACTCTCTACCGCTACATGACCCCCGGCGTGGCCGAGCAGGTGATGGCCCTGGGCGACGATCTGCTCATGAAGGGCGAGCGCAAAGACGTCACGGTGCTGTTCTCCGACATTCGTGGCTACACCACCCTGACCGAAAATTTAGAAGCCGACAAAGTGGTGGAAATGCTCAACGCCTACTTTGAAACCATGGTGGAGTCGGTATTCCACTTCGAGGGCACCCTCGACAAATTCATTGGCGACGCGCTGATGGCGGTGTTTGGTGCCCCGCTACCCCTCAGTAACCACGCCTGGGCGGCGGTGCAGAGCGCTCTGGACATGCGGCGGCGGCTGGCAAAGTTTAACGCCGAGCGGGGGGTTTTGGGTCAGCCCGAGATTCGCTTTGGCATCGGCATTAGTTCCGGCGAGGTTGTTTCGGGCAACATTGGCTCCCAGCGCAAAATGGAGTACACCGTCATCGGCGATGGGGTCAACCTCAGCTCTCGCCTGGAAGGGGTAACCAAAGAGTATGGCTGTGACATTGTTATCAGCGAATACACCTATGCCCTCTGCGCCGACAAAATCTGGGTGCGCGAGCTAGACCGCACCCAGGTAAAGGGCAAACATCAAGCCGTCGGCCTCTACGAACTCATTGACAAGCGCGACACGCCCCTCAGTGCCGACACCGAAGCCTTTCTCGCGCTCTACGCCAAAGCCCGCAGCGCCTACACGGCCATGCGCTTTGACGAAGCCCTGAACCTGTTTGGCCAGGCCCAACAGATGCGCCCCGACGACAAGGCCGTAGCGGTTCATCTCAGCCGAGCTCAGCAGTATCGGGTGCAGCCGCCGCCGGAGAATTGGAATGGTGTCTATGTGATGACCACCAAGTGACCCCTCGCCCAGCGATGACGGCGAAATAAGGCATGGCTGCCGAGGGCTCAACCAGCGGGGTGCCAACCGGCGATCCGCTTTTCTGACGGAGAACCACCAGCGGTATTAACCTGCGCGGCACCGCTTCGATTGACGCTGCCAGGAACAGCTGCACTCCCCTGTGTCCGTCTACCTATCGCAGACGGAGTAAACCCGCTAGGATGGAAGTTGTGTTCAAATTGGACACTTTGAGGTTGTTCCGCCGCCGTTGAGCCAACGCACCGCCCATGTCTCTTTTTGACTGGTTTGCCAATCGCCGTAAGTCAGGCCCCATTAGCGAAGACCGCCAGGAGCGGGAAATTGCCGACGGCCTATGGACCAAGTGCGAGCACTGCGACATTCTGACCTACACCAAGGATCTGCGCACCAATCAGTGGGTTTGTAGCGACTGCGGTCACCACCACCGTATTTTTAGCGATGAGCGTATTCGCCAGCTCATTGACGCCAACACCTGGCAGGCCATAGATACCCATATTCAGCCCCAGGATCCGCTCAAATTTAAAGATCGCAAGGGCTATGGCGATCGCCTGCGCGATACCCAAGCCAAAACCAAGCTGACCGATGCTGTCCAGACTGGCCTGGGGGAACTCGACGGCTTGCCCGTTGCCCTAGGGGTGATGGACTTTCGATTTATGGGCGGCAGCATGGGTTCAGTAGTGGGCGAAAAACTCACCCGCCTGATCGAGCGCGGCACTGCCACTGGTCGCCCCGTCATCATTGTCTGCGCCTCGGGGGGAGCCCGCATGCAGGAGGGCATGCTCAGCCTGATGCAAATGGCCAAAATCTCCGGCGCTTTGCAGCAGCACCAGGCGACCAAGCTCATCTACATGCCGGTGCTCACCCACCCCACCACTGGCGGCGTTACCGCCAGCTTTGCCATGCTGGGCGATATTATTTTGGCCGAGCCCAAGGCCACTATTGGCTTTGCCGGTCGCCGAGTGGTCGAGCAGACCCTGCGCGAAAAACTCCCCGACGACTTTCAAACCGCTGAATACCTGCGGGACCACGGCTTTGTCGATCTAATTGTGTCGCGCACCCAGCTTAAGCAAACCCTGGCCCAGCTAATTCGCCTGCATCAGCCTGTCGCTGTCGCCGCTGCGTTGGACGGGCACGCTGCCTGGAGCAATGGCCTGGGAACGGCAGAGCCAACTCACATTGGCGTCGATTTATAGAGGCGAAACATTGGGAATGGCCCCCTTCGGTGGCATGATAGACATTACGAGAAGGATTTGATGGGGAAAGCTCCATTGAATTAGGTCTAATCCAAGCCCAGACCTGGAGGGTTTGCCTAACGGGCAATCACCAATCCCGATCTGGCCTTGGCAGAGCTGTGTTGATTTCATACCCAAGCCCTATACATTCGAGGAGAACCATGTTGAAGAGATGCATTTGGCTAGTTGCGGTCGCACTCTTCTTTGTCAGCCACCTGGTCATGGGAGACGCTGTCGCGGCTGAGCTAGATGAGGCTACCCGAACGGTTCCGCTTAACGCCCAAGGCGATAACTATGTGCTGTCGCTGGAGCAGATTACCCGTGGCCGTCGTCAGTTTAACTACGCCTGTGGCACCTGCCATGTGGGAGGAATTACCAAAACCAACCCTACCGTTGGTCTCGACCCTGAGACCTTGGAGGGTGCCCTGCCTCCCCGCGATAACATTGAAGCCCTGGTAGCGTACCTGAAAGAACCGATGACCTACGATGGTCTGACCGATATTTCTCAGGTTCACCCCAGCAAAAAAAGCGCCGATATTTATCCCAAAATGCGTAGTTTGACCGAAGAAGATTTAATCGCGATTGCAGGTCATATCTTGCTTCAGCCCAAGGTCATTGGCGACATGTGGGGAGCCGGTAAGACCCGCTTCTCTGCTCCTCAGGTTTAGGGATGGTTGGGTGATTTGAGGGCCGACTTAGCCTTGGGAACTGTTGTCAACAGCGCCTATTTGGTTGCCCAAAGGCGGCAATTACCCAGGCCACAGGCCCAAAGTTGCCGCACAAAGCAGGTTAATATGCCATAAGAAGGCCGTTCAACGGTCCTCTTGTTTGATTGAACTGGAGATACGAGCTTTAGAGGTAGTTATGCAACGTGTATTTCGCGCCGCCCAGCGTTTGGGTCTGGTTATTTTGTCTGTTCTGCTAGTTGTGGGTACCCTGACCCTGGCTTCTGCCCCCGCTGCGGCCACCAACTACGATGTCAAAATGGGGTCTGATGCGGGCCTGCTGGTGTTTGAACCCAGCACTGTGACCGTTAAGCCCGGCGACACCGTGACCTGGATCAACAACAAAATGGCCCCCCACAATGTCGTGTTTGATGCTGCCAATGTGCCCGGCGACAAAGCCCTGGCCGACAGTATCTCCCATACCCAGCTGACCTTTGCCCCTGGCGAAAACTACTCCACCACGTTTACCGGCGATATGCCCGCTGGCACCTACACCTACTACTGTGCCCCCCACCGCGGAGCTGGTATGGTAGCCAAGGTCGTTTTGGAGAATTAGAGGCGCTTAGAGCCTTTGGCTTTGGGCATGGCTTTTTGAGCTGAAAGCAAAAAAAGAGCGTCTCTCGGGGCGCTCTTTTTTTGCGGTTAAGCTCTGCTGCTCCATCGGTGGCATGACAGCCGACGGGTAGGTGAGGACATTTCTCAGAACCAGCGTTCGAATGTTTGAACGTTCTCAACGTCTCTCAATGTCCTAACTAACCTGAGTTCGGGATCAGAAAAGACCTTGGCAAAGCAGGCCCACTGTCCCCTCCTTGGGAGGGGTAGGGGTGGGTTGTCTATGCCAGCATGGCAACTCACCCTATCTAGAAGCTTGTATTTTGCCGTAGGTTTAACCCACCCCGCCCTTCGGGCATCCCGCCAAGGAGGGGACAGCGTTATCCCGAACTGAGGTTAACTAACGTGACGAAGGCTATAAACGTCTATAACGAGGCGATGAGGCAGCGCAGTATCTGACCGTTCGTGATGGTGCGATCACCCGCTCCGATTGCGTCCGGCAGTATGGCAATCTCAAACGGGCCCTAGCGGCGCAGTATCCTGAAGACATCAACGGCTGCATGGATGGCAAAACTGAGGTTGTAAAGTCCATGGAGTATTGGGCGCTGCAATGGGGAGAATTGGTATGAACAACGCTAAAAATCACCTCTATCGGGTGGAAGTCCACTGGACTGGCAATACTGGACAGGGTACGGAAAGCTATCGCACCTACGATCGCGCCCACACGATTGGCGCAGCTGACAAACCGATCATTGAGGCCTCGGCTGACTCAGCTTTTCGAGGCGACAAGACCAAATACAACCCCGAAGAGCTTTTGGTGGCGTCTCTGTCGAGTTGCCACATGCTCTGGTACCTGCATCTGTGCGCTGAAGCCAAAGTGATTGTCACCCGCTATGTTGACTATCCCATTGGCACTATGGTGGAAATGGAGGATGGTAGCGGCCAGTTCTCTAAGGTATTGCTGCGGCCAATCGTGACCGTTACCCCCCAGAGCGATGCGGCGGTGGCGGCCCAGGTTCATGGTCAGGTGCACCAGAAATGCTTTATTGCCCGATCTGTTACCTTTCCGGTGCAGTGCGAGCCGACGATTCAGCTGGAGTCCTAGGCCACGGCGACTCCAGATCTCAAGCCCCTGGAATTATCGGCTTAACAGGTCGGCGATCGCCCCTTTGATGAATGCCTCATCCTCGGGGGTCTGGTAGGGGTTGCCCGCCCGGTGGCCCCAGATCGAGGGAATGGGGCGGTACTCGGCGTTGGGGATGAGCGCCGCCTCGGCCTCGCAATCCTCTGGCGTGAAGTACAGATCGGTGGTAGCGGGCATGACCAGGGTTTTGGCCGTAATTGAGCCCATCGCTTGGGTGTAGTCCCCCTGGTAGATGGGGTTGTTGCCCACGTCGCAGCGCAGCCAGGTATCGATCATAGCCAGCAGGTTGTGAGGATCGCGCTTGCGGTAGCCCGCCTCCCAGCCCCGCAGAATATAGTCTTCCAGCGAGTCGTAGCCCCAGGCCAGGTAGGGTTTGGCCCGGTAGTAGGCCTGGGAGGCGGCCCAGCTGGCGTAGATCTGGGCAAAGGTGTGAAAGCCGCGATCGGGCGTGCCCTCAAACCGTTCGCCGTTCCAGGCTGGGTCGCTGGTGAGGGCGGCCCGCAGGCTGTAGAGAAAGATTTTGTTGTGGTCGGTGGTTTTGGCCGTGCCGCAGAGGGCGGCCAGGCGCTGCACGCGATCGGGGTAGAGGGTTGCCCAGTGGTAGCCCTGCTGCGCCCCCATC
The DNA here is from genome assembly GCF_000309385.1 of Nodosilinea nodulosa PCC 7104. GTDB lineage: Bacteria > Cyanobacteriota > Cyanobacteriia > Phormidesmidales > Phormidesmidaceae > Nodosilinea > Nodosilinea nodulosa. Next base: position 4,146,207 of record NZ_JH976537.1, read on the forward strand.
GACCAGCCGTAGACCAGGGCCAGCCGGTCGATGCCCAGCTCCTGCGTCACCAGGGCGTGCTGGGCGCGTACATTGTCGTATTGGGTGAAATAAACGCCGGGCTGAGCCACGGCTGGGCAGTTGCTGGGCGAGGTCGAGAGGCCGTTGCCAAACATATTCACCATCACCACGCACCAGCGACTGGGGTCGAGGATGCCGTCGGGGCGCACCAGCCAGTCGACATCGGTGTGCTGCGCCCCGTAGGAGGTGGGGTAGAGAATAGCGTTGGTGCGCTCGCTGTTTAGCTCGCCGTAGACCTGGTACACCACCTCTGCCTCGGGCAGCACCAGCCCGCACTGCAGCGCAAAATCCTTCAGCCCAAACTGCTTCGGTGTGGCCATGCCTGCCTTTTAGTTAAAGTTGGCTACAATGCTGCGATTGACCTGTACATAGCCCGCGTCAACGCGCTGGAAATACGGCTTTAGCTGCCTGTGGGCCATCGGTAGCGCCTGAAAGGGAATCGACGGGTACAGATGATGCTCGGCGTGATAGGGCATATTCCACATCAGCCAGCGCAGGGGCCAGAGGGTGAGGGTGGTGCGCGTGTTGAGCAGCGGATTTTCATCGTGGGGGCAGCCGGTGTGCTCGGCCAGCAGCACAAACCGCAGCAGGGGTTGACCCACCGCCAGGGGCAGCACCCAGTAGGTCAGCAAAAACCAGGGGTGGCCCAGCAGGCTCGAAACAGCAATTACCGCCGCGTAGGTTAAAAGTTGCAGGCGCAGCGATCGCACCACCTCGGTGTGAGAACTTTCAGGTAGATAATACAAGCCCTCCAGCTGGCCAAGGGCGACCCTGCTGTGGCAGCGAACCTTGCCCATCCACCAGGGAATACCGCTCAGCTGCCAAAGGTAGTCGCCCCGGCTGGTGGGCTTAGGATCGTCGAGTTCGGGGTCTTTGCCTGGAATCTGGGTGTAGCGGTGGTGCCACTTGTGGTAGCGCCGATAGAAGGTGCTGTTGTAAAACGACAGCAGCCCGGCCAGCCAGGCGGCGCCATCGTTCAGGCGGGGATTGGCAAAGGCGGTGCGGTGACAGCACTCGTGCATGGCGCAAAACATCAGGGCCAGGCTGACCCCACAGAGAACCAGGGCCGGCAGGGCCAGCCCTAAAGGAGCCGTAGCCCACAGGTAGCCACTGGCAACGATTACCCCCAAATGGCCCAAAAACTGAGCGCCTCCCGCCCAGTTAGAGCGCTGGTTGAGGGTGGACAATGCCTCGGCTGATAAAATTTGGCGGGGTTGAGTAGGCAACGAACCCAGTTGGGCAGCAGGTGTAGTATTCGTAAGCATGGTTAACGTTCTAGTAGAAAATGCCTTGGCAACATCAGATAATTGAAAAAGGGGGAGCAGCCCGTCTGGGCAACGCCCTAGGCTCTCAAATCACCGATCCACTGACGACCTGCTGACCGATGTAGTCAGCAAACGACCTCGCTTCAACTTGTTATGACAAGTGAGTTTAGCACATTTACCTGGGGGTGTCCAAGCTGCGCTCGCAATGCCCGCCGCCCGTTGATGGTTTTCTGTCTATGGCTACTCCGCTACACATCAGTATTTCGAAAAAGCTGCGCCACCAGATTGAGTCGGGGGTGTATACCTCTGGCGATCGCCTTCCCAGCGAGCACCAGCTGATGGAAACCTATAACGTCAGCCGCATTACCGCCCGCCAGGCGATGGCCAACCTGGTCAGCCAGGGGCTGGCGATCGCCTATCGAGGCAAGGGCGTATTTGTCACCCCGCAGAAAAAAGTCACCTATTCCCTCTCCAGCCCGCTGGTGTTTTTAGAGCAGGATATGGCCCGCCAGGGGGTCGCCTTTTCCTTTGAAAGCCTGACATTTGAGTCTATCTGTGCCCCGGCTGAGGTGGCCGTCGCCCTGGAGATTTCGGCGGATACGCCGGTGTACCTACAGAGAAAGCTGCTCCGCATGGATGGAGCCGCTGGGGCCGTGGATGTGTCTTACCTGATTGCTGAACTGGGCCAGCGATTTGCCCCCCAGCTCGAACGTCAAATGACTTTTCCCACCCTGGCCCAAAATGGCGTGCCCATTGAGCACGTCGATGCCATGGTGGAGTGCACCCACGCCGACTACGATCTCAGCGACCACCTGGAGGTGCCCCTGGGCCACGCGCTGATGGTGTATCGCTACACGGCTTACTCCTGCGATCGCCAGCCGGTGCTGCACGGGGCCACCATTTCGCGGGCCGATCGCTTTTGCTACTCCCTCAGCATGCGCGCCGGAGAATAGCTGTCGCCATGGTGCTAGTTGACCTCGTTATACTGACAGTCCATGCCATCTATGCGCCATCTATGCGGGCGATGCTCCGCAGGTGCGCGGCAACATTATCCAAGGCAGCCCGTCCTTAGGTGATTAGATCGATTAGAGCACGCGGTTAGAGGTTCCCATGCAACACCGACTCTTTGCGGCCATCACCTTAGCCAGCCTGGGCCTAAGCGCGCTAGCCGCCAGCCCTGGCCATGCCGCTGAGCAGGTTCGCCTCAACTATCGAGGCTTTAGCCGCACCGTCCCCGTTGCCCTGCTGGTGGCCCTCGCCGACACGGGCGAATCGTCCGGCGTGCTGGGCGGGCTGCTCAACCAAGCAGGGCAAGATGCCGGAGAACTGCGATCGCTGCTCACCGACCCGCTCCCCGCCGACCCGATCATCCTCGATCGCGCCCTCAACACTGGCCCCGGCGAGTGGGTGCTCGACTACCTGGGCGACTCCATCCACACCAGCGCGGGTGTGGCCGATCGTCAGGCGCTGCGATCGGCCCTGGTGCTCTCCGCCAGCGACGATAAACAAATCACGCTGCTGGAGGTGCTGCAAAACTACCCAACCGAAGAAGTAGTGCTAGAGGGCGACAACATTCAAGACGCCGTTAACCGCCTGGCCAGTTTTCTGCGCCCCCTCTCCATATTTCTCTAGCGTTCTTCTCTAGCCCTTGGTCTGTATAGCTTTGGCCAGTGCGCTATGCGTGGATGCGCTATGCGTGGATGCGCATGGACGCATAGCGCATCCACGCACAGCCATTACCCAGGAGTTACCTGTAAAGCGTCTCAACCTTTCTGGCCCTAGCTATGTCAACGCTTCAGCAGAGAAACCGCGATCATACCCACCACAATCGACACCACCAGCAGCGTCAGCGGTTCAAATTTGAACTTTGAATCATCCTTGCCGGGCGGACTTGTGGCGTAAAAAAACGCGAAAAACACAATTAGAATCACAACCAGATCGAGGCCAGTAAACACAGCGCTTTCTCCCATGGCCGACTGGAACTATGTGCTAAACAAGCCGCTACTGTAGCAACGTTTACCTCTAAATCTAGGTGTATCCGCAGCGGTTTGAGGGCTTGTCTAGCTCACCCAATATTTTAGTATCCCCAGCCAAAAACTCAACTCTGAAATAAAAGGGGTGATCCCGCGATCGCAGAAATTTTGTCCGTAGCATTTGTCCTGTGGGGAGTGGCAACCCTTTGCCAAGGGGCCATGAGATATTGCCTCACGGTTTCGTCAAACGCTCCCGTTCGACTGGGCACAGCGTCGATCAACATTCTGCGCATCCCACGGCAAACCTACACACAAGGATACTCTGACCATGACAACTCTAAAAGTCGGCATCAATGGCTTTGGCCGCATTGGCCGCCTGGTGCTACGCGGCGGCATCAAGAACCCCAACATCGAGTTCGTCGGCATCAACGACCTGGTGCCCCCCGAAAACCTCGCCTACCTGCTCAAGTACGACTCTACCCACGGCCGCTTTGATGGCACCGTTGAGGCCGTCGCCGACGGCATTGTCGTAGACGGCAAAAAAATTCCCTGCATGGCCGAGCGCAACCCCGCCGCACTGCCCTGGGGCGATCTGGGTGCTGACTACGTGGTCGAATCCACCGGCCTCTTCACCACCTTTGATACCGCCCATCAGCATATCGCCGCCGGAGCCAAGCGGGTGATTCTCTCCGCCCCCACCAAAGACCCGGAGAAAGTGCACACCCTGGTGATTGGCGTCAACCACGACACCTTTGACCCCAGCCGCGATATCGTTGTCTCGAACGCCAGCTGCACCACCAACTGCCTGGCCCCCGTCGCCAAGGTCATCCACGAAACCTTTGGCCTGGCTGAAGGGCTGATGACCACCGTCCACGCTTCCACCGCCACCCAGCCTACGGTAGATGGCCCCTCCAAAAAAGACTTTCGCGGCGGGCGCGGCGCGGGGCAAAACATCATTCCCGCCTCCACTGGGGCAGCCAAGGCCGTGACCCTGGTGCTGCCCGAGCTCAAGGGCAAGCTCACTGGCATGGCCCTGCGGGTGCCCACCCCCGATGTATCGGTGGTAGACCTCACCTTTAGAACCGAGCAGCCCACCACCTACGAGGCCATCTGCGCCGCCATGAAAGCCGCTGCCGCTGGCCCCATGAAAGGCGTGCTGGCCTACACCGATGACGATGTGGTCTCCAGCGATTTCACCACCGACCCCCACTCCAGCACCTTCGATGCCGGGGCGGGCATCGGCCTCAACGACAATTTCTTTAAGGTCATCGCCTGGTACGACAACGAGTGGGGCTACTCGATGCGCGTGGTCGACCTGATGCTCTACATGGCGCAGAAAGAAGGAATCCTCAGCGGCGTGAGGATTTCCGCCACGGTTTAGAGAGAATTGTTGAATTCAGAAACCCGGTTTTTTCAAAAAACCGGGTTTCTTTGCGGAGCCTTCCCTCCTCGGCTACTGCTTGTACACATCTCTATTCTTGGCTAAGCTCCCATCGTAATCCCCCCAGATTGACCCTTTCCCAGTTCCTCAATAAAACCCCCCTTGAAAAAGGGGGCGGTTTTCTCCCAGGGGTGGAAGGATTACCTGCCGCTGGCAAATCAGGCTTTAATGGGGGCAGCGATCGCTCAGCACTATGCCCAAAATTTTCATTTCCTACCGCCGCAGCGATAGCGAAGACATCGCCGGACGTATCTACGATCGCCTGGCCGCCCACTTTGGCAAAGACTCGATTTTCTTCGATGTAGACGCCATCCCCTTTGGCGAAGACCTGCGCGACTACATCAATGCCAGCCTTGACCAGTGCCAGGTGGTGCTGGCGGTAATTGGCAAAACCTGGCTGACGGTGACGGATGAAAACGGAAACCGCCGCATCGACAACCCCGCCGACTGGGTGCGCCTGGAGCTAGAAGAAGCCCTCAACCGCAAAGGCCAGGTGAGCGTAATCCCTCTGCTGGTGAGCCGTGCCACCCTGCCTGCCCCCAACGATTTGCCCCCTAGTCTGGCTGCCTTAGCCTACCGAAATGCTGCTCAAGCCCGACCCAACCCCGACTTTCATGGCGATGTCAGTAGGCTGATCGTGCAGCTAGAGCGCTACTTTGACAGGCTAAATGCGCCACCAGCGCTTGTTTCAACACCAGCCATCAAACCAAACGCCACCGCTCGGAAGCCTCCCGCTGTCCCACAAACCTATCGCCAAGAAGCTGTAGGGTGGGCACCGCCCACCAGCCCTAACCCACAGCCCACCAACTCAACAGCGTGCTCTGGTAGTTGTGATCATCTTCTAGTCTGGCATGCCTTGATCTGGAATCTGAATGGGTAGTCGCCTTAGCCGATATCGACCGTCCTCTACCGTTAGTAGCGCTCCACCTCGCAGGGTTTCACCGCATTCTTCGATCACTGTGAATAGCCGTGAGGTTACAAAGCTAGGAACAGTTCTTTTGACTCTAAAGATGATCACGCTAGGCAACGGATTTGCTCCAGAGGCTAACAAATCCCCAAAATCCAGGTCAAAGGTCAGCACAATACGGTCTTCTAACCGAGCCTTTTCCAGAATCGCTGAGTCGGGCAAACGCTCCAATCTTTGCTCGACTAAGTGAATTGCATCATATCCAGCTTGCCGCAGCGCCTGTACCGTCAGTGGCGAAACACCTACATCGGCTAAAAATCTCACGCTGCTGTTTCTATCAAGGAGTGAACTTCCTCGCTAGCCAAGTAGGCAGCGTACTCCAGGCAAGCCAAAATATCCTCGGCTTCCAGGTAAGGGTAAGCCTCTAGAATTTCTGCAAATGTCATACGATTTGCCAGCATGCTCAGCACCAAGGACACTGTGATACGCATGCCGCGAACGCAGGCTCGACCGCCCATGACATTAGAACTGAAGGTAATGCGCTCAAACATGGTAGTTACTAAGAGAGCTTAGAAGACCTCTGCTACTACATTCTAAAACGCGGCGCGGGTGGCCATGTCGCGGGGGCGCTTTTTGATCAGCGTGGGGTCGAGATAGGTGATGGCTTCGGCGCACGATCGCACCCGTTCGATCGGCTCAAATACATTCACCTGGTAGACGATCTGGTTGTCCCAGTCGAGGGCGGTGAGCCAGCCGCTGCGGGGGTGGTAGACGCCAGTGTCGATGTCGAGCCAGCCGCGCCCGGCGGCAATTTGGCCGGGGTCTACGCCGGGGAAGGTGAAGGTGATGGTGTGCCCCGTGATGATGAGTTTATCGGAGAAAAAGGGCGTCAGGCTGCTGTGGAAGGTTTCGCGAATCCAGCACATTTCGTAGCTGCTCTGCTCGGCGATAGGCAGCATGGGGTTGACCCCGGCGTGCACCAGCCACAGATCGCCCAGGTCGATGTAGAGGGGCAGCTGCCGCAGCCAGTCGAGGTGGTCTTCGAGGGTGGCGGCGGAGCCGTGGTAGCTGGTGAGAGTAGCCTGGCCGCCGCTGAAAATCCAGCCCTGGAGCGTGGGTGGGTTAATTTTGCCGTCGACAAAGGTGTCGAGAATGAGCTGCTCGTGGTTGCCGCGCACGCAGTTGGTGGCGTGGCACCGGACAAAATCGACCACATCGGCACTTTTGGGGCCGCGATCGATGAGATCGCCAACGCAGTAAATTTTGTCATCGGCCTCGGGGGCGATCGCATCCCATAGCCGCCTGAGGCCGTCGTAGTGACCGTGGATGTCGCCAATAAAGATTCTTCGGGACATGGGGCAGGGACTCCGTTGATCTCATTATGCCTTAACCCCAAACTCAACTATCAATTTTCCGTAATGCTTACCTGGATGAAGCCCGGTTAAAGATGTACTTCAACGCCCGATCGCGATCGGAGTTTTGCCCTAATAAAAGCGTTGATTTCGGGCGCTTGATCGGCGTTATTTTGATTATTCTCAGGCATAATAAGGCCAGCTTAGAGCACCTACCCCATGAGCCGTTCGCCTTCTCGCCGTTCGCTATCGACCTCCTCTCCTCCGCATACCCCGGTGCGTCGGCGCAGGCAGCATCCCCCTGACCGTCTGCGGCAGCTAGCCCGCCATACGCGGGCCTTTGAGCTAGGCGCGCGGCTAGGGGTAAACGTGTTTTTGATTCTGGTGGCGGCGGTATCCCTGGGGCGGCTCGTCCCCTATCTGCAAGCCCAGGTGCAGCAGCTTGAGGCCGCCCGCGCAGAGCTGGCCCAGGCAGAGGCGACCAATACTCGCCTGCGCTCTGACTTTGACCGCTATTTTGACCCGGCCCAGGCGGGCCGAGTAATTGAGGAGCAAACGGGCTACCGCACCCATTCAGAACGGCAGGTGGTCTGGACCGACCAAGAGAGCGGGGAGAAATGAGCGCGGCGGCAGGCGCTGAACTCAACCCAGGCTAACCTGCCAGCACCTTGCCCACCCGGCAAAGCTCGGCGCGAGGTTAAAGCATCCCCCACGCTACGCACTCACCCACTGCGCCCGACCCTACGGGTAAAACGTGGTGGTGGGCAAACCGAGGCCTTCTTCTAGACCCATCATCAGGTTGAAGCACTGCACCGCCTGGGAAGCCTGGCCCTTCATCAGGTTATCGATCGCAGACATGACAATCACTCGCCCCGTACGCGGGTCGGTTTCGAGGCCGATGTAGCAGCGGTTGGTGCCCCAGGCCCACTTGGTTTGGGGATAGGTGCCGTTGGGCAGCACCGTTACCCAGGGAGAGGAGCGGTAGAAGGCGGTGTAGATGGTGAGCAGATCGTCGCGCACCAGGCCGGGGTCGCGCAGGGTGGCGTAGATGGTGGCCAAAATGCCCCGCACCATGGGAATCAGGTGGGGGGTAAACTGCACCGTGACCTCGTGGCTGGCCAGGTGGGTGCAGATTTGCTCGATTTCGGGGGTGTGGCGGTGGCGGGTGACGCCGTAGGCCCCCAGGGAGTTGCTGGCTTCAGCTAGCAACATGCCGGTTTTGGCCACTCGCCCGCCGCCGGAGGTGCCCGACTTGGCGTCGATAATCAGGCTCTCGGGCTGAGCGAGGCCCTGCTTGAGCAGCGGCGCAATGCCGAGCAGGCTGGCGGTGGGGTAGCAGCCGGGGCAGCCCACCAACCGGGCGTCGCGGATGCGATCGCGAAACAGCTCGGGCAGGCCGTATACCGCTTCGGCAGCGGTGACCTGGTCGAGGCGCTCGCCGCCGTACCACGACTGATAGGTATTTAAATTCTCAAAGCGGTAGTCGGCGGACAAATCCAGCACCCGGCAGCCCCGCTCCAGCAGCGTGGGGGCCATGGTGTAGGCCAGCCCGTTGGGCAGCGAGAGAAATACGACCTGGCAGCGCTGGGCGATTTCCCCCAGGTCTACCGCTTCCACCGTCAAATTCACCGAACCTGCCAGGTGGGGATAGATATCGGTGTAGGGCTTTCCGGCGCTGCTGTCGCCCCCCAAATACACCAGCTCTACCTCGGGGTGCTGGGTCAGCAGGCGCACCAGCTGCACCCCTCCATAGCCCGATGCCCCGACAATACCGACCTTAATTTTTCCTGCTGGTGAATCGCTCATGGTTCTGGGGCTGTCTATTTTGGAAGGGTAGGACGGTGTGGGGTAGCGGCGGGTTGCCGGTCTTTTTTGGGATTTTGGGGGCGATCGCCAACGGCGTTAGCACCCCCTTTAGATAAGCACTGTAATAGTAAACCAGTAATCCCAGATCAACATGGTGGCTTGGGATGCGATAGGCCGCATTGTTCGCCACCTCAACTATTCCCCGCTCCGCCCCTGGGTGCGGGCATCCTTAGGGTGAAGGGCAGGCTGTAAAGCTAGAATTTTAAGAGTGAACGTACTTTATGAAGGCTAGCCCCACCGTGCCCGACCCAACAGCGGAGACGCCCGCCGCAAGCCATTCCCCCTCCGAGCTTCCCGCCGATTTCCAGTTTGACTCCATTGAGTCGGCCCTTCTCGATCTGGCGGCGGGCAAGTCAATTGTGGTAGTGGACGACGAAAACCGCGAGAACGAAGGCGATGTGATCTGCGCCGCCCAGTTTGCCACCCCCGACAACATCAACTTTATGGCGGTGGAAGCGCGGGGGCTGATCTGCCTGGCCATGACGGGCGATCGCCTCGACGAGCTAGACCTGCCGCTGATGGTCAGCCCCAGCGCCTTTGAAGACGAAAACGAGCAGACCGCCTTTACCGTCAGCATCGACGCCGCCCTGAGCTGGGGCGTCACCACGGGCATTTCCGCCGACGATCGCGCCCGCACCATTCAAGTCGCCATCAACCCCAATGCTCGGCCCCAAGACCTGCGCCGACCGGGGCATATCTTTCCCCTGCGGGCTAAGGAGGGCGGCGTGCTAAAGCGGGCAGGCCACACCGAAGCCGGGGTTGACCTGGCCCGCCTGGCGGGCCTCTACCCCGCCGGAGTGATCTGCGAAATTCAAAACCCCGATGGCTCCATGGCGCGGCTGCCTGAGCTGGTTGACTACGCCAAAACCTTTAACCTGAAGCTGATCAGCATCGCCGACCTGATTCACTACCGCCTTCAGCACGAGCGCTTTGTGCAGCGCGAGGCGGTGGCCACCATGCCCACCCAGTTTGGTGAATTCAACATCTACGCCTACCGCAACCTGCTCGATGGCTCCGAGCATGTGGCCATGGTCAAGGGCGACCCCGCCACCTTCGCCGACCAGCCCGTGATGGTGCGCGTCCACTCCGAATGCCTGACCGGCGATGCCTTTGGCTCCCTGCGCTGCGACTGCCGCATGCAGCTCCAGGCAGCGCTAAAAATGATCGACGCGGCGGGGCGCGGCGTGGTGGTCTACCTGCGCCAGGAGGGGCGCGGCATTGGCCTGGTCAACAAGCTCAAGGCCTACTCCCTGCAAGATATGGGCCTCGACACGGTAGAAGCCAACGAAAAGCTGGGCCTGCCCGTAGACCAGCGCAACTACGGCATCGGCGCGCAAATTCTCAACGACATCGGCGTCCAGAAGTTTTGCCTGATCACCAACAACCCCCGCAAAATCGCGGGCATCAAAGGCTACGGTCTGGATATGGTGAACCGGGTACCGTTGATTATTGAGGCTACTGCCCACAATTCAGGCTATTTGGCCACTAAAGCCCAAAAGCTGGGCCACCTGCTGGTGCAGACTTACCTGGTCACGGTGGCAATTCACTGGCGCGGCGGCGACCTGTCGGTGCAAGACAGCTACCCCAAGCTAGAGAGCCTGCGAGAGCTAGCCCATAGCCAGGGATTGCTGCTGCAAGAGGAGGCCCGCCCCGTGGCGGCGGCACTGTTTAGCCAGCCCCATTTAATTGTAAATCTGGGGCTCGATGCCCCCCCGGTACCAGGGGCCGAGGCCTGGTATCGCGACTGCAACCAGCCCCAGATGAATGCGATCGCCACCCTGCTCGACAAACTCGCCGCCTGGCCCGAAATCGACCAGCTTGCGTTCCTCATCTCCGGCGGCAGCGACCCCTTCAGCGGCTTGCAAGTGGGCCTCGATCGCCAGGTGTTTCACCACGATGCGGTGCCCACCCCCGAAACCGTCAAACCCTCCGACCTCTGCGGCAGCCTAGAAAGCCAGCGCATCTACGTCTTCTCCAGCCACCTTCCAGCCGATTAGCTAGAGACTATCTGTGTAATTGCCTTCTTGAGGGAAGTTATACGGCAACCCTCGGCATAATTAAGTTGTTAAGCTGTTAGTCCGTGTTCTGCCTGTAAAGAGAAGCATTTATGAGCGACAAGTCCCCCCTCTTTGTGAGTGCATTAGAATTAATGGCTCACGCAGTTGAAATATATGCAAGTAATGATCCAAAGAAAAATAAGTTCGTCATTCTTCATCTTGCTAATGCCATTGAATTAATCCTGAAAGATTGTTTGGTCGATCAAGGCATCAGTATATATAAACATCCAAAAGAAACAATTTCTATTTGGTCGGCAATTAGTGAAATCGAAAATCTTAGTATTGAAATTCCCATGAAGCCGATTATAGAGTTACTTATTGATGATAGAAACACAATACAGCATCGCTTTGGTTATCCTAGTGCTGAGACAACCTTTTATTACTTAGAAAAAATCGCAGAATTCTTTAAAAAATTTATAAGAGTACAATATAGGGCTGAATTGTCTTTAGTCCTAGAATCTTATTTAAACAAGGATAATATTGCACTTATCGGTTTAATTCCTGAAGACCATGGATACTTCAAAAAGCTCTTTGAACTTTCTCCGGAAGCAGCAATAACCCAGGCAGTAGATAAAATCAACAAAGAGGTTGAAAGTCTATTTGATTTCAAAAGTTCTTCTAACGCTGAGTTTGGCTATATTGACAGACTTCTGCTCGCTTTAGCCAAGAATGGATTTTTGTCTGAAGGAGTAGAAGGAGACTATCAACAACTCAAAGAAGCAAGAAATGTAGCATTTTCTAAGCCTGGCAAGAGTTCTGAGATTGCCTGGGATTCATCACTGCAAACTGCGATAAAAATATTGGATGCTATTTCGGAATTGTCACATACAAATCATGTTGACAGTAGTGGAAATTATAGTTACTTGAAGACATTATTTAACCTTTCGCCTCAGTTGGCAATTCAGCAAGGCTTATCTGACATAGAAAATCAACTTGACAGAATTCGCTTACGCCCTATATGGAGACTAAGAAGACAAAAGCAGAATGCAGGGCTAGGAGCTTTTGAAGAAATCTTATACTACTTATCGAGAAAGGGATATCTTCCCGACGAAGCTTATCTTAATTATCAAGGGTTGAAAAAAACGGCAAAGGATAATTTTGGCTATATTAACTCTTCCAAGAACTCCGATTCAGAGAAGGATTTTCATGAAGTCATCCAAATTCTAGCAGCGATGGAGCGAGCGATTGATGATGGAATATTTAGCGGCAGAATAACAGAAAAGATCAAAGATATTGTTTTTGCTAGATGTGAAGGAAAATGCACAATTTGTGGATCAAGCGAAAACTTAGAAATTCATCATATTATTCCAATAGCAGAGGGAGGAGACTCTGGTATTGACAATTTACAAGTGGTGTGCGATCTACACAATAACTAGTCCTTATAGGCTAGCAATTTGTAATTAGTCTTAGCTCTTTAAAGATTGACTAACACCTCAGCACAGCGGTCGGTTGGAACTTTCTAATTGGATGCTGATGTTACTTGCCGCTGCTGGCTTTCGCCGTCATTATAACCACGAAACGAGAGTCTAGCTAATGTCAAACATCATAATTGATGAAAATCAGCGCGACCCACTTAAATATCTTCGTCAAGTAGAGGCAGGTGAGACGCTTGTTATCTTTAGAGCTGATCAGGCGATCATTAAATTTAAACCCATCACCATATAGAAATTGAGTTAGAGGTGGCTTATGAGTGTCAGTCTCACCCCTGATCAAAAGCGTTTTGTTGAAATTAAGCTTCAATCTGGTAAATACCGCTCTACTGAAGAGGTTTTAGAAATTGCCCTGCGATTACTAGACGAGTACGATCGCTCCAAAGCAGAATGGGTCGAAGACGTGCGGGCCAAAATTGACGCGGCAATTGAAGCCTCTAACCGCACAGACCCCGTTGATAGCGAAACCTTCGTAAATGGCATTCTAGAGCGTTTCCGGCAGACAAACTAGCCATGAGTCGCTATGTCATCAACGTTCCGTTCTTGCCAGCCAAAATCTCAACGAGATAGCCGACTATTTTGCTAAAGCTAGCATCAGCTTACTATGTAGTAGTTAATGGAGATGGAACCATGAGCCTTGTCTTAGAGTTTGAGTCCCTACCGCTTACAGAAGATGCAGCAGGAGCAATTCGAGTCGGCAACTCAAGGGTTTTGCTAGAACTTGTGATTCGAGCGTTCCAGGATGGTGCCTCTCCAGAAACCATTGTGCAAAGATATTCGACCCTTTCTTTGGCTGACGTTTACATGACGATCGGCTATTATCTTCGACATCAGCAGGAAATAGAATCTTATTTGAGCGATCGCGAAAACCTAGCAGAATCGGTTCATCAAAAAATCTCCAAAAATCAGCCTGATCTGAGCATAATCCGCTCAAGACTCTTAGCCCAGCAAACCCTCTAAACGCTGACATGCTGAGGTTGCTGAGCGACGAAAACTTTAATGGCGACATTGGGCGAGGGCTATTTCTTCGCCAGCCAAGTCTCGACCTACTGCGTGTTCAAGATGTTGGGTTGCAAGAAGTAGATGATCCAGCAATTCTAGATTGGGCAGCCAGCAATGGGCGCATACTCTTAACCCACGACCGCGCAACCATGCCGAACTTTGCTTACGAGCGGTTGTCTCAGGGGCAGCCAATGCCGGGGCTATTTGTAATCAACGATCGGATGCCCGTTAGACAGGTCATTGACGAACTGGTGCTACTGATTGATGCTAGTGGGCAAGATGAGTGGAACGGCCTCGTGCTGTACTTGCCTTTGTAAACTCTAGCAGCGATCGCACGGTTGCAGACTTTGCCCAAGAGTGAGCAAAATGCGATCGCTCTCATCATCCTAGAAGAAACCAAGGAAGAGCGGGCTTAGGGTGAGCCTTTTTCTCGTTCCCCGGATCTATTAGCAAGATTTGCTACCTCGGCAATGGCTGAGTACTATGCAGAGGAAACTAAGAGTTGGTTTACCAGGCTGCCGGTTGAAAGGTGGTGTCGTTGGCAATCAAAACCATGTCGCCAGTTTGTTTAATCACAAATAGCCCTCGCTGATAGGCATAGCGGTCTACTCCTTCATCCACCTCAATACCCGCCACGGCTCCATAGATGCGATAGTCGCCGTAGTGGGGAAACGCCTGCCTAAAGCGATCTAGTCGGGCCAAAAAATCTTCTACATCCTGACGAGAGAGCCGCGATTTGACTTCAATAGCAACCGCCACATCCCCATCGACCGCAAAAATGTCGATCTCCATCTCTGCGCCCGGTCGCCGCGACCGCATGCGACGAGACGTTTCTTGCACCAAAATGCCCCGCTCCTGAAACAGGCGCACCACCGCAGGCTCAACCAGGTTCTCGACAAATTGCCCCCATCGGCTCGTCAGCCCGGCGACCTCTCGACTGGTATTGGCCGCGATGCGCTTTAGATCTTGCATCTGCCGCTCAGACTCGGCAAATATGCGATCGGCTTTTTCCTGGGAGGCTTGAAACAAGGCGTAAATATCGGCAATGGTGACGGGTTCAGCCACAGTCTGACTCCTGCCTTTGGATGCTCAATTCTATTATGCGTTTGAAGTCGCAAGCCTAAAGACTTACCCGACTGGCTTTCTACTTTGACTATCAACGTAACCACGCAAAACTGAGTTGATTAGAGCTTTGTATTCTCCACCCTGAGCCTGAAACCACTGCAACACATCAGGCTCAATTTTCACAAGCTGCTGTACTTGTGTCGCTGGGATTCTGAGAGTCGCCTTCTCAAAAAACTCTTCCGTCAGTGGAGGAATGTCGGAATAGTCAATTCCTTCATCGTCTAGTGACTCTAGTGCTGCCCAGTTAGTACGGGAGGTATTGCTTAAGTCTTTGCCGCTCATGTCGGTTAGCCCTTCGTGCTGAAATAATCCGGATCACGTCGTTTTGGCGTTCCGTCCAAACCACAACTGCCACGCCATTGCCGAGAAGACCAATGCCAAACCAGCGGTCTTCGCCATAGTCAAAACGATCGTCTAGCTCAACTAGCATTGGACCTTCAAACATTTCAGGGACATCGCCAAAGTCAATCTCGTGTTTGCGGATATTTTCGAGATTCTTTGCCTCATCCCATTCAAACTGCATGAAAGCCTAGCAATGCTAACTGAGCTATCTGTATTTTAGGGCAAGGCTATTTCAATGTCGGCCTGTTTACGCTGGCCGACCGGGATCGAGGTGATCCAGCGCCTTCAGCACTGCGCCCACGTCCATCGACAGGTATTCGCCGAGGCGGAGGATGTCGTTGACCTGGGCGCGGCTGTCTTGGCCGAGGGGCTTTCTCGACACTGCTGCCTGTTTGAGCAGGGCAAACACCTGGCGGTTGAGGTGCTGGTAGTACAGCTCCTGGGGGCGCTCCAACGAAAGGCCCAGGTTGAGCTGCTGACCCAGGTTCACCAGCCGCCCCAGCCAATCCACATCGGCGGCGAGGGATTCTGTGGGTGCCTGGTTGAGGATTTGCCACACCGATCGCCCGATCAGCCGCTCCAGCATGGGCTTGGCCGCCGCCAGCGAGAGGGAAGCATTGCAGGTGCTGGCTTCGGTGGCGATCGCCTCCAGCTCATTCAGGTAATCCTCACCCTGGCGCAGGGGGCTGGCGGCGGGGTCGCTGGTTTCGCGCTCCAGGGCTTGCAGCACCTCCATCGCCCGGTGGCTGAGGGCAATATCTGCCGCCACTTGCAGCTCCTTGGGTACGGGCAGGCCGTCGCGGTGGAAGGCGCGCAGCACGCCGTAGTTGTCGCGGTAGACCTGGGCGTAGAGCTGATCGAGGCGCAGCAGGGTGTCCTGGGAGAGCAGGCCCATCATGCGGTGGCGCTCTTCGGCAAACAGGTCTTGCAGGCCGTAGGTGTGGGGGCCAAAGGCGCTGTTGATGGCGAGAATGACCTGGGCGGCGCTGGCCTGCCCAAGGCTGTCAAAGACGGCGGCTTTGGCCCGGGTGTAGGCAAGGCGCGATCGCACCGTGGTAATACCGCAGTGAAAGTCCCAGCCGCCCAGATGCACCACGGCAAAGGCCAGGTTGAGGCTCTCGCGGGTGATGGTGGAGGTGATTTCGACCTGGCCCACGGCCAGAGACATTGGCCCCATGCGCTGGCGGCGGTAGTCGTGCTGCTCGACGGTGTAGCAGTAGACGGTTTGCTCGCGGTGGTAGTCGGTGAACAGCGATCCCATGGCGTAGTGGGCCACCACCTGCTCCAGGGAAATGCGAGAGGGCTTGACCAGCGTTTTGTAGACCCCGGCCCCATCCTGAAAGTCGGTGACGTTGCTGGGGGCATGGCCGAGGCGCTGCACAAATTCCTGCTCCAGGGCAATCCCCGCTACTTCGCCCGCCAGCTCCATGGCGCGGGCAGCGTAGCGCAGAATTTGGGTGCCCTCGGGGCGGGAGAGTTCTTCAAAGAACCAGCCGCAGCTGGTGTACATAAACAGGGCGTGGCGCTGCATTTCGAGCAGTTGCAGGGCGGTGACCCGCTCGACGGGGGAGAGCTTGCGGGTTTGGTGGGCTTTAAAGAAGGCGCTGAGGCTGGCGGGGCTGCGATCGCCCATCACCGCCACGTAGGCATCCCGCGCTGCCCAGGGGTCGCGCAGCAGGGCCGCCCCGTGCTCTTCGTACACGGCCACGAGTTTGTCGCGCAGCCAGTCGAGGGTATCGCGCAGGGGCCGCCGCCACTGCTGGTGCCACTCGCCGCCCCCGCCGCAGCCGCAGTCATCCTGCCAGCGATCGACGCCGTGGGAGCAGCTCCAGGCGGTGACGGGCTTGAGTTCGGCTTCCCAGGTGGGCGGGTGGGTGGCCAGGTAGTGGGCGTAGTTGGTCACCGTCCAGCCCTGGCGGGGAAACTCTTCGGTGACGGCGTAGGCCAGGGCTTTTTCGGCCCCGCCCCGGTGGTGGCCAAAGGTTTCGCCGTCGGTGGCCACCGAAATCAGCTGGAAGGGGCGGTGGTCGCCGTGGATGGCCTGACCGATGCGGCCGACAAAGTGCTGGGACGAACTCAGCACGTCGTTAAAGCCCATGTCGCGGGAGATCGGGCCGTCGTAGAAGAAAACATCTACGTAGCGGCTGGGATCAGGCGTTCCATCGGCGTGCTTGAGAAAGCAGCGATAGGGACGGCTGGGATCGATCTGGCCGCCGCCCACTTCTTGCCAGCTGTCGCGCTCGCCGTTGTAGCTGACCAGCGGGCGGCAGCGCTGCACCTGCGACGGGGCCAAAATGGTGAACTTGATCCCCTCGGCGTGGAGCACGTCCAGGGTGGGGTAGTCGATCGCGGTTTCGGCCAGCCAAATGCCCTCGGGCTGGCGGCCAAAGCGGCGGCGAAAGTCCTCAATGCCCCAG
This sequence comes from Nodosilinea nodulosa PCC 7104, assembly GCF_000309385.1. Lineage (GTDB taxonomy): Bacteria > Cyanobacteriota > Cyanobacteriia > Phormidesmidales > Phormidesmidaceae > Nodosilinea > Nodosilinea nodulosa. Next base: position 4,163,444 of record NZ_JH976537.1, read on the forward strand.
CGCACCTGGGTGACTTTGTCGCGCGGCTTGGCCAGGGGTAGAATGATGTGGTTGTAGACCTGGGCGATCGCGTTGCCGTGGCCGCTGAGCCGCTGGCAGCTGTTGCGATCGGCGTCGAGAATGCGCTGATAGGTCTCCAGGTCGTAGCGCTCCATCCAGCTCAGCAGGGTGGGGCCGAGGTTAAAGCTGATGTACTCAAAGGTATTGACGATGCGCACCACTTCGCCGCGATCGTTGAGAATGCGGGCGTAGGCGTTGGGCCGGTAGCACTCGTGGTGAATGCGCTCGTTCCAGTTGTGGTAAGGGGCAGCGCTGGGCTGCTTTTCGATCGCGTCCAGGTACGGGTTCTCGCGGGGCGGCTGGTAGAAGTGGCCGTGGACGCAGACAAACACCCCCGTGCTAACGGCGGGGATCAAGCCGTCGTGGGGGCCATCATAGGAACCTTGGGCCGCAGGAGCAGCCTGCAATGCCGAATGCTGGAGTGAATCAGCCATAGGAGAAAAATGAGTGAGGAATTGAAGAAATCCTGAGCGCAGCCGCCAGCTTAGCGTTAGCTGGGCAGCCGCCGGGGATCGGGTTTTAGAAAAACTTGGGGCCGGGGATCGCTGCTCTGGGGGCGATACGGCAGATTGGTTAAGCGCTAAAAAGCCAAAATAAATGCCGCAGGATTACCTGGGGATCGATTGGAACAGCGATAGCAGCATGGGGGCTAAGGGGGGACCGACACAATCGCCAGGTTTGCTACCCATATTGACAATAGCTTTGCTGATTTTAACCCGCTTTTGAAAAACAGTCGGTCGCGCTTAATCTCCGTTGATGTTTCTCAAGTAGGGGCAAGGCAAATGCCCTACGTTCAAAATTATGGCAACCAGGCGATCGACCCATCCATCTTAAAGGGGAAGAAGAGTGGTGAACTTAGTGAGACTTTCCTAAAGACTGGGCGCATCTAGAGATTGGGGGACTACCAACCAAAGCTAGCGATCCCCCTAAATCCCCCTTAAGAAGGGGGACTTTGAAGCGGACTCAGGCTCCCCTTTTTAAGGGGGCAGGGGGGATCCCCTAGTCGTTGCATACGCCCCTAGAGACTGGTGGTAGGGTTGATCCAGACCATGGGTAGGCCCCATATGCCGTGCTTTAAGAAGCGATCGCCCCGGGGCTTAAAGCCTACCTTTTGATAAAAGCCCACCGCTGCCTCAGCGGCGTTGACCGTGACTGTGTCTAAGTCAACGGTGCACTGGCTAAACAGCGATCGGCCAATGCCCTGGCCAGCAAATTCTCGGCGGACGAACAACAACGACAGATGGTTGCCGCGCTTAAAGGCAATGAAGCCAACGACCACCCCATTCCAGGTAGCGACGCGCGTTTTTTGGTCGCTTAAAATTCGCTCTCTCAGCTCGTCTGGATGGCAGAGCTGGAGCCATTCAGCCACGCTGTCGGGGGTGCCGTCGGTGAGTTCCCACAGATCGGCAGCCGCCCACAGACATCCACTAATGGCGTATTCGTCTCCTAGCTGGGGCCGTCCATAGGCGATCGGAGTCATGCTATCCGCCCAATCCCCCCTGGGGCAGTACGACAGTTACCGTGGTGCCCTGCCCCGGCTGGCTGTCGAGGTGAATGTGGCCCCGGTGGGTGTCGACAATCACCTTGGCGATCGCCAGCCCCAGCCCCGTGCCCTGATCCCCGCTGCGCAGCCGCGAGGGGTCGGCCCGGTAGAAGCGATCGAAGGCGTGGGCGATCGCCTTCTCGTCCATGCCAATGCCGGTGTCCTGCACCGTCACCTGCACCCCCGGTTGGCCCTGCTGCTTGGCGGGCTTTACCGTTACCGTCACGGTGCCGCCGTCGGGGGTGTACTGCACGGCGTTGCTGATCAGGTTGGTGAATAGGCGGGTGAGCTGGCCGGGATCGCCCAGAATTGTGGAGCTGGCGGTGGGGGCCATGGGCAGATGCTTGGTACCGGAGCGGTGTTTGCCGGAGCCATCCCCAGGCAGCTCAACCCGCAGGGCAATCTGCCGTTCGGCGGCCATCACCTGCTGCTCTTCCACCACCTCCTCCAGCAGACCCTCCAGGCTGAGCGAAGCGGGGGTCAGGGCAATCAGTCCGCTCTCCTGGCGGGCGAGAAACAGCAGGTCGTCCACCAGCCGCCCCAGCCGCCGGGTCAGCCGCTCAATCACCTGAAACTGCTGCTGCTGAATCTCCACGTCGGGGTCGGGGTCCGACAGCGCCACCTGGGCGTTGGTCTGGATCACCGCGATCGGGTTGCGCAGCTCGTGGGAGGCATCTGCGGTGAACTGCTTGAGCTGTTGGTAGGAGTCGCGCACTGGAGCCATGGCGATCCCCGAGAGCAGCCAGCCGATCGCGGCCACCGCTCCCACCATCAGGCTGGTGCCCAGGGCCAGATCCAGAATCAGGCGGCGGCTGGGTTTTGTCACCTCAAACCAGGGGTGACTGACCCGCAGGTAGCCCAGCACCTGGCCGTCGGCCTGCACCCGCTCGGTAATCTGGCGAAAGAATGTGTCTACCCCCACCTGTACCGTTTCGCCCGCTGGGTTGACGTGCAGGGGCACCGGCTGGAGATCCGTAAAGGTAGACCACAGCAATTGGCCATCGGGGCCAAACCACTCCAGGTCGATGTGGTCGTCTTCAACGGCGCGGGCGTTGTCGCGAAAGCTGGCCTCAACGTTGACCCGCAGGGGTGAACTACTGGCCCTAGCGGTGGCGAAGAGGTGATCCCCGGCGGTGTCGGGTTCGATAACGAGCGATCGCTCCACGATCTCCACCACATGGTCGAGGGTGTCATCCACCCGCTCCACCAGGGTAGTGCGCACGTAGAGGTAAAATCCGCTGGCAAACAGTAGCAGCAGCACCGCCGTCACCGCCGTATACCAGAGCGCAAGCCGCCGCCGAGTCGCCTGAAACATAGACCCCTAGGGCAATCTTTGAATGACAAAGTTCAAAATTAATTCGGCCATTTCTATCGCCTGTCGAGCATCCTCTTCTTCAGGTTCAAGGGTATCTGAGGGGTAGCGAAACTCCGTGGCGTAGGGCGTTAACGTATCAGCGGCATCATCCCATCGCCTGAACTCTGAATCAAATTGGCAGCAGAGATCGAGCAAAACATCCAAGTCGTGCGTTTTGGGAAAGCCTGCACCCTGGTGCACAAGATAAGCTTTCAGCGCCTTCTCCGCCGACTGCTGACAATGGTAGGCAACATTTTCAAGTAATAGCTCTTTGAGAAGCACCCTGGCTGATTGCAAATCTCGTCTGCTGATGGTCAGCCATTTCTCCACCTCCGCTTGCCTAGCCTCAGCCATATAAAACTTTTCCCTGGCGAAGCGCTTGACAGACTAGGGAACTAACCACGTTCTTTTTGCGCTCGACCTCTTCGCGGGTCATCACCAAAATATCTTTAGGAATCCCCAACCCTCGTAGCGCTTTGTAGGCAACTCGCGCTCGCCGATAGCGGGGCTCGTCGGACTGCGAAACAATGACCAGCAGGTCGATATCGCTATCTTCATTGGGTTCGCCGTAGGCGTAGGAGCCAAACAAAATGATCTGCTCTGGCTGGAGGGCAGTTACTAGCCGCTGAGTTATTTGATGGAGTTGTTCAGTGGTTAGCTGCTGCACTTAGATTCACCCACATATTGAGACAGCCCCAGGTTTTTCTGCGGGGCTGCGATCGCATCTGCTGCAATGTTTCAATCCTAAACCAAGCGCAGACTGAATCTGCCATACAACAGCTCAAAGCGGCTACCCTGGCAATGGCCCCCATGCGATCGTGCTGTGGTAGATACCTCCCAGACTCAGGCAAAGGCAGCTCAATCCCGACGACGAGGCAAAGGCAAAGAGGACACAACAGACCAAGCTCCTCCGCTCACTCGCAAACAAGAGCGGGCGAAGAAGCGCCAGGCCCAAAAGGCGCGTAAGGCCTTGATTCAGTACCTGTCGGCCACGCTATTCGCGGCTGGGCTGATTGGGGTACTGCTGGCGCTGCTGGGGGAACCCAAGCTGGGGCTGGCGGCGGTGGTGGCGATCGCATGCCTGGCCCTCTCCTTCAAATACCCGCGCCAGGCCATCTACGGGCTGATTATCTACGTGCCCTTTAGCGGCACCATCACCTACGCCCTGGGGGGCAGCGGCATTTTGCAGCTGGCCAAAGACGCCATCTACATTCCAGCGCTGATTGGGGTGATTCAGTTTTGCCGCCGCACCAGGCAGCCGCTGATTATTCCACCCATGATCAAGATTCCGCTGCTGACGCTGCTGGGGCTGTGCAGCCTCACTCTGCTGGTGGTGAATGGCGGGCAGCAGCTCGATGCGGCGGCGGGGGAAGTGCCGATTTTAATTGGGGTGCTGGGGCTGAAGGTGCTGATCGGCTACGTGCTGATTATTCCCTGTATTTATTACCTGCTGCGCGATCGCGAAGACGTTTACTTTCTGCTGCGCCTGCAGGTGATGCTGATCTTGGTCTGCTGCGGACTGGGCTTTATCCAGTTCTTAATGCTCAAAACGGGCATTTGCCAGGGTACCGTCGGCGAGGGCGAAGATCTATTTAAGGCGTCGCTTCAGGCCCGCTGCTTTGTCGGTGGGTCGCTGCTGTATTCCCCCTCCCAGGGGCAGATTCGGCTGCCGGGCACGTTCAATGCGCCCTGGCAGTGGGGCTGGTTCTTGATCTCCAGCGGCTTTTTTGCCTTTGGTACGGCTTTTAGCGATCGCAGCCCGATCTGGCGTCTGGTCGGCCTGTTCTCTCTGGGTGCGGTGGGGGTAATGGCGGTGGTGTCGGGGCAGCGCATCGCCCTGGCCCTGGTGCCGGTGACCATCGTCGGCCTGCTGATTCTCACCGGGCAGGTGGCCAACCTCAAGCGCTTTTTGCCGGTGGGAATTGGTTTGGCCATTATTTTGACCGTGTTTGTGGTCAAAAATCCGGTGGTGGTGGGTGAACGGGTGGCCAGCTTTCAGGCCCGCTGGGCCGCCTCGCCGCCCCAGGAGTTTATTGTGCAGCAGTTTCAGTGGGCGCAAAAGCAGCAGCAGGGCATTTTGGGCCGGGGGGTGGGCCGCGCTACCAACGCCGCCCGCATTTTTGGCAAAACCGAGCTGGTCGAGACCTACCACCCCAAGCTGCTGTACGAAATTGGCCCCCTGGGGCTGCTGGCGACGCTGGCGGTGTATCTGACGCTGACGGTGGCCGCCTTTAAAGCCTACCGCTCGATTAAAGACCCCAACCTGCGGGGCTACGGCGCGTCGATGTGGGTGTTTGTGCTGTTTATCAGCATTTTTCCCTACTACTATCCGCTGGATGTGGATCCGGTGAATGTGTACTACTGGCTGGCGGCAGGCATTGTGCTGAAGCTGCCGGAAATTGACCAGCGCGAGCGCTTGCAGCAGAAGCTGGAGAGCGCCAGAAGTCGCCGCAAACTCACCAAACGCGAGCAAAAGCAGCTCCAGCAGGAGACAATCGTGTTTGAGTAGATCGGCTGGATGGAGCCGACGTCGCTGACCCGTTCGCTTAACTTAACTCGCCCTGGGGGGAAGGGGCGTGGTAAAACTCAGGGAAAGCACAAGCGAATTATGTAGTACGCTTGAACCAAGCTAGACTGTACTCTCTTGCATCAATGGTTCTTACGGAGACAGCCCCATGGCACAGGTAAAGGGTAATAGCGCGATCGCAGAAGCAGAAGCCCCAGATAGTCTGGAGGCAGATACCTCCGCTGCGATCGCTGACGACGGCGAAGACACCGCCGTAGATGCGGTCGATGCTGAGCAGATTGACGATCTGTTCAAAGACCTCAAGACCCTGCTCAGCACCGTAGAGAAACTGCAAAAAGCCCGTCAGGATGTGGGCGACATCAAGCCCCTGATTCTGCGGCTGCTCGATGGTGAGCTGCTCTCCGGCGACGAGCTAGAAGAACTGCGGGGCGGCATTGGCGGCCTATCCAAAATCCTCAAGCTCTACAACGACTACCAAGTCGCCCTGGAGCGCGCCCAGCCCGCTCGGGCCATTCTCGATCAGCTCCTGAAAGCCTGAGGATTTGCAGAGCGTCATTCTAAGTTTCTGGACTCTGGCCGATCGCAAGGGGGCAATGGGGCTGGGGAACCAGGGGAATTGGAGCGATGGCCTGATTTCCGTCCAGCCGCACTGGAATGCTTCGCCTGTTTTCTGACGTTTGTGCCAGTGTTGCGTCCGGCTGTCAGCGGTTGAGCTATGTCGCCAAAGGATCTGGGGCATTTAAACCGAACCCCCGCTGCAGAGGTCGCGATCGCCGCCCCAGACGGCATCGCCACAGATCTGGCCGCATTGTGGATGCTGTTTGAGGATGAGGACGCTCGGCAAGAGGCGATCGCTGCCTACGGTCCTATTTCCAGCGCTACCCTACAGCGGGCTAAAGGCTGGGCCATTTTGTTTGGCGTGGTGCTGCTGGACACGGGCTTGATGGATTACCCCCGACAAGCTGCGATCGGCGAGCAAACCCTGCGCCGCATAGCCCAGGACGGAGAAAGTCGATCCTAGTGCCCATTCGGAATTCTCACTGCGAAAACCTCAATTTCCCGTAGGGTGTCATTAGGCGGCCCGCAGCTTCTGTAACCAAACGACCAGCCACCGCCCCGCCGTAATGCACCGCTTACGATAACGGGGCCATCCTTAAGAAGAAAGTCCCCCAGCGGTGCATCGCTGCGCGGATGCACCCTACAACCGTGAGGATGCGGGAAGTCGGCTACCGCCCGTTCCACGCCGCCGCCGCATCGCTGACGGCTGTATCGACGGTTTTTTGGCCCAGCATCGAGGCCTGCAAGTTGTCGTAGATGATCGACTGAAGCTCCTTAATGCCATCCATCGCTGGCACCAGCACCTCGGCCTGATTCATCTGTTTGGCGCTAACCGCGCGGGCCTTGTCCACGCCTTTGGTGCCCTCGGCGGCGAAGTAGCTGTCCTTCAGCGCGCCTGCGGTGGAGGGCAGCACGTTGGCGGCTTTGGCGAAGCTGAGCTGGTTGGTGTCGTTGGTGACGTAGAGGGCAAAGTCCAGGGCGGCATCGGGCACATCCGTAGCGGCTGGAATCACCACGTTCATCACGGCGACGTTGGTTTTGCCGGTGTCGCCCGTAATTTGGGGGCCGCTGCCGGTGACGGCGGCAATGTCGGGCGCGTTGGCCTCAATGGTGGGAAAAAATTCGGCCCCAGTTGACAGCAGCGCCACTTCGCCCGACTGGTAGAGGTCGATCGCGCGGCGGTGGCCCTGGGTCAGCACCTCCTGGGGCAGCAGTTCCTGCTGGTAGAGGTCGGTCCAGTATTGAAATACTTTTCGGCCTTCAGGGGTATCGAAGGCGGCCTGGCCCTGGTCATCGACTAGGGTGGCCCCCATCTGCACAAAGGATTGCAGCACGTCGGCGGAATCTTCGGGCACAAAGGTGGTGAAATAGGCGTACTTGCCGGTTTTGTCTTTCACCTGGCGGGCGACCTCGGCCAGCTCGGCGTAGGTGGTGGGCGGCTCCACCCCGGCCGCTTTTAGCAGGTCCTGGTTGTGCAGGGTAACGTTGGTGGTCAGGTACCAGGGCAGGCCAAAGCTCTGGCCGTTGAGCGTGTTGGCCTGCCAGATGTTGGGCAGGTAGACCTGTTTAGCCTCGGCAGAGACCTTATCGTCCAGGGGCATCCAGGCCTTGCGGCTGGCCAGCTGAGCGGCAAAGTCGGGGTTCAGGTTGACCACATCGGGGGCGGTACCAGCGGTGACGGCGGTGAGAATCTTGCTCTGCATGTCGGCCCAGGGCACATCGACCCAGCGCACGGTGATGCCGGGGTTTTGGGCTTCGTAGTCGGCGATCAGCCCGTTGAAGTAGTCGGTGAAGTCGGGCTGGAGCTGCATGGTCCAAAACTCGACTTCCTGGCTGCCATCGGCGGCGGGGGCGGTGGCCGTGGGTTGCCCGCTACCGCAGGCGACCAACCAGCTCACCATCAGCCCCAGCAGGGCAAACAGACCAAAGCGGGCGTAGGGACGACGTCTCATGGATTTTCCAGGGATAGGGCTACCGCAAACAGTCGATCTCACTCAGCCATGCGCCGGGGGCGCTGACGAGCCAATTGATTGCAAACCTCCATTCGGTCAGGACTGGCTTGACGCAGGGGCTTGCACTGCAATCCCCTGCCAGAGGAGGCCGCCAGTCAAAGATCTCAACCAAATCAACGGCTGCAATACGGTTGTTCATTTTCCCTCAAAGTGGGCGGCATTGGTGGAGCGACATGACCAGTCAGCTAAGAATTTGTTCCTTATTTCCTTTTAGAGGATGACCTGTACCTGCTCGGCGCAGGCGATCGCCCGCTCTTTAGCCTCCTCCACCGTGTTGCCCAGGGCCAGGGCCACCCCTAGGCGGCGGTTGGGGTGGGCCACGGGTTTGCCAAACAGCCGCACCTTGCTGGTGGGTACCTTCAGCGCTCGATCTAGACCGGCATAGTGGGGATTGTCGCTATTGCCGGGGGCCAGAATCACCGCCGAAGCCCCCGGCTGCACCATGGTAATTTCTCCGATGGGCAGGCCCATAATTGCCCGCACGTGCAGCTCAAACTCCGACTGGTGCTGGCTCACCATCGTTACCATGCCGGTGTCGTGGGGGCGGGGGCTGACCTCGCTGAAGTAGACCGTCTGGGGCTGATCTGGACTTCCGGCAATAAATAGCTCCACGCCAAACAGGCCCCAGCCCCCCAGGGCATCGGTGACGGCTTTGGCCATCTCCTGACAGGCGGCCAGCGTGTCGGGGTGCAGGGCGCAGGGCTGCCAAGACTCGCGGTAGTCGCCCGCCTCCTGGCGGTGGCCGATTGGGGGGCAGAAGTGGGTGCCATCGATCGCCCGCACGGTCAGCAGGGTGATCTCGGTGTCAAAGGGCACAAAGCCCTCGACAATGACGCGATCGCCCTTGCCCCGGCCAGCTTCCCCGGCGTACTTCCAGGCGGCCAGCACCTCTGATTTGTCGCGCACGGTGCTCTGGCCCTTGCCCGACGAACTCATGATCGGCTTCACCACGCAGGGCAGGCCGATCGCCGCGATCGCCTCCAAATACTCCGCCTCGGTGCCCGCAAAGCGAAAGGGCGAAGTCTTCAGGCCCAGTTCCGCCGCCGCCAGCCTGCGAATGCCCTCGCGGTTCATGGTCAGCTGGGTGGCCCGCGCCGTGGGAATGACCCGCCAGCCCTCGGCCTCCAGCGCCACCAGGGTATCGGTGGCGATCGCCTCCACCTCCGGCACAATTAGCCCGGGGCGCTCCTGCTCGACCACCCGCCGCAGCGCCGCGCCGTCCAGCATGTCGATAACGTGGCGGCGGTGGGCTACAGCCATGGCCGGGGCATGGTCGTAGCGATCGACGGCGATCACCTCCAGCCCCAGCCGCACCGCCTCCAGGGCCACCTCTCGGCCCAGTTCGCCCGACCCCAGCAGCAGCAGGAGCTGGGCATCCTCGTTCAGCGGTGTACCCAGGGGCGGCAGGGAAGCAGTCATGGTCAGTTACTCCAGGGGTAAAGAAAGATCGCTACAAAGCAATATTTTCTCAATATTAAGTGCTCACTTTTCAGAATTGTGTGTAACATCGCTGGTGATACCGGGCCGTCGGTTGCTCGATATTCCCTCGGGAGCAGGGGGCCAACCATTGGGTGCAGGATCAGGAGATGCGTTCTTGTCTGTCTTCATAGACTAGAAAACTATCGCTTAAACAAGAAAAGTGGAAAAACTGAATTAAATTGTGTACCATTCGTTAGCACTTTTCCCCCAGGGATAATTGCAGGGCCGTTCAATCCCTCCTAAAGCTGCCTAAATCAGGCCTTTTGCAGGGGTGAAAATGGGCTCGTTTGGGTCTGCTTGGTTGTCGTTAAACCGGGCAGGTTTTCTGGTTACCCACCTGTTTTTCGGATACTGCCGTGGATAGTCTCAAAGCCATTTTTAGTCGCAAGCCTCGGGGAGTTGGTATTGAACTCACCCCCGAGAAAGTTAACTTGGCCCGCCTGAAAAAGCAGGGAACTGCCCTTAAGTTAGAAACCCTGGCTTCGGTAGAACTGGCCGAGGGCGTCTACGAAGAGGGGCAAATTTTAGACACCGCTGCCATGGCCGACGCCATTCAAACGGTGCTCGCCGAGAGCAAGCTCAAGGTCAAGCAGGCTACAACCGCCATTCCGGGGCGAGCGATTACCCGCGTGATTCCGGTGCCCGCCGAGCTGGATGACGAAGAGCTCAGGGAAATGGTGCTCAACCAGGAGGCCAGCCTCTATCTGCCCTTTCCCCGTGAAGAGGCCGATGTGGACTATCAAAAGCTGGGCTACTTCGTTGATGAAGACGGCATTGAAAAGGTGCAGGTGCTGCTGGTGGCGGTGCGCAAAGACCTCACCGACCCCTACATCGAGGTGTTTCAGCAGGCGGGGCTGATGCTCAACGTGCTGGAGACCTCCAGCTTTGCCCTAATTCGCACCATCCGAGAGCAGCTGCGGCAGTTTACCCCCCAGGAAGCCGCCGCCGTGGTCGACATCGAGTTTGAGAACACCGAAATTTCCATCGTGGTGGACGGGGTGCCCCACTTTTCGCGCACCGTGCCCATCGGCACTTTTCAGATCCAGAGCGCCCTCAGCCGCGCCATGAATCTGCCCCCCTCCCGCAACACCGAGCTGCTCCAGGGCATGACAGTACCGATTCAGACGATGGACACCGTGGGCGCGCCCCAGATGGGCAACACCAACCCTGGCACCACGGCCATGCTGCGGGTTTTGGGCGAGCTTTCCGACGAACTGCGCCGCTCCATCGACTTTTACCTCAACCAGGGGGAAGACATGGAGGTGGCCCAGCTGCTGCTGGCCGGACCAGGGGCATCGATTGGGCAGCTCGACGAATTTCTGGCCCAGCGGCTCAGCCTGCCCGCCAGCCAGATTGACCCGATTTCGGCTCTGTCTTTGGAAGTCGCTGAGGACATTCCTGAGAGTCAGCGGGCTGGGTTGGCGACGGTGATTGGCCTTGGCCTGCGGGAGGTATAGCTATGTACGGTCTTGATATCAATTTCCTGAAGGACCGCGAGGTTCGGGTCTTTGAGGCTAGGCCCCGAGCTCGGGGGGGTGGGGCGGTGGCCCAGAGCGATCGCCAGGCGCTGTACTTAGGTGCAGCGGCGGCGCTGGTGCCCCTGGCCCTGGTGGGCGGCTTTTGGGCCGTAACCCGAGGCCAGGTGAATCAGCTCCAGGCCCGCAGCGCCGCCCTGGATGCCGAAACGGCGCAGCTGCAGGGTCAGCTTCAGGAAATCAGCGGCATTCAGGGGCAGATCGACCTGGTCAAGGCCGAAAATAACGCGTTTGTCTCGGTGTTTAACGAGATTGTCCCCTGGTCAGCCCTACTGCAAGACATCCGCACCCGCACCCCGGCCAGGGTGCAGATTGTGAGCCTGAATCAGACGCCGGGCGCCCCCCTGGAGGTTGACCCCAGCGTTGTCCCGCCGCCAGCGGGGGGCATTTCCATTGAAGGGGTGGCCTGCTCCTACGACGGCGTCAACGACTTTGCCCTGGTGCTTCAGCGATCGCCCCTGCTGCAGTCGCAGACTGTAGCGATTAGCGAGGCTCAACAGCAGCCCACCCTGCTGGACCCTCAAACCCAGGGGCGCTGCCCGGGCACGGCGGTAGGCGACCCCGACTATTTAATCGACTACACCATTGGCGCCAACATCACCAGTACCCCGTCCTCGCAGCTGATCGATGAACTGGAGCGCCAGGGGACGGTCGGTTTAGTAACTCGCCTTCGGGCCCTGAGAGAAAAAGGAGTGATCGAATGACCGCGACAGGTGACTTCCTTCCCGGTGAAGATAACCAGGGCCTAGAGCAGGTAGGGCCGACCTATCCTACGGCTTTTGGAATTGAGCTGACGCCCAGGGTGCAGGCGCTGGCCATAGGTGTGCTGGGCCTGGTTGGAGCCTTCGTGCTTTACAACTTTGTGGTGAAACCCGTGCAGGAGCAAAAAGTTGCCCTGGAAGCGGAGGTGGCTCAGAAGCAGGCCCAGGTTGACCAGCAAAAGGCCAGCCTGCAAGATCGAGCGGCCCTCCAGGCCCAGCTCAATTCGGTCCTTGAGCAGCGGGTTGGCATTTACAGCCTTTTAGGCACCCCCGAGACCATAGATACGCTGCTGCTCGACATCAACCAGCAGATTCAGAACAGCAATGCCGCGATCGCCGATGTGCTGCGCGCCGATCCCGCCCGCCTCGACAATGCTCAGCTGGCGGCCCTAGGCCTTACCCGCGAACAGGTTCAGCGAGTCAAAACTGAGTTTTCTGGTAGCCCTCAGCTCCAAAAAATGCTCTACACCTCCGAGCTGCTCAGGTTCAACCCCAGCCCTTCGGTGCTGGTTACCGATGGCCCTGCCGAGCTCAACGGCAAATTGGAGCGCTACACCGTAGATGTCTCGATGCGGGCACTGTTTCCCCAAACGCTGAGCATCATGCGCAACATTGAGCGCCTAGAACCGCTCATCATCATCAAAGACGTGCAGCAGAGCATTGCGCCGCCGCCGGAGGGGGTCAGCGAAGAGCAGCTCCTGGGCGTTAGCCGCCTGCTGTTGACCGACTTTACTCTGCAGGTGCTGGTGCCCGTTGGCGACCCCAGCGTAGCCCCGCCGCCGCCTGCCCCCGAAGCCCCTGCTGATGGGTCAGCTCCTGCCGACGGGGCAGCCCCCGCCGATGGGTCAGCCCCTCCTGAAGGGGGTTAACTCAGCCCTTTGGAGCCCCATGTCCGCTGCCACGCCGTGGCTCAAATCTACCCACCTAGCCCAGTTAAACCCCGCGCGGCCCTGCCGCATCTGTGATGGAGGAGTGAACCGTGAACCGCCTGATGAACCTGCACCCGATTTTGCTTGGCAGCACCCTAGTTGCCCTGGCTGCCCAGCCTGGCTTAACGGCCCAACCTGGCTTGACCAGTATTACCAATGTCCGCCTTAACCCCACCGCCACCGGGCTAGATCTGGTGTTTGAAACCCAGGGCGGCGATAACAGCAACGTTTTTACCGTCAACCAGGGCAACAGCCTGGTTGCCGACATCACTCGGGCTCAGCTGAATCTGCCCAGTGGGGAAAGTTTTACCCAGGCTAATCCTGCCCCTGGCATTACCCAAGTCTCAGTCGTTCCCCTCGACGCCAACAGCGTTCGGGTGACCATAGATGGCGCCAGCGAGGCTCCCGTGGGCGAGGTGGCTTCTAGCGGCGATCGCGTCGTACTGTCCATCCATAACGATGGCGGCACCGCCCAGGCGCCAACCCCCGTGCCTGACGAGCTGGTGACCGTCCCTGGCCCCGCCGCAGATGCCACGGTAGCCCAAGCAACTCCGGCTCCGGAGGCCTCTCCAGAGACCTCTCCCCAGGCGGCCCCAGAGGTGCCAGCCTCGGCCAACCCCGACGTGCTGGTGCCCAACCCCGAGATCACCATCGACGGCAACCCGGTCCCCCGCCCCCAGGTGCAGCAGGCTCCGCCTTTCTTGCCCCGCGCCGTTGCGCCCCCGGTGGGCGATATTTCCGTAGCCGAGGGGGTGCCCTCTTTTAACAGCATCAACCTGGGCAGCAACGAGCGCATTCCCAAACTGCTGCTGCGCGATGCCCCCGCCCGCGAAGTGCTATCGCTGCTGGCTCGGGCGGCTGGGCTAAACCTTGTCTTTACTCCTGGGGAAGCCGCCGCCGCTGGCGCTCCGGGACAGCCGGAGGTCAATACCAGTGCAGACGGCCCTCCGGTCAGCCTAGATATTGAAAACGAATCGGTGCAGGATGTCTTTAACCACGTGCTGCGAGTCACTGGCTTGCAGGCCAACCGCGTAGGCCGCAGCATCTATGTGGGTTCGTCGCTGCCCGTTTCCGCTCAAAATATTACGGCCCGCACTCTGCGCCTAAATCAGGTTGACTCCACCGTCGCGACAAACTTTTTGGTGGCACTGGGGGCAGAGAGTGCCGTCAGCCGCGAGCGACTGGTCACCAACGTCAACGCAGTTGCGGTCGAAGATGGGACTCCCCCCATTACCCAAACCCAGACCTCGACGGTGGACCAAGTTGAAGTCAACCGGGTTGACTACCAAGATAGCCAGGGCATTCTGCGGGGGTTGCAGGTGGTCTCTGACGAGCGCACCAACTCGGTCACCCTGGTGGGCCGAGCCGACCTGGTGGCGATCGCCACCGAGCAGCTCACCCGCATTGACCTGCGGCGGCGGCAGGTGGCCGTCAATGTCAGGGTCATTGACATCGACCTCAACTCCCTCGATGCCATTGGCACCAGCTTCTCGTTCCGAACCGGATTGTTTGGGATACTCAACTCCGGCGGTCTAGGCATTCTCAATATTGGTGATGGGCGTACGCCATCAACCTCTAATCCATCTACTGTTCCCAATACATCACCCATTTTGCCACGGCCTTTAGGCGGTCCTGGAGCTAATGCTACGTCCGATAATTTTCTACTTCAGCTGTTAGGTGCGGTGCAAAACGGCAACGGTAAAATCATTACCGACCCAACTCTTATTGTTCAAGAGGGTCAGACCGCGACCGTTCAGCTGACGCAGCAGGTGGTTACCAACATCACCTCGACCGTTGAAACTACCCCCAGCGGCAACATCACAACCCAGGAAATTGAGCAAGACCCAGCGGGCCTGATTCTGCAAATTGATGTCAATCGTATTGATGACAATGGGTTTGTGTCTCTGTCGGTGGCTCCCAGTATTTCGGCTCCGACCGATACCTTTACCGACGGTCAAGGCAATACATTCTTCCTGCTGTCTGAGCGGCAAATTAGCTCTGGCCAGGTGCGGGTTCGCGACGGGCAAACCCTGCTGCTGTCGGGTATTATCCAGGAGTCGGAGCGCAACAGCGTCACGAAAGTACCCATCCTTGGAGATATTCCCATCCTGGGTGCCCTGTTCCGCAGCTCAACCGTCGATAGCCAGCGCCGCGAGCTAATTGTGCTGCTGACCCCGCAAATTTTGGATGACTCAGATCAGTCGGCCTTTGGCTACCAGTACACCCCCAGCGAAGAAGTTCAAGATATTTTGGAAAATCGAGGTAATCAGCAAAGGCAGTAGCTTTTGCCCACAAGTCGAAAATTTCAGCGATGGGCTAGACCAGGCGATCTGTTTGCCTGGGTGAGCAGGTGAATCAAAAGAGCAGGTGCGAAGCATAGGGCACCTGCTCTTTTTTTACGCTGGACGCGATCGGCCGCAGGACCCGGTTGTCAAGCTGCGGCATGGTCTAACCCATGGGTCACTACTGAATAAAATAAGATCCATACATGATGTAGTCATCGTTTTGGAGCTTGGTTTCGTCGGTGTAAAACGCTATTTCCATAGAGGTTGTAGCGCCGTTGGCATCGACCTTAGGCATCAGCTTGATGTACTGGTTGCGGGTGTCGTAAAAGCTGGGGTCGGCCTCAAGCCTGAGCACGTAGCCACCCTCCGTGCTGACCAGGGTATAGGCGCTAGTCTGCCCGCTGCCCCACTGCACCTGGGTGGGGGTCAGGGTCATGGGGCCAAAGGTAAGCAGCACGTTGCTGAGGGGCTGCCACTCGTGGATGAGGGTGTTGGGCAGAGCCGCCGAAGGGGTGTTTGAAGGGGCGGCTGGAGTTTTCTCGGGGGTTTTCTCTGGAGTTTTTTCGGGGGCCGTCTCCGGGGCCGCCTGCGGTTTTGGAGGCGGGGCTGCGGAGGTATCGGGAACTGAGTCTGCGGGAACGGTCGGATCGGGGGGAATGCCTTCGGTCGGGGGCGGCGTATTGGGCCGACACCCCGCGATCGCAATTCCTGCCACCCCGGCTAGCACCCACCCCGCCAGCACGGGATAGCGCTGAAGCGGCGGCTGGGGAGGTTTTGCGACCATACTTGCACTCCAAAGCAATACTCTGGTGTCATAGTAGCGTTTCGCTGGCTTTTCGATAGGGCTTGTTTTGGGCCTCCAAGGGCAGAGCTAAGCCAGCGCACTGGGGGCGAAGGCGGGCTTTTTTTAAGATGGGATGCTGCGGCGATCGCTGAGGTGGGTAAAGTAGATGCAGTATCACCCTGGGGCAGGAGTGCGGCTGAGTCTAAGGTTGTGGCGCCAGCGACTTGTATATCCCAGGTGCGATCGCTAAAGTTGGGGTGAACCTAAGGAGATAGGGCGATGGCTCAAACGGTTCAGGCGACAGCAGTAGCGCCGACAACAGAAACCCAGCCCGACGTCGAACTGCGCCAGGTGCTAAAAACCTTTGGGGCAGAGGTGGCGGTGCGCCAGCTTGACCTGAGGGTGCAGCCAGGCGAATTTTTTAGCATTCTAGGCCCCTCTGGCTGCGGCAAAACGACCATCCTGCGCATGATTGCGGGCTTTGAAAGCCCCACCGCTGGGGAGGTGCTCATTCAGGGGGCCAACGTTAGCCGGGTACCCGCCCACCGCCGGCCCGTCAACACCGTGTTTCAGAGCTATGCCCTGTTTGACCACATGACCGTCAGAGACAACATTGCCTTTGGCCTCAAAATTCGCCGCATGGGGTCGGCCCAGGTGCGCGATCGCGTTGCCGAGGCCCTGCGGCTGGTACGTATGGAGCCGATGGCCAATCGCTATCCGGCTCAGCTCTCCGGCGGGCAGCAGCAGCGAGTTGCCCTGGCCCGCGCCCTGGTCAACCATCCTGCGGTCATGCTGCTCGACGAGCCCCTGGGCGCTCTAGATCAAAAACTCCGCAAGCAGATGCAGGTGGAGCTCGCCAACCTGCACCGCCAGCTGGGCATAACCTTTATTATGGTCACCCACGATCAAGAAGAAGCCCTGTCCCTCTCCA
Source organism: Nodosilinea nodulosa PCC 7104 (assembly GCF_000309385.1). Classification (GTDB taxonomy): domain Bacteria; phylum Cyanobacteriota; class Cyanobacteriia; order Phormidesmidales; family Phormidesmidaceae; genus Nodosilinea; species Nodosilinea nodulosa. The sequence goes on from NZ_JH976537.1 coordinate 4,180,202, forward strand.
GCCGCATCGCCGTGATGAACAACGGCCAGATCGAGCAGGTGGGCACCCCCAGCGATATTTACGACCGGCCTCATACTCCCTTCGTAGCCGACTTTATTGGCGATACAAACCTGTTCCCAGGCCGCGTCGATCGGGTTTACCCTGCCCAGGTTCAGGTCACCACCGAAAGTGGGCTACGGGTACTGGCCCCGGCCATGACCCCGGCGGCCTCCCCCCTGCAAAACATTGTGGTGAGCGTGCGCCCCGAAAAAATCAACCTTAGCCTCAGCGCTCCCGGCAGTGAGGGGAACTGCTACCAGGGCCAGGTCAGCCACTTGATGTATCTGGGGACCCACCTGCACTGCGTGGTGCGCCTCAGCTCCGGCGAAGCCCTCACCGTACGCCAGCCCAATCGAGCCGAGGGGGCACTGGCGGTGGATACCCCTGTCTATGTGCACTGGGCCGCCGCCGACTGCCTGGTGCTAGACGCCGCCTGACGAGAATAGAACAATGCCCTGCCTGAAGAGAGTCTCAACTGTGATCCCGCCGCCCGCCGCCCCCGCATCCGTCCGGAGCACACCGTCAGATCGACCTCGTATCCTGAGACACTAAAGACAGACCGGGAATGCTTCCATCTCACCGTCCCCTTGCCCACCGAATCAGCCACCTGGAGAATACCGTGTCCGCAAAGCGACCCCTAACTTCCCCCCCCTCGCGCCGTCCAGCCCTGAGTCGGCGGCGATTTTTGCAAGGGTCGGCGGCGGTTATGGCTGGCCTTGCTGCCGCCAACTGCCGCCAAAATTTGGCCGGACCGCCCGCTGGGGGCGGTGGGGGCGATGGCAGCCTGCATATCTACACCTGGGCCAACTACACCGATGACGGTTTGGCCGCCGCCTTTACGGAGCGCACGGGCATTCCGGTGGTGATCGATATTTTTGACTCCAACGAGGTCATGCTGACTCGCCTGCAGGCGGGTGGCGGCGATGCCTACAGCATCATTTACCCCTCCGACTACATGGTGTCGGAAATGATCGACCTAGGCCTGCTCACCGAGCTAGACAAGGAGCGCCTCAGCGGTCTAGAAAACCTTAAGGCCAAGTGGAGAAACCCTGCCTACGACCCCGACAACGCCCACAGCGTCCCCTTTTGCTGGGGTACCACTGGCCTGCTCTACAACCGTGAGGCCGTTCCGGGCACCCCCACCGACTGGGATTTTCTTTGGAAAAACCAGGCCGCCCTCTCCCGCCGCATCACGATGCTAGATGACATGCGCGAAACCCTGGGGGCCACCCTCAAGTCGCTGGGCTATTCCTACAACTCTAACAACCCGGCGGAAATTGAAGCCGCCTACAAGCGCCTGCTGGAGCTCAGACCTGACATTGCCGCCTTTAAGACTACTGGCTTTGAGAACGAGCTGCTGGGCGGTGACCTGAGTGTGTCGATGGCCTACTCTAGCGATGCGATCGCCCTCACCCTTGAAGACAACCGGATGGAGTACATTATTCCCGCCAGCGGAGCCTCACTGTGGACCGATACCCTGGCGATTCCGGCCACCGCCCCCAACCCCGACGCCGCCTACCAGTGGATCAACTTTCTGCTAGAGCCTGAGGTGGCGAGTGCTGCCGTAAAGCGTCTGTTGTTTGCTACCGCCAACCAGGCAGCCTTTGACCGTTTACCCGCAGAAATTCAGGGTAACGAAGACCTCTATCCCTCCGAAGCGATCCTGGCCAAGAGTGAAGGGATCGTTGCGGTGGACACGGCCAGCACCGACCTGTTTGACCAATTTTGGACCAAAGTTACCAGCGCCTAGCGGGAAAAGTAAGGAAGTGAGGGGATGAGGGAATGGGGGGATGAAGGGATGGGGGGATGGGGGGAAATTAGGATTCTTACTGCCTTCGCCTTCCTCACCCTCCCCACCTTCCTCACCCTCCCCACCTTCCTCACCCTCCCCACCTTCCTCACCCTCCCCATGGCTCCTATCTCCTCCCCCAAAATCCCCTGGGCTGAGCGCCTCGCCCCCCGCCGCTGGCTGGGGCCGGTGGTGATGCTGGGACCGGCGGGCGTGTGGCTGCTGTTGCTGCTGGTGCTACCTACCCTGCTAATTCTGGAGATTAGCCTGGTGCCGGGACTGCGCCTGGGGCAGCCCAGCGGGGGCTACGGGCTGGGCAACTACCTGCAAATTTTGCAGCCGGTGTACCTGCGGGTGATTGGGCGATCGCTGTCCTTTGCGGTGGGTTCTACGCTGCTGTGTCTGGTGCTGGGGTTTCCGGTGGCTTACTGGCTGGCGCTGATGTCGCCCCAGCGCTGGCGTAACCTGCTGCTGGTAGGGTTCATTTTGCCGCTGTGGACCTCGTCGCTGCTGCGGGCCTACGCCTGGACGGCAATTTTGCGCCCCAGTGGCGTACTGAATACGATCTTTACAGCGGTAGGACTGCCTGCCCAGGCCTGGCTCAATACCCCTACGGCGGTGTTTATTGGCCTCACCTACAGCTTTTTGCCCTACATGGTGCTGATCCTCTACGCCTCGCTCGAAAAACTCGACACCCGTCTCCTAGAGGCCGCCGCTGACCTGGGCGCTACGCCTTTCCAGGGGTTTTGGAAAATTACCATACCTCAAGTTCTGCCTGGCATTGCCGCCGGGAGCCTGCTGGTGTTTATCAGCACCCTGGGCGATTTTGTGGTGCCGACCCTGCTGGGCGGGGCTTCGTCGATGAATATTTCGCGGCTGATCTACAACCAGTTTCTCGGCCCTACTCGCGCCTGGGGGTTTGGCTCGGCCCTTAGCATGCTGCTGATTCTGGCGGTTAGCCTGTCGATCGCCCTCCTGCTTCGCTACGGCGACAAAAGCACCGTCACCGAACCCTCCTAACGTCCACACAAACTCCATTCCAAAAAACATTGCGCAATTGCTCTGCAAACGCACCCTCCCCCATCACCCCTCACCTTCCCCATCTCCCCTCCACCCTCACTCCCCCACCCCCATGCCCGCCGCCCGCCCCGTCACCTGGCCCAGCCTCTTCTCTGCCCTGATGTACGCCTTTATGTACTTCCCCATCATTGTGCTGGGGGTGTACAGCTTCAATGACTCCCGCTACAGCGCCAGCTGGGAGGGGTTTAGCCTGCGCTGGTATAAGTCGCTGTTTAGCGATCGCCGCCTGCTGTCCGCCCTGCAAGACAGTCTTACGATCGCGATCGTGGCGGTGTCTATCTCGGCGGTGCTGGGCACCCTGATGGCCGTTGGCCTGGCTCGCTATCGATTTCGGGGCAGAGGGCTGTACCGGGGGGTGTCGTACCTGCCGCTGATTGTGCCCGACATTGCGATCGCGGTGGCCACCCTGGTGTTTTTGGCGTCGGTGGCGATACCGCTCAGCCTGGGTACGATTATTGCGGCCCACATGGTCTTTTGTCTGGCCTACATTGCGGTGGTGGTATCCAGTCGGCTCCAGCAGCTGGACCCCAATCTCGAAGAAGCCGCCCTCGATCTGGGGGCCACTCCGACCCAGGCGCTTCTCAAGGTGCTGATTCCCCAGCTGGCACCGGGTATTATCGCGGGCTGCCTGCTGGCCTTTGTGCTCAGCATGGACGACCTGCTCATCTCCAGCTTTACCGCTGGGGGAGGGGCTAACCCGCTGCCAATCGAAATTTTTAGCCGGGTGCGAACTGGCGTTAAGCCCGACATCAACGCCCTCAGCGTAGTGCTAATTTTAGGCTCGGCCCTGCTGGCGGGTCTGGCAGAGTATGTGCGCTACTGGGGCGATCGCCGCCAGCGACAGGCACAGTGATTTGCCCTGCCGGGCTCAAGCGGAGGGAACAAAACCCTGTATCCCACTATCTAGGGGAGAGGCTGCCGCTGCCCTCAAGATAGTCCTGGCTGGAGGAAGCTTCGGCTAACCGCTGCCTTGGTGATTTAAACCACGTCTTTGGCTGTTGTCAATCACCTCCAGACAACTTCAGGATCATGCCCGGGTGGAGGCTGTATCACGGTTAAATTGGGAACCTCAGGCGATATTGGGTATAGCCTCAAATTGTTCAGGTTGTCGTCATGCCCCAATCCACCAGCCAATCCCTTAAAGCCCTTGTCGATCAAATTTTTTCTGAGCGCCGCATTAGTCGTCAGGTACAGCGAGAACTGATGGACGTGCTGCTCAGCCAGCCTACCCTCAGCAATCAGGATCACGCTACGGCCCAGCGGGTGTTCGACGCCATCCGCCAGGGGCGGCTGCGGATTGTCGACTAGCACCGACTCCCTCAGCCCAATGGCTGAGGAGGCAGGCAGGGTTAGTTCTCCCGTTCAGTTCGTTTAGATACCCACATTGAGCGATACTGCTCGTTTACTCCTGCGGTTAGAACGTGGGCATATCGCAGCTGCCCCAGGGATGGACCTAGGCTCAGTGAGCCGGCCCAGTGGCAGACCGAATGGTCTTTTCAGGTCTTGCTTTGGCAGCGAGATTCAGCACTGAGGCTATTTGGGCCAGCGCTGCAACCAAACTTAGCAGGAGACCCATCGTTATGGCTTCTACCGACAAGCGAGCCGTAGGCATTTTCCCAAGCCGCACCCAAACCGCATCGGCCCTCCAGGCGCTCAGCGATTCTGGCTTTGACCTGGGCGATGTGTCAATCATTGCTCAGGATGCCAGCCGCCAAAGCCATATCGCTGGCGTGACCGTCAAAGATGAGATTACCAATCAAGCTGACACAGGTGGAGCGGTTGGGGCGGCCACGGGCGGCTTATTGGGCGGTGTCACCGGGCTGCTTGTAGGCTTAGGCACCTTGACGATCCCAGGCCTGGGACCCACGATACTGGCCGGTGAAGCGGCGGTCATACTTTCTACCGTGATAGGCGGTGCGGCTGGGGCCGCTGCGGGAGGCTTGGTGGGCGCTCTAATTGGGCTGGGTATTCCAGAGCACCGGGCTAAGCAGTACCACGATCGGGTGGCCCAGGGCGGCTATCTGGTCATGGTGAAAGGAACCGAGCGGGATCTGGCGCGAGCTGAGCAATCTCTGCGAGCGGCTGGAGTCGAAAATTGGGGCGTCTATGCTGCGGCTGATGCATCTCCCCGGGTGCAGCCGATGGGGCGTCCTGCCGCGATCGCTGCCCCTGGGCACCTCGGCCCCGACAATTTGAAATCTCTAGAAGATGTGCGCGATCGCCGCCGCAATTTTCGCGAATTCTACGACGGCTCCGGCGATGAACCTCAGCGCCCGCTTCGGGGTGAATATCAGCCCGCCAGCGATCGCGCCTATGCCCAACAGGACGATCGCGTTGATCGCGATCGCCCCCAACCTTACGACCGCGAAGTGAGTGTTGACCGCGATCGCCCCTACGGCCAAGACGATCGCGTTGATCGCGATCGCCCCTACGAACAACAAGAAGAGCACTATCAGGCGACGGGGCTACCCCACTCCTCCAATCCTCTTCAGGTGGTGGGAGTTGCTGCCGATCAGTCTGCTCCTCAACCAGATCTTTCAAGGACTGATCCGCCTAAGACAGTTGACGGAGAACAACGACTAGTAGGTGTCTTTCTCAGCCGTCAGCAAATGGAGGAAGCTCTGGCTCAGCTGCGGCAAACCAACTTTGCAATGCATACGCTTTCGATGGCGGTACGCGAAACGGAGCCCGTTGACCAGCAGCGTAGAAACCAGGGCGGCCACTCGCTGGCAGGGGCTACCCGCCTGGCGGCAGGCCTCGATCGCGTAGTGCTGCCTGAGATTGGCACCTTACTGGTCATGGGACCTGATGCTGGCGCTTTCGCAAACACCTTCTCGGGCGATCGAGATCGGTCAGAGGCAATGCCGAGAAACCGTGCAGATAGTTTGGGCATCGCTCCCGAATCGGTTCATCTGTATCGCCGTCATCTCACCGATGGAGCCTATATAGTGACCCTGCGAGGCCATAGCCAGGAACTGCTGCAAGCCTCTTCTACCTTAGGGAAATGGGGCATGCGGGACTGGGGCATTTACGACGTCTATTACCGCTAATGCCACAGGCAGATTCGGGTTGATTCGGCAGCTTGGTTGGCCTGAAGCAAAATGCACCCCCGGCTGACTGACAAAACCCTTGAAACCCTTATACTGCGCAACTTCCCCCAACTTTATGGTTGTGCCACGGCGCAATCATGCGGTTTTCTGCTTTGAAAGGGGCATCAAATGGGTATCTATAACTTGACCGCTAAATCGAGAACTACGGCAATAGCTATTCTCAATTAAAAATAGATTTTTCGAGCAGGCATGGATGTCACTAGCTAAGCAAAAAAGATAAGCGTCCCTAGAGCTAGGCTAACTGAGCGAAGCCGTTCGTTCTGCGTTTCCTCAAGATAGAAAAGCAAAACTCACCCAAGATATTTCCTAACCCCATTGGGACGACTACTGCGCCAACAACTCCGCTCAGGGGGCGGTTGGGAAAAAGTAGGTCAGCTAGATTTTACATTGCCTGAATGACTTAGAGAGAGCGTAAAAGCTGTTTCAATACTGCGGCTGCTTTTGATTATGCCTACTGATGGATAACACAGGTTAGGAAATTAGTTAGATTGATACAGTTGATGCCTATGTAAGAGGTATTTTAGATGACTAATTTTTCCAATCAAAACGAAAATTCCAGCAATCAGCCTTCTAATTCAATAGAACAAAAAGCTTCGGATCAAGCGGCAAACATTGCCGATCGCGCCGAACAGGTAGCTGACCAGGTTGAAGATATGCCCAACCGGGTTGCTAACCAAGCCGAACGCGCTTCTGAGCAGGTTGAACGTGCTTCCGACCAGGTTTCTGACCAGGTTCAGGCGGCTAAATCTGCCGTTACCGAGCCCCTGCCAACGCCTCCTAAAATGTCTGGAAACCAGGCTACCGCCGAGGAGCTGTTGAAGCGTCTAAACTGGGGTGAGCCAGCATTGACGATTATCGATGCTCGCAGCAGAGAGGCTTTCAACGCAGAGCGTATTACGGGTGCTATGTCTAGGGATCAGGTGGCTGACGCTACCGAATCTAGTCTGGAATATCAGCGAGATCTTTACGTCTATGGCGATGGCTCTAACCAAGCCGATGAGGTAGTCAGCCAACTGCGTCAGGCGGGGTATCAAAAAGTAGCGTTTTTGCAGGGTGGGCTTTCCGCTTGGAAGGCCATTGGCGGACCCACTGAAGGCGTAGAAGCCTTTTCTTCTCCTGCTGGCGCCAAGGTTTAAAGGTAGCGCTAGTCTTATCTCGTTCTGTATAGAGCAGGGACAGAAATGGTTCAGCAACGACTCCCTGAGTTTGATGCTTGAGTCTAGTTATTCCTGCTCAAGAATAGTCCACTCCCATTCTTAAACGCTCAAACGGCCTCAGCCGTGGCTAAGAACTCCCTTGACTATCTGTCAGCCGAGGGGGTTCTTAGTTTGAAGAGGTCACTGATCCACGATTAAAGGATCAATTCTTTAGGCGATCGCGGCTGGAAAAGGTAGCCTAACCTAGTTCCAGCTCCTTAGTAAACTGCGGCAGAAGCGTGATGACTCTTTGTCTATCGCGAGGGGCAGGGGCGCTAGGGAGCCAAGCGAGCTGGAATAGTCGGCATAGTTCAGCCTTCAAGTACTAGCTACTATTCAAATCCTCTTTCAGCCTGGCAGCAGCCCCTCCCCTTACAATAGGTACTCATCCCCCTGACGACTGGAACCCGCTGTGGCAGCACCTTCTTCCCAGGCCGAAAAGTCTAAGGCCGACAAACCCACCCTGATGCTGGTCGATGGCCATTCGTTGGCCTTCCGCTCCTACTATGCGTTTGCGAAAAATGCCGACGGCGGCCTGCGCACCTCCACCGGCATTCCCACCAGCGTCTGCTACGGCTTCTTGAAGTCGCTGCTCGACATGATGGAGGTGGAAAAGCCCCAGTACGCCGCCGTCGCCTTTGACCTGGCCGCGCCCACCTTTCGCCACGAGGCCGACGCCACCTACAAAGATGGCCGCCCCGAAGCGCCGGAGGGGTTTTTAGAAGATGTCGAGAACCTCAACGAGCTGCTGACCGACTTTGGCCTCAATATCTACGTTGCCCCCGGCTTTGAGGCCGACGACGTGATCGGCACCCTGGCCACTAAGGCCTTGGGCGAAGGGTTCTGTGTCAAAATTCTCAGCGGCGATCAGGATCTGTTTCAGCTAATCGACCCCGACGAGTGCATCACCGTGCTGCACCTGGGCAACGCCTTTGCCAAGGGAGCCAAGAACGGCCTGGCCCAGGAGTTTAAAATTGAGGAGGTGAAGGCCAAGCTCGATATCTACCCCCACCAGGTGGTCGACTACAAAGCCCTCTGCGGCGACTCGTCGGACAATATCCCAGGTGTGAAGGGCATTGGGGCCAAAACCGCCGCCAAGCTGCTGGCGGAGTACGGCGATCTCGATTCTATCTACGCCGATATCGACAACATCAAGGGCGCGACCCAGAAGAAGCTGATCGAGGGCAAAGAGTCGGCCTACCACTCCCGCTACATGGCCAAAATCGTCACCGATATTCCCGAAGGGGAGCTGTCCATTGACCTGTCCACCTGCAAGCTGGAGGGCTTTGACCCCGATGTGGTGATTCCGGCGCTGAAAAAGCTGGAGTTTCAGAACTTTGTCAACCGCTTGGGCAAGCTGCAAGTTGCCTTTGGTGGGGCGGCGGCAGAGGAGACGGCAGCAAAGGCGAGTCAGGCCCTGAGCGGCGGTGCCAGCAGCAAAAAATCCATCGTATCCGAGGATGCTGGCGGGGCCGATGTGGCCTTCTTTACGGCGGAGGAAACCGACAACGCCCAGGGGGTGGATGAGGTGGCGATCGCCCCTCAGGTCATCACCACCGAAGCCCAGCTCTACGAACTGCTCGACATTCTCTCCGAGCAAAAGCATCCGGAAACCCCAGTAGCCTGGGATACCGAGACCACCTCGCTGGAGCCCCGCGACGCCACCCTGGTGGGCCTGGGCTGCTGCTGGGGCACCGGGCGCGACGAGATGGCCTACATTCCCGTCGGCCACAGCGACGGCGCGCATCTGTCTCTGGAGATGGTGCTAGATGCCCTGCGCCCCATTCTTGAAAGCGACGAATTCCCCAAGGCGCTGCAAAACGCCAAATACGATCGCCTGGTGCTGCGCCATCAGGGCATTGTGCTAGCGGGGGTCGTTTTCGACACCATGCTGGCCAGCTACGTGCTGAACCCGGAGGCCAGCCACAACCTGACCGACCTCAGCCTGCGCTACCTCAACCTGGTCGCCCAGAGCTATGAGGATCTTGTCCCTAAAGGCAAAACTATTGCGGATGTGGCGATCGCCGCCGCCGCCACCTACTGCGGGGCCGATGTGCACACCACCTACCTGCTGGTGCCCAAGCTCCAGGCCGAGCTAGACAAAATTCCCGATCTCAAGACTCTGTTTACCGAGGTCGAGCTGCCCCTGGAACCCGTCCTGGCCGAGATGGAGTCTACCGGCATTCGCGTGGACCCTGACTATCTGGCCAATTTCTCGAAACAGCTGGAAACCGACCTGGCCCGGATTGAGAAAACCGCCTACGAGGAAGCGGGAGAAACCTTTAACCTGGCCTCGCCCAAGCAGCTCAGCGAGCTGCTGTTTGAAAAGCTGGGCCTTGACAAGCGCAAGTCGCGCAAAAACAAATCCGGCGGCTACTCCACCGACGCCTCCACTCTCGAAAAGCTCCAAGGGGACCACGCCGTGGTGGATCTGGTGGTGGAGCACCGCACCCTCTCGAAGCTGAAATCGACCTACGTCGATGCCCTACCCACGCTGATTCGGCCCGACACCCACCGGGTACACACCGACTTTAACCAGGCGGTGACGGCCACCGGGCGACTGTCGTCGTCGAACCCCAACCTGCAAAATATCCCCATTCGCACGGCCTTTAGTCGGCAAATTCGGGCGGCGTTTATCCCCGAGCAAGGCTGGCGGCTGGTGGCGGCAGACTACTCGCAAATTGAGCTGCGCATTCTCGCCCACCTCAGCGGTGAGCCTGTGTTGGTGGAGGCCTACAACAACAACGACGACGTCCACGCCCTCACCGCCCGGCTGCTGTTCGAAAAAGATGACATCAGCTCAGAAGAACGGCGGGCGGGTAAGGTGATTAACTTTGGCATTATCTACGGCATGGGAGCAGTGCGCTTCGCCCGCGAGGCGGGGGTGAGCCGCACCGAGGCCAAGACGTTTATCGATCGCTACTACGATCGCTACCCCAAAGTCTTCGAATACCTGCTGCAAATGCAGCGGGAGGCGATCGCCAACGGCTATGTGCAGACGATTTGCGGCAGACGGCGCTACTTTAACTTCACCGATGGCAAACTGCGATCGCTGCGCGGCACCGACCCGGCCGCTATCGATCTAGATTCCCTCCGCTCCAACGGCTACGATGCCGGATCGCTGCGGGCGGCAGCCAACGCCCCCATTCAGGGGAGCAGTGCCGATATCATCAAAATCGCCATGATTCGCCTGCATGAGCTATTGAAGGATTATCAAGCCAACCTGCTCTTGCAGGTCCACGACGAACTGGTGTTTGAGGTGCCGCCCGACGAATGGAAAGAGCTGGAGCCCAAAATTACTGCTGTGATGGAGTCTGCTGTGGCCCTCAAGGTGCCTCTCAAGGTTGAAGCCCACGCTGGCCCCAACTGGATGGAGGCGAAGTAGGGTCATAGCGTGCTGCGCCACTACAGCAGGAAACGGGGGTTGCTGAAAACAGATACGAAGCAAAAAATTAACGCCCGTCGGCAGGGCCATTGGCCCTGCCCCAAATTCATGCTTCAATTCAGCCACGCCGCACAAAACGACCGATCTCTATCTATCTCCACGCCATCCGCAAATTCGATCGCAACGTTGCCAAAGGCATAATAATAACGATGCCCCATGGCGATACGGTGCTAATGACTGTCAATGTATTGCTCAATCACCTGTTTGAACTGAGGTTGAGCATCCCAGTCAAAGCCATTTTCTTTGCTGGTGGCCAGTGCGGTTTCAGCATCCATGCCGTTGCGGGTCGCCTGGTGCATGAGCACCATGGAGCCAGCCCGCAGGCCGGTTCTACAGTGGGTCATCACCGGTTTGGGCAGACCGTCCAGCGCTTGCAGCACCTGGTCGATCAGGTCGGGGGTAATGTTGTTGGGCTGCACGGGAATGTTGATGTAGCTCAGCCCAGCCGCCTCGACCTGGGCCTGTTCGTCGGTCAGGGTGCCGTCTTCCTGGGGCGATCGCAGATTCAAGACCGCTTTGTAGCCTGCCTCAGCCACCTGCTGAATCTGCTCTGGGCTCAGCTGGCAGTTGGCAACGGCCACATCTGCGTTGACGGTTCTTGCAAAGTCCATACTGGCCTCGGTATCTATAGTGATGAAGGGATGGGCGTCACTCGATCAACCTATCACGCTATTGAGCTAACCGCTGAAAGCCTCCATGCCTTTGTCGCTACTTCCACGAGCCTGCCAGCCAGTTCTATAGCGGTAGCCAGTCTGATTAAGATATTTCCCCTCAAAACGTTCAAACGCTCGCACGTCTCTGGATGTCCTAACCTAAGTGACTATGGCTATACAAGCTCCACAAACAGCTCAATGACCTAGTGCTGCAAGCCTGCGGCTTTAGCCCACCGACGACCTGCTCGAAAAACTGCTAGCCCTCAACCTCGACCTAGCCGCCGAAGAGCAACGCGGCGAACCTGCGATCGGCCCCTGGAATTCGACACAATAGCTATATCCCCTACTGGAAAACCAACCCATGACCAACCCTAGTCTCAGCGAAACGCAGCTTAAGGACCTGATAAAAACCGCCATTCTCGAAATTTTCCACGAAAGACGCGATCTCCTCCAAGACATTATTTCTGAAGCCCTAGAAGACATTGCCCTAGTTAAAGCTATTGATGAGGGCAAAGACTCTGAACCAGTGAGTCGTGAGACTATCTTTGCAATTTTGGAGCAGGCAGAGTGAAGGTCGAGTTTCGTAAAACCTTTGAGAAAGACCTCAAGAAAATAAATGATAAAAGCCTCTTGGTCAAAATCAAGAGCACAATCACCGCTGTGGAAGAGGCATCTAGCCTAGATAATATTGCCAGCCTTAAAAAGCTAAAAGGTGATGAAGGTCATTTTCGTATTCGTATTGGCGATTATCGGTTAGGGCTATTTCTAGATGGAGATACTCTTCTTTTTATTCGAATTATCCATCGTCGAGAGTTTTACCGCTATTTTCCTTAATGCAGGAAAAACACTGGCCATAACTAAACTCCACTAACAGCTCGATGCCCTAGTGCTGCAAGCCTGCGGCTTTAGCCCCGGCGCAGCTAAACACCTCGCCCTGCTCTGGGGTAATCAAAGCCCTTGACTCCAGTATCGTAAACAGGCGGCTCCATTTTTGGGAGGTTATGCCGGGGTCATTTGTCTCTAAGCGATGGCCTTTGACGCGATCGCCCCCTAGCGCACCACCTGGCGCATGTAGTTGCCCCACACCGCCGCCGCCTGACCGCTGCTGCCCCGCGTTGAGGTGTTGTCATCGTTGCCCAACCAAACGCCCGTGGTGAGGTTGCGACCGGGCACAAAGCCCACAAACCACAGGTCGCGGTTGTCGTCGGTGGTGCCGGTTTTACCCGCTTCGCCCAGGCCCAAAAAAGCGCTGCGCCCGGTGCCCCCCTGCACCACCCCTTGCAGCAGCCCGGTTAGCGTGGTGGCAATGCTGGGGTCGATCGCCTGGTGCTCCGAATCGCCCGCCTGGCCAAACTCGTAGATCACCCGGCAGGTGTTGATGTCGTTGGGGTCGGTGCAGTCGCTGCTGTCGAGCACCCGAGCGATGCCGTGGGGACGATTCCATATGCCGTTGTTGCCGACGGCGGCAAAGGCTCCCGTCATCTCCAGGGGGGTGACAACGCTTTCTCCCAGGGTGAGGCCGGGGGAGGCGACGAGCTTAGACTCAATGCCCAGGCGCTTGGCCAGGTTGATGATGTTGCCCAGACCAACCTCTTTGGCAATGCGCAGGGCAACCACGTTTTCAGATCGAGCCATCCCGGCGTACATATCCAGCGGGGCCGACCCCGAGTGGCAGCCTGCAAACCGCTGCCCGTTCCAGTTCATGGGCTCGCAGGAGAACGACTGGCTGGGGGGAATCCCCTTTTCGAGGGCGGCCCCGTAGGTAAAGAGCTTAAAGGTAGAGCCGGGCTGACGCATGGCCTGGGAGGCGCGGTTGAACTGGCTGGTGGCAAAGTCTACGCCGCCCACGAGGGCGCGAATGGCCCCAGTGCTGGTGTCGAGGGTGACCACCGCCCCTTGGGAGTAGGCCAGGGCTGCCCCCTTGGTCGCCACATCCTGGCTGAGGGCCTCTTCGGCGGCTTTTTGGAGGTTGAGGTCCAGGTTGGTCTGCACGTAAAAATTGCCTTCGCGGGCCAGAGAGGTGCCCAATACCTCGTCTAACTCGGTGAAGACGTAGCTGTAGAAGTAGGGTGCGCGGGTGCTCTGGAGTTGGCGGGTGGCGTCGGGGCTGATCTCAATGCGCGATCGCCGCGCCCGCCGGGCTTCCTCCTGGCTGACCATGCCCAGGGCCACCATGCGATCGAGCACGCGATCGCGGTAGGACACCGCCGCATCGTAGTTTTGCACCGGGTTAAAGGCGTTGGGGCCGGGCAAAATGCCCACCAGAGTTGCCGCCTCCGACAGGGTCAAATCGCGGGCGGGCTTGTCAAAGTAGAACTGGGCCGCATCCTCAAAGCCGTAGAGATTGTCACCCAGATACACCCGGTTCAGGTAGGTGAGCATCAGGTGGTTTTTGCTGTAGAAGGTCTCCAGCTTGAGCGCCGTAATCGCCTCGCGAATCTTGCGCCCGGCGGAGTCTTCGGTGCCCACGTACTCGCGGTAAACGCTGCGGGCCAGCTGCTGGGTAATGGTGCTGCCCCCCTGGCGAATGCCGCCGCCGCGCAGGTTGACCACCACCGCCCGCAAAATACCGAGGGGGTCTACCCCCAGGTGCCAGTAGTAGCGCGTATCTTCGGAGGCCACCAGGGCCTGGGGCAGGTAGGGCGAGAAATCGCCCATGCGGCGCAGCTCTTGGTGCGACTGGGTCAGCTGCTCCCGCAGGGGAACCGTGGCGCCATCCTCTTCGCCGTAGACGACCACGGGACCCTGCACCGAGTCGGGCAGAGGCCGCATGGGAATTTTGGGCCACTCTATGCCCACAATCCAGGTGCCCACCGCCAGCGACAGCCCGGTAAAGCCGTAGAGGGTGTAGCGGGCGGTTTTGACGTACCAGGGGGGCGGTTCGCTAAACCGCAGCGTTACGGCATCCTCCAGGTCTGGGGGGCCGAGGGTGTAGACATCGCCGTGGTTCATCACCGCCTGGGTAAGCCGCTTTTTGCCCCGATAAATGCCGTTGGTGGAGTTGCGATCCTTCATCACGAAGGGCTGGCTGGCGCGGTTGGTGTCGCGGGTCAGGGTGGCGTGAACCTGGCTGACGATGGGGCTGGGGGCCACAATGTCGCACTGGGAGCTGCTGCGCCCCATGATGTAGTGCTCGCCCAACAGCGGGTAGGTGGTGGCCCTACCGCTGACGGTGACCTCTAGCTCGGCGGGGCGGGCACCGGGCTTTACGGCCAGCAAGCCAAAGTCGACCTTGGCTTGCACGGCCTGGAATGCCTGGGTGACCGTTTTGAGCAGAGTGCGGGGCTGGGAGGGATTTGGGGGCGACATGGCGAGTGGCAGTAAGCCCGACCTAAATACAGCCCTATTGTAGTCATAAGCTTTGCGATCGCTGTGGTCGATAGACCACTTTATAGAGATGGATAGGGTATTTTTGGCCGGGAAGATATCTGAAGATATCTATGGAGAGATGGGGGGCGGGGGAGATGGGGAGATGCGGGGGCGTTTGCTGTCAGAGCTATCTGGTGATTTGCTGGGATGCGCTGGCTCTTGGGGCGATCGCGCGCGACCTCAGCCACCTATGCCGGAGCTGGGGCGTGGTCGATATCTGTATCAATCAGATTTTTGGCTGGAATGGGGGTCGGCGATCGCATTAATGTTGCGCTGGGCTGGGTTGGCGGGCCGTGGATAGATTCGGAATGTGGCAATAGGTGAACTTTCTAGAACCTGGTTAAGCAACCCTTTAAGGCTGGGTTAATCTGAGGTTAGACACAGCTGAGTCGCTTCAAATCATGCTCGTGGGGCCTGCATTTTGTAGGCTTTTCTCTACATGCCATCGCCGTATGGCAAGGAGTTTATTATGACCCGAAACGTCCTTTCAGGCCGGCGCAATGTGGCGCTGGTCGGTGCCTATTCCAGCGGTAAGACCACACTATTAGAAAGCATTCTCTCGGTCACCGGATCGATCACCCGCAAGGGTAGCGTCGATGAGGGCAACACCCTCGGCGATAGCTCCCCAGAGGCCCGCGCCCGACATATGACCGTCGAACTAAATGCCGCCAGTACTGAGTACGGCGGCATTTGTTTTACGTTTGTAGACTGTCCGGGGTCCGTAGAGTTGCAGCAGGAAGCCAACCACGCCCTGATGGGAGTCGATGCGGCGATCGTGGTCTGCGAAGCCGACCCCAACAAGGTGCTCACCCTCTCGCCCCTGCTGCAATTCTTAGATACCTGGGAAATTCCCCACCTGATCTGGATCAACAAGCTCGATCGCGCCAACGGCACCTTTGCCGAGGTGCTGGCGGCCCTGCGCCAGGTGTCCTCGCGGCCAGTCATTCCCCAGCAGTACCCCATTCGCCAAAACCACGATCTGGTGGGCTTTATTGATCTCGTCAGCGAGCAGGCCTTCCACTATCACCCCGGTGCCCCCGCCGACCCGGTTCCTCTGCCCCCTTCGCTTCAGGTCGAGGAACAGATCGCCCGCACTGAGATGCTCGAAACCCTGGCCGACTACGACGACCACCTGCTCGAAGAACTGCTCGAAGACATCGCCCCTCCAGAAGACGAAATCGTTCGCGACTTAAAAATGGAGCTGGGGGCCGATCTGATTGTGCCCGTGTTTATTGGCGTGGCCCTGGCCGACTATGGCGTGCGGCCCCTGCTCGATGCCCTGGTCAAAGAGGCTCCGGCGCCGGAGATCACCTGCGATCGCAGGGGCATTGCCTGCAACGACGCCACCCTGGCTCAGGTGCTCAAGACCTACTACACTCCCCAGGGCGGCAAGCTGTCGCTGGTGCGCGTGTGGTGCGGCGAGCTGAAGGATGGCGATAGCCTAAACGGCGATCGCATGGGCGGCCTCTACGACCTGATGGGCACCCAGCAGACCAGCCTCAGCCGGGCCGAGGCCGGGCGAATTGTCGCTGTGGCCCGACTGGAAGGGGCTCAAACCGGCGATACCCTCACGACCGACGGCAGCCTCGATACTCTGCTGCCCAAAGCCCCAGCAATCGACCCGGTCTACGCCCTGGCGATTACCCCCGCCAAGCGCAGCGACGAGGTCAAGCTCAGCGCCGCCCTCACCAAGCTGCTGGAAGAAGACCCCTCTCTATTTTGGGAGCAGCACGGCGACACCCACGAGGTGATTCTGTGGGGCCAGGGCGACGTGCACCTGAATTTGGCGATCGATCGCCTCAGCCGCAAGTACAACCTGCCCATGGCCACCCACCTACCCCAGGTGCCCTACAAAGAAACCATCCGCCAGGCCAAAGACTCAGTGCACGGGCGCTACAAGCACCAGAGCGGCGGCCACGGCCAGTTTGGCGACGTGTACCTCTCGATTCAGCCGCTGCCCCGGGGAAATGGCTTTGCCTTCAGCGATACCATCGTCGGCGGCGTGGTGCCCAAGCAGTACATCCCCAGCGTTGAAACCGGGGTGCGCGAGTACCTCGACCATGGTCCCCTGGGCTTTCCGGTGGTGGATGTGGCGGTAACGCTCACCAACGGCTCGTACCACAACGTCGACAGCTCCGACAACGCCTTTAAGCAGGCGGCCCGCATTGCCATGCAGGAAGGGCTGGCCGCCTGCACTCCAACCCTGCTAGAGCCGATCGACCGGGTCGATATTTCGGTGCCCAGCGTCTACACCTCCAACGTGCTGAAGCTGGTGAGCGGCAGGCGGGGGCAAATTCTGGGCTACGAGGGCAAAACCGACTGGCCCGGTTGGGATGTAGTCTCAGGGTATCTACCCCAGGCCGAAATGCAGACCATGATTCTGGAACTCAGGTCGCTGACCATGGGTGTGGGCTTCTTTAAGTGGGTCTACGACCACCTCGACCCGGTGCCCGAAAAGCTCACCGAGCGGATTTTGGCGAGTACCGGAGGCGATCGCTAACCCCAGCCGCCGCCGATCTATAGCTGTAGCCAGTCTGGTTAAGACATGTCTCCTATGGGCGTTCAAGCGTTTGAACGTTCATGGAGTTTCTGGATGTCCTAGCCACGTGACTATTGCTATAACCCCCAACAAACCGGGTTTCTTCGCCATAGGCCCAGAGCAATCTGGCCTGTCTGGCAAGAAATCCGGTTTGTTTAGGCCAAGTGTCCGCAGGGGAAAATGACGCAGCCCAGGTTCGGAGTAAAGTCTAGTGACCTTGACTGCCGGATCTGAAAATCCAGGAATCTTGTTGGCTATCCGGGGTTGGCAAAGTCCAATCTTCGCTAAACTTTGCCGACCCCGCCAGAGACTTCAAGTGAAATGTAGCGCTAGCTGCGCTGGCGTTTTTGCAGGGCGGCCAGCATTTGCTGCTTGACAGCTTCGGCCCAGGCTACAAAGTCTTCGCGGTTCTCTAGGGCATCGTGGGCCGTAGGCCGGTTAGCCGTGGAAGAGGTAGATGATTTGAGGGTAGCCATAGGAGCGCAAAAAACGTTGTTATACCTTCGGTATAACAAAACCTAAGGCTGTCTAACCACCGCCCTATGCAACCTGTGCATGGATATGGACGCAGGCTGCATAGGGTAGGGCAGCTGCCCTAAAATTTTCCGTCTTTCTAAAATTTGTCTGCTTCCATAAGGGCCATGGCCTTATTGGCAGCGTAGGTCTGTACGCGATCTTGGGCTACAGGGTAGCGCTCATCCTCAGGGGAAACTTCGGCCATCAAATCCGCCGCTCGCTGCCAGCGGACCGCCAGGTCAAGCCATTCGGCAGCGGTGGAGGCCGATTTGCCATCCTCTACCGACTGCTGGGCAATGCGCACTGCCAGTACAAAAGGATCCTGTCCCACCGGAGAGGCGGGGGCTGGCTCGGGGGCTGGTTCGCCGGGCGCGTTGTTCTGTGGTCCCAGGCTCAGGTTAACTCCCAGCCAGTCCTTGGTTGCCCATCCGACCAAGAGCAGCAGCAGGGCCAGGCTCGCCCCGCCCACAAGTCCACGCCAAAAGGCGCTGCGGCTAGAGGCAGGTTTTTTCTTGTACACGTCGTCTAGAAAAGGATTGCGCTGACGGGGGGAACGCAGATCTCGCCACAGCCGGGCCATGGGGTTTGGCTGCTTGAGCACAATTGGCTCGGACCACAGCAGGCTTTTGTCTGGATTGCGCTTAATTTCGTCGAGCCACAGCAGCTGCTGCTCTTTTACAATGCGGCTGTTGATGTTGACCCGGCTAATACCCCGCGGGCTAATCGACTCCAGCAGACGGCGCACCTGCTCCACGACCGCATCCTTGGGTAGGGCGGTGGCGGTAGGGGCTTCTAGCAGCAGCTGCAAAATACCGCTATCTTGAATAGCGCGGGTCCGAATGCCGTCCTCGGCGAAATGCTCATTCAAAATTTGAATGATCGCAGCTACGCTGCCCTGACGGGCCTGGAGATCGATGTCATCGATGGTTGGATGCATGGCTCAAAGCTACCGCACGCCACAGAAGTCCGCAGCATAGGGCAGTATAAACGGCTGATCCCGAAATTATATCAACCGTTGCCCAAGCCGGAACGTTCTGCGGGTGAGTTGGGATCAACCAATGCCCTGGTAATTGCCTCCAAGGGGTGAGCATTCAACCTATAGCAAATGCTGAAAGCGGTCTTCGGCGCCCAGCTTTTTAACGGCAGCCTTAATATCCTGGGTGCGGTCTTTGCGCACGATCAGCGTGGCGTTGCCGTCGCGTACGATTACCACATCCTCCAGGCCAATGGTCACCACAACTTCGTCAGGATCGGCGGAGTAGACAATGCTGCCTGCGGTATCGAGAGCTACGTGGGTGGCCAGATCGACGTTGCGATCGCCGGGCTGCTTGAGCAGGCGCTCTACGGCGTTCCAGTCCCCCAGATCGTCCCAGCCAAAGGTGACGGGCATGACCTGGGCGCGATCGGTGTGCTCCATCACGGCATAGTCGATGCTGAGCTTCTCCAGGCTGGGATAGGCGTCTACCCCGTCAGCGATCAGCGCTTTCATCAGGTCGGGGGCGTGGGTTTTGAGTTCGGCAATCATGACCCCGGCGGGGAAGATGAACATGCCGCTGTTCCAGCTAAACCGACCGCTGTCGATGAAGGTTTGAGCCGTGGGGGCGTCGGGTTTTTCGGTAAAGCGGCTGACGGTATAGGCGTTGAGATTTCCGTGGGTGCCGGTTGCTTGGCCCTGCTCGATGTAGCCGTAGCCGGTGGCAGGGTAGGTGGGAGAAATGCCCAGGGTGGCGATCGCCCCCTCCCCCGCCAGCTCTGCGGCCGCCCTCAGGGTCTGGCAGAATGCCGCTTCGTCGGCAATCCAGTGGTCTGCCGGAAAGAAGCCCACCAGGGCATCGTCACCGTAGCGCTGGGCTACCTCCAGGGTTCCCCAGGCGACTGCTGGAGCCGTGTCGCGCCCCACGGGCTCAACCAGCAGGTTGGCCTCGGGCAGCTCGGGCAGCTGCTCGCGCACCCGGTCGGCCAGGTGGGCCGCGGTAATCACCCAAAGGTTTTCCCAGCCCTCGGCCAGGGGCAGCAGGCGGTCGGCGGTCGCCTGCAGCAGGCTGCGATCGCTGCCGTCCAGACACAAAAATTGTTTAGGGCGCGCCAGCCGACTCACTGGCCAAAACCGCTCGCCTTTGCCCCCGGCCAAAATAATAGGAATAAGTGCAGCCATAGCAATTACATCTCTAGGATTTTAAAGACTTAGAAAGACTTAGTGACAACGCTCAAAAGACTGCGGACAGCACTGACTGAAGGCCACGGCTCTAGCCCAGAGCCATCCGCCCAGGATTTACTGGAATCAGATCCACCCGTCGATCCACCTGCATAAGTGGCTCAATCCTATCCCCTAGAAGGAGATATCAGGGCAAAATTCGCTTAATATTGATTAACATATCAACCTGCTGCGAAGATTGAGCAGCGCTTCTGGGTGAAATCCGGCTCTGTCCGCAGGGGCGGCTTTAACTCAGCTTGGTGTTACTGGCCTCAGACCTAAAAACCGTGCTGAGGCTACGGTGGTGCGTCGCGACAGGGGATATGTTGGTAGGGCGTCGCAGCAGGTGAGCAGGTATCCATGACAACCCCTTTACAGAACACCGGGCCTCAAGAAGGTAGCGTGACCGATCAGCCCGGTTCGTCTGAGCAGGCCGCTGAGCCGGTTACCTCGGTAAGTTATCCATCCCAAACCGGCTCCCAGACATCTGAGGCCGACTCGCCCTCCCCTACCGGCAGCATTGCTCCTCAGGCTAGAGCGGGGCGCCGCCTGCTCAAATCGCTGCTTTGGGGCGGGCTGTTTGTGGGCACGGCGGCAACCTCGGCGGTTCTAGGGGCCGCGATCGCCCTGACCATTCCGCTGCCGGGCTTTATGGGGGGAAATGCCAATCGGGCCGCGAGTTTTGGCGATCTGTGGCAGGCGGGCTTTCGCTACCAAGTCACGCGGCCGGTCAACATTTTGGTGATGGGCATTGACGTGGTGCCCAACGCTGAGCCCAACTCTAAGGCCGTTTTTTCCGGGCGAACCGACACCCTGCTGCTGGTCAGGGTCGATGCCGAAGCGGGCACCCTCAACGTCATGTCCATTCCCCGCGATACCCGAGTGCAAATACCGGGCTTTGGGATGGATAAAATCAACCAGGCCAATGTGCTCGGTGGGCCAGAACTGGTCGCCCAAACCCTCGGCTACAACCTGGGCAACATCCACGTTGACCGCTACGTGCGCATCAACACCGGTGCCTTTCGGGAAATGGTTGACCTGGTAGGCGGCATTGAGGTCAATGTGCCCCGACGGATGGAATACACCGATCGCACCCAGGGCCTCTACATCGACCTCTACCCCGGCTGGCAGACCCTCAATGGCGATCAGGCGGAGCAGTTTGCCCGCTACCGCAAAGAAAGCGGCGATATTGGCCGGGTGCAGCGTCAGCAAATGCTGCTCAAGGCGCTGCGAGAGCGCTTGACCAATCCCACCGTGATTCCCAAACTGCCCCAGGTTCTGCGGGTGCTGCAGCGCTACGTTGACACCAACCTCACCCTGGAGGAAATGCTAGCGATCGCCAACTTTGGCCTGCAAATTCAGCCTGATCAGCTGCAAATGGTCATGCTGCCCGGTCGATTTAGCACTCCCGCAGAGTTTCAGGCCAGCTACTGGCTGCCCAACTGGGACGCTTCGGCGCCCATTGTGCAAAACTTTTTTGAGACTGAGGGCGTAGGTATCTATGCCGACAACTCCAGGGGAAGCTACGTGGCCGATTTGGCCATTGCGGTGCAAAATGCCTCCGGTCAGCCCGACCAGGGGGCGGCGGTGGCCAGCTATCTGCGCGAAAACGGGTTTAAAAACGTCTACGTGGTCGATGACTGGTCTACCACCGTGGCTCGCACCGAAGTGGTGGCCCAGCGGGGCGATATCGAAAGTGCCCACGTGATCGAATCGCTGTTGGGAGTCGGTCACGCGCTGTCTGAGTCAACGGGAGACCTCGGCTCTGACATTACAATTCGGGTGGGGCAAGACTGGGGCGAGCACGCCAGCCAGCCCTCAGAGGCTCCAACTCCGTAAATTCCCCGCGTTTAGCCAACTTGGTGGAAGAGTCCACTTGGTGGAACTAACCCGGATTAAGGCCAGCGCTGTAATCACCACTCCCCTAACAAAGGATTGCCCTCGACGCGCAAACTCTTCTAGCGCCACGGCTCTCATGGCTCAGTAGTGTTTGGCTTGACTCAGCAGTAGGTCGCAGACTTGCTAATCGACGGCGCTGAAGATTAAGCGTGTTGTTATCGCTACTCGCTAGTTTGATCAGTTCCCCAATCACCCACAGATAGAGCTAAATCGGCCAAAGCCCAGTATTCTTGAGGCCCAGCTAGCGCTCCTAAGCCCAGGGCAGTCCCAAGGCCAGATACCTCAAACCCTCTACATTTTGGCTGGGAAATCTAATTTTTCCAGAATAAAATAAATAGCTAAACAGAACAGCTTAACCAGCCTCTTCTGCTCACGGTTCGCTCATTTTTAAATGAGGTCAGCCAATTGGGATAGGTTAGGGCTATGGATACCCCCCTAACCGTTATCACCGAACGGGTTGACGATATTCCCCTGTTGCTGGCCCAACTGCAGCGGATGGACGTGCAACCCCTGCTCGACGACTACTTTCCGACCCATGGGAACTGGCAGGGGCTCAGCTTAGGCCATGTGGTGATAGTTTGGCTGAGCCACATTTTGTCCCAAGCGGATCACCGGTTAAACCCCGTGCAGGCCTGGGTAGAGCGACATCAGGAAACCTTGCAACAGGGCTTGCAGCAACCGGTTCGCGCCCTTGACCTGAGTGACGACCGCCTAGAAAGCGTGTTGCGATATCTCAGTGATGATGCCCAATGGGCGTTGTTTGAACCGGCGTTGAATCAGCGTCAGATTCAGGTGTATGACCTGCACCCCAAACGGCTGCGTCTGGATAGTACCAGCGTCAGCGGGGATTGGACGGTCAATGAGTCAGGGCTGTTCCAATATGGCCATAGCAAAGACCATCGCCCCGACCTGCCCCAACTGAAGCTGATGCTGGCGACGCTAGATCCGCTGGGGCTACCGATAGCGACCGAGATTGTCTCCGGGCAGCGCGCCGACGACCCGCTCTACATTCCGGCCATCGGGCAGGTGCGTCAGACCCTCAGTCAGTCTGGGTTGCTCTACGTGGGTGACAGCAAGATGGCCAGTCTAGCGACCCGTTGCTTTCTCCAGGCCACAGGCGATTACTATCTCTGTCCGCTCGGTGGGACTCAACTCAAGGCGGAGGCGATGCAGGCCTACCTAGACCCAGTGGAGCAAGGGGCCGTTGAGTTGCAGGAGATTCACTACGACTATGCCGACGGT
Organism: Nodosilinea nodulosa PCC 7104; assembly: GCF_000309385.1. Taxonomy (GTDB): domain Bacteria; phylum Cyanobacteriota; class Cyanobacteriia; order Phormidesmidales; family Phormidesmidaceae; genus Nodosilinea; species Nodosilinea nodulosa. The sequence continues at coordinate 4,203,273 of NZ_JH976537.1, forward strand.
CACACCGCGCTGATTGCCCGAGGCTATGAGCAGACCCAGACCCGCACAGGAGAATGGGACGGACACACCTGGATGTGGTCAGAGCGGCAATTGGTCGTGTACTCCTTGGCTTATGCTCAATCCGCCCAGCAGGCCTTCCAAGTTCGACTCGAGCACGCCCAGACGGCCCTAGCGGCGCTCAATCAATCGGGGCGCGGCCAGAAAGCCTTTCCTGATGAGGTCGCCTTAGCGCAAGCCGCCGAGGCGATTCTCACCCGCTACCGGGTCAAGGCCTACGTTCAACTCACCTACTCACAACAGGTGGAGCAACACGCTGTGCGTCGCTACCGGGACCGCCCGGCTCGGATGGTGGAGCACCGTCGATTCCAGGTGAATGGCACCCTAGAAACTGAGGCCATCAACCAGCAGATGCAAACCTTGGGCTGGCGGGTCTATGTCACCAATCATCCCGCAGCGGCATTATCGTTGCCTCAAGCCGTGACGGTCTACCGCCAAGAATATCTGGTGGAGCACAGCTTTAGCCGACTCAAAGGGCATCCCCTCTCCCTCTCCCCGACTGTACTTACAGCGTGAAGACCATATCAAGGGATTAATTCGCTTACTCTCGATGG
>NZ_JH976537.1:4203983-4393180 GCF_000309385.1 Nodosilinea nodulosa PCC 7104
GATTGGACGGTCAATGAGTCAGGGCTGTTCCAATATGGCCATAGCAAAGACCATCCGCCCCGACCTGCCCCAACTGAAGCTGATGCTGGCGACGCTAGATCCGCTGGGGCTACCGATAGCGACCGAGATTGTCTCCGGGCAGCGCGCCGACGACCCGCTCTACATTCCGGCCATTGGGCAGGTGCGTCAGACCCTCAGCCAGTCTGGGTTGCTCTACGTGGGTGACAGCAAGATGGCCAGTCTAGCGACCCGTTGCTTTCTCCAGGCTACAGGCGATTACTATCTCTGTCCGCTCGGTGGGACTCAACTCAAGGCGGAGGCGATGCAGGCCTACCTAGACCCAGTGGAGCAAGGGGCCGTTGAGTTGCAGGAGATTCACTACGACTATGCCGACGGTCACACCGCGCTGATTGCCCGAGGCTATGAGCAGACCCAGACCCGCACAGGAGAATGGGACGGACACACCTGGACGTGGTCAGAGCGGCAATTGGTCGTGTACTCCTTGGCTTATGCTCAATCCGCCCAGCAGGCCTTCCAAGCTCGACTTGAGCACGCCCAGACGGCCCTAGCGGCGCTCAATCAATCGGGGCGCGGCCAGAAAGCCTTTCCTGATGAGGTCGCCTTAGCGCAAGCCGCTGAGACGATTCTCACCCGCTACCGGGTCAAGGCCTACGTTCAACTCACCTACTCACAACAGGTGGAGCAACACGCTGTGCGTCGCTACCGGGACCGCCCGGCTCGGATGGTGGAGCACCGTCGATTCCAGGTGAATGGCACCCTAGAAACTGAGGCCATCAACCAGCAGATGCAAACCTTGGGCTGGCGGGTCTATGTCACCAATCATCCCGCAGCGGCATTATCGCTGCCTCAAGCCGTGACGGTCTACCGCCAAGAATATCTGGTGGAGCACAGCTTTAGCCGACTCAAAGGGCATCCCCTCTCCCTCTCCCCGATGTACTTACAGCGTGAAGACCATATCAAGGGATTAATTCGCTTACTCTCGATGGGGTTGCGGCTGTTAACGCTGGTGGAGTTTCAGATGCGTCAAGCCTTAGCTGGTCACCAAGAAACCCTCTCAGGGCTATATATCGGTAATCCCAAGCGGGCGACGGCACGTCCGACAGCCGAATTACTGTTGGCCAGTTTTCGCGACATTACTCTAGTCATGGTGAATGCACGAGGGCAGACCTATGCCCATCTGACGGAGCTGACGCCTTTACAGCAGCAGATCTTAAAGGCTCTCAACTTCCCGGTAAGTATTTACACCCTGCTGGGGCCCGTATCTGACGAACCACCTTAGAAATGAGCGAACCGGGAGCTTCTGTATTTGATCATACTGGACTGCAAATTTATCCAGGCTGGATCTTCTCCACTGTCTTTCAAGGGGATGACTGGGTCCCCCAAGGGTCTAATACCCGATGGGAACCCTCGCCAATAACCCTCGCCAATAAAGGTTAAATGATTCAGGAAACCCGCAGTGATTGATAGGCTGGAGTCTAGGATGATGGGGAAATTTAAATATCAGGCGTCACATGGACTCTATCCAGACTCAAGTCATTCTTTTGACAAATAAAATTGACGCCCTGCATCAGATGATTGATCAGGTTAACGATCAGGTTTCTGCGCTAATTGCGACCCAGGCCTGTGCTATTACACCCAACGATGCTGGGTCCGGTCGCCTTGCCTACGGCAGGGCTGCTCGACAAAATCCTGGCCTGCTTGACAGCGTTTGCGAACACAAAGATGTTCTGCTGGACAGCAGCTATTTAGATCTAGATCGTCAAAATACTGAGACCACCTTTTCCCAAGACGTGCAGATCCAGCGACTGACGGCCCAGCTAACGGCGGCTTACAATCGCATCGCAGCGCTAGAAGAGCAGCTGCTAGCCTCTCGAGTTCACTAGGTGCCGGAGAAGCGTAGCTCAGGGCTGATAGAGCGCAGGACTATAGGCTGTTGTTGGCCTGAGCAGCGTTGGTTGAGGCCGCCTCCGTTAATCTTGTACGTAGGGTTCGCCTGCGGTTAAGGCTGCTTCCGCTCGACTAAACTCGCGCCCTAGGTAGGCGGCGTGGTCGAGGAAGGTAATTGGACAAGGATTGGCCGGATCTTCAAAAATAGCGATGCAGAGTTCCTTAGCGGTGCGCCCGCTGTAGATACGGGTGGGTGTGCGCTCTATGGTCCCGCGCACGGGCAGGGGCTTGCCGGTAACGGGATCGCAGGCGAGGCCTTTATCGTTGATGATGTTGGCAAAATGTTTGGCGCAAATTAGCCCCTGAGCTACATCCAAATAGATGAGAAAGTAGCCACCGGGGTCTAGCTCGATGTAGCGCTTCGAGAGTTGGTCATCAAGGGACTGGCGCTGGGCCTTATCAATGGGCTGGGTGCTGGAGGAAAGGGTCATCGCAGGTCGCGGCCTGTACTGGATCAAGCTTCTCTATGGTAGCGCGCTGGGCGATCGCCTCCACTTCTGGCCAAGGCCAAGCCTGTCCCTACCGGAGGTTCTCCAAACTGTAGATCGGCTGAAGGACGGCTTTGCCCTTCAGCGCCAGTCGGCCCAAAAATCCGCAGTCATAGTCGGCGGACAGGGCCTCGTAGGTGGCGGCATCCAGCAGAATTTGGTTTTGGGCCGCACGGCTCATCAGCCGCGCGGCGGTATTGACCGTGTCGCCCAGCACGTTAAACTCTCGTCGTCCGCGAGGTTCACCAATTTCGGCGGCAAACACCTGGCCGTAGGTCAGCCCCATGCGGCAGGTAACCGGTAGGGGCTGGCCCTGGCGAAAAGGGGGCCTCAGCTTAGCCACTAAGTCGCGAATGGTTAGCAGGGTTGCGGCTGCCTGCCGAGGCGCATCGATCTCAGGGCTGAGAACACCAAAATGAATCAATATTTCTGAGCCGACGGAGTGGTAGGTCACCTTTTGCAAAATGCCGCGCCGCCGCTCCACGGCACCGTTGATCAGGGCAAAGGCGTGGGAAAAGCAGCTGACAATGCCGTCGGTGTCCTCGGGATAATCGGCGTCCGCAGCCTCCGGGAGGCCAATTAAGTTGATAAAGGCTACCGCTGCCGTCGGAAATGCGGGGGGAATACGGCGATCGGCGGCTGTATTGACCAGCAGCTGCAGCACCGGACGCGGCAGGTAGCTGGCCAGCGGTTCAAGGGTTTGCAGGCTGGCCTCAATTTCTCGAATCAGGCCCGGCACACTGCGGTCAAATAGCACTGTACTAGCGGGGCGGCGGCGGTTCAGGGTGAGATCGTATTCGCCCAGCGCTTGGGGGCTCAGGTCGTCAACCACCAGGCCGCCCGCCGCGTTGGGCTCTAGGCGCAAAGATGATGGCGCCATCTGCAAGCACCCGGCCTTGCTCAGGCACACCCGACCCATCGCGCCAGCTCCTTCGGTTTGCTTGGCGGTCAGCACCGTTTGGCCCAGCAGCACGTGGGCGCGGCGCATGGGAGTACCAATGTCAGCGCTCACAAACGGCCCTGAGTGAATGCCCAGCCGCATTTGCAGCGATAGCGGCCCTTGGGAGGTCTCCAGGTTGGCAAAGTTGGCCATGGCCCGCTGCATGCGTAGCCCCGCATAGATAGCCTGAACCATTTCTCCGTTGTCGCCCTCAGACTGGTAGGCCTCATGGCAAAACTGCACCAGCATCGCGTCGCCCGTAAACTCCAGCAGGTTGCCACCAGCCTTGCTCACCAGGTCTACCATCTGAGCAAAGTAGTCGTTGATGATGGTGAGCAGGGTTTCGGCACCGGCTCGCCCCGCCGCTGCGTTGGCCGCAAAAAGCGGCGTGAACCCGGCTAGATCGGTAAACAGCAGGCTGCCCCGGTGCCAGCGATGGCGCACTTCAGGGCCAGTGGGGGGATGCTGAACCACATCTCGCGGCACGTAGTCAGTCAGCACATGCTGTAGGGTGCGGAGATGGTCAAATACCTTGCCTAGGGTTTTGGCGGAGGGGTCAACCCATAGGGCAGCGTATAGATCTGCCGGGGCCAGATCCCGCAGGCTGCGCTCAATGCTCTCCAGTTCTGCCACTGTCCCTATCCATAATTTGGCCGTAGTGTTGCTCTAGGGTTCCCACCGGAGGGGCGATCGCCATGGCGAGGGCAAAATAGCTGGGGGCTGTCATCAATTAGTTGCCGATGGTCCAAGAATCATAGGATTTTAGCGAGCATTGATATTGATGACGCGACCTAGGGCTGCTTCAGCGGCAGTTCGGCATTGATAGCGTCTATTTCCTGCTGCTCTAGCTCGTTGACTTCGGTGATATAGCGGGTCAGCAGGGTGCTGAGGCGGGGATTGTAAAACCGATGCAGACTGTAGTTACCCAGAGCCGGAAAGCCTCGCCGTTTTTTGTGGCGGCCCCCGGCCCCAGGGTCAAAGAGAGTGATGCCGTTGGCGATTGCCCACTCAATCGGCGCGTAGTAGCAGGCGTTAAAGTGCAGATTGTTAAAATCCACGGTAGATCCCCAGTAGCGACCGTAGAGGCGATCGCCCTTGGTCAGGCAAAACGACATGCCGACGGGATCGGTGTCATCGTCGCCATAGGCGGCAAACAATACCATCCGATGTCGGTAGTCGTGGTGCAGCAGCTGAAAGAACTGACGACTCAAGTACTTACTGCCCCACCAGCCAAACTTGTCGCAGGTGTCGGCGTAGAAGTCGTACATCTGCGTGCACAGGGTCTTGTCGATGGCATCCCCGGGGATTGCCTCTAGGCGCAGGCCCGCCGTCGCCATCGACTTGCGCTCCCGTTTGATGTTGCGGCGCTGGTTGGCATTAAACACACTGAGATAGTCGTCAAAGTCGCTAAAGCCTTGGTTCTGCCACACATAGCTGTGGTGTAGCCACGCTGAGAACCCCAGCTGAGTCATGGTTGCTCGCCACTGGGGGTCAACGTAGAGAAAATGACAGCCCGAGATGGTGTTGCGATCGCAAAAGTCATCGATTACCCCCACCATGGCCTGGGTCACGGCTGCCTCGTCGGCATCGGGGGCGATCAAAAATCGATAGCCCTCGGCTGGGGTAAACGGCGACATGCCCAGCAGCTTGGGATAGTAGTCCACTCCCAGGCGCTCCGCCAGATCGGCCCACTGGTGATCGAACACAAATTCGCCCCGGCTGTGCCCCTTCAGGTACATAGGGGCAGCGCCCACCAATGTCCCTCCCTGCCACAGGGCAAGGTGGCAGGGCAGCCAGCCCGCACTGGCCCCCACGCTGAGCGATCGCTCCATATTGTGCAGCCAGCTCCACTCTAAAAAAGGCGTGGCCAGCGGTTGGGCTAGCTCGTCCCACACCGCTTCGGGCACCTCTTCAATCGAACGTAGCCAGGTGGCAGTCAGCGACGGCACAGTGGGGTAGCCCATGGGTGGTTAACCGGTAGGGGACGGTTGGTTATTCTCCAGGGTAAAGGAATTTGCCGTCGGGTGCAGGGGCAGCACTCGGTAATGCAAAAACACCTCATCTCCCACCGTCCGGTTCGACAGCAGCCTCAGCTGGGGGGCAAACTGGGCTAAAAACCCGGCGCCTTCCACTGGGGTGGGGGCCGTCGCGCCCCCCAAAACCAGCGGGCACACTGTGATAAAAATTTCGTGAACGCAGCCGCAGCGGAGCAGTTCCGCTGACAGCCTCCCGCCGCCGAGCAGAGCCAGTTTAGCCACACCAGCCTGCCTAAACTGGGCTAAAATCCAGGGCCAGTCCCAGGGCTGAGTCTGGGCTTCAGGGATTGGCCAAATATGCTGAAATAGATCGGCGCCCCACCCAGCTGCCCCCGCTGCCGTCGTGACCAGCCCCCGGCGCACTGGCTGCCGAAAGAACCGCATCTTGGGGTTTAAATTTCCTGAGGGTGACCAGACAACATGAACTGGCTGGTCAGGCTGCCCTCGCCCTTGGCGCTGGGCGATTAGGTCAGCACTGCGCAGGCTGAGGGTGGTGCCGTAAGCCCGCAGAGTTCCTCCGCCAAACAGTACCCCATCCGCTGCCGCTACCAGGGTCTCTAGGTGGGCCAGATCAGCTGGGGATGAAAACCGGGCTGCCCCCCGCTGAACGTCGGCAATTTTGCCGTCTAGGCTCATGGCCAGCACCAGCGTGGTGTGGGGAATAGCGGGGTCAGACTGAGGAGCGATCGCCAAGGCTACGGGCTATTTAGAACCTTTTTAGTAGACTGAGGGCTGAGGGTATCGAGGGTATCCCAGGGGCCTAGCTCGCCGAGGGCTGTCCACCGCCCAAATCCCAGCTGCGGTGGCAGATCCAGTCCTGGTTGGGCGATCGCTGGTAAAACCGCATTTCCCACTGAGTCGGGGTTTGGCAGTCAATGGCGGCTTCGGCCTGGGCCACAACGGCATCTATTTGCTTTTGGTCAACGCCGCAGGCCAGGGGCATACCCAACTCATCCTGAATGCGGAGGGGCATTTTGCGGGTTGGTGACTTAACGGTACAGGCAAAATTTACCATCACCTGCTTTAGCCAGGGTGCCGTAATCGCCATGCCGCAGCCGTCGGGTTTTGCCACCAGGCCATCCATGGTGACCACCGGAGAAGGGCGCGACTTGAGTCCCCGGTTAAAGGCGCGATCGAGGCTCTGCGTATAGACCGGAGCCGCACTGCCCTGTTCTTCAAAGCCCTCAACAAGAGTAAATCCGGGCACAGAACCTCTGCCTCCCTTTGCCCCTAGAGCCTCACCACCCTGGGCCAGAAACTGCTTGATCTGCTCGGCCAGAGTTCCGGTCGGGCAGACAAAAATAGCAAACTTAGTCATGGTATTCCCAGAGAAACAACGGACTGGGAAGTACGGTATTGAGCCTGCTCTAGCTCACAAAAAAGATGCAGACGCTAGGGATAGAGGCAGGACAACGACTATACCTCTACATAGCAGCTTAGGCCATGAATGCTCGGATGCTCGGATTAGAGCGCTATTCTTAAGAATTGTTCCAGCTCAGCGGCCTGATGGTTCCTAACGACTGGGGCCATCAAAGGCATTGTCAATGTAGTCTTGCAGTACCAGGTAGCGGCGATCGTCTATGGGCAGCTGGCGGGCTGGGTCAGGGACATCAGCGGAACGCCCCCGATGCCGACAGGCCACTAGCGCCACGTCAAAGCGGCAGGTGGCCTCCGCCCACTGGGGATGCTTTAGCAAATAGAGCTGGGCGGCCTTCCCGAGTTTGGACTGCTTGCTGCGGGTAATGGCCATAAGGCCGTAGGCGTCCCAGTTGCCCTGGCTGCGCGTTTTGACTTCCACAAAAGCCAGCTGGCCGCTGCCGTTGGCGGGGCCATGGGCCATCACTAAGTCGAGTTCTCCCCAGCGGCAGTGCCACTGGCGATCGCACTGCCGCCAGCCCTGGGCTTGCAGCCAGTTGGCCACCAGGGTTTCCCCGAGGTTGCCCAGTTCAGTTTTGCTGAGTTCGGCAGGCATTGACGACTCCAGACTATCGCTGTCCCCTCAGGATGCCCAAGATCTGGCGATCGCGCTTGCCCCGGCGCACCGGGCCTATCGATAGTTGGTGAACTGCACAGCCACCGGCCATTCTTCCTGCTTCACCAGCTGCATAGCCTGCTGGAGATCATCCTTAGACTTACCCGTCACCCGCACCGCGTCACCCTGAATGGCGGCGGTCACCTTTTTAAGGTTGTCGCGAATGAGCTTGGTAATCTGCTTACCCATATCCTGCTCAATGCCCTTTTTAAGCGTTACCGTCTGACGAACGCGAGTGCCGCTGGCGGCTTCCACATCGCCGTACTCAAAAATCTTCAGAGAAAGATTGCGCTTGGCCGCCTTCTGATGCATCAGATCTTTGACCGCATCTAGGGTCATGTCGCTGGCGGTTTCAATGGTGATCGTGCTGTCCCCCAGGTCAATGGACGTTTTAGTGTCCTTGAGGTCGTAGCGGCTAGTCACGTCTCGCCGGGTTTGGTCGAGGGCGTTGACCAATTCCTGACGATCAAAATCGCTGACGATATCAAAGGAAAAGCTAGAAGCCATAGGGCAATGTTGGGTATCTGCGCACCAACAGACTACATCAATGCCGCCCGGCAGCTCAAGAAATAGAGAGCAAAGGTGCTGAGATTGGCGACGCCAAACATTAGCGATCGCCCGATCGGCACGTTCAAAATATAGGCCACCGGGTACAGAGTACGGGCGATCAGGTAGGCGATCGCCGCCCCCAGGGCCAGCGGCGACTGCTGCTGGGTCAGGTAGGCCATCAGCGCCGCCGGAGCATACAGAATCATCGATTCAAACGCATTCTCATGGGCCCAGGTGGCCCGCTGGGCGTAGGCAGGCAGCTTGTCCAGCATCGCCCGCGGGGCCGCCTGGTCGTAGCCCACCGCAAAGCGCCCGTAGCCCACCGCCAAAAAAGGCAGATACACCAGCAGCGCCGCCACCCCAATGCTAACCAGCAAAAAACCCGGCATAGACAATACAACTGCCATAGACCCTCGTCCTCAGTAACGTTATTTGCAGTGCTGAAACAGCTAAACGCCAACCTCCATTAACGGCACCCGCGCACAGGCCCAGTCTTTGAGGCCAAATTAGTCAAAGTAGAACAGGGTGACTATTTTGCGCTGATCCTCAGCGTCCTGGCAGGTTTTGAGCAGGGTATGGCTGTCGTGGAAGGCAAAGCAGACCAGCTGCTGGCAGCGAGAGATAATTTCCTGGTTGCACAGGGAGCTGGCATCGGCCAGGGACATCGCGTCGTTAGCTGGGTTTTCGACCAGGTGCATCACCTGCTCTAGCTGGTCCCGCGACTCACGGGGCTGGCGGGCCAGGCTCTGAGGCAAAATTACGGTCAGCAGGTTAGGGTCTGCCTGCATCGCGCCCTTAATGGCGGCAGAGTTAGTGCCAGTGGCCCCCGAGGTAATGATGCGATTGCCCCCCAGAGCCAAGGCGTAGGTCATCAGCTCAATTAGCTGCTGGTGGGTAATCGGCACGTGGCGCGACCCCAAAATGGCCACCCGCTTAGAACCCGACTGTTGAATGGCCGCGAGTTCCTGCAAAAACGTATCGACTTTAGCGGATTCGAGCGACGCTTCAATAGACTGACTCAAAGGCTGCACCGGATTCGAGAATAACGGGCTTAATTGTATCAGAAGGCGAGGGTAAGGCTACATGTCAACCCACTCACAACCTGTCTCAGCTGGCCGATACAGGCAGCTTTAGGTCAAGCAGTTGCAGCAGCCTTTCCATGTCGAAGTGGGTGGCAATCAGGTCTTGAATGCACCGCACCTTGATCGGTTCGTGCAGCCGTACCTGGCCAAACAGTTCGTCGATACGCTCTACGGTGGATAAGGTATCAGAGTCTACCGAGACAATGGGCACCTCTAGGTCTGAAGCCCGCTCTAAAATTTCGGGAGTCGGCGGAATTTGGCCCGTTAGCACCAGGCACTGGGTAGAGGTTTCCAGGGCGGCAAACTGAATGTCGGTGCGATCGCCCCCGGTCACCACCGCCATATTGGTTGCCTTGCGGAAGTACCGCAGCGCTGAGTTTACATTCATAGCCCCAATCGTCAGCGTTTCCACCATCAGGTCCAGCCGGTTGGGGCAGCACAGCACCTCCGCATCCAGCCGGGCCACAATTTCACGCACGGTAATGCTGCGCATGATCGGCGATCGCGGCAGCAGCGCCAGCACAGGAATTCCCTGGCTTTCCAAAAAAGGACGGGCGAGTTCAGCACAGGCCGCTGCCGCATCCGTGGGCACATCGTTGATAATCACTCCCACCAGGCGATCGCCCAGCAGAGCCTTGGCGGCCAGCAGGCGATCGACCAGCAGCAAAGAGTCGTAGCGAGTGACCAGCAGCACCGAGGCATCAACACCTGCCGCAATGTGGGCCACAGAAAGGCTTAGCAATGTTCCCTCGGTTAGGTTGCCCGGCCCTTCCAGCAACAGCAGATCTTCACCTCGGTGCTCAGTGTAGCCCTGGAGACTGTAGCGGGCCGGAGCCTGGCCATCCAGCGCCAGACGAGCAGCCACCGTAGCCTCAGTCAGCGAAATAGAGGGCGGATAAAACCGAGCCGTAGACAACCCCAGGGTGGCCACAATAAAGTCCAGGTCCGGATCTGCCTCATCACCGCCAATGGAGCTGCCCATGGGCTTGCCAAACCCAATGTCCATACCCGCTGCCTGAAGCTGGAGCCCAACGCCCAGTAACACCGCCGATTTGCCGCTATAGGACTCGGTTGAACCAATCACTAAACGTTTCGCTGAATTGGGCTTTGCTGAACTGGGCACGCTGCAACTCCTCCATGGGGGCAATGCACTGCTCTCTGACTACCTGTCGCCGTTGCTAAGCAGCCGCCAAGTTAATCGTGTCAGTAGGCACAGTACCACACTCATTCTGCCACTTTAGCGGATGTCAGCGTCAGGCATCGGCTAAACCCTTTTTCAGCGGTGTGAAGGACAGCCTACTCATCTAAGCGCAGAAGTTTCCGGTAAAACCCCTGGGCAAAATCCGCCGGACGCTTTTGCCGGAGAGCAACAATTACGTCAAACAAAAAATCGACAAATTCAAAGGTCGCCATAGTGATTTCATAGCTGAGATCGCTATCGCCCTCAAACTGCATCCGACAGCGGGTCAAGTCGGCAGGCAGTACCGACACGTTCCAGGTGGCCACAAAAGCAATGCTGTCTCCCCCCTCAATCTGGCGCTCCCCTTCCAGATTGCCCTGCTTATAGAGAGAAATGGCGTAGGGCAGAGCATTGCGCTTGTTCCCCTGGTAGTAGGGCATATAAACGCTAATATCTTGCTTGCCTGCGGGCTGAATTGCCTCAAACGTCATACTCATGGGTCTGGCCTTAGGTCAAGTTGTAATGGACGATCATTCTGGCGGTCATCGGGTTTAGCTGCTCAGGATACTAGATACCCACCCTTCTGTATGGCCAATGATGCTCTATGTACAGCTAGCATTCCCCGCGACAAGGCTGAGGGCATCACCAAAATTTTCTTACAAAATCGAGGATGATAGACCTAGGCCGGGGGCACGCTTGGGGTAAAGTATTCTCTCCAGTGTTGGTGCCCTAGCCACTGTCGTCTTTGTTGTGCTCCCCACCTGAGTTCATGGTTGATATTCCTGAACGCTTTGCCGCCGGGCGCTTTTTTACCCCCCTGGATGAGCTAGAAATCGAAGATTTTCCTGGTTTTTCCGGCCGCCGCTCCAAGGCTGCCCTGACCCTGAGCGTGTTGTGGGGCGTCACCGTTGCGCTGCATTTAATTTCTTGGGGAAGTTGGCTAGTGCTGGGTCTTACGGCCATTCTGACGACCCATGCCATGCGCATCCTGCTGGCTCGGCCAGCTCTGTCACCGCCCCCTCTGCCTTCAACCTCCCGCCCCCAGGTAGAGGCTGAGACCTGGGAGAGCTGGCCCTACGTCTCCCTGCTAGTAGCAGCCAAAAATGAAGAAACCGTGATTGAGCCTCTCGTCGCAGCCCTCTGCCAGCTCGACTACCCGGCCTGCCGCTACGAAGTGTGGATTATTGACGACAACAGCACCGATGGCACAACCCGTCGGCTACAAAGCCTGGTCAATCGCTACCCTCAGCTGCGGATATTGCGGCGCAGTGCTGGGGCCAGCGGCGGCAAATCTGGGGCGCTCAACCAGGTTTGGCCCGATACCAAAGGTGACATCATCGGCGTGTTTGATGCCGATGCTCGGGTACCCAAGGAAATGCTGCGCCATATCGTGCCCATCTTTGACCGAGCGGAGGTAGGGGCGGTACAAATGCAAAAAGCCGTCGTCAACCGAGCCAAGAACCTTTGGACTCGGGGACAGCAGGCCGAAATGGCCCTTGACAGCTACTTTCAGCAGCAGCGCATTAGTCTCGGCGGCATCGGTGAATTGCGGGGCAATGGTCAATTTGTGCGGCGGGCAGCCCTGGCCCAGTGCGGTGGCTGGAATGAAGAAACCATTACCGATGACCTCGATTTGACCTTGCGCCTGCACTTTGGCGGCTGGTACATTCAGTTTTTGCTCAATCCCGCCGTGGGTGAAGAGGGGGTCGAGCAGCCCCTGGGCCTGTGGCACCAGCGCAACCGTTGGGCAGAAGGGGGGTACCAGCGCTACCTCGACTACTGGCGGCTGATTGCTCAAAATCGCTTAAAGCCAGCCAAAACCTTTGACATGGCAGCTTTTTGGGTGATTCAGTATGGCCTGCCTACGGTTGCATTACCGGACTTTGCAATGGCGATGCTGCGACATCGGCTACCGCTATTTTTGCCGATATCGAGTTTGGCTCTGACCCTGTCTATGGTCGGCATGTTTTGCGGGCTGAGGCGCACCCGACAGCAGGCGGTGTGGGTTAGCAGCCTGCAAACTCTCTGGGGCAACCTATACATGCTGCACTGGCTGCTGGTGATAGCGACTATGACAATGCGACTGGCGGTGCGGCCCAAGCGGCTGCGCTGGGTCAAAACGACTCACCTGGGCAGCGAGGACGACATTCAGGTTGATTTGCTCTAGGCTAAAGTTTCTTGGGAATATTCTGCGATCGCGTACTATGCCCTGGTTCGTTAAAATCGAGAAAGGCATCGTCAACAAAGCCATCTTCGACCAGTTTGTGCCGGCCCACGTGGCCTATGTCAAAGACCTGATTGCCCGGGGTCACGCTGCGAGAAGCGGCTACTGGGCCGAATTTGGGGGTGGTATGCTGTTGTTTCGGGCCAGTTCAATCGAAGAAGCCCGAGCCATTGTGGCTGCTGACCCGCTGATTCAAAATCATTGCGTTGAGTATGAGCTGCATGAGTGGCGGGTGGTCGTGGAGTAGGAGGAAAAGCTGTGGCTGATTCTAGCGATGGATACAAAATAGTCAGCGACAACCGCCAGGCCCGCCACGAGTATGAAGTTTTGGAGACCTACGAAGCGGGCCTGGAGCTAATGGGTTCGGAGGTAAAATCGATTCGCCAGGGCAAGGTCAACCTGCGCGACGGCTACGCCTCGATTAGAGACGGGGAGCTATGGCTGCACAACGTGCACATTTCGCCCCATACCATGACCAACAAAGCCTACAACCACGAGGCCAAGCGTGCTCGCAAACTGCTGCTGCACCGCGACGAAATTCGCAAGCTAATCGGCAAAATCGAGCAGAAGGGCCTGACTTTGGTGCCCCTCAAGCTCTATCTCCAGCGAGGCTGGGTAAAAGCCACTATTGCCCTAGCTCGGGGTAAAAAGCTCCACGACAAGCGCGAAAGCCTCAAGCGCAAGCAGGAAGGTCGCGAGACCGCACGGGCGCTCAGCGGTCGAGATTAGTTACTCGATGCTTACCCCACCGAAGGTTTCGGCCCTTTTGCCGGAGCTGGCAGGAGCGGCTTTTTCGAGCTGACGAGCCTGCTGGCGGTGGTGTTGAAAGTGACCCATCCAGGCTTCAGGAGCGTTCATCGTTTCGCCGCCGTGCTTAGTCAGTCGCTTGCGCACCTGGCACAGCACCGGAGTGTTGACGCAGGCCCCCGATACAATCACCTGGCCCTTAGTCAGAGAGGGTAATTCTTGCAGCAGGTCGCGTCCGGCGGCCTCGACCCCGTACTTGAGGCTGTCCTGGTCGACGGGGTTGACAATACGCATAAGAAACTGACTCATACACTGGCTCAGCACATCGGAGTCGAGCTTGCCAGGGCGCTGAGTAATCAGCCCTACCCCCATGCCAAACTTTCGGCCCTCGCTGAGAATGGTGCGCAAGATCTGCTTGCAGCGGGCAGGTTCGTGGGCGGGGGCAAAGCGGTGGGCTTCTTCGATCAGAATAAACACTGGGTAGGGCAGATAATTTTCGTCCTCGGCGGTGATTTTGTCTTTGGCCGTGTTCATGCGGGCCTGGTAGCTCTGCCGCAGCACCGCCGCACAGATCACCTGCTGCTCTTCCTGGCTAATTTCGTTCATTTGCAGCACGGTAACCTGGCCTGGGGCAAAGAGATCCTTCGGCGCCAGGTGCTGAACCCGGTGGAAGTATTCGGATCGCTCCAATTTTCCCAGCTTCCACTCCAGAGCTGGAGCAGAGGAGCCGGTTTTTTCGTTACCCTCGTCGTCGGTGGTGCGGTCTGACTCGTAGCAGGCAGAGATCAAATCCTGCACATCCCAACGGTGCTCGCCAAACTTGTGCTTGCCCAACAGGCTAAAGGCTTTGTTGAGGATGGCCTGCTGGCGATCGCTCATATCCGGTAGCAGAGTCAGAATGTCGTAGTAATCGAGCGACGACATTCGAATCCGGATGTCGTCTGGGGTGAGAATTTTAACCTCGGGGCTGTAGCCATCCTCTGAGGTAAAGCTGGGATGTCCCCGCATGTCGGTCAGGGTGCCATACTCGCCGTGGGGGTCAAAGATCAGCACGGCGGCCCGGTTGTAGGGGCTGAGCAGTTCTTCAATCAGAACTCCAGCCGTATAGGATTTACCAGAGCCAGTTCCCGCCAGAATGGCCATGTGGGTGCTGACCAGCTCTTTCACATCTAGCGCCACCGGCACCCGCCCACCAGGGCGCAGCAGGAGCGAACCAATGTGGGCCGAGCCTACATCCCTAGGCTGCTTTTTGTTGATGATCTGGCGCAGGCTGTCGTCATCAGCCAGGCATACCTTAGCGCCAGGGTCGGGAGAAATGCGCGGGTTCATGAACCCCAGCGCCGGGTGGAAATGCCCCACCACATCGACAGTGACTTCGTAGATTTCGGGGTTGGGGTGGGCGAAGCCGACCAGGGCCGCGATCGCTTCAGGGTTGATATCTGGGTCGGCAAAGATGCGATCGGGCAGGTGGTCGATCAGGCGGCGATCAGAGATTTTACCTAAAATTTGGGCGTTAGGGATGTCAGCCAGATCGACGGTGTAATACACAAATTCGCCAATTTTGACCTGGCGGTTGTTGGCGGTAATGAACACGTACTGATTGCCGTTTTCGCCAGGCCCTTTGACGGTGCCAATGACTGCGGAAGCGGTAGGTTGTGCTGACCGTGCCATAGAAAACTGCCCCGCTAGAGAAACCCGTTGTCGCTAGTTTAGCCAGAGATCTATCCCCGGCACTGACTTCATTAATACTAATGTCCTGCCGTTCATTAGGGTAGGGCAAGATATACCCCTGGAAAGTCGCTTTGCCACGAATTAGCTCAAAACATTGGTCTGCAACATCCCCAATGAACCATCTCATCTCTCTGGCTCAGCCCTGCTGAGGAAGCCCTTGTGGTGGCGCAGCCCCTCTGCAAGACAGGTTACACCAACGCCCATGGCACCGGATGCTGCGGATCTTACGGAGTAAGCCCAGGGGGAATATTGGCGAATTCACGGATACTGCTTTGCGGGTGAGTAGATAGGCTAAGGACAGCCGGGGGCGAGGTCAGGCTAGCCCAGGACCATCCCCCGGCTCAGGGAGTCAGGAACACTTCGCTAAATGGTTGCCCATGGCATCTGAAACTTCGCCGCTATTGTTCCAGGCCCGCCCCCGCGAGGGTGCAGTACCCCCCACCGCCTCCAGCATTGGCGACGGTCGAGAAACATGGCCCTTAGTCCATGCCCTGGCGGCCACCTTAAACAATCCCAACCCTCTGCCGGCTCTAGCTGAGCTGCTGGGGACCCATCTAGGCTTCGGGGCCTGTCTCCTGCTCTGCCACTACCCCGGCACTGACGATTTAATGTATACCTGCTGGCATCGGGGTACGGTTCCCACTAGCCAATCGCTCAGTGCCGCCGAGTCGGGATCTTCGCTAGATTGGCCGCATCGGGTATCCCTAGAGCTCATCCAGCAGACTATTGAGCAGTCATCTGGGGGGGGTCGACTGCGCTGGCAGAAGGGTTTGGCCGCTCTGCTGGGGGAGCACGATAGCCCACCCCCCTGGCTGAGGACCATGGCGGCCTGCACTGCGATCGCCATTGATGGAGCAGGGCTGCAAGGGGCCATGCTGCTGCTGGGTCCAAGCGGGTCGACAATCGACCCAACCGCGCAGGCTAACCTGGCTAGCCTGGGGGCGATCGCCTTCCACCAGCACTATCTCCAGGGCCAGGCGGTACGCCATACCGAGCAGCTACGCTACCTCAACTACCTGAAAGAAGACTTTCTCAGCACCCTCAACCACGAGCTGCGCACCCCCCTGACCAGTATGATGTTGGCCATTCGCATGCTGCGCCGCCCCGACCTCACCCCCGAGCGAGCCGCTATGTATCTGGATATTCTGGAGCAGCAGTGCAGCCGCGAGATCAACCTGGTGAATGACCTGCTGATGCTGCAAACCCTGGAGTCTAAGGCGGCGGCCCCAGTGTGCCAGTCGGTTGACCTCGGGCAACTGCTCAGCGATTTAGCAGCGCAATCGACAGAAACATTTCAGCAGGCTCAGCTCACGCTGGATTTGCAGCTACCGTTTACCCCCGTCATGCTGTGCACAGATCCGGAACGGTTGACTAAGGTGCTGCGAGAGCTAGTCAGCAATGCCTGCAAATACTCAGCCCATCAAACCACGGTCACTCTCGCCCTGGCAGACAATCAGGCCCAGAACGGCCTGGTGACTCTGCAAATAAGCAACCTGGGGGCAGCGATCGAGGCAGACGACTTGCCCCATATTTTTGACAAGTTTCGGCGGGGGCACAGCGCTACCAAAGACGGCATTGCTGGCACCGGCACGGGGCTGGCGCTAGTGCGTGGTTTAGTCGAGCGGCTGGGGGGAACTATTAGAGTGTCAAGCCAGCCCAGCCAGGCCCAGCTCTGGCAGACATGCTTTACCCTTGAGTTCGCACATCAGACTAAACCCATCCACAATTCATAGGCTCAATACGCTTCCAGCAAATTTTGCTGGTATTCTGGGCACAGGCGTGGTTGCCTGGCCAAACTACACTGTTACCGGCTGGTTTAACCCATGACTGCAAACATCTCTGATATGACAAGCTTTGAGGCGGCCCGCTTGGACGCTGATGCTGCTGTGGGCATAGACGATGGGGCTGGACATGAGACCGGAGTTACCATCCAAACTGAAAAGCTG
Source organism: Nodosilinea nodulosa PCC 7104 (assembly GCF_000309385.1). Lineage (GTDB taxonomy): Bacteria > Cyanobacteriota > Cyanobacteriia > Phormidesmidales > Phormidesmidaceae > Nodosilinea > Nodosilinea nodulosa. The sequence continues at coordinate 4,220,907 of NZ_JH976537.1, forward strand.
GAGGGCCAGCAGCGCCGCATTTTGGCGTTGACCGATATTCCCTTCACGGCCGAACAGGTTTGGCAGATCCTGACTGACTACGACAACCTCTCAAGCTTTATTCCTAACCTGTCCTGTAGCCAGCGGCTCAGCCATCCTGAAGGAGGCATTCGGCTGGAGCAAATTGGATCCCAATGTTTTCTCAACATTAAGTTTTGCGCCCGCGTCGTGCTCGATATGGTGGAAGCATTTCCCAGGGAGTTGAGCTTTTCTATGGTGGAGGGCGACTTCCGTCAGTTTGAGGGGCGCTGGACTCTGGAGTCGGTGGCGGAGGCCAAAGATAGCATGACCCGGCTGGGCTATGAACTGGTGATTCGGCCGCCCCGAGCAATGCCGGTGGCGCTGATTGAACGGCACATTCGCCACGATCTGAGCCGAAACCTGAAGGCGATTAGCGATCGCACCGCTGTGGTATTTGGCGCCTAGTTTCTCTGCGTCTGAACTGGAATTATAACGTCTGGGCAACCTCCCCAATGAGCGATCGCAGCCACTGGGCAGGAGGCGAACTCTGGCTGCTGCGGTGCCAGCGCATCGCGATGGAAAATCCTTCTAGTTCAAAGGGTAGGGGCAGCAGCTTGAGGGGCTGGGTTTGGGCAAAACCCAGGGCGACCCGTCGAGCTAGGGTGGCGATTAGATCAGTCTGGGCTAGCACAAACGGAGCCGCTAAGAAATGGGGTACTGAGAGGGCAACCTGCCGTTTGAGCCCCTGTTTTGCCAGCAGATTGTCTACTCGTCCCACCCGGTCCTCTTTGACTGAAACCAGCAGGTGGGGCAGGGCCAGGTAATTATCGAGGGACAGGGCATCCCCCAGGCTGGGATGCCCTGGGCGGGCTGCGCAGAGGTAGGTCTCTTGAAATAAGGGCTGTTCCTGATGCCAGGGTACGGCTTCGGGAAACAGGCCGCAGGCTATGTCAATGGCACCTTCGTCGAGCAGGGCGAAGAGGGCCTGCCTATCCCCTGAGCGAATTTGCAGGCTGACGCCTGGGGCTACGGACTGAAGCCGCTGCATCAGCCTGGGCAACAGGGTGAATTCGACGTAGTCGGACATACCAATGGCGAAGACGCGATCGCTGGTGGCCGGGTCAAAGGTGACATCTTCCAGCAGCGCCCCCTGGATTTGCCGCAGGACGGGGCTGAGCTGCTGGGCCAGGGCCAGGGCTCGCGGCGTAGGACGCAGCCCGGCGGCGGTGCGGACAAATAGATCATCTCCGGTGAGCCGACGCAGGCGGGCCAGGGCATTGCTGGTGGCGGGCTGGCTGAGGCCGAGGCGCTCTCCGGCTCGGGTCACGCTGCCTGCGGCGATCAGAGCGTCGAACACCACCAGCAAATTTAAGTCTAAACCAGCAAGATTGATATGGTGAATATTAGTCATACTAATTATCCATTGGACAAATCTATAGTGGAGGGCTGAGGATGGAAACGCAACGATTTTCTAGCGCAAGGACAGCGTTTCATGGCTCAGCATATTTTGATGGTGGTGGCCAATCCAGCGGTGTCAACCACGGTGGGCGGGCCAGTGGGGTTTTGGGCTGCGGAACTAATTCACCCCTACGCAGTATTTACCGAAGCGGGCTACGCCGTTACGATTGCCAGCCCCAGGGGTGGCCCCGTTGAGTTTGATCGCCTCAGCGACCCAAGGGATGAATCGGGCTATTCTAAGGACGACACCCTATCCCTGAAATACATCAACCAGCCCGATTTTATGGCGCTGCTGGAGAATACTCCGGCGATCGCCAGCCTTGATCCCGGCGAGTTTGACGCCATTGTCGTCTGCGGTGGCCAGTCGCCCATGTTCACCTTTCGCTCCGACCCGGTCCTGCGGGATCTGTTCATGACCTTTTACAATGCCGAAAAGGTCAGCGCTGCCCTTTGCCACGGCACCTGTCTGCTGCTCGAAACCCGCCTGGCCGACGGCACCCCGCTGATTCAAAACAAAGTGATGACCGGCTTTGCCAATAGCGAAGAAGACTTTGCCGATCAGGTGGTAGGGCAAACGGTGATGCCGTTTCGCATTGAAGATGAGGCCACCAAGCTGGGAGCGCGGTTTGTCACCCAGCCCGCCTTTACACCCCACGCCGTCCGCGACGGCCACCTGGTCACCGGGCAGCAGCAGAATTCGGGCGCTGAAACGGCCCGCCTGGTGCTAAGCGTCCTACAGGGGAGTTAGCCATGAAACTTGCATTTATTGGCATTGGCCAAGTGGGGGCGGCCCTGGCGGGTAACTTAGCAGCCCTAGGTCACAGCGTCACTATCGCCGCTCGCGACCCCAGTTCCAAGACGGTGACCGAGGCACTGGCTAAGTATCCCGCTTTAGCGGTTGCGGCAACCGAGGATGCGATCGCCGCCGCCGAGGTTATTTTCTTGGCTACCCCCTTTGCCGCTGTGTCAGCCGCTCTGGCTAACGGTGATGCCTTTGCGGGTAAAGTGCTGGTCGATTGCACCAACCCTGTGGGACCAGGTCTGACCCACGGATTGGACAGCAAGCGATCGGGCAGCGAAGCGGTGCAAAGCTTAGTCCCCCAAGCCAGGGTAGTCAAAGCGTTCACTATCTACGGCTTTGAGAACTTTGAGGACAGCGCCTATCCGGGTTATGGGGATCTCAAACCGGCCATGCTAATTGCCGGAGACGATGCCGAGGCTAAGCAGGTTGTTGCCACCCTTTGCCAGGATCTGGGCTGGGAGCCAGTGGATACGGGTCCCCTGTCCATGAGTCTGCATCTAGAGCACATGACCCTGCTGTGGATCAAAATGGCTAGGGTGCAGGGAGGAGGAGCAGGGTTTGTCTGGGCCAGATTGCAGCGATAGGAGAGCGAGCAAGCCAGTACCAATCGCGATGAAAAGGCTTTTACCCCCAACGGTGAAAGTGAGAATGGCTATATGTGCAGGGCAAATTCAAATAGGTATCCCTAGGGACAAACGACCGTTTGCCTCTAGGTCATCTCATCAATGCTCGCTATGATCCTTATCCCATAGGCGTCGCCACGCCCGACCCCCAAAAAACAGGCCAGGGGCTGTAATCGCCGATTCTTAAGCCATTGGCGATTAATTGATGACAGCCCCTAGCAATTGGGGTTAGACGACCAGAATGGCGCCTAGGACGGGAGCCGATCCTTCCAGGCGTGCCATTCAGCCGGTTGGGGTCCTGTCCGACCTCGGCATAGAAGACTTCATAGCTTGGCCAGCGGCTCCATGCGCTCGGCAATCACGGCATAAAATGGGTCGCCACCGGGCATGCCCAGCATTTGCAGAATGGGGGGAACGCCGGGCGTGTGGGTTACGACCTCTGGGTGGCTAAAGCCTGGCACCGCCATGAAATAGCCTTTGACTAAATTGACCCGGCGGGTTTCGCTGCCGTCGCGCCAGGCTGCGATCGCCTTCTGGTAAAACATGCGATTGGAAAAGCTGACAATGGCGAGGCCACCGGGTTTGAGAATGCGGTAGATCTCGCCAAACACAGCTTCAGGCCGCTGAAGATACTGCACCGATACAGTATTCAGTACGGCATCGAAGGATTGATCGGCCAGCGGCAGCGTGGGGTTTTCGTTGAAGTTTTGCACAAAGTAGTGGTTAAGGCGAGGATTTCTGGCCAGTTCTTCACTGTTCATGCCGTGGCCCTCGACCCACTCAAAGGGAACATCTTCAGGCAGGTGCGAGACCCAGCTGCTCATCATGTCGAAAATACGGCTGTTTGGGGCCAACCGCTCGCGGTACAGCTCCGTGAGCTGCCGAATAAAGCGATCGTCTACGTGGGTGACAAAGCGCGGCGTATCGTAGAAAAAAGTGTCGCTCGACTCGTCTAGCTTGGTGCGCTGGTCAGGCTGAAGCAGCATGGGAAAAACGCTGAGGGAATTGCCTTTAGTGTAAACAAATATTAAGGTCAAGGCCAGACGATCGCCCGCTGAAGACATGCCTGGATTGACCCTAAATTGAGTCGACGCAGTATGCGCTCTTGTCACTAGCCTACTGGCTAGGGGGTTGCGATTGGCTTGCGGTCCAGCAGCATCTAGATTTTTAGGCTGAGGTCTTAGCTGCTAAAACTTTCGCTGGGGAAGGAAAAGCTTCGGCCCTGAAGATCTGCCCTAGCCAACTTTAGGAGCTAGCGCTGCTTTTGGGTACGCGATGCGCTTGTGATTGTACTGTTGCCACACCTGCACAAAGATTTCAGCAATCAGGGCCATGTGGTCGCGGGTCAGCCCCGATTCTGAGAGCTGATTATCCTTCCAGCGGGCGCGCAAGATGCGATTGACCATAGCGAGGGCTTCATCGGGGGTGGCATCGGTCAGCGATCGCAGCGCGGCTTCGCAGGAGTCAGCCAGCATGACAATACCGGTCTCGGGCGACTGGGGAATGGGGCCGTCGTAGCGAAAGTTAGCTTCCTTCACCGCCAGGGCTGGTTCGTCCTTAGCCATCTCCTCGGCCTGGTGATAGAAGTAGCTGATCAGCATGGTGCCCTGGTGCTCTGGGATGAAAGCCTGCACAGCCTTTGGGAGTCGGCACTTGCGGGCCATCACAATGCCCTCGGTGACGTGTTTCTTGATGATTTCGGCGCTCAGCCAGGGATCGTTGAGTTCGTCGTGCTTATTTGGCCCACCCATCTGGTTTTCGATGAAGCCCTGGGGATCGTGCATTTTGCCAATGTCGTGGTACAGGGTGCCCGCCCTTACCAGTTCAACATTGCAGCCCAGGGCTCGGGCAGCGGCCTCCGCCAGGCTCGCTACAAATACGGTGTGTTGAAAGGTGCCCGGTGCCTCTGAGGCCAGCCGCTTGAGCATAGGTCGATTGGGGTTTGACAACTCGGCTAGGCGAATGGGAGTAACTAAGTCAAACAGATGCTCTAGGTAGGGGCTGAGGCCGAGGGCGGCAATGCTGGAGATCACCCCGTAAATGCCCTGAAGGGCAGCTCCGGTGAGCATGCCTGACCAGGCGGAAATGAGCGATACCGGGCTGACTACCAGCGTCAGCAGCAGGTAGGCCACACCCTGGGTAAGACCGACGCTGCCGCCCAGCAGGGCCAGTTCTTCACGCGATCGCATGCGGCCCGCCAGCAGGCTGCACACAAACGCCCCAGCGGCCCCGGCCATAAACGAAATACCGCCCACCGTCGCCCCCACCGGCAGCAGGACGGCCACAAGCACCACCAGGGTGCCCCCCAGGACAGGCCCGTAGAAGCTGCCCGCCAGTAGGCCAATAGCGGGCAGGCCGTAGGCAGCCACCCCAAACATTTTCATCACCCCAGTGCTGACCACCATGGCTGTTAGCAGCAAATAGTCTTGCTGGCGCAGGCGCTGGGGCACCCAGCACTCGATCAGTAGAAATATGCCCACCCCGCCGGCTACCAGCCCTCCAAACATGGCCAGCCCCCAGTAGTTAAAGCGACGCTGGCTGAGGTTAAAATTATCGAGCAGAACAAACCGACTCTGGGTGATGGTGTCCCCAGCGGCAACGATCAGCTCACCCCGCTGCACTTCGACAAAGACGGGCTTAACGGCCTCTGCGGCCATGTCGGCCTGGAGGCGGGTGCGATCGCTGTCTTCGACCAGGTTGGGTTCCAGGGTAGAGAGCAGCAGCTGGCGAGAAAAGGGTTCAATTGGATTGGGCAGCGCGTCTTTGAGCTGAAGATAGACGGCCCGATCTAGCACCTCCGGGGGCAAGCCAGAGGCGATGCCCTGGGCCAGCATCCGCTCAGCAGCTTGGCGAATTTCGACCTGGGCATCGACCCATACCTGGGTAGGCAGATCGAGCACCTGGGATGACTCTGAAATACCTTCCGCCTGCGAGGCGAGCAGCGTAAAATTGGCCATGGCCTGCTGGTAGGCCTGGCGCGCCTTTTCTATTGAGTCTAAAAGCTGGCTCAGCTCCTTACTGTTGGACCGCTGGCTGTAAGCCCAGAGTTCGCCCAGGGCCGCCTGCTGATCGGGGGTAATGGTTTGGTTGCGCAGCAGGGTGTCCAGCGATACCCGCGCACCTCGAATGCTATCGCCGGTCAAAGGGTCGATTAGGCTGCGCAGTTTTAGCCAGGTAGCATCGTCGGAACGACGCAGGTAAACCTGCACCTGGGTGGACAAAACACTGGTGGAGACAAAGGGCACGCTTCCCGCCTGACGGCGAATATCGCCAACCTGGGCCATCAGGTTATTGAGCGATCGCAGCACGGCATCGTCTGTAGAAGACTCGATGCGCAACACCCTCAGGGCGCCGTTGCGGGCGTCGCGACGGCGTTCTTCAGTGGTTTCTTTATCTTCGACTCGGGCGTTGTCGGGGGCAAAAATGGTGTTGGGAGCAACGCTGCCCACCTGCAAGCCCGGCTGATTGTAGAAGCGCTGCCCCAGGACCGCAGTCAGGCTCAGTGTGGTCAGCACAAAGGCCAGGCGGGGGTGGCGAATGTTCTTGCGCCGTCTGAGGGGTCGACAGGGCTGAAGATGTTTCCTGAGCCGCCGCTGGGGCTGGGCCGACTGGGCGGCGATCGTGCCCCCACCCGCCTGCTCTGGCTCCAGAGACGACGACCGGGGCACCAGCGCAGGCGGAGGAATAATCGGCCTTGCGGCCCGCTGCCCTACAGCCCACCAGCGCTCAACCGCAGCCACAAATTCCTGAATTGCCTTCATAGATTAAGACAGCTAGAGGGGTGGGCAGAGGCCGGGGAACCCCAGAATGTATGGCAGCCAGCGAGTAACAGCCAGATTGAACGATTCGAGATTCTCCTTCCCCGCAACGCGCTAGGGCTGCCAGCCCAATCGGAGTCTCTCAAACGCTATTATAGGCGGCGGTCTCGGTCAACGCCTGTACCCTTTGCCCTAAACCCTTATCCCCCAAGGAAATGGCGACGACCCCAGGGCAATGCCAGTCTCCCCTCCCGCCCAGCGGCAGTGCAGACCCGCCGCGATCGCCGCCAAATCATCCGATTTCAGGCCCTGCCAACCATCGGGATACCGGCCCTGCTCGCCGTCAGCACCCCAGCGCAGCCAGCGCTGGCGCAGCCCCGCGCCCACGCCGGAACGCCCTTCGGTCAACCCCACTAGCAGCCCTGCCAGGGCCACCTCCGTCGGCGTCCAGCCCCGCCCATAGGCCACATCTAGGACCACCGCCAACTGCCCCTGACTCTGGACCATCAGCCGGAGGGCTGGCTCCAGGGGAGGCTCGTTTCCAGCCTTTAGTGCCGCCCTGGCCAGGCTGGCCCCAGCGCCAGATCCAGCTACCTTCATCTCCTGGCATACCAGACTGAACAGTGCTTCACAGGCCTCTGCCGTTGCCACAGATCGCCCCAGCGCTGAGACCCAGCGGCCTACCGCCGCCCGGTGATGGCCCTGGGCATCGGCTTGCAGCCACAGGTAGGGGAAAACGTTGATCAACACCGCTGCTCGATCGGGTAAGGCCTGAAAGTGGGTCTGCCAGCGCTGGGGCAAAAGCGAGTCTCCCTGGGTGCAGGCGTGGGCAACCCGCAGCAGCCCTTCCTGCCAGCTTGGCGCTGGGCCAATCGTCTTACTTCGGCCATGGGCCACCCAGCGATCGCTAATCACAATCGCCTCCAGCGCTGCTCCCAAACGATCTGGCAGAGATCCGGGCGCTACCTGTAGATAATTCGCAACATGCACCATGGTTCAATGGGTCGTTCTGCCTGCACCAGCCTGCTCTGTTGAATTTTAATCGGGGCGGTAGCCCATTTCGCGACAGCAATCCTATAATGCTTGCTGTCAAGCGCCTGCCGCTTGCTGTTATCCCTGCCTGGAGCCACCTCTATGTTCAGCGCCGTCCCCTTCACAAAACAGACTGCCCGAGGCTGGGCTAGTCTCAGCGCTTGGGGAGTGGTCCTGGCGATCGCCTTGGCTAGTGGCTCAGCGATTCCTTTGGCCCGAGCCCAAACTGCCCCAGAAACCGACCAACCCAGCCAGCCAGCCGTTCCAACCGTGAGCGGCGAGCGCATCGTGCGGCCTACCCTACAGCTGGGCAGCCAGGGGGAATCGGTGCGCGAACTCCAATCGATGCTGATCCTTTTGGGCTACTACCCTGGCCAGGTAACCGGGATATATCAAGAAGACACCGCCGCCGCCGCTCGCCGCTTTCAAACGGCAGCGGGCATTACCGCCGACGGCATTGTTGGCCCTGCCACCTGGAGCCGCCTATTCCCCACGCCGCCTGGAGAGGCAAACCCGCCAACGGCCACTCCCCCCAGCACCACAACCCCTGCGGCTAGCACACCGCCAGCTAGCACCCCCAGCCCAAGCACTCCACCAGCGACCAGCGGCAGCAGCTCCACCCCTGCACTTCCCGTACTGCGGCCCGGCATGGAAGGCGATGCCGTGCGACAGCTCCAGCAGCGCCTGCGCACCAAAGGGTTCTACAACGGAGCAATCGATGGGATCTTCGGCAGTCAAACCGAGACCGCCGTTCGTGCCGCCCAGGCCGCAAACGATCTAACTGTAGACGGCATCGTTGGCCCGGCCACCTGGCAGGCGCTGAACTAGCGGGTTGGCCCTGAAAAACACGAGACCGCCGGGAGTAGATCTACCCCAGCGGTCCCATTTTTTGTGGCTTTGGCCATTACAGCCCTGAAATTGTAGCTCTGCCAGGCTTCACTCAGCCTGGGTCAGCCAGTCGGCCATCAGACTGGAGGAGTCGGGAACTGTAGCGCTGGCGTAGATGGAGTAGGGAACATCCAGTGCCTCCATATCAGACAGCTGCTGGGCAGCACTGTTCATATAGAGCACATAGTTGCCCATCAAAAAGTAAACTCCCATCAGGGCGGCAGCCGAAGATGCCACCAGAAAACCGGCCAGCATCAGAGAGAACTCCTGACCCTTGACGGCCTGCTCCATCAGCCGGAGTGCCCAGGCTACCAGGGCAATAACAATAATCAGGATGAGCAGCAGCATGAACGAGGTTAACGGTAAAGAATTTGACAGACAGAATTCAAAGCTCTGATCTTAAAGCTGTTGATCTATATGTTACACATCGTAACAGGCATTCATAAAACCAGCATGCTTCCACAGAATGTTTTCGCTTTTGCCGTGCTCAGGCCTCAACCGAGGCGCAACTAGGCCAACCGTACTGGTATCTGGCGATCGCGCAAATGCTCCTTGATCTGCTGTACCGTAAGCTGCCCATAGTGCAGTAGCGAGGCCAAGAGTGCGGCCTCAGCCCGCCCCTCCGTCAGCGCCTCGTGAATGTGGTCACAGGTGCCTGCCCCGCCAGAGGCAATTACGGGCACCGGCACGCGATCGGCAATGGCGCGGGTGAGCGTCAGGTCGTAGCCCGCCTGGGTGCCGTCCGCATCCATACTGGTGACGAGCAGTTCGCCAGCACCGTGGTTGACAACGGTTTCGGCCCAGTGGAGGGCGTCTAGCCCGGTATTTTCGCGGCCGCCCCGCACGTAGACATCCCAGCCGGGGTTGGTGGGGTCTTCGCGGCGGCGAGCATCGATGGCCACCACAATACACTGGGCCCCAAAGCGATCGCTGGCCTCCCGAATTAGCTCCGGTCGCTTGACCGCCGCCGAGTTGATGCTGACTTTGTCTGCTCCAGCTCGTAACAGTTTCTTAATGGTCTCTAAGGATTGTACGCCGCCACCCACCGTCAGCGGGATAAACACCTGCTCCGCCGTGCGGTACACCACGTCGTAAATAATGTCGCGGTCTTCGTGGGTGGCCGTGATATCGAGAAATACCAGCTCATCGGCCCCCGCCCGGTTATAGGCCTGGGCCAGTTCGACCGGATCGCCCGCATCGCGGAGATCGACAAAATTGACCCCTTTTACTACCCGCCCCGCTTTGACATCCAAACAAGGCACAATCCGTTTCGCCAGCATGAGCGTTCTCCCTATTGACCTTGGGTTCGGGCAGGCCTGCCCGTCGTCCCCGAACGGGCTAGCCCGTCCAGACACCCTATTTCCTGCGGCAGCAGATTAACCCTTTTCAAGTTTCACACATAGAGGATTTTGAGGATCAGATTTTGACGATCACCAGGGGCCAAGACGCTGATACACTGTGTTTTGGTTTTATTGTTGGATATGCAGTTGGAGCCCTCAGTAAACATGGGTTTAGAGATTGGCCAGAAGGTGAAAGTATCCCGTCTTCGCGATCGGGTTTCGAAGGATGTGGCGGCTTACCTCGGCAAGCGCGGCGTTGTGAGTCAGTTCAAGATGGTAGATGGCAGCGGCGTGGGCGTAGTGGTGGAGTTTGAAGATCGCTACACCACCTGGTTTTTTGAAGATGAGCTGTCGGTGGTTCAATAGTCAGGCGGCAAGCGGCATTCAACGAACTGTAGCGGGCGGCATCACCAGGCCGAGGTTTAGGGCTGCTAGAATCCCGGCAGGATTTTTGCTGACTCCGGGCAGCCATGCCTCTCTTCGGGGGGATGGGTGAATGCGTTGGGCCAATTACGATCTTGAGCCAGGCGCCTGAGCGAGAAATCCCAGCGCGGAAGCCGAGACAAAATCCCTTACTAAACCGTTCGGGGACTAGTCGTTGGATACGGGCGTCTTCGGGCTGAGCTTCGGCAGCGTCCCCAATTTCGCCTCTGGGCTTATCCTTAAACCCCGTTGAGGCAGAGCGGTCTTCTGCGGCGATCGCCCGCAGTCCGATCATCTCTGTAGTCATGACCTAACGAAACGTGCAGGCCGATTTTTTATGGCACTAATTCTCACCTATTTGGGTAAGGGCGGCTGCGGCACCACCACCGTCGCGATCGCGGCGGCCAAGCAGCGGGCGCGGGCGGGGCAGCGGGTGCTGCTGGTGGTGCAGGATGTGACCCCGGCCCCGGCCCTGCTGCTGGGGCATCCCCTCAAAGCCGAGCCCGCCGAGGTAGAGGCGAACCTGTGGGCCGTGCAGTTTCAGGCGGCAACCCTGCTGGAGCAGAGCTGGGATGAGGTAAAGGCGCTGGAGGCCCAGTACCTGCGCACGCCCTTCCTTAAGGCGGTCTACGGCCAGGAGCTGGGGGTGCTGCCGGGTATGGACAGCGCCCTGGCGCTAAATGCTCTGCGCCAGCTCGACGCCAGCGATCGCTACGATGTGATTGTCTACGACGGCAGCGATGCCCTAGCCACCCTGCGCATGCTGGGTATGCCTGAAATTTTGGACTGGTATCTGCGGCGGTTTCGCGGCGTGTTTCAGCAGTCGGATGTGGGGCGAGTGCTGTCGCCGTTTTTGCAGCCCATGGCCTCGGCGGTGCTGGCGGTGGACTGGTCAGGGGATGTGCTGGATCAACCGACCGGGCAGGTGCGATCGCAGCTAGAAGACGGCAGACAGGCCGTCACAGACCCCAGCCGAGTCGCCGCCTTTTTGGTCACCACTCCGGCCCCTGGCGCGGTAGCCACCGCCCGCTACCTGTGGGGCAGCGCCCAGCAGATCGGCCTTACCGTGGGCGGTGTAGTAGTCAACGGCGGCGGTCTCGAGCGCGATCAGACCACAGCCTTCGCGCCCCTGCCCCAGGTGGCCCTGCCCCAGGTTCTGGAGCAGGGCTGGGAGGAGGCGATCGCGGCCCTGCCTGACCCGGTTAAGTGGGCCGCCGCCGCCCCCCGCCCGGTCAGCGTGGATGTGGCGGCCAAAACCGTGCGCTTGTTCCTGCCCAGTTTTGACAAAACTCAGGTCAAGCTCACCCAGTACGGCCCCGAGGTTACCATCGAAGCGGGCGATCAGCGGCGCAACCTGCTGCTGCCAGCGGCGCTCCAGGGCAAGGCCGTGGCTGGGGCCAAGTTTCAAGACCAGCACCTGGTGATTTCCTTTAGCTAGGAAACGGGCTCCATACCGCTGCCGTGCTCCGGCGAGCGCGGCAGCGGTATGTCATCGGTTCCCAGGAAAACCATGCCGACCTCAGCCATGGTTTGATCCTGACCTCAGAAATGTGGCACCGTGGGTAGAGATCGCGATCGCCCAAGCTTTTATCGACCCGTAGCAGTTATCTCCCCACCATGGCTGAACCATCGTCTTCCATCCCGGTTAACGACGCTCCAGACGAGGCGGTGGCTGGCACCGCTGAAGCTGAGGCAGCAGCGACACCAGCAGCGGCCGCTCAGGGCGACGCCACCCGCCAGCTCTTGGGCATGAAGGGCGCCAAGACTGGCGAAACCTCCGTCTGGAAGATTCGCCTCCAGCTGATGAAACCGATCACCTGGATCCCGCTCATCTGGGGTGTAGTGTGTGGGGCAGCCTCCTCCGGCAACTACCGCTGGACCCTAGAATACGTGCTGATTGCCGCCGCCTGCATGCTGCTCTCGGGGCCTCTGCTAACCGGCTACACCCAAACCCTCAACGACTTCTACGATCGCGACATCGACGCCATCAACGAGCCCTACCGGCCCATCCCCTCCGGAGCCATCTCAATTCCCCAGGTGGTGACCCAAATTTTGCTGCTGCTGGTGGGGGGCATTGCCGTTGCCTACGGCCTCGATCGCTGGGCAGGCCACGACTTTCCCACCATTACAGCTCTGGCCCTTGGCGGGTCGCTGGTGTCGTACATCTACTCAGCTCCGCCGCTCAAGCTGAAGCAGAACGGCTGGCTGGGCAACTACGCCCTCGGGGCCAGCTACATCGCGCTGCCTTGGTGGGCGGGCCACGCCCTGTTTGGCGAGCTGACCTGGCAGATCGTGGTGCTGACTCTGTTTTACAGCCTGGCGGGCCTGGGCATTGCTGTGGTCAACGATTTTAAGAGCGTGGAGGGCGATCGCCAGATGGGCCTCAAGTCGCTGCCGGTGATGTTCGGCGTCACCACCGCCGCCTGGATCTGCGTCCTGGCGATCGACATTTTTCAGGGGGGCGTAGCGGCTTATCTGATGGCCATTCATCAAAACCTCTACGCGGTGCTGCTGGTGCTGCTGATCATTCCCCAGATCACCTTTCAAGACATGTACTTCCTCCGGGATCCCTTGGGCAACGATGTTAAGTACCAGGCCAGCGCCCAGCCTTTTTTGGTGCTGGGTATGCTGGTCACGGGGCTAGCGCTGGGGCACAGGGTACTTTAAGGGGATCCGCTCAATCGTGGCTGTACCCTTGAAGAAATGACCGAAACCCCATACAGTTCACAGAGGATATGAAGGGCAACGGTGCTATGGCTCGATCTTGGTTAACCTGGCTGTCGTCTCCTGCAAGGAAGCCGTCGTCTTCGGCAGGGCGCAGGGCCTCTGGGCGCAACGCCTCTGAGCGCAAAGCCTCTGAGGTGAGTTCAACCAATTTTTCTGGCACAACCTCCTCGCGGCAATCGATCGAACCGTCCAACCCGTCGCGGGAGAGGCCAACGCCGCCGCGCCGCTACCGGCCCTTGTTTTTGCGGCCCCTGTTTTGGGTTGTGCTGCTGACCGGAGCGGGCATCGCTGGCGGCGGTACTCGCGCTTACCGAATATTGCAGGCGACAAACGCTGCCCTACCCGACTCCAGTGCCGCCCTCACCTACCAGCGCGATGGCACCGTGACCATGGTTTCGGCCGATGGTGTCATTCTGCAAAAGATTGGCCCCGCCAGCCGCGAAACCATCACCTACGACGACATTCCAAAGTATCTGGTAGACGCGTTCATTGCTTCCGAAGACCAGCGTTTTTACGAGCACAACGGCGTTGACTATCGCGGCATTGCCCGGGCTGTTGTCGCCAATGTGCAAAGCCGCGAGACAGTCGAAGGGGCGAGCACCATTACCCAGCAGCTAGCCCGTATTGTCTTCCTTGACCAGGAGCGCAGCTATCAGCGCAAGCTGAAAGAAGCCCTGATGGCGATCAAGCTTGAAAAAAGCTTGACCAAAGAGCAGATCATTGAGCGCTACCTCAACCTGGTGTACCTGGGTTCGGGGGCCTATGGCGTTGCCGATGCCGCCTGGATTTACTTCGGCAAAACCATTGACCAACTCACCGTAGCCGAGTCGGCCATGATTGCTGGAATGGCCCCGGCGCCCAGCCTCTATTCCCCGGTGGTCGATGCAGAGTCGGCTCGCAACCAGCGCGATCGGGTAATTCGCCGCATGCTGGAGACCAATACGATTACTGAGGCACAGGCCAACGAGGCCCTTAACGCCGATGTGGATGTCTCCCCCAAACAGCCCAAATTTCTCTACAGTGAGTTTCCCTACTTCACTATTTACGTTCAAAAGCAGCTCGAATCTGTGCTTTCCCCCGACCAGCTAGAGGCTGGGGGGCTGACCGTAGAAACGACGCTCAATGTGGTCTGGCAGCGTCGCGCCGAAGAAACGATTGAAAACGCCGTGGTTCGCTACGGCAGTTGGCAGGGGGTAGGCCAGGCGGCCCTGGTAGCTGTCGATCCCCGCAACGGCGAAATCAAAGCCATGGTGGGCGGCACCAACTTTAACAGCAACAACCAGTTTAACCGGGTAACCCAGGCCCAGCGGCAGCCAGGGTCAACCTTTAAGACCTTTGTTTACTCGGCGGCGATCGCAGGGGGCATGTCGCCCTACAAAAACTATATGGACGCTCGCTACGTAGTAGACGGCTACGAACCCAAGAATTACAGCAAAAGATACAGCGGCAGCATGGATTTGCGCCAGGCCCTGCGCAACTCGGTCAACATCATCGCTGTAAAGCTACTGGTGGATGTGGGCTTCGACCCAGTGATCGAGCTGGCGAAGCGCATGGGCATTGAGTCGCCGCTGCTGCCAGCCTACTCGCTGGCCCTGGGCACGTCCGAAGTCAATCTGCTAGAGCTAACCAGCGCCTACGGCACCCTCGACAATAAGGGAGTGCACCGTCCCGCCCACGGCATTCGGCGGGTGCTCGACAGCAATGGAGAGGTCATTTACGAAAACCCTAACGAGTCGGTGCAGGCGATTGACGCTGACTCGGCAGCCATTATGACCTGGATGCTGCGCGGAGTAGTGGAAGGAGGAACCGGCGGCAACGCCTATTTGGGTCGCCCAGTGGCGGGCAAAACTGGTACCTCCGAGGAGTATCGCGATCTCTGGTTTGTGGGCTACATCCCACAACTGGTGGCCGGGGTGTGGATGGGCAACGACGACAACACGCCTACCCATGGAGCTAGCAGCACAGCCGCCGCGATCTGGCACGACTTTATGGCCAAACTCACCGACGATATTCCGGTAGAGCAATTCCCAAGCCTGCCCCGCCTGGGAGGGCGCGAACCGACCATTACCCTCAGCCCCCTTAAGCCAGGTCGAGTTGTTGCCGATTCTGGGCCGTCTCAACCATCGGAATCTGCCTCTAGGTCTAGCGGTGAGAGTCGTCAGGTGGCCAGGCAGTCAGAAAGCGAGAGTCGCCGCAGTGAAGAGAGTTCCACTTCCAGTGGCGACAGCAACAGCCAGGGCACTGGCGACAGTACCGAAACCTCTGATTCAGCGGAAGCAGCTACTCCGGCCATTACCAATGAACCGCCAGCCGTAGCGCCGGTTAGCCCAGCGCCTCGCCCCGTCAATACGGCCCCGGTAGCGCCTGCCCCTGCGCCTATACCAGCCGCCCCGGCCCCTGCGCCACCGCCAATTGTGGCACCCCCACCCCCCCTTGAGGCACCCCCACCCACCAGCAGCGGGGAATAGACCCTAGGGCATAGATAGCTGGTCGATGGCGGGCGTCGGGGGCACCAGGCTCAGACCAGGGGATGATCCCCCAATTGGTCTATCGTCGTAGGATGGTAGATAGCTAATTACTGATTTTGGAGTCTGATATAGCTATGACACTCTTTTTTGCGATCGCAAGTGAAAGCCTTTCCTCCCCGTTTGTGCTGGTTTACGTAGTAGGGTTTGTGGCTGCGGTGACCATCGGCTCAATTGCCTGGTACAACTCGAAGCGGCCTGCCGGTTGGGAAAATAAAGAAAAGCCTGACTTTGTTCCCACCGTGAAACCTGAAGAGGGAAAAGAGGGTTAAGCCTAGTAGACTGCGGCACAAGTGTGGCGACTATTGCCAATCGCGAGGGAGCATGGGAGCTAGGGAGCCAGGTGCTGGAATAGTCGGCATATTTCAGCCTTCGAGTACTAGTTTCCCCCAAATTTGTGTCGAGTAAAATAAAGGGAGAGCGCTCAGGGGGCCAACAGGATGGCCAAGCAGCGACAGAAGCGTGGAACCGCAGGCGATAAAACGATTTGTCTCCCCCTTGCAGACGACCTCGACTACGCCACTTTGGTGGAAGATCGTGAAGCCTCTCGCCAGTGTCTCGATGAGCAGATTGCGGCTCACCCTGAACTGTTTCCCGAAGGCATTGAGGTCGGTTATCGCTTTCAGACTGGGTCGAGTCCTCCCGCCAGCAGATTCAGACCCGCTAGATTTTGCTCCCGAGGATGAAGGAGATGTATCAACTGCGTCCGGATTTTGTGATGCCGTACATGGGTGAATTGGCAGAAATGGCGAATAGAGAACTCTATCTGCGGAAGCATGGTCTGGCGTTTGGGGGCATTGCCCATGTGCTGGGTTGCTCCGAGATGCACTGGTATCGGCTCTACCAGTCGTTGGGGTGAGCCTCTATTGTCGGGGCTACCCTGAAAACGGAAACGGCGCTTCTCCAATCTAGTTGCGGACGAAAAGCACTGTGATTGGCAAGGGAACCGTGCAAATCTGGCCGTCACCGCCGCCCAAGGGTGCATTTTGGGGCCGGTCTGAGGACCAGTGCGGGGCAGCACTGACTCACTGAAGCCCATGGCGTATTCCAGCAGGAAGCGGCCCATTATGCCCCTGACTATACTCCCGAAACGGCAACCACCAATGGGTGGGACGCCACCCGAGCCGCCTGGGAAACATTATTTCCTGGCGTCGTCTGGATTCTGTGCTTTCTCCATGAAGTGATTAAGATTCGGGATTGGTGCCGATCGAAACCCGCGCTCCGGCAACAACTCCTCGACCAACTCTGACCTGTCTATCAGGCTACCAGCAAGCGACGCTTTGCCCAACGACTGTGACGGTTGCTGGAGTGGGTGAATACGCGCACCTTGCCAAGGCCATTGACGGGCGCTTGCGACGGTTGAAAGGCAAGTCTCAATTTTTTCAACGGGCCTTTGACTTCCCTGACGCTTATCGCACCAGTAATCAAGTGGACCGGCCAATGAACTATCTCGACCGCACCTTGTATGCTATGCAAGATTTCCACGGGAAATGGGGCTCCGCCGAGCAATCCAGTCGGGCCATGGCGTTACTCTTGATTGCTTCGTCGTTGAATGACAGAAGGCGGTTGCCCAGGGGAACTGACGGACCTAGGCCTGAACTTGTCAAGCAGCACAGGGCAGCGATCGCCCCCGCCGTCCAGTCGCTAGCCATGGCACACCCCTTACCACAACGGGCAACCCATGGGGTAGGCTAAGAAAGCAATCGACACACCCCCAAACCTATGGCTAACCTCGACCCCACTGTGACCCCCACTATCGAGCGCCCCAAATCGGGCTTTAACGACTATGCCGAACGGCTAAATGGGCGGGCCGCCATGCTGGGGTTTGTGGCGCTGGTGCTGTTTGAGGCCGTAACCGGGCAGGCGATTGTAACTTGGCTGGGGCTGCGCTAGGTAGACAATATCCCTCCGTTTGGGAAACCTATTGCGTGAGCAGGATTAGTTCCCCTACGACGTTGCAGTCATGTCTTACGCTGCACCTCTGCCTGTTAAGGCAAACCTGGGGATTCTCTAAAGCCTGGCCGCCATCAACTT
Source organism: Nodosilinea nodulosa PCC 7104 (assembly GCF_000309385.1). GTDB lineage: Bacteria > Cyanobacteriota > Cyanobacteriia > Phormidesmidales > Phormidesmidaceae > Nodosilinea > Nodosilinea nodulosa. The sequence goes on from NZ_JH976537.1 coordinate 4,238,517, forward strand.
TGCTGCACTTGGGAGACTGACCATTAAAGCGCTGTTTAGAAAACAACCGTGGCTGGCCACGGCGCTCACCGTTGGCGCTGTCGATGGCCTAATGGGGTCAGTGGAGGAAAAGGTCTCCCTGGCCCTGTTTGGGCTACTTTTGGCGGGCGGGGCGGTAACCCTGAGCTGGGGCCAAATTCAGCGCCACGCCACAGCTAGCAAAATGCCGGTCGTGCTGCACCCGCCGGGGCAGATCTATATGCCCCCATCCACGGGCCTAAACGATCTACAGGCCAGTACGGGTGACGAGTCTACTCCCTGAAGCGGACATTTGGCCTGGGCACAGGAGCGGCAGCTGGCGCTGATGACGAACTCTACACTGCGCTGCCGATACAGGCTGACGTTCTGGCGAATGTAGCCCTCAATTTCCAGCTCCGAGAGGTCGTCAGCAATCAATATTGCCTGGGGGCTACTGAGGGTTTGGCGGCTGAGGTTGATGTGGGCCAGGTTGTCGCAAAAGCTGACCTGGGGTGAATGTACGACTACCGGCAGCTTCTGGGACTGGCTGCGAAAAGCTTCCGGGCGCTGCTGGGCGTAGTGGTCTTTGAATTGCAGGGTGACGGTGCCGTCGGTGTAGCAGCGGCTGCGAATGTGGCGCTGAAAGGGCACGGTGAGAAAGCCTTCGGGGGTGAGGCTGTACCACCACGACTTGTGCCAGCCCTGGTTGGGCAGATTGAGAATGTGCTGAATATCGTCAGGCTCAAAGCCCGATCGCGCTAGCAGGGCCTCGGCCTCGGCCAGGGGCACATTGTGGGCCAGGGTGGCCAGGTCGGAGTGGCAGGGGGTAATCGCCTGGTACTCTCGATGGTTGCTGACATCGGGCAGCGGCGCCTCGGGGTAGGACCCGGCCAGCACGCAGTTGATGTGCTCGAAGGTGAGCACCGCATCTATGCGGCCCTGGCCCTGGGAGCTATGGCAAGGGAGTGGTACGCCCACTTCGACGGTGACCGTGCCTATTTCGTGGGGATGGGCGATCGCGGGCAGGCTTTCGCTCAGCAGCGATCGCAGAAAGACATCATCGGCCACGGCCAGGGCCAGCTGCGGGTCAACCGCCACCGGCAGGGCGGTCTGCTGACGCTGGGAAGACGGGGCGAGAGGAGAGCTAACCATCGGTAAACACTCGCCAGAAGGGATGCTGCGATGGCCCGTGGGCCAGGGTTAACTGTCGCGATCGGACACGCATTCGAAGGCGCGGTTGAGCGCGATGGAGTCAGGCTAGATCTAGCCCTTTAACCCTCAAGTTTTCACTGTTCTATCAATCAGATGGGTCAGCGTGTGCCCCTAGGCCAGGAAACGTTGCACAGGTTCGCACAGCGCAACGTAAGCGCTGCACTTTGTTACTGTTTTTAGCGATCTCAGGGTCAGAACCTCACCGCAGGCCACAAAAAAGCGCCGCAACCGCAGCGCTTTGGGGGTTATACCAAGTCCAGACGTGGGGTTCTCCCCCAGGCAAAGCTTCGTCTCTAGACTTGAGTGAGGATTGTCTAGGGGTTAAACACACACAACCAACCAAAACCTAAACCTGAGCTGAGTCATCACCATGGGCTGATTCACTGCCGTCCAGCACTTCAATGTGGACGGGGGTAGGGGCAGCAGTCTCCTCGGACCGGCCAATTTTGCCGTAAACCATGGCCACGAGGGAGCGAATGCCGCGCACCAGAGGCCGGACAAAACCGTAGCGATCGCCAAACTCGCTGGCCATCTCAGTGTCGAAGCGATCGATCTGAGTTTGCAGATTGGAAAGCAACTGCTGGGCCCAGTCCACCTTGCGATCGTTGGCCAGGTAGCGCAGGTCGGCAAAGATTTGCGCCCAGGTCGGAGCAGTTGCCTCGGTTTCGGTAGCGGCCTCGGCGTGAATACCTTCGGCGTGAATACCTTCGGCGTGAATGCCTTCGGCTTGGACGGCCTCAGCTACAGCGTCGGCGACGGCTTCAGCAGCGGCAGCATCGGCGGCTTCGTTGGCCCTGAGTTGCTCAATCATTTCGGACAGGGTTTTACGGCCCTGGGTTTCGATTTCGCTAGAGCCCTCTCTTAGCTCAGCCAAGGCTTCGATCGCGGCCGTTTTAACGATGTCGCGAATGCGTTCTACGCGCTGTCCACCCTCTTTTTGGGCTTTTTCCCACTCGGTCTTAACGCGGTCTTGTACAGGATGAGCCATGGATTTTCTCCTAATAAAAAATGAGTTGAAAGCTGGGTAAGCTAAGTCCAAATCGGCCTCTGGCTTTTTAAGCGGCAGAACCCCGTCTATGGACCGCGATTGGCGCTAAAGCTAGGTCTAGAGGACAGCGACAGAATCTACGTCAATCACTGTTTCGTGGATATCGGTTGCTTCTGCCCTGGTGATAGACTCATCCACCTGGCGCAGGCTGCGCTTGCGATCGAGCAGAATTTGGGTAATTTCGGTAATGGCGATCGTGGCGACTAGGCCATCGTCAATCCAGCCCAAAACCGGAAATACGTCAGGGGAAATATCAATGGGGCTGACCAGATAAACCAGAGTGCCAAATAACACAACCCAACGATACTTAGAGTTGCGCAGCAGCTTGCGATACCAGTTCATAAAAGGCTTGCCGAAAAATTGTTTTGCCATTGCTATCTCCTTTCGCCAACACCATCATCTTGCCAGAGCGAAAGGGTTAATACAGGTGTGGCTTACCCATGGAAAAGCGTGGTTTTTACACCGAATCGACCGTACAGCAAAAGCCGTAGGGACGCGATTAATCGCGTCCCTACGGCTCTCCGGGGTATGATGTGGCAAATTTTGCTGGCAATTGGGCTATGTCTTCTTTCCAACTGCGTATTTATGTTCCACCCCATCCGCTGGTGAAGCACTGGCTGGGGGTCGCCCGCGATGCCGAGACGCCGGGGCCGCTGTTTCGTTCGGCGATGGAAGAACTGGGCCGCTGGCTCACCTACGAAGCCATTCGCGAGTGGCTACCGACGATGGATACGACGGTCGATACGCCCCTCGGCCCGGCTGCGGCTACTTTTATTAACCCCGATGTGCCGACGATGATTGTGCCGATTTTGCGGGCGGGACTGGCGCTGATGCCGGGGATTCAGGCGCTGGTGCCCCTGGCCTCGGTGTACCACGTGGGCTTTGTGCGCAATGAAGAAACCCTGGAGGCGAGCTGCTACCTCAACAAACTGCCCGACCGGCTTGACCCCCAAACTAAGGTTTTGATCAGCGAACCGATGCTGGCCACTGGCGGCACTATCATGGCGATGATGGACCTGCTCACCCAGCGGGGCATTGACCCGGCGGCGGTGCGAATTATTTCTATCGTGGCGGCCCCCCCGGCGCTGCAAAAGCTGGCGGCGGCCTACCCCACGGTGACTATCTACACCGCCATGATCGATGAGACAGTGAACGAACACGGATTTATTGTGCCGGGGCTGGGGGATGCGGGCGATCGCACCTTTGGCACCTAGCTCTCGCCCATGGATCTACGCCCCCGCCGCCGGAGAGAAGGGCTCAATTTCTCGGGGCGGCCTGTCATTAGGCCTGGCAGTTTGGCACAATTAGGATATTGTGGGCATTGGTTTTGCCAGATAAACGTTTTTGGGTGAGATAAATAACGACCTATGAGTCAGCAGGACAACTTCGTCGGCGGATTTTTGCTCGGTACCCTCGTAGGCGGTGCCCTGGGCGGCGTTGTAGGCGCTTTGGCGGCCTCACGCATTCAGTCGGGGGGCAGCAAGCCCAAGCCCTCCCTCCCCAAAACAGACGGCAATCTGGCCTTTGGCGAGTTTGCCGACAGCGATGAGGACAGCATTGAGGCCGCCCGCCTGGGCCTAGAGGCCAAAATTGCCCAGCTCAACGACGCCATTGATGACGTGCGCCAGCAGCTTGGCGGCATTAACGGCCACTCCGAGCACCCCTGGGAAAACCCGTCCCGCATTGACTCTTAAGCAAATCTCCCGAGTTTGCTCCCGTTCAGGGCGAAGCAAACCGTTACACTAACTGACAGAGAAAGACGTTCCGTGTATTGTTGGTAACGACTACTGCCGAGGTTCTCAAATGGACATATTGGTACAAACCCTCACAACTTTTCTTTCGATTTATACGATCCTGCTGATCGTGCGCATTCTGCTGAGCTGGTTTCCCAATGTGGATTGGTTTAGCCCCCCTTTCTCGGTGCTCAGCCAGCTGACCGACCCTTACCTCAATCTGTTTCGGTCGATCATTCCTCCTCTGGGTGGTATTGACCTGTCCCCGATTTTGGCGTTTTTGCTGCTGTCCTTTGTGCGGCAGGGGTTGGTTGCGATCGCGGCGGCAACCGTATCCACCTACGCCTACTTCTAGACCCCTATCTCTAGATCTGCTTTGGGCCTGGCTGGCTGAATCCTTTTGTTCCAAAGAGGTTTGGCCGCTGGGCTTACTGCGTTTTATGCAGGCGATACGAAGCGCTGCTTTAGCAGGCCGGGTTTCTTGACTAAGGGAGGGCCAGGGGTCCCTATAATGGGGGTTTGTGACGTTCTGCCATTCATCTGCCCCTAGCTATGTCGTCTGACTCCAATCGCCCTGGCCAAAGCGCTTCCAGCCTCGAAGAAATTCGCGCGGCGCGGCTGCAAAAAGTTGAAGATCTCAAGCAGCTGGGCCTCAATCCCTTCGCCTATCGGTGGACCGTAACCGCTCAAACGGCAGACCTTCAGGCCAAATATGCCGATCTGGAAGCCGGGGCAGAAGTCGAGGTCGAGGTTTCCCTGGCCGGGAGAATCTTGGCGCGGCGGGTGTTCGGCAAGCTGGCCTTCTTCACCCTGCAAGATGAAAGCGGCCTGATTCAGCTTTACCTCGACAAAACCACCATCCAAGCCGCCATGGGCGCTGCGGATGAGAAAGCCTTTGAACACCTCAAGCAGCTCACCGATGTGGGCGATATTCTCGGCGTGCGCGGCACCCTCAAGCGCACCGAGAAGGGCGAACTCTCGGTCAAAGTGCAGGAGTACGCTGTGCTGACCAAGTCGCTGCTGCCCCTGCCCGACAAGTGGCACGGCCTCACCGATGTGGCCAAGCGCTACCGCCAGCGCTACGTCGATCTCATCGTCAACCCCGCCGTGCGCGACACCTTTCGCAAGCGGGCGCTGATTACCACGGGCATTCGCCGCTACCTGGAAGATCGCGGCTTTTTGGAAATTGAGACCCCGGTGCTGCAGAGCGAGGCTGGGGGGGCCGAGGCGCGCCCCTTCGTCACCTACCACAACACCCTGGAGATGGATCTCTATCTGCGCATCGCCACCGAACTGCACCTGAAGCGGCTGGTGGTGGGCGGCTTTGAGAAGGTGTTTGAAATTGGCCGCATTTTTCGCAATGAGGGGGTTTCAACTCGCCACAACCCCGAGTTTACCAGCGTGGAGTTTTACCAGGCCTACGCCGACTACCACGACTTTATGGATCTCACCGAAGACTTGGTGGCGACCCTGGCCAAGGATGTTCTCGGCACCCTCAAGATTACCTATCAGGGTATCGATATCGACCTCACCCCGCCCTGGAAGCGCATTTCCATGCATGACCTGGTGAAAGAGCGCACCGGGATTGATTTCCACCAGTTGGCTACCCTGGAGGAGGCCAAGGCTGCCGTCCAAGACCTGAACCTGCCCGGAATCGACAGCTGCGACTCGGTGGGCAAGCTGCTAAACGAGGTCTTTGAAGAAAAAATCGAGTCAACGCTAATTCAGCCGACGTTTTTGATTGACCATCCGGTGGAGATTTCGCCGCTCTCTAAGCCCCACCGCAGCAAGCCGGGGGTCGTCGAGCGCTTTGAGCTGTTTGTGGTCGGGCGCGAAACCGCCAACGGCTTCTCGGAGCTGACCGACCCGATCGACCAGCGGCAGCGGTTTGACTTGCAGGCAGCTCGCAAAGCCGCCGGGGATCTTGAGGCGACCGGCGTGGACGAAGATTTTCTCACCGCCCTGGAGTACGGCATGCCCCCCACCTGCGGCGAGGGCATCGGTATCGATCGCCTGGTCATGCTGCTCACCGACAGCCCCAGCATTCGCGACGTCATTGCCTTTCCGCTGCTGAAGCCGGAGCGGGAGGAGTAGGGATGGGGGCGTAGAGGCGTAGGGGCGTTGTGCAGAGGTATAGCAGCCCACGGGTAGGTTAAGGACATTTCTCAGAGCCAGCGTTCAAACGTTTGAACGTTCTCAATGTCCCTCAGCGTCCTAACTTCAGCGTCCTAACTAACGTGATGAAGGCTATACATTCAAAATCTAGACATTCCGCCGCAGCGAAAAGCCCCCAATCCTAGGACCGGGGGCTTTTCACATATAAGTAGTTCGGCTAGAAAGTGGGTTTCTGTATAGGAAGGTGCGGCCTGGGCTTGCCCGGTTAGTGACTCACCCACGCATAAGATTCCCACGGGAAGGCCCAAATTCCGAATGAAATCGAAAAAAAATCTGGAACTTCACCGAAGGTTTATAGAAGAGCGGAAAACTCTTCTCAGTAGGCACTTTTAGCTGGCCAGCAACGTCCTGGCTTAGATCGCGCTGACCTTAGCGCGATACAGCAGGCGATCGCCCTGCCGGTAGCCCACATGGCTCACCCGCACCCGCTGCCCCGACGACAGCATGCCCGCCTTGGGCTGGTGAATCTTTGGGTCGAAGGATACCTCAACTCCTACCGCTTCGATGGGGGTGATGCCCCAGTGCTGCACCAACGCTTCCACGGGCCGCACCAGGGGAATGAGCTTTTGGGCGGGCAGATCGGGCTTTTGCTGGGCCGCATGGACGGCGGTGGGCCACTGCACGAGCCAGGGCTCTAGCTGGGCGATCGCCGCCTGCTGCACCTGCTGGCGTACCGCTTCGGCCTGGGTGGCAAGCTGGGTTTGGAGGCGATCGCACTCCTGCCGCAGGGCCTTGATTTGATCGGTGGTATCGGCCCCAGCGCGATCGCCAGGGGATGCTGCAAGTCCGCTAAACATCTCGACCAGGGCGTCTAGGGGTACGTTCAGCGTCTGGCTGAGGCGTTGCAGCGCGACCACCCGCAGCCGCCCGATCTGCCCTTGCCGCAGGCCGTCAATGGCCGATCGGGGCACGCCGCTGCGCTGGCTGAGCGATCGGTAGCTGGCTATGCCCGCCTGGGCCATCAGCGATCGCAGTGTTGGGCTGTAGTCAACCGGCTCCGTCCCGAGATTCGCCATACCCTGTGCCACCGGACGCTGCTCCCCTAAAACTTCAAGTCTAGATTCTCTGGGGATTGCTGTTGCAGGTCGCGGAGATTGCTGCTGGGAGTTGAGTTTTGGTGGCGCAGGCTCTCGCCCAGGGGGTCGCGGCGCGGGGCTGGCGTCGCCGATTGGGCTGAAGAGCCAGAGCCGCTGCCGCTGGGAGTCCCCTCGCCCTGGTTAGGGCCGCCCCCCTGGTTAATAATGACGGGCTGGTTCGGCCGGGGGTTGAAGGTTTCAAAGGTGACCGCCCGCACTATCGGCGGGTTTTGACCATCGGTTACCCGCAGGGTTACGGTGGTGGTGCCCGAGGGGGGCAACGGCATGGACAGTGCGCCCTGAAGCCCTACGGTGCCGGGGGAAGGCAGCAGCTCGACCTTGGCCGTAGAGCCGCCCTCGACCCGCCACGCCACCTGAAAACCAGGGATGGACTGCCCTGGTTCCACAGGCACCAGGTACTTGGGCTGCGCGTCGCGGCCATTGATGGTAAACGAGGCAATGCGCACCGGGCGGGGCTCAATGTTGACGACCTCGCTCTGTTTGGCCGGCGGCAGCTCCCGATCCCCCAGGTTGATGGGCACCGGAGTTAGCTCAAACTGGTACTGGCCCACGTCGGTCATGCCGCTGGGCACGCCCTGACAAATCAGGCGGTCTTGAATTTGGCAAAAGGGCTGGAGTTCTTCGGGCAGGGCCACCTGGGATGGACTGCCGGGTTTCCCAGGTTTACGCAGGCTGAAGCGGCGGCCTCCCAGGGTAGCGCCATCGGGTCGCTTGACCACAAGCAGGAGGTCTTGCAGACTTTCTGGATTGGCGACAATCCAGCTGACGCGAATGCCCGCCTCGGTGACCGGAGGAGCCGTAGCAGGGCCGCTTGCCGCGACCTGGGTGCCTGCCTCCGAGTAGATCACCTGGTCGGGAGCCAGTTCGACGACTTTGGGCTGGGGCAGGTCGGCTACGGTAACCAGGCTGCTCTCGGCCTTTACGGGCGGCAGGTTGAGGGCCAGGTTGGGCAGCAGGGTGAGCTCAAATCGATACTGCCCCGGCTGGCGCAGGTCAAGGGGTATCTCTTTACAGGTCAGGAGCTGCCGAGTCTGGTCGCAGTAGGGCAGCAGGTTGACGGGCACCCCCTGGGTCAGGTCGTAGGTCTCGGGGCCATACACCAGGGTGCCGTCGGGGGCATACCCCCGCAAAAGTATCGTTTTGACCTGGCGGGGGTGGCTCACCTGCCAGCTCAGGTGGGGAGACTCGGCCTGGGCAGTGGCATACTCGCTCTGGGAGGGCGAAATATCGAGCACGTAGGGAGGGGCAGGGGTACGCCCAAAAAACCACCACAGCAAGCCGCCCAGACCGCCCAGAGCACCTACCCCGGCTGCGATCGCCAGCCGCCGCTGCCAGCGGGGGCGCGGCAGCGGCGGCGGTGGTGGGGCCAGGGTGATGGCCGTCGCCGTGGCGGCATCCTCTACCGACGGGTCGACCTGGATTTCTGGCTCCTGCCACTGTTCAATCTGAGACCCTGCCATACTTAATCACTACCCTCACGTTCCACGGTGGTGCCACAGCCGCTGCAATTGGTTCATCATAAATGGTGATGATTGCTGGTGGCATTTTACTGCTCGACCAGCAAAAGGTGGGGAAACCTCAGGGCACAGCCGCAGATTATCCCCGATTTCTCGCCCATAGCCTTTACATTTAGGTGCGATCGCCATGACAAATTACTCCCCATCCCAGACCGATCCCGATGACTTTCCCCTGGAGCCTGGCCTGGTGGATCAGGTGCACTGGATCAACGAAGAAAGTGAAGCGCCAACCTTCCCGGAGGGAGCCTGGTCCGAGCGGACTGCGGAGGTGGCTGACGTGCTTCGCCCCGGCTACCGCTATCAGGTTAAGTATGAGGCCACCTACTGGACCGCCGTTCCGGTCGAAGAAGGGACTACCTATAACCTGGGCGATCGCGTTGCCGTGCTGGGCCGCCGAGGCAACGAGCTCATGATCAGCGCCCTGCCCCAGCCCTCCGAGTCGTGATTCACATCGCACTCCAATCACCCTTCGGAGCGAGGAGGATCGCTGTCTGGGCTAGCCTGGGTCACCGCGATCGGGCTGACGCACCCCGCTGCCCCGACCGATGTCACCCCCTCTATCAGGCGATCGGGCGACGATAGACCTGCCAGCCAACCCGGCTGTCACCGTCCCCCAAAGCTCCCGAGGAAACCCCCATGGACCTGACGTATCGCGGCATTGGCTACAGCACCGCCGCCCCCAGCTTTGAGGCTACGGCAATGACAGAAATGACGGAGAAAGGCACCTTTCGCGGGACGCGGTTTGCCTGGAAACAGTATTACTCTGCCGCACCTGTAGCCGCCAATTGCCAGGTGCCCCTGCGGACTGAGCGCACCGCCTCATGGCCACTGTTTTGAGCGCGACCGGGCCACCGCCTTCAACACCAGCAACAGGCATCCCTCGGCTACGGCTGGGGGATTTTTTTTAGGCGATCGCAGCATTCAGCTGGGGGGACTGACTAAGCCCATCCGAATTTCAGAGCAAAATGAGGCGATTTGAACGGTATTCCCGCTTTTGAGCACGCTGGTGCGCATGCGCAGGTTGGGGTTGACAAACCACAGCCGTTCTTCCACCTGTCCTGCCTCGGTGGGAGTGACAATGGTAAGGATCTCATTCTCTAGCCGGTAGTTGCCCTGGAGTGCCGGGGAGGACGACGCGGCCTGCACCAGCACCCCAGTTTCTGCCTCGGTGGGCGGAAAGATTACCATCAGGGCTGTGCTCTGGATTTTCTGGGTTTGCCCATCGATCTGGCTATCTTGGTGAATGCGCAGGCCGCAGGCAATTTGGCTGGGGTCGTGGCCGAGGGGGGCGCAGGCCTGGGCCAGATCGCCATCGGTGGCGGGCAAAAATTCAATTAGCAGATTAGACTTCCCCGCTTGGGAACTCTGTCCAGCCAGATCGTGGGTGGTGCGCTGAGAAAACCACTTGCCGGCCAGGGTTTCAAAAAAGTTCACAATGTCCATGGGAATAATCTGCGTTTGGCCAAATCGTCACAGTCTTTAATTCTACGGTGAAGCGCCACTTTTCTGGCCTGAGGATTGGCGAGAAAGAAACTCAACCCCCGAGCCGTCAAGGCCTTGGGGCGATCGCTCTCGGCCCTGGAGCCTGTCTTTGAAAATGTATACAAATGTTGCGACGCAAAAAGTGCTGAACCCCTTTTCCCGTAAGAATTAGAGAGCATCACAGAGTGATAAGCTAACGGTTACGCTTAAATTTGTTTTTGTCACGTTAGTTCTTGTAAAACGCTGTTCTTGTAAATTGGTGACGCCTTCCATGACCGCAGTGAACCAGGTACCTTTGTTGCTCCGCGCCGCCCGCCACGAAGCGCTAGAGCGTCCTCCGGTGTGGATGATGCGCCAGGCCGGGCGCTACATGAAGGTGTACCGAGACCTGCGCGACAAGTACCCGTCCTTTCGCGATCGCTCCGAAAACGCCGACCTGGCCATTGAAATTTCGCTCCAGCCCTGGCGCGCCTTTCGCCCCGACGGGGTGATCATGTTCTCCGACATTCTGACGCCGCTGCCGGGCATGGGCATTCCCTTCGACATCGTTGAGAGTCAGGGGCCAATCATCGACCCGCCCATTCGCACCCAGGCCCAGGTCGATGCGGTGCACGACCTCGACCCCGAGACGGCGCTGCCTTACATTCGCACCATTCTGCAAACCCTGCGCCAGGAGGTCGGCAACGATGCTGCCGTGCTGGGCTTTGTCGGCTCGCCCTGGACCCTGGCCGCCTACGCCGTAGAGGGCAAGACCTCGAAGAGCTACACCAACATCAAGGGTATGGCCTTTAGCCAGCCCGCCATGCTGCACACCCTGCTAGGCAAGCTGGCCGACAACATCGCCACCTACGTGCGCTACCAGATCGACTGCGGCGCTCAGGTGGTGCAGCTGTTCGACTCCTGGGCCGGGCAGCTCAGCCCCATGGACTACCGCACCTTTGCCCTGCCCTACCAGCAGCGGGTGGTGCAGCAGGTGAAGCAGACCCACCCAGACACACCGCTGATTCTCTACATCAGCGGCAGCGCCGGCATCTTTGACATGATGGGTGAGTCGGGGGTCGACATCGTCAGCGTTGACTGGACGGTGGACATGGCCGATGCTCGTCGTCGCCTTGGACCCAGTATTGGTGTGCAGGGCAATATTGACCCGGCGCTGCTGTTTGGTTCGCAGTCGCTAATTCGCGATCGCATCCTCGATACGATCAAAAAAGCGGGCAATCGCGGCCACATCCTCAACCTGGGGCACGGCATTCTGCCCGGCACCCCCGAGGAAAACGCCGCCTACTTCTTTGAAACCGCAAAAAACATCGACAAGCTGCTGGCCACTGTGTAATCTCCTGGCACGCTGTAGGGGTGCCCCTACAGCGGACCCTCGCCCATGCTCACCCTTACCCAAGGCCACCTGCGGCAGCTAGAAATTTGCCCCCGCCGCTACCAGTACAGCTACCTAGAGCACGTCCCGGTTCCCACCGATCCGGCGATGCTAGAGCGGCAGTGGTGGGGGACACAGTTTCACCTGGTCATGCAGCAGCGCGAGCTGGGGCTGCCGATTGACGATTTTTTAAGGGAAGATGCGGCCCTGGATGCAGCGGTGAATGGGCTATTGGCCGCTGCCCCAGAGCTGTTTGTCCCCCAGCCCGACGTCTTTCGCCAAAGCGAGCACCGCCGCACCCTGGCCTTTAATGGCTATATTCTCACCGCCATTTACGATCTGCTGGTGCTAGGGCCAGCCTGCGGCCAAATTATCGACTGGAAGACCTACCAGCGGCCGCCCGAGCAGGCGCAGCTGGCCCAGGAGTGGCAGACGCGGCTTTACCTCTATCTCCTGGTCGAAACCAGCCACCTAAGGCCTGAGCAGGTCTCGATGACCTACTGGTTTGTGGCTCCGCCCCAGGCCGAAGCGAATGCTGAACCGCCCAGCCGTATTACCCTTACCTACAGCGACGATCAGCACCGCCGTACCGGAGCCGATTTGCAGCGGCTGACCGATCACCTGACGACCCTGCTGGCTCCCGCAGAGGATTTGCCCAAGATTGATGCGGCCCTGGGCTACTGCGCCCAGTGCCCCTTTGCGGTGCGCTGCCAGCGATGGTCCGAGCGCTTTGGGGCTGCCTACGCCACTCTGCCCGCGATCGCCGACATTGCCGAAGTCCCCCTCTGAGCACCCAGAGCTATAGAATTTGGGAGAGAAACTTTTGGGTGCGGTCTTCGCGGGGGTTGCTGAAAAACTCCTGGGGGGTGTTTTCTTCGACCAGGTAGCCGCTGTCCATGAGCACTACGCGATCGGCCACCTCGCGGGCAAAGCCGACCTCGTGGGTGACGCAAACCATGGTCATGCCCGAGTCCGCCAGCGATCGCATCACGTCGAGCACCTCCCGCACCATTTCGGGGTCTAGGGCGGAGGTGGGTTCGTCAAACAGCATCACCTTGGGCTGCATGGCCAGGGAGCGGGCGATCGCCACCCGCTGCTGCTGCCCGCCTGAGAGCTGCCCTGGAAACTTGTGGGCCTGCTCTAAAATGCCTACCCGCTCCAGCAGCTGCATTGCCACCTCCTGGGCCTTGGCCTTGGGCCAGCGCCGCACCCAAATGGGCGAAAGCGTAATATTTTGCAGTACCGTCAGGTGAGGAAAGAGATTGAACTGCTGAAACACCATGCCGACTTCGCGGCGAATGGATTCAATGTTCTTCAGGTCGTGGGACAGCTTCATCCCATCGACCAGAATGCTGCCTTTTTGATAGCTTTCCAGAGCGTTAAAGGTGCGAATAAACGTGGACTTTCCGGAACCCGAAGGCCCCATTACCACGACCACTTCGCCCTTGCTTACGGTCAGACTCACCCCTTTCAAAACGTGGAAGCCGTTGTCGTACCACTTCTCCACATTTTCGGCGATAATCATGGGCTGGTTGTCAGCGGTATTATCTCCAATGGTTTCCGTTTGAAACTGAGTCATGTTGTTTGTTATTCCAGTAGTTTCAATGGTCCTACGGGGCTAGCCTTAACCCTTTGCAGCTGGCCAACCAGCGAATGAATTAGGCATATATTCAACGTATTTTAGTGGGTCAGTACCCCCTTGCGTCGGTGAGATTTGTTACATCTTGCTTAGTGCGAGGTCTTAAGCTGTTTTTCCAGTCGTCGGCTGCCCTGAGACATGGCGTAGCACAGGCCCCAGTAGAGTAATCCGATAAACAAATAGACCTCGGCATAGCGGCCAATGAACTGCGGATTAGCCAGAATAGAGCGGCTGATTCCCAGCAGGTCAAACAGCCCCACAATGGACACCAGAGTCGTGTCTTGAAGCAGGCTGATAAATAGACCCACAATGGCTGGAATCGATATTTTCAGAGCCTGAGGAAGGACGATCAGCACCATAGACAGGGGTGTATTTAGCCCCAGGGAACTGGCGGCCTCGTACTGGCCCTTTGGAATGGCTTGCAGCCCGCCCCGCACCGTCTCAGCCAGGTAGGCGGCGGTAAATAACGTCAGGCCCAGGGTGGCTCGCAGGACCAGGTCGAGGCGAATGTTCTGCGGCAAAAACAGGGGAATCATAATCAGGCCGATAAATAAAATAGCGATCAGCGGCACCCCCCGCACCACCTCGATATAGATAGTCGACAGCCAGCGAATCACCGGCAGAGAGCTCTGGCGACCCAGCGCCAGAAGCACCCCAAACGGAAATGACAGCACAATGCTGACTAAGGACATAAATGCTGTTAGCAGCAGCCCTCCCCAGGCCGTGGTAGACACTACCGGCAGGCCCAGCCCACCCGCCATCAGCCAGAGCCCCACAAAAAAGGACAGGCCCCAAGCCAGGGAGAGCCAGTTCCCCAGCCCCGATTTCCGCTGTCCCAGCCACCGCCCCACCCAGGCCGCCGCCAGCACCAGGGCCACCAAACCCAAAAGCTTAAGCCGCACGAGCAGTGGGGCTCCCCCCTCAACGCTCGGCAGGGGCATGAGCACAATGACCAGTGCCGCAAGGCCGACGCCAATCAGCACCGAGCGACTGAACAGCCGGGTCGCCATCTGGGCTAAAACTCCCCAGGTCAACCCTGCCAGCAGGGCTATCAGGGTCAGCAGCAGCCACATCCGCCAGTACTGGTTAGCCGGAAATCGGCCCACAAAAAACAGCGGCAGGTTGGTCGGAATCACGCTCCACTTGGCGGTACTAAAGGCCCAGCGCAGGAATCCAATCACCGTATTGATCAGAACAAAACCTACCAAAATGGTTAGCAGGCTGTTGAACCAGTCGCTAAAAAGGTTTTTCTTGGCCCAGTCCAGCGGCGTTAGATTTACAGCCGACGGACGCTGGGAAACGGGAGACGGCGGATGGGTGGCACTCATGGCTAACGTTCCTGAATCTTAACGGCGCGGTTGAACTGATTCATAACCAGCGAAATAATTAAATTGACGGCCAGGTAAGTGACTGTCCATAGAAGCACTACCTCAACGGCTCGCCCGGTTTGGTTTTGAGTAGTTTGCCCAGTCGCAAAAATATCTGGATAGCCGATCGCCAGGGCCAAACTGGAATTTTTGGCGAGGTTCATGTACTGGCTGCTGAGGGAGGGAATCATCACCCTAAGGGCCTGGGGAAAAACGACCAGCCGCATAGCCAGACCGCTCTTAAGCCCCAGCGAACGAGCCGCTTCCCACTGGCCCCGAGATACCGACTGAATGCCGGCCCGCACGATTTCGGCAATAAAGGCCCCGGTGTAAAACGTCAGCCCCCCCAGCATGGCGGCGTACTCAATGGAGATCCGCAAGCCTCCTACAACATCGTTGCCGTTGGCCAGTTTCGGAAAACTCCAGCCCAGGCCAAAACAAAAAATTAATAGCGCGATCGCCCCGGTGGCCAACAGCGCCAGCAATTGAGGCCGACCGGAAACTCCCGCCTCTTCCATCACCCGCACGCGCCAGCGCCAGATAAAGTAGGCGGCTATGGCCAGCAGAACCAGAGCTGCGGTCGCAATCCAGGCCCCAGGCGTATTGGCAGGCCAGGGAATCATCAGCCCTTTTTTGCTGACAAAAGCCAGGCCCAGCAGGCGAGTTACCTCTGCCCCCTGGGAAAGCCCAAACAGGATGACGAAGTACCAGACAAAAAGCTGTAGGAGCAGGGGTGTATTGCGAACAATCTCAACATAGAGCAGGTTAATTTTGTGGACTAACCAGTTATCGGAAAAACTAGCTATGCCCGCAACCACTCCGACGGCCGTGGCCGTTAAGAAGCCCACCACAATGAGCCGCAGGGTATTCACGAACCCAACCACTAAAGCCCAGCCGTAGGTGTCGTTAGTTTGGTAGGGCAGAATACTCTCCCCAATATTGAATCCGGCCTGGTTTTTAAGGAAGCCAAAATTGAACTGCCTGCCCAACTGCTGGAGATTTCGGTTCATATTCCCCAGCAAAATTGAGATTGTGACCAGCACCACAACCAGCACCACAACCTGAAAGGCCAGACGGATAAAGCGATCGTCTCGCCAGATAGGAACTTTCTCATCTGAGGAGCGAAGGGATGTCATAAAAGGCCTCATCAAAGGAAGGTGCTCTTTTGCCGTAGCGTCTGGCCCCTAGGACCAGGCGCTACGGCTAGTCAGTCCAGACAGTAGAAAGGTCCGCTATCCGATCCACAGCCATTCCTTAGCGGAACGGCGGCGAGTAAATTAACCCGCCTTCGGTCCAGAGATTGTTCAGACCCCGATCGAGTTTGAGCGGTGAGTCTGCCCCCACATTGCGCTCAAAGATTTCGCCGTAGTTGCCAGTGGTCTTAATCACAGCCACCATAAAGTCGTTGGGTAGACCGAGCTGCTGCCCCAACTCTCCCTGAGCACCCAAAAAGCCCTGGATGTCGGGGTTGTCGCTACTCGTCATCTGGTCAACATTGGCCTGGGTAATGCCAAACTCTTCAGCCTGCATCAGGCCAAAGGTCACCCATTTGACGACATCAAACCAGGCGGAATCGTTGTTGATGGTGACCGGACCCAGGGGTTCTTTAGAAAGTACATCGGGGAGCAGGATATTGTCGTCCGGGTTGGGCAGGCCGGTGCGCTTGGCCGCCAGCTGAGAGCGATCGGAGGTAAACCCCTCACAACGACCCTCGGTGTAGGCTGCCGACGCCGCATTGGAATCCTGAAATTTAACTTCGTTGACGGTAATGCCGGCTTCTTTAGCGCGGCTGGCCAGGTTGAGTTCGGTGGTGGTGCCGGTCTCAACACAGACAGACTTGCCGTCTAGCCCATCAAAATTGGTAATTCCGCTCGCCTTGGTCACCATCACCCCCTGACCGTCGTAGAAGGTGGTAGGGGCGAACTCCAGACCGTTACCGCCAGCGGCGTCCCGACTTAGGGTCCAGGTTGTGTTTCGGGCCAGCATATCCACTTCCCCGTTTTGCAAAGCGGGGAAACGCGCTGTGGAGTCAAGGTTACGATATTCGATCTTGCTGTCGATATCGTCGGAGGCACCGAATAGAGCTGCTGCCACGGCCCGGCAGGTATCTACATCTAGACCGGAGTATTTGCCGCTTTGATCGACAAAGCTAAATCCAGGAATGGTACCTTCCACGCCGCAGATCAGCTTGCCCCGAGATTTGATTGTGTCGAGACGGCTGGCCACACTGGTAGTAGCGGTTCCATTATCACCGCTCGAGCCTGTTGTCGTGGTTGTGGAACCACCACAGGCTGTGACCGTCAAGCTTAGAGCAGCGGCCAACAAAATCCACTTGCGCATATCTACCTCACTCACAACTCACATCAATAAAATCGCAAAAAACCGCAAAACTTAGTTAACCAAGCGAGGATGTCAAATCTGCTTAACATTCCAGCGGTTTAAGCTTTCATTTTGCACTGACAATAATATACCGGGCTGGCTTCTCCGGACGCTTTATCCCGGCTCATTGCAAAGAACCGTAGAACTTAGCTCAAACAGTCAGAGACATTGAGCTTGCTTAACATTCCACTGGTTTGGGTTTTAATTTTGCATCACAGATAACACTATGCTGCTCTGAGTTCCCTAAGTTTTGGGGGAAATGATTTTTTGGCTGCATCACCGATTTGCGCAAGCGGTGAGCCAGGCGGGCAAGCTTTTGGCTCACGCTAGGGGACAGTTAGGCCCCCGAGGCTTGTGTCTGGGCACTGGCTTAGGTGGCTGTTACGTATGCGTAGTTGGCCTTGAGGTTAGCAGGCCGTGTGTTGTGCTGCATCAGGCTCAATCTAGCTGGCGCGTTGCGGCTGTTCTTTGCGTGGAGGGCAGGGAAGGTCGCGCTAGTGGCAATACACGCTTATGACGACTTGATTAAAAAATAATTATCGGCCAGTGCGGCCAAGTGGTAGCTATAGATGCGATCTAGCGTCCCTGAGCCAGATCGCGGATGAGGGGAATTTTGGCGCGAATGTAGCAGTAGAGCTGATCGGTTTCGGTCTGGTTGATCGGCTGTTGCCCGATAAACTGGTCTAACAACCAGCACACCAGGCTGTTGTCATCTAGGGCTAGAAGATGACTGCTCTGTGAACGGTCTACCAAAGACCACAGGTGGCGCAGGATCTGGGGGTTCATAGCAGTTGTTAATAATTTCTTTAGATTTATAGTAGTGCATCTGCCTCCGCATACGAGTGAGGCTGTGAATTATTAACATCGCCTATTTTTTGGGGTTGCCAATCTATCTCGGGAGAGAGATGTGATCGGGCGGGGCGGTGGGGCGGTGGCTGTTTTAGGAATCTGCGTTCCAGGCGATCGCGCGCGCCACGGCGCAGATGCCCCCTACGGTAACGCCGCTCTGTCGGAGGGTTTGGGCTGCGGCCTGGGCCGTAGCCCCCGTAGTGAAAATGTCGTCGAGTAGCCACACCGTTGCTTTGCGCAGCGTGCGGACTTGGGCTGGATTGACGGCAAAGGCCTGGGCCAGGTTGCGCTGGCGGGCTGAGCGCCCCAGGCTGTGCTGCGCCTGGGTGGCCTGCGATCGCACCAGCCCCTGACTGCACAGGGGCAGCCGGGTCTGTCGGCAAAACCACTGGGCCAACAGATCGGCCTGGTTAAAGCCCCGCTGCTGGAGTTTGCTGGCATGCAGCGGGATGGGCACGATCGCCACTGGGCTGGCCGCTGGATCGCGCCTGGGGGCATGTCGGTGCCAGGTTTGCCCCAGTTCGATGCCCAAAAACTGAGCCAGGTCGGTGTGGCCGCTGTACTTGAGGCTGCCAATGGCCTGGCGCAGGCTGCCTTCGTAGCAGCCCCAGGTGATCACCGCCAGGTCGGTCCCGGGGTCGTAGGGGGTGGAGGTTTGGCACTGGCGCAGCCGACGGCAGCAGCTGGGGCAGAGGACTGCTGAAGCCGATCGCTGGCACAGCGGGCAGGGGCTGGACAAAACCAGGCTGAGCAGCTGGCGTTTGCCCTGGACTAGCCAGGTCTGAACCGATGAGGGCATGGGCATGGGGATGGTTCCCTACGAAGGAAAGGCAGGACTTTGCGGCAGCGCTGCTGGGTCTATTGTTGTGGAGACCAGCGGCCGTGACGAGGGTGAAACTAATGAATCTGGCGGCTGTTTGGCCAACTCTAAGTCGCTGGGCAGGCGGCCAAGGCGGTAGCCATCACGTAGAATCAGTACATATAAGATATTGACTTCAAAAAGCTGCGCTTGGGGCGGGTTGCTCCTCAGCAATTGCCCCTTGGCTTAAAGGTTCCAGCGTTTGGGCAGACCCGGCGCCCTGGGCCATGGCTAAGCATTGATTAAAAACCGAATACAAACCCTAATACGTTGGCCATCTCCCCCCCGCTGGTTTTCAGTGAGGGCTAGCCTTTTACTTTTGGTATGACCTGGCTTCGACAACTGGATGACCTAGACGTAGCCGATCTGAAAGCCGTTGGTCATAAAGCCTATTACCTGGGCCTGCTGAAGCAACGGGGGCTGCCTGTTGCCCAGGGATACGTGCTGACGGCAGCGCCCTGGCACTACAGCCTGGAGCAGATGGCCTGGTCAGATGGGGCAGGCGATCGCCTGGCACCAGTCTGCCAGAGCGGCTTTCAGACGCTGCAGCAGTATAGTCAGCGGTGGCAGGGGGCGATGCGAGCCATTCCGGCGATCGCCGCTGCCGATTGGCCGGCTTCCCCTCCGCCCGGCGACGTTGTCCCCGCCGCCTGGATGCTGCGCGCTTCGCTGTGGGTAGATGGATCGGGCGGAGAGGCGTTGACTGCTGCGGTGCCGGTGGGCAGTGGCCTGCTGCCGGCTCACATTGAGGCCGATTTTACCGCGCTGCCCCAGGTGCTGCCCCAGTTTTGGAGTCATGCCCTCACGGCCCGCTGTCTGTCGGTTTGGCAGCTCCACTGCCAGCGCCTGCGCGACCTCAGCTTCGCCACGCTGGTCATGCCCGTGTACCCGGCGCTAGCCTCAGGCACCTTGACCCTCGCCCAGGGGCAGATTGTGGTGACGGCGGTCGCGGGCCTGGGGCTGGCCCTCACCCAGGGAGAGGCCGTTCCGACCTACTGCCGCACCAGCCGCGGCAAGATAGCGGCGGCGACCTGGGAACCAGGGTTTCAGGAGCGTGTTTACCGGCTGATGCCAGCTTTGAAGTACCGCCCTCGGCCTGCGATTGTAGCCCAGCCCGTGCAGGTGGTAGAGCGCGATCGCCCCGAGCTTCTAGCCCCTCTCAATGCCAGTCAAATGACCCGTTTGGTGCACCTAGCAGACCTGGCCCAGGGGGCCATGGGCAGCAGCGGAGTGCGCCTGGAGTGGCTGCTCCACCCCAGCGCTAACCCCGATCAGCCCAACCTGGTCATCACCGAGGCGGCCCCCTGGGATGACCCCGCCGGGGTTAGACCGACGGCGCCTTCCCCGGCGGCCTCGCCCCGCTCCCAGCCGCCGCTGCTGCCTATGGCCAGCACGGTGGTGCGCGGTATTGGGGCGGCGGGTGGTCGTATCCAGGGGGTGGCGGTGGTCGCCCAGCACCCTCAGGATTTGCCTGAGGCCTTGCCGCCGGGATGCATCGTGGTGATGCCCGATCTCCAGCCCGATGCGTTTTTGCAGCTGCGAGCGGTGATGGGCATTATCACCGAGCGGGGTGGGGCGACCTGTCACGCGGCGATTTTGGCGCGGGAGGTGGGTATTCCAGCCGTGGTGGGGGCGCCTCAGGCCACCCAGCTGCTGGAAACCGGCATGGTGCTCTGGCTGGACGGCGATCGCGGCGTGGTCTACGGTCTCACCGATGGAGCCATAGACCACCAGCAGTTTGAAACGGCCCTGGCCCAGTTTCAAACCCCCACGGCCCGGGTTGCCGACCTGTCGAGTCAGCATCGGGCCCGCTACCAGCGCCTGCGCACCCAGGTCATGGTCAACCTGAGCCAGACCCAGCGACTGGCCACGCTGCCCCTCGACTATGCCGCTGGGGTTGGCCTGGTGCGATCGGAGTGGCTGCTGCTGGATGTCCTCGACGGACGGCACCCGTGGGACTGGGTCAACCGGGGCCAGGAAGCGGAGCTACAGCAGCGCCTGGTGCAGCAGCTAGAGCCAATTTTGCAGATTCTGGGGTCCAAGCCGCTGCGCTACCGCAGCCTCGATCTGCGATCGCACGAGTGGACGGCCCTGGAGGGCAGCCCACCGGTCGAGCCAAACCCAATGCTGGGCCTGAGGGGCACCCTCAGCTATGAAATCGACGATCGCCTGTTTCAGGTTGAGCTGGCGGCCCTGGCCACCCTACAGCGGGCGGGCTATACCAATTTGCAGCTCATTTTGCCCTTTGTGCGCACCGTAGAAGAGGCGATCGCCTGCCGCCAGCGCATCGATCGCGCTGGCCTGCTGGATACCGACGGCTTTGCCCTGTGGATTATGGCTGAGGTGCCGTCGGTGCTGTTTTTGCTGCCCGCCTACGCCCAGGCAGGGGTGCAGGGCATTGCCATTGGCTCCAACGATCTGACCCAGCTGCTGCTGGCCGTCGATCGCGATCAGCCCACCATCGCCTCTGCCTACGATGAGCGCCATCCGGTGGTGCGGCTGGCCATGGCTCACCTGGTCCGAGAGGCCCATCGCTGCGGCCTGATGTGCTCAATTTGCGGCCAGGCCCCGGTGCGCCATCCCGAACTGATTGCCGATCTGGTGGCCTGGGGGATTGGCTCAATTTCCGTGGAAGCCGCGGCCCTGCCCTTTACCTTGGAGGCCGTGTGGCAGGCCGAACAGGGTAAACCCTAGCCTGCTCCAGGACAATGCCCGTCGCTGGGGTGGACAAAGTGCGCCCAACTCTAGCTATAGCTAGCCTGGTTAAGACGTTTCTCCTATGAACGTTCAAACGTTTGAACGTTCATAGAATTTCTGGATGTCCTATCAACATAGCTATGGCTATACCTGGCGCTTGTCAGCAGATGACCGATAATAACAACGTTGTGCAGACGGTTACTTATCTATGGCTCTTCCTACCAACCTAGCCACCCTAGACGGTGCTCCCCTGGCTCCCGAGACTTTGAGCGGCAAAGTTGTTCTCTTTGTCAATGTGGCCAGCAAGTGCGGCCTCACGCCCCAGTACAGCGGCCTAGTAGAGCTGGATAAGGCCTACGGCGATCGCGGCCTGGTGATTGTGGGCGTCCCCTGCAACCAGTTTGGCCAGCAAGAACCCGGCAGCTCCGAAGAGATTAAGGACTTCACCAAAACCAAGTACGATGTCGACTTTACCCTGCTCGAAAAACAGGATGTCAATGGCCCCAATCGCAGCCCGCTCTACCAGTTTCTGGTGGGCAGCGGCCCCGACATCGGCTGGAACTTTGGCAAGTTCTTGGTCGGGCGCGACGGCGAGGTGATCGCCCGCTTCGAGCCCCAAACCGCCCCCAGCGACCCAGCTCTCAAAACCGCCATCGAGCAAGCCCTGGGCTAACCCGCCAGGGCCGACAGCACATCGTGCAGCAAATCCTGGTGCATGAGGGCGCGATCGACCCGCGATTTGATCTGCTCTGGGGCCAGGGGTTCACCGTTGGCATAGACCTCCAGCCAGGTTTGGGTCATCTGCTCTGGAGTGGTGGGCCAGCGGTGTGCCACCGCCTGGGGGCTGAGGTCAAAGCCCGGCAGGTCGAGGTCGGCCATCAGGTGGCTGACCTTGGGGTCGTAGCTCAGCCCGAAGCAGCGACAGCCCTCGGCAGCGGCCATAATCAGGGCGTGCAGCCGCATGCCAATGGTCATCTCGACGCCGCGAAACAGCCCCTTGAGCTGATGGGGATTGCTGAGGCTGTAGATCCGACTGGGGCCTGCCAGCCTGGGCTGGATATACTCCGCAATGGGTAAATCTTTGACGGGCTGAAACGGCACCAGCAGCAGACAGGTGTGGGTAGCCTTTTGAAACGAGGCCAGGGCCTGGGTAAACTGGTCAAGCCGACTTTCCGTTAGCCAAAGATGAGGGCGCAGGGCCACCGCCACGCGGGGGGCGGGCAGCTCCCACAGGCCTTCTACGGGGGCTGCCTCTAAGGCCCAGACCGGGTCGGGGGCCTGCATACCCGGCACCTGCCACCGGGCCAACCAGGCCGCCGACCCGTGGTCGCGCACGCTGACGGCGTCGCAGTGGGCCAGGGCGTAGCGGCTTAGCCCCTGGCTCAGGACATGGTTTAGAGGGCCAATACCCTGGCCCCAGGCAATGGTTTTGAGGCCTAACCACTGGGCCAGCGCCATCAGGCCGCCGTAGTAAATCGGGTTTTGCAGGCTGGTGGCATCCTGCAGCAGGCTGCCCCCTCCCCAGATAAACACATCAGCACCTCGCAGCGCTCTGATCACTGGCCCCAGGGCCTTTCGGGGCACCGTCTCCACCCCGTAGCGCTGGGCTGTCTCCACCGGGTTGCCCGACAGCACCACGGGCGTTACCGCCCTGGGCAACATCTGGAGCAGGGTGGCCAGCAGAGCTTCGTCGCCGCCGTTGCCCATACCGTAGTAGCCACACAAAACCGCTCGCATGCTTACCTACCCAGATTCGAACCGCTAGCTAAACCGCTATACGCCATACCCCGACCTTTCTACAATAGAGGCTGTTGTTACGCCCTGAACGCCATGCATGCCCTCTCCCTGCCCACCTGGATGATCCATATTTCAAGCGTGCTGGAGTGGATGGCAGCGATGTGGTTTGTCTGGCAGTTTGCGGCGGTGACCCAGCGCCCCGTGTGGCGGTGGTTGGCGATCGGCATGCTGCCGGCTTTGGTCAGCGCCATGGCCGCCTGCACCTGGCACCTGTTCGACAATGCCCCGGGGCTGGCCTGGTTAGTCACCCTGCAAGCGGCCATGACCGTGGCGGGCAATGCCACGCTATGCCTTGCCGCCTGGTGGATTTGGCGGCAGGGGAGAGTCTCCACAGAAAATCAGTAAATGAGCACCTTGGGCTTTAAATTTTAAAGAATCCCTGGCGGCTTGGCCCCAATAGCAGCCCTGCCAGCAATCATCCTGATATCTAAGCCCCACCCCACCCCATCACTCCCCACCCCCAAACCATGCTCGACAAAAATACCCTCTTTGCCTTCTCCCTCTTCCCCTATCTGGGGTTTTTATGGTTTCTAACTCGCACTAAGGAGACGCCAAAGCTGGCGCTGATTGGCTTCTACGCGCTGCTAGTGTTTGTCGCCATCACAATTCCGGCTGGTATTTACGCCAAAGTGGGCCTGGGCAAGGAACTGGCGGATGTGGATTGGCTGCACGGCAGCGCCGAGGCCTTTTTGACGCTGTCGAACATTTTGGTGGTGCTGGGGTTTCGCCAGGCGGTGTTGCAGCACCGGGCGGGGTTAGAAGGGGTGGAGGCAGAGGGGAAGTGAGAATGGAGGAGGTGAGGACGATGGGGAGGAGTGGGGAGAATGTTCATGGTCTGGCGAGATATAGCTGTGGACAGTCCGGCTAAGACAGGTCTCTATGAACATTCAAACGTTTGAACGTTCATAGGTTTTTTGGATGTCCTAACCAACGTGACTATGGCTATAGCCATCGCCGCCGTTCAGGCAGTACAGTCCCGTGCTCATTCCACCAGACAAAAAGATTTTGACCGATGCGCCAATGAAACCTTACGCAAGATTTTGAATCAGTCTCGGCCTAAGGACAGTCCAGAGCAAAGGATTCCCCCCATCCCCCCATTCCCCCATCTCCTACTCAAGACCAACAAACTCCTCCGCAATGCTAGGGTGAATAGCTACGGTGACGTCAAAATCGGCCTTGGTGGCCCCCATGGTGAGGGCGATCGCGATGCCCTGCATGATCTCCGCCGCATGGTCCCCGACCATGTGCGCTCCCAGCACTCGATCGGTCGATGTTTGCACCACCAGCTTGACGAGAGCCTTGGTTTCCAGGTTGGACAGGGTGTTGTGCAAGGGCCGGAAATGGGTGCGGTAAATTTGCACATCTCCAGGCCCAAATTTTGTCTGCGCCTCCACCTCGGTGAGGCCTACGGTGCTCATTTCGGGAGTGGTAAATACAGCGCTGGGAATAGCGTCGTAGTTGATGGGCACGGGAGTTGGGCCAAACTCGGCATCGGCAAACTGACGCCCTTCTCGCAGCGCGACCGGGGTGAGGCTGGGATGCTCGGTCACATCGCCGACGGCAAAAATGTGGGAAACGCTGGTGCGCTGCTGGGCGTCTACGGCGATCGCGCCTTCCTTGAGCTGCACGCCGATACGTTCCAGGCCCAGGCCTTCCAGGTTGGGGATGCGTCCGGTGGCGGCCAGGTTCACCGCGTCACAGAGAAGGGTGTCTTGACCGTGGGGGGTGGTGACCGTCACCGTTACCCCCGCCTCGGCTGGGGCGATCGCAATGCTTTCGCTGTGGGCAATGATTTTGATGCCCCGCTGCTGCATGGCCCCGTGGATTTCGCAGCGAAGGTCGTCGTCAAAGCCGCGCAAAACTCTGTCGGCCCGAATAATCTGAATCACCTCGGTACCCAGTCCGTTCAAAATGCAGGCAAACTCGCTGCCGATATAGCCGCCGCCGATAATCACCAGGCGCCTGGGCTGCTGGGGCAGGTGAAAAATGTCGTCGGAGGTAATGGCATGCTCAATGCCGGGAATGTTGCCGGGCAACTTGGGCCTGCCGCCAACGGCAATCAAAATTTTTGCGGCGGTGACGGTGCGATCGCCAACGGCCAGGGTGTGCCCATCGACAAAGCGGGCGTAGTGGGGGAATAACGCCACCCCGGCGTCGTCGAGCATGGCCTGGTAAACCCCGTTTAGGCGCTCGGTTTCCTGCGCGATCGCCGCCCTCAGCGTTGGCCAGTGAAAGGTGCTCTGCTCCACCTGCCAGCCGTAGCTGGCCGCCGCCGTAAACTGGTCGCTAAAGCGGGCGGCATAGACCATCAGCTTTTTCGGCACGCAGCCCCGGTTGACGCAGGTGCCCCCCAGCCGATCCGCCTCTGCCAGGGCGACTCGTGCCCCGTGCCCTGCGGCCCGGCTCGCGGCCGCAATGCCTCCAGAACCACCGCCTACCACAAACAAATCAAAATCGTAGGCCACGGTATTTCCCTGACTGGTGTTCAAACTCCAGCATTGCCCGGGGGCGATCCCCTTGGCATCCGCACTGGGGCACAGTTTCCCTCGGCGGCCCATTCAAGCCTTGCCCCTGTCGCTCACCCGTTCCCCTGGGCGGCGCTAGCGCCCGAGGCAAAGGCCATCTGCCAAAAGGCGGCTTCGAGATCGGCAACGCGCAGAAAGGCGGCTTCGGCCTGGGTCTGGGTGGCGGGGCTGGCGATCGCCAGGGTGGCATCGGCCTGGGCGGCCAGCAGGCGCACGTAGTCGGTAAAGCCGGGGTTGCCCCAGCGATCGGCAAACTCGGCGTAGGGGGCGGGCATGGGGCCGGGCCGCTGCCAGCCCTGGTTATAGGCGCACTCGATGGCCCACAGGGCCGTGGCCTGGACCGCATAGGGCGCGATCGCCAGACTGGCCATAAACTCGCAGTAGTGCTGGCAGGTGGGCTGGGGCGGCGTGGCCAGAGGGAGCGATCGCTCGGCGGCCTTGGCCTCAAACCACAGCAGCTCGTCCTTGAGGGCCGTCAGCCCGGCCAGCAGCACATCGAGGTGATCGTCGGGGGCGGCCCCCAGCACCCGGCCCACCATGCGGGTAAACGCTTTGACGAACAGAAAATCCTGCACCAGCCAGGTGTTGAACTGGGCTGGCTGTAGCCTGCCGCTCTGACAGCCGGTGAGGAAGGGATGGGTGGTGGCCCTGACCCAGGCGGCGGGATGGGCCTGCAAAAGCAGCTGACAACTCAGGGCCATGGGGGTACTTAGGGAATGAGGATTGGATTAAACCTGCGGTTAGAGCGGGTCTACGGGGTTTGGACAGCCGAGGCGGCCATCCCACAAATCCCTGAGTCTCAACCCCTTGAGCGCAGGAAATCGGGGACAGCTTCCCAGGTGCGCTAGTTGGGCACGATTTGGGTGACGACGCGGCCGCCGTCCACCACCACGGTTTCATCGTCCAGGCGGCCCACGGCGCGGGAGCCATTGAGGTTGACGGCGGGGTTGACCTGGCTGTAGTTGACGTCGCCCTCGGCCACCAGGGTCTGGGTCTCGACGTTCCAGTTGAGGCGATCGCTGGTCATGCGGGTCTGGTTGGTTTCGCCCACGGCCACCACGTTGTCGGAGAGGGCAATCTGCTGCTGGGCCAGATCCATCCGCCCCCGGTTGGCGGTAACCCTGACTTTATTTTTGGGATGCACCAGGGTGAGGGGCTGGTTGACGGTCACCTGCTCCTTGGCCACCTGCCAGTCCAGGGCTTCGCTGGTCATGTTGAGGGGCAGCTCTAGCATTTGCATGGCCACCTGACCCCGCAGGGCAACCAGTTTGTCCGCCAGATTGACCGAGCCTCGCTGGCCAGTAACTACATCGGTAATGGCATTTTGCTGAAACTGCTCGACCCGCAGTGGCTGAGTGCTCTCAATTCGCTCATCACGCCAAAACCAGGTCAGCTCTTTCGCCTGGAGCTTGAGCCAGGATTCGGTTTTGGGGTCGGCCACCACGGTGTTGGCGACCACGTTGCCCACTAGCTCCATCCGGTTTTCGCGGTTGAAGACCCGCGCCTCATCCGCCGCCGCCCGCAGCTGGGGATGGGTGCCGGTGATGTGGTCGCGCATGATCAGCACATCCTCCTGGGGGCGCCACTCCATCTCATTGCCCCGCAGCACAGAGCCATTTTGAACGCCCGTGGCGACGATATTGCCGTGCAGCAAAATAACGGTGCCGTTTTCACGCACTTCGCCGGTATCGGCAATCACCCGGTACAGCACTTTGCCGTCCTGGAACAGGTCGCCGTCCGGTCGAGTGATAAAGGCCACCTTCTGGTCGGCGCTGTAGGTTACCTCGTCCCCCTTCACCCGCCACAGCATCTGGCCCTGATCGTCGGGCTGCTCAAGGGTAACGTCGTGCAGGGTGAGGCCGGGCTGCGGATCGTTGGCCGACTCATCGGCGCCATTGTTGGGGTCGAAGCCTGGGCCAACTACGCTGTATAGCCCGATCGCCACCATCGCGATCGCAGCCCCGCCAACCGTTAACTGCCGCCATCGTGCCATTGCTGTTATGCCTCTAGTTGCGCCTCTAAGGGCCTACTCGCCCACCACCAGGCCGTCTTCGGTCGAGTCTGCGGCGGTTAGATTGGGCAGCGGGCGATAGGTGTAGTTCTGGCTGGCAGAACTGCGGGGCAGCTTTCTGATGTCGTCTTTGACCCCTTCCAGGTCGATGTAGCGGTCGGCCACATTAATTAAGCTGTCGCTGGTCATCGATCGCAGGCTCACCACCTCAACCCGCGCCCCCCGATAGCTGGCGGCATCGGCGGCATAGGCCAGGTCGCCATCGCCGCTGACCAGCACGGCGGTGTCGTAGTAATTGACCAGAGCGACCAGGTCTACGGCGATCTCCACATCCAGGTTAGCTTTCTTAGAGCCGTCGGGCAGCTGCACCAAATCCTTGGCAATCACCCGGTAGCCGTTGCGCCGCATCCACAACAGAAAGCCCTGCTGCTTTTCGTTGGTGCGATCTACCCCGGTGTAGAAAAATGACCGAAACAGCCGCGACCCGGCGGTAAGCTTGCACAGCAGCTTGGTGTAGTCAATCTCGATGCCTAGCTGTAGCGCTGCGTAGAACAGGTTAGAGCCGTCGATAAAAATGGCCACCCGACCCCGGTTGTCGAGCACCTGCTCGGGGGTAAATATGGCATCGTCGCTCAAAAGGGAGTGGTTATGGTGAGTGTCTAACATAATTTTGATATGGGGTTGCGTAGGGTTTTAAAGGGGTTTGAAACGAAGGTAGCAAGAGCGCTTGGGGGCCTAGGGGCTGGCCTCAGGTTCGGGCAGTTCCAGCCGCTGAAATACGGGCGCGGCCTCCCCGAGGGGCTGGGTGGGGGGCAGATGGCCCCAGGCGGCGTGGTCGGCGTAGCTGAGCGTCTGCCCCAGGGTCTTGTCGTTAAAATCGACCCCAAAGCCCAGCTGGGCGTAAATCTGATTGCTAATGCCGGGAATCACAGGCGCCAGCAGGTAAGCGGCCTGACGCACCGACTCTAGCACGGCGTACAAAACGGCCTCGGTCTCGGCCTGCTTGCCCTGTTTGTAGAGACTCCAGGGAGCCTGATCGTCCAGGAACTTGTTGCTGGCCTGCACCAGGGCCAGGGTGGCGGTGCAGGCCTGGCTAAAGGCCAGGCGGCTGTAAGCCTCAGTGACGGTCTCGGGCAGCGCCGCCCCGATCGCCCGCAGGGGATGA
This sequence comes from Nodosilinea nodulosa PCC 7104, assembly GCF_000309385.1. Taxonomy (GTDB): domain Bacteria; phylum Cyanobacteriota; class Cyanobacteriia; order Phormidesmidales; family Phormidesmidaceae; genus Nodosilinea; species Nodosilinea nodulosa. Next base: position 4,267,438 of record NZ_JH976537.1, read on the forward strand.
TCTGCCGCGATCGCCTGGGGATCGATATCGGGCACTCTGCCGTCGCAGTAGCGAGCCGCCATCTTCAGGGTGCGGTTGAGCAGGTTGCCCAGATCGTTGGCCAAATCGGCGTTGAGCACGTTGATAAAGCGGGTTTCGTTGAAGTCGCCGTCTTTGCCAAACTCAATTTCGCGCAAAAAATAGTAGCGCACCGCATCGGCGCCGTAGGTTTCGACCAGGGCTACCGGGTCTAAGGTGTTGCCCTGGCTCTTGCCCATTTTTTGGCCGTCCTTAGTCAAAAAGCCGTGGCCGTACACCCGCCTGGGCAGCGGCAGCTCCGCCGACATCAGCATGGCGGGCCAGTACACCGCATGAAAGCGCAGAATATCCTTGCCAATCAGGTGGGTGTGAATGGGCCACCAGTGGGCGATCGCTTTTTCCAGACTGGGGGGATCGTCGGGGTCTTGCAGGGCGGTGATATAGCCCAAAAGGGCGTCAAACCATACGTAGAGGGTGTGCCCCGGATCGGTGGGCACCGCAAACCCCCAGTCGAGGTTGATGCGTGAGATGGAGAAATCTTGCAGCCCCCGATTGACAAAGCTCAGCACCTCGTTGCGGCGAGCCTCGGGCTGAATAAAGTCTGGGTGCTCGGTATAAAACTGCTCTAGCTGCTCCTGATAGCTGGACAGCTTAAAAAAGTAGTTGGACTCGTCGCGCCACTCGACGGGTTTGTTGGTGTGAATGGGGCAGTGCCGGTTGGGCAGCAGATCGCGCTCTTCTTTAAATTCTTCGCAGGAGACGCAGTACCAGCCCTGCTGCTGACCCTTGTAGATATCGCCCCGGTCCCACACGCGCTGAAAAAATTCGTTGACGATGACGTTGTGGCGAGGGGCAGTGGTGCGAATGAAGCGATCAAAGTCGATATTCAGCAATTTCCACAGGCGCTCAAACCCCGCCGCAAATTCGTCGCAGTGGGCCTGGGGGGACACACCTCGATCTTCGGCGGTGCGCTGAATTTTTTGGCCGTGCTCATCGGTGCCGGTAATCATCAGCACCGGATGGCCCATGAGCCGATAAAACCGGGCCACTACGTCAGCGGCGATGGTGGTATAGGCACTGCCTATGTGGGGTAATCCATTGACGTAGTACAGCGGCGTGGTGATGGCAAAGGGCGATTTATCAGCGGGGGTAAAAGTCATACAGGCAACGGGAACACTCGCCTCTAAGAGGCTAGATCAACAACAACGGTAGCCATCGGAGTCAGCCCTACTAGACCTAGAATTCAGGGCAAAACTCGCCAAATAACTAGGATAGCAGCGTCAGCAAAAAGCTGTCTTTTAGCTGCTTTATAAACAAGGCAACAGTCTATAACTTAGTCTGCTCTGTTAACGTTCCCTGAATAAACCCCAGAAGATTTAAGCATCTGCTGGAGTAAAACAATTGCTATTAATTGGCGATCGCAGAGATAGGCGATCGCCTGATTGACCGACAACAATTCTGAAGCAGGTTGATGCTGCGCGAAGCAAAACCCAACACCAGTAACGGTTTTGTTGAGTTGCGCTAGCGCCAACCCAATCTCCGGCAGCATAAGGATTTCAAGGACTTTGTCAGTCAACCAGTACTCAAAGGCTGGACTGTGCCCTCTCCCCAACTCCCCAACTCCCCAACTCCCCCGCGATCGCCAATAGTCGTCACCCTTGTGCCCCAGTCTGCTAAGGCGATCGCAGAAATGGATTAATGGTTGAGCAGGCCGACGCGATCGGGCGGCCAAAACCGCACCACGGCTTTGCCAATGATGTTTTCCTGGGGCACAAATCCCCAGATGTGGCCGTCATAGCTGCTGTTGCGGTTGTCGCCCAGCACCAGGTAGGAGGCCTCGGGGACGGTCTCTGGCCCCCACTCGTAGTCGGGAGCCGCCTTGATATAGGGCTCGTTTAGCACCTCGCCATTGCGAATGACGTGGCCGTCGCGGACTTGTACCACATCCCCCGGCAGCCCAATGATGCGCTTAATAAAAGCATCCCGATGCTGGCCGGGAGGGGTGAGGCTGGCGGGCGGCCAAAACACAATAATATCCCCATGCTCAGGGGGGTTGAGGTGGTAGCTAATTTTCTCGATCACCAGGCGATCGTTAATTTGCAGGGTGGGTTCCATCGAGCCAGAGGGAATGTAGCGCGCCTCTGCGACAAAGTGCCGAATCCCCAGCGCCAGCACCACGCTCAGCCCAATGGTTTGCAACCCTTCGATCCAGGGGTTGGGCTGCGACGCCCGCCTGGTTTGGGCTGAACCTGGCTCCACAGCGGGCTCGGGCGGCAGCGAAGATTTGTCAGACTGATCGGTCACAGGTATGTCCCCGAAAATTAAAAAGCAGGCGGCGCTCAGATAGACCCCAGGGCTGACTGGCCCCTCGGCTTAGCCCCTTTTCGCCCCTTTGACTGTCCCAGTGTAGTCGATCCGATTTGCAACCACAGGGGCCGATGGACAGTTGGCTACGGCCCTTGCCGCGGGCGGCGCGATCGCTGGCCCAGGCGATTTGCACAGCGCCCTGGCAGCGCGTGAGAGCGAGTATTCCCTAGAAGCTTGCGGGGGCCAGATCCTCAGACCACAGGCCCTTGGCCTCCAGCCAGGGGCGACTGTAAATGCGCGACTGGTAGCGCGAGCCGCCATCGCACAGCACCGTAACAATTTTGTGGCCAGGGCCAAGCTGCTGGGCCAGCTTCACCGCCGCCGCCACGTTGATGCCCACCGAGCCGCCCATAAACAGCCCGTCCCTGTAGAGCAACTGGTAGAGAATGCGCAGCGCTTCGGGGTCCTCGATTTGAATGGCGTCGTCGACGGGAACGTCTTCCATATTGGCGGTGATGCGGCTGTTGCCAATGCCCTCGGTAATCGAGTTGCCCGTCATGGTGACTTCGCCGGTTTTGATATAGCTGTAGAGTCCGCTGCCCATGGGATCGGCCACGACGCAGCGAATTTGAGGGTTCTTCTCTTTTAGGAACATGGCCGTGCCCGCGTAGGTGCCGCCCGTGCCCGTGGCCGCCACCCAGCCGTCCACGGTGCCCTCGGTCTGCGTCCAGATCTCGGGGCCGGTGGTTTCGTAGTGGGCCAGGCGGTTGGCCAGGTTGTCGAACTGGTTGGCCCAGATGGCGTTGTCGAGCTCGTCGGCGAGGCGGCCTGACACCTTGACGTAGTTGTTGGGGTCGCGGTACGGCACGGCGGGAACGGTGCGCACCTCGGCCCCCAGGGTGCGCAGCAGGTCAATTTTTTCCTGGGACTGAGTGTCTGGGATGACGATGAGGCAGCGGTAGCCCTTGGCATTGCAGATGTGGGCCAGGCCAATGCCGGTGTTGCCTGCGGTGCCTTCGACCACGGTGCCGCCGGGCTTGAGCAGGCCTTTGGCTTCGGCGTCTTGAATAATATAGAGCGCGGCGCGGTCTTTGACCGACCCGCCGGGGTTGAGAAACTCTGCCTTGCCCAGAATGTCGCAGCCGGTGGCCTCGCTGACGCTGGGAAGGCGAATTAGGGGCGTGTTCCCCACCGTGGCGACAAAACCGTTTTTGATATCCATATGCTTCGTAACGTTTGACAACAGCCCGCGGCGCCGGGACCGACGCTGGCCAACGATCTGGCGCAGGTCGCCTCTTCATCCTACGGTGAAACGGCGGGCTTCTCGGCTAGAATCGTTGTGCTTTCTCGGTTCTAGCGGGCAATTTCCCCCTGCCGACAGGGCACCGTCGCCGCACCCAAAACCCAACTGCTTACTTCCTCTGTCCATGAAAACCCTTGAGGCGCTCATTTTTGATGTCGATGGCACCCTGGCCGAAACCGAGCGCGATGGCCACCGGGTTGCGTTTAATCAAGCGTTTGAAGAGTTTGGCCTGCGCTGGCACTGGCCCGTGGGCCTCTACGGCCAGCTATTGCGGGTGGCGGGTGGCAAAGAGCGCATTCGCCACTACGTGGATCGCTACCAGCCGAAATTTGTGCCCGAGGGCGACTTTGATGCGCTGGTGACCGCTCTGCACCAGGCCAAAGCCCGCCATTTTCAGGCTCTGGTGCAGAGCGACGTGATTCCTCTGCGGCCTGGGGTGAAGCGGCTGCTGGCGGAAGCCCGTCGTCAGGGGGTGCGGCTGGCGATCGCCACCACCAGCGCCAAAGCCAGCGTAGTCCCTTTACTGGAGCGACTGCTGGGGCCAGACTCTTTGGGCTGGTTTGAGATAATCGCCGCCGGAGACATGGTGCTCGCCAAAAAGCCCGCCCCCGATATCTACAACCTGGTGATTGAGACGATGAATCTCAACCCCGCCACCTGCCTGGTGATTGAAGATAGCCGCCAGGGTTTAGAAGCGGCGATCGCCGCCGGACTTACCACCGTAGTCACCGTCAATGATTACACCCGCAGCTATGCGCTGCCCCACGCTAGCCTCGTGATCAGCCATCTGGGCGAACCCAGCCTCCCGTTTGAAGTGCTTTGGGGCGAGGCCTACAATGCCTACTATTTCTCCCTAGATTTGGCCCAGGCGCTCCTGCCGTCCTGAACGCAACATGATTTTTGCAGGCAATGTGTGGTGTTCTATTGCCTAGTCTAAGGGCGTACGCCGTACGCCCCTATAGGGTTACCCTCTATCTCCCCATCCCCTCATCTCCCTATCCCCTCATGCCCCTCTCCCAAACCCTCTGGCACGCCAACCACGACCTCGCCACCGCCTGCCTGAACCACCCCTTTGTGCAAGGTCTCGGCAACGGCAGCCTGCCCGTGGAAAAATTCGCCTACTACGTCGGCCAGGATGCCTTTTTTCTCGAAGCCTTTGCCCGCGCCTACAGCATTGCCGCCGCCAAAGCGCCGACCTGGGAGGCATTTCAGGTGTTCCACCAGCTGGCCGATGGGGTGCTGGATGAGCTGAACCTGCACGGCAGCTATGCCCAGGAGTGGGGCGTAGATCTGGCTACCGCAGTCCCCGGTGCCGCCACCCGCCGCTATACCGATTTTTTGCTCAGCACCGCCTGGGGGCGATCGCCTGGGGCGACGGCGGTGGCAATGGCCCCCTGCATGCGGCTTTACGCCTTTTTGGGACAGTCCTTAGCACAACTCAAGCATCCCACTCACCGCTACAGCGCCTGGATTGACACCTACAGCAGCGACCAGTTTGAACCCCTGGCGGCGCAGCTCGAAGCGCTGGTTGATGCCCAGGCCGCGGACGCCCCCAGCAACCAGGCCGCCTACCGCTACGGCATGGACTGCGAACTGGCGTTTTTTGAAGCCGCCTGGCAGGTGGCCACCTAGCGCGTGCTCGGTCGGGTCTTGTCGAGAGCAACCGGGTTTCTGGGCTGCGGCAGAGGCTACGGGCAAAGCGCAGAGGAAACCCGGTTTCTGGTCTAGTACTCGAAGGCTGAACTATGCCGACTATTCCATCTCGCTTGGCTCCCTAGCTCCCCAGCGATTGACAATAGTCGTCACACTTGTGCCGCAGCCTACTAGGTTTCTGTGAACCCTGGAGACACTGCCAGCAGTTGGCGAACCTCTTCGTCAGTGGTCTGAGAAAAGTCTTCGTACCAGTAGCCGATCGCGCTGAGCCTGACAGGCATCGTTACGCACACCACCTCATCCACCAGTCGGCTCAGCTCATCGCAGATGGGCGGCGCGGCGACGGGGGTTGCCACCACCAGCCGGGCGGGCCGCTGGGGGGTAATCACGGAAATAGCGGCTCGCATGGTCGCCCCAGTGGCGATGCCATCATCGACCAAAATGACGGTGCGATCGCGGATCTCTGGCGGTGGCCGATCGCCCCGGTAGGCGCGATCGCGGCGCTGTAGCTCTTGCAGTTCTCGGGCCGCAATGGCATCGATGGTTGAGGCAGAAATGGCTAAACCTTCAATCACATCTGGGTTGAGCACCCGCACTCCCCCCGAGGCGATCGCGCCCAGGGCCAGCTCTCTGTGGTCTGGCACTCCCAGCTTGCGCACCAGGCACAGGTCGAGGGGGGCATGGAGGGCACGGGCCACCTCGTAGGCGACGGGCACCCCGCCGCGCGGCAGCCCCAGCACCAGCCCATCGGGGCGGTGGGCGTAGGGCTGAAGCAGGGCCGCCAGCTGTTTTCCGGCGTCGGCCCGGTCTCGAAACGGGGCGGCGTGGTCAGCGGTGTCGAGCATGGTCTACCTCTTTTTCCGGCCTGCTGTAGAGAGGGGTGGCTACCGGTGCCACCTCTGGTCTATGCCCACAATGGTCTAACAGATCCGGTCTATCGGCTATCGACGTTGACCCGGGCCGACGCATCGCCCACTTCCTGTCTGTCGCCGCCCTGCCCGCTGGCGTTGCACAAGAATGTTCTTTTGCCAGAGATAATAAACGCGGAAACACTTACAGGCTCACCCCATGACTGCCGACATTCGCCTACTCGTGCTCGACATCGACGGCACCCTGGCCGGAGCGTCTAACCAGATCAATGCCCCCGTACTGGAGGCGATCGCCCAGGTGCAGCAGCGGGGGATTGCCGTCGCGATCGCCACCGGGCGCATGTATCAGTCGGCCCTGCGCTTTCACCAGAGCGTTGGCTCAGTGCTGCCGCTGATGGCCTACCAGGGAGCCTTCATTAAAGATCCCAAAACCCAAAAACTGCACCGCCACACCCCGCTGCCCCGCAATTTAGCCCTGGAGATTTTGGCCTACCTGGCCCCCATGGAGGCCAGCAACGACCTGTCGATTCACCTCTATATTGACGACCAGCTGCACGTGCGGGCGATCATCGACGATACCAAAGCCTACGCTGAGCGATCGGGCATTGAGCCCGTGGCAGCGGGGGACTTGGCCACGCTGCTGACGGGCAACAGCGCGATCGAAACCACCAAACTGCTGACCCTGAGCGAAAACGTGGATTTGCTCACCGACATTCTGGCTCAGCTGAGCCAGCGCTACCCCACCGACGACCTGTACCTGACGCGATCGGTAGAGCAGTTTGTGGAGGCCACCCACCCCAAGGCCAACAAAGGCGAGGCCGTAAAGTACGTAGCCGAAGACCTGCTGGGCCTGACGCCCGACCAGGTAATGACCATCGGCGACAACTACAACGACCTGGAAATGCTGCGCTACGCGGGGATTGGGGTGGCCATGGGCGATGCCCCCGAGCCGGTCAAGCAGGGGGCTGACTGGGTGGCGCCGGGGGTTGAGGCGGATGGGGTGGCGGCGGCGCTGCGGCAGTTTCTGCTGTAGCGGCCTGGGCCTGGGGCGGGACGGGCAGGCTGTCGTAAAGCTCCGAGAGGGTAACGACCCGGTAGCCCTGGCGATCGATCAGGTTCAGCAGCACCGGCAGCGCCTGGGCCGTTTGCACACAGCGCTCCATGGAGCCGCCGTGCATGACAAAAATTGCGCCCGGAAAAATAAAGCGAGCCAGGTACCAGGTGTTGAGGTTGGGGGTGCTGAGGGGCTTGAGCGTGTCGAAGGGAATCATCGAGGCCAGGGCCAGCAGTGACTCGTAGCCAGGGGTGAGCCGGATGTGGTCGACCATGGCCCGATTGTAGAAGCCGCGCCCGGGGCGATACCAGCGAATGGGCTGCTGGGTTAGCTCGGTGATGCGATCGTGGGCCTCCTGAAAATGGCGGGCAAACTGGGCGGGCTGCAAAACGGCGGGGGTGAGGTCGGTGGTGCCGTGGTTGGCGATTTCGTGGCCGCTGGCCAGAATGTCTTGCAGAATGGTGCTGCCTGGGTTCAGATGGTCGGTAATGATAAAGAAGGTGGCTCGCACCGGCTGCTTAGCGGTGCGGTTGTAGCGATCGAGCGCATCCAGAATGAGGCGGGTAGAGGCATCGCCGCGATCGCCCGGCGTCGGGGCATCGTCAATGGTCAGGGCCACCATCGGAGCCTGGGTGGGTGCGTAGAACAGCGCATCCGGAAACATCCGGGCGACCTGGGTGAGAATCTGCTGCTGGGGAAGAGCCATGGGGGTTAGCGGCTGGTTGGATCTAGACTATCGCGCAGGCGATCGCCCAGGGTATTGATGCACAGCACCGTCATAAAAATGGCCAGACCAGGGGCCAGCACCAGATAGGGAGCGCTCTCGATGTAGTTTTGGGCGTCGTAGAGCATGCGGCCCCAGGTGGGCACATCGGGCGGAAAGCCCACCCCCAAAAAGCTCAGGGTAGACTCCGCCAGCAGGGCGTTGCCCACCCCCAGAGTAGCGGCCACAATCACCGGACCCAGAATATTCGGCAGCAGGTGGGTTTTGACGACGCCCCAGGGACTGGCCCCCAGGGCAACCGCCGCCTGGACAAAGGTGCGCTGCTTCAGGCTCAAAAAGCCCGCCCGCACCAGCCGGGCCACCGCCATCCAGCTGAGGCCGCCAATCACCAGCACCACCAGCAAAAAAATACCCCGCTCTGGCCCCAGACGGCGGCGCACCGGGTCGCCAAACAGGTAGATCACCAGCAGCACCAGGGGCAGCTGGGGCAGGGCCAAAAACAGGTCGGTAACGCGCATCAAACCGACATCTAGCCAGCCGCCGTAGAATCCGGCTACCGCACCTACGCTAACCCCCAGGCCAATGCCCACCAGGGTGGCCGCCAGGCCCACCGCCAGGGAAATGCGGCCCCCGATCAGCAGCCGGGCCAGCTGATCTTGGCCCAGGTCGTTGGTGCCCAGAAGGTGGGCGTGGCCTGGGGGCTGCAAGGCCGCGCTAAAGTCGATGCTGCTGGGCGATACCGAATACAGGGCGGGGCCAAGGGCGATCGCCAGGATTAAAAGTCCCAGCACAACGAGGGCTGATTGGGCGGTGCGATCGCCCCACAGCCGTTCCCAAACCCGATTTTTGCTGGGACCGGGGGCGACTAGCCCCGGCGCTAATTCGACATCAGTGGCCATAGCGCACCCTGGGGTCAATAACGCCGTAGAGCAGATCGGCCACCAGGTTAAAGACCACCACCAGCACGGCGTAGATAAAGGCAATTCCCATCACCACGGGCGTGTCGCCCCGGTAGATGGCCTCAATCAGCAGCGCCCCAATGCCGGGCACCCGAAACACCTGCTCCGTCACCAGCGCCCCGGTAAAAATGGTTGGAATATCCAGCGCCACCAGAGTCACCACCGGAATCAGCGCGTTGCGCAGCATGTGCAGCGTCACAATCCGCCAGCGGCCCAGCCCCTTGGCCCGCGCCGTTGTCACATAGTTCTGCGGAATTTCTTCCAGCATCGCCGCCCGCACAAACCGCAGCAGCACCGCCGTCTGAAACAGCACCAGGGTCGCGATCGGCATAATCGACTGCCGCAGCCACTGGCCCAGACTGGCCAAATCGCTTACCACCAGCGTGTTGTCGTAGATAAAGGGCAGCCAGCCCAGCCGCACGCTCAGCACAATAATCAGCACCAGCCCGGTAAAAAAAGGCGGCGTCGAAAAGCCCATAAACGCCAGCGTGGTAATCGCCCGGTCAACCCAGGTGTTGTGCCGCAGGGCCGCCGCAATTCCCAACGGCAGGGCCAGGCCCACGCTCAGCAGGTAGGCCATGCCAATCACGCAAAGGGTGACGGGCAGCCGCTGGGCAATCAAATCTGCGACGGGCAGGCGGCTGGTAAACGAGTAGCCCAGGTTGCCGCTAAACAGCGCGATCGTCCACTTCAGATAGCGCAGGGCAATGGGCTGGTCGAGGCCGAGCGATCGCCGGATATTCTCCCGCACCTCTGGCGTAATCGCCGGATTCGTCGCCAGATCGCCCAGGGGGTTGCTGGGCGACAGCGCCAGGATAACGAAAATTATCGCGCTAATCGCCAGCAGGGTGGGAACCGCAATCAGCAAGCGCTTGAGCAAATAGCCGAGCATGGCAGTAAAGGTAGGGCAGAGAAATAGTTGCGGGAAACCGTTGCCGCAGATTTATTTTGAAACCGCCTCAGATTCTAGGACAGGTTGAAGCGTCGCTGGCACCGTTGGGGCAGCGGCCATCTCTTCCACCCGCAAGGTCAGGGGTACCGCAATCAAAAAGCAAACTCCGCCCAGCACCACCGCTAGCAGTCGATTGTTGTCGAGCAGATTGGCCATGACCCAGCCCAGGCCCAGCGAGACGATGATCTCGGGCAGCACAATGAACATATTAAAAATGCCCATATAGATGCCCCCTTTGCGGGCCGGCAGCGCCCCCGCCAGCATGGCGTAGGGCAGCGACAAAATACTGGACCAGGCCACCCCCAAGCCAACCATGGGCAGCAGCGCCCAGCCCGGCGACGGCACAAACCAGAGCGAAATTAACCCCACCCCGCCGCAGGTGAGGCACAGCGCATGGGTCATTGGGCGACCCGCCGCCGCCGCCAGACGGGGCAGCAGAAACGAGGTGCCAAAGCAAACCGCGTTGTAAGCCGCCATGCAGAGGCCCGCCCACTCAATCCCCTGGCTGTAGAGCACCGATGACTCCTCCCTGGCCCCGAACAGGTTGTGAGCGATCGCCGGAGGAAAGTACAAAAACACGCAGTACATGCCCAGCCAGCTAAACGCCTGCACCCAGGCCAGCTGGCGCATGGTGGCAGGCATTTGCCGAAAAGCCGTAAAAATTTCTCGGGCCGTAGCGCCGATGCCCAAACGCCTTTCCTGCTGCTCTCGAAACGCCTCCATGTCGCGGGGGGGGCGCTCTTCGGTCGTGCACACGGTCCACATCACGGTGCCCAGAAAAAAAGCAGCGCCGATATAAAAGGAAAGCTTGACCACCAAAGGCACGCCATTGGTGGCAGCGTCCTGGAGACCAAATACATGGGCCAGTAGCCAGGGCATGGCGGAGGCCAGCACCGCCCCCAGGCCAATGAATAAGCTCTGCATAGAAAACCCTTTGGTGCGCTGCCTGGGCGGCAGCAGATCGCTGACAAAGGCCCGAAAAGGCTCCATGCTGACATTGGCTGCCGTATCCAAAATCCAGAGTAGGCCGACCGCTGTCCACAGGTTGCCAGCATTGGGCATCCACAGCAGCGCCACAGAACCAAAGATGGCTCCCACTAGAAAGTAGGGGCGGCGGCGACCCAGCCGCCCCCAGGTGTTATCGCTGAGGTTGCCAATAATGGGTTGTACGATCAGCCCGGTGAGCGGAGCCGCCAGCCACAGAATAGGAATTTGATCCGCATCGGCCCCTAGGCGCTCGAAAATGGCGCTGGTATTGGCCATCTGCAACCCCCAGCCAAACTGAATGCCAAAGAAGCCAATACTCATGTTCCAGAGCTGCCAAAAGGTCAACTCTGGCTTTACCTGCGGTGAAGTCAAACGATTTCTCCAAATTACCATCGGGGGGCAACAGCGGTTAGCAATCTAGGCGCTGGCGACTTCGCTGGTGGGCAAATCTTTGCCACAGCTGGCAGGTCTTCAACTCTTGCTGGGGGCTTGCGACGTCCCACTGTGGTGCAAGGGCGGGTTTTCTGCCCTCGATATGGCTCAAGATGCCGCACCGCCTTAGGCAGGCGCTGCTAAATAGACCACAGAAGTTTCCTAGGCAAACTTGGGAGGCAGCTTTTAGGGCGTCTGTGCACCAGCTAAAATCTGCAACCCAAACGCTTTAAACGCTAGCGCGTTTAGCTAGATGGCCGTTCCGTCACGATACAAATCGTACCGCCATCTTCCATTGTGGTGACTTTTGGGTTGCAGCACATGGCCCTGAAGATAGATTGATCCCCTGGTGGATATCGGTTGCTGGCCTCTACCGGGCAGCGGCCACTGCTCCGTCCCGCAGGCGATCGATCAGCTCCTTCAGGCCGTAGGGGTTAACCCGGTAGCTCAGCGGGTGAGCGATCAGGCGGGCGGTGCTGTGGTACAGCACTTCGAGTTCTGTCAGGTTGTTTTCCTTCAGGGTTTTGCCGGTGGAAACCAGGTCTACGATCGCCTCCGACATGCCCGTAATCGGCCCTAGCTCCACCGAGCCGTAGAGGGGCACAATCTCCACCGGCAGATCCAGGCTTTGGAAATAGTCGCGGGCGCAGCTGACGTACTTAGAGGCCACCCGGCTGTGGGCGGGCAGATCGAGCGCCGAGCGGTAGGGGCTGCTGGTTTTGACCGCCACCGAGAGGCGACAGCCGCCAAACCCCAGATCGGCCAGGTGGGCCACCGCAGGCTTTTTCTCGCGCAGCACATCGTAGCCCACCATGCCTAACTGCGCCTGACCATATTCCACGTACACCGGTACATCCTGGGCGCGCACCAGCAGCCCCCTAGCTCGACCCGTGGGATCTGTGATTTGCAGCTGCCGATTGGCGCTATCTAGAAATAGGCTGAAGTCGAGGCCCACGGCTTTGAGTAACGCAATGCTGTCGTTGAGCATGCCGCCTTTGGGCAGCGCGATGGTAAGCATGGCGGTCTCCTACACCCGAAACTTTTCGGTGACGCGGCGCATGGCCTCGTTGACGTTATCGCGGCTGTTGAAGGCCGAAATGCGAAAGTAGCCTTCGCCTGCGGCCCCAAAGCCCGAGCCGGGGGTACCGACCACGTGGCAGCTGTGCAGCAGCTTGTCAAAAAAGTCCCAGCTAGACAGGTCGTTGGGGGTTTTGACCCACACGTAGGGGGCGTTGACGCCGCCGTAGACGGCGATGCCCGCGCTGGTGAGCTGCTCGCGAATAATCCTGGCGTTCTCCATATAAAAGTCGATCAGCGCTTTGGTTTGGGCCTGGCCTTCGGGAGAATACACGGCCTCGGCCCCGCGCTGGACGATGTAGGAGACGCCGTTGAACTTGGTGGACTGGCGCCGGTTCCACAGGCTGTGGAGGGCTACGTCGCTGCCGTCGGCGGCTTTGCCCATCAGGGTTTTGGGGACGACGGTGAGGGCGCAGCGGGTGCCGGTAAAGCCTGCGTTCTTAGAAAAGGAGCGAAATTCGATCGCGCAGTCCCGCGCTCCCTCAATTTCATAAATAGAGTGGGGAATGGCCGGGTCGGTGATGAAGGCCTCGTAGGCGGCATCGAACAAAATGATCGAGCCGTGGGCGCGGGCGTAGTGGACCCAGGCCTGCAGGTGCTCTTTGCTGGCCACTGCCCCGGTGGGGTTGTTGGGAAAGCAGAGGTAGATGAGGTCTACTTTTTCGCTGGGAATGCTGGCGGTAAAGGCGTTCTCGGCGCTGATCGGCAGGTAGGTGAGGCCGCCGTACTCGCCGTTTTCGTTAGCGGGGCCGGTGTGGCCTGCCATTACGTTGGTGTCAACGTAGACGGGGTAGACCGGGTCGGTGACGGCGATGGAGTTGTTGCTGCCGAAGATATCGAGAATGTTGCCGCAGTCGCACTTGGAGCCGTCGGAGATGAAGATCTCGCTGGCGTCGATGTCGCAGCCCCGGCTTTGAAAGTCGTGCTGGGCCACTTTTTCGCGCAGCCACAGGTAGCCCTGCTCGGGACCGTAGCCTTTGAAACTATCGCGATCGCCCATGTCCTCCACCGCTCTCACCATGGCGGTGCGGCAGGCCTCGGGCAGCGGCTCGGTCACATCGCCAATGCCCAGCTTGATAATCGGCGCGTCGGGGTTGGCCTCGGCAAAAGCCGCGACCCGGCGGCCAATTTCAGGGAACAGGTAGCCCGCTTTGAGCTTGAGATAGTTGTCGTTGATGGTGGCCATGGGGCGTTGCGCGATGGTTACGGTTACTTAATTAGGGTACAGCGCGACGGGGAACCATTGGGTGCTCTGGGGCGCAAAGCGACCATCCCCAATGCCCCCATCCACAACGTAGCTGGGGGCGCTAGTATGGGATGTCCACGCTACCGCCCCAGAACTATGGCTGCTGACCCCTCCAGCGAAACCCCTTCCGGCGAAAAACTCTACGAAGGCAAGGCCAAAATCATCTACGCCACCGACGACCCGGCGGTGCTGCTCACCTACTTTAAAGACGATGCCACCGCCTTTAACGCCCAAAAGCGCGGCCAAATTGTCGGCAAGGGGCAGATCAACTGCGCCATTTCGACCCATTTGTTTCAGCGGCTTGGGGCGGCGGGCGTGGCCACCCACTGGCTTGAGACCACGGGCGATCGCACCATGCTGGTCAAAGCCCTCCAGATCATCCCCCTCGAAGTGGTGGTGCGCAACCTGACGGCGGGCAGTCTTTGCAAGCAGACGGGGCTGCCCCTGGGCCAGCGCCTGGAGCCATCGCTGGTGGAGTTCTACTACAAAAACGACGACCTGGGCGACCCGCTGCTGACGGGCGATCGCATCCGCGCCATGGGTCTGGCCAGCGAGGAACAGATCGGCACCCTGCGCCGTCTTGCCCTCAACATCAACCAGCTGCTGACGGACTTCTTTATGGACTGCGGTATTACCCTGGTCGATTTCAAGCTGGAGTTTGGCCTCGACGCCCAGCACCAGATTCTCCTGGGCGATGAGATCAGCCCCGACACCTGCCGCCTGTGGGATCAGTCCACCGACGACGAAGCTCAGCGGGTGATGGATAAAGATCGCTTTCGGCAAGATCTGGGCCAGGTCGAAGCGGCCTACCAGCGTGTGCTAGAGCGCGTGCTGGCACAATCGCCCAAGAATTAGCGCCATCAATGCGGTAGAATTTGTCCGATTGCGGGGGCATCGGCCCGCCCCAGGGCTATTTTCCCTGGCTTTAAGCCCGGGAGATGGGCCTTTCATTGGTGTGTGGACGTGTTTAGCAGGTATGTTTTAGATGCGGGTATCTCCTAAATTTTTAGCGGTTTTGGCCACCTCCGGGCTGATTGGGCTAGTGGCAGCCCCTGCCCAGGCCAACCCAGTGACGCCGGTAAAGCCTTCCTCTGATTCCGGTTCAGTGCAGGCAGGCAGTTCCGATTACAACCTCAACGCCGCATCGCTAGTCGCGTCAGATTCATCCGATTTATCTAATCCCACTGGCGCCAGTGAGACCGGCGTCAGTGAGACAGTGACGAGTCCCGCCGCTGGATCTACCACCCTCGACTTTGGGGAAATCCAGCCCGAGCCAGACTCCAGCGCTGTGACTGAAAACCTCCAGGGCGCGATCGACGGCTACCGATCCGTTGTCTCTACCGAAGAAGAGACACCAACCACTCCAGAGACAACGGCGGCATCCCCGGCAGCAGGGACAGCATCGTTAGAGGTAGGGACGGCATCTCCAGAGGGAACGATCCCATCTCTAGAGGCAAAGCCTGCGTCGTCAACCGCCCTCTGGCCAGCCCTTAGCCCAGCGGCCCAGCCCGCCCAGAGCATTCAGCTCAGTCAGACCCCCAGCACCCAGCGCGAAATCACCCCCGAAGAGGCCCAGCGCATTCTTGACGGGGCGGTACAGCGCCGCCAGCAGCAGGCTAACCCCAACCAGCAGGAGCAGGCCAGCCCTGAGACCCCCGGTGAGGCAGCCCCCTCAGATGCGGCCCCAGACGGTTCGGCTGGGGAAAGCACCGAGACTCCAGCGCCGGAAGAACCCCGGGTGCTGGTGGCCGAAGTTCGGGTCGAGGCCAGCAATGGCGACCTCGACCCCACTCTCGAAAACCTGGTCTACAGCTCTATCGATACCCAGGCCGGGCGCACGACCACCCGCACTCAGCTGCAGCAAGACATCAACAGCATTTTTGCCACGGGCTATTTTGCCGATGTTGATGCCCGCCCTGAGGACACTGATCTGGGGGTGCGGGTGACGTTTGTGGTGCAGCCCAACCCGGTGCTGACCGATGTCCAGGTGCAGGGCAATGATGTTCTGCCTCAAACCGTAGTCGACAATATCTTCGCCGATCAAAAAGGCAAAATCATCAACCTGATTGATTTTCAAGACGGCATCCTACAGCTGAACCAGTGGTATCAGGATCAGGGCTACGTGCTGGCGCAGGTGGTAGCAGCGCCCCAGGTATCTCCCGATGGGGTGGTCACGCTGGAGGTGGCTGAAGGGGTCATTGAAAGCATCGAGGTGCGCTACACCAATGACCTCGGCCAGACCGTTGACGATGACGGCAACCCGGTCCGGGGGCACACTCGGCCTTTTATCATCACCCGCGAGTTTGAAACCGAGCCCGGTGAGGTGTTTCAGCAGGCTCGCATTGAGCAGGACTTTCAGCGAGTGTTTGGGCTGGGAATTTTTGACGATGTGGTGCCGGGGTTAGAGCCCGCCGAAGATGACCCCCGCAAAGTGAAATTGATTGTCAACGTAACTGAGCGCAACACTGGCTCGGTTGCGGCGGGCTTGGGCTTCAACTTTACCGGCGACCTGTTTGGTACGGTCAGCTACCGCCAGGACAACTTTGGCGGCAACAACCAGAAGTTAAGCGCCGAGGCGCAGCTCAGCACCCGAGACATTCTCTTCGACATATCGTTCACCGACCCCTGGATTGCGGGCGATCCCTTCCGCACCTCCTATACCGCCAATCTCTTTGCCCGTTCGGCCAACAACCTCAACTTTGACGGTGGCCCCAACCCCATCAACCTCTCCAACGGCGATCGGGTGCGTATTCGCCGCCTGGGCACCGGCATTACCTTTAGCCGCCCGCTCAACAACGGTTGGGTAGTGTCCGTGGGTACGTTGATTCAAAACGTGTCGGCCCGGGATGGCGGCGGGCGGGTCAACTCTACCGATGCGGCTGGTAATCCGCTCACCGCCAGCAGCGGCGGGGTGGATGATCTCTGGACCTTCCCCATTACCGCTACCCTCGATCGCCGCAACGACGCCTTTAACCCCACCAGCGGCAGTATTCTGCGCCTCAACACCGAGCAGTCGGTGCCCCTGGGACGGGGCAGCATCTTTATGAACCGGCTGCGGGGCAGCTACAGCTACTACATTCCCCTCAGCCTGCTGCATTTCTCCGACGGCCCTCAGACTCTGGCTTTCAATGCCCAAGTCGGCACGATTGTCGGCGATGTGCCCCCCTACGAAGCCTTCTCCCTGGGGGGCACCAACTCCATTCGCGGCTACGACGAAGGGGAGGTCGGCAGCGGACGCAGCTACGCCCAGTTCACCGCCGAGTACCGATTTCCGCTGTTTTCCTTCCTGGGTGGGGCGCTGTTTTTGGATATGGGTACCGACCTGGGCAGCGGCAATGCTGTGCCAGGGGCACCGGGGCCTTCCCGAGGCAAACCCGGCAGCGGCGTTGGCTACGGGCTGGGCGTGCGGGTGTCTACCCCACTGGGCCCCCTGCGGATTGACTACGGCTTGAGCAGTGACGGTCAGGGGCGTATTCACTTCGGTTTTGGAGAGCGTTTCTAATGGCTCAGACCAGCACGGCCCACAGCCTCCAAGGGACGGCGGGATTGCCTCAGCTGTGGGAAGAAACACCGGTCCAAACCACCCTTGCCGGGGCCGTAGAGCGCCAGGGTGTGGGGCTGCACTCTGGCGTGAGCACCACTGTCACGCTCCGTCCGGCCAAGCCGGGCCAGGGCCGATACTTTGTGCGCACTGACCTACCGGGCCACCCCACGGTGCCTGTAGCCCTGGCGGTGGTAACCCCCACAATGCTCTCCACCGAACTGCGCCAGGGGGATGCGGCGGTGCGCACCGTCGAGCACCTGCTGGCGGCTTTGGTGGGGCTTGGCATTGACAACATTCGCATTGAGATTACTGGCCCAGAGGTGCCGCTGCTCGACGGATCGGCGCTGGGCTGGGTCGAGGCCATTTGCCAGGCCGGGCGAGCAGTGCAGTCAGAACCCCGCCCCGTAGCTCGCCTCAGCCAGCCCGTCACGGTATACCACGGGGATGCCTTTGTAGCGGCCTTTCCAGCCCCTGCACCTCGGTTGACCTACGGCATTGACTTTGACGTATCTGCAATTGGCAACCAGTGGTTTAGCTGGAACTGCCGGACCAACCCCTTCGATGCCGAGGGCTTTGCCGTAGCGGTGGCCCCCGCCCGCACCTTTGGTCTGGCCCACCAGATTGATCAGCTGCGGGCCAGCGGCCTGATTCAAGGGGGTAGCTTAGACAATGCCCTGGTCTGTGGAGATGAGGGCTGGCTCAACCCGCCGCTGCGGTTTGACAATGAGCCCGCCCGCCATAAAATGCTGGATCTAATCGGTGATTTAAGCCTGCTGGGCGGTTTGCCCATGGCCCACATTGTGGCCTACAAAGCTAGCCATCGCCTCCACGGCGAGCTGGCGGCAGCCCTGGTGCCGACCCTGGTCTATGGTGAGGGTACCCTCTAGTGGCAAAATCAGTCTAGGCAAATCGCCTATTGCGCCCACCTAATGTTCTAACCCACCCACTGTGATTGACGTAACTGCATCGAGCCCTGTGACCACTGCCCTAGATCCGATTGAAACCGCCCCCGCCGAGAACACCTCGGCGGCTCCCGTTAAGACCTGCTACAGTGCCGAAGAAATTTACGCTCTGCTGCCCCACCGCTACCCTTTTGCCCTGGTCGATCGCATTGTCGACTACGTTCCGGGTAAGCGCGCCGTTGGCATCAAAAATGTGAGCCTCAATGAGCCGCATTTCCAGGGCCATTTTCCGGGTCGCCCAATTATGCCGGGGGTGCTGATTGTCGAAGCCATGGCCCAGGTCGGGGGGATTGTGCTGACTCAGATTCCGGGCGTGGAAGGGCTGTGCGTGTTTGCCGGTATCGACAAGGTGCGGTTTCGGAGGCCTGTGGTGCCGGGCGATCAGCTGGTGATGACCGTGGATCTGTTGGCGATGAAACGACAGCGGTTCGGCAAAATGTATGGCCGGGCTGAGGTCGACGGGCAGCTGGCCTGCGAGGGCGAGCTCATGTTTTCGGTAATAGAGTTTGCAGCCGATTCCCAGGGGAAATAGGTAAATAATGTGTCTATGTTGCAATCCCTGGGTTCTGGAGGCAGGCCGTTGACTACCCTGATTCATCCCACGGCAGTGGTGCATGCCGGTGCCCAGCTACACCCCACGGTTAAGATAGGTGCCTACGCGGTGATCGGCGAGCAGGTGACCATCGGCCCCGGCACCGAAATTGGCGCCCATGTCGTGATCGATGGCGACACCACGATTGGGGCGCAGAACCGCATTTTTCCCGGCGCCTGTATTGGCCTAGAGTCCCAGGACCTGAAGTACGATGGCTCGATGAGCCAGGTTGTGATTGGCGACAGCAACCTCATCCGCGAGTACGTCACCATTAACCGCGCCACCGATGCTGGGGCAGCTACTCTGCTGGGCAGCCACAATTTGCTGATGGCCTACTCCCATGTGGCCCACAACTGCGTGGTAGAAGACCACGTGATTATTGCCAACTCGGTGGCCCTGGCGGGACATGTGCATGTGGAGTCGGGGGCGCGCATTAGCGGGCTGGTGGGGGTGCACCAGTTTGTGCACATTGGCCGTCTGGCGATGATTGGCGGGCTCAGCCGGATCGATCGCGACGTGCCGCCCTTTACCCTGATCAACGGCAACCCGGCCCAGGTGCGGGGCCTCAACCAGGTGGGCCTACAGCGGGCGGGCCTCACCGCCGATCCGCAGACCTACCGGGAGCTAAAGCAGGCCTACCGCCTGGTCTATCGCTCGGGGGAGTCGCTGCGCGATGCGGTCGAAAAGCTGGCCCACAGCGACGGCAATGCCCTGGTGAGTCACTTCAGCCAGTTTTTGCGGGCGGCCCTCCAGCCCGATCGCCGTGGTCTGACCCCCGGACGGCGCATTAGCAGGCACAGCGATGACGATTAGTCTGGGAGCGGAGTAAGGGTGGAGCATCCCAGCGGGCGGCGGATTTTTATCAGCACGGGCGATGTGTCGGGCGATTTGCAGGGGGCGCTGCTGATTGAGGCGCTGCGCGATCGCGCCTGCGATCGCGGCATTGCCCTCGACATTACCGCCCTAGGCGGGCCGCGCATGGCCGAGGCCGGAGCCACCCTGGTGGGCGAAACCACGACCGTGGGCTCCGTGGGCATTTTTGAGGCCCTGCCCTACATGCTGCCCACCCTGAGGCTACAGCGCCGCGCCAAGCAGACCCTGGCCCACAGCCCCCCCGACCTGGTGATCATGATTGACAACATGGTGCCTAACCTGGCCCTGGGCAAATACCTCAAGCGGGCCTATCCCCAGGTGCCGGTGGTGTACTATATCGCGCCCCAGCAGTGGGTGTGGGCCTTCTCCACGGCGGACACTGAGCAGCTGGTGGCCCAGAGCGATCGCATGGCCTCTATCTTTAAAGCCGAGGCCGAATACTATCAGCGCTTTGGGGCCGATGTCACCTGGGTAGGCCATCCCTTGGTCGATCGCTACCCCGCCCCCGCCGACCAGGCCGCCGCCCGGCAGCAGCTAGGCCTGCCCCCCGACGCCCCGGTGGTGACGCTGCTGCCCGCCTCCCGCCGCCAGGAGGTCAAGTACCTGCTGCCGCTGCTGCTCCAGGCGGCGCAGATTCTCCAGGCCCGGCACCCAGGGGTGAGGTTTTTGCTGCCGGTGTCGAGTCCGTCGCTGCGGGCCAGCTTTGAGCAGGGGCTGGCCCAGTACGGGCTGTCTGGGCGGGTGGTGAGCGACCAGGGCCAGGCCGCGATCGCCGCCGCCGATGTGGCCATTACCAAGTCGGGCACCGCCAACCTTGAGATTGCCCTGATGGATGTGCCCCAGGTGGTGGCCTACCGCATCAACCCGCTCAGCGCCCGGATTGCCCACCACCTGCTCAAATTTGACGTGCCCTACGTGTCGCCGGTCAACCTGGTGGTCAACCAGCCCGTGGTGCCTGAGTTTTTGCAGTGGGAGGCGACCCCAGCGGCGATCGCCGCCGCCGCCAGCACGCTGCTGCAAGACGAAGCCGCCCGCCAGCGCATGCGGGCGGGCTACGCCAAAATGCGCCAGGAGCTAGGGCCACCTGGGGCCTGCCAGCGCACGGCCGATCTGGTTCTAGATACCCTGGCGCAGCCCCAGCCAAGAGAATTGGCCTGAACCTGTTGAAGCGGTCCTAAAGTCACTACAATTGTTATGCTTTGCCGGAGAGAGACCGGGCTGTCGGCTGCGACAATCGGCCCGGTGGTGATAGGAGGATTCTCGTGAATATACCTGAGCTATTTGCCCGTGGCGGTATTGCCATGGGGCCGCTGCTCTTACTGTCGATTTTGGCCGTAGGCACCATTCTGGAGCGCATCTGGTTTTGGTCGCGCATTTTGACCCGCGAGCGCGAGGTCTCGGGCCGAGTGCTGGAGGCCGCCCGCCGGGAATGGCCCGCCGCCGCCGAAATTGCCCAGCGCTCTAGCCTGCTGCCCATGGGGCGTTTCCTATCGGCCCCCCTAAAGCTGCAATCGCCCGACCCGGAGGTGTTTCGTCTGGCCCTAGAAACCGCCGCCAACGAAGAACTCACCACCATGGGGCGGGGCGAAAAAATTCTAGAAGCTGTGATTGCCCTGGCCCCGCTGCTGGGCCTGCTGGGTACAGTGCTGGGCCTGATCAACTCCCTGGGGTCGATTCAGCTCAGCGACCTGGGCAGCGGCGACGCCACGGCGGGTACCTCGCTGGGCATTAGCGAAGCGCTGATTAGCACCGCCGCTGGTCTGATTATTGCCATTACCGCCCTGGCCTTTTATCGGCTGTTTCAGGGGTTTATCTTTGGCCAGGCCAAAATGTTTCGTCAGGCGGGCAGCGAGCTAGAGCTGCTCTACCGCCAGAGCTGGGCCCAGCGCCACGGCATTTCGCCGATGGCTGAACCCGTAGCCCCGGTGGTGCCTGGGTCCTCCATGGCCGCCGCCGAGCCCAATTCGTCTACTCCCGATGCTTCAACCTCAGTGGAGGTACCCTCGCCATGAAAGTAGACCTGCTCGATATTCCCTCCCAGGACGTCCGCCTGGAAATTATCCCCCTGATCGACGTCATCTTCTGTATTCTGACCTTTTTCATTTTGGCGGCGGTGGGGCTAACCCGTCAGCAGGCCATTTCCTTAGATTTGCCCAAGGCCCAAACCGGGCAGCCGCTGCCTGGACAGGTCAGTCAGGGGGCCGATCGCCTCTACGTCAGCGTCGATGGGTTGGGCCAGGCCTATCTCGACCAGCAGCCCGTTACGCTAGATCTGCTTCACGATGTGCTGGTGCAGTTTAACCAGGTCAACCCCGGCGGGCTGATGGTGCTCTATGCTGCCCGCGATGCCCGCTACGAAGATGTGGTGGCGGTGCTAGATTTGCTGCGATCGGTGGGGGGCGATCGCGTGGCGTTGGCCACCCTGCCCAGCGACACCAATCTGAGCCCAGGGCAGACTGCCCCCGGCGCAGCGGCAGATCCCAACGCTTTACCCAATGGGTTTCCTCAAAATACGCCCGGCTCCCAGAACGCGCCCGGTTCCCAGAACGCGCCCGATGGACAGGGGCTGCCCCCCGGCTTTGATCAGCCCGGCAGCGATCCCTTTGCTCCCCAATCGCCGCTGTTCCCCGACCAGCCGACCTCGCCGCTTCAGCCCTCCCCAACTCCAGCGCAGCCCAAGAACTAGCTCGGCTCAGGGCTAGTAGACTGCGGCAGTGTGGCGACTGTTGTCAATCGCGAGGGGGCAGGGGAGCCAGGGAGCCAAGCGAGCTGGAATAGTTGGCATATTTCAACCTTCGAGTACAGGGGCCAGCGTCATTTCCCAGAGCTGTTCTCCAGGGTTTATCTCCCAAAGTGATTCCCCAAAGTCATCCCTAAGGTAGAGGTCAGCGCCCAGGCTTTCCAGTTTTATGGGAAGGCCTGGGTTGGCCGGTGCTGGGTCGTCAGACTCAGATTTTGCATAGATTGCATGATTCGCACAGATGCATGGGTTGTGCGGCGAGCCTGGGAGCGTTAGATTTCCAGGCTTTGTTTTGCGTGATAGATCCTTGCGTTTTAGGCTACTTTCGAGATTTTTGCCCCTGCGCTGGAGGCGGCTAATCTGGGTAAGTTTGGCGCTGCTGATAACGACGGCAACGCTCCTGTTTGGTAGCTATGTTCGCGCTCAGCAGCCCGTCACCATCTCTTTTCTGCTGCGGGCCGTAGAAGCGGACCAGATGCAGGGGTTAGCCGAGCAGTTCATGGCCGAAAACCCCGACATCCGCATTGAAATGGTGCGCGGCCCCAACGCTGCCGATGCCGTTGAAAACCTCTACACCACCTCATTTTTGCTGGGCGACTCCCCCTACGACATTCTGTTTTCAGATGTGGTGTGGATTCCCAAGTTTGCCGCTGCCGGATGGCTGCAAGACCTGTCCGATCGCGTCAGCGAAGCCGATCTGGCTGACTTTCTAGAGGCCGATGTGGCCGCTGGCCAGTACAAAGATGGCTTCTACCGCATGCCCTTTCGCTCCGACATGGGTATGCTCTACTACCGCACCGACCTGCTCGATCAAGTCGGCATAGCCCCGCCCCAAACCTTCAGCGAGCTGATTAGCGCCTCGGAGGCCATTCAGGATCAGACCGATGTGGACTGGGGGTTTGTCTGGCAGGGTTTGCAGTACGAAGGGCTCGTCACCAACTTTGTTGAAATTGTGGCGGGCTACGGCGGCTTTTGGATTGACCCAGACACCCTGGAAGTGGGCCTGGACCAGCCCGCCGCCATCCAGGCCACCGAGTTTATGAAAGGCGCGATCGCCCAGGGTATCTCCCCTCCCGGAGTGACCAACTACGTTGAGGAAGACTCCCTGCGCCAGTTTGAGAACGGCAATGCGGCCTTCTTGCGCAACTGGCCCTACGCCTGGGCCGAGGCCAACGGTGACGACTCCCCCGTGGCCGGCAACATCGCCCTCAAACCCATGGTGCATGCCGAGGGAGAGCAGCCCGCCGCCTGCCTGGGGGGCTGGGGGTTCGGCATTTCGGCCAACACCGCCCATCCCGAGGAAGCCTGGCGCGTGGTGGAGTTTTTCACCAGCCCCGGCCCCATGAAGGATTTCGTCACCGAATTTGCCTACGTGCCCAGCCGTCGCGCCCTGTTCACCGACCCCGAGGTGCTGGCCAAGTTTCCCCACTACAAACAGCTCTTGGAAGTGGCAGACACCGCCGTTCCCCGCCCTCCCGTGGGGCAGTACGCCCAGGTGTCAGATATTTTGCAGCGCTACCTGAGCGCCGCCATTACCGACCAAATGACCCCCGAAGCCGCCATGCAGGCCGCCGCTGGCGAAAGCCGCCGCGTACTGGGCGTAGAGAGCTAGAGCATTTTGGATTTTAGATTGGGGATTTTGGATTTTTGAGCAAAATGCCCCAAACAACACCCAAGTTTTCTCCCTCCCACTCAACGCACCCACGCCCCCACGCCCCCACACCACCACCCACCATGACCAGGGACTACATTCGAGAACGACAACAGCGTACCGGCTGGCTGCTGGTGACTCCGGCGCTGCTGCTGCTGCTGCTGGTCTATGCCTTCCCGATTTTGCGGGCCTTTTGGCTGAGCTTTTTTACCGAAAACCTCAGCACCAGCCTGGAGCCCGTGTTTAGCGGCCTGGACAACTACGGGCGCATGGCGCAGGATGGCCGCTTTTGGCAAAGCATGCGAAATACGGCTGTGTTCACCGTTTTTACGCTGATATTTGAGCTGCTGCTGGGGCTGATTATCGCGCTGTCCCTCGATCAGGCCTTTCGGGGCCGGGGCTGGGTGCGAACGATCGCCATTTTGCCCTGGGCCTTGCCCACCGCCCTGATTGCCCTGGCCTGGCGCTGGATTTTTAACACCGAATTTGGCGTCTGGAACGATCTGCTGCTGCGGCTGCAAATCATTAGCAACCCGGTGAACTGGCTGGGCACCCCCGACTGGGCTATGGTGGCGGTGATTGGGGCCGACGTGTGGAAGACAACCTCCTTTGTGGCGATTTTGCTACTGGCCGGATTGCAGTCAATTTCCCAGGATCTCTACGAGGCCCACGCCATCGATGGGGCCAGCCCCTGGCAAAGCTTTCGACAAATTACGCTGCCGCTGATTGCGCCGCAGATTGTAATTGCCATGCTGTTTCGCTTTGCCCAGGCCTTTGGCATTTTCGACCTGATTCAGGTGATGACCGGCGGCGGCCCCGGCGGTGCCACGGAAATGGTGTCGATCTATATCTATGCCGCCGTGATGCGTTACCTGGACTTTGGCTACGGCGCCGCCCTGGTCACGGTGACGTTTTTAGTGCTAATTGCGGTGGTAGGGATAACCTGGCTCTATCTCTCTCGCCTGCGCGCCAAAACCGAATAATTTTGGATTTTGGCACACCAATCTCCTAATCCCAAATTCCCTCACCATCCCCCATGACCACCGCTCCCCAAACTACGGCCCCGCCCCAAACCAGCGATCGCGGCATCCCCTGGATGCGGGTGCTGCTGTGGGCTGCGATCGCATTCACGGTGATCTTTAGCCTTGCCCCGGTGCTGTGGCAGGTGCTGACCTCGGTTAAAACCAACGACGCCATCACCGCCGATGCGGTGGTGTATTTCCCCGGCCTTGACCAGCTCACCGCTGACCACTACCTGGACCTGTTCCGGCGCAACCGGTTTTACATCTATATGTTCAACAGCGCTCTGGTGTCCATCGTTTCCACGGTGCTGTGCCTGGCGTTGGGGTCGCCCGCAGCCTACGCCCTGGCCCGCCTGCGCATTCCGGGAGAGCAGGTGATCTTGGCGATCGTGCTGGTGGTCACGCTGTTTCCCTACATTTTGCTGTTTTTGGGCCTGCTGGAAGTGGTGCGCGCCTTCGGGCTGGCCAACAACTACCTGGCGCTGATTATTCCCTACACGGCCATCAACCTGCCGCTGACGATTTTGGTGATGCGCAGTTTCTTCCAGCAGCTGCCCAAGGATCTCGAAGACTCGGCCCGAGTCGATGGCTACAACACAGTCCAGATGCTCTGGCGCATCGTGCTGCCCATGACCCTGCCCGCCCTGGTCACCACCGGCATTCTGGCCTTTATTTTCGCCTGGAATGAGTACCTGTTTGCCCTCACCTTCATGACCCGCGAAGAGATGAAAACCATCCCCGTCGCCGCCGCCCAGCTCGGCGGCACCACCCTGTTTGAGGTGCCCTACGGCCCCCTGGCGGCGGCGACTGTCGTCGGCACCCTGCCCCTGGTGCTGCTGGTGCTGTTCTTCCAGCGGCGGATCGTGCAGGGCCTGACCTCGGGGTCGGTGAAAGGGTGATGGCGTAATCGCGCAATCGATTTATCCCCCCCACCCCACGCCCCCCACCCCACGCCCCCACGCCCCCACGCCCCCACACCCCCACGCCCCCACGCTCCCACTCCCCCACCTCCCTACTCCCCCAAGACCATGTCTAAACTCGAACTACAAAACCTAACCAAAGCCTACAGCCGCGACATTGTGCCGGTGAAAAAGCTCAGCCTGGCGGTGGAAGACAACGAGTTCTTGACCCTGGTGGGGCCATCGGGCTGCGGTAAATCGACGATTTTGCGGCTGATTGCGGGGCTGGATCAGCCCACGGAAGGGCGGGTGATCATTGGCGATCGCGATGTTAGTCCGCTGCCGCCGGGCGATCGCAACATTGCCATGGTGTTTCAGAGCTATGCCCTGTATCCCCACATGACGGTGCGCGACAACATTGCCTCGGGGCTCAAAATGCGCAACCTGCCCGCGGGCGACATTCAAAAGCGGGTGCAGGAGGCCTCTGGAGTGCTGGGTCTCGACCCCCTGCTAGATCGCAAACCGGCCAAGCTTTCGGGCGGGCAGCGCCAGCGGGTAGCCCTGGCCCGCGCCCTGGTGCGCAACCCCGACGTGTTTTTGCTTGACGAACCGCTCAGCAACCTGGATGCCCTGCTGCGCGAGCAGGTGCGGGCCGATCTGAAGCAAATTTTTGCCGACCAAAAATCGCCCATTGTCTACGTCACCCACGACCAGACCGAGGCCATGACCCTCTCGACTAAGGTGGCGGTGCTCAGCAACGGCCACCTGCAGCAGCTGGGCCACCCCAACGAGATCTACAAAACCCCGGCCAACCGCTTTGTGGCCAGCTTTATCGGCAGCCCTCAGATGAACCTGATTCCCCTTAGCCGGGTCGGCAATGATGTGGCCCTGGGCGATTTTCGGGTGCCCCTACCCAGCGGTTCGACGGCGAAATCGGTGATTCTTGGCATTCGGCCAGAGCATCTGCGGCTGCCCCGCGAGGGCGATGCCTGCACCGTCAGCGGTGACGTATTTTTGGTGGAAAACTTGGGCATGAGCGACCTGGTCAGCCTGCGGGTGCAGGGCGACCCCAGCCTGACTCTGCGGGCGCTGCTGCCCGCCGATGCCACCTGGAGTAAGGAGAATTTGCGGCTGGCCCTGCCGCCAGAACTCATCCACTGGTTTGACGGCGATACCGAGCAGCGGCTTAACGCTTAGTATCCGGGGGTGAGGCACTTGGTCGAGTAGGTTCAGTTCGGGATAACATCTTCCCCTCCTGGGAGGGGTGCCCGGAGGGCGGGGTGGGTCAAAACGATGACTCCAAAGCAGCTATAGTCTACCGACGAGCTGTTCAACGGTTGAGACCAACCCACCCCCAGCCCCTCCCAGGAGGGGCTGGCGAGTCTGTTTCCCAAAGGGCGAAGCTTAAACCGAATCCAGGTTGAGTAGGTTCGGAGACTACTCGACTAGGTTCGGAGACTACTCGACTAGGTTCGGAGACTACTCGACTAGGTTCGGAGACTACTCGACTAGGTTCGGAGACTACTCGACTAGGCTCAGAGACTACTCGACTAGGCTCAGAGACTACTCGTCTAGGTTCGGAGACTACTCGGCTAACTTTAAAGACTACTCAGCTAGGTTCAGAGATTACTCGTCTAAGCTCGGAGACTACTCAGCTAGGTTCGGAAACTGCTCAGCCTGATGAGGGAATCCCCCGGTTGCTCGTGGTCTTAGTGCCATTCGTTACCCCCTTGAAAAGGGGAAAGTTTTTTGTTGCTGAGCTAGAGATTAAGGTGGGGTTGCCTTGGGTGCATCCTAACTTTTGCAAGTGCCTACGTCATTCCCACGAAAGTGGGAATCTATGCGAGAGTAAGTCGTCCGACGTGGATTCCCGTCTACACGGGAATGACAGACCAGCTAGCCGTCAAAATGACAAACTCTAAAAGTGGGATACACCAGTTACCTTTGCTCCCATTTTTAGGGGGGATCAAGGGGGGATCGTTGCGAGTATCTCTGCCCGAGCGCAATTTGCCGCCCTTGAGTCTGATGCTCAAGTTGTAACAAATTTAACTTGTCTGTGTGGACCGAATGAGATATCTTACTGAGCTATGGCTGTATGCGTGCAGCTTATCTTCCCAAAAATTTGGTCAAGCGCCGCTGGAAGGTGCGCCAACACCAACCAGCAGCTAACCCCTTCGACAGAGCAAGCTGTCTCGGAGGCTAGGGCTATTATTGCCCAGGCCGCCCTGAACTGCACCAGTCTGGGGCGGCCAAGTTTTTGGGTTTCTTACCCGTCGTTACATTCGGAAGGAACCCGATTATGTTGTGTTTGCCATTTTTGGCGTCGTCGGCCCGTGGTGGTGCGGCGACCCGTCCGCCGCTGCTGCTTGCGAACCCTGAGGCCCAACCGGGGCGCGAGCGATTGCGCCATCTGGTGATTGGCTCGCCGGAAGGGGTGCAGGGGGCGATCAACCATCTGCATCTGCTGCAATACGTCGAGCGGCTAGAGTGGAGCCGCCAGTTTACGATACCGGAGTCGGGGATATTGATTACCCCGGAGCAGGGGGAGGTGTTTAGCTTGCTGCTGCGCGATCGTCAAAGACCGGACTCTTAGGGCCATCGCCAGTTGGGTTGATTCTCCTCAATCGTTAAAAACTCAAGCAGGATGGGCAAAGACTTGAATCTTTGTCTATCCTGTTTTCACTTACCTAAACCCCAATTATGTCTACCAAATCCACCATTGCCTATGGGCCAACGTTTCACTTTTATCATGAAGCCCTTGACGACAGCTATGTTTACCTGGAACTGGAGCAGGTACAGTTTGAAGCCTCCTACAACCGTGTCATGGTGCCGATTCCTGTTCATATTTGGGAAGTGATTCGGCAGTATCCAGGCGTCGATTTTTCCTGGGCTGACAAGACAGACCAGGACATTCTGGACTATGTGACCCAGAGTGTAGACGACCGCATTCGCAAATATGAGGAAGCTGAAGCAGACCGAAGAGGGTTCGTTTCATTTTTCGGATGCCTGGCCTTCGGGACAGCAGATGAACCCAGGGATGAGCAGATTGAGAAGGGCGTCACCTTTTACCGAGATCTGCGGACCCGTCAGCAACAGGTTAAGACGGCGATCGAAGAGCTACAACACGCTCAACGCATATCTCCCCAGGCTTGAGGTAGCCGCCATGCTCGATGCCCAACGAGTGCAACACCTTGCAGAGACCTATAGGCCTCAAGAGTTCTTCGCTGCCCTGGTCTGGCAGCGGCGGTTCAACCTGTTCGATGGACCAGAGGTGATTACCGACCTAGCGAACCATCCCGACCTATGGGAAAGCTTTGTGTTCACCAAACCCGTTTTTGCGCCGGACAAGAATTGATTGAGCTTCAACGGTGTCGTAGATACGCTGCTGGCGATGGCCAACTATCGCCCCATGCCGGAAGAGAGCATCATCCACTTTGTGCAATACCCAGCCGATACGCTCTACATTTTGACCGAGAACTGCGACACCACCGTGGCTCAACTGATGGAGTTGGGCAAAAAGTGGAGAGCCGATGAGGTCTCAGCCTTCGATGGCTCTCTGGAGGAAGACGACTGGAAGTTTAGGAACTACCTGTTGCTGCGGCTGAAGGATGCACTGTGGGGCAAGCAGCCTGACGAAGACCGGGATGCGATCGTCGTGTCCTATTGGTGGGATTAGCCGTCAAGTTGCGGGAGTAGAAGCCAGAACTAACCCAGTCAAGGGACTGTGCAACTATAGGAATTCTTGCCAAGGCTTACTGAGAAAAGATCTCTGCTGCATAATTGGTACATACCAGCCGTTAACCCTGTGCAGCCATCACCCATGACTAACCCCCAGGACATGGAAGAGTTACTCGATGAGATGTACAACGCTTTTACCCCAACACCGTTGCAGCCAGGGGATCCAGCGTATGTAGATTGTCGAGCAGTACGGGGGGATGAAGACGTATTGGAAGACTTGGGGCGTACGGTAAGGCGATCTAACGATTTAACCTACCAGCTGTACTCGGGCTATCGAGGCTCAGGAAAAACAACCGAACTGCTGCGATTGAAGAAAGATTTGGAAGATCGTGGTCATGTGGTAGTTTACTTTGCTGCTGACGAAGCCGATCTTAGCGTCCAGGATGCTCAGTACACAGACATCCTCCTAGCTTGTACACGCCATTTATTGAGAGGGTTAAAGCAGGCAAATCCGGCACCTATCCTCAACTGGTTAAAGGCTCGACTGCAAGATTTAAACGCAATCATGCTTACAGAGATTAACGTAGACGACGTTAATCTAGAGGTAGGTTTAAAGGAATTTGCAAAAATAACGGCAGCTGTACGGGCAGAGCCTGGCCAGCGTCAGAAAATTAGAGAGCAGCTAGAGCCACATACGGAAACACTGATTCAGGCGCTGAATGCTTTTATTGTGGATGGTAAAAGCCATTTGCCCGAAAAAACTAAGCTGCTCGTAATTGCAGATAACTTAGATCGCATTGTGCCAATTTTCAGAGACAACGGGCGCAGCAACCATGAAGAGATTTTCTTAGACCGCCACGAACAGCTAAAAGCACTGGATTGTCACATCATTTATACAGTGCCTATTTCAATGATTTATTCTCGCTGGGCAACAGAGTTAAAAGATAACTATGGCATCCCGCAAGTGTTGCCGTCCATTATGGTGCGCCAAGAAAATGGAGACACTTATCAACCTGGGCTGGAGATTCTGATAACCATTATTCAGCTGCGTGTACCAGAGCGCTTGCAAGATGCGCTTGTACCAAAAGTATTCGAGTCAGAAGTAGTACTTAATGAGCTTTGCTTGGTCAGCGGAGGGTATGCGCGGGATCTAGTGCAGCTAATGCAGGAAGCCATCAATAAAACTGATACATTACCTATTCGCGAGAGAGCTGTACGACGGGCTGCTGACGCTTTGCGGGATGTGTATCGCCGTGCAGTAGAAGAAAACCAATGGGCAGTTTTAAAGGAGGTAAGAGACACAAAGGAAATTGACAACGACGAAGTGCAACGCAGCCTACTTTTCAGCCGTTGTGTGTTGGAGTATCGCTATTTTGACAAAGAGGGTGCTAAGCAAACCTGGTACGATGCCCATCCAGTACTTTGGAGGGAGTTAGATGACAGATAGGTCAGCAGCAGCTGAAGTTAATCAGTTAATGAAACCGGAATCCTTAACATTCGATGATGTAGGTGAATGGAGTCCTAAGAATGTAGAAGCGCTGAATGATTTATTACGTGCATTAAGGCGTAAGAAGAATTTCGGCCTGTTCTTTGTTCAGTGTAATCCAGCCCAAAGCCAACGTATTATTGGAGAAATACAAGAAAATCTATCTCGGAAGCGCTTAGTGAAGTTTGAACTTAATAGGGATAGTGAGACACTGTATGATGAATTGATACAATCTTATGATAATCAATCATTTGAGATAGCTTGCATAACGGGTGTAGAGCAAGCCATGTACAGGTACGAGGATACTCAGCGCTTAGCTGGGTGGACCTCTGAAGAAATCTATAACTATAGCTGGAAAGGTTTGCCACCTCTATTAAGCCATTTAAACAGGCAAAGAGAAGCTTTTGAGGAGCACTTACCTATTTCGCTTGTTTTTTTAGTGCCAAGCTTCGTAATCGATTATTTTGTGCAACGGGCACCAGATTTCTTTGATTGGCGTTCAGGCTTCTTTAAACTCGAAGACACCTTCGAGGATGAGCAAAAATCTTTAAATAAATTAATGAATAAAGATTATGATGAGTATATTTCTCTGACGCCCGAAGAGCGAGTGGAGCGGGTCTTAGATATTAAAGATAAAATTCTTCAAAACAAAATTATCGACTGTGAAAAAAGGTCTGATTTATTGCGGGAACAAGGGCGGCTATTCGAAAGCGGTGGGGATATCGTTAGAGCATTAGACTGTTATGAAAGAGCTCTATTTGAAAGTTCTAATAATTATAAGGCATGGCATAACAAAGGGAAGTTACTTCACGATTCGGAAAGGTTCGAAGAAGCAATAGAATGTTATGAAAATATTCTAGAACTAAAGCCAGACTTCCATTTTGCATGGGCAGCACGAGGCGTTGCATATCTCAATCTAAAAAAATACGAGTTGGCATCTCATGATTTCGAAAGATTTCTAGAGCTGCAACCGCAGTTTGGTAGTTTTTGGATCATTCAAGGTGCTCTGCTATTTAAGCTTAAAAAGTACGTTGATGCAATCGAAAAAATTGATTATGGTTTATTTAAAAGTGCTTCTGAGCTGCAGTTCGATAATTGTTATGCATGGACAACGCGGGGAGACGCATTCCTAGAGTTAGAACGTTTTAAAGAAGCGATTGGCAGCTATGATCAAGCGATAAAAATTCAGCCTGAGTATTATGCAGCTTGGCGTGGGCGAGGTGATGCGCTTAAAAATCTAGAATTTCAAAAGGAAGCAATTGAAAGCTATGATCGCGCCTTAGAAATCAAGCCCGAATTGCACTATTTATGGGCCAAAAAAGGCAGTTTGCACTTAGTGCTAGGTGAGTACAATGAAGTGTTGAGGAGTTGCAACAAAGCTTTAGAAATCAAGCCTGATTTATATGATTGCCTCGGGCTCTTAGGTGCAGCACATAATGAGTTAGGTCAACACGAGGAAGCAATAAAATGTTTTGATGATGCTTTAACTATAAGGCCTGATTTTTTTGCAGGTATAAGAGGTAAGGGAATCGCTCTTTATTCTCTTGGTAATCATCAAGCTGCTCTCAATTGCTTTAAGGAGTTAGTCCAAATTTGTCCAGAAGACAAACACGATTTAAACAATCTAGGGTTTTTGACATTGTCGCGATATTCATATGGCTTGAAAGCTGTGCTTGGAAAGCCTCTACTCATTCGTATTCCTTTGGGATTTTCTATTCTCCAGTTTCCTGCTTCTAGTAAAATTGATCAGATAAACTGTCAAGATGCTTTAGAATTTTTTGATGCGGCATTGAAGATTGACCCTAAGCTTACTTTAGCTTGGGCAAATATTAGCTTTCCTGCTTACTATTTGGGCCGACATCAAGATGCTCTGAAATATTGTGATAGAGCCCTTGAACTTGATTCTAAAAATAAGGAAGCAATGAATGATGTTATTTACAGTAATCAAGGCTCCATTCTTCTTCAGCTTCACAATCCTGTATACTCTCTCAACGCCTTTGATACTGCCCTTACGCTTAATCACCGACTTGATGAAGCATGGATAGGCAAGGGCACTGCCCTGTCTCAACTTAAGCGCTACGACGAAGCGATTCATAGCTTTACTCAAGCGCTCCATCTAAATCACCCCCTTGCCCAAGCCAATCTTGATTCTCTTCAAGATTGCATCTATTAATGTCTCTTTTGCTAAAGCGAATTTATGGAACAGCCAACTGATTACCGCCAGATGGTCTTAGACACCATTACCCATGCTCTCACCAGTGACCCCAACCCAGAGGTGCGGGCCAAAGCTGCAGAATCTCTAGGCAAACTGGGCGAGGCAGCAGTAACACCACTGCTGCTAGATGCTTTGCCAGACCCTAACCAAACGGTCCAGTGCAACATCATCCAGGCATTAGGGCAGCTCGGCGACGAATCAGCAATACCCAAATTGCTTGAAGTGCTTGAGACAGGCACTGCAGCTACCCGCCAAACAGCAGCAGCAGCATTGGGGCATATTGGCACAAGGGCTACAATTCCAGGCTTGCTCAAAGCCCTTGAAGACGAAGCCCCCGCCGTTCGGGGCACAGCAGCCAGTGTTCTAGGAGCAATCGGTGCCGAAAGCGCCATTCCAGCATTGCTCAATTTACTTACAGACTCAGACCCAACCGTCGAAGCTCATGCCGTCGAAGCGATTGGTGCCATTGGCTCACAACTGGCCACAGACACCCTGGTCAAACTGATTACCGACCCAAATCCTCATCTGCGGCAGAATGCTGCGATCGCCCTCAGCAAACTGGGACAAAAAGATACCATCCCTCTGTTAGTCCGTCTCTTACAAGACCCAGATGCTACCGTTCGAGAAACAGCTGTAGAAGCTTTGGGCACCGCTGCTCAAGACTATTCCGTAGCTTGAGGGCTTGCGAGTGTCCATTACTCCAGACCAGCAAGCAGAAATCGTCAACATTCTCTGCCAGCTTTTGCTGGAATCTGACAATTACCGAATTAGGGCAAGGGCTGCAAAATCTCTAGGTCGGTTGGGCCTTCCGGAGGCGATTCCAGCGTTGTGTCAGGCCGTATCAACTGACACCCAAGTTCAAGTACGCTTGAATGCAATGGATGCCCTGGTCTTAATCGCAAAACCTCAAATGGCTGAATCACCCAAAAACCAACCCACCTTTAACATTGGTAATGTCGGCAACCTCAATACCGGAGATGTCACCATTCAGGGCGACCAAGTTGGCTTTCAATACAACTACACCACCAGCCCTGAACTTCAGACAGCAATTTCAGACCTGAAAGCTGTCCTCAATGACCTACAAGCTCAAAATCCATCAGTCGCTACGGAATCTCAAGCCTTAACCATTATCGATGCAGAGTTTACCGAAATTCAGCCAAGCGGAGGGTCCAAGCTGACTACCTTACGACAACAGCTCCTGAACCCAGAACGGCACTTTCAGGCTAGCAAAGCAACCCTTGTGGAAGTGTTGAAACACTTCTTAGAAGAAAGCGTTTGGGCGAAAGCGTTCGTTACCTACATCGATACGATGAGTTCAACTCCAGAGGAAGGTGTCTAATAGTCATCCATGTCATGTGATATCTCCGATCGCCCGCCGGGAATATTTAGCCCTATGACCGAGCAGCCATTCAAACGTTCTGCCCGCTCAGGCACCCACTACCCGCATCTATAAAAAGGAGTCATCAGGGTATGCCCTACGAAAACATCAGCGCCACCGTTTCAGACCAGGCCATGGGCGAGATCAAAGGCGCGATCGCCCTCATTCAAGACCACCTCCCCTTCCTCATCACCCTCACCCCCGACGAACGCCGCAAGCGCTTCAAAATGGGCGACAAAAGCCTCGCCTTTGTCCGCAACAGCGTCACCGCCACCCAAAACAACCCCGACATCGTCCCCAGCACCTTCGACATCGCCGAGTTTAACCGCGACTACCACCTCACCGTCGCCCTCAGCGAAGTACTGGGTCTGCTAGAGCAGCTCACCGAAACCGTCGACGACACCCTGCTCGCCGTCGGCAGCGAATCGATGGCGAGCAGCCTGCTCGTCTACGACTACGCCAAAACCGCCGCCCGCCACTCCCCCGGCCTCAAAAGCGTGGCCGACCAGCTGGGCGAACGCTTCAAAGCCCTGGGCAAGCGCCGCAGCAAAGCCAGCGACGCAGCCGCATAAACCAATTCAGCCGCATAAATACAGTCGAGGGGGATGGCTAGCGGGCCATCCCCCTCGACTGCGTTTCAGGACAGTATTGACCAGAAAGACAAAGGAAACGCCGAGCGTAACCAAGGGTTCGCGATCGCCCCACGGCAACTATGCGACTATGGGTTTGGCCCCTTGTTGCCAGGGCCAGTTCGTTTCTGCCAGATCTACCCGATGCTGCCCACCTTCCAAGCCGCCTATCAGTACGCGATCGACAACAGCGATCGCCTCCTCACCGCCCTACAACAGCACCTGCTGCTGGTGGCGGTGCCCCTGGCGATCGGGCTGGTGGTGGGGTTGCCCCTGGGGCTGTGGAGCGCGCGATCGCGCCTGATCTCCACCGTCATGCTCAACAGCTTCAACGCGCTGCGGGTCATCCCCAGCCTGGCGGTGCTGTTTTTGGCCGTTCCGGTGCTGGGGCTGAGCTTCTGGTCGGCGGTGCTGGCCCTCACGCTGCTGGTGATGCCGCCGATTCTCATCAGCACCGACGTGGCCTTTCGCAACATCAGCCCCGCCATTCGCGAGGCGGCCACGGGCATGGGCATGCCCCCGGTTGACATTCTCAAAACCGTCGAAATTCCCCTGGCGCTGCCGGTGATCATTGCGGGCATCAAAACCGCCACGGTGGAGGTGATCGCCAGCGCTACCCTGGCTGCCTTTGTGGGCGCAGGCGGGCTGGGAGCCTTTATCGTGCTGGGCTTTGCCGCCTACGACCCGGCAATTTTGCTGGTGGGGGCGGTGCCCGTGGCGCTGCTGGCGCTGCTGGCGGAGGTGGGGCTGAGCGCGGTGCAGCGAGCCGCGCAGGCTCCGGGGGTGCGATCGGCGCAGGGTTGACTCGGCGTTATGGATTTAGTCTGTCAATCAGGCGTATCTCGTCATCAGTCCGTTTGCGCTGGAGCTGTTGGGTTTCGCTTCGCTCAACACCAACCTACGGCGGCATAAGGGGTTTAAGGGTTCTGTCAGGTAACCAGATCGGTGCCTTGGGCGATCGCCCAAGGATAATGCCCTACGATCGCTTGCCCAAAAGCTGGTCGCGCAGAGATTTGATGCGATCGCGAAATTTAGCCGCCTCCTCAAAGTCGAGGTTTTTGGCGGCCTCTTTCATCTGCTTTTCAAACTGGCCAATCAGCTCGGGAATTTCCTCCAGGGGCAGCTCTTCTTTGTGCTCGTAGACCTCCTCTAGCTCGTGGGCATTGAGGCGGCGCGAGACCTCTAGGAACGACAAAATCGAGTTGCTGTTGCGGCGAATGATGGAGGTCGGCGTAATGCCGTGGGCCTCGTTGTAGGCGGTTTGGATGGCGCGGCGGCGCTCGGTTTCGCTGATCGCCTTGGCCATGCTGTCGGTCAAATTGTCGCCGTAGAGAATGGCCTGGCCGCGAATATGGCGGGCGGCGCGGCCAATGGTTTGAATTAGCGAGCGTTCTGCCCGCAAGAATCCTTCCTTATCGGCATCCAAAATCGCCACCAAAGAAACCTCCGGCAGGTCTAGCCCCTCCCGCAGCAGGTTGACCCCCACCAGCACGTCGTACAGCCCTTCGCGCAAATCCTGAATAATCTCAATCCGCTCAATGGAGTGAATCTCGGAGTGCAGGTAGCGCACCCGTACGCCGTGCTCCTCAAAGTACTCGGTCAAATCTTCGGCCATGCGCTTGGTCAGGGTGGTAATCAGCACCCGCTCCTGCTTGGCGGCTCGCTCTCGCACTTCCCCCAGCAGGTCGTCGATTTGCCCTTCGGTGGGGCGCACAAAGATTTCGGGGTCGAGCACCCCGGTGGGGCGAATGATCTGCTCGACCACCTTGCTGCCGGAGATCTCCATCTCCCAGCTGCCGGGGGTGGCCGAGACAAAGATGCACTGGTTCACCTTTTCCCAAAATTCTTCGGCCTTCAGCGGGCGGTTGTCGGCGGCGCTGGGCAGGCGAAAGCCGTGGTCGATCAGCACCATCTTACGGCTGCGATCGCCGTTGTACATGGCGTGAATCTGCGGAATGGTGACGTGGGACTCGTCGATGACTAGCAGCCAGTCTTTGGGAAAGTAATCTAGCAGGCACTCCGGCGGCGACCCGGCCTGGCGTCCGGCCAGATGGCGGGCGTAGTTTTCCACGCCGTTGCAGTAGCCCACCTCGCGGATCATCTCCAGGTCGTAGCGGGTGCGCTGCTCCAGCCTTTGGGCCTCCAGCAGTTTGCCCTCTTTCTCTAGCTCGGCTAAACGCTCTTGCAGTTCGTCTTTAATCGCCTGACAGGCCTCTTCGATGCGATCGTCGGGGGTGACAAAGTGCTTGGCCGGGTAAATGCTCACCCCATCCATGCTTTGCAGCGTGGCCCCGGTGATCGGGTCTACGTAGCGCACGGCGTCGATTTCGTCGCCAAAAAACTCAATGCGAATGATCCGATCTTCGTAGGCGGGGCCGATCTCCAGCACGTCGCCCTTGACCCGAAACTTGCCCCGGCCCAGATCCAGGTCATTGCGCGCGTACTGAATCGAGGCCAAATCTCGCAGCACCTGGCGCTGGTTCACCTCCATGCCCACCTTCAGCGGAATCGAGGCCTTCAGGTACTCCGACGGAATGCCCAGACCGTAGATGCAGCTGATCGAGGCGACCACAATTACATCCTTGCGCTCGAACAGGGAGCGGGTGGCCGAGTGCCGCAGCATGTCGATCTCGTCGTTGATCGAGGCGGTTTTGGCGATGTAGGTGTCGGTGGTGGGAATGTAGGCCTCGGGCTGGTAGTAGTCGTAGTAGCTAATGAAATATTCCACCGCGTTGTCGGGGAAAAACTCGCGCAGCTCGTTGCACAGCTGCGCCGCCAGGGTTTTGTTGTGGGCCAGCACCAGGGTGGGCTTGCCAATGTTGTCGATCACGCGGGCGATAGTGTGGGTTTTGCCCGTGCCCGTGGCCCCCAGCAGGGTTTGGTACTTGGTGTTGTCTTGCAGAAATTGGGTTAGGCCTGCGATCGCCTTGGGTTGGTCGCCCGTGGGTTCGAAGGGAGCCTGGATATCGAAGTCGCCCATAGGTCAACGGTACAAAGACACTATATACGTTTCTTCATGATGACTGATTTTGCCCCCGATGGTGGTTATGTCGGTAACCTAAGCTGCGCCGAAAAAACTGGGGAGCGCTGCCCCCAACGCCGCGGCAGCGTCTCAACCCTGAGCGGCTGGCGTCGATTTATTTCGGTGCTTGACTCAGCAGCGAGGCAAAGGCGCTGTGAGCCTCGGGACTGCCGACTACCAGCAGGCGATCGCCCCCTGCCATCGCCATCTCTCCGGTGGGGTGGCGGTGCAGGTGCTTTTGCCGCTCGATCGCCATCACCGTCGCGCCGCTCCGGCGGCGAATATCGGTTTCGGCCAGGGTGGCCCCCGCCAGCGGTGAGTCGGGCGGCAGCTCATACCAGCGGCGCAGCAGCCCCTCGATCGCCGCTTCGAGATCGATCGCCCCCCAGTACTCAGAGCGCTCGGGCAAAATGTCGCGGTAGCGGCGGGTGCGGTAGCGGTTCACCACCTGCTGCACCTCAAAGGTCGAGTCGCCCAGGTTCAGCAGCAGGTGCGCCCCCATTTCCAGCGAGGCCTCAAACTCGGGCTGCACCACCTCCTGGGCCCCGAGCTGGTAGAGGGTATCGATTTCGGCGTCGTTGTGGGCGCGCACGGTGATATCCAGCTCTGGGGCCAGGCTCAGCGCCCGGTTTAGCGTCAGGCGGGTGGCCATTGGGTCGGGCAGGGCGATCGCCATGGCCTTGGCCTGGGGCAGCCGCGCTTTTTCCAGCAGCAGGGGGCTGGCGGCATCGCCAAACAGGTAGGGAATGTTGCGATCGCGCAGGGATTGCAGCACCGCCTCGTTGTTGTCGATCACCAGAATTTTGTAGCCCTGAAAGTACAGCATCCGCATCAGGGTGTGCCCCACCCGGCCGCAGCCCACCACCACCACGTGGCCCACCAGGTCTTCCTCTGGCCCCACCAGGCGGGGCGACTGGCTCAGCTGCAAGAACTGGTTCACCCAGGGCATGCGCTCCAGCGCCGCCAGCAGGTGGGGCGTCGCCCGCAGCAAAAACGGCGTCAGCAGCAGCGTGGCCGCCGTGGTGCCCACCGTCAGCCCGTAGAGGCGGGGCGAAAACAGCCCCGCCTGCTGGGCCACCCCCGCCAGCACAAAGGAAAACTCGCCAATCTGGTTAATGCCCAGGCCCACGGCCAGCGCCGTTTTGAGCGAGTAGCCAAACAGCGTCACCACTCCGGTGGCAATCACCGCCTTGCCCACCATGGCCACAGCCACCAGCCCCAGCAAAATCCAGCCGTTGGCCAGCAAAAAGGCCGGGTCGATCAAAATGCCAATGGAGGCAAAAAACAGCGTTGCAAACACGTCGCGCATGGGCAGCATGCGATCGAGGGCGTGGTCGGCATACTCCACGTTGGAAATCATTAGCCCCGCCACAAATGCGCCCATCTCAATGCCCAGGCCCAGCGCCGAGGTGAGCAGGGCAATGCCCAGACACAGCACCAAAATGCCCAGCAAAAACAGCTCCTGGGAGCCGCTGCGGGCCAGCAGCCGCACCACTGGGGGCACCAGCCACTTGCCCGCCAAAATGGCGCAACCCAAAAACAGCAGGGCCTTGAGCACCGCCGCCGCCAGGGCTAACCCAATCACGTTGGTGGGTTCGGTGAGGGCGGGCAAAATCGCCAGCATGAGGCCTACCCCCAGGTCTTGCACCACCAGAATGGCCAGCATGATCTGGCCGTGGTTGGTCTGCATCTCGTTGCGTTCGATCAGGCTTTTGAGCACCACCGCCGTGGACGACAGCGACAGCACCGCGCCCAAAAACACCGCCGTCGGAATCGTCTCGACCCAGCCGGTCAGGTAGGCGAGGCTGCCCCCCAGCGCAATGGTCAGGATCATCTGTAGGGAACCGCCGCCCAGGGCGATCGCGCGCATGCGCAGCAGGTCTTTGAGCGAAAACTCAATGCCCAGGGCAAACAGCAGCAGCGCCACGCCAATGTTGGCCAGCACCTCAATGTCGCCTTCCAGGGTGATGAAGCCCAACCCTGCCGGGCCAATCAGCATGCCGCCCAGCAAATACCCCAGCAGCACCGGCTGCTTCAGGCGGCTGGCCAGATACCCACCCACCGTGGCGGCCCCCAGCACCGTCACCATTTCGACAATTAGCGTCAACTCTTCAGCCATTGGGGTTGTCTGCCAGAGGGGGAATAGGGCGTTTGGGATAGGCTGCGATCGCTTTGCTGCCACTATTTTGACCCAACCCTCAGCCAAAGCCAGGCTTTAGAGCAGAATGCTTTGAGCGACCAAGCCAGTAGACTGCGGCACAAGTGTGACGACGACTGTCAATCGCGAGGGAGCAGGGGAGCTAGGGAGCCAAGTGAGCTGGAATAGTCGGCCTATTTCGGCCTTCGAGCACTATTGACCAAGCTAGCGACCCAGTAAAGCGGCTGCTTGATCGAAGGGGCGATCGCGGGGGATGCCCGGATGCCGCCAGCGATCGCCCCTGGATCTCAGGCTATGATCGTCTCGCTATGGCTCAAGAGGCGTTCATGATTCTCGACCACGTGGGCTTCTATGTCAGCGACTTTGACGCTAGCAAAGCGTTCTATCTACAGGCCCTTCAGCCGCTGGGTATTGGCGTCATTGCCGAAGGCGAAGGCTGGGCGATGATCGGCAAAGATGGCAAAGGTCAGTTTTGGTTTGGCTCCTTTGGCAGCAGCCCCGGCCCTATTCACCTGGCCTTTGCCGCCGAAAATCGCGATCAGGTGCGGCAGTTTTACGACGCTGCGATCGCCGCAGGCGGCCAAGATAACGGCGCCCCCGGCATTCGAGAGCAGTACCACCCCAACTACTACGGCGCCTTTGTGATCGGGCCAGATGGCCACAACATCGAGGCCGTCTGCCATCGGGCCTCGGCCTAGAGCCTGTGTCTACCCGATCAGCATTTAACCCTTGAGGGCCTGGTCGAGGTCGGCCATCAAATCGTCCACCTGCTCCAGGCCAATCGAGAGGCGCAGCAGGTTGGGGGCGGTTGTGGTTCCTTTTTCAATCGAGGCGCGGTGCTCTACGGTGCTGTGGGGGCTGCCAAAGCTGGTGGCGCGGGCAATCAGGCGGGTTTTGGCGGCGACCCCCATGGCGGTGTCTTGGTCGCCCTTGACCAAAAACGAGAGCAGACCGCCATAGCCCATCATCTGCTGCTGGGCAATGGCATGTCCGGGGTGATCGGGCAGGCCGGGGTAGAGCACCCGCTCGATCGCGGGGTGCTGGGCCAGCCAGGTGGCGATCGCCTGGGCCGCCTGGGCCTGGGCGCGCACCCGCAGGGGCAGGGTTTGCAATCCGCGCAGGGTGAGCCAGCAGTCGAAGGGGGAGGGCACCACCCCGCCGATGGTTTGAATCGTTCTCAGCTGCTCAAACAGCGGGTTTAGCTCGCGGGTGACTACCGCGCCGCCAATCACATCGCCGTGGCCCGCCAGATACTTGGTGGTGGCGTGGATGACGAAATCGGCCCCCAGATCGAGCGGGGTTTGCAGGATTGGAGATGCGATCGTGTTGTCGCAGGCCAGGTAGGCGTTGGCCTGGTGGGCCAGATCGGCCACGGCTTGAATATCGGTCACCGCCAGCTGCGGGTTCGACGGCGTTTCAATCAGCACCAGGCGGGTGTTGGGGCGCAGCACCTTGGCCATCGCCGCCAGATCGGTGGTATCCACTAGGGTGTAGCTCAGCCCCCAGGGGGCAAAAATGTTGCTCAGCATCTGCTGCACGCCAAAGTAAACGCTCTGGGGTGCAATCACGTGGTCCTCGGGGCCGAGGGCTTGCAGCAGGCTAAAGGTGGCGGCAGACCCGGAGCCAAAGGTGGCGGTTTCTGTGCCTTGCTCCAGGGCCGTCAGGGCGGTTTCGAGGGCGTCGCGGTTGGGGTTGC
Source organism: Nodosilinea nodulosa PCC 7104 (assembly GCF_000309385.1). Taxonomy (GTDB): domain Bacteria; phylum Cyanobacteriota; class Cyanobacteriia; order Phormidesmidales; family Phormidesmidaceae; genus Nodosilinea; species Nodosilinea nodulosa. The sequence continues at coordinate 4,309,564 of NZ_JH976537.1, forward strand.
CGCTGCGGCCATAGACGTAGCCCTTGGGATAGCTGCCGTCGCCGTCGCGCTCAAAGGTGGTCGAGAGATGAATCGGTGGGGTAAGCGCTCCAGTGCTGGGGTCAATGGCCCTGCCGCTGTGGACAGCCTGGGTATCGGCGGAGAAAGGCATGGCTTCGGGAGACATAAAATGGTGGGGAATGACGTTCTCCTGATTGTAGGAGCGATTTTTCAAAGGCATTGTCCCAGGCGATTCTCGCTCAGGAAGGCTTCGCCAACGCACCCAACCCCGCTCCCCCATCTGGGCACCCTAACCCTATCCCCCCCTCCACCCACCTACTCATCCACTCCCTCACCCCTCCACCCCCCACCCCTCACCCCCCCATGGACGCCCTCATCACCTCCGCCCTTGTCTTCCTCTTCGGCTCTGCTGTGGGCAGCTTTCTCAACGTGGTGATCTACCGGGTTCCGGCGGGGCTGTCGCTGCTGCACCCCCCCTCGCGCTGCCCTACCTGCCACACGCAGCTTAAACCCCACGACAACGTGCCGGTGCTGGGCTGGCTGTGGCTCAAGGGGCGCTGCCGCTACTGCCGTACCCCGATCTCGCCCCGCTATCCGCTGATTGAGGCCTTTACCGGGGCGCTATTTTTGGCGACGTTTTGGCTGTTTGGGCCGAGCTGGCCAACGGTGGGCTACTGGCTTTTGCTGAGCTGGCTGGTGGCCCTCACCTTTATCGACATCGATACGCTGACTCTGCCCAACGTGCTCACCGGGTCGGGGCTGCTGCTGGGGCTGGCGGTTAAGGCCGCTCTGCCGCTGTTGCAGGGAGACCCCTGGCCCAGTCCGATTCAGGGACTGGTGGGCGGCATTCTCGGCGCGGTTTTGGGCATCTGGCTGTTTGATTTAATTACGCTGTTTGCCTCGGCGGCCCTGGGGCAGACGGCCATGGGCGGCGGCGATGCCAAACTGGCGGCCCTGCTGGGGGCCTGGCTGGGCTGGCAGGGGGTATTGCTGAGCGGTTTTTTGGCCTGCGTGGTGGGGGCGGTGGTGGGTGGCGGCGCGATCGCCCTGAAACTGATCAGCCGCCGTCAGCCCATGCCGTTCGGGCCATTTTTGGCGATCGGTGCCCTGATCACGGTGTTCTGGGGCGAGGCAATTATTGGAGCCTACCGGGCCTTGTTTTTCCCGACCCTATAATCGCCTCAGAGTATGTTCAGGGCCTCTCTCATAGAATGGGGTAAAGAAACGATGTCAGCTGCTATTACAGAGGCAATTACAACGCTGGCAGAGGCAGAGCAACGCTATCCCTTGGCAACGGCGATTGCTTCACATCACCAGGTTGTACCACTGGATGTCTGGGGGATGATCGACCAGTTCAGGAATTTCGCGCATGAACTCGTCCATGTAGCCCGAACGGTAGTGAGTCTGAAAGGCGGCCTCGTCTTGCCACTGGCCGATGGTGACAAACTCGCCAGGATTGGAGTGCCCCTGCAACAGCTCGTATTGCAGGCAGCCGGGGTTTTCGCGGGCGAGTTCGGCAACTTCCATCAGCAGTGCTTTCAGCGCGGCTTCCTGCCCAGCTCTGGCTATAACTTTGGCAATGGTGCGAATGCTACCGTTCACGGCTGGTCTCCTGATAGCTCTGGCCTTCCCGCTGTCTTGACCAGACGCACGGGGGTGACCCATGATCTGTGGGAGCGGCCCTAGGCAAGGGCGAACTCCTTTTGGAGAGACTCCGCCATTACCGCCCAACCTGAGCCAACCATACGTCTAGATCGCTCATCGTGAACCAATTCCCGCAATGTTTTAAGCTTAGTCCCTGGGCGCTGAGTGCAGGCTGGCGACGGCGTAGCCTGGCCGCTGGCCGATCGCGCCTGATTGCCCTGTCCACCGTTCTGTTGGGGCTTCTGGTCTGGGCCATTTCTCCCGCCTGCGCCCTGGCCACCACCTGGTACCCGGTCGCCGCCGCCAGCCAGGGTGAGCAGCAGCAGTTTGTCGATCTCGACTCTGTGAAAGCGCTGAGTCCGGGTCGTGTTCGGGTGGGCAGCTACTACATCGACAGCCGCACCGGGCCGCCCCAGCGCACCGACTATGTCACCGAGTACGACTGCGATCGCCGCCGCTTTCGCGATGTAGAGTTCAATGGCCCCGTCGGCAGCCGCGGCTGGATGCCCGTTGATCCCGATCCGCTGAATTCGGCAGCAATGGAGTATGTGTGCGCAATCGCAGGGTCTGAGCAGCAGCAATGATGAAAAGGAAGGGATAGCTCAGGGTAGGGATGCAGGCCCTGCGCCCTTGAGAGAGCACAATTTTCGAATATTTTCGTAGCCAAAGGCCTTTAGCCGACAGACATAACCTGGACAGGCTCGCCCGCAGCAATGAGCGTCGTGCCCACAGGCACGATCGCCAGGGCGTTGGTGCCCGCCAGATTGATCAAATTGCCTGAGTTGTGGCCGCCGCTGGCCAGTTCAAACTCGTAGCCGGATGGCGTTGTGCTGAGCCTGCCCCACAGGTAGGTTTCGCGCTGGCCCCCGGCTTTCAGCGCGTGGCGAGTCGTGGCAGGTAGAAACGTGGGTGCCCATCCGCCATCCAGCCCCGATCGCTTGCGTAGGGCAGGCACCACAAATCGCCAAAACGTCACCAGCGCCGATACCGGATTCCCTGGCAGACCAAAGTAGATCGGTTCGACTCCCCGCTGTGCTGGAATGGTCGCTACGGTCAGGGGCTTGCCGGGCTTGACCGCTACCGAGCGAATATGCAACGTCGCCCCCAGCTCCGCCAAAATCTTGTCTACATAGTCGTAGTCGCCGACCGACACGCCCCCCGACGACACAATTACATTCGCCCGGGCCAGGGCCGACTGAATCGCCGCCCGTAACGCCTCGGGCTGGTCGGCCACAATTCCCAGCGGGACTGGAATCGCCCCCGCCTGGCGCACCAGAGCCGCCAGCGCGTACTGGTTAGAATCGACAATTTGCCCTGGCCGAAGGGCTGTTTCGGGCGTCACCAGCTCATCGCCGGTAGACAGAATCGCCACCCGAGGCTGCGGAAACACCGGCACCTCGACGCACTGGGCCGAGGCCAGTACCGCCAGCTCTGGCCCGCCAATCCGAAGCCCTGAACCCATCAGGGAATCGCCCGCCCGGCAAAAGCTGCCCTGGTGGCGCACAAACTGTTTGGGCGTGGGCGCTTCCAGCACCAAAACGCGATTGCCCTCGCGCTGGGTCACCTCTTGAATAACGATGGTATCGGCACCGTCGGGCAGCATGGAGCCAGTGAGAATGCGGGCGGCCTGGCCGGGGCCGACGGGTCGGGTGGGCGATCGCCCCGCCGGAATGGTTTCCGTCAGCGCCAGCGCTACCGGAGCTTCGGCCCTGGCCCCCTGCACATCGGCGTAGCGCACGGCATAGCCATCCATCGCAGAATTGTCCCAATGGGGAAAGTCGAGCGGGCTGGAGATTGCCTGGGCCAGAATGCGCCCCAGGGCATCGCCTAGGGGGACTTGTTCAGCTTCGGTAGGCGATGAAACGAGGGCAAGAATTTTGGCTTCGGCCTCAGCGGCAGGGAGCATGGGGTGGAGACGGTGGGGGGATGGGGAAGGTGAGGGGATGGGCTAAAAATCGGGACGGGTGAGCAGACAGCTCAGACCCAGGGTGACAGACCCGGCCAAAGTAGCTGCGGTTGAGGCATCGGCACCCAAAAACATCAGCACACTGTAGAGCACTACACCGGCGGTGGCTACCATGCCCAAAGGTGTAGTGACAACATCCAGAAACTCCAGCAGTCCTTCAAGAAACCGCAAAAACTGAAGCCAGCGGGTCAGAAATGCCATAGGTTTACCGTTTAGGTAGCGTTGGCTAAAATGCTTGGGAGTTAGCTTAGGGAACTGTCTCTAGAATAACTGTTGCGCCCTTAACCAAAATTGCCCAACTCGAAATCCGTCGGCCTTTCCTAAGTAAAAGTTGCTCAGTAGAGGGCCTGCATCAGCCGTTTGCGGTAGGTGATGGTGAGTGGGTCGTCGCTGCCCAATAGCTTGAATACCGCCAGCATGGCCTTACGGGCGCCGTCGTTGCGGTAGGCGCGATCGCGCTCCACCACCCCCAAAAATCCCTCCAGGGCGGTAGCAAAGTCTCCCTTTAGGGCATCCTGGCCCGCCGCCCCAAAGGCTTCGTCTAGCGGTGTATCGCCCAGATCCGTCAGGGACTGGCGCAGGGCAAGGAGCCCTTTTAGCCCGTCGGCCATGTCGGCGGCGGCGCGATCGCTGGGGTCAATCAGCTCCAAATACTGGTTCGCCAGGGCATCGTTTCCCTGAATGACGTAGACCTGAGCCGCCTTCAGCAAAATCTGGCTGTTGTTGGGGTAGCGGGTCAGCAGGGTGGTCAACGCCGATAAAATCTCCGCCGGATTGCCCCCAGCCAGGGCTGCGTCAAACGCCGCTAGATCTTGCTCTAGGGTCGATTTCAGGCCCAGTTTGGCCAGCAGCTCGCGCAGCTGGGGCTCGGGCAGCACCCCCACAAACCCCTCTTCCACCTGCCCCTGGGTGACAATGCGCACATCAGGCACCCCTTCCACCCCAAAGGCCTTGGCCAACTCGGGGTTGGCATCAATATCCACCTTGGCCAGAGTAAAGTCATACTCCTGGGCTAGCTTTTCAAGCATGGGCTTGAGCAGCTGGCAGGGTCCACACCAGGTAGCAAAAAAATCGACCAGCACCGGCTGCTCAAACGAGGGTTGCAGCACCTGCTGCTCAAACTCAGCCTGATTCACAACAATAGATTGTCCCATCGATACCTCAGCGGGGGCGAACAAACAGGTCGTACAGCGACAGCAGCACTTCTACCACAATCAGCAGTACCACATACCACTCTAGACGCAGGCCGGTTTGCTGCCGCTGGAGGTCGAGCACCGTTTCAGCGGTACGGCTGACCAGATCGAGCTTGCGCTCTAGGGCCGAGTGGCGATCGCGAATCTCGTACTCGTCCTCCAGACGGTGATACAGCAGGTCCAGCTCGGGGTATTCCCACAAAAGCTCGGGTTTATCGACAATTTCGACCCGGCCCACAATCTTGTGCTGAATGGTCAGGGTCTGCCCAATCTGCTTCAGCAGCTGGTCGCCCTGCACCCGCACCCTGCGCCGCTGTAGCTCAGCGGCGTAGGGCTCAATGCGGTCAAAGACGGCGGCGGCCCCAATTTCGTAGTGGGCCAGCACCACGCTTTTCGCCATTACATCGGCCACCAGCTGGAGCCGCAGCGCATCTAGCGACGAGAGAAAGATCAGGCCATCCTGCACTTTGCCGCTGCTGTTGGCGCTCAGGCGGATGGTGGCGGCCTCGGTTTCGGGCCGATCAAAGGGGGCATTGATGTGGGGCGTGACTGTGGCAATAAACCCCTGTTCTGCCGCCTCCGAGAGGCCAAACAAGACCACCGCCCCATAGCTAAACAGCACCCCCTGGCCCCGGTCGCCGATGGCTATCATCAGCAGAGTGGGTAGCGGGGCCGAGATCTCCATAGCCTGGGCGATCGCCCTGAGATCGATACTCTGGCCCAAAAAGTAGGCCCGCACAGCAATATCGCTATCGGCAGCTGGGGCTTCCAGAGCCGTTACTGGGTTTACGGTAGTCATGGGTTTTCAAAAGATAAAGAAAAAGCCACCACCAGAGTTGCCCCAGACCTTAACTTTCAATCGTTTCATCTGTGTTTAGAACTGTTGCAGAACACCGCAGCGGTGGCAACGTTCCGTACATCCCATCGTAGGGTATGTTAGAAAACTGGCATGATCTTATAAGGTAGCTATGCGGCAGTGTTCCAGCGCTCCAGGTTGGCCCCCCTGCCCCCGTGGCCTCGTGCTAAGTTTTATCCCCAGCCTTGATCAGGACGGGCGAGCCATTGTGGAGTAGGGCCGCAGACATGAAGCGCGTGGTATTCATTCTTGGGGTTTTAGAAGACGATGACGTCGATTGGCTAATTGAGGCCGGGCAGCGGCAAGAACTCCAGCCTGGGCAAGTGCTGATTCACGAGGGTGAACCCTGTGAACACATTTATTTGATTTTAGATGGTGCCTTGGAGGTTTCGGTGGCGGCCCTCAGCTCCCAGCCCATTGCCCAGCTGGCAACCGGCGAGGTGGTGGGCGAAATGTCGTTTGTCGATGGGCAACCGCCGTCTGCGACAGTAGTTGCCCTAGAGTCCAGCATTGTGTTGGCCATTTCCTGCCATCAGCTGCGCCACAAGCTCCAGCAGGATATCTGGTTCGCCTCTCGCTTTTATCGGGCGCTGGCCATTCTGCTCTCCAGCCGACTGCGCAGCACCGTTAAGCATTTACAGGGAGAACACTGGCGACCGGTGGCCACCCTCAACGATGCTGGGCTAGACGAAATGAACGACATGCTCTCCATGGGCGGCATTCGCTTTGACTGGATGCTCAAGCGCCTGCGAGACGTCAACTCCAACCCGTGGGAAGAATTGGAGGTGGACTCCAACGACTAAGAATAAATACCCGCGAACCAATCGGCCACCCATTGAGGATTCTGCTACCATTCAGGCAATGGCAACGAGGGGTAGACTAAAGGGCAACCATTAGTTTGAGCTTGGGGCTCTGTCTTTGCGGTGGCAATAGGCCCGTAAAAGCGCAAGTTGAGGTTACAGGGCACAACGGTCATCACGGGGCATAATGGTCACGGGCCAGCCGGAATAATATCATTGCGGCAGAAGAAGATTCGCCAAATGCAGCTAGGGTGATACGCGGTATACTGTGCTGCCAACTGGGTTTGTTTCCCCTGCCAAGTCGAGTCTGGGTTTCGTTTTTGCTAATGTCAGAGCATGCCACTCCATACCAAACTTAGTAACATCCTGATTGTCGAAGACAGCAAAGGCCGTCGAGAAATCGTCCTGGATGGATCCGTTTATTCCATTGGCCGCGATCCAAAGTGCGATATTCGGCTGTCGTCACAGTTCGTGTCGCGGCACCATGCCACCCTGGTGCAGCTGCCTAAGGACGACGATACCTTTTACTACCGCATTGTGGACGGCAACCTGAAGGGCAAACCCAGCGCCAACGGCATGCTGATTAACGGGCGCAAGCTCCAGGCCCACGACCTTAAAAACGAAGACGAAATCGTCTTCGGTCCCCAGGCTCGGGCTATCTACTATCAACTCAAGCGGGATAGCCAATCTACCCTGCCCCCCGATGAGTTCGATATCACCCTCATTAGCCCAAACATGGTAGAAGAGGGCGAAGAGGACTCAGAAGATCTAGACGACGATACCGATCTCTAGGCTTTGCCCAAGGTAATCTGCCATCTGCGAACCGTCGGAGCCAAGAGAGCGCCCAAAGGCTTCCAGGAGAATGGTTTAAGACGTTAAACTAGCGACACAAGGGCCTCGTTGACGGCGCTGAAAACTTGTTCGCAGTGGTTGTTGCGTTTCAGCGGCAGCTCTTCGTTTTTAACGACGAGATCCACGCAGCCAGAACCGGCGGCTACGGTTGGGGGGTTGATTAAAACTTCAATCGTGGTGAGCTGAGATAGCGACACCTGTCCGGGCTGTTCTTTAGCAACTAAGTAGTCGCCGTTTTCGTAGACCATATTGAGCCCAAAGGCTTGTAGTGAGCTAACAATAGAGTCTCGTAGCCGAGAGGTGGCCTCGGGAACGGGAAGTGAGTTGGTATAACGAGCCATAGGCGTCCTTTGCTGAGACCATAACAGCTACTGCTCAGTGCCAGGTCGGTGGTGACTCCAGTTTAGTTCCCCAACAGACCTATCAACCCACGGTAAGGCGACCCTGGGTTTGTATCTTAATGTATAGCATAGTTTTTGTGGGCGTCGGGCTTGCCGCCTGGGGGGTGAGGGGACTGGGCTTGCCTGTAAGCTTGAGGGGGCAACCACTGGAGTGATGAGCGATGCCGGGGAAGCTGCTGGTCTTTGAGGGGGTGGAGGGCTGTGGAAAATCCACTCAGCTGACGCTGTTGCAGGGGATGCTGCTGCAAAATAGTAGTCTTCAACAGCTTCAGCGGCGGGGCCTGATTCCCCACGTTCTGGCCACGCGCGAGCCGGGGGGGACCGAGCTAGGCTTGGGCCTGCGCGAGCTGTTGCTGGGCTATCGGGGGGAGGCCGCCATGGCCAGCCGGGCCGAGCTGCTGCTCTATGCCGCCGATCGCGCCCAGCACGTGGAAGCGTTGATTAAACCCGCCTTGGCTGAGGGCTGCTGGGTACTGTGCGATCGCTTTATCGACTCCACCGTGGCCTATCAGGGTTATGGTCGCGGCCTCGACCTGGGGCTGATCGACCAGCTAAATCAGGTGGCAACCGGCGGACTGGTGCCTGACCTCACCCTCTGGCTGAAGCTGGATGCCTCCGTAGGTCTGGCCCGCACCCACCAGCGGGGCGCTGCCGATCGCATGGAGCAGGCCGATTTGGCCTTTCACCAGCGGGTGCAGGGGGGCTTTGAGGCGCTGGCCCGGCAGCACCCCCAGCGAATTGTGGCCATCGACGCTGCCCAGTCTGTGGCGGCGGTGGCCGCCGAAATCTATGCCGTTGTAGACAGGTATTTGCAGCAGTGGTACGCTCCCAGTTTGACGGCCTAGTGGGCCAGGACACCGCTGTGGCTCTGCTCTGCCGGGCGATCGCGCAGCGGCGGCTGGCTCCCGCCTATCTGTTTGCCGGCCCCCACGGGGTGGGGCGGCGACGGGCGGCGGCCCATTTTGCCGAAATTTTGTTTGCCCCCGAATCTGGGGAGCCGCCTGCGGCCCTGGGGCGGCGCATTGCCCAGCGCAACCACCCCGATCTGCTGTGGGTGGAGCCGACCTACCTGCACCAGGGCAAGCTCATCGGGGCCTCGGTGGCCGCCGAGGTCGGGGTTAGCCGCAAAAGCCCGCCCCAAACTCGCCTGGAGCAGGTGCGGCAGATTGCCCAGTTTTTGGGTCGTCCGCCCCTGGAAGCGCCCCGCGCCGTGGTGGTGATCGAAGCGGCGGAAACAATGGCTGAGGGAGCGGCCAACGGCCTGCTAAAAACCCTGGAAGAACCGGGACAGGCGACGATTATTTTGCTGGCCCCCGACCCGCAGTCGCTGCTGCCGACGCTGGTGTCTCGCTGCCAGACGATTCCCTTTCAGCGGCTCAACGCAGCGGATATGGCGACGGTGCTTCAGCGAGTGGGACACCCTGAGGTGCTAGAACAACCGCAGATTTTGGCGATGGCTCAGGGTAGCCCTGGGGGTGCGATCGCTGCCTACCAGCAGCTTCAAACCATCCCCGCCGACCTGCTCACCGCCCTGCACCAGCCCCCCGGCAGCCTGCGCCAAGCCCTAGAACAGGCCCGCCAGGTGGCTAAAACCCTCGACACCGAATCGCAGCTCTGGCTGCTCGACTACCTGCTGAACTGGTACTGGCAGAGCTACCCCGCCGAGAGCCCTCGATGGTTGCCCAAGCTCGAAGCCGCCAAGAGCTACTTGCGCCGCTTCGTCCAGCCCCGCCTGGTGTGGGAGGTAATGCTGATGGAATTAGTCCAACCGTGAGCAAGCTAAAGGGGCTGCTCTCCTGCCTGCAAATATTACAATTAGCAGAGATACGCCATGATCTTCTCAATATAATCTTCTCAATGGGCGGATTGTGCTCAGCTAACCACCTTCGGAGTCAAGAAGAACCCCCATGGAACAGATTGCTAAGCTCCACATTGAAAAACTGCCTGAAGGAGTTTACTTGGCTACCTCTGATGATATTCCAGGCTTAGTCGTTCAGGGGTGTACCGTTGCCGAAACGATCGAGATTGCTCGCGACGTGGCCCAAAAGCTCCTAGCGGCTCAATCAGAGCGTCAAGCCCGCCAAACAATGGTGAGCCTTACTAACATTGAAGATACCTTTGATTACCCTCTGGTTTTGGGTATCTGATGGGCCGTCTATCTGGGTTTAAATATCGCCAAGTTGTTAAATGTCTCAAACAACTGGGCTTTGAACTCGATCGCCAAGCTGCGGGTAGCCATGAAATTTGGTACAACCCCACAACTAATCGTTACACCACTATTCCTAATCATCCAGGTGATGTGCCTGAAGGTACGCTCAGAGCAATTTTGAAGCAAGCAGGCATTGCTCCAGAGGACTTTTTGAGACTGAAGTAAGGAGATCGGCTGGATTGAACGTAGGATGGGGCTACACTGCGCTAAGCCATCCTGGCCAAAGGTTTTGAGCTTTGCAAAGGGAGAGCGAAATCCTCCAAGCAATGGCGCTCTCCCACGTAACCTGAGTGGTTCAGACTAATCTTCTTCGACCATCAGTCGCCAGCGGATAGTTTGGGCGGTGACGCTGTCGATTTCGCCCAGGCGCACCTGCACCGTTTCGCTGGTGACGGGGCCGAGGGCGGTAAGCAGGGCGCGCAGGTTGGGAGTGCTCTCGCCGCTGTCCACAAATACCCGTTCGGCTAGCTGGTTCAGCCGTTTCCAGGCGGTGAAGAGCTTGACGGCGGTCTGCTCGATCTGGGCGGCCTGGGCCACCATGTCGGCGGCGGAGTTGAGGCAGCCCACCCGCAGGGCCTCTTCGAGGGCCAGCTCCAGGTCGACGCCGCTGGCTTCGAGCAGCTGCACCTGGTTGGCGGAGGCCAGGTATTTGGAGAGGTAGCGGGCTTCAGCGGTGACCTGCTTGAGGGTATCGAGATCGGGATTGAGTTCGACTTCGGTTTTGAGGGTGCTCTGGTGGGTGGGGGGCAGCTTTTCCATCTCTTTGACCAGGGGCGCGATGTAGCGGGTGGGGATGGTGTTGTTGGCGGCTTTTTCCCGCAGGGTTTCGGGAATTAAATCGGAGGTCATGGCGGCCCATTCGTTGGCTACCTGGCGCACTTCGCGGCGGGTGATGTGGTCGCCCTTGCGGGCCGAGTCGCTGACCAGCTGCTGCACTTCGGGGGCGGCTTTGGCGGTTTCCACAAAGGCGCGCTTGCTGAACTGGTTCACCTCTTTGGGGGTGAGCATACCGGCGTCGAGCAGCTGGTCGGCGCTTTCGGCCAGTTCGATCAGGTTGTAGGCGTGGCTTTTGGTAATTTCGCGGTCCTTGAGCCAGTTGAGAAAGCCGGTGCCGCGCCCGTCGCCGCCGCGCTTTTCGCGATCGCGCACCGTCCGCAAAATTCTGCCGCGCCAGATGTCGGTTTGCAGATCGAAGCGATCGCACACCTGCCAGGCGGCCTCCATCTGCTGATTAAACTCGTAGTCAGAGATGGCTTCATCGCTAGGGTCCGGCAGGGCTAAGGTCAGCTCTCCCGCCTGCATTGCTGACTCGATCGCCTCAGAAGAATAGGGCATTGTCGCCGTCACACCGTCGATACCACACGCACAGGCTGTTCATTCTCCCACGTCTGCGCATGGAAAAGCCCCCGCTGGGCAGGGGCTTTTAGGAAGAGGCGGCGATCGCAACTACTTGACCAATCGTTCGGCAATGGCCTGTTGCAGATCGGTGTCCTGCTGAGCCTGGGCCAGAATTTGCTCAAACTCATCGACCGTTAGAGAATGGGCCTCGATGGCCGCCTGCATTTCCTGGCGCGCGCCTGCGCGCAGGGTGGCGACCTGTTCGGCGGCGGCGGCAAACTGTTCGGCCTGCTCCGGGGATACATCGGTGGCCGTTTCGGGGGTCTGCTGCGATGCCGCGATCGCATTGTAGGTGTCTACCGTAAGCCCTTGAGCTTCCACGGCGTTGACCAGGTCGGCCTGCACAGCTTGCTGAATGGTTTGAATAGCCTGGTAGGCATTGGCAAAACTATCGATTTGCTCCTCAGATACCTCCATGGGCTCAGGGGTTGGCTCGGGCGCGGCCTGGGCAGGCTGATCGGGGGCAGGAGCGCCCTGGGTTTGGGCCATCACCGCCGCTGGGGTGCCCAGCAAAACGGTGGAGGCCAGCAGACTCTTGAGCAGGGTTGATGGTTTCATCGCGATTGTCCTCGCATATCATCAGCCGCGAACGACCCTGGGGAGGTTCGCAGCGGAGCACCGGAAAACCGATGCCCTTGGGGTGTCACCCTAGGGGGTGATCGTGGCTGTGAGATGACGACCGTGTTGCAGCAGCGTGGCATCCCTGTGTCGATGGTGTGACGGCAGGTCGATATCGCCGATCAGCTCGACCTGGAATGGCCGGAATAGCCCAGATGGCAGTTAGACGCCGCGAAAGGTCAAACTCGCTCCCAAAATACTGGCAACCATAGGCCAGTTCAGCACATTGCCTTAAACTGTAGGGGCAGATCAAAAGCATTGATTACCATGATTTTTCCTGGGGCTCCAGTTACGGTTATCAACGTCAACGATACCTACTACGGTTTTCAGGGGCTGGTGCAGCGCATCACCGATGGCAAGGTGGCCGTCCTGTTCGAGGGCGGCAACTGGGATAAGCTCGTCACCTTTAATATGTCTGAGCTGGAGCCGGTTAGCTCTTCCGGCAAGCGGCGCTAGCTATGCGCTTACCCCTGCCTCAGGGCGCGGCCCAGGCGCGGCAGCCCGACCACATTGCCGAGGTGATTGAAACGGCGACCACCGAGTTTTTGGCCCAGTGCCTGGAGCCAGAGGCGCTTGCTTTCTCGCCGATGCCTCCCTTTGGCAGCTGGGTTACCGCCGTGGATGAAGAGTCGGCCAATATGGTCTATGGCATTGTCTACCATGCCACCACCAGCCCGATTGACTCGGTTCATCGAGCCAGGGCGCTGGGGCTGTCGCTCGAAGATCTGCGTCAGCAGCAGCCGCAAATTTTTGCCATGCTCAAAACCGAATTTAAAGCAGCGATCGTGGGGTTTCGCGCTCCCGACCTGGCGGGTCAGCCCCTGGGGCCGCTGTTTCAGCACCTGCCGCCGCGTCCGCCCCAGGTGCATCAGGCCGTCTACCGCTGCACCCCAGAAGCGGTGATTGAGTTTACTGAGCAGCTCGATTTTTTGAGAACGCTGCTGGCGATGGGCAGTGCTCCGGTCGATAGCCTGGTGGCGGCGGTGCTGCGCCAGGGCTACCAGCTGCGCAAGCTCGATCGCCCCTGGCTGGTGCAGGCAGGCCGTAACCTGAGCATATTTCTGAAGGACGACTACGATCGCCTGCGCACTATTCTCGGCCAGGTCTACGCCTAGTCATGCAAACCTTTGACTGGATTGTGGTTGGCAATGGTTTGGTGGGTGCTGCCGTCAGCTACGAGCTGGCCCGGTGCGGTCTCTCGGTGCTGCTGCTCGATTCCGCTCTGGAACCCGGCAGCGCCACCCGCTACAGCTACGGCGGCATTCCCTACTGGTCGGGCAGTACTGAGCTGACCCGGCAGCTCTGCCGCGAAGGCATTGCCAAGCATCGCCAGCTCGGCGACGAGCTAGACGGCGATACTCAATTTCGTGACTTAGATCTGCTGCTGACCCTGGCGGCTGACGGCGATCCCATGGCGGCCGCGGCCCCCTATGCCCAGTGCATGACGCCGCCCCAGTTTGTCTCCGCCGCCGTGGCCCAGGAGCTGGAGCCGCTGCTGAATCGGGATGCGATCGCAGGCGCATTTACCGTGCGCCACGGGCATGTTTCTCCCGCTGCCCTGGTCGGCGCCTATAACCATGCCTTTAAGCGGTTGGGCGGCACCCAAATGATTGCTTCTGCAATCGATCTGGTCCGCATCAAGGATCGAGTGACGGGCCTTCTCACCGCCGAGCAGGCTTACCCCGCCAAGCAGGTTCTAGTGGCCGCCGGGGCCTTTAGCCGGGCGCTGCTGCACCGGGCAAAGCTATCGGTTCCGCTCTACTACACCCACGCCGAGCTGATTGAAACACCGCCGCTGGATCTCACCCTGCGCGCCCTGATCATGCCGGCTCAGACCCAGCGGTTTGCCCTGGAGGCCAAGGCCAGTCAGCCAGCTACGGATGCCCAGTGGGATGAACCAGGCCACGAGGTCACGCCCTCCATTCTCGACAGCGGCGCCATTCAGTTTTTGGACGGACACCTGTGCCTCGGCCAGATTAGCCACACCCTGACGGACCTGGAGGCAGAGCTAGATTGGGCAGAGAGCGATCGCCGCCTGCGCGCCGCCATCGCCTCCCAGATTCCGGCCCTGGCCGAGGTGCCCGGCACCTGGCGGCGCTGCCGGGTCAGCTTTAGCCGCGACGGGCTGCCCCTGGTGGGCCGTATCCCCGGGGTTGAGGGGCTGCATCTTATGGCCGGGTTTAGCGCCCCCTTTGTGTACCTGCCGCCCGTGGCTCAGCGGTTTGCCCAGAGCGCAGTAGGCGCGCCCGATCCGGTCATCGATGCCATGGCCGTCGGTCGTTTCGCCCAGCCCGACTAAAGCCTCCCAGGCTAAAGACTGGGGAACTCACCCATGAACTTGACCTCCGGCTGTAGCCGTACGGCCCAGCGCTCCTCCACCTGATTCTGCACGTGGTGAATCAGGCGTTGAATATCCGTCGCGGTGGCACTGCCCAGGTTGACAATAAAGTTAGCGTGGCGCTCAGACACCTGGGCATTGCCGATGCGATAGCCCTTGAGCCCAGCTTTTTCAATGAGAACCCCGGCCATATAGGGGTAGGGGTTGCGAAAGACGCTGCCGCAGTTGGGCCTGTCGTAGGGCTGGGTCGCCCGGCGCTGGTTGAGGCCGGCCAGGGTATCGGCCACCACCACCGCTGGGTCGTGGCCTGGTTCCAGCTGGAACGTTGCCTCTAGCACCACTTTTCGCCCCCCTTGCAGGGTTGAGGTGCGGTAGCGAAAGTCTAGGTCAGCGCGGGTAAGCTGCCCTAGGCTGGGCTCGGCTCCAAGGTCCGGGTCGAGCACGGTGGCCGAGATGAGACTGTCGGCCGCGCAGCCGCCGTGGGCACCGGCATTCATCACCACAGCTCCCCCCACGGTGCCCGGAATGCCCACGGCCCACTCCAGGCCGCGACAGCCGCGTTTGGCGGCCTTCCAGGCCAGAGTCGGCAGGGGTTCCCCAGCCGCTGCGGTGACCCGCCCGCTATCGTCAAATTGGGTGCTGCGCCAGCGCCGGGTGCAGAGCACCAGCCCTGCAATGCCGCGATCGCTGATCAGCAGGTTCGATCCGGCCCCCAGGGGAGTAATGGGAATACCCGCCGCGATCGCCCAGGCTAAGACCTGCTCAAACTCGCCCTGGTGGCGCGGCATAGCCAGCCACTCCGCCGCCCCCCCGACGCGGAAAGTGGTCAACGGCAGCAGCGATACCTGTGGTTTCAGGCAGGCAAGGTGGGGTGCAACCCCGAGGGTTTGGTTCATGGCCCCAGCGCTCAACGGTCGTTCCCCATGCTAGCCAAATTACCAGGGGGCCGCTGCTCAGCAGGCCTCCTGAAGGGAGGGCACCTCTACCTCGGCGTAGTAGGCCATCACCTGGGGAATAATCTGGTTCAAATTGCCTGCTCCCATAAACAGCACCAGGTCGCCGGGGCGCAGACTGTGGGCCAGGGCGGCCTGAATGTCGTCTAGGGTGTGGCCGTAGATAACGCGGGGATGGGATCGGGCGACCGCATCCGCCAATTGGCGACCCGAAACCCCAAAGGTGTTGCTTTCGCCAGCGCTGTAAATGTCGGCCATAATCACCTGGTCGGCATCGCTAAAGGCATCGGTGAAGTCGTTGAGCAACGCTGCTGTACGGCTGAAGCGATGGGGCTGAAACACCGCTACTACGCGGCGGCCCTCGTGGCCGTGGCGGCTGTCGACCAGCGCTGCCAGCGATTGATCGGCCTTGATCCGGGCCGCCGCTAAGGTTGCCCGAATTTCGCTGGGGTGGTGGGCATAGTCGTCAAAAAACTGAATACCGTTGTAGCTGCCCCGGTGCTCAAAGCGGCGGCGGGCGCCGCAGAACTGCTCTAGGCTATCGGCAATATCGCCAAAGGCAACGCCCAGATGACGCCCCACGGCAACAGCGGCCAGCGCGTTGCTGAGATTGTGGCACCCCAGCACCCGTAGGTGTAGCATCCCCATCGGCTGGCCCTGCTCCCACACCAGGGCAGAGGTGCCATCGGCCCCAAATTGAACATCGGTGACGTAGTAGGTGGCGCTGGTAGCGGGGTCTAAACTGTAGGTTATATCCGGGCTGAGGCTGGTGCGTACTACATCGCAGTCGGCACTGGCCACCAGCAGCCCGCACTGGCGCTGAAAGGTTTGGAAGGTGGTGACCACCTGCTCTAGATCGTGGTAGTGGTCGGTGTGGTCGAGCTCAATGTTGGTGACAACGCCGATACTGGCAGACAGCTTAGCCAGGGTGCCGTCGGACTCATCGGCCTCCGCCACCAGGTAGGGACCTTGGCCGAGGCGGGCATTGCCGCCCCAGCTTGAGACTTCACCGCCGACCACAATGGTGGGGTCCAGATTAGCGTTTAGGAGGAGATGGCCAATCATGCTGCTGGTAGTGGTTTTGCCGTGGGTACCGGCTACAGCGATGCTGTTGTACTCCCGAATCAGTGCTGCCAGCAGGTCAGAACGGTGCAAAATGGGGCAGCCCAGCTCCAGGGCCGCCTGGTACTCTGGGTTGTGGGCGTCGATCGCGGTGGAGCAAACCACCTGAGGCGTTGCGTCTGTCGCCTCTGAGGCAAAGGGAGTCAGCCTGGGCTCGGAGGCCAGACCTGGTAATGGGCTGACCCACTCAGCAGCAGTTGCCAGCAAAGGCTGGTTGGCGTGCAGAAAATAGCTCAGGTTGGCGGCCTCTTGCTGCCAGAATATATGCGCCCCGGCCTCTTGCAGCCGACGGGTAATGTGGGTTAAGCGCAGGTCAGACCCGGATACGGGCAGGTTGCGCTTGGTCAGAATGTAGGCCAGTGCCGACATGCCAATGCCGCCTATCCCAATAAAATGAAAGGGCCTGCCGGTAAAATCTACGGAAATTGGCATCGTTACACTCCTTAGAACACCACACCACACCAAGTGTCAGGCGTAATCATAGCAAGAATTGCCGAATTGGCCTAAACATCGGCATTAGCCTGCCCAAGCCGCCCTGGCGCACGGCTGGGGGCCAGCGCCAGACTCTACAGGACGGGCAATCGCTTCTACCTGTAAAGCCTCTGATACTGGCTGGCCTTAGGTTTAGCCTACCCCCGAGCGGAGCTGCCATCTCTGCTTTTGGGTCTATATCTTGCATTACAGCCAGCGGCTAAAAATCTAGCTATATATATAGACTGGATAAGCGGCATATCAATTTTCTATGAAAGCTAAATGAACAGAGTAGGAATGCTTATGCCGCTCATTCAGCTTGATCCCTGAGGACGGCTGCCGTCCCGGGAAAAATGCAGCCATAGAATCGTCGGGCTATTGTTGGTGACTAAATAGATTCAGATCAATGGGTAGCCCCTATAAAGTGGATCATGCTTTGCGATATTATGGTGTCGTCTAAGAATAGATACCTAGTCGACTACAACAGAGGGTTAAACGCAGTGGTTAGAGTAGCAATTAATGGTTTTGGCCGCATTGGTCGTAATTTTCTGCGCTGCTGGTTGACGCGCGAAAACAGCCAGCTTGAGGTGGTAGCTATCAATGATACGTCTGATCCTAAGACTAACTCCCACCTGCTGAAGTATGACTCTATGCTGGGTCGCCTTGATGCTGATGTCAGCGCTGGGGAGGACACGCTGATTGTCAACGGTAAGACCATCAAGTGCTACTCCGATCGCAACCCCAACAACCTGCCCTGGGACGCCTGGGACATTGACCTGGTGATTGAGTCTACCGGCGTGTTTGTCAGTGAAGAGGGCGCGTCTCGCCACATCGAGGCCGGGGCCAAGAAAGTACTCATCACCGCGCCCGGCAAGGGCGGCGGCATTGGCACCTACGTCATGGGGGTCAACGATAAAGACTACACCCACGACAAGCACAACGTCGTGAGCAACGCCAGCTGCACCACCAACTGTCTGGCTCCGGTGGTGAAGGTGCTGAACGATAACTTCGGCATCATCAAAGGCACCATGACCACCACCCACAGCTACACCGGCGACCAGCGCCTGCTGGATGCCAGCCACCGCGACCTGCGCCGGGCGCGGGCGGCGGCACTCAATATTGTGCCCACTACCACCGGAGCCGCTAAGGCTGTGGCCCTGGTGATTCCTGAAATGGCGGGTAAGCTCAACGGCATCGCCCTGCGGGTGCCCACCCCCAACGTATCGGTGGTGGACCTGGTGGTGCAGGTGGAGACCCCTGCGATCGCCGAGCAGGTCAACGAAGTGCTGAAAGCCGCCGCCGAAGGCTCGATGAAGGGCATTCTGGCCTACAGTGACCTGCCGCTGGTATCGATTGACTACCGCAAGACCGACGAGTCCTCTATCGTTGACTCTAGCCTGACCATGGTGATGGGCGGCGACATGGTGAAAGTGGTGGCCTGGTACGACAACGAGTGGGGCTATAGCCAGCGGGTAGTTGACCTGGCCGAAATGGTGGCCGCTAACTGGAAGTAGGCCAAGCTAGCCTGGCCTAAGTCACCTGAGCCTGTGCATTAATAGCCGTGCATTCACAAAAGAGGGGACAGCGGACGCTATCCCCTCTTTTGTCTTAACTGGATCTATTTTGACCCGCTTTGCCTGGTCAGAGAAAATGGTCTAGAGAGGACGGCCTAGATTCCTACATTGAGGGCAGCTCTGGGTGCAGAGCCGCTACCCGCGCCTCGCTCAGCGCTTCGTAGCCCCGCTTGAGATCGTCGAGGAGGACCGCTGCACCCTTGGTATCGCCCAGGGCGCAGGCTATAGACAGGTGGTGCTGGAGATGCACAATGGCTCGGTTGTGATCGCCCATGGCAATGCTGGCATGGGTGAGCTGGACAAGAATTCGGCGGGTGGTGCGGCTGTCAGCGGGGGTGTTGCCGTCAGCGCTGACGGCGATAAATCTCTCGTAGCAGTCAACCGCCTGGGGATACTCCCGCAGGGTGAGGTAGGTGTTGCCCAGGTTTTGCAAGATCTGGAGCCTGGTGTTGCGAGTCGCACCGTGGTCGGAACCCGACTGGGAGCGATTAGCCGCTCCGGAATCGCCCAGGGTGGTCGCTATCATCAGGCTGGCTTCGTAGAGGGTGGCGGCCTGGCGGGTGAGCCCCTTAGCGCGGTAAACCATGGCCAGGTTGTTGAGCGATCGCATTTCGCCGGGGCGATCGCCAATTTTTTTGGCCAAGGTCAAGCTCTGGCCCATGTATTCTAAGGCCCGCTGCAGGTTGCCCAGGTGGCGATAGCTGTTGCCCAGGTGGTCTAGGGTCTGCTGCATCAGTGCGTCATCCCCTAGCTCACGGGCCACGCGCAGGCACTGCCGCCCGTAGTCTGCCGCCCACAGGTAATCTGCCACCCGGTAATACAGGCTGGCCAGGGTCAGCAGCACCTTGGCCTGGCGCTGCTTGTCGCCCAGGTTGCGGTAGCTCTGCAGCGCCTGCTGCAGCAGGGCCAGGGCTGGCGTGTACTGTCCCTTGCGAAGATGCGCCAGCCCCTGCTTTAGCCACTGGGACGCCTCTGCTTCCTGGCACTGATGGTAACCCTGGGCAATCCGCTCGGCCTGAGCTAAAAGTGACGGATCGCGTGGAATACGTACGGTGGTCTCGTCGGCGAGAATGTAAGTGGGGCGTAGAGGAGAATTTGAGGAGGTCATAGGCCGAAGCCGCAGAGTCACTGCGGGTGCATCTAAAGGGTTGTTATCACGGTGTGGTAGCAGGGTAGATCGCGTTGTCTTAATCGTAGATTTATAGTCTCTGGGTCAACACCGTGCTTTTACGACACATTATCTGGGGAAGTCCTCACTCCCTGCGCAAATCAACTGATATTCTCCGGGTTTGTGTGAGCAAAGGTGTCGCCCCAGCCAACGCTTTGCCGATCTGAGCAAAATCTGGGCCAAATCTGGGCCAAACTGACCCCCGGCATTTTATGAAGCTGACTGGTCTACTCCGTAGTTCCTCAGACCGCAGGTTTTTTGTGGCAAAGCCAGCGGCCTGGGTTAAGGTTGCTTCCACTGATTACACTGGAGAGGCTTCATCCGTTTGGCGCTGCCTGTGGCTCCCCTCCCGCTTCGCGACGAAACTCTGCTGTTTGAACCCGCCATCGCCGGAGATGACGCGCTGACGGTGGTGTTCGCCTTCCCCAACAGCTACAGCGTAGGCATTACCAGTCTGGGCTACCAGGTGGTGTGGGCCACCCTGGCCGGCCGGGCCGACCTCAGCGTCAGTCGGCTATTTACCGATGGCCACGAGCCGCTGCCTGCGGCCCCTGCTGTGCTGGGTTTCTCCATCTCCTGGGAGCTAGACTACGGCAATCTGCTCGCTCTGCTGGAGCAGCTGGATATTCCCTTAATGGCGCGCGATCGCACCGATGACCATCCCCTGGTCTTTGGCGGTGGCCCGGTGCTGACCGCCAACCCCGAACCCTTTGCCGACTTCTTTGATGTGGTGCTACTGGGGGATGGGGAGACCTTATTAAACGACTTTTTTGATGCCCTGGTGGAGCTAAAAACCGCCAGCCGGGCCGAAACCCTGCGCCACCTGGCGGCGGTGCCGGGAATCTACGTTCCTTCGCTCTATGCGGTCACCTACGATGGCCCCGGCGGCCCGGTGGGGGCGATCGCCCCCGTAGATGCCGAAATCCCCGCCACGGTGCAAAAGCAGACCTACCGGGGTAACGTGCTCTCCGCGTCTACGGTGGTCACCCCCCACGCCGCCTGGGAAAACATCTTTATGGTGGAGGTGGTGCGCAGCTGCCCGGAGATGTGCCGCTTCTGCCTGGCCAGCTACCTGACGCTGCCCTTCCGCACCGCCAGCCTGGAATCATCTCTCATCCCCGCCATTGAGCAGGGGCTAGCGGTGACCAATCGGCTGGGGCTGCTGGGGGCTTCGGTGACTCAGCACCCCGAATTTGAGACCCTGCTCGACTATTTAAATAAGCCTCAGTTCGACGATGTGCGGCTCAGCCTGGCCTCGGTGCGCACCAACACCGTTACCCCTCAGCTGGCCGAAACCCTCACCCGCCACGACACTCGCTCGATCACCATTGCGATCGAAAGCGGCTCTGAACGGATGCGCCGCATCGTCAACAAAAAGCTGGAAACCGACGACATTGAGCGGGCGGCCCTGAATGCTGAAGCGGGCGGACTCAGCGCCATGAAGCTCTACGGCATGGCGGGGCTGCCGGGCGAAACTATGGATGATCTGGAGCAGACCGCTGCCCTGATGCTGCGGCTGAAAAAAGCGGCCCCCGGCCTGCACCTCACCCTGGGATGCAGCACCTTTGTGCCCAAGGCCCACACCCCCTTTCAGTGGTGCGGCGTCGATAAAGCAGCCGAAAAACGGCTCAAATACCTGCAAAAGCACCTGCGCCCCAAGGGCATTGACTTTCGGCCCGAGAGCTATAACTGGTCGGTGATTCAGGCGCTGATCTCCCGGGGCGATCGCCGTCTGGCTCCCGTGCTAGAACGGGTGCGCCAGTACGGTGATTCCCTGGGCAGCTACCGCCGCGCCTTTAAAGACTTTCAGGGCCAGGTTCCGCCGCTAGAGTACTATGTCCACGACGACTGGACATTGGATCAGCCACTGCCCTGGGATCACCTGCTGGGGCCGCTGCCCAAAGCCACCCTGCAAAAACACTTTGATTCAGCCGTAATTGCTCAGTTAGGTTGAGCTAAGGGATAGAGCAGGTAATAGGTTTGGCGACGGCGGCATCATCGTTTGCCTTTACCTCATCTCCTCACCTACCGGCACCCCAAACTATCCCGCGTCGCCACCCCGGTAATTGCATTCACCCCGTCGGCGTACTTGCACATTTGGGCGGTCTGAAAGCGATCGATGATGGCTCCCGAAAAGTCGGCCCCGGTGAGGATAGCCTCGTTGAAGCTGCTGCTGGTGAGCAAGGCATCGGTGAAATTAGCGTTGGAGAGGTCGGCTCCGTCGAAAATAACGCGATCGGCAAAGGTGCCCGACAGGTCTGCCGAGGATAGATTTGCTCGTAAGAAAGACGCCTTCGTGAGAATAGTGCGACTGAGGTCGGCTTTCTCAAAGTTGGCCTCCCGCATTTCGGCTGCCGCAAAGGAGGTGCCCGAGAGCTGCTTGCCCGAAAAGTCGCGGAAGCTGAGATCTGTGAGGGTGTAGTCGACGGTGTTTTCTTGGGCGTAGGCGGCGGGGGTGGCGCCAAGCCATCCGGCGATCGCGATCACCAGAGCGCAGGCTATAGCGAGCATTTTGGGACAAGAACGGAACATATCCGGCAAACCGTAGGATGGGCAAAGAGCGTTAGACCGTGCCCATCATGGCCCCAAAGGTAGATACCGAGTAGATACCGATGGGCACGCTTCGCTTTGCTCATCCTACAAATTTTTGAGGCAAATTTTGAGGCAACATCGTCTTTAGAATTGTCAGGTCATCGCCCTGAGGGCAGTTTGCAGATGCTCGGGCAGGCGGCGCAGCACCCGCCGGGTTTTGACATCGACTGGAACCAGAGTAACGGTGCCCTCGATGCAGGTCTCCTGGGTAGCGGCGTTTTGAATATCGTAGTGCCACACAAATCGCACCCCTTTGGCTGGTCCCAATCGGGCTTTGACCAGCGCGGTGTCGCCCAGGGCGAGCGATCGCCGATACTTGAGCCCTAAATCGACCACCGGCAAATCTACTCCGGCCTTAATCCAGTCGGCAAACGTCAGCCCGCAGTCGCTGAGATAGTTGACCCGAGCTTCTTCCATCCAGGCGATGTAAGTGCCGTGCCAAACAATCCCGGCGTAATCGGTGTGATGGGGCTGCACCACCACTCGATGCTCATACCAGCGAAAAGATGTCATTGAGGTTATTTCACCGCTTAGCCAGCCAGCCAGACCGACTCTACTACAAATTATGAATCGCCCAAAATAGGCTCAAAACCAGTGCCTATGATGATTGAGAACACCTTATCTCAGTTTTATATCCCGTTGTTCCGATGGTCTTAGACGGGTGAGATAAGGCATCGCTTAGGATCCTTAAACCCCATGTTTTGGTCCTGGCGTTGCCACTTAGCCCCTTGCCGTCAAGCGCAACCCTACGAGGACATCATGATAGAAAAAATTCTTTTGGCTGACTCTGGCACCGGCAATACCGAAGCTGCGATGAAAGCGCTGATGGAGATTCCTCTGGTGCAGCGGGCCTCGGTGACGGTACTCCACGTGGTGCCCTCCCAGGTGTCTGCAGAAACCATGGCAGAGCGTTGGGAAGCGGGTGGGCGCACGCTGGCGACGGCGATTACTAACCTCAACCTCGACCCCAGCCGGGTAAACGCCGTGCTGCGGGAGGGCGACCCCAAAGACGTGGTGATTCAGGTCGCTGATGAAGTCGATGCCGACCTGATCATCATGGGCTCGCGGGGCTTGCAGGGGCTGAAGGCTATTCTCGAAAATTCGGTTAGCCAGTACGTATTTCAGCTGTCGTCGCGGCCTATGCTGCTGGTCAAAGACGACCTCTACAGCATTCGCCCGATCAAGCGGGTGATGGTGGCGATGGATAAGTCAGACTCGGCGCGGGAAGGGTTGAACATTGCCATTTCGCTACTGCGCGATGTCAAGGGTGGGGAACTGACCCTAGTGCATACGGTGTCTAGCCTGAAGACCAAGCCCTTTGACGTGGCGAGCACCGATCCCAGCCAGGACCCCATTTTGATGGATGCTTTGGCAGAGGTGAAGCGGTATGGCATTAGCTATAAGCTGTCGGCTCCCGAGGGCAAGCCCGGCCGCCGCATTTGCCAACTGGCCGAAGAGCGCAACATGGATCTGATTATTTTAGGCTCGCCCGATCGCCGTCCCACCATTGCCAAGGGGCTGCCCGACTTAGATAAGATCCTGGGCGAGTCGCTGACCGACTTTGTGCGGGTGTACGCTCCCTGCCCGGTTCTGCTGACTCGGATGGCGGGCTAAGCCTGATGGCGGTTAAATTGTTTCCTTAGAAAAGCAGGGTTTCAGTAACGGCCTGTAAAAATTCGTAATGGAAACGATGATCAAATCGGTCTAAGTTAAACAAATGTGGCCTTTGTAATGGCAAGTTAAGGCAGTCTCATGTTTGGAGTGGGCCTGCCTGGGCGGGCATCGGCCAACCGAAACTTCGTTGAAACCACACCTAAATCACACCTTTTAATTCACCCTAGAGCGAGACAGTCAGCATGAGCAGTAACCTATCCACCGAGCTGCGCGAAGGCACCAAAAAAGCCCACACCATGGCCGAGAACATGGGCTTTGTGCGCTGCTTTTTGCGGGGCGTGGTCGAGAAGAACTCTTACCGCAAGCTGGTGGCTAACTTTTACTACGCCTACGCGGCCATGGAAGAGGAGCTAGAGCGACACAAAGATCATCCGGTTGTCTCCAAGGTTTACTTTCCTGAGCTGCACCGCAAGGCGTCGCTGGAGTCTGACCTGGCCTACTACTACGGCCCCAACTGGGCCAATGAGATTGCGCTAACCCCTGGCGGACGGCGCTATGTCGATCGCATTCGCGAGGTGGCCAGCACCCAGCCCGAGCTGCTGGTCAGCCATTCCTACACTCGCTACATTGGCGATCTGTCCGGGGGTCAAATCCTCAAGGGCATTGCCCAGCGGGCGATGAACCTCTCCGAGGGCGAAGGTACAGCCTTCTACGAGTTTCCTGAAATCGCCGATGAGAAGGCGTTTAAGGCGAAGTACCGCGAGTCTATGGATGCGGCTCCGGTGGATGAGGCCATGGTGGCCAGGATTGTGGAAGAGGCCAACGATGCCTTTGGCCTGAACATGGAGATGTTCCAGGAGCTGGAGGGGAATCTGATTAAGGCGATCGGTCAGATGCTGTTCAACACGCTGACCAGCCGTCGGCGTCGGGGCAGCACCGAGCTGGCGACCGCTGAGTAGATTTGGCTGGAGCTGAAGCCCCTGGTCTTTCATTTTCGATAACCGTATTGAGGAAGCGATCGCAGGTCGCTTCCTCATTTTTTTGGGCTGTAGGGTGCATTAGCGCAGCAATGCACCGCTAACTTAGGCAGCGAGCAATGGGTCTCAAAGCCAGATCTACCGCTGGGGCCATTTCGCTGGCCCCAGACCCCCTTCGACCAGGGCCGTGCCGCCGCCCTGGACCCAACGGAAAGGATTGATCTGCCATTGGTTTAAACCTCCGTCCTGCAAATTGACCTGCCCTTCTCTGTGATGAACCATTCATAGGCGTGTGGCCGTGTAGGGTGGGCACTGCCCACCACTTGAGCGGCTATTTTTCAGCAACCCTATGTGTCAGGCTGAAAGGGAGAGCTGAGGTTGGGCATGAAGGCGGTAGCAATGTTTTTACGAAGGCTGGTCTACGGCTGGGGCTGGCGGCAGGCTGGTTTGGTCGCTTTTAGCGGCGTGGTGATGGCTTTGGCGCTGCCGCCGTGGAGTCTGTGGCCGTTGGCCTGGGTGGGGCTGGTGCCGCTGTGGTGGGTGATTTTGGCGGCGCCGATCGCGCTGGCGGCGGTCTATGGGCTGCTGTGGGGGCTGGTGTACTACGGCATTTCCCTGGCCTGGATTACTCACCTGCACCCGTTGATGTGGATGGGGGTGCCGTGGCTGAGCAGCATTGCGATCGCCCTCTCAGCCTGGCTCTTTATCGTCCTCTGGGGTTCGGTCTGCATCGCCATTTGGGGTGGGGCTATGGCGTGGCTGGCCCGCCGCTGGCCGGGGCGCAGGGGGTGGATTGCGCTGGCCGGGGCCGCCCTCTGGTGCACCCTCGAAGCCCTGCGCAACCACAGCCCCCTCGACTGGTCGCCCCTCAGCCTGACCCAAAGCCCCAACAATCTCTGGATTCTGCACCTCACTCGCCTGTCAGGTCCATCGGCCATCACCGCCATTCTGGTTGCGACCAACGGTCTGCTGGCCTATGCTCTGCTGGGCGCTAGAATCTTCAAATTTTCGAGCCAAGCGCCGACGAGCTCAGCCCATTCCCCATCATCCCCTCGATCCCTGGCCCTGGCGGCTATCTCCATCGTCATTGCCAGCCACCTGCTGGGCGCAAGTCTCTACCATCGCGTCAGTCCTGTTCCCGACAGCCAATCCCTGACTCTGGGACTGATTCAGGGCAATGTGCCCACCCATGAAAAGCTCACGCCCCAGGGCGTTCGCCAGGCGCTTCAGGGGTATACCGAGGGTTATCAGGCCCTGGTGGCCCAGGGGGTAGAGGCGGTGGTGACCCCGGAAGGGGCATTGCCCCAGCTGTGGGACGTGAGCGCGCCCCAGGTGGCGGCCATTCTAAAAACCGTGGGTCAGGCGGGGGTGCCGCTGTGGTTGGGCACCTTTGCCCCGGTGCCGGGGGAGGGCCGCACCGAGTATACCCAGAGCATTTTGGAACTGCGGGCCGACGGCCAGTACCACGGGCGCTACAACAAAGTGCAGCTGGTGCCCCTGGGGGAGTACATTCCCTTTGAGGCGGTGTTGGGCAAGCTGATTGGCCGCCTTTCACCGCTGGACAGCTACCTGGTGCCGGGGCGACCCGATCAGCGATTTGTCACCAGTGTGGGCCAGGGGATTGTGGGTATTTGCTATGAATCGGCCTACAGCCGCCTGTTTCGCCGTCAGGCGCGGGCGGGGGGCGAGTTCATTGTCACCGCGTCTAACAACGACCCCTACCCGGTGTGGATGATGATGCAGCACCACGGGTTTGACGTGCTGCGGGCGGTGGAGAGCGATCGCTGGGCGCTGCGGGTCACCAACACGGGCCTCTCTGGGGTGGTCGACAACCACGGGCGCACCCTCTGGCTGGGGGAACCCCACACCTATCTCATTCACCGGGCTGAGCTGGAACGCCGCCAGACCCTCACGCCTTACGTGCGCTGGGGCGACTGGCTGACGCCCTTACTGCTGGGGCTAACGCTGGTATTGGGTTGGGGGGGCGATCGCCGCCGGAGCTAGATCAAATCGTAAAATAGCAGGCCCATCGCCCTCGAAATGAAGTGCCAGAATATTAGTCAGGCAGGCCTCGTTGGGTGGGTGGTCTGGCTTGGAACATAAGTTCGGCTGGCTCAGAGCTAGGTATTCTTGTCCATTGCTGTAAACATTTTTCGGCAAGCCTATGGAATCCTTGATTGGCCAAACCCTGCACGGGCGCTACCAAATTCAGGTGTTACTGGGAAAGAAAATTGGGCGCAGGACCTTTCTAGCTACCGATTTAGAAACCCAATCATCTGTTGTGATCAAGCTGCTGCTGTTTGGTCCGGACTTTAGCTGGGAGGATCTCAAGCTTTTTGAGCGCGAGGCCAAAACGCTGAAAGCGCTTAATCATCCGGCCATTCCTAGCTATCTTGACAGCTTTGATATCGATGCTGAGACAGGCCAGGGATTTGCCCTGGTGCAGAGCTATATTGATGCCGTGCCGCTCGATGCGGCCGTTCAGAGCGGTCGCCGTTTTTCAGAGGCAGAACTGGTGGAAATCGCCGACCAGCTGCTAGCGATTCTGGTCTATCTTCACGGGCAGGTCCCGCCGGTTATTCACCGCGACATTAAACCCAGCAATATCCTATTGTCAAATCGATCTGGGCATCGCGTGGGCGATCTTTACCTGGTGGATTTTGGCTCAGTTCAAACCGTCGCCGACAAAAAGAATGACACCATCACTATTGTTGGCAGCTATGGCTATATTCCCCTGGAGCAGTTTACGGGCCAAACCGTTCCGGCTTCTGATTTGTACAGCCTAGGAATGACCCTGGTGTATTTAATTGCGGGCAGGCATCCAGCTGATTTAAGCCAGGTTAACGGCAAAGTTCAGTTTGACAGCAGCGCCATCGACAAGCGGTTTGCTCGGTGGCTGGAGAAAATGACCCACTTTCAGCTAGATAAACGATTTGAATCGGCCCAGATAGCGCTGGCGGCTCTCAAGTCTGAGGACGGCAGCTATGGCAGTCATATCGATCTGAGACCAAAAAATAGCCAGGTTGAAGTTTTTCGCGATCGCGATCGGCTCGAAATTAAGACCCTGCAACAGCCGATTGTAGGCTCTTGCCTGGGATGTTTGGGCCTCGCAGCTGTCACCATACTGGGTTTCTCGCTCACAGGAGCCATCGGCGGCGTGCTGACGATGGCGCTGGCCAGCCTGATCTTTATCATCTACGCCAATCAACTGCCATCCTGTAAATCAGTCATCACCATTGAGCGCGGCGGTAAGATTAGTAAATTCATTCAAACCAAGGCCACCAAGCAGAATATTAAATTTTCCGCCGCAGAAGATATCAGCCTTTTAATCTACAGTCCTGGCTACACGTTCGATCGCTACATTAACGAAAAGGGCAACACCATTCAGGGCGGCAAGGTGACGATTTACCCCAAGCTCTCTGTTTTTGCGGGTAGTGTTGAATATTCAATTGGGCATTCCCTCCTTTCCCAGGCCGAGCTGTGGTGGCTGGGGCAAGAACTCAGCGACTTTCTCGATCTCGAACTGCAAATTGTCTACCCCACGCCCAAGGTTCCGCCTGAGCAAACCTGCGGCTGCGGCTGTTAGCTGTTGAGGATTTTCCCATGACTCCAGAGCAGCAAATTCTGTACGCAAAAATCTGCCGGTTTAAGCTAGACGATCCGGCAGCAGATTTTCCGTTTTCAGCCAAGCTGGCGTGGGAGTATCAGTGGACGGCTATGTACACCTACCGGGCAATTCAAGAGTATAAAAAATTTATGTTTTTGGCGGCGATCGCTGATCAAGATCTATCTCCTTCCACCGCTGTGGATCGGGTCTGGCATTTGCACCTGCTCTATACCCGTTCTTACTGGGATGAATTCTGCGGCAAAGTCCTGAATAAAACACTGCACCACTTTCCCGGCTTGGGGGGTGTCGATGAGGGATTGAAATACTATGCGCAATATTGTCAAACCCTGGATTTTTACCGCAGCTATTTTGGCACACCGCCCGAAGACATCTGGAATCAGCCGAAGTTTAAAAGTGAAGAAGCGCTATTTCAGTGGATCGATCGTCAGCGGTACTGGATTGTTCGGCGACCCCGGCTAATTTTACGTTTGAAGCGGCATTTCAAAGGTCGACTTACGCTCTGGAAGACTGAGCAATAGCCTGCAATTCAGGTCGATTTTTTCGTCACGCCCGATCGAAAGAAATCGAGCGTGGCCAAGACTGCCCCGCCCACAATTAGCGCGCAGGCCAACCCCACTGTCGCCGTTGCCTCTGCTCGCCCAAAGATAATCAGCAGCACGGTCGACAGCAGCGGGGCCGCGTAGGACAGCGCCCCCAGCACCCGAATGTTGCCGTGCTTGACTCCGTAATCCCAGGTAAAAAAGGCCAGCCCGACTGGCCCCAGGCCCAGCCCCAGAATGGCCAGCCATTCCCATCCTGTAGGAACGACCGTTGTTTCAAATAGAGCATGGCAGACCCAGGCCAGAATCGCTGTCGCCCCACAAAACCCTCCCACTGCATTGGTCGGAATTGCCCCAAACCGCCGCGACAGCAGCGAGTAGCCCGACCAGGTGAGGGCACAGACCAGCGCCGCCAGGTAGCCGGTGGTGTACTGGGCCTGAAAGCTAAAGCCCTGGCCCTTGGTCACGAGCAGGGCCGCGCCGAGGAACCCCGCGATCGCCCCCGCCCCGTGAAACCACCGCAGCCGCTCCCCCGGCAGCAGGGCCGAAAAAAACACGATCAGCAGCGGCCACAGGTAGGCGATTAAACTCGCCTCCACCGCCGGGGCGTGGCGCAGGGCCATGAAGTAGAAAAAGTGGTAGCCAAACAGACCAGCAATGCCGAGTACCCAAACCCGCCAGGGCAGCCGCAGGTGATTCAGCACGCTGCCCCCGGCCTGTCGCCAGGCCGCAAGGCCAATGCCGAAGGCGATCGTAAAGGACATTGCGGTGAGCTGAAACGGCGGTACGGTGCCGCTGAGATCCGTCAGCAGGGCCAGGGTGGCCCACATAAGCACCGCTGAGAAACCAATCACCGTCGGCTGTCGTTGGTTTCGTCCTGATTCTCCTGATTCCATGGCGATCTTTTGCTGAACCCCTGGCTGTGTATTGTAGAGATGCCGCTGACTAAAACGTAAAACCTCCTCAATGCAGAGAGTTGACAGGTCACGATGGAGCTAAGCCTCCCCCTACTGTCGGTTAAAAACCTGGGCCGCCAGCTGGGCGATCGCTGGCTGTGGCGGGGGGTGAGTTTTGAGCTAAGGGCAGGCGACTGTATGGGGCTAGTGGCTCCTTCGGGCGCAGGCAAAACCCTACTGATGCGCAATCTAGTCGTTCTCGACCCAATTCAGCAGGGGGAAGTCAGGTTTGAAGGCAAAACCCCGGCAGAGTGGGAGCTACCCGCCTACCGCAGCCGGGTGATGTACGTACCCCAGCGGGCGATCGCCCTCGATGGCACGGTGCAAGACAATCTCAAGCAGGTGTTTGATTTGGCTATCCACCGCCAGCGCCAGTTTCAGCCAGACACCGTTTGCACCTGGCTCAAGCAGCTGGGGCGAGGTCCAGAATTCCTCAATCTTACCGGTTCTCGCCTTTCGGGTGGGGAGGCGCAAATTCTGGCGCTGCTGCGCGCCCTCCAGCTCGACCCCCAGGTGCTCTTGCTCGACGAACCCACCGCCTCCCTCGATGCTGCCACAACGGCCAAGGTTGAAGCTCTGCTGCATGACTGGCTGCGGCAGCCAGAGCGGGCCTGTATGCTGACCAGCCATGACACCGAGCAAATTCGCCGGGTGACCCACCGACAGCTCAACCTGGGGGACTTTGTCTAGTGGAAAACAACTACATTGCCATTGGCTACGGGCAGCTGGCCCTCTCTGCCCTGCTGATTTTGGTGAACGTGGGGCTATCGGCGGCGCTGCGGCTGGGGCTGGGCCGGTCGCTGCTGGTTGCCGCCCTGCGCATGGTGGTGCAGCTGTTGCTGATTGGCTTTGTGCTGGAGTGGCTGTTTACCCAGGACAACGCCCTGGTGGTGGTGGCGATCGCGCTGGTCATGGCCGCGATCGCCGGAGTGTCTGCCGTCAACCGCACCCAGCGGCGCTTTGGGGGCATCTACTGGCACAGCCTGCTGTCTGTGCTGTCCGCCTCGGCCCTGGTGACGGGCTTTGCCATGGTCGGCATCATTCGGGTGCAGCCCTGGTACGACCCCCAGTACCTGATTCCGATGCTGGGCATGGTGCTGGGCAACACCCTCAACGGCATTTCCCTGGGGCTAGACCGCTTTATGGAAGGACTGATCACCCAGCGAGACCAGATCGAAACTCTGCTGGTCCTGGGAGCCACCCGGTGGGAAGCGGCCCACGACCAGGTGCGCAGCGCCATTCGCGTCGGCATGATCCCCACCATCAACTCGATGACGGTGATGGGGCTGGTCAGCCTGCCGGGCATGATGACCGGGCAAATACTGGCTGGGGCCAACCCCATCGACGCTGTGCGCTACCAGATTGTGATCATGTTTATGATTGCCGCCGGAGCCGCCCTGGGGATTTTTGCCGTGGTGCTGCTGGCCTACCGCCGCCTGCTCAGCCCAGAGCACCAGCTGCGGCTCGACTATTTAGAGAAAGCGGGCCACCGATGACCCAGAGGATTATTTAATTACACCAAAAACCGGGTTTCTATGGAAGTGGAAACCCGGTTTTTAATGGACAGGCGTCCATAGCCTGGGTCTGGCATTCATACCAAATCCTGATCAGCTACCCCCGATTCCCTAGTGGTGCATTGCGGCTAATCAAAGCCATCAGGGCGCTGCCAGGCGAGGGTGTAGCCGCGAATGCACCCTACGGTTCTACCTTTTGGGAATCGGGATTATGGGGATTCGGATTTGGTATCAGAAGATGTTTGAAAAGTCCTATCTTTTGTAGCAAAAGTGGAGATCCCCCTTGTATTTTAAGCAGCAGGACGGTAGACCGATCTCCCCCCGGTTCTAGAAACCGAGATTTAGTCCAGGTCGCCGTTCTGCCATTTGTCAACAGCTCGAAAAATCGCCAGGGTCATGAACCCGCATCGAACAAGGTCGAGTGATGAATGGTCATTCTATTCCTCAGGAGGTGCGTGATGGGGACGAGTGAAGAACGGCAATGGGTGGGTATTGATGTGAGTCAGGCCAAGCTGGACGTAGCGCTGCGACCCTCGGGACGCTACTGGCAAGTGGCTAATGACGAGTCGGGATGGCAGAGGCTGTTGAATGAACTACAGGCTGTCACCGTCGCGCTGGTGGTGGTGGAATCCACAGGTGGGATGGAACGGGGCGTGGTTCAGGTCTTGCAGCGCCATGAAATCGCGGTGGCGGTGATCAATCCGAAGCGGGCGCGGGACTTTAGCAAAGCGTCTGGGCGATTGGCCAAGACCGATCGCATTGATGCGTCGATGTTGGCGCATTTTGGCGAGGCGCTGCAGCCGTTACCGAAACCGTTGGCCTCAGAGCATCAGGAAGCGCTCTCTGACTTGGTCCATCGGCGTTCTCAAGTGATTGAGATGCTCAACAGTGAGCAGCGTCGTCGCCACAGTGCGCGCAACCGCACGGCCCAGGCCGATATTGATACTCACATTGACTGGCTCAAGCAGCGGGTCAAAGCCCTTGATGCGGAGATCGACCAACTCCGTCAGGCCGATGAGACCCGCCAGCAGCGCTACGAGTGGTTGACCAGTGTACCTGGAGTCGGGCGAGTCGTGGCCACCACCCTATTGGCGCTACTGCCGGAGCTGGGCCAACTCTCGACGAAACGGTTGGCTAGCCTAGTGGGTGTCGCCCCGTTCAATTTTGACAGTGGCAAGCTTCGGGGCAAACGCCACATCGTGGGCGGTCGCGCCCTGGTACGCTCCACGTTGTATATGTCAGCCTTGGTGGCCATTCAACACAACCCCGTCATCATCGCGTTCTATCAACGTCTGTTAAGCGCAGGGAAACCCAAAAAGGTCGCCTTGATTGCCTGTGCCCATAAGCTGTTAGGCATCCTCAATGCGCTGGTCACCCAAGGTCAATCGTGGCGAGACCCTAAGGATACAGAACCCGCTCAGACTGCCACGCCAGCCACAAGTGGTTGACAATCAAGATAATCGCTAAATCCCCCTACCCTGCGGGAAGCCGCAAGCGTCTATAAAAGGGGGGACTTCTACCCCCCTTTTGAAGGGGGCAGGGGGGATCAGCAGGTGGCTCAAAGCTACAGCAGATCACGTTTCAAGCGCCCTCTCAGGCAGCCGGGTTTCTAAATTGGCAGAACCCGGTTTTTGCAGTGGCCTCAGTTGCTGGCGATCGCATCCACCGTGAAGTCAGAGCGCATGGTGAGGTCAAGATCGCTGGGGCGAATCACCACCACCGCACTGTCAGAGGTGACCTGGTTGTCGCCATTAATAATCGAGCCAACCACATTGCCCAGGCTGTTGTTGCCGGTAATGGAGGCCAAAATCGACTGGGCCGCGCCGGTAATCAGCGCCCCTTGCAGGGTGCCATTGCCGACGCTGTTGGTGGCCGCGATCGCGCTCGACTCGGCATTGATGTTATAGGTGCGCCCGTTGACGGTGAGGTTGTCGGCTACGTATTTAGCCGCTGTCACCGAAGACCCGCGAATCTCGACTGGCACAATCCGGCCCTGCACGGTGCTGCCCGCCGGAATCAGCACTTGATTTTGGCTGTTGCGAATGGGCTGGGCAATCTCCAGGCTGGTGGCCACGGTTTGGCCGGGGGCTACCACGATATCCACATCGGCGTTGGGGTAGCGTACGTCGAGCTGGGTGCCGTTGGGCACCAGGCGGGGCGAGCTAGCGGTGTTGCCAGAGTTAGATCCAGAGTTGGAGCCAGGGGCATAGCCCACAATGTAGTTGCTGGCGCTCAGCCCAGCTTGCAGGGCGGGCATGCGGCCCTGGGCTACCAGTGCCTGGTAGATAAAGGCGGCCACATCGGCGCGGGTGGCGGTGCGCTGAGGTTGCAGCGTATCGACGTTGGGGTAGTTGACCACCAGGCGATTTTCGGTGGCGGCGGCAACGGGGCCTTCGCCGTAGGCGGGAATCTGGCCCGCATCGCGGTAGACGCTCAGCACCTGGTTAATCGAGCCGCTGGGGTTGTAGTCGAGGCCGTTGGCCAGAGCGACCAAGGCCTGCACCCGAGGAATCTGGGTTTCGGGCTGAAAGGCTCCGTTGGGATAGCCGGAGAGAAAGCCCTGGCTGTAGGCATCGGCGATCGCGGCGTTGGCCCAGTAGCTGCTGGAGACATCGCTGAATCGGGGAGCGGTGCGATCGCGGGGCTGGTTAAAAGCATTGCGCACAATGGCGGCAAACTGGGCGCGAGTCACCGGCTGATCGGGCCGAAAAGTGCCATCGGGGAACCCGGCAATAATCTGTTCAGAGGCCAGATTCTCGATGAAAGGGCGGGCCCAGTAGCTGGCGCCGACATCGCTAAACTCAGCGGTTTGGGCCATAGCCGGCAGCGCCAGGGTGGTGACCGCCGCCGCTCCCAGGGTTGCCAGGGCTGCGGTTTTGGTAGAGAGGTTCAATACGGTGCTCATTGTGAATGGGTCCTTGACAGTGCAATTTGACAGCGTAATTTCAATGGGATGGCTAGACTGCCGCCACTCGTCGCAGCAAATCTGCTCTAGACCGAGGCAGAGAGCAACTGGAGGCAGAAACGCGGAAAAAAGCCAAGTCTGCCCAGATTTTGGCAGAACCAACCCCAGGTCCAGGGGCTAAACCCCTGAGAAAAAGCTAGGGCGCCGGGCTAGATAAATCGTAAATGCACCGA
The DNA here is from genome assembly GCF_000309385.1 of Nodosilinea nodulosa PCC 7104. GTDB lineage: Bacteria > Cyanobacteriota > Cyanobacteriia > Phormidesmidales > Phormidesmidaceae > Nodosilinea > Nodosilinea nodulosa. Next base: position 4,344,085 of record NZ_JH976537.1, read on the forward strand.
CGAGTCGATCGATTTGTCTGTTCTTTTGATTACAGACTGCCAGCTTGGTGCCAGTGTTCCTATCCTTCAAAAGGCTGAATTCAGCATTGCTCAGTCTAAATGAGGCTCTATCTCAGGAAAATTTCAGCTTGGCCTGACATGCTCTCCCTAACATCCTGAGCTAACTCACCGGGTCCACCGTAGCCCTGCTGGGGCGCAGCCCTACGCAGGGTGTGGCAGCCGGGCTCGGGGGGCCAGTATCCATCGAAATCAGTATTGAGGGTAAATAACGGCGATGAAATTGAAATTTTTAGTTTTGGTGGCCAGCTTAGCTTTAACCTCCACCCTGGTGGCCTGTGGTGGGAGTACTCCCAAAACCGAGACGGCCCCTGCCGGTGACGCTATGGAGCAGCCCAGCGGTGCGGCGCAGGGCGACGCCATGAAGGAAGACGGCAGCGCCATGGAAGGCGACGCCATGAAGGAAGACGGCAGCGCCATGGAAGGCGACGCCATGAAGAAAGACGGTAGCGCCATGGAAGGCGATGCCATGAAGAAAGACGGTAGCGCCATGGAAGGCGATGCCATGAAAAAAGACGGCAGCGCCATGGAAGGCGACGCTATGAAAGATGATGGCGGAGCGATGGAAGAAACCGGCTCCAAGTAGCTCCAGGTAAAGGATGGTTTGTCGCTGGCCTCGGCCCCTCGGCCCGGCGCCAGCGATCGCAACTAACGCAGCATTTGGACAATCGCCCCATGGATAAACCCCTATTGCAGCGGCGCCAGCTCCTCTATGCCGGGCTGGGGCTGGCCGGAGCTACCGCCGCGATCGCCTACGGCTTGGGTGCTCGCCAGTCTCCCCCGCCCCGCAGCAGTGATGCTGACGCAGCCCCCGCCAACAGCGCCACGGCGGCGGCCCCGGCCCCCGGTGGCCAGCCCATGCCCGAGCTGCGTGGCATTAGCCAGTGGCTCAACTCCGAGCCGCTGACGATCGCCAGCCTCAGGGGCAATGTGGTCCTGCTCCAGTTTTGGACCTTCAGCTGCATCAACTGCCAGCGTACCCTGCCCTCTCTGGTGGGCTGGCACCAGCGCTACGCCGACCAGGGGCTAAAAATTATTGGCGTGCACACCCCCGAGTTTGCCTACGAGCGCGAGGTCAACAATATCCGGCAGGCGCTACAGCAGCACGGCATCACCTATCCGGTACCCGTAGATAACGACTTCCAAACCTGGCGAGCCTACGACAATCGGTACTGGCCCCACCTGTTTTTGGCCGATCGCAATGGCATCATGCGCTACGACCACATTGGCGAAGGGGCCTACGACACCACTGAGCAAACCATTCGCGCGCTGCTGGGGTAGAAGCTATGGCGGCAGGTGCATCGTTGGGGCTGGCGTGGCTGGGCGGCGTGCTGACCGTGCTGTCGCCCTGCATTTTGCCGGTGCTGCCGATCGTGGTGGGGCGATCGCTGCAATCGCACCGCTACGGTCCGGTGGCGCTGGTGGCGGGTCTGGTGGGCGGCTTTGCGGTGGCGGGCAGTCTGCTGGGCGTTACTGCTCACTGGTTTACGGGCCTGGCCAACGGGCTGCGCTACGGCGCGATCGCCATTCTCCTCGGCCTCGGCCTCGCCGCTCTGTTCCCCCAGCTCAGCTACCGAGTCCTAGGCTACCTACCGATCGGCAAAGCCCTGAAAGAACCGACACGCCTGGGGCTACCGGGAGAATTTTGGCTCGGCACCCAGCTGGGCCTGCTCTGGACCCCCTGCGCCGGGCCGGTGCTAGGCAGCATTTTGGTGCTGGCGGCGGTCGATCGCCAGGTGGCCGGTGCCTTCGGGCTACTGGTCGCCTACGGACTGGGGGCGGCCCTGCCTTTGCTGGCGATCGCCTACGGTGGCCGTTCCGTCAGCCAGCGCCTGCTGGGGCTGCGCCGCCACAGCGCCAAACTACAGCGGCTCGGCGGCGGGCTGATCATCGGCACCGCGATCGCTATCCTATTGGGGTGGGATATCAAAGTTCAGCTCTGGCTGGCCCCGCTCTTCCCCCGCCTGCCCCTCTAAAAAAGTTTTGAATTTTGAACTTTGAATTTTGAACTTTGAACCTCAAGCCCCAACCCACCCGGCCATTCAACCCTCAAACCCTACCCATCCTGCTTCCTCCAGTGGTTTATTCCAAGTAACCCCATGACGGCAACTGCGGCAAAACGAAAAGCCAAGCTCCCCAGCCAGGCCACCATGGCCAAAACCTTTCACTGGGTCAACATCATCGCCCTGCTGTTGATGATGGCCAGCGGCCTGCAAATCTACAACGCCAACCCCGTGTTTGGCGGGCGGGCAGGCTGGGATTTTCCCGAAGTTTTCCTGCTGGGCGGCTGGCTGGCCGGGGGCCGCGCCTGGCACTTTGCGATCATGTGGGTGTATTCGCTCAACCTGCTGGCCTACGGTATTTTTGTCTTTGTCACCCAGCGCTGGCAGCATCGATTTGCTAGTAGCGGTGACCTCAAAGCCCTGCGCGCCAGCCAAAACGAAAAGCGCAAGACCTTTGCTAAGCATCGGCTAGTGTATACCCTGATTGTGCCGGTGCTGCTGCTGGCGATCGCGAGCGGGCTGGCCATGTACAAACCGGCCCAGCTGCACTGGCTGGCGGCGATGTTTGGCAACTGGCAGACCCTGCGCACCGTCCACTTTTTGACCGTGCCTATTGTGCTGGCCTTCACCCTGATTCACTCCATCATGGCGCTCAAGGTGGGCAACCTGCGCCTGGTCAAGTCGATGTTCTTTTAGCTGCTGCCGAGTTTTCCTATGGGCCTCTTTCTGCCTCAATCGATCTCCCGACGGCGACTGCTGCTGGGGGCTGGCCTGTCGGGGGCTGGCCTGCTGCTGAATGGCTGTGGCACCAGCCTGGGCGTGCGCCAGGTGGGCAATCTGACTGAACCGCTCAACCAGGCGATCGAAAAACTGCTGCTCTCCCAAAATGCGGTGCCTGAATTTTCGGCTAGCGCGATCGAACCCGACAAATTGCTGATTAACTCCTTTAACGGCACGCCCGACCTTGACCCCGCCCAGTTTCGCCTGGTGGTCGATGGCGAAGTGAACCAGCCGATGGACTTTTCCCTCGCTGATCTGCAGTCCCTGCCCCAAAAGGACATGGTAATTCGCCATGTGTGTGTGGAGGGCTGGGCGGCGATTGTGCAGTGGGGCGGCGTGCCGCTGCAAGCCCTGGCCAAGCTAGTGCAGCCCAAACCCGAGGCCCGCTACGTCTTTTTTACCTCCGCCGATGGCTACTACGAAAGCTGGGATCTGGCCTCGTCGCTGCATCCCCAAACCCTGATGGTCTACCAAAAAAATGGCCAGCCCCTCTCGCCCCAAAACGGTGCTCCCCTGCGGCTGGCCTCCCCCATTAAGCTGGGCTACAAGCAGAGCAAGTGGGTGACTCAAATTACCTTTATGAATGAACTCACTCCCCGTCTGGGTTACTGGGAAGACCGGGGTTATGAGTGGTTTGCTGGGCTGTAGGAGTGATGAGGGGATGAGGGGATGGGGAGATGGGGGGATGCAGATCTAGTTTTGTGGTTTGTGCCCCCCGGTCTGCCTCTTGGCAAGGCACACTGGTGGTGTTGATCTGCCATTGGTTATGAAAGCTGTTGCCCTCACCCACTACCTGCCCATTAGCGACCTTGAATCCCTCTTCGACACTCGACTGCCCAAGCCCAACCCCACGGGCCGCGACATTCTCGTGCGGGTCGAAGCCGTCTCGGTGAACCCCGTCGATACTAAGGTGCGCGCCCCCAAAGCCAAGGTCGAAGACGATCCCAAGGTGCTGGGCTACGATGCAGCGGGCGTTGTGGAGAGCGTGGGCGATGCCGTAACGCGCTTTCAGCCAGGCGACCAGGTCTACTACGCGGGCGATGTCACCCGCCCCGGCTCCAATGCTGAGTTTCAGCTGGTGGATGAGCGGATTGTGGGCCACATGCCTACCACCCTCTCCTTTGCCGAGGCGGCGGCCCTGCCCCTGACCACCCTCACCGCCTGGGAAGCGCTCTTTACTCGCCTTGACATCAACCGGGCCGGGGGTAATCGCGGCGATTCGATTTTCATCATCGGCGGGGCCGGAGGCGTGGGGTCGATCGCGATTCAGCTGGCCAAGCTGGCGGGTTTAGTGGCGATCGCCACTGCGTCGCGGCCCCAGTCGCAGGCCTGGGTGCGAGAACTGGGTGCCGATCATGCCGTGGACTACAGCGACGCCCTGATCGAAGAAATGGCCAAACTTGGCCACCGCGAAGTCGATTTCATCGCCAATTTCAACAACACCGACGACTACTGGGGCGTGATGGCTGAGCTGATTCGCCCCCAGGGCAAAATTGTCGGCATTGTTGGCAATACAGACCCGCTCGATCTAAATCTGCTGAAGAACAAGAGCGCCACCTTTGCCTGGGAGTTTATGTTCACCCGCTCGATGTACCAGACCGCCGACATGGCCGACCAGGGCAATCTGCTCGACGAAGTGGCCGCCCTGATCGACGCGGGTAAGCTGCGCACGACTCTGCAGCAGACGCTCTCGCCCATCAACGCCGCCAACCTGCGTCAGGCCCATGCCCAGGTGGAGTCGGGGCGGACGATTGGCAAGCTGGTGCTGGCGGGGTGGGGGTAGGCGGGTGGATGGGTGAGCGGGTGGATGAGGCAGGGCACACTACTTCATCTGTCTCCCGTGGTCTTCTCAACGCCTGCTCTATTTCACCGTGACGCGGCCATCGGCTTCGATGGTAATGCTGCGATCGCTCGGTTCAGCCGGGGCATCAAACACCTCCACCCGCAGCGTATTGGGGCCGGGGCGGCTCAGCTGGGCGCGCACGGGTAGCCGTTCCTGCGACCAAAAAAAGACGGAGGGGTTGGGCTGGGCCGTCCAGCCTACCTGGGTTTCGATGGTGTTGCCGGTGTAGAGCACGCGGGGGCCGAGCAGGGGCGGCTGCTCTAGGCTGAGGGGGCGGCTGCCGATGTTGACAACCTGAATGGTGATGCGATCGCCCGGCGTAAACTGTATCTGCCCCGACTTGCAGTTCACGGTGCAAGGGGCTGCCACAGCGGGCAGGCTTATCATCCAGGCCGCCAGGCCAGCCAAACATCCCCCAATCAAAAAACCAGACGCCAAACGCTTCTTCACAGCAACGATCCTCACAGGAAAACGGATCTTTTGTTGTAATCGCTACCAGAGTGCCTTGGAACCCTCTCTACACATCTCGTAGGAATTAATGGTTACACTGAGTGACATCATAATGTGATACCAAGGAAGCGGGCTATGGAACGACAGGCGGTAACGGTACGGTTGCCAACAGATCTTCTTGAGCAGGTCAAACGGTTTCAGGAAAACCGCGAATCGTTTAACGAATTGGTGGTTGAGGCAGTTACCCGCGAAGTGCAGCGGCGGCAAGCGTTAGCCGCCCATCAGCGCATTGTCGCCCGCAGCGCCGAGGTGGAAAAACAAGCAGGCATGCAAGCCAGCTCGTTAGATTTAATTCGTCAGCTGCGAGAGGGCGAAGAGCGGCGTGACTAAGTGTGTTGATACCAGTCTCTGGATTCCTTACCTGTTGCCTGAGTCTTTACAACCCCAAGCAAGAGAACTGATTACGCCATGGCTGGCGTCTAGCGAATATTTAGTAGCACCAGCGTTTGCCTGGGCTGAGGTTGGCTCGGTGTTGCGAAAGAAGGTAAGGCTTGGGTTAATCACCCCTGACCAAGCTACTGGGTTCTACGATGACTTTTGCCAGATGCCAATCAACTATCTGGACAGTGAGACAGTACGTACCAAGACCTGGGAACTCGCGGAGCAGTTCTCGTTAGCCACGCTCTATGATGCCGCTTTTCTAGCCGTTGCGGAGGTTGAATCGGCTGAGTTTTGGACGGCTGATCAGTCTTTAATCAACACGCTAAAGCCTTGCCCTGCTTATGTTCACATCTTGTAAGCAGAAACCGGGTTTATTTCTCGCAAATCCAAAATCCCCAATCCAAAATCTAAAATTGTCACTCGGGTACTGTGACCATGCGCGACTCAATGCCTTCCCACACCTGTGGCGATACCCGAACCGCTGCCTCTTTGCAGCGGATCATGAGTTCTAAAGCATAGAAACAGTTAGTAAGCTGCTGGATTTCTGCCTCGGATATATTGAAATTCTCAAAGTCAAAACTTAAGTTTTTTGAAAAGCATCCGATTATTTTTCTTGGAAATTCCATTTGGATTGCAAGACTTGAGCTATTTCTAGGCAAGCTATTCTTTAACTTAGTTAAATCCATGGTCAAGCTATCTACTAAGTTTAATGGAAAAATTTCTAATTTTTGATATTCCTTTGAAAGGGCGAGAGCAAGGTCAAGAGCTCGGGCTCGGGCACTGGAAAGGGAGAGGGAAAGGTCGAGGGTGAGGGCGCGGGATAGAGTGAGGGTACGAGAGAGATCCCGGGAGATGTCGCGGGTGAGATTGAGGTCGTGGGTGAAGGAGAGGACGCGGGAGAGGTCGAGGGCGAGGTCGCGAGTAAGGGCGCGGGAGAGGTTGAGGTCGAGCTCGCGGGCGCGGGCGCGGGAAAGGTCGAGATCGAAGTCAATAGAGAGGGCGAGAAAAATAGCGGCAACCCGTTTAGCTGTAATTTGATCGTCACTTGGGGTTTTGGCTGTTATAGTTGTAGCCCATTCAATCACGGCTTTGAGTCTATTGCTGGTGATGTAGGTTTGAGCTTGCGTTGACATCTCTGTCAGAAGGCTATCGGCCCCATCCTTGCCTGGTGCCAAGCCAGCTACGAGCAAAAATACCTCTCGCCAATGCTGTTCGGTTACGTGATCGCGCACTAATTGTTTAATCTTGTAATTATCGACAATACACTTTGCAGTCAAATACTCTTGAAAGGTCAAATGCGAAAAAGAATAGGCATTGCGTGCTCGTTCGACCAAAATGCCTTGCTGAATTTCAATTTCTCTTAGTACAGTTTCGGCATCTAGATGGTCGGGAGCATTAAGGTTTTCGATTAAAAATTCTCGAATTTGCTGAATCAGTCTGTCTTTAGCAAAGAAAAGTTGGGCATCGACAAAGCTGGTGTAGGCAATCTCGGCCAGCATATCTAGTTCTAGCTCTGCGCTTAGCTCTTGATAGATTGGGCTTTGCTGAATCCGCTTTTCAGAAGCCCACTTCCTTAATAGCACGTCTAGCGCTTCCCCAAAAAGCGCATGACGCTTTTTGGGGAAGTCTTGAAATTCGTCGTAGACAACGCAGAGCAAAGTGAGCAACAGCGGGGTTTGAGCAAGTTCCTTTGCGGCTTGGTAGTCTTTGCTCTTTAATAATTCCCAGCAGCGTTCGGCAGTTTTGGCTTCGGCATCTCTTTCCTTCTGGAACCAGTTTTTGATAAACTGCTCAATCTGAGCATCTTCAAAGGTGGCCATTGCCACATCTTTGAATCGCGTAAAGCCGCCAAAGGTGTAAGCTGCTACTCGACAAGAGGCAATAAAACGGTTATCGCTATACCGATCAACTAAGCCCCTGATTTCCTTGAGCACATAATCTAACGTGACCATTGTTACTTCGTCTAGGCCATCCAGCAACACCAGCAGCTTGCCATGTTTGAGAAACAGCTCTGTCAGATCCTCTGGATGTGGAAAGTCGCAAATTTCTAATTCTCTTGCAATTGCTGCTTTAATACTGATATCGGGCTTGTCGAACTGACGCAGTTCCAACATCACCGGAATGCTAGGGTGCTCGTAAAAGATCTTCTGTGGCACCAGTAGGTTGCTTGGGGCTTTGCCCGCAAAGTCCCGGCGGCCCAGGGTTCGTAGGGCTTCTAGCCCCACCTTACGTAAGAAGGTCGATTTGCCTACTCCAGGCCCGCCCAGCACCATGAGGAATTGCTGTTCATTTGCGACTTGCAGACCAGGCTTCTTGTCTGCGCTAGTAACGCTGAACCCGCGTCTGCCGCTTTTGCGATATTGCGTCTGCAGTGCATCTTCATCCGCAAAATATTGGCTGGCCGCTCGACGATCTAACAGTTGTACGGCTGTGTAGATTTCGTCGAGCCGCACGGGGTAGTCCATCCGCACGCAGGCGACTTTGAGGGTGCCGTGGCGATCGATGTAGCGGCGCACGTAGTCCACCATCGCCTTTTTCAGGGCCAGGTTTTTGCCAATGTCCCAATCCAGCTTTTTGAGAGTTTCGGTGCCTTTATCTTTCACCAAGCTGGTGATCAGGCCACCCAGGCCAGCGGCGGCGGCTCCGATCAGGGGTTCAAATCCGGTCATGGCAGGGGCATCGGTGGCGGCTGCCACTACTATAGCCTGGGCTTTTTGAGGGGCAACGATTGAAATTTGCTAAGCGGCTCGGCTGCAAAACGCCCCACGCAACCCGTTATCCTAGATAACGTGACGCATCCGGTGAGGACTCGATGGATACCAAGGCCTTTAAGCGCTCCCTAAACCACTCCGACAAGTACTTTCGCCAGGGGTTTGGCCACGGAGACGATGTCGCTGGCCAGATGAAGACCGAGTACAACAGCGGACTAATTCAGGACATCCGCGATCGCAACTACACCGTCACCCGGGGCGATGTCACCATCAAGCTGGCCCAGTCCTTCGGCTTTTGCTGGGGGGTCGAGCGGGCGGTGGCGATGGCCTACGAAACCCGCCAGCACTTCCCCACCGAGCGCATCTGGATTACCAACGAAATCATCCACAACCCCAGCGTCAACCAGCGCCTCAAGGACATGGCGGTGGAGTTCATCGACGTGGTGGATGGCAGCAAAGACTTTTCCGTAGTAGGCGCGGGCGATGTGGTGATCCTGCCCGCCTTTGGGGCCAGCGTGCAGGAAATGCAGCTGCTCAACGACAAAGGCTGCACCATCGTCGATACCACCTGCCCCTGGGTCTCTAAGGTGTGGAACACGGTCGAGAAGCACAAGCGCAAAGACCACACCTCGATTATCCACGGCAAGTACAACCACGAAGAAACCGTGGCCACCAGCTCCTTTGCGGGCAAGTACCTGGTGGTGCTGAACTTGGCTCAGGCCCAATACGTGTCCGACTACATTCTGGGCGGTGGCGATAGGGATGAGTTTATGTCCAAGTTTGCCAACGCTTGCTCGGCTGGGTTCGACCCCGACACCGATTTAGACTACATCGGCATCGCCAACCAGACCACCATGCTCAAGGGCGAAACCGAGCAGATCGGCAAACTCTTTGAGCACACCATGCTGAAAAAATTTGGTCCCCAGGCCTTGGGCGACCACTTTCTCAGCTTTAACACCATCTGCGACGCCACCCAGGAGCGCCAGGACGCCATGTTTGACCTGGTGAATGAAAAGCTGGATCTAATCGTGGTGATCGGCGGCTACAACTCATCGAACACCACCCACCTGCAAGAAATCGCGATCGAGCGCAACATCCCCTCCTACCACATCGACAGCGCCAGCCGCATTGGCCCCGGCAACCGCATCGAGCACAAGCAGCTCCACGGCGATATGGCGGTGACCGAAAGCTGGCTGCCCGATGGCCCGATTACTGTGGGCGTCACCTCCGGCGCATCCACCCCCGATCGCTCGGTGGAAGAAACCATCGAGCATATCTTTGCGATCAAAGGGGCGATCGCGGTGGTCTAGGCCAGGTTGGCTCTGCACTACACATTATTATTGAGTTATTTAGAAGAACGACGCAAGCCTACGGGCTAGGGCTACAGCCATGACACCCACCGCAACTCTCAGAGAGCAGATCCTAGAAGAGCTAGATAACCTGTCGGCGGAAGCTCTGACCGAGATCTTGGCCTATGTCCAGTCCCACAAATCACCGGCGGCTGGATCGGAAGAATCTGCTGTCTGGCAGGCTTATCAGCGGTCTAAGCAAAAGCGTGCAGAGGTCTATCGTCGCCTTGCCGATTCCTAACTTTCTCAGTCGAGACGACGTTCTGCTGCTCCATGCCGACCAAATTGAAAGCTTTGGCGGTACTCCTGGGGTGCGAGATGAGGGGTTGCTAGAGTCTGCCCTGGCTCAACCCAGGGCTACCTTTGGGGGTGAACTGCTGCACCCAACTCTGGCAGAGCAAGCAGCTGCATATCTTTACCATCTGTCGCGAAATCATCCCTTTATTGACGGCAACAAGCGGACAGCCTTTGCAGTGATGGATACGTTTTTAGAAGCCAATGGGTACTGCCTGACCCTAAGTGACGATGACGCCTACGACTTGGTCATGCGGGTTGCCCAGGGCGAGGTTGATAAGTCAGTTCTGGCGGAAATCCTGGCTGATGCCCTAGAAATTGTCCCCTGACCTGACTGACGCCGTAGCATGCCGACACCGCTTCGATAAGCTTCATAAAAGCCGCAGCCAGGGCTGATTTTGAGGGTGGTACTATGGCGGAGGTTAACGCCTCAATTCCGCCTTAGAAACCCTATACATAAGGAGTCAGGAGCACCTATGACATCGAAACTGCTGCGCAAGGTTGCCTTTGGAACAGCCTTCCTTCTCTCGGCGGGCTCTGTATCTGTGACCTCGGCCCTGGCCCAAGACACCCGAGCACTGACCGAAAATACAAACCTGATTCGGGGCTGTCGGCAGCTCAACGAAAGTGTATCGGTCTTCGACAACAGCTCCCTGGGGCCAGTTTCTAACCGCATCGGCACCCTGGCGGCGGGTACGCGGGTGACCCTAACCGGGGCCGTGGCCGTAGGTCGGGCGCAGGTGTTTTTAGGCAGCGGCAGTTTGTCTTCGGTGCAGCCTGTGGGCTGGCTCGACGCCAGCAAACTTGGCCCCTGCAGCAGCACCCCGCCGACACCGACCGGGGCCTGCTTTAGGGCCGACCAAGAGCTGGTGGTCAGGTCTGGCCCCTCCACGGGGTATGGCGTTGTGGCGGGCTACAACCGCAACGACCTGGTAGTGGCCAGCACCAACCCGCCCACCCAGCAGACCTCTAGCGACGGTCGCCGCTGGATGCAGGTGCGCATCTACAGCGGCACCACCGGCTGGATTGCCCGCACGGGCACCAACGGGTTGGGCAGCAACGTTACTCCGACCACTTGCCCCTAATCGGATGGTTTCTTCATTAAAATGACTCAGGTGCGGCGCGGAGTTTCTTCGCGCCGCTGACGTTTGGGGTTCGGCGGGGTCACCTTTATAGCTGTGGCCAGTCTGGTTAAGACAGGTCTCCTATGAACGTTCAAACGTTTGAGCGTTTATAGGGTTTCTGGATGTCCTAACCGACGTGACTATGGCTATACAACTTCGCAGGGCAGTGAATCAGGCTAATCTGGGTGTAGAACATCTGTTCCGCTTGTATGGCTCCACCTCGGCCCAAATCTATCGACTCTGGTCTGGCCCTCACGACAGAACAGCAGGAGGCCCTGGAGGCGCTCGATGCCTTTGTGCAGGGCGACGAAAAGCTGTATCTGTTGACCGGCTACGCGGGCACGGGCAAAACGACGCTGCTGCAAGTGTTTATCAGCAAGCTGCGCGATCGCGGCGACGATCGCCCGATTGTGCTCAGCGCCTTTAGCAATAAGGCCACCAAGGTGCTGGCGGCGATGGCAGGCCATTGGCGGCTCGACATTGACGCCATGACCTGCTGCAAGCTGCTGGGCCTGCGCCCCGTCATCGATGAAGAGAACGGCAAGCAGGTATTTGCCATCGATCGCCAGCAGGCCAGCCAGATCGATCGCTACAGCCTGGTGATCGTAGACGAATGCTCGATGATCAACCAGGAGCTGTGGGAACTGCTGGTCAACGCCGTGTCGAACCTGTACCGGGGCACCCAAATTTTGTTTGTGGGCGACCCGGCCCAGCTGCCGCCGGTCAACGAGCCCGAGTCGGCCTGCTTTCGCCAGATTATTCACCGATCGCAGCTCACCGAGGTGGTGCGCTACGGCGGCGCGATCGCCGTCGTAGCCGAAGACATTCGCCGCAACCTGGAGCGTCCCTCGCTGCCCCGCTTCACCAGCGACACCAACCCAGGCAAGACCGAAGGCTGCTTTGTGCTGCCCCGCCCCGCCTGGCACGACCTGCTGATCCGCGCCTTCACCAGCCCCGCCTACCAGGCCAACCCCGATCAGGTGCGGGCGCTGGCCTACACCAACCGCCGCGTCGCCCAGCTCAACCAGCTGATCCGCACCGCCATCTACGGCCCCAATGCCCTGCGGTTTGTGCCCGGCGAGCGGCTAATTGCCATTACCCCCTGCCTGGAAGAAGATACCATTGTGCTGCCCACCTCCGCCGAGTGCGAGGTGCTGCACCTGGCGCGGGGGCGCGAGGGCGAATGGCCCCTGTGGCTGCTGGAAGTGGAAACCGAAGCCGGCGACTACAAGACCCTGCGGGTGCTGCACGAGTCGGGGCAGGGGGAGTTTAAGGCCAGGCTCGATTTTCTGGCCAAAGACAAGCGCTGGATGGAGTTTTGGGACTTGCAGCAGCGCTTCCACGCGGTGGACTACGCCTACAGCCTCACCATCCACAAAAGCCAGGGCTCGACGTTTCAGGATGTGTTTGTGGACGTGCCCTCGATGGCCGCCAACCGCAACGTAATCGAGCGCAACCAGCTCTGCTACGTGGCCTTTACCCGCGCCGCCAGGCGACTGTTTTTGTACCAGTGACTGCCTAAAAATCACCCTGTAGACGGTGCATCGCTGCGCGGATGCACCCTACAGCTACCCATCCACCCACTCACCTGTCCACTCAACTACCCTACTGACCCAGATCTCGGATCACCACCTCATCCCCCGGTGCCAGACCCAGCTCGGCGGCGCGCCCGGCCCGCAGCTCAATCACCTGGTCGACCAGCTGACCGCCAGGGCCGTAGGTGGGGCAGGGTTCGGCGGCGCAGGGGGGCACATTGGCCGCGATCGCCTGAATTTTGCCCTGGTAGATAAACACCATATCCAGCGCCACCGGCACGTTTTTCATCCAGAAGCTGACCGGGCGAGGCCGACCCATTGGAAACAGCATGCCGCGATCGTTGGGCAGGGCATTGCGGTACATCAGCCCCAGGGCCTGCTGCTGGGGAGTAACCGCTACCTCAAGAAAGATCTCCTCGCCCCCCAGGGTAGTGATGGCAGTGGCGAGGAGCTGTTGGCCCCGGGGATCAGCCATGGGAGTCTCGGTGGCGGTTGGCGTTGACTCAGCATTCTGGGTCGCGGAGGTCTCGGTCGCGGGCAACGGCGTAGCCGTAGGCTGCGTTGGCGCACACCCAACCCCCAAGACCAGAGCGCTGAACACCAGGCTCCAGGCCAGGCTCCGCCTGAACCAGGGATACAGCGGCGATCGCGCCAAGCCAGTCAAATAATAGGACATACAAAACCGGAGAAATGACCTGTGGATGCCCATCCTGGGCGATTATATTCTAGTGGCTCACGCTCCCACTCCGCCGCTATCTCGCTTCCCGCTGCCAATCACGCTTCAAACCCCCATCTCCCCCACTCCCCATCTCCCCCTAACTCTCCCGCAGCACATACCCCACCCCCCGCACCGTCTGAATCAGCCGCTTGTCGTCTTCGCCATCGATCTTGAGGCGCAGGTAGCGCACGTACACCTCAATCACGTTGGACTCGCCAACGAAATCGTAGCCCCATACATTTTCGAGAATTTGCTCGCGGGGCAGCACCTCGCGGGGGTGCTCCATTAAATACTTGAGCAGCTCAAACTCCTTCATGGTCAACTCAATCAGGCGATCGCCCCGCAGCGCGTGGCGATTCTCCAAATCGAGCGTCAGGTCGCCAAAGCGCAGATTCTCGGTTTCCCCCGGCGTGGTTTGCAGGTAAAGCTGCACCACCTTTAAAAAGGCATCGGCCCGGTAGGGCTTGAGAAAATAATCGTCGGCCCCGCACTCCAGGCAGGCAATTCGGTCCTCTAAACTGTCCTTGGCCATCAGCAGTATGATGGGCACTTTAATGCCCTCGCTGCGCAGGGTTTGGCACAGCGCCAGCCCCGACTCACCCCCCAGCAGGCGATCGACAACCACTAGGGCCGGGGTGCTCTCGGTGGCCAGGGCCAGACCCGCCTTGGCCCCGCTGGCCACGATCGCATGGTAGCCAGACTCGTGCAGGTCAAACTCCATCTGGCGAATCTGGCCCTCATTGGTACCAATCAGTAGAACGTAGGTTCCTTTGTCGGCAGTGCTTGTGCCCATGGAGTTAGCTCAGCGTCCTAGCGCAGTTGGTGCAACGGTTCGCAGAGGTTTAGACTTGCCGAGCAGGTCGACAAAGTAAAGCGATTATAGCGCGGCATCTGACCCGGCACGATGCCTGGCCTGGGCCGGATATGGAAAGGCTGAGGGGAAGGCCTCAAAGGCTCGTTTTTCCCTAGCTTAAAGGCCCTGGGTGTCGATTGTTACCTTTAGTGACAGCGGCAAAATCCCTCACGAAATCTTCCCTTTGCTTCTCAATTTCCTGTGTTAGATTGGGCGTAATTTGCTGCTAGAACCTACATCACATGACACTTGCAAAGCGCGGACTGATCCTGGGTGCAACCGCCGTCGCTGTGGCTGCGGTAACCGTAACCGGTGCCGGGATTCACCTGTCCCAAAGCAAGGCTTTCTTTGAAGAAAGCCCCAAAGAACTAATTGATCAAGTTTGGCAGCTCATTGACCGCAACTTTGTCGATGCCACCTTCAATCAGGTCGATTGGGATGCGGTGCGGACGGAGTATCTGGGGCGCAACTACGCCAATCAGGAAGAGGCCTACGGGGCCGTCCGCGAAATGCTCGGGAAGCTGGATGATCCCTATACTCGCTTCATGGATCCAGACGAGTTCCGCAGCATGCAAATTGATACCTCCGGGGAGCTGACCGGGGTAGGTATTCAAATTTCCCAGGATGAAGAGACCAAGGACATTGTGGTGGTGTCGCCCATCGAAGATACCCCCGCCTTTGATGCCGGCATTCGCTCCCAGGACATCATTTTGGCTATTGACGGCACCTCCACCGAAGGCATGGAGCTAAACGACGCCGTCAGCCTGATTCGGGGGCCGGTGGGGTCGTCGGTGACGCTTACCATTCGTCGCGGTGAGCAGCAGCTAGAGGTGCCGATTACCCGCGCCCGCATTGAAATTCACCCCGTGCGCTACAACGTTCAGACTGGGCCAGAGGGGCCGGTGGGCTACATCCGCCTCACCCAGTTCAGCGCCAACGCGGCCGCTGAGATGGGCGACGCCATCAAGGATCTCGAAACGAAGGGGGTGACGGGCTACATCCTCGACCTGCGCTCTAACCCCGGCGGGCTGCTGTACTCGAGTATTGACATCGCCCGCATGTGGATTAACAACGGCATTATTGTCTCTACGGTGAACCGCGAGGGCGTGGTCGACGAAGAGTCGGCCAACAGTCACGCCCTGACCGATAAGCCTCTGGTGGTGCTGGTTGACGGCGGTTCTGCCAGCGCCAGCGAAATTTTGTCGGGCGCCCTAAAGGATAACGAGCGGGCGCTGCTGGTGGGGACCCGCACCTTTGGCAAGGGGCTGGTGCAGTCGGTGCGCAGCCTGGGCGACGGCTCTGGGGTGGCGATTACGGTGGCCAAATACCTCACCCCCAGCGGTACCGACATCAATAAGCACGGCATCGATCCCGACGTTAAGGTGGAGCTAACCGAGGCGCAGCAGGAGCAGCTCGCGGCCAACCGCGAGGCCATTGGCACCGAGGCCGATCCTCAGTTTGCGGCGGCGTTGCAGGCGCTGAGCACCGAAATTCAGGAAGCCCGCGCCGGGGGAAACGTCACGGCAGCGCCGGGAAATTAGTCTGGTCCCTGGTCGGCTGGCATGGCCAGCCGATAGTAGCCGGTAGTCGTTGAGTCAACCATTGATAGAGCGGTCTGGGCTACGGCTCAGACCGCTGCTTTTGGCGGCGGCTGGGCCGCAGTGGGTTGCCTCCCAGCACCAGCAGAACCAGGGCCGCTGCCAGCATACCGGCCGCAGCGCAGAAGGCCAGCAGCACCCCAAAGGGAATCTCAATCGATTGCAGGGTGAGCAGGCGAAAGGAGACGGGGGTGGCGTTTTGCACGGCAATGATGGCGATCGCAACGACCCAGAGCGCGGGCACCAGGGCAAAGACAAGTCTAATCATGGACCAGATAGCTCGGAGAAAACGGCAAGGGTTGC
Source organism: Nodosilinea nodulosa PCC 7104 (assembly GCF_000309385.1). GTDB lineage: Bacteria > Cyanobacteriota > Cyanobacteriia > Phormidesmidales > Phormidesmidaceae > Nodosilinea > Nodosilinea nodulosa. The sequence goes on from NZ_JH976537.1 coordinate 4,360,144, forward strand.
CAAGACACAACTGCTTTGAGTAGTATAGTCAACTGGGCTATACGAGAAAAATCATGGCAAAACGGGTACAGGTAGTTCTCACGGAAGACATTCGCAAGCTGGGCTATAACGGCGACCTGGTCGAGGTGGCCCCTGGCTATGCACGTAATTATCTTATCCCCAACGGGAAGGCAGTGCGCACCACCCCCGGTGTGCTGAAGCAGGTGGAGCGTCGGCGCGAGGCGCAAAAGCAGCGGCTGCTAGAAATCAAGCAGGAGGCCGAGGCCACCAAGACCGCCCTGGACACCATCGGTATGTTCACCATTCAAAAGCCCGTGGGCGAGAACGAGGCTATTTTTGGTACCGTTACCTCCGCCGATGTGGCTGACGTGATCAAATCGCTGGCCAGCAAAGAGGTAGACCGCCGCGATATCACCGTGCCCGACATCAACAAGCTGGGCGAGTATCAGGCCGAAGTGAAGCTGCACCCCGAAGTGACGGCCATGGTCAACCTGCGCGTAATCGCTGAGTAAACGACCCGCCGCCGCTGTCTACTGCCAGTTATCCCGTTAAAATCCTCTGAAGCAGGCTCTAGCCCTAGAGCCCTCCGCCTCAGAGGATTCTTGCTTTAAACCACCCCCCCACCTCCCCCCCCACCCCATCACTCCCCACCTCCCCCGATCCGCTACAATCAACCCATCCCCAACATCTAGCGCCTCACCTCCGCCCAGGCCTCAGTCCTAGCGCCCCCAGCCCCATGGATACCCCCCGCCTCCACCCCGACACCATTGAAGCGGTGCGCGATCGCGCCGACATTGTCGATGTGGTCTCCCAGCACGTGGTGCTGAAAAAACAGGGCAAAGATTTTGTCGGCCTCTGCCCCTTCCACGAGGACAAATCGCCCAGCTTTAGCGTCAGCCCCAGCAAGCAGTTTTACTACTGCTTTTCCTGCGGGGCGGGGGGCAACGCCTTTAAGTTTTTGATGGAGCTGAACAAGCGCTCCTTTGCCGATGTGGTGCTGGATTTGGCCCAGCGCTACCAGGTGCCGGTGACAACGCTGGAGCCCGCCAAGCGCCAGGAACTCCAGCGGCAGCTCACCCTGCGGGAGCAGCTCTACGAAATTTTGGCGGTGACGGCGCGGTTCTACGAGCACGCCCTCCAGCAGATCGACGGAGCCGCCGCTTTAGCCTATCTATACCAGCGGGGCCTGGACGACGCCACGATCCAGCAGTTTCAGCTGGGGTTTGCGCCGGGGGGCTGGCAGACCCTCTACGGCTATCTGGTCGAGCAGAAGCACTACCCGGTCGATCTGGTCGAGCAGGCGGGGCTGATTGTGCCCCGGCAAAAGGGCGACGGCTACTACGATCGATTTCGCGATCGCCTGATGATTCCCATTCGCGACGGCCAGAGTCGGGTGATTGGCTTTGGCGGCCGCGCCCTGGGGGACGAAAAGCCCAAGTACCTCAATTCCCCCGACACCGAGCTGTTCGACAAGGGCAAGACCCTCTACGGGCTGGATTTGGCTCGGGCAGCGATCGCCAAAGACGACCGCGCCATCGTGGTCGAAGGCTACTTCGACGTGATCGCCCTCCATGCCGCCGGGCTGGAGAATGCCGTCGCCGCCCTGGGTACGGCCCTGAATGCGGCCCAGGTGCGCCAGCTGCTGCGCTACACCGAATCGAAGCAGATTTTGCTCAACTTTGACGCCGATGCCGCCGGGGTAAAGGCCGCCCAGCGGGCGATCGGCGAAGTGGAAGAAATGGCCTACCGGGGCGACGTGCAGCTGCGGGTACTGAACATTCCCGACGGCAAAGACCCCGACGAGTTTTTGCAGCACCACAGCGCCGCCGACTACCGCGCCCTGATCGAGGCCGCCCCCCTCTGGATCGACTGGCAGATTCACAACCTGATCAGCGGCAAAGACCTGCGCCAGGCCGACCAGTTTCAGCAGACCAGCCAGGCGGTAGTCAAGCTGCTGAGCGAGATTGCCAACGCCGACACCCGCACCCACTACGTGCGCTACTGCGCCGAAATCTTTAGCAACGGCGACAGCCGCCTGGTGCCGCTGCTAGCCGAAAACCTGGTTACCCAGGTGCGCCGCCAGCGCCGTACCACCTCCTCTGACGCTCCCCAGCGATTGGCCCCCGCCGCCACCCCCAGCGCCAGCTCCCTGGAGCAGGCCGAAGCGGCCCTGCTGCGGATCTTTCTCCACGCCGCTGGCCACCGCGACGAAATTCGCCAGATACTCGAAGACCGCGACTTGCAGTTTAGCTACTCCCACCATCGCGCCCTGTGGCGGCAGATGCAGCGGCTGCTAGGGCAGGAGTCCGGGCCAGCGGATTTAGTCAGCCTGCTGCGCAACCACCTGGCCGACACCGGCTTGGCCACCACGCCACTGCAAGCCCTGCTGCACCTGGGCGAAAAGACCAAGCGCGACATTCTCCGCGCCCCCCTGGTGATTCGCGCCGCCGCCGCCTGCATGGAAAAAAACCTCTGCGAAAAGCGCTACCGCCATTTTCTCGCCCTGTGGGAGAAGACCGACTGCACCAGCGCCCCCGACCAGTTTGCCGAGTACCAGCGCCAGATCTACGCCGAAAAGCGCCGCATTGAAGCGCTAGAGAAAGACCGCCAGGTCAGCTTTGAAGACCTGGCGACGATGCCCTGGGTCGGTGAACAGTACGATTCGCTCGATCGCTAGGGTGATTTTGGATTTGCGATTTTGGATTTTGGACGTTGCTGGATTGAGGCGTGAACTTGGTCTAGGGCAGGCGACTGTTTACACCTATGAAAGGCTCTCAAACAGCCCAGGAATTTGCACAAAGCCATAGAACCCATGACCTTCAACAGCCCAATGTGCAGAACAGGAGTTTAAACCGATGATCGATCGCTCCTTTCCGTGAGGTCAAGGACGGCGGAACGTCCTTGTCGATGGGGGTCTGGGGCCAGCGAAATGGCCCCAGCAGCAGATTTTGGCTTTACCCCAAGTTGTGCGCCGCGATCGCCTGCGCCAACCATGAAGCTTTTTGGTCTTGGGGTTGGTGCACTACTGCGCGAGTTGGCGTCAAGCAGGACACTCGATATAGTGAATGGTGCATTGCGGCCCAAAGGCAGAATTTGTGAGGCTTTGCGTGGATTTGGGGGCCGCGAATGCACCCTACAGTCGAGCGTTATTCTGATCAAAGAACCTATCAAAAGCCCCTCAACATGCCCAAAGTCGTTATCGTTGGCGCTGGCCCCACCGGGGCCACCCTGGCCCTGCTGCTGGCCCAGCGCGGCATCCCCGTCACCCTGATCGAAGCCGCCCGCGACTTTCAGCGCCAGTTTCGCGGCGAGGGACTGATGCCCAGCGGCCTCGATGCCCTGCACCAGATGGGCCTCGACTCGCTGCTAGAGACCATCCCCCACCGCCCCCTCAGCGCCTGGGAATTTTGGCTGAGCGATCGCCTCTTGTTTCGGGCCGACGAGCCCATGGGAGCCGCTCGCCCCTGCACGCTGGTTTCCCAACCGCCCCTGCTGGCCGCTCTGGTGCAGACCGCCCAGGCAAAACCAGGCTTCGAGTGGCTGGGCGGCACAGCGGCAAAAGATCTGCTCTGGCGCGACGATCGGGTTGTGGGAGTGATGCTGGCGGATGGGCGCACCCTAGAGGCCGACCTGGTGATTGGGGCCGATGGCCGCGCCTCGGCAATTCGCCAGCGGGGGGCGTTAACCCTCGAAACCCAGCCCAAAAGCATCGACGTGCTGTGGTTTAAGCTGCCTGCCCCGAGCGGTTACGAGACCGACAATCGGTTTTGCACCGTGGTCAAAGGCGGTCGAGTCTTTAGCCTGTTTCATGGGGCAGAGGCGGGTCAGATGCATTTGGCCTGGGCGATCGCCCCCGAGGAGCCCACCGAACACAAAAACTGGGCGACCACCTTCGCGGCCCTGGTGCCGCCGGAGCTAGCCGATCACTTTCGGTCTGTGGGAGAGGCCATTTCAGCGCCAATGCGGCTGTCGGTGCTGGTTGGCCGCTGCGATCGCTGGCACCGCCCCGGCCTGCTGCTGCTGGGGGATGCGGCCCACCCCATGTCGCCCGTGCGCGCCCAGGGCATCAACCTGGCCCTGCGCGATGTCATCGTCGCAGCCAACCACCTGGTGCCGCTGCTGACCTCCGCTAGCGGGGTGGCTCCGGCAGCCCTTGATCAAGCCCTGAGCCGCATTCAGGCCGAGCGTGAGCCCGAAATCATCCAGGCCCAGCGGCTTCAGGCCCATGAGGCTGGCCGGGGAGAACTGCTGCGCCGCTTTGCTCCCCTGCGCCAGGGGCTTGGCCTGGCCAAGCCCATCCTGGGGCCTGTGGTTGAGCGAGTGTGGACGCAGCAGCAGCAGCGGCTGCGCCAAGGAATTACGGCCGTGCAGCTACAGGTGTGATGCCAGCCTGAACGCCAAAAACACCCACAAACAGGCGTCCCACAGAGAAGAATTCCACAGAGAAGAAAAGGAATATATAGCTGTAGCCAGTCTGCTTGAGAGATGTCTCCTAGGAACGTTCAAACGCTTGAGCGTTCCTAGGTTTTTTGGATGTCCTAACCAACGTGACTAGGGCTATACAGCCAGATTTGCCATAAAAAAAGCATCTCTTGCTAAAAGAGATGCCCACTGGAGATGCCCCTGATGAAAGGGTGCCAAATCGGTGGCGTTTAGCGCTCCATCAGTGAGCCACCGCACGGCCCGCAGCCGTTGTCCACTGGCCCACCTACCGGGCGATCGCCCCCCAAATTCCTGACTAGTCAGCTTCGGGAATGGCCGAGGGATAGACGTCGGTAGCGACCAGAACAGGCTTGTTGCTGTACTCCGCCTCTAGCTGACGCTGCACATCGAGATCCCAGGTGAGATTGTAGTCGCGCTCAAAATCGCTGACTACAAAAGAGCGCAACACTCCGGTGACCGCGACCTGCTCCCCATCGGTAACCGCGGGCAGCTGAGCCTCAGTTGTCGATGGCTGCGCGCCCGTCTTCGGCGAAGCATAGACTACAAGCAGATCGTTCGCGCCCAAGAGCTTGTCTTCATCCAGGGTGAAAGCGGCATTGCTCTGAATATCTTTTACTTCCCCCGTGACGGCTAGGGTCTTGCCGTAGTACTGCTCGGGATCCTGGGTAATTTCCCCTGGTTCGGGCGCCAGGGCGATGGATTGAGCGATGATCGCAGGCTGGTTCTCGTAGTCTTGATAGACGGCGGGATCTAGCGTGAGGTTAAATTCGCGATCGACATCGGCAAGGACAAAATTGCGAACTTCGCCGGTTACCTGTACTTCAACATCGTCTTCTTCGGGCAGTACCATCGGTTCCCCCGAGGCGTTGATCACAAGAATTGGCTGGTTGCTAAAGAATCGCTCGTCGCTGACGGTGAATGAGTTATCGCCCACCTTTTCCAAAGGTTCGCTCCGGATCGTGACCGTTTGGCCGATGTAGCCCTCGGTGTTCTTGGTAATTTCTTCGGTTTGTACATTGGTGGAGCCGTCGGAAGTCTCAGTTTGAGGCATATTGTCGGCGCAAGCACCCATTAACCCCGCCACCAGGCCGAAGGCAACGGTGCTTCGAAAGAACCGCTGAGATACACCAAATGACTGTTTCTGGGTAGTGGCGTCTGTTTTTCTAGTTAGCCGAATCATAGTCGTAAACTCCAGATTTAACGCGACTGTTGCTGTAAATTTGCTGCAAAAATTGCTTCTTTAGCTCTGCTAAAAATGCAGCTATTTTATAAAGCTCAACCACCGCCTCTGGCGGCAGTTGAGCGTTCAGTCGCTTTTACTCACAATCGTTATAGTTGTTTTGAAGGCAGGGGGCGTCTGTCAGAATAGCGGTTAACAATTCTGTCTGGGGATATAAATATCGGCGGCGCTGGGATCGGCGGCGATTGCTGAAAACAGATATGAATCCAACAATTAACGCCTTTGATAGGGGCAAATGGCCAATGGATCCTACCCAAAGTCATGCTCCAATTCAGCCGTTTCTAGTTAATGAATGGGCTTTGGGGGGGCCTGGGGATGCTGTAGTGCGGCCAGGGCAGATCGATATTTCTTTTCGACATCTTCCAGATCCTGTTTGTAGTTGAGCTGCCGCTGACTGCTGTGCCAAATCGCTTCCAGGTGCTGCTGCAAGATATAGCGCTGCTTGGGATGGCGGGCAAAGGGGGCAATGGCGGCGATCGCGCTCAGCAGCCGACCGGCCACCACGCTATCGGCGCAGCCGTACTGGCGAATCTGGCTAAAGGCGTTGTCGGCCAAGGTTTCAAACTTAACCGGGGCCGCAATGATGCGCAGGGTATGGTTTTGATCGTAGCGGTAGGGCGACGGAAACTCACGGCCGACGAGCCGAGCCAGGCCGTCGGCCAAGCGGTCAATGCAGCGAACGGCCGTGAACGGGTCGTTGATGGCGGGAGACAGGGCGCGCAGGGCAATTTCAACCAGCTGCTGAATCGGAAAGGCTACGTTTTGCTGCTTGGTCAGATCTCGGCCCAGCACAAAGGCCTGATTGATGCGCGCCTCGATGTCGGGGGTCACTTGATCGGCCGGATAGGCCAGCACCAGAGGGCTACCCTGCAAAATAAACCCGCCCGGATAGGCCTGCACCCGAAGCAAAAGATCTTCCTGACAGGCCAGGTGCATCAACGAGTCGTCCTCAATGCCCTGGAGATAGCCCGTTGATTTTGAGGGCACAGCGCAGGCGGACGCTTCAAAATCGGTGGGGATATCGTCTGCGCTCCCGTCTTCGTCATCTTCGACGGTGTGGCCCAGATTTTCTGGAAACAGGCGGTCGGTCACCTGCTCCAGGTCGTGGCTAACATCGGCAATGACGTGGGATACCTGAATGATCGTGGAGGCGTGGTTGATGAAGTAAATCAGCACCCCGATGCTGAAAATAGCCAGCAGGACTCCCACCGTCACCGACAGATGGGGTACAAAGAGCTGGTAGTTTTCGCCCCGAATGGTGCGCAAAACCAGCAGGCAATAGATAAAGGTGGCAATGAAGGTGCCCAGCACAATTTGATTGCCCTGATCATTCATGAAATTGCGCAGCAGCCGAGGCCCAAAGTGGGATGAGGCCAGCTGCAAGGCAACGATGGTGATTGAAAAGGCCGTCGCGGTGACGGTGACCATGGAGCCAGCGATCACCGACAGCACGGCCCGTGCCCCGTCGGCTCCCCCCTGGTAGATCCAGCCCAGGCCGTGGATATCGGTGGGGTCGGCCCGGTCCAGGGCCAGCAGCACAAAGGCCAGCGCGATCGCCCCCACCGCCATCAGAGTTGGCAAAAACCAGTAATTGGACCGCAGGTTTTCCCAAAATTTGCTGAACTTGATGCTTTTCATCCTGTGACCGGGGCTGGGGATTTCAAAAATTGCGGCGGCCAAAAGACCGGCAGGGGCCATCCGGGTCTGGTTTGGGCCATCTCGCGGCCAGGGGCTATCCCCGGCGGCGGTATTGAACCAGTCCCTAGCCGCTCTCCTCTGATCGGCTAGCTGAGGCAGATTAGCTCTGGGGCGCTGCCTTCCCATGCTGCGGATCTTCTCTCGGGCTGGCATCGCCTAAAGGGTCAGTTGACAGACGCACCGGATGAAGGGAGCGGCGGCCGAGGCAGCGGGGGAGCCAAGCCCAGGGCAATTTCTCCGGCTGGGCGGCACCGACCTGTCAGTCTAGCCCCAGCTCGCGCTTGAGCAGCAGAATCGACTTTTCGCCGATGTAGTTGTCGCACACCACCAGGCGGGGGGGACGAATCAGGTCTTCGCGGGCTTCGGCAATCACCTCTTTTACCGTCGGCAGGCTGGCCTCGTCAAAGACCACGATGGTTTGGGCGCTGCGGATGACGGCGTTGAGCTTATAGGGGTCGTCGGTTTGGGCGGTCATCAGCAGAATTTCGTCGCCCCGCAGGCTGTAGCTAATCACCTCCGCCGCCCGCAAAATGCCGGAGCTGACGCTGACCATGCCCAGGCAGGTGCCCTTGGGCAGATCCTTCAGCAGGCCCAGCTCTTTTTTGTAGTCGTAAATATCGACGGGGATGACGCGCACCGACTTGGGTGCCGCGATCGCCTCCGCTTCGCTGATAAAGTAGCGGCTGGTGACCACTGTGCCGGAGCGGGTTTGGGCCAGAATGGTGTCGAGTTCTTCCAGGGGCACCAGCTGCACCGGAATGTGCAGGGCGCTCTCCAGCTCGCGCACCATCAGCTCGCCCGCGCCGATGTCTTGCTTGGGGGCGGTGACCAGCACTCGGGCGCTACAGCGCAGCCGCCAGTCAATCTCGGCCAGAAATAGCTCCCTGGCCTGGTTGAGCGAGCAGCCCTGGCGCAGCAGCTCGTCTAGGCCCGACTCGACCACATCGCGGGCCTGGGGAAACTCGGCCCAGAGCACTGTTTGGGGCCGGGCACTTTCGGTGCTGTTCTGCTCGCGGACGTAAATACCCGAGCCGGGCATGGCCTCAACCACCCCGGCGTCTTCGAGCTGGCGGTAGACCTTGCTGATGGTGTTGCGGTGCAGCCCCGTCTGCATGGCTAGCTGCCGGGTGCTGGGCAGCCGGTAGCCGGGGGGATACTGCCGCGATGCGATCGCAAACCAGATCTGGTCGTAGAGCTGGGTCGACGCCGGAATCTCGCTGTCAGGCTGAATGTGAAACTGCACCACCAAACTACCTCCCGGCTGCCGCTAGACAGCCCAATTTCAACAATCTCAGACTAGATACACCGGCCATACTGCTAATTTAGGACGAATATTGGAAAAGTCGCCGAGTTCTGACCCACCGCTGCGGCTAACGCAATGATTTTTGACAATTTGCTGACAATGAATATTGTGACAATTGTAGATCTCCCCATCTGGGTTGGGGGTGAGGGCCGGGCGATCGCCCCAGCCCAGCGCTGGCCCCCCGACTCTCAACCCTTTCGCTAAAGTGAACCTGACGACTAAAGCAGCCCGGCCATGACATCTCTAGTACGCACCGAAACCATTGCCATCCCCAGCGGCGACACCGAAATACTGGCCTACCTGGCCGAACCCTCCCGCCCCGGTCGGTTTGGCGCCGTGGTGGTCATTCAGGAAGTGTTTGGCGTCAACAGCCACATTCGCGAGGTCGCAGAGCGCCTTGCGGGGGCGGGCTACGTGGCGATCGCGCCCCACATCTACCACCGCCAGGCCCCCGGCTTTGAGGCGGGCTACACCCAGGCCGATCTGGAGCTGGGCCGCCGCTACAAGCAGGGCACCAGGGCCGAAGAACTGCTGGCCGATGTGCAGGGGGCGATCGCCTACCTCTACGGCAAAGCAAACGTGATACCTGAGGGCGTTGGCTGCATCGGTTTTTGCTTCGGCGGCCATGTCGCCTACCTGGCCGCCACCCTGCCCGAGGTAAAGGCCACCGCCTCCTTTTACGGCGCAGGCATCGCCACCATGACCCCCGGCGGCGGCGAACCCACCCTCAGCCGCACCGCCGATATCAAAGGCACTCTCTACGGCTTCTTTGGCGAAAACGACGCGCTGATTTCGGCCCAGGAGGTGGACCAGATCGAAGCAGCGCTGCAAGAGCACGGCATACCCCACAAAATTGTTCGCTACCCCGGTGCCGACCACGGCTTTTTCTGCGACCAGCGCCCGATCTACAACCCCGAAGCCGCCCGCGACGCCTGGGAGCAGGTGCTGCAACTGTTTAAGACTACGCTGCCCACGGCGCGGTAGATCTGGCCGGGTCACAGGGTAGCCCAACGGCTTTCTGCGGGGGGGCAAGGGAGCATTGAGGCGGCTAAAGGTGCAGCAAATGCGCTTGAACCGTCGGTTGGGTTGAGCTGGCGAAACCCAATAAAACCCTTACTGGTGCTGGGTTCCACTTCGCTCAACACCAACCTACATCAGAACTTTTGTCAGCCAGTCAGGAGTGGTAGGCGTTGCTGAGTTGAGGCATGAATTTGGGTGGGGGCAAAGGGGCATTTGGCCCCTGGGAGCGGCATTGATTGGTTGATTTATGCCTGCCTTCATGCCCGATCAAACGTTTAAATGCGTCACCGCAACTTTATTGGCGGGAACTTTTAGCGCTCATATCAATCTAATATGGATCTATTTTTTAACTGCCTTTGGGCGAGAATGAAAGACTAAATTAACGCCTTAAGATTGCGGGAACTTTTTGGTATCTGAAACAATCTATTTTTGATCAATTTCTTTGAATCTGGTTTCATCACGTCGAAAACAGCTAGACGAATGATAGGGCAAAAATTCTGCTGTGACAGTTGAGATAGCGGAAGGTTGGGCAGGAATTTTTGCATCGTTGACCTTAGATTGAGAACAGCGGGGCAAAGCTATCTTTCGCCTCTAAAAAAGGCTCTCAAGCTATGCGACCGCCCCCTTTATACGCCTAAGCAGCCTTTTGAAAGTTGCTCGCCGATCCTTAAATGGCTAAAAACTAGCGATCTACCGCAATCCAATTTGGTCCTTTAATCAAATACTCATCTCGCCAGAGAAGAGGTCTGTAAAAGCAGATTGAATTGGATCTGTTGAGCTAAATCTACTGAATGCATGTCCGTTCGTTGTTTGTCTTTGGAGTTTTTAAACCATGCCTCATTCTCTCCGCTCAAAATCTGGGACAGCTCTACTGCTAGCACTAGGATTGACCGTCGGGGCCTTCTCGCCAGTTATTTCGGCTGCTCCAGTCATGGCCCAAACTCAGGCTCAAACCCAGTTTGCCGATGTCCCCTCTGGCTATTGGGCGAATCAATTTATTACGAGTTTGGCGAGCAGGGGCATCATCGCCGGTTTTCCAGACGGCACCTTTCGGCCCGATGAGCCGGTGACCCGCGCCCAGTACGCCGCCATGGTTCGCCAGGCCTTTAATCAGTCTTCGGTGCGCACTGCGACCTCCTTTGTCGATGTACCGGCCAGCTACTGGGCCGCCGCCGCCATTCGCGAGGCGGATATGATGGGCTTTTTGTCGGGCTATCCCGGCAACATCTTCCAGCCCGACCAGAATATTCCTCGGGCTCAGGTGCTGGTCTCCCTGGCCAATGGCTTGAACTACACCGCCACCAGCCAGAGCAGCATTAGCGTCTATCGAGATGCCGGCTCGATTCCTGACTATGCGGTGGCCAGCCTGGCGGCGGCCACGGAACGGCAGCTGGTGGTGAACTACCCCGATGTGCAGGTTTTGCGGCTCAACCAAACGGCGACTCGGGCCGATGTGGCGGCTTTCATCTACCAGGCCCTGGCCAGCCAAAATCAGGTGGCCGCCGTCAGCTCGCCCTACATTGTCGGGCAGCAGGGGGTGGCTCAGGCCAGTCTACCGGCGGGCACAACGCTGGCCATGAGCTATGCAGAGGGCGACAAAATTGTCGTGCTTCCCGATGAGACCTCTGCTTTGACCCTGACGGTTGCCCAGTCCATCACCGACAGCACCGGGCGCGTCTTGGTACCGGCGGGCAGTCAGGTGGTGGGCGAACTGCGCCCCAGCGGCAGCGGCTCGCAGTTTGTAGCCCAGGAACTGGTGCTGACCGGGGGGCAACGACTGGCGATTAACGCCACGTCCCAAACCGTGACGACGACGGAAACCATTCGTCGGGGGGCCACCTTTGGCGAGACCCTGGCTGGAGCGGTGTTGGGCTCTGGGGCGGCGGCGGCGATCGCCCGCACCACTGGCGATCAGAGCGTTGGCACCCTGGAGGTCTTGGCCGGAACCGCCACTGGGGCCACCCTGGCCAGACTCTTTGGCCGCGATCGGGTCGAGGTGATTGCCATCAACCCCAGCCAGGATCTCACCCTGACAGTTAACCAGCCCCTGCTGCTGTCGGCCCTGCAATAGGCCCGGCCCGGTCCCTCAACTCTGGGACGGCACTATGGCCAGCCAACCCCTCAGATTCCTATGCGGATCTGGGGGGTTAACGATAGCGATCGCTTATGGCCACCTTCAGCCTTTTGAACCACTCGCTGCGTCACGCTACGGGATAATGTAAACGCGGATACTACTAAATTTTCTGCAAGGTGCAGAGCGATCGCTCCTTGCCCCTGTCAGACCTCTACTCCTGCTACCCCACCGCGTCTAACTTCCATGACCTACTATCTCTCTCCCCGCTTTCTCGAAAAGCTGGCGGTGCACATCACCAAAAACTACCTGAAGCTGCCCCAGGTTAAAATTCCGCTGCTGCTGGGGGTGCACGGCCGCAAGGGGGAGGGCAAAACCTTTCAGTGCGAGCTGGTGTACGAACGCATGGGCATTGAGGTGGTGCATATCTCCGGCGGCGAGCTAGAAAGCCCCGACGCGGGCGACCCGGCCCGGCTGATTCGGCTGCGCTACCGCGAGGCCGCCGAGCTGGTGCGGGTGCGGGGCAAAATGGCCGTGCTGATGATCAACGACATCGACGCCGGGGCGGGCCGCTTCGACGCGCTGACGCAGTACACCGTCAACACCCAGCTGGTGAACAACACGCTGATGAACATTGCCGACAACCCCACCAATGTTCAACTGCCCGGCAGCTACGACGAAAACGAGATCCAGCGGGTGCCGATTATTATGACCGGCAACGACCTCTCGACCCTCTACGCGCCGCTGATTCGCGACGGGCGCATGGAGAAGTTTTACTGGCAGCCCGATCGCGACGATCGCATCGGCATTGTCGGCGGCATCTTTGAGCCCGACGGCCTTTCGCCGCAGGATATCACCCTGCTGGTGGATACCTTCCCCACCCAGGCGATCGACTTTTTTGGGGCCGTGCGCGCCCAGATCTACAACGAGCAAATCCGCGACTTTATCTACGACGTAGGCCTAGAGAATGTCTCCCGCAGCGTGGTCAACACCACCACGCCGCCCACCTTTCGTCGGCCTGACTTTAGCATCTCGCACTTGATCGAGGTGGGCGATCGCCTGGTGCGCGAGCAGCGTCGGGTCGACGACATGCGCCTCGCCAACGAGTACAACCGCGTTCTATCGGGTGGGGCATCCTCAGCCCCTGATTCTGGCAGCTTTTACCGCGCCTACAACCCCAGCGAACCCCCCGCCGCTGCTGGGGTCGCCAACGGGGGCGATGCCGCCTTGGCGTCTGGCAACGGCAGCGGCGACTCCCCCCAGTGCCCCATGCCCGCTGCGGCTCAATCTACCTACTCGCCCACGCCCCCCATTTACTCTCCCACCCATCCACCCTCCCACTCCTCCACCCTCCCCTCCGACGTGCGCCAGCAAATCAACGCCATCCTCTCCCAGGGCTATCGCCTGGGCATTGAGCATGTGAATAAGCGGCGGTTTCAAACCAACGCCTGGCAGAGCGGCCCGGCCATCTCCGCGCAGGATGCCGCTGCGGCCAGCGCCGAGGTGGAGCGCTACCTGGGCGACTACGCTCAGGACTACGTGCGGCTGATCGGCATTGACCCCAAAACCAAGCAGCGGGTGATGGAGCAAATCATTCAGCGGCCCAGCCCTTAGGCGATCTCGTTATGACCTTGGTTTAAATCCTCCGCTGGGACCATTTGGTGCGACCATAGAGATCCAGATGTCGCCCTGCACAACGCTGAACCGGATTGGGCCGCCTCTGCCCCCCTGCTCAGCCGTTGAAAAAATCTGACCCCGATGACACAACCCGATCTTCTTTCATCAGGCATTGAGGGGCTCGATGAAGTCTTGGATGGCGGGCTACCGTCGGGGCAGGCCTATCTGGTCAGAGGCGGGCCAGGCTGCGGCAAAACTACCCTGGGCTGGCATTTTCTCACTCATAATTTAGACGACGGTGGCCCCAGGCTGTTTATCACCCTGGGCGAATCCCACGACCAGCTGCGGCGCAACGCTGCCGTTTCGGGCTTTCCGGTCGAGGCGGTGGAGATTTTAGATCTGAGCCCCGACGCCGAATTTTTTGTGCAAAACCAGGGTTTCGACATTTTTTCCGCCGCCCAGGTGGAGCAGGCCCCGCTGACAGAACGTATCGTGGCCCAGGTCAATGCCCTTCGGCCCAGGCGCGTGTTCATCGACTCGATGACTCAGCTGCGCTATCTGTCGACCGATGCCTACCAGTTTCGCCAGCAGGCGGTGGGTTTTTTGCGATTTTTGATCGATGCCGGAGCGACGGTGCTGTTTACCTCGGAGGGCAGCCAGGAGGCCCCCGACGAAGATTTGCAGTTTATTAGCGATGGCATTATCACCCTGCAAATGCAGGAGCAGGGGCGGCATGTGCAGGTCTCTAAACTGCGGGGCAGCTCGTTTCGCAAGGGCCGCCATGCCATGCGCATCGGCGATCGCGGCATGGTCGTCTTTCCGCAGCTGGTCGTTGGCGAGCAGCTGGCGCCCGCCGCCGCTGTTCACCAGCGACCAGCTGGCATTCCCGAGATTGACGAGCTGCTCAGCGGCGGCCTAGAGAGCGGTACGGTCACGATTATCTCTGGTCCCAGCGGCGTGGGCAAAACCACCCTGGGTCTGCAATTTATCAAAGAGGCGGCGGGACGGGGCGATCGCTCCGTGGTCTACCTGTTTGAGGAGGCGGTCGATACCCTGCTCAACCGCTGCGAGGGCATCAACATTCCGGTGCGCGCCATGGTCGATCGCGGCACCCTGGCGGTGATCAAAGTCGATCCGCTGCTCTATTCTCCCGACGAGTTTGCCAACCAGGTGCGCCTGGAGGTGGAAAAAGCCAAAACCCAGATCATCATGATCGACAGCGTGCTGGGCTACAAGCTGTCCTTCCGAGAAGACGACCTGATTCGCAATATTCACGGCCTCTGTCAGTACCTCAAGGCCCAGGGCGTCACCACCCTGTTGACCAACGAAGTCGAATCGATTACCGGCGATTTCAAAGCCACAGAGTTGGGCGTCTCCTACCTGGCCGACAACATTGTGTTTTTGCGATACCTCGAAATTCGGGGTCAAATGCGGCGGGCGATCGGCGTTTTGAAGAAGCGCCTCAGCGATTTTGAAAAAACCCTGCGCGAGTTTGAGATTTCTCGCTACGGCATCAAGGTGGGGCGTCCGTTGACCCAGCTGCGGGGCATCTTAAGTGGGGTACCTGAGTTTATAACGTCCTCTAACGATGAGCCTTGACTATGCCCTCAGCCGGCCAGAGCCCTCTGGCCCAGATGATCGCTGCCCGGACAGCCACTGGCAATACCGGATCTTGCTGGGCGTGGAGCATCAGCAAAATCGTCGTCTGCTGGCGGGGTTTTTGGGGCAGTTTTACAGCCTCCAAGACGCCCCGTCGGCGGCGCTGAACTGGGGGAATGCCTTTGACCTCTGCATTTTTGACAACCTTTTTTTGGGCCGCTGGGCGGAGCAAATCAAGGCCCAGCGGGAGGAGGCTGGCCCTGTTTTTTTGCCCTTTTTGCTGCTGCTGAAGCGCGCTCACCTGCCCCTGCTGACGTCTCCCCTGCGCCAGCAGGTTGACGATGTAATTACCCTGCCCGTAGACCAAGGGGAGCTGCTGCTGCGGGTGGAGTCGCTGCTGCGGGCGCGGCAGCAGGCGCTAAAACTGAGTGCGCTGCTGGCCCAGGAGCAGCTGCTAGAGCAGCAGGTCTTAGCCGACAACCAGATTCTTCAGGCGATGGTGGCCCAAGATGGCCTGACCGGCATTGCCAATCGGCGCGCCTTTGACGACAAACTGGCCTACGAATGGAAGCTGGGCCGCCGAGAGCAGACCCCGCTGGCGGTGGTACTCTGCGACGTTGACCACTTCAAAGCCTATAACGACACCTACGGCCATGTTCTGGGAGATCAGTGCCTGCGGGCGATCGCGGGGGTGCTCGACACCGTTATTCGGCGTCCGGCCGACATGGCGGCCCGCTACGGCGGCGAGGAATTTGCCCTGATTTTGCCCAATACCAATAGCGAGGGCGCAATGCACATTCTCAACCGCATTCGCCGCACCCTGCAAGCCCGCGCCATTCCCCATCAAAGCTCGCCCACTGGCCCCTACGTTAGCTTCAGCATTGGTTTAGCGGTGGTGGTGCCTTCAGATGCCCTTCAAATCGAAGACCTGCTGCGGGCTGCCGACGCCGCACTCTACAGAGCCAAGGCCGAGGGCCGCGATCGCGCCGTTGTTGCCCCGGCGATCGACCATCCATTCCCTTAGCCCGAGGCCGAGCGCCAGCCACCGCAGAGGAGACTAACCCTACGGCCCTACCTCAAACAGTTGGTCAACGCTCAAGGTCAGCCCTTCCAGCTCGCTGGAGCCAATGCTTTGACTGCCGCTAAAGGTACCCACCTCTCGGTACCCTTCATCCGCTAGCGTCAGCACGATGACCGATTCAAGATCAGGGTCAACCAACCAGTACTCTGGCACCGAAATTGCCGCATACTGAGCCCGCTTGCTTCTGTAGTCCCGGTCTCGATTGGTGCGTCCGGGGCTGACAACCTCAGCAATGAGTCTGGGTGGTGGCATATCTAGGGTAATCGTCAGCCGCCGTTGGGTTAGGGCTAGGTGCTCATTTCGTAGAACGACCAAATCGGGAAAGCGATTGGCCGGATCGCCCAGTTGCAGTACAGGTACCTGTACTTCGCAGGTGTGGGTTTTAACCAGGCGGCGGGGAACGACGTTGGCGATCGCGAGATAAAACTGCAAGCTATCGGCCACAAAATCGTTTGGCTCAGACTCCGGCGGCAACTCAACCAACTCCCCATCAATAAACTGATAGCGCTGCTCAGTAGTCTGGCCATCGCTATAGGCCAGATAGTCTTCAAAGGTCGTAAACGTAACTTTAGCCTGAGCCATTACATCTTTTTCACCTGAGGCTAGGGGCTTGTAAACCCAGTTACCTGTTCCAGTTTAACTTCCCCGGTAGGTGCTGTAAGACCACGGCGACACCAGCAGCGGCACGTGAAAATTGCCGCTGGGGTCGGCCACCGTAAAGCGAATCGGAATCTGGTCTAAAAACGGCGGCTCCGACAGCGATGCTCCAGACTTGGCGAAATAGGCCGCCACATCAAAGGTGATTTCGTAGGTACCCCTGTGCAGCTCGTCGCCCTCCAGCAGCGGCTCATCGGTGCGACCGTCCTGGTTGGTTTCAACGGTCTTTAGCGCCGTTTTGATGTCGGCTTCATTATTAATGGCCCAGACTGTGAGCCGCAGCGAGGCAGCGGGCTTTCCCAGGGCTGTATCAAGAACATGGGTAGTAAGTCGGCCCATTTGGAGTGGTAAGTCGCTGAGAATATGTACAGTCAAAGCATATAGTAAGTCGCCAGCTTCTTGGGCAACCGGCCGCACAATCCGCAAAAATTGGCCTAAAACGGCACCTACCGACTTTAGAGGCAATGGTTGATAATAAAGGATCTGTGTTGCAACCGTGCCCTCACCCCCATGTCTAGCGCTTTTCTTGCCCGCCTCCACAGCCCCGATCGCCCTGTCATCGTCTTTGACGGCGCCATGGGCACCAACCTCCAGGTGCAAAACCTGACGGCGGCAGACTTTGGCGGGCCTGAGTACGAAGGCTGCAACGAATACCTGGTCTTTACCAACCCCCAGGCGGTTGAAACCGTGCACCGGGGCTTTCTCGAAGCCGGGGCCGATGTGATTGAAACCGACACCTTTGGCGGCACCGCGATCGTGCTGGCCGAGTACGACCTGGCGGACAAAGCCTACGACCTCAACAAAACCGCCGCCGCCCTGGCCCGCCGCGTCGCTGACGAGTATTCAACTCCCGAAAAGCCCCGCTTCGTCGCCGGGTCCATGGGGCCGGGCACCAAGCTACCCACCCTCGGCCACATTGACTTCGACTCGCTGAAAGATGCCTACGTGGAGCAGGCGCGGGGCCTGATCGACGGCGGTGTCGATTTAATGCTGGTGGAAACCTGCCAGGACGTGCTGCAGATCAAAGCTGCCCTGAATGGCATCGAAGAAGCATTCATCGCTACCGGCAAGCGTCTGCCCCTGATGGTTTCCGTCACCATGGAGCAGCAGGGCACCATGCTGGTGGGCACCGAAATGGCCGCCGCCCTGGCCATCCTCGAACCCTACCCGATCGATATTCTGGGCCTCAACTGCGCCACCGGCCCCGACCTGATGAAAGACCACGTCCGCCACCTGGCCGAGCAGTCGCCCTTTGCGATCTCCTGCATTCCCAACGCCGGTCTGCCCGAAAACGTCGGCGGCCACGCCGTCTACCACCTCACCCCGATGGAGCTGCGCATGTCGCTGATGCACTTCGTGGAGGATCTGGGGGTGCAGGTAATCGGCGGCTGCTGCGGCACGCGGCCCGAGCATATTGCCCAACTGGCGGAATTGGCGAAGGGCTTGCATCCGAAGGAAAGGGCGGTGCGGGGGAGCAGGGGTGCGGGGGAGCAGGGGTGCGGGGAAACGCTAGCCCCCCAGCCCTCCAGCCCCCTTACCCCCTTGCCCAACCCTCGCCCTGCCCTCAACTACACCCCCTCCGCTGCGTCCATCTACAGTCCCCAGCCCTATGACCAGGACAACTCGTTTTTGATTGTGGGGGAACGGCTCAACGCTAGCGGTTCCAAAAAATGCCGCGAAATGCTGAATGCGGAGGATTGGGATGGCCTGGTGGCGCTGGCGCGATCGCAGGTGAAAGAGGGTGCCCACGTCCTCGACGTGAATGTGGACTACGTCGGTCGCGACGGCGAGCGCGATATGCACGAGTTGGTGTCGCGGCTGGTCACCAACGTCACCCTGCCGCTGATGCTCGACTCCACCGAGTGGCAGAAGATGGAGGCGGGACTGAAGGTGGCCGGGGGCAAGTGCATTCTCAACTCCACCAACTACGAAGACGGCGATGAGCGCTTCTTTAAAGTGCTGGAGCTGGCCAAGAAGTATGGGGCGGGCATCGTCGTTGGCACCATCGACGAAGACGGCATGGCCCGCACTGCCGAGAAAAAGTTTGCGATCGCCCAGCGCGCCTACCGCGATGCCCTGGAATACGGCATTCCCGCCCACGAGATTTTCTTCGACACCCTCGCCCTGCCCATCTCCACCGGCATTGAAGAGGACCGGGTGAACGGGCGCGAAACCATCGAGTCGATTCGGCTGATCCGTGAGCACCTGCCCGGCAGCCACATCATGCTGGGGGTATCGAACGTGTCCTTTGGCCTCAGCCCGGTGGCGCGGGTGACGCTCAACTCGGTGTTTCTCCACGAGGCGATGCAGGCCGGATTGGATGGGGCGATCGTCAGCGCCGCCAAGATTTTGCCGCTGGCTAAGATCGACCCCGATCACCAAAAAATCTGCCGCGACCTGATCTACGACAACCGCGAATTCGACGGCGGCATTGTCTCCTACGACCCGCTGACCAAGCTCACCACCCTGTTTGAGGGCAAGAGCCTGAAGAAAAAAGAGGCGATCGCCAAGGATCTGCCCATCGACGAGCAGCTCAAGCAGCACATCATCGACGGCGAGCGCATTGGTTTGGACGACGCCCTGGCCAAGGCCCTGGAAACCTACCCGCCCCTAGAGATCATCAACACCTTTCTGCTCGACGGCATGAAGGTGGTGGGCGAACTGTTTGGTTCTGGGCAGATGCAGCTGCCCTTTGTGCTGCAATCGGCCCAGACCATGAAAGCCGCCGTCGCCTATCTGGAACCCTACATGGAGAAATCCGACAGCGACGGCTCCGGCAAGGGCACCTTCATCATCGCCACGGTCAAGGGCGACGTGCACGACATCGGCAAAAACCTGGTCGATATCATCCTGTCGAACAACGGCTACAAGGTCGTGAATCTGGGCATTAAACAGCCTGTGGAAGCCATCATCCAGGCGTACCGTGAGCACAAGGCCGACTGCATCGCCATGAGCGGCCTGCTGGTGAAATCCACCGCCTTTATGAAAGACAACCTGGCCACCTTCAACGAAGAAGGCATTACAGTGCCCGTGATTCTTGGCGGCGCGGCACTGACGCCCAAGTTCGTCTACGAAGACTGCCAGAACACCTACAAGGGCAGGGTCGTCTACGGCAAAGATGCCTTCTCTGACCTGCACTTTATGGACAAGCTGATGCCCGCGAAGGCGGCGGAGAATTGGGATGATTTGAGCGGCTTTTTAGATGAGGAGATGAGGAGTAGGGGAGATGAGGAGAAAGAGGCTCCCACGGTTGAGATCACGCCTGAAGCTCCTTCCCCATCCCCTCATCCCCTCACCCCCTCACCTTCCGAAGACACTACCCGCTCCGAAGCCGTAGACCCCACCATCCCTCGCCCGACGCCCCCCTTCTGGGGTACTCGTGTGCTCACCCCGGCGGACATTGAGCTGGAGGAAGTGTTTGGCTATCTCGATCTCCAGGCGCTGTTCGTGGGCCAGTGGCAGTTCCGCAAGCCCCAGGAGCAGTCCCGCGAAGAGTACGATGCGTTTCTTAAGGAAACCGTCCACCCAATTCTTGATGAGTGGAAAGCGCGGATTCTAGCTGAAAACCTGCTGCATCCGGCGATCGTCTACGGCTATTTCCCCTGCCTGGCCGAAGGGAACAGTCTGCACATTTATGATCCGTCTGTTGTGACTGATGAGGAGATGGGGAGATGGGGGAATAGGGAAGACATTACCCTTCATCCCCTCACCCCCTCATCCCCTCACCGCCCCAACCCCATTGCCACCTTCACCTTTCCCCGGCAGAAATCCCTGCGCCGTCTCTGCATTGCCGATTTCTTCTTGCCGAAGGAGCTTGCGCAGCCTGGCCAGTTCGACGTCTTCCCCATGCAGGCGGTGACCGTAGGCGAAGTGGCGACGGAGTTTGCCCAAACGCTGTTTAAGGCCGACCAGTACACCGACTACCTCTACTACTACGGCCTGTCGGTGCAGACGGCGGAGGCTCTGGCCGAGTGGTGCCACGCCCGCATTCGCCGCGAGCTGGGCTATGGCGAGCTAGAGCCCGCCACCCTGCGGGAGGTGTTGCAGCAGCGCTACCAGGGGTCGCGCTACAGCTTTGGCTACCCGGCCTGCCCCAACATGGCCGACCAGCCGGTGCAGCTAGAGCTGCTGAAGGCGGAGCAGATTGGCATGACCATCGACGAGAGCGAGCAGCTGTACCCCGAGCAGTCGACGACGGCGATCGTGGCTTACCACCCCGCCGCCAAGTACTTCAGCACTTAGGCCTCTCTGGGCACCCACCTATGCAGCCAGGCTCAAGCGCTTGTAGCACTAGTCAACCGGGTTAATATCAAGTCCGCTTAATCAGCCACACTTAGCATTGAAACACCTTCCACCAATGGAACTGGGTCAAGCCTGAGATAAAATCGGGCAGGTTCAGGAGTTGTACACAGCGTCGCTCCACTTTTTCCAGGAGGTCATCGAGGGTCTCAAACACTCGATTAGCCAAGGCTTCGTTGAGAATAGGCCAGAGTCGCTCTGCCGGTTGCATATGCGGGGAATAAGGCGGGAGAAAAGCAAGGTGTAGGCCTTCCGGTACGACCACCTGCTCTGAGGTATGCCACCCAGCTTGATCCATGACCAGCACGACTCGGTGGTTGGGGCCAATGCCAAAGTGTTCGGCAAAATCAGCCAAGGCTCGATTAAACAGATCGACATTGACCCGAGGCAACAGCCACCAATAGGTTTGCCCGCTGCGAGGATGGACAAAGCCATAGAGCCAAAACCAGTCATAGCGACAGTGGACAGGAGCACTGAGCGACCCAAACCAGTTATCGACCCACACCCGGCGCAGGATGGGATGGAGTCCCAAGCGATGTTCGTCCATGGCCCATAGTTGAACGTCGGCGTCGGGATGAGCGGTTTGGATCGTCTCCAGTTGAGCCTGCAGATTTTTTTTCCCACACCCGCTGCTCCTCTTCGGTAGCGGCGTGCTGATGCTCGGGACGAGGCACCTTGAGAGAAAACTCCATCTGCTTGAGAATCTCCCAACCCCGTTGGCGGTGAACCGGACGGCCTAGGTGCTCACTGAGCCAGTCGGCCACCTTGCGCCCATTCCAGAATCCGCCATCCGGCGGCTCCTCCTGCAAGGCTTGGTACAATAAGGCTTGCCGCTCATCATCGAGAATCACCTGCCCATGGCCTGGATTATGCTGTCGTTGGTCACCCAGCGCCGCCGGGCCTTCGCGGTTATAGCTTCTAACCACTTCATAAATCCAAGCTCGGCTATAGCCGCTAACCTCAGAGACCTCAGCGGTACTCTTGCCCAATTGCAACAGCCAGATCAGCTGATAATGTCCCCGTTCAATCCCGCTCTTAGCCGATTTATAGCACTGTTCCAGTTCCTCAATGGTCAAATGTGGTTCTAGCTTCAGTCGACGCCCCATCTCGCGTTATACCTGTTTTGCAACTCCATCATCCATTCTAGGGTTGATTAGCCGGACTTGATATAAGACATTCAGAAGCCTGAGAAACGTTTGAGCGTTCAAATGTTCTTAGGGAAACTGTCCTCACCAGACTGGCTACAGCTATGTTTACTAGAGTTTACGATTCTGGGGCCTGCCCCGTTGAGGCTAGCTGAGTCAGCTATAGCAGCCGACGGGGAGGTTAGGACATTTCTCAGAGCCAGCGTTCTAACGTTCTCAACGGCTCTCAGTGTCCTAGCTACCGTGAAGAAGGCTATAGTCTCCAAAAAACTTGAACCTGCGGCCGCTTTAGAATAGTGGTCGCAACCTTGGAATCGTCTCTGCTGCTCTCTTACAATGGCAGCATTAGATTGAAGCCGTTTTTAAAAGTCGTTTTAGCATGCCGCCTGAAACCAAGATCGAAGCTGGTTCGCGAGCCAGCCTATACGAGCAGGACTACGCCCTGTGGCTAGACGATACATGCCGCAGGCTCAAGGCTGGCCAGCTGGCAGACATAGACATTACAAACTTAGTAGAAGAGTTGGCAACCATGGGGCGCAGCGAAAAACAAGCGTTAAGCAGCAACCTGATTGTGGTGCTCATGCATTTGCTCAAGTATGCTTACCAGCCGGGCCAGCGTTCTAACAACTGGCGGTTTACGCTCAAAGAGCACCGTCGCCGCCTGCAAGAATCGCTGAAGACAAGCCCAAGCCTCAAGCCCTATTTTGAGCAGATCTTTACCGACTGCTACATGGACGCGCGCGATTTGGTCGCCACAGAAACGGGGCTGAGCCTGGAGTACCTCCCCTTAGAAAGCCCTTTTAGCCTAGAGCAGGCCCTCGATCGCGAGTATCTGCCCCAGTAGCTGCTAGCGATCGCGCCCTGCCGTCAGCGGCGGCAATCCATCGGCAAACAGCACCGCCGCTGGATTAAACTCAGCCTCTAGCTCGGTGCCCATCGCATCCGGCGCTGCGTCGCCTGCGGGGAAAATTCTGCCTGACTCTAGCCCTTCAAAGTCAAACAGGGTCGGATCGGCCAGCTGCGAGGGGGCCACGTTTTGCAAACTGCGAAACAGAGTTTCGGTGCGACCGGGCCACTGTTTTTCCCAGGTTTGCAGCATCGCTTTAATTTGCGCCCGCTGCAAGTTGGCCTGCGACCCGCACAGGGTGCAGGGAATGATGGGGAACTCGCGGTAGCGGGCGTAGCGGGCAATGTCGGCCTCGGGGCAATAGGCTAAGGGGCGAATGACAATGTGGCGGCGATCGTCGGTGAGCAGTTTGGGGGGCATGGCCTTCAGCCTGCCGCCGTGGAACATATTGAGAAACAGCGTTTCGATCATGTCGTCGCGGTGGTGGCCGAGGGCGATTTTGGTGGCCCCTTCCTCGGCGGCGACCCGGTAGAGCACCCCCCGCCGCAGGCGCGAGCACAGCCCGCACATGGTTTTGCCCTCAGGTATCACGCGCTTGACAGTGCTGTAGGTATCCTGCTCGACAATGCGGTAGGGGACGCCGATCGCCTCAAAGTATTCGGGCAGCACGTGGGCGGGAAAGCCTGGCTGCTTTTGATCGAGGTTGACCGCCAAAATGTCGAAGTGGATGGGGGCGTGGCGCTGGAGGTGGCGCAGAATATCCAGCAGCGTGTGGGAGTCTTTGCCGCCCGAAACGCAGACCATGACGCGATCGCCCTCGCCAATCATGCGGTAGTCGGCGATCGCCTGGCCCATGCGCGATCGCAAAAATCCCTGGAGCTTTTTGAAACTGTTGGAGGTGGGCTGCTGGGGGGCGGCCATGGATCTTTCCTTCTGGCTGGCGGCGGTATGTACCAGAACCATCTTACTCAGTTCGGGGTAGGGTGTTACTTCTGGTCAGGGCACCCCTTGGGGCAGGGGAGCGACGGAGCGAGGGGGGAGGGCTTTTGTGAATTCGGCTTACCAGTTTTGTCAGTTAATCAGAAATTACTGATGCCGCAAAAAAGCTCGCAGGCCGTGCCTACGAGCTTTCGGGGGCGGTTGGGTTGGCCTAAGCGCTTTCCATTGAGACTTTTACCGTGCGGCTGCGGCGCTTGTATTCCGACTTTTTCTTGTAGCCCACAGCCTGGGCGGCGTGGCTGTCGGGGCCAAACTGGCCTCGAATCGATTCTTTCATGGCCAGCACGGCGTTATGAAAGTTCCATTCGGCCTGGCGGGCTTCGTCAGAGGCTGCTTTGTGGCTGACTTCTAGAGCGGTTTCTTGCTTTTGCTTGGCCAGCATGAGCTCGTAGTACTCTTTGAGGGCACCGGGGGTGGCCTCAGTGCGAACGGGGATGTAGCCCTCGACGGTGTCGAGCCCGTTTACCGATTCGATGTCGGTGCTGATAATTTTGCCGGTCAATCGACGCGTGGTATTAATGACTGCCATGGGCAATCCTCCTAATTGCAAATAGGGTGAATGGGTTTGCATCCGCTGAGTCGAGGTTTCGAAGGGGGGCAGCCCCTGGGGGTGAAACCTGAATGCCGGTGCTGCTGACAGCGAGGAATGCAAGATTTAAGCGTAGAAAAACAGCGCTTTCAGGGGAGACGGCGACCTGTTTTCTTTTGGCATGGGTCTAATTTGGCCTAGGAGATAAATGGGTGTCATGGGGGGCAAGGCCCTATGTTCAACTTGCGCTTTGCTGGGCTAGCGATCGCTAGACAGGTGACGTATCGCTGGGCACCATAACTACATTGAGGCGAGTTTTATTGACCTGCGTCAATGCTGATGTCGTTGTGGTTTAAGCGCATCCTCAAAGGGGGGCTGCATGTTAAGGTTTGCTCTATGTCGAGACTCTAAACTATTGAGTCAATCAGCTATTGAGCGATGACAAGAGCCTGTGCAGCCGCCGCCACGATGTTTGCACGGCTGACCAGAGCGATCGCCGCGGTCGTTATAAGCATGGGAGCAGCGACAAGGGCGATCGCAGCGCTGCATAGACCGTTGCAGCCAGGCTCAACGAGGATGGGCAGAGGCTCAAACTCATGCCTATCCCGGTTTAGGTTTACTCCACGGGGGTAATGCGGCGGGTCATGACGCTGATGTATTCGCCGCTGCGCCCGGTGGGGATGGGGTCTAGCCAGGCGATGCGTTTGCCCTCCGGGCAGGCTGCGCCAACACAATATCGAAGCAGTGACCTGCGGTTGATGGCTTCGACTACGGCGGCATATTCGCCCAGCAGGATGTGGCAGAGCCGGTCTGGCCGGTAGGTGGGCAGCCTGAACTGAGTGGAGACGCTGAGGTCTCCGGGGTTGGTATAGATCATACGGGTGTCTCCGTTTTCGGTTTAGGAAAACGGGGAACGATCTAGCGGTCCCAAGTGAAGGTAAAACAAGACGCTAGAGCCTAGAATGCATCCAGGGCATCTCACTGACCACGACTAAGATGGGATGTCTCAGGGGAGTTGGGAAGTTGGCGCTTCCCTGACTCCCGTCCAGATACATTCCCCATCTGAGCGTCATAGGCGAAGTGGTGGGGAAGTTCGACCGTATTGGGTAGAAGTAAACCTTGATTGACTACTGATGGTAAAGGTACAAAATGTCAGACCTTCTAGAACGAATTACGGTTAACCCAAAACAGTGTGGCGGTCGCCCTTGCATTCGCGGCATGAGAATTCGCGTTTCTGATGTGCTGGATCTGTTTGCAGCAGGCCTGAGCGCTGAGGAAGTTTTGGAAGACTTGCCCGACCTGGAGATGGATGATATTAGAGCTTCCCTGGTTTATGCGGCTCGTAAACTGAACCATCCTGTTCTGGTGGTCTAAGGCTAAACTCTTAGATTATGAGCAAGCGAGATAAACTACGTGAACGCTTGAAGAATAATCCTGCTGATGCAAGGTTTTCAGATATTCGCAAGCTATTAGAGTACGAAGGGTTTGTGCTTGACCGAGTCACGGGCAGCCATCACGTCTTTTTGAAAGATGACATCACTTTTGTTATTCCTGTTCACAACAACAAGGTCAAAACAGTTTACGTCAAGCGAGTGATTGAACTAATAGAGCAAACCAGCAGTTAAACTCAGAAGGATCTAAAAGATGGATCATCTAAATTATCCGATTATTATTTACCCCTGTGACGAGGGTGGATTCGTGGCAGAAGTTCCCGCGTTAAAAGGGTGCTTAGCTCAAGGCGAAACGCTGACTGAGGCATTAGAAGAACTGGATATTGTCAAGCAACTCTGGCTTGAAACTGCTCGAAAACACGAGAAAAAATTGCCTGATGTAAATAATGCGATCGAGAAAGTAAAAGCTTTGAGCTACAGTGGCTCAGCTTAACATACGATTCATGTAATGATGCAGGCTCAAAAACGGTCATAGCTGCGGTGTTTCCCAAAGCCCATGCCGCACAGATTCCTGTGCAGACGGGAATGACCAAACAGCCAGCTATCAGGATGATGAATTTGCAACTTCGGGATGCACTCCACCGATCGCACCGCTTCTAAGTCGTATTCCCTGTTGCGATCGCCATACCTTCTTCCATCCTGCCACCAGACAGATTACGAAGCAGCAAAACCTTTACGTGCTACTTTGGTTGCCTTTGACGACGTCGAAGCAAATTTGAGAATATTGGGGTTAGGTCTAGAACGGTGCTGTTTCTGCGCCTCATACCGTTCATTAATCTCAACCTGGCGGCGACAAAATTCATAATCATCCCGAAAATGCCGGTAAACCTCCTCATAGGACCTGTCAATATCAAAATATAGCTCTTCGGTTTCTAATGCTTTCAACGTCTCTTCGAGCACCATCGTTCTGGCTTTCATGTGACTGAGCTTGGGCTCTCCATACGACTCAAGCAGCTCAAGATGCCACTCCACTGGTGCAAAAGACTTGACGTTAATCGCAAAATCTCTGGTGCCATTGCTCCGGATATAGCTCACCACTTCCCCAACCGCCCCGTATGGGTTGAGCCGTTCAAGCTTGGTGTCGGCATGGGCCTCTTTGGTTGAATACAGCCAAATATGATCCAGCGTTCTTATTTGCTCCTCACACCCTTTGTAAGGCACCACCTTGATGTGTTGCAGTAAAAAAGCCGTATCGCCCGTTTTGTCAGCCGTTTCCCAGTAATTTAAATATCCCTGAAAGCGAACGCTTTGCCCCAGCCAATCGGCAAGCGGTCTACATGCGATCGGTGATTTCTGCATTTTGATGCTCCCTTGACCGAGCCTCTTGTGGGATTGAAGGGTAACTCGGTTATTTTTTCAGATTGCCCAATTTTGAGGGAGTGATCTTTAAAGGCGATGGGATAATTCTAGCGGTCATGGTGGGGTGGATGGGGCGATCGCGCAGCAGCCCAGCTGTAGATACTGTTCAGCGGTGTGAAGACCCAGCTTCGCTGGCAGCGGGGGATGCCATGGTCAAAGCCGGTCGGGTCTCTATGCTAAGGATTTTTCAAGCCGATAGCGGGCACCAATTTGTAGTCATCTGAGGGCCTTTGGCCGAGGTCAAGCGGTCCATGGAAGCAAGGCTGACCGCTGCGAACAGCTGCCCCTGCAATGGAGAAGCCACCTCGCACTACATCGTGCCCCACCCCACTGAAAATGTCGAAAGAATGCTGGATTTGCACTTCAATGCAAGAGCAGAGCCATTCAGAGTGTAATCGCCTGTCTGGTCAGCTTCCGCTTTCCTAGGAGTATTTCCATTACACACATGCTCAGGCTGTCGGCTTGTTCGTGGCCTGGGCAACAGTTGTGGGGAGGTCGCGCGCGACCCTAGCGATTCTGTTGTAGCCGCTGGGCAACTGGGCTGAGAGCTATTGCAGAGGGGCTGCCCCAAACGTGGCGTTAAATTGCTGGCACCATACGGCCACAGATTCAAACGCCGTGGGGTCAATCTCTGCGGGCACGGCGTATTCCTGGCGGCCATTGGTAGCGGTCAACGGTGCAATGACGACGTAATCTGCCTCATTGAGGGGGTAGGCGGGGGGAGTGGTTTCGGCAATTGGGTCAGCCGAGCGATGCAGCACCACCACCAGATTAGGGCCGTTGGAGGTGGCAAAATTTTCGTCGAAAACTAGGGTGGACTGACCATCCTGGCTGATGAGCTCAACGTTTCCCGTTGTTGCATGCTCAGCTGAGGCAAACACGCCCTGGCGAGCTGCGCTGGAAGCCGCAGAACTAGCGGTTGTTTCTGAACTGGCGTCGGTAGCCGAGGCGGTTTCAACGTTGGCGGAATCGGTTTCGGCAGCCGTGGGTTGGGAAGGGTTGCAGGCCGCTGTCAACAGAGCCGCCACCACCATCAAAACGGTCAGGGAGAGTCGCGCCATCATCATCCAGACATCCTCAGGCTTAGAACTGCTGACAGAGTAAAATCCCCACCTGAGCTGGAATCGATAATTTCCTGAGAAAATCCGAAGAAAAAACGTATTTGAGCATTCTGGGATTTTAGGGAGCCGGCCAAACCAGCGTGGCGGTGTTGTCGATCGCCTGCGGATTCCCCTCGCTATCTACCGAGTTGAAGTGCTCTAGCCGCCGCTGCACCTCGGGCGGCAGGTGCGAAAAGTCAATCTGAGGGTCGCCCGCCGCGATGCTGGCCCAAAAGCCCTTGAGCGTGGGGGCGATCGCCGCTGCCTCTGCCTCCGCCAGCCCCACGGGCGGGCTGGTCAAAAACTTGGTCATAAACCACTCGGCGCGATCGCTCATCCACTTGTGGGACATCGCTTGCAGATCGTCCCAGGGAGCAACGGCGGTGAGGCGGCGCGATCGCACCTCCATGCGCAGATTGCCATCCCCATGCTCAATTTCCACAATCCGGTAGGGGTGCGGATAGCTGACCAGGGACCCGGTCAGCACCTCGCACAGCTCGCCCCGCCGGGCCACATCCTGAATGTGCAGGTGGCCGGTAAACATCAGCCGCACCCCCGCGGCCTCCAGTCGCTGAATAATCTCCGAGGCATTGCTCACCATGTAGCGCTGGCCCAGCGGGCTGTTCGACTGCCCCGGCAGGTGCTCCAGCACGTTGTGGTGCAGCATCACCAAAATCAAATCATCTGGATAGGCCGCCAGGGTAGACTCTAGCCATTCCAGCTGAGCCTCATCCACATAGCCCACCCGAATCTGCTCGCCCGATGGCTCAAAGGCGTTGGAGTTGAGCGCCACCAGCCGCACGCCGGGAAGAATTTCGTGCTGGTAGTGGAGGGTTTGGCCGTCGCTGTAGCCAAAATCCTGGTACAGACGCGGAAAGTCGTGCAGGCCAATGGCGCGATCGCTGGCGTCGCGAGCAATCACATCGTGGTTGCCCGGCACCACGTAGGCCGGAAACGGCAGCCGCTTGAGGCGATCGATCAGCCATCGGTGGTTGACCCATTCGCCGTGCTGGGTCAGGTCGCCGGGCAGCAGCAAAAAGTCGAGATCCAGCGTTTCGAGATGGTCAAAAATTTGCTCAATGCCAGGAACGCTCACTTCCACCAGGTGAAAGCGATGGGGACCGTTATAGATGGTCTCGGGTTGAGCGATGTGAGGGTCGCTGATGATCGCGAAGCGAAAACGCTGTCCCATGGAAGTCAAACGCTGAATTTTGTGCATGCCCTTACCAGCCTAGCCTCTCCTCGCCCAATTGACCCGGTCAAAGTGGCATGATAGAAAGCCGTGGTTCCATTGAGGTCAAGGCTGTGGCAGTTGTCCGGGTACGTCAGCACGTCAACCCCTTGAGCGAACGATACCAGGCTCCCGTGGCGATGCCTGACTGGGGCGAAGTGTTTGCCAACCCCCAGCAGCCTCTGCACATCGACATCGGCTGCGGCAAGGGTATGTTTTTGCTGCAAATGGCTCAGCTCCAACCCCAGTGGAACTTTTTGGGCCTAGAAATTCGCAAACCCGTGGCCGAGTCGGCTCAAAAGCGCCAGCAAGACGCGGGGCTTACCAATCTCCATTTTATGTTTTGCAATGTCAATATCTCGCTGCGATCGCTGCTAGAGAGCTGGGGCGCTCAGAGCCCGCTGCAGCAGGTCTCTATTCAATTTCCCGACCCCTGGTTTAAAAAGCGCCACCAAAAGCGGCGAGTGCTGCAGCCCGAGTTGGTGGGCACCCTGGCGGAGTTTCTGCCCGGCGACGGGCGCGTGGTGGTGCAGTCGGATGTGGAGGAGGTGGCGGTGGATATGTGCGATCGCCTCACCGAAAATCCCCACTTTCTCCGCCAGGGAGAAACCTGGCTGCCCCACAGCCCCTTCCCCGCCCAAACCGATCGCGAGCGCGTCACCCTGGAGCAGGGCTTACCTGTCTACCGCGCCATCTTTACCCGCGCTTGATCTGCGAGGTTCAGGCCAGCGTGTAAAATAGCCCCAGATCTAACGATCGTCCCTGGGGTTGTAGCTCAGTAGGATAGAGCAACCGCCTCCTAAGCGGTAGGTCGCGCGTTCGAATCGCGCCAGCCCTGTTGTATGTCTAAATCTGTTGTGTACGTTTAAAGGTGCTGATCAGCGCTGGCGAATAGGTCTTATACCAAACCCTGATAAGCTACCCCCGATTCCCTAGTGGTGCATTGCGGCTAATCAAAGCCATCAGGGCGCTGCCAGGCGAGGGTGTAGCCGCGAATTCACCCTACGGTTCTACCTTTGGGAATCGGGATTATGGGATTCGGATTTGGTATTAGCTCATTCTTTCCGCAGCGGTCGCAGTTGGGCACTGACTCGCAGTACCTCGGCCACCGACCAGGCCTGGGCAAAGGCACCGCGAGGCTCCATGGGAACATCGCCATCGAAAATTTCGCTGAGGGTGCCCAGGCAGCCGCCGTGCAGGTGGTGAATCAGCGGCTCTAAAAAGCTGTGGGCCAGGTCGGCGTCTTGGTAGACGCGCCAGTGGGCCTGCACAAAAGGGCCGATCAGCCAGCTCCAGACGGTGCCCTGGTGGTAGGCGCCGTCCCGCTGGATCAGGTCGCCGCCGTAGTGGCCATGGTAGCTGGGGTGGCTGGGGTCGAGCGATCGCAGTCCGTGGGAGGTCAGCAGTCGCTGCGCCACCACATCGACAACTGCTCGCTGCTGGTCGAGGCTCAGGCAGGGTTCTCCCAGGGCCAGATCGGGGAGGGCAACGGCAAAGATCTGGTTGGGCCGCAGGGCCGGGTCGGGGCCAGTGGGGCCGTCGAGGACATCGTAGCAGTAGCCCAATTCAGAATTCCAAAAGCGCTGAAAGCCCCGGTGGGTTTGGGCCGCTAGGCTCTGGTAGGGCTCTGGGGATTTGCCCAATCGATGGGCAAAGTCTGCCATCACCAGCAGGGCGTTGTACCACAGCGCATTCACCTCCACCGGCTTACCAATGCGGGGGGTAACGACCCAGTCGCCAGCTTTAGCATCCATCCAGGTCAGCTGCACCCCTGACTCTCCGGCGGCGAGCAGGCCGTCGGCGGGGTCAACCTGAATGCCGTAGCGGGTGCCCTTATGGTGCCAGGCGATGATCTCCTGCAACTGGGGAAAGAGGTCTTCGATGAGCGCGGTATCGGCGGTGGCGCGGTGGTAGGCGCGCAGGGCCTCAAAGTACCACAGCGTGGCGTCTACGGTGTTGTAGTGGGGGGGCTGTCCATCCTCGGGAAAGGCGTTGGGCAGCATGCCCCGGTCGAGGTAGCGGGCAAAGGTTTGCAAGATCAGCCGGGCCAGGGCCGGGCGTCCGGTGGTTAGCGTTAGCCCCGGCAGAGCAATCATGGTGTCGCGGCCCCAGTCGCCAAACCAGGGGTAGCCCGCGATCACGCTTTTGCCCACCGCTGGCCTCGGTGCGAGGGGGGTGGAGGCCGCGCGCTCAGCGTCTCCCGTATGTGGGGGGGTTAGGGAATCAGCCGGGGCTGGGGCAAGGTCAGCGTCGAGATGCCCCGCATCGGCGATCGCCCGATTAACCACAAACTGATCGGCGGCCAGCACCAGCTGGTTGACCCAGGCGGGAGGGTGAGCTTCGGGCTGAGCCGATTTCCCCTGGGTAATCAGGTGATGTTCGTAGGCCAGGCGGCGTAGCAGGGCGCTTTGCCCCGAGCGATCGGCCTCGGCCTCGGTAGTCGCCACCAGGGTAAAGGACTGGCCCTGGCCCAGGGTGGGGGTAAAGGTGGCCGCGTGCAGGTGGTCGTCGTAGGGGTGAATGCCTCGGTAGGCCTCTACCGCCAGGGCGTAGCCCCTGTACCAGGTATGGGCGGGCTGGGCAGGGGCGGTTTCGCTGAGCAGATAAAAGGGTTGAACCGCTTCTTTGGCCCAGATCTGGAGACCCTGGGGGCAGTCTTTGATCTCCATCTGCCAGCCGCTGCCCTGGGTGCTTTGGTCGTGGGGGCGGTGATTAACCAAGACCTGTAGGTGAAGCTCGACGGGGGCGGTGGCCCGGTTGAGGGTATAGCGAATGTAGGTGGTGTTGGCCCCCGGCTCCATCCAAACCCGCTTTTCGAGGCGAGCGTCGGCGATCGCATAGACCCAGATCGGGATGGTGCCCTCCAGCCGAAACGACTCCAGGTGCAGGTAGCCGTGGGGAGTGAGGGCGCCATCGGCCCAGCGATCGCAGTAGAGGTCGTAGGGCTGGCCCAGGTAGGTGGCGGTTTCGTTGACCTTAGCGACCAGCAGCGTGCGCTCGACCGGCGGTTTGAGCGCTGCCACCAGCAGTCCGTGGTAGTGGCGGGTGAGCACCCCCGCCACGGTACCGCAGCCATAGCTGCCCAGCCCGTTGGTGACCAGCCATTCCTGCTGGGTGGCAATCGCCGCGCTGCCGCACAGATGACGACCAAAGGAGATAGTCATACATTCAAGATATATTTTTTGACGGCGACGATTTTCACTCGCCCGATACTATAGCCAAAATGCAGCGAAGCAAACCGCTAACGGATGGCGATCGCGCCCCTTAATTCAAAGCTTTACACAGACTTCTTCAAACCGCGCCCCAAAAAGAATCTCCCCCGCACCCCCGCACCCCCGCACCCCCGCA
>NZ_JH976537.1:4393280-4501078 GCF_000309385.1 Nodosilinea nodulosa PCC 7104
CGCACCCCGCACTCCCCGCACCCCCGCACCCCCGCACTCCCGCACCCCGCACTCCCCGCACCCCCTAAAACTGCCCCTGCCACGAAATCCTCTGCTCCGCCCGGTTCTCCCCCAGCGATCGCACAGCGGTAATTTCAATCTGGGCATAGGTGCCACGGGTCAGGGGGCCGCGATCGATGGGCAGTCGCCCCAGGGCCAGCTCGAAGCGGTTGCCCGTCAGGCTCACCAGTTCCGCTGGCACTGCATCGTCGTAAACGGTGACGTAGCGCGGGCGGCGATTGTCCCTGGGGTCGTCGCGGGTGGTGCGCAGGGTGAGGCGAAATTGGGTCGTCAGATAGCCCGACTCGCTGGCCAGGTCGACTACGGCGGCCTTGAGGTTAGCGCCGCTGCCCTGCACGCCCCCCAGGGCCAGGCGGGTGACATCGCTGGCCCGCACCGCGTTGGTCACAGTAATCACCATCTGGTCGCCCTGGCGGCTGGTGGTGTAGTCGGCCCAGAGGCTGTCGGGAAACGTCGCCCCCAGCGACCCATCGGGCTGAATTTCGGTGCGCACATCGCCGCCCGCGAAGGTGCCCAGCGGCCTAGGGGCCTGCCAGTCAAGGCGGACGGTGCCCTCCACCCGTCCGGCGTACTCGTGATAGGTGTCGCTAACGCGGGAGCCGGGAGCCAGCAGGGCACTGGCGCCGCTGCGCTCGGTCCACAGGTTGCGCGAGAGCTGCACCGGCTGGGTGGCCAGGGCTTGTAGCCCCACCGCCACCGCTGGGGTTTCGGGCTGCAACGGCTCTAGCTGGTTGGCCAGCCACAGCTGGCCATCGGCACCGGGCGCGCCATCGCGGCCAAAGGCACCGTTGCTGCCGCTGCGGCCATCGCGGCAGCTGTAGCGGGTGTTTTGGCAGCTGTAGTCGGGCTGGCCGGGGGTGCCGGTGCAGGTTTGCACCTCCCAATCGCGATCGCTGCAGCGGCAGCCCAGGGCACCGCTGCCGCCGCGCCCACCGCGCCCAAATCGTCCGCCCCGGGCGTCTACCGAGAGTTTTTGCAGGGCGGTGCGATCGCCAAAGTACACCGTCAAATCGCCGCCGCTGCCGCCGCTGCCGCCGCTGCCGCCGTCGCCGCCGTCGCCGCCATCGGGGGCGCGCAGGTTGTAGCTAACGTCGCGGGGCTGGCCGCCGCAGCGGGGCCGATAGCCGTCTTCGCCATTCTCGCCGTCTTCGCCGTCGCTGCCGGAGAGGGTAAAGCTGGCCGGGGTGCCGTCGGCGATCGCGGTCTGGCTTGGACCAGCGGCCCCGTCGCGCCCGGCTCGTCCGGTGCGGCCATCGCTGCCCTGGCTGCCGTAGGTGCGCGTGTCTTGGGCCCAGGCCAGCATTGAGCAGCCGTTTAGCCCCGGCAGCGGTAGGGTGGTAACAATGCCCAGGCAAAGCGGTGCTAGGGCGAGGGCAAGGGCGCGTTTCATGACGAGGTTTCTCGGTGTGCAAAGCTACCCCAGGGTAGCCACGCCTTTGCCTAGACAGAACGGTCTATGTGCCAGAATTCCCGCTCAGCTGCCTTGCGTTCAGAGCGCTAAAGACCGGGGCAGGCGCTGCCTTCAAGGAAAATTTCGGGATATTGTTTGGGGATATTGCTCAGGACGATCTGACATAGCCATAGTCGCGTTGGTTAGGGCATCTAGAAACCCCATGAACGTTCAAACGTTTGAGCGTTCCTAGAAAACATGTCTGAACCAGACTGGCCACAGCTATAAGGACTATCTAATACGGACTATCTAATACAGAGATGAGTTCAACCGAGCTGCCCCTACTCTCCGCAGGACTTTCAGGTTAGGATCAAGCCGTCGTTACCGCCTGCACCCATGTTTTTAGATGAGCTAACTCCATTCGTTCAAGAGCTTACCGCCCACCCTGTAGCATTTTTGGGCGGGCTGACCTCGGGTTTGCTGCGGCTCAGCTTGTCGGACGACCCGGTCAAAAGCTGGCTCCAAAACCAGGGGGCCGCTCCAGCCCACAGCGACAGTGGTGCAAGCCGCGCCAGCTCCCGCAACGGCGGCCCCCAGAGCATTTCCATCGATTGAGCCGACCGCTTAACCCGACTAAGTAAACCAACCGACTGAACCGACAGGCGGTGCCGGAGCTAAGAGCGGCAGGAGCCCAGGCCTAGGCCCAGCTCTGGTGGGGCAGCAGTTCGGCAATCCAGCCTTTGACCCGCGCGACTAGCGTCTGGAGCTGTTCGCCCGATTTTTGGGCGGTCTCCAGGGCGCGGCGATAGTCGGCGATCGCGCAGTTCCAGTCACCGCGCAGGTGGTAGGTGCGGCCGCGCTCAGCGTAGATGAACTCGGGCAGTTGGTAGAACATCAGGGCCTCGTCAAAGCAGTCTAGGGCCAGGTCTAGGGCACCCATCTGCCGCAGGGTGGCCCCCAGATTAATGCGGGCGCGGCTGTTGAAAGGGTTGAGGTCAACGGCCTGCTCATAGTCGTCTAGGGCGGCGGGCAAATTGCCCAGGGCCGCGTGGCACAGGGCCCGGTTGTTGTAGGCCTGGTCTAGATCTGGGCCGAGGAAAACGGCGCGATCGCAGTCGGCCAGCGCTTTGCGGGGCCGATCCATCCACAGGTGCACCAGACCTCGATTGCTATAGTACATAGCTCGCTGGGGATGGCGCTCAATCAGCTGATTCAGCAGTTTTAGGGCCTGGGGGTACTGCTGACGCTTAACCGCCGCCGCCGCCAGCCGACTCAGGGTATCGTCGGCGGTAGTGTAGGTGGGTGGCACCGCATCAGTGACCGCCGACAGGGTGTTCGAGTCAGTAAGTTGCGCCCCGCGCGGAATGGTGCAAACCAGGGGCTGTTGTGGTCGGTAGATGTGCATGGCTATAGTCCTGTCGTGTGCTCATAAACCGTGGAACCAATCCAGCGGGACAGGGGAATAATGCCCCCTAGCCCATACCATCGATGCAGGAACTTATACACAGAGTCCCATTCATGCTGGTGTGGCTTAACCGTATCTGTGGCAGTTATTAAGTTGGCTCAGCCCAGCAGACTAGGCCAAATGAATGAAATCTTGGTCCGCCTCAGACGGCAAACCCATTAACCCTGCCCGATGTCGCTATAGTCGCATCTCCTTCCAGCGGGCTAAACCGAAAAAAAACGGAGGTTAAACCCACTTATCCGAGGGTTAACGCGATTTAGCGCCGCAACTTAAGGGAATATACGGAGAAACACTATGTATTTTCTTGGCCCAAAGTGAGGATTCTGTAACTACCTGAGTATTTATCGGGCATTGCGCGCAGAGATCTGCGCCTGCGCCTGGGTCTGGTCTACTCGGCTCGCTGCAGCGCCGAAATTTTGGGGTCGATAATTTTGCGTCCCTGGCCCGGAAAGTTGATCGCCAGACAAATCTTGTTGCCCGCGCCAAAAATGTGGGTCACCTCGCCGGCGCCGTAGGCCTTGTGCACCACCACATCGCCCACGGTCCAGTCAGACTCGTGGGCACCGCTGCCGGGTTTAGCGGCGGCCTCGCTCTTGTTGCGAGCTTCCCGCAGGGGGGTGCTCCACTTCTGGGGCAGGCCCGTGCTGCTGTTGCCCGTCACTAAATCGAGGGGCAGCTCCGATAAAAACAGCGAGGGGCTGGCGGGCTCGCGGTTGCCGTAGAGGCGGCGGGCGCGGGCGTGGGAGATAAACAATCGCTCCTTGGCGCGGGTGATGCCCACGTAGCAGAGGCGGCGCTCTTCTTCGGTGGCGGCGGGGTCTTCCAGCGATCGGTGGTTGGGAAAGAGGCCCTGCTCTAGGCCGACCAGAAACACGACCGGAAACTCCAGCCCCTTAGAAGAGTGCAGGGTCATCAGTGACACGGCTTTGTTGCCTTCCTGGGTGTCATCGAGATCAGAGGCCAGGGAAGCATTGGCCAAGAACGCCAGCAGGGAAGGGTCTTCGTTTTCTTCCTCAAACTGCAGCACGGCGTTGTAAAGCTCCTGCACGTTGCCGAAGCGATCGTCGGCCTCGTCGGTGCCCTCGGCCTTGAGGGCCGCCAGGTAGCCGCTGTCTTCGAGCACCCCCTGGATAATCTCTGAACCCTTTTGCTCGTCGATGTTCTGGCGATACCGCTTGATGATCTCAGCAAATTCCAGCACCCCCTTGGCCGATCGCCCCGCCAGGGTCTTCACCGAGGTCTCATCCGCCAAAATCTCCCACAGGGGAATGCCGCCCAGGGTTTGGGTGGCCTGCTCCAGCTTGTCGAGGGTGCCCTTGCCGACGCCGCGCCGGGGCACGTTGATCACCCGCTTGAGGCTGACGGTGTCGAAGGGGTTGGCGATCGCCCGCAAATACGCCAGCACATCTTTGATTTCGCGGCGATCGTAGAACCTGAGGCCGCCCACCACCTGGTAGGGGATGCCGTAGCGGGTCAGCACCTCCTCAAAGGCGCGGGACTGGGCGTTGGTGCGGTAGAGAATGGCGAAGTGGCCCCAGTGCAGCTCCGGGTGCTGGGTCTCCAGGTTGCGAATCTGGCTGATCACAAAGTCGGCCTCGGCGTTTTCGTCATCGGCCCGGTAGACATAGATACTTTCGCCCTCGCCCCGAGTGGCCCGCAGCACCTTGTCGATGCGCTCGGTGTTATTTTCGATCAGGTGGTTGGCGACTTCGAGAATGTTCGAGGTGGAGCGGTAGTTTTCCTCCAGTTTGACCATGGAGCGGGTGTCGTCGTCGGGCAGCCCGTCGCCAAAGTCATCCTGAAAGTTCATCAGAATGGTGAAGTCGGCAGCTCTAAAGGAATAGATACTCTGGTCTGCATCACCAACAACGAAAACAGAGCGATGGTTCCAGTCTTTGTAGGTGGCAATGGATTCGCCGTTGGTGGCCAGCAGCCGAATTAGCTCGTACTGGGTGCGGTTGGTGTCCTGGTACTCATCCACCAGAATGTGGCGAAAGCGCTTGTGCCAGTAAGCCAGCACCTGCTCATTCTGCTGGAACAGAAAGACAGGCATCAAAATTAGATCGTCAAAATCGAGGGCGTTGTTTTCGGCCAGGGCCTTTTGGTAGTGGCGGTAAACATCGGCAATTACCCGGCCCCGGTAGTTGGGCTGCTCTTTTTCCAGCTCATCGGGG
The DNA here is from genome assembly GCF_000309385.1 of Nodosilinea nodulosa PCC 7104. GTDB lineage: Bacteria > Cyanobacteriota > Cyanobacteriia > Phormidesmidales > Phormidesmidaceae > Nodosilinea > Nodosilinea nodulosa. Next base: position 4,398,370 of record NZ_JH976537.1, read on the forward strand.
GTGAGCTTCTGGTTTTTGGCGTTGCTGATGGCAAAGCGCACGGAGCGGGGATTGAACTTTTTATCGTCCAGGTTCAGCGTTTGGGTGACGATGGTTTTGACCACGCCCTGGGCATCCGACTCGTCAAAAATGGAGAAGTTCTTGGTCCACCGGTAGCCCGCCGGGTGCTGGTATTTCTCAATGTCAAACCGCAGAATGCGGGCGCAGAGGGCGTGGAAGGTGCCAATCCACAGGTGCTTGGTGATGGTTTTGTAGACCTGCGATCGGAGCTTGGTCTGCTCATACTGGGGCAGAGAAGAGAGCGATTTGCCGTGGCGGGCCTGGGCATCCTGCTCGGCAAACAGCACCTCAATGCGCTCCTTCATTTCCTTGGCGGCTTTGTTGGTGAAGGTGACCGCCAAAATGTTGTCGGGGTCGGTTTTGTGGGTGAGCACCAGGTTGGCAATGCGGTAGGTGAGGGCGCGCGTTTTGCCCGACCCCGCCCCGGCCACCACCAGCAGCGGCCCACAGTAGTGCTCGACGGCCTGGCGCTGGGCGGGGTTGAGGGGGGCGAGAAAATCAGTCATTGTAGCCGGGTAGGGTTTTTGCCTATTTAGTATGACACTGGCCGCGATTAAACGATGCGGCGGTCTTGGCTGGAAGCTCTGCCCGCCGCTGTCGCTACCTGGCGCAGCAACGGCACTTGCCAGCGGGGAATCGGAGCCATCAGCATGTGCCTCAAGGTCTGCCCTAATCATAGCTCCGCCATTGCTCGCCCCAGTCTCAGATACCTAGCAGCAAGCGGGCCGCAGTTGCGCTCAACCACCGTTTGAGCGTCCCTGGCGTGACCAGAGGCGCTGGCCCCAGCCGATCGCCGGGTTCCGGGCGAAAACCCGCTGCTGGAAACCCGTGGCCAAAAGTCCTGTGATATTCTCAGGAGAACGGTGACGCCGTGGTCAATTCGTCTGCAAATTCGCTTTTCTTAACCCTATGAAGTTGTCTCGACGGTGGTTTAACCAGGCCTGCCTGGGGGTAGCGACGGCGCTGGTAGCGGCGGCCTGCGGCGGTGGCGGCAGCAGCAATGTAGTCAGCGTCGGCTCGAAAGACTTTACCGAGCAGCTCATCATCGGCGAAATGTATGCCCTGGTGCTCGAAGAAAACGGCTTTACCGTGGAGCGCAAGCTGAATTTAGGCGGCACCCCCGTGGCCCAGGCGGCGATCGAAAGCGGCGACATTGACCTCTACCCCGAATATACGGGTACGGCGCTGCTGACGGTGCTCAAGCTGCCGGTCAGCACCGACCAGAAAGCGGTTTACGACACCGTTAAACAGGCCTACAAAGACCAGTTCAATCTGGTGTGGCTCGACCCGTCGCCCATGAACAACACCCAGGCGCTGGCTATGACCGAGGAAAAGGCCACCGCCCTCGATATTCGCACTATTTCTGCCTTTGCCGCCCAGGCCAGCAGCCTGACGCTGATTGGCCCGCCAGAATTTGAGGTGCGCGAAGACGGGCTGCCGGGGCTGAAGGCGGCCTACGGTGACTTCACCCTCAAGAGCTATAAACCCGTCGATGCGGGCTTGCGCTACAAGGGTTTGGTCGATGGCGAAGCCGATGTGGCCGTAGCCTTTGGCACCGACGGCGAGATCAGCGCCTTTAACCTGGTGGTGCTCGAAGACGACAAGGGGGTGTTTCCGCCTTACCAGATTGCGCCGATTGTGAGCCAGGCGGCGCTGGATGCCAACCCCGGCATTGCCGAGGCGCTCAACCAGCTTTCGCCCCTGCTCAACGATGAGGTCATGCGCCAGCTCAACTACGAGGTCAGCGGCAAGCAGCGCGAACCGGCGGAGGTGGCGCAGGAGTTTTTGGTCAAGGCAGGTCTGGTCACGCAATAGCTTCCCCGAAACATTTTCCCTAGAGAAACCCCTCAAGAAATCCAGCAAATCCCTAGAGACACCCATGGGCACCATCCAGTTTGACGATGTTTCGCTGCGGTTTGCCGGGGGGGCGCGTCCGGCGGTGAACCGGGTGACCTGCCAGATCAACTCAGGGGAAATTGTGGTGATTTTAGGGCCATCGGGCTGCGGCAAAACCACGCTGCTGAAAATGGTCAACCGCCTCTACGAGCCCACCGCTGGCAACATTTTTTTAGATGGGGTGAATATTCGCAAGCTCAAGGCGACCAGGCTGCGGCAGCAGATTGGCTACGTGATTCAGCAGTCGGGGCTGTTTCCGCACATGACGGTGGCCGACAATGTGGCGGTGGTACCCCGGCTGCTGGGCTGGGATAAGCCCCAGGTTCAGGCCCGCATTGACGAGCTGCTGGAGCTGGTCAAGCTGTCGCCGGGGGAATTTCGCGATCGCTACCCCGCTCAGCTTTCCGGCGGGCAGCAGCAGCGGGTGGGCATTGCCCGCGCCCTGGCCGGCGACCCCACCACCCTGCTGATGGATGAACCCTTTGGGGCGATCGACGCGATCACCCGTACGGCCCTGCAAGACGAGATTTTGCGGCTCCAGGGCCAGCTCAAAAAAACGATTTTGTTTGTCTCCCACGATGTGGAAGAGGCGCTGCGCCTGGCCGATCGCATTCTGGTCATGCGGCTGGGCGAGGTGGTGCAGTTTGACACCCCCTTTAACCTGCTGACTAAGCCCGCCGATGAGTTTGTCTACAATCTGCTGGGGGCCGACGACATGGTGCGCCAGCTCGGCCTGCTGCGGGTGGCCTCGGCGATGATGGCGCTGCCCCCCAACTACAGCAATGGCCACAACCCCACCCTCTCCCACTGCGACAGCCTGCGCGATGCCCTATCGCTGATTTTGCGCACCGGTGCCCCGGCGCTAACGGTGCTGGAGGACGGCGACCCGGTGGGGCTGCTCACCCTTGACCACATTCGGCAGTCGGCGGTAGTTGGGACTTCTCGATGAGTTATCTGATGAGCAACCCCGGCGATGTGCTGGTGCTGCTGCTGCAACACCTGCGGATGACGGGCATTGCCCTGGGGGTTGCGATCGCCTTCGCCGTTCCCCTGGCTCTACTGGTTACCCGCCTGCGCTGGCTTGCCGTGCCCGTAATGGGTGGGCTGGGCATTCTCTACACCATTCCCAGCCTGGCGCTGATTATCTTTTTGGTACCGCTGTTTGGCCTCAATGCCACCTCGGTGGTTGTGGCGATGGTGCTCTACACCCAGGTGATTTTGGTGCGCAACCTGACGGTGGGTCTGGCGGGCATCAACCCCGCCGTGCTGGAGGCGGCGCGGGGCATGGGCATGGGGGTGGGTCAGCGGTGGTGGCGGGTGCAGGTGCCCCTGGTGCTGCCGGTATTTTTGGCCGGGGTAAGGATTGCGGCGATTGTGGCGATCGCGATCGCCACCATTGGAGCCAAGTTCAACGCGGGCGGGCTGGGTAAGCTGCTGTTTGACGGCATTCAGACCAACCGCTACGACAAAATTGTGGCGGGGTCGATCGCCGTGGCCGGGCTGGCGCTGGTGATCAATGGACTGCTGCTGGCGCTGGAGCACTACGCTCAACCCCAGCGGCGACTAAAGCATGACTAACAGCTTCATTGCCTTATACCGTTTGTTGATGGTGTGGCAATAGTCACGTTGGCCAGGACATCCAGAAACCTTACGGCGTTCAAACGTTTGAACGCCCGATGGAGATATGCCTTAACCAGACTGGCTACAGCTATAGAGGCAGAATGCTGCGCTCTTGCGAGGTTTTTGGCTAAGCCCGCTGCCCGCACATCAGGCGTTGTTCCGCCGTCACCTGGTTGTACATAGTCTCCAGGGCAGAAATATTGTCCTTCAGGGTGTAGCGCTGGAGCACCCGCTCCCGCGCTTTTTGACCCAGTAGCTGAGTAATTTCAGGGTGGTCGCGCAAAATCGGCAAAATGGTTTGCAGCTGCGACGACACCCGCTGGGTATCGAGCACAATGCCCGCTCCCTCGGCCAGCACCTCGCCATCGGCCCCGGCGTCGGTCGCAATGCAGGCGCTGCCGCAGGCCATTGCCTCCAGCAGCGACAGCGACAGCCCCTCCACAAAAGAGGGCAAAATAAACCCATCCGCCGCCCGCAAAATATCGATGCGGCGCTGCTCGCTGGCGAGGTAGCCCAGCCAGAGAATATCGTCGTCGTCATAAAACCGCTTGAGCGAGGCTTCTAGGGGGCCGCCGCCCACGATCGCCAGCTTGCAGTTTGGCCCCATTTCGGCCTGTCGCCAGCCCCGCAGCAGCGCCTCCACATTTTTTTCGGGCGAGATGCGCCCCTGGTAGACAAACAGTCGGCGGGCGTAGAGGTCGGCCTTGACCGCCGACGGCCCCGGCGAGTAGCGGCGGGTGTCGACCCCGTTGGGAATGACCACCAGCGTAGAGGCAGGCACGCCCAGTTTGCTTAGCAGGTCGCGCTGGAGGTCAGAAAACACAATCACGCGATCGTAGTGGGCCAGGCAGGGGGCGTAGAGCTGGTAGGTGAGATGCTGGGTGCCCGAGGTGAGGCTGCGCACCCGGCGATCGAAGGCGGGATGGAAGGTAGCCACCAGGGGAATGTTGAGTTCGGCGCAGATCTCAGGCAGCCGAAAATCGAGCGGTGACAGGGTGAGAGAGGCGTGAACCAGATCCGGCTGCAACCGCTCTAGCGCTTCGGTGAGCAGCTTGCCCGATTTTAGCGAGGGAATGGTGAGAATCTGAGACTTGAATAAAAACGGCAGCGGGACTTCGTCTGAGCGATCGGGCTGGCGGCGCTCGGGCTGGCGGCGATCGGAGTGAGTTTCCTCTCGAGTTTGGGCAAAATGCAGAAAGGTGACCCGATATCCCCGCTCAAGCAGAGCGTTGGTAACCTCCCGGCCGTAGGTAACATTGCCACAAAAGGGCGATTTCTTGCCAAGCCACGCAATGTGCATGCCGTACAGCGGTATCCGTTAAACAACCGAAACAAGCATCAGCAGAACGCTGACACGATTCGCACAGCGTTCGGGAACCGACTCGAAACCGAGTAACCATCCCGGAATCGCCCCAGGGGCCAGTCTTTGATCATTCCCCGGGTAGCCGCACCAAGTTTCTAACTTTTCAAGGTAAAAAAATGGTGTCTAGCGTGGACCCTAGGTCTTTCTCATAGCCGTATCGGCAATATACCAGGTTACAACTCCCCCTAAGCCCACCAGGGCACCCATACCGACAAAAACGTTGGCTAAACCCAGGCGCGCTTCTACTACGCTAGCCAGGGCTAGGGGCAGGCTGAGGGCAATGTTGACTAAATTATTTTGGAGGCCAAATACCTTGCCGCGCATGGCTTCCGGCGTTTTTTCTTGAATCAGTGTCTGCATGGGAATGCCGACAAAAGCGCCACAGAGGCCGAGGACGGCAATAATCGCCATTGAGGCCCACAGCTGCTGGGTGGTCCAGGCCAGCGCAATCAGGCAAATCGCCATGCCCACCGCCCCCCAAAGGCTCAAAAAGCGCCTCGGAAAGCGGGGACCAAAGTTACCCACCAGCACCGCCCCCAGCCCCAGGCCCACGCCCCCCGCCGCCAGCAGAAAGCCAAACTGGGAGGCCTTAATCGCCGGAATCATCTCTGCCAGCCGCACGGCCAGCACCGCCAGGGCCGCAAACACCGACGACAGCAGCACCAGCTGAATAATCGCTACCCGCACCTGCACCTGTTCGTTTAGATAGCGCAGGCCGTCTTTGATGTCGGCCCAAAACTGAGCCAGATCTTCGTGGGCCGCTGAGAGATTTTCTTCGCTGGGAGCCATGGTCATCAGGCAGAGGCCCGCCATTAGATAGCTCAGGCCGACCAAAATAGCCGGACCGTTATCGGCAATGCCCAGCATCAGCATCAGCCTGTCGGCCAGGGCCAGCAGCGGCTCGCCCACCGCAAACCCGACAATGACCGAGGCCATCATGGTGGTGGTGTAGAGCGAATTGGCGGAGAGCAAATCGCCCTTCGCCACAATCAGCGGAATGATAGACTGCTCGGCGGGGGCAAAAAACTGGGTCAGAGTAGAGATTAAAAATGTCACCAGCAGCAGCAGCAAAAAGGCCACCGGAAGCCCCAGCACCGTGCCCCAGTCCATAGTTAGCCAAATGCCCAGGGGCAGGGCCATGACCAGCCCGCCGCGCAGCAGGTTGGACCACACCAGCACCGGGCGCTTGGGCCAGCGATCGACAAACACCCCTGCCAGCGCCCCAAACAATACGGCTGGCACGGTAAACGCGATCATCACGGCAGATACCCAGCCGCTAATGGTTTGGCCGGGGGTTTCAAACCGAGCCGCAATAATGGCGATCATCAGCACCAGGTAGACTTTGTCGGCCAGCTGAGAAAACAGCTGGCCAGCCCACAGAATCAAAAAATTGCGATTTTGAAACACCGCTCCAAAACCATTCTCCGGTTCGGGAGGCAGGTCTTCAGAGTAGGCCGCAGCGCTCCCCGGACCAGGATCATTGTCTAGGCTGGGGGCAGACTCCTCAGACCCTGCCTGGGGCAGATGGTTTGCCTCGGCGGTATCAGTATCAGCATCAAACTCGCGGAGCATGGGTTAACCAACGAACCAGGGCACTGGGCAGCTCACTATCCAGCAGTTTAAACGGTAGCAAAACAGACATCAACTAGAGCTGCCGACCGGATAGGACGCTCAAAGTAGTCTTCAGTATATTCTCGCAGAAGCCGCTCAACTCGCGCCCAAAGCTGCTGGCTTTTTCCAGATCCAGCGGAATCTGAGCCTGGGGATAGGCTGGGAGATAGACCCATGGGCAGAGTAGAGACAATGTCAGGCTTACTCAACTGCTGGAGCAGGGCGACATCGGTGGCGCTCAAAAGGCTGGAGCGCTTTTGGCCCTGGCTAGGGTAGCCTGAGGCCTCGGCGAGCTGGGGTATCGCGGCGGACTGCACCAGCCCTCCGGCCTCGGCACTGAACTCGACTCGCCAGGCGGGGTCGAGCAAATTGGGTACGATGGCGACCCGGCTGAGGGTGCAGCGATGCACCTCCGGGGCTACCCCAGCCAGGGCCAGCAGGTGGTAAAGCCCGTGGCATAGGGCTGCCAGCAGCGCCTCCGGGGCAACGGTTTCAAGGCGCTCCAAATGTTCGACTAAAACGTTGAATAAATCGCTCTGGGGACAGTCGCTCAGGGCCATCAGCAGCACCACCTCCGCCAAATACTGGCTGGCGGTCAGCCGACCCAGGTGCTGGCTCAGTTTAGGGAAAGTCCGTACGGTTTCGGCCTGAATTAGCTTGTCCAGGCGTTTGCCTTTGACCACCAGGCAGTCGTTGATCACAAATAGGCCGCTCCGTCCGCCCAGCCGCGACTGGTGCTTGCGCGACCCCGGTGCCACCGCCCGCACCAGCCCTATATCGGGGGTGAGAATGGTCAGCAGGCGATCGCTCTCGCCCAGGGGCATCGCCTTGAGGTTGATGCCAGTGGCTTTGTAGGTTTGGCTCATGGGGGCAGCGACAGAGCTAGAACCTTTAGCATAGCGCTCCGCCAGAAAATGGCTCAGGCCTCGATGCCGACAAGGCTGAAAGTGCATCCACAACATTTATCAGATATAGAATTTGCGTTACGTCATTACTGGGAGCACCCCGATGGACTCACCTCGATATACCCGTGGTCAAGATGCGCTGTCTAGAATTCATGGCCACATTGGGGAAGGGGTTATGGCGGCGCTGGGCGATATTGCCCCTGACTTTGCGCGGCTGATTATTGAGTTTCCCTACGGCGATATTTATTCCCGAGCTGGGCTGTCGCCCAGGGAGCGGCAGATCGCCACGATCGCTTCCCTGGTCACCCTTGGCAACGCGCCTGCTGAGCTAAAAGCCCACATTCAGGGCAGCCTCAACGTGGGCTGCACCCGCGAAGAAATTGTCGAAGTGATCATGCAAATGGCGGTGTATGCTGGCTTTCCTGCCGCCGTCAATGCACTCATGGTGGCCAAAGATGTGTTTACAGAACTCGATCTAATCGATGTGGCCGGGGGCAAGTGACCTCGCAGGGCTAGGGAACGCGATCGCTGATCAAAAACTTCTACCCCCTCGCCACACAAAAGCCGGGCAGATAGGGTAAGTTTATGCCTGTGGTTTGGCCTGAGTGGTTATGGGCTACAAGCGTTTTTTCACCGGGCTGTGCCTGGGTTTAGTTATCAGCGTGTGCATTGCCTGCTCCCAGCGGGTGCTGCTGTCTGAACCGGTTCCCCCGGCCGAGGCCGTGGCTGAGGATATTTCCCCCCATCAGGCCCGCGAAGGCTCGGCGGTGGCTCCAGACCCATCGGTGCCTGCCGCTCCAGCTCTATCGATCGAGGCCCAGGAGTGGATCGCCAGTGCCTCAGGCGGCATGGCCAATCCGCCCCGCAAAGACGTACGCCTGGTGGTGATTAGCGACCTGAACAGCGCCTACGGCTCCACCGACTACGACCCGGAGGTCGACAAGGCGATCGCGCTCATGCCCTTCTGGCAGCCCGACCTGGTGGTCTGCGGGGGCGACATGGTGGCGGGGCAGAGCCCTTCCCTCACCCCCGAGCAGATCAATGCCATGTGGCAGGCCTTTGACGCCCACATCGCGGCCCCCCTGCGCCAGCAAAAGGTGCCCTTTGGCTTTACCATCGGCAACCACGACGCCTCCAGCGCCACGGGGGTCCACGGCCAGTTTTTGTTTCAGCAGGAGCGCGACCTGGCCTCCAGCTACTGGGCCGACCCGGCCCACAGCACCGGGGTAAACTTTGTCGATCGCGATCAGTTTCCCTTCTACTACACCTTTGAGCAGCAGGGCATCTTCTTTATGGTCTGGGACGGGTCATCCAGCCGCATTCCGGCGGACAAAATGGCCTGGGTTGAGCAGGCGCTGGCCAGCGATACCGCCCAGCAGGCCAAGGCGCGCATTTTGCTCAGCCATCTGCCCCTCTACGGCGTGGCGGTAGGCCGTGACGAGCCGGGTGAAGTGATGGAGAACGCCGACCAACTGCGGGCTATGCTGGAGCGCTATAACGTACACACCTACATCAGCGGCCACCACCACGCCTACTACCCCGCCCACCGGGGCAAGCTACAGCTGCTGCACACGGGCATTTTGGGGGCTGGCCCCCGGCCGCTGATCGACAGCCGTCTGCCGGCCTGGAAAACTCTGACCGTCGTCGACATAGACTTTAGCGACCCGGCCTTAACGACCTATACCACCTACGACATGCAGACGCTGCGCACCATTGAGTACGCGGAGCTGCCTCGGTTTCTCGCCAGCCACAATGGCGTTGTGCTGCGCCGAGACATTGACTACGACGAACTGGCCCCCGACGAAAAATCCTTCTGCGAACAGCGACTGGGGAAAGGACTCTGCACCAGCTATCTACCCTTTCCTAGACCTAAGACCTACGCCGCCTAGTGCTCGAAGGTCGAAATATGCCGACTATTCCAGCTCGCTTGGCTCTCTAGCTCCCCTGCTCCCTCGCGATTAGCAGTAGTCGCCACATTTGTGCCGCAGTCTACTAGAGGCCGTTCTTAAGTTGCCTTTAAGCTGCTCCTCCTAAAAATGTGGAAAATGTAGGTGCTGAATTTGGGGAGTATGGCATGGATCGACGTAGGGCTTTAAGGGTGTTGGGCTTAGGCGGTGCCAGCGCCGTCGCTCTGGGATCTAGCTCGCTGTTGCGGGCCGTGGCCAGCGAGGGCGATCGCAGCTGGGGATACGTCGGAGATGACGGCCCCGCCGCGTGGGGCGAGCTTGCCCCTGAGTTCAAGGTTTGTAGCCTGGGGCAGGAGCAGTCTCCAATTGACTTGCATGACCCTATCCGGGCTGACCTCAGCGCCATTACCTTTAACTATCAGCCGGTGCCACTGCGCCTGATCAACACAGGACACACCATTCAAATCAACGTCGATGCAGGCAACACCATTGTCCTGGATGATCAGACCTACACCCTGCGGCAGTTTCATTTTCATCATCCCAGTGAGCATACGGTAGATGGTGCAGCATTCCCGATGGAACTACACCTGGTACATAGTAACGATAATGGCGAGCTAGCGGTGGTCGGTATTTTCTTGACCGAGGGCAGCGAAAACCTTACCCTAGCGCCAGTTTGGCGGGCCATGCCGACGCAGAAAAGTGAGGAAATCGCTGTCCCAAATGTTCAAATTGACCTAGATGCCCTACTCCCTCGCCACTGCGCTACGTTCCGCTATTTTGGGTCGCTAACCACGCCACCCTGTTCAGAAACCGTAGCCTGGTCGGTGCTGCAAACGCCTCTAGAAATTTCAACGGCTCAGGTTGATCAGTTTAAGGCGGTGTTTCCGCTCAATGCCCGCCCGGTTCAAGCCCAGCATCGACGAATTTTGTTGGAATCCAGGTAGCTAAAGCTGGCATTCAGGCGCGTTACCTGTGCTAGTCTTGGAAAGACGCAGGGGCCTGTTGCCCCTACTTTGCAGTCTGCATTGTTTGACCAGGGATATCAGGAGGTGGCTCAAAATCCCTAGGCCATAGTCAAAGTTTTTTGGAGGGGGCTTGCTGCCCCCGATGTCGTATTACTTCAGTTCGGCTAATCTTATTCAAGGAGTAAAGAAGCAATTTCGTATGACTCAAGTCGTTGTAGGTGAAAACGAAGGCATTGAATCAGCCCTGCGCCGCTTCAAACGGCAGGTTTCTAAGGCGGGGGTTTTCTCAGAGGTAAAGCGTCGTCGCCATTTTGAGACGCCGCAGGAAAAGCGTAAGCGCAAAGCCGTTGCGCGCCGCAAGAAGCGCTACCGTTAAGCGATCTCTAGGGGGTAGAGGCGATCGCTTCGGCGCTCCTCACCCTGTCAGCCCCCAGCGCGGGCGCAATAAGCGGGACACCGATAGACGATGTCCCGCTTATTGTATTCAGCTATTTCCCTATACCCGGCTCTTCCTCGGCGTTGGCGTTGACTAACGTGAGCAGGGGGCCGATTTGCTCCTGTCCACTCACGGCCAGCTCGCTGTGGCACAGCACCACCTGCTCGGTCACGCGACTCAATAAATCGCGCAAAATTCGCTCCGGGCGATCGCGGTGCAGTGTCTCCAGATCGTCTGTACGCCAGGGCTGTCCGGCGTAGGTGCTCAAAAATATGGGATATCCAAACAGCAAATCTTCGGTGCCCCCCAGCCACCGAGGCGACCCAGCGTCAATCCAAAAGTGCCAGCGGTGGCGCAGCCGCTGCAAACGGTACTGATACACCGTGGCGATGGTAATCTCCCGCTGGCTGGGGTCAGCCGATTCTACCGGGTAGGGGTCGGCGGTAACGGTGCCCTGGCGCAGCAGCAGAATAAATCGCTCCAGGGCCGGTTTGAGCAGGTGGGCTGGGGTGATGCCCAGGGCGGGCGGAATTTGGCGCAGCCGCTCTTCGATCGCCCAGTACTGCTGGGCGGTTTCCATCAGCTCTCGCAGGGCAGACAGCTGGTCGGGGGGCAGGTGACTGCCGCCCCAGTAAAACGTCTGGATCGCCCGGTCGAGGACGCTGACCACCCCCAGTGTCAGCCGTCGCTGGCGCTGCTGGCGCTGCTGGCCAATCCACTGACGCAGGCGGCTGTAGGCTTCCGTGGCCCTATAGCCCAGCCGATCCCAGCGATCGAAGCGCTCTATGGGCAGCAGCTCGGGCTGCTCCAGGCTGGGTTCAAAGCAGTGGTCAACCAGCAGTTCCGCCCGCACTGGGTCGATCTGAACCGCCTCGAACCAGGGGCCAGTCTCGGGCGCCTGGGGAATTTGGCTCAGCACCAGCAGCATTTCGGCTACGGCCTCAGGGTCGGCCAGCCGTCCCTGGCCGGGGTAGACAAAAGTTAGCAGGGTGAGTAAAGCTCGCACCAGGGGCGAGTGAATCACGGGGCGCTGGTCGTTGAGGGAGGCGACGGGCAGCCCCCGGCTGGACAGAATTTCCGCCAGGCTGTACCGGGCGATCGCGTCCAGGCCCGGCCCAATAATCGCCACCTCGTGGGGGGCCGCCTGCCCAGTGCCAATCACCTCGGCCACCCGTTCGGCCGTCTGCCGCAGCAGCTCTCCCCGCGATACCGTTTGCAGGGTTTGAAAACAGGCCAGGGGTTCAGGCAGCGTCATCGGATCCATAACCCACTGCACCACCCAATCGCCCCAGCCATAGCCGAGGGAATCGGCGGCGGGGTCAGGCCGCTGAAGCACTTGGCACTGGGGCTTGAGCCGCTGCTCTAGGGCAGTTGGGTCAGCGCCCATGCCCAGCCGCCCCTGGCCATAAAGGTTCCAGGTCAGCGCCACCGGTCGCGCCCGATCGATAAAGACCTGGAGCCACTGAGCCGCGATCGCCGGGTATTCATCCAGGTCATCGATAAAGACGCCGCTGTAGCGGGCCAGCAGCTTTTCCTGGTAGAGCGGATGGGGCAGCAAATGCCGCCAGTACAGCTCAGTCATGACGCCGTAGGTCAGCAGGCTGCGCGCCAGGCACCAGTCTCGCCAGCCGACCACCGCCTCACCGATGGCCTGCCACACCGCTGCGGGAGCGTACCCTGAGGGTATGCCCTCGCTCAGCAGCACCGGCAAGTCCTCGGCAGGAATGCCCGCCGCCGCCGCCATCTGCAAAAAATCGAGCGATCGCCGGACAGCCTGGGCCTCTCGCCAGCCCTCTACCGTCAGCGTCCCGTCGATCAGCTTCTCCTGCCACAGCCCGGCCGCCAGCTCCTGCTCATTCTCAGGCCGCAGCCGCAGCGGAAACTGTGGCAGCAGCCCCAGGCTATTGACCAGCAGCGGCCAAAACAGCGTCACCTCGTCTTGAATGAACCCGTTTGGGGTGGTCGTCACTACCGCCGCATCGGGGGCTACATCTCCGAGCCGAGCCGCCAGCCGCAAACGGTTGTCACCGTTGGCCGCAAACACCAAATAGCTCTGCCCCAGCTCCAGGCTCGGACCGGATGCAGAGCGAGTGGCCGAGGCAGCAACAATCTGGTCAAGCAGCCAGGCGGTCTTGCCGCTGCCCGTTGCGCCCTCAAGCCACTGAGGCCAGTCTGCCATGCTACCTACGCCACGACATTGCTATGCCTACTCTACCCTGGGCAGCTCTGAGCGCCATGATAAAAAGCCCTAAAACAGCTCACACAGCTGCTTCAGATCGCCTAATTCCTCGCTGACGTAACAGGTCAAGGGGCAAACCAGATTATGAAACCGATACCGCTACCACCATTAGCCCAGCGATCAGCGCCAGCGCCAGGCCGCCCAAAATAAAATAGGTGCGCTTTTGAGACGCAGTCGGCGGCTCAGCCTCATACATCTTGGGTTCACTGGCAAAATTATTCAGGCGACCGCCGTCTTCGGTGGTGTAAGGCATTGTTAGAGATCCTTCTTAAAAGTTGACTAACCTTAAAAGAAGGTTACCTGAAGACGGTATTAAGTGGGTAGCCCGCGATCCCCAATCAGGCAGATAGCCGGGGACCATCACGTCGCTGCCGCCGCCTCACGGGGGGATAAGTCGAGGGCAATGCGCTGCCCTACTTCGGGGCTGAGGACTTGAGTCGTCATGCCTTTCCGGGCGATCGCATCCTGTAGCATTTGGGGATTGCCCCTGGCCTTGAGCCAGTTAACCAGCACCCCGCTATAGGTCACTTCTCCCGCATCGGCGGTAGGCAGCACCACCTGGGGCTGAAGCCAGTCCACCAGTTCCAGCGCACCCTTTTGCCCGCGAATAATTGGCCCCACCAGCGGCAGTGTCAGATCTAGCACCGGGGTGATCACCACATCCACCGGCCCTTCTTGTTTGAGTTCTGGGCGGTGAAAGCCGTGGGGCTCATAAAACAGCGAGATGCCGGTTGTGCCGTCGCGCAGGATGTAGCCATTTTCGATCAGGGTGGGGCCAATCGGGGCACCCGGCACCGCCTTAATCGTCACCAGCCCGTTGAGAGTGAAGGTCTCGCCATGGTCTAGGCCGATGACCTGGCTATAGCCAAGGCCCTCGGCCACCTTAGCCGCGCTGGCTGAGCCCACCACCGGAATAGATCGATCTAGCGACTTTAGGGTAGGCGGATGGGCGTGATCCTCTAGTCCCTGGCTCAACAAGATCAGATCGATAGCCTCAGGCAGCGGCTGGGGTTGGGGGTGCTCACCCCTAAACAGCCAGGTCTGCTGTCCAAACACCAGCTCGCCCACTAGCCAGGGATCCACCAAAATACGCTGACCCCCGACGGTCAGCAGCCAAGAATTACTGTCGAGCCAGGTCACGTCCATGGGCAGGGGTTTTGTAGAGCGGTCTATACCAGTGTAACGGATTCTTTACAGTGGCAAAATCGGTGGTTCGGCCCAGCGATTTGGGTGGTATGTAGCCTGCGATATTCCCGCAGCGGATACCGCCCCGGAGCGACGGCCCAACTCTGGCCTCAGCCCTGTGCTGCAAACGGCCTTCGAAATTGTGCAAATGCGATGATCCCCGTATAATCCATGTTGGTCTGAGGGTCAGTTTTACGCCCGTTCCTCCATCATCTGTGCTGCCATGGCCCGTCTTCAAGTCAAGCCCTACACCGTGCTGATTACGGCAACCGGCAAGGCACCGATTACGCTGCGGCTGCGCCCGGTGACGCTGCTGGCTGGTGTTGGACTGCTGGTTGGGCTTCCCCTCGCCTGGATTGGCATGCTGCTGCACCAGAACGTACGGTTGGCCCAGCAAAACCAAGATTTATCCGAAACCGCCAGCGAGGTGCTCACCGAGCTAGACGCCATTGGTACTGAAATCGAGGTGCTTAAAAATCGGGCGGGGCTACCCGATGGACGGGTCGAGAGCACCCGCATTCCCGGCGATGAGCACAAGATTCCACCCCGGGGCGGGATCTCTGAGGCTGCCCCCGCTGAAATCATGTTTGAAGAGGCCCGTCGGCAGCTGCCGAGGGTGGAGAAGATGCTCTCGATCGCAGTTAAGCCTGCCCTGGAGGAAACCCTGGAGTCTGAGGCCGAGCAGGCGGCGGCCTTTCCCAGCGGCCAACCCCTGGCGGGAAAGCTCTCTGTCTCTTCGGAGTTTGGCCTACGCCCCAACCCTTTTGGCGCCCGCGGCTACGAAATGCACGAGGGACTCGATTTTTCTGGCCCGGTAGGCAAACCTATTCTGGCCACTGCTGAAGGGGTCGTGGTCCAGGCCGATTACAACGGCGGTTTCGGCAACCATGTGAGAATTGATCACGGCTACAACTACGAAACCCTCTACGCCCACATGTCGAAGCTAGCGGTCAAAATCGGCGATCGCGTCGAGCGAGGCGATGTGGTGGGCTATCTGGGCAACACCGGCCGTTCGTCTGGCCCGCATCTCCACTACGGCGTCTACCGCAACGGCCAGCCCGTGAACCCTCGCTATTATTTGAAGCTTGAGGAAACAAAATAAGCCCAATCCAAGTTCAGCCGTGGAGGTTTTTTGGCGGGGAAACCCCAGATCCTGAGCTGGACTTGGCATAGTAGGATCGGTAAACGTACCTGGGCCAGCACTGGCATTACCGAATCTATGGGCAACACCTTTGGGCACCTGTTCCGCATCACTACCTTTGGCGAATCCCACGGCGGTGGGGTGGGGGTGGTCATAGACGGCTGTCCACCTCGTCTGGCTATCTCCGCCGAAGAGATTCAGGCCGAGCTAGATCGCCGCCGCCCTGGCCAGAGCAAAATCACGACTCCCCGCAAGGAAAGCGATCGCTGCGAAATTCTCTCCGGGGTGTTTCAGGGCCAAACCCTGGGCACCCCGATCTCGATCCTGGTGCGCAACGAGAACACCCGCCCCCAGGACTACAGCGAGATGGTGACCACCTATCGGCCGTCCCATGCCGATGCCACCTACGACGCCAAGTACGGTCTGCGCAACTACCAGGGGGGCGGGCGATCCTCAGCCCGAGAGACCATTGGGCGGGTGGCGGCGGGGGCGATCGCCAAAAAGCTTCTCCAGCAGGTGGCGGGCACCGAGATCATTGGCTATGTCAAGCGCATTCAGGATCTGGAGGGCACCGTCGACCCCAACACCGTTACCCTAGAGCAGGTCGAGGGCAACATCGTCCGCTGCCCCGACGCCGAAGCCGCCCAGCGCATGATCGACCGCATTGAGGCCATCCGCGACCAGGGTGACTCCATCGGCGGCGTGGTGGAATGCGTGGCCCGAGGCGTTCGCGTCGGCCTGGGTTCCCCCGTTTTCGACAAACTGGAGGCCGACCTGGCCAAGGGGGTCATGTCGCTCCCCGCTAGCAAGGGGTTTGAAATTGGCTCCGGGTTTGCGGGCACCTTGCTCACCGGCAGCCAGCACAACGACGAGTTCTACACCGACGAAAGCGGCACCCTGCGCACCCGCACCAACCGCTCCGGCGGCACCCAGGGCGGCATTAGCAACGGAGAAAACGTGATCATCCGCGTGGCCTTCAAGCCCACCGCCACCATTCGCAAACCCCAAAACACCGTCACCAACACGGGCGAAGCCACCGTACTGGCCGCGCGGGGCCGCCACGATCCCTGCGTGCTGCCCCGCGCCGTGCCCATGGTCGAGGCCATGGTGGCCCTGGTGCTGTGCGACCACCTGCTGCGCCACCACGGCCAGTGCGAGCTGTTTTAGCATGAAGATCACGCACCTGGGCCAGGTTTCCGAAGAGGCTGTCTCCCACAACCCGGCGATTAAAAAGCGGGTGCTGCTGCGATCGCAGGATTTGCCCCACCTGACCAATTTTTCCCAGGCTCGCTTTGCCCCGGGGCAAGTTGCTAAAGGCCACAGCCACGGCGACATGGCCGAGGTCTTTTTTGTCGAATCCGGCCAGGGCACTATCACCGTAAACCACCAGGCCCATTCCCTCACCCCGGGGACCTGCATTGCCGTAGAACCCGGCGAGCATCACGAAGTCGCCAACACCGGCACCGAAGAGCTCGTCCTTACCTACTTTGGTCTTCGCGTCTAGGGTTCAGGTTTGTGGCCTGTACATCCCGAGCTGACGCCCGTCGAGCTTGGGTGGGCAATTCAGACTGAACTTTATTCCCATCCCTAGGTTTCAGCTCTTCACGTGCCACCCCACCTCCAGCAGGTCACATAGCTGTAGCCAGTCTGGTTAAGACATGATCTCCCAGGAACGTTCAAACGTTTGAACGTTCCTAGGGTTTCTGAATGCCCTAACCAACGTGACTATTGCTATACACCTCCCTATCTTCCTTACCTCCCAACCTTCCTCACCTCCCCACTCGCTTCCCCCGCCGCAAACACCCGCCCAATCACCTCCTCCACTGGCGGATCGCTGACAGTCAAATCCTGCACATCTAAATCTCCCAGCAGCTGGCTCACCGCTTGGGTGAGCGCTTCGCGGCGCACAATCAGCCGGGCGGTACAGCCCTCCAGCGATTCCAGCTCGCCATAGCGGCTGAGGATGGCGGCATCGCAAGAGGTAGACAGCTCGACAGTCACTTCCCGGTAAGGGGCAAAGCGATCGAGCAGTCCCTCCAGGCTGCCGTCGTAGATCAGCTGGCCCTGGTAGATCAGCAGTACGCGGCGGCACAGGGCAGTAATATCGGCCATGTAGTGGCTGGTCAGCAAAATAGTAGCCTGGTAGCGACGATTGTAGTCCTGCAAAAATTCCCGCACCGCCACCTGGGCGTTAACGTCTAACCCCAGGGTGGGCTCGTCGAGGAACAACACCTGGGGACGGTGCAGCAGGGCCGCCATCATTTCGGCCTTCATGCGTTCGCCCAGAGAAAGCTTGCGCACCGGCTGGTTGAGCTTGCCCTGGAGGGCAAGCATTTCGGTCAACTCGTCAATGCGGTAGTGAAATTCTTTATCGGAGAGGCCGTAGATGGCTGCATTGATGCGCAGTGAGTCAAGGGCCGGCAAATCCCACAGCAGCTGCTGTTTCTGCCCCATCACCAGCGTGATGTCCTGTAGAAATTCGGCCCGCCGCTGAAAGGGCACCTGGCCGCCGACCCGCACCGTGCCGCTGGAGGGGTGAATTAGCCCAGTCAACATCTTGAGCGTGGTGGTTTTACCCGCTCCGTTAGGCCCCAAAAACCCTACAATTTCCCCCGGTTCAATGCGAAACGATATGTCCCGCACCGCCTCTACCATCTGGTACTGGCGGCGCAGAAAATGGCGCAGAGTACCCTTTAACCCCGTAGCCTTTACGGCCACGGGGTAGCGCTTGCTGAGCTGGTTGACATCAATACTGGGCATGGCGGGGCGCGAATCGACGGCAGTAGACAGTCAGGCTAAAGGGCAGGCTAAGGGCCTGTAGCCTTCACTTTACCGTCAACAACCCGCGCCGAGGGCCTTCCCATGCTCGGCCTACATCTGCCTGGGGCGATCGCCCCCCAACCCAGCAAAACAATGCCGCCGCCGGCAGGAGAAAAATTATTCAGGGCCTGACCTGGGCCTACTGCACAACGCGGCGCAAAAAGTGGAGACGCTCGTTAAGCCCCATGCTGTCTAGACGGGCCAGCAGCGCCTGGGTCGCGGCGGGGCCGTTTTGGCAGGTGCTCAGGGACAGACGACTGGCGGGCATCAGGTGAAACAGTCGGTGCCAGAAGGCCAGCTTCATGTTGATGTTGAGATCCTGATAAACCTGGGTGAAGCGGGTATCGGCCCCAACCAGGATATCCCGCAGGATTGCCGCCTGGTCGGTGCGATCGACCTGCTGAATTTGGCTGAGCAGCTGCTGTACCGCCTGGGAGAAGAGGGCTACCGGCGCAATGGCCGCAAAGGCCTGACCCAGAGTGTCGTAGATTTGCCAGAGCACGGCAATCTTGCAGTCTACATCAACTGATTCAAAGGCCTCGACGGCTTGCTCAAAGTGAAGGCGAACGTCAATAGCAGTCATGGTGGTTTTCCTTGAGGAGTTTGTTATGGGTGAAATCAAAACGAGACGGTACCGAACGGGGTGAGCTGTCGAACTCGTCGCGGCGATCGCTGAGAGAAAACCTCCCGTCCTCGTTTGCTGGAGTTAAACAATGCTTTTAAGAGTCGAAACGAAAAAAACGAAGCGAGATAGGGATCAATTCAACTAGTTTTATCGTCTATTTATATTGATCCCTATCCTTTTTAGATAAGGAGCATTTCTTCCAAGTTTCTTCTGATTTAAATTCTAGCTAGGGCAACCAGTGGTGCCCACCCTCCCTCAGGATGAGAAAAATTCGACCAGTTAGCAGATCATTGGCCGAGCCGAAGCCATTGTCTTTTAAGATTTAGTTACATAGCTGGGCTGCCGGATTAGCAGCTGCGGTCTCTGTAGGGTCCATCTCACTCAGGCCATTGCTGGTTCAGGCCATTGCTTAGGGTGCTGTTCTCTGGAGTTATGAGGGCAATTCTGATGTTCAAACGTAAGTCGGCTCCGCTATTGACTTATCTAAGTCAAAAAACTGAGTTTGAGGGCGTCATCCACGCCGAAGGAATGCTGCGGGTAGACGGTGTTATCCACGGCACTGTAGATATCAAAGGCGATCTTGAGATCTCTTCCACTGGGTTAATCGAGGGGCCTGAGGTAAGAGCCCAAAATATTGTGGTGCAGGGAGTGCTTAAAGCCCGGGTCTTTGCCGAGGGGAAGCTCACCCTCAGCCGCACCGCTCGACTGGAAGGTGATGTGGTGGCTGGCGCTTTAGAAATAGAGCCTGGTGCCTACTACACGGGGTACATTGAAACCCGTGATGCCAAGTCACTGCCCCCAGCCCGAGAGGTCCCCGAACTCTACGGCACTACTGAGATTTAAGGATGTCTAGATCCCTGAAATCTACGAATCTATGTCTGACGCTTGAGGCTGTTGAACCAGACCTCAGGTCCAGGGCCGCTACTCACGCATCAGCCAGGTAGTTACGATTAGGGCTATCCCTCCCAGCAGCCAGGGCGAAGGTACCAACAGCTGCCCCAGGTGAGGCAAGCTGTTGACCAAGGTAGCCATGGACCAGGCCGCTATGACACAGATTGTCAACATCAAAAGTTCCATTTTTGGGGCATCCCTGGAGCCACTACTAGATACAAACTGCGCATTGGCCGGTTTTGCTGGAGACAGTTTAACCTTCTGTCTATTCTGGCTGGCGATCGCGCCCGTTACCCAGCACCATGGAGTTGAACCGTAGGAGACTGGGCATGGCCATCAAAAATCAACTGAGAGGGATCATGACCTTAACGGTAGGGCTAGTCATGGGCGGCATAGCGGCCCTGCCTGGCCTGGCCCAGCAGGCTAATTTTGAGTCGTTCACCCTGTCCGAAGCCGCGCCTACCGCTAACGTCAGCGGCTCCACAAACGCTATTTTTGCGCTGTCTAGCATAGCTGGGCGCGATCGCAACGGCAACATCTGCACCGGCTTTGCCGATACCAACCCCGATCACATCATGGTTTTGTCGCAAGACATCGCCTCCCTCACGCTCCGGGTCAACAGCAACGGCAATGACACTAGCCTACTGGTGCAGGGCCCCAACGACGACACCGTGCGCTGCGGCGAAGACATTGACCGCCGCAATCCCGATGCCCTGATTCAAGATCAGGGCTGGGCAGCGGGCACCTATCGTATTTGGGTAGGATCCCATAGCCAGGGACAACGCTATAGCTATTCCCTCAGCGTCAGCCCATAATTTTGTCCACAATTCCGGGTAAGCGAGGGGGTGTTGGTCGAGGGCAAGCCCACGCTAGGATGATAAGACTGCCATTAACCCCACTACCGTGCTCAAAACTCTGCTTGCCGACTTTCGCATCGTCTTCGAGCGTGATCCAGCGGCCCGCAGCTGGCTAGAGGTGCTGACCTGCTATCCGGGCTTTCATGCCCTGGTCATGCACCGATTTAGCCACTGGCTGTGGAACCTTGGCCTGCCAATCGTGCCCCGACTCATTTCTCATCTGGCTCGGTTTCTAACAGGCATTGAAATTCACCCTGGGGCCACCATTGGCCGGGCCGTTTTCATCGATCACGGTATGGGAGTCGTGATTGGGGAAACCGCCATTGTTGGCGACTACGCCCTCATTTATCAAGGCGTCACCCTCGGCGGTACTGGCAAGGAAATCGGCAAGCGCCACCCTACCCTGGGTGACAACGTTGTAGTGGGGGCCGGGGCAAAGGTCCTGGGCAATATCTACGTGGGTCACAATGTACGCATTGGGGCTGGTTCTGTCGTGCTGCGAGAGGTTCCCTCTGACTGCACGGTCGTCGGAGTGCCCGGGCGCGTCGTCTACCGCGCTGGAGAGAGAGTCGACCCCCTCGAACACGGTAGCCTACCCGATTCCGAGGCCCAGGTCATTCGCGCTCTGGTAGATCGCATTGAATCCTTAGAAAAAGAGGTGCAAGCCCTGGGACAGGCCCGTTCTAAACCAGTCTTAGTTGGAGCTATGCCATCCAGCGGAGTTCACTGCCGCCTACAAGATCGAGTGATTGAAGAATTTCTCGACGGCAGCGGTATCTAGCCAGGCATTAGCTGAACAAAGCCTTTGGCTTGCCCTAAAAACATAAATTCAGGGGGATTTCCGGATCCAAACTTCTGGGCAGATAAAACTCTTTAACTCAGTCACCGGGGAATCTACTGGGTTTTATCACTTGCCACCCAAAATATGTAAGGGTTTTGTCACAAAATGACTGGTCTTGTGTAGCTATCCTGACAACGACCAGAGATCAGCACAGGACCAAATTACTGTAGGTAGCCACGGCAAAATCCACTCCTCTTTCCTATCCATAGCCACGTCAAGACAGTCAAAAAAGTAGTTAGCTTGTTCTATATCTCTGACTTTCCAGCTTATTCCAATCCGGTTTTTCTGAGCTACTTTGCCCTGAAGTTAAGCCTTTCAGCCGATTAGGAGAGTCCTCTCAAAAGTTGGGGTGGTGCATCGCCTAATATTGCAGTTAAAATTGAGAGGCCTCAGCTCCGCTAATGTATTCCTCCTGGTAGAGGTAACGGCGAGCCAAGGCCATCAGCTCGAGATTGGTACTTTGGACACCTAAGCGCATACCATCCGATCTCCAAAAAATAGATCTGCACTTTTTCGGAACTGTGGGCATCTATCTTAGAGAGCTGTTAATCTGATCAAAGTCTTTGTCTTTCAACCTTAAGGAGCACGAGGATCGCGGCATGACCCAAGCAAATCATCTGCTCGGCACCATCGACCCTGATACTGAGCTCGATCTACTGATCGACGGTAACGATAACGATGGCGACGAGAATTTTGTTGCTCAAGATGACGAGGCCGGCGCCGACGACAAAGCGCCTAAGGGGAAAGTAACCCGCCGCCGTACTCAGACCAAGAAGCGCCACTATACCGAAGACTCGATCCGGCTTTACCTGCAAGAGATTGGTCGTATCCGTCTACTGCGAGCCGAAGAAGAAATTGAGCTGGCCCGAAAAATTGCCGATCTGCTCAAGTTAGAGCGCATCTACGATGAATTAGGGGATGCCCTTGAGCGAGATCCCTACGATGCTGAGTGGGCCGAGGCCGTTGGCAAGGACGAAGGCGAAACCTATAGCCTGGCTAGCTTCCGCCATCGCCTTCATATTGGCCGTCGCGCCAAGGACAAGATGGTGCAGTCCAATCTGCGTCTGGTGGTATCCATCGCCAAGAAGTATATGAACCGCGGTCTTTCCTTCCAGGATCTGATCCAAGAAGGAAGCCTAGGCTTGATTCGCGCCGCGGAAAAGTTCGACCACGAGAAGGGCTACAAGTTCTCTACCTATGCGACCTGGTGGATTCGACAGGCCATTACGCGGGCGATCGCCGATCAGTCGCGCACCATTCGACTGCCGGTGCACCTTTACGAAACTATTTCTCGCATCAAGAAAACCACCAAACTGCTCTCCCAGGAGCTAGGCCGCAAGCCTACCGAAGAAGAAATCGCTACTCGGATGGAAATGACCATCGAGAAGCTGCGGTTTATTGCCAAGTCGGCCCAGCTGCCCATCTCCCTTGAAACCCCTATTGGCAAAGAAGAAGATTCTCGGCTGGGGGACTTCATCGAGTCTGACGGCGAGACCCCCGAAGACCAGGTGTCAAAGAGCCTGTTGCGAGAAGATCTCGAAAGCGTGTTGGGTACCCTTAGCCCTCGTGAGCGCGATGTGCTGCGCCTGCGATACGGTCTCGACGATGGCCGTATGAAAACCCTTGAGGAAATCGGCCAGATTTTCAACGTTACTCGCGAACGCATTCGCCAAATTGAAGCCAAAGCCCTACGCAAACTGCGCCACCCCAACCGCAATAGTATTTTGAAGGAATACATCCGCTAGGGCTAAACCTCAGAAAGCTGTTGACGATAGAAAGGGCGACCATGAAGGTTGTCCTTTTTATTTTTTTCTCAAAGATAGAATTAGGCCGCTGCAATCAATATTGACGGCTGTGTGGACAGATTCCCTTTCAGTTGGTACACTTGTTCCATGAAATAACGTTGATGCTGTGGCTAAACCCTATGGAATCCCTAACAACTGCCCAACAGGAACTCTATGACTGGCTGATAGATTACATTAGAGCCAATCAGCATTCCCCATCTATTCGCCAGATGATGCGGGCTATGAATTTGCGCTCTCCCGCCCCCATTCAAAGCCGCCTAGAGCACCTTAAAAACAAGGGATACATCGAATGGAGCGAGGGTAAAGCCCGCACCATCCGTGTCCGGGATGATGTTAGGGGAGTGCCTATCTTAGGGACTATTGCCGCTGGTTTCGTCAACGAGGCTTTTACCGACAGCGTAGAGCGACTCGATCTCAACGGGCTGCCGATTCAGTCTGGTGACTATGCTTTGAAGGTTACCGGTGACAGCATGATCGAGGCCATGATTCAGGATGGGGACGTGGTCATTATGCGCCCCGTGAAAGATCCTCAGGGCATTCGGGAGGGCACTATCGTCGCGGCTCGGGTTGAAAGTGGCACCACCCTAAAGTCTTTTCATCGCCAGGGTAACCAGGTGCAGCTGAAACCCGCCAACCCCAACTATCCGGTCATGGAGTTCCCGGCAGATCTGGTGGATGTTCAAGGCCGCCTCGTGGCGGTATGGCGTGGCATTGACCCAGACTTTACTGTTTAAGCTCCCGTAGCTGGCGGTGTCCGTTTGGCAGCTTCCATAGTGCTTGCAAGCGCTGTTGTATTTAGCGACAGCGTTTTTTATGCTTTTTGACCTAGGGGCTGTCATCAATTAATTGCCAACGGCCTAAGAATCAGTGGTTACAGCCCCTAGCCTGTTTTTTTGGGGTCGGGCGTGGCAACGCCTATGGGATAGGGATTGTAGCGAGAATTGATGACACGCCCTAGGCGACAGGGCGTCCTACGCTGTCGGGCAATGATATGGCTGAGGTATCCTCTTGATTGGTTGGCTCTGGCGAGGGAGGGTTGATTAAGTCATAGAGACAGGTCTCTAAGGTGTCTCTCACCGACTCGTGGGTATATTCATCGTCCGGGTGGGGCGGCTGTCCTGGCTGCTGAAAATGGGGGCGGCTGTCGTAAATTTGTCCCCAGACGACGTCGGCCTGGCGCACAAGTTCGTAGAAGGTTTCGGGCGATCGCAAGATTGCCGTCAGCAGGTCTTTTACTGCTTTGGAGGGGTCGTCCAGATGGCGACTGAGGCGAGTTTCATCGTCGGAGAGCCAGCGGTCGAGTACCCGGTGAAGAGCACCGGGCCCATCGTGTAGCGACTCCTTCAACACCTGCTGGGCGGCGTGCTTGGCCTGCACCAGTCGGGGAATGGGAGATTCCCCTTTCATGAAATTGCCCGCTTCTTGGCCAATCGCGTCGGCCAGCGTGAATGGACGACTGAGGCGTAGCTCTTGCTGAATATTAGCTAACTCTTGGGGATCGGTAGCCATGGGGTAGATTTAATAGGGTAAAAATCTGGCCTGACAGGCTCTAGAGGCTCTGGCTCACTAGATTCTCTCCAGGCGCAGTGCAGCTTTTCTAGGGGCTGTCATCAATTAATCGCCAATGGTCTAAGAGTCAGCAGTTACAGCCCCTAGCCTGTTTTTTGGGTCGGGCGTGGCAATGCCTATGGGATAAGGATCGTAGCAAGAATTGATGACACGCCCTAGGACAAATGCTTTTGTAGCCGCTGAAGGGTCTTGTACATATCTGGCAGACGACGATAGACGGCTGAAGCTTTGAGGAATACCTTGTGGGGTAAGGCTGGTGTTCCAGCGACAATTTCGCCTGGGGCAACATCGCCGTGAATGCCAGTTTTAGCAGTGGCGATCGCCCCGTCGCCGATCTTTGCCTGGTTGGCAATACCCACCTGGCCCGCCAAAATTACCCTGTTTCCGACGATAACGCCGCCAGCCATACCGACCTGGGCCGCCATTGCCACCCCCTCTCCGACCTGACAGCCGTGGGCAATATGCACCAGGTTGTCGAGTTTGGTGCCGCGCCCAATGCGGGTATAGCCTACGGCTGGGCGATCGATGGTTGTGTTGCTGCCCACCCGGACCCCGTCTTCGATAATCACTATCCCGGACTGCTCCATTTTTTCCCAGCCCTGGGGGGTGGGCACAAAGCCAAAACCCTCGGCCCCAATTACGGCCCCGCTGTGAATGGTGCAATCAGAGCCAATCTGCGCCTGCTCGTGAATCACGCAGTTGGCGTGCAGTACGGTGCGATCGCCTATCCGAGCGCCGGGATAGATCACGACGTTGGGGTGAACGCAAACTTCATTCCCCAGATGCGCCCCGGCCTGAATCACTGCATTTGCGCCAATGGCCGCCTGTTCGCCGATTGAGGCCGTGGGATCAATGACGGCGGTGGGGTGAATGCCGGGCTCTGGTCGGTAGGGGGCGTAAAACAGAGCAATGGCGCGGGCAAAGGCGAGCCGGGGATCGGGGGCGCTGAGCCAGGCCAGGCCCCGCTCAGTGGCCTGGGCCTGCAAGGATGGATTTTGAGGCAAAATTAAGGCGCTGGCCTGGGTTTTGGCCACAAAAGCGGCGAACTTCTCCCCTTCGATATAGCTCAGCATGCCCATCGAAGCCTGGTCGACGGCAGCTACCCCAGCAATATCGGGGTCATGGGCGGGGTTTGCCGTCAGACTGGAGGCCGAGGTAACTTGAACTTTGTCGGCAATGGTGCTGAACTTCATAGGAGCTGGGAGAAACGCCTTAAAATCAATCTGGCTTTTACGCTACCAGAAATGCGACGCATTCGACGTGGGGAGTTTGGGGGAAGAAGTCGGCGGGCTGAGCTTTAGCCAGGGTGTAGCCACCCTCCTCCCGCAGAACTTTCAAGTCTCGGGCCAGGGTAGCGGGATCACAACTCATATAGACGATGCGGGGCGGGTGAAGCTCAATTAGAGCATCGAGCACGGTGCGATCGCAGCCCTTTCGGGGCGGATCGAGCACCACAATGTCCACTGCATCAGCGAGGCTAGCGGCAGCCAGGGGCAGTAGCTCACCCACATCCCCAGCGCGAAACTCCACATTGTCAATGCCATTGAGGCCAGCGTTGGCCAGGCCCTGGGCTACGGCTTCAGGCTGGACCTCCAGGCCCAGGCAGCGCTTAGCCTTTTGGGCTAGGGGCAGAGTCAGCGTGCCGACGCCACAATAGGCGTCGATCAGGGTTTCGCTGCCGCTAAGCTGTAGCTCGTCCACAATGATCTGTAGGATCTGCTCGGCCTGCTCGGTATTGACCTGAAAGAATGTGGTGGCGTGGATGTAAAACCGCAGCCCGGCGAAGATCTCCTCGATGTAGGGCACTCCATCGATAGCCAGAGTCTCAGCACCAAAGATGGCGTTGGTTTTATCGGGGTTGAGGTTGACGCATACCCCCACCAGCTCAGGGTAGCGATCGCGCCACTCCTGAGCTTGCAGCTCGATATCCTTTAGGTTAGGCGCCGTTGAGACTAAGGTCAGCAGCTGCTGGCCAGTGCGACGCCCGATTCGCAGGGCCAGGTGGCGCAGCCGCCCCTGGTGCTTGGTCTCGTTATAGATTGACCAGCCCCGGTCCTGAATGTCGCGCTTGACCTCAGCCAGCATTGGGTTCAGCCGCTCGTCCTGCACCGGGCACTGGTTGAGGTTGACCAGCTTGTGGCTGCCCTGGCGAAAGTAGCCCGCCTTGACCTGACCTTCGGGCGATCGCCCCAGGGGATAGGTGGCCTTGTTGCGATAGCCCAAAGGAGCGTCCGCCGCCAAGATTGGCAACACCGTAGGAGCCTCAAAGCCACCGATACGGGTGAGGGCATCGGTAACCTGCTGCTGTTTAGCCACCAGCTGAGCCGGGTATCTCACCGACTGCCACTGGCAGCCGCCGCACTTGTCAGCCACAATGCAGGCCGCTCGAACGCGATCGGGAGAGGGGGAGAGCAGCTGCCGCACTTTGGCCCTGCCAAAGGTAGGCTTAGCCTGTACCAGTCGCGCCCGCACGGTGTCACCGGGTACCGTATCAGGCACAAACACGACTCGCTCCTGCCATCGACCCAGGCCATCCCCACTGCTGCTCAGGTCAGTAATGGCCAAATCAATGGTCTCCCCCTGCTGCCACTGATCCATGACTGTGCTCCTGTAGCTGTGCTTTTATAGCGGCGGTTTGCATCTGTCCTGTATCAAACCCGCCTATCGACTTTAGCAGGGGAGCCGCGCAATGGGGGAAAGCCGGGGGTATTCCATGCCAGAAAACCTCCTCCTCAAGGGCATGACCTTAGCCCACCGGGCCTGTCTCGGCGAAACCCCAGAGGAGTATCTAGCTGGAACAAGCTTGGCTAGAAACCCTAATCTTCGGCGCTCAGGGCATCTATGGTTGCAGCGCTGAGCAGGGGTTTGAGCTGAACCTGAACGGTTTCGGGCTGATTGCCCCAGAGCATTCTACAAAAGGCACCTTTGCCCTGCTGGCTAGCCCGATTAAACACTACCGCCAGTTTCTCGCAGTTGGTGGCATCGCCCATGGTGAAACCTCTCAAATCGTGTTGCCAGCATAGCCGCTCTGGGCAACCCCCCGCATGACCTTCAGGGGTAAAAAGTAAAATGCTGTCCCCAACCAGGGAACAGCATTTTAGCAACAGATTATTGAGCGGTGGGTTGGGTAAACGAGATACAACCTAGCAAAGATTAGCTCCGCTGGGAGCTACTTGCGCAGGCCCAACCCATGGAAGCGTCAATTAGCTCTCCGCAGAGATTAGCTCACGCCGCTGCTCGGCCTGGATGGTGACCTTGCCGGTGTCGTCGACATCGACGGTGGCGGTGTCGCCATCGCTCAGGCGACCGGAGAGAATCTCCTCGGCCAGGGTGTCTTCCAGCAGGCGCATGATGGCTCGACGCAGTGGCCGTGCCCCATAGCTGGGATTGTAGCCCTCTTCCACCAAACGCTCCTTGAAGCGCTCGGTGACCTGGAGGTGAATATTCTTCTCGGTGAGTCGAGCGAATACCTCTTTGAGCAGGATGTCGGAGATCTCCTTGACCTCGTCCTTGGTGAGCTGGCGGAAGACGATGATTTCGTCGAGGCGGTTGAGGAACTCAGGCCGGAAGTACTGCTTGAGTTCTTCATTGACCAGAGAGCGGATGCGGTTGTACTGCGACTCGGCCTGGTCTTGCTCAAACTCGAAGCCGAGGCCGCCGCCACCCTTCTCAATCACCTTGGAGCCAATGTTGGAGGTCATGATCAGCAGGGTGTTCTTGAAGTCCACCGTGCGACCCTTGGCATCGGTTAAGCGACCGTCTTCTAAAATTTGCAGCAGCATGTTGAAGACATCGGGGTGGGCCTTCTCGATCTCGTCGAACAGCACCACGGTGTAGGGGCGACGGCGTACCGCTTCGGTCAGCTGTCCGCCCTCGTTGTAGCCCACGTAGCCCGGCGGCGAGCCGATCAGCTTGGAGACCGTGTGGCGCTCCATGAACTCGGACATATCCAGGCGAATCATGGAATCTTCGGAACCGAAGAAGTAGGCCGCCAGAGACTTGGCTAGCTCTGTTTTACCAACCCCGGTGGGGCCAGAGAAGACAAAGCTCGCAATGGGTCGGTTGGGGTTTTTGAGCCCTACTCGAGCGCGACGAATAGCACGAGAGATAGCCTTCACCGCCTCGTCTTGACCAATCAGGCGCTGGTGCAGGGTGTCTTCCATGTGCATCAGCTTCTCAGACTCGGACTCGGTGAGCTTGCTCACCGGCACCCCAGTCCAGGAGGCGACGATGTGGGCGATATCTTCTTCGCCCACCACGGGTTGGTCTTCACCGCCAGCGTCTTCGGTGGCTTTGTTTTGGGCGATCGCCCGAATCTCGGCCTTGATTTCCATCTCGCGATCGCGCAGTTCCCCGGCCTTGTCAAAGTCCTGGGAGCGCACGGCGTTGTCCTTGTCCTTGAGCACCTGGCGCAGCTCGCGATCGAGTTCCTTCGCCGCCGGAGGCAGCTGGGAGTTGATCAGACGAACGCGAGAACCTGCCTCGTCGATCAGGTCGATGGCCTTGTCGGGCAGGAAGCGATCGGCAATGTAGCGATCGGAGAGCTTGGCGGCGGCCTCCAGGGCTTCGTCGGCGATCTTCAGCTTGTGGTGCTGCTCGTAGCGATCGCGCAGGCCGTGGAGAATCTCAATCGTTTCATCCACACTGGGCTCGCCCACCATCACCGGCTGGAAGCGGCGCTCCAGGGCGGCATCGCGCTCGATGTGCTTGCGGTACTCATCTAGGGTGGTAGCCCCGATGCACTGCAATTCACCCCGAGCCAGGGCAGGCTTGAGAATGTTGGCGGCGTCGATCGCGCCCTCGGCGGCCCCCGCCCCGATCAGGGTGTGAACTTCGTCGATCACCAGGATGACGTTTCCGGCAGAGCGGATTTCATCCATGATTTTCTTCAGGCGCTCTTCAAACTCGCCCCGGTACTTAGTACCGGCCACCAGCAGGCCGATGTCGAGGGTGACCACGCGGCGGTCTTCGAGAATGTCGGGCACGTCGCCGTTGCCAATGCGCTGGGCCAAGCCCTCCGCGATCGCGGTTTTACCCACGCCGGGCTCGCCAATCAGCACCGGGTTGTTTTTGGTGCGCCGACCCAGGATCTGGATGACGCGCTCAATTTCTTTCTGGCGACCCACCACCGGATCGAGCTTGCCATCGGCGGCCATCTGGGTCAGGTTAGAGCCAAACTCGTCGAGGGTGGGAGTTTTGGTGCGGCCTTGACCACCCCCAGCAGAGACCTCGGCAGTTTCACCCAGCATGCGAATTACCTGAGTGCGCACCTTCGAGAGGTCAACCCCCAGATTTTCGAGAACGCGGGCCGCGACCCCCTCGCCTTCGCGGATCAGTCCCAGGAGCAGGTGCTCGGTGCCAATGTAGTTGTGGCCAAGCTGACGGGCCTCTTCCAGGGAGAGTTCAAGCACACGCTTGGCTCGGGGGGTAAAAGGAATTTCAACGGCGACAAAACCGGAGCCACGACCAATGATCTTTTCGACTTCAATGCGCGCGTCCTTGAGGTTGACGCCCATCGACTTCAAGACCTTGGCGGCTACGCCCGTGCCTTCCCCAATTAACCCCAGGAGAATTTGCTCGGTGCCCACAAAGTTGTGGCCTAACCGACGAGCTTCCTCCTGCGCCAGCATGATGACCTTGATTGCTTTTTCTGTGAAGCGTTCAAACATGATGGTATTAATTACCTGGTGCGTGCCGGATAGGCAAATTCTAGCACAGCAATTTTTGTCAGTTGTGCCCTACCAAACAGCCGGTTTACCGCGCTTAGTTAGGGCGCTCCTAAAACCGGAAAAATAGCTCGGGATCGCCCATTGTCAATAGGTTGAGATTGGGGAAAATGTAAATTTTCTCAACTTTAAAGGTTCGGTTTCAGGTTCGGTTCGCGGGCAATTTTTTATTCCCGATCTGCCACCCTTGACGCTCAAGACGGTCAGTAGCCGCACTGGATAGCTGTCGCAGTCGATCCCCAAATTCAGTGGTTTTGAGGGAATTTTGCCACAAAATCAGGGCATCTTCGCCATCGGCATAGTAGCGGCGGCGGCGGCCCAGGGTCTCAAACCCAAAGCTTTCGTAAAGGGTCAGGGCCCGGCTGTTGGAGGGACGGACCTCTAAGGTTGCGCGGGTGAGGGCGATCGCGTCTTTCCCTGCGGATCTCTCGGCGCGGGCATTCGCCAGCAAGTTGATCAGCAGCCACTTGCCCAGGCCTCGCCGCTGGTAGCGCGGATCGACCGCCAGCACGGTAATGTGAGCCTCGTCTAAAATCGCCCAGTAGCACCCCAACCCCAGTACGCTAGGGGCCTCAGACGCCTCGCCATCAGCGTAGTCAGCTGGTTCTCTAGGGTCAGGCGACTCTGGGTCCGAAGCATGCTGGAGATCGGCCATCGAAACCATCGATAGATTGCTCTCCTCTCCCCCGTTAGCATTGAGACCACTGGCGCTGGGGCTATCTACCAGCATCAGTAAGCAGCTGTTGGGGCTTTCTATCTCGCGCCTGTAGCCCTCCGCCGACCAAAGCCCCCCCAGCGATCGCCGATCGAGCGCCACCAGGGCTGCGATATCGTCAAGGCAAGGAACCTGGCAAAAAAGATAGCCCACGGCAAAAAAGCAAATTGGCTGAAAACCGGCACAGCCCTTAATTGTACACTGAGGGCTGGGGCGCAACGGGATGGCCTTTAAGGCAGCCTCTCTAAAAGCGCTGGACCACGAAAGCGTTAGACCACTGGGAGGCCATTACCTGCCACAAAGTTACCTGTCATAAAGTCGCGGCTGGTTCACTGATTCAAATTACACCTGACCCAAACCTCATCTGCCCCTCTTTCGTTTTTGTGAGCGCAATGTCTATGGTTTCGACTTCTCCTGTACCGGCATCCACGACCGATAGCCGCCAATATCTACCTCCCACCCGCCCCCCGGAAGAGCTATCCCCCAACCAGCAGCTGCTGCCCCTGACCGCCGTGGTCACCCCCGATGACCACCTGAGCATAGGCGGCTGCGACGTGGTGGAGCTGGTAGAGCGATTTGGCACGCCACTGTACATCTTGGACGATCGCACCCTGCGCACCGCTTGCCGTCAGTATCGCCAGGGATTCGAGCGTTACTACCCAGGCGAAGCCCTGGTGCTCTACGCCTCTAAAGCCTGGAGCTGCATGGCCGTGTGCGCCATTGTGTCAGATGAAGGATTGGGCATTGATGTGGTGTCAGCCGGCGAACTGGTAACCGCCACTGAGGCCGGAGCCCTTCCCGAGGCGATCTATTTTCACGGCAACAACAAATCTGGTGAAGAGCTGGCTCTGGCGGTGGAAGTCGGCTGCCGCATCGTGGTCGACAACTGGCTAGAGCTCAAGACGCTGGGTGAAATGGCGACCCAGCAAGGCAAAACGGTCCCTGTTCTGCTGCGGGTTACCCCCGGTATCGAGTGCCACACCCACGAATACATCCGCACTGGCCACCTGGACAGCAAGTTCGGCTTCGACCCCGACCAGATTGAGGCGGTATTTCAATTTTTGTCTGACCAGCCCCAGCTCCACTGCCTGGGGGTCCATGCCCACATTGGCTCACAAATTTTTGAACTCACCCCCCACACCGACCTGGGCGGCGTCATGGCCCAGTGGGTGGTCACGGCCCAGCGTTACGGGCTGACGCTAACCGAATTGGATGTGGGCGGCGGCTTAGGCATTCGCTACACCGAAGCGGACGACCCGCCGAGCATCGACACCTGGGTCAAGACCGTGTGCGAGAGCGTTGTGGCCGCCTGCAACGCCAGGGGTATTCCCCTGCCGCGCCTGCTGTGCGAACCGGGGCGATCGCTGATCGGCTCCGCCTGCATGACCGCCTACCGGGTGGGTAGCCAGAAAACGATCCCTGGGCTGCGCACCTATGCCTCCGTGGACGGCGGCATGTCTGATAACCCACGGCCGATTACCTATCAGTCAGTGTACCGGGCGCTGGTCGCCAACCGGATGACCGCCCCCTTTGCTGAAACTATTACCCTGGCCGGTAAGCACTGCGAGTCAGGAGATATTCTAATTAAGGACGCGGCTCTGCCCGAGTTGAAGAGCAGCGATGTCGTGACCATTGCCGGCACGGGTGCCTACAATTACAGCATGGCGTCAAACTACAACCGGGTGCCTCGGCCTGCGGCGGTGCTGGTGGCTGAGGGCAACGCCGCTCTTATTATTCGCCGGGAAACCGTGACCGATCTGCTTCGTCAGGACTGTCTACCCGAAACTCTGCGCCCCCAGGCCAAGTCTACTTAAGCCAGTAACCGTTGCTAGCCTTGGACAAGGTTTTGCCAGGGGGCTGATCGGGTCACCCTATCGCACAGCCGCTCAGGCACCATCCTCTAACGCTGCATGAACTACCTCTGGGAGCAATGGCTAACAAACCTTGACCAGGTTAGGTTTGTGCTTCAGGCGCTGGACATTGCGCTAGTACTGCTGCTCAGCTATGTAGTGCTGGTGATTATTGGCGAGCGTCGCACGCTGTGGATGGTGCGGGGGCTGATTTTTTTGATGCTGGCAGCGGCTCTGAGCAAGTTTTTGGGCCTGGCGCTGCTGGGCTTTGTGCTCGATAAGCTGGTGATCGGCTCAGCGGTGGCCATGGCGTTTATGCTCCAGGGAGAGTTTCGGCGGCTGCTGGAGCTGCTTGGCCAGGGGCGAGTGTGGGAGTTGCTCAGTCCCTCCCGCGAGGCCATGCCCCAGCCCGACAACGTGATCGACGAGATCGTCGATGCGGTGAAGGAACTCTCCCAAAACCGCACCGGGGCGCTGTTGATTTTGGAAACCGATAAGCCTATTGACGAGCGCGACTTTACGGTGCCTGGGGTGCGCATCAACGCGGAGGTGTCTAAGGAGCTGATCCAAACCATTTTTCAAACCAGCACCCTGCTCCACGATGGGGCCATGCTGGTGCGCGGCTCACGGATTGCGGCGGCGGGGGTGATTTTGCCCATTTCTGAGCGGGTGGCTTCGCGGCAGCTGGGCACTCGCCACCGGGCGGCAATGGGGATTACAGAGCGGGTGGAGCATTGTCTCTGTGTTGTGGTATCAGAAGAAACAGGCTCTATTTCTTTGGCGGAAGGCGGTATTCTAGATCGGCCTCTGACCAGCAGTCGTCTGCGCAGTATTCTGCGATCTAAATTTTCAAAATCGGTAGATCGCGAGGCGGTAGCTCCCCAGCTCAGAAGCCTTGGTCGACGGCTGGGCAGCCTTGGCATTACCTACCTGCTGCGCTTGTTTCGTCTGCCCTCATCGTCCCCCCGAGAGAAAAAATGACCACCAAGCCTGTCGTTCGCTACGCCCTGCCCGCCGACCTCAAGCCCGATCGCCTGCCGCAGCACGTAGCGGTCATTATGGACGGTAACGGGCGCTGGGCTAAGCGGCGGGGGCTGCCGCGCATTATGGGCCATCGCCGGGGAGTTGATACGCTCAAAACGCTGCTGCGCTGCTGCCGTGACTGGGGCATTGGGGCGTTGACGGCCTACGCCTTTTCGACCGAAAACTGGGGACGCCCCGTTGAGGAGGTCGACTTTTTGATGGCGCTGTTTGAGCGAGTGCTGCGCCAGGAACTGCTGGAAATGATGGAGGAAAACGTCCGCATTCGGTTTGTGGGCAATCTGGCGGCGCTGCCCCGATCATTACAGGGGGAGATTCACCAGGCGGTAACCCAAACCCAGGACAACCACGGCATTGAGTTTACGGTGGCAACCAACTACGGCGGGCGGCAGGAGATCGTGCAGGCCTGTCAATCCATAGCGATTCAGGTGCAGAAGGGCGAAATCGACCCCAGCGCCATTGACGAAGAGTTGTTTAGCCGCCACCTCTACACGGCTGAAATCAGCGATCCTGACCTGCTGATTCGCACCAGCGGCGAAATGAGGATCAGCAATTTTTTGCTTTGGCAGCTGGCCTACGCCGAAATTTACGTCACCGATACCCTGTGGCCCGACTTTGACACCTCGGAGTTTCACCAGGCTATCTATGCTTACCAGCAGCGCGATCGCCGGTTTGGCAAAGTCAAGGGATAGAGCGCTCAAGTTCTCTCCTTGGGGAAGAGGAACTTTAGGTCAAAAAGACCTTTGATGGAAAAGCGCTAGACGCTGCCCAATCCTCCCCAAATCTAAAATCCAAAATCCAAAATCCAAAATCCAAAATGTTATGAACATTCCCACCTGGATCACCGTCTCCCGGCTCCTTGGCGTTCCTCTGCTGCTGGTGCTGCTTCAGGCTCCTACCCCGGTCCAGCGCTGGTGGGCCGCCGGGATTTTTGTGGTGGCCGCAGGCACCGACTGGCTCGATGGCTACCTGGCGCGCAGGCTCGACCAGGTGACGGATCTGGGCAAATTTTTGGACCCCTTAGTCGATAAATTGCTGGTGTTAGCCCCCCTGCTGATGCTCATTGAGCTAGATCAGGTGCCCGCCTGGGGTGTTTTTTTGATTGTGGCGCGGGAGATCACGATCGCGGGCTGGCGGGTGAGTCCGGCCCTACAGGGAGGGGCTGTACCGGGGGCGAATCTGTGGGGTAAAGCCAAGACCGTGGTGCAGATCGCGGCGATCGCGCTTTTGATCGCGCCCCTGCCGCCTCTGTGGGAGGTACCGGCTCAGGTTCTATTTTGGCTGGCAGTGGTGCTCACCCTGGTCTCGGGGTTGGTCTACCTTTGGCCCCAGCTAAAGCCAAGCCCTGTGCCGTAGGTTTTTAAGACTTCACCGAAGCGTTGGGAAAAAGTCTTGCGGTTCGCTCAAGTCTCTGCCGAGTGTCTGCTAAACTAACAAAGAACTTCTTCTTGTTCTTGGAAGCGTGGCTGAGTGGTCGAAAGCGCCTCCCTGCTAAGGAGGTAGGGGAGTAAACCTTCCCTCGTGGGTTCAAATCCCACCGCTTCCGTATTTGAGCGTGTAAGTGCCGCTGCGATGAGTCCTTCATTTCAGCGGCATTTGCCGTAAAAATCGGCTAAAACTGGCCGATCTTTAAGATACTGGTGTACTTGAAGATCGCTTGTACTGTAGACTTGGGGTAGTGGTGCTAATGTACCCATGATTCCCAAGCACATTGCCCTCAAAAATTTTCTCAGCTACCGCGATGCCAGCCTCGACTTTAGCGGGCTGCACGTAGTGTGCGTAGCTGGCGCCAACGGGGCCGGTAAATCGTCGCTGCTGGAGGCCATTGCCTGGGCGCTGTGGGGCCAAAGCCGGGCCGCCGCCGATGACGACATTATTCACCAGGGGGCAATGGAGGCCAGCGTTAGCTTTCAATTTCAGCAGGGGGAGCACACCTATCGAGCCATCCGCAGCCGCCACCGCAGCCAGGGGACCAGCCTGGAGTTTCAGGTTTACACCGCAGCGGGCTGGCGGGTGCTGACCCAGCGGGGGGTGAGGGCCACCCAGACGATGATTTGCCGCCATCTTCGACTCGATTACGACACGTTCCTCAACTCGGCCTATCTGCGCCAGGGTGGGGCGGACGACTTTATGCTGAAGCGCCCTGGCGATCGCAAGCAAATTTTGGCCGACCTGCTCAAGCTCAGTCACTACGATCGGCTCGCCGAGCAGGCCAGGGATCAGGCTCGTCAGGCCAAGGTCGAGGCGGGTCTGCGTCAAACCCAGCTCGACGAGCTAGGTGCCGCCCTGGCCAACTATGAGCCCACTCTGCGGCGCCAGGAGCAGCTACAGCAAGCGCTATGCGAGCTCGATCGGCAGCAGGCGAGCGATCGCCAGCAGCAGCAGCAGCTCCATGCCCTGGCCCACAGCTACCGCAGCCATGGGCAGCAGTGCCAGATGCTGCGGCAGCAGCAGGGCCACCTCGCCGCCCTCCTCCAGCAAACCGAGACGGCTCTGGCTACCCTCGCCCGTGAGCAACGCCAGCGCGAAAATCTTCTGGCCGAGGCCGATGCGATCGAAGCGGGCGTTGCCGAGCTAGGTCAGCTCGAGGCCGAAGACGCCCGGCTCAACCAGCAGTTTCAGCAGTACCAGGACTTACAGGCCCAGCGTCAACCCCTAGAGGCCCAGTGGCAGGATCGCTCACAGCACTTCCGCAGTCGCCTTAGCCAGACCCAGGCCCAGCTAGCGGCCGTGCAGGCCCAGCGGGTCGATCTGGAGGAGCTGCTGAGCCAGGGTGAGGTAATCCAGGCCAATCGTCAGCAGTTTTTGGTAGCTAAAACCCAGCTCAAGCACCTCGATGCCCTCCAGCTCCAGGCCGAGCCGCTGCTACAGCGGCGGCGGCAGCTGGAGGCAGGGCTTCAGCAGGCCCAGACTCGGCTGCAAACCAGGTTTGAGGAACTCACCGCCAGGGCCGAGCAGCTTCAGATTCACCAGGGCGATCGCCCCCAGCTCGTGGCCACTGCCCGGGAATTGTCTGATACCCTCAGCTATCTGGAGCAGCGGCGAGCCTACCAGGAGCAGGTGCGCGAAAAGGGGCTAGAACGGCGCAGCTTTATGGAGGTGTTGCAGGCCAACCAGCGCCGCTGTGAAGCCCAGATTGCCCAGATTGGCCAGAAGCTTGGACTGCTGGCTCAGCCCGAAGCGACTTGCCCCCTGTGCGATCGCCCCCTGACCGACCACCACCGGGCCATCGTGGAACAGCGCCACCGCCACGAGCAGCAGGAGCTGCAAGCAGAAATTTGGGTGATTCGAGAGCAGCTGGCCGCCTCCGAACGAGAAATTCAGGTTTTGCGCCAGGAGTACCGGGCCGTGGAGGCTGAGCTAGAAGCCTACGCCCCGGTGCTGCAAAAACAGGGGCAGCTGAGCGCTCAAATGGCCTCCCAGGCAACGGTGCATGAGCAACTCCAGGCCCTAGAAGCCGAGCAGCAGCGCCTGGGGCAGTGCCTAGCCGACAACCAGTACGCCCTCGATCTGCGGGGCGAGCTGCACCACATCGACCAAACCCTGGCCCAGCTGGCCTACGACGATCGCGACCATGCCCTGGTGCGCGGCCAGGTCGATCGGCTGCGCTGGGCCGAGATCAAACACCGCGATCTGGTTCAGGGGCGGCGGCGGCAGCGGCAGCTATTGCAGCGGCAGCAGCACCTTGAGGCCGAGCAAGCCCAGCTGGAAACTGAGCTAGCCCAGCTTCAGCAGAGTGAGGTAGGGCAGGCCCTGGCCGTCGTCCAAGACGCCATCGATCAGCTCAACTACTGCATCGATCGCCACCAGCAGGTGCGCCAGGCTTTGCAGGCAGCCCAGGGGTGGCGGCAGCGCCACCACGACCTGGCGCAGGCCCGCCAGCAGCACGGTGAGCAGGCAGCCCGGCTCAGCCTGCTCCAGGCCCAGGACCAGCAGCAGCGGCAGGAACTGGCCCGCCTGAACGAGGCCCTGCTGGCCCTAGAGGCCCAGGGCAAAACCTTCAGCTACGATCCCAACGCCTTGGAGGTCCTAGAGGATGCGATCGCAGGGCGGCAGCACCAGCGCGACGCCCTGCTAGCTCAGCTCGGCGCCCTGGACCAGGCTCGTCAGCAGCTCGAAGAGCTTCAGCAGGGGCTGGCCCAGCAGCAGCAGCAGCTGGCCGCCGTTCGGCAGCGGCAGCGCACATACCAAGAGCTAGCCCAGGCCTTTGGCCGCAACGGCATTCAGGCCATGATGATTGAAAACCTGCTGCCCCAGCTGGAGGCCGAAACCAACCACCTGCTGGGGCGCCTTAGCGCCCACCAGCTCCACGTCCGCTTTGTCACCCAGCGGGCGACCAAGCGGGGCCAGGGGGTAATCGATACCCTGGATATTTTGATTGCCGACGCCCATGGCACCCGGGCCTACGAAACCTACTCCGGCGGCGAGGCGTTTCGGGTTAACTTTGCCCTGCGGTTGGCCCTGGCTCGGCTGCTGGCCCAGCGGTCCGGCCTGGCCCTACAGCTGCTGATCATCGACGAGGGCTTTGGCACCCAGGATCAGCAGGGGTGCGATCGCCTAATTGCCGCCATTAACGCGATCGCCCCTGACTTTGCCTGCATTCTTACCGTCACCCACATTCCGCACTTTCGAGAAGCCTTTCAAACCCGCATCGACGTGATCAAAACTGCCCAGGGTTCCCGGCTTTCGCTTTCAGCTTAACAACCCTTTGCAAGGATCCAATACAGCGGATTGATGCTCAAAATTTATTAATATTCTTTTTAGATTTTAAGAATTTCTTTCTTCGCAATCTCAAAAATATGTCTTCTGGGATGCAAACCACCCAACTGGAGGGCTTTAATCTAGGGACTGTTGGCCTGCAATTCAGGCAGCGCTGAGTATTAATAACCATTCACGCTTTCTTTCATAAATGTTACAGTTGTTTACACAAACAATTAATAAAGTTATAGCCATGAGCCCTGTTGAAATTCTGCTGGAAGCTGGTGCAGCCCTAGTCATAGCCGGTGCGATTCTCAAGCGTCGTGCTGAGGAAGCTGCCCTTGAAGCTGAGCCGATTCCTGTACCTGTGCGATCGCGCCCTTAGGCCGACCGCTTCAGCCCGTTAGCTGTGCGATCGTCAGCGGTATTGACCTGACGTCAATTTTCGCTGACCCGCGCCTTTTGCGGTTAGGCCGCTGCCTAGCCCGATGTTCCTCCGACACTATTCCCTAGGTTGCTGAGTTATGAGAAGTGTGCAGAATTCTACGGATCTGGTGCGCACCTACCTGAAGGAAATCGGTAAGGTGCCCCTGCTCACCCACGAGGAAGAGATTGTACTGGGTAAGCAGGTGCAGAAGCTGTCGGCTCTAGAGGCGGAAAGGCGGGCGCTGGAGGAGACTACTGGCGACGCAATCACCCTTGAGCAGTGGGCCGAAGCGGTTGAGCTGCCGGTAGCTGAACTAGCCACCATTGTGCGCCAGGGCAACCTGGCCAAGCGCAAAATGGTAGAGGCCAACCTGCGCCTGGTCGTGTCGGTGGCCAAGAAGTACATCAAGCGCAATGTCGACCTGCTCGACCTGATTCAGGAAGGCACCATCGGCATGCAGCGCGGGGTGGAAAAGTTTGACCCCACCAAAGGCTATCGTTTCTCCACCTACGCCTACTGGTGGATTCGCCAGGCCATTACCCGCGCCATTGCCGAAAAGAGCCGCACTATTCGGCTGCCTATCCACATCACTGAAAAGCTGAACAAGCTTAAGAAAGCCCAGCGCACCCTCTCCCAGCACTACGGTCGAGCGGCAACGGTAGCTGAGCTGGCCGTGGAGTGCGACCTCACCACCAAGCAGGTGCGTGACTACCTGGAGAAGTCACGCCAGCCTCTCTCCCTCGACCTAAAAGTAGGTGACAACCAGGATACGGAGCTGGGTGAGCTGCTGGAGGATGACGGCCCATCGCCCGAGGATTTCGCTACCCAAGTTTCCCTGCGCCAAGACCTGGAGCGTCTGATGGGTGAGCTAACTCCCCAGCAGCAAGAGGTGCTTTCCCTGCGCTTTGGCCTAGCCGATGGCAAAACGATGACGCTGGCAAAAATTGGCGACCTGCTGTCTATTAGCCGCGAGCGCGTGCGCCAAATTGAGCGCGAAGCCCTAACCAAGCTTCGCAAGCGCCAGGCTGACATTCGCGAATACCTGGCTAGCTAGGGGAGGAGCCTGCAATCGTAGCGCAGCCCGTGGGTCAATCACCCACGGGCTATTTTTTGTCAACACAGATGAGTTTCTCCAAATCGGCTGCCGTTAGCCGCTCAATCCTTTTAGCACCCAGTCTCGAAGAGGCTCTGGGCAATGGACTATGGCTATAGTCACGCTGGTTATGACAAGGAGAGACTTTGCGAACCTTCAAACGTCCGAACGCTGGCTCTGAGCAATCTCCTAACCTACCCGTCGGCTGATATATCTGCTCTTTTCCCAAATCTAGGAGCCGTAATCGTAGTCTGATTGACCAAACCCGGGAAATCCCGCATTCTAGAGTGGTTCTAGCTAGATTTGCCCCCCTTTTTGAGGAGTCCCCATGAGCTACCGCATGGACCGCCGTGCCTATGCCGAGACCTTTGGCCCTACGGTGGGCGATCGCATTCGCCTGGCCGACACCGAGCTCATCATTGAAGTGGAGCAAGACTTCACCACCTACGGGGACGAGGTGAAATTTGGCGGCGGCAAGGTGATTCGCGACGGCATGGGCCAGTCGCCGATCGGGCGCGACGCCGGGGCAGTGGACATGGTGATCACCAACGCTTTGATTTTGGACTGGTGGGGCATTGTTAAGGCCGACATCGGCATCAAAGACGGCAAAATCTTCAAAATTGGTAAGGCGGGCAACCCCTACATCCAAGACAGCATCGACATCATCATTGGTCCTGGAACCGAGGTAGTGGCGGGCGAAGGCATGATTGTCACCGCCGGGGGCATCGACAGCCACATTCACTTCATTTGCCCCCAGCAGATTGACACCGCGATCGCCTCGGGCATCACTACCATGATCGGCGGTGGCACTGGCCCCGCCACCGGCACCAACGCCACTACCTGCACCCCCGGGGCCTGGAATATCTGGCGCATGCTGCAAGCCGCCGATGCCTTCCCCATCAACCTGGGCTTTTTGGGCAAGGGCAACAGCGCCCAGCCCGAGGGCCTGGTAGAGCAGGTCAAGGCCGGGGCCATGGGCCTCAAGCTGCACGAAGACTGGGGCACCACCCCCGCCACCATCGACGCCTGTCTGGGGGTGGCCGACGAGTACGACGTGCAGGTGGCCATCCACACCGACACCCTCAACGAGGCGGGCTTTGTGGAAGACACCATCGCCGCCTTCAAAAACCGAGTCATTCACACCTACCACACCGAAGGGGCAGGGGGCGGCCACGCGCCCGACATTATCAAGGTTTGCGGCGAGGCCAACGTGCTGCCGTCTTCCACCAACCCCACCCGCCCCTACACCCGCAACACCCTCGACGAGCACCTCGATATGCTGATGGTGTGCCACCACCTCAGCCCCAGCATCCCTGAAGATATTTCCTTTGCCGAATCGCGCATTCGCCGCGAAACCATCGCCGCCGAAGACATTCTCCACGACCTGGGGGCCTTCAGCATGATTGCCTCCGACTCCCAGGCCATGGGCCGGGTGGGGGAAGTGGTGATTCGCACCTGGCAGACCGCCCACAAGATGAAGGTGCAGCGCGGCGCCCTGGCCGAAGACAGCGATCGCAACGACAACCACCGGGCCAAACGCTACGTGGCCAAGTACACCATCAACCCCGCCATCACCCACGGCATTGCCGATCACGTGGGCTCGATCGAGGCGGGCAAGCTGGCCGACATTTGCCTGTGGAAGCCAGCCTTCTTTGGGGTCAAGCCGGAGCTGGTGATCAAGGGAGGTGCGATCGCCTGGGCTCAGATGGGCGATCCCAACGCCAGCATTCCGACGCCTCAGCCGGTACACATGCGGCCCATGTTCGGCAGCTTTGGGGGGGCGATCGCGGCCACCTCCCTCAGCTTTATCTCTCGAGCGGCCCTGGACGCTGGAATGCCTGCCCACATTGGCCTCACCAAGACAGCGGCGGCGGTGGCCAACTGCCGCAACCTCAGCAAAGCCGACATGAAGCTCAACACCTACCAGCCCCGCATGGAGGTCAACGTCGAGACCTACGAAGTGCGGGCCGACGGCGAACTGCTCACCTGTGAACCAGCGGAGGTATTGCCCATGGCCCAGCGGTACTTTCTGTTTTAGCGCTGCGCTAGCCCTAGGGCGTGTCATCAATTCTCGCTACAATCCCTATCCCATAGGCGTTGCCACGCCCGACCCCAAAAAAACAGGCTAGGGGCTGTAACCACTGATTCTTAGGCCATTGGCAATTAATTGATGACAGCCCCTAGCGTTCTCCATGGCAGCGTCTCCCCCCGGAAGGATGGCGCAACCCCAGGTAAAACCTAGGCTAAAAGCATCGCATGGGAAACAGTATGAACGTTCGCAATCGAATCCTAGCTCTGGCCGCCGTTGTTCTGGCCATAGCTGTTGGATTGATCGTTTGGGGCACCGCGCTCACCTACGCCGGGCAGGGGGCCGAACCCTCGTCCATCGATCGAGAAATAGTGGACCCTACCCTAGAGCAGCCGCTTGATTTGGACATTGCCCGCGATCGGGCCGAAGAACTCGCCGGAGGTGTCTATAATGGCCTAGACACCACAAAGCAGCTGATCGGCAAGACCGAAGCTCGCAATGAGGCGATCGAGCATGGCCGCGATCAGGCCAGCAGCACGCTGCAAAATCTGGCAGATAAAGCGCAGCGGGCCGAGGCCTCAAACGATGAGGTGCTGTCTGAAACCGATAGGCGAATCCTAAAGCACATCTCGCAGTAGAGGGCGGCTTCAGGGGGTTTGGCAATGGCACAGAAGTCGGTAGAACTCCTGGCTTGGCAAAGAGCCTGGACGAGAGCGCTCACCTAAAAAAGTCTGCTGCGAACAATTTACAGGTTCCCGAAAGCAGTAACAATTTTTGGTTACCACAAATTTGTTGAGAATGTCATTGGGCGGTGGCAGATTTTCAAGTGTCCACAGTAGAATAGAGACGTACTGAAACCTTTGTTTCAGTTCACTCCTCACACCACACTCCGCCCAGGCCTTTGGTCTGGGCGGTTTCTTATAGAGATCCATCCCTGGCTTGAGAAACCCCGCCACGGCGTCGTTTCTGTTAATAGAAGGCCGTTTTGCTAACCAGATGTTGCATTTCGACTCAAGTTGGCTGGGGATTGGCTATGGTAAGATTGCGTGTGGTTAACAACGGCAAGGAACACTAGGCATGGCAGCCGCTCAGGTAACAGATTCTACTTTTAAGCAAGAAGTTCTCGAAAGCACCGTCCCGGTCTTGGTTGACTTTTGGGCCCCTTGGTGTGGCCCCTGTCGTATGGTGGCCCCGGTGGTAGAAGAAATTGCTGAGCAATACGATGGCCAGGTAAAGGTCGTCAAGATCAACACTGACGAAAACCCCAGCGTGGCCAGTCAGTATGGCATCCGCAGCATTCCTACCCTAATGATCTTCAAAGAGGGTCAGCGGGTTGATATGGTGGTGGGCGCTGTACCCAAAACCACCCTGGCTAACACCCTCGAAAAGTATCTCTAAATAACGATCTCTAGCCCAGCGTCTGCCAGAGATAAAGGTGGGCCGGGTTCAATGCGAGCAGCAAATCACCCTTCAGGGAGGCATTAGCCTCTCCCTGGAGGGTTTTTGGAACGGCAAGGGGCAAAATTGTCGCTAAAATAGAGTGCTGCCTATATTGGAAACCAACGGCGTATGGTCGCGCTTCCCTCAGATTTACCCTCTAGCGTTCAGGCTGACCTGGCTACGGTGCTGGAGCAGTTGCCCCACCTCGAACATGGCAGGCTCATTCGGCAGGTGCTAGAGACTATTTTGCGCATGATGGGGCGCGAGGCAGATCGCCTAGACTGGAAAATTTTGAACTATGCCCTGCTCGATATGGAGCAGGGATTTCAGATCTTTTACCCCTACCGGCACACCCGCAAAATCACAATTTTTGGCTCAGCTCGCACTGGCGCCATTAGCCCCGATTACCAGCTGGCTGAGCAGTTTGCCAAACAGATCACTGAACTGGGCTTTATGGTTATGACCGGGGCGGGGGGCGGCATTATGGAGGCGGGCAACGCTGGGGCCGGCCCCGATCACTCCTTTGGTCTCAACATTCAGCTGCCCTTTGAGCAGGGGGCCAACCCAGTGATGGCGGGTGACCCCAAACTGATTAACTTCAAGTATTTCTTTACCCGCAAGCTCTTCTTCCTGCG
This sequence comes from Nodosilinea nodulosa PCC 7104, assembly GCF_000309385.1. Classification (GTDB taxonomy): domain Bacteria; phylum Cyanobacteriota; class Cyanobacteriia; order Phormidesmidales; family Phormidesmidaceae; genus Nodosilinea; species Nodosilinea nodulosa. The sequence continues at coordinate 4,442,760 of NZ_JH976537.1, forward strand.
CGAAAGTGATGCTCTGGTTCTGTTCCCTGGCGGCTTTGGCACCCAGGATGAAGCCTTTGAGTCTTTAACCCTGATTCAAACCGGTAAAGCTGACCCCATGCCCGTTGTGCTGGTCGACCACCCCGGCGGCGACTACTGGCAGGGCTGGGACAGCTACATCCGCACCCACCTGCTAAATCGGGGCTTGATTAGCCCCGACGACCCCAGCCTCTACACGATTACCGACAATGTCGACGATGCCTGCCACGCGATCAGCAGCTTTTACCGGGTGTACCACTCCTGTCGTTACGCGGGCGATCGCCTGATTGTTCGGCTGAAGTGCGACCTGTCCGATGGGGCCGTTGACCTGCTCAACGACGAATTTGGGGATATTTTGGCTAAGGGCAAAATTGAAAAGTCTGCTGCTCTACCCGAAGAGCACGGCGACGAAACCGCCACCATGCATCGGTTGATCATGCACTTTAACCACCGCGACTTCGGTAAGCTGCATCGGTTTATTTGGCGGCTCAACGACCTGGGCGATCGCCGCCCCGAAGCCCAGCACCCCGAGCAGAAGTAGAGGTCCGATTAATTCGCGTTCCTGCGCCCGTTTGTGCCCTGTCCTGCCCTTTGAAAGCCCTCCCCCATGGCCCAGGTTCAAGCCTTTCTAGAGCAGCTCCACCACGAGTTCAAAGGCATCTCCGCCGGTAAGTTGGCCTCCTATATTCCCGAGCTGGCGCGGGCCGATCCCGACTGGTTTGGCATTAGCATGGTGACGCTCGATGGCCGCACCTTTGAGGTGGGCGACATCGCCCAAAAGTTCACCATCCAGTCGATCTCTAAAGTGTTTGTCTACGGCATGGCTCTGGAGGACTATGGCCGCGAAAAACTGCTCAAGAAGGTGGGCGTAGAGCCAACGGGGGATCCGTTTAATTCGCTGATTCGCCTAGATGAAGACTCAAAGCGCCCGGACAACCCGATGATCAACGCGGGCGCGATCGCCACCACGGGTCTGATCACCGGCCATCACCCCGCCGAGCGCCTCAACCGCATGCTGACCATGTTTCAGAACTATGTGGGCAACGAGGTGTTTGTGGATGTGTCCACGTTTATATCTGAGCGATCCACCGGCCACCGCAACCGGGCCATGGCCCACCTGATGCTCAATTTTGGCATGATCGATCAGCCCATCGAAGAAGCGCTGGATCTTTACTTTCAGCAGTGCTCAGTGCTGGTCACCTGCCACGATTTGGCTGTTATGGCCGCGACTCTGGCCAACCAGGGGATAAACCCCGTCACCGGGCAGCGGGCCGTTGGGGCCGAGCACGTGCGCGATATTTTGAGCGTCATGTATACCTGCGGCATGTACAACTTTGCTGGAGAATGGGCGTTTCGGGTGGGTATTCCGGCCAAGAGCGGGGTGTCAGGCGGCATTTTGGCGGTAGTGCCCAACCAGGCGGGCATTGCCGTTTTCTCTCCCCTGCTCGATCACCACGGCAACAGCGTGCGGGGACTCAGGGTATTTGAAGCCCTGGCCCAGGAGTACGGGTTTCATTTGTTCGACCTATCCCTGGGCCGCTGCAAGTTTACCAGCCGCGATTAAAGCAGGCCGCTCTCTCTAGGCGCTAGCCGAGCAGGGGTTTAAGCATTTGCAGCTGCTTTCAGCGCCACCCGCCCTGGATCGCGCATAACCTAACCAGGGCCTCATGCAGCCTACTCAATGTCTCCGAAGTTGACCTGTTTGGCAATGAGACTCAGCAGCTTGCGTTTGGAGCGATCGGGTTCGTACTTGCTGTTTTCCCACTCACTCACAGTTTCCCGGCGAACGCCTAGCTCACTGGCAAATTTCTCCTGGCTGAGCCGTTTATAAACTCTCAGCGCCTTGACGGCGCTACCGTTCCAGTCAATTTCCCCATCTTTAATTTGGATGTTGTACATCGCCTGCAAAGTCTGGAAAGTGACTGTTTGCTCAGCTAGATCGACAGTCTCAACCTGATAACCTGCCCCCACCCAGGCTCCGGCCTGTAGCGCGCTGTCGCTGTCGCGATTGGTCCACCAGGTTGTTTTCTTAAACGCTGACTTGGGCAGTGAACTACCCATCAAGGCTTCAATTTCACTAAACGTCAGCGTTATGGCGTCTTGCTTACAGCGAAGCAAGTGTTCGAAGATTGGATGGTACTTGCTTCCTGGCTTAATGCTCATGAAAGGAATTGGTCAAAACCTTATAGAACGGGCGAAACTATTAGATTAAAGACAGGTCTGGCTTTTGGCCGGGCTGCACCAGGCTGGGGCGCTCAGTGGCGGGTTTGGTCAGAAATTCCACTACTTTACCCAAATCCTTGAACATTTTGCTTTCAATGTCGCGACGGTAGGCGTCCACCACCGAAGTCGCACGGAAGTAGCGCAGGGCGTCGGTGAGGTAGCGCACGTGGCGTTCTTCGTCTCGTAGCACCGACTCAAGGGCAGTCCGGGTGACGGTGAGATCGCTGGGCAGCGCCCTAAGGATACAGCGAAATCCTCGTACACCCATTTCTTCGGCCAGCAGCACGCTAGCAAGCAGAGAGGGCAAGGGGGCAGCAGCGAGATCGTCGACTTGGTGGTAGCGTCGCATGGAACCCTCCCCTACGCTAGAGAGCGATTGCTGAGCCGCCTCACTGTCTAGATCGATAAAATAGCCCTCGCGCTCCACAGCTTTGGTAAAGATTTGAGCATGGCGCACCTCGTCGGAGATGTGGCGCTGCATTTGCTCATCGAGCCAGAGGGGAATTTCAGCCGTTTTTACCTGGCGAATGCGATCGACGGTGCGACTTCCCTCAGCTTCTTGCAGCGCCAGCGAGGCAAACAAGTGGGGCCGCCGCTGGGGATTCGCAGCGCTTTGGCTGTAGTAGATGGCGGTGAAGCCAACAAACAAGTAGTGCTGGAGCATAGCTGGGAATGTTAAGAAAGGATCCTGCTGACTAGCCTAGCAACATCGTTAGACGCGTTTGGCCGAAACGCGGCTAGGGAGACAAAGAAGACAGGCCCCTAACCAGTAAACCGCAGCGACCGAGGTCACCACGGCTTAGATTTCCTGAGCTGAGGTCTGAGCAGCTTGGGAAGAAGGTACTAAAGACGCCCTAGGCTAGCTCATCTTCGTCGTCAACGGGGACTTCGTCGTCAACGGGTACCTCTGCCACAGGGCTGGGGGGTGGAGCAGCCACCGGCGCGGGAGGGGGCGACATCTCAGGGGCCGGGTCCAGCGGAGCCGGGGGGGCAGCGGCTGGCGCGGGGGGGGCTGGTTCTGGTTCTGGAATACCCAGCTGCTGGCGAGCCTGGGAAAGCAGGTAGGCCGTGCCCGACTGGACCGTGTCGAGCAGCGCCTGACCCGTAGATGCTATGGACTGGGGTTCTTCGGAGCTAGGACTTTTTTCGCTCAGGCCGATATACCAGGCGCGGGTGCTGCGACCTAGGCCAACGGCGGTGCGATAAAACCATTCACCACCCACAAAGGTGAGACAAATGATCAACCACAGTAAAATACCGACCTCGCGGAGAATATCCCAGGTGCGAGTCAGGGTCTTTCGGTAGATCTGGCCAGTATCGGCGGAAAATAGCAGCTGGCTGACGATATTAGCCTGTTCTTTAACTTTGTCCATAGCTGTCAAGTCTCCAATGGCTGAGCATGGGTTCGATAATGACCGCCTTCTGCCTAATCCTAGGCCACGGGTCTGCGGGTGGCTAAGGGCTGTGGGATGGCGACAGGTTGTCAATCAGGCCATTTGCTTAGGCGCCTTCACTCCAGATCTTTTTAAGCACCTGGTCGGGGGAAATACTGGCCAAGCTGCCCGTGGGCGACGCCAGGGTAACCAGGCGATTTTCCTCTGGGGCGCTGGGCAATACTGAATCGTCGCTAGAAAGTAGCCCTACGGCATAGACGTTGAGAGCGATCGCCAGCCCCAGCGGATACCCCTCTACCGCCACCAGCAGGTTAGCGGCAGCAATCATAGCCGCCGCCTGACCTGGGCTCTCGGGCCGTAAAATCTTGAGATCAGGCATGGCGCCAGTTAGCTCAGCTGCTTGGGGGGCGGCATCGTCGATTTGCAGCAGGGCCAGAGGCATGGCGGGCTGACGCTGCTGAAAGTCTTTTAGAATAGCAATCCAGCTGTCGGTGGGGTAGGTGCTTTCCCCTGAGGCGGGACCGGGATAAACCAGCACGTAGCCGCTTTCGAGCCCGGCTCCCCGGCGCACGGCCTCAACAGCGGTTAGGTCAGCCCGGGGCACATTCACGGAGAGAGTTCCAGGGCTGTCCGCTACGCTGATCAGACTTAGCAAATCGCCATAGTGGGTCGATTTGGCAGAGCGGGGAACTGTAGCTGTGAGCAGCAGATCGTTTGCGGCGCCGCTGTAGCCCAGGCGGGTGGGCACCCCACTCAGCCACAGCAGCAGGGCAATGGACCAGGAGTCGGTGAGGGTGAGGACCACATCGAACTCGCGATCGCGCACAATACCCAGTAAATTGGCCCAGTCCGCGGGGCTGTTGGGGGCCGCAAAGTTGTAGGGCACCACCTCGGCAACCCCCTTAGAGAGCTGATAAATTGCCGTGGCGCTGGGGGCCGCCACCACAGAAACCTCGGCATTTTCAAAGCTGTTCTCGATTTGATGAATCACCGGAAAGAAGCTCAGCTGAGTCTCCATTTCCCCTGGAACAAGAGCCAGTACCCGCATACATTACGTCCATGCCTGTTCGCAAGCTATTGTAGTGGAACCTGGCCAAGGTTTAGGGGATATCTGGCTTACAAAATGCATTAAATTTCACCAAAGGGGATAAATTATCCCTGATTTCTCCCCCACCACTACCCGATATGACACCCGTTCATCTGCTCATTCCCGCCGCTGGCAGCGGTCGCCGCATGGGGGCCGATCGCAACAAAGTCTTGCTGGAGCTGCTGGGACAGCCGATCATTGCCTGGACGCTGAAGGCCGCCGATCGGGCCGACTCTGTGGTTTGGATCGGCCTGATTGGCCAGGAGAGCGATCGCCCCAGCCTGGTCGCGATCGCGGCATCGCTGCACCTGGCCAAGCCCGTAAACTTTATTGTTGGTGGCGATACCCGGCAGCAGTCGGTTTACAACGGCCTGCAAAGTCTGCCCCCAGAGGCGACCCGTGTGCTCATCCACGACGGGGCACGCTGTCTGGCAACCCCAGACTTGTTTGACCGCTGTGCTGCCGCCCTAGACGCCTGCCCCGGCCTGGTCGCGGCGGTGCCCGTCAAAGACACAATCAAAGTGGTCAACGCCGAGCGGCGCATTGAGGCGACCCCCGATCGCCAGCGGCTGTGGGCGGCCCAAACCCCCCAGGGCTTCGATGTAAAACACCTAAAACAGTGCCACCGCCAGGGCCTTGCCCAGGGCTGGAACGTCACCGACGACGCTGCGCTGTTTGAAAAGTGTGACCTGCCGGTACAGGTGGTGCCCGGCGAAGAAACCAACCTCAAGGTTACGACGCCAGTGGATTTGGCGATCGCGGCGTTTATTCTAAAGCAGCGCCTGGGCTGACCGAGAGGTCGCCCAGGCGCTGCTGCTGCCTGAATCCTGAAACCGTAGCCTTAGAAGCGCGGCAGAGTTATGGCCCTAAAGGTCGCCGCCGCGCAAAAACAGCAGAAACACGATCACCGGGCCAGCGATGACAATCATCCCCAGCATGGTCAACTGGGCAATGAGTTCAAAGTTAATGCTGCTAAAAAAGCTGCTCAAAAAGCTCATGAAACCTCCCAACACAAGGCGACTAGACTAAAATAGGCGTGCTTATCGGAGCTTATTTTACCTGCTAACGCGGCGCCATTTTTAGATAACTTAACAAAATTCTAAGGCAGCCCCTGCTGCCCGCTATCAATTGGGCCAGAGACGGCCAGAGGAGAACGAATGGCCACCTGGCAATGTGTAAAGTCTTGCGGAGCCTGCTGCTTTTTGGCCCCGGCCGAGCGCCCTGACCTGGCCTCGTACCTGACCCCCGATCAGCTGGCGCTGTATCTCAGCATGGTGGGTGAAGACGGCTGGTGCATTCACTACAGTGCGGGCGATCGCCTATGCCGCATCTACCCCGATCGCCCCGACTTCTGCCGGGTCACCTTCAGCACCTTTGAATCCATGTTTGGCATCGCCAGCGACGAGCTAGACGACTTTGCCATCGACTGCTGCCAGGAGCACATTGGCGATATTTACGGCGACCCTAGCCCTGAGATGGAGCGGTTTAACCGAGCGGTGGGGGTGGGGGAGTGAGGGCGTGGGGGAGTGAGGGCGTGGGAGAGTGGGGGCGTGGGAGAGTGGGGGCGTGGGAGAGTGGGGGCGTGGGAGAGTGGGGGCGTGGGAGAGTGGGTTGCGATTTTGCTGCCTCTTGCAGATAATGAAAGCATTATGAAATGGCTGGCGGCATTTAGCTGCGAAATTGGCCTGTTGCCTTGTTTTGCAGGCCTTGCCCAAACCTGGCCCGATTGACTGTTTCAGTGACCTGCTGTTTATTCCCCTTGTGTCTATCTCCAGCCCCGCTCCCCGGCCCGCTACCTCCCAGCCCACCGATGGGGATAAGCCCGCTGAATCTGTCAGTCGGTCGGCTTTTTGGCGCATTTTTACTTCCACCTTCATCACTATTTTTTTAGCAGAGCTGGGGGATAAAACCCAGGTCACTACGCTGCTGATGAGTGCTCAGTCTCAGGCACCTATGATGGTCTTTATAGGGGCTGGCACCGCTCTGGTGACCACCAGCTTAATTGGCGTTTTGCTGGGGCAGTGGCTCGCTCGCCGCGTTTCCCCCGCCGCCCTCGACACCGCCGCTGGCGCCATGCTGCTGGGCATCACCGTCTGGCTGCTCTGGGATATTGCCCACCTCTAGGGCTTTCCCCCTCGACTTCCCTAACGTCCTCATCTTTTTATCTGCCAATGGACTGGAACCTCCTCGCCCTGAGCTTCACCGCTGTATTTGTCTCAGAGCTGGGAGATAAAAGCCAGCTGGCCGCGATCGCCCTTGGCGGCAGCTCCAGCTCTCCTCGCGCCGTCTTTCTGGGCACCGCCGCCGCCCTGCTGCTGGCCAGTCTGCTAGGGGTCTTAATCGGTGAGGGCACAGCCCAGGTCTTGCCAGAGCGACTGGTCAAAGCTGTAGCCGCAGTGGGCTTTGCCATTCTGGCTGTGAGACTACTGTGGCCAGGGAAAAGTGCAGACTAAGCGCCCCCCATAGCTAGGGCCAGAAAGGCTATAAAGGCTATAAAACAGAATATTCCTAAAACCGAATTTGATTGATCACATCGCGCAGCGTCTGAGCTGAGTGCTGCAAAAGCTCCTGCTCACGCTGGTTGAGCGATAACGTTAGCTGCCTAGCTACCCCAAAACGCCCCACCACCGCAGGTACACTAAGGCATACATCGCTAACGCCAAAAATTTCATCGGTAATGCAGCTCACCGTTAGCACCCGGTTTTGGTCGCGGACAATGGCCTGAACAATTTGCGCCACCGCCAGCCCCACGGCGTAGTTGGTGTACCCCTTGCGCCGAATGATTTCGTAGGCCGCGTTTTTAGTCTGCTGAAAAATCTCATCCATGGCCTCGCGCTCGTCGTCGGGCATGCCGTCGTAGTAGAGGGGTGTACCGCAGACGTTGGCATGGCTCCAGAAGGGCACTTCGCTGTCGCCATGCTCGCCGATGATGTAGGCGTGGAGGCTGCGGGCATCGATGCCTAGACGGCGGGATAGCAAATACCGAAATCTCCCCGTGTCCAGCACTGTGCCCGATCCCAGCACCTGCGACTGGGGCAACCCCGACAGCTTCCAGGCCGCATAGGTCAGCACATCTACCGGGTTGGAAACCAGCAGCAAAACCGCCTGCGGGGAGTGGGAGACAAGCTCAGGAATCAGCTTTTTGAGCAGCTCAACATTCTTTTGCACCAGATCCAGCCGCGTTTCGCCGTCCTTCTGCGCGGCCCCAGCCGTGATAATCACCACATCGGCCCCGGCGCTGTCCGCCATGGTGCCGGCCTTGATCACCGTGGGCTGTACAAACGACATGCCCTGTTCTAGATCCATCACCTCGCCAATCAGCTTCTCCTGGTTGATGTCGATCAGCACCATCTCATCCAGCACGTTCTGAATCATCATGGCGTAGGCGCAGGACAGACCCACCTGGCCGGCCCCCACGATCACCCCCTTGAGGGGTCGCAGCGGGTCGAGGTGCAGACCGGGCAGGGCATGGGTGGTAAAAAGGCTATCAAACATAGGACACCCCGGTTTACAAGGCCAATGCCTTTAATAAACCACGGCGCGATTGAATTTTCCTGTCATTGCCAATGCCATTGGCCGCAAGTTAAGCGGCTTTCGGCAATTGGCTTTAGCTTGCTAGGGGGAAGATGACGGGGATGAAGCGGCGGCGATCGCCTGTCGGCTCGCCACCATGGCCTCCAGCCGAGACCGGAGATCTTTGCTCAGCTGCTGAGCCCTAGTCTTGAGTACCTCAGGAGAGTCCTCGCCGTGGATATAGCCCTGCACCCCCAGGGGGGCACCGATGTGAATTTGGACCGGACAGCGCCAGCCTGGATAGGCCTCGCCGTAGAAAATATCCACGGGCAATATCTGGAGGCCAAGGCCTGATCTAGCCGCTTCGGCCTGCACCGCCATGCGCGCCAGCCCCGGCTTGAGATTGTGGATGCGATCCTCACGATAAATCCCGCCCTCGGGATAAATGACCAGCATTTCACCCCCCAGCAGCAGATCGATGCCGTGGCGCAGGCTGGCCACTGTGGGCCGCCGCACATTGACGGCAAAGCCTCCCAGACGGCGAATAAACCATCCCTGCAAGCCCTTGACCTCATCGGCGGTGACCATGAAGCGCAGATCGCGGCCAGTTACAGGCCGTCCAGTGGCAAAGGGCAGCAGGATTGAGTCCCAGCGGGCTCGGTGGGTAGGGGCCAAAATTACTGGCCCGGCAGTGGGCAGGTGCTGTTGGCCAGTAATAGTAATGTTGCCGAAGTAGGCAGGCACCACCAGGCGCTGGCCAAGGAAATAGGCCAGCGGAGTCAGCACAGGCGAGCAGTGCGACAGGGCCGGGGCGATGGTCAAAGGCCTGACCCCAGGGGCGATCGCCCCAGCCTTTGATTCCGCCGCAGACGACTCAGAGAATGACGGTTCAGGGAACTCAGAGGATTTCATAGAAAGGCGCAGTGCAGAAGCCATGGTCAGCCAAACCCTATAGTGCCGATACCAGGCCTTCCCAGTATGCCCGTCTTGACGGCTCCGCAGCCTATGACCGGAAACAAACGGGGGATGGCCCTGGTCTATAGACATCACCCTATAGCGCCTACCCCCAAGCGCAAACCTAGCTCAGGACAGTTCCGCTGGTGTCATGGTACTGATGTCATGGTGAAAGAAACTTGCGGCGGTGCCCCTGACGGCGCTGCTGAAACCACTGCTGGAGCTGCTGGCGACAGGGTTCAGCCAAAATACCCGCCACCACGGGCAGTCGATGGTTGGAGGAAGGGGCATCGGGCAGGTTTAGCACCGATCGCACCGCCCCAGATTTGGGGTCGGAGGTACCGTATACCAGCAACCCCAAACGGCTCAAAATAATGGCCCCAGCGCACATGGGGCACGGCTCCAGGGTGACGTAGAGCGTGCATTCATTGAGATGCCAGTTGCCCAACTGGCGGGCGGCCTCTCGCAGGGCCAGCACCTCGGCATGGGCCGTGGGGTCCTGATCCTGCTCGCGGCGATTCCCCGCCTCTGCTAGCACCGCCTCCCCAGGTCCAACCACCACCGCTCCTACTGGTACGTCTCCCAGGTCTCCCGACACCTCAGCCAGCTCCAGCGCCCGCAGCATCCAGCGGCGGTGGCGCGATTCCGTTTCATCCTCCAGAGTCGGTGGGGGAATCTCATAGGGCATGGTAGACAGAGCAAAACAACCTAGCCAGACTGTCCATAGTAAGACAGCCGACTAACGTTATAGCAATAGTCACGCTGGTTAGGACATCCAGAAACCCTATGCACGTTCAAACGTTGAACGTGTACAGGAGACATGTCTTAACCAGACTGGCCGCAGCTATAAGACAGCTGAGGGGCGGTAGCCACAGATATTAAGCAAAAATCCAACGTCTTTGGCAGAGCCAGACGGCCGTTTGCCCCTGCCAAACTTTATGCTTTACGCCAGCGACCCTAGGCCTAGATGTAGGCCGAAATATCTTCGCCGCACTCATCGGCTAGGTAGCAGAGCGCCCGAAATCGCAGTTCAACCAGTTCGTTGTAGAGGGGGTTGAGCTTGCAGAGGGGCGGAATATGAGCAATGGAGCGTCCGCACAGCACAATATCGCGCTCAAAGGGGCACTGGGCTGGGATCAGCTCGGCTACCTTGTGGGCGCGACGGGGAGTTTCAACCCGCAGGTGGCTGATCCACTGGCGCAGTGGCCGAAACAGGTCTAGGTTTAGAGTGCGACCCGCAGCGCGCAGGCCTTGACTCACAACAGACATAAAGCGTTTCATGGTTAAACCTCTCGCAAGTCCAATGGTTGAGACTGTCTGAGAAAGCATCGAGTACTGAGCTGGACTTGATATAAACACTCAATACTTGACTAGGGGGACATAGTGATGACAGGCCTTTGCGGAGCCTCTTGCTTAAGCTAAAGAATTCCCCCAGACATCGGGTGAAGCATCAGCAAAGCTCACTAGTTTTCAACTAAAGCTCCAGTAAAGAGAACCTTCAATAAACTGAGATTAAATTCCGGAAAAGTCTGCGAAATATAGGCTTTAAGCTATTAAAGACTCGGTTTATCGAGATTGCTTTCAAATATTTCTAGTAGTTTTACTGATCCTGTCTGTAGTTAATTGTTTCAGGCGGAAGTGGCTTTTTACGTGAAAGCCATGACACTTTGATAACTGGGTCAATGCTCAAGTGGTGTCTGTTCAGAAACCACTTTTTGTAGTGAATACTACTTAATCTGATACCATCAGCGGAGACTGAGTTGATGGCAGTAAATCTGATGGCAAAGTATGTGATGTGGGGCAGCTATTGCGAAGATGTGCTTGAAAAGCGCGCCCCCTACCGGGCAGACCATTTAGAGGGGTTGCAGCAGCAGAAAGATGACGGTGTGCTGGTCGCCCTTGGTCCCACCATTGACAACACCAGGGTCTTTGGCATCTACGAAGCCGACAGTGAAGCGACGGTGCGGCAGCTCGTAGAGGGTGACCCCTACTGGCGAAACGGCATCTGGACGGCCTATGAGATCTATGCCTGGAACCAGGTGTTTTGAGGGGGAAAGAGGTTTTCCGCAGGCTCGACTACGCTGGCGCCCATTTCCCATTAGAATAGCTTCGTTCGGGTTCATCGCCCAGGGCATAGTTCCCCATAGCGTAGTTCAATGAGGTGCCGTGGCTAAGTTAGCTCCTACCCAAATCGAGCAGCTCCAGAGCATCGGGGCGTATCTGCGCCAGGTGCGGCAGGAGCAGGGGTTGTCCATTGATATGCTGGCCAATCAAATTTTTATCCGCCCGGCGCTTCTCCAGGCATTGGAGTCGGGGCAGGATTCGGCGCTGCCGGAGCCGGTTTTTATTCAGGGGTTTATCCGTCGCTACGCCGAAGCCCTGGGGCTGGATGGACAAACGATCTCCAAAGAATTTCGGGTGACGCCCGTGGATATACTGCCGACTCCAGAGCTAGTTGAGCAGGTCAATACCAATGGCATTACCAATGGCAGTACGAATGGCATTGTGGAGCCAGCGCCTCGCCCCAGCAAACAGCGGGTTGAGCCATCTTATTCAACTCCGGTGGTGGGATCGGAGCAGCGATCGCCGCTTCCCCTGCTGCTGGGCCTGGGAGTGCTGGTAGCGGTGCTGGGGTTGGGGGCCTGGGGCATATTTGGCCGCAGTAGCGGCACCTCCCAGGCCAACAATGGCGATCCGACCGTGGGCGCGACTCCAGATCAAACAGATACGGCGGCGATTCCAGGGGATGGCACTGCCGCTGGCACCAGTGGCGCAGAGATCGATGGTACAGGGACCGACGGCACAGGAACCGACGGCAAAAACGGGGCTGACTCCCTTGAGCCGTCAGACGCCTCGGACGATGGCTCGAAGCAGCCGTTGGAGGCACCCGTGGTGGTGAGCGCTAGCTTGAGCGATCGCGCCTGGCTCAGCGTGGTGGCCGATGGCAAGAATGTCTACGAAGGCATTGCTGAGAGCGGCTTTAAGGAAACCTGGACGGCCAAGAACAGCCTGGTGTTTAGAACCGGCAATGCGGGGGGAGTAGAGCTGTCGGTGAATGGCGATCGCGCTGTGGCATTGGGTAGCTCTGGAGTGGTGAGAACCCTGACTTTTACCCCCGACTCTGGGGCAGAAACTGCCCAGACCCCCTAGGGATTGTCCTAGGCCAAAGGACTGATACCCCTAAATTATGGACCTACAATAGAAGCGATCCTCCTGCTGTTCATCCGCTCGCCCTATGACACCGCCCACCGAGCTTGAGACCGCCGCCGCCGAGACGGCTAGCCCTTCCGGTGCCGCAGCCGATTCGGCGGTTGATCTCGACGACGTTCCCTACGATGTCGAGATGTCGTTGTTCGACCACCTGGAAGAGCTGCGACAGCGCATTTTTTACAGCCTGATTGCCGTAGTGCTGGCGATCGTAGTCTGTTTTTGGCAGGTCAAGCCCATTGTCAGCCTGCTGGAGGTGCCGGCCCAGGGGGTGAAGTTTTTGCAGCTCTCGCCGGGGGAATACTTTTTTGTCTCCTTTAAGGTGGCGGGCTACAGCGGCTTGGTCGTAGCTAGCCCGTTTATTCTCTATCAGATAGTAATGTTTGTGCTGCCGGGGCTAACCCGGCGAGAGCGGCGGCTGATTGGGCCGCTGGTGCTGGGATCAAGCGTGCTGTTTTTTGCGGGACTGCTGTTTGCCTACGTGGCGCTGATCCCGGCGGCGTTGAACTTTTTTATTAGCTACGGGGCCGATGTAGTTGAGCAGCTGTGGTCGATCGATCGCTACTTTGAGTTTGTGCTGCTGCTGCTGTTTAGTACTGGCCTGGCCTTTCAGATTCCTATTCTCCAGATGCTGCTGGGGCTGCTGGGGATTGTTAGCTCGTCGCAAATGCTGACCAGCTGGCGCTATGTGCTGCTGGGGGCGGCGGTGCTGGGGGCGGTGCTGACGCCTTCCACCGACCCGGTGACCCAGAGCCTGCTGGCCGGGGCGGTACTGTTTCTGTACTTCGGCGGCATTGGTCTGGTGAAGGCGATCGGGCGTTAAATCCCTGGGATTCTTGTTATCTCCGTGGCCTCATAAGGAGCTGGGACATACGCCCTAGGCTACCGAGGCCCGATCGCGCTGTAATTCCTGAATGCGATCGAGGCTGCCCAAGGGAATTGCGCTGATCAGGTCTTGGGTGTAGGGGCTTTGGGGCTGGCGGTAGACCTGCTCGGCGGGGCCAATTTCTTCTACCCGACCCTGGTTCATCACCATGATGCGATCGCTCATAAACTTCACCACCGCCAGGTCGTGGGAGATGAAGATATAGGTGAGGTTAAACTCGGCCTGGAGTTCTTTGAGCAGGTTGAGCACCTGGGCCTGCACCGACACATCCAGCGCCGACACCGACTCATCGCAGATGATGAACTTGGGGTTGAGGGCCAGGGCGCGGGCAATGCAGACCCGCTGGCGCTGCCCGCCCGAAAACTCGTGGGGGTAGCGGTTGATGCAGGTGGTGGGCAGCCCGACGCGATCGAGCAGGTAGGCCACCCGCTCCTGCTGGTTTCGCCTGCTTTTGATCACGCCGTGGATTCTGAGCGGTTCGGCGATCGCGGCCCCAATACTCATCCTGGGATCTAGAGAACTGTAGGGATCTTGAAAAATAATCTGCATGTCGCGGCGCAGCTGCCTCAGCTGAGAGGTGCCCAGCCGCAGCACGTCGCGGCCCTCAAACCAGACATTGCCGCCCATGGTGGGCACCAGCCGCAGCAGGGCGCGGCCCAGGGTAGTTTTGCCGCAGCCCGACTCGCCCACCAGCCCAAAGGTTTCGCCCCGCTGAATCTGGAACGACACATTTTGTACCGCCATGACGTGGCGATTGGTTCTGCCAAATACTCCCCGCACCGGGTAGCCCACCTGCAAGTCTTCCACCGCCAGCAGGGGGCCATTGGTGGCCAGGGCTGCGGCACGGGCGGTCAGCTCCGCCTCGGTGATGGGGGCAAAGCGGGCCTCGGCCTCGGTATCGAGCACCCGCTCGCGCAGGCTTGCCGCACCGGGCCTGCCGCCGTTTTGGCTGTCGGCCAGTTCGACCTCTGTGGTCATAAAGTCGGCCACGGTGGGCAGCAGGCGCAGCCGCTGGTTGGGCTGGGGACGGCAGGCCAGCAGCCCCTTGGTGTAGGGGTGCTGGGGCTGGGCAAAAATCTCCCACACCGGCCCCGCTTCGACGATCTTGCCCTGGTACATGACTGCCACCTGGTCGGCAATTTCGGCGATGATGCCCAGGTCGTGGGTGATGAAAATCAGCGACATGCCCCGGCGATCGCGCAGCTCGCGCAGCAGGTCGAGAATGGTGGCCTGTACTGTCACATCGAGGGCCGTGGTAGGCTCGTCGGCAATCAGCAGGGCGGGGTTGCAGGAGATCGCCATGGCGATCATCACCCGCTGAATTTGTCCCCCCGACAGCTCGTGGGGGTAGCGATCGAGAATGGCCTGCTGGCGGCGATCGACCTCTTCTTGCCGCGATTGGTCATCGAGGCCGGGCTTTTCGGCCCGAACAGTGGCCGCCAGATCGCTGTCGGCGGGCAGCAGCTGTACCTCTTGCAGCCGGGCGATCGCCTGCTGACGGGCCTCCTCTTTGCTGATGTTCTGGTGCTGGCGAATTGCCTCCACCATCTGAAAACCCACGGTATACACCGGGTTCAGCGAACTCATTGGCTCCTGAAAAATCATCGACACCTGGCCGCCCCGGTAGCTCTGGAGCTGGGACTCGCTCAGGGCGACGAGATCAACCGGGTGGTCGGCATTGCCGTTAAACCAAATTTCGCCGCTGACCACCTTGCCCGGCGGGCTGGGCACCAGCCCCATCACCGCCAGCGAGGTCACCGACTTGCCGGAGCCTGACTCGCCAACAATGCCCAGGGTTTGTCCCCGCTTGACCTGAAATGAAATATTGTTAACGGCCTGAATCTGCTGGTTGTCGACCTCAAAGTGAACGGTGAGGTGCTTAACGTCGAGGATGGTATCGCTCATTGGGTGCTATCAGGCGGACGATCAGGGCCAGGGTCTCTTGTTACATGCCCAGTTCAACCCTAGCCTGAAGCACGCTTCTAAGGCCACCCTGAACCAGGCGCAACGGAATGTTGATTAATCTCGTTAATGGATCATAGTAGATGAATCATAACAGCGTCCCCTCTAACGATTTCGTTCGCCCTCAACCCTCCCATGCTGAATCTTGCGATCGCCATTTTGATTATGCTCATCGGCTCTGCCCTGTGCTCCTGTAGCGAGGCGGCCCTGCTATCGGTGCCCATTCTTAAGGCCCAGCAGCTGGCCGAGTCCAAAAAGCCTTCTGCCCTTACGCTTTTGGCTATTCGCCAGAAGATCAATCGGCCCATTGCCACCATTGTGATTATCAATAACCTGTTCAACATCGTGGGCAGCGTTTTAATTGGGGGCATTGCCGCCACGGTGTTCAACGATGCCCTGCTGGGGGTGTTCACCGGGGTATTGACCATGCTGGTGATTTTATTCGGGGAAATCTTTCCAAAGGTTTTAGGAGAGCGCTACGCCGTCCCCGTTGCTCTGACCGTCGCCACGCCCGTGCGGTGGACCACCTGGCTATTTCACCCGGTCGTGCTGCTGCTAGAGAAAATAACGGCGCCCCTGGTCAGCGGCGGCAACCGTCCCAGCACCAACGAGGCCGAGATTAAGCTGATGGCCACCATTGGCCACCAGGAAGGCATCATCGAAGCCGACGAAGCCGAGATGATTCGGCGCGTTTTCCGCCTCAACGACATGAAGTCGGTGGATATTATGACCCCCCGGGTCGCCGTCACCCACCTGTCCGGCGACCTTACCATCGCCGAAGCCGAAACGCAGATTCTCAGCTCTCAGCACAGCCGCATTCTGGTCAGCGACAACGATATCGATCGCATTGTCGGGCTGGTGCTCAAAAACGAGCTGCTCACCGCGCTGATTCGCGGCCAGGGGGATCAGCTGCTCAGCCAGGTGGCGCGCCCGGTGCGCTTTGTGGCCGAGGCCGAACGGGCTGACAAGCTGCTGCAAGACTTTCAGACCGCCCGCGAGCACCTGGCCGTGGTGGTAGACGAGTACGGCGGCGTGTCGGGGGTGGTCACCCTGGAAGACGTGCTGGAGGTGCTGACGGGGGAAATTGTCGATGAGACCGATCGCAGCATCGACCTGCAAAAGCTAGCCCGCCAGCGCGGGCGCCACATTCTGCGCACCCGGGGCTTTAACTGGCCCTCAGATTCCTAGTACTTGACCAAGTTAATGGTGACAGGGAGCAATGGCATGGGGTTCAAGGTTTAAGGTATACCGTGAACCGTATACCCCCCCCCTTTACCTGTCATCTTTGGCTTGGCAGTCTACTAGGTTTATAATGCAATGCCCCTACGGGACCCCGTTTTGAACCGGGGTTCCCCAAGGTGGATCTCGGATTAGTCGGAGGCTGTTTGCCTAAGGGGAAAGGGCAGACGCCGCTTGCCCCTGCGCCATCTCTTGGAACCGGGGCTGTTGGAACCAAGGCGATGGCGATCCTAGCTGTGGAATTCTGAGGCGACGATCATCGAGCCGATGCCCAGGTCGCTGAAAATTTCCAGCAGCAGGGCGTGGGGCACGCGGCCATCGAGAATGTGGGCGGCACCGACCCCCTGGGCCAGCGATCGCACGCAGCAGTTTACCTTTGGGATCATGCCCCCGGCCACGACCCCGGTTTCGATCAGCCTGCGGGCCTGCTGAATATCCAGCTTGGGCAGCAGGGTCGAAGGGTCTTTGTAGTCTTCCAAAATGCCCTTGGTGTCGGTCAGCAAGATCAGCTTTTCGGCCCCCAGGGCAGCGGCAATTTCCCCTGCCACTGTATCGGCGTTGATGTTGTAGGCCTGGCCGGTCTCGTCGCTGGCCACGCTCGACACAATGGGGATGTAGCCCGCCTCCACCAGGGACTTCAGCAGGCCCGAGTCGATGCCGCTGACTTCGCCCACAAACCCAACCCCTTCGGCCCCCTGGGGGCGAGCGGTGATCAGGTTGCCGTCTACCCCACACAGGCCCACCGCTTTGCCGCCCGCCTGGTTGATCAGGGATACCAGTTCCTTGTTGACCCGGCCCACCAGCACCATTTCCACCACGTCCATGGTGGGGGCATCGGTCACCCGCAGCCCGTCTTTGAACTGCGGCTCAATGCCCAGCTTGCCCAGCCAGATGTTGATCTCTGGGCCGCCGCCGTGCACCACCACCGGGCGAATGCCCACGCAGGCCATAAACACAATGTCGCGCACCACATCGGCCTTGAGGCTGCCGTCCTTCATCGCCGCGCCGCCGTACTTAACCACCACCGTGCGGCCCCGAAACTGCTGAATGTAGGGTAGCGCCTCGCTGAGAATGCGAACCCGCGAGGCTTCGGCTTCATTGATGTTGTCTATCTGCAAGGGCTGCGAGGGCTGCGAAGGCTGTGACGGAGAAGTTTGAACCATAGTGGGTAGGTAGGGATAGCAGGGAGAAAACCTAATTCCAGCCCAGGGGTGGCCTGGATCGGCAGGCGGCTTTCAGATATTGGCCTAGGCTCGATTATGAACCTGAAATCGTGCCAGTAGTGTATCAATTGAGCACAGCGGAATCAGCTTCAGAACGAATTCTTTGATCGACTAGGGCCAGGGTGCGGGCTGCGATCGCCTCGGCCCGGTCCTCTGCTCCTACAGAAACCCGGACGTCGGCCTGGGCGTAGAGGCTCTGCCGCTGGGACAGCAGGGTAGCGAGGTGGCTCTCCCAATCGGGCCGCTGCAGCAGTGGACGCGCCTGATCCTGCGCCAGCCGGGCCTGTAGCACGGGTGCGGGGACATCTAGCCACACCACAATGCCGTGGTGCAGGTAGCTCCAGTTTTGCCGCTGGGTGACAATGCCGCCCCCGGTGGCAATCACCAGGCGGCGGTAGGTGGAAAGTTCTGCCAGCACTCCGGTTTCGAGCTGGCGAAAGGCGGCCTCGCCCTGGGCGGCAAAAATGTCGGCAATGGGCTGCCCCGATGCGGTTTCTACCACCGCGTCGGTATCAAAAAATTGATAGCCCAGGGTCTGGGCCAGGGCTGCACCCGTAGTGCTTTTACCAGCGCCCATCATGCCGATGAGGTAGACATTGATGCCGTTGAGGCGATCGGTCAGGGTCATGGATCGGGGGAAAGTAGATGGATGAGTGATGGAGTTAGGGGGTGATGGAGTTAGGGGGTGAGGGCGTCGTCGGCATCGTCCCACTCGTCGCCGCTTGGGCTCCGGGGCGGGCGATCGCTGTCGGGGGTCCAGGTTTCTGAGCTGGCGGCGGCTTCGGCAGCGGTGGTGTAGGGAGGCACGATGACGCGGTAGTCGGCATCGACGACCCCATCGTCGGCCATTTCGGGCTCACCCAGCGGGCCATCCTCCTCCTCAAAGTCGGGGCGATCGCCGTAGTTGTCGGCGGTGGAAGACCCGTAGGCGTCCTCTGTGGCGTACTCGGACGTGGCGTACTCGCCAGCATACTGGGCATCTGGGGCGTTGCCGTAGATGGCATCGTCGGGCGGGGCGTAGATGTTGTCTATCTGGCCGCTGGGGGCCGGTGCGTCACCTTCCTCGCGGTAGCTGTAGGAGTACAGCGACCCATCGCGGTAGACCCGCCGGGGCGCCTGAGAGGCCTCAAAACTGCGGCTAGAATCACCGGCTTGCCGCTGCTGTTCCCAGCCCTGGTTAATGTCGTCTAAGCTGTCCTGCACTGGACTGACCCCAGGGGGTGAGTAGGACCGATTTTCTAGACCGTCCCAGTCGTCATCTAGCTCGCGCAGCGACTCGTCGACCCGCTGCTGCTGCTTGGCCCGCTGCTTGCTGCTGCTGAACCAGGTGGTGACGCCATCGAGGATGCCTGCCGCCGGGTTCGAGGCCGCAGCGGGGTTGGTAGCGGAGGTTTCTGGCTTAGGGGCCTGGCTCAGGGTTTCCCAGTCGTTCCACTGCCCGGGGGATTTAAGACTGGTCCAGTCTCGCCAGTTGGGGTCATCGTCGGCGGGGTCGTTGCCCCGGTTGCTGGCGCTGGGGGAGGATGGCGCTCGACCCGATCCAGCCGCTCTGGAGGCGGGGTTTGAGTAGGCAGATGGGCCGGGGCGATCGCTCCCCGCTCGACCGGCTGAGGCCGCAGCTCCAGGCCCCGAGCTCGAACCGACTGGCTCATAAAAGGACTGAGGCCGATACTTATAGGCCGCCGATCGACCGCCGGGGCCACCTCTGCCAGAGCCTAGCAATGCCGTCAGCACCAGGGTGGTCAGCGCGCCCAACAGCACCGCCGCTGCTAGCCAAACGCCCAGGGGCAGCGCCTGGGTGCTGCTGCCAAAGAAAATCAGCGGCATGGCTGGAGCCAGATTCTGCACCCCCAGCAGCACCACGAGCCCCAGCACCAGCAAGACAACAATTAGACGTACGGTAGCCATATATCTAGCCCTACAGCGCCATATTGCCCATCCTATCGTGGCTGGAGATATTAGTCGTGAGATAAGTGCCCCTGCCAGCGGCTGAGCGGTACGCAGTCAATATCCAGCTGGTCGAGGGCGCGGGCCACGACAAAATCAACTAAATCGGCGATGGTTTGGGGCTGATGGTACCAGGCCGGAATGGCGGGCACAACCCGCGCTCCGGCCTCGGCCAAGGTCGTCAGGTTGCGCAGGTGAATCAGGCTGAAGGGGGTTTCGCGCGGCACTACCACCAGCTTGCGTCCTTCCTTGAGCTGGACGTCGGCGGCCCGTTCCAGCAGGTCGGAGCTGAGCCCCGCCGCCAGCCGCCCCACGGTGCTCATGCTGCACGGTATGACCACCATGCCCGCTGCCCGGTACGATCCGCTGGCAATGGTGGCCCCCACGTCGCCCCAGGGATGGCAGCGCAGCTTGCCTGCGGCGGGCACACCCGCGCGATCGCGCCAAAACTGCTCCTGCTTCTCAGGATCGAGGGGCATGTGAATGCCCGACTCCGCCTGCCACACCATTTGCGACGCCTTCGAGGCCACCAGATCGATCACGCCATCGGCGCTGAGCACGTGCTTGAGGGTTCGCACGGCGTAGATTAACCCTGAGGCTCCGGTGACACCCACGATTAGCGGACGGGCAGCGGCAAGGGTGTCGGATGGAGGCATTGGAGGTGGGGAGGGTGAGGGGATGGGGAAGGTGAGGGAGATGAGGGGATGGGGAAGGTAGGGTTTGGTGGGATAGGCATCCTGCTGTCCTGCCTGTCCTGCCGAGACGGCTGTCCCACGGAGCCTTTTACTATCCTAACCAGCCTTTAATCCCAGCGCTAAGTTCCCTATCTCCTCCCCTACTCCCTCACTCCCTCACTCCCTCATCCCTATTCACTCTCATCCCGCCCGTCATCCCGGCCACCGATGGGATCGCCGTTGTCGTCTTCGGTATACCCGTTGGGGTCTTCATCGTCGGGGGCCTGGCTGCCGCCGCCCACGGCTACCAGGTCGATCTGCTGGCGGTAATAGTCAACGCTCTTGACCTGGACGTCAACCTTGTCGCCGAGGCGGTACTGCTGACGGTTTTTGCGGCCCACCAGCTTTTGCTGACGGGCGCGGTACTCGTACCAGTCGTCCTTGAGGGAGCTGACGTGGACCAATCCTTCCACCAGCAGCTCTTCGATTTCTACAAAAAAGCCGTAGGACTGCACGCCGGTAATCAGCCCGTGGAAGACTTCGCCCGTGTGCGATCGCATGAATTCAGCCTTCTTTAGCCCCTCCAGGTCTGACTCTGCCTCCTGGGCCAGCCGCTCGCGCTCGGTCAGGTGAATGGCGAGGCGGGGTAGGTCGTCCTCTAGCTCGTGCTGAATCTCCGGGGGCAGCACGTTCCAGTTGACCTGGCCCTGGCTGGAGCTGTGGCGCAGGTTGGCGGGGTCTTTGGAGCGGGTGGAGCGGCGATCGCGGCCTGACTCAAACACGGCGTGGAGAATGCGGTGCACCAGCAGGTCGGCGTAGCGGCGGGAGGGGGAGGTGAAGTGGGTATAGCCGTCGGTGAGGGCCAGCCCAAAGTGCAGGTCGGGGTGGGTGCTGTAGAAGGCGGGCTGAATGGTCTCCAGCAGCAGGTAGGTGAGAATTTTTTCGGCCCCGGAGGCGGCGAACTGCTCCACAAACCGCTGGTAGTCCTTGGGCTGGGGGGTAGTTTCGTCGTCGAGGGTGAGCTGAATCTCCATGTTTTCGGCCAGTTTCACCAGCTCCTGCACGTCGCCCGCGTCGGGGGCGCGGTGCAGCCGGTAGATGGCGGGCACCCCCAAAGCCCTGAGCTGCTGGGCAATCAGCTGGTTGGCCAGCAGCATGCACTCGGTTACAATCTGCCGCGAGGGCAGGCTGGTGGCGGTCACCATCACCCCCAGCAGCCCTTCATCGTCGTACTGAAACTTGGGCGATCGGTAGTGGGCCAGGGGCTCGCCCGCATCGGCGGGGAAGTCGTACTCGGGCAAATTTAGCTCAAAGGAGCCCCGGTGCAGCCGCTGCCGCTTGATCGCCTGACTCAGGTAGAGCAGGTTGTCGAGCAGGTCGTAGACGGGCTCCAGCGCCTTGAGGGCCTTGGGCTTAATGCCCAGGCTCTTGATCAGGTCGGAGTTGTCGCGCTCCAGCACCGCCTGGGCTTCCTGGTAGGAAATTTGGTGGTCTACAGCTACTATCGTGGGCTGCACCTCGTACTCCAGCACGGCGCCCGTGTCGTCGAGGGTGACCAGCACCGAAATGGCCAGGCGATCTTTGCCCGCCAGCAGCGACCCCAGCGGCCCGGACAGCGGCGGCGGCAGCATTGGGATCACCTCGTCGCCCAGGTATACCGAGGTGCCCCGCTTGGCGGCCTCCTGGTCAATGGGGGAGTGGGCCGCCACGTAGTGGGAAATATCGGCAATGTGAATGCCCAGCTTCCACTGGCCGGAGTCGGTGCGATCGAGGGTGAGGGCGTCATCGATCACCTGGGCGTTGGGACCGTCGATCGCCACGGTGAGGACCTCGCGCAGGTCAACTCGATCTTTGCTGTCGGCCTTGCGCACGCGGGTGGGCAGATCCTGGGCGGCCTTTAGCACGGCGTCAGAGAAGGTGCGGGGCAGGTCGTGCTTGCAGTAGACGATGTCGATGTCGGCGGCGGCTTCGGCGTCGCTGCCCAAAATTTGGGCCACCCGGCCCTGGGGCGGATGCTGGCCCAGGGGGTAGCGCACGACCTCTACGTGGGCCAGCTGATCGACCGCCTCGGCCAGGTCGCCGCCGTTGGCCACCAGGGTCAGCTCAAACAGCAGGCGATCGTCGAGGGGCACGGCCCGATAGTCGTCGGCTTCCTGCTTGACCCGCGCCAGCACCGAGGCGTTGGCCCGCTCTAAAATCAGCTGCACTTCCCCCTCGGGGCTGCGGCGGCGGCTGCCTTCTTTGGTGACTTTGACCAGCACGCGATCACCGTTCCAGGCCGTATTCAGCTGGCTTTCGCGCACGTAGATGTCGTCGGCCCCCTCTTCGTCTTGAATGGCAAAGCAAAAGCCTTTGCTAGAGCAGCGCAGCTTGCCCTCGATCACGTCTTCGGCCAGATTGCGGCGGTATTTGCCCCGCTCTTTGACCAGCACGCCCACCCGCTCCAGGGCATCGACTGCAATTTGGAGGTCGCGCTGGCTGGCGTCATCGTTGCAGTGCAGCTTTTTTTCCAGGCCCTTGAGGGTGTGAGTCTTTTCCTTGGCGAAGCTGGCCAGTAGGGCTGCGATCGAAAGTTCCATGTAGCGACTGATTCCTAAAACTATTCATGACTGATTGCCCGGGTTCGGGGCAGGGCATCAACCCGGGTGGGAGCGGAAGGGAATCTTCAGCGCGCGCCTGTGGTAACGAGGCAGCGCTAAAGCCAGGGGTGACGCTGTAGGTGAAACCAGCCCCGGTGCGTTGACTTAAACAGGGTTTTCAGCTCCTAAAGCCTTTGCTTTCGCCTCTAGCTCTGGCCGAAAAGACAACCGACCGGAACGCCCAACGCCCAAGTGTACCTGCTACAGCCGCAGATGAACCCCGCTGGTGGCGGCCCAACCCCAGGTCAGCCCCGCACAGGGTCAGTACCGCAGCGGGGGCAAACCCATCTGGTGACGGAGAGCGGGCAGCCTCCTACAGTTTCTCAGGAAATGGACCGCTGTCAAATCTTTTTGTCAACGGTATGCAACGTTTTGTAAAGGGTTGGGAGGCCCTGGGCCGAGGTTTTGGGCTGCGCCCTGCCTCGGCCCCCGCGCCTGCCCCCTGCTATCAGGTGCGCTCGCCGGTCACGATGTAGGCGACCCGCTTGCCGATGTTGGTGGCGTGGTCGGCGATCCGCTCCATGTATCGAATCGCCAGCACCAGCAGCACCGTCGGCTCGATCGAACCGATCAGATTGCTCTGGTGGGCCAGCAGATCGTAGAGCTCGTCGTAGTCGGTGTCGATGGCGTCATCTTTTTGCTTGATCTCCAGGCCGCACTCGGCGTCGAGGTCAGAGAGGGCCATCAGGCACATGGCCACCATAGACCGGCAGCGATCGAGCATGGTTTGCACCCGGCCCATGAGCGGATGTACCGGGTAGGGGAACAGTTTGATCGCCACCTCGCCCAGGTCTTCGGCATAGTCGCCAATCCGCTCCAGATCTCGCACCAGCTGCATAAAGGCGCCAATGCGCCGCAGATCTTCCGGCTCCGGCAGCGCCTGGAGGGTAAACAGGTGCATACAGTCCAGCTCGATCTGGCGGTAGAACTGATCGATCTGCTTGTCGTGGCGGTGCAGGCGCTGGGCGGCGTCCAGGTTGCGATCGCACAGCGCCTCCCGGGCCAGCACGCAGGAGTTTTCAACCAGCGCCCCCATGCGCAGCAGATCGCGCTGCACCCGCAGCAGCTGACGCTCAAAATCACCGCGCAGCGGTTTAGTTGTATCCATAATCAAGCATCGCCTAGCACGCCGAGAGAATTGAGATGGCAGCACCCGTGGTTCTATGGCCCCGCAGGCCGCAGAGGCTAATCCCTCAACCGAAACCCTCGGTGCTGCCCGTTGGGGTTCCCATTAAGCTCTGTAACAGTTAGGTTGGCCAGCCTCGCGAAAGCTCCCATCTTAGTTAACAATCGGTCTAGACCAAGCGTCTTTGAGCGTTATCCACCCAGCTTGAGGAGTATTTTTATGCCCCTTTCAGACACTCAGATTTTTATTGCCCTGGCCCTGGCCCTATTGCCTGGTATTCTGGCACTTCGCCTGTCTACTGAGCTTTATAAGTAGGTTAAGTCGGGGTGGGTTGTCTCGACTCTCCCCTGAATAGTTCACCATAGCAAACGGCTTCCGTGAGATCTCACGGAAGCCGTTTGCTATGAAAAGCTAACAATAGCGTCCTAGAAGCTCATGGCAGGCTCATTCTTGACCGGCCCCAGGGCGCCGGAGTAAATTAGCCCCCGCCGGGTGTCGAGGGTGAGAATGCTGCCGTCGCGGATGATGTCAGTGGCGTTTTTAACCCCCACAATCACCGGCACCCCCAGCCGCAGGCCAATCACCGCCGCGTGGCTGGTGGGACTGTCGTCTTCGGTAACAATGCCCCCCGCCCGGCGAATCACCTCCACAAAATCGGCGTTGGTGTGGGGCACCACCAAAATTTCGCCGTCGTTAAAGTCATTGACGTCGAGGCTGTTGCGGGCCACCCGCGCCCGCCCGCTTACCGAGGCTTCGCCAATGCCCACGCCGCGCCCCAGCACCGCCGTCACCACATCGACCTTGATCAGATCGGTGGAGCCCGACACGCCCTGGAGGGTGCCGGCTGTCAGCACCACCAGGTCGCCGTCGTTGAGCAGATGTTTTTCTTGGGCGACGCCCATGGCCGCCTGAAAGGTCTGGGTGCTAGAGGGCAAATCGAGCACCAGCAGAGGCCGCACGCCCCATACCAACTGGAGCTGGCGGGCCACGTGCACGTGGGGGGTGACCGCTAAGATCGGAGTCTCGGGGCGGTACTTCGACACGTTGCGAGCGGTGGCCCCGGTTTTAGTCAGGGTCATAATCGCTGCCGCATTGAGCTGAGCTGCAATCCGCCCCACCGCCTGACTGATGGCGTTGGGAATGGAGCGAGCACCGCTGCCCTTGCGATCGCTCAGGGTCAGCCCCTCCTGCTCGGTGCACACCGCCACCTTGGCCATCGTGGCTACCGCCTCCACCGGAAACTTGCCCACGGCGGTTTCGTTGGAGAGCATCACCGCATCGGTGCCGTCGAGAATCGCGTTGGCAATATCCGAGACCTCAGCCCGCGTGGGGCGGGGGTTCGACACCATGCTGTCGAGCATCTGGGTGGCGGTAATCACCGGAATGCCCAGGGCGTTAGACATAGCAATCAGGCGCTTTTGCAGAATCGGGACCTCTTCGGCGGGCAGCTCCACCCCCAGATCGCCCCGGGCCACCATCACGCCGTCTGAGAGCGACAGGATCGCCTCCATCTGCTCGATCGCCTCGTGCTTTTCAATCTTGACGATCACCGGCACATTCTTCCCGGCAGCGGCGATGATCTCCTTGATTTCCAGCACATCCTGAGGGTTGCGCACAAAGCTGAGGGCCACCCAGTCCACCCCCTGGTTGAGGCCAAACAGCAGGTCCTCGCGGTCTTTGTCGGTCAGCGCCTTGACCGAGAGATACACCCCCGGAAAGTTAACCCCCTTGTTGTTCGACAGGGTGCCGCCCACTACCACGCGGCAGTGGAGCTCCTGGGTGTCCAGGTTGACTGACTCCACCTGCATCTCCACCTTGCCGTCATCGAGCAGAATGGTGGCTCCGGCAGGCACCTCCGGGGCCAGCTTGTCGTAGGTGACGCAGGCTCGCTCCTGGTTGCCCACAATGATTTCACTGGTCAATACAAAGGGATCGCCCTTGGCCAGCTGAATCGAGCCCTGTTCAAACTTGCCCAGGCGAATTTTCGGCCCCTGCAAGTCTTGCAGAATGCCCACGGGCTGGTTGAGCTCAAAGGAAATTTGGCGAATCAGCCGAATGCTGCGCTGGTGGTCATCGTGGCTGCCGTGGGAAAAGTTGAGCCGCAGGGTGGTGGCCCCGGCTTCGATCAGGGCTCGCAGTACGTCGGCATCCTGGGTGGCGGGACCGATGGTGGCAACAATTTTGGTGCGGCGGACAGAGTTGCGCAGGGGCATAGACGACCTCTACTGAGAGTAAAACGCTACCGCATGGGACCCTTGAACAAGCCCGTACATTGGCAGTTATAAAGCACAGGGATACTAGCACGAATGCCGAGGGGCTTTACGCTTGGCCTCAAAACCAGCAAGAATTTCAGCGTTTTCACGGGCAATGAGTCGGGTGAT
Organism: Nodosilinea nodulosa PCC 7104; assembly: GCF_000309385.1. GTDB lineage: Bacteria > Cyanobacteriota > Cyanobacteriia > Phormidesmidales > Phormidesmidaceae > Nodosilinea > Nodosilinea nodulosa. Next base: position 4,469,233 of record NZ_JH976537.1, read on the forward strand.
GAGGCCCAGGACCATTACTTGCCCCATTGCTCCATAGCCAAAGGTTGCGACCCCTCATGTCGGGGGCGATGTCACAAAACTTTATTATTAATGCGCCGTAACGTATACTACCGAAAACACTGGTGTAGGAGCGATGCAACATGTCGGCGGCAGCTGAGCCCCTGACGATTCGAAGAACGGTACCCCCTGAGCTGCTCAAAACTGAGGGGGGATTGAGTCTTAACGCACTCATGTTTATAGCCTCCGTAGGGCTAATCAGCCTGTCGACGGTGGGCTATTTCGGCTGGCATTGGGCCGGCTGGTGTGTGTTTTTGATGAATGTCCTGTCCCTCCACCTGGCGGGTACGGTAATCCACGATGCCAGCCACAATTCGGCCCACCGCAATCGGGTGGTCAATTCTCTGCTGGGCCACGGCAGCGCCCTGATTTTGGGCTTTTCATTTCCGGTCTTTACGCGGGTGCACTTGCAGCACCACGCCCACGTCAACGATCCCGAAAACGACCCCGACCATTTTGTCTCAACGGGGGGACCCCTGTGGCTAATCGCGGCGAGATTTTTCTACCACGAGATTTATTTCTTTAAGCGGCGGCTGTGGCGAAATTGGGAATTGCTGGAGTGGTTTTTAGGCCGTCTGGCGGTTGGTCTGCTGGTGGTTGCGGCCTGCCGTTTTGATTTCCTGGGCTACATCTTCAACTACTGGTTTTCTCCGGCCCTGGTGGTGGGCATTGCCCTGGGGCTGTTTTTTGACTACCTGCCCCACCGCCCTTTTAAAGACCGCGATCGCTGGAAAAATGCCCGAGTCTACCCCAGCCCCATTCTCAACCTGCTGATCATGGGCCAAAACTATCACCTGGTGCACCACCTGTGGCCCTCGGTGCCCTGGTACAAGTACCAGCCCACCTACGAGGTAATGCAGCCACTGCTCGACGAAAAGGGGTCGCCCCAGTCCCTCGGGCTGCTGCAGATGAAAGATTTTTTTGGCTTTCTCTACGACCTGGTCTTGGGAATCCGCTTTAAAGGCCACTAGCGTCTTTCCGCAGGGGCGCTCCATGGGGCGCCCCTGCGGCGCTTTATCCTGTAACCACCAGGTCAGGGCGCAGGTCGCGGGCACCGCGCAGGTAGACGTGCTGCACCTTGCCGTGGAGAATGGGCAGCTGCACATGCATCAGGATGCGAATGCAGCAGGGCAGGCTGCCTTCGACGTGCATGTGCTGCACGTCGAGCAGGGCGACGCTATCCCAGTGGGGCCGCTGACGGGCGATCGCAGCGGGGAATACCGCATCCAGGTCGCGGGTGACCGAAAAGGTAGCGCTGATGATGCAGGCGGGGTCCAGCCGGTTGCGCTCCTCAAGGGCGTCTAGCAGCTCTGTTACCGCCTCTCGAATCGCCCCCTCAGTATTTTCCGGTACCGTCACCGCTCCCCGAATTGCCCACACTCGCCAGTCCACGCTGCAACCTCCAAAGGTCATTCTTCCAGGCCCCAGGGTTGCCGCTGTAGGCGACTGGAGCAGAGAATTGACTGCATTTTACTGCTTAATCCTACCAGGCCAGAGATCTGACCTACGCCCCTAGGGCCGATACAGCCACAGGGGCAGACCGCTGGTCGAGCGCTCAAACTCCAGCCATTCCAGGGTGGCGTTGAGGGCGGGCACGGCCAGGCCGGGGTAGGCCAAATCAGAAATCGGGCCAGCTGCCCGGGCGCTGCCGCCGCCGGGTACCAGCCGCTTGAGCAGGGGCTTTTTCTCGTCGAAGGTGATGCATTCGGCTTTCTCGGGGTCGAGACCGACCAGTTCGGCGGTCCAGCGGCGGGCCTCTTCTTCGCTGCCCAGACGGTCTACCACGCCCATCTGGAGAGCCTGCTCGCCGGTAAAAATACGCCCGTCGGCAAAGCTGCGCACGGTGTCTTCGCTGAGGCGGCGGGCCTCGGCTACGGTTTTGACAAACTGGCCGTAGCTGACGTCGATCAGCTCTTGCAGAATGGTTTTTTCGGAGTCGGTAAGCTCGCGATCGAAGGCGAGAATGTCTTTGTAGGGGCCAGACTTGATCACCTTGAACGACACCCCCACCCGATCGAGCAGGCGCTCCAGGTTGTTGCCCCGCAGGATGACGCCAATGCTGCCGGTAATGGTGCCGGGGTTGGTCACAATGTGATTCGCCCCCATGGCGATGTAGACCCCGCCGGAGGCCGAAATGTTGCCGAAGCTGGCCACAATTTTGAGCTTGTCCTGCAGGCGTCGCAGGGCGGTATAGATTTCCTGGGAGTCGCCTACGGTGCCGCCGGGGCTATCGATGCGCAGCAGCAGGGCCGGAAAGCGCTTTTCCTCGATTTCTTTCAGGGCTTCGAGCACTCGCTTGCGGGTGGCGGCGGCGATCACGCCGGTCACCTCAATGCGGGCAATGGACTTGCGAAAACGGGGCGAAAACGGCCAAACCATAGGGATAACAACAAACCTAAACGGAAAAACTTAGCTAGGCCGCACCCGCGAGGATAGCAGGCTAGCTTTTGATTGTAGCTAAAACCGCCCGGCTTCGCCCCGGCGCCGGGCAGCATCGACGCTGGGGCAATTCTGAGGGGTGGGGCTCCGTCTGGGCCACCCCCGAACCCCGAACTGCGTTAACATTCCTTAAAGAAAGCTGAGCTGGCCGACGCGCTGCGCGCAGCATTCCACCCTTTGAAATCGCCCCCTGAGCCGATTCTTTACCCTAGTATTTCCTCGCCCTATGGACTCAGCCGCCGCTCCCCCAGCTGCCACCCGCAACCCCATTGTGCTGATTGCCCCCTTCTTTTTGTGGGGTACCGCCATGGTGGCGATGAAGGGCGCGATGCCCCATACGGCCCCCTTTTTTATGGCCGGGATGCGTCTGGTGCCCGCTGGTGCGGTGGTTTTGCTGGCTGGGCTGCTCCTGCGAAGGCCTCAGGCGATTGGCCGCCAGGGCTGGCTGTGGATAGCGCTCTTTGCCCTGGTGGATGGCACCCTGTTTCAGGGCTTTTTGGCGGCGGGATTGCAGCGCACTGGAGCTGGTTTAGGCTCGGTGATGATCGACTCCCAACCGCTGGCTGTGGCGGTGATGGCGCGGGGCCTGTTTGGTGAACACATTGGTGCCCTGGGCTGGATTGGCCTGCTGTGGGGCATTGCGGGCATTAGCCTGCTGGGCCTGCCCGATGAGTGGATTTTTTCTCTCTTCCACGGTGACACCACCTGGCTGACCGGGGGAACTGCCCTAACTACGCTGCTGCAAGGGGGGGAATGGCTGATGCTGCTGGCTGCCCTGTCGATGGCCACGGGCACCATTTTGATTCGCTACGTGTGCCGCTACGTTGACCCGGTGGTGGCCACCGGCTGGCACATGGTGCTGGGCGGGCTGCCGCTGTTTGGCCTGTCGGCCCTGGGTGAGGTGCAGCCCTGGCAGGGGCTGACCCTGTTTGACTGGGGCGCGATCGCCTACTCGACCCTGTTCGGCAGCGCCCTAGCCTACGGCATTTTCTTTTTTCTGGCGGCCCAGGGAAACCTCACCAGCCTCAGCGCCCTCACCTTTTTAACCCCGGTGTTTGCTCTGCTGTTTGGCAATCTGTTTTTGGCCGAAACCCTGAGTGTGCTTCAGTGGCTGGGCGTGAGTTTTACCCTGGTCAGCATCTACCTGATCAACCAGCGCGACGCTCTAACTCAAAAGCTGCGTCAGTGGATGCTGGCCTACGGGGCATCGGCGTCTCCGGTAGAGCCGGACTAGCGGGCGGGCAGGGGAACTGATTTTTTCGACTCCCACCACGGCTTGCGCTGCCCTCGGCGGGGTAAGTTACCTTAGGGGCATCTGCACCACAGGGAACCGCTGCTGCCAGCTATGGGCCGCCATGAAACTAAAAACCCTATTGTCTAGACACAGGCCCAGCCCTAGCAGTGGGCGTGCAGTTGTTTTGACCTTGACCACCAGTTTGCTGACCCTGGCGATCGCTGGTGTCCGGCCAGCCTGGCCAAAATCTAATCTGGCTCCGCTACTGGCTGTTCAAGGGGGAATTACCATCGCCCAGGCCGTGGCTCCAAGCCCTGTGCTGCTGCACCCAGGGGCCGAGGGCGATGAGGTCATGATGCTCCAGCGGCAGATGCGGCTGCTAGGCCTCTACGATGGGCCATTGGACGGCCGCTACGGTGCTGCGACCCAGGCGGCGATCGCATCGTTTCAGACTAGCGCTGGCCTGCCCTCCACCGGCAGCCTAGACCAGATCACTTGGCAGCGTATGAGCACCCCCCAGCTGCTGCCTGAGGATACTCCAGCCGCCGAGCCCCCGCCAGTGCTGCTGCCTGGGGAAAAAGAAACCGCCGAGCCTGCCGCTGCACCCCCTCCGGAGCAGACCGCAGAGAATGCTGCTGCACCGACAGCGGAGCCTTCTACGCCCGCCCAAACGGTTTCAGTTCATCCAGATCGCAGCTTGAACTGGCTGATTTTGGGCAGTCTGGCCCTGGCTGCTGGCCTGGGGGGCTGGCTGATTTTGGGCAGAGGTAACAAGCGCCCCCAGGCCGATGCATTGACGGCCACATTTCCCCATCCACCCGTGCCGTCGCCAGCCGACACCACATCCGACGGGGCTACCGCGGCCTCCTCCAATTTCCAGGCCGCCGCCATGGCGACTGCCGACCTGCCCCTGGAGGCCACCACCCGCCTTAGCCCGGTGGACATTGTAGGTTCTTTGGCACAGGAACTAGCCAGCTCCGATAGCGCCGTGCGCCGCCACGCCATTTGGGAGCTGGGTCAGCGCGGCCACTCCGATGCCATTCAGCCGCTGGTAAATGGGCTTTTAGAGGCCGACTCCCAGGAAAAAAGCCTGATTTTGGCCGCCCTGGCCGAAATTGGCAGCCGCAGCCTCATGCCCATGCACCGCGCTCTGGCCCTGGGGCTGCAAGACCCCAGCCCCGAGGTGCGCAAAAACGCCATTCGCGATCTCAGTCGGGTTTACGATGCGGTGGTGCAGCTCAGCCCCATGCTGGTCCACGCCGCCCAGGATACTGACCCCGGCGTGCAGGAAACGGCCCGATGGGCACTGAACCAGCTCAACCGTATCCCCGCTGTGCCCTATGCCGAAGCGCCTTCCCCGGAATCGACCGCGCTGGAACCTTCCTACGAGGGTCAACAGCCGACCCCAGAGGGCCATCGCCTCTCCCCACCCCACAGCTAAGGGCAATTCTGGCGAAAACACCCAAGAATCGTGATTCTTTTCAAGGTCGCAGGCCCTGTACCCTCCCCTAGGGATATCTTCTTTCCCAAAAACCTCCCAAGCATCCCCCCACCTTCCCCATCCCCTCACCTCCCCATGCCCTCCTCCCACCGCCGTCTCCTATTTCTCTCAACCCCGGTAGGCCCGCTGGGTTCTGGCCTCGGGGGTGGCGTAGAGCTAACCCTGCTGAACCTATCCCAGGGGCTGAGGGCGCGGGGGCACCAGGTGACCGTGGTGGCCCCAGAGGGATCTAGCCTCGCTGATGCTCCGGTCGTAGGCATTGGCGGCCAGCTGCAGCCGACGGCCCATACCCAGGGGCGCGCCACGCCGATCATCTTCCCCGCAGATAGCGTGCTGGAAAATATGTGGCGCTACGCTCGGCAGCACCAGAGCCAGGTTGATTTAATCGTTAACTTTGCCTACGACTGGCTGCCCTTTTACCTGACAGAATTTTTCTCTAGTCCAGTGGCTCATTTTGTCTCTATGGGCTCTTTGAGCGATGGTATGGATGGGGCTATTCGCCAGGTGGCGCAGGGGTTTCCTGGCCGCCTGGGGGCCTATACGCGCACCCAGGCTGAGACCTTCGGGGTAGCCGAGGCCTTTGAGATTCTTGGCAGCGCCATCGATTTGGAGCAGTACGAGTTTTGCCCGTTCCCCGGCCCGGCCCTGGCCTGGCTGGGACGTATTTCTCCCGAAAAGGGCCTTGAGGATGCTCTGGAAGCCGCCGCCATTGCCCAGGTATCGCTCAAAATTTTGGGCAAGCTGGAGGACGCCAACTACTGGCAAAGCCTGTGTCAGCGCTTTCCTGAGGTCGCTGACAGCTACCTGGGCTTTTTACCCACCCACGGGCTACAGCAGGTGCTGCGCCAGTGCCGCGCTTTGCTAATGACGCCGCGCTGGATCGAGGCTTTTGGCAATGTAGCGATCGAGGCACTGGCCTGCGGCGTGCCGGTAATTGCCTATGCGCGGGGTGGCCCAGCGGAAATTGTGCAACCGGGCAAAACGGGCTGGCTGGTGCCGCCGGATGACGTGCAGGGACTGGTGGACGCGATCGCAGATATCGATCGGCTCGATCGCCAGGCCTGCCGTCACCAGGCCGAAACCGACTATTCCCTCAAAGCCCTGGCCATGCGCTTTGAGCAGTGGTTTGAAACTGTGATCAATCCCGGCTAGGGGCGAGCCACCTCCGCTAGCCCACCGCAGGCTGCTGCCAGCACAAGCTGGGCCACAGGTCGTGCTCTGCTCAGGTTGGCGTCTGGGCCATGGGACGCTGGCGCAGCCGCTCCAGACGTTCAAAATCATGGTGCAGGGCCTGGCGCAAAGAGCGATTTTGTGGGTCAACGCGGCGGGCTTTCTTCAGGCAGGCTTCGGCTTTGGTCGGGTTGCCGTTGTTAAGCAGGTCGTGGCCCCAGCGGTAGTAGGTGATCGCGTGCCACTGACGAATCTCCGGGTCTGATGGGAAGCGCTGGGCTAATCCTTCAACCAGGGCAACGGCGCGGGGGTAGCGCTGTCCCCGAAACAGCTCGCGCAGCTGCTTGAAGCTGCTAATTTTGAGCTGCTGGTCGGCCTCAGAGCCACCCGGTGTAGGGCTAACCTTCAGCTCGGCCGCTTCAACCGGCGGAGCGGGCGGCGCTGGCGAGGGTTTGGGCGGGGCTTTTGCCACAGCCTGGGCAGCAGCAGCGGTAGGGCGCTGAGCTATCAAAGCTTCGGGCGGGAGCGCGCTGACCAGAGCCTGGTAGGCCTGGGTTACCTGAATAAACTTTTCCTTCGCCAGTTGGTCGCCGGGGTTGGTATCGGGGTGATAAAGCCGGGCCAAATTGCGATAGGCCAGCTTGACATCGCCAAAGCTGGCCCCGGTTCTGAGCCCCAAGATGCGGTAGTAGTGCGCCAGCGCCATGTTCGCGAACTCTATAGCAGAGGTACGTGTGCTGCCCCTATTCTGCCAACTGTCGGCGAAAATGGCGCAGCGAATTAGACTGTGGCCGGTACAGAAGTGGCTAGCTCCTGGGTGCGCTCTTCAATCACCCGATCGATGATGCCGTAGGCTACAGCTTCTTCAGCCGACATGAAGTAGTCGCGATCGGTGTCCTTTTGAATTTGTTCAATAGAGCGACCGGTGTGGCGAGACATCATCTCATTGAGTTCCTGGCGCACCCGCAGAATCTCTTTGGCTTCAATGGCGATATCGCTGGCCTGGAGGCGCTGCCGCCCGGTACCGCCCATGGGCTGGTGGATCATAATCCGCGAATGGGGTAAGGCGACCCGCTTGCCGTGGCTGCCCGCCGCCAGCAAAAATGACCCCATGGAGGCCGCTAAGCCCAGGCAAATAGTGACTACGTCAGACTTGATGTACTGCATGGTGTCGTAGATTGCCATGCCCGCTGTCACCGATCCGCCGGGCGAGTTGATGTAGAGGTAGATGGGCTTGGTATTGTCGTCGGAGTCCAGGTACAGCATGGCGGCCACAATGGAGTTAGCCAAGCTGTCGGTAACTTCCTGCCCTAAAAATATAATCCGCTCCTGGTTGAGGCGGGTATAGATGTCGACCCACTGAGAATATTGACTACCGGGCAAGCGATAGGGAACCTTGGGAGTGCCGATGGGCATAGTGCTCTTTCAACCTAAAAACAAAACAACAGACATAGGATCAAACAACTGTGCGATGTCCCAAATATCAGCCCCAGTGGACTGTCTTGGCTGGCTAGGGTTAAACCCCCACTCCGGCGGGTACCTGAGGTAGCTCCTTACGGCTAGTCAACACCCGGTCAATAATGCCGTACTCCTTAGCTTCTTCGGGGTTCATGTAAAACATGCGATCGGAGTCGCGCATGACCTGCTCCAGGCTCTTATCAGTGCTCTTAGCCAAGATACTCATCATCGATCGCTTGTTGTCGAGCACTTCTTTAGCCCGAATTTCAATATCGGTGGCCTGACCCTGGGCACCGCTGCGGGGCTGGTTGAGCACAATGCGGGCGTGGGGCAGACTAGCCCGATAGCCCTTGGTCCCCGATGCCAGAATGACCGCCGCCGACCCCATGGCCTGACCAATGCAAATGGTGTGCACCGGGGGCTTGATGTAGTTCATGGTGTCGCAGATGGCAAAGGCTTCGGTGTCGTAGCCAATCATGTTGCCGTCGTACCAGGAGGTGCCAGTGGAGTTGATATAAAAGAAAATTGGCTTGTCGGGGTCGTCAAACTGCAAAAATAGCAGTTGGGCAATAATCAGCTCGGTGACGTCAATTCCCACCTGCTGTTTGATGTCATCCCCAGAAAACAGGGGCAACCCCAGATAGACAATGCGCTCCTTCAGCAACAGCGAGGGTAAATCGGGGGGTGGCGTGCGGTAGGATGCATCGCCATACGGTGCCTGCACGGCTTTAATCTCTAAGCTCATAGACCGAAGACGCCCAAAGTACGGGTTTTTAACAGTGTAACGCGGGATTGAACTGGCTTCTATGCCGCTCCCAGACGGATATCCCCACCCAGATATCCCCACTCAAATGTAGCCCCCCTAACCCGCGCTGATGCCTTCCCTAGAGCCTGCTTTAGAAATTGAAGTTCGGCTGGGACATTCCCTTTAGGCGACAGGCGGAATGTTTGCAGGATGCTACTCGTGAACCGCCAAAGATCGGGCGCTCAACTCTCTGACCAACAATTGAGATGAAAACGCAATAGATGCCTGGTTTTAGAACAACCTACGTCCAAATGTAGAGATTAACCTCTTTCCTGCTGTAGATGGCCTCGCCCACGGCAGGCTCTACTATCGAATAAACAGTTTCGCTAAAGGCATCACGACTATGTCTATTGAAGAACGCGCTAAAGCTACCGCAGAAAACATCGAAGGTAAAGTTCAAGCTGCGGTCGGCGAAATTACCGGCGATCCAAAGGACAAATCTGAGGGCAGAGCCAAGCAAGCCGAGGCTGAAGCTATCCATGCTAAAGAAGATGTCAAAGACACCCTCAAAGACATTATCGATTAAGCTGGCAAGTTGGCAATCCAATTTGGTCTAATATAACTTTTCTAAGGCAGCCCGAGGCTGCCTTTTTTAATGTCCCGCGAAGTTTTCTGGACGGCGCTGCGGCTCAAGGGGCATGGTAACTAAACTCTTGCCGAAGGGCTCTATCTCAATCTGAGGGGTGGATTTTAGACGGCTACTTAATTTTTATTGCTGGGCAATTACTTTTTGACGTCTCGTTTACGTGAAAAGTTCCTGGCTCTACTTACGGCGTTCAAACCGCCCCTTGAGCAGAGGTATGGGGACGACCCACATGGATGAGTTGACCATATCTTGCCTAAGACTTTAAGTTCAGCGATTTAAAACCGAACCGCTCCTCGACACGTACCTGTAGACATCACCTGTGATGGCTGAAAATCTTTTCTGTTGCCTAGTTGAGCCACGCTTTTGTAGCTGAGAAATAGCCTATGTTTGCCTGGATTGACCTAACGGTTAGAGCCAGCCAATGGATTGCCCGCCGTCTTCAAATCTTCCCGTAGAAATAATTCTTGAATTGCCTCTATCTCTCTGCGTCGTCTCAAATAACCTTCAGGTTGCTGCGCGGACGCTCATTTTCTTTTAGATTAAGAAAAAATAAAGCTCAGGTAAAGAAAAGCGCTATACCCTTTGTTCTGCAACCGTCAAGGCTAGATTGCGTTAAGACATAGATTAAGGCAGATTTAAGAAAAGGTGATGTAACCACAGCTTTGGAAGGGGTAGCCCAAATTTCAAGGCTATGGCCAGGCAGAGAGGGGCATGCCTTAGAGGTCTGTCTATATAGCGCCCTGTGGAGGCAGCTAAAGCGCAAAACGTCGAGACAGTATTTTATTTGGTGAGTGCAAATGTTCTTTATGCGAAATGGACAAGGTGCCTTAGCACATTTTTTTAATGCCAGAAAAAATGTTATTCCAGGAAGAACTGGCGGGGTTAGTGAAAAAATGCTTGCTAGGCATTTGATTCAAGACGAGTTTGAAGTAGTCATGAATCCTCGACGCATATCTTTGTTTTTGACCAAGATAGTCGCCCTTGTCGTTGTTGGGCACATTGTTGCGAACTTAATTGAGCCCTTGTTCGCCCCTGGGTCGATTGCTTATGCAGGAATTTATAATTTCTTTAACATGGGCGCTGAATCTAACTTTCCTACGTTTGTTTCTACGTTGAATCTACTCTTTGCCGGGTTATTGTGTGCCTTTATCGCTCAAAGTAGAACGATTCGGAGAGGTCGCCAGCGCTATTACTGGTGGGGGATGGCGCTGGGTTTGATGCTGATGGGCTTTGATGAAGCTGCAATGATTCATGAAGGCTTGGTTGGGCAAATCTTAGAGTCTTTTACGGGGCAGGGTGAAGGCATCTTCTACTACGTTTGGTATACGCTTTACATTCCTATTGTTTTGGTGGTAGGTGGTCTGTACGTGCCGTTCCTCAGACGGCTGCCGCTTCAATATTCATTGCTCTTTGTGCTGTCTGGGATAGTCTATTTCGGTGGCGCTCTGGGGATGGAAATGCTGGAGTCTTACCTGGCTTACAATGGCTATGCCATTGGTGTAAACATAATTTTTGAAGAAACTTTCGAAATGATGGGTATTGTAATACTTATCTATGCCCTGTTGCTCTATCTTGCCAACTTAGGCTGCACGGCCAAGCTTCGGTTTACGTTGGCTAGCGGAGATTCGGCTCTTCCTGAAGACTGAGGGTTTAGCTGAATTGCTCCAGCTTTTGATCGCTGGGCTGTCTGCGCCAATAGGCAGCACTCCATAGCCTCTGCCTATTGGCGGGGGCTGTTTTTGCAGAGTGTTTCGGGCTGGAACAGAGGTTGTGCCGATTGAGCACGGTGATTTTTAGCGCGCTGCTCACCAGAGGGCAGCATGTTTTCGCAGCCATGATGGAGCGGTAAAGATGCCTAAGCAGGCTGGCCGGTGGCGAAGTTGCTGAGTAGATTTCAGTTTGGAGACCAAAATGGGTTCTCTAAACCAAGGATGAGTTCCTGTCTACCGTTGGGATGCGCTGCACCTATGTTTTCTATCTTTATCCTCACCCACAATGAAGAGCGGGATATTGCCGCCTGTATTGAGTCGGCCCTGCTATCGGACGATGTGATTGTGGTGGACTCGTGCAGCGGCGATCGCACCCAAGCCATTGCCACCCAGTACCCGATTCGCTTTGTCGAGCATCCCTTTGCCAGCCACGGCCAGCAGCGCACCTGGATGCTGGAGCATGTGCCCTACCGCCACGACTGGGCCTACATTCTAGAGGCCGACGAGCGGATGACGCCGGCGCTATTTGCCGAATGCCTGGAGGTGATTGCCAGCGGCGATCGGGTGGGCTACTACGTGGCTGAGCGGGTGATGTTTATGGGCAGCTGGATTCGCCGCAGCACCCAGTTTCCGCGCTACCAGCTGAGGCTGCTGCGGCGGGGCAAGGTGTGGTTTGACGACTATGGCCACACCGAGCGCGAGGTGGTGGATGGACCGACGGGATTTTTGCGGGAAACCTACCCCCACTACACCTGTAGCAAGGGACTGAGCCGGTGGATTGAAAAGCACAACCGCTACTCAACCGATGAGGCTGCCGAGACGCTGCGGCAGCTGCAGCGAGGGAAGGTCGACTGGCGATCGCTGCTGTGGGGCCGATCGGAGGTGGAGCGGCGGCGAGCGCTCAAGGATTTGTCGCTGCGGCTGCCGATGCGGCCCCTGGCGCGGTGGTTTTACATGGTGTTTATTTTGGGCGGCTGGCTCGACGGGCGAGCGGGGCTGGCCTGGTGCACGCTGCAAGCCTTTTATGAGTACCTAATTGTGCTGAAGGTGCGGGAGCTAACCCACCCCGAATTTCTCACTGGGGTACAGCCGACGGGGGTAGGCCAGGCGAGTGCTCAGGCCCTGGCCGACGGTACGGTATCGGTTTGCGCCCCCAGGCCGCCGGTACAGGAGCAAGTTTCCTAGGCCGCTGCGCCATGTTTAGTTGGCTCACGCCGCCGCCCAGCCGCTCATCTGCGGAGGGCGCTTGGCTCTACCGATCGCTTCACGGCGATGTCAGGATCGGACCTTCAAGGCAGCGCGCACGGGGCGATCGCTGCGTTGGGGGTGGGGTTCTCCAACCAAAATAACTGAGCCTTTCAGCTGGTCGACCAGGGGAGTGGTGCTGGCACCCACGGTTAGCCCATTGCCCACCCGACGACGCTGCAAGCGCAGCATGACCAGGTCGTACTGCGCCGCTGTTTTGACAATAGTGGCCACCACGTTATCGCCCGCCAGCAGACGAACATCAATCTCACCCTCCGCTGGCGGCAGACGCTTGACCAACAGGTCAAGCTGTTTGGCCAACCGGCTGCGCTGGAGTTCTGAGGCTCGGGGGCTGTGCACGTGGAGCAGGGTGATTTTGGCCTGGTTTTGGCTGGCCAGCACTTGGGCAAACCGCAGGGTGCGCAGAACGGCAGGCGATAGCGTCTCGATGGGCAGCAAAATGGTTTTGCAGTTGACGGGGGACTCCAGCAGGCGAGCGACGACAACCGGACAGTGGGCCGACCATAAAATGTTGTCCTGGATGTTGCTGAACAGCCTCGCCCCCAGGCGCGATCGCGCTCCCATGCCGAGCAGAATCAGGTTGGCGTTTTCTTCGCGGCTGAGGTGAGAAATGGCCTGGGCCACGTTGTACTCAATTCTCAAGCGGGGGGCGATCGTAGCTTCTAGGTTGGCGCTGATGGCTTCGGCGGCTTCCAGGCGCTGGCGGCTGTGGGCCACCGCTCGGGCCAGCTGGGGCGAGTCCATCTGGGGCTGGGCCAGGGCGACCGCCAGGGGGATGACCCGCCCGTTTTCGTACCGGGCGATCGCCGCCGCCAGCTCAATCAGCCACTGCTCGGTGTTGGGGTTGTAGACCGGCACCACCACCGTAAACGATTCAGGCATATCGGTGGGCGGGGGCAGCCAGTCGAGCACCTCGGTTTCGGTGAGGGGGGCGTCGTCGTTAACCAACTGCTGGCCTGCTCTGGTGGTGACTAGCGGACCTAAAACGGCGGTGACCAGCATCAGCAAAATAATGCTGTTGAACACCTGTGAGTTAATGATTTCGGCCTCGTAGCCCACCAGGGCCGCCGCTAGCGTGGCCGCCACCTGCGGAATTGACAACGACCACATGGTCCAGGTTTCGGCCCAGCTGTATCGGTAAAGCAGCCGCGCGCCCAGGGCGGCCAACCCCTTGGCCAGCAGCAGGACACCGACGATGATCAGCGGCAGCTGAATCGATTGCAGCAGATCGCCAAATGCCCCCAGGTCGAGCAGCAGCCCCATGGCCACAAAAAACATGGGAATAAACAAAACGCTGCCCAAAAACTCCGTTTTTTCCTTTACGGGGCCGTCGCCAATCACGCTGTTGATGGCCAGCCCGGCCAGAAAAGCCCCAATGATGTTTTCTACCCCAATTAGCTGGGCCACCAGGGCGCAGAGGAACACCGAGAGCATGACAAAGAGAAACTGATTGCCCTCGTCTTTGCCGGTTCTGCGAAAGAAAAGCTGGCTGAGCTTTTTGAGGCCGATCAAGACTGCAATGGTGTATAAAATCAGCGATCCCAGCAGCGTCCCTAACTTCAGGGGCGAAAAGTCTCCCTGGTTAACGCCCAGGCAGATGGCCAGCACCAGCAGCGAGCCAATGTCGGTAAAGATAGTGGCTCCCACGGTGACCGTGACCGCTTCGTTGCCCACAATGCCCAGCCGCTGCACAATTGGGTAGGCCAGCAGCGTGTGGGAAGCCAGCAGCGAGCCCATTAAAACCGCCGCCAGCCAGCCAAACCCAAACAGCAGCCCGATCGCAATGCCCCCCACCATGGGGATGGTAAAGGTCATCGCCCCGAAGCCCAGGGAGCGATCGCGGGTTTTTTGAAACAGGGCCAGGTCAATTTCCAGGCCCGCCACAAACATGAGGTAGATTTTGCCGATCTCTGAAAACAGCCGCATGATGTCAGAGTCGGCGCTGAGCCATCCCAAGCCGCTGCCGCCAAACACCACGCCAGCCATGATTAGCCCCACTAGGCCGGGCAGCCTGAACCGCTCAAACAGCGGCGGCGTGATCAGCACGATCGCCAGCAGCAGCACAAAGGTCGTGATTGGTTCGCTTAAGGTTTCTGCGATCGGTTCTGCCAGGAACAGCGCCATAGGATTGCCCTTTATATAGCGAGAGCCAGGACCTGAGGACCTGGCTGCGGGGGGTGTTTCGAGGTTGAGAGTGATTAAATTAGCTCTTCTCAGGTTTAGGCTCTCCGGCCAATTCTGTCTCTCTACCCGAAGAAATACTTTGCTTTGGCGCCTGTCCCTGGCGGGGGCAGACGGGTTCCCTGCACCCCATTCATCTCCACCTCCCAAGGGCCGAAACGCTATTGTAGGAAAATGAGTGAATACAGGGTAAAGCGGGTTTCGGCGCCAAAAAAGAAACAGCCGTGGCGCAATTTGGGTCAGTCGCTGGGCATGTATCGCTACGGGCAGCGCGCCATTCAGCTGGTGTGGCAGGCCGACTGGCGGCTGACGGTGGTGCTGGGGGCACTTACCCTGGTGGCGGGGCTGCTGCCGGCGGCGATCGCCTACGTGGGCAAGCTAATTGTCGATGCGGTGGTGCAGGCGGCCCAGTCGGGGCAGGCGGTAGATCGGCAGGCGGCGCTGATGTACCTGGCCCTGGAGGCGGTGCTGGTGGCGATGCTGGCGGGCACGCGCCAGGGGCTGACGCTATGCCAGTCGCTGCTGCGGGTGCTGCTGGGCCAGCGGGTCAACATGATGATTTTAGAGAAGGCCCAGACTCTGCCGCTCACCTACTTTGAAGATTCTGAGTTCTACGACAAAATGACCCAGGCCCGGCGAGAGGCCTCCCAACGGCCCCTGAGCATGGTGAACCGCACCTTTGGGGTGGTGCAGGACGGGCTGTCGCTGGTCACCTTTGGCGGGCTGCTGCTGCAATTTTCGGGCTGGGCGGTGGCGCTGCTGGCGATCGCCACCCTGCCCGCCTTCATTGCCGAGACCCAGTTTGCCGGGGAGGCCTTTCGGCTGTTTAAGTGGCGATCGCCCGAAACCCGGCAGCAGGTCTACCTGGAGGCGCTGCTGGCGCGGGAGGACTTTGCCAAGGAGGTGAAGCTGTTTGGCCTGGGGCCATTGCTGATGCAGCGCTACCAGGATATTTTTCACAAGCTGTACGCCGAAGATCGCAGCCTGACGGTGCGCCGCAGCGGCTGGAGCTACGGGCTGGGGCTGCTGAGCACGGCCTCGTTTTACCTGGCCTACTGCTGGATTGTGCTGGAGGCGATCGCGGGCCGCATTTCCCTCGGTGAGCTGACCATGTACCTGACGGTGTTTCGCCAGGGGCAGACCACCTTTGCCAGCTCCCTGACGGCGATCGGCGGCATGTACGAAGACGGGCTGTACCTCTCCAACCTCTACGAATTTCTGGAGCAGCCGGTGCCAGCGGATACAGGCACGGCTGTAGCGGGACTCGATCCAGCGGATGGGCTGCGCTTTGAGGACGTGTCGTTTACCTATCCGGGCAGCGATCGCCTGGCGCTAGAAGGCGTTTCCCTTCACCTCAAGCCGGGCGAAAAAATGGCGATCGTGGGGGAAAACGGCTCCGGTAAAACGACGCTGATCAAGCTGCTGACCCGGCTCTATACGCCGTCTCAAGGCCGAATTTTGCTGGATGGCCGCGACCTGCAGGAGTGGGACAGCGAAGTTCTTCAGCGGCGCATCGGCGTGATCTTTCAAGACTTTGTGCGCTACCAGTTTAAGGTGGGCGAAAACATCGGCGTCGGCGATGTCGCCGACTTTGAGGATGCCCACCGCTGGCAGGACGCCGCTGCCAAGGGCACCGCCACCGAGTTTATTGAGTCGCTGCCCCAGGGCTACGACACCCAGCTGGGCAAGTGGTTTTTTGGTGGCCAGGAACTCTCCGGCGGCCAGTGGCAAAAGATCGCCCTCTCCCGCGCCTTTATGCGCACCGAGGCCGACATTCTGGTGCTCGACGAGCCCACCTCGGCTATGGATGCCGAGGCCGAAACCCGCCTGTTTGAGCAGTTTCGCGAAGCCACCCAGGATCAGATGGCGATTCTGATTTCCCACCGTTTTTCGACGGTGCGGCGGGCCGACAACATCATTGTGCTGGCCAACGGCAGGCTGATCGAGCAGGGCACCCACGCAGAGCTGCTACAGCAGGATGGCCGCTACGCCCGCCTGTTCGCCATGCAGGCGGCAGGGTATTTGTAGGCAACCAGATCCCAGGATTCTACCCTGACCAACAAACCCTGCTCAAGCCTAGAAGAACCCTGGGATCTACCTCGCCAATCCATCCATCCTGTTGACGGGGCAGCTGATTGATGAACCTGTATAGGCACACAGCAGCAGGCAACTCGAAAGTACTATAGGCTAGTGACTGTCATGACAACTGCCGGGGCAAAGGGACGTACAGGCCATGTTAACTGACTTGCAACAGCGCAAATTGACCAAGCTCTTTAGCATGTACGACTCTGACTACACCGGGGTATTGGTCAAAAAAGACTTTGAGCTGATGTTCGACAAGCTCTCTACCCTGCGCAACTGGTCGCTGCGATCGCCCCGCTGCCTGGTGCTGCAAGACAAGCTCATGCGCAAGTGGCAGGGGCTAGAGAAAAAAGCCGACACCGCCAAAAATAAGCAGGTTTCCCTGGCAGAATGGCTGGCCTACTACGATGAGGGGTTATCCGACACGGAGCCTCGCTCGGAGGACATTTTCGGCCTGATGGAGCTAGTCTTCGATGTCTTTGACCAGGATGAAGACGGCAAAGTGAATCAGAAAGAATGGGGGCAACTGCTGGCCGCCTTTAACGAGTCCCCGGTCTACGCGCCCCTCGTGTTCCCACCGCTGGATGCCGATCAGGATGGCTATCTCACTAAGGCCGAGGTTTTGCAGCACTTCAGCTCCTTTTGCTGTAGCGACGACGCCGACAACCCCGCCAACGGCATGTTTGGGCCTTACTCAATGTAGCCAGACATCTCTATGGCAACAGCGTTGTAGATTGATGACATCGAAGATCCAGCCGACGCATTGGCATTGCAGTCGATCGCATTGACAAAACACGGTCGTGATATCGATGATCACGCCGCTGCAATGGCGTTGCAGCGCAGCGCGATCGCATTGCCCTGCAACGCAATCGTGTTGCAGGCGATTCCTTCGGATAGCTTCGCTAACGCATTAGAGAAGCCAGCGATCGCAAAGTCGGCAGAGGCGATCGTAGGGTGCGATCGCCCTAGGCGAGGCTTTGCCAACGCGGCTAATCACCTTCGCTACCTAAAACCCACTTACCGCACCGCATTGCACCAAAACTCACCCATCGCGCATTCCCCAGCCGCAGAAACCGGGTTTCTTCTACGAGTAGGCGAAGGATTGTGCCTTGTATCCCAGAAACCCGGTTTCTAAATCTAGAATTTCGGTAAGGCTTTGGCGAAATTCTCGCTGAGCGCTTGTAGGGTTAGGTAACGTAGCGCTTTCCATAAGCGTGAGACGTATCGCAAAGCTGTTTCGATCCCCCCAGCTTCTTGCAGTAAAAGGCCGATCACGTACCCCCCTTTTTAAGGGGGGCAGGGGGGATCACAAAACCAAGCTCTAATCGCCCCGCCCCCATGCAACGCCTCACCGCCAAAGAACTACAGCGTCGCTACCGTACCGGAGAGCGCAACTTTGCCAATGTAGACATCAGCGGCGAATCGTTGCGTGGCATGGGCTTAAAGGGCATTGACCTCAGCGGTGCCGACCTCAGCCGCACTGACATACGCGGCACCAACTTTAGCGAGGCAAACTTGGTCGGTACCCAATTTGTAGAAGCTAAAGCCGGTACCCAACGCCGTCATGGCTGCCCAGGCCCATGAGCCTTCCTAAGGCGCTGCAACTTCACCATAGGCATCGATCCTGAAACCGGGCCTGAAACCGGGGCAGAGACTGCTTTGGTTAACCTCCGGCAGCAGCGCTGGGCAGATCACTTCATCTGGCCAGTCGATGGAATCCGTTTGATTGGGGTGCCATCCACGGGGCGGGCCACTTGCGATCGCCTTGATCTCAATGACAATCGCCGTCCCGATACATTTATTCAAACCTGTAGACAGCAGTGGAGCCTGAGCGGCCTGCATCCCTCAAAGGATGATCTGCGGCAGTCAGAGTAAGCTTTTGCCAAAGCTGCATCAGGCACTTTAAAGACTTGTCAAGGCTTTATCCAGAAGCCTTTCCCCCACAGAAATAGAGTGATATAAACAAAAGTAACAGCGGCAATCCTCGGTATCTCGACCGGAAAACCGTACATTAGATTATGTAGTCGATTTTGTATGGCCAGACAACTGCGCTCAAGGCCGCTGTTTTAGCTAAAGCCCCTCCTGGGAGGGGCCGGGGTGGGCCATCCCCTAGCCCCAATCGCTCTCAACCCTCGCTCTCAACGATCGCCCATGGACAGCCCCATCCTGCTCAATACACCCGCCGCCACCTCTGAAGACTACTTCTACTACTTTGCCTACGGCTCCTGCATGTGTCCGGTCGATTTGAAGCGATCGCTGGGTGAGAGTACCCACGCCTACGTAATTGGCCCGGCGACGCTAGAGGGCTATCGGCTGGGGTTTTTTCGGCGATCGCGGCTGCGCGACTGTGGCGTACTCGATGTGGTGCTCAACCCTGGCTCTACCGTGCAGGGGGTGCTCTACCGCTTGCCCTGGCGGCTCAGTCCGGCTCTAGACCTGCGCGAAGAAGGCTACTGCCACGAAATGGTGACGGTCAACTGCAACGGACGAGCCTACGGCGAAACGCGCACCTATTCCGTGATTAGCAAAACCCACGCAGAAATTGCCCCCAATGAGTGGTACTCCAGCGTGGTCATGCGCGGTGCCGCCACCTGCGGTCTGCCAGAGCAATACTGCTGGGAGCTATTTCACCACATCCATTCCCTCCAGCGGCGGCAGGCCCCGGCGACCCTGCGGCGCACCGCCTAGCGCCAGGGTCAGGGCATTCCCTATAATGGGGGCTACTCTTGCCCTTCACCCCCGCCAAGCCTGTGACCCAAACGCCGCTGTCGCCTCGTCCCGCCATCACCGATGCTCGCCCCGATGCCCTGGGCCGCTTTGGCCAGTTTGGCGGCAAGTACGTGCCCGAAACGCTCATGCCCGCGCTCTTTGAGCTGGAGCAGGCGTTTTACCAGTACCGCGACGAGGCCGATTTCAAGGCCGAGCTAAACGGGCTGCTGAAAGATTACGTTGGTCGCGCTACGCCCCTGTATTTTGCCGAGCGGCTCACCGCCCACTACCGCCGCCCCGACGGCAACGGCCCCGACATCTATCTCAAGCGCGAAGACCTCAACCACACGGGCGCGCACAAAATTAACAACGCCCTGGGGCAGGTGCTGCTCGCCAAACGCATGGGCAAGCAGCGCATTATTGCCGAAACCGGAGCCGGTCAGCACGGGGTAGCCACCGCGACGGTGTGCGCCCGCTTTGGCCTCCAGTGCATCATCTACATGGGCGTTCAAGACATGGAGCGCCAGTCGCTGAACGTGTTTCGCATGCGGCTGATGGGGGCCGAGGTGCGCGGCGTGACGGCGGGCACGGGCACCCTCAAAGATGCCACCTCCGAGGCGATTCGCGACTGGGTCACGAATGTGGAAACCACCCACTACATCCTCGGCTCGGTGGCCGGGCCGCACCCCTACCCGATGATGGTGCGCGACTTCCACGCCATTATCGGCGAAGAAACTCGCGCCCAGTGCGCCGAGAAGTTTGGCGGGCTGCCCGATATTTTGATGGCCTGCGTCGGCGGCGGCTCCAACGCCATGGGCCTGTTCCACGAGTTTGTGAATGAACCCACGGTGCGCATGATTGGCATTGAGGCGGCGGGCAGCGGCGTGGCTAGCGGCAAGCACGCCGCCACCCTCACCGAGGGCCGAGTGGGCGTGCTCCACGGCGCGATGAGCTATCTGCTGCAAGATAGCGAAGGCCAGGTGATCGAGGCCCATTCCATCAGCGCTGGTCTCGACTACCCCGGCGTTGGCCCCGAGCACAGCTTTTTGAAGGATGCGGGCCGGGCCGAGTACTACAGCGTCACCGACCAGGAGGCGCTGGATGCCTTCCAGCGGGTGTCGCGCCTGGAGGGGATTATCCCCGCCCTGGAAACCGCCCACGCTTTCGCCTACCTGGAAACGCTTTGCCCTCAGCTCTCCGGCAACCCCCGCATTGTGATCAACTCATCAGGCCGGGGCGATAAGGATGTGAATACCGTTGCTAAAGCGCTGGGCGGGCTGGAGTAGTTCTTTCTACCGATTGAATTGTCCAAAGCTGGGGTAGGGATTGCAGATGAGCGCGGAAATCGATGTCAAGCCAAAGTCACTGTACGACCAGGATTATCAACTCTGGTTGGAAAATACTGTCGCTCAGCTGCAATCCCAAGACTTTAGCGCCCTTGATTTGGAAAACCTGATTGAGGAAATTGAGAGCTTGGGTAGAAGTGATAAGCGATCGCTCAACAGCTATCTAAAACGACTCTGTGAGCACCTGCTAAAGCTCCGCTACTGGGAGACGGAGCGCGATCGCTGCTTCTCTGGCTGGGATAGAGAAATCGTTAACTTTCGCCAAGAGATTCAGGCCATCCTAGACGATAGCCCTAGTCTGCGCAACCATCTCAGAAATCGTTACGCTGCCGAATATATTAAGGGTCGAGAGCTGTTTCTCAAGTCCAGCAAATTAGACCCTCAGCAAGTACCTGAGGATCCTTGGTTCACGCTTGAGCAAGCCCTTGACGATAACTGGTTGCCCTGGCAGCCCGACCCCCCTGACAACAATTAGGAACCCCTATGGCCGACGGTTTTGAAATCTGCGATCGCGACCTTACCCCCGAGCTGCTGAGCCGCTACCAACAGGCCAGCGCGATCGCCTGCGATACCGAGACCATGGGATTGCTGCCCTGGCGCGATCGCCTCTGCCTGGTGCAGCTGGCCGACGCCGACGGATATGTGGCGGTGGTGCGTATCGAGCTGGGCCAGCGGGAAGCGCCCCTGCTCAAAGAACTACTCGAAGCACCGGGCATTCTCAAGCTGTTTCACTTTGCCCGCTTTGACCTGGCCACGCTAAAGCACAACCTGGGCATCACGGTGGCCCCCGTGTTTTGCAGCAAAATTGCCAGCAAGCTGAGCCGCACCTACAGCCCTCGCCACGGCCTCAAGGAACTGGTTAAAGAGCTAGAGGGCATTGAACTCGACAAAACTGCCCAAAGTTCCGACTGGGGCAATGCCATGCACCTGTCCGAAGAGCAGCTGCGCTACGCCGCCAACGACGTCCGCTACCTGCACAGCATTCAGCAAACCCTCACTGCAATGCTCAAGCGCGAGGGCCGGTGGGAACTGGCGCTAGACTGCTTTAGCTGCCTGCCCACCTTCGTGGCTCTAGATTTGCTTCAGTACCAGGGCGTGTTTGAGCATTGAGGCCGGATAAGATAGGTCTATTCATCTCGAAGATTGATTGACTACGAGGAGAACCACTATGAGCGTTGACAGCAAAGACTTTCAAGACGAGCTGCAAAAAGCGATCGACTACGCCCACCAGATCAGTGCCGAGAAGGGTGAAACCTCCTCTGAGGCCGCTGCCGCCTGGGATGTAGTTGAAGAAATGCGGGCTGAGGTCTCGCATCAGCACCAAAAACCCAAGCAAACCGGCTTTGATAAATACCTAGAGGAGAATCCCGATGCTCCCGAAGGCCTGATGTACGACACCTAGATCCCGCCAGCGATCGCCGAAAACTAGCCCCACTGGCAAATCGCGGTGTTAAGATAGGCAAGGTTAGTTTTCGGTAGATTTCGCTTGTTTCATTCCATCAATTTGTTTGATTTCCGATACAGCTTTGTCTCCGTTTACTCACTGCACTTGTACAGTAAGGAGACAAAACTATGTCACTCTATGTTGGTAACCTGTCCTACGATGTCACCCGCGACGACCTAGAACGGGTGTTTGCAGAATACGGCGACGTGAAGCGGGTCAGCCTGCCCACCGATCGCGAGACTGGCCGCCCACGGGGCTTTGCCTTTGTCGATATGGCCGCTGAAACTCAGGAAGACACCATCATCGAATCCCTCGATGGGGCCGAGTGGATGGGTCGCGAAATGCGGGTTAACAAAGCCCGCCCCCGCGACGATTCCCGCAGCAGCGCAGGCGCAGGCGGCAACGGCGGCAACTATCGCCGCACCGGCTTCTAAATATCGCTAGCGAATTTTAAGCCTTGATAGGGTAGGCCCCAGCGGTCTACCCTTTTTGCTGACATCTGCGGGCCGATTACAGGTTCTCTCGCTCAGCAATAACCGGCGAGCGATCGACCTGGGGCTGGGGCTTACCGTGAACGTCCAGGTAGCCCAGTTCCGTCAGGAAGGCGTACAGGGCGGTGGGAAAGTCGGGGTAGGTCTCAGCTACTTCACCCTCGTTGGTATAGCTTTCGAGCCCCCAGTCGTCGTGACGATCGTAGTGAGCCAGCATGTACTGCCAGCCCTCTTGATACTGCCCTAGACGAATTTGCTGGGCCACATAGCCCGCCAGCACACCGTTTTTGTCGCCCTGCTCGGCAAAATCCGGGTCTTCGATCGTGAAGCGCATGCCGGAGGCAATATCCTGTAGGTAGTTGGTGAACTGGGCGGTGGTGTCGCGGTACCCGCCGTTGCTGTAGGTCAGAATGACGCTGGGCGGATAGGACCCGGCGTAGGAGCTAAAGCTGTAAAAAAAGGCATTGTCGAGGCTGACAAATTCCATCAGCCCATCGCCATTGAGGTCTTTAAAATCGCCGCCGCCGCCGTCGAGGTAGCTAAAGTAGATGGGGTTAAACTGCTGGTTTTGCCAGGCGTAGGTGGTGTAAGCCAGGCAGCAGTGGGCGCCCCCCGTAAAGGTTTGAACGACCACCTCTGAAGTGCCGTCACTGTCGAGATCTATCAGCTCGATGCCCCCAAAGCTGGCGGCGGTGTCGGTGGCTGTCAGCTTCAGCTCGTCGTTGTAGAACAGTTGCAGCGTCAGGTTGTCGCCGCTTTCCTCGGCGGCGTAGTCGATGGGGGTGTAGCTGGCTACGACGCGAATAGGCCCCTGCTCGATCGCGCGATTTGTGAACGCTTCGCTGTCGTAATCGATGTCTAGGCGAGGGTTTTCGGCCAGGGCGGGCAGCCCCAGGGTCAGCAGGCTACCGACTAGCAGACTTTTCAGGATGGCTTTCATCAACGGTTCTATGTCTCAATGACACTACTTACACGGTTGGTTCAGCTTGCCCCGGTTAATTCTGGGGCTACCAGCGCCGCCAGTGGCGTTTGCCCACGACAAAAACGCCCAGCAGCACGCCGACGACTAGGGGGTAAGACATGGTAACCAGGGCCGCCGGAATGGGCAAAAATCCTTTTACAAAAATTACCAGGGTGACGCAGGGCACCAGCGCCCACAGTACGCCCGTATCGATGTAAACGCGACTGGTAAACCACCGCTCCAGGAGAGTTAGAGCCAGCGCCCCGACGACAAAGCCAGCGATAACGGGCAACACCATAAACAGCAGCTGCAACAGCGGCAGCAGGCCGCTGCCCGCGTTGGACAGCAGTAGGGATAACCCCTGGGTCAGCAGCAGGTCGGCGGCGGTGGCGATCGCCACCGCCGCCAGCGCTACCTGAAGCAAAATCACCCAGGGCAAGGACTTAAGCCGCCAAAAGGGGTTACGCATAGCCGCAGCAATAGAAGTCACGCCCATTATTGCGCTGAATTTTAAATCTGCCGAACTTTAACTCCCGGTTCGCTCATTTCTAAGGTGGTTCGTCAGATACGGGCCCCAGCAGGGTGTAAATACTTACCGGGAAGTTGAGAGCCTTTAAGATCTGCTGCTGTAAAGGCGTCAGCTCCGTCAGATGGGCATAGGTCTGCCCTCGTGCATTCACCATGACTAGAGTAATGTCGCGAAAACTGGCCAACAGTAATTCGGCTGTCGGACGTGCCGTCGCCCGCTTGGGATTACCGATATATAGCCCTGAGAGGGTTTCTTGGTGACCAGCTAAGGCTTGACGCATCTGAAACTCCACCAGCGTTAACAGCCGCAACCCCATCGAGAGTAAGCGAATTAATCCCTTGATATGGTCTTCACGCTGTAAGTACATCGGGGAGAGGGAGAGGGGATGCCCTTTGAGTCGGCTAAAGCTGTGCTCCACCAGATATTCTTGGCGGTAGACCGTCACGGCTTGAGGCAGCGATAATGCCACTGCGGGATGATTGGTGACATAGACCCGCCAGCCCAAGGTTTGCATCTGCTGGTTGATGGCCTCAGTTTCTAGGGTGCCATTCACCTGGAATCGACGGTGCTCCACCATCCGAGCCGGGCGGTCCCGGTAGCGACGCACAGCGTGTTGCTCCACCTGTTGTGAGTAGGTGAGTTGAACGTAGGCCTTGACCCGGTAGCGGGTGAGAATCGTCTCGGCGGCTTGCGCTAAGGCGACCTCATCGGGAAAGGCTTTCTGGCCGCGCCCCGATTGGTTGAGCGCCGCTAGGGCCGTCTGGGCGTGCTCAAGTCGAGCTTGGAAGGCCTGCTGGGCGGATTGAGCATAAGCCAAGGAGTACACGACCAATTGCCGCTCTGACCACGTCCAGGTGTGTCCGTCCCATTCTCCTGTGCGGGTCTGGGTCTGCTCATAGCCTCGGGCAATCAGCGCGGTGTGACCGTCGGCATAGTCGTAGTGAATCTCCTGCAACTCAACGGCCCCTTGCTCCACTGGGTCTAGGTAGGCCTGCATCGCCTCCGCCTTGAGTTGAGTCCCACCGAGCGGACAGAGATAGTAATCGCCTGTGGCCTGGAGAAAGCAACGGGTCGCTAGACTGGCCATCTTGCTGTCACCCACGTAGAGCAACCCAGACTGACTGAGGGTCTGACGCACCTGCCCGATGGCCGGAATGTAGAGCGGGTCGTCGGCGCGCTGCCCGGAGACAATCTCGGTCGCTATCGGTAGCCCCAGCGGATCTAGCGTCGCCAGCATCAGCTTCAGTTGGGGCAGGTCGGGGCGATGGTCTTTGCTATGGCCATATTGGAACAGCCCTGACTCATTGACCGTCCAATCCCCGCTGACGCTGGTACTATCCAGACGCAGCCGTTTGGGGTGCAGGTCATACACCTGAATCTGACGCTGATTCAACGCCGGTTCAAACAACGCCCATTGGGCATCATCACTGAGATATCGCAACACGCTTTCTAGGCGGTCGTCACTCAGGTCAAGGGCGCGAACCGGTTGCTGCAAGCCCTGTTGCAAGGTTTCCTGATGTCGCTCTACCCAGGCCTGCACGGGGTTTAACCGGTGATCCGCTTGGGACAAAATGTGGCTCAGCCAAACTATCACCACATGGCCTAAGCTGAGCCCCTGCCAGTTCCCATGGGTCGGAAAGTAGTCGTCGAGCAGGGGTTGCACGTCCATCCGCTGCAGTTGGGCCAGCAACAGGGGAATATCGTCAACCCGTTCGGTGATAACGGTTAGGGGGGTATCCATAGCCCTAACCTATCCCAATTGGCTGACCTCATTTAAAAATGAGCGAACCGTGAGCTTTAATGCTGGTTGAAGGCGAATGGCCAGGGTCGTGGCCGAGCAGGCAGGCCCCTCGCATAGAGGCGCAGGGCCTGGACCCGTGAGATGGATCAAAAATCCTCGGGCATTTTCGTTTCCAGAATGCTCCCAGAGTGTGGCTAGTACTCGAAGGCTGAAATATATCCACCGTTTGGGCACGCTTGGCTCCCTAGCTCCCCTGCTCCCTAGCTTGCAGAAATAGTCCCTAAACTTCTGCCTCAGAGTACTTAGGGAGGTACCTCAGTCCGTTAGAAGCAGGGGTGATTGCTGTGATAAGTAAATCTTTGCAGTGCTGAGGCCTTAGATATGGGATAACAATAGGTGTGGGCGCAGGTGCTGATCTGGGCCTGGCTTGTCTTACTTTTGCCCTGGTTTTGAGTTTGTCCTATGGAAAAGCTGCTGCAAGGTCTGCGTGAGTTTCAGGAAAACTACATTCCCGATCGCCAGGAGCTCCTTAAGCAGCTGGCCAAGGGGCAGACTCCTCGCGTGCTTTTCATCGGCTGCTCCGACTCGCGGGTTGACCCCACCATCATCACCCAGTCTGAGATCGGCGACCTGTTTGTGATTCGCAATGCGGGCAATATTATTCCGCCCTACGAGGCCACCAACGGCGGCGAAGGGGCCACGATTGAGTACGCCCTGGAAGCGCTGGATATTGAGCAGGTGATTGTCTGCGGCCACAGCCAGTGCGGGGCGATGAAGGGGCTCCTGCAAATTGGCGATCTAGAAGACAAAATGCCCCTGGTCTACCACTGGCTGCACCACACCGAGGGCACCCGCAAGCTGGTGGAAGACAACTACGGCCACCTGGAGAAAAAAGAAAAGCTGAACATGCTGGTGGCCCAGAACGTGCTGACCCAGATCGACAACCTGCAAACCTACCCTTCGGTGCGATCGCGCCTCCACGTCGGTACCCTGTCCATCCACGGCTGGATCTACGAGCTTGAAACCGCCCAGATCCTGGCCTACGACGAGGAGAGCAACGCCTTTTTGCCTCCCCACAGCAAAATTCACCCTGACCGAGGCGCGGCTAAGGTGCTGAAGCTCGGCGGGCTGTCGCGATCGCTCAACCCTACGGTGCGGCCAGGGGCCGGTGCCCCATCGGTGGCGCTGCCCACCTTTTCTGAACCAGCACAGCCCCACTGGCCTGGGGCCAATCGCCTCAGCCCCGAGCAGGCGGCCCGCATTTACCGGGGCGCTGGAGTCTGAGGCTATCCTGAAGACAGGCGCCGCTGAAGGAATCCCACGCCCCCGGCCTACGCGATCGCCCCCAGCGAAGTCCGTGAAGGCTATGCCAAAGTTACCTTTCCCGACCGCTGGCCCCTCAGCGAGTCCATCGAAGACCTGCCAAGCCCACCCTTCTGGGCCTAAACGACCCTCTAACCCCCATCTCCTCCCCTCCCCCATCCCCCCTACTCCCCCCACTCCCCCACCCCCTACCGATCAAACCTAGCAATCCGCCGCGCCCCCCCAATACTCTGCTCACCGGGGCCAAAGGTCACTTCCAGGGCCTGCTGGTCGGCATAGGCCTGGGATGCCTCCCGGTAGACGGTGCGGGTGGTGGGCAGGGTGCGCCGCTGGCCGTCGTAATCGAAGGTAATGGCGTATTTGACATCCTTAAGCAGGGTGGGGTCGGTGCGCTGCTCGATCGGTTCGCGCTTGCGGGCCTCCAGCTCGTCGGCGGTGGGGCGAGGCGGCAGCGGTGGCCAGAAGAGCCCGTTGTCGTCGGGGCCGGTGGCGGCTCCCTCGGGGCGCAGGCCGTTGCGGTTGACCAGCGAGTTCGAGTCAAAGGTTTCCGCATGGATCGTCTGGCGGCGATCGAAGCTGCGGGCATACTCCACCTGCCAGGTTTGGGTGACGGTGGCGGTGGCCTCGTAGGTGCCGGTAGTCACGGTGTTGCCCGTGGCGGGGTAGTTATCGCACCCGGCGACCAAGCTTAGGGTCAAACCCAGGGCACCGGCCTGGACCCAGCGAAATGGCGAGAACTGAGGCGTTGACGTAGGCATAGCAGCGATTGGTGGCTTTTCCAGAAGGTTATCTGTGTTGTTTAGACGCTACCAGGGCTTTGTATCGAACAGATCGGGAAAGCGGCAGGGGGCAAAAGTGGCACAGCGGCGGCAGGGAAGGGTTTGGCCCCTTGGATCTAGGTAAAGAGATCCAGGTAAAGAACCGATGACGTTAACCTGGGGTTATCTTCTGAGCGGCATCTAACGGCTTAGCATAATTCAAGTAGTTTGAGCTTCAGGCTCAAATTACGTTGTGTGTCAGTCTGCGGCATCTGCCGATCGCCCCCTGGGAGTATCCGCTAGACATGGTATTGAGTGCCTGGCTGCGGCCTATGTACGGCGATCGAGAGGCATGCCCCGCTCCCGGCTTCCGCGCTTTCCCCCAACCTGCCCTATGACCCAAACGTCGCTTTCTATTCAGCAGACCTTTCAGACCTTGCCACCTTTTGATCGGCTGCCCGCCGCCGCGCTGCAACAGCTGCTGCAAGCGGCCCAGCCGCTCAGGTATCGGGTGGGCCAGCCTCTGCTGCGGCGCGAGATGCTGACCCAGCAGGTCATCGTGCTGCTCGAAGGACAGGTCCGCCTGCTGGGCTACGACCCGCGCAGTCAGCAGCCCGTGACCCTGGAGCGCTTCGATCGCGGCGAAATGCTGGGGGTGATCAGCCTGATTCGCGGCGTGCCCTGCGAAACGGTGATTGCCTCCAGTGAGGTGCTGGCCCTCACCCTACCGTCCTATATGTTTTTGGATTTACTCAGCCAGCACCCAGAGTTTGGGGCGGCTGTACGCGATCGCGTCTATGCGATCGAGGCTTTTGACCTGGTGGCCGAGCACGCCAAGGCCCACGCCCTCGACTTCGGCGATCTGAAGACCAAGGCCCAAAAAGTCTGTGACGAATCGACTATTGTCACCTTGCCCAGCGGCCCCAACGACCTGATCCAGCTGGATGCTGCCCTCACCTGGATTCTCAGCGGCGGCACGGTGCTCAATATTCCGGTTGGTTCAACCCTGGCGCGCGATCGGTCGGTGGAGGTGCTCAGCCCCCAGGGGGCAAGAGTGCTGGGCATGACTCCGGCTGTCTTGGCCGAGGCCCTGCCCGAGCCAGCCCCAGAGTCTGAGGCCGCAGCGGTGCCCGTGGAGGTACTGGACGTCAACAATATTCCCTACGCCACCGAGGCCGATCTAGCCCCGCGCGGCCAAGACGCTGCGACCTCAGAGAAATCCCCTGGTCGTAGCTACCCCTTTGCCCGAGGTCGGGGCGAGGTGGATGGGGCACTGGCCTGCTTCGACATGCTCAGCCAGCACTTTTCTATGCCCTTTCGGCGCGACGTGATTCGCCGCATTCTGGCCAACCAGCACGAGCGCATGGGGCAGCTTTCCCTGCCGATCTGCGGCTCGGTGAGTGAAATGATGGGCCTTAAGACCCAGCTGGTGCGGGTGCCCGTCGGGGCCGTTGGTCGCCTCAACACCCCCTGCCTGATTCGGTGGCAGGAGAGCTTTGCGGTGATCTACGAAACCACTGAGAAAGCCTATATTCTGGGCGATCCCGAGGTGGGCATCATTCGCCGCACCCCCGAGAGCTTTGCCGAAGCCTGGGATGCGGGCGATGGCACAGGGGGGGAAGTGCTGCTGCTGGAGCCCACCCGCGAAACCCCCCAGCAGAAGTTTGGGTTGCAGTGGTTCTGGCCCTCCATCAAGCAGTACCGATGGGTGCTGATCGAGGTCTTCGTGGCCTCGTTCTTTGTGCAGCTGTTTGGCCTGGCCAACCCGCTGATGGTGCAGATCATCATCGATCGCGTGATTGTGCAAAACAGCATCGACACGTTGCAGGTGCTGGGCGTTTTTCTGGTAGTTGTGGCTGTTTTCGAGGCCGTGCTCACCAGTCTGCGCACCTACCTGTTTGTCGATACCACCAACCGCATCGACATGGCCCTGGGGTCAGAGATTATCGACCATCTGTTTCGCCTGCCCCTGCGCTATTTCGACAAACGCCCCGTGGGTGAACTCTCCAGCCGCATCAACGAGCTGGAGAACATTCGCCAGTTTCTCACCGGCACCGCCCTCACCGTGGTGCTCGACGCGGTGTTTTCGGTGGTGTACATCGTGGTGATGTTCATCTACAGCTGGCTGCTGACCCTGGTGGCGCTGGCGACAATTCCGCTGTTTGTGCTGGTGACGGTGCTGGCGGCCCCGATTGTGCGCAAGCAGCTGCGCACTAAAGCCGAGCGCAATGCCTCTACCCAGTCGCTGCTGGTGGAGTCGCTGTCGGGCATTCAAACGGTGAAGGCGCAGAACATTGAGCTGCGCACCCGCTGGAAGTGGCAGGAGCGCTATGCCCAGTACGTCAGCGCCGGGTTTAACACGGTGCTCACCTCGACTACGGCCAACTCGGCCAGCAACTTTTTAAACAAACTCTCGGCGCTGCTGGTGCTGTGGGTGGGAGCCTGGCTGGTGCTGGAGGGGCAGCTCACCCTGGGCCAGCTGATTGCCTTTCGGATTATTTCGGGCTACGTGACCGCGCCGATTTTGCGCCTGGCCCAGCTGTGGCAAAACTTTCAGGAAACGGCGCTGTCGCTGGAGCGGCTCTCCGACATCATCGACCACCCCCAGGAGACCGACGCCGACGAGGCCAACCAGATCCCCATGCCGGAGATTGCCGGGCAGGTCACCTTCGAGAATGTGGCCTTTCGCTTTGCCCCCTCGGGGCCGCTGCAGCTGGCCAACGTGAGTCTAGAGTTTCCGGCGGGCATCTTTATTGGCGTGGTGGGCCAGAGTGGTTCGGGCAAGAGCACCCTGATGAAGATGCTGCCGCGCCTCTACGAGCTGGAGTCGGGCCGCATTCTAATCGACCACTACGACATCAGCAAGGTAGAACTGCACTCGCTGCGGCGGCAGATTGGCATCGTGCCCCAGGACAGCCTGCTGTTTGAGGGCACCATTCAGGAGAATATTTCGCTCACCAACCCCGACGCCGAGCCCAGCGTGATTATCGAGGCCGCCAAAACCGCCTGCTGCCACGACTTCATTATGGATTTGCCCCTGGGCTACAACACCCGCGTCGGCGAGCGGGGCTCGACCCTCTCGGGGGGGCAGCGGCAAAGAATTGCGATCGCTCGCACCATTCTGCAAAACCCGCGCCTGCTGATTCTCGACGAAGCCACCAGCGCCCTCGATTACGACACCGAGCACCAGGTCTCAATGAACCTCAAGGCCTGGGCCGCAGGTCGCACGGTGTTTTTCATCACCCACCGGCTCAACACCATTCAGCAGGCCGACCAGATTTTGGTTATGGATCAGGGTTCGGCGGTGGAGCTGGGCACCCACGCCGAGCTGATGGAGCTCCAGGGACGCTATTTCACCCTCTACCAGCAACAGTTAAGTGGTGTTTAAGGAACGATTTATGCCCTATACCCACAGCCCGTAGGGTGCATTAGCGCAGCAATGCACCGTCCCCTCAACAAGGAATTTGTCCCGAAAAATGTCCTCGACGATCGGAGATTTCCTCCTGTCCCCAATGCTCTAGCGGTGCGTTAAGGCCAGCCCAGAGCTAGCCTGTCTCCCCCTTATCGTCCTAGCGCCTAACCCACCCTTGTATGTAAGGTTTGGCCCAAAATAGACCTAGGAGTGACTCTGGACGCACCCTAAAGCCCTTTGGAGCTTGCTATGTAGAACAAGAGCCTCCCCCTTTCATTGACCTAGATTGCCGCCAGCAGACTGGACAGTATATTAGGGAGTCCTGAGATTCCCAAGCTGGATAACAAGGATAGCGCTGAGAGCGATCTGCCCCCTTGCCGTCATCAGGAGTATCGAACCATGACTCAAAACCTGATTCCCGTTGGCATTGATGTGAGCAAAGCCACCTTAGAATTTCCAGGTTTTAGCCTGTTCTGCGAGGGCCGGTTCGGGGGATAACATGGTACTCACCTGTAGCTTTCACAATCTTAATTTCCCCGTAGTACAGGGGTTTTCGACTTCCGTCTGCTCTCAGCATGTAACCAATGGCTTGAGNGAAGTAGAGACCATACCGCTCATAGTCATCCTCTTCGTCATTTGCCCCA
>NZ_JH976537.1:4501178-4621374 GCF_000309385.1 Nodosilinea nodulosa PCC 7104
TAACCCAGGCCCGTGCCCAGCAGCATTTCCGCCGGCGGCGGGCAAAACCAAAATGGCGATTATCGGCGCTGCTATGCACAAGCTCATTCGTATCGTCTACGGCGTGTTGTCCTCAGGTCAACTCTACGATCCTGAAAAGCTGAAACCCCAAAAATCGGCCTTGGCTGTCCCTTGACGATCTCGGGCCAACACAGTATCTACCCATCCCCATCCACCCATCCACTCACCCACCCCCAAAGCCATGGTTCGCATCAATAGCATTCCCCCTACCCCACCACCCAGCCCCGACAAAAACGGCGACGCAGTGCTTTCCAACCAGCCCTCGCGGCAGCAGGTGCAGTTTGACAAGCCGGTGATTTTGCGCCAGTCGCCCCGGTGGTCGCGGGCGGTGGTGTGGACCCTGGTCGGGGTCACTGCGTTTACCCTGGCCTGGGCCTGCCTGGCCAAGTTCGAGGAGGCGATTCCGGCCCAGGGCAAGCTAGAGCCAAAGGGTATGGTGCAGCCGGTGCAGGCTCCGGTGGGAGGCGTGGTCGAGGAAGTGATGGTCACCGAGGGGCAAGCGGTGAAGGCGGGCGACCCGCTGCTGCGGTTCGACCCCGAGACCACCCAGGCGCAGCTGGATTCGCTAAAGAGCATTCGCGCCAAGCTGCAGGAAGAAAATGCCTACTACAAAGGGCAGCTGGCCGACAAAATTGACGCCAGTGCTCCGGTCGATATTGCTCCGGAACTCGCTCAGCTGACCAGCAACCGCGCCGCCCTGGTGGCCGAAAACGCCCTCTACCGGGCGCAGCTGGCGGGAGATGCCACCGGAGAAGCCTTGCCCCCGGCCCAGCGCGATCGCCTGCGCGCCTCTACCGCTGAGCTGAACTCGCGCCTCAGCATCGCCAATTTGGAGGTAGAACAGCTCCGCCGCCAGCGGACCGAAACCCAGGTTCAGCTCGTCAATGCCCGCGATGCCCTGGCGGTCAATCAAAAAATCCTGGCGCGCATCAAACCCCTGTATGAGGCCGGTGGAATTGGCGAAATTCAGTACCTACAGCAGGATCAGGAGGTGAACAACCGCCAGACCGAGGTCAACCGCCTGGAGGAAGAGGCCCAGCGGCTAGACCTGCAAATTGTCCAGGCCCAGGAAAAGTCCCGCAATACCGCCATGGCCTCTCAGGACGACCTGCAACAGCGCATTGCGGCCAACAACAACCAGATTGCCACCATCGACAGCCAGCTGACCAAAACCATCCTGGAAAATGAAAAGCAGCTGAAAGAGCTAGATAGCCAGATGGCGCAGCTCCAGCAAACCCTGACCTATCAAGAGCTGCGCGCTCCGGTCAGCGGTACGGTCTTTAACCTCAAGGCCAACCAGCCCGGCTATGTGGCCAACTCCACCGAACCGATTCTTGAAATTGTGCCCACCGATGCGCTGGTGGCGCGGGTGTTTATCACCAACCGCGACATTGGCTTTGTGCACGAAGGCATGGATGTGGATGTGCGGATTGACTCGTTTCCCTACAGCGAGTTTGGCGATGTCAAGGGCACCCTTACCCACATCGGCTCCGATGCGCTGCCGCCGGATCAGATCAATCCCAACTACCGCTTTCCGGCGGAGGTCACCCTGGGCGATCAGATGATTGCCATCGACGGCAAGCCGGTGCAGCTTCAGTCAGGCATGTCCCTGAGCGCGAATATCAAAACCCGGCCCCGGCGAGTTATTACCATCTTCTCAGACCTGTTCGTGCGGAAGATCGACACGATTAAAACGGGCGGGTAGGGGAGAGGGGGAGAGGGGGTGATGGGGTGATGGGGTGATGGGGTGATGGGGTGATGGGGGAGAGGGAGTGATGGGGTGATGGGGTGATGGGGTGATGGGGTGGTAGGTGTGTCAGCTTTTGGGGCATGGGATCGGGTGTCTGGCGGAGTGACTTACCTACCGAGATAGGTTATCTGCCGTGCATTCATAGAAAAAGCAGACTAAGTCATCCCGATTTGATAGAATAGCGT
Organism: Nodosilinea nodulosa PCC 7104; assembly: GCF_000309385.1. Classification (GTDB taxonomy): domain Bacteria; phylum Cyanobacteriota; class Cyanobacteriia; order Phormidesmidales; family Phormidesmidaceae; genus Nodosilinea; species Nodosilinea nodulosa. The sequence goes on from NZ_JH976537.1 coordinate 4,503,174, forward strand.
CTATGTAAGTACTCCGTCGCCCACCGGGGAGGTAGTTCGTTGATTCACGCCACGCTCCACCAGCTCAAGGTTTTTGAAGCAACTGCCCGCCACGGCAGCTTTACCCGCGCCGCCGAAGAACTCTACCTGACCCAGCCAACGGTATCGATTCAGGTGAAACAGCTGACTAAGGCGGTGGGGCTGCCCCTGTTCGAGCAGATTGGCAAGCGCCTCTACCTGACCCAGGCGGGGCAAAAGCTGCTGGAGACCTGCCAAGAAATTTTTGACGGCCTCGACCAGTTTGAAATGGCTGTCTCTGACCTGAAGGGGCTAAAGCAGGGGCAGCTGCGGCTGGCCGTGATCACAACGGCAAAATACTTTGTGCCCCGGCTGCTGGGGCCGTTTTGCCAGCGCTTTCCCGGCATTGATATTTCGCTGAAGGTCACCAACCACCAGCAAATTCAAGAGCGCATGGCCAACAACGACGACGATCTCTACATCATCAGCACCCCGCCCGAGCAGCCCGACCTGAAGATTTATCCTTTTCTCGAAAATCCTTTGGTGGTGCTGGGTCCCCAAGATCACCCCCTGGTCGGTCAGCCGCGATCGCCTATTGAGGCCCTCAACGGTGAGCAGTTCATTATGCGTGAGCCAGGATCGGGCACCCGCCAGGCAGTGCAAAAGCTGTTTACCGAGCACGATATCAACGTCAGGGTGCGCCTGGAGTTGGGCAGCAACGAGGCAATCAAGCAGGCGATCGCAGGGCGCCTGGGTATTTCAGTACTGTCGCTGCACACCATCATCTCCGAGGGCACCAGCGGCGAGTTTGCCATTCTCGATGTCGATCACTTTCCCATCGATCGCCACTGGTATGTGGCCCACCTGGCGGGCAAGCAGCTCTCAGTGGTCTCCCAGACGTTTTTAAACTACCTGCTCGAAGAAAGCCACACGCTGGTCGAAAACCTGCTGCCCGGCATTAATCGCGCCCCGGCTGCGATCGTGCCCGGCAGCAAAGCCAAGGGCGACGAAGTACTGAGCAAAGTTTAAGGGCTGCCGGGCAGGCGATGCCGGGCTAGTACTCGAAGGCTGAAATATGCCGACTATTCCAGCGCTTGGTTCCCTAGCTCCCTTGCTCCCTCGCGATTGGCAATAGTCGCCACACTTGTGCCGCAGTCTATTAGCTTCTGCTAGCGGATGCCGCTGGTGTCAGGCTAAAGGCAACAGCAATCGCAGAGTCATTCCGATTTAGGGTTTACCGCACCCGCTACCCCGGCTTGGCTGTAGGTGGAATAGGCCACCAAAGCCGCAATTAAAATCCCCAAGATGAGGCTTATATGCCCTGTGCCAAACCCTACTCCCCCCAGGTCCTGCGGTCTGCCTATCCAATCCGCCAGGGATGCGCCGAGGGGCCTAGTCAAAATGTAGGCCAGCCAAAAGGTGGCAATTTTGTTTAGCCCTGAGCGCCAGTATGCTACGGCGGGCAGAGAAAAGAGCAGGGCAAACAGCAATCCCGATGTTAAATAGCCTAAATTGAGTGTGGAGGCGGTCATGTCGCCTGCGGCTGTGCCCAGGGCAAAGGTAGCCATCACCGTAGCCCAGTAAAATAGCTCGCGCCGAAAGGTGTGAATGCGGTGAATAGACAGCGTCTTTTCACTCATATACCAAACCGCAAAAATGCTGCCCAGCACTACAGAAAAACCTGCAGTTGATAGAAGATACGAAATACCTAAGCCAACATGAATAGCATCGGCAACCATTGTGCCAAAGATTGCCACCATAACAATGGCTAACCAATACACCCAGGGAATATATCGGCGCGCCGAAAACTGTAGAAATAGCGCAATGAACAATCCAATACCACCCAGCGCCACGGCAAAAACTGGGTTCATCTGGTGGGCTAAATAATCTGAGGTTGTTTCGCCCATTCCCGTGGTTAGCAGCTTTATGATCCAGAATAAAGCGGTGATTTCGGGCAGTTTCTTAACCAGACGTTTTCTGTGCCGCAGAGATGACTCTAGATGGCTCGATTTTGGCTTCATGTCTGTCTCAATTGGAGTTGTGGCGTTGCCTCGGATATGAGGCATCATCGATCGGCCCCAGGGGCTTTGTGCTTTAAGCCGATGGGGCTTTAAGAAATCAATAAAACTTGAGATTTTTTCTATAAAGCTATGCGGCTCAAAAAAAAGAGAGGCGCTGGGCACCTCTCTAAATGAAACATCTGAATTGACTAATTCAAGCTGACAGTTGCAAATCCCTTACAGGGCGTTACCACGGGGGAGTACCTCTTCGGGGAATACAAACTTCTCATGGGGCTGGTCGGTGGGGGCCATCCAGGCGCGAATGCCTTCGTTCAGCAAGATGTTCTTGGTGTAGAAGGTCTCAAACTCGGGGTCTTCCGCCGCCCGAATCTCCTGGGACACAAAGTCGTAAGCCCGCAGGTTCAACCCTAGACCCACAATGCCCACCGCACTCATCCACAGACCCGTCACCGGCACAAACAGCATGAAGAAGTGCAGCCAGCGCTTGTTGGAGAACGCAATCCCGAAAATCTGAGACCAGAATCGGTTTGCGGTCACCATCGAATAGGTCTCTTCAGCCTGGGTCGGCTCGAAAGCGCGGAAGGTGTTGGCGTTCTCGCCATCTTTGAACAGGGTGTTTTCAACGGTGGCCCCGTGGATGGCGCACAGCAGCGCCCCACCCAGCACGCCCGCTACCCCCATCATGTGAAAGGGGTTCAGCGTCCAGTTGTGGAAGCCCTGCAAAAACAGCAGGAAGCGGAAAATGGCCGCTACGCCAAAGCTGGGGGCAAAAAACCAGCTCGACTGGCCCAGGGGGTACATCAGAAAGACGCTGACGAATACCGCGATTGGCGCCGAGAAGGCGATGGCGTTGTAGGGCCGCAGACCGACCAGGCGGGCGACTTCAAACTGACGCAGCATAAAGCCAATCAGGCCGAACACGCCGTGCAGCGCCACAAAGGTCCACAGGCCGCCCAGTTGGCACCAGCGCACAAAATCGCCCTGGGCCTCGGGACCCCACAGCAGCAGCAGGGAGTGGCCCAGGCTGTTGGCTGGCGTCGATACGGCGACGGTTAAAAAGTTGGCCCCTTCCAGGTACGACGACGCCAGGCCGTGGGTGTACCAGGAGGTGACGAAGGTGGTGCCCGTCAGCCAACCCCCCACCGCCAGAAAGGCGCAGGGAAACAGCAAAATCCCGGACCACCCGATAAACACAAAGCGATCGCGCTTTAGCCAGTCGTCAAGGACGTCGAACCATCCTCGCTGGGTTTGCGCGCGTCCCATTGCTATGGTCATACGCGAATCTCCGTAACTAATTGACAACAAGGTATATACACGGAAGATGATTGCGCTACTGCTAACCTGAAACCCATTAACCGACCCAAAGTCAAGCCAAGGGATCGCAGATTATGAGTAGTGTTTACTATTCTTTACCGTAGCTATCATTATAGTGGGTATTTTTGGGGAAGCTAGATTGGAGACTCATATAACCTCCAGGTTCTAACGGATTGAATAGGCATTTATACTTACTTTTTGATGCGGAGTTTTGCCCATTCCTGCTTTAACGCCCTTTGCCTCTACTGAATCCCCTAAAAACATCGGGCGCGTTCTCTGTCTTGATCAAAACAAGGGTATGGACCCTTTACACTCTATATATAGGACTGTGCCTGATTAAAACGGCCTGAATCACTAAAATTTTATTGGGTAGTATTCGACTATGTTCACGATCGAGTTAACGCTGAAGCACACGGCTATGCCCCTTTCTGTGCAAAAGAAAGACCAGGGTGAGGCAGAGGCTCTCTATAACTCAATTGCAGAGGGATTACGCAGTAGTAGCGCACAGTTAGTTGAAATCACCTGTGACCAGCAGCCCCACAAGCGCATCAGCATTTTGGGCGGGGAGATAGCGGCGGTGCAAATCTTTGAGAAAAGCGGTACGGCCACGGCGTCGGGTCGCCCGCCTGGCTTCTTTGCCCTGAGCAGTGATCAATAGGTCATTTTTTAGGAAAACAAAATTAGTGTCTGGCGACAATCGTATACTCGAGCGCTCTGCAGCCATTCGAGTCAGCAACTTGCAATTTGAGTGGCCCTCTGGGCAGTCAGTGCTCCAGGGTTGCTCCCTGGAGGTTCAGGCTGGCGAATTCTGCATGCTGCTGGGCAATAACGGCAGCGGCAAGTCAACCCTCCTAAAGATTTTAGGAGGGCTGCTGCAACCCCAAGGGGGACAGTGGGCTATTGAGCAGCCCGTGGGATTTGTCTTTCAAAACCCCGACCATCAGCTGGTGATGCCCACCGTGGGGGCCGATGTGGCCTTTGGGCTGGTGGACGAGCACCTTTCCCTAGCAGAAATTCGCAATCGGGTAGATGACGCTTTGGCGGCCATTAATTTGCTGGACCTGAAGCGGCGACCTATCTATGCCCTGAGCGGTGGACAAAAGCAGCGCGTGGCGATCGCAGGGGCGATCGCCCGTCATTGCCACGTATTGTTGCTCGACGAACCCACCGCTCTGCTCGATCCCGATAGCCAGATCGACCTGGTGAAGCGGGTGAGGGATTTAGTCAAAGGGCGTGGGCTAACGGCCCTGTGGGTGACCCATAGATTGGTGGAGCTCGACTACTGCGATCGCGCCTTCTTGCTGGAGGAAGGTCAAGTACTGGACGAAGGCGACCCCACTCGACTCAAACATCGGCTGCAAAACCAGCCGTAAACGCCCTGCCCCCTTAAAATCAGGCCTGTTGGTAGCGAGAGTGGCTGAGACCAGCGCGCAGAGCCATATTTCAGTGGCATCTGAAATTCTTGGTAGTATGGAAGCTTAAGTTATTTATTCAGGTTGTTATGGTTAAGCGTTCTCCCTTTGACAGCACCCAAGTTATGCGACGCACCGAGGACCTGATTCGGGCGGCTTCAAACCGCTATCGCATTACAGTGCAGGTGGCTAACCGAGCCCAGCGGCGACGCTTTGAAGACTTTGAAAACTACGAAGACCCCAAGATGAAGCCGGTGCTGCGGGCCATCATTGAGATGTCTGATGAATTGACCCAGCCTGAAATTATCGGTGAATAGGGTCGAATGGACTGCCCCGCCGCCGCAGGTCAGCGGTTTACCAAAGAAGGTGAAGGTTGGCGACTGGGGTGGGATGCCGCTGCACCGTGCTACAAGGGCCTGCTGGCAGGCGCCAGCTGGGCCGTTGAGCTAACTGAAGCTGAGTTCCACACCTTTCGGCGGCTCGCTATAGAAATTAGCCAGGCTATGGCGGCGATCGCCAGCGAACTCATGGAGGCGGAGCGTCTTAGCTGTGAAGCCGAAGCCGATGGGCTATGGCTAGAGGCAGAAGGGTTTCCTGACGCCTACAAACTTAGGTTTATTCTGGCATCGGGTCGGCGCTGCGAAGGTGAATGGGAGGTAGGCGCTGCCCAACAGCTCATCCAGGCTATCCACCATGTGACTCTGTTTTAGTACCGTGAGAGACCCAAAAGCTGATTTTCTAGTTTTACCGGAGTACTTAAACGCTCTCTGTGTTACTCTAGGTAAGCACAATTAAAGCAGACCGGGGCGTAGCGCAGCTTGGTAGCGCACCACTTTGGGGTAGTGGGGGTCGTGGGTTCAAATCCCGCCGCTCCGATTGCGAAAACCCTCCAGAAATGGGGGGCTTTTTGCTTTTAAAGCTGGCGATCGCACTATGCTGATTCACAGCGGGCAACAATCCAGGCTGACATAATTATTGACATAATTATGCGTATGCTCTGGCGAGCGGCTGGGCCAACCCCTCTAGAGCTCTCGTCACGTTAGTTAGGACAGTGAGAGACGTTGAGAACGCTCGAACGCTGGCTCTGAGAAATGTCCTAACCTACCTGTCGGCTGCTACAGAGCGCCAGCGAGCCGCTCGCCTAGCCGCCCGCCTGCATCAGCAGGGCCTTGATCCCGATGCGGTATGACGTGCCGAACCGAGGCACCGTCTGGGCGGTAGCCCGCTTCGGAGTTGAGTTCGTCGGTGCAACCTATAGCGCTGACGAATCTAAGCCTTCTCGACGGGCAGGTTGGCCTCATTCCAGCTCAGCATGCCGCCGCGCAGGCTAGCCGCCTCTTTCAATCCCTGTTTTTTGAGAATCACGGTGGCCTGGGCCGATCGCCGTCCCGACTTGCATACCGCCACTAAGGGCTGGTGGGTGGGAATTTCGCTGACTCGCCCTTCCAGTTCGCCCAGGGGAACCAGTTGAGCATTCCCGATGTGGCCGAGTTCAGCGTTGAACTCCTCCGGGGCGCGCACGTCAAGCATGTGCACCTGGCCGAGATTTTCGGCCACCCACTGGGGATCGATCTCTTTGACGCCCCCGTAGGTGAGGCGCACTGGCCCCCAGTCGGCAATGGTGGGCATTTTGCCATCTTCAGGTCTGCCGCAGAGGCAGTTGGCGGGAATGGCGATGTCGATTTTTTTAGGATGGGGCAGGCCCAGGTTTTCCATGTAGCCAACAAAGTCGGTTTCGTCGGCCTGGCCGCCAATGCGGGGATTGTAGGCTTTTTCTTCGCCCACGGAGGAGGCGGTGCGGCCGCTGTAGTCGTGGGCGGGCCAGATCATGCAGTAGTCGGGCAGGCTAAAGATTTGCTCGGTGATGGAAGCATACATCGTGTGGGCATTCCCCTGCTGAAAGTCGCAGCGGCCCGCGCCACGGATGAGCAGACAGTCGCCGGTAAAGGCCATGGAATGGTCGTCTAGCACGTAGGTAATGCAGCCGTCGGTGTGGCCGGGGGTGGCACGGATTTCAAGGGTGCGATCGCCAAAGGCAACCCTATCCCCATGATCGAGCAGGTAGTTGGCTCCCTGAACCATATCCCCATAGCGGCCCGAGATGCCAATTTTCGAGCCTACTGCCTGCTGCATCAGCCACGCGCCGGTGACGTGGTCGGCGTGGCAGTGGGTGTCTAGGGTGGCTATTAGGCTGAGGCCGAGTTCTTCGATCAGGGCGCGATCGCGCAGATGCTGCTCAAACACGGGGTCAATCAGCACGGCTTCTTTAGAGACGGGGTCAGCTAGCAGGTAGGTGTAGGTTGACGAATCTGCGTCGAAGAGCTGGCGAAAAAGTAGCGATTTAGCCATGACGCAAAGCTCCATGCAAATAAAGACTGACGGGAAGCGATCCTTTATTCACTATATAACTAATTAGTTGTCTTTTGCAGCAAAGGGTTCTTCCGCTCTGCTTCCCGCCGCCGGGCGGCGGCTCGCTCCCCTAGGCCAAATGTTTGGCGAGAAAAGCTAGCGATCGCTCCCAGGCCAGCTTAGTGGCCTCAGGATCGTAAATGTCGTTATTTTCGTTGCCAAAGGCGTGATGGGCGTTGTACCAGTAGAGTTCGTAGTTCACGCCGCCCTCCTTCAGGCGGGCTTCAAACGCCTTCACCTGATCAGGCGAAAAGAACTCATCCTGTTCGGCGAAGTGGCCCTGAAAGGGAATCGAAATCGTGCGGGTATCGGCGGCCTCGACCGGGGGCACCCCGTACCAGCACACCGCCACATCGGCTTCGGGGACATGCACCGCTGCCAGCACGGTGAGCGCGCCGCCCATGCAATAGCCCATCTCCGCCACCCTGGGGCTGCTGGCCTGGAGGTGCTGCACGGCCCCGCGTATGTTTTGGGTAGCGGCATCGCCAAAGTCGAGGTCATTCATCAGGTGCTCGGCCTCGGCGGCTTCGACCGTAACCTCGCCTTTGTAGAGGTCGGGCACCAGCACCCGGTAGCCCTGCTGCACAAGCTGATCGGCCACGCCTTTGATCTGGTCGTTGAGGCCCCACCATTCTTGAATTACCACGATGCCGGGGGCGCTGCTGCCGCTGGCCGGTTCGGTGTAGTACCCCCTGCAAGTCTGGCCATCGGGTCGCTGAAAGTTGATGAGTTGACCCATAGTATCCTCCTAAGGTTGCGTTGCTCCAGCCAGATTACCTCTCCTCAGAGCATAATGCACGGACTGGGGCATATACGTTGTAGCGCAGGATGGGGATGCTGCCGATGGCGCTGATGATTTTGCAAGGGGGATTTTGCGGGGGGATCACAGGCCCGGTGTAGCCAGGTTGCGAAAGCGGGTGAACTGCGGCTCGAACAGCAGCTTGACGGTGCCCGTGGGGCCGTTGCGGTGCTTGGTGAGAATGATTTCGGCAATGCCGCGATCGGGGGTGTCGGGGTCGTAGTACTCTTCGCGGTAGAGCATCATGATTAGGTCAGCGTCCTGCTCGATCGCGCCAGATTCCCGCAGGTCACTCATCATTGGGCGCTTGTTAGTGCGCGACTCGACCCCCCGACTGAGCTGGGAGAGGGCAATAATCGGCACGTTTAGCTCGCGGGCCAGACCCTTGAGCGATCGCGTCATCTTCGAGAGTTCCTGCACCCGGTTGTCGCCCGCCCCCTCCATCAGCTGGAGGTAGTCGATCAAAATTAGCCCCAGGGCACCGCCCTGCTCCGCCTGGAGGCGGCGACAGCGGGAGCGAATTTCAGTCACCGAAATATTGGGGGTGTCGTCGATAAAGATCGGCATCTGGGAGAGCACGCTGATGGCGTGGCCCAGCTTTTCCCACTCGTTTTGGGCAATGCGCCCGGTGCGCAGGCGGCTGCTTTCCATTTCCACCTCGCTGGAGAGCAGGCGATAGACCAGCTGCACCTTCGACATTTCTAAGCTGTAGACGGCGACCGGCAGCTTCTGTAATGCGGCGATATTGCGAGCAATATTGAGTACAAAGCTAGTGTTGTGGACGCAGATATCGTTGGCGACAAAGTTGTGGGTATCGGGAATAGTAAGGTCGTAGACCTGTTTATGCCCCTGGGGTTCGATAGCGACAATCTCATCCCAGTACACGTCGCTGGTGGCAATCTGCTGAAGTTCTGGGTGCTCTAGGGCAGTGGCCAGGGCAAAGAGGCGATCGCGGGTTGGAGCCCGTTTACCGACATGGATATTGCTGGTGCTCTGAAATCCGGCTCGGGTGGCCAGAGACACCCAGGATTCGTCACCCTTAGCAACGCGGAGGGTATCCCAAATTTCGACCGGAATCAGATCGCGGTTGGTCTGGTAGCGGCGGTTGGCCAAAGCCGCTTCGACCTTGGCCAGCGCGGCTTCTTTGCCGAATATACCAATGTCCTGGCTGAAGGTTTTAATCGATCGCGCATCGGTAATATCGATCTGCCAGGCCGGGCGACAACCACCCTGATACTTGACAGCGCGAGCTCTCAACTGAGACAAAATTCCAAACCGCAGCAGTAGGTGCTGAACTTGTCGGGCTAAGGTTTCGCTAACCGTGGCGAAGCCAATCTGGGCTTGGCCACTGGCCAGCACCGTAGCCCAACCATCGGTGGCAAAAAGGCGATTGAGAAAGAGAGACAGAAGCGATCTGTCAAGCCGAAACACAGCCTCTGGAACCGTTTTTTGATGGGCTGATTTGCCCCAGAGCTGCTGTTTTTGTAGCCAGAGGGTAACGGTATTCTGGCTCATCCAGCGAATGGTCGGGAGACCGCCCGGAGCCAGCTCCTCTGGGACCACCTGGAGCAGCTGGCAGAGCCGTTCAAAGGTATCTAGACTAGGCGCGCACTCCCCCTGCTGCCACAGCGTCACCAGGCTAGGGGCTACCCCCAGCGCTTGGGCAAACCACCGGGCTGGATGGCCGCTGGCTTTGATCAAGGCTCGTAGGGATTGACCAAAACTAGTGCGGGCACGCTGTATCTCCTCGCCATCGGCGGTGATGTAGAGGCTGGGGGTTCGGGTGCCCTGGGAGGTTTCCAGACGAACTTTCACCCCGCGAAATTGCAAAGCAGCTGCGGTGAAATCGCCCTGAATGTGAGGATTTTCGTTGGTAAACTGCGGCGAGGCACCGGTCAGGCAACCATCCCCAATCAGGTAGGCCAGCAGTTTGACCTGGTGCTCAGGGAGAAGCTCGGTGCCAAACACGGGCAGCGTTCTGGGAACGGCAATTTTTTTGCCTACCGTCAGCTCTGCTAGGGGTCGCCAGCCCTGAATAGTTAGGTAAGGGTGGCTCAAGGTCGTCTCAATCTCTCTCCCCGACCGCGTCCTTACCCGAAACACAGGCTTAAGGCCATCGTCTACATAGGCGCTGGGTTGGGTAAGCCGCAACCGCCAGTCATCTCCCAGCGTGAATAGGGAGGCGGTTTGCTGCCGGTAGATATCGCCGATGGTCTTAAGGCTACCGTCGGCCAGCACAATCTGGGCATCAGCACTCAGGCACTTTCCCATGGACGGCCTGGCAGCGGCGATAATCAGGTCCGATCGCTGAAAACCCTGGGTCATAGCGTCGAGGTCGTAGAAGCCGCAGGGAATGCCGGGCAGCACGACACCGAGCGATCGCTGCTCGATTTCCGAAAACGTGTCGATCAAAATATCTGAGGTGGCCGTCAGCCCGCCCTGGGGTCGCACCTGGGTGATGCCAAACAGCCGCTGCTCTGACTGATCCAGCACGTTTTCCAGGGGCAGGGTGGTGTCGTAGCCCAATTGAGCGATCTCGCCGCCGGTCTGAATCAGCATTCGGCGGGTGTATTTGTCCATCACCAGGGTGGCGTACTGGTCGATGTTGGCGGCGCTGACGGTGCGATCGACCAGCTGAGCCAGCCGAGTTTGCCCCCCCACCTGCTCCAGCTTGCCGTTGTCTTTGAGCCACACGGCGATCGTCATCAGGTCGGTTGGCTGCCCCTTGGCGTGCAGGGCCAGGGCGGCCCGATAAATGTCGCGGTGAGCCCCTGTGTAAAAGGCGTCCGGCACCAGAATCTCCATCACCCGGCCAATGGCTTCGGGGTCCAGCAGAATGCCGCCCAGAATGGCCTCCTCAGCCTCGATATTTTGGGGCGGCAGGCGATCGCTGACCGCATCAAACTTGAGATTCTGAACCATGACGCCAGGGAAGTGAAGTAGCTTTAATTGTGCGCTAAAGCTGGCCGATATGGGGCCGCACAAGCAAACCGAGCGCAGGGGCGATCGCGGTTGTGCTGGCGCTGAGAGGGAATAGGGCGCTGGTCAGATGGCTGGAGAAAAGTTGGCCCAGAGATGGCTACCTGGCCTTTTGGCCAGGATGACAGCTGGTCAAAAGGCGAGGCGCAATCTTAGTCTTGCGAGACGCGACAAGGGGGGGCGCAACCCATAAAGTACGGACATCCTCTTCCCGTAGTTTAATGGATAACCCACCATGAATCTTAATCTGATGTTAACCAATGTCGCAATGGTCAGGCCCCAATCTTTCACGGCCATCGTGCCTAAGGGAAAAGGTCTAGCTGTTGCCTCTCTGCTGATCGCGGGTCTGCTGTCTGCCGCCGCCATCACCCCTGTGAGGGCCGAGGATATGCCCGACTCCACCGGGCTTACCGCTGCCCAGCAGGTCGCCTTTGTGCAGGAGCACAAGGGTCAGTTTGGCGGTGGCGATCAGCTGCGGCGGTTCTTTTTTGGCGATTTAGAACCGATCTCGGTGCAGCCCGGCGGAGCGGGCATGGTGGTAAACCTGTACAACAAAGCCACTGACACCACCTTTGCCTACTGTGCCACCTACGATGTCGTTGTTGCCGTGGGCACAGGGCGGGTAATGGCGTTTCCCGACAGCGAGGTGCACTAGGGGCAACGTGGCTGGGGTGGGCGGCTAGCCAGACCGGAGCGGGATTCTGCCATGAACACCCGGCGATTCTGGTGCATTGTCCGCCCCAGGCAGTCTTTGGGATTCTCAACCGGCTTGAGTCAGCCGCATCCGCCCTCATTTACGACCACTATGATGCTTCCTGTCTCTACTCTGACGCGGCCCATTAGCTCCCAAGACCACTGGTGGGGGTCCCCCACGGCCGCCCTTACCCTGGTGCAGTACGGCGATTACCAGTGCCCCAACTGCGGTCTGGCCTATCCCCTATTGACGAAATTGCTGGAGCGAATGGGCGACCAAATTTGCTTTGTGTTTCGGCACTTTCCCCGCAGCGACGTGCATCCCCATGCTCAGCACGCCGCCGAAGCGGTCGAAGCGGCGGCCAGTCAGGGTAAATTTTGGCCCATGCACGACTACCTATATACCCGCCAGCACGCCCTGGGAAACGGCTACCTGGTTGAGTACGCCCTCGATTTGGGGCTGGATGTGACCCAGTTTTTGCGCGAGGTAACGGGCGATCGCTTTGTCGGTAGGGTGCAGGCCGATGTCGCCAGCGGACGCGCCAGCGGAGTGGTCGACACGCCCACCTTTTTTATCAACGGACGCCGCTATAGCGGTGCCCACACCCAGGCTGCGCTGTGGGAAGCGCTGTCCAAGGCGGCGTAGGGGAGCCTTAGCGTCCCTTCTGCGCCGCCTCAACCCCACTTCTCCACCTTCGTTACAGGAAAACTGCTATGCCCTCGCATTCAGGTCAGTCACCCAGGGTTCCTGGCTTTGCCTCCCCCTGGACAACCGGCGGCGATCCGGTCCCTGGGCCGCCATCGGGCAAGCCAGAACGGCGTCTGCCCGCTGAGGTGTCGTCCATCGCCTACAGCCCGCAGTATCTGCTCTACCTGGCAGAAATTGGCGAAAACACCGCTGGTCTCGTGCACGACATGCGCAGCCCGCTCACTGTAATTATCAACGGCCTGCGGCTGTGCCACCGCATGCCTCTGCCCCAGATCGCCCGCCAGCGGCTGGCCCTGGCTCTGGAGGAAGCAGAGCGCCTCAACCACATGGTCAACGATGTGATTGCCTTTGCCCGCTACGATCGCCCGGTGGAGTTTCCCTGGCAGGCCCTAGAGGCTCCCCCCTACCTGCCCCGGCCCGACGGCAGCACCCCTCGGCCCCTCGCTAAGCGCCCCAAATAGCGCCCTGGGTATCCCCTGTTTCGCCACCCTGCTCACTTTGCCACCCTGCCCTTTCACTGGTGCTAGCCATGGGTAATTCCAATCTCCCCTCGCCCTTTCCCTCGTCTGGCCCTGGGCTGGGTTCGCCCCTGCCCTACCAGAGCTGTGCCTTGGTGGTACAGAGGCCGTCAGGCTTAACCCACCGGACTCTTTTGACCGTAATGGCAGCGATCACGCCGCTGCTGGTGCTGGCGAACTGCCTGAACCGAACCCCCGCGACCCTGGCCGCTGCTCCTATACAGCTTGCCTTCGCCCGGAGCCTGCCCGACTCCTCTGACCTGGACTATGGGGGGCGCTCCGCCAAGCTGCTGTGGGCCGCCGCCCCGCTAGAGCCGCTGCCCCTGTTCAACCGCTGTCAGCCTCCAATCGCTGCCAGCCAGTGACGCCCCCGCTATCGCAGCCCTAGGGATATCGCAGCCGACGGGTAGGTTAGGACATTTCCCAGAGCCAGCGTTCGAGCGTTTGAGCGTTCTCAAGTCTCCCATTGTCCTGACTAACGTGACGAAGGCTGTGCCGACCTTACAGCGTTTTCTCCCCCTGACCCACCGGCTGGCGGCCCAGGAATTGCCCCCCAGGCCAGTCCGCTATGATAGCGTCAGTGTCTTTTTCCACTGCTATGCGTGCCGATGAAGCTCTGGCCCTACTGGATCAACTGCTGCCGGGCCGCACCTTCAGCAACCTGCAAGAAACGGTTTTTAGCCACGTGTGGGAGGGTAAGACCTATGCCGAAATTGCCGAAAGCTGCGGCTACGATCACAGCTACATTCGCGATGTGGGCTTTCGGCTGTGGCAGAGTCTTTCCGAATCGCTCAACCAAAAGGTCTCTAAGAGCAACATTCGAGCGGTACTAGAACGCTACGCCCGCCATCAGTCTCTACCGCCAACGGCTATGGTCAGCCTGCCAGAATCCCCTAGCTCCTTAGCCCCCGATCCCCAGAGATCGCCTCGCCCTGGGCCAGAGTGGGAATTGCCGAACGGACCTGTGCCTTTAAATTCTCCGTTCTATATTGAGCGCCCTCCCATCGAGGCCCAGGCCCAGGCTAACCTGCTGAAGCCGGGCAGCTTGATTCGCCTCAAGGCTCCGCGCCAGATGGGCAAAACCTCCCTGCTCCGGCGGCTGGTGGCCCATGCCCAGACCCACCACATGCGCTGCGTTACCCTCAGCCTGCACCGGGCCGATCGCGCAACCTTCACGGATTTAGATCGGTTTTTGCGCTGGTTTTGCGCCAACATTGGCCACCAGATTGGGCTTGAGGCCGACTTGGATCGCGTTTGGAATCGGGACATTGGCAGTAAGGTGAGCTGTACCGCCTACCTGGAGGATGCCGTTTTACCCCTGATCGACGCTCCCCTGGTGATTGCCCTCGACGAAGTCAACGAGCTGTTTCAGTATCCTGACCTCTCTTCAGAATTTTTGCCGCTGCTGCGATCGTGGTACGAAGATGCCCGCGAAATCGAGGCGTGGAGCCGAATTCGGTGGATTTTGGCCCACGCGACGGAGGTCTACGTGCCGCTGCAACTACACCAGTCGCCCTTTAACGTTGGGCTGGCCATTCCCCTGCCGCCCTTTACCGTAGAGCAAGTGCAGGAACTGGCCCACCGCCATCGCCTGGCCTGGGCCGAAGGCAGCCGGGGGGCCGAAAAACTTCTGGCGCTGCTGCGGGTGGTGAGCTGTCGGCCAGGGCTGGTGCGGCTGGCCCTCTACGCCCTGGCCCAGGGCAGCGCCAGCTTCGAGCAGCTGCTCGAAGAAGCTCCCACTCAGTCGGGCATCTACGGCGACCATCTGCGGGAACTGCTGGCGGCGCTCTACCCCCAACCCAGCCTCCAGGCGGCCTTTCGCCGGGTGATCGAATCTGCTGAGCCAGTGGCGCTGGAGCCGATTACGGCCTACCGACTGGAAAACCTGGGCCTGATTACCCTGCAAAAAAATTTGGCCACCCCCAGCTGTGAGCTGTATCGCCAGTATTTTCTGGCGTTTTTGCCCGCCTCATCGAGCCCGGCCTATGGTTGAATACCGGGTGGGCGGCAGCCTCGCCGCCGATGATCCTACCTATATCGAGCGGGAGGCCGATCGCACACTGCATCGATCGCTGCGGCGGGGAGAGCTGTGCTACGTGCTGACCTCGCGGCAGATGGGCAAGTCGAGCCTGCGGCTGCGCACCCGTCAGCGGCTAGAGACCGAGGGCGTGGGGCGCTGTGCGGCGATCGATATGACCCGCATCGGCAGCCAGCACATTACCCCAGAGCAGTGGTACCTGGGGCTGGCCTTTGATCTGCGGCGCAAGTTTGGCCTGCTCGATGGAGAGGATTTGCCTGCCTGGTGGCACGGGCTGGGGCCGCTGCCGCCTGTGCAAAAGCTCAGCTACTGGATTGAGACCGTTCTTTTAGGGCTTGAAGCCGACTACCCATTGTTCATTTTTTTAGACGAAATTGACGGCGTCAAGGGACTGAGCTTTGGGGTAGGAGATTTTTTTGGGCTGGTGCGCTTCTGCTACAATCAGCGGGCCGAAAACCCCATCTACCGGCGGCTTAACTGGGCCTTGTTTGGGGTGGCAACTCCGCGCGATCTGGTGGCGGAGGAGCACCAAACGCCGTTTAACGTGGGCAGAGCCATTTCCCTCAGCGGCTTCACATTGGATGAGGCCGAACCCCTGGCGGCGGGGCTGACCGCCCTGGCCCAGCGCCCCCGGCACCTGCTGGCCGAAGTCCTGCACTGGACTGGCGGACAGCCGTTTTTAACCCAAAAACTCTGCGGGCTGCTGCAGGCCACCTGCGGGGCTGAGCCGATCGCTGAAGGTGCGGAGGCCAGAGCGGTAGAGCGGCTGGTGCGATCGCGCCTCATCCACCACTGGGAAGCCCAGGACGACCCCGAACATTTGCGCACCATCCGCGATCGCCTGCTGGCCGACGAGCAGCGATCGGGCCGACTGCTCAGCCTGCACCAGCGGCTGCTGAGCCAGGGCAGCATTGCCATCGACGGCAGCCCCGACCAGGCGGAGCTAAAGCTGTCGGGTATTGCGATCGAGCAGGCGGGCTGCTTGCGGGTCACCAACCCGATCTACGCCGAGATCTTTAACCAGTCCTGGCTGAGCCACTGTCTGGCCCAGCAGCGCCCCTACGCGGTCATGCTGCAAGCCTGGGTTGCTTCCAGTTATCAGGATGACTCGCGGCTGCTGATGGGTCAGGCTCTGCAGGATGCCCTGCAATGGGCTGCCCACAAAAGCCTCAGCGACCTCGACTACCGCTACCTCTCGGCCAGCCAGGAGTGGGATGCCAAGATGGTGCGCCTGGAGCTAGAGGCCAAAGACAAAGCCAACCTGATGCTGGCTGAGGCTCAGCGCAGAGCCAATCAAATTATTTGGCTTAGCTATGTCAGCCTCGGCACCTGTTTGGCTATTTCCCTGGTGGCCCTGCTTTTTAGCGTGATCTAAAGCGTAATTCAAGGCGTAATTTGGCCCCGAAACTGAAAAGTTCCTAAGAAATGGGCATCGATTAGCTAAGAATTCTCCAATTTTAATCTTAACCCCGCTTCAGGTAGCTATCAGCCCCGTCCACGATGATGTGGCCATGAAAGCTCCTTCTCCCCTCACTACGGCGACCCGGCGGTTGACCCTCTGTAGCGCGATCGCCGTTGCCACTCCGCTGCTGGTACTGGCCAACGCATTGCTAAGCTCCGCCGATCGCGCGATCGCGCCCCCGGTTGTGCCCCTGCGGCCTCTGCTTGAGACACCGCCCCGGCTGTACGCGGCCTCCCAGAGCCTGGCCACGGCCTATCGCGCCTGGATGATGACCCCCGATGCCCGCATTGTGGCCGAGAACAATCAGCTTTTTCTGGAGTTTTATACCCCCTTTAATCTGCTTGCCCAAGGGCCAGATTTAAGCCTGGTTTTGGTTAAAGAAACCGTCCCCGTTGATAATTCTAGGCATAGCCAGGATGCCTTGTTTCTGGGTAAAATGCACGCCGCTGCGGGCAAACATCGCTATCCCATTGCGGTGCCGATGGCTGAATCTACATCGATCAATGAAACCATTCGCCAGTATCACTCGGTGATCCTTTGGTGCAGCGAACTGAATGCCATGGTGGCCTATTCGCCGCTAGAAATTGAACTGCTGGTATCAAAATAGCTGCGGCCAATCCTCCCTAACCCCTACCCTGATTGGGCAGCGCTTAGAAGGTTTTCTCGGGGGCTGAAGGCTGCATTGAAGACTTTCTCCTGAACTCCGCGATCGCCCGCAGTCCTACCGACTACACCCTGCACACCCCAAATTGCCAAGCGCAATGGACAGTTCGGCGATAGGCACAAGCTAGCGCCACGGTCTAAGTTGCCAATTTCTACGCTGGAAATGGAATTGCAGAGCATCATTTCCCATCGATCATTGCTGTAGTTTTCTATGGATGAGGGGAATGGTGCGGCTGTCTGCCGACCAGTCAGGTCGGCAGTTTTTGCATGTCAGTTATTCAGGTGAATAGCTGACCTATGCCGGTGTTGAATGAGCGAGCGATGGCACTTTAATGACCTGTTCACCCTATCAGGAGGACCTGAAAATCTATGAGCTACAAAGCCGACAGCTTTATTCAAGACTTAGATAAAGTCGCCAAAACGCGCCAGGAATTTGCCGCTTATCTGGCCGCCATGGCCACCACCCTGGATGACTCCGAACAGCTCGACAACACCTCTGGACAGCTGGGCCTGAACCCTGTGATCGCCGATCTCAACACCGCCAGCCAAAATCTTTCCTCAGAAGTCTTTCGCCTGCTGGTGCTGGGCGACATGAAGCGGGGCAAGAGCACCTTTCTCAACGCGCTGATGGGCGAAAACCTGCTGCCCACCGACGTCAACCCCTGCACCGCCCTGCTCACCATTCTGCGCTACGGCCCCGAGAAGCGGGTGACAGTGCATTTCAACGACGGGCGATCGCCCGAATCCCTCTCCTTTGATGCCTTTAAAGAGCGCTACACCATCCGCCCCGATCAGTCCAAAAAGCTAGAGGATGAGGGCACCCTGGCCTTCCCCGAGGTGGACTACGCCGTGGTGGAATATCCCCTGGCGATGCTGGAAAAGGGCGTGGAGATTGTCGACAGCCCCGGACTCAACGACACCGAGGCGCGCAACCAGCTCACCCTCAACTACGTCAACAGCTGCCATGCCATTCTGTTTGTGCTCAGCGCCACCCAGCAGTTCACCCTCAGCGAGCAGCGCTACCTCGACAACTACATCAAAGACCGGGGCCTGACCACCTTTTTCCTGATCAACGCCTGGGATGAGATCCAGAACCGGCTGGTGGACCCTGAGGATGAGACCGAACTGCGAGAAGCCGAAGACCGCGTTCGCCAGGTATTCCGCACCAATTTATCCCCCTACTGCCAGCTGGATGGGGAAGATCTATATGACAGTCGCACCTTCGAGGTTTCCTCCCTACAGGCCCTGCGGCAGCGGCTCAAGGGCGAGGAGGGCAGCCTGGAGGGCACCGGCTTTGGCGAATTCATGCAGGCGCTGACCACATTTCTCACCAAGGAACGGGCGATCGCCGAGCTGCGCCAGGCCAAAATTCTGGCCCGGCAGGCCTACCGCACCACCCACGATGCGATCGAGCGCCGCATTCCCCTGCTGGGCCACGACATCGACGAGCTGCGGGACAAGATCTGGTCGGTGCAGCCCGAGTTTGAGCAGCTGGTGGACATTCGCGACCAGTTCAAAGACGAAATTCGCGTCGTCGGCGAGCGCAAAGCTGGCGACATCACCACCTCCTTCCGCGACTTTTTGACCCGCCTGGACGAGACCTTTGAGGCCGATTTCGTTCGCTATCAGCCCGAACTCAAGTTCCTCGACTTTCTGCGCAAAGAGAAGCGCCAGGAGTTTGAAGCAGCGCTAAAGACCGCCTTTGAGCGTTACCTCGCCGACAAAATTGCCCTCTGGAGCAAAGACGCCCAGCGCGACATCGATCAGGCCTTTATTGAGCTGGCCCACCAGGCCTTTAAGCACGGCGAATCGTACAGCCACCTGACCGATCAGATCAACCAGAAACTTACCGGCGATCGCGTGGTGCCCCGCGCTCACCTCAGCCGGGAAGAGACCTCCCCCGGCTGGGCCAAGTGGGCGGTCGGCCTCTACGCTCTGACCACTGGGGATGTGGGGGCGATCGCCATGGCCGGTACCGGCCTGTTTAACTGGCGGCAAGTGCTGATGAACCTGGTGGGTGCCACCGCCATCACCATCGCCTTTGCCCTGGTGACCGACATTTTCCTCGGCCCCATCGGCATTGCGCTGGCGGGTCTGGGCCTGGGCAGCTGGAGCGCTGAACAGGCCCGCCGCAAGGTGGTGACCACTATGAAGGCGGAACTCAGCAACCTGCTGCCCCAGGTGGCCCAGGAGCAGTCCTTTGTGGTCTACCAGGTGGTGAAAGAGTGCTTTGAGACCTACCAGCAGGAGGTAGTCAAACGCATGAACGAAGACATCGCCGCCCGCAAAACCGAGCTGAGCGAGCTGGTCAGGCAGAAGGAATCCCGCGAGATCGACCGCGAGGCCGAAATCAAGCGGCTCAACCAGCTGGATGACCAGGTGCTGACCCAGTCGCACCAGGTGGAAGACGCCTACGATCAGGTGCTGGGCATTCAGATACCGGAGATAACCACAGCTACGGCAGAGGAACCCACAGTGAGTTCGTCATCGGCAGAGCAGACCATACTCACTGTTGCTGCGGTTTAGCACGGCCAAACAATTCTGCTAGAAGGTAGCCTCTATGAGGCATGAATCAATAGCAACTCCTTAAAGTAAGGGGGTGTAGGCTACCTACACCCCCTTATTTAGTTGTTTGGCTTTGCAGAATGCGTTGGCTGAAACGGCACAGGGCTATCTGCGGTACCTCGCCAGCGCTATAGCTGTAGCCAGTCTGGTTAAGACATTTCTCCTATGAACGTTTGAACGCCCATAGGGCTTCTAGATGTCCTAACCAACGTGACTATTGCTACACATCTTGGCTTAGCCACTGGCGCCAACGCGCCTTTAATCGCACTCGTTTAAATCAGGCGCAGGCAAATGAGGGGGAAAAGTTAATTAAAAACAGTAAATATGCGTAGATATACGTAAAAATATCCCTGACCAACTCACGAGCCTGTCACATTTAATGCTTATTCTCAAGGTAACGCTACTAGCAGTTTTTGTCGTCTAATTAAGAAAACCCAGGTTGTAATCGTGTTTCAAGGGAATCAAGACCAGGAAAGCCAGAGGAAGCTCAAGGTTTGCAGTGCTGGCCTCAAAAATCCTGGGTTGCTGCATTTAGATAGCTCAACAATCGTTGAGACAATTGTAAGGAGAACCTGAAATGAAGCACCGAATACAACAGAATGGAGGCTTAAGAGTTGATGGAAATCAGCTCTCCACCACGCTTGAATATCAGCGAGTGATTACACAACTTAGCCAATCTGCCCTATCTCAACTTCCACTAGTTGATCTATTCCAAAAGGCAGTTACGTTAGTTGCACAGGTGCTTGGTGTAAGCGGCAGCGACTATTGGCAAGTTCTATCAGATGGGCAAAAACTACGCCGCATCGCTAGTACTCAGACTATTGTTGAGCCCAGTTGTACTAGCATTCAAGAGGTTTCAGATTTCACCTATTGGCTCAATGCCAACGACCCAGCATCTCTTTCGGCCGGCGCATCATGCTCTGTGCATGATGGCCTACAGAAATTACTTCCTGCTCATATGCACGGGGCCGGATACATCCTCTTAGGCCGTAATGCATCCCTAGGCGTGCTTACGGTGTACACCCACTATCCCCATGCATTAACCCCTAGTGAAAGTCAATTTTTACAGATTATCACTCAGCTATTAGTCACTGCGGCAGAGCGAAAACGATCCGAAGCACTCCTGGTGGCTCAAACGCAAGTGCTTGAACAAGTGGCCTCCGGTTTTGCGCTGACCAGAATCTTAAACAGTCTCTGTTTACTTTTAGAACAAGAACTACCGGGTGCTTTTTGCTCAGTGTTGCTGATGGATGAGAGCAGTAAAACCTTATGTTCGGGTGTGGCCCCTAGCTTGCCCGAAGACTATGCTCGCGCCCTGAATGGATTAGTAATTGGTGAACAGGCGGGGTCTTGTGGAACAGCAGCGTACCGTGGTGAAGCCGTATTTGCCAATGATATTGCGATTGATCCCCTCTGGGCGCCCTTTCGAGATTTGGCCTTATCTCACAATATAAAAGCCTGTTGGTCAATTCCTTTCTTCTCTAAAACAGGTGAAGTTTTAGGTACCTTTGCCCTCTCCCACCAGGTTCCCTGTGGGGCTAGCCAAGATCACATCCAAATTATGAAGACCGCTGCTCATCTAGCCAGCATTGCAACTAAAAATCATTTAATTGGCGAGCGCTTACGACATCAGGCTCTTTATGACGATCTGACCCAGTTAGCTAATCGCGCCTTTTTTACGGAGCAACTCCAATTAAAGTTAAAGCAGCGCCAGCTAGATCGGTTGAACTCATCGTCCTCAGTCAACGAATTTGCCGTATTGCTGCTAGACATAGATCGGTTCAAGCTGGTCAATGATGGTTTAGGACATACCGTCGGCGATCAGTTTTTGCAAGCATTTGTGCAAAGAGCAAGAAACTGCATAGGGTCACAGGCTGTGTTTGCTCGGCTTGGAGGAGACGAATTTGCTATTTTGCTTGATCAAGCTCAAGGTTTAAAGAAAGCTTGTCAACTGGCTGATTGTTTGCAGGCTGCCCTCGCCGTACCTTTAAAAATTGGAGCCTATGAAGTCATTGCCTCGGTGAGTATTGGCATTGTTCATTCTTCTGGGAACTATTTTCAGCTTGAGGATATGCTGCGCGACGCCGACATGGCAATGTATCAGGCTAAAGCTAACGGCGAGAAAAGATATGTTGTCTTTGATCAAACGATGCATGCCTCAGCCCTTGCCAACCTCCGCATGGAGCAAGGCCTGCGCTCTGCTGTAGAGCAACTGCGCAATGAAGCTTGCCATCCCTTTCAACTTTATTATCAGCCTATTGTTTCCCTCGAAACGGGTGAAATCCTTGGTTTTGAGGCCCTCAGTCGTTGGCTACACCCAATCGATGGCCTAGTTTTACCAGGCCATTTCATTCCTATTGCTGAAGAAACGGGTCTTGTGGTTCCCCTGGGGAATTGGGTGATCGAAGAAGGGTGCCGACAACTACAACAGTGGCAAGTGGCATTTGCCAATCCCTTGTTGAGCATGAGCTTTAATATCTCGGCTCGGCAGTTTGCCCAGTCCGACATAGTATTTCGCATTCAAGATGCGTTGAATCGATACCACCTGCCACCGACCAGCATTAAGTTAGAAATCACCGAAAGTATTTTGATAGAAACTGCCCAGACCATTACTGAGCGCCTCGAACAGCTGAGAGCCATCGGGGTACAGCTCAGCCTTGACGACTTTGGCACAGGCTACTCTTCGCTTCAGTATTTGAATGATTTGCCTGTCGACACCCTCAAAATCGATCGCTCGTTTGTCCAGAGCCTACAACGGCATGAGGGTAAAATTATTCAAGCGATTATTGGGTTGGCTCAAAACTTGGGAATGACCGTTATTGCTGAAGGGATTGAAACCGTAGAGCAGCTAGCCTATCTCAAAAATCTTAACTGTGATCAGGGCCAAGGATATCTCTTTTCTCGTCCGCTCTCTCAGGCTGCCGCTGAAAATATGCTCTCTACCAAGGCAAATCTCGCTTTGTAATCGGTAGCCCCCAAGATACTTCTTCACATCAGCTGGAGATTCGCTGTTCATCTCTGTAGCCTTAGCTGGCGCGCCGAGAGTTGCAAGGGGTAAAGGGCAGTTCCGCAAACGGCACAAGCCTCCGCTGCGCCTTATCTTCACAATTTCTCAGCTGGAAACGAAATGGCAGTGCATCATTAGCCGTCTGGTGCTGACCGACTTACGGCCTAAAGATGCTCAGTAGATCACAAAGAATCGAGACAGGGGCTGAATCTGTAGAAAAGGGGTAGGGTCAGGCAAGAAGAATTGGACGAAAAGCCATGACAACCTGCCCCCCTTCAGTATCCCCTACGCCAGCGTTGACGGACGAGGTGACCTTGAGTGCTGCCCTGAGTGCTTGAAAGCTCATCTGCCGGTGCCCATGCAAGGGGAGTGCCAGCCGGAGACCCTCTACGAAGTGTTGCTGTGGGCGGCGAGCCATCACGACAGCGTTGAGCATGCGGCCCAACAGCTCACTGGAGTGCCCACGGTCAATGATCTCCGCTACCACTTGGACAAATTTGAGGATAGGACGACAGTCGAGCAACAGGTGAATGCGGCCCTGCAAAGCCATCTCCCCTCGGGCATCGTCAATCATCGCCATCGCTTAGCCATCGACCTGCATCTCTTGCCCTATTACGGTCAGCCGAGTGAGGCAGAAGCCCCCTATATCTATCGCTCTCAAGCCAAAGCAGGCACCACATCCTTTTTTGCCTACGCCACGGTGTACGTAATTCGTGCCCATCGGCGGGTGACGCTGGCTATCCATGCGGTGCGGCGGGGCGAGACGGCTGTGGCGATTATCACTCGCCTACTTGACGCGATGAACCCCTTAGCCGTTAAGGTGGAACGGCTCTATCTCGACCGGGGATTCTATAGTGTGCCGGTGATTCGCTGGTTGATGGCGTTGAAGTTGCCGTTCATCATGCCCGCCATCATCCGGGGCAAAACGGGCGGCACCCGGGCGCTTTGCCGAGGACGACGCAGTTATCTGACCGACTACACCCTCAGCAGCACCGCCCATGGTTCAGTGACCTGCCCCATGGTGGTGGTCTGCCGTTACCGCAACGGGGCTCAAGGGAAGCACGGCATCCAATACCTGCTCTACGTGGTCTATCGGGCCAAGGTGGCGTGGTCGCAGGTGCATCGTCATTACCGCGACCGCTTCGGCATTGAGACCAGCTACCGCATCAAAAATCAGGCCCGCATCCGCTCGACCACCAAGAATCCGGTGCTGCGCCTGCTCTACGTTGCCCTAGCCTTTATTCTGGTTAACCTCTGGGTGTACCTCCTGTGGCAGGCCGTCAGTGCGACCCGACGAGGCAGCAGACGGGTCTTTCAAGAGTGTTTTCCGCTCAAAACCATGCTCTCTTTCATCCGCCAAGTCATTGAGCGACGTTTCCCCCTCGCCCGGGCTGTATATCTACCTATGCCCACATGAGTTTTCGATCTACTGATGCTGAATTGCCAAATGTCGCTGCTGCAACATGCTCAAAAATTGGGGCGTTGTCAGGGCCTGCTCCACCGGCCACACCCCCGGCTGGTGAAGCTGACCCGACAATAACAGCTGGGCCACGCTGCCCGCACCCGCACCCGCCGCACGGGCGGTGTCTGGACAAACAAACGTGCTGGTTGCCGTGGTGGGGGAACCCCGGTGCTGCCCCTGCACATCGACCCGCATGGCAATGCCGATGCCGCTAACGCGATCGCTCACCTGGGTCATGCGATAGCTGATCTGGGCCAGGGACTCGATAGTTTTGGGCTGTCGCAGCCAGCCCTTGGGCACGGCGTGGGCCATCAGCCAGGTGAGGTGGTTGTAAATGTCGGGCAGCGATCCAAATTTAGTTATTACCGTCTGCACCGGAAATGAGCGGGGCAGCGTCATGGCCTCAACGGTGTTGAACCAGTACACGGCGCAGTCGCCGTAGGGGGCCGGGAAGGTGACTCGCTGCCGCTGGCTGTAGGGCGCGATCGCCTGCCAATGGCCCTCCACCCAGGCCGTGATCGGGTGCTGCAACTCCAGAAACGTCGTGCGCAGGACGGTTATTCCGGCCCCGCCCGAGCCCGCTACCACATAGCTGATATGAATCGCCTCGGGCTGCTCCAGCGCCTCTACCCCCTGGCGAGCCATGCTGTTGGAAATACCGGGGAAAACGCCCGTGCTGACGATCGCCGTTACCCCCGCCGCCGCCGCCTGCTGGCTGAGGGCCAGCGCCCGCTCCACGTAGGGCGGGTTGTCGGCCACATCGAGGTAGTTGACGCCCAAATCGAGGCAGGTTTGCAGCACCTGGCTGTCGCGATAGCTAAAGGGGCCAGCGGTGTGAATTACCAGATCGCAGGGCGCGATCGCCCGGCGCAGGCCATCGCCGTCGGCCACATCCAAAGCCAGGTAGCGCTGCCGGGGATGGGTCAGGTTGACCTCATCCGCCGACCGCCGACCAGCCAGGGTTAAAGTGGCGTCGGTATGGGCGAGCAAATCTTGGGCAACGCTGCTGCCAATGCGGCCCAACCCTCCCAAAAGCAAGACGTGCTGAGTCATGGAGAGGCTCCTGCGCTACAGTTTGCAGACTTCCAGAACACTGGGGAAGACAATCGTTATCACCTCTGCGGCATGGCCCTATTTCTAAAATAAGGTTATTGAGCAACACCCCACGATCGCCCCTCCCCAGCGATAGACTCAAAGCATCGATAGGTAACGACCATGGCACACCTCACCGCCCGCCGATCGCAAAACGTAGACGGCGACATCTACGTCGATAGCTCCTGCATTGACTGCGACACCTGCCGCTGGATGGCTCCCGATATCTTCACCCGAGACGGTGACCAGTCTGCGGTCTTTCACCAGCCCAAAACAGAGGCCGAACGCCTAGCCGCGCTCCAGGCCGTGCTCGCCTGCCCCACCGCCTCCATTGGCACCGTGGAGCCGCCCAAAGATATGAAAGCGGCCCAGGCCAGTTTCCCCATTCCCATCACCGAAAACGTCTACCACTGCGGCTACCACTCGGAAAAGTCCTACGGGGCAGCTAGCTACTTCATTCAGCGGCCCGAGGGCAATCTGCTGGTCGACTCGCCCCGCTTCGCCGCTCCCCTAGTCAAGCAGCTCGAAGCGCTGGGCGGCGTGCGCTACATGTACCTCACCCACCGGGATGATGTGGCCGACCACCAGCAGTTTCGCGACCATTTTGGCTGCGAGCGCATTCTCCACACCGACGACGTTACCACCGACACCGCCTCGGTAGAAATTCAGCTCCAGGGCACCGATCCGATCGCGTTTGCCCCCGATCTCACCATTATTCCGGTGCCGGGGCACAGCAAAGGGCACACGGTGCTGCTCTACGACAATCGCGTTTTGTTCACGGGCGATCACCTGGCCTGGTCGGTGCGGCTGCACCAGCTCTACGCCTTTCGACGCTACTGCTGGTATTCCTGGCCCGAACAGGTTAAATCGATGGAAAAGCTCGCTGGCTACGACTTCGAGTGGGTGCTGCCTGGCCACGGTCGCCGCCACCACGCCGACAAAGCTGCCATGGCCCAGCAGATGCAAAAGTGCGTTGACTGGATGAAAACCCAGTAGGGGCGTGCGATCGCGCCCAGGCAAAATCTCTAGCGGTTTTGAGGTCAGCGGCGAACAGGGCATTGATTGCTTAAAAAGCATTGTTCAACATTATTTGGCTGAGGAAAATGGCGACCTTCCCCACGCCAAATGCCTCTATGCCTAAATTTGTTCGTCTCTGCCCTGCCGCTCGAGTTAGTTCATCGCCATTTCTGAATCGGCAGTCGCTTGCTGTTTTCCAAAGGCCAAAAACCCAATCGTCGTGAGCAACGAACCCTCCGGATAGTCGCGCTTGGCCATCACAAAGACGAAGGCGACATAGCCAATCACAAAAACGAGATAAATAGAAACTACCAGGGGTGAAAGCAATCCCGCCGCCATAATGCAAAAAACAATTGCCGATCGCAGGGCAATTTCCCAAATGCTGCCAAAGCACCAGATGCGATCTTTCTCCTGCACCAGCAGCGTTCCGGATCGGGAAAACATCAGCAGATGCCCCACCACACAGAGAAACTGAGTGGAAAGAGCCAGCGCCGCCAGGCTATCGGGATGCACCAATCCATTGATGCACTGGGCCAGGGGACCAAACATAAACAACAGATTGGCAACCCAGCCCGCCAGACCCTGCCAACCGCGCCTGAGCCAAGCATCCAGCCATTCGCTCTGCTCTAGGACTTTGCGCCGCCAGCGGTTGCGCTCTGCAAAAAAATCAGGAAAAGACTCAGCCTGGCGGCGAATAAACCCCAGAACGAGAAAGCTTGCCAGCAGCCCAAACCCGATGCCGCTGGGCCAGAGGGGTAGCTCCGGCCAAAAAGCGTCGCGGATCTGCAAAACGATGAAGACCGGCAGGGCAACTAAACCGACAATGCGCAGGCCATTCTGCCAGGTTGGCCAAATTCGCTCAGTCCAGATTTTCGTTTCGCTCAGGCCAAAGTTCAGCGCATTGAAAACCAGGCCGATGGCTAAAGCCATTACAAAAGGAATAAAGAATAGGCCAGGTACTAAACCCACCGAGTAGAGCTGGGTCAAAACGACGGCTGAGGTCAGCATGCCGACGGCCTGAATCACAGAACCCCACAGCTCGTTTTCGCCCACCAAAAAATTCATCAGCAGCAGGTTGCCCAACATACCGGAGGCGTATCCCAGGGCGGGAATGACAACCAGCATCGCGATCGCCTTCGGGTCGTCGCTAGCAATCAGCTCCATGTTGCGGAGGATCTGCGGCACCTGGAGGGGCAAAAATATCAGGATCGATGCTCCCACCAGTAGTTGATTCCAGCGATTCCAGTCGTTGGCTTGAAATATCATGACGGAGCTAGCCTGCTTGCTTTGGGTCATGCTTACTGCACTTTAACTTTTGCAAACAAATGTGTTTTAGGAATCAGACTAAAGGCAGTTTTAGAGACATAGATTTTTGCCTGCGCGCTAACCCCCAGGCTGGGCTGACGCCAGGAACGGCACCGGCCTTTCCGGCCTGATGGATACCAACCAGGGCCAAGGCAAAGGCCAAAAAGCTGAGGCTTGCTACAGGCGCGCTAAAAAGCTGTTGTATAGCTATCCAGCATTGCTGGGCACCTTGGCCTCGACCAAATGCCCGGTCTTGACGTAGATTGTGCAGCCCTCGCGGCTAAAGGGGGTGTGGCGGCTGCCGTGGGGGCTGCGCAGCCAGGTGCCCATTGGGTAATCGCCGTACTCGTCAGAAAACACGCCCTCCAGCACAAAAATCTCTTCGCCGCCCCAGTGGGTGTGGGGCTGAAACTGGGTGCCCGGTGCCCATTTCACCAGGGCAACATTCTCGGTGCCGTAGGTGTGCAGAGGCATGACCCGCAGGCCATCCACCAGGCCGGGGGACCAGGGGGATGCGGTGGTATCGACCACCACCTGGGTTTGGTCGTCGGGGTGCATCTGCCAGAGTTTGACCAAAATAGTGCAGCCCTCGCGGCTGGAAGGTGTGTGGGTCGACCCTACCGGGTTGCGCACGTAGGTGCCCGCCGGGTAGTCGCCGTGCTCGTCTGAAAAGACGCCTTCGAGCACGAAAAATTCTTCGCCGCCGCCGTGGGTGTGGGGCGAAAAGGCGCTGCCGGGGGCGTAGCGAACCAGAGAGGTGGCGCGGGCGACTTCTTCACCATCGCGATCGAGCATGCGGCGCTGAACGCCGGGCATGGGGGAGTCGAGCCAGGGCAGATCGGGGGTGGCGAGGACGATGCGCTGGGTGAGGTCGGCGTGGAGTTTCATGGGTGGAGGGGGGGAGGGGTGATGGGGAAGGTGAGGGGATGGGGATGATGAGGGGATGGGGAAGGTGAGGGGATGGGGATGATGAGGGGATGGGGAAGGTGAGGGGATGGGGATGATGAGGGGATGGGGAGGGTAGGGGAATGGAGAGGTGGGAGAGGTAGGAGAGGTGGGAGAGGTAGGAGAGGTGGGAGAGGGGGGTGATGTCACATCTATTATTCAGGGTTTTGCCAGGGGCCGGTGGTTTCTAAGAAAGGTGAGACCTCTGGGGTCGACCAGGTGAGGGGCAGGCTGCTTTCTACGCGCAGACCCTGGGTCATGTGGAAGCGCAGCAGGCGCTCTGCTCCGGCGTAGGCGGCAGTTTTGGGATCGCTGTCCCAGATCACTTCGGCGATGCCGGTGAGGTAGAGCATATGGCCGGTTGCGAAGTCGATAAACGTTAGCCCGGCGCGGGGGTTGAGTTCAATATTGCCGAAGGTGTTGAAGTGGCAGTTGCCCGCAAAGTCGGGCACAGTCAGAGTATTGCCCTCAACCTGGACAAATCCTGGGTTGCCGCCCCGGTGGGAAACATCGACGCCCTTGGCGGCACCGGCAGACTCGGCCAGGTAGGCGGTGGCGATAAAGAAGGTATCGGCGGCGGCGATCGCTTCTCGTTCCGCATCCCCCAGCGCAGTGAGGGCATGTATCGGCCTGGCCTCAGCCGGGTCAAACTCGCGCAGGTCAAACCGCCTCGATTGGATGTATTTGGGGCAGTTGCCAAAGGTTTGCCCCACCTGCACATCGAACCCGCCGGAATGAATTGCTTTTACGACGCCGTTTACTCGATTGCGGCGGCGGGTGTGCAGCTCGATACCGAGAAAGCCGAGGTTAGCCCCAGCAATAAGGGTATCGTTGAGCGGGTCGCCAAACAGGGGCCGGGCAGAAATGGCCAGCGTGCGATCGTCGAGTGAGGCGACAAACCCCGGTTCACCCACCAAGATCGAGGCCCAGGGGTTGCCCTCGCCATCCACGCTGCCAACCATCAGATAAGACAGCTGGGCATAGAACTGCTGATGCTGCTCCGGCAAAAAATCGCGAATCATCCGGCGCCCCAGGGTGTCCATGCGCTCAACGCCGCCCAGTTTGCCCTGAATGGCGCGTTCGCCTGCATGGAAGGGCGATTCAGGTCGTTGCCAACCGGGAATAGCCATAGCTGTTGTTGCTCCTAGAGTGCGATCGCAATTAATGGCAGGGGGTTAAATTTCAAAAGATCAGTGAACAGGCCTTTAGCCGCCCAGGGCAATCAGCTCCATGCGAATGCCGCCGGGAATGTAGAACATCATGTGGTGGGTGGTGCCGCCGCCCAGGGATTCGGGGGCAAACTCGATCTGCACACCCTCGGTGGTGGCTAGCTTTTGGTGGAGGGCATTCAGGGTTTCTAAGCCGTCTACCTTGAGGGCAAAGTGATGCAGGCCGAGGTTGCTTTTGCGATCGAACGCGGTGGCGTTGGCGGGGTCAACCGCCTGCCAGAGGGTGATTAGCGTGGTGCCATCGGACACAAAACAGGCGGGATAGTCAGGCTTTTCGGCCACCTGCTTGAATTCCAGCACATCCACGAAAAAATCGCGAGCGGCATTCAGGTCGGGAACAGTCAGCCCGATATGGTGGGCGCCTTGGGTGATAGCCATGGGAGGTCTCCGGTTGTGGGGATAGTGGGAAGGTGGGGAAGGTGAGGAGATGGGGAGGGTGAGGAGATGGAGAGGGTGAGGGAGGTGAGAGAGGTGGAGAAGATGTAGATGTTTAGGACATTAAAAAGGTTGCCCTCATCCCCTCATCCCCTCATCCCCTCATCCCCTCATCCCCCTACGCGGCGATCGCCCCAGGTCTGCGCGTCCCCTCTACCCGGCGAATGTCGCGCCAGATTTGGGTGGCGGCCTGGGCTCCGTCGGCGGCGGCGATCGCGACCTGGTTCATGCCCACCTTCAGATCGCCTACGGCGAAGATGCGAGGGTGGGAGGTGCGGTTCATGGCGTCGGTGACCAGGTTGCCGCCGCTGTAGTCCAGCTCAAGGCCTTTGAGGTAGTCGGCGTGGTACTTGGAACCCATGGAAACCAGGCCGGTATCCAGCTCGACAACGGTACCGTCGGCTAGCTCAACTCCAGACATGACGTGATTTTCGCCGAGGAACTGTTTGATCGGCTGCTCGATTAGGGTATAGCTAGCGGCGGTGATGCGATCGCGAAATTCCTCACCCACCTCAAAGCCGCCGTTGGTAAACAGCGTGATGTGGGGCGTAAACCAGCCCAGGGGAAAAGCCACCTCCAGGCTGCCGGGGCTGCTGCCAAACACCCCGGCCCGCCGGTCGCGCATTTCGTAGCCGTCACAGATCAGACATACGTGCAGGTTGTAGCCAGCGTAGTCGAACACGTTTTGCATGTCGGCCAGCTGGGGCAGGTGGTCGATAATGCCGCTGGCGGCGATCAGGTAGCGGCTGCGAAACACCCGGTAGGTGGGGTTTTTGCGGCCAATGCGAACGCGCACCGCAAAGGTGTCGCCCTCGTCGACCACGGCTTCTACATAGCCGTTGAGGTAGTCGCCATCGAGATCTAAATAGTGGGTTTTGCCCTGTTTCAGCACCTCGCGGCCGGGAGTATCTGGCGGTAAACCCAGGTAGTTGTGCAGCTCCTGCATCCAGAAGGAGCGGGCCTTGCCCTTGTCGATCATCAGCGTCGAGAGCAAGTAGCGCTGGAGATAAATACCGGCGGAAAGTCCGGCGGTCCCACCGCCCACGACAAGGACATCGTAAATATGGTCAGCCCGCTGATCGAGCATGGCTTTGGTGAGTTGCATAGACACCTCCTAGAGGTGGAAAGGCAATAACTGAGTACCGAACGATCGGTACAAATTCACTGTACTGAACGTTCGGTATAATGTCAACAGGATTGGAAAAAATTGGAGTCAGATTCTGATGGCGAAGCAAACCCCGGCTAAACAGTCCTATGTGCCGCCCCTGCTTGACCTGTTTCGGCAGTACGGCTACGACGGGGTCAGCCTGTCAAAAATTTCTGAGGCCACGGGCCTGGGCAAAGCCAGTCTCTACCACCACTTCCCCGGCGGCAAGGACGATATGGTGGAGACGGTGCTCGCCGCCCTCGACCAGTGGTTGCAAGACACGGCGGTGGATGCCCTGGCGGTTGAGGGGGATGCCCTGACCCGGCTGGGGCGCATGGGCGATCGCATTCAATCTGCCTACAGCCACGGCGAAAAGCCCTGTATGCTAGCGGCGCTGATGCTGGGTTCTGCCAAGGACGACTTTCAGCCCCAGGTGCAGCGGATGTTGCAGCGGTGGATGGGGGCGATCGCCGCCGTTCTCGTCGCCAGCGGCATGGATGAGACCCTGGCCCAGGAGCGCAGCGAAGACGCCTTGATCGCCATTCAGGGCGCGCTGATTATGGCGCGGGCACTGGACGATCCGGCCGTATTTGAGCGCACCATGCAGCGATTGCCGGAGCAGCTTTGCGGTTAGCCTTCCCCCGTTCCATGGTCATCTGGGTGGGTTAGCACCGTGTGAATGTTGGCCCCGGCGCTGATCAGGCGGTGGACCGGGCAGCGATCGCCGATCTCCCGCAGGCGATTGCGCTGCTCGTCGGTCAGATCGCCCACCAGGGTCACGTAGGCCTTAATCTCCGACTGCCCCTCTGTAGTGGGGCGATCGGCGGGGTGGCTATCGACGGCCACAAAGACATTTTCCAACGGCCACTTTTTGCGCTCGGCGTACATTTTAATCGTGATCGCTTTGCAGCTGCCCAGGGCCGCTAGCAGCAGCTCGGTGGGGGTTGGCCCCCGGTCATCGCCGCCCACCGAAGCGGGTTCATCGACGGCGAGCTGGAACTGGCGCAGAGCCACGTCTTGGCCGTAGCGCGATCCATTCGACGAAACCTGTACGGAGGCCATAGCCAATTTCTCCTTGGTAAAGCACCCGGGTTTCTCAGGCTGGGGCAGAGGCTGTGAACTATGCCCAGCAGAAACCCGGTTTCAGCCCCTGTATCCAGCGTACTGAGCCGCCGGGGCGTCAGTCTCAGCCCGGCGACCTGGGAACCGGCCTAAATTGGTGCCGTCACCCCAGTCACCACGTTGACGGCGGCTGGGTCGGCCCAGAGCACCAGTTTGGGGTCGTAGGGGCTGTTGAGGTATTGATGGGTGGGCAAAATCCGCAGCGATAGGCCCTGCAAGCCGCTGGCGGTGTACTCCATCTCCAGGGCGTAGAAGCTTCTGCCGCTGTCATCTTGGCCCTGGTAGGCCATGGTCGTCGCGGCCCCCGAGTGAATTTCGCCATCCACCGAAACTGTGCCCTGGTAAAGCTCGACCAGCACGTCGTCGGGGGTGAGGGCACCGAGCCGGATGGCGGCGGTGACCTTAAAGGGTTGGTTTACCTGGAGATCAGCGGTGTCGGAAATGGCGACTTCCTCGAAGCGCACCTCGTACCAGTGGTCGGTAATGCGGGTTTGCCAGGCGGCCAGCTCTTTGCCGGGGCCGTAGTGGCCCGTAGAGAGAGCATGGGCGCGATCGCTGGCGGCAAAATATCCCTGGCTGGCGTAGTCTTTGACCATGCGGGCGGTGTTGAACTGGGGCGTATTGAGGTAGATGGCCTGCTTCATTTTGGCCACCCAGCCGCGGGGAATTTCGTCTTTGTCGCGATCGTAGAACAGCGGCACCACCTCTTTTTCCAGAATGTCGTAGAGGGCGTTGGCCTCCACGTCGTCCTGGTAGTCGGGGTCGTCGTAGTCTTCGCCGTGGCCGATGGGCCAGCCGGTGCGAATGTAGTCGGCCTCATCCCACCAGCCGTCGAGCACGCTGAGGTTGGGTAGGCCGTTCATGGCCGCCTTCATGCCGCTGGTGCCGCTGGCCTCGCGGGGGCGACGCGGGGTGTTGAGCCACACGTCGCAGCCCGACACCATATCGCGGGCCACGTGGATGTCGTAGTTGGGCACAAACACGATAGACCCGCTCAGCCCTTCGTCGCGGGTAAAGTGAATGATGCTGCGAATCAGCTCTTTGCCGGGAATGTCTTTGGGGTGGGCCTTGCCGGCGATCACAAACTGCACCCGGAGCCCTGGGCCATTGACGTCCCCCTGGCCGTTGATAATCTTGCGAATGCGCTCCAGGTCGTATAAGAACAGGGTGGCCCGTTTGTAGGTGGCAAAGCGGCGGGCAAAGCCAATGGTGAGCACAAACGGGTCGAGGCATTCCTGGGCTGCGCTCAGCTCGCGGGCCGAGCCGCCGCGATCGACCAGGCTCTTGGCCAGGCGATCGCGCACGGTCACCACCAGGTGCGATCGGCACTGCTCATGGTTGCGCCACAGCTCGTCGTCGGGGATGGCCTGCACCCGCTTCCACAGCGCTGCGCCGGGGCTAGCCGAAGCCCAGTTGGGGCCAAGGTAGCGATCGTAGAGGGCCTGGGTCGAGCGGGCCACGCAGCTGCGGGCGTGCACCCCGTTGGTGATGGCGCAGATGGGCACCTCGCTCTCGGGCAGCCCGGTCCACAGATCGCCAAACATAGCGCGGGAAACCTCGGCGTGCAGCTGGCTGACGCCGTTGATAAACGTCGCCGTCTTAATCGCCAGCACCGCCATGCTAAAAGGGGCCGAAAAGTCCCCCGTATCGGTGCGGCCCAGGGCCAAAAACTCCGCATCCCCCAGGCCAAACCGCTCGCGGTAGTGGCCCAGGTAGTGCAGCACCTTGTCGGGCGGAAACAGGTCAATTCCGGCGGGGACCGGGGTGTGGGTCGTAAACATCTGGCTGGCCTGGGCCACTTGCAGGGCTTCGGTAAAGCTCAGCCCCTCTTCCTCCATCAGCACCCGCATCCGCTCCAGGGCCATAAAGGCGGAGTGGCCCTCGTTCATGTGGTACGCGGTAGGGGCCAGCCCCAGGGCCTTGAGCATGCGAATGCCGCCAATGCCCAGCATCACCTCCTGGTGAATGCGCATGTCGATGTCGCCGCCGTAGAGGCGATCGCAGATGTCCTGGTCGTACTGGTTATTGGGCTCAATGTTGGTGTCGAGCAGGTACAGGGGCACCGTGCCCACCTGCACCCGCCAGATCCGCGCGTAGACCACCCGACCGGGGTACTCCACTTCGATGCGCAGCTCGTTCCCCGCGCCGTCGCGCTCCAGGTGCAGGGGCATATTGTAAAAGTCGTTGATGGGGTAGCGCTCCTGCTGCCAGCCGTCGGCGTTGAGGTACTGGGCAAAGTAGCCCTCCTGATAGAGCAGCCCTACCGCCACCAGGGGCAACCCCAGGTCGCTGGCCGACTTGAGGTGATCGCCAGCCAGCACTCCCAGACCGCCCGAGTACACCGGCATGCAGGTGGTGAGGCCAAACTCCATTGAAAAGTAGGCGTAGCACTCGCCGGGTACAGCGGCCTTGCGGTGCTTTTTGTACCAGGTGCGATCGCGCAGATAGTCCTCCAGCCGCTGGGCCGCCCGATCCATCTGGGCCAGAAACCCTTCATCTTCAGCAATCTCATTCAGCCGCGCCTGGCTAATGGTCCCCAGCATCAGCACCGGGTTGTAGCGGCTCGACTCCCACAGATCCGCGTCCAGCCGCCGAAACAGGTCTACCATCTCCACATCCCAGTCCCAGTGGAGGTTGTAGGCCAGGGTGCGCAGTGCCTCTAGCCGCTGGGGCAGGGCAGGCGTAACGTTAAACGTGCGAATGGGGCGCATAGGGAAAGAGCAACAATAACAGCAATTTCGCGGTTTTAGCTAGAGTCATTCTGCCTTCTATCCACCCCCGAGCTATGGCTTTTAATACTCTCTTCGCCCCCACAAGCCGTTATGTAACCAAATGAGGGATTCTCTCTACCTCTAAGTAATGAGATCACTACCTAAGGGCATAGCTTAGAGCGATCGCTTCAGGGAATAATAGACGGGTAAGGAGAAAAAACGCCGTAGAGGACATGACCATGACGCAGGACAGAAATACCCAGGGGCGCGGAGCCACCCTAAACAAAGCGGTTCGCCCCGATGTGGAGTTTGATCAGTGGGCCAGTGCCGTGCGACAGCAGATGGTCGCCGCCCTCAAGCGCCGGGGCAACAGCTAAGCCGCTCAGGCAAACGATTGGGTTAAGACGGTTCAGGGTTGCCATAAACCCTGAACCAGAACATCAAAGTTTCTTCATTATTCAGCCCCTCCCATAGGCCTATCCAAGCCGCTGGTCCCAGCCGGCTATGGGTAGGCCAATAGTCTTGGTAGACTACAGGTGCACCAGCGCTTCAATGCCCCTGTACCCCACCCCGCCAATCCTGTGGCGCCAGCCCCGTGGCCACGAAAAAACCGACCGGCAAAAGCGGCAAACCCAGCGAAAGCCCCCTCTCTACTCCCGCCAGCTCTGGTCGGGGGTTTAAGGTGCAGGTCTTTTACCTGGCCGCCAGCAGCAGCAACAGCCCCAAGGCCCCGATCAAAGACGCCCTGTGGTTTGCCACCTACCCCATTATTCCGCGCATTGGCGACTGCGTTTTTAGAGATGGCGTGTACTACCGAGTAGAGCGCGTATTCTTGTACGAAAACCTGGCGGCCGGATGGTGCGCCGATGTCGAAGTTTCGTTCTATGGCAGACGTTAGGGAAGCGTGGATAACCCCTCCCGATTCAGTGTTACAAAACTTATGAAAAGCCCCGAGGGCAAAGGCTACAGAGGCCGCAGGCGCAGTGTTACAGAAGCATTAATCTTCAGAAGCCTTATGCTAAAGTAAGCGGGTAACATGTTTTGCTTTCGGTAGGCTGGTTAATCACAGTCTGATCTCAGTTTTCGGGTAATCGGTGTGTACCACTCCGAATCGAACTTGTCTACAATTACATGTCTAAATTGGAGTTGTGCCATGTCGATTTATGTAGGAAACCTCGCCTACAATGCTACGGAAGGAGACATCACCGAAGTCTTCTCCGAGTACGGAGCCGTTAGCCGAGTAACGGTACCCACCGATCGCGAAACTGGCCGTCCTCGCGGCTTTGCCTTCGTTGAAATGGAAAAGGAAGCCGACGAAGACGCCGCCATTGAAGCCCTCGACGGGGCCGAGTGGATGGGGCGCGAGCTGCGGGTTAACAAAGCTCGTCCCAAGGAAAAGCGGCCCGGCGGCGGTGGCTCCCGCGGCAACTTCGGCGGCGGCGGCGGCAGAGATGGCGGCAACCGAGAATTTTCTCGCTGGTAAATCGTCCACAACAACTGAATTAAATCGCAGTGGCAGAGGATGATTATTCTTCTGCCGCTTTGTTATAGGTCAGCTGCGGAGGCAGCGGTTGTGCTGGCAATAGCGCTTTAGCCTAGCGCTTGGCTAAAGGAAATGTCTGCTGCCAAACCACCGCTCGATCGCGATTTAGGCCAGAGATAACCAGGGCCTTGACGGCATCCAACCCCATGGCAGCCAGGTTTTGATGGGTTAGCAGCGCCCGCACCTCGCCGGCGGCGTCTTCGGGGTTAATCACCCGCACCGCCAGCCAGGAGATGTGGAGCTGGCTATCCTGAACCTCTACCTTGGCGGCAATTCCCCGCCGCTTTAGGCGCGCTTCGATCTGCTCGACTGGGCTGAGCTGGTCGTCTTGACAGGCCGTAGGAGAGGGTCCTGCGGCAGGTGCCGCTTCGGCTTTAGCTGGGGGGTGCTCAATGTACTCTTTTAGCTGGTAGAACGCCTGCTTCAGGTCTTCTACTTTGGCGCGATCGCCCTCCCGGAGAGCCAGGGCCTTGAGCTTGAAGTAGGTGCCCTCGACCTTTTGCAGCGAGTCGTCGGGCGCTAGGCCGAGCAGGGCATAGGCATAGGCAGGGGTTCCTGGCGCTGCCGACGGCGCTGAAGACTCAGCACAATCGCCAGGGGCGGCCTCTGCCACTGGCGGCTCAGGCTCAGGGAGGGGGGTATTCCCCCGGGGCAGTGGTTTAACCTCAGCGGTGACCGTGTTTAAGGCCACTTCTACTCCCCAACCGGGTTCCTGGTGTTCTGCCTGGTCTGCATAAATTTGCAGGGCGTTGACCCCCTCTGTCTGAAGTCGATCAATACCCCGGCGCACATAGTCAACGATGGCCGTTTG
This sequence comes from Nodosilinea nodulosa PCC 7104, assembly GCF_000309385.1. Lineage (GTDB taxonomy): Bacteria > Cyanobacteriota > Cyanobacteriia > Phormidesmidales > Phormidesmidaceae > Nodosilinea > Nodosilinea nodulosa. The sequence goes on from NZ_JH976537.1 coordinate 4,540,579, forward strand.
GGGGGGAAGGCGATCGCCTGTCAGCCACAGCTGAAGGCAGTCGTCTTGGCGATCGCAGCGCACAGAAATGCCCTGGGGCTGTAAGGCCTGGTTCATCAGCGCGGCGATCGCAGCCGCATCACCGGCTTTAGCCTGTTCTAGTAGCGTAATCGACATCCGTAAGATAACCTCCGAACCAGCTTCTTTAAGCTAAGGCTACCCTTTTTGCTCCTAGAATCTGCGATCGCTAACCCACCACTTGAGCAGCTGTTCTCGCCCGACCAGCACCAGCTAAACGAGAAACCACACCGAAGCTTAACAACAGCCTATCTCCTAAGCTGAGGGCCATTCCAGCACCCACTGGCCCAGCAGCCCGGTACGAAAGTCGTTGAGAAGGCGCTTAGCCGTGCGTTCGGTATTGTCCTGAAATTTTTGGGCCGCCACCTCAGCCACAAAGTCTTCCCCAGTGCGATTGTCCAGGGTCAGGCCGTAGCGGGCTTGCAGACTAGCTTGATAATCGTCGGGAGAGTCGGCCTGCTGTAGGCCTTTGAGCAGATCCAAAAACGCGGCCGCCGTGCGCTGGGTATCGTAGGAGGCCTCGCCAATGTCGTCACAGATGGCGAGTTTTAGCGCAGCGTCCTGATCATCCATCCGGGACGGAATTACCCCTGGGGCATCGAGCAGGTCTAGATCCCCCGAGAGCCGAACCCACCGCAGCTGACGGGTAATGCCCGCCCGCCTGGCGCTGGCAACCACCTTGCGGTTGAGCAGTCGGTTGATCAACGCCGACTTTCCTACGTTAGGGAACCCAATCACCACGGCGCGAACTGGACGAGGCTTCATGCCCCGAGCCAGGCGGCGCTGGTTGACGGCCTCCCCTGCGGTTTGGGCGGCTTTTGCGATCGCCTTTACCCCCTTGCCCTGCTGGCCATCGGTGAAATAGGGCACCTCCCCCTGCTGGCGAAACCAGCTCTCCCAGGCCGTGCGCGCCTCGGCTGAAATCATGTCGACCCGGTTCAGCACCAGCACCCGAGGTTTTTCGCCCACCCAGGTATCGACTTTAGGGTGCCGTGTCGAGACCGGAATGCGGGCATCGCGCACTTCCAGCACCACATCTACCCGGTTGAGCTGATCGACCAGGGCTTTTTCTGCCTTGGCGATATGGCCGGGGTACCACTGGATTTCGGGGGTGGGCATGGGGTGGTGGGTGAGGGGTGGGCGGGTGGATGAGTGGGCGGGTGGAGGGGTGGTGGTAAGGCTCTTTAGCAATCGTAGGGTGCATAACGCTAAAAGGCGAGGATCAGGCCAACGCACAGCAATGCATTAGTTCAAGAAACTCCACAGTAAAGCTGGGCAAAGCTGGCGATAAATATAGCCTTCGTCACGTTAGTTAAGACATCCAGAAACTCTATGAACGTTCAAACGTTTTGATCGTTCAGTTCATAGGAGACATGTCTTAACCAGACTGGTCACAGCTATACGTTGCTCAGGAAGTTCGCCAGCCAGGCCGTTTTACGGGTCGGGGTTAGGGATGGATGCCTTCGCCTGGTTTTGCCTAGGGAGACGCCGCATCGGCGGGCAGGGTTTTGAGCGTAGCCAGGGTTTCATCGCACCAGGCCAGCCAGCTAGTTTCGAAGTGAATGCCGTTGCGCAGGGTGAAGTACTGAAACTGGGCCGCCAGGGGCATGGCATCGGGGTGGGCAAAGTATGTCTGCTCAATGTCTCGGTAAGCCTCCAGCGCCGCCACATGCTGGGTGCGTTCGTGCTCAAGGGTAGCCCGAATTGTTGCGGGCGGCACCAGATGGCCCACAAACAGCTTGACCAGCAGGTCGTCTTTGGTGGCAGTGCATTTCGAGGGTTGCGCTATCCACTCTTTTAGAACAGTTTTGCCAGTTTCGGTAACGCGGTAGATCTTTTTATCGGGCTTGCCCGCCTGGGCGACGGCTTCGGCGGCGACCAGCCCCTGCTGCTCTAGCTTGGTTAGCTCGCGGTAGATCTGCTGGTGGCTGGCGTGCCAGAAGAAACCGACCGAGCCATCGAACTGCTTGGCCAAGTCGTAGCCGCTGCAGGGGCGATCGCTGAGGGCCGACAAAATTGCGTGGGAAAGCGCCATAGAACCAATTCACAAATTTGCATATACAATTCATTGACTATGCGCAAGAGTGCATATAGGATGTATTCAGATGCAAATAATTGCATATTCACTCAGTTGCACTTTCATTATGGCAGCTCCAGACGCTGGACCAGCGCCCTGAGCCAGAATCGCCCCACCGAAGTTGGTCAACTAAGCCCAGTTCTCTCACCCCAGTCCTCTCATATCCTCTCGTCTTGGAGAACCTGTTATGACAACCCAAATTCAGCCAATCAAGCGCCACCGTGGCTCAGGCAACCCGTTGGTGGGTCTGCACTGGCCCTCCCTGGGAGCGGCCTACCGCACCTTTTTGAGCGATCCTGCTGCCGGAATTCTGCATATTATTGCGGCGGGTCGCGACACCCAATGGCAGCGCCTGGTCGAGCGACGACTGGCGCGGCAGGCGCGGCACCTCAGCGATCGCACCATTTCGGTCGATCTCTCGGTCCTGATGCAGCTGCCGCCCAACACCCTGGGTGGAGCCTACGCCCGCCACATGGTGGCCCAGGGGTTTGATCCCGAAACGTTTGTCACCGATCGGGATGACCACTGGCTAAATCAACGGATGGCCATCAGTCACGATATCTACCACATCTACACCGGGTTCGATGCCTCGCCCATTGGTGAGTTTGGGGTGGCCGCCTACACCCTGGTGCAGTACCGCGATTTGCTCAACGTGTTCGTGCTGTCGTTTGTGCCCCTGAGCTTAACCAATCCGCTGTGGACGGTGCCCTTGCTCAGAGCGCTGTGGCGAGGGTTACGCATGGGGGTAAAGGGCCGGGCTGCGATCGCCTACCCACCCGAACTCAACTGGGAAAAGCCGCTCGCGATCGTCCGCCAGGAGCTGGGGCTAGGAAAATTTTTCTAATATCAGCAGCGAGAACTGGGCCATTTCCAGTCTCCGCGCTGTTCCTGTACTCTGCCTCTCTATGGATGCTGCTCTCACCCACCCATCCACCCACCTATCCATCCACGCCCCCACGCCCCTACGGAATAATCAACACCGGGCAAGGCGACAGGTTAATCACCCGCATGGTCACACTCTCGTTCTGCACGTCTTCAATCAAACCTACGCCGCGACAGCCCATCGCGATTAAATCGGCATTGAGTTCGTCGGCCACGTCACAGATGACAAAGGCGGGCTGACCCTCGCGCTCCACCACCTCGGCCTCGATCGACTGAGCAGAAAATAGCGCTTTAGCTTTGCCCAACAGCTGGGCCACCGCCTCCGGTGATGACTGTCCGGCGGGCTGAGGGGCTGCGGCGGCGTTCGGCTCAACCACCGACAGCAAAATGAGCCGACTCTGGTGGGTTCTGACCAGTTCTGCCACCTTGGGAGCCGCCTGCTGCGCCTCAGAACTCATATCGATGGGAAATAAAACCGTCTTGAACATGGCGTATCGAAGGGAACTCACACTCCGGTAAAATGAGGGCGGCAATAGGTAAATATTACGACAGACACAGTGCCCCAGTCGGGTTGCTCTGCCCCTCAAATCTACCTTAGTCAAGGTTGGGGCCGCTGCTATCCACGCGCTGCATAACGTAATAAATCCAAAGTCTTAAACCGTTTTAGGAGGTATATTACAGTGACTAAAAAATCGGTGGCGAGCCTGTCAGCAGCCGACCTTTCGGGTAAGCGGGTCCTGGTGCGGGCCGACTTCAACGTTCCCCTCGATGACCAGGGTGCCATTACCGACGACACCCGGATTCGGGCCGCCCTGCCCACCATCCAAGACCTCACCGGCAAAGGGGCCAAGGTCATTCTGGCCAGCCACTTTGGCCGCCCCAAGGCCCAGGTGGTCGAGAGCATGCGCCTTACCCCGGTAGCCAAGCGCCTCAGCGAACTGCTGGGCCAGGAGGTGATCAAGTGTGACGACTGCATCGGTGACGAGGTTGCCGCCGCCGTGGGCGGGATGGAAAACGGCCAGGTGGCACTGCTGGAAAACGTGCGCTTCTACGCGGGTGAAGAGGCCAACGACCCCGAGTTTGCTAAGGCGCTGGCCGCCAACGCCGACCTCTACGTGAACGACGCCTTTGGCACCGCCCACCGCGCCCACGCTTCGACTGAGGGGGTGACTAAGTACCTCAGCCCCTCGGTGGCGGGCTACCTGATTGAGAAAGAGCTTCAGTACCTCCAGGCGGCGATCGAAAATCCCCAGCGCCCCCTGGCCGCTATCATCGGTGGCTCTAAGGTTTCCAGCAAAATCGGCGTGATCGAGACCCTGCTCGACAAAGTCGACAAGCTGCTGATCGGCGGCGGCATGATCTTCACCTTCTACAAGGCGCGAGGCCTCAACGTGGGCAAGTCGCTGGTGGAAGAAGACAAGCTGGAGCTGGCTAAATCTCTCGAAGCCAAGGCCAAGGAAAAGGGGGTTGACCTGCTGCTGCCTACCGATGTGGTGCTGGCCGACAACTTTGCCCCTGACGCCAATGCCCAGACCGTTAGCGTCGAGGCGATTCCCGACGGCTGGATGGGGCTAGACATTGGCCCCGACTCGATCAAGGTGTTCCAAGACGCGCTGAAGCAGTGCAAGTCGGTAATCTGGAACGGCCCCATGGGCGTGTTTGAGTTCGACAAGTTTGCGGCGGGTACCGAGGCGATCGCCCATACCCTGGCCGAGCTGACCGATACCGGCGTCACCACCATCATTGGCGGCGGCGACTCGGTGGCGGCGGTTGAAAAAGTCGGCGTGGCTGAGAAAATGAGCCACATTTCTACCGGCGGCGGTGCCAGCCTGGAGCTGCTCGAAGGCAAGGAACTGCCCGGCATCGCGGCCCTTGATGACGCCTAGGCCCAAGCCCGATCGCTAACGTCTAGGCCCAAAGCTGTGGAGGGGCGATCGCCCCTCCCAAACCCAACGAGTTGCAGGTCGTTAATCAGGGTTAGCGCGACTCACCGCAGGCTAGCTGGCCGAAAGCTTTGGATCGACCTTGCTGCCGCTAAACTGGGCCACTACCGCTGCTCTGGCAATGTCAGTCCAGCCGTGCCAGTAGCCCAGGCTCCAGCCCAGGTTGAGCAGCCAAAGAAGGAAACTGTCGCGATCGCGCACCCGCACCACAAACTTTACCGGCACCAAAGGCAGCGACAAAAAGCACCTAAACAGCATCCCTTTGGGGAAGCCATTGGCCCAGTGTTTACGGGATAGCTGGGCTGAATAGTAGCCAAATTTCTTGAGGCGACGAAAGTTCGACTTTATACCGCTCCGAAAGCGAAAATTTACCACCGCATCCTTGGCCTCGTGCAGCGTTATTCCCAACCCCTGAATGCGCCAGCAGTAGTCAATATCCTGCAGCGCTAAAAACTGGCCATCAAAACCACCTACCGCCTCATGGTGAACCCGCTTAACCGCCAGGTTGCTCGCCGAACCAAAGGGGCGAAACGGGTGATGAAGTAATCCATGCCCTTCAATGCTGGCCAGGGCCTGGGAAAAGTCATTGCTGTTGTTGAGCTTAATCATCTCTCGCCAGCCGCAGACTAGATCGTGCTGTTCCAGGGCTAAGGCCATAGCCGCTAGCCAGCCCGGCGCCACCTCATCGTCGGCATCACAGAACAGTAGCGCATCGCCCTTCGCCTGAGCACAGGCCGTATTGCGAGCATAGGCCGCCCCCCGATAAGCCGAAGCATCGACGACTTTCAGGTTGGGTAAGGTTTGCTGATAGCGCCGAGCAATCTCCAGCGTGCGATCGGTAGACCCGTTATCGCCAACAATAATTTCCCAGGGACCAGAAAACTCCTGCTGGGCCAGGGCATCTAACTGGGCCGAAAGAGTTGATTCAGCATTGTAGGCTGGAATAATAACGCTCAGCATAGGGCCGTAAATAGTATCAATATATTAGTAGACTAGCCTGAATATCTCTGTGCGCTTTTGGGGCAGAGACGTCACCTTCTCAGTGGTAGTTCCCTCCAATGTCTACGGAAAAACCTATGGAAATAGAGAGTTTCTGCCTGTCTCTAGAAAATAAACCATAACCCCTTGAATGTCTCAATTGATACCTTAATTGAGCAAAGATTTACTTAACCTTGATGCGATCGCCGCTTCGCACCCACGGGCGCAAGCGTTAGTGCCCTCGGCAGTCGGTCTCGGTGGCATTTCCCCGCCAGCTAAAGTATCGACAAATCACCATTTGGTAACGATTGTACTGCCTGTCTGATTACCTTATGGGCATCGACAGAGCCACGCATTAGTCCTCCGAAACCAGGGTGCGCTCTGGCAGGCCAGAACCCGGCTCAAGCTCCTCCGCCCCAGAGCCAATGTCTCCGCTAACGCTGTTATCCCCCCGATCCAGTACGTCAATAATCCAGGCTTCCTCGACCCAGGTTTTGCAAATCACCGCCAGGGGAAGGGCCAAAATTAGCCCCAGCGGCCCCAGAAAAGTAGCAAAAAAGATTTGCGAAATTAGCGTAGCGGCAGGCAGCAAAGACACCTGCTTCTGCATCACCATGGGCGAAAACCAATAGCTCTCGACGTTTTGAATCAGCACGTACAGCGCAATCACGGCCAGCGCCTTGCCGGGCGACTGGAGCAGTGCCACAAACACCGGAAATACAGCGCTCAGCGTTGGCCCAAGGTTGGGAATAAAGTTAAATAGCCCTGCCAGTACTGCGTGGGCAAAGGCGTAGGGCACGCCTAGCAGCACCAGACCAGTGAAGCTCAGCGTGGCGACGAACATTGAGCTAAGGGCGACCCCGCCCAGCCAAAACATCAGCGACTTTTCGCACTTGGTCAAAATTTCATCAGCGCGGCGGCGATAGTTCGACGGAAACAGCCTCAGCAGCAGCCGCCGGTAGGCCTGGGGATTAGCCAGCATCATCAGCGCCAGGATGACCAGCAGCAGCACCTGCAACACAATGGCCACCGAGCTGGAGAAAAAGGCTAAAAAGTTGCCAAATACTGTAGAACCAATCGATGCGGCCTGGCGCAGCAGTTCGGGCAGACCGGGCAACATGCGCAAATCTTGCTCAGGGAACCACTCGGGAGGACTGGCCTGAAACGCGTCGAACCAGCCGCCCAGCTTTTCAAACCCCTTGGGCGTCAGCAGCAGCAGCTCTTGGAACTGGCTGACGAACAGGGGAAGTACCAGCCCTAAAAAGATGACGCCACCCAGCAGTACTAAAGCTCCGGTGACTAGGACCGAGCGCTCCCGCGGCCAGCCGTACACCCGCGAAAAAAAGCGCACCAGGCTATTGAGGGCAATGGTAATCACCACCGCAGCAAAAATCAGTAAGACAATCTGGCGAAACTGCCACAAAATCAACAGGGCAATGCCCAATGTCGCCAGGTTGATCCAATCGGTTAGCTTCACGGCAACGGTACCCTACGCGGTTGAATATCCTGTGGCCAAATTGTACCTGGCTACAGCTCCAGGAAATTCTAGTATTCTCGCCCTGGCTGGTATGCTGGAAATTCATTATATTTTTCTGGGTGTTATGGCAACCCCAACTCCAACCTCTCTCCGCAGTCAGCAGCACCCCATGATTCGGGGGCTGGCCGATCGCATTGAAACCACCTGGCAGCAGCACCTAGACCTATCGCCTTACCACCTGCCGGAGGATTTGGGCTACATTGAGGGGCGGCTGGAGGGTGAAAAGCTCACCATTGAAAACCAGTGCTACCAGACTCCCCAGTTTCGCAAGCTGCACCTGGAGCTGGCTCGGGTAGGGGCCAATCTGGACATTCTTCACTGCGTCATGTTTCCCCGCCTCGAGTACGATCTGCCGATGTTTGGCTGTGATCTGGTGGGGGGGCGAGGCCAAATCAGCGCTGCCATCATTGACCTCTCGCCGGTAACGGGGTCTCTGCCCGAGGGCTACACCGCGGCTCTAGACGCATGGCCAGCCCAGCACTTTGCCGAAGAGCGCGATCTGCCGGGCTGGGGCACTATTTTTTCGCCCTACTGCCGGTTTATTCGCCCTGCTAGCCTCGACGAAGAGGTCGCCTTTGTCGATCTAATTGCCGCCTACCTGGCGCTGCACTGCCAGCAGGCGATCGCCACTCCGGCCATCGCGGCCCAAAAAGAGCGGGTGATGGCGGGCCAGCGCCACTACTGCGAGCAGCAGCAAAAGAACGACAAAACCCGGCGGGTCTTGGAGAAGGCTTTTGGGCCAGACTGGGCTGAACGCTACATGACTACCGTTCTGTTCGATCTCCCCGAAGCTCAGTGAATCCTAAGTTAATCAGCGGAATTTCATCGTTCCAGCCGTAGAGGGTTAATTAGAATAAGAATCTCTGTTGTACACAACCACAGCCGCTATGACCGTCAGCTCTCCTGTCCCCGTCAACACCCTCAGCCTGGACGCCACGGCTGACCTTCCGGCCCCTCGGCTGGGTCGCCTAATCGTTTTCACTGGCCCTAGTGGGGTGGGGAAAGGGACACTGCTGCGATCGCTGCGCCACCGATATCCCATGCTCAAGCTGTCGGTGTCGGCCACCACCCGCGCCCCCCGGCCCGGCGAAGTCGACGGCCAGGACTATTTCTTTGTCAGCCGCGAAGCCTTTTTGGCGATGGTCGAGCGAGGTGAGCTGTTAGAGTGGGCCGAGTTTGCGGGCAACCTCTACGGCACCCCCAAATCTGAAGTGCTCAAAGAGATTGAAGCAGGCCACTGGGTCATTTTAGAGATCGAGCTAGAGGGTGCCCGCCAGGTGCGCGAAACCTTCCCTAACGCTCTCCAGCTGTTTGTGCTGCCGCCCTCCATCGAAGAGCTAGAAAGCCGGATTCGGCTGCGGGGCAAAGATGCCGACGATGCCATTGAGCGCAGGCTCCAGCGGGCGCTGGTCGAAATTGACGCCGCCCCCGAATTTGATCGGCAAATTGTCAACGATGACCTGGAGGTTGCCCTCCAGCAGCTCGAAAACGCGATTTTTAACGATTGCGACCGATAATAACCAATGACCACCAATGACCACAGAACTAGGGCTGGCGCCTAGCTCACGCAGGCCAAAGCAACCTGCCAATCTGGCCCCTGCTTATAGGCACGCAGCGATCGGCATTTGAGCAAAAACTTGGGCAGGCCTTTGGGTTCTCCAAGGCGCTTGAGCACGCTGCTAAGCGACTCTTGGTGGACATGGGCAAAGTGCAAACTCAGCACCGACAGCGGCACCGCCCCGCCCGACTGCTGGGAGGACAAGCCCCACAGCAGCTTGATCAAAGCCTGCTCTAAGGCTGGGACATCCGAAATCGACTCAGGAATCGGCATCGGATTGGGACTGGGCTCTGATTTACTGGGCTCTGATTTGGCTACGGTGGTGGGCTGGTCTGGAGCCTGGGCAGGCTGCGGGGGAACGGCGCTGGCTGGCACTTGAGCGGGGGCTTTCAATCTCACCTCAGTTTGATTGCTGCCGGCCATGGGAATTAGCTCAAAGGCGGCATGGGCAGACAAAAACTGCTTTAAGGTTTTGCCGCTGGCGTTGGCTTGCAGCGCCTGACTGACCGAAATCTGGTTGCGATCGCGAAACAGCTTGCCCAAGTGACTTAGGGTAATCGGCTGCCCTGGGTTAGCCTGCTGTTCTTGGAGAATTAAAATTTTTAGCCACCGCTGTATCTGGGCCAGGGTGGGCAGGTTGACCTCGACTGCATGGGACGCTTCTAAAGCGTCGTCGTCGTCAGACTGAGCTAGCTGAAACACCTGACGGGTTTGCTTGGCCAGATTGAGCACGGCAAAGTGGTCGTGGTGCAAACTGACGCGATAGGGAGTGATGCCCAGGTTGAGCAGCGCGTAGCCCAGGTGCGAGAGATCTGAATCTGTCGAGCAAATGAAAACCTCCCGAATGGAGGGATTGCGCAGAGAAATGAGCGAAGCATCCAAGGACATCTTGATATCTGCACTGTTTTTGCCCGAGGGGACGTGCACCATCTGATACCCCCGCCGGTAAAACTCCTGGTCGCGCCGACCCAATTTGCGCCAGTTGCCAAAGGCCAGTCGGTAGCGAATCGGGTGGTGCGCAACGGTCTGCAAGACCGTCTCGAGGGTTTCGGGCGGGTTCATGTTTTCAGCATCAACCAGCAAAAGTCCGGCTCCAGCGGCGTTCGTGAAACCGCCGTATTCTCCAGAGCGCCGGTTTGCCGAGGCGCTGCCTGCCGCTGGGCCAGACCCAGCCGACTCAGCGGCAGGCAGCGCCATCAGCGCCTCAACCCGCTGCAAAAGTTTGCCGTGGGCCGAAGTGCCTTTAAAGGCTGGAACAAAGATCTGATCGAGAATGCGATCGACCGCCTTAATCAGCGCGGGACGGTCAGGCTGTTTTGCCAGCAGGGCCAAAAATTTGCTGAGTTGCGCTTCGGTTGAGGCGTTTAGCAACCACGTTCGGCAGGGTTCCGTCAGAATGCTGGGATGCTTGGCCTGAGCCGCCATCAGCGTTGTCTGAAGCAGTTGGCTCAGAGCTTTGGGCAGGTCTGAGTGAAGCAGCTCAGGGGAACGAGTCATGCCAATAGCCTTAAACGCTGACGATTTAGGTAGACTACACACCGCAAACCCATTTTTGCTGAAACAGGCCTGGACGCACCGTCCTATTTCCTAACCTGCCCAGATATTCACTAATCTGCCCAGATCCACCGTCGCCCAGGCTAAGGCTGGAGTTCCTGGCGAATGGCTTCGACTCGCTGGCGGTTTACGCCCAGGTCTGACTTGCCGAGGCGGGAGGCCGATCGCACCTGAATCACCGACTCCGCCGGGTCGAGGTAAAACTCAACATCATCCACAAAGCCCATCAGTTTGCTGGCAAACTCGGCGTAGAGGTAGTTGTCGGTCGATTCGACGATCGTGGTGCGGGGCATGGCTTTGACCACCGCCGTCAGCTTAGTCATGGCCTCGGCGGGGTCGCCGCTGTAGGCCAGGGGCGCGATCGCGTGCTCCGCATCGGGTTTCCCCTGGCTGACGACGCAGTTGGGGGAGTCGGGGCAGGGGGCCAGCTTGCCCTCTTTGACGCCCAGGTTGGTGGGGCGATCGCCCGCCGTCAGATTGCCAATAAACGGTAGTGTACCCATGGGGCTAGCATCCAAAGAAACAGCAGCGCTGGGGTAAGCATCGCCCAGCAGAGTCATCATAACCAGAGCGACCCCAAACACAATGCGAAAGACGGCGCGAAAGACGGTTGTCAGCATGGTCAAACGTTCAAATCCTTAGGTGGCTCTCTTGTAGGATAAGGCAGGTGAGTTAGCTCCGAGCCCCGCTCTATTTCCAGAGATTAACCATGACGACCCTTGCCGCCCCCGCCCCCGTTGCCGATCTCTTGTACCGCCAGCGAGCCTACTGGGCAACTGGCGCCACCCGCAGCCTCGATTTTCGCCTCGCCCAGCTCAAGGCGCTGCGGGCGGCGATCGTCAAATATCAGGCTGAGATCATTGACGCCGTCAGGCAAGACCTGGGTCGCCCTGAGTTTGAGGGCTATTTTGAAATCGCGGCGGTCAGCGAGTTGGACTACGTGATCAAGCACCTGCCCCGCTGGGTAAAGCCGCGCAGGGCATCGCTGCCCCTAAGCCAACAGCCTGGTGCAGCCTGGGTGCAGCCCGAACCCCTGGGGGTGGTTCTGGTTCTGGCCCCCTGGAACTATCCCTTTCAGCTGATCGTGTCGCCGCTGATGGGGGCGATCGCAGCGGGCAACTGCGCCATACTCAAGCCCTCGGAGCTGGCGCCGACCACCTCAAAAGTACTGGCCCAGCTCATCAGCGATACCTTTGATCCCGCCCATGTCGCCCTTGTCGAAGGCGGCGTTGAAACCGCCCAGGCGCTGCTGGCCGAAAAGTTTGACCATATTGTCTATACCGGCGGCGAGCGGGTGGGGAAAATCGTCATGCAGGCGGCGGCTCAGCACCTCACCCCGGTGACGCTGGAGCTGGGCGGCAAGAGCCCCTGCATCGTCGATGCCGACATCAATCTGGACGTGACGGCCCGGCGGATTGTGTGGGGCAAGTTTCTCAACGCAGGCCAAACCTGCGTCGCCCCCGACTACCTGCTGGTCGATGAGCGCATTAAAGATGATCTTGTAAAAGCCCTGACGGCCAGAATCCGCGAGTGCTACGGCGAAAACCCGGCCACCAGCCCCGACCTGTCTCGGGTGGTGAACGATCGCCAGTTCGACCGCCTGCTGGCCCTGCTGGAACGGGGCAACATTCTGGCCGGGGGCGAGCACGACCGGAGCGATCGCTACCTTGCCCCCACCCTGATCGACGGCATTGGCTGGGATGACCCAATTATGCAGGAGGAGATCTTTGGCCCAATTCTGCCGATCTTGACCTATCGCGATCTGGGCGATGCGATCGCGGCCATTAACCAGCGGCCCAAGCCCCTGGCGCTGTACCTGTTTTCGCGCGATCGCCAGGTTCAGGCCCAGGTGCTCGATCGCACCACCGCCGGGTCAGTGTGCATCAACGACGTCATCCTGCAATTTGCCATCTGGGACATGCCCTTTGGCGGCGTGGGCAGCAGCGGCATTGGCGGCTACCACGGCCAGTACAGCTTCGACACCTTCTCAAACCTCAAGAGCGTGCTGAAAAAGCCCTTTTGGATGGACATAGACTGGCGCTACCCCCCCTACGCGGGCAAGGTGAAGCTGTTCCGCAAGTTTATTGGCCTGTCGTAGCGAAAGCTGGCTAAATCTGGGGTTCACGGCCCCAGCACAGCCAGCTCAGCCTGTTTCTCCTGCTCACAACCTAAATTTGGCTAAAGGAAAACATTAGCGCCTCAGACCCACCTGCTATAGTCCCGTAGAACCGTTGCTTCGTGGGGAAAACTTACCGTGCCGACTCTCCTGGTCAAAAACATCCACACCCTGGTCACTATGGATGATCGGCGGCGCGAGATTCGCTCTGGGGCGCTATTTATTCGCGACCATGTGATCGAGCAGGTGGGCACCACCGCAGAACTGCCAGCCGAGGCCGACCGGGTGCTGAACTTGGGCGATCGCCACATCGTGCTCCCCGGCCTGGTCAACACCCACCACCACTTCTACCAAACCCTCACCCGCGTGGTGCCGGGGGCGCAAAACTCGGCCCTGTTTCAGTGGCTCAGCTCCCTCTATCCGCTGTGGCAAAAGCTCACCCCCGAGGCGATCGCCGTCAGCGCCCAGGTCGCCGCCGCCGAGCTAATTCTCTCCGGCTGCACCACCGCCAGCGACCACCTGTACCTGTTCCCCAATGGCGCTACCCTCGACGACGAAATCGAAGCGGTGCGGCAGACGGGGCTGCGGTTCCACGCCAGCCGGGGCAGCATGAGCGTGGGCGAGAGCAAAGGCGGCCTTCCCCCCGACTCTATTGTCGAGGCTGAGGCCGATATTCTTAAAGACTCTCAACGATTGATCGAGCAGTACCACGACAACGACCCCTACGCCATGGTGCGCATTACCCTGGCCCCCTGTTCGCCCTTCAGCGTCTCCACCGACCTGATGCGCGAGTCGGCGGCCCTGGCCCGGTCTTACCCCGGCGTGCGGCTGCACACCCACCTGGCCGAAAACAACTCCGATGTCACCTACAGCCTCGACACCTTTGGCCTTACCCCCGGCGACTACGCCGCCTCGGTGGGCTGGCTGGGGGAAGATGTCTGGCACGCCCACTGCGTCAAGCTCGACGACAGGGCGATCCACAGTTTTGCCCAGACGGGCACCGGGGTGGCCCACTGCCCTTGTAGCAACATGCGCCTGGCCAGCGGCATGGCCCCCATCCGCAAACTGCTCGACCACAACGTGCCCGTGGGCCTGGGGGTGGATGGCTCGGCCTCCAACGACGGCAGCCACCTGCTGGCCGAAGCCCGCCAGGCGTTTCTGATGGCCCGCGTGCGCGAAGAAAATGCCGGTGCCCTGACCGCCCGCGAAGCCCTGGAGCTGGCCACTCGAGGCGGCGCAAAAGTGCTGGGCCGCACCGACATTGGCCACCTGGCCCCCGGCATGGCGGTGGATTTTGTCACCGTTGATCTCGATCGCATCGCCCTCTCAGGCACCGCCTACGACCCGGTGGCGGCGCTGATTTTCTGCATGATCGATCGCGTCGACTACAGCTTCATCCACGGCAGGGAAGTGCTCAACCCAGAGGGATTAGTGACGCTGGATCTGCCGGTAGTTCTGGAGCAACATGGGGCGATCGCCCAATCCCTCGCCGCCTAAACCCCAGCCGCTCAGCCACCCATCTACCCATCTACCCATCCACCCGCCCTACCGCGCCTCAATCAGCAGAAATCCCCGCGTCTTGCCCGACACCGAATCCTCTGTGTTGATGGCCTGCCAGAGGGTTTCGGCCTGCACCCACACGGGCGGATACTTGTAGCGCGACACATCCAGAATCAAGAACTTGTCGGTGTCGGCATCGTAGGCGGCCACGGGCGAAATGTGGCCGCCCCGCTCCTGGCCGATGGCGCGGCGCAGGTAGTTGATCAGCACGTAGTTGCCTGGGGTTTCTAGATTGGCGCGAATCAACCGGCGGAACTGATCCAGGCTGACATCGCTGCCGTAGTGGATTTCAGCGCTCACGGGATAGGTTTCGAGGATGCCAGCCAGTTCTGCCAGCGTGAGGCCCTGGCGGGCGATCGCATCCTGCCCAATAATGGCCTCAGTTTTCTCGTTAAAAATATTTTCCTGGGTAAAGTAGCCCCGCTCCCACTGGGGGGCCAGCGGAGCCGGAATGCCCAACGCATTGAGCACCATCACCATGCTGGCCACGCCGCAAAAGGCCTGGTTGATCTGGGTGACAAACTGACTGGTCAGCGGCACATAGTCGGCCAGCGCCTCGCTGTCGCGCAGCAGCACCTGCCCCTCTGTAGAGGTCAGGGGAATCAGCTGGTCGGGCAGGGGAAGCGTTTGGGCTGGCAGCGATCGAGCGATAAGACACAGGCCGAGGGTTGTCGCTGCCAAGGCGCTACGTCTAGCCAAGGTTCTATGGAGGGTCATAGGGTGTTTCATTAGCTCTGCCTCGAAGAATTAAGAGAACGACGCCAGGCCGTATTCACTCCCTGAGCCTCGTCTGGCAAGATCAGGACGTAGCTATGATAAAGCAGGATCAGATTCACAGCCTGCCGCAAATTCTTGGGTCTGAGTTTATGAGCGTCAGCAAAAGTCACGCCTACTTTACCCCTGAAGACTATCTTCAACTTGAGCGGATCAGCCCGATTAAACATGAGTACCTCCAGGGCCAGATGGTGGCCGTTGCAGGGGCTAGCAAAGCCCACGTCATCATCACGGGCAACCTTGCAGCACTGCTAGTCAACCACCTGCGCGGTACAGGCTGCATAGCCTATGCCTCCAATATGAAAGTGCGCCTGCCTTCCCTCAACCTGTTTTACTATCCCGATCTGGCCGTTACCTGCGACGATGGCGATCTGCGTTCTGACGAAGACTTCATTCTGCACCCCAAGCTCATTATTGAAGTGTTGTCCGACTCAACGGAAGCCTTTGACCGAGGCGACAAATTCGCTGACTACCGCTCAAATCTTGTGCTTGAAGAATACGTTCTGGTACATCAGCAGCAAATTTTGGTGGAACGCTATCAGCGACAGTCCGATAACCTGTGGCTTCCCCGCATCTATCAGGTCGGCGACACTGCTGAATTCGCTAGTATTGGCATTAGTTGCCCAGTTTCATCCTTCTACGAAAACATCAGCCAGCTTTTGTAACCTAGCCACCAGCCGTTGCGTTTTTGTCTACTATGCCGACCCTCAACCAGCCCAGCACCGCCAAGACTCTACACAGCATTCAGCGCACTCAGGGTCGCCACTGGGTCGGCGATGGCTTTCCGGTGCGCACGCTGCTGGCCTATAACAGCCTGGGAAAAGAGATTAGCCCCTTTCTGCTGCTCGACTATGCCGGGCCAGCGACGTTTCCACCCACCACCGCGCGGCGTGGCGTGGGTGAGCACCCCCACCGGGGTTTTGAAACCGTTACCATCGTCTACGACGGCGAGGTCGAGCACCGCGACTCCGCCGGGGGCGGCGGCCTCATCGGCCCTGGCGATGTGCAGTGGATGACGGCGGCTTCGGGTTTGGTGCACGAAGAGTTTCACGGACCCAGCTTTGCCCAAACCGGCGGCGCATTTGAAATGGTGCAGCTCTGGGTGAATTTGCCCGCCAAAGATAAAATGGCCCCGCCCCGCTACCAGGGCATCACCCGCGATCGCATTCCCGTAGTTGAGCTACCCGACGGCCAGGGCAGCCTGCGGGTAATTGCCGGAGAATTTGCGGGCCATCAGGGACCGGCTCAAACCTTTACCCCCATTCACCTGTGGGATTTGCGCCTGTCGGGGGGCAAGCTGGTGTCCTTAGATGTACCCGAGGGCTACACCACCATCCTGGTTGTACTCAAGGGTGGCGTGCTCATGGGCGGGTCGGGGCCAATTGCAGAGGCAGAGATCGGCATTTGCGATCGCCCTGGCACCACCCTCACCCTCGACTGCCGCCAGGACACCACGGCCCTGCTGCTGTGCGGTGAACCCATCGACGAGCCCATCGTTGGCCACGGCCCCTTTGTGATGAATACTACCGAAGAGATTTACCAGGCTATGGCCGATTACCAGAGCGGCAAGATGGGTGCTCTGGTTGGTTAACCTTACCTGGGCAGCCCGCTAGGACAGCCCTGCCACAACACTGGCGATGGCCGCTGTAATCTGCCCTAGCTGGGTTGGCTCCACAATGTAGGGCGGCATCGTATAAATCAGGCGGCCAAAGGGGCGCAGCCACACGCCCTGGGCCACAAACTGGGGCTGCACCACCGCCATATCCACTGGCTCGTGCAGCTCGACCACGCCGATCGCCCCCAGCACCCGCACCTCTTTCACCGCTGGCAGGTCGCGGCAGGGAGCCAGTTCTCGCTTGAGCTGGGCCTCAATGGCGAATACCCTGGCGGTCCAGTCGTAGCTCTCCAGCAGGTGCAGGTTCTCCAACGCCACCGCGCAGGCCAGAGGATTGGCCATAAAGGTAGGGCCATGCATGAACACCCCGGCTTCCCCCTGGGCGAACGTCTCGCTAATGTGGCTAGTGGTGAGCGTTGCTGCCAGCGACATAAAGCCCCCGGTCAGCGCCTTGCCAACGCAGAGAATATCTGGAGAAATCTCTACATATTCGCAGGCAAACAGCTTGCCCGTGCGGCCAAAGCCGGTGGCAATTTCATCGAGAATGAGAAGGACGTTGTGGCGATCGCACAGCTCCCGCGCCCGGCGCAGGTACTCGGGGCTATAGAACCGCATCCCCCCCGCCCCCTGCACCACTGGCTCAAAAATCGCCGCCGCAATCTCGCCAGAGTGGCGCTCTAAAATGGCCTCAAAACTGGCAATATCGCTCTCTTCCCACACCCCTTCAAAGGGAATTTTGGGGGCATCGGCGAAGTACTGTTCTACCAGGCTGTGGCGAAATAGATGGTGCATGCCGTTTACCGGATCGCACACCGCCATCGCCGCAAAGGTATCGCCGTGATAGCCGTGGCGCAGGGTGAGAAAGTGCTGCTTCTGCGGCTCTCCCCGGTTGTGCCAGTACTGAATCGCCAGCTTCATCGCCACTTCCACCGACACCGAGCCAGAATCGCAAAAAAAGACCTGCTGCAAGGGCTCTGGCGTCATCTGCACCAGCTTGTGGGCCAGCTGCACGGCGGGTTGATGGGTCAGCCCACCAAACATGACGTGGCTCATGCGGTCCATTTGCGCCTGGGCCGCCCGGTTCAGCCGGGGATGGTTATAGCCGTGAATGCAGGTCCACCACGACGACATGCCGTCCACCAGTTGCTCCCCGGTTTCCAGCTCCAGGTAGACCCCCTGGGCCGATCGCACCGGAAACACTGGCCCTGTGCCCGGCATCGCCGCGTAGGGATGCCAGACATGGCGGCGATCCAAGGCCATGAGCTGGTCGGTGGGCAATATGTCCATGGTCAAATCCCCTCTTCCTGAGGAAAGAGATGAGGTGGCTAAGACAAAGGATAGCCGGGCAGCAGCTAGCTAGCTGAGGCCACCGGCGTTTCCCTAGATTCCCCAAGAAATGCGTTGACGTAGTCGAGGTAAGTGTCGGGATCTTCCAGCATGGGAAAGTGCCCAGTATTTTTCACCAACGCATACTCAATCTTCGGATTCAAATCTGCGGCCCTGCGCCCCAGTTCCGCCGGGGTAATTTTGTCGAACTCACCTGATACAAGCAGCGTTGTCACAGTGATTTTGGCGAACTCTACGGGCATAACCTCTGTGGCTTTTTTACTGACGGAGGTAAAAATAGTGCCCAAGGCCGTAGCGTAGTCGGCGGCAAGAAAGTCTTCCAAAAAAGCAATTTTCTCCGCAGCGGGAATCGGGCGGTTGAGAAATCGGGCCATAAAAAAGCGCGGTGCCAGCGGAATTTTTCCCAGCCACTTGGGTCGCACAGCTACCACGTAGCCGCCAAATTTGTAGAATGACTCAAAGGCGGCCTTGTCGTATTCGAAAATGCCGTTGCAGGTGAGAATGGCCCGATCCACCAGATGCGGATACTGGTTCAAAAAATACACTGCCACCGAGGCCCCCATGGAGTGGGCATTGATCGAGACTTTCGACAACCCCAGTTTATCCACCAGCACCGCCAAATCGTCGGCGTAGGTTTCTAGCTCATAGCCTCGCGATTCCATTGCCGCCTGTTGTTCAACAGCAATGACCGATCGCCCAAACCCGCGCATGTCGTAGAGCAGGCAGTCGTAGCGATCGCCCAAGGCCGCCGCCGTACTCTGCCAGTAGCGGGCTGACCCGGCCCAGCCGTGGACAAACACCATCACTGGCCTGCGAGACTCTGGATCGCGGGGGGCATCGGTACCCACCCACTCATAGTAGTGATTGACCTGGTTAACCTGAACGTAGGGCATGGCTACGCAGACTCAGGTTTAGGCATTGAGGAGGGATGCACCAGCAGATCAGCGGTCGAGCGCTGCTCAACCATTTCGCGGGTAATGGTGCACCGTTTGAGATCTTTGCGGGAGGGCAGTTCGTACATGATGTCGAGCATCAGCTCTTCAATAATACCGCGCAGGGCACGGGCGCCAGTCTTGCGGCGATAGGCCTCACGGGCGATCGCCCGCAGCGCGTCTGACTTAAACTCCAGCTGCACGTTGTCCATCCGCATCAGCTTTTGGAACTGTTTCACCAGGGCGTTCTTAGGCTCAGTGAGAATGGCCATGAGCGACTCTTCGTCCAGCGGATCGACCACTGAAGTCGCCGGAATACGGCCAATAAACTCAGGAATCAGACCAAACTTCACCAGATCGTCGGGTTCCAGGTGGCGCAACACATCGGCGGTGCGCTTTTCGCGCGAAAACTGCCCTTCGCCAGGCTGCACGAAGCCAATGGATTTTTTGCCAATACGCTGCTCGACGATTTTCTCCAGCCCCACGAAGGCGCCGCCGCAGATAAACAAAATATTGCTGGTGTCGATCTGGATGCAGTCCTGGTAGGGGTGTTTGCGCCCGCCCTGGGGCGGCACGTTGGCCACAGTGCCCTCCAGCATTTTCAGCAAGGCCTGCTGCACCCCTTCTCCCGACACATCACGGGTAATTGAAGGGTTCTCGCTCTTGCGGGCAATTTTGTCAATTTCGTCGATGTAGATAATGCCCCGCTGGGCCTCTTCCACATCCAGGTCGGCCACCTGAAGCAGCCGCAGGAGAATGTTTTCAACATCTTCGCCTACGTAGCCGGCCTCGGTCAGGGTGGTGGCGTCGGCCACGGCAAAGGGCACCTCTAGAATGCGGGCCAGGGTTTGGGCCAGCAGCGTTTTGCCACAGCCCGTGGGGCCAATCAGCAGAATATTAGACTTTTGCAGCTCAATAACATCTTCGGGAGCCTCGCCATCGTTCCCCTGCAGATAACTCAGCCGCTTGTAGTGGTTATACACTGCCACCGAGAGCACTTTTTTGGCTTCATTTTGGCCGATGACGTGCTCGTCTAGGTAGTTCTTAATCTCCCGTGGTTTGGGAATTTGGCTGAGGGAGATGGCTGGGGCCGTCCTCGGGTGGTCTGGGGATGGCGCATCGCGACGGGGTACTGGTTGAGCGATCGCGGTGCCCGAATCAAACAACTCTTCGTCTAAGATTTCGTTGCATAGATCGACGCACTCGTCACATATATAGACCCCCGGCCCCGCAATTAGCTTGCGCACCTGCTCCTGAGACTTGCCGCAAAACGAGCACTTAAGATGGGAGTCGTACTTAGACATAAAATGACCCTAGTTGAGTGCAGTCATCGTGACGTTGGCCGAAAGCGATCGCTGCTCTACAACATCGTCAATCAGCCCGTAGTCCTTAGCCTCGGCGGCAGACATATAAAAATCGCGCTCGGTGTCAGCCTCAATCCGATCCATAGGCTGCCCGGTGTGGTAAGCAATCAGCTCATTGAGGCGGCTCTTGTGGTAGAGAATTTCCCGCGCCTGAATTTCAATGTCCACCGCCTGGCCCTGGGCACCTCCCAGAGGCTGGTGAATCATGATTCGAGAACTCGGTAGCGACAGGCGTTTACCCTTAGCCCCTGCACAGAGCAGAAAGGCTCCCATACTGGCGGCTAAGCCGAAGCAAATGGTCACCACATCGGGGCGGATTTGCTGCATGGTGTCGTAGATAGCCATCCCCGCTGTGACAGAGCCGCCAGGGGAGTTGATGTAAAGTTGCACATCCTTCTCGGGCTCCTCAGCATCTAAATAAAGCAGCTGCGCCACAATTGAGTCAGCCACCTGATCGGTAACCGGAGTGCCCAAAAACACAATTCGCTCCCGCAGCAGGCGAGAGTAAATATCAAACGCCCGCTCCCCCCGCCCTGATTGCTCTACGACAACGGGCAGCATACTGCGAACCTGGTTGGTGTTCAGGGCAGACTGGCTCAAGCTCAAAATAGGGCTATTTAAAGGGTTCGATGCAATCATAGTGGGTTTGGGCAAGATTTCAAGGGGTTCAAGATATTGCTTTACGGTAGCCCTAAGGTTGTTGCCTAGGCTAGCCCAATCGGAGACGGCTGGCTGGCCAAGCTATTGCTTGGCCTAATCGACATTATGCCCCAAAAATTTGGCTTCACGGGGTAGGTTCCCCTGGCGGAACCACATTTGGGCCCGCCCATCGATCGAATTGTTAGCTACCTTGGCTAATTTCTGGCCCTGACCGGGTTTTCAGGGTGTTTCCTCGGTCTCTTCTACGACATTGGCAGCTTCGACATCGGTGGCCTCAACATCTACGGTGGCGGTTTCGGCATCTACCTCAGCGGCCTCGGCTTCGATCGCATCGGCTTGCTCAACCGCTGCCGCCTCTGCTGCGGCCTCCTGCAAGGTTCCTTCAGGCACAAGCTCAACGGTGTTGGCTGCTTCGAGCCAGGCCAGAATTTTTTCCTGAAGCAGCTCCTCAGTTAGCACCTGCTTGAGGCGATCGGGATCCACCTGACTGGGATCTTCTACCTCAGCCATGGCTTCTTTGATCTTCTCTTGCAGGGCCTCCTCTTCAATTTTGATGCCCTCTTGCTTAGCCACTTCCCCCAGCGCCAGGGTGCGGCGCAGGCGATCGATGGCCTCGGGTCGGGTGCGCTGCCGCATGCCATCTACCAGCTCACGGGTCAGCATCTTGTTGACATCAATGCCCTGACGGCTGAGCTGCATGATGGTTTGGGTGAGTACAAAGTCCACCTCTTTTTGCACCAGAGTGTTGGGAATCTCAGCCTCTAGATGCTCTACCAGGGCTTCGATCAGAGCTGCATCCTTGTTGGCTTTAGTCTTTTCCTCGGCCTCGGTCTGGTAGCGCTCGGTTAGCGATGCTCTGAGTTCCTCAATGGTCTCAAACTCGCTGATTTCCTGGGCGAAATCGTCGTCTAAGTCGGGCAGCTCTTTTTCTTTGATTTCCTTCAGCGTGATAGAAAACACCGCTGGCTTACCCGCTAGCTCGGTTTGGGAATAGTCATCGGGGAAAGGAATCTCAACATCTTTAGCTTCATCCAGGCCCATGCCGATGATGCCCTCGACAAAGCCAGGGATGAACCGTCCTTCCTCTAGCTCTACCTGGAAGTCGGTGCCGGAGCCACCCTGAAACTCTTCGAACTCGCCGCTCTCGTTTTGAACCTTGCCTACGAAGTCAATTACCGCCACGTCACCCTGCTGGGCCGGGCGATCTTCAATGGGTACCAGGGTGGCCAAGTTGTTTTGGTACTGGCTGAGGGTCGTATCGACGCGCTCTGGGTCGGGCAAGATTTCTTCAGCCTGTACGGATAACCCCTTGTACTGCTTCAGCGTGACGCGGGGGGGAACATCGACAGAGGCTTGAATCGTGATGGGCTGCCCCGGTTCGTAGGCGAGCACCAATTCTTCAAAGGAGGTTTTGAGCTGGTAGTTGCCGATCGCGTCAATCTCTTCCTGGGCGATCGCCTTATCTACGGCATTCTGCACCAGCTCTTCCAGTACCGCCGCTTTAAACTGAGGCACCCCGACGCGCTGCAAAAAGACCTTGCGGGGCACTTTGCCTTTGCGAAAGCCCGGTACGTTAACCGTCCGCATCATCTTACTCAGCACCTGATCGTAGGTTTTTTGAGATAGATCGGCGGGGACTTCAATTTCTAGGCCTACCTGGCTATCGGGCAGTACTTCCTGAGTAACTTTCATGGGGTCTTTTGGTAACTAGACAGCGGCTGCGCAAGCTCCAAAGTGGCCTGGAGAACTTTTGACGCAATTTATAAGCATACTCTATTGCTATGGTGTGATCGGTATTCCTCGGGTTTAGTCCATATTTTTGAGCGCCTCGAACGGCTGGACGGAAATCAAGCCACCGTTCCAACTCCTCGGGCAGGGCTGTTGAGCCGCAAAGCCAAAATGTTAGTATCAGCTGATGCACGTATACTTTGAACATTTTTGATCATCTCGATGAGGTAGCGCTGTGTCGAACGGGCTAAGGGTTGCGGTGTTAGGGGCCACAGGGGCCGTGGGGGCAGAGCTTTTGGCGCTGCTAGAGCAGCGATCGTTTCCCCTCAAAGACCTGACCCTGCTGGCCTCGCCCCGCTCGGCTGGTACCACATTGAGCTTTGGAGGCGAAGAGATTCTCGTGCAGGCGCTAGGGGAAAATTCCTTTGCCGGTATTGACCTGGTGCTGGCATCGGCAGGGGGATCCGTCTCGCAGGAGTGGCTGCCGAAGGCCGTGGCGGCAGGGGCCATTTGTATCGACAACTCCAGCGCCTACCGAATGGAGTCCACCGTTCCCCTCGTTGTTCCCGAGGTCAACCCCGAGGCTGCCCAGACCCACCAGGGCATTATTGCCAACCCCAACTGCACCACCATTCTTATGGCCCTGGCGGTATGGCCCCTGCATCAGGTCCAGCCCGTGCAGCGAATAGTTGTGGCCACCTACCAGTCGGCCAGCGGTGCGGGAGCGCGCGCCATGGAAGAGGTGAAGCAGCAGGCTCGCGCCATCCTGGCGGGGGAAGAGCCGGTGGCGGAGGCGTTCCCCTATCCCCTGGCGTTCAATCTGTTTCCCCACAACTCGCCGCTCAACGAGCAGGGCTATTGCCAAGAAGAAATGAAGATGGTGAACGAAACTCGCAAGATTTTCGGTGCCGCCAACCTGAGGATTTCGGCCACCTGTGTGAGGGTACCCGTACTGCGAGCCCACTCCGAAGCGATTAACATTGAATTTGGAGCTCCGTTTGCGCCCCAGGAGGCTAAAGCTCTACTGGCCAAAGCCCCAGGGGTCAAGGTCGTCGAAGACTGGGGTCGAAACTACTTCCCCATGCCAGTTGAGGCCAGCGGGCAAGACGATGTGCTGGTAGGTCGCATCCGCCAGGACATCTCTAATCCCAATGCCCTAGAGCTATGGCTCAGTGGCGACCAGATCCGTAAGGGAGCGGCCCTAAACGCCGTTCAGATTGCGGAACTGCTGACGGTGCCCCAAACCGTAGGAGCAAGCTTCTAATCTTTCCCAGGGCTGACCCGCCGGGGGCGAACTTGGTATAATCTCAGGAACATTGGATTTCGTAGGACGTAAGGCATTCGGGTGACGTATTTTGGCAGGGTGTTAACGGCAATGGTGACGCCATTTTCTGAAGATGGCTCCGTTGACTATGCTGTGGCCGAGCGCCTGGCCGATTATCTGGTGACCAACGGCAGTGACGGAATAGTCGTGTGCGGCACTACGGGGGAGTCGCCAACCCTGAGCTGGCAGGAGGAATATCAGCTGTACAAGACCGTGAGCGGGGCCGTAGCCGGTCGTGCTAAGGTAATCGCGGGCACTGGGTCAAATTCTACTTCAGAGGCGATCGAGGCCACTCGCCATGCTTGTGACCTGGGGCTGGATGGCTCCCTGCAAGTGGTACCGTACTATAACAAACCATCCCAAGAGGGTCTCTATCAGCACTTCAGCCAGATCGCAGCAACGGTGCCCGACCTGCCGATTATGCTTTACAACATCCCTGGGCGTACCGGCTGCGCGCTGGGCGTTGAGACCATTTCCCGTTTGGCAAAAATATCGAATATAGTGGCTATTAAGGAGGCTAGCGGAAGTTTAGACCAGGCCAGTCAAGTTCGTTATCATACCCCTGCTGAGTTTGGCATCTACTCCGGGGATGACTCATTGACTCTTCCAATCCTTGCCGTGGGCGGCTGTGGGGTAGTAAGTGTTGCCAGCCATCTGGTTGGCCCTCAAATTCAAGGTATGGTGCAGGCCTACGAAGCCGGAGAGACCCGGTTGGCTACCAAAATTCATTTGCAGCTACTGCCTTTGTTCAAGGTACTGTTCCTTACCACCAATCCAGTACCGCTTAAGATTGCGCTAGCGCAGCAGGGATGGCCGGTGGGCGCTGTGCGATCGCCTCTGTGTATGCCCGATGAGTCTGTGAGTATTGCAATTTCAGAGGTGCTGCAGCAGCTCTCTGAGCAGGGTATTTTAGCCCAGAGAGCCTAGCTTTTAATGGGTCAACGACTAGCCGAAGCGCAGGGCACTACCTTTAAGGCCTCCGGTGCCTCAGGAAAACCCCTAAGCTAAACCGGCTCGAGGAAGCTACTCATTTCTGCCCAATTTTCTAACAACTGAATAGCCCGCTTATCCTTTATTCCTGTGTGAACTTTATCTATGGATCTATCTGTACTGTCTATGGCCCTAGCCGCTCTATCTGTCGATGTTGCGACATCGATTTGGGCCTGCATAGTTCCTATCACTGCTCCTGCCGACCGCTAGAGCCATAGTTGCGCTGCATACAGGCTAAGGAAATTGTCTTGCCCGCTGAGGTATAGCGCAATTCCCGATCACCATACGCGGTCTGGCCTTAGGTGCTATCTATTTCTGCTCAACTTTCCAAATTTTCAAACAACTGTTTACTGACGAGATTGTTTATGACTTCAAATTCTGCCAATAACGCCCTGAAAATCATTCCCCTGGGGGGACTGCATGAGATCGGCAAAAACACCTGCGTCTTCGAGATCAACGATGAAATTATGCTGCTCGACGCCGGGCTTGCCTTCCCCACCGATGGAATGCACGGGGTCAATATTGTGCTGCCCGACGTAACCTACCTGCGGGAAAACCGCCACAAGATTAAGGGCATGATTGTGACCCACGGTCACGAAGATCACATCGGCGGTATTGCCTTTCACCTCAAGCAGTTTGACATCCCCGTAATCTACGGCCCTCGCCTGGCTATGGCGCTGCTTGAGGGCAAGCTAGAGGAAGCAGGGATGAGCGATCGCACCGAACTGCGGCAGGTGCGTCCCCGCGAAACTGTGAGGGTGGGTAACTCCTTCCTGGTCGAATACATCCGCAACACCCACTCGATCGCCGACAGCTGCTCAGTGATTATTCACACCCCCGTAGGTATTGTGATTCACACGGGCGACTTTAAGTTTGACCACACCCCCGTCGACGGCGAAACCTTTGACATTCAAAAGCTGGCGGAGGCTGGCGAGAAGGGTGTGCTGTGTTTGGTCAGCGATTCCACCAACTCTGAGGTGCCCGGCCATACTCCCTCGGAGCGATCGGTGTTTCCCAACCTCGATCGCGAGTTTAGCAAAGCCGACGGACGGCTAATTGTCACCACTTTTTCGTCCTCCGTGCACCGGGTCAACATGATTTTGGAGCTGGCCCAAAAGCACAACCGCAAGGTATTTGTGGTGGGTCGCTCCATGCTCAACGTCATCGCCCATGCCCGCGACCTGGGCTATATCAAGTGCCCCGAGAGCCTGTTCTTGCCGCTCAAATCCCTAGGCCATACCGCCGACGAAAATGTGCTAATTCTCACCACCGGCTCCCAGGGTGAGCCGATGGCGGCCCTCACCCGCATCGCCGACGACTCCCATCGGCAGATCAAGGTCAAGAAAGGAGACACGGTGGTCTTCTCTGCCAACCCCATCCCCGGCAACACCATCTCGGTGGTCAACACCATCGACAAGCTGATGATGCGCGGAGCCAAGGTGGTCTACGGCAAAGACAAGGGCATTCACGTTTCCGGCCACGGTGCCCAGGAAGATCAAAAGCTGATGCTGGCCCTGACGCGGCCCAAGTATTTTCTACCCGTTCACGGCGAGCATCGCATGCTGGTCAAGCACTCTGAAACGGCCCAGAGCATGGGTGTGCCCGCCGAAAACATGGTGATCATTAACAACGGCGACATCGTTGAAGTCAACCCAGCGGGCATTCGCATCGCAGGTCAGGTGCCCTCGGGCATCGAGCTGGTAGATGCCTCCCGCGTTGGGGTAGTGGGCCGCGATGTGCTCAAGGAACGGCAGCAGCTAGCCGAGGACGGCGTTGTCACGATCGCCGCCACTGTGGGCAGCAATGGCAAACTGGTGGCCGAACCCACCGTGCAAATTCGCGGGGTAGCCCAGTCAATTTCCCAGGAGCGTTTCCAGGGGCAGGTGAAGCAGATCATTACCCAGGTGCTCTCTAACCGTGGCTCTGAGCTGATGGTGTCCAACGGCAATGGCAAGGCTGCCCTCGACCTAGATGCCCTCAAAGCTGCCCTTGACCAAGATCTGCGACGCCTGGTGCGGCGAGAGCTGGATAAGCGCGACCCGATGCTAATTTTGCTGATTCAGGGAGCTGGTGTAGAAGGCTCAGTCCAGCCCCAGCCCCAGGCTGAGCCAAAGCCTAAGGCCCAATCAAAGCCCAAAGCTGAACCAAAGCCCAAAGCCGAACCGAAGCCCAAAGCCGAACCCGAGCCTCAGGTGGCTGTGGCCGAGCGGCGTACCCGCACTCGGGCCACGGCAGCGGCATCCTAAGCTAGCGCCATAGTTACAGCCGGTGGGAGGAGACTGCGATCGCAGGCTCCTCCCATTTTTTATTGGCCATGGAGGGGGCCTAGGCCAATGTAAATCAACATTGCAGATGCGATTTTTGCCCACTTGTGGTAAAAAGGTACGCAATATAATGTTGCTGCTTCTGCTTGGCGCTATAATGCACACAGCAGGAGCTGATGTACCTGAGCAAAGGTGCATAGCAAGTGTCTTAAGCAGCTACACATCCTTAGCGCTCAAGGCTTCTGTCAGAATTTTTGTTCAGCTTGTGCGGTTTATCCCAAGCAGATCTAGCGCAAACGAGATCCAGTCCGAACAAGAATTCCCAGAGTTGCCCGGCGGGCTAGGTGATTTGTGCATGCCCTTAGGAGATACGAGGTCATCGCGGTGTCGCGGTGAGTTCCATTGCAAAGCCTTTGCAAATGAGTTTTCCGACGACCCGGTGGCGGTGCTGACGTGGCTTGTGAATAGCCAAATCACCCACTCAGGGCAGGAAAAGCAGACTTTATTCGCCCCGGTGAGCGTCGTATGAGGAATTTGAATGCCGAAGCAGATTGTTATTGCTGAGCAAAACCGAATCGCTGCGGTTTTTTCTGAAGATCAGATTCAAGAGCTAATCGTGGCAACGGGAAGCCACCAGGTTAGCGACATTTATTTAGGCACGGTAGAAAACGTGCTGCCCGGCATTGATGCCGCCTTCGTCAACATTGGTGACAGCGAACGTAACGGCTTTATGCACGTTACCGACCTTGGCCCCCTGAAGCTGAAGCGTAGCGCTGGTTCTATTACCGAGCTAGTAGTGCCCCAGCAGAAAGTGCTGGTGCAGATCATGAAGGAGCCCACTGGCAACAAGGGGCCTCGCCTGACCGGCAACATTAGCTTGCCCGGGCGCTATCTGGTGCTGATGCCCTCTGGGCGTGGGGTGAACCTGTCTCGGCGCATTCGCAGCGAGAGCGAGCGCAACCGCCTGCGGGCCTTAGCCATCCTGGTTAAGCCAGCCGGGATGGGGCTACTGGTGCGCACCGAAGCCGAGGGCATTAGCGAAAACGCCATTATCGAAGATTTAGAAACCCTGCAAAAACAGTGGGAGAGCATTCAGCAACAGGCCTTAAACACTCGCGCGCCGGCCTTGCTCAATCGCGACGACGACTTTATTCAGCGGGTTCTGCGCGACGCCTACAATGCTGATGTCAACCGCATTGTGACCGACTCCAGTACGGGCATGAAGCGAGTAAAACAGCATCTAGCTAACTGGAGCGATGGCCAGGTGCCGGCGGGAGTTCTAATCGATCACCACCGCGAGCGCACTCCCATTTTGGAATATTTTCGGGTGAATGCGGCCATCCGTGAGGCCCTCAAGCCCAGGGTCGATCTGCCCTCCGGTGGCTACATTATCATTGAGCGCACCGAAGCGTTAACGGTTATTGACGTCAACTCCGGCTCCTTTACCCGCTCGGCCACAGCCCGTGAAACGGTGCTGTGGACCAACTGCGAAGCAGCTACCGAAATTGCCCGGCAGCTGCGCCTGCGCAATATTGCTGGGGTGATCGTGGTCGACTTCATCGACATGGATTCGCGGCGCGACAAACTCCAGGTGCTGGAACACTTCAATAAGGCTCTGCGCTCTGACAAAGCCAGACCCCAAATTTCGCAGCTGTCTGAACTGGGCCTGGTAGAGCTAACTCGTAAGCGTCAGGGCCAAAATATCTATGAATTATTTGGGCGTCCCTGCCCCACCTGTGGTGGGCTTGGCCACCTAGTACACCTGCCGGGCGAGGCCCCAAGTGACAACGGGCAGGAGGCGCCCCGTGCTCTGGTATCTGGAGGCGGAACATCTCCGCAGGTGGCGCCAGCACCATCCCTAGGGGATGCCGACAGCTTTGATGGCCGTTCTGACCTGCAAGAACTCGATTTAGTCAATCACCCCAGCTACCAAGATCGCTCAGGACGGGGCAGCAATCGCCGCCGCCGCCGCCGTGATCCCCTGCCCACCGTCCGCAGCAATGGAAAAGATGCTCCCGCAGTGAAGGATGCTGGAGCAGGACCTGGCCTTGAGGGCAAAGAACCTGCGGAGGCAGCGACACCTGTGGTGTTAGCCAACCAGCTTGAGGAAGATAAAGCGCCGTCTCGCGGGCGCGGGCGAACCGGGGGGCGGAGTGACTCGCAGGGCGATTCTTCCCGAAATCGCAAGCCTGCGGTTGTTCCCCAGGTGGTAACCGTTGAGATGACCGCTGATGAACAGCGGATTTACGCCATGATGGGTATTTCGCCCATGGTGCTGTCAACCCAGGAGGTTGACGACCCCCGCAATGTGATGGTGTCGGTGGTTCTACCTGGTCAGGCTGCCTCAGAAGAAAGCGCGCGCAGTTCGGGCGAAACCCCTGCGGCAGCTGCCGCAGGAGGGGAGAGTTCCTCGGAAATGCCCGCCCTCGCGATCGCAGAATCTGACGCAGAGTCCGACTCTCCACCGCCTAAGCCCAGCCGTACGGTGCGCACTCGCTCAGCCCGGGCTCAGACCCAGGCTGCGGATAGTCCTAAAGAAGCGATCGCAGGCATTCCAGAGCCGATCGTGGCTGCCCCCGCCAGTGCCGAATTAAGCTCTGAAGACAACGCCCCCGAGGCAGAGGTAGAGGCCAGCAGCAGCGTCCGCCGCCGTCGCCGCCGCCGCTCCTCTGCCACCGACGACGGTGGCGATGAGTAGCCTTAGGAGCTAGCGCTGGTGGTGCGCAGCTACGGCCCGCCGATTACAACAGCTGGGGTCGATGAAGTAGGCCGAGGGTGTCTGTTTGGCCCCGTGGTGGCGGCAGCGGTGGTGCTGTCACCGGGCGCCTGTGAGCGACTCCAGGCGCTGGGCGTGACCGACAGCAAGCGGCTGACTGCCGCCCAGCGCGATCGCCTGGTGGAACCGATTCAACGTCTGGCTACGGGCTATGCCCTGGGGTTGGGCACGGTTCACGACATTGAGCGGTTGAACATTCTCTACGCCAGTCTGCTGGCCATGGCTCGAGCCCTGCGTCGCCTGGCTGTCACGCCAGATCTGTGTTTAGTGGACGGCAACCAGCCCATCCCCAATCTGGGCTTTCCCCAGCAAACCGTGGTGCAGGGCGATCGCATTCACACCGAGATTGCCGCCGCCAGTATTTTGGCTAAGGTATGGCGCGATCGCCTCATGGTTCGCCTCGATCGCCGCTATCCCGGCTATTCCTTGGCCCGAAATAAGGGCTACGGCAGCGCCACCCACCGTCTGGCTCTGCAAACCCTAGGGCCTACCTCCCAGCATCGCAAATCCTTTAAAGGCTGTCGCTAACACCGAATTTAGGCAGCCCCAGTCATCAATTTACCTCTGTGGCAACCCGAAGCGAAGTGCTTTCCCCAGCACCGCTGTCGTGGGCCCCTAGCGCTCTTTTGTTTCCAGAAGGAATAGAGGTGAAATAGGGTTTCCAGAGTTCTCAATTCTTTGCTATGCTAAATCACCTGACGCGGATGTGGCGGAATTGGTAGACGCGCTAGATTTAGGTTCTAGTGTCTTCGGACGTGAAGGTTCAAGTCCTTTCATCCGCATACAGATAAAGCCTTAGCCTGCTGCTAAGGCTTTTCTTTTCTAGATATGCCGATCCTCCTTTCAGGGCTGGGGCATAGTGACGCTGGGCGGACATCAGGCTGCCGTTCTACCTCCCCAAGCCCCCCGATCGCTTGCGATCGGCAATAGTTAATACACTTATGCCGTAGGTTGCTAGGGGCTGTAATCAATTAGTTGCTGATGGTCAAAAAATCAACGGTACAGCCCCTAGCCTGTTTTTTGGGGCGGGCGTGGCAATGCTGGTGGAATCAGGATTTTAGCCAGAATTGATGACACACCCTAGGGGCCAGAAAAAATTGCCTCCTCCAAATCTTGGCGGCTGAGAGAGTACTTGAACACCCGCTGAATATCCTTGTCCTCGACTCCGGCGCTGATGTAGCGCACCACAATACAGTCTGTTTCAAGCACAATTTCGGCTTCCCAGCGGGGTCGCACCACGTGCCAACAGTGAAGATTGCTGCTGTCTTGGGTGCAGTTCTGCTGACGCAGCCAGACTTCGATATCGGGTAGGGGATGGTTGTAGAGGGGGGTAGCCGCAGAGGGAAGTGCCATAGGAAAAAGAAACCCACAAAGAATTAATTAATGCAGAGTGAACGTTCAGCGGCTGGGCTAGAGCCACGTCGGTGGCGAAGCCGCTGGAGGCCTTGGGTAAGCAGGTTTTGTAGGGAGGGAAGGCGCTGCACTAGGTAACTCTGCTCCCAATTCCCCGACCTTGCTGGCCTCAGCCTGGGCCGAGGGAGCCTCTGCATCAAGCGTTCCTGGACCAGATGGTCCTTGCTCTAGATCTGTTCCTAGGGTTGTGCCGCGATCGGCTGTATACTCGCCGCGGGTCAGGCCGACAGTAACGACTAAGGCCAGACAGGCTACAAAGGTAAGCCCTAAAATAAACAGGGCAAAGATTTCTCCTGCTGACAGGGGGCGATCGGTAGGGTCGAGGTACAGGTTGGCGGGCTCGCGGCGCAGGGGGGGCGTTGCGGAGTGCCGCAGCGAATCTAAGGGCTGCATCAGCGAAATGCGGGAGTATCCCACCTGCTGATCGTAGGTCCAGCGGCGATCGGGGCTGCTGAGAATAGCGTAGGCATCGTTGAGCTGCTGAAACTTTTCAGTCGCTTCGGCGGCAGGTAGTTCGGTGGTATCGGGATGGTAGAGCTTACTCAGGTCACGAAAGGCGCGCCGAATTTGCTGTGGGCTAGCGGTAGGCTTAACCCCCAACTGCTCGTAGTGGGTTTTGGGCTTTGGGTTTAGATTCGGCATAGCATCCCACTGGCAGGGCAGTTGGCAACTGGCGGAGCTTAGCAATTCCCTATCCTAGAGCAAGCTCCCAATCTTCGAAGGAGCGGGTTAAGCGAATTTGTGCCAGGGTAAACACGACCGGAATGACCCGGCTGTAGTTGGTGGCCACCGCTCGCCAGCCCAGGTCAGCCAAAAGCCAGCCCCAAAGAGCTGGTCCTAATACTGAAAAAACCGCTCGCGTGGCCCCATAGCGCGCGGCGCTGGCGGCTACCCCTCGAGATGCCATATTTAGAACAACCCGCTGCTGAATTTGAGCCACTACGGTCCCCCCACCCTTCATTACGGCCTGTCGAGCCACCTCGTAGCGGGCCATTTGAAAGGCCATTTGCCGGGCAATCTGCTGCAGCAGCCAGGGCTGCAATACGGCGCTCACAGCTACGACACCACTGCCTTTGGCCAGTAAACTCAGGGGGTTAGTCTGAAGGTCCAGGGGTAGTGCCTCAAACCGGGCTGAGCCTGCTAGGGACTGCTTTAGGGACTGGTGGAGGCGATCGCGCTCTGCCTGGGGCAGTTTTCTCCAGTTGCTGCGCAGCAGGTGCAAAAACACCTCTGCCTCTAGGTCATCGGTAGACCAGGCTTTGCCATAGGGCAATTTGAGATAGTTACAAACCTGGATTAGCACTTGTCGATAGGTTATCCGCTGACTTTGCCCATTTATCACCGTTAGCCCATCGGCGGCTAAGAACCGAAAGCGGCGCTCCAAACGGTCGAGCCACTGCTGCCGACTGCCCGCCTGCGCAGTTAACGGGGCAGGATTTTGTAGATAGTCTAGCGGGTTGAACCGAGGCCGAAACAGCATATCTGTTAAGGCCAAGAGTTCTTCATCCGTCGCTAGCTCTAGGGCAGATCGCAGCTCATCCACCGGACATCACCGTTTAAAAACTGTCTTACATTTTTACACAATTCCCCAAGATAGGATGTTGGACAACGACAACACAGCAAAATTCCAGGGGGAATCAGCATGGAAGATGTGGTGGTAATTGGGGCGGGGCTAAGCGGGCTAACGGCGGCCCAGGAGCTGCACCAGCTGGGCTACCGAGTGCTAGTTGTCGACAAGTCGCGCGGCCTCGGGGGACGATTAGCCACCCGCCGCATCGGCGCCACCGTTCTAGACCACGGCTGTAGATATTTGCAGCCCTTTGCCGATCTAGAGCTCAGCCCTATTCCAGCGCTACTGGCATCCGGCATCCTCCAGCCTTGGCAGCCCGAGGGATTTGAACTTAGCGCTGACGGTTTACTGACGGCTATGTCACCCCAGGACCTCTATGTAGCTCCTCAAGGGATGAGCGCGGTGGCCAAGGCCATGGCATCTGAGCTAACGATTCAGCGCCACTGGCTTGCCACCCGCCTCACCCCCCTATCCCAGGGCTGGCAGGTTGAAGGAACCTGGCTAGGGGAGTCTGAGCAAGACAAGCCCAAAGCCTTTGCCGCCAGGGCTGTTGTCCTGGCGATTCCTGCCCCCCAGGCCGCTGCCCTGCTGCATACCGCAGCGCAGCGCAGCGCAGGAATTGACGACCTGCTGCACCAGATTCAGCGGGTCGGTTTTGATGCCGTGATTACTGTTATGGCAGGCTATGGCCCAGATCGATCGACGCGTTTAGCGTCTCAAGAAAGGGCGGATGGATGGATGATCGCAGGCAACAGCCACCCCACTTTGCGGTGGATAGCCCTAGACAGCAGCAAACGCGCTGACCCTCCGGAATCGGTGATCGTGCTGCACAGCAGTGCGGCATTTGCGGCTGACGCGTTAGATCAAGCTAACCTCGAACCTACGGGCCAGACGCTGCTGGCGGAGGCAGCCCACCTAGGGGCCTGGATGCTTTCTCCCGATTGGATGCAGGTGCACCGCTGGCGCTATGGATTTGTGCGACAGGCGCTAGGGGCACCGATCTTAGCTAGCCCTAAATTGACGAACTTGGTGGGCTGTGGCGACTGGTGCAGCGGCAGCGGCGCAGAGGATGCGATCGCCTCGGGTCGGCAAGCTGCCG
Source organism: Nodosilinea nodulosa PCC 7104 (assembly GCF_000309385.1). Lineage (GTDB taxonomy): Bacteria > Cyanobacteriota > Cyanobacteriia > Phormidesmidales > Phormidesmidaceae > Nodosilinea > Nodosilinea nodulosa. Next base: position 4,574,697 of record NZ_JH976537.1, read on the forward strand.
CCGCTGTTGTCACAGCCCTAAGCTAGGGACAGCCTGAGCACTGTTGACCCAAACGCCACTGGCCTAGGCGTTATTGTTGGAGTAGTCGCTATTCTCTTTATCCTCACTGCCCTCTTCATCGGTAGCGCCGGAGTTGTTGCGGCGGAAGAAGCGCTGGTTGCCAGAGCGCTTTTTGCGGAACTTGCGGGCGTAGGCCTGGTTTCGCAGGGCCTTTTCTTTTTTAGGATTGCGACGCTTAGACATTCAATAACCTCAGACAACAGGGCAGGTGTGATCAGCAAACAAAGAATGGCAGTTATAAAAGGGAAGTCCCCCACTTTGGAGGGGCGCTTGGGGCCTTACCCAAAACAGCAGGTACGGCAGCGCCACCAGACACTCTGCCCGCACTGGCATCCGCCACTGACGACGTGCCATGACCAGAGGTTTACTGTAGCACATAGCCATACCCTGGCTCAGAAATAGACCTGCGGGCAACGGCGGCCAGCCAAATAGGGATATTTTCCCTTTTTAGCAGACCGCTGCGATCGCCCCCAAAGGGCTACGGCTGACTGGTGGAACTGAGCACCTTTTCCGGGCTGGTTGTGTTTGATTGGCCTGAGCTGGCCTCGGCAGTGTCGGCCTCAGAGGGGGGCACCACCTGCCAGAACCTGGGCAGGTACTCACTCCAGTTGGCCAGCATCTTTTTGGCCTTGGGGCTGCCGGTACGGGCCAGGTGAGCTTCGATTAGGGCCTTGAGCTGCGCCTCTCCAGCGGCAGTGAGGACGCGCTGCACCTTAACAATTTCAGGATTAACCCGGACCGGGAAATTACCGTCCTCGTCTAGGAAGTAGCCCAGTCCGCCGGTCATCCCGGCCCCCACATTGCGGCCCACCGGGCCTAGCACAACCACCACGCCGCCGGTCATATATTCGCAGCAGTGATCCCCGGCCCCTTCAATGACGGCCTGACCTTTGGAGTTGCGCACGGCGAACCGTTCCCCGGCGGTGCCCAGGGCGTACAGGGTACCCCCGGTGGCGCCGTAGAGGCAGGTGTTGCCAACAATGACGTTGGTTGAGGGATCGTAGGTCACACCGGCCGGGGGCTTGACCACAATTTCACCGCCGTGCATGCCTTTGCCGACATAGTCATTCGACTCGCCTACCAGGGTTAGCGTCATGCCAGGCAGGTTGAATGCCCCAAAGCTCTGGCCGGCACTGCCCTCAAAGGTGAGGTTGAGCTGTCCTTCAAAGCCAGCGTTGCCGTACTTTTCGGCGATCGCCCCCGCCACCCGAGCCCCAATGGTGCGATCGGTGTTGACGACGGAGTAGGTCTTGGTGGCGCTGCCCTGGGTTTGAATCGCCTTCTGAATATCGACATCGGCCAGGATCTCGTCGTCGAGCACCGAGCCGTTGCTGTGCACTGCTTCGTGCTTGAGCCAGGCGCGATCGCCGCGCCCGTCGGGCAAATTCATCAGGGTAGACAGATCTAAATTGCCGGTTTTAGCCAGCGATACATTGGCCCGAGCCTTGAGCAGGTCGGCCCGGCCCACAATATCGAGGAGCGAGGTATAGCCCAGGCGGGCCAGCAGCGATCGCACCTCCTCGGCAATGTAGAAGAAGAAGTTGACTACGTGCTCAGGGATGCCGGTAAAGCGCTGGCGCAGCTCCTCTTTTTGGGTGGCGACGCCCACGGGGCAGTTGTTGGTGTGACAGACCCTGGCCATAATGCAGCCCTCGGCGATCATGGCGATGGAGCCAAACCCAAACTCTTCGGCCCCCATCAGGGCGCCCATGACCACATCCCAGCCGGTTTTAAGGCCGCCATCGACCCGCAGGGTGACGCGATCGCGCAGATCATTCTCCATCAGCACCTTATGCACTTCGGTCAGCCCCAGTTCCCAGGGGACGCCAGCATGCTTGATAGAGCTGAGGGGCGACGCTCCGGTACCGCCATCGTGCCCTGACACCTGAATGACGTCGGCATTGGCCTTAGCAACCCCTGCCGCAATGGTGCCAATGCCCACCTCCGACACCAGCTTCACCGACACTCCGGCCTTGGGATTGATCTGGTGGAGGTCGAAAATGAGCTGGGCCAGGTCTTCAATCGAGTAGATATCGTGGTGAGGCGGCGGCGAGATGAGCGCCACCCCCGGTTTTGAGCGGCGCAGCATGGCGATGTAGGGGCTGACCTTCTTGCCCGGCAGCTGTCCCCCCTCACCAGGCTTAGCCCCCTGGGCCAGCTTAATCTCAATTTGGCTGGCGTGCATCAGGTACTCCGGGGTTACCCCAAAGCGGCCTGAGGCCACCTGCTTGATGGCCGAGCTGGCGGTGTCGCCATTCTTTAGCCCCCGCAGATGGGGGAAGGTGGGGGAATTCCCCTCGGCGTCGACATCTGACAGCACCTTAAAGCGAACGGGATCTTCGCCACCTTCGCCGGAGTTTGACTTGCCGCCAATGCGATTCATGGCCACCGCCAGCACTTCATGGGCCTCTCGGGAGAGCGCCCCCAGGGACATGCCCCCGGTGCAGAAGCGACCCATAATCGACTCCACCGACTCCACCTGGTCGAGGGGAATGGGCTGGCGATCGCTCTCAAAGTCCAGCAGGTCGCGCAGGGCGCTGAGCGGACGATGCTCCAGCTGAGCCCTGTACAGCTCGTAATGGTCGTACTGGCGATCGGCCACGGCCCTGTGCAGCAGCTTGGTCATGGCGGGGTTGTTCATGTGGTACTCGCCGCTGGGCCGCGACTGCACAAAGCCCATATTCTGCAGGCGCTTTGCCGTAAGTTCAGGGAACGCCCGCTGGTGAAACTTGATGGTTTCCTGGGCCAGCTCCGCCACCGAGAGTCCCCCCAGGCGAGAGGTAGTCCCTCGAAACGCCAGATCCAGCAGGTCGGGGCCAATGCCAATGGCCTCAAAGATCTGCGCTCCCCGGTAGCTGGTAATCAGCGAAATTCCCATTTTGGAGAGAATTTTGAGCAGCCCCGCATCCACCGCCTTGCGGTAGTTGTCCTGGGCACCGTTGAGGGTAGATACCGGCAGTTTTCCGGTCTCCATCAGCTTTTGGGTCCGGTTGTCGCTCCACCAGTGGCGCACCGACTCCAGGGCCAGGTAAGGACACACGGCGCTAGCCCCGTAGCCAATCAGGCAGGCAAAATGATGGGTGCTCCAGCACTGGGCGGTGTCTACCACCAGGGAGGCACGCATGCGCAGCCCGTTGCGAATTAGATGGTGGTGCACAGCCCCCACCGCCAGCAGGGGGGGAATATAGCTAGTTTCGGCGCTCAGGGGGACAAAATTGCCCTGGCCGTCTACGCGATCGCTGAGCACCAGGATCACCTTGCCCGCTTTGACCGCCTCGTCGGCGCGATCGCACAGAACCTCTACGGCGCTGGCCAAACCAGCGGGGCCATCCGTGATGGAGTACAGCGTCGAGAGGGCGACCGTCGCAAACCCCGATGTGCCGATTTGCTCCAGTTCCACCTCGTTGATGACCGGGCTTTCCAGCTTCAGCAACCGCGCATACTCGGGTCGCTCATCCAGCAGATTGCCCTGGGAGCCAAGCTGGGTAGCCAGCGACATTACCAGCCGCTCGCGTAGGGGGTCAATAGCCGGATTTGTAACCTGGGCAAACCGCTGTTTAAAGTAGTCATAAATCAGGTGCGGCTTCTCCGACAGCACCGCGTGAGGGGTGTCATCGCCCATGCAGAAGGTGGGTTCTTTACCCTGGGCGGCCATGTCCTGAATGATCATGTCCAGGTCTTCGGCGGTGTAGCCGAAGGCGCTCTGCTGGCGCAGCAGGTCGGCGGCAGCGTACAGGGGGGCGTCTGCAAATAGCTGGGGCTGAAGCTCAGCCCGATTTTCCTCGAGCCACTGGCCGTAGGGGTGCCGGGCGGCAACCCGCTGCTTAATGTCCCAGTTTTTAAGAATTTCCTGGCTGTGCAGGTCTACCGCAATCATCTGGCCAGGGCCAAGGCGGCCCTTTTCCACAATCTGCTCAGGAGCCACGTTCAGCACTCCGGCCTCCGAGGACACCATGAGCAGATCGTCTTTGGTGACCACATAGCGGGCCGGGCGAAGGCCGTTGCGATCTAGGGTGGCTCCGACCTGGGTGCCATCGCTAAAGACAATCAATGCCGGACCATCCCAGGGCTCTTGCAGGCCCCCATAGTAATCGTAGAAGTCGGTGATTGCAGGATAGGCGTCCAGCTCAGGCTGATTGTTGTAGGCCTCAGGCACCATCATCATCAGCGCCTCCTGGGGAGAGCGGCCCGATCGCACCAGCAGCTCCATCACGTTGTCCAGGTTGGCCGAGTCGCTGTTTTCGGCATTGACAATGGGCTTTAGCAGGTCGAAGCGATCGCCCCAGATCGGATGGTATAGATCTGCCTGACGGGCCGCCATCCAGTTGATATTGCCTACCAGAGTGTTGATTTCGCCGTTGTGGCCCAGCAGCCGCATGGGGTGAGCCAGGGGCCATTTAGGCATGGTGTTGGTGCTAAAGCGGCGGTGGTACACAGCAAAAGCGCTGACGTAGTCAGGATCGCGCAGATCTTCGTAGAACGCGGCCAGTACCGCCGATCGCACCATGCCCTTGTACACAATGGTGCGGCAGGAGCAGGAGCACACGTAAAACTCCTTCAGACCCGCCAGCATCTCCGCTGACGGATCGCTGGGATCAAGCGCAACATTTGCCGTTAGGCGCAGTACCTGGCGACGTACCAGGTACAAAAGGCGCTCTAGATCGTCCCCGGTTACAGTGGCCGAAGCCAGAATCAGCTGCTCAATGCGGGGCTGGTACTGCCTTGCCAGTGCCCCCAGCACCTCGGGACGCACCGGCACAGGGCGCCACCCTACTACGCTCAACCCTTCTTTTTGGGCCACCTGGTCGAAGGTGTCACGCACGAAGGCGGCGGCAGCCTCGTGGTTGGGGAGAAACATCATGGCTACTCCGGTGCGATCGCCCTCTAGCTCCCCCTGCCCCTGGCCCTGGGCCCAGCGATTCAGCACCGCCCACGGGATTGCGGTCATCACCCCCGCCCCATCGCCAGAATCCTGGTCGGCGCAGCAGCCCCCTCGATGCTCCATGCAGTCAAGGGCTGCCAGAGCCTTCGCCACCAAATCGTGGCTAGGACGATTCTGGCGATCGGCCAAAAAACCTACCCCGCAGGCATCACGTTCTTCGACCAGTGACTTTGGCCCCCAGTTTAACCACTCAGAACGGGTGGGCTGCTGGGGTAGATAGGGTTGATTCACAGGTGTACGTCCCATGGAAGAGAAATTAAGGAAAAAATAGCGGTCCAAAAACTAAGCTATGCATCCAGGAGGATTAAGACTAGCGGTATTGTCCTCTATCAGCAAGACTCCAGGTGTTCAACTCAGCGCCCGAGCCAAGGAAACCGACCCAAAATCCGGGCGCCTCACCACGGTCCAAGTGAGCCAGGGAGAAACATCTAGAACTGGGCTAATCCATTTCGTTCCAATTGGTTTAGCCTTAGCTGAAGGATATAGGGCAGTTACCTTCGGCTAAAAATCACTGGCGCGCGCCGCGCTTTATCTGTAATTTACAGACTTTATCAGTAGTTTACAAACCCTAATTCTGGCATTTAATCCCAGCTTCTTAGAATTAATCCGACGGGACGGTAGCGATTGTTTCAAAACCGCCGTTCTATCCTCCTCAAGCGGCTCGGCACCCGGTCCTTCGCACTTGTACTATTCAGCTATTGACTGCATTTTTTCTATGATTAGACTGCTAGGCTTAGCCCCGTGGCCCTTTCTTCGTCGCCATGGCTGTCGCTGGGCCGCGATTGGATGGTTTTCGCTCAGCCTGCTAGGGGCGATCGCGCCACTGGCCGTCGCCACCGAACCTTCTCCGGCATCAGACGGCATTGCTATAGCCGTCACTCCCACGACCCAGGGGCAAACTCTGAGCCTCAATGGGGCTCAGGCTGCTGTTCCCTGGATGATCGCCAACGGCCAGGTGGGTCTCGCTGACTACGGGGTTACCGATCAGCTAGGTGCCACCCTGCTCAGCAATAGTGACCCCAGTCGTCAGCCAGTCCAGTGGTTCACGGAGCCAGGCCGCCCGGTGGAACTGGCCGCCTGGGTTCACGGCGGCTATCGATACCTCGACATCGCGCCACTGGCCCAGCGCTACGGTTGGCAGGTGCAGGCGCAGGGCAGCACCCTGCAGATCGCCACTCCCCCGGCCCAGATAGTAGCCGTCCGTCGAGAAGCCCAAGAGCGTTTAATCATCGATCTATCTGGCCCTGCCCCGGTTAGTTTGGCCGACAGTGCAGATTCGCTCACCCTCACGCTGGGGGCCACCGCTGGCGATCGCGTGATCCAAGATGCGATCGCATCTCCCGCCGGAGCCCAGCTGGGATCGCTCACCGTCACCCCTGTCCCTGGGGGCCTGCGCTTCCAGGCCAGCGCCAGCCATCCGCCCCACCTTGTTACTCAAACCAACCAAATTATCGTAGACATCCGTGCCGATAGCCTGCCGCCCCACAGCATTGCCTGGGCTCCCGGCGTGCGCTGGCAACAGCGGTATATCTCCGCAGCCGGGCAGATGTTCCCCGTTTACTGGCTTCAGCTTGACCCCGCCCAGGTCAGCCTCCGCCCGATCTGGACTGATCCCACCACGGCAGTGGGTACGGCACCGCTGACTACCATTGCACAGCGCTGGCAGGCCGCCGCCGCTATCAATGCAGGCTTTTTCAACCGCAACAACCAATACCCGCTAGGCGCCGTGCGCAGCAACAACAGCTGGATTTCAGGGCCTATCCTCAGCCGAGGCGCCGTGGGCTGGAACGATCGGGGTCAGGTGCACATGGAGCGCCTTTTTTTAAATCAAACCCTCACCGCAGCTGGTGGGCAGACTTTTCCGATCCAAGCCATTAACAGCGGCTACGTCCAGGCGGGCATCGGTCTCTACACATCGGCCTGGGGGCCTGCCTACCGACCCATCACAGAGGGGGAAATCCTCATTACCGTGGTGAATGACGCCGTTGCGAACCAACAGGCCGCCAGCGCCCTTGGCGGTGGTGGGTTGCTCATCCCCACTGATGGCTACATTCTGGCCCTGCGATCCTACGCTACAGCAGCTCAGGCGTTACCCCGGGGTCAGCAGGTTGCCCTGAGCTCCGAGGTATTGCCCGCTACGCTGGCCCCCTTCCCCAACCTGGTCGGCGGCGGGCCTCTGCTAATTCGCGATCGCGTCCAGGTGCTCAATGCCGGTCTAGAGCAGTTCAGCTCTGCCTTCGCGACCCAGGCGGCCCCTCGCAGCGCCATTGCCACGACTTCCGACAGCAGCATTTTGCTAGTCGCTGTACACCAAAGCCCTGCCGGCCCGGGTCCCACCCTCAACCAACTCGCTCAAATCATGCTCCAGCTGGGCGCGATCGACGCCCTCAATCTAGACGGTGGCAGTTCAGCAAGCCTCTACCTAGGCGGACGGCTAATCAACCGTTCTCCCCGCACGGCCGCTCGGGTCAACAACGGCATCGGACTCTTTATCCAGTAGATCCAGCCGCGGCGCAGTTTCCAAGCAAGGGCCATCAGTTCCTTAACATGAAAAAGCAGGGTGTAAAGACTTCGTATGGTTATCCCTCTTGTCAGCCAGAATCCTTTGGGTGTCTAGCCGCCCTTGTTAAACTGTTGGCTGAAAGAAAAGCGGCCTGAATTCCCAGACCGCCAAGATGAAACCTTTGAGCTAAAGCAACGGTCTCACAGGAATGGGCACCCTGAAAAATGCAGCCCCAGAGTCGCCTTTCCTGGCGCAGTTTAAACTTCAGGTTCTAGGAGAACTTTCACCATGCCAAAACTGGAAGAGTCAATTCAGCCCGCTGCGCTGGCCCTGGCCACCAGCAACGGTAAAGAAATCGCCGAGACAGGCCTGCGTCCCTGGGGCTGCTACACAGTTCTCGAAGAGGGTCGCGGCTACAAAATCAAGCGGATAGAAGTAAAATCTGGCCATCGACTCAGTTTGCAAATGCACCACCACCGCAGCGAGCACTGGATTGTGGTCTCCGGCACCGCTAAAGTGGTTTGCGGCGACAGTGAAATTCTGCTCTCCAGCAACCAATCCACCTACGTGCCCCCCTGCACCCAGCACCGCTTAGAAAACGTAGGCGTCATTCCTCTAGTGCTCATTGAGGTGCAAAACGGCGAATATCTGGGCGAAGATGATATCGTTCGTTTTCAGGACGACTACTCCCGCGCCGAGACCGTCTAGCGCTAGGCTGCTCCTGCCGCTTGACCAGCTGTCTGAGCCGAGTTAGCTCAGCAGATATCGGCTATGGTGCTAAGCTCAGCACCATAGCCGATATCTGCTTTTTACTTGTAGATTTGTAGCCGTTACCGCAATGATTCATATTCGCCCTGCCGCTGCCCAAGAATTTAAGCGGTTGCTTGCTCAGCAGGCTCCCAGTACCGATAAGCCCCCCCAGATCTGCCTTACCCTAGAGCGTGGTGGCTGTGCCGAATGGACCTATCACCTGACCGCTGAAGCCATTCCTAAGACCGCTGACACTGCCACGGTGCTAGATTGCAACGATATTGCCCTAGCGGTGCCAAAAAAGCACTTAGACCTGATCAAAGACCTCACCATTGATTACACCGAGGACCTAATGGGCGGAGGATTTCGCTTCATCAATCCCCTCGCCCAGCGCACCTGCGGCTGCGGCAACGCTTTCTCACTCAAAGCCGACGCCCCAGTCACCCAAGACTGTACCGGTGGGTTGTCAGCGGGCTGAAGGCGGAGCATCCCAGCCAAAAATTCCTGCGTTTGACCAAAGCCGATTTGCAGTGCTAGCATTAGATCTTGTGAAAACTTGAGTCCACCTGCCGTAGCACAACAAGCATCCTATGCCCACGATTCAGCAACTCATCCGGAGTGAGCGTCAGAAAGCCGAGAAGAAAACCAAGTCCCCTGCCCTAAAGAGCTGCCCTCAGCGTCGAGGGGTTTGCACTCGCGTATATACTACTACCCCCAAAAAGCCTAACTCGGCTTTGCGGAAGGTAGCGCGGGTTCGTCTTACTTCTGGCTTTGAGGTTACGGCCTACATCCCCGGCATTGGCCACAACCTTCAAGAGCACTCCGTAGTCATGATTCGTGGTGGCCGGGTCAAAGATCTGCCCGGTGTGCGTTACCACATCATTCGCGGCACCCTTGACACCGCTGGGGTAAAAGACCGCCGCCAAGGTCGCTCTAAATACGGAGCTAAGCGTCCTAAGGGGTAAGTTTCTAAACCCGAAAATTAGGCCAGCAAATTAGCTCAAAGCCTCACTCCGCTCTGGGCATGTCAGTCATTTAGCTGGATTTGGGCACACGAGCCGAAATTCGCTTGATAGCTCTATTTGCCTCAAAAAAAGAAATTTTGTTCGGTTATCTGCGCAACCTTAAATCGCTACTGGAATTTGAATCATGTCTCGCCGCACCGTTATTCAAAAGCGTCCGATCCCGCCTGACTCTGTTTACAACAGCCGTCTTATCACCATGATGAGTCGCCGTCTGATGACCAGCGGCAAAAAATCTCTGGCCGATAAAATCATCTACAACTCCTTTGGAATTATCAAAGAACGCAGCGGTGGCGATCCCTTAGATGTGTTTGAACGGGCCGTACGCAATGCCTCGCCTCTGGTGGAGGTCAAAGCCCGCCGGGTGGGTGGTGCCACCTACCAAGTGCCCATGGAAGTACGCTCTGAGCGCAGTGTGGCTTTAGCCCTTCGTTGGCTAACTCAATTTGCTCGCCAGCGTCCCGGCAAGTCGATGGCAATCCGTCTGGCCAACGAGCTGATGGATGCAGCCAACGAAACCGGCGGTGCTGTTCGCAAGCGTGAAGAGACTCACCGCATGGCAGAAGCCAATAAAGCCTTTGCCCACTATCGTTACTAAGTCTGTAGGGTTACTGCTGCGGCCCCAGCACATCTGGTTGATTGGCGATCGCTGTTTCCACTTTCTACAATAGATCTATTCTGGCACAGCGAAACAGTAGCTATAGCGTGACGAGGAGGTGCCTGTGGTTCGGACAATACCCATAGAACAGATCAGGAATATTGGTATTGCTGCTCACATTGACGCTGGCAAAACCACCACCACGGAGCGTATTCTGTTCTACTCAGGCATTGTGCACAAAATTGGCGAGGTGCACGACGGCACCGCTGTCACCGACTGGATGGAGCAGGAGCGAGAGCGCGGCATTACCATCACAGCGGCAGCCATTAGCACGACCTGGCGCGACCATCAAATCAATATTCTCGACACCCCTGGCCACGTTGACTTCACTATTGAAGTCGAGCGCTCTATGCGCGTCTTGGACGGGGTAATTGCTGTTTTTGACTCGGTGGGGGGTGTTCAGCCTCAGTCCGAAACGGTGTGGCGTCAGGCCAATCGGTATAGTGTGCCTCGCATTGCCTTCGTTAACAAAATGGATCGCACTGGGGCGGACTTCTTTAAGGTGTGCGGTCAGCTGCGCGATCGCTTGGACGCAAACGCAGTGCCAGTTCAAATTCCCGTTGGGACTGAGGGCAGTTTCCAGGGCGTTGTCGATCTAGTTGCGATGCGCGCCCGTATCTACCATGACGATCTAGGACAAAATTTTGAGGATACAGAGATTCCGGCCGATGTGCTGGACGTCGCAGAAGAGTACCGCGCCAAACTAGTTGAAGCAGTATCCGAAACCGACGATACGCTGATGGAAAAATATTTTGAAGGGCAGCCGCTGTCGTCAAACGAGATTATGACGGCCCTGCGCCAGGGAACCGTTAAAGGCACTATTGTTCCAGTGCTGTGCGGCTCTGCCTTCAAAAACAAAGGGGTGCAGCTACTCTTGGACGCGGTGGTAGACTATCTTCCTTCACCGATTGAAGTACCGCCAATTCAGGGCCATCTGCCCAACGGTGAAATCGCTGAGCGGCCGGCCGATGACGATGCCCCCCTGGCGGCTCTAGCCTTCAAGATTATGGCTGATCCCTATGGACGGCTGACCTTTGTACGGGTCTACTCTGGAGTGCTGCAAAAGGGCAGCTACATCTACAACGCCACCAAAGATAAAAAAGAGCGAATTTCTCGGTTGATTGTGCTTAAAGCTGACGATCGCATTGAGGTCGACGAGCTGCGGGCTGGCGATCTCGGTGCCGCCATCGGACTCAAAGAGACTTTTACTGGGGATACCATCTGCGATCCTGCCCAGCCCATTGTGCTCGAGTCGCTCTACGTACCTGAACCTGTAATTTCAGTAGCCGTAGAGCCGAAGACCAAGCAAGATATGGATAAGTTGGGCAAGGCTCTGCAATCCCTATCTGAAGAAGATCCGACCTTTCGGGTCAGCACTAACCCTGAAACTAACCAAACCGTAATCGCAGGTATGGGCGAACTTCACTTGGATATCTTGGTTGACCGCATGCTGCGAGAATTCAAGGTAGAAGCCAATATTGGGGCTCCTCAGGTGGCCTATCGAGAGACGATACGCAAATCGACCAGCGCCGAGGGCAAGTTCATTCGCCAAAGCGGTGGCAAAGGCCAGTATGGTCACGTTGTTGTTGACGTAGAACCGGCCGATGAAGGCAGTGGATTTGAATTCGCATCTAAAATTGTGGGAGGTACCATTCCCAAGGAATACATTTCTCCTGCTGAGCAGGGCATGAAAGAAGCCTGCGAATCTGGTATCCTAGCTGGGTACCCAGTAATCGATTTAAAGGTTACTCTGGTTGATGGGTCTTATCACGATGTAGACTCATCAGAGATGGCTTTTAAAATCGCTGGGTCAATGGCGATGAAGGAAGCCGTCTTAAAGGCGTCTCCCGTCCTTCTAGAGCCGATCATGAAGGTCGAGGTTGAAGTTCCAGAAGATTTTCTGGGTGACGTCATGGGAGATTTGAACTCCCGCCGGGGCCAGATCGAGGGTATGGGAACAGAAGTTGGCGTTGCAAAGGTTACAGCCCATGTTCCCCTAGCTGAGATGTTTGGTTATGCTACCGACATCCGCTCAAAAACGCAGGGTCGGGGCATTTTTTCGATGGAATTTAGCCATTATGGCGAAGTTCCTCGAAACGTGGCTGAGGCCATTATCTCTAAAAACACTGGGAACGCTTAGAAAGGAAAGGACAAGTAACGTAAATGGCACGCGAAAAGTTTGAACGCAATAAACCCCACGTCAACATCGGCACCATCGGTCACGTTGACCATGGCAAAACCACTCTGACGGCTGCTATCACCATGACGCTAGCAGCGGCTGGCGGTGCTAAGGCTCGTAAGTATGACGAGATCGATGCAGCTCCCGAAGAGAAGGCCCGTGGTATCACCATCAACACGGCCCACGTGGAGTACGAGACTGAAAATCGCCACTATGCCCACGTTGACTGCCCTGGCCACGCCGACTACGTGAAAAACATGATCACTGGCGCAGCCCAAATGGATGGTGCCATTTTGGTTTGCTCTGCCGCCGATGGCCCCATGCCTCAGACGCGGGAGCATATCCTGCTAGCTAAGCAGGTGGGTGTACCCAGCATCGTAGTGTTCTTGAACAAGCAAGACCAAGTCGATGACGAAGAACTGCTCGAGCTGGTCGAGCTAGAGGTGCGCGAGCTGCTGAGCTCTTACGATTTCCCCGGCGATGATATTCCTATTACCTCTGGCTCCGCTCTGATGGCCGTGGAGGCGCTGACTACCACTCCTATTACTAAGCGCGGCGAGAATGAGTGGGTGGACAAAATCTTAGCGCTAATGGACAGCGTTGACGAATATATCCCCACCCCGGAGCGTGACATTGACAAGCCCTTTTTAATGGCTGTTGAGGACGTATTCTCCATTACTGGCCGTGGCACGGTGGCCACCGGGCGCATTGAGCGCGGCAAGGTAAAAGTGGGCGAAACCGTTGAGTTGGTTGGCATCCGCGATACTCGCAACACTACGGTAACTGGAGTAGAAATGTTCCAGAAGACCCTGGATGAAGGGATGGCCGGAGACAATGTAGGCTTGCTGCTACGCGGTGTGCAGAAGGAAGACATCGAGCGCGGCATGGTGCTAGCCAAGCCTGGCAGCATCACTCCCCACACTCAGTTTGAGTCTGAGGTCTATATCCTCAAGAAAGAAGAAGGTGGTCGCCACACTCCTTTTTTCCCCGGATACAAGCCCCAGTTCTACGTGCGTACAACTGATGTAACCGGTAGCATTGTAGCTTTCACTGCTGATGATGGCAGCGATGCTGAGATGGTTATGCCTGGCGATCGCATCAAGATGACCGTAGAACTCATTAACCCCATCGCCATTGAGCAGGGTATGCGCTTTGCCATTCGTGAAGGTGGCCGCACCGTTGGAGCGGGCGTGGTTTCCAAAATCCTGAAGTAGCCTAGCGCTGACTCCGCAGATACAGGAGTGATCCTTCCAAGGATTCACTCCTGTATTCTGTCTCTAGGGTTTTCTGTTTCTTCTGTACCTCGACAATTTATTTCCTTCAGATCTATGGCTACTATTCAGCAACAAAAGATTCGTATTCGCCTCAAGGCCTTTGATCGCAGACTGCTTGACACCTCTTGCGAAAAAATTGTAGATACTGCTAATCGCACTAACGCTACCGCTATTGGCCCCATTCCGCTGCCGACTAAGCGCAGAATTTACTGCGTATTGCGGTCTCCCCACGTCGATAAGGACTCCCGCGAGCACTTTGAGAGCCGCACTCACCGCAGAATTATTGATATTTACCAGCCCTCCTCCAAGACTATTGATGCTTTGATGAAGCTGGATTTGCCTGCTGGGGTTGATATTGAAGTGAAGCTTTAGGTAACCTGTTTTACCCGCTGAATCGTTTGGGTTTAGCGGGTTCTCTTTGGGTTCGCTGTAAAAGAATTCGCTGGGTGACTAATGCCTCTACCGTCGGCATTTCGTAGGGGAGTTGGGTTAGAATACCCCTATGTAAACAAGTGTTACAGCCTGCCTTGCTCTGGCACGGCGTGCTTGAACCCCGCAAGAGGCGACAATGGCATTCTCCGAGTCCATATCTGTGCGAGAACTCCCGCTTTTCCCCTTACCTGAGCTAGTTCTGTTTCCAGGGAGGCATCTGCCGCTTCATGTGTTCGAGCCTCGCTATCGGATTATGATGAATACCATACTCCAAAGCGATCGTCGTTTTGGAGTACTAATGCTGGATCCAGCCACAGGGCAGCCGGCCCAGGTTGGTTGCTGCGCAGAAATTCTTCACTACCAGCGGTTGCCTGACGATCGCTTAAAAATTCTCACCATTGGTCAGCAGCGATTTCGGGTGCTCAGCCACGTGCGGGAAAAACCCTACCGGGTTGGTCTGGTGGAGTGGGTAGAAGACAAACCCACTAGCCAAGATCTTCACCCGCTTGCCTCTGATGTCGATCGTCTGCTGCGGGATGTAGTGCACCTGTCGGCCAAGCTCACCAATCAAGATATTGACCTGCCTGACAACATTCCCGACATCCCCATTGAACTGTCCTACTGGGTCGCGAGCAACCTGCATGGGGTAGCCCTTGAACAGCAGGCCTTATTAGAGATGGATGACACCAGCGTGCGTTTAGAGCGTGAGGCTGAGATTCTAACCTCTACCCGAAACCACCTAGCAGCCCGAACCGCCCTCAAAGAAGTGCTTGAGTAGACTGGGCTTTTGCTTTGGTAGCTGCCAGGCTGGGGTCTACGGCAACTAAATTGTAGGTGCCGAAATTTATTAGGGTTTCAGTACAGGCCAAAAGCTCGCTGAGAGCTTGTTGTCCGGTTGGGCTATGGGCGTTGGTTTCAAGATCTACAAAAAATAGATATTCTCCCAGCGATCGCTTGGTGGGTCGAGATTCAATTCGACTGAGATTAATGCCGTAGCGGGCAAGAACATCCAGGGGCTTAAGCAAAGCACCGGGGCCGTTTACGGGCAGGCTAAATGCCAAGGATGTGTACTGTCCACTGAGGGCCTGGATGTTAGGTTTACTGCCCTTAAGCACCCAAAACTTAGTGCAGTTATCGATGTGATCGTTGATATTGTGGGCCAAAATAGGCAGGCTGTAGAGCTGGGCCGCCCATTCAGACGAAATAGCGGCTATTGCTCCATCGTCGGCTAGGTGTTCTAGGGCCTCTGTGGTAGAACGAGTGGCCACCAGGGTGGCCTGGGGCAAATTGTGTTCTAGCCAAATCTGGCACTGAGAGAGCGCCTGGGGATGGGAGTAGACCATGCTGACTACCGATAGCTGCTGGGCTCGGGAGAGCAGCGCGTGGCGAATTGGCATGACCATCGCGTGGTGAATTTTGAGCTGCTGAAGCTGCCACAGGGTATCTAGGGTGGTTGTTACGCCTCCTTCGGTAGAATTTTCCACAGGCACCAGGGTGAGGTCAGTTAAGCCCTCAGCAGTTGCCTGGATGGCTTTAGGAATGCTAGGCATGGCCCTTAGCTCGGCGGGTTGCCCCGTGCGCTGTTCTAAGTCAAGACCATAGGCTAGGGCAGCAAGCTGGGAATAGGTGCCTTCAGGCCCCAAGTAGGCAATGGTGACAGTCATGGGAAAGGGCGATCGCACAATGGATTTGTTTCATACTACGCCCTAGTCTAGCCGCAGGAGATGGCCCTACCCAGTTGATCGAGATTAATGGTTCCTTAATCGAAAAACGGAGCGCCTTAATCGAACAAAGTCAGCATTCCCCAGTAATATGTAATGGGTCTGGGCCGGGGCTAATGTTCTGGTGGGGAGTGAGCACAATGGGCAAGGGCGGGAAAAAAAGATTTGGCATGAAGCCCTCAAGGCTGCGAACACTGTTGACTATGGGATCAGCAGCGTTTTTGTTGGGTGCAGCCGTACCCCTGGCGGCCGCGCTGACCACTGGAGCTATTACCATAGCCAGTGTTGTAAATGCGGCACCCAACTCTGCAAATCGACCTCAAGCCTTAGATACTAAGCTGTTTGCCTTAGTTGATGCCCCAGGAGTAGACGCCTTTCCCACAGCGGTGAGCAGCGAGCGCCTGTGCCAACGCCCCCAGGGATTGGGAGAAGCGATCGCTCGTAAAGACAATCAGCTGTTTCAAGGCGTTGGTCTGGGGCTAGAAACGGCCCCCAGGGTTACTGAGGCAATTGCCCAACTGGGGGCAGCTCCCTGGCCCAGCATTCACCCTCGGGCAACTGAGGCTCGGGTGCCGGTCTTGATGTATCACGATGTGCTGGAACCAAAGGAGGTCTTTTTTGATCTTACCCCCGCAGAGTTTGAAGCTCAGCTGCAAACTATTCTGGAGCATGGCCTTACGCCCATCAGCGCAGATCAGCTGGTACAGCACCTGCGCACCGGCTCGTCGCTACCCGAAAAGCCTGTCTTGCTCACCTTTGATGACGGCTACGTAGGTCACTACGAGAACGTTTATCCGCTTTTGAAGAAATACCATGTACCCGCTACATTCTTTGTTTTTCCGGGCAAGGTAGACGGCAAAGTGGCCGGGCGCTCGACCTTAACTTGGGAGCAGCTCAAGATCATGGCTGCCGATCCGCTGGTGACCATTGCGTCCCATAGTGTTACCCATCCAGCTGACATGCGTGCCCTCAGTGACGAGGACTTAGCCTATGAGGTAGTTGAGTCTAAGCGAAGGCTGGAGAGCGAATTGGGCATCCCTATCCATTACTTCGGTTATCCCACTGGCCACTACGATGAGCGGGTGGCCCAGGCCGTAGCCGACGCTGGCTATTTAGCTGCATTTACAATGCGTGAGCAAAACGAGCAGTTTGCCGGAGCCTCAGAGTCACTACTGGCCATCGAGCGATTCGGTCAGTCCAATCTGCCAACGCTGCTAGATACGGCCTGGGGTGGTCCCCCAGAGGCCGGGGCAGCACCTGTTGCAGTGGCTAACTCAGCATTTAGCTTCAACACGCCCGTAGAGCTGAAAAAGATAGATCTAGATGGGCAATCCTTTTCCCTCATCAGCGGTGGTCGGCCGGTGACTATGCACGCCAACAGCCGCTACCAGCTGCCAGAGATGATGGCGGGTACTAACCTGGCCGCTGCTGTTGACGGCGGCTTCTTTTCCTTAGAATACCTGGACTCTAACGTGATGATTGGCCCGGTGCTGAGCCAGAGTACGCGGCAGTTTGTGCCCGGCTATGGGGGAGAGACGCCCCGGCTTAACGGTCGCCCCCTGGTGCTAATTGGCCCTGATCGGGTATTGTTCGTCCCTTTTGATGCGAACCGCCACAATACTTTAGCTGGATTAGCTCGGGAACTGCCGGGTGTAACCGACGCCTTTGTCGCAGCGGCGTGGCTGGTTAAAGATGGCCTACCCCAACCCGCCAGTAGCTTTGGCAGCCTGTTTGATTTCGATGCCCATCGCCACCGTGCCTTTTGGGGCATTAACACGGCCGGACAGCCGGTAGTAGGAGTTACCCACACCATGGTGGACTCGGTGCAGCTCGGGGAAATGCTGGCCCAGGCAGGCCTGCGGGATGCGGTAATGCTTGACTCGGGGGCCAGCACGTCCCTGGCCTATCGAGGCGATTCTTTGGTTGGGTATACCCCGCGTCCAGTACCTCACCTGGTTGGGCTAGTGCCACCAGAGGCCAACAACGGCAGCCCCTGCCCTCTGGTAATTAATGAACAAAACGCCGCAACTACCAAGCGTTAATCTCACTCAAGGCAGTGGCCTGGCTCAAAAACTCTCTTCTAGCCTGGACTGAAAAAGCTAGCTTGGCCTAATTGCCAAAGCCCGCGTACCAGAAGTACGTTGCCATAGGAATAACTGTGGCTAGCACTAAGAGCACAACTAAAATAATTGTGCTGTTGCCCCGGTTCTCGGCGGTTTCCTCGGCGCTGGCAAAGGTGCTTTCGCTGTCAAAAGAGTCATCAAAGGCCGGGGGGCCGGGGTCTTCTTTACCGCTGAGCACCGCCACTAGGCGATCGCTGGCGGCCAAAAACGACTGGTTGTATTTGTCGCCCTCCAGCAGGGGGTAAAGTACAGTTTCTTGGGCAACGCTGGTAGCAATCTCAGGTTCCAGCAGCGCGGCTGACTGCTCACCTACGCGAATACCAACTGTTTTGGTCACTTCATCGAGCACTAGCAGGGTTTGATTGGCCTGATCGGCCGGGGTGGTATACCAGCGCTCAAAGAGCTTATCGGTAAAGGTCTGAGCGGTTTCGCCATAGTCAAAGTGGTGAATGGTCACCAGGCGTACTTCGTTGCCGGTGGCGGCAGCTAGGTCTCCAAGGCGGCCCGAAAGCTTATTCTCGTTGATGCGGCTGATCAAACTAGCTTCATCAATAACCCAGGTCGACTCTCCGGCAGCTACCGTGGGCATCTGAAAAACTGCCACCGCCTCAGCTGTAGAAACCTCAATCCCGAACACTAGACACAGCGGCAAAAGCAGGTTTAAAAAGCCCTGTCGGCACAGCTGACCTAAACGGGCAAACATCCGTTGGCAAGAGGGACTGTTCATAGTCTCAGGCTACAGCAACTAACTACAGGGCCTAGGGATTACCAAGCTTCGCCTAAAGCCCTACTAACCAATATACGGGCCTGAGAGCCCAGAGGGAACCTGATCCGTCAGGTTCCTGCGCAACAGGCGATGTGCCCAGCGCTGCCTGTTGCAAGCCAAGCTACGGGATGGCGTTAGGCGGCAGGCAAATTTCGGAGTCTAATTAGCTGGCGACGCATCAGTGGCGAAGCCGCCGTTGCCGATACCTCGTTCACTTCTAATTGAGCCTCTAGCTGCTCTACAAATTCATCGCTGCCGTAGGAGTAGGCGTCGATCAGCAGCTCTAGCAAATGCTCGCGATCGGCCATAACGCCATCTTCCTCTAAGATTCGAAATCTAAGTGTAACAGCGCATTCATAGATGCCAACCTGGGCCTCAGTGGACGCATGGGGTGCAGACGTAGCCATAGTCAAAGGTGTACTCCCTGGGTAAAAAGAAAAGGAGTCATCAAAGGAGACTGGGGGCTATAGGGTTTTTCCGGCTGAGGGCGGGCAGGAGCATCGGTAACGCCACAGGATCGCGGCTGATTAAACCGGTCTAGGACGGTGATGCAAACCCCAATGATGACAGCAGGTTATTCAGGTTTTAGGGCTGCTGTGCCTGGGCAATCGGCAGTGTCCTAGGCCTAAGCGCCTAATGCCATCAAATCAAAAAAAATAGCCAAGGCTAGATTTTGCTGCCTGTTTTCACAGGATTGATACATTTTTATGAGGCCAGGATTAATGGAATTCAGACCTATACGTATAATTTCAGATTGACCTGTTTTTTTTATACTTAAGGCCTGTTTAAGGCTTAGGACTGAGCTGGTTTTAGAAGCTTCTTGAAATTTAAGATTGCTGCTAAAACCCCTGTGCTATCGACCATAGCGAGGAATTGTCGGGTTGAGTTGTTGAGATTGATTTAGAAAATTTAGCCTATTTTGGGCAGCAGCGAGCAACTGGTTTACTGGGCTGAAATTGAGTCAGGAGTCTGCTGGTGCGATCGCGACAAATACGCGCTGCCTCTGCAAAGGCCCGTAGAATACTGACTAGGCTGAGTGCCATAGCGAACTGACAAAATGCGTAATTCTCTGCGGCAGGCCCACCGGGGCGTGCAGGCATTGTCGATCGGTGAGGGTCCAGCCTTTACCCAACCCTTAAGATTTACGCCTATTGTGATGGGACTATCATCCTACGGTGACTGCAATGTCTAATCCTTTTCAGCAGCTAAAGGATACGTTTAGGACTATTGGATCCAATCTCACCACAGAGGCAGCTACTACGGCTAAGGCCTCTCTGCGGGAATGGCTGGAGGCCAACGCCGACGCGCTTCAAAATCGGCACAAGCAGGGAGAGTTTAACGGCACGATGATGCAGTATTTTCACTGGTACAGCCCCGCCGACGGCAACCACTGGAATCACGTTAGGGAGGAGGCCCAGGCCCTGGTTCGCGCGGGCATTACGGCCCTGTGGCTGCCCCCTGCCTATAAAGGTATCGGCGGCGGCTACGACGTGGGGTATGGGGTTTATGACTTGTTTGACCTGGGGGAATTTGATCAAAAGGGAACGGTTCGCACCAAATATGGAACCAAAGATGAATTTGTGGCAGCTGTCAACACCTGCCGCAATCTAGGCCTGAATATCTACGCCGATGTGGTGTTTAACCACAAAATGGCGGCGGATGTTGAGGAGGAGTTTAATGCAACTCCAATGGATCCGAGCGATCGCCATCGGCCCCTGGGCGAGATGCGCAAGATCAAGTCTTGGACAGGCTTTAATTTTCCGGGCCGGGGAGACAAATACTCAAGCATGAAGTGGCACTGGTATCACTTTGATGCGATCGACTACAACAGCTTTGAACCCGACTACAAAGCCGTTTGGCTGATGGAGGGCAAAACCTTTGAAGACAAAGTGAGCTGGGAATTGGGCAGCTTTGACTACCTGATGGGCTGTGATCTCGACATTGACCACCCCGAGGTATGCGGCGAGCTGAAATACTGGGGCGAGTGGATGCTTGACCACATCGGTGTAGACGGCTTTCGGGTCGATGCGATTAAGCACATTTGCGGCGACTTCTTTGTCGATTGGCTGGGTCACCTAGAGCACTATGCCCAGCGAGATCTGTTCTGCGTAGGTGAGTACTGGACCTACGATTTAGGGGCGTTGAGTTGGTATGCCGGCAATTCGGGCGGTCGATTAAATCTCTTTGACGCACCGCTGCACAACAATTTTCACCAGGCCAGCAAAGCAGGTAGCAGCTACGATCTGCGCACTATTTTTGACAATACCGTGGTGAAAGAAATGCCCCTGCTGGCGGTCACCCTGGTCGAGAATCACGACACTCAACCTCTACAGGCCTTGGAGTCAGTAGTAGAAGCGTGGTTTAAGCCCCTGGCCTATGCCCTGATTTTGCTGCGGGAGGAAGGCTACCCCTGCATCTTTTACTGCGACTACTATGGTGCCCACTACGTAGACAAAGGCCGCGACGGCCATGAGTATGAGATCTGGCTAGATTCGCACCGGGAGATTTTAGACCGGCTGCTGATTGGTCGCAAGCATTTTGCCTACGGCCCCCAGTACGACTACTTTGATCACCCCAACGTGGTGGGCTGGACTCGCCTGGGCTCGGACAGCCACCCCCGAGCAATGGCGGTACTGCTGAGCAACGGGGCAGAGGGCACCAAGTGGATGGAGGTAGGTAAGCCCAACACCACCTTCTACGACCTGACGGGGCATATTCCCCAGACGATTACCACCAACGAGGACGGCTGGGCGGAGTTTCGCTGCAACGGCGGGTCGGTGTCGGTGTGGGCAGAAGAACATCCAATTTTGGGATCGCTGCTGGGTCTGCTGCCGGGGTAGATATAGCTGTAGCCAGTTTGGTTGAGACATGGCTCCTATGAGCGCTCAAACGTTTGAACGTTCATAGGGTGTTTCTAGATGTCCTACCCAACGTGCCTATGGCTATGGCTATAGCAAAAGCTTGGCTGAGCTAGGGGCTGCACTGGGGGGCGATCGCATCTATCCCCAAAGCAGCTTTGAGGGTGCGCAAGCTACCGCGCCAGCCGACGGGTCATCTTCCATGGGATAGAATTTTATGCCGCGAAAAGTTAAGCTGTGTAACGCCCGCTCATTTTTTGCTCAAGCAGCTGGGCGTTTGTCTCTATGGTTAAATTGGTACTTTCGTGCAAGTAGATCGCGTTTCGACCGGGGCTACAGATGCAGAGCTGTCAGCCTATGTTCGATCAGCTCAGGAATTAGACTTCACCCTTCAAGATCTCAAAGCTGCTATTCCCGCCCGCTGTTTTCAGCCTTCTGCAATTCGCTCACTGGCCTATTTCTGCTTAGATATTGGGATTATTGCCGCTCTGTATGCCCTGGCCCATGCGGTCAATTCCTGGCTCTTTTTTCCTGTCTTTTGGCTGGCCCAGGGCACCATGTTTTGGGCTCTTTTTGTGGTGGGTCACGACTGCGGCCACGGGTCATTCTCTCACCATAAATGGTTAAACAACGTCGTCGGACACCTGGCCCATACGCCCATTTTGGTGCCTTACCACGGCTGGCGTATCAGCCACCGCACCCACCACGCCAATACAGGCAACATTGACACCGACGAGAGCTGGTACCCGGTTGATGAATCGACCTATCGGACTATGCCGGCGGTGCAAAAGTTTATTCGGTTTTACGGCTCTCTGCTGGCCTATCCGTTCTACCTGTTCTTCAGATCGTCGGGACGTAGCGGATCACACTTTATGCCCAGTAGCGATCTGTTTCGCCCTTCGGAGCGCCGCGATGTGCTGGTCAGCACCCTGTGCTGGGCAGCTATGGTTTTGGCGTTGGCCTGGCTGGGGGTGACCAACGGCCTGCTGTTTGTGGTGCAGTACTACGTGGCACCCTATCTAGTGTTTGTCATGTGGCTAGATTTTGTGACGTTTTTGCATCACAGCGAGCCAAATATTCCCTGGTATCGGGGAGATGAGTGGTATTTTCTCAAGGGGGCGCTGTCGACTATTGACCGCGACTACGGCTTTATCAACCCCATTCACCACAACATTGGCACCCACGTGGCCCACCACATTTTTCTGAGTATCCCTCACTATCATCTAAAGACAGCGACTGAGGCCATTGTGCCTGTTTTGGGCAGCTACTACCGGCGCTCTGAGGAGCCGGTGTGGCGAAGCTTTGCTCGGTCATTTTGGGCCTGCCACTATGTAGCCGATCAGGGCGCTAAGGTTTACTATCAGCCCCAACCCAACCATCGCTAACCCCGATCGCGCCTGAAATACCCCTCGCTCAGGGCTGCTTCGGTAGTCCCAGCGATGAAGTGGGCAGTTTAGAATCAGTGCGGTTCTAGGCTGCCCACTTTAGTTTGGAGTTGGGGGTTTGGAGCTGGCATTTAGTTCTTGTAGCAGCGCTTTGGCGATGACCCTGCCTTTAATTTCGGCCATTATTTGCACCCATAACCGGGCCAGCTATTTGGGGGCTGCGATCGCCAGCCTGCTGGAGCAAACCTATGTCAACTATGAAGTCATCGTGATTGACAATGCTTCAACCGACGATACAAAGGCGGTGGTTGAGGCCTTCCAGCCCCGGCTGACCTACCTGTACGAGGGGACGCTGGGGCTATCGGCGGCGCGCAACCGGGGAGCGGCGATCGCGCGGGGCAGCATTCTGGCCTACCTAGATGACGATGCCGAGGCCTCGCCGCAGTGGCTGGCGGCGTTGGCAGAGGCCTTTGCGAACCATGCCCAAGCCGCGATCGCGGGCGGTGCGGTGAGCCTAATCTGGCCCCAGGGCATAGCCTCCCCCCGCTGGCTATCGCCGACGCTGGCAGAGAGCCTGGGGGCATACGATCTAGGCCCCGGCCTTCGGCTCATTACTGACCCGGGTCAGACCCCACGGGGTCTCAACTACGCCGTCAAAAAGTCCTTCCTCGATGCCGCTGGCGGCTTTGACCCCCAGCTGGGACGGGTCGGCAAAAACCTGCTCTCTAACGAAGAACTGCACCTGACCCAGCAGGCCCTGGCCAGCGGCTTTGAGGTCCTGTTTGTGCCCCAGGCGCAGGTAGCCCACAATGTTGCCCCCGAGCGGCTGCACCCGGGCTGGTTTTTGCGCCGGAGCTGGTGGCAGGGCATTAGCGAGTGCTACCGCGAACACCTGACCCGCACCCTGACCGGGCAGCGGTTGAAGGTGCGAAGTATGTGCCTGCTGCGGGGGCTGGCTAAGGCAATTAAAAGCTGGCCAGACCCCGCCCTGCGGTTTGAAAACCTGGTCTATGCCTACGGCCAGTTGGGCTACGTGTTTAGCGGCCTGCGCCACCTGCTGCCTGGTCTCAGGTCCAGAGCCTGCCCTTGATCTCTGCTTTTAATCTATCGAGGCTACAGTGCTTCCATTGCCTGCTCACCCAACCCACGATTTGAAGAGAATCCACCATGTCTACGACGCCCCCTAAGGTACCTATCTCGGTGCTGATACCGGCCAAAAATGAGGAGCAAAACCTGCCCGCCTGCCTGGCCAGCCTGGAGCGGGCGGCGGAGATTTTTGTGGTGGATTCCCAAAGCAGCGATCGCAGTGCAGCCATTGCCAAGGCTGCCGGAGCCAAGGTGGTGCAGTTTGAGTTTAATGGCCACTGGCCCAAAAAGAAAAACTGGGCCTTGGACAATCTGCCGTTTAGCCACGAGTGGGTGCTGATTGTTGACTGCGACGAGCGCATTCCCCCCGCGCTGTGGGACGAAATCGAAGGGGCCATTCGCCAGGGAAACGTCGATGGCTACTACCTGAACCGTCGGGTCTTTTTTCTGGGCACCTGGATTCGCCACGGCGGCAAGTACCCCGATTGGAACCTGCGCCTGTTCCGCCACCAAAAGGGCCGCTACGAAAACCTGCAAACTGCCGATATTGCCAACACTGGCGACAACGAAGTGCACGAGCACGTGATGATCGAGGGGGCGGTAGGCTACCTCAAACAGGACATGCTCCACGAAGACTTTCGGGACCTGTACCACTGGCTGGCCCGCCACAACCGCTACTCCAACTGGGAGGCGCAGGTCTATTACAATCTGCTCACCGGGATGGAGGACGGCGGTACCATTGGCGCCAATCTGTTTGGCGATGCGGTGCAGCGCAAGCGGTTTCTGAAGAAAATTTGGGTGCGCCTGCCGTTTAAGCCTCTGCTGCGGTTTGTGCTGTTTTATGTGCTGCGGCTGGGTTTTTTAGACGGACGGGCAGGCTATATCTACGGGCGGCTGCTGAGCCAGTACGAGTACCAGATTGGGGTCAAGCTGTTTGAACTGCGCCAGTTTGGGGGACAGCTAAATGTTACCCCCAAGGCAAGCGCAGCGTCGCCCCAGTCTGCGATCAAACCCTCGATTGTTTCGATAGAATCGGCCCCCTAAGACCTGTTAATAGTGGCTGGTAATGACGGTTCCTGCTCCTGCTAATTCCGGTGAGTCTTTTGATTGGGGAGGCGATCGCCCCTGGGTGCAGCTCAATACCTACGACCAGTCCTGGTATAAACCAGGGCGATCTAAGGCAGTTATTCTGCTGTGGTGGCTGCTGCAAGCGGTGATCTTTCCGCTGACGCCCCACGCCTTCCACGGGCCAAGGTGCTGGCTGCTACGGCGGTTTGGGGCCACCATCGGCCAGGGCGTAGTGATTCGCCCGACGGCGCGGTTTACCTATCCGTGGAATGTGGCCATTGGCGACCACAGCTGGATTGGGGACGATGTGGTGCTCTACAGCCTGGTGCAGATCACCATCGGCCAGCACTGCGTGATTTCGCAAAAAAGCTACCTGTGCACCGGCAGCCACGATATCCAAGATCCCCACTTTGGCCTGGTGGTGGCGCCAGTGAGGATTGAAAACGGTGCCTGGGTGGCGACCGACTGCTTTGTCGCGCCTGGGGTAACGGTGGGAGCTAACAGCGTGGTGGGGGCGCGCAGCAGCGTATTTAAGTCGCTGCCGCCGGGACAAATTTGCTACGGCAACCCCTGTCGGGCCGTTGCCCCGCGCCGCATGGCGACAGACTAAAAGATTCTGCGATCGCCTCAGGGATGACCCTACGCCGCTGCCCGAGTCCTCGGATGGCTCGCAGAGGCGGTTTAAATCTTTATCGCTTGTCGGTTAACATTTCAATGCACAGTGCCGACACCATTGATCTAAGCTAATAGTCTGGTGGCGGCATCTGCCCGTCGGATCAGCAACAGCGGTAGGCATTCGGCCCACCTTTGAGTTTTAGCGATCGCGGCCTTGCTTAAGCAATGTCAATCTGACTACGGATTAGGAGAATTCGGAGTAGGATGGCTCTATGCCAGTCGGGGTAGACTGTTTGACCTGGGGCGCGCACGGTTTGTTAGCCCTGTCCCCGGTGGCAGCGCGAATACGTCACATAAAGGTTCATTGCTCCAATGCCAAACGCCCACCGCACATTTCAGATCGAAAGCTCGCTGGATACCAACAACGGCCACAAATCCTTTGAAATGCCGGGGGCCAAACCCCACTACAACCCCGATCGCCCCGGCCAGGTCGAGCACATTGCGCTAGATCTCAGCCTCGATCTGGATAACAAAATCTGCGCGGGCACCTGCAAAATTCGCATCAACCCCGTGCGCGATGGGGTCGATAGCCTGACGCTGGACGCGGTGAACCAGCAGATTGAGTCGGTAAAGGTGGGCAGCGCCAAGCAGGACTTTGACTACGACGGCGAGCGGCTGGTGGTGCGGCTGAAAAAGCCCGCGATCGCGGGGGAAGCCTTTACCGTTGCGATCGCCTATCGCCTGGTGCAGCCCGAGCGCGGCCTCTACTTCATTGGCCCCGACAAGCACTACCCCGACAAGCCCGTGCAGGTGTGGACCCAGGGCGAAGACGAGGACTCCCGCTTCTGGTTTCCCTGCTTCGACTATCCCGGTATGCTCTCCACCTCAGAGATTAAGGTGCGGGTGCCCGCCGCTTACCAGGTGGTCTCCAACGGCGAACTGGTCGACACCAGCGAAGACGACGGCCACAAGGTCTACCACTGGCACCAAAAACAGGTGCACCCCACCTACCTAATGGCCCTGGCGGTGGGCGAGTTCGACGTCATCCAAGACCAGTGGCAGGATATTCCCGTCACCTACTACGTGGAGAAGGGCCGCCAAGACCAGGGGCAGCTCACCATGGGCAAAACGCCCCGCATGGTGGCATTCCTGAGCGAAAAATACGGCTATAACTACGCCTTCCCCAAGTACGCCCAGGTGTGCGCCGCCGACTTTATCTTTGGCGGCATGGAAAATACCTCGGTGACGATTCTCACCGATCGCTGCCTGCTGGACGAGCGGGCTGCGATCGACAACCGCAATTCCGAATCCCTCGTCGTCCACGAGCTGGCCCATCAGTGGTTTGGCGACCTGCTGGTGATCAACCACTGGAGCCACGCCTGGGTGAAGGAGGGCATGGCCACCTACTCCGAGGTGATGTGGACCGAGCAGGAGTACGGCGCCGATGCCGCCGCCTACTACCGCCTGGGCGAGGCCCGCAGCTATCTGAGCGAAGACAAGAGCCGCTACCGCCGCCCCATGGTCACCCACGTGTATCGGGAGGCGATCGAACTCTACGATCGCCACATTTACGAAAAAGGGGCCTGCGTGTACCACATGATTCGCGCGGAGCTGGGCGACGCCCTGTTCTGGAAGGCGATTCAGACCTTTGTTAACGACAACGCCCACCAGACCGTGGAAACCATCGATCTGCTGCGGGCGATCGATAAAGCCACCGGACGCAACCTGCGCCCCCTGTTTGACCAGTACGTGCTGCGCGGCGGCCACCCCGACTACAAAGTCGCCTACAGCTGGGACGGCGACAGCAAGCTGGCCAAGCTCACCATTACCCAAACCCAGGCCAAGGACGGCGACACCAGCAGCACCAGCGGCCTGTTCGACCTGCGCATCCCGATCGGCTTTGGCTACCTGGGCCGGGGCAAAACCACCAAGGTCGAGGTCAAGCCCTTTACCGTGCGCATCCACGAGCGGGAGCAGGCGCTGTTCTTCCCCCTGGAGAAAAAGCCCGACTTCATTAGCTTTGATGTGGGCAACCACTACCTCAAGACCGTGGAGCTGGAGTACCCGGTGGCCGAACTCAAGGCCCAGCTCCAGCACGACCCCGACCCCCTGTCGCGGATTGAGGCGGCGATCGCCCTGGCCAAAAAAGGCAGCTTAGAGGCCGTCGCCGCTCTGGGCACCGCCCTCACCGATGACTCCTTCTGGGGCGTACGAGCCGAGGTGGCCGAGCAGCTGGCCTCGGTCAAGCTCGACCAGGCGGTGGAGGGCTTGCTCAAGGGCCTCGATGACCCCGAAGCCCGCGTCCGCCGCGCCGTGGTGGACGCCCTGGGCGACATCAAAACCCCCGAAAGCTACAAAGCGCTCAAGACCATCGCCGAAAAAGGCGACCCCAGCTACTACGTCGAAGCCGCCGCGATTCGCTCCCTGGGCAAAGTTGGGGCTGCCGACCTGGACGGCAAAGCTAAAGACAAGAAAACCCTGAAGCTGCTGGAGAGCATTCTCAAGGAGCGCCAGGGCTGGAACGAAATGGTGCGGTCGGGGGCGATCGCAGCCCTCAGCCAGTTCAAATCCTCCGAAGAGGCGCTGGAGCTGGTGCTGAAGTACACCGAAATCGGCACGCCCCAGGCTCTGCGCCTGGCGGCGATTCGCGCCCTGGGAGCGATCTCCAAGGGCCAGAGCAAGCCCAACGTGGAGCGAATTTTGGACCGCCTGGACGCGATCGCTCACGAGAGTTTCTTTCTCACCCAGGTCTCTGCGGTGTCGGCCCTCAGCGGCATCGAGACCGGGCGCGCCATCAGCGTGCTGCAATCGCTGGCCGACCACACCCCCGATGGCCGGGTGCGCCGCCGCGCCGAGGAAGCCGTGCAGCAGGTGCAAAAGGCGATCGGCAAGGACAAAGCGGTGGAAAAACTGCGCCAGGAAGTTGACGATCTTAAAAAGTCTAACCAGGAACTCAAGAGCCGTTTAGAAACTTTGGAAGCTAAAGCGAAGTAATCACAAATGCCGGTTGGCTTTAGGCTTTCCACATTCATGGCTTTTTCATAAAGATTCGCTGATTCATCTCGATGGGTAGGAAACACTCTGGATATAATCATCCACAAGACTAAGCCTGTTCAATAAAAACCTGGTTTTCTCTATGCATCAAATACCTAGCGGAGTAGACTTTGCTGATTTATTAAAAAAAGCAGTTGAGGAAGCCTTGAAAAATCGTGGCAATGTAAATGTTTTAATTGCAGGAAAAACAGGTGTAGGCAAAAGCACTCTCATTAATTCTATCTTTCAAGGTAATCTTGCCGAAGTGGGTCAAGGGCGACCAGTTACTACAAATACTCGAGAAATCACAAAAGAGGGAATCCCCTTGTCAATCTTTGATACAAGGGGACTTGAAATCGCCAAATTCGACGAAACACTTTCAGCTCTAGAAAAGTTTGCAAATGACCGTAGCAGAGAGATAGATCCTGGCAAGCATCTTCACGTAGCTTGGATATGTATTTCAGAAGATAGTCGCAGGCTAGAGGAAGGCGAAGTCACACTTGCTAAAATGCTTGACCATTACATGCCAGTAATAGGCGTGGTCACGAAGTCAAGAGCTGACAATGGCTTCAAAGACTATATTCTTGAGGAACTTCCTTTTCTTAGGAATGTGATTCGAGTGAGAGCTATAAAAGATGTCTTTGAAGATGGTCATGAACTTCCTCCTTGCGGCTTAAAAGAGCTTGTCGACTTGACAATTGAAGTGGTCCCTGAAAGTGTAAAGAATGCTTTTACTGCGGCACAGAAAGTTTCACTGAAGGCAAAAATCAACCGTTCTCATAAAATTGTTGCTGCCGCTGCCGTGACTGCTGCTGGGATTGGTGCTGCTCCCGTCCCTTTTGCTGATGCTTTAGGTCTAGTTCCTACGCAAGTCAGCATGCTAGCTGGAATTAGCGCTGTGTTTGGGTTAGAAATAACTACTGCATTCCTTGGCACATTACTTTCTGGTTCAATTGTTGGTGCTGGCGGGACAGTTGGAGGGAGAATCTTAGTTGCCAATATGCTCAAGATGATACCCGGTGCTGGGACGCTTGTGGGAGGAATGATATCTGGCAGTACTGCGGGTGCTCTAACAGCCTTATTCGGAGAGGCTTACATAGCGGCACTATGTACTCTACTCAGCAGTAGTCCTGATAATCAGCCAACGGCTCAGCAAATCTCTGATGCTTTCAAGGTTGAACTTCAAAGGAAAAGTTTCCCATCGCTTTTAGGTAATTGATATTTTGAGTATGCCTTTGAATAGCTCTTTAAATTTTTGGAAGGTTGATCTCGGTAGCTATAGAATAGGCAAAGGGTTACCTCTATCCCTTTACAGCAATTAGATACATGCCTAAGAAAGTTCGAGAGTTGAAACGATGGTTGCGTCAGGCAGGTTTCCAAGAAATTCCGGGTAAAGGGAGTCACACAAACTGGGTACATCCTTGCTATTCCGGAAAAATTACCATTTCTGGTAAGGAAGGCGCAGACGCAAAACCCTATCAGGAGAAAGAAATATCTCAAGCGATTCAGATAGTAAAGAGACAGCAAAATGACTGACCATCTTAAATATCAAATGGTTATCCAATGGTCTGAGGAAGACGAAAGCTTTTTGGTAGGCTTTCCCGATTTTCCGGGCCAGCAATGGCGCACGCATGGAGATACTTATGCTGAAGCTGCTGCTAACGGCATCGAAGCGCTGGAATCTCTTGTGATTGCCTATCAAGCTACTGGGGAGTCTCTGCCACAGCCCAACGTCATTTGCACCGCTGCATGAAGCAGTCAGTAAATCGTAATCAGTAACTGAGTCAACTTTCTACAAGAGGTTGGCAGAAGATGTCTGATACGGAATCACTAAACCTTGGCAACAGGGGATTGCTCAGGGCGTCGCCTTTCAAAAGTGTCCCGCCTAAGTGAAGCTGAGCCTCGTTGCGCGATGAATTTCTAGGGTTTTGAGCTGCCAGTTGACGATCCAATATTCCTGCACCCAGTAGCGCGAGTAGAGTTTGAGCTTGACATCTTTGTCGCGCTGCTTGTTGAGCTCGCCTACAGATGGCGCTGTCGGTCTACAGCGTGACCGGCGACTCGACATACACCGTCGGCTCTTGCAGGGTGAACTCAATGCCGTAGCCCTGCAACTCGCTGACGATGGTATCGTTAGCCAGCTCCAGCAGGCGCTTGCGCAGTTCAATCGAACTTTCGCTAGAGCCCAAAATAAAGAACGTCACCCGCGCCCGACTGGCGGCAAAACCGCCGTTTTGGGAAGGCTCCGTCGCCGCCGGAAAGCTGATGTTGGTGCTGCCGGGGTCAATGCCAAACAGCAATTCGGTGCTGCGGGTCACCACCTGCTTCACCAGGGCCGCATCCTCTTCGCGCAGGGGCCGCGAAAAGTCCATGTACAGCATCACCATCACCTTTTTGGCCCGGCTGACGTTTTCAATTTCTTCATTGACCAGCTTCGAGTTGGGGACGATAATCAGCGTGCTTTTGGCGGCGGTGCGCAGCTTGGTCGATCGCAGCCCAATTGACTCGACCCGGCACAGCTGGCGATCGCCCTGGCGAATGTACTCGCCCGGCACAAAGGGGCGATCGAGATACAGCACTAGGGTGCTGAGCAACTGCTCCAAAATCTTTTGGGCGGCCAGGCCCAGGGCAATGCCGCTAATCCCCAGGCTGGCGATCAGCCCCACCAGGTTAAACCGCTGGCTCTGGGCAAAGGCCAGCACCGCAATAAAGCCGATAATCACATTGGCCAGGGTTTCAAACACCAGCAGCAGTTCATCGACCTCGCGCCCCATGCGGCGCACCATTTTAATGCCGTACACCCTGACAAACTGGCGAAACAGGCGCGACGCCAGCCAGGCTACGCTCAAAATAGTCGCCAGATCGACCAGGGGCCGAAAAAAGCCGTAGAGACCCGCCGAAGCCTGCTGTAGCCACACCATCGACAGCGACACCAGCAGCAGCGTGCCCGCCAGCTTAACCGCGCCTCTGATCGGCACAATCAGGTTGTTGTAGACGACCGCCCCCTGCTGGGGCGAAAACCGCTGAATAATTAGCCCCACCAGCCCCGGCGTGTAGCGACCCACCAAAATCGCCAGCAGCAGCGCCACCAAAAACACCGCCATCGGCGGCAGCGCCAGGAGCTGTACATCAACGGTATTGAGAAGTTCGCGGAGGGTCACAGGCGGTAGTTAAGATGGCGGCGGTGGGGTGTCTGTAGTGCAAGGGAAGGCCCGCTAAACCGTGATGGGAGCATCCACATACACCGTTGGCTCTTCAATATCAAAGGCAATCCCGTACTGCTTCAGCCGATGGGTGAGCTGCTGGCTGGCCACATTGAGCAGCTGGCGACGAATCTCCATGGAGCTGTCGCCCGATCCCAAAATAAAGAAGGTGATCTGAGCCTGGGAGAGCCTGCCGCTGTCGAGATCGCGGAAGGCAATGTCGGTACTGCGGGGGTCGATGCCCGACAGCTCCTGGGTGCTTTCTAAAATCACCTGGCGAATCAAGGCCTGCTCTTCGGTGGTCACGGCCCGGTACAGGTTGAGGTAGGTAATCGCCATTACCTTCTTGGCCCCGGAGAAATTCTCGACGGTGGATTGAATGATCACATTGTTGGGCACGATCGCCAGCGACCCCTTGCCCGACACCCGAATTTTGGTCGAGCGCAGGCCGATCGCCTCGACCCGGCCAAAGGTGCCGTCGGGTAGGCCAATGTAGTCGTCCACGCCAAAGGGATGATCGACATAGATTACCAGCCCGCCCAGCAGCTGCTCCAGCACCTTTTGGGCGGCAAAGGCCACGGCAATGCCGCCCACTCCCAGACTGGCGATTAGGCCAAAAATATTCAGGTCGTGGGTTTCAGAAAAAGCCACCACCAGAATCAGCAGAATGCCGACGTTAGCAAAGAACCGCGCCAGCACTAAAATTTCGCTGTTGCTCTTGCGGCCCTCCTGAAGGGCGGCATCGAGCAGGTAGGTGTTGAAGTAGGCCCTAAAGCTGCCCGCTAAAAACCAGCCCAAAACCACGGTGAAACCCAGGGTGAGGGGAATTTCCAGATAGGGGTACCACCGCACCTGCAAGTCTCGTTTGAGGATCAGGTAGGCGACTAAATCCAGCAGGGCCAGCACCAGCACCCCTTGCAGCAGCGCCTCCTGGGGCTGAACCACCAGGCGATAAAATTTGTCGGCCCGGCCCGCGACAAAGCGGCGCAGCAGCCAGTTCACTAGGCGAGAGAGCACGTTGCCCGAAAAGTAGGCCAGGGCGGCAATTAGCCCCAGCAGCCCCAGCCAAAAGAGAGAGGGGTGCTCGCCTGACAGGCGGAAAATTTGAGTATATAGCTCTGACATTGACGGTGAGGAATGGTTGACGCTGGCCTATCCCGGCAAAAATTCACGGGGGCGCTTGCTCCGGGGGCGCTGGACCAGCAGGGGCGTTTAGCTCGAGTAGCCTCCGCGCTAAGGATAGCCGTAATTGAGAATTACGACGCCCCTCGCTGGGAAGATATTGGCGCGATCGCCCCAGCCCCAGTGCTGACAGTGCCCCAGGCCCAGCTGGCAGGCCGCAGGCGCAAAAAAGCTGAAGAAATCGGCAGAATTCTGCGGCGGCTTCTATGGTGGGGGTGCCGACAGACGGAGCGATCGCCCCCATGCCCCTATCTACTACTCCCACAAACTGGGCCGCCCTGCAAAACGGCTCCGACATTCGCGGCGTTGCCCTCGATGGCGTTGCCGGGGAAGCCGTCAATCTCACCCCAGACGTGGCTAACCTCCTGGGTAAGGCCTTTGCCACCTGGCTGGCTGACGAGCTGAGCCTGCCTGCGACGGATTTGGCGATCGCCGTGGGTCGCGACAGCCGCCTCTCTGGGCCAACCCTGATGGCGGCGGTGATTGACGGCATGACCGCCCTCGGCTGCCGGGTGATGGATGTGGCCATGGCCTCGACTCCGGCCATGTTTATGAGCACCGTGCTGCCAGAGTTTAGCTGCCACGGCGCGATTATGCTCACCGCCAGCCACCTGCCCTTCAACCGCAACGGGCTGAAGTTTTTTACCCAATCGGGCGGCTTGGGCAAAGGGGATATTGCGCGCATTTTAGAGCGGGCTGAGCAGGGCGACTTCGCAGCCGCCGCATTCCCCGGCCCGGTAGAGCACCGCGACCTGATTGCCGCCTACTCAGCGACCCTGGTGCAGCAGATTCGCCAGTCGGTCAACCACCCCGGCAACTTTGACCAGCCCCTCCACGGCCTCAAGATCATCGTCGATGCGGGCAACGGCGCGGGCGGCTTCTACGCCAGCCAGGTGCTTGAGCCGCTGGGGGCCGACACCACGGGCAGCCAGTTCCTCGACCCCGATGGCACTTTTCCCAACCACATGCCCAACCCCGAAAATGAGGCGGCAATGGCCTCGATCTGTCAGGCGGTGGTGGCTCACGGGGCCGACTTTGGCATCATCTTCGACACCGATGTCGATCGCGGTGCGGCGGTCGATGAGAATGGGCGCGAGCTCAACCGCAACCGACTGATCGCGCTGATCGCAACGATCGTGCTGCAAGCGCACCCCGGCTCCACCATCGTCACCGACTCGATTACCTCCGACGGGCTGACCCAGTTCATCGAGGGCGATCTGGGCGGCATTCACCACCGCTTTAAGCGCGGCTACAAGAATGTGATCAACGAAGCGGTGCGGCTGAATGAATCGGGGCAGGCGGCCTGGCTGGCGATCGAAACCTCCGGCCACGGCGCGATGAAAGAGAACTATTTCCTGGATGACGGAGCCTACCTGGTCAGCCAGCTCCTGGTAGAACTCGCCAAAACCCGTCTGGCTGGCAAGCGTCTGACTGACTTAATCGCGACGCTGCAAGAACCCGAAGAAAGCAGAGAGTTTCGCCTCAAAATTTTAGAGACCGACTTTCAACCCTACGGTAACAGCGTCATCGACCGGCTCCAGGGGTTTGTAGCTACCCAGAGCGACTGGGAAGTGGTACCCAAAAACTACGAGGGCGTGCGCGTCGCCTGCCAGGCTGCTGACGAAAACGGCTGGTTTTTGCTGCGGCTGTCGCTCCACGATCCGGTGCTGCCGCTGAATATTGAGTCGAATGTGGCGGGTGGGGTAGCTAAAATAGCGGCACGACTCAGGACTTTTTTAACAACGCTGGCCGACATAGATATTGCGGCTTTAGAACGTGAAAGGTAACTATGGGATCTTTTTCTAACCTGCCCAAATGGGCGATCGCAGGCCTGGCCTTTCCCCTCATTTGCCTCAACGGCTGGCTGCTGTACTGGCTGGGGGGGCTGCTACAGCCCGCTACCAGCATTGTCATCACCGCCACGCTGATTGCCTTTTTGCTCGACTACCCCATCGACTGGTTAGAGCATCGCGGCCTGGCCAGAAGCCTGGCGGTGGCACTGGCGGTGCTGCTAGCCGTTGTGGTTACTACGGTATTGGTCACCTTTTTGGGGCCTCAGGTGTGGCAGCAGCTCAACGACCTGGCCGAACGATTACCGGGCTGGATCGATCGCGCCAAAACCCAGCTGCTGCTGCTCGAAGATCGCACCGTCTTTCAAAACCTGCCCATCAACCTCGATCAGCTCACGGTAGAGGCCGCCAACCAGCTTACGAACGCTTTGCAAGCTACCACCACCCAGGCGATTAGCGTTACCCTCAGCACCCTCGACAGTGCAGTTAACCTGCTAGTGACTGCGGTGCTGGCCATTTTGTTAGTCATTAACGGCGACCCGCTGTGGGAAGGTCTGCTAAGCTGGCTGCCCGCCCCCTGGCGATCGCAGATTCGCAGCTCGCTGCGGCCCAGCTTTCAGGGCTACTTTTCGGGGCAGGCCACCCTGGCGCTGATTTTGGCGGTGGCCCAGTCAACCGCCCTGATTTTGCTCAATGTGCCCTTTGGTCTGCTGTTTGGCCTGGTGATCGGCCTGGTCAGCATCATTCCCTTTGGCGGTACGGTGGCGGTACTCGGGGTGAGCAGTCTACTGGCGTTTCAAGACATTTGGCTGGGTCTTAAGGTGCTGGGCGTCGCGATCGTGCTGGGGCAAATTAACGACAACTTGGTGGCCCCGCGCCTGATGGGCGGCATCACCGGACTCAACCCTGCCATCATCATCCTGGCTCTGCTGATTGGGGCCAAGTTCGCCGGTTTTTTGGGCCTGCTGCTAGCCGTACCCACCGCCAGCTTCATCAAAAAAACTGCCGATTCCATTCGCGAACCGGGTCACGAGACCGAGCTAGAGCCGCTTCAGAGCGGTGTCCTGGAGTCTAAGCCGCTGTAGGGACACCGGATATTCACGCCCCTAAAACCAGCTCCCTTAGTCAACGTCACTAATGTCCCCTAGCTCCCTTGGGGCGGCTTCGCCGACAACTTTGCTCAGGGAACGGCTGTGACTCTGCGCTAGCTTTCAACTTTGGTCCGAGCCGCCTTCAAAATGCTGTCGAGCAGGCCAGGAAACGCCGCCTCTAAGTCATCGCGGCGCAGCGAGTTCATGTGCTGAGTGCCCTGCTTGCGGCAGTGCAGCACCCCAGCCTCGCGCAAAATTTTGAAGTGGTGGGAGAGGGTCGACTTTGCCACCCCCAGGTCCAGGTCAGAGCAGGACAATTCGTCGTTGTTGGCTAACCGCTGCACAATTTCGAGCCGCACGGGGTCGCCCAGGGCATACAAAACCCCCTCCAAGGCGATGTCTTTGCAGTTGGGATGATGAATAGGTCGCATAGTTGCATTATGCCACGGCAGGCGCTATAGTTTGATTGTTCGATTTTTTCGAATAACTGAAATTTCCCCAGTTGGCGGAGGTGTTCATATGTCCGCAGTTGCAAGTATTACCCAAGATACATTTCAGTCCGAGGTGCTAAAAAGCGATGTCCCGGTGCTGGTAGATTTTTGGGCGCCCTGGTGTGGCCCCTGCCGCATGGTAGCCAGCGTTGTCGATGAGATGGCCCAGCAGTATGAGGGGCAGCTCAAGGTGGTCAAGGTCAACACTGACGAGCAGCCCGGCATCGCCTCCCACTACGGCATTCGCAGCATTCCTACCCTGATGGTGTTTATGGGTGGTCAAAAAATGGAGCAGGTGGTTGGGGCTGTGCCCAAGGCCACCCTCGCCAAAGCGATCGAGCCGTTTCTAAGCTAATCCTTAGCTTCTGGTTGATCGCTTTGAAGGGTTACCTCGGAGGCGAAGAAGTAGGGGGGAAGCAGCGGTGGCAGCGCCGCCGAGCCGATGCTTTCTGCGGCCTAGGCTGTCTACAGCCAGATGCATCCCCTTTCGCCCTCCTACATCTTTCCCCCTCCTACATAAAGACGGCGGATGTGGTTTTCTAAGGTCGCTATCTGCCCTGACTTAGATCTTAATTCAGCCATGCCCTGGCCTCAGCTCTAGCTATCGCAAAGGAAATTCCTATGTCTACTGAAAAGAACTTGTTTACCCCTATTCAGCTGGGCGCGTACGAGCTGCCCAACCGCGTCGTTATGGCCCCCCTGACCCGCAACCGGGCCGGGGAAGGCAATGTGCCTCAGCCACTGAACGCTCTCTACTACCAGCAGAGGGCTTCCGCTGGGCTGATTATTAGCGAGGCGAGTCAGATCTCTCCCCAGGGGCAGGGCTACCCCGCGACTCCCGGTATTCACAGTGCCGAGCAAATTGCTGGATGGCAGCAGATCACCCAGGCTGTCCATGCCAGGGGGGGGCGCATTTTTCTCCAGCTCTGGCATGTGGGCCGTATTTCGCACCCCTCCCTACAGCCCGACGGGGCCTTGCCCGTAGCTCCCAGCGCCGTTCAACCCAGGGGCGATGCTATGACCTATGAGGGTATGCAGCCCTTTGTCACCCCCAGGGCGCTAGAGCTCGATGAAATCGCCGGGATTGTCGACCAGTATCGCCAGGCCGCTAAAAATGCCCTGGAGGCGGGCTTTGATGGTGTTGAAGTGCACGGGGCCAACGGCTACCTGCTGGATCAGTTTTTGCGCGACGGCACCAACCACCGCACCGATGCCTACGGCGGGCCGGTCGAAAATCGCGCCCGCCTGCTGCTGGAGGTGACCCAGGCCGTGGTAGATGTCTGGGGCAGCGATCGCGTTGGCGTCCGTCTCTCCCCCAGCAGCACCTTCAACGACATGACTGATTCTGACCCCAAGGCTACCTTTGGCTACGCCATTCAGGCGCTCAACCCGTTGAACCTGGCCTATCTGCACCTGCTAGAGCCCAGCGAGTCAGATCTGCGCCACGGCGGCACGGCTATCCCCACAAAAGAATTCCGCTCGCTGTACAACGGCCTGCTGATGGTGAACTGGGACTACGACCGGGAGTCGGGCAATCGGGCGATCGCCAGCGGCGATGCCGACTTAGTCTCCTACGGCAAGCTGTTTATTGCCAACCCGGACCTGCCCGAGCGGTTTGCCAAAGACGCGCCTCTCAACGAGCCAAATCCTGACACCTTCTACGGCGGCGGGGCCGAAGGGTACACCGACTATCCCGCGCTGGCGGCCTAGGGCTGATTTCGAACCGTCTGATCGATTGCCTGATTCACCCATAGGTCCAGATCGCGCCTGATCTGGACCTGCCTTTGTAGGCAGCGGCGGGATGGTGTGCGATCGCGGGGAAGGCCAGTGGCTCTAAGGCTAAGCATGGAGCTATAGTCCCTGGGCTATGGGAGCTGCCACTAGCCCACCAAAGCGGCGTTGGCGGCCCTGGTACCACCGCAGGGCCTGGTAAAAAGCGGCGCGATCGAACTCGGGCCACAGCAGGTCGGTAAAGTACAGCTCGGTGTAGGCCAGCTGCCAGGGTAAAAAGTTGCTCAGCCGCTGTTCGCCGCTGGTGCGAATCAGTAGATCGGGGTCAGGGAGGGGATGGGTCAGCAGCGCTCTAGACAGGGTCTCTTCATCGATTTGGTCTAGGGACAGGGCACCGCAGGACACCTGCTGGGCAATGTGCCGTGTGGCGGCCACTAGCTCCTGGCGACCGCCGTAGTTCACCGCCACATTAAACTGCACCCGCTGGTTGTGCCGAGTCGCTGCCATCGCCTCTTGCATGAGATCTTGCAGGCGATCGGGCAGGGGTGACAGGTCACCCAAAAACCGAATTTGCACGCCCTCGCGCTGCATTTCGACCATTTCGCGGCGCAGCAGTCGGTCAAACAGGCGCAGCAGAAAGCCGACCTCCTCCATCGGTCGCCGCCAGTTTTCGGTCGAGAAGGCATAGACCGTCAAGGCCCCAATGCCCCAGTCTTTGCAGCAGCGCAGCAAATCTTTGACCGTTTTGGCCCCCTGGCGGTGGCCCGCCACGCGCGGCAGACCCCGCTGGGTCGCCCAGCGACCGTTGCCATCCATAATCACTGCTACGTGGGCGGGAAGGGCATCGAAATGAAGATCGATCGGGAGCGTTGAAAAGTCATTTACCTGGGTCATAGCTAAATGCTCAATTAAATATAGGACTCGATAAATAGGGCCAAACCCGTTGGCCAAAAGCGCCGGGATTAGAGCCAGCAGACTGCGGCATGGGTTTCTGGACTATGGCCGATCGCAAGGTAGCAGTGGGGCTAGGGAGCCAGGGGAGTCGGAACGGTGGCTTGATTTCCGTCCAGCAGTACCAGGGCTTAGTCCTGCCGCTTAAATTCCTTTCTCGACATGAAGGAGGCTTTGAGTTATCCAGGCTTTCCTTTGCATAGTTCCCTCTTTGGCCTTCCCAGGCCATCTTGTAGAATGCTGCTCAGAAAAATGTGGGCCAAATAGATGCTCCAGGTAAGGTCGCGTTAGGGATCGATCCCACCGCCACAGCACCCGCATCACCCGATCGAAGGTATAGAGAAATGCAGCGCGATGGCTCAGGTTCCACTGGCCTCAGGCCAGTTCGCCAGCCATACGCTTTAGGGTGTGCATCAGACTGCCCTGGAGCCCTGGCTGTCGGCACTTTTGCACCGTAGCCTGGGCCAGCGTGGCGGCCATCATGCCGAGGCCGGTTTCGGGGTAGGCCCAGCGACCAAAGCCCCAAAATTTGGTCATATGGTTGACCTCATCAACTAGTAGTTCGCCTAGCACGGCCTGGAGCGGCCCGGTGGTGTAGGCCATCATCCATAGGTAAAGGCAGGCGGCGCCGTACTCAGTGGCCGTGCGGTGCAGCCCGTGGCGGTAGAGGTCAGCGCGGGGGCTGCCGCTGGGGGTGTAGGGCCGGGCGGAGTGGGGTACGGGTGTGGGCCGATCGCCAGACAGACGGCAGTAAAGGTTTATAAGCGCTGGGGTATGGCGTTTTTCTTCCAGCTCCCACAGCCCCGGTGAGATCACCTGCCCGGCGGCATCTGCGGTACCTCCCACAAACTGGGCCATCGGCGGATGGAAATGCGCCAGGTATTGGCGGCTGGCCTGGGTGTAGCCGCGAATAGGGGCTTCGGTATTGATGGTGCCGAGCAAAATGGCGCAAAAGGTCTCCAGGGAAATGCCTATCACCTGATCGGGGTGAATCTCGCCCCAGCGCACCGGACTCCAGCGGCGAGGCCGAGGAGCCTGAAACTGATGGGGTAGATCGGCGAGGCGATCGCGCAAATGCTCGACAGTTACATACCGTTGGGTTAGTCTGGCAATCCGCTGTCTGGCCAGCCCGAGGCCAAGGCCAGGCTGCCAGGGGCCAGCCAAATCATCCTTGTAGAGGGGCGAGAGATTCGTGATCGCGGTCATATTTAATACGCTTTGGATACGCTACGGTTGAGTAACTTCACCGTAGCGGCGGCAACGCCTACCGTCAGTCGGGCAGAGTCGGCCCTGGCTCAAAACACAAGTGTCCTGAGAGACGGAAAAAGGCGGAATCCGTGAGCTTAAAGGTGAAAGATATAAAAATCTCGGCTAGAGTTGTGGCCGTAGGGGATACAAGCGACCATGGCATCAGATGCGGTAGAGTTGGCAGACCGGCTTGTCTTCACCGTCACCGGGCGGCATCTGAACGATCTGCAGCGCACTATTTTGCACCAGGTGTGGCACGGGCAAAAGTACCTGGACATTGCCAACACCGCCGGATACACCGAGGGCCACATCAAGGATGTGGCCTACCAGATGTGGCGGCTGCTGTCGAAGGTGACCGGGGAGAAGGTGACCAAATCTACCCTCAAGTCCGCCCTGAAGCGATCGCTGCTGAGGATGGGCATCGAAGTACCCAGTAAAGCGGCTCAAACTGCCTCGGTTTTGCAGGATTTTGGGACTCACCTTTCGCCGGGCAGTGACGGGGAGCAGGCTGTGCTAGCCGCAGACAATCCCAGCTTTGTGGGGCGCCAGGATGCGATCGCCGACCTTGCCGCTCTTGTAGCCCAGGGCCACCGCACAGTTTTGATTCAGGGGGAAGGGGGATTGGGCAAAACCACCCTGGCCCAGCACTTTCTGACGCAACAGTCGCTGGCCCATCGGCCGGTCGATCTCACCCTCGAACTGCTGATGGCCAAAGACACCGCCGACCTGACCCCGGTGGAGTGGGTGGTCGAAGAGTGGCTGCGCCAGGACTTTGGAGTCGAGCCAGGGCGCGAGTTTGGCGTTACCCTCGATCGCCTGCGGCGGCACCTGCGCCAGCAGCGAGTTGCCGTACTCATAGACAATCTAGAACCTGCCTTAGATGCCCAGGGCCAGTTCATCGCGCCCCACCGTCGCTACGGCGAGCTGCTGCGGGTTCTGGCGGATAGCCGAGGGCAGACGCTGACTCTGCTGACCAGCCGCGATCGCCTCTGCGAACCCGGCCTACCGATCGCCCACTACCGACTGCCGGGGCTGGGATTCAGCGCCTGGGCCACCTACTTCACCCACCGGGGCGTCCCCAGCGATACCCCAGTGCTCGCAGCCATGCACAGTGCCTATGGTGGCAATGCCAAGGCCATGGAAATACTCGCTGGAGTCGTGCAGGCCGACTTTGACGGCAGTCTTGCCCTCTACTGGCAGGCCCACAGCCAAGATTTGCTAGGACCAGTGGATTTGAAGAACCTGGTGGATAGCCAGATCAACCGTCTGCGCGCCCTCGACCCCGAAGCCCACCGCCTCTTTTGCCGCCTGGGGGTCTACCGCTATCAAGATGTGCCCACCATTCCCTGGGCGGCGGTGCAGGGTCTGATGGCCGATGTCCCCGCCCAGCGTCACCAGGCCATTGTCACCTCGCTGCGCAATCGCTCTCTGCTGGAATGTCGCCAGGGGCGCTACTGGCTGCACCCGGTCGTACGGGCCGGAGCCTTGGCCCAGCTCACCGCCAGCTCTGAAGGCAAGGCCGATTGGGAGACGGCTCACTGCGCCGCCGCCCGCTGCTGGAGCGATAGCATCCAGCGCATCTGCACGCTGGAGGATGCACTACAGGCCCTAGAAGCCTACTATCACTACGTCGCTATTGACGATTACGGGGCGGCGGCGCGGGTAATCTTGTACAGCCGCGACAACCAGTGGCAGCAGTTTTTGCCCCTGGGCAGTACCCTCTACCGCATGGGCCTGGTGCAGCCGGTCACCGACGCCATCACCGCTATCATCGACCATATTCCTTCGCAAAACGCCGACGCCAGCGAGCTGGCCAATATTCTCGGCGACCTCTACTGGATTCAGGGCCGCTTGCCCGATGCGATCGCCCGCCAGCAAAACGCGATCGCGATCGCCCAGAGCTGCCTCGAGTCCGAATCGCTCGCCACGAGCACCCACCGCTGGTACTACCTGACCATGCTAGTGGTCGACTCCCAGCTCAGCCTGGGCCTTTACCATCTAGATCTGTGGAACCTTGACACCGCTGCCACCTGGTTTGGCCAGGTGATTGCTACCGCCAGCGGCACTCGCCACCAGCCCTGGGCCGACAAAGCCACCACATGCCTGGCTTTGGTCAGGTCGTATCAGGGCAATCGGCAATCTGCGCAAGCCCTGGCTGACTCCATCTTTGAGCAGGTGCAAGGCCGCAGCCAAAGCGGGCGTCACGCATTTTTCGTCCAGCTCCTGGGCCATACCTACCTAAATCTGGGCGATCTAGGTACGGCTGAATCGCTCTTTAACGCTG
Source organism: Nodosilinea nodulosa PCC 7104 (assembly GCF_000309385.1). Classification (GTDB taxonomy): domain Bacteria; phylum Cyanobacteriota; class Cyanobacteriia; order Phormidesmidales; family Phormidesmidaceae; genus Nodosilinea; species Nodosilinea nodulosa. The sequence goes on from NZ_JH976537.1 coordinate 4,617,143, forward strand.
CCATCCAGGCGGCAGAGGCCGGCCACTATCTGCAAATTAAGGCCAATGCTTTGATCGGGCTGGGGCGATTGAAGCATCAGCGGGGAGAGCTGATGGAAGCCGCAGAGGATTGCCGAGGCGCGATCGCCCTGCTCGACGAGGTTGGTGCCCACTGCGACCTGGCCACCGCCCACCTGCAATACGCCCTTGCCCTGGCCTCTCTAGCTGCCCCGGTCGCCAAAACTGAGCAACATCTTTACAAAGCTCTGGATTTGTTTCAGGCCATCCCAGCTCCCCAGCAGGTCGCCAAAGCCCGGCTGGCATGGGCACAGAGGCGGCGCGAGGTGGTTGCCAACCGCGATTGAGCAGCAGAATTTGTAACAGATACGGCCTTAAGTCGGACGTATCTATCGCAAGACTGTTTACAAACTGAAACATTGCAGTTAATGTAAAGACATACATAACCCGCCTGTCTCCTTTTGACGGGCATCGAGCAAACCTAACTCGCACTTATTTTCATCATGACAACGACCTTACAAAGACAACAATCTGCCTCCCTGTGGGAGCAGTTCTGTCAGTGGGTAACCAGCACCGAGAACCGCCTGTATGTAGGCTGGTTCGGCGTGCTGATGATTCCCACCCTGCTGGCTGCGACCGCCTGCTTCGTGATTGCCTTCATCGCCGCTCCCCCCGTCGACATCGACGGCATCCGTGAGCCCGTGGCTGGCTCGCTGATGTACGGCAACAACATCATCTCCGGTGCGGTGGTGCCGTCCTCCAACGCCATCGGCCTGCACTTCTACCCCATCTGGGAAGCCGCCTCCCTCGACGAGTGGCTGTACAACGGTGGTCCTTACCAACTCGTGATTTTCCACTTCCTCATTGGCGTCTTCTGCTATATGGGTCGTGAGTGGGAACTGAGCTACCGGTTGGGCATGCGCCCCTGGATCTGCGTCGCCTACAGCGCTCCTGTGGCCGCTGCTTCCGCCGTGTTCCTGATCTACCCCCTGGGCCAAGGCTCCTTCTCGGACGGCATGCCCCTGGGTATCTCTGGTACCTTCAACTTCATGCTGGTATTCCAGGCTGAGCACAACATTCTGATGCACCCCTTCCACATGCTGGGCGTGGCCGGTGTGTTCGGTGGCAGCTTGTTCTCCGCCATGCACGGTTCACTGGTGACCAGTTCTCTGGTGCGTGAGACCACCGAGTCTGAGTCGCAGAACTACGGCTACAAGTTTGGCCAAGAAGAAGAGACCTACAACATCGTTGCGGCCCACGGCTACTTCGGTCGGTTGATCTTCCAATATGCCAGCTTCAACAACAGCCGCAGCCTGCACTTCTTCCTGGGCGCATGGCCTGTGATTGGCATCTGGTTCACGGCCCTGGGCATCAGCACGATGGCGTTCAACCTGAACGGGTTCAACTTCAACCAGTCGATCCTTGACTCTCAGGGTCGTGTGATTGGCACCTGGGCAGACGTGATTAATCGTGCGAACCTGGGTATGGAAGTGATGCACGAGCGCAATGCTCACAACTTCCCCCTCGACCTGGCCACGGCTGAGGCACCTGAAATCATCGGCTAGTCGATTGCGACTACCCCATTGATTGATTAGCGAAAGAGCGCTCCCTACGGGGGGCGCTTTTTTGTTGTGTTAGGCAAGCTAGCATTGTAGGAGCGATAGAATTCAAGAAAACCCTTCCCAGATCGACCGTTGCCTTGTGATCGCTGTTCCCAACTACATCGAACCAGAGGAGTATCTGGTGCTTGAGCTACAGAGTCGTATTCGCCATGAATATCGACGAGGGCTGGTTTACGCCACGGCGGGCGGTACCGATAACCGCGATCGCATCGCCTTTAATTTGCTGAAGATTATCGATCATCACTTAGGTAATGACTCCAACTGCCGATTTTACTCGGGCAATGTTAAGGTCAGCTATCGGGATGAGTTTTACTACTACCCCGATGCTTTTGTAACCTGTGACCCGAGGGACCGGCGCGATCGCTACATCAAGCGCTACCCCAAACTGGTGGCAGAGGTGCTATCAACTAGTACCGAAACTTTTGATCGAGACGAAAAACTTCAGGATTACCAGCAGCTCGACTCGCTGCAAGAGTATGTGCTGATTTCCCAGGAGAGCCAGCAGGTGGAATGCCGCTGCACCACTGCCTCCGGGGATTGGCAGGTGGATGTGTATAGGGCGGGCGATCGGGTAAAGCTGGCCAGCCTGGGTCTGGAATTTGATATTGCCAAACTGTATCGCGGCCTGGACGAAAGCTAACTGGGGGACGCTACGTTTGGAAGCAACCTATTCCAAGTCTTTGGGATCGACGCCCATCTCTTGTAGTTTAGCCAGGGCTTTATCTAGCCTCTGCTGGGTTTGGTCACGCTCCTGAAGTAGTTCATCAGGATCTTTGAAAGGCTTCCCATCGGGATAAAACAGCGCTAGGCCGTCCTCAAACATATCGAACCGGATGCTAAGGATGGGAGAAACCCAGGGCAAGTTGAGCCGGGTTAACAGCGTTGGCCGATCGCTGACTTGCTGGCGCACCAGCCCCCAAAACTCAAAGCTGTCGGGGTCGTAGAAGAACATTTCTAGAACGCCGTGGCGATCGTAAAAGCTCTGCTTTTGGGATATTTCTGTCGCTGAATTGCTTGGGGAGATAATTTCAAAGACCACCTGAGGGGCAATGTTATCTTCTTGCCACTGCTTGTAGCTGCCTCGGTCATAGTCGGGACGACCCATTACAACCATGGCGTCTGGGGCTTGGGCAGGCACAGGAGGCGCATCGACTTTAACTGGGTACCACAGCAAATCACCAGCGGCAAACGCAGTTTGCTCTTGCAACAGGTGCTTGAGATTGGTGACCAGCCGTACAATCCAGCGGTACTGCTTGGTATTGTCGGCCATGGGTTTGCCGTCAGCATCGGGATATAGGGTCTCAGCGGGGACAGGGGTTTGAACCATGGTGAGCCTTTCAAGATAGGCCAACGGCTGGCCACATTGGGTTACCGATGAATGTAGGCTTGGGGCAACATTCTTTATCTCATTGTAGGACGGGCGAGTGCGGCGTACCCATCTAGCAAGGCTCTTCGTAGCGTTTTGCTTCGATCAGCTCAAAATCTAGCAGCCGGAGACGGGCTAACGATCGCATAACCCAACAAAACCTACGCTGGCGTTGGGTTTCGTGACCTCAACCCAACCTAGAAGAGATTTGCTATCACTACATGAGGTCTGTGATAGCACTTACTTGTCAACTGGATTTCCTGACTCGATAACACTTAAAACAAGAACCTCAAAATCTTTCCAAAAGCTCAATTCATCTTCATAATTGTCAATCAAAAATCCACCTGAGGAAAAAGTCGCTTCTGCCATGGAAACGCCAATATTTATTGGCCCACGAGGGAGCAAGTTGAGAAGACTCGTGATTTTGGACATTCTTTTATAAGTGCTTTGAATTTGCACTATTTCATTGTCTTCAAAAGCAGCAGGTACTCTTGTCATCTGACTTTCCCATGCTTTGCACCTCCATTCTGGGAAAGGGCTTTTTGAAAGCTTAAGAAGCCTCGAAGTTATCTGCCTCCCAGTCGCGAAAACCGAAATCTCATCTTCACTAATTTCCTTGACGACTTGTTCCCAAAAGAGCTTTAGTTCATCAATGTTTTGCTGAATTTCAAGCCTAATCAATGTACGAATAGACTTCTTTTCTTTGTTGGCTACACGATTCTCTTTGTAGGAGTCACGCAGGAAATTTAGAAGAAAACCTATGAAAACACCAAGAAGACTAGCTATGGCGGGGCTGCTTGCGATTGGCTTGACAAAATCTTGTTCCATACGCGCTAACTCGACAGTAGGATAGTTAAAAGCTATTCAGTTTTTGGTTCTAACCAAAATATCATTTTGTATAGACTGTTCGTCGTAAATAGTAACTCTACCACCCCGCTCGATAGAGCATTTCCATCTACCTATAGCAATCCGGAATGATTCGTGAAATATATCAGTATAATTACTGAGGATCCAGAATTCTGATGCGAGGTGTGATGGTCATGCCCACCCCCCAGACTAAGCTCAGCAAAACCATTGCCATTGAAGAACTCAAGGCCTTTATCAGTGCTGAACGTGATGGTCGCCAAGTGAAGAAAGCATTGGCCGTCAAACTGATCTATCAGGACTATGGCTATGAGGCCATCACCGCGATTCTCGATGTATCGCTGGGAGCCCTGAGCAAATGGAAACAAGCCTATGAGCGGGAC
>NZ_JH976537.1:4621474-4636264 GCF_000309385.1 Nodosilinea nodulosa PCC 7104
CGTCGTACATTACTCTAGTCATGGTGAATGCACGAGGGCAGACCTATGCCCATCTGACGGAGCTGACGCCTTTACAGCAGCAGATCTTAAAGGCTCTCAACTTCCCGGTAAGTATTTACACCCTGCTGGGGCCCGTATCTGACGAACCACCTTAGAAATGAGCGAACCGGGAGTTTTTAGGCTAGAGGTGTTTAATTTCCCAAAAATGCATCGATACGGATCCTTTTCATGAACCAAATAGGACTGCTATACTTCTAAAACATATTGCTTGAGAGGAGAGTGATCAGAATTGTCCTCTAAAATATCAAGAGCAACGTGATAAAACAACGCAGATTTTTCTGATCTTTTAACGCCAATGGGAGCAATCGCTTTCTTTATGCAATCAAAAACAACCCCACGAACCTTAGTATCCAAGGACTTTATTTGCAATAAAGGTATGATTAAATCGTCAATTAATAATACAAGGTTTTGTTTATCGCGCTTGTCGAGTTCAGTTAAAACAAAGCTCAAGGATTCAGAGTCATTGGGATTATGAACTAATAATTCAAATCGACTCTTCAGTTCTTGAATAGCGAGTTCTTCCTTTCTCTTAGCTCTTTCTTGTTCTAGCTGTTTTTGTTTATTATTCTCCTCGGTTTCCTTCGCAAGCCTTTTCCCTTCAGGGGTTAAGCCAAAAATGTATATTAATACACAGAACACGAGAAAAAAGAATAATGCCCACAGCCATGCCCCAGCAAAGAAATCTCCTATAGCTATAATGAGAAACGTCAAGCTTAAAAAGGCCAGAAAAGTAGTCATGCTCTCATAGAAAATAAACAACAGTTTGATCGGAGAAGTTAGTACAATTTGTTATTAAATGACTAGTATAATCACCTTGCAATGTGCAAATTTGCTACCTCATCTAATCTTATTGTGCATTTAAATTAAATAAGTTATTGCTTACTGTTGACGGCGATCGCATGTACCCATTATCATCATCTATCAAGCCGTTCGCCCGAGCGGTGGCTTTACAGAACTCGAAAATCTTAGCGCTGCCTGAAGGTGTTTGCGGCACCAACAGACAGCTAACCCCGCAAATCTCCGAAGCAGATTGCGAGGCTAGGCACATGGTACCCTAGCCCCCTCAGTTTGCACTTCAACTGCGGGTGGCTAGGGTTTTCGCGTTCTGTTTTCCTCAGCCCTTGCGCCCCTTGTGGGTAAAGGGTTTGCTAACTGCAACTACGTAAGGAAACAGAACCGATGTTTGAATATCTAGAACCAGACCCCAGCGATAATCAGGAAACTCGCGAAGGGACCGGGTCCCTGCCGCTGCCACCGAAATCTGGGGCAATTGGCAAAGGGACCCGGTCCCTGAATCCCGAAAAAGTGCGCCACATGCTCTACGGCAGCCTGGCGGGCATAGACCGCACCATCAAAATCCTCCACGCCCTCGGCTACGCCGACCCCAACGACTGGAGCGACCCCATTCCTGTGCCGCCCGGTGCCGATAGGGCAACAATCGCCCGCCCATCGAGCGGAGTCGAGACGTGGATGGTAATCATGACCAAAACTGTGCTGCTAGAGTAGCCTGCAAACCTGAAGATCTCAGGAATCTGGTGCAGGGGCTTGCGACCTGCAACGGGCTTTGCTAGAACCCTGGGATCTGAGCCTTTACACATCTATCTCTATCCGTCTATATAGACCGGCTCCAGTTTTCCCTTGGCCTTTGCTTGGGGGTTTCGCGCCAGCTGAGGGAGACTGGCGGGGTACCAGTGATATTCGCGCTCGGGCTTGGTCAGCCGCGATCGCACGGTGTGCTCGAACTGATCCGGGTCAGGTAGCCCATGGCTAGGTGCTGGGAGGATGACAAAACAGGCCCTCAACCTGTAAAAGGTTTAAATATATAGATGCGATCGGCAGGGCTTAACTGTTCTTAACCTTCTTTTGACCCGTTCCACGATTGAAAAGGCGTTTGAGCCTGAGCTGGGCTGCGAAATGTAACAAAAGTTGCCTTGACGCTCCTTAAAAGTTACGCGACACTACATCTAATAGATGTGCCTGCTCACAAAAATGATGCAGCATATTGACTTTCGTAAGGAAGGCTGGCGAGTTATATGATCTTTGCTTGGTTAAAGCAACGTCATTTATCTACTGGCACCGACCAGCCTTGAGATGCTGCTGTTACGGTGCTCCAACGCCCCTGCCGCCGATTAAATTGCCATCTTGCCATCAATGGTCTTGAGACTGCGTATGGAAACCTTAGAGTTCATTATTTACCCCGATGGGCGCGTTAAGGAGACAGTAACCGGCATTGTGGGTGCCTCCTGCGCCGAGGTAACGGCGGCCATTGAGGCACAGCTTGGTACGGTGGTGGCTCAGCAAACGACCTCTGAGTTTTTTGCTCAGCGTAACGATCAAACGGCTACTGAAACTGTGGCTGCCCAGACTGCCTACAGCCAGTGGTAACTTTTCGATTTTTATAGTCCCTATATCACCCGCAGAAAATGTCACACTTTAGCCAAATCAAAACCAAAATCCGCAACCTGGATTCTCTCAAAGTGGCCCTGAGCGATCTGGGTGCTGATTGGAAAGCTGGCCCCTGTCAGGTGCGGGGCTACCAAGGGCAGACCGAAACTGCCGATGTGATTATTGCCCAGGACAACGGCTACGATATTGGCTTTCGCCTCAACCCTGAGACTAGTGACTATGAGCTGGTGGCAGACCTGCAATACTGGAAGCAACCGCTCACTGTAGAAGGCTTTCTGAGCCAGGTGACCCAGCGCTACGCCTACAACACCGTGCTGTCTGAGACCTCCAGCCAGGGCTTTCAGCTAGCTGAAGAGCAGGTGCGCGAGGATGGTTCTGTACGCCTGGTGGTGCAGCGCTGGAACGGCTGAGCATTACCCTATTGACGTTGAGAAAGGGGCAATTTAGCCCCTTTCTTTGTATTGACCCAGGTTGGGGTCTATCGACCAGGAGCGGCAACACACTATGACAACTTTTGACGCACAGCCCAACGTGACCGGCTTCGAGCCAGAGCTAGGCGGTCAGCTACGCCAGACCGGCGATCGCACCGGCTTCGAGCCAGAGCTAGGCGGTCAGCTGCGCCAGAAGGGCGTGTACGTGGACGAGCTGACCTGCATTGGCTGCAAGCACTGTGCCCACGTGGCTCGTAACACTTTTTATATCGAGCCTGACTACGGCAGGTCGCGCGTCTACCGTCAGGATGGTGATTCTCAGGACCTCATTCAGGAGGCAATTGACACCTGCCCGGTGGACTGTATTCACTGGATCGACTACACCGAGCTAAAGCAGCTAGAGCGCGATCGCAAGCACCAGGTCATTCCCGTAGCTGGCTTTCCCGTCGACAAAGCCATGTCGACTCTGCGCATGCGTAAGGCCAAGCGCCAAAGCCAAATCCAGGGTCAAACCCAGCCAGAGAGCGGTTTGCAACAGCCCTAGGGGTTAGCTACCCCCGGCGGTACGACCACGACTTCACCGGAGGGCAAAAACTGCACTTCGACAGCGGACTCCTCAGCGTTGGCCACGCCAGGCAGACGGGTGCCGGGCTGAGGCAGAGTCGGGGTGTTTTGGTAAGTTGCCGAGAAGTCGCTGAGGGGGTCTACCGCTGTTACGGTGCCTTCGGGAGCAAGGGTGAGCCGATAGCGTAGGGGCGCGGCTAGGTCTGCCGGGGGACGCCACAGCTGCCGCAGCGCTTCTGTGAGGCTGCTTACCCAAGCGAGGTCAGAATCTGAGCCACTGGGGGCAGCTAGGCCTGCCCCTGCCTCAAAGGTTTCTGGCCTCGCCGTGCGAGGGGTGGTGGTACTGGGCGCTGTTGGGGGCGGTGCTGCCGCAGTGTCAGCGGTGGAATTCGCTACCTGGCCCCTATCCTGCGCCGCCGGGGCAGCGTCGGTGGCTGCCCGGGACATGTTGGCCTGGGGAGAGGTAGCGGCCGGAGGAGCAGCGGAGGGCGGCCGCGACAGTTTGGGGGCCTCCGCAGGCACACCAGGGGAGGCTGCTGGGGTGGTTGGAGCCGTGGTAACAGGGGCCGGCAGCGCTTCGCCAGCGATGGGGGCTGGCCCAGTTGATTCAGGGGCCGGACTGGTGGCGGTTGCAGGTTCGTCTGGGGCTGGCTGGGAATTTTGGGGGGCTGGCTGCGCGCTTTCCCTGCGGGTTGTTTGAGAATTGCTGGGGGAGAGCACCACCGAAGAAGGGGCGGTCGTGAGCAACTGATTGCCCAGCAGAGCGGCAATGCCCACCGCCGCTACCGACCCGAGCCAAAGCGGCAGCTTGGGACGAACTCGCCGCGCCTTGGGCAGGGCGTTGTCGGGGACAATCTGGAGGTTGCTATCGGCCTGCTCGAGCGCCTCGGCCAGGTCGGAAAGCTGTAGGGTAGATAGCTCCACTGCCCTGGGGGAATCTGGCGGCAGGGTTAGGGCCAGGCGATGGCGGGTCAGCCCAACGGGCTGAAGGGAGCTGCCGTTGCCCACGACGGCGGTTCTGGCAGCCAAGGCAGGGGCGCTGAGGTGATGCTGTACATAGGTCTGTACAAGACTGACTAGAGCCGAAAACTGTGGTTCTCGACCGCTGATTTCAAAGATTACGGGCTGGCTAGTGGCTGCCTCAGCTGCTTCGGGGGCTGCGTCGCCCTGCACCTGGAGGTGAAAGCGCGATCGCCCCAGCACCGGACGGTCCGCTACCTGGCTCAGGGGCGAGAGCTCCCCAAACAGGCGTAGCGTACAGGTACCCGCCGCATATTCGTAGGACATAACAGAGGCGATCGCAGCCATAGAACTCAGCTCGGTAGTGCTCCCCTAATCCAAAGTCTAAAAGCCAAAATCCAAAAATTCCCAATAGCTTACTCACCCGCCCGCTCCAGCAGCGCTACCCAGAGCTTTCGGGTTCCTCCGGATCCACTGTAAAACAATAGATCGACCAGCAGCTTTAGCCCCAGGGCCGTCAGCTCATCGGTGGTCGCGGTTGAATCACCCTCCATGCGGTCCTGGTAGGCATTGCTGAAGGCATCGAGGTAGTCGCCTAGCTGAGCAATGCGATGGGGGGCCTGGTTTTGGGCCAGCGCCTTCTCCAAACGAGCTACAGCCTGACGAATGGTATCGCGGTGGGCGATCGCCAGGTGACAACTCACCAGCACCAAAGCGCGGGCTTCGTCTACATCCAGCTTTTTCCGGCCCTGGCCCTTGCGCAGGGGGCTGGCCTGGCGCAGCCGCCACAGATTGACGCGATCGCTCAGTAACGCGGACACTTCCAGCGCCTCTGCCGCCGCCAGCATAGCATCGGATCCCAGGCCCGTCAGGGTTTCTAGGGCCAACAGCACCAGGTCAAGCTGGGCCTTGATGCTGTGCAGCTGCCGTGGGGTAACGACCCTTTGCGGCTGGCTGGGATTGTGTTCGCTAAGGGAAGACGGGTCCACCGGGCTGCCCTGTTTCTAAGGTAGGGGATTGGGCTAATTGTGGCACGGGGGTTGCAGTTCTTGAAACGAAAATGGTGGCTTCTATCGCGGTGTTTCTGTAGCGGTACTGGCTAGATGCCCGCTGAAGCCCCGCCTTTAGCGGGCATCTAGCTTTAGAAATGTCTGGGTGTGCTGCCAAATATCAGCTTCTACATCTATCAGAGCATGGTCGCTGGAAAGCTCGACCAGTTGCACCCAGGGGCGCGAGCTGGCGTAGGCGCGGCTCGCTTCTATAGATATAGTCTGATCGTTGGTGCCGTGGAGAATGAGGGTTGGAATTTCGGCATTGAGGGCGTCGTCGCTGTAGCCCTGGGCATCGGTGACGAAAGCGTAGTGCAGAGGCAAGGCCCGCTGCTCGGTGTAGTGGTATACAGGAAGCGATTCCTCAGTGCGCCAGGTGTCGAGTTGGGCAGGGCCGAGACGGGGCAGCCACTGGGCTAGGAAGGCAAACGCGGGAGCTAGTAGCACCAGTTTCTCGATGCGTTCTGTAATCGGAGCCTGTTGGGCAACCCAGGCGGCGGTGAGGCCCCCTAGGCTGGAGCCAATCAGCACGGTAGGGTTGGGCTGCGCCAGAATGAGCGCACTCACCTGCTGCATCTGACGGCTAAGGGTGAGGTGGCTAAAGTCTCCCTGGTTGAGATCGGGGATCGTGAGATTTAGCCCCAAGTCGGCGAAGCGCGATCGCATGGCCTGAGCTTTGGCTGACCTGGGGCTAGAGGCAAAGCCGTGGAGGTAGAGATATTGAGGCATCGGGAATGGGGAAATGGGGAGTACAAGGGGAATGAGTCGGTAAAGGGGGAAACCCCTGGAGGTATGATATTGAATCGGTTAGCGATGTCACCCCGGTTTAGAGCGGTGCATTGCTGCGCGTTGACGCAGTCTCAACCGATTGTTATGCACCCTACGCAATCCACGGACGCTATGACTTCGACCTATCGCATTACCCTGCTGCCCGGCGACGGCATTGGCCCCGAGATTATGACGGTGGCAGTAGACGTGCTTAAGACCGTGGGTAGCCAGATGGATCTGGCCTTTGAGTTTGAGGAGGCGCTGATTGGCGGGGCGGCCATTGACGAAACGGGGGAGCCGCTGCCGGAGGCCACGCTAAAGACCTGCAAAGCCAGCGATGCGGTGCTGCTGGCCGCGATCGGCGGCTACAAGTGGGATACGCTGCCCCGCCACCAGCGGCCTGAGACCGGGCTGCTAGGCCTGCGGGCGGGGCTGGAGCTGTTTGCCAACCTGCGTCCGGCTACTATTTTGCCCCAGCTGATCGACGCCTCTTCGCTGAAGCGGGAAGTCGTCGAGGGTGTGGACATTATGGTGGTGCGGGAACTCACCGGCGGCATCTACTTTGGCAGCCCCAAGGGCATTTTTGAGGCCGAAACGGGCCAAAAGCGGGGCGTCAACACCATGGTTTACACCGATGGCGAGATCGATCGCATTGGCAGGGTCGCCTTTGAAACCGCCCAAAAACGACGGGGGCAGCTGTGCTCGGTCGATAAGGCCAACGTGCTGGAGGTGTCGCAGCTGTGGCGCGATCGCATCACCGCCCTATCTGCCGACTACCCCAATGTCACCCTCACCCATATGTATGTCGACAACGCCGCCATGCAGCTCATTCGCTGGCCCAAGCAGTTTGACACCATCGTCACCGGCAATCTGTTTGGCGATATTCTCTCCGATGCCGCCGCCATGCTCACCGGCAGTATCGGCATGTTGCCCTCCGCCAGCCTGGGGGCCAGTGGCCCTGGAGTCTACGAACCAGTCCACGGGTCTGCCCCCGACATCGCGGGGCAGGACAAGGCAAACCCCCTGGCCCAGGTGCTGAGCACCGCCATGATGCTGCGCTACGCCCTCGATCAGCCCGTCGCTGCCGATCGCATTGAGCAAGCTGTGACAACCGTTTTAGATCAGGGTTATCGAACTGGCGATATCATGGCTGAAAACATGACCCAGGTGGGGTGTAAAGCCATGGGCGAAGCCCTGCTGAGCGCCCTTGCGTAAAGTTCCTTCTAGAAGACCTTCTAGAGTTTGCCGCCCCTGGAAAGATCGATTAAAGTCTGTCTATAAGCGCACAGGTGAGCCGTGTACGGTCTACAGCAACCCCCTTCTTCCAGCCAATCGCCAGCCCAGCTACCGGATACCGGCCCCTTACCTGGGATGCTCAACCCGGCTCTGCTGAAATCGGCTCGGCAAATTTATCGCACCTACTACGAAGTGCACCCCGAAGACGTGCAGCGCCCTATCGGCATTGCCATTAGCACCAAGACCCACCGGGGCAAACTCATCTTTGGCGATCGCCCGGTGCTGCTGCCCAACGAGTGCTTCGTCCCCATCAGCCAGATCGAGCCGGGGCTGCACTAGGTGTGGTGCAGCGGTTCATGTCGGAGTCGCCAGCCAGGATAATCTGAGTCTGCCAGGGGGCACACTGAAAGCGTCGCCCAGCTGGCCAGCGGCCTGTGCAACCTCGACTATGGCCCAGATGTCTCGCCCAGAAGTAGCCTGCGGTCCTGCCGCCGAGGCTGAGCCTGTTTTGTCTTCGGTAGCGCCCGCCGTTCCAAGGCAGAGTCAACTAGACGAAAGCGATCGCCCGCTGTCTCCCCATACTCGAAAGCTATTGCGGCGTCTGCGGCTCAAGTTAGCCGGGGCGTTTCCCGCCAGGGAAACCCTGGATTTTTCCGTGGTAATTTGCACCTACAACGGCGAAACTCGTCTGCCCAACGTGCTGAAATGTCTCATGGCTCAGCTGGGCGCCAATGACTTGGCCTGGGAAGTAATTGTAGTAGACAACAACAGCGATGACGGCACAGCGCAGGTGGTCGAATCCTTTCGACCGCAGTGGCCCCAAACGGTTCCCCTACGCTATGCCTTTGAACTCCGTCAGGGAGCAGGCTATGCCCGCCAGCGCGGCATCCAGATTGCCCGTAGCCCCCTGGTAGGGTTCTTAGACGACGACAACAATCCCTCCCTAGTCTGGGTGGCTGCCGCCCATCGGTTTGGTCAGCTTCATCCCCAGGCCGGAGCCTACGGCAGCCGCATTCGGGGCGATTTTGAAATTGACCCGCCCCCTAATTTTGAGCGCATTGGCGCGATGCTGGCCCTGACCGAGCGGGGAGACGCCCCGCTGCTCTACAATCCCCAGAAAAAGATTTTGCCGCCTGCCGCCGGTCTGGTGGTGCGGCGGCAGGCCTGGTTGACTAGCGTACCCGAAACCCTCACCCTCGCCGACGCTATTGGATTTAGGGCCGCTGGAGAAGATCTGGAAGTCGTTCTTTACATGCAGCGCTACGGCTGGGAGATTTGGTACAACCCAGCGATGCGGATGTACCACAAAATTCCCGGTACCCGGTTTGAGCGTGGCTACCTTATGCGGTTGTTTCGCGGCATTGGCCTGAGCCGTCACCGTACCCGCATGCTCAGTGTGGCTCGATGGCAGCGGCCGTTGATAGCACCCGTTTATGCCATCAATGATCTCAAAAAAATTGTGCGCCACCTCGTTCATTACCGGGGCAAAGCAGTGGCCGATACGGTCACGGCCTGCGAACTGACCCTGTATGCTTACAGCCTGATTAGCCCCCTATACATTTGGCGACGACTGTGGCGACAGCGGGCACTGCGATCGTTCAATGCTAATAGATAGGTAACCCCGCCCACGGCAGCGCCACAGATAAATATTTACTAGGGGGGATGCCAATCTCCAACCCTACCCGCACAGTGAAGCCAAGGTAGCCAAATAGGGGGGCTGTGTGAGTGAGCTTAGGGGAGAACCTTTTAGTCAATATATAAGTCAGGTTCAGATTCGAATGGAAACGCTCCATCGCGAAGCCCAGCAGGTTCCTGCTGAGTACTCGCAGCTGATCGACAGAACGTTAGATGAATTGAGGCTAGCGGTAGAAGAACTCCACGTTGCTGAAGAAGAGATATTGATTCAAAATGAGCAGCTTATTGCCGCCCAGCAGTTGGCTGAAACCGAGCGCCAGCGATACCAGGACTTATTTGAGTTTGCTCCAGACGGCTACCTCGTCACGGATATCAGGGGCGTGGTGCGAGAAGCCAACCATGCCGCAGCGGCTCTGCTGAATATCGAGCGGCAATATTTAGTGGGCAAACCCCTAGCTACCTGCGTTGTTCAGCCAGAGCGGGCCGTTTTTCGCGCCCTGCTAGACCAGACCGCGACCTGCCACCGGGTGCAAGATTGGGAAATAAGGCTGCTGCGGCGACCAGCGAAAGTCATTATTTCGTCAATTACCGTTGAAACAGTGCAAGGTGCTGACGGCCATGTGGTGGGGCTGCGGTGGCAAATGCGGGATATTAGCGATCGCAAAAAAGCCGAAGCCGTGCTCAATCAGCTCCAGGCCCAAAACCTAGAATTGTTAGAGGCAGATCGCCTAAGAAATCAACTTCTAGCCACTGTTTCCCACGAGTTTAAGACTCCCATGAACGCTATTTTGGGGTTTTCTCAGATGTTGATCGGGCAGTTTCACGGCCATCAGGACGCCAAGACCACCAAAATGGTCGAGCGAATATTTCACAACGGACAACATCTGCTCAGCCTTATGGAAGACATGCTGCATTGCTCGCAGCTGCGAATGGATCAAGTTGAGCTCCAGCTCGAAACCTTCGATCTGCTGGATTTGGTAACCGTGACCCTACAAGAACTGCGTCCCCTAGCGGAGCAAAAAGCCCTGACTCTGAGATCAGAACTGCCTGATGCAGTAATCCTAGTCACAAATGATCGCCGTCGTCTGCGGCAAATTTTGACTAACTTGTGGTCAAACGCTATTAAATTTACCGATGCGGGCTGGGTGATGGTGAGGGTGCAGGTACTACCCACCGAGCGGCTGCTCCTGCAAGTTAAAGACACTGGCCGTGGTATCAGCCCCCAGAATCAGCCCCATATTTTTCAAGAATTTTGGCAGGTCCACGATGCTCGCACTAGAGCCCAGGGCACAGGATTGGGGCTAGCCATTGTGCATGCATTAGTGAAAGGAATGCAGGGCAACATTACCGTTGAAAGCGAGCTGGGTCAGGGCAGCCAATTTGAGGTTGAACTGCCCCAAACCGTTGCTCCCAGTCGGGCAAACCCGGCTATGCGGTCCTAAACTCGGTTGCCAAACTAATTTTGGTCTACGGGCGGTCTATGGATATTTTGTTCTGACATAGACCCCGCAACACCGCCCGTGATGCGACAATGTTGCCAATTAGCCCTTTTTAGCCGGTGTTGTTGGGCCAATGCCTGCGCCACTCGACTAGACTGGGCCTAGACCAGCGATTGAGAGTAAAACCCTATGCGTTCTGATTTGCAGCAGGCCTTCGAAACCCACAGTGCTCTAAAGATCATCAGCGGTCTCACCAACTTTGACCCACTGCGGGTGGCAGCAGTGGTCAAAGCGGCTGACCAGGGCGGTGCCACGCTTGTGGATATTGCCGCCGATGCTGATCTGGTGCGATTGGCCAAGGCTGAGACTACCCTGCCCATCTGTGTATCTGCCGTAGAACCGGAGGCGTTTTTGGCCCCCGTCGCCGCTGGGGCTGACCTGATTGAGATCGGTAATTTCGATGCCTTTTATGCCCAAGGACGTCGGTTTGAAGCCCCTGAGGTGCTAGAACTCACTCGCCGCACCCGCACCCTGCTGCCCCAGATTACCCTGTCGGTGACGGTACCCCACATTTTGGCGCTCGATGAGCAGGTAACGCTGGCAGAGGCCTTGGTTGCTGCCGGGGCCGACATTATTCAGACCGAAGGGGGCACCGCTAGCCAGCCCGTCCATGCCGGTATTCTGGGGCTAATCGAAAAAGCTTCTCCTACCTTGGCGGCCGCCCACGCGATCGCGCACGCGGTGGCTGTTCCTGTACTGTGCGCCTCAGGGCTGTCAGATGTGACGGCACCTATGGCAATCGCTGCCGGGGCCGCCGGAGTCGGGGTCGGTTCGGCGGTCAACAAACTCGATAACCCCTTGGCCATGGTGGCCGTGGTGCGCCAACTCGTAGAAAGTCTGCAAACTGTGCGCGTTGGCGCTGTGCGTTAGACGTTAGCAGTTCAGCTAGCGCTCGTTCTCTGCTGCTCCGCGCAGGGAACGAGCGATTTTTTTGGCTATAACCATAGGATGGCTACCGCCATCACTGGACATTGCGAAGTTCTCTGGCCGTGTGGACAGTCAAAAAAACGGGCCTCCTGCACCCAGGCGGACCGTCATGTCCATAACTGGCTGGAGTGATTGTCATTAGCCGGAATTATTGTGGAGATCTATCAACGGCTTGAGCAAGTCCTGGGGGCCTGACGCCCGGTCTTTAGTCGTGAAGCGTCATTGCGATTGTATTGGTCTTATATCAAGTCCGGCTGAACCCAAGAATTGTAGGCCGCTAACCCTTGCTTCTTCTGAGGCCATAGTGCGGTCGATTAAGCGGACTTGATATTACTCTTTAAAGTTGTTATCGCCGCAGGCTGTTCCTCTTGGGCAGTCTACGGCGATCGCTCTCGTATGAAAAACCAAGCTAACTAGGGATCGGTGCGCAGTTCATGGGGCTGCAAGAAGGCTATCATTTCGTCTACCCCACGCTGAATACGGCGAGTGACGGTCATAGGGCTAACGCCAATTTTCTCAGCAACCTCTTTGCGAGACAGCCCTTTGAAGAAGACAAACTCAATCGCCGTTCGAGTTTTTGACTCAAGCTGATTCAGCGCCCGCTGGATCTGTTGACGATCCTCTTCCAATGCCTGCATGAGTTGATAGTGGGTGTCAGGTAGAGTTTCGCCAAGGGTAATATTAGAGTCAACTTGTTGGCAAACCGTCGCGTCGAGGCTGAGCGGGAGGCGATTTTTGTGAGCCATCTTGACCTCTCGCCATTCTTTAACAGACACATTTAAAGCATCAGCCATTTCATGATCGCTGGGGTTGCGACCTAGCGTGCGCATTAGTTCCATCTGAAGCCTTTGAGACTCTTTTTGCAGATCTTGCCAACGGCGAGGAATCTTGACGGTAGTGCCGCGATCGCGGAGGAAGTGCAGCATCTCACCCCGAATATAGGGAACTGCAAAGGAGCTGAAGGCGCACCCCTGGCTAGGATCGAATCGCTCGATGGCTCGAATTAGGCCGATGTAGCCGATTTGCTCCAGATCTTCATAGGGTTCAGAGCACTGGTGGCTTACCCGGTGGGCAATTTTGCGGACCAATCCAGCATTGAGCTGCACTAGTCTATTGCGCAGCTGCACAGAGGGAGCCTGCTTGTACTGCATCAGCAGTTCCATGCCACGGGAGCGGATCATCGAAGTTTGGGTAGCCATATCTGCGGGTGTCCTTACGAGAGCGGGTTCGCTGAGAACTATGCCTATTCTCGGAAGTGACACCTATATTCACCATCGTTGATCCACGGTACTCTAGCGGATGATAAAGGCGAGTCTCCGTAGTTTTACGGGGTGGAGAAATGCCGCACCATGTCTGTCAACCCGTCCAAATTCAGCGGATGCCCCTGTCCTTAGCCTAGAGAGTATTCCCTCCCTATCCCCTAAACGCCCACTCTAGAAGGCTAGGGCCGCTGCTTGGAGGCCCCAAAACCGGGCTAAGCTAATAGAGTCGCACACGTGTTGCATCTCTTAATATTTTTTCGGGCTAGGTTCAGGTTAATGGCTTTGAAGGCAGTTTTATTAGACTTTAACGGCGTTGTGATAAACGATGAGGCTATCCACAGACAGCTGATTGAAGAGCTGCTGCTGGAGGAAAATCTTCGCCCTAACCCCCAGGCCTTAGCGGAGTGCTGCCTAGGCCGATCGGATGGAGCCTGCCTTAAGGACTTACTGGCCCGTCAGGGGCGGGTAGTATCTAAAGCCTACCTAGAAAAATTGATTGATCGTAAGGCTGAACGCTACCGACAGGTCCTCACTAGTCTGGGAGAGCTTCCTCTATACCCAGGCATTGATGACTTGATTTACCAGATACGGACAGCGGACCTCAAACTCGCTATCGTTTCGGGAGCACGCTGTAGCGAGATTGAGGCCGTACTGTCTCTGGTTAAATGGGGCCAGTATGTACAGCTAATTGTATCGGCAGACGATTTCTCAGCCGGAGTTAGCAAACCCGCCCCAGATGGTTATCTGCTGGCCATTGAACGACTTAATCAACGGTTTACTGGTCTGGCTCTACAACCCGTCGACTGCCTAGCTATTGAAGATTCTTTTGCTGGCATAGAAGCTGCTAAGCGAGCTGGGGTACCCGTGCTGGGAGTTGCCCACGCTTACCCTTATCAAATGATTCATCGCCGGGCCACGTGGGTCATTGATCACCTCTACGAACTCAGGCTAGATTGGCTGACCCCTTACTACAGCCCAGTCGGACAGAATCCTGGCTAGCGGAGAAAAAGGTTAAGACATGAAAACCCATGATTACAGCGGCAGAGTAAGTGCAGGAATCGGCTCTGTGGCTTAGGATGCTGCGGGGATAACTTTTGCAAAGCTATTCTTTACAATTCGAGCTGTTTCGCAGAACTCCTACAAAATTATGACGGGAGCATCCCACTTTCGCGAAAACAGTGTCAGGGGGAGAATAGAGGGGTAGCTCAGGGACGACTCACCATGACCCCCGAAGACCAAAAGCGATTGGAAGCTTGTACAGCAGAGATTGCCGAGATTTTGTACCGCAATAGCAACCGAGACAGGCTCGATAGTCTGGAAAGCATTGAGCAAACCGTGCGACAGCAGATGCTGGAGGAGGTCAGCCCTCGAGTCGCCGTTTTTTTGTCAACCAGCAAGCCTACCCGGCCCGAGGCCGGGTTCGCCGACTGAAGAGTTTGGTGGGTTTCCTCCAGATTCGTCAAAGCCAGGCAGAACAGTTAGGCGTAAAGGCTTACAGCCGTCTCAGTGGTGGCCTAGAGAAAGCCAACTTACGCTTAAGTGCTAACGAATCGTTTCAAGGTGCAGAGGATGACATCGCGGCCCTGACCGGGATGAAGGTCGGGCACTCGACCCAACAACGCCTGGTGGGGCGTCAGTCGTTCGAGTCTGCCGAGGCCAAACAAGGCGTCAGTGAGGTCAGCATTGATGGCGGCAAAGTCCGTCTGCGTGACCTGGTGGAGTCCACCAGCCCGTGGCGAGACTACAAAGCGGTGCGGGTGCAAGGGATCTACTACAACGCCTTCTTCCAGGACAATGAGAGCTTGATTGACTGGTAGTGCATTAGTGCACGGGAAAGAGGAAAATCAGGCGATACCATCACGAGGACAAGGAAGTCGGCCCCATGACGATTGAGATGACCTGTCCGACCTGTGGGTCTCATGACATCTCCAAGAACGGCACTAGCCACCGAGGGAAGCAAAACTACAAGTGCCGGGACTGTGGACGTCAATTC
>NZ_JH976537.1:4636364-4813035 GCF_000309385.1 Nodosilinea nodulosa PCC 7104
ATTCCGAGCAAACGGCATGAGGCCGTGGGCAAAGACAGCGGCTTGACGAGTTATATCGAGCGCCTGAACAACACCCTGAGGCAGCGAATTGCCCGACTGGTGAGGAAGACCCTGTCGTTCTCCAAGAAGCTCAAGAACCATATCGGGGCGATCTGGCTGTTCATCCATGACTACAATCGCCAAATCAGACAGAAGCTCGCAGAGCAAGGTGACCTCGTCTTTTCCTCTGGCCTGCACTAAAGTGCACTACCACGCTGGGGTGTGGAATTTGTTTAGTCAACTCACCACCGTTGAGACCCGTTGGGAAATCCTCGATTGGTATCACCTCAAAGAAAACCTCTACAAAGTCGGTGGGTCGCTCAAGCGCTTAGCGGCGGCGGAAACGCTGTTATGGCAAGGTGAGGTGGCGTCTGCCCAGGCCCTCTTTGCGGACTGTCGGCGCAAGCAAGCCCGCAACTTTGAAGCTTATCTGAGCACCCATCGGGCTCGCATCGTGAATTATGGAGCCTATCAGAGTGAGCAACTCTGCTCCATTGGTTCAGGAGCCGTTGAGTCGGCTGTCAAACAGATTGGGCGACGTCTCCAAATCTCGGGTGCCCGCTGGAATACGGCCTCCGTCAATGCAATGTTGAGTCTGCGCTGTGCCTACCTCAATGGTCAACTCGCAAGTTGACTATTTTGTCGAAAGTGGGATGCTCCCATTATGACGAACTCCTCAACTACTCCAGACCAAATTATCCAGCAGCTGAACTGGCGCTATGCTACCAAGCAGTTTGATTCAGACCGTAAGGTTCCTGACGATGTTTGGACTGCCCTAGAGCAAAGCCTTGTGCTGTCTCCTTCGTCTTTTGGGCTACAGCCCTGGAAATTTTTTGTAGTGCGCAACCCCAGCCTACGACAGCAGCTGCGCGAGCATGCCTGGGGCCAGGCCCAAGTTACCGATGCCTCCGATCTGGTAGTGCTAGCTATTAAAAAAGACGTTGGGGCTGCCGAGGTTAATCAGTTTGTAGATCGGATGGCTGCGGTCAGGCAGGTCTCACCAGAATCTTTATCCAACTATGGCGATATGGTCAAGGGTTTTCTGGCTCAGCCGCCCTATCCCATCGCTATGGACAGCTGGGCTACCCGACAGGTCTATATTGCGCTGGGGTTCTTGATGTACTCAGCTGCGATGCTCGGTATAGATACTTGTCCTATGGAAGGATTTGACTTAGCAAAGTTTAACGAGCTGCTGCACCTTCCTGAGCAAGGCTACTCGGCAGTAGTACTTTGTGCCGTGGGCTATCGGGCCAATGACGATAAGTATGCCGACTTAGAAAAGGTGCGCTACCCCATCGAAACTGTAGTAGGGTACTGCGACTAAAGCCCCCTGTTTAGTCTGCTAAAGGGCCGCCAGCTTCTCTAGGTAGGGTTTTACCAGGTAGAAGCTGGCGATTGACTTAGCATCTACTGCTTCTCCCGATAAAATGGCCTTTTCTAGCTGAGCTGGGGTAAACAGAACAACTTCTATGTCTTCATCCGCATCAGCCGCTGGAGGAGACTCGATGGCCTCTAGATCGGTGGCGAGAAAAGCATAAATAATTTCGTCAGAATAGCCGGGCGCCAGCGGAAAGTTGCCGATGGGAAGCCAGGTTTGAGCGGTATAGCCAATTTCTTCTTGAATCTCCCGGCGAATCGTGTCGGCAGGGGCTTCATCGGCCTCAATGGTGCCTGCCGGAAATTCTAGCAGCCTGCCCAATAGGGCAAATCGGTATTGACGCACCATGATCAGTTCACCCCCAGCCGTAACGGGCACAGCGAGGGCACCGCCAGGATGGCGGATGCATTCCCAGTCGCCCTCGGCTCGGTTGGGTAATCGCAGCCGATTGACCTCAAAGTTAAATTTGCGACCCTCATAAAATAGGCGCTGCTTTAGCAGTTGGGGCGGCTCTTGACCAAGAGGCATAGGTTAAGGCTCAGAAAGGGCACAAGCGATCACCCCATTGTAGCGAGCTTAAGACCTGTCATTTAAGGTCAACGAATGACTGTGTTGAGACGCTTTACCCCAGCGGGATCGACGGCATCACAAAGGGTCTTTACCGATTGGCCACTCACCGGGTCGCACCAGTTAGGGGCTATTTCAGCTAAGGGAATAAGTACAAAAGCTCGCTCGCGCAGTCTGGGGTGCGGAATGTGCAAATCTGGCTCAGTGATGCGGACTTGGCCGTAAAAGATGAGGTCGAGATCGAGGGTGCGAGGCCCCCAGCGTTGGCGGCGTACTCGGCCAAAGTGCTGCTCTATGTGCAGCAGTCGATGGAGCAAATTTTGGGGGGACAGGGTAGTCTTGATGAGGGCGCAGGCGTTTAGAATATCGGGCTGAACTGGCCCTATGGGCACGGTTTGATAGAGACTCGACTGGGCTACCAGTTCTATCGAGGGTGGGGTTTGAAGTTCAGCTAGGGCGGCCTGGAGGATGCGCTGAGAATCACCCAGATTGCTGCCGAGAGCGATCGCACAAGGTATTGTATCCATGGCCTAGCTCAGCTGGCCGCGGAGTCGAGCCACCAGTTGGTCAGCGGGCAACACCCCTTCAATGCGGTCTATGGGCTGCCCAGCTTTAAATAAGACCAGAGTGGGCAAAGCCGCTACTTGGTATTGAGAGGCAATATGCGGATACTTATCGGTGTCAATTTTGACGATTTTGAGCCGACCTTTAAGCTCGTTACTCACATTAGAGAGAATGCCCGCCATCATCTGACATGGGCCGCACCAGGTAGCGTAGAAATCTACTAAGACTGGAGTCTGAGCCTCGGCCAGGAGAGTTGAAAAACTTTGGAATTGCTGCTTGACTGCCATCAAATGCTCCTTAGGTAAATGCCTGCCACCCAGGCTACAGCAGGGCCTACTTATCTAGCATAAACGATGCCACTAAGCTCTTCGTAATCTCAATTTTATTGCTTGGATTATGCTGCCGTACTGCGGTTTGTCTACGAAGCTTGCTGACGCTGAAGCGAGTTTACGCGTTTAGGTAGCCCAGTTTAAGGAGCCATCTGACGCAAGAAGCGGTTGAGGGAAGCGGCTACTTTCTCTGGCCAGTCTTCTTGAGCATAGTGGCCGACTTCGGTTAAAGTCTCTAACTCTCCGTTGGGCAGATCCTGGACAGCGGCCTTGGCCAAGTCAACCGATAGCCAGGGGTCACTCACTCCCCATAAAACTAGTGTAGGGTGCTCCCAGGCGGGCAGGGCGGCGGCGATCGCACCGCTGACCTCATCTATGGCCATGCGGCGTACCGTGGTCATCAAGGCTCGACCTACGTCTGAGCTTTTGAGAAAAGGACGACGATAAACATCCAAATCAGCATCGGCTACCTGATAGGGGCCACCTCCCTCTAGGGTGCGATCGACCAATAAGGGATCTTGGGTAATCATATCTCCGGCCAGGGGCAGGCCCATCTGGCGAATCTTCCAGGGCAGCTTGGCCCCAGGGCCGATAGGAGCATTGATGATGACCAAGCGATCGACCCGATCGGGGTTCTGTAGAGCGTACTGAATGCCGACTGAGCCTAGAAATCCCTGGGCCACCAGGTGCACCTGCGGCAGATCTAGAGCGTCAAGAAAAGCGTCCAGGGCACTGACGTAGGCCTTGGGGGTGTAGGCAAAGTCGCGGCGGTCGGGCTTATCGGAAAAGCCGTGGCCAATCCAGTCGGGGGCGATCGTGCAAAATCCTTGCTGCGATAGGACGGGCATCACCTGCCGCCAGCTGTAGCTTTGGGACACTAGCCCGTGGAGCAAAAGCACCGGTAGCCGATCTGAGCTGCCAGCAGGCTCGTGCTGCCGATAAAACCAGGTCAGGCCGTCAACCGATATGGTGTGCTCTGCGATCGCGCTGCCCATAGCCTTTTCCTCCTTCGGTCAACCGAGCTTACCGCTCCCTGGAAACGGAAGGCAAGGCCCCTAGTGATAGGTATTCGCAGGAGCGCCGTCGAACTGTTGCTCGCGCCAAGGGCAAACAATAGCTACAGTATAGGGAAAGCATTGACTAGATCGGGGTAGCGTGAGCCGTCCTGATTCGTTTTCTGCCAAAGAACTAAAAGACAAACACGCAGGTCGTCATGAACTGGCAAGAGGTATCTGGCAACTGGATTTTAGTTCCCCCCAATCCCATCGCAATTGTTCATTTTTTAGGGGGCGCCTTTGTCGCGGCGGCTCCCAGCGTCACCTACCAGTGGCTGCTTGAAAACCTGGCCCGCCAGGGCTATGGAATAGTAGCCACACCTTTTGTCAATACGTTTGACCACACCGCCATTGCCCAGGAAGTGCTGATTACCTTTGATCAGGCGATGCGGTACCTCGATAAGCGAGTGCTTACTGACTGTGAACCCCTGCCCATCTACGGCCTAGGGCACAGTATGGGCTGCAAGGTGCATTTATTGATTAACTGTCTGTGGGAGGTGGAGAGAGCAGGCAATATCTACATGAGCTTTAATAATTACCCGGCCAAGCGGTCAATTCCATTTTTAGAGCAGGTAGTGCAGTTTAACCCAGCCTTTAACATCGAATTTGCCCCCGATCCGGAGACAACTCTAGCTTTGGTGCGCGATCGCTACCCAGTGCCCCGCAATTTGCTCATTAAATTTCGCAGCGACACCCTCGACCAGACTCGCCCTCTGTCGGAGGT
Source organism: Nodosilinea nodulosa PCC 7104 (assembly GCF_000309385.1). Taxonomy (GTDB): domain Bacteria; phylum Cyanobacteriota; class Cyanobacteriia; order Phormidesmidales; family Phormidesmidaceae; genus Nodosilinea; species Nodosilinea nodulosa. The sequence goes on from NZ_JH976537.1 coordinate 4,641,021, forward strand.
GCTGGTAAGACGTTTTGCGGAGATGACCACGGTACAAATTCTTCAGGGTTCTCATACCACCCCCATCGCCCAGGAATTTGGCTGGCAGCCGGGAACGTCGTTTAGCCCAATTGATGCCCTTGGGCAGTTTGTGCAGCAGGAGTTCTATCGCGATCTGACTCGCCTGCGCCGCAATCTCCTAGACTGGCTCAACCTCTCCTCTAGGTCAGGGTAATGGAAGATGTAAAACTCTTTACTTCGGGGCTTTTGCCGGGGTGGGCTTAGGCCTATGATGCAAAGTGAGCGATCTAGCCATGGCCTGTTTTGACCTACCAGCACACTAGCCAGATTGAGACCCAAACCGACCCCACAGCCCTAAAGGCGGTCTTGGCATGGTTTGATCAGTTTCAAGCAGCGCCTATCCCACACCATATCTGGTTACAGTGCCAACTCGCCCTGATCGAAGGGTTTACCAATGCGGTCCGCCACGCCCATGCCGGACTGCCCCTGGCTACCCCCGTCCGCATTGAAGTAGCGGTCAGCGATCGCACCATTGACATTCGCATTTGGGATCGGGGTCCTGGGTTTGATTTAGCGGCGGTGCTGCGGCACCGCATTACCGTCAGCAACCCGGACTCAGAAAACGGGCGAGGCCTTAAAATTATGTATCTGGTGGCCGATCGGTTGACCTACGAGCCCGCCGCTGAGCAGGGCAATTGCTTACATTTGCACAAGGCTTTTGCCCTGTAGCCTAGGGACAGCGTATGGGACAACCTATGGTTTTATCCGCAGCAACACTATCGGTAGCCTCCGCCTCCCCCCTGGTAAATGGGTGGCTTGCGGCTGGATTACTAAATACGGCCCTGCTCGCGATCGCTTGGGCAATGCCCAAAAAGCTGCTTACTCCCGCCGGCTATCTGCACGCCTGGGGGTTGGGGGTTATTATTTGGGGCTGCCTGGGGTGGCGGGGCTACCTCGTGATCATGGCCTATTTTTTAGCCGGATCGGCGGTAACTCGCCTGGGTAAGCAGCGCAAGGAGGCTGCGGGCATTGCCGAGAATCGAGCAGGAGTAAGGGGGCCAGAGAATGTTTGGGGGTCGGCCCTGGCGGCCGCAGTTTGTGCGATCGCGATCGCCATTCTCAGGGCCGCTGCTGACTTCAATAGCCAGCAGTTTTGGCTACCACTACTGGCGCTGGCCTACGTCAGCAGCCTGAGTACCAAACTCTCAGACACGACCGCCAGCGAGGTCGGCAAAGCCTACGGCAAGCATACCTTTTTAATCACTTCCTTGAGGCCAGTGGCAGCTGGCACTGAAGGAGCCATCAGCCTCGAAGGCACCCTGGCCGGGGTAGTGGGGTCGGCGGTTATCGCTCTGACGGGTTGGGGCGCAGGATTGATTGGCCTCTGGGGCATAGGGCTTTGCTTAGTAGCCGCTTTTCTAGCCACCACCTTAGAAAGCCTCATCGGTGCAACTCTACAGCCCAAATTCAGCTGGCTTACTAACGAAGTAGTCAATATCATCAACACCTCGGCAGGTGCTTTGCTTGGGCTTCTCCTGAGCCTGGCACTGGTCCAAATAAACTAATGTGGGTTCTCGATTCAGAAAATTTCCGTAGGTTTACCGATGCCAAACCTATAGTCTTTCTAAATCAATCGGGCCAACCGCTGCTCTTAACAATCATATCTACGGCGGTCCGGAAGGTTTTAGGGAAATTCATCAAATCCTTATAAATTTTCTGGAGACGTAGTCAGAAATTCCGTGAATTCCCGTAAGAATAAGTTCCGTGCGTCCGCTGTCGATGCTCTTGCTGGGCTTCGGCCTTAATAGGGTTAGGCTTCGCTGGTTAAATCACGGTCCGCATCTCAGCCGTGGTCAGTGCAGGCCCGGTTATCAATGTTGTTTAGGGAGCGTCTACCCTCAGGTTTGATCGATTGAAACTTGAGGACACAGCGATACATATTATGCAAACTCCGCTAAGGCAAAGAGTTCGTTCTTACTACTCAGTTTTTGCCATTGGAGCGCTATCGTTAGCCGTTATGATTATATTCCAGGCCTTTGGCCTGGACTCTGTTGCCAGCGCCAACAGCCGGGATGAGTTTCCGGGCCGCCGCCAGGGCGGCGGCACCCATTGGGTTGTGCCCAATCCAGCGGAGGCAGACTCCGCTTCTTAACAAACAGATGGTATCTAATCCTTCTGTGTAGGGAATAGGGATTTTTTGTCTCAGGCAAGCACGCAAAAGGGGTGCATCCCAGGGCTATTTCATTCTAAAAATGGTCTTGAGGGTATCTAGGCCAAATTTGCAGAGTCGTTCAGCCTGAGCCATATTGGAGAACTCGTTGGAGCGATAGAGATTGAGCGCGAAGTTACGCGCGACGGCAAAGATTTGCGGCAACTGATGCATGCGGATGCGCGAAGCATCTTCGCCTTGGGTCACATCCCGAACGTGGTGCACTTTGTTTTCGACGCCCCAATAGCCCCGAATGCGCTGAGCAAAGGATTCCGCTGATTCTAAAAACGACGCGATATAATAGCGAGTCTCGGTTTCTCGGCGGGGCTGTCCGCCGTAGTTGAATTGGCGCTCACTCTCGACGCGCACCAGTGTCTTCAGACCTGGCCAGGGCTTGATAGTATCGAGGGTTGTGCAAAGGCTAACGACCCGCTTCTCCAGTCGCCCATGCCCTTTACTAAGCTCGGTATAGCTGGCTTCAGCGATAAAGTTGGCCTGAACGCTTTTGTGCAAGCTACTTTGATTGCCTTTGAGGGCACCCAAGTAATGATTGTTGGTGTCAAGGATGAGTTGACAGGTTTTTTTGGGTGCTAACCGCATCAAAGGCAATCACCACCCCCTTGAGCGCCAGTTGCTCGATGAATTCCGGCAAGGCTTTGATTTCGTTGGTTTTATGGTTGACCTGATAGGGTTCCAGAATCAACCCACGCTCCACTAGATAGGCACTGACCAGCAGAATGGCGGGATGCGGGGGAGAGTCAGGATTGTCACGCTCTAGTTGATACGACCCGCGTAAGACTTTGCCATCTACCGCTAAGGTTTCACCCGGTAACGCTTCAATGCCAAAGAACCGCGCTAAGGCCGCTGAATACTCCCCATAGTCCAGCTTCAGTAGCACTCGGCGAATTGTACTGTAACCTGAGTTCGGGTTAAGCCGATGGAGGAAGAGCGAAGTCAAGATTGAGGGAAGGCTTCTTGGGCTGATGGCAGTAGGCAATCAAGCCACAGATGACATTGACCATGAAGTTGGTAGGGCTGCGATGCCTGGAATGCTCAATCTGGGAGATGTTCTTGAGCTGGTCAATGACGGTTTCGACAATGGCGCGCTTGCGGGCCAGTAACTTGTCGGTGAGCCGCATCAAGTGGTTTGTCATGTTGCGCCTGGGTTTGGCAAAGAACTCGATGCCACAGGTCTCAAAGAGGCGTTCTGCCAGTGCTTTGGAGACATAGCCCCGGTCAGCAAAGACCTTGCCATAGAGGCCTTGAAGCAAGTCACAGGCGGGCTTGCGGTCGTCGGTATTGCCCGGCGTGATTTGGATGTTGAGCAACTCCCCTTGGTCATTAACCACCAGGTGGAGCTTGAAGCCAAAGAACCAGTCAACTGAGGTTTTGCCCCGAGCCGCCAGGCCGCGAAACACCTTGTGGCGTCGAATCCGACGGTTGTGGCACACCTTGAGGCTGCTGCTATCGATAAAGCTGATGCCGCTACAAGCGCCAAAACAGTGCTTCAGGTACACGCATAAGGGCAGCAGAGCCGACGGCATCCACTCCACAAAGCGGTGATAGCTGACCAGGCCAGGAAAGGCCTCTCGCCAGTGCACGCAGACATGCTTGTTGTAGAACGCCTTGAAGTTGCGATAGTGCTGCTGGTGGAAGCACACCAAGATTGTCATCACCTCGCTTAAGCTCAGCGATCGCTGGCGCTGACGGTGTTGAACGCCTTCACCCAGCAGCATCTGGTGCCATTTCGGCTCGAACTGACAGCAGAAATCATCAATGTGGCAAAACAGCTCTTCTAGACTATCCATAGGGGGGCCTGCTGAATCATTTACGTGATATCAGCTTACAGAGCCCCTCCTTTCCTTATCCCGAACTCAGGTTACTGTAGGAGGGCAGACGACCTTTGGGCGGGTCGAAGAGGTCAATCAAATCGTGCTGGTAGCACCTGAGCCAGTCGCCAATGGACAAAAATCCTCGATTGCCTGCCGTCACTGCCAGGGTAAAAAGTGCTAGGCACAGGGCCATGTGATGCCGCTTCCCAGATGCCTTACGCACATCCGGCAGGTCCGCGAAGGCTTCGAGAATCTCAATTCTCTCAGGCCGTGCCTCAAGGCTAGGTTTCGAGCCAACGGCAGGGGATTGCGAGGGAAGATGCATAAGCCTTAGCGAAAAGGTGATCAGCCTGAAACTTTAGCATCCTCAGCCTTCCTTGAGAATGAAATAGCCCTGGGGTGCATCCCAGTCTTGCAAGACTCATTTTGAGAAGTAGCCATTAAGATAAGCACATCGCTGTCTGAGCACTTGTTGCACATTCTCTTCGTCCCAGTGAGCCCCTGAAATTTTGATGCGACGCCCAATTTGCTTGACCGTTGACTCAATTGCGCCCGAGCCAATAGACATACCCTCGGCTTGGTAGTAGGCGTAGTTCACAATACGGTGTCGATGTTTGGCTAGGTAAGCGATAAACCGGTCAACTCGTTCATGGGGCCAGTCATTGAACAGCTTGATAGCTCCTTCAATATCGCCCTGCCACAGATAGGTCTCCACGGCATCCAGTCGGTGTTGTGACCCGCCGACCTGACCCAAATTTTCCATCAAGTGGTACCAGTCTAGAATTTCAAGCCGTTGCACTGGCGGCGCGATCTGGGCAAAGAGATTCCAAATCCCGTCGTGCCCATCGCCTAAGCACACCACCGGAGACGCCAAGGGCTGCTGATTGACCCACTCAACCAGGGCATCATTCGCTCTAAAAAAGGCCGCAACACAGCCTTGATGAAGGTTAACGGCCTTATAGTCGCGCCACTCACTCCGTTGGCCTTTGGGCGTCCGTAAGCGCACTTTGCCCCCGTCAAGGCTCATCTCTTTAACGCCGAAATCGACCAACTCAGACGGAAAATCGTGACGATGCACGAGTCGCTGCTGAGTGCTCTTGGAGACCGATATCCCGGTTAGCACCGCAATATCATGAGCCGTATCGTCGTAAGACTCATTGGCACTTACCAGCAAACAACACTGCTCTAACTGCGGACTCCACTGAGTTCGGGCTTTCAGGCCTAGCCGCTGTCCTTGCTGTTCGCTGATGCTCAATTGGCCAATGATGCTGGTCACGCCTCGCTGCCGGCCTCGCGTTGTGCCGCTGCTTGTGCGGATAAAAAATGACCGAGTTCTGGGCCGACATGCTCGAGCAGATGCCCCCGCACGGCGGTCTCGATGCCTTCGAGGGTCTTGACGTCCTCTGGGTCAGTCTCCTCGTAGAGCAGTTCGGCTAGCTCTTGCGTCAGGGCTTTGAGACGGGCTTCTTTGGAGGCATCCATGGGAGCGAAGTTCCTCTGTTGAACTGCTCAAAGCTTAACGTTCATGAGCCTGGTTAGAGATAAGTATTATTGCTCATTGCATAACTGGGATGCACCCCGCAAAAGCTGCTCTGAGTGAGGTATCCAACCTTTGGGCTACTTCTAAAAAGCCAGCAGAGGCTAAGGGGACAATCGTAAAAATACATCACCAATGGCGGCAGATTCGTATTCGAGTCTGCCGCCATTGGCGTTTAAGCTAGCCCTGAGCCGAAAGCCCAATCAAATATAGCTATGGTCACTTAGGTTCGGACATCCGGAGATGTTTAAACGTTTTAAGGGAAAATGTCTTAATCAGACTGGCTACAGCTATATGGGGCGATGGCCGCTTTGTTATCGACGTACCGGCGGGTGACACGAATCGACAAAATATTAGTCCATGGGATGTCTTTGGCTGGTGGCACCGGCTAGAGATTTATACCCAATATTTCTCCCTCAATAGGGGTTGCCTATGGCTGCAACATTCCTACGAGGGAAAAACCCGTGACCTGATTAAGGCCGAGGTGAGGGTTGAGTCCGGTGTCTAGGGAGAGACAAAAACCTCCCTTATTCTATGGGAAGGCGTAAAGGCCCACAGTTTTGCCCCTGAGCTAACGTCCGTTGAAAAGAAATGGTTGGCGGATGAAATTATAGAATTTTTAGCTGAATTAAAGCTCTTCAATGAACTAGATCGGCAAATCGACGAACTTCAAACAGTCAGACTTGCCAGCACTAGCTAACAGGTAAAACTCAGTTTCAGAGGCGGAGTTTTCCCGAGAAAATTATCGTTCCCAACCTGACCTTAGCGTCTTTTTTACTTGAAAGTTTCTTTGCTCTTGGTTAACCTAAAGTTAGGCAAAAATCTGATTTGAGCCCAACGGTTTTTTGGGTTAATCCTAGCTCTCCAGCCTAAGTGTATCTACCGTCTGATCTCCCTCTTCAGGGTGAGGGTTCTACATCTGATCAGGGCCAGAATTTATCAAAGCAATGTAAATTCGAAAAGTTTGTGCTCTCCGCTACCGTTTTCTGTTGAAAAAGGCGGTCTCTTGGGAAAGCTAGAAATGCATCTACATAAAGTTTTTTAGTCTTTGGGTTGAAACTATCGCGATGACCTATGCCGTGGTGGGGCATTACAACGCTGGTTTGGTCTGTCTGTCCTTGGGTATTGCGGTTCTAGCGTCCTACACTACGCTAAATCTTGGGCGACAGATCTTGGCGACGGTGGGGTGGCGGCAGTGGCCCTGGCTAATCGGGGGAGGAGTTGCCATGGGCACAGGCATTTGGGCAACCCATTTCGTAGCTATGCTGGCCCTCGAAATGCCGATACCGATCACCTACGAGGGGCTTACCACAGCGCTATCGCTGGTGGACGCTGTGCTAGCAGCAGGGGTGGCCCTATGGCTGGTCAGTCGCCTTGGCTTTAACGGGTTGAGTTTTGGGGCGGGCGGGGCGGCTATGGGGCTGGCGATCGCCTCGATGCACTACACCGGTATGGCCGCCATGGTGATGCCAGCCCGCCTAGACTACCGCTGGGAGTTGGTGGCCCTCTCGGTGGCGATCGCAATTGTCGCATCTACGGTAGCCCTGGCCTTCACCCGCTGGCCGAAGCGCGACCAGCGGTGGTTTACGGTCTTAGCGGTACCTTTCCTAAGTCTAGCCATTGGTGGCCTGCACTACGTCGGCATGGCGGCAGCGGCATTTTACCCCGACGCGCTGGCCCCAGATGCCGTTGTAGATGCCGCTGCCCCAGGGCCTTACTCAGAGGCTCGTTGGCTAGCCCTAGCGGTGGGGGCCGGGGCCGCCCTGGTTTTGCTGATTACCCTGATTGTGCTGTGGATCAATCGACGCCTGGCTCAGCGGCGCATAGAAGATGTGGCCCAGGCCAAGAGCGAGCAGCACTTTCGCGATCTGATTCGGGAGATGGGGACTGGGGCACTGTTGCTCAATGACCGGGCTGAAATCTTAATCTACAACCAAGCGGCTCAGCGATTGTTGCACCTGCCTGAGGAAGAGTTCGCCCCGCTGATATTTGGTCAAACTGGCTATATTCAGCAGGAAGACGGTACGCCGCTGCCGCCGATAGATCTGCCGGTGCAGCGCGCCATTGCCCAAAAAGCTCCCCTCGGGGATGTGGTAATTGGGCTTAGCGCTACCGAGGCTGCTCCCCCGCGCTGGCTGCTGGTAAATGTCGATCCTCAGCTCAATGGAGATGGGCAGGTAGAACGGGTCGTGTGCACGTGCAGCGATATTACGGTGCAAAAGCAGGCCGAGGTAGCGGTGCGGGCTGTGGCCAACCGCGAAAAAGCGGTGATGAAAATTGTTCAGCGCATGCGCCAGACCCTTGATCTGGAAACTATTTTTGCTGCCACCACCGAAGAGTTGCAGCAGGCCCTGAGCTGCGATCGCGTTTGGATCTACCGCTTTAACTCCGACTGGAGTGGCACTGTGGTAGCTGAAGCACTCGCAGACCCCGCCGCTCCGTCCACGCTAATGACGGCGATGACGGCTAACCGACTAATCGACCAAAACGATTGCGGCGCTCGCCAGATGCAAAATGGTGGCGGCTTTGACGATGGCTACCTGCTACTCGAAGATACCTACCTGCAAGAGACCCAGGCCGAAACCTATCGCCAGGACCGCACCTATCACCGGGTCAACGACATCCATACCGAAGGCTTTGACAACTGCTATCTCAAATTTCTAGAGCAGTGGCAGGTTCGCGCCTACATAATCGTGCCAATTTTTGCTGGCAGTCAGCTGTGGGGGTTGCTCGGAGTTTACGCCCACCACACGCCCCGCATCTGGACCCGCAACGAAGTCAAAATGGTGCTTCAGGTCGGCACTCATCTGGGCACTGGCGTTCAGCAGGCCGATCTGCTCCGGCAGACTCAGCAGCAGGCCCAGGCCCTAGCCCTGGCCAAGCATGCTGCCGATGCCGCCAACCAAGCCAAGGGCGAATTTTTGGCCAATATGAGCCATGAACTGCGGACCCCCCTCAATGCCATCCTGGGTTTCACCCAAATTCTGCACGACGATGATGGCCTAGATCAGACCCATCGCGACCTGATTGCCATTGTCAACCGCAGCGGCTATCACCTGCTGGGGCTAGTCAACAATGTACTCTCCCTGGCCAAAATTGAAGCCAACAAAATCACCCTAGACGAAGGAGCCTTCGACCTGCATCAGATGCTCCAGGCCATAGACGACATGCTGCAAATTAAGGCAGAAAGCAAGGGCATTCGGCTAGAAATAGCGCAGTTGCCCCGGTTACCCCATTGGCTATGGGCCGACGAAGGCAAGTTCAGACAAATTCTAATTAACCTAATCGCCAATGCCATCAAATTTACGTCCCAGGGCAGTGTGGCCGTGCAATGGGCTTTGACCAAGCTGGGTCCACAGCCTTTGCCACAGCGCTCAAATGAAACGGTTAAAACCTACCGCCTCGAAGTTGTGGTGCGAGATACGGGCGTTGGGATGGACTCAGAAGAAATTAGTCACCTGTTTCAGCCCTTTCACCAAACTCAGTCGGGACGGCGTTCCGCCGAAGGCACTGGACTGGGGCTATCGCTCAGCTACAACTTTGCCCAGCTGATGGGGGGCAACATTACCGTGACCAGTCAGCCGGGGGGCGGATCGACTTTTATCGTCAGCCTGCCTGTGGGTACAGCGGCGATCGCCCCCGAGGCTGGGGAGCCAGAATGCGACATTGTGCGCCTGGCCCCTCACCAGCCTGCCCCCCGCATTTTGGTGGCGGATGACGTGGCCGAGAGTCGGCTGCTAATGCGCCACTGGCTAGAGGGAGTGGGGTTTGAGGTGCGCGAAGCGACCCAGGGGCAGGAGGCGATCGATCTGTGGCAGGCGTGGCAGCCCCATCTCATCTGCCTGGATATGCGCATGCCGGTGCTCGATGGCTATGGGGTCGCCCGCTGGGTGCGTCAGCAGCCTGGGGGCGACCGTACGGTCATCATTGCCGTAACGGCCAGCGTCTTTGAGGAGCAGCGCTCAGTCTGTATGGCAGCGGGCTGTAATACTGTGCTTCCCAAGCCTCTCCAGCGACGAGCGCTGCTCGATCACGTTGGCCATAGCCTTGGCCTTACCTACCAGTACACTGATCCGCCAGAGGCGCCGGGCGAAGGCGCGACGATAGACGAAAACGCCCCTTCAGGATCCATAGTGACCCTATCTTACCGCCCTGGGCAAACCCGCAGCAGAGACCAGCGCCCCCTGACCCAGGATGACTTCATTGCCCTTGCCCCCGACTGGCTGAGTCAAGTTCACCAGGCTGCCCAGGCGGCTGACGATCGCCGCGTGCGGCAGCTGATCGCCCAGCTCCCTTGCGATCAAAACGCCCTCGCGCAGCAGCTAGATCGCCTGGTCAACGATTTTCGCCTCGATGTCATTATCGATCTAACCGCCGCCTTGCCATTTCCCTGTAACCAATCGAACCTATGACTATTGCCCACCTCAATGGAGAAGCAGACATTCTGTTGGTCGATGATATCCCCGATAACCTGCGGGTGTTGTCTACCATTCTGGAGGCCGAAGGCTACCGCTGCCGCAAGGCGATTAGCGGTGCTTTGGCCCTCACTGCCACTGCGCTGGCACCGCCAGATCTAATTTTGCTCGATATTACCATGCCCACCATGGACGGCTTTGAGGTCTGTCGTCAGCTCAAAGCCAGCGCCAGTACCCAGGGCATTCCTATTATTTTTCTGACCGCCCGTGACGCCGAAGCCGAAAAAGAGCAGGCCTTTGGCCTGGGGGCCGTCGATTATATTGTCAAGCCTTTTATGGCCTACGAGGTTCTGCTGCGAGTCAGACACCAGCTCGCCCTGCGGCGGCAGCAGCAGCAGTTGGAAAGCCAAAATCAACAGCTTCAGGCTGAACTCAAAGAGCGCCAGCAAATTGAAGGCGAACTCCGCCGTCAGCGTCAGCGCTCGGAGGAGCTGTTGACCAATGTGCTGCCCTTTCAAATTGCCCAGCGCCTCAAAGAGCACGAGCAGGCGATCGCCGATCAGTTTGACGCGGTCACTATTTTGTTTGCCGATATCGTGGGCTTCAGTCCCGTAGCAGCTCAGCTTACCCCGTGCGAACTGGTGCATCTGCTCAACCAAATATTTTCTCGATTCGATGAGCTGGCGTCCATCTACAAGCTCGAAAAAATCAAAACCATTGGGGATGCCTATATGGTGGCGGCTGGGGTGCCCGCCCCCCGCCCCGATCACGCCCAGGCGATCGCCCAGATGGCCCTGGATATGCAAACTACCATCGGCGACTTCCACCGGCCCGACGGCCGTCCCTTTCAGCTGCGCATTGGCATTAACTCAGGCAGCGTAGTAGCCGGGGTAATTGGCATTCGCAAGTTTATCTACGACCTGTGGGGAGATACCGTCAACATTGCCAGTTTTATGGAGACAACGGGCGAAGCGGGCAAAATTCAGGTGTCAGAGCTCTCCCATGCTCACCTCAAAGAGCACTTCATCCTAGAGCCGCGAGGCCCAATTTGTTTAAAGAATGGAGATAGAGCAATCACCTATTGGTTAGCCGGACGCAACCAGGCTGCCCCCTATCCTCCCATGGTGGCCCCGGAGTATCCAAGCTGCTCGACCCTGTGCTGCGGCTAGGCCATCACTCTTTTGCATCTGACAGGGAGCGATCGGGCGACCGTCTCACTGTATCTCGGCAAATGCGTAGGCCATCTAGAAAGCCTTAACGGGTGACAACATACCTAAAGCGCTTGCTGCATCAGGGATAGAGCATAGAAACCTCGCTGAAAATAGCGGTGTTTGTGGGGTTTGAGTGCTATCAGGTGGCGCGCCCAGTCGGCCCATAATTCCATGGCATAGATCCAGCGATGGCCATAGAGGCCGAGACTAAAATCACTCTGGCGAGGCGTCTTGTCGTGGTGCTCTTGGATACGCCCAGCATACTGCTCTACCCCGAGGTGTTTCATCTGCTGCCCATGCATTGTGGCCCAGCTGTAGGCCAAGGCGATCAGCAACACTAAGGCTAAAAACCGAGTGTCATTCACCTTGGCATTTTCCAGGTGATAGCCGCCCGTCTTGCAATCTTTGAAGAACTGTTCAATGCCCCAGCGACACCGATAGACCGCTAAGGTTCGTGCCAAGGTAGGCAAATTAGACAAGATATACCAGGGCTCTTTAGGCCCCTTTTGGCGGTACTTTCGCTTCCAATAGACGGCTAAGTTAAAGGGGCCAAGGCCATCGCCTTTATTGCACAAAATGCCCTGATAAAACCGAGACTGTCCTGGCTGGAAGCCCAGGTCTCTGAGCACACGGTAGTCGCCTTCAGAATCGGTTTGGAAATGAAGCGCTTTTTTCTGCCGGAGCGCAAAGAACACCCCTCGCTTATCCAACCAGGCCGCCAGTTTAGGGCTATGGAACTCCCGGTCACCCAGCACGAGCACCGGATAAGACTTGAACAAGGATAGGGCCGTTTTGAGGAGTCGCTGTTGCGTTGTTAGGTCACTACTGCCCGTCTGCCCTAACAACTCCCAATAGACGGGTAAGGCGTGAGTCCCCCATACCACGCTGACCATAAAGATATTCCGTCCTCTCCATTCCGTGCGGTCGATAGCCAGAATCCAATAGCCATATTGATGATGTTTGAGCGTTCTTAGACGGCGGCGTTGGTCGCGGTTCAACCCCCGTCCCGTTTGCACTTGCCGAATCCAATACTTGAGCAGTGGAAACCACAGCACCTTGAGGGTAAGTTTTGGCAGCGCTAAAAATCGCTGTAAGTTGCGTTTTCGACTTTGATACTGAATCGGCTGAGGAAAGACGCTGGCTAACACCGAGAGTTTGACCTGTCGGTGGGCCTGTAGCAATAGCAACAACAGCTGCAAGGTCAAGTACTGGGCTTCACTCAGGTGGGTGCGAAGGGTGGTTTGGTAGAATGCAGGAAACATATTGATTAGGGGGAGCCGCATTGGGGTTCCCTATTTTTTTGCCCCTCCATTGTCTCAAACCCTTATACCGTATGATGTTGATGGCCCTTGTCACCCGTTAAGCTAGAAAGCTATAGCCTGGCCGCATCCTAAAGTTTGGCGATGGAGGAAACGGCCTGAGAATGTTTGGACGACCGCACTGGCTCAAACTTCAGCGGTAGCGCCCACTTCCACCGATACTGGTACTACCGTTTTAGTTGTGTTCAGTGCGGCGTTGACTAGTCCTAAAAACAGCGGATGAGGGGCGCTGGGCCGCGACTGGAACTCGGGGTGAAACTGGCTAGCGATGAAGAAGGGATGGCTGGGCAACTCGATAATTTCCACCAGGCGACCATCGGGAGAGGTGCCGCTGACGGTATACCCCGACTCTACAAACAAATTGCGATAGGCATTGTTAAATTCGTAGCGATGGCGATGGCGCTCGTAGACCACCTCTTTACCGTAGAGGTGCTTGGCCAGGGTGTCGGGGACCAGGCGACAGGGGTAAAGTCCCAGGCGCATGGTGCCGCCCAGATCCACCACATCCTGCTGCTCAGGCAGCAGGCTGATGACGGGGTTGGGAGTTTCGGGCGTAAATTCTGAACTGTCGGCCCCGTCTAGGCGGACGACATGGCGAGCCCACTCCACCACCGAGCACTGCATGCCCAGGCAAAGGCCCAAAAAGGGAATGCCCCGCTCGCGGGCGTATTCGATCGCCTGCACCTTGCCGCCAATACCACGGGCCCCAAATCCGCCCGGCACCAGTATGCCATTGACGCCGCTGAGGTGCGCCTCCGGGCCGTTGATTTCAATATCCTCGGAATTGACCCAGCGCACGTTGAGGGCCGCACGATGGGCGATCGCAGCGTGCCGCAGTGCCTCCACCACCGACAGGTAGGCATCGTTGAGGCTGACATACTTGCCCACAATGGCAATATCGACGGGGTGACTGGAGCTGTAGAGCCCTTCCACCAGGGTTTCCCACTGGCCCAGGTGGGGCGGGCGCTGCTCCAATGCCAAAATCTTCAACGCCTGGTGGGCCAGACCTTCCTGTTCGAGCTTGAGGGGCACCTCGTAGATGCTGCTGGCATCCTGGCAGGTGACCACGGCCTCGGCGGGCACATCGCAAAATTCGGCAATCTTTTCCTTCATGGGCTGGGGCAGCGGGCACTCGCAGCGGCACACCAGAATGTCGGGCTGAATGCCGATCGATCGCAGTTCCTTTACCGAATGCTGGGTAGGCTTGGTTTTGAGTTCCCCCGCCGAAGCAATCCAGGGCACTAGGGTGACGTGCATGTAGAGCACGTCCTGGCGACCGACGTCTTTGCGAAACTGGCGAATAGCCTCTAAAAACGGCAAAGACTCAATATCGCCTACGGTACCCCCAATTTCGGTAATGACCACGTCGGGGTTAGTGTTGCGGGCGACCCGGTGAATCCGCTCTTTAATTTCGTTAGTAATGTGGGGAATCACCTGCACGGTGCCGCCCTGGTAGTCGCCTCGGCGCTCCCGGTTGATCACCGCCTGGTAAATTGAGCCGGTCGTAACGCTGTTGAGCCGCGACATGGCGGTGTCGGTAAAGCGCTCGTAGTGTCCCAGGTCGAGGTCGGTTTCGGCCCCGTCCTCGGTGACAAACACCTCCCCGTGCTGAAACGGGCTCATGGTGCCGGGGTCAACGTTAATGTAAGGATCGAGCTTGAGAATTGAAACAGAATAATCCCGCGACTTCAGCAAGCGCCCTAGGCTAGCAGCCACAATACCCTTGCCAATACTCGACACCACGCCGCCGGTTACAAACACAAACTTTGTCATAGCAGCCCAACCCAGACCCCAGGAGCGTTAACCCGTTAATTGTGCCACAGGGGCCAAGGGATTCGTGCTGAACCTTCCCGAACGTCGCCTACGGAGGGCTGGCTTAAACGCCGGCAGAATCTTCGCTGCTGCCCAGCTCAGGCTGTACTCGCCGCTGTACAGAGTCGCCATGGGAGGGTAGCCCCTCGGCCTCAGTCAGGACCGCGATTGCATCCGCCACCCCCCGCAGCGCTTCCGGAGAATACTGGATTAAGCTGGAATGCTTCATAAACGTCTCGGTTGAAAGGGGCGAAGCATAGCGGGCAGCACCTGAGGTCGGCAGAGTATGGTTTGGGCCAGCTAGGTAGTCACCCACAGCTTCGGGCGTGGAATGGCCTAAGAAAATAGCCCCGGCGTGGTGAATGTGCTCCAGCAAATCCCAAGGCTCGGCCACCTCTAGCTGCAAATGCTCAGGGGCAAAGCTATTGGAGAGATCTGCGGCGGTTTCAAGACTGTCAACGACAACCGCCAGGCCGTAGTTTGCGATCGCCTTTTCGGTGAGCGTCTGGCGCGGATGGCCAGTCAGCTGGCGATCGACCTCAGCCGCCACCCGTGCCGCCAGGGACTCGCTGGTGGTGAGCAAAATGGCGGCGGCCATAGGGTCATGCTCCGCCTGAGCCAGCAGGTCCGCGGCTACGTGGGCAGGGTTGGCGGTGTGGTCGGCAATCACCAGCACTTCAGAAGGACCGGCCAGGGAGTCGATGCCCACGGTGCCGAACACCAGTTTTTTCGCCAGCGTGACGTATATATTGCCAGGGCCAGTAATCACATCCACCGGCGTTATGGTCTCAGTGCCGTAGGCCAAAGCCCCAATGGCCTGCGCTCCCCCCACGCGGTAAATTTCGGTAATTCCCGCCTCCTGGGCCGCTACCAGCACCGCCGGGTTAACCGTGCCAGTCTTACCGGGCGGAGTGACCATAACCACATGCTTAACCCCCGCCACTCGGGCTGGAATGGCGTTCATAATCACGGTGCTGGGGTAGGACGCCCGCCCCCCGGGCACGTAGATCCCCGCGCGATCGACGGGGGTATAGCGCTTGCCCAGGACCACGCCATTGTCTTCAAACCTGACCCAGCTCTGGGGTACCCGCTGCCGGTGAAACGATTCCACATTCTTGCAGGCTAAACGAATGGCGTCCAGCAGCCCCTTGCTCACCTGCTGGTAAGCTGCATCCAGCTCAGCTCCTGTAAAACGCAGCCCCTCAGCGGCTAGGGTAACTCCGTCAAAATCCGCCGTATACTGCACCAGGGCCTGATCCCCCTGACGACGCACGGCGTGTAAAATCTCTCGGACCGTTGCTTCTTTGTGGACGACCTGGTCGTCGTGGGTGCGGGCACAGATGCGTTGCAGCTCTGTCTTTGCCTCGGGTAGCTGATGGGTGATGCGCAGCATTACAGCCAGGAATCCAGATAAGCCAGCAAGGTGCGGTTCGCTAGACCAACCACCTGAGAGCAGTGAAACACCCTCGAAAGGCAGTCAACACCAGCGTCCTAACATCCTAGTCGATCTACAGACTAATTTGGCAGCAAACTAAAGCATTCAATTACAGCATTTGGTGCTAACATGTTTTATCCAGTCAATTAATCTTGTTAAGCTAGGGCGAACTGTGGCAAACATTAAGTCTGCACTAAAGCGAATTGAAATTACCGAGCGCAATCGGTTGCACAACCGATCCTATAAGTCGGCGGTTAAGACCCTGACCAAAAACTACCTCTCAGCTGTTGATGCCCATCGGGCTGACCCTAGCGCCGATACTCAAAAGCAGGTTGAGGCCACAATGGCTGCCGCTTACAGTAAGATTGATAAAGCTGTCAAGCGGGGAGTGCTTCATCCCAACACCGGTGCCCGGAAGAAATCTCGTCTGGCTCGGGTGCTCAAGGCTCAAGAGGCGACAGGGGCGGCGTCCTAGGGTTTCTCTCCCTGGATATGAATACGCTGGGCTGCCTTCCGTTTTTCGTCGCTGCACTTGCTTATGCCTTTGGTTGATACCCACGTACATCTCAATTTTGATACGTTTGCTGGGGATCTCGACGAACTAGCCCAGGCCTGGAGACAGGCCGGGGTTTTGGCTTTGGTGCATTCTTGTGTCGAGCCTTCGGACTTTCCGGCGATGCAGGCGATCGCCAATGGCATTCCGGAGCTGTACCTATCCGTAGGGTTGCACCCCCTCGATATGGACAAGTGGTCATCTACTACGGCGGCGCAGATTGCTGAGCTGGCCGCTTCAGACAGGCGAGTAGTTGCCATTGGAGAAACCGGTCTTGATTTTTTCAAGGCGGATGATGAAGCAGCACAGCGCGATGCCTTCTGGCAACAGCTAACCATTGCCTACAATCTAGGATTGCCGGTTATTGTCCACTGCCGAGATGCCGCTCAGGCTACCGCTGAAGTGATTGAGGCCTTTCAGCGTCAGGTTGGCCCCGTTACAGGGGTTATGCACTGTTGGGCAGGTGCTCCGGCAGAGACTCAGTTATTTCTAGATTTGGGCTTCTATATCAGCTTCAGCGGTATTGTTACGTTCAAAAATGCCCACCAGGTTAAAGCTTCAGCTCAGCTAGTGCCTGCCAATCGTCTGCTGGTCGAAACCGACTGCCCATTTCTCTCCCCAGAGCCTCGCCGAAAAGAGCGCCGCAACCAGCCTGCCTTTGTGTATCATGTGGCGGCTTGCCTGGCCGAGCTGCGTCAAGTCGAATTTGAGGCCTTAGCCCAAACAACTACCCACAACGCTTTCACTTTGTTTAAGTTACCCGAGCCATCCTCCTTGCTTCCCGTTCCCTCTGATTTACGCTGCGCATCCTTCCCGGCGGGCAGCTAGGTAAGGGGTCTAATGCGTTGGGGCGATCGCCGCTGGCACCACTTCTCTTCAACGTATTAGAGCGACCTTTGTGGTCAACCCACTTTACTGCCCTGATTTGCCCCCTTGCTCAGTTCGATACGCGTCGTTACATCCTGGCCCATCTGCACCTGGCCGACCTGCACTAGGAGACCCATGACTGAAACCACCGTTTACCAAACTACTCCAAACTTTGTTCTGCCAGACCTGGTAGAAATTCAGCGGTCTAGCTTTCGCTGGTTTCTAGAGGAAGGGCTGATTGAAGAGCTGGAAAGCTTCTCTCCGATCACCGACTACACCGGAAAGCTAGAGCTGCACTTCCTGGGTAAACAGTACAAGCTCAAGAGCCCCAAGTACGACGTCGACGAGGCCAAGCGGCGGGATGCGACCTATGCCGTGCAGATGTATGTACCCACCCGGCTAATCAACAAAGAAACCGGTGAAATTAAAGAGCAGGAAGTTTTCATTGGCGATCTGCCTCTGATGACCGATCGCGGCACCTTTATCATTAACGGGGCAGAGCGGGTCATCGTCAACCAGATCGTCCGCAGCCCTGGGGTCTACTACAAAGCCGAAACCGACAAAAACGGGCGTCGCACCTACAACGCCAACTTGATCCCCAACCGAGGAGCCTGGCTTAAGTTTGAGACCGACAAAAACGACTTAGTCTGGGTACGCATCGACAAGACGCGCAAGCTTTCGGCTCAGGTACTGCTGAAGGCGCTGGGCCTCACCGACAACGAGATCTTCGACTCTCTGCGCCACCCCGACTACTTCCAAAAAACCATCGAAAAAGAGGGCCAGTTTAGCGAAGAAGAGGCTCTGCTGGAGCTTTACCGCAAGCTGCGCCCCGGCGAACCCCCCACCGTCGCTGGCGGGGAACAGCTGCTGCACTCGCGATTCTCCGATCCCAAGCGCTACGACCTGGGTCGGGTAGGCCGCTACAAGCTCAACCGCAAACTGCGCCTCAACGTGCCCGATGCCACTCGGGTGCTCACCCCCACCGATATTCTGTCGGCGATCGATTACCTGATCAACCTGGAATTCGACATCGGCTCCATCGATGACATCGACCACCTGGGCAATCGCCGGGTGCGCTCCGTGGGTGAGCTGCTGCAAAACCAGGTGCGGGTGGGCCTCAACCGCCTGGAGCGGATTATTCGCGAGCGCATGACCGTTTCCGACTCCGATTCGCTCACCCCGGCGTCGCTGGTCAACCCTAAGCCCCTGGTGGCGGCTATCAAGGAGTTCTTTGGCTCCAGCCAGCTGTCCCAGTTTATGGATCAGACCAATCCTCTGGCGGAATTGACCCACAAGCGACGCATCAGCGCCCTCGGCCCTGGTGGCCTGACTCGGGAGCGGGCAGGCTTTGCCGTGCGCGACATTCACCCTTCCCACTACGGGCGCATTTGCCCGATCGAAACGCCGGAGGGTCCCAACGCAGGTCTGATTGGCTCTCTAGCGACCCACGCGCGGGTGAATGAGTTTGGCTTTATCGAGACCCCCTTCTTTCGGGCCGAAGGTGGGCGCGTCTTCAAGGATGTCGAGCCCATCTACATGACCGCTGACGAAGAGGACGACCTGCGGGTCGCTCCTGGGGATATTGCCACCGACGAGGAGGGCTACATTCTCGGCGACACCATTCCGGTGCGCTACCGCCAGGACTTCACCACCACCGACTCTACCGAGGTGGACTATGTGGCGGTGTCGCCGGTGCAGATTATCTCTGTGGCCACATCGCTGATTCCCTTCCTGGAGCACGATGACGCCAACCGTGCCCTAATGGGCTCCAACATGCAGCGTCAGGCGGTGCCTCTGCTACAGCCCGAGCGCCCCCTGGTGGGAACGGGCCTTGAGGCCCAGGCCGCCCGCGACTCCGGCATGGTCATTATTAGCCGCACCGATGGGGAGATTGTATACCTCGATGCTGACCTCATTAAGGTGCGCGATCCCGAAGGCAACGTCCACGAGTACGAGCTGCAAAAGTACCAGCGCTCTAACCAGGACACCTGCCTGAACCAGCGCCCCATCGTGTTCCCAGGAGAACAGGTGCGATCAGGCCAGGTACTGGCCGACGGCTCGGCTACCGAAGGCGGTGAACTAGCCCTGGGGCAAAACGTGCTGGTGGCCTACATGCCCTGGGAGGGCTACAACTACGAGGACGCCATTCTGCTCAGCGAGCGCCTGGTGTACGACGACGTCTATACCTCCATCCACGTGGAGAAGTTTGAGATCGAGGCGCGGCAGACCAAGCTTGGCCCCGAGGAAATTACGCGGGAAATCCCCAACGTCGGGGAAGATTCTTTGCGCCAGCTCGATGAAACCGGCATTATCCGCATCGGTGCCTGGGTCGAGTCGGGGGATATTCTGGTCGGTAAAGTCACCCCCAAAGGTGAGTCAGACCAGCCCCCGGAAGAGAAGCTGCTGCGGGCTATCTTCGGCGAAAAAGCACGGGATGTGCGGGATAACTCGCTGCGGGTGCCCAACGGTGAGAAGGGTCGTGTAGTCGACGTACGGGTGTTTACCCGGGAGCAGGGAGACGAGCTACCCCCCGGTGCCAACATGGTCGTGCGGGTCTACGTGGCCCAAAAGCGCAAGATCCAGGTGGGCGACAAAATGGCCGGTCGCCACGGCAACAAGGGGATTATTTCCCGCATTTTGCCCATCGAAGATATGCCCTATCTGCCCGACGGTACGCCGATTGACATTGCCCTTAACCCCCTGGGGGTGCCCTCCCGGATGAATGTGGGGCAGGTGTTTGAGTGCCTGCTGGGGTGGGCGGCTGAAAACCTCGACGCTCGCTTTAAGGTGATTCCCTTCGACGAGATGTACGGGGAAGAGGCCTCCCGCAACTCTACCCATGGCAAGCTGATGGAGGCTCGAGAAACCACGGGTAAAGACTGGATCTTCAACCCCGACGACCCCGGCAAGATTGTTCTGCGGGACGGTCGCACAGGTGAGACCTTTGACAAGGCCATTACCGTGGGCAGAGCCTACATGCTGAAGCTGGTGCACCTGGTTGACGACAAGATCCACGCCCGTTCCACCGGCCCCTACTCCCTGGTGACTCAGCAGCCCCTGGGCGGTAAGGCTCAGCAGGGCGGCCAGCGGTTTGGCGAAATGGAAGTGTGGGCTCTAGAAGCCTTTGGCGCAGCCTACACCCTCCAAGAACTCCTTACGGTCAAATCTGATGACATGCAGGGGCGCAACGAAGCGCTCAATGCGATTGTCAAGGGCAAGTCAATTCCTCGGCCGGGTACCCCTGAGTCCTTCAAGGTGTTGATGCGAGAGCTGCAGTCTCTCTGTTTAGACATTGCGGTGCACAAGGTTGAAACCCGCGAAGACGGCACCAGCCGCGATACCGAGGTGGATCTAATGGCCGATGTCAACAGCCGCCGCACCCCCTCTCGTCCCACCTACGAGTCGATTGCGCGGGATGAGGAACTAGAGGAAGTCGAAGATTAGCCCATCCCCATCTATGCCTTTGGGACTGTGTCTAGACCGTCCCAGAGACAGCCTTAATTCCCCTTACCTAGACCGAGCGCCCTTTCAAGGAAAACACTCAGCATGGCCAAGCTAGAACAGCGGTTTGACTACGTCAAAATCGGAATTGCCTCCCCCGAGCGGATTCGCCAGTGGGGAGAGCGTACCCTACCCAACGGGCAGGTTGTGGGCGAAGTTACCAAGCCCGAAACCATCAACTATCGGACTCTCAAGCCCGAGATGGATGGACTGTTCTGTGAGCGCATTTTTGGCCCCGCCAAGGACTGGGAATGCCACTGCGGTAAGTATAAGCGGGTGCGCCACCGGGGTATTGTGTGCGAACGCTGCGGCGTTGAGGTTACCGAGTCGCGGGTGCGCCGCCATCGCATGGGCTACATCAAGCTGGCGGCACCGGTGGCCCACGTGTGGTACCTCAAGGGTATTCCCAGCTATATCGCTATT
This sequence comes from Nodosilinea nodulosa PCC 7104, assembly GCF_000309385.1. GTDB lineage: Bacteria > Cyanobacteriota > Cyanobacteriia > Phormidesmidales > Phormidesmidaceae > Nodosilinea > Nodosilinea nodulosa. The sequence continues at coordinate 4,662,135 of NZ_JH976537.1, forward strand.
TTGCTCGACATGCCCCTGCGCGATGTGGAGCAGATTGTCTACTTCAACGCCTACGTGGTGCTCGATCCGGGCAATGCCGAAAATCTCAGCTATAAGCAGCTGCTGACTGAAGACCAGTGGATTGAGATTGAAGATCAGCTCTACGATGAGGAGACTGAGCTCTCTGGGGTTGAAGTCGGCATCGGTGCTGAGGCGCTGCAGCGGCTGCTGGAGGATCTGGAGCTAGAAACCACGGCGGAGAAGCTGCGGGAAGATATCGCCAATTCTAAGGGCCAGAAGCGAGCCAAGTTGATTAAGCGCCTGAGGGTAATCGACAACTTTATCGCTACGGGTTCTAAGACCGAGTGGATGGTGCTGGACGTGATCCCGGTAATTCCGCCCGACCTGCGACCGATGGTGCAGCTAGACGGTGGTCGCTTTGCCACCTCTGATCTCAACGATCTCTACCGTCGGGTGATCAACCGCAACAACCGACTGGCTCGCCTGCAGGAAATTCTGGCCCCAGAGATCATCGTTCGCAACGAAAAGCGGATGCTGCAGGAGGCCGTTGATGCCCTGATCGACAACGGTCGCCGGGGACGTACCGTGGTGGGGGCCAACAATCGCCCGCTCAAGTCCCTCTCTGACATCATTGAGGGTAAGCAGGGGCGCTTCCGCCAAAACCTTTTGGGTAAGCGGGTTGATTACTCCGGCCGTTCAGTGATTGTGGTGGGTCCCAAGCTGCAAATTCACCAGTGCGGACTGCCTCGGGAGATGGCGATCGAGCTATTTCAGCCCTTTGTTATCCATCGGCTGATTCGCCAGGGCTTGGTCAACAACATCAAGGCAGCGAAGAAGCTGATTCAGCACAATGACCCCAGCGTGTGGGACGTGCTTGAGGAGGTAATTGAAAGCCACCCGGTCATGCTGAACCGAGCACCCACCCTGCACCGACTGGGCATTCAGGCCTTTGAGCCGATTTTGGTGGAGGGCCGCGCCATTCAGCTGCATCCACTGGTTTGTCCGGCCTTTAACGCCGACTTTGACGGCGACCAAATGGCGGTCCACGTGCCCCTTTCGCTGGAGGCCCAGTCGGAGGCCCGCTTGCTGATGCTGGCGTCCAACAACGTGCTGTCGCCCGCGACGGGACAGCCAATCATCACCCCTTCCCAGGATATGGTGCTGGGTTGCTACTACCTGACGGCAGAAAATCCGGATGCCACTAAGGGGGAGGGCCACTACTTTGCAGGCATGGAGGATGCCATTATGGCCTTTGAGCAGGGCATAGTAGCGCTTCACGCCAAGGTATGGCTGCGGTTTGATGGCGAAGTCGAATCCGATCAGCCGAAGACAGTGGCGCCGGAACGTATGGAGTCTGAAGACGGCACCATTACTGAAATCTATCCCGATCGCCGCGTGCGTTTAGACAGCGAAGGTAACTTGATCTCTCAGTACATCAAGACCACGCCCGGCCGCATTATCTACAACAAGGCCGTGCTCGACGCGATCGCAGGCTAGGGGCCACACCAACCACCACAGCACGAACATCACCACTACAAAGGGCAAGACCTATGGCTGAGCAAGGGGCACCTCAATCCTCTCACATCTTTCGGAACCGCATCATTGACAAGAAGCAGCTCAAAAAGCTTATTGCCTGGTCGTTTACCCACCACGGCACCGCTCGTACCTCCCAGATGGCTGACCGCATTAAGGAGCTGGGCTTTAAATATGCGACTCGGGCCGGGGTTTCCATTAGCGTGGAAGATCTCCAGGTGCCCCAGGAAAAGAAGGGCATGCTGGCCGCCGCCGAAGAGGACATCCGCATTACCGAAGAGCGCTATACCCGCGGCGAAATCACCGAAGTAGAGCGTCTGACCAAGGTGATCGACACCTGGAACGACACCAGTGAAGAGCTGAAGGACCAGGTAGTCAAAAACTTTAAGGAAAACAACCCGCTTAACTCGGTCTATATGATGGCCTTCTCCGGCGCCCGGGGAAACATCTCCCAGGTGAGGCAGCTGGTGGGTATGCGCGGTCTGATGGCCAACCCCCAGGGGGAAATTATTGACCTACCCATCAAGACCAACTTCCGCGAGGGGTTGACCGTTACCGAGTACGTAATTTCTTCCTACGGTGCTCGCAAGGGCCTGGTGGATACGGCGCTGCGCACCGCCGACTCGGGCTACCTGACCCGCCGCCTGGTCGACGTCTCCCAGGATGTGATTATCCGCGAGCACGACTGCGGCACCGAGCGCGGTATTCCCCTGCGCAGCATGACCGACGGCGAGCGAGTGCTAATTCCCCTGGAAAATCGCCTGCTGGGCCGGGTCGTTGCCGAGGATGTTGTGCACCCCAAAACCGGCGAGGTGCTGCTGGAGAAAGATCATCCGGTATCCCCAGAAACGGCGGAAATGCTGGCTGAGGCCGGTGTGGAAGGGGTAGTAGTGCGATCGCCCCTCACCTGTGAGGCCACCCGCTCTGTCTGCCGCCTCTGCTACGGCTGGAGTCTGGCTCACTCGGAAATGGTCGACCTGGGCGAAGCAGTGGGCATCATCGCCGCCCAGTCTATCGGCGAACCCGGCACCCAGATGACCATGCGGACCTTCCACACCGGCGGTACCTTTACCGGCGAAGTGGCGCCCCGCATTCGGGCTACCAAAGATGGCACCGTCAAACTGCCCAAAAACCTCAAGACTCGGGCCTTCCGCACCCGCTACGGTGAAGAGGCCCTGATGATGGAGGCCAACGCTGACATCGTGATCGAAGGCAGCGGCAAAAACAAAACTGAATCCCTCCCCCAGGGCACCATTTTGTTTGTCAACAACGGTGAAACGGTGGAGAAAGAGCAGCTCCTAGCCGAACTGCCCTCCGCCGGGCGCACCCGCAAAGTGACAGAAAAGGCTACTAAAGATGTGACCTCTGACCTGGCCGGAGAAGTAAAATTTGCCGGCCTTGTTCAGGAAGAGAAAACTGACCGCCAGGGCAATACCACCCGCCTGGCTCAGCGGGGCGGCTTGTTGTGGGTGCTGGCTGGCGACGTGTACAACCTGCCCCCCAGCGCAGAGCCGGTGGTGCGCAACGGTGACTACGTCAACGCCGATGACACACTGGCTGAAACTAAGCTCACCACCGAGCGGGGCGGCCTGGTACGCCTGCCCGAAGCCGACGATGAAAAGGGCACCCGCGAGGTCGAAATTATTACCGCCTCGGTGATGCTCGATCAGGCTCAGGTGCGCAAGGAGCAGGGCCAGGGTCGCGAGCACTACTTCATCGAGACTGCCCAGGGCCAGCGGTTCTCTCTAATCGCGACGCCTGGGGCTAAGGTTACCAGTGGCCAGGTTATTGCTGAGCTGGAGGACGATCGCTTCCACACTCAAACCGGCGGCATCGTCAAGTTTTCTGGCGTTGATGTGGCTAAAAAGGGCAAGGGCAAGCAGGGCTACGAAGTGGTGCAGGGCGGTACCCTGCTCTGGGTCCCCGAGGAGGCCCACGAGGTCAACAAAGACATCTCTCTGCTAATGGTGGAAGACGGCCAGTACCTGGAAGCAGGCACTGAGGTTGTCAAAGACATCTTTTGTCAGAACAGTGGCGTGGTCGAAGTCACTCAAAAGAACGACATCCTGCGGGAGATTTTAATTAAGCCCGGCGATATCCACATGGTGGATGCCCCTGAGGATGTGATGGACCGTGACGGCACTCTGGTGAACGCCGGTGAGGAAGTCATGCCGGGTCTGGTGGCCGATGCTCTGCGCTACGTAGAGTACGTCGAAACCCCCGACGGTCCTGCACTGCTGCTGCGTCCTGTAGAGGAATACGTGGTGCCTAACGAGCCTGCTGTGCCCAGCCAGGACAGCGCTGCCGATGCCGCCGGATCGATCAAACTGCGCGCTATCCAGCGTATTCCCTTTAAAGATGGGGAGCGGGTGAAGTCGGTGGATGGCGTTGAGCTGCTGCGCACCCAGCTCGTACTCGACATTGAAGACGAGTCGCCCCACGTGGTCGCCGACATTGAGCTGGTGCCCGATGACCAAGACACTGACCTGATGCGTCTGCAAATGGTAGTGCTCGAAACCCAGGTCATTCGCCGCGACGTGGTGGCGGATCAAACCCAGGGTAGAACCGTGACCCGCTTGCTGGTGGAAGACGGCCAGCAGATTGAGCCTGGGGCAGTAGTTGCCCGGACAGAGATTCGCTGTAAAGAGTCTGGAGAAGTCCGTGGTATTCGCGGCGGGCAAGAGGCCATCCGGCGGGTGCTGGTGGTGCGAGAAGCCGATCGCATGAAGGTGGATTTACAGGGCAAAGATCCCAGCGTGAAGGTGGGCGATTTGGTGGTGGCCAACACTGAACTGGCTCCTGGCCTAACCCACGAAGAGTCTGGGGAAGTAACCGCCATTGAAAACGGCCAGGTGTCCTTGCGTCTGGCCCGTCCCTACCGAGTATCTACCGGGGCCGTTTTGCACATTGAAGACGGCGACCTGGTACAGCGGGGTGACAACCTGGTGCTGCTGGTGTTTGAGCGGGCCAAGACCGGCGATATCATCCAGGGTCTGCCCCGGATTGAAGAGCTGCTAGAAGCCCGTAAGCCCAAGGAAGCCTGCGTGCTCTCCGAACGTCCGGGCAACGCTCAGGTGGTCTACAGCGATGACGAAACCGTAGAGGTCAAAATCATCGAAGACGATGGTGTTGTCACGGAGTACCCAATCAGCCCTGGGCAAAACGTGCTGGTGTCTGATGGTCAGCGGGTCAGCACCGCTGAGCACCTGACCGATGGCCCGGCTAACCCCCACCAGATTCTGGAGGTGTTCTTCAAGTACAACCTCAGCCAGGGTATGGGCATCCACGATGCCGCCCTGGGGGCACTGCAAAAGGTGCAGTCGTTCCTGGTCAATGAAGTGCAGTCGGTGTATCAGTCCCAGGGTATTGATATCTCCGACAAGCACACCGAGGTGATCGTGCGGCAGATGTCCTCGAAGTGTCGCATTGACGACGGTGGTGACACCACCATGCTGCCCGGTGAACTGGTCGAAATTTACCAGGTTGAGCAGGTAAATGAGGCGATGGCGATTACCGGTGGCGCTCCGGCGGAATACACCCCGGTGCTGCTGGGCATCACAAAGGCCTCGCTGAACACCGACAGCTTCATCTCGGCGGCTAGCTTCCAGGAGACGACCCGAGTGCTGACCGAGGCGGCGATTGAGGGCAAATCTGACTGGCTGCGCGGCCTGAAAGAGAATGTCATCATCGGGCGTTTGATCCCAGCGGGTACCGGCTATAACGCCTACGAAGAGGCTCCGGCTCCGGAGCTTGACTCGGGCTACGAGTCGGCCATTTTAGATGATGACCTGGTGCTGCAGGATGTGGTGCTGGATGACTTTACCGCCCGTAACTACGATCTGGAGGGCAACCTCAGCATGCTCAACGACGATGAGATGATCGGCGGCATGTCCATTGATGAGGGTGGTGCTCGCGGCAATGCGGGCAATGGCGACTCAGCAGGGTTGGGCAATGGTGCTGGCCTTGACGATGACGACCTCCTGATCGACGACCAGACCGCTCTCTAGGGGCCGCCTGGGGCGATCGCCCCAAGTCCCTCTAAAGCCAAAGCCCCGGCGGATTTAAATTCGCCGGGGCTTTGGCTTTTTGGCGTTGTAGCGTCGAGATTGTGGGCTGAAGAACAGTGTATTGTCGAGGTACTGCGATCGCGCCATATTCCCAGATCGCCAAACGTTTTGCAGCTGAACCATGGCTATCTCCATCTTTCTCAGTGTTCCCACTCCCTGCTTCCAGCGGCAGGAGCAATTCATCGGGCAGATTCGCACCTACCTCAAGAACCGGGGCCTAGAACCACGCACGGTGGGAGTGACCGACTATGACATGGATGCCCCCTTAACCGCCATCCGTCGGCTGATGATTGAATCTAACGGGCTGATAACCGTAGCTTTTCGCCGCACTTTTGTCGAAAAGGGCACCGCTCGCCTGCGCACCGACATCGACACCCTGAGTGAACAATCCATAAATGGTCAGTGGTTGACTGCCCCATGGGCCCACATTGAACCAGCCATGGCTTTTCAGCTAGGGCTGCCAATTTTGATTCTGCGGGAGAAAGGTGTCATGGCCGACGGCATTTTGGAGAAGGGCATTGTCGGCACCTACATGCCCGAGTTTGACTTAGATCAGCAGGTCGAGCAATACTTTGGCACAGGGGAATGGAACGGGATGATTGGCCGATGGGAAGGCTACGTCAGAGCAGTTGTGGAGAAAAAAGGCCGCCCGCCGCTGCTGTTTTAGGGGCAGCGTTCTCGACTGGGGGGTCTAAACTAGATATCAGAGGGAGGTAGCGCAGGCGGTTGCGGGCTGGCTGGCGTCAGCCTGAGGAAAGTCCGGGCTCCCGAAAGACCAGACCTGCTGGGTAACGCCCAGTGCGGGCAACCGTGAGGACAGTGCCACAGAAACATACCGCCGATGGCCCAGGGCAATAGTCCCAGGACACAGGTAAGGGTGCAAGGGTGCGGTAAGAGCGCACCAGCAGCATCGAGAGGTGCTGGCTCGGTAAACCCCGGTCGGGTGCAAGGTCAAGGGGCAAGGTTGGTCTTTTTCCGGCCCCGCGTTTGAGTACCGCAAGAGGCGTTTGGTAACAGGCGTCCCAGATAGATAACCGCCCCCCCGCTAGCGGGGGAACAGAACCCGGCTTATGTCTACCTCCTTCCCCAATTTTTGCCTGCTGCTTTTGCCCCCGCACGTTTCGTCCCAACTTCCCTGTGGCTGATCTCTCTTCGCCCCGCCAGGGGCAGCTTCGGCGCTGTGCGCAAATCCTGGGTCTCCCCGTCCCCCAATCCTTCAGCTGGAGTCGGTTCGACCAGGCCCTGACCCACCGCTCGGTAGATGCTGCCTATAACTATGAGCAGCTGGAGCTCTTGGGAGATGCGGTTTTGCGCCTGGCGGCTACGGAGTGCCTCCAGGAGATCTGGCCCGAGGCTTCGGTGGGCGAACTGTCAGCGGTGCGCTCGGTGTTGATCAGCGATCGCAGTCTAGGGCAACTGGCGCAGGATCTGGGCCTTGCCCCCTACCTGCTGGTTGGCCCAGGGCTGACGGTGCAGCCCACCCACCTGGCCGATGCCCTAGAAGCCGTCGTGGCGGTGCTCTACCTGGAAACCCGCAATTTAAGTCTGGTGCGCCCCTGGCTGGATCCGCCACTAAAGCAGCTAGCGGCCACGGTGCGACAAGATCCCGCCCGCCACAACTACAAGGCGGCCCTGCAAGAACTCACCCAGGCCCACAGCAAAGCCCTGCCCCAGTACCATACCGCCGAGCATCACGCTGTTGACGGCGCCCCCCAGCGATACCAATCGACCGTATGGTTTCGGGAAACCTGTTGGGGTACCGGCTGCGGTCCAACCAAAAAACAGGCCGAGCAAGCCGCCGCCGCCGCCGCCTACGATCGCCTCCGTCAAACCCTTGACCATGATCCCCTGTCTGCAGTCCCTTAACCTCGCCATCTTTGGTCTAGGCCGCTGGGGCACCCACCTGCTGCGCAACTTCCTGGCCCTGCCCGAGGCGCGGGTGGTAGCCATCGTAGATCTCGATCGCCAGCGGTTGACGGCGGTGCGCGATCGCTACGGCCTGGCCGCTACCGTTGTCTGCTACGACGACTGGCTTCAGGCCATGGCCCACCCAGGCCTGGGGGCGGTGGTGATCGCCACTCCCGCCAGTACCCACTACCCCATGATTCGGGCGGCCCTAGAGGCAGGCCTGCACGTGCTGAGCGAAAAGCCCCTCACCCTGGAGGGTGCCACCAGCACTGCCCTGTGCCAGCTGGCAGCCACCCAGCAGCGCCAGCTCATCGTGGACCACACCTACCTGTTCCATCCGGCAGTGCAGCACGGACGAGACCTGTGTCAGCGGCTGGGCAGCCTGCGCTACGGCTACGCGGCCCGCACAAACTTGGGGCCTGTGCGTCCTGATGCTGATGTCTTTTGGGATTTGGCCATCCACGACATCTCGATCCTCAACCACTGGCTGAACGCAAGGCCCATAGCCGTGGCCGCCTGGGGGCAAGCCTGGTTGCAGCCCCAGCCCCAGGAAAACTTTCCCTCAGGACTCAGAGATGTGGGCTGGCTGCGACTCATGTATGCCAATGGGGCCAGCGAGGGCGGTTCCTCTCCCCTGGAGGTGATGGTTCACGTCAGCTGGGCTAACCCCGACAAACAGCGGCGTCTATCGCTGGTGGGCGATCGCGGCACTCTAGTGCTTGACGAAAGCCCTGGAACTAAGCTGCTAACCCTCTACCGGGGAGAGTTTCAGCCCCAGGTGTTCCCCTTTGTACCCGTGGGTCCCCAGGCCGAGGCGATCGCGATCGCCCCGGCGGAGCCTCTCCATGAAATGTGCCGCCACTTTCTGCACCAGGCGATCGCCAATCAGCCCTCCTCTATCTCCTCAGGTCCTATGGCGGCTGATCTAGTCGACCTCATGGCTGCTATTACCCTTGCCGCCGAGACCGGTGAAATCACCCCTGTTTAGTTGGTCAGAGTCCGCAGGGTACGGCCAACCCGTACGGCCCAAGGTCAGAGCCAAAGGCGGCCTGCCCGCCATCGCCGTTTGCAAACCCGCCTTCACTGGCTCACCCCCTCCGTGTGGGCGTGGCCATACCTAACCTTGGGCAAAACTTGAAGGCCCTGAACCCGGTAATTTTACGCAGACATCGGGCAACCTACACCGGTAGACCGATGTCTACATACCTAGTTGCAGGCTACTTTAGACACGTTACTTAATGAACCTGCAACTTAATGAACCCAAAATTAAGCTTGCTTTGACAATTCAACTCGACGGGCTATACCTAAGAAAACTCGTTGCCTTTCTGTCAGGGCTGAGGTCTGTCAAGACTAAGGGTTTAAGTTCCTGGTCGTCAACCTTTGTTTACCCTCACACACCCATAACTATGCATTATTCATACTGGCTTGCGGCGGCAGCGGTCCTAGGGATCTGCGGCACATCTACAGCGGCTATGGCCGCCTCCCAAGATTTAGAAACCACTCCTCAAACCATGGCCGATGCCCTAAGCGTCGAACGGCACAGTCAAGAAAGCCTTAACCGCCTGGCCGATGAACTAGGCCAGCAGGTGGGACCCCAGGAGAATGCTGACTCAGGGAACCAGGCCAACTCGCTGCAAATTCCTTTTTTAGACAATTTTTTAGATGAGTCTGGAGAGCTGAAATTGCCCTTAGGGTTAACCGTTTACGATGCCATGGGCGCGACTTCAGTTGGGTTTGGCTCTAAGTTTTGACGGGCGGCTTGCCACAGCCCGGGGCCAGTTGAACCCCACCTTTGGCGCCAGACCGCCGCGCTACGTTGTTGCCCCAGCCCGGTATACTACCAAGGAAGGAAAGTGGGATACCGGGATTTGGGCGTCGATCTTCGCAGCTATGTTTACATTGACAATCTTCAACCCCAGCATGCGGCCTATATGGGCACCGTATCGCTGGGGTTTTTGCCATTGCCCGGCGATGCCTCCCTGTGGATAGAAATCTCCCCCGGCATTGAGATCAACCGCATTCTGGATATTGGGCTTAAGGCCGCCGTGGTGCGCCCCGGCACGCTGATTGTGGAACGCCTCTACGGCCTGCTCGAGATTCACGCCAGCAAGCAGGGCGAGGTCCACGCCGCAGGCGGCGCCATGCTCCAGGCTTTGGGGCTGTCTTCCTATCGCGAACGGCTCAAGCCCCGGATTATTTCCAGCCAGGTGATTCGCAACCTCGATCCGCACCATGTGCAGCTGATCAATCGCACCCGTCGGGGCAACATGATTGTGGCAGGTCAAACCCTCTACGTGTTTGAGGTAGAACCCGCTGCCTACGCCTCCCTGGCGGCCAACGAAGCCGAAAAAGCCGCCCTGATCAATATTTTGCAGATTAGCTCGGTGGGCAGTTTTGGGCGACTCTACCTGGGGGGTGAAGAGCGCGATATTTTGGCCGCCCAGCAGGCGGTGCTGGCCACGATGGAAGCCGTCCCTGGGCGCGAGCAGAAAGATAGCCAGCGCAACGAATAGTGAGCTACTGAACGGAATCTAGAAAATTGGGCGCTTTGACCGAAACGCTGGCTAGAGCTGGAAGGCTGAAATATACCGACTATTCCAGATTGCATGGCTCCCTATTTCCCCTGCTCCCTTGCCGTTGGCAACAGTCACCACATTGATGCCGCCATTGATGCCACAGTCAACTAGATTCAGGGCATTTATCCTCCAGGCGTTTTGCGCAGCAGGCTGCGCTGCGCTGTGAGTCGTCTCGACCGGGTGTTGTGGAGAATCTTTTTTCGAGGCGAATCACTAACTTTTTTCTCCATTTTTTCTGTCTTCGCAGCGCTGGCTGTGGCGAGAAGATCAGGCTGTCTGATGGCTGCCCAAGAGCTTAGAGCAGAGAGTTATAGCAACAGTCACGTTGGTTAGGACATCCAGAAACCCTATGAACGTTCAAACGTTTGAACGTTCATAAGAAACATGTCTTAACCAGACTAGCCACAGCCATAGCTCGCCAAAACCTGTGACGCCGAAAGGCATTTTTTGGCAATTTGGGGAACGAATGAGTTCTATCGTTAGATAGATAGTCGCCCTTTTCTACCGTGTTACAACTCTTCAGGTCTGGTAAAGCAATGTAAATTTGCTTTGCCAGTTAGTTTCTAAACCCTGTTAGGACGTAACTTAAAATGACTCCGAACACAATTCGCATGGCGCTGGGTCTGCTGCTATTTGGTGCCGCCCCTGTAGCGATCGCCGCGTTTCCCCAACAGGCCATCTCCGACACTCAACCGATGGCCCAGTCAATGTCTCAGCCCGAGGCTCCCGATGCCATGGAGCAGCCCGAGGCCTCTGACACTGATGCCCCTGGCGCTATGGAGCAGCCCGAGGCTGCCGATGCTATGGAGCAGCCCGAGGCCACCGATCAGGCTACGGACACCAGTGAGCAATCGATCGCCGAGATCGCCGCTGGCAACGACAACCTCAAGATCTTAACCGCTGCGATCGAAGCCGCTGGTCTTACCGACGCTCTGAACAACGACGATCTCTCAATCACCGTGTTTGCGCCGACCGACGAAGCCTTTGAAGCCCTGCCCGAAGGTACCCTGGATGCTCTGATGCAACCCGAAAACCGCGATCAGCTGGCTCAGCTTTTGTCCTACCACGTCGTAGATGGGGAAATGCTCTCTACCGATCTGAAGTCTGGAGAAGTAGATAGCGTCACGGGTGCTCCCATCACGATAATGGTCGACGATGGGTCGGTTAAGGTAAACGACGCCAACGTGGTGGCTAGCGATATCGAAGCTAGCAACGGCGTTATCCACGTGATCGACTCAGTTCTGCTACCGATGTAGTTCGCTAAAACACTGTCTTTGGAAGCCTTTCCTGGAACGCTGAGAAAAGGCTCCTAAAGGCAGGAATTGCACCTTTAGGGGTCGCTGAGCACCCCTTCCAAACGGTTGTCCTGGGTTTTGGGGACAACCGTTCTTTGGTCGAGGCTGAAATGCTTGCAGCGGTTTGACGCTAAATTTGGCCGCCAGAGCGCGATCGCCTGGGGCCGGTCTTAGGCCAACGCACGCTGATATTAGTTTGTTGAAGTATCATCAGCAGTATGGGCAGAGCCTTTATCGGCCAAAGATTTAAAAGGTATGGCTCAAAATGGTCAGTGCTTCGTCATCGGTGTGAATACACAGATGGCGAACGGGCATACTGTGCCCCAGGGGCATAGATTTGATTTCAACGATAGGCTAATCGCGGTGATTGTCAGAGCATGAAGGATTCTACTCCCGGCGACCAGAAGCAGCTTCTGTTAATTGACGACGACCCCAACTTGATTTTATTGGTCAAGGATTATTTGGAGTTTCGTGGCTACGAAGTCAACACAGCGGGCAACGGTCGCGAAGCGCTGGACATGCTGGAAGACACCATCCCAGACATGATTATCTGTGATGTGATGATGCCGGAGATGGACGGCCACGCCTTTGTGCGCCACGTTCGGGAAAATCCTTCGACCGAGTGGATTCCCATTCTGTTTTTATCGGCTAAGGGACAAAGCCAGGATCGGGTGAAAGGGCTCAATACCGGTGCCGATGTCTACATGGTCAAGCCCTTTGAACCAGAGGAACTGGTGGCCCAGGTAGAGTCTTCGCTAAAACAGGCATCGCGGCTGATCAAGCAGCAAATCAAAGGCGGCGGCAGCCCAATGATTCAGGTGCCCTTCGATGTCGAGCTGACCCCCACCGAGCTGCGGGTAGTGCAGTTTGTGGCGCGGGGCATGGCCAACCGCGAGATTGCCAACGAGCTTCAGGTCAGCCAGCGCACCATTGAGAGCCACGTCAGCAACATGCTGGGCAAAACCGGCCTCAACAACCGCACCGAACTGGCCCGCTGGGCGATTGAAAACAACAAGGCTTAACCCTACCTGGGCCATCTCTGACCGTGGATGGGTGGATGAGTTGGCGGGTAGATGAGTAGGGATGGAGCGATGTCTGTCAAAATCAAACCGAAGACCTACTAGCACTTGCGTTTGTATGACCTCTGCCCCTCTGAGCTGGTCGGCCCTGGAAGACATGGCCGATTTCTCCGTTGACTACGCCAATGGCCCCACCAATGCCCAGGCTCAGCTGCGCCTGTTTGGCCAGCCCGAGTCGGCGGTGCGCGTGACCCTTTACCGCGACAACCACGCCTGGTGCCCCTACTGCCAAAAAGTCTGGCTGTGGCTGGAAGAAAAGCAGGTGCCCTACCGGATCAAAAAGGTCACGATGTTTTGCTACGGCGACAAAGAGTCTTGGTACAAGCGCAAGGTTCCTTCGGGAATGCTGCCCGCCCTAGAGCTAGATGGGCAGATGATCACCGAAAGCGACGACATTCTGCTGGCGCTAGAAAGCGCTTTTGGTCCACTGGTTTGGGGCATGAAAGACCCGCAGGTGGTGCCCCTGCGCCAGCTGGAGCGGCTGTTGTTTCGGGCCTGGTGTATGTGGCTGTGTCAGCCGGTCCGTTCAGCTGCCGCCGACCAGCGGGCGGGCGAGCAGTTTGTGGGGGTAGTGCAGCGGGTTGAGCAGGCGTTGGCCAGCACCCCCGGCCCCTTCTTTTTGCCGGAGTTTAGCACCGCCGATGTGGTGTTTGTGCCCTATGTGGAGAGGATGAACGCCAGCCTCTACTACTACAAGGGCTATTCCCTGCGGGAGGAGAACCCTCGCCTGGGCGACTGGTTTGATGGCTTAGAGAGTCGCCCCACCTATCGCGGCACCCAGAGCGATTTTCATACCCACGTGCATGACCTGCCGCCGCAGATGGGCGGCTGCTACGAGAATGATTTGCCCCAAACCCGTCGCAACCAGGCCCAGGTAGACCTCGGCCCCTGGTTTGGCCTGCCCGATGTGGCCTACCCCGAACCGGAAACCTCTTGGGCTGAGGCGCTGGCCCGTACGCTAAAGCACCGAGAAAATATTATGAAGGTGAATCCGGCCGATCGCGAGGTAATTGATCCGGCCCTGCGCTGTGCGCTGACCCATTTGATCACGGGGGATGTCTGCAACCCTCCGGCGGGGAGCGATCGCGCCCTCCGCTACCTGCGCGATCGCATCAATGTGCCCCGCGATATGTCGATCTACGCCGCCAAGCGCCTGCGCGAAGCCCTGGAGGCCACCGCTGCCCTGGCGGGGGATGCCCAGCCCGATCCGCTGCCCACTCGCCACCGCCGCGACCAAGACCCGGCCAACTTTGCGGCGTAGGTGAGGGGTGATTAAATCCCGTGGCTTTTGCCCACCACCCAGCTGCGCCGAAAGAAGCGGGCCAGGCTGGTTTCACTCAGCGTCAGGCAGATCGGCCTGCCGTGGGGGCAGGTGCGGGGGTTGCGGGTGCGCTGCCAGTCGTCCAGCAGCGTTTGCATGGTGGCCACATCCAGGGGGGTGCCGTTGCGGATGGCGGTGCGGCAGGCGATCGCCACCTGAGCCGTATCCAGGTTGCCGCCGAGGCTGAGTTCAAGCAGCGCGTCGGGCAGGTCGTCGCGATCGCACAATGGCTCCGGGGCTTCCCGAATAGCCCAGCGATTTGGCCCAAACTCTTCGGGAACCAGCCCTAGTCGCTGAAGCTGCTCTAGCTGTTTCTCCCTCAGCCCCTCTAGCACGACTGGCGTAGTTAACGGCACCAGCTGCCACCGAGCTTGCAGACGCTCGTAGAGGACGCGCTCGTGGGCAATGTGCTGTTCGATCAGGCAAAGCCCGTCGGTCTGTTCGGCCAAAATATAACGGTTGTGGACTTGCGCGATCGCCCGCAAACTCCCCGGGCGATCGCGATAGGGCAACGCATCCGACAACTCGGCCACGCCATAGGCGCTACTCGGTTCCGCTGCTTTAAGCAGCTGGGTGATGCGCTGCTGCTGACCGGCATCGGGCAGATCGGCAGCGTGCCGTCCGAGCAGAGCCTCAATATGACCTTGGCAGAGTGTCGCCCAATCTTCGAGGCGGTGAAGGTAGAGGGACGATTTGTCGGGGCGGCGGTTCCAGTCGATGTCGCTGGGGGCAACGGTGAGATGCACAAACGCCAGGGGATAGCGGTGGCGGGGCAGGGTATGGCGAAAGGCATTCAGAATGCCCTGCTCTAGTTCGGGGACCGTTACAATTCGCCCGTTGACCGCAACTTTGACCCAGTCGGGTCGGGGGCGGTGGCAGCGATCGGGCAGGCCGACTAAGCCATAAATGCCGGTATCCATGCCGATCGCGTCGGCCCCAGGAGCAGGCCGCCAGCCCTCGTGTAAGTCGGCCTCAGCCACCGATCGCACGATCTGGGGCACCAGGCCCCGAGCGCTGGAGCCAGGGGTAAGGGCCAGCCAGGGGCGATCGTTGAGCTGGGCGGCCCAGGTCACCGCAGGGTGGGCCAGGGCGCAGTGGTGAATCACCCGCTGCACCTGGGCAAGCTGGCGGGGGATGGCGGGCAGCCGCTGGCGGCGAGCGGGCCAGCGGCCAAACAGGTTTGCCAGGGTAACGACGCTGCCGGTGGCCATGGCCACCGGATAGGTTGTCAGTGGTTCTCCCTGGGGCAAGTAGGCGACCCGCCAGCCCGACTCATCGCCGGGGGGGCGGCTGCAAATCTCAAGCTGGGCGGCCTGGGCCAGGCTGTGCAGGGCTTCGCCCCGAAACCCCAGACTGTGCACCTGCCACAGGTCGGCCTGGGTGCGAATTTTGCTGGTGCTGTGGGGTATGGCCGCCCGGTGCAGATCTTCCAAAGCCATGGCTGTGCCGTTGTCGGCCACCTGCACCCGCCCCTGCTCCGGCCAGAGGTCAATGGTAATGTGGGTGGCCTGGGCATCGAGGGCGTTTTCGACTAGCTCGCGCACCGCTGCGGCCAGAGAATCAATCACCTCTCCGGCAGCAATGCTGTGAATGACCTCCCCCGGCAGCGGTTGAATAGATTGGCCGGGGAATGAGCTAGGCGGGCGGGCAGCGGTGATGGGAACAGATCTCCGAAGGCTACTCCTTTAATGCTACTGCGAGAAGCCTGGACCAGTACAAAGGATCGAGGGCAGTCTTGGCATCCTCCAGGCTGTGCGTTGGATAAGGGTTAGCCAGCGCCCGGAGGCCCTGAAAAGCCCACCTAACATCCGAAAGCTGAAATATACCCACCGTTCTGGCATCCCCCGCCCCCTAGCTCTCAGGCAAAGTACTCAAACTTCCGCCCCAGAGCGCCAGGCTTCTCTCAGGGCAATCAATTGAATTTGTTCAATCAATTTGAGCAAATCAAGGGATGGCTTTGTCTACGTTTCGCCACAAAAGTTTGCGAGACCCATTAAGGTTTGTTACATTGCAGGAGCATGCCTTCCCTAGGATCCTCCTCACCATGAATCGCATTTTTGGCTTACTGCCCAAGCCTTCGCCCCTGCGGCCTGAGTCGCGCGTCTACGACCTCAAGGAGCGCCTCGACTGGGGCGAACCAGCCCTGACGATTATTGATGTGCGCGATCGCGCCGACTTCAACCAGAGCCACATCACTGGCGCTATTTCCATGCCGGTAGACACGCTAATGGCCACGGCATCAAACTGCTTTGAGGTCACCCGCGATCTCTATATCTATAGCAACACTGACGATGAGGCCACTGCGGTGGCCGAGCAGCTGCGGGCGACGGGGTTCTCCCGCGTGGCCATCGTGCGCGGCGGGGTAGCCGCCTGGAAGGCCGCCGGGTTTCCGGTGGAAGTGATAACCTCACCGATCGCCTAAACTGGCAACGTTAGAGATTGGCACGGGTGCGGTGGCATGGGTACGGAGCAGCCTATCGGCGTAGGGCAGGGCAGCGATCGCCCTGCGGCAGTGGGCAGGTCTCACCAACGGGTAGCAACCTACAGCCGCGCCCATACCCTGGTGCCCACCTACGAATGCTTCAACCGCTGCACCTACTGCAATTTTCGAGCTGAACCGGGTCAGTCGCCCTGGCTCAGCCTGGACAGCGTAGCCCAGCTGCTGCCGCTTCTGCGCCGCCGGGGCGTGTGTGAAATTTTGGTGCTCAGCGGTGAGGTGGCCCCCGGCAGCCCCCGCCGCACCGACTGGCTGCACCACATTTACCGCATTTGCGAGCTGGCCCTGGGGGCCGGGCTGCTGCCCCACACCAACGCCGGTCCCCTAAGCCAGGGCGAAATGGCCCAGCTCGCCCAGGTGAATGTCTCCATGGGGCTAATGGTGGAGCAGGTGACGCCCAAACTGCTCGATACCGTCCACCGCCACGCCCCCAGCAAGCGCCCTGAGCTGCGCCTGAGCCAGCTCATTCAGGCGGGGGAACTGGGCATTCCGTTTACCACCGGGCTGCTGCTGGGCCTGGGCGAAACCGAGAGCGACTGGGTCGATGCGCTGGGGGCGATCGCCGCCATCCACGATCGCTATGGCCACATTCAAGAAGTCATCTTGCAACCCCACAGACCGGGGCAGCGCCAGCTTCAGTCGGGGATGGCGCTGAGCGAAGCGGCCCTGATCCGGGCGGTGACGCTGGCAAAGGCCGCGCTGCCAGCAGGGGTGACGATTCAGATTCCCCCCAACCTGGTGAGCCAGAGCGGGCTGCTGGCCTGCCTGGCAGCGGGTGCCACGGACCTGGGCGGCATTAGCCCGGTGGATGAGGTCAACCCCGACTACGACCACCCCACGCCGGAGTCGCTGGCGGCGGCGATCGCCCCGGCGGGCTGGCAGCTGCGGCCCCGGCTGCCAATCTACCCCCAGTACGACGTCTGGCTGCCAGACGACCTGCGATCGCTGGTGCAGAACTGGCGATCGAGCAGCTAAACCCGACCAGTTATCGTTTAGTTGCAAAGCCTTGCGGGCCAATCCGCAGAATAGGATGCTGAAAATAGAAGGCTGCGCCCTTCCCCAGTTGTCTACGGTTGATGGCGATGGCAGATCCTCCGCAAACTTGCCCCTTGTGCAATGTCAAAATTTTGGTGGGCTGCGTGGGGGGCGATCGCGTCCTGTTTTCTGTGGGGCCGCCGGGCACCCGCAAATCGCTGTACGCCAAAGTCTGCCGACATATCGATCGGCCTGGCTGCATCAACAAAAGTGGCGGGAGCCAAACCGCCAGCCCCAAATACTAAAGCAAGCCCCTTGCGCCGAAGTCGTTCAGGCCCAGGGCATCGTCCACCCCTAGATCTAGCTAGTAGACTGCGGCATAGGGGTGGCGACTATGGCCAATTGCGAGGGAGCAGGGGAGCTAGGGAGCCAGGCGAGCTGGAAGAGTCGGCATATTCCAGCCTTCGAGTACTGGCCTCAAGACTCTGCTAGCTGCGCCTTGGCTCGCTGCCACAGTGCCTCTAATTCCTCAATCGAATACTCATCCAGGGGCTTCTCGGCTACCCCCTCCACCAGCGCAAAGCGCTGAATGAAGCGGCGGTTGGTGCTTTGCAATGCCTCGGAGGGGTCGAGGTCGTACCAGCGGGCCAGGTTTACTAGAGTAAACAGTAAGTCGCCCAGCTCCGCCTGCTGATTTTCTTTGGGCTCATTTGCCAGGGCCGCCCGAAACTCGTCCAGCTCTTCGTGAAACTTGTCCCATACGCTGGCGATGTTGTCCCACTCGAACCCGGCCTTGGCAGCTTTGACGGAGATTTTGCTGGCGGCCATCAGCGGCGGCAGGGTGCGGCTGTATTTGGTCAGCTTGGGGGTGAGCTTATTGGGCTCGTGGGCAATGCCTTTTTCTTCGGCTTTGATGCGGTCCCAGTTTTGGTTGACTTCGGCGGGGGTGGTCGCGCTGGTATCGGCAAAAACATGGGGATGGCGGCGCACCATTTTGTCGGCAATGCCGGTGGCCACAGTACCTAGGTCAAAGTCGCCGCTGTCGCTGGCCACCTGCGCCTGCAGCACCACTTGCAGCAGCAGGTCGCCCAGTTCTTCCGCGATCGCCTCCTGATCCCCCCCCTGAATGGCATCCACCACCTCGTAGGCTTCTTCAATGACGTAAGGAATCAGGCTGGTGGGGGTTTGGGCCAAATCCCACGGGCAGCCGGTTTCGGGGTGGCGCAGCTGGGCGATCACGTCGATCAGGCGCTCCAGGGCGGCGAGAATATCGGCGCGATGGGTAGAGAGGGGTTCGTCATGTCGCTGGCGCAATCGCTGGCGGATAGCGCTAATTTCTTCAGACGTATTTAAGAGCAGGCCTTGCTCAGCCTGGGCTGCACCTAGCAAAATGTCGTGGCGCAGTTCCTCAAACCGCCCCTGGTACAGTTGCTCGCGTTCGACTAAAGCCTGTAGGCCGGCCAGCAGCACCTCGTCTAGGGAAGTGTATCGACCGCTGGCAATTTGGCGTTCTGCAAACTGTTGTAATTCAGGGGGCAAGGACAATGCCATAGCAGAGCCAGAGTGATTGTTAGGTGCTTTTTAGTCTAGCTCACCCCCCTGCCGGAGTCGGCAGTTGGTATCGCGTCGCTGTACCAAAGGTGCGATGGCTGAATGGAGTGCTGCACAACGGCATATTAAAGGCGTTACGGAGGAATACAGCCATTCCCATAGTGGCCCTAGCTTCCAAACTCTGTAGCAATTTTGACTTGATTTAGGGGTCTGAATGGAGTAAGTTACTGAGCTAAGGCTGTGTGCGTGCAGCTGTGCTTCCCAAAAATTTGGTCAAACGCCACTGGAAGGTGTGGGGACACCAACCAGCGGCTAACCCCTTCAACAGGTAGAGCTGTCTCGGAGGCTAGGGCTATTATTGCCCAGGCCGTCCTGAACTGCACCAGTTTAGGGCGGCCAAGTTTTTGGGATTCCTTACCCATCGTTAAAAGGAATCCCTGAACTATGTTGTGTTTGCCATATTTGGTGTCGTCGGCCCAGAACCGGGCGGCGACCAGTCCGCTGCTGCTGGCTAACCCAGAGGCGCAGCCGGGGCGCGATCGCCTGCGCCATCTGGTGATTGGCTCGCCTGAGGGGGTGCGTGCCACCATTAACTTGCTGCATGTACTGCGCTATGCCGACCAGGCAACCTGGAGCCAGTTGGTGACAGTGCCGCGATCGGGGATTTTGATTACCCCAGAGCAAGGGGAGGTGTTTAGTCTGCTGAGGCGCGATCGGCAATTAGGTTAACGCCAAGGGGTCAGGTGCCTTTGATGCTGCGATAGATAACTGTCGTGACTTAAAAGGCACCTGACCCCTGAGTTAAAGGCACCTGACCCCGAGGCACCTGACCCCTGATGTGGGGAACTCTAGCCATGACATTCAAAACGTGAGCCATGCCTCGACCTCAGCGCAACCTGGTGTCAGGGGAGTACTACCATCTCTATAACCGAGGTAACAATCGCCAAGCCATTTTCTTTGAGCGTGAAAATTACCTCTACTTTCTTAAGCAGTTCCGCTACTTCGTGGCAGAAGAAACGGCCCATGTGGTGGCCTATTGTCTCATGCCAAACCACTACCATGTGCTGGTTCACCTGCGCGAAGATACGTTATCGAAGGCGATGCAACGGTTTACGATGTCTTACACCAATGCCATGAACCGTCGTTACAAACGATGTGGGGCGCTGTTTCAGGGCAGATTCAATACTATCCATGTCGATAGCGATGCTTATCTGCTGCAACTGACTCGCTATATTCATTTGAACCCGGTGAAGGCTGGTTTGGTGAAGCGCCCAGAGGAGTGGGAGTTTTCGAGCTATTGCGACTACGTGAATTTGCGCCAGGGCACGCTGCCGCAGATGGAGTGCGTGCTGAAGCAGGTTAGCTCGGTGGAGGCGTATCGAGAATTTGTTGAATCTCACGACACAGAGGCCTTTGAACCCTGGATGTAAGGGACGCTTGGCGAGAGGACAGCTCCCTTAAGATTGGCCCAAATCCTGATTCCCTATTACCCACCATCCAACTTTGCCAGGTTTTCGCGGCAGCGCATCGTCCAGGGATGCTCGGCCCCCAGCTTGGGTTCGAGAATGGCGAGGGCTTGCTGGTAAAGCGATCGGGCTTCTTCCGTACGGCCCTGGGCGGCGTAGAGAATGCCTAAGTTCTCAGTGACTCGGCCTGTAAGATGATGCTCATTTCCCAGTGATTGACGCCAAATACTCAAAGCATCAATTAAGTATGGCTCTGCTTCGCCGTAACGCCCCTGGTCACGATAAAGTGTCCCCAGATTGTTGAGGCTGTTGGCTACATGAGGATGCTCGTCGCCCAACAAGCGTTTCTGCAACGCCAGAGCCTCTTGATAGAGGGGTTCGGCCTCCCCATAGCGGCCTTGACTGTGGTAAAGCGTCGCCAGATTATTGAGGCTAGTGGCGACATCGGGATGCTCGTCACCCAAGAGCCGTTTTCTCATCGCCAGGGCGTCTTGGGTAGAGGGGTTCGGCCTCCCCATAGCGGCCTTGATCGTCGTAGAGCGCCGCCAGATTATTGAGGCTAGTGGCGACATCGGGATGCTCGTCACTCAAGAGCCGTTTTCTCATCGCCAAGGCCTTTTGGTAGAGGGGTTCGGCCTCCCCATAGCGGCCTTGATTGTGGTAAAGCATCGCCAGATTATTGAGGCTTTGGGCAACATCGGGATGCTCGTCACTCAAGAGCCGTTTTCCCATCGCCAAGGCCTTTTGGTAGAGGGGTTCGGCCTCCCCATAGCGGCCTTGATTGTAGTAAAGCATCGCCAGATTATTGAGGCTTTGGGCAACATCGGGATGCTCGTCACCCAAGAGCCGTTTTCCCATCGCCAAGGCCTTTTGGTAGAGGGGTTCGGCCTCCCCATAGCGGCCTTGACTGTGGTAAAGCGTCGCCAGATTATTGAGGCTAGTGGCGACATCGGGATGCTCGTCACCCAAGAGCCGTTTTCTCATCGCCAGGGCGTCTTGGTAGAGGGGTTCGGCCTCCCCATAGCGGCCTTGATCGTCGTAGAGCGCCGCCAGATTATTGAGGCTTTGGGCAACATCGGGATGCTCGTCGCCCAAGAGCCGTTTTCTTATCGCCAGGGCGTCTTGGTGGAGGGGTTCGGCCTCCGCGTAGCGGCCTTGATTGTGGTAAAGCATCGCCAGATTATTGAGGCTAAGGGCGACATCGGGATGCTCGTCACCCAAGAGCCGTTTTTTCATCGCCAGGGCGTCTTGGTAGAGGGGTTCGGCCTCCCCATAGCGGCCTTGATCTTTGTAGAGCAAGGCCAGATTATTGAGGCTAGTGGCGACATCGGGATGCTCGTCACCCAAGAGCCGTTTTTTCATCGCCAGGGCGTCTTGGTAGAGGGGTTCGGCCTCCCCATAGCAACCTTGCAGTTCGTGGGTTCTGGCCGCTCGATCTAGGCTGGCGGCAATATCTTCGTGTTCATCCCCCAGAAGATTTCGACGTAGGTCCAGCGCCTTTTGCAAGAGGGGTTCAGCCAGAGGGTACTGCCCCCTTTCTAGTAGATAAGCACCCATGGCGTGAAAAACATCGGCTGCATCGGTAGAGGCAATATCGCGCTGCTGGCAATGGCTAGCCAGTTCCTGTACGTGGTTCACCAGTGAGGCTAGGGCGGGCCAGTCTTGGTATTCAATGTCTTTGCCTTTCTCTGGAGTTAGCTGCGCGATTGTCTTAAACAGCGGTTCTGCCCAGTTCTGGCAGCCCTCATCCCCTAGTTCCGCCCGTATCACCTCCTGCACTAGGCGATGCAGGCTCAAGCTCTGGCTCTCCGGCTCCACCCGTATCAGCGAATAGCTGCCCAGCGGGTTCAGCAGGTCGTAGAGTTCCAGTGGGTCGTCTGCAGCATCGGCCAGGGCCGTGGCCAGGGGTTCCCCCAGCTCTGCCGCTCCCTGGGTGAACAGGGCAAAAGGAATCGCGTCGGGATGCAGAAAGGCGCAGTAGTTCAACAGGGCGGCAGCGGCGGGGGCGGTCTTCTGCACTTCTTTCAGGTTCAAGGCCCAGGTGGTGGCAATCGAGTCGGGGTAGTTGCCCAGCTTGGGTTTGGCTTTTTCCAGCCGTTTGAGCCGCTGTTTGCGGTAGCTGGCGAGGTAGGCGGCAAAGGGCACCCGGTTGGTGACCATGTAGGCAGCGGCCTGTTCCAGTGCCAGGGGCAGGTAGCCCAGTTCGGCGGCGAGGTCGGCGGCGGCAGTATGCTCGATGTCGGAGATTTGATCCCCCCTAGCCCCCCTTATCGAAGGGGGGAACGAGGGATCTATGGTTGCACCAGCTCTACTGCCCCCCTTTTCAAGGGGGGTTGGGGGGATCGAACCCTGGCGTTGAACCGTCTGCCCATCGGGATAGTCTGTCGATAGTTCAATTTCTTGCATTGGGCGAACGCCATTCGCCCCTACGGGGTTCGTTTTGCCGGTGCGGTTTAACAGAAATGCGATCGCCTCGTCGCGGCCCAAGGTTTCCATTTCCAGCGGTTGCACAATGCCCAGGTCTTGAAAATCCTGTGCGCGGGAGGTGACGAGAATGTGGCCGTTGATGTCCTGGGGCAAAAAGGGCTGCACGAGTTCGGGATGGTCAGCGTTATCGAAAATCAGCAGCCAACCGTCCTCTCGGCTCAGCCACAGCCTCACCGATCGCACGGTGTCGTCCTGGTTTTCGGCATCCTTCAGCGGCAGGTTTAGGGTCTGGGCCATAGCCACATAGCTCGTGGTCAGCTCCAGTTCCGTATCCGCCCGCACCCAAAACACATAGCGATAGTCATCGCGATAGCGGTAGGCATATTCCACTGCCGTCTGGGTTTTGCCAATGCCGCCCAGCCCGCTAATCGCCTGGGTCTGGGAAATGGCGGCGGTTCGGCTGTCGTGCAGTTGCTGGTATAACGTGGCGAGAACATCTTCACGCCCGGTGAAGTAAGGATTACGACCATAGGGCACCAGCCACGGCGGCTCCCCTCCACCCTCTCCATCTCCCAAAACTCCCGGACAAATCTCATCCAAAACCTCCTGCAACCCCTCCAGCCCGCAGCCCGTCGCCCCCTCCACCCAGCTCAGCAGTGCCGCCACCCGGTTGCCCTGGGCCGCCATACCCTCGGGCACAATTCCTGGTGGCGGGTTGAGGGTAAACCGCAGTTGCTCAAACTGCGGAGCCGGTAAAGCGCTGAGCGTTTGAAACAGCGTCAGCCTGGAATTAGGCATAGCGGGGTGGGGCAACTACTGAGCTAATCCTAGCCGAAGATATTTATAAGAAAGCTCAGGTGGCAGCAGGCTCAAAACTATTGCGCCTAATTTTTTATCCTTGCTCTGTCCCTGCTGCTGCGCTGCGTCAATATGGCAGATCACGTTGAGACAATGAAGACGTTTCAGCGATCGCTGCTGTCATAACCCCGCGCCGCATGTCATCAGATCTTGCTAAATCGCCGTGGTGCAGGGCGGGCAACACCCGATAATATAGCCTTGGCCAGATTGCCAGAGCCTCACGATACCTATAGAGAAGTTGAGCTGTGGTAAGTTTGGCGGGTCGTCCTGCCGGGACGGCGGTTGACTAACCCCCTTAGCGGAAAGCAGGAAGTTGCCCATGGGTCGCGCAGAGAAAGTCGTCTTAGCCTATTCCGGTGGCGTTGATACCACCGTGTGTATTCCCTATTTAATGAATGAGTGGGGCGTAAAAGAAGTGATTACCCTGGCGGCGGATCTGGGCCAGGGCGATGAGCTAGAGCCGATTCGCCTCAAGGCGCTCAAGGCCGGGGTAAAAGAATCGCTGGTGGCCGACCTGACCGAAGAATTCATTACCGACTACGCCTTTCCGGCCATTCAGGCCAACGCCCTGTACGAAAACCGCTACCCCCTCTCCACCGCCCTGGCCCGCCCGCTGATCGCCAAGGCCCTGGTGGAGGCCGCCGATCGCTACGGGGCCGATGCCGTGGCCCACGGCTGCACCGGCAAGGGCAACGACCAGGTGCGCTTTGACGTAGCGATCGCCGCCCTCAACCCCCACCTCAAGGTGCTGGCCCCCGCCCGCGAGTGGGGCATGGGCCGCGAAGAGACCATTGCCTACGGCGAAAGAACGGGGCTTGAGTTTCCGGTGAAAAAATCCAGCCCTTACAGCATCGATCGCAACCTGCTGGGCCGCAGCATCGAGGCCGGGCCGCTGGAAAACCCCATGACCGAGCCGCTGGAAGAAGTGTTTTTGATGACGGAGGCGATCGAAAATACCCCCAACGAGCCGGAATACATCGAGATTGGCTTTACCAAGGGACTGCCTACCCACCTGAATGGCCAGGCCGTTGGCCCGGTGGAGCTGATCACGCAGCTGAATGCGATCGCCGGTCGCCACGGCGTCGGTCGCCTCGACATGATCGAAAACCGCCTAGTGGGCATCAAGTCGCGGGAAATCTACGAGGCCCCCGCCCTGCTGGTGCTGATCGACGCCCACCGCGACCTGGAAAGCCTGACCCTGACGGCAGATGTCACCCAGTACAAGCGCGGCATTGAAGAAACCTACAGTCGCCTGGTCTACAACGGCCTCTGGTACAGCCCCCTAAAGCTTGCCCTCGATGCCTTCATTCAGCAGACCCAGGAGCGGGTGACGGGCACCGTGCGGGTGAAGCTGTTTAAGGGCACCAACCGGGTGGTGGGTCGCCAGTCTGACCTGGCGCTGTACAGCGAGGCCCTGGCCACCTACAGCTCCGACGACGCCTTTGACCACAGAGCCGCCGAGGGCTTTATCTACGTGTGGGGCCTGCCCACGCGGGTGTGGTCCGAGAAGCTGCGCGGGTAGCCCCTGGCCCAGTCGGCCAGCGCGATCGCCACACCCCACAGCCCACCGTTGCCGAGCATTTTCCGCTGGAGATGCTCGGCGATCGCCGTACCATGGCCCCGCCTGAGGCTCCATATCCATCCTTGGGCAGATTTGCCCCGCCCTTGGGAACAGTCCCCACCGTCACCCGTCCGTAGTCCATGGCCCGTGCCATGGCAGCGCCGCCCTCAGCCGCTTTTTCCACCCCAGGTAAACCTTTACAAACTACGGAGGCCAAATCCAGGTCAATCCACCATGATGGGCTATCGCGGTGCTGTTATAACGTTTTAATGCGGTTGTCCGGACAGCCTGAGGAAGCCAGTTATGAACCGCTTTTGCCTGATGGGCTGGGGCCTGGGTGCCCTGGCCGCAACCCTGACCTCAACGTTTCTAGGGGGTGAACCAGGATTTGCCCAAAGCCAGCCCCTGCCCCTGAGCAGTGAAACCGCATCCCCAGCCCTGCCGATCGCGCCGCCGGGGTCTGAGGCCAGCTTTCCTGAGTCCTACGTGCTGGGACCGGGCGATCGCATTCGCATTGACATCTTCAACATCCCCGAGTTTAGCGGTCCCGAAAATGGCGTCCACGAGGTTCTCGTCGACGGCACCCTGACCCTTCCCCTGGCGGGGACCGTGGCCGTCCAGGGCCTTACCCTGGCCGAGGCCCAGCGCGCCCTGGCCGCCAGCTATGCGCCCCTGCTGACCCGGCCCCCCCAGCTCACCGTAACGCTGCTGTCGGCCCGCCCCGTGCGGGTGGTGGTGGCCGGGGAAGTCAACCGCCCCGGCACCTACACCATCAACCTGGAGACCGAGGCCAGCGGCAGCGGCGGCGGCACCGGGGCGGGCCGCCAGTGGCCCACCCTGACCCAGCTGATTCAGGAGGCCGGGGGCATCACCCAGCAGGCCAACATCAAGGATATTCAGGTGCGGCGACCCCAGCTTCAGGGCGATGCCGTGATCACCACCAGCCTGTGGGATCTGATCCGCACGGGCGACATCAGCCAGGACATTCGCCTGCGCGACGGCGACACCATTGTCATCCCCAAGGCTGTGGCTATTTCGCCCGAGGAGTCGGTGGCCGTTTCCAGCGCCAATTTCTCCCCCGCAGAAATGCCCGTGCAGGTGGTGGGTGAGGTGGCGAGCCCCGGCGGCGTCACCCTACCGGCCAACGCTACGCTAAACCAGGCTATTTTGGCGGCGGGAGGTTTTGAGAACAGCCGCGCCCAAACCTCCACGGTGAAGCTGGTGCGGCTCAACCCCGACGGCAGCGTAGACCAGCGCACAATCGATGTGAACCTGGCCGCCGCCGCCAACGACACCACCAACCCCATTCTGCGCCCCAACGACGTAGTGATTGTGGACCGCAACATTGCCGCCGCCGCTGGCGATACCCTGGGCCTGCTGCTGCGGCCCTTCACCTCGCTGACGACCGTGCTGCGAATTTTAGGATTTTAATTCGCTGCCCCGGGGCAGCGGGCCACAGCTGTACCCAAAGCCTGAAAATCCCACGACTTTGGCACAACCTTGGAGTAATTAGCCCCCGTCCAGACCAGACTTTGAGTTTTGAGCTATAAGTTTATGAATTCTTGGGAGCATCTCCCAGATTTACCCTATGCCCTTTCCTCCCACATCCCCCGAAACCAACGGCAATGGCAACGGCCACGGCCCTGTCAGGCAGGCGTTTGTGCCGGTCATGGCTCCTCCCTCCCTAGTCGATAAGACCGATGACGCTGACCTGAGTCACCTCGTGGAAGTGCTCAAGCGCCGGATCGGAATATTTCTCGGGGTGGCAGCCCTATCCTTTGGTGGCCTGACCCTCTGGTACCTGACCCGTCCCCCGGCCTACACGGGCAGCGTCAATCTGCTGGTCGAGCCCGTTACCAACGTCACCCCCGCCGGGCTAGAGGCCGTAGTGGGCCTAACCGGAGCCAAAGGCAGTTCAGGACTCGACTACAACAGCCAGATTCGGGTGCTGCGCGGCCCGGCGGTGATCAACCCAATTCTGGCGAAGATTCAGAAGCGCTACCCCGCTATTACCTACAACTCCCTGCTCAGCCGTCTGACCATTACCCAGGAGGGGGAGTCCAAGGTGCTGCGCATCACCTACAACGATGCCGACCCCGAGGTGGTCTCCTTTGTGCTGACCCAGGTGATTCAGGGCTTTGTCGACTACAGCGTGCAGGACCGCCAGGGAGACTTGCGCCGGGGCCTGACCTTTTTGGACGAACAGCTGAAGGAAAAGTGGCAGGAAGTGGCCTCTATTGAGGGCGACCTCAGCGATTTTCAGAAACGCTACGACCTGGTCGATGTCAATGCCACCAGCGAAAGCGTCACCCAGCGCCTCAACCAAATGCTGTCCGACCAGGAGCAGCTGCGGGTAAAGCTGGCGGCCCTGGGGCCGCTGTACAAAAACCTGCGCGGCCAGGTGGGGTTTGACCCCGACACCGCCATTCGGGTGGCCAACCTGAACGAGTCGCCCACCTACCAGGCGCGGCTGGGAGATTTGCGCGAGCTAGAGCAAAAAATTGCCGCCGAGCGGGCCCGGTTTCAGGCCAATACGCCAATGATCGAGGCCCTGGAGGACCAGCGACAGAAGCTGCTGCCGCTGCTGGAGGTCGAGGCCCAGCGGGTGGTGGGCGCCTCAATACCGGCTGACGAGGCCGACAACCTGGGCTATCAGGGATCGGTGAGCCGGGGGTTGATGCAGCAGCTGGTGGATACCGCCAACCAGATTCAGGTGCTGCAAACCCAGGACCAGGCGATCAGTCAGGCGGTGCAGCAGCTCCAGGCAGAAATTCAGCGGCTGGCGGATTTGTCCCGGTCGTTTCAGCAGATCGATCGCCAGCGCACGGTGGCCGAAAACAGCCTCAACCAGCTCCTGGCCAGTCGCCAGGAGCTGCGCTTGCAGATGGCCCGCCAGGCGTCTCCCTGGGAAATTATCTCGCCCCTCAACGAGTCGGGCATTACCAAAACAACCAATTTACCCCGCAAGCTGCTGCTCAGCACCGTGGTGAGCCTGCTGCTGGGAGGGGTGGCGGCCCTGGTGCGCGATCGCATCGATAAGGCCTTCAACAGTGTTGATGAGCTGGTCAAAGTGACCCAGCTGCCAAACCTGGCAACGGTGCCCAATGCTCCCGCTCTGCAAAAGCAGCCTTTGCTGATGGTGCCCAACCTGGCGGCCACCATGGCCGATGTACTGACCCAAAACCAGAGCCCGGACAGGCTCTACAGTTCCTTTAGCTTTGCCGAGGCGTTTTACTCCCTCGAAGCCAACCTGCGCATGCTCAGCTCGGATACGCCCGTGCAGGTGGTGGCCCTCACCTCCTCGGTGCCGGGGGAGGGCAAATCGACCATATGTGCCCACCTGGCGATCGCGGCGGCCAACATGGGCCGTCGGGTGCTGCTGATCGACGGCGACCTGCGCAAGCCCACCCTGCACCTGATCTTTGGCCAGCCCAATCGCCAGGGGCTGAGCGACCTGATTACCCAGGCCACCACCGACCCCAACGATCTGGTGCAGACCCTGCCGGGCAACCCCAATCTGCACCTGCTGACGGCGGGAGCGCGGCCCCCCGCCCCCGGTCGCCTGCTGTCTTCGCGCAAGATGCAGCAGATTACTGAGCAGTACCGCCGCCACTACGATCTAATTATTTTCGACACGCCGCCTCTGGCGGGCATGATCGACGCTAAACTTACGGCGGCTCACGCCGACGGGCTGCTGCTGGTGGTGCGGCTGCATCGATCCGAGCGATCGGAAATTCAGCGGGTGCTGGCCGATCTGGGCAATACCGCCCAGGCACCGCTGCTGGGGTTGGTGATCAACGGTGCGCCCCAGAGTCGGCAGAGCAGCTACGACGACTACTACGGCTACTACGGTCGCGCTCCGGTGGCGGCTGGGCTGGAAGGGCGCAGCTAGTCCATAGCTGCACCAGTGGCTGTCGACACAAGAGTACGGCTAAACCAGCGGCGGGTGCGGCAACGGCAACGGGATGTGAGGAGTAGGGGTAATGAAGCGCAAGTCAAAACCACTGATTACGGGCGGACTATTGGGACTGGCCGGACTGGGGCTGCTGCCCCGAAGCGCCCAGGCAAGCGCCGATCTGCCGCCTGTGGTGCCCGATCCGAGCCTGGGGACGGCCCTGGCCAAAGATCCCCATCCGGTCGTGGTTCCCGAACCTTCGGCCCAGACCACAGAACCCCAAACCGACGATCGCGGTGCTGCCCAGCCCGCCTGGACCCCGGAGACCGATCAAGCCGTGGTGACAGCGGCGGCCACCGCAGCGGCAAAACCCGCCGCCGCCGTTCCCCAGCCTGCGCTGGCTGAGCCAGAGGTAATTGCCCCCAAGGTCGCGATCCCCGATGTAGCGGCCCCCGATGTCGCAGTCCCCGATGTCGCGGCTTCCGACCGCAGCGCCCTGGCCAGCGATGAGACGGATAGGGCCAGCCCAGGCCATGGGGGCAGCGCGATCGCAGCCCCCGCGCCCTCCCCTGCGGCGACCCCCGACTTGGAGCCCGCCGCAGAGCCAACCACCACCGCTTTGGCCGACGATCTGGGCGAGCGATCGCCAGCTACGGCCCCGGCCCCCCGACCCGATGTAGCTCTGGCAGCCCCCGGTCTAACTCTGGCCGAGCCAGCTTTGCCTGCGGCGGCGGGTACTGCGGCTCCCGCTGATGCGGCGGCCGCGATCGCCAGCCCTGCCGCCGCCCCCCTTCCGCCGCCAACCGCACCGTCTGGGGCTGCCGCAGCTCCGGCCCATGCCCCGTCCTCTGCGCCCACCCCCGCCCCAGTGGCCACTCGCTCGGCGCCCTCCGAGGCGGTGCCCTCGGCTCAGCCATTGCCGACCTCTGCGCGGCAGACCGCTCCAGATCTGGCGACGCTGCGATCGCGGGCTGCTACCGTGCAGGCGCTGCTCCAGGATCTGCGATCGGCCTACGGGATCGAGGACTCGCTCGCCGCCAGCGATTCAACCGCTGCTCCGGCCAGTCTGGCTGGCCAGGTCTCCCAGCCCGAAACCCTACATCGCGAGCCGCAGCTACCGCCGCTGCCGTCGCGATCGGTGCGGCGGAGCAGCGCTGCTCCATCGCAAAAGCCCGTCGCCGCAGCGATCGCCCCACCCGCTGCCAACCCCTCCCTGAGTGAGCGGCCCAGGCCGGCAGCGCAGTCGCCGCAGCTGCCTGCGCTGCCGGAGAAATCTCCCAATGTGGCCCTGGCGCTGCCAACCCCTCAGCCGGTAATGTCCTCGGGGCGGGCCGCTGTGCCGCCCTCAGCAGCGTCATCTGCTGAGCCTCGGGCCGAAGACTTGTTCGCTGTACCCGCCCTGGCCGAGGGAACAGCCCAGGAGATAGGTCAGGAAACAGCCTCAGACCAGTCGCCCAACCCCGATGCTGGCCAGCTGCGCAACGATCTGCGGATTGAGCCGCTGACCACCGCCGCCGCCCCGGCCCAGACTTTCCCCCCTTCGCCCAATGCGGGCATTCCCTCGGCCTTTGGAGCCAACGGGGGCGATCTGTTCTTTAGTGCCTCTTTGGCCGGGGCCGATCGCCTGCGGGCCGAAGCCGACGGCAGCCTCTCCATGGGGTTTGGCCTGGGCGATTCGCGCCACACGGTGGGGGTAGAGCTGACCTACAACTTGCAGAGCATTCGACGGTTTGGCCAAAACGGCGGCTTTGATGTCAAAGTACACCGCGAGGTCTACAGCAACGACGACACCCAGGTAGCTGCCGCCGTGGGGCTAAATAACTTTGCCGCCTACGGCTCTAATGCGGCAGGTACCGCATCCAGCCTCTACGGCATCGTTACCGTAGCCCACCTGCTCCAGCCCGAGCACCCCAGCAACCGCCTGCCCATCACCGCCTCCCTGGGGCTGGGGGGCGGCAACTTCTCGGGCGACAATCACGATGTCGGCGTCATTGCCGGCGTGGGCCTTCAGGTGCATCCCCAATTTTCAATCAACACGGCCTGGAGCGGCGTGGGCGTAAATGTCGGGGCATCGATTGTGCCCGTGGCCACGATCCCGCTCACCCTCAACCTGCTCTACGGCGATGTTGGCAACAATACCCGCGCCGGTTCCGTCGCAGTGCTTAGCGTTGGCTACGGCTTTAATTTTGGGCCTCGATTTTAGATCGCCGGACCTGGGTTTTACCTTTGGCTCAGCACCCAACGACATCCCGTTCCATTTAAGGAGAACAACTGTGGAGAAACTAGCGGGCCGCCTGCGGCAACAACTCTGGTTCATGCTGGCCCTGGTGAGCGGTGGCCTGGCGATCGCCCTGCCTGGCGCCCTGCCTGGCCACGCCGGGTCGGTGCCGACGGGGCAGGGGAGCGGGGTAACCGTGGGCGGGTCGTCGATTTTATCCATAGGCGCGTCGTCTCTGGGGGGCGGCACCCAGATTGAGTCAAACAGCCCCAACGCCACCGTAGACCCGGTTACGGGCGAGGTCCTGCTCACGAGTACGGCTCAGCAGTCGCTCAATCAGTCGGCCACCGAGATTTCCCAAGGGCTGCAGAACAGTAACCCAGTATTGGCCACCGCCCTAACTACACCGGGCGAAATCGCCCTCGATAGCCCCAGCCCCGTAGGCGCCAGCGGCGCTAGCGAAGATGGGGCGGAGCAGACAGTCAATGAAATTGCGGCGGCGGTGGTCGCCGCCATCCTGCGGGGGGAGAGCGTCTCGCTGACCAGTACCCAGGGCAGCCTGGGCATTGCGGCCCCCACCGGAACTGCCGCTGTTTTGCCAGTCCAGTCCTTAGCCAGCATTAGGGCCAGCACTAAAGGAAGCCCCCTCGCCCAGGCCACCCCTGCCCCTGCCGCGATGATGGCTACCTCGGCGGTCTTTGTTCCCCAGGGGGGCACCCCAATGGTCACGCCTTTGCAGGGCACCCTAGAGCAGATTGCCAATGCGGCTGGGTTCTTGGCGGCCTCCTTTGCGGCGGGCCTGTCGCCCAATCAGGTGGCTACGTTTGCCGAAATGGCTCTGGCCGGGGTAGACTACGCCGATTTAGTGACGTTGTTTAATGCGGTTAGCGGCTTGCTGCCGCCTCAGGGGCAGCCTCAGGAGTCCGTGGCTACCGCCGTGGATGCCACCCAGCTCGAATCGGCTATTCAGGCCTATAACCGCATCCTAGACAACACTGACCCAGATACGCTGGTCGCCCTGGCCCAGTTCCAAGATTTCGTAGTTTTGGGGCGATCGCTACAGGAGTTGCGGGCTGCCGTCGATCTTTAAAGGTCAATTAAAGGGCCAACTTAGGTCTCTCAATTTAAGTGGCTAAGCATGCTCTGCCTGCCATTTGCAGGCAGTTCGGCTCTGGCAGTGGGAATAGTACTATGGGCATTGGTTTGGGCGGCCAATGGTCACTTAGCGACGTTCTATGTGACGGCACAGGGCTTTTTTGACTTAGTACAACTGCCCACATACCGTTTAAGAGAAGCAATTAGGTCTAGACGTTTTAAGGCTACCGTTGTTCCCGCCTGTTTTGACCTGGTATTGCTTGTTGACAATCGCGGAAAGAGTGGGCTTAACAATTCCCTATTGCCCCTCTGTTTGTATCCCTTTAAACAGATTTACCCCGGGGAACATCTCTCAAAAAGGCAGGTCCTAAGCCTGTATAGCGGTATCAGGCAGGTTTTCACAAAAGTCAACACGATCGCCGCACCAATCCTAAAAAATGCGGTATCCTTCTGCATATTCTCGTGCAGCCTTTGGGCAGATAGGTCAAGGAATCGTTAACTTTGCGCTCGGATTCTGATTGGCCTGTGCCAAAATAAATCTTTTTTTGAAAGGGGTGGTGTGGCGTCGGCGGGGGGCATGGCAGGGAACTCTGGCTGGCTAACCTAGTCAGGCTTGATTGAGAGGATGTTTCTTCACTAAAGGCGACTCTTTGCCAAATTTGATTCTGTCGAGGGAGATGTTTTCTCGCTCACAATTGTCTAGCGACCTTCAGGTTAAATTTGGTTAATCCGATGCTTTATTGACCGATAGATAGATGTGTAACTTCTGTATTTAGGGCACAAGTTATAGAGCCGAGTCTGCTTCAACCGAAGACTAAAGGAAACCATTTATGGCCCCTAGCGCCGCGTTTCTGCAAGTAAAGGCTGATGAAATCGATGCATTTTAATCCGGGCGTATCTCCACAACTATCAATCTTGACTCAGTTTTTTCCCCCCGACTATGCGCCTACTGGCCAGCTGATGGCAGAGTTGGCTCAGGGGCTGAGGGTGCAGGGCATGGGGGTGCAGGTGTTTGCCGGGCAGCCTGGCTACGCCTACGATCGCGCCCTGGCCCCCCAAGAAGAAGTGGTCAATGGGGTGGTGGTGCGGCGCACCCGGACCTCTCGCCTATGGCCCCAGCGCATTCGCGGTCGAGCCGTGGGTGGGTTGCTCTACTGTTTGCGATCGCTGGTGAAGCTGCTGCATCCGGCCCGGCGGGGGGATCTGGTACTCGTCACCACCGAACCGCCCTACCTGCCGGTGCTGGCCTACCTGCTCCACTGCTTGTTTAAGCAGCCCTATCTCTGCATTGTTTACGACCTCTACCCGGAGGTGGCAGTGGCCCTGCGGGTGGTGCCCAGGCATCACCGGCTAGCGCGGCTGTGGCAGTGGCTCAATTGCCTTACCTGGCGCCACGCTGAGGCGATCGTGGTGGTCAGCCACACCATGAAAGAGCGCATTGCTAACCAGTGCCCTGGGGTCAGCGATAAAATCTCCGTCATCCACAACTGGGCCGACCCCGGGTTAATCTATCCGCGCCCCAAGGCCGACAACTGGTTTGCCCTCCGGCACGGTCTCCACCAGGTGTTTACGGTGCTCTATTCTGGTAACATGGGCCGCTGCCACGATCTAGATACCGTCATGGCCACGGCCAAGGCCCTGCGCCACGCACCGATCAGGTTTGTGTTTGTGGGCGGCGGCGCCAAGCGCCAGCCCTGCGCCGACCAGGCTCAGGCGGCGGGGTTGACCAACTGTCTGTTTTTGCCCTACCAGTCAAAGGCTGACCTGCCCTACTCGCTGACGGCCTGCGATCTAAGCCTGGTCAGTTTGGTGCCGGGGGTGGAGGGCTTAGTCGCACCCAGCAAGCTCTACAGCAGCATGGCGGCCGGCCGACCGGTGGCGGCTATCTGTGAGCACCATTCTTATCTGCGATCGCTGCTGGCGGAAGGCGGTTTTGGCCGCGCCTTTAGCAATGGCGATAGCCAGGGGCTGGCCGCCTTTATTCACACCCTGATGGCTAACCCTGCCCTGGCTCAGCAGATGGGCGATCGGGGCCGCCGCTACATGCAGCAAAAGTTTACCCCCGAGCAGGGGGCGCTTCGCTATGTTGAGGTGGTAGAAAACTGTCTATACGGTCCTTCACCGGCCCCACGCATCCACGCCCCGCCGCCCCAGGCGGCGGCCTCTCGCCTCTAGTACAGTGAGTTTTTAGCCTGCTAGAAATCTTAAAATTGTGGCTCTAGGGTTTGTCTAATTCAATATTTCCGGTACCCTTTCTGGCATGGAGCGGGCTTTGACGGTCTCAGGATCTCAGTCTCTCCCCCGTAGTCTTGGTGGCCCTAGCCCAAAGACCGTAGGCAGGATAACTGTGCCCTGGCCATCTTCTCGGGTTCAATGCTCACTATTCACTCCTCCCTATGCATCCACCTCGTCGCAACCGCAGTCGCTCTAAACGGCGCGCCATCTACTGCCCCGACCACGGCACCTATCTCGACAGCGTCAGCCAAAAGTACCCCCTCTACACCACCCAGGCCGAGCATTTGCAGCAGCGGGGCTTGAGCAGGCTGCGATCGCTCACCGTCATTGCTGGCTACGGCACCGTCCCCCTGGCTGGCGAGTGGCTCGAAGCCTTCTGGTGTGACCACTGCCAGGAAACGCGCTGGTACCATGTCCGCAAATCTGCGGCCAACCGCTACACCGTTGACATCGCCCCAGAAACCCTTTGGATGCAGGCCAGCGGCGTTATTCTCCCCACCGGCAACCCCACCGTAGGAGAGTTCACTCGCCGCCAGGCTCGCCAAACCCAGTACCAGGGGATTAAAGATTTTCGCCGCATTGGCTAAAGTTACTTGGGCCTAGCACTCTGAGGCAGAAGTTCAGCCA
The DNA here is from genome assembly GCF_000309385.1 of Nodosilinea nodulosa PCC 7104. GTDB lineage: Bacteria > Cyanobacteriota > Cyanobacteriia > Phormidesmidales > Phormidesmidaceae > Nodosilinea > Nodosilinea nodulosa. The sequence continues at coordinate 4,697,319 of NZ_JH976537.1, forward strand.
CTATTTCGACAACCCTGGCTCCTCTGCCCCCTGCTATTGGCCATAGTCACCTTACCTATGCCGCAGTCTACCGGCCTAAACTTCTGCTCCCTAGGTTACTCACCTCCCCGCCATGCCCAAACTTAAGCTGAAGCGGCGACCCGCCCCTGCCGATGCCGAACTCGTTATTGAAGCAGGCCGCACCGAAAAGAATTACTGGCAAGACATCTGGCGCTATCGAGAACTGTTTTACTTCCTGGCCTGGCGCGATATTCTGGTGCGCTACAAGCAAACCGCCATTGGGGTTGGCTGGGCGCTGATTCGTCCGTTTTTAACCATGGTGGTGTTTACGGTCGTGTTTGGCCGTTTAGCTAAACTGCCGTCCGACGGGGTGCCATACCCAATTCTGGTATTTTCGGCCATGCTGCCCTGGCAGCTGTTTTCCACGGCCCTGACAGAATGCAGCAACAGCCTAATTGCCAACGCCAACCTGTTGTCGAAGGTATATTTCCCTCGCCTGGTGGTACCCACTAGCGCTGTAGTAGTCAGCTTCGTGGACTTTGCCATTTCCGGCCTCATTCTGGTGGCGCTAATGGCGTGGTTTGTTTATATACCGAGCTGGCGAATTGTCACCCTGCCGATTTTTGTTCTCATTGCCTTAGCCGCATCTATGGGAGTAGGCCTATGGATGGCCTCGCTCAACGTCCAATATCGCGATTTTCGCTACATTGTGCCGTTTTTAGTGCAGTTTGGTCTCTATATTTCTCCGGTAGGTTTCAGCAGCAACATTGTGCCCGAGCAATGGCGACTGCTGTACTCGCTAAACCCAATGGTAGGGGTTATTGACGGCTTTCGCTGGGCCATCTTGGGAAACGAATCCAGCATTTATTGGCCAGGTTTTGCCCTATCGGTGAGCTTAGTCTTGCTGCTGCTGGTGTCCGGCATCTGGTATTTTCGCAAAATGGAGCGCACCTTCGCAGACGTAATTTAGCCCGTCCCTGGTATTGAGATCCCTAACCTGCGATACGAATGTCTGACACCGTGATTCGGGTTGAAAACCTGGGCAAAAAGTACATCATCGGTCACCAACAACAAGAGCGCTATACCGCTTTGCGAGATGTGTTGGCCCACAAAGCCAAAGGAATTACACAGCTCTTCAACCCAAAATCCAAAATCCAAAACCCAAAATCCGAAGAGTTTTGGGCCTTGAAAGATGTGTCATTTGAGGTCAAGCAGGGCGATCGCATTGGTATCATTGGCCGCAACGGCGCAGGCAAATCCACCCTACTCAAAGTTCTCAGCCGCATTACCGAACCAACAGAGGGGCGCATTTCCATTAAGGGACGCGTAGCTAGTCTTTTAGAAGTCGGTACAGGTTTTCACCCGGAGTTAACAGGCAGAGAGAATATCTATCTGAATGGGGCCATTCTCGGAATGGGTAAGGTAGAAATTCGCCGCAAGTTTGATGAGATTGTAGCCTTTGCAGAGGTAGAGAAGTTTCTAGATACACCTGTAAAACGTTATTCGTCTGGGATGTATGTACGGTTAGCATTTGCAGTCGCGGCACACTTGGAGCCGGAGATTTTGATTGTGGATGAGGTATTAGCGGTTGGCGATGCCCAGTTCCAAAAGAAGTGTTTGGGCAAATTGGAGGATGTTGGTAAGGACGGTAGAACAGTTCTCTTCGTTAGCCACCAAATGGCAACAGTAACTCAACTATGTCGAAACGCAATATGGCTAGACAGAGGAGAAATTTTGTTGCATGGAGAGGCAAACCACGTTGTAAGTCAATATCTTTCAAGTGGCTTGTCAGATAAACCCGTTGTCGTTTTTGAAGAGAAAGCCACTGAAGATTTATCTTTCACAAAAATCTCCCTGCTAAATCATAATGGAGAACCTAATGGTGAATTGGATGTCAGATTTCCATTTTTTATTCAATTGGATTATGTGGTAAGGAAACCACTGAAAAATATAGAGATGTCCGTTCGGATTAAGGCTTCGGATGATATTCCAGTTTTCACAACTATATCTTCAGATTGTTCTGGTTACGAACCAATGAAGGAACCAGGCTTATATACTTCGACAATCGAAGTTCCAAAGCTATTTCTTATGCCAGGAATGTACACGTTAACCTGTGCAGCATTTGAGTTTGGAAAATGTGTGTACAGCCATCACCAGAACGTCATGAAGTTTAGCATTGCTGAAACAGGTACAAACGTTGCAAAGTACAATCATCATCGTGATATAGGGGTGGTTTTAGTTCACTTACCCTGGATCGAAAACCGATGTAAAACGGCAGTGAGTAACCGAGCCTGACCATAAGAATTTGCATCTAGAATTGAGCCGTGAGGAACTAAAGGATGACGAATCTAACGTATGAAGAATCCGTTCAATGGTTGCGACAGCAATCAGAACGGACTGAACTAGTTAAGTTATGTTATCTCGATGTAGATAATCTTGCGGCAGCAAAGCGGTTTGCAGTGAGTGATGAATTTATTGCTGTAAAAAAGTTGCTAAGACTTGACAACCAACTAGAGCCGTTAAAGATTTTAGACTTAGGATGTGGCAACGGTATTGCATCTTATGCGTTTGCATCACTTGGGCATAATGTTATAGCGACCGATCCGGACAGCAGCAGTGATGTAGGACTTGAGGCTACTAAAAGATTAAATATCGGCGCTTATAATGGTTCTATATCGACTGTTCAAGCATTTGCTGAAGCTTTACCATTTGACGACGCTACGTTTGATATTGTGTATGCTCGTCAAGCTCTCCATCATTTTTCTGATTTGTATCAGGGACTCGCTGAGTGCTCACGGGTTCTCAAGCCTAATGGATTATTCTTAGCAACTAGAGAGCATGTTGTTACTGATGAGAGACAGCTTCAACAATTTTTAGATAATCACATCTTGCACCAACTACATGGCGGTGAAAATGCCCATACTTTAGATGTCTATATTGAAGCGCTTCGACAAGCTGCTTTTCAAAAAATTAAAGTTTTAAAAACCTTTGACAGTGTTGTTAATCACTTTCCTATGTCTAATCTAGACCTTAGGAAGTTACTTTTTAAGTCTCTAACAAATAAGTTTGGCGAAAAAGCTGCATTTGTTTTAAGTCGTTTTTCATTTGCCGAGAAAATTTATCGATATCGCCTATCACAATCTTGTAATAGTCCAGGTAGACTTTACTCCTTTCGTTGCTATAAGTAGTTTTTTTGCTATGCGTATCCTTTACGATGGGCAAATTTATGCCTCTCAAATAGCTGGGGGCATAAGTCGTTATTTTAGTAATTTGATCAATAAGTTGCCAAGATTTATTAATCCAGCTCTAACGACTTGCCAAACCCTGAGTATTAATTATCCCAGCCACCCCAACCTAAAAAATTTTCATTACCAAAGGTTTGGCTTTCGCCCTGGTCGGGTTTCCTATTGGCTAGAGCCTTACTATTTCAGAGCAGTAAATTACCTGAATACATTTGATGTCATTCATCCTACCTACTACAATCTGCTGTCCCAACAAGATATCAGCAAGTGTCGTTATCCCATCGTGCTCTCTGTTTGGGATATGATTCATGAAATTTTTCCTGAACAAATGGATGCTAGTGGCAGTCACCGCGAAATGAAACGAAAGGCTATTCTTGCAGCGCAAAAAATCATTTGTATCTCTGAAAATACAAAAAAAGATTTATTGGAGAGATATTTGATACCAGAGGAAGATATAACAGTTACTTACTTAGCCTCTGAATTGGATATCAGTATGTCCTACGGTTCCGATTTTGTTCCTGAGTGTGCCTACTTTCTCTACGTTGGCAGTCGTGCAAGCTATAAAAACTTTGAACGTTTACTCATCGCGTTTGCAAAAGTTATTTCTGGCTACGATGATTTAGCACTCTGCGTAGTAGGTCCGCCCTTTAGAGAGGCTGAAGAGAAGTTGATCCATAATCTCGGATTGGAAGACTACATTGAGCATTATGGCTATATCAATAACCGCCATTTGGCAAAACTCTATCGTTGTAGCCTTGCGTTTGTTTACCCATCTCTCTACGAAGGTTTTGGCATCCCTCCTCTAGAAGCAATGGCCTGTGGAACAGTTGCGATTGTGGCGAACTCCTCGAGTCTCCCCGAAGTTGTTGGGGATGCAGGGCTTTTCTTTGACCCGCAATCTACGGATGAACTGATTGATCAACTAAGATTTATTCTGGATCATTCAATAGAACGCGATTGCCTGATTAGTGCGGGTCAAATGAGAGCAAAGCAGTTTAGTTGGGACAAAACTGTAGCTCAAACCGTAGAGGTTTATCGCACCGTCGCAGCTTAAATAATCTTTAAACAATCTGAGAAGGCTTGAGGAATTCTTATAAGATTAAGTTTTGAAAGTATGAGAGAGCCATTTTGGTGATCACCTTGTTTAAGAATTTTCCAAACAAGCTTAAAAGAAAAAATAATTGTTATTTAACCTCTTCCCTAAGAATCCTGGCAGACTGTTCTGTAAATCGTCTTATCGATCTTATTTCCATAGGGGAAAGCTTTGTAGTTGTTTTATCTAAGTAAAACGTGATTACCTTTTTTACGACCGCAAAGGATTTCACCGGAAAAAACAGAATTGCTCAACTTAATGCTCTCCAAAGCTGGAAGAATTCTTTGGAAGGAGTTGAAATAATTCTTTTTGCCGAAAGTAAAGGTGCAAATGAAATATCCGAGAGATTAAGAATCACATACTGCCCTAATGTAAGAGTTTCTCGCCAAGGCACCCCTTACGTAAATGAAATGTTTGAGGTAGCTAGTAATATAGCAAGTCACAGCATTTGCTGTTTTATTAATGCTGACATTATTATCTATCGTAATTTCTCCCAAAACCTACTTAGGATCAACAAGTTACTAACTTCCAATTACTTAATAGTAGGGCAGAGAAAAGATCTAGATTGGGATCAAGAAATTGACTTTAGCCATGACTGGGAAACTGATTTGAGCAAGACAGTTACTCAAAAAGCTTCTATTCATCCACCTAGAGGCAGTGACTTTTTCGCCTTCCCAAAAGGGCAATATGGTACGGGTGATATTCCCAATCTACTCGTAGGAAGGCAAGGATGGGATCTATGGATGATTTATGATGGCAGACGCAGAAAGAGAAAAGTTGTCGACATCTCCCCAACTACCATGGTTATCCACCAGAACCATGACTATTCTCATCGAAAAACTTATATTACCAATTTGACCACCGAGGAAGAAGCTTTATCAAACTATAGCTACTTACCACATGGCGAATCCTATATATACACACTTCTCGCCTGCAATTTCTACTTTATAGACGGAAAAATTAAACGAAATTTTGCAAGAGGGGATTTAAGCAGAGCAGTTATATATGAGTTAAGTTTAAGGAAACATATACCTGGAGCTACACTAGTTAAGAAAATAATAACAAAATTTGGATTACTAAACTTTTTAAGTCAGCGCTATAGCGCTTAACTGAGGGTATTCACCCCATCAAGAAAATCTACATTTCTAGAGGCATGCTAATCTCACGGAAGAAAAAATTTGTCTTCATTCATATTTATAAAAATGCCGGTACAAGTATATCAACAGCGCTAATCCGCATCACTAGCAATAAGCTACAAAGATATGCAAGTAAGCAACTCAAAAAAGCTGGCATCATCTACCTTAAAGATCAGCCTTGTCCGACTCATGCAACAGCTTCTGAAATAATTTCTACTATTGGAGAAGAAGAGTTTAAGGCTCTGTTTTCATTTGCTATCGTACGTAACCCATGGGATTGGCAGGTATCTCTCTATCACTATATGCTGCAAAATTCTAATCATCCTCAGCACAAACTTGCCCAAGAATTCAAAGATTTTGAAGAATACCTATACTGGAGATGTGCAAAAGAAATTAGGCTTCAAAAGGACTTTGTTTGCTCTCAAGACGATAAAATATTAGTAGATTTTATTGGAAGGTTCGAATCACTTGACAAAGACTTTCAGACGATTTGTAGGCGCATAGGTATATCCGCGTGCTTGCCTAAAGTGAATGTTTCAAATACTGTTCCATACCAAGAGTTTTATAACCCAAATACTCGAGAGCTAGTTAGGTCTACATTTGAGCCTGACATCTCTCTTTTCAATTACTCCTTTTAGACGATGGTTTGCTCTACCCCGGTTGTATTCCTTATCTTCCGCCGTCCTGCTCTGACGGCTCGGGTGTTTGAAGCCATCCGTCAGGCGCAGCCTACCCAGTTATTGGTGGTAGCTGATGGTCCTCGCAATGAAGCAGAGGCCGTTCTATGTCAGCAAGCCAGAGCGGTTACCGAAAATATTGACTGGAATTGCGATGTCTTCCGCAATTACTCAGACGTTAATATGGGCTGCCGCGATCGCGTTTCCTCAGGCTTAACCTGGGCATTTGAGCAGGTTGAAGAGGCCATAATTTTAGAAGATGACTGTCTGCCCCATCCATCATTCTTTCGCTATTGCGAAACCTTGCTCGAATATTACCGCAACGATGGGCGAGTAATGGTGGTCAGCGGGAATAACTTTCAAGATGGTAGACAGTATAAGCCGTACAGTTACTATTTCTCAAAATATAATCACTGTTGGGGATGGGCTACCTGGCGAAGAGCTTGGCAGCATTGGGAGTTTAATCCGCAAAAGTGGGTCGAATTCCGAGATAGTGGTTTCATTCAATCGCTATGTCGTGACTCCCAAGAAGAAAAATATTGGACTGACATATTCGATAAACTATTTCTAGAAGGCAATATTAACTCTTGGGGCTACGTTTGGATGTTTGTTTGCTGGTCTCATGGCGGACTAACAGCCTTACCGCATGTCAACCTGGTTTCTAATATTGGCTTTGGCTCAGACTCTACCCACACTGGTGGCGAAAGCAAACTAGCTAATATTCCTGCAAAAGAAATTGGTACAATTAGACACTCCACTTTTGTCTTACAACATATAGAAGCAGACTACTACACCTTCAAAAAAATCTTTAAACAGAAGTTTTTTAAGAAATTATATTATACTGCTTATAAACTAAAGTTGAAGGTATATTCTCTTTAAGAAAGATTTGAAGCAAGTTTAATTGCACTTTATCTGTTGACTTTTGGAAGGTTCTTCAAAGTTTTCTTGTAACCTTGAATTTATTTAAAAAACAATATGCCAAAATATTACCCTAGATTGTTCTTAAATCAACTCAGCTATCTATTTGGAAAAATTAGAAGGTCAACTAAAAAAACAAAAACCTATTTTCCAAAAGATTTTAGTTCGAATGCTATAAATATCATTGAGCGAGTGCAGGCATTCACCATGACTAGTCCTGAGAGGGTTAACGGACTGTTGGAAGCAGTAGATTATATCACTGCTAACAATCTACCAGGAGCTATTGTTGAATGCGGTGTTTGGAAAGGAGGAAGCATGATGGCTGTTGCTTATCGGCTAAGAGAGATTGAGAGTATTCACCGAGATCTCTATCTATACGATACTTATGAAGGCATGTCTCCTCCGACAGAGAAAGATATCACTTGTTTTAATGTGGAGGCTCAAGTGCTATTGAACAGCAAAGATTTATTAGAAAAAGAAGCTCATCATTGTTACTGCTCTTTGGAAGAAGTTCAGAGGAATTTATACTTAACAGATTATCCGATGGAGCGAGTCCATTTTATAAAAGGCAAAGTTGAAGATGTCATTCCTGAGAAAGCTCCAGAAACAATTGCTTTGCTTAGGTTAGATACCGATTGGTACGAATCTACAAAACACGAATTAGAGCACCTTTTCCCGCGATTAGTTCCAGGTGGAGTAATCATCATTGACGATTACGGGTATTGGAAAGGGTGCAAAGAAGCTACAGATGAATACTTTCATAACTATAAAATTCCTCTTTTGCTAAATCGGATCGATGCAACTGGTAGAATTGGCATTAAATGGCAACCTTAGCTTAGCTAATGAAAGCTCTTAACCTGGGTTGTGGACGGCGCTATTGCCCGGAATGGGTCAATATTGACTTTTCTGCTCACAGTGAAAAAGTCATTTCATATGATTTATCAGTCGGAATTCCTTTCGATGACAACAGCTTTGATGTAGTATATCACTCTCATTTGCTTGAGCATTTCTCTAAAGACAAAGCACATATGCTTGTTCAGGAGTGCTTTCGAGTTTTACGACCTAAAGGAATTTTTCGAGTTGTTGTCCCTGATTTAGAATCTATTGCACATCTTTATCTTACTGCGTTAGAAAAAGCCAACTTTGGGGATTGCGAGTGGGCCGAAAACTATAACTGGATGCTGTTGGAGCTGCTAGATCAGCTAGTACGCATTCAGTCAGGCGGGGAAATGCAGACCTATTTAAAGCAAAAGGCCTTACAAAATTCAGACTTTGTAATTCAGCGTCTAGGAGTTGAAGCGAAAAATCTGATGACTATTATGGGGGAAGAAACATTGAATCACTCTAATGTTTCAAATGCTATTTTTCCTAACCTATCAGTTTTTATAGATTCTGCCATAAAGCCGATCTATCGCCTGATACGCCATTCTAATTATCGGCGTAATGCACTTCTTCGACTAATCTTAGGCTTTAGAGATTATCAGGCTCTCCAAATTGGCCGTTTTCGGCAGTCCGGGGAGGTTCATCAATGGATGTATGATCACTATTCTTTATCACACCTTCTAAAAAGGTGTGGGTTTATAGAAGTTGTTCAGCGCACAGCGTTGACAAGTTACATTCCAAATTGGTCTGCTTACAACTTAGATACTGATCCTGACGGCAGTGTTTATAAACCCGACTCTCTTTTTATCGAGGGTGTAAAGCCTGTTCCATGAAGGTTCTCCACATCAATCAGTCAGACACTGCTGGCGGTGCTGCGATCGCTGCTTATCGACTTCACCAAGGTCTCCTTCAACGACATATAGACTCTAAGCTTTTAGTGGGACGAAAGCAAACAGACGATCCAAAAACTGCTCAAGTAGTGCGTCCTAAGTGGATTGAGGATCAGCTCCAAAGAATAACCTGTCGAGCAGGTTTTAATTATATCAACCACATCAGCAGTTTTGCCATTTCCAAACATTCGCTCTTCAAAGCAGCAGACATTATTAATTTTCATAATTTACATAATAGTTACTTTAGCTATTTAGCCATTCCACATCTTACGGCACAGAAGCCTGCCATTTTAACTCTCCACGATATGTGGAGTTTTACTGGTCACTGTACTTATAGTTACGACTGTACCCGTTGGCAAATAGGCTGCGGCAAGTGCCCCTATCCCGATACCTACCCAAACATTCGCCGTGATGCCACCCATTGGGAATGGGCTTTGAAAGACTGGGCATACAACCGCTCAAACTTAACGATAGTCACCCCTAGCCACTGGTTAAAGGAACAGGCAGAAGCGAGTCTGCTAAGTCGTTTTTCAGTTCACCATATACCCTACGGTATCAACACCGACGTTTATCAGCCCATAGATTCTGAGCTTTGCCGTAAAGCCCTAAATATCCCACTAAATAAAAAGGTTTTGCTCTTTAGTGCTGTTAAACTTACAGACTCTCGAAAGGGCGGCGATCTGCTGATCAAGGCATTGGAGCAACTGCCCAAGGCGCTTAAGCAAGGTTGTGTATTGTTGACTTTAGGTGGCTCCAGTCAGCAGCTAACAGCAGCAGCAGACATATCAATCATCGACTTAGGCTATGTGAATAGCGATCGCCTCAAGTCGATCGCTTATTCTGCGGCAGATCTTTTCATCTTTCCTACCCGTGCCGACAACTTGCCCTTAGTGCTGCAAGAAAGCATGGCCTGTGGTACTCCTATGGTATCTTTTGATATTGGAGGGGTATCAGATCTCGTGCGCCCTGGAATTACGGGTTATCTAGCACAACCTGAAAACATAGATAGTTTTTGCCAGGGTATTGTTGATTTGCTAGAAGACGATAAAAAACGCCAGGTTATGGGAAATAACTGCCGCCATATCGCATTAGAAGAATATACCCTTGAGTTGCAAGCCAAGCGTTACCAAGACCTTTATCAGCAAGTGCTGTCTAGAGAAAACACTAACTTATAACGTCTCAGTTAGTGCTGTTTGGTAAAAGTGTATCCAATTCTTCTGCGCATTTTGTCTATCACAGGCATAACTTGCAGGCCCATAGCGGCAAGACTTATCCACCGAATAGTAAATACCAAATTTATCGTTTACTTATTTACAAATACTGTTTAAGGCTTTCGGCATTTTGAATAAGTATTCCCTGGATTATTTATCAGTTTTTAAGTAACTCCTAAAGAATAGTAAGGCAAGCTTATTCCCCCTATCTGCTGAGACAGACTGTGCTTTCAGAACAATCAAACCGCCGAGCTTTAACCCTTACCGACTTACCCAAACCACCAGAAAATAGAACGGGCTGGCCATGGACGAAAGCTAGCAGTCCCTTAGCCGAATACATGCCCGATGGCTCAGCATGGCCGCGCATCAGTATTATCACCCCAAGCTACAATCAGGGGCAGTTTCTAGAAGAGACAGTTCGTTCAGTTTTACTTCAAGGATATCCAAACTTAGAATACATAGTCATTGACGGAGGCAGCACTGATAATTCTGTTGAAATACTGAGAAAGTATCAGGCTCACATTACCTATTGGGTTAGCGAAAAAGACAAGGGCCAAGCTCACGCAATTAACAAAGGATTAAAACTAAGCACTGGATCTATTCTTGGCTGGGTCAATAGCGACGATTTGTATGCAAAGAGTGCTTTGCGAAAAGTTGCACAGGCGCTTTACAAAAACCAAAGCTGTACAATGTTGCATGGCAACAGAATTTTGTTGAATGTAAAAAGCGAGGTTACGGGCTTTTCCCATCTCCCATCCTTTGATCCCAGCACTAATCAATATATTATTTGTTCGGAAACTGCTTTTTGGCGGAGAACTGCCATGGATCAAGCTGGTCTCTTAAAGGAAAGTTTACAGTTCGCGATGGATCTGGAATATTTTGGGCGACTATATTTACAGGGTAAGTTTCTGAAGCTAGACGATTACTTAGGCTATTTTCGCTGCTATAACCTAAATAAGAGCTCAACTATACCCCACATACGGCTAAAAGAGGCATCTAGGGAATGGAAACATCTATTTGGTACTGAGTTAATATCAAAACCTACAAGAATTGGCAAATTAAAATCACTAAAAGTTTTAATTACTCATCCATATTCGATAGGTTTCCCTTACGTCTCGTACAAGATGTCAACTATTCGTCAATCCAGTTGAGAGAATGCATCCCCTTTTATGAATACGTTTTTTGTAATCGGTTGCCCTAGGTCTGGAACAACGTTTTTGATGAACTGCTTAGAAGCGCTTCCTTATGCCGAGTGTTTATCGGGTATTTCTTTTCCTGTTCCTATCGCGCACCTTGCGGCTCAGCAGCTACCCGAACATATAAATCACTGCTTGGAATATGCCTTAGAATCAACTTTGAATGTGTATCTTGATTCTATTCCTAATTCTCGGTTTAAAGCACTTCATCGCTTGGCAACGGGCTCTATGAGGTTTCAGGAGGCCAAAGAATTACTTCAACAGCGACGGCAGTTACAAAGACTGATTTATAAAGAGCCGTTTTTTAGTTTTGCGCCCGACTTTCTCTACAGAGCGCTACCAAACTGTAAAATCATATATTTATACCGAGACGGTCGTGACTGCGCAAATTCCTTAGTTAAGAGCTATGGTGTACTAACAGATGAAAAGCTTAAGACTCTTAGAACATCAGAATCATCGCTAGGCTACCAGTATCGAGGTTTATGGATGCCTTGGTGGGTCTCAATCGATCAGGCCAGTGATTTTATAAGTGCTTCACCCTACGTTCGCGCCATTTGGATGTGGAAGGAGATGGTGCACGCTTGTGAAGGTTTTTTTTCTCAAGATGATGTTCTGTCAAGCGGACGAATCTTGAAAATAAAGTACGAAGACTTGGCCCATGAGCCTACAGTCTTTGGGGAAAAAATTGTCCATTACATTGGTGCTGATTTTGATCAGCGGCTTCAGAAAAAGTTCAGGCAAGCCTCAGTGAAGTCCATTGGGAAATATATGCGTCGAGAAGTCGAAGAAATTAAAGCAGCAGAAAACATTGCATTCCGTGAACTTACCCTATATGGCTATATCAAATAGAATAATGGCGTGAGCACTTCACAATCAATAATCTCTATAGTGCCTAGGCTCCCACCTGCTGTTGATGGAGTGGGTGATTATGCTTTCAACTTGGCAAGGCAACTTCGTTTAGACTATGGCCTCGATACTCATTTTTTGATTGGAGACCTAGATTGGGTAGGAAGTGAGCAACTAGAGGGATTTCAAATTACAAAGGTTACCGATCGCTCAGCGGCATCTCTTTGTCTTCAATTAGCTCAGATAAACCCTAAAAGCCCTATTCTTCTACATTATGTAGGCTATGGTTACGCTAAACGCGGGTGTCCGGTATGGTTAGCTACTGGGTTGAAGGCTTGGAAACATCAATGCAAAAGTGCTCGTTTGGTCACAATGTTTCATGAGACTTCTGCTTCTGGCCCAATCTGGACGAGTGCTTTTTGGCTTTCTGGATTGCAGGAAAACTTAGCTAAGCAATTAGTCGGACTAAGCGATCGTGTTCTTACCAGCAAACAGCTCTATGCAGAGATTTTGCAGCGTTTTATTAATCAGAAAGCGAACTCTCAAAACAATTCTAAGCTACCAATCCCAGCTTTACCAGTTTTTTCTAACGTCGGAGAGCCTGACATTATCTTACCGTTAGATAAAAGGGATCGTACAGTAGTTGTTTTTGGCGGCTTTGCTACACGCACTCGCGCATATCGGCACAGCCAGAGTGAATTAGTTTATGCGTGCAAGCAATTCAACATCAAAAAAGTTATTGACATTGGTCCTTATAATAGGCTTAATCCAGCTAGCATAGGAAATATCCCAATTGATATTTTAGGGCCTAGATCTGCTTTAGAAGTAAGCCAGATTCTTTTGTCTTCCTTTGCTGGTTTTATCGATTACCCCACTGACTTTTTAGGAAAATCAACTGTATTCGCTGGCTATTGTGCCCATGGTGTTCTGCCAATTGTTAAGGGGATTCATGACTTAGATGCAGACGGATTGATCAAGCAGCAGCATTATTGGCATGTCGACTCGACTTATACAAGTATTAATGAGTCAATTGCTCAAGAGATTGCTAATAATGCCTACGCTTGGTATCAAGCTCATAATCTTGCAACTCAGGCAGGTCAATTCACAAAATTTCTTTCTTGAAGTAAACTCAGAGGCTGCTTTTGGTGGAAATAGTAGAGATTGTAGTAGTCATAAACTCTTTTAATCGGTGCCAACTATTAAGTGAAGCACTTCCATCAGCCGTACGTGCGCTAAGGCAGATCTCAAACAAGGCAGCAATTGTTGTTTTTGATGCGGGGTCTACCGACGGTAGTATTAAATTTATTCAAAATTACTTCTCCCAAACTGTAGACATTGAAACCCATTGCCTGATTCCGTCTTTAGAAGCTGACCGATCCTTCAGCGCAGGATGTAATGAGGCCATTAAGTTTGCCGGCCAGAAGTATCCAACTCTTAAATACTGCTTTTTCTTTGAAACTGACAATTTAATTATCAACGATAGAGCCTTAATCCTTGCAATTCAGCTTCTAGAGCAAGAGCAGGATCTCGGTGCCGTAGGATTTACAGTGGAGCAGTGCAACCAGCGCAAGACAGGATTTGGTAGCCCATTTCCCACCCTTTTATCTTTTGTTATAGGGCAGCAATTATCTAATCGACTGGGTCTAGAAAACACAACATCTCTCCAATGGCAGGACTTTCAAGGAACAAGGTGGGGAGCGAGTGATATTGTTTATACTAGTCCTCTGCTTGTTCGCTATCACACGTGGCAAGTCACAGGAGGCATGGATCAAAAAAAGTTCCCATTCTCGGACTGCGATAGTGATTGGTGCTGGTCAGCTCGTAAGCAAGGGTGGCGTGTAGCGGTGTTAGATTTGCCAGGTGTAATTCACGATAACCGAATGCATGCCTCTGTCTGGTCTGGCAATCGAGTAATCGACTTCCACCGAGCTAGATTTCGCTTACTGGCTAAACATCGAGGGCAGAGATTAATTTTTCTCAAGCCGCTATTATGGGTGAGACATTGTTTAGAGGCCGTTTTATTGATAATCAAGTCGTGCTTTTCAAAACGTGCTAGGAAATCATTCCGTCACCGCTTAATTTTATTAAAGACAGTATTTAGTTCTTATGAATCTACATAGCTATGGCGAGCAAAAGTAAAATATCAGTACTGGCCGAAAAAATTGCCTGGAAAGGGCGCCAAAAGTATTCACAGTTCCGATGCCGGATGGGAGGAGGAAAGTTTGTTTGGAAGGTGGATGAGAAGGTTCAGTTTGTATCCTATGTAGGCGATCCGTTCTCTCACGTTTTGTTTGTATGCAAAGGACATGAAAAAGTTGAGCTAAACTGGTGCGATCGCTGGCTCAAGCTCGACCAATCCGCTCAATCTGTAATCGATTGTGGTGCGAATATTGGCTATTTTTCGGCGATGCTAGCTCAGCGATGTTTCCTCGATAAGGTTTTGGCTATTGAAGGAAATCGGCATACGGCTAAACTTTGTCAAGCAACGTTTGACATTTTGAATTTGCAAAATAGCCAGGTTATAGAAGCAATCTTGGCTGAAAATTCAGAAGAGCACTATCACATATCGGACAAACCCGGATTGGAGCCTTGGCAGAATGCGGTTAGGGTTACTCCTGAAGCAAGCAATATTCATACAACGACCTTAGACCAAGTAATCCTTGACTCTGGGGTTAATCCAAGTTTAGTAAAGATCGATTGCGAAGGCTCTGAAACATTGATCCTCAAGGGAGCAAATTATACTTTGGAGTCACTGCGTCCAGCCTTCATGATTGAATGTAACGATACAGCATTAGAGACTGCTGGCACTAACCGTAAAGAGTTATTTGGTTTGCTTAGAAAGAATCATTACAAGCTATTTCATCTAGCAAGCTTTACTGGATTTTATCCATTTGGCCTAGAGGTTCAAGATAATTTCCCTTCATCAGAATTCAACTTTGCCGCAATTCCCAATGATCATGCTAATGTTGCTCGTTGGACAAACTCTGCCAATGCAGATTCTTAGGGCAGCATAATAACATGTTTAGTATCCTAGCTCATTCTGTCATAGAGCTTGGCAATCGAATTCAGAACTATGGCTATTGTTTATCGAATCCATCCTACTTAAAGGTTAGATCTGGTAAAGGCTGTGCGGATATTTACAGGCTACTAAACAAAAGCTGGTTTCCAAAGGACGAGATAGAACTTGTCCTAGATGTTGGAGCAAACGAAGGTCAGTTTATCAACACCTCGCTTGCATTAATGCCTAGTATTCCAGTTTATGCATTTGAACCAAATCCAAAGTTGGTCAAAATTTTGTGTAGCAAATATACCAATCTTGACGTAAAAATTTTTCCGTTTGCTTTGGGTGAAAGCCCGTGCCAAGCATCTTTTAACGTCTCAAAGTTTTCTCCTTCATCCTCCTTTCTAAAAGCTAACGATCAGCTAACTGCCGAGTTCCCAGGACTTACGGTAGAGGAAGTGGTTAAAGTTGAGATTAAGCGGTTAGACAACCTTTTAATCAACGGCGCGGCAAAGGATTTTTTGCTCAAAATTGATGTTCAAGGTTTCGAAATGGATGTTCTAAGAGGAGCAGTTGGCGTACTTGAGCATGCTCTTGTAGTAGTATGTGAGGTTAATTTTGCTTCTTTGTACGAAGACCAGTGTACTTTTGAAGAAATTATTTCGTTTCTGCGTACATACGGCCTTTATCTGGTTGACATCGGGCAACCGATACGGTCACGCCACAACCAAGAGGTTCTGTACTTAGATCTTGCATTTCTTAAAAAATGAATCTAGCCATCAATGCATATACTGATCTATTCACCTGTGTTTTATCCCAGTGTTGGTGGGTTAGAAACAGTTACCTTGATACTGGCTAGTGAGTTTGCTGCTCAAGGTCATACTGTGAAGTTGATTTCTCAGACCCCCGAAGCTGCTGTAAAGTTATTCAATTTTGATATAATTCGCCGCCCGAATGCTCTGCGATTTATAAAACTTGTACACTGGTGCGATGTGTTCTTTCAGCCCAGCATTAGCCTTTGGGGTGTTTGGCCGTTGTTACTTTGCCCAAGGCCTTGGGTTGCTTCTCACAATAACTGGTACTGCCGCGACAACGGCAGTCTATCCTGGCAAGATTATGCAAAGCGGTTTCTGCTTCGATTTGCCACTAATATTTCCGTTAGCCAAGCTATTGCTGATCACATTTCGATTTCCTCAATAGTGATACCCAATCCCTATCGAGACGATCTGTTTAAGCAATGTCCTAATGTCGTTCGCGATCGCGAATTAGTGTTTTTAGGAAGACTCGTTTCTGATAAAGGAGTTGACTTATTGCTCGATGCTCTAGCTCTGCTGAGGGAAAATGGTTTAGAACCCAGGCTTACTATTGTTGGTGACGGTCCCGAGTTGGAGTCATTAAGTCAACAGTCCCGTGGACTGGGTTTAACCGATCAGGTAGAGTTTGTAGGCGTAAAAGTAGGGCAGGAACTGGTGGATATACTCAATGGTCACCAGATTTTGGTTGTCCCCTCTCGCTGGCGAGAGCCCTTTGGCATTGTAGCTCTCGAAGGCATTGCCTGCGGCTGTGTCGTTGTTGGGTCATCGGGCGGCGGACTAAAAGGTGCTATTGGTGACTGTGGTATTACGTTTCCTAATGGCGACAAGGCTGTTCTAGCTCAAGTTCTCCAACAGCTGCTAACTCAGCCTGCCCTGCTTGCACGTTATCGAGCCAGCGCTGCCCATCACCTGGCAAAGCACCAAAAAAGGTCTATAGCTAAAGCCTATCTTCAAGTCCTGGAGGGTGCCCGTCTGTGAACAATATTCTTTTAGCCCTATTTGCTGCGGGCTTCATTTTTCTACTCTCTGCCCAAAACTGGCAACGGTCTATCAAAGCTGTTTTAGTCTTGGTGGTGCTTGAGGGAGTGCTGCGCAAGTGGGTACTTCCCCAAGCGAGTCAATTTATCTATTTTCTCAAAGATTTTGTTCTAATTAGTGCATACCTGCGCTACTTTTTGCTGTCACCTGTTCAAATACGGCTGTTCACCCAAAAGACTACTATTTTAGTACTGGTGGGGTGCATGGCTGTATGGGGAGGGATACAAGCATTTAATCCAAGTTTAGGTTCACCTATTATCGGCCTGTTTGGCCTTAAGAACTATTTCCTCTACATACCTCTCATTTGGCTAGTGCCTCAAATGTTTGGGACTGAAGAAGATTTATATCGGTTTATCCGCCACTATTTACTGCTCCTAATTCCGGTAGGGTTGCTAGCCACCGCTCAATTTTTTAGCCCGCCCACCAGCCCACTCAATGTCTATGCCTGGGGAGAAGAGGGTCCTGCTGTTGTTACTTCCGGCTTGGATACAGTGCGGGTGACGGGCACGTTTTCGTACTTGACGGGCTACTCAACCTATCTGTTGGCTTGCCTGTGTTTACTGCTACCAATCATCTCTCGTCCCCAGCCTCGCCTATGGCAAACGCTAACGCTGGTTGAGGGAGCGCTGATTGTAGCAACTTCGTTTATGACTGGTTCTCGTGGCTTAGTCTTTGGCTCAGTGCTGCTGATTGCTGGCTATGGGTTTCTGTTGGCAGCAGCTAGCTTTTCCAACTTTTTTAGAAGTGCTCGCAAGCTAATTTTGCCAGGAATAATTAGTTTTTTACTGGTTTCACAGGGAGCTCGCCTTGCGTTCGACTCTTTTGTTAACCGAGTGGAAACAGTTAATGATAGTGTCACTACTCGGATCAGCAGCTCTTTTTTACAGCCCTTTAGCAACTTCCAGCTGAAGGGGTTAGACGGTTACGGTCTAGGAGCTACATTTCAGGCCAACAGCATTATTCGGCGACTCTTTCGTCTGCCGCCAGGGGAAACTATTCCGGTTGGCTACGAGAGCGAAATGGGGCGAGTTGCTCTAGAGGTGGGCCCGATTGGCTTTTTCCTTTGGTATGGATTGCGGCTGGTGCTCCTTTTCAGCTTGTTTAGAGTTTTTCTTCAGCTTACTCATCCGTTCTTACGTCAGCTGGCGCTCAGTACTTTTGTTTATCAGAGTGTAACCATTATTTCTCAGATGGTCTACAACCACACCGCTAGCGTTTATCACTGGTTTTTCTACGGCTTTATTCTTTTGCTCCCGTATTTGGAGCGGGTACATCAGTGGCAGCACACTCAACAATTCGGGCTTCTCTATGGCCATTCGACGCATTTCACTGGTACATCCCACCAGTAATCCAAATTCTCGTAATGCTGCGATCGCACTAGCCGACGCCAACCTGCTCCATGAGATTATTACAACTATTGCCTACAATCCCAAAGGCCAACTGGCCCAGGCTATTCAGCGATTGCCCCGCGCGATCAATCGCATTCTCAGTCAAGAACTAGAGCGGCGCACCTGGGTTGCGCCCGGCAGTGCGAGCACGAAGGCTCATCCGTGGCGAGAAGCGCTCAGGGTCTGTTTGGTGAAGTCGAGGCTAAGTTCTAGGCTGGGTTTAGGCTCCCAGGGGCCAATCGACTGGGTATATGCCTCCCTCGATCGCCACGTAGCGCGGCATCACCTCGATCACCTCGAAGCCGTCTACGCCTATGAAGATGGGGCAGCATCTACCTTTCAATCGGCCAAGCAAAGGGGCATACGCTGTTTTTACGAGTTGCCCATTGTTTTTCATCGCGCGGCTCGACAGATTCAGCAGGACGAAGCCAATCTTTTTCCGGAGTTTTCCCCATCGCTTCAAGCCATCCACGAGCCGCTTTGGAAGCTAGAGCGCAAGGAGCAGGAAATTGCCTTGGCCGATCATATATTTGTACCCTCTTCCATGACGCGTCAATCGCTTTTAGATGCGGGTGTAACATCTGAGCGGATCTCGGTGATTCCCTACGGTGCGCCAGTGGATTACTTTAAGCCCCAGGCTAAACTCGATGACAAATTTCGCGCCTTGTTCGTGGGTCGAGTTGGCCCGCGAAAAGGGGTTCACTATTTATTACAAGCATGGCAAAAGCTTCGGCTTCCTGAGGCTGAACTGAAGCTGGTGGGAATTAATGAGTTTCCGCCGGGATGGATAGAATCTTATCGAGATTCCATCCACTATTTACCCAGTGTTCCCCATGCCAGTCTGCATCACCACTACTGTAGTTCGAGCGTGCTTGTCTTTCCATCTTTAGTCGAGGGTTTTGGTTTAGTTCAGCTAGAAGCGATGGCCTGCGGAATTCCGATTATAACCACCCCTAATGCGGCTGGTCCTGATATTATTACTGATGGAGTTGAAGGATTTATAGTTCCTATTCGTGATTCTGAAGCAATTCAAGAAAAACTGGAGTGGTGCTATCAAAACCCCGATGAACTGGCGGAAATGGGGTCGGCGGCTCGACGAAAAGCTGAGGCTTTGACTTGGCCAGTCTATCAGCGAAAGCTTGCGGATAAGATCAACAGTCTGCTTTCTCGGTAGTTAACGTTTTGGGAAAGCCTGCCCCATGGATAAAAACTTAGATTGCAGAAAGCTAATTCACTTTTGGGTGCCCAATCTCTTCGAGTTCAAAGGTGGAATTCAGGTTTATTTGCATGATATTTTAGCTGCGATCGCCTGTCTAAACGAGCAAAGCGATATTTCTCCTAATGCTGAGGTTTTCATTGTCGACAAGCTCGATTTAGGTAAACCAGAAGGTGTATTTGAGTCAAGTTATTTTTCGTTTGCCTTTATCGGAAAAGCCCCCAAAGCATTACACACCCTGTACTTTAGCTTAAAAAGCTTAGCTGCCGCACTCAAGCAGCGCCCAAACTTGATTTTATGTGGGCACTTAAATTTTGCGCCGGTTGCGTATTTACTCAGGCGATGGCTAGGAATTCCGTACTGGATTTTGGTATACGGTGTTGATGCCTGGAACATCAAAAATCCGCTGCGGAGTCAAGCTTTGCAGGGAGCAGAGAAGGTTATTTCTATTAGTGGCTATACTCGCGATCGCTTAATCAAAGAGCAGAACCTGCGGCCCAGTGAGGTTTCACTTTTACCTGTCACCTTCGACATAAATCGATTTCACATTCAGCCAAAACCCGCCTATCTACTCAATAGACATAGCCTAGATGCCAATCAGCCCATAGTTTTAACCGTGGCTCGCCTAGCTGATGATGAGCAGTACAAGGGATATGATCAAGTCATTCGGGCCATGCCTTCGATTCAGCAAAAAATCCCTGGCGTTCATTATATTTTGGTCGGAAAAGGCAGCGATCGCCCTCGGGTTGAGGCACTCGTTAATTCCCTGGGAATAGGGGATTGCGTGACGCTGGCCGGATTTGTCCCCGACGAAGAGATCTGCGATTACTATAGTCTGTGCGATGTATTTGCGATGCCGAGCAAGGGCGAAGGGTTTGGAATTGTGTATCTTGAGGCCCTGGCCTGTGGCAAACCCACGGTAGGTGGCAATCAGGATGGCGCTATTGATGCTCTCTGCCATGGTGAACTAGGGATTTTAGTTGATCCTGACAACGTAGACGAAATTGCCGATACGCTCATAGACATTCTTCAGGGGAAAGCGTCCCATCCGGCTTTGTATCAACCAGAAATACTGCGCCAAAAGGTGAACGAAATCTATGGATTTGAGAGCTTCCAGGCCAATATTTTGGCCTTGCTGAAAGACGCTAATCTGGTAACGCCCTAGGATGAAAGTTCTTCACGTGCTGCCGTCACTGAGCTACCGGCTAGGTGGGCCAACCGAGGCGGCGATTAATACCGTGCGATCGCTGCGAGATCTGGGCATTGATACCGAAATAGCCACAACTAACGACGATGAATCTGGGCTGCTAGACGTACCGACGGGCCAGCGGACTGACTACGATGGAGTGCCAGTCTGGTTTTTTCCGCGTCTAGCTCGGCTCAAGGCATTCATGCCGTCGATTGGACTGACCCAGTGGGTGATGAGTAATCTGGGCCGGTACGACATTTTGCATACCTACTATCTGTTTTGCTATGCCCCCACAGTAGCCGCCCGATTGGCCCAGTTTCGTCATATTCCCTATGTCTCCAGCACGATTGGTCAGCTAACGCCCTGGGCGCTTCAGCAGAGCCAGCGCAGGAAACAAATTTATAGCCACTTGATAGAGCGCCATACCCTCAACCAAGCTGCCGCTATTCATTGCACCACTGCGACCGAAGCTGAGGATGCCCGACGGTTTGGGGTGAGCACCCCTGCCCTGGTTTTACCCCTGGGGGTTAACCCTGCGCCAGCAATTCTCAATGCAGCGGTGCGGCTGCGCGATCGCTACTCCTTACCGGCTGACTGCACAGTCGCTCTATTCTTGTCGCGCCTGCACGAGAAGAAGCGGCCCGATTTCTTGCTGCGCGCGTTTGCCCAGCTGCATCCTCAATCCCACGGCTATCACCTACTGCTGGCAGGCTCTGGGGAGCCAGGCTACTGCGATCGCCTCCAGGCCCTAGCCCAGACGCTAGGAATTGCTGACAGCGTTACCTTTACAGGCTTTGTCTCTGGCCCAGCCAAAGATCTACTGTTGCAGGGGGTCGATCTCTTCGCGCTGCCGTCTTACTCAGAAAATTTTGGCATCGCTATAGCGGAGGCTTTGGCCGCTAGTCTTCCAGTCCTCATTACGCCTGATGTTCAGATCGCGCCCGACATTAGAGCGGCCCAGGCGGGGCTGGTCGTTTCCGATCGCCTAGACGATTGGACTGCTGCCCTGGCCAAACTACTCTGCTCCCCCAATTTGAGAACTCAGCTAGGCCAAAATGGTCAGCAGCTCGCTAAAACAACGTACAGCTGGCCTGCGATCGCTCAAAACCTGGCCCAGTCCTACGACGAGATTTTAACTGGGCAGCGCCTCTCGTTTGCCTACCAACCCGGTGAACGGGCGGGTGAGCCGCTAATGGCATAGCGCCTGGGGGTTCCGGGGGCTACTCAAGGTGCCAAGCATTAGCGACTTACCAAATCGCAGATAAACTGCTGTACTGCCGTTTCAGATAAGGCTGGGGCAGTCTCTAGGACAGGCTCTGGGGCTGGGGGCCAAGACGCCTGACGGCAATCGTAACGGCTGAGGGGGCGACTTTTGCCATCTACGCTAACCACCACCCGATATTCCCAGGGATATTTAGCGCTTCGTTTGATGGTTTCAATACACAGCTGCTGCTCCATTACCTCTCGGCAAACGTGGCTGGCTGCAGCTACGGGGGGCAACCCTGGCCAGCCCATCACAATTCCTAGCCCCAAAATCGCGGCCAGAACCGCCACAAACGCGTTGATCACCTTTTTGCCTCCCCCTCAGCGCAGGTCGTAGCCAAATAAATTGGGGTCGACATCGCCCAGGTTCAGGTCGCTCAAGCCGTACTCGGCCCAACGGCGGTCAACCAGTACGGCGGTATCCGGGTCGGGGGTGAGCTCCTCGCTCCAGGGGCGATCGGTTTCGGGGTAGACCTTGGTGGTGGCATCGATGCCCATGCGGCTGCCCAAGCCAGGTTTCTCGGTGGCAAAATCCAGCCGATCAAACGGGTTATCGGGCAAAATGAACACGTCCCGCACCGGGTCCACCTTTGAGGTGACGGCCCACATCACCTGGCGGGGATCGCGGATGTTGATCGCCTTATCGACCACAATCACAAACTTGGTGTAGCTGAACTGGGGCAGGGCCGACCAGAAGGCTAGGGCCGCCCGCTTGGCCTGGCCGGGGTACGACTTTTCGATCGACAGCACGGCGGCCTTATAGCTCAGCCCCTCCATGGGCAAAAAGAAATCCTGAATTTCGGGCACCTGCTGGCGCAGGATTGGGTTGTAGATGCGGTTGAGGGCGATCGCCATCATGGCGTCTTCCTTGGGCGGGCGACCGCTAAAGGTGGTCATGTAGATCGGGTTTTTGCGGTGGGTGAGGCAGTGGAACCGCAGCAGCGGCGCGGCCTCGTTGACGCCGCCGTAGTAGCCAATGTGGTCGCCCGCCGGGCCATCGACAGCGGTGTCGCCGGGGGTAATGGTGCCTTCCAAAACAATTTCTGAGGCAGCGGGCACCTCCAGGTCAACGGTTTTGCACTTGGCCAGGCTCAGCCCCTTACCGGCATAGAGTCCGGCAAACAGCCACTCCGACAGGTCGATGGGCAGCGGCGTGGCGGCGGCGAGAATGACCAAAGGATGTACGCCGATCGCGATCGCCACCTCCAGCTTTTTACCTATCTCAGCGGCCTTGCGCAGGTGGCGACTACAGCCGCGCACCGACAGCCACTGCACCGTCGCGGTATTTTTTGACTGGAGCTGAAGCCGGTAAACCCCCACGTTGGGAATATGGGTCTCCGGATCTTTGGTGATCATCAGCCCTAGCGTAATCACCTTATCGGCATCGCCGGAATAGACCCGCAGCAGGGGCATTTGGTTGAGGTCCACCGCATCGTCCTTGAGCACCACCTGTTGGCAGGGCGGCAGCAAGTCGCGCACGGGCTTGGCTTTAACCACGTCAAACAGCGCTTTCCCCAGGTCAATGGCCTGGGAAAACTGCTTGGGCGGGCGGGGCTGGTAGAGCAGGGCCAGCTTTTCGCCCAGGGTTTCTAGCTCAGCGGGGTGCTCCATGCCCATGGCCCAGCACACGCGCTCTACGGTGCCCAGCACGTTAATGGCCAGGGGCATCGTGGCCCCCTGCACATTCTCAAACAGCAGGGCAGGGCCGCCGCCGAGCAAAAGGCGGTTGGCGATTTCAGCAATTTCTAGATCTGGGCTAACGGGGGCGGTAATGCGGCGGAGCTGCCCGCGCTGCTCTAGCAGGGTCAAAAATTGCTGTAGGTCTTTTGCCATGGTGCCTGAATATTTGTGAACGAGTGTTAAGGGCTGTCTTCATTATGGTGGAGAGTGGGGGCAGCCCGGCGGCGATTGCGCTCTTCTTTCGAGTCCTTTTTGAACCCTTAAGGTAATGGGGATAGCATGCGTTAGGAGGCTATCACTGCCACAATCGGGGGATTAGCATGGTCAATACCCGCTTTCAACCTAAGGATTCACTGGTTCGATGGACAGGCGTAACCCAAAACTTCGCGTAAATTTTCGGAAATCTCTGCTGGGGCTAGTGGGACTAGGACTCCTGGGTCTGAGCGCCTGTGGCAATCGCCTCAACACCACCGATATAGAATCCAGCATTAAAGCCGACATTGAGCGCCAGGGTCGGCGGCTGTCGCTCAACGCCGTACGCTGCCCCAGCGATGTCAGCCGCCAGGCGGGGGCCTACTTTCGCTGTGTGGGCGAGCTGAATCCTGAAGGCACGTTTACGATTAATGTGACCCAGCAGGACAACCAGGGCAACATCACCTGGGAGGTGCCTAACTCTAAGGTGCTGCTCAACCTACCCAAGGTCGAAGACACAATTCAGCAGGGGCTGTCTAAGACTTTTGGCAAGCGTGCCCTGATCGACTGCGGCACCGCCACCTACCGGGTCAACCAGCCGGGCGATCGCTTCCAGTGCCAGGTGGTAGGCGGCATTGAAACCGGCGCTAGCACGATTGAGTCGGTGCTGGTAAAAATCGACCCTGACGGCAATTTAAGCTGGCAAGAGCTTCAGGCTGCCTCGGCGGTGCCGCCTTTGGCTTTGGCCACTGGCGGTACACAATCCGCTGCTGGTTTAGCACCGCCTTCGGTAGCTCCCAAGGCGGCGGCACCTTCGCCCCAGACCGATTCCGCAGCCAAAACGACCACCGTGACTGGGCCAACTGGCCGGGTTATTAACCGTCCCTATCTCCCCGGCGACAGTAACTGATTCGGGAATAATAGAAGTGTAGGCTCGGATTCGCTCTGCTTAATTTGTTCTTAAGGCGCTAAATCCCGTGCGTTAATGTGTGTGGCAGCGGCTTTCGATAGGCTTATCCTGGTAGCAATATCTCTAGCACAACCAACTCCAACCTTAGTCCTGGGCTATGACAACTGTTCTTGATTTTTTAGCGAAGGGTGGGCCGGTCATGGTGCCCATTATGGGCTGCTCGGTGCTGACCATTGCCACGGCCCTGGAGCGATCCCTATTTTGGACTAAGCTGTTGCGCCGGGAGGACGAGGTCGTCAACGAAGTGCTGGATGCCTCCCGCCGTGATCTGACCCAGGCCGCCGCGATCGCAGCCCAGGCCCAAGACCTGCCCATCGGTCGGTTTTTGCTCGCCCCCCTGCGGCTGAAGCAGCCCTCCCCCGACACCTTTCGGCTGGCGATGGAAACGGCGGGCGATCGCGAGTTTGTCAAAATGCGCAAGGGCGACAAGCTACTCGAAACCATTGTGGCTGTCGCGCCCCTGCTGGGTCTGCTGGGCACGGTAACCGGCCTCATTGCCACCTTCGGCAACCTCAACATCGGCGGTGGCGGCAGCGGCGATCAGGCCACGGCGGCGGCGGCAGGGATCGGCGAAGCGCTCATTACGACCGCCGCAGGCATGATTGTTGCCATCGTGGCGCTGCTGATTTTTCGGGTGCTTGTGACCCTGCAAGCCCAGCAGATCGACTACTTTTCCGATGCCGGCAATGAGCTAGAGCTAATCTACCGCCAATACTGGTACGAGCCTGCCGCCCTCGCCAATGACACGGCTCGCCACGGAGAGTTCATCGGCACCCCCGAGCGCATTTGACCCCATCTGGCAACCCATGCAGTTTAAGTCTAAGCTCAGCCCCAACCCACCTCAGATTGACCTGGTGCCCATGCTGACGGTCATGATGGGCATCCTGGCGTTTTTTGTCACCATCACCATGACCCTGGGCAGCGAAAAGCTGATCGAGGTGCAGCTCCCCGCCGAGCAGCAGGACTCCGCGCCGCCGCCCCTGCCCGCCGATCCCTTCATCGTGGAGCTAGTGGGCGAAAACCAGGCGCAGCTCAACGGCCAGCCGGTCGAGGTGGAAGCCCTGAAGGGGCAGATGGAGGCCTACCTCAGCCGCAACCCCGACAACATTGTGTTTCTGCTGCCCAACCAGGATCTCCCCTACGAGCAGGTCATGCAGTTTTTGGGCGAAATGCGCACCGTGGGCGGCGATCGGGTTTCCCTGGCGATCGAAGAGTAGGGACTGATACCAAATCCGAATCCCATAATCCCGACTCCCAAAAGGTAGAACCGTAGGGTGCATTCGCGGCTACACCCTCGCCTGGTAGCGCCCTGATGGCTTTGATTAGCCGCAATGCACCACTAGGGAATCGGGGGTAGCTGATCAGGATTTGGTATGAGAGAGTTTTTTTAAGCGTTGCTGAATGAAGACATAAGTTTGAGTCGGTGCAAATGGCCATTTGCACCGACAGAAGACATTGGTTTTTTGGAGTCAGATCTTTGGCAAGTGACTCTGCGCTCAGCAACTCCTTTTTTACTCACCTGCGGTCTCCCTGCGCTCAAACCTACTTCTGCACCGACTGCAGGGCCAGCATAACTTCTCCATCCATGGACTGAGGCTGAGGAGCAGTCAGGGCATAAAACAGCGCCTCATAGCGATCGATAGCGCGCTTAGCAGAGTAGTGCTCCAGGGCATACTGGCGGCCTCGCCGAGCCAGGGCCTGGGCTTTCTCAGGATGGTGATACAGGTCCAAAATACCCTTGGCCAGAGAGGTCGGATTCTCCGGTTCAACCACGATCCCGCCTCCACTTGCCATTACCACCTGGGCCGCCGTGCCGTGGGCGGGTACAGCGGCCAGGATGGGCCGCCCACAGGCCAGCAGCACCTGTGTTTTCGAGGGCATATTAAAACCCACCATGCCGTGTTTCTGCAAAATTAGCCCCACATCGGCAGCAGCCAGCATATCGGGCAGTTCGGCCCGGGGCACAAAGGGCAACAGCACAACGTTGGTGAGTCCTAGCTGTTGGCGAAACCGATCTAGAACAGCTATCTGCTTCCCTTCCCCCACAATCACCATGCGAATATCTGGGTAAGCGGTTAACGCCTGAGCGGCGCGAATCGCGGTTCTAACCCCCTGGGTCTCAGCAATGTTGCCTGTATAGAGCACCACAAATTTATCTTGCAGCCGGTGGCGGCGGCGAAATTCGCTGCTGGCCTGAGGCCGGGGGGCTATAAAGTTGACATCTACCCAATTCGCAATAGGCACCATTTTGGTGTCCGGTACTCCCTTAGCCAGCAGGTTATCGCGAAACCCCTGGGCAATCACGCTAATGCGGGTGGCGCTGCGATAAGCAAAGGTCTCCAGCAGTTCAAACAGACGAATGGCCCAGGGGTTGCTAATCAAGCCTGTCTGGACGGCAGCCTCGGGCAAAATATCCTGTAGATTAAGCACGCTGGGGCATTGAAACAGCGTCTTTAGCAAGGCTACGGGCAGGCAGGCAGGCAAAGACGGACTGGTGTTGAAAATAACATCGGGCCGCCAGCCCCGCAGGGCAGGCCACAGGCTTAGGGTAATAAAGCTTGACTCTAACAGCAGGCGCCCTACTAGCCCCCGCTGCGGGGAAGCCAGCACAAAACAGCGTTGAATAGTGACGCCATTGCGCACTTCGGTGGCGAAAAGACGGCCTCGATATTCAGGATAAATCGTCCGCTCTGGATAGTTGGGCATAGCTGTTACAACCCGCACCTGATGACCTCTGGCGGCTAGACCTTCAGCCAGCTCAGTCATCAACGGCGCAATGCCAATTGGCTCGGGGTGGTAGTTGTAAGAATAAATTAAAATACGCATGGACGACGCTTGCTCTAGAAAACCACGTACACAATGTCTGTAGGGGGGGCAAGATCTGTGTTAGGGCCGAGATTAATGAGTAAATTTAGGCTGAGATTGAGGCTACTGCCTGGGCAAAGCCCGCAGCATCTTGCTTTTACTAAGCTGAAGGCCGGTGGGATAATCGGGATGCTTTAGGATGCTGTTCATGGAAGGTTAATGTACAACCTCGGTTTACCTCATCGAAGCTTTAGCCTGAGGGCGGGCTAGCCAGCTGGGTTGTCAAGTTATTAAAAAAGCTTAGACTATCTAGTGCATTGATTCTCCAGGCGATCGACATCCCGGCCATCGGTAGATTCAGCATACCCAGGGGAGGCAATTTGGCTAATGGGTAGATCTACAGAAAAATGAGTTCTCTACTGAGGCAGGCAGATTTACAGAGCTGTGCCATCCGAAATTTTGTGTAAGTTACCGCTATGGTTTGGAATCCCCTACGGCTGCTCAAAACTCTGGTTCACTTCGATGTGGCAGGGCCAATCTCCCCAGTTTTGAAAGTCTTGCCTGGCCTTGCCGATACCGATGCCGCTAGGACTCAAATGCTAAACCCCGACGACTTAATACCCACGCCACCGCCACCCGGAGCGCGGCTGCTGGGCGGAGCAACCGATACAGTCGATGGGCTGGTCGAAACGCTGCGCTCCCTGGGATATTCAGCCGAGGCGGCTCCGTGGACTGCGGTGCCACCTGAGGCCGCCAATATCGCTCTAGTGGTATGCCAGTCGGCTAGCCCTGACCCCAACTATCAGGTTTGGATTGAAAAACTGGGGCAGATGACTACCTATCAGGAAGCTATTCTGGTTGACTTTCAGCAGCTCAACCCGGCGATCGCGGCCCTGTGGGGCAGCCTTGACGATGGGGTAATGGGCGGCGTCAGCGCCAGCCAGGTGCAGTGGCAGGACGGTCTACGGTTTGTAGGCCGGGTCTCTACCGCCAATAGCGGTGGGTTTGCCTCGATTCGCACCCGCAACATCGATCCGCCGCTCAACTTGAGCCAGTGGCAGGGCACGGTGCTCCACGCCCAAGGGGACGGCCAGCGCTACAAGTGGATTTTGCGCGACAATCCTGGCTGGGACAGCCTAGCCTACTGCCGCTCGTTTGATACCGAGGTGGATCGGGTGAGCGAGGTCAGGGTGCCCTTTTTAGGGATGACGGCAACCCGTCGCGCCCGCACGGTGCCCGAGGCCAGTCCGCTAAATCCAGCCCAGATTTACTCCATGCAGCTGATGCTGAGCAAGTTTGAGTACGACGGCGATCTCAACCCAGCTTTTCAGGCCGGTCCATTTGAGCTGTCGATGCAGCGGTTGGGCGTTTACCGCCAGGGACCGAAGCCTTTACTGGTGCTGCCCCAGGGAGGAGATGGCCTGGGCGCGCCCCTGGCGGCGGCAGGGTTAACTGGAGTGGTTCCAGCCGGGACAGGGGTTGCGGTAATTGGGGCACAAACTAAACTGCCGCCGGAGGTTAAGCCAGTGGTAGTAGAAGCCATCTTTCAGGCGTCTTATTCAGAAAATTAGCCGACTTAGAAACCGGGTGCCTCTGCCGTTTGCCAAGGTCTTGGGCAAAAGCCCAGGCACCCGGTTCCTGGACAGGGCTTTAGTAGGCCGATCGCATGTCGCCACGCTCGGCCCGGGCGCTCTCTTTGGCCTTAGCAGCGCTCTTTTTGAGGGCTTCAAGCCGCTTGATATAGCGATCGCGCTGGCGCTTCTTGGGGGTCTGCTCAATCAGGGTTTTGAGGGCGCTGCCCAGGCTTTTGTAGGCGTTGGGCAGGGTGTAGCCAAAGCGGGTGGCGATGGCGATCGCTCGTTCGTCAGCGCTGATGCTCTCTTGCAGGGTCTTTTGGTTGTTGTTGCGCTTGTAGAGCCGCCAGCTCGAAAACCCGCACAGCCCCAGGGCCAGCATGAGCAGCAAGCCGTCCTGCACCCACAGCTCGCCGACGGCCCCGCCAAGGCCAATGGCTAGGGCAGCCATTTCCCAGCCGTCGCGGGGAATGGTGTCGTTTTGAATGCGGCCCACCTCGTGCCAAAACAGCAGGTTGCGCTGATCGAGGGCTAGCTGCTCCCATTTGATGAGATCGATCTGAATTTCAACCTGGTCTTTGCCCAGTTCTTCGCAGGTGACAAGGGGCGGGGTGACATCAATAGCCGACTCCACCGTCACCCAGCTCTGGAGTTCTGGGGGCAGTAGGCTTCTCAGACGGCGAAGCTCACCCATATCGGCTCTGGCAGTGGCGGTGGCGTACGAGGTCATGGAGATTACGGGGGGTGGAAACTGCAAATTAGATTTATTTATAGATCCTACCTTAAAGCCCATTAGTCAAGGGTCGGTTATCCGTCGGATAGATAGTCTCTATGCCCTGGGCTGAGGCCTGGCGCTAAGGTTATCGCTGGGCAGCCAAGGCGAGGGAGCGATCGACGGTGGCGCTAACCGCTAGGGATGCGATCGCGCCTTCTAGCAAATCGTAACCGGCCTCCACGGCTTCGATCTGGCAGAGCCGCTGGCGCAGAGGAGCGGCTCCCTCAAAGCCCTTGACATACCAGGCCATGTGCTTGCGGGCCTGGTGAATGCCCCGCTGCCCCTTGTACTGCCACAGCAGGCCCAGATGAGTGCGAGCGCAGCGCAGCATGTCCTCCGGCGTAGGGGGGAGAGGAGCGATTCCAGTTTTGAGAAACCTGTCGATTTCGCCCACCAGGAAGGGATAGCCCAGCGTACCCCGCGAGCACATGACGCCATCGGCCCCGGTTTGCTCCAGACAGCGCACCGCCGACTCTATCGAGTTAATGTCGCCATTGGCAATCACCGGAATCGTCAGCGCTGCTTTGACCTGGGCGATCCATTCCCAGCGGGCGGGGCCGTGGTAGCCCTGGGCGCGAGTGCGGCCGTGGAGGGTGAGCATCTGCGCTCCGGCGGCTTCCATGCGGCGGGCAAACTCCACGGCGTTGATGTGGTCGTCATCCCAGCCAATGCGAGTTTTGACCGTGACAGGCACGGGCACGGCGGCGGCTACGGTACGCACGATCGCCTCGGCGATCTCTGGCTGGCGCAGCAGGGAGGAGCCACCGCCTTTTTTGGTGATTTTGTTGACCGGACAGCCCATGTTGATGTCGATGGTTTTGGCCCCTTCGGCCACGGCTTTGCGGGCGGCTTCGGCCATAAAGTCGGGGCGGCAGTCAAACAGCTGAATGCTGATGGGCTGCTCGCCATCGCCAATGTCCATGAGGTTCTCCAGCGGCCGGGCGCGGCATACCCCAGTGGCCTGCACCATCTCGGTGTAGAGCATGGAGTCGGGGGCGTAGCGCCGCACCAGCTCACGAAAGGCGCGATCGGTTACGCCGGAGAGGGGCGACTGCAATACCCGGCTGTGCACGGTGACACAGCCAATGGGGAGGGGCGATCGCAGCCGCCGCTGGAGCACAGACGATAGCGTAACCATACGGCGCCAAACCTTTTCTCCAAACCTTTTCTCTACGGCAAACGTCAGGGGGTATGGCCTGAGCACTAACTCTGGCCGCAAACCGCTAAGATCCTGCCCCACACAAATCCTGGCTGTCGGACCAAAGCCTATTTGCCCAGGGCTTGCCTAGACTGATCTTATCCCCTCAGACCACAGGCAGTAGCCGTTGCGGCCATTTTCCTTGGCGGCGTAGAGGGCCTGGTCAGCCCGCTGGAGCAAGACCTCTGTCGATAGGGCTGGGGCCGGGGTCAGAACGGCAATGCCAAAGCTGAGGGTGACATGGCCGTGCAAGGGTGAGGCCGCATTGGGAATTGCCAGGCGATTTAGATAGGCCTGGGCCTCGGAGGCCAGGGCGATCGCCCCGGCAGCGGTGGTGTTGGGCAAAACCAGGGCAAACTCCTCGCCCCCGTAGCGAGCCGCCAAATCGGCGGGGCGCTTGGTAATCTGGGCCAACAGACGGGCGATCGATCGCAGGCAGTCATCGCCGGCCAGGTGGCCATAGGCGTCGTTATACCCCTTAAAGTTATCTACGTCGGTCAGGATCAGGGCAAGGCTGCCGTGCTCTCGCTGAAGCCGCTGCCACTCCTGGGCCAGATAGCGGTCAAATTCACGGCGGTTGGCAATTTGGGTAAGCCCATCTAAATGGGCTAGCCGCTGTAGCTCATCGTTGGCCGCCTGGAGCTGCTGGTACAGGGCCGCCTGCTGTAACGCCTGGCTCAGCTGGGTAGCCACTTCTTCAATCAGTCTCAGGTCGCTGTTTTCCCACAGCTCCAAGTTGTCGGCACTAGGCGGGTGGTCAGACATGGGGCAGACCCAAAGGATTCCCTGTACCTGATTCTCAAGCCGCAGCGTCGTGGCCAGATAGGTGATTCCGTTTTGGATAACGGGCCGGGCCACATTGGGCCGCCTCCGCAGCGGGTTCGCCAGGTAGGGTAAAACAACCGGGGTGTCGTTCAAAATTAGCTGCTGCCGTAGCGACTCAGTAATCTCTAGGGGCGCTAGCGGCTCCGCCAGGGTTGGCGCTTGCATCCTCAAAACAAAGGGTACAGGCAGGCTGGCCAGGTTGTGACGCAGTAGGGTAATGCCGCACTGGGATAGGTCAAGGGCCGTGCGCAGGTGCTCTACGGTGCAGGTGAGAATGTGTTCTACGTCCAGGCTGGCGCGAATTTCATCGAGAATGTGGTTGAGCAACATCTCCTGGCGGGCCTGGTGACGGACTTGCTCAAACAGGCGGCTTTGCTGAATCGCGATCGCCAGGTGGGCCGACATCTCTTGCAGCAGCTCAATCTCATAGGTCTGCCACCGCCGCGGCTGGCGGCACTGGTGCACGATAACTAACCCCCACAGATAGCGATTCTGACCCGGCAGCCGGTGGATGATGGGTGCCACCAGGTTGGCCCGAATGCCGAAGCTGAGCAGCATGTCTCGGTAGCACTGGCTAATGTTGCCCAGGGCTGCCACATCGTTGATTTGCCCAACTCGCCCCGACCAGTATTTAGCGGCGTGCTGTTGATCAAAGCAGGCGTCTTCCACCTGGCGATGCAGCACGGTAAAGGCCTGATCGGCGGTGGCTTCGTGGGTCACAACGCCCCGCCCGCTGCGGCGAAACTGATAAATCACCACGCGATCGGCCTGGGTTTGCTGCCGTACGTCGTCCACCACCGTCTGCAAAATGGTGTCTAGATCTAGGGTGTTGTGCAGCCGTTGCAAGCTATCTTTCAGCAGTAGGGGGCGCAGAGGCTGGGTGGCGACCACCTCAATCCAGTGATCCACGCGGGCCGCTACGTCTGCCGCCAGCAGGGGATACTCTAGATAGTCTGCGCCACCCAGGGCAAACACTTGACTACGGCTGGCAGCGTCATCAAACGTACCCGCAAATATGATGGGTATAGCTGCTGTGGCGGGGTCCGCCTTGAGCCTTTGCCCCAGGAGATAGCCGGTGCTGTCAGCTCCGGCCACCTGAAGAATCACCAGGTCTGGCATCCGCTCGGCGTGGTCTCCGAGGGGCAGTAGATCTGCCTCCGAGACCACCTGCACTCGATAGCTGGCGGCAGTCAGCATCTGGGCCAGCGGCTCAGCCCGGTGGTGGGCGGTCTCTGTAACTAAAACCGTTGCCTGCTGAAGTAGCGTCATCTCTGCGATCCTCTCTCTGAGCCCTGCCAAGCCCTAAGGCGTGTCATCAATTCTTGCTAAAATCCCTATCCCATAGGCATTGCCGCGCCCGACCCAAAAAACAGGCGGGGGGCTGTAACCGCTGATTCTTAGGCCATTGGCGATTAATTGATGACAGCCCCTAGCGCGACTAAATTCAGACCCACCCCGATACCCTAGCCAGACAACCTATCTACTGTTTGCAAAACAGTAACGATTCGGTTTTATCCCTATATTTCCCTTCAGCTGTACCTTCCGCCCAGGGCATTCCGGCTGACAGAATAGAGGTCAAAGGTCCACCGGCTGACCGACCCTGCCTTGCCAATTGGCCCATGCCCCAAATGGTTAGCTACAGCCGCCCCACCAGCCAGTAGGTCATCATTTGGCCCCGGCCTTTGACGGCCACATAGCCCCGCTGCTCAAACTCAAACTGATCTTTGAGGCGCTCGTATAGTTCTGGGGTTACCTGAATGCGCTGGGCTTCTCCGGTTGCCTCCATGCGGCTGGCAATGTTAACTGTGTCGCCCCAGAGGTCGTAGGCAAACTTGCGCCGCCCGATTACTCCGGCTACCACCGGGCCGGTATTGATGCCGACTCGAATTTGAAATGTTTTGCCGTCGGGACGGGGAAACTGCTTGATGGCGTCACAAATGTCGAGGGCAAACTGCGCGATCGCAGGGGCATGGTCGTCAAACGGGGTAGGCAAGCCCCCCGCCACCATGTAGGCATCGCCGATGGTTTTAATTTTCTCCAGGCGGTGAAACTCAGCCAGCTGGTCAAACATGGAGAATACTTCGTTGAGCAGCTTGACCAGCTGGCGCGGCGTCATCTGGCTGGAGGCGGCGGTAAAGTCAACCAGGTCGGCAAACAGCACGCTGACCTGGTCAAGGCTTTCGGCAATGGTGCGGGCTCCACCCTTGAGACGCTGGGCAATGCGGTAGGGCAAAATGTTGACCAGCAGGCGATCGGCCTGCTGCCGCTGCTGACGCAGTTCGGTTTCCATCTGGCGGCGTTCGCTAATGTCGTGGACAATGCCTTCGTAGTGCAAAAAGGTGCCGCCCTTGTCCCACACCTTCCAAATGTCTTCGCTGACCCAAAAGGTAGTGCCGTCCTTGCGAAAGACCTCTGATTCAGCGTCGGTAATTTTGTCGAAGCGGTTGAGATAGACCACCAGTTCATCGCGGCGCTTCGGCTGCAAATAGATTTGGCGGCTGATGTCGGCGACGGTGTCCACCATTTCCTGGGCCGACTCGTAGCCGTAGAGACGCGCCATGGAGGGGTTAACGCTGAGCAGCTGCCCTTTGGCCGACGCTTTAAAGATGCCCACGGTGGCATTTTCAAAAATGCTGCGGTAGTTCATCTCGGCGGCAACCAGGGCCTGCTCCATTTGGGTGCGCTCCTGCACCTCCTGGATCAGCAGGGCATTTTGCTGGCTGAGCTGCTGCCGCTGCTGGGCCAGCCGCAGCTGGTTTTGCACCCGCACCAGCACCTCCTGCACGGCAAAGGGTTTGGTAATATAGTCGGTGGCTCCAGCCTGAAAGGCCTTGACTTTGTCGAGGGAATCCACCAGCGAACTCAGCACAATGACCGGAATTTCTGCGGTGAGGGGGTTGTACTTGAGCTGCTGACAGAGAGTGTAACCGTCCATATCGGGCAGCAGCAGATCGAGCAGCACGAGCCCAGGGCGAGAGGCCATGATTTGGGCGATCGCCTGCTGACCGCTTTCAGCCACTTGAATACGGTACCCCTGCTGGCTCAGAAGCCGTTGCAGCAGGCACGATGTCTCAGCATCGTCATCAACGATGACTAAATCAATGGCGGCGGGGGCATCATCCACAGCGCAGGGGCAGGACAGGCTACATCATTAGGTTTAAGCATACGGGCATTGAGCCGAAACGATGCACCGGATCGCTGCCCTCGGCTCTAGGGTAGCGTCATTACTCTATCAATGGTCAACTAGACATCGATGGTCAACTAGACCATCGGAGAGTTCCAGCAGTTGGCTGTGGGTATCTACTGGCTTGGGTATCTACTGGCTATGGATGCATACCTTAGCGCACTTTGAGGGAACCACCATGATCTCGGTAGCCTGCCACCAGCCCCTGGCGAAAGGTTACTTCACCACTGCCAAAGTGAAAGACTTCCTCGCAGTTGTTGTCATTTCGGCTAACGGCTACCGGGGTTTGACCTTCGGCCCGCAGCACATCGAGACGACTGGAACCCATGGTCCAAAACGCAGGGGTGCTCTGACCGGGCGGCAGGGGCGGCAGCTGGAGTGACACCTTCAGGTTTTGGTCAGCGTTTAGATAGCCAACGGCCTGGCCATGTTCAAACAACACCGAGCTTTTGCCGTAGTACAGCGTGGTAAAACGGTCGGAGGTGTACTGCTCCTGGCGGGTGGGCGAACCCTGAAGTTGGATGACGTCGGCTTCGGTTGACCCCAGAGTCCAGCTGCCTTTGGCCGCCGCCTCAGAGACCACGGTAGGCCCTTCGGCCAGCACCCGCAGGTTGCTATCGGCGTTGTCATACTGGCTGACATAGCCGTTGTGCAGTTCGACGATGCTATTGTCGTAGCGCAGGGTTTGCTGACAGGTATTGTTGTACTGCATGGTCTGGGAAGGGGCACCCTGGATGGCCATGACCAGGTCGCGATCGGATCCTAGAGTCCAGTAGGTCTTTTGGTCGGGGGTGCGGCTGGCGCGGGTACCGACATTGCTCTGGGCGTATTTGAGGTTGCGCGCGTACTCGGTAACTTTTGTCTGGGCGAGGGCGGCGCTGGCGCTGGTGCTGGGCACCGACTGCATATGGGCGATCGCCTGCTGCCAGAGCATAGCCACCTCAGCCCAGTCTTCGCTAAATTCTGCGGTTTGGGTTAGTTCTGCCGCGGCCATCGCCTGCTCAGCTCCCTGGCGAAAGGGGTCGTCGTGGGCCGTTGCCGCGGCGCGGTGGGGCGTCCAGGGCCACGATCGCGCCTGGGGAATAAGCAGGAAAATACTGGCCGCTGCCCCCAGACCCACCGACAGACCCACCGCGCCCCAGGTCAGCCGCTCTCGCAGGGTTTGGCCGGGGCGCTTGAGTTGAAAGGTGTATAGCGTTTGAGGCTTTTGCCCATCTAGCTCAGGGTGGCTATGTTTAGTCATAGTAATTCGTGAAGAGTATACAACCCCAGGGGTGGCCTGATAAACCAGAGGTTAAGCCAGGCTATACCTGAGACTTCCGATAAAAATAAACCCGTTGGCCATGGGAAATGGCGGAGGATGGCCCAGCCCTGACGCCTTGTCCTAAACCAGATAACTAATATAGATGTATTCAGCCAGATGGACGAATTTTTCAGTACTACTCACCCTATCGCAGGACGTTGCCCTACAATTCTAGGCTTTCTTGATTTTACGGAAGCTTATTTAAACTGCCCTGGTCGCCCCAGTTTGCACCAATCTAAAATCACCTTTTCTTGACCAAATTCCTGGATTTACACCCCTTGATTGACCCTATGGATGCCCTATCGCTGCGCTGGCAGGTGCCCCCGGCCCAGCCTTGCCCCGATCGCTGGATCAAGGCAGTGGCTGAAGCGATGCCGGGGGCGGGCCGTTGGCTCGCTCAGGTGCTGTGGCAGCGGCAGGTGTGCTCGCTCGAAGGTTTGGCGGGCTGGCTCAACCCGGCGGCCTACACCCCCACCCCCGCCAGCGAGCTGGCGGATATGGCGATTGCCACCGCCCGCCTGCGGCAGGCGATCGCCCGCCGCGAGCAGGTGGCGATCTGGGGTGACTTCGATGCCGATGGCGTCACCGCTACCGCTGTGCTGTGGGACGGGCTGGGGCAGCTTATTCCTAAGGGCGATCGCCTCAGGTACTACATCCCCAACCGCCTGGTGGAGTCCCACGGGCTGTCGCGCCGGGGGCTGGACGACCTGGCGCAGTGGGGGGCCACCCTGGTGGTAACCTGCGACACCGGCAGCACCAGCGGCGCCGAAATTGCCTACGCCGGGTCGCTGGGGATGGAGGTGATTGTGACCGATCACCACACTCTGCCTGGGGAAGATATTGGTGCGATCGCCCTGATCAACCCCCGCCGTCTGCCGCTGGAGCATCCCCTGGCGACCCTGTCGGGGGTGGCGGTGGCCTATAAGCTGCTGGAAGGCCTGTATGACTCCCTCGATGGGCGCCCCCCCCTGCCCCTAGAGCATGTGCTCGATCTGGTCGCCATTGGCCTGATTGCCGATCTGGTCGAACTGCGGGGGGACTGCCGCTACCTGGCCCAGGTAGGGTTGGCGCGGCTGCAAACCCAAACTCAGCCCCACCCGCCCTACTGCCGACCGGGGCTGGCCGAGCTGCTGACGCTGTGTAAGGCGACGGGCGATCGCCCCACCGATATTTCCTTTGGGCTGGGGCCGCGCATCAACGCCGTCAGCCGCATTCACGGCGATGCCAGCCTCTGCGTAGAGCTGCTGACCAGCCAGGAGCGCGATCGCACCAAAACCCTTGCCTACCAGACCGAGCTGGCCAATACCCGCCGCAAAGCCCTCCAGCGCGACCTCTACGATCAGGTGATGGCGCGGGTGGCCCAGGTTGATCTGGCCACGACCCGCTGCCTGGTGCTGGCCGATGAGCAGTGGCCAGCGGGCATTTTAGGCCTGGTTGCAGGGCAGGTGGCCCAGGCCCTGGGGCGACCGACAATTCTGCTGCGCATTGACCCGCCCGCCGCAGACGGCGGGCCTCGGCTGGCGCGGGGGTCGGCCCGATCGGTGGCGGGGCTGGATCTATACCAGCTGTTTCGGGCTCAGGCGAATCTGCTGATCGGCTTTGGGGGCCACCCCCTGGCGGCGGGACTGACCCTGCCAGTGGAGCATATCGAGGTGCTGGCGGCGGCGCTAAACCGCATGGTGCGCGAGCAGTTGGGGGGCGCTCAGGCTCCTCAGCCAGCGCTTGCGATCGATCTCGCCGTCACCGTGGCCGGCCTGGGCCAACCCCTGTTTCGAGAGCTCAAGGGGCTAGAACCCTGCGGTATGGGCAACCCGGTGCCCAAGCTGCTGATTCGCAACGCCTGGTTTCAGAACGTTTTTCACCGCAAGCTGCGCGATCGCCAGAACAAAGCCGTAGGATTCATCAGAACTGAATTTGAGCTGTGGGATGACGGCGCCCAGGCGGGCTTTCCCGGCGAGTGGTGGGGCCACTACCGCGACGAGCTGCCCCAGGGGCGCTGCGACGTGGTGGTAGAGCTAGACTTCAACGCCTACAAACGCTGCTACCACGTCAAGCTGGTGGATGTGCGTCCAGTGCCGAGCCAATCAGCCGGGTCAGACCCGTCGCGTCAGGCTCCGGCCATGGCTAGCCCTGCCCTGGCCACCCCCATTTTGGACTGGCGGCAGAGGGTTCCCACCGGGTCAGAGACGGTTCTGCGGGTAGAGCAGACGCCGCTGCGGTGGAGCGATTGGCAGGCCTGGCAGCGGCAGGCGGCCCAGACCGGACTGCCGCTGGCCCTGGCTTTTTCTGGGCAGACCGACTATCCAGCCCCGGCGGCGGTGTGGCAAGAACTGGTGGGCATCGCCAAGTATCTGGCCCGCACCGAGGCCGCCGTGACGCGATCGCAGCTGGCAGATCGGCTGCACCTGTCCTCCACCAGCCTGCCCCTAGGCTTGGCCGCCCTGGAAACCGCCGGCTTCAAGATCACCTGCCCGGATGAGAACAGGCTCGTGATGCGGTCTGACCCAGATCCGGCTGTGCCCGACTCAGAGCTAGTGCAGCATTTTTTAGACGTACTGCAAGAGGAGCAGTTTCGCCGCCGCTACTTTGCCCAGGTACCGGTGACGGCCCTTTCCTGATAGGGTGAGCACTGCCCATCCAAAAAACCTCGCCATGGCCGCCGACTGGTTCTATCCGTTTCCGCCCCTGATTGAGGGCACGCTGCTGTCGCGCTACAAGCGGTTTTTTGCCGACATTGAGCTAGAAACGGGGGAGGTGATTACCGCCCACTGCCCCAACACCGGACCGATGACGGGGGTCTGCCACATCGGCGGCCGCGTGCTGGTCTCCCACAGCTCCGACCCCAAGCGCAAGCTGGCCTATACCTGGGAGCTGGCGGAGGTACGCGATACGGTGCCCACCTGGGCCGGGGTAAATACGGCTTTGCCCAACCGAGTAGTGAAATCGCTGCTAGAAGC
Source organism: Nodosilinea nodulosa PCC 7104 (assembly GCF_000309385.1). GTDB lineage: Bacteria > Cyanobacteriota > Cyanobacteriia > Phormidesmidales > Phormidesmidaceae > Nodosilinea > Nodosilinea nodulosa. Next base: position 4,736,783 of record NZ_JH976537.1, read on the forward strand.
GCGGCAAATTCCAGAACTGGGGGAGTATGTCACCATTCGCCCCGAGGTGCGCTACGGTGGCGACGGTAAAAGCCGGATTGACTTTGTGATTTCTGGGGACGAGAACGCGATCGCTACCTACATTGAGGTCAAAAACACCACCTGGGCCAAGGGCACCCTGGCCCTCTTCCCGGATACGGTGACCACGCGCGGCCAAAAGCACCTGAAGGAGCTGACAGCGCTGATTCCTGCCGCCCAGTCGGTGATGCTGTACTTCATCAACCGGGGCGACTGCACCGATTTTGCCCCCGGCGACGCGGCTGACCCTACCTACGGGCTGCTGCTGCGAGAGGCGATGCTCAAGGGTGTGAAAGTGCTGCCCTGCCGCTTTGAAGTCACTCCAGCAGGAATCCGGTATTTGGGATTGGCGAATTTGAGGCTGGATTGAGTTAGCTGAGGTTGCAGAGATTTTCCAGGACCTGAACCCCACTAACGGGCTGAATAGGTGAGCGATCGCAGGGCAAAGTGGGGCAGCGCCAGCATGCGCCGCCAGCGCCAGGGCTCTTTGTAGAGTCGGTAGAGCCATTCCAGATGGTTGTCGCACATCCACTGGGGAGCGCGAGACTTTACCCCGGCCCAGATGTCAAAGCTTCCCCCCACGCCGATCCAAATGCTGTCGGGGCAGAGATAGCGGTGGTCACGAATCCACAGCTCCTGGCGAGGTACCCCCATGCCGACAAAAATAACGCTGGGCTGAAGCTGCCCTAGACGACGCGCAAACTCGGGCTGCTCCTCTGGGCTGAGGTAGCCGTGCTGGGTGCCCACTACCCTGAGGCCAGCTATCTGGCGCTGCCAGTACATCGCGGCGCGATCGGCCACGCCGGGCACACCGCCGTACATAAATATTGTTTCCTGCGTTGACAGGCGCTTGAGCACCGTGGCGGCTAGCTCAATGCCCGGAGTCCGCGCTATGCGCTGCCCCCTGGTGCGAAAATAGAGCACCACCCCAGCCCCGTCGGGAATGACCAGTTCGGCCTTGAGAATGACCTGGCGCAGGGCAGGGTTTTGGTCGGCCTGCATGGCCATTTCGGCGTTGAGGGTAACCACATGGGCACCCCGCCCCTGGCGATATTGATCTATCAACCAGCCAGCGTAGTCGGCTCGCCAGTGCACGGGCAAACCCATCACTCTCAAGATTTCTGGGGTATTTGACCGATCTGCCAACACCATGCGACCTTTCCCGATGCTCGTGTTTATTTCTCTGGGTTTCCCCTTAGGCGCTGTAAGCACCAGAGCTAGACAGTCTGACATGCGAAAGCTCGCAGGCCGCTATCCCTGTACCCTAGTACGCGCATTAACCATAGAGACCATACCTCGAAATTGAGGCAATGTGTTGCATTTCTCAACATCGAAATACGGGCTTTAACGGGGTGCCTCCAGGCTGTCTAAGGCGAGGCGGGCGCGGGCCTGAACCGCAGGAACATCATCCTGCTGGAAGACCTGAAGTAGGGAGGCAAGGATTGTCGATCGATGGGCTTCAGGGTCTATTAGGTTAGGCGCCAGGGCATGAAGCCCGGCCACAGCCGCGTAGCGAACGATCCACTCTGGGTCGACGGTGGCGTTGGTCAAGACCTCCACCACTTCCCTTTGAGCAGCGGCTGCCTGCTCAGACGCCAGCAGCGTCCAGTCGATGGTGCCTAGCCCGCGAGCGGCGGCGCGACGCACGCTGAGGGCGAAGTCTCCCTTGGCCGTGTCGAGCAGCACCGGCAGAGCTCGGGGGTCGCCAATTAGGGCCACGGCGCGAATGGCCCAGGCCCGAGCCCCATAGTTGTAGCCGTCGATCTGCTCAAGCAGGGCTGGCACGGCGGCACTCCCCAGAGAGGCCAACCCATCCACGGCGGCTACGGCGGCGCCAGGGTTGTTGTAGCCCAGGACTGTGATAAGGGTGGGAATGGCGGCGGCGTCTTGGGCCGCCGCAAGACGATTGACCGCGACTACCATGGCACCCTTAGAGTCGGCGGCTTCAACGGCCCGAATTAGCTCTGATAGTGTCGCGCCCACGCTGCTGTTAGCTTGCTCTATAACATTAACCATAGTGACTGATTGAGACTCGCAAAGGGCAATTGTGCCCTGGAGCAAACACGGCGCATTCCCTGGGCCAGTTTGCTTCCGGAAAACCTAAGCCCACACCTGGCGTTCTAACGTACTCCCCACCGAGCGCACCCGCCGCAACAGGCTGACGGGACCAACCTGACAGAGGTAGCCTTCGGCACTACAAAAGCTCATCCATTAGGGCCAAGACCTGGCGGGCCTCGTCGGTTAGCGCCGCCGCCGGAAATCCGGACTGCTTCAAATGCGATTGCAGCACGCCTTGCAGGGCAATGAGCTTGAGGCTGTTTTCGGCTAGGGTAGCGGCAATGGGTTGGGCGGCGGGCAGGTAGCCGATCGCACCCAAATCCATCATGGCCGATCGCCGCAGCTGCAAGTTGGGCTCTTGCAGGCGCTGCACCAGGCGATCGCAGTAGCTTGCCTCCCCGGTGAGCTGGTAGAGGGCGCGGGCGGCAGCATTTTGCACCTGGGGCACCTCGTGGGCTAAGAACGGGGTAATCTCTGCGATCGCGTCGGTAGCGCCCAGGGTACCCAGGGCCTCTAAAACAGCATTGTAGGGCTGTACCAGGTGGGGCTTGTCGGGCACCGCAACGGCGGCGGCAACGCCTCCGTCCAGCAACGCCCGCAAGGGTGAAACAGCCCGGACATCCCCCAGGGATTCTAGAGCCTGGGCAGCGGATTCGCGCACGTAATAGTCGGCGCAGTCTAGGCACCGAATCAGCGCCGGAACAACGGTGCGATCGCCCAGCTTGCCCAGTGCCCTAGCCGCATTGCGCCGCAGGGGATACCCCCCGTCGGGGGCGCGATCGCTCTCGTCTTCTAGCGCTAATACCAGCGCCTCAACTGCCTCAGGCTCGGCCACGCGAAAGCGACCCAGCCACCAGGCGGCATAGTAGCGTAGTCCCGTATCAACGGTCTGGCGCAGGTTCTCAATCGCCTGCTCCACTGTTAATGAAGCTCCCTCGGCGTTGACTAGCTGCTGTGGCTCCTGTTCCATACCTCAGTGCGTCACCTCAGTGCGTCTCCAGCGCTGATCCTGGCAGCCTAGTCGGCGGACAGGGGCTGAATACTGACGATCTTGCCGCCCATGCGGGTAATCCGCTGCATTTCTTCGTTCATGCGGCTGTAGGGCACCTTGATGAAGGTGCTACCGCTCTGGCGGATGGGATAGTTGTTGTTGTCGGTGGTCTCGTTTTGACGCAGCCCCTCGACTTCATAGAGGAAGACCCGATTGCCGGCGGGGGAGGTGGTCTGGCTACCAAAGGCGTTTTGAGCGAGCATAGGAAACTCTCCTGGTCGTTGCAAAATCTTGAGTGCGGTGCCTAGGCAGGGTACCCTCCAGGGGCATCCCCTGCCTAAACTCGAATTTACATGCTGGCGGGGGTAACGCTGGTCACCTTGCCACCCATGGCGTTGATCTGCTGCAGCTTGGCCGACAGCTTCTCGTAGGGCACCAGATAGGAGGTGTTGATGCGCCGTACTTTGGGATAGCGGGGCAGGTTAGCGCCCATTACCTCAATCCGGTAAACCCGGCTGTCGCTGCCGTAGGGGGTGGACCCACCCAGGGCCTGGCTGGGGGTAGCCAGCTTGTTGGCCTGAGACGACCAACCCGCAGCGGAGCTGGTGGGGCTAATGATCGACGATGAGGTGTTGCGGCCCAGCTCTCCGGCGAGGCGAGACTTTTTGCCGCCGGCCTGGGAGGTATCGCTGGTGGCGTAGCCCCGATACATTTGAAACATGCGGGTGAAGCCCACCGAGCGCTGACCAGCCTGGTAGACAAAGCTGCGATAGTAGGGCACCACATTGTCGCCAAAGTTGGCCTGGTACTCTTCGCTGTCGATGAAGGAGTCAACGTCAGCATCGTAGCCCTGGGTTTCGTAGCGATCGAGGTGCTCAACTACTTCAGATTCGTCGTAGACGGCGCGGCCCAGCAGGTGCTTGGTGTGCAGTTCAATGACGCGGGTCTGGAAGTTGCCGTAGAAAAACTTTTCTTTGTAAAGCTCGGACTTGGCCACCGCGCGGACAAAGTCACGCACGCTGATGTAGCCATTCTTCAACAGCGACTCGGCACCAACCAGGCGCTCCGATTTCATCAGATAGTCGTTGCCGAGCAGCTGGCGATATACGGCCCGAATCACTACTTCAGCATCGTCTGGAGACCAGTTGGCACGTAGCTCTATGGGCAAAGTTTCGTCGTACGCAGCGGTCCCCAGCCGGGATGCTGCCGTTGTAATAGGCACAGGATTATCCTCCTTATCAACACAGTGAGGTTGAGCTCAATCAACCCGTCAAAACAAAAACTGGCGCAGTACCCAAGGCCAGCCTCACCTAAAGCGGAGCCACCTGGGGCCGTAGCCCGAGGTGACCCTACCCCAGTGAGATAACCGTTGCAGCCTCAGCTAAGAGACCAAGCACTCCGCCAGAGAGGGTATTTAAGCCACTGCCTAAACCAGGTCGACGTTAGTCACCCGGCCGCCGGCGCGGTTAATTTGCTGGAGCTTGCGAGACAGCTGCTCGTAGGGCACCAAAAACTCGGTGCAGGTGCGTCGGACCTGAGGGCGACCTGGCACCGTGGCCTGGTTGACCCGTACCCGGTAGAGCTTCTCGCGATCGCCACCCGACCCGCCGACGATGGCGGCTCCGGTAGCTCCGCTGCCCACGGGCGACGCAGAGTTTTTAGCAATTTCAGATACCAGCTGCGCGCGCATGCCGCCGCTCTGAACGCGATCGCTGGTGCCGTAGCCTCGATAAAGCTGAAAGAAGCGGGAAAACCCGACCGTCTTTTGACTGCGCTGGGTGAGGTAGCCGCAGTAGCTGGGCACCACATTGTCCCCAAACTTGTCGCGGTACTCTTGGGAATCAAGGTACGAATTGATTTCCGCTGCGTAGCCTTGGGTGTTATAGAGGTCGGTGTGAAAGGCGATTTCGTCCTGGCCGTAGGGCGCCCGGCCCAGCAGGTGCTTATAGTTCAGCTCGATAAAACGATTCTGCGGCCCGCTCAGGAAAAACTTATCCCGATACAAGTCTGACAGGGCCAAGGCCCGGACAAAATCACGAACTGAAATTTCTCCCTGCCGGAGCAAAGACTCGGCGCTGGTATTGCGCTCACTGGCCATAATGTACTGGTTGCCAAAGACTTGACGGTAAGCAGCACGAATGACTGCTTCCACATCGTCTTCAACCCAGTTTGGCCGTAGCTCTACCCGCATCGACTCGCTATAGGGCGAAACGCCAAGGCGTCCCGCCGCAGTAGTTACTGCCATGGTTGCCTCCTTGGGCGTGTATAGATACAACAATGCCCGGAGCAGCAAACAATCGCTAACAATGCGCTAACAACTGTCTGCCCCTCCGGGCAAATGGCCAAACTAGCTTAGAGCGTTGATGGCGTAGTCGATGTAGGAGTTAGCTTCGGTAGCTGCATCACCAGACAGACCGTGGTTAGCTTTGATGTGCTTCAGAGCTTCCACGTACCAGCTGGGAGACAGTTCAAAGGTGCTGTTGATTTCGTCTAGACCAGCGACCAGGTACTCATCCATAGGACCAGTGCCACCAGCTACGCAGCAGTAGGTGACCATGCGGAGGTAGTAACCAATGTCACGGGCGCACTTGCTCTTGCCACGCTCGTCAGAAGCGTAGTTAGCCCCCTGCATTTGGGTGGTGTAGGGGAACTTGTTGTAAACGGCTTGAGCAGCACTGCTGACGAGGGAGTCAGACTTGTTGGTCAGAGCCTTAGCAGCTTCTAGACCAGCGGTGGCTTGACGTAGACGACCAAAAGCAACTTGTAGCTCAGAAGCGCTCAGAAAACGACCTTGAGAATCAGCTGCTGCAACAGCTTCGGTTAATGGGGTTTTCATAGTCTTAAGGTTCTCCTTTAATTGTCTTCACAGCAAATGAACGAGTAATGAGAATCAAGCCCAACGGCTCGACTCAAGCGTGGTTCAATTTAGGCTGAACCTAAGCAACAGCTGAAGCAGCCAGGTCGAAGTAGCTGCCGATCTCAGAGTAGAGGGAGCTGCAATCGCCTTGGGTGATGCCGTTGGTGTCAGAAACGATACCAATAGCAGCAGCCTTCATTTTCTCAACACCAGCGGCTACAGACGCGCCGGGGGTGCCCAGAGCAACGTAGGTTTCACGCAGGCCGTTCAGGCAGCGATCGTTGAGAACGCTGGCATCACCGGTGAAGGTTGCGTAGGTAACGTAGCGCAGGATGATTTCCATGTCGCGCAGGCAAGCAGCCATACGACGGTTGGTGTAAGCGTTGCCGCCGGGAGCGATCAGCTGAGGCTGTTCGGCAAACAGAGCGCGGGCAGCGTCAGATACGATCTTAGAAGCGCTGCCGGTCATGCGGTTAACAGCATCAATGCGCTTCAAACCGTCGCCGGTAACACGGGACAGAGCGTCTAACTGGTCGTTAGACAGGAAATCGCCGCGTGCGTCGGCCTGAGAAACAACCTTGGTGTATGCGTCAAACATCGACTCAAATCTCCTAATTTTTGTCGCTGAGTTTGCTTGAAATGGTCAAAGGACCCAGTTAATCATTAGTTCAGCCGGAGCTGTCTAACCAATCTATAGGAAGGATCTTAAAGATCAGCGTGCTCGGTTTTCTCATCAAGTTTACATTTCTTCAGACTTGTTCAAGCTTCTACACAATTGGCCTGACATTCCTGAAAGGAAGGCTGATGAGAAGGAGGAGAGGCGTCTCTGTAAGGGATCCGCAACATTCCTCGAAACCGTTGCCTGAATTGGCTTTCGCTAATTCAATTAACCCTCCAGACATGTTTATACACCGCTGGTGTGTCTTTATTTTTTACAAGTTATTAAGGAAAAGCCGTCGTTACAACAGGGTCAAAGCGAAAGAATTCAGCCGTTACGGGCACTCTAGCCGCCTCGCATGATTGCCCAGGCCTTCTCAGGTAACGTAACATTGCGTAATAATTTTGCCGAAAATCGCCCTCTGCGGCGCACATCTAGGGTCTGCTCCGCTGAAGGCGTTAAGCTGCTTTTGTAAGGACTGTCTCACTCTCTACAACCGAGGCTCAACAGGGATTGGCGGCGATGCCCCCGGGGACAGAGGTATGATCTATGAAAGGCCAATTTGATCCCCATTGCCTGGTGTAGTGAGCTGACGCATTTCTGAGAACGCTAGTAAGTAATAGAAATTTGCCCCATGGACGTAATGGACTTTTTCCGCATGAGTGCGGGCCAGTGGACCTCCCAGCGCACCACCCACCACCTACCCTTCCGCCGGGCAGAACTCGGCGGCTCGACGATTTCGGTAGAGGCCCTCGATGCGGGGCATCCCAGCGTAGTAGAGATTTGCCAACTCCACGAGGTGGATCCTGGCTTGGCAGTGGGAGGCGCCTATGTGACCTGGCAGGGCGCTATGGCCTGGGATAAAGACGATGAAAACCATGAAGGCAGCACGGTGTTCGCCCTAGTGCCCGATGCCGATGATCCTAGCCGCGGTCAGCTGCTGCGCGAGCGGGGCTATGCCGAAATTGTGCCGATTATTGGTCGCTACGAGATCGACGACGACGGGGGACTGCTGCTGATAACTGAGTATGAAACCATGAGTTCGGTGGAGCGCTTTTGGTTTGCCAATTCTGACCTCCGGCTGCGTACCAGCATCGTGAAGCGGTTTGGCGGCTTTAGCACCGCCTCCTTTTGCGCAGAATCGCGCCTGGTAGAGCCAGCCCCTGAGCGCGACGGCGATCGAGATAAAGTATTGGCACCTGTATCGGCCTTTGGCTGGTAGCGGGCTGACGGACTGAGGCTGGACAGGGCGAACGGTTACTTCTGGAGAAACCTGCCTTTTGCCAGGTCGAATCTTTTGCGTGCCAGAATCTAGACCTCTCAGATGGGCTGCTATAACTCATCCGAGAGGTTTAGCTGTATATGCTGTTTAGCTACCCCCAGCGCTCTGGGGCAAACGCTGTCCGGTCTCTGGCTTAGCTACGCGTGCCTACGCCTCTATGGTTTGACCTTTGTGTCATTCGGGGTATGCGGCTTGGATAGGGTCTAGCCTTTGTTGCTGTAGCTTTCCGTACATCCTCAGTGGGACAGCAGCAGCAATGCTGGCTGACTAAGGATAAGAATGCCGATGCTAAATGAGACCGTCAAATCAACATAGCTTCAACCGCTAAGGCTTGACCCTGCTTCAATATTGGGCTAATAGAGGCATCTCACACCAATCAGCTATGAGGGATGGGCCTGATTGACTGACAAAAGTTCTAATGTAGGTTGGTGTTGAGCGAAGCGTTCGCGTGGCGTCTCCCGAGGAGAAAACCCAACTCCAGTAACGGTTTTGTTGGGTTACGCTAATGCTAACCCAAGCTACGGCATTATAAGGGTTTCAAGGGTTTTGTCGGTCAATCAGGGGATGGGCATAATTCAGAGGCCAGAATCCTTTTATCAACCCTTCAGGATTTATGCAGCTCCACCATGCTTTGGGATAGAGAGTCTTAAGCTATCGAACTCTAAATAACAGCTACCGGAATAGCAGCACCGGAATATTGCTGCCGCGCAGAATCTGAGTGGTTGTGCTGCCGATCACAAGATAGCGAATGCGGTTGTGGCCATAGGCACCCATCAACAGCAAATTAATGTTGGCTGCTTCGGCATACTGAGCGATCGCAGTTTCTGGATTTCCTTTAACTGTGCGGCAAATTGGCTCAAATCCACCCGCACGGGCCTGTTGTTTAGCTGAGTCAAGGCCAGCCATTGACGGTTCATCTTCAGAACTTTTAGTAATGGTCAACAGGTGAAGCTCTAATCCTTTGAAGGCAGGTGAGTCTATTAAAAATTGCAGCACTTTCTTGCAGCTTGAGCTGCCATCGTAGGCCAGCAGCAGCCGCTCAATCGGCTGAAAGTGGCTGGAAGTGACCAAGCAAGGCTTGTGGCTAGCGCGAATAATTCGTTCTGTGTTTGCACCCAAGTGCCCCGAGGCGACTTCCGCTGATTCTCCCCGCTTGCCCAGCAAAATCAGGTCTGCTTGGGCTTCAAATTCATGAAAGCGATCGACCAGGGATCCTGTTTCATGGATTAGATTGATAATCTCTACGCCATAGCTAGCAATCACCTGGTGGGCATCCTGCAAAATCTGCTTGGCTCGCTGATGGTTTAGCTTAGCTTTTTCGTGCTCTAGCTCAACCAGCCTGTGGAGCAGCGCGTCTGAGGCATCAACACCAATAGTCCCGCTAAAATTTCTGGCTTCAGCCGCTGCCTGACTCTGCTCATTGGTAACGTAAAGTACATCTACCGTTGCGGCCAGTCGAATCGCTAACCATGCTGCATAGTGGTAGCTAACTTGGGAAAAAACTGAGCCATCGGTGCACAGCAGAATTCGCTTCATAGTGGTTTTATTCCTCTAGTGGCCAGGCATTTTTTCGAGGGCATTTGGATCGTTGTGAATGGCCAATTTTTCAATCAGGGTGGCACTGGCCTCATTCAGCCCCAGCAGTTCTACATCAGCGCCAGTGCGGCGAAAATTGATTACAACTTGATCGATCGCTGCGACCGCTGCCTGATCCCAAATGTGAGCATTGATAAAGTCTAGCGTTACCTTCTCTAGCTCTTCATGGAAATTAAATTTCCCTAAAAAATCATCAACTGAGACAAAGAAAATTTGACCGGAGATACTATAGGTGCGGTGGTTTTTATCAGCACTTAGAAAGCTATCGACAAAAACAATCTTGGCAATTTTTCGCGAGAAAAAGACAGTGCTAAGGGCAACACCAACCACCACCCCAAGGGCTAAGTTATGGCTGAATACTGTAATCAGCACGGTTGTTAGCATTGCGGCTGATTCGCTGCGCGGCACCTTGCGAATATGGGTCAGCGAGGACCAATTAAACGTCCCGATTGAGACCATGATCATGACCGCTACTAAGGCTGCCATGGGGATTTGCTCCACCCAATAGCCCAGGGCGAGCATAAAAAACAGGAGCAAAACCCCAGCACTAAACGTAGACAACCGTCCCCGCCCGCCGGACTGAATGTTGATTACCGACTGGCCAATCATGGCGCAACCCGCCATGCCTCCAAAGCAATTGCAAACAATATTGGCAATCCCCTGTCCTGTCGCTTCCTGGTTTTTATCGCTGGGCGTATTCGTTAGTTGGTCTAGCAGAGAAGCTGTTAGCAGCGATTCTAACAAGCCGACAATAGCCAACGTCAGGGCAAAGGGAAGGATGATGTTGAGCGTTTCCAGATTTAGCGGCACCTGCGGAAGTGAAAATGGGGGAAAGGTGCTTGGCAAATCTCCCATATCTCCCACTGTTGGCACTTTGATACCGGCAAAAATAGAGATTGCGGTCATGGCAACGATCGCCACAAGTGGCGACGGTACAACTGTTGTGATGCGCGGCAGTAGGTAAATAATTGCAAGCGATGCCGCTGTCATTATGTACACAGCTATGGGTACGTTGGTGAGCTGAGGCAGCTGTGCCAGAAAGATTAGAATGGCCAACGCGTTGACAAAACCCACCATAACGGCGCGGGGAATATATTTCATTTGGCGGCCCAGTTTGAGCCAGCCAAAAATAATCTGAAATATCCCGGTCAAGATACCAGCGGCAAAGAGATACTGCAAGCCGTGGTCTTGGACCAGATGAATCATGACCAACGCCATGGAACCCGTGGCCGCTGAGATCAGGCCAGGACGCCCGCCAAAAACTGCCGTCACCATGGCGATTATAAAGGAGGCATATAGCCCCACTTTGGGATCAACCCCGGCGATAATTGAAAACGCGATCGCCTCTGGAATCAAAGCCAGCGCAACTACTGTTCCGGCTAAAAGGTCAGCCCGGACATTTGAAAGCCAGTCGCGTTTAATTTTTCGTTTAAGTCTTTTAATATTCAAGGTGGCTCCAGTTGGTAATTAAAGATACTGCTCTGAACAAAGAGCCTGAAAAGAATCAGGCCTCTTGGAAAACCTATCTGCAAAGCCTATGGGCACCTCAGTACATCTGAATCGACGGCAAACCGAGGCGGTTGACCGATCAAGGCAGGTAAAGGATAGCTAATCCCAATAATCAATGGGCAGATTTCTGTTTAGCTGTGAAAAGCTACAGCGCAATGCGTCTTAGAAAGCCTGTTTCAAAGATTTTTCTGCACGTTCTACTGAAGAGGTGTGTCACAGCTAGGGTGGACAGGGCTGCTCGCCATGGCAGATGCTGCAACGGATGGCATCTTGATTGTTTATAAATAGAAGATTATTTATAAGTAGAAGCATAATCAGTAAAAATACTAGCTATTTTTTTAGGAATAATAGCGTGTCTAAACGCAGGGCAGAGCCTGAGTTCGCCAAGATTTTACCATAAAAACATATAGATTCCGATCGCAGATGTAGCTTAGCCATGGCCATGTACCAGGTTTAGGTCAGACGTACGGCTACGGTGTAGGATGGGCGCTGGGATTTTTCCCGCTGGGTTTTGACCAGGCGAAAGTTTGGGTCGATATAGAGATGATCGAGCCGAGGTCTGGCTTGAGAGATTTGCTGATATTGCTTTGTGGTAACGCGATTTCTCCCCTGCATGGGTATGGGAGGTTGTAGCTGAGATGCAGAATTCTGTTGGTAGCTGGCGACAGTTTGATTAAACCAGGTTTGAGCCGCTTCAGCGCTCAAAGAACGCGAGCCAAAGCGTAAAACCTGTCGGATGCAGAGGTTTTGAATTTCCCAATAGTCCTGCCCTGGCTGTTCTGACGCCGATGAAGGATCGGGTTCTGCCGGAGTCTGAACCGCATAGCTCTGCATGATCATGAAATCGTAGCTGAATAGCCAGCGGGAGATCCAGTTTAAGATCGGGGCTTTGCGGCCAGGTTTGTAGCGAGCCAGATTGGCGTAAAAGCCGTCTTCGTTGAAGATTTGGTAAGACTCGTGATGCACCCGTCCCGGCAAGATGTCTTGAAAAGGAATGGTTGACCAGACGGGGTGCCAAATGCCTTTCAGCAGCGGGATTTGCTGCGTTAAGTCGGGGGTGGGGTTACGGTTTTCTAGCTCGTTGAAAAGGGGCAGTAAGATCTCACTTGCGAACCGGACTTTTTTACCCATGGGCTCGCGATCGCGCCCCTCCACCTGTTTTAGCAGGCTGGACTTGAGCGCAGGGGTGCTGGCCGCCGCCAGAACAGCAGGCTCGAAGGGAGCGTCTAGAAGAACAGAATCCATAGCTAACGTAGCCTCAGTGCGGTAAGCCAGATGTCGCGATCGCCCCTTGGGGCCAGTCCCTTCTCACAGCTCCCTGCTCAGGCAAAGGTTGACCCACCCGTGGGGGGCACATCTTGCCAGCGCCCGTTGCCGACCGCCCGCACCGCTTCTTTGAGGCTGACATCGCCCGTGTAGAGGGCGCGGCCCACAATTACGCCTTCTACCCCCATCGCTTCCAGCGCCAGCAGGCTGAGCAGGTCGCGCAGGGCACCGACGCCGCCGGAGGCAATCACCGGCACAGATACAGCCTCGGCCATGGCCCGCATAGCAGGGATATTTGGCCCCTGGAGGGTGCCGTCGCGCTGAATGTCGGTGTAGATGATCGCCGCTGCGCCGCGCTGCTCCATCTGCTGGGCCAGGGCGATCGCATCTACCTCAGAGGTCTCTATCCAGCCTCGGGTGGCAACCTTGCCGTCGCGGGCGTCAATGCCGACGATGATTTGGCCCGGAAATTCGCCAGCCAGATCGCTGACCAGCTCTGGATTATCTACCGCTGCGGTGCCGAGAATGGCGTACCGCACCCCCAGGGAGAAGAGGTCGGTGACGCGGGCGCGATCGCGCAGCCCGCCCCCCACTTCCACCGGCACATTCACCGCCTGCACAATTGCCGCGATCGCCTGCCAGTTCTCCGGCTTGCCCGACTTGGCCCCGTCGAGATCGACCAGGTGCAGCCGGGTAGCTCCCTGATCCACCCACTGGCGCGCCACCTCCACCGGGTTGTCGTTAAACACCTCGGTCTGGGCGTAGTCGCCCTGGTACAGCCGCACGCAGCGACCGTCGATCAAATCAATAGCGGGGATGACTTCCATGGGTAGTGGAGGGCGTAAATGTTTGTTTCAGGGTTTGTTTCAGGGTTTGCCTCAGGCCTATTCATTCTATCGGGCTATCCCCTATTCACCGGCCCCACATTCCCGTAAACTCCTAAATGCGAATCACCACCGCCCAAGCGTAACGACACCATGCTAGACCTGACCGGTAAAAACGCCCTGGTAACGGGCATTGCCAACAATAAATCGATCGCCTGGGGCATTGCTCAGCAGCTCCATGCCGCCGGAGCCAACCTGGGCATTACCTACCTGCCCGACGAAAAAGGCCGGATGGAAGGCAAGGTCAACGACCTGGTTGCCCCCCTCAACCCCAGCCTGTTTTTGCCCTGCAACGTGCAGGATGAGGCCCAGGTGGAGCAGGTGTTCAGCACCATTGCCGAGAAATGGGGCAAGCTCGATATTCTGATTCACTGCCTGGCCTTTGCCAAGCGCGATGACCTGACCGGCGACTTCAGCGCTACCTCCAAAGACGGGTTTCAGCTGGCCCTCGACGTCAGCGCCTACTCGCTGGTTACCCTGGCTCGCGGGGCCAAGCCGCTGATGACCGACGGCGGCAGTATTGTCACACTCACCTACCTGGGCGGGGCGCGGGTGGTGCCCAACTACAACGTGATGGGTATCGCCAAGGCCGCGCTGGAGATGAACGTGCGCTACCTGGCCGCCGAACTCGGCCCCCACAGCATTCGCGTCAACGGCATTTCCGCTGGCCCCATTCGCACGTTGGCCTCGTCGGCGGTGGGCGGCATTCTCGATATGATTCACCACGTAGAAGAGGTTGCCCCCCTGCGCCGCACCGTGACCCAGACCGAAGTCGGCAACACCGCCGCGTTTCTGTGCAGCGATTTGTCCAGCGGCATGACCGGGCAGATTCTCTACGTTGACTCGGGCTACTGCATCATGGGCATGTAGGATTATCCCCAACTTAAACTCAATAGCTTGTCAAATGCTTACCCTGGAGCAGCAGGGATAACTAGGCACTATGACGAGAGCGTTTGTAAGGCCCGGGGTGCTGGCATTATTGGGGCTGGTGGCGGTGGTGGGATTGCTGGGCTTTTCGGTGGACTGGCGGCTGCTGGGGCGATCGCTCACCTACCCCGATCGCCCGATCACCGCTGCAAACTGGTACCGACCCCGGCAGGCGGTCGCTGGCGTTGGCCCCCAGGCGCCGCCGCTTGAGCTGGCAACAAACACCGAAATTCCGCAAAAATCCCTGAAGACGGCGCTGGACTTTGCCGAGGCGCAGAACTCGGTGGCGCTGCTGGTCATGCACCGCGATCGCCTGGTGCTAGAGCGGTACTGGCAGGGCCAAAAAGCCAGCGATCGCGTCAACTCGATGTCGATGGTGAAAACCCTGCTGGCGCTGCTGATCGGGGTGGCGATCGACGAGGGAAAAATCACCTCAATTCAAGATCCTGCGGGCACTTATCTACCGGAATGGGCCAACGACCCCAGGGGCAACATCACCCTGGCCGACTTGCTCTACATGCAGTCGGGCCTGCGCAACGACGATCGCACCGACACCCTGCGATCGGATCTCGTCAGGCTCTACGGCGGCTCCGATGCCCAAAAGCTGGCCCTCAGCATTCCCCTGGAGACCACCCCCGGCGAAGTATTTAGCTACAGCAACTTCAACTCCCAGATTCTTAGCATTGTGCTGGAGCGGGCTACGGGCGAGTCCTTTGGCGACTACCTGAGCAGCCGCCTGTGGCAGCCCCTGGGGGCGGGGGATGGCTTCCTCTGGCTCGATCGCCCCGGCGGCCACGCTAAGCCCTTTTGCTGCTTTTTTGCCACCCCCCAAGACTGGGTGAGGGTGGGGCAACTGCTGCTGCACGGCGGCAGGGTAGGCAATACCCAGGTCATTCCCTCAGCCTGGATTCGGCAAATGCTGGGGGAGTCGCCCCTGTCGGCTACCTTTGGCATGCATATCTGGCTGAGGGCGCGCACGATTGACTATCCCGAGGTGAATGTGGCCTCCTCGGCCCCCTTTGCGGCCGCCGACACCTTTTACCTGGACGGCCGCCACCACCAGCGGGTCTACGTGATTCCGTCGGAGGAACTGGTGATGGTGCGCATCGGCGAAGAGCCCCCCGCCTGGGACGATGCGGTGATTCCGAATGCAATCGTAGAGGGGCTGCGGAAGCCGTAGATCAAGGCCCCGGTGTTCCCGAGGGTTTGCCAACCTGAGCGGCTGTCCCTAATCAACATTGCTCACGGAGACGAAGCTTTGGTTTTCCTTAAGGCGAACTTTCCGGAGGACCGAATGTGGTTTGCTAAAGGTCTCCCATTGCCATGGTGATCGCTACCGATGCTACCGTCTCCCGATTCAGGCCTGCCGCCGCGCACCCGCCGCTTGCTCCAGCGAATTGCTCTAACCGTTGCTTTGACTTGCCTCCTGGGGCTGCTGGCGACTACAGCAGGCGGTGCTGCACCGCCGCCTGGTCCGTTCCCTGCCCAGGCGTCATCTCCAGAATAGCCCCCGTTTTAGCTCCAACATGCTGTTTGGCGATGGTTTTGTTCTGAGGCTGGTAGCCCAGCGCCTGGCCGAGGCCTGGGCCACCGGCCTAACTTGGCCCATGGGGTTGCAGGGGCTGGCGGGGCTGGTTCTGTATGGCCTGGTGGCGCTTCCCCTGGGGCTTAAAAGCGGTTTTCTGGTGCGTCAAAACGCGATCGCTGGGCCGCTGGAACTGGGGCTAGACGCGCTGCGCCGCTGCATCGCCCCGGCCCTGGTCGAAGAAGCAGTATTTCGGGTGATGCTGCTGCCCCACCCCTCCGAGGCGGTGCCCGGCGATCGCTGGCTGCTGTGGAGCACGGTCAGCCTGGTGGTGTTTATTTTGTATCACATAGCGCTCGATAAAACGTTGTACAGCGGGGCCGAAGCGGGCCTGGCTGACCCGCGTTTTTTGGCGCTGGCGGGCGGACTGGGGCTGGTGCTCATTGGTCTGTACTGGATGAGCGGATCGCTGGGGCTGGTGGTGCTGGTGCACTGGCTGGTGGTGCTGGCGTGGATCTATGGCTTTGGCGGCTGGGCGCGGCTGGGCGGGGCGGCGTTGGCTAGGCGGGGGCACAAGGCCCCTGAGGTCGATCGGTAGCGGCGGCTACAATTGTCGCGCCTGCGACGTTACGGGCGTTTGCTCCGCGATCGCGCAAAATTTTCCTGGGCACTCCTAGATTCCTGTGGCACAATACCCAGCGGAGCGCCGCAGACTGATTTTTACCGTACAGAAAGCAAGGGTGTTCCCTATGTCTTCTACCGATTTGTCCGTTCTTTCGGCTGACCAAGCTAGCTCCAGCGGGAACGAAACCGCCGCTGAGTTTACGCCCAATTCAGCCTTTTTTGGCAGCAACAGCGTGCTGAGTCTGCTGGCCGCCTTTGACCCCAGCTTTGCCGATTTTGTCGCTGATGCCGCCGCTGCCCTGCCCGAAGCAGCGGGGCAGGTGACGGTGACCGACGGCCTGTTCGACGCCAATCTGGCCCTGGCCGACGGCACCACTCTGACCGGCAGCTTCGACGCCCCAGCCACGCTGCGAGACTATGCGGACCTAGCCGCGGTGTCTGACGGCAGCGTGACCCTGAGCGGGGGAATTTTGGAGGCCGCGATCGCGACCGATGGCCAAACGGCCTCGCTCCCAGCCTTCGACCTGTCTGCCGCCGTCAGCAACCTGGTGCTCGACAGCATCAACGCCATCGATGCTACGGTGCCTTTCTCCAACGGCGCGTTTGCCCTCGATCTGGCTACGGCCCTAGGCCCCGTCAGCGGCACCATTGACGTGGCCGGGGGCGACCTCAACCTCGATTTGGCCACGCCCTTTGGCCAGCTTGTCGCCGCCATGGACTTTAGCGACGATGCCGTTATCCCCTTCACCGCCCCGGTAGCCGGGTTGGGCAACATCGACGGCGCGGTGGATTTCAACAGCGGCAGCATTGTGGCCGATGTCGGCCCATTTGGAAACTTATCCGTGCCGATTTCAGCCGTGAGCGGGGCGTTTACCCTGGCAGACGGAGTAGGTCACCTGGATGCCACACTGCCCATTGGTTCAGGCCTCAACCTGCCCGTAACCGCCGACCTCGACGTTGGCCCCTTGGCCAGCGAGTATGCAGCCGGGTTTGTTCAAGACCTCGACGGCGCTGGCACGCTCACCGACGGCGTTCTCGACGCCACCCTGGCAAGCCCCATCGGCGTATTCGACACCACCTTTGACGTAGCGGCCTTTGCCAACCAGGGGGCCGACTTCTTTGCCGGTATCGACGGCACTATCGATGTGGGCGGCGGTATCGCTACGGCATCGCTGACTACGCCCCTGGGCGATATTAACGGCAGCGTTGATCTGGCGGCAGCGGCCCCTGCCCTGGAAACTCCGATCGCGGAACTGGGCTAGTACTCGGAGGCGGAAATATGCCGATTATTCCAGCTCGCTTGGCTCCCTAGCTCCCCTGCTCCCTCGCGATTGGCAATAGTCGTCACACTTGTGCCGCAGTCTACTAGCTTGCGCTCAAGCATTAGTCAGCCAAGTAAAAGGGGAAGGCGATCGTCTTCTCCTTTTGACTTAGGCGTTGCATAACTGAACGATAAATTAGGGGAATCTGTGATGCAATGTCCGAAATGTGGGGCCACTCATAAAGTTCGAGAATGTTCCAGTCTTGTCAGGTTTATCCCTTAATTCAGCAAAGCCTTTTGTTTGCTCGGCTGTCTAGTTTGGCTCTGGGTTTGAATCGGCTGCACTACCCACAAATCTAGCGAAGGCAATGCCAAAATTGTTGGGATTGTGATTATCTTGTTTGCCAATGGAATAGATGCGCTCATTTAATTTTTCCTCAGCCGTCCCCAACACTGCCCAAAATTAGGACAATGAGAGCTGACGGTTCCCTTGCGGAGGCTAGAGGCGATCGCTCACCAACCCCATTTCACCCGGAGGACCTATGGCAGACATTCCACACGTTGTGAATATGGCCGAACTGATCTGGAAAGACGAACACCACTCCGAAGATTACACGGGTTGGTCAAAACGTCTCACCCCCGCCATGGATCATCGTCGGGGTCACATTGGGGTTGTAGTTGAGCGGTTAAAGCCCAAGAGTCTCTCCTGCCCGCACCACTACCATGTCCATGAAGATGAATTTTGCCTCATTCTCAAGGGCAAAGCGAGGCTGCGCTACGGGCATACAACCGTCGAAGTTAAGGAGGGAGACGCCATTTCTTTCCCGCGAGGAGAGCGGGTGGCCCACCAGTTTTACAACCATACCGATGATGTAGTCGATATTTTAATGGTGGGAGAAAATCTTCCCTATGAGGCCTGTTATTTCCCCGATTCAAACAAGTGGTTATCTCGATCGATCAGGGGGGTGGGCAAATTTGAAGCCACCGATTACTGGGCAGAAGAGCCTGAAATTCCGGTCATGAAGCGCGATCAGCCCGCTTCTTAAACCTGCCTGAACCGAAACCGAATACCCGAGGGCTGAAACATGCCCACCGTTCCGGATCGCTGGCTCCCTAGCTGCCCTGCTCCCTAGCCCGAAGAGATAGTCTCTAAACTTGTGCCACAGAGTACTAGCCCATGGATCGACCCATCTCAGTGATTGATCACCGGCAGCCCCAAATCATCGGCTACTGTTGGGTGACCCTGCGCTTTACCTAACCTAAATTGGACCAACCTATATTGGAAATATATTGGGCAGTCAGGTGCTAAACTCCCTGGGGCGTTTCCTGCCAGAGCTGGGTGGTCTGGCGCAGGCTGCGGAAGTCGCCGTTGCCGATGATCAGGTGGTCGAGCACCGGCACGGCGAGGATTTGCGCCCCCTGCAAGAGCTGCCGGGTCAGGGCCAGATCGTCGGGGGAAGGCTCGAGGTTGCCGCTGGGGTGGTTGTGCGCCACGATGCAGCGCACCGCGCCGTGGCGAATCACGGTTTTGAAGATTTCTCTCGGGTGGGCCAGGGTTTCGGTGGCGGTGCCGATGGTGATCACCTTGGTGCCCATGAGCCGGTGGCGGACATCGAGCAGCACCACGGCGAAGCGCTCCTGGGTCTGCCACATCAGCTCGTGGCTGAGGGCGGCGGCGGCAATCGCCGGATCGTCCACCACAGTTTTCTCGGGCGGAATCGCCTGCAAGACCCGCTTTCCCAGCTCAATGGCGGCTAATATGGTGGTGGCCTTAGCCGGGCCAACGCCGTCAATGGCCGTCAGGTCGTGGGCTGAGACATCCCGCAGGGAGGTCAGCGGGTCGCGCTGATTCTGCCCCATTTCTTGCAGAATCAGCTGGCCCAGCCCCACCGCCGACAGTTTGCCCGGCCCCTGGCCCGTGCCCAGCAAAATGGCCAGGAGTTCTGCGGTCGATAGGCTTTTCGCCCCGGAAGATAGCAGCCGTTCGCGCGGGCGATCGCTAGACGGCATGTCCAACACGCGGACATGGTAGGTCATGGTGGCACCTCTGACAGTTGGGCCTTTAGCCCACTGCTAGTAAGCCCAAACGCGCCCTCCCCAAAAACACCCAGCCCTACCCCAGCGAGCTATTTCTATGACCGTGCCGAACCCAACCGCCACCGCTGCTACCGCCGCCCGTCAGCGGCTGAACCGCTTTAGCTGCCTGACCACGCCCCCGGCCCTCAGCGACGCCGAAGCCGCCCAGGTGCGAACGGATATATGCAACTTTAACGAGTGGTCCGACTATCAAACCCTGGGCATTTGCGCCAGCACCCTGGCTGAGGGCAAGCGATCGCTCGAATCATTTCTCGCCGCCCTGGGCATTGCTGTCGATCTGGACCTGCCCGATCGCGAGGGGGCGGTGTACGTCAAGTTCAACACCCTCAAAGGGGCCTGGTACCTGGATGACTACAGCGGCCTGTCGCGAGGCGTGCTGATTACCTTTCACACCTCCGAACCCGAGATGACTGAGCTGGCGGGCACCTACGGGCCGTTTCCCTTCGATCTGTTTACCGGGTAGGGCAACATCAAGCCGCTGGGGATGCGATCCGACAGCTGGATCGCATCCCAGGGGCAGGGGACAGGCCAGAGCTACCAGCCACCACTGCCCCACTCGCGGCTGTTCTCGGGCGCGGCGGCGATGGGGATGGCGCGGGGGATATCCTGAATCACCTGCACCTGAATCACCTGGTTTGGCTCAATGACAACGGTTTGGGGAGAGGTGCCCACCACGGTGGTGGCTCCTACCAAGGCGCCGCCCACTAAACCAATGCCGCTAAAACCCGTCAACAGCAGCAGGGCCAGGGCACCCAAGCCAGCCCCGGCGGCCAGACGCGGCGTGCTGACCTCGGTGTTCCCCACGATGTAGTCGGTGGTGCTGGCAAAGGCAACTTGCTGCCCGGCGGGGGCAATCAGCATTTTGCTGACCCAGCGCTGGCCCTGGAGAGAAGGCTCAAACTGGCCAATCAGCTGGCTGCCGGCCGGGGCCACAATGCCGTTAGTAATTGGATCGCGAATATCGTGGGCCAGCAGCAGCACCTGGTTTTGGCTGGAGTTGGTGCTGAGATCGAGGGGCTCATCGCCCACGTATTGCAGCTCTAGAACCGTGCCCGCAGCCACCAGGGTATCGGGGGAGAGGGGGCGATCGGCGGGGGCAGGGTTAACAGAGCTGGGTAAGGCCGCCTGGCTACCGCCGGGCAGCGGACTGCCAAACAAAATTGGCTCTCCGGCAGAGGCAATGATGACTGGCTCATCCGGGGGCACTACGGTGCCCTGGCTGGTGGTGGTCGGGGCGGCAGGAACGGTCAGCAGGTTGGGGTCGGTGCCAGTCAGCCCCACCGGCACCGTGGCGACTGGCGGCGGCTCTTGGCTGATGGAGCTGCCCCCCTCAATGGTACTGGGCTGGGCCGCGATCGCGTCGGCAGGCTGCCCTGGCTCTGGCGATGCTGTCACGGTCGAGGGCACGGCAGCATCGGCGCTCAAGTCTGGCAGGGCCGGAGGGTTTTCGGCAATTACTGGGGCAGGGCGGCTAGACTCGGCGGCGGGGGCTGCCGGGGGATCCACCGCGATCGCCCCAGGCGATGGGGTGGGTAGGGCTGGGGCAGGCAGGTCTGGAGCGGTAACCGCCGGGGTCGCTGGTGCCGGGGCCGCTGCCGGGGCCGCTGGTGCCGCTGGTGCCGCTGCCGTCACCTCTGGCGGCGTTACCGCAATGGGCACACCGCTGGCCTCGCTATCTCGATCGATGGGGGATAAATCCGCAGGCTGGGCTGCCGGGGGCGCAGCAGGGCTGGCGGGCTGGGCTGCGACGACTTCGGATTGAGGGGCGGCGGTGGGCGGTTCAGGGGCCGCCGGAGCGGTACCGGGGGTAAGGGGCGGCTCCTGGGTCAGGACCGAACCTGTCCCGCCAGCGGGGGAGGCAACCGGCGATCTGGCGATCGCCCCCGGCTGGCCGGCGGCCCCGCTGGTTGGCGGTTCCAGCTGGGCCGGACTGGCTCCCTGGGGAAGGGCCGCCACAGGGCCGACGGCGGCATCGAGTTCGGCCAGGCTGGGCACCGAGACTTGCTCCCCAGGCCGCCCCAGGTTGAACGGATCGACCGGCAGAGCATCGGGCAAATTTGCCAGATTATCGATGTCGCTGGGCAGCATCAGGTTGGCTGCCGAGGTGCTCAACCGCCCGGCCCCTGCCTCTGGAAAGCCCAGCCGAGGGTCATTTCCCGGAATTATCGGTAGCTCTACAACCATGTCAGCAGTGCCTGGGGCAGCCGCTGCTGGGGTACCGTTGGAGTCAGGGGCCAGGGCCGTGAGTATCCAGCGGGTTTGGCCTTCAGCGGCGACGGACACCAGGCTTGGGCCATCTGCTGCGATCGCGCTGTTTGCCGCCAGTTCGAGCACCACCACGGTGTCGCCGCCGACCTGGCTGAGGCTGATCTGACTCACAGCACTACCGCTGTAGGTCTGCTGGGCTGGCACCGCCCCCAGCTCAGTTTGGGGCAGGGTGAGCACGATGCGGGCCGGGTCCGTCTCGACGGTGTAGTGAGGGGTAATGCCGCTGGGCAGCGTCAGGGTCAGCTGCTGGGTGGCCGGGTCAAACTGCCAGGCAGATAGGGTCTCTGCCCGTGCGGCAGGGCTGATGACCAGCAGGGTAGACACCATAAGGCCCGCCCCGGCCCAGTTACCCAGGCGATAACCCGTTGTGGGTCGGTCCGTTGTGGGTCGGACCGCTGTGGGTCGGCCCGCTGTTGGTCGGCCCGATCGAGCGAAATGGTGGATTGGGTGTTCCATGGGTGATGTCTCCCTCTGGGGCGGTGTGAGTGTGGAGTGAGCGGGTAGCCAGCGGTTTCTCGGCGCAAACGCTAGATGCAGCGTTAAGGCCGGGTCGAGCTAGCCTAAATACAGCGTGAACCCAAAGCCTAACTAAGGATACGCACAATCTTGAAAATTGCAAGTGGGGCGCTGAAGATTTTGAGGCCATGACAGGACTCAGGCCGGTGGAGCAGATCCGGCGAGCGGGGGAACTTGTGGGGCGGCGATCGCGTCGCGAACTACTGGAGAATCGCTGTGATTGGGTTAAGCACCGTTGCGGGCTGGTCCACGCTTCAGCCGCCGGGGCACCCTGGGCAAAGATATCCTCACACCCAATGATCGATTTTTGGAGGCAGCACACCATGGCCCGTTCTATGACCGGTACGTTGACTAGGTTCCTCATGGGCGGGTTAGCCACCGCGCTACTGACCGGGCCGCTCGGGGCCGTAGGGCAGGCCCAGACCCCCGAGAGCAGCCCCGAAAATACCCCCGAAAATACTCCAGAAAGCGCCCCTGAAACGACGCCCACCGAGGCCGATGCCACCCCTCGCTTTACCTGTCAGCTCCAGAACGGGCAGTACACCGTCATGTATTCTCCCACCAGCCAGCCGGGTCAGGCCTACCCCTGGGCCGTCCCCGAGGACATGGGTAGCGCCTGGCCCGCCGAGCGCCGCTGCGCCACGATCAGCGATCGCCTCGAGCAGTACCGCCCCGACGGTCTGCTGGCCCTGGAAACCGCCGTGGAAAATGGCTACAACACGGTCTGTGTGACCACCGAAACCGTACCCGGCTGCCGCATTGTCTTTACCGTGCCCCCAGGGCAAGACCCCGCGCAGACCCGCGATCGCGTCTTTGACAACCTAACCATCGCCGATCGGGGCGACCAGACCCAGGGGGTGAATACCTTTACCGGCGGCAATAGCGACGTGCTAGGGCAACTTGGCAATATCCTGGGCCTGCCCGGCACCACCCCTGGCAGCTCGCGCCCCGGGGGCATTAACCTGAAACCCTTTTTAGATCCTGCCGATGGCGGAACCGGCGCTCGCCTGGGCGGTGGCACTTCCTCCGGTCGTTCCCTCAATCCCGACGCCTTTCGCTAGGGGCACCCCCCCCGGCGATCACGGTGCCTGGGCCATGCCTCCACGAACGGGCATGGCCAGAGCCTGGCTCCGACCAAAAGCCCGGCTAGGGGCTAAAGCAGTTGAGGTTGGGGCCATCTGCCGCCAGCTGATGACAGCCCCTCGCTCCCAGGGTAGTGGGCAAGCGGGCGGGCTTCGTGGTAGTCAGAAGGCAGTAACACCATGGTTTTATGTTTATTCCCCCCGGTTTTAGCCAGCGATCGGTGCCCCTCAGCCTGGGTACGGTAGCCTACGTCGAGGCCGACGCCGATTTTTGGGCGACGCCCCCAGCCGATGCGGTGCCGCTGCTGTTCGTCCATGGATTTGGCGGTGGGTCGTCGAGCTACGAGTGGTCAAAGGTGTATCCGGCCTTTGCGGCAGAGCACCCGGTGCTGGCCCCCGACCTAATTGGCTGGGGCCAATCTGACCACCCCGATCGCCCCTGCACCACCGACGACTACCTGGCCCTGCTGAGCGAGATCATCGAGAAGCTCTGCCCCCGACCGCCGGTCGTGATCGCCTCTTCCCTCAGCGCGGCGATGGTGGTTCGGGTCGCTGTCAAGGCTCCCGATCGCCTGCGCGGGCTGATTCTGGTGGCTCCGGCAGGGCTGGCCGACTTTGGTCAAGATCCCAGCGGCTCGGTCATCAACCAGATCGTCAAGCTGCCGGTGGTCGATCAGCTAATCTATCGCGGGGCGATCGCCACCAGCGAGGGCATTCGGCTGTTTCTAGCCCAGCGCCAGTTTGCCGACTCCAGCAAAATTGCCGACGATATCGTTGCGGCCTACCTCCAATCGGCCCAGCAGCCCAATGCCGATGTCGCTGCCCTGGCCTTCGTGCGGGGCGATCTGAGCTTTGATCTAGCTCCCTACCTGACTCAGCTCACAACTCCCACCGTCATCCTTTGGGGCGAGGCCGCCCAGCTAACGCCGGTGGAAACCGGACGCCGTCTGGCCGCCCTCAATCCCACCGCTATTCGCCGCTTTGAGGTTCTGCCCGGCATAGGCCTAACCCCTCAGCTGGAGCAGCCCGGACTCACCAGCGGGTTGATTCAGCAATGGCTAAGGAGTGATCTTGGGGGTCTCTAAAAATATTGGCAGGGTATTGGGCCGCCAGGGCTATTCCAAATCCTTGAAGCCAGATCCGGTGAGTAAATTGCCCTCAGGGTCGATAAATCCCCAGCGGTTGTCAATCTGCACCCGCGCCCGCCCCTCCGAAAACGGTCCGGCATTGCTGTAAAAGGGGGCGATCGCCCAGTCCCCCTGGGGGGTGATGTAGCCGTAGCGACCATCCTGCTGCACAGCGGCCAGGCCCTCCGAAAAATCGGCGGCGTAGGCAAATTGGGGGGTAATAACGACCCGGCCAGTGCGCTCGATATACCCCCACTGGCCCTCGATCAGCACCGCAGCCAGCCCCTCCGAAAAATCTGAGGCAAAGGATAGGGAAGGCTCAATGACCATGGTGCCAGCGGAGTCGATAAAGCCAAAATGCTGGCCCTGGCGAACCCGCCCCAGTCCGTCAGAAAAGCTAAAGGCGCCGTCGTAGCTGGGGGGAATGACCATCGCGCCGCTGGGGTCGATGTAGCCGTAGAGCCGGTCTAACCTGGCCACCGCCAGACCGCCGGAAAAGCTCCAGGCATCCTTAAGCGTCAGCGGGATAGCCGGGCGGCCGTCGGCATCGACGTAGCCGTAAGCGTCCCCCAGCTTAACCATGGCGCGACCGTTCACAAACTTTTCGGCCAGGTCAAACTGGGGCTCAATCACCCATTCACCCTGGAGATTGATGTAACCGTATTTGGTGCCTCCCTGTACCGCCGCCAGATCCTCCGAGAACGACCCGGCCTGGCGAAACTGCACGGGTATTGCCCACTCTCCCCGGCGGTCAATGTAGCCAAAGTAGCTGCCCGCCTGGGCCACCGCCAGCCCTTCGGAATAGTCGGCAGCTACGGTGATATTGCTGTCGGCCACCCGGATATCGAGCCTGCCGTCGCGATCGATATAGCCCAAGTTTGATTTGAGGCGAACATGGGCCACTCCTTCGGAAAAGTCCGACACCGTATCGAAGAGTAGGGGGCTGATCATGGCGCTGGCCAAGGCAATGGGCTGAGGGTTTATGAACTGTATCATTGTGGTGGCCTGCCGGGACAGGCGATCGAACCCCTCCGCCAGGAGGCCCCAGGCCGCCACCGCCGTCAGTCCCAGACCAATTAAGCCTCCCCTTCCCCAGCGCCAAGCCCGGTGCGCCATAGTTCCCCCTCAGCCAGCCAAATGCCCTGGGCAAAACAGATCTGCTCTGCAGTATTGCTCTCGCTTCTGTCACCATGACGGATCTTTCTGCCGTCGTGGAAAAATTTCCAAAAAAAGCTAGGATTGGCGCGCCAAAGACCGATTAGCTGGGCCGTCGTTACTGCCGCCCGGCGCTGCCCGTGCGCTCAGCCGCCCAGCCTCAATCGCCCAAATTCAGCGACAGCTGGGGTGGGTGCAGCTCTCGGTAGAGGGCTTCCAGGTCGCGGCGGCGGTACATGTGGCGGTTGCCGCGCCGCGAGGTGCGCCGCTCGCAGTCCTGGGCGTCTAGCCGTTGCTGTAGCTCAAGGCGCGGGTGGCCAAAGACCTTGGCCGCCTCCCTCAGGGGCACCCACTGGTCTTCAAACTGCTGGCGCAGCGTTTCGTCAGAGGTGTTGTCTAGGCGTTCTAGCAGCAAGTTGGCCAACAGCCAGCAGGCTTTGGTGTCGGCCATGGCCCGATGCGATCGCCCCACGTCAAAACCAAAGTGGCGCACCAGCTGGGGTAGACTGCGGGAGGGCAGATCGGCCAGCAGCAGCCGCGACAAAATCACGGTGCAAAATTGCTCTGCCTGGGAGCGTTGATACCCCTGGCCCAAGCGCTGGTACTCCGCCTGGATAAAGCTGTAGTCAAAGGCCAGGTTGTGGCCGGTGAGCACCCCCTGCGCGAGGGGCGATCGCAGGGCCTGCCACACGGTATCGGCCGCGGTGCCCTGCTCAACCATGGCCGTAGTTATGCCCGTCAGGCGAGTAATGGTGGCTGGCACCCGCACCTGGGCGTTGACCAAGAAAGTCGCTTCATAGGTAATCCCCTGCGCCAGGGACCCCTGCACTACGGCAATTTCAATCACCCTCGATTCTGGGGGACGAGAGCCAGTAGTTTCCACATCGACTACCGTCAGCACGGCCTTGGGCAACTGTCGGTAGTAGGCCAACAACTGGTCTGTAAAGAGCGCAGACTGAGCAATGCCGCCCACCGACACAGGAACCATAGTTCTACTACCGCAGGGAACCCTCCTAAGGTGCCACATTTTGTCCAGCGTCATCGCCCTAGGAGACAAAAAATTGCTCCGGCAGACGTGGAATCTGCCGGAGTCGGAGCGGCGGCATGCCGCCGCTGAGTTTGTCCTGCCTAGACCCGGCGAGACACAATTTCGTCAGCCGCAGGTTTACGCTGTAGGCGGGCCAGGCGCTCCTTAACCAGCAGCCACAGAAAGGGGAAATCGTCTAGCAGATAGCGCTTCCACAGTCTGCCTGGCTCAGTGCTAAGCCGATAGAGCCACTCCAGACCCAGCTTGCTAAGGAGTTCGGGCGACCGAGGTTTGTTGCCCGCCTCAAAGTCAATAGCGGCCCCTACGGCCAGGAAAATATCGATATTGGGCAGCTGATCGCGGTATTTGGCAATCCACTTCTCCTGCTTGGGTGCCCCCACACCCACCACCAGAACATTGGCGGGCGACTGGCGAATCATGTCTAGAATGCGATCGCATTCAGCCTCGTCTTTTTCAAAGCCGAAGGACGGCGAGTGGGCCTGCACAATGATCTGTCGGCCAATGCGGGCGTTGATGCGCTCCATGGCCTGATCGGCAATGCCCTCAGCACCGCCCATCAGGAAGATCTTAATCGCTTCGTTGTGGCGGTGATGCTCACAGAACATCGGAAACAGGTCGGAACCCGAGATCTTGGCCTTTAGGGGCGTACCTAAGAACTTGGAGGCAAACATCAGCACCTGGCTATCGCAAACGCGGTAGTCGGCTTTGCTGTAGGCCTTCACAAAGTCCATATCTTTTTGCAGCTTCATCAGGTGGTCGACGTTGGGGGTAAACACCACACCGTGCTTGAGCTGGCTTAAAAAGTCGTTAACCGAAATATTGTCAATGGGGATGCTGAGAATCTCGACCTGATTTTGAATGTGCTCGTACTGCTGTTTACGCAGTTCTCGAGCAGTAGACTCAAGGGCGGCCTTACGAAACTGCCTGTAGAGCTGCTTTACCTCCGTTGCTGGAACCGGCTGCTTGGTTTGCCCGCCTCCCGTGCCATCGACAGCTGGCGAAACAGGGGCAACGTCCAGTCGCCCATGGCTGATCCCAAACCTTTGCTCTACAGCGCCATTGACTACCGCGTCATTGATTACCGCGTCATCAACAGCTGGCGTAAATACCTGTCCGGTAGACTGTGACTCCATAGGATTATCCAACTTCAAGTACCAGAGAGATAACCGATTAGCTAGAGCGCTTGGACAGGGCCAACTCCGTGTCAGGGTGGACCCACTCCACGACTCAACTCTGCGGTCCGTTAGTCGGGGCAGATACGATTGTTGCTCCAGGCTAACTCAGTGTTACATAAATAACCAGCCATCTCAGTATAATTGCGGGCTTCAGGGAAGGTGCTCATCGAGCTGAGCTATATCCAAGGGAAAACCCATTGACCATCGCCCTTTGACCATAGATTGAGCGGGTTGCCAACCATATCGGCTGGCTCATTCATACTAGGGTAGGGTGCGAGAAAGCACGGGCATTCCCAAGGCGGTTCATGAAAGCTGAATACCTCTGTAAAGCTGACACTGACCCTGCGGCGAGCCTAAAATCTAGGCCATAGACACCCTCTCAACCAGGATGCGGCTCCTGATCCTTTAAAATTGCAGCAGCCCTACCCGTTGGGTTTCTGTGCCGCCATGCCGAGTACAGATTGCCCGGAGTGCCCCCTAAACCTGCCCTTACCCACTGCCCATGACTTCCCCCCCTCGCGACGTTCAGCTTTACGCTATGGCAGCCGGCACGACGGTACTGCGCTGCCGCAGCTGGAACCGCCTCAGGTTTGAGATTGAATACGGTCTCGAGCGAGGCACCACAGCCAATAGCTATCTCATCCAGGCCGATCGCACAGCGCTGATCGACCCACCTGGAGAGTCATTTAATGAAATATTTTTGGCAGCCCTAGAGCGCCATATTGACCTGCATCAGATCAATTACATAGTTTTGGGGCACATCAACCCAAACCGAGCCGAAACATTAAAGATTTTACTAGAACGGTTGCCAGAAGTTACGGTAGTGTGCTCAAACCCTGCTGGGCTGGCCCTGAAAGATCTGTTGCCCGATGTATCACCCCGCCTGCGCATAATTCGCGGCGGTGGCGATCGCCTCGATCTGGGTCAAGGACACGATCTTCAGTTCGAGCTAATCCCGACGCCGCGCTATCCCGGTGGACTGGCCACCTTTGACCCCTACTCCGGGGTGCTGTACTCCGACAAGTTTTTTGGTGCCCACCGCTGCGATGACACGGTCTTTGATCTCAGCTGGCATGACCTCTTAGAGGACCGGCGTTACTACTTTGATTGCCTGTTTGCCGCCAGTGCTCGCCAGGTGTTGGCGGCCCTAGGGCGACTGACTCCCCTGCCGTTCCAAATTCTGGCTCCGGGGCATGGCCCGGTGGTGCGCTACAGTCCCCGCGAACTGGTGCAAAGCTATCGCGACTGGGCCCAGGCCCAAACGAGCCAGGATCTCTCGGTGGCACTCATCTACGCTTCGGCCTACGGCAACACCGCCACCATTGCCCAGGCGCTGGCCCGGGGTATCACCAAGGCGGGGGTATCGGTGGAGTCGATCAATGCTGAGCAGGCTAGCCCCGACGATATTAAAGCCGCTGTAGAAAACTCTGCCGGGTTTCTAATGGGCTCGCCCACCCTGGGGGGCCATGCCCCTACGCCCATGCAGACAGCCCTGGGCATTGTGCTGTCGACCGCCTCTAAGGCTCAGCCCGCCGGGGTGTTTGGGTCGTTTGGCTGGAGTGGTGAGGCCATTGATCTGCTGGAGAGCAAGCTCAAGGACGGCGGCTACAGCCTGGCCTTTGACCCCATTCGGGTTAAGTTTAAGCCCACCGATGTCACCCTCAAGTACTGCGAAGAGGTGGGTACCGACTTCGCCCAGGCCCTGAAAAAAGCCAGGCGCGCCAAGCAGCCCCGCACCCCGGCCTCGGCGGTGGAGCAGGCCGTGGGGCGAATTGTCGGCTCGCTGAGCATTGTCACGGCCTGCCAGGGGGAGGTTTCGAGCGCCATGCTGGCCTCCTGGGTGTCGCAGGCGTCGTTTACGCCGCCGGGGTTTACGGTGGCGGTGGCCAAAGATCGGGCGATCGAGTCGCTGCTGTATCCGGGCCATCCTTTTGTCCTGAATATTTTGGCGGAGGGGCGGCATCTGGGGCCAATGAAGCATTTTCTCAAGCCGTTTGCCCCCGGTGAAGACCGCTTTGCAGAGGTTGAAACGGAGATGGCTGAGAACGGCGCGCCAATTTTAACCGAGGCGATCGCCTATCTAGAGTGCACCGTAGACCAGCGCATGGAGTGTGGTGATCACTGGTTGGTCTACGCCACGGTGCAGGCAGGGCGGGTGCTAGACGGCGAAGCAAAAACAGCCGTTCACCACCGCAAGACCGGCACTCACTATTAAGCTGCGTGAACGACTGGCGCTGAATTGGCTACGCCATAACTGAATATGCTACCAGTAGGGATACTGGCTAAAGGGCTGAGCGGCTTAACTGGAGCACGTTTCAGCCCGTTATAGGGCCTAGGCCTTAGGCTCAGTGGGTCAGGGTAGATGTGGTCATGGCGCTGGTGGTTTGGGCCTTCAAGGCCTGGGGCACCGGGGCGGTTCGGCACGATTTAGCCCACACCGCCCAGCCGTGACGTTAAGCAAACCGCTTTAAAATCCCAAGGTGTATGCCCGTTGTTTCTCACTGCTCCGATCGCGGCCAAACGCTGCAATCGGTATATCGGTTTTTAGATCGTCGGCTCGGTCAGGCGAGGCAGAGCCATCAGCCCCAGCTGGTGACGCTGAGTTTTGATATTCCTCTGGTAGACCCATTGCAGGTGCTGGCCCAGTTGGCCCCCGGCGGCGATCGCCACCTCTACCTGGAAAATCCTGTGGCCCAGACTTCGGTGGTGGGCTTTGGCACGGCGCTGGTGTACGAAACCGCTGGCATCTATCGGTTTGCCCGAGCCCGTCGGTTTATCGAGCAGTGGCGCGACAAAACCCACTGCTACAGCGCAGCGGGCTCAACCACCTCCCTTAGCGGGGCCGACTGGGCCCGATTTTTTTGCGCGTTTACCTTTTTTGCGGACCAGCGGCGAGCTGAGTCGATCTTTCCGGCCGCGCTGGTGCTGCTGCCCCAGTGGCAGATCGTGCGTCAGGCACACCAGGGCGTCTTAACGCTAAACCACCTGATTACCGCAACCACCGATGTGGGGGCCATCATCGATAGCCTGGCCGACCAGTTGCGGGCGTTGGAGCGTCTGGGCGCTACGCCCTGGCGAGATCCCCACATCCTGGCTAGGCGGCCTGTGCAGCCGGCCTCTGGGGCAGGGCAGCGGTTTAGATCGACGGTAAACCGCGCTCTGGGCCATATGACCCAGCACCCAGTGCAAAAAATTGTGTTAGCCCACGCCCTTGACTGGGTCAGCACCGAACCGATTCAGCCCCTGGCCGCCCTGGGCCGTTTGCGACAGCGCTATCCCGACTGCCATATTTTTTCGGTGGGGCAGGGCAATGGCAAAACTTTTATGGGGGCGAGTCCTGAACGGCTGTTGAGCCTCACCCAGGGACAGCTGGTGACCGATGCGCTGGCGGGGTCGGCCCCTCGGGGTACGACCCCGCCCCAGGACGACTGCCTGGCCCAGGGGCTGCTGCACAACCCCAAGGAGCGGGGCGAGCACCGCCTGGTAGTGGAATTTTTGGCGCGGCAGCTCCAGGGGGTGGGGCTGTGGCCCCAGTACCAGCCCTGGCCTGGAGTACGGCGACTGTCCAATATTCAACATTTGCATACCCCCATGCGGGCCAGAGTCCCCCGCCATATCCATCCGCTGCAGATCGTGGAGGCGCTGCACCCTACCCCTGCTGTGGCCGGTGTACCCACCCGAGAGGCCTGTGCCCAAATTTTGCGCTTTGAAGATTTTGATCGGGGCCTGTACGCGGCTCCGCTGGGGTGGGTGGGAGCCAACGGCGACAGCGAATTCATCGTGGGCATTCGCTCGGCCCTGGTGGCCGATACCTGGGTGCGGCTGTACGCTGGGGCTGGTATTGTGGCAGGGTCTGACCCCCATCGCGAGTGGGCTGAAATCAAGCTCAAACTGCGCGCCCTGGGCGAGTCGCTGGTGTAGGCCATTTGGCCGCTGTTCCCTGGCCGCTGTCCCCTGGCCTCGACCCTGATCTATGACCTTTGACTTTCGCAATACCAACACCCTGTGGGCGTCGGTGCTGGCGGCCACCCTGGCCCGGCTAGGGCTGAGCACAGCGGTGATTTCCCCTGGCTCGCGCTCAACGCCGCTGACCGTGGCGCTGGTGGCCCATCCTGGGATCGAAGCGGTGCCAGTGCTGGATGAGCGATCGGCGGCCTTTTTTGCTCTCGGGGTGGCCCGGCGCACAGGGCTGCCGGTGGTGCTGGTGTGTACCTCCGGCACCGCCGGGGCCAACTACTACCCCGCAGTCATTGAGGCCAGGGAAAGCCGTATTCCCCTGCTGGTGTTGACCGCCGATCGCCCGCCAGAACTGCGCGACTGCGCCTCGGGGCAAACCATCGATCAACACAAGCTGTTTGGATCGTTTCCGGTTTGGTATGCGGAGCTGGCGGTGCCGGTGGCGGAGGAGGGTATGCTGCGCTACCTGCGGCAAACCCTGGTGCAGGCCTGGGAGCGATCGCTGTATCCGGTGGCGGGGCCGGTGCACCTGAACTGTCCCTTTCGCGATCCCCTGGCCCCCATTGCCGACAACTCGGTGGCCCATCTGGCGGGAGCGCTGGGCGAGGGTTTTCTGGCGGCAGTGGGGCCGCTAGCGGCGGCGATCGCCCCGGCGGCAGAGAGCATGTTAGCCCCGGAATCGACCATAGCGCGGCTGTTAGAAACCTGGCAGGGCTGCGATCGCGGCCTGATCGTGGCTGGCCCGGCCCAGCCCGTCGATCCCGCCGCCTACTGTAAAGCGGTCGCCGAGCTGTCCCGCCGCCTGGGCTGGCCGGTGCTGGCCGATGGACTTTCTCCGCTGCGCAATGCGGCGGCCCTCAACCCCTATTTAGTCAGCACCTACGAGCTGGCGCTTGAGCCAACCCACCTAGCCGCCAAAACCCTGGTGCCCGACCAGGTCGTTCAGCTCGGCCCGTTACCCACCGGCAAACGCCTGCGCGAGTGGCTACAGATAAACCAGCCCCGCCGCTGGGTAATCGACCCCCTGGGGGCTAACCTCGATCCGCTCCACGGTCCCGCAACGCCAGTACCCCTATCCCTAGAGGCGCTGGTGGAGAGGCTTTCCTCCGGGCCTGCCAGCACCGGTTCTGCGTACCTGGAGCGGTGGCTGCGCCTAGAGCAAAGGCTGCGCCACCATCTCGATGCTGCCCTGGGTCAGCTGGAAACGCTTTTCGAGGGAAAGGTGCCGTGGCTGCTGGCCCACTGCCTGCCCGCCACTACCCCGGTAGTGATTGCCAACAGCATGCCCATCCGCGATGTGGAGTGGTTTTGGCCCCCCGGCGATCGCGGCCTGCGCCCCTACTGCAACCGGGGCGCCAACGGCATCGACGGCACCCTGTCCACGGCCCTGGGCATTGCCCACGGTGGCCCCCCAACGGTGCTGGTGACAGGCGATCTGGCCCTGCTGCACGACACCAACGGCTGGCTCAGCCTGCCCCGCCTGCGGGGGCACCTCACCGTAATCGTGCTCAACAACCAGGGCGGCGGTATCTTCGATCGCCTGCCGGTTGCCACCGTGCCCGCCGCGGGCGAACGCTGGTTTGAAGATTTCTTTACCACCCCTCAGAGCGTCGACCTCAATCGCCTCTGCGCCGCCTACGGAGTCAACTACGAGCGGGTCGAAACCTGGGGTCAGCTGGAGGCGGCTCTCAGCAGCCCGCTGGAGCGGGGCGTTCGGCTGCTGGAGGTGCGCTGCGATCGCAAACAATCCCATGCCATCCGCCAACGGCTTCTGACGCCGCCCGCAGATCTTCTGCCCTCAGCCCCGTAGGGCCACTATTTACCCACTCCTCAAAATGCGGTCGCCTGGGGCAGCCAAAACGTAAACTCGCTGCCCTGCCCCAGCTGGCTCTTGACCTCGATCTTGCCCCCCTGCACCTCCACGAGGCGACGGCAGATGGTCAGCCCCAGCCCCGTTCCTCCAGAGCTGCGGGTGCGAGAGCGATCGGCCCGCCAGAACCGCTCAAAGACGTAGGGCACATCTTCCTCGGCAATGCCAATGCCGGTGTCGGCCACGCTGACGTAAACGCGCCCCGGCTGAGCCCAGGCGTTGACGGTGACCGACCCCTTTTCGGTGTAGCGCAGCGCATTGCCCAGCAGATTGATCACAATTTGCTCAATGCGGCTGGGATCGGCGTGGACAAGGGGCAAATTGGGCGGGCACTGGAGGGTAATGGCCACCCGCTCGGCACTCACAAACTGATCGGCAAAGGGACGCACCACCGCCGTCAGGAGGGGGCACAGCGCCACCATTTGGGCCTGAATGGGGAGATAGCCTGCCTCTAGCTTTGAAAGCTCCTGGAGGTCGTTGACAAGGCGCTGAAGGCGCGTCGTTTCACCCGCTAACCGCTGATAAAGCTCTGGCTCGGGAATAACGGTGCCGTCGGCTAGCCCTTCCAGGTAGCCGTGAATGATGGTTAGCGGCGTGCGCAACTCGTGGGTGAGGTCGCCAATCAGCTCGCGGCGATGTTCCTCGACCCCCTCTAGGTCGGCGGCCATCCGGTTAAAGCTGCTGGCCAAGCGCTGGATCTCTAAAATTTCTGAGGGCGGCACTCGGGCATCCAATCGCCCCGACGCAAATGAGCGCGTGACCTCAGTCATTTGATCCAGGGGGCGAATAATTCGCCGCGATACCCAGTAGCTCAGCCCACCCGCTGTACCACCACCAACTAGAATGGCCCACAGCATGCCCCGGCTCCAGGCGGCCTCAAACCCCTTCACCAGCTGGGTGCGGCGCTGCACGCTCAGCACCCCATTCTCGTAGCGCTCTAAGGAAATGATAAACAGCCTTGGTGTGTAGAGGCGGCCAATTACAGCCAGGGTTATGATGCCAATTCCCATCACCGCCAGGTGAGAGAGAAAAAGGCGACTGCGCAGGCTAACTTTGGCCATAGTTTAGAGACTTCAAGGCTGAGCCTAGGGCATCGGTATCTGAGCCCCCCAGACTAGACCAGGCTAGCTAGGGGTGTTTTGTAAATCGGGCTGCTCGTCAGGCAAAATTGCCCCCTCTACCGGGCATACCTGGAGACAAATGCCGCAGTCAATGCAGGTCGAAAAATCAATCCAGTACCAGTCGGTACCCTTGCTATTTTTGCCTGGACCCGGCTGAATACAGGCTACCGGGCAGGCATCGACGCAGTCGGCTACCCCTTCACAAACGTTTGTCACAATAGTGTGGGCCACAATCTCTCCTTACGGGCACAGCTCAGTCAACGGGAACCTAAAATTCCCTGGTGCAAATGATTAACCACCAAGCCTTATCCCCATGGGGAATTGAGCCAGGGGGCAGTCACCCCCTACGTTAGTTCAGGGCTTCGATATCTGGCAACCCGTCAGGGCCAATCCAGGCGATGCGACTGATACGGCGCTGGCGAGCCAGTTCGCGGGTGGCGGCAGGGGCTTCGTGGGTAGCCAGGTGCACCTCTGCGCGCACGAGGCTCGCAGAGGCCCGCAGGGTTTGGGCATAGGTAAAGGCTGCCGCCACCGCCTGGGGCGCCGTAGGGACCACGAGCCAGTCGCTGGGAGGCGTATCCTGGGGCAAATGGCTGGTAGTCAGCAGGGCCTGGTGGAGGGCGTCGATGTCCAGCACAAAGCCGATGCCTGGAAACCCCTGCCCCTGGCCCTGAAATACCTCTAGCAGGTGGTCGTAGCGGCCCCCCTGCCCCAGCACCTGACAGCCCTGGTCGGGGCCAGTTACGACTTCGAACACCAGGCCGGTGTAGTAGTCGAAGGGCTGAATTAGGCTGAGGTCTAAGGTCAGGGCTGGAATCGACTGGGGGCTGCCCTGGGCTGGCCTTTGCCCGTTACCCGAAGAACTGTTGCCTGAAGAACTGTTGTCCGGACCAGTATTCGCGCCCTGGGTTACCTCTCGCACCAGGGCTACCAGCGACTTCAGCCGCTCGACTGCCGCTTGGGTGTCGCCGTCTAGGGGCAATTGCCCCAGGGCCTGGAGGACATCCTCTGGATGCCCCCGCAGATCGAGCAACTTGAGCGCGTGCTGGTGTAGCGCCGCGGGCAGATCCATGGTTTCCAGGGCAACGCGATCGAGGGCGGCCAGGGCCTGGCGTACCGCCTGCCGCTGGTCGACGGCAAAGGGGGCCAGCAGCGCCTGTGTGAGCTGGGCATCGCCCAGGATCAAACACCAGGAGTCAAGGCGAAGGCTGCGCAAACAATCGAGCAGCAGCAGCACAATTTCGGCATCGGCTACCGTAGCTCCGGCCCCCAATAGCTCTACGCCAGCCTGGTAAAACTCCTGCTGGCCGCCGTGGCTGGTCTGGGTGGCCTGGCGAAAGACATTGGCATTGTAGTAGAGCCGCTGGGGATAGGTGACTCGGGCCAGACGGGTGACGGCTGTACGGGCGATCGATGCGGTAAGCTCGGGCCGCAGCCCCAAACGCTTGCCGGCTACCGGCTGAAGCTCAATTACCGCAGCCTGATCGATGGCTCCACCCGCCATCAGGGTATCCATGCGCTCCAGGGTAGAGGTGATGATGCGGTGGTAGCCCCAGCGCTGAAACACCTGTTCCAGGCGGTTTTCAATCCAGTGCTTCTGGGCTACATCCAGGGGCAACAGGTCGCGCGCCCCGGCGGGAGGGTGGTAGGTGGTCACTTCTTCTTGCCTCCAAACAGACCAAAGAAACCGCCGCCCTTATCCGCTGGTTTAGGGGCTTTTGCACTGGCAGCCTTAGCGCCGCTGGAGGAGGACCCCGCCCCCGATTTATCGACCCGGCTCTGAACCGCGATCGCCCGCTCGTCCTTGGGGTTGATCTCAAGGGCACGCTTGGCGTGGATGCGGGCCATGGTACTCTGACCTGCTTTCAGGTACAGCGCCGACAGGTAGCTGTGGCAGGTGCCGTCGTTGGGATAGGTTTTGAGAGCCTCCCGCAGCTCTAGAATGGCGCGGCTGTAGTCTTTGTCGATCTCGTATTCCTGGGCGCGGTTGACGTAGCTATCCAGAATAGCGGCCTTGTTTTGGCGCGGCGGGGACGAGACGCTGGGGCTGGTTGCAGAGGGCTGGGTCTGCCCCGAAGCGGCGGTGGCTGAGGCAGCGGGAGGCCTTGCTGGCGCGCGATCGCTGGCGCTGCTGCGGTACAGGTAAACCAAATTCAGCTCGCTGAGCTTACCAATCACGTCAGATACCGTCTCTAGCTGATCAAACTGCCGCTCGGCCAGGCCGTTGACGGCTTGGCGGTAGGCCGCTTCGACGTGGGCAGCCTTGAGCAGGTCTTGGGCAGGCGCTGAGGTCACCGACGGGGCCGTTCCCACCTGGCGGAGGGACTGGCTCTTGAGCTTGAGCATCAGCATATGCTCGGTGTTTGATTTCTCTTGGTTGAGGGCTTCGTAGGCGGGATTGACCAGCTTGGAGAGCACCTCACTAGCTCGCTGAGCCTCTGCGGCCGAAGCCCCAGACAGGCTGTCGGGATGCAGTTTGCGCGCAATGCTCAAGTAGCGCTTGCGCACGACTTTAGTATCGGCGTTGATGGGGACTCCCAGCACCGCATGATGGTCATCAAAATCAGATTGAAACAACCCTTGATCTGGTTTCATGGTCACCTACCGGAGGGACGGCTCAGGATATACGCGATTGCGGCTTATAAGTACTCTTCACTCTACCCAGCCAACCTCAGTTTAACCAGCCCCAGGAAGTTTATTGGGTCTAGAGCTGACTAAACTTATCAGCGATCGCTGGCGAACCTAGCTCAAGGCGGGCAGCGTCAGGGGTTGAATCTGCCCCAGCGTGTGGCTCATGGCCTGGTGCAGGTGGCCATTGGTGGCCAGCAGGCGACCGGCCATAACGTCCACGGGGGCACCGTCGTAGGCGGTAACTTTGCCCCCTGCCGCTTGCACTAGGGCAATGCCAGCGGCAATATCCCAGGGGGACAGCCCCCGCTCCCAGTAGCCATCCAGCCGCCCGCAGGCCACGTAGGCCAGATCGATGGCGGCAGCCCCGCCCCGACGCACGCCCTGGGTGAGGTGGGTAAAGTGGCAAAACTCAGCGTAATTGTTGTCGGAGGTTTCGCGGCGATCGTAGGCAAATCCGGTAACCAGGAGGCTGTCGGCCAGGCGATCGGTGGCCGACACATGGATGGGGCGGCGGTTGAGGGTGGCCCCCAGCCCAGCCGCAGCGCGAAACAAGTCCTGGTGAACGGGGTCGTAGATAACCCCCAACACTGGCTCCCCCTCGGCGAGCAAACCAATGGAAACCGCGCAGAACGGGTACTGGTGGGTGTAGTTAGTAGTGCCGTCCAGGGGGTCGATCGCCCACAGCAGGCTGGCTTCGCCACCTCTAATCACCCCCGACTCCTCAGCCAAGACGCCATGGGTGGGGGGTAGATGGCGTTCTAGAACCGCCATCACTGCCGCTTCGGCTTTCCGGTCGGCCTCGGTGACCAGATCGCCCGATCGCCCCTTTTCGTCAATGCTATCCAGGTTGCCCCAGTGGTGTTGGAGCACGGCTCCGGCAGCCAGGGCGGCTTCGGTAGCGCTGTCTAGCCAGCGCTGTAAATCGGACTCAGGGGGAAGTGCCATGACACAAGCGTAGGGAGGACTCTGAAAACAGCAGCTGGAGAAAGGCCAAGGCAACAGCCGTCGAAGGAGTAGTCATCTAGTCATCCTCCAGCGGCAGGCCCATGCGGACTTTGCCCTTGCCAAAGTAGCGCCCAAACTGGAGCTCGTAGACCTCATCTTCGTCCTGGGTTTCAGCCTGAATGCTGCTGCGGGCATAGCTGACGCACAGCAGAGCGTAGCCCTGGCGGCGCAGATCGGGCGAAAGCCCCATGGCCTCTGGCTGATCGACCTCGCC
The DNA here is from genome assembly GCF_000309385.1 of Nodosilinea nodulosa PCC 7104. Lineage (GTDB taxonomy): Bacteria > Cyanobacteriota > Cyanobacteriia > Phormidesmidales > Phormidesmidaceae > Nodosilinea > Nodosilinea nodulosa. The sequence goes on from NZ_JH976537.1 coordinate 4,775,544, forward strand.
TTCTAGCAGGCGGACGGCGCAGGTGGTGCAGGCGCCGTTGCGGCAGGCAAACGGCAGCTCTACCCCCTGGCTTTCAGCGGATTGGAGAATATAGCGGTCCTCGGGCACCTCTACGGTATAAATTCGCCCGGTTTGGCGATGGTGAATTGTCACGGTGTGAGTGCGGGCCATGGCGTATCTAGGGAGGGGCGTTGGGGAAATGGGCACGGCGTGGCCTGGCATCACCGTCAGCTTAAGGCGCGATCGCGGCTCTGCCTGCCGTTGCTATGCTCTCACGAAAAATTGCCCGGCGGCAAATTGCCCCCTCTGCCGCCCGAATCCAGCCCTGCCCCTGTTATCGCGCCTCATTGTTTGCTACGATAGCCTCTGCGGTAAAAACCGCCCCCTGGAGAGATGGCCGAGCGGTTGAAGGCGCAGCACTGGAAATGCTGTTTAGGGGTGACTCTAACGAGGGTTCGAATCCCTCTCTCTCCGTTTTACTAGTTTGGTACCGCAGCTCAATGCCATTGCCCGGTGTTAGCGGGTACGGCGCTGCGCCGTTTGGCCTGGCGCCGCTGGCTGGCCAAGCGCTCTAGGCTGAGCGAAATTACCCCCAGGGTAACCAGAATGACCCCCATCCACTGAATAAACAGCAGAGCTGACTTTTCGCCGGGGGTGAGGATATAGGCCAGAATGGCGGTCACCACTGGCCCGCTGGCGGCCACAATCGACGCCTGCGAAGCCCCCAGCAGCTTAACGCCGTAGTTGTTGAATAAATACCCCAGCAGGGTCAGCAGCCCCAGCAGCCCAGCTCCAATGTAAAGCCCCAGAGAACTGGTGGGCGCACCGGGGTCAAGCCCAAAGAACGAGCCCACGATCAGAATCAGGCTCGTGAGAATGAAAATGGTCGAGAACTGTAGCAGGCTCACCGATACCGGGTGAAGCCGCTTAAAGCTCAGCTGCATAGCGATTAAAAACAGCGCGAAGGCAACACTGGCCAACAGCGCAGCCCCTACCCCCCACAGCGACACCTCGCTGCCAGCCAGATCGTTATAGATCCGAGGCAGGGCGGTAAACACAATGCCCATGCTAATCGCAAACATCACCACCAGTCGCAGGGGAGTGGGGCGATCGCCAAACAAAAACCAGGCCAAGGGCACCGTGATTAGGGGATACATAAACAGCAGCGTCACGGCTACCCCCGGTCCTACATCGGCAATGGCCTTATAGATCAGCACCTGGGATAAAAACAAAAAGCCACCGCTGGCCACCACCTGAACCAAAGGACGCTTGTCGGCATTTTGGAACAGCTGCCGCAGATCGCTCCCCACGCGGGGATAAAGGCGAGGGGCCACCAGCGCTAGCAGAGGTACTACCACCACCATGCGCAGCCACAGCAGCAGCAGCGAGCTGGGAATGGTCAGGGGCAGTATCCCCTCCACGGGAATTCGCCCCAGGATTTGCCCGCCGTAGCCAATGACGCCTACGACTACATTGTGCAGCGATAGCGCCAGGGTAGAGAGCACCACCATTAGCAGCCCCGTCTGTAGCTGGGCCTGGGTTGGGGCGCTGCCCGCCTCGGTGGCTCCAGGGACGCCGGTCTGCGGTTGGGGACGAGGCTGGGGCGCCGGGGGATAGAGAGGCGCGGGTGGCGGCGCTGGATTTCGGTAGGCCTCGGCTATCTCTGGACCTGGCTGAGGCAGGGGACCACGGTAGGTTCTGGGCGGCAGTGCTGGCCCCGACAGAGTACCGCCGCCGGCAGGCGCGTGGCCATTGCGGATTGCTGGCGGCGGCACCATCTGCCCCTGTAGCTGCTGGCTGAGGCGAGCGACAAGGGCTTCTAAAATGGCCTCCCCCTGCTGCTCTACGGTCTGCATGCGATTGATTTGCTGGGAGAGGTTGCTGTGGTAGCTCGTCAGATCCTGCTGTAGTGAGGTCAGGGTGCTCTGGAGGGTCGCATCTAGGGCGGCCAACCCCTGGCTGGCGGTGGTCAGAGGGGAGATGGCCTCTGCATAGGAGGTTGACGCCTGAAGGGCGCTGGGATGAGCCGTGGCCAGGGCAGCCTCTAGGCGGCCTTGCAGATGGGTAGCCAGGGCTATGGCTAGGCGCTTGGCCCAGGCCTGCTGCTGGGCAAGCTGCTGCTGGGAGAGACCTTCTGCGTGCGTGGTTTGGAGCTGCCGATGCTGGCTCTGGAGTGCTTCGTAGTCCCCCTCTAGGGCCTCAATGTCGGCCATAAGCTGCTGCTTTTTGGCCTGAAGATGGGCAATATCGTCGGTCAGGTAGCCTGAAACCTGGAGGCGCAGTGCCTCTAGGTCGTGGCCTAGAACCTGCAAAACAGCCTCAGCCGACGGTGGATCAGGCTGGGGAGTCGAGGAATCAGGTAGATGGTCAGAGGGCCCCATGGGTATCTGTCTCTCAGGGTGCGATCATCGAATACGGCAGTTAGCGCATCACTGGCGAATCACAGTCTGCATTGTTGCGAATGCTAGTATTGTGCTCAAAAAATCCAAAAAGATCTCTAGTAGAGCCACATTTAAGATGGGTTGGCCAGGTCCGAAGTTAAATACTATGGGCGAGTTTTTAAGTGCAAGGCTTTCTAAACGCATTGCCTACTGGGTCTTTTTAAGCATTGTTGTAATCGAAGCCGTGATCTTAGTGCCTTCGGTCATGCGGCGGGAGCGCGAACTTTTGAACTACCTCCGATCGCTGTCTACGGCCCAGGCGCTGGGACGGCTCGATGCGACTACCCTGGCCAACCTGAAGGACGCCATGCTGATCGACTACCTCAAGGGCCTGCAAACTAACCAGGTCATTTTGGGGGGCGCCATCTATGACCTAGACGGTACCCAGGTTGGCACCTTTGGCGAAGCTCCCCAGCTCACCCTAAAAGAAAGCGAGCGCGGCTGGACCCCCGATCGCTACTATCGACTCCAGCAGCGCTACGACGCCCCCTGGGATATGCCCCCCCTGCGCGATCGCTACGTGCTGATTGTGCGCCACGATGCCACCGGGGTGCAGCGGGAGTTCTTTGCGTTTATCGGTCGCATTGCCGGACTGGTGGTAATTATTTCGGTGTTTGTCACCGGGGCCACGCTGGTGGTACTGCGGCAGCTGCTGATTAAGCCCATTATGCTGCTGCGGCAGGATTTAATCACCGCAGGGCAGGCCATCGGCAATGACTCCGACACCCAAACTCTGACCTTTGCCTCGCTGCCCTACGCCCGAGCCGACGAGCTGGGCGATGTGATTGCGGCCTTTGAGCAAATGTTTGGCCAGATTACCGCCGCTGTGGCCACCCGCAAGCAGAGCGAAACACGCTTTCGCACCCTGGTCGAGCAGGCGGTGGACGCTTTTTTTGTCGTCGACGCCACCGGCCGAATTAGAGATGTCAATCAAAATGCCTGCGACAGCCTGGGCTACAGCCGCGATGAGCTGCTGCGTCTGTCCGTCGCCGACATTCAAACCACCCACAGTCAGGCTGACTTTGAGGCCATTTGGCCCCAGCTGAGGCCTGGGATGCCCTACACCCAGGAGGGCTGGCACCAGCGCAAAGATGGCACGGGCTTTCCGGTGGAGGTGCGGCTGGGGCTGCTCGATCTGGGTGGGGAGCGCTACGGGCTTGCCCTGGCCCGCGACCTGCGCGATCGCAAAGCCTCCGAAGCGGCCCAAGCTCGCCTGGCCGAAATTGGCGAGCTGGCCGCCATGATTGTCCACGAAGTGCGCAGCCCGCTGACCACGGTGCTGCTGGGGCTCAACGCCTTTCGGTCCCTGGAGCTTCCCGAGCGCTTTCAAACCCGCCTCAGCCTTGCCCTCGAAGAGTCCGAGAGATTGCAAAAGCTGCTCAACGGTATTCTGCTCTACTCCCGCGACCCGGCGCTGGAACCAGAAGCCATTGAAATCAATGGGTTAATCAAGCATCTGGCCGCTACCCTATGGCAGGAATCAGAACAGGGCTCCGGCGAGCCGCCGCCCCTGAGGGTAGAAACGCTGCCCTACTCTGTCACCGTGCAGGGCGATCGCGACAAGCTCAAGCAGGTTTTCATCAACCTTCTGGCCAACGCCCGTGAGGCCAGCCCCGTAGCAGGGGTAATCACCTGGAGAGTGAGGCCGCCCGCCGCTGGCAGCGTCATCGTCAGCATCCACAACAGCGGCGAACCGATTGATCCTGAGGTGCTGCCCAAGCTTACTCAGCCCTTCTTTACCACCAAATCCACCGGCAACGGGCTGGGGCTCGCTATCACCAACCGGATTGTAGAAGCGCACCAGGGCCAATTGATCATTACCTCCACCGCCGCCGCTGGAACGGAAGTCATGGTGAAACTACCCCTACTCAGCCCTGACTGACAAGCGGGGCACAGGCGCACTGAGGCGGAATAGGGGTGTGGTGGTTAAAAAGCGTCTAGATCGAGCGCTTTAGAGCCGCCCTCTTCAATCATCAACAAAATCTTGCCGAGCTGCGACCAGATCAGCCAACCGCTCAGCACGGTCATGGGTATGCCCATGGCGTAGGCTGCCTTGGCTGAAAAGCCAAACAGCTCAATTCCAGAGGCCAAAAACACGCATACGCCCGCACAGATGCCCAAAAAAGGAACCTGTAGCTGAGGGCCCCGCAGGGTTGCCAAAATACGGGTCGAGCGTTTGCTGTTCCATTCGCTGACAGACTGTTGCAGTGCGGTGCTAAAGGCATAGCCTGACGTTACCGCAGCTAAAAAGCCAGCCAAAAGCAAAACGTAGGGCGGTTGTGGATACACAGGCTTAGGAAAACGAAACAATAATTTACTCCCCTGATTATAGAGGAGAGCGGCCCCCTGGCCGATAGCTGCCGACAGCTAGGGAGGCGAAAAACCTACCCCTGCCCCACCCCCTTGGCTCAACCCTAAGATCGCAGCACCTGACGCAAGCCGCCCACCGCCGGCACCAGCTGCTCAGCCTGCTCCAGAGAATAGCTGGCCAATGCCCCCCAGGCGACCCCCCACACCCGATCGAAGGTAATCTCATCCTTCACCAGAGCCCACAGGCGCTGCACCTCTTGGGTATGGAGGCGATCGTCCTCGGTCAGGGCCAGCACAATCATTTGACGGAGGTGTGCACCTTCCTCAGACATCAAATAGCGAATGCCAATGCCAGCGGTTGGCAGCAGGTCAAACCCCGTATCGCCGCGCGCGATCGCCAGCATATTCTCCAACCGATTCCACTGTAGCTGTCCGTTCTGAAACAGCACCTCAAGCAGGCGCTGCCGGAGGGCCGGGGTTTCGCCTATCAGCAGACGGCGGGCCACGTAGGGATAGGCGACGTTAACAATCTTGAAATCGGGATTGAGGCTCAGCGCCAGCCCCTCCTGGGTCACCAGGGAGCGAATAATCAGGGCAAACTTAGCCGGTACTCGAAACGGATACTCATACATCAGTTCTGAAAACTGATCGGTGATGGTTTTGAAATTAAAGTCACCGACCCTGGCCCCCAGAGCATTGCCCAGCACCCGATTGAGGGCCGGTATAATGGGGCCGAGATCCGTATCAGGGGTCAAAAAGCCCAGCTTGACAAAGTCTAGCCCCAGGCTGTCAAAGTCCTGGTTGATCAGGTGAACTACCGCATCGACTAAGGTTTCCTTGGTGGTTTGGTCAAGCTGATCCATCATGCCAAAGTCGATGTAGGCCATGCGGCCATCGGCTAGGGCAAACAGGTTGCCTGGGTGGGGGTCAGCATGGAAAAAGCCAAACTCCAGCAACTGCCGCAGTCCGGCGGTCACACCAATCTCGATCAGGCGATCGGGATCGAGATTGTCTTTTTGAAGGGCGGCCATATCGGTGAGTTTACAGCCGTGAATCCACTCCAGGGTGAGCACCCGCTGACTACAGTAGGGCCAGTAAATGACTGGTACCTTAACGGTGGCGTCGTCTTTGAAGTTGGCGGCGAACCGCTCGGCATTGCGGCCTTCGTTTAAATAGTCGATTTCCTCAAATAGCTTGGTGCCAAACTCATCCACAATCAGGGTGAGGTCGTGCCCCAGGTTCAGGGGTAAAAATATACCCAGCCAGCCCGCAGCCCAGCGCATTAGATAGAGGTCGCGGCAGAGGACCGGGCGCAGGTTTGGCCGCTGCACCTTGACCGCTACCTCCTCACCGGAGAACAACTGCCCCCGATACACCTGTCCGAGGCTGGCTGCCGCCACCGGCAACGGCGATAGAGTACTAAAAATTTCCTTTGGGCTGTAGTCGAGTTCCGCCTCAATAATCGCCATGGCTTCGGCGGTGGGGAAGGGCGGCAGCTGGTCCTGGAGCTTGGTCAGCTCATCGAGAAAATCCTGCCGCACGAGGTCGGGCCGAGTTGAAAGCGCCTGGCCTACTTTGATAAATGTGGGGCCTAGGTTAGTTAGCACCTGGCGCAGCTGGGCCGCCCGGCGGGGACGATTCTGGGCCTCTTGCCCTAGCCACCGATCCATCTGAAGGCCGAGGACAAAGGTGCCCAGCCACCACAAAATTTGAAAAACCCGCCAGCCTAGGGTGCCTAGCCGCCAGCGAAAGTAACGGGCGATCGCCGCTGCATCATAGGTACCTAACAAAGCTGGATCTATTGGTGCCACTGCGTCAACTGCCCCCTACGTCACTGTGCGGTGCTGCCCTCGTCGGTAGAGCTATCGCTAGCCAATGGCTGCCAACAACCGGCCAAGACTGTGTGGCGGCAAGCGGCGATCGAACCCCTAAACGGTTTAATCTACCTTAAATAGAGTATACAAAACTACAAACAATCTGGATGGCCAATCTGGCTAAGACAGAGAAACAGAACCAAATCTCTTACTCAGCGTCTGATGGCCCGACCCAATGCCCCCAAGCTTTTGGGTTAGCAGTATTGAGCAGCCTTTAAGCCCACTTGGGTTAAGGCATTTTTCAGCGTCTGTACTACCTGGAGCTGAGCAGCTTCTCCCAATTCTGGAAACATGGGCAGCGATAGGACCTGATGGGCTACGGCCTCGGTCTGGGGCAGATCGCCGGGCTGATAACCCAAATGGCGGTAGACAGGCTGTAGATGCAGAGGCAAAGGATAGTAGACCATGCAGACCACCCCTGCTTCACGCATGAGTTGCTGGACCTGATTGCGCTCCTGGTTGTCAGCGGTGGCCTGGGGCAGCCTGAGGGTGTACTGATTCCAGACTGAGCGGCCAAAGGTCACAGGTAGTGGGCGTATTACCTCATTCACCGGGGCCAGGAGGCGGTGATAGCGCTCAGCGACCTGCTCCCGCTGCTGGTTCCAGGTGTCCAGATGTCGCAGCTTAATAGCCAAAATAGCCGCCTGTACCGAGTCTAGACGGCTGTTTATGCCAATGGCTTCATGGTGATATTTGATCCGACTGCCGTGCTCTTGCAGCATGCGAGCGGTGGCGGCCAGGGAGTCGTCGTTGGTGGTCAAAGCACCGCCATCCCCACAGCCTCCCAGATTTTTGGTGGGGAAAAAGCTAAAACAGCCGATCGTCCCAATCCGCCCTACCTGCTGCTCCATCCACTTGGCTCCGGTGGCCTGGGCGCAGTCCTCAATGACCGTGAGGTCATAGCGAGCCGCTAGGTCCATCACCGGCCCCATATCCACCGGGCGACCAAACAGATGCACAGGCATAATGGCTCGGGTGCGATCGCCGATCGCCGCCTCAAGCTTGGCAACATCTAAATTAAACGTATCGGGATCGATATCTACAAATACCGGCGTTGCCCCGGCGGCGCTAATCGCCTCTGCCGTAGCAATAAATGTAAAGGGCGAGGTGATCACCTCATCTCCAGGCCCGATATTTAAAGCTCGCAGAGCCAGATACAGGGCATCGGTGCCAGAATTACACACAATGCAGTGCTCGCTGCCCACGTAGTTACCAAACGCCTGGGCAAACGTCGCCACAGCAGGCCCATTAATATACTGACCAGAGGCCAACACCTCAGCGACGGCGGCGTTTACATCAGATTGAATTGCTCGAAACTGCTCCGTAAGATCAATAGGAGGAATTACACTCACTCGCTCACACTCACCTAGTGGATAGGCCTAGTTTACCTCAACCCATGGCTGCACCGGGGTCAGCGGCAATCCCTGGGATGGGTCAACCCACCGCCCCATCTATGGCCTCAACGGCCGAGGAGATTTGCTTGATTGACCTGCCCCCCCTACCCTTTGACGCCTCATCTCCCAAAGATGAGCAGGCTCGGTGGATACGCCGCTGTTTGGAGCTAGCTAGCCTGGCCGCTGGCCAAACTGCCCCCAATCCGATGGTGGGCTGCGTTGTGCTCAACGCCAATGTAGTAGTCGGGGAAGGCTTTCACCCAGGGGCCGGGCAGCCCCATGCCGAAGTTTTTGCCCTCGCCCAGGCTGGCGCCAGGGCAAAAGGGGCAACCCTCTATGTCAATCTAGAACCCTGTAACCACACAGGGCGCACCCCTCCCTGCACCGAGGCCGTGATCCAAGCCGGCGTCAGTCGAGTGATCGTGGGCATGGTTGATCCCGATCCCAGAGTGTCGGGCAGGGGCATTCAGCGCCTGCGCCAGGCCAACATTGAGGTCACCGTTGGGGTTGAGGAAGCCGCCTGCCAGCGCCTGAACGAGGCCTTTGTGCAGCGGGTTACCCACCAACGCCCCCTGGGGCTGCTGAAGTATGCCATGACCCTAGATGGCAAAATAGCCGCTACCGGTGGCCACAGCACTTGGGTCACAGGGCCGACCGCCCGAGCGGCTGTTCATCAGCTGCGAGCCACCTGCGACGCGGTGGTGGTTGGCGGCAATACGGTGCGCCACGACAACCCGCGGCTAACCAGCCATGGCCATAGCCCTCACAATCCGCTTCGGGTGATCATGAGCCGCAGTCTCAACCTCCCTTCCGAGGCCAACCTCTGGAACACCAAAGAGGCTCCAACAGTAGTATTTACAGGTCCCGAGGCCGATGCAACTCAAAAACAGCTGCTGCTGGCCCAGGGGGTAGAGGTGATAGTGCTGCCCGCCTTGACTCCCCACTGGGTGACCAGCCAGCTGTACCAGCGGGGCTGTGCGGCTGTGCTTTGGGAATGTGGAGGACAGCTAGCCGCCGAAGCCATTAAAGATGGTGTAATCGACAAGCTGTGGGCATTTGTGGCCCCTAAGCTGGTTGGCGGCAAGGCATCTCCTGGCCCAGTCGGCGAACTAGGCATTCGGCACATGGGGCAGGCCCTAGTTTTGGAGCACGCCACCTGGCGGGTTTTGGGCAATGATTTGCTGCTGGAGGGATACCTCAGCCGCCCAAACCCATCCCAGGGATAGGTTTAGGGATAAATGCGCACCAGCCGAGGAATATCGTAGGTTAGTTCGCGATCGCGCATAAAAGCTTCCAGCGTCAGCCGCAGGTCATCTTTACCGCGAAACGACTCAACCCTTTGACACACCTCACCGCGATCGAACAGCAAAAGAGTCGGCAAGCTGGAGAGTCGGTAAGTATTTGCTAGCCTCAGATTCTCATCGGCATTGATATCAACCAACTGCACTTGCCCCTCCCACTCACCATAAAAACTTTGTAATACCGGAACAATGAGCTTACAGAGCCCACACCAAGGAGCCCAAAAGTGGACTAGTACAGGTAGTTCAGACTCAAGTACAGTTGTTCTGAACGTAGCTTCGCCAACAGACATTGACATCGACTATAAAAAAAAAGAGCTTAACTGACCATCTAGGTTGAGGGGATATATCATGCCACACGTCTGGAGGGAGTCCAAAAATAGGCGTTTGACATTGGGATCATTGTAGACCAGTTGAGAATGGAAGTTAACGGCCAGGATAGGGGATTGTACTAGATCCGTAACACAGCACGCTTTGCCTTAGCCGTGGGCTAGACATCTAAATATATCGGTAGAGAGATAGGTAGGCGACGCCTTAGGCTAGCTTAACCTCTAGCATCCCAAGAGCCGGGGCTGATGGAGCAGGTCAAGAGCATTGGCAGCGGGCAAAGGTTTGGCAAAGAAATAGCCCTGCCCATAGTTGCATCCCTCCTGACGGAGGATAGCTACCTGGGTAGCAGTTTCTACGCCCTCCGCTACAACTTCCATGCCCAGTTTCTGCCCCAGGGTCAATATAGTGTTGATAATCGCTCGGTCTTCGTTACTCTTCTCTAGGCGGCCCACAAAGGATTTGTCCACCTTGAGGGTGTCCATAGGAAATCGATGTAAATAGCTGAGAGAAGAGTAGCCCGTGCCAAAGTCATCGATAGCCAGCTTTAAATCCAGGGATTTCAGCTTCAGCATTAGGTCAATTGCGGCATCCACATCGCCCATCACCATACTTTCGGTAATTTCTAGACGCACGCAGCTGCCGTCGACCTGGGTTTCCCGCAGAGCAGCCTCAATCTGGCTAACCAGATCAGCTTGACCAAACTGCCGATTAGACAAATTTATGCTCATTGTCAGGTGGCGATAGTGGGGAAATAAAATGTGCCAATGGCGCAGCTGCCGACAGGCCTCTCGGAAAATCCACTGTCCCAGGGCCATAATCAATCCAGTTTCTTCCGCCGCTGGGATGAATGCGCTGGGCAGCACAAATCCTCGATCTTTTTGGTGCCACCGCACGAGAGCCTCAAAACCCGCCAGTTCTCCGGTTTCGAGATTAACGATAGGTTGGTAGTACAGTAAGAACTCCTGATTGTCGAGGGCGCTAATCAGGTCGCTTTCGAGCTGAAGGCGGTTGACAGCCTCCGTCAGCATGCCAGCCGCAAACACCTCAAAGCGTGACTTACCCAATGCCTTAGCCCGATACATGGCGGTGTGGGCATCGCGCAGTAGATCGGCCGGTTTATGATCTAGGCCAGGCTGGCTAATAGCCATCCCAATACTGAGCGTGCTGGGCAGTTTCTGTCCATGCAGGGTGAGAGGTTCTGAAAGGGCATACTGTAGCCGATCCATCAGCTCACCAGCGGCAGTGCTGGATAGGTGGGCAAGCAGCAGCGCAAATTCGTCGCCTCCCACCCGAGCCACCTTAGCTTCGGCTGGTATGTGCTGCACCAGCCGCTGGGCGATCAGGCATAGCACCTCATCTCCCACCTGATGCCCCAAACTTTCGTTGATGATCTTGAATCGATCAATCCCCATGAAAGCTACAATCACGGGCTGATCGGTGCTTTGGCGGTAGTGGAGAGCGTGCTGGATAGTGCCGATGAAAGCTTCGCGGTTGGGCAAGCCGGTGAGGGAGTCGTGGGTAGTGCGATACAGGAGCTTGTAGGCCAGGACTGCGGCTATGACGGCCACCATACCGATAGCAGGTTCTGCCAGGGGAAACCACACCAGTTCTTTGATGGCTAACCAGCCCCCTAGCCCTAGCCCTGCCATCAGCAAGCTGTTAGACAGCAGAAGACCACTGGGGCGCTTAACAACCCAGACAAGGGTACCTGCCGCCAGACACCACCCCCATAGCCATAGTCCCTCGGCCCAAGGGCTTAGAAACCTATACTGAGCCGATTGGCCTGTGACAATATCCAGCAATTGTCGAATCATTTGCCCATGGATGACCACGCCGGGCATAGTCAGCTCACTATCTTGATTGAAGCTGAAGGGCGTGTAAAAGCGATCCTTGAGGCTGGCGGCCGTGGTGCCAATCAGAACAATGTTGCCGCTGATCCAGCTAGGATCGAACTGATTGCTGAGCACCTGGCTAATAGATAGATGTCGAGCTGGCATTTGGTCGGTGTGATAGTGCAGCAAAATCTGATAGCCGCGACTGTCCACGTTCTGATAACCGCCGTCCTGGGAGGAGAGTATGCGAATGGCGCGATCGCCCAGAAACAAGTGATCTTCTTGGGCTTTTAAGGATTCGGGGGTATAGCCTTGGTAGGCCATAACGGTTCGCAGAGCGAAGGAATAGTAGCCGCCATCTGGGCTGCGCACATAGATTAAGTTGCGGCGAATTACCCCATCGGAGTCGGTGGGAAAATCGTTGAATCCGACCCGTTCTGGTCCAACGCCCGGAGGGGGAGGGACTTCGCCCTGTCCCTGGGTAGCCCCCACGTTCATAATGGCAATGAGGTTTGAAGCCGCCAGGGCCTTAGTTAAGTCATCAGACCCTGGCGGACGAGACGTACTGCGGTAGAGATCTAAGCCGACAACTTTAGGATTGTGGACCTGGAGGTTTTGAATAACCTGGGCTAGTAACTGGTCGCTAAGGGGCCAGCCATACTGGCGAATGTCGGCTTCAGTGATGCCCACAATAGTCATGCGAGGGTCGAGCGATCGCTCCCCAGGACCGGGCTTTGACCACCGCACTAGCTGATCAAATAAATACAGTTCCGCTGGTTCCAGAACGTTCAGCGCCTTGACTCCGGTGACCAGAACGCTTGCCAAAACACTGGCTAACAGCACTATTTTCCCCCCAGTGGGCAGGGGGGGGAGTCCCCACCAGTGGAGCACCTTGGGCACCACACTGTAGCGCAGCCGGTGGTTTATCCTAGTAATCGTCGCTTTCACAATTGCTGGGCCTTTGAAAGACAAGAAACTAAACGACGGAACATGTCTCAGGTAGCTCACCCAGGGTCCTATCCCTAGAGCATCGGCTAGGGCATAGGACTGTTGTTAAGCATGCCCAGGCGGGAAATGGTTTTGCCAGGGTGATAGCTTTCTTATTGACTCAAATTGATTCAAGTTGGCTCCACTGGGGCAGTGGCTGAGCTCTAAGTGAGTGGACCAATTCAAGTTCAGAGTGGGTTAGCGATAGCATAACCCCTGGGGACGTTGGGTTTCATGCCTCAACCCAGCCCGTATCGGTATGGCTGATAATGACGCGACTGTTGGCCGGTCGCGGTCTTAGCAGCCTTTGAAGACGATTGGTTCGAGCCATGGGGCTGTGTGGGTCTGAAACTTTGGAGCCTGAGCTGGATGTCGAAGCTGGCCTAGGATTGGGCTGTGCCTCAGAAGTCGGCTGGTTTTGTAGAGCCGTCATAGCCTCTGAAGCAGAGTGAAAACGGGCGTTTGAAGATGGCTCCAGCATCTTTTCGAGCCATTTAATCCAGTGGTTCGAAAGCTGAGGATGGCCTTTTAAGTTGAGTTTGGGTGTGCCAGTCAGGCAGGGCTCTGGGCTGTTGCCGGTAATCAAAAAAAGCAGCGTTGCGCCCAAGCCATACAAGTCTGAGTTCAGGCAAGCTTTGCCGTAAAGCTGCTCTAAGGGAGCGTAGCCGTAGGCTCCCACAAAGGTGCTGTCGATAGATTGAGCGGCAGACCGATTGGTATTGACAGAGCCAAAGTCAACCAGAAAAATTTTGCCGTTTCGCGATCGCAGTAGATTTTGCGGCTGAATGTCTCGGTGAATAATCGGAGGACTCTGCCGCTGTAGGTAGCTGATATCAAGTCCGCTTAATCGACCGCACTATGGCCTTAGAAGAAGCAAGGGTTAGTGGCCTACAATTCTTGGGTTCATTAGCCGGACTTGATATGAGAATGCTAAGCACCTGATGCGCAATATTCTTTAGCCCAGCTTCATCGGTGTGCCAGCCATGCTCAACTAGACTGGCCAGAGAGTCGCCCCTAATTAACCTGAGTTCGGGATAAGGAAAGGAGGGGCTCTGTAAGCTGATATCACGTAAATGATTCAGCAGGCCCCCCTATGGATAGTCTAGAAGAGCTGTTTTGCCACATTGATGATTTCTGCTGTCAGTTCGAGCCGAAATGGCACCAGATGCTGCTGGGTGAAGGCGTTCAACACCGTCAGCGCCAGCGATCGCTGAGCTTAAGCGAGGTGATGACAATCTTGGTGTGCTTCCACCAGCAGCACTATCGCAACTTCAAGGCGTTCTACAACAAGCATGTCTGCGTGCACTGGCGAGAGGCCTTTCCTGGCCTGGTCAGCTATCACCGCTTTGTGGAGTGGATGCCGTCGGCTCTGCTGCCCTTATGCGTGTACCTGAAGCACTGTTTTGGCGCTTGTAGCGGCATCAGCTTTATCGATAGCAGCAGCCTCAAGGTGTGCCACAACCGTCGGATTCGACGCCACAAGGTGTTTCGCGGCCTGGCGGCTCGGGGCAAAACCTCAGTTGACTGGTTCTTTGGCTTCAAGCTCCACCTGGTGGTTAATGACCAAGGGGAGTTGCTCAACATCCAAATCACGCCGGGCAATACCGACGACCGCAAGCCCGCCTGTGACTTGCTTCAAGGCCTCTATGGCAAGGTCTTTGCTGACCGGGGCTATGTCTCCAAAGCACTGGCAGAACGCCTCTTTGAGACCTGTGGCATCGAGTTCTTTGCCAAACCCAGGCGCAACATGACAAACCACTTGATGCGGCTCACCGACAAGTTACTGGCCCGCAAGCGCGCCATTGTCGAAACCGTCATTGACCAGCTCAAGAACATCTCCCAGATTGAGCATTCCAGGCATCGCAGCCCTACCAACTTCATGGTCAATGTCATCTGTGGCTTGATTGCCTACTGCCATCAGCCCAAGAAGCCTTCCCTCAATCTTGACTTCGCTCTTCCTCCATCGGCTTAACCCGAACTCAGGTTAATTAATTTTTGAACCAGGTAAAATGCGCGATCGCGGTGGGTATCGACATAAAAATTAGTCAAGATACCTGGGTATGGCCGGGTGGTCGAGCCCAGCCAGGACCTTGGCCTGCCGCTCCAGCAGTTCTAAGTCCTTCCAGTCAGCCAGATGCTTGAGGGAAATAGCTTTAATAGCGACGAACTTACCGTCAGCAAAATCTTCAGCAATGTAGGTGTTACTACAATTTGGCTCACATAAGGCAGCTGTAATTCTATAGCGTGCTTCAACAATGTCGCCTGGGATGTGTATACCCATACTGAGCCTGACAAAACGCGGTCTAAAGACGACCCTACAGCTCTTTTTCGTCTGCGCATTTATCTTTTTGAAAAGTTTATCATTGCCAAAAAAACAGGGACGATGCGGATTGCCCTCTCTAGATTTGGCATAGGCTAAACTGGGGAAAAAGGGCAGGCTTACATGCGCTCTAGCACCCGAATGCCGAGTAGCCCTAAGCCTAGTTTAAGGGTTTTAGCCGTCAGGTCGCAGAGCAGCAGGCGGGACGTGCGCTGGGGTTCTTCGGCCTGAAGGACGGAGCAGCGATCGTAGAACTGGTTGAACTTTTGGCTCAGCTCAAACAGGTATTGGCAGAGGCGGTTGGGGTAGAGCTCCTGCACCACCTCTCCCAGCACCTCGTCTAGCTGGAGCAGATGGCGGGCCAGGGCAAACTCGCTGTCGTCTTCGAGGTGAATGCGGGCCTCGGGGGGCAGGTGGTCGAGGTCTACTTCGCCCCTGCGGCTGATACCCTGCACCCGCACGTAGGCGTAGAGCATGTATGGGGCGGTGTTGCCCTGGAGGGCCAGCATTTTGTCGAAGCTAAAGATGTAGTTGCTGGTGCGGTTTTGGCTGAGATCGGCGTACTTAACAGCGCCAATGCCCACGGCTTCGGCCACGTTTTGAATAAATTCTTCGGTTTCCTGCCGCTCTTCGGCCTGAATGCGGGTTTCCAGGTCGGTGCGAGCGCGGCTGACCGCTTCATCCAGCAAATCCTTCAGCCGAATCGTCTCGCCGGAGCGGGTTTTGAATTTTTTGCCGTCTTCGCCCTGAACGACCCCAAACGGTACGTGGGTGAGTTCAACGCCAGCTGGAATCCAGCCCGCCTTGGCCGCTACCTGAAACACCTGGGCAAAGTGATTGCCCTGCCCGGCATCGACCACGTAGAGCACCCGCTCGGCCCCGTCCTGCTGGGTGCGGTAGCGGATAGCGGCCAGATCGGTGGTGGCGTAGTTGTAGCCGCCGTCGGTTTTTTGAATAATCAGCGGCAGAGGGTTGCCGTCTTTGTTGGTAAAACCATCCACAAAGACGACTTTAGCGCCCTGGTCTTCGACCAAAAGCCCCTGCCGCTCCAAATCCTTCACCACGTCGGCCAGCAGCGGGTTGTAGAAGGATTCGCCCCGCTCTTGAATTTGGATGTCGAGGCGATCGTAGATTTTTTGAAACTCCTGGCGAGATTGCTCGCACAGGGCTTGCCAGGCTTTGTGGGCGGTGGGTTCCCCCGACTGCAAGCTGACGACGGCCTCGCGGGAGCGGGTCTTAAAATCGTCGTCGGTATCAAAGCGCTTTTTGGCCTCTTTATAAAACGCTACCAGATCACCGATATCGACCTGGCCACCGACTTTTAGCGCTTCGGGACAGGCCTCCTTGAGGTGAGTAATCAGCATGCCAAACTGGGTGCCCCAGTCGCCCACGTGGTTGAGGCGCAGCACGTCGTGGCCCATAAACTCTTGCACGCGGGCAATGGAGTCGCCAATGATGGTCGATCGCAGGTGGCCCACATGCATCTCTTTGGCGATATTTGGGGCAGAGAAATCGACGATCACCTTTTGGGGCTGCTCTGCGGGGGCCACTCCCAGGCGCGGGTCGGCCTGCATCGCCCGGAGTTGATCTTCTAAGTATTGAGTTTTAAGGCGCAGATTGATAAAGCCAGGGCCAGCGACTTCGGGCGGATCGCACAGATCGCTAACGTCTAAGTGCTCGACGATTTGGACAGCGATGTCGCGGGGCTTTTGCTTCAGCGGTTTGGCTAGCGACATGGCTACATTGGCCTGATAGTCGCCAAACTTGGGATTAGTGGTGGGTACAAGCATGGGGTCGGTGCCAGCTAGGTCGTTGCCAAAGGCGGCCACGAGTGCCTGGTCAAACCGTGCGGTGAGTTGTGCGAGTGTAGACTTCATGGTGTGTTTACCGTAACCCCTCTGACTCTCGAATAGCTGCCAAAATTACCGAATTCTCTCCGCCGCCTATGACTAGTCCCCACCTGCCCCATCCGCTGCTCACGGCCAGTGCGATCGCCGCTCTGCCCGCAGATGTTTTTGTTCACCCCCTCAATCCTAGGGCAATCCGCCACGGCAAATCGCTGGGGGACGAGACCGGATTGCACCACCTGGGCATTCACCTGGTGCGGCTAGAGCCGGGCCACGACTCTACCCAGTACCACGTGCACCAGGCCGAGGAAGAGTTTATCTACATTATCTCAGGGCGGGGAATGGCGGAGCTGGGGGAAGAAACCGTGGAGGTTGGCCCCGGCGACTTTATGGGCTTTGTGCCTGGGGGGCTGGCCCACAACCTCAGCAACCCCTTCGCGGAAGACCTGGTGTATTTGATGGGGGGCATGCGGCTCGATTTCGACATCTGTGACTACCCCAAAGTCAACACCCGACTGTACCGCCGGGGGCTACAGCGGCAGTACGTGGATCTAGAGGAATGAGCAACGCCCCGTTCCATCGCTTTCTGGGGGTCGACCTGGGCTGGCAGAGCGGCCCCACCGGACTGTGCTGCCTGCATTTGGAGAATGAAATGCTCACTCTGGTAGCGCTAGATCGGCTCCAGGCCACAGGCGACATTCTAGCCTGGATAGGCCAGTGGGCCGAGGGGTCTGCCAGCGCGGTGGTTGCGGTAGACGCACCCACCCTGATTCCCAACGAAACGGGTATGCGTCTGCCCGATCGCCTCGCCCACAAGCACTTTGGCCGCTACGACGCGGGCTGCTACCCGGCCAATCGGGGCCGTCCCTTTGCCGAAAAGCTGATCGCCTTTGGTCTGGCGCTTGAATCCCTCGGATTTGCCCATGCGCCCCATAGCCCAGCCCGGCCCCAGGGGCGCTTTCAGCTTGAAGTGTTTCCCCATCCGGCCACGGTCCATCTGTTCGGCCTAACGCGCATTCTCAAGTACAAAAAAGGGACTCTGGCCCAGCGCCGCCCCGAACTCGACAAGCTGCGCCAGTACCAGCTCTCGGTGCTGCCCACCCTGGAGCCTGCTTTGATGCTGAGGGAATCCGATTTGCCCGAAATTCCCACCAGTGGAAAAGCTATGAAAGCCGTAGAAGACCAGCTCGATAGTCTCACCTGTGCCTATGCGGCGGCCCACTGGTGGACCTGGGGCCCAGAGCGAAACTGGGTGCTGGGCGACGTTGCCGAGGGCTACATTGTCGTGCCTGGTCCGCTCGGCTCTCCCCATGTCTAAACTATGGTGTGAGCATTTGCACGCTGTAGCTCCCAGCGATCGCGGCGTTGACATTACTGACCCAGCGCGATCGCCTCAACACATCCGTTTTCCGCTGCCCGTCTAGTAGTTCTAATGCCCACTTCTGTCGATATTGATAGCTTTTTGCAGGGCTCTGGCCCTATTCTCGACGTGCGCAGTCCGGGAGAGTACGGCCACGGGCACATTCCCGGTGCGGTGAGCCTGCCGCTTTTTACCGACGAAGAGCGATCGCGGGTGGGCATCTGCTACAAACAGGTGGGGCGCGAAGCCGCCGTAGAGCTGGGGTTTGACATCGCTGGCCCCAAGTGCGGTGAGTTTATTCGCGCGGCTAAGACCCTGGCCCCCAACCGTCACCTGCGGGTGCACTGCTGGCGCGGCGGCATGCGCAGCGGCGGCATGGGCTGGATTTTGGAGCTGGCCGGATTCACGGTACACACCCTGGAGGGCGGCTACAAGGCCTACCGCCGCTGGGTGCGCGAGACCCTGGCAACGCCTAAGCCAATTATGATTTTGGGCGGTATGACGGGCAGCGGTAAGACGCTGATTTTGCAGGAGCTGGCGGCCCTAGGCGAGCCGGTACTGGATCTTGAAGCCCTGGCCAACCACCGGGGCAGCAGCTTTGGGGCGCTGCTGCTGCCGCCCCAGCCTTCGACCGAGCACTATGAGAACCTGCTGGCGGAGAAGTGGGTGAATTTCTCGGGGCAACGCCCCATCTGGCTGGAGGCGGAAAGCCGCCGGGTGGGCACCTGCCGCATTCCCAACGAGCTGTTTTTGCAGATGGAGGCAGCCCCCGCTATCGAGGTGGTGCGATCGCTCGACGAGCGACTAGATCTGCTGGTGGCTATCTACGGAGAAGCCTCTGCGGAGGAGCTGGTGGCGGCGACCGAGCGAATTCGCAAGCGACTGGGGGGCGATCGCACGCAGGTGGCCGTCGCCCATATCCAGGCTGGCAACCTGCGCGCCGCCTGCGCGATTATTTTGGACTACTACGATCGCGCCTACCGCCACGATCTGGAGCGTCGTCGCCGGACTATTCCCCAGGTTGACATCTGTGGCCTATCCCCCGCCGCCAGCGCCCGGTGCCTGGTTAAACGTCAGCCTCAGCTAAGTGCTCAGCCTGCCCCCTCCACCCCGGCGGCCTGAATCTAGACCTGTCAAAAAAAAACGCCAGAACCACAGATTTAGCGGTGTTCTGACGTTTTTTGTGCCGTTCTGGTCCGGGTCTGAGCCAGGGCGGCTAGGCGTTGGGTTCAGCGGTGACGTTGGTGGCACCATCTACCGTCATCGCAATTTTCTTGGCCTGCTCCAGCACGCCAGCGGCATCGGGATTGTACTTCAGCACTACGGTAGAACCAGTTTGGGCGACCCACAGGCCAACGTTGTCAGAAATATTGGCTTCGTCGAAGGCCAGCGCGACCCGCTTGGCCAGACCGCTCTCATCGAACTGGCCGTCTAAACCGACCTTAGCGGGATCGATCTGAGCCGCAGAGGCCGCCTGCTTCACGTTGACTTTGGGAGCCGACTTTGCCTTGTCTTCTTCTTTTTTGCCAAATAGCTTGCCTAAAAAACCCATGACATATCTCCTAATAAATCCAACCAGCTTCTCCTGGGGCGGCCTGGCTTTGGTCAAGCCTCATCATGCTTGACGGGAAGCTCTAGCCACACCAGTTCGGAACTTATCAGGAAATGGTAAAGGATTGATAAAGAAACGCCAAAGCCCGATCGATGCAGTTGTCCCTCTGCGCCCCCAGCCTTTAGGGATATTTCGCTGGGCCATGGGGCAGAGGCTTTGGGCTAAGATAGATAGCTGGCAACGCATTTGCCCAGTTTTCACCGTTATTGCCCATAGGTCTGCCATGAGTAAGGGTACGCTGTTCGACAAAGTTTGGGATTTACACACCGTTGGCACCCTGCCCTCGGGGCAAACTCAGCTTTTTATTGGGCTGCACCTGGTGCATGAGGTCACCAGTCCCCAGGCCTTTGCCATGGTGCGCGAGCGACAGCTGACGGTGATGTATCCCCAGCGCACCGTGGCCACCGTTGACCACATCGTGCCCACCGAGAGCCAGGCCCGTCCCTTTGCCGACCCCCTGGCCGAGGCCATGATGCAGGCGCTGGAGCAAAACTGCCAGGAACACGGCATTCGCTTTTACAACATCGGCTCGGGCAGCCAGGGCATTGTCCACGTGATTGCCCCCGAACAGGGGCTGACCCAGCCGGGTATGACGATCGCCTGCGGCGACAGCCACACCTCTACCCACGGGGCCTTTGGCGCGATCGCCTTTGGCATTGGCACCAGCCAGGTGCGCGACGTACTGGCCTCCCAAACCCTGGCCCTGGGCAAGCTCAAGGTGCGCCGCATTGAGGTCAACGGCGAGCTGCCGCCCGGCGTTTATGCCAAGGACGTGGTGCTGCACATCATTCGCAATCTGGGGGTCAAGGGCGGCGTGGGCTATGCCTACGAATTTGCTGGCACCGCCGTAGAGGCGATGTCGATGGAAGAGCGCATGACCCTCTGCAATATGGCGATCGAGGGGGGAGCCCGCTGCGGCTACGTCAACCCCGACCAGATTACCTACGACTACCTCCAGGGGCGCGACTTTGCCCCCAAAGGTGCCGCCTGGGACGAGGCCGTGACCTGGTGGCAAACCCTGAGCAGCGAAACTGACGCCGAATACGACGACGTGGTGGTATTTAGCGCTGCCGATATTGGTCCCACTGTGACCTGGGGCATTACCCCAGGCCAGGGCATTGCCATTCATGAAACTTTGCCCCAGCCCGACAGCCTTCCAGATGAAGAGCAGGTGCTGGCCCAAGACGCATTTGCCTACATGGATCTCGCCCCTGGCCAAAGCTTGAAGGGCACCGCCATTGATGTGTGCTTTATTGGCAGCTGTACCAACGGACGCATCAGCGACTTGCGAGAGGCCGCCAGGGTTGTGCAGGGTCACACGGTGGCTGAGGGGGTAAAAGCTTTTGTCGTGCCCGGCTCTGAGCGCGTCAAGCAGCAGGCCGAGGCGGAGGGGCTAGACCGGGTATTCACCCAGGCGGGCTTTGAGTGGCGCGAAGCGGGCTGCTCCATGTGCCTGGCCATGAACCCCGACAAGCTCCAGGGGCGGCAAATGAGCGCATCCTCCTCCAACCGCAACTTCAAGGGACGGCAGGGGTCTGCCTCGGGTCGAACCCTGCTGATGAGTCCAGCCATGGTGGCGGCAGCGGCCCTGGCCGGACAGGTTACCGATGTGCGCGACTATCTCTGATCTCCCGGGTAAATGCCCCCCGGCAGCTGGCCCCCTGGGTGCCTGAGCCCTGGCTGCCAGGATCTTAGGCTCTGCGGCAAACGTATTGCAGACAGCCAAACGGGCAGAAATTGGTGCGGCAGATCACAAACGTTAACGAACTATTTCCCTGGGCTTAACCTGTTCTGGGGAGTTTCTTAAGTTAAGCCGCTGAAGATGGGGCTGGGTAGACTGCTGCCGCCGATTGACCATTCTCAGCAACGGCATGGCTTCGGCCTTCAACCCCGCGATCGCTCTGGAGTGCGGCAGCTCCCTTGTGGGCTAGAAGCGGCGGGCTGGCGGTTTACCCCGGCGAACTCTAGGTACCCCAGTGTCTGTAACCGCAACTTCCGCTGCCCGCGATGCTGCCATCGACCCTCGCAATCACCAGACCTTTATTCAGCTGTTGGAGCAGCTGTACCGAGAGCGCGCGCTGGTGCCCTACGGGGCAGGACGGCCAATTCCCCTGCGAACCGAAGAGGTGCTGGTAATTTGTCGGGGCATTGTGCAGCTCTTCACCATTCAGCAAGACGGTAGCGAAACCCTGCTGGGTCTGGCCGGCCCCTCTATGCCCGTTGGTTTACCCCTCACCACCGTCGATCCCTACTGGGCCAACGCCCTTACCGATGTGGATGTGCTGTCGCTGCCCATGACCGAAATTGAAGGGTCGTCGGTGCTGATGGCGGGCATGTTTCGCAATATTACCCTGCGCATGCAGCAGGCCGAGGCCTGGCTGGCGCTTTCGGGGAAGCGCCTGGTCGCCGATCGCCTCAAGCACTTTTTGCTCATGCTGGCCAAGGATTTTGGCCATGTGGAACCCAGCGGCATTCGCATTCCCATGCGGCTGACCCACCACCAGCTGGCCACCGCCATCGGCACCACTCGGGTCACCGTCACTCGCCTGTTGAAGGATTTTAAAACCGAGGGCTGGCTTACCATCGACCAGCGCCATGTGGTGCTTCAGCTCGATCCCAGGTTTCCTGCTAACCAGCTCTTAAATCCCATGGCCCAGCGCTAGGCGACGGTTCTGCGGACCCTGGTCATTCCTCAACCCTGAGGCTCTGAGGGGCCTGAATTCCGGATCTTTCGCCAGAATCACAGCGGCCAACCTGACACTCAGCCCCTACGATTGGCGGCGCGATCGCGGCTCGCTGCCAGGGCGATCGCAGCCGCGTAAATGCGGTGCTCCTGTCCCTGAATACGGGCCTGGAGGTCGGCGGCGGAGTCGGCTTGGTCCACCGGCACCACCGCCTGCATGACGATCGGGCCACTGTCGACGGCCAGCTCTACCTGATGCACCGTGCAGCCCGCCACTTTCACTCCCGCCGCCAGGGCCTGCTCAACGGCCCGCAGCCCCGGAAAACTGGGCAGCAGGCTGGGGTGAATATTCAGCACTCGCCCCGCAAACCCATCGATTAGCACCGCCGTCACGCAGCGCATCCACCCCGCCATAATCACCCAGTCGGTCCCGTGGGCGTGGAGGGTTTGCACAATGTCGTGGTCGAGGGCTTCGCGGCTGGCATATTGGCGGTGGTTGAGCAGTACCGCTGGCAGCCCCAGTCGGGCCGATCGCTCGACCACCCCAGCCCCAGGATTGTTGTACACCACCACCTGAATCTGGGCGTGCAGATCGCCGCGCTGAATGGCCTGGGCGATCGCCTCCAGGTTGCTGCCGTTGCCCGAGGCTAAAACACCCAACCCTAGCGGCTGCTCAAACCGGGGCCAAACCGCAGGCAGCGGCGGCGAAACAAGGGCAGAGACAGTCTCCAGCATGGCGGCGGAAAAATTGACATTGGGGTCTATCATATGACAACACAAAACGCCGCTGGCTCAGGGGCATAAGGAGTGCACTTGGTGAAACGGGGCATAGGACTAGGACTGATGTTTTTCTGCGGGCTGGCGATCGCGGCGGCGGTCTCGGTGGGGTGCGGCAGTCCGGTGAGCGCCTATGCCTGGCCGCCCGCAAGCCTCTACGCCCAGGCCGATAAGACCGTTTCAGATGGTAGCCCTGCCCCCAATGCCGCCGTAGATATTGCCCCGCCCGAAGCGGGCGGCCCCAAGCCCTTTGACGATGTCGTCAAAGGGCTAACCGTATCCCAAGGGCTGTTTACGGTCTACCACGATCTTCAGCGCAATCGGGCGCTGCTGGGGCTAAAGCCCGATCAGCTCAACCAAAACCTGTTGTTTATTGCCACGCTGGAGTCAGGATTGGGAGAACTAGGCCTGTTTCGCGGCTGGCCCGTCAACGATCTGATGATTCAGCTGCGCCAGATTCCCGACAACCGCATCCAGGTCGCGGTACCCAACCTGTACGTTCGCAATCCCCAGCCCCAGGCCCAGCAGCTGCTGAGAGAATCCTTCAGTGACTCGATTTTGGCCACCCTGCCCATCCAAGCCATCCACGCCGACACCGGAGAGATTCTGCTCGATCTAAAGGATTTTTTGATCAGCCGTGACCCGATCGATCTGTCAAGTCAGTTCCCCTCGGCGCTGGGCGGCTACGCCGTCAACGCCGACGCCTCGTACCTGGGGCCAGTTAAAACTTTTCCTGAGAATGTCGAACTCGAAGCGGTGCTGGGGTTCTCGGGCGGGGCCAGCCCAGACTCCCCCTTTTTCTTTGGGCTGGGGAGCATTCCCGACAGCCGAGGGTTTAATCTGCGGGTCCGCTACAGCCTCTCGGCCATTCCCAATCACCCCACCTTTCAGCCCCGCCAGGCCGACGAGCGGGTGGGGTATTTCCTCACCGCCTACCGATCGCCGGGCCGCCCCGGCCTTTCAGACCCCTTCGTGCGCAACATTCACCGCTGGCACTTAGAAAAGCAAGACCCCACCGCCGCCCTGTCCCCGCCCAAAGCGCCGCTGGTTTTCTGGATTGAGAACACCACCCCGCCGGAATACCGAGCCGCCATTGCCGAAGGCATCGAGTGGTGGAATGCCGCCTTTGAGCGGGCGGGCTTCACCCAGGCGATCGAGGCTCGCCAAATGCCTGCCAACGCCGATTGGGACCCCGCCGACGTTCGCTATAACGTCATTCGCTGGTCAGACTCGCTGTACCCCTGGGCCAGCGGGCTGGGACCGTCACGGGTCAATCCGCTCACGGGCGAAATTCTCGATGCCGATGTCATTCTCGATGCCAGCGTGGTGGGCGATCTGACCCTGGAGTACGACACTCTGGTAGCGGGGGCAGCGCCAGGGGCACGCGACCTATCCCCTTGTGGCCATCCCCTGAGCGATCGCCTGCTGGCGCGCCTTGCCGCTAGCCCCAGCCCAACCCAGCCAGCCAGCGCCCCCCCACGACCCGATGCACCCAGGCTAGATGTAGGGGACTACTGTGCAGGCCTGCGGGGGACTCAAACCATGGCCTTTGGGTCCCTAGCGATTGCCACCCTGGCCCCGCCTTTCTCGAGCCGTGAGGCCAAAGCGGCCTATATTCAGCAATACCTGAAGGTGCTGACGGCCCACGAGGTGGGCCATGTTCTGGGCTTACGGCACAATTTTCTGGGCAGCACCCTGCTGTCGCCCTCAGAGCTAGCCGATCCGGCGGCGATTCAGGCCCAGGGTATGACCAGCTCTGTCATGGATTACCTCCCCCCCAACCTGGCTCCCCCCGACCAGACCCAGGGCGACTATTTCCCCACCCAGCTGGGTCCCTACGATCTGTGGGCGATTGAGTACGGCTATCGTCCGGTCAGCAACCGAGTCACGGCCCAGCGCGAGCTTCAGCCCATTGCCGATCGCGCTCGGGTCCCCGAGCTGGCCTATGCCCCCGACGAAGATGTCTTTGCCCTGCTCGATCCCAAGGCCAACGCCTGGGATATGAGCAGCGATCCCCTGGGCTATGCCGAGGGCCAAATGGCGATCGCCAAGACGATTTGGGACCGCCTTGACTGGTTTTCGGTCAACCCTGGCGAGGGCTACGGTCAGCTGCGGCAGCGGGTCAACCTGGTCTTTTTCCACTACGACATGCAGGCAACGATTATCTCTAACTACATCGGTGGTCAGAGGTTTATCCGCACCGACCCCTGGAGTTCTGGCGGGCAAGCCCCCTTTGAACCCATCGCGGCGGCGGAGCAGCGGCGTGCCCTGGCTGTACTCAACCAGCGAGTGTTCGCCCCCGACGCCATCACCCTATCCCCAGATCTAGTCAACCGTCTGGCCCCCAATCGCTGGATGGACTGGGGGCAGGATCCCTTTGTCGATCGCATCGACTACCCCATTTACGATCGCCTCTTGTTTACCCAGGCTTTCACCGTCAGCAACCTGCTCGAAGGCGATCGCCTGCTGCGGCTGCGCGACAGCGAATTCAAACAGCCCAGCGCTGAGGCCTTTACCCTGACGGAGCTGTTTGACACCCTGGGGCAATCGATCTGGTCTGAGGTGCTCACCCCACCCGCCAGGGCAACGGCTATTTCCAGCCTGCGCCAGGGGCTTCAGCGACACCACCTCAACACCCTGACCAGCCTGGTACTGCGCAACCACGGCTCTGGCGAAGGCGTTACCGATCTGCTGGGGTATGTGGCCCAGGAGTTTACCTCCGGCGCCCCCGAGGAAGCCCGGGTGCTGGCCCGCTACCAGCTCAAGCAGCTCCAGGGCGCGATCGCCCAGCACCTCAGCCGTCAGGGGAAACAGCTGGACACAGCTACCGTTGCCTATCTACAGGATGCGGGCGATCGCATCGCCAAGGTGCTCGATGCTCCCCTGCGAGGGCAGTAAACCTAGCTAGGAACTCTATAAAGATTCAATGATTTTCCCCAAAGCGCAGCAAAATACCCAGGCCCCTGAGGTGGTATTGTGGATCGGGTCAATATAGGATTGGTCCCACTGGCCGCGATTTGCTCTAAAATTGCAGCGCTAATGCTGAACAGCCCCTGGCCTGCTCAGTATTAGCCAAACCCTTCAGGCCAACGGAAACCGTTGCCAGGGTTGCCATCTACTGCTTCAGGATTTTTACGACCTGGGCATACTGAATTCATTAGTATTTTGGTCGTTCCGCGGGTTATCCATGCTGAGTGCGTTAGTCGCTTTCACCCTTTCTCCCCTGTTTGCCCAACTGCCCCAGGGAGCCACCGCTCCCACCGCCGAAACTAAAACAGTGGTAATTCCCCACAGTGGCGACTACTCCGAGGTAATCCGCTATCAGGAAGTGCGCCCCCTCCCCGGTGGCCTAGACGACATCCCTGTTTTCAACAGCAACAGTCCCGAGGTTGTGCAGCAAAACGGCATTTTGCTCTCCACGTTTCCCAAAGACGGCATGGCTTTTCCCGATGCCCACCTCGACTATGCCTTCAACGGTCGCTTCGACATTTTCTCTCACCATATTGCTCGGGGCGTAAGCCCCGACGACCGCCGCACTCTGTTTCTGGGAGTCGTAGCCTACAACCCTGGCACTGAGCCCGTCGACATTACCATTCACCAGGGGGTCAGCTACCTGAGCCAGGAAGCCCCCTTTGTCAACCTGCCCGACGTGCGCTTAACCAGCAACGGCAGTGTCTATGCCGGCCCCGGCAGCCGCACCACCACCGATATTTTGCGGGGAGCCAATCAATCGCACTGGCCCGATCACATCACAATTCCGCCGGGGCATGTACAGCTGCTGATGAATGCGCCCATTCCCCTGCGCCAGCTAACGGTGCCCGTCGACGGTAGCTATCCCCAGGGAAGCACTATCCCTAAACCACCGGTACGCCCCGTCACCCTCACCGCCGCCGATGCCCAAATCAACCCAGAAACCGGCGAAAGCGAGTCTGACAGCCCGCCGCGACCCCTCGCCCCCCGCCCCATTCCCAGCAATGGTCGCACGACCATGATGTACCTCTCGAGTACTGGCCCTGTACATGTGGCCAGCCTGGCCCGCTATGCCGACGTCCTGCCCAACGGCAACGAGCGCGTTCCCACCCTGCAAGACTGGCTAGAGGTGCTCAAGCAGGGCAACCTAGCCGGTCCCCGCGATATTCCTCCTACGAACCCAGAAACTTACCGCTTTGGGCGGTTTTACTATGGTCGGGTGGCTGGGGTAGCCAAGGGCTCGAGCTGGAAAGCCACGGTCACCGATTCTCCCGATGCCGACGTTCTGACTATTCCGGCGCCGGGCAATGCGTTCTCCTACGTGATCAGTTCCGTAGACCGCAACACCTTTGGCACGGGGCAAATTCAAAGTGCGCCCATGGTCGCTCGCTACCCCGACACCGCCTACCGTGCCCACGGCAACTACGGCGTGTACTACAGCCTCAAGCTCCCGTTTTACAACAATCGGGGAACGGAGCAGACCATTACCCTCAAGTTTCAAACGCCTATTCGCGACGAAGATCTTGTCCAGGGACTGCGGTTCCGGCGTCCCCCTGAGGACCGCATTTTCTTTAGGGGAACCGTACGCCTAAAGTTTAAGAACCAGCTGGGGGTAGAGCGCACCCACTATGTCCATCTGGTTCAGCGCCGAGGGCAGGAAGCCGAAGCCCTGCTAAAGCTCAGCATTCCCGCCGAGGCCCGCCAGGATCTCGAAGTCGATCTGGTCTATCCCCCTGACTCTACACCGCCCCAGGTGCTGACCATACTCAACGGCGGCAGCCCCGAGGTGTTTGAGGCTGAAAGCAGGGAAACTCCCACCAGGGAAACGCCCCCCGTGGAAACCCCCTCTGTCCCCACTCTCAGCCGCGATCTCTAGAATCTTTCGCCTGCCCTGACCAGGGAGTGAGACTTTCACCCCAGCGTAAGACGCCCGCATCAGTTTGGTGAAAGGCCCTCAATCAAGGGCCTTCCAAAGCTGATCTGGGACTGTGCGGGGCTTGCGAGAAATCAGGTTGGGTTTGAAGACGGCCGGATCGGAGGTGAGGTCAACGGTTACAAAGCCCGCCGCGATTAGGTCATCTAGCAGAGCCTGCACGAGGGTAGGCTCGGTGCCCAGGTGGACGGCAATCTCGGCGATCGATGCGCCGCGCTGGCGCACCAGCCAGTTTACCAAAGTGCGTTCTGGATCGGCCAGCAGCAGCAGGTCGGTCATCGTTTTTGGTCCGGCACCAGCGGACTGCTGCTGCCGGGGGGCGGGGGGGTCCCCGTGGGCGGGGTGACTCATTGCGCTACTCCGCAGCGAGCAGCTGGCGGGCCACCGTATGCACCTCTTGACTGAAGGCATGGTCGGGGTGGTGAAGCCAAAAAATACCGCCGCTGGCCAGCTGTAGCATTTCGTCGTTTTCGTAGAACAGTCCGCCTACGGGCACTCCATACTGGCTCTGCACCTTATCGATGAGAGTTTCGCGGGGATAGATATCGGGGGCTTTATTGACCAGTAGGGTAATGTCGGGCACATCGAGCTTTTGGGCCACTTCCAGGGTAACGGCGGTGCCTAAAAAGTCCTGGCGATCGGGGCGCAGGATAATCACCATGCGATCGGAGATGGCGATGGAAAGCAGGGTTTCCTCGTTCAGGCCAGGGTGGGTGTCGATAAATAGGTAGTCAAGGTCGAGCTGATCGATCAGATCGTGGAAACCGTCGTTGAGTAGACCTACGTCGTAGCCCTCCCGCAAAATTTTGGCAATTTCACCGGCTTTGAGGCTAGAGGGCACTAAGTATACGGTGCCGCTGATGTTGGCGGGGGTGCCGCTGCCAGTAATCACTTGGGCCGTAACGTCGTAGGCGGCATCCTTAGCGCTGCACTTGTCCCACAGGTAGTCGTTGAGGGAATGGGTAAAGTCTTCTTCGT
Source organism: Nodosilinea nodulosa PCC 7104 (assembly GCF_000309385.1). Classification (GTDB taxonomy): domain Bacteria; phylum Cyanobacteriota; class Cyanobacteriia; order Phormidesmidales; family Phormidesmidaceae; genus Nodosilinea; species Nodosilinea nodulosa. The sequence continues at coordinate 4,804,490 of NZ_JH976537.1, forward strand.
CGAGGCCAAACAGCACGTGAATGCCGGGGGATTGAATATCGGTATCTACGATGGCGACCCGTTTTCCCTGGCTAGCTACCGCCGTGGCAATGTTAGCGGTTAGGTTCGATTTACCAGTGCCGCCGCGAAAGGAGTGAATCGAAATAACTTGCGCCATGGGAATCTCACCTCTATCGGTAAACAATGAAGTTCTACGTTAGACTGCCCATTTTAGAGCCGATAGAACTAGGTACAGTATGGGAATAATAGCCGCGAAACTAACGGGCTACACAAAATTACCTATGGAAAAACTCACCTATGCTCCAGGCGATGTCATCTATCGAGAAGGGGACGAAAGTCAGCAGGTCTATTTGATTAAGTCAGGCCGCATTGATCTGGTAGACACGTATCCGGAAACGGGCCAAGTGGTGGCAAAATCCTTGGGCCCCGGCCGAGTTTTTGGGGAGGTAGAGCTGATCGATCGCCGCTCGCGATCGTCCACGGCCCAGGTTGCTGAAGCAGCCAAGATTGTAAGTTTTTCCCATGACGAAATTATCGACATGGTGTTCGAAAATCCTGAGAAAAGCCTGATTTTAGCGCGCGATGTGTTCGATCGCCTGCGTCAGCTTTACAGCGCCGACAGCCTGGATAGCGAGTTGACCAAGCTGCGCGAAGAAATGCATGAGACGATCAAGTCAGCGGTAATTAGCCACGAGTCCAGAGTGGTGAAGAGCCACAATGGCATGGCTGCGATCGCGATTCCAGTCGTTTTGCTCATCGCCATTGTGGTTGGCATGCAGGTGTACTTACACTAAGCGACACCCCTGCCCGGTGTAAAATTGGCCTTAAATGGGCATTAAGCTCAAAGAGCTGCAAGGTGGTTTCACTTTGCAGCTCTTGTGACTTAATTGTCTTAATAGCGCTATGAACTAAAAACCTGCTGCCGAAACGTACCTTAATATTTCCAGGCAAGGTAAATAACGGAAGCAAAGGCAACTAGAGTGGCTATGCCAATGTAGACCATTTTAAATTCGTGGCCTTCGATGGCATGTTCTATTTCGTCGTTTAGGTGCTGACGAAACTGCTGAATTTTCTCGCCAGACTGGGGATCGTTTAAGGATTTGTAGGCGCGTTTCACCATTGTCTGTGTTCTCCAATACGCTCCAATAGCGTACCCATAAATTCGTGCGAATCACGGCATCTGGCCTGATAGTCATCGCTTTCCAGGGGGAATGTTAGGGGCAACTTTTGATTGCTCTGATCGATTTGTCCGTAGCCCTACCTAACTTTTGGGAAGCATGACCCTCAAAGCTATTACCGCCAAGACCAATACCTACAGTTTGGCCGTCGCTGCCCTGCTGCTGCTGTTGGGGGGATGGGGGGTATACGCCCTGCGATCGCACCTCACCCAGGCCGCGCCCTCTCCCCCTGTCGCCGCCCCTGCCCCGGTGCCCACCGTTGCCGCTTTAGGCCGAATTGAACCCACCTCATCGGTAATTAAGCTGTCGGTAGCCAATGCCCAGGACAGCCGGGTAAACCAGCTTTTGGTGCAGGAGGGCGATCGCGTCGAGGCCAACCAAGTCATTGCCACTCTCCAGGGGATCGAAAAGCTCCAGGCCGAAGTAGCCGAGGCCGAGCAAAATGTGGCCCTACAGCAAGCCATGGTGGTTCAGGCCCAAACCGCCGCCGCCACCCCCGGCCAAAAAAGCGCCCAGCAGGCTACAATCCGTCAGCTCCAGGCCGAACTGCGCACCACCGAGCAGCAGAATCAGGCGGCGATCGACAGTGCCGCTGCCACCCTGCGTGCCGCCCAGGCCGACTACGATCGCTACCGCCAGCTTTACGACCGAGGTGCTGTCAGCGCCACCGACCTAGACAGCCGCCAGAAAACCCTGGATACCGCCCGCGCCAGCCTGAAGGATGCGGAGGCACAGCTAACCGGCAGCCGCCAAAACCTGACCGCTCAGATTCAGTCGGCTACCGCTAGCCTTGCCCAGCTGGACGAAGTTCGCCCGGTCGATGTCACCGTTGCCCAGGCCGAAGTGGCCTACGCCCAAAGCCAGGTCGATCGGGCCATGGCCGATCTGGAAGATTTTTACGTGCGGGTGCCGGTGGCCGGGCAGATCTTGCGGGTCAACACGCGGGTGGGTGAGCGGGTCAACCCTGACCAGGGCATTGTCGATCTGGGTCAGACTGACCAGATGGTGGTCATTGCCGAGGTCTATGAGACCGATGTGCCCCAGCTGGCCGTTGGGCAGAGGGCCGAGATTACCAGCGAAAATGGTGGCTTTACCAACATCCTAAAGGGTGAAGTCGAATCCATTGGGCTACAAATTCGCAAGACCGATGTGCTCAACTCTGACCCGGCGGCAGACAGCAACGCCCGAGTCGTGGAGGTGAAAATCAAGCTCGATCCGGCGGACAGCGCCCAGGTGGCAGGGCTGACCTATATGCAGGTGCGGGTGAAGATTCGCGTCGATTCGGCCCGGTGATCAACGCCCCTGCCATCGCTGGCCCTCCTTTTGGCCCCCTGTTTAGGGGAAGAGAGGTCTGGAGGAACAGGGCTAAATAAATTTCGACTCAATTCTTTATGAGGGGCAGTTCATGGTCTTTGGTAGAATCCCTCGGCTTCGCCGGGAAAAGCCCCTGGCCTGGTCTCAGCTCTCCCACCAGCGGGTGCGGCTGCTGGTGGCGCTCTCGGGTATTTCCTTCGCCAATATTCTAATTTTTATGCAGCTGGGGTTTCGCTCAGCCATGTTTAGCGGCACCACCAATGTGCCCGCCAGCCTCGATGGCGATGTGTTTTTAATCAATGAAAAGTCTCAGTTTTTGGGCAACGAAACCTTTGATAAATCGCAGCTCTACCGGGCGGCGGCGGTCCCTGGGGTAGCTACTGCTCGGCCTTTTTACTACAGCACCGCCAGCTGGGTCAACCCCGACAACCGCAAAACGACTAGCGTCACCGTCATCGCCATGAACCCGGCTCAGCCGGTGATGGCTGTGCCCGCCATCAATGGGCAACTGGCCCAGGTAGAGCAGACCGATCGCCTGCTGTTCGATACCAAATCGCTGCCGTCTCTGGGGGCGATTGCCTCGGCTTTTGCCGCTGGCCAAGACCTGCCGATCGAGGTGCAGGGCCGCAAAATGCGGGTGAACGGCACCTTTGCCCTGGGCAGCAACATCTTCAAACGCGGCCATATCGTCATCAGCGACGTGAACTACCTGCGACTGTTTGGCGCTGAGCAGGCCAACCAGATCCATGCAGGGGTGCTGAAGCTCGAACCGGGTGCCGACCCCCAGGCAGTCATGGCTGAACTAGAGCGCACTTTGCCCAAGGAAATTAGCGCCCTCAGCCACACTGAACTGATTGCCCTGGAGGAGAGCTACTGGGCCAAGGAGCCAGCGGGCATTATTTTCGACTTTGGCACCATTATGGGCTTCGTGGTGGGGGTGGTGATTGTCTATCAGGTGCTGTATTCCGATGTCAACGACCACCTCTCGGAATACGCCACCCTCAAGGCCATTGGCTATTCCGACGGGCAGCTCCTGCTGGTGGTGTTTCAGGAGGCCACTATTCTGGCGGTGCTGGGGTTTATGCCGGGTATTCTGTGTTCTCTGGGCCTCTACGGCCTGCTCAGTAACCTCACCGGGGTAGCGGTGCTGATGCGTCTGGGGGTGGGGCTACAGGTATTTTCGATGACGCTGGTGATGGGGCTGCTGTCCGCCGCGATCGCGGTGCGCAAGCTGCGATCGGCAGACCCAGCAGATGTGTTTTAGAAAAGCTGAGTTTAAAGTTTGAAGCTTGAGTTTTGCAGGGGAGAAGCGAGCGTGGAACCAGTCGTTGACATTCAGGGCCTACACCATGCCTTCGGCAAGGGACAGTTGAGCAAGCCAGTATTACTCGACATCAATCTTGCCATCCAGCCCGGTGAGATTGTGATTTTGACCGGCCCCTCGGGCAGCGGCAAGACGACCCTGCTGAGCCTGATGGGTGGGCTGAGGGCGGCCCAGCAAGGGAGTCTCAAAATTCTGGGTCAGGAGCTGCTGGGAGCCAGCAAAAAGCAGCTGGTCGAGCTGCGCAGCCGCATTGGCTATATCTTTCAGGCCCACAATCTGCTGGATTGCCTGACCGCCCAGGAAAACGTGCGCATGGCCCTGCGCCTGCAACCCGCCCTCAGCTACGACGATCGCACCGCCCAGGCCACCGCCATGCTAGAGGCCGTGGGTCTGGGCCACCGGGTCAACTACAGGCCAAATAATCTGTCTGGGGGCCAGAAGCAGCGGGTGGCGATCGCCCGCGCCCTGGTCACCCAGCCCAGGCTCATTCTGGCCGACGAACCCACCGCCGCCCTCGACAGCCAGTCGGGCCGCGAAGTCGTGCAGCTCATGCAGCGCCTGGCCCAGGAGCAGGGCTGCACCATTCTGCTGGTCACCCACGACAATCGCATCCTCGATATTGCCCACCGCATCATTCATATGGAAGACGGACGGCTGATTAGAACGGAAACGCCCACTGCGGTGTTGGTCTAGCCCGGCTCAAACAACCGTGCCTCCAGCGATTCAGGGCCAAATGGATTTACGTGTCCCGGCTTTTTGCTAGGCCAGCACTCTATTTTGTACTTTGCTCAAATAGCTTGTTTGCCCTGTCTTCTTTTAGAAGGCAGGGTTTTTCAGTAATCAGAAATGTTTGCGAACGGGCGTGGGGATGTCATACATCTGCGCACATTGTCTCCACCGCGATCGCAAACTTAGCCCACCCAAACTAAGAGCTATCAACCTCCTCACAATAGCTTTTAGAACTGCTTATGTTTCCACTAATAGTTTTTGGGGCTGCGGCCCTGACCACGGTGGGGCTGACCCCACTTGTTCAAAAAAACGGGCTGAAACTGGGCTACGTTGACCAGCCCAATGCCCGCAAAATTCATCGGCAACCCATTGTTCGTATCGGTGGCGTGGCTATTTTTGTCGGCGCGTTTTTGGCCTGGACAATGGCTGGCCAAAGTTTCCCTGGGGTTTCAGAACACCACATTTTTCTAGGCCTGCTGCTGGGCGGTTTGGGCTTTTTTGCCACCGGCCTGATGGATGACCTGTTTGACCTTTCCCCCTTTGCCCGCCTGGGGATGCAGGCCGTACTCTCTGCCTGCGTTTGGAGCCTGGGGATTCGGCTGGAGGCCCTGCCTTTGCCGGGTCTGACCGAGGCTTTGCCCGCCTGGCTGAGCCTGCTGGTCACCTTTCTCTGGCTGGCGGGGATGGCCAACGCCGTCAACTGGCTCGACGGCATGGACGGCCTGGCTGCAGGCACGACGACCGTGGCCGCTGCTGTTTTAGCCGCCCTCAGCTGGTCTACTCAGCCCGCCATTGCCCTGATGGCCTTGGGGCTCTGCGGTGCAACCCTGGGCTTTCTGCGGTATAACGCCGCCCCGGCTCGCATCTTCATGGGGGACGGCGGCTCCTACTTTCTGGGCTTTTCCCTGGCCGCGATCGCCGCAGTCGGCCTGCCCGCAGACAGCTCATTCACCACGGCGCTGCTGCCCTTCGCTGTCCTGCTGGTGCCCATTCTGGACATGACCCTGGTGATTGGGGCGCGGCTGAGCGATCGCAAATCTCCCTTCTTCCCCGACCAGCGCCACATCCACCATCGGCTCCTGCACGCCAATTTCCCCAAAGCCACCGTGGTCTGGTGCATCTACGGCCTCACCCTGCTGCCCGGCCTGAGTGCCCTGGCGCTCATGCATAGCCCCCTCGGCTGGTGGCTGCTCGGCACCGACCTGGCCCTCTTTAGCCTCACCATCCGCTCCCTCTGGCCCCAACCGGTGGAATCCGCCATCCTGCCCACCGCCGGTCAGTAACTCCCCCCATCCCCCCCTCTCCTCATCTCCCTCTCTCCCCACCTCCCCACCATGCCACCCACCCTCCACCTCTGGACCCCCGGCCTCTTCGACTTCAAAGGCGGCATTCAGACCTACTCCAGCTTTCTTTTAGAGGGGCTGCAAGCCGTTTTGCCTGGGGCTACCCTGCGCGTGTTCACCATGCATGATGCCCCGGCCACCTTACCCACCTCAGCTCCGGCGCGGATTAGCTACCACACCACGGGGCATGTGCCTGGGCGTCTGCGGGCGATGGCCTTTGCGGCTCAGACCGGGCGGGCGGCCCTGAGGGACCGTCCCGACCTGATCATTGCCACCCACGTCAACTTCACCCCCATTGCCCACGGGCTGAAGCGGTTGGCCCATCTGCCCTACTGGGGCATCGCCCACGGCTTTGAGGCCTGGGAGGTGGCCAAACCCCAGGTGCGGCGAGGCATGGCCGGGGCCGACAAAATTTTGGCGGTGAGCGGATTTACCCGCGATCGCATCGACCAGTCCCAGGCCCTCCAGAACCTCGGCATTCTGCCCAACACCTTCGATAGCCGCCGGTTTCAGGTTGCCCCCAAGCCCCGGCATCTGCTCGATCGCTACGGCCTGCGCCCCGATCAGCCCGTCATTCTCACCGTCAACCGGCTGGCGGCGGGGGAGCCCTTCCACAGCTATGACCAGATTTTGGCCGCTCTGCCCACCCTGCAAGCCGCCCTGCCCAATGTGCACTACCTGATCGTCGGCAAAGGGGACGATCGCCCCCGCCTGGAGCGCCTGATTGCCGATCGCCACCTGCAAGCCCAGGTCACCCTGGCCGGGTTTGTCTCCAACGACGAATTGCCCGACCACTACGCCCTCTGCGATGTCTTTGCCATGCCCAGCCAGCTAGAAGGCTTCGGCATTGTCTACCTGGAGGCGATGGCCTGCGGCAAACCCGTCCTGGCCGGGCTTGACGGCGGCCAAGACGCCGTCAAGCAGGGCGAACTGGGCGCGCTAGTGGACCCAGAGAATGCGGCAGCGATCGCCGACCGGCTGATCCAAATCCTCTCTGGCACCTACCCCAATCCGCTCATGTACCGTCCCCAGGCGCTGCGGCAGAGCGCGATCGCTGCCTTTGGTCCGCAGGCCTTTCAGCGCTGTTTGGCCGCTCACCTGGCGGAGCAGCTGAATCCGGCTACGGCCCCGATCCAGAACGAGCCCGACCAGCTGCACCCGGCCTAATAGCTCATGGCGCTCCCCGCACAACTCCCTGTGGCGGCAGTTGCGCCACAACCCTTCAACAGCGCCCAAATTTGCCGCTGTTGGGTACCGCTGACGCTTCACCGAACCTGCGCCTGAGCTTGCTGTTGTTGGGTGTCGCTGCGCTCTACCCAACCTACCCTCCCACTCCCCCACTCCCCCACTCCCCCCACTCTCCCACTCCCCTACTCCCCCACTCCCCTCTCCGCCATGAAAATCCTCCACATCATCCCCTCCCTCTCCCCCCTGCGCGGCGGCCCCAGCCAGGCGATTCTCGAAATGGTGCAGGCCCAAAGGCAGCAGGGCATTGACGCCGCGATCGCCACCACCAACGACCACGGCGATGTCACCTTCCTTGCGCCCTACGGCCAGCTGATTCAAAGCGGCAGCGTTCCAGAACTGGTGGGACCGTCTGTCCCCATCTGGGTTTTTCCTAGGGTGCTGTCCCAGGTGGCGGCACTGCGGGAATTTGCCGTCGCCCCAGCCTTTGCCCCCTGGCTGTGGCAGCATATGGCCGACTACGACCTGGTGCACATCCACGCCATTTTTAATTACCCCACCACCGTAGGCATGGCGATCGCCCGCGCCCAGGGCATTCCCTACATCGTCCGCCCAATCGGCTCCCTCTGCTGCTGGTCGCTAGAGCAGGGCAGGGCCAAAAAACAGCTGTATCTGAACACCCTGGGCCGATGGCTGCTGCGCGGCTGTGCCGCCTTCCATTTCACCACCCCCCAAGAGCGGCAGGAGGCCATGGCCGCAGGCTTTGAGGGGGCTAGCTTTACCCTGCCCCACGGGGTGCAGCTGCCCGCCCCGCTGCCCGCCGCTCGCTGCCCGCTGCGCCAGATTCTGCGGGTTGCCGATGACGCCCAAATCGTTTTATTTCTCTCGCGGCTGCATCCCAAAAAAGGTGTTGAGCACCTGATTGATGCCCTGGCCACCCTGGCCGATGAAACCATCATTCTGGTGATTGCGGGCCGGGGCGACGCCGACTACGAAGCCCAACTGGCCCGGCGCATTCGCAGCGCCGGGCTAGACCCCCAGGTGCGCCAGATCGGCTTTGTCAGCGGCAGCTGGAAGACCCTGCTGCTGCAAGGGGCCGACCTGTTTGTGCTGCCCTCCTATTCCGAAAACCTGGGCATTGCCCTGCTGGAGGCCATGGCGGCGGGGGTGCCCGTGGTGACCACCCCTGGGGTGGCGATCGCCCCCCTGATTCAGCAGCACCAGACCGGTCTGGTGACTGCGGCCGATGCCCCCAACCTGGCCACCGCTCTTCAGCACTACCTGCACCATCCCGAAACCGCGCGCCAGCACGGCCAGAACGGCCGAACCCTGGTGGAAACCGAGTTTAGCTGGCCCACCCAGGCCGCACGCCTGATCGAGCAGTACGCCGAACTCACCCAATCCTCTCCCCTTGCCCTCCCCTCGCCCTCCCCCCTCCCCCACTAACCTCCTACCCTATCTCCCCCCTCCCCC
>NZ_JH976537.1:4813135-4960694 GCF_000309385.1 Nodosilinea nodulosa PCC 7104
ATCACCCCTTACCCATCACCCCATCACTTACCATGCTCGCCCAACCCCTCCCCACCCCAACCACCCACCCCATGCTGGCCGCCATCACGCCAGTCATCCTCACCTACAACGAGGCGGCCAACATTGGCCGCACCCTGCAACGCCTCACCTGGGCCAATCGCATCGTGGTCATCGACAGCTTCAGCACCGATGAAACCCTGGATATTCTGTCCCACTATCCCCAGGTAGAGGTGTATCAGCGCCAGTTCGACACCCACGCCACCCAGTGGAACTATGGTCTGTCTCTGGTAGAAACCCCCTGGGTGCTGTCGCTGGATGCCGACTATGGCCTCAGCGATGCCCTGGTGGAGGAATTTACAATGCTGAACCCCGCTGACGCGATCGCTGGCTACTCGATTCCGTTTCAGTACTGCGTGTTTGGTCGGCCGCTGCGAGGCACGATTTTGCCGCCGCGCATCGCCCTGTTTCGGCGCGATCGCGCCACCTACATCGATGATGGCCACACCCAGCTGCTGCGCTGCCAGGGGCCGGTGGCCAGCCTCCGATCGCCGATTTTGCACGACGATCGCAAGTCGCTGAACCGCTGGCTGTGGGCGCAGGATCGCTACGCCCTGCTGGAGGTGCAAAAGCAGCTGGAGAGCCCGTCAGAAAAGCTGGGCTGGAGCGATCGCATTCGCCGCGTGCCGGGCCTCTCGGCCCCGATCATTCTGGTCTACTGCCTGATTTTCAAGGGCGGCGTTCTCGACGGCTGGGCGGGCTGGCACTACGCCTTTCAGCGCATTGTGGCCGAGCTAATTCTGTCGATTCGGCTGATCGAGATGCGATCGCCCCGCTAACCCATCACCCCTGCGGATGCTTCAGGGTCGCCTGTAAGTTCTCAATTGTTCGGCGGGCCTGAAGCAGCTCCTGGTTGACTAGGTGGGTTTGCAGCAGTCTCCGCACCCGCTGGCGCAATACGGCCCAGTGGACGGGCTTGGTGACATAGTCGATCGCTCCCACCGCAAAGGCCCGCTCCACCGAGGGAGTATCGGCCAGGGCGGTGATAATTAGCACCGGGGGACAGCGATCGCCGTAGCGCGTTTGCAGCGCCTCGCAGCAGGTAAAGCCATCCATCTCGGGCATCAGGGCATCCATCAAAATCAGGTCGGGCAGGCGCTGCTGGCAAAAGCCCAGGCAGGCCTCGCCATTGCTGGCGGTTTCAACCCGGTAGCCTTCGGTGGTCATGGCGTGGGCCAGCAGCCGCCGCAGATTGCGCTCGTCGTCTACGATCAGCACCGAAGGCTGGGCATCGTTTGCATCAATTCTGGCAGTTGGCATGGATTGGGCTGGCCATAAGGGACTGGAGGGCCGACATTACCTCACTGAAGGTTTGCTCAATGTCGGCCAGGGCGGCCTGGTGGTCTGCCGCCGACATTTGGGCGTAGCGCAGCTCCAGGTTTTGGCAGAGGGTTCCCAGGGAGAGGGCACCCAAATTCAGACTCATCGATCGCAGGGCGTGGGCCTGCTGCCGAATCTGATCGCCATTCTGCTGGCAAATCGCCTGGCGCAGCTGCCTGAGGCTTTGGGTGGCATCTTCTCGGTAGTTGTCGACCAGTTCAGCCACCAGGGCATCGGCGTCGGCCCCGGCCATATCGCGGATGGCGTTGAGCATGTCTGGATCTAGCAGCGGTGGCAGAGAATGGTCAATTGGCTGAGGACTGGGCGGCTCCGGCAGAGCGGCCCAGCCCGACGGCTGGTAGCCCTGGGTTTGGCCGTAGCGCACCAGGCAATCCGCTAGGGATGTCAGCACGATGGGCTTGCTCAGAAAATCGTTCATGCCGGCCTGCCGACACTGTTGCTGAACGTCCAGGTTAGAGTGGGCCGTCATCGCCACAATCCAGGGACGCTCTGGGCTGATCTGGGGCAGTTGACGAATAGCTTCGGTGGTTTGGTAGCCGTCCATCCCCGGCATTTGAACATCCATCAACACCAGGTCGTAGGGGCGCTGTTGAATCAGGTCAATGGCATCGATGCCGCTGGCCGCACAGTCGGGCTCATAGCCCAGCCATTGGAGCATTTTGGTGGCTACTTTTTGGTTGACGGCCAGGTCGTCCACCACCAAAATGCGCAGGGGCAGCTGGGGGGCCAGGGCCTGGGGCATCACAGCCTCAGCCGTTAGCCGGGTGATATTATCTGCCTCAAACGGGGCGGCATCGTGGCCCCCCCGGCCAGGAATCACAGGGACTTGAATGGTGAAGTAAAACGTCGTGCCGACGCTGAGTTGGGTATCCACCCCAATCTGTCCGCCCATGGCTTCTACCAGGTTTTTGCAGATGGCCAGCCCCAGCCCGCTGCCGCCGTAGCGCCGGGCCACGGAGGCATCGAGCTGGCTAAAGGCTTTGAACAGAGCGTCTCGGCTTTCGTCAGGAATCCCAATGCCGGTGTCTTTGACGGCAAAGTGAAGCTCTACGGTGTGGGCCTCAGCAAAGGACTGCTTCAGGCTCACCGCCAGGGTGACGCTGCCTTTTTGGGTAAATTTGACGCCGTTGTTGACCAGGTTTAAGAGCACCTGCCGCAGGCGCGTTACGTCGCCAACCACGCGCTCTGGCACATCGGCGGCAATGTGCGATCGCACCACCAGCCCCTTTTCCTGGGCCATGGGCGTGATCAGGTTGACCACATCGTGGACACAGCGGTGCAGGCTGAAGGCCCGGCGCTCCAGCTCTAGCTTTTCGGCCTCAATTTTAGAAAAATCGAGAATGTCATTGATCAGCGACAGCAGCATCGAACCGCTGTTGTGAATCGTATCCACAAAGTCTTGCTGCTCGCCATCTAGAGGCGTCAGCCGCAGCAGCTCAGTGAGGCCAATAATGGCGTTGAGCGGGGTGCGAATCTCATGGCTCATGGTGGCCACGAAGTTTGACTTGGCCCGGTTGGCCGCTTCTGCCGTTCGCATCGCAGCTTCAATCTGCTGCAGCGCCTGCTTTTGCTGGGTAATGTCGCGGTACTTCCAGAGGTGCCCTTGATAGTCCTGGTCAATAAAGATAGGGATGTAGTCTCGCTCTAGGGTGCGGCCATCCGCCAGCTCAAGCTCTTCGCCAACTACGAGTTGACGCCGCTCCAGCACCTGGTGAATACCCTTTACTACGGCCGCCGGATCGCGAAACAGAGACGCAGCTTGCCTTAGCAGTTGTTCACAGTCTGGCCCTCTCAGGGCTTCAGGCGACAGAGGTAGGCCAAAAATTTTACAGAAGGTTGGGTTGGCTAAAATAATGTGGCGACGCTCGTCCTCAACTAAAATACCGGTTTGGAGATTTTGGATTAGCGTTGTCAGCCGCGAGGTAGTGGCCCGCAGCTGATAGTCGGCGAGCTTTTGCTCGGTAATGTCGCGCACCTGCCCCAGACAGCCTAGGATGTTGCCAGATGGGCCAATCAGTGGACTGTAGCGCGCTTCAAAGAAGCCTTTACGCCCGGTTTCTGGCACCACAAAGGCCCGATTTTGAGCCACCACCGACTGCCCGGCCATGGCCATGGCGATCAGTTTGTCCTCCCCTGTGTCCTTGAGAAAGGGAAAAACCTCCCAGGCCACTTGCCCGATCGCTTTACTGCGAGGGAGCCCTGAGAGCTTTTCCATTGGCCCATTCCAAACCTGGTAGCGGTAGTTGGTATCGAGGGCAATGATGCCGTCGACGGCGCTCTCGATCAGTCGGTCTGAAAACTGCCGCAGCTGCACCTGCTGAATGGCGTGGAACAGATGCTGGGTGAGCTGGCGCAGAAACGCCTCCTCCAGCGGACTCCAGTGGCGGGGGTGGCTCTGCTGGGCCACCAAGAAGCCCCAAATTTCATGATTCTCGGTGGCATCGTCTTCCCACTGAAAAGACCGCTGCCAGTCAGAGCTAATGTAAATCGGAATCAGCAGGCTGGCTTGGATGCCCAGCGCCGCCAGCATGGTTTGCTCGCAGGGGGTGAGATCGCTATCGGCCAGATTGTCAATGGCCCGCACCTCTTGCAGGGTGGCCTCGGCTAACCACTGCTTTAGGCAGGGGGTGAGGTTGATCGAACCGTCGGGCAGCGGCGGCAGGCCTGGCTTAGCGGCAATCGCCATGGCCCTGGCTTGGCTTTCGGAGTTCAGCTGGTAGATCACCACCCGGTCGGTTTCCAGCAGTCTTTGCACGTCCTGCACGGTGTTTTGGAGGATTTCATCCACACTTTCAGCCTGGTACAGCCGCAGGGCTGTGGTAGACACCAGGTTGAGAAATCCCATGGGGCTAGACGGTTTCATACTGCACCTCGGGGAGCAACAAACCCTGTTCAAAGGTGCGCACCGTAGCGGCGTCTAGGGTGCGATTGTGGCGCAGGCAGTCGACCAGCAGCCGCTGCATTTGGTAGTAGGTCTCCAAGGACGGGCAGGGCGATAGATCGACCAGGGTGGTATCCCATTGGCGGTGGGTGGCAATGGTGTGACTGAGCGATCGCAGCCAGTCTGCCCCTGAGGTTTCGCACCAGCCCGCCAGCGCCGTCGGGTCTTCCAGGGCATCGAACAACTGCCCTTGCAGCCGTTGCAGGTCGTGGGCAAAGCCCTCCGTCAGTGCAAACCGCTGGTGCAGATCCATCGCAAACACCAGGTCAAAGCCCGCCTGCAGCGTGGGGTCGCTCAGCCACCGCTGGCCCCGGTGCAGCAGCCGAGTCAGCGCCTGATCGAAGGCCAGCGAAGCAGGTAGGTCAATGCCCAACTGGGCATCGAGCGCCAGGGCTAAATCGAACCCGTGGTTTAGGCGTAGGCCCAGATAAAAGCCGCGCAGAGCGGCCAGGTGGTGGTGCGTGGCCGATCGCTCGGCTTGAGTTTGCGCCCAGTCGAGCAGAGGGCGCAGTTCGGGATGGGCCGACACATAGCCCTGGCTCTGCTGCCAGAGCGATGCCCACAGCGTTTCCGCCTGGGGTGCCATTTCCACCGTCAGCACAATCACCTCCCGCCAGCGGGTCTCGGGCAGGTGGGCCGCCAGGGCGGTCCAGTCGCTCTGCCCCGCCAGGGCGATCAGCGCCCAGCGGCGGGCCGTAAGATACTCCTGAAAACTCAGGTGAACAAAGGCATAGCTGCCCAGCTCCCGCTCGGTGAGCATGCCGTAGTGCTCGATCAAAACTTGCAGGACGGCTTTGCTGTCGGCCCAGCGCCGCTCCGGGGTGGTCGCCTGGGTGTCTCGCTGGGCCAGGGCGCGGGCGATCAGGCCGAGGAGTTCGGCCTCGTCGAGCAGAACGCTGCCCTGCTCGAAGCTGCGGGCCGCCACCTCGCAGAGAATGCCCAGCAGATCTACGCTAGAGAGCTGCTGCAGCGGCTGGCTGCGGCTGATGCCCCGCTGCTGATCCCACTGGCCCAGCAGCAGATCGAGGGCCTGCTGATACAGCTTGCTGCGCTGGTTGGGAAACTGCCCCGAGCTGTGAAAGACCAGACACATCAGGTGCAGCAAAATTGGGGTCAGAGCCATTTCCCGCAGGCGATCGTTGTCGGGGTGGTGCAGCGCCTCCAGGCAGGTTTGGGCCTGCTCTGGTCCCTGCTTTGGCCCTTGCCCTGGTCGGTTGGCGGCAAACCACCGCTGCACAAATTGCTCAATTTGGGCGGGAGCAAACTCGGCCAGCTCTAGGGTGACTAAGCCATTGAGCTGGGGCATAGAGCCACCGCTGCGCCCCGATAGGATTACCCGCAGCCCGGGATAGGTGTCTAGCAGTGCCTGGATCTGCTGCGTCACCAGTCGATGCTGCGGCGTGGGCAGCTCGTCCCAGCCATCCAGCAGCAGCCAGAGCTGGTGCCGCTGCCACAGCGCCTCAATTTGGGTTGGGGTGAGGCCAGAGGCTAACCAGCGCTGGTTCAGGTACTGCTGCACGTTCAGTTCGGCGGCAGGCACCAGGGCCAGCTGCCGCAGGCGCAGAAAAACGGGCAGGTAGGGCTGGTTTTCGGCCCTTAAATGCCCGTCGCCAATGTCCAGGGCCAGCTGCTGGAGCAGGGTGGTTTTGCCCGCCCCAGGCCCCCCCATCACCAGCACCCGAGAGTGGGGTGCGATCGCCGCCCTGGCCGGGAGCTTGGGCGTGTTTGAGGGTTGCCCCAGCCGCTGGTAGGGGCGCACGTAGGCGTCGGTATAAATTTGTGCCAGGGTGATGGGCTGGTGCAGGTCGAGGGGCAGCTCTAGCAGCTGGCACTGGGCCTGGGTTTGGGCGACCAGGTGCGATCGCACTACCGCCAGGTCATCTTCGCCCTCCAGATCGCTGCCTCCTGAATCGGCAGACCCAGGACTGGGGGTACTGGAGCCAAACGCGGCGCGATCGACAATATCTTCCCAATCGAGATCGAGGGTAAAGCAGATATCAATAAAGATATGGCGCTCTACCGGGCGACCCGAAAAGAACTTCCAGATCGGCTGCCGGGTCTGTAATCCCACCTCGGCAGACAGATATTCCTGAGTCCATCCTTTTAGCTCAAAGGCTCGTTTAGCCTGAGCAATTCCATTTTGAG
Organism: Nodosilinea nodulosa PCC 7104; assembly: GCF_000309385.1. GTDB lineage: Bacteria > Cyanobacteriota > Cyanobacteriia > Phormidesmidales > Phormidesmidaceae > Nodosilinea > Nodosilinea nodulosa. The sequence goes on from NZ_JH976537.1 coordinate 4,819,620, forward strand.
AAGCTTTAAGCGATCGTTTTGCCATAGTCCCCCCAGAGGACTGAATACACCTGAAGCAGACGTTTATTTGCCCTCCTCTTAGCCCAGGTGCAGATTGCCATCGGCGAGAAAATGTCTGAACCTAAACCAGGTTGGGTATATATTCATCTCTCTTGAGAAGTTGAGAGAAACCGGAACAAAAGCTAAATAAATAGGCGAAGTTACGTAATTTCACAGGGGATTTTTTACCTTCAAAAAATTAATTTTAGCCCCTGCGTGATAATACGGTTTTTGTGTTCTATATGGCAGCCAACGGGTAGGTTAGGGCATTTCTCAGCGCCAGCGTTCGAACGTTTGAAGGTTCTCAACGTCTCTCAGTGTCCTAACTAACACGACGAAGGCTACAGGTATTTTTGAGGAAGTCAAAGTTAACAAAACTTCGGTGCAGCCACCGCCTTTGAAATTGGAAAACTAGGCCAGCGCTTCAAGATTGGCGACGGCAAGGCCGGTGGCGACTCGGTTTTTACATTTGGCAGCTTCCCTGACCGGCGCAGTGGCCGCAGCTATCCTTTGGTGTTGACCAGTGGTGCTACAAGATCAGCGGTCGAGCCGGAGGCAGATGGTTCAGGCCCAGGGGTGAATTACGGAGTGTAAATTAAGGGGTGAACTGCTCGAGGGGGTTGAGCAGTTCCTGAATTTGGGCGGCCAGCTGCTTGAGCTTGGGTGGTTTGCCCAGGTGCTGGGTAGCTCCGGCGGCTAGACAGCGATCGCGATCGCCCGCCGCCGCCAGCGCAATAATCGGTCGATTGGCCAGGTGTGGGGTATCGCGAAGGCGGCCAATTATCTCCGGCCCGTCTACCCCCGCCATGGGAATACTGATTACGATCAGAGCGGGGGTTTCGGCCAGGGCCAGGGCCGCTTCGCCATGGCGGGCCACCCGCAGGCGATACCCCTTAGCGGTCAGGTAGTTGACCATGGTGCTGAGCGTTGCTTCCTGGTCTTCGACCAGCAGAATGAGGGGTTGCTGGCCAGCGCCCGCCGGGGGCGGGGCGCTGGCGGCGGTGGCCGGGCTGGCGGTCCGTGGCCCTGTGCTCAGCTCGTAGGGCAGGTCGATGGTAAAGCAGCTGCCGACGCCGATCTCACTGGTCAGCCCCACCTGGCCGCCGTGCAGCTCGGTAATCTGCTTCACCAGAGTGAGGCCCAGCCCCGTACCTTCATACTGGCGGTTGAGGGCGCTGTCGATCTGAGTAAAGGGCTGAAACAGTTTTTGCCGATCGCTGGGAGAAATTCCAATGCCTGTATCTTTGACGCTAAAGCGCATCATGGCCTGAATTTTGTCGCCGTCCTGGCGCAGCTCCGGGGTGGCTGTCAGGCTGACGCAGCCCCCCTCGGGAGTAAATTTGACTGCGTTGGTGAGCAGGTTGATCAAAATTTGGCGCACGCGCCGCTCATCGAGCATCACGTTAGGCAGATGGGAAGGCAGCTCCCCCATCAGCTGAATGCGTTTTTTGTAGGCCTGCTGCTGCACAAAGGCCAGGCTCGACTGGCATAGAGGAACGATCGCGGTGGAAGTCAGGTTTAGGGTGAGCTGGCCCGACTCAATTTTGGCCACATCGAGAATGTCGTTGATCAGCGCCAGCAGGTGGGTGGCGCTGGTTTCGACGGTGGTGAGGGCCTTGAGCTGGCGCTCATTGACGGCGCCAAACACCTGCTCTTGCAGGCCTTCGGTCATGCCCAAAATGGCGTTGAGCGGGGTGCGCAGCTCGTGGCTCATGTTGGCGAGAAACTCGTCCTTGAGGCGGGTGGCGCGGATGAGTTCGGCGTTGGTTTGCCGCAGCTTCTCCTCGGCGCACTTGCGATCGGTGATATCCGCCAGGTAGCCAATGATTTCCTGGGGTTGACCGTCGGGGTCGTAGACCAGTCGGGCCTCATCCTGCACCCACAGGTAATGGCCATCTCGATGCCGAAAGCGATACTCTATAGCGTAGGAGCCCCGCTCGACAATGGCCGAAATGCTGGCCCAAACGCTGTCAACCTCGTCAGGATGGCAGTACTCACGCCAATCGGTGTAGTTGGCAATAAACGCCTCCGACTCATAGCCCAAAACATCCATCAGGTTTTGGCTGATAAACGTGGGTCTGTAGCTGCCGCTGGGTTCAAGGCTGTAGATGACGGCGGGGCTGGAGTCGAGCAAAAAGCCCAGGCGATCGCGCAGACGCTGGTTTTCGGCTTCAATCCGCTGGCGTTCGGCGTCGAGCCGCGCCCTTTCGCTGACGTCGCGAAAAATACCCTGCACCACCTGCCCCGTCCCCAGATCGATCGTGGTCGCGGTAATATCCACCGGAATTCGTCGGCCATCGGCGCGCAGAATGGGAATGTTAAAGGCCTGAAAATGGGGGGAATCAATCGACTCGCGAAAGAGGGCAATCAGATCTGCCCGGTGTTCTGGTGGATGCAGCTGGGATTGGTGCATCTGGGTCAATTGATCGCGGGAATGGCCAAACAGCTCCTCCGTTCGCCGATTTACCTCCAGAATATGGCCCTCCATATCGGCCACCAGGATGGCATCACTAGCCCCCTCCATCAGGCCCCGGTAGCGCACTTCGCGCTCCTCTAGGGCAGCGGTGCGCTCGGCCACCTGCCGCTCCAGCGATTGGTTGAGTTCCTGGAGCTGACGTTCGGCCCGGTCGCGTTCCTGCAGCGCCGCTTTCTGATCGCTGATGTCCCGCACCAGGGCCAGCACCTCATCGTCCCGGTAGGGCACTATCCGCACTTCTTCAATCTGCATTTTTTCTGCCGTGGACAGATCTTGCTCATAGAACTGGATGGTTTGAGTGCTCAGGGCCAGGGCGATCGCGTCGAGTCGCTGCTGGGCCGCCACCGGGGGCAGCGACTCGCTCACATGGGTGCCGACCAACTCTGACAAATTGCCCACCACATGAAACGTGGGGCTGCTGACAAACTCCAGGTAGATGCCATCTTTGCTCAACCGCGCTAGCAGATCGGGCAGGGCCTCGATCAGCGCCCGCTGGTGGGCTTCACTCTGCTGGAGGGCTAGCTTGGTGCGCTGGCGCTCGGCTTCGCTGCGCTTGCGATCGCTGATGTCGCGAATCAAAAACAGCACCTCGTCGTCACCGCAGCGCACCACCCGCAGCTCCTCGTCCTGGAGGCGATCGCCCCTCACCAGCTGCTGCTCGTAGGTCTGCATCTCGTGGGTTTCCAGGGCCTGGTGAATGGCCTTCATCTTGCGCTCAGCCGCCTCGGCGGGCAGCACCTCGGCCACGTAGCGGCCCACCCGGCTCTGGGAGGGAGAGACAATATCCAGCGGGTGGTTTTGGCTCAGCACGCCGCGGTATTGGCCATCGGCCCCCACCCGAATGAGCAGATCGGGCATGACCGAGAGTATGGCCCAGCTCTGGGCTTCACGCTGGGCCAGCAGGCGCTCGGCCTGAAGCCGATTTTGAGCGGAGGCAATGGTCTGGGCCAGCACCTGTAAGGTCTGCTGGGTATTTTCATCCCACCCGGCGGACCGACCATAGGTGAGAAACCCCACGCAACCCACCACGCAAGTTTTTTGAATGAGCGGAACAGCCAGTACCGCCTCGACATTAAACCGCTGCCAGCTGGCGCGATCGGTGGCCCAGGCGGCGGGCAGAGCCTCCACCTGGGCCACGTCGATCGCCTCTCGCCGCCGCAGCGCCGCCCTGGCCTCGGGAAACGCCGCTGCCGGAATGGCCGCAGGCATTGGGTGCGCTGCGGGACCGCCGGGACGGCACCACTGGTGGGTGACTTGCGTGGCGCCTGGGGTATTGGCGGCAGGCAGCGCCACCACGTAGCCGTGGTCGGCCTGAATGTAGGCTCCGATTTGCCTTAGAGCGCGGATCACCTCAATGTCAAACTGGGCGGCCCCCACCTCCACAAAACGACGGGTCACCTCCACCATCAGGCGGCAGAGGTCGCGCTGACGGATGACCGTTAGCTCGGCCTGTCTGCGGCTGGTCACCTCCAGCATCACGCCCAACCACTGCACATCGCCGTTGGGACGTGGCTCCGGCTGGCCGTGAACCTGTATCCATTTGAGCTTACCCGTGGGGGTAACGATGCGCCACTCGTGGTGCAGGGGGGTGAGGGTGGCGGCGCTGTGGGCAATAGCTGCCTCTACCGCTTCCCTATCCTCCGGATGCCACAGGGCGGCGATCGTGCCACAGTCGGCCAGGGCCGCCTCGGTGGAAACTTCGAAGAGGCTGGCCCCAGTGCTGCTTAGATAGGTAATAGCGCGATCGCCGCTGGCCCGCTGCACCGCCGTGTAGAAGGTGCCCGGCTGGGTCTCCACCAGCCTTTGGAACCGGGCCTCGCTGCCCTGTAGCGCCTGCTCGGCCTGCCGCCGCTTAGCTCGGCGGCGAGCTTGCCGCACCTCCCGCCGCACGATCTCGGGCAGGCGGACCAGACGGTCTTTTGTAATGTAGTCTTGGACACCGGCTGTAATCAGGGCCACAGCCTGCTGGTCGCTAAGGGAGGCCGAGACGACGATAAAGGGTATATCTAACCCCTGCTCACGCACGATGGCCAGCGCCATGGGGGCATCAAATTCCAGCAGATCAGGGGTAAAAAGAATCGCATCCCAGCAGCGGCTGGAGAGCCTGTGGCCCAGATCTGCGGCGGTTTGCACCCGCTCCCAGGTCACCTCTAGGCCATCTCTGCGCAGAACCTCAACGGTCAGCAGCGCATCGACTTCGGCATCGTCAACAATTAAAACCGCTAAAACTTCAGTCATCTTGTCTTTGCAACGCTTGAAGACAAACCAACCCAGGGCGATATAGAGGGGGCCTCATGCCTAGATATAGTACCCGTCCCCTGCTTGCAACCCCTGCTGACCACGTGACCAGCCAGCTTAATTGGCTTAGTTAAGTATTGCCCGGTAGCCCCTCTTGGCCAAGTGGGCTACCGCCCCATCCGCTGCCCTAGGCCTAAAATCACCCGCATCCCCCCTGCTTTCCCAGTCAGGCAGATCGGGCGATCGCTGTTTGCGTGAATGTCTCGCGATGGTCGTCTACAGCGCACCCGTGAAACCAGTCAATTGTCGATTAGCGATCGCTTTGCATGGCAGACGAGGTTGGGTCGAAATGTTTTGGAAAGCGGGTTGCCTGAGGGTCATAGTCGGCACCCCGAAGATCGGTTTCGGCCAAAATAGCGTCGCGCAAATCAGCACCTATTAACGAAGCGCCGCGTAGATCAGCCCTGGTTAAATTGGTGTCATGCAGGTCGGCGTAGCTGAGGTCGGCCCCCCGTAAGTTAGTCTCGCTCAGGTCAGATTCGCTCAGGTCTGAATGGCTCAGATCGGCTCCTTTCAAATCTAAGCCAGTGAGGTTTAAACCACTCAATCTAATCCCTTCAAAGTTTCGCTTGCCAGCTGCGTAAGCCTGTCTGAGTGCCTGACTCGTCGTAATTTCAGCCGTATCATCAAAATTACTCATAGATTGCTTAGATTGATCCAGTCACTTTTGCCCCCTTATGGTGCCAGCATAGCGAGGCGGTTTTTCTCCTCCCCTGAGAACTTAATCAGACTTAAAGACTGCGGGTTCAGGGGAGTGGGTCCATTGGTATCTATGCACCCATCTGACTGATCGTGATGGCGTTAACCCTCATCCAATACCGGAAATGCTTCTTCAGTGCGCCAAAGGCCGCTGTGATTGGCCACAAACCATCTGCGGGTTTTTGGCATCGGGTCATCCCACACCAGGCCAGCGTCCACGGGGGCGAATCCCTTGCCACATAAGCAACGAGCATGGCAGGATTCGAACCTGCGACCGCTAGAACCGGAATCTAGTGCTCTATCCACTGAGCTACATGCCCTTAGGCTGAACTATTTTAGCACCTGCTGGAGGCATTGAGCACCGAGACCTCAGCCGCCGGGTTTCTGCGCGGCGCTACGGCCTGGGGCGCAGGCCAAGGTTGAGGCCAATCAGCCGCTCTAGCCGACGGGCTGATAATTCACGGGGCAAAACTGACTCGCTTACATCGCTAAGATGTTAGGGTGCTGCAACAGGCTTGCAGCCGCAGAATTTTTGATTTTCTCGTACTTTACCTACCGCCCATGACTCAACCCACTGACACCGCCGACACCCTAGACGCGGCTGCCGCTGCCCTCAACCAGGAGTCAGAGGCGACAGGTCTTTCTGAAGATCAGTACCGCCGCAAAATGCAGCGGCGGCAGGAGGTGCAGCAGCAGCGCATCGCCGATCGCACCGTCGAAAAGGGGCTGGTGATTGTCAACACGGGCAACGGCAAGGGCAAAACCACCGCCGCTTTGGGCATGGTGCTGCGCTCCCTGGGCCACGGCTACAAGGTCGCCATTGTGCAATTTATCAAAGGCGCGTGGGAACCGGCGGAAAAGGCGGTGCTGGCGCAGTGGCCCGATCAGCTCACCTTCCACGCCATGGGCGAGGGCTTTACCTGGGATACGCAGGATCGCGATCGCGACACCCGCACCGCCCAGGCCGCCTGGGACACCGCCCTCAGCTACATTCGCAACCCCGAGTACAGAACCATTCTGCTCGACGAGGTCAATATTGCCCTCAAGCACGGCTTTATCTCCGTAGAGCAGGTGCTGGCGGGGCTGGCCGAAAAACCCGCCATGACCCACGTCATACTCACCGGGCGGGGTGCACCCCAGGCGCTAATCGATCGCGCCGACCTGGTCACCGAAATGACCCTGGTCAAGCATCCTTTCCGCGAGCAGGGCGTCAAAGCCCAGCCCGGCATCGAATACTAAATCCCCCCTTTCTCCCTACGGGAGACGCTAACGCGAACGACTCCGCTCAGGGACCAGCACCCATTCACCCGCCCACCCATCCACCCATCCACTCGCCCACCCATCCACTCCCATGGATCGCTACGCCACCCTACGCCGCATTCAGGGCCTCGACCCGGAGCGCGACCACCAGGAGATTTGCTGCCTGCTGGCGGGCTACGAGTTTCCGTGGGATGTCACCCGCGCCCTGGAGGTCGCCCTGCTGCGCACCTTCTGCATTCCCAGCGTGTCGGCCCTGCTCGATCAAACGGGGGAGTTTCGCCACCACGCCCAAAAGCGCTACGACGACACCGGCATTGTGGTATCGGAGGTGCTCAAACACGGCTATGACAGCCCCCGAGGCGAGGCGTTTCTTCAGCGCATGAACCGCATTCACCAGCACTACGCCATCGGCAACGCCGACTACCTCTACGTGCTCTCAACCTTTGTGTATGAGCCGATTCGCTGGTGCGATCGCTTTGGCTGGCGGCCCTTTTGCCAGCAGGAGCGGCTGGCCTGCTACTACTTCTGGCGGGCAATTGGCGATCGCATGGGCATCCACAACATTCCCTCCACCTACGAGGCTTTCGAGCAGTTCAACCGCGAGTTTGAGGCCGAGCACTTTACCTTCGCCGCCACCAACCAGCGGGTCGCCGATGCCACCCGCCACATGCTGCTGTCGTGGTTTCCGGCCTCGGCCCGCTCGGTGGTGAACTGGGGCCTGCCCTGCCTGCTCGATCCGCCCCTGCTCACTGCCCTGGGCTGGCAGCCCACTCCGGTAGCGGTGCAGCGGTTTGCAGGGGCCGTCCTCAAGGCCCGCAGTCGCCTGCTGCGCCGCCTGCCGCCCCGCACCACGCCCGATTTCTTTGTCGATCAGCCCATCCGCACCTACCCCGAGGGCTACAAGGTAGAGGATATTGGGCCGAATAGCCTGCGATCGCGGCTCTAGCAAAACCTCCAACGCTAGCTCTGGGGGTTTTGCCCTATGATGGGAAGCCAAAACCGCTAGGGGTAGACTTTATGGCGTCAGACTATCAGCCCTCGCTGCTCTCCGAGGCCGACCTGCGGGCGGCGGATGTGTCCTGGGCTTACAACCGCCCGGTGGGGTCGGCTATGGCCGCTGACGAACTCCAGAGCTGGAAGCAGCGGGTGGCCCAGTACCAGGCGGCGGTGAGATCGGCCCCCCCGGTGGCCCAGGGCACCCTGTTTGAACTGGCCGAATCCTCCCCTGCCAGCACCCTCGACCCCTTTGCGCTGCCGCCCCGCAATGCCGAGTTCTGGCGCGGGCAGTTTCAGGAGTCGGGGGTGCCCGCCCTCTACTTTGTGGTCGATCACGAGGCGGCGGTGCTGCTGTATGTGGGCGAAACCGTGAAGTCAAACCAGCGCTGGAAGGGGGTACACGACTGCAAGCGCTACATTCTCAGCTACGTGGAGGCCCACCGCGCCCATGGGCTGGCGGTGGCGGTAAATATTGGCTTTTGGCCCTTTGCTGAGCGCGATCGCAAGGCCCGCCAAACCCTGGAACTAGAGCTAATTCAGCGCTGGCGATCGCCCTTTAACAAAGAGAACTGGGTGGCCTGGGGCACCCCCTTCGTCGGCGGCAAGCTAGAGGCCTGAAAATATCCCTGATTGGGAGTGGCAAGTAGAATCTAGTATGAGACGGCGGGCAAAAGAAACAGAAAATGTCCCTGATGCAGAGTAAGAACCTAATTTTGAGCCGCTCACCGCTGCCCATGCTGACGAACTTTTCTTAATTCTGACCACATCCTCTGTTCTTGCCTTTATCGATCCGACTGGAGATCCGCCAACCCTAGAAGCACTTAGGGAAGAATACGCTATTCGTGCCAGGGGACCCTCAGATTTAACCGCCCCTAACGAACGATGGTTCAATATGGCCGTACGTCTAAAGACCCCTCCGTTTTTGCCAATTGGTCGCCTTGAGGCAACAGGGTACGGCGAGTGGGGTGAAGTGGCGTATCTGTTGGGTGAAGCCTGGTGGGGAAAAGGTTTAGCCTTTGAAGCGATGCTCTGGTGGCACGACTATCTCGCCGCTGCTGTTCCCCAAACGCTTTGGTGGGCAGCGGTACATCCAGCAAACCATAGGAGCATTCGACTCCTGACAAGGCTGGGGTATAAGGAGACGGAGTTTGACCAATCGCCACAACTTCGCTCCTATGATGCGGGCGATCGCTGCTTTGTCCGCCCTACCCCTGCATCTCATAGGTCCATTCCCTAAGCTGCGCTAGAGAAGCGAATCTTGAGGTAGTCGTCCTCCATTTTGGCTCCCGACGGCTGGAGGGCCGCCAACGCCTGGGGCAGCACCAGGTTGCGGCGGTGGTTGCCGATGCGAATATTCAGCTCATCGGCAGACTTGCTCAGCTCTACCTTGTCTTTGGCGATGCCGGGCAGGTAGAGTTCCAGGCTGTAGTTGCCCTCCTCCTGCACGACGCGCAGGGTGGTTTCTTTGTAGTAGACCTGGGCCGGGTCTTCGTCGGCGTAAAGAGTGTCTTTGAGGCGGTGCAGCGCCTCCAGGCCGCACAGCTCTTCGGCGAACAGGGGCACCTCCTTCACCGGCAGCGGGTGAAAGTTCTCGTGAATTTCTTGCTTGTACTGCTGCTGCTTGTCCTTCATGCGCTGGAAGAACGGGTCCTGCACCTCGTTGGGGATAATCCGGTTGGCGATCACCAGGTCGGTGCCGACGTTGTAGAGGCTGAGGTAGGCGTGGGCGCGCAGCGATTCTTTGATCACCATCTTTTCGGGGTTGGTGACCAGGCGCACCGAAGTGGTGCCGGCATCGGTGAGCACCTTCTCCAGCTCAATCAGCTGCTCGTAGAACTCGTAGGGGGCGTCCATCACCTCTTTGGTGGGCAGGTTGAAGCCCGCCACGGGGCGAAAGAAGGGCTGCACCAGGGGCCGCAGCACCTCAGAAACCGCCTGGAACGGCTTGTAGAGCTTGCGCATGTACCAGCCCGCCACCTCCGGCAGGCTGAGCAGGCGCAGGGCGGTGCCGGTGGGGGCGGAGTCGATGATCAGCACGTCATACTCGCCTTCGTCGTGGTGGCGCTTCATGCGCACCAGGCTAAAGATCTCATCCATGCCGGGCAGAATGGCCAGTTCCTCGGCCTCGATGCCCTCCAGGCCTCGGGCCTGGAGGACGTCGGTGATGTAGCGCTTCACCGCGCCCCAGTTGCCCTCTAGCTCCATCAGGGCGTCTAGCTCGGCTCCCCACAGGTTGGGCTGCACCAGGCGAGGGTCGTGGCCCAGCTCCATGTCAAAGCTGTCGGCCAGGGAGTGGGCCGGGTCGGTGCTGAGCACCAGGGTTTTGTAGCCCAGTTCTGCGCAGCGCAGGCCCGTGGCTGCCGCGACGGAGGTTTTGCCTACGCCGCCTTTGCCGGTCATTAACAATACCCGCATGTGGGTGTCCTCGCCTTTTTCCTTAGGGTTCCCTATTTCTCTAATCTATAGGGTTTTTGAGGTTTCCGCAGGGTGGGATAGGGCGCAGGTTGGGAGGCGATCCCCGAAATCGCTACTTTTTCTACGCTTGAAGGTTTTTAGCGGAAACCATTCCTGTGGTGGGAGCGAACGGTTATTCGCCTAAGCAAGATATTTATGCTTAATCCAGGGTTTGAGGACGACGTGGGGATGATTTAGTTGGATGACGGCGGCGCATAACTGGGAAGAATAGCCAGACCTGCCGCTGGGTGCATTTCGCTGCCCCCAGACCCCCACGACCAGGGCCGTTCCGCCGCCCTGGACCCAACGGAAAGGAATAGTAGATCATAGGTTTAAACGTCTGTTCTGCAAACGGGTCTGTCAGTGACGTTCAGCTGGGTAGAGTGGGCATTGCCCACCTTCATCTCTAGCTTCCTAGAATTATTGTCTTGAGCGCTGGTCGATCGCTTTCTTCATCTGCTGGGTAGTGGCTCAACCTACTCTCGCTCTCCTAAGCCGCGATCGCATCCATCAGCTCCTCCGCAATATCGAAATTGGCGGTGACCGACTGCACATCGTCGAGGTCTTCGAGGGCGTCCATGAGTTTGACCAGCAGGCGGGCCTGGTCGGGGTCATCCACCAGAACGGTGTTGTTGGGCAGCCAGCGCAGCTCTGCCTGGTGGACGGTTAGCCCCTGGGCCTTGAGGCTGGTGTCGAGGGTTTCTAGATCGGCGGGGGCGCAGAATAGCTCGGCGGCGGGAATGTCTTCGTCGCGGCGACCCAGCACCGTGGTCAGTTCGTAGGTTTCGGCCCCAGCCTCCAGGGCGGCTTCCAGCAGCGTTTCTTCGTCGCCGGGGTGGAGAATAGTGACCACCCCCTTTTGTTCAAACATCCAGCCGACGCAGCCGGTTTCGCCCAGGTTGCCGCTGCTCTTGCTGAAGGCGGCGCGGAGGTCGGCGGCGGTGCGGTTGCGGTTGTCGGTCAGCGCCTCAATCAGCACGGCGATGCCGCCGGGGCCATAGCCCTCGTAGCGGATGGCCTCGAAGCTATTGTCGGCACTGAGATTGCCGGACCCTTTGGCGATCGCGCGATCGATATTGTCGTTGGGCACCCCCGCCGCCTTGGCCTTATCGATGGCCGTGCGCAGCTGAAAGTTGCCCGCCGGGTCGCCGCCCATACGCGCCGACACAATGATCTCCCGCGACATCTTGGCGAAGATTTTGCCCTTGACCGCATCCACACGGGCCTTTTGGCGCTTGATGTTGGCCCACTTGCTATGACCTGCCATACCTCACAGAGGGGTGTACTGCATGCTTGATTTTATCGCCTTAGCGGACAGCTGGGGAGCGATAGCCTTCTGCATTCAAGGGCTTGGCATACATGGCATACGAATTCGTAACCTTTAAAAAATAGGGTTAAGCGTGAGCTGAGGCCAATATCTCTTTTTTAGGTATCTAGGAATGCTACTAGTGGCGCACTATATCCCTTACTCAGGTAGCTACGATTACAAAATACCGTTTCCAGCGAATAGCCATTACGCTTCCGGGACGAAAATTCACACAATCAACGCACAGAAGCATTAGAAATCCGATTGGTTATACTAGCGGCTAAAGCTGAGCCAGGCCAAACGAAGAACTAGCCAGACTTCCCCGAGAATATAGCGAGATGAATAAATCGAACAGCCTGAACAACTAACCAAAGAGAAAAATGTCAAGCCTGAAATATCACGAGAAGCGCCAACTAGAAAAACTATTTAAGATGGAAAATGGATACTTGCTGGATTTTAGCAATCGCACTTTTCAGGAATTTATGCAAGATGTCGCGGGTGTGGATATCTATTCTCTGCAATATGACTATGAAAGTGGATCCAAAGCGAACCGACTTAGGGCATTCTGGAACAATGAGTCTGACGAGGCTGTAGTCCCTGTCCTTGAAGCTCTTATAGATTTATCCTCCGCAGATGCTAACTCCAGCCAGGTTGAAGCGGCACGTCGTATAGTTAACCGTCTGCGATCAGAGACAGTACCACCCTTTGGTAACTCCGTGTCAGGTCAGGAGTCCGTTTTTACTACACCACTTGAACAGAGTTCAAATGCAAGTATCTACGATGTTGCCCTGTCATTCGCAGGTGAACAAAGGCCATATGTGATGCAGGTGGCCGAGGCGCTTCGCTTGGCAGGAGTCAAAGTGTTCTACGACGAATATGAAGACCTATGGGGAAAAGACTTAATTGTCGAACTGGAAAGGGTCTACCGATCTGGATCGCGCTATGTTGTGGTGTTTGTATCGCGAGAGTACATATCAAAGGCTTGGACAAATCACGAGCGCCAAAGTGCTCTTGCTGGCCGGATTCAGCGTCAAGATGACAGTGTGTTACCCGTCCACTTTGATGATACTCAGTTACCCGGTCTACCTCCGTCAATCGGGTATCTTGATGTTCACAATATGCGTTCTGAAGACCTTGCCGCCAGAATTCAAAGGAAGATTAGAGAGACAAGTGAGTTTTCATCGATATAGGATCAATCTAGACCACGGCTGCCTTCAGCGCGGCCCCAATCAGCCCCACCTGGGGATTGAGCACGATGCGCACGGGCACCCGGTCGAGCAGGGGGCTGACCCGGCCCTTGTGGCTAAAGGCTTCTAGAAATGTGCCCTCTTTGATTAGGGCCAGATTTTTGGCGGCAATGCCCCCGGCCACGTACAGCCCGCCGTAGGGCAGCAGCTTGAGGGCCAGGTTGCCCGCCTCGGCCCCGTAGGCAGAGACGAAAATTTCCATTGTCTTTTGGCAGAGGCGATCGCGTCCCTCGGCGGCGGCCTGGGCAATCACGGCGGCGGGGTCTACGGTTTTGGTCGAGAGGCCGGTCTGGCGCTCCCAGGTGGTAATGGCTTCGGCGATCGCGGGAGTTTCGGTGGCAAATTCGCGATCGCGCAAAAACTGGTAGATCGCCACAATCCCCTGGCCCGACACCACGCGCTCCACCGACACCCGAGAGATCTGGTGCTTATCGGTCAGGTAGCGCATGAGCTGAAACTCCAGCTCGGAGCGGGGGGCAAAATCGACGTGGCCCCCTTCGGAGGGAAACACCAGCGGCTGCCCGCCGGTCGCCAGGGCAAACCCCTGCCCCAGCCCGGTGCCCGCCCCCAAAATGGCCACCGGAGCGCTGCTGTCGGGGTCTCCGGCTTGCAGGGTATAGATGTCTTCGTCGGCCAGGCCGAAAACCCCGTAGCCCACCGCCTCGAAGTCGTTGATCAGCTCTACCCGGTTGAGGTTTAGCTCAGCGTTCAGGCGATCGCCCTCCAGCGACCAGGCCAGGTTGGTCAGGCTGGAGGTGTTGTCTACAACTGGTCCGGCGATCGCAAAACAGGCCCGCTCGGGGGGATGCTCCTGCCTGGCCTCCTCGTTGGCCTGGTGCAAAAACTCTTTCACCATGGGCACCAGGTCCGGGTAGGCCTGGCTGGAGTAGGTGCACTCAAACTTGTTTTTGAGCGTGACCTGGCCCGATTGGTTGGGCTCACTGGTCTGAACCAGGCGCAGAATGGTTTTGGTGCCGCCAATGTCACCGGCAAGCAGATAGGTCATGGCTGGGGCGTTCTAATGGGCTGACAATGGTAGCGGGTAGCTCCTGATTTAGCTTACCGCTGCGAAAGCCCTCTAGATCGAGCGTAACGTAGGTGAAACCGCAGGCTTGCAGCGCCTTTACCAGCGCTTCAAGGTCCGCAGCGGCTACAAAATCCTTAATATTCTCGGCTGGAATTTCAATGCGGGCAGTGTCGGCCTGCGATCGCACCCGGAGCTGCCGCAGACCCAGGTGCCGCAGGTACAGCTCGGCCTGACCCACCCGCCGCAGCTTCTCTAGGGTAATCGCTTCGCCGTAGGGAAAGCGCGAGCTGAGACAGGGCTGGGCCGGTTTATCCCACCAGGGCAGACCCAGGGCGCGGGAGATCTCGCGCACCTCCAGCTTGGTGATGCCGACTTCGGCCAGGGGCGAGCGTGCCCCCCGCTCCTGGGCGGCCTGAATGCCGGGGCGGTAGTCGCCCAGGTCGTCGGCATTGACGCCATCGACCACGTAGGGGTAGCCCCGCCCCAGGGCCAGGGGCTTGAGGGTGTCGTGCAGCTCGCTTTTGCAGAAGTAGCAGCGGTTGACCGGGTTGGCGGCGTAGTTGGGGTTCTCTAGTTCGTGGGTGGCGACTATTTCGTGGGCGATGCCGATCGCCGCCGCCTGCACCCGGGCTTCCTCAAGATCCGCAGGCATCAGCGAGGGCGAGTTGGCGGTGACGGCCAGGGCGCGATCGCCCAGCACGTCATAGGCGATCTTGGCCACCAGCGTGCTGTCTATGCCGCCCGAGTAGGCAATCAGCGCCCGGTCCATCGCGGCAAAAAGGGTTTTGAGCTGGTCGAGTTTGGGCGACACCATGGGCTGTGAGCGGAGTTTTGTGTTCAACGGTAGTTCGGGATTGGATGGGGGTTCCCTTCTATCCTAATCGGCCTAATCGGCCCTATGGGCCACGGGGGGGAATCGAGCTGCTCAACGACGATGCGGCGCGATCGCGCCCTTTCTAGCACCGCTGAGATGCGGTCTGGGGCCGCATCCAGCCACCAGTGGCAAGTAAACACTCGCCCTTATTCCCAGGATGGGGCGACCCAATCCTGTATTATCGAATGACCGTTTTTCCAAGATTTTTAGAACCTTAGATAATATTAGGAGTCTTCTACTGTGACTAAAGTTAAAATTGCCACCACCGCCGATGTCAGTACTGACAAAGTTCTAAAAACTAGTGCCGGCGATCGCTCTATTCTCGTGGCCAAGGTTGGTGATAAGTATTGCTCGGTCGCCAATAAATGCCCTCACCTCGGCCTTCCCATGGCCAAAGGCAAACTTGAAAATGGCACGATTACATGCCCCTTCCACGGCTCTAAGTTTGAAATGTGTACCGGCAAAAATGTCGAATGGGTAGAGTCAATTGCCGGTATCTCTTTGCCTGGGGTGGCCAAGAAAATAGTGTCCATGGGTAAAACACCCTCCGATGTGGCCAGCTTTAGCGTTACCCAAGAAGGTGACGATCTGTTTGTTGATATCTAAAAAATTACCGCCACGCCTTTTACCTGGTAAGCGTCCCTAGAACGATGCTGGCTGAGCGAAGTCGGCAGCCTTTTGGCAGGCTTCGCCAACGGGGGACGCCTCCCGGAGGGAGAACGCCACAACCCACCCGAGATGCCCTCTAATCAGCTTTAGAGGCGGCCAGCCGTGCCAGTGGTGAGGCCACGGCAAGGGCTAGGAATCGGCCAGGTTGGTGGCTCTGTGACCGAAAAATGGAGCACCGTTTCGCTAACGCGTTTCACGAACGCTTTGGACTAAGTTAGGCTGTCGATTGTCAGCCCCTTACCCCAGAGCTACCCCATGGAGACACCTTCAACCTACACACCGCCCAAAGTCTGGCAGTGGGAAACCGAGAGCGGCGGCACCTGGGCCAGCATTAATCGCCCGATCGCTGGCCCTACCCACGAAAAAGAACTGCCGATCGGGCAGCATCCGCTTCAGCTTTACTCCCTGGCCACCCCCAACGGGCAAAAGGTGACGATCATGCTGGAGGAGCTCCTGGCCCTGGGCATTGCCGAAGCTGAGTACGACGCCTACCCGATCGCCATCAACAAGGGCGATCAGTTTGGCAGCGGCTTTGTCGCGGTGAACCCCAACTCCAAGATTCCGGCCCTGGTCGATCGCAGCACAACGCCCCCCACCCGTGTCTTTGAGTCGGGGTCGATCTTGCTCTACCTGGCGGAGAAATTTGGCGCGCTGCTGCCCACCGATCCGGCCCAGCGCACAGAATGCCTGTCCTGGCTGTTTTGGCAGATGGGTTCTGCACCTTACCTGGGGGGTGGCTTTGGGCATTTCTACAGCTACGCCCCAACCAAAATTGAATACGCCATCAATCGCTTTACCATGGAGACCAAGCGCCAGCTGGACGTCCTCGACCGACAGCTGGCCGATAGGCCCTACATCAGTGGCGATGCCTACACCATCGCTGACATCGCGATTTGGCCTTGGTACGGCGGGCTGGTGCTGGGCCGTCTCTACGATGCGGCTGAGTTTGTGGAGGCCTCGTCCTACACCCACTTGGTGAAGTGGGCAGAGGAAATTGATGCCCGACCAGCGGTGCAGCGCGGACGAATGGTAAACCGGACCTGGGGCCCGCCCGAGGAGCAGCTCCACGAACGGCACGCGGCCAGTGATTTTGAGCATCGAACCCAGGACAAACTGGAAGCAGCCAGCTAGCCATGGCCTGGGATTTGCGCTGAAATAGGCGATCGGCCAGAGCCGATCCATCGAAAATGTCCGCCCGCGCGGAACAGACGCTGAGAATTGATTGGCGTGAGGATCCCCTGGCCCATACCCCAGCGATGCAACGTTCAGTGGCTAAGGATTGTTTCGTAGACCTGTCCGGCCCGTTCCCAGGTAAAGGTGGTTTCAATCAGCTCGCGCCCGCGCGCCGAAAGGGTGGTGCGCAGATCTGGCCGGTCGAACATCTGGCCGATCGCCGTCACGTATTCATCCACCGTGTTCGCTCGCAGCGCTCGCTGGGGCTGGTCTACGGCGAGACCTTCGAGGCCGCGATCGCTGGCCACCACCGGCACCCCCGCCGCCATTGCCTCCAGGGTTTTGTTCTTAATGCCAAAGCCGATGCGCATGGGCACCACGCACACCGTCGCCCGGTGCAAATATTCCGCTACCGATGGCACTTTTCCGGTGACGGTGACGCCGGGAAGGTTGCCCAAGGCCTGGACTTCCTCCGTAGGCTTGTTGCCCACCAGGTACAGCGTCGCGTCGGGGTAGCGCTGGCGCAGGGGCGGCAGAATCTCCTGGGCCAGAAATTTGGCGGTGTCCACGTTGGCGATGTAGTCCATCGCGCCGACAAACACCAGGCTGTGGCCGCCGGGGTCGGCGCGGCGGTAGGGAAACTGCACCAAATCAACGCCGTTGGGCACCACATGGAGGGGGGTGTGGCCTGCGATCGCCGTGAAAAACTGGCGGTCTTCTTCGGTGGTGATCACCAGGTCGGTGAATTTTTGGGCGTAGCGGCGCTCGTAGCGGCGCAGCAGGGGCAGATTGAGGCGATCGCGCAGGGGCTTTTCCGCCGTGCCGGTTTGCAACTGGTTGACCAGCGTGCCGTAGAGCGAACTGTGGATGTCCACCACCACTTTGGGCACTCGCTGGCGGTAGCTGGGCCGCACAAAGACTTCGTTGACGCTGTGCTCGCAGGTGATGGCATCGCAGTGGCCACCTTCAACCCAGTTGTCGATCCACTGCTGCATGGAGGGGCTGGCCAGGTAGGTGGTGCTGGGGGGCGTGCCCGTGGCCAGAAAGTGGGCAAAGCGGCTGACTTTGCCAGGTATGCCAGGTCGCAGGTCGGCGGCAGTGGGACGGGGAAAGCAGACCAGCTTGGTGACACAGGCGGACAGAGTGGCAACCTCGTCGTCGGATACCTCCGGCGATCGCTGCGTCACCAGCGTCACCTCATGGTTTTGGCTCAGGTGCTTGAGCAGGTAGAACGTGCGAATTTGCGTGCCGCCCAGGGTGGGCGGGTAGGGAAACGTGGCGGAAATCATCAGGATTCGCATTCAACTGGTTCCTCCAGGGGGGCGATCGCGCGGGCGGCGTCAGAGAGCTGGGCCTGGGCCTGCCCCCGACTGCGGGCATGGGCACACCACAGATCCAGCGGGGTAATCGCCATCTCTAGGGCGGTGCCGCGTCCGGTAAGCAGCTTAACGGTGGCCTGAGGCAGTTCCTTAAGTCCCCAGCGCAGCAGGCGGTAGCGGGTTTCTTGGGTAGTGAGCGATCGCGTCAGTTCAACTCCATGTAGCTCATGGAGATAGCGATTTGAGCAGCCGTAGCGATACCACTGGCTTTTCAGGCCTTTCAAGCTATCTCGATGGCGGTGATACACCACGGCATCGGCAGCGTAGACGAGCTGCCAGTCGGTTTCCTGCTGAATGCGCCAGCACAGGTCGGCGTCCCCGCCCGTGGTCAGGTGGGGACGAAAGCACCCGACTGTACCCAATATTTCTGCCCGCACGGCCAGGTTTGCGGTTTGGCCGTAGGGCAAAAAGGCGTGGTTGAGGGTGTTGTGCTGGGAAAGGGTGCCCTGGCGATCGGCGTAGCGTTCGAGCCAGTTGCGGCTGGGCAGGGCCTTGATTTCTCCTGCAACCAGCCCGATGGAATCGTCGGCGAAGGGCTGCACCAGGGCGGCCAGCCAGCCGGGTTCTGGCTGGCAGTCGGCGTCTGTAAAGGCGAGAATTTCCCCCTGGGCGGCGGCAATCCCTGCATTGCGGGCAGCGTAGGAGCTTTGGATGGCGCTGTAGGTGAGGGCGCGGAGGCGAATGCCCTGGGCAGCGGCGGTTTGGGCGGCGGCTTGGAGGATCTGGAGGGTGCGATCGCCGCTGCCATTGTCCACCAGCAGGTACTCAACGCGATCGGCGGGATAGTCTTGCCCCAGCAACCGCTCCACCAGTTCGGGCAAATCGGCCTCGCCGTTGTAGATCGGCACAATCACCGTCACCAAGGGATACACCTTCGGCTCGGTCTCGCTGGTTGTCACTGTGGGAACGGCCATGAGCTGCAACCAAAACTGGTTCCAGTATGCCCATCGCCTGGCTGGATGTCCCGAAGCGGAATCTAGCCCCGAAGCCGCTATACTGCTGAGCGCAACCCGTTGTTGGCGCTATGCGTTCTCGTATTCAATACCCATTCTTTATCGGCCTGGCGATTGCTCTAGGGCTATTTGGATGTGCCCCTGTGCCTAGTCAGGTCGATACGGCGGATGCTGATGCTATCCCTGAAGCACCTGCCAAGCCTCCGATTTATGAAACCGTTAGCCTGCCTGCGGCCACGGTACATGTGGTGACGATTCCGGACCCGGTGCGCTATCCGGTGCGGGTGGCGGTGGTGGATGAGCTGGCGCGGGTGGATGCGATCGCAGCTCAAGCCTGTGAACCCGAAGGATGCGTGGCGGCGGCAATTAACGCCGGCTTTTTTGACCCCAACAATGGCCTCACCACCTCCTACGTGGTGCAGAATGGCGCGCTGGTGGCTGACCCAACCCAAAATGAGCGTCTGGTGGGCAATCCAGACCTGGCCAGCTATATGGATCAGATCCTCAACCGTTCCGAGTTTCGCCGCTACGACTGTGGCGGCACCCCCAGCTACGACATCACCTTGCACCAGGAAGCCGTTCCAGCGGGCTGCGAGCTGGTGGATGCGGTGGGGGCTGGGCCGCAGCTGCTGCCGCAGGATACGTCGGTGGAGGAGGGTTTTGTCGATCGCGGCGCTAACCGCGACGCCCTGGGTAGCCAGTCGCCCAATGCGCGATCGGCGGTGGGGATTAAGGCTGACGGTAGCGTGGTGTTGGTGATGGCGGCCCAGGTGCCGGGGGTGTCGCCCAGCGGTGTGACGATGGCGGAGATGGGGGAGATTTTGGGCGATCGCGGCGTAGTCAAGGCTCTGAACCTGGATGGCGGCAGCTCGTCAACGCTGATTTACCAGGGCACCGCCCACTATGGTCGGCTGAATGCGGAGGGGGAGCTGGTGCAGCGCCCGGTGAAGTCGATTCTTTGGGTGGAGAATCCTCGGTAGGGGCAAACGGTGGTTTGTACCAGCGCAAGGTCTGCGGTTCTCGCCCGGAATTGGGTGCGGCAACGATTTGGGGATAAAGCCAGATCTACCGCTGGGGGCGTTTCGATTGCCCCCAGACCCCCTCGACCAGGGCCGTTCCGCCGCCCTGGACCCAACGGAAGGATGGGGCTTTGCATGGCTAAATGTGGGGAATTGGTCTTTCGCAGTCTGTGGGTGGTCGGTGGGGCGAGCGTTACCTGCTTGGGGTGCGATCGCTCTACAGAATCACATGGCAAATATCCTTTGCAATGTTTCGCCCGGCTCGTCGGTCGCTAGGGGTTTTTGAGAAAAAAACGGTGTAGCGATCATCCTGACAAAAGACAAACTTGTAGTGACTATTGTCAGCCACCAGCTCAAACCCCAGCCTCTTTAGAGCCTGCTTCATTTTCGGATTCATACTTGTATAGTCTTTAAACAGGCTATTGATCTCTGCTTTAATTTCCTCTCGTAAAGAGCCAGAGGAATTGTTGTTAACAACATCAGTAATTACATGCTGGGTTCTGCTGCCACTATGCACGTTGAGGAGTGAATTTCTGAGAACTTCCACCACTATGCTTTTAATTTCTTCTGAATACAGATCGCGCTCTAGAATTGTTAAATTTATGAAATTACCTTGGTTTTCTGTGGCTACTTCTGTTTGTTTTCTTTGGCTTTCCTGGAGTAAAGAAATGGTGTTTTCCAGCTCCTCAATTTTTGCTTTGTATTGCTTAGCTTCATTCTCTATCTCTTTTTCAATCTCATTATAGAGATGGTTGGCAGATTGCCTTTCGTTCTGGTTTGCCAACCGCAGCTGATACAGTTCACTGCGTAAATTTTTGACCTGCTCATTCAGATCTCTGACTGACGCATCACGATTGGCAAGAGTCTCGCGCATCTGCTCAAGCTGATCACGCCTTTGATCGGCCTCTTGTTGGCGGGTTCTGAGTTGCTCCGCCGTTTCCTGATTTACTGCGTGCAATTGATCGAGTTGATTGTTCAGGGCGTTTATTTTGGCTTGCAGTTGCCTGACCTGTTCATTGCTTTCGACAAGGATTTTGCGCGTTGACGCAAAACCTCTGATTGTTGTGTTGGCTGCGTTTAGTTGTCTTTGCGCTACAGAAGTTTCCAGTCTTTGGCGCTGGAGCTGTTTCAGCGTTAGTGCATTTGTGGTAATTAATACAATCGCTAGTAGGAAGAGAAGATATATCATTGGTAAGGCCAGATCGACCAAAGATCTTTTGCTTGATCTTTATTATGAATAATGGTAGCGGTCTTCATTCGTTACGCACGAGTATAGCCCAACCAAACCCAGGGCAAGGGCCGCCACCCCACTCATTTACCCGCCCCCAAACCATGCCCCTCAAATATTCAGCGGTGGTGGAAGGCAGCCGGTGAGTGGTATTCGTTGAGAGGTGTTTAGCTTGCGATCGCCTGAGTGCTGGCGACCTCAATCTTCACCGCTGGTGACTCCAATCTCGCCACTGGCGTAGCGAAATCCTCTGGGAGGGATTGCGCTTTTGGCCTTGGGACTTCTACCGTCGCAACGAACGCAACGTTCGCTCTAAATGACCACCTTGCAGGGGGTTCCGGGCAGCTTTTTCACGGCGATAACCCGACCAGCCCAGGCCGCTCGCAACTAAGACTAATGTTCCAACCAAAACAAACGTTTGAGGCCAGAGATAAGCCTGTACCGGAGAAAAGAGACCTAACAGAGTATGCACGCCCAAAGTACCGAAAACCAGGGTAAGGGGAGCCCAGCAAAACCAGGGAAACGCCAAAATGCTCAGCGGATAAAGCCACCTATTCTTTGGTCGCCCATAAATTCTCGCCCAAGCACCTAGCCCCAGCCCAGCAACAGCGCCAGCAACAGCGCCAGCGTTAGCGACAGCGATAGCGTCAGCGTTAGCGTCAGTGACAACAAAAGCGCCAGCTGAAGCGACAGCTAAAACGACAGCAACAGCGCCAGCAACAGCGCCAGCAACAGTACCAGCACCAGCGACAGCACCAGTGACCGTACCAGCAACAATGAAAGCGACAAAGACAGCTAAAGCGCCAGCAACAGTGATAGCGACAGCACCAGTGAGAATGTCAACAGCAACGACAGTGACGAAGACAGCTAAAGCGCCAGTGATATAGTCAGGAACAGGGACATGACCAGAACGAACTCCATTGTCTATTAAAATGCCAAGCAGTATCTCTACTTCAGGAATGACTATTTTACGCTGATAGAGCTGCTTAAGTCCATTACTGAATCTGAACATCAACAAATTAGAGATGCCTAAGCTCCAAAACATGTTGGACTCAAAAGGTTCTTTGTTGTCCTCTAACAAAGATAGCCAAAAGACAATAACTATCCAGATACATAAACCTAATATCCCTACAGCCTGAAATTCATAGTAGTGAAAAATCAGCCAACCCATCTCGAAAATAGCAATCCCGGAAAGGATGAGTGAAATTCCTAAAACACCAAGGTTATATCGCTTACTTGCCCTTAAAGTAAACTCAATTTTATTGAACAAGCCATCCCAGTGACTTTGATCTACTGAAGGCAAAGATGAAAAACACTTCAATAAACTCAGGCGATTGAGAGTTCCTACGCCCAGCATCATTTCAAACCACTGAGGCGGTGCCTGAACTTTTTCCATTAGGGTGTTGTCAACTTTAGCCAGAGATTGTAATTGCTGAGGATTGAGTAAAGCAGTTTCCTGGGCCAAGAGTGTGTCTGCTTCTGGGGGCCAACTATCAAATGTGGCTTTGACCTCATCTCCCCATATCTCGCGAACCGATACACCACAGAGAGCGATAACAAATCGGGGATCGAACGTTTCGACATGAGGATTCCTATCTTGAAAGATAACTGGAGAGGGATCTACTAGATAAGTAGAAATCACACTGGTTAAAGTTAAGAACCCAGACGAGTGATCACTCAAGAATGGTTTCCAAACCCATGAAAGTTTGTAATTA
The DNA here is from genome assembly GCF_000309385.1 of Nodosilinea nodulosa PCC 7104. GTDB lineage: Bacteria > Cyanobacteriota > Cyanobacteriia > Phormidesmidales > Phormidesmidaceae > Nodosilinea > Nodosilinea nodulosa. Next base: position 4,842,432 of record NZ_JH976537.1, read on the forward strand.
TTTTTTTGGTCATCAGGGCACACAAAGAATTTTAGCCCTTCTTCAATGGATGGCCTTTGCATAAGACTGGCGAGTGACCAGGCCGCTTGAGTTTTTATATAACTTTGCTCAGATCTAAAAAGTGCATCGGCTAGTACCCTACTTGCTTCTGGTGTACCAATGGCAAAAAGATCGTCTAGGATGTTAGCAGCCTGTTTTAAGTCATTGTCAGTTATTATACGTGCTAAGGCTGGTACTGCAATATCACCCATCTTGACTAAAGATGACCGAGTTTCCTCACGGTAGTTATTTGTCAAAACCTCTGCCGCCATCGGCAAATTGGTCATGGCTAAGGCACGAGCAGTGCTAAATCTTAATGACGATGAGCTGTTTTCAGATACAAGAGTATTAGCAAGAAATATAAAAACTTCTCTCCCGCGCGGTCGTAAATCAGCCGCGACTGCTCCAAAAGCAGCATACAGAGCTTCTTTATCTTGATATGTTGATAGTTGCCCTAACTGCTGTTTGAAGTGGGCAATAATAATTGTGGATAAATTTGGATCGACTTCTTGCGCATCGGCTAAACACTCAAATCCAGTCAATGGGTCAGCGTTGTAAATAGCCTTAATTAATCGAGTGCTGTCTCCAGACAGACCGCACCAAAGCTTCACCACTTCTCGCCAGGCCGTAGGCTCCTGCTCAAAACGCTCAATCAGCCCATTGACATCATTCTGCAGTGCCACCGCTGCAAAAAATTCCTGCACAGTCAAATGCGCAAACTGATATTTGTCGCCGCTATCGATTTTGAGGAACAGGCCGCTTCGCTCGACGATTTCATCCAAAATGAGTTTGGCAGAGTCGGGGCTCAGGTTCAAATCAGGTAAAACGGACCTCAGTTCGGCTAAAACAGTTTCGTAGTCAATGCTGCGACGATCTTGGCGAGCCTGCATGCCCTGATCCTGGTTATAGAGGGCTAAGTGCTGTAGAATTCGGCGCTTGTCGTTTGCCCGATACTGGTTAAAGTCTTTCTGCCACTGGTCGAGCAAAATATCGGTAGATTTTTGATAGAACTCGGCTCGCGAGTGGGGCAGCACAAACGGTGTGTCGGTATAGAGGTAGGCAATAATCGTCAGCAGCAGCGGGTTGCGAGCCAGAGCCATAATCCTGGGGCGATCTTGCAGGGTCTGCAATAGCTGATTGATCGACTTTTCTGGCGGCATGTCTTGCTGCCAGCTTTCGAGAAACCGCCGAATCTGCTGATCGCTAAACTCGACCACCTCCAGGCCCTGGTCAGCTGTAGCGTCAAACTCACCGCCATAGACTTGGGTACGGCAGGTAACAATGGCGCGGCAGTCACTATGCTGATTTAGCAAATCATTAATGCGCCGGGTAACCGTAGAGCGAGCATCGCGACTGACTTCATCCAGGCCATCGAGCAGCAACATCAGCTTGCCGCTTTCCAGACTTTGCTCAATGAATCGCCTAGCCTTGGGGAAGTCATTGCGCTTAAAGGCATCAACCAATTCATCGATAAGTTGTTCTGCCGTTAGCTTGGGGTCATTAACGCGGTGCAACTCCAGCAGCACCGGAATTGGGCGATCGGCTAGCAGGGTGTGCAGTCGCCCGGTGCCGTAGGCCAGAGCCAAGTTTCTCAGCAGCATAGTTTTTCCAGAGCCCGGCGGGCCTTTTACGACAATGCGCTTGTGATCTTTTAAGCACTGATAGGCATCAACCTCTGAGTCTTCCTCCTCCCCCGCCACTTTCAGCGGCACGAAGATCTCCTCCATGCTCAATGCAGAGTAATTGACTCGAAAGGGAATTTTGAGTTCTCTATTGGTTTCAAATACTTTAGTGCGGTAGCGGCGCAGTGCTACCGCCTCAAACAAAGGCGTCCCGGCGTATCTGGCGTAAAACCAGTTATCAATCTTTTGATAAACACCTTTGATGAACTGGGTCACAGAATCCTTAAGGACTGCGCCGATGATCCCTGCCACTAAAATCAGGCTGCCGATTACAACCCCATCTTTCGGCAGCAGACGTCTTAGCAGCCCAGGCTTGTTAGCCTCTTCAGCTTCAGAGTAAGCCTCGTCGTATACCTGCCGAATCTCAAACGAACTGACGCCAAACTCGTTATTCGTGTAGGCATCGCTGAGTATGGTATCTGTCCCATCTTTTCTAGATATGCCATTTTTCTGGTCTTTTGCCGCTTGCTGCTCAATTACCTGAATAAACTCGGCTCGCGTGGTGGGTGCCGGTGTTTGGGCCAAGATGGCGAGTGGAGCAGACAGACCAATCGTTACCAGCAGAGAAATGATAAAGAATGCGATGTAGAGTTTCCGGGTCAGGTAACTAGACAGCTTGAGCAAGCTGGCGCTGAGGTCTTTCATTAGGGCGTCTGGAGCTAAGGTAGGGAGGCTGACGTTCAAATCTTATGTAATCTCTACCAGAGTTAGCAGGTAGATTCCGTACCTTTGATGATGTACGTGCTCAGAGATACCCTGCTGAAGGCCCCATTAATTTGGCCTCATCGCTTCCTTAACCCGTAACTGGCACTCCGCCAACTCCGCTAAGGCAATCTCTGTCAGTCCAAATAAGGGCGATGACTGCTGGCGCTGCTGGTCAATAGACAGATATACACGCGGAGGAAAATGGTAGGGACGCGAATTTTAGCCAGGGAGGGGCGATCGCGGCACAATCCGGCTCTCCAGCGGCGAGGCTGCATCGATGCCGGGCAGTTGCGATCGCGCCCATTCATCGTCCCGACGCTCCAGCGTCATCTATATCAGGGTGCAGGAGCGCCAGGGGCGTCGTCCCCACGCTCCGCGTGGAGACGAGGGGAAACTCTGACGATTGCTTTCCACCAGCCTTTCATTTCTATGTAACGGCCCCCTGGCACTCTGCACCAACCTCGCGTCACTCGATGCCAGCCTTCTGTCACTCAATAACAACCTAGCGTTACTCGATAACAGCTTCCCGTCACTCAATGACAGCCTTTCGTTATTCGATGCCAGCCTCTCGCTACTCAATGACAGCTTCCTGTCACTCGATACCAGTTTCTCGTTACTCGATGACAGCCTCTTGTTACGCTGCACCACTACGCTAAAAATATTCTGTTTAAATCAAGCGGCGACGGTTTTTGAGATTTACTCTAAAGAGCAACCTCTAAGGGTGCAGCTACGCTATGCAGGATAAGAGCAAGAGCATAACACTAGGTCAGTTGGAGTACTGGGCCAAGGTTGTGGCCATTGCCGGGGCCATTTTGACAGCGGCGATCGGAGTCTATCAGTTGAGCGCATCGGTCAGCCAAAGCCGCGCCGAACTGGCCTGGCGAAAAGCCGAAATGTCGCGTCAAATAATGACCGAATTTCAAGCCAGCAGCGCGGCTCAATCCCTGCTGATGATGGACTATGAAGACAGTGTGAGAGAGTTTACGTCCGCAAAGGGAGAGAGCTTCTTGATTGGAGCGAATGATGTCTATGCCGCACTGGAAAAAGATGACGCTGAGCTGACAGCCAAGGATTTTTTTATTATCGATCGCTTTGACGAACTGCTGTATTTTATGGGTCAGCTTGAGGCGGCGGCCAACTCAGGCTTAGTAGATGTCCGGGATGTTCGTTATCCTCTTAGCTGGTACGTCAAGCAGAGATTTTGTCCACAGAAAAGCCAGATCGAGGCTTACATAATGGATTATGCCGCTCCAGAAACCCTGGCGTTTTTGGAAGGTTTACCGGAATGGCAATCCTGCTCACTTTAACGGCAAAGATTATTGGAAGAGCGAGAAGCCAAGCCAGCTGGATGCATGCTGCTTTGCGCACCTTGCAGTTAGAGGCGCTCGATACCGTGAGCGGTGCATTGCGGCCAAGGCCAAGAGCCTGTGGGCTTTGCGCCAATTTTGTAGCCGCTAATGCACCCTACGCGCGGGTCTATGATCGACTGGACCCACCCCGCCCTGCGGGCACCCCGCCCTGCGGGCACCCCTCCCGAGAGGGGAAGGGGTTATCCCAAACTGAGGTTGCCGTCAATCCAGCTGTTCTTCGCCGATGTCGGTCAGGGCTATCGGCACATGGTGAGTCGGGTCGCGCAACTCTTCCACCAGGGCCTGAATGTCGGCGGGGGGTGGCGGGGTCAACCGCGACACCACCAGGGTGACGACAAAGTTGAGTATCATGCCGACGGTGCCGATGCCCTCTGCCGAAACATTGAAGAACCAGGTGGGCATGCCCGCGAACTTGACCCCAACGATGTAGAAAATCGTAAATGCCAGGCCGGTAATCATCCCGGCGATCGCGCCTTCTTTATTAGTGCGCTTGTCAAAAATGCCGAGAATAATCACCGGGAAGAAGCTGGCGGCGGCCAGACCAAAGGCAAAGGCCACCACCTGGGCCACAAACCCCGGCGGATTGATGCCGAAGTAGCCCGCAATGGCGATCGCAAAGCCCACCATCACCCGACCCACCATCAGCCGCTTCGCCTCCGAGGCGTGGGGGTTCACCATGCGGTAGTAGACGTCGTGGGCAATGGAGCTAGAAATCACCAGCAGCAGGCCCGACGCGGTAGACAGGGCGGCAGCTAGGCCGCCCGCTGCCACCAGGGCCACCACCCAGGGCGCCAGCTGGGCCACCTCGGGGTTGGCCAGCACTATGATGTCGCGATCGACGATGATCTCGTTGCTGGCTTCCTCGGGGGTGAGCTGAAAGCGGCCATCGCCGTTCTTGTCCTCAAACTGCAACAGGCCGGTGTTTTCCCACTTGGTGGCCCAGTCGAGCTGCTGCACCTCCGCCACGGTCTTGTTGTGCAGGCTGTCGATCAGGTTGTAGCGGGCAAAGCTGGCGATCGCAGGCGCAGTCGTGTACAGAATGGCGATAAACAGCAGCGCCCAGCCCGCCGAGTAGCGCGCCGCCCGCACGTTTGGCACCGTGTAGAACCGCACGATCACGTGGGGCAGGCCCGCGGTGCCCACCATCAGCGCAATGGTGATGAACAGCACGTCCAGCATCGACTTGTTGGCAAAGGGCTGGCTGTACTCGGCAAAGCCCAGATCTACCTGCACCGCGTTCAGCTTTTCAACGATGTCGCCAAAGGTAAAGCCCAGCTGGGGCACAAAGATGCCGGTCAGCAGCATCGAAATCGCGAAGGCGGGAATCAGGTAGGCGACAATCAGCACGCAGTACTGAGCCACCTGGGTCCAGGTGATGCCTTTCATGCCGCCCAGAATGGCAAAGAAGGCCACAATCACCATGCCGATGACGACGCCAGTGGACACATCCACCTGCAAAAAGCGGCTGAAGACAATGCCCACCCCGCGCATTTGCCCGGCCACGTAGGTCATGGAGACAAAAATGGCGGCCACCACGGCCACCGATCGCGCCACGTTGGAGTAGTAGCGATCGCCCACAAAGTCGGGCACGGTGTACTTGCCAAACTTGCGCAGGTAGGGAGCCAGCAGCAGGGCCAGCAGCACGTAGCCACCGGTCCAGCCGATCAGGTAAATCGAGCCGTCGTAGCCCAAAAACGAAATCAATCCGGCCATGGAAATAAACGAGGCCGCCGACATCCAGTCGGCAGCGGTAGCGGCCCCGTTGGCCACCGCAGGCACGCCCTGCTCAGCCACAAAAAATCCTTTGGTATCGCTCACCCGCGATCGCCAGCCGATATAGATATAGACAATAAACGAAAGGATGACGAGCACTGTCGTCCACGCTTCAACACTCATGGTAGTTATCCGGTGGTAGTAAGGTCAGATGCAAATGGGGGAATCCGGCCAGGCGGGTCTAGTTGACCTGAGGTTGGGTTAAGTTGGGGAAACAGACTCACCGTCCCCTCCTGGGAGGGGCTAGGGGTGGGTCTGTCTCGACGCTTGAGCAGCTCATCGGTGAAACGTGGCTGCTTTGGCGTCATCGTTTTGACCCACCCCGCCCTCCGGGCACCCCTCCCAGGAGGGGAAGATGTTATCCCAAACTGAGGTTAGTCAGGCTTTTTGCCGCTGCCGTTGCCGTACTTGCGATCGAGCTTGTCCATCTGAATGGCGTAGATAAAAATCAGCACCACAAACACGTAGATAACCCCCTGCTGGGCCATCCAAAAACCAAAGGGAACTCTACCCAGGTTGAAGCTGTTTAGGGGCTGCACAAACAGAATGCTCATGCCTAGGGAAACGACCGCCCAGACGATGAGCAGATTGCGGATCAGCGCCTTATTTTTGCGCCAGTAGATCTCGCGAGGGTTTAGATCATTCATGGCTGGTTTATTCCAGGGATTTTTTGGTTGACAAATGCGATGAACAAAGCTGGGCTCAAGCTTTGGTCTTAGCTCTGCCCGCATAAAATTGCGCCGATCAAGCAATATCGACGGCACATCCTTGCTGAATAGGAGGTATCCTACCCCGCGAGAATCCAGCAAAATCCCAAAGGTGTAAATTTCGTTACAGAATTTCTATTTGGGGCGGCCATTTATAGCTGTGGCCAGTCTGATTGAGACAAGTCTCTATGAACGTTTGAGCGCTCAATCGTTTGAGCGCTCAAACGTTCATAGGGTTTTTGGATGTCCTGACCAACGTGACTACGGCTATAGGAAATGATTTTTGACCCACCCTACCTCCTGATTGACTGACAAGCGTTCTGAGGTAGGTTGGGTTGAGCTGGCGAAACCCAACAAAACCCTTGCTAGTGTTGGGTTTTCACCCCTGGAGACGCTTCGCGAACACTTCGCTCAACACCAACCTACGGCGGCTACGGCAGCATAAGGGTTTCAGAGGTTTTGTCAGTCAATCAGCCCTACCTCTCCACCCAAACACCTAATCGCCGCTCAGGCGGGCTTCTGCGATCGCCCGATTGCGCTGTAAGTCCAGCTCTAGCTCTACCAGGTCGCTGAGCTGGGCGGTGAGCAGTTCAATGCGCTTGCTGGCGGCCACTTTGCGGTGCAGGGCGGCGCGGGCCAGGTCTTCGCGGCTGTTGTCCAGGGCCTTTTGGGCAACGCGGTGCCACTCGTCGGCCTCTTTGTAGGCGGCCTGCTGGTCGGCCAGGGTGGTGTTGTAGGCGGTGGCGATGTCGCCGAGGGCTTTTTGGAAATTGGCGCGAGCTTCTGCGGGGGTGGTGGTGTGGCGATCGCGATCGGCCAGGCGCCGCAGCTCCGGCAGGTTGAGCTGGTCAACGCGCAGGCCAAAGTTAGCGAGCTGGCGGCTCTCGCTGCGGCCCGTGGTGCACCAGGTGGCGAAGTGTTCGCAGTTGTTTTGCAGCAGGTCGTACTGGCGTTCGCCCAGGCGGCTGGTGGCCCGCTCGATCACGATCTCTGGCGTATAGATCAGGCTTTGCCGCACGGGGTAAACCCGGTTGCCCCACGAAAACGCGTCGTAGCTGGTGCGCGAAATTTCGGCTTCCTGCCTGGCTTTGCTGTAGTGGATAACGGTGCCATCGCCGCCGTCGATGCCGTGGTGCTGGTACAGGCCTGGCACCATCCCCAGGTCGCGCAGAACGTAGATTTGCTCACCTTTGGCCATAGATACTACTAGCTCATAAACCACTCTTTTCTGCAAGGCTACACACTACTTTGGGCGAAAGGGTTCCAAGAATATGAAGTAAATATTGGTCGTGTTTCTTACATTCAAAGCAATTACCTGAAAAAGAAGCAAAAAATCAACAGCATAAAAAACCTTCCAGGAACTTTCCCAAAAAGCATAATGAGACGACAAAATCAAAAGATACAAGAAATTCAAGAGAATGCCATATATTTCCAAAAAAAGAAGAAAAGTAAAAGTGATTATTGTCAATTGATAAATACTTACAGGCCTTCCCGAAATCTTTCTATTTTTGGTTAATCTATTCTTTATAAGATCTATAGCACCACCGTTGCTGGTTATCAGCAAAGTGATAGATGCTATAGAAAAACCAAAAAGTACGCCCAAAACGCTTAAAAGGCTACCTACAAGATTTGACATCTCATCTGTATAAGTGCCTGGACTCAGCACAAAAAAATACAGTAAGCAGGAGAACACAAGAGGCAATATCCAATCAAAAACAAACTCTCTTTTGTCAAGAGTTGCTGTGTAATCCCTTACAGGTACAAGGAATTCTAAATAGAGCCATTTACTAGGCATGTCAGCTTGCTCTACAGGTCTATGTCTCGAACCAGTTGAACCAGTTGAGATAGTATCTCTTCCGTCCTAATCTCTCCTGTTAGTATATTTGTTTCAAGCTCTAAGTGCTCTATTTTTTTAAGTATTTTAGTATCCAAAATAATGCCTGTGTTATTTTGATTCACTCCTTCGATTCGAATTCTATGGACTTTACTTCCATCCGCTGTCATTTTGTCAAATGCATCTTCAATGAATTGCTCAATTGTACTACCCCTTTCTGCCTTGACTCTGACAATTATTTCTTCTTGAACTGAACGAGTTCTATCCGAAAGATCATAGTAATCACTTCCGAGAAGTCTTTTGTCAGTATATATATTGCCAATGACTACCCTGCTCAATTGACGAAGCTCTTGCCGAAAATCCTTTTTTGCAATTATGGAGTGCTTGACGGTGTATTTTTTTTGAGTCCCAGAAATTTCATGAAATCTCGAGGCATATTCATCTAAGTAGTATTCAATCCGATTGATTGTCAAGCCGGGCTTCACAGTTTCTAGCAAAACGATAATTTCGTCATCATAATATCGAAATACTGCATGAACCTGACTGCGCTCTCCTTCATTAAGCTCTTTGGGATTCTCTCTCTCCTCCAATGTTTCTCTCTTAACCAGCGGAGGGTTTGCTCCATAACTTGCCCTCTTAAACACAAGTCTTTGGATGTCCTTCTCGCCAGGTGTATCCTGAATGTCTCCTAAAAAGTAATAACTTTTTTGATCTATTTCACGACGGCGCATAGGCTTTTTTAAGCCGTTTATATAGCTAAGTACATCTTTAATAACGCCCGTATCTAAAGATTTTGTTTGATCTGAGTTTAGAGATAACTTTAGAGAGTAAAATTCTATTTTTCTTGTTATGGGCACTTAACTGCTTCTCCATAAATACTGTTGTGACACATGCTAAATCTTCCAGTTTGGAAAGAGTGTCGGTTCTAGACTTCTTTTCAGAGTTATTGCAGCAGCCCTGCTAGTCCCTAAGGAATATAGGAATACACACCCTTAAAATTTTAGCTCTCTTGTTAGCAAGTCTATGGTAAGACGACCTCCGGCGGTCGGAACTATTATCTGAAAACCATCGTGATCTATCTCTGGATTGCCCGCCAGCCAGAAGCCCTGAGCGGCCTGCTCTACCACCTCGGCCCGAGATTGACCAGTGATTTCCACAATATCGTCAAAGCTGTGCTGGGCTGCGACCTCGCCCTCTGGCCCCATCACCATAATGGCGTAGGGGCTGGCCACGTTAATCCATTCATCCAGCAGCACCACCGTGCCTGCGTCGTTGACCAGGGCGAGGCGGGGGCCGTAGCTGTGGGGCAGGGTGTGCGACCAGACCTGCTGGCAGCGATCGCCCGTCGCCTCAAACAGGCTAGCCGTCGTGCGCCTGGCTCCCGAGGCATCTTGCCCCAGGGTCAAAATCAGATGATAGTTTCCCGCCGCCGACACCAGATGGCGCAGTTCTGGCGGGTAGGCAATGGTGTCCTGGCCAAGCATAGGCAGCGATTGCGACAGCGGGCTCGACTGGGGCTGGGTCAGCGGGGGGAGCGCGGTGGCGATGGTTACGGCTTGGTCAGGCAGGGCGATCGCGGGCTGGCCCCAGAGTATCGCGCCAGCCAAGGCGCCGCCCATCAATGCCCCTAGCACTATTGCCTCCGGGGCTGCCAACCCAAATATCCCGCCAGCAGCAGCGCCGTAACCAGGCTCATGGCCGGGCCGTTGGGAATGGAGCGCGGGGGCGCCGGGTCGACAAAGGCCGCTTCGGGTTGGAGAGCGAGATAGGTGACCGGGGGCAGAACGGCTAAAGGGTCGCCGGTGGGCGTTAGGTCGGGGGATGGCGCGGCCCCTACCGCAGGCGGCGCGGCGGGTGGGGCGACCGGAATGCTGTCGGCTGAAAGCTGTGGGTTAGAGCGAGTCAGGCCGCTGCCTCGGGCCACGTCAATCTGGCTGCTGGTCAGGCGATCGAGGCGGGCACCGTCGGGGGTAATGTCACCGACGGTGCTGGGCGTATTGCGAATGCCGCCGTCGGTCATCAGGTTATTTGCGCCGCCGGCCCCAAAGCCAGTGTGCGTGAGGCCCAGGTTGTGGCCAATTTCGTGGGCCACCGTGTCGAGGCGGCCAGCGTCGTTGTTGAACCCGAGAATACTGTCGTTAATTAAGACGCCATTTTGGTCAATCCACCCCAGACCCAAGGTTTCAAACTCGTCTGAGGGAAAAATATTGTCCACAAACCACATGCTGATGGGGCCGGAGGTGCGAGTCGAGAGCGGGTTGCGCCCAAAGGCTCCGGCCCCGCCCGCAAAGGAAAGTTCGGCAAATTCATCCTGGTTGTCGATGGTGAGAAAGCGGCTGGCGTTGAGCCGGTTGGGGGCCAAAAAGCTGATGTCGAGGTTGGCCTGGGCCCAAATCTTGCGGGTGGCCTCCTCAAAGGTGGCCAGGTCGGCGCAGACGAGGCCAAAGTCGTCGCACACCTGAATCGGCTGAATGCTGACAAACCGAGTCGGGCCGCTGCTGCCGCCCTGCTCCTCAACTCCGCAGGAGACCAGCGCCGCCGAGAGGCCGCAGACGAGCAAAAACCGGGGCTGAAAAGGCGCGTTTACCATTGAGGGTAGAGAAGGTTGGCTCGGCAAAGCTTTCAGACCACCATACCGCGGGCAACCGTAGAATCAGGGAGATCAGCCAAAAATTTTCTGTAAAATTCCCTTTTTTTGACGCTGGCCGAGCACCAAATGTTGCAGCATTTGCCCTTGCCAAAGCGGCAAATGGTCGCTAGCCTGCTGGAGCTGCGCCACCTGGGCGAGGTCGGAGGCGGCTTCGGCCCCGCCGCCGGTCAGCCAGCGGGCAATGGGGTGATCCCACCCCTGAAGAAACTCGTCGAGCATAACCCGGTGGCTGTCGTCGATGGGGAAGGGGGTTTCGCTGGCCTCCGCCTGGGTGGTTTCGTGCAGACCTTTGCGAGGTTTGGTCTTGGCGGCCAGGGCTTTGGCGGTGAGCGATCGCCAGGTTTCGCTCAGCAGGGGTGGCAGCACCGCCAGACTGGCCGCCTGGGCCATGTCCTGGGCCAGGGCGATCAAGTCGCAATCGCCGGTTTGATCGCCGTAGCTGGCAAAGTCGGCCAGCAGGGGCCGCAGCAGCTCGCGCTCTAGCACCGTGGCAAGGCCCGCGATCGCCGGGTCGGTAATCGGATCGCTAGCGGTAGCCAGGTGGGCTACGGCCAGGGCCAGATCGCTCTGGCTCTCGGCGCTGAGGCAAAACCAGACGCGATCGCTCAGGCCCTGGCGCACCTGCTGCTTGGCGTCGTCCAGCTTCAGGGCTGGAGCGGCCGCCGCCGAAGCGGGAGCCACGGGCGGCGAGGCGGGCTTGGCCGGTGGCTGAACCGCTGGCGCTGGCGCATCTGGTTTTGCCGGGGCGGGTTTGGTGGATTTGACTGAAGCCGTTGGCACCGAGGCCGACTGCACTGGCATAGCCGGAGCTGGCGTTTTCACCAAATCCGCTGTCTTAGGCTGAACAAAATTACTAGGATTACTCTGTATGCGATCGGCCTGGGGTGGCATGTCCTGCCTGTGCGCGGCCCTCAGGGCCGCATTCTCAGCCTGCAACTGGTCTAGCTGAGCGTCTTTCTGGCTCAGCAGGGCATCCTGGGCGGCCAGCTGAGTCTCGGCTTCGGCCAGCCGCAGCGCCAGTTGCTGTAGCTCCACCGCCGCCACCCCGGCCCGCACCAGGTTGCCGTAGTGGGGTTCGCTGAGGTCTACGGGCTTGGCCGACTCGCCCGGCAGGTAGAGCCAGCCCTGGGGGTCGCCCCGTTTCACCACCAGCCTCTGGCCCTCGGGGTTGCCGATGGTGAGGGTGGCGGTGTCGGCGACGGTGGTGGTGGTAGCGCCATAGCGGCGGTTGCTGAAGGTAAACTCGGCGGCCTCCGGGGTTTCTGGCTGGGTAGAGGGAGCTGGGGCGGCGGCCGCTGGCGGCGGGGCGAGTGCTGGCGCGATCGCCCCTGGAGACTCCTCCTCAATAGCCTCTACAGCGTCCTCTACTGGGGGGGCCATCTCCGCCTGCGGGACCGCTGGGCGATCGTAAACTTCAGCTTCTCGAACCTCCAGCCGTGGCCCCACACTGCCCGCCAGAGAGCCATTCCCCGATGGATTGGGCAACGATAAATTGGGCAGCGATGGGCCGACCCGCGCAGGCCGCGTAGAGTTCGCGTTTACCCCGTCAGCGGGGTCAAAACCCGCCGCCGGACGCACCCCCACCAGCTCTAGCTCGACGCTGGTGGTGCCCTGCCATTCGTTTTGCTTCAGCTTGTAGGCGACATCGAGGCGATCGGGCAGGGGGTAGTACTCGCCCCAGCGCCAGGCGATCGCCTTGATCGTCTGGTCGCCGCCCGTTTCTCCCAGCACCAGCTTCAGGTGGTCGCGGTTGCGGCCCACGGTTTCCTGCTTGATGACCCGCAGGTTGGGCGTCCAAAAGACTGGGTCGGGGTTCTCAATGCCGCAGGGGTGCAGGTGATCGATCTGGTCGAACAGCCCCTGGTGAATATCGCTGAGCTGGGCCTGGGCGTCAATTTTGACCAGGGGCTTGAGCAGATCGACCGAAAGCGTCTGGCAGGTGTAGTGGGACAGCCGCGTGGTCACCTGGCGCAGCCGATTGGCCAAAAATGAAAAGCCCCCCGCTGCCCGGTGGCCGCCAAACTTTTCCATCAGGTCGTGGCAGCTTTGCAGGGCGGCAAATACGTCAAATTCTGGAATGCCCCTTGCCGATCCGCGAATGACCTTGTGGTCGTCATCCTCGTAGGTGCCAATGAAGACGGGCACGCCGTAGCGCTCCACCAGCCGCGAGGCCACAATGCCGATGACGCCGTGGTGCCAGCCCGGCTGCACGACGACCAGCACGCGATCGCGCTCAATATCTACAGTGCCCAGGGCTCGCTGTTGCTCACACCAGGCGATCGCCTCCTGCTCAATGCTCTGGCACAGCTCCTGGCGGGTGGCGTTGATCTGCTCGCACTGCATGGCCCGCTCCAGCGCCACTCCCACATCGTCGGTGGTGAGCAAATCGATCACAATCTGCGGTTCGCTGATCCGGCCCACGGCGTTGATCCGCGGCCCCAGGCGAAAGCCAATGTGCTCGGGCTTCAGCGGTTTGCTCTGGTCGGCCAGCCCTGCCACCTGAATTAGCGCCTGAATGCCGAACAGGCGCGACCTGGGCAGCAGGCCCAGCCCCCGCCGCACCCAGCGCCGGTTCACCCCGGTCAGCGGAGCCAGGTCAGCGATCGTGCCCAGGGTAAACAGCTCCAGCAGCGGACCGGTGAGATCTTGGGTGCGGCCCAGGGCCTGGGCCAGGCACACCGCCAGAATGTAGGCCACCCCAACCCCCGCCACCCCCCGGTAGGGCGAGGTTTCGGGCAGCAGCTTGGGGTTCAAAATCGCGTTCGCCGGGGGAATCTCGGGCGGAATATCGTGGTGGTCGGTGACAATCACCGCCAGGCCCAGTTCGCGGGCGCGGGCGATCGGGGCCACTGCCGCAATGCCGTTATCCACCGTGAGAATGATGCTCACCCCCTCGGCGTAGCAGTCCTCCACGATGCGGGTATTGATGCCGTAGCCCTCGGCCATGCGGCTGGGGATGGTATAGCTGACGATTCCCCCTAGTGCCCTGAGCGCCCGCAGCAGGAGGGCGGTACTGGTCATGCCGTCGGCGTCGTAGTCGCCGCAGATCGCGATCGCCTGCTGCGTAGTCATCGCCGTTACCAGTAGCTCTAAACTCGCCGCCAAATCGGGAAACTCCGCCAGGGGCGACGGCAGCTTCTGCCGCTCGGGGTCGAGAAAATCGGTCGCCTGGGCTGGGGTGGTAATGCCCCGGTTGATCAAAACCTGCGTGAGCAGCGGCGATAGCCCTGTAACCTGGGCCAATGATGCGGCTAACGATGCATTTGCCGTTGCCACCTGCCACCGCTGTCGGGGCAAGCCAGTTGTTGCAGAGGGCGAAATCGCAGAGTCGGTCACAACACAGGGGACACTAGATCATGTGCACTTATCATAGCGGGAGATGCTGGTTTGGTTAAACTCGGCCTGCCGCCGCAGCGATTCGTAACCCAGCCAGTTTAGAGCACTATGCCAGATATAGCCGACAGAGCAAACGTCTTTTAGATCAGCAAGCACTCGTCAAAAACTGGGTTTTGAGCACCGTGCTGCGATCGCCGATCAACCTTGTCAAGCAGTGGCTGAGGAGCTACCTAAGGAAATTTGCGATAGATGTCTTGGCGATGGCGCACTCGGCGAAACTCAATGACCTGGTTTTCTTGATCAATCCGTAAGCCCAAACGGTAAGACCCAAAACGGACTTAATAGAAGTCATCGTATCCCTTTAGCTTTTCAACTTTGCCAGCGCTAAAAGGATTTTTCTGGACCGCACTACCAAACACAAATTCTTCGATTTGCTGCCTAACTCTTTCTGGAATTTTCGCTAGCTCTTTATAAAACGTTTTTGTATATCTAACCTGCCAATCCATCAGCCTTCCTTGGCTAGAACTGATTGATAATAGGCTTTACCTGCTTCTGCATCCAGCCATTCATCATCGTCAACCTCTTCCATAAGTTGACCTAGGACTTGATCTTCTAACCAGTCCATTAGAATCTCGGGTTGAGTATTTAAAAGCTGAGCTAGCGTAAAAATTGATACCTGAGGTTCCTCAGAAAAAAATAGAACACCAGGAATACTCTTAGCTTTTAAAAACCTTAGGAATAGGTCTGGCTGAGTGCCCAGTATCGAAGCCGAGGTAGAAAGATCAAGCGTTAATGATGTGATCATTGCATCTAAGCTCGATGGACATAGGAGAGCTATCAACTAAAAAGAAGATTACTCAACATTTATGGTGATTAATGGGCGGAGCGAGACTCGAACTCGCACAACCGAAGTCGCCACATTTTGAGTGTGGTGCGTCTACCAATTCCGCCATCCGCCCTTGGATGAACCCTCATTATACCGATCTGGCTGGCTTTTCACCAGTGCAAAATAATCTTGGCTGCTGGCCCAGCGATCGATCTCTCTGGCTCGCAGCACCGGCACCGGGTGGGTCAGCCCCTGGGTGCGCACCTGCTTCATGGCATCGCCCAGGGCATCGGCGCTGATGGCATCGTAGGCGTGGGCCTGATCGATAAAGGCATCCACATTCAGCTGATCCACCAGCGAGGGGGAGCCACCGCAGAGCTTCATCATCAGGGAGGCGACAGTGCGGGGGTCCTGGGCCACCAGCAGGGCGGCGCGATCGCAGGTAAACTCCGCACAGCGCACCCACTCCATCAGCTGGTTTTGCAGGCTCTGGGCTAGCACCTCGCCCATGGGCAGCTGCCCGGCGGCCAGGGTAATCAGGTTGGCCAGGGTGAGGTAAACGCTGTGCTCACACTTCAGGTGACCCAGCTCGTGGGCGATTACCGCCTGGGTTTCGGCAGGGGTGAGCAGTTCGAGCAGCGCCGTGTGGACGACGATGAAGGGCTGCTCGCCGCGCATGGCAAAGGTGTAGGCGTTGGGCACTGGGTTTTGGCGCACGTAGAGCTGCGGCACCTCTAGGTCGAGAATTTGGCAGGCTTCGACCAGCGACTGGTGTAGATCGGGCAGCTGGCGATCGCTCACCTGCAAACTAGAGGCCAAATGGTCGAGGTGAAAGAACCGCTCCGCCAGGGGAGCCAGGGCCATCCGCACCACCACATCTAGCCCCGGCAGCTGCTTCAGGGCGCGGGTGGCTTCAAGATCGAGGGGATGGCGGAACTGGTCGGCGCGCAGCCCAACCAGGAGGGTTTTGCCGGTCATAGTTTGGGGGCTATTCAGTGCTTTCTATCGTAGCTTGGGGAAACAGGCTTGGTGGCTGGCCCGCTTCCGTTGTCCCCCCAAGTTCGCTACTATACGTCTCTGGCTGCTGTGGCCATTAGTCTGCCCCAAGGAACCGTTGTGACGCCCCAAGAATTTAGTCTGCTACTCGTTGCGGTAATTGCCAGTTCCCTTGGGCAGCTTTTCCTCAAGCTGGGCGCTTTGCAGCTGGGCCAGGTCACCAGCGCCAATGCCCTCCACCTGATTCTGAGCATGGCCACGACGCCAACGGTGCTGCTGGGCCTGTTTGCCTACGGGGTGGGGGCCGTGGCGTATATCCTGGTGCTCACGCGGGTCAACCTCAGCGTGGCGGCTCCGTCGGCGTCGTTAATATACGTGGCCTCGGTCGTCATGGGGGTACTCGTTTTTAAGGAAGATCTTTCCCTGGGTCGCCTGGTGGGGCTGGGGTTGATTATGGCTGGGGTGGTGTTAGTCGCCTCTCGGTAACGGCCATCAACACTGCGCTGGCCCACATCCCGCGCTTGATAGTGGCCAAAGCAGGGCCGACAATAGTGACAACCTCGGCCAGGCGATCGCCGAGGTGAGGTCAAACTCCCCGTAAGTTGCGAAGCGTTTGGAGACTCGATTGGGCATCCATGCCGGAAGCGCCCCAGTGCCATGATTGTGACCGTAGCCAGCTTTAAAGGAGGCGTGGGCAAGACCACCACCGCCATTCACCTGGCGGCTTTTTTGCAGGGCTATGCCGAAACGCTGCTGATCGATGCCGACCCCAACCAGTCGGCGCTGGCCTGGGCCAGCCGGGGAGAGCTGCCGTTTTTGGTCGTTGACCAGTGGCAGGCGAGAGATCTGCCCAGCCCCCACGGCCACGTGGTAATCGACACCCCGGCTCGGCCCGTTGCCGACGATTTGGCCCTGCTGGCCAGCACCTGCGACCTGCTGATTTTGCCCACCACCCCCGACATTTTGGCCCTCGACGCCCTGGCCCTGACGGTGCAGCACCTGGCCGGGCTGCCTGTCGCCCCCTACCGCATTCTGCTGACAATGATTCCGCCCCACCCCAGTCGGGCCGGGGCCGAGGTGCGAGAGATGCTGACGGCCACCGGGCTACCGCTGCTGTCGGGAGGCATTCGCCGCTACGCCGTTTTTCAAAAGGCCGCCCTGGCCGGTACGGCAGTCTACGACGTGAAAGACCCTAAGGCCGAACTGGGCTGGCAGGACTATGTGGCGATTGGTAAGGAGATTTTAGCCCTCTCGTTGGAGATTGAGTGATGGGGGAGATGGGGGAGATGGGGGAGATGGGGGAGATGGGGGAGATGGGGGAGATGGGGGAGATGGGGGAGATGGGGGAGATGGGGGAGATGGGGGAGATGGGGAGATGGAGGTGACATAGAGAACTCTTTTCTGCATCTTTGCTTATCCACTACTTCCCTACCTTCCCCACCTTCCCTACCCCCTCATCCCCCCATCCCCCCCATCCCCCCCATCCCCCCATCCCCCCATCCCCCCATCCCCCCATCCCCCCATCCCCCCATCCCCCCATCCCCCCACCCCCTACGCCAACCCGCCCCTTTCCCTTCGGTTCTCACCACCTGGGATGGATGAGAGACTCGTTAACAGTTCGTTACAATAAGCCCATGGATGGGAAGCGCGTCTCAAGAGTCAGCTCCCTTTCCTCAGGTTTTGATTACGAGGTGCCCTATGAACGGCAACTTAAGGGTTGGGAATCTATTTGGTATTCCCTTTTATGTGAATGTGTCTTGGTTTTTGGTGCTGGCCCTGGTGACATGGCAGTACGGTAGCGGGCTGGCCGCTGCGTTTCCGCTGCTGGGTGGGTCGCTGCCCTGGGTGCTGGGTCTGGCGGCAGCGCTGCTGCTGTTTGCCTCGGTACTGGCCCACGAGCTGGGTCATAGCTTTGCGGCCATGCAGCAGGGAATTGGGGTGAACTCGATTACGCTGTTTCTGTTTGGTGGTTTGGCGGCGCTGGAGAAGGAATCTGATACGCCGAAGGGCGCGTTTCAGGTGGCGATCGCTGGTCCGTTAGTCAGCTTCGCTCTCTTTGCCCTGTTCTCTGTGGCCGGGCTGGTGCTGCCCCTCTCTGGCCCGATCGCTGGTATTGTGGCGCTGCTGGCCTACATCAACCTGGCCCTGGGTGCCTTCAACCTCATCCCCGGCCTGCCGCTGGATGGCGGCAACGTGCTGAAAGCGCTGGTGTGGAAGATTACCGGCCAGCCCTACAAAGGTCTGGTGTTTGCCAGCCGCGTGGGCCAGCTGCTGGGCTGGACGGCGATCGCCCTGGGTGCCGCCTCGATTGTGGGCCTCAGCCCCGTAGGCAGCATTTGGACCCTGTTGATTGGTCTGTTTCTGCTGCAAAACGCTAACCGCAGCGCCCAGTTTGGCGAAGTGCAGGGCCGCCTGGCGGGTCTGACTGCTGAAGACGCCATGGCGCAGGATAGCCCCCTGGTCGAATCCCATACGTCGCTGCGGGAATTTGCCGACAACGCTTTGCTGGCCGCACCTTCCGCCTGGCGCAAGTTTTTGGTGGTCGACGAAGCGGGGCTGCTGGTGGGTACGGTGCTGGTGGATGACCTCAAGCGGGTGCCCCGCGAGCAGTGGGCCGACACCACCGTTGCGGCGATTATGGAATCCGCTGGTGACGTTGTGACTGTGGGCGTTGAGCAGCCGCTGATGGAGGTGATCAAGACCCTGGAGACCCGCAATATTCCGGCGCTAGCGGTGATTCGCAACGACGGTTCCCTGGCGGGCCTGCTAGAGAAAACCTCGATTCAGGCGCTGCTGCAATCGCCCCAGGCGGCATAGCTGCGGCTTATCGCACATTAGCTCCAACGCAGATCAGATTTGTCTGGTCTGCGTTTTTTTGTGCGATCGCGCTGGCTCCAGCGAAGGTGAACTAATGGTGTGTGGGTAAACGCAGGCCTGTAGAGTGGGCACTGCCCACCCTACTTTAAGAACCCAGGGATTTAATTCACCACTAACGCAGCTGTCGGTAGCGGAGCAGGTAGCTAAATACCTCCCCCTGCTCTGGGGTAATCAAAATCCCCGAGTCGGGAATGGTCACCAGTCGGCTCCACTCTCGCTGCTCGGCATAGGTCAACACATGCAGGTGGTGAATTGCCCCCCGCACGCCATCGGGCGAACCGATCACTAGATGGCGCAATCGCTCGCGCCCTGGCTGGGCGTTAGGGGTGACAAGGCGCAGGGGATTGAGATCCCCGGTTTCTTGAAGAAACCGGGGATCTTGACGGGTAAAACACAACATAATCGGGTTCCTTTCCGATGAGACGACGGGGAAGAAACCCAAAAATTTGGCCGCCCCAGACATGTGCAGTTCAGGGCGGCCAGGTAAAATCAACCTTAGCCTCCGAGACAGCTAGTACCTGTCGACGGGGTTAGCCGCTGGTTGGTGCTCGAACACCTTCCAGTGGCGTTAGACCAAATTTTTGGGACGTTCAGACTGCACGCACACAGCCTTAGCTCAGTAAAGTACCCCATTCAGACGCCCAAATCAAGTCAAAATTGCTACCTGCTGAGATGTCTGTCGAATTTTCCCTGATTCTCTACCATTGTCCTTTGACCGCTTAGCTCTGGGAGTCTTTTCTATGACTCAGACCTCATCGTCGCTGGTACTTGGCGTTGACGAATTTCGTGCCCGTTGGCAATAACCCCCACTACGAACCGGCAGATGGGAAATGTTATGCCGCGTTAGCCTCGGCGGATTTTGGCAATGCCACCGATATATTTGCCCGCTTGCAGCTTTTTATGATTCAAGTTCATGACACTCTCGCAAAATCTGGTTCAGCAGAGCGGGTGCAATCCAAAAATTGGCTTCTCGCTGCAAACGCTCTATAGCAACTTGCATGGAAACTACTGCACCCTCGTGCCAACCTCTTAGCAAGATGCCTAGAACGCCTGTAATGGCTAAGTCCAAAGACCTTGCAGATTGTCGGGCTTCTTTTTCATCGAGCAAAATTCTGTCAGCCGATACCTCTATAGCTAAGGCGATCGCTTCAGATTCTCCCTGATGAAGTTGCCTTCGCAGTAGAGCAATGAGGGATACATTGCTTACCGTTTGGGGCACGAGCTAGCCTTCATCTATGGCTTCTCGCAAGCGGCTAGAACCGGGTAAGGCTTGATCTACTTTCAATTCTGCAAGAACAGCCTGAGGGATCAGAATTTGCCCAAACTGCTGGGGTAGCAGAAACAGATGGTCAATGATCGCCAGGTTGAGCAACGGTGAGGTGTTACTGACGACGGGCATATTCTATATCTTCTGCGAGTTCGGTTTCAGAATAGTGCCGAGGGATCTGGCGCTCTCCTAAAAGCTGGCTAAATTGCCAGTGGTCTAGGTTGGCTAGTTCGCGGGCTTTGCCAAAGGATAGTAGCTCTTGGGCGTAGAGGGCGAGGGCTAGTTCTTTCAGCAATTCGGCTTCCATACGGCTCTCCGGTAGCCGAATGGATTGAATGATGGATTCAGGAATGGAAAGTTGCATAGTTCTAGATTGTTAAAATATGCCGCCACAAAAAGCTGCTTGTTTAAGCATAGCTGAGGACTCGTAAGGTGGCTTTATGGGTATCTCCTGTATCACCAACCAATACCCTCTGATGCGAACTGCGGAGCGAATACGGCGATAGTGTTTAGCCAGGGTGGGGGGATCTCTGTCCAGTGTACTGAAGCGATCGCTGAATATCTTCAGGCTCTAGATAGGGGTAGTCTTCGATGATTGTCTCTGGTGTTTGGCCATTGGCGACCAGGTTTAGAACTAAGGAGACAGGCACTCGCATGCCGCGAATGCAGGTTTGCCCTGCCATGATTTTGGGGTTAAAGATGATGCGATCGAAACTCTTAATGGTGAGTGGTGCATTGCGGTCTAGGGGAGATCTAGCTTTTGCAGAATAAGGTTTCAGCCGCGAATGCACCCTACGGTTGGAACAACTATAGCAATCCGGAATGATTCGTGAAATATATCAGTATAATTACTGAGGATCCAGAATTCTGATGCGAGGTGTGATGGTCATGCCCACCCCCCAGACTAAGCTCAGCAAAACCATTGCCATTGAAGAACTCAAGGCCTTTATCAGTGCTGAACGTGATGGTCGCCAAGTGAAGAAAGCATTGGCCGTCAAACTGATCTATCAGGACTATGGCTATGAGGCCATCACCGCGATTCTCGATGTATCGCTGGGAGCCCTGAGCAAATGGAAACAAGCCTATGAGCGGGACGGCTTAGCCGGGTTCCGCCCTCAGCATAAAGGTCGCAGGAGTTATTTGACCCCGCTAGAGCGAGAGGCCGTATTGCAGTGGTTACAGGCTAAAGCGATCTGGGAACTGAGTGAGCTGGAGTATCATCTGGCCGAGACCTACGACGTGGTGTACGAGTCTAAGCAAAGCTACTACGACTTGTTTGAAGCGGCGGGTTTGAGTTGGAAAAAGACCAGTAAAGTGAATCCAAAGGCGGACGCTAAGGCGGTGGCCGCAAAAAAGCCGAGATCCAGCGGCTATTGGCACGTTACCGAGACGAGATCGAAGCCGGGCAGTTGAGAGTGCTCTTTGTCGATGAATGTCATCTCATGAGTGGTGACCTTCAAGGCTACGTGTGGGGACGAACGGGGGAACGGGTTGAGGTGCCTATTGTGAACGAACGAGAGCGTCAAACGTATTATGGAGCCTTAGATTTGCTCAGCAAGCGCCTGATTGTTCAAGGGCACGAGAAAGGGAATACGACCAACACCATGGCGTATCTCAAATTTTTGCAAACGCAATGGCCAGAGCAACGGTTACTCTTGCTCTGGGATGGGGCAAGTTACCATCGCTCCCAAGAACTCCAAGACTTTCTAGGCCAAATCAATGCTGGATTAGAGCCCAAAGCCTGGAAAATCCATTGTGTTCGATTCGCACCCAACGACCCGAGTCAAAATCCCATCGAAGATGCTTGGCTACAGGCTAAAACGTGGCTAAGACGGATGTCAGGGCTGCGTCCCTGCTTCTCGGCGCTCAAAGCCCTCTTCGAGCAGTTTTTTAGGCTAGAGGTGTTTAATTTCCCAAAAATGCATCGATACGGATCCTTTTCATGAACCAAATAGGACTGCTATACTACGGGTGTTTTGATGCCACGCCAATCTCGCGATCTCAAATCTGGCTTTTGCTACCACATCACCACCCGGTGCAATAACCGCGACTTTCGCCTGACCCGGTTTGAATGCAAACAGGTTTTGCTGGGGGCCATTAAGCGATGTCGAGACAAGTTTGGCTTTAAGCTCTATGCCCTGTGCATTATGAGCAACCATGTGCATTACCTGCTAGAGCCTCAACAGCCGGAAGATTTGCCACTCATCATGCACTGGCTGAATTGGTACACAGCCATGTGCTTTAACCGCTTGTTGAATCGCACTGGTCACTTTTGGGAGAAGCGTTATCACAGCACCGGCTTTGCGATTACGGATAAACGGCGAGCCCTGAATACTCTGCGCTATATCCATGCCAACCCGAAGGCTGCAAACATGCAGCAGGGATTCTTTTACGATTTCAGCAATTACGGTAGTTATGATCGGCTTACCGAGGATGGTATCACTCAGTGGCATCCAGCCTTTTTAGCCTTGGGCACAACGCTGGAAATATGTGCAGCAGCCTATCGCAAGTTTTGCAAAAAATACAGGCCGAAACCCAAACCCGAGCGCAAAAGCCACTGGGGTAGCCAAAAACTGGCGCGACTACGGCAGAAGATGAAGGCGAAAAAGGTTAGCCCTGGGCAAAAAAGCCTGTGGGAGAGCTGGACTTTATCGCTAGATGAGATAGTGCCGGTAGGTAGCGAAGAAATTTGTGCTGGCGAACTGTCTCACCCCTGACATTGCCGCTGCGCGATTCACGGATACAACCTGACTTTCGGTGCCAGGTAACGGATCTCCCAAACACCTCATTTTCCGTGTGGAGGCGGTCTGAAATAAATCTTTTGTATCGGGCTGAAGCGCTTATCTGCTACAGTTTACAATGCGCGATGCGAGAGAAGAATCCCACACACAACAGTCCACCCAACCTCGAAATCAAACCAACGGCCCACCTTGGACCAGGGAGGTGGCCTTTTGGTGCCGAAGTATCAAAAGTTAAGCGATCATAGGAAAAACTTACCTGTCTCCAGCCTACTCGTTCTGCAAAAAGGATAAACGTATCTAAATCGTCTCCTTTCAGCCTAACACCACACCGCAGCAAAATACGGCGTATGAGAGTAGGTGTTCTTTCTGTTACGCTGCTGACCCATGAACGGTGGTCACTCTCTAAGCGTCCACCTACCTCAATCCAAATTTGTTTCTGAACGCTGAAGCCAAACTGGCTCTGGCTAAACTGCACCCAGAGGTCGTCGATGGCTAGCAAGTCATCACAGGGAAAGTTACGAATGTCATCAACGTTGAGATAGCCCTGGCTTTCTCGACTGGCCACCTGCAACATCACTTGCAGGGTTTCTTCATCTGCTTTGCGCCACTGGTGCGCTGCCAGATAAGTAGCCAATTGAGCGTATCGAGTCGGCACCCAAAATCGCACCAGCCGAATGCCGCTCTCCGCCAGGTGCTGGTCAGCTTCGATAGGGTGCTGTCTCAGTTCTTGGTCTGTGGGCAAGCGATAGCAAGCGGTCGTTTCGCCAATCGTAGCCGAGGGTAGATACGTGCCTAGCCAGGCACAAAAGTGATACGCCTCTTCTCGGCTGATGCCCCTAGCCGGTTGACTGGCTTGACCCGGTGGAACCTTCCTATAAGTCACGGGCAGAGATACTTTTGTTGATAAAAGTGCTTTTACCTCGGAATGCTCTAGAAAGCGCTGATACTCTGCCCAGGTCACGTAACTGTTGTCAATTTGAAGGGCATCGTCAACCCGAACGAACCGCCGCAAACGGCGAGTTAGCTTCACATCAACGGCCAAATTAAACTGTCCTGGGTTAGTCGATGTTAGTCCTGCCTCCAAAGCATTCAGCAAGGCCTGCCGTACATCAGGATCGACTTCAGCACCTTCTTCAACACAGTCGTAGGCCAGGGCCAGAGCCGAGAGCGATTCACGAGTTAGGGCCGCTTCAATCAGCTCTGTGGCATTACTCTGGGCGGCGTACAGCCGAATGGTTTCATCCCACCAGGCGTCTTCAAAATTAGCGACGAGCAAATGGCTACGGTGGGTGTCTTTAATTTCGGCTGCGGCCAGATATTCTTGCAAACTCTTGTGGGCAAATTCATACTGTCCACGCTCGCGTTCGACTAGCAGACCGCTCAGATCTTCCGCCTGTTTGATAAATGCGGCTCCATCGGCATCTTGCCCGGCCACCGCCGCCAGCTTTGCTTGAATGAGCTGAGTTGCCAGGGGCAGCTTAAACTCACGGGTTTTTTGCTCCATGAGTCCCAGCGCCAGGGTTTGCAATACCGACTTCTGCTGGTTCACGGTTAAGGTGGCGGTCAACCCTTTGGCATCAGCCCTGCGCCCCAGCAGCACATCGCAAATCTCGGCATATAGCTCTAGCCGACTGCCGGGCAAGGCTCCCCGAAACCGATGTACGGTGGCAATCATAGTTAACAGCAGCGGGTTCACGGCCATCGCTGACAGTGGGGCATTGTGGCTGATGCGACCAATCAAATCATTCGCTTTTTGGTTGGCCTCGGCCTGCACGGCTGGGGTATTGCGGCCCAATCGGCTTTTGATCTCGTGCTGCCGATACCAGCTCTGCACAAACTGTTTGACATCGGCAAAGGTAAAAGGTTGCACCTCTACCATGGCTCTGATCCGCTCCACTGGGGCGCTGCGGTAGCCAAAAGGGCGTGATGTAACAATAAAGGGCGTCGGATAGGTCTGCATCTGGCGATCGACCCAGCGGCTAACCTGCTGACGTTGGGCCTCGTCTGCTACTTCATCTAGCCCATCCAGCATGACCAGGCATCGCCCTTGTTTGAGCTTGCTAGCAAACCAAGACGATCTGGGCTGAAGCTCTTTAACCAGGGGCTGCTGGTGAATAAGTTCGGCCAGTGTAGGAGGCTGGTCACTGGTAATCTTGTCTCGCACATCCCTGAGATAGATCAGCACCGGAATCAGGGCTGGAGCCTGTCGGTGCTGCTGACGCTGGCGATTGTGAGCATAGGTGAGAGTCAGGTATTCCAGTAAGGTAGTTTTGCCTGATCCCGGTGGGCCAAGAATCGCCAGCCGGCAATCGGTACGGTCTTTACCTGCTTGAGCTAAGAAATCCCAGATGTCTAGACGGTTGACATTACTTCTTGGCAACAGCATCCCGGCTGAAACTTGATTCAGGCTTTCAGGTGCCACCTGCAACGAGACAAAAACCTTATCGAGATCTAAAACAAAGTCGCCCTGTGTCTTTAGCCCCTTGGTGCGATAGTCGCGGTAATGGTCGATAAGGCTGGTGTAGTAGCGCCTTTTGAACCGATCCGTCACACTCCACCAGAGACGGGGCACCCAGCTAGCCAAGACCCAGTCCAAAAATTGGTCAAAGTAGGGCAGCACCTTGCTACCGATCTTGACCAATAGCCAAACCCCAAATGCAATGCCCAGAAAGAGCCTAAACTCGGGCCAACGAGATTCTCTAGCGTGGTCGGCAGCAATGGCCACAAAAATGCCAGGGAGTCCCCAGCCCACCAGCTTGTTGTCTAGAAACTTTTGTACCGGTTCCCACCAGTCAGGCTGATTGCCGGGGGCTTGTTGGATCATGGCAAGAAACTTGAAGGGGCTTGTGCCCAATTTTAGCTGGCTGCTCGTTTAAGAAGACGATCACGCCTCAAGGCCCGGTCTTAAATCATTGCGCCTCAGCAAGCTCAACACCTCCCTCTGCTCTGGCGCGATCGCCTATTGCAGCACTCCACCGCTTTATTGTCAGAGCTACATCCTTTAGTGTGAGGCCGCAATGCTTTAGTGCAGCGGCGCAACATTCGATTGTTAGGCCGCAACTCTTTAATGCGATCGCGCAACTTCTTATTGTCAGGCCGCAACATCTTAAGTTGTGGCGCGACAATGCTGCTGCGATCGCGCAACCTTTTAAGTAGTCAATACACAATGCTTCTGTCATAGAGCAACTTCGAATAGTTACCCGCTGCACCCTTACCTGCTCAATGCACAATGCTTCTGTCATGGCAGCAAATCAATCATTCCCCCGCTGCATCGCCACTGTTGGGCCAAACCTCGCTGCGACCCGCTACAACATTCATCCAGGCTTCATCAAAACTGCTAGTGTTTGGTCACAATCTTTCAAATCGAGGCCGCGATCGGCTTCTTGCACCGGGCAATCTTGGCAATAGACGAGACAACGCCTCGCCCCAACCGTCGTCTCGCGCCGCCTGACCTAACCTTCGTCACTATCCCCAACGCCCGCTATCCCTCCTGAGAACCATTCAGGCAGGCGGTTTGGCTCTGCTCGCTATAAACCCATTACCACAGGTGTATCCACCATGCCCGTTGTCAACATCGCCCGTCGCTTGCCCGTCAAAACTATCAGCAACGATATCGACTCCCTCAACGGCCTCGGCACCGTCGAAGGCTATATCCCCGTTCGCACCGATGCGTCGCCCGCAGCCCTCAAGACCAGTTTCAACACCATGCTAGCCATGCAGCAAAAAGAAACCGAGCTGCAAGCCATGGTCAAAGCCGCCGCCGATGCCGCCCGCCAGGCCGAGTGGGAGTTTCACAACTCCATTTTGGGCATGAAAGAAGCCGTGCGGGCTCAGTTTGGCCCCGACAGCAACGCCGCCCAGGCCGTCGGCTACAAGAAAAAGTCTGAGTACAAGCGCCCCCGCCGTCGCAGCGCCTAGGTGCCAGCGTTCTTGACCGTAGATTTCCCCCTGATGTCTGGCCCGTAGTTCTCCTATGGGCCTTTTTATGGGCAGACCTTTTGCCCTTAGGGTGGGCATTGCTCACCATTGCCCCTTTGCGCCAGGCATCCCGATTCTTTGGGACTGTACGTGAGCAGCGTTTGCCAACAGCTCGATTTGGCGCAGGGTGTGTTCCCGGCCCAGGCTTACTCTGCGATCGCGCAAAATCTTTGCCCTGGCCGAAACGCACCCTACGCCTCAATTCAGCTAGGCCGCCGAGCAGAGTTTGCGCTCAACTCAGTCGAAGCCCAGCTCTTGCTTTAGCTTGGCCAGCGCGGTGGCGCGGGTTTTTTGCAGGGCCGCCGCCGCTAATTCGTCGGTGTTGGCAGCGATCGCGCACTGGGGGTAGTCGGTCTCGATCATCAGCCCGTACTCCAGCCCCTCGGTCACCGCCTGGTACGAGGCTTCGATAATGTTGGTGGAAACCCCCAGGGTGGTCCAGCGCTGGGTGCCGTTGCTCGACTCGACTAAAACGCGGGTTTTGGCCGCCGTGCCCGCGCCGCTGTCGATAATGCGCACCTTGTAGTCGGAGAGGTGGAAGTTTGCGATCGCCGGATAGAACGTCAGCAGCGCCTTGCGCAGGGCCGTATCCAGGGCTGCCACTGGCCCATTGCCCTCGGCGGCAGCCAGAATTTCTTCTTCCTTTACCATCACCTTGATGGTGGACAGCGACTGGCTGCTGTGGTCAGCGCCGTTGCCCTGGTGCTGGCAGTTAATGTAGAAACCCTTGAGGTCGAAAAAGCGGGGGCGATCGCCCAGGGCTTCGCGCATCAGCAGCTCAAAGCTGGCCTCGGCGGCCTCGAACTGGTAGCCCTCGTGCTCCAGGGTTTTGATCCGGGTGAGCAGCTGGCGCGAGGCCGGGTTGTGGCGATCGAGATGGATGCCAAAGCTGCGGGCCTTGGCCAGCACATTGCTCAGCCCCGCCTGGTCAGACACCACAATGCGGCGGCTGTTGCCCACGCTGGCCGGGTCGATGTGCTCGTAGGTTTTGGGCTCGCGCTCCACGGCGCTGACGTGAATGCCGCCCTTGTGGGCAAAGGCCGAGCGGCCCACGTAGGGGGCGTGGTCGTCGGGGGCCAGGTTCACCACTTCGCTGATAAAGCGGCTGGTTTCGGCCAGGGTTTCGAGCCCGGCAGGGGCAATGCAGGGGTAGCCCAGCTTGAGCTGCAAATTTGGAATTAGGGTGCAGAGGTTGGCGTTGCCGCAGCGCTCGCCGTAGCCGTTGATGGTGCCCTGCACCATGGTGGCCCCAGACTCCACCGCCGCCATGGCGTTGGCCACCGCCGTGCCGCTGTCGTTGTGGGTGTGAATGCCGAGCTGGGGTCGGGGAGCGGGGAGGTTTTGCAGCCAGGTATTGACGGCAGCGACAATCTTGCCCACATCCTGGGGCAGGGTGCCGCCGTTGGTGTCGCACAGCACCAGCCACTCGGCCCCGGCCTCTACCGCCGCCCCCAGGGTTTCTAGGGCATAGTCAGGGTTCGCCAAATACCCGTCAAACCAGTGCTCGGCGTCGTAGATTACCCGGCGGCCCTGGCTGCGAAAGTAGCGAATGGTGTCGTCGATCATGGCCAGGTTTTCGGCCAGGGTGGTTTGCAGGCCGGTGGTAACGTGCAAATCCCAGGATTTGCCGAACAGCGTGATCCACTCGGTGCCCGCCGCCAGCACCGGCTGGAGCATCGGTTCTTCGGCGGCAACTTGTCCAGGGCGACGGGTCGAGCAAAAGGCGGTAATGCTGGCCTGGGTGAGGGGGGTTTCTTTGAGCTGCCAGAAGAACTGCACATCTTTGGGGTTGGCCCCCGGCCAGCCGCCTTCGATGAAGGGCACGCCCAGGGCATCGAGCCGCCGCGCAATCCGCAGCTTGTCTTCGATCGACAGGGCCAGCCCCTCCCGCTGCGCTCCATCGCGCAGGGTGGTGTCGTAAATGAAAATGGTCTTGCGTTGCCCCTCAGGGGTCTTGCGTTGCCCATCGCGCTCAGTCATCGTCCCTGGTGCCTCAATTGTCCCAAGTAATCCCAACTTCTTAGGGTAAGCCCTGGGTCGGCCTAGCTTGAGGGGGGAGGGGCGATCGCGTTATAAAACGTAGATATTCTTCGCCTGCCAGGAAATGCCATGCCCACCGTCACCGCCCAGGGAAAGACCATTCAGTGCGAGGCCGGGGCCAACCTGCGGCGGGTCCTGCTGGCCCACGGCGTCGATCTCTACAACGGCCAGGCCGCGCTGATCAACTGCCGAGGCATTGGCACCTGCGGCACCTGCGCGGTAGAGATTGAAGGGGAGATTTCAGCCGCTAATTGGAAAGACAAAACGCGCCGATCGCTGCCGCCCCACGACCCCGCGCGCAACCTGCGCCTGGCCTGCCAAACCAGGGTGCTGGGCGATATCACCGTCACCAAGTACGACGGCTTTTGGGGCCAGGGCATGCAACCAGTCTGGTCGGCAGAGTAGTAGACTTCGGCATGGGTTTCCGGACTATGGCGATCGCCAGGGAGCAGTGAGGCTAGGGAGCCAGGGGAGTTGGAGCGGTGGCCTGATTTCCGTCCAGCAGGACAAATCCCCGAAGGCCAAAATACACCCACCCTCTTGGATCGCTTTGCTCCCCCCGCTCCCCCGCTCCCCCGCTCCCCTACCCCCTTAGCTTTCAAGAAAAGCGCCTCAACGCCCGCCCTAGCTTACTAGTCCTCAGTTTCAATCGCCTCCAGCAGGTCAGCCTTGGTGCCCTCCAGACTGCCCCCCTGGATCGTCGCCCGGTAGCACACAGGCGACAGATAGCCCTGAATTTGCAGGCTCTGGCAGGCCAGGTGAAACTGGCTCAGGGCCACCTGGGGGTCCGCGTTAAAGGTCTTTAAGTAGTCGTCAAAGCCCAGAAATGCCAGCCGGTACAGCAGCTCCTGGCTAAACTTGCCCTCAAAGTAGCCGCCGTGCACGTCGCGCTTGCCCCGGGCGTAGTCGAGGGTCAGCAGGAAGTAGTCCCAGGGTTTTAGGGTGGCGTGGCCCAGGGCGCGGGTCAAAAGGCCCGTGGGCTTGGCCGAACAGGTGTTGTTGCTGGGGTCGTACTTGATATCAAAATAGTCGGTGCAGTCGAAATAGGTAAAAAAGTCGGCCACGGTGGCGCGGTTGGCGCTCCGGGCCGTCTGCACCTTAAACAGATCGGCCATGGTCACAACGCCCCGCTTCTGAAACCGCTGATAGGTTAGAAACAGGCTTTCCATCACGTTGGCCTGCGCCTGGGCAATGGCCTCCCCAATGGGTAAAGAGGCTGAAAAATCCTTGTCCAGGGTCCTCAGGTTGATCAGCCCGTAGTCGTCAATTCCCCCCAGTTTGTTCTGCAGCGCCACATTGCCGAGGCGGTAGCCCCGCGCCTGGGTGCGGCTGGGAAAGGCGATGTAGTTGGCCGTCGTTGAGGCCGTGCGCAGGGCGATGTCGCCCTCGCTGCTAAACAGGTAAGACTCCGAAAACCGCCGCAGCGACGAGGCTAAAAAATTGGCCCGGCTCGACACAATGGTGAGGACCGGAATGTCCGGGGAGGCCAAAATTAGCCGCCCCAGGCTAAACACGTCGCCCACGTAGCTGTCGGGCCGTTTTTCGACCGATGCGGTGTCAAACACGTCCGACAGAATGCGGATGACGTTGGTGACTACAAACGCGCCCATGCTGTGGCCAATGAAGCTGAGCTTGACCTTGTTCTGCGATCGCCGCCCCCAGTAGGCCCTCGCCTGGGCCATCGCCTGGCGGTGCTGCTCTTCGCTGGCGGTATTGGGAAACATCTCCACCGCCGTGCGCTGAACAATGGCCTGGTCAATCTGGCGCAGCAGCTCCACCAGGTCTAGCACCCCAAAGTTGTCGGCCCGGTAGTTGTCGCGAAAGTACACCACCAGCCGCAGCACCACCAGCGCCAGCATGAGCGTGCCCAGCACAAACAGCAGCGTCAGCAGCAGGCCGAGTAAAAAGCCCCAAACGGATTCGTCAAAGGTGGATAGCTCCAACCACAGCAGCACCAGAGCGCCCAGGGCGCCAGTGGTGATCATGTCGCGGGGCAGGGGCGGTAGCGCCTTCAGCGCCTCCCAGATATGCTTGGGGCTGGTCAGGGCGACGTTTTCGGAGGGCCAGCGATAGCCAACAAACAGCCGGTTTGGGCGGGTCGCAATGGTTGGGTCGTGGTGGTTAACGTATTTGAAAATATTTTTGTACCAGGCTTCTACCCCGTCGAGGCTGGTGTTGTAGCCATGTACCGTAATCACTAGCTCGGCGGTACCGTCGGCAGAGGTCGTCATCATGCGGTGGAGATGGGCGGCGATCGCATCTACCCCCAGCGTCGCCTGCCTTTGAATCGTTTCGCTGGCTTCCTGGGCCTCTTCAATGTTGGGCGGGGCGCTACTCATGACAAAATAGCCGGGAATTTTGCCCTCAACGCCGCTGGTGTCGTCTATATCCACCAGGGCCGCCTGGCTCTCCTGCCGGAAGACAAATTTTTGAATAATAAACGGAAGCTGTTTCATAGATGCCCTAGAAAATCCGTCAATGGGAGATTTCAAGAGCGTAGCTGACCTTTCCAGACGCTACCCCCCCAAGTTCACGAAATGTAGGTTCGCCAGAACTGGGGATCGCGCGGCCCGCCTGCGCCCAGCCCTGCCGGGCCAGCGACATGTGCTGGGGCGCTTTGCCGCTGCCTAGGCGCCCGTCGCCAACACCGGCACCGCCTGGAGCAGAGTTTGGGTATAGGGGTGCTGGGGAGAGTCAAACAGCGTCTTGGTGGGGGCCAGCTCGACAATTTTGCCCTGCTGCATGACGGCAATGCGATCGCACATAAACCGCGCCACCCACAGGTCGTGGGTGATAAACAGGTAGGTGAGGTCAAACTCCTGCTTGAGGGCGATCATCAGGTCGAGCACCTGGGTCTGCACCGTGGCGTCGAGCATGCTGACCGGCTCGTCGCAGATTACCAGCCTGGGCTTGGTGATCAGGGCGCGGGCAATCGCCACCCGCTGCTGCTGCCCCCCCGACAGATCCCGAGGAAAGCGATGGAAATAGTCTTTGGTGGGAATTAGGCTGACGCGGGCGAGCATGTCGTGGGCCTGCCGCTCGGCCTCGGCGACCGTAGCCAGCCCGTGGATCAGCAGCGGATCGGCAATGCTTTTGCCCACGGTCATCATCGGGTTGAGGCAGGCCAGAGGATCTTGAAACACCATTTGCAGCTGCCGCCGCTGCTGCCGCATGGCCTGCCGCGACAGGGCGGTCAGTTCAGTGCCGTCAAACTCAACCTGGCCTGCGGTGGGTTTTACCAATTGCAAAATGGTGCGCGATAGAGTGCTCTTGCCGCAGCCCGACTCGCCCACCAGCCCCACTACCTCGCCGGGGTAAATCTCCAGCGAAACGCCGTCCACGGCCTTGATCACCTTGGCCTCCTGGCCACCGAAAAGGCGGGCGAGGGGGCTGCTCTCCAGGGTGTAGTGCTGTTTGACATCCGTCAGCCGCAGCACGGGGTCGGCGGCGGTGGCGGTGTAGAGCAGGCCCTCCGCCTGCTGCATTTGCCGGGCCGATTCGACCAGCGATCGCGTGTAGTCGTCCTGGGGATCGTGCAGCACCGCCGCCGCGCCGCCCTCTTCCACCACCCGACCCTCATACATGACGGCGACGCGATCGCAGTACTCGGCCACCAGCGACAGGTCGTGGGAGATTAGCACCAGGGTGGTGCCCAGCTCGTCGCACAGCCGCGTCAGCTCGTCGAGAATTTGGGCCGACACCGTCACATCCAGACTGGTGGTGGGCTCGTCGGCCACGATCAGCTGGGGTTCTAAAATCATCGCCAGGGCGATCGCCACCCGCTGGCGCATGCCGCCGCTAAACTCGTGGGGATACTGGTCAAACCGGCTGGCGGGAATGTTGACCGCCTCCAGCACCGCGATCGCCCGCTCCCTGGCCGCCGCCTGGGAAACCTCCCGGCGATGGGCGCGCAGGGTCTCGATGCAGTGGTTGCCAATGGTCATCAGCGGGTTGAGCCGGGTCATCGGGTCCTGAAAAACCAGGGCGATCGCCTCGCCCCGAAACTGCCGCAGCCGCTGGGGGGTAAAGTCGAGCACCGACTCGCCGTTAAACCACACTCGCCCCTGCAGCTCGGTTGCGTTGGGCAACAGCCGCAGCGCCGCCCGGCCCAGGGTGCTCTTGCCGCAGCCGCTCTCGCCCACCAGGCCCAGCTTTTCCCCCGGCGATAGGGACAGAGACACGCGATCGACCGCGCGATCGGCCTGGCCGGGGTAGGTCACCGAGAAGCTTTCAAGGGCAAAGAGAGCGTCTGTCATGGGGACAAGGGGTGGATGGGTAGGGGGTGAATGGGTGGGGAGTAAATAGTGAATCAGCGCGAGAAATGCAGGCCCAGTAGAGATTAACAGTACAGACTAAATAAGAGATCAAAAACCTGAGCCAATGAGTCTGATCGATCTCACACCCCCACGCCCCACGCCCCACGCCCTACGCTCCCACGCCCCCACGCTCCCCTCCACCCCTCTACTCACTGATCCACCCGCCGCATCAAATACGCCACCCCAAAATCCCCGTTGGGGTGCTGCTCCAGCAGATCGGCCAGCTCAAACACCCGCTGGGCAATGTCTTCCCCCAGCTTGTCAATGGTGGCCTGCTTCTCCCGCTCGCCGTGCTCTAGCTCGCGCACCTGCCCCTGCCAATCGGCAGAAAAAATGTAGTCGATGTGGGCCTGCAAATCGAGCTGCCCCAGCAGTTCCCACTCTCCGGCGTCGCACCAGATGCCGTTGCAGCTGGGGCAGCGCTCTACGTAGAACACTCCCGACTTGAGGGTAATCCGCCCCCGCACCAGGTAGCTGCGGCATTCGGGGCAGAGGGCCGCCCGGTTGTCCAGGGGGGCGGGCTGAAAGGGCGTGCTCAGCGACAGGGGCAGCACCGCGACGCTGATGGGCCGGTCGGGGTCAATTTGCGATCGCTGCCAGTCAGCATAATGCTCTGGCGGAATCCAGGCTCCGCCGCAGCTGGAGCACGCTTTGACCGATAGACCCGGCGCCAGCTGACTGTCTTGAAGGTCAATGTCGCCTTCCTTAGGACACTGATACAAAGCACCTACTCTCCACCGCGTTCTTTCTCAAACCCAATAAACCCCTACTATTAAACCACTGGAGCGCTATGTCGCCTCGGCGATCGCCTGCTCCAGGGCATTACAAAAGCCCGCCAGCTGAGCGAGCTTTTCGATCAGCTGGCGCTGGCGCTGCTGGGTGGTCGTCGACTGACGGGCCGCCTGCAAAAAGGCCACATCCATGGCCAGCAGCCGCAGGGTGCGGTTCATCTCTGTAATGATCGGCTGGGCGCTGACGATCGCGTCCCCCAGGGGCAAAATCTGGTGCTGAAAATGCTGCTGAGCCAGCAAAAACTGCGCCTGGATCTGCCCGCCGTCGGGGTTGGCCGACCGCGCCAGGGTCTCCAGAGATTGCAGCTGCGATCGCAAATTTGACAGGGCATTTATCATAGGTATATGCCCTTTAGGGCAGTGAGTGAAGACTCTTGGCCGCGTTTTACCGTCGCCGGAGACAAATTGCCAGTTCCCCCCTGGGGGGACAAATGTTAAGGTTAATACACAACACTCCATCAGCCGAAAGCTGGCCATTAGCATTTATTGCGCCGTGGCCAGAAGAGGCGATTTCCTCAGGGTTATGGTGTAGGTTATCTCTATCCCAACGGGCTGCTCTCGGGCAGTTGCATCGCGTTCTTTGGCAGAACGTCTGTACGAGTTTTGCCGGAGTTTTTGCCTTTAATTTAATTTATGCGTCTGACGGGTATTTTCGCTTTCTCAGATGGTCAATCGCCTAATTAACGGTTGCCCTCTTTGATTTTCGTTACAGACCTAAATACCCTGTTCAACGATTTGCCATTGGTCCTGGCACTGTTTTAGCTTATCCGTTTCTGAGAGGTCGCTGGCATCCTATGACTGCAACGGTTCATCCCCCCCTACCCGACGATTGCACCCTGCCCGGCTGGCTCAAAACCTGCGTGCTAGCCCACCACGACGACAGCCAGGATGACCTTGCCCACGACCCCGAAGACAAGTCTAACAATGTGCTGGTGTGCCAGGCCTTTGAGTTTGCCTACACTCTGCACAAAGGGCAGTACCGCGCCTCGGGCGAACCCTACATCTGCCACCCGATCGCAGTGGCCGGTCTGCTGCGCGACCTCGGCGGCGACAGCGCCATGATTGCCTCGGGCTTTCTCCACGACATCGTCGAAGACACCGACGTTACCCCAGAGGAAATTGAGGATCACTTTGGCAGCGAAGTGCGGCAGCTGGTCGAGGGGGTGACCAAACTCTCAAAGTTTAACTTTGAAAGCAAAACCGAGCGCCAGGCCGAAAACTTTCGCCGCATGTTTCTGGCCATGGCCCAGGATATTCGGGTGATTGTGGTGAAGCTGGCCGATCGCCTCCACAACATGCGCACCCTCCAGCACCTCAGCGACGAAAAACGCCGCCGCATCGCCCGCGAAACCATGGAGATCTTTGCGCCCCTGGCCAACCGTTTGGGGATCGGGCGATTCAAATGGGAACTCGAAGATCTCTCCTTTAAGTATCTAGAGCCCGATGCCTACCGGCAGATGCAGAAGCACATTACCGAAAAGCGGGCCGATCGCGAAGCGCGGCTGATTCAGGTGGCCGAAACCCTGCGCCAGCGCATGCACCAGTCCGAAATTCAGGTGGTCGATGTCAACAGCCGGCCCAAACACCTGTACGGCATTTACCGCAAAATGGAGCGGCAGCAAAAAGATTTCAGCGAAATCTACGACATTGCCGCCATCCGCCTGATCGTCGGCACCAACGAAGATTGCTATCGCGCCCTGGCCATCGTTCACGATGCCTTTCGCCCGGTGCCGGGCCGCTTCAAAGACTACATTGGCCTGCCCAAGCCCAACCGCTACCAGTCGCTACACACGGTGGTGATCGGCCCCAAGGGCAAGCCGATTGAGGTGCAGATTCGCACCCTGGAAATGCACCACGTGGCCGAGTACGGCATCGCCGCCCACTGGAAGTACAAAGAAACTGGCTCGTCGGTCAACACCCGCATCAACGCCGACGACGAAAAGTTCACCTGGCTCAGGCAGCTGCTGGAGTGGCAAAACGACCTCAAAGACGCCCAGGACTTCCTCGAAAACGTCAAGGGCAACCTGTTTGACGAAGACGTTTACGTCTTCACCCCCGATGGCGATGTGGTGCCCCTCAGCCGGGGGGCAACCTCGGTGGACTTTGCCTACCGCATCCATACCGAGGTGGGCAACCACTGCGCCGGGGCCAGGGTAAACGGCCGCATCGTCACCCTCGATACGCCGCTGGAGAACGGCGATATTGTCGAAATCATCACCCAAAAGAACAGCCACCCCAGCCTCGACTGGCTCAACTTTGTGGTTACCCCCAGCGCCCGCAACCGCATACGCCAGTGGTATAAGCGATCGCACCGCGACGAAAACATCGCCCGAGGCCGGGATATGCTCGAAAAAGAGCTGGGCCGCAGCGGCTTTGATGCCCTGCTCAAGTCGGAACCGGCCCAAATGGCCGCCGAGCGCTGCAACTACCAGTCCGTCGATGACCTGCTGGCGGGGCTGGGCTACGGCGAGACCACCCTCAACCTGTTTGTAAATCGTCTGCGGGAGGCGATCAAGACCAAGCAGCCATTGGAGGTGCTGTCGCCCGAGTCGTCGCTGCAAGATTCTGACCAGTTTCTGGCCGGGGCCGTCACCAGCCCCCACCGCCATCGACCCGCCCCCTCCAAAGACCCGATTTTGGGCATCGAGGGGCTGGTGCACCACATTGCGGGCTGCTGTAACCCCTTGCCCGGCGAGCCGATCATGGGCAGCGTATCTTTGGGCAGCCGAGGGATTGCCATTCACCGCCAGGGCTGCCCCAATTTGGCGGATATTCCGGGCGATCGCATCATTCCCGTCAGCTGGAACTGCGGGGAGCACAACGACACGCGCCAAACCTATCCGGTGGAGGTGCGGATCGAGGTGATCGATCGCGTGGGGGTGCTCAAAGATATTCTGTCGCATCTGTCGGACCTGCAAATCAACGTTCACAAGGCCCAGGTCAAAACCTTCCCCGGCCAAACCGCCGAGATCGACCTGGGCCTGGACGTCAAAGACCACGCCCATCTCGATCAGACCTTCGTGCAGATTCGCAAAATGACCGACGTGCTCAAAATTCGCCGCATGAGCCAGGGGGGGTGAGCGCGCTGGCACGGCCCGCCGTTTATTCCTGCAAAGAACGCCAGGAAAGGGTTAGGTAGCCCAGCGCGCTGTCGCTCTAGGGGCTGTCATCAATTAGTTGCTGATGGCCCAAGCATCAACGGTTACAGCCCCTAGCCTGTGGTTTGGGTCGGGCGTGCCATGCTGGTGGAATCAGGACTTTAGCCAGCATTGATGCCACACCCTGGGGCCATGGAATAATGGGAGTTTTGCAGCGACCACAGCAGCACCATGACGCAGGCAACGGCAAACTTAATTCAGCGCATCGGCGTGATTGGCGGCGGCCAGCTGGCCTGGATGATGGGGCCAGCGGCGCAGCAGCTGGGCCTGGATCTGGTGGTGCAAACCCCTGGCGAGAGTGATCCTGCCGTTGCGATCGCCCATTCCACTATTCTTGCCCCCGTTGCCGATGTGGCGGCCACCAACGCTCTGGCGGCCCAGTGCGATGTGATTACCTTCGAGAACGAGTTCATCGACTGCGCAGGGCTGCAAACCCTGGCCCAGCGGGGCACAGTCTTTCGCCCCGGCCTGGATGTGCTCACCCTGGTGCTCGACAAGCGCCACCAGCGCGAATTCTTTAGCCGCATTGGCCTGCCCAACCCCCGCTACGACTTTTTAGAGGGCGATGAAAGCGAGGCCGAACTGGCGGCTAAGGCAGCGGCGATCGGTTTTCCGCTGGTGATGAAAACCCGCCGCCTGGGCTATGACGGCTACGGCACCTCCGTTGTCAGAGACGCCTCCCAGCTCAGCGCTACCTGGAACACCTTTCACCAGGCCCCGGTGCTGCTAGAGGAGTTTGTGCCCTTTAAGCAAGAGCTGGCCGTCATGGTAGCCCGATCGGCCGCGGGCGATGTTGCCGTGTATCCAACGGTAGAAACCCAGCAGGTCGATCAGATCTGCCGCCGGGTCTTTGCCCCTGCCCAGGTGGCTCCCACCGTCGCCGCCAGGATGGAGGCCATCGCCCGCACCCTCGCAGAACAGCTGCAGCTGATCGGCATCGTCGGCATCGAATGCTTTCTCACCCAGAATGACCAGGTGCTGATCAACGAAATCGCCCCCCGCACCCACAACTCCGGCCACTACAGCCTTGACGCCTGCGCCACCTCCCAGTTTGAGCAGCAGCTGCGGGCGGTCAGCGATCGCCCCCTCGGCCCCACTACGCTCACCTGCCCCCAGGCGGTAATGGTGAACCTATTAGGGCTAGATGCGCCTGAGGACAGCCACCACCGCAGGCTGGAGGCCCTCAAAGCACTGCCCCAAAGCACCCTTTACTGGTACACCAAAGGCATTCGACCCGGCCGCAAACTCGGCC
Organism: Nodosilinea nodulosa PCC 7104; assembly: GCF_000309385.1. Taxonomy (GTDB): domain Bacteria; phylum Cyanobacteriota; class Cyanobacteriia; order Phormidesmidales; family Phormidesmidaceae; genus Nodosilinea; species Nodosilinea nodulosa. Next base: position 4,880,770 of record NZ_JH976537.1, read on the forward strand.
ACATTACCCAATGCCTCGGCCCAACCGAAGACCCCACCGCCGCCGCCGCCGCCATTGAAACCATCTGGTACGGCGAATAACCAACTCACCTACGTCGCCGATTTATATCAAATCTCTGCCCCCCCGCCCCCTTGCTTCCCTGCCCCCCGCGCCCCCCTGCCCCCCACTCCCCCACTCCCCCCATGCCCTACACCCTAGACCAGCTCAACGCCATGACCGAGGCCGAATTCGTCGCCGCCGTCGGCCCCGCCTTTGAGGAGACGCCTCAGATCGCCGCCCAGGTCTGGCCCCAGCGCCCCTTTGCATCGGTAGCCGATCTGCACCAGCGCATGGTAGCGATCGTGCAGACCATGGCTGAGGACGAGAAACTGGCGCTGATTCGGGCTCACCCCGATTTGGGGGCGCGAGTCACCATGGCTGAAGCGTCGGTAGCAGAGCAGAGCCGGGCCGGTCTTAGCCACCTCAGCCCGGAGGAGTATGAGCTATTTCAGCGGCTCAACCAGGACTATAAAAACAGGTTTGGTTTTCCGTTTATCCTTGCGGTAGCCGGGCATACCAAAGCGTCGGTTTTGGAAAACTTTACCGTGCGGTTGCGCAATTCTACTGTTGAGGAAATAGCGACGGCCCTGTTAGAAATCGAAACAATTGCGCGATCGCGCTTAGAAACCTGGATGCAGAGTCACTCTAGCCCCAAAGCCTCCTGAATCCTCCTCATGAGGTTTATCAAACGCTTAATTTAAGCCAGGCTTAATGAAAAGTAGGCTAGGTATTCTCCCCGGCAGCCTTAGGCCGCAACTGCAAGCGCTATATATTGAACACAGTCTAAACACCGTTAATTCATCTGCTGCCACACGCGAATGGGGTCGTATCCATGAAATGGGCTATTGCTGCGCCTTTCTTTGATCTTGAAAATATAGATACCGCCAATTGGTTAGAGCCTTTTGTCCCGGGCGACAACCACGAATTTCAGCTGATTCCGCGCCAAAAACCGCTGCCCAAATGGCACGATCGCAAATCTAAATTTACGCCTATAAATGACTGGCTCATCTACATGAGGCAGGCTGCCGATGCCCTCAACTCCGATGCTGATGGCATTATTACCGTATTTCCCCAGGTGGCGTCGGCCGTTGGTCTCCAGCAAACGCTCAGGTTCTCCAACAAGCCTGTGGTGTCCTGGCTGTTTAACGTGGGGACCTGTAGCGGTGGCCCCCGGCGAAAGCTGGCTCAGACGACCCTGGGCAATATCGATTATTTTGTGGTTCACACCCGCCGCGAGATCGACATCTACAGCGAGTGGCTAGGTATATCCGCCGAGCGATTTGAGTTTGTGCCCTACCAGGTGCCCGATATTCCCATCGAGTACGAAGAAGAGCGGCAAATTCCGTTTATTACCTCCCTGGGCTCGGCCCACCGCGACTTTCCCACCCTGTTTGAAGCGGTTAAAAAGCTCGACATCAAAACCGTCGTGGCCACCGGCAAAGGGGCCGTTGAGGGCATGACCATCCCCGATCAGGTCGAGCTACCCTTTGGCATCAGCAAGGCCGAGTGCCTGCGTCTGGGCCAGCAGGCCCGGCTCAACATCGTGCCGCTACAGCCCAAGGAGGGCGTTACGGCAGCGGGGCAGGTCACCCTGGTTGAGGCCATGATTATGGGTCGCCCGCTAATTGTGACGAACTTTTACGGTGCCGAAGACTACATCATCCACGGCGAAACGGGCTGGCTGGTCGAGCCCAACTCCCTGGAGAGCATGACCGAAGCCATCGACCTGCTTTGGAATGACGATGCCCTGCGCCAGAAGCTGGGGGAAAATGCCCGCGCCTACGCCCTGGAGCATTTTTCGGACCCCTGCGCAGGTCGCCATCTAGAGCGCATTCTCAATAAGGTCAGCGAAAACCGTAAGACTCCGGCCAGCGCCAAGTTGCAGTGGGCGAAATAGCCTGCTCCCCAGGCCTGGGCTGCTTGTGCTGAGGCTTTCACGGATGCCGTAATGGCGCACCTTGGGGAACGGGTTTAACCGATTTGCAGGGTGCGCAGTCTGTTGATGGCCGCCGCTAGCTCCAGGCCCCGGAACCAAACCAGATCGCCCATAGGCCACTCGGTCAGGCTGTCAAGCCCGTGCTGCCCTAGGTCGGCCATGACGGCGGCGATCGCCGCCGCCAGAGGTGTAGTTGCCGTCATGTAGTGGCGCTGGGCATAGACGATCGCCTCGGCGATCGCCCGCACCTGTCCTGGCTCTACCAGTTGCTCCACCGCCGACAGGTCAATGGCCTCGGTGCCAATCTGGAGCTGGTCCACATCCCGCGCCCTGAGCTTGACGCTGTGGCGACCTTTGCTGGGGTCAATGCTGTCGGGCTGAACAATTCGGGGCGTGAGGCTGCCAAACTGGGGGCCGCCCTCGCGATCGCGCTCTGTCTTGTACTGCGCCGCAATTGACCGCGCCCGCTCGGTCACATCCTGGGGCACAAACTCATCCATGGCAACTACGGTATCGGCCACGTCGAAGTAGTCGCCGCTGCCCCCCATCACCAGCACCGTGGAGATGCCGTAGTCGGTGTAGAGCTGCCGCACCTTGTCGATAAAGGGGGTAATCGGCTCGCGGTCTTTGGCGATCAGGGCCTGCATGCGGCGATCGCGAATCATAAAGTTGGTCGCTGAGGTGTCTTCATCCACCAGCAGCGCCGTTGCTCCCGCCTCGATCGCCTCAATGATGTTCGCCGCCTGGGAGGTGCTGCCGCTGGCGTTGGGCGTCGAGAAAGCCTGGGTCGATTTGCCCTGGGGCAGACTGCCGATAAACGGTGAAATATTCACTCCGGCAATGCTGCGGCCATCCTCGGCCCGCACCTTCACCGCCGCCGGATCTGTGACGACCTGGTGCCGTCCGTCGTCGGGCACGTGGTTGTACACCCCCGCTTCGATCGCCCGCAGCAGGGTCGATTTGCCGTGGTAGCCGCCCCCCACAATCAGGGTAATGCCCTGGGGAATGCCCATGCCGCTCACCTCGCCCGCGTGGGGGCAGCGCAGCGTTACCCGCAGCGCGTCGGGAGATTTGAACGGTATGGCCTGATCCTGGAGCGGACGTTCATCGACACCGCTGCGCCGGGGCAGGATGGCGCCATCGGCCACGAAGGCGACCAGGCTGTGGTCAGCCAGCTGCGATCGCAGCGCCTCCGCGTCCTCCACCGTATCGACATGGCGCTGAATCTTGCCTCTGTCTAGCGCTTCATAGACCAGCGTTCGTTTCACCAGATTGGGAACGGCCTGGCACAGCAGTACCGCCCCCTGCCGCCCTGCAATTCGCCTGCCAAAGGCCGGCAGACCCACGGTAAAGCGTAGCTCCACTGCGGCGGCGGTTACCTTAGCTGCACTGCGCTCCAGCACGGCCTGGCTGGGCCGCACGATGCCGATTTGCCCACTCTTGCCTGAGCCAGACCCCCGCTCCTGCCGCTGGGTGGCCCCATGGAACGCACGAGTCAGGTAGTCAGCCAGGGCGATCGCCCGACAGGGCCTAGCCCATAGATCCTTAGGAAACCCCGCCACCGCCTGGGGCACCACCACCCGCACCCGACTCGGGGCCGCAAACGGGTCGCCCTGCACATGGTCAATGTGCAGCACAAAATCCTCAAAGGCGTACTCACCCCTGAGCGACTTATACGCCCCGTAGCCCTGACCATCGAGCCGGTGCAGCTGTTCGTAGAGGTCATCGCAGGTAGCCATAGTGCGGATTGAATCGTCTTGAACCCAAGTACTCTATCGCACCCCCAACCAGACTCAAAATAGCCCTGCAACGAGTCAGATAAGCGCCCCCTCCCCCCCGCCCCCGCACCCCCACACCCCACCTCCCTCACTTCCCCCACGCCCCACGCCCCCACGCTCTCACGCCCCCACTCCCTCACCCCCTCACCCCCCTCGCCCTCACCATCTCCACCGCCACCGCCATCGCCGCCACCATGCTGCTGGCATCGGCGATCCCCTGCCCCGCGATGTCAAAGGCCGTACCGTGGTCCGGGGAAGTGCGCACGAAGGGCAGGCCCACGGTCGTATTCACCGCCCGATCAAAGGCCATCAGCTTGACCGGAATTAGGCCCTGGTCGTGGTACAGGGCCAGGTAGGCGTCGTGGGCGGTTTCTGTGGCGCGGCGATCGGTGCCAAACCAGGCCTGTCCTGGGCGCACCCACAGCGTGTCTGGGGGAATTGGGCCGTCGATCTGCATTTGAGGGTAGCGCTGGCGCTGAGCCTCTAGCCAGGGAATCAGCCAATCCACTTCTTCACGGCCCAGCTGCCCGCCTTCGCCGCTGTGGGGGTTGAGACCCGCTACGGCAAGGCGAGGATGCCCCAGGCCAAAGTCTTGCCTGAGGCTGTGGATCAGCAGATCGAGTTTTTGGGTGAGGAGATTCGGCGTCAGGACATCAGGCACCTGGCGCAGGGGAATGTGGGTGGTAGCCAATAAGGCCCGCAGCCACCAGCCCGTGTGGGGCGACTGGGCCACAAAGGCCATGCCAAAGCGATTGGCCTGTGCCCCTTCGGCCAGCAGTTCCGTTTGGCCCGGATAGTGGTGCCCGGCGGCTTTCCAGGCCGACTTGGCGATCGGCCCGGTGACGATCGCATCATACTTACCCCCCACTGCTCCCCGGATGGCGGCTTGCACATAGGCAAAGCTGGCAGCCCCGGTGGCGGCGCTGGCCTGGCCAAAGGTCACTGGCTCAAGGGGCAGCGGCGGGGAAATATCTACAAGCGAGAGAGCGTCCAGATCGGGGAGCGACCCGGCATAGGCGGACTGCTGAAGGGCCGAGAGAGACTGGTGCAGCAGCGATCGCGTACCCAGCACGGTAATGTCGGCGATCGCCGCCCAGTCCTTCGCCGCCAGCGCCTTCAGCACCACCTCTGGCCCAATACCCGCCGGGTCACCCAGAGTAATGGCCAGGTGAGGCCGGGGAGAGCCTGTTCCCGGCAGGGGAGAAGTGAGGATAGACATAGGCGCAGGGGTGGATACCAAACTGGTCTAAAATGAGGGCGGCTAGGGGGTTAAGCAACGTCCTGGCAGGCTGGGCAACCGGCTTAATTACTATAGTGCTGTGGCAGGAGAGCGTATGGGCGGCGAAATTTTTAATACGGCAGTGATCATCTTTACCCTAACCCTAGTGGGCCTAGGCATTGGGTTTCTGATGCTGCGAGTGCAGGGCGGCGAAGAGTAGTTTTTGCCTCGGGGGTGTATCCGGTGGAACCATCTGATATTCTTAGAGGAAGTTAAACTTTTGTATCATTTCCCTCATGAAAGTATTGGTCGTTGGCGCTACTGGCACCCTTGGCAGGCAAATCGCCCGCCGTGCTTTGGATGAGGGGCATGACGTTCGCTGTTTGGTCAGAAGTGCCCAGCGAGCTGCCTTTTTGCGAGAGTGGGGGGTAGAGCTGGTGCGGGGCAACCTATCCAGGCCTGAAAGCCTGCCCCCCGCCCTTGAGGGTATTGACGCCGTGATTGACGCCTCCACCGCCCGTCCGTCGGAGTCGGTGATGGAGGTGGACTGGCAAGGCAAAGTCAATTTAATTAAAGCCTGCCGTGATGCGGGCATTCAGCGGTTCATTTTTATCTCTATTCTCAACGCCGACAAGTTCCCCCACGTGCCGCTGATGAACGTCAAGCGCTGCACCGAGAAATTTTTGGCCGAGTCGGGGTTAAACTACACCATTCTTCAGCCCTGTGGCTTTTTGCAGGGCCTAATTGGTCAGTACGCTATCCCTATTTTAGAGAAGCAGCCGATCTGGGTGATGGGCGAGGCGGCCCCCATCGCCTACATGGATACCCAGGACATCGCTCGGTTTGCCATTAAAGCCCTGTCTGTGCCCGAAACAGCTAACCGCAGTTTTCCCCTGGCGGGCACTCGCGCCTGGGGCGCTTACGAAATTATGCGCCTGTGCGAGCGCAAGTGTGGCCAGGAGGCCAGGGTTTCTCGTATTTCCCTCGACCTGCTGCGGGCGATTCGCAAGGTGGCGCAATTCTTTCAGTGGGGCTGGAACTTTGCCGATCGCCTCGCCTTTGTGGAAGTGGTAGCCGGGAGCCAGCCGCTGGATGCGCCCATGGATGAGGTCTACCAGGTTTTTGGTATCGACAAAGCCGAAATCACTACCCTCGAAGACTACATGCAGGAGTACTTCAGTCGCATTATGAAGAAGCTGAAGGAACTCGACTACGACAGCGACAAAGCCAACAAGAAAAAGCTGCCGTTTTAGAGGTCTGCTGCCGGGCATTGCTTGGCAGACCTAGGAGTCTTCCTGAGCGGTTGGGATCTATAAACTCACTGTCAGCCGTGCCTGTAGACGCCTGAACAGATTAGGCTGTAGGCAAGTCTTTGCAGAGGTTTGCGATGACTGGGTCCAGCATTCTAGAACCAGGCAAGTTCAGCTCTACGGAGCAGTCTCGACAGGGGATGTATGGTCGCTTGGGCGGCTGCACCGAGGGTAGCGCCGAGTTGAGCAAGATTTGACCCTGTATCGGGTTCCCGCTGATCTCCAGAAGTTATTTCAAAGTCTGGTCGGGCTGTTGACCAATCAAAGGCACGTCTAGATACCCTGCCTCTCGCATTAGCCGGGGCCACAGAATTAGGAAAAAGCCTATCCATACGCCAATGGGAACAGCTACCAGACTGGTCAGCCAGACCCGGTGGAGAGCAAACCAGCTGCCGCCTACGATCGCAACCCCCGTCAGCACAATGGACCAGGGCTGGCACCACCAGGGCTTGAGCTGCCAGGGGCTAGTGATGGGTGGGGGGGTGGTCATAGTTGCGTACCAAGTTTAGAGTTTGGACTGGCGATTTTGGAGCGGGTAGCCCCGATATTCTATGGCTTGCCCAGCAGCAGTTTATCGCTCGTGTTGGTTTCCCAAGCCAAACTCCAAAATCACAAATCTAGAATTGCCCTACTCGGGCTGGCAGCGATCGCACAGGCCCCGCACCGTTACCTCGTAGCCCTCGATCTGCCACTGGGGGCTGAGGGTTTGCAGATTGAGGCTGGCCAGGGTTTCCCAGGGGATATCGGCGATCGCCCCGCAGGACTGGCAGCGAAAGTGGTGGTGAGGCCCCACATTGGCGTCGTAGCGGCAGACCCCAGCTTCCAGCAGCACCTCGCGCACCAGATTCACCTCGCGCAGGGCCTGCAGCGAACTGTAGACCGTGGCCTGGGACGACGTTGGCGCATCCTGGTTGAGGTCGCTGAGAATATCGTCGGCGGTGGGGTGGTCGCAGCGACCCAGCAGGTTGGCATACACAGCAAATCGCTGGGGAGTCACACGCAGCCCCCGCGACTTAAGCATGGCAACAATTTGATCGGTTTGGGACGACATTCTGCCCGGCTCCGGCACTGAACGCTACGGCAATTCCACCACAAACAGGCGTCGGATGGATTTTGGGATGAACACACTACAATAGCCTGCTCTGATACAGAGTAGCATTCCAATCTGGGAATCAGCTTGATTTTGTAAAGAATCTAATTTTTGAGTTATTATGCTTATTGAAGATTTCTTAAGTCAGAACTATTCTGATTTGAGAGGCAACCGCTGGAACCGCAGTTAAGTTGTTGTAGAACTACAAAGAGGTAATCATGGCTGCTATTGAACGCGTCCCTGACGTTACGTTTAAGACCCGCGTGCGGGATGAGTCTGTGGGTGGGCCCAACCCCTACCGCTGGCACGACCTGACCACCAGCGATCTGTTTGCCGGTAAAAAGGTAGTGGTGTTCTCCCTGCCCGGTGCGTTTACCCCCACCTGCTCCTCCAACCACCTGCCCCGCTACGAAGAGCTTTACGATGAGTTCAAGGCCCAGGGCGTAGACACCATCGTTTGTGTATCTGTGAACGATGCCTTTGTGATGTTCCAGTGGGGCCAAAAGGTTGGCGCTAAGAACGTATTCCTGCTGCCCGACGGCAACGGCGAATTCACCCGCAAGATGGGCATGCTGGTGGACAAGTCCAACCTGGGCTTTGGCATGCGCTCCTGGCGCTACTCCATGTTCGTCAACGATGGCGCGATCGAGAAAGTTTTCGTCGAGCCCGACTTTGGCGACAACTGCCCCATTGACCCCTTTGAAGTATCCGACGCCGACACGATGCTGGCCTACCTGAAGGGCACTGAGTCCGCTGGTGTGTCTGAGCCTCGTCTGGCCTTCGTGGGCTAATCCCTCTTGGGTTCACCCTGAGTGAGTATTGGGCAAAGGGGGTTGCTATAGCTCCCTTTGCCTTTTTAGATTGCGAATGGGGTGGACAGTACCTGGCCGCTTACGTCCAACGCCTTCAGCCCCGTTCAGATTAATTGTTGCAAATCCTTTAGCCTAGAGATATAGCCTTACCCCTGTGTACCGTTTAGGCTCTGTTGCAGTCCTCTCCATTCATCGCCGCTATGAAACTCTCTCGCAAAAATTTGCACGAACGCACCGACCAGGTTTACGACGCTATCGTTGTCGGCGGCGGAATGGGAGGGCTGTCGGCGGCTATCTATCTGGCTCGCTACGGCCTCAAGTGCCTGGTCGTAGAGAAAGGCAAGGGGCGATCGCTGTGGATGCAGGACCTGCGCAACTTTGTCGGCTTTGACCCCGACACCCCCGGGCGCGCCATTCTAAACCACGGCACCCAGCAGGTGGTTGACTGGGGCGGCGACTACCTGCGCGGTTTTGTCGAAGATGTGGTCGATGAGGGCGACCAGCTTGCGGTGCAGGTCAAAGTTGGCAAGGCCGACAGCTACTACCCGGTGTTTCGCACCAAGTACCTGATTGCGGCTTCGGGGGTGATTGACGTGCTGCCCGAACTCGACAACATGCAAAACGTCTACGACTACGCGGGCTACACCCTCCACGTCTGCATGATCTGCGATGGCTTTGACATGTGGGATCAAAAAGCCGTTCTGATTGTCGGTAAAGAGTCGCAGATCAACGCCGCCTTCGTGCTGAACTGGTTTACCCCCTACATTACGGTGCTCACCCACGGTCTCTGCACGGTGGGCGATGAGATGAAGGCCAAGCTGGCCGACCACGGCTACCCCCTCTACGAAGCGCCAATTGCCCGCTTTTTGGGCGAACACCACAAGATGGGTGGCGTGGAGCTGACCGACGGCACCGTGATTGAAGCCACTACCGGCCTGATCAATATGGGCTCGATTTACCACAACCGCTACCTCAAAGGCATTCCCAGCCTGGAGTGGGACGGGGAAAATCTGGTGACGAACGCCATGTGCCAGACCACCCACGATCGCATCTTTGCCATTGGCGATCTGAAGCAGGGCGTCAACCAGGTGTCTGTGGCTGTGGCCGATGGCACCCTGGCCGCCACCCAGATCTGGCGCACCATTCGCCGCGCCAGCCCCCCGCGCAAGTGGGAAGAAAATCTGGCCAAAGCGCTGGTGTCTTAGCCCGCTAGGTTTCACCTGACCTCTGCCCCTCTCCCCCAGGAGCGGGGTTTTGAATGATACGGTCGTTGTTTTGTAGCCTAGGGCAGCGGACCATGGGGGCGATTAAGGGATATTTTGCGGCGCTAGTGACTCCGCACCTGGCGGTGCGAGCGGTGCGGGTGGCTTTGGTCATTGGCACGCTGCTGTTTGTGATCAACCACGGTGCGGCGGTGCGATCGGGCACCATGACCCGGGCTCGCTGGATCTCGGCGGGCCTGACCTACCTGGTCCCCTACGCGGTGAGCATTCATGGGCAGTACCTGGGGCAGGGCGGAAAGCGAAGCCTGGGGAAATAGATCGGAAACGTCATTTCTAGACGATGCCATGGAAATACGCTTTCTAGATTCTCGGCATGTCGTCGTTTACCGCGAGCTGCGCCTTCAGGCCTTGAGGGAGTCGCCCGCCGCTTTTGCGTCCAGTTATGAGCAAGAAGCAGAGTTCTCTTTAGCCGATTTTGCGGCCAGACTGCATCCCAGTCCCGATTCTGCTAGCGGTATCTTCGGCGCCTTTGACGCCAACGATCAGCTGGTCGGCCTGCTCGGGTTCTCCCGGGAGACTCGCCCAAAACGTGCCCACATTGCTTCTCTCTGGAGCATGTATGTGGGGCCGGAATTTCGCGGCCAGGGGCTTGGAGCAGCTCTTCTCGATCGGGCAATATCCCATGCCCAGCAGCTTGGTGGCCTGCGACAAATCATTCTCAGCGTTACTGCGGGCAATTTAGCCGCCCGCTCCCTTTATCTGTCCCGCGGGTTTGAACCGTTTGGTCTGGAGCGTGGGGCTTTATTTGTTGACGGCAGCTACCTGGATGAAGAGCATCTCGCCCTGTACTTCTGCCGCGATGCTCAGTTTCCCCCTGCCGCAGCCCCCCGGCATTCTTAAACCAATGTTGAGTTGTATCCTAGAGCACAATAGGCGATCGCGCGATTTGATCTGATCAATAGGATCAGTTCCTTTACCCTGAGTCAGGATCGCTCACCTATGGATACCCCTTCGCCAATAGATGTTGCGGTTGCTACGGCGCTGGCCAAGGAGCGCACCGCCGATGACATTGAGAGCATCAAGCGGGCGTTCCTCAACAACCTTTTTTACGTGCAGGGCAAGCCGGTGTCGCTGGCCACCCAGCACGACTACTACATGGCCCTGGCCTACCTGGTGCGCGATCGCATGCTGCACCGCTGGAACGGCACCGCCGAGAGCTACACCCAGCACCGGGCGCGGACGGTGTGCTATCTGTCGGCGGAGTTTTTGATGGGGCCGCACCTGGGCAACAACCTGATCAACATGGGCATCTACGCGCAGGTGAAGCAGGCGATGGAAGAGCTGGGCCTCGATTTTGATACCCTGCTGGCCCAGGAGGAAGAGCCGGGGCTGGGGAATGGGGGCCTGGGGCGATTGGCGGCCTGCTATCTCGACTCGCTGGCCTCGCTGGAAATTCCGTCGGTGGGCTACGGCATTCGCTACGAGTTCGGCATCTTTGAGCAGGATCTGCGCGACGGCTGGCAGGTGGAGCGCACCGACAAGTGGCTGCGCTACGGCAACCCCTGGGAGGTCGCCCGGCCCGAGTGGTCGGTTGAGGTCAAGTTTGGCGGCTACACCGACACCTTTACCGATGAGCAGGGCCGCTACCGGGTGCGCTGGGTGCCCGATCGCGAGGTGCTGGGCGTTCCCTACGATACGCCGATCTTGGGCTATCAGGTCAATACCGCCAACACCCTGCGCCTGTGGAAGTCAGAGGCGATCGAATCCTTTGATTTTGCGGTGTTTAACCAGGGCAACTACTACGGCGCCGTCGAAGCCAAGGTGGCCTCTGAAAACCTCTCCAAGGTGCTCTACCCCAACGACGAAAAAATTGAGGGTAAGCAGCTGCGCCTGGAGCAGCAGGCTTTCTTTGTGTCCTGCTCCCTGAAGGACATGTTCCGGATTTTGGCGGGGCAGAACATGGCGGTGGAGCAGTTTCACGAGAAGTTTGCCATTCAGCTCAACGATACTCACCCGGCGATCGCGGGGGCCGAGCTGATGCGCCTGCTGCTCGACGAGCACGGCTTAGACTGGACCCTGGCCTGGGAGATCACCCAAAAGACTCTCGCCTACACCAACCACACCCTCTTGCCCGAGGCGCTGGAAAAGTGGCCCGTCAGCCTGTTTGGCCGGCTGCTGCCCCGCCACCTGGAGATCATCTACGAGATCAACCGCCGCTTTCTCGACCTGGTGCGGATGAAGTTTCCCAAGGACTCGGCCCGCCTGGCCCGCATGTCGCTGATTGACGAAAGCGGCGATCGCTACGTGCGGATGGCCAACCTGGCCTGCGTCAGCAGCCACACCATCAACGGCGTGGCCGCCCTGCACAGCGAACTGCTCAAGGAAACGGTGCTGCGCGACTTCTACGAACTCTTTCCCGAAAAGTTTTGCAACAAGACCAACGGCGTCACCCCCCGCCGCTGGATCGCCCTCAGCAACCCGCGCCTGAGCACGCTGATTACCAGCCGAATTGGCGATCGCTGGATCAAGCACCTCGACGAGCTCAAGGCAATTGAGCCCCTGGCCGACGACGCCGGTTTCCGTGACGAGTGGCGCGCTATTAAGCAGGCGGTCAAGCGCGATCTGGCCAGCCGTATCCACAGCCAGTTCGGCATTTTGGTCGACCCGGCCTCCCTGTTTGACGTCCAGGTCAAGCGCATCCACGAGTACAAGCGCCAGCACCTCAACGCGCTGCACATTGTCACCCTCTACAGCCAGCTGAAGCAAAACCCCAGCCTCGACATCACCCCCCGCACCTTCATCTTTAGCGGCAAGGCGGCCCCCGGCTACCACATGGCCAAGCTGATGATCAAGCTGATCACCGCCGTGGGCGACATGGTCAACAAAGACCCCGACCTGCGCAACCAGATCAAGGTGATCTTTTTGCCCAACTACAACGTCACCAACAGCCAGCGCATTTATCCCGCCTCCGACCTGTCAGAGCAAATTTCCACCGCTGGGTTCGAGGCCTCGGGCACCGGCAACATGAAGTTTGCCATGAACGGGGCGCTCACCATCGGCACCCTCGACGGGGCCAACGTCGAAATTCGCGACGCCGTGGGGGCCGAAAATTTCTTCCTCTTTGGCCTCACCGCCGACCAGGTGGTCGATCTCAAGGCCGAGGGCTACACCCCCTACAGCTACTACCAGCACAATCCCCTGCTCAGAGATGCCATCGACCTGATTGCCTCCGGCCATTTCTCCCAGGGGGATAGGGAGTTGTTTCGGCCCCTGCTCGACAAGCTGCTGCACCACGACCCGTTTATGCTGCTGGCCGACTACCAGGCCTACATCAACTGCCAGCAGACCGTGGGCCAGGCCTACAGCGATATCGACAGCTGGACCCGCATGGCGATTCTCAACGCGGTGCGCATGGGGGGCTTTTCCAGCGATCGCTCCATTGCCGAATACTGTAGCGACATCTGGAAGGTGGCCCCCTTCCCTGTGGGCCTGGTGGACTACGGGGAACTCGGCGGCGACCCCGGCGGCAAGCTCACCTGCAAACTCAGCTGATCTCCCTTCTCTATTCCCCCCTACCCCCCTACTCCCTCACCCCACCACTCCCCTACTCACTCACCCCTCCACTCTGCCGCCTCACCAGCCCGCACTCCCTTAAACCGGGGGTACCGCTGGCAGGTCTGCTACTTCGTTAATCTGCTCCAAACTGCTGCCCTGGAACTCGGTTTGGGTCAAAAAGCGAAACACCTCTTGGTACATTGGTTTCCAGTAGCCATTGCTCATGTTTTGGCTGCGCTCCAGCGGGTCGACCATGGGGTGGGGCACCAGGGCCGAGCTTGGAAAAGTGTACAGGTAGTGGTTGTCGTAGGTTTTAAGCAGCCCGCCGTGCCCCAGGGATTGGGCAAATTTTTGGTTGGTCTGGATATTGGCCGCGTCTTCGTTTTCGGTCAAAATCATCAGCGTTGGTTTGGGCTGTAGGGCCGCAACATTGTCACCTTTGCGCACAAATGCGCCAAACCGATTGGCGGCGGTAAAGCAGCCCAGCGGAAAGTGCAAATCATCCCAGCCAAACTCTCGAATATCGAGGGGGCCAGCCAGGTTGACATAGCGCTCGCGGGTTTCGCCGTACACCTCCAGCAGGGGCGCAAAGGCCACCACCTGAGCCACCCGCTGCGGGTTTTTGGCCCCCAGGGCCAGGGCCACGGCTCCACCGACCGATAGCCCGACGGTATAGACTGGCCCCGGCATGGCCTCTAGCTCGTCCAGGCGAGCCTGGGCATCGGTCAGGTAGGCCAGGTGAGAGGAGATAAAATAGCGGTCAAAGTCGGGGTCGTTATCGCGCTCGATCGCCGCGACGATGTCGAGTAGACGCGGCTCTAGCTGGCTGAGGCGAGCGATTAACCCGGCCATTTGCAGTGGGGATAGGGTCGATGCGCTGGCGTCGCCACTGGCCGCCATGTTGGCCAAAAAGGTTTGCAGCACCGGGTCAGCGCCGACTTTTTCGCGCAGGGGATTTAAAATTTCAGGCTTGAGGTCTACCTGGGGCCAGTACTTGTCGGGGATACGGTAGGCATGCCCCGCCAGCGTGGCCTGGTACACGTTAAAGCCGTTGCGGAAGAGATAGTCGGCCAGGCGCGACATTTGGTGGGGTTTGGCGCTAAAGCCGTGGAACATCAGGACGGTGCCCTGAATCGGGGTACCCGCGTCGTGGAAAAGGTAGTAGGGAAATGCCCCATCCCGGCGATCGGGGCTGCTGGCGATGGTTTGAATATAGGCGTCGATGCGCTGCCGGGTGGCCTGAACGTGGTCCTGGGTCGGTGTCGTGGGGCCATTGTGTAGGGTAACCATAGACCTGGGGGTGGGGGAGAGAAAACCACAACCATTATGGATGAGGTTTTGCTTAAAAATGTTCGCCCCGTGAACATGGTCTACGGAAGCTCTGGACCCTTGGCGGGGGCTAACCCAAATTCCACGAGGGCGGGATAAAAGTTGCGGTTTTCGTGGCTGGGGCGGCTGAGTTTAATCAGGGCAAAGCGCTGGAGGGGCCGCAGCGATCGCCACTGCTCCAGACTTAGCTGAACCCCTGCTAAGGCTGCCTGGCCCTGCACTGCGGGGGGAATCTCTGCGCCGTTGTGCCAAGGGGGGTGGGGGTCTATGGCTAGGGTGGAGGCCGGGGTGCCCTGGACGTGAACCACCAGGTCCTGCACGCAGGCGGCGTAGGCCAGGGTAGAGGCGCGATCGCCGCAGGGCAGCAGGGTCAGGCGTTCGCGATCGCCCGCGCTAAACCGATGCCATTGCTCCAGCTTGAGCTTGACCCCGCAGGTGTCAAGCTTGAGCCGCACCTGCATGGGAATACAGCGCAGTGACTCCACAAAGTCGGCCTCAAACTGAAAAAAGTCGTTGTTGTCGCAATCCTGGACCATGGCAAAAAGGGGGCAATCGCCCTAGTGGGGCTGAAAAGACTGCACATGGAGCTGGTACGTCTGCCCCTGGTAGGTAATGGTCGCCGGGGCCGGGCCAGCTCCCGGGCTGGGGGGCTGGGGGGCCGCAGGCCGAGCCGTCTGGGGCGCTGGCACCGGGGTAAAGGTCACCCGCTGCAGCTGTTCGCCCGCCGCCGGGGTCAACACCTGGGCCACCTGCCCCGCCTGCTGGAGCTGGTTGGTGAGCGAAACCAGGCCACTGAGGCCGTTGATCAGGTCGCGCAGGCTGCGGCGCAGGGCGGGGTCGCCCGTGAGTTCGTCTACGTCGGCAATGACCTTGTGGGCGCTTTGAAACACGCTGCGGGCCGAATCGAGGGTCTGCTGCAGCATGATCAGATTCTCGGGGCTGTTAAACGTGCCCGTAATCGAGCGAATGTCGGCGGCGGCATCGGCGGCGTTGGCGGAGAGGCGATCGAGGTTGACCAAAAAGTCGCTGTTCTGAAGGGCCGGACTCAGGGTCGAGGTAATGCTCTGGATATCGGCAACGCTGCGGTTGATGTTGTCGAGGGTCGTGGTCAGGGTGCCCCGATTGGTTACCACCAGACGGTTAATTTCGGTGCCGGTCACCTCAAACTCGGCAGCGGCATTGCCAACGTTGTCGGTGGCGCGGTTGGCTGAGGCCACCAGCGGTCCCAGATCGGTCTGTAGCTGCCGCGATAGACCAATCAGCTCCAGCGACAGCTGGTTGGCACTCTCTGTCAGAGCGGTGGCGTTTTTAAGGGTAACTTTCAGATCGCCGATGATTTCGGGATCGGCAAAGGCGTTAGCCAATCCCTCCGCCGAGCGAATCAGCGACTCGTAGCTGGCCCCTACTTCACCGTCCAGGCGATCGCCATTGCAGATAATGGCGCTGCCTGCGCAGTCGGCCGCCGTGGGGCTGAGGGCCAGCTCCGGCGAAGTGAGCGGGCGCTGGGGCGTAATGTCGATGGTGGTGTCACCAATCAGCCCCGACTGGTTGACCAGAATGGAGGCATCGCGCGGAATGCGCAGATTGCTGTCCGTGATTTCTACCGCCACCTCGACAGCGTTGGTGGAGGGAATAATGCGGAGCACTTGCCCTACCGGCACCCCCCGGTAGCGCACGTTGGTGCCCTCCTGCATGCCCAGGGTATTGGCAAATACAAACGTAGCCCGATAGCTGCGGCTGCCGGGATTCAGCCCTCGTAGCCACAGCACCAGACCGCCAAATAGCCCCACCGCAATTAGAATTAGCAGCCCCACCGACCCTTCTCGAATTGCCCTTGCCCGCATGGTGCCTCTTACCCCAACCGCTGAACTGGTTTGATCACAACCCCATTCTGTACCGAATCAGCCCCACCTGCCTGGGTTAACGCCAGATCCAGCATTCAGATCCGGCCCGTGGGCAAGGCGCTAGTGCACCAGCTGAATCGGCCCCTCGACCCTGCCGCTAAAAAACTGCCTGACGAAGGGATTGTCGGTTTCATCTACCTCGGTTACCGGCCCCTGCCACTGGATTTTACCCCGGTGTAGGAAAATGACCCGGTCAGCGGTGCGACGAATGGTACTGTCCTGGTGGGTGACGATCAGATAGGAGCTGCACCCGTTGTTGCCTTTAATATCACGAATCAGGTCTTCGATAACCGTAGAGGCGATCGGGTCGAGCCCGGCCGTAGGCTCGTCGTACAGCAGCAGCGCCGGTCGATCCTGAGGGTTTTCTGGGTTCGACACAATTGCTCTGGCAAAACTAACTCGCTTGCGCATGCCCCCCGATAGCTCTGCCGGGTAGCTTTTGCCTGTACCCGGTAGCCCCACCATGTCGAGCACCTCATCTACGATCTCGCGAATCTGTCGGGCCGGCAAATTAGAGTGCTGGTAGAGCAAAAACCCCACGTTCTCCTCCACCGTCAGCGAGTCAAAGAGGGCGGCCTGCTGAAACACCATGCCAATGCCCACCAGGTCGGGCGAATCTTCAATCAGCCCTTCTCGACGTTTTCCCTGCACATAAATTTCTCCCTCGTCGGGGGAAAGTAGCCCGGCAATAATTCTTAAAATCGTTGATTTGCCCGTGCCCGAGGGACCGATGATGGCTACCGCCTCGCCCCGGTACAGGGTTAAGTCGACATTGTCGAGCACCTGGTTTGTGCCAAAGCGCTTAGAAATACCCCGCAACTCTAGCAGCACCTCACCGTCGCAGTCGGCTAGGTCGGGCTGGGAGGCCCCCACTACCGCCAGGGGCAATCCGGACTGCCCAGGATCAGGGCCGTGATTGTGGGAATCGGGCATAGACTTTACCGATGTGTGTACCCATATATGCCGAATGATCTAGATGATCTAGCTGCCCAGACCCGCCCACCTGAAGGGGCGGCTTTACCAATCATTAACAGCCTAGGGGCATATCCATGCTTTGACTCTATCAAATAGCCGCTAAAATCTAAGGCGCTGGTGCTCAATCCTATCAAAGGCTGCTTGAAACTCCCGCAGGCGTTTCAAGGTATACCGCAATGCGGGTCGGGATAGGGCAGGCCACCGTTGGCCTGGGTGGGGCATCTAGATGGTCGAGAACACCAGCAGACGCCTGTGTTTAAATGCCTTTTGGGCTGGTCAGATTGCTATCGGCCTCCTTTCATGTTCTTAAAATCTTTGTATCAGGCTCTGGCCCGGCTGTTTCAGCAGGTCAGGCGGGAGACCCTAACCCTGGCTCCTCCCCGCCGGGTTAACCGACTTATGGGATGGCTAGCGCCGGGTCTGCTCGTCAAACGATGGCTGTTCCTCAGCATGGCTGGGGTGCTGCTGGTGGGAGTGGGGGTGATGATCTGGCTCAAGCTGACGCCCGTATTTTATACGGGGCAGCTGCTGGGGGCGGCACTGCGGGCGTTTACAACCCACGTACCCAACTACATTAGCGGCCCGCTGGGCATTTTGCTGGGGCTGGGGCTGATTTTTTGGGGCCAAAGTCGCACCGTAGGCGCTATCACCGATGTGCTGATTCCCGGCAACGAGGAAGAGCTGCTCGATGCCCTGCTGGCCCAGCGGCGGCTGTCGCGGGGGCCGAAGATGGTGGTGATTGGCGGCGGCACCGGGCTGTCCAATCTGCTGCGCGGCATGAAGCGGTACAGCTCCAACATTACCGCTATCGTTACGGTGGCCGACGATGGCGGCTCGTCGGGGCGGCTGCGGCGCGAAATGGGGGTGCTGCCGCCGGGGGATATTCGCAACTGCCTGGCGGCGCTGGCCGATGAGGAAAAGCTGCTCACCGAGCTATTTCAGTACCGATTTGAGGCGGGCAGCGGGCTGGTGGGCCACAGCTTTGGCAACCTGTTTTTGACCGCCATGAACGAGATCACAGGGGATCTGGAGCAGGCCATTGCCGCCAGTTCTAAGGTGCTGGCGGTGCGGGGGCAGGTGCTGCCCTCAACCTCGGTGGATGTACAGCTGTGGGCCGAGCTGAGCGATGGTCGGCGAATTGTGGGCGAGTCTAAAATTACCGAGGCGCGGGGCCGCATTGTGCACATTGGCTGCCTGCCTCCCAACCCGCCGCCGCTGCCGAAGGCGATCAGGGCGATCGAAGAGGCCGACTACATTGTGATTGGCCCCGGCAGCCTCTACACGAGCATTATTCCCAACCTGCTGGTGCCCGATCTGGTGAAGGCGATCGCGGCCCGGCAGGTGCCCCGCATCTACGTGTGCAACATCATGACCGAACCCGGCGAGACTGACGGGTTTTCGGTGTCTGACCACATTCGGGCGATCGATTCGGCCTGCGGCTGCTACCTGTTTGATGCGGTGCTGGTGCAGAAGGTGATGCCCTCAGATGCGGTGATTAGCCACTACGCCCGAGCCGGGGTGGGGCCGGTGCTGCTCGATCGCGCCGCTATTCTCGATTCGGGCCGCCGCATTATCGCCGCCAATGTCATGGAGGAGCGGGAAAATCTGACGGTGCGCCACCACAGCGAACGTCTGGCGCGGGTGCTGCTGCGCTGGTACACCCGCACCCAGCGCATGTGGTAGGTCCGACGTACAGAACTGCGGGTAGCTTCTTTGCGGGGATAGCTGTAGCCAGTTTGGTTAAGACATGTCTCCTATGAACGTTCAAGCGTTTGAACGTTATCAAGAGGGGTCGGTGTTGAGCCGTCGCCCTACCCAGCCGACTATGCCGCTGGCGATCGCCCCTGCCATCAGCACGCTAAGGGCGGGCAAAATGAGCGGGTTCCACAGCGAATACCAGAGGTCTAGGCCCAGGTCCAGGTTCATGCTGCGCCCCAGCACGGCGACCAAAAACCAGCCCAGGCTGAGCAGCACCAGCCCTAGATCGGCCACGAGTACCCAGCTAATTAGGCTAGAGATGCGTTGAGTGATGGGCATTTGCTTCATGGGTGCATTTAGAATTGTAAAACAAGAATAGGCTGCCCTATCGTCTAGAGCAGCCTACCAAAAAGACCAGAGTTACTGGCGGATTAACACACAAATTGCCCTGGACTAGGCAGATAGCTGGTCCGAAGTTATCCTAAGCCTCTAGGTTCTGAATCAGGAGATTGTCGGGATCGACGTAGTGACAAACAGCGTCGTCAACGCAAATCAGGGCCCAACCAGAGGCTTCGATACTGACTAGCTCGTAGTCGGCGTCTTGCACAAAAAATCCTTTGTGGTTCCTAGTTTCGGGCTTGATTCCAACGGGGTTACTAGACATGACTATACTCTCCAGAAAACAGCGACCAGCAATGTAGAAGCAAAGCTTATGGCTTACTTGAGGAAATCCTATCATTCCCTTCATGAGAATTTTATTAAGTAATTTAAGGGTTTATTGCATAGCAGCAGGTTAAACAGCCAGTGCGCTGCGATCGCGCCATCTCCACACCGAATCAATCCCTTGATTCCTGGGTTATTGATGCCCCACGCACATTTTTTTCGCCGCCAGAGAAAGATTAACTTAAGTTTTATAAACACTCTATGAGTGATGTCAGATTTTGGGATGGCAGTAGAAATACTCATTGGCCTGTTGGGCGTCCAGGGCGATTTAGGGCCATTCTGGCTTGATCCCCGACTGGTTTACCGCTATGGCAGCGCCTGGGGCTATTTTTTCTGTAGCGCTCTGTGCAGTCTGTCGGTCTGGGTCTAAGGGCGCAGCTCAGGTTGCGATGTCGGTGGCACAGCCAGATTAAAGTATTGGGCTGTGCCGCCAAATCAACTGGCCGATGTCGCCAAATTGTTGAGGCCGCCGGGTTAAATACCCGCAAATATAGCGATGGCCAATGCGATTAGGGCAGGATTTATAGCTATTGGCCTATGGCATCCCCCTAAAGGACTGTGCAGAATGACCTAATCGATCTGACGGTGGCTGTATATCCGTCAATCCGTCAAACAGTCTGTCAAATATAATTTTCGCGTTTTGGCCTCCTGTCGTCTATCTGCATCACTATGATCTCACCCTGGCTCAGCTGGATTCAGCAGCTTTTGGGCATTGCTCAGACTGGGCTGCACTACAAAAATCATCCCTATGACACAGAGCGCTACAGGCAGGTGCAGGACATTGCCGTTGCCATGCTTGCCGCTCAGGCCCAGGCCGACCCGCTTGCTCTACTGGAGCTATTTCAGCGGGAGCAGGGGCATGCCACCCCCAAAGTCGATGTCAGAGGGGTCGTGTTTCGCGATCAAAAGATTTTGCTGGTGCAGGAGCGTTCCGACGGTCTGTGGGCGCTGCCCGGCGGCTGGGCCGATGTGGGCGATTCCCCCAGCTCCGCCGTAGAGCGCGAAATCTTTGAGGAGTCTGGCTTTACCGCCCGCGCCACCCGCCTGCTGGCCTGCTACGATCGCGCTCACCCCCGCCACGGGCACCCGCCCGCCCTGCACCACAGCTATCGATTAGTCTTTCTCTGTGAGATTACCGGCGGCCAGCCCACCCCCAGCTACGAAACCCCGGCGGTAGACTTTTTTGGCCCCCACGAGATCCCGCCCCTTTCCCTGGGGCGCACCAGCCCCAGCCAAATTCAGCGTTTTTTTGAGTCCTTAAACAACCCCGACCAGCCCACCGACTTCGACTAGCTACTAGCCATCTCCCCCACTCCCCCACTCCCCACTCCCCACTCCCCACTCCCCCACTCCCCCACTCCCCATCCATCTCCCCATCTCCCCCATCTCCCCCATCCCCTCATCTCCCCCACCCCCTCATCTCCCCACCCCCCTACCCCTGCTTCTGCAACAATCCCTCAAACACCCGCTCACCCACTGGCGCATTGCCAGAGGGCACTAGCCGCAGAGGCCCAGGGGCGGCGCCTGCGGCGAGCGGCTCGTAGGCAATGGCGATCGGAGCCTCGCGCTGGTCAAAGGCCTCTAGCAGCGTTTGCCGGGGCAGCTCTGCCGGGTCAATAAAGGCGGGATCGTAGTCAAAAAAGGCCTGTTGTTGGCCTTCGACCTGGATGCCCCTGGCCCGCATCTCCTCGTCGTAGCTGAGGGTGTAGTTGATGAAGTCAGGCTGGCGATCGCCCAGCTGAATGCGGTCTTTGATCACCAGGCGGTTTTTGACCGTGAGGGCGTACTGGCTAGGAGCTAAATCGTCGTCGGCAAAGTAGAGACGCTTGAGATCGCCCTGGGCGGCTAGGGCCACCCGCTGCCCCGCTGGCAGCCTCAGGCCGCTGAGGTCAAACCCAGCGCTTTTAGACACGCGGCGATCGGTAATGGAGAACCCAGTTTCTGGCGTCGATGAGTCGAACTGGTAGGCACGGGTTTCATCGCTGAGGCCGATCGAGAGCTGGGGAATGTCGGTGGACTGGTTGGCGACAAACGTAATCTCTGGGCCGGAAGCATTGGCAACCAGAAACAGGGTCAGGCGCTGGTCGGGGCTAAGCACCAGGCCGGACACATTGGCGGTGTACCCCGGCCCGGTGAGCTGTAGGGTAACGGGCGATCGCGGCCCAGGGGCTACCCCACTCAGGGTAACCTCCAGGGGCTGACCCAGGGCGGCGGCAGGGAGGCGATAGCTGGCGGGCACCGCGCGGCTGAGTCCCCCTTTAAAGGGCACTAGATCGACGGTATCATCGCTGCTAAAGGGCTTTGAACCAGCCTCCTCAGACAATAAAGCTCCGCCGTAGGGCACCACCGTGAGCACTCCTTCACCAATCAACGCAATGTCCACAGAGGGTTGGGCACCAGCGTCGGCCTCGGTTTCGGTGCCGCAAAAGGGACAGGTGAAGGGGCCGGTGGCCGCGAGCTGACTCTCGGCTGGGGGCTGCCGCCACGATCGCTGGGTCAGATCCAGGGTTTTGCTCTGGGCATCGCCGCCAAATTTCGGCCCGCTGGGGGTAGGCTGGTAGGCCCAGGTGTCGGCCTGGGTGTCAAACTCGACGTGGAGGTCGGTGGGGCTGCTGGGGCGACCGGCGGGGTAGTTGCTGTCGTAGACATAGACCCAGTACTGGCCGCTGCCCCGGTCTTCGAGTCGGTAGGGGGTGAGGGCGTGGCCCTCGGTGAGCGCCCCCTCCAGCAGGCGGTAGACCCCCATCGTAAATGGGTCCGCCGAGCCGGTCAAAAACACCTGCGCGATCGCCAGCAGGATTTGGGTGGGCGTAAAGGTGTCGCGAACGGTCTGGGTGGGCTGAAACACTTCGCTCACTCCCTGCATGAGAAACAGGTTGGCGATAAAGGTTTGCAGGTCAAACAGCGTGCGGGCCAGGCCAAACACCGTGTGCCCCAGCAAAAAATTGACCAGCCGCTGCCACCAGGGAATTCGCGGTGGACTGGGCTGCCACAGGTCGAGGGCGGCGGCGGCCATACCCTCTGAAAGGCCCTGCTTCATACCCCCTAGCTGGGTGGTGAGCCAGCTCCGGGCAGCAGCGGTGAGCACGCAGGTGGCCGAACCATCGCCCACACATACCTGAGGGCCAAAAAGCTGCTGAAGCTGCTCGGTAAGCACCGCTTCCCAGGCCTGGGCATTGCGATTTAGGTCGATGGCTTGCAGCAGCTCTTGGTTAGAAAACTGGAACCCGTTCACCGCTGGGTCAAAGTTGGCTAGCGCTACGCTGCCGCTGGGCAACTGCTCAAGCTGGGCCAGCAAACGGGGGCTGGCTAGGCTGGCTGCAGGGGCAGTCCGGTGTGCGGGTGGCTCGGCCACGGCCGCGATCGCCAGGTAGGGCCGCAGCTGCACCGCGATCAGCGCGGTGAGCAACATCAATCCTAGCCACCGCCTGAGCCGCCTAGGCCGATCCCTCCGCTGTTCTGTCATGTCGCTGATGTTGGCCACTGTAGTTACCCTTAAACAATTGCCATTAAACCCAGTGCGCTGCGCTGTGATTTTAGCTAAAGTATTGCTAACGCTGGCGTTGCCCCTGGCGTCTTGATCCTATTTGCCCCCTCAACCTGCTGGCCACAGCGAACCTATAGACCATAGAGGTCGAGCCGCGCCCCCAAAAACTTCCCTGGGATGGGTTGGTCAAATTGAGTTTTGCTTATATGGTTAGGGCAGATTTGCCTGCTGGGATGGGTAGATATACCTCGGGTAGACGAGATTCCCTAGCGATCGCAGCTCTATACGCAGATCATGACAACCCAGGGTGCCGTAAGAGGTAGTGACGATGATGTTTTTTATTCCCCCAGCCGTGCCTCCCTCGGGAGCCATGGCCCTGGTGCTGATTAGAACCGACACTGTCAGTGCCGAGTGCAAAAAAAACAGCCGCGACTGTTTTCCGGGCGATTTGGTCGGGGTTTCTCCCCAAATCTCGCCCGATCGGTCCACCGACCTGCTTGGGCGAACCAGCGGGTTCCTGCCTGGGACAGAGACCCGAACCCCCTGAGCCTGAGACGGATAAAACGCGCTGACTGCCTGACAGATGTCCAACGTAGGTCGGATGCAACGCAGGGTCACCCAGCACTGGCCGATCCTGAGGCCTGCTGGGTTCTGCTGTTGCGCCACCCAGCCTGCGAAATATCAATGCTGTCCAACGTTGTCTCAGCTAACCAGCAGAACGTCTCTGTTGACGCCTCTATCGACGTTTTGCCGCAGGTTGTGATGCGGGCGCGGGCAGCGCTTCTAGGGTAAGGGTAGCGGCGGCGGCGGCCAGGGCCTGCGGCGACTCTGGATCGGCCAGGTAGGGCAAGGTGCCCAGCACAGGGGTTTGGGTCAGGCCAGCCACTAAGTCGATGGGTGCCCACTGGTCAATGTCTTCGGCGGTTAGCGCCGTTGGACAGTTGAGGACAAGGCCGCGCAGATCGATGCCCCTCTGGCGAGCCAGGGCCACATTGGCGACGGCCTGGGCGATCGCGCCCAGCCTGACCGGCACCACCAGCACCACCGGCAGGTGCCAGGCCGCCGCCAGGTCGGCCACGGTCAGCTCGTAGGTTACTGGCGAGCCTAGCCCCCCCAGCCCCTCGACCAAGACCCAGGGGTGCTGCTGGGTACTTGCCTCTAGGGCGCGCCAGGCCAGCGCCAGGTCAACGCTGCGCCCCTCCAGGGCGGCGGCCAGCGGCGGGGCCAGGGGGGCCTCAAAGTACTGGGCGGTAATCGCCTCCAGGCTGGTTTGAGGGAAAAACAGGCGCTGGTACAGTTCGCGATCGCCGACCCCCGACTGAAAGGGCTTCAGCACCGCCGGAGCCTGGGCAGGCCGATGTTGCTGCCAGTAGGCCAGCAGAGCGCTGGTGAGGACGGTTTTACCCACTTCGGTATCGGTACCGGCCACCAGCAGAGCATTGAGAGAAGCCATAGACCTGATTGCCAAGAACCCTAGTTCACCGAAACTTTCAGCACGTAGTTAGACGGGCGGGGTGAACTCACATCCACCATGTAGTCGCCGCTGCTGGGCAGCTGCCCCTGCCACGACAGCACCCGCGACGCATCGGGAATCATCTCGCCATTGGGAAACCGAACGTCGAGGGTTACCGGGCCGCTGACGGTGGGCAGCTCGAGCGCTAAGACCTGACCCTCCTGGGCATTGATGATGTAGCGGCGAGAGCGGTCCTGGTTGACCTGACCCGACACCTGCACGCTGGTTTGCCCCGGTGGAATCTGCACCCGCTGCTGACTGAGATCCGGTGCGGGGCTGGGGGAGGGCTCCGGCGCCACCGTCGGGGGCGGCTCGACCGTGGGCTGGGGCTGGGGCTGGGGCTCTACGGAGGGGCCGGGTTCGGGCACGGCGCTGAGGCTGACCTCTAACTCGTAGTCGCTCTGCTCAAGCCCCTGCACGGGCCGCAGTTGCAGAGTGTATTCCCCATCGGCGGGGAGGGTACCCTGCCAGTTCAGCACCCGCTGGGCCGAGCCATCGATCGGCTGCCCCTGGTCATTGAGCACGGTGAGCAGCACCCCTTCACCCTGCATTCGGGCCAGCAGCACCTGGCCTGAGGTGGCCTTGAGGCGATAGTTGATGGTTTCGTTCTGGCGCAGGCTGCCGGTCACGGTGCGGTCTTCACTGGGGGAAATAGACAGGTTTTGGTTGTATTCAACCGGGCTGTTCTCGGGGGTGGGTTCAGGGGTTGGCTCGGGCGTAGGTTCAGGGGTTGGGTTCAGGGTGATTTCTGGGCTGGGCACCGGGGTGGGCGCTGGGGTGCGGTTGAGCAGGCTGACGACGGTCCAACCGCCCAGGCCCGCCACCAGGGCCAGAACGCCGCCAATCACCGCCACAGCCCAAGGATTTTCCCAGACTGAGGCGGGTTCAACAGCCGGGGCGGGGGCCGTGTAGCTGGGGGCCGGGGGTGGGGCGCCCACCTGGGTGGGCTGATACTGCCGCCCGACGGCGACGGTGCGCACCTGGGAGGGCGGCGGGGGGGCAGCGGCGGGCTGTCCGGCCCTGGTGCCCACTGCGCCGAGGGCCTGGGCCATTTCGCTCACCGACTGGTAGCGATCGCCGGGGCGGTAGCTGGTCGCCCGCTGCAAGACCTGCAACAGCCCAGGGCTAAGGGTATTGGGCAAATTCCAGCTCAGGTTGACATCGTCAAAAATTTCCTGGGGTTCTTTGCCGGTCAGCAGCACAATGGCCGTCACCGCCAGGGCGTAGAGATCGCTGCTGGGGTAGGCCCGACCCGACTGCATTTGCTCGCTGGGGGCGTAGCCCAGCTTGCCCACGGAGGTTGCCTGGCTGTGGGGGCCGGGCGGCTGAATGCGGGTGACCACTTCTTTGACCACCCCAAAGTCGATCAGCACCGGCAGGCCGTCGGCGCGCCGCTGCATGATGTTGTCAGGGCTGATGTCGCGGTGAATAATGCCCTTGCTGTGAATGTGGGCCAGGACCGGCAGCATCTGCTGCAAAAACTGCCGCACCTCGGCCTCTGAAAAGGCCATGCCCTGCTGAAGCCGCTGATTGAGCAGGCTGCGGTAGGTGACCCCATCGATATAGTCTTGAACCAGAAATAGCCGCTGATTTTCCTCAAAGATGGCCTGAAATTTGGGAATTTGCGGATGCTCAATGCTGTAGAGAATGGCGGCTTCGCGCTGAAAGAGCTGCACCGCCTTGTCAGAAAATTGGTCGCCCTGCTGGGGTTCGAGTTCTTTGACGGCGCAGCGTTCGTTAAAGCGGCCCAGATCTTCGGCCAGGTAAGTGCGTCCAAAGCCGCCGTAGCCCAGCTCTTGCAGTACACGGTAGCGGTTTTGAAGGGTGGTACCAGGCGTCAGGGTGGGGTGCATAGATTTGGATCAGTTCAGGGACCAACAGTGGGGCAGCCAGTCTGCCAGGGCGATCGCTACACCAGTTTACAGTAGGATTACCGACCCCGACTTGGGGCATCGTCTGGGCCGGAATCTACGCTGCCGATGGGTAGGAAGTCCCTACTGGAGGAATGCCAGCCCCTTTGCAACAATGGGAAATGTCAGGATAGGCCTAGGATGGTGGTACCGGGATCGCTAGACCGGAATTGTAGCCCTGAGCTTGGCCGTCTTTGACGCTGATATTTAGACTTCGATTTAGATTTTGACATTCATTGGATATTCAACTGTGCCATCTGGCGATGGCGGCGGCGATCGCGCAGGCCGCGGTGACGCAGAGGGCACGCTCAGATTGTAAGAGGCGGTTTAGGCCATGGAGCTAGAGGGCATGGGCAACGACGATACATCCAGCGGGGCCAGTGTGGATCGGTTTGAGGGTACGGAGCCGGGGCCAAAGCGAGACTTCGGCTCTCTACTGGCGCTGCCGTCTTTGCTCAAACGCCCGCTGCTTGTTGGCGGCCTGGGGCTATCGGCTACCCTGGCGCTGCTAGGTAGCGCCCACTTCAACCCTTTCGATAGCTCAACGCTGCTGAGTGCTGTGGCCCTGGGATCGGGCGTGTGGTGGTGGCGGCGGGGCGGGGCTAGCCTGGGGGGCTTTGCGAAGCGTACCCAGAAGGCGGCTAAACCAATTGCTCCGCCCGTCGTCGATCGCCCTCGGGTAGAGGCTGAACTGACCGGGCTGGCGACCCTGCTCGACACCCTGGCCCAGGAGGTCGCTCTGGCCAAAAGTGCAGCAATATCGCCAGAGACCCTCAAGGCCTATCGGGACGAACACCAGGCCCTGGGCATCGAGCTAGCCCGCCAGACGCTGCGGGTGGCGATCGCAGGCGATCCCCGCACTGGCAAAACCACCTTGCTCAACCTGCTCTCCCCCGAGGCTGAGCAAAATGCTGGCCCCGGTCTGCTCACCTTTGAGGAATTGTCCCTGGCCCCGGCTGTCACCCCTGACTGGTTGAACTACGACGGCCTGCTGCTCGTGACCGATGGCGATGTCACCAACAGCGCCTTTACGCTGCTGCGCGATCGCGTGATTGCCGGGCAGGGAGCGGTGCTGGTCTTCAATAAGCAAGACCACTACGACCCCACCGATCAGCAGACCGTTTTGGCCCAGCTCCAGCAGCGGGCCTCTGCCCTACCGGCGGGGGTGCCCGTGGTGAGTACCGCCGCTGCCCCTCGCCCCATTAAGGTGCGCCGCCACCAGGCCGACGGCACCGTGGTAGAGACCCTGGAAACCCCCGAACCGGCGATCGCTGACCTCCGCGCTGCCATCGATCGCACCCTGGCCGCTGAGCCATCTACCCTGGTCGCCGCCACCGTGCTGCGCCGCACCCAGGCCCTGCGCCAGCGGGTGCAAATCGACCTCAACCGCCTGCGCCGCGATCGGGCCATGCCCCTGATCGACCAGCTCCAGTGGGTGGCCGGGGCCGCCGCCTTTGCCAACCCCGTGCCCACCCTCGATCTGCTGGCCACCGTCGCCATCAACGGCCAGCTGCTCATGGATCTGGGTAAACTCTACGGCGTCAACCTCAGCCTTGAGGAAGCCAAAACCGCCGCTGGCACCCTGGCCAGCCTCACCGTCAAGCTGGGCCTGGTCGAGCTATCCACCCAGGTGCTCACCGCTGTACTCAAGAGCCACTTCGCCACCTACCTGGCTGGCGGCCTGGTGCAGGGGCTCAGCGCCGCCTACCTCACCCGCATGGCGGGCCTCAGCCTAGTCGACTACTTTGAGCAGGCGGCCCTGGCCGGTACCCCTACCTCTGCGCTCTCCTGGGAGGCGATCGCCCAGCGCCTGCAAAGCACCATCCAGCAAAATCGTCAGCTCGGCCTGCTGCAAACCCTGGCCAAGCAGGGCATCGACATTCTCAGGCCTGTCCCCGCCCAGCTACCCGCCAGCACCGCCCCCGCCCTCGACCTGACCACTGCTGCGGGCGCAGTCGTTTCTACGGAGGCCCTTCCGATCGAAGCGATAGAAGCGGTCGAAGCGCTTCCCCTTGAAACGGTGCCCGATCGCTAACGCCCCCGCCTTCCCTCTTTGATCCTCCTCCTATTCCCTCCATGCCCTCCCCCCTCCTTCACCGCGCCCGCCAAACCCTGAGCCAGGCGGTTTCCCGCTATTCCACCGCGCTCCAGGGCAGCCCCAGTCCGGCGGCGGCCCACCATCAGACGGCGGTTAAAACCGGGCTGGGGCAGCTCCAGAGCCTGACCGCCAAGCTGGAGTCCCGCTGCCTGCGGGTGGCTGTGTTTGGCCTGGTGAGCCGGGGCAAATCAGCGGTGATCAACGCCCTGGTGGGGGAAAACATGCTCGAAACCGGGCCTCTCCACGGCGTGACCCGCTGGCCCCGGTCGGTGTACTGGCAGCCCGAGGTCAAGGGCGATCTGCCCTGGCAAATCGAGCTCATCGATACCCCCGGCCTGGATGAGGTGGGCGGTGACCTGCGGGCCGATATGGCCCAGACCGTGGCAACCCAGGCCGATTTAATTTTGTTTGTCGTATCGGGAGACATTACCCAGCTAGAGTACGAGGCGCTGCTGGGCCTGCAGCGGAACCAGAAGCCGCTGCTGCTGGTGTTTAACAAAATCGATCTCTACCCCGAGGTCGATCGCCAGGCGGTGTACGAAACCCTGCATCGCCTCCGGGCAGAGCTGGGCCAGGGCAACCCCAGTCCTCCGCTGGCTGTGGATGAGGTGGTAACGGTGGCCGCTAGTCCGGCTGCGATCAGGGTGCGGGTCGAATGGCCCGACGGTCGCACCAGCGAGGAGTGGGAGGCTCAGCCTCCCCAGATTGAGCCCCTGCGGCGGGCGCTGCTGGCCATTGTGGCCCAGGATGGAGCGGCCCTGGTGGCCCTCAACGCCCTGCGCAACGCCCGCAGTATTGAGGGCGAAATGGTGGGCCATGTCAGTCGGCTGCACGGCGATCGCGCTGACGAAACCATCTGGCAGTTTGCCAAGTACAAGGCCGCCGCCGTGGCCCTCAACCCGATCGCGGGCCTCGACCTGCTGGGCGGGGTCCTCATTGATCTGGTGATGATTCGCACCCTGGCGCGGCTCTATGGCTTTCCAATTACGGGCCACGAGGCCGGGCGGCTGTGGCGGGCCATTCTCAAAAGCTCGGGCACCCTGCTGCTCAGCGAGGTGGGCAGCGGCCTGCTGGGAGCGGGCAAAACCACCGCGGCCCTGGTCACCCTGGTAGACAGCCCCTCGGGCGTCGCCGCCCTAGCCGGGGCGATGACGGCCCAAGCCAGTGCGGCGGGCTACGGGTCTTACGCGGTGGGGCAGGCTGCTAAAACTTATCTGGAGCAGGGCTGCACCTGGGGGCCAGAGGGGGTCAGCGCTACCCTGGCGGCGATTCTCCAAGAAACTGATGCCTCGATGACCCTGGCTCGCCTGCGCCAGGAGGTCCAGGCCGATCTGGTGGAGGCTTCAGCCCCAAGAGGTTGAAGCCCAAAGTTAGCGCCCTGAGCCTTTTAGCTCGGTGCGCCGCTGGCGCTGTGGCTTCCTGGGGGGAATCGGGTATTCTAGGGTGACTATTTTTTAGCCCAGGGCACCGGCTTCCAGGAATTGGCCGCTCAGGGGCTTAAACTCTGGAACCTTTGCCCCGCCCATAGCCCCAACCGCTGTCTTCGTTCTGTCTACTCTAGGGGGAGCGATCGGGCCTGGGGAAGCGATCGGGCCAACGCTGTACCTTACCGCCTGGGGTGTGTCGGCCATGGCCGCTCTCTCAAATTCAGATTTTTCCGTCGCCAGCGGCCGCAACGAATCCTCAGCCCCCGCTGCTTCCCAGTTCTTTGCCTCCGGCGACCTCAGCGCCTCCTGCGTGGGCGATTTGGTCGACGCGCTGCCCGCCGTGCTCACCCCCCAGACCTCGATTCGGGAGGCGGTACAGGTGATGCAGGCGCAGGCGCTGAACTGTGTGGTGGTAGCCGAAGGGAGCACCATTGCGGGGCTGTTTACTGAGCAGGAGGTGCTCGATGGCGTGGCCGCTGGGATCGACCCCACCGCTCCCATTGGCTCAGGCCGACTGCCCCCCGGCCCTATTCTTCGCCCTGAAAATGGCCTTGCCACAGCGTTTCAGGCATTGCAGGCCGCCCATTGCCACTACCTGCTGGTGGTGGATGAACAGGGCCAAATCTGCGGGCTAGTACCGCGCCAGCGACTTGAGCGGGCGATGGCCGACCGTCCTGCCCACCGGCTGGAGGAGCCAGCCCTCGACGAACCCGATACCCATCCTCGGCACCTGACCCGCGATCGCGGCCTGACCCCCGATCGCGGCCTGACGGTTCTGACCAATATTCACTACCAGCTGCTGGGGCTGGAGGGGGAAAATCGGCTGCGGGTGCTGGGCCGCTGCCTGAAGCTGCTGGGCACAGCCAGCCAGGCGATCGGGGCGGCTTTGTTTGAGACCCACCTTGGCAGCGACGGCAAAACCCTCACCAGCCTGCGGGCGGCTTGGCAATCGGCCGGGGCCGTCAAGCTGGATCAGGGTAGCCTGCAAAATCTGCCCATGGGCCAGCTGCAGCGGTGGCACGAGATGCTCGCTCGGGGCGGGCTGCTGATCGGAGCGATCGGCAGCTTTCCGGCAGCGGAACAGCCGCTGCTACGCACCCTGGGGGGCGACACCGTGCTGATACTGCCCCTGCGCTGCCACGGTCAATATTTTGGTTTTTTGGTGTTTAGCCGCGCCCCCGACCACCCCGGCGGCGATCGCGCTGAGCGACGGGCTGCCTGGTCGTCAACCGCCGTCAGGTTGCTGCGCGCCGCCTCCATGAGTCTGTCGCTGGCCTGCGAGCAGCACACTATGCAGTCGTGCCTGCGCCAGACCCAGAGCGCCTTTGCCAGCCTGTTTCACCACAGCCCTGACCCGATGGCGGTGACCACCTTTCCCGATGGCCGCCATTTGCTGGTGAACGCCAGCTATGCCCGCTGGCTGGGGCGTTCGATTATCGATATTGTGGGCCGCCGCCCGGCCGATCTGGGCCTGGTGCACGATCGGCGGCAGTTTGCCCATCTGCGCCGACAGATCCGCGATCGCGGCAGCATCAAAAATATTGAGATCGACTCGCGCCTGGCCGACGGTCAGCCCCACACCCTGCTGGTATCCTCGGAGCTGACCCAGCTCAACGATCAGACCTGCCTGCTCTCCGTTGGCAAAGACATTACCGAGCGCAAAGCCATACTGGCCACCCTGCGCGCCGCCGAAGCCCGATTCAGGGCGATTTTTGAGCAAATCAACGTGGGTATCTGCCAGGCTGACCTAACCGGCAAGCTGGTGGATGCCAACCCCGGCATCTGCCGCATGCTGGGCTTTAGCCGCGACGAAATGCTGGCCAAAAACTTTGCTGACTTCACCCATCCCGACGATTTGGCCCTCGACTTGCAGTACTACCATCGCCTGCTAGCCGGTGAACTCAGTTCCTTTACCATTGAGAAGCGCTACTGCCAGAAGAGCGGCGGGGTGGTCTGGGTAGCGCTGACGGTGTGTCTGGTGCGCGATGGCGACGGTCAGCCGCTGTTTAGCATTGGAGTGTCCCAAGACATTAGCGATCGCAAGCAGGAAGAGGTCGAGCGCCAGGTGGCTGAGCGGGCCTTACAAAGCTCCCACCAGCGCATCAACAACATTCTAGAGAGCATCACCGAAGCCTTTTTTGCCCTCGATCAAAACTGGCAATTTATCTACCTCAACCAGCGGGCCGAGCAGTTTTTGCAGCGATCGCGCCACGGCGTGCTGGGCCAAAATCTGTGGTACGAGTTTCCTGAGGTGCTGGGTACCCAGATGTCTAAAGCGCTGCGCCGGGCCATGGTAGAGCGGGTCAGCCTCACCTTTGAGGAATACATGGCCCACTCCGACAGCTGGTGCGAGTTCCATGTGTACCCGACCCAGGAGGGGCTGGCGGTGTACTTTCAAGATGTCACCAGCCGCAGGCGAGCCTACGAGCAGATCGAACACCAAATTCGCCGCGAACAGGCCCTAAATCGGGTCATTCAAGTCATTCGTCAGTCGCTCGAACTCGACAGCATTTTTGACACCGCCGCCCGCGAAATTGCTCACCTGCTTCAGGCTGACCACGTCGATATTCAGATGTACCTGCCCGCCGATGAGCGCTGGCGAGTGGTCGCCGAGCACCGGGCCAACCCGGCGCTGCCCAGCCTGCTCTATCGCACCATTGCCGACCCGGAGAGGGGCTCGCCCCAGACCGACCTGGTGCAGCTCAACGCGGCCGTTGCTCCCCACGAACTGCTCGACGCCCTGCCCGGTGGCTGGCTGCTGGCCCCGCTCTACCTCAGCTATCCCCGGCCCTGGGGTCGGCTGGGTATTCACCGCCAGGCGCCCGACCCTGAGCCGTGGAAAACCGCCGACATTGAGCTGGTGCAAACCGTGGCCGATCAGCTGGCGATCGCCGTGCAGCAGGCCCAAACCCTGGCCCAGGCCCAGCGCGAGCTGCGCCAGCGCCAGCGGGCCGAGAGCCGCCTCAAAGAGGCCCAGCGCATTGCCCACACCGGCAGCTGGGAGCTGCACCTGCCCAGCCAGCGACTGCTCTGGTCGGAGGAGATGTTTCGCATCTATGGCCTCAGCCCCCGGCCTGTGCCTCTGTCGCTGGAGGAACAGCTAGCTGCCCTCGAACCCGGCGATCGCCCCCTGTGGCAGCAGCAGTTAGCCGCCGCCAGCCACACTGGCCAGCCGATCAATCTTGAGGGTGCCATTCTGCACCCCGACGGTCGCCGTCGATTTGTGCAGCTGCTGGGGCAGCCCCAGCGCAACGCCCAGGGGGCGGTAACCAGCCTGGTGGGCACCCTTACCGATATTACCGATCGCAAGCTGATCGAAGACCGCCTGGCCTACGAAGCCCTGCACGACCCCCTGACCGGATCGCCCAACCGAGCCTTTTTCATGGAGCAGCTGAGCGGAGCGGTGGCCGCCGCCAAGGCGTCTAAGGCGATTCTCTTTGCGGTGCTGTTCCTCGATCTCGATCGCTTCAAGGTGATCAACGACAGCCTCGGCCATCTGGTGGGCGACCAGCTGCTGATTGAGTGCGCCCACCGCCTCGGTTCGGTGGTGCGCGAGGTCGATCTGGTAGCCCGCCTGGGAGGCGATGAATTTGCCATTTTGCTCAACTCCATCACCACCATTGACGATGCCCTGGGCGTGGCCGATCGCATTCACGAGGTCCTGCAAAGGCCGCTGGTGCTGGAAGGCAGGGAAATCTTTATCAGCGCCAGCGTGGGCATTGCCTCCAACCTGACCGGAGCCGTGGAGGCGGTCGACTTTTTGCGCGATGCCGATACCGCCATGTATCGGGCCAAGGAGAACGGTCGGGGGCAGTCGGCCCTGTTTGACCCCGCCATGTACGAGCAGGTGGCCACCCGCCTCACCCTCGAAAATGACCTCCAGCGAGCCATCGATCGCCAGGAGCTGGCCCTGCACTATCAGCCCATTGTCGAGCTGGCCCACCATCGGCTGATCGGCTTTGAGGCCCTGGTGCGCTGGCACCATCCCCGCTGGGGGTTAATTCCGCCCAGCACCTTCATTCCCCTGGCCGAAGAAACCGGGCTGATTCTGGCCATCGGCGAATGGACTCAGCGGTTGGCCTGTCAGCAGCTTCAGCAGTGGCGACAGCATCTGCCCGCCGACCAAGACTTAGTGATTAGCGTCAACCTGTCGGTGAAGCAGTTTGCCAGCCCCCGCCTGATCGACACCATTGACGAAGCCCTGGCCGCCAGCCGTCTCACCAGCGACTCCCTGCGCCTCGAAATTACCGAAAGCGCCCTGATCGAAAATCCCCAAACCGCCGAGCGGATTCTGACCGCCCTGCGCGATCGCGGCATTCAGCTGGGCATCGACGACTTTGGCACCGGTTACTCCTCGCTGAGCATGGTGCACCAGTTCCCGATGCAGATTCTCAAGATCGACCGATCTTTTATTCAGTCTATGGGGGCCGACCCGCGCGGGGTGGCCATGGTGCAGGCCATTTTGGCCCTGGCCCGGAGTTTGGGTATGGCGGCGATCGCCGAAGGGGTCGAAACCCAGGCCCAGCTCGAACGGCTGCGCCAGCTGGGCTGCCCCTACGCCCAGGGCTACTGGTTCTCTAAACCGCTGCCCGCCCCCGAGGCCGAGCAGCTATTGGTGAGCTGGCCCCGGCCAGAATGAATCCAAGGCTACACGGGATCCAAAACAACTGTGCCTATACTGAAGGCGACCTCCGCTCCCTGGGCTATTGCCATGGCACCTTCTCTAGAACCCCTCGCCCGGCGCACCAAGATTGTGGCTACCATTGGCCCTGCTAGCCGTTCCAAAGCCATCCTCAAGCAGATGGTCGAAGCGGGCATGAACGTAGCCCGCCTCAACTTTTCCCACGGCAGCTACGATGACCACGCCCGCACGATCGCCCTGCTGCGCGAAGTCGCCCAGGAGCACGACGCCCCGATCACCCTGCTGCAAGATCTCCAGGGGCCAAAAATTCGCGTCGGCCCGCTGCCCAACGGCCCCATAGAGCTAACCGACGGCACCACCGTAGCGCTGGTGCCCCTCGATCAGGTCGCGGCTGTCCCCGGCGGCATCGGCATTGACTACCCCTACCTGGCCGAAGAGGCCCAGCCGGGCATGCAGATTTTGCTCGACGACGGGCTGCTGGAACTCCAGGTAGAAGCCGTCGGCGATGCTAAGGTGATCTGCCGCGTAGTCCAGGGGGGGCTGCTCAAAAGCCGCAAGGGGGTCAACCTGCCTGAGCTCAACCTGCGCCTGCCCTCCCTGACCGAAAAAGACAGGCAAGACGTGGCGTTTGGCGTTTCCCAGGGGGTCGATATTGTCTCGCTGAGTTTCGTGCGCCAGGCCCAGGACATTCTCACCCTGAAGGACCTGCTGGCGGAGCTGGGAGCCAGCCATACTCCCGTGCTGGCCAAAATTGAAAAACCCCAGGCGATCCAAAACCTGGCAGACATTCTAGATGTCGTCGATGCCGTGATGGTGGCTCGGGGCGACCTGGGGGTTGAAATGCGGGCCGAAAAGGTGCCCATGCTGCAAAAGCACATCATTCGGGAGTGCAACAGCCGCTGCATTCCGGTGATTACCGCCACTCAGATGCTGGAGAGCATGATTCAAAATCCGCGACCCACTCGGGCCGAGGCCAGCGATGTGGCCAACGCCATTCTCGACGGCACCGATGCGGTGATGCTGTCGGGGGAGTCGGCGGTGGGGGCTTTTCCGGTGCGAGCGGTGACAATGCTGGCCCGCATCGCCACCGATGTGGAGCAAGATCTACAGGTGATTAATCAACCCGCCGCCCTTAGTGACGAAACCCACGCCCTCAGCGAAGCGCTCAACGCCATCGACCAGACCCTCGACCTCAAGTACATCGTCTGCTTTACCGAAACCGGCTACACCGCCACCATTGCCTCCGGTGAGCGGCCCAACGCCATGGTGGTCGCCTGTACGCCGATTGCCTCGGTCTATCACTGGATGAACCTGATCTGGGGCGTCAAGCCGATCTTGCTGGAGGGCTTTCCGGACAGTTTCGAGGCGATGGTGACCGCTGCGGAGAACAGCCTGCGATCGCGCCACCTGATCGCCCCCGGCGACAAACTGCTGGTGATGGGCGGCGTGCCCGCCAATACCCCCAAGGGCACCAACTTCCTCAAAATTCACACCGTCGGAGGGCAATAACTCCGTGGGTACAGGCCTGCATCTGGGGGGCGGGGCGATCGCCTCTGGGGTAGGAATTGTAGCTGGGCAGAGGCGCTGAGGCGAGCCGCCCAACCGCTAGCTCGCCTCAGCGATGTCTTGATTGATCAGGTCCTGCACGTGGGCCGGCTGAAGCTGAAGCCAGTCAATGATTTGGTTTAAATTCCAGCCCCTGTGCTGGGCGATCGCGCGGATATGGGCCAGCGTAATGGTCGGCGAAGGTTCGGTAAGCCAGGCTCTAATCACATGTCGCGGTACTTGCAGCGTAGTTTCTGCACCCTGGTTTTCAGGGTTATTTAGCTCTTGCTTAAGCCACTCTAGTAGAGCCTCAGTATTCCAGGGATAGTAATTTTGCATCGGGGCCGACTTTCTATAGCTTTTAGGCACTAGGTCAAAAACTCAGTCAGTACCGACGATAAAGCCCAAATGTGACAACTGTGTGACTGACGAGAGGGAAATGCTATCTCCGCCCGATCGCCGCCGCCCAGGCCCAAATTCATGCCCCAAATCAGTCACACCCGCGCGCAAACCCACGGCAAATACGCTGGGTCGTCTCATCCTCTACTGTCTTCCCCCAGGGTGAGATACCGCGATGCCCCACCGCGACTACACCGCCAGAAACTCCTGGATGATGTCGTTGGTGAGTTCGCTGGTGGGGCCGTTGGCCACAATTCCCCCCCGCTGCATGGCGTAGTAGTAGTCGGCCTGACGCACGAAGTGCAAATGCTGCTCTACCAGCAGGACTGAAATGCCCGTGGTTTTAATGATTTTTTTCACCGCCGCCTCGATGTCCAGAATAATCGAGGGCTGAATGCCTTCGGTGGGCTCATCGAGCACGAGCAGCTTGGGCTGGCCCATAATGGCGCGGGCGATCGCCAGCTGCTGCTGCTGCCCCC
This sequence comes from Nodosilinea nodulosa PCC 7104, assembly GCF_000309385.1. GTDB lineage: Bacteria > Cyanobacteriota > Cyanobacteriia > Phormidesmidales > Phormidesmidaceae > Nodosilinea > Nodosilinea nodulosa. The sequence goes on from NZ_JH976537.1 coordinate 4,917,861, forward strand.
CGCTGAGGTCGCCCCCCATGCGATCGAGCATGGTCTTGAGCACCGGGAACAGCTCGTAAATCTCTTCGGGCACCTCCTTGACGGCTTTGCCCCGGCTGCCCAAAGCTTCCTGACCAATAATTAGGTTTTCCCTTACCGTCAGCCGGGGAATCACCTCCCGGCCCTGGGGCACATAGCCAATGCCCAGGCGAGCGCGGCGATCGGGCGGCAGGTTGTTCACCACCTGCCCCTCAAAGCGAATCTCTCCGGTGCGAGGTCGCAACACGCCCATGATGTTTTTGAGCATGGTGGTCTTGCCTACGCCGTTGCGGCCAATCAGGCACACCATCTGGCCCTTGGGAATGGTCATGCTCACATCCCGCAGGATATGGCTTTCACCGTAGTAGAAGTTGAGCCCCGAGATTTCGACCATGGGGGCGGTCATGGGATCTTGCAGGGCGGGGGAGGGGAGGGTGGTGGTCATGGGGCAAGGAGTGGATGGGCGATGGGGTGGATGGGTGATGTAGGGGGTGGGGGAGTAGGGGGGGAGGTGGGGAAGACGGAATGGCTCAACAAAGCATCACTCCATCACCCCATCACTCCTTGCCCCCTACCCGCGCGCGGCCAATTCTTCCAATGCGGCGGCTTCCAGGCGGCTGACGGTCTCGGGCGGCAGGCCCAGCATGCCGAGCAACTTTTGGTAGACCACCGCTTCGCTCTGGTTGATCTGGTTGGAGCTGATTACCTCGTAGCTGAGCATCAGGGCTTCTTCGCGCTGGGACTGGGTGGTGAGTTGGGGCACCAGCTCCTCTAGCGGAATTTCTTTGGCTAGCAGATTGGTGAGATCGTCCCGCAGGCTGGCCTGGTCCTCTGGGCTGTGGGCAAACTTGCGGCTGAGGCGATCGAGAATGACCTGCTGCTGCACATCGGCAAAGTTATCGTCGGCCCAGGCCATGGTGGCGGCAATGCGCAGCAGCAGCATTTGCTCGGGGGTGAGGGTGGTCTCTTTGCCCAGGTAGACCTCAATGACTTTGGGATCATTTTGCACCTGGTCCATGGTGCCTTCAAACAGCACGCTGCCCTGGTGCAGCACGGTGACCTGGCGGGCAATCTGGCGCACAAACTCCATGTCGTGCTCAATCACCACAATGGAGTGGCTTTCGGCCAGCGACATCAGCAGCTTGCCGGTTTGCTCGGTTTCTTCATCGGTGAGGCCAGCTACGGGTTCATCGACCAGCAGCAGATCGGGCGACTGGGCCACCAGCATGCCGATTTCAAGCCACTGCTTTTCGCCGTGGGAAAGCAGCGCCGCAGGCACATCGGCTTTGTGGTCCAGGCCGATGGTTTCGAGCAGCCCGCCGACGGTGCGCTTCTCGGCGGTGGGCGTCTTTTTAAACAGGGTGGCAAAGATGTTTTTCTCGCGGTTGCAGGAAAGCTCCAGGTTTTCGCGGGGGGTGAGGTTGAGGTACACCCGTGGGGTCTGGAACTTGCGGCCTATGCCCAGACGGGCGATCTCGTGCTCTTTGTACTTGCGCAGGTCTTGACCTTTAAAGTAAGCGACGCCCTCGGTGGGCTTGGTTTTGCCGGTAATGACGTCTAAAAAGGTGGTTTTGCCCGCGCCGTTGGGGCCAATGATCACCCGCAGCTCGCCCTCATCCATGCTGAAGTTGAGGTTATTGATCGCCTTAAAGCCATCAAAGCTAACGGTAACGTCTTGAATATCGAGGACTTTGGTGCTCACGGGGGTCAGGTCTCCTTCGGGTTCCGGCGTCTACTTCTCTGCAAATTCGGGGGTTTCGGTAATGGCTTCTGCCTCTGGGGTATCGTCCAGGTAGGGCAGATCGGTAGGGGCAAGACCCAGCGCTTTGCTGACCGCAGCGCCGAAACTGCGGCGACCCCAGCCAATGATGCCGTCGGGTAGCGTGGTAACCACAATCAAAAACAAGGCCCCCTGAAAGAACAGCCAAACGTCGGGAAAGCGCTCGCTGAGAAGACTGCGGGCCATGTTGACCAACACCGCACCCAGCATGGCCCCAACCAGTGTGGCCCGCCCGCCCACGGCCACCCAGATCACCATCTCAATGGAGAAGGCGATATCCATGAACTGGGGCGAAATAATCCCCGACTGCACCGTGTAGAGCGCGCCGGCAATACCCGCGATCGCCCCTGAGACGGCAAACACCAGCACCTTAAAGGCCGTTGGGTCGTAGCCTGAAAAGCGCACCCGGTTTTCGTCGTCGCGAATGGCGACCAGCATGCGGCCAAAGCGCCCGCTGGTGAGCCAGCGGCAGAGAGCGTACATGGCCACCAGGGCCACCACCGTAGTGATGTAAAAGACCATCCGCATGCTGTCGCTGCCCACCTCTTGACCCATAAACACTGAGGTCGAGGTCTTGAGGCCGTTGGTGCCGTTGATCAGCTTTTGCTGACCGTTGAAGAAGTTGTAGAACACCACCAGGGCGGCCTGGGTCAAAATTGAGAAGTAAACGCCGCGAATGCGGTTGCGAAACACCAGATAGCCCAGCAGCCCCGCCACGATCGCCGGGATGACGAAGATCGCCAGCAGGGTAAACGGAAAGGAGTTAAACGGCTGCCAAAACCAGGGCAGCTCGGTTACCCCGTAGAGGCCAAAGAAGTCGGGCAGCTGCCCTTCGCCCAGGGTATTGAGCTCCAGATACATGGCAAAGGCATAGCCGCCGAGGGCAAAAAAGATGCCGTGGCCCAGGCTGAGCAGGCCGGTAAAGCCCCAAATCAGGTCGATGCCCAGGGCAACAATGGCCAGGGCCAAAAAGCGCCCCACCAGGTTAAGCCGAAACCCCGACAGCAGCAGCGGCAAAACCAGGACGAGGAAGAGGGCGATCGCAACGACCGCCACAATCTCAATCGTAAGCTTGCGCTTTTGGCTGGCCTTGGCGGCGCGGCGTGGTTGAACTGCAACGTCTGTAGTCATAGCCCTATAGCTCCACCGAACGGCCCTTCGGCGGGAACAGCCCAGCGGGCCGCACCTGCAAGAAGGCAATAATTAACGCAAAAACCATTACCTTAGCCATGCTGGTCGTGGCAAAAAAGTTGAAGAAGGCGATAACGGGTTGAAAGAAATCCGTGGGCGGAAACAGCAGCGCCATGGTTCCAGAGCCGAGCAGGTAAGTGGTAATGCCAATCACCAGGGCTGCCACAATGCTGCCCACCAGCTTACCGACCCCGCCCACTACCACCACCATGAAGGCATCGACAATGTAGTTAGACCCCAGGTTTGGCCCCACCGAACCCAGCAGCGTAACGGCAAACCCGGCGATACCGGCCAGACCAGACCCCAGGGCAAAGGTAAGGGCATCGACCTGACCGGTGGGAATACCCAAACAGGCGCTCATGCCCCGGTTTTGAGTAACCGAGCGAATTCGCAAACCCCAGGCCGTGCCGTTGAGAAACCAGTACACCGCCACCAGACAAAGTATGGTGAGGACGATAATAAACAGCCGCGCGTAGGGAAACTGCAGCGAGCTGCCCACCGAAACCCCTCCCCGCAGCCAGCTCGGCGGGGTGACATCGACATTGCGCGCGCCAAACCAGGGGCGGATGAACTTGCTGCTGCCCGAGGACTGCACCAAAAAACCAGCCACCGCCGCGATCGCCGCCGACAATCCCAAAAAGACAGGGTTAGCCCAATGGCTGATGCGGTCCCAGTCGGTGTATCGGGTCAGAACCCAGCGCCCAATAAAAAACAGAGCCGCAAAAATAAGCAGTCCAATCACCATCGGCCAGCTGACGCTGCGAATGAACTGAATCAAAATCAAGCTCACCCCCCAGGTTGCCAGCAGGGTTTCCAGGGGTCTGCCGTAGAGATAGCGAATCACCGTTCGCTCCAGCAATAACCCCAGCAGTGCCGATACTAAAAACGCTAAGGGCAGAGCCACAAAGATGTAAATTTCGGGGGCAATGCCGCCTATGCTTTTAGCGGCATTTTGCACCACAAAAGTGGTGTATGCCCCAAACATCATCAGTTCGCCATGGGCCAGGTTAATGACCCCCATCAAGCCAAATACAATGGCCAACCCCAGAGCCACAATTAACAGCACCGCACCAATGCTAATGCCATTAAAAAGGCCGCCAATTAAGCCTTCCAACACAGCGCTTACCGATTTAAGAACAATGTAGAATCTGCAAAAACGTCAATGAACCCCGATCGCTATCGGACTCAAAAGCCTTTAAAAATAGTAGAGGCAGTCTCGGAGTCAGAAATGTTCATTCTTGACAGTTTTGCCCTGTTTAAAGGTTTGCCAAAGCCATCTTTAAGCCAGAATAGCTAAACCAAAGCAACCTACTCCTGACGGAGGGTAAGCCAAGTCAAAATAATTATGCCTTCCTCTTTAGGGAACGCTAGATTGCAAAACCAAAGGGGGTGATCCAACGGTGAGCTTGGGCTTCTTAGCAAGCCATAAAAAACCAGCCGTCAATCAATAAAAAAAGGAATATTTTCTAGGCTTTGAACGGAGCCTACCTATAGGGAGCGGGGATACAGCTTGCTGCACCCCCGCCAAACCATCGTTTGACAGTGCCGCGATCGCGGCTACAGCCTCCGCCTAGATCTTGTACTTCTCACCCTTGGCAGGGTCAGACCAGTCACAGGCAAAGCCCTTGGTGTCGGGCACAAACTGGTTCCAGGGCTGAGGGGCAACGGTCCCCTCCGATGTCCAGATGATGTCAAACATACCGTCGTCTCGGACCTCACCTAGGCGCACCGTCTTAGACAGGTGGTGGTTGGTGTTCACCGTCACGGGGCCCTCAGGTGCCGCTAGTTCTTGACCGTAGGTCGCTGTCCGTACCGCAGGAATATCAAAGCTGCCAGCTTTTTCCACCGCTTGCTTCCACAGATAGACCATGATATAGGCAGCCTCCATGGGGTCGTTGGTGACTCGATCCTCACCAAACTCAGCCTTGAAGTCACTTACCCACTTTTCGTTCTCGGGGCTTTCTACGGTCATGAAGTAGTTCCAGGCGGCCAGGTGCCCTTTGAGGAACTCGCTACCGATCTGGCGCACTTCCTCTTCAGCAATGCTCACCGACATAACCGGGTACTGGTCTGGCCCCATGCCAGCGCCCTGGAGCTGCTTAAAGAAGGCCACGTTGCTGTCGCCGTTGAGGCTGTTAAAGATGACCCCCCCGCTCGGCAGGGCCGCCTTGATTTTGGTAATGATGGGAGTTACCTCGGTGTTACCCAGGGGCAGGTAGTCTTCACCGACGGTGTTGCCGCCCTTAGCCTTGAGCTGTTCTTTGATGATGGTGTTGGCGGTGCGGGGGAACACGTAGTCAGAGCCAACCAGGAAGAAGTCTTTGCTCTTGTTCTCAAGCAACCAGTCTACGGCAGGCTCGATCTGCTGGTTGGGGGTTGCCCCGCTGTAAAACACATTCTTAGAGCACTCTTGGCCTTCGTACTGCAAGGGATACCACAGCATGTGGTCTTTGGACTCGAACACCGGCAGTACAGCCTTGCGGCTAGCCGAAGTCCAGCAGCCAAATACCACCGACACCTTGTCTTGGTCGATTAGCTTCTCGGCTTTCTCGGCAAAGGTGGGCCAGTCAGAGGCGCCGTCTTCTACAACGGCCTCAATTTGCTTGCCCAGCACCCCACCAGCCGCATTGATTTCTTTAATGGCCAGCTGCTCAGCGTCTACCACAGTAGTTTCACTGATGGCCATGGTGCCGCTGAGGGAGTGCAAAATGCCGACTTTGACGGTCTCCCCATCGCCAGATGCTGTGGTGGTGTCGTCGCCAGCAGACCCGCTATCGGAGGTCGTGCTGCTGCCACCGCAGGCCTTTAGCAGCATTGATGTGCCCAGGGTTGCAGACCCGTATACCAAAAACTTACGCCGATTAAATCGAGTTACCATTCAACCTCGCTCCTGACTCATTGATAAAATGAAATATTGGCTTAACCGAGAATTCACGTAGACCGTCAGAGTGGATATTAGGGTTAGTGATTCGCAGCAAGTGTAGCGTGAGATACAAAATCTCTAAACTTTGCTGTAACAAAGTTTAGGGAAGCTGGGGCCGGGGCGAAACACCCGGCTCGGGGGCCAGCGCCGAGGCGGCATCGCTTTGCCGACCCAGGGCCGATTGCCCTCTCAGAATTAGGCCGATTCTACCCAGATAGGGTCATTGCAGCGGATGCGGCCTGGTCGTAAAGCCGTGGCTCGAATGCCTGCAATAACGCGGTTGTGCTTCGCTGTGGTGCGTAGAATGCCGAGATCGGCGGGCAGCTCAGACTGGGGCAGGGTCGTCATCACACAGCGGGGACAGCCGGTGAATACCCTGAGCTGAGCTGCCTCCCCAATCTGTAGGGTCTGATTTACCCAGCCCTCGTCGATGAACCCCCCGGCGCTCCCTTCGGCGGGCTGAATTACGATGTTGGGGCGAAATCGGCGCGCATCGAAATTGTTGGTGGGGCTGAGGGCCGCCAGCTGGGCCAGGGTCGCCGTTGAGATGGCATGGACATGGCAGGCATCAAAGAAGGTGCCCTCCGGCATGACAATGTGCGTCACGGTGTCCTGGTAGGTGGTGCCTGCGACCTCCGGCCAGTAGTGTTCAATGCTCGCGCCCTCCCTGGCGGAGGATATGAGCTGCACAGGGCGCCCCAGGGCATTGGAGAGCAGCTCATTTAGAGCGGGACTGAGGCTGCTGGTGCGGCGTCCGTCTGGGAGGGTAATTTCAACGGTGGAAGGGCCGGTTTTGGGTGAGGATTCGGCCACTAGGCTGGCTTGAAAATTCAGCAGCCTGGCCCACTTTTTGGGATTTTTAGCGCTGGCTACCCTCTGATGCTGCTCATCCCAAAGGGCATAGGCGCGATCGCCCCAAAACCCTCGATCGGTCAGCTCCAGCTCTGGGACACTCTCCCCCAGCATCGATTTGACGGGGTAGCGCCACAGGGCTTTTACGGTACCAATCAACGTTCTAGGCATGATCTTGACCCTAGCAAGCAATCGGCGTAGCGATGGAGAATTGATCCCGCTATATCCTACAGAACGGGCACAGCGGCAGGCCCTAGCGCTGCATGGTGCTGAATAAAGTCAACGATGGCGGCCAGGCCAGCTTTTGTTTTGAGATTGGTGAAGCCAAAGGGGCGATCGCCCCGCATTTTACGAGCATCTCGCTCCATCACCTCCAGGCTGGCCCCCACCAGCGGGGCCAGGTCAGTTTTGTTGATCACCAAAAAGTCAGATTTGGTGATCCCCGGCCCGCCCTTGCGGGGGATTTTGTCTCCGGCGGCCACGTCGATAACGTAGAGAGTCAGGTCCACCAGTTCTGGGCTAAAGGTGCTGGCCAGGTTGTCGCCGCCGCTCTCCACAAACACTAGATCGAGCGGGTGAAAACGGGCCTCCAGGTCTTCGATCGCCACCAGGTTCATCGACGCGTCTTCGCGAATGGCGGTGTGGGGGCAGCCGCCGGTCTCGACCCCGACAATGCGATCGGGGCTGAGCGCCTGACTGCGCACCAAAAACTGGGCGTCCTCCTGGGTGTAGATGTCGTTGGTGACGACCGCGATCGAGTAGCGATCGCGCAACGCCTTACACAGGCTATCCACCAGGGCCGTCTTGCCCGAGCCCACCGGACCTGCCACCCCAACGCGAAAAGGAGTCGTCATGATCGCTAAATTCAATTTTTAGGATGCTTTGTATCTTACACCCCTTACCCTCGTAGCCCCTGTCGGAAAGTCCTGGCAGCATCTAATCGAGATGTCTCAGCCATCAGCACGCAGCGCGCGAGGAGGTCGATATCGAGGCAAGACAATTCAGGAATCTGGCTGTGGTTAACCTGGTGATATTCCCCTTGACTGAGGTGATAGAGGCTCAGCAGTCCGTCTTCCCAAAACCAAACTTCTGGCACCCGTAGTATCTGATACCGCCTTAGCTTAGCCGTAGTGCCACTGGTGAACGTCACCTCAATCGAGAGATCGGGGATCGCTTTGGGGCCGCCCATGCAGTAGGACTCGTCAGCCTGGGCAGAGGCCTCCCCCTCCCGTTCCTGATCCATTGACCCAGTAGGGTAAAACTCTATGCCCTGCTCGACGAAGAAAATCTCTAGCAAAAACGCGATCACCGACTTAAAAAATTCGTGCTCGCGTCCTGGCATGAGAACTTCAACCGTACCGTCGCAGTAAAACAGCCGCACCCCTGGGCAGTCTTCTAGCCCCTTCTGGATCAGCTTGAACTGTGCCCAGCTGCGATCGGAGTACGTCACTCGCTGGTCAGTGCTGGGGCTGAGAGCTTGTGGCATGGTGGATAACCTGTCTATCCTTTAATCCTACTGCACACAAAAGTTCCCAGAATATACCAAGAACCTGGGGAGTTGGGCTGACCCAGGCCAGCAACCCGGATTCTTTTGCGGTGGCTGTTTACTCTAGCCAAACCAAGCTTAGAAATAGAGTCTTCCCACAGGCAAAACCCCACTTCTAGGCTTGGTTGAGGTTTATGAGTCCAGAAACCGAGCTGTTTGAGACCCTAGCTGTACTTCTCGTTGGAGGCGGTCTCCAGGTCAAACAGCACTTGGAGGGTTTGCATCGCCCGCTTGCGGGCTTCGATATCGCGCTGGGCGCGCAGCTGCACCATGGGGTCGTGGAGAATTTTGTTGACGATGCCACGGGTGAGGGCTTCGATGACCTCCTGGTGCTTTTCGGCAAACTCGCTGCCCAGGCGCGAAAGGGCCTTCTCTAGCTCCTGCTCGCGGATAGTCTCAACCTTGCTGCGCAGGCTGCTGATGGTGCTGACGGTATCCAGGGAGCGCCACCAGTCCATAAAGCTTTCTACCTCCTGGTCGAGCAAAGCCTGGGCCTCCATGGCCATGCGGCGGCGGCTGGCCTGGTTCTGGGCCACTACGGCCTTGAGGTCGTCCACGTTAAAGGCGTAAACGTTATCCAGTTCATTGGCGTTGGTGTGCACATTCAGGGGCACCGCGATGTCAAACAGCATCAGGGAACGGCTGGAATCCACCAGCGCCACCAGGTTTTCGCGGTGGAGCAGCGGCTCGGTGGCGGAGGTGCAGGTGAACACCACATCTGAGACCTGCACCGTTTCCAGCATGGTGTCGAGGGTGCCGGTGCGAATGTCGGCGTCGGGGAACTGCTTGGCCAGCTCGTTGGCCCGATCGACGGTGCGGTTGAGGATGGTGATGGTGCAGGAGTCTTTAGAGACCAGGTGCTGCACCAGCAGACGGGCCATTTTGCCTGCGCCCAGAATGCTCACGTGGCAGCTATTTAGGTGGGGCACCTTCATGCGGGCCAGCTCCACCGCGGCGGAGCTGATCGAAACCGCTCCGGTGCCAATGCTGGTTTCGCTGCGCACCCGTTTACCGGCGGTGAGCGACTGCTTGAGCAGGCGATCGAGCACCCGGCCAATGCTCTTGTGCTGCTGGGCCAGCTGGTGGGCGTGTTTGACCTGGGCCAGAATTTGGCCTTCCCCCAGCACCAGGCTGTCGAGGCCTGCGGCAACGCGCATGAGGTGGGTAATGGCGTCCTGGTGCAGCAGAATAAACAGGTGCTGACGCAGCTCGTGCAGGGGCAGGCCGCTGTGCTCAGAGAGAAACTGAGTCACTTCTCGAATGCCCTGCTCGGTGGCCTCGGTGACGATGTGGATTTCGAGGCGGTTACAGGTGCTGAGAATGGAGACTTCATCGATGTGGGGACAATGGGTGAGATGGGCGATCGCGTCTCCTGTCTGAGCCGTCGGAATGCTAAGTTTTTCGCGAATTTGCACCGGGGCAGTTCTATGGCTCAGGCCAATTACGGCGATATTCATTCTTCCTCCACGCGTTTATAGTCACCTAATTTAGGGTGTCGGCATCCCCCCTCGCTAGCACCATGGGGTTGCTAGGGTGAGCCAGGGCCAAGGGTTACACCGTACACAATTGCCAATATGTTTGAACTTAGAGATAAATAGGGTCCGACTCAAGGAAACTCAACAAAAGTCCATCAAAAACTGTGAACTCACGGTTCGCTCATTTTTAAATGAGGTCAGCCAATTGGGATAGGTTAGGGCTATGGATACCCCCCTAACCGTTATCACCGAACGGGTTGACGATATTCCCCTGTTGCTGGCCCAACTGCAGCGGATGGACGTGCAACCCCTGCTCGACGACTACTTTCCGACCCATGGGAACTGGCAGGGGCTCAGCTTAGGCCATGTGGTGATAGTTTGGCTGAGCCACATTTTGTCCCAAGCGGATCACCGGTTAAACCCCGTGCAGGCCTGGGTAGAGCGACATCAGGAAACCTTGCAACAGGGCTTGCAGCAACCGGTTCGCGCCCTTGACCTGAGTGACGACCGCCTAGAAAGCGTGTTGCGATATCTCAGTGATGATGCCCAATGGGCGTTGTTTGAACCGGCGTTGAATCAGCGTCAGATTCAGGTGTATGACCTGCACCCCAAACGGCTGCGTCTGGATAGTACCAGCGTCAGCGGGGATTGGACGGTCAATGAGTCAGGGCTGTTCCAATATGGCCATAGCAAAGACCATCGCCCCGACCTGCCCCAACTGAAGCTGATGCTGGCGACGCTAGATCCGCTGGGGCTACCGATAGCGACCGAGATTGTCTCCGGGCAGCGCGCCGACGACCCGCTCTACATTCCGGCCATCGGGCAGGTGCGTCAGACCCTCAGTCAGTCTGGGTTGCTCTACGTGGGTGACAGCAAGATGGCCAGTCTAGCGACCCGTTGCTTTCTCCAGGCCACAGGCGATTACTATCTCTGTCCGCTCGGTGGGACTCAACTCAAGGCGGAGGCGATGCAGGCCTACCTAGACCCAGTGGAGCAAGGGGCCGTTGAGTTGCAGGAGATTCACTACGACTATGCCGACGGTCACACCGCGCTGATTGCCCGAGGCTATGAGCAGACCCAGACCCGCACAGGAGAATGGGACGGACACACCTGGACGTGGTCAGAGCGGCAATTGGTCGTGTACTCCTTGGCTTATGCTCAATCCGCCCAGCAGGCCTTCCAAGCTCGACTTGAGCACGCCCAGACGGCCTTAGCGGCGCTCAACCAATCGGGGCGCGGCCAGAAAGCCTTTCCCGATGAGGTCGCCTTAGCGCAAGCCGCCGAGGCGATTCTCACCCGCTACCGGGTCAAGGCCTACGTTCAACTCACCTACTCACAACAGGTGGAGCAACACGCTGTGCGTCGCTACCGGGACCGCCCGGCTCGGATGGTGGAGCACCGTCGATTCCAGGTGAATGGCACCCTAGAAACTGAGGCCATCAACCAGCAGATGCAAACCTTGGGCTGGCGGGTCTATGTCACCAATCATCCCGCAGCGGCATTATCGTTGCCTCAAGCCGTGACGGTCTACCGCCAAGAATATCTGGTGGAGCACAGCTTTAGCCGACTCAAAGGGCATCCCCTCTCCCTCTCCCCGATGTACTTACAGCGTGAAGACCATATCAAGGGATTAATTCGCTTACTCTCGATGGGGTTGCGGCTGTTAACGCTGGTGGAGTTTCAGATGCGTCAAGCCTTAGCTGGTCACCAAGAAACCCTCTCAGGGCTATATATCGGTAATCCCAAGCGGGCGACGGCACGTCCGACAGCCGAATTACTGTTGGCCAGTTTTCGCGACATTACTCTAGTCATGGTGAATGCACGAGGGCAGACCTATGCCCATCTGACGGAGCTGACGCCTTTACAGCAGCAGATCTTAAAGGCTCTCAACTTCCCGGTAAGTATTTACACCCTGCTGGGGCCCGTATCTGACGAACCACCTTAGAAATGAGCGAACCGGGAGTGTGAACATGGCCAAAAAAAAGAGATGCGAGGATCCCGCATCTCTAGGTTAACGAATTAAACCCCCTCAACTGAGGGGGGGGTCGAGTCCGTGAGTCACGACTTGGGCTGACTCATCTCCCCAGATCTATACGGCCTGAGACTGTCTTTTCACTCCCCCTATTAGAGGGCCAGGGGGAGCAGCTCAGACAACCCAGGGCAATTGGACCTGTCTACCGCAACTGTAGAGACTTGGGGGCATCGACCATGTGGATGGTATCGACAAAGCGGGCGGTCTTTGACTGGCTAGAGATAATCAAAGACTGGGTGCGGGCACCGCCATGGAAGAAGCGCACCCCTTCCATCAGCTCACCAGAGGTGATGCCGGTAGCGGCAAACAGCACGGTCTCGCCGGAGGCTAGCTCGTGGGCGTCGTAGACCTTATCTATATCGGTAATGCCCATTTCGTTGAGGCGGGCAATGTTGGCCTCTTTGCTTTCGCCAATCAGGCCGGTTTTGACCACCGCCGGATCGTAGATCAGCTGGCCCTGGAAGTGACCCCCCAGACAGCGCATGGCGGCGGCGCTGATCACCCCTTCGGGAGCAGCACCGATGCCCATCAGCGCGTGGGTGTTGGTGCCCGAAAAGGCGCAGGAGATAGCGGCCCCGACGTCCCCGTCGCCAATCAGCTTGACGCGGGCTCCGGCATCGCGAATTTCTTTGATCAGATCGTTGTGGCGATCGCGCTTCATGACCACGACCACCAGTTCGTCAATGCCGCGATCGAGGCACTCGGCTAAAATCTTGAGGTTTTCGGTGGCTGACTTATTGATGTCAACTTTACCCTTGGCCTGGGCTGGGGCGGCGAGCTTCTTCATGTAGAAGTCAGGGGCCGCAAACAGGCCCCCCTTCTCGGAGATCGCCAGCACTGCCATGGAGCCATTTTGGCCGTAGGCCACCAGGTTGGTGCCTTCGCAGGGATCGACGGCGATGTCAATTTCCAGCAGTTCGTCGGGGTTACAGAAATCCGAGGCGTTGGGCTGGGTGCAAATGCCCACCTCTTCCCCGATGTAAAGCATCGGAGCATCGTCCCGCTCACCCTCGCCAATCACAATGCGGCCGCGCATGTGAATTTTGTTCATGCGTTCCCGCATGGCTTCTACGGCGACCTGGTCAGCGATATTTTTCTCGCCCTTGCCCATCCAGCGGGACGATGCGATCGCAGCCTGTTCGACAACCTCAATAATCTCAAGACCGAGGGTACTTTCCACGGGATCAATCCTCCAAACTGCCTATATTTAATGGGTTTTAGCGTTCCCCACCTCGACTTCTCAGTCTATCAGACGGTGGGATCAAGGCATAGAGAATTACGGCACCGCATACTTGGAGTCTACCGGCGGCAGCTTGCCGCGCTGCACCAGCGCCTGGTGAATCATGGCTACAATTTCGGCCCGGGTGGCGGCCCGGGCGGGCTGAAGCTGATCGGGGTTGGGATAGTCGACGACTAAGGAATTTTCGGCGGCGGCGGCGACCTTGGGTTTGGCCCATTCGGGCAGAGGGCCGAGGTCGACAAACGCCTTTAGCGTTTGGTCAGGGTTGGGGGGAGCCTTGAGGCCAAGGCCGGTGACCAGGGACACCAGCACCTCGTAGCGGGGGACCGCCTGATCGGGGCGAAAATCGCCCTCGGGGTAGCCGTTCATAAACCCCTGGGCCACGGCGTTGGCGATCGCAGGAGCCGCCCAGTAGGTGCTGGGCACATCGCTAAAGGCCAGTACCGAGCCTTCCCGGGGAGCATTCCCAAAGGCCTGGCTCAGCAGCGCCGCTAGCTCAGCCCGGGTCAGGGGCTGATCGGGCTGAAACCCACTCTCGGGAAAATCGGGCAGATAGCCCTGGTCAAACATGGGCTTGATAAAGGGGTAGGCCCAGTGGCTTGGCGGCACATCTGAAATGTCTAAAGGCTGAGTCGTCTCGGCAGCCCCGGTCGGCGGCGCGGCGGGGGCCGTAGCGGGCACGGCGGGCACGGGGCGCTCGGCGGTGGCCGCTGGCTGCCTGGGAACCACGGCACCGGGGCCTGGGCCGTTGTCAGCGCCAGGAAACCCGTCTGAGCTACCGCGAAGATCGGGCTGGGAGCGATCGCCCGAACTCGCCCTCGGGCGATCGCTCGGCCCAAAGGTGGGCGACTCGATCTGACCAGTTTGTTCCTCCCCCTCGGGCCTCACCAGCGGCGACGAATCGCTCACCCGCCGCTGCAGTAAGCCAGCCTGTGCCATCAGACCCTGATTGCGCGATAGGCCCCACCACAGAATGGAGCCTATGCCCAGGAAGGCCAGCACCAGGGCCAGCAGTTCATCAAAGTCCAAAATGCGGTCTCGCGGAGAGCCGCCCCCAACGGGGCGGCTGGCATCGGGCTGGTTGGGCTGGCCGGGCTGGTCGGGGGGCAGATTTACCATGGAGCAGTTTGGCGATAACGTCCAGGGTTATCCTACCAGAGCGGGCTGGCGGACTGGGGTAACAACGGGGTTGCCATCGTCGCCAATGTCGAGCTGAGCCCGATCGCCCTGCTCCAGGGTGCCCGCCAAAATGGCCTCGGCCAGGGTGTCCTCTACCAGACGGGCGATCGCTCGGCGCATGGGGCGAGCGCCGTAGCGCTGGTCGTACCCCTCGCCCGCCAGCCTGGTGCGAAACGCATCGGATAGCGTAACGGCCATCTGGCGATCGGCCAGGCGCTTGTTCACCTGCTCCAGCATCAGGTCGGCAATCTGGTTGACCTCATCGCGGGTGAGCTGACGGAACACGATGATCTCGTCGAGACGGTTGAGCAGTTCCGGGCGGAAGTACTGTTTCATCTCCTCGTTGACCAGGTTGCGGATGTTGTTGTACTGGCTGGTGGCCGCATCGGTGGTGGCCAGATCAAAGCCGAGGCCGGCCCCACCCTTCTCAATCACCTGCGACCCAATGTTCGAGGTCATGATGATCAGCGTGTTCTTGAAGCTCACCGCTCGCCCTTTGGCGTCAGTCAGGCGGCCGTCGTCGAGCACCTGCAAGAGCAGGTTGAACACCTCGGGGTGGGCCTTCTCGATCTCGTCCATCAAGATGACGCTGTAGGGCTGACGACGCACCGCCTCGGTGAGCTGGCCGCCCTCGTCGTAGCCGACAAAGCCCGGCGGCGAGCCGATCAGCTTCGACACCGTGTGGCTCTCCATAAACTCTGACATGTCCAGCCGAATCATTGCCTCTTCGGAGCCGAACAGGGCTACCGCCAGCGCCTTGGACAGCTCGGTCTTGCCAACCCCGGTGGGGCCAGAGAAGACCAGGCTGGCGATCGGGCGATCGGCGCTGGCCAGCCCCGATCGCGCCCGACGAATGGCTTTGGCTGCGGCCATAACGGCCTCGTGCTGGCCAATCACCCGCTCGTGGAGAACATCCTCCAGGTGCAGCAGGCGCACCGACTCGGTCTCGGTCATGCGGTTGACCGGAATCCCCGTCCAGGCAGCCACGATGTCGGCAATGTTCTCCTCATCCACCGTGGGCTGGGCCGGGAGGTTGCCCGCCGCCGCTTCGCCGTATTCCGGGATGTCGGCCTGAAGCTGCTGGATCAGATCCTGCCGCTGCTCCCGCAGGGTCTTGGCCTTGCCAAACTCTTGCAGCTGAATCGCTTCGTCAAGATCTTTATTGACCTGGCGCAGCTGCTGCTTGAGTTCCTTGGAGGGATACTTGGGCATAAACCGCAGCTTCACCTGGGAGCCTGCTTCGTCGATCAGATCGATCGCCTTGTCGGGCAAGAAGCGATCGCTGATGTAGCGGTCAGAGAGTTTGGCGGCTGCCTCCAGCGCCCCATCGGTAAAGTTGACCTGGTGGAACTGCTCGTAGCGGCTGCGGACCCCCTGCAAGATCTCGATGGTTTCATGTACCGAGGGGGGGCCTACCGTTACGGGCTGGAAGCGGCGCTCCAGGGCAGCATCCCGCTCAATATATTTGCGGAACTCATCTAGGGTGGTGGCTCCAATGCACTGCATTTCGCCGCGAGCCAGGGCTGGCTTCAGCATGTTGGCGGCGTCTAAGCCCCCCTCCAAGGAGCCAGCGCCAATCAGCGTGTGAATTTCGTCGATGACCAGCACTACGTCGGGGTCCTGGCGCACTTCTTCGACCAGCTGGGTGAGGCGCTCTTCAAAATCGCCCCGAAACCGAGTGCCCGAGACCAAAGAACCCATGTCCAGGCTAATCACGCGCTTGGTAATTAGCGCCTCCGGCACATCCTGGTTGACGATGCGCTGGGCCAGCCCTTCGGCGATCGCGGTTTTACCCACCCCCGGCTCACCCACCAGGATGGGGTTGTTCTTGGTGCGACGGCCCAAAATCTGCACGACGCGCTCAATTTCTTTAGTTCGTCCCACCACGGGGTCGATCTTGCCAGCGGCAGCTAAAGCCGTCAGATCGTTGCCAAATTCAGACAGAATTTTGCCTTTCTTGCGGGTGCTGTCGCGATCGAGATCGCGGCGACCGGCGGGCATGGCCGCCACCTCGCCCAGCTCTTGAATGATGCGAGTGCGCACCTTGGCAGGATCCACGCCCAGATTCGTCAGCACCCGGTAGGCGACGCTCTCGGCATTTTGGCAGAGGCTCAGCAGCAGGTGGGCTGGCTCAATGTAGGGCGAGTCTACCTTGCGGGCCTCCTGAAAGGCCTGCTCAAACACCTGTTTGACCTTTGGCGTAAACGGAATTTCGGGGGGGACACTGCCGCTGCCTCGGCCAATAATCGCCTCGACCTCAGCTCGGGCGTCGTTGAGGTTAACCCCAAATTCCCCCAGCACCTTGGCCGACAGGGTGGCTTCCTCCTTAATTAGCCCCAGCAACAGCTGCTCGGTACCCACGAAGTTGTGGCGTAGCCGGCGAGCCTCTTCCTGGGCTTTCATGATGACGGCAATGGCAGTGTTGGTGAAATGTTCAAACATGTTGGTTAGTTGGTACCCGTTTCGTGAGGAGCAATGGAAAAACCAGAACTAACAAGTAAGCTCTAGCTTGTGGTCGGCTACGGCGGCATGGTGATAGGCCGAGACCAGGGCAAAACCGAGGGTGTAGAGATACGACAGGGTTTACTTATTAATACTTTACGTAGATGCCTGCATACCCCGCAGTGGGGAGAACCGTAGGAGCCAGGTGGGGTTTAGAAGCGATCCTCCGAGTCGTGGACACTGGACCTAAAAGCCTGGGACAATAGTTTTTCCTGAGAAAATATTTACATTACTTAATCCTATTCTATAGCCTCAGGCCCAGCATCCGCAAATGACTGAATCTAATCGGCAAAATGGCGAAACCGCTTTAAAAAAATCGCTCTATCATTTCAGAACAGTTGGGCGGTAGGTGGATCTATTCTGTCTAGCGCGATCGCCAACGCCAACTGTCGGACTAGAATCAGTACATATAAACTACTCTACCCTCAGCCGACCGTGACCGTTGCCATCGAATTTGCCAGTTCAGAGGATTTGCGGACCGCGCTAGGGCGCTGGCTCGAAGACTACGGCCATAGCGTCCATCGCCAGGTGCCTTGCCCAGATGGCGGCATGGTTGACCTGCTGACACCTATCTATGCTGTTTTGTGCCCCCCGACCCTGACCCCTCCCGATCTGTGGGCGGCGGTCGATAGCATTCAGGCGCGCCAGCAAAACTTTCCCGACCAGCGCCCCGTCATTGCCGGGCTTACCCCCGAAACCGAGCCGGAAGCGGCCTACGACATTGCTGAGCAGCTCAAGGCCAAAGGCATTGAGGTTTGGTTCCTAGACCAAATGCCTCCCTTTGTGGAGTACTTCACCGGGCTAACGGCCGAGCCATTGCCCGAGGCCAGGGGCAGGTTCAATCGGCGCAACCCTTTAGCGGGTTGTTTGATTTCCGTGGGCATGGCCGCCATTCTCAGCGCTAGCTTTTGGTTGGCCTATCGCATTCTCGATCGCCATCAGCTTCAAACATCTACCAACAGCCAGGAGAACCGGGCTTGGGAACAGCTTCACAGCGCCGTAGAAGTTTGGGATATGGACACGGCGCTGGCCAGTTTGGACCGCCTGAGCAATAGCCGTAATCCCTGTGTGTCTAAGTTTGCCGATCGGTTCGAAACCAGTCTTAAGCAGCGCGGCGCTGATGGATTTAGGGATATCAACCCGATTAAGCGCGCGCTCAACATGGAAGAGAGCTGCCGCCTGGATATCCGCGAGTACGACTTCTCGCAGTAGCCAACCCTAGGGCCAGCGACAGGCGGCGGTTGGGGCTAGGGTTGCGATCGCCGCTTATTGGCATTGAAAATCAACAAAGACCCAGGGCATAGCGCTTCTGCCTCCTCTCCCCAACAGCGGCAAGGGCTGTTGGGGCCGCTTTGCAAAGACCAGCGTCAGTCAAAATCCGCGTATAGCAATAGCTAAGAAGCATTGAGAGGAGTCGAAACGCTTCTTATGGATAATCAAACCTATTGACTTTAAGGTGCCGGAACTGTTGATGTTCCTGAAGCACCTTCGCGAAGCAATTCACCAGCATGAAAGATGGTCATTAGCGCCTTGCTTTTTGCGCTTTCCGATCAACCTGGAATACAAAAGTTAACCTTCCTCTATTGAGAATGATTCCGATCTGTGGTCTAATTCCCTTATTGAGTTTGTTTCTCAATAAGGCTCTGTAGATGCTGACCTTGATTAAGGATTTGTTGACCATGCAACCCTGTGGCAATCGCGAAATAAGTTTCGACTGGTGGGCTGGCAATGCCCGCTTCGCAGATTTTTCCGGCTTTTTATCGCCGCCCGTATGGCTCAGGCGGCTTTGATTTCTCGGTGGACCGGGGCCTTTACCCTGTTTGAGTTTTCCTGGTTTGGCTCAGCTCTGCCGTGGGCAAGCAGAGACTCATCTTTCGCGGTGTGGAAAAGGCCCTGAGCACCGTCGAATTGTAGCGTTGGGTTAACCTCTCCTCTCTTGGGGGCCGATAGGGCTCCAACAACCTGGCCCCCTTTTCTATTTCCTCATCGGGTAGGCAATGCCCGCCCGCTTCTAGTCTGCGACAGATTTCCCTACCTTCACCCGTTCTAGAGACCTTCATTTCCCCATGGCTGTACCCACCTGCCCCGATGCCGTATGGCTGAACGTTAGCCCTAGTTTTGAGCGGTTTGACCACAAGCTGCTGGGCTGTCTGGCTCGCCATGTCGAGGTCGCCCACTGGGCCTATCGACAAACCCCCGATGAACCCAGCGGGCCTGATGCTGCTGTTGCTCTCTTGCATAGCTATCTCGGAGGGCACAATCGGCCTGTGCATTTGCTGGGCCACGGCACCGGGGGGCTGGTAGGACTGCTCTACGCCCGCCAAAACCCCCGTTGGGTTAAGTCGCTGACACTGCTCTCGGTGGGCGTTAACCCTATGCTTGACTGGCAGGCCCACTACTATGCCCAGCTTGAGCGGCTGCCCTGCCCTCGTCAACAGGTACTCGCCCGAATGGTCTTTAGCCTGTTTGGCCACCAGGCGCGCCCCCTGGTGCGTGGCTGGATCAGCCTGCTGGAGCAGGATTTGCTGCACTCGGTGTCGCCCCACTCGCTGCTGAAACGGAGCAGCCTTTGCCCTGGCTCTGTGCCGGTGCCGCTAATGGTGTGCGGCGGCGAGGCAGATGCTGTCGTAGATTCTACCCAAGTTCGGGGATGGCAGCCGTGGTTAAAAGAGGGCGATCGCCTGGCGCTATATCCGGGCCGCCACTTCTTCCACCATACTTCTCCTTGCCTGGTGGCCAGCCAGATTCTGGGCTTTTGGGAAACATCCAATAATTTTTTGGTCTCCCCCCAGAGGTTCAGAGCGATTCTCTAAAAACTTATTTCCTACTCTATGTTTGATGAGGCTGTATGCGTTGACAGGCAACATACCATTGCTTTCTACCGCGCGGCGCATTTGGGTGATCCCGCCAGGGTCATTGAACTGTATAGCCATAGTTACGTTGGTTAGGATATCCAGAAACCCTACGAAAGCTCAAACGTTTGAGCGTTCGTAGAAAACCTGTCTTAACCGGACTGGCCACAGCTATACATTGGGGCTGAATACATTGCTGCCTCAAACGTCCGCTGCAACGACCTGTTGAGCGTCAGGCGCTGGGCACTCTCTAGGGACTGCCTCCAAGGTCGCCACGAGGACCTGCGATCACCACCATGTACCCGTCTGGGTCACGAATCCAACATTCGCGGTGGTTCGCACTGGGATTGATTAATGGGCCATCCGCGATTTCGGCACCTGCGCCCCGAATGCGAGCCATTGACGCATCGAAATCATCGACTTCAAACCAAAGCAACACGCCGTTTCCCCGAGACGGATCGTTCGATGCTCCCAGGTGTGGATGCTCATGAACATCCCAACGGTGAATTTGCAGAACGAGCCTCCCATCAACTTCCAGTTGGTCGTACTCCTCCCCACCGTGCGCGCTGGTGCAGCCGAACACTTCTTGGTACCACCTACTGCTCTTTGGCACGTTCTGAACCACTATTAGTGGCTGAGGTTTCATATCCAGCACTCCCTAATCTGACGCCTGACGGTGTAGATGAGCGGCGACAAACCAAGCTGAAACGAAGTACAGGAAACTATTTGCCGCGCCATCGCATTGTTAAACCGCTAAGTGGTCGCCACCAGCAGTTCCTCTGAATTATTTGGCGGACGAAGCCCGTCTGTCCTCTCGGCGAAATATCGTTGGGCAAGCGTAGCTGCCGATACGTGCTGAACCTCTTTAAAGCCTGCATCGCGAGCCGTCGTCAGCATCTCAATCGGCGTGAAGAAACTGATGAACGGCGTGCCGCTTGCTCGTGCCCCCTCTGCCGCCCGCTCGACCCCAGGACGTACTTCAGCGTCCATCAGTTCGATTGGAAGCATGAACGACATGACGAGTGTGGAACCCGGAGCGATCGCCGCGACATGGCGCAGCGTTGTGGCGATCGCGTCCTTGGTCAGGTACATGCTGACACCCGTGGATGCCACGACCGCAGATTGTTTGGAGTCAAAGCCCGACGCTGCGAGCCGCTCCCACCATAGGTCGCCTGCCTCGAAGTTGACTGGCACAAACCGCAGGAATGATGGAATACCAAGACCGAGATCGACGAGGCGTTGGCGCTTCCATTCCTGCGGGCCAGGCTGATCGATCTCGAACACGAGCAGCCGGGAGGCAAACTCCGACTGACGCTGGGCAAAGGTATCCAGACCTGCTCCGAGAATAACGTACTGCCGGACACCACAAGCAGCTTGTTCTGCGACGAGATCTTCGACAAAGCGGGCACGAGCCAGAATGGAGGCGCGGAAGGGTCGCGTGAACGGCCCCATGTCTGGACGATTGCGCCATCCGTCATCGGGAGCCACCAACTTTAAGCCAACTGCGTCTTCAAACACATGCGGCGGCGAATCGACTTCTACGTGCAGTGCCCGCCACAAGGCCGTTCGCACCGCCGTGTTGTCTGGCACTGCTACTTGCTTATCATCCATGACGTTCTCTATTCTTGGTTTTTACAACCTCTTTAGAGGCTCACTTATACCAGCCAGATCTTTATTTTCCACTGAAGGCAAGTGCAGAATAGGTACCTTTGTACTTAATGCTAGCAGATAACATCACGGGTAGGTTCTCGCAGAAAATTGGCGAACTCTTTAGGGATTATGCTGCGGAGAGGGTAGGAGTGGGGTTGGAGGCGATCGCGCCAGCAGCAACCAAGCCGTTCCCATCTGCGATCGCCCTCTAAGAATCGGGTTGGAGGATCGGGTTAATTGACCGGGGGCGCAAACAATTTCTCCAGCTGCTTTTGCATCCAGACCACCGGGTTGTTGTCGTAGTCCTGGGTGATTAGCCCCAGCTCGCGCAGGCGACGTTTTTGCTGGGTTAGTTCAGCTTCGTGACGACCCATCTCTTTCACAATTAGGTCATAGAGGCGGGGCTGGCTCTGCAAAATTTGCTTAAACCCCTGGGGGCTAATGGCAAACACTGTAGTGTCTTCCATTGCCACTACCGTCACCGTGCGGGGAATGCCCAGCATCAGCGAAAACTCGCCCACAAACTGCCCGGCGGTCATCACCGTTGGCTCCTCGAAGCCCTCTAGGGTGTACCCCACCGACCCGCACAAAATAATGTAAAACGCATCCCCAGGATGGCCCGCTTCGTACAGCACCTCGCCTGCCTCCAGCCGCCTGCGGTGGCCGATTTCGACCAGTTTGCGCAGTTCCACCGTAGTGCAATCGGCAAAGTAGGGAATTTTCTGCAACAAATCTCTCACGGCCACGGGTTTGGCCGAAAATTCGCTGAAGGTGGGCACCGCCTGCTGCACCTGGGCATGGTCTCGATAGTCTGCCGCCGAAGACGGCACCACCACGTTGGGGTTGCGGTGCCACAGATCGTAGCGGGGGGAGGCCAACCGAATATGGCGCTGACGCAGGTTTTGATCGATGATGAAGCGCAGAGAACTCTCGGTTTTGTGCTTGAGATCTACCCGGTTGACCCAGATCCACAAAATGAAATCCAGCGAGTTTTGGCCAAACCCAACAAACAAAACCTCTGGCGGATATTCGTAGGACACAGATTCTTCTAGATAGGCAGAATCGAGCAGCGCTTCTATTACCAAAACAGGATCGCTTTCGTGGGCCACGCTGACATTGACCGAAACCCAGCCTTTGGTGTGGTAGTAAGTCCAGTTGATTACCTGGTTGCCGACCAGACAGCTGTTGGGTATGACGATATGCCGCTGGGTGATCGTGCGAATGACGGTGGAGCGCAGGGAAATTTCGGCAATGTAACCCGTCTGCCCTTCCCATTCGATAAAGTCGCCCACCTTGAGCTTTTGCTCGACCAGCATGGCAATGCCGCTGGTAAAGTTGCGGGTCAGATCTTGCAGGCCAAAGCCGATGCCAATGCCCAGACTGCCCGCCAAAACGGCGATCGAGGCCAGGTTGACCCCCAGCATTTGCAGCAGCAGCAGGCCGAGCATGACCCCTATGCCGTAGCTGGTAATGGTGGCGATCGATTCTCGGGTGCCTTGCTTGAGCCCCAGCCGACCTAAAATTTGGTCGGCAAAAAGCCGCTTAAAGCTGAGCGCCCCCAGCAGGGCAACCAGCAGCACCAGGAGAAATTGTGCGATCGCACTGAGGGTCAGCGACGCGCTGCCGAAGTTAAGAATTGGCGCATTTAGAACTTGCTGCACCGTGTCCAGAAGGTCAATCATGAATGGTTTCAGCCTGAGTTCGGCGAACTGGCACAATCCATCCTACGACTGTAGCAACTGGCTGGCTGACCGCAGCTTGCGGCCTGGCTGGCGTTGACCAGCTGAGTTCAGCTCGGTGGGCTGGTGCGATCGCCCCCGAGCTACCGCACCAGCCGCGGGTACAGGCGACCGCAGAAGGCAATTAGCAGCGCAGACACGCCAATCAAAATAGACATACTCAGCCCCAGGCTGTAGCTGCCCGCTGGTTCCACCAGCATCAGGTTGCGCAGGGCATCGACCATGTAGGTGAGCGGGTTGAGCCGCGACACCACCTGCAACCACCCCGGCATAATGTCGATCGGGTAGATCGCGTTGCTGGCAAAGAACAGCGGCATCATCATCAGCTGGCCCACCCCCATCACCCGCTCGTGGGTCTGCGCCCAGCAGGCCACAATCAGCGAAAAGGTGGAAAACAGCGCCGCCCCCAGCATGACCACCGTGGCCACGCCGAGAATATCCAGGGGACGCCAGCTCAGCCCCACCCCCAGCAGGGCGGCAACGATGTAGACAATCAGCAGCTGCGACAGGCACCGCACCCCGGCCCCGATCGCCTTGCCCAGCACCAGGGCCGACTTGGGCGCGGGGCTGACCATCAGCTTGTGCAAAATGCCCAGGTCTTTTTCCCAGATCACCAGCAGCCCGGTGAAGATCGACATAAACAGCACGCTCTGGGCGAGAATGCCCGGCGTCATGAAGTCCATGTAGCTGAGGCCGCCCGTGGGGATGCCCCGCACCTGGGTAAACACCTGGCCAAAAATTGTCAGCCACAGCACCGGCTGCACGGCGCGGGTAAACAGCTGTATGGGGTCGTGGCGCAGCTTGCGCACCTCCAGTTCGGCGGCGACCAGGGCCTTGGCGGCAAAGTCTGCGATCGGGGCGGTAACTCTGGTTCCGTTAGCCCAGTCGTTTAGCGGTGCGGCGTGTGGTTGACGTGTCACGGTAGCCTCCTTCGGTTTCGGTGGTGAGTGCGTTGCGGGTGTAGTGGATGAAGACGTCATCCATAGTGGTCTCTGGGCTGGCCCCTGGGGTGGTTTCTGGATGGGGCACGGTGGCCTTGAGGGCGGCGGGGGTGCCGATCGCCACCTGCTGACCGTGGTAGAGCATGGCGATGCGATCGCACAGCACGTCCGCCTCTTCCATAAAGTGGGTGGTGAGAAACACGGTGGTGCCATAGTCGTGGCGCAGCTGCAAGATCAGGTCCCACATGGCTTTGCGGGCCACCGGGTCCAGCCCCACCGTCGGTTCATCCAGAAACAAAACCGGGGGACGATGGAGGGTGGCCTGGGCCATCTCCAGCCGCCGAATCATGCCGCCGGAGTAGGTATTGACCAGGCGATGGGCCACCGATTCCAGGCCCACGTATTGCAGCACGGCGCCGATGCGATCGAGCCGCTGCCGCCGGGGCACGCCGTAGAGCTTGGCCAAAATCAGCAGATTTTCGTAGCCGGTCAGGGTGCCGTCCACCGAGAGGGCCTGGGGCACGTAGCCAATCCGCCGCTGCACCCCCATTGGCTGGCGGCCAATGTCGCATCCGGCAATGGTGGCCTGGCCGCTGGTGGCGGGCAGCAGGGTGGTGAGCATTTTAATCAGCGTGCTTTTGCCCGCGCCGTTTGGCCCCAGCAGGCCAAAGATCTCCCCCGGCTCTACGGTCAGGCTAAAGCCGTCTACCGCAGGCCGGGAGGCCGATTTGGGGCCAAAGCGTTTGGTCAGGTCTTGAATAGCAATGATGGCCATAGGTCATAGATAAAGAGCCGAAAACATCCCTGGGAGCGACCCAGAACTCTGCGCTGCTCTCTGCATCTCTGCTCTCTGTATCTTAAGAACTGGCGCCGCCGGTTGAAGGCTCCGGCCCGGCGATCGCAGGCTATGGCTCAGGCGATTAAAGCCCGCAGGTCGGTTTCGCTGAGAATGGCAATGCCCAGACTTTCGGCCTTGGTGAGCTTTGACCCGGCTTTTTCGCCTGCGACTAGGTAGTCGGTGGCTTTGCTGACGCTGCTGGTCACTTTGCCCCCCGCCGCTTCGATCAGCTCGGTGGCCTCTGGCCGGGTGAGGGTCGGCAGGGTGCCTGTGAGCACGAAGGTTTTGCCCGCCAGGGGACCAGCGGCCTGGGCCTGCTCCTCTGGGGTGGCCGCCAGCTGCAGCCCCGCCTGGCGGAGGCGATCGATCAGGGTTTGATTGGCGGGCACCTGAAACCACTGGGCCACCGCCTGGGCGATCTCGGGGCCAATGGTGTGCACGGTTTCGATGCGCTCGGGGCTGGCGGCGGCCAGCGCCTCCACGGTGAGAAAGTGCTGGGCCAGGGTTTTGGCGTTGACGGTGCCGACGTGGCGAATGCCAAGACCGTAGAGCACGGCGGCCCAGGGGCGGGCTTTGGAGGCGGCGATCGCGCCCACCAGCTTTTGCGCCAGCCGCTGGCCCATGCGATCGAGGGGTTCTAGAACCTGCTCGCTCAGGCCGTAGAGATCGGCGACGGACTGCACCAGCCCCTGCTCCACCAGCTGCTTCACCCACTTCTCGCCCAGGCCCTCAATGTCGAGGGCATCGCGCCGAGTCCAGTGGATAATCGCCCCCTGCACGATCGCGGGACAGGAGCTGTTGATGCAGCGGGTGACGGCTTCATCCTCGGGTTTGACCAGGGGGCTGCCGCACTGGGGGCAGTGGGTGGGCATGGCGATCTTGGTGGCATGGTCGGGCCGCAGCTCCGCCAGCACCCGCACCACCTCGGGGATAATCTCCCCGGCCTTGCGCACGATCACGGTGTCGCCCTGGTGAATATCCAGCTCGGCCAGGCGATCGGCATTGTGCAGGGTGGCGCGGGCCACGGTGGTACCGGCCAGCTGCACCGGATGCAGCTCAGCCACCGGCGTTACCGCCCCGGTGCGGCCCACCTGAAAACTGACGTTCTCGAGAATGGTGGGCACCTCCTCTGCCGGATACTTGAGCGCCACCGCCCAGCGGGGAAACTTCTGGGTAAAGCCCAGCTGCTGCTGGAGGGCAAAATCGTTGAGCTTTACCACCACACCGTCGGTCAGGTAGGAGAGCCGGGCGCGGCGGGTGGCCCACTCGTCGTAGTAGGCCTGCACATCGGCGGCGGACCGGCAGAGCTGGCGGTTGGGATTGACGCGAAAGCCGAGGGACTGGAGGAGTTGGAGGGCGGCCCATTGGGTGGATGGTGATAATTTTGAATTTTGAATTTTGAATTTTGAATTCTCTCCCTCGTGGAAGTGCACTGTGTAGGCAAAAAAATCCAGCTTCCGCGCGGCCACAATCCGCGAATCGAGCTGGCGCAGGGTACCGGCGGCGGCGTTGCGGGGGTTGGCGAAGGGGGCTTCGCCGCGCTCGGCCCGTTCGGCGTTGATCTGCTCAAACACGTCCAGGGCCAGAAAGGCTTCGCCGCGCACTTCGACCACGGCGGGCGGGGTGTCGGTGTTCAGCCGCAGGGGAATGGAGCGGATGGTGCGCACATTCTGGGTGATCTCTTCTCCGGCGACGCCGTCGCCGCGGGTGACGCCGCGCACCAGCAGGCCGTTTTCGTAGGTGAGGGCAAGGGCGTTGCCGTCGATTTTGAGTTCGGCGACGTAGTCTACCGCCCCAACGTCGGGGGCCTGCCTGCGCCAGCGCTCTTCCCAGGCGCGAAATTCGGCCAGGTCGAAGGCATTCTCCAGGCTGTAGAGGGGAATGTTGTGGCGCACGGAGGTGAACTGGGCGGCGGGCCTTTCGCCGACGCGCTGGGTGGGGCTGTCGGGGGTGACCAGTTCGGGGTGGGCGGCTTCGAGGTCTTGCAGCTCGCGGTAGAGGCGATCGTAAACTTCGTCGGGCAGGTCGGGGGCATCGAGCACGTAGTAGGCGTAGCTGGCGGCTTGCAGCTGCGACCTGAGGGTCTGCACCCTGGCGGCGGTGGATTGTTCTGCGCTCTGGCCCATGGCTGTATCCCTTAAACTCGCCCGGTGGCTAGTGTAGCGCTGCGATCGCCCCGCTGCTGAATCGGGTTCTGGCCCCTGGACTAAAACCGGCTGCCCATCCCGGCCTCCTGGGGGTTTTCCCGATTAGCCGTAGGCGTCCATCCACAGCTTGGCGGCCATCACAAAGCAGACGACGGTGACCACCGGGCGAATGAGCCCGGCCCCACGGGTTACCACCAGCCTGGCCCCCACATAGGCGCCGAGGAACTGGCCGCAGAGCATGATCAGGCCAACGGCCCAGTAGATTTGACCAAACAGCAGAAAGTAGAGCAGCGCGGCGATGTTGCTAGTAAAGTTCAGCAGCTTGGTGTGGGCGGTGGCTTTGGCGAGGTTGTAACCGCCCAGGCTGACAAAGGCCAGGGCCATAAACATGCCCGTGCCGGGGCCAAAAAAGCCGTCGTAAAACCCCAGCAGCGGCGCCACCAGGGCCGAAAATACCCCGTGGCTGACCCGCCGCTGGCTGTCCACAGCGCCCAGCTTGGGCGACAGGGCGAAGTAGCTGCCCAGGGCAATCAGCAAAAACGGAATGATTTTGGCCAGGGTGGTGGCGTCCATTTTGAGCACCAGCCAGCCGCCCGCGATCGCGCCCAAGAACGTCGTGGCGATCGCCAGCCGGTTGTCTGATAGGCGCATCGCTCCCTGCCGCAGAAAGTAGAGGGTGGCGGTGAAGGTGCCGCCGCTGCCCTGGAGCTTGTTGGTGGCGATCGCCGCCGCCGGAGGCACCCCCGCCATCAGCAGGGCGGGCAGGGCAATCAGGCCCCCGCCCCCGGCGATGGTGTCGAGGCAGCCTGCGATCGCCGCCACCCCAAACAGCAGCGCGGCCAGGGCCAAACTCAGCTCCACTCAGGCGTCCTCACAACCGTGGCCTCCTCACAACCGTGCCGTCTTCGCACCCGTGCCTCCCGGTTTTGGGCATCACAGCAGCCTAGGCGGCGGCCACAATGCCCAGGGCCAGCATGTCTTTGTAGTTAAAGTCCTGAATTGCCGCCGTCATGATCTGGCGGGGAGTCATGCCCAGGCGGTAGGCGTTGAGCCAGCGCTGGGCCTCGTTGCCCTGGGTCAGAATGTCCGTCAGGGGGCGCAGGTAGGCGTCAATGCCCAGCTGAGACGCCGCCGGGCTGTAGAACTCGTAGAGGGTTTGAATCCAGTCGCGGGCGGTGGTCTGCTCGCCGCTTTGCCAGTGGGTCAGCGTCGCGTCCAGGCTGTCGCGGGCGGCGGCGGTTTCGTTGGCGGCGGCAACGGCCTCCAGCGCCTCGGCAGAAAACGGCGATCGCCGCAGCGGATCGATAGATTCATCCTGCAAAACGGCCTGAATGCGCAGCTCCAGCAGGGCGGTGACGGCGAGCAGGGCGATCGGGTCGCTGACTAGATCAGAAATCCGCAGCTCCAATCGGTTGAGGTCGTAGGGGCGGTTTTCGCCGTTGGGCCGCACCGACAGCCACAGGTGGCGCACGTTCTGCATGGTGCCCAGCGCCAGCTGCGCCTCGGTCCAGTCGATGTAGTGCTGGTGGCTGGCGAACAGGGGCACCTGGGCCGGGGTCTGGGGGAAGATGCCCCAGCGGGTGGAGTGCCAGCCCGTGGGCCTGCCGTTGAGAAAGGGTGAGGCGGCGGTCAGCGCCAGCACCAGGGGGGCCTCCAGGCGCAGCACCCGGTAGGCCCGCATCAGGGCTTCGGGGTCGTCGATGCCGAAGTTGATGTGGATGCTGGCGGTGACTACCTTGGTGCCGTAGGTCTGCTCGATGTAGGTGTGGTAGGGGTTGCCGGGGTCGGAGCGCTCGAAGCGATCGCTGCCGCCGAGGGCCATGGTGCTGCCGGGGTGCAGGGTCAGGTTGCCCCTGGCGCGCAGGTACTCCCGCAGCCGCAGGCGAGGTTCCAGCACCGCCTCCAGCAGCTCGCCGTAGTCGCGCCGGGGCGGGGTGGTGTACTCCACGTTGCGGTGGTCGGGCTCGTAGACAAACTCGGCCAGGTCACGCACGATGTCGCGGGCAATGCCAACCACATCGCCTGTGGGCGTGCCGGTGTACAGCTCCACCTCAAAACCTTTGGTCAGTAGCATGCCGGGTACCTATACCTCTATTCAGAGAAGGGCAGAGAAATGGGACTGATCCCCGCAGCCAGGGCTTGACACCCGGCAGACTGCGTTGAATGCCAGTCCACAAACTAGACAGACCTGTCTAATCATCTGTCTAAAATATATAGACAGGTCTGTACAATGTCAATTCCCTGCATAGGCGGCCACCGGCTGCTTAAGCATCGCCACCCAGTTGGCGGGCTGGGTCGAGAGGGTGCTGGCCGGGGGCATTTCGCCCAGGCGCATCAGCTCTGAGATCGCCAGCAGCTCGGCGGCAAACCCGTTGGCCAGCACCGCCAAAATCTGGTCAGATTCGACGTAAAACACCAGGAAATCTCCGGCCTCAAGGTCGCCGTGCACGATGGTGTCATCCCAGCGATCGGCATGGCCCACGTAGTGCAGATTGATCGAAAACTGCTTGGTCCAAAAGAACGGCACCCCCCGGAACGGCACCCGCTGCCCCAGCATGTTGCAGGCCGCAACCCGGCCGTGCTGGGCCGCCAGCCGCCAGTGCTCAATGCGCACGTCGCGGCCCGATCGCGAATCGGGGTAGCGGGCCACATCCCCCGCTGCGTACACTCCCTCGACGGCGTTCAGGTAAGCGTCCACCAGCACGCTGCCGTCGCCGCTGTGCAGCGGCATGGCGGCCAAAAAGTCGGTGGCCGGATCGATGCCGATGCCCACAATAACCAGATCGGTCTCAATGCGATCGCCGCTGTCGAGCACGGCGGCTGCCACCGCGCCGTCCCCCTCCAGGGCCGTTACCCGGCGGCTGAGGCAAAACTCTACGCCATTGTCCTGGTGCAGGGCCAGCAGGCGGCGGCCCACCCCGGCCCCAAAGGTGGTTTCAAAGGGCACCGCCGTAGGCGAAACCACCGTCACCGCCAGTCCCGCCTGGGTCAGGCTGGCCGCCGTTTCCATGGCAATAAAGCTGGCACCTACCACCACCGCTCGCCTGGCGATTTGGGCCGCCGCTAAAATGTGGGCGGCGTCTTCGGCCCGGTGCAGGGTAAATACGTTCTGAAGGTCGGCCCCAGGCCCGTTGAAGGGGCGGGCCTTGCCCCCCGTAGCTAGCAGCAGCTGGTCGTAGGCTAGCTCCTCGCCATTGTCGAAGGTGAGGCTGTGCTCGTAGGGTTTGACGGCGGTGACGGTGCGATCGCGCCAAATCTCAATGTGGTGCTGCTCAAAAAATGACTCTGGACGCAGCGCGGGCAGCGTTCCGGCCCCATCGCCCTGGAGATACCCCTTGCTCAACGCCGTGCGCCGGTAGGGGTTCTCGGCCTCGGCGGTGATCATGATAATTCGCCCTTGAAAGCCCTCCTGGCGCAGCATTTCCGCCGCAGTTTGGCCCGCAATGCCCGCCCCCAAAATCGCAAAGGTGCGGCCATCGACGCTGGGGTCGTAGGCGGCCATGGGTGCGGGCCGATGCGGCGACGATGGCTCTGGCACCTCCACAACCACATCGTCGCCCTCTATCCGCAGGGGGTACAGGCTCAGGCTATCCAGGCCGGGCGGCTCGCACTGAAGGCCGGTTTGCACGTTAAAGCTGGCCATGTGCCAGGGGCAGACCAGGCGCTGGCCGTGCAGCAGCCCCTTGGCCAGGGGGGCACCCGCGTGGGGGCACACCGCCCCCAGGGCGTAGAAACCATCCGCCGATCGCGCCAGCAGCACAGCGGTTTCTCCAACCTGGACCTGGCGCAGATCGCCCTCCAATAACTCATGGGTCTTACAAACCGCTGCTTCCATGGGGTGAATTCCGTAGCTTCATGTAGCAGCTTACGTATCGGGGCTGCCGTCGCCCTCTTTCAAAAGGGAGGCAAAAGAGAGGGGCTTAGCCCGTTTGAGCTAAGCCCCAGGGGGAGCCGGAGCCGTAGATGGTTCAGGCTACTCCAGCCCGGCTGCCTCCTAGACGACTGCGATGGCGATTAGACGAGCTGCGCTTCAGCCGACCGCTGGCCCTGGCAGAAGGCCTCCACCATTTTGCTGTTGAAGGCGGGCAGATCCTTGGGGTTGCGGCTGGTGACCAACCCGCGATCGACCACCACTTCGCGATCGACCCAGGTGGCACCGGCATTGCTGAGGTCTGTCTTCAGCGAGGGCCAGGAGGTGACGGTGCGACCCCTGACCGCATCGGCTTCGATCAGGGTCCAGGGGCCGTGGCAGATTGAGGCCACGGGCTTGCTGGCGTCAAAAAACGCTCTGACAAACTCCACCGCCTGGGTATTGGTGCGCAGCTGGTCGGGGTTTAGCGGCCCGCCCGGCAGCACCAGGGCGTCGTAGTCGCTGGCGTTGGCCTGGTCGAGGGTGCGATCGACCGAAATTTTGTCGCCTTTGTCGTGGTGGTTCCAGCCCTGAATGGAGTCGCCGTGGGGGGCGATGACGTGAACCTGGGCACCGGCTTGCTCCAGCGCCTGTTTGGGATCGGTTAGCTCAACCTGCTCAAATCCATCGGTGGCCAGGATGGCTACCCGGCGATTGTTAAGCGCTTGGGCCATGGTAATTCTCCTTGGTGATAGGTAGTAAAAGGTTCTGGATTGCGATCGCTCTTAGGACTCTTAGGATCGGATCGCTCTCAGAACTGCTCTCAGCCCAATCCTGCCTTTAAAGGGGGCTGGCCCTTATCCGTCAATGGGGGCATTGGGCACTGGAAGTATTGGAAGCATTGGCAAAGCCCGTTGGCGCATAGAGGCAGCCCAAATTCCTGGGCGCGGCCTTTAACGGCCCGGTTTTCAGGGCAAAGCCTGGGCTAAAGATAGTAAGCGGCGGCCCCGGCCTGGGGAAGAAAGCAGCCTTTTCTAGCCCAAAGAAGGCCCATAGCTGATCTGGGGGCTGAGATGCAATGGCGTGCCGAAGGGATGCCGAAAAAATACGGTTTGGACTTATTTGCCAGCCCCGGCGCGGCCCCGGGGAACAAAAGTCTTTGGCCAATCGTCAGCATGGCAACTGTCGAGGTAGAGGCTCAGGGCCAAACAAATATTGCTTATGGTTGATTTTGCTTAACTTTTATTGCTTGTATTCTGAGCAGAATATTCAGCTAGTTCTGGCTCAGTGGAGTCTATGCCTTCTATGTCTAAAGGCAGGTTCTAAGGGCAGGGGCGCGCAATTTCTTTGGCGCCCCGGCGGCCCGATGGCGTTTCATAGTTTCCCTGCTTTAGCCCCTGGGGCAGCGGTGGGGTTTTGGAGTTCTTCGGAATCAAATTCATTGAGATCGCTAGCTTATGTCTCAACCATCTTCTGTGCATTCTCGGTCCGCAAAGCGGCAGCTTAGCTGGCTGGAGGGTATTCGGATATTGGCGGCAGTAAGTATTCTGCTCTATCACGCTCAGCTGTTGTTCACGGGCTACGCCTACGCCCCCGAGCCTACCGGGCTGGGAAGCAACCTGGCCGCGATCGCCACGGCCAGCCCCCTGCTGGGCCACAATCCCCTGGCCGTGGCCGCTGCCCTGCCGGTGTGGTTCGGGTTTCAGGCGGTGGATGTGTTTATTTTGCTGGCCGGGTTTGTGCTGGTGCTGTCGCTGCGCCGCAGGGCCTACCCGATTCAGCCGGGCGAGTTCATTCTGAGTCGCCTGCTGCGAATTCTCTGGCCTTTCTGGACCGTGGCCTGGCTGAGCTATCCAGTTCTCTGGCTGGTTGGCGTCGCCACCGACAGCTACCGCCCCTCGCCGTGGGACACCTTTGGTGGGGCCACCTTTCCGCTGCTGTTTGATTTCGACGGCAGGCTCTTGCTTCCCACCAGCGGCCCCTGGTGGTTTATCGCTCTAATTATTAGTTTTGCGCTGATCTCGCCGCTGCTGTGGCACCTGCTGGTGCGGTGGGGGGCGCGCAACCTGCTGCTGGCCAGCCTGGTGATCACGCTGCTCTACCGTTACGGGGCGGTCTACTACTTTGGCGGCCATGTCACCTACGCCACGATCGATACGCCCAATGACTGGCTGCCCTTTGTTCCCTTTTTGGCCAAGCTGAGCACCTTTGTGGTGGGCATGGTGCTGGCCGAGGCCTACGGCAATCGCCAGGGGCTTCTGTTCTGGCGGCCTCGGCGGCTGGTGGGGGTGGGGCTGCTGATCTATGCCCTGGGCTTTGTGGCTCAGTTTTACCGGGCGGGCTGGGTGGTGTGCGACCTGCTGCTGCCGGTGGGGCTGGTCATGGTGGTGGGGGTGGGGCTGCGATCGCTCGGCAGCGTCCCCGCCCTGGCGGCGGCCATGGCCTGGCTGGGTCCCCACACCTACAGCTACTTCCTGCTCCACAATTTTGTTGTCGATCGCACCATCAATCTGTGGGTGCAGGGGAGCCTCTGGCGCTACTGGGTTGCCCTGCCGCTGATGGTGGTGGGCACCCTGGGCCTGGCCCTGATTGCCGATGCGGCCTGCCCCTTTATTCAGCGCAGCGCCCTCCAGCTGTGGCGCGACCTGGACTACCTGCTGACCCAAAACCCCGCTCCCCAGAGCGCTACCCCCATGCCGGAAGTGGGCGATCGGGTCAGCTATCAGGGCAGCCAGGACTGGATTGTGCGCAAGGTGGAAACGCTGCTTGACGACGGCGAGACCTACCTCTGCCAGATTGCCGCAGGGCAGCAGCTGGTGTGGGTTAGCGCCGCCACCGTCAGGCTGGTGGAGGCCCGCCCCAGCCCCTACCCAACCGTTGAAACCGTCACTTCAAGCTAGGAGCTGCCCGCCGTGGCCAAGACGTGGTCTGCCGAAATTCAGAAGGTTATTTTTACGCACGTGCTGCTGATTGGCCTGCCCGCCGTTTTTTACGGCGGCCTGCTACTCAGCGGATGGGCCTTGGTTAGCCCCCAGGCGGTGGTGCTGACGCTTTTTTTGTTCAATGCGGTGATGATTATCATCGAGTCGAGCAACGCCCTATTTCGCCGCTTTGCCACCTACCCCCGGCCCTCTAGCCGCCCCTCGGAGCAAACCCGCAGCCAGGTCAAGGC
Organism: Nodosilinea nodulosa PCC 7104; assembly: GCF_000309385.1. Taxonomy (GTDB): domain Bacteria; phylum Cyanobacteriota; class Cyanobacteriia; order Phormidesmidales; family Phormidesmidaceae; genus Nodosilinea; species Nodosilinea nodulosa. Next base: position 4,951,788 of record NZ_JH976537.1, read on the forward strand.
CTGGATGGGCGTGCGGGGGTCGGAGTGCCCCTACCCGATTGAACCCGTGCCGCGCTGCTCGTTTTTAGTGGCCGCCTACCTGCCCAACGAGCAAGGCATTATCGTGGAAACCCTGGGGCACCTGCTCACCCACATAGAGCGACCGGAGGCCGGGCTGGAGATTATTTTGGCCTACAACACCCCCACCGATCTGGTGGTTGAGGCCGAGCTGCACAAGCTGGCCCGGGAGCATCCTGAGCTGCGGCTGCTGCGGGTCGAGGCCAGCCGGTCTAAGGCTGAAAACATCAATGCGGCCCTCGACATGGCCACGGGCGAGATCGCCTGCGTGCTCGACGCCGACCACCACCCCGCCGCCGACTGCTTTCGGCGGGCCTGGCACTGGATTGCCCAGGGCTATGACGTGGTGCAGGGGCGCAACGTGATTCGCAACCACGGCGAAAATCTCCTGACCCAGACCGTGGCGATCGAGTTTGAGCAGCTCTACGGCATCAGCCACGCCGCCAAGTCTTTTTTAACCGACTCCAGCATCTTTGGCGGCTCGAATGGCTACTGGCGCACCGAGGTGCTCAAGCGCATTCGGTTTAACCCCAACCGCCTGACCGAGGACATTGATGCGTCTTTGCGATCGCTGCTCAACGGCTACCGCATTCTGCACGATCGCAGCATTGTGACCAGCGAGCTAGCGCCCGCCTCGCTCAAGACCTTCTGGTTTCAGCGCAAGCGCTGGGCCCACGGCTGGCTAGAGGTGTCGCTGCTCTACCAGCGGCGGCTGTGGCGATCGCCCTACTTCAACCCCTGGCAAAAATTCTACTGGACCTATCTGCTCTACTACTGCGAAGGCTTTGCTTTAATTTCTCTCCAGCTCTTGCCGGTGCTGCTGGCGGCTTTTCTGGTGCCCAGCGCGGCCCTGGGCCAGATGCACCGCTATTTTTTAATCGCTGGCGGCCTGTCTCTCTTTAGCGGCATTTACCAGGTTCTGGCCGCCGCCAAGATTGCCTCCAGGCCCTACCCCCTGGCCTACTACCTCAAGCACATCCTGTTTCTGCCGTTCTACGTAACGCTGAAAAACTCGATCGCGGTGGTGGCTATCTACGACTACCTCAACGGCAACAATCGCTGGGTCGTCACCCCCCGCGACGGCCAGTCCCAGGGGCAATCCCAGGGGCCAGCCCCAAAGCGCTACCGCCTGAAGCAGGGCTAAGCGCCCCCTTATCCCTGCCCCCACTACTCGAAGGCTGAATATTTCCACCGTTTTGGCGCGCTTGGCTCCCTGGCTCCCCTGCCCCTAGCCTACAGAAATAGCCCCTGAACTTCCGCCTCAGAGTACTAGCCCTGGGTCAGGAGCATTTGCCGCTGGCGAATATCGTCGAGCTGAGCGTCGGGAATGGCCTTAATCAACTGCTGGGTATAGGGCTGCTGGGGCGAGTTGTAAATCACGTCGGCGGGGCCAATTTCCTCAATGCGGCCCTGGTTCATGACCATGATGCGATCGCTGACAAACTTCACCACGCTGAGGTCGTGGGAGATGAAAATATAGGTGAGGTTGAACTCCTGCTGGAGATCTTTCAGCAGGTTTAGCACCTGGGCCTGCACCGACACATCGAGGGCCGACACCGACTCATCGCAGATAATGAACTTGGGCTCGCAGGCCAGGGTGCGGGCAATGCAAATCCGCTGCCGCTGCCCGCCCGAAAATTCGTGGGGCATGCGCCGGAGGGCGCTGGCGTCGAGGCCGACGCGCTCTAGCAGGTGGGCCGCCCGCCCCTGGCGCTGGTGACCGTCGCCGCCCAAACCGTGAATCTTCATCGGCTCTACAATGGCCGCGCCAATGGTTTGGCGGGCATCGAGGGAGCCGTAGGGGTTTTGAAACACAATCTGCATTTCCCGCCTGAGGCGGCGCAGGGTTTCAGCGTCCAGGTCCAGGACCGACTGGCCGTCAAACTGAATGCTGCCAGCGCTGGGTTCGATCAGCCGCAGGAGGCAGCGGCTGAGGGTAGACTTGCCGCAGCCCGACTCCCCCACCAGGCCCAGGGTCTCCCCCGGATACACCTCAAAGCTGACGTCATCGACGGCCCTGAACTCGGTTTTTTGGCCCAAAAAGCCCCGCCGCACCGGAAAAGCCTTGACCAAGTTTTGCACCACCAGCAGGGGGGGCTGCTGCATCAGCACCCGGCGGTGCTGGGCAATCTCCTCGGGGCTGACCTCGGCCAGCAGCTCGGCTTTTTCGGCCTCGCTGCGCACCTTGGCGACAATTTGGCCGGGGGCGCCACCCTCGGCGGGGAGCACCTCCATAAAGTCGCTGACCGTGGGCAGCCGCCGCAGCTGCTTGTGGGGCCGGGGCCGACAGTTCAAAAGCCCCTGGGTGTAGGGGTGCTGGGGGTCGGCAAACAGGTTGTAGACCGGGGCCAGCTCCACCAGCTCGCCCTGGTACATGACCGCCACGCGATCGGCCACCTCTGAGACAACCCCCATGTCGTGGGTAATGAAGACTATGGCGGTGCTCCGCGAGGCCTGCAAATCCCGCAGCAGATCGAGGGTGGCCGCCTGAATCGTGACATCCAGGGCGGTGGTGGGCTCGTCGGCGATCAGCAGGGCAGGGTTGCCGGCCAGGGCGATCGCAATCATCACCCGCTGCTGCTGCCCGCCCGAGAGCTGGTGGGGGTAGCGCCCTAAAATTTGCTCTGGATCGGGCAGTTTAACCTCGTCAAACAGCGCGATGGCTCGCTCTGTGGCGGCTTTGCCGTCTAAGTTTTGGTGCAGTCGCAGCGCTTCTGTGAGCTGGTTGCCGCAGGTAAACACCGGGTTGAGGGAGGTCAGCGGCTCCTGAAAAATCATCGAAATGAGCTTGCCGCGATACTGGCGCCGCTGGTCGCGGGTGAGCGTGAGCAGATCGACGGGTTCAGACTCTGGAAATCTGGGGTCGCGGAACAAAACCTGCCCGGCGAGCTGGGCGCTGGGTTCGAGCAGCCCAATTAAGGCCAGAGAGGTGACCGATTTCCCCGAACCCGATTCCCCCACCAGACCCAGGGTTTCCCCGGCCAGCAGGGAAAAGGATACCGACTTAACCGCCTGAACCGCCCCTGACTTGGTGGGGAAGGTCACCGATAGATCGCGAACATCGAGAATAGGGAGAGGCATAGCTGGTGTAAGCCGGGGAGGTTCTGACGGCAAAGGAAGGCTAAGCGGATGTTTGAAAAGACCCATCTTTTGTAGCGAAAGTGGAGATCCCCCTTAAATCCCCCTACCCTGCGGGAAGCCGCAAGCGTCTATAAAAAGGGGGACCTTTACCACCCTTTTCAAGGGGGGCATGGGGGATCAGCAGGTGGCTAAAGCTACAGCAGATCACTTTTCAAACGACCTCTAAATCGGCAAGTGCTTGCCGCCTGGTTGCCAATTCAGATTTGTCAATGCCGAAGCTTAGCACCAAAGCAACCGGGGCACAGTAGCAACGTAAACTAAAGCAACTCTGTGCAGCCAGCTGTGTCCAGCAAAAATGCTCGGCAAAAATTAGTTTATTAAGGTATTTGCAAGAGCAATTCGCCAATTTGTCAATCTCCCTTAGGGCCTATTTAAAGAGGCCGCTTGCCCATTTTTCAGTCGGCTTGTCGCCTGATCGTTCCTTAAATTCGAGGCCTTTCAGCGGCCTCTGAGTCCAGGTTTAAAGGCCGACCTGAGCCTCTAAAACACCCGCCACCCGGCCTAAATCATCGTTCCCTGCCCATAGGTATAGCCATAGCCACGTTGGTTAGAACATCCAGAAACCCCATGAACGTTCAAACGTTTGAACGTTTATTAGGAGACCTGTCTTAACCAGACTGGCCACAGCTATACAGCCGTGTGTTTCAGGATGCCAAATACAGGCAATTGGCCAGTTTTGTATCTGGTTACTCACTTTGCTGGCAGAAGATTTATGTAGGTTTCAGAGAATGATTTGGCGGGCCTGCTAAAGTGCCGATCAATCGGCTGCTGCTGATTTTGCAAAGGAGTGAGCGAACAATCATGGGCAAACTAGGTTTTTTTCGGCAGCACTGGCGGCACATCGTTCTGGCATTTATGGCGCTGACGCTGGCGCTGACGCTGGCCAACTGCGGCGGTGCCTCTCAGCAGGCCTCCACCCCCACGGCGGGGGATGCCGCCGCGCCCGCCGCCACGGGGGCGCTGGTGTTTGGCTCTAACGGTCAGCCGGTCAGCCTGACCCCAGGCAACATTACCGACGGCAACTCGCTCTACGTGCAGCAGCAGATTTACAACTACCTGATTGGCAACAAGCCCGGCACCACCGAGCTAGCGCCGGAGCTGGCCACCGAATGGAGCGCTTCGGAGGACGGCCTCACCTGGACCTTTAAGCTGCGCGAGGGCGTCACGTTCCACGATGGCACCGATCTAAACGCCGATGCGGTGGTTTTCAACGTCAATCGCTGGTGGGACCCGGACTTTGAGTACGGCTACCGGGCGGAGGGCAACCTCTACGAAATTTGGACCGACCTGTTTGGCGGCTTCAAGGGCGATGAGGCCTCTACCCTGGTCGATGTGCAGGCGGTGGACGATTTGACCGTGGAGTTTAAAGTTGCCGAGCCGTTTGCGGCGTTTCCGGCGGCGATTTCTTCGGCCTACTTTGGCATCGGCAGCCCGACGGCGATGCAGAAGGCCGGGGCCAGCTACGGCAGTCCCTCCGGGGCGGCGGTGGGCACCGGCCCTTTTGTGTTTAAGGAGTGGATTAGCGGCGATCGCGTCACCTTTACCAAATTTGCCGACTACTGGGAGGAGGGGCTGCCCAAGGTCGACGAGCTGGTGATCAGCTTTGTGGAAGACCCGGCGGCGCGGCTGGCCCAGCTGCGGGCGGGCACCCTCGACTTCACCGTCGATCTAACCCCCGACCAGCTGCCTGAAATCAAGTCAGACGCCAACCTGGAGGCAATTTTTCGGCCCTCCTTCAACGTCGGCTATCTGGCGTTGAACCCCTCCTACGAGCCGCTGGCCAAGAAGGAAGTGCGGCAGGCGATCGCCCAGGCGATCAATAAGCCCGAAATTGTCAAAGCCTTCTGGGGCGACCTGGGCGAAACCGACGGCCACTTTGTGCCGCCCTCGCTGAAGGAATACAGCAGCGGTGACGTGAGCGACTACAAATACGACGCCGCAGCGGCCAAGCAGGCGATCGCCGAGGCGGGCTACCCCGACGGCTTTACCCTCGATCTGTGGTACATGCCCGTCAGCCGCCCCTACTTTCCCAACCCCAAGCCCATTGCCGAGGCCTTCGCCGCCGAACTGAGCCAGATCGGCATCCAGGTAAACCTGCAAACCAAAGACTGGGGGGCCTACCTGGAGGACCGCAATACCGCCCCTGGCTTCCAGTCCTTCATGCTGGGCTGGACCGGCGACTACGGCGACCCAGACAACTTCTTGTACGCCCACTTTGGCCCCGGTTCTACCCAAGATTTGGGCGACTACAAAAACCCCCAGCTGTTCGACTTGCTCAACCAGGCCCGCGTGGCCAGCGAGCCGGCCGAGCGCGAAAAGCTCTACAAACAGGTGGATGACCTGATCTTTGACGAAGCCCTGCGGATTCCCATCGTGCATTCCCAGCCGCTGCTCTCCCAGCGCACCAATATCAGCGGCTGGGCTCCCAGCCCCTTTAGCACCGAGCCGTTTACCGCCGTCGAAAAGAGCTAGGCAAGTCCTATGGGTCGATATATTCTCAGGCGGCTCTTGCAGCTGGTGCCGGTGCTGCTTGGCATTTCACTGCTGGTGTTTGCCTTTTTGCACCTGATTCCGGGCGACCCGGCGGTGACCATGCTGGGCGATCGCGCCACCCCCGATGCGGTAGAAAAGCTGCGGGAGCGCATGGGCCTCAACGAGCCGCTGCCGCTCCAGTACCTGACCTTCTTGGGCAACTTGCTCAGGTTTGACCTGGGCACCAGCATTTTTACCGGCGTCCCGATCTCCAAGGAAATTCTCCAGCGCTGGCCCGCCACCTTTGAGCTGTCGGTGGTGGCCATGGCCATTGCCCTGGTCATCGGCATTCCCGCCGGGGTGGTGGCCGCCGTGCGCAAAAATAGCCTGGTTGACAACCTGGCCATGGGCGGCTCGCTGCTGGGGGTCTCGATGCCGGTGTACTGGCTGGGGCTGCTGCTGGTGTACCTGTTTGCCGTCAACCTTCAGTGGCTGCCCCCCAGTGGCCGCATTGGCATCAACGCCAGCTTTGCCCCCATCACCGGCTTCTTTCTCCTCGATTCCCTGATTCAGGGCGACTTCAAGGCGCTGGGGGATGTGCTCTCCCACCTGATTTTGCCCGCGCTGACCCTCAGCACCATTCCCCTGGCGATTTTAGCCCGCATCACCCGCAGCGCCATGCTGGAGGTGCTCTCCCAGGACTACATTCGCACCGCTCGCTCCAAAGGGCTGAAGGAGTTTTGGGTGATTGGCAAGCACGCCCTCAAAAACGCCATGCTGCCGGTGGTCACCATCATTGGGCTGGAGTTTGGCACCCTTTTGGGCGGGGCCATTTTGACCGAGACGATTTTCTCCTGGCCCGGCATCGGCAGCTGGATCTACGGCGGCATTTTGCAGCGCGACTACCCGGTGGTGCAGGGGGGCGTGGTGTTTGTGGCCTTTGTCTTTGTGCTGGTCAATTTAATTGTGGATCTTTCCTACGCCTTTTTAGACCCCCGCATTCAGTACAAGTAGCGCCCAGTAGCAGTCCAGTAGCACCAGGAACCCATGGCGATCGCCTCTCCCCAAACCCGCCAGGCTCGGCTGCTCAAGAATCGAGCCGTGCAGCGTTTTTTAGAGTCCACCTCGGGCCTCATCGGCCTGGGACTGACGCTGTTTATAGTGCTGGCGGCCCTGCTGGCCCCGGTGCTCAACCCCTACGATCCGGCTACCGATCGCGACTACGCGGCCCGGCTGCAAGGCCCCAGCCTGGAGCACTGGTTTGGGGCCGATGGCCTGGGCCGCGACATTCTCACCCAGGTCTGGTACGGGCTGCGCACGTCGCTGGTGATTGGCCTGGTGGCGGTGCTAATTGGCCTGCTGATTGGCGTCGCCCTGGGGCTGGCGGCGGGCTACTTTCGCGGCTGGATCGAGACCGTGATCGGCTGGCTCACCGATGTGATGCTGGCGTTTCCGTCGATCTTGCTGGCGATCGCCGTCGTCACCGTTACCGGCCCCAGCGTAGTCAGCGTGATGATGGCCGTCGGCATTGTGCAAATTCCCAAGTTCATTCGCCTTACCCGCAGCATGGTGCTGTCCCTGCGGGAGCAGGAGTTTATTCAAACCGTGCGCGCCTTTGGGGCCAGGCCGCCCCGGATTGTGTTTCTGCACATTTTGCCCGCCAGCCTGGCGCCTTTAATTGTGCAGTCCACCCTGGCGATCGGCACCTCTACCCTGGAGGCCGCTGGCCTGGGGTTTTTGGGCCTGGGCGCGCAGCCCCCCACCCCCGAGCTGGGCACCATGCTCTCCGACGCCTTCAAGGGCGGCTACTCGCTCACCGCCCCCTGGACAATCGTGTTTCCGGGCCTGTTTATTACCCTCACCGTGCTGGCGTTTAATCTGCTGGGCGACGGGCTGCGAGACGCCCTCGACCCGAAGGGCAGCCGCTAGGGAAATGGCGATCGGCCCTGCATTCAACCGTATTGTGCTTGGGGCCAGGCGATCGCGGCGGTTCTAGACTTTGGGGCCATTGGGAACGCGATGATGACCTAGAAATCGTCATCGGCTTCGACGGGCTGAATGTCTTGACGGACCAAATCCTGCCAAACCGACAAAATTTCTGGCTTAGCGTTCTCGGCCATGAGCTGTTGGGTCACGGGGCCAGGATGAGCTTTCAGGTCAGGGAACGCCAGCAGCAGCATGGCAATGTCTCGCCAATCGGTGCCCGCTTTGGGTTTGCCCTGGCGCTGCTGGAAAGCGATTACCTTCAGCGCAACTAACGTCGCTGGGGTAACCACTAAAACTTGCTCAATTCTTTGGCAAGGGGGCAGCATGTCTACAGAGCGAATATCAACCAGGTGCCGATTGCCGGTTTTTTGAAGTTGATTGACGCGATACCCCAAGCCAGCTTTGACTTCCCGCACCCGAACGGCAATCTGAAAGCGTTCGGCTAGCCACAGCCGAATTTCCTCAGCTAGGGCTACCGCTCGCGGCGAAAGCAGGTCGATATCCTGGGTCATGCGGGGTTCATCGACCCAAGCATTGACGGCCTGCGCCCCAAACAGAACAGCGTCGTCGCGGTCACGCAAAAAATCGAGCACCGCTTCCTGAATGATGGCTAATGGCAGCGACTCCCCCATGGCAAATTCTTGAAAGGTGAGAACTCCTGCATTTAACATGGCTTTGCGCCTCAAAGTCTTAAAAACCCTTGCGGCTGGCACAAGCGTAAATGCCGATGGGCTTACCCAACGGTAGCAGAACTCAACGAACAAGAATTAGGTAGGTAGCCCTAATTAAACGTTGCCGTAGATACTGTGTTGGCCCGAGATCGTCAAGGGACAGCCAAGGCCGATTTTTGGGGTTTCAGCTTTTCAGGATCGTAGAGTTGACCTGAGGACAACACGCCGTAGACGATACGAATGAGCTTGTGCATAGCAGCGCCGATAATCGCCATTTTGGTTTTGCCCGCCGCCGTTAGGCGCTCACACCAAGGGTGAAGTTCTCGGGCATGGCGCAGGAAGGCGATGGCCGGGAAATACAGCGCTTTTCGCATGCGGGCATTGCCAATCTTGCAGAGTCGGGTTTTGCCCTGCACTGATGTGCCAGAGGTATGTTCTTGGGCTGTAGACACGCTTTATCAGTACGCCTGGCTCATTCCGGTGCTGCCGCTTATCGGGGCCGCCGTGGTGGGCACTGGGTTGATTTCCTATGGCGAGGCCACCAGCAAGCTGCGGCAGCCAGCGGCCATTTTCATCGTTT
>NZ_JH976537.1:4960794-5035837 GCF_000309385.1 Nodosilinea nodulosa PCC 7104
GGGCCTTTTGCCAACACTTCTTTGCCTGGTATAACCAAGTCCATCATCATGGGGGCATTGGTCTATTGACCCCTGAGGTGATGCATTCAGGCCAAGCTGACGTCGTCACTCAGCAACGACAAGCCGTTTTAAACACGGCTTATCTCGCCCATCCTGAGCGCTTTGTCCATCATCCGCCCACTCCACCCGTGGTGCCCAATGCCGTTTGGATCAATCCACCGATAGCAGCTCCTAACAGCCAGGCGGTTCCACACTAATTTGTTTTTAGTTTCTGTCTCATTTTTGTTGACACATTCCGACGCACCACTAGGTCTGGGCTTGGTGCGTCACGCCAAGCGATGACGCACCCTACGATAATGGGGCCGTGAGAGTTGCGCCCAGCTAGCTCACTCCTCCTGGGTGTACTCGGCACACTGCTGAATCATTTTGGCCACCAGCCCGGTCCAGCCGGTTTGATGGCTGGCGCCGATGCCAGCGCCGTTGTCGCCGTGGAAGTATTCGTGGAACAGCAGGTGGTTGTGCCAGTGGGGGTCCTGCTGAAAGATGGCGGTGCCGCCGTAGATGGGGCGGTGTCCGGTGGCATCCTGCAAGAAGGTGCCAATTAGGCGATCTTCGAGATCGAGCGCCACCTCCCACAGGCACTTTTGCTCGCCAGAGCCGCTGGGGCAGTCCACCATAAAGCGATCGCCCAGGTAGTGGTGAAACTTTTGCAGCGACTCAATCAGCAGGTAGTTGACCGGAAACCACACCGGCCCCCGCCAGTTGGAGTTGCCGCCAAACAGCCCGGAGCTGGACTCGGCGGGCTCGTAGTGGACCTGGTGCTCTTTGCCGCAGGCGTCGAAGCTGTAGGGCTGCGCCAGGTGGTAGCGGGAGAGGGCGCGAATGCCGTGGGGACCTAAAAATTCGGCTTCATCCAACATTTTGTCGAGAATGCGCCGCAGTTTGTCGGGCTTGACCACCGCCAGCAGTCGCCGCTTGCCCACCCCCTCGTCGACCAGGCTGGCGACGTTGTGGCCGAGGTCGGGGCGGTTCTGCTCAAACCATTCCAGCCGCTCTCGAAAGCTGGGCAGTTTTTTCAGCAGGTCGGGCTCCAGGGTTTCTACCGCAAACAGAGGGATCAGCCCCACCATCGATCGCACCTTGAGCTTGACCCGCTCGCCGTTGGGCAGGTGCAGCACATCGTAGAAAAAGCCGTCGGCCTCGTCCCAGAGTTCGGCCTTGCTGACCCCCATGTGGTTCATGGCGTCGGCAATGTAGATGAAGTGCTCGAAGAATTTGGTGGCCATGTCTTCGTAGACGGGGTTTTCCTGGGCCAGCTCCAGGGAAATGGTGAGCATGTTGAGGCAGTACATCGCCATCCAGCTGGTGCCGTCGGACTGCTCGATGTAGCCGCCCGTGGGCAAAGGAGCGCTGCGATCGAACACGCCGATGTTGTCCAGCCCCAGAAAGCCGCCCTCAAACACGTTGCTGCCCCGGGCATCTTTGCGGTTGACCCACCAGGTAAAGTTCAGCAGCAGCTTTTGAAAGACGCGCTCTAGAAACTGGCGATCGCCCTGGCCCGACATTTTCTGCTCAATTTTGTAGACGCGCCAGGCGGCCCAGGCGTGGACGGGCGGGTTGACATCGCCAAAGGCCCACTCGTAGGCCGGAATCTGGCCGTTGGGGTGCATGTACCACTCCCGCGTCATGATGTCGAGCTGGTGCTTTGCAAATTCGGCATCGACCAGAGCCAGGGGAATGCAGTGGAAGGCCAGATCCCAGGCGGCAAACCAGGGGTATTCCCACTTGTCGGGCATGGAGATAATGTCGTCGGCATCCAGATGGGTCCACTGGTGGTTGCGCCCGGTCTGGTGGCTCTCCGGTGGCGGTGGGTTGTTGGGGTCGCCCTCGAGCCAGCGCTCGACCCCGTAGCCGTAGTACTGCTTGGTCCACAGCAGGCCCGCGAAGGCCTGCCGCTGCACATTTTTCATGTCGTCGCTGAGGGCAAAGGGGGTGAGGTGGCGATAGAACTGGTCGGCCTCTTGCAGGCGAGCCTGCCGCAGCGCCTCAAAGTCATCGAAGGGCCGATCGAGCTGGGGCCGATGGCTCAGCCGCAGGCGAATCAGGCGGGTCTCGCCGGGGCCGAAGTGCAGGGTGTAGTGGGCGGCGGCTTTGGTGCCCACGCGATCGGGGTTGAGGGCGGCGGCATCGCCCTCGATCAGGTAGCGGTGGAAGGCATCTTTGACGTAGGGCGACGGGTTTTTGCCGCCGTAGAGCCGTTGGTTGTTGGTCTCGTTTTCGGTGAACAAAATTGGGCTGTCGCCGTGCCAGTTGTCGTGGCTTTCGCAGTAGAGCCAGCGATCGCCCAGCTCCCCGTGGCTGGCCTCCAGGGTGCAAAAATCGGCCCGGCTCTCGGCCAGCTTGATCCGGGGCTTCTCGACCGTGTCGCCCCAGCTCCAGGTGTTGCGAAACCACAGGGTCGGCAGCACCGCCAGGGTGGCCGCATCTGGTCCCCGATTGACCACGGTGATCTGAATCAAAATCTCCTCGGGGTCTGCCTTGGCGTATTCCACCCCCACATCGAAGTAGCGATTTTCGTCGAAGGCGCCCGTATCCAGCAGCTCAAACTCCGGCTGATCGCGCCCTCGGCACTGGTTCTCGTCCACCAGCCTCCCGTAGGGATACTCGGCCTGGGGGTACTTGTAGAGCGCCTTCAGGTAGGAGTGGGTGGGGGTGCTATCCAGATAGAAATAGTATTCCTTGACGTCTTCGCCGTGGTTGCCCTGGTTGCCGGTGAGGCCAAACAGCCGCTCCTTCAGCACCGGGTCTTTGCCGTTCCACAGGGCCAGAGCAAAGCAGAGCCGCTGCCTGTCGTCGGAAATGCCCAGCAGCCCGTCTTCGCCCCAGCGATAGGCGCGGCTGTGGGACTGCTGGTGGGAAAAGCTATCCCAGGCGGAGCCGTCGGCGCTGTAGTCTTCGCGGACGGTGCCCCACTGGCGATCGCTGAGGTAGGGGCCCCATTTTTTCCAGGGGGTGCCGGTTTCGCGGATCTCGGTCAGGCGTTGGTGTTCGGGGGTCATGGGTTTGGGGGGTGGGGGAGTAGGGGAGTGGGGGCGTGGGGCGTGGGGCGTGGGGCGTGGGGCGTGGGGGCGTGGGGCGTGGATTAATTTTCGTTATCTCATCACCGCACTACCGCACTACCGCACCACCCCATCACCCCGTCACCCCATCACCTGCCATTACCATCCAGGCTCTCAAGGTTTCAGCTACCGACCAGGCCTGGGCAATGCAGCCTCTGGGCGTAAAAGGGGCATCACCGTCGAAGATTTCGCTGATGGTGCCGATGCCGTGGGCGTGCAGGTGGTGGGCCAGGGGTTGCAGAAATTGCTGGGCCTGGGCGCGGTCCTGGTAGACATGGTAATGGGCCAGAGCAAAAGGGCCGAGCAGCCAGCCCCAGACGGTGCCCTGGTGGTAGGCGCCGTCGCGCTGGAGCGGGTTGCCGCCGTAGTGGCCCTGGTAGCTGGGGTGGCTGGGGGCGAGCGATCGCAGCCCGCACGAGGTCAACAGCTGCTGGCCGCAGACATCGACAATTTGCCGCTGCTGGTCGGCACCCAGGGGGCTGTCGGGCAGGGAAACGGCGAAGATCTGGTTGGGGCGCAGGGCCGGGTCGGGGCCGTCGGGGCCGTCGAGCACGTCGTAGCAGTGGCCGGTGTCGGGGTTCCAGAAGCGGCTGAAGCTTTGGGCCACGCGATCGCCCATTGGGCCGTAGGGATCGGGCTGGTTGAGAATTTGGGCGAAGCGGGACTGCGATCGCAGCGCTCCGTACCACAGGGCATTCACCTCGATCGGCTTGCCGATGCGGGGGGTGACCACCCAGTCGCCCACCTTGGCGTCCATCCAGGTGAGCTGCACGCCGGGTTTGCCCGCGTAGAGCAGGCCGTCGGCGGGATCGACGTGAATCTGGTAGCGGGTGCCCCGCTGGTGCCAGTCGAGAATCTCCGCCAGCACCGGAAAGAGCTGCCGCAGCAGGTCGTCGTCTCCGGTGGCCTCGTGGTAGGCGCGGATGGCCTGGAAGTACCAGAGGGTGGCATCGACGGTGTTGTATTCCGGCACGTCGCCCGCGTCGGGGAAGCGGTTGGGCAGCATGCCCCGATCGACAAAGCGGGCAAAGGTGAGCAGGATGGAGCGGGCGATATCGGGGCGTCCGGTACTCAGGGTTAGCCCCGGCAGGGCAATCATGGTGTCGCGGCCCCAGTCGCCAAACCAGTGGTAGCCCGCAATGACCGTTTTGCCGGTGGGGTCGGTGGGGGTGCCGCGATCGACGATGAACTGGTCGGCGGCCAGAACCAGCTGCTGAATCCAGGCGGGGGCTGCCCTCTGCTCGGCCCCCTCATCGTTAGGGTTCGGGACCTTTGACGCTGCCCCAAACCCGAGGATTTTCTGCTCGTAGTTTCGCCGCTGTTGCAGGGCCATTTCCCCATTGAGGCTGGGGCTGGGCTGGGTGCTGCTGGCGACGGTGAGGGATTCTCCCGGTTGCAGGGTCACGGTCAGGCTGGCGGCGTGGAGGTGGTCTTCGCGATCGCGCAGCCCCCGGTAGCGCTCCACCGCCAGGTCAAAGCCGTAGAACCAGCTCTGGGCAGGGCTAAACTCCCCCTTATCCGCCAGCAAATAAAACGGCGTCGCCGCTGGAAAAGCGGTGACGCGAACGCCGTGGGCAACAGATTCCACCGCCATCTGCCAGCCGTTGGCCTGGGTGTTGCCGTGGTGGTCGCGGTAGTTGACCAGGGCCTTGAGGCTAAGCTCCAGCGGCTGGGTGCCGCGCAGCAGAGAGTAGCGAATATAGGTGGTGTTGGCTCCCGGCTGCATCCAGAGGCACTTCTCCAGCAGCGCATCCCCCAGCTCAAATCGCCACACGGGCAGGGTGCCCTCCAGCCTAAAGCGCTCCATCTGTCGGTAGCCCTCGGGGGCGATCGCGCCATCGGCCCAGCGATTGGTGGAGAGGGGATAGCTCTGCCCACCGTAATTCGCTGTTTCCTCCAGCTTGGTCAGCAGCAGGGTGCGGCCCAGGGGCGGATCAAGGGCCGCCACCAGCAGCCCGTGGTAGCAGCGAGTGAGCAGTCCGGCCACGGTGCCCGAAGCGTAGCCGCCAATGCCGTTGGTGACCAGCCACTCGCGGGTTTCGGCGTTGGGCAGGTCGTTGCAGAGGGCTTGGCTGAGTTGGATGTTCATGGGGGAGGTGGGGAGATGGGGGAGTGGGGGAAGTGGGGGGGATGGGGAGTGGGGGAGGCTAAAATTGCTCTGGAAATTGCGCCGCCTACTTTTCGACGATTCTGATTACGTGGCCGTCGGGGTCATGCACCAAAAAGGCTTTGGCAAAGCCAATTTGAGAACTGGGCAGGGTGGCTACGCTGTTAGAGATTGGATCGTACCCGGCCCGCCGAAGCTGGCCAGCAGCAGTCTCGGCATTCGCCACTATTAAGGTAGTTTGCCACTGGGCCAGGTCATTGGCCTGTAGATCCGCTGGAATCGGGCGACCTCCCGGCGGGGAGAGGTAGTCGAGGAATTCCACGCCGGGGCCTGCCGGGGCACGCAGTCCGGTGATTTGCAGGTGCGCCCCAAACACGTTGTTTAGGTGCTCCTGCTCGGTGCCGTAGTTTTCGCTTTTCCCAGCTGCTCTCAGGCCGAGGAGATCACGGTAGAAACCGAGGCTGGTGTCGGTGTCGGCGGTGGCGATCGCCGTATGGTCAATGCCCAAAAACACCTGATCCGTCGGCTCCTGCCAGCGGGGGTCGCCCTTGCCGGGGGGAAAGTAGATCACCTCTAGATTGTGGCGATCGGGGTCCTGAAAATAGAAGGCTTTGATGCCCGCTGCCGCCGTCAAATAGTCCGGCAGGGTTTGGGGCATGTTCGACACAAACTGCACCTTAGCCTCGCGCAACCGCTGGTAGGCCGCATCCATGTCGCTGACGACAATGGCAACGTGCTGAAACCAGTGGTCGTTACTGCGAGAGTCCAGCGGAATCGGGCGACCCTCGGCGTTCAGGTAATCCGTCAGCTCGATCGCCTCACTGCCAAGCTGCACCTGCACCACCCGCATTCGCGCCCCGCGCACCCCCTCTAGCTGCTCGTAGGCGGCCCCGGAAGCCTCAATATCCGAGATTTTCTGGAAGCCCAGCACGTCGGTGTAGAACGGCAGCACCCGATCCATATCCGAAACCGTCATGCCCACCGTGGCGACCTGCTGTACCGCAATGGGGGCTACGGCAGTTTGAGCCAGGGTTACGGCAGAAGGACCCTCTGGCACACCCTGGGAGAAGCCCGGTGCGTAGGGCACCAGCAACATCACAGAAAAGACGGCAAAGGACAGAAACAACTGCCTCACCCATTTTGATGACAAAACCATAGGTACTCTCCAAAATTCGTGGTTTCGGTAGGGGCGTAGGCTTAGCCGATCCGGAGGCTCTATGCCATTCGCCCCCACGGGCACATTGGCCGATGGGCGTCCGACCTCACGCCCCTACTCCACCCCCAACAAATCCTTCGAGGCCGCCACCGCTGCATTGATGAACGTTCGCAGCGTGGACTCATCCTGCACCTGGGATGCGGTCAAAACGCCGCCCACCCAGCCTGCCGTGTGCCATCCGCCCACGGGCAATTCCGGCAGCTTCGCCACGTCGGGACAGGGATAGGGCGTGACGTACCAGTAGGGTTCGGCGTAGCCCTTATCCCCAGGGGATAGGCCGACGCCGAGGTACTTGGCCTCCGCTTCCGTCGGGCCGGGGTAGGTCATTAGCGTGGCTATATCGAAGTGGTGGGGCCAGATATAGATGGGGGATGCCGCCGGATTCGCCGCCATCATCTCTGCTAGCAGCGGACGGGTTTCTGCGTAGAAAGCGGCTACTCCCTGGCGCGCTGCCGCATCCCCGGCTGCAAAGGCCGCCCCGTGGGCCAGGGGGTGATCGGGAAAGTCATCGGGGGGATAGTCCAGCAGTTTGACAGTCTCTGCGGCGACACCCAGCTTGGCCAATTCGGCTCTGTGCCAGTCCAGCGCCTCGGCCATGGTTTTGCTCACCAGAGACAGGGTTGCTACGGTTTGATCAGCTTGCAGAATTAGGCCAGTCAGCGTTTGCGGCACCAGCGCCACCTGAATCTGCGTACCGGGAATTTTTTGGCCGACAAAACCCTGCACATTGGTATTCCAATCCAGCGTTATCTGGCTCTCGTCCGATCGCGCTTCTCCCAGCGCCATACCCACCGCAGCCATGAATTGAATCGCGTAGTGCAGCTGCACCCGTTGAGATAAAAGGTCTTTGGGGTTCATCGCGTGATCTTCTTTAGGAGTCTGGTTCAGCAATTGGACGACTGATGGGCATTGCCCACTCTATCGGAGGTTTTCGATCAATTCTTGGGGCAGCGGTGGCCCCAACTGGGGATGGGGCACGTAGGCGGCAAACAGACCCACCGTGAGAAACAGCAGAACTAGCCGCAGCGGTTTGATCGCAGGCTTTTTCATGGCGTTACTCCAGGCGATCGCTCTACCCTAGCCGCCCGAGGAGATGATCGCCCACCCGCAGGGCATTGGCCATAATCGTCAGCGTCGGGTTGACCGCCGCGCTGGAGGGAAAGAAGCTGCCGTCTACCACGTAGAGGTTGTCCAGGTCGTGGGTGCGGCAGTCTAAATCCAGCACCGATGCGGCGGGATCTTCCCCAAAACGGCAGGTGCCGCACTGGTGCCCCACCACCTGAATCGGGGTCTTGGTGCGGGGGTAAATGCCAAAGGGAATGGCGTGTTCGGCGCGATCGCTGGCTTTGAGAATTTGGGTCCAGCGGTGAATCAGGCGATCGCCCGCAGCGGTATTGTTCGGCTTGTAGCGCAGCTGGATTTGGTCATTCAGCACCTGCACCCGGTTGCTCGGCTCCGGCAAATCCTCCGTTTGCAGCCACCAGCCGGTGGCGTACTGGCTCACCCGCTCCAGCTCCTGGCCCGGCACCAGTTTGACAAAGGGCGCCAGCAGCTTGGGCGCTTCCGCCGGAATCATATCCCGCAGCACGTTGCCCGTGTTTTGCACAAACCCCATGGGGTAGTCAAAATCTGTGTCGCCCCAGTAGAAGTCGCTGACCGCAATCGTCTTTTGGTACACCGCCGGGTTGGGCGTGGTCTCCAGCGCCACGATCGCGGTGGTCAGGTGCTTCATCAGGTTGCGCCCCACCTGGTCAGAGCCATTGGCGAGGCCCTGGGGATGCTGGTCACTGGCCGATCGCAGCAGCAGCGCCGCCGAGTTGATCGCACCGCAGGCCAGCACTACAATGTCGCCCTGGTAGGTCTGCGGTTCCCCGTGGACGATTGCCTCTACTCCGGTCACCTGGCGGCCCGAGGGGCTGGTGATCAGCCGGGTGACCTGGGCCTGGGTTTGCAGGGTGACATTGACGGCGTGGCGAATCGGCTGAATGCCCACCACCTCCGCATCGGCCTTGCCCTGCACCAAACAGGGAAACCCGTCGCAGGAATCGCAGCGAATGCAGGCCCCCAGGGTTTTGTCCACCTCGTTGAGGTTCAGGCCCAGCGGCAGGTGAAAGGGAGTTAGCCCCTGGTGGGTGAGGGTTTGGGCGATCGCCGCCATGCGGGGCTCATGGCTCACCGCCGGGTAGGGAAAGGGGCTGCTCCGCCCCGCCTCGGTCGGGTCTTCCCCCGCCCGGCCATGCACCTGGTATAGAGCTTCCGCCTCGGCGTAGTAAGGTTCAAAATCTGCGTACTTGAGCGGCCATTCCGGCGAGATGCCGTCAACGTGCGCCACCGCCTCAAAGTCTCGCTCCCGCAGCCGCAGCAGCGCCGCCCCGTAGACCTTGGTGTTGCCCCCCACCCAGTAGCTCATCTGGGGGCGAAAGGGTTTGCCCGCCCCGTCAACCCACGTTTCATGGGTGTGGTAGCGCTCGTTTTGGTAAACTTCGCGAGCATCCCAGTTGGCCTTTTCGCGGGGCAAAAAGTCGCCCCGCTCCAAAATCAAAATGCGCTTGCCGCTGGGGGCCAGCCGATAGGCCAGGGTGCCGCCGCCCGCGCCCGTGCCGATGATAATGATGTCGTAATGGGAAGTCATAGTAAGCACAGATAAAGTAGCGTGGGTCGAACCTACAAACCGCCCAGAGCAAGACCGAAATCTATGGACCCACGAAGCAAAACCCCAATCCAAAGTGGCTCATAAATCCAGCACCACCTGGGCTGTTTGGGGTTTAGACACGCAGATTAACACCGAGCCAGGTTCAGGGGTGCCGGTCGGCGGTTCCTCGTAGGCCACCTCACCAGACTCCAGGCGACACATGCAGGTGAGGCAGATCCCGGCCCGGCAGCTGTAGTCAGGCTCCAGGCCCTGGTCTTCGGCAAACTCCAGCAGGGTGCCGTCGGCGGGGGTCCAGGTCGCAGTTTTGCCCGACTTGGCGAAAACGACTTCGGCGGTGGCGGCAGCGCCAATCGGGTCGACAGCCGCTGAGTTAACCGCCGCCGGGTCGACAGCCGCCTTCGCCGTGGGGGCAGCTTTGGCGAAAGACTCAAACCGGATCTGCTGCGGAGGAACGCCCAGAGCCATCAGGCCCGATCGCAGGGAGTCCATAAACGACGGCGAACCGCACAAAAAGTAGTCGGCATCCGCCGGAGCCACGGGCAGCAGCGTTTGAATTAACTCGGCATCGACGTAGCCCGTGCTGTGGTAGTGGCTGGCATCGTCTGGCCGAGGGCGGCTGTAGCAGTAGTGAACCTTGAGGCTGGGGGTTTGGGCCGCGATCGCCCCCACCTCATCTCGAAAGGCGTGGTAGCTGCCGTCCCTGGCTCCGTGCAAAAACCACAGAGGGCGGGCCGGGTTGCGCTGGCTGACGGCCTTGGCCATGCTGATCATGGGGGTGATGCCCACCCCGTTGCTAATCAGCACCGCCGGACGGGGACTGAGCACATCCAGCACAAATTTGCCCGCCGGGGGCTTAGCTTCAATAATCGAGCCCGCCTGCACCTGGTCGTGCATGAAGTGAGAAGCTACGCCGGGCGGCACGTCCCGATCCTTAGGTGGGCCTTCCCGCTTAATGGACAGCCGGTAGTGGGCCGGATCGTCGGCATAGTCCGACAGGGAATAGGTGCGAATCACGGGGCGAGGCTGACCCGGAATCGGCAGCCGAATGGTCAAAAACTGCCCCGGCACAAAGCCCGGCAGCGCCCCCCCATCCAGGGGCTTCAGGTAAAACGAGGTGATTTCCTGGCTTTCCGGCACCTTGCGCTCGACCACGAAGTTGCGCCAGTCCTGCCAGGTTGTGCTGGCCTGGGGCTGCACCCTGGTCTCAGGCAGCCGGGGTTTGACCCCCACCAGCCCAAACACTGCTCCAGCTCCGGCTCCCACCAGCGATCCGTAGAGGGTCAGCCGATGCAGGAGGCCATCGTCAATTTTGGCCAGGCCCAGCAGCCCTGCGGCCAAAATGCCCGTTGCCGAGGCCCCCATAACGGCGGCCTGGGTGCTTCGCCAAAAGGGATTGGGAATGCGTTCGAGAATGTCGGCCATGGGGCGGTCTCCAGGGAAGAGGGCGATCGGGGCAGGGCAGGGACAGGTGCAAGATGCTGACGGACGTAGTTCCACCAGGGAACAATCCCCTGGCGAGCAATTGGGCTAGGCCATTGGGGTATCGGCCTCGCAGCAGCAGCTGGTGCAGAGGCAGGGCGTCTCAACATTGGGGCAGAGCTTGCCGCAGAGGTGGCGGGGGTTGGCCCTGGTCCAGCGCAGATAGACCTCTACCGCTGCCAGCATCGCCAGGGGCGGGGCGAAGTAGTAAATCCAGAAGGCGGTCCAGACCTGGGCGGGCAGGGCCGAGGCAAAGCTGCGGGCCGGGTTGATGCTCATACCCGAAATCGGCGCGGCAAAGGTGATGTAGGTGGCGACCATCAGCCCGGCAAAGAGGCCTGTGAGCTGAGACCAGCGCTTGTGGTTCGAGACTACCAGCACCATCAGCATCAGCCCAAAGGCCATGATGAATTCCGCCAGCAAAGCGGCGGGCCATCCCCAGGGGCCGGGTACCGTCACTATGTAGTCGATGGGCCGGTCGGTAAAGGCCGTTTGCAGCGCGATCGCCACCAGCCAGACCCCCACCAGGCCGCCGATAAACTGAGCCACCACGTAGAAAAAGGCATCCCAGGGGGCCAGCTTGCCGAGGCGAAAAAAGGCCAGGGTCACCGCCGGGTTGATGTGGGCACCGGAGCGCTTGCCCCAGGGCGAGTAGATGATCGCGATCGCGGTCAGCCCCATAGCCACCCCCATTAGCACCCCCCGCCCACCGCTGGGAATGAGGGCATAGACGGGGGAATTGGGGTAAAACAGCAGGGTCGCAAACCCGCCCGCTGAAACCATAAACAGGCCCAGCCCCCAGGCTTCGATCGCATACTCTGGCCAGTGACGGCGGAGGGAAGACAGCATAGAACGTCCTACTGCTCCTGATAGTTCCAGGTCAGGCCGCCGTCGACAAAGAAGGTGCTGCCCGTGATGTAGTCGGCATCGCCAGAGGCCAGAAATTCCACCAGCCCCGATACATCTTTAGGCTGCCCCAGCCGGCCGAGGGGGATATTTTTGAGCAGGGCACCCAGCTTTTCGGCATCGTTGAGCAGCTTGGTATTGATCGGCGTTTCGATCGCCCCCGGAGCCACATTATTAATGGTGATGCCGTAGGGGGCCAGCTCCACCGACAGATCGCGGGTGAGCATTTTTAGGCCGCCTTTGCTGGCGCAGTAGGCGGCAAAATTGGGAAACGGCAGCTCTTCGTGGACGGAGCTAATGTTGATGATTTTGCCGGGGCGCTGGGTTTCGATCAGGTGCTGCACCATCGCCTGGGTGGCGAAGAAAACCCCTTTCAAATTGACGTTGATTACGGCGTCAAAGTCTTTTTCGGTAACCTCCCAAAAGGGGGCATTTTTTTCGATCCCGGCGTTGTTGACCAGCACATCCAGCCTGCCGTAGTGGGCCACACTTTCGGCGATCAAACGTCGAACATCGTCCACCATACCCAGATCGGCGCCAATGCTGTAGCCCCTGTCGTTGTCGCAGTAGCCTTCAGCCGGGTGGCAATCGCCGCCCGCTGCCCGCACCTTTGCCAGGGTTTCGTCTGCCCCCTCAGGGTGGGAGCGATAGTTGATCACCACCTGGGCACCGGCTTCGGCCAGGCGAATGGCGATCGCCTGGCCAATGCCCTGGCTACTGCCGGTTACCAGGGCAACTTTTCCAGCGAGTTTCATAGAGGCTCCTTGGGGTAGGCAAATGGATGGGGCAAAAAACGTTGTGGCTAAAGGCAGAGCTGAGCAGTGGATAGGTCTTATATAAAGAGTCAACCCCTGCTCAAAGATGAGAACTCGATTAGACTTTGGGGTAGAAAAGTAAAGAAAATAGACGCAGGGTTTTTCCTGGTGGTTTTAGGGCCTGCGCCCCAGGTCATCGCCCAGATTATTGCCCAGGCCATGGGCAGTAGCCAAACAGGCCTTGGCATCACCCCGCGCAGGCGCTTGAAATCCAGGCTGGTTGACGCTGATTCACTCGGGGGAGCGGCGCGATCGCCAGCGGTTCAACGGGTCTATGAGCAAGATTTATGCTCAATTCATGACAAGGCCAGAACAAAACTAGCTCCAGCTTGTACCGGCACAGGCTGTGGGGCAACCCATAAATAGCGTATGTCTTTAAAAATACAAAAATACCCCATAGACAGCCGCTAAGTTATCCCCAACCCTGGTTGACTGACAAAACCCTTGAAACCCTGATTTTGCCGTAGGTTTGGTTAGCGTTAGCGTAACCCAAAAAACGTTTCTGGTGTTGGTTTTTGTTTTGCCAAACACCAACTTACATCAGAACTTTTGTCAGTTAATCAGCCCTGAACTACGCTAAAGAGGGCTTACCGCTTACGGGAATGCAGGAATTGCATGGGGGACATGTAGCTTTTATTCTCGCAAAAATATTTTGTAGCTGAACACACCAAACACCTCTATCAACATCGGTAGTTTGATAGGCAAGAGCAAGGGATTAAAAAACTCATCTGCTTTGTATTGAAGCGCCGCAGGCGTTTTTTCTCGATGTACAGTAGCACGCTCAGCCACCGAGCCAGGGCCCCAGGCAGCGGCAAGCGGCAGGTAGATTGGCCGCCCTAGTTGAGCAATTCTGAAATTTGCTGAGGATTCAGGCAGTGACAACACAATCGGATTTGACCCAATCAGCGTCCCAAACCGCAGCCATTTCCGAAGGAGAAGGTGCGGGGGCGGGACAGCTTACCTATCCTCAGCTTGTTTTATGTGCAGGGCTGATCGGCATCATTGGCGGTGTCGTAGCAACGCTCTACTACTTCGTTTTAGAAACCCTGATGCACGGCGTCTGGCATACGCTACCCGAAAAAATTGAGCCCTATTTCCCCGCCTGGCTGCCCACCGACAACTATGTGTGGATAGCCACCACCGTCGGCGGCTTTTGCGTCGGCCTGGTGCTCTATTTCATGGGATTGCCCGGCGAGATGGCCCAGGTCGTAGATAGAATTCACAACCCTGGCCGCATCGATATTCGCAAAACCCCGGCCATGGTGATTGCCTCCCTGATCGCTATTACCTCGGGCGGTAGCGCTGGCCCTGAGGCCCCTCTGGTTCAGGTAAACGGCAGTTTTGGCAGCTGGCTGGGCGACACCCTGCGCGTCAATACCACCACGGTGCGAGTGCTGACGTTTTGCGGCATGAGTGCGGCCCTCGGCGCGTTCTTTGGGGCACCGATTGGGGCCGCTATGTTTGCCTTAGAAATTCCCCATCGGCGCGGGCTCGAATATTACGAAGCGATCGGCCCAGCTGTCATATCTGCTATTTTTTCCTTTGCTGTTTTTCGCATTAGCACAGGCATGACCATCGGCGGCTTTTATCATTTTGAATCGGTGCCGCCTTTGATCCCCATCAATTTGTTGGAGGGTTTGCTCTTGGGGGCCATTGGGGCAGGGGTAGCGGTCATGTTTATCTACATCTTTCGCGCTGTTGGCCAGCTGCTAGAGCCGCTGGAACACTACCGCATTGTGCTGGCCACCCTGGGCGGGCTTTCCATTGGGCTAATCGCCTTCTTCTTTCCCCAAACGCTGTTTTTTAGTGAGCAGCAAATCCACACCGTCATCGACACTGGTATGACGCTGGGAGTGACGATGCTGCTGCTGATTGCGGTGGCAAAAATGTTTGCGATTAGCTTTACGCTCCACTCGGGCTTTTTGGGAGGGTTTATTTTTCCGCTGTTTTTCATTGGCGCCAATGTCGGACTGGCGATCGCCCTGGCGGTGCCCCAAATTCACCCAACCCTGGCCATGGTGTGTCTGATGGCCGCCGTCAACGTGGCCGTGACCAAAACCCCCATCAGCACCAGTATTATTCTCAGCGTGCTGTCGGGTACTACGATGCTCCCGGTGATTGTAATCGCCAGCTTTACCAGCTTCCTGCTTACGGGCCAGGTAGCCATGATTGGCACCCAGCGATCGCGCAGCCTAGATCAAGAAAGCATCCCGTTCTGGTCGCAAAACGGTCTGATGGCGGGTTTACAGAAAATGACAGCGCCAGTTCAGGAAAGCTTGCAGGAGTAGGAGATTAGGAGGTACAGAAATCTGCAAGCTTGCCCCAACGCTCACAGCGCCCCGTTAGAGGGAGCCATGAGCGTTGGGGTTGGAGCACAGTTAAAACCGCTGACGGATGACTGGCCCGCAAACCTAACCCGCTATGACCGGGGCGACAAAGGCCACCGGCAGCGCTTCACCCGACGCTAGATCCAGCGGAAAGTTATGGGCATTGCGCTCGTGGATAACCTCAATGCCAAGGTTGGCCCGGTTTAAAATGTCGGCCCAGGTTGCAATAGGTCTACCTTGCCCGTCCAGGATGGACTGGTTGAAGTTAAACCCGTTCAGGTTAAACGACATTGTGCTAATGCCCAGGGATGCAAACCAAATCCCTATCACTGGCCAGGCGGCCAGAAAAAAGTGGAGCGATCGGGAGTTGTTAAACGAAGCATACTGAAAGATGAGACGGCCAAAGTAGCCGTGGGCCGCCACAATATTGTAAGTCTCCTCTTCCTGACCAAATCGGTAGCCGTAGTTTTGAGACTCCCCTTCGGTCGTTTCGCGCACCAGGGAGGATGTCACCAACGACCCGTGCATTGCCGCAAATAGGGCTCCACCAAAAACGCCGATTACACCCAGCATGTGGAAGGGATGCATCAGCACGTTGTGCTCAGCGGTGAACACAATCATAAAGTTGAATGTGCCAGAAACGCCCAGCATTAGCCCATCCGAAAAACTCCCCTGGCCGATGGGGTAAATCAATAGCACCGCCGTTGCCGCAGAAGCTGGGGCAGAGAAAGCAACCGGAATCCAGGGCCGCATACCGAGGCGGTAGCTCAACTCCCACTGCCGCCCCATGTAGGCATAGACGGCAATCAAGAAGTGGAAAATAATCAGCTGGTAGGGGCCGCCGTTGTACAGCCATTCATCGAGGTTGGCGGCCTCCCAGATGGGATAAAAGTGTAGCCCAATGGCATTGGACGTCGGCACCACAGCCGCCGTGATTAGATTGTTGCCGTAGAGCAATCCGCCGCTAACCGGCTCACGGATGCCGTCGATATCCACCGGGGGAGCGGCAATAAACGCCAGAATGAAGGTCGTGGCTGCCACCAGGGCGGTGGGAATCAGCAAGACCCCAAACCATCCCACGTACAGGCGATTTTCGGTACTGGTCACCCAGTCGCAAAATCGCCCCCACCAGCTATCGCGATCGCGGCTTTCTAAAAATGTAGTCATGATTGCAACCAAAAATAAAGGGAGCAAGGCAAAAGCCTCCTCCCTTTTATAACTATATGGCTATATTTCTGTCAATCTATTTGTCCGCGATCGCCACTGGCTCCTCACTGCGGCCAGCCCAAAGAAAAAGGGCACCCTACCTGGGGTACCCCTCACTGCTCCAGCTACAGCAAAACGCTGAGTCAGCGGCGCATAGCATTAGATTAGGCAGCTAGGCCAGTTTGTGCAGCTCGTCCTCAAGCTGAGTCAAAAGCTGATCGTTGCCCTGGGCACGAGCCACTTCAATGCGGTGCTGAATCGATCGCTGAATGTTGATGCGGTGGGCATCGGCTGCTTCCCGCAGCAGGTGCCGCCGAGCCCGTAAGCCCTGACCAGCAGACACTCGCCCGGCCTGAAATACCGGCTGCCGCTGGGCAACTTCCGTGGTAGGCTGCACCTGTCCTTGGGAATTGGTGCTGTAGCCTACGCCGCGATAGTTGTAGTCAGCCACCGGCTGGGGCACCGGCACATGGCTCACGTAGGAAAAATTCAGCCTATTGCCCCGGTAGCAACCGGTCAGCTCACTTTCCCGCACTTCGAGAGAAGGCGGGTTATAGTCGTATTCCACGCCGCGATAGCAAAGTTTCATGTAACGCCTCCTGTTGACAAAGGATTTAACAAACTGCGTAAGCAGGGTGCGTTCCTTCAGGAGTCAATCTCCTTACTTCCGTCTAGAGCAGATGGAGCAACTGCCCCAGGCTGGCCTCAAGATGAACGTCAACTTATTGTTTCTGTATTCAATTTTACTAAATACGCTCGATGTCAACAAGCCATGTCATTTTAATTTAGGTCAATATCTATCCCGCGACATAGCTTGTCTAGCAAGGGATTCAGCGGCAGAGGCAGCCATCGCGCTCCGGCAAATCTTTACGTTGTTTTTATGGCGATCGCGCCCCTCCGCCCGTTTCTCAAAGGCCAGCAATGGCCAGCAATTTGAACTATGCTGGTTATGTAACAGTTGCTTAACGTAGTGGCTCTCTGTACTGTCCCCCGTGGGGGCTTCACGCCTATGAAATGCACCATCAACCGCCGGGCGCAGTTTTCCGCCAGCCATCGGTACTGGCTGTCTGAGCTGAGCGCCGCCCAAAACAACCGGCGCTTTGGCCCCTGTACCAACGCCCCCGGCCACGGCCACAACTACGTCCTCTACGTCTCCATGACAGGCGACCTGGACGAGTACGGCATGGTGCTCAACCTTTCCGATGTCAAGCAGGTAATCAAACAAGAAGTGACCGCCCAGCTCGACTTCTCGTACCTCAACGACGTCTGGCCCGAGTTTCAGCACACTCTGCCCACCACCGAATACCTGGCTAAGGTCATCTGGGACCGCCTCGCCCCCCACCTGCCCCTCGTCAATATTCAGCTCTTTGAACATCCCGAACTGTGGTCCGACTACTCAGGTAATCATATGGAAGCCTTTCTCACCGTCAGCACCCACTTCAGCGCCGCCCACCGCCTCGCCTCCCCGCGCCTCAGCTACGAAGAAAACTGCGAAATCTACGGCAAGTGCGCTCGCCCCCACGGACACGGCCACAACTACCATCTAGAAGTCAGCGTCAAGGGCCAGATCGACCCCCGCACCGGCATGCTGGTGGACTTGGCGGCGCTCCAGGCCGCGATCGACGAGCATGTAGTCGAACCCTTCGACCACACCTTCCTCAACAAGGACATTCCCTACTTCGCCGAAGTGGTGCCCACCGCCGAGAATATCGCCGTGCACATTCGTGACCTATTGCAGGGTCCGATTGCGGCCCTGGGGGCCAGCCTGCACCGGGTCAAGCTAATCGAAAGCCCCAACAACTCCGCCGAGGTATACGCCTCCGCCCCGCTTGAGGGCACTCTGCCTACCTCCACTCCCGAACTGGCGGCCGTTTAAGCCCAAGCTCCGGCACAGGCCTTGAGTTTCGCTAGCCGCAGGTCCTAGGGCCTGCCCCCGCGTCGAGGCGAGCTATTGCTTTCGTAGTTTTCGTAGGCGGCTACAATGCGCTGAACGAGGGGATGGCGCACCACATCGCTCTGGTTGAGTTGGCAGAAAGCGATGCCGCTGACCCCCTGCAAAATTCTTTGGGCCACCGCCAGCCCCGAGGTTTGATCGCTGGGCAGGTCGGTTTGAGTTACGTCGCCGGTTACCACCATGCGCGATTTAAACCCCAGTCGGGTCAGCACCATCTTCATCTGGCCCGGGGTGGTGTTTTGGGCCTCATCCATAATCACAAAGGCGTTGTTGAGGGTGCGGCCCCGCATGTAGGCCAAAGGAGCCACCTCAATGATGCCTCGCTCCATCAGGTTGGCAATTTTCTCGGGGTCAACCAGCTCGTGGAGCGCGTCGTAGAGGGGGCGCAGGTAGGGATTGACCTTCTGCTGCAGGTCGCCGGGCAAAAAGCCCAGCCGCTCCCCCGCTTCCACCGCCGGGCGGGTGAGAATCAGCCGCTCGAACTCGTTGTTGAGCAGGGCCTGCACCCCCACCAGGGTGGCCAAAAAGGTTTTGCCGGTGCCCGCCGGGCCAATGCAAAACACCATGTCGCTGCTGCGCAGGGCTTTGACGTACTGCTTTTGGCGAAAGGTCTTGGCCCGAATTACCTCGCCTCGGCGGGTGCGGGCGACCACATCCTGGTGAATGGCCTGGAGTTCGTCGATGCGATCGGTATCGATCGCCTGGCGAGCGGTCATGATGTCGGCGCTGGTCACCGGCTGTCCCTGGCTCCACAGCGGCTCTAGCGCCTGCACTAGGCGCTGGGCTAGCCCGACACCCTTTTCGGTGCCCGAAACAAACAACTCCTGACCCCGCAGCACCAGAGAAGCTCCAGTCTGGCTGGCCAGGAGTTTAAGGTTTTCATCTCGGTAACCCGCTAGGGCCAGGGCACCCTCCAAGCTGGGCAATTCAATCTGCAGGGGAGAGGACATCTAAACCCATTGCCAGAACAATTCAGGCACTCAAAAACCACCTTAAGTTTTGGGGCGGAGTTGAGGCTTTGGTTTCCCAGACGACTGCTGAGGCGACCTGCGGGGTCTCTGGTCGGTGCCGCTGTCTTGCTCAGACGCGCCATAGACATCGACGTAGGCCGACCAGCCCGACAGGGCCGCTGTCGCGCGCACAATGGTGCGAATAGCCTGAATATTTCGCCCGCCCCGGCCAAACACCTTACCGCGCTCGTCGCCACTGAAGGCAATTCTGATCCAGACCTTGGCTTGGACCGCATTCTCTTCACAGTCGATGCGCAGAGAGTCGGGCGAACCTAAAAAAGGCTCTACCAAAAACCGAACCAGTCCTGGGAAATCAGGGCTATCCATGGTGGGGGCGG
The DNA here is from genome assembly GCF_000309385.1 of Nodosilinea nodulosa PCC 7104. Lineage (GTDB taxonomy): Bacteria > Cyanobacteriota > Cyanobacteriia > Phormidesmidales > Phormidesmidaceae > Nodosilinea > Nodosilinea nodulosa. The sequence continues at coordinate 4,979,925 of NZ_JH976537.1, forward strand.
GGGCTAAAAATAGTCAGCGACCTAGGCTTCGGCCTCAACACCAGCCTTAAGTTGCTCGAACACATTGGCTTTTTCGAGAATGCTTTTCACGGTTTTGGTGGGCTGAGCCCCCTGCTCTAGACGCCGCACAATGGCGGGCACATCTAAACGGGTTTCATCGGTGCGGGGATTGTAGAAGCCAACTTCTTCCAGGGGCCGACCGTCGCGACGGGCATCGCTGTTGATGGCTACGATGCGGTAGCTGACTTCCCGCTTTTTACCGAAACGCTTGAGTCGAAGCTTAATCATAGGGTTTAGAGCAACATTCGTGAAGGTTGAAAGTTTTGGGCTGCTTGGACTACGGCTAAATCAGCCAAAATAAATCCACAGGTTTCTAATCCTACCACTAGAAACCCTGTAGTTCAATCATTTTGAGCAGAAACCGCGTCTTGGCTAGGGCAGTACATGACTGAGCGGCCACCGCCCTAGAGGATATTCTAGTCTTCGTGGTCGTCGAAGGGGTCAGCCAGCTGTTTGGAGGGGGGGCCAAAGGACATATACACTGAGTAGCCGGTCACGGCGACGAGCACGGTAGCCACGGAAATGATAAGAACTGTTGCAGGTTCCATAGGGTTTATGAGAATAAGAAACCACTCCATCCTATAATATTACGAACTATAAAGTGTTGATTGTGGAAGGATCCATGGCACAACGGACTTGGTTAGGCGACGTTTTAAAGCCCCTCAATTCTGAGTACGGCAAGGTGGCCCCCGGTTGGGGCACCACCCCTCTGATGGCGGTTTTTATCGGCCTGTTCTTCGTGTTTTTGCTGATTATTTTGCAGCTTTACAATTCTTCCATCGTGCTGGACAGCTTCGATGTTGACTGGCGCAGCGTAGGTCTCTAGGGATTTAAGATGCCGAACTCCCGAGAGTTCGGTGTCTAGCTTTGCCATTGAGCTTTGGATTTTAACCTTATCTAAGCCCAGAGGTGGAGTTTTGCCCGTAGGAAGACTCCAGATCCCGAGCTGCGCCTGGTTTGAAATCCAGAATTTACCTGTCTGAGGCTGGTGTAGACCCTTGACTACCCGGCCTCTTTTGCCGTTTTATGCACAACAGCAGTAGTTCACGCAGATTGCCCGTGGAGGTTGGCCTATGAACGTATTTGGTGTGGGTTTGCCGGAGATGGCGCTTATTTTGGTGCTGGCCCTGCTGGTGTTTGGCCCCAAAAAGCTGCCCGAGATTGGCCGCAGTCTGGGTAAGGCCATCAAGGGTTTTCAGGATGCCTCGCGGGAGTTTGAAGAGGAGTTCAAGAAAGAAGCCCAGCAGATTGAAAAGGCGGTCAGTGCGCCAATGAAAGCGACCCTGGAACCCGACCCGCAAAAGGTGCTGACACCGCCAGAGACTGCCCCTGAGCCAGAGACCGCAGTGGCCGAGGCTCCGGTAGTCGCGGGTGATACCAGCGGCGACAACGGCAGCAGCCCTGAGATCGCGGGAGAGCCAGCTGAAACTGACTCTCCCGCCTAGGGCATCCAGAGGCGTTTGAGCTATGGCTGAAGCAGTATCTCCTCCTGCGCCCTGCCTGATTGTGGGGCTGGGCAACCCAGGGGACAAGTATGCGGGTACCCGCCACAATATCGGCTTTGAGGTGATCGATCGCCTCTCTAAAACCTGGTCTATTTCCCTTAAAGAAGAGCGGCGGTTTCAGGGGGAGTACGGTGCAGGTTTTGGCCCCCGCCGCGAGAAGGTGTACCTGCTCAAACCCCTCACCTACATGAATCGATCGGGTCAGTCGATGCGGGCGGTGCTGGACTGGCTGAAGCTATCGCCAGCTCAGGTGCTGGTGGTTTATGACGATATGGATTTGCCGGTGGGGCGACTGCGCATGCGGCTGTCGGGTTCGGCCGGGGGCCACAACGGCATGAAGTCGGCCATTGCTCACCTGGGCACCCAAGAGTTTCCGCGCCTGCGGATCGGTATTGGCGCCAGTCCGCGGGAGGGTGAGCAGGCGGTGGTCTCCCACGTGCTGGGCAATTTTTCTAAGGCGGAGCGATCGACCATGGATGCGGTGGTTGACACCACCCTGCGCGCATTGGAGAGGGCTTTGCTCGACGGGGTTGAAAAAGCGATGAGCCTCTACAACAGTGCTGATCTGAGCGATCGCTAGATTCCCTTCAACTGTGAGGACACCATCTTGTTCCCTTTGTGCTGCTGAGTGCGGCGGAAAAACTGCACTCTAAAAGCCCAGGGGTGTTGCCAACATCCCTGAGCTTAATCGGTTTACGTTTAGTGAGCCTATAAAAAGCCTAGTGCTACGCTGTCACTAAGCCCCGATGGCGCAGCAGCGCCTGGGTGCTGGGCTCGCGACCCCGGAAGGCCTTGAACACCTCCATGGGGTGGCGGCTACCGCCCAGGGCCAGCACCGTATCGCGGAAGCGGTGGCCGGTTTCAGCGATCGCCGCCTCGTCATCTAGCCCCGCCTCCTCAAAGGCAGCGAAGGCGTCGGCACTGAGCACCTCGGCCCAGAAATAGCTGTAGTAGCCCGCCGCGTAGCCCCCGGCAAAAATATGGGTAAAGGCGCACAGAAACGCATCCTCCGGCAGGGGCTTGAGAATAGAAGACTGCTCGGCAATGCGGCGGTTGACTTCGGCAATGGTCTCGCCGTTACCGGGCCGGTAGCGGTGGTGCAGCTCAATGTCTGTCCAGCCAAAGCGCACCTGGCGCAGGATGGCGCTGCCGGTCATAAAGGTGCGGGCGGCAATAATCTTTTGGTACAGGTCTTCGGGCAGGGGTTCGCCGGTATCGACGTGGCGGGCCAGGGTGAGCAGCGTGTCGCGGTGGTAGCACCAGTTCTCCATAAACTGGCTGGGCAGCTCAACGGCGTCCCACTCCACATTGTTGATGCCCGCCGCCCCGGTAAAATCGACCTTGGTAAGCATGTGCTGCAGGCCGTGCCCAAACTCGTGGAACAGGGTTTCCACATCGCGGAAGGTCATTAGACTGGGCTTGCCGTCCACCGGAGGAGCCTGGTTGCAGACCAGATAGGCCACGGGCAGGCGCACCTGGTCGTTGAGCTTACCCCGGTTTATGCAGTCATCCATCCAGGCTCCGCCGCGCTTTTCGGCGGGGCGGCTGTAGGGGTCGAGGTAGAAGTGGGCGATCGGGTCGCCGCCGCCGTTGAGCACCTGAAAGTAGCGCACATCCGGGTGCCACACCGGAGCTTCGCCGTCGGCAGGGGCAATGGTGACATCAAAGATGCGGTGGGCGAGGGCAAACAGGCCGTCGAGCACCTGGGGCAGCGGGAAGTAGGGCCGCAGTTCCTCGTCGTTGAGACCGTACTTTTCTTCGCGGATGCGCTCGGCCCAAAAAGCCGTATCCCAGTGGGTGAGGCTGTCGGCCTCGGCGGCCCCTTTGGCCTGGGCAAAGGCTTTGAGTTCGTCGAGTTCTCTGACGGCGGTGTCGTAGCTGGCCACCCGCAGCTCGCCCATCAGCTTGTCGATCGCCTCCACCGAAGGAGCCATCTTGCGGGCCAGGCTGAGGTCAGCGTAGGTGGCGTAGCCCAGCAGGTTGGCCATCTCATAGCGCAGCTCCAGGATCTTCTCGATATTGGGGCTGTTGTCGAGATCGCCTTCCGAAGCGCGGGTGACGAAGGCGCGGTAGAGCTGCTCGCGCAGATCGCGGCGGCGACTGTGCTGTATAAATGGCCCAAAGCTGGGGTAGTCGAGGGTAATGCGCCAGGGACCAGCGGCTGGGGTCGCACTCTCTTCGCCAGCGTCGCGGGCCAGCTGGGCGGCTAAGGCCAGCAGACTGGGCGGCAGACCGTCGATCTCATCGGGGGTAGTGAGGGTCAGGCTAAAGGCCTTAGTGGCATCGAGCACGTTGTTGGCAAACTTGGTGGTGAGCTCGGCCAGGGCCTGCTGAATCTCGTTGAAACGCTCTTTTTCGGCGCCCTCCAAGCCCACTCCAGACAGTTCGGCCTCGCGGATGGAAGACTCGACGATGCGCTGCTGAGCCGGCTCAAAATTGGCCCACTCGGCGCTGGCGCGCAGCTGCTTAAAGGCCTCGTACAGGGGCTTGCTCTGGCCCAATCGGGTGGCAAACTCGACCAGGGCAGGCTGCACTTCTTCGTAGGCGGCCCGCAGCTCAGGGCTGTTTTTTACCCCCATCAGATGGCCGACAATGCCCCAGCTCCAGCCCAGGCGCTCTTCGAGACGGGTGAGGGGCTCGACCAGTCCAGTCCAGGTGGGGGTGACGTCGGCCTCCAGGCTCTCTAGGGCAGCGGTGAGGTCGTCGATCAGCGCGGTGATGCCCGGCACGATATGGGCGGTCTCGATGCTGTTGAAGGGGGGCAGTCCGGCACCGATCAGGAGGGGATTTTGGAGGGTGGTAGCTGTCATAGTCACAGAATTAATTGTGGTGGAAGGGGACAAAATCGATCGCTGCCTAGAACAAGGCGTTGGTAGCAAACGCCTTGTTCTGGGCTATTTAGCGGTGGTAGTTTAACTAATGAGTGAATTTAGGCGAAGTCGTTATGAGTTTGATTTGTATTGTATCGCATATATCCTAATTTGCTATCTGCCACACCCTTTAAATAGCGGGCTGTCAATTACCATAGCCTTTATTTGATAACTGATCTGAAACTCTGTCGAGGCCTAGGCACTGTCTGAGGTGTAGATGCTGGATAGCTCGTTTCGGCGGATTCTTACGGGGGTTGTCTTTTTCTCGCTGACGGTGATAGCGGCGGTGATCGGCTACATGGTGGCGGGCTGGAATTTTCTCGATGCCATCTACATGGTGGTGATCACCATCTTCGGGGTGGGCTACGGCGAGGTAAAGCCCCTGACCTCGCCCACGCTCAAGGTATTTACGATTGTGGTGATTATTGCCGGGGCACTGTCGGTGGCCTACACCGTTTCAGGCTTTGTGCAGATGATTACCGAAGGAGAGATTCACCGTGCCCTCAACCTCAAACGTATGACTAAGGAAATTGAAAGCCTGGAAGGTCACGTGATTATCTGCGGGTATGGCCGCATTGGTCAGCTCGTGGCCCGCAAGCTAAAGCGCGATCGCGAGTCTTTTATCATTTTGGACAACGATGTCGAGCGGGTGACCATGGCTCGGGAGCAGGGCTACCTGATCTACCAGGGCAATGCCACCGACGAAACTGACCTGGAATCGGTGGGTATCCACCGGGCCAAGTCACTGGCGACCGTGCTGCCCAACGACGCCGCCAACGTGTTTATTACCCTCACCGCTCGGGAGATGAACCCCAGCCTGATGATTTTGGCGCGCGGTGAAATGCCCTCGACAGAGAAAAAGCTGCGGCTGGCCGGGGCCAACCACGTGGTGCTGCCCGCCAGCATCAGCGCCATGCGCATGGCCCACCTGATCTCCCACCCGTCAGCGGTCGACTTTTTATCGCAAACCGACGGGCACCAGGGGCTAAACGAGTTTTTGGCAGAGCTCGATATCCAGCTCAATGAGCTAGGGGTCGGGGCCGATTCACCCCTGATTGGCGGCACCATCGGCGACATCGAGCTAAAGGGGCAGGGCACGTTTATTACCGTAGCGCTGCGGCGAGCCAGCGGTGAGGTGATTATTCACCCCAGTCGGGCCACCTATCTGGCCCTGGGAGACTCAATTATTTTGATGGGTCATCAGGGGGATATGCCGACCTTTGCTCAGCAGAACGCGATGAAGAAGGAAATGCGCTACCGGGGGGCAAGGCTGCGGTAGGGGAGAGATGAGGGGATGGGGGGATGGAGGGATGGGGGGATGGGATATTGATTTTTCCAAACTTCCCCACCTTCCCCACCTCCCCGCGTGCTCAGCTGTCAGGGATCAAGACCGTAACGGCGGCGATCGCCACGTACATGTCGTCGTTCTTATCGTCTAGCTCAGGGATTGCCCGCCCGGCCACCACCATGCCGCCATCCTTGAGCAATAAGGTCTTCTGGCCAAAGGGCAGCACGGCTAGCACCTCCTGCTGGCGCACCTGGTCGGGGAAGGGAACGGCGACCTGGACTTCAACGAGCATCTGGTTGGGGTGGCTGAGGCCCGCCACTTCCCAGACGCCGGGGAGGGCATTGTGGGCGATCGCATTGCGCACCGCCCTCGCCGCCGCCACGGTAGGGTCTTGACCATGCTGATCGACACCCATCCCCATTTCAATAATCAGTCGCTTGTGGGCCACAACATATCCTCAGATGTCGGTTGACACCCTTGATTCTAGGGGCAAGGGGCTCCGGTGCAAGGGTGCTGCTCTGGACCATACCTGGGTCCATCCAGGAACCCTATAGGGCCTGGGTTGCCCATCGCCGAGGCGCAGTTCCTGTTCTTAACTCCTATGAGTTTCCTATATTTTTTATCTACTCTACCTTCAAGTCATCTCACTTTACCTATGCTTGAGACGCCAGCTCATCTCAAGCGTAGGGCATTCCTTTTTGAGGGTTTTAAGGGGCAGGATATGCTCAGCAAGTCAATCCTTTTGATTGAACAAGAAGCTGGTCTTCGAGATGTTTTGGGCGACTGCCTCAGCGAGCTTGGCGACTGGGATGTTAGACTCTCTGGATCTATTCAAGAAGGCATTAGACTATGCGAAGAAAAGCGACCGGATGTAATTTTAATTGATGCCTCTACCTCTGAAAACGATGCAATTTTGCTTGTGGAGCAGCTCAAACAGTATTCGGAGAGCCAGTCAGTGCCAATTTTACTCATTAGCTCTCGGGCCAGCTGGTTTACCCTAAAGGAGTTTCGCCGGATGGGATTTTCGGGGGCAATTAGCAAACCCTTCGACCCCTCTACTCTGTCATCCCAGGTGCACCATCTAATGACCTTAGAAAAACCTAAAACTTAATCAGTTCCAGGCAGATTTTAGTTTAAGTTTGGTCACGGAGCATGTTTTTCATGCTCACAGTAAACGACTCTCAGCTTCGGGAAGGCCATTTTTTTAAGGCTTTTCTCAACAGACGAACAGTATCAGGAGAATATTATGTCTACGTTAACCGTGTGGAAATTTAACACGCCCGACGGGGCCGAAAAGGCTCTGCACAAGCTAGGAGACCTGCAAAAGCAGGAGATTGTTAAGGTGCTCGACGCTGCGATCGTGTCGTGGCCCGAGGGGCGGAAAAAGCCCAAGACCAACCAGGCCGTTAGCACTGTGGGTGTCGGTGCCCTGGGCGGAGCGTTTTGGGGCATGCTGTTTGGCCTGATTTTCCTGGTGCCGCTGTTTGGCCTCATTGTGGGCGCAACGGCGGGGGCGCTGTCGGGTAAGTTTACCGACTACGGCATCAACGACGACTTTATTAAAGACCTGCGCGACAAAGTGACCGAGGGTACCTCCGCCCTGTTTTTGCTCACCGGGCAGGTGACGATCGACAAGGTCAGCGAGGCCTTTTCGCCCGATGAGGTGGGCGAGCTAATTCAGTCGAACCTGAGTGCTGAGCAAGAGGCCAAGCTGCGCGAAGACTTCGGCGCCGAGCTGTAGTCGATTTCTAGTTTCACGCAGAGCTAAGTCTGCTGGAATGCATCTCCTTGGGCGGGTTTCTGGCCTGCCCAAGCCACGGACCCGCGATACCTGATAGCAAGACCGCAGAACATGCCTAAGACGACTGGTTTACAGATTGGATTGGCGGCGGCGATCGCGGCCCTGGGGTTTTCCCTGCTGCCGCGAGCTGTGGCACAGACGGTTACCCCCGCTCGTCCGGCCCCAGCCAACGTTTTCCAAGGCCGGGGGGTGGCCCAGGGGGCGGCCTTTGCCCGAGGCCGCAACGCCAATGTGGCGCTGACCCTCGACGGCGAAAACTTTGGCTTAGAGCTGACGGAAATTCAGCCCTCGAACGTGCGCGGCCAGACTCCGGCGCGGGTTCAGTATCGCGGCGCGATTACTCGGCGGACGAATGAGCCCGGCACCGCCAACAGCTTTAGCCTGTTTACCCGGGTGCGCAGTTTCGACTCTTCAGCAAATCTGCGCATTATTACCAACACCACCGGCACCTGCCGGATCGAGGTGTTTAACTCGCGGGTGCTCTCTAGCAGCTGCAGCACGATCGCCGACGACAGCTCGACTGAGTTTTTGGGCCTGGAGCAGTTTTAGCCAGAGCCCGCCGTCCGCCCATGGCCAGCGGAAAATTGGCCAGCCTTTTTTGACAGTCTTTTTAGGAATACAGCTTGGGAGCCAAGGCCGTTAACAGCACCGATCGCGATCTACCCAGGAAACAAGCATGGCAGCAGAACAAGACTTTGGTGCCGCTATAGACCCCAACTATGGCGCTGAACCCGAGAAGCAAACGCTTTCCGTCTGGGCGTTGACCGCCCTGGTGGTCGGCTCCATGGTGGGGGCGGGGATTTTTACCCTGCCTGCCGCCTTTGGGCGGGCGACGGGGGTAGTGGGCGGCCTGATTGCCTGGGCGATCGCGGGGGTCGGCATGCTGATGCTGGCCTTTGTGTTTCAAAACCTGGCCCAGCGCAAGCCCGACCTCGACTCGGGGGTGTTTATCTACGCCAAGGCAGGCTTTGGCAACTACATCGGCTTTTTGGCGGCACTGGCCTTTTGGTCGAGCACCTGTGTGGGCAACGTGTCGTACTTCGTGCTGATTAAGTCCACCCTGGGCACGTTCTTCCCGGTGTTTGGGGATGGCAACACGGTGCAGGCGGTGGCCACGTCCTCGGTGATTATCTGGCTGTTTCACTTTATGATTTTGCGGGGCATGCAGCAGGCCGCCGGACTCAACACCATCGTCACCATCGCCAAGATTGTGCCGATTTTGGTGTTTGTATTTATTTTGCTGTTTGCCTTCAATCCCGAGGTGTTTATGGCCAACCTGCTGGGGGGCGACGGCTACAGCGAGCCCCTCTGGCAGCAGGTGCGCAACACCATGCTGATCACCGTGTTTGTGTTCATCGGCATCGAGGGGGCCAGCATTTACTCCCGCTACGCCGAAAAGCGGTCTGACGTGGGATTGGCCACGGTGCTGGGCTTTGTGGGGGTGCTGTGCCTGCTGGTGTTAGTCACCATGCTGCCCTTTGGCCTGCTGCCTCGGGCCGAGCTGGCGGAACTGCGCAACCCGTCGATGGCGGGGGCACTGGAGGCCGTGGTGGGGCGGTGGGGCAATATTTTTGTCAGCGTTGGCCTGATTATTTCGGTGCTGGGGGCGTTTTTGGCCTGGACGCTGTTTGCGGCGGAGGTGCCCTTCATGGCCGCCAAAAGCAATCTGATGCCTAACTTTCTCAACCACGAAAACGCCCAGAAGGTGCCGTCGCGGTCGCTCTGGATGACGAACATCGTGGTGCAGGTTTTTTTGATCCTGACGCTGTTTGCCCAAAATGCCTTCACCCTGGCCCTGGAACTCACCAGCGCCATGTCCCTGATTCCCTACTTTCTGGTGGCGGCGTTTGCCCTCAAGCTGGCGATCACCCGAGAAACCTACGAGACCGATGCCCGCAGCCGCACCCCAGAGCTAATTATCAGCGTGATTGCGACCGGCTACGCCATTTTGATGCTGGTGGCGGGCGGGCTAGAGAAGCTGCTGCTGGCGGCGCTGATTTTGGCCCCCGGCACAATTTTGTTTTTCCTGGCGCGGCGAGAGCAGGGGCTGAGAACCTTTGGCTTTTGGGAGCTGGTGGTGTTTACGGTGACGGTGATTGCGGCGCTGACGGCGCTGGCTGGCTTTGCTACCGGGAAGATCACGATTTGAGGGTTCGGCAATTCAAAGTTCAAAGTTCAAAGTTCAAAGTTCAAAATTTTGAATTGCCGAAAGTTAAACACCCACAGCTCAAACCCTTTTCCCTTCCCACCTTCATCCACTGAGAGCGCAGTCACAAACTAAGCCCTTTGCCTTTTGAATTTTGAATTTCCCCATCTCCCCATTTACGGAACTACCTATGACTACCGAAACCCAAACCTACGGCGTCCACTCCGAAGTGGGCAAGCTGCGCAAGGTAATGGTCTGCTCGCCCGGGCTGGCCCACTCGCGGCTGACCCCCAGCAACAACGACGACCTGCTGTTTGACGATGTGCTGTGGGTGGAAATGGCCAAGCGCGACCACGCCGACTTTGTGCTGAAGATGCGATCGCGCGGCGTTGACGTGATCGAAATGCACGAAATGCTGGCCGAAACCGTCGCCATCCCCGAAGCCAAAAAGTGGATTCTCGACCAGCAAATTGTGCCGAATCAGGTGGGCCTGGGCCTGGTGGAGGATGTGCGTGCTTTTCTCGATGAGCTACCCGCCGCTCAACTGGCTGAGTACCTGATTGGCGGTCTGGCGGTCTACGACATGCCTACGGGCTTTGGCAGCGAATTGCTGAAGCTGGCCCAAGACAACGACGGCTATGCGGGCTACCTGCTGCCGCCTTTGCCCAACACCCTCTACACCCGCGACACCACCTGCTGGATCTACGGCGGCGTTACCCTCAACCCGCTGTACTGGCCCGCTCGCCACGAGGAGACGGTGCTAACCACCTCGATCTACAAGTTTCACCCCAGCTTTGCCGAGGCCAACTTTCCGATCTGGTGGGGCGACCCTACCGAGTACCACGGCGCGGCCACCTTCGAGGGCGGCGACGTGATGCCCGTTGGCAAGGGCATTGTGCTGGTGGGCATGAGCGAGCGCACCTCCTACCAGGCGATTACCCAGGTGGCGGCGAATCTGTTTGCCAAGGGCGGGGCCGAGCGAGTGATCGTAGCGGGTATGCCCAAGCTGCGATCGGCCATGCATTTGGATACGGTGTTTACCTTTTGCGATCGCGACCTGGTCACCCTGTTTCCGCCCATCATGGACCAGGTGGTGCCCTTCTCCATCTACCCCAGCGATAAGGCCCCTGGCTACGACATCGTCAAAGAGTCCAAGTCTTTTGTGGAAGTGGTGGCCGACGCCCTGGGCCTGAAGAAAATGCGGGTAGTGGAGACCGGTGGAAATGCCTACCAGGAGCAGCGCCAGCAGTGGGACAGCGGCAACAACGCCGTGTGTTTGGAGCCGGGCGTGGTAGTGATGTACGACCGCAACACCGTCACCAACACCGCCCTGCGTAAAGAGGGCGTCGAAGTGGTCACCATCGTCGGGGCCGAGCTGGGACGCGGGCGCGGCGGCGGCCACTGCATGACCTGCCCGATCATCCGCGACGCCGTCGATTTTTAGGGGATTTTTCAGGCATACATTTCTCCCGTAGGGTGGGCAATGCTCGCCTTCACCCACGCCAACCTACAGACCCGGCAGGGTTGGCAATGACCACCTCAATCCTGATCTGCCAACTGTTCAAACCCCCTTGCCCCTAGCCAATGTAGGGGTCGCCAAATTTCTGCCGCTGCCCCCAATTCAAAGGTGGGCAATGCTCACCCTACCTGAGGAAACACTATGTTCAACAAAGATCGCCCCAGCCGCCGCGAGCAGCGCAAGGAAGAACGAGAGGTGTTTGGTCGGCGGGGTACGGCCACCCAGTACCGGCTGCGGGAAAAGCTGTTTTCCCTTGGCGATGATTTTTGGATCGAAGACGGCCAGGGCAACCGGGCCTTCAAGGTGGACGGCAAACTGCTGCGCATCCGTAACACTCTTTTCTTTGAAGACCTCCAGGGCAACCGGGTCTGCAAGATCCAGGAAAAGCTGCTCACCATCAAAGACACCATGACCATTGAGGGGGCCAACGACGAACCCCTGGCCACCGTCAAAAAGGCGCTGATTTCGCCCCTGCGCGATCGCTGGACGGTCAAAGTAGGCGATGGCTCCGACCTGGCCGTAAAAGGCAATGTTTTGGATTTTGAATACACCATTGGCGAAGACGGTCGCAAAGTGGCCGAAGTCTCCAAACGCTGGTTTCGGATTGCCAACACCTACGGCGTGCAGATTGAACCTTCCCAAAACGACATCTTGATTCTGGCCATTACCGTTGCCCTCGATCGCATGGCCCATCCCTAGATCCCAGCTCCCCGTAGGGTTGGCACCGCCCCCCACCCAACGCCAGCCCCGAGACCCAACCGCAACATTGTCCACCGGGGCGATCGCCATTCCGCAAATTTCAAGGTGGGCATTGTCCTACCGCTCCATAGGAAAGACCGCATGATTACCCGCCACGACCTAAAGGAACTGCAATCGCTGACCACAGTTCCGGCCCTGTCGATTTTGCTGCCCACCCACCGCACCTCCCCCGACAATCGGCAGGACCCGATTGTGGTCAAAAACCTGGTCAGCGAAGCGACGGAGCGTCTGGCTAAGGAATTCTCCGATCGCGATCTAGACCCCCTGCTGGTCAACCTCGACGGGCTGGTCAGCGACATCAACTACGCCCACACACTTGACGGACTGGCGCTGTTTGTCAGCCACGAGTTTGCCAGGCTGTTCTACCTGCCCTTCACCGTGCCCCAGCGGGTGATCATCGACCAGACCTTTGCCACCCGCGATCTGGTCTACGGTCTGCACCGAGCCCAGCGCTACTGGGTGTTTTTGCTCAGCCAAAACGCCACGCGGCTGCTGGCGGGCACGGGCGAAACCCTTGAAGAAGTCACCGACGGCAGCTTTCCCATGGAGATGACCGGCCCCGGCGCCACCACGGCGCTGCCCTACGATTCTGACTCGGCCTACGTGGACGATCGCCACCGCCGCTTTTTTCAGCAGGTCGATCGCACCTTTACCGCCTACGCCGAAGACAATACCCTGCCGATTATTCTGGGGGGCGTCATCCGCCAGATTTCGTTTTTTCAGGAGGTTTCTAAGTACACCGCCCAGGTGGCGGGCACTATCACCGGCAACTTTGACGCAGCCACCCCCGCAGCCCTGGTGCCCGAGGTGTGGCCCATTGTGCAGGCGGTGCGATCGCAGCAGCGCGCCGATGCCCTGCAAGCCCTCGATACCGCCATGGGCGCAGGCAAAGTGGTCTCTGCGATCGAAGCGGCGTGGCGGCTGGCCAGGGACGGGCGGGGCAGCCTGCTGGTGGTAGAAAAGGGCTATCACGTCCCGGCCGTCGTCAGCCCAACCGGCGGTTTAGAGGTGGTAGAAGCCGTGGGCGGCACCGACGTCATGGATGACGCCGTCGATGAAATTATCGAGGCCGTGCTGGCCAAGGGCGGCGAGGTGGTCTTTTTAGAAGATGGGGCCTTGGCCGACTACCAGCGCATTGCCCTTATCCTGCGCTACTAGCCCGGCGAAACCCCCAGGCTGCGACAGCCCCCTTGTCTCCCATCCAGGCTGAGGTGTGATGAGCCTCACTGAGGCAAAGTTAGTCTCCTGGTCGGCACTTTCTTTTAGGACTCAGTCGGTGGATATAGCACGACCAGCTTGCAAATCTGAGATGCTGGAATTCTGTAACAACAGACACCTTAAGGAGTCATCACCATGGGTACTGAGCAACAACAACCGGGCGCACTGGTCATCATCGGCGGCGCAGAGGACAAAGAGGGCGACTGCGTTGTGCTGCGGGAGTTTGTCCGCGCTGCTGGCGGCGTCAAGGCCCGCATTGCCGTTATGACCGCCGCCACCAGCCTGCCCGGCGAAGTCGGAGACGAGTACATTCGCGTGTTTGATCGGCTGGGGGCTGAGTCGGTAGAAGTTGTGCACACCGAGCGCCGGGAAGACTCCGAGCGGGAGGACGGGCTGCGCAAGGTTTCAGAGGCCACCGGCATTTTCTTCACCGGGGGCGACCAGTCGCGCATCGTCGATTTCATCAAAGACACGCCCCTAGACGACGTCATTCACCAGCGCCACGCCGCTGGTGCCGTGATTGGCGGCACCAGCGCCGGGGCCGCCATGATGCCCGACGAAATGATTGTGGGCGGGGCTTCGGTATCTAACCCCAGCGTTGATGCGGTGGAAATGGGGCCAGGCATGGGCTTTTTGCCCGGAATTGTGGTGGACCAGCACTTTGCCCAGCGGGGGCGACTGGGCCGACTGCTGGCGGCCCTGGTGCTACAACCGGCGGTGCTGGGCCTGGGCATTGATGAAAACACCGGCATTATCGTCAATGGCGACGAGTTTGCCGTCATCGGCCAGGGAGCCGTCACCGTGGTGGATGAAACCAGCGCCACCCACAACAACCTGGAGGGGTTACTCCAGGACGAACCCCTGGCCCTCTGCGGGGTCAAGCTGCACATCTTGCCCCAGGGCTACCGCTTTAACCTCAAGACTCATACTCCCATCGTGTAGTTACAGGAGATGTTCTATGGCCGAGTCCCCCGAGCTGCCGCGATCGCCCTCCTTATTGGTAAGCTACCCACTGCCCCCGGCCCCACCGCCGAGGCGCTTTAGGCGGGGGTAGCTGCTGGTGTCCATTCAATTTGCCATTCACTATGACCACCCTCATCAACCCCAGGGCCATCCCTGGCCTGGCCAAAACGGTCTATACCGGCGATACCCTCCAGGGGGTACCGGTGATCAGCCATCTGGGGGTGGGCGACCTGGCGGCGGGCCAGGTGCATCGGTTTTTCTTCCAGGGCGTGCAGATGGGCACGGGCCAGCACTGGTATGTGCCGGTGCTGGTGGCTAAGGGGGCTGTCAAAGCCGCTGCCAGCGAAGCCTCAGCCCCCTGCGTGGGCCTGGTGGCGGGCATCCACGGCGACGAAGTAAGCGGCATTGATGCGGTGCAGCGGGTGATGGCCCAGCTCGCCCCCCAGGCGATGGCGGGCAGCGTGGTGGCGGTGCTGGGGGTGTCGCGACCAGCGCTGGAGTATACGCGATCGCACTGGCTGACCGCCCAGGGCGGCGGCTCCCTGGTGGATATGAACCGGGTTTGGCCGGGGGATGAAACCGGGGCCAACGCCGCCACCCGCCACGCCGGGCTGCTGTGGAATCGGCTGCTGATCAACAACATCGACATTGTGCTCGACTACCACACTGTCACCACTGGCAGCGACTTCACGCTGTTTTTGTTTGCCGATCTGCGCCAGATTCTGGTGCGGCAACTGGCGGAACTGTTTCCGGTGGAGCAAATCCAAAACGACCCTGGCCTGGAGGGCACCCTCGAAACAGCCCTGGTGAAGGCGGGCATTCCGGCCCTGACGCTGGAAGTGGGCGGCCCCCGGCGGTTTGACGCGGGCAAAATTGCCCTGGCGGTGGAGGGCAGCCTCAATGTGCTAAAGCACTGCGGCATCCTCGATGGGCCGCTGGGGCGCACCGCCGCCGAGGCAGGCACGGTGGTGGGCGATGCCCTGGAGACCATTCGGGCGACCGCAGGCGGTTTTTTAGAGCTGCTGGTGGATTTGCGCGATCGCGTCACCCCCGGCCAGCCCGTCGCCCTACAGCGCAACGCCTTTGGCGACGTGGTGGCCGAGTACCGCTCCAGCGTCAGCGGCGAGGTCGCCGTGGTGGCCCGCGACGCCCTCTGCGAACCCGGCTCGCGGGTGATGCAGATTCTCTACAGCCAGGGGGTGGCCCCAAACTAAGGCGCGGTTTACATCTATTAATTGCCCTGGCTTTTGTCGCCGCGTACAATTTTCACAGCCGTTTCATGTCACTGCTGCGTCATTCAAGATCCGTTAATAATCCGTTAAACCAGGACAAGAGGAAACGACCATGACAACCAATATTCTGTCAAGCGAAGAGATTAAAAAGTCAATTTCCTGGGTCATTATTCTCAGCATTGCGCTCATTGTGCTGGGCGCGTTGGCCATTATTTCGCCGATGATAGCGTCCGCCTTTTTCACCGCCACAATGGGGTGGATCGCCCTGATCAGCGGCATCGTAATGGTGGTTCAATCCTTTCGATCGCACCCGGTAAGAGGGTTTTGGCTCAACCTGATTGTGGGTATTTTTTACGCAGTGGCTGGCCTCTATATTCTGTTTAACCTGGGGGCGGCGCTGCTGGCTCTGACCCTGGCCTTCGGCATTTTGTTTGTCGTTGAAGGCATCTACACCATCATTGTGGGCTTTACCCAAAAGGCGGGCCACAGCATGTCGTGGCTGGTGGTGCTCAATGGCGTAGTGACGCTCATTCTCGGCATCATGGTGCTCAACCGCTGGCCGATCAGCGCCCTCTGGCTGATCGGCCTGTACGTCGGCATTAGCCTGTTGCTGAGCGGCCTCAGCCTGCTGGCCGCCGCCCTGGCCGCCCGCAAGGCCATGGCCGATGCTCCCCCGACTGAGGCCAGCTAGAGACCGCACCAGACTCGGGCAGGCCGTATTTTGAGGCCTGCCCGATCGCGTGAATAGCCCTGAAAAAATTCCTAAGAAAAGATTACTGAAAGTAGAAAAACGTTGCCTGCAGCACTCCAATCGCAAACCCTAAAATGCCGCCCAGATTGACAATCGCCTGGAGCTCACTGCGCACAATGCCCTGAATCGCCATCTCCAGCTCCTTGGGCGAGGTGCCGCGCACCCGGTCGATAATCACCTGGTCGATGTTGAGAATAGGAATAATTTGCGCCACCAGCGACTCTAAATCGCGCTCCAGGTAGCGCTCCAAAATGAGCGCCAGCTCTTCGCTGACCGGGTCCAGCGATTGGGTGATAACGGCTGAATTTTGCAGGCGGTTAAGCAGTTGGGTAGCCAGCATTTCCCAGTTCACCGAAGCGCCCAGACCGCGCACAAACTCTGGACCCAGGGTGCGAATGTAGCCCTGGATTGACTCGCGCAGGTTGCGGCGCACCTGGCGCACGGTGGACACCGGCAGGTTTTGTAGCGACACCCGCTGCAGCGACTCTTGCAGGCGTTTTTTGAGCTGTAGGGCCACGGTCAGCTCGGCAATGCGGGTGTTGCTGACCTCCCGCTCGTCGAGGCAAAAGGCCCGCAGGCGGCCCAGGGCATTGCGGACCCCAAACAGGTTGGCCACCACCCAGTAGGTGCCGCTGGTGCGCTCGCGAAAGATGGTGTCAATGACTTGAATGTTGCGATCGGTGAGAAAGTCGATCACAAGCTGGCGCAGCTTATCGGGGGGAAATACCCCTGTGAGCAGCCAGGTGGCAATCTGGTCGGCCTGATCCGGGGTAAGCCTAAAGTCAATCAGCACCTGGTCAAAGAGCTGATTGAGCTGGGGTTCTAAAAAGTCGTCGCGGCGCGCCCAAACCCGAATCAGCCGGGGCAGCGATTTGCCAAACAGATCCTCCAGAATGGCCCCGGCAATCTTGGCGGTACGCGCCTGGGCGCGGCTCTGCACCTGGTCGAGGGCCAGCTGCAAGAGCCACTTGATGGCGGCCTGGGTGCGATCGGTCTGCAGCAGGCGGCGGGCCAGGTTTTGCAGCTCCTCCGGCGTGAGTAGCGACCCCATAATCGTGTCTGAAATGCGTTTGGCCAGCCGCTCCTGGTTGCTGGGTATCAGCCCTGGGGTAAAGGGCAGGCGCCGCGTTCCCAGGTAGATAGGGCGGTAGGGGCGAAACAGCATTTTGATGGCGATGTCATTGGTGCAGTAGCCAATGACGCCGCCCACGATCGGTGGAGCCAGCAGTAGCCACAGCTCAGACCCGGTCATGGCGACCTACCACCAACACCCCCATCAGCTCACCGGCAATGGGGTAGTGAACCGCCTGCCCAAACCCGGCCCGGCGGGCCAGGGCCACCTGCTCTGGCCCGTCGGGGAAGCGATCGACGCTGGGGCCGATGTAGGCATACTCCTCGGTGAGGCCCATTTGCTCGGCGGCGGGCACCACCAGGGCATCGAGATACCAGCGCTGAAACTGCTCGGCCAGCCAGCCCTGGGGCCGATGAAAGTCGAGGATGGCGGCGGTGGCGCCGGGTTTGAGCACCCGATGCAGCTCGGTCAGCCCCTGGGGAATATCGGTGAGATTGCGCAGGCCGTAGCCCATGGTGGCGGCATCAAAGGTGCTGGCCTCAAAGGGCAGAGCCAGAGCATCGCCCTGCACCCAGTGCGGCTGCGTTGGCAGGGGCGCCCGGCGCGATCGCCCCTCGGCCACCGCCAGCAGCTCTGCCGAAAAATCGAGGCCATAGACTTTACCCGTTGTCCCCACGGCCTGGGCCAGCATGAGAGCCATGTCGCCGCTGCCGCAGCACACATCAAGGGCGGTCTGCCCAGGGGCAGCGCCGCTCCAGCGCACGGCCATGCGCTTCCAGACCCGGTGCAGGCCAAAGCTCAGCCGCTCATTGAGGCTGTCGTAGACCGGGGCAATGCGATCGAAGAGCCCCTGAATATCGGTGGCAGTGAGAGGGGATGACTGAAGAGGGGCCACGGTAAATACGGCGGTTACGGTAAAATAGGCCAACCTTTACTGTAGCGCTGCTCCTGGGACTCAGCCAGGGTATTTCGTAGTGTTTGTTACATTGCTTCCATTGCCCGTCCCGGCCCCTTGCCCCTACAGGCCCATTGCTCCTATAAGGTATCGCAGTTGGCAATCTGCACCTGCCCGGCCACCGCGACCGGGGTGGGTGAGGGGGTAGTTGCTGCACTACCCTGGCAGATGACGGTGGCCAGCCTGGTGCTGCCGCCGGGGTCTACGGTGCTAAAGACGACCCCCGCATAGCCCCGCAGGGCGGGGTTGAGCGGAATCGCCTGGGTGCTCGTCATCTTCAGCCCGCTGGCCTGGGAGGTAATGGCGTAGGTGTAGTCCGCCGGGGCGTTTTGATTGGCAAAACCCAGTTCACCGATGGATGTGGCAAAGCGATCGTTTTCCACAAAGAACGCCTGCTGCGCCCGGTTGACCACGCCAATGTACACCAGCACCCTGGCCTGCTTGGACTTGGCGGCTTGGCTTAAAAAGCTGGGTAGGGCCAGGCTCGCCAAAACGCCCAGGATCGCCACCACTACCAGCATCTCGATTAGGGTGAAGCCCCCCTGGGTGGAGCTCCAACGGCGGCTGCAGGGCTTAGGGGCAGAACGATAGAGGGGAACAGCCATCGCAAAAACAGGCCGGGAGAGATTGCCCTACTCTCTACGCAATTTCTCGGAGGCAACAGAGTAGAATCTCTCAGCTTTACCTGAGCTTTAAGAATGCCCTGGCCATCCCTAGGGCTGAAATTATTCTCCAGCCAGCCCCCAGCCCCAGCGATCGGGCGCCTAGCTCTACCAAAACGGTCTAAACTGTCAGACTATACCCATTGAACCTGAGCGATTTGGACACCTTGCCCCCTACCTCTACCAACCCTAATGCCCTGCGCGTGTTTATGACAGGGGCTAGCGGCTGCATCGGTCACTATATTCTAGATCTGCTGCTGGAGAGCGATCGCTACGAGCTGTTTTTGCTGCTGCGCCACCCCGAGAAGCTGCGGCTACCGGTGCAAAACAATGCCAGGGTGCACATTCTGCGCGGGGGGCTGGAGGATATTGATCCGTTCGTCGATCTGCTGCCCACCATCGACATCGCCATTTTGACGGCGGCAGCCTGGGGCGGTGACGCCAGCTACGTCGATGCTATCAATGTCGATGCCAATTTGAGGCTGATGGCCCACCTCGCCCCCCAGCGCTGCCAGCAAATTATCTACTTCTCCACCGCCAGCATTTTGAACCAGCAGAGCGACCCCCTGCCCGAGGCTGGCAGTATCGGCACCGAATACATTCGCAGTAAGTACGAATGCCACCACCGCCTCAGCGAGCTGGCGGTGTACGACAAAATCACTACGGTGTTTCCCACCCTCGTGTTTGGGGGCGACAAGGAAAAGCCCTCCTCATTTATTTCAGCCGGGCTCAAGGATGTCACCCGCTGGGTGGGGCTGGTGCGCTTTTTCCGGGCCGATGCGGGGTTTCACTTCGCCCATGCCCAGGACATTGCCACCGTGGTCAACTACCTGGTTGAGCACCCGTCCACCGAGGGCTACCGAGAATACGTGCTGGGCAACCCGCCGCTGACGGTAAACCAGGCTGTAGAGCAAATTTGCGACTATTTTGGTCAGCGCATCTGGTTTCGCATTCCGCTGTCGATGTGGCTAGCCGATGTGCTGATTAAAGTGTTTCGGGTGCAGATGGCGCCGTGGGACTATTTCTGTCTGCGCTACCGTCACTTTGTCTACGCTGGGGTTGTCAGTCCGGCCAGCTTTGGCATGGAGCCCTACTGCTCGACCCTGGCGGACCTGCTGCGGGTACATGGTATTCCTGGGGTAAAGCGGATGAGAAAGGTGAGGGGATCGGAAAAGTAGGGCGAGCCGATCTAGCCCAAGTTGGAACCCTTGCTCTTTTCCAAGCGCCGTCTTCCGTACGCCGTCCTCCAGGCGCTGGCCCAGGTTGGCTCTCTACTTCAGCACCAGTCGGTAGGGCATCAGCGAATAAATACCGCGGGGATCGTCAAAGGCTCGGATCATGTGGGTGTCGTCGACAAACTGTAGCACCTGGCTGGTGAGGGGATCGTGGGCGGCCGCTCGGACGGTTTGACCGCCCAGGAAAAACCTTAGGAACTGCTGCCATTCGTCGGGTTTAGGGTATTCTTGCAGGCGCCAGTCGTCGCCCAGGTCGGCGAGTTTGGCGGCGGTGGCGATCGCCGCATCTACCCCCCCCAGCTCATCCACTAGGCCCAGATCTAGGGCCGCCTTACCCGACCACACCCGCCCCTGGGCCAGATCGGCCACCTTCGGACGAGGCAGGCCGCGCCCCTCGGCCACCCGGTCTAAAAAGCCGTCGTAGATGGTGTCCACAGTCCGCTGCAAAATGGCGAGTTCGGCCTTGGTCTTGGGCCGAGTGTTGGAGTAAATATCGGCTAGCTCAGCGGTTTTCACCCCGTCCCAGCTGACCCCCACCTTATTGCCCAGGCCCTGTAAATTGAGAAAAATACCAAACACCCCAATCGACCCCGTGATGGTGGTGGGCTCAGCGACGATCGCATCGGCCTGGGAGGAAATCCAGTAGCCCCCGGAGGCCGCCACGTCGCCCATGGACACCACCACTGGTTTCCCCGCCTTCTGCACCAGCTGAAGCTCCCGCAGAATCACCTCCGAGGCGGTGGCGCTGCCGCCGGGGCTGTTGACCCGCAGCACCACCGCCTTAACCTTGTCGTCCTGGCGCAGCTGGCGCAGCTGGTGGGCCAGGGCATTGCCCGCAATTACTCCGGCTTGGCCAAACTCGCTGTCGTCCCCGCCATCGACGATGGGGCCTTCGGCGTACACCAGGGCCACCTGGCGGTCGGAGCGGCGGCTGGTTAAAGGGTCATCTACGGCTTTGGCGTAGCCGGCCAGACTAATCTGGCGAAAGTCGAGGTCGTCCTCGTTGTCGTCGGATTTATCTTCCCCGGTGAGGCCCCTGAGGGCGGCAATCACCTCGTCTTCGTAGGCGATCGCATCGACAAACTTCTGGGTTTTAGCCTCCTGCCCAAACAAAAATCCCTGGGTATTGGCCACGGTCTGCATCTGCTGGGGAGACAGCTTTCGGGGCGCGGCGGCGGTGGCCAGCAGATTCTGCCACACATCCCCCAGCAGCCGCT
Organism: Nodosilinea nodulosa PCC 7104; assembly: GCF_000309385.1. GTDB lineage: Bacteria > Cyanobacteriota > Cyanobacteriia > Phormidesmidales > Phormidesmidaceae > Nodosilinea > Nodosilinea nodulosa. Next base: position 5,001,178 of record NZ_JH976537.1, read on the forward strand.
GGGTCTGCTCCTGCTCCTCAGGGCTCATGGTGTTGCGAATTAGCGGCTCCACCGCCGACTTGTACTTGCCCACCCGCGTCACCTGCACCCCTACCCCCAGTTTCTTCAGGGCGTCCGCCTGGTACATGGTTTCGGCGTAGAGGCCGTTCATCTCAACTTCGCCAAAGGGGTTGAGGTATACTGTATCGGCCAGGGAGGCCAGGGCATACTCCCGCTCATCCCAGGAGATGTCGTAGGCCAAAACGGGCTTCCCCGCGGCCTTAAAAGCCTGTATCGCCGGGTAAATTTCCGCCTGGCTGGCCAGCCCGGTGCCCATGCCAGCGCCACCCTTGAGGTACAGGGCCGCTACGCGATCGTCGGTGGCAGCCGCCTTGAGGGCAAGCACCGCCTGGCGCAGGGTTAGCTCCCCGGCAGGCTGGCCGCCGAACACGATCGCGCTCGGATCGATGGCCCCAATGGAGTCAGGAATGACCGTAGAGAGGTCGTAGACCAGCACGGTATCTTTCTCTATGGTGGGGGCATCACTGCCTTTGCTCAGGTTGGCCACCAGCACCCCCACCAGCCCCACGGCGCCCAGGGTCAGCAAAAACCCCAGCAGCAAACAAAACAAAATGGACCCGGTCAGACTGGCCAGGGTGTACTTCAAAAACTGCCGCATGGAGATCACGCTAGGGGATAGGGTTGGCCAAACTACCGATACACGTCGGCGTCTTCGGCATCCTCGTAGGCATCGAGGGCCTCGTCATCGGGAGTCTGACTCATTTCATCTTTAAAGCCGCGCAGGGTTTTGCCCAAAGCGCTGCCCAGTTCAGGAATTTTTTTGGGGCCAAAGATGAGCACAGCCACCCCAATGACAAGCACAACTTCAGTCCAGCCGAGGTTAAACATGGTGGTAGCAAAGGTTGGAGGTTTGTTTCACTATACAGCCTGAAACCAGAGCCGAGGAGATTACCTACACCGTTGCCGCCGCCTCAGGGGCAGCCTCGGGGGCAAAGCGGAACCCCGCCTGCCGAATCCGGTCCATCGCCACGGCCAGGCGATCGCAGTCGGCAATCAGGCTGACGCGAATGTAGCCGTCCCCGCCGGGGCCAAAGGCATTGCCTGGGGTGACCACCACCCCGGTTTCCTGCAAGACCGCCAGGGCAAAATCGGTCGAGGTGGTGCCGACAGGGCAGGGCACCCACAGATACATGGTGGCCTGGGGTTTATCCACCGTCCAGCCCAGGGAGGCAAACTCGTCGATCAAAAAGTCGCGGCGGCTAGAGTAGCGCTGCTGCACCTCCTCCAGGTAGCGATCGGGCAGAGACAGGGCCGTTTCCGCCGCCCGCTGTAGGGCCGCAAAAATGCCGTAGTCCAGGTTGGTCTTCAGAGTGCGCAGGCCCTGAATAATGTGGGAGTTACCTACCACAAAGCCCACCCGCCAGCCGGCCATGTTGTAGGTTTTCGACAGGGTGTGAAACTCCACCCCCACCTCCTTGCCGCCGGGAATTTCCAGCAGGCTGGTGGGCTGGTAGCCGTCAAAGGCCAGCTCGGCGTAGCAGAGGTCGTGCACCAGCAGAATCTGATGCCGGTGGGCAAACTCCACCGCGCGCTCAAAAAATGACCGGGGCGCCGTGGCGGCGGTGGGGTTGTTGGGATAGTTAAAGAACAGCGCCTTGGCCCGCTGGGCCACCTCCACCGGAATGGCGTCAAAATCGATCAGCCATTGGTTGGCGGGGGTGAGGCGCAGATTATAGATCTCGGCTCCGGCGATGGCAGGGCCGCGAAAGTGAGCCGGGTAGGCCGGGGTGGGCACCAGCACCAGGTCGCCAGGGTTGATAAAGGCCATGGCCAGGTGGGTAATCCCCTCCTTAGATCCCAGCAGTGGCAGGGCCTCGGCGGTGGGGTCGAGGGCCACTCCGTAGCGGCGGCGGTACCAGTCGGTAATGGCGGTGCGAAAGCTGGCAGTCCCCTCAAAGGGCGGATAGCCGTGGGTAGCGGCGTCGGCGATCGCCGCGTGGGCTGCCTCCACCACCGGGGCAGGGGTAGGGCCGTCAGGATTGCCCATGCCCAGGTCAATCAGGTCTAGCCCCTGCTCGCGGGCGCGAGCCTTGAGCTCATCGAGGCGGGCAAAGACGTAGGGAGGCAGGGCGCTGAGGCGATGGGCTGTGGGCATCCAGTCGAGGGTCATGGCTGCACCTCCGGGGCAACGCTAGCGGGACGAACGGGAGCGGCGGCGCGGTTTTTTTCGCGCAGTTCCGGGCACAGGGGCGACACCATGGCCGCCATCACCGCCTCCGGAGCCACCGTAAAGGGCAGGTGATGAATGTCAGACCCCTCACGGCAGGCAAAGGCCGCCGCCCGCTGCAAATCACCCAGGGAAATCTCTCCCAGGCCCAGGTCGGCCAGGGTTTGGGGCAGGCCAGCGGCGCGGTAAAAGGGCAACAGCTGCTGACGGGCGGCCCTGGCCAGGGCGGCATTCCCGCCCATTTCTTCTAGCCGCAGCTGCACCAAAATGCCGTAGGCCACCTTCTCGCCGTGGAGAATGCCGTGGCTAGCCGGAATCTGCGTTAACCCGTTATGCACCGCGTGGGCCGCCACCGTGCGGCACTGGGCGCCACCGACGCCGCCAACTACCCCGGCCAGCAGCACGGTGGCGTCGACCACCTCCTGCCATTCGGGGCCGCCCCAGTGGCGCAGGGCAGCGGGGGTCTTTTGCAGGAGAATGTCGCGCAGCACCCGCGCCTGCTGCACCGCCGCCACAATCAGGGTTTGCTGGCTGGCCCCACTGCTGACAGCCGCTTCGTACCACTTGGCCAGGCCGTCGCCAATGCCCGCCACCAGGGTGCGGCGAGGGGCCGTGCGAATCAGGGCATAGTCGAGAATCAGCAGGCTGGGGCAGGTAGGCAGGGCCACATCGTAGCGAAAGGCCCCCTGGTCAGAATAGACATTGGACAGCGCTGTCCAGGCGGCGCAGGTGGCCCCAGAGGTGGGCACCGTCACCACCGGCTGCTGGATTTGATGGGCCAGCAGCTTGGCCGTATCCAGCGCCTTACCGCCGCCGACACCGATGACAACATCGGCCCGATGGTCGCTGGCGATCGCCCGCAACCGGGCCAGGCTGGCTTCACTACAGTCGCCGCCGTAGGTCGCCGTCTGGATGGCCATTCCCTCCTGGCTCAGGGCATCGAGCAGAGGCGCAATCAGGCTAAGGCTGTGGCTGCCGCCCACCATCAAAGGACGCTGGCCCAAACGGGCAATGGCAGACCCCTGGGCGGCCAAAATACCGTCACCGCGAACAACCTGAGCCGGGGCAATGGCAAGGGTGGGGAGGGGGGAGAGGGTGGTCATAGAGGATACGGGAGCGGATGGATGGGTAGGTAAATGGGGACGCGGGTGGAAAAGAGTAAAAGCAGAGAACGCTAGCTGGGGATGGGCCAGCTATCGCGGTTGATCTGCACCTGAAACGCATCCTCTGAGCCTTTGGGGGTGGGCTGAATTTGGCCCAGGTACAAAAGCCGGGAGATCCCCCCTGGCTCGTGGGCTAGGGTGCGGGCGCGAATGGTGGCTACCTGCCCCGGCAGACCCAGGCGGTAGGGCTTAAAGAGATTGCTGGCGGCCTGGTGCAGGGTGGCATCCAGAGTCTCCGGGTCCATCGTGTTGGGCACGGTGATCACAATCTGGCTGGCCCCGGAGTCGTAGACGGTGGCATAGGGCATGGCGCCGGGCACCGCCGTCCGGGTAAACGGCTCAAAGCTCAGACCCAGTAGCCCCACCGTGAGGACGGCCGCAAACCCCGTAGCCCCCACCAGGCGAAACCGAATGCCCCACTTGAAGATAAAAGCCAGCACGGCCAGCACGGCCAGGGCCAGCGTACCGAGGGCAGCCCACTGAGTGGCGATCAAGAAATTGGCTGGGCTAAACATCTCGCAGGTGTATCCGTAGATTAAGGCGGCTCATTAACGATATCGCAGAAGCTCTTCCCCAATCCGGAAAAGCACTCCCAGGCGGGGCTACAATGCGCCCCCACCCAGAGCCCTGAGGCGAGAATGCCCGGCTCACGCTCTGCTCTCTGGTATACAGCCATACCCTTTGCCTTACTGATCCTATCAGCAGTTTTCCAGTCTTTGGGCTGCCGGAGCATAACGGTAGACACAGCAGGCAATCTCAGCCCCCTGGGGCATTTGGCGCTGGGGTTGGGGAAAGCGATCGCGCGTAAAGCTCGGCCGCAGGCCACCAAGGCCGCCGTTTTGGCCCATTTCCACCGAAGGCCCCAGCCCCAACAAAACTCAATGAATTAGGTTGTAAACCTACCCAAGACAGGGTAAAACTTGAAGCCGTAGCAATAAACGATGGCGGCAGCAATGACACAGGTAGCAGGCACAGGTAGCAGACTATGGCGGCAGGGTGCGCGTGGGGTAGGGCTATTGCTGCCGCTGCTGCTGCTGGGCTGTGGCTCGTCGAAGGTGGCCCAGTGCAATCAGCTGGCCGAGGTAGTCAATCAAACCCAGGGCTTTATGCAGGAGTTCGAGGCCGAGATTCAGACCTTCAGCGAGAGTGCGGCCCAGGTCAAAAACCTAGACGACATCAAGCTAGCCGCCAGCCAGTACACCAGCGCTGTCGACAAGGTCGTCACCAACCTCGACGGGCTAGTGGACGATCTTCAGGCCACCAACCTGCGCGATGAAGATCTGAGCCAGTTTAGGGATAACTACGTGGGGGTTGTGAAGGGCTTCAGCACCGCCCTTACCGATGCCCGTGAGGCCATGGAGCTGGTGGTGCAGGTGCAGTCTGAGGCCGAGCTGCCGGCCAAAATCGAAGAGTCTCAGCAGCAGACCATGACCGCAGTCGCCTCGATCGAAACCCTCTCCCAAAAAGAATCGCAGCTCATCAACGAGGTCAACACCTACTGCGGGGCAGCTCAGCCCGCTGTGCCGCCTCAACCCGCCCCCTCCACCCCCACTGAGTCCACCGAACCTGCCCCGACCGAACCCGCTGTTCCCTCTACCCCCACCGATCCCGGATCGTAGCCCAGTAGACTGCGGCATAGGTTTTTGGACTATGGCCGATTGCAAGGGGGCCGTGGGGCTGGGGAGCCAGGGAGTGGGAACGGTGGCGGATTTGCGTCCAGCAGCACCAGGCGCCAGTTTGGCGGCTTTGAAAGCGGGTTTAAAGGCCTATTTCAGGGGGCTTACACTCGTTTTCCTGGCTTAGCTCTGGGGCAAGACAGGAACTTTTCGTCGCAGCAAGCGCTCTAGGCCGTTAGATCTGCCAGAGTGATTTTGACGGGGGTGCGTTGCGGCGATCATCTGCCCTACCCCGGCAATGGGAGACTGGTAATCTCAGTCCAGTTGTGGAAGAAAAGTTAACATCCGCCCTACCTGCGCCAGAATATGAAGCATTTTCTGCAACTAAATCTATACTTTTGAAGCTGGAATAATCTCCCTGTATAGAAAGCAATAACCCATGTGGGCCTAAGATATGTTAAAAGCATAGCTGATCCCACTTTAGGGCCAATAGACGGGGGGCAGGGGGGACTGCTAACTGCCGCTAGACTCCTTTCAAACCCGTATTTAGATCCTGCTATCAATGGTTCTCAGCTAGTTCCTAAATAGATGTTCTGGCCCTCAACCTGAGCCAATTTGGGTAACTCTAGCCTGCGGCTTTCACCCCTGCCTGCTGTTATATCCTCTGTGTGTTCCCTGTGAGTTACTGAGGCTAAAAATTCCGTAATTTATCTAGTCTGAGTAATCGTCATCCTGTGACCTATCAGTCCCAAGTTCCGCCCGATTTAAAACAAGACCTCCTGCGAGCCGTAGACAACAGCCCCGCAGACTGGATTTTGCTTAACCTGGCCCTGAGCACGATGAAAATGGGGGGCCACCGCTACGGAGCATTCCTAGACGCTGCCACCACCGCCGCCAAGCTAGCCATCTACAGCACGTTCATAGAACAGGGCCAGAACATTCGCAAGACAGGCTTCTTGTACCACGTAGAGCCCAAACGGGTAAAAGCGATCGTGCAAGAAATTCAGGCCGCGCTGGCAGAGGGGCAAAGCCTCAAGGTTCTCAACTCCAAAGAGCCCTACTATCTCATTGCTCTGCCCTTTCTCTGGCAAGAACACTTTCCCTGCAACGCCTCCGAGTCCTGCGTCCGGATTCAGGGCCTTACCCCCGGCGAGCGCAAAGCCATTGAGGAGGACTTGCCGAGCGGAGCACCCCGAGCCCGAATCTTAGACCAGGTGGAGTTTACCGAGCTCATTGAGCTGCTCCACCAAATGTCCCAGGAGGAGTTGCCCAAGGGGCAGCGGATGCCCTTTAGCGACGCTCTGATGTCCCACATCAAGTTTCGGCTGCTGCACTCCAGCACCGTGATTCAGATCGATTCGCCCCTGGTAGATATTCCTCTGTACGCTCTGGCCAGTGAATCGTACTCGCCCAAGGGGGAGCAGGAGCGAGTCTTTGCCATGATCGACGACGTGGCCCGCTACTTCGGCCTACTACAGGCCTGGGTGCGCGAAGAAACCGGTGTGATGCGCGGGGTCGAGGTATTTGACGTTGCTCCCCAGCAACGCCAGCAGGCCCTGCAGGAGCTCGACGAGATGCTGCGGGCCTGGGCTGACAAATACCACCAGGACGGCGGCCTGCCCATGGTGCTGCAGTTTGCGGCGGGCCGTCGGGAGTACGACTGACCCAGGTGCCGACAGCCTTTACCGCCCCTGGTGCCCCATCATCTAGGTCTTTGGACTGACTCCAGAGCCTGGGTGGGCTAAGCTGAAGGTGTTGTAAAGATATGTAACGCCATGGGTCAAGCTGCCCCTTCCCGCCAGGCCTCATCGGGTCGTCGAATCGTTGTCGCTGGGGCGGGCATTGGCGGCCTGACGGCGGCGGCGCTGCTGGCGCGTCGGGGTTATGCGGTGCGGGTATTTGACCAGGCCCAGGTGGCGGGAGGATGTGCCTCAACCTTTCGGCGGCGAGGCTTTACCTTCGATGTCGGGGCAACCCAGGTGGCGGGGCTAGAGCCAGGGGGCATTCACCACCAGATCTTTGCTGAACTCGATCTGCCGCTGCCCGAGGCCACGCCCTGCGATCCGGCCTGTGCCGTTTTTTTGCCGGGGGAGAGTGAACCCATTCGGGTGTGGCGCGACCCGGCGGCGTGGCAGGCCGAGCGGCAGCGGCAGTTTCCCGGCAGCGAACCCTTTTGGCAGCTGATGCAAAGGCTATTTCAGCCCAGCTGGCGGTTTCAGGCGCGGCAGCCGGTGCTGCCCCCCCGCAGCCTCTGGGATCTGTGGCAGCTGGCCCAGGCGCTGCGCCCCGACACGCTGACGACGGTGCCCTATACCTTTACCACCGTCGGGCAGGTGCTGCGTCAGCTGGGCCTGGCGGCCGATGCGCCCGGCGCTCCCCCCGCAAATCGCCGTCTCAAGACCTTTCTCGACCTCCAGCTCAAGCTCTACTCCCAGGTTAGCGCCGACGAAACCGCCGTCCTGTACGCGGCCACCGCCCTCAGCATGTCCCAGGCACCCCAGGGATTGTGGCACCTCCACGGCAGTATGCAGGTGCTCAGCGACAGCCTGGAAAAGGCGCTGCTGCGCGACGGCGGTCTGCTACAGCTCAACCACCGGGTGCAGCACGTCCACACCGCCCAGGGCCGGGTGACGGGGGTCACCGTGGAGGATCAAAAAACCGGCCGCACTTGGGTAGAAGCTGCCGACCATGTGGTAGCCAACGTGACGGTGCAGAATCTGGTGCAGCTGCTGGGCGATCGCGCCCCCAGCCGCTATCGGGGCTACCAGCGCCGGGTCGAGGCCCTGCCCCCCAGCAGCGGAGCCTTTGTGCTGTATCTGGGGGTCGATGCTGCCGCTATTCCCCCCGACTGCCCGCCCCACCTGCAATTTTTCTACGACTACGACGGTCCGATCGCCGAAAACAATACGCTGTTTGTGTCGGTGAGTCGCCCCGGTGACGGGCGCGCCCCCGAGGGCAAGGCCACCATCGTCGCGTCTTCCTTTACTGACCTCAGTCCCTGGTGGCAAATCGAGGACTATGAAGCGCTCAAACAGGCCTATACCGAGGGCGCCATCCGGCGGCTGTCCAGCTACTTTGACCTCCAGCGCGAGCACATTGTCCACGTTGAGGCGGCTACCCCGCGCACCTTCGCCCGATTTACCGGCCGCGATCGCGGTGCGGTCGGCGGACTGGGCATGCGCATCGGCACCTTTGGCCCCTTTGGGTTTGCCAATCGCACCCCAGTGGGTGGGCTGTGGCTGGTGGGCGACTGCACTCACCCCGGCGAGGGGACAGCGGGCGTGAGCTACTCGGCCCAAACCGTCGCGAAGCAGATTGGGGCGCTCTAGTGCTTGACCTAGGGGCAGAAAGGAGCAAATCCTCAAGAAAACTTTAAAAAATGCATCCTATATAGCGGAGAAAACCACCCCCGACCTGGGTATTATTGACTAACTAAAAGTTGTAGATTGCAGCGTTCTAGGTAAAATTCACTACTCATCACCCCATCAAACCGGGTTCGAGTCAAAAAGGGGGTCGAGCAGAGCTAAATTTTGAGCTGTTTGCCCCACCGTGGATAGAATTGTCGCCAGAGTCGGCCGCCGCTGGGTTGCCGCCACGTCTACCGCCCTCACAATCAGGTCAGCAGCATGAGTCCTTGGGATTCCTTAGATTCGTGGTCAAACTACTCTAGTCGGCCCCCCGCTAGTCTAGAAGACTTGCTCTATCAGCACTGGCAGTACTGGCGCAAGCAGGAGGCTCCCCACGAGCTGATTGAGCGGTTTCGCCGCCTGTTTTTTGACGTTGCTAGCTACCCAGATAGCTCGGTGGCCAGCGCCCTGCTCAAGCTGTCAGAGCAGGACACCGCCGATCGCGAGTTTAAGTACGTCCTCAACCGCTGCTGCTACACCCTCATTAACCTCTGGTACACCCAGCCCCGCGACCACTGGGCTATTCCAGAGCTGGTGCGGCTGTTTGAAGACCTGCCCCCGGTTCACGGCCCCAACGCTAAGGCTCAAAGGGTTTACAGCCTGGTCAAGGAGTTTCCCCAGACCGAGCAGTTTGCCTCTCTGGTGCGGCTTCAGCAAATTATGGCCCCCGCCCGAGAAGCCGATACCTCCGCAGCGGCAGCTGTGGAAGATCAGCCCCTGGCCCACCGCATTCGCCACTATCCCTTCCTGTACGACAACAGCCTGCTGACCAAAGACAGCGGCCAGGAGCAAAAGCAAAACATCAACGATCTGCGCCGTCGGGCCGAGACCGACCTGGGCATTCGGCTGGCCCGCTACCACGCCCAGCACCAGATTCCTGAGCGGGCCGGGCAGGTGGTCAATCCCACGCTGCTCGACACCACTGGACTAGACGAAGCGCTGAACTTCTACACGGGCAAAATTGATGGCCGCACCCACCGCGACCAGGCCCGCTGGTTTGCCACCTACAGCAAAACCGTGCGATCATTCCGCGACTTCAAAGACGAGTTTGTCGACTACTTGATCAGCCCGATCGCAGCAGCCGAACCCAAGTACAGCGGCAACCACTTCACCCGCAACTTGCGCCAGTACCTGCGCGAGACCCTGGCCGAGTTCGACGCTCAGCCCCTGAACAGCTTTATGCTGGTTGAGACCTGCCGCCGTCTGCTCAACTTTTTGGTGGTCGACAGCCCCCACCGCCCGGTGTTTCGCAACTTTCGCCACCTGGTCAACGACGTGGGCCACACCCTGACCATGGGCCTGCTGCTGCGGCTGGTGCTGTTTTGCTCGGCGGCTAAGCCCTGGCTAGAGCGCTGTTTTTCGGTGCTGTTCAACCTCCACGAGCGCCGCACCTGCAAAGAGGTACCCTGGCTGGTGACCAGTCTTGAGCACGCTAACGTAGCGCTAATCACCAACTTTAGCGATGTTGGCTATCAGTTCTAGCCTCTCTGGGGAACGCCTTGGCCTTTCAGTGCCTCGGTGACCCATGTGTTTAGGCGACACATTTTTGCTGTCAGCCCGCAGGAGCTGCGACTTTGCTGCGTCGTCCCGGCGTGGCTGTACTCGACGTCTATTTTTAAAATTTCCCCTGGCCCGAGGCCGTCAAAGCAGACCTTGGCCAGGCGGAACTAACGGTGTATGGGGGGAGTTGGATTGGCGCAGGGCTGGGTGTGGATTAGGCGATTGGCCCTGGGGGCGGTGGCGGTGGGGCTGGTGCTGCGCTTTGCCAACTTAGATCGCAAGGTTTACTGGCACGACGAAGCCTACACCAGCCTGCGAGTAGCGGGCTATGTCGGCCCGGCGGTGGAAAAAGCCACCGCCGATCGCCCCAGCCTGACGGCGGCAGACCTGATGCGTTATCAGCAGATGCCGCCTGCCCCATCGCTGGCCGACTGCTGGACCGCGCTGGTCGCCAACCCCGAACATCCGCCGCTGTACTACCTGCTGGCCCACGGCTGGGGGCGGCTGTTTGGCGCGTCGGTGGCGGGCTACCGGGCGATCGCGGCCCTGTTTGGGGCGATCGCCCTGCCGGTGATGTTCTGGCTGGCGCGGCAGCTGTTTCCGCTCCGGCCAGCGGTGGCCTGGGTGGCGGTGGCCCTGCTGGCGGTATCCCCAGTGCAGCTGGTCTACGGTCAGGAGGCGAGGGAGTACACCCTCTGGGTGGTGGGGCTGCTGCTGGCCCACGGGAGCCTGGTGCAGGCCCTCCACCAAAAAACGCCCTGGGCCTGGGTGACCTACGGGCTGGCCCTGGGGCTGGCCTGGTACGGGTCGCTGGTGACGGCGCTGCTGGGGCTGAGCCATCTGGTCTATATGGCCCTCAGCCAGCGGCGGGTGCGGCCCTGGGTGGGGTATGGGCTGGCCAACGGCCTCGGGCTGCTCCTGTTTGCCCCCTGGATTTGGACCCTGGTGCAGCAGTGGGGGCGGTTCCAAAAGGTCACCGGCTGGACCCGTGAACCAAGCCCCCTGGGGTTTTTAGCCCAGCTGTGGGGGCTGCACTACAGCGCCACCGTGGTCGATTTTAATCTCCCGCTGAACCATCCTTTTACCGTGGTGGGGCCAACCCTGGTGTTGGGCCTGGGGGCGATCGCCCTGGGCCACCTGTGGCGCCACTACCCGCGATCGACCGCCCTGTTCTTGACCTGCGGGCTGCTGATTCCGCCGCTGGTGCTGATCGGCCACGACATTCTCAAAGCGGCGCAAATCTCCCGCAATACTCGCTACTTCCTGCCGTCGCTTGTGCTGATGCCGCTGGCGATCGCGGTTCTTGTCACCCACTGGCTCACCTTTTCCCAGCGGTGGGTGAGGGGTTTGGGCGCGGCACTGCTGGCCCTGGTGCTCATGGTGGGGCTGGCATCAGGCGTCACCAATGTGCGCGCGTTTACCTGGTGGAATAAAGCCTTTAGCTCATCCAATCGGTTTATCGCTGCGGACATAAACCAGCTACCCGACCCCATGGTCATCGTTGGCCCCAGCAACATTGCCCTGGGGGAGGCCCTCTCGCTCAGCCACTACCTGCGACCCGACACGCCGGTATGGCTATTGTCCGACCAGACCCTGCCCACCGCCGCTGCCCTCAGGGCGGCCCACCCCCAGGGCAGCCTGGTTTTGTTTAAGGCCAGCCCCGACTTACTGGAAACAGTGCCGCCGGGATGGCAAATTGCCCTGGCCGACGAGGCCGCCCAGTTCTCTCCCTACGATGTGGTCAGGCTGATCCCGCCGCCCGGTTCTCAGCCTCGCCCAATGCCAGGCTGACCCATACGCAATCGATTTGGAAGTAACCCCGGTGCACGATTTGGACCCTGTGGGGGCGTGGCCCGCCATGCCCCCACAAACCGGGCATAGGCCGTCAGGGTTTGGGCTTATACCAAATCCGAATCCCATAATCCCGATTCCCAAAAGGTAGAACCGTAGGGTGCATTCGCGGCTACACCCTCGCCTGGCAGCGCCCTGATGGCTTTGATTAGCCGCAATGCACCACTAGGGAATCGGGGGTAGCTGATCAGGATTTGGTATTAGACGACCGCCGGAGCCTGCATCTGAAGGGTGCCGATCGCCGCATCCATGGTCAGCGGAGCGCCGATGGGCAGCGTCCAAATGGGTTCTACGTGACCAATCCAGGCCCCCGCGTAGGCGGGAATGCCCAGGGGCTGAATGTGGTCGCGCAGAATGTCTTCCAGGGTGAGCGAGCCGTAGCCTTCGCCGGGGCCGCAGGCGACGCACTGGCCAAACACAAACCCCGCCAGCCCGTCCAGCACTCCCGCTAGCCTGAGCTGGGTGAGCATGCGATCGATGCGGTAGAGCGGTTCACCCACGTCTTCTAAAAACAAAATGGCTCCGGTGGTGCTGGGCAGGTAGGGCGACCCGACAATGCCAGAAACTACCGACAGGTTGCCCCCCAGCAGCGGCCCGGTGGCGCGACCCGCCGTGATGGTCTGAATCCGCCCCTGGTCGCGCATCAGGCGATCTTGGTCGGCCCCCAGCAGCGGGTTGCTGTAGGTGAGCGCTTCGCCCTGCATAAGAATTTGGCGCAGTGGCTCCACCTGGTCGGGCTGCCAGGAGGTAACGCCGTGGGGGCCGTGGAATGTGACCAGCCCGGTTTGGGCGTGGATGCCCAGCAGCAGGGCCGAGATATCGCTAAAGCCAATCAGCACCTTGGGGTTGGCGCGAATGGTGTCGTAGTCGAGGTAGGGCAGAATGCGGGCGCTGCCCCAGTCGCCCCGGATTGGCAGCAGCGCTTTGACCGCCGGGTCGGCAAACAGGGCATTGACGTCGGCGGCCCGCTCGGCATCGGTGCCGGCCAGGTAGCCGTAACGGGCTAGAGCGTGGGGCGCGACCTGGGGCACAAAGCCTAGAGCCTTTACCGCATCGATGACCAGATCGAGGCGATCGCGCTCAAAAGTAGCCCCCGCCGGACTCACAATGCCCACCGTATCGCCCTCCCGCAGGCGCGGCGGCTTCAGGATGGGCGGGGCCTGGGCCGGGACGGCCTGCGATCGCAGCGCCACCGCTGCCGTAGCCACCCCCAACCCGCCCAATAGCTGTCGCCGCTGCATACGCGCTACCCTAAAATCTTGCCTACGTCACTGCCGAGCATACACCGGAGCCACCCATGACAGCGTCTTCTTCGTCCCCCCTCAGCCCCGCCGCCTGGGAACAGCGCTACCAGGAAGGCACCCCCCGCTGGGATCTGGGCCACCCCGCCCCGGCCTTTCAGGCCCTGCTAGCATCTGCCGACGCCCCCAGGACAGGCTCGGCGCTGGTGCTCGGCGCCGGGCGCGGCCACGATGCCATCCTTTTCGCCCAGCAGGGCTTCAATGTTACTGCCGTAGACTTTGCTCCCTCAGCCATTCAGGCCTTGGGCGCACAGGCCCAGGCTAAAGACCTCTCCCTGCAACTGCTAGAGCGAGATATTTTTGACCTGGTGCCCGAGTTTAGCGGGCAGTTTGACTACGCGATCGAACACACCTGCTTCTGCGCCATCGACCCCGCCCTGCGCCCCGCCTACGTAGAGCTGGTGGCCAATCTGCTGGCACCCAATGGCGACCTGCTGGCCGTATTCTTTACCCACCGTCGCCAGGGCGGCCCACCCTTCGGCACTACCCCCACCGAAGTGCGCCAGCTGTTTGAACCCCACTTCGAGGTTGTTTCCCTGGAACCTGTGGCCAATTCAGTGCCATCGCGCAGCGGGGAAGAGTATTTTGGGCGGCTGCGGCGGCGTTAGAAGGGTGGATGGATGAATTCAAAGTTCAAAGTTCAAAATTTTGAATTCTCAATTTTGAATTTTGAACTTCCACAGATCTCCCTACCTCCCCCACCCTCCCACCTCCCAGCCCAACACTCCTTATACTGAAGAAGACCGTTCATAGCGCACCTTTTCCATGAACCTAGAGCAGATCGCCGACCAGCTTAAGAGCGAAGATTCCAAAGACCGTATGCTGGCGCTGGCATCGCTGCGAGATGTGCCTGCGGCCCAGGCCGCGCCGCTGATTCGGCAGGCCATCAACGATCAAAACCTGCAAATTCGCTCGATGGCGGTGTTTGCCCTGGGCCTGAAGCCCGACGAAAAGTCGTTTGATATTTTGATTGACCTGCTCAAGTCTGACCCCGACTACGGCATTCGCGCCGATGCGGCTGGGGCATTGGGCTACCTCGAAGACCCGCGCGCCTTTGAGACTCTGGTGCGGGCGTTTTACGAAGACACCGACTGGCTGGTGCGGTTCAGCGCGGCGGTTTCGTTGGGCAACCTGAAAGACCCCCGCGCCCACGATGTGATGATGCAGGCGCTGCAAAGCAAAGAAACGGTGATGCAGCAGGCCGCGATCGCCGCCGTTGGCGAAATCGGTGATCTGGAGGCGGTAGACGAAATTCTCAAATTTGCCCAGTCGGAGGACTGGCTGGTGCGCCAGCGACTGGCGGAAGCCCTGGGCCATCTGCCCACTCCCAAAACCGAACCCGCCCTGCGGTATCTGGAGAAAGACTCCCAGTTTCAGGTGGCTGAGTCGGCCAGAATTTCGCTAACCCGACTTCACAACCGTAAGGTCAACCAAAGCGGGTAGACAGCCCCAGGGCAGGTCATCCTGATAGGATGAGGGCACGGGCTAAACCTCGATCGCCGACGTTATCCAGTGCCATGGTTGCTTCGCCGCAGTATCTCACCCCCGAAGACTACCTTCAGCTCGAAGCTGAAAGCCCCATTAAGCATGAGTACTTTGGCGGGGAAGTATACGCCATGGCCGGGGCCAGCGATGGGCATGTCACCATTGCGCTTAACCTGGCGACCCTGCTCCGCAGTCATGTGCGCGGTACGGGCTGCCGGGTCTACATCTCAGATATGAAGGCGCGAATTGAAGCTCGAAACCGCTTTTTCTACCCCGATGTGATGGTGACTTGTGACCCGCGCGACCAGGAAACTGCGTCTTATAAGCGCTTTCCTAAGCTGGTGGTGGAGGTGCTGTCTAACTCTACTGAAGCGTTTGATAGGGGCGACAAGTTTGCTGATTACCAAACTCTAGAGAGCTTAGAAGAATACGTGCTCATCAACACGCGCCACCAGCGGGTGGAGTGCTTTCGCCGCAATGAGGCGGGGCTGTGGGTCTTGCAGTATTATGGCCTCGAAACAGCTGCGCCCGAAACGGCCACGTTTAATCTGGAGAGCATTGGCTTTACCGATACCATTGCGGCTCTGTATGAAGATGTGACGCTGGAGCCGTCTGAGGAAATTTCTGATACCAAACCTTAAATGAATGCCCCCGACAGCTTGTAGGTAAGCCATCGGGGGCGGGGGGGGCTTTACTCAATGAACACGGTTTTGGTGAGAATGGCCATCCAGGTTTGGGACTCGCCAGGGTGCCCCGACTCGGTGCTGGTAGGCGGCACGGGGATGGGGTCGCTCCAGTCGTTGGGGTCGGCGTAGCCGAGGGCGTGGAGGATTTTGATGGTGCGATCGATGGCGGCGAGGCTGCCGTAGAGCATGTGGCGCAACCGCTCGGGACGAGCTTGAGGGGTGCTACGTGAAGACGGCGGAAGATTAGATGCCCCGCTGGCATCTGGTTCGAGATATTCAAACATCGGTTCTGTTTCCTTTACGTGGGTACGGAAGAAACAGAACGCGAAAACCCTAGCCACCCACGCTTGAATTGCAAACTGAGGGGGCTAGGGTACGATGGACCTTAGCCTCGCAATCTGCCGGTCAGACTTGCGGGGTTAGCTGTCTGTTGGTGTTACCAGCACCTTCAGGCAGCGCTAAAGTTTTCGAGTTCTGCGTAAGCACCGCTCTGCTGAACGGCTTAAGGCAAAAGAATACTGGTACAAAAGCTTCCTGTCACTCCCGGTTCGCTCATTTCTAAGGTGGTTCGTCAGATACGGGCCCCAGCAGGGTGTAAATACTTACCGGGAAGTTGAGAGCCTTTAAGATCTGCTGCTGTAAAGGCGTCAGCTCCGTCAGATGGGCATAGGTCTGCCCTCGTGCATTCACCATGACTAGAGTAATGTCGCGAAAACTGGCCAACAGTAATTCGGCTGTCGGACGTGCCGTCGCCCGCTTGGGATTACCGATATATAGCCCTGAGAGGGTTTCTTGGTGACCAGCTAAGGCTTGACGCATCTGAAACTCCACCAGCGTTAACAGCCGCAACCCCATCGAGAGTAAGCGAATTAATCCCTTGATATGGTCTTCACGCTGTAAGTACATCGGGGAGAGGGAGAGGGGATGCCCTTTGAGTCGGCTAAAGCTGTGCTCCACCAGATATTCTTGGCGGTAGACCGTCACGGCTTGAGGCAACGATAATGCCGCTGCGGGATGATTGGTGACATAGACCCGCCAGCCCAAGGTTTGCATCTGCTGGTTGATGGCCTCAGTTTCTAGGGTGCCATTCACCTGGAATCGACGGTGCTCCACCATCCGAGCCGGGCGGTCCCGGTAGCGACGCACAGCGTGTTGCTCCACCTGTTGTGAGTAGGTGAGTTGAACGTAGGCCTTGACCCGGTAGCGGGTGAGAATCGCCTCGGCGGCTTGCGCTAAGGCGACCTCATCGGGAAAGGCTTTCTGGCCGCGCCCCGATTGGTTGAGCGCCGCTAAGGCCGTCTGGGCGTGCTCAAGTCGAGCTTGGAAGGCCTGCTGGGCGGATTGAGCATAAGCCAAGGAGTACACGACCAATTGCCGCTCTGACCACGTCCAGGTGTGTCCGTCCCATTCTCCTGTGCGGGTCTGGGTCTGCTCATAGCCTCGGGCAATCAGCGCGGTGTGACCGTCGGCATAGTCGTAGTGAATCTCCTGCAACTCAACGGCCCCTTGCTCCACTGGGTCTAGGTAGGCCTGCATCGCCTCCGCCTTGAGTTGAGTCCCACCGAGCGGACAGAGATAGTAATCGCCTGTGGCCTGGAGAAAGCAACGGGTCGCTAGACTGGCCATCTTGCTGTCACCCACGTAGAGCAACCCAGACTGACTGAGGGTCTGACGCACCTGCCCGATGGCCGGAATGTAGAGCGGGTCGTCGGCGCGCTGCCCGGAGACAATCTCGGTCGCTATCGGTAGCCCCAGCGGATCTAGCGTCGCCAGCATCAGCTTCAGTTGGGGCAGGTCGGGGCGATGGTCTTTGCTATGGCCATATTGGAACAGCCCTGACTCATTGACCGTCCAATCCCCGCTGACGCTGGTACTATCCAGACGCAGCCGTTTGGGGTGCAGGTCATACACCTGAATCTGACGCTGATTCAACGCCGGTTCAAACAACGCCCATTGGGCATCATCACTGAGATATCGCAACACGCTTTCTAGGCGGTCGTCACTCAGGTCAAGGGCGCGAACCGGTTGCTGCAAGCCCTGTTGCAAGGTTTCCTGATGTCGCTCTACCCAGGCCTGCACGGGGTTTAACCGGTGATCCGCTTGGGACAAAATGTGGCTCAGCCAAACTATCACCACATGGCCTAAGCTGAGCCCCTGCCAGTTCCCATGGGTCGGAAAGTAGTCGTCGAGCAGGGGTTGCACGTCCATCCGCTGCAGTTGGGCCAGCAACAGGGGAATATCGTCAACCCGTTCGGTGATAACGGTTAGGGGGGTATCCATAGCCCTAACCTATCCCAATTGGCTGACCTCATTTAAAAATGAGCGAACCGTGAGCTGTCAACTGTAAGAGTCGAGAATGGCACGATGCTCTAGCGGATATTTAGACTGAGTAGTTTTCCCTATCTAGTTTGTAGAGGAAGTTAGACAGATAGAAGCGATCCAATAGCTTGTTAAACCCCTAAGTTATTAATAAGGCAGTTGCTGGAAAAACTATCTGTCAGTATTCTATATCCTCAGAAGTGTTTTATGAATAACTTTTCAATCGTAACAGCACTGGACGATCACTTAGGTATCGGCTAGAGTTGGAGCGTTATCTGTTATCATTAACCTTGCCTTAATACATGAGCACTAATCTAAGCCAGATTCTTAAAAAGATAGATTTTGGAAATGAAGCTGGAGATGACGTTCAGCCATCTGAGATTTTGAACTTTTTTGTTGAGCAGTCATCCTTTGAGAAGTTTCTCAACCCAACAAAAAGTATTCTTTTAGCAACTGCCAAGAAAGGGGTTGGAAAGTCTGCTTTGGTTCGATGGATTGATGCCAAAATTCATGAAGAATATGGAGATGATGTACTTGTTATTAGTTGCAAAGGTAGTGATTTGGTTCGCTCTAACTTCAAGCTCTCATCTGAGCTTAAGCTGCCAAATGACTATATCCGAGATTGGATGGTGAGAATCTGCGCTCTTGTAAATCGCCGTATCGGTGCAGAGTTAAATTTAGCACTTGGAGACGATGCAATTACTTTGGTCGAAAGTGCAGAGCTTGATGGCTTCAAGAGCCGGAATCTTGTATCTGCATTGACAGATAGATTAAGGAAACTAATTCCGCAGCAAGTAAACGCTGAGAAGTTACATGCAACCAACGAAATAGAGCTTCTAAAGCGTTTTGATGGAAAGAAGGTATGGTTCCTCGTGGATGATCTTGATGCTACTTATCAACGCACTGATCATGAGAATCTAGAGCTAAGCACTTTCTTTTCAGCATGTCGCTATCTTGCTGCCCAGGTCACTGGCATAAATTTCAGAATAACCATGCGAACTGACGTATGGCCTTTGATACGAAGATTTGATGAGTCGCTTGACAAGTTTGAGCAATATGTTCATGACATTACTTGGAGTCAAGCAGACTTCCGAACGCTCCTCTCTAAACGGATAAAATATCAGATAGATTCTTTAAGCCTGGAGATTTCTTCACCACCTCATTACTCAACAGAAATCGAGATGGAAGAGCATTACGTGAATCAAATTTTTGAGGCAAGAACAGTATGGAATAACAGCGAAAGACCTATGTATCAAATTATTTATACCCTTTCCTACTATAGGCCTCGGTGGGCTATTCAACTATGCAAATTTGCACAAGAAGAAGCTATTCGGAAGAAGCACGGGCTAATTGCCAAACAGCACATAGATGCGGTTTGGGGTGAATATGGAAAGAAACGTATTAGTGATTTAATAGCAGAGCATAAGCATCAGTGTCGTGATGTGGAAGAGCTGATAAATGGTTTTAGAGGTGCAGAACGTCGGATGAAGCGGGATGAATTAATTCTATGGATTACTAATCACATAACAAATCACCTGTCACCTGTGATCGAAGGCAAGTTGGTGAGATCGCCTTTAGATGTTGCACATTTTCTTTTTAGATTAGGCTTTATCGTCGCTAGAGCGGAAAAAGATGACCAAAGATATGAGCATTATTTCTTTGCTGACATGCCTGATTTCCTTTCAAGTAGAACGAATCAAGACTTCGGTGTGCTTTGGGAAATTCATCCATGCTACCGTCAAGCTTTAGACATCCAAAAGCTCAATCAGTATCAGCAAAAGAGGAGCAATTATGCTAGGTAAGTAGAGGCAAAAATCATAAGCCGATGAGGCTAATTGAAGTGCGATCGCAGCTCTCCTGTAGGTTGGGTTTCTTGCGTCAACCCAACAATCCCAGAAGGGCTTTGCTCCCAACCCATTGCAAGACTGTATTGTATTGTATTGTATTGTATTGTATTGTATTGTATTGTATTGTATTGTATTGTATTAAATTAAATTAATGGTGTTTGGTTAGGTTTTTTCCTAAGGGAAACGCTGCGCGATCGCTAGTGCGATCGCATCTGCTGTAGGTTGAGTGAAGTGCCAGCGGAACCCAAATCTTGATAGAGCGATCGCAGATATTTTGTAGTTTGGGTTGACGCAGAAAACCTAACAGCATTTACCCTTTTCTCATTGCGTACCATCATCTACATAATAAGTTGATAATACAATGTTGACATTGAGAAAACACCGTTAATAGGTTCAGCTATGGACTACCGAAACTACATCACAATCGAACCCAACAAGCGAGGCGGCAAACCCTGCGTACGCGGCTTACGCATCACCGTTTACGAAGTGCTTGAGTACCTGGCTTCCGAGATGACCGAAGCCGAAATTCTCGACGACTTTCCCGACCTGACGAGAGAAGACTTAAAAGCCTGCATTGCCTATGCCGCCGATCGCGAGCGTCGGTTTATGATCGCGCCCTTGTCAGCATGAGGCTACTTTTTGATGAAAACCTATCACCCAAATTGCCAAATCGTTTGAGCGACCTTTTTCCAAATTCGCTTCATGTACGAGATATAGACATGCAATCAAAAATTGACCCCATAGTTTGGGATTTTGCGAAAGACAACAATTTGATGATTGTCTCAAAAGATGCAGACATGCATGATTTAAGCCTCGTCCTTGGTAATCCACCAAAAGTCATTTGGCTTCGCCTTGGCAACTGCTCAACACAGCAAGTTGAAAATGTATTGCGTCGAGATTTTGACGCGATCAAATTATTCTATGAAGATGAGAGCTTGTCACTGCTTGCCCTATCGTGATGTACGAAATTCTGAGCTAGTGCGATCGCAAATCTCATGCAGATTAGATTAACGAAGAAAACCCGACTATCCCGGAAGGATTTTGCTCTTAACCCATTGTAGTATTGCGCTAATTGACTGACAAAATTTCTGATGTAGGTTGGTGTTGAGCGAAGCGTTCGCGTAGCGTCTCCAGGGGAGAAAACCCAACTCCAGTAAGGGTTTTGTTGGGTTTCGCCAGCTCAACCCAACCTACGGCAGCATATGGGTTTCAAGGGTTTTGTCAGTCAACCAGAGTATTGCGTAGTTCTAGATTAACGGTGACTGTTGGGTTTTCTCTTAATGGAAACGATCCGCGAACGCTAGCTCAACCCAATCTGCTGACTGCATGTTGGCTGAAGCGCAAAGCGTTAATTATACTCTCCAGGAAGATCGGTTTTTATAACAGTAACTCCACCAAATTTCCTTCCTGACATTCTCAATAATTCATCGCCTGAAAATTCAAAACCAAGCTTTAGTGCTATTCGCGCAACATCATCCGCCGTTGATGCATTGAGTACCTCACTCTTAAGTGCAGGTTCAGACTGCATTTTCTTTAAAAATGCCTCAAGCTGATCTAACGCCATGTTTAAAATTCCTATTCTTATTGGCTGTTTATATGTTAAAAAAGAAGCCATTACAGGCTTCAAGCAGATTCTACAATTCTTTCAAGATATCGGCAATGAGTAGACCTCCCAATTGTAAAGTTCTCTATTGAATTTTTAGGTTGAGTAAAGCGCTAGCGTAACCCAACTCCCCTAATAGTTTTGTTGCCCAACCACCTGCCTGAGCATCAGCCCCTTGAGCGTTGGCTAGCACCCGAGGCAATACATCACAGTTTGAGAAGATTAACCCCTCAAAATACAGCAAATAGTTAAGAGTAAAAGTAGTGCGATCTTTCTTGGGAGAAATGACATGGTGAAGCCAGCAAAGAACACCATTTGCCTTTGGTACAACGGCGATGCCGAAGAAGCAGCGCGGTTTTACGCCCAAACCTTTCCCGATTCATCCGTCGATGCGGTGCACCACGCACCCGGAGACTTCCCCTCCGGCAAGCAGGGCGACGTACTAACCGTCGAGTTTACCGTCATGGGCATTCCGTGCCTCGGGCTCAACGGCGGCCCTGCCTTCCAGCACAATGAAGCCTTCTCGTTTCAGGTCGCAACCGTTGACCAGGCCGAAACCGATCGCTACTGGAACGCGATTGTCGGCAACGGCGGCCAGGAGAGCGCCTGCGGCTGGTGCAAAGACAAATGGGGACTATCCTGGCAGATTACGCCTATCGTGTTGACAAAAGCGATTGCCAATCCCGACCCTGCCGTAGCCAAGCGCGCCTTCGAAGCCATGATGGAGATGCAAAAGATCGACGTCGCTGCGATCGAGGCGGCCTGTCGGGGTTGAGGCGAAAGAAATAAGAGAAAAATTCAGCTAATACTCTACGAGCAATAAAGCCCGATACCCAGCCTGCACGAAATGTTCATCAGCAGTAGCAGCTTCTGTTAAGCGCGATCGCAGATCTCATGCAGATTGGGTTGACGAAGAAAACCCAACAATCCCAGGAGGGCTTTACTCTCACCTCTGTGGTATTGCATAGTGCTAATTCATGTTGGGCGCTGGTTACTCTGCTAGAAAGCAAAGCCTACGCCAGCTCAATCCAACCTACTGCATAGCGTTCAGCGCCATTAATCCTAAAGACCGCGCTGAAATTATTCAGTGTCTTGGTCATCGACTTGACCCATGCCTACGCCATCGTCATCGCGGCGATCGCCGGGCATTTGAGGGGTGACAGCAGGATTTGCGATAATTTCTCGGGGGTCTTTGTCGTAGCCGCCCTTAGTGACCAAATCGCGGGGATCAAACGTTTCCCTATCCGTGGATTGATCGTTGTCAGGGTTGCTTTGTTGATTCTCAGTCATAAAACCACTTCGTTTACGTCGGCTCCTAGAAGAGCTTAACTATTAGCGTAAGCAGCAACAGCGATCGCTTCATCCCTCATCCGCTATATATTGATGCGATCGCAGAGCTCCCGCAGATTGGGTTGACGCAGGAAACCCAACAATTTCTGCGACGCTATGGCCCGATTGGCGGGCGATGAGTTTGCTATTTTGCGGCCCGCCCAATTGCGCTAATAATTCCAGCGGTTACCGTGTTGTCGAGCCCGAGGGGGTTGCCGATCGCGATCGCCTTTTGATCGGCATTTACCCCGAAAGCAGAGTTAACAGCGCCAGGGTGCCAACGATGAGTAGACTAATGGCCGTAATGGTGGCAATGGGAATGGGCGGATCGTAGCGAAAGTCGCTGCGGCGCAGGCGCTTTAAAACTTGCTGATGCTGAAGCACCGCCACCAGCAGAGCGATATTGCCGATGGCAATGAACCCGATGGACAGCAGGCGCACGCTCAGATTAATGCGATCGCTGCCCGATAGCCGACTGGTCTGCACCGCCGCCACAATGCGATCGATGCCAAAGCCAAAGCCAATCAGCGACAGCGCTGTGCGAATCCAGGCCATCAGGGTGCGTTCGGCGGCGGCCCGGTTGCGTTCCTTGGCCAGCTCGTTGTTCATGTTGTAGGGTTCAGGCTCTGGCGGCGAAGGAAACGGTGGCATGGTTGTGGGTTAGGAAGTAGATTCTGGGGGCAATGGGGGCTGTTGGGCGAGAGAAATAGCGGTCTTTTCGGCCTCTAGCTCGCGCGCTAAAAAGACATTCAGGAAGGTTCGAATCACCGCCAGCAGAGCCAGTCGCCCCAGCGCATCCAGGGAGGGAGCAACGGTAGTGTTGGCAATGTCGGCCCCCAGCTGAAACTCTAGGGCCAGCGACAGCCACAGGCCAAAGTTGAGCCTGACCTTGGCCAGGGCAAGCTCGGGATCGCGGGCGGTGCGCTGGATCAGGGGCGATCGCCCCCAACGCTGCTGGGCCGTCAGTTTCAGCGTGGTCAGCAGCCCCACCAAAATGCAGAATACCGAGATGCCCTCCAGAATGAGTGCTAACGACCCCGCCACAAGGATGATTAGATGCTCTAAAGATTCCATTATTGATCTATTCCTGGTCAGCAGTAGAACGGTGGGCTAGGGCCGCTTTCAAAGCGTAGCCTGCACCTTGCGGCGATAGTTGTCGATTAACACGTAGACGCTGATCAGCAGGATCCACAGCGGCAAAAACAGCACTACCCAGCCCAACTGCTCGATGTGGCCGACCCGAAACAGCATGATCAGCGCCAGACCATAGCCCAAAAATGACAGCCAGCGGGGCAGCACCCCCGTGCGCAAAAACAGGGTCGCGGTAGAAATCATAAACACTCCGGCTGCCCGAATGGCGTAGTTAATCGTGATTTCCTGGGCAAAGGCGCGACCGATCGCGTAGTAGCTGGCCGCAATCTGCGGATTGGGCTCGCTGGCGTAGAGCGTCAGCAGGCTGCCCATCACCGCCGTGCCGGTAAACAGCATGGCAATAAACAACAGTCCGCTGCCGAAAAATACGGTGGAAAAGAACTGATCTTCGCTGCTGCCCAGGCGATCGCGCACCACTCCCATGAACCACAGAAAGGCAATGCCCGCAAAGGGAACCAGATTTAGCCCCACAGACAGCGTTTGCCGATGGGCGTTAAATATCTCTGAGGTCGTGGTGGTGGCCGGGAGGGCCGCCAAAAAAAGCACCAAACTGGTGATGAATAACCCCGAGAACACAATGCCCGCAATGGCGGCGGCCTTTGGTGCGGTGAGCCGGGCGCGGCGGGGCCGGGGGGCGGCTGGGGTCATGGGGTGCTCCGTCGCACGATCAGCCGAAAGCTGAGGTGGCAGGTGGAGGTATCTACCGGCTCGGCCATGCGGGCGGGGGGCCGATAGCGGCGGCAGTAGCTGGGGGCGCACAAAAACGAGCCGCCCTTGATCACCTTGCGGGGAATTTTAACCGCTGGGGTTTGGGGGTCGTAGCTGGCCTCAAGGCTGCCGCCGCGCGGGTTAACCCGTTCGCCACAGCAGGTGTCTTGCTTGATCTGGCGGTGCTCCTGGTACCAGTCGGTGGTCCACTCCCAGGTGTTGCCGATGATGTCGTAGAGGCCGTAGCCATTGGGCGCAAACGCCCCCACCGGGGAGGTGCCTTCGTAGCCGTCGGTCTTCAGGTTTTGCCAGGGAAACTCGCCCTGCCAGGTGTTGGCCATCATTTTGCCGCTGGGGTGCAGCTCATCGCCCCAGGCAAACTCGGCATTTTTGCGCCCGCCCCAGGCGGCAAATTCCCACTCGGCTTCGGTGGGGATGTCTTTGCCAATCCACTGGGCGTAGGCGGCCACGTCTTCGTAGGCGACATGCACCACGGGGTGGTTTTCGCGCCCTTTGAGGCTGCTGCCGGGGCCTTCGGGGTGTCGCCAGTTGGCCCCGGCAACGTAGGCCCACCAGTTGTAGTGGCTGCCCTTGTCTACCGGGCGATCGGGCTTGACGAACACGCAGGAGGAGGGGGCCAATAGCTCGGGCTGGGCACCGGGGTAGTGGTCGGGGTTGGCGGGGCGCTCGGCCACGGTGACGTAGCCCGTGGCTTTGACAAACTTTTGGAACTGGGCGTTGGTGACCAGGTATTTGTCTATCCAAAAGCCATCTACGGTGACGGGGTGGGCGGGGGCTTCTTCAGCGTAGTGGTGGTCGGAGCCCATGGTAAAAGTGCCGCCCGGTATCCACGCCATGTCTTTGGCCGGGGGGCGACCGGGGGGCTTGGCGGTAGCTGGGGTGGGCAGGGGCGATCGCGCCATGGGGCCTCTCCTTGAGATAACGTGCGATGGTCTGAGTCTATTGCCAAGCAAAAATGCGGTTCCAGTCTTTTTGCATACCCACCACCACCCAACCTTGCTGCTCGGACTCGATCAGCGCTTGCTTCAGGCTGCCCATGGCCGAGGTGTCGTAGGCAAATTCGCGATCGCCATCCGTATGCCGCACAATCAGCCCCAGGCTGGCCCCAGATCCAGCAGTCGTCCACTGGAGCATTTGCAAATCGCCATCGGAGTTGCCAAAAGCGGCGATCGGGCGGCGGCCAATGTAGTGCTGAATGGCGGCGGGTTTGCCCTCCTTGTCGTCAAAGAACAGCAGCTCCGGCAGACGCACAATGACGGGTTTACCCTCGCGCTGCTCAAAGCGGGTTTTGATGCTGCTGCCAATCACCTGCTCGGGGGGAATGCCGTAAACCCGCTCGGCCCAGGGGCGCATGAATTCAATGCCACCGCCGGAGACGATGAAGGTTTTGAAGTCGTGCGATCGCAGATAGTCCAGCAGCTCCAGCATCGGCTGATACACCATCTCGGTAAACAGCTTTTGCGTGGTGGGATGTTTCGCCGTCGCCAGCCAGTCTTTCACGATCGCCGTAAACTCGTCGCTGGTCATGCCCGCGTGGGTGGCCATCACCAGCTCCACCAGCGCGTGCTCCCCTCCAGCCAGGGCCGCGTTTAGATCGCCCTTCAGCACCGAGGCAAAGGGTGCCTGGATCTGCCACTCCGGGTGCTGGGGAGCCAGGGCTCTGATGCGATCGAACACAAAGAACGCCTGCACGTACATGGGGTACTCGCACCAGAGGGTGCCGTCGTTGTCAAAAACGGCAATGCGATCGCCGGGGGGCACAAAGGCGGGGCTTGGCTCGGCGGTGACCTGGGCCACAAAATCGAGAATCGCCTGTTTGGCGAGGCCGTCGTTCCAGGAGGGGAGGAGGGTAGTCATAGAGGCAGAATGAGGAATGGTGAAACAGACCGCCGAGGTTTTGAAAACCTCGGCGGTCTGGGTCTTGAATCTAGTGGTTGCGGCTGCTGCCCGCTTCCTCCAGATCTCGCATCACCGCATCCAGGTTGAAGGCGGCGGGCTTTTGGCGGGGCGGAAACTCTTTAAACGCCTCGATCTGCTGCGCCACCACCGCCTGCATGCCGTAGACCAGGTAGGCGTGGGAGATCACCCAATCCCAGTAGGTGTTGGAGTTTTCGTCGGCCCGCTCAAAGGGGTCGCGGCGCAGGTTAAACATTTTGGGGGCGCGCAGTTTCACAAAGGGCTCAAACCAGCACTGTAGGGTCTTGGCCCGCTGCTCCATCAGCACCGTTTTCCAGTCGCCGACGCGGATCGCCAGAATGTCGCCATCGTCGCTGATGTAGAAGAAGTAGGGTCGGGGGCTTTCCTGCACTTCACCGCTCAGGTAGGGCAGCATGTTGAAGCCGTCGAGGTGCACTTTGTAGGTCATGTTGCCAATGGTGTGGCCATTCAGCAGCTTCTCCCTAATTTCAGGTTCCCCCGCCGCCGCCAGCAGGGTCGGCAAAATATCCTGGTGCGAGACAATGCCGTTTACCACCGACCCCGCCGGAATCTTGCCGGGCCAGCGGATGAAGGCCGGAACCCGCCAGCCGCCCTCCCAGTTGGTGTTTTTCTCGCTGCGGAAGGGGGTGATGCCCGCATCGGGCCAGGTGTTGTAGTGAACGCCGTTGTCAGTGGAGTACATAACGATGGTGTCGTCGGCAATGCCCAGCTCATCGAGCTTGTCGAGCATTTCGCCGATGTGCGCGTCGTGGGCCACCATGACATCGTTGTAGTCACCCTGGCCGCTCTTGCCCTTGTGCTTGTCGGCGACGTGGGTGCGAAAGTGCATCGCCGTGGTGTTGTACCACATAAAGAAAGGCTGGCCCGCCTGGTGGGCCTTGTCAATAAAGCCCAGGGCGCGCTCCGTCACCTCGTCATCGATGGTTTCCATCCGCTTTTTGGTCAGCGGGCCGGTGTCTTCTATGGTCTGGCCGCCCTGGCCATCGGCCAGGCAGTGCAGCACCCCCCGAGGGCCAAACCGCTTCTTAAAGGCTGGGTCTTTGGGATAGTCGGGGTCTTCGGGCTCCTCTTCGGCGTTGAGGTGGTAGAGGTTGCCAAAGAACTCGTCAAAACCGTGCAGGGTGGGTAAAAACTCATCGCGATCGCCAAAGTGGTTTTTGCCAAACTGGCCCGTGGTGTAGCCCAGGGGCTTGAGCAGTTCGGCAATGGTGGGGTCTTCTTTTTGCAGCCCCACATCGGCCCCCGGCATGCCCACCTTAGTTAACCCAGTGCGAATGGGGTTCTGCCCGGTAATAAAGGCGGCGCGACCGGCGGTGCAGCTCTGCTGGCCGTAGTAGTCGGTGAAGGCAACCCCTTCGTTGGCCACGCGATCGATGTTGGGGGTGCGGTAGCCCATTTGGCCCCGGCTGTTGTAGCTGATGTTCCACCAGCCGATGTCGTCGCCCCAGAGAATGAGAATGTTGGGTTTACCGTTTGGCATGGGTTTTTATCCTTTTAGTAGGTGTTTGAAAGACAGGGGCTGATCTGCCAAGGTCGCGATCGCCGCGACGATGTCAGATGCAGAATGCAGAATGGGGATGCAGCGCACAGGCCAATATAGGGATCTTGCCTATGCGTGAATATCCGAAAGTTCCAATCTGCCGTTCTTCACAAAGCGCAATTGTGGAATTTTGGGCTGTGGCCATCGCTTGTATAAACCTCAGGCTCAAAACCGAAACAAGAGGCTCAGGTACGGGCCATGGCTGGTCAGAGCGATCGCCCTGGCCCCGCTATCTCCCGAGAACCTCACGTAGTTGACCTGGTAGCCTGCATTGAGGGAGGTATTGCCCGAGAACAGCCACTCCAGCGCCGCCAGCCCCCCCCAGGAAAAGGCATCGCCTAGGCCAAAGCCAGACACGCTGGTATCCAACTTGAGGGCCAGGGTGTCAGAGGTGTTCCAGCGCAGCCGCCCACCAATCACGGGTTCGACCATCACATTGCTGGTCGATGCGCCCAGGGACGGCCCCAGGCCGGAGGTGAGGGTGGTCTGCTGGGCCAGCCAGGAAAACCGCAGCCCCCCCATCAGATCAAAGGACACGGGCGGCAGGTCAAACTCGGTAAACCCCCTGCCATAGCCATTTTCGGGCTCGCCAGAAAAGCGGTAGGCGTAGAGCAAATCGGCCGTGAGAATATCGGCGGAGGTGTTGGCCGTCAGGGTGCCGGGCAACACCCCTTGCAGCACGGGCGGCAGGGTGAAATTTCTGACGTTGTTGCGGCTCGCCGCAAAGTACTCAGTGCTAAAGACAACGCCCTGGTGCTCGTGCCAGGCTTCAAACTTGCCCATAAAAGCAAAGTTTAAGGGGTCGAGTACCTGGCTCAGCCCGACATCGATGGGAACATTGATGCGGTTAACCCGCAGGTTGCCCGTGGTGCTGACGGGCAAGGCAATAAATGGCTCAAAGCTAAAATGCCACACCGTTTCTGGGGCGGCCGAGCCGTCGTCCATCAAGGCCGGAACGACGGCCTCCTGGGCGATTAGAGGCATTGCCGGTAGGTCGGCATCAGCAACGGGCTGCAGATCTGTAGCTGTGGCACCTGGGGTCGCTGCGATCGGCACATCGGCAGTGGCCTCGCCCGCTGCTCCTAACCGCTGACCTGAGTCCTTAGTCATTTCCACAGCCATTGGTACAGGCGCATGCTCCCCAGCACCTTCTAGCTGAGTGAGGGCATTGGCCCGAGCCTGAGTGGGCAGCAGTAGCACCGCCACGGCAGCCCCTAGGCCGACAAAATTGATCGCATAGTGCATAACAGTGCCTTCACTCTTAGGCCAATTGGAGGTTGCTTGATCGAGCCCATAAATAGAGTTTTATCAATAACGAAACTCTATTTATGGGCTCGATCTAAGGCTTGATTTGGCACTGTGGCTGATCGAGATAAAAATTTTCACATCCAGCGCTGAATAATGGATACGTAGGGCAATATAATCACTTTCAGTACCTGCGGCTATCCGAAAATTCCAACCTGGCTGCTAGTAATAAATCGTAATCTTGCCAGACGGAGGGTGCTGCTTAATTTAGACATGAATTTGGTAGAGGCAAGTAGTCGTTTGCCCCTACTACGCAGAATATTGAATGCTTGATTCATACTGCTATTCAGCAACTCCTGACAGAGAGCTGAGGGACGGTCTACTGGGTTATGTAATCGCAGTCTTTGAGGCCCCAAGCCCAATATGTTGAATACCTCAGAGCAGCCTAGCCCTATCCTGTATCGACAGTTTCAGGATGTCGATGCCTTTGGTCAAGCCTTTTATGCTGAGGGACTCTCCTTAACCCAGCTAAAATCCGGCCGCTTTGAAGGAGCTGTGACTAAGATTCAACTGGAAGATCTGCAACTGCTGCGCATGATCACCAGCTGTAGCCTCTACACTCTAGGTCCAAAGCCACCGGGTCAGATTCCGTTTAGCATCAGTTTGGCCCCGCCTCAGGGAATGGTTATTACACATAAACAGGCGCTGCCGCCCCAGGCTCTGTTTGGCTTTGACCCGACCCGTGAGGTTAGCTTAATTACGCCAAAAAACTTTCAGATGGGGATTCTTTTGGTGCCCCTAGATTATTTTGAACGGCACCTACACGATGTAGACTGCCATGATTTGGACACCAAATTCTTGCAGCAAAACGTGATTCAAGTTGAAGATCAGCGGCTTGAGAATCTGCGCGACTATCTCAACCAAATCTTTTACCTGGCGGTTAAAAATCCGGATTTATTGGTGCGTTTGTATCCCCTCGTTTTGGGCGATCTGCTACCCCTATTGGTCAACTGCTTTAGCGCCGCCGCCTGTCCCCGATTCTGCGCTCATCCCTTTCAACGAGCCACCCTGGTACAAGAGGCCGAAGCTTTTATGCTGGCCCACCTCGATGAGCCCATTACCCTGAAGGCAATCTGCCAAGCGGTCAAAACCAGTAAAAGCGCGCTCTCCTATGGGTTTCAGGATATTTTTGGCCTCAGCCCCATGGCCTACCTCAAAACCGTGCGGCTCAACGGGGTGCGCCGGGCGCTCAAGGCCAGCGATCCAACGCAGGCCACTATATTGGGGATTGCTAACCGCTACGGTTTTTGGCACATGGGCCATTTTTCCCACGACTACCGGCAGATGTTTGGCGAGTCGCCATCGGAGACGTTGAAGGGGGCTTGGTAAGCCCGTCTACCGCTATTGCAGGCGTCGCACCCCCTCCCGAAAGCCCTTGTCGTAATCAGTGGTGGCAAGAAAGTTGTCGCAGGGTAGACCGTTTAGAGCATCCTGAAGACCGCGAAAAGATTTCTCTTCGGGGGATGCGCGCTGGGCGCTGCTGAAGTGAGGGATGAGCAGATGTGTGAAACCCTATCGGGACGAAGCCTTCAAGAATAGATTCATTCTAGGAATCAGCAACGCCGAGGTTGAACAGTGGTTCTAGATTGGCCCAGATGAATTCCTCCAGGTCGAACTCGGTTCTAAAGATCCAATCTGCCATGCTTCTTGCTGAGGCTGCTCTAGCGAGGATAGCGAAGTTCTATGGCCAAAGCAGGGACAATAGAGGCGCTGAACTAAAAAAGAATCCCATGCCCGGAACGCTTATTCGCCAAATTATCTACGCTACCCTGACCGCGATCGGCTTCGTCTGGACAAACTACTACCTGGTGCAGTTCACCGTTGCCACCAAGGGCGAGTTCACCGCCACCAGCCTGCTGAACTTTGACCTGTCTGCCTTCATCGAGCAGGTCTGGGCTAACCCCGCCTCTAGCTTTGTCGCCGTTGACCTCACCATTGCCCTGCTGCTGGTGATCACCTTCATCGTGTCAGAGGGGCGGCGGCTGAAACTACGATTCTGGGGCCTCTACATTGCCCTGATGTTTGCCATCTCCTTTGCCTTTGGCTTTGCCCTGTTCATGTTTCTGCGCGAGCGGAAGCTAGCCGTGCAACTTGAAAGTGAGCCTGCCGATTGAGGTGTTCTATAGCCCCGGAGTGGTTCGCTCAAACAGAGCATCGAAATCAGTTGTGACCACCGCCCCAGGCGTTCCTTCTGGCTTAGAAATTACGTCGAAGGCTTTATTGCGGGCAGCGGGCGATCCTAAAGCTTGAACGACTACTTCTGCCACATCGGCGCGGGGAATGGAGGTGGGAATGCCATCGGGAGGATTCGCCAACAGCTCGTCGTCTTTGCCCACAATCAGCTCTCGCTGGCCCCCCGGCTGGTCTTGTAGCCCCCCAGCCCGAATGATGGTGTAGTCGAGGCCCGAGGCAATTAAGTAAGCTTCTGCCCTGCGCTTCCAGATCAAGATATTGCCATTGGCCATGCGGTTGAGGGGGTGTTGCTCGTTGGTGCCGCCCATAGAGCCAACTAGAACGATGTGCTGGACCCCGGCAGCCTTAGCCGCCTCGATTTGGTTGATCTGGCCCTGGTAGTCAACCTGCTCTGGGGTTCCGCCCTCTGGATAGATAAACTCTGGTCGTTGGCCTGGTTCGGGGGGAGCCTTCATTTGAGGTATGGCGCTGGTCAGGATTACCAAAGCATCACAGCCTTCTAGAGCCGCTTTGAGGCGATCTGGGTCGCTGATGTCGCCCAGGTAAAACCCGTCTGCGGTGCCGAAGAGTTCTTTCACCTTTGCTTCAGAGCGGGCAAAGCCTTTTGGATTAAACTGCTCTGGCTGTTGCTGGAGCTTTTGAATGACAATCGCCCCTGTGCGCCCGGTCGCGCCAGTGACTAAAACATGCAGAGGAGTAGGCATAGGTGGTGGATAGCGTCGTAGACGATTATGCCGTCATGATGCCTTGAGTGATAGCGACATCAGAGGTTGTTTGTGCATCCTAAACTACTGCTCATTCGTCATGGTCAAACCGCCCTCAATACTCAGGGCCGAGTCCACAGCCAACAGGATAGTACAGGGCTAGATGAGACAGGCCGCTGGCAAGCTTCGCGCCTGGTAGAGGTGTGCCGGGGGTATGGGGTGCGCTCTATGCTGGCATCTCCAGAAGCCAGGGCGCTAGAGACAGCCCAAATTGTTGCTGATGCTCTGGGGGTGCCGCTGCAATGCTCTGAGGCGCTGCAAGAGCGCAACTGGGGCCAATGGTCAGGCGAGTCGTGGTCGCAGATCCACGAGCGGCTGAAGCCTATGCCGCTGGAGGAACGGTTTACCTTTGCGCCGCCTGGGGGCGAGTCCTGGCAGCAGATGGAACAGCGGTTGACGGGCTGTGTTGAGGCTTGGCGGGGGCTGTCTGAGTCGGTGGCGGTGGTGGCCCACGGCGGGCTGCTGCGGGCGTTGATTCCGCTGCTGCTGGATGAGCCCAGGGAGACAAGCTTTCGCTACGACCTGGAGAATGCTTCGGTGTCAGTGTTTGGCGTGGAGGCTGAGGGGTTTGAGGTGGCGGGGTTGAATGATGTAGGGCATTTGAGAAGATAGGGGCTAACTCTGTAGAGGAACAGGTCTCAACGCCTTACGGCACTAAAGGTTCGGCACCGCACAGGGCCGACGAGTAGTTGCGTCACACCGCAGCTAACCGTAGAGTAGGCGGCTCTCCTTTAGGGGGTAGTTTTCTCCCCCGTCTCCGGATCAATGCCCAATTCTTAACAGTCGCGGTTCGGGTTGAGTGTTATTCCATCGGGCAAGATGGTGAGGCAAAGTTTAGCTAGGGCGAGCTGGTCTTGTGTTAAAGACACTGCCCCTTCGAGGTTGGCGCCATACAGGTCAGCCCCTCTAAGGTTAACGTTATCCAGGGTAGCCCCTTTAAGGTCAGCGCTCCTCAGAGAAGCCTTTTTGAGGTTAGCGCTTCCCAGAGAAGCCCCTTTGAGGTTGGCACTCTGCAGGTCAGCCCTTTTGAGGTTGGCGCCATACAGCTTAGCCCCTTTGAGGTTGGTACTCCGCAGGTCAGCCCCTTTGAGGTTGGCACTCTGCATGTCAGCCCCTTCGAGGTTGGCATTCCGCAGATCAGCACCTTCGAGGCTGGCCCTCTGCAGGTCAGCCTCTTTGAGATTGGCATTCTGCAGGTCAGCTCCTTTGAGATTAGCATTCTGCAGGAAAGCCCTTTCTAGATTGGCCTTCTGCAGGAAAGATTCTTTGAAGTTAGCGTTCTCCAGGTTAGCTTTTTGAAAATCCAAGTAATTTAGATTGGTTAGCCGCAAATCCAAGTCAGAAAGAGTTTGTCCCTTGAAGCTAATAACAGGTCCTGCTGAGCCTTCCTGTGGCAGTGCTAAACCTGAAGCTCGGAGAAAAGCAATCAGTTGTTTTCTGTTAGAGAGATCTAGTTCACGGAGTGCAGCAACCGTTCGCCCCTGCGCCAAGACGATCGCACCCTCATTAGGTGTTTCAGCTAAAAGCTTCTGCTCAAAGGTCAGCTCCTCAATCTTGTCAAAATACGCCTTGAGAACCGCATTCTGATTAGCTTCCCTTTGGATTCGCCCCGTAATAAAGGTAGTGGCAACGGCTAGGAACAGAGGAGCCGCCAGCAGGTGTATCCATTCCGACTTAGGCAAGGAAAATAGGAACCGCTTTGGGATATCCCAGGCTATAAACCCAAAAGCTTGCCTAATAAATTTCCTGTCTCTTGTGAAAAGCCGTTTACTGGCAAACAGCCTCGTTCTGATCGGGCTACGGACAATTTTCTCGGCTTTTATCCAGTCACTTCGTTCATCCCCTGGTTGACCCAGCAGTAGTCGTTCGTGATAAAGCTCAAGAGCTATACGCGCAATATCCTCTCGCGGCTTCTCGGCCTTGGGTTTCCGGGGCACTAATCGCTATCCTCACGACTATCTATAGCTGAATGTCACTGACGTAAGCCCTATCAAGCTACCAGCTTAGCTTTCAGGACTGAGCGGGGTTCCTGCATTCTCGGGAACGGTTTGGGACGACGTTTGACGACTCGGGGTTCTGAACGGTTGGGGCGAAAGGGAACAATCAGCTCTTGCACAGCGCTTAACAAGGCCTGGTAGCCTCGCTGTTGCTGGGATGGAGCGAGATGGAGAAACTCGGGTCGGAAGTGATTAAATTGTTGCCGAGTGCCCTGAAGGGAGAGCCGTAACGCGTCGACCTCAGAGTCGGCAGTCGCCTCCCACATGAGGGTTCGCAGCAGATTGTAGGTCAACAGATGAACCCAAATGCTTTTGGTCACCATAGCGGGCGTTTTGGCGGCAATCATCTCCATAGCTAAGGTGGTCTTGAGATGCCTGAGATTGACTTCGGTGGCCTGCCAGCGGAGGTGATAGAGTTCGGCCAATTTAGCTTTGCGATACCGCTTGGCGTCCATCAGGGTGGTCACCACTACGATGTTGGTCGGTCGAAACCCAGGCGTCTGAATGGAGAGAAAGACTTCGCGTACCTCAATCGACTCGGGTAAGGCTTCAAACTCCTCAGGCGAGAGGGCGTCGGGGCATTGCTTGGGGCGTTGCTACCGGACAATGTGGTCGCCAATCCCAAGCTTTTTGCCACGCCTGAAATCGCAGCGGCGCTGATGGTGCTTGCGAAAAACGGCATCGGCTCCCGTCAGCGCGACCCAGGCC
>NZ_JH976537.1:5035937-5170309 GCF_000309385.1 Nodosilinea nodulosa PCC 7104
TGCCATCTCGAGACTGACCATTATTTGGGCGGATGGGGGCTTTGATGGCCCTGCTTTCATGATGTGGGTGATGGATACCTGTCGTTTGGATTCTCCAAGTCGTGCTGCGACCTCAACAAACTAAAGGGTTCGTGCTGCTCAAGAAACGCTGGGTGGTGGAGCGTACCCTCGGTTGGCTGATGGGGTGCCGACGTTTGGTGCGAGATTATGAACTGCTACCCGAAACCTCAGAGACCCTCATCTACCTGGCCATGATCCGTATTATGGTCAGGCGGTTGGCATAATTTTTGACCCCTCAGATCTTTTAAAACGTCCTCTTATGTCAGTGCCATTCATCTATAGCTTCACCCGAAATCAGCCACATTCCAAACCGCCGTCATGATCGCACCCCAAGGCTTTGAGTTTCTCAAAGAAACCCCTAGGTCTAGTAACTGGGGGTTTCTTTGTACTATCCTCGTCAAAACATCAGAATAAATTATCTGATTGGCGAGGCTAAAATGATGCCAGGAGGCGGGCTTGAACCGCCGACACGAGGATTTTCAGTCCTCGACTCATCCTTGATGTGCAAGGGTTTCAGCCTTACAGTTACTTGTTTACCCCAAACTTACCCCAATAAATAAAAGTTCGGGTATCTTTCAAGCAATTTTGGCCAAGTTGGCTCAAGTAGAACATTTGTTCGACTGCTATGCTCACAACTTGCGGATCCACGCTCTCCTGCGGATAGTACAATTGCACTTTTTTATGGTTGCCCGAACTAACCCATTCAGTTCGGGCGGCGTTAGACAAGTAACGACGGCCATATATTTTCTCTCTAATGTCCATATCTCTGCCCTATTCCCCCCCTAGACTCAGACTCATCAACTGAGATGAGGAGGCTAGCAGGGCCATGACTCATGACCAGGGATTAGAGGACTTGCTTGCGAGTCCGATATTTTTGCAAGGTCTTTCGCCGCAGGAGGCTGAGATTTTCCAGGCAATGTGCGGGGAGCTGAGTGGCCTGGCCACCCAAATCGCCGGTTCCATTACGGCTCAATCTTCTTCAGGGGCACCTGTGGATCTGATGGCGTTTTCCAGAACATCTCCGCCGCTGTGGAGGATGAGACGGAGAAAGCATCTCTGTGGGAACAGTTCGAGGAGAAGATTCAGGGAGCACAAGTCACGTTGGCTGAAATTGGCCAACATCCGGTTTCCCTTGAGGAACTGGAAAGAGCAAAACATCAAGTTGGAGAATTGCTGCGACTGATTGACCAAATAGATCAGCCAGACACAGGGGTCGCTGAAGAGCATCCGTCTTCCTTCTGGAATAGGCTCTCGGGCCGGATTAAGGCAGTTCTCTTCTACAACCTGTTTTAGGGAGGAGCAATGAAACTGCTTCGGAAGCGCCTGACCCCGCTCTTTTACGGATTGGCACTGTGCTTGCCTTTGGGGCTCAAGCTGGGGGTTCCTGTGATAATCGTTCAAGGGGAGCGGCTGGGCCTGTTCGCCGATAGGTCAGGTGTCGATACTTCAGGCTCCGACTATACGGTTGATGAGGTTCACGGCTTTTTGTTAACAGCCCACCAACCGGGGCAACCGCCGGTTCAATTTCGACTCGTCGGACTGGCGGAGTCTGATGAGCGTTGGCAACGTGAAGCGACCGGGATTCTCTCGATGTTGCTGGAGGCTTCGCGAAATCAAGTCAAGGTCACATTACTCGATTCTGATCCAGCAGCAGCACTGCCGATCGCGCTCGTGCAACTCCCTACGGGCACCTATATCCAAGACATTGTGCTATCAGATGGCGTGGCTAAACTCGACTCAGCCACGCTTGGACAGATGCCGAGAGCAGCCGCAGCAGCCCTTCAACAGGCCCAAGCCTTTGCTCAAGGGCAGCACAAAAATATCTGGGCGAAAACAACCCTATCCAGTGGGCATCATGATTCAGACCCATACGTTTAACGTTTCCTCTAGCTGGCTGACGGCAACTCGAACCCTGAGTGTCGCCGTTTTACTGGCGCTGGGGCTCCGGACGTTTGTGGCGGAGACCCGCTTTATCCCCTCTGATTCCATGGTGCCGACATTGTCGGTGGGAGATCATCTCATCGTCGAAAAACTGAGCTACCACGTTCATCCCCCCCAGCGCGGGGATGTGGTGGTCTTCAAAGCACCTCCAGAATTGCTGGCGCAGAACCTCCACGATGACCTGATCAAGCGCATTATCGGCTTGCCAGGGGATGTGGTCGAGGTCAAGGCTGGGAAAGTCTTTGTCAATGGTAAAGCCTCCAAAGAATCCTACCTGGTGGCATCTCCAAATTATGGAATCGGGCCGATCACGGTGCCGGAGGGGAAGTACTTTGTTCTGGGCGACAACCGGAACCATAGCTATGACTCCCACTACTGGGGTTTTGTCCCGGCTGAGGACATCATCGGTCATGCGCTCTGGTGCTATTACCCGCTGACGCACTGGGGCAAGGTGGCGTCTTGAGGCCGTTCTGGGGTTGAGATCGGGAGCCAGAACCGGAATGTAGTTCCGATGCCCAATTCGCTCTCGACCTCGATATGCCCTCCCTGTAACTCCACCAGCCGCTGGGTGATGGCCAAGCCGATGCCACTGCTGCCCGCATTGACGTTGCGGGATCTGTCGCCCCGCCAGAACCGTTCAAACACCCGAGGCAGGTTTTCAGGGGCAATGCCCTCCCCGGTGTCGCTAACAGCTACCCAAAACTCATTGGCCTGAGTCCAAAGGTGAACGGTGACAGCGCCCGATGCGGCATGAGCGATCGCATTACTGACTAGATTGATCAAGATTTGCTTGACGCGATCGCGGTCGGCAAAGACCTCGGGCAGGTTATCCGAGCAATCCAGTTGAAGCTGACATTGGGCCAATACGGCCTGCTCACTGAGCATTTGGAGAACGTCACGCAGCACCGGTAAGGGCTGAAAGCTTTCCAGGTAAAGGGGAAGATGTCCGGCCTCGACTTTAGAGAGTTCCAGCATGTCCTGAATTAAGCGTTCCAGTCGCTCCATCTCGGTCAGCATTGGCTGAGTGATGTCAGGCGACACCGCTAAGCCATCCTCGAACATCTCCACGTAGCCGTAAATGACGGTCATCGGGGTGCGGAGTTCATGGACGAGATCCGCCATCAGTTCCTGTCGGCGTTCTTCAACCCCTTGAAGGCTAGCGATCAGGCTGTTGATGCCCAGGCTGAGCCGATGAATTTCGGGAATATGGCTAGCGGGAACCCTTGTGGCTAAGTCTCCAGCCGCCGCTTGGCGAACGGCCCATTCAATTTTGCCGAGGGGGCAAACAACCAATTGGCCAACTGTACAGCCCCAAGCCGTTAAAGCGAGGACTGTAATCACTACAGAGAATAGGGTGCCTTGATTGTTGACCCGGTGAAATCGAGTGAGAATATCTTGGTTTGAGAAGGCCTCCCGTTCGCGAATGCCTTTTTCCAGATCAATGCCTTGTTGAAGATGGTAAACCTCGCGGGTGAAGGCGAAGGATTTGTAGAAGTGAGAAATCGCTGTAATCAGGCCCACACTGAGCGCCCCGACCAGAATATGGGATAGCAACAGCCGCATCCGCAGGTTCAGCGATGGCCTGCGGACGCCAGGCTTACTGTGGGTCATGGCTGTCATTGAAGCTGTAGCCCACCCCAGACACGGTGCGGATGAACTGGGGCCGCTTGACTTCCAGGCTGAGCTTTTTGCGGATCCGCTTGATGTAGGAATCGACGGTACGCTCGTCCCCGAGGTAATCGATGCCCCACACCTGATCGAGCAGTTGAGTGCGGCTCCAGACCCGACCCGTGCTTTTGGCGAGCGTTACCAGCAAATCAAATTCCACAGCGCTCAAGGTGACTGACTGAGGCTGCTCAGGTTCCCACTTGGCCCAGACCTCGCGCTTAGCGGTGTCGATGAGGAAGTGGGGCGTCTCAATGGGATCGCATTCGGATGCCTGCTGCCGCATCTCGCGACGCAGCAAGGCGCGGATACGCACCAGCAGTTCACGGGGACTGAATGGCTTGGCCAGATAATCATCAACACCGGTTGAAAAACCGATAATTCGGTCCATTTCATCGGCTTTTGCGGTCAGCATCAAAATATAGGGATCTTTAGCGGCTTTAGACTGGCGAATGCGGGTGCAGACTTCTAACCCGTCCATTCCCGGCATTCGTAAATCGAGTAAAACGACATCGGGTTGATAGGTTTGAAAGGCTAACAGTCCTTGGGGACCATCGTGGGTGACGTGGCAGATATAACCATCAGATTCTACGCACGTCCGAATCATTGAAGCCACATTGACTTCATCCTCAATGACGAGAATTTGCATGGGTATTGAAGGTTGGTGTGAAGAGTAGTGTTGAAGCGAAACTGAGATCAGGCGCTGCCGCTGAGGCGATGAGATGGCATAGCACAGGAGCTCTCTGGGGCGATGGCCATCGCTCAGGGCATAGCGTCTAATTGGATCCTCACTTATTCTTTTGATCCCGTGAATATTCGGAGCCTAAACTTTTACAATTCGCAATAATTAGGCCGGTTTGGGTGTCACAGAATTGGCTGATCGTTTCCACGGATGAGTCATAACGGAGCTTTAGTCTCTTGAGTAAATCAGGTTCAAACCCTGATGGGTTATTCCTTCCACTCAATGAGAGAACTTCCATGACTTCACCATTTATCGCCCTAAATCCTGACTATACAAACGACAAAATTGGCGAGATTCCGTTGGCCTATTCGCTGCCTTTGAATGCTCACGCTACCGATACGCCACCGGCTTTGAAACAGCGCTGGAATCTATCGACGCTCGTTTCGGTGGCCTTCCGGCAACGGCTCAAGAAGTTGACCCCCTGGCTGCTTTCGGGCAGTGTTCTCAGTCTGGAGCTGATTTTGCACCAACCCGCCTTCATGCTGGGGGTAAGCCTGTTTGGCCTGGCTAGCATGACCGTGAAAGCCCTGCTGCGCAGCAATCCGGCGGTCCAAAAACTGTTCAAGCGGGTGGGGCTGAGCGCTCAATCCCTGCCGGTGCTCTCCATAGCCTTCGGCGGTGGGGTTTGGCTCAGTGCAGCAACGCCCAGCCAGGCGCTGTTCTTTCAGGCGGCAGAGCAGTTCTTCACCACTCAGTTTCCGGATGCAGCGACGGCTATTCCGATCGTCTTTGCTGTGCTGCGGGCGCTGTTTGTGCTCTACATCGGCGTCTCCTTAATCCGGGTGATCAACTCAGTGAGGAATGATGACGATTGGGTGCGAGCCGTTGCCTAGAAACTGGAACTCACCTGAGTTTCAGGGGATTAGGCGCAAGGTCTTTAGACCTTGACAACTGAATGGCCATGTAGGTGTAAGTCCTACCCCGTGGGTGCAACGGTGACAGCACTTCCCCCACTCGTGCGACTGGCTCTCAAGCGGGTGAAGCGGGGATGAACGGCAGCCCTTCCGAGAACCGTACTCGGCAATCTGTCTAGCAAAGAATCTATGGGTAGCGAAAGCGAAGATGCGTCAGAACCATCGTTACGTCAAGTGGGCTACGACGGTTAGCAGCCCAGGCCAAAACGGCAAGGCAAACGGGAACTGGCGATTCCAGTCTCGACCAGTCTGCACTTCCCATTAACCCGGTGGAGAGCATCGCCCTAAGGATTCAAACAATGGTCATTCGGAACGGAATAACCCGCTGAGGCGCTCTCTGGTTCACCCCAGAGTCGGCAGCCACGCTACAAGCCCTCAGCGGGCGGGATTGTATCAAAAGCAAAGGCCTGGGGTAATGCCCAGGATAGGCCAACAGATACACGATGAACTGATGGTAATGAATCAAGTCACAGTCCAAACGTCTAAGACTGGGGCCAACGTGCCCACAGTGGAATGGAAGACCCTCCCCTGGCGACAGCTAGAGGCGAAGGTGTTCAAGCTGCAAACGAGGATTTACCGAGCTGAACAGAATGGTGATGTGAAAACCGTTCACAAACTGCAAAAGACCCTGATGCGGTCATGGGCAGCTCGCTGCCTGGCGGTGCGTAAGGTCACCCAGGACAACCGGGGCAAGCAGACAGCCGGGATTGATGGCGTCAAATCCCTCACCCCAGCTCAACGCTTGCAACTGGCCCAAAACCTCTCCTTGAGCGACAAATCAGCCCCGGTTCGACGGGTGCTGATTCCCAAGCCAGGGAAAACGGAAAAACGGCCCCTCGGGATTCCGACTATGACCGAACGAGCCCGCCAGGCCCTGGTCAAACTAGCACTGGAACCCCAGTGGGAGGCCAAATTTGAGCCTCACTCCTACGGTTTCAGACCCGGTCGCTCAGCACAAGACGCCCTCAGGGCGATTCAACAGGCGACCCAGCAGAAAGCCAAATACGTGCTGGATGCGGATATCGCCAAGTGCTTCTATTGGACATCTTGATACTCCGTTCAAAAACGTAGCTTCTCGAGCTTTTCAGATAACAGATCCTGAAATTGAGTCAGCGTGTCAGGTGCATCCGGAAACAAATATAGCTTCGTCTCTGCATCGCGCGTGACAGCAATTTGGCCAGTATTAATACGATGGTAAATCCAATGGGGTGAGATTCTAAGACTGGCCGCAATCTGAGGAATCGTCAGGTAGCCGGGCACCTGACGGGGATGAGACTGACTACGTTTCCTGAAGATGCGGTGTCTGAGGCGGATCGTTCTGACCGTACTCATCAATAAAGTTGGGGCCAGAGGAGAGCGAAATCCTTCTTGAGTCGAATGGCACTGACATAAGAGAGCAGAAAAGGCTTCAAGCGCTTGATCTGTAAAGATCGAAGCGTCGAAGCCCAAAACCATGTCTCTATGATGCCGAATCGTGCGGATGTCCTCAAGGAGAAATACCAAAACAGTATCGGTCTACCCTTTGCCAAGGTTCTACCGGAAGCCGAAGTCCAGGCTGTAGTGGACGAACAAGGCATCGCCTATCGCCAAGTGCTCTACACCCCAATGGTAGTGCTGTGGAGTTGGATCTCCCAAGTTCTTGATGTCGATGGCAGTCTCAGCCATGCGGTCAAGCGGGTGGTGGCCTGGATGAGCCTGGCGGGCTTAGAGCCGCCGTCAGCCGATACCGGGGGGTACAGTAAAGCGCGTAAGCGCCTGAGCGAGTCCATTTTCCCACCCCTACTAAAGCGAGTGACGAGGGCGTTACAACGGAAAGTATCCCCGGAACAACGGTGGTGTGGTCGCCGAGTCAAGGCCTTTGATGCCACGACGGTCTTGATGAGTGATACCAAGGCCAATCAAGCGGCGTATCCCCAACACAGCAATCAGAAGACGGGCTGTGGCTTTCCGCTGTTGAAGCTTCAGGTGTGGTTTTGCGTGACTACGGGAGCGGTCTTGGAGGTAGCGATGGCTCCTTTTCGGGTGAGTGAGTGGCGCTTAGCCCGCCAACTTTACCAGACCCTGCGCCCAGAGGATGTGGTGGTGGCCGATTCGGCCTATGGCACCTATGTGGATCTGGCCTGGGTCGCGCTGACGGGAGCCGATGCCGTTTTTCGCAAGCACCATCAGCGCCGCTGCGATTTCAGGCGTGGCAAAAAGCTTGGGATTGGCGACCACATTGTCCGGTGGCAACGCCCCAAGCAATGCCCCGACGCCCTCTCGCCTGAGGAGTTTGAAGCCTTACCCGAGTCGATTGAGGTACGCGAAGTCTTTCTCTCCATTCAGACGCCTGGGTTTCGACCGACCAACATCGTAGTGGTGACCACCCTGATGGACGCCAAGCGGTATCGCAAAGCTAAATTGGCCGAACTCTATCACCTCCGCTGGCAGGCCACCGAAGTCAATCTCAGGCATCTCAAGACCACCTTAGCTATGGAGATGATTGCCGCCAAAACGCCCGCTATGGTGACCAAAAGCATTTGGGTTCATCTGTTGACCTACAATCTGCTGCGAACCCTCATGTGGGAGGCGACTGCCGACTCTGAGGTCGACGCGTTACGGCTCTCCCTTCAGGGCACTCGGCAACAATTTAATCACTTCCGACCCGAGTTTCTCCATCTCGCTCCATCCCAGCAACAGCGAGGCTACCAGGCCTTGTTAAGCGCTGTGCAAGAGCTGATTGTTCCCTTTCGCCCCAACCGTTCAGAACCCCGAGTCGTCAAACGTCGTCCCAAACCGTTCCCGAGAATGCAGGAACCCCGCTCAGTCCTGAAAGCTAAGCTGGTAGCTTGATAGGGCTTACGTCAGTGACATTCTTCTTGAGTCAACTGTTCCGCTATGGTTTCGTCAT
This sequence comes from Nodosilinea nodulosa PCC 7104, assembly GCF_000309385.1. GTDB lineage: Bacteria > Cyanobacteriota > Cyanobacteriia > Phormidesmidales > Phormidesmidaceae > Nodosilinea > Nodosilinea nodulosa. The sequence goes on from NZ_JH976537.1 coordinate 5,044,150, forward strand.
CCAAACCCTGTTGGCTGAGAGTGACAACCCGGCCATCTAGCTCCTGAGCATTACTGAGATCCGAGAGTGCCCCAACAGGAACCGGGAGATCTGCCGTTGTGGTCTCTCCCCCTTTCCAAATGATTCGGGTGCGCACCTGGTCTCGGGCAAGCCGATGAATCACGACTTTATCAATCAGGCACCGCAGCAGAGCTTTCTTTTGCACGCGGCTCAAGACGTCGCCTTGCCAAAGGCCAGGGAGCTTTTTCCCAATATCGAGAAAGGCAGTTTTCAAAGCAGGAGGAAGGCTGCGCTCGGGTTGTAGAACTTGGCGTTTGTCATACTTGTCTTCGGCTTGTTGCAGATCATGCAATGCGCCTTCCCACCGTCTTTCCAATTCTGCGGCCACCAGGCGATTGTCGGGGTCGACTTGGTTATACTGACGCTCGGCTAGCGCCACTTGATAGCGCAGCCGTTTTAACTGCTGCTGGTGACCGTGTTCGAGGCTATCTGAGGCCTTTTTTTGGGTCTCAAGGGCGGCTGAGTAAGCATCGAGTTCCAGAGGCGAAAGGGCGGCCAAAAAGGCTTCCACCACATAGTGGTCAATCGGATCTGCCGGAATGTATTGGCACACCAGCACCCGATATTGTTGTCGCAGATAATTGCAGATATATCGAGTGCCGGTCTTGTATTGGACGACCAGTTTATGACCACATTCTCCGCAATATACTAACCCATGCAACAACGCGGCACCCGGCCTGGGAATGCCCCGGCTTTTGTTGCGGTCATACTCCGCATAGTTCTCTTTTAGCTGAGCTTGAATCTGCTCGTAGACCTCCCAGCTAACGTAGGCGGGATATTTGTCGTTCACCCGAATCCTCCACTCCGGTTGGGGTAATTGTTTTTGTTTGGCTTGAGAAGAGGCCGGGCCGTCCCGGACGGTTCGACTTCGACCATAGACAAAGGCCCCGGCATAGGCCGGATTTTTGAGCATGGAGAGAATGGCCGCAATACTCGGATCACGCCAAGTAATGTCACCAAAGCGATTTTGGCGGGGAAGGCACAAGCCTTGGGCCCTGAAGGTGCAGACCACCTGGCTGGCGGCCTTCACCTTGAGAAAGGTGTCAAATACTAGCGTAATCCGGTCTTGGATTTCCTGGTTGGGGTGTTTATGAACCACACCCTGCTCATCGCGCACTAGCCCGACGGGTAACCGCAAGGCTAACTCCCCTCGCTGGGCTTTGTTGAGGATTCCAGCCCGCAGCCGAGAGCGAATCGTGTGCAACTCGAGTTCTGAAATTTGCCCTTTCAATCCCAGTAACAACCGTCCGTTGGCGCTGCCAGGGTCATACACGCCGTCGCGGTCGGCAATCAAACAGTTGCGGTATCCACATAAATCCAACAGCGGATACCAATCGGAGCAGTTGCGCGATAAGCGAGTCACGTCGTAGGAGAGGATAATGCCCACCTGCCCTAAGGTGACTTGAGCAATCAATTCCTTAAAGCCAGCACGATGCTCAGCGGTCGCAGCCGTCATGCCCAAGTCACTATCGATAATTTCGATTTGGGTATCAGCCCAGCCTAGATCAACGGCTCTTTGTCGTAGGGCATATTGGAGCTTCAGACTTTCTTGATTGCTCAAGATTTGATGGGGACTGGATTGGCGGATGTAGATGAGGGCCTTCAGCTTCAGGTGATAAGACGTCACTAGCTCGGAGGTGGTCATGGATAATGTCCTCAAAAATGGTCATGAGGTCTGTGATGATGGTGGCCTGCAGGGCTGGAGATAGGCGGCTCCAGACCTGATGAGGAGAAATCGACATCGGCGTCACCCTGGTGAACAACCGTGACCAATTCGGTCACGCTCTCTAGCGTGAGCTTAGTTCCCAGGGATTCGCGCCGCGCGGCGAGATGGGTTGCCGACAGCGGTATTCGCAATTGCATATGGTCTTGGTAGATCACCGATGCATACCCGATCGCTCTGGGTGCAGTGGAGACGGACAGCAGCGTAAACCGTCGCCCAAAGAGCGGATGCATCGGGTCAGTAATTTCAATCTCTGCCAGTCCTTCCGGTTCTGCCGATGGGTTCTTGACAGGGGTATTAACTAACGGTCTCGTTCGACCTGCTTGTCTATGGGCCAATAAAACGACTGTTTAGCCCAACTCTGCGCGGCCTATAGGCTCTAGGCCAAGGTCTTCTTTGCAGAGGCTTGCGTTTTGCAGGCCCGAAACATGCCACAAAAAACCGGGGCTGTGCCCCGGCTTTGGTAAAGTCTGCGCGATCTCGATTTAACAGCCCTCTGGCCCACAGAAACTGTGGCCGTACAGCACCTCGGCGCTACAGATATAGGCGATGCCCGCATAATCGTTGAAAAACTTCAGTGCGACCTGATCCGCAATCTTCTCGGCCATATCCCGATTTTCGGTGAGCACCTCGAACTTTATATTCGACTCGGTGTCGGAGACGGTGGGTTGTCCTGACGAACGGACATTGCGACTGCCTTTACCGCCAGTCTCCAGCACCGTATATCCAGTCGCCCCGGCTTCATCGATGATCTGGGCAATTTTTTTCAGCAGCAATTTCTCTGTGATGATAACGAGCTTGTTGGCTTGCTTGGCCATGTAGGTTGTCTCCTTACGTGTATATTCGTTGAATTTGAACCACTGGGTTACTGGGCCACGGAAGCGCGGTCAGACCCGCGTCGTCTGGGTTTAGCCCCCCGTCATCGCCTCGGCCAGACCGACAAAGAGTGGTATGCACAGTGCGATCGCAACCGGCGTGCCGACAGCTGTGGACGCGCCGATGTAGGCCGACGGGTTGGCCGACGGGATGCCCGCTCGCAGCGTGGGCGGCCCGGAGATGTCTGAACTAGAGGCGGCAATGATGGCCAGGAGCGCGACGCCACCAGGGCTAAATCCGGTGGCGTAGTGGGCAATCATGCCGAGGCCGAAGGCGATAAACCCGTGCAGAAATGGCGCGACAAAGGCGTACAGGGCGTACCACTGGGCCACCTGGCGCAGCTCGTTGAGACGCGCCCAGGCCTCCATGCCCATGACCAGCATCAGAATTGAAAGCAGACCACGGAAGAGGGGCTCGTAGAAGCTTTCAAAGACACTTTCAGGCCGAGTTAAAATGCCCAGGGCGAGACCGAGCAGCAGCGCCGATAGGGCAGACCCCTGAAGACTTTCTTTCACAATAGGCCAGATTTTGACCTTATCGCTTTCAGAACCGCTTGGCTTGCTGAGGACAGCGACACCCCCGCCCTGCTCACCGTGATACGCTTCTTTGCTCAGATACTCCTCATTTTTGCGATACTTTTCGCGCTTCTGCTTGTTGCTATAGATACTGGCCAGGACAATCGCTGTTACGAGCGCGGGGATGTCCATAAAGGGATAGAGGGCGCCGGCCCAGGCCTCGTATTGAACGCCTTGCCCTTCCAGTACCGTGATGCCAGCGGCGAGGGTAGAGCCACTCACGGCTCCGAACAGGCCTCCGGTCGCCAGGGCATCGACGGTTCTGATACCCCGCAGCTTGGCCAACGTGTAGCTCGCGATGAAGACAATTAGAATCCCTGTTACCACGGCGAACAGCGCGGGCAGCAGCATCTCTGCCAGATTGGCGTTGCGAATCGCAATGCCGCCGCTCAGGCCAACCTTGATCAGCAGCATGAAGACGATGAACTTATAGATCGCATCGGGAATGGCTAGCTCGCTACCGAGGGCGGCAATGACGATACCGCCAATCAGAAAGCCGAGCGTCGGGGACTGCAGCTGCGCCCCAAATTTTGTCAAGAACTCGGACAAGAAATCCACGTTTAATTCCTCCTCTATCAGGGTTTAGGGGTCAAGACGGCGAACACGCATAGACATGAATCTATCCAGACTTCAATCTCGATGCAAATAAGTCTATCCTGGAATCTATCCTGATTTACCCGGTGTTGGGCGCGCTGATAAAGCAATGCCAAATCTAAGTCATAAGTTTTTCTTTATGAATGCAGCTTTTTGTGCCCAAAAAAAAGCGGGAACCGGAGTTCCCGCCTGTGCTGTGTGAGAGGGTGTGAGGCGCAACGCGTGGGCCGAAGACCGTCGTCAGTCTTCGTAGATGCGGCACTCCGGAGCGTCGGGGTGGGCATCACAGTAGCGATCGAAGGCCGAAGGCTGAACCGCCTGACGGCAATGGGCAGTCGAGAGTTCTTCGACGGTTTCCCAGGCGATCGCAACGTCTATAGTTTTGGTGCCGTATAGGGTGGTCAGGCGGCGGGCATGCTCTAGGGCCACCTGCAACCGAGAGATCAGGGTGGGTTGGAGAGCGGTCTTGGGGGTCGATAGGGCAGTGGTCAAACTCATGGTGGATGGTTTCCTGTGCTGTAGTGGAACTGTTTTTAGCCTAATGATAATTTCGGCAAATAGCAATGGGTTTTACATATAGTCTTTTGTTATCTATCATCAGGTTTTCTTACCATTTACGGCCGGGCAAAGACGGGTGGAGAAGGCCGGGGGGAATGGTTCACGGCTGCCAGGGCGTAGCAGTATCAAGCCTTTGCCGCTGTGGCCGGGGCGGCAAAGGCACCGTGGGTCGTCCCAGTGGGGCGACCTGAGCCGGGTCAATCGATTTGCAGCGGCGCCACCATGTCTGAATTGGGGCGCGGCGGCGCTGCTGTGGTTGGTGTTTGGGGCAAGTTGTAGCCGACGATCGCCAGCATGAGGCCCAGGGCAAGCCCAGCGACAAACATCCAGCCGTGGGAGGGTTCGACGGTGCAAAGCAGGCGGCGATCGCGATCGTAGACATGAATCGCCCAGCCTTCCTGGGTGGTGTGGTGAAGTTTAGGCATGGCAACCTCGGGGTAGGGGAACGGGGCGGCTAAGGCCGCTGGGCCGCTGTCTGGTGATTGATGGCGGGCATACCGTCGGCGGCTATCAACTCGCCCCGCTGCACTGTGGCATAGATCAGCACCTGGTCGCCTGCTGGGGACTGCTCAACCACGGTGCACTCTAGGTAGGCCAGGGCGTCGATGAGAATGGCGCAGTCGTTGGCGGCCAGTCCAAAGGGCAGTTGGTCGAAGGCGTCGGTAGAGTACCCCTGGGTCGAAAAATGGCGGCGCACGGCCCGGCCCTCCTTGAGAATGTTCAGCACAAAGCCGCTGCCGGGGCGAAACTGGCTGGTTTCAGGGGCCTCCTGCGGCAGGGTCAGCATCAGGCCGGGGGGGCTAAAGCTGGCCTGGGCCACCCCGGCGGTGAGCAGCCCCGCGTGACGGCCCTGCTGCTGCGTGGTGACAACGCAGAGAGAGCCGATAATTTGGCCCAGGGCCTGGGCGGTGCGATCGCCTTGGGCAGCGGCGATCGCCGGTCTTACCCCCTGCCGCTTCTGGCGCTTGCGCAGGCGCTGGGCAAACTGGGTGGCCGCCGCCGCACAGGCTTCCAGGGCCGCTCCGTCGGGGCTAAAGCGCACCCGCAGCGGCTCAAAGCCAAAGGGATAGCTGGCATCCTTGAGCTTGCGCTCCAGCTGGTCGATCGCCTCGCCGCTCCAGCCGTAGGAGCCAAACACGCCCACCAGCTTCGTTTTGGGCACACTGGCCAAAATCAGGCCCAGGGCGGTTTGCACTTGCACCGGGGCATGGCCGCCCAGGGTGGGCGAGCCCAAAATAAAGCCGTCACACTGGTTGAGGGTATCCACCAGGCGGTTGGGGTCAGCCTGTTCGCAGTTGATCGCCTCCACGGCAACCTGGGCCGCGTGGAGAGCCTGGGCGATCGCATCGGCAAGCCGAGCCGTGTTGCCGTAGGCCGAGGCGTAGAGCAGCGCCACCCGCAGCGGCTGCTGGGCCTGGTGCTGGCACCACTGGCGATAGTCTTGCACCAGGCGGCTGAGGCTGTAGCGCACCAGGGGACCATGGCCCGGAGCCAGGGTTTTAATCGGCAGGGGCTCAATCAGGTCCAGGGCGGTTTCCACCTGTTTGGCCTGGGGGCTGTGCAGGCAGTCGAAATAGTAGCGGCGATCGCCCTCCAGCTGCCGCCACTGCTCGTCCCACAGGGCATCGTCACAGCGGTGGGCGCCAAACAGCTTGTCGCTGTAGAGAATCTGGCTGGCCGGGTCGTAGGTGCACAGCCCATCGGGCCAGCGGGGCGTGGGCACTCCCACAAAATCCAGCACGTGGCCCTGGCCCAGATCCAGGCTTTCCCCAGAGCGCACCGGGTAAAGGCGGTGGGCGCGATCGCCCAGGGCCAGCTTCAGGGTGTTGACCGCCGCCCGCGAACAGACAATCTGGGCCTGAGGGGCCAAATCCAGCAGCCGGGTCAGGGTCGCCAGTCGGTTGGCGTTGACGTGGCTGGTGACGATGTAGTCGATCTGCGCCAGATTCACCTGGCGCTGTAGTTCCGTCAAAAAGAGGTCGGTAAACGATTCGCCGGGGGGGTCGATCAGCGCCGTTTTATCGGCCCGAATCAGGTAGGCATTGGCGGTGGTGCCCCGCTGGCGGCTATATTCCACCTCAAACTTGAGGCGGTCCCAGGTGCGCGATCGCAGCACCTGCGACTGAGGCCCAATGGCGGCGACCTGCACATCGCGGGGATGGACAGTGGTGGGGAGAGGGGCTGAGGGGGTAGTCAAGGTCATGGGAAAAGCGTGGGTAGGGTGAGCGGGGTCAATTTTGGATTGGGGATTTTGGATTGGGGATTTTGGATTGGGGATTTCGGATTGATGGGTGATGCCAAATTTGAGTCGCCTAACCCCAATTTCAAACAGGCGGCTGGCGTAGGGGCACAGGCGAAGCCAAGCCAGAGGTTTTATGGCGTTTGCACGGTCCAACTAGGGCAACCAAGGCGGATTCAGTGTGGGACGTGATCAATCGAGAGGCGGCTTCACCGCAGCCCGTTCGGCCAGGTCTTGGGCAAAGCGAATGCGATGGCGACGGGAAACCTCCTGTTCGGGGTCAACGCCATCGAAGGTGGGCGGAATCCAGACCCGCACCACCAGCAGTCCGCCCAGCACCATCAAGAACGCACAGCTCGCCAGCACCTGGGTCCAGGGGGTATCGAGCACGCCGCGCACAATAATTTCTCGCAGCACCGACACAATTGATACCTCGACCGCCACCCCAATCGAGACTCGATGCTCTTGCAGGTAGATAATCAGCAGCCGAAACAGCTCGACCAAAATCAGCAAAAAGAGAATGTCAGAGGTCACCTCGGGAAAGTTGAGCGGCGGCAGCAGCGACAAAAACATTTCCCGCAGCTGCATCACCATGAAGCTAAACAGCCCGATACAGAGGGAAATCACAATCAGGTCTTGCACCAATTCCAGCAGACGAACCACATAAGTGCCGTTTAGCCAGGTGGCCCAGCGGGAGGATGTAGGGAGAGTTTGCATAGGGGGTGAGGGGATAGGGGGTGAGGGGGGAGAGGGGGGGTGGGGGAGATGAGGGGGGATGGGGGGAGATGAGGGGGGATGGGGGAGATGGGGGAGATGGGGAGGAGCAGGCCGTAGGGTGCATTAGGCCGTGGATAGCTCTGCGGATTGCCCTTAATTTAGGCCTTGGCCGTAATGCACCATTGGGGAATTTCGCTAGATAGCTCTGCGGATTGCCGTTAATTTGGGCCTTAGCCGTAATGCACTATTGGGGGATTTCGCCATTCCAAAATCAATAGTGGTTACTCGCCTTCCGGTGGTGCACTGCCGTCAGCCCATTGGGTTTCGCTACCCGTCCGGTCTTGGCGGTGCAGTAAATCATCCAGTGGTCGGCGGCTTCCATGCGGTGGTTGACGGTGCATTCCAGGTAGGCCAGGGCTTCGGCCAAAATGGGGGAGCCGTTGGTGGCGGCGTAGGTGGCCACGCCCTCAAAGCGATCGCCCCCTGGGGGAAAGCGCTTGAGAAAGTGCTTCATCAGCCGCTGGTAGTTGCCCTCTTCCAGCACGTTGAGCACAAAGGTGTCTCCCCAGTGCAGCAGCGATTCAATGGCGCGATCTTTGGCGACCGCGATCGCGATACCGGGAGGTTCAGTGCTGGCCTGAATCACCCAGGAGGCCAGCATGGCGCTGGTGACGTCGCCCTTGCGCGCGGTCAATATATAGAGTCCGGTGCTGAGTCGCCCCAGCGCCTGATCCAGACCCGAGTTGTGGGACTGACCCTGCTTTTGGGTGCGGTCCCGGTTGACCCACTGGCCCAGGTCGGTGCCTGCTTCTTCGCAGAGTTTGTCGGTGGCCTCGGTGGGAGTTGCTTTGATCAAAATTGGCTCAAAAGCCGATTCCAGGCCCAGCTCCTGAAATCGATTGCGCAGGGGAAAGATTGGCTCATCCTGGCCGCCGCCGGTTTCAAACAGCCCGATCGCCTGTTTGGGGTGGGCGGCGGCGAGAATGGTGCTGAGTATTGGCTCTAAACCGGGGGCGGTCTGGGGCGGCATACCCAAAACCAGGCCAGCGGCGGTGGACACCAGCTCCCGCACGGCGGGGATATCGGTATCGAGCAAATCTACTAGCTCTACGGCGGTGGCGGTTTTGAGCAACCCCTGGCCGAGGGCGTGGACAATGCGATCGCTGTGCCCGTATTCTCCAGCGTAAAAGATCGCCACAAAGGGTTCGGCCTGGGCCTGGGCCTCACTCCAGGTGCGGTAGCGCCCTGTCCAGTCAGCGATGTGGTGGCGCAGCAGCGGGCCGTGGCCGGTGGCAATCTGGCCAATGGCGAAGGGCTCTATCCGCTTCAGCGCCGCCAGCACCGAGCGGGCATTCGGCCCCATTAGACAGTCGTAGTACAGCTGAAAATCGGCCTCCAGCAGCGTGGGCATTTCATCGTAGAGGCTGTCGTCGCAGTAGTGCAGGCCAAACACATCGCAGGTGTAGAGCACCCCGGTGCTGCCGTCGTAGGTGAGCATGGTGTCGGGCCAGTGCAGGTTGGGGGCCGAAATAAACGTCAGCTCGTGGCCGTTGCCCAAATCCAGGCGATCGCCGCTTTTCACCATCTGGAACCCAAAGGGGCGGTGAAGCTGGTTCTGCAAAAACTGAATCGCCACCTTAGAGGCCACCACCGTGATCTGGGGGGCCAGGGCCAGCAGGTTGCCAATCAGGCCGCTGTGGTCGGGCTCGGTGTGGTTGACAATCAAATAGTCAATCTCGGCTGGATTCACCAACGCCTGAAGCTCCGCCAGGTACAGATCTTTGAACTTGCCGTGGGAGGTATCGATCAGCGCCGTCTTCTCGCCCCGAATTAGAAACGAGTTGTAGGTGGTGCCGTTTTGCAGCTCAAACTCAATGTCGAAGCGATCGCGATCCCAGTCCAGGCAGCGGATGGCGGTGGAGTCGGGGGCGATCGCCGCCGTTTGTAGGGTAAGGCGGTGGGCTGGGGCAGAGGCTAGTTCTAAAGTGGCCAGGGAAACCATCGAATATATCTATCCTCATTGAGACTTGAATGTATTTCAGTCAATGTTGAACGCAATCAGCTTGTTTGTAAAATGCCGATTTCAAAACCAAATGATTAGGAATTTATATACCTAAAATCCATTAGCATTTATTTTGCAAATGTATTGAGGCAACTCAGGGGTGGAGTAATGCCCGCTGCTCCCCACGGGCCATTGCCCTGTCGGAGCCGCTGCCCAAAGCACGCGATCCCGCGACTCTGGCAGGGCAGTCTCAGGCTAGCGAGGTTAAGATTGAAGCGTTACAGCCCATTGATTGAGGCATCGTTTGATTGACAACCCCGCATCGCGATGCCCATATCGTGATATCCGCTGAGGAGGATCTATGTCCGTAGTTACCCAGTCCCCCTATACCCGCGAGCAGATTAAAGTCTGGCTCCGGGGGCTGCTCACCATGGCCTGGGCAGACGGCAACTTCGATGAAGACGAAAAGGCGCTGATTGCCAAGATCACCGAAGACGAACTGGCTCCAGAGCTGGATTTTGAGCACTTTGAACCCGTTACCCCCGCCGAGGTGGCTCGGGTGCTGGGGAACGACCCCCATATGGCCGAAAACTTTCTGCGCATGGCGGTGATGGTGGCCCTGGCCGACGGCGTGTATTCCGTCGAAGAAGACGCCCAGCTCCAGGCGCTGTGTGAGGCCCTAAATCTGCAAGAAACGGTGCTCGCCTCGGTGCGATCGACCCTCTACAGCCTCAAGCCCGAGAATGCCGCCGTTGCCGCTGGCCTGCGTCCCCCCACCAACGGCAAGCTCGACCCGCTCAAGCCCGCCCGCGAATGGCTCGACCAGCTAGAGGTGCACGACCCGCGCCTGGCCCGCTTTGTGTGCAAGCTGATTCCGTCTCAGTGCCCCTTTGAGCGCGATGTGGTGCTGTTTAAGAAAAAGCTGATGCACATTCCGCCCATGTGCAAAATTAACCCGCTATACGATCAGCTGGTGGGCCTGCGGTTTCGCGCCCTGTCGTACCTGGCTGACGACTGCGGCGAAGATGTGACACCGCTGCTGTAGGGCGGTCTGCATGGTTGGGGTTAGAAAGTAGGGTGCACTCGCGGCCAAAGCACCTTCCAGAAATGTCCGACTCATTCCCGATCGCCGCAATGCACCGCTCTCGTTTAACGGATTTCTCACTGTACGGGTCTGGTGCATTGCTTCGCGAATGCACCCTACGGGACGCATGAAAATGGCATGGTAAGAGCAATCGCGGCCAATGCTCAATTTTGGCGCTGTACGTCGTTCTTGTGCCTTGCGATCGCTACAGCGACTCCGGTTCTTTGCCAGAGACCACGGGGGCGATCGCACTGAGCTTGAGTTCGGGATGGTCAGACTGAATCTGCTGACAATTCCACTCGTTTTTGAACAGCAGCACCGGGCGATCCCAGCTGTCTTTTACAGTGACGGTGTTAAACAGTCGCCCGACTTTTTCCAGCGCTTCCCAGCCGCCATCGACCCAGCGAGCGACGGAGTAGGGCAATGGCTCAATGCGGGTTTCGACGTTGTACTCGTGCTGCATGCGGTACTGCACCACCTCTAGCTGGAGCTGGCCCACAGCGGCGAGAATCGGGTCGCGCTTCGACTCGTCGGCGGAAAACATGATCTGCACCGCCCCCTCTTCGCGCAGCTCAGACACCCCCTTTTGAAACTGTTTGTACTTGGAGGGGTTGGGGTTCTTCAGGTAGGCAAAAATCTCGGGCGAAAAGCAGGGAATGCCGTCGTACTCCAGCCGCTTGCCCTGGTAGATGGTGTCGCCGATCGCGAACACGCCGGGGTTATTCAGGCCAATCACGTCGCCGGGGTAGGCTTCTTCGAGAGATTCGCGGCCCTGGCCGAACAGCTTTTGGGGATGCGATAGGCGCACCGACTTGCCGCTGCGGGCGTGGCTGACCACCATATCTTTCTCAAACTTGCCGGAGCACACCCGTACAAAGGCGATGCGGTCCCTGTGCTTGGGGTCCATATTCGCCTGGAGCTTAAACACAAACCCCGAAAAGTCTTCGTTGGTGGGGGGAATTTGGCCCAGGGTGCTGCTGCGGGCCGAGGGCTTGAGGGCGTAGTCGAGAAAGGCATCAAGAAATAGCTGGACGCCAAAGTTGGTCATGGCGCTGCCGAAAAACACCGGAGTTTGCTGCCCGGCGTGGACGGCCTCTAAATCGAGCGCTGGCCCCAGCTCTTCAATCACCTCCAGCTCTTCTTTGAACTGGTAGTAGAGGTCTTGGTCGAGCAGGTCTTCGATCGCCGGGTCGCCCAGGTCAATCACGGTGTCTTTGGCGGCGCGCTTGCCGTGGATGCTGCGCTCGAACAGGTGAATCTGGCGGTGGCGACGGTCGAATACGCCCTTGAAGCGATCGCCCATCCCAATCGGCCAGTTGACCGCGTAGGTTTGCAGCCCCAGCCGCTGCTCGATCTCATCCAGCAGCTCCAGGGGTTCCCGCGCCGGACGGTCCATCTTGTTGAAGAAGGTGAAGATAGGCAGGGCGCGCATGCGGCACACCTCAAACAGCTTCAGGGTTTGAGGTTCTAGACCTTTGGCGGCGTCTTCGAGCATGACGGCGTTGTCGGCGGCGGCCAGGGTGCGGTAGGTGTCTTCGCTAAAGTCCTGGTGGCCGGGGGTATCGAGCAGGTTGATGGTGTAGCCGCCGTAGGCAAATTGCAGCACCGTGGAGGTAATCGAAATGCCCCGCTGCTGCTCCAGCTCCATCCAGTCGGAGGTGGCGCTGCGCTGGGCTCGCTTGGCCTTCACCGCCCCGGCTTCCTGAATTGCGCCTCCGTAGAGCAGCAGCTTTTCGGTCAGCGTCGTTTTACCGGCGTCGGGGTGGGAAATGATGGCAAAATTGCGCCGCTGCTCGACCGCATCGGCGATGTCGGCGGAAATCTCGGCGGCGGTTGCGGCGGCGTCAGTCATGAACTCGCGATACTCGTAAAAATTGGTACTTCTCTCTATCTATTGTAGAGGGTGGCTCCAGCGAAGCGAAACCGGGCTGCCGGGTGCTGATCCTGGCTCCAGGCTTCGCCCTGCCTGCCCCCAGAGCGGTGCGGCTTTGAGAGAGGGGATTCTACAGCAGCCCCCGGTAGCGAATAAACAATAGCGCGATCGCCCAGGACCCCAGGGCCACCTTGAGCGCCACCAGCATATTCAGCAGCGGGATCACGCCGCCGCTCAGCAGCGTACCAAACTGGCCAGGGGGCAGCTCAACGCCGACCAGGGTCAGCACCGCCAGAAGAATGAAAATTAGCACCGAAACCTTTTCCCAGGCGGCGGCCCGCCAGCGCTCGTAGATCGCCTGCATCCACTCGGGCGAAGGGGCCGTAATGGCGATTAGACCGATCGCCGTGCCGCCCGCTACCCCGGCCGCAAAGCCGCCCCCGGGGCTGAGGTGGCCCCGAATCGCCAGTTCGATACCCACCAGAGCGGCGATGGTAGCGCCAAGCCGGGCCAGCACAATGGACGGCTGGTCGGTAAAGCTGTAGAAGGGAACCGAAGGGGTTTCGTCAGCCAGCAGGTACTTGGCCCCCATAACCGCAAGGCTAAACACTACGACTTCAAACAGAGTGTCGTAGAGGCGATTGCGAAAGATAATCCCCGATACCGCGTTGGGAATGCCGGTATCGGCGGCGATCGCATCTACCACCGCCAGTTCAGCGCTGGCCGTCGCCGGGTCGGGCAAAATCAGCATCTTGAAGAAAAAGAGTACCCCTGCCGTCAGGTAAACCCAGATCATCACTGTTCCTCCGTTAGGGTGGGGGCCTCGGGTAAGGGGCCGAGATCGTCGTCGCCATATAGCCTGGCCTCTGCGATCGCCCCCGGCAGTTCGGTCGCAAAAATGTCTGCCAGCCGCCGCACCCGCACCAGAATGCGGGGGGCCACCGCCTCAGCGGCGGGGCCAGGACGGTCCATCAGGCAGATGCCGTGCACCTCTTTGGCCGCCAGTCCCTGGCGCAGCGTCTGCTCATCGGCGTAGGGCACCAGCTCCAGCCGCAGCTGGTAGCGCTTCAGCATGGCCCGCAGGTAGTCGAGCATGGGCTGCCACTGCAGATTGTTTTTCGCCCCCTCGCCCTCCAGCACCCCCAGCCGCATCACCAGGGACGATCGCACCGCCACCACGTAGAGGGTAATCGCCAGCATGGTCCCCACCAGGGCTTCGGTCAGCGCCACGTCGGCTCCGCCCAGCATGGCATAGACCAGGGCCGCGATCGCCCCCAAAATGCCCCGCAGCACCAGCGCCTGGTAGGGGTTCTGCTGAAAAACCACCATCGCCGCCGACAGCGGCAGCAGCAGCATAATGGCGTAGACATAGCTGGCCATCATCGGGCTATCCGCCATGGCCCACCTGCCGGTCTTCACCCGCAACGCAGTAGGCCAGCACGTAGCCCAGCACCGTATTCCACACCGCCAGCGAAATTAAAGCCAGCACCAGCAGCGGCCACTCCTGGGGAATGCGCAGCAGCAGCCCCACCACGATCGCCATCGAACCCAGGGTGTCGGCCACCGACAGCCCGTGGAGTTTGTAGAGCACCGATCGCCGGCCCAGCAGGGGCCAGGTGCCCCAGTACCAAAACACCAGGCCCAGCCCAATGCAGATATAGCTAAGGATATTAATCATCACCCCTCCATTACATCGTTAACCCGCTTGACAATGTGGGCCAGCAGCATTAGCGCCGCATTGCCCACGCTGAGAATTAGCACGCCGACTACGCCGATCATCCAGTCATCCTGCAAAACAGCAATGACCAAAATCATCACGGAGGTTTTAGTGGCGATACTGGCAAAGGCCAGCATGCGCTGCCAAATATCCTCATCCTGAAGCGCTTCAATCATCGGAATTAGCAGCGCTCCAATCATTGCAATTAACACCAGAGTCATGGTGATTCTCTCCGCTGAATTCCATGCACCTCGTACCAGCCCTGCTCTCGGTAGCGCTGCACAATGGTTTTGGGGGTAAACGTAATCAGAAAAATATCCAGAAAAATCAGGCTGGGGGTACGGCGGGGTTTAGCTCGATCAACGGTAACAATTTCGTGATTGTGAGGCCAGATCATAATTTCAAACGCTTCTTTATAGGCTTGGGGAATCGCCACCACGACTTCCCACAGAGTGCGTAGCCAATCTTTGAGCCGCCCCGGGTTAGTTGCCCCCCGGGGCAGCAGGAGGGCCACGCCTACCCCAATCAAAATGTTGGCCCAGCTCAGATCGGCGGTCAGCAAAAACCAGATGGTCAACCGCAAAATTATGTTTAAGTATCCCGTCATGCCAGCACCATGCCAAACAAAACCATCAGCATTACGCTCATCACCCCAATCAAATGTTCAAACTCCTCTAAAACCTGGGGCAGCTTCACGACCAGCCGCTGAATAATGAGTCGGTAAACCAGCCAGCCCAGGGCAATAATAGCCAATGGCTTGACGATATTGGCCAGGCTGTAGGCGTCGTAGTAGGCCACATTGGCCACCACCAGCCCCGCCAGCAGCAGCAGCACCGCAGGCCAAAAGCCGGGCTTGGTCGCCTGGGTTGTCGCAGGAGCGTGGGGCAAAAAAATAAATTTAGCAAAGGAAATGGCGGTGCCCAGGGCGGCTACATTCATGGCAATGACCTGCCAGGGCAGCAGGTTTTTCATGGTTAGCACCTTGGCCCCAAAGCCCGACAGCAGGGGAAAGCCAGAAATCGAAAAGCTGGCAATTACCAGGGCAATCCAGATTGGGGTGGGAATGGGTTGCTCGTGGAGAGTCTTAAAACTGCGGCTGGGCAACGCGCCTGCGCTCAAAAACAGGGCCGCTTTGACCAGGCCGTGGGTGAGGGCATAAAAGCCGCCCACCTCGGGGGCCGCCAGCACAAACCCCATCTGCGATACCGTGTGAAAGGCCAGCATGCGCTTGGTGTCTTTTTCGAACATGGCGTAGGCTACCCCCAGCAGGGCGGTACCGGCCCCAAAAACACGCACAATCGGGTCGATGTCCTCCAGCATGAGGGCCAGACGCACCAGCGGAAACACCCCCGCTTTTACCACCACCCCCGACATCAGGGCCGAAACCGGGGTTTCTGACTCTGAGTGGGTGAGGGGCAGCCATAGCCCCGAGATAAAAATGCCGCCCTTGGTCAGCAGGCCCAGCAGGAGCAGCGCCAGGGCCTCGATGGGAGCCCCCTCCAGGGCCTCAAACGCAAAGGACTGGCGGGTTTGATACACCAGCGCGGCCCCCATCAGGTAGAACAGCATGGCGGTATTGCTGACAAATAGGTAGCGCAGAGCTACCCACAGACTGCGATGGCCTCTAGAGGCCGGTCCTTGACCATCGCTGCGCGGGTAGGCAATCAGCAAAAATGTGGCAATACCGATCACCTCTAGCGCCACGTAGAGGCTGATCAAATCGGCACAGATAAAGGCCGCATTGACGCTGCCGTGGAGAACGATCGCCTGGGTGTAGAAAAAGGTGGTTTTGCCGCTGTGCCAGCAGTAGAGAATGACGGCCGCCGTCACCAGAGCATTGGTGAGGATAAAAAAGGCGCTGAGGCTGTCGGCTACCAGCGTGACGCCAAAATTGTCGAGCAGGTGCCAGCTCAGGGGAGCGGGCTGGCCAAACAGCACCATAGCGTAGGCCATCGACACCAGGGTGACGACCAGCGCAAACATGCGGTGGTCTAAGACCCGCCCCCAGGGGCGATCGCTCTGGGGCAGCAGGTAAATGCTAAACCCCACCAAAAACGGCAGCGCGATCCAGAGCATGGTCCACAGCATCATGGCCGATACTCCTGCTCGATGGCGCGGGTTTCTAGCGTGGGGTTATCGCGGGCCAGCTTCATCACCGCCACCAGCATCAGCGCCTGAATCGAAAAGCCAATCACGATCGCCGTCAAGATCACCGCCTGAGGCACCGGGTCAGCGTAGTTTCCCGCCGTTCTGGGGGCCAGGATAGGCGTATACACCCCACCCTTAGCCGCCACCAGCACAAACAGGGCGATCACCCCGGTGCTCATCACGTCCATTGCGATGATTTTCATCACCAAATTTTCCTTTAGCAAAATGCCAAAGAAACCTAAAAGAATGGTGGCGTAAACACAGGCGTAGAGCATGGATCTAGAGAGAATAAGAACGTTTAGGGGCAAACGCCA
Source organism: Nodosilinea nodulosa PCC 7104 (assembly GCF_000309385.1). Classification (GTDB taxonomy): domain Bacteria; phylum Cyanobacteriota; class Cyanobacteriia; order Phormidesmidales; family Phormidesmidaceae; genus Nodosilinea; species Nodosilinea nodulosa. The sequence goes on from NZ_JH976537.1 coordinate 5,060,630, forward strand.
GGTCAATCGAAAAGGCCAGCGGGCCAGGCGTAAAGCAGAGAGTTAATCCGATGATCAATTGGTCTTTATCTATGATTTCTATCAGACATTCTCTCTATATTTTTTATGAATGATTTCCATGAATAATATCTATGAGTAAAAGACGCTAGCTTTTGACAGTTTATCGGCCAGAAGTGCTGCTCCGTCGGGCCTTTGCCGCCCTGAACATCTAAATGGCACCTTCGCAAAGAGGCGGTTTTTCGGTTGACGTTGCTGTATCGGAGTCAGTCATAAACTCGCAACATTCGCAACATTGATTCTATTGTAAAGGGTGGCTCCAGCGAAACGAAATCGGGCTGCTGGACGCTGGGGTTGGCCGCATATTCTACCCTGCTCAAAAGCCCTAGCGTGAGTTTTAGAAAACTCGATCCTGTGTGGTGGGCGATATCACGCGATCGCATTTTTAGGTCGATCGCGGCTGTCAGCCAGGGGTTGGCCACCTGGAGCTAGTACTTGAAGGCTGAAATATACCGACTATTCCAGCTCACTTGGCTCCCCTGCCCCCCTGCTCCTTCGCGATTGACAACAGTCGTCACACTTGTGCCGCAGTCTACTAGGGCCTGCCAACCGCACGGCGCGATCGCTGACCGACAGCGCTATGGATTGCGCCCCTGAGATTTAGCTCTGGCCCAAATCGGTGCTGTAGCGCCAAAAATTCGCTACCCTAAACGGTCGTGTAGTGCGGGGCAGCGAAAGGAATGACGGCGATAGAACGGGTCGGCAACGTGATGGTGGGTCTGCTGCTAGGCGCGGCCCTGGCGGCGGGTGGTGGGCTGGGCCCAGCCCTGGCCAAAACCCCTGAAACGGGCAATGCTAGCGAAATTTACCTGAAGCAATCGCGATCGCAGTCCTACCGCTATGCTATGCTGGCGGGCTATTCGGCTGCCGAGCGCAAAGACTACAACACGGCGCTGATCAACTTTCGCCGGGCGCTGGCCTTTAGACCGGGCGATCGCTACGCCACCGCCGCCATTCGCAACATGGAAACCTACCTGGCTCAGGAGCATGCCGAGGCCGCCAAACAGGCCGAAATTGCCCAGCGCCAGGAAACTTTGGCCAGAGCCGTGGCCGCCAGCGACTGGGCCTGTGCCGCCGCCTCGGTCGATCGCCTGGTGGTGCTGGTGCCCCCCGATTCCGCCGCCCGCGCTCGCCTGATCGCCTACCGGGGCGAACTCACGGGCTTCATTCAGGCGCGGGCCAACTTAGACCAGTGGTCTACGGTGTGCCCTGGGGGCCAGACCTAGGGGCGTCGGAGAAGGTTCGAATTGGCAGGCTCCAGCTTCGATCTTGGGTTATTCTGCTGAAAAGCTCGGCCCTCGACGGTTCTCCCTATGCCCCACGATTTGCAACTTCTCGACGTCCGCCTGCCCGATCGCGACGGGCGATGGAATGTAGCCCTGAGTCAGGGAAAAATTGCGGCGATCGCCTCCTCCCCTCTTCCCCCAGACGGTGAACGTCTCGATGCCCAGGGCCAGCTGCTCATTCCTGGCCTGGTAGACGGGCACATTCACCTCGACAAGGCGCTGCTGCTCGATCGCCAACCAGCCCAGGCGGGCACCTTTGCCGAAGCCATGGCCGAAACTCTCCGACTCAAGCAGGGCTTCACCGTCGATGATATTCAAGCCCGCGCTCGCCAGGTGCTCGAAACCGCGATCGGCTTTGGTATCACCAACCTGCGCAGCCATGTGGAGGTTGACCCCACCGCCGGACTGCGGGCCATGGAAGCCCTGCTGCCCCTGCGCCAGGAATACGCCTGGGGCATTACTCTACAGCTGGCGGTGTTTGCCCAGGAGGGCATTACCCAACAGCCCGAAACCCTGCCGCTGTTACGTCAGGCCATGGCCATGGGGGGCGATGTAATCGGTTCGGCCCCCTATGTCGATACCGACCCCAAAGCCAACGTGCGGCACATCTTCGACATCGCCCAGGAGTTTGACTGCGATGTCGATTTTCACCTCGACTTTTTAGATGATGACGAGCCGCTGCTGCTGCCCTTTGTGATTGACGAAACCCAGCGTCGGGGCTGGCATGGCCGGGTGTGCCTGGGCCACATGACCAAGCTGGCCTGGCTGCCCCCAGAGGAGCTGGCAGACCTGGCCACCGCCCTGCGGGAAAGCCAAATTTCAGTTCTGGCCCTGCCCGCCTCGGACCTGTACATGATGGCCCGCCGGGAGACCCACAGCCAGCGCCGGGGGGTCGCCCCCATCCATCGCCTCGCGGCACAGGGGGTCAACGTGGGGGTGGCCACCAACAACATTCTCAATTTGTTTACCCCCTTTGGCGACGGCGATGTGCTGAAAATCTGCACCCTGCTGGCCCAGGTGCTGCAGATGGGCACCACCGCCAGCCACCGGCTCTGTTTGGCCATGGCCACCACCCAGGCAGCCCGAGCGATCGGCATTGCCGATGTGGGGCTGAATGTGGGCGATCGCGCCGACCTGGTGCTGCTGAGCGCCACCTCGGTCTCAGAGGCGGTAGGGGCTGCCCCCCAGGGGCGCACGGTGATCAAAGCTGGTCGAGTGGTGGCTCAAAGTCGGCTGGACCAACAGCTGTTTGCGCCCCGGAATGCAGTAGTTCAATAGTTAGAGGCAGGCCTGAACGGCGATGGTCAAAGACCCGCCAAAGGGGCGAACGCCAGCAAGGCATAATAACAAGTGGGTTTATCCCCATCTTTCGTTGTGCCCCCATCGCCTTCTGTATGAACTATCTGGTCGCCGTTTTAGACAACCGCATCAAAGCCGAAGAGGCCTACAGCGCCCTGGAGCAGGCCAGCCTGCCCTCAGAGGACATTGATATTTTGGGTAAAGGCTTCAAGAGCGCCGATGAGTACGGCCTCATCGACCCCGCCAACCAGGCCTGGAAACAAATTCGCCTGATGATGCTCTGGCTGGTGCCCTTTGGCTTCGTGGCCGGGTTTGTGTTCAACATCATCACCGGGCTAGACACCTTTGCCTTTGCGGGACGGCTGGGAAATCAGCTGATCGGCGGGCTGCTCGGGGCTGCATCGGGAGCCATGGGGGCGTTTTTCATTGGCGGCGGGGTCGGTTTTGCCGTCGGCGGCGGCGATGCCCTCTCCTACCGCAATCGGCTCAACGACGGCAAGTTTTTGGTGGTAGTGCGCGGCTCCGAGGCGGTCGTGCGCCAGGCTACCCCAATTCTGCGCCAGTTTCGTCCCGAGAATATCCAGGGTTATGCGGGCAAGGGGTGACCTGGTCTCGTCCAGTTCGTCAGCGCAGATAGCCAAACTAGCGGCCTAACCAGCGGTTCAGCGACCTAAAACCAGCTTCACTAGCCAGTCAGACAGGCTGGGCACCGTGAGGTGGTTGAAGTGCCGTTAATGCACTCGTAGCCCGACATGGGTTCAAACAGAGCATCGGGAGCCTGGGCAGTTTTGAGATCATCGGTGCGCTGGCCGCGAAAGGCAATGTGGGCCAGCGCAAAGCCGATCAACCCTGGGGATAACCGCTGGCTCCAGTCCAGCAGTCGGCCTACATCGCCCACGATAAAGTCTCGAATTGGGTGCTCAGCGGCATAGAGAATAGCATCGGAGACCAGGCGAGGGTCGTAGTAGGGGGAATGCCGGTGGGTTTGACGCCAATTTTGGTCCGGGCGTGGTTGTAGAAGGGGGTGTTGATCACGGCGGGCTTGATGCTAATGACGTTGATGGCTTGCCCCTCATGCTCTAGCTCCACCCGCAGGGATTCAAGAAAGCCCTCCAGCCAGTGCTTAGCGGTTGAGTAAGCGCTTTGCAGCGGCAGAGCCCGTCTCCTTTCCATGGAGGAAACGGCAATTAGCGATCCTTGACCCGTTTGTTTGAGATACGGCAGTACCACTTTTGCCCCATGGACCTGGCCCATGAGGGTAACATCCCTCACCCGTCGAAACTCTTTAATGGTCATGGTTTCGAAGGGGGCGACCATGCCAGCGGCGGGCGGCACAGTGAACCCAGGTGTCAATCCGGCCAAAGGTGGCATTGGCGGCCTTTGCGATCGCATTGACCTGCTCAAACTTAGCGACGTCGGCGGTAACGGCGATCGCCTCGCCCCCCCAGCTGCTGAATCTCTTTTACGAGTGAGGTTAGCTCATCCTGGTTGCGCGCCGCCACGGCAACTTTTGCATTACGTTTGGCCAATTCGAGCGCGGTACTGCGACCGATGCCGCTAGAGGCCCCCACAACAACGACGACCTGCTGATTGAGTGGCTTGAGCTGCATGGAAAGCCTTTAATCTTCTCCAGTTTTGGATGGACTGTTTAATGTTGAGCCGATGTTGGGGATGATGTTAGGGAGCGTGGGTTTCGCCCGACCCCACAATGCCAACCTTGTGGCGAAACATAAGTTCACCCCCGTACCAGCCGCTGGCCAGCAGCAGCGTTGCCACTACCCAGGACAAAACTAGTCCGGTTGGCAAAATACTAAATTCTGGGCTGGCCAAGCGAATAGCAAAATTTCCGATCGTCAACACGAGCACCGCTACGTTGAGCACCATATGCGCCCATCCGGCCCGACGGCTGCGCGCCCTAGGAATGCGGATAAAGTCAAACATACCAATCACGGCAGCGGCTACCCCCGATAGCAAACCCACGCCCAACAGCCACACTGAAGCCTGCGACCAGAATGCGCTCTTTGTTATCCAGTAGCCCAGGTCGGTACCCGCCACACCGCTGAGAAAAGCGATCGGAAAAATGACTATGATGGGATGAATTGGATGGCCCAAAATAGCGACAGAGCTAGTAATACCAGTGCCGTGATACTCTGTGGGCCGACTGTCAATAATGGGCGGAATGTTTGGATAAGGAACATTCATATCCTGATGGCCTTGTTGGGCTTCTCGTGTTTCCATAATGCCTCTTAGGTACAGCTATACTTCAGTACTGAATGGTTTATATTGTGAGGTCTTTGCGCTTCCGGGTACTCGGGCTTAGGGATGAAATTCTACCTGCGTCAGGCAACCCTAAAATTTGGGCTTAGACCTGGCGATCGACTGAGCCCATGATGATGTCAGCGCTGCCCAAAACTACGGTAATATCGGCAACTTTGACCCCCCTGAGCAAAAACGGCAAAATCTGTAGATTGACAAAATCTGGGGCTCGAATTTTCCATCGCCACGGAAACTCATTGCCATTGCCAATTAGAAAAATGCCCATTTCGCCTCTGCCGATTTTGACTCGGGCGTAGTGGTCTCCCTCAGGGATTTTGAAGGTAGGCGCTATTTTTTTGCCGATGAATTGGTAGTCAGCGCCATTCCACTTCGACTTGGGCCCTTCCGCCATCCGCTTGGCCTCCAGGTTTTCTAAGGGGCCGCCAAAAAGGCCGCCCAGGGCCTGCAGCACAATTTTGGCCGACTGCCGCATCTCGCGAATGCGCACAAATACGTTTTTGGAAAGCTCTTGGGTGACCTGGGGGCGATCGCTGGGGAAAGCCACCCGCTCATGATCCTGTAGGTAAGTGAGCTGATTCGGGTTACTGTTAGAGACCATTGCCCTATCTCTTGCACTAGCTTTTGGCACAAAACATCCTGCTCTTGGGGCTGTCGTGGAGGCTCTTAACTCAAGCCGACCCTATAATTTTATTTACGTAACTTATAGTCAAAACTGACCATAGATAGCGTTCTACGGCGCCCGTTTTACGGGCCTAACAAGGTCAAGCTAAGCTGATTTAGCCAAAAACAAAACTACTAGGTGTATAAGAGTCTAAGCGCTGCAAAAGCTAACCTCGTCTTCCCTGAGGCATATATAGATTCGATCATTTTGTGCCTAATCTACTGACACTCAAATCGAGGCGATTCTGATCGGGCGCAGCTAATTTTTAAGGCATGGCATTGCTGTGGCTGGTGGCCAAACTGCTCTTTGATGCGATCGCGCCGTCTTGAGTTGGCCCACCGATATCCGCAGTACCGAGCCGCTTCAAAATACCCGCCTGCACCGTTGCTTGGGCAGTACAAGCTAAACCAGCACCTTGGCTTCGTATTCGGGGAGGTCGGTGGTCAAAACCCCGCCATCAACCTCAACGTCATAGTCATTCCCCCATTCATGCCATGTGCCATCGTGGGGGAAATTAGTAATTTTATAGTCGGCGATGTACTGGTCCGAAAAGTTAACGACAACGACAACTCTAGAGCCCTCGTCGTTCCAGCGAACGAAAGCCAGCACGTTCGACTCCGAATCTTCAAAGAAAAACTCGACATTTTCGGTACGCAGGGCGTGGCTTTGCTTTCGCAGGTCAATCAGGCCTTTGTAGTGTTCAAACAGGTCGCGATTGCGATCGTTTGCTAGCAGAGTCCAGTCAATTTTATTTGGGTCTAGAGACTTGGGCTTGTAGGCCCCATACTCTTCCCCCATCCAGATTAAGGGCACACCCATCGATGTCATAACTAGAACTGCGCCCAGCTTCGCTCGCTTGAAGGCCGCATCATCGAATATTTCGTGGTTGCCTAACTGCACCATTAAATGATCGTGGTCGTGGTTGCTGAGGTAAGTAATAGCGTTAACCGCGCCTAAGTAGCCCGATCGCTTAGCATCAACTAGTTCTTTGATGCTGTCTGTATTGATGCCTTCTCCCCACAGCATAGGCACGAGATTGTGCAAAAAACCATCGCGCCAGCAGGCATCGAGAGGGCCATCTAAATTAGTTGCATCGGGAGACTCTGGAATAAGTTCGCCAATATTATAGAAGGGTTTGAGATGAGCATCTTGGGAATTTTGGCTGGCCAGTTCTTTGAGAAAGTCAAAGTGGCCCATTTGGCTCACCGCGTCAAATCGATAGCCGTCGATGTGGTACTCTGAAATCCAAAAGCGAACTACGTCTTTGACAAATTCTTGAGCTGGACAGAGATCGAGGTGCTCGTCGTAGTGGTCGTAGTCAAACTCTGGGCCCCAATTGTACTCGGCATCTTTAGGTTCGCGGCGATACCAGTAGGTGTAGTCGATTTTAGTGAGCGGAGCTTCAGAACCAGAGTGATTTAGGATGATGTCTAAAATGACGCGAATGCCTCGGGCATGGCACTCATCGACGAGATACTTCATGTCTTTAGAACTGCCATAGGCAGACTCGACCGCAAAATAATGGTGAGTGTTGTAGCCCCATCCCTGCTCGCCCGGAAATTCTTGAATGGGCATTAGCTCAATGGCGTTGATGCCTAATTCACAGAGATAGTCTAGCTTTTCGGTGATGTGCTCAAGTTTACCCCGGGGGTAGGGATCGTCTTCGCCCCCAGAGAAGTCGCTTACCAAAATTTCGTAAATAACAAGTTCATCATTTTGGGGTAAATCTTTGTCGTCGTGATTCCACACATAATCATCAACAATGGGTTCGCCATCTTTAATAAAAATAATAGTGTTTTGATGAATCTCATCGACGTGGTTGGCTCTAGGATCGATTACCTCAACCCACTCGTCGGGCTCTAGAAAAAAGCTTTTAGACTGCACCCGAAACTTATACTCGTAGCGCCCGTCCTCCAGATCTACGGAGGTGCGAAAATAGCCGTCCTTCCCCTTTTTCATGGTAATGTCTTGCCAATTGGAGAAGGAGCCAAACAAGATGGCACCTTCGTTGTAAGGCGCAAACAATCTGAACTCGACCGAACGGGTCATGGCCCATACCCTTTTTCACCTCCAGAACTATGGTGTCAAAATTGATTATTTTCACCTATCTTTAGGAAGAAACAAGGTAATTCAACCGTAAAAGGAGCTGCCCCTGGGGTTACATGAAAGCATCTCCCAGCATCATCGTTATTGGCAGCGGCATTGGCGGCCTGTGCTGTGGGGCGCTGCTGGCCCGCTACGGCTACCGCGTCACCGTCTGCGAAAGTCATACCATTGCGGGCGGGGCCGCCCACGGCTTTGAGCGCGGCGGCTACACCTTTGACTCAGGGCCATCGCTCTACTCGGGCATGTCCTACCGGGGTTCCACCAACCCCCTGCGCCACGTGCTCGATGCGGTGGGTGAGGGTGACAGCGTCGCCTGGGCCAACTACGACACCTGGGGCGTGCGCCTTCCCGAGGGCGATTTTGACACCACCGTAGGCAACGACCAGTTTGCCCAGGTGCTCCAAACCCTGCGGGGCGATGCCGCTGTGCGGGAGTGGCGTCATCTGCACAAGGCGATGGTGCCGTTGGGAAAAGCCGCTACGGCCCTGCCCCCCGCCGCCCTGCGGCTCGACCTGGGCGCCTTGCAAACCGTCGCCCCCTACGCCTGGAATCTGCTGCGCAATGCTCCCGCCTTAACTCAATCCAGTCAGCCCTTCAGCGCCGTACTCGATCGCACCATCCGCGACCCCTTTATTCGCCACTGGATGAACCTGCTGTGCTTTTTGCTGTCGGGCCTGCCCGCCGAGGGCACCAGCACCGCCGAAATGGCCTTTATGTTTGCCGAGTGGTACCGTCCCGGCGTCAGCCTCGACTACCCGATGGGGGGCAGTGCCGCCCTGGTCAACGCCCTGGAGCGCGGCCTGGAAAAATTTGGCGGCACCCTGCGGCTGGGCGCCCATGTCGAGCAGATTTTGGTGGCAGGGGGACGCGCTGCTGGTGTCACCCTCCGCTCTGGCGAAACCCTCAAAGCCAGCACCGTTATTGCCAACGCCTCCATCTGGGATACCCTCCGGCTGGTGCCCGAGGGCGCTCTGCCGAAGGCATTTGTAGCGAAACGCCAGGCCACCCCCGCGTGCCCCAGCTTTCTGCACCTGCACCTGGGCATCGATGGTGCAGGTCTGCCTGCCGATCTGGCCTGCCACTACATCACCGTCGAGGATTGGGCGGCGGGCATTGAGGCGCCCCAAAACCTGATCGTGATGTCGATTCCCACCGTGCTCGACCCGTCGCTAGCGCCGCCGGGCAAGCACACCGTTCATGTTTACACCCCGGCTACGGAACCCTACGCCCTGTGGCAAAGCCTCGATCGCCGCAGCGACGCCTACGCAAGCTTAAAAAAAGAGCGGGCACAACCGCTCTGGCAGGCCCTAGAGCGCATTATCCCCGATGTGCGCCAGCGGGTTGAGGTTGAGCTGGTGGGCACGCCCCTCACCCACGAGCGCTTTTTGCGCTGTCATCGGGGCAGCTACGGCCCCGCAATTTCGGCCCAGGACGGCCTGTTCCCAGGGCCAAAGACGCCATTAAAAGGGCTATTCTGCGTGGGTGGGTCTATATTTCCGGGCATTGGCCTGCCAGCGGTAGCCGCCTGCGGACTGATTACGGCCAATACCCTGACCTCGGTGGGCAGGCATCGTCAAATGCTCAAAGAAATAATGGGGTAGGCGCGATCGCACCCACCCCATCAAGGTTCTTTCAGCTATGCTCGAACAATCAGGCTTGACTAACGAACGACGGCACCGCGATACTTGAGACCGTCGGTGTGGGTCTCGGTGCGATCGCCAGTGGCCAGGTGGCGGGTAACCACAGCACCTCTATAGCGCCCGATCACTTCTTCTGAAACATGCAGATCAGAAGTAGCTACTTCGTAATTGATTCCACGGTACTTGAGTGACATAATCTCGCCTCGCTTTGTTGTCTTGAAGGGTACAGAGGCGCGTTCCTTCAGGGTGTTTCCCCTACTTCCGTCTCTTTGTAGAGAGATGAACGTTTTGTCTTTCTGTATTCATTGTTACCGTTCCCCCTCTTGCTGTCAAGGCAACTGTGTCAGGGATTGCTGATTTTCCCGGCCTGGGAAACTGGCCGGGGACACCCAAAAACAAGTCTCCAAAGCCCTATGCCCAGGGCTTTGGAGACATTCAGAGAGCGCCCGTGGGCGCCAGAGACCGAACAGCGTCAGCCGCTCAAGCCTGGGTTTCCTGGGTCTGGTCGCGCACCAGCGCACTCCAGTTGTCATCGGTCATGGCGGCGGCCAGGTTTGCTTCGGGCTGGGTGGCGCTGGTGGCCTGGGCCAGATCCAGCTCCTTAGACAGGGTGCCATCGGCCATGGCGCGACGCAGCTTCAGCTTTTTCTCTTCGTAGGCTTCCCGTTCGGCGGCAGACATGACCTGAGTGGCGGCTTCCCGTATGGTGCCGGCCCAGGTGCCATCTACATTGCCGGGTGGGGGGCTGGGCAGGGCGGCAATCCATTCGTCCCGCAGGGCCGCCATGGTCTCTCGCTTAGGGAACTGGAAGGGTTGCACCGTTACCAGGGCGCACACCGCTTCTCCTTTCTGGACGAGATGGCTGCGCAGAGACAGCGATACGTTGCGGGAGATGCCAATGAACTGCGGCTGGCGATCGCGATCGAGCACGGTATAGACCCCCGTCACCTTCGTCCCCTGGGTTTGCTCGCACCAGTCGGCAACGGGGAGGGGAGTGGGGCCAATGTCCGCCGGAACGGGGGCCGCAGTGTCGGCGGCATGCTCATCGGCGGCGCTGTACAGAAAGTCGTGAAGACTGCGATGTTCGGCAGGGACGTTCTGATGCTCGATCGCGTCTGTTTTTTCAGAGGTCAAAGGTTTAGCCATGTTGACGTCAAGGCCTTCATTATGCTCCGAAACCGTGCGATCGCGCCATGGCACCGTGGATGGGTCAAGGCCAGAGCCGATCTTTAACCGCTGCTCCCACCCGATCTACTAAATCCCCGGCGTCGGCATCAAACCACTGCACCGCCGCCCGATTGCGAAACCAGGTGCGCTGGCGTTTGGCAAACTGGCGCGTGTGCTGCACTATGTCGGCCTGGGCCGCCGCCAGGGAAATATCCCCCTGCACGTGGCGCAGCATTTCGGCGTAGCCCAGGGTCTGAAGGAGGGGCAGGGCGGGGCCGTACTTTTGGGCCAGATAGGCTACTTCAGCCACAAACCCGGCTTCGACCATAGCCTCGGTGCGTCGGGCAATGCGGCGCTCCAGGGCCAGGGCATCGCAGTCGAGGCCCAGGTACAGCACCGGATAGGGCGGCGGCGATGCCCCCTGGAGCGCCGACAGAGGCTGCCCGGTGACATAGTAGACCTCCAGGGCGCGCACGGTGCGAACCGGGTCGTGGGGATGAATACGCTCGGCAGCGGCGGGATCGAGGGCCTGAAGCAGGGCGTAGCAGTGGGGCTGGCCGAGATCGCTCAACTGCTGGCGCAGGGCAGGCTGGGGTGCCACTGGCGGAATTTGCAGCCCTTTTACCACCGCATCTATATAGAGTCCGGTGCCCCCCACCAGCAGCGGTAGCTGCTCTCCCTGACCGTGCAGCGCTCGAATTAATCCCTGCGCCTGCCGCTGGTACTGGGCCAGGGTGAGGGTTTCCGTCGGATCGCAAATGTCTATTAAATAGTGGGGCACCTGAGTCTGCTCAAACGCCGAAGGTTTTGCGGTGCCAATATCAAACTCTCGATATACTTGTCGGGAATCGGCGCTGAGAATGACCCCGCCCAGTCTCTGAGCGAGGGCGATCGCCAGGGATGACTTGCCCGTAGCGGTAGCACCGCCAATCACCAGTAAAAACGGTACAATTGAACTATCTATACTGCCCCCCCGAGGCGATAATTCTAGTTGAGAAAATTTTGGTGATTGCATCCCTGGTCCATTCTTCGTCTGAAGCTGCCTTAGAACCCGCTGTGGCTGCTTTGTGCTATAATCTTCTAGCGTTTTAGCCTGTCGGGTAGTCAGGCGGCTTTAAGCCCATTTTTGGAGCGTACAACATGACAACCGATTACGGTGCTGACCAGATTCAGGTGCTTGAGGGGCTTGAGCCGGTTCGCAAGCGTCCGGGTATGTACATTGGCAGCACTGGACCCCGTGGACTCCATCACCTAGTGTACGAGGTTGTTGATAACTCCGTAGACGAGGCGCTGGCGGGCCACTGCGATCGCATCGATATTTCCCTCAACGCCGATGGCTCGGTCTCCGTCACCGACAACGGGCGCGGCATTCCCACCGATATTCACCCCCGCACCGGCAAGTCGGCTCTCGAAACGGTGATGACCGTGCTCCACGCCGGGGGCAAGTTTGGCGGCGGCGGCTACAAGGTGTCCGGCGGCCTGCACGGCGTCGGTATTTCTGTCGTCAACGCCCTGTCCGAGTGGGTTGAAGTCACCGTATGGCGCGAGGGCAAGGAGCACAAGCAGCGTTTCGAGCGCGGCGTGCCCGTGGGGGAACTGGCGGTCGAGAAAATTGCTGAAAAGCGTCAGGGCACCTCGATCACCTTTTTGCCGGACACCGAGATTTTTCACAACGGTACTGAGTTCGACTACGACACCCTCTGCGGGCGACTGCGAGAGTTAGCCTACCTCAACGCGGGTATTCAGGTCATATTCACCGACTACCGCCTCGATGTCATCAAAGCTGACAAACCCAAGGTTTCCACCTACCACTACGCGGGTGGCATCATTGAGTACGTGCAGTACATCAACCACGACAAGCAGCCCATCCACGACGAGATTATCCACATCTCCTCTGAGCGCGACGGCGTACAGGTGGAGGCGGCGCTGCAGTGGTGTATCGACGCCTATTCCGACAACCTGCTGGGCTTTGCCAACAACATTCGCACCATCGACGGCGGCACCCACTTGGAGGGGCTAAAAGCGGTGCTGACCCGCACCCTCAACAACGTCAGCCGCAAGCGCAACAAGCGCAAAGACGGCGACTCCAACCTGGCCGGGGAAAACATCCGCGAGGGGCTGACGGCGATTATTTCGGTGAAGGTGCCCGACCCCGAGTTTGAGGGCCAGACCAAGACAAAGCTGGGCAACACCGAGGTGCGCGGTATCGTCGATTCCCTGGTGGGCGAGGCGCTGACCGAGTACCTCGACTTTCACCCCAACGTGGCCGACGCCATCCTAGAGAAGGCGATTCAGTCGTTCAATGCCGCTGAGGCGGCCCGGCGCGCCCGCGATCTGGTGCGCCGCAAGTCGGTGCTGGAGTCGTCTACCCTGCCCGGCAAGCTGGCCGACTGCAGCAGCCGCGACCCCAGCGAGTCGGAGATCTTTATTGTGGAGGGTGACTCGGCGGGCGGCAGCGCCAAGCAGGGACGCGATCGCCGCTTCCAGGCCATTCTCCCCCTGCGGGGCAAAATTCTCAACATTGAGAAAACCGAAGATTCTAAAATCTACAAAAACACCGAGATTCAGGCGCTGATCACCGCCCTGGGCATGGGCATTCGCGGCGAAGAGTTTAACCCGGCCCAGCTGCGCTATCACCGCATCTGTCTGATGACCGACGCCGACGTGGACGGGGCCCACATTCGCACCCTGCTGCTGACCTTTTTCTACCGCTACCAGCGCGATCTGGTCGACCAGGGCTATGTGTACATCGCCTGCCCGCCCCTGTATAAGGTGGAGCGAGGCCGCAACCACTGGTACTGCTACAACGAGCGCGAGCTGCAAAACCTGATCACCAACGAGTTTCCGGCCAACGCCAACTACACGGTGCAGCGGTTTAAGGGTCTGGGCGAAATGATGCCCCAGCAGCTGTGGGAAACCACCATGGATCCCGCCACCCGCACCATGAAGCGGGTGGAGATTGAAGATGCGGCCGAGGCCGATCGCATCTTTACGATTTTGATGGGCGATCGCGTTGCTCCCCGCCGCGAGTTCATTGAGACCTATGGCCCCCGTATGAAAATGGAAGACCTGGACATCTAAACCGCAAAACCTCACCCAGCCTCACCCTGAGCGTTCGCCCAGAATGCTCAGGGTGCTTGCAATGGCGCATCTACTCAAGCTAAGTGGCACGGCCCAGGCGGCGAAGCACCACGGCCTGGAGCCAAACCACCGCGATCGGAAAAACGGTTCCAAGCATGATCCACAGCCCCCCATCGTCGTAGTCAGAAGATCTGCACTTAGCCCAAAGCAAACCCAAACCAATCAGGCCCAGAAGCATCCCACTTCCTACCAATAGACCAACGAACAGCCCCCCTAACCAGCCCAAGATTTCTTGAATCAAACCGGGATTGGGGTGGTTGGTATCCAACCAAATCACAAAGAGGGCGGCGTAAGTAAAAAGAGTTCCAAGTCCCACAACACCAAGGGCAGACCAATCGTCAGACCCATATTGGCTAGCATAGGCATCGAGAGCTATAGCTGTCCTAAGCGTTGCCTGCAGCGTAATCGAGTTGAGCAAAAAGATTTTTAGGAATAGCACTAAAAAGTTTGTGCCATGCCAATTGTTCATCGGCTTCTGGAGCAGAGCAAGGACAAATGCCTGTAGCGCCATAAACAGCGCTAGGAACATCAGGCCCTCCATGGTTTATAGCGAGAGCCAGAGAGGTAGGACATTTCACAGATGACTCCTGTGCGATAGCTATACGCGATACGCGGCCTCAACCAGCTAAAAAAACAAGACACCGCCCATATAACGATGTCTTGTTTTTTGCGATCGCTAGCGGTCAGGCGTTGGGCAGTTATAGCTGTAGTCAGCCTGGTTAAGACATGTCTCCTATGAACGTTCAAACGTTTGAACGTTCATACGGTTTCTGGATGTCCTAACCAACGTAACTATGGCAGTTACTACCCATCCGCAGAACCCACCAGCTTCACTTTTTTAGCCAGGCCCAGCGTTTCCAGCAGGCGAATGGTCATCCAGGTCATATCCACTTCCCACCACTTGAGGCCGTGGCGGGCCGAGTACTGGTAGGCGTGGTGGTTATTGTGCCAGCCTTCGCCGTAGGTGAGCACAGCCACCCACCAGCAGTTGGTCGACTTGTCGTCGGTTTCGTAGCTGCGATAGCCAAACTTGTGGGTAGCGCTGTTTACAAGCCAGGTGCAGTGGTAGACCGCCACCAGGCGAACGAAAATTCCCCACAGCACAAACGGCCAGCCGCCCAGGGCGTAGAGCACAACCCCTAAGGCCACCTGGAGCAGCAGAAAATATTTTTCGCAGAAGAGATAAAACGAGTCATCTTTGATGTCGCGAATGAAGCGATCGACATCGTGCCGAGCCGGTACATCTCGCAGCATCCAGCCCATGTGGCTCCACCAAAAGCCTTTGTTAGAGTCGTGGTGGTCGAGGTTTTGGTCAGAGTAGGCGTGGTGGTGGCGGTGCAGGCCGACCCACATAATGGGGCCATGCTGGCAGGCCAGGGTGCCGCAAAAGACAAAGAAATACTCCAGCCACTTGGGCACCGTAAAGCTGCGGTGGGAAATCAGGCGGTGCCAGCCCAGGGTAATGCCCAGGCAGCCGGTAAACCAGTGCAGCAGCAGGGCCACACCAATCGCAGTCCAGGAAAAATTGCCCGGCAAGAAGGCCAGGGCAGCCACGCTGTGGACAGCAATCATAAACAGGAGAGTGACCCAGTCGCGAGACAAACGCTCAGTAGTTACAGCAGTCATGCAAAAATCTCAGAACTTTGGACAAAGGCCTAACAAAAATCTCGGGCAAGAATTTTGCGCAGGCAGAGTAAATGTAGGGGAGAATAAGTACCCCTGTTTCTTAACGAAAAAATTTAACCATTGCAACAATCAAACCCGATGATGCCACCAGAATCTTTACTTCTTCCGATTTTTTATGGAATTGACGCCCAGGTCAAGCAAAACCTGGAGCGGGTTCTGGCGGCCTTTCGGCGGCACCGGGTGGGTAGCCACCACTTCAGCAGCGTGTCGGGCTACGGCCACGATGACCTGGGGCGAGATACCTTCGATCGCGTGTTTGCCGACGTTATGGGGGCAGAGACCGCCCTGGCTCGATCGCAGTTTGTATCTGGTACCCACGCGATCGCCTGCGCCCTGTACGGTGTTCTGCGCCCTGGCGATGAAATGCTTGCGGTTGCGGGCACCCCCTACGACACCCTAGAAGAAGTCATTGGTTTACGCAGCACGGGCCAGGGGTCCTTAGCAGAGTTTGGGGTGTCCTATCGAGAGTTACCGTTGACCGCCGCCAATGCGATCGACTGGCACGCCCTGGCTAGTGCAGTCAGGCCCAACACCCGACTGGTACATATCCAGCGATCGTGTGGCTACAGTTGGCGGTCAACCCTTACCATACCCGAAATCGAAAAAATAGTACGTACGGTAAAAGATCAGAATCCCAACCTGGTCTGTTTTGTCGATAACTGCTACGGCGAATTTTTAGAAGACCGCGAGCCCACCGCCGTCGGGGCCGACTTAATCGCCGGGTCGCTGATTAAAAACCCCGGTGGTACCATCGCTCCCACGGGCGGCTATGTGGCAGGCCGAGCCGATCTGGTGGCCGCCGCCGCTTGTCGTCTCACCGCCCCCGGCATTGGGGCCAGCGGCGGGTCGAGCCTCAACCAAAACCGACTGCTGTACCAGGGGCTGTTTTTGGCCCCCCAAATGGTCGGCGAGGCGATGAAGGGCAACTTTCTGTTAGCCCATACGTTTAACGCCCTGGGCTATCCGGTTAACCCTCCCGCCGCCGCCGCCCAGCGCGACGTGATCCAGGCTATTCGGCTGGGCTCACCGGAAAAACTGATCGCCTTCTGTAAAGCCGTGCAGGCCCACTCGCCCATTGACGCTTACGTAGAACCCGTACCGGCCGCCATGCCCGGCTATGACAGCGAACTGGTGATGGCAGGCGGTACATTCATTGACGGCAGCACCTCCGAACTCTCCGCCGATGGCCCCCTGCGGGACCCCTACATTGCCTACTGCCAGGGCGGCACCCACTGGACCCACGTGGCTTTAGCGATGGAGGCCGCCGTAGAGGCGATCGGACCAGCTTAGGGGCTGGCAAGCTTAAATCTGTAGGTTGGTTGAAGCGCCAGCAGAACCCGACAAAGCTTACGGCTGTTGGGTTTCACTGCGTTCTATCCAACCTATAAGCTCCTCAGCTGACAACACTATCAACTACCAATAGAACAAACCCCCAATAAAACAAAAAGGAAAGGAGCGACGGATTTATCCGCCGCTCCCTTAAAGGAATGCCACCCGGGTAGTACCAGGGGCAATACCAGGCGATAAACCTAGCTGTGGCCGCCGCTGACCAGGGTGGTCAAAATGGGCAGATTGGCCGCCAGCAGGTAGGCAAAGGTGGCACCGCCGATGCCGCCAATCAAGAAGCCGCCCGCAAACTCGCTCCAGCCTTCATCGGTTTCGAGGCTGGCAGGAGGTGTAAAGGGGGTGGTGGTTTTGGTCACTTCGGTATTGACCCCGGCACCGGAGTAGATCGACAGACAGGCGGTCAAAATGACCACCAGCGCCGCCGCACTCAGCAGGCCGGCCAGCCCAGGGATTTCAGAATCGCGCAGGGGGCCAAGCACAGCAAAGGGACCGTAGAGCAGGTAGCCATGGGCCATGCCAATCTCCAGGCCGCGTCGCTGGGGAGAAAGCCCCCGGCGATAGGCGGGCAGATTGCCAATAAAGGCTTTAGAGAAGCCAGAGGAATTAATCGGCGTTTCCAGATTGCCGATCTGTGGATCCCCAGCGGGCTGAATCATTTCTGTCATAGGGGGTTTCTCCAACTCAAACAAAGTCACAGCAAGTTAAAGAGACGGTTTTCAGACGCCGTTAAGTCCCCAAAAACCATCTTCAAAGTGCCCTAAGGGCATCCTCACCAGCGTCCTGAAGGGGACTGTCCGGCGAGGCTTTTGCCTAAGGGTGCAGCAGTAAATCAGGAAAGAAACGGTTGAACTCAATCAAAATACCGGCGGTAATGACCATCCACACGGTGGCCAGCACCGGAGCAGAGGACAGATACCGAAGCAGGTTGTTGTCCATGGGCTAATTCTCCTGGGTCGTTGTTCTGGGAATGAGCAGTGGGAGTTACCTAGCGAGGAGATACGGTAATCTCGTCGTCTTTAGCAAACATCTCGCCGCTGGCAATGTCTTTGAAGGCCGTCAGAGGCCAGGCAAACCCGGCAAGAGAGCACTTGATAGCCAGGGGCACGTCAATAATGATCTCTTTGTCCTCGGGGCTCTTGGCACCGCGCACCGCGATGACATAGGCGCGACCGACCCAGCCAATCCAGCCAGCAATGTACAGAAACAGCAGGCTAGGAATCAAGAACTCTCCGGCATGGGCCAGATCGCCGTCCACGACCAGGTGAGGCAGACCGTCGCTGCCGCACAGCAGGCTAGAGCTACCGTAAAAGTCAAAGCGTGCCTTTGCCGATGCCGTGGTGGCACCAGCAGCCCGCTTCAGGAAAGCTTCGTTTTGGCCACAGGGGGTCAATCCTGCTACATTGTCGCCAGCCAGGCTAGCGGAGGCCGGGGGAGCAAACCCAAACCAGAGAAATACTACAAGCGCTACAGCAAAAAACCGTCGCATAAACCGTTCCTTTTAATTACCTAAGAAACTGGGGCGATTTGAACGTAAAGTTAAGTTTTTTGAACAAAAATTCACCCAACTTGGTCGCCATAATACCCCGCAGCCGAACCCCCGTAAAGCTAAGATCGGTGGGGTGTTTACATCTCTACAAATTACGGCTTGGCTTACATCAGTTCCTCCTCGGCGGCGATCCAATGGCGACAATCTTAGCTCTAGAAACCAGCTGTGACGAAACGGCGGTGGCGGTGGTGCGCGATCGCACTATTTTGAGCACCGTAGTCGCATCCCAGATCGACATCCACCAGCCCTACGGGGGCGTAGTGCCCGAGGTGGCTTCGCGGCACCACGTCGCTACCCTGGGCGATGGTCTGCGTCTTGCCCTAGATCGAGCCGAACTAGACTGGGCCGCCATTGATGCCGTTGCCGCTACCTGCGCTCCAGGCCTGGTAGGGGCGCTGCTGGTCGGGCTGACCGCCGGTAAAACCCTGGCTATGGTGCATCAAAAGCCTTTTCTGGGGGTGCACCATCTGGAGGGGCATATCTACGCTAACTATCTGGCCGAGCCCGATTTGCAGCCCCCTTACCTGTGCCTGCTGGTCTCTGGGGGACATACCAGCCTGATCTACGTCAAAGGCTGTGGCCAGTACCAGACCCTGGGCCAAACCCGCGACGATGCCGCAGGCGAAGCTTTTGATAAGGTAGCCCGACTGCTGGGGCTAGGCTATCCCGGCGGTCCCGCGATCGATAAATTAGCTCAGGCAGGTGATCCTACGGCCTTCCCCCTGCCCGAGGGCAATATTTCTCTGCCCGAGGGTGGTTTTCATCCCTATGATTCCAGCTTTAGCGGGCTGAAAACGGCAATGCTGCGACTGGTGGAAAAGCTCAGGGCCGAGGGCGTTGAGCCGCTGCCCGTAGCTGACCTGGCCGCTAGTTTTCAGGCCACCGTGGCCCGCAGTCTAACCCGGCGAGTGGTGGCCTGTGCCCAGGCCTACGGCTTGTCTACCGTGGCGGTGGGGGGTGGAGTAGCCGCCAACAGCGGCTTGCGTCAGCACCTCCAGCAGGCGGCTGAGGCCCACGGCCTGCGGGTAATCTTTCCTTCCCTCAGCCTGTGTACCGATAACGCCGCCATGATTGGCTGCGCCGCCGCCGATCACCTCAACTGTGGCCACCGCTCTAGTCTGGAGTTGGGGGCACAGTCGCGGCTTGACTTGGCCCGAGTGATGGAACTCTACACGTCCCACTCGGCGAGCCCATCGACAGAGCTTGACGCTACACTGGGAAGGCAGCCAACCATTACCCGATAGTGCTGCACAGCGCTAAGCGATTCTCTATTGTTCCTATTGACTTACCTTCAGCATCGCAGATGGGTTCTATGGTTCAGCTACAACGCCCTCGTCGCCATTCCCAGGTTTTTGGCCTGGGCGGTGTTGTTGTGGGGGCGCTGCTGGTCTTCGGATGTGGCCCCCAGGGGGCGACGGGCGAAGCTAGCTACGAAGCTCAGCTGGCCCAACACCTGGCCGCCACGGGTGCCGTCATGTATGGTGCCTATTGGTGTCCCCACTGCGCCGACCAAAAGGCCATGTTTAAGCATGCTGCCTATCAGCTGCCCTACATAGAGTGCGCAGCCGATGGTGAAAATGCCCAGCCAGAGCTGTGTCAGCAGAAGGGCATTAAGGGCTATCCCACCTGGGAAATTAGTGGTCAGCTGTATCCGGGGGTGAAACCCTTAGATGAGTTGGCTGACCTATCGGACTTTCCACCCCCTCCGTAGACCTTTTGATTGCCTGGGAGCGCCAGCAGGTGCTCCGTCAATGACCGTCCTCAAACCCCCATAGCCGTTGCAAAACCCTAGTTCCCACCCCCACGCCCACCTACACGAGGTTGATCCTGCCGCTGACAGCAGGGCGCATCCCCATGTGCACGATCCAGAGTCGCTGCGACGTATCGTCAATCGTCTGGCTCGCATTGAGGGCCATATTCGCGGCATTAAAACCATGGTGCAGGAGAGCCGCCCCTGTCCCGATGTGCTGGTGCAGGTGGCGGCGGTGCGGGGAGCGCTCGATCGCGTCGCCCGCATCATTCTCGATGAGCACCTGACCGAGTGTATTGGCCGCGCCGCCGAAGACGGCAATATTGAAGCCGAAATTGCCGAGCTGAAGGCCGCCCTCGATCGCTTCTTGCCCTAGACTGGGGGGCAAACCCCAGCCTTTTGGGCTGTCTAGATAACTTTTTGAGCCTTGGGCCTCGGTCTCGGGCATGGCCAATTAGGCCGATATAAATCGAGCGTGATCGTGCAGCAGACGCCGCTCAAATTGGCGCACCCAGTGGCTAAAGCGATCGCTGTCCTGGGCCGTATCAAAGACCAGCGATTGGCGCATGAGTAAGGCGATGTATTCCTCCTTGGTGCGCACCACAATGGCGGTCTGCTGCCCTAGCTCAATGCAAATATAGGAGAAGCCCTCTAGCTTAAGGGATGACATCAGCAGAGACTTTAGCCCCAGGGACTGAAATACCAGCTGCACCCAGCTAGTGCTCTCATTGTCAGGGGTCACGAAATATTCCTGGGGCAGGCCGCTGAAGTCAAAAATGGCGGCCCCAATAATGTTCTCTACCATTGCGTCCTGGGCCGGAAGAGAAGACGCGGGCTGCGTCGGTGTAGGTGCCTTAGCCGTAGTCATAGACCCATGGAAGTGACACAGAATGCTGAACAAAACAGGTCAAGGGCAGAGCCAACCTGTGGAAACACTCCAACAGGCCTAGCATACCCGGCTGGGGTAGAGAAATCATGGTTGACGGCAGGATCTAGGCCATCTAACCCCAGCTGACGACCCGCTGTGGGAAATTTGTGCTGGAGCGGAAGATACCCGGTAGGCGGCTTCAGCCCGTCCCGTCCAGCAACACCTGCACCGAACTTCAATCCTCCAGCCTGGCCGCCGCTACGGGGCTTTTCTGCCTCAGGAAATAGGTGCGCATGTGCCCTTTGCCCTTGACCCATACTTCGCCGCGCAGTTCGAGGGCATGGGTGTCTTTAAGGAACAGATAGGTGGCCTCGGTTACCTGAATGTGCTCGGCTATCCCGGCCGATTCCATCCGGCTGGCGGTGTTAACGGTGTCGCCCCAGAGGTCGTAGATAAATTTCTTGGTGCCGATTACTCCGGCAACCACTGGCCCAGTGTTGATGCCAATGCGCAGCCGAAAGCTCTGGCCGGTGCGATCGCTAAAGGACCGAGCCATAGCCTGCATGTCCAGGGCCATATCGGCCACGGCCTGGGCATGGTCGGCCCGCTCGTAGGGTATCCCCCCGACCACCATGTAGGCATCGCCAATGGTCTTAATTTTCTCCAGCCGGTGCCGCTCGGCCAGGTGGTCAAACTGGGAGAAAATATCGTTGAGCAGCGCCACTAGGGCCTGGGGGCTGAGGCTTTCAGAAAGCTGGGTGAACTCGACAATGTCGGCAAACAGCACCGTCACCTCGGCAAAGTGGTCGGCAATGGTGTTGCGCCCCTGCTTTAGGCGAGTGGCAATGGGCAGGGGCAAAATGTTCAGCAGCAGCTGCTCTGACTTCTCTTTTTCCTCCTGCAGCGCAGCGCGGGCCTGCTCTCGCTCGGCCACGACCCCCGCCAGCACCAGAACCGTAAACGCCAGCACACAGATAAAAGCCTGGAGCGGCTGCACGGCCTCAGCGGGGTTTTGGGTGGCCACCAAAAATGGCCCCACCCCCTGGATGACGCCCCAGGTGGCAATCACGGTGACGATTGCCGTACCCAACGCCGCCCCCAGCGGCCCCAGGCGCAGCGCCGCCCACATCACAATGGGAAACACCATATATTCCAGGGGATAGGGAGCCTGCTCCATGCGCCTGGGATCACAAAACAAAACCCAGCTGAGGGCCACCAGTACCCCCAGCCACAGCACAATTAGCGGCGGAGCGTAAAAACTGCGGAAGCGGCGTACTCCCGGCCTCCAGGTAATTATCAACGTGGTGATCACCACAACCCCGGTGACATTGCCAATCCACCAGCTAAACCAGGCTGAACCATAGTCGGCCCAGCCCATGGCGGTCATCAGGCAAAAGTAGGTGACCCCAAGGGTGGCGCTGAGGGTAGCGGGTATCACGGCTCCAAAACCAATCAAGGCTCCCACATCTTTGATGCGCTGCAGGGAGTTGATAAAGCCGACTCGACGCAGCAGCCACAGCCCCACTAGGGGCTGAAGCGTATTGTTGACGGCGGCCAGAATATCTCGATGCCAAACCTGATCGGGGGAGGTCAGGGTTGTCACCAGCGACCCCAGGGTCAGGCCTGGGGCCAGGGCGGCCCCGGCGATTAGGACCACGCCCTGGCTGTAGCCCGCTGGCGGCCAGATCGGCAGCACGGTTTTGGAGTAGCCAGCAAAATGAAAGCTCAGTTTGGCCACGATGACGTAGCCCAGGGCCACGGCCAAAATCGGCGGCCACCGCTGCCCCAGACGCTGAATCAACGATAGAACACGAGCCATTGATACCCCTTGGTGAAAACACAAATACCCTGGCCGTCCGGCCAAATTGTGCCGGAGTTCCCTGTCCCTAGCTGGCTCTGACGTGGGGATGGTGATTCTGATTAAATCAGCCGCAGGGCGAAACTCAGTCGCTCTACATCAAGTCTTAGTGTTGTCTGCTTGGAAAAAATCGGGCTGAGCGGTCTTAGCGATTCCGGTCCTCTGCTCTAAACTTCACGGGGAGAGGGCCAACTTCCGCACTGTTTTAGCTTCAGATGCTTCAAACCCCCTTCTTTCTCGCCTGGGGCTAGTATCCCCAAAAACATTAAGGAACCCGTAGATGCTGTTCAAAGGGCCGCTAAAAATCGTATGGTTTTCAAGGGACACCGCTCCACTACAGCGGCTTTCATCTAACTTTATTTGCGTTTGCAAGAGACTCAGCATTGTCTATGGCTTCCCCCACCATCGAATCGATTCTCCACGAAAATCGCCTGTTTCCCCCTGCCGACGGGTTTGCTCAAAACGCATCCATCAAAAGTCTGGAGGAGTATCGCGCTCTGGCTGAGCGGGCGGCGGCAGACCCGGCCAAGTTTTGGGCCGACCTGGCCAGTCAGGAACTGCACTGGTTCAAGCCCTGGGAGACGGTGCTGGACTGGCAGCCTCCCTTCGCCAAGTGGTTTGTGGGGGGCAAAATCAATATTTCCTACAACTGTTTAGACCGCCACCTGACCACCTGGCGGCGCAACAAAGCCGCCCTGATCTGGGAGGGGGAGCCGGGCGACAGCCGCACCCTCACCTACGCCCAGCTGCACCGGGAAGTGTGCCAGGTGGCCAACGTGCTGAAGGGGCTGGGGGTGCAGAAGGGCGATCGCGTCGGCATCTACATGCCGATGGTGCCCGAGGCGGCGATCGCGATGCTGGCCTGCGCCCGCATTGGTGCGCCCCACACCGTCATCTTTGGCGGCTTTAGCGCCGAAGCCCTCAAAGATCGCCTCAACGACGCCGAGGCCAAGGTGGTGATCACCGCCGATGGCGGCTTCCGCAAAGACAAAGTTATTCCCCTTAAGTCGGCGGTGGATCAGGCTCTGGAGGGCGGCGGCGTGCCCAGCGTCTCCAGCGTGCTGGTGGTCCAGCGCACTAAAGAAGACATCCCCATGGTGGAGGGGCGCGACCACTGGTGGCACGAGCTCCAGGCCACCGCCTCGGCCCACTGCCCCGCTGAGGAGATGGATGCCGAAGATCTGCTGTTCATTCTCTACACCAGCGGCACTACCGGCAAACCCAAGGGGGTGGTGCACACCACCGGGGGCTACAACCTCTACACCCACATGACCTTCCAGTGGGCCTTTGACATTAAAGACACCGATGTCTACTGGTGCACCGCCGACGTGGGCTGGATTACCGGCCACAGCTACATTGTCTACGGGCCGCTGTCGAACGGGGCCACCACGGTGATGTACGAGGGGGTGCCCCGGCCCTCCAACCCCGGCTGCTTTTGGGATGTGATTGAAAAGTACGGCGTCACCATTTTCTACACGGCCCCCACCGCCATTCGCGCCTTTATTAAAATGGGCGACGAGCTGCCCAAGGCCCGCGATCTGTCGTCGCTGCGGCTGTTGGGCACGGTGGGTGAACCGATCAACCCCGAAGCCTGGATGTGGTATCACCAAGTGATCGGCGGTGAGCGCTGCCCAATTGTCGATACCTGGTGGCAAACTGAGACCGGTGGCTTTATGATCACGCCGCTGCCGGGGGCAATTCCCACCAAGCCCGGCTCCGCGACCCTGCCCTTCCCCGGCATTTTGGCCGATGTAGTCGATCTCGACGGCAATCCCGTCGCCCCCGGCGAAGGCGGCTACCTGGTGATCAAGCACCCCTGGCCCAGCATGATGCGCACGGTCTACGGCGACGACGATCGTTTTCGCCGCACCTACTGGGAGCACATTGCCCCAGTCAATGGCCAGTACCTCTACTTTGCCGGCGACGGTGCCCGCAAGGATGCCGACGGCTACTTTTGGGTGATGGGCCGCGTTGACGATGTGATCAACGTATCGGGCCACCGACTGGGCACGATGGAGGTGGAGTCGGCCCTAGTGTCACACCCGGCAGTCGCCGAAGCCGCCGTGGTGGGCCGCAAAGACGAGATCAAGGGCGAAGACATTTTTGCCTTTGTGATTTTAGAAGGCCAGTACAGCCCCAGCGATGAGCTCAAGCAGCAGCTCAAGCAGCATGTGGTAAATGAAATTGGAGTAATTGCCCGGCCCGGCGAAATTCAGTTTGCCGACGCCCTGCCCAAGACGCGATCGGGCAAGATTATTCGCCGCTTTTTGCGCAACTTGGCCAGCGGCGAGGCGATCGCAGGGGATGCCTCCACCATGGAAGATCAGAGCGTGCTCGACCAGCTTCGCCAGATCTAGCGTTCGCTGCTGGAAACCCATAACTCTGCCCACCTAAGGCGCAGCAGGATCTCAAACGAGGTAGTGCTGCGCTTTTTTGTAGCCTTTGTAGGCCGCTATAGGGTTTCCTTTCGCAAAGCATTGAAGCGATTGACGAAGGCAGCAGCTAGCAATAGAACGCCCGCTCACCTCAAATTTTTCTAGATTTGAACCGGCAGCCCCAGGAGTATCTCCTGGGAGTGAGGTTTTGATCGGTTTTACCGGGTTGATTTACTCTAAGACCTCCGGCCTTTAAAGCTGTAGCCATAGTCACTTAGATTAGGACATCCAGAGACGTTTGAACGTTTGAACGTTTTGAGCGGAAATCTCTCAACCAGACTGGGTACAGCTATATTTCCAGACAATAGCCCTTAAGTACCGGCTCAGGCAAAATTTCTATAACCTAAGATACATGGCAATTGGTCCATAACAAGTTAAGAGCCATTGCAATGGCTCCGTCTGAAATAGGAGCGGCTGCGCAAATCCTGCTGGATTAAGCCCCTGACCTACAGAGCAACAAGCAGCGGCTGGGCTTCCAGGTGGGTTGACCCAGCAGCCCCGCCGTCGCCCAGCAAAGTTCTCTAAAGACAAGCGTTCTCGCTGGGGCGGCCACATTTTTCCCCTGGATACTGCGGCGCGGGCTGAGGCTTGAGTCGCTTCGATCTATTGGTCAACCGAGTGGAAATCTGCTGGCCTGCGATCGCTCTATTGACCCCGGCAAGACGACATTGTGGCGATTGTGGAGCCTAAAGGATGGGCTTTTCTGCCGCGATCGCGCCTGCGAGATAGCTAATAGGCGATCTGCAAAAAACCGTAAAAGCCGATCAAATTCATATATTTTTTAGGTGACAGCACTTAACCCCATGACTATAATTAATTGTGCGAGCAGGCAGATTTATTTGCTATTATTCATCTGCTATTCCTCAATGGCCGTTAACCTTATTCCTGGGTCAACCCACAGTTTTTGAGTATATAGCTTCCCGTCTTATCACAAGGATTTTCCCCGACAATGGCAGAAAAACCCAATCCCCTAACCGGTAAAGCACTGCTTCAAAAGGTTAAAGACCTTGCCAACCTAACCAAGCGCGAGACCGCTAAAGAATGCGGTTACTACACCCTCACTAAAGACAATCAGGTGCGGGTCAATCTATCTGGCTTTTATGATGCGCTGCTCGAGGCCAAAGGCATCAACCTTGATCCCGAAAGTAGCAAAGATGGCCGAGGTCGCGAACCCACCTATCGAGTGAGCGTCCACAAAAACGGTCAAATTGTTATTGGGGCTACCTATACTCAAGAAATGGGCCTCAAGTCCGGCGATGAGTTTGAAATTAAGCTGGGCTATAAGCACATTCACCTGAAGCAGCTTGACACTGACTCTGATGAAGATTAGTACGAAGTTACTACGCCAAATTTGCCGATAAATATGTCAGCAATCATCAATCTGGTGGTTTTTTTTTAAGCTGGATGGCCCTGGGTATTCCTACTAGCCTACTGGTTGCCCGCAGCGCTCAAATTCCGCTCACCTATCCGGTTGCCCCTCAGCACAAGCTACCCCTGCTGCTGCCCCTATACCTGCTGGTGCCGGTGGCGGTCGAAGTGCATCGCCGCCTGGAAATGAGACGCTGGTCAGACTACGGCATCCTCTGGAATCAGTCCTTTTGGCGATTGATGGCGGTGGGGTTTGGGGTCGCGGCTGGCGGCGTGGCGGCTTTAGTCGCACTACAGCTCGGCTTGGGCTGGCGATGCTGGCAGTCGCCCTCTCCGCAGGGCTCTGCCGATCGCCCGGTGAACCCCGATCGCTCGGCAAATGGGGATGTCGTTACTCCTTCGCCAGGGGTGGTGCTGGCCGCAGTGCTGCCCCTGGCCCTGTTTGTGGGCTGGATTGAGGAGCTGGTGTTTCGCGGCGTGCTGGTCAATGGGCTGGGGCAGATATGGCCGGTTGGGCTGATGGCGATCGCCGTCAGCCTAATTTTTGCCGCTTCTCACCTGCTGTGGGATGGCCCCGCCGGAGCGCCCCAGCTGCCGGGATTAGCGCTGATGGGCGCGGTACTGCTGCTGGCCCGCTGGGCGGCGGGGGGAAGTCTGGGGCTGGCCTGGGGCCTGCACGCTGGGTGGGTCTTTGCGATCGCGGCCATTGATGCCCTGGCCCTGCTCAAGCCGGGCAAAGATGGTCCAGTCTGGCTGATGGGGCGGCCCGATCAGCCGCTGACGGGGCTGCTGCCGCTGGCGCTGCTGGCGCTGACCGGGGCGGGGGTGTGGGCGTTTGGGTGAGGGAGGGGGAGGGGGAAGTGGAGGGGTGAGGGAGATGGGGGTGGAGAGTGCCTTTCTTTTGGTCCTTTAGGGTTCTGATTTTTTGAGGGTGACGAGGGTGATGGGGGTGAGCGGCTGCCAGCGGGTGAGGGAGCCCACCCGAACGCCGTGCTGCACCTGGATCTGGCGGAGCTTTACCTGCCAGGGCGATGGGCCAGTGGCGCTTTCATCGACCCAGCCCAAAACTGCCCCAGTATGCTCCAGGGTGGCGAGGGCCAGCACGATGTGCCCCTGGGGCCGCAGGCGGCGGCCACAGACCTCTAAAATCTCGCCCAGGCTGCCGCCGCTGCCGCCGACAAAGACGCGATCGGGATCGGGCAGCTGAGCCAGGGCATCCGGCGCGGCCCCGTAGACGGGGTGCAGGTTAGGGCTGCCCAGGCGGCGCTGGTTTTGCTGAATCAGGGCATAACCAGCGGTCGTTTTTTCGATCGCATAGACCCGAGCGGTGGGGCAAAGCCGACTGAGTTCTACGCTAACAGACCCCGTGCCCGCCCCCACATCCCAGATCACCTGGTCTGCCCTGGGGTCGAGATCGGCCAAAATCTGAATGCGAATGTCGCGCTTGGTGATCAGGCCGGGGCGATCGCCAAAGGTGGCAAAGGCGCGATCGGGCAGGCCAATCAGCGGCAGGGCGTGGGAATCAGGCGCATCCTCCTGCCGCTGGAGTACGACGACGTTAAGGCTGGCGAAGGTACTGGATATCGCGGCTTCAGGCGTAAACTCACGCACCTGCTCCCCGTCTGCCCCCAGGTTTTCGCACACCCACAGGCGGTAGGAGCAGGGTAGATCCAGGTTGAGCAGCAGCTGTGCCAGGGTCGCCGGGGAATGGGTGGGGTCTGTGAGCACCGCAATCAGTCCATCTCCCCGGCGCAGGGCCGCGATCAGCTCCACGGTCGATCGACCGTGGGCGCTGATCAGCGTGGCCCCCTGCCAGGGCAGCTTGAGGCGGCTAAAGGCCAGCTGCACCGCACTGAGGTGGGGGTGAAAGGTAAGATGTTCCGCCGGTAAATGGGCCAGCAACAGCCGCCCTAGGCCAAAGAAAAGCGGATCGCCGGAAGCCAGCACCACGATTATGCCGGGACTGCCCAGTTCAAGCCGCTGACGGAGGCGATCGAGGGTGGCCTTTAGATCGCCCAGGGGCCACCGTTCGCCGCGGCCTGGGGCAAAGTAGCTGAGCTGGCGATCGCTGCCCACCAGCACCGCCGCCTGGTCAATCAGCGCCCCAATCCTGGGGGATAGCCCGCCCCGCCCGTCTAGGCCCACGCCCACAACGTGGATTGGGGTCATGGCTGCTGCTCCCAGGCCAGCACCAGCAGCGCGTTGAGAATGGCGGCGGCCACCGCTGAGCCGCCCTTGCGCCCCTCTACCCGAATTTGAGGCACTGAGGCCTGGGCCAGCCGCCGCTTTGAATCTTCTACCGCCACAAACCCCACCGGAGCGCCAATCACCACGGCGGGCCTGACCTGGCCGCTCTCGATGCGATCGCACAGCGCCATCAGCGCCGTAGGCGCGTTGCCAACCACCACCAGCGCGTTGGGATACTCCTCCACATACCGTACCAGGCCCGTTTCGGTGCGGGTGCGCCCGGCCGCCGCCGGGTCTCCCACCGTCACTGCCGTCAGCAGCGGATTTTGGAAGGTGCGCTCCACCATACCCACGACCCCCTGGCGCACCATGGTCACATCTACAATAATTGGGCCGCGGCGGGAGAGGTGCTGAAGCGCAGCATCTATGGCCCCCCCAGCAAAAC
The DNA here is from genome assembly GCF_000309385.1 of Nodosilinea nodulosa PCC 7104. Taxonomy (GTDB): domain Bacteria; phylum Cyanobacteriota; class Cyanobacteriia; order Phormidesmidales; family Phormidesmidaceae; genus Nodosilinea; species Nodosilinea nodulosa. The sequence continues at coordinate 5,089,754 of NZ_JH976537.1, forward strand.
ACACCAAATCTTTAAACTCAAAATCGGCGGTGCTGTGAATCACCCGCCTCACCACCGCATACTCCGTCGGGGTCAAGCTGTGGGTTCCAAATTCCTGGTCTATCAACGCAAAGCTTTCTTCTAAAATGGGGCTTTGCACCAGCTTCGCCATAGATTCAACTGCCCGTTTATAGCACGTCTCCCTCGCGAGGTTCCATCATCCCACGACGGCCCGCAGGGAGTTGAGGAAAATAGGGAGTTGAGAAAACTAAGGATAGTTCATCTCCCCCCCTCTCGCCCAATCTTCCCCCTCTCACCCAATCTTTCCCCCTCTCCCCCCTCTTCCCCCACCCCCGCCTATGCCCGCCCACTACTTCTGGGGTGACGACGAGTTCGCCCTTCAAAATGCGGTTAAAGCCCTGCGCCAGAGCACCCTTGATGAGGCCTGGGCCAGCTTCAACTACGACGTCATTCCTGCCGATGTCGTCAACGGCCCGACCCTGGCCCTCAACCAGGCGATGACGCCCCCCTTTGGCCAGGGTCAGCGGCTGGTGTGGCTACAAAATACCGGCCTGGGCCAGCGCTGCCCAGAGGAATTGCTCAGCGAGTTTGAACGCACCCTGCCCCAGCTGCCCGAGACCACGGTGCTGCTGCTGACCAGCACCGCGAAGCCCGACGGACGGGCCAAATTCACTAAATTTTTCAAAACCCAAGGGGAGATCCGCGAGTTTGCCACTATCCCTCCCTGGAAGACTGACCAAATTCGCCAGCAGGTGGTGAGTGCAGCCCAGGCCAAGGGGGTAGCCCTGGAGTCATCTACCATAGACCTACTGGCGGCGGCGGTGGGCAGCGACACCCGCCAGCTCTATCTGGAGCTAGAAAAGCTGGCCCTTTACTGGGGCGCTAACCCCCAGCCCATCCCCCCTGCTGTAGCCGCCGAGCTGGTGACGGTATCGACCCAAACCAGCCTAAAGCTGGCCCAGGCCCTCCAGCAGGGCGATACGTCCACCGCTCTGGGCCTGGTGAATGACTTGCTCGATCGCAATGAGCCAGCCTTGCGCATTGTGGCCACGCTGGTCAGCCAGTTTCGCCTGTGGCTCTGGCTCAAGGCGCTAATTCAGGCCGGGGTGCAGAGCGATGCCGAGATCGCCGCCGCCGCCGAAGTTGCCAATCCCAAGCGCATCTATTTTTTAAAGCAGGAGGTGCGATCGCTAAGCCTAACCCAATTGCAACGCAGCCTGCCTTTGCTACTAGAATTAGAGTCTGATTTAAAGCAGGGCCGAGATGAACGCGCTACCTTACACACAAAAGTGATAGAACTCTGCCGGGCGTTAAGGCCGGGGGCGACATAGCCCCAGACCTGGAACCAGTGCAGGTGCTGCCCCGTCTGGGCTGGGAGATTTAGGCAACCACCCCGGGGTCGGCACCTCTCAAGCCAGGTAAACGTCTTTAAACTATGGGAGCACGGTCATTGGAGCACGGGGCCACTCTGGTTAACACCAGCACAGGAGAGAGACACATAATGATTCACCGATTTATTCACCGTTTATCCATAGCAAATTCAGGCCGCAGCGTGGCCATTGCCGCTGCCGTCGCCAGCCTCAGCCTGCTGGCGGGGGCCGGTGTTCAGGTGCCAACGGCCTCTGGCGGCATCACCCTTGGGGCCGCCTGGGCCCAAGACAACGGCATATCCCCAGAGGAGGTTACCGGCTATGCGGCCTCGGTCCTACAAATGGACAGTCCTCGCAACGAGGCCCTGAGCCAGATCAAGTCCCTGCTCACCGGCACCGACCAGGACATCAACAGCATCGATATGAGCTGTACCGGCACCGCCAACCTCAACCAGCTGCCCCGCAATCTGCGCAGCAGCGTGCGCACGATTGTGATCAACTACTGCAACCAGGCCAGCCAGATTGTAGAGTCCAACGGGCTGACGGTGCGTCGCTTCAACGCCATTACCGCCGCCCATCCCCAGGACCCAGCGCTGGCGGAGCAAATTCGCTCGGCCATGATTGAGCTTCAGCAGCAGTCTGCCAACGGCGGCGCCCAATAATGCAGTTTATTGATCAAGCTGAAGTCGACGTCATAGCGGGCGATGGTGGCGATGGCATTGTGGCGTTTCGGCGCGAGAAGTACGTGCCAGCCGGGGGGCCAGCCGGGGGCAACGGCGGTCCCGGCGGCTCGGTATACCTAAAGGCGACATCGCAACTCCAAACCCTGCTCGATTTTCGCTACGCCCATCGGTTTAAGGCCGGCAATGGCCAGCGCGGCGGTCCCAAGAACATGACCGGGGCCGCTGGCGGTGATCTGTATCTGGAGGTGCCCTGCGGCACGGCTGTATACGACGTCGCTACCGACGAGCTGCTGGGCGATTTGGTCACCGCTGACCAGGTGCTCTGCGTAGCCCAGGGCGGCAAAGGGGGCCTGGGCAATCGCCACTTCTTAAGCAATCGCAACCGTGCCCCAGAGCATGCTCTGCCGGGGCTGCCCGGCGAACAGCGGCAGCTGCGCCTGGAGCTGAAGCTGCTGGCCGAGGTAGGGATTGTGGGGCTTCCCAACGCCGGTAAATCAACGCTTATTTCGGCCCTATCGGCGGCCCGCCCCAAAATTGCCGACTATCCCTTTACGACGCTGGTGCCCAATCTGGGGGTGGTGCGCCGCCCTACCGGCGATGGCACCGTCTTTGCCGACATCCCTGGCTTAATTGAAGGGGCGCACCAGGGGCTGGGGTTGGGCCACGAGTTTTTGCGCCACATCGAGCGCACCCGGCTGCTGCTGCACGTGGTCGACGCTACCGCCGAGCATCCCTTCGACAACTTTCAGACTATTCAACAGGAGCTTAAGGCCTACGGGCGAGACCTCAGCGATCGCCCCCAGGTGCTGGCCCTGAATAAAGTGGATGCCCTCACCGCCGAGGATTTAGCCGAGCTGATCGGTCAGTTCACAGCCCAGGTGTCGGGGCCGATATACGGTATTTCAGCGGTGGCCGGTACGGGGCTGGGGCAAATGCTGCAGCAAATTTGGACACTGCTCGATGCCGCCGCTGCCGAATCGGCCCAGCCCGTGCCTTGAACCCGCCGAAAGCGTCGCCTGGGCCAGGCCTCAGCGGGGCGAGGCTAACCGGGGCCATCACGCCCTCTTGAAACTTACCGATGGTTAATAAAGATACCGTTTGACCCTTATCTATCGTTACTTAGGTCAGGGCCTAAGGGCATTCTAAGCCTGTGTTTAATCAAGGGCTAAGCGTTGACCATGAACGTTTCCGTGTTTCCGGTGCTGTCTGACGGTGAAGCCGCGCCCGCCCCAATGACCTGGCCCCACTGCCCCCTCTACGGCCTCCCCTGGGCTGAGCGACAGCGGCGGCGCAGCCAGGCGATCGCCGCCCTCAACCTCAGCCACCCCAGCGGTGTTTCGGCCTGGGAAGAAGCCGCCCAAATAGCCGCCCGCTTTTTGGCCGTGCCGGTGGCTGTGGTCACCACTACAGATGGCCACACCGAACACATTCACGCTGCGGTTGGGCTCTCGTCGCTGGGCCTGGGCAACCCCCTATCCCAGCAGCGTCAGCTTTCCCTTAGCGCTGGGCTAGGGATCTATGTCCTCGACAGCGAGCAAACCCTGGTCATTCCCGACGCGATCGAAAATTCGGTTTTGGCCCAAAGTGAATTGGTCAGCACCTACGGTATTAGAGCCTACTGTGGCGTACCGCTGATGACCAGTCAGGGCATCTGCCTGGGCACCATGGCCGTGATGGACGGGCGGCCCAGGCCGTTTAGCGACCAAGAAATCGGATTTTTGGCTATGGCGGCCCGCTGGGGCATGAGCGAGTACGAGCGGCAGCAGGCCGCCAGCCGCCAGCCCCCCCTCGCGGCTGGGTCAATGTCGTTAGAGGCCATAGTGGATAGGGTGCGCCTCAATCTGATTAGCCAGCTCACGCAGGATCTTCGCAGCCCGCTCACGACGGTACTGGGTATGAGCACCATGCTGAGCCGGGAAATCTACGGCCCCCTCACCCCCAAACAGAGGGAGTACACCGACATCATGCACGGCAGCAGCCAGACCCTGATCGATCTGGTCGATGAGCTGATAGACCTCAGCCCAGTGGAGGCAGAGCGCTCCGATCTGGTGCCGACTACGGTGGATATTGAGGCCCTCGGGCACCAGGTAATTGCGGCCCTAACCGCCCTGGCTGAAAAATATGCCCAAACCCTGACTCTGACCGTAGAACCAGGGGAGACCCAGTGGAGCCTAGACCAGCGTGTGGTCAAGCAGATTTTGTATCACCTGATTTTTGGCATTATGCATGTGGCTGGAGACAATAGCACCCTCCGCATTCATGCCTGTCGGCGGGGCCAGGCTCTGGCCCTGGGTCTGTGGCTATCTAACCCCTGGATGGGAGAAGGGCTACCCACCGAGGTGATTGAGACGCTCCACACTCCGGCAGCGGAGTTGGCCGCCAGTATGGCCTCTCGCCCCCTGTTAGGTCTGTTGCTCAGCCAGCATTTGGCCCAGCGCCACGGTGGCCAGATTACGGTTCAGGGCAGCAGCGACAGCAACTGCCGCCTGATCGTAATGCTGCCGGTGCTGGATAGCGCCGTGGCTCGTCCGGCCGCCTGAGATTGATCCTTGGGCCAGCGCCAGGCCGATGGGCAGAGCATGTTTACGCAAGCTTAACCAGAAGCCGATGCTTCCTTAAGCTCAATCCGACACCATAACCTAGTGGTGCAGACGCGAGCCCGTCGATGGTGGCCGCAGGCGTGGCGCTGGGTGGGAAGATAATCCCTCCGCCCGGTTTTGTCGCAGTCGGGAATCATGCCAGCGTTTTGTGGTCTGCCCCGATCGCCGTTTACGCCCCTGGCATTGCTGTGCAAAAAGTACCCCCTGGTCTCCCTCCCCTGTCGGGTGTGCAAGAGCGAATTTTAATTATTGACGACGAAGACCTCATTCGTGAAACCGTGGCTATGGCGCTGACCGAGCAGGGCTATCAGGTGGTTACCGCTGAGTCGGGTCAGCGCGCCCTGGAGCTGATTTTTCCGGCGGCTGGCGAGGGTTTAGCCGGACTCAGCGTCGATCTGGCGATCGTCGATCTGATGCTGCCTGGGGTGAACGGGCTGGATATTTGCCGCCTGATGCGCCACCACAACTTGGATATTCCCATTTTGATTTTGAGCGCCAAGGGAGCGGAGATGGACCGGGTCGTCGGGCTGGAGGTGGGAGCCGACGACTATTTGCCGAAGCCCTTTGGGATGCGCGAGCTGATTGCCCGCTGCCGGGCGCTGCTGCGGCGGCAGCAGTGGTCATCGGCTAAACCCGACAATGTTGTGCTGACCTACAAAGACATTGTTCTTTACACCACCGAGTTTAGGGTGACGGTGGCCGGGCAGGAGGTCGCCCTGTCGCCCAAAGAGTTTCGCATTTTAGAGCTATTTATCCAGAGTCCGCACCGCGTTTGGTCCCGAGAGGAGCTGATTCAGGCGGTTTGGGGGGCTGATTTTGTGGGCGATCGCAAAACCGTAGACGTGCACATTCGCTGGCTGCGGGAGAAAATTGAGCTCGATCCGGCCAATCCAGCCTACGTCACAACGCTGCGAGGGTTTGGGTATCGCTTTGGATAGAGCAGGGCGAAAGGGGAGGTTGCCTCGCCCTGGGCTTATGCTCGGGACCGGGCGATCGCGGTGGAATTGGCCGCCGGGGAGGGAGTAGATTGCTATATGATCGGGGAAAAGAGAACGCTCGAATGGGAGGCAGATTGTGCGCGAGATTTTAATTAGCCTGGGGATTTTAGCGGTCTGCTGCATGGTACTGCTGGTGGCTCAATTCACCGGCTCGCAGCCCGAGGCCATAGCCTCTAACCTGGATCGCACTGAGGTCGCCGAAGCCGCCGACACCCTCAGCCAGCCATCGCTCCAGCTGGCCCAAGCCGCCGCCGATTTAGCGCCCGATGTTACCCCCGAGGCAACTGCTCCCATGACAGAAGAAACCCTGGTGACAACCGATTCTGGCCTTCAGTACGTCGATGTGGTCGAGGGCACCGGGGCCATGCCCCAGCCGGGCCAGCGAGTCACGGTGCACTACACCGGCACCCTGGAAGATGGCACCAAGTTTGACAGCTCCCGCGATCGCGGTCGTCCCTTTAGCTTCCAAATCGGCGTGGGCCAGGTAATTAAGGGCTGGGACGAGGGCGTTGGCACCATGCGGGTGGGCGGTCAGCGCAAGCTGATAATTCCCCCCGAACTGGGCTACGGCAGCCGTGGGGCGGGTGGGGTGATTCCCCCCAACGCCACCCTGCTCTTTGACGTAGAGCTGCTGCGGATTGGCTAGGGCAATACCGCGTCTGTGCCAAGGGATCTATACCGCTGGAGGACGATCCAGGGCCAGAGCCACCTGGTTCTGGCAGACTGTCTACTACCGCTTAGCAGCCCGACTCCTGGGACTGCTGAAAGTTGCGCAGGGCCTGCCGGGTCTTAGGTCCGGCGACCCCGTCGACGGGGCCGGGGTCGTAGCCGCGTTTGGCCAGCTGTTGCTGCACTTGGCGCGTGCCCTCGGCAAGGCTTTCGCCCAGCTCTTCGAGCAGCTCCAGGGCGTTGTCGCCGGGCTTAGCGGCGTGGGTCAGCTCGCGCAGCCGCGCCTTGAGGTTTTCGTTGACCGAGGCGTATACCCGGCTGGCGCTCCCCAGCCCAATGGCGTGGTCGATGAAGTGATCGGCTTCGTTGATCCAGAAGTCGAGGCGGCCATCGGTTTCAGCCTGGGCCAACAGCTCGTCTAGGCGCTGGCTCTCGGCGTCGGTGAGGCTGGGGCGGGCCGCCAGCTGGCAATACTCGTGCACCAGCGCCAGACAGTCGGCGTCGGCAATCCCTGAAATTTGATGCTTTAACAGTTCACCCATGGTCTGACTCGCGTGCTTCGGTTTGGTGTCAGTACAATCTGCTCAGTTTTTGGGCAGTTAAGTAAGGATTGGATCTGTAGTTTACCCGCTGCCAGGCCAGGGCAACGAGGGGGGAAACCCTCATCTTCCTAGTGGCCTGCCATTTTGTGACCAATGTCGGTGAGATTGGCCTGCTCCACCAGACTCTCGTAAACCAACTGGCCCTCGCTCATCACCAGGAGGCGATCGCTGAGGGCCAGCAGCTCATCGAGATCTTCGCTGACCAGCAGCACCGCTACCCCCCGGTTGCGGACTTCCACAATGGCGTTGTGAATTTGGTCTACGGCGGAGAAGTCGAGGCCAAAGCAGGGGTTGGCGGCAATCAGCAGGTTGATGTTGGCGGAGGACAGCTCGCGGGCCAGCACGGTGCGCTGCACATTGCCCCCCGACAGGTTTTGAATCGGCGTGTCAGGGGAGGGGGTTTTGATTCTAAAGGTTTCGATCAGCCCCTGGGCCGCCTGGCGAATGGCTTTGAGCACCAGCCAGAGGTTCATGCGGGCCTGGGGCGGGCGATCGAAGGTGCGCAGGGCCATGTTTTCGGCCACGCTCATGCCGGGGACGCAGGCGTTGCGCAGGGGTTCTTCGGGCAGGGTGCAGACCCCGTGGCGCGCCATTTCGGCGCGGGTGGCGCGGTAGGGCTGGCCCGCAATGGAAATTTGGCCCTGGGTGGGCGATCGCTGCCCCGCCAGCACCTCCACCAGCTCTCGCTGGCCGTTGCCCGAAACCCCTGCAATGCCAACTATTTCGCCATCTTTTACGGTCAGATCGAGGGGGCCGAAGGCAGGCAGGCCGTTGTCTTTGGTTGCCCCCAAACCCCTGACCTCCAGCACGGAGCACGACGGCGCCGAGTCGGTTTTGGCAACGGTTTTGGTGGCGCGGTCGGCGCCTAGCATCAGGCGGGCCATATCGGCGACGGTCAGATCGGCGACGGCCCCATGTCCGGCCAGGTGCCCCTTGCGCAGCACCGTCACCTCATCGGTGAAGGCCAGCACTTCGCGAAACTTGTGGGTAATCAGCAGTACGCTCAGATTGCCCGCCTGCACCTCCTGGCGCAGCAGCCCCAGCACCTCGTCGGCTTCGTCGGGGGTCAGCACCGAGGTGGGTTCGTCGAGAATCAGAATGCGGCTTTGCAGATAGAGCTGTTTGAGAATTTCCAGCTTTTGCTTTTGCCCCGCCGCCAGCTGCCCCACGGGCATGTCTAGGTCGACCTGAAAGGGCGATCGCGCCATAAAGTCTTGCAGGGCGGCGTACTCCCGGCCCCAGTGGATCACCTGGGCGCGATCGTAGCGGCTCAGCACCAGGTTTTCGGCCACCGTCATGGCGGGCACCGAGGTAAAGTGCTGGTACACCATGCCAATGCCGCAGCCGTGGGCATCCTTGGGGCTTTTGATTGGGTAGATCTGGCCGTCGATCAGCACCTGCCCGGCGGTGGGCGGGTAGAAGCCCATGATGCATTTCACCAGGGTGCTCTTGCCGGCCCCGTTTTCGCCCAGCAGCCCGTGGAAGGTGCCGGGCTTGAGGGTGAGGCTGACCTCGTTGAGGGCTACCAGGCTGCCAAACCGCTTGGTCATGTTGACCACCTTGAGTTCGGGGGGAGCGTTAAGGTGCTGCAGCGATGGAGCGGTAATAGTCATGGCAGAAGCGTTTCCGTTGCGAGCATCATACTCCCATCCCCTGACCTAGAGCTGCCAGCAGGCAAGCATTTTCGGCGGCGGTGCGCACGGCCACCCGCACATAGTCTGGCCCCAGCTCGGCAAAGCTGAGGCAGTCGCGAATCAGCACCCGGTGGCTGTGCAGCAGGCGCTCTTGCAGCAGCGGAGCAGGGATATCGGTTTTGACCAGTAAATAGTTGGCCGCGCCCGCCAGGGGCGACAGCCCGGCAATGGCCTGCATCCCCTCCAGCAGCGCCTGACGGGCCGCAGGCAGCCACTGCCAGGTGTGGTTCTGGAACGGGATGTCGCCCACCGCCGCGATCGCCGCCGCCGCCGCCAGAGCGTTCACCGGCCAGGGGTCGCGCCAGCGCTGCCAGCGGCGGAGGCGATCGGGATGGCCCAGGGCGTAGCCCAGGCGCAGGCCAGGGAGGGTATAAAACTTGGTCAGCGATCTGAGCACCACCAGGTTAGGGTAGCGGCCCAGGTAGCCAATCAGAGACTGCTGCTGCTCGGGCAGCACAAAATCCATAAAGGCTTCATCGACAATCACCGTGGCAAACTGCTCTAGCAGCGGCTCTAGGCTGGCGGCCGAAAGCAGATAGCCGCTGGGATTGTGGGGATTGTTAATCAGCAGGCCAGCGGCCTCAGGGGCAGGCCAGGGTGACATGGGCCGCAGCGCCCCGGCTGGCTCTACCGCCAGGGGCCAGGGCCGGATGGTCACCCCAAAGGCTCTCAGCGCCCGCCCGTAGTCGCCAAAGGCCGGGGTCAGCAGGTGACAGCCCCCAGGGCTCTCGGCCAGGTCGCGGGCGGCCCAGGTTAGCAGTTCGGCGGCCCCGTTGCCCGGCAGCACCCAGCTGGCGGGCAACTGGTGATGGTCAGCCAGGGCCTGGCAAAGGCTCCGGTAGTCGGGATCGGGGTAGTGGCGCAGCTGCCCCAGGGCCTCGGTCATGGCCTGCATCACCGACTCGGGCGGCCCCAACGGGTTAATGCTGGCCGAAAAATCTAAAAGGGAATCGGGGGAGCAGCCGGCGATCGCAGCCGCCCAGGCTAAGTTTCCCCCGTGAACAGGTCGACTTGAAGGTGTGTGAGTAGACGATGGTTGAATCAAGAGGGCAATTACTTAGCCACCTTTTCTTTGAACAGCTTGCCAGCGGAAAATGCAGGCACCTTTGTCGCCGGAATCACCATCGTGTCGCCGGTCTTGGGGTTGCGGCCTTCCCGCTCTTTGCGCTCGCGACGCTCAAAGGAGCCAAACCCTACCAGGGTGACCTTTTCGCCTGCCGCTACGGCCTCAATGATGGCGTCGATAGTGGCAGAGATAACCAGGTCCACCTCTTTTTTGGTCACGGGCTTGTCGCTAGCAGAGGAGGCCTTCTCAGCCACCGTATCAACGAGTTCAGCTTTATTCATACCTGTCTCCTATGGGCAAAGAACATTGGGATCCAGTCGCATTCTGACGATAGGCCCAGAGCGTAGATCACAACTCCGGCAGCCAAAATGGCTGAAACCCCTGTCAATCCAGAATTTCACTGCCCCATTCTAAGGGCAACCCTCGGAAAGTGGATCGCCAAAACCTTTAATTTATGTGGATTCCGGGGTTTTTTAAGAAAGTTAAACAGCTGCATGCCCCCGGTCGCTCCATCCGGGCAGCTGGGGGCATGGGCCAGAACCCTTTGCCAGTGAAGGGTTTGTGGGTTTTGGCTGAGCTAGAATGCCGGACTGCCGGACCAGTTAACCCAGTCCTGGGGCTTGAGAAAAACATCGTATAGCCGTGCTTCTGGGCTGTCGGCCTCGGGGGTGTAGCCGTACTCCCAGCGCACCAGCGGCGGCAGCGACATCAAAATTGACTCGGTGCGTCCGTTGGTTTGCAGGCCAAAGATGGTGCCCCGGTCGTAGACCAGGTTGAACTCCACGTAGCGACCGCGCCGATAGAGCTGAAACTGCCGCTGATGCTCGCTGTACTCGGTATTGTGGCGGCGCTCTACGATGGGCACGTAGGCGGGCAGGAAGGCGTTGCCGCAGTCGCGGGAAAAGTTAAATAGATCGTCCCACTGCCGCCGGGGCGGTTCGCCAATGGCCCGGCTGGTCTGGTCGGCGGCTTTATCGGCGTCGGGGCCACGGTAGAGCAGGCCCTGCCCGTCCTGGTAGTCGAAGAAAATGCCGCCGACGCCGCGGGTTTCGCCCCGGTGCTTGAGATAAAAGTACTCGTCGCACCAGGGCTTAAAGACTGAGTAGTAGTTGGGGTTGTGGCGATCGCAGGTGGCTTTGAGAGTCTGGTGGAAATGCACCACATCCTCATCGCGGGGATAGTACGGCGTCAGATCGATGCCGCCGCCAAACCACCACACCGGACCTGCCTCAAAGTAGCGGTAGTTGAGGTGCACCGTGGGCACGTGGGGGTTGCGGGGGTGCAGCACCATGGAGGTGCCGGTGGCGTAAAAGCGGTGGCCCGCCGCCTCGGGCCGCTGCACCAAAATTGACGGCGGCAGGTGGTCGCCCCACACCTCCGAGAAATTGACGCCGCCCTGCTCGAAAATCTTGCCCTGCTTGATCACCCGCGATCGCCCGCCGCCGCCCTCGGGCCGCTCCCAGGCATCCTGCTGAAACTGGGCACCGCCGTCGAGGGCCTCTAGCTTTTGGCAAATGCTGTCCTGTAGCTGCTTCAGCATGGCGCTGACGCGATCGCGAGAATCTACCGGGGGTGCGGCGGTAACGGGCTTAGAAACAGGCGTAGTGGTCATAGCGTCGGGAAAACAATACGTTATGTCGGCACCGGGTCAAATATGTCACACTGTGGAATGGCTTTTAGGCGGAGCTTGGGATCCATTTTTGCCGCGATCGGGTACTTATCGGTACTCATTTTCGGGCGGCAACCCCAAGCGATGCGCTGTCAGCCGTAGGCAACACCATCACCGATACTCAGTTTTCTCACGCTACCGTGAAACCATACCCAACACCACACCGATTGGCCAGGTTGAGAAAAATGTTTAGAAACGCAACGCTCTGTAACGAAAACCCTAGGCCAATCCCCAGATAAACTCATTCTCGTCGCCCGACTTGCCCCTTGACTGCTATGGTCCTTCCGCTCTTTTTTACCATCTGCCGCTGTTTTCAAGCGCTGACCTGGGTTCCTTGTAATGGAGGCCACCGCCATGTTTAGAGCCTGGTCCTTCCCCCGCCCCTTTCTCACGCTGATGCAGCTCATACAGCGCTGGGTGCAGGTGCAGCAGCAGCTCGAAAAGTCTTACCTGGCCGTCAGCAGCGCCTCGGTAGACGTGCTCTGGCAGACCATCATGAACCTGGCCGATGTCTCCTGGCACCCGCTGCTGACCAGCACCAACGCCCCCCAGGGGCTCAAGCCCAAGCCGGGACTAATCTACCGGGCCTTCACCCGCTTTTGCCCGGTGCCGGTAAAGATCTTTGTCGAACGAGTGCAGCCCCACGAGCTGATCAGCGTGCGCTTAATTCCTATGCCTGGGCTGGAGGAACAGGTCACCTACCACCTGAAATCCACCGTGCGGGGTACCCAGATTTCCTACTCGGTGACGCTGCGAGGGTGGCTGTCGCCCCTGGCCTGGTCGCTGCTGCGCCCCTACGCCGCCAAGGTGGCCTCTGCCCTGGCCGAAGCCGCCGAGCATCCTGCCTCTCTCAATGGATCTAACTCTGGCTTTCAGGTTTGGTAGAGCGCGTCGTCAAATGTCCCAATCAAAGTTTGGCCTGATCAAACCTCGCTCAAGCTCAGCAAGGGTGGCTAGGGAAATGGAGATATCTGCCTGAGAGTTTTTCCAACTAAATGCATAGCCGAGAACTCACCGCAAGCGGCCCAAGGGGCAGGCTTCGTGGCCTTTGCACTAGCGATCGCATCAGCGAACCAATCATGCCCCGATTCAGACCGCTTTGAAGAGATCTGCCTAACCGCTGGGCGTATTTTTTCTAAATGCAAGGGATAAGAGCATCAAACCCGTCGGCAGGAAGACCATTCCTAAAATCACGGGAACATAGGTGCCCCAGTTAGCCCCGGCTTTGAGCACGGCTGAGTCTGGGTGGTCAGGGTCGTAGTGAACCTCCACGGTGCTGCCCTTGGGGTGATTGAGTTTGGCCGCCTCAACGGCTTGACTGCGCTCTCTAAATCGCTGGCTGGCGGTGGAGCCGCTGCCCAGGGAATAGCGATCGCTGCGGTAGGTCTGCCCTGCCACCTCATAGGTGTAGTCAACGGTGTAGTGGTAGGTATAGACCCGGCGACGGGTGCCGCCGCTATCGCGCTCCTGGACGATTTTGACGGCGGTCACCGTTCCAGGGCTAACCGGCCAGCCAGAGCTGGCGTGGGCCTGTTTGAGAAAGCCGATGCCGAACACCAGTAAGGCCACCCCGCTCAGGACGATAACGGCGGTCACCGTTCCAGGGCTAACCGGCCAGCCAGAGCTGGCGTGGGCCTGTTTGAGAAAGCCGATGCCGAACACCAGTAAGGCCACCCCGCTCAGGACGATAAAGCCGCCAGCGCCGATGCCAATGCGATATTGCGAGGGTGTGATCGCGGACTGATCCATAGCGCGCCTGCTCTAGCCTTGTACTGATTGTCCACCAGATTGCCCTGCTAGCCGCCGAAGACCCACAGCCCTACCCAAACTCTCTCCGCCCAACTGAACCCTAGGCAGATGTGCTCAACTGGGGTCAGCGCCCCTTAAGATGGTTGGGTAACGCCATGCCCCTTTGCGGCGGCTGCTCTAGCCAACCTATTCTCAGCCCCATGACCCTAACGTTAGATTCTGACTCTGTTTTAGAGGTCCTGCGCCCGGTGCAAGATCCGGAGCTGCAAAAGAGCCTGGTGGATCTCAATATGATCCGCAACGTGGCGATCGCAGGCGGCGACGTCAGCTTTACCCTGGTGCTAACCACCCCCGCCTGCCCCCTGCGCGAGTTCATCGTCGAAGACTGCGAGAAGGCGGTGCGCACTCTGCCAGGGGTTGAATCGGTGCAGGTTGAGGTCACCGCCGAAACGCCCCAGCAAAAGCCCCTGCCCGATCGCACCGGCATTAAAGGCGTCAAAAATATCATTGCCGTTTCCAGCGGCAAGGGCGGTGTGGGCAAAAGCACCGTGGCGGTGAATCTAGCGGTTTCCCTGGCCCAGATGGGGTCGGCAGTGGGCCTGATCGACGCCGACATCTATGGCCCCAACGCGCCGATGATGATGGGCCTGAGCGAGGCCCAGGTGGTGGTGAAGCAGGGGGAGGTGCTGGAGCCCGCCTTTAACCACGGCGTCAAGATGGTGTCGATGGGCTTTTTGATCGATCGCGACCAGCCGGTGATCTGGCGCGGCCCCATGCTCAACGGCATCATTCGCCAGTTTCTCTACCAGGTGGAGTGGGGCGAGCTAGACTATCTGGTGGTCGATCTGCCCCCCGGCACGGGCGACGCCCAGCTCACCCTGGCCCAGGCGGTGCCAATGGCGGGAGCGGTAATTGTCTCTACACCTCAGTCGGTGGCCATTTCCGACGCTCGTCGGGGGCTGAAGATGTTTCAGCAGCTCCAGGTGCCGGTGCTGGGCATTGTCGAAAACATGAGCGTGTTTATCCCCCCCGATGCGCCGGAGAAGCGCTACGACATTTTTGGCTCTGGCGGCGGCGAGACCCTGGCTCAGGAGCTGGGGCTGCCGGTGCTAGGCTGCATTCCGCTAGAAATGGCGGTGCGCGAGGGGGGCGATCGGGGCCTGCCCATTGTGGTGCAGCATCCCGATTCGGCCAGTGCCCAGGCGCTGCGGGCGATGGCTCAGCAGGTAGCAGCGCGAGTCTCTGTGGCCGCTCTGGCATCCTAGCCCGGAGGGCCTAAAAAGGGGAAATTGCCATGTTTATTACTGATGCACAAAAGCGCTGGCGATCGCTGGCTACGGGCTGGCAGGGAATCGACTGGATTCTGCTGGCGCTGTCCGCAGCTATGACGGGCTTTGGGGCGCTCGTTATCCACAGCACCCAGCTCAACACCACCAACACCGGCTACGGCATCAACCACGCCGTGCTGGGGCTAATTGGCCTGGTCGTAGCCCTGTGGATTGCCCGCAGCCGCTACGAGTACCTGCTCAACTGGCAGTGGATTATCTACGGCGTGGTAAACCTGCTACTGGTGGCGGTCATGTTTATCGGCACCGTGGGGGGCGGGGCCCAGAGCTGGCTTGGTGTGGCAGGGTTTTACGTACAGCCTTCGGAATTTGCCAAGCTGAGCATCATTATTACCCTGGCCTCTATGCTCAGCCGCCGCGATGCCTCGACACTGCTGGGGGTGGGCAGTGCCCTGACGGTGATCATCTTGCCCTGGGTGCTGGTCTTTGTTCAGCCCGACCTGGGCACCTCGCTGGTGTTCGGGGCAATCACGCTAGCCATGCTCTACTGGGCCAACTGCAACCCCGGCTGGCTGGTGTTGTTTATCTCGCCCCTGGTGGCGGCGATTTTGTTTAACCTGGTGCTGCCGGGCTGGCTGGTGTGGAGCCTGGGCATGGGGCTAATTGCCTGGTTTACGCTGCCCTGGCGGTGGTTTAGCACGGCGGTAGCCACGGCGGTGAACCTGGTCTCGGGCAAGCTGGGGGATATTGTGTGGGGGCTGCTGCACGACTATCAAAAAGATCGTCTGGTGCTCTTTCTCGACCCTGACAAAGACCCGCTGGGGGGCGGATACCACCTGATTCAGTCGCGGATTGCGATCGGAGCGGGCAAGCTGTTTGGTCAGGGGCTGGGCCACGGCACCCAGACCCAGCTCAACTTTATTCCTGAGCAGCACACCGACTTTATTTTTTCGGCGGTGGGCGAGGAGTGGGGCTTTGTGGGGTCAATGGTGGTCATTGTGGCCTACTGGCTGATCTGCTTCCGGCTGGTCATCATTGCCCAAAATGCCAAGGATGACTTCGGCTCGCTGCTGGTGATTGGCGTGCTGGCCATGATCGTGTTTCAGGTGGTGATCAACATCGGCATGACCATCGGGCTGGCACCGATTACGGGAATTCCGCTGCCGTGGCTGAGCTATGGGCGATCGGCGCTGCTGACGAACTTTATTGCCCTGGGCATAGTGGAGTCGGTGGCCAACTTTCGCCATCGGCTCAAGTTTACGGATTAGGGGCAGACTATCGCACCGAAGGTCTCGCACGCTGGGGTTTAGCAGCGCCATGCTGGCCGCGTCATGGGGAGCTGGGCTGACCCTTGACCCTTGACCTTGACATCAGTGTCAAGGTTTAGGGTGTAGGGAGTTGTTTTAGCTGCGCTGCCATGAACGTTGCCCTCCGCCCCTGGGTCGATCAGATTCCTTTCCCTGCCGTACTGCGAGATAACCCCGACCTGCTGGCGGCGATCGCCTGTGGTCTGCTGGTGCTGTGCGGCGGGCTGATGCTGCACATCGGTGAACCGGGTCTAGGCATTGCCCTGCTCTGTGTAGCCTACGTGGTTGGTGGCTACGAAAGCGCCCGCGAGGGGGTGACCACTCTGATCGCAGAGCGAGAACTCGACGTCGACCTGCTGATGATTGTCGCTGCCCTGGGGGCCGCCGGGCTGGGGCTGTGGCGGCAGGAGTATCACCTGATTGTCGACGGGGCAATTTTGATTTTGATCTTCGCCCTCAGCGGCGGGCTCGAAAGTGTGGCCATGCAGCGCACCGAGCGCAGCATTCAGAGCTTGATGAGCCTCACGCCCGATACCGCCCAGGTGATTCGCCGGGGCCAGTTGGAAACCATCGCAATCCAGGAGCTTCAGGTTGGCGACGAACTGCTGGTCAAGCCAGGGGAACTGATTCCCACCGACAGTCTGGTGGTCGCGGGGGCCAGCACCCTCAACGAGGCCTCGATTACGGGGGAATCTTTGCCGGTGGAGAAAGGCCCCGGCCAGGAGGTCTATGGCGGCACGATCAACGGCAGCGGCGCGCTGACCCTGCGGGTGCACCTGCCGCCCCACAGCAGCTTGATTCAGCGGGTGATTCAGCTGGTCCAGCAGGCCCAAACCGAAGCGCCCCCCTCCCAGCGCTTTATTGAAAAATTTGAGCACGGCTACGCCCGAGCGATCGTGGTGATGGGCATTGTGATCGCCCTCCTGCCGCCGTTTCTCTGGCAGTGGAGCTGGGAAACCACGATCTACCGAGCGCTGATTTTTCTGGTGGTGGCCTCCCCCTGTGCGGTGATGGCCTCGATCATGCCGACGCTGCTTTCGGGCATTGCCCGGGGGGCGCGGTGCGGCATTTTGTTCAAAAGTGGTGCCGATCTAGAAAATCTGGGCCAGGTCAGGGCGATCGCCTTCGACAAGACCGGCACCCTGACGACGGGCCTGCTCCAGGTCACTCGGGTGGTTCCCCAGCCGGGGGTGGCGGCCCAGCAGGTGCTGGCGGTGGCGGCGGCGCTAGAGATCTATTCAGAGCATCCAATTGGCGAGGCGATCGCCCGCGCCGCCCAGAAACAGTCCTTGGTATTGTCCCCAGCGGCGGCCATTCAGGCTCGGCCTGGCCAGGGCATTCAGGGGCAGGTAGAGGGCCAGTTTACCTGGGTCGGCCGGGTCAGCGCCGAGCCAGCCACTCAGCTCCCTGCCGCGCTAGTTCAGCCCAGTCAGGATTTGGAGGCCGAAGGCCATACGGTGGTTTGGGTGAGGCAGGCGGGACAGGTTCTGGGCCTGATTGCGCTGGCCGATACCCTCCGCCCCCAGGCGAAACCGCTGGTGCAGCGCCTGAGGCAGGCGGGTATTGCCATGGCGATGCTGACGGGCGACAACACCCGCACCGCCCAGCGCATTGCCCAGGAGCTGGACATTGATGCCGTCTATGCCGAACTGCTGCCCGAAGACAAAATTCACATTGTGCGGCGGTTGCAGCAGCAGTACGGCGCCGTGGCCATGGTGGGGGATGGCGTCAACGATGCCCCCGCCCTGGCCCAGGCCACGGTCGGCATTGTTCTGGGCGCTACCGGCGTCGATGCCGCCCTCGAAACCGCCGATGTGGTGCTGATGTCTGACGGTCTCGATAAGCTAGAGCAGGCGATGCGGCTAGGGCGGCGATCGCAGCGCATCGTCAAACAAAATCTGACCTTTGCCATTGGCTTCATTGTGCTGCTGCTGCTGGCCAATTTTGCTGGCCAAATTAGCCTACCGGCCGGGGTGGTCGGCCACGAAGGCTCGACCCTGCTGGTGACCCTCAGCGGCCTGCGCCTGCTGAGGGATTGAGCCACGGTCGCCAGCGAGCCGCATTGACTCACCTCATCGGCACGGCCAGCTGAGGCTTCTGGTCCAGGCTTTTGGCCCAAAACCCTTGAACCTTCGCTAAACTTCATGGGACGGTTAAGGCCCAGCTAAGCCAGATTTCAGCTTAAACCCGTACAATGGCCACAATCTAATTTGGTGATGAGGTGATTCATGGTAAATTCCCCCAACGAGGCCTTAGAGCTCTTAAAAGCAACCAGTCGCACCTTCTACATACCCATTAGTAACTTGCCCTCTGGCTTGCAGGAGGCGGTGGCTGCGGCCTACCTTTGCATGCGCGCCATTGACCAAATTGAAGATGCTCCTGACCTCGATGTGGCAATTAAAACCAGGCTGCTGAGAGCCATTAGCCTCAATCTACAGGCGGGGACTGAAACCTCTCTGGCCACCACCTTTGCCCAGGGCCTGGCCCCCTACCAAGACCACCTGGAAGAAGTCACCCTCAGAATTGGCGAGTGGGCGCTGCTGGCCCCCGACTCCATTGCCCCCCGCATTTGGGATGCCACCGCCGCCATGGCCGATCGCATGGCCTACTGGGCCGAGTGCAACTGGACTATCTATACCGAAGCCGATTTAGACCGCTACACCTTCAGCGTGGCGGGGGCGGTGGGGCTAATGCTGTCGGATCTGTGGGCCTGGTATGACGGCACCCAGACCAGCCGTAGCGAGGCCCTGGGCTTTGGCCGGGGGCTTCAGTCCGTCAACATTCTCCGCAACCATCTGGAGGACAAAGAGCGGGGGGTCAGTTTCTTTCCCCAGGGCTGGGTGGCCGACGATATGCAGCGCTACGCCCGCCGCAACCTGGCCATGGCCGATGCCTACACCAACGCCCTGCCCCACGGCCCCGCCCGCGACTTTTGCAGTGTGCCTTTAGCGCTGGCCCACGGCACCCTCGACGCCCTGGCCCAGGGCAAAGAAAAGCTCACCCGCCTGGATGTGATGGCCATTCTGGGCAAGCTAAAGCTGAGTGGAATGGCCAGCTAGGGTTTTGTCGTATTCAATCTGGCCGTAGTTGAGCTTGATGACGCGATCGGCCAGATCAAAGTAGTGATCGTCGTGGCTGATCACGATCGCGGTTTTGCCCTGGGCCACCAAGTCGGGCAAAAACTGGGTATAAAACAGCTCCCGAAAGTGGGGGTCCTGGTCGGCGGCCCACTCGTCAAACAGGTAGATGGGGCGATCCTCCAGGTAGGCGGTGAGCAGCGCCAGCCGCTTGCGCTGCCCCTGGGACAGGTCGATGGTGGAAAAATGCCCCCCCTCGATGCGCACTTTGTGGTCGAGCTGGAGCTGTTTCAGGTAGGGCTGGGGGTCCTGGGCGGCAGATAGGCCCACCAGCCGCTCAAACAGGTAAAAATCGGCAAAGATAGTCGAAAAGTGCTGTTGATACCAGCGGCGATTTTGGAGCGTAACGGGCTGCCCCGCCAGGCGAATCTCCCCCCCGGTGGGCCAGTACAGCCCGGTAATTAGCTTGGCCAGGGTCGATTTGCCGCTGCCGTTGCCGCCAATTAGAAACACCAGCTGACCGGGCTTCAGGGTCAGGTCAATCGGTCCCAGGCTGAACTCCCGGTCGTCGTCGCTGCTGCGGTAGGTGTGGGTGAGGCCAATAAGTTCTAGGGTCTGCCAGTGGGTGGCGAGGGGAGGGAGGGACCTGTCAGGCTCAGCTTCGGCCTCCAGACCCAGGGTCTTGATGTTTTGCAGGGCCACGCTGGCCTGACCCAGGACGGGCAGCTTGGCCACCAGGCCTTCCATTGGCCCGAGCAGAAAGGTAAAGGTAAGGGCGTAGCCAAAGCGAGTTTGGGCATCGACACTGACCCAGCTGGGCAGCACAAACAGCACCAGACCCACCGCAAAAAAGTAGATCAGCTTGCCCCAGCTGTCGAGCACGGCAAACAGGCTCAGCCCCCGGCTGCTGTAGTGGCGAAACTGGCGGGCGGTGGTTTCCAGATCGGCGGAGAGAAAGTCCTGCTGGCGATCGCTGTGGAGCTTGAGTTCTTTAATCCCCTGCACCAGGGTGCGAAAGTGCTGAAACAGCCGATCCTGGCGATCGCGGGCGACAGCCAAAAACCGCCGCCCCGCTCTCAGCAGCAGCCCGCAGCTGAGGCTGGCCACCAAGGCGAGGGCCAGCACTAGCCCCAGCACCTGCCACGACAGCCAGGAGATATAGACCATGCAGCCCGCCACCACGGCCAGATTTACGCACAGCAGCGGCAGCGTAGAAACCGCCGCCGAAATTGTCTGAATATCCTCCGTCAGCACCGCCAGCAGCCGGGGCAGGCCCACCTGCTCCAGCCGGCTCAGCTCGGTGGCCAAGATCTGGCGGCTGAGGCGCAGCTGCAGGGCAAACACCGCCCGCTGGGAAAACTGCACCAGCACCACCCGCGAGATGATGCCCGTAACCAGCGCCACGGCCACCAGCAGGCCAAAGGCCCAGGCCAGGCCAGCCATTGAACCAGCCGGGCCAGAGCCAGCATCGGTGGCCAGGGTGAGACTGATCAGGGCGATTAGCCCGGCGCTACAGCCCCCGCTCACAAAGCCCGTGACCAGCGCCACGGCCACCGACTGCCAGGAGGATCGCAGTAAAAACGCCAGCAGATCCATACCTACCGGGCCGCACCAAAGACCGCCCCCAGCGATCGGGTAATGTTCTGCGGCTGCATCGCATCCATGGCGGCGGTGGGCTCGTAGCCGCAGTGCACCATGCAGTCGGCACATTTCGGGTTACCGCTCTTGCGCCCGTAGCGGTCCCAATCGGTGTTGTCGAGCAGCTCCTGGAAGGTCTCGTAGTAGCCCTCATTCAGCAGGTAGCAGGGTTTTTGCCAGCCCAGCACGCTGTAGCTGGGGCTGCCCCAGGGGGTGCATTCGTAGTCTTTCTCGCCGGTCAGAAAGTCGAGGAACAGGGGGTTGTGGTTAAAGGACCAGGCCTTTTGCCCGGCCCGAAAGGGAGCGAGGATCTCGCGAAACAGCGATCGGGTCTGCTCCTGGCGCAAAAAATGGTCCTGGTCGGGAGCCCACTCGTAGCTGTAGCCCGGCGACACCATCATGCCGTCGATGCCCAGCTCCGTGAGCAGATCGAAGAGGGTTTGAATATCTTTGGGGTCGGTGCCGTCAAAAATGGTGGTGTTGGTGGTGACCCGAAAGCCCTTGGCCTTGGCTGCCTTAATGGCGGTGATGGCCTTCTCGAACACCCCGTCGCGATCGACGCACTTGTCATGCAACGCCTGGGGGCCATCCAGGTGCACGCTAAAGCTCAGGTAGGGGGAGGGCTTGAATTTATCCAGACTCTTTTCGAGCAGAATGCCGTTGGTGCAGAGGTAAACAAACTTTTTGCGGGCCACCAGACCCTCGACAATGGCGTCAATCTGCGGATGCAGCAGCGGCTCTCCCCCCGGAATCGACACCACGGGGGCACCGCACTCTTCCACGGCCCGGAAGCAGTCTTCTGGGGAGAGATTTTGCTTGAGAATCTCTGTCGGGTGCTGAATCTTACCGCAGCCAGTGCAGGCCAGGTTGCACCGAAACAAAGGCTCTAGCATCAGCACGAGGGGAAATTTTTTGCGCCCCCGCAGCCGCTGGGTCACCAGGTACTGACCTACAGATAAAGCCTGCTGAAGATGGATCGCCATGAATTGCCTGACTCCTCACATTGTTTAAGTTATATTGCTTGCTGGCCAGATAGCTTAGACGATAACAGATTGCCTCGGCTCTCGGATGAGTAACAGGTTAGCAAGGCACATCGCTGCGGCAATTCAGCAATGCAGCACAGCTCTATGCCAAGACGGTTTACGGCATCACAACAGCCCCATCCATTGATGACAGCCTCTAGAACCTGATTGAGCATGAGCACATCTCCAGCGACGTATAGGGAGCACATGTCCCTCGCCTGGAGACAGCTGCCTGGGCAGGGGCAGCCCTAGCCTAGGGGCTGCCGCTGAAGCGAGGCTTGAGGCAAACCTCCTAACCTCACCGGGGCAATGGTCGCAATTGGCATTGGGAGAATTGTCCTAGGACTGGGCCTCAGCAATAGGATATTCGTCGCTAGCCACCGCCTGGGGCCGTGGGTAAAGTTGAGGCTAGGCTCAGCTGACTGGCCGGGCAAACCCCTGTAGTGCTGCGGCGATCGCCCAGTGAAATCAGACATCCGGCGATCGCGCCCGCGTCCCTGCGGCAGCTCCAATATGGCAAATAGATTGTCAAATAGATTTCGCTGGGCATGGTGGTATGGCCAAGCCAGCCCAACCACTTTTCAGACTCGACCTCAAGGGGTGGTTTGAACAGGGCGCATAGGAGTCAGGCTTTTCAAATCACCGCTATAGAGAGAGAACGACATGAAGGTCAGCACCCATCCCATCATTCTGGGCAGTGCGCTTGGGGTCATCTCAGCGTTAATGTCTCCAGGTCTAGTCACCTATGCCCAGTCCGCCGATATTGATGATTTCTGTGCCAGGTATGCCGAAAACTCCAGGTGCGAGAACCAAGAACCCAGCAGCCCTCCCGCAGGCGAGACTGTAGCTCTGCCGGAACAGGTCATTCAGGTTAGGCTCGACACCAGCGGCCCTGACGATGAATTTATTTGGATTGCAATTCGCAGGAATGCCGTCAATTTGACCACTGAGCTAACGGCCTACCACGCTCAGAAAATTGATAGCTCCTTAAATCAGATTCTCGGTGGGGCCATAGGAGCCGTCGCCGTTCCCATCCCAGGTAGCCTATTTGATATCCACAGTTTTCAGGATCAGCAGACTGAATATCTGGCTTTTACCTCAGATACCTGCCAGAGCCAACTGCCCATAGCCAATGGCCAGGGTTTTAGAGACGCTGACTGTGCGATTAGCGGCAATGGCCATATTAACCTCCCCGAGGAGGCCGATATCCGCGCTGGGTTCTTTACCCTTGGCTATACCGAAAACAACCTGGTAAAGGCGGTTATCTTTAGGCTTGACGACCAGAATGCCGTATTTGTCGGAGACGCAGATCTTGCGGCGCTCTGCCAGAGCTTTCCCCTCAACTCCCGCTGCCGGTACTGGCCCCTCTCATCCTCCAGCCGCTAGTGCCCAATGGTGCGCCCGGTTGCCCAGGGGTGCTACTCGTACTTTTCACCGCTGAGAATGAAAATGGGGTCTACCGCCGTAAACACCTGGTAGTTGCCTTTAGTTTCCAGGCGGTTGACGGCGGGCTGGGCCGCTTCAATGTTGCGCACCCGCAGCTGGGCAAAGGTTTCCGACACGGCGTAGAGGGTTTCGAGGTTGCCTGCGGTCACCACCACCCGACCCAGGGAGGGCAGGTAATCCCAGGCGGCCAGCAGAATATCTTTGAGGTTGCGGCCGCCTTCGACAAAAATGCAGTCGGGGTGGTGGGGCAGTTCGCTCAGACAGTTGGGGGCGCTGCCCTGGATTACCTGCACGTTGGTGAGGCCAAAGCGATCGCAGTTGCGCCGAATCAACTCGGCTACGTCGCCATCGCGCTCCACCGCCACCACCCTGCCCTGGGGAATCATCAGCGCCGCCTCGATCGCCAGGGTACCGGTGCCCGCACCAATATCCCAGAGCACGTCTTTGGGCTTGAGCCGCAGGTAGCCCAGCAGCAGCAGCCGCACCTCCCGGCTGCTGAGGGGAATTCCGGGCAGCTGCTCAAACAGATGGTCTGGAATGCCGGGGGTGGCGTAGGGCCAGAGTTTCGCCATAGAATTGCCGGGAATAGCACTGGCTCTATTATGGCGGGGGAGGAAGGGGGCGATCGCCGATGGGCAATCCCCACCCTGGCGCACCCGTGGAGATAGACGTTAGGCACAATACCCTTCACCGGCTAAGTTATTCGGTAAGGAGCTGGGGAATGCCTCGAGCCACCCACCGTGAATAGTAGGATGCAGTTACCCTAGGGCTATACCGTTGAACTGCTATGCAAGCCTTTTACCACCACGAGTTTGTTGTTCCGCCTGAGGTCGTCGATCGCAACGGCCACGTCAACAACGTCGCCTACGTCCAGTGGATGCAGGATGTCGCCGTGGCCCACGCCACCAGCGTCGGCTGCACCGCCGAGACCCAGACCCTAGGGGCCACCTGGGTCGCCCGATCGCACCAAATCACCTACCTGCGCCCGGCCTTTGGGGGCGATCGCCTGCGCCTCACCACCTGGATTACCAGCCTGCGCAAAGCCCGCAGCACCCGCCAGTACAAGTTTCTGCGGCTCAGCGACGACACCGTGCTGGCAACTGGTGCCACCGACTGGGTGTTTGTCGACGCCGTGACCCATCGCCCCCGCACCATTCCCGCCTCGGTGTCCAGTTGTTTTGAACTGGTGGCAGACCCAGAGAATACATCTACCTAGAAGGCAACAGAGCTTGCCCAGGCAAATCGGGAGAACCCAGTAGGTATGTCTCCGATCAAAAATGGCTCCCTATTGTCAGGGAGCCATTTTCGATCCGAGCGTTTTAGGCAAAGCGCTTAGATCAGCTTCAGTTCAGGGTATTGGGCCACTAGCTCATCAGCGCTGAGGGTTTCTCCCGACTGCTGCGGCGTCCACAGCACCTCTACCGCCAGCAGGTTTTCGCTGGAGACCGCGCCAATCTGGCTCAGGGCCTGACGCAGGTCCGCCGAGGAGTAGACAGTGGGCAGGTCGAGCTTGCCCTGGGTCGCCACCACCACCGTGGCTAAAATGTACTCGCCAGGAGCCTGATCCCCATCCCCCGGCAGCATCGCCTGGGGTTCGGCCTGGGTGAGCTGGTTATTGACGTTAGACAGGGTTTCGGCGCTAAACCGGCTGCGGGCCGAAAGGGTGTAGCGGTTAAACTCCTGCTCGGCGCTGAGCAGCCGAGTCTGCTTATCTTCGCTGGCGGCATAGGCCCAGTAGTCGGGGTGGCGCAGCAGGGCCAGGGTGGTTTCTTGCAGCAGCTTGGCCAGCCCCTCGGAGGTGCCGGTGTCGGCGGTGGTGGCCAAACGGTTGAGGTCGTCCTGCAGGGCGCGGGCATCGGCCAGCAGACCGACCTGGAGCTTGGCGACTGCCACCGGAGGGTTGCTGCCCGCAGGAGCGACGTATCCATTGTCATCACCGGCCATCGCGCCCCTAAAGCCGCGCACCACCACATTGGCAATGGCAATAAAGATCAGCAGGGTAAACAATCCGCCAAAACCGCCCCCAATACCAATAAAGGGGAACAGAAACGGAAAGCCAAAGCCACCGCCGGGATAGTAGCCACCGCCGCCGCCCGGTGCATAGGTGCGGGGGGTTGGACTCATGCGGGGAGCCGGAGCCCGAAAGCTACCGCCGCCCATGCGTCCACCCGCTGCGGCCCAGGCCCCATCGGCGGTGCCAAACACCAAAACCACGGCCAAAATCACCGCCATCAGGGGCTTGAGAAACGGCTTAAGGCGTTGAAAGAGTTGCTTAACCATCGGGTAAAACCGGAGTACTAACGTGAGTGCTTTATGTCTTTAATTTAACGCGAAGTGCCGAGGCTGCTGAGGCCAAAGGCCGCAAATTGATGGCGGAAACCCGTACCAAAGGTGGCTAACCGCCGCCTACGATGGTGACGATCTCCAGCCTGTCGTGGGGGCGCAGATAGGTGGTATCCCACAGCTGGCGATGGAGAATTTCGCCGTTATACTCTACCGCCACCAGGCGCGGGTTGAGACCTAGGGATTCTAAAAAGGCGGGCAGCACTGTACTGGGAAGGCAGGGCTGCGATTCTCCGTTGACGAGAATAGAGAAGGAATCGGTGGTCAAATCAGCCATGGCGTCACGCTAAATAACAGACAGCGAGCTCACAAAATGAAGCGGATGGTTTCTAGTCAAGCCAGCCTCACTGAATCGGAGCAGCCACCGAGTGAAAGCTGCGACGATGGTTGGTTTGAGCGGCAAAGTACTGGGCGATGAGGGTGGGGTTTTCGGCCTCCAGAATGGCGCGCACTACGGCCACCCGCTCGGCTCCGGCTTGCAGCACCTCAGTCAAGTTTTCGGTGTTGATGCCGCCGATCGCGTACCAGGGCACTGTGGCGTGCTCGGCGGCGTAGCGCACGTAGTCCAGGCCAGCGGCAGGTTTATCGGGCTTGGTGGGGGTGCTGTACACAGGCCCCACACCAATGTAGTCGGCCCCTTCGGCGATCGCCCGCTGCATTTCGTCGGGGTTTGTCGTAGAGCGACCGATAATGCGCTGGCTGCCCAGCAGCTGGCGCGCCGCAGCGATGGGCAGATCGGTCTGGCCCAGGTGTACGCCGTCGGCCTCGACCGCCAGGGCCAGATCGACGCGATCGTTGATCAAAAACAGCGCTCCGTAGCGGTGGCACAGGTCTTTGAGCTGCTGGGCTAGCTCCAGCCGCAGATGGTCGTCGGTGTGCTTGTCGCGGTACTGCACCAGGGCTATGCCCCCCCGCAGGGCCGCCTCTACAATGGGCAGCAGGCGATCGCTGGGCGAGGTCACCAGGTAGGTCAATCCCTGGCGCAGCCGCTGAACCCGGTGCCCACCGAGAATTTCGCTCTCCAGGGCATAGACCTGATAGCGCATGGCTTTGCTGCCCGCCGCCAGGTCGTCGCGGTAGAGCTTGCCATACTCCTCAAGCGCGCGCAGGGCCTCCTGCACGCGGCAAAAGTTGGCCTGCAAGACCGTCATTACGCTGGTGCGCTCGGCCTCCTGGGGGTGGGTGAGAGCGGTGCCAGGGTCGCCGGGGGTATCGCGGCACAGGCGCAGTTCCGCAGCGTGCCACTGAGCCAGGGTTTGCCGCAGGTGCTTGAGCTGCTCGGTCTGGCCCGCATTGTTTAGCCCAAAGCGGCACCATTCCTCGATGATGCGAAGCCCCTCCCGCGCCCGGTCCAGATTGGCATCGAGAATGCGGTAGACAGCGGCATCGGCAAGGGTGGGCAGCGCTGGCAGCCCGGTCAATTCTGGCATAGAAACAGTGCAGAGCAGAACTTCCACATCCTATCAGCCAGGTGACCAGTCAGGCGGGCAGCCACGGGGAAGTCCGTCCGCAGCCGCTATTTCTGCTGCTGCATAATCTGCTCAATGCCCTTCACAGCCGGATCGGAACGCCAGGTATCAAAGGCTTTCCAGGCAATAAAACCGAAGACCGCGATCGCCGCGATCGTCACCAGCGACGACCAAAACTTAGCCATAGAGGTATCAGAGTCAAGACGCATAAACCACTCCATGAATAATAGCGGGCAGAACAAGGTAGATTCACGGATGAAGATGAGCCCCACAGCCTTCGCCACAGTAATTAGGAGAAGTTTAAGCCAGCGCTGGTGGAGTGGCGAAGGCGTATAAGTAGCGTTCCTGCGGAAGGCTGAGTCAGTCTTCCGCGTCCTAATCTAGCTGGCCAGCGCTATACCCAGACAAGCGCCATTAATCTCTATATACCCCAAGCTCAATAGTTTTGTGTCATCGACCTGGGGCAGAGGCACAAAACGTAGATTCCAGGGCTATTTCTCGCTAGGGGCGAGACGCTTTTTGAGGGAGTCGGACCGGCGACGGGCGGTGGTGTTTTTAGGCTCTAGGGCCAAAGCGGTTTCATACATCTCCAGGGCCTGAGCGGTAAGCTGCTTGCGCTCGTAGCTGTGGCCCAGGTTGTTGAGGGCGGTGACGTACTCGGGGGATATTTTAAGCGCTTCTTTGTAGTTGCGAATCGCCAGGTCGTACTGGTCCTGGGCAAAGTAGGCGTAGCCCAGGGCGTTGTAGACCACGGCGGCATTTTCGGTCTCGTCATTGCCCAGCTGCTTGAGGGCCTGTTGCAGGTAGAGGGCCGCCTGGGTATAGAGCTTTTTGTCGAGCAGCAGACTGCCCAGTTCGTAGTATTCCTGGGCGGTGCCCTTTTCTTTGGTCAGGCGCGACTGAAGTCGGCCCAGGGTGCCCTCAATGCGGCGGGTTTTAATCACCTGGCGCACCACAAAAAAGGCGGCAACGCTCAGCAACGCCAGCAGAATACCCAGGTAGATGAGGAGCAGGTTGCTGTTTTCCATCCGAATCTTCGTTTTGCTCTTGAGGTCTAACCTATCTTGCCACGGCTAGGGCAACCCCCAGAAGGTAGCTCGATCTTCTAGCCAGCCATTTTGGTGCCATTGGGTCACGGTCTGCCTGATTAGCTCGCGTAGATCGTTGTACTGGGTGCCCTTGGGCAGAGCGATCGCCAGGGGTTCAGCCGAGAGCAGGCTGGGCACCAGATAGTAACCGCTGTAGTCCTGCTGCCAGCCTGTCAGCACCGTGACATCCCCGGCAAAGGCATCGATCTGGCCGCTGCTGAGGCGGCTGAGGGCTTCCTGGTAGCTGGAGAGGGGAACCAGAGTCGCCTGGGGCATCAGGTAGCGCACCACCGACACGGTGCTCGCCCCCTGCAATACTCCCAGCCGCCGCTGCTGTAGATCTTCCAGGCGGCGGTAGCGTGGGTCGTGCACCAACACCGCCGCCCCGTCTAGGTAGTAGGGCGGGCTAAAGCTGACCAGGCGCTGCCGCCCGGCGGTCAGAGTAACGCCAGCGATCGCGACGTCGACCCGGTCTTCTAACACCGCCGGCAGGCGATCGGTATTGGCCACCACCGTAAATTCCACCGCGCTAGGATCGCCAAAAATGGCCGCAGCCAGGCCGCGGGCAATGTCAATCTCAAGGCCGACCAGGTTGCCGTCGCGATCGCGAAAGCTCAGGGGTCGCCAGTCTTCTCGCACCCCCACTACCAGATGTCCGCGATCGCGAATAGTGTCGAGGTCGGCAGCAAAAACTGGGAGTGCAGCCAGCTGCGCTCCCAGTAGTAAACCAAACCCAAGCCAGTTCCATGCCATGGTGCCGCCGCGTCTACCTTACGACCGCCCCGTGCCAACGTCTTACTCCCAAACCCTAGGCCCGGTTGGCAACCTCGACCACGGCGGCAAAGCCGCTGGGGTCTAACACCGCCATCTGGGCCAGCATTTTGCGGTTGATCTCGATATTGGCTTTCTTGAGCTGGCCAATCAGCTGGCTATAGCTCACCCCGTGCATGCGAGATGCCGCATTGATGCGGGTGATCCACAGACGACGAAAATCGCGCTTGCGGTTGCGGCGATCGCGGTAGGCGTACCGCAATGCCTTCATCACCTGCTGATTGGCGGTGCGAAATAGCTTAGAGTGCGATCCCCTAAACCCTTTGGCCAGCTTGAGAACTTTGTTGCGGCGCTTGCGTGCTACGTTGCCGCGCTTGACACGTGCCATGACTCTTTAACCCTTGGGATGATTTGAAGTTGATAAAAGTAACTACTGCCAGTTGACCACTGACAAACGGAGAGCCTGACCCTACAGGTAGGGCAGCATCAGCTCAACGTTGGGAGCGTCTTCCTCAGACACCACGGCAATCTTAGAAAGCCGGGAGCGACGTTCAGCGTTTTTGTGCTGCAATATGTGATTCTTAAACGCCTTGCGACGCATGATTTTGCCGCTGCCGCTGCGGCGAAAGCGCTTCGCGGCGGCTTTGCGGGACTTGAGCTTAGGCATGGTTACCACAATTTCGACACAGTCTTCAACTATATCATGGGTGCCCCGCAACGGCAGCATAAACGTGCGAGATACAGCCCTAGAAATCTCCTCCGGGGCCAGGCGCCGGCCTCCAGCCATCGCCCCAGCCCTGGTCAGCTAATTTGGCCCGTTTTTGTCGGAAGGGTTGTCAAGATTACACACTTGTCGCTAGTATTAGTTTTGCGCGTAATCCTCAGTAGCTCAGTGGTAGAGCGGTCGGCTGTTAACCGATTGGTCGTAGGTTCGAATCCTACCTGGGGAGTTTTTACAGGCTGAGCAGGGCGTCCAGAGCGGCGGTATGCTCCAAAGCTTTCACAACGGCTGGCAACTTAACGGCTAGCAACTTTCATGTGGCCAGCCCCCTTGCTGCTAAAGGCCTTTAAATCTAAAGCAAACCTTAAACCACCGGGACTGGGGTCAGATTTACCCAGGAAAAATTAGGGGCTTTGCTTATAATTTATCGAGGAATTGTATTATTCCGACATAGCTCTTTACGTTGAAGTGCTAGGCTACTCAAAGCTTTATGGTTTTATGGTTAGTTCTGGGCCAGTTTCCGGGCCAGTGTCGCTGTCGGGTTGTCAAATTTAGTTGGTAATGCCTCGTATTCTCGTCATTGATGATGATGCTGCGATCGCGGAGCTTGTTTCCGTCAATTTGGAAATGGCAGGCTACGACGTGAATCAGGCTGGGGATGGTATCAAGGGCCAGGCCCTGGCGGTGCAGCTGCTGCCAGACCTGATTATGCTCGACCTGATGCTGCCCAAGGTCGATGGCCTGACCGTGTGCCAGCGCCTGCGCCGCGATCGCCGCACCGCCGATATTCCCGTTCTCATGCTGACTGCCCTGGGGCAGACCCAGGATAAGGTCGATGGCTTCAACGCCGGAGCCGACGACTACCTGACCAAGCCCTTTGAGCTAGACGAAATGCTGGCTCGGGTGCGCGCCCTGCTGCGCCGCACCGATCGCATCCCCCAGGCCGCCAAGCACAGCGAAATTCTCAACTACGGCCCCCTCACCCTGATTCCAGAGCGCTATGAAGCGATCTGGTTTGATGGCACCGTCAAGCTCACCCACCTGGAATTTGAGCTGCTGCACTGTCTACTCCAGCGCCATGGGCAAACCGTATCGCCCAGCCAAATCTTGCAGGAGGTGTGGGGCTACGAACCCAACGACGATATTGAAACGATTCGCGTGCACGTGCGGCACCTGCGCACCAAGCTAGAGCCCGACCCCCGGCATCCCAAGTTTATTAAAACCGTCTACGGGGCCGGGTACTGTCTGGAGCTGCCTGCTGTGGTGGTCGATTCAAACTAAAAACGGCGAGGCGGCGCTGACCACAACAGGCAGCATCCATAGGCGGCGGGTGATCCTTGGCAGGGTCAATTTTGGTCGACTGACAAAACCCTTGAAACCCTTACGCTGCCGTAGGTTTTGTTAGCTTTAGCGAAACCTAACAAAACCGCTACTGGTGTTGGGTTTTCTCCCCTGGAGACGCTACACGAACGCTTCGCTCAACACCAACCTACATCAGAACTTTTGTCGGTCAATCAAGGGGCAACCATGGTCATTGGGTTGAGCCATGACAAAAATTGATCTGCCGCAGGCGTTTGTAATCCAAAATTGTGATCCGACGTTGTGATCCAAAGTTGTGATCCAACGTTGTGATCCAAAGTCGTGATCCAAATACAGAGCAATTTGAGCTGCTCCAGCCGCGATCGCGGCGTCGCCATCGACCATACTGAAGTAGGGAACGAGATTGGATAGGTCAACTTCGCTGGGGCTCGGGTAGACATGGCCTGCTGAGGTGCTCAGTCCTGGAGTTGGCTGGGGTCCGAAACCTCTAACTCTAGTCAATCCTGGTTCTAGCAAAAGCAACATCCATGATTTTCAAAATTCACGACATTACAGGCCAGTACGCCATTTCCGCCGATCACGGGCAGCAGGTTTACGACCACATCCACGGCGACCTGCTCGATGGCCGTTCCGTGGAACTCGACTTTGCCGAGGTCAACGTCTTTGCGTCGGCCTTCTTCAACTTCGCGATCGGGCAGCTGCTCAAAGATATCTCCACTGACGACCTCAACCAGCTGCTCACCATCAGCAACCTCAACCCCAGTGGGGACTCGATTCTCCGCCATATCATCACCAGCGCCCAGCGCTACTACTCCGACCGGCAGTACCAGGCGGCCGCCGATGCCGTGATGGAAGAGTACGCCGACAGCTTTGAGGCATGACCATCAATCTCACCGTCCGCGCCGAGGTTGTCGACATTCAAAATGACATCCCAAAGCACAGCGACGTTCTCTTTGTCGATACCAACGTGTGGCTCTGGCAAACCTACGGCCTGCCGCCCGAACCAGACCGCCACCGGGCCAGGCGAGACGAGCAAAAGCTCAGAATTTATACCCGCTACCTGAACGCCGCCCTGGTCCGAGGGGTTCAGCTGAAATACTGCGGGCTGATCTTGGCCGAACTGGCCCACGTCATCGAAAAAGCCGAGTTCGAGATTTTTAAGCGCAGCAACAATATCGAAACCTTAAAACCAAAGGAGTATCGC
This sequence comes from Nodosilinea nodulosa PCC 7104, assembly GCF_000309385.1. GTDB lineage: Bacteria > Cyanobacteriota > Cyanobacteriia > Phormidesmidales > Phormidesmidaceae > Nodosilinea > Nodosilinea nodulosa. The sequence goes on from NZ_JH976537.1 coordinate 5,121,546, forward strand.
CACAACTACCCCCACGTGCACGCGCTGGTCGCAGACATTGTGCAGAATGCCTGGGGGCAGATCACGATGCTGGCCTCCTCGGCAGACCTGACAATTGACGAAGGGCTGGCGGCAGCGACGATCGCTCAATTCCAGCAGATTCCTCTGGACGGCTATGATCTATTTCTCCTGCAAGCCATCCGCAACACAGGGATAAGGCCTGTTCAGATCCTCACCGACGATATGGACTACGCCTCCGTCCCCGGCATTCAGCTGTTTACCAGCAACTGGCTGGTGATTCAGCGGGCTACAGCCCAGGGCAAGCTGCTGGCTTCGAGATAGGCTGAGCCGACAGCGGGGAGCAGGCCGTCATGGCTCCAGTTCACCCAGCGATCGCCCCTGCTGCCGCTGCCTTCCGGGCCTGGGAACGGGAGACTCCAGCCCCAGGTAGTCAGATAGCCAAAACACGCACAGATAAAACGGCCCGGTATCGAGCAGGGCGGCCACCAGCTTAAACAGGTAGCCATAGCCGATAAAGCGAATCAGCTGGGGCCAAAGGTTCTGGCCAGCGTCAATGGGCAGCGCTCCGGCTAAAAAGTGGGTGATAAGCACGACGGCGATGGTGTCAACCATTTGACTGAGCAGGGTGGAGCCATTGTTGCGCAGCCACAGGTGCTTGCCGTTGGTCAGCTCTTTCCAGAAGTGAAACAGGTAGACATCGACAAACTGGGCCGCCAGGTAGGCCAGCATTGAGGCCGTCACCGCCCCAAAGGTGAGGTTGCGAATTTCGAAAAATACCGGCAGCCGTCCGGCGGCGTCGCGGGCAATTTCGCCCGTGGCCGGGTCCAGCGTCTCAAACCCCGGCAGCAGGCCTCCCAGCCAGACGATAAACAGCACCCAGGCGTTGAGGCCCAGCCCCACCCACACCACCTGGTTGGCCCGCTGCTGGCCGTAGAGTTCTGAAATCAGGTCGGTGCACAGAAAGGTGAGGGGGTAGGGCAGCACGCCGATCGCCACTGTGACGGCAAAATTGCCCCAGGTAAATACCGTTACAAACCGGCTAATGCCGAGAATGTTGAGCATGCCCAGGGTGCCAAGAAACAGCCCCGACAGCACTAAAAACACCAGTTCGCGACGATTTTGGAGATACTCTGGTACGGGGCCGTAGGTCGCCGCTGAAGGCTCTGTTTGCATCAGCAGAATTTCTCTGTAGGGAAAACTGGACTAAACTGTCCTGGCTGATCAACCGCCCCAGCTAATTCTGTAGCCCAGCGGCCTAGCCTAGGCATTCTCCCACCTGTAGACGACTGCCGTTGACGAAATCGGCTCCGGTTTGGGCCTGCTTGCCGCTGGGCTTAACCTGGCGCAGCAGCAGCAGCCCGTCTCCGGTCTGTACCAGGGGGCCTTGGCCCTTGAGGAACCCTACCAGGGTGCCGGGGCTGGCCTGGGGGTTAGCAGCTTCAATTGCTTCGACGGCCTGCCGCAGCGCCCCTAGCGCCGGGGGCAGTTCTGCCCAGTAGGGCGCTTGCAGGGGGGCGGTTGCCATCACCTTGAGGGGCTGCCCTCGCAGCTGGGTGACGCAGCTTGGGTAAAAGCCGCGAACCTGATTGTGGAGCGCGATCGCAGCCTTCTGCCAGTCTAATTCATAGTCTGCTTTCTGAATTAGGGGCGCGTAGGTCGCCAGGGCGTCGTCCTGGGGGGCTGGGCTAATCGTCCCCGCCTGCAGGCCGTGCAATGTCTCTACCAGCAGCTCGGCACACTGCTGGGCCAGGGCCGTCGCCACGTCGCTAGCGGTGTCCATCAAACCGATGGGCAGCACCGAGGTGAGCAGCATATCGCCGGTATCCATGCCCAGGTTCATCTGCATGGTGGTCATGCCGGTGAGGCGATCGCCGTTGACGATACACCACTGAATGGGGGCTGCCCCCCGATAGGCGGGCAGCCGTGAGCCGTGGCCATTGATGCAGCCCAGCCGGGGCATGGTCAGAATGCGCTGGGACAGCAGTTGTCCGTAGGCCACAACCACAAAGGCATCGGCCTCGATCACCTCGAGGGCGCTGAGAACCGCCTCGTCTTTTTTGATGCGGGTCGGCTGGAGGACGGGACATGCTGCTCGCGCTGCGGCCTGCTTCACGGGGGACGCATCCACCTGGCTGCCCCGTCCCCGGCGGCGATCGGGCTGGGTGACCACGGCGGCGATCTCAAAGCCAGGCTCGGCCAGCAGCCGCTCCAGGCTCGGCACCGCAAACTGAGGCGTTCCAAAAAACACAAGACGCATAGGGTATCTATCGGTTATCTGCCGGGCACAATGCCAATTTCGACCCGCCGGTTCCGCCCCTGGGCAGCGGGGTCAGGGGCCGCGGTGAGGGGGCGACTGTTGCCGTAGCCCACCGTCACCCAGCGGTGGCGGCTGCCCTCAAGCTGCTGGGCTAGATACTGCTGCACCGCCAGCGCCTGTTGCAGGGTGAGCTGGCTGGCCAACTTGGGGTCGGTGGTGGTATCGGTGTGGCTGCCCACCAGCAGGGTCGCCACACCGTAGCGGCGCAGGTCGGGCACGATGGTGTTGAGCAGCTGCTGTCCGGGGGCGGTAAGGGTGCTGCTGCCCGCCTCAAACAGCAGGGCGCTGGGCAGCACGACGCGATCGCGCACGAGCGGAAAGCGCGGCTCTGGGTAGCGCGCTACGGCAGAGTTCTGGGCAGCAGAGTTCTGGGCGGCGGGCGCCTCCGTGCCGGTTGCTTCAGGGGGGATTGGGGAACTATTGGCTTCCCCGTTGCTCTCCCCACTGGTCTCCAGGCGCTGGTCAAGGCGCCGCAGACGGTCTTCGACGGTGCCCGTGGGCGGTTCTCCCAGGGTCGTCTCCAGGGCCTTCAACCGGGTGCTGAGGCTGGCTAAGTCCTGGCGCAGGCTGGCGAGGTCGTCGGTAATGCGATCGCGATCGCCATCGCTCAGGGGCGGCGGGTTGTCTGCGTCAGGGGCTGGGGCAGGCGCTGCGCCTGGGGAGTCCGATGCCGCTGGCGGGGCTTCTTCAGCCGGAGACAGCCCGATGCCGCCACTGCCCCGCCACCACTGGGGCAGCTGCCCCAGCTTGCGCAGGGTCTGGCTGCTGTGGCGCAGGGCCACCTCCGTCAGCGGCGGCTCGGGGCTGCGGGCCGGAAAGACCTGGGCGACCAGCATGCCAATCAGCCAGCCCAGGCTCACCCCAGCGCCCAGAATGATCAGCCGCACCACCAGAGTCCACAAGGAATGCAGCCCGGCCCCCAGAGGCGATCGCCGTTTGGCACTGGGGGCGCTCGAAGCTGACGATACGGGCGTAGGGGAATCTGGCCCAGCTCCCCCCGGCGCTGGAGTTGGCTCCGGTGGCGGCGATGACAGGTTGGGGGAATCAGCCATGACGCAAACGGACTAGAAACATCGGGCCAGGGGCGCTGAGACGGGGCGGGAGCAGGGATAGCCTCACTGGGGCCAACCATCCCAGGGGCTCACCTCTAGCACGCCTTTCTCGGTGAACACCACCTGGAAGTCGACCTGATCGAGGTCGCTGTCGGGCGCGGTGACGAGGCCGGGCAGCGGCGTTTCTGCGGCCAGAAGGCCCGCCGCCGCGTTGACGGGCTCGTAGCCTACCACGTCACCCGAATCGGTTAGGCGCACCCGAAAGCGCAGCGGCTCACTGGCCGACAGCGGCTTCAGCCTGGCCAGAATGTTGTCGTAGAGGGTGCTGTTGAGGTCGCGAATGCGATCGCCATCGGTGATCTTGCTGTCTAAGGTAGGCAGTTCCGCAGTCGGAGCCGCCGCCATCGCGACATCTGCTGGAGTGGCATCTGCTGCTGGGGATTGAGTCGGCTCAACCACCACCTCCCCAGCGGGAGTGAAGGTGGTGATAAACTGCGCCACCCGCTCCCGGACCGGCTCGGCCCCGTCTACGGGCGTGAAGGTGAGCTTGGGTAGAGGGGTATTGTCGACCTCGGCCAGGGCCAGGTCGTTTTCATACTTGTAGCCCAAAATATCGCCATTTTCTGAAACCACCATGCGATAGGCCAAGTCGCCGCTGGGGCGCGGTGCGTTGGCCCAGGCCTCCTGCAGACGGCGCTTCACATCCGATTGCAGAAGGTTCAGGGTAGCCGCGTCGGTAATGGCTGGGGCACTTTCCAGGCGCTTCAAGCTGTCCGCCCCTGGAGCCAGCTCAGCGGTAGTGCTGGCCGCACCAGGGTCGGGGGCACCCGGGGCAGCGGTTGAGTTAGCATCCGCTACCCCAGAATTCGCGCTGGTTGCAGCCGGGGCAGCTGACTCTGCATCGGGGCGAGTCGGCTCAAACTTGGGCGGCGGCACAAAGAACAGAGCCAGTCCGGCGGCGGCCAGGGCGGCGGCTCCCAAGGCGGCAGGGGCCGCCCGTTTGGCCACGGGCTCGGTGGGCTGCACCAGCCGTCGCGACACCGCCTGGAACTGGGCGGTGAGGTCGGGCAGGGTTTGGGTATCGGCCAGGAGCTGATCGACCGCTTCCATCAGGTCGTAGAACTGAACCGTGGTGAGCTTTATATCTAAAGGTGGCTGGGCGTTGACATCGCTGACGGGCTGGCCCAGGGGCTGCTGCTGCACAATCAGGTGGTGGTGCGCGCCGTCGCCAGGCTTTACTTCCACCAGGGGAGGAGCTGTCCCCGCCGAGGGGTAGGGAACGCCGCTGAGCAGCTGCTGGCCGTAGCGGCTGACAGCGGCCACCAGGCTGTCTAAAAACTCCCGTCCGCCCGCCAGGCTGGCGTCGGTGGCACCGGGCAGATGGCACTCGACATTCATCAGCACCGCCAAGGGTGAGAGCGGGTCGTTGGCATCGGCGCTCAAACCCTCTAAAACCAGATTGCAGTGGGGCAGGGTATATTGCCGTTGAACGCTCATGATACTTCTCCGTCAAACAGGCTACTCCAAAGGCGCTGGGGGCCAAGTACCCCCGAGCACAGCAGCAGTTGTTGCAAAAGCTGAATCGCCAGTTCGTCGAGTTTTTCGTCGGAGCTGTAGGCAATGACCCCAGCCCGGCGCGGGTTCATGCGGGCTCGAAAGTGGCTGCGAAAGCGGCTCAGATAGTCGGCCAGGCGAAAGTGATGCTCGGGCGAGAGCTGCCGGTCGGCCAGCTGCTGATAGCCCACTAGCAGCTGGCGAACCAGCACCGCCAGCCGCCGCGCCAGGGTGCAAATAATAATCACCAGGGCCTTGGCTTCCCCAATGGTGAGGGGGCGGCGCTGGCTGTAGCGGCGCATAGGGTTGGTGCCCCGCAGCAGCCACAGATGTACACGACCTTTGACCAACCCCTCCAGGGCCAGCTCGCGGGCAATGGCTAGCATGGCCTCGCCGCCGCCCAGATCGAGGGCTTCGATCGCTAGCAGCAGCAGATCGAGCTGAATGCGCGCCCGGCGAGGACACTCATCGTTGGGCAGCCCTGGGTTGGTAAGGGTGTCGAGCACCAGGGGGGGCTGGGGAGCGGGCGGGCTATCTACTGGCATTCAGCTCTGGGGTAAGTACGAACAGCATTCTATCAAAACACAATTAGGCCCGGACCGTCCGGAGAAATTGCCGAACCTCGGTCTCTGGGTCTTGGTACGGGGAGGAACCCCTAATCACACTGGCTTTAGTTCACGTCGGCCAGCTTATTCATGCCCTGCACATACCACTTGCCATTCTGGCGCACCAGGTCGTACTGCATTTTCAGCGTATCGTCGTAGGAGGCGCTGGTATTTTCGACCCCAAACTCAAACAGCCGCGCCTTTTCAGACACGATGGCTACCGCCTGGAGCTGATCGGCGGTGGGGTCATCGGGGGTGACTGACTCAATTTCGACGTTGTGCTGGTACTCCCAATACCAGTTTTCCTGGGCGGCGGCATCGGCCCGCCGCCGCCACTGGGTCAGCACTGGCTCTAGCAGAATATCGTCGAGGCGATCGCCCTGGTAGTCTTTGCCCAACGCCGCGCGCTTAATCTCCAGCCATTCGTTAATCACCCGGCTAGCCATGTCGTTGACGCCGATCTCGGTCGGGGCCGCAGGCGCTTCCGGAATCTCAAAGGCGGGCTGGTCAACGCGAATGGCCAGGGGCTGACCGGAAATTCTGGGTCCGCTAAAGGCCGAGGTCACCCAGCCCAGAGCCCGCATGGTGCCGAAGCCCAAAATGCCCACACCCACGACCCCCGCTGCTCCCACCAGGGCCAGCCGGCCCCAGTGGGGAGTCGAGCCGCCACGGCTGCGCCGTCCCGCTACCCCAGCGGGAAAGGCCTGACCGGGAGCCAGACTCGCCACCTCTGCTTCGGCCGTCGCCGGACGCTGGGTTCTAGGGGTAGCGGCTCCCTGGCGATCGCCGCCAGCCGCCGTCATTCTGCCCTCCGGGGAAAGCTGGGCTATCCGTTCAGCCACGGAAAGCTCGTCGCGCCCATCGCCGCGCAGGCTAAAGTCAGCTACCTCCGTGCCAGGGGAATTCAGATCTTCAGGCTCTGGTTCAGGGGGGCCATGGCGACCGTTGCCGTTGTGGCCCGGGGCAGCGATCGGGGAGGGGCCGCTGCCGCCGTGGTTTCCGCTGGGCCGCACCACTGTCGGAGAGGGCATGCGGCGGGTCTGAACCGCAGGATTGGGCATCGTAGGCGCCCCAATCGGCAGCGAGCCCTCAATGGTGGGAAACTGGGTAGCGGGAAACTGGGTCCCGGCGGCGGCCGATGCGGGAAACTGGGTCGCTGCCCCCGGCGCTCCGGCCTGGGACCAGCGGGGCTCGGTGGCGCCGGGGCTGGAGGGCATGGTTTCCAGGTAGGCCTGCACCTGGGCATCGGCAAAATAGTCCTTGAGGGTGGCCTGCTGGTCTTTGAAATCGCGAAAATGCGGGAACAGCTCGTCTTTAAGCCAGCGCTCGGCGTAGAGACACAGCCCCGGCAGCAGGTCGGGCGACTGGCGCGAGTGCTCGCGAATGTAGGCCAAAGGCTCGTACTCCTGGCTCAGCTCCAAAGCCCGGTTGGCCTCTTCGGTCTGGCCCAGCAGCAGGGCGCACACAGCCTGCTCCAAATGGACGTCCTGCTGCCCCCCTAGCCGCAGCAGTAGCTGCTTTGCCCGCCGCACCAGGGCGGGCTGGTGGCGGGCAAAGCCTCGGGCCAAGAGGGCATACACCGTCAAGTAGGTGGCCACCGGAGAGGGGCGGCGGGCCTCGTGCTCAAACAGCTCCTGCTGTTCAGAGGCGGTCAGGTAGTCGCGCAGCTGCTGAATAAACCGCAAAAAGTCATCGATCGCCAGTCCGGAGAGATCGTCTTCGCTGCCCTCAATGCCGCCCCGGTCTTCGAGCATGGCCTTGAGCAGCTTCAGGCCCTGGCGGCGCTCGCGGGTTTGGTCGAGGGGGCGGGCCAGCAGCTCTAGAACGCGGTAGGGCCGCAGCTTGTATAGCTCGGTCTGAATTTCGGCCCGAATCGCCGGAAAGTGATTGCCCCGAGCCAGCAGCTCGTGGCCGGTTTGCAGCGACTCAGCAGCGATTTCGTACTGGCGCTGCTGCCACTGCTCGCGCCCCAGTTCCAGGCAGGCCAGGGCCAGGGTGAGCACGATATCGTCCTGGGCGGGGGCGGGGCTGGCCATGCCGCCGTTGGCGTAGGGATTGCTGAGCTGGGGCTGGCCCAGCTGCAGCACCTGTTCGTATTCCCCCAGCTCTAGCAGCAGGAGTAGGGCACCCACCAGCTGGTCGGACTCAATTTCGATTTTGGAGCTTTGGGCTTCGCTGCCGCCGGGTTCGGTGGCCAGGGACCGCAGCGCGGCCTCCCCCACATCGGCACTCACCCCCAGACCCGGAATGCGCCCCTCAGGCAGCGGCTCTGGGGCCATGTCAACGGTGTAGGCGTTGGCCAAGAACTTGCTGTCGTAGTCGCGGCGGCGATCGCGGTCAGACAGCACGGTATAGGCTTCGTCAATGAGCTGTTTGCGGGCCTCAATGGCGGCGGCTGAAAACTCACGCCGGGGCAGCTGCAGGCCGCGATCGCGGTGGGCCTGCGCTAGCTGGTCGGCGGTCGCCTGAATCGGCAGCCCCAGAATTCGGTAGTAGTCTAACGGAATTTGCACAGCTCACGTCCCCAACAGCGAATTCACTCGAAATAGTATCCAAAAAGATTTATTGCGGACTGCTCAAACCGCCGAATCTTAACCGTCACCGGGAACCAAAATCCAGCGTCCACCCCCAAGTCAGCCCACCTTTGCCCCCTGCCTGCGCTAGCTTCCCCAGTTTTGTTCACCCAGCCCCTGCCCTGGGCAAGGCCCTGGCGCGACATCGGGAAATAGCTACACCCTATCGCGTTTGCCCTAAAACCAGGCCAAAAGTGAAGTTTATAACACATGCCCATCCCTGCCGCCAGAGGTCGCCGCCGCCCTTGACCAGGCCAGGCCTGAGAAACTATTCCACGGAACTACCCTGGCGAGTTGCCTGGCCAGCCGCTACTGCTGCCCGCAGCTTTTCGCTCCCCCGGCGGCCCTCCCCTCGTCATTTCAAAAGATCCAGGGTAATTAAAGATTGGATAAAAGTTCTCGGCCTCTATTCCGACGCAGCGAGTTCGCCCTGGGAGTAGTGACTCTTCATACCTTAGCCAAACTCAGGCCAAGCCAAACTCAGGCCAAGCCAAACTCAGGCGACGGCGCGGCGGCTTGGCAACCTCTAACACCGTTGTCGCAAGGCCCACTGGGTATGATGGAGAGCAAATCCCGGCCCGGCCTCTGCCCAGGGGGGATACTTTTCGGTATAGTCAAATGTTGGACATCGCGGCGTAGGACCCAGCAAAACCCATGGTTCAAGAACGGACGTTACCCCAATTTCAGGCACCAGCGGCCCAGATCTCCCCAGAAGAAGGGCTGCGGCTCTACGAAGACATGGTCCTTGGTCGCTACTTTGAAGACAAGTGCGCTGAGATGTACTATCGGGGCAAAATGTTCGGTTTCGTGCACCTCTACAACGGCCAGGAGGCCGTCTCCAGCGGCGTGATTAAGTCCCTGCGGTCTGACGACTACGTGTGCAGCACCTACCGAGACCACGTCCACGCCCTCAGCGCTGGGGTGCCCGCCGAAAATGTCATGGCTGAGCTGTTTGGCAAAGAAACCGGCTGTAGCAAAGGCCGGGGCGGTTCCATGCACCTGTTCTCCAGCCAGCACAACCTGCTGGGGGGCTTCGCCTTTATTGGCGAAGGCATTCCGGTGGCCCTGGGGGCGGCGTTTCAGTCGCGCTACCGCAAAGACGCCCTGGGCGACTCCAGCGCCGACCAGGTGACCGCCTGCTTCTTTGGCGATGGCACCAGCAACAACGGCCAGTTTTTTGAATGCCTGAATATGGCCGCCCTGTGGAAGCTGCCGATCTTATTTGTGGTGGAAAACAACAAGTGGGCGATTGGCATGGCCCACGAGCGGGCTACCTCCCAGCCCGAGATCTATAAGAAGGCGGCGGTGTTTGGCATGCCCGGCATCGAGGTCGACGGCATGGACGTGATGGCGGTGCGCGCCGTCGCCCAGGAGGCTGTGGCCCGCGCCCGCGCCGGGGAAGGTCCGACGCTAATTGAGTGCCTCACCTACCGGTTCCGGGGCCACTCCCTGGCCGATCCCGACGAGCTGCGCTCTAAGGCCGAAAAAGAGGCCTGGCTGGCCCGCGATCCGATTAAGCGGTTTGAGGCCTACCTGCTGGAGCACAACCTGACCGACGAGGGCGGGCTGAAGGACGTGCGCGATCGCATTCAAACCCGCATTGACGACGCCCTCACCTTCGCCGAAGAGAGCCCCGAGCCCAGCCCCGACGACCTCTATAAATACATCTTCGCTGATGATTGATCGCCCTAGAACCGCGATAAGCGCTAGAAAGTTCAGCGTATCCAGCGGCGGGCCATGCCCACCCTAACGGTTCCTGAAAATGGTGTATGGCGGTACGGCATTGCCATGAGGATCTCCCAGGGGAGTTGACCGCCCATGCCCCTATCTATCTTTCCACCCGCCCACCCATCCACTCATTCACCCCCTACCCTACTTAGACCAAAGCAATGGCAGAAACCCTTCTATTCAACGCCCTGCGCGAGGCCATCGACGAAGAGATGGGCCGCGACGACACCGTTTTTGTGCTGGGCGAAGATGTCGGCGTCTACGGCGGTTCCTATAAGGTCACCAAAGACCTCTACGAAAAGTACGGCGAGCTGCGCGTGCTCGACACCCCGATCGCCGAAAACAGCTTCACCGGCATGGCCGTGGGCGCCGCCATGACCGGCCTGCGCCCGATCATCGAAGGCATGAACATGGGCTTTTTGCTGCTGGCCTTCAACCAAATCGCCAACAACGCCGGTATGTTGCGCTACACCTCCGGCGGCAACTACAAAATTCCCATGGTGATTCGCGGCCCCGGCGGTGTCGGACGGCAACTCGGGGCCGAGCACTCCCAGCGATTAGAGGCCTACTTTCAGGCCGTGCCGGGGCTAAAAATCGTCGCCTGCTCGACCCCCTACAACGCCAAGGGGCTGCTCAAGGCCGCCATTCGCGACGACAACCCGGTGCTGTTCTTTGAGCATGTGCTGCTCTACAACCTCAAAGAAGACCTGCCCAATCATGAGTACATCGTGCCCCTCGATAAGGCCGAGATTGTGCGCCCCGGCAAGGATGTCACCATCCTCACCTACTCCCGCATGCGCCACCACGTCACCCAGGCGGTCAAGGGGCTGGAGAAAAAGGGCATTGACCCCGAGGTGATCGATCTGATCTCGCTCAAACCGCTCGACTTTGACACCATTGGTCCATCTATTAAAAAAACTCACCGCGTCATCATTGTCGAAGAGTGCATGAAAACCGGCGGCATTGGGGCCGAAATCATTGCCTCCATTAACGATCGCTACTTCGATGAGCTAGATGCTCCGGTGGTGCGGCTGTCCTCCCAGGACATACCCACCCCCTACAACGGTAAGCTAGAAACGCTGACCATCGTGCAGCCCAAACAGATCGAGGCCGCCGTCGAGGCCATGGTTGCCCTCAAGGTCTAAGGGATAGTCCTCAAACCTTCCCCAAACCTTGCAGGGCAGCAGCAGGGTGGGCAATGCCCACCAGAATTTCCAGGGATAGTCTTCCCCACTCGCACCCACACCGCAGCAAACCGCAATGGCAAAATATCGAGCTTGGCTAGGGGTTATTTTGGCGCTCACCATCGCCGCCGTGGTGGTGATTACCCAGCTGCCTACCCGCCTGGGGCTAGATCTGCGCGGCGGATCTCAGCTCACCATTCAGGTGCAGCCCACCGAGAAGATTCCGACCATTACCGATCGCGAGATGGAGGCGGTGCAAACCGTCGTCGAAGGCCGGGTCAACGGCCTGGGCGTGTCGGAGGCGGTGGTGCAGCAGCTGGGCAACAACCAGCTGCTGGTGCAGCTACCCGGCGTCAGCGACCCTGAGCAGGCGGAGCGGGTGCTGGGGGGTACGGCCCAGCTCGAGTTTCGCGCCCAGCGGCCCGGCACCGAACAGCAGCTGCAGATCGAAAACCAGGTGCTCCAGGGGCACCTGGGCGAGCTGGCGGCCCTCCAGGCGTCTATCCCCCAAGGAACAGCCATAGACAGCGACACCCAGGCCCGGCTTGAAAAGCTCCAGGCCGATGTCAAGGCCAGCGAGGCCGCCGTGGCCGCTCTGTTTGAGCCCAGCACCCTGGGCGGCGACAAGCTCACCGACGCGATCGCCCGCCCCACCAGCGGCACCCTCTGGGAAGTCGTCATTCAGTTCAACAACGAGGGCGGCAAAGAGTTTGCCGAGCTGAGTAAGGCGATCGCGGGTACGGGCCGCAGCATCGGCATTTTCCTCGACAATCGCCTGCTCAGCGCCCCGACTGTCAACGTGCAATACGCCGAAACCGGCATTACCGGCGGTGCCGCCGTCATTTCCGGCAACTTCACCGCCGAGTCGGCCCGCGATCTTGAAATTCAGCTGCGCGGCGGTGCCCTGCCCCTGCCGGTAGAAGTGGTTGAAAACCGCACCGTCGGCCCCACCCTGGGCCGCGATAGCATTCAGCGCAGCCTTTACGCTGGCATGGCCGGTTTGGTGCTGGTGCTAGTGTTTATGGCCGTGTACTATCGCCTGCCCGGTGTGCTGGCCGATATTGCCCTGATCATCTACGCATTGCTCACCTGGGCGGCCTTCAACCTGTTGGGAGTCACCCTGACCCTGCCGGGTATTGCCGGTTTCATCCTCAGTATTGGCATGGCGGTGGACGCCAACGTGCTGATCTTCGAGCGCACCCGGGAGGAGCTGAAGTCCAACAAAACCCTCTACCGTTCTGTCGAATCGGGATTCTTTCGCGCGTTTTCAAGCATCCTAGACGGCAACGTCACCACCTTGATCTCCTGTCTGGCTCTGTTCTCCTTTGGGGCTGGGCTGGTCAAAGGATTTGCCCTGACCCTGGGCATTGGCGTGGTGATCAGCATGTTTACGGCCCTGACCTGCACCCGGACACTGATGTTTCTGGCGATTAGCCTGCCCCAGTTCAGGCAACCCAGCCTGTTTTGCCCCGGCCTAGATTCCGCCCGCCCCAACCCTGTTCGCCCCTAGGAGTGCCTATGAAGCTCAACATTATTCAGCAGCGCGGTCTCTGGTGGGCCATTTCGGGGTCTTTTGTGCTGGCTAGCCTGGTGGCCATGGCTATTTCATGGCAGCAGTTTGGCGCCCCCCTCAAGCCCGGCCTCGATTTTGCCGGGGGGACTCGGCTCCAGCTGAGCCGGGCCTGCGTTACGACCAGCAGCTGCAGCGGTGCCATTGATCTGACCGAGGTCAGGCAGGTGTTGGGGCAGCAGGGGCTGGACTCCAGCAGTATTCAAGTCCTGGGCGATGACCAGCAGGTGATCTCCATTCGCACCCGCAACCTCAATGTCGATGAGCGCACTAGCCTACAAAGTGCCCTGGACAAAGCCATTGGCCCTTTTGACACCAGCTCCACCCAGATTGACTCGGTGGGGCCGGTGATCGGTAAGCAGCTGCTGGTGTCGGGGCTGCTGGCCCTGATGGTGTCCTTTGCGGGCATTGTCGCCTACCTCAGCCTGCGCTTTAAGCTCGACTATGCCCTGCTGGCGATTCTGGCCCTGGCCCACGATGTGATTGTGACGTCTGGGGTGTTCGCCATTTTGGGCCTGGTGCTGGGGGTCGAGGTCGACAGCTTATTCATTGTGTCCCTGTTGACCATTGTGGGCTTTTCGGTCAACGACACGGTGGTCATCTACGATCGCGTCCGCGAGAATATGAAGCTCAACCCCGGCGGCCACATCAACGACATTGTTGACAGCGCCGTCAACCAAACCCTGGCCCGCTCCATCAACACCTCGCTGACCACGATTCTGCCCCTGCTGGCCATCTTTATCTTTGGCGGTCAGACCCTCAAATATTTTGCCCTGGCGCTGATTGTGGGCTTCGTGGCCGGGTCTTACTCCAGTATTTTTATCGCCAGTTCGCTGCTGGCCCTGTGGCGAGAGCGCACCGGCCATGCCTACAGCAGCCAGGCCGAGGGGGCCGATCCCCAACCCGAAACCCAAATCTAGACACCCAAAGCTAAAGGACTTGGCCATGGGCACCCCCAGTTACCCTGCCCCCCTAGAGCGTCTGCGGGCGATTATGCTGCGCCGCTGGTGGGCCATCAGCGGTCTGCTGTGGCTGACGGTGGCCCCCCTCAGCCTGTGGAGCCTGCGCCCCGATATCGCCCGCCTCCGGCAGTATTTCACCTGGTCTGCGGTACGCCTGAGCCTGGCCTACAACCGCCCTGCGGCGGTCGGCCTGGGGCTGTGCGTGGGCCTCACGGTGGCGCTGCTGGTGGCCGAGAGCCGCTACATTCTGTGGGGCATGACCAGGGCCGAGCGACAGCGGCTGGAAAGATTGTGCGATCGCATCACCGCCCAAGGCCCATCACACCCTCTCTGGCAGCAAATTCACCGCGATTGACTCGCCCCCTGACCGCCCTCCAGGCAGAGCAGAAAAGGCCCGGGCGCTCACCTGCCCTTCGACCCCAGTGACATTGGGACCGGGATGTAATTTCATAGAATGGTAAGATTAACCCCGGTTCTCCGGTGGGTAATCGGGGTTAGTTGGGCTAGCCAGGGGCAGGCCGACCTCCACAATCTCCTTGTTCACCTCATTTAACAGCAGAAGGTAGCGGTATCTCAATGACTTTACAGAAAGACGGCATCGCCCCCCACGGCGGCACCCTGATCAATCGCCTGGCGACCCCCGAGCAGAACGCCCTGTTCGCAGAGAAAGCCGACTCCCTCCCTCGGGTGAGTCTGGACGAGCGGGCCTTTTCTGACCTGGTGATGATTGCCATCGGCGGCTTTAGCCCCCTAAATGGCTTTATGAGACAAGCCGACTACGATCCTGTGGTGACCGATATGCGCCTGGCCAGCGGTCTACCCTGGGCCATTCCGGTGACGCTGTCGGTCAGCGAAGCGACCGCTGCGCCGCTGCAGGAGGGCAGTCTGGTGCGGCTGGACGACCCCAGCGGTCGCTTTGTGGGGATCTTGGAACTGGAGGAAAAATACGCCTACGACAAAACCCGCGAGGCCGTCAATGTCTACCGCACCGACGACGAGAACCACCCCGGCGTCAAGGTGGTCTACGACCAGGGGGCGGTGAATTTGGCTGGTCCGGTGTGGCTGCTGCAGCGCGACCCCCATCCCCTGTTCCCCGCCTACCAGATTGACCCGGCGGCCTCGCGGGCCATGTTCCGCGATCGCAACTGGAAGACCGTGGTAGGCTTTCAGACCCGCAACCCCATCCACCGGGCCCATGAATACATTCAAAAGTGCGCCCTGGAAACCGTCGATGGCCTGTTTTTGCACCCCCTGGTGGGGGCCACCAAATCCGACGATATTCCCGCCGACGTGCGCATGCGCTGCTACGAAATCATGCTGGAGCACTACTTCCCCCAGGATCGGGTGATTCTTGCGATCAATCCCTCCGCAATGCGGTACGCTGGGCCTAGGGAAGCGATTTTCCACGCGCTGATCCGCAAGAACTACGGCTGCACCCACTTCATCGTGGGCCGCGACCACGCTGGGGTGGGCGACTACTACGGTACCTACGACGCTCAACATATCTTCGATGAGTTTGAGCCAGCGGAGTTGGGTATTGTGCCAATGAAGTTTGAGCACGCCTTTTACTGCACCCGCACCGGGGGCATGGCAACCTCTAAAACCAGCCCTAGCACTAAAGACGAGCGGATTCACCTGTCGGGTACTAAAGTGCGGGAAATGCTGCGCCGGGGTGAGCTGCCCCCGCCAGAGTTTTCTCGGCCCGAGGTGGCGGCGGAGCTGGCCAAAGCCATGCGAATTCCCGAAGCCATCAGCTAGTAGGATGCGATCAACTCGGTGACACTAAAGCGACGGGCGTTTTTGCAGCAGACGGGCCTGGCTCTGGGGGCGCTAGGGTTGGGTGGAGCTGCGCTGCTAGCCAGCTCTGACCAGTACTACCAAGCCCTGGCCAAGCCCGCCCGCCGGAAGCTGGCCCTGCTAATTGGCATCAACGCCTATCCCGATCGCGTCCTGGACCCTGGCATCGCTCAAGACATTGCCCTCAAGGGCTCGCTCACCGACGTGGAGCTACAGCGGCAGCTGCTGGTGCATCGCTTTGGGTTTCAGCCGGGGGATGTGGTTGTCCTGACCAATCAGGACGCGACCCGTGAAAACATTCTGACCGCCCTCGACGAGCACCTGGTCTTGCAAGCCAAGGCCGATGACGTGGTGCTGCTGCACTTTAGCGGCTACGGCAGCCAGGTGCGGGTGGCCGAATCCACTGGGCTAAGCTCTACCCAAGCCGCCTGGGTCACGGTCGATAGCCGCCTGCCCAGCGAGATTAACCCGGCCCTGGGCGATCTGCTTGAAGCTGAGGTCATAGCCCAGCTTCGGCCCCTGGCCACCGCCAACCTGACCACCGTCATCGATGCCGGTAGCCAGGATGCAGGCTATCTGCGCTGGGGGAATTCTCGCGTCAGGTCGCGGCCAACGGTGCCGACGGGCCTGATGCTGTCGTCGGTGGCGCTAGACGCACCCTGGCCAGGGCTGGTGCTGCGGGCCGCCGAGATGGGGCGGCTGGTGTTAGAGAGCCAGTGGGAGGGCTTTAGCGCCGGGGTGTTTACCTACGCCCTGACCCAGAGCCTGTGGGAAGCAGAGCCTGACCCAACCCCCCAGGTCTTGCTGCAGCGCGCTGGGCAGCGGCTACAGCGGTGGGTGGGGGCCGACCAGCAGCCCAGCCTCAGCGATCGCCTCCCGTCCTCTCTCGCCCCAGTGGCCTATAGCCTGCCGCCCCAGCTGCCAGCGGCGGCGGGGGTTGTGCTGCCCAGCGGTGACACTCGCCCCCTGGCCGTTTGGCTGGGGGGCATGCCGTCCCAGGTGCTGCGCTACCTGCAGCCCGGCTCTCGCCTGATGGCCAAACCCGTTGCCGGGCAGGCGGTTTTGCTGAGTCTGGAGTCGCGCACGGGCCTCAAAGGCGTGGTTAAGCCCGTTGACAGCGAGGCCCTGTCGCTGACCGCCCTAGCCCGCCGTCCTATCTTCGAGCAGGTGCGGCGACTGCCCCAGGGAATTGATTTAATTGTGGCCCTCGACGGCCAGCTAAAGCGGGTCGAGCGAGTCGACGCGACCAGCGCCCTGGCGGGCATTCCGCTAGTGACCTCGGTCACCGCAGGCGAGAAGGCCGCCGACTGCCTGTTTGGCCGCCTGCCCATCGGCCCTTACCCCACCCTGACCGCCGCCCTGCCGGGAATGACAGAGGCAATGCCCAAATCCGGCAGCGATCGCCCCGCCGAGAGCAGCTACGGGCTATTTGCCCCCAACCGTACCCTGCTGCCCGGCACCATGCTGGCCAAAGACGAAGCGGTGAAAACAGCGGTCAACCGGCTTACCCCCTACCTGCAAACCCTGCTGGCCCTTAAGCTGGTGCGGCTGACCGAAAACCATGCGGCGTCCCAGGTGGGAGTTGCGGCGGTGCTAGAGGCCGTACAGCCTAAGCCCGGTGCGCTACAGGTTCAGACCACCGAGCGCAGTTCCGTCATCACCTGGCCGCTATCCATTCGGCAGGCCCAGAAGGCGGCCATTGCTGGCCCCATCATGCTGCCCCGCGATGGCCGAATCGGCTACCGCCTGGCCAATGCCTCAGCTCTGCCCCTGCACCTGCTGTGGATTAGCTTTGACAGCCGGGGCGAATGCAGGGCCTTGATGACCCTCCCCGATGAACTCGCCGCCGATGGCGCTGAAATTCCCCCGGCGGCAACGCCGCTGGCCCCGGGGCAGGTGCTTACTCTACCCGCCGATCGGGCTGGCTGGTCCATGCCTGGGGCGGCCATTTGGGTAGAGACCCACCTGATTTTCAGTACGCAACCCCTAGAGCGGTGTCTGGCGGTGCTGGGCAACAATCCCCCCGCGATCGGTACGGGTTTTCGCCCCGTGCGCCAGGCCCTGCGGCTGGCCCAGGCCCTGCTGCAAGATCTAAGCGCCGAGTCTACCGCCGACTCCTATGCCCTGCACCACGATCGCTGGGCCACCCTGAGCTTCCGCTACGACATCGGCTAGGGCGTCTCATCAATTCTCGCTGCGCTCCTGATTCCACCAGCGTTGCCAAGCCCGACCCGAACAACATGACAGCCCCTGGTACTCAAAGGCTGAAGTCCGCCCGCCGTGGCAAATCGCTCCCCTGCTCCCTCGCTCCCCTGCTCCCTCGCGGTTGGCCATAACCACCCCAGCGATGCGCCCAGTCTACTAGCCCCTTTCCCTAAACCCCCGGCCCAGCGGCTTGAGCCCACCAGGCTAGCCAATCAGCAGCCCGATGGCCCCACCCACGCCGAGGCCAGCCAGGACAGTAGCAACTAAGATAAGGCTGGTTTTACTGCCCTTGTTGTGGCGCAGCAGGCGATCGCCCAGGGCGGCTGTGGCCAGGCTGCACAGCACCGCCAGCCCCACGGCCATCAGGCTATAAAACACGACCTCCACCACGGCCCTGCCAATGGTGAGATTGTCGATGTTGTCGGTACCTAGATGATTGAGCGCCACGGAAAGCGCCACCGCCAGGGCCGTGCCCCCGATGAGATTGCCCAGCACCAGCAGATTGGCCGTCAGCCGCCGAAATCGCTGTAGCGCAGAGGGACCCGCCAGGGCCATGCTCTGGACAATGGCGCCCAGGGCCGCCCCAAGCCACACCCAGGGGCCAGCCAGGGCGGCCAAAATCATTCCGGCGGCGGCGTAGAATAGCCCGCACAGGAACCATAGCCCGGCAGAGGGGCGACGGCCATCGGAGCGGCCTGAACGGCGCTGGGGCCTGGGGCGGGCGGGGGCTGGGCGACGGCGACGCTGGGCTGGTGGGTTCATAGCAGACAGGCCATTGACCATAACATCCTAGGCTCTAGTTTGCCAGGAAGCGGAGCATTGTGCAGTAACCTGGTCATAATGCCGGGTCATTTTGTCAATGAGCGTTCCTTTTGTCGCGCTACTGCAAGGGTTGTTGGGTGCCTCTAGTCTGCTGGTGGGCTCGGCTCTAGGAATTTCCTGGCGGCCAGCGCGATCGCTCACCGCCGCCATCATGGCCTTTGGCAGCGGCACCCTGCTTTCCGCCATCGCCTTCGACATCACGCTGCCCGCCTACAAAAGCAGCGGCTTTTTGCCCCTGGTGGTGGGGTTTGCCCTGGGCGGCAGCCTGTTTACCGTCATCGTCAACTATATCGACAACCAGGGGGGCTTCATTCGCCACTCCTCGTCGTCGCGGCGCTTTCTCTACCACCACCGCCAGGACGAAGCCTCAGAGGTGCTCGATCGCATTGGCCACATTGAGGTGCTCCACAGCCTCTCTCCCGGCGAAATGCAGGCGATTATTCCGCTGCTCAAGCCGCTCCAGGTCGAGCCGGGCACCGTGCTGTGCCTGGAGGGCGCCCCCGGCGACTCGATGTTTTTAATTGTGGAAGGGGAAGCCGAAATTTTGAAAGGCCCGCAGCGCCTGGCCACCCTGGGCGCTGGGGAAATGTTTGGCGAAATGGCCCTGCTGACCGGCGAAGAGCGATCGGCCACGGTGCGAGCGCTCTCCCCCATGGAGCTGTACGAGCTGGATAAGGCTGACTTCGACGCCATGCTCACCTACGCCCCCCAGCTCTCCAGCGGGCTGAGCCGCATTCTGGCCCGGCGGCTGCGGGAAACCACCCAGTCGACCACCAAGCCCGTTCTGGTGGATGACGACCACTGGCGGCGGCAGGTGCTCGACAGCGTGGAGGTCGATATCCCTATCTCTGAGCAGCAGTTTAAAGAACTGGCCCAGAGCTCCGCCCCCCTGGCCATTCTGGTGGGCACCCTGATCGACAATATCCCCGAGTCTCTGGTAATTGGCTTTAACGCCGGTATGGGCCACACGGGCGGGTCGTTTTTAATGGCGGTGTTTATCTCCAATATTCCCGAGGCCATGTCTAGCTCCATGGGCATGCGCCAGGCGGGCACCTCCGCCCGGCGGATTTTGGCCCTCTGGTGCGGGGCGGTGCTGCTCAGCGGGCTAGCGGCCATGGTGGGAGGCCTGATGGTCAACGTCGCCACCGACTGGATGCTGGCGGTGGCCCAGGCGACAGCAGGGGGGGCCATTCTGGCTATGATTGCTAGCACCATGATGCCTGAGGCCTACGAAATGGGGGGTGGCTCGGTCACGTTTTCCACCATTGCCGGATTTTTAGTCAGCTTCTGGATGTCGTCGTCGAACTATTAAACAAACAAGGACGTGGAGGAAACTGGAGCAACACCAGCGAGGGTATCGCCTGGGTTCTGTTTACCTCAACAGTACCGTCTAATACAAAATCCGATTTGGTAAACCCCGATTCACAATCAGAAACCTCGTAGGGACGTAGCATGCTAAGTCCCTACAAATCGGGTGCAACCAAATAGGACTCTGTATAGTTTTCACCCTGCTGCTAACGCGGATCGCAGGGAATCACCGGTTTCGCCTGGGCCTGGTAGGCCTTCAGATCGTCGATCAGCGCTGCGACGGCGGCATCGTCTGCGGACAGGGGGATCAGCAGCGTCAAGATGGTGTCCATCTCTTCCGCGGAAAGATAGCTGGCGCAGCCGCTGCTAAGGGGCACAGGCAGGCTGAGGCCGTGGGTTTCGGCCACACTGACCAGCCGATCGGTCGCTTCTAGCGGAATGACAATAACCATTTCAGGCTCCTGGGCGATCGCAACACAGTCAGCATGGGCAGCGGCCTAGCCCTTGCTCACCAGCACTGGTTTCGGCTGCGCCTGCCGGTCAAACAAAAAGCGCGGCCAAAGCACCGATTTGAAAATCAGCCACAGCGACTGCAACTCGTTGGGCGAACAGCGGCTGCCCCACTGGCCTGGGCGACAAAACAGCAGCTCGGTGAGCTGGCGCTCCTGGGCCAGCTCCAGCGGGGCAAACGCCACGGTGATAACGGGAACGCCCTCCTGCAATCGAGCCTGGGTCACCGTTCCCGACAGGCGTAGATTTTCATCCACCAGGGCGATCGCCACCGTCTGCGCCATCAGATGGGCGGGGTCCACCTGTCCCGCTTTGGTCAGCGAGATCTCGGCCCCAACTTCGGCAATCATGGTGGTCACGCCCCAGAGTTCGGGCTGCTCTGCCCCCGCCGCTACAACTTTGGCAATGCGCTGCACGTTAAACCACTCGTAGGGGCTGGGCCGCGGGGCATCCAGCAAAATCAGCAGGGCCAGGGCCAGCATGAGCAAATTGTAGGCGCTCCAGAGCCAGCTAATCCCCAGGCCCCGCCAGTGATCCCCAGGTTTGTCCATGGTCATCAGACAGTGGCCCAGGTTAATCCACAGGCTGAGGGCGGTCAGCCCAAACACCAGCACCAGGGGCCAGGCCAAAGACCAGTTGAAGTGGTAGCGATCGCTGGCCGTGCCCTTGGGCGTCACCTTAAAGCCCTTGCTGAAGGGGCGCAGCATCACCTGAAACACCGTTATCGCCAAAGGGAAGGCCAGCACCAGCGAGTAGACGTCTGAGAGCAGGGCCGAGCGCGATCGGTAGTTGAGCCAGGAAAAGACGCTGAGCTGCACCAGGTAAAACGGCAGAAAGACGTACAGCAGCTCCGACTGGCTGGCCCGCAGGGGAATCACCCCCAGAAAGGCGTAGGCCAAGGGCATCAGCAGGAAACCCACCCGGGCAATGCTGCTAAACCAGTGAATCAACCCCTCAAAGTAGGCCAGCCGCTGAATCGGCGACAGGCCGGGAATAGTGACCGGGTTGGACTGAATAAAAAAGGCCTGGAGCGTGCCCTGCTCCCACCGCACCCGCTGGAGGGCGTGGGAGGCAATGTTTTCGGCGGCCAGTCCGGCGCTGAGCTTCTCGTTCAGGTAGACCAGGCGATACCCCTTTGCCGCCAGCTGAATGCCGGTAAAAAAGTCTTCGCTGACGGCCTCGGTGACAAAGCCGCCAATCTCCTCCAGGGCCGAGCGGCGCACCACAAAGGAGGTGCCCGCGCAGACCACGGCCCCGGCCCCGTCGCGCACCCGCTGAATCTGGCGGTAAAACACCTCTTCTTCGGGGGTGAGCACGTCTTCTAGGCCCAGGTTGCGGGCGATCGGGTCGGGGTTGTAGAAGCTTTGGGGAGTCTGCACCAGCGCCACCTGGGGATCTTGAAAAAAGCCCACGGTGCGGGTGAGAAAGTTTTTGGTGGGCACAAAGTCGGCGTCGAACAACACCAGCAGCTCGCCCTGGGTTTGGGGAATGGCGTGGTTGAGGTTGCCCGCCTTGGCGTGGCGGTTGTCGGGGCGGGTCAGGTACTCGCAGCCCAGCTCCTCGGCCAGGGCCTTGATGGCGGGGCGGCGGGTGTCGTCGAGCAGGTACACGGTTTTGGGCGCGTACTCCATGGCCTGGCAGCCAATAATGGTGCGCCGCAGAATAAATTCTGGCTCGTCGTAGGTGGGAATCAGCACCGCCACCGAGGGACAGTATGCGCCGCTGCTGACCACCTGAGCCAGCTGCTCGGCCACCCGGCTGCGATCGCGCACCCGCAGCAGCAAAAAGAGCTGCACCAGGCCGCTGAACAAAATCAGCAGCTCCAGGGCAAACAGCCCCAGGCTAAAGACCCCGTTTAGGGGCGTACTCAGGTTGAGCGTGGAGGTGGTGCGCCAGATCAGGTATCGCACCGTCAGCACGGCTAAAATGACCACGACAGTAGTGCGCGACCAGGCGGTGGGCTGGGGCGAGACCCACATGATGCCCCACACCACGGCCATTAGCGCCGTGGCCCAGTAGAGGAAGTAATGTCCCACGGCCATTGGGGTCATGGCCCAGACCGGCGGGTGCTGTTGCAGCTGGTCGAGCTGGGCAAAGATGGTGGTGATGGCCCCGTTTCCCGCAAACCAGGCGATCGCGATCGCCGCCGCCGCAACGAGGGTGCCAAGCATAAGCAGAGTGGCTAGCCGGGGCTGAAACGGACTCCGTTCGATGGGTGCAGATGTCATAGTGGAAACCCGATAGGTTAACCGCCTCGTGGGCTAGCGTGCGAAAAGGCAATCTCTTCGCACCATCGCCGCATCGCCTAAACCTGAGGTGAGAGATAGCTGACAGTTCGATGAGAAACCCGTCTCACCCCCGACTCACCACTGACCACCACGGTTTTTTTATGACTCAGCCTAGTCAACCCCAGCTTGGCTGTCTGCCTGAAAAAATCGGCACTGCCACCCCTGCCGAGGTCGAACTTAGATTGCAATATCGCTTGAATCTGCTTTTTCTAGACAGACTACACCAACGCGCCCCGCACCGAAAGGCGCCGCCGCCGCGACTGCATTTGGGAAACAGCGCTCCCCCGATCTGCCCTACCCCTCTGGCTCCTCTGGCGGCAGTTCGGGGGGCAAAGCGTCCAGCAGGTTAGCCTTAGACGCCTTCAGATCTTTCCAGAGGCGCTTGATTTCGTCGTAGGCATCGTGGGCCGACATCTTGCCGCCGGTTTCTAAATTGCACACAAAGGAAACCCGCTGGGCAAACTCCTGCAGGTTGGCGTTAAAGGCCAGCTGCTGCGGCGTAAACTCGCCCCAGTACTTGCTGCGAGGAAAGAGAAAATTTTCCTTTGAAGACGGTTGTTTGTCTGTCATGGCACCAGCAGGTGGAGGGCATAGCTTTTAGATTACATTAGATAAATTTTTATCGGGCGTCGCTGGCAAAGTGGACGGAGTATTCTGCGACACCAGCGAAGGGCCAGTTATAGCCATAGTCACGTTGGTTAAGAGATCCAGAAACCCTATGAACGTTCAAACGTTTGAACGTTCATAGGAGACCTGTCTTAACCAGATTGGCTACAGCTATAAAGGCAGTTAAGGATTTGTGGGCTGCGCTCTAGCCCGCCGAATCAGCCTGGGGAGCCAGCCAGTTCTGAAGTTGCGCGATCGCCTCTTGGACCGTACCTGCGATCGCCACGGGGCCGGTGGCCAAACTCTGCCATAGGGCAGCGGCATTGGGCGGCATGGCCATGAGAATTACAGGTCGCTGGGCCTTGAGGGCCAGGGCGATTTCAGAGGCGGTACCGGGGCCTAGCCCACAGGCGACCACGGCCCGACTCGACAGCACATTGACGGCGTTGCGGGCATCGCCCAGCCCCGTCACAATGGGAATGTCAACGGCGTCTGACATTTCGGCCCCGTCAGCGGACGGCAGCACCCCGATGGTCAACCCGCCTGCGGCTTTGGCGCCCCGGCAGGCCGCCGCCATCACCCCCACGGCCCGGCCGCCCGTCAGCACAACCCATCCGGTAGAGGCCATGGCATAGCCCAGGGCGTAGGCTGTCTCTAGGTGGGCGGGGGTCGCCGTGGCCCCTGGCCCCATAATGCCGACAATAATTCGAGCCATAGGGTTATGGTTATTGGCCTTTCTGCAAAAAAACTTGACGATTTATCGCCACCACCGCCGGGTGCTGTCGTTTAGATTAGGTTAACCAATGCCGCAAATTTGGGTACGGTAAACCCATTCTCGAGTCTGTACCGCTGCCTGCTCCTGCGTTTGATTTTTTGCCGTGCGATTCACCGTGTCATGCCTGGGGAGTTTACGTTCTGCGCTGGGGCACCGGGGCGGCAGCTGGTTGCTCACCAGCGCGCTGGTAGCGGGCGGCCTGGCGTTTAGCCCCCGAGTTTTGGCGGCAGAGTCAATCACGGTGCGCCTGGGGCGGCTTTCCCAAACGGTGAGTCTAGATGACTTGCAGAGTTTTGCGGCCACCGGCGAGGTGCCCGGTTCGCTGCGGCTGTATCGCCCGCTGCTCAACGCCAGCGTGCGCCAGGCCCTGGAGGGTGAAATCAGCCTGGAACCCGAAGTGGGGGAGGTGATTTTAGACGAAATTTTGCACACCTCCAGCGGCGCGCAGCTGCTGGATACCCTCAAGGCGATCGCCCCCAACCTGACGCCCTCGGATCTGCGCATTACTCTGAAGCAGGTGTCGGAGACCGAGAGCGGGCTGACGCTGCTGAGTATTCTGCGGGCCATGCCCCAGGACACCCTGGAAATTAATGTGGGCACCCTGCTCACCCTGGCGTCTCAGTTTCGCCTGGCCCAGCTAGAGAGCAAGGCTCTCAGCCGGGTGCTGCGCAAAGATCCAGCGGCTGAGGCCGCCGAGCCAGCCCCCTTGCTGGGCATCGACCCCTTCTCCACCGGCCCCTCGGCGGTGGAGCGGTGGGAGCTGGTGCTGCACGACCACAGCCGCGATCGCAGCATTCCGATCGACATCTACTGGAGCCGAGACACCCACGGCCCGCTGGTGGTAATCTCCCACGGGTTTGGGGCCGATCGCCGCTTTTTTGCCTACCTGGCCCGGCACCTGGCCTCCCACGGGCTGACGGTGGTGGCGGTAGAGCACCCCGGCAGCAACGTGTCTGCCCTGCTGTCGCTGCCCAAGGACGGCCTGCCCCCCGCCTCCCACAGCCGCATTTTGCCCGCCACCGAGTTCCTCGATCGCCCCCGCGACATCAGCTTTGTGCTAGATCGGCTGGAGAAAATCAACCTGTATTCCTACAGCCTGCGCGATCGCCTCAACACCAAGCAGGTCACCTTCATTGGCCATTCCCTGGGGGGCTACACCGGCCTGGCCCTGGCCGGGGCTGCCCTCGATCTGCGATCGCTTGAGCCCTACTGCAAGACCCTCAGCCCGGTGAATGTCTCCCCCGCCGACTGGTTCCAGTGCGCCGCCCTCGACCTGCCGGTGAAATACGCCAACCTGCGCGACGACCGCATTACCCAGCTCATTGTGGCCAACCCCCTAACCGGCCTGCTGTTTGGCGAAGCCGGGCTGAGCCGGGTCCGGGTGCCAACCATGGTGCTAGCCGGTACCCACGACACCGTTACCCCAATGGCCAGCCAACAGCTGCGGCCCTTCATGCAGTTGCCCGTCGACAAATACCTGATCACCGTCGTGGGTGGATCGCACCTGAGCGTGGGCGACCCCAACAACCTCAACGCCGACCTGGGCCGCATCCCCTTCATGCCGGCTCTGCCCGATGTCACCACCGCTCCCCTGCGCATTTATCTACAGGGGGTCAGCCTCAGCTTCATCATGCAGCAAACCTCCGAGGCGGAGGCCTACGCACCGGCCCTCAACCCGGCCGTGGCCCACGCTTTTTCGACCACCAACCTATCACTGCGCCTCAGCCAAACCGTACCCGAGGGGCTAGCCAGCTGGCCCCGGCTCCGCCAGGGCGGCCTGCACAGTCAGGAGGGTCTGCTCAGCTATCTGCCCTCGCTGCTGCACCTGGAAGGGATAGCCATTCAAGATCAGCTCCAGATGCTCCAGCGGCAGATGGTGGTCTATCTGCGCCATACGCCGCCCTCTTTAACAGCGGTGTACTGGCCCTTTTTGGGGGCGCAGTCGCCGATGCAGGCCAACCAGCCCAACCATCGCTCGACCACCCCGCAGTAGCAGGGCTATTTTTGGGGGGCGCCTAGTCTTGGGAACTCATGGTAAATCCGTCGGGCATGATGGTGCCGTGGACGTCGGTGCGCCGCAGATTGGTGTAGTCGAGCTTGGCGTTGATCATCACCGCATCGGTCAGATCGGCCCCGCTTAGATTTGACCAGCTCAGGCGGGTGCGGTACAGGGTGGCGCCGCGCAGGTTGGCCCCGCGCAGCGAGCTCCAGCTCAGGTTGGCCCCGCGCAGGTTGGCGCGGGAAAAGTTGACGTTGACCAAATTGGTGCTCGACAGCTTAGCCCGGCTCAGATCGGCGTCTTGAAAGTCGACGCCCTCTAAGGTCGCTCCGGTCAGCACCGCCCCTATTAAAACGGCATTTTTCAAAATGGCTCGATTCATCAGGGCGCTGGTCAAATTGGCTTGCTCCAGGTTGGCCCCTTCCAGGTCGGTAGCCAGCAGGCGACCCCGGCTCAGGCTAGCCTCGGTGAGCACGGCCTGCCTGAGGGTGGCGTGGTCGAGCACAGCTTCGTTGAGGTTGGTTTCGCGCAGAATGGCCTGGCTTAGATCGGCCCGCGCCAGATTGGCGCTGCGCATGCCCGCCTCGCTTAGGTCGGCTCCTACCAGGGAAGCATCGGCTAAATCGGCTCCAATCAGGTTAGCTAAGGTGAGCGTGGCCTGACCAAAGTTGGCGTCGGTTAGCTTGGCTTCGCGAAAGTTGGCCCCCACCAGGGTAGCCCCAGAGAAATTGGCATTTTGCAGATTGGACTGCCGAAAGTTGGCGCCGCTGAGGTTTTGCTGGCTCAGATCTGCCCCAATCAGCTGAATACCGCGAAAGTCTCGCTCCCCATTGGCGTAGCGCTCTAGCAGATCGGCGGCGGTGATCTCCGCAGGTAAATTTGGGGGCTGAGAAGGGGAAGGGGGGTTGTCCAAGAGGTTCCTCAACGGTGACGATAATGAGGGATGGCGGATATTCAGGAAAGCCAAAGTATACCTAGCTGGTCTAATCTGTACTGGCAAAAATGCAATACGGGCAAAAACGCAATGCCACAGGATGTTCTAGGATAACCAGGAGACTGTTTTTGGTAAATGCGAAGACTGATTCTGGACTGATTAACCTTAGCAGGTCCGAATCCGCGCCGCGATCGCAGCTGAGCTCGCCTTTGCCTGATCTACAGTCCAAGGCCTTCGCCAGTACTAAGCCTATCTGAGGCCGCCGCCACTGGCTAGGGTGTTAGGCCAGATGGCGCGCTAGCCGACCTGGAGCGGATAGGGGCAATGCTGTCGCCCTAGGACTGCTGGGCGGAAATCAAGCCACCGTTCCAACCGCCCCGGCTCCCTAGCCCCCCTGCTCCCTTGCCATCGGCCATAGTCTAGAAACCTATGCCGCAGTCTACTAGGCTAAAGATGGCGGCGCCGAGACAGCCGGGTCTGGCCCTCATCTCCGGCGCGGGGACGGCCACTGAGCAAAACTCTAAACCCGTGCCAGATATTGTCTTGTTGTAGTCTGTTGTCTTTGGGTCTGACCTATGCCCCGATCGCTGCTCACTCTCCTGCGTCGTCGCGCGTTTTGGCTGGCGCTGCTGCTCACGGTGTGGCTGCTGTGCAGCGGCCAGGCCCAGGCTGGGCCGCTGGCCGCTCGCCTGGCCAACTTCCCGGCCTGGGACAGCAAACCCACCCTCGCCGCCGCCCAGGGCGACCTGAGCTATCCCGACTGGCTGCGGGGCGAATGGCAGCTCACCAGCACCCTGGTCGACATGGCGGCCCCCCTGGCCCCCGACCTAGTGACTCCCGGCTTTGAGGGCAATCGCGATCAGCTGGGCAAGCCGGTCACCTGCCCGGTCAGATTTGTGGCTGTGGCCCCGCGATCGCAGGGGCTCATTCCCGCGATCGCGGGGCCACCCCAGACCGTAGCCGATCGCGCCTTTAACGGGCTGAGTATGGCCCGCGCCTACCTGGGCGATGGCGCCATTAAAACGGTGAAGGTCGACCCAGCCAACCCCAACCGCCAGATCACGCGGCTGAGCGACAACCGCCTGCTAGAGTCGACCGTGACGGCCCGGGCGGTTGAAACCGCCGCCGAGTCGTTTATTGCGGTGGAGCGGTTTCAGCAGGTATTTCGGGGCGGGGCAATTCCCTATTTCAACGAGGTAGAAACCACCACCGCCTACCGCCCAGCCAGCGGCGAGCCCGAGGGCTCCCGCGTGGTTGCCGACCAGGTTACGGCGGTGTATCTGTCCCCCCAAGATCCAGATTTTCTCAAGGCGCAAAACCGGCCCGTGGCCCTCTACCGCTATCGCCTGGAGCTGGTGATGCAAACTTAGGTTAACGGCTGCTTCTGTAGACAACCAAATAGCAGTAGCATGACAAGTTGATGGGCGGTTTCACACGCTCTGGCCGCATGTGAGCATATTTGACGCCAATAGCAGACGTTTGCAGCTGCGCACTCCATAGAAATCTAGTTAGAGTGTTTCCGCTAAATGCCCATCCGGGGTTTAGCCGCTATCGGCTTAGCGGGCTGAGTTTGCGCCCCCAACCCGGAGGCCTTTTGGGCAAATTGCTTGAGGCAAATGCTTTTTAGAGGGATTGTTTTTTGCCTCAATCTGGTTCAGCCCTCAGGGGCCTGCCCAGGTAAACGCAGGCTTGCTTGAGGGAATACTTTAGTCGCTTTAAAACTCTTTCTTCAAAACTCTTTTTTGCCTGGGCCGCCGCTGCTAACCCCCCTGAGATACCAGCGGTTCTGTCCCGGTGCTGCGGGCTAAGAGCTGATAGTTTTTCGACAGCTTTGGGTCTGGCCTAGGCGTCCTGTGGGTTTGTTTAGGTTCGAGCTTGCCTCATTTACGGTCGCCTAATTTACATTTCTTGGGAGATCACCCCATGCTAAGTCCTCTGCTCAGTCAGTCCCCGCCCAGTGCAGCTAAGCCCTACCGGGTGGCGATCGCCGGTACCATTACCAACGCCCTTACCGGCGACGTTATGCCCCAGGCGGTAGTGCGCATCACCGCAGCTCCTGCCACCTTTATCGAAGGGTTGGCGGCCCTTTTTGTGGCGGCGATCGCCCAGCGCGCCGACCTCCAGGCCCGCTACAGCGATCTCATCGCCGCCTGGCATCGATCCCCGGCTCCCCTAGCGGCAACGCAGCTGCTGCTCGATCGCCTCAGCGACTCCCTATCCCTGGTCCGGCCTGACCAAACTCGCAGCGGCGGTGACGGCCACTACTGCTTTTTCGATCTGCCCCCCGGTCGGTACAGGCTCACCGCTACCTATACGCTGCCCAACCACTGCTGCGGCATGACCACAACCGCCGTAGAAATTGCCCAGAGCGATCGCAGGCTTGCCTTTGCCGAGGTCGACATAGCGGTTCGGCTGGCGCCCAACCCTTGCCCCCTGCTGGTGGTAGCGCCGGATCAGAGCCGACCGTGGGGCCATCCCCCAGAGACTCTAGCGCCCGGCGGCCAGGCCGCCCCGGCCAAAACGCTGGCGGCCCAGCCTAGGGTTGGAACGCTGTCTCGTTAAATAGGGCCAGGGCGGTGCGCCAGACCAGGTAGCCATTCTGGTTCAGGTGCAGCCCATCGGTGGTGAGGTCAGCCCGCAGATAGCCGTCGCCGTTGACAAACAGCGGATACAGATCGAGGTAGTCGGCCCCGGTTTCGGTGGCTACGGCCTTGAGCTGGGTATTGACCGTGCGAATGCGATCGGGGGGAATGGCCATCAGGCGATCGCGCCCTTCCCAGGTGGCCGCCGCGCCGCCGTGGGGCAAAATCGACTGCACCACCACCCGCGCCTGGGGGTGGGTCTGGTGTAGGTAGGTCACCATCATGCGCACGTTGTAGACCAAATCGGCCTCCGAGCCGCCCCAGATCAGGTCATTTATGCCCACCATGATGAACACTTCCTCAGGCGAGGTTTTGTCGAGCAGGTAGAGGCGATCGCGCAGCCCCCCCGACTTTTCGCCTGAAATCGCCTGGTTGAGCCAGGTTCTACGCCCCGGCAGCATACTGGCCGGAAACCAAAGGGTGAGCGAGTCGCCCAGCAAAATAGTCTGCCGCGGGGCATCGTCGGCCACCATGGCGTCGGCTTCTGCCCCCAGCAGCGCGACCCAGTGCTCGTAGTCGAGGCTGCGGCGCGATCCTGGGTCTGGCTCAGGGGGCGCCGCTGGAGCATACTGGTCGGCCGCAAAGGCGTTAGCCTGGGGCAGCACCGCCTCACCGGTATGGCCCAGCTGCCGCAGCATAACCACCAGGGTGATGAACAGCAGCCCGTTCATGACCAGGGAAAGCAGCGCCCAGGGGGGCACCCCCTGCAGGTGGCTCAGTGCCGAGCGAAGCTGAGGATAGGGTTGAAGCGGAGAGGCCACGGCAATAGTCCTACAAACCTGGAGTCAGAAAACCTGCGCTCCTGATGGGTCAAATTGTAGATAGATTTTCCCCGACGAACCACTCTTGCGACGAGGTTTTTTTATCCGCCCCACATGTGCCGTTCAATCGGTGCGGCCCAACCGGCTATACGTTGAAGCGAAACAGCATGACGTCTCCCTCCTGGACCACATACTCTTTGCCCTCGCTGCGCACCTGGCCCTTGTCCTTGGCGGCAGCCATCGAACCCGCTGCCACCAGGGCGTCGTAGGCCACGGTTTCAGCCCGAATAAAGCCCCGCTCAAAGTCGGTGTGAATCACCCCAGCGGCCTGGGGGGCGACCATGCCTGCGCGAATGGTCCAGGCGCGGGTTTCCTTGGGGCCAGTGGTGAAGTAGGTGCGCAGCCCCAGCAGCTCGTAGGTAGCCCGAATCAGGGTCTTGAGGCCCCCCTCTTCGACCCCCAGGGCCTCCAGAAAATCCTTGCGCTCAGCGTCGTCGAGATCGACCAGCTCCGACTCTACCTGGGCCGAAATCACCACCACCTGGGCCTCTTCTTCCGCCGCTACGGCCCGCACCTGCTCGACCCAGGCATTGCCGCCCGCCAGGTCGTCCTCAGAGACGTTGGTGGCGTAGATGATAGGCTTGCGGGTGAGCAAACCCAGGGGTTTGATAATGGCTTCGGCCTCGTCGTCGAGATCGACCTGGCGGGCGGTTTTGCCCTCGTTGAGCACCGGCAGAATTTTTTCCAGAATGGCCAGCTCGGCCTGGGCCTCTTTGTCGGCTCGGGCCAGTTTGCGCACCCGATCGACGCGGCGCTCCAGCTGGGCCAGGTCTGACAGGGCCAGCTCCAGGTTGATTACCTCAATGTCGCGCACCGGGTCGACAGAGCCGGAGACGTGGATGATGTCGTCATCGTCAAAGCAGCGCACCACGTGGACGATCGCATCCACCTCGCGAATGTTGGCCAAAAACTGGTTGCCCAGTCCTTCCCCCTGGCTGGCCCCCTGCACCAGGCCGGCAATATCGACAAACTCAACTCGGGCGGGCACGGTCTCGGCGGAGCTAGACAGGTCGGCCAGCACCCGCAGGCGGTCGTCGGGCACCGCCACGATTCCCACGTTGGGTTCGATGGTGCAAAAGGGGAAATTGGCGGCCTGGGCCTTGGCGTTGGCCACCACGGCGTTGAACAGGGTAGATTTG
Organism: Nodosilinea nodulosa PCC 7104; assembly: GCF_000309385.1. Taxonomy (GTDB): domain Bacteria; phylum Cyanobacteriota; class Cyanobacteriia; order Phormidesmidales; family Phormidesmidaceae; genus Nodosilinea; species Nodosilinea nodulosa. The sequence goes on from NZ_JH976537.1 coordinate 5,152,937, forward strand.
CCAACGTTGGGAAGCCCAACAATGCCAGCTCGTAACATGGGGTAACTCTAGCTCGGGTAAACAGGGGCAAAAAAAGCGGCGGGCGATCGCCCAGCCTGGGGCCGCCCGCCCAGTTGTTAAGCCTGGCGGCGGCAGCACCTATCTAGCATAGGAGAGGATGGGGCCATTGCGGAGGGGTTGCTATACCCTTAAAGCTGAGGAAAACAGTGATCCGCAGACGGGTCAGAGAAAGGTGAAGCTATGGCTGGCAGCAAAGGTTTGGGGTGGTATCGGCGAGGCATGGTCGCTCTGGCGGCGGCAACAGTGGTGCTGGGGGCGGCGGGGTGTAGCACCCTGGGGCTGTCGCGATCGCCTCAGGGAACTGACGAAATGAAAAGTCAGTACGTCGACAGCGGCTTTCGCGGCGATACGCTGGTGAGCCGCATGAAGCCAGTCAGCCTGCGCCTGCAAAACGGCTGGCAGGCGGCCCCCACCGGCACCCTCCACCCCAGCGCTGACCTGGAGGCCTACAACCCCGACCAAAACATGTTTTTGGTGGTGGTTGGCGAAAGCCGTGCCGCCGTTGCCCAGGGCAACCTGGACGATCAGGCCAATATCTACCTGCAAATTCTCAAGGGCGGCCTGAGCCAGGTGACCAACCAGGAGCGCACCGACGTAGACCGGGTAAATAGCTTCCCGGCGGTGCAGTACAAGGTGCGCGGCGACGTGGGCCAGCAGGCCGTAGCCTACCTCCACACCACCGTAGAAATGGGTGAAGACTACTACCAGGTGGTAGTGTGGACCCCCGACGATCAGCGCCTGACCAATGCCGATGCCATGCAGTCGATAGTGCAAGAATTTCGGGCTACTCAGCCTTAAGCGCTGCCATTCTGTGGCCTAATAGAGTCTGTGGCCCTGGGCGTACGACACCCAAGGCCCCAAAACAGGCCCTAGACCAAGGACATCATTGCCATGCTGCGCTGGCTCACCGCACCGCTTTTCTCCAGGCTCATTCTCCCCAGCGCCGTGCTGCGCCTGGGCCAGGGGATGGCAATCGCCTGCGCTGCCCTGGTTCTCTGGCTGGGTTTAGGCGGGCAACCCATGGCCCTAGCTGGCCTCACCGACGACAACTACGACGGCAATATTTTTGCCCTCTACGCCGGCAATGGGTCGCTGGTGCCTCCCAAGGTCAGCCTGGAGCAGTCGCTGCGCTACGGCAAGCCTGCCCTGGTGGTGATCTACGTTGACGACAGCAGCGACTGCAAGAAGTTTGCCTCGGTGATCTCCCAGCTTCAGGCCCCCTACGGACGGGTGACCAACTTTATTCCCATCATGGCCGACTCAATTCCGGTCAAAGATTCCTACGAACCTAGCGAGCCGGGCTACTACTTCAAGGATGCCGTACCCCAAACCCTGATCTTTAACGCCCGGGGGGAGCTGGTGTTCAACGAAATTGGCACGGTTCCCTACGAGGCGATCGACGACGTGATGCGGGAGGTGTTTGACCTGCTGCCCCGCACCGAGTCGGAAGAGCTGCGCCGCCGCCCCATTAATGAGGTGAACAGCGAGTTAGTTCCAGAGGAGCAATAGCTTGTCAGGACAGGTGACACTATGGGTCCTAATCTGAGATTTTGGTTTTGGGACGAGTGCTATCCCCAGAACCACTATGACTCGCTGGCGGGAACTCCGGCCCCGCTGCCTTCGATCCGCACCAGTTGCTGATAGGAACTGGGCTTGTCGCCCACCGTAGCGCCGCCGTTGAGCATGCCCTGCATACTGGGCTCAAAGAAGGTGTAGGGAAAGCGGGCCTCGGGACGACTGACCTGATCCAGCCGCTGCAGAAGCTCGGCAGGAATCTCAAAATCTAGCGCGCCCAGATTGTCCTCCAGCTGGTGCAGTTTCGTCGCGCCAATGATGACGGAGGCCACCGCCGGACGGTTCGCCACCCAGTTCAGCGCTACCTGGGCCATGGAGCGATCGAGTTCCCTGGCGACCGATTCCAGCTCCGCCACGATCGCCCAATTTTTCTCGGTGAACTTGTTGAAGGCGGGGTTGCCGCTGTCGGCTAGGGTAGCCAACCGGCCCGAACCCTCACCGCCCTGCTCCGACGGCCTGTACTTGCCCGACAGCAGGCCGCTGGCCAGGGGCGACCAGACCATGATGCCCGTGTCCAGAGCCTTAGCCATGGCGGCGTACTCAAACTCAATATTGCGCTCGGCCAGGGAATATTCGAGCTGCACGGTGCTGAGTGGTTCCCAGTGGCGCTCCTTCGCCAGGGTTTGGGCCTGGGCCACGTACCAGGCCGGAGCGTCCGACAGCGCCACGTAGCGCACCTTGCCCGATCGCACCAGGTCATCCAGCGTGCGCATCACCTCTGCGGCGGGCGTCACCTGGTCCCAGGTGTGCAGCATGTAGACATCAATGTAGTCGGTGCCGAGGCGCTGCAGCGAGCCTTCCACGGCGCGGAGAATATTCTTGCGCCCGTTGCCGCCCGCGTTGGGGTTGCCGGGCTCGGCGTTGTAGCTGAACTTGGTGGTGATGACAACGCGATCGCGCGACTTGCTCTCGCCCACAAACTTGCCCAGCAGGCGCTCGCTGTTGCCGTTGGTATACATATCGGCGGTGTCGAGAAGGTTGCCCCCCGCCGCCAGGTAGGTGTCAAAAATCTGGCGGGCGCTGGCCTCATCGGCCCCCCAGCCCCAGTCGTCGCCAAAGGTCATGGTGCCCAGCGCCAGACGGCTGACCTTGAGCCCAGTATTGCCCAGAGTGTAGTAATCCATCGGTGGCCTCCTGTATTGCAATGAACGGTGAATGCCGTGTCACTGGCTTACAATCACTACTATCGGGCAACCCGCAAATTTACTCTTGTAGCCTATTGCTGAGTTTTGGTACAAAATTGCGCCTGGTTTGAGGTCGTCCTGTGCAAAGCCAGATCACCTACGTCGACAGCGACACCCTCACGCCAAACTCCGAGATCACGGCGGGCAGAATTTTGGTGTCGAGCCAAGACCTGGCCTGGGACGGCCTCTATATCGAGAAAGGCGAAAACGAGGGCTTTACCCCCGACGATGTCACCGTCACCCAGCACTACTTCGCCATGAACGCTGGCCCCGCCTTCGACTGGGAGTGGAAAGACGGCAGCACCTTCAAGACCCACCGCTACGAAACCGGCGACCTGTGGGTGAACCCGGCGGGTACCCCCTTCTCCCACCGGATCAGCGGCTACAACCAGTTTGTGCTGCTCACCCTCGACCCCAACAAGATTCTGGAGCTACGGCCCGATGTTCAAGGACCGGCCCTCAAGGGCCAACGCCCCCTGCTAGCCCAACCCTATTTTCGACGGCAGCACCAGGCCCAGGATCGCCACCTGCAAGCGCTGATTCAAACCCTGCTGGTGGAGGCGGAGATGGGCGGGCCCAACGGGCGACTGTTTGCCGATACGCTGACGACCGCGATCGCCACCCACTTCGTCAATCACTACAGCCTTGATACCCCTGTCTGGCCCCAGCTTTCACCCATAGAGCGGCAGCGCTTGGGCCGGGTAATGGACTACATAGAGGCCTACCTGACCGATGACCTGACCCTGGCCGATCTGGCCCTCCAGGCCGGGTTGAGCAAGTTTCATTTTTCCAGACTATTCAAAGACGCCACTGGCCTGACGCCCCACAAGTATGTGCAGCAGCGCCGGATTGAGCGAGCCGCCCAGGTATTGCTGCGGAGGGAGGGCGCGATCGCGGCCGTCGCGGCCGATTTTGGCTTTGCCGATCAATCCCACTTCACCCGCGTGTTTAAGCAGGTCAAAGGGCTGACTCCAAAGCAGTTTTTACATCACAGCAGATAGGTCGTCTGGCCTGTCTACCGAGGACCAGTCCTATTGTTGGGTTACTTTTTGCACCAAAGGACGAAACACCTCTACCTGGGAAGCCTGAGCCGCTGCCAGGGTTGGATAGGGCTGGCGGCTGTAGTCTACTCCCACCCTCAGCGGAAAAGGCTCCACGTCATCCAGCGGCACCCAGGTGGCCCCGGCGGCCTGCGCGATCGCCCACACCGCCGCAATATCCCAAATTTTTGGCGTCGCCTCTACCGCCCCGATCGCCCAGCCCGCCCCCACCAGCAGCAGATTGTAGGCCGCCGAGCCCAGCATGCGAATTTTGCAGGGGAAGGGGTTCTCCAGTACCGAGGTGCTGCGGGCGCAGAGGCTAAAGAACTGGGTTTTGTCGGGATTGGCTTCGCTGGTGCGGATGGGGCGACCGTTGCAGTAGGCTCCGCTGGGCATTTCCAGACCGCTTTCTCCTGGCCAGTAGCCGTAGAAGGATTGGGCTAAGGGCGGCATGGCCACGTAGCCAAACACAGGGGTGCCCCGGTACAGCAGCCCCAGCGAAATGCCCCAGACGGGAATGCCACGGGTGAAGTTGGTGGTGCCGTCGATGGGGTCGATAATCCAGCACCAGTCGGTGGCGGGGAAGATGTGCTCGACTTCCTCGCTGAGTACGCCGTGTTCAGGAAAGTTTGCCTGGATGGCCGCCCGCAGGGTGTCGTCAGACCAGCGATCGCACCGCGTCACCAGGCTGCCATCGGCCTTCAAGTCGGCCTGCACCTGGCCAAAGTCTTCGAGCAGCCGATGCCCGACGGTAGTTGTCGTCGCCTCGGCAAAGGCCAGCACCTCGTCCCAAAACTGAGTCATGGTCAATCCATATCGCTTTCCAGGGCAGCGGTGATTGCCGCCTTGGCATTGGCCTGAAACTCTTGAATATCGACTCGGCTGAGCAGCGCGATCGCCACCATCATCCCCAGGGCTTGCAGGGTAAAAACCAGCCCGTAGGCCAGAAACGCCTGGGGCTGACCGACTTCGGCCGCGCCGCTAAACGCCCTGAGAATGGCACGACCCAGATCGAGCACGCCGCCGCCGAGAACCGTGGCGCTACCTCGGGCGATCGCCTGGGCCAGCCCCCAGGCCCCAATAAAGGTGCCCGCCGTTTCGGCCACGGTCAAATCCAGCATTAGCACGATCGCCCCCAGGGTGAGAATGCCGGAGGCAATGCCAAAGCAAAACACCGCCGACAGCAGCACCGTCGGGTTCCCGGTCAGCCCCGAAAGGGTAATGCCCAGCAGGCACACCGCCGCCCAGCTACAGCCCACCACCACCGTGCGCTTTTTGCCGATGCGGGGCACCACCAGCCAGCCGGTGGTAATAATGCCCAGCAGCGTGCCCATGCCAAAGGCGGCGTTGAGCTGGGTGGTTTCGGCAATGGTCATGCCAAACACCTCGCCGCCGTAGGGTTCCAGCACCGCATCCTGCATAAACAGGCTGAGGCTGAGCACCATCAAAAAGGTAAAAAACAGTCCGGTCTGGCGGCTGGCAGTGAGAATTTTGAGGGCGCGGCCCAGGGTGAGGCTGTCTTCGCGATCTCTGAGGGATGACCGGCTCCTGAGCCGAGAGTACTTCTTCTCAATTCCCGCCGTGCTGAGAAACGCCAGCACGCACACCACCGCCGGGGCAATCACAAACAGCCGGTTCACCAACGCCTGCACCTGTTCAATCGGCGCGTTCAGCTCAATCGGCTTCAGCACAATCGAGGTGATAATTACTCCGGTGATGATACCCACCATCAGCATGGCCCAGCCGATGCCCACCAGGCGCGATCGCGAGTCTTCGTCCGACACATCCACCAGCAGGGCCGTAAACGGCGTGGAAGTGGCGCTCAGGGCCAGCCCATAGACCGCAAACAGCAGCCCCAGCAGCCCCACCCAGGGGTACACCGCTGGCCCCCAGCCGCCCTCGGCAATGCGATCGCCAATCTGCCACACCACCTGCAGGGCGCAAAACGCCGTCACCGCCACCGACCCAATGCCCAGCCAGATGTAGCCGCTGCGGTGGTAGCCAAACAGGGGGCGGGAGTCCGACATCTGGCCAAACCAGACGCGGGCAGGGGCCATGAACTGGTGCACCGCGATCGCCCCCGCCGCCACCAGCGCTGGCACCCGCAGCTCTTCAATCATTACCCGGTTGAGCACCCCCAGGGTGAGCAGCGACATAATGCCCAGGCCCATGTTAAACACCCCCAGGCGCAGCATGGTCAGAATGCTGAGGTTGGGTTTAGTCGAAGTTGACGAGCCAGGGGCCGGAGGCGAGACATCAGGGCTAGTCATTGGTGCATCCAAAAGGCTTTGAAAGTACTTCTCAAGGAATAGTAATACCTTAGACCAGTGCCGGTCACCGTAGGCGATCGGCCAAAAAAGAACCCAGGCCAGGCCCGGGTAGCTGAGAGTAAGCGTAATTTGTTTGGGCGATCGCCCTAGCCAAAGCGGCCCGATACGTAGTCGCGGGTAAACTGCTCGCGGGGGCTGTTGAAAATCACCTCGGTTCTGTCGTACTCCACCAGGTAGCCCACTTTGCCGCCCCGGTCGGTGGCCTCGGCATTGTAGAAGGCCGTGCGGTCAGACACCCGCGAGGCCTGCTGCATATTGTGGGTGACGATAATGATGGTGTAGTCCTCCTTGAGCTGCTTCATGGTCTCCTCCACCTTAATCGTCGAAATCGGGTCGAGGGCCGAGCAGGGCTCATCCATGAGAATGATGTCGGGTTTAATGGCGATCGTGCGGGCAATGCAGAGGCGCTGCTGCTGCCCGCCGGAGAGCGATAGACCGCTCTGCTTGAGCTTGTCTTTGACTTCATCCCATACGGCGGCTTTGCGCAGGGAGTTTTCTACCAGCTCGTCCATGTCGCCCTTGTAGCCATTAATGCGGGCGCCCCAGGCAATGTTTTCGTAGATTGATTTGGGAAAGGGGTTGGGTTTTTGAAACACCATGCCGATGCGCCGCCGCAGCTCCACGGCATCTACTTTGTCGCCGTAGATGTCGCTGCCGTGGAAGGTAATTTTGCCCTCAACCCGGCAGGAGGCGATCAGGTCATTCATGCGGTTGAAGCAGCGCAGGACGGTACTTTTGCCGCACCCAGAGGGGCCGATAAAGGCCACCACTTCGTTGCGAGGAATCTCTAGATTAACGTCGCGCACAGCCAGATTGGAGCCGTAGTAGACGTTGAGATCCCTGGTTCTAAGGGCAACGTCTGCGGCGGGTGGGGCATAGGTGTGTGACATCGGGGCACCAGGGTTGCGCTAAAGTTTGAGCAAATCTCTCACCATAACTATTGCAGGCAGAGAGAGGTTTTGGGGTTAAGGAAAGGCTAAGGGGCAAGCCCATCGCCAGGGGCGGTCCCAACGGCTCACTAGAAGCCGCCCGTCCAGCCGGATCCCATCGCCCTGCCCCCAGGGGGCACCTTTTGCCCAGCGCAAGCCTGCGACCCAGACAAAAACGGCGTCAAATACTGCACCGTTCGGCTCCAAACCCGGAGCTAGAATACAAGCTCCGTGCCCATAGCTGCTTTAAATCACCTAGTGCGCCTCATTTAGGTGCTGAAATAGCTGCTTGAGATCACGGGCTAGCCCCTTACCTAGCCCCTAGGATAGGCCTATAACTTAAGCTCTGGCTTTTCTGCCAACATCTGGTATGGCGATTATTTCAGAGCTGGTCTAGGGCTTTATTCTAGAAAGATAGGTAGGGTGTTTTGCTTCACTTAATATTGCCGCTCAATCCAGTGCCAAAGCTCCCTTTCTACCGACCCTTGAGCCGTTTGCTCCGGCCCTTTTCCCTCAGCACGGTGCTACTAGCGGTATTCGTGCTGCAAATTATCTGCCTGGTTGGGCTACTGGGGTTTTTAAGCTTTTATTTGGGCAACTGGGCGGTGGCGTTGCTGAGCCTGGGGGCGATCGGCAGTTCTATGGTGGTGGGGCTTGCGGTAGTCAACCGAGTGTTACAGCCCATTGCCCAGCTGCGCCAGGCGATTCAGGCGACAGCCCTGGGCAATTGGCAAACGCCTTTGCCCATCGAAAGCATGGATGAACTGGGTCAACTGGCGTGGGCCTTTAACGCCATGGCGGCCAAGCTGCAAGATTCCTTTGCGGAGCTAGAGCACCTCAACCAGGAGCTTCAGCACCTGAATCGGGAAATGCAGTACAGCGAACGGCGCTGGCGGCAGTTTTTAGACGGTATTCCGCTGGGGATTGCAGTGTACGATCGCGACGGCAAAATGGTTTTTGCCAGCCAGCAGGCCCGCGTGCTGCTCTGCCTCGAAGATATGCCTTCGGTGCCTTCGCTGAGTCTGGAAGACACCTGCATCGCCTATCGGGCCAGCACGGGTGAGCGCTACCCCACTAGAGATCTACCCATTGCCCAGGCTCTGCGAGGGCAGCCCGGCTGGGCCGATGACCTTGAGCTGCGCCCGGGCAATCAGTCGGTTCCGATCGAAATGGCCACCACGCCCATTTTTGATCAGGCGGGGCGGGTGGAGTATGCGATCGCGGCCTTTCAGGACATCACGACCCGCAAACAGGCCCAAACCCTGCTGGCCGACTACAGCCAAACCCTAGAGCGCCAGGTGGCCGATCGCACCGCTGCCCTGCGCCAGGCCGAGGCCACCCAGCGCATCATTCTAGAGGCCATTCCCGACCTGCTGGCGCAGTATTCGGGCGATGGAGTCTGCCTAGATGTGATGAATGCTGGGGCGGTGAGCCTCATCACTACGCCCAAAGAGCAAATTGGCAAGCCCCTAAATGAGGTGCTGCCTGCCGAGATGGCTGCCGAGCGCATGCACTATATTCGCCTGGCGCTGCAAACCGGCCAGCCCCAGGTCTACGAATACCATTTTCGCACCGCCAGCGGCTGGCACTACGAAGAAGCCCGAATTGTTGCCAGCGGCCCCAATCAGGTGCTGGCGATCGTGCGCGACATCACGGAGCGCAAGCAGGCCGAGGCTGAAATCGCTCGCCAGCGTCAGTTTCTGCAAAACGTGATTGACAGCATCCCGAGCATTATTGTGGTCAAGGACCGCGAAGACCGTGTGCAAATGGCCAACCGCGCCAGTGCCGCCCTCCACGGCATCACCCCCGCCGATATGGTGGGCAAGGTAGATACCGATTTCAATCCCAATATTTCTGTCTTTGAGACCAGTCAGCAGCGCCGCATTCACCAGCAGGTGATCGACACTCAAATGCCCTACCAGGGCGAGCAGGAAATTATTGACCGGATGGGCATTCGGCGCTGGTATCAGGTGGCGATCAGCCCCTTTCAAGACGCCAGCGGCACCGTTAACGGCGTAATTACCAACTGTATTGACATTACCGATCGCAGGCGCATGGAAACGGCCCTAAAGGGGGCCAACGAAAAGCTAGAGCGGCTAGCCACCCTGGATGGGCTGACCCACATTCCCAACCGCCGCCGCTTTGACGAGTACCTGGAGCAGGAGTGGCAGCGCATGGTGCGCGAGCAGCAGCCGCTGTCGCTAATTATGTTTGACGTCGACTATTTCAAGCCCTACAACGACTGCCTGGGCCACCAGCAGGGCGATGAAGCGCTAATTGCGATCGCCGCTGCCGCCACCCGCGCCGTGAAGCGGGCCGCCGATCTGCTGGCCCGCTACGGCGGCGAAGAGTTTGCGGTAGTGCTGCCCAACACCCGCCGGGCCGGGGCCGAAATTGTGGCGAAGGCTCTACAGCAGGAGATTGCCGAGCTGCAGCTGATCCATCCCCAGTCGCCCATCGGTGAGTACCTCACCATCAGCATTGGCATTGCCAGCGTGGTGCCCACCGCCGACCAGGCCCCCGAAGACCTGATCGCCGCCGCCGATGCGGCGCTGTATCAGGCGAAGAGACGAGGGCGCGATCGCTACTGGATTCGCCTGATCTAGGCTGTACCTCCTTTGGGGTGCCGCGCACTGGGGCAGAGCTCTCGAGCCTGCATGGGGCGGCGTCATCTCGATTGGGCACCTTAGGGGCAGTCGCTGAGAGGGTTGAGCCAGCTATGGCCCAACCCCTATTCCTATGAAAATTGCCTACGCCACCACCTACGACGTGCGCGATCGCGCCTCCTGGCCCCGCCGCCACCTGGGTCTCTACGGGGCCGGACAAAAAATTGCCGAGGTGTTGCAGGGGGCGGGCGCTGACCTGGCGTTTTTAGGCCCGCTGCACCAGCGTAAAATCCCCATTACTCGGCTCAAATGGCTGTACTACCGCCGCCGGGGGCTGAGCTACTACAGCCCCGTAGAACCCTGGGTTGCGCCCCACTACGCCCACCAGATTGAGGCCCGGCTCGCTCAGTTTGGGGCCGACCTGCTGCTCTGCCCCGAAAATGCCATTCCCCTAGCGCGGGTGCGCACCAACTTGCCCACGGTGCTGTGGACCGATGCCCTGCTGGGCAGCCTGGTCGATTTTTACCCTCACCTGACCCATCTCTGTGCAGAAACTCGCCGCAGGCTGCACGCGGTGGAGGCGGCGGCGCTAGAACGGTGCGATCGCGTTATTCTCACCTCCGACTGGGCGGCCCAGTCGGCCAGGGCCATCTATGACCTGCCCCAGGACAAAATTCGGATTGTTCCGCGCGGGGCCAGCCACGCCCAAGACCTGGACCAGCCAGAGGTAGAAACGCTCATTGCCCAGCGCCCTCCGGCCCCCTGTCGGCTGCTGTTTTTGGGTGTCGACTGGGAGCGCAAGGGCGGCCCCCTGGCCCTGGAGGTGGCCCAAATCCTTAACCAGCAGGGAATAGAGACAGAATTGTGGGTGCTGGGGTGCCAGCCCCAAGTGCAGGGCGATCTGCCCAATTTTGTGCGGCCCTGCGGCTTTATCGATCGCGCTACTCCAGCGGGCGACGCCAAATTTACCCACCTGCTTAACCAGGCCCATTTCCTGATTTTTCCCACCAAAGCCGACACCTTTGGGGTCGCCATCAGCGAGGCCAACGCCGCTGGGGTGCCCTGCGTCGCCGCCGCCGTGGGCGGAATTTCCACCGTGCTGCGGGCCAATATCAACGGCAGAACCTTTGCCCCAGGAACCAGCGCTCTGGACTATGCCCAATATATTGCCACCGCCATGGCCGACTATGCGGGCTACCAAAAGCTAGCCCTGTCGGCCTGGCAACACTACCAACAGCACTTGAGTTGGGACGCCGCTCAGCAGCAGGTCTGGGAGGATTTGCAGGAGCTAGTTGCCGAGGCGGCCATCAAACCAAGATCACCGATCGCTCAGCCCCCCGCCTGGGTAAATCCGCTTCCTGCCCTAGCCAAAGGGTTTCGGGCCTAGCCCACCTGGTAGTCGGGTCAGGGCACCGACTACCAGGTGGGGTCAACGTATAGGTTGATCACCAGGGTTTTTTGCCCCGGCGGCACCGCTGAAATACAGGCGCAGATGGGGTCTTCCTGCCCCTCAAGCTCGACTTCGCAGGCGTGACACGAACCCATCAGGCAGCCGGTGGGAATGCTCACCCCGGCGCGATCGGCCACCGCCAGCAGGGGCTCCCCCACCTCGGCTTCAACAGTGACGCCGTCGGGCAAAAATTGAACTGAGACGCTCATGGCCGTACCGATAGATTCTCTAGGCTGGGGCCTGCTTGAGCATGGCAACTAGGGTATGGTGGGCATCTTCAGCCCCCGCTAGGGTGTGGTCGAAGGTCACCCGCACGAGGGTCTGTGCGCCGTCAACGGTGACGGCCAGGGTCATGCCCTCGGCATCGACAGATTCCATCACAGCGGCGGTGGCGGCGGGCTGGTTGCCGTAGGCGGTGGCGTAAAACAGCACCGCTTCGCTGTGGTCTTTGTTCATGTGCTTGCAAATGCGATCGCTTACCGCTGGAGTAATTGGCTCACCCATAAAAATCCCGTAGACTATTTCAACATTGGCCATCGGTTACCTGCTGTTATGATACCGCCCCTCCCCCCCAACCCAGAGCATCCCTGGCCTACGGGCCATATTTTTCAAAGCCCTGGGGCGCATCTCACCTATCGGGTCGTGGGTCCCTGCTGCCGTCTGTTCGATCGCGACCAGCTGCCCTGGCCCTGCTGTCGCTTGCAGTGGCGGGGCAAGGAACCCAGCTGGCGGAGGATCGGCAAGCGCCTGGTGCCAGATATGGCCACCCGCAAATCCCCGTCCTACTGCGTTGAAATTGTCGGCCAGGGCTATGGGGCCAAATCCTTTGTAACCACCCTCTACACGGCCAAGCTCGATCGCGCGACCTCATCCTGGTGGCATAACCGCCTCCACCACAGCGAAACCGCGGGCGGCGAGGCCGATCGGCCAAGTGAGAAAGTTTGTAACAAAATAGACATACAGATCGCCCATTCGCAGTAGTCTTATGCTCAATGCTTTGATGTTGCTATTAAGGTAAAATCCCTATGCCAGCTGCCTTTTTACCCTCTATTCTGGTTCCTCTGGTGGGCATTGTTTTCCCCGCCGCTGCGATGGCCTTCCTGTTCCTTTACATTGAGCGGGATGACGCTGCTTAGGCCTAACTAGGAAACCAAGACGTTCGTGCTCCAAGCTCCTTCTTCCGATTTGCTTGAGGCCCCCAAGCAGGACTTCAAGCAAGATATCCGGGCCTACTTTGACCGCATTGCTCCCGAGCTAGATCGCTGGAGTAGCCGCAATCGCTACTACTACGCCGATCTGGCTCGGCTTCATCACTTTTTAATTCCCCCCGGCAGCCGCGTCCTGGAGATCGGCTGCGGGACTGGCGATCTGCTGCGTGCTACGGCCCCAGGCGTTGGGGTGGGCATAGATTTTGCCCCGACAGTCGTTGCGATCGCCCGCCAAAAATATCCCGATCTCTGCTTTTACAGCCTCGACGCCGAAGCCCTGGAGCCAACCCAGCTGGCCCCCGAGCACCGCCAGTTTGACTACATTGTGCTGTCGGGGGTGCTGGGCTACCTGGGCGATATTCAGGCGGTGCTGCAGCGGCTACAGCCCTTTTGCCAGCCCCACACTCGGCTTCTGCTTACCTTTCACAACTATTTGTGGGAGCCACTGCTAGGGCTGGCCGAGCGAGTGGGCCAGCGTCGCCCCCAGCCTCCCCAAAACTGGCTGGGCATGGACGATGTGGCCAATCTGCTTACGGTCACGGGCTATCGCCCACTCAAGCGGGGCAGTCGGTTTTTGTGCCCCAAGCGGGTGCCGGTCCTAGCGGGTTTCGTCAATCGCTACCTGGCTCCGCTGCCCCTGGTCAAGCACCTGTGCCTGACCACCTTTATTGTGGCCCGGCCCCAAGCGGCCCCGACCCAGGGCAAACCCACCTGTTCCGTCATCATTCCGGCCCGCAACGAGGCGGGCAACGTTGCGGCCGCTGTGGCCCGGCTGCCGCAGCTGGGCGACCATACCGAAGTTATTTTTGTCGAAGGCCATTCCCGCGATCGCACCTGGGAGACCATCCAGGATCTGGTGCAAACCTACCAGGGGTCTTTTTCCCTCAGGGCCTTTCAGCAGAGCGGTCGGGGTAAAGCCGATGCCGTGCGGCTGGGCTTCGACCAAGCAACTGGCGACATCCTGCTCATTCTCGATGCCGACTTAACCGTACCCCCCGAAGATTTACCCCACTTTGTAGAAGTGCTGGCCGCCGGAACCGGAGAGTTCGCCAACGGTTCACGGTTGGTCTATCCCCGTTCTAAAACCGCGATGCCCTGGCTAAATACGGTAGCCAACAAAATCTTTGCTCTGCTGTTTTCGTTTTTGCTGGAGCAGCCCCTCAAAGACACCCTCTGCGGCACCAAAGTGCTGTGGCGCCGCGACTACCAGCGCATTGCCGCAGGCCGCAGCTATTTTGGCGACTTCGACCCCTTTGGCGACTTTGACCTACTCTTTGGGGCCGCCAAGCTCAACTTGCACATTGTAGAAGTGCCCATTCGCTACCAGCCGCGCACCTACGGCAGCTCAAACATAGCCCACGTCAAAGAGGGGTTAATCCTTTTGAAAATGTGCCTCTACGCCTCTCGCAAGCTCAAATTTTGGTAGTAGACACCTGATTGCCTGACAAACGTTCTGATGTAGGTTGGTTTTGAGCGAAGCGTTCGCGTTGGCGAAGCCGCCCCTTTGGGGCTAGCGTCACTTGAAGAGAAAACCCAACACCAGTAACGGTTTTGTTGGGTTTCGCTAACGCTAACCAAACCTACGGCCAAATGACGGCCTCCAACTGGGTGCCCTAGCTCCGCCCGGGCACCCAGATTTTGCGGCTTTGCCGCCTCAAATGAGCGGCAGAGCCGCAAGCGAACATGCCAATGCAGAGCATTGAATTGAAACGAAGGGCAGCCGAACAGGATGGGCTGCTAACTCCCCGGCAGTTGGCCCAGGTAGTTCTGAGCCTTAGCCGCCCAGGTCGGGTTTCCCATGGTGATGTAAAGATTTTTGGCGTACTCCAGCACCGTGCGGGCTTCGTCGAAACGGCCCAACTGAATAAACGCCAGCCCGGCGCTGTAGTAGGCATCGGCATAGCCACCGTTGATTTGAGTAGCCGTGCGAAAGGAATCGAGGGCAGCTTCGGTTTGGCCCTGATTAAAGAGAGCAATGCCTAGATTGTAGTGGGCTTGGGCGTAGCGGGGTTGAATCGCCAGGGCCTGCCGCAGCATAGCTTCGGCGTCAGCATTTTGCTCAGTTTGAAGGTATATGATCCCCCGCTGCAAAAATGACTCCGGGTCACCGGGGCTGTACTCTCCCGCCTTTTCAAAGGCAGCCAGCGCTTCAGAAAATCGCCCCTGAGATTGATACACCAACCCTAGGTTGTAGTGGGCGTTACCCAGGTCGGGCTGAATCGCCAAGGCTCGCTGTAGATAGGCCTCAGCCTGGTCGAGGTTGTTGCCCTCAATTAAGGCCCCGCCTAAATTTGCGTAAGCCAGGGCAAACTGTGGATCGGCCCGGATTGCGTCCCAAAAGGCAGAGGCCGCCGCTTGAAGCTGGCCTTTCTGTCGCAGGGCCAGCCCGATATTGTAGTGGGCGGCCGCCAGACCGGGGTCAAGTGCTGCTGCCTGCTGAAACTGAGCCAGCGCGCCGTCGATCTGCCCCTGTAGAATCAGAGTCAAACCCTGATCGAGGGCAGCTTCTGCCGCCGCGCTGTTAGAGGAAGGCGCTGGCTGCGCATAGCTCGGCGTTGGCCGCATTGAGGAACACAGGAGCGGAAGCGCGATCGCCGCTGCGACCATGCTCCTGTGTACACACCGCAACAAATCTAGATGGGCCGGTCTCATCGCTTGCTGCTATGGCCGTGGGCCTGATAGAACGCCCATAACAATATAGATAAGAGGCTATTTTTTCAACCCTTTACCCATCTTTTGCCAAGCTACCGCAGGCGGCATTGCTGCTGACACCAAAACAATGGCTCACGGCGAAGGACGTTTGGGGCTCTTGTGGGGGCGGTCGCAGGCTGCATCAGCCAGCAGCTCGATCCTAGATTTATAGCTATGAATTGACGTATTGGCATAGAAAAATCAGGAAATGACCACGAAAATAGCCAAACTTTCCAGACAGACACTTCATCCAAGTGAAGTATCTGTCTAGTCAAGATGCCCCAAAGCTCAAGCACTGACAGTTACTACGGCTTACCAAGCTCTGTAGAGAGCCAGTTAGAAAACTGTCCTAAGCGTGCGGAGACCTCACCGCTGGGATTGAAGTTCTCTTTGTCTTAA
Source organism: Nodosilinea nodulosa PCC 7104 (assembly GCF_000309385.1). Classification (GTDB taxonomy): domain Bacteria; phylum Cyanobacteriota; class Cyanobacteriia; order Phormidesmidales; family Phormidesmidaceae; genus Nodosilinea; species Nodosilinea nodulosa. Next base: position 5,168,409 of record NZ_JH976537.1, read on the forward strand.
ATTCACAAGCTGTGTTTCCGGATGACTCCCCTAACTCTGTTGTGTCTTAAACCAGGTAGCCCCATGGTCACTATGAGTTCATCCACTACCCTCCCTAATTTTGATTTTGTTGCCCCTCAGCTAAACGAAAACACTAACTTACCGCTGCTTAGCGCCGTACTCGAAGGTTTTGTAGACGGCATTTTGGTCCTTTCTGAAGATGGCACCTGTGTGCACAGTAACCAGAAGGGTAGAGCCCTCTGCCGTGACCTAAGCGACGACAACAGCGCCAATCCTTTACCAGCCTGCCTTACAGCCATGGGCAAGCACCTTCTTGAAAGCCGTGAGCTTTATCCCGAGACTCTTCTGGTGCTCACCCAAGAGTTTACTACTCAGTCTGGACACCAGATTCGAGCCCGCATTCAGTGGCTCGAGTTCCCCACCATAGCCAATTCTTACCTGTTAGTTTCCCTAGAAAACAAAACTCGCTCGGCCCACGCTTCTGCACTACTAGAAGCGATGCAGTACAATCTCACCCCTCGCGAGCGGGCGGTGTGGGTACTGCGCCGCGCTAACCGCACCTACGATGAAATTGCCAAGGAGCTTTACATCACCGTCAATACGGTAAAACGCCACCTCAAGAGCATCTACGCCAAACGCAAGGAGGTCGGTGACGCCATGGTCAATTGACCTCCATAGACCTAAAGAGAACCTGGGCTGCTGCTCCCTGCCAGGCAACGGCGGCAGCCCGCCCATAGGTGGTTCTATCTCGCTAAGGTAGAGTCAGAACAGGGAGCGCTGCCCTCAAGCAAACCTGCGCAACTGACCTACCACTCTAGACCTCTGCCCATGCTGCCAACGGATGACCTGCTCCAATCTGCCAAAAACACTAGCGACAACTGCGACAGCTTAGCCCATGTTTTAGAGCAAGCCGACCAGGCCATTAAAACCTGGGACATCGTCGTTACCGACTTTTTATCCCCCATAGAGCAGAATGCAGCCAAAACCATGGTTGAGCAGCTAACCGACGTGCACAGCTTAGCGTGGGGTGGTTATCCCCAAGCCGAGCGACAGCGGTTGGCCCTGGCCCGCACCGATATCCCCTTAGATCCAAGCCAAGTTCCCTTAGTGCTGATGACAGTAAGCGGCAACTTTATGTTTGATCCTGCCAACTATGGTGACTTTTGGGCAGCGTTATTGGGTACTGGCTTGGCACAGGGCAAATTGGGCGACATAATTGTGCTCGGCGAGCGTGGTGCCCAGGTCATCATAGTGCCAGAACTCGCCGCCTTTTTGACCCAGTCGCTGAGTCAGGTACGTTCTGTGTCAGTCAAAACTCAACCCCTGGAATGGGATCAATTGCGGGTTCGTCCACCCCAGCAAAAAGACCTTACCACCGTCGAAGCTTCGCTGCGCCTAGATGCCGTAGCCTCCGCTGGGTTTGGCATGTCGCGCAGCAAAATGGCCGATTTAATTGCTAAAGGTGACGTACGGGTAAATTGGGAGCTAGTTACCCAAAGCAGCTATGCTCTGGCAGCAGGCGATTTAGTCGTGATTCGCGGCCGGGGACGGCTAGAAATTGGAGATATCGCTGTTACTAAAAAAGATCGATACCGCATTAATTTAACTCGCCGTACCTAGCCTATCTTCCAGGGTAAGCGCAAGAAAACTATCGATACATTGTGCTAGGTTGCGAGCCCTGCAGCAAGGACAGTGAGCATGTAGTCAGGACTCATTGAGGCTCGCTTTGCCTTCTGCTTAAGACTCGTTTTTTTGAGGTTTCTTGGTTCAGCACACTGATGGCCAAGCGCCTCAGGAGCGCCATATTCTCGCCACCGTGGCCCCGCCTGATGCGAGACTTATCCTCGCCCCAGGTGACATCGAGCACCCAATGGAGTTGATTTTCGATACCCCAATGGGTG
>NZ_JH976537.1:5170409-5315849 GCF_000309385.1 Nodosilinea nodulosa PCC 7104
CAAGAAGCTCAAGAACCATATCGGGGCGATCTGGCTGTTCATCCATGACTACAATCGCCAAATCAGACAGAAGCTCGCAGAGCAAGGTGACCTCGTCTTTTCCTCTGGCCTGCACTAAAGTGCACTACCAATTCAACAAGCCTACCTGCAAAGCAAAAAAGGGACACGCTGGTTAGTGTGTCCCTTTGTGTTTTGTTAATTGGGCAATATCTGCCTTACTCTAACTAAGCTACCCCTGCTAGAGATTTCTGAGGCGCAAACATCGCGTTTTGCTCAGCCCTCAGTTTGTCGCAGAGACGCCCTGGGGGAAGCTCGACATCATCATAGGTTAAAGCTTGATCCTTAGGCACATCGCGCTTCAGTTTACAGCCTTCGGCTAGGCCCACTGGTAGTAGGTTCTCCGCTGCCGTAATTTCAGCAGTTTCGCATTCACCGTAGGTCATATAACCACCAATACAGTCAATGGTTTCACCCGCTTTGAGGTCAATTTTTGCCGTGGTTATCACATCTACCTTTGGCCCTGCAATAGGAGTCATCACAGGATCGCCAAACAGCACGACACGGGCAACAGAGAGCGGTACTTCAAAGTGGCACAGGTGATAGGGAGTATAGAAGCTGTATAGAGGTCCCTCACCTAGCTTGTATAGGTTTAGATAGTGGCGTTGTTTAGGATCGTCATGGGTGCCAAATACATAAACCCCTGGCCCTGGCTTGACCGCTACCACATAATCAACAATGCCGCCTAGATCTTTGAGTTGGTCAACATCGTACAGTTTGGTCAAGTCGTCAATGTGGCCAGTGTAGTTGAGGTCGTACTGCTTGACCAATTCCTCCTGGTGGAGCCTGAAGTCGTGGCCGAGCATGCCGCGTTTAGCAACAGTCATGCCGGTAGCGTTGGCCACAATAGCCTGCTCGAAGGAAATTTTGGTTCCATCGGCGAAGCTGGTCACCATGTGTACGTTTTGCCCCCATTGCTCGGCAAACCCTTGCTGGGTAGTAGGGTTACGGTACGGGTCTTGCAGTCCTTTGATGTTGCCGCACACCAGCGGCGTGACCCCGATACTTTTAACAAAGCGGTAGAGGTTCATTTCAACCCCAGGCTGGTCACCATCACAAGCGGACAGAATTACGCCTGCTTTGTCAGCGTAGGTCTTGAGAATAGGGCCAATAGTGCCATCCAGTTCAGCATTCATGAGCACGACATGCTTCTGGTGAGCGATCGCTTCCATGACAACATGGGCACCAAATTCTACCGCCCCAGTGACCTCAATCAGGGCATCAATGCCCTCAGCACGGCACAGCAGCATCGGGTCATCGGTAACAGCATAACCACCCGCAGCAATGCTCTCTTCCAAAGCACTTACCGTGGAGACAACATTGATATCTTCAATACCCGCTTCTTGGTAAGCCCGCTTCGCTGTGCCAATATTGCGGTTCGAGATTGCCACTAGTTCCATGCCGGGAACCGAGTTGAGCATTTGGTTGGCTACCCCCCGCCCCATGAAACCGGCGCCAATCATACCTACTCGGACTGGATTCCCCGCTTCTTGTCTGGCCTTTAATGCTGTGTCAACGATAAACATAACGTCTATTAAACCTAAACGATAGATCGAATGGAAATAACTAAAGAAAAGCCAGTTCTTTTTGAGTCAAAACCCCAAAAAAACTGGCAAAGCGCTATCTAGCTCTTAAAGGGAGGCCATTTAGAGTCTTTATCGGAAATAACTGTTACTGGAATTGGCCACTCAATCCCAAAGGTAGGATCATCATATCTAATCCCCTGCTCATAGCCAGGAGAGTAAAACTCACCCACCTGATAGATCACCTCCGCATCATCGGTTAAAGCCTGATAGCCGTGGGCAAAAAGCTCAGGGACGTATAGGGCTTTACGATTGTCTGCGGTTAACTCAACACCAAAATGCTGCATGTAGGTTGGCGAATCAGGCCGAATGTCAATGATGACATCATAAATAGCCCCACGCGTACAGCGGACCAGCTTAGTTTCAGCAGCGGGGGCAAGCTGATAGTGCATGCCCCGTAAAGTGCCCTTTTTGTAGTTAAAAGACATGTTGCACTGGGCAACCATGGGCTTTAAGCCATGCTCCTCAAATTCCTTGGCACAAAAAGTACGGGCAAAGCCACCTCGATCGTCACTGCGAATTTCGAGATCGATAACGAAAGCATCTTTAAGATTAGTCGCTTCAAAGATCATGGCTAGTTCCAAAAGAAATCTTTATCAATTTGCTGGGTGCGAATGAGGTACTCCAGTTGCTTGAGACGAGTAAACCCACGGGAGGTAAACATCTCTTCAGTCATGTCAATTTGTTGAAATACCTTAAGCAACTGTTCTGCGCCACGCTTTGCATCCCAGTCACACTTGAAACCTGGGAGAACGCTGTTGATTTTTTCAAAAGACACCCGGTAGCTGCGGTTGTCAGTATCAGGCTTACCAAAGCTTAATTGGCAGTCAGGGAAAGTGTCAGCAACAATTTTGGCGATTTCGCGCACTTGATAGTTGTGGCCGGTGTCACCAACGTTAAACACTTGGTTGTGAACAATATCCCGAGGGGCCTCTAAAGCGCAGATAATTGACTTAGCAATATCCAAGGCATGGACAAGGGGACGCCAGGGAGTACCGTCACTGGTCATGCGAATTTCTTTAGTTGTCCAAGCTAAGCCCGACAAATTATTCAGAACGATATCGAAGCGCATGCGGGGCGATGCACCATAGGCGGTGGCATTACGCATGTAGGTGGGCGAAAAGTCATCGTCTGCCATTGGTCGCAGATCCTGCTCTACTAGCGTTTTGCACTTGGCATAGGCGGTTTGGGGGTTAACTTCAGACTCTTCGGTGACATAGTCATCGCCTTCTGCTACCCCGTAAACGCTACAGGATGACATGTAGACAAATCGACGCACCCCAGCAGCTTTGGCCAATTCTGCCAAACGTACGGAGCCCTTATGGTTGATGTCGTAAGTGATATTAGGAGCTAGCTTACCCAAGGGATCGTTAGATAGCTCAGCCATATGAACAATAGCTTCTACACCCTCAAGGTCGGTGGCCTCAATATTTCGAATGTCCTTGTTTAATGTTTTAGCCGACGTGTTGATACCGTTGTAAAGCCACCCTGCTTTGTAAAATCCGGTGTCTACTCCAATAACGTCGTGACCTTTTTGGAGGAGCAGGGGCGCCAGTAAACAGCCAAGATAGCCTTCTGTACCAGTAACTAATACTTTCATGAATGAATTACCTGTTTGAGTAATGATTACAATGCAACGGAGGTTGGGGCAGTGGCATTTACTACTTGAGATGCAACCTCTTTTCCGATTTCCAGAGATGATGTAGCCGCTGGCGAAGGGGCATTTAAGACATGAATTGACCGTTCTCCGTTGACAATAAGGAAATCGTCAACCAAGCTGCCATTGTTCATGAGCGCCTGCGCTCTCACCCCTGCATGAGTAGGAACAACATCTTCGCTGCGAACTTCTGGAATAAGGCCCTGTAGACTCTTGACAAAGGCTGCTTTGCTAAAGGAGCGAACGATCTCGCGCAGACCTTCATCAGCATGCTTTGAAGCTAGCTTCCAGAAGCCTGGATAGGTCATGACTTCTGCGAAGTCTTTTAGATCGAAATCGGTCTTTTTATAGCCTTCCCGCTTTAGACTCAAAACAGCATTAGGGCCAGCATGAACACTTCCATCGATCATCTTGGTAAAGTGTACGCCAAGGAAGGGGAAGCTCGGGTTAGGTACCGGGTAAATAAGTGTATTAACTAGATACCGTTTTTCGGGTACTAGCTCATAGTATTCACCACGGAAAGGCACAATTTTAGCTGAGGGCTTGAGATTAGCCATTTGAGCTACTCGATCTGAGAAAAGCCCGGCGCAGTTAATCAAAAACTTGGCCTTTATTTCGCCTTTATCAGTCTCTAGAACAACGTGCTGTGGCCCTAGCACAATGTTTAAAACCTTAGTGTTTAAGCGAAGGTCGTTATCCTTCTCTTGAATAATCTCGATGTACTTCTGGCAAACGGCTTTGTAGTTAACGATGCCAGTCGAGTCTACTTTAATAGCGGCCAGACAATTGACGTAAGGTTCGATCTCCTTAACCTCTTCCAGGGTAATCTTAGAAACAGGTATTTGATTTTGGAGACCGCGCTGAAAGAGGTTGTCCAGTAGAGGTAGCTCTTTCTTTTGGGTCGCAACAATTACCTTTCCACATACATCGTGAGGAATGTCGTACTGGCGACAAAAGTCAACCATAGATTGACAGCCAGCTCGGCTAAATTTTGCTTTAAAGCTACCAGGTTTATAGTAGATTCCAGAGTGAATTACTCCACTGTTATTGCCGGTCTGGTGGTAGGCCCAAGAAGACTCTTTTTCAATGACGGTAATTTTGGCATTGGGCAGCATTTGGCTCAGCTTCATAGCTGTAGCCAAGCCCACAATTCCACCGCCAATAATGGCGTAATCGTAGGTGTTGGACATTATATTTGCTCTAGATACCAGTTAAGCGCATTAACTCAAGATGACATGTCTGGACTACCAGACTTTCCAGGGTGCTTCCCCAGATTTCCATAAGCCTTCGAGATTATTTTTATCTCTCAGGGTATCCATGGGTTGCCAAAAACCGTCGTGCCGATAGGCTGACAGCTGCCCCATTTCAGCGAGTTTGGTCAGGGGCTCATGCTCCCACATGACGCTGTCGTCGGCGATAAAATCGATGACTTGAGGGTCTAAAACGAAATAGCCACCGTTGACGTAGGCTTCATCACCATCTGCTTTTTCGGCAAAAGAAGCAATGCTTGTTTGACCTTCATGTAGGGAGATTGCACCAAATCGACCGGGGGGTTTTACTGCCGTAAGAGTAGCTAGAGTACCTTGTGCTTCGTGAAACTTGATGAGTTCGGTGACATTGACATCGCTTACCCCATCCCCGTAGGTAAAGCAAAACGTTTCAGAGCCAATATATTCCCTGACTCGCTTGAGGCGACCGCCGGTCATTGTCGACGCGCCAGTATCAATTAGCGTGACTTTCCACGGCTCTGCATTGCCGTTGTGGATATTCATTTGGTTGTAGCGGAGGTCAAACGTGACATCTGACATATGCAAAAAGTAGTTAGCAAAATACTCTTTGATGACATAGCCCTTATACCCACAGCAGACAATGAAATCATTGATACCGTGGGCGGCATAAATCTTCATGATATGCCAGAGAATCGGGTAGCCCCCAACTTCGACCATGGGCTTAGGTTTGATACTGGTTTCTTCACTTAAACGGGTACCTAGGCCACCAGCTAATATAACTGCTTTCATAGAACCTCTAAGAAATCAATAAATTAGGGACTTCTAATCCTTACCATCTTAAGAAGTTAGCAACAATCTTAGCTTAAGGAAGCGGAGTATAGCTACTTGTTTTTTAAGAAGTAAAGACGACATTATACGAATTTGAAAATTAACGCCTCCAAAATACTTTATTGACCTAGGCTAAAATCTTAGCAGTGCTAGCTCAGTCATCTGAATTTAAGTATTCTTGCTGTAGTGTATAGCAGGCTTTTATTTCCAGATCGATGGTGTCATTTGCGTTAACAGCTTTTTAACTGAATCATGAAGTTGCGCACTTTGATATGGCTAGGGCAGAGCATGCGGCGTAGTTGACGCACGATGGCTAGACTTAAACCAAATTTTGTATTGACAATAAATTGGTCAGCCTTTTTCAAGAAACATCTCTGGGCTAGCTTAGCCTTGAGTTGAAACGTCATTATGAGCATATGGTGAAGTCAAATAGTCAGGATGTGAAAACCCCATAAATATGATTTAACTCGTACGGATGAGTGATTTTAGAGGAATCTATAGTAGTTCTCGCTGGTGTGAGATAAGTTGAGATGCCTACATCGCTTATACAGCAAGGCTTATGCTGTACTGTACCGGCTCGGGCACCGCTACAGTCAAGAGTACCCCATCTAACGGGTGGTCTTAATACAGCAGGGCGGCGGAGTGCTAGTTTGTGCCTAGATGTGAGCCCAGCCTGCTATGTAAGTGCTTTTCTCAAGGCAGGGGTTGCACTCGGTGGGGTGGCCAATAAATTTTGTAGGCATTGCCCACCACGTGGGGTCGGGGTAAAAATCCCCATACATGGGAGTCGCGACTGTTATTGCGGTTGTCTCCCAGCACAAATAGGTGGCCCGGAGGGACTGTTTGTGGCCCCCATCGATAGCCTATCGGTTCTTGAATGAAGGTTTCGATCTGGGGGATGTTGTTGATCCATACGCGGCCTAGGCGAATTTCAACTCGCTGGCCGGGTAGGGCAATGACGCGCTTGACCATCAGGTTATAGAGTTGCCCGGTCTGGGCCGATGGAGTAATTTCGGGATTTGAGAAGACGATGATGTCGCCCACGGACAGATTGTAGTCCAGGGGACGAGGGCGTACGAAGATGCGATCGCGCACCTCTAGGGTTGGCAGCATAGACTCACTCGGCACAATGCACTGCACGACCTCCTGTGGGACTATAAAGGGGATTGAGCTGAGCGCAAAACGGGTGATAATGACTGCCACTAACAGCGTTGCTAACAACCTCCACTGGCGATGCTGAACCGGAGCAGCGCGATAGACCAGCCCACACCCTGCGGCCCAGATTAGCGGCGGCAGGGGCAGCAAAGCCGGGTGAAAATTGGCGATGTAAGCGGTGAGAATGCCTAGCAGCAGCAGCAGGCCCCCTACGGTGACTCTTTGCAGAAATAGGTGTCCTAGGCCAGGCAACACTTGGGAGAGAAATACCGGATACCAGGGATCCTGGGATTGGTATCGCAGGGGGCTAAACTGGTCGAGAGTGATGCCCCGCTTGGCAGCATGGTGGCTGTCCCAGAGGTTAACGAGGTAAAGGCTGAGTAAGGGAACTAGGGTCAGCAGCCCCCGCAGGGTATTGCCGGCTGGGGCAAAGATGGACCAGAGGATGAAGGCTATCAGGCTCCAGAAAGCAACGGCAATGAGGATCCCTCGCGAGATCGCGCCATCGTAGAGCTGTCCGGCGCCAGGCAGGGCAGCCGATAGGTTGACAGCTAGCCAGGGGCTTTTTGGCGATCGCTGGCCCACCAGCACCTTGGGGGTTGCTTTCATGGGGGAGCCTCCTCAGCGGTAGCGCTGCACGGCATAGCTGTGGGCCGCCAACTCTTCGGTGTCGGGCAGGACAGGCAGGGCGATCGCAGCCTCTGGGTATCGACGGCGCAGAGCTAGACCGATTAGATAATCGGCGAAGTGAGGGTTTTTGGGCAGTAGCGAGCCGTGCATATAGCTGCCGAAAATATTCTTGTAGCGGGCGCCTTCGTATTCAGCGGTGGCGTTGTTGCCAAACCCAGCGATGGTTCTGGCCAAAGGCTCGACCCCCTTGCCCAGGTAGGTTTGCCCGGAGTGGTTTTCAAACCCCACTAGGGTGCGGGGAATATCTTTGGGGGTAGCGTATAGAGTTTGCATGTCGGCATAGATGGCGTCGGTAAGTTCTGCAACCAGGTTGCCGATGCAGCGCTGCTTAACGTCAGCCCCTGGAGCCTGAGTGCTGACGTCAATAATGCCCAAGCCCTGGGTGACCTCACCATTGCCCATCAAAAAGGTATTGCCCATGAGCTGGTAGCCACCGCAAACGCCCAGAAATACGGCTCCCGCTTCGGTATCGGCTTGAATGGCGTCGCGTTTAAGCTGGTGAAAATCGTTGACTACCGCCATTTGATCGGTGTCTTGGCCGCCTCCCATAAAGTAGATGTCGGTGGTACCGCGCCTGGCCGGTTCCCCTAGGGTGAGAGAGTTAACTGTGCAGTCAAGGCCCATCCACTGGCAGCGGCAGCGCAGCACAATCAGGTTGCCAAGATCGCCGTAGAGGTTGAGATGGTCGGGGTAGAGGTGGGTGATGGTTAGGGCGTAGGGCATGGGCTACACGGTAGAGAGATTAAACAACAGCGGGGTTAGACAACAGCGAGGGTTTTGCCCATTAGCTTGCGAAATTCCAGCATGGCCGTGTAGGTGGGCAGCACAAAAACCGTGTCGCCAGACTGGGCCTGCTGAAAGGATAAATCAAGGGCCTGACGGATAGATTCTTCAGCAGGAATAGGGCCGGGTGGCTGATCCAGGGCGTACTTGAGCCGGACGGCCATATCCTTGGCCCGGATGCCAGTGCAGAGAATCCAGGCGATTTGGGCCTGGTTAAGCCGCTCTAGCTCGCTATCCCATAGCCAGGAGACATCTCTGCCGTCGGCGGTGTTGTCGTTGATGGCCAACAGGAGCTTGAGGTTGGGAATATTGCGCAGCAGCTCTAGGCTGAGGCTAAAGCTGGCCGGATTTTTAACCAGCAGCAGGCGATAGTTGACCTGTTTATCGCCCTGCTGTCGGATTAGAGTTTCTCCGCGGCCAAAGGCAGGTTTAAAGGTTTGCAGCCCGGCGATGGCGGTGGTCTCGTCTATGCCCAGGAGGTTTGCGATCGCGATCGCGGTCAGGGCGTTGTAGACATGAAAGAACCCAGGCGACACCGTTCGAGCCTGGGGAATCTGCACCGCAGTGCCATTCATTTGACCGTGGATAGCGAAGTCAGTGGTCAGGTCCTCGTTGATTTGAATTTGGGTTGCCTCTAGGCCCTGGCTGTTGGCCGCTCGCCGATTGAGCTTGCCCTCGTAGGGCAAAAACCGGGCGTACTCTGGGGCCAGCGACACGAAATAGGTAGCGTTGCCCAACCCCTGGGTGAGCCGTGCCGTGCGGGGATCGTCGCCGTTGACAACCACAGCGGCGGCGGGGCACTGGGCAATGCCATCGCGGATGAGCTTTTCGGTGCGATCGATTTCGCCGTAGGCGTCGAGCTGGTCGCGGTAGAGGTTGGTAACCGCGATAATGTTGGGTTTGATTAGGGTCGCAATCCGGGGCAGCGTGGCCTCTTCAATTTCCAGCACAGCGTGGGTAAAGTCGAGATGCCCCCAGGTGTTGCTCTGCTTGAGCAGCTCTGACAAAATACCCTGACTGAGGTTGGCTCCGGCCTTGTTGCGCAGTACATTAACTCCCGGCACCTGGCTGATTACGGCGCTGAGCATGGTCTGGCTGGTGGTTTTGCCGTTGGTGCCGGTAATGGCCACCACCGTAGGAATTTGGCTCACCAGCGCCTCTAAGGCAAAGGGAAAGTAGCGCCCTACCAGGTAGCCCGGCAGCGCGGTACCGGACCCCCGACCCGACAGCCGCAGGACCAGGGTGAGCAGCTTGGCAAAGGCAACAATTGGAATCAGCAGCAGTTGGTTCATGGCCATGGGCGGCAGGGGATGAGGGAAAGGGTAGCAGAGAGTGGGGGCGGGGGGAGAGCGGGATGTGGGGGAGATGAGGGAGGTGGGGGGGGGTGCGCTGGGATTGGGCGAGGTTGGCTAGATGGGTTCGGTGTCACCTTACAAAGAGGAGATTTTGTGGCGGATCGGGATGTAGTGCTGTGGGTGATTGGGGGAACGGGGGAGGCGGTGGAGTTGGCCGCAGTGCTGGCGGGGGAGCAGATTCCCTGTTTGGTAACGGTGACAACGCCGACGGCGCGGCAGTCTTACCGTGAGAGCCCCTGGCTAAAAGTGCTAGTGGGCGGCCTAGACCCGGCGGCGCTAGAGGCCTTTTTGACCGCGCAAGGGGTGGGGGCTGTACTGGATGCGTCCCATCCATTTGCGGCTGAAATTTCGCGGGGCGCGATCGCCGCCACCCAGGCCCTCCGGATTCCCTACTGGCGCTATGAACGCCCTAGCCTGGACGCCCCTGCCTCACAGGTGGTGTGCCGGGTCGCCGGGCTAGAGACTGTGCTCACTCCAGACATCCTCCAGGGGGAGCGCGTACTGCTGACCCTGGGCTATCGCTGGCTGCACTACTTTATTCCCTGGCAAACTCGGGCCACGCTGTTTGCCCGTATTCTGCCATCTACCGTTGCCCTAAGCGCAGCGCTGGAGGCAGGATTTACGCCCGATCGCCTGATTGCCCTGCGTCCCCCCATTTACGCCGATTTGGAAAAGGCGCTGTGGCAGCAGTGGCGCATTACCCGAGTGATTACCAAAGCTTCGGGAGCACCGGGCGGAGAAGCTGTCAAACGGGCGGTGGCAGAACAGCTCAGCACGCCTCTATATATTTTGGATCGGCCTAAGCTTGACTATCCAACCGTAGTCCACAGCCAGGCAGCGATTTTGGCTCTCTGCCGCAGGTGGTGGAAATCTGGCCAGCCCCGCTGACGGTGGGCCAATTCTACGGCTCCCTCGCCGCTCCTCCCGGCGGCCTAAAACTCTCTAGCATCTTCTCTGTCCCAGGAGGTGGTCAAAGACTGCACAGAATGCTATCCTTGGCCTTCAATTTGTGCGCTACTATGGGCTATCCCCGGCTGCTGCCCGCTGGAGGTGCCTTGGCAAAAGTTGCTGTATGCCGCCAGAAATAGGGATTTTTTACTTTCAGGTCTAAAGGCGTGCGCCAAATCTTTCTTTAGCCCCTATATTTAGTTGGTCGTTTCGTTTGCTGAGTTTCGCAAGAGCGTTTTGCACAGGTCGTCCATGACAGCTTTTCCCATGCCATCCGGGTCATCCTCCTCCTTTGAAAGCGCTAGCAGTGGTGCTCTACCCGATACGCCACCAGTATTCGCACTGAAGGAACTGGTGGCTCGGCTGCAGCGCGAGCAGTATAAAATTCAAGATTTGCTCAGCTCCCTGGGGTTTGCCCTGCGCAGCCTCAACAACCTCAATCAGTTCCTGGAGCTGATTCCGATGATTGCCAGCCGGGTGACTGATGCCAGCGGCGGCGCGCTGGTGCTGTTTCGGGCGGACGGGCAGGTGCGCCTGGAGCGGCTGCACTGCCAAAGCGAAGATCAGTGCCAGGACGTGCGATCGGCTCTGGAGGCGGCCACCCGTCAGGTGACGGCCAGTTTTCAGTCGGCCCCCCAGAGCAGCATGATGTCGATGGCGCGCAACGCTATGCTGGCCCTAGATCGCCAGGTAAACCGCTATTTGGGCGACGATTTTCAGCTATTTGGCACCGCTATTATTGTTCAGAATGTGGAGCGGGGCCGACTGTATGTGTTTAGCCGTGACCCCGACTACACCTGGACCGAGACCCGCCAAAAGCTGGTGCGCCTGGTGGCTGATCAGACGTCGGTGGCGATCGAAAACAACGAGCTAACGGCGGCCCTGCGCAAAAAAGAGCGCCTAGACCGCGAGCTGGAAATCGGTGCTGAGATTCAGATTCAGCTGCTGCCTCGGGAATGCCCAGCCATTCAGGGTATGGATTTGGCCGCCAAGTGCCAGACTGCCCATCGGGTGGGGGGCGACTACTACGACTTTATCCCTACTACCTTTGAGCAACTGCGTCAGTCGGGTTCACAGCAGTCTGCTTCGGCCCCCTGGAGCTTTGCGATCGGCGATGTGATGGGTAAAGGGGTGCCCGCCGGGTTAATTATGACCATGATGCGGGGCATGCTGCGGACAGAAGTGCTCAACGGCCATTCCCCGGCCCGCATTTTGCAGGACCTCAACTTTGTCATGCACAGCGATTTAGAAAGCTCGAATCGCTTTGTGACGCTGTTTTACGCCGAGTACAACCCCAAAACCCGCCGCCTGGCCTACGGCAACGCGGCCCACAACCCGCCGCTGCTGTGGCAGGCGGCCACTAACACCATCACCCGGCTAGATACCCCCGGTATGCTGCTGGGGCTGGATATGAACACCCAGTACTGCGAGGCAGAGGTGCAGCTTCAGCCCGGCGACACGGTGGTGTTTTATACCGACGGCTTTACTGAGGCAGCCAACGCTCGGGGCGATCGCTTTGAGGAAGAAAACCTGGAGCGAGCCTTGCAGTGGGCCTGCCGCAACTGCACCTCGGCGGAGGCAATTTTAGACTACACCTTTGATCTGCTCGATCGCTTTATTGGCGGCGATCGCAGCAACGACGACGACATGACACTGGTGGTCATGCGGGTAAAACCCGAGCTTCAGCTCAACTTGTTTGAAAATTAAGGATCAGCGGCTATGCCCAAATGCCAGCGCTAGACTTAAGGAGTCACAGCCTGACAGGAATTACACCGTTCCCCCAGGGTTTTGCGCAGTCCAATGCGGCGATTTGCTATGTCCTATCTTCAGTTTTGGCCGTTTACTCGGCAAAGTATTGCTCTGGCTGGCGCTGGCCTGCTGGCCTTCGGTTCGGTCTGGGGCGTTGCGGTTCTGGCCCCCGCTGCAGCCATTCAATACTCTGACGGCACCGTAGGGTTTTCCTCTCCACCGCGCCTGACTGACAGCTACGCCACCCGCAACCTGGTCAACGAAGGCAGCGTCACCTACTACCTCACCGTGGACTTTCCAGCGGCAGCGGTAGAACCCCTAGATCGCATTGTGGTCAGCCTCGACGAGGGGTACGATCCAATTTTTCGCTATCGCCTAGAGGCTACTGAAGCCTTTGCCGAAACGCCGAATGGCCGCGTGCCTCTGCCCCTGGGCAAGGTCACCCAAGACCCGGACACCCAGGCATTGACCGTTGCCTTTGACCCGCCCCTTGCCCCTGGGACAGCGATGACGCTGGCGCTGCGGCCCGTGCGCAACCCCCGTTTTGGCGGGGTTTACCTGTTTGGGGCTACCGCCTACCCGGTGGGCGACACAGTAGAATCGACCTTTATGGGCTATGCCCGGCTGAGCTTCTATGAGCGCGACGGTGGCGATCGCTGGCCCTAGGGCAACGGCAGTAGGGTGGGTGCGCTAGGAGGGAAAGGCTGTCCTATGACTGACGCCAGGACTGCTGCCCCTGGGCGCTTCTTTGTCGCTCTGCTGCCGCCCCCGCCGTTGCAGGATGAAATTACCGCTATTAAGCAAGACATTTGGCAGCGGTTTGACAGCGGGGCTGCCCTCAAGTCGCCTCCCCACATTACTCTCCAGCCGCCGTTTCAATGGCCGCCAGCCCAGGTCGACTCACTGGAACAATGTCTGGCGGCCTTTGCCCGGTCGCAGCCACCTGTGCCCATCCAGCTAAGGGGCTTCAGCGCCTTTGCGCCCCGGGTTATCTACGTTGACGTAGCCCGGACGGCGGAGGTGATGGCGATTCAGGCAGCGCTGGCGGCTACCCTAGGGAACGACTGCGGCATTGCCGATCGGGTGGCTGATGGTCGCCCGTTTATTCCCCACATTACCGTGGGCTTTCGCGATCTTACCGTCGCTGCCTTTCAGCAAGCCTGGGATGAGTTTTGCGATCGCCCCTTTGCCGCCAACTTTGTGGCCCAAAACCTCACCCTGCTCCGCCATGACAGTCAGCGATGGCAGGTCTGCTGCCAGTTTTCGTTGCGATCGCAGCCTCCGCAGGAAACAAATTAATATCTTCTGTAGCAAAGACTACACAATCACAGATAGCTTGACAAAATCGCAAACCGTAGTCTAAGATACAGAAGTAATCAGAAATTCGTTCATCTCACTCTCTGCCTCTGGGTTCAGCGTGAGACGGAAGTAGGGGTTAACCACCCCCCGAAGGAACGCGCCCCAATGTTCTGATCAAACCCCTTGATCTTTTGGAGGCGACACTATGAAACTTACCTATCGCGGCGTTAGCTACGACTACAATCCCCCCGCAGTGCAGGCCAGCGCAACCGATGACGTTGGCAAATTCCGGGGCGTAGATATTCGGTTCCGCACCGTCAAAAAAGCTCCGGTTCAGCAGCCCACCCTAGACTTGGTCTATCGCGGTGTGGCCTACCAGACTGGTGCCCCTGAGGTCCAGGAAGCGCCAGCAGCGGCACCCGCTGTGCCAGCCTTCCAGGCCGTGGCAGCTGACCTCAGCACCGAAGATAAGGCCCGCATGAGCATGATGAATCGCCATCGCTCGGTGAAGCAGCGCCAGCAGTCGATGCTGGCCCGCCTAGCCACCGAAGCGGGTCTACCCGCCGAAGCGGCCCACTACTGGAACCATATTCAGGGCAAGGTTCATCCCAGCTTTTGGGCAACTTACAGCCGCAGCGGTGCGACCGCTAGCTAAACGCCTGAATCGTTAAGTTTGAACGCCCCTGCTAGAAGATCTAGTAGGGGCATTTTGTTGCAGCAAGATTCACTGCATTGGGGTGTAGTTAGAGTGATAGGAGTATTTGCCTGGGGAATCTATCGGCAGATTTCTAATTGCCCTATCAAAGAATCAGAGATTCAGGAAAGTATCGACCTTTAACAGCTTCTGGCGCTATTAAAGGCCGCATGGGAAAAAGCCAGCGCTGTCGATTTTGAACTGTCTATAGCAACAGTCGCGTTGATTAGGACATCCAGAAACCCCATGAACGCTCAAACGTTTGAACGTTCATAAGAGACATGCCTTAACCAGACTGGCTAAAGCTCTATGCAACGGCTCAAATCGTTCTTGTAGATTTTTTTAGATTGAAATTTGAGCTGTTTGAAACAATTAAATCTTGCTTATCTCAAGGTTAATCTTTGGCGATTAAAATAGGCTGCTTTAATTTCTGATTAAGTTCTCGATAAATTTCAACGATTTCAAGCGGATCAGGTATATAGATCAGTCTCGATTCCTAGCGGCCTATGGCCTGAAACTTACTATCTTTAAGCCTGTGATATTCAGATATGGTTTAGGGTTCGGGCTTAATCTTGCCCTAAATTTATTAATCAAGACAGCGCTCAGGCTTAATCTCATTTTTTTGCTTTTGTGAGATTATTCCTGTGGCAATCAGGGTGAAATTTATCTGCCAGGTCAAGGGCTTAGCGGGGAATTTTTGCGCCTGTTTATAAAGCCTTGAAACGAATAAATTAGGAGAACCTTCAACCCATGGCTTTTGATACGACCCAGCCTGCCCAGGTGAGCGGGCTGAATGGCTACACGGTTGATCCTCTGATCACCATTGGCGACGAAATTAATGGATACACTGCCCCTGGAGTTCCAGATGGTCTGGGCGCGATCGCGATCGACGAAAATACTATCCGACTGTTCGTTAACCATGAGATCGCCAGCGATGAGGAGGTCTACAGCTACTCCCTGGCGAATGGCACCGAACTGACCGGGGCACGGGTCAGCTATTTCGATATCGACAAAACAACCCGCACCGTGGTGAATGCAGGCTTGGCCTACGACACCATCTACAACCGGGCTGGCGATAGCGTAGATGATGCGTCCGACCTGGAATTTGGCGGTCTGAATCGTCTGTGCTCTGCCCAATTAATTCCCGCCAACCAGTTTGGCGAAGGCATGGGCATCGTGGACAATATCTTCTTCACTGGGGAAGAAACCGGCGGCGGTACCGAGTACGCCCTCGATGTGGCTACGGGTGAACTCTGGGCTGTGCCCGCCATGGGCGTCGCCGCCTGGGAAAGTGTCACCGAAATCGACACTGGCTCCACCGACAAAGTCGCCTTCCTAGTGGGGGATGACCGGGCTCCCGCGCCCATGACCCTCTACGTGGGTGAGAAGAACGCCCTCGGCGACGGTAGCTTCCTCGATCGCAACGGTCTGGCTCAGGGCCAGCTCTACGTCTGGGTTTCCGATGAAGGCGATGCCGACCCCTCCACTTTCCGGGGCACCGGCAGCAGTCGCAGCGGCAAGTTTGTCGCCGTTGACTACTACCGCCCTGACCTGGCCAGCGACGATGGCTCTAGCGGCTACGATGCCCTGGGCTACGCCACCCAGACCCAGCAGGATCTGCTGGCCACCGATGCTGGCGCCTTCCTGTTCTCTCGCCCCGAAGACCTGGCCACCAACCCCAACGACGGCACCATGGCCGTGCTCAACTCCACCGGTCGCGACAGCCTGTTCGGCGGCGTCGACAGCTGGGGTACCACCTACACCTTCGACCTCGACTTTGGTGGCAGCGACATCACAGCTACGGTCAAGGCCATTTACGACAGTGACGATGCGGGCGGCGGCCAGTTCGCCGGGCCCGACTTCGGTATCCGCAGCCAGGACAACCTGGACTGGGCCGACGACGGCTACATCTACGTGCAGGAAGACCGGGCCTTAAGTGATTTCGGCCAAACGTCTGGTGAAGAAGCTTCTCTCTGGCGGCTCGATCCCAACACCAGCGAAGCGGTTCGGGTTGGCCAGGTCAACCGGACCACCGGGATTCCTGACGGACAGACCGATGGCGCGATCGGCGACATTGGCAACTGGGAAACCTCGGGCATCATCGACGTTTCCACCCTGTTTGGGGAAGATCCGGGCGAGCTATTCCTGTTCGACGTCCAGGCCCACAGCGTAGAAGACGGCATTATTGCAGACGCGGGCTTAGTTCAGGGTGGCCAGATTGCCTTCCTGTCTGGCCCCGCAGAGCTGACTGGCTTTGCCTCGCTGCCCGCCGACACCTTTGCTGAAGGCCCCCCCACCGGGGCAGGCATTGAGGGCAATGGCCGCACCGGCCCCTTCGAAGGTCCTCCGGTACAGGGCTTTAGCGGCGTGCAGTTTGCCCCCGGCGGCGACGGCTCTACCTACTGGTTTCTGTCGGACAACGGCTTTGGTGCCCAGGGCAACAGTGCCGACTACCTGCTGCGGATTTACCAGGTTGACCCGAGCCTGGCGGGTTCGGAGGGCGGTGACGGCAGCGTTGAGGTGCAGGGCTTTGTGCAGCTCAGCGACCCCGACAATCTGGTGCCCTTCGACATTGTGAATGAGGGCACCGCCGATCGCCTGCTGACCGGGGCAGATTTTGATGTGGAATCGTTTGTAATCGGCGACAACGGCGACATCTGGATTGGGGAAGAGTTTGGCCCCTACATTCTGCATTTCGACGCCAGCGGCAAGCTGCTGGAAGCGCCGGTTGCGACCCCCAACATCAATACGCTCAACACCCTGAACGGTCAAGATCCCCTGGTGATTGGTCACCGAGGCGCAGCCGGACGCCGTCCTGAGCACACCCTCGCCGCTTACGAGTTCGGCATTGAGAATGGTGCCGACTTTATCGAGCCTGACCTGGTCGTTACTAAAGATGGCGTTTTGATTGCCCGCCATGAGCCGGATATCAGCGGCACCACTGATGTCGCCGATCATCCTGAATTCGCCGATCGCAAAACCACCAAAATGGTCGATGGGGCGCCTGTAACGGGTTGGTTTGCCGAAGATTTCACTTTGGCTGAAATCAAAACCCTGCGCGCCAAAGAGCGGTTAGATTTCCGCGATCACAGCTACGACGGTTTGTACGAAATTCCGACCCTGGATGAAATCATTGACCTGGTGAAGCAGACCGAAGCAGACACGGGCAAGAAAATCGGCATCTACCCCGAAACCAAGCACCCGACCTACTTTGAAGACAAGGGCTTCAACACCAGCCAGTTACTCATTGACGATCTGGTGAAAAACGACTTCACCGATCCCAGCCGCGTTTTCATCCAGTCCTTTGAGGTCAGCAACCTGAAGGACTTGCATGACTCCATCATGCCCGCTGCTGGCGTTGACATTCCTCTGGTGCAACTCCTGGATGCCTACGATGTGGCCGACGATGGCACCCTGCTCTACCAGGATGTGAATGCCCGTCCCTACGACTTCGTGGTCAGCGGCGACACTCGCACCTACGGCGATCTGCAAACCTCTGAAGGGTTGGCAGAAATTGCGACCTATGCCGATGGCATTGGCCCCTGGAAGCGGATGATCGTGTCTGTCAAGACAGTTGACGAGGACGGCGATGGCAACCCCGATGATTTAAACGGAGATGGCACCATCAACGATGCGGATAAGGTCACGCTGCCCGCGTCCTCTTTGATCGAGGACGCCCACGCGGCTGGGCTGCAAGTGCATCCATACACCTTCCGCAATGAGGAGCGCTATCTGGCCTCTGACTACCAGGGCGATCCCAATAAGGAGTATGAGCAGTTCATCAGTTTGGGAGTTGACGCTTACTTTACTGACTTCCCCGATACCGGTGACTTTGTACGGGATCAAATTACGGATGATACTGTACGCTCTCCCCAAAACCCCGATGTTCTGGCCGGGGAGGCAGTCTCTAACCTGCCCAACTCCAAGGGCTTTGAGGGCATGGCCTTTAGCCCCGATCGCACCACGCTCTATCCGCTGCTGGAAGGGACCGTGGTCGGCGACCCCGCTGGTTCCCTGCGGATCTATGAATTTGACACCAAAACCAGCTCTTTCGAAGGGTTGGTGGGCCTCTATCAGATGGAAGCCGCTGACCACGCGATCGGCGACTTCACCCCGATCAATAACCACGAGTTTCTGGTGATTGAGCGGGACAACGGCCAAGGCGAAACCGCCGAGTTCAAGAAGATCTTCAAGGTTGATTTCTCTGACGTTGACAGCAATGGCTTTATCGGCAAAGAGGAAGCGGTTGACCTGCTCACCCTCGATGACCCCAATGATCTGAATGGCGACGGCAAAACCACCTTTGACTTTCCCTTTGTCACCATCGAAGACGTGCTGGTGCTGGACAAGGACACCATTCTGGTGGCCAACGACAACAACTATCCGTTCTCTGTGGGTCGGGGGCCGGATATCGACAACAATGAGATCATCGAGGTCAAGCTGAATAAATCCCTGGACCTGGATCCTCGTCTGGGGGTTGAGGGCAGCGATCGCTACGGCTTTGCCGGCAGCGAATTCGACACGGCTGAAGCTCCCATGATGACGGGGCTGAACGGCTACACGGTCGACCCGCTGTTCACCACGGGCGAAACCTACGGCGGCTATACCCCTCCGGGGGTTTTCGACGGCCTGGGGGCCTTCGCGCTGGACGACAACACCATTCGGGTGCTGGCGAACCACGAGCTGGCTTCAACCGCTGGCTATGCGTACCAATTAGCCAACGGCACCGAATTGACCGGAGGCCGAGTCAGCTATTTCGATATCGACAAAGATAGCCTTGCGGTGGTTGATGCGGGCTTGGCCTACGACACCATCTACAACCGGGCCGGTGAAATCGTCGACGAAGCCGCTGACCTGGAGTTTGGCGGTCTGAATCGTCTTTGCTCCGCCCAATTAATTCCCGCCAACCAGTTTGGCGCAGGCATGGGCATCGTGGACAATATCTTCTTTACCGGGGAAGAGACTAGCGGCGGCACCGAGTACGCCCTTGACGTGGCTACGGGTGAACTTTGGGCCGTGCCCGCCCTGGGCTTTGCCGCCTGGGAAAGCGTCACCGAGATTGACACCGGATCTGCCGACAAAGTTGCCTTCCTGATTGGGGATGACCGCGCTCCCGCGCCCATGACCCTCTACGTGGGGGAGAAGAACGCCCTCGGCGACGGCAGCTTCCTCGATCGCAACGGTCTGGCCCAGGGCCAGCTCTACGTCTGGGTTTCTGATTCTGGCGATGGGGACCCCACCGACTTTCGCGGCACCGGCAGCAGCCGGGATGGACAGTTTGTGGCGATCGACTACTATCGCCCCGACCTGGCCAGCGACGATGGCTCTAGCGGCTACGATGCTCTAGGCTACGCCACCCAGGCCCAGCAGGATGTGCTGGCCACCGATGCTGGCGCTTTCCTCTTCTCTCGCCCCGAAGACCTGGCCACCAACCCCAACGACGGCACCATGGCCGTACTCAACTCCACCGGTCGCGACAGCCTGTTCGGCGGCGTCGACAGCTGGGGTACCACCTACACCTTCGACCTCGACTTTGGTGGCAGCGACATCACCGCTACGGTCAAGGCCATTTACGATAGTGACGATGCGGGCGGCGGCCAGTTCGAGGGTCCCGACTTCGGCATTCGCAGCCAGGACAACCTGGACTGGGCCGACGACGACTACATCTACGTGCAGGAAGACCGGGCGATCGAGCCTGATTTTGGCGCTACCTCCGGTGAAGAAGCCTCCATCTGGCGGCTCGACCCCAACACCAGCGAAGCAGTGCGGGTGGGGCAGATCGATCGCTCGGCGGTGCCCAGCAACCTCAGCGACCCAGAACCTGCCGACATCGGCAACTGGGAATCCTCCGGCATCATCGATGTCTCTGACCTGTTTGGCCGCGACGGCGGCAGCCTGTTCCTCTTTGATGTGCAGGCCCACAGTTTACGAGATGGCGTTGTTGCCGATGAAGGGCTGGTTGAAGGCAGTCAGCTCGCCTTCCTGTCGAAGGACGAACCGGTGCAGGGCTTGGTTAACCTAACCGGGTTTGATGGCGATGTGGCCGTCAACGTCACTGCGTCCCGCGACGCGACCTACGACAACATTTTGAAGTTTTACCAGACCGATGCCAAGGGTGCTGTCGACGGGCTTCTCCCCGGTGAAGCAGGCTATGAAGCGGCGGTTGCCGGCAACCTGATCGATGGTGCTGGGCTAAGTCTCGATAACTTCAGCGTGGTTAACGGGTCTATGATTATGGCCGGTGGTAGCTACTACGCACCAGCCTTACTGGTGCAGGGCAGTACCGAAAACCTGGTTACGATTCACGATGCGGCCCTGGGTCAGTCTCACATTCAGACCAACGGTAACGTCTGGCGTTTTGAGGACCTGACCGATAACGACTTTAACGACCTAATTGTCACCATCGACTCGGTTGAGCCTGTGGTTGCCTAATTAGGGTTTGGAGCATAAAGTCTAAGCCTTTCAGCCTCCGCTCTCTAATGAGAGCGGGGGTTTTTTGCATAACTATTTATATATTTACCCAAGGCTTAGCGATCATCGAAAGCATAGCCATAGTTACGTTGGTTAGGGCATCCAGAAATCTTCAAAACATTCAAACGGTTGAACGTTTTGAGGGAAATATCTTAAACAGACTGGCTACAGCTTAGTTGATTGACAAAATCCTTGAAACCCTTATGCTGTCGTAGATTGGGTTGAGCTGGCAAAGCCCCACAAAACCCTTACTGGAGTTGGGTTTTCTCGTCTAGAGACGCTACGCGAACGCTTCGCTCAACACCAACCTACATCAGAACTTTTGTCAGTCAATTGGGGCTACGGCTATAGGTTGTGAAACGGGTTAATCGTATATCTATAGCCGTCCCAAAACGGAGACTAACACTCGAAGGCTGAAATATATTCACCGTTTTGGCGCGCTCGGCTCCCTGGCTTGCAGGAATCGTCCCTAAACTTTCGCCTCAGAGTACTAGGCTCTGTTTTAAAACCCTCTGAAAACCTTGATCCCCCGTACGAGAGAATCAAGCTTTGACCAAGTTTTAAAACACGCCCTAGCCGTAGTCGGATTGATCTAGGGAAAAATTGCTCAAACTTTTGGTATATCTGGGGTCCTGGGTGTTGAGGAGTCTATCCCAAAAGGTGAAGTAAAGCCCGTAGTGCACTGTGTATTTGAGGTGGTGAACGGAGTGATGCGCCGGGCCAATAATCCACCGCCCCAGCCAGTGGTGGGGAAAGGGGGCGGGCAGGCGATCGGGGCCTAAATGGTTGAGGACGGCCCACATGGTCATGGTCATGAGCACGGCAATGACGGTAATAAAATGCAGCGGCAGCACAAAGACAATACCGACCAAAAACAGCGCCTGCACCACGGCTTCTAGCGGGTCAAAGGCAAAGGAGGTCCAGGGGGTGGGGTAGCGCGATCGGTGGTGGCCCTGGTGCAGCCAGGCAAAGAGTTTGGGGTGATGAAACAGGCGATGGGTGAAGTAAAAGTAGGTGTCTTGCAAAATCAGCACGGCGCCGTAGCTGGCCCCCAGATACCACAGTCGGTAGTGCTGAGGGTCGGCGTACAGGCGGGTTGTTCCCTCCCGGTAGGCAGAGAGAATGAAGGCGGCGGCCAGGGCAAAGACGATCGCGGCGATCGCCGATAGCCTGATGTCGTGGCGAATCGCGCGCCAGGAGGGGGGCCGGTGGCGCGGTCGAGGCTGGGTGAACAACCGACTCACTGGCGAATAAAAAACCCAGTAGGTGATTCCAGCCACTAAAAAATAGCGGCATAGAATGATGCCCCACAGGGCTAGGCTGTAAAATCCAAAGGACTGTTCTCTCAAGCGGTTTAATTCCCTGGCTGTGCTCTCATGGTGCAGCAATATTCGCTCTGGGTGGGAACAAATTTTTGAGCGGGCGCTGTTTTTGGCCCCAGCAGGGGCTATCCGCAGATGCCCCAGCGGGCTCTGGGGGGCCATAGAGATGAGTCGGCCCCCTGGTTGAGAATACCGTCACCGTTCTGCACAATGGAGAGGCCGCGTCTGAAAAACCAGCCTTTGCCGCCATCTTTGCCGCCAACATTCCCAGGAAGGCTCCATGCGTTTTGCCCGACGGGCGTCTAATCAGCCGCGATCGCTGTTTGCCTCTGGTGCCGGGGTGCTGGCCATGGTGCTGGCGGGGGTCAGTCTTTTTTTGAGCCTCTGGATCGTGCTGCCAGCGCCAAATCGGTTTTGGCTACCCCTGGGGGTGGGGGCACCGGAGGTAAGCCCCTGGCTGGCCGCGCTGAGCGCGATCGCAGGGGCGGTCGTCTTGCTCGCCTACGGCTGGGGCAAACCCGCCGCGATCGCCCTGGGGATTTGCGCCATCGCCCTGCTGCTGAGCCTGCTGCCGCTGTTGCAGGTGCCCGGCACCCGCGCCCGCATGGCCGCCGAAATGCAAACCGAACTGGGGGCAGACTATCTCGCCCAAGTTCCAGAGCCGGTCCGGGATCGACTGCGGCCACAGCCTTTTCGGCTTTGGGATGGGTTTGGGGGCATTGCCCTGCCCCCCGGGGAGATAGATGTCGATCGCGGGCTGGAGTTTGCCAAACCCGACGGCGTGCCCCTGCGGCTAAATGTCTACCGACCGGCGGCGGGCCTCCACCCTACCCTGGTCGTCATCTACGGGGGGGCGTGGCAGGGGGGCAGCCCAGACAGCCACGAGACCTTTAGCCGCTACCTGGCCGCCCAGGGCTATACCGTTGTCGCCATCGACTACCGCCACGCGCCCCAGTACCCCTTCCCCGCCCAGATAGAGGATGTGCGCACGGCCCTGACCTACCTGAAAACCCACGCGGCAGATCTGGGCGCTGACCTCAGCCGCCTGGCCCTGATGGGTCGCTCGGCCGGGGCGCATCTGGCTGCGATCGCGGCCTACCAATCGCCCCAAATTGTGCCGATTCGGGCGGTGGTCGACTACTATGGCCCGGTCGATTTGGCGGCGGGCTACAAAAACCCACCCGTCCCAGACCCCATTGATAGCCGCGCCGTGCTGAGGGCTTTTTTGGGCGGCACTCCCGATCAGGTGCCCAACCTCTACCATCAGGCCTCGCCAATTCACTACGTGCGGCCCGGTCTACCTCCAACCCTGCTGGTGTACGGGGGGCGCGACCACATCGTGCAGGCCAAGTATGGGCGGCAGCTATACAACCAGCTCCAGGCCACCGGCAATCGGGCCGTTTGGCTCGAAGTGCCCTGGTCTGAGCACGCCTTCGACATTCTGTTTAGCGGCGTCGGCAATCAGCTGGCGCTTTACTACACCGAGCGGTTTCTGGCCTGGGCGCTGTACGGCAGCGCAGGCTAAGCCCAGCCCAGCCCGGTGACCATTACCCCCCCCGCCAGCCACAGGTAAGCGGCGATCGCCAGCCAAAACAGCACCCGCTCGATCAGGCTGCGATCGCTGTGGTGATGGTGGCCAGAAGACTCGCCTTTTTCGCCCCGCAGCAGCCAGAGCAACCCGCCAGAAATGGCGAGAAACACCAGGTTTAAAAACAGAGTGTAGTCAACGGCAAACCGCTGGCCGGGGGGAGTGCTTGCCCCGGCTTCGGGCAGCAGATTCAGCAGCGCAAACCCGTAGTGCAAGATCAGCGAGGCGGCAATGAGAGCGCCAAACAGCAGCCCCAAAATGTAGAGGGCCATCTTCCAGCCGTAGTATTTGGCATTGATGCGAATTACCGGAAACACCACCAGATCGCTGAAGATAAAGGCCATGACGCCGCCAAAGCTGACGCCATTGTTGTGGAGAATGGCCGCCAGGGGAATGTTGCCCATGGAGCCAATGAAGGTAAAAAAGGCGGCAACGGGGCCAATTAAAATGTTCTGCAAAACCGAGAAGAAGCCCAGGGTAGCGCTGTCTTGCCCGGCCCCCATAAACAAAGTTTTAAAGAAGGCGGGGGGCACAAAAGCCGCAATAATGCCCGCAATGGTAAACCCGACGGTCACATCCTTCCAGACCATGCCCCACTCCATGCGGTAGCGGCGGGCCACCTGCCGCCAGCCCTCAAGGCTCTGGAGTTTGTCCCGCCAGTCGGAGGGGGCCTCGTCGCCGCCGTCGCCGTCTTGCCCGCGCAGGCGCTGACGGGCCTGCTTAATCATCTGCTTGGGGCCAGTCATACGGTAGCCCAGCCAGGCAAAGAGAATTAGTAAAATGCCGCCAATGTACTCGCCCACCACAAACTGCCAGCCCAAAAACACGGCAATAATGATGCCCAGCTCGATAACCAGGTTGGTGGAGGCCAGCAAAAACGCGATCGCCGGCACGAAACCCGCCCCTTTCTTAAACAGCGACTTGGTGGTGGCCAGGGCCGCAAAGCTACAGGAACTCGAAATAAATCCAAAAAAGGTGGCCAGGGCCACGCTGCCCCGCCCCGCTTCGCCCATGGCCTTTTGCATGCGATCGCGGGTGACAAACACCTGAATCATGCTGCTGACAAGGTAGCCCAGCACAAAAGCCCACAGCGCTTGCCAAAAATAGCCTAGGGAGGTGAGAGCAGCTTCACTGTAGAGAGAAAAAAAGGTCATGCCGACGCGCGCTGAATAGAGACTCTAGGGGCAAAAGAAAACCCATAGCTGCCCATATCAGAGCGTCAGGAGCAGAGCAGCTATGGGCCTCCATAAAACGGGTTTTTATTTAATCGCGCATCTAGCCTGTGGCATAACCCCCCAGAAAGTCCAGGACAAAACGGCCAAAGTTGGTACTGCTAAACGGAAATCAAGCCACCGCTCCAACTCCCCTGGCTCCCTAATACTCGAAGGCTGAAATATCTCCACCGTTTTGGCGCGCTTGGCTCCCTAGCTCCCCTGCTCCCTAGCTTGCAGAAACAGTCCCTAAACTTCCGCCTCAGAGTACCAGCCCCACCGCCCCCCTGCGATCGACCATAGTTCAGACACCTATGCCGCAGTCCACTAGCGGACCTGGGCAACATCTCCCGAGTAGAGGTGCCACTGCAACTGCTCTGGCGTGGCCCCCGGCACATCGTTGACCCGGCGCAGCACGTAGCTGCCGCGAAACCGCTGGGGCGTTCCACCGCCGGTCACTGCTGTCACCGTCACCGGAATTTCGATGTAAAGTGACCCCGCCGCTCCGTCCACCGGGCCGGGATCTCCCACGTCGACGGCCACCGATACGGTGTCGGTAAACCCGCGCTCAAACTGCTCAAGGGTCTGCTGGCTGGCGATGCCATCGCCCTGCCAGAGGGCGTAGGCGGCGCTGTAGTCGCGGCGGTTGATGGCGCTGTAGTAGTTGCGAATGACCTGAACCGCCTCCTGCTGGAGCAGGCTACTCTCATCCCCCGAAGGTTTTGGAGCGGTCGATGCCGGAGTTGACTCAGGGGTGCCTGGGGCGGGCGAGGCGGGCGCTGCAACCGGGCCGGAGGCCGATGGGGGAGGCGCCGCCTGGGGCGCATTACAGGCGCTGAGCAGGGCTATAAGCAGGACCGCTCCACCGATCCCATAGCGCTGTTTGGGCCAGAGACAGGGGACAATGTTCATCGCAGGATCTTCTCCAGGGGCTGACGCTCAATGCTCCCATGCTAATTCATTGGTGGGAACGGCAGGCCATCGATCGCATCTGAGGTGTGCACAGGGCCGCCCCAAAGCGCCGCTCTATTTCTATCTGGCGTTGCTGAGCTGAAGCATGATTTTGACTCTACGAGAAGCGCTAATTTTTTGATTCAAACCTGCCTTGAAAATCCCCTTCTGGTGGTGTGATCGCCACTTTCTAAACAGTTTAAATCGGCCTGGGGGAAGGGGAGTCCATCACCTCTTGCAGAATACTGAGAAACTTTTCTAGGACGATGGAGGAATCCTTCTGGCGCCATACCGCTGTGATGTGGCGAACCAGGGAAGCCCCCTCGATCGCCCTGTAGACAACGCCCTGGCGGCCCAGCACCTGCACGTGGCTGGGCAGAACAGCGATGCCCACCCCCGCTGCGGCCAGGCTCAGTAGAGTAACAATGCCGGTGGCGCGAATGGTGTTGACAACTTTGGGCTCAAACCCCGCCGCCTGACATAGGGTAATCACCTGTTTGTAGAAGGGCAAAATATCCAGGGACGGGAGAATAAGCGCTTCATCTTTTAAGGCCCTCAGCGGAATCTGAGGCATTGGAGCCAGCGGATGATGGCCGGGCAACACCAGCAGGAACGACTCCTGGGCAACCGGCCTCCAGCTTAAGTCTGCATCGCCCTCGTAGGGTGTTTCGGTGCGGTGAAATACGACATCGAGCTGGTGGGTTTTGAGCAGCGAAATCTCTTCGGGAACGGTGACTTCCCGCAGCTCCAGCTCTACGTCTGGAAAGCGCTGCTGAAAGCGTTTTAGCACCTCGGGAAAAACCGTGTTGGCAACGGAGTTGTGGATGCCGATGGTCAGGCGGCCAAGCTGCCCCTGGCTGGCGCGCTGGGCTTGGCAAACCGCGCGATCGAGGTGGACCAGCGCCAGCTGCACCTCTTCTAAAAACGCCTGCCCGGCGGCGGTTAGCTCGATTGGCTGGCGGCTGCGATTAAGTAGCCTGACCTCAGCGGTATGGGTACTTAGCGACCGCTCCAGGGCCTGAATTCTCTGGCTAAAGGGAGGTTGCTGAATGCCCAGACGTTTTGCGGCCTCGCTGAAGTTGTTGTCGGCCTCTGCCAGCAGCACAAAGTAGCAGATCTGCCGCAGCTCAAGCCGAAGCAGGGATGGAAGATGCATAAAATACGCCATATATCTCGAAAGATATTTTACTATATTCTGCTATATCTTCTAGGGTATATGCGATCGCCGCCCCGACCCCTTCTCCCGAGAAATCAGGGACTCGGGACAGCGCTTCGACTGCGCGCTGCGCTTGCCCACCCTGATACAAAATCTGCTTTGGGACACCCCAGTTCAAAACAGGCATCTCACAAAAGCATGGCGGTGCAACGCCCCTGCAAACCGGGTGTACCCAGCAGAACTCAGTGTTATAGCCGTAGTCGCGTTGGGTAGGACATCCAAAAACCCCATGAACGCTCAAACGCTTGAACGCTCAAACGTTCATAGGAGACTTGTCTTAATCAGACTGGCCACAGCTATACCCCCAAAAGTCCCCCTAGCTATCCAGGTAAACTGTATGAAAACTGCCGATCTGACCGCTTCTACCTCCAGCCGCCTGCACCGGGCCGAACTCCCCACGGCGGCTAAGGTCCAGGAACTTGCCATCACAGATAGAACGATTGCCTACTGCAACGCGGCCCTCGACGGCAGCCGCTTTTTTAGCCTGCTCCAGGCCGGGCAGGTTTCAGCGCCCCTGATGCAGTACGTGTTTTTGCAGTATCACCACTGGCGCGATCGCCTGCACCAGTGGTTTGGCCTGTGCATCGTCAAAGCCGGAAGCTGCACCGACCCCGATCAAAAAGCGGCGCTTTTATCCCTCTCTGACCACATCTTTACCGATTTAGAAGACGGGCACAGCGAGATGTACGTCGAATTTTTGCACGACCTTGGCCTCAGCGATGACGACATTGCCGCCGCCCAGCGCAGCGCGGCTACCACCGCCTACGAGCGCTCTTTTTTCGACCAGTTTAGCTACGGCACCGACAACTTCTATGAGGCGCTGGCGGCCTTGAGCGGTCGGGAACTGTGCGTTTCGGTGCGCAACGGCAAAATTCTGCGGCATTACTTCGATGCCCGCGCCATGAAGCAGCCAACCTGGCTGAGCCTCCACGCCGAATTGGAAGTTAACCATTTTCAAGATTCAATTCGCCCGGTGCTAATTCACGCCGAAGATTCAGCCATGCCCGCCCGCGTGGTCGCAGCCATTGACCAAGGCATCGATCGCCATGTTCAGTATTTCGAAGATCTGCTGCAAGAGTATGAGTCTACCTGCAAATCAACCTAGGTTTTGAATCACGCTCAGCAGATTGTTCAAGGGCGCAGACCGATGGTGTCGGTGCCAGGCCGCCACGATTTCCAGCTCTGGAGAACTGCCCAGAATCGACCGATAAACGACGCCGTGACGCTGCAGATTCTTCACGTTGGCGGGCAGAATGGAAATTCCGACACCCCCGGCAACCAGACTCAGCACCGTTGAAATCCAGGCCGCTTCCTGCTTAACTTTGGGCTTAAACCCTGCCTCTAGGCAGAGCTGATCGATCTGATCGCGCAGCCCGTACAGCAGGTTGGCGGGCGGCAGGATAAACGATTCTTTTGCCAAAGACGCGATCGCAACGCCAGTAGCTTGGCTGGCAAAACGGTGCTTTTCAGGAAGTATTAAAATCAGCGGTTCTCTGAGAACGATCTGAGTTTCTAAATCTAAATTTCCATGGTTTCCCTCAACAGTTCGTAAGTTATGCGCATGGAAAAAACCTACATCGAGCTGCTGCTGCTTCAGCTTTTCAATCTGGTCGTAGGATGCGAGTTCTTGAAGAACAAGCGTCACCTCTGGATAGCGGGCGTAAAACGATCGCAAAATATCCGGCAGTTTGCTGTTGGCGATCGAGGTATTGATGCCGACGATCAGCCGCCCCTTTTCCCCCCGGCTGATCTGCTGGGCGGCTTCAATCGCCTGGGCAGTCTGGGCCAGGATCAAACGGGCTTCCTTCAAAAATGCCTGTCCGGCATCGGTTGGGGCAAGGGGGCTGCGCCGAGTTCGATCGAATAGCTCAAATTTCAGCCTGGTTTCCAGGCGCTTGATCTGCCGACTTAAAAAGCCCTGGTCAAGCCCGAGATGCTTGGCCGCCTGCACAAACCCTTGCTGGTCAGCGACGGCAACGGCAAGTTTGAGGTCCCCGAAGTCCAGATCGTCCCAACTGGGGCCAGACGGGCCACTAGCAGATTCTGAAGGAGGTACAGCCATGACAAATTAATCATATTTAGTTGATAATTATGCCGACTATAACATTGGTTGGCTGTGGTTTAATCTCTGCCAAGGCGATGAAGTCACTGCAAAAGGCAGGTAGGGCATATATGGACAGCGTGAACCGGGTCGCAATTGTGGGTGGAACCCACGGCAACGAGCTGATCGGCGTGCAGTTGGTTAAAAAGTTTGGCCAACGCCCTGACCTAGTTCAGCGATCTACGTTTTCAACCCAGGTGCTGCTGGGCAACCCCCAGGCCGTTGCTGCCAGAGCCCGCTACATCGATCGAGATTTGAACCGCAGCTTTGAGCGCGATCGCCTGAACGACAAAACGCTGGCAGGTTGCGAAGACCGACGGGCCAGGCACCTCGACCAGGCGATCGGCCCTACTGGTGACGCCCCCGTCGATGTAATTGTGGATTTGCACAGTACGACCAGCAACATGGGGCTGACCCTAATTGTAGATAGCGAAGATAGCTTCACGCTCCGGCTGGCATCCCATCTTCAATCCCTAAACCCATCCGTCAAGGTTTACAGCACGGCTGAATCGGGGCGTGGCCGGGTTGCCCTGCGATCGCTGGCAAAATTTGGCTTTTGCCTTGAGGTTGGCCCCGTAGCTCAGAATGTTGTAGACGCCAGACTTTTTCAAAGTACAGAAGCTTTGGTCAGCTCAATTTTGGACTATCTAGATCAGTACAACCAGGGCAAATTCCTTCAGCCCAATTTCTCGCTCACTTTGTATCGCTATCTCAAAGCAGTTGCCTACCCCAAAGATGAACATGGAGAGACACAAGCGATGATTCATCCCGAACTCCAGTTCAAGGATTATGAGCCGCTTCATCCAGGTGATCCGATTTTTTTAACCCTTGAAGATAAAACAATTGCTTACGAAGGCACGGCGGTTGTATACCCAGTATTCATTAATGAAGCCGCCTATTACGAAAAGAGTATTGCTATGTACTTGACCGAGAAAAAGCAGATTTCTTGATGCTATTGCTATGTGTCCCGTGAAAAAAGCTCAGATCGATCTTCTAGGAACTGTAAAAACTATAGTCCTTTCTACTGCTGCAATTTCTGCCTCCTTTGCAGTCCCGCCAAGCGCTCAAGCTCAATCTTCGGATGGACAAATCTACGTTGAATATCAATTTGCCCAAACGGCCCGATACCAAGACATGTCGGCAGATCTACAGTACAGGGAAATATTTGAAGCCTATGCCGATTCAATGACTCAGTTGTTCAACCTACCTCGTGACATCATAGTCTCCTTTCAAGAGTGCGGATTTAGCAACGCCTATTACAAGCCAGAAACCAGCGAAATTACCATATGCTATGAGCTTCTCGATCAAGTCAGGATGGATTTTTTGTATTCAAATGTCGTCACCGCAGAAGACTCTCCTGAATATGCAATATCTGCTGGAATATTCATTTTTCTCCATGAACTAGGCCACGCTTTGATCCATGACTTTAATCTTCCTGTGCTAGGGCAAGAAGAGGATGCTGCGGACCAGATTGCAACCACTTTTCTAAGTTTTGGCGGCAAAGATAGTTTAGGAATTGCTTGGGCAGCAGCCTTCGATCTTTTGATTACTTCTGAGTATGAAAGTGTTTTGCCTAGCTCTACAGATGAACATTCTTCTGCACAAGAGCGGTTTTATAACATCGCTTGCCTAAGCTATGGCAGCAACCCCTCAGAATACACAGACATTCCAGAGGAAATTTTGCCTGAGAGTCAAAAACCTCGATGTATAGAGCGATCGCAGCAAGTTTCTCAGGCTGTTCTCCAGTTAATTCAACCCCACGTTCGGCTACAACAAGATGGAATTATGGGTTTCCAATAATCTTACTTTTTGAGTTTACGGGAGTCTTTAATGGCTAATCTACTGTTATTTTGATTGCCCTAACAACAAAAGCCTTTAGTTTAGGAGCTTACTTATAGCCATGGCTTACCTCACCTTTCTCATCCTCCTGATTGGGCTAATTACGGTTTTTAATTTAGTAATTAAGCCAACCAAACGCCGTAAGCGTAAATCTCGCTTTCCCAAACATTCTCGGAAAACTTATCGGACTTCAGATGCTTCCCCGATACTGATTCAAGATCGAGATAAAGTTCGGGTCAACAGTGAAGATGATCGGCCAGACCTTCAACAGAATACAGGGCCATCCAGTACATCTAGTGTTGAAGAAATCACTTATCCAACTACACAGACTTTCAAACCACCAGTTCGTGAGCGAGACAGAGTATGGTTTAACACCGAAGACGATCGGCCAAGCTTTCAACAGGATGTAGGACCATCTAGCACTTCTAGCATTGAAGAGCTTAC
This sequence comes from Nodosilinea nodulosa PCC 7104, assembly GCF_000309385.1. GTDB lineage: Bacteria > Cyanobacteriota > Cyanobacteriia > Phormidesmidales > Phormidesmidaceae > Nodosilinea > Nodosilinea nodulosa. The sequence goes on from NZ_JH976537.1 coordinate 5,201,580, forward strand.
AAAGTACCTTAATTGTGGCAACAATCCGGAATTCCGCCGTCTCGCTGCCAAACTCCTAGGTCAAATGGGTGCAGATGCAGTTTCGGCAATTTCACCATTACTAATCGCCTGTGTCGACATTAGCAAAACTGTGCGAAAAGAAGCCCTAAATGCCCTTCAGCTAATCGATCCCTGCTGGCCCAAAAATTCGGAAGTTTACAAGGTCTTTCCAAGGTTAGCAGAGGAGTTCAAATACTCATACTGCTTCCAAAAGGCATATTCCGAAGATGTGAGCCAAGCTGCTTACAAACTGCTGCAACAGATCGGTAAACCAGCGGTTTTTTATCTGGCTAACCTGATTGTAGAGGAGGGGGACAAAATAGAATACAAGGTGCGCGCAATTCAAGTTCTAGCTGATATTGGTGCAGATGCTGAGAGCGCTGTGCCCCAGCTAATTCAGGCGCTAAACAGCAAATCGTCACAGGTGCGGATGGCGGCGGCTAAGGCGCTGGTAAATTTCGGATCTTTTGCAAAAGCCGCTATCCCATCCCTTATAGTCGGTCTCGGTGACCGAGATGCCGATGTTCGCAAGGCTATGACAGCCTGCCTAGCAGCAACTGAACCTGCTGTGCCAGAGCTTCTACCGCTCCTGGGAGATCGCAATCCCAATGTTCGCAGAGCTGTAGCTAACGTCCTAGCGCAAACTGGCCCGCAGACCGTGCCGATGCTAACTGAAATAGTTTCTCATTGGTGTGCTAAATCGAAAGACTATAACGATGAATTCGAGAAACATCAAAGAATGGCTGAAGCTGCCTTACATCTATTAGGAAAATTTGGCTCCCATGCTTCGGTGGCTGCGCCGACTATTGCGCTAGCGCTGGCAGATCCAAATTCAAACATTAAGCTTGCCGCAATTCAAACATTGGAGAAACTCGGTCCACAGGCTTCGGCAGCGATGCCATCCATTGCTCTAATGTTGCTAGATCCAGACCCAAATACAAAGTTTACGGCATTCCGATTGCTGGAAAATATCGATCGCAACTGGATGTCTAATTCTGCTGTAATTGACGCGATCGCAGGCTTCGCTGGGCAGTCAAGCAAATCGAAAAAGCCTGAAGAGATAGCCAGAGATGTTTTTGCTCAGGCATTTGCTGCAATTGACGTGAATAAATTCCCTACATTTTTGGAGAATAAAAATGGACTTGGTTTTCATTAGGAAGGCTAAGTACATTGAGAAAAATGCTGTCTACCTCTTGAATGCGCTCAGATGCTCAATTTTACCGATTGTTTTTTGAGGCATTTAGTTTTGATAGCGAGCTAATTCTTAAGCAAGACCTTGGAAAACATAAACCGCCGGAAAATTCTCTGCCTGGAAATAGATTTTTTGACGAGAAATTGATAGCGAAAGGATATCTTTGATGAAAAACCTAGAAGGCATCATAATCTTGATCTTGGTATTTCTAAGCATATGGCTAGCCTATGAATTTCTGATTAGGCGACGATCTTTAGCAGGGAAGCAAACCTCAAGTCAAAGTACGGCAAACCCTATATCTTCAAAACTTTCCCCTCGATCGCCGTCAGTATACTCACTGTCTGGCCGCTCGCTCTCATCCCCTCGGGAAGAAATTAAACGAGCTGCGCCAAGCCCTTTACCTGCCCCAAAAATATCCTATAGAGCTGCACCATCGCCGCCAACAAATTCTCAGCCTACTGTGCCATTTACTCCACCTGAGCGATCGGCAAGCGCAGATTTTGCTGAGCTGAAAATGCAGCTAAAAGAGCTTGCCGACTTGGCATGGGTAGCCCCGCAACCCTGGACAACCTCAAAGTTTCTACTTAGCCCCGCCGACATTGACCAGGCTGCTAAACCCGAGCAGGTGGTTAAGATTTTTCTGGATCATGCTGCGCGATCGGTACCGGGTTTTCAGGTACCCTGTATGACCCCACATACTGTTGTTACTTCGGTGCCCTTTGCCGCCGGTATGTTTGAAGTTGATGAAGCGGGGTGGGTCACTATTAAGCTCAGCTCAGACTTCTTTAAAGATAGACTAGCAGCGCATTCCATCCTGGCCCATGAAGTATGCCACTACATTTTGAATAATCACGGCTTTCGCAAAAGTGATATTCTGCTCAACGAAAGATACACAGATTTGTGTATGTTTATTTGCGGATTTGGACAAATTTTTCTGGCTGGCTATAAGCGCGAAGAAACAGGCGACCTTGGCTGTGGGCACCGTCTAGGGTATTTGAAAGATTCAGAGTATGAGTTTGCCCAACAGCATGTGCTAAATCTTTACCAGCTGTATGAGCAAAATGCTCCCGATGAGCTAGATCTGCTCAAGACGCGATTAAGAAAGCTGCTTCAGGGTGATGAAGGAGCCTGCTATCGGTATATCAAAGCTGAGAGAGAACGAAATCTCCACAGGTCAGAGGCACAGCTTTACCGCGACGTTATTGATCAGCTTGAGCGCGATCGCCGTTAGCTGAATATTACCCGATTAACTAATCCAGGGGCCTGAAACTATTATCAGCAGGCCTGGGCTGATTAGCGAAAATAATTGAATTGCTTACTAAATGCTGTTCAAACAGGAGTACATCTTAACATGGCTAGGATTTTCCCAAAGAAACTGAATAGAGTTCGATATTTTTGTTATAACCTGGCCCTATTAATTGCATTGGGCGGATGCTCAGGAGTTTTGCTGCCTTTAATAAATAGCTACAGATATCAGCAGGACATGTTCTCAACTGAGTCACTGGTCATGCAGACCGCCGCAGTCGGCCTTAACGTTAGCATTCTTGGCTTTAAGCTTCTCATGCTAGACATGCCACGCATTCGGAGTATTGGATGGTCGACTTGGACAGTGCTTTTAATGGTGATTCCGTTTGTCAACGCACTTATGCAAATTCTGTTGCTTATCTTGCCTATGAATTTTTTCGACGCAGACGACTCTTTGATGAAAAATGTATTGCAAAAGGCAAAAGCCAGGAAGAGGAAGTGATCGTTAAGCCTTTCAGCTATAATTTTCAAAGTTGCTGTTCTGTTTTTATCTGATTAACTAACAAAAGTTCTGATGTAGGTTGGTGTTGAGCGAAGCGTTCGCGTAGCGTTTCCAAAGGAAAAAACCCAACGCCAGTAACGGTTTTGTTGGGTTACGCTAACGCTAAGCCAACCTACGGCAGTATAAGGGTTTCAAGGGTTTTTTCAGTCAACCAGGTTTTTTATTGTGTCTACCGGATTTAAATGGACGAAAACTCGCTAGTTTTTTGAATCTAGTCCTATTTGCTATGGTCACCATGATGGCTCCCAACTATAGTTTTATCGATTCTCGAAACCTCCTCATTCGCCCTGACGAGCGCGTCCGCTTTGTATTTTTTTTCTTGACGGCTACAATAGCAGGCTCCCTGATTGCCAGACATCTAAATCATCAGCTGGATTACATGATGTTTGGGGAGCAGTGTAAACTACCCTGCGCGATCGCAGAAGGCAGCACTGTAGGATTACTTGTAGGCACCTTCCAATGGCTCGCTTTGCGACTCTATATCCCAAGCCGAGCGTGGATTTTGGTTTTTACAATTAACTCGGTTCTAATTAGCTGCTTCGGTGCGCTCACCAGGATGGCGTTCCGATCTATACAGGATGGAAAAGCCTTTTTCATTCCCTTACCCATGGCACCTATCTTGTTTTTTGCTATTAGTTTGCTAATATTAACTACTTTTGGCTATTTGCAGTGGCGGGTTTGGGTGCATCCCAGTCTTGCAAGACTCATTTTGAGAAGTAGCCATTAAGATAAGCACATCGCTGTCTGAGCACTTGTTGCACATTCTCTTCGTCCCAGTGAGCCCCTGAAATTTTGATGCGACGCCCAATTTGCTTGACCGTTGACTCAATTGCGCCCGAGCCAATAGACATACCCTCGGCTTGGTAGTAGGCGTAGTTCACAATACGGTGTCGATGTTTGGCTAGGTAAGCGATAAACCGGTCAACTCGTTCATGGGGCCAGTCATTGAACAGCTTGATAGCTCCTTCAATATCGCCCTGCCACAGATAGGTCTCCACGGCATCCAGTCGGTGTTGTGACCCGCCGACCTGACCCAAATTTTCCATCAAGTGGTACCAGTCTAGAATTTCAAGCCGTTGCACTGGCGGCGCGATCTGGGCAAAGAGATTCCAAATCCCGTCGTGCCCATCGCCTAAGCACACCACCGGAGACGCCAAGGGCTGCTGATTGACCCACTCAACCAGGGCATCATTCGCTCTAAAAAAGGCCGCAACACAGCCTTGATGAAGGTTAACGGCCTTATAGTCGCGCCACTCACTCCGTTGGCCTTTGGGCGTCCGTAAGCGCACTTTGCCCCCGTCAAGGCTCATCTCTTTAACGCCGAAATCGACCAACTCAGACGGAAAATCGTGACGATGCACGAGTCGCTGCTGAGTGCTCTTGGAGACCGATATCCCGGTTAGCACCGCAATATCATGAGCCGTATCGTCGTAAGACTCATTGGCACTTACCAGCAAACAACACTGCTCTAACTGCGGACTCCACTGAGTTCGGGCTTTCAGGCCTAGCCGCTGTCCTTGCTGTTCGCTGATGCTCAATTGGCCAATGATGCTGGTCACGCCTCGCTGCCGGCCTCGCGTTGTGCCGCTGCTTGTGCGGATAAAAAATGACCGAGTTCTGGGCCGACATGCTCGAGCAGATGCCCCCGCACGGCGGTCTCGATGCCTTCGAGGGTCTTGACGTCCTCTGGGTCAGTCTCCTCGTAGAGCAGTTCGGCTAGCTCTTGCGTCAGGGCTTTGAGACGGGCTTCTTTGGAGGCATCCATGGGAGCGAAGTTCCTCTGTTGAACTGCTCAAAGCTTAACGTTCATGAGCCTGGTTAGAGATAAGTATTATTGCTCATTGCATAACTGGGATGCACCCGGCGGGTTTTGCGTCCATATACTTATAAGGCTAAGAGGACGTTTTAAAAGATCTGAGGGGTCAAAAATTATGCCAACCGCCTGACCATAATACGGATCATGGCCAGGTAGATGAGGGTCTCTGAGGTTTCGGGTAGCAGTTCATAATCTCGCACCAAACGTCGGCACCCCATCAGCCAACCGAGGGTACGCTCCACCACCCAGCGTTTCTTGAGCAGCACGAACCCTTTAGTTTGTTGAGGTCGCAGCACGACTTGGAGAATCCAACGACAGGTATCCATCACCCACATCATGAAAGCAGGGCCATCAAAGCCCCCATCCGCCCAAATAATGGTCAGTCTCGAGATGGCAGGCCCCATCGCTTTGACGCGCTTGAGGAGTTGCTTACCCCCCTCACGCTCCGGCACACTGGCGGCGGTGACCAGCACCCGCAGCACCAAGCCGAAGGTATCGACGCCCAGAAACCGTTTACGTCCTTTAATCTTTTTGCCCGCATCATAGCCAACGGCCTCATGCACCATGGCCGCGCTTTTCACGCTCTGACTATCGATGACGGCTTCTGACGGTTGAGGGTGTCGGTCTTGCTCAATCCGAGTCCACTCGCGCAAGTGGTCATGAATGATGATCCAGGTGCCGTCCTTGCGCCAGTTCCGGAAGTAGGTGTACACCGTCTGCCATGGCGGAAAGTCTCCCGGCAAGGCCCGCCAACGGCACCCTTCTACCAGGAGATACATCATGGCATTGAGCAGCTCCCACAGATCCACGCTGCGGGGTCGTCCGCCTGGTTTGGCCTCAGGCAGCAAGTCACTCAGCAGCTCGTATTGGGCACGGGTTAAATTGCTGGGGTAGTCTTTACTCATCGTCTCACTCCGGCATTGCTGACTTCTATCTGCAACTTACACGGAGTGAGCTTTTTTACCCACGGACCGACTTTTCAAACACCCTCTAAGTGGTGGATTTTACTGCCACCGATCTTAGGAATTTTGGCCGCATTACTTCTTTATGTTTTTCAGTCAGTGAATGGTCTTTTACCGAGAAGTCTCCTAGCGTTCAATGCCGAAGTCTTTCAGTTAACTGTGCCAGCCTCTGTTCAAGCGATTGGATTTTGTTTTCTAATGCGAAAGTCTCGTGAGAATTCCTGGCTGAGTTCAGCTTTGGCAACTGCGCTCGATATTTCTGGCTACTGGGATAATCAAAGACTGGCTCGACAGCTGCACGATCAAATTGATAAGGCCTGGAAGCATAGCTTAGATAATGGTGAAAAACTGGCCTATTTTGTAGGAGTTGAGAAAACGGGCACGGTCTTTGGCTATGAGCCGATGAGCCCAGCGGCAACTGAAAAGTCTCAGCTAACTCCGCTACCGAGCCTAGCTGCCAATTCGGAAGCAGAAGCTCCACCCGCTTTGGCAAAATTTAGGGTTACCTTTACCCCAACCGGCTCAGTAATAATAAGCTCATATCGAGGCATTCCTCTATCCCTGATAACTGGTGTGATGTACGTCGGAATTTTAGGGATTAGCAAGCTTTTGGGCTTGGTAGAAGTTGCTACGAACAGAGTCATCTCATTTTAGATTTCTAAAGTGGCAGCCCAAGTCTTAGACAAAAGCTGGCACATTGCTAAGGTTGGCTGTGGTGATTGAAGGCTGACTGGAAAATCCTTGAAACCCTTATTCTGACGTAGGTTTTGTTGGCTTTAGCGCAGCCCACCAATACCGTTAACGGTGTTGGTTTTTGCTTCGTTCAATACCAACATGCATCAGAATTTTTATCGGTCAATCAGGGTGTATCGTGTCAAGCGATCGCAGGTTCTGCATCTTTAGCCCAACTCATCCACCAGAGCCATTCTACTGGTGCAAAAGGTTATGGAAAAACTGGGCGTCTGTGATTGTAGGTGAGGATAGAGGGCGCGATCGCTTCTCTACCGATCTCAGGATGACAGAGGATGGGGAGAACCGTCGCCGAGGATGCTGGCATTGGCGCGGCTGGGGGGTTAGTTCTGGGTGAAATATTAGGCGACGCTGGCGTTGGTGCAGTTGTGGGGGGCGCGGCCGCAGGGGCAGCAACCGGCAACATCACCGCCGATCGCGTAGTCGTTGTCGATCCCAATCAGACCATCAGCCTGTATCCCTAAGGCTCGATGGCTGATGGCCCACGAATCTCGGCAGAATTTGCGGCGATGGCCACAAAATTGATGCAAACGGTAGAGACAGCTTTCGGCTCAACCTTTCCAACGAGAGAGGGTACCCCTGAGTTCTCGCGGGATCATGAAAACTGTGAGTTATGACACCGTATTAAACCCCAGTTAGGATACAAACCCAATGACTGATATGACGACCTTAGCAACCAAGCTTGCTGACCTGAGACTTTTTCAAACCGTTTTGATCGACAACGAGCAAAAGCTGATGGCGGCCACCAGCGACAATACCATCCGCGAGCGCCTCGACGGAATGCTGAAGAGCGATCGCGAAAACCTCACCGCCATTGACAAAGCCGTGACTAAGCTAGCCGCCGCCGCCGAGCCGCGCGACATCACTCAAAAGCATGCTGAGTCTGTCGACAAAATGATGAATGGCTCAGAGCTATCTCTCTACGACAAATTTTTTCAGCTTGAATTGCTGAAGCACCAGCAGGTAATGACGGGTTTGGTGCTGCACAAAGTGGGGCAAACCCTGGGCGATGAGCTTCAAGATGCCATGGAGCCGCTGAACAAAGTTAACTTTGAAAACCGGGCTCACCAGGAAGTTCTCAAGGGCGTTCTCTACTTCGTTGGCACCCGTGAGATCGCGGGGCAAGAGCCTGATATGGGCCTGTGGGCCAGCGTCGAGCAGGGGATTGCAGCTCTCAAAGGGGCGATCGGCAGCGCGGCTAGCTAGCCGTAGCCTTTGGCTAAGGTAAAGTCGTAGCCTTTGGCTAAGGTAAAGGCGATCGGGGTCTGGTGCTATCCAGGCCCCGATTTGTCTAGTTCTGCATCTTCCCTGACTATCCCCCGTTGGGCCAAGCAAACACCATTTGCCCCGGCGCAATCCGCCTGGTTAGAATTGGTATGAGGCAGCTTCCCATCGTCTCCTCTGCCTGACCTGGGGCAGGGCGCTCAGCACTCGATGACATTGACGGCCAGGCCGCCGCGCGAGGTCTCTTTATACTTTTCGTGCATGTCGCGCCCGGTTTCGACCATGGTTTTGATCACCTCGTCGAGCTGGACGAAGTGCTTGCCGTCGCCCTGGAGGGCAATGCGGGTGGCGTTGATGGCCTTAATCGACCCCATGGCGTTGCGCTCGATGCAAGGCACCTGCACCAGGCCGCCCACCGGGTCGCAGGTGAGGCCGAGGTTGTGCTCCATACCGATTTCGGCGGCGTTTTCGACCTGGGCGGGGGTGCCGCCGAGCACTTCGGTCAAGGCCCCTGCCGCCATCGAGCAGGCGACGCCGACTTCGCCCTGGCAGCCGACGTCGGCCCCGGAGATCGAGGCGTTTTCTTTGTAGAGCATGGCGATCGCCCCCGCCACCAGCAAAAAGTTCACCACGCCGTCTTCGCAGGCCCCGTGGCAAAAGCGGGTGTAGTAGTGCAAGACGGCGGGAATAATGCCCGCTGCGCCGTTGGTGGGAGCCGTCACCACCCGCCCCCCGGCGGCGTTTTCTTCGTTCACTGCCATGGCGTACAGGTTGACCCAGTCCATAATGCTGAGCGGGTCGGCCAGGGTGTATTCCGATCGCTGCTTGAGGTGGCGGTAGAGCGAGGCCGCCCGCCGCTTCACCTTGAGCCCGCCGGGGAGAATGCCGTCGGTGCTGCATCCCCGCACCACGCAGGCCTGCATGACCTGCCAGATCCGCAGCAGCTCCGCCCGAATTTCGGCTTCGCAGCGCCAGGTCAGCTCATTGGCCAGCATGATCTGGCTGGTCGACAGCCCCGATTCGTGGCACCGGGCCAGCAGCTGGGCCGCTGTCGTAAATGGGTAGGGCAGGGGCGACTGGTGCAGCTCCAGGCGATCGCTCGCAGCGACCTGTTCATCGACCACAAAGCCGCCGCCGACAGAATAGTAGGTGCGATCGCGCAAAACCGCACCCGCGCCATCAAAGGCGGTAAACACCATGCCGTTGGGGTGAAAGGGCAGCGGCTTCCAGTGAAACTTGAGGTCGGTCTTTTCGTTGAAGGCCAGCACCCGCTGCTTCAAAAGGCAGATCGACTGGGTTTCGCGAATGCGCTCCAGGTGCCCATCGATCAAATCCGGATCAATGGTGTCGGGCGACTCGCCCTCTAGCCCCAGCAAAACGGCGCGATCGCTGCCGTGGCCCCGGCCAGTCGCGCCCAGGGACCCATGCAGGTCGATCTGGATGCGCTGCACCTGCTCCAGCAGCCCATCGTCCGTAAGGCCCTGGGCAAACCGCCGCGCCGCCTTCATCGGGCCGACGGTGTGGGAACTGGAGGGGCCAATGCCGACTTTGAAGATGTCGAAGACGCTGGTAGACATGCTGGCAGAAACGGTGGGAGAGGAAAGGTGAACCTGGGTCATGCCGGAATCGCCTCCTGGGAGAGTCGGGTGGTTAACCAATCGCGCGATCGCGCCACGCCGCCAAAGGTATAGATGTGGAAGTGAGTGATGCGAGGGCTGAGACCATCCACCAGATAATCGGGCGTTTGCACGGTGAGCAGTTTACCGAGGCGCGATGACTGCTGCTTTAGTCCTAACAGACTGGTTTTGACACCGCAGAGTTTGGCGAACTTTAGTAACGTTGCCGGGCTGGTGGGGCCGGGAATGCCGAGGTAAATCGGCAGGTGGTTGAAGGGTTCAATGCGATCGAGCCAGGCGCGCACGGTGGCGACATCCAGCGACCACTGGGTCATCACAAACATGTCGGTGCCAGTCTCTCGGGCGTACTGGTTCTTGAGGGCGAGAATGCGATCCGATGCCGGTTCGTCCAACATCGGCATGCCCTCGGGGTGACCGGCGACGCCTATCCGCAAGCCGTCGAACAAACCTGTTTCTAGCAGATCCAGCGTAGAGCTGAAGGGGCCGACAGGGCGATCGGGGCTGCCGCCGATGATCAGCACCTGGCGAATTTGGGCCTGGTCGCGCAGGGCGGCGAGGTAGTCGGAGAGATGGGTGCGATCGCGCATGCTCCGCGCAGGTACATGGGGAATTGGGTCGTAGCCGAGAGCCTTCAATCGGGCGGCCTGGACTACCACCTCGCGATCGTCTGCTCCCGGCAGGTAGGTGATCGATACCTCTCGCACCGATTGGGGCAGCTCTGAGACATCAACCTTTGGCGTCACTTCGATTGAAAATTGCATGGCATCAACCTGTCGGGAGTGATAGGGCTAGAGCAGGGGAGCGAGGGATCGGGGGAGCGAGGGGGGCGATGATTACTATGGCTTCATGCTGAGGAAGCGTCTGGGGTCAGTGTGTTTTACCTTCCTGGGCGTATCGGCTCCGCCCCGATAAACCAGGGCCACCCCGATCGCCGCAATCACCAGCCCCGCCGCATCGACCCAGGCGATTTGGTCATTGAATAGAAGGAATCCCAGCACTAGAGTTGTGGGCGGCGTCAGGTACATCAAACTGGCCACTCGGGCCGCTGTGCGATACTCCAGCAGCTTCAGCATCAGCCCGTAGGAGCCGATCGACAGCACGACGATGAGCCACCCCAGGGCAAACACAAACTGCTGGCTCCACTCAATGGTCAAGCCTTCGATAAACACCGCCAGGGGCCAAAGGACGATCGCGCTGGCCACCGCCTGCACAAACAAACTCTGAATGACCGGCAAATTTTGCTCTGGCTGGGTGCGATTCAAGTGTCGTTGATAGAGCGTGGCCACGGTCATGCTGGCCGCCGCGATGAAGGGCAGAACATATCCAATTGGCGGCGCAGCCTCGGCGGCTCCCTCTAATTTGGTGGCAACCACCAACACGACACCGACCAGACCAACGCCGGTGCCGCACCACTGCACCGGCGATATGGATTCTCCCAAAATCGGGCCAGACAAAACGTTGGTGAACATAGGCTGCAAGGCCGTGATCAGCGCCACAATCCATGGCGAAACCCCCAGCGCGATCGCCCCCAGTGCCGCACTGAGCCAGACAGCGTGGGCGAGCACCCCCACAAAGGCCGAACGAGCGATCGCCGTCTTGCTGTGAAATTGCAGCCTCTGCCGATAGCTCAGCCAGATCAGCAGCAGGATCGCCACCAGGACATAGCGCACAAACAACAACGTGAACGGCCCCGCGTAGGGCAGCCCATATTTCGCGCCAATGAAACCAGAACTCCACAGCACGACGAAGAGAAGCTCTAAACCCAAAATGCCCATACCAGGGATCTCCCAAATTTCAGCTATCAACTTGTAGGGTGCATTAGGCTTTGCAATAACCTAAACAAAAGACCGAGGTTTCCTTTTAGCCGTAATGCACCGCTCACCCAACGGGAGCCCCCTGGCAAACTTGACTCCCGGCTATCCCAGCAGCAGTTCCTTGACGCCGTAAGCGGTGCATTGCGGCCTCTCAGCAAAGTTTAGGGAGTTTTATCGATGGTTAAGGGCCGATAATGCACCCTACGCATCTGAGGTGACGGTTGGTTTACAACAGCTTTTCAACCACCGTGGCCGCCAAGGGTTGACCGAAGTATTCCACCGAGACCTGAGTACCGGGTTGAGCATAGGTCAGCGGCAGATAGGCGAACACCACGCAGCGCCCCAGACTGTAGCCGTAGCCCGCGCTGGTGGCGTAGCCCAACACCTTGCCATCGGCGATCACGGGCTCTTTACCCATTGCGATCGCCGTCGAATCATCCAGCGTTATAAAACAGAGTTTACGGCTGGCGTAGTCCCGGCGCTGTAACAATGCTTCCTTCCCGATAAAGCCGCCCTTGTTTGGCTTCACCGCAAAGCCTAAGCCTGCCTCGAAGGGATCGTATTCCGTGTGAATGTCGTGTCCCCAAAACAGGAACCCTTTCTCTAGCCGCAGGGTTTCAAACGCTCCCAGGCCAGCGGCGATCAGGCCGTGCTCCTGACCCGCCGCCCACAGCGTATCCCACAGCTTTAGGCCCGATTCCGTGGGGGCATAGATTTCCCAGCCCTCTTCGCCCACGTAGGACACCCGCACCGCCAGCACCGGAATATTGCCAATGGTGAGCCGCTGATTGGTGAAGAACTTGAACCTGGGCTTAGACACATCGGTTTGGGTGACCGCCTGCAAAATCTCCGGTGCTTTTGGCCCCCATAGGCCCACACAGCAGTAGCTAGACGAAACATCGGTAATGCGAACAGAGCCATCCTCGGGCAAGTGCGCCGTCATCCAGGCCAGGTCGTGACCGTGGACAGAGCCACCCGTCACCACCCAGTATTTCTCAGCACCCAGGCGACTTACCGTCAGGTCGCACATGATGCCGCCGTTGGCATCGAGCATGGCGGTATAAATCACTTTGCCGACGGGCTTGTCGATGTCGTTGGCGCAGAGGCTTTGCAAATAAGCCACCACGCCGGGGCCAGTCACCTCAAATTTGGCAAAGGGGGTGAGGTCGTAGAGAGCCGCTTTTTCCCGCGTAGCCAAATGCTCCGCCCCCTGAATCGGCGACCAGTTCTTTGCCTCCCAGCCCTGGCGCTGAGGAATGGTGTACTGATCCAAGAGATCCGTATTGGCCTTAAACCACTGGGGCCGCTCCCATCCGGCACTAAAAACAAACTGTGCTCCTAATTCTTGCAAACGCGGGTAAAACGGGCTGACCCGCAGCTCCCGCGAGTGAGTTTGTTGATCCAATGGGTGAATGATGTCATACACCTCGTCGTACTGCTGCGCTCCAGCACGGGTGATGTAGGGAGCGCTCTTGCACACCTCCGAGAAGCGGTGAATATCCATCTCGTGAATGTCGAGGCTCGGCACCCCGGTAGTCATGAGTTCTGACACAATTTTGCCGACGCCGCCCCCGTGGGTGACCCATACCGCTTCTGCTACCCAAAAGCCCTTGGCTTTACTGGACTCGCCCACCACCGAGCCGCTGTCCGGCGTGAAGGAGAACATACCGTTGATTTTGTAGGTCAATTCTGCCCCTTCGAGCGCGGGAAAAAGTTCTTTCGTGGATTCCCAGGCGGGGCCAAAGTGCTCTTCAGTGAAGGGGCGAACCGAGGGCATGATCGGCGCTTCGGCATAGGGCAGAATGTTGTCGGGGTCTACTAATAGCGGCTCGTGCTGATAAGAGCCAATCCCCCAGCAGTCGTCGTGCTGCCGGAAGTACATGGCATGGTCCTGGTGGCGCACCATCGGATAGGTGACCTCCTCCGTCATCCCCGCCAGCTCAGGAATTGGCGCAGTTTTGACATACTGGTGCTGCACGGGGGTGAGGGGAATAACTTCGCCCACCATGCGCCCGATGCGCGGTCCCCAGATGCCTGCGCAGACCAGCACTTTGTCAGTTTCAATGCGGCCTTTGTCGGTAACGATCGCCTGCACCTGACCATCGACCACTTCGATATCCATCACCGTCGTGTGGCCAAAGAATTCGGCGGCACCGGCTTCCTTGGCATAATTAGCCATCGCTTCCGCCGCCCGCAGCGCCTTGGCAATGCCGTCGGTGGGCACAAAATAACCGCCCAGCACCTTAGCCGTATCAACCAGGGGCACTTTTGCCTTGATCTCGTCGGGCGTCAGCAGACAGGCCCCTTCGACTCCCCAAGACTTGGCCCAGCCCAGCTTGCGCTGAAGCTCGGCCATGCGCTCTTCGGTGTAAGCCACTTCCACACCGCCAACGGGGTAAAAAGCGGGGCCTTCCTCGGTGCTGAGCTGGCTGTATAGCTCGACGGTGTATTGAGCCAGCTTGGTCATGGTCTTAGACGAGTTGGTCTGAAACACCAGCCCCGGCGCGTGGGAGGTGGAACCGCCCGTGGCGAACAGCGGGCCTTGCTCGACCACGACAATATTCTTCCAGCCCAGTTTGGCCAGGTGGTAGGTGGTGCTACAGCCGACGATGCCTGCACCGATGACGACGAGAGTGGCGTTGGTTTGCATGGGGGTCTCCGGTTGGGGGGGAGTGGGGGAGTGATGGGGTAGGGGAGATGGGGAAGGTGGGGTAGCGCGGTAGGGTGGGTTAGGCCAAAGGTTCCTTTGGGACGAACCGATCGCAATGGCTATGGCCGTAACCCACCGCTAGGGAATGTAAGCATCGAGGGTCGTCTGCCGTAGGGTGGGTTAGGCCGCAGGTCAACTCGGGGATGAACCAATCACACTTGTTGTTGCCTTAACCCACCGTTCGAGGTTCTGAGCTATGGCCGTAACCCGCCAAGGGAGTGGATAGGTGGATGAGTTAAAGAGGCAGGGACATGAATGGGGGCAGGATTCGAGCTGCCAGGACATCCGCCTACCCGCCCACCCATCCACCCCTCTACCCCTCCACCGCCTTCGCCACCATCTGCTGAAAGCGATAGACCGTCTGCTCCAGCTCTGGCGAAAAGCAGCCGCCGTCGAAGCGGGGGGATTTGCGACCCACCTGCATGCGCTCGATCATGTCGATGTCTTCGTCGTTGGTATCTTTCCAAAGATCAATCGGCAGGTGGCGCAGGGCCTCGTTTTCGGGAGTCATGGCCTCATCGCCGACGAAGTAGAAGGTCATGCGCTCCTGGGTTTTGCCGGGGCTGAGGGGGTTGGCGACAAACACCAAAAAGTAGTCGGGATGCACGCCCAGCATCAGGTTGGGGAATACGGTGATGTATTCGGCGACGGTTTCTTTGTGGTGGGTTTCAATATTGGGGAAGGTGGGCAGCGATCGCCCCTCGACCACCCCACTCTTGTAGAGCAAGCTGCCCTGCCCGACATGGGTATCGCCGACATCAAAACCAAAGTGGTCTTCCATACGGGAGCAGCTGTTGAGGGCAGGGTGTACCCAGCTGAGGTGGTAGCTTTCGGAGAAGTTTTCGACCGCTAGCTTCCAGTTGGCCTTACACTGCAAATTGACTTCGCGGGGTTCGCGGCGCAGCTGGCTGAGGTCGTAGGTCGACCAGCGATCGATCACAGGGGCCAGGTATTCCTCCAGCGGCGGCGCGTCCCCAGATAGGTTGACGAAAACCAGGTCGAGCCACCGATCGCAGCGAATGGCAGACAGCCCTTTACTCTCGCGATCGAACCCCTCGTAGGCGTCTTTGTAGTAGCCGCCAAAGTGGGGCGTGCTCTTGAGGCTGCCGTCGAGCTTGTAGGCCCAGGAGTGGTAGGGGCAGCGCAGATTGCCCTGCACGTTGCAGGATTTGTTGACCAATTGCAGACCCCGATGGCTGCAAATGTTGTGAAAGGCGCGCAGGGTGCCAGCGCGATCGCGCACCAGGGCGATCGGCATGCCCGCCACCTCGGTGGGGTACACATCGCCCGGATTGGGAACGTCTGACCCTAAGCCAACGCACACCCAATACTGACTAAACAGGGTTTCTCGCTCCCGCTGGAGATACCGGGCGCTGGTATAGGCTGCCGCTGGCAGGCCCAGCTGCCGATAGCCATCTAAATGAATGAGCGAAGCGGCTGGAGAGGAGGGTTCGGCCTGAGATCCTTCACATGGTTCCATTAGGGCCAGGTCACGGGAAGGGCTAACGGCGGAATTTTGAGTCATAGTCTGTCTCAACAGTGGTGCGTTGGAGTGTTACGTTCACAGCCTTTGATCTGAACTGGGCGGGTTTAAGAAGCCTGAGAAAGAAGAGTCGAGCCAAAACCAAAAACGAGGCTTTCTAAACTTGTAATTACAAGCTTAGAACTAAGGTTAATGCCTGTCAAAGCCTAAGAATGTTTCCTGCTTGACAATCCGCAGCTCTTTTGTAAGGGGACTTTGATGTTTCTTAGGCAAAGGGTAACCTCAAGCCTCAGTCATTTCCAAGAGAAGCTTTAGAGAAAGCAGGCCTCTTAAGCCTCTTTATCTAATTTTTTACAGAAGAATATGTTGCGATTTCAAAACTTGTAGTAACAACTGTATAGTCAGCAACATTTCTATTTCAAATAGAGCCCTATGGTTTAGTCGATAGAGCTAGTTGAGTTCTGGCTGCTGCTGGCCTGTGGTAGGCGAGACTTTGGGTTACGAAGGTTTGCCTGCCAGCTCGGCGATCGGCAGTTTGGTTTTTCCCTTTGTATGCCCAAAAGCATTGCCAGACGGGCCTAATCGTCTTGTCACAGCAATGTGGCAGGATGTCAGAAACCTTGACGGGGCTTCTGCTTCTGTTGAAAGGTGGTCGCAGACAGCAATAATTATCAGCCGATAAATAATGATGCCCGATCGCTGAATTCAGCCATAGTGCTGCCGTCGGGGTTGAGAGGCTGCTTCTCGCTAAGGGCAAGACATTAGACAAAGGCGTTACAGCTGATTGTTGATGTGTTGAGAGCTAAATAACTCCTATGACTACACCAGATTCAGGCCGGAACGGGCATGAGGAGCATCCATTTGTGATGCCAGCCCATGCGCCGACCCGCCACAGCCTTCGCCGTCCGGGCGATCGCAACATCGCCCTCAGGGGTTTTGACTTTCACCCCGAGGTGTTCTTAGTCTCGGGTGGCCTAATTTTCTTGTTCGTTCTGTTTACGCTTGTTTTTCGAGAGCCTGCCGAGGCCGCTTTCGGCGAGATTCAGGCCTTTATTGCGGGAGCGCTGGGCTGGTTTTTTGTGCTCTCGGTCAGCTTTTTCCTAATTTTTACGATTTACATCGCCATCAGCAAGCTGGGCAATGTCCGTCTGGGCGGGCCGGATGCCCGCCCAGAGTTTCCCACCTTCGCCTGGGTGGCCATGCTAATCAGCGCCGGGATGGGGATTGGTCTGATGTTTTGGAGCGTCGCCGAGCCCATCTATCACTTTCAAGATCCGCCCGCCATGCTGGGGGAGGCCATTCAACCCAACAGTGCCGAAGCCGCTCAGCAGGCCATGGCCATCACCTTCTTTCACTGGGGCCTGCACGCCTGGGGCATCTATGCGCTGGTCGGTCTTTCCCTGGCCTTTTTTGCCTTTAACTGGGGGCTGCCGCTGACCATCCGCTCAGTGTTTTACCCGCTGTTGGGCGAACGCATCTACGGCTGGCCAGGAAACGTGATCGACATTCTGGCCGTGGCGTCGACGCTGTTTGGCCTGGCCACGTCTCTGGGGTTTGGGGTGCAGCAGGTCAATGCTGGGCTTAACTTTCTCTTTGGAATGAGCATTAGCATCCCAATTCAGGTGGGGCTGATTGCCATTATCACGGGCTTTGCCACCGCTTCGGTGGTCTCTGGTTTGGGCAATGGCGTGCGCCGCCTCAGCGAACTAAACATGATTTTGGCCGCTATATTTATGGGGTTTGTGCTGCTGGTGGGGCCAACGCTGTTTATTGTCAATTCCTTTGTCGAAGATCTGGGCTTCTATTTTGCCTCTCTGCCGGTGATGAGCTTCTGGACCGAAACCTTCTCGGGCACAGACTGGCAAAACAGCTGGACGGTGTTCTACTGGGGCTGGTGGATCTCCTGGTCGCCCTTTGTTGGCATTTTCATTGCTCGCGTTTCCCGGGGGCGCACCGTGCGGGAGTTTATTTTGGGCGTGCTGGTGCTGCCGTCGATGCTGACGTTTTTGTGGATGTCGGTGTTTGGCGGTACGGCCCTCAACATGGAAATGGGCGAGCTTAGCGGAGTAATCAGCGGTGCCGTGGCGGATAACGTCGCGACCGCGCTGTTCGTCATGCTTCAGCAGCTGCCGCTGACGGGCATTACCTCGTTGGTGGGCATTGTGCTGGTGGTGGTGTTCTTTGTCACCTCCTCTGACTCGGGTTCGCTGGTGGTTGATAGCCTGACCTCCGGCGGCAAGCTTGAGTCCCCCGTCCCCCAGCGCATCTTTTGGGCGGTAACGGAGGGCGTGGTGGCGGCGGCACTGCTGCTGGGCGGCGGGCTGTCGGCGCTGCAAACCGCTTCAATTACCACGGGACTGCCCTTCGCGGTGGTGCTGCTGATCATGTGCTATAGCGTCTACAAAGGGTTGAGCTACGAACACGACGTGGTCAACGAGAAGCGCAAGCTGATCGAGGCCGAGGCCGCTGAACGAGCGATCGCCCGCTAGCGGAGTCTCCCCTGCCCCTCTTAAGAGGACTACTGCTTATATACATCTCTGCGCTTGGCTAAATCCCCGTCATGATCCCCCCAGATGTGCCATTTCCAGGGTTCTCAATAAAGCCCCCCTTAAAAAAGGGGGCAGTTTTCCTCAAAAAGGGAGCCATTGCCCCCCTTTTTAAGGGGGGGTGGGGGGATCGATCTCAGGCAACACAGCCAAGATGTATTCGTTTATAAGCAGTAGCTTAGAAAGGGGATGTAGCCTTTTTCAAAGTCCCCCTTTTTAAGGGGGGCAGGGGGGATCCCACCTTCGTAACGAGAGACAGAAGGTTTCAATCCGCCTCTCATGCAAATCTAAGTTCAATTACCCCGGCTTACGCAGATAGTCAGTAGGGGCAAACGTCGTTTGCCGCTGCCGGGGCAATCCAATTCGTTTTTCACCATTCTCACCAGGTTTTTGCCAGGAGCTTGCAACTATGGCGCAGCAGTTCGATGTGATTGTGATTGGAGCCGGAGGCGTGGGCAGCGCCGCCGCCTACTATTTGTCAAAAGCAGGGAAAAAGGTGCTGCTGCTGGAGCAGTTTGAGCTAAATCACCAGAACGGCAGCTCCTACGGCTATTCCCGCGTCATTCGCTACACCTACGACAACCCCATTTACGTGGACCTGATGCGGGATGCCTACCCCCTGTGGTTTGCCCTCCAGGAAGAGGCCGGAGAATCGCTGTACGTCAAAACCGGCGGCCTCGACTTTGGCTTTCCGACCACCGACACGTTCCAGCAGATGAAGGCCAGCCTGGATGAGGCTGGTCTCGACTACGAGCACTGGGATAAAGCCGACATTGCCCGGCGCTACCCTCAGTTTGCCCTCGACGACGGCATGGAAGGACTGTTTCACGCCGATACCGGGCTGCTGCGGGCCTCCCGCTGCGTGCTGGCCCACACCCGTCTGGCCCAGGAGCGCGGCGCGACGGTAATTGACCAAACCCCGGTGCTCAAGGTGACTCCCACGGACTACGGCGTTGAGGTGGTGACCGAGGGCGAGACCTATAGCTGCGATCGCATCGTTCTCACCGTTGGCAGCTGGGCCAAGGGGCTGCTGGCTCAGCAGGGCCTCGACCTGCCGCTAAAAATCATGCCCTGTCAGCTGGGCTTCTACCAGCCCGGCACCCCCGCCGACTTTGAGCCAGGCAAATTCCCGGTGTTCTTTGCCCACATGAATGGCCCCTACGGCGAAATGCCCTACGGCATTCCCCACGAAGACCCCAGCATCGGCCTCAAAATCACCACCTTCTACGGCTGGGACACCGTGGAGGACCCCAGCGAAGTTGACTACACGCCTAGCCAGGATTGGACCGAGCGGATTCGCGACTTTGCCCGCCAGTACATTCCCGATGCCGCTGGGCCGCTGCTGTCGACCCGCCGCTGCCTCTACACCCTCACCCCCGACAAGCAGTTCGTGGTTGACCAGCATCCCAATCACCCCCAGGTGGTAATCGGCGCGGGCTTCTCGGGGCACGGCTTCAAATTCACGACGCTGATGGGCAAAATGCTGGCCGATTTAGCCCTGGGCGATCGCACGCCCCACGACACCAGCCTGTTTAAGCTAGCTCGGTTTCAGCTGGTGGCCGCGTAGTTGCCAAACCTGCCCCCTGGGTTACCTGGCGGGGATGACGACCCAAGAGTTTGTGCTGTCAAGACCAAGATCCTGGGTTGTCTCGCCACCCGCATCCCCAATTAGATAAGATGCCGGAGATCTGCAACCAATGACAGTCTTTATGGTTTCTAGTGGGCAAGACACCAGTAGTCAGCCGCTGCACATGGTGATCTCAGAAAAGCTAAAGGAAAAAATTGAGGCGGGCTTGTACGAACCAGGGGAGCGCTTGCCCAGCGAATTTGACCTGGGCGAACTCTTTGGCGTCAGCCGCACCACCGTTCGCAAGGCGATCGCCAGTTTGTCCCAGCAGGGGCTGGTAACCACCCAGCGCGGCAAGGGGATTTTTGTTACCGATCCCCACAAAATCAGTTTCTCAATGTCTAACCCCCTGCTGTACTTCGACGCGGCGCTGAAGCAGCAGGGCTACACCAGCCGGGTCCAGTCGCTGCGGTTTCAGCGCATTCAGGCCCCAGCGGAGGTAAAGCGCAAGCTGGCCCTGACCGCCAAAGACGCTCAGGTCTACTGGCAAGAGAAAATCTACTACGCCGACGATACCCCGATTGCGCTGGACATCACCTACTATCCCGAAGCCACGGGGCAAGCCCTGGCCGAGCCGCTGAGCCAGGGGTTTACCTACAGCACCCTGGTGCGCAACGGCATTCACCTCCGGGCGGCCAAGGTGAGCCTGGAAAGTATTCCGGCCACCTACGAGCTGAGCGAATACTTAGCAGTGCCCCTGGGGATGCCGCTGCTGGTATTTAACTATGTGGCTTGTGGGGGCAATCGCCAGCCTGCGGTCTGCGGCAAAACCCTGTCGCGATCGGACTGGACCTGCTATACCGCCGAGATCGAAGTTGACTCCCCCGATCTCAGCATTTTAGAAAACTCACCCTAGGAGACTACGGCACAAGTTGGCTGATTGTTGCAATAGCCAGGGAGCTGGGGGGCTAAGGGAACTGGGGAGCAAAATGATCCGAAATAGGGAACATAGCCCAGCCTTCGGGGACTAAGCAATGTTTTGAAAACTAGAGGCAACGTTTAATACCATTTATTGAAATTGTGCCTACAGCTTTTGCTTCCCCGCTCCCCTGCTTCCCTAAATATCACTGACCAGGAAAAACAATATAAGAAGCAATGACCAGTGAGGCCTTTCATTAAATAACCCCCAGTACACGAGGCACCGGGGGCGGTTTAGATATAGGGAGTTCGCTATAAAGAGGCTGGTCTAGAGCGGCTATTGCCATCCTTAGAATGCCTCAGACCCACCGATACCGATAGAGGTCTATGGGTATGTTCATCGGAAGTTGGCCCAATTCCGGAAATCGTCAAAAGTTGGGCAGATTGTGATTGCTGTCACATGCGATCGCCCCCTCAGTCCTGAAGAATTTTCAGTAACCTTCAAGAATGCCTGTGTTAAATGTAACTAACATTCTCGTTTTCCGGAGGCGCCCATGAAAGCCGCAATGTATCGCGCATTTGGTAAACCTCTCGCCATTGAGAATTTGCCAGATCCGACACCTCCACCCAGTGGCGTGGTCATCCGAGTAGAAGCTACTGGGCTATGCCGAAGCGATTGGCACGGCTGGATGGGGCATGATCCAGACATTCGCCTTCCCCATATTCCCGGACACGAACTGGCTGGAGTAGTTGAATCGGTTGGCCCAGAGGTCATGAAGTGGAAACCCGGAGAACAGGTCACTCTGCCTTTTGTTTGCGGGTGCGGAGTTTGCCCCCAATGCGCTTCTGGCAATCATCAGGTTTGTGACCACCAGTTTCAGCCAGGGTTTACCCATTGGGGATCGTTTGCGGAATACGTGGCCATTGACTACGCGGACGTCAATCTCGTTCGCTTGCCAGAGGAGCTTGATTATGTCACGGCCGCAAGCCTTGGGTGCCGATTCGTGACGTCTTTCCGAGCGGTGGTCGACCAGGGAAACGTTTCGGCTGGGCAATGGGTTGCAGTACATGGATGTGGTGGGGTTGGGCTTTCCGCCATCATGATCGCTGACGCCTTGGGCGCACAGGTGGTGGCGATTGACATTGATGACGCAAAACTGAACTTTGCCAGGAGCATCGGCGCTGATGCGGTGGTAAACGCGACTCAAGTGGATTCTGTGGCCGAATGCGTTTGCAGCATTACGGGCGGCGGCGCCCATGTGTCGATTGATGCGCTGGGCAGTGCTGTGACATGTACGAACTCAATTCTCGGATTGCGAAAACGCGGCAAGCATATCCAGGTTGGGTTAATGGTAGGCAACGACCGTAGCCCCTTGTTGCCAATGGATAAGGTGATCGCGAATGAATTGGAGATACTGGGCTCTCACGGGATACAAGCTCACAGGTATCCCCAACTTCTTGAAATGATCAAGGCCGGTCAGTTGCAGCCAAAGAGACTCATCGGCAGAACCATCAGTCTTGAAGATTCCTTGATTGAGCTTCCGAATATGAGCAACTTTGGGGGGGTAGGCGTCACGGTAATCGACCAGTTTTAGCAGACTGGGAGTTTCAGTTTTAGTAACCGACCGGGTAAACCCGCTCAGGCTGCGTAAGTTAGGGCCATAGAACTGAGAGGAGCCTGAACATGATCCGCAACCTGAGCCGTTGGTTACCCCTGGGCGCAGTCGCCGCTAGCAGTGCTTTGCCCATCGCCCTGGGCGGCGGCATCGCCCTGGGGCAAATTGGCCCTGGGCTGGGGGTCGGTGCCCCTGATGCTGCCGCCCAATCTTCAGAGCCGGAGCGATCGCCAATGCCACCCATCGTGCAGCGCCAGAACTACAACCGCTACCTTCAGGTAATTGAGCGCACCCAGGCGATGGTGTCTGACCCCGTCGCCCGCCAGCTGGCCGAATCGCTCGATCTCAACGTGCTCAACCTCACCTGGGAAGACACCGGGCGCTTTTACGGCTCGTCGGTAGGCCCCAACATCAGCGACATGACCATTCAGGTGCAGCAGCAGAACCCCGACAGCGGCGACTACCAGCTTCACCTGATGCCGGTGATTCGCCATCCCAACTTTGCGGACCTCAGCGCCGACATTCCCCTGGAAGATTTCTTCGTGCTGGTGGGCAACGAGGCGGGCGAAGACCTGCGGCGGGTGCCCCTCGACGAGGTTCTGGGCAATCTGCGCGGCTACCTGCACAACCCTGACTCCTGGGCCGGTCAGCGGCAATCCCTGCTGGCCCCCCGCCGCGACAGCCATGTTTTGGTCAGCGCCCAGGCCTGCTTTTTGCCTATTCCCCAGCAGGGGTTGGCCACCTTTAACCCGGTGCTGTTCAACTATCAGTCGCGCCCCGGCGACCCGGCGGTGCTGACGCTGCTAGCCACCCGCGAGGGCACCAGCGTCACCATCATCGACAACCAGCGCGACGGTTTTGAAGCGGGGCAAACCTGGGGCCAGCGGTTGTTCTTCAACAAAAATGGCGAGCGGGCCAGCCTCACCGGCCAGCGCCTGAGCGACTTTCAAACCGCCCAGACCGAGAACCCCGATCGCCCCAGCGTTGAGGAAAACAGCGACGGGCTAAACCTGGTGCTGCTGATTCAGGTGCCGCTGAAGCAGCGCAATGTGCGACAAAACGGGTCAATGATGGATGAGGCAGCGGGTATAGCCCCGGCGGCCCCGCAGGCCAGCCGCGCCCCCAGCGATGTGGAGGCAGCAGTGATTGGCCACGGCGCGGTGGAAGGCCCCTTTACCGAAATCGACGGCATGGCGATCGAGCGCGACCCCGACTACCCAATTCGGGTGACGGTGCAGTTTTATAAGGCCACCAGCAACGGCGTGGTGTCGGAAGCCGACATGGCCGAAATTCGCCAGCAGATCGATCGCGTCTACGCCGATGCCGACTACGTGGGCAGCCTGGTGGTCGACGGCCCCAGCGACAGACCCACCGAGCACGACGGCCCCAAGGACGAGCCCGCCGACTGGTGGCAGCGGTTCTGGTGGTTCCAGCGCGGCGGCGAGCAGGGGTAGTTTCGTCTCTCTGAGGTGGTGTTGTGTAGGGGAGTGGGGGAGGATGGCAGCGGGAGGGCAGGGGAGCAGGGGGGCAATGGCGGTGCTATAGCCGTAGCCAATGCGCCGACTCCGTTTTTGCAGAGATGACTACGACTGTCCTAAGCGGGTGGGGGGAATCGAACCCCCATCATTAGCTTGGAAGGCTAAGGTTTTACCACTAAACTACACCCGCAGATAGGGCAATATCTTATCACATTGCCCCTCAGAATCGGGTACCCAAAAAGCTTAAAGAGCAGGCAGACCGCTTAACTGAGCCGTCTTTTGATGGATACGATACCGGACGCACCGAGCTAGATCTTTATAATGAAACACTCACCCGTTGGTGGAACGGTGGTGGGGTTCATCCCTTAGCAAGTAAGAGCCTGGGGATGGGTAAGGTTGCTGGTGTGGGGTGGTTAGCTGCTGTTGTCTAACGAGTTTGGGTTTGCCTGTGTCTGCATCTGCATCGACAGCGTATCTATTGATATCCCACGGTAGCCGCGACCCCCGCCCTGGGCAAGCCATGGAGCGATTGGCTAACTTTGTGCGATCGCAGGAGGCCGGACTGCGGGGAACCAGGGCTCGACTCAAGGAGCATAGCGATGGCAAACGCCCTGGCTCAACCCGTCTAGCTCCAGTGCAGTCGTTCGCATCACCTCTGCGCCATGGCCTGCCCCCCGACTGGCTGGGCATTAGCCAGGACGACTCTTGCTTAGAGCAGTCTGGTATTTACCGGGCCAGGGTATTGCCGCCTGAGCCAATCAATGGCCCCTTAGTTGGTACCGCCTGTCTGGAGGCAGAGGGTTTACCCCTGCACAGGCAGATCGTTGATTTTAGCCGCCGCGCCCAGGCGGCAGGGGTCGATCGGATTCGCCTGGTGCCGCTGTTTTTGCTGGCCGGGGTCCATGTCATGAGCGACATTCCGGCCGAGGTAGAGCAGGCGCAACAGGCACTGCCGGGCCTGCCCTTAGATATCTGCCCGCACCTGGGCAGCCACCCCGACATCGGGGATTTACTGCACCGCAGGCTTTGCGCTACCACCGCTGAAACCCTGATTTTGCTTGCCCACGGAAGCCGGCGATCGGGGAGCAACGACTCGATTGCTAAGCTGGCTCAGGCGCTGGGAGGCACTGCTGCTTTTTGGACAGTACCTCCCAGCCTAGAGTCTCAGGTGATTCATCATATGCAAATGGGGGTGCAGCGAGTCGCTGTGCTACCTTACTTTTTGTTTACGGGTAGCACTACCGATGCCATTACTCGGCTTACCGAGGAGCTAGCCGAACGCTTTCCACAAATGGGATTTCACCTGCTGCCGCCCCTTGGCCCGTCGCCGGAGCTTGCTCGCCTGATCGTTGACCTCGCCCTTGGAGGAGGACCGCTCAAGACTCAACCAGCTCCGGCCGCGATGCCGCGAGTAGCGTTTCGCCACGGGGTGCGCTCTTCGTCGATGGTGTCTTAGGCCGAGAACTGGCCAGGTCTAGCCCCTTGAGTGCGCCCCTCAGGCTGACCAGCGCCGGGTATTTTACGCTCGGAAACAGCTGAATTGCCGCCCGTTTCGTTTGCTTTCACAGTCTGAATTTTGATAACGCTTATGGTGTCAACAGCTTCTCGGCCTGATGAAGGTCAACCCTACGGCAAGGTGTACCTGGTTGGTGCTGGTCCGGGGGATCCGGGCCTATTTACTCTGCGGGGCAAAGGGTTGCTGGAATGTGCCGACGTCGTGATTCACGATGCCCTGGTCAGCGCTCCCATTCTGGCTATGGTCAACCCCCATGCTACGGTCATCAACGCGGGCAAACGCCGGGGCCGCCACTCCCTGGCCCAGGACGATATCAATCAGCTGATTGTCGATCAGGCTCGGGGCAATGCGGTGGTGGTGCGCCTCAAGGGGGGGGACCCGTTTGTGTTTGGCCGGGGCGGCGAAGAGATGGCGGCCCTGGTCGAGGCCGGTATTGAGGTCGAGGTGGTGCCGGGCATTACTGCTGGGGTGGCGGTGCCCGCCTATGCCGGTATTCCGATCACCCACCGCAGTCAGAGTTCATCGGTGACGTTTGTCACGGGCCATGAGTCAGCCGGGAAGTATCGTCCGAAGGTTAACTGGCGCGCCCTGGCTCAGGGGTCTGAAACGATTGTGGTGTACATGGGGATCCACAACTTGGGCACGATTACATCTGAACTGCTAGCCGCCGATCTCAGCGCCGACACCCCCGTGGCGCTGATTCGCTGGGGCACTTACCCCCAGCAGAAAACGCTGATTGGCACCCTGGCGACGATTGTGGCCCAAGTGGCCGAAACCGGGTTTGAAGCACCGGCGATCGCGGTGATTGGTGCAGTGGTCAACTGGCACGAGGTATTTAGCCACTGCCGCCCCACAGGCACGATTTGGCCCTAGCGAACCCGGTTAGGCTAGTCCATCAGTTCAACTGTATCGCCGTTGCGAATTGTACCTTCGACAAGCACGGCGCCGTAGACTCCCGCCTTGCCGCTGTGGGCCTGGGAGACCTTGCGCAGAATTTCCATGCTCGATTTCCCCGTATCGGGATCGAGGGTGATCATTTTGCATCGCGGATCTCGCTCCAGAACTGAGACGACCGCTTTCTGGCCAATCCGCAGCGATCGCCCCACAAAGGCATCCTCCCCGAACCCGTCTGCACCGCTGAGGTCTAAATAGATATTGGCTCGAAAACGTCGTTTGTCCAGCGTGATGCCCAGTTCTCGTCCGAGCTGCTGAGCGGTTTGAACCGAAAATAGCGACACCGGGCGGCAGTCTGTCATGGCCCGCTCTGACTGCAACAGCGTCAGGGTCGGCTCCCCGCCCACGCCTTCTGTGAGCATGCGAATCAGCGCCTCGTCGTCTATGGCCAAAACCTCCCCGGAGGGTGTCTCAACATCGGCCATTAACTCCGAAGGAGCGGCATAGAGCGACGTAATGCCAGGCCCGATCGCCTCGGCCTCCGCCAGATTAGGGGGCTTTGCGGCCTTGTCAGCATTTCGAAAGCGGGGCTGGTAGCGCAGCATTTCCTGCTGCTCACGCCCGGTTAGGTAGGGAAACCCTTTGGGGGCCGCCGCATTCTTGAAGGCAAAGAGGCGATCGCCGTAGATGCCCGCATAGCCCATAAATGCTTCGTCTAGCTCTTGGCCGCGCATACTTTTGACCGGATATCGCCAGAGGCTTTCGACCTGGCCGATGATGCTCATGGGAAACCTCTCTTTGGATGGAATGATTTAACCAGAAAAGTCGCGCTTTGGCTTGATGCCCAGCGCAGGCTGCGACTACAGCAGGTTATTAATCAGCAGCCCCATACCAAATCCTGTCTAGTTACCCCCGATTCCCCAGGACGAAAGCCATAAAGTCGCTGGCTTGGCTACGCCAACGCCCCTACAAGTTGGCCCCTATGGAAGCAGGGATATGGGGTTCGGATTTGCTATCACACCCAATTAGGCGCTGATAGGCCCAAAATTTCAGTATAAACAGCCCCCATCGTCGTACCGACTGAATCTGGCACCGTTCTTCTTGCCGTTACTCAGGGCTGTCTTGCTTTAAGAAATCCAGTACCTCGTCGCACCAGTCAATCCAGTCTTGTTCGTAGCGCAGGCCCCGGCGCAGGGTGAGGTAGCGAAAGCGCTCGGTTTTGGGCGGGTGGGGCATGGCCTGGTAGGCCGCTGCCATGGCCTGATAGTCGATCAGCTTTTCGAGGTGTAGCTGACGGCGGCGCTGTAGCTCTTGCCGCAGCGAATCTATCGAGACAAAGGGGGCGGCCAACACCTTGACCAGCAGATCTTCGCGGATGGGGGTGGGCTCGGTGGGTTCGACGAACCAGCGGGCCAGTTCGCCATGGCCCACATCGGTAATGCTGTAAATCTTTTTGTCGGGCTTGCCCGCCTGGAGCACGGTTTCGTGGGTGACCCAGCCCTGGGACTCCATTTTGCCCAGCTCACGGTAAATCTGCTGCTGGCTGGCCTGCCAGTAGCAGCTGACGCTCTCTTCAAAGCGCTTGCTGATGTCGTAGCCGCTCAGAGACTCGCGGGACAACACCGCCAAAATTGTGTGGGACAGGGCCATAGGTTCTCTTGCCCATTGACATACTCAACAATTTGAGTATACCTTTTGGTCAAGGTACACAACAATTTGAATACCGACTTGTTGAATACCCATTGGTTGTATAGCATTTTGTTGTTTAAGGCAGACTTATCACCGCTTTTGGGTCAGCCCTCTGGTCGGATTAGCCGATCGCCCGTTCTTCTCGCCAAGGTGCCGTCATGACCGACGCTCCCGCTCCGCTCGATTTGACCTCCACCGATTTAGTTTCCGCGCAGCCTCGCCCAGCTGACCCCGTGGCCAACCCTGGTAACAATGTCCCAAAGCCCAGGCGGTGGCGGCTGCGGCTGCGGCGCTGGTGGCTATTGCCCCTAGTCACGGTGCCGCTGGCGGTGGGGGTGGGCCTGCGGCAGCTCGGCCAGCTGGCGGAAACGCCTGCTGCTGATCTCCCACTGCCCGTTGAGGTGGTTTCGCTGACGCCGGTAGAGTCCTACCAGGTGGAGCGGCAGTACGCGGGGGAGATTGTGGCCCAGCGCCGCAGCGCCCTGGGGTTTGAGCAGGGAGGGACGGTGGTGGCGCTGCTGGTGGACGAGGGCGATCGCGTCTCTGCCGGACAACCCCTGGCCCGCCTGGATACCCGCAGCCTTACCACCCAGCGCCAGCAGCTCGTCGCCCAGAAAGATCAGGCCGTGGCCACCCTGAATGAATTGCAAAACGGCCCCCGCCAGCAGTCGATCGCGGCAGCCCAGGCGGCGGTGGGCGATTTAGAACAGCAGCTCGCTCTGGCCCAGACCCAGCGCGATCGCCGCACCGACCTCTACCAGCGCGGCGCCATTTCCCGCGAAGAACTCGACCAGCAAACCTTTGGGGCTGGTGCTCTAGAGAGCCGCCTGGCCCAGGCCCAGAGCGAGCTGGATGAGCTGCTGGCCGGGACTCGCCCGGAGCAGATCGCCGCCCAGGTGGCCTGCGTGCGCCAGCTAGAGGCCAGCATTCAGGCGGTGGATGTGGAGCTGTCGAAGGCGGTGATTAAGGCCCCTTTCGCCGGACGCATTAGCGATCGCCCCGTCGACGAAGGCATGGTGGTCAGCGGCGGCCAGACCGTGCTGCAACTGACTGAGGGGGGCAAAACCGAGGCCCACATCGGCCTGCCCGCCGATGTGGCCCAGGGCGTCTCCCTGGGCAGCGCGGTGACGGTAGCAGTAGGCGATCGCACCTATCCCGCCACCGTCACCGCGCTGCTGCCGGAGCTGGAGTCGAGTAGCCGCACCGTCACCGCCGTGCTGGGTCTGGATACGCCGGAGGACATCACTCTGGGCCAAACCGCTCGGCTGGTGCTGAAGGAAACTCTGCCCACCGCCGGGTTCTGGCTGCCCGCCACCGCCCTGGTGCAGGGAGAGCAGGGGTTGTGGTCGGTGTACGTGGCCGACCACAACGAAGATTCTGCCCAGGCTAAGGTGGCCCGCCAGCCGGTGGAAATTGTCTACACAGAGGGCGATCGCGTGCTGGTGAATGGGCTGGTGCAGTCCGGCGATCGCGTCATCACCTCGGGCACCCATCGAGTGGTGCCCGGTCAAACCGTCAGCGTCCTCTAACCAAAAGGAATTTTTACTATGCAGGCCTTTGTAACTGGCAGCACCGGGCTGCTCGGCAGCAACCTGGTGCGCGAACTGGTCGATCGGGGCTACAGCGTCAAGGCCCTGGTGCGCTCGGTGGATAAGGCCAAGCACCTGCTGGGCGACGTGCCCCAGGTGCAGTTTATCCAGGGCGATTTGCAGGCTATTCCAGCCTTTGCCCCCGAGCTACAGGGGTGCGACGTGCTGTTTCACACCGCCGCCTACTTTCGCGAATCCTACGGGCTGGGCGACCACTGGCCCAGGCTCAAGCGCCTCAACATCGACGCCACCATCGAACTGCTGGAAGCGGCGGAGAAAGCCGGGGTGCGCAAGGCGATCTACGTCAGCTCCTCGGGCTGCATTGGCCGCAACCCCGACGGCTCCCCCGGCAGCGAAGCCTCGCCGCCCGCTCCGGTTTCCTACAGCAACCTCTACTTCAAAAGCAAGCTGATAGCCGAAGATGCGGTGGCTACCTTCCTCCAGCGCTCTACTCTGCCCGTGGTGCTGATCTGCCCCGGTGCCATGCTCGGCCCCCAGGATGCTGCTCCCACCGAATTTGGCCAGTTTGTACTCGACTTTTTGAACCGCAAAATTCCGGCCCGGCTGGCGGGGGGCATGCCCACGGTGGACGCGCGGGATGTGGCCGCCGCGATGGTGAATGCGGTGGAACGGGGCAAATCGGGCGATCGCTACATCGTCGGTGGACCCTACTTTTCCATGGCCGACCTGATGCACCGTCTGGAAACCGTCAGCGGCGTGCCCAGCCCCCGGCAAAAAATACCTGGCTTTATGATGCGCCTGCTGGCCCTTTTGGCCACCGCCGTGGCCCGCTTCACGGGGGGCGAGCCCGCCATTCCCATAGAAGGCGTGAAAATTATGCTGGCCGATCTGGCCTACGACTCGGCCAAAGCCCAGCGAGAATTGGGGGCCGAGTTTCGCCCCATAGACACAACCCTGGCCGATATGGTCGCCTGGTACCGCCAAGCCAACTACCTGTAGGAATTGCCGTGCTTACCATCCTCCCTCTGAACGGCAGAAGGCCATCGCCAAGAGTAGATACACTTGCGGTGAGTTCAAACCACGTATGCAAGGGGATCGCTATGGCTGAGATACCAATGCCGGGTCTAGACCTGATCAAAACCTTTGAGGGCCTGAGGCTAGAAGCCTACCCAGACCCCAAGACCGGCGCTGAGCCAATCACCATTGGCTGGGGCGCTACCCGCGATAAAACGGGTCAGCCCTTTAAGCTGGGCGATCGCATTACCCGTGAAGAGGCCGATGACCTACTGCTAGAGCAGATCCGCAACCGATATCTGCCGCCTCAGCAGCGCATCCCGGTTTGGAGCAGCCTGAACGATCGGCAGCAGGGGGCGATTCTGAGCTTTGCCTACAACCTGGGCGCTAATTTCTACGAGGCCAGCGGGTTTGAAACCCTCTCGCGGGTGCTGCGCAACCAGGAGTGGCAAAACCTTGAGGCGGCGCTGATCATGTACCGCAACCCCGGCACCAACGTCGAAGAAGGACTGCTGCGCCGCCGCCTGTCTGAGGCCAGCCTGTTTCTGGCGGGCACGCCGGGGGTTGACCTCAGTGCCGCCGCCCAAAAATACTTAACCAGCGGACGCACCCCCAGCAGCAACCCCAACCTCAGCCAAGAAGCCCAGGAGTATCTGGCCAATCGGCCTGTCATTTTGACTGGCGATGGTTTGGCAGGCGATGGTGCAGCCAGCAGCCTGCCCATCGTCAACCCAGGATCGCGGCTGCTGACTTTGACTAACCCTTACACCAGCGGTACGGACGTGCAGCAGCTCCAGAGAGATCTGGTGCGCTGGGGAGCCAAGATTTCGCCGGATGGAATATTTGGCCCGGCCACCCAGCAGGCAGTGGAAGCCTTTCAGCGATCGCAGGGGCTGCTGCCCGACTGTATTGTCGGCCCCATGACCTGGATCGCGCTGCAAAAACAGCCTCCCGCCTATCGACTGCTGCGGCTAACCAATCCCTACCTGACTGGCCCCGATGTGCTGGTGCTGCAACAGGCGATCGCCCGCGCCGGTCAGGCGATCGCCGTCGACGGTGTATTTGGCCCCACCACCGATCGCGCCGTGCGCCAGTTCCAGGCCAGCCGAGGCCTGGTCGCCGATGGCATCGTCGGTGCCCAAACCCGCGCCAGACTCGGCATCTAACGCCTCCCTGAAAGCTTTCTTAGTCAGCAAAATGCTCTCTTTTGGGTTACGGCCATTGGTGATTTTAGATTGGCGATTTTGGATTTTGGATCGGCGGCTCAATTCTTCTAGTTCCATGCCGCGAAACGCTCGTCTGTGGGTTACGGCCAGTGCCCAGTTCGCCTATCTCCGAAATGGTTTGGTTGTGGCCTAACCCAAGCTACAGTTCTCAATTCTTCTAGTTCTATGCCGCGAAATGCTCGTCTGTGGGTTACGGCCAGTGCCCGGTTCGCTTATCTCCGAAATAGTTTGATTACGGCCTAACCCACGCTACAGTTCCTCCCCCATCTCCTCTACCTCCCCCACCTCCCCCACCCCATCACTCCCCCACTCCCCCTCTTCCCATGAACCCCTTCTACCGCAACCGCCAGCTCCTCCTCCTCACCCTGGTGCTCATCGTCGTCTGGGGTCTCTCCGCCTTCCTCACCCTGCCGCGCCTGGAGGACCCCGAGATCACCCAGCGCTTCGCCCGCATCACCACCTTTTTACCGGGGGCTACCCCTGAGCGGGTGGAGACCCTGGTGACCGAGAAAATTGAGGATCGCCTGTTTGAGCTGGAGGAGATTAAATCGCTGCAATCCACTTCCAGCTCGGGGATTTCGGTGGTTATGGTGGAACTCAAGGAGGCGATCGCCGACGTAGACCCGGTCTGGGCCAAGGTACGCAGCAAGGTGGATGACGCCGTGCCCGACCTGCCCGCCGCTGCCTCGGTGCCGGAGTACGCCGACAGCTCCACCAAGGCCAGCGCCCTGATTGTGGGCCTCACCTGGCTGCGGGACGATGCGCCCAACTACGCAATTCTGGGTCGCCTGGCGGAGGCCCTAGAGGATCGGCTGCGGGCCATTCCCGGGACGGATACGGTGGATGTATTTGGCGAGCCGGACGAGGAAATTCGGGTCAATATTGCAGCGGCGGAGCTGTCGCGGCTGGGGCTGTCGGCCCAGGCACTCGCCCAGCAGGTGGCCACCAGCGATGCCAAGGTGTCGGCGGGGGAGTACCGCAGCGCCAGCAGCGAATACCTGCTCGAAGTCGACAGCAGCCTCAGCTCCCTGGAGCAGATTCGCGCCATTCCGATTCAGGCGGGTGAGGATGGCCAGGTGGCGCGGCTGGGGGATGTGGCCACGGTGACGCAGGGGGTGCAGGACCCGCCGACGGATCTGGCGCTGGTGAATGGGCATCCGGCGATCGCCCTCTCGGCCAAGGTCGAATCCGCCGAACGGGTGGATCTGTGGGCTGTTCAGGCTCGCCAGGTGCTCGCCGACTTTCGCCGGGAACTGCCCCAAGAACTGGATCTCCACGTCGTGCTCGACCAGAGCCAGTACGTGCAGCAGCGGCTCAACGGCGTGATTGGCAACCTGATTTTGGGGTCGGCCCTGGTGATCGGCGTATCGCTGCTGCTCTTGGGTTGGAAATCGGCGCTGCTGGTGGGCCTGTCGCTGCCGCTTACCACCCTGACCGTGTTTGGCACCATGAAAATCCTCGGGGTGCCCCTGCATCAGATGTCGGTGACGGGCATTATCATCGCCCTGGGGCTGCTGATCGACAACGCCATCATCGCGGTGGATGAGGTACAGGGGCGGCTGCGCCAGGGATTGCCGCCGGGGGAGGCCGTTTCGCAGACGGTGCGCCACCTGCTGGTGCCGCTGCTGGCCTCGACTCTGACCACGGTGCTGGCCTTCATTCCCATTGCCACCTCGCCCGGCAGTACAGGGGAATTCATCGGCGCCATTGGGCTGACGGTGATTTTGGCTCTGCTCAGCTCGCTGGCCCTGTCGCTGACGGTGATTGTGGCGCTGGTGGGGCGGCTGCACCAGTGGAATCCGCTGCCTGTGCGGTGGCACTGGTTGCAATATGGCTTTGCTAACGAAGGGTTGGCCAGCGGTTATCGGTGGACGCTGCGGGCGGTGCTTCGTCGCCCCTGGGTCGGGGTGGGGCTGTCGCTGATTCTGCCGGTGGTGGGCTTTGCGGTGTTTGTCACCCTACCCCAGCAGTTCTTTCCGCCTACCAACCGCAACCAGTTTCAGATCGAATTTGAGCTGCCCACCCAGGCTTCGCTGGATGCCACCCAGGCCCAGGTGCAGCAGGCGCGGGATCTGGCCCTGAAGCATTCTGAAATTGAGGATGTGCACTGGTTTATGGGCCGCACCGCGCCGCCCTTTTTCTACAACGTGCTCGACAACCGCCGCAACGCCCAGAACTACGCCCAGGGAATTGTGCAACTGGCCAGCACCCACCACATTCGCGAAACCATTCAAACCCTGCAAAGGGAGATGGATGCGGCCTTTCCCCAGGCCCAGGTGCTGGTGAAGCAGCTGGAGCAAGGGCCGCCCTTCGATGCGCCCATCGAGCTGCGGGTCTACGGGTCGGACATGACGGGCCTTCGGGAATTGGGCGATCGCCTCCGCGCCGAGCTGGCCCAGGTGCCCAATGTAATCCACACCCGCGCCACCCTGAGCGAGGCGCTGCCCAAGCTGGCCCTGACCGTCGACGACGCCCAGGCCCGCCAGCTGGAGCTGGACAACCAGGCGATCGCAGGCCAGCTCAACGCCGCCCTCGACGGGCGCACGGGCGGCTCCGTGCTGGATGGCACCCACGACATTCCGGTGCGGGTGCGGGTGCCCGAGCCGCAGCAGGGGGATCTGGGGGCGATCGCCTCGCTGGAGATGGTCACCGCCCAGGGGAACATGCCCTTAGATGCGATCGCCTCTATGGCCCTGGTGCCCGACACCGCCACCATCAGCCGCCGCGATGGCCAGCGGATCAACACCGTGCAGGCGTTTATCACCGCCGGGTCGCTGCCCAGCACTGTTCTCGCTACCTTCCAAAAACGCTTGGCAGCACAGAACTTTGAACTGCCCCCCGGCTACCGCATCGAGTACGGCGGCGAGGCCGACGCCCGTGGCACCGCCGTCGGCAACCTGCTCTCCACCGTCGGAGTGCTGATGATTTTGATGACCGCCACCCTGGTGCTGTCGTTCAACTCCTTTGGCCTGGCGACGCTGATTGGCACAGTGGCAATTCTCTCGGTGGGTCTGGCCGCCCTGGCGCTGAAGCTGTTTGGCTCCATCTTTGGCTTTACCGCCATTCTCGGCACCCTGGGGCTGATTGGTCTGGCCATCAACGACTCAATTGTGGTGCTGGCGGCATTGAGGGAGCATCCGGAGGCTCGCCTGGGCCAGCCCCAGGCGGTAGAAGATGTCGTTTTTCACGCCACCCGCCACGTGATCGCCACCACGGTGACAACCATTGTTGGCTTTGTCCCGCTCATGCTCGATCCGACCGGGTTTTGGCCGCCGCTGGCGATCGCGATCGCAGGCGGCCTCGGCGGTGCCACCCTGCTGGCCCTCTACTACATTCCCTCGGTCTACCGGCTGCTGACTCGCCGGAACCCTACGCCAGTGGCCCAAGTCTCGGTAGAGCCTGCGGTATAGATAATCGGACCTATTTACTCAGTAGGTAATCTCTTGTTCTGTATACTCCTGGGGCTCGATGTGAATCGTGATTCGAGCCGGGCCGTAGAGGTTTTCAAGGCGATCTTCCACGGCTTCAGTCACCACATGGGCAGCGCGGATATCGGTGGGTTTGACCACCAGGTGCATGTCGATAAACACCTGTCGCCCCAGCAGCCCTCGGGAGGCGATGTTGTGGCAGTTGACCACGCCGGGCACCTGCATTACCTGGGCGTGGATGGCTTCCGGCGCGATCGCCATTTCGTCCACCAGCCAGGGCAGATTTTCCCGCAGCACCGTCCATCCGCTGGTAAAGACCAGCAGCGCCACCGGAAAGGCCAGGGCAACATCCAGCCAGTTTAACCCCCGCCAAACCCCAATTAGCCCGGCCAGTACCACAATGGTGACCCAGATATCGCTCATGGTGTGGCGGGCATCGGCGACCAGAATTTTGCTGTTCAGGGCCAGGCCGACCCGCCGCTCGTAAAAGGCCACAAAGATATTGATGCCCAGCACAGCCAGCATGATCCAGAGGGCTGTGGCGCCCATGGTCACTGGCTTACCCCCCGTGACCAGGCGCTCGATGGCGCTTTTGAAAATTTCAAAGCAGGCAATGCCCAAAAAAGCGGCAATGCCCAGAGCGCCAATGGCCTCAAACTTTTGGTGGCCGTAGGGATGGTCGCGATCGGGCTGGGGATCGGCCAGGCGATTGGTGGCCAAGCCCAGCACGTTGTTGGCGCTGTCGGTCACGCTGTGCAGCGCATCGGCCAGCAGGCTCAGCGATCCGGTCAGCCACCCCACGGCGGCCTTGAGCGCTACCACCGCTAGGTTTAGAGCCAGGGTGATTAACAACACCCGCTGCACCGCCTGGCGGTTATCGGGAGTAAGGGGACGATCGACCATAGGTAACCAGTGAGTGAACACACCAATAAGCAGACTAGCTGGGAGTGCCTTAGGAACACCAGAGACTATCCCTGGGTCTACATTACTGCCTCAGCGGCGGTCTTAGAATGCCGCAGTTTTTGCCGATTCAGGGCAATCGTCACCCGTGGAAACTTGGTATTCGGTCCCTTAAGAGCAGCAGCGCGCCGCTATGATCGGTAAAGTTTGCTTAAGGATTCCGTAAATCCCCGTAGAGATCAGATTTCAGAACCAGGGTTGCGCGGCTAGTTTAGGAGGAAATGATCGTTTGCGATCGCAGCTATCTTTTCCTGTCGAGCTAACCCTAGTCTGGCAGCCAACCTCGCTGAGATATTTTCTTGCCCCATCCCACCGCAATGAAACACTGGTCTGCTGCTATCTCATCTACCCTTGGCTTGACGGTGGTGCTGGCGCTGGCGCCAAGGCTTGCGGTGGCCGCCGAGGCAGTCCCCCCGGACCTGATTGAGCTGAGCGATGGTAACTCGGTCTATCGAGCCGATCTCCTGCGCTTTAGCGAAGACCAATCGTGGCTGGTGGACGGGGTTGAAACGCTGTTCACCGATCTGTACTTTCTAAATCTAGGCGGCAGCGCTGCCCTGCGGGAGCAGCGACTCGAAGACTTACAGCCAATCGCCTTTAGCCAACCCACTAGCAATTCTCTCAGCGCCAGCTTTTCAACCTTTGGGGCCAACCTAAATTTCTCCATTAACTCTGTGCTGCTGGGGGGCATCCCCGGCAGCTATCGCGCCGCCCGCCACGAAACCGTAACCCTGACCAATACCGGCACCGACTGGCTCGATGTCAGTCTGTTTAAGTACATCGACTACGACCTCCAGTTCGACGGTGTGCTCAACAACAACAGCGCCTTCTTTGCCGACAATACGCTCACCCAAACCGATGCCACCGGGGCGCTGGCTACCCTCACTGCCGATCAGACTCCCACGGCGGTGCAGATTAGCCCCTACGGCCTGCTGCTAGCTCAGCTGTACAACTCTCCTGCCACCGGCTTGCAAAACAATCCTGGCCCCCTAGTCGATGGCGATGCCACCGCTGCCTTTCAGTTCGATCGCACCCTGGCCCCCGGTGAGTCAGTGATGTTTAAGTTCGTCATGGAAGTACAGCGCCAGGCAACAACAAAGGCCGTCCCCGAACCAGGAACAGCCTTTGCTTTTATTGCGGTGGCGGCGGGGCTGGCGCTACTGCGCCGCCAAACTAGCTGACTGCGCGCAAGCCTAGCACTTGTGCAAATTGATACCGGCTTCTTTGGCCATGGCCTCTAGGCCTTTAGATTGCAGGGTTTTGATGGCTTTAGTCGACAGGCGCAGCTTGACCCAGCGCTTGCCCTGGGGCCACCATACCCGCTTCTCCTGCAGGTTGGCCTCCTGCAAGCGCTTGGTACGGCGGTGAGAGTGGGAGATTGAGAAGGCATTATTCGCCTTTTTTCCGGTCAATTCACAATGACGAGCCATGGATATTCTCCGACAGTAGGCAAACGGCACAATAGCGCAGTTTTCAATTATAGCAGAGGTGTCTGCTAATCAACCGGCTGAGGCACAGTTTGGCAACCCCCAATCCATGGTCCAGCTTCCCGTAGGTGCGCAGTATGCGGCGCACTTGTGCACTGGCGATATTTAGGGGGAGATCAGGCCAGGCTCGGTATTCCGCCTTAGCCAATGTCAGTTCGGGGTCAGCCGAGGCCGCAGCGAGAAAAGCGATATGGTCTGCATTAAAGCTACCCCTAGGCGAGAAACGGCGGGGCGGGGCAGTCGAGGGTGATGACCACGGCGCGCAGCAGGCCCATTTCGGCAGGGGTAACGTCGTTGTCGGCCAGTACGGTGTGGGCACAGGCATCGACGATGGCCTGCTTTAGCTTCGGGCTGATGTGCTCCAGGCGGGCCAGGCTGGCGCTGATATCGGCACCGCGGACGGGGGGCAGTTGGTTAGGGGAGGGCTGCTTTTTGGCCCCTGGCAGCTGCGAGATGCCCAGTTTAAAGGCATAGAGAGCATCCTCCGGTCGGCTGTGGCCAACCCGAGCCAGCAGGGCCAGCAGGGTGAGGGCGTCGCCCCAATGGTCTTGGAGGGTGTCGGGGGTTGACTCGGGGGGCCGGGCGGCACTGTCAGACAGCCGTTTGCGCAGAATTAGCTGTAGCGGGTAGGTGGACAACAGCAGGCGACCCCCCGGCTGGCTCAGGGCCTTAGCGGTTTGCATAAACCGCTGCCCCGCCTCTGGAGACAGCTGCTGGAGGGCGGGGATCAGCGCCTCTAGCAGCAGCAGATCCTGCCCCGACTCCAGGGCACGAGCGTACTTATAAAACTGCCCGACCCGCTGCTTACAGTCGGCCCCGTGGGTGGCGGCCAGATACTCAATCTGCTGGGTTTGGAGGGCGGGCTTGGTTCGCACCAGCAGGGCGTACACCAGCTCGGCGGCCCGACTGGGGTTCTGGAGGGCGGCTTTGACATCGGGGGGCAGCTGGGCCAGCAGCGATCGCACCTGGTCCAGCCGCCGCGCATCGGTGGTGCCAAGGGCCGTCATGAACTGGCCTGCGGAGGGGGGCGCGATCGCGGCAGACCCCTGGCGCACAGAGGTTTGACTACCGCCATGCAGCCCCATCACCAGCGACTCTTCCGCCGCAGCGGGCGAGGATGGGACCATCGCCTGAGCCGACTCGCCAGGGACGGGCACCCGCCCCAGCCGCCGCAGCCGCTCGCTCAGGGGCGGGTGGGTGGCAAACCAGCCCCCCAAAAACGACAGGCTGCCGTTGGCTTCACCAAAGAACAAATGGCTGGCGGTTTCGGCCATCGGCGAGGCCACCGCAGAACCCGCCGAAAGCTGGCCTATTTTGCGCAGAGCCCCGGCAATGCCGTCGGGGTTACGGGTGTACTGCACGGCGGCGGCATCGGCCAAAAACTCGCGCTCGCGGGCTACGGCACTTTTGATCAGGCGTCCCCCCAGCACCCCCAGGTAGCCGATAACGAGCATGGCCATCGCCGCCGCCAGGATCGCGCCCCCAGCTTTGTCATCGTCCTTCGACCGCCGCGACCCGCCAGAGTAGTAGCTCATGCGCAGAATGACGCGCCCGGTGATGTAGATCAGCAGCAGCCCGTGAATTACCCCAATCAGCTTCAGATTGAGGCCCATATCGCCGTTGAGGATATGGCTAAATTCATGGCCAATCACCCCCTGTAGCTCGTCGCGGCTGAGCTGGTCGAGGCAGCCCCGGGTAACTCCAATGACGGCCTTATCGGCGGAGTAGCCCGCCGCAAAGGCGTTGATGCCCGGCTCGTCGTCGAGCAGATAAATGGCCGGGATGGGAGTGCCCGAGGCTAGGGCCATCTCGCTGACCACGTTGACGAGGCGCTGTTCCGCAGGATCGTCGGTCAGGGGGTTGAGCTGTCGCCCGCCCAACCCCTGGGCTATGCTGTGGCCGCCCTGGCTGAGCTGGGCCATTTTAGCGGCGCCGCCCACAACCATAAAGCCCAGGGTGCCGCTGGCCACCCAAAACAGGATTCCGGGCTGCCACAGCGCTCCTCGCCCGCCCGCCTGGGTGGACAGAAGGGCGATCGCCACTCCGTAAAACGCCGCAATCATCATCAGGATCGACAGCCCAAACAGCACCAGCAGCTTGGTGGTATTGCGCCGGGCCTGATCTTGGTGCTCAAAGAAATTCATGGCTAGCTAAAGGAAACTCGGGGCACGTCTTTGACCTCGGGTGCGCTCTCTTCCAGCAGCTGGGCAGGGTTAAAGTTAAACGTGTCTGCCACCAGGTTGCCCGGAAACATTTCCCGCTGGGTGTTGTAAAGGGTGACGGCGTCGTTAAAGGCCTGACGGGCAAAGGCGATTCGATTTTCGGTGGAGCGCAGTTCTTCTATGAGCTGAGCCATGTTTTGGTTGGCCTTGAGGTCGGGGTAGGCCTCCGAGAGGGCAAAAAACCGACCCAGGGTACCGTCTAGCACACCCTCCGCTGCGGCCAGCTGCTGCATGGCACGGGGATCGCCGGGGGTCTGGGCCGCCTGGCGACTGGCATTCATGGCGCTGTTGCGGGCGGTGATCACCGCCGCCAGGGTTTCCTTTTCGTGGGCCATGTAGCCCTTGACGCTTTCCACCAGGTTGGGAATCAGGTCGTAGCGACGCCGCAGCTGCACGTCGATCTGGGCGTAGGCATTTTGGTAGCGATTGCGGCCCCTGACCAGGCGGTTGTAGAGATTGACGCAAAAAGCGATCGCGATCAGCACCACGGCCACCAGCAGTATCAGTACCCCCATGGGTAGGTCCTCAAAAACGGCATCGTACCCCCAGTTTGCCCAGGCTCAGCGGTTGGGTAAATGGGCAGTAGATGAAGTTGTATTGCTTGACAGCAGAATCACGGTAAAGCCGTGGTTCATGCTGGGGGGCGGCCTTGCCGATCTGCTCCTGCCCTAGCGACCTGGGCGGGCCAGGGATTCTGGCGGCGGAAAGGGCATGGGCTGATACCACTGAGGTCGCGCCGGTGTAAACGGGGACGGTTCGGCTAGCTGCTGTTTTACCTGGTTGAGGTCCTGGTTGAGTTCGCGAATGCGGCGAGAGAGCAGTCGAATGACGTTGACGGCGATGCCCGGCGTTTCGTCGATGGCGTCGTAGAGCTGCTGCTGGGTGAGCACCAGGCAGGCGCAGGGATCTAGGGTAGTCACCGAGGCCGATCGCGGTTCGGCGTCAAACACCGACATTTCCCCAAAGCATTCCCCCTGCTTGAGCTGGGCCACCTGCTGGCCGCCAATGTGTACGCTGACCCGCCCCGACACCACAATGTACATCGATCGCCCTTCCTGGCCCTGGGTAATGATGGTGTAGTTGCCTTCGTAGAACACCTCATCCATAACCGAGGCCAGCCGCACCAAAAAGTCGTCCCGGAGTTCTTTGAACATGGAGACGTTGCGGATAAAAAGAAGTCGTTCGACGCTGTTTAACATACCGGAGGATGGCGGGGAAAGGTTCTCAGCCCTTGGTCGGCCTGGTTAGTGAGGCAGGCTCGGCTCCAAATTATAGGTGTTGATCAGGTGTTTAACCTGGGCTAGCACCAGACGATCGGAGTCTTGCTCTAAAATTGGCAGCAGCTCCCGCAGGGCGCGGGGTGAGGCCACGGCCAGATAGGCCAGCACCGCTTCGCGCACAAAGCCGGTGGGGTGCTGTAGCAGGGCCAGGGTGTGCTCGGCGGTGAGGTTCCACCGCTGCACCCGGGCCAGGTGAAAGCAGCAGGCCGTGGCCCAGTCGGATAAAAAATTGCGCAGGTCGAGCAGCTGCCGCAGGCGATCGCCCGGGGGCAGCTGCTGGTAGGGAATCAGCGGCGTAGACAGGGCCAGGCGCTTGAGTTTTTCGGGGTCGGGGCGGCGATCGAGCAGCAGCAAAATCGATCGTTTGTTGGCCACATCCACTACGTTGTCGAGGATTTCAATGCCCCGCGCCCAGCTGGAGGCCGAGCCGCTGAGGCTGACCTGGGCCGCCTGAATGGCCGTGGCGGGCGACACAAAGCGCAGCAGCATAAACAGCCGTTCGGTGGCGTCGCTTTGCAGCCCGTTGAGGGCCTCGCGCAGCAGATCGGCCTCAATGCCCCCGACCCGGCTAGCGGACAGATCGACCTTGGCGGCCAAGATCTGACCGGCAAAGGCCAGCTCGGTGTTGAGCAAATCTTCGATGCCGCCCCGGCCCAGCAGGCGATCGAGGGCGCCGTCAATCAGCGCCGATCGCTTCACCCCCGACTCCTGGTAGAGGCTGAGCAAAATCCGCAGAATGTGGCGGCGGGTGTTGCCCCAGGTGGTGATCAGGTTTTGAATGAGAAATTCCAGGGCGGGCAGGGTGCCGATATTGCCGATCACCTGCCAGGCCTGGTTGCGCAGAATCTCGGGCCGGTAGTTGTCGAGGGCCAGCTCTTCCAGCATGGGCAGGGCCTCGTTGCCCAGGCGGGTCAGGGCGGCCACGGCGGCCTCGCGGGTTGATTTGTACTGCAAGGCTTTGAGCAGCGAGGGGTAGTACTTTTTGTATTGGGTAGCCGCGATCGCCTCCAGCAGCGCCCGCCGCACCCGCAGCGAGGGGTCCTGCAGCAGGCTGTCGATGTAGATGCTGAGCGACTCCATATAGTCGGCTTCGCCCAGGGCGCGGCAGCCCATCACCCGCTCGCGCTCCTCATCGTG
This sequence comes from Nodosilinea nodulosa PCC 7104, assembly GCF_000309385.1. GTDB lineage: Bacteria > Cyanobacteriota > Cyanobacteriia > Phormidesmidales > Phormidesmidaceae > Nodosilinea > Nodosilinea nodulosa. Next base: position 5,243,542 of record NZ_JH976537.1, read on the forward strand.
CACCAGCATTTTGCGCAGGGTGGCGGTGGCCTCGGCCCGCTCCTGAATATTGCCCCGCCGCAGCATCAGCGATGCCGCCGTACCGCGCACCACGGCATCGACCTCGGGCTGTAGGTAGGGCCGCAGGTCGTTGATGTTGAACCGCTCCTGGGCCAGCCACACGTAGCGCAGGGCCAGGGCCAAAATCTCCGGCGTTTGGTTGGGGGTCTGCAACAGCGCCTGCACCTGGGCGGTGTAGGCACCGTTGGGATGCTCCAGCATGGCCTCCAGACTCTGGCGCTGCAGCCCCTGGGGCATGTCGTCCAGGCGGGGGGCTAAGATTTCTCCCACATTTTTGGGGTCGATGTGGCTGAGCAGCTCGATGCACGATCGCTTGTTGGCCTCCAGCCCCGGCTGCTCCAGCTGCTCGATAAAAGCCCGCTTGAGCACCCGCAGGTTGGCGTCGGAGAAGGTCAGCAGGCCGCGCTCGGCCCCGCGCACCAGCAGGTTGAGGTAGCGCGATCGCAGCATGACCATAATGGCAAACCACACCAGGGCCGCCACCACCGTCCCCAGCAAAAACAGCCGGGCCTGCACCAGAACGTCGCTGAGGCCAACCCGGTTGCACAGCGCAATGGTGACTAAAATCGCCAGCCCGGTGCCGCCCATCGCCAGCGGTTCGGCAATGCCGCTCACCCACGACTGCACCGTACTGCGCACCTGGTCGGGAATGGGCTGAAACAGAATTGGCCGGGTGGTGGCCACCAGGGTATAGCGCAGCCACTCGTCAAAAAACTTCAGCACCACCAGCCCCACAAACAGGGCCGACACCGCCAGCCGGGCCGGATAGCTGGCCACCAGCGTAATTAGCCCAATGGTCACAATTACCGAGGGCAGCACCAGGGCTACTTTAAACACCCCCTCCCGCTCGATCAGGCGGCTGGAGGTAAACCACTGGGTAAATAGCTCAATCAGCCCTAGCAGACCGCTAAAAAAGCCCAAAAATGCCGCGATCGCCGCCACGTCCAGGCTGGTTTCGAGCTGGTTAAAAAACTGAAATTCGATCGAGAACAGCAGCATTTGGGCTAGCACAAAGAACGAAAACAGCAGCACCACGTACTGCCGTATCGGCCCCTGGAGTCGCTGGCGCGATCGATAGCTCTCCACCGACTCCGCATCCTCAGCCTGCCGCCGGGGAGAGTCGGGGAAGGCGTGCTCATAGTTGCGGCTGAGGTGATACAAAATGATGGCCCCAATCACCATCACCACAAAGGACAGCAGCAGCACATTTTGCAGCCCAATCAGCCGCAGCAGCAGGTACACCGAAAAGCCGCTCAGCACATCGGCCACCAGGTTGCCGCTGCTGATAATCGGATAGGCCCGCTTGATCTCGCGAATGTTAAACAGCTGGTTGGCCGTCACCGATAGGTTGAGGTCGTTGAGGCCGTAGATCGCCTCAATCCACAGCCGCATCGAAAACACCATGGGGGCCGCCAGCCACTCCACCGTCAGCCCCCAGCGAAACCCCAAAATAGGAATCGCCATCAGCATGGCGATGATCACAATCACCCGGCGCAGGGGAAACAGCCGCTGCAGCCAGGAATACACTACGCTTAGCCCTAGCCCTACCCCGGCGCTAAAAATATAGATCCACGGCAGGCTAGCGGCCCCGTAGGCGCCCAAAAACAGCGCCGCTGAGCTCACCTCCAGCCACAAAATGCCCATGGAGGTGGCGGTGTAGAAGGCGAACATGAGCAGCGTGCGCTCCTCTTCCCCGGGGCGCAGGTTGATGACATCGAGAAAACGCCCCCGCAGGGACTGAATTTCTTGAACCGGGCCAGATAAGCTCATGCGGAAGAGGATAGGGTTGGCTAGTGCCTCAAGGATACCCAATCTCAGGGATCTAGGCTTGGGTTTGGCGGGTGGGGGAAGCGGCAGGGCAGGGCGTTGGGGCCGCCCCAGCGGAGAACTCCTGAGCAATAGCAATTCCGAGCGATTCCGCCACTGGGCTGAGACCTCCGGCAGAGGATGGAAATGCCTGCGGTAAAGAACCGGGTTTTGCGGCCTCAGCAGCGGCGTGAGACATTGCCGTAGGTTAAGCAGGCGGCTCTAAGGAAAAGCTTTTCGAGATAATATTGAGGTTTGCTGGTTTATTTGCCGTCATCGGTCAGCGCCGACCTTCGTTTATTTTCCCAGGCCCTATGGTTAACCCTTCCACGCTGCCCAGTTCAGCTCTAGCGCCTCAGCAGGCCATCAAGCACACCCTCTCTGTTCTGGTTGAAGACGAAGCCGGGGTGCTGAGCCGCATCGCTGGCCTCTTTGCCCGGCGCGGCTTTAACATCGAAAGTCTGGCCGTAGGGCCAGCGGAAACCGCCGGTATTTCTCGCATCACCATGGTTGTGCCGGGCGATGACGCCGTGATTGAGCAGCTGACCAAACAGCTCTACAAGCTGATCAACGTGCTCAAGGTCAACGATGTTACCGATACCCCCTGCGTTGAACGCGAGCTAATGCTGCTCAAGGTCAACGCCACCAGCACGACTCGCTCGGAGGTGATTGAGTTTGCCCAAATCTTTCGCGCCCGGGTCGTGGATGTCTCGGAGGACTCGGTCACCCTGGAAGTGGTAGGCGACCCCGGCAAGATGGTGGCGATCGTGCAGGTGCTCAATCGCTTTGGCATTCGCGAAATTGCTCGCACCGGCAAAATTTCCCTGCCCCGTGAGTCGGGGGTAAACACCGAATACCTCAAGTCATTGGAACGCAAGTTCCAGTAGTTTAGACTGGCCATCGACAGGGTAGGACATGAAGTCGTTCTGCCCTGGCTGTCGGCAAAATCTGCCAGCGGGCAGCCGTTGGTACGTGCGGGCGGTTTGCCCTCTACTTTGCCGGTGCGCAAATGTTTTAGCATGCTAATTTAGCTGGATTTTTGCTATGCCCCCTCAATCCACCATTCCCGTCGTGGTCAATGGCGCCTACGGCAAAATGGGCCGCGAGGTCATCAAGGCGGTGGCCCAGGCCGAAGATATGACCCTGGTGGGGGCCATTGGCAGAAATCCTGAATTTCTGGGGCAGGACATTGGTGACGTGATTGGCTATCGGCCTCTGGAAGTGCCGATTATGAATGACCTGGAGGCTACCCTGGTGGCGGCCCAAAGCGAGGGGCTGGCGGTAATGGTCGATCTCACCCACCCCAGCCGCGTGTACGAGTCGGTGCGGGCGGCGATCGCCTACGGCGTGCGCCCGGTCGTCGGCACCACCGGCCTCACCAATGCCCAAATTCGCGATCTGGCCGAGTTTGCCGACAAGGCCAGCATTGGCTGCCTGATCGTGCCAAATTTTTCCATTGGGGTGGTGCTGATGCAGCAGGCGGCCCAGCAGGCGGCCCAGTACTTTGACCATGTGGAGATTATCGAGCTGCACCACAACCAAAAGGCCGATGCCCCCAGCGGCACGGCGGTGCAGACGGCCCAAATGCTGGCTGAGGCCCAGCAGACCTTCAACGTCCCTTTGGTCGACGAAACCGAAACGATTCCTGGCGCACGCGGGGGGACTACCGCCGAGGGTATCCACATTCACAGCGTGCGGCTGCCCGGCCTGATTGCCCACCAGGAGGTTTTGTTTGGCTCGCCGGGGCAGCTCTACACCCTGCGCCACGACACCAGCGATCGCGCCAGCTTCATGCCGGGGGTGCTGCTGTGCATTCGCCGGGTGATGGCGCTCAAGTCGCTGATCTACGGACTCGATAAGGTGTTGTAGGGCGCTAGGGCTGCTCTAGCTTGCGCTGCATTCGGGCGATTTGGCGCGATCGCACCCGCCGAATCAGCGGCAGGCCGCCAAAGTAGCTCAAAACCCCCGCTACCACACCCACCACGGTGCTGCCCAACATCAGCCGCACCGAGACCTCGGTGCCCATATCCATCCAGCCCTTGAGACTGTCAAGATCCTGAAACGCCTCGGTGGCGCTGCCCCCCAGCAGCCATAGCCCCACCTGATAGTTAAATGCAAAAATAGGGACGTAGGTCAAGGGATTGCTGACCCAGGTGGCCGCCGCCGCCATAATGCGGTTGCCACGCAGCACCGTAGCAACCCCGACTCCAATGATGATCTGAAAGCCAAACAGCGGATAACAGCCGGAAAATACTCCCGAGGCTAGGCCCCTAGCCAGCTGTTCAGGACTGCCCTGGAGCCGCAGAAAACGCAGATACACGTAGCGAAGCTGCCGCCGCCATTGAGGCTGAGTAATTTTGCGCATTAGAGGCTTTGGACTAGGTGGCAATTCAGCGGAGGATGTTTCAGGCGTGGGCGCAGTAGTCATAGACGAGGGTACACCAGAGGCTAAGTTCCCTTGGGCTGCCAAGGAAAATGAGAAGAGAGATGGCTCAACAGTTCAGATGGGTAGCCGTTACCGGCGGCTTGGTAGACTATCCCTGTGGTCAGGCCGAAAAAATCAGGTTTAAAGTCTCAGCTGTAAAAGCTTAGAAGCACGTAAAGATTTTTTTCTATTCTACCCACCAGAATGGCGCTTTAGCAGGCTCGTTCCAGGGCTTCAACATCACTTCACCGTGCGAGATAGATGCTATGGATGGCAGTAGTGCTGCTACTGAGGCGGGTTCGTTACCTCCAATTGCCCAAGGGGAGACCATCGCCGCGATCGCCACGGCCATTGCCCCCCAGCAGGGCAGCGTTGGCATTGTGCGGCTGTCGGGCGCCACGGCACTGGCGATCGCCCGCACCCTGTTCTACGCCCCTGGCCAGCAGCCCTGGGAAAGCCACCGCATTCTCTATGGTCAGGTGCGCCACCCCCAGACCCGCCAGCCGGTTGACGAAGCGCTGCTCTTGCTGATGCTGGCCCCTCGCTCCTACACCCGCGAAGATGTAGTGGAGTTTCACTGCCACGGCGGGCTAATGGCGGTGCAGCAGGTGCTGCAACTCTGCCTCAGCCAGGGGGCGCGGCTGGCGGAACCGGGGGAGTTTACCCTGCGAGCTTTTTTAAATGGACGGCTCGATCTGACCCAGGCGGAGGGGATCGCCGATCTGGTGGCGGCCCAGTCTAGCCTGGCGGCCCAAACGGCGCTGGCGGGGGTGCAGGGCAAGCTGACTCAGCCGATTCGTCAGCTGCGATCGACCTGTCTGGACCTGCTGGCGGAGGTAGAAGCCCGCATCGATTTTGAGGACGATCTGCCGCCCCTGGACGAAGCCCTGGTCCGCCAGCAAATTGATGCGGTGCTGGGCGAAGTCGAGCGCATTCTGGCCACGGCGGAGTCGGGGGAACTGCTGCGCACGGGGCTGAAGGTGGCGATTGTGGGTCGCCCCAACGTGGGTAAGTCGAGTCTGCTCAACGCCTGGAGCCGCAGCGATCGCGCCATTGTCACCGACCTGCCCGGCACCACCCGCGACGTGGTGGAATCGCAGCTGGTGGTGGGCGGCATTCCCATTCAGGTGTTGGATACGGCGGGCATTCGCGAGGCCAGCGATCGGGTCGAACAGATGGGGATCGCGCGATCGCGCCAGGTGGCCCAGGGGGCAGATCTGGTGCTGCTCACCGTCGATGCCACCGCCGGGTGGACCGACGACGACGAGGCACTGTACGAGTCGGTGCGCGATCGGCCGCTGATTTTGGTGGTCAATAAAGTGGATTTAGTCACCGCCGATGGGCTGGCCGCCCTAGCCCTGCCGCATGACCTCGCCATCGTGCATACCGCTGCCGCCCAGCAGCAGGGCATTGAGGCCCTAGAGCAGGCCATTCTCAGCGCCATTCACGCCGACCGGCTCACCCCAGGCAACCTGGAGTTTACGGTTAACCAGCGCCAGGAATCTGCCCTTACCCAGACTGAGCTGGCCCTGCGCCAGGTGCAGCAGACCATCGACAATCAGCTGCCGTTGGACTTTTGGACGATTGATCTGCGGGCGGCGATCGCCGCCCTGGGCAGCATTACCGGCGACGAAATCACCGAGTCGATGCTCGACGAAATTTTCAGCCGCTTCTGCATCGGTAAGTGATCCTGAAACCCTGAGCGCCTACCCTAGGTGACTACTCCGTCAAATCCCCAAACCGTTCGCGGTAGCGGGCCAGCTCAGTTTCGAGTTCATGGACTCGCTGCTGCTCTCGCTGCAAGGCCTGGACCAATTCATCGGGGATCAGCAGCTTTTCGCCAGTATCAGGCCGATAGAACCCAATTAGGGTGTTTTCCACCACCAGGCGCAGGTTGAGTCGCTGGCTAATGCTATCGGTAATGGGTACGTAGTCTTCGCCCTGTAGGGAATAGCCCCTGAGCTGTTCAGCAATCCACTCGCCCTTGGGGTCAAAGAGCCAGTATTCCTGCACCTCTAGCTGAGCGTAGAGGGTTTTCTTGAAGGACTGCTCTTGCTCCTGGGTGCCTTTGGATGTCATCTCAAAAATGACGGCGGGAGTTTGACCTTCTTCCCAAATTTTATAGTTGTCACGGCCGCCGGGTTCCACCTCAAAAATGACCACTACGTCAGGAGCCACCCGCAGCTTAGGGTATCCCTGGGCATAGTAGAGAAACTGATGGCCTAACACCGCAGCCCGCTGCCCAGACAGGTACTGGCGCAGCACCTCCAGCGTGATCAGCATGGCGTAGAGATGGACAAAGGTTTCGGCCACAGGCTCGCCGTCTGAGGACGGGTAGGTTGAACTAGAGACCTGGGGAGATAGAGCCGTCATGGGTATCCCTGCGTACAGCTACCTCCAGCTTAGTCCCTGAGTTGAGATTCCTGGTCTGGTTCCAGCATGGGATCGATCCCCGACGGGTGGCGGACCTAGGGCTTCTTCATCGCCAGGGTGAGGCCGTCGGCGATGGGCACCAGGCTGGCAACGACGCGATCGTCGTTGTGGATTGTGTCGTTGAAGGTGCGCAGGATGCTGGTGCGGCTGTCGGTTACCTCAGGGTCAGCCACCCGACCCGACCACAGCACGTTGTCTACGGCGATCAGCCCACCGGGGCGCACCAGCTGCAGCGCCTGCTCGTAGTAGGTGGGGTAGCTGCTCTTGTCGGCGTCGATAAAGGCGAAGTCGAAGCTGCTGCTTTCCCCCGACTGAATCAGCTGATCTAGGGTTTCGGTGGCGGGAGCAATGCGCAGGTCAATTTTGTCGATGACTCCAGCTTTTTCCCAGTAGCGGCGGGCGATCGCCGTATACTCTGCGCTGACATCGCAGGCCACCAGCTTGCCCTCGGGCGGCAGCGCCAGGGCTACCCGTAGGGCGCTGTAGCCGGTAAACACGCCGACTTCCAAGGCTTTAGTTACCCCCAAAAGCTGTACCAGCAGCGCCATAAACTGCCCCTGTTCGGGGGCAATTTGCATCTGGGCCATGGGGTGCTGGGCGGTTTCGTGGCGCAGAGCGGTTAGCACCTCAGGCTCGTGCACCGAGTGGTTGATCAGGTAGCGATAGAGGCGATCGTCGAGGGTGAGGGTTTGGTTACTCATTGCTGCAGAGATAGGGGGCCGCAGAGATAGGGATGGGACCGGGGCAAATAGGAAGAAAGTCAGCGGTTTTGCCGCCGCTAAAACAAATCTGCCCTACCATAGCACCGCAAGTGTAGAACCTGAATTCGGCCCTTAAACTTGCCGAAAGCGAGACTAAGTCTTAGGCCCAGGGGAGAACAAGGCCATGGACACAGATACGGTAGTGCAAATTTCGGCTATGACTGGCTGGATTATTGGCGTGAGCCACAGCAAGGACCGGGGCTATCAGTGCTGGATCGTCAATCCTGACCTGGATGTGCTCAGTGACGGCACGTTTTACACCACCAGCAGCGCCGCCATGTCCGCCGGACGAGCATTTGTGGAACGCCACAGCTAGCAGGTCAGCCAGGCAGTAAACCCGCCGGCAGACGCAGAATGTTGAAATAGACCAGGCCCGCTGCGATCGCCGTATAGGCCGTGGAGCTGAGGAACCCGATCCACAGATCGCGCCGCCAGTTCGACTCGCGATCGCCCATCACCATATCCGTTGCGCCCCACTGCATCATCGCCATGCCCAGCACATTTGAGAGCCAGTAGCCGATCGCCGTAGCGGGCAGCAGCCACTGCCGATGCCCCAGGGTAACCAGGTAGGCAAACCCGTAGGCAATGGGCAGGTTAAAAACGACATCGTTCCACCAGGAGAGGGGCGACAACAGATACCCCAACCCTAGCCACACACCGCCCCGCAGCCGTTTATGCCACACCATACCGCGCGCACAACACCCGTCTCATCTGCCTCATATTACCGGGTAGGTCAGTTTTCATCGCCTGCTCAACCAAAAAAGACGGAACCGGAATCGTTGGGGCCGCCTGCACTGAGTAACTCAGCAGGGTGCCCTGGTTAAAATCTTGCAGGTGCAGGTCCGCAGCAAAGTGCGAAAAGGTGCCCTGCTCCAGGCGGAACTGGATAGCTTCACAGGTGGTTTCAACCACCCTGAGATAAATTTCAACCTGGGCGGTGAGCAGCATGAACCCCTTGCGGCCCACCTGGTAAAGACGCCGGTAGCGCTGGGTGGCCGTCTTTACGGTCTCTAGCACTTCGCTGTGCACAATATTTGGAAAATACTGGGTCCAACAACTGTAGTTGATGACCTGGGGCCAAATTTGAGGCCGTGCCAGGGGCACGTACATGTGGGCCGTTACGGCACCGCCATCCTGGTTGGTTTGAGATTGAAGCAACACGTCTCCCCGCAGCAGGGCTATCTGGTCCCCAGGAGAAAACTGAGCGAGAAAATCGTTTACGGGTCTAACCTCTCGAGCTACCTGCGCTTTGCTCATAACCACTGCTCTACTCCTCCTGATAATGGGACCCAACCTCCGGGCTTTGGGCAGGGACTGCCAGCCCCGGGAGGTCTATGGTCGAAGGCTAGTTCCCTCAAGCCATCACAAGCTCGATACCATATGGCGCCTTAGCTTGTTACCGTAGTAAGCACTGAGTTGTTTGGCCCATGCTACCGCTGTAGCGCTGGTTTTTCCTATTAAATGCCAGCCAGCCCTGGGGTATGGGGGAGACTGTAGTATCATTACGGGGCTTTTACCAATGACCATCAGTATTCCCCCGGAGTCAGCAAAAGCTTTATAAACGGAGACATCGCTGCTATGGGTCGTCGCCGCTACCCCCTGCAACCGCTAACTAAGCTATTTTTAGCCGCCCTGGGTTTAACGGCTATTATCTGGATTTTACGGGGTCTGTCAGTGTTGGCCTTCTTGCCGGGCCTGGTAATCTGGCTGCTGATTTTGCTGTGCTTTGGTTTGGGTATTGCCAGCAGCCTTCAGCGTATTCGCTAAGTTCTGGGTTAAGCATGTCTGGGTTGAGTCGGAGGGCCAAATAAACCCAGCTTAAGTTTCCGGGTTTTCTCCCTTCGGGAGACACTTCGTCAACGGCTCCGCTCAACCCTCTGCCCAGTAGCAGATCGGGCAGAGGGCGGAGTCGAAATGCGTTGTATATAGCTATGGCCAGTCTGGTTAAGACAGATCTCCTATGAACGCTCAAACGTTTGAACGTTACCAACGTGACTATGGCTATAGATACCTCAGACCTGCTTACTGAACGCTCAGTCACGGCGGCTCACAGCGGCTCAGTCACGGCGCTTGATCTTAAAGGAGTCGAACGAGGGCGGTGGGGGTGTGGTTAGGGGCGTTCCCCAGGAGCGAGTGGGGCCTCGATGGCGCAGGGCAGCGACATTCACCAGGGCTCCCACTGGCACCAGCAGGATTAACCCGTACAGCGTGCCTAGATTGAGACCAAGGGCGAGCAATAGCCCGTAGGCAATATTTTGGTGGATCAGCCAACTCAGCCCCCAATGGCGCAGCCCCAGCCCCACCAGCGCCAGCCCCAGGGCTATTCTTACCCCGGGCCACAGGGCCAGTCCGGGTACCCAGCGGCGGGGGGAAAGGCGATACATCAGGCCCAGGCCCAGACCCAGGCTGGCTAGGGCGATCGCCCATCGCCCCAGCCACCAGATTCTCTGCCCCAGGCCAGGGTGGGGTGAAGCCGTCGATTGCCCGACCAGGGTGAGCACCAGCTCTGCCAGACCCAGACCCAGCAGCGTTACCCCCCAGGGCAGGAGCCGAGTGCGCCAGCCGACCGGGCGGGAAGGGGCGCTGCCGTAGGCCTCGGCCACCAGCTGCACCAGTTTTTGACTGCCGACCACCAGGCAGACCCAGGCTGCCAGGCCGACGATCCCAAGCCCCCAACGGCCTAAAAAATTGGCGCTGGCGTCTGCCCCTGCGATCGCCAAGCTAGTTTGCAGCCCGTGGGCCAGGGCCAGGGCAGGCAGAGGTAGCCCCTGATTTTGCTCCAGGTGCAGCAGTACAAAGCTCAGCCCCAGCAGCCCCAGCAGCCAGAGAAAGGCAATGGTTGCTACCACCTCAGCCCAGCGCGATCGCGCCGCCTGTAGCCCCACCTCTCGCCAGAGCCGACCGCTGCCATACAGCGCTATTGTGCTGGCCCATACGCCAGGACTCAAGAAGGACAAAAACCGCTTTATCATGGCCCCTATCTTGCCATAGGCATGGGAGGTTGATGCAGGGTGAGGAGTAGATGGGCAGCTCAGAAGAGCCAGCGCTGCTCCGCAAACATTACAGAAGTTTTTCTAACCAGCACCTCAAGGGCAGAGGCTCAGGCCCGATAGACGGGAAGCGTGAAGTAAAACGAGCTGCCTTCGCTGGGGGTAGAGTCGACCCAAATTTGACCGTAGTGGGCGCGAATGATCCGCTGGCAGAGCGCCAGCCCCAGCCCGTACCCTTCCTGGGTGACATCTCGCTGAAGGCGATAGCTCTCTTCAAAAATTTTGTCGCGGTTCTCGGGGGGAATGCCGGGGCCAGTGTCGGTTACAGAGACCTGAACTTTCTGGGTGGTGCGGTGGAGGGCAACAATGGAGACTTGTCCTCCCTGGGGGGTGTATTTGATGGCATTGTCGAGCAGGTTGGTCACCACCCGTCTGACCTGACTGCCGTCGGCATAGACCGTGGGCAAATCCTGGGGAATTTCGGTCGTTAACCCCTGCTGCTTTTCGTGCAGTCGGTTTTGGAAGGCATCTACTACCTCAAGGCAGAGCGCCGATAGGTCGAGTTCCTGGGGCACAATCTGTAGCTCCATGGAGGCGCCTCGGGCCGCTTTGAGAATATCGGTAATCATGCGGTTGATAGCCCGCACCTGGGTTTTGGCATGCTTGAGCAGCTGGCCGGTCAGCTCCGGGGTGAGGGTGAGGGTGCGCGCCTGGTTGGGGGCATAGCCCAGCTCTAGGGTTTCGATGGCAATCGAGGCAGCGGTGAGCGGGTTGCGCAGATCGTGGGCCATCATGGCAATGATGCGGTCTTTGAAGCGCAGCTGGGCCTCAAGCTCTTCGCGGGTTTGGTTGAGCTGAAAGATTTCGTCAGAGAGCTTCATCAGCTCAGCCGAATAGTTGACAGGATTGTCTGGCTCGGTTGGCAGCCCGGCGGGTTGATCGGCGTCGGCATCGGCCAGGTTGAGGGCATCGAGGTGCTCTTGCTGCCACTTTGGCCACCACCGCTCCAGCTGATTGACGATGTCGCTGCCAGCCAGCATTTGCTGGGGGGCCGGAGAAATTTTGATCAGGGCGGGGCTAGCCACCAGCTTGTAATGCTCGGCCAGGTAAGGCTGCTCGCCAATATCGACCACGTCCAGGTTGAATTCAAAGTGGGCTTCTAGGGTTTTCAGATACCGTCTGATCTGGCGCATCTGCTGGGCCAGGCTGGGCCGCTTGTCAATAAATAGCAGCAGCTTGAGAGGCACTCGAACATCATCAAAGGAAGTGGAGGAACCCTCCATTACTATCTCCTAAAAGTCTGAAAACCAGGTTCTATCCATGATTTTACCCTGACTACCAGACTCTCTACAGCCCAATCTAAATGCTCCCCCGGTCGGGGGCGGGGCGAAGGAACAATCGCGACCAGTTGCAAAGCTGGCCCATGGGAGGATGCACTTTTGAGTCGCTGGCCTAAAACTGTACCTAGCGACAAATTAACGTGGAGCACAGCGCGATCGCCCGTGGGGCTAAGCGCAAAAACTGCAGCTCAGCATAGGTCAAAGCACACCAGAGTTAGGTCCTAACAAAGAGTTGTTACGGTTCACGATAAAACGGTGAATCGGGCCGCCGAGGTCTACTACATTGAAACTAGGGCGAAAACGCTGAAAGAACCGCAGGCTGGCCTCTTAGAGCGCTGAGTAGGCCTTCAGGCATAGCTGGTGCGCAGGCTTCTTCACGGTTGCATAGTTCGTCAAAAAATAAATAAGAGGGGGTAAATAGAATGGGTACCAAAATGTTTCAAACCACGCTATTTTCCGCCCTGGTAAAATCACTTTTGAGCCAGGGTGGGAATAGCGATCGCCATCCCCTATCGTACGTGTTAGCTGGTGCCGCCGCCGCCGCTGCCCTGGGTGCTGTAGCTCCGGCGCAGGCTCAAACTGCCCCTGCCCAAACCGCTACCGAATCCACGGCGATCGAGACCGCTGCCGCTGTGCCGTCGGCTTCGGGCCGCTATTTGTTCGGTCAAGTGCCCCAGCCTGACCAAATTGGCCAGGGCTACGTAGTGCTTGAGCGCAACGGCGATCGCGTCTATGGCGCCCTGTACTACCCGAGTTCATCCTTTGACTGCTTCTACGGTCAGGTGCAGGGCACCGATCTGGCCATGACGGTCATCGACAGCTACGAGCAGGAAGCTTATCCCTACAGTTTGGCCCTCGCCGATGCGCCCCCGGTGGCCACCAGCGAAACCACCGGAGATCTAGCGCCCTTTGGCCTCAGCGGCTTCTTTGCCATTCAAAACCTCAGCGCCAACGACCATCGCATGCTCAACGTCTGTCGGGCAGCCGTGGCTCCAGGGCAGTAGAGGGCCGCAAAAGTGAGCCAGTCGTTATCCAGTTGACGGTTAGACCAGAGGCGCTAGTCTATGCTTAAAGCTCTTCTACTACCGTTGCAGGTCGCGTGAACGCAGCAGAACAGGCCAACAGTATTGAATTTGCCAGCAAAATAGCTGCCGTGGTGGGCCTCTTCAAAGCAGAGCTGCCCGATTTGCGGGCCGACCTCAAGCCCTGGGCCAACGATCCCGACACTCGCGATCTGGTCGATCCAGACTCTATTGATGTGGGGTTTCATTTTCCGGGGGTGAGTCGGCTATTTCAATGCCGCAGTCTGCTGGTGCAAATTCGTCTGTACACCGATCCAGAAATCGGCGATGGCCACAGCTCCCTGTCGAGGGCAAAAACCCGAGTGATTGGGTTGGACTTAGCCGGGTTTGACCATCGAGGCAGGCGCTGGAGCCTTTCCACCATCGACAACTGGAGTTTTTCGGGTGAAGTCACCCCCGATCCCACCGCTCGAGAGCGGCTGCGTCGGTGCTGTCGCCAGGTGTTTGCCCTGTTTAATGCGCCCTCGCAGGTGGGCTAGTCGACTGCGGCACAAGTATGGGGACTATTGCCAATCGCGAGGGAGCAGGGGAGCGAGGGAGCCAAGCGAGCTGGAATGGTCGACATATTTCCGCCTTCGAGCATTAGGACGGTTGGCGGAGTCCCCGCCGCTCCTGTTTGAATACGGTCGGCAGTTTTGCGCCAAATCGGACTAAATTCTAGTTGTTTCTCCCAAATTTCTAAAGTTCGAATGCTATGCGCCTTTACAGATTGTCCTTTATGGAATCGGGGATTGGGCGGCTTGGATTTGGTATAGCCATAGGCACGTTGGTTAGGACATTCAGAAACCCTATGAACGTTCAAACGTTTGAACGTTCACTAGGAGACAGGCCTTAATCAGACTGCCTACAGCTATATCAGATCTCTGTGGCCGCAAAATCGGGGCCGCTGAAAACAGGCGCGGTTCAAGCTGCGATCGCTGCTACCAGCTTGTCTTCAGACCCTCAAACCGGATTGTGTCTTGCAGCGCTGCCATCGAACCGCTGGGGATCACCTCCATGGGGTCGCTGATGGGGGTATTGGGCGACATCAGCCAGCCTGCCGTTACCCCAGCCGCCGCCCCGGTCTGCCACTCGCTGTAGTGAATGCGGGTAGTGGCATTGGCGATATGGCTAGCGGCGATGGCTTTGCCGCCGATCAAAAGATTGTCGACCCCTTGGGGGATCAGGCTCTCTAGAGGAATTTGCAGCGGCCTGACGCGGGACTCCTGGGCGGGGGCTGCGATCGCCTCTCCAGAGGGCTTCCAGTTGCGGTAGCGGCAGCCGTGAATATCAATGGCGTAGTGGGTTAGGCCCACAGCGGTAGGGCTAAAGTTGCGCGACTGGGGAAAGTTATAGCGCAAGTCGTTTTCGCGAATCATAAACTCCTCCTGCCCGTAGGCGGCCCGGCCCACAATCCGCCGACCTTCGCGAATGTAGGGCACCATACTCAGCCCCGACAGGGTGCCCAGGGGGCTTTCACTGCCGTAGAGATAGGCCAGGGGATAGTTGGGAGTTACCTGGGTCTCCAGCAGCCAGCGGGCAAACATCAGGGCGTTCTCTTCCCCAAACTTGAGGGCCGACTGCGACAGGCCCCCCATCCAGTTTTGGTACTGCCCCAGGGCCTCTAGCTCCGACGCCTTAAGCACCAGAGGCGGATTCATCCAGTTCCAGTCGTTGCCCCGGTTCCAGTTGATCATGGCGATATCGCCGGGGGCCGGGGCGCCGATATAGGGGTTGGTGCGGGTGTGGCTAACGATGCGCCGATAGTGAAAAATACTTTTGCCCGCAAAAAATGGAAAGCCCTCCAGGTCGAAGTTGGACTGGTGTTCTTGCAGGTTGTAGGTGGGCTGGAGCCGCGACAGGGCCGCTAGACTGTCGCCGCTGTCGTTGTGAATGGCGAGGGCAAAGGGGTAGGTAAAGGCCTGGGTGCAGTCGGGGTTATCAAAGGCGGCGGCATCGGGCTCGCCACTGGTGTCCTTAGACTCAGACCCCAGGTGGTAGGGCACCTTGGCCCAGGCCACCAGTTCGCCAGTGTCGGTGGCGTCAATGACGATCATCCGCTGGCCGGGGGGAGCTTGCAGCTTGACGGGCACCCGGTCAAAGTCGGCGGTGGGCGACCAGCTGTACCAGTCGGCCAGTTCCACAGACAGCCGCCCCTTGGGCCTGTAGTTGGGGTCTTTGGGAATGCGCCTCACTCCGTATACGGCGGTGATTCGGCGTCCCGTGGCGTCAAATTCGGCCCCCTTGAAGGCTGTCATCGTGGCCCAGCGGCTGGCCGGGGCGCTGGGGTGGGCTTCGGTTAAAAGCTGCTCGGCGGCCTTGGCCCCGGCCTGGGGCGGAAAGCACAGGGTACCGACCCAGCAGCTGTTGATATCGGCCACCGATCGCGATTGACCGCCGGGGCTCCAGGCGGGTAGATCGACGCTCTGCTGCTTGATCAGCTGGCGAAACCGCTGCCAGCTGGGGGATAGATTTTGGGCCTGGCGCATTCTCAGCGATTCATCGAGGGCCGACACCCCCTGGACGCTGACCTGCCCCCCCAGCCAGGGGGCGACTTCAATCAGGCAGGTGGTGGCGCCGGTAGCCATGGCGTGGGCGGCGGCGGCCACGCCCCCCAGGGACCCCCCAACCACGACCACCTGGCACTGCCAGACCTCCTGAAAGCTGGGCAGTGGGTCAACCTGGGGCCGGCCGTTAAAGACCAGGGGCAGGGGCAGGGAGTGCAGTCCGAGGGCGGGCGCAATCTCGCCGCCCGCCCCGGGCGCAGGCGCAGGGGACCAGCGCGATGCGCTCAGCCCCGCGATCGCCCCTATGCCAAACATGACAACGACCAGTGCCGATAGATTTCGCCATCGAAGCCGCCGCCGAATCTGCCTGCGATCGCCCTTCACGCCCTCTGCCCCGGTAAATACTGCCAAGGTTTTAGCACACCTTCCCCGGGCCGATCGCACTTTGGCATGCTCCGTTACAGGCCACGCCGGGTCAGTGTGAACCTGGTAAAGTAGCCACAGATTTGCTAAAGCCTGGCCCTATGACCCCTGATCTGCCCCTAGCTTCGACCCCCTCTGGCTCCCACTCTGCGCCCTCCTCCAGCCAGGCAGAAGGGGCCGCCGAACCCCTGTCCCTGCTGCCGGTCGAGGCGGTGCAAAAGTACCTGAATCGCTCGCGGGCCTCGGTGTACCGCTACGCCAACACCGATCCCGAGGTGCTCAACCCCCCCCTACGACCAGAGCAAGCTCAACCCAGAGCTGCGCCGCGACAAGGACGATCCCCTGGAGTTTCGCCCCCAGGAGGTTCGCCGGTTTGCGGAAGAAGTGCTGGGCCTCCACCCCACGATTCAGGTGCAGCCCCCCGAAGAGACCATCACCCAGGGGCTGATGCGGCAAATCCTGAGCGAGCTGCGGGCCATTCGCGAGCTGCTAGAGCAGCAGCAGCGCTAGAGAAAGTTGAGAGGCGATGTAAGGGGTTGCTGGTGCCTTGCCCAGGACCGAGGGGCCGTGAACTTTTGTATAAAGCCTGGGTCAGGGCGCGCAGGCTTGAGGGGCTTATTCTTATTGGTCCTTTGCGCTGACATGCCTGGGTTGGCCAACTCCCCGCACCCCCGGCCCAGAGTAATATCCGTAATTTCTGGAAGTCGTCGGGAATGCTAGATTCAGGATTGGTTTAAACCAGTAGGCCTTAAATCTGGCCTCAGGTTAAGCCCTAGGGGTGATCAATGTCATGGATTGATTGCTATAACCTTGCGTATGGTTTTAATGGAACCGTTTTCCACCTCAATGTCGTCGATAATTTCGTCCATGGCGAGTACACGACGGCGGTGGCCTCAGTAGGGGCTACCCCTGAAGGTTGGATATGTGGGATTGCCTGGGCTTTCGCGGTTTTGCCCCGACCTCAGGCAGCTATCCCTTGTTGATTTCTGTTACTGCATGTATGGATTCTGCCAGTCAGCCTGAGACCCCTGGGGGGGAACCCCCTAGTCCTTCATCGAATATGCTGGGCGTGTTAATTGCGGTATTGACCCTAACGCTGCCGCTGTTTATGGTCGCCCACTTCTCGTCAGCTACAGAAAATCTTGAAAGGCCGTCTGTCCTCATGATGCCCACCTCGACGGGTCGCTAGGCGCCTACAGCCTTGACTCCCAAGCTCGCTCAGCGCCCGATCTCGGGCCTGGGCCACCGCCTAAAGTTTTGGGGCCGTGGCCCTAACCTTGCGGAAAATGGGCTGCTGCCCCGTAGAATACTATGTCGGAAGGGAGGTTTCTAAGGCCCGGCGGTTTATCGTGGGCGTTAGGTCTTGCCTTCCTCTCGGCAATGCTAATTTATTATCCCTTGGAGTATCGTTGTGGACCTATCCCGTATTCCAGCCCAGCCTGAGCCTGGACTGCTGAACGTGCTGGTCGAAATTACTGGCGGCAGCAAAAATAAGTATGAATTTGACAAGGATTTAAACGCCTTTATTCTTGACCGGGTGCTGTTTTCGTCGGTGAAATATCCCTACGACTATGGTTTTGTGCCCAACACCCTGGCCGACGATGGCGATCCCCTGGACGGCATGGTGCTGATGGATGAGCCCACCTTTCCGGGATGCGTGATTGCGGCGCGGCCCATCGGCATGCTGGAGATGATTGACGGCGGCGATCGCGACGAGAAAATTCTCTGCGTGCCCGCCGAAGATCCCCGCTACGCCAGCGTTAAATCGCTGGACGATGTCGCCCCCCATCGGCTGGATGAGATCGCCGAATTTTTCCGCTCCTACAAAAATTTGGAGAAGAAGGTGACCGAAATTTTGGGCTGGCAGAACGTCGATAAAGTAGCGGCCCTGGTAGAGCAGTGCGTAGCCGCCGCCAAATAACACGATTTGCTCGTATCAAGTTCTGTTGATTAACAAAAGGGCGCTGCCTAGGATTCTAGGCAGCGCCCTTTTAGTCGTTAAGAAACCCGTTTGACGGCCTGACCCCACAGTTTAGATCTGCGGAGATAGGCCCTTCGAACTTAGTAGAGTTCTTCTTCTTGGTGGGTGATGATGGTGCAGTCAGAGGTGGGGTAGGCAACGCAGGTCAGCACGTACCCAGCGCCAATCTGGTCATCATCCAGGAAAGACTGATCGGATTGATCAACGGTACCAGCGGTGATCTTACCGGCGCAGGTGGAGCAGGCCCCAGCCCGGCAGGAGTAGGGCAGATCTAGGCCCTGCTCTTCAGCGGCATCAAGAATATAGGTATCGTCGTCAACGTCGATGGTTTGGTTGAGACCTTCGGCCTCGTTCATCAACGTAACCTTGAAGGTTGCCATGGTGCTATCCTCTCGTCAAATACAGATTCTACGTCGATCTATAAATCACAGAACAGCCTTGGGATAAGGTTTCCAGGATTTGCTCTGAGCAGATCTAACACAATCTTGATACTACGGGAAAACCTGAAGACTGTCTTGCCTTTTTGGGGCTTGGCTGAACGGGATTCGTAATCAAACCGATTGGTAATGGATTGGTTTGCTTATGGGTTTCAGGATCCTAAACGCTAGACGGTGGCGATACCGACGGCGGATGTGCAGCAATTTGACCAGAAAAACACCCCAAAAAAGGGGCAGGCTAACGGGCAGCCCGCCCCTACGACGAAATAGGAGAGCTGGTCTACACCGGTTGGGTATATTTGACACCCCGGTAGGTCAGATCGACTTCGTGATGACGGTTGTTTTGACGGTGGACATGGCGCCAAGTGGCCGGAGCGCCTCGGTAGGTGCCGACGATATCTACACCATCGTTCTGCCCCTGGGGCAGCTGCACCTCGTACTGGGCACCGCGATAGGACAATTTCATGGCAAAAAGCTCCCTGCTCAGGGTATGAATACTCAGGCAACGCTACCCTCAGCTCGGTTGCGCAAAAAAGAGCAAACCCACCGATAAACTGTAGCTGTTTTTACAGTTTAATAAACGGAAACCTGCATTTCAAGCTCGGCGATCGCCCTTGACAGAATTTTTAGGGTTCGCTCCCCGGCTGGGGCGCTGCTAAAGTTGAGGCATAAATGGGGTCGGGTCAAACGGCTGTTCGACCATAGGAGAGGCGCCTAATGTTTAGTTCATACTTCCCAGCAGCCTGAGCAGGGTCAGCCCCTGGGGATAGAGCGGGGCTTAAACAGGCTGTTTTGGATTTCTGGTCGCTAGCTGGGGCTAGGCGTGTCATCAATTCTGGCTAAAATCCTGATTCCACCAGCCTTGTCACGCCCGACCCCAAAAACAGGCTAGGGGCTGTAACCGTTGATTTTTGGCCCATCAGCAACTAATTGATGACAGCCCCTAGGACTTGCGGCTGTTTTCGGCCTGCTGGAGGTTGAACTCGGCCTGGGTGAGCAGGGCGGCCACCTGGCAGGCGGCATCGGGAGAGAGGGAGGGCTGGCTTTCGGCTAAAAAGTCAAGGTAGCCGTTGAAGGTGCGCATGATGATTTGCTTGTTTTGCAGCATGGGTTGATCTCCTCAAAAATCCTGGGCTTGCAGACAGCCTCTGCCCCATGATAAGCGTCTGCCCCACGGGCAAAGCCGCCCAAGCCTGGCCGCTAATGTCGTTATACTAAACAATCGTTTTCCGTTTTTTGGGGCCGTTTACCAGGCTGTTTGCTGAGAAAGGTGGGGCTGTTTCCATGGCCGATTTAGTTTTGTTTTGGCACCGGCGCGACCTGCGCCTGGGCGACAACGTGGGGCTGGCGGCGGCGCGCGATCGCACCCCCCAGGTAGTTGGCCTGTTCTGCCTCGACCCCGGCATTCTCCAGGGCGATGCCGTTGCCCCGGCGCGGGTGGCCTACATGGTCGGCTGTCTGGCGGCGTTGGGCGATCGCTACGCCAAGGCAGGCGGGCAGCTGCTCATTCTCCAGGGCGATCCCCGCCAAAAAATTCCCGCGCTGGCCCAGGCCGTAGGGGCCGACGCCATCTACTGGAACCGCGATGTGGAGCCCTACTCGCGCCAGCGCGATACCGACGTGGCGGCGGCGCTGAAGGATGCTGGCATCGAGTTTCACACCAAATTTTGGGATCAGCTGCTCCATGCCCCAGGGGAGGTGCGCACCGGGGCGGGGGACCCCTACACCGTCTACACTCCCTTCTGGCGCAACTGGATTAAGCACGACAAAGCTGAGCCATTGCCCCTGCCGGAAGGGCTAAAATCCCTCAGCGCCAGGCAGCTAGAGGCGGCTAAAAAAGCAGGCTGTATCGATCTACCCAGCGCCGCCGATCTGGGATTTACCTGGGAAAACGGCTTCCCGATTGAACCGGGGGAGCAGGCGGCCCTGGAGCGACTGACTGACTTCTGCGAGGACGACCGCGCCATTGCCACCTACGACGAGCAGCGCAATTTTCCCTTTGTGGACGGCACCTCGCGCCTCAGTGCGGCGCTCAAGTTTGGCGCCGTGGGCATTCGCACCCTGTGGGCTGCTGCCGATGCCGCCTACGGGCGCTGCCGCAGCGACGAGACCCGCGACAACGTGCAAACCTGGCAGCAGGAGCTGGCCTGGCGCGAGTTTTACCAGCACGTGATGTACTTTTTCCCGGGGCTGGCCGACGGCCCCTACCGATCGCCCCTGAAAGACTTTCCCTGGGTCAACAACGAAGACCAGTTTGCCGCCTGGTGCGAGGGGCGCACCGGCTACCCGATTGTGGATGCGGCCATGCGCCAGCTCAACGAAACCGGCTGGATGCACAACCGCTGCCGCATGATTGTGGCCAGCTTTTTGACCAAAGACCTGATTATTAACTGGCAGTGGGGTGAGAAATACTTCATGCAGCGCCTGGTCGATGGCGATCTGTCGGCCAACAACGGCGGCTGGCAGTGGAGCGCCTCCAGCGGCATGGACCCAAAGCCCCTGCGGATTTTTAACCCCGCCAGCCAGGCCCAGAAGTACGACGGCGAGGCCGAATACATTCGCCAGTGGGTGCCCGAACTGCGGTCGGTGGATACCGGGCCGCTGGTGACGGGCAAAATTTCGCCGGGCGATCGCGGCGACTACCCGGCCCCAATTGTCGATCACAAAACCCAGCAGGCGTTGTTTAAAGATAAGTACAAAGCCCAGAAAGGCTAGGGCGCGACGCTACCGCCGCCGCCTTGGCCGCACAATGCTAAACAGCAGCCAAAGGCCAAAGAAGCTGGCCGCCGCGAACAAAATAATGCTCAAGATCTGCCCCTGGGACGACTGCCGCCCGGTGGCCACGATCGCCGCCCCAATGATCAGCGCCGCCACCACAACACTAAAGGCCTGGCGATTCGAGGCCTCATCCATGCTGCGGCGCAGATCGTCTAGCCCCTGAATGCTGAGGCTAAACTTGAGCTGCTCTGAACTGAGGCGATCGAGCAAAAAGCCAAACTGGCGCGGCGAGCTGAGCGACAGGTTGCGAAACTCCAGCCCTGTGCGCAGCAGCGCCTGGAGCGGATCGTCCCCCACCAGCTGCTGGCGGAACAGATCGGCCATCAGCGGGCGCACCTCGTCGATTAAATTCACGCCGGGGTTAAACTGCCGGGCGGCCCCCTCCAGATTGGCCAGCGATTTGGTAAACAATCCCACATTGGCGGGCCAGCGCAGGTTGTTGCGAATGCCTGCCGACAAAATTTCGCCAAAAATTTCGGCGGTGTTGATCTGCTCCAGGCTGAGGCCGTAGTAGCGCCCCAGCAGGCGAGTGTAGTCGCTCTCTAGCCGGGCCAGATTGACGGGCTGGAGGGGTTCGGCCAGCTGGAGGGTGAGCTGGGTGCAGCGCTGGGCATCGCAGTTGACAATCGCCAACACCATCTCGGTCATGGTGTTGCGAGTGCGCGGGTCCATGTGGCCCATCATGCCGCAGTCGAGCAGGGCCACTCGGCCATCTTCTAGGTAAAAAATATTGCCGGGGTGGGGATCGGCATGGAAAAAGCCATCGACAAAGTACTGCTTGAAGAACGCCCGAAATAGCAGCGTGGTAGCCGCCGCCCGCGGACCAGCCTGGCCGCTGTGGGCATCTTCGGGGGCCAGGTCGGCTTTGAGTAACGGCTTACCCTCCAGCCACTCCATGGTCATAATTTTGGAGTTGGTCAAATCCCAGTAAATTTCCGGGACGATCAGCTGCTTGGCGTCGTACCAGGTGCTTTTAGAGAGGTTGCGGCGCAGCTGGTCGGTGTAGCTTGCTTCGGTGGTGAAGTCGAGTTCGGCGTTGAGGGCATCGGCAAATTCCTCGGCCAGATCGACGACGTTGTAGCGCTGGCCAAACTGGGTGGCCGACACCAGCCGCGCAATGTCACGAATCAGCGTCATGTCGCGCTCGACCTGGCGCTCAATGCCCGGACGCTGCACCTTGAGCGCGACCTGTCGACCATCCTTGAGCACCGCCCTGTGGGTTTGGGCAATGGAACCCGCCGCGATCGCCAGATAGTCCAACCGCTCAAACAGCTCCTCCGGCGGGTGAGCCAAGTGCTGGCGAATATGGGCTTCGATCTCACCACGGTCTACGGCGGGCACCGTAGTTTGCAGGCTGCTGAGCTCTTCGATATAGGCCGGGGGCATGAGATCGGGGCGGGTGCTCAATAGCTGGCCCAGCTTGACGTACACCGGCCCCAGATCGGTCAGAATATTGCGCAGCACCGCCGGGGGCGGCAGTTCGGGTTCGTCGGCCCTGCCCCCCACCAGGAGCCGCCGCATATAGTCCCAGCCGTGGCTCAGCACGACTTCAACGATTTCCCTCTGTCGGGCCAAACGAGACGATGAAACCATTGGACGCCGGAGTACAGACTGCTCGATGCTAACGCAATCACGTTAAGGCTTTATTTCCGTCGTTGGGCCAGGCTGCCCTGAACCAAGTGACTATTGATGAACCAGCGGTGGGGCTTTCTTCACCCAGTGCTATTATGCTTGGGCGCGATTGGTTCTGGTGGGGATCAGCCACCAGAGGTAACGGGGAAAGTGCAGTGTAAGGCTGCCGCTGTCCCGCAGCTGTAAGGCGATGTTGGCGTTCAGCCCATGGATGCACCGAACGCTAACATCGCCAAGCCAGAATGCCCGCCGATCGCAATGTTGCTCTTTCTTCGTCTGCGAGGTACGGATGAATTATCGTTTTACGGCCCTGGGTTCCATCCAGGCTAAGCTGCTGTCGAATTCTGTGGGGCGCGGTGTTGCTTGGGCGATCGCCCAAGCGGGCCGGTCGTTGAGCCTTGCGGCGCTGCTGCTACTGCTGCTGCCGCTGCCCAGTTTTGCCCACCACCTGACGGGGGGTAAGCTGCCCACCACCTCTGCCGAGGGCTTTATGTCGGGCCTGGGCCACCCCATTATCGGGCTCGATCACCTGGCCTTTGTGGTGGCCATGGGCCTGCTGGCCGCGATCAGCACCTGGGGGATTGCCATTCCCATCGCCTTTGTGCTGGCGACCATGGCCGGGGCCGGGCTGCACCTGGCCAGCATTACCCTACCGGCGGCAGAGCTGGTGATTGCCGGGTCGGTACTGGGGGCCGGGGTGCTGCTGACCCTGAGCCAGCGCCCTCAAAGCTGGGTAATGGCCGGATTGGCCGCCCTGGCTGGCCTGTTCCACGGGTTTGCCTACGGGGAGTCTATTTTTGGCGCTCAGCCTATGCCGTTGGTGGCCTACCTGGTGGGCTTTACGACGGTGCAGATGGCCATTGCCCTGGCGGCCTTTCTGGTGGGTCGGCAGATTACGCAGCGATCGCCCGCGCGCTTCGGGCAGCGGGCAGGCCTGGTGATCTGCGGCATTGGCGCCGCCTTTTTGGCCACCACGCTGCTCAATACCCTACTGCCGGTTTAGCTGTCGGTCTAGTTGACCCATGGCCAATCAGGGCTTCACCTTGACCCCTCTGTGGCGTGGTTCAAGGTGCGCCCGGTTTTACCCCAGCTGATTCAGGCTGCTATGGTTCCCTAGGCACCAGCCTGTCCAGGGGCGCTGGCAGCGTTTGCAGCATCTCTAGAAACGCATAGACGGCGGGGCTGTGCAGGCGGCCTTCCAGCAGGGCCGCCGCCAGCGAACGGCTGAGGGGCTGGGGCAGCGGGCAGGTAATTATCCCCTTTGGCAGTGGAATTGCGGCCAGGTGGGGCAAAATCGTCATGCCCAGCCCCTGGACCACCATGCTGAGAATAGCGGAGTCTTCGTTGAGTTCGTAGGCCACCGCCAGCTGGACGGGCAGCTGGGCCAGGTACTCGCGCAGCAGAGCGTAGCTGTTGTCCTGAGGCACGGGCAAAATCAGCGGATAGCGCTGAAACTGCTCCCAGCTCGGAGCTTCTACATTGACCTGGGCACCGGGGGGGAAAAAAGCCAGGTAGCGATCGGCAAACAGGTCGTAAATCTCCAGCCCCGAGGTTTTGTAGAGGTCGATTAAGCCGATATCGGCCACCCCCTCCTTTAGCATGGCCTGAACCGTGCCGTGGTTAACGCAGTGGGTGATGGTCACCGCAATGTTGGGATGCCGTTCTTTAAACGCCGCAATTCCCTGGGGCAGCCAGTGGGTGGCCAGACTGCGAATGGCGGCCACCCGCACCAGGCCTGTCTCTAGTCCCCGCGATCGCTCGGCAATCTGGCCCAGCTGCTCCAGGTTTTGCAAAATCTGCCGGGCGTTGTCGAGCATCTCCTGGCCGACGGCGGTGAGCATGGCCCCTCTGCGCCCCCGCGAAAACAGCACGACGCCCAGCTCCTCCTCCAGGGCCGCAATGGCGTAGCTAATGGCCGATTGGGTCATGTCTAGATCGAGGGCGGCCTTGCCAAAGCTGCCGCTGTCGGCCACCGCCACCAGGGCCCGCAGCTGAAATAGCTTTATGCGCGATACATCAATGGCACTCATGGGTTGACATTATCACTGTGCTTTGAACCCAGCCGCTGCAATGCCTACAGTTAGCTCAATGAAGGGGATTTGGCCCAGCGCTCAACCCCCGCCGCGATCGCAAACTATCCTCAGCAACCCTAGGCGTGACCATGCAAATCGGACTTCCTAAAGAAATCAAAGATCAAGAGTTTCGAGTTGGCCTTACCCCCGCTGCCGTGCACAGTCTTTGCCAGCAGGGACACCAGGTGGTGGTTGAAAACGGCGCTGGGGCCGGCTCGGGCTTTGCCGACCAGGACTATGTGCAGGCCGGGGCCAGTCTGGTGTCTGACCCGGCCCTGGCCTGGGCGCAGACCATGGTGGTCAAGGTAAAAGAGCCGCAGCCGTCGGAATACCGCTTCTTTCGGCAAGATTTGATTCTGTTCACCTACCTGCACCTGGCGGCTGAGCCCCAGTTGACTGAGGCGCTGATGGCCAGCGGGGTGAATGCGATCGCCTACGAAACCGTCACCACCGCCGACGGTCGCCTGCCCCTGCTCACCCCCATGAGCATCATCGCTGGCCGCCTGTCGGTGCAGTTTGGCGCGCGCTACCTCGAAAAGCAGCAGGGCGGTCGCGGCGTACTGCTGGGCGGCATCCCTGGCGTGCCCGCCGGTACGGTGGTAATTCTGGGCGGCGGCGTGGTCGGCACCGAGGCGGCTAAAATGGCCGTTGGCCTGGGCGCTAAAGTTAAAATTCTCGACATCAGCGTCGATCGCCTGGCCTACCTAGAAACCCTGTTTGGCTCTCGGGTAGAGCTGCTCTACAGCACCCCCGCCCAGGTCGCAGCCGCCGTGCTCGACGCCGACCTGCTGATTGGTGCGGTGCTGGTGCCCGGCCGCAAGGCCCCCACCCTGGTGAACAGAGCCCTGGTCGCCAGCATGAAGCCCGGTTCCGTCATCGTTGACGTGGCTGTAGATCAGGGCGGCTGCATTGAAACCCTGCGGCCCACCTCCCACAGCCAGCCCACCTACGTCGAGTCGGGGGTGGTTCACTTCGGCGTGCCCAACATGCCGGGCGCTACCCCCTGGACCGCCACCCAGGCCCTCAACAACGCCACCCTGCCCTACGTGACCAAACTGGCCCGAGACGGCATCGATGCCCTGGTGACCGACCCCTCGCTCCGGCAGGGCCTGAATGTGGCCAGGGGTGAACTGGTGCATCCTGCGGTGCGGGACGCCTTCCCAGACCTGGCCGATCGCAGGGCTGGGCAGTTGGCAACCGTTTAGGCGGCTCAAAGCTCTGCCTGAACCATGAACTGGGGGTGTGGCCACAGACCACACCCCTGATTTTTTGCGCGCTACCCACGCCAATTAGGCCCACGGCTATGGGACAATCCCAGACCTAGCTCCGCAGGGTTACCCCAAACTGCTTCTCCAGGGTGGCGCGCACCTTTTGATGCACCGGGTCGACGGTGTCGTCAGTCAGGGTCTGGTCGGGGGAGCGGTAGATTAGGCGGAAGGCCAGGCTGCGCTGCCCCTGGGGCACAGTCTCGCCCCGGTACTCGTCGAACAGCGCCACCGACTCCAGCAGTTTGCCCCCGGCTTTGGTGATAGTAGTGGTCAGATCCGCCACAGATACCTCCAGGGGAGCATAGAAGGCCAGGTCGCGATCGCTGGCTGGGAAGGTCGAGTAGGCGGCAAACTTCACCGACTTTTGCAGCACCGGCACCAGGCAGGTCTCCAGGGCCGACCAGTTGAGCTGAAACACGTACACCTCGGCGGGCAGCTGGCGCTGCTGCCGCAGCTGGGGATGGAGCTGGCCGAACCGCCCCAGTTCTAGCCGCCCCCGCACCCACAGCGACGCCGTGCGGCCGGGGTGAAAGCGGGGGTCGGTGCTGTCGGCGCGGTAGTCTACCGCCAGGCCCAACCGATTAAACACGCTGTCCAATATGCCCTTGGCCTCGTACCAGGTCAGAGGCTGCTCCTGGCCGCTGGTCACCCACTGGCTCGATCGCCCGTCGCCGCCCACAATGCCGCCCACGGCTATGGCCTCGTGGATGTCGTCGTCGTCCTGCCAGAAAATGTGGCCGATCTCAAAGCCGTTGAGGGGACCATTGCCCTGGTTGAGATTGAAGGCGTAGGCGTCGATCAGGCCGTCGATCAAATCCTGGCGCAGGGCCGAATATTCGGGGAAGAGGGGGTTGGCCAGGGTGACCTGGCGATCGCTGATCGGCCTGGTCAGTGAGTAGTGCAGCAGCTCCGTTAGCCCCGCCGCCCGAAAGGATTCCCGCAGTCGTCGGTGCAGCGCTGCCTCCACCGACAGATAGCCCCCCACCGCCTTCTGGGGCAGGGTGTCGGCAAAGTGGTTGTAGCCGTAGAGGCGGGCCACTTCTTCGATCAGATCGACTTCGCGCTCCAGGTCGCGGTAGCGGTAGGGGGGCACCGTCACCGCCCATACCCCTTCCTCGCCGCCGGGGGCAACCTGACACCCCAGGGTTTCGAGCAGCGCCTGAATGGTTTCGGGGGGCAGCTGCTGGGGCGTATCGCCCAGGTTGGTGACCTTGCCCAGCAGCTGAGCTACCCGGCTCAGCCGCAGGGCAATCACCCGTTCGGGAATGGCGGCGCCGAGGGGGGTGGTGCCAGTGGTTTGGGCCACCACCCTGGCTCCGGCCAGCTCTTGCAGCAGCTGGAGGGCGCGATCGCAGGCCAGCCGCAGCTCAGCCGGGTTCACCCCGCGCTCGTAGCGGGCCGAGGCCTCGGTGCGCAACCCCTGACTGCGGGCCGATTTGCGAATCGCCGCCGCGTCAAAGAAGGCCGCCTCCAGCAGCACCGCCACCGTGCCCTCGTGAACTTCGGTGGCCTCGCCCCCCATCACCCCGGCCAGGGCCACGGGCTGATCGCTGGCGGTAATCAGCAGCGTCTCGGGCTGGAGCTGGCGCGTCTGGCTATCGAGGGTGACCAGGGTTTCCCCCGACCGGGCATAGCGCACGCCCAGGCTCAGTTCGCCCGCGGCCAGCAGGCGATCGCGATCGAAGGCGTGCAGCGGCTGACCCCACTCCAGCAGCACGTAGTTGGTGATATCCACCACATTATTAATAGGGCGCGTGCCCGCCGCCACCAGCCGCTGCTGCAACCACTGGGGCGAAGGACCGAGGGCAACATTCTCCAGCACCGTACCGATGTAGACGGGGCAGGCTTTCTCGTCGGTGAGCGTGATTTTGGGGGCCGATTTGCTCTGCGGCACTGCGATCGCCTCGGCCGTGGGCAGGTGCAGCGCCGCCCCCGTAATCGCCGCCACCTCGCGAGCAATGCCAACCATGCTGAGGGCATCGGCCCGATTCGCCGTAGAGGTGACATCCAAAATCACGTCGTCGAGACCCAGCAGGGGGCGCACATCCTGCCCCGGCTCCAGCGCCTCGGCCTCAAAAACATGAATACCGTCCGAATCCTTAGCCAGACCCAGCTCCGCCAGCGAGCAGATCATCCCGGCGGAGGGCACCCCCCGCAGCTTGCGCGGCTTGATGGTGAGATCGACGACGGGCAGATACGTATCCACAGTGGCTACCGCCACGTAGATGTCGGCCCGCACATTGGCGGCTCCGCACACTATAGTTGACCTATCGGCCTGGCCAATATCAACCACGCAGACGCTGAGCTTGTCGGCATCGGGGTGCGGGGTGCGCTCTACCACTCGACCCACCACCACGCCATCGGCCCAGGTGCGCCGATCCTCAATGTCTTCCACCTCAAAGCCCGCCATGGTTAGGGCATCGGCTAGCTCGGCTGGAGACAGCTGGACGTTGACGTATTCGTTAAGCCAGTTTAAAGATATGCGCATGGTGGGCTGGTTGGACTGCTAAAAGAAGCTAAAACGCTGTGGTTTATTGCCCAAACATTCTACCCTGCGGGCATTGCATCTACCCAAGGTCGTGCCTCTGCCCAGTTATCCCTCTGGCGCATAATAGGGCATGGGGATCAGGGGTTCATCGACTTTTCACATTTCACTGAGATTTTGGGCCGAAGTATATATCCCCGTGGGTGAATGCTATAACCCCTCTCGGAAAGAGGGAATAATTGGGGTAATGTGGCATTACCGCTGGGGGCGGCCCGCACAACTCCCGTATCGTCGGCATTGTGGCTCCCCTCCGCACTGCCCCGCTGCTGGTTAACTCACCCCCAGGCGTAGCCCTCGGGCCTCGTCTAGACATCCACCACCCTGGGCCGCATGAGCTACTGCATCAGTCCCGATTGTTCAAAGCCTAAAAACCCCCCCACCGTCAGCCATTGCCAAAATTGCGGGGCAGAACTGCTGCTGCGGGGTCGGTACCGGATGATTCGCGCCCTGGGGCGGGGTGGCTTTGGGGCGACATTTCTGGCCCGCGATGAGCTGCTGCCGGGCAAGCCCCCCTGCGTGATCAAACAGCTGCGGCCTTCCGCCGAGGCTCCCCACATCCTCGATATGGCCCGCGACCTGTTTAAGCGGGAAGCCAAAATTCTTGGCATGATCGGCAACCATCCCCAGCTGCCCCGCCTGCTCGACTACTTTGAAAGCGAGCATGAGTTTTTTTTGGTGCAGGAATACATCAACGGCCTCACCCTACAGCAGGAGGTCAAACGGGGCGGTCCCTTTACCGAAGCAGGGGTAAAGCAGTTCTTAAGCGAAATTTTGTCGATGGTGCAGTACGTGCACGACAACCACGTCATTCACCGCGACATTAAACCTGCAAACATCATTCGCCGCGATCAGGACAAAAAGCTCGTCCTGATTGACTTTGGCGCCGTCAAAGATAAGGTCAACCCCACCCTGGCGGCCAACTCCGATCAGACAGCCCTTACCGCCTACGCCATTGGCACCCCCGGCTACGCCCCGCCCGAGCAAATGGCCATGCGCCCGGTGTATGCCAGCGATATTTACGCCCTCGGGGTGACCTGCATCTATCTGCTGTCCGGTAAAGCCCCCAAAGATCTCAACTATGACCCCAACACGGGGGAACTGCTGTGGCGAGAGCAGGTGCACATCAGCGATCACTTCGCCGGGGTGCTAGAAAAAATGCTGGAGATCTCGGTGAAGCACCGCTACCAGACGGTGGAGGCGATCCATCGCGATCTGGACCTGGAGCCCTACATGGAGAGTCTGGCCCAAAACATGGCCTTCCCCTCCGCGTCGGGGCCGAGCACCACCGGCTTTACCAGCAGCGCTGGGCCAATCAGCAATTCCTCAAGCCAGCCGAGGATCAGCAACTCCGGCGGTTCCCCCTCCTCTCGCATGGCGGCGGCCATTCGGGCCCGGCGGGAGCGATCGCACTCGGATGCCAAGAGCCCTCCCCTGGTGCCGAGCCGCAGCGGGTCGCCCTCCCCGCGCCCCAAGATGGCCCCTGCCACCGTGCTCTCATCGGACGACGTCAAGCAAAAGTACACCAAGGGTCGGCGCGATTTTTCGCTGCAAACCTTCAAAGACCTAGACCTCCAGCGCACCCTGCTGGCGGAGGTCAACTTCAACCAATCAAAACTGCCCAGCGCCAACTTCCAGGGCGCTGATCTGAGCAATGCCAACTTTGGTCGCGCCAACCTCAGCCGGGCCACCCTGCGCAACGCCAAGCTGGTCAAGGCCTACTTCCACTATGCCAATCTGGAGGGGGCCGACCTGCGGGGCGCTAACCTGGCCCACGCCTGCCTTTCCAACGCGAACCTGCGGGGCGCCAACCTCTGTGGAGCCGACCTGACTGGGGCGCTAATCTCAGACGATCAGTTAGCCACCGCCCGCACTAACTGGTCAACGGTGATGCCCAACGGTCGCCGGGGCGTACTTTAAAGCCCTAGGGCAGAGCGGCGGCCTTGGTCTGCGCTGCCCCTGCGCCGGAACCACCATCAATGGTTTCTGTCGCTGACCCCAGGTAGGGCGCGTTGCGCAGGGCCACCAGGGCTTCTTTGAGAATTACCGCAGCGGGGACGGCGACAATCACCCCCAGCAGCCCCCCCACCCTGGCTCCCGATAAAATGGCAATAAAGACCCAAAAGGGGTTTAGCCCGGTAACGCTGCCCAGCACCCGAGGGGCAATGCCGTTTTCGACCAGCTGCTGCACGATCAGGGCGGAGATCAGCATGGGGATGGCAATTTTGATGTCCCGCAGGGCCACCAGCAGGGTGACGATAATCACCCCCACGGTGCCGCCAAAGGGCACCAGGGCCAGCAGCCCCACGGTAAGGCCAAACAGGGAGCCAAAGGGCACGTTAAGCAGCCCGAAAATAATGGTCAGGGCGGTGCCAAAACAGCTGGCGACAATAAACTGGCCCAAAAAGTAGTTGCGAAAGCTCTGGCGCAGGGTTTCTGAGAAGGGCTGCTGGAGGCGGGTGGGCAACAGGCCTATCACCCCCTGCCACACCTCTTCGCCGTGCTGAAGCAGGTAGAAGGTGAGCACCACGGTGAGCACCACGTCGAGCAGCTTGTTGGCGGTAAACACGGCCACGTTGATGGTGAGGTTGAGGGCTTCCCCGGCGATCGACTGAATCTCGCGCTTGAGGCGATCGCTGGTCTGGGTAATCAGCCCGTCGAGGTTAATCGGCCAGCCCCATTCGGCTAGTTTGCCGTCAAGCACCATCAGCTGGGTTTTGCCCGAGTCAAACCAGTCGGGCAGGCGCACCACCAGCTGCTGGCCCTGGTCGATGACAAAGGGCAGCACAATAATCGCCAGCCCCGAAAACCCCACCAGGGCCAGCACCAGCACTAGGGTGGCCGCATAACCGCGCTTGAGGCCCAGGGTTTCGAGCCGACCCATGGGATAGCTGAGCAAAAACGCCAGCAGGCCAGCGATCAGCACTGTGACTAAAATTGAGCGAAAGTAGCCAAAGATAACGGATATGGCCCACACGTTGAGCACCACCAGGGGCGTGGCCAACAGTACCAGGACCGATTGGGCCATGGGGCTAAGTTGTTCCCACCAGCGGGCTAGCCAGCTTTTTGGGGTGGGTTGATCGCCCTGTGCTACACCGTACTCCATAGATTTGATTGGGTTGGCTAAAGGGGTCGGGGTGTGGCCATTGCGGCCATCTACAGCCTACGGCAAAGCAGCGGGTTTCAAACTGGAGCGATCGCCCTTTTTTGTCGCGGGCATAAAGGTTCTCCTCAACCGCTAGGCGCCCCAGGGGGTAATATGTAAACAATTTAAAACAAACCCTAGCCCGACCTCGCCATTAGCGTCTACCGCTGGCCCCTATATCAGACCTAGAACCGTCTAGCCCAACCTCGTAACGCCACTCTCCCTATGCTTGCCTCTCACCCCAGCTCCACGCCAGGCATTACCTTTAAGCATGTCCATCCCCAAAAAGTGCTGGTGCTGGGTGACAGCCTGGTGTACGGCTTTGGTGACCCCGAGGGCGGCGGCTGGGTCGAGCGCCTGCGCCGCCTGACCATGGCCCCAGGCCGAGAGGGGGCTGTTTTCTATAACCTGGGGGTGCGGGGCGACGGGGTGGGTCAGGTGCACCAGCGCCTCGACCAGGAGTTTCGCTACCGGGGTGAATTGCGCAATCGCCTGCCCGACCTGATTGTGCTGTCGGTGGGCATTAACGACTCGGCCCGAGTGGGCAGCTCCCTGGGCCGCAACCGCACCGACTTCGACGATTTTCAAGCTCAAATAGAAGCGCTGCTGACCCAGGCGCGGCAGCTGTGTCCGGTGCTATTTGTGGGCATGACCCCCGTAAACGAGCAGGCCATGCCTTTTTCTGAAGTGCTGTACTACAGCCACAGCGACCAGTGGCGCTACCGCGAGGCCACCCGCCTGGCCTGTACCAGCCACAATATTCCCTACCTCGATGTGCTGAATCTCTGGTTGGGGCGAGGCGAAGCCTGGTGGTCGCCGCTGATTTCTGCCGACGGCCTGCACCCCAATGTGGCCGGGTATCGGGCCCTGCTGCACGACATCTTGGGCTGGGATGCTTTTCAAACCGCCGTCGATCTCCCCTCCGTCCAACTTTAGGTTAGGGACGTGACATCTATACCCGTCGTGCAATCTCCCGATTTTCATCCCCAGGCCGCTCCCCTATCGGTAGCCGAAGCGATGGCGGCAGGCAAAGCCCTGCGCCAAAGCGTTAGACGGTCTGACCAGGGCCGCTACGCCCCTGCTGCCGATCGCCTAGATCCGGTAGAGCGGCTCATGGCCCAGGATGCTAACCGCATTTCGGACCTGGTGCCCATTCGCTACGGGCGCATGCTGGCGTCGCCGTTTGCGTTTTTGCGGGGGTCGGCGGCTCTTATGATCGGCGACATTGCCTCAGCCCCGACCACTGGTCTCTACGTACAGGCCTGTGGCGATATGCATGTGTCCAATTTTGGGGTGTTTGCCTCCGCCGAGCGCAACCTGGTATTTGCCATCAACGACTTTGATGAAACCTACCCCGGCCCCTGGGAGTGGGATCTGAAGCGGCTGGTAGCCAGCGCCGTAGTGGCGGGGCGATATTTGGGAGGCAATTCTCAGGGCGATTCGGGCCGGACTCGCGCCCTCTGTAAAGACGCGGTACGGGCTACGGTGCAGTCCTACGCGGAGCACCTGCAAACCTACGCTGAGCTAGGCTACCTCGACCTGTGGTACGACACCATTACCACCAACGAACTGCTGGAGAAACTGCCCGACAGCGCCGAGAAGTACGCCCAGCGGGTGCTGACTAAGGCGCGTCGTCGCAACCACCTACAGGTGCTCGACGAAATGACCAATCTGGTAGACGATCGCCACCACATCGTCGAGTCGCCGCCGCTGGTGGTGCGGGCTGAGACCCTAGGCAACTGGTCTAAGGTAGAGACCGATTTAAGAGCGTTGATGCAGGACTACGGGACATCGCTGAGTGGCGATCGCCGCTTTTTGCTGTCGCGCTATCGGCTGATGGACGTAGCCCACAAGGTGGTAGGTGTGGGCAGCGTCGGCACCCGCTGCTGGGTGGCCTACCTGGAGGGCAAAAACGCCAGCGACCCGCTCTTTTTACAGATCAAAGAGGCCCAACCCTCGGTGCTGGCCCCCTACGCGAAAGCCCCTTGCAGCTACCGCCTACCCGACCAGCATCAGGGCCGACGAGTGGTGATTGGCCAAAGGCTCATCCAGGGGTCCCCGGATATTTTTCTGGGTTGGGGCACCCTTGGCAGCATTCACTACTATGTGCGCCAGCTGCGCGATATGAAGGGCGGAGTTAAGCTCGACCCCGACAAATTTCGAGTTTCTAAATTGCCTGACTACTGCGCCCTTTGCGGCTGGGCTTTGGCCCTGGCCCATGCCAAGTCGGGGGATGCCACCATGCTGTCGGGCTATATTGGCAAAGGCGAAACCCTGGCCGATGCCCTGGTGCCCTTTGCCGAAGCCTACGCCGACCAAAACGATCGCGACTACGACGCCTTAGTGGCCGCTGCCAAGCAGGGACGCATCCCCGTTGAGCAAGACGCCTAGACCTTAGTCTAAACAGCCTTCGTCTAGGTCGGTGGCGGTTATGGGCGGTAGGGTGGCGGGCTGAATGGGGCGACCCAAAATCATGCTCTGGAGGCGAGCAGGGGGCGATGGCTGAGGCGGGGTTTCGTCACCGAGGGCATCTACCTCAACTTCGACCAGCATGTCGGGGTTCATCAGGGCCGGAATTTCGACGGTGGTATTGACTGGCGGGTGGTCGGCAAACAGCTCGTGGTGGGCACGGGCGATCGCCTCCCAGTGAGCCATGTCGGTGACATAGATCCGGGTTCTGACCACATCGCTCAGGTCGGCCCCCACTTCCTGTAGCGCCTGCTGAATGATTTCAAAGCAGCGCTTGGTTTGGGCGTAGGCGTCGCCCGGCGCAAAGGTGCCGCCCTGGCCGTCGCTGGGGGCGGTGCCTGAGACAAATATCTGCTGGCCCACCCGCAGCGCCCGGCAGTAGCCAACCTTCTCTTCCCAAGGGGTGCCCGAAAATGCCCGCTGCCGCGCCATTGCTTTGCCTAGCGTAAAAACAGCCTTAGCATACCTTTATTTTTGCGGTCCTGTCGGGCACCTGTAGAGAGAGACTGAGGCGCAAAATGCTTAGAAAATTAGAACGCTTTTGCCGGGGGCGATCGCCCTGGCAGTAGGCTTACAATCATCCCCGCGCTAGGCCTGACAATTTCTATGGCGACTCCCCTCGATGCCAGCGATCGCGACCGGATTTGTGCCGTGGCCCAGCGGCTCTACCAGGCGGCCAGGCCAATCAAAATTCTCAAGGCGATCGCCTGGCCCGACCGGGTTAAAGCCGACTTTTTTGCCCAGGGCGCTAGAGAGCTGCCCCAGGTCGAGTACCCAAGCTTCGATCCGCAGCCGGTGCTGGAGTTAGTCCACGCCGCCCGACGGGATATTTTAGGTGGCTCGGTGATTGACGCCTGGCTGGAGCGCCAGGCCTACGCCCTGGAAACCGGGGCCAGAATGCTGGCGGTCGTCGGCACCCCCGCCTTCTTTGAGCACTCCCGCCGCGCCTACGGCGAACCCACCACCCCCATGCGGTTCGACACCGAAACCACGCTGGATTTAGCCTGGCAGATCCAGTCCGTCATTCAGCAGCTTGACCACATCAACATTGATATTTCGCCGCCGGAGTTTCACGATGCCAATTTTGTGGCCCAAGAGATTGAGGTCGCGGTCAAACAGCACTTCGGTGACGCCGCCCCCGAAATTCAGGTGGTGGATGCCCTGTCGGCCAACGCCCTGGCTTCGGCCAGCCGCATTCGCCTGCGCCGCGATGCCCGCTTTACCGATCGCGATGCGGCCCAGCTGCTGCACCACGAGGCCCATATCCATGTCGCCACTGCTCTCAATGGCAAGGCCCAACGCCTGCTGCCCATTCTCTCGGCGGGGCACCCCGGCACCACCCGCACCCAGGAAGGGTTAGCCGTATTCGCTGAAATCCTCAGCGGTACTATTGAGCTAAATCGCTTTCAGCGCCTGGCCGATCGCGTCTTTGCAATCCAAATGGCGGTGGAAGGCGCTGACTTTTTGCAGGTGTACCAATATTTTCTGGAGCGCACCGACAGGCCCGATCAGTCCTTTGAGAGCGCCCGGCGGGTGTTTCGCGGCGGGGTGATGACCGGCGGGGCACCGTTTACTAAGGATGTGGTGTATCTGTACGGGCTGCTGCAGGTGAGCACCACCATTCGGGCTATGTTTAGCGCCGGGCGGGCCGACTGCCTGCTGCTGCTGTTTTGCGGCAAGCTGGATATCTACGACCTGCCCGCCCTGGCGGAACTGACGGCGGCGGGGCTATGCCAGCTGCCCCAGTTCGTGCCGCCCTGGGTGAGCGACCCCCGCTACCTGCTGGCCCTGCTGACCTACTCGACCTTTATGAACCAGATCGAGTCGGAGCGAGCCACCGCCGCCGTTAAAAAGCTGCTCGAAAATACCCCTGTTGTAGATGTGTCAGGCCGCTAGTAATCTGAGGCGGAAGCTTAGGGACTATTTCTGCGAGCTAGGGGGCGGGGGAGCCAGGGAGCCAAGCGTGCCAAAACGGTGAAGATATTTCAGCCTTCGAGTACTAGCCGAAAACGCGCGCTTAAACCTCAGCTGCTATAGCTGTGGCCAGTTTGGTTAAGACAGGTCTCCTATGAACGTTCAAACGTTTGAACGTTCATAGGGTTTCTGGATGTCCTAACCAACGGGACTATGGCTATACCTGCAAATAGGGTGTAAATAAGGTCTTTTCTTCAGCGGTTAAACGCTTGGGGCGCATCGTCTTGGCATCTACAAATAACCCTTTTTGCCTACCCTCGGCGGCAAGCAACTGGTCGCCATTGTGAAACCGGAACTGCATCACGGCGGAGGCATGGCGCAGCTCAGATAGCCACATCTGAACCTGGACGCGATCGCCCAAATACAGCGGCAGCTTATAGATAATGTTTGTCTCCACCAAAATTGGCGCGGTGCCCTGCTGGAGCACTTCATGAACGGGCATACCGACAGCCTCCAGCAGCTTTATACGCCCAATCTCCATCCATTGAATATAAACCGAGTTATTCACATGACCAGCAAAATCAATGTGATAGGTATAAACCTCAAGATCGAAGAGAAGTTTGGGCATAGTCTGCGCTCAGCCAGGGAATGAATCGACGCAAGTCACCGCACAGTGACACGGTATCATGGTCACCGAGTGGTGACAAGCTGGCGAGGGGAACGGATGGCGCGCGATAAAGAAGAGACCAAGGCTCGAATTTTGGCGGCGGTCGGTAAGCTCTTGGCCGAAGCTGGTTTTAAGGGCCTGGGGGTGAATGCGATCGCCCGTGAGGCCGGGGTCGATAAAGTCCTGATCTATCGCTATTTTGAGGGGCTACCCCTGCTGCTCCAGTGTTTTGCTAAAGAGGGAGACTATTGGCCGACGGTGGATGAGCTGGTGGGCGATGAGTCGGTGGCGAAAGCGGAAACCCTGGCCGACTGGATGGCCTATCTGCTGTCAAGGTTTTCAGATAATTTGCAAGGGCGCCCCATGACCCAGGAAATTTTGCGGTGGGAATTACTGGAAGGCAACGCACTGACCCGTGAACTGGCCGATGTGCGCGACAAATTTGACCTAGACAGCCTGAAGTTTTTAGAGGAAAAACAGTCTTTTCCTCCAGACAAAGATATTCCGGCTATTAGTGCGGTTTTAGTCGCGGGGGTGGTCTATCTCATGCTGCGAACTAAGTCTAGCAGCACGTTTATGGGCATCGACTTTAGCTCGCCTGCTGGTTGGCAGCGAATTCAAGCTGCCCTCGACTCGATTGTTCAGCTGACGGTTGATGGTGACAATTGATGCTAATTGACCGACAGCATCGCGATCGACAGGGTGAGTGAAATACAGAGCCACCCAGCGTTAGAGAACGTTTTGCAGCACACTGCTAGCGCTACCTACCCCCAGAGAGACAAGCTGATCGTTAACCGGGGGGTAGCACCACGCCCTCGTAAATTTGCTCAATCGGGCAAACGATCCCATTGCCCCCAACCCGTCATACTTAATTGACTAGGCCAGCACCTTAGCCGGGGAAAGCGTCAGCACGTCGACGCCGTCTTTCGTCACCACTACAGTGTGCTCAAACTGGGCCGAGAGGGAGCGATCGACGGTGATCGCCGTCCAGCCGTCAACCAAAATTTCGGCCTCGTAGCTGCCGATGTTGATCATCGGTTCGATGGTGAAGACCATGCCGGGGCGCAGCTTCTTGCCCTTGCCCTTCTCGCCGTAGTGGGGAATTTGCGGCGCGGCGTGGAAGATGCGGTGTACCCCGTGACCCACAAAGTCGCGCACCACAGAGAACCCTTCGCCCTCGGCATAGTCTTGAATGGCCGCACCAATGTCGCCCACCCGCGCACCGGGCTTAACGGCGCGAATGCCCCGCCACATGGATTCTTCGGTGACTTCGACCAGGCGGCGGGCGGCGGGGGAGACATCGCCCACTAAGAAGGTGCGGGACGTATCGCCGTGGTAGCCGTCGAGAATGGGGGTGACATCGATATTGATGATGTCGCCGTCGCGCAGGATGTCTTCACCGTTGGGAATGCCGTGGCAGATGACCTCGTTAATGCTGGTACAGATGGAGCGGGGGAAGGGCATTACCGTACCGGCATAGCCCAGGGGCGCACTCCTAGCTCCGTGCTTTTGGGTCCAGGCTTCGGCCAGGTCGTTGAGCTCCTGGGTGCTGACGCCGGGCTTAACGTGGGGCGTCAGGTAGTCGAGCAGCTGGGCGGCAAGCTGGCAGGCTTTGCGCATTTTCTCTAGCTCGCGGCTGGAGAGCAGAGTGATGACTTCGGAGGGTTGCTTTTGTTCTTCCACGGTGTGATTTGGCTGGGGTGAATGGCTAAGGGGAAATGCCTTGAGCATAGTGTAGGCATTTCGTCTGCGGTAAGAACACCAGGGTCTGAAATTAATCTTCACCCACCCGTTCTTGTCGCCCAGCTTTTGACTGGAGCAACGCCAAAAATGCCACTTCGTTAGTATAACAACCCGATCCTTTATTCCTGCGGCAGCGGCAGCAGCGTGACGGAGATATCGACCCCGACCGGATCTTCATAATCAACCTGGCCATCGCCGTTTTCATCCCATACGGTGGTGGCAAAGAAGTCGCAGCGCAGGTCAACGGCATTTGGGTGAGTCTCCAGAAAAAGCGTGCCGTTTTTGATGGCGCAGTTGAATTCGGCCTGGGCGATCGCGCTTGAGTAGAGAGCCTGTAGCTGGGGCCATAGGGCTGCGCATGGGTCATCGGTGGCGGGGCAGCGGTAGGGTTTGGCAAAGGGCTGATCTCGCTCATGCAGGGGCAGCCGCCCGAGCCACTGTCCAGAACGTGACCCGTCATCTCCAGGAGGTGCCCAGCAGTAAAACCCGGCATAGTCGGCCCCGTCGGCCTCCCCGTAGCTCACGGCGGCCAGGGTGTCGGGTTCAGCACAGGCTGCTTCCAATCCGGCGACAGCGGCGGGAAAGCGCGATCGCGCCTGTTCCATAACATGCTGAATGCTGGTGCTATGCTGATCGGCAGGCTGGGGTTCGGCAGCGTTAGTGCCCCCCACAATTCCAGAGGTTTGGGCCAGAGCCAGACCGATTAGCAGCAGGCTATTGATTGGATTATTCATAATTTTGACAGCAATCTTGGCAGCAATTTCCGCATCTTACGCAGGCCATTTCCTGGGAGTCATCCATAGGTCGGCTCGGCCAATCTCATCAATGATCCCACAGACGGCGGCGGGCGGGACCTTTGAGGCGATCGTGGGTGTCGCGCAGCAGGGTGGGGATATCCAGCTGTTCGGGGCAGCGGGGCAGGCAGTCGCCGCAGTCGGTGCAGCGGCTGGCCTTGCGACCAGGGAACCAGTGGCCCGCGTTCTCGAACATGCGGTAGCGGTACTCGCCAAAGGCCTGCATGTCGTAGGCCACGGCCAGGTTGCGCAGGCGCAGCACCTCGGGAATGTGGATGGCTTCGGGGCAGGGTAGGCAGTCGTAGCACTGGGCGCAGCGATCGCTGCCCAGGGCGGTAGATTCCTGGGCCGAGAGCCGTTCTAGGGCCGCGAGTTCTTCAGCCGTGAGCGGCTGAGTTTGGCTTCCCAGAGACGCCAGGGGAGCCAGTTCCGCCGGGATGGCGGGGCCGGTGCTGAGGGTGGTAACGCGGGGATCGCTGAGCAGCCAGCGGTAGGTTAACTCCAAAGGGCTAAACGGGGCGCAGAGATCCTTCAGCACCTCCGGCGGGCTGTAGAGCATGCCGCCCTTGTCGCCGGGGGAAATGATGAAGACGCCCAGGTCGTGCCGAGCCGCCAGCTCCAGAATGGAGGCGTGGCGCTGAAAAAAGTAGTAGTAGTGCAGATTGACGAAATCGAACTGGTCGGTGGCGATCGCCCCCTCAATCACCTCCCGGCTGCCGTGGGTGGAGAAGCCCACGTGGCCAATCTTGCCCTCGGCCTGAAACCGGCGCACCGCCGCCATGCAGCCCTGGGGATCGCGCACCCAGGCCAGGTGCTCGGGAGTGTTTAGCCCGTGGATGGCCAGGCAGTGGATGTAGCCTACATCCAGTCGATCCAGGGACTCCTCAAGGCGCTGGGCCATGGTAGCAGCGCTGGGCTGGGGCAAAATTTTGGTGGTGATAACGAGGTTGCCAGGGATCGCAGCCGTTTTGAGAAAAGCCCCTAGCCAGCGTTCGCTGGTGCCGTAGCCCTGGGCGGTTTCGATGTGGTTGATGCCCAGGGCCAGCCCAGCGGCCAGCGTTGCTCGGAATACGTCCTCGGAGGCCAGGGCGCGCATGGTGCCCAGCGACAGCACCGACAGGGAGAGATTGGTGCGACCAAACCGCCGATAGTCCATAGTTTGGGGCCGCGTTCCAAGAGCCGTTTACAAAGCAGAGCCGATGGGCCAGAACCTAGGAATCGGAGCTTTCCAGGGGATCGTTGCTGGTGGATGACTTGCCCCGCTGAATGAAGTCGGAGGGGTTGAGGTTGGCCAGAAACGCCTGAAACGCCTGGGTTTCTGCCTCGTCGGCATCGCGATCGACAGGAATCGAAGCTTCGGCGATCACCTCTTCCATGACCCAGATGGGGGCGTCGAGGCGGAGGGCGATCGCGATCGCATCGCTGGGTCGCGAGTCTAGCTCACGGCGAATCTCGCCCCTGGAGAGGGTGAGCAGAGCGTAGTAGGTGTTGTCTTGCAGCGAGTGAATCACCACTCGTTCCAGGGTCATATCCCACTCGTCGAGCAGGTTTACGAACAGGTCATGGGTGAGGGGACGCGGAGCGGGCTGGTTTTCAAGCACCGCAATGATGGAGTTGGCCTGCTCGCGGCTGATGTAGATGGGGACCTGGCGGCGATCGGTCGTGTCCCTGAGCAAAATCACCGGAGTTCGCGACATCGCATCTAGGGCAATCCCGGCGACTCTCATTTCAATCATTGTCTTAGCCTCTTGGATCCGTTGACTGGCGTGCTCTAGCGTTCTTGTCAGCCTGGAAGCGATACCCTTTCCAGTGTACTGGGCTATTTGTGCGGCGGGCCATTTGCATGGGCGGCAGGCCGAAAGAAGCAAAATGGGGTGGTCTTAAAGTGGCTTTGATAGGGGTTGCCCGTTTAGTCTACCTAAAGCTTATCCATTGACCGATTGAATCCGAGATACTCTAAAAGAAAAAAAATATTGATTTTACGTATGCCCCGCTCGCGGGCCGGGTGGTCCGTAATTTTACCGAGAGTTTCCCTGACCTTACGGCTATGTTTACCGGACTCATTCAAGCGACGGGCACGCTCTTTCACAAGGGCGACACCCAGGTCTATATCCGCTGGCAGACGGCTGCTCTACCCCCTACCCTGGCCGATGTGGAGCTGGGCGACAGCATTGCCGTAGACGGCATTTGCCTGACGGTGGAGACGATTTTGCCCGATGGTTTTGTGGCGGCGGTGTCGCCCGAAACCCTCGATCGCACCAGTTTGGGCAGGCTCGCTGACGGCAGCCGCGTCAACCTGGAGTCGTCGCTGCGGGTGGGCAGCAAAATTGGCGGCCACTTCGTCACTGGCCACATCGACGGCCAGGGGCAGCTGGAGGAGGCCACCGCCACCGCCGACGCCTGGCGGCTGAGCTTTACCGTGGGCGATCGCCGCGTGGCCCGCTACATTGTGCCCAAGGGCAGCATCGCGGTAAATGGCATCAGCCTGACGGTGGCCGACTGTAGCCCCAGCGGCAACTGGTTCGCCGTAGCGGTAATTCCCGTGACCTACCGCGAAACCACCCTGCAACACCTGCGCCCCGGCCAAACGGTGAACCTGGAGGGCGACGTGCTGGGCAAGTATGTCGAGAAGTTTATGGGGGGCGAGGCCGCACCCGCGGGGGACGGCCTTTCCCTGGAGTTTTTGGCCGAGCACGGGTATTGAGGCCCCAAAGTTAAGACCCCAGAGAAGACGGGCGGCTAAATCCACCCCCGCAGCAGCCAGCGGCGCTGGAGCGCCTCTACGGTGAGCGGGTTGCCCAGGTAAAGGGGCAGCCAGAACCAGAAGCTGAGGGCGATCGCGCCCAGCAGCCCCAGGGCCAGCGGGCGATGGCGCGGGTTCTCCAGCCACTGCGCCATCAGCCAGGCCAGCCCCAGCCCGCTAAAAGCCACCATCCCCATGGCGTGATACAGAAACGTGCAGCGGCTGACCAGCACCCAGGGCAGCCAGTTGGTTAGGTAGTTAACCAAAATGAACCCCACCACTGGCCCGGTGGTAGGGGTGCAGCCAGCTGCGCCCCCACGGGGTGTCTCGGTGGAGGCAGTGTTAGCCGCAATCTGCCGCCCCAGCCAGCCCAGCGCCAGCGCCAGCACCGCCGCCGTAGACAGCCACCAGAGCACCGGGTTGCCCATGGCGTGAATCGTGGTGGCGATCGCGCCTTGGCCCTGGCCAGCGCGATCGTAAAAGTAAGCCATGGGCCGCAGCATCAGCGGCCAACTGTACCAGGGCGAACAGTAGGGATGCT
Organism: Nodosilinea nodulosa PCC 7104; assembly: GCF_000309385.1. Lineage (GTDB taxonomy): Bacteria > Cyanobacteriota > Cyanobacteriia > Phormidesmidales > Phormidesmidaceae > Nodosilinea > Nodosilinea nodulosa. Next base: position 5,286,074 of record NZ_JH976537.1, read on the forward strand.
CGCCTTCCACCTCAGCCGAGTGGTGAAAGGCCCACATCTGGCGGTGAACTTCTCCCAGCGATTCGCCGGTCATCGCCAGGTAGGGCAGCCACAGCAGCAGGTAGGTGAGCAGCGGAATCACGACCAGGTAGGCCACTCGGCGGGAATTTTGGATTTTGGATTTTGGATTTTGGATCGAAGGGGGTATTTGGGGCTGTGGTCGGTGGGGCAGATCGGGCACAATCTCCCACAGCAGCAGCCCCAGCCAGAACCCGGCCCAGTTCCACTTGACATTGATGGCGGCCCCCAGGGCGATGCCTGCGGCCCAGCGCCAGCGAGCCGGGCGTGGCGCCCGCCGCGCCGCTATCCAGGCCCACTGGCCCAGCAGCCCCAGCGCCAGCCCGTAGATGTTGATCAACGCCAGGCGCGACTCCACCAGGGTCAGCCCTTCCATCGTCATCAGCAATCCGGCCAGGAGAGCGAATCGGTGCTGACGCAGCGTGAGGGGATCTCCCCTTCTCCCCTCAAAAAGTGGGGTAATTGCCTGCTTCAAAGTCCCGCTTTTTAAGGGAGATTTGGGGGGATCTTCCCCTGCGATCGCCAGCCGATCGCGCCCATAACCGGGGTGAATTGCTCCCAGATTCCAGGCCAGGGCCGCCAGCAGCAGCGGCACGGCTGAGCCCACCAGGGCATTGAGCCAGCGAAAGGCCAGGGGGCTCACCAAAGTGCCCTCTACCTCTACCGTGGGCCAGCCCAGCCAGGCGGCGGGCCACTGCCCCAGCCAGAGGCCTAGGGCAATGAAATACTTCCCCAGGGGCGGGTGGGCGTCGAAGCTGGGCGCACCCTGGAGGTCGTCGAGGGCAAAGGGCACATAGTAAACTTCGTCGAAGACCAGGGTGTGGGGTTGGCCCAGGTGCCACAGGTGCAGCGTCAGCGCCAGTGCCCCGACCCCCAGCGCCCCAGTCCAGAGGGGACTTTTGCGCCTCGCGCCCATCGCGCTACTGCCCCTGGGCGGCCATGCGCTGCTGCATGCGATCGCGGAAAGCAGCCAGATCCTCTTGGGTGGGTTGAGTCGTTTGCCAGGCGGGGCGCTCGATCAGGCGGTTGGTCCAGGCTTGCAGGGTGGGGTAGTTCTCCATGGGCAGCCCCAGGGCCTCAAACCAGGGGGCAAAGGTGCCCGCCACCACATCGGCCAGGGTGAGCTGGTCGCCGCAGAAAAAGGGCCGATCGCCCAGCTTGTCGGCGTAGAACGTGAGCACCACCTCGGCCTTTTGCTGGGCCGCCGCGATCGCCTCGTCAGACTCTTGGCCAAAGCCCATCATTTGCTTGGTCAGCGGGTTGATGGCGGGCACCAGTTCATTCACCGTCACCATTTCGACCATGCGCATCTTGGCAATATCCTCGGGCGTGGTGGCCAGCAGCGAGGGCGTCGGGTACTTGGCCTCCAGATAGTCCAAAATGGCGAAGGATTCGATCACGGTGAAGCCATCGTCCACCAGCACCGGAATGTGGTGAAAGGGGTTGAGCGCCAGAAATTCGGGCTGAAACTGGTCGCCGCTGAGGGCAACGACGTGGGCGTCAAAGGGCAAATTTTTCTCCAGCAGCGCCACCCAGACCCGGCGAGAATTGATCGACAGCGGAGTATGGTAAAAGGTCAGCATGGTTCAACGGCCTCGCACTATAGATTCCTGTGCTCTAGCATTTCACAGGCGCGCACTATCATCTACCACCCGCCATGAGTTACGTTCGTCCCAATATTGAGGCCATGGCTGGCTACGTGCCGGGAGAGCAGCCCCGCCCCGGTTCAGGCATTATCAAGCTCAACTCCAACGAAAACCCCTATCCGCCGTCGCCCAGCGTCATTGAGGCGCTGCGACAGGTTGACTATGAGCAGCTCCGGCGCTATCCCGACCCGTTTGCCCGCCGCTTTTGCCAGGCGATCGCCGAGGTTCTGGGCGTACCCGCCGACTGGATCATTGTCGTCAACGGCAGCGACGACCTGCTGAATCTGCTGGTGCGCACCTGTGCGGACGACTCAGCCCGACCAATTGTCTACCCCACGCCGACCTACGTGCTGTACCGCACCCTGGCGGCGCTGCAGCCTGCCACCGTGGTCGAGGTTCCCTATCCCGACAACTTTCAGTTTCCGCTCAAGGAACTGGTGGCGGCCCAGGGGGCAATTACGTTCATCGCGTCGCCCAATAGCCCGTCGGGTCATGGGGTGGCGCTGGCCGACCTGCGAGCACTGGCGCAGCAGGCTTCGGGCCTGGTGGTGGTGGATGAGGCCTACGTGGATTTTGCCGAGGGTTCGGCGCTGTCGCTGGTGCAGGAGTTCGACAACGTGGTGCTGCTGCGGACCCTGTCGAAGGGCTATTCGCTGGCGGGGCTGCGGCTGGGGTTTGGCATTGCCCACCCGGCGCTGCTGGCGGAGCTATTTAAGGTGAAAGACAGCTATAACGTAGATGCGATCGCGATCGCCCTAGGAACAGCGGCCATGCGCGATCAGGCCTACAAAAATGCTTGCGTAGCCAAAATCAAAGCCTCGCGAACGGCATTGACCAAAGAACTGCGGCATCTGAGGTTCACCGTGCTCGATTCCCACGGCAACTTTGTCTTGGCCGCACCGCCCCAGGGCAATGCGGAGCAGCTGTATCTGGCCCTAAAAGAGCAGGGCATTTTAGTACGCTACTTCAAACAGCCCCGGCTAGACGACAAGCTGCGAATTTCGGTGGGCACCGAGGAGCAAAATCACGCCCTGATCGCCGCCCTAACCCGTTTAACCCGCACTACGTAATGCGACATGGACGCAGTCAGGGACTGTTTATATTGTTGGCTGTCAACATTACTCCAGACGGGGTTAAACACCGTCAGCGCCAGCGATCGCTGAGCCTGAGCGAGATCACGACAATGCTGGTGTGCTTCCACCAACAGCACTATCGAAACTTCAGGGCGTTCTACCGCAAGCATGTCTGCGCGCATTGGCGAGAGGCCTTTCCCGGCCCAGCTACAACCACTTTGGGGAATGGATGCCCTCAGAGATGCTTCCCTGTGCCTGTACCTGAAGCACTGTTTTGGCCCTTGCACCGGCCTCAGCGTCGTAGACCACCTTCATGGCTAAGCCCTTCAATACTTTGAAATAAGGCTGGTTCGATAGACCGTAATGACCAGGCTGGGTTCAGCCTCGTTACTTCTCCAGGCGCACCACGTACCACTGCATAGCTTCGCCGGGGGCTAGCTCCAGTTCGCAGGCGGTGTCGCGCAGGTGCTGGGCTTGCTCGGTCACGGTGCCAAAGCGCTGGAGGTCGCGGGGCAAGTCTTGCTGGCGATCGCGCAGCAGTCCCGCCAGCCGCTCCAGCAGCTCCTCGGGGGTGACAAACTCTTCCGCTGCGCCGGGCATCAGCACAACAAACATATCCTCTTGGTACATAATGGCGTCGGGCATGGAGTCAAACCTTAAGGAAACCTAGTTTGATCGTAAACGCCCTGGCTGCCTTTACCGTCTTTGGGGTACGTTTAGTGAGTGCTTCTGCGTTTCAGGGCCATCCCAGAGAGCACCGATGTAATCACTCTTAATACTGTGAATTTCCGTTGGCAAGCTGGCCGATCGTTTGGATCCGGTGGTAGGATGAAGTGGGCATTCACCGCAATCCCGACCGGGTTACCGGAGAATTGGTGAATCGCGTCCGTCCAAGTCTCTGGGGCGCAGGCCGCTCTGCGGTGTTGTTGCCTATGCTTTCTGTCTAAGTTTTCTGTTTGAAGGGTTATTCGCCTGCCGCTATGGTTCAGACTCCAATTAAATCTACGCCTGCTTCCTCCACCCCTGGGCCGACTCCCTCCAAGGTGGAAGTGATTAAAGAAAACAGCCACTTTTTGCGCGAGCCGGTGGCCAGCGAGCTGCTGCAAGACACCAATCACTTTTCTGAATCGGCGATTCAAATTCTGAAGTTTCACGGCTCCTACCAGCAGGACAACCGCGACAACCGCGCCAAGGGCCAAGAGAAGGACTACCAGATGATGCTGCGGACCCGCAACCCCGGCGGGTACCTCTCCCCAGAGCTGTATCTCACCCTCGATCGCCTGTCGGATGAGTACGGCAACGGCACCCTGCGGGCCACCACCCGCCAAGGCATTCAGCTCCACGGGGTGCTGAAGCAAAACCTGAAGGCCACCATTGGGGCGATCGTGCGCAGCCTGGGGTCCACCCTGGGGGCCTGCGGCGACCTCAACCGCAACGTGATGGCTCCGCCCGCCCCCTACAAAAATCGGCCCGAGTACCGCATTGCCCAGGAGTACGCCAACAACATCGCCGACCTGCTGCGGCCCCAAACCGAGGCCTACTACGAAATTTGGCTGGATGGCGAGAAGTTTCTCAGTGCTGAGGAGCACCCCGACGTGGTAGCCGCCCGCCAGCGCAACGGCAACGGCACCATCGTCCACAACAGCGAAGAGCCGATCTACGGCACCCACTACATGCCCCGCAAGTTTAAGTGTGCGGTAACGGTGCCCGGCGACAACTCCATCGATGCCTACACCCACGATGTCACCCTGGTGGTGATTACCGACAAGGTTGGTCAGCTGAAGGGCTTTAACGTGCTGGCTGGCGGTGGCCTGGGCCGCACCCACAACAAAGAAGAAACCTTTGCCCGCGTCGCCGACGAGATCGGCTACATCGACAAAGCCGACATCTACGACCTGATGAAGGCGATCGTGGCCACCCAGCGCGACTACGGCGATCGCCACAACCGCCGCCACGCCCGCATGAAATACCTGATCAACGACTGGGGCGTCGAGCGCTTTCGACAGCAGGTCGAGACCTACCTGGGCAAGCCGCTCAAGCCCTTCAAAAAGCTGCCTAAGTGGACCTTTTACGACTACCTGGGCTGGCACGAGCAGGGCGACGGCCACTGGTTTGTGGGCGTACCCATCGAAAATGGCCGCATTCTCGATCGCCAGGGTCTCCAGCTCAAAACGGCGCTGCGGGAAATCGTGCAGCGGTTCAAACTGCCGATACTGATTACCCCCAACCAGAGCCTGCTGTTCTACGAGGTCAAGCCCGCCGATAAAGACGAAATTCAGGCGATTCTCAGCCGCCACGGCGTGGTCAAAGAGACCGAGCTAGACCCTCTGGTGCGCTACGCGATGGCCTGCCCGGCCCTGCCCCTGTGCGGCCTGGCGGTGACCGAGAGCGAGCGAATTATGCCCACGGTGCTGGGTCGCCTGCGGGGGCTATTGACCAAACTGGGCCTGCAAGACGAGCACTTTGTGGTGCGCATGACCGGCTGCCCCAACGGCTGCGCCCGCCCCTACATGGCCGAGCTGGGCTTTGTGGGCAGCGCCCCCGAGTCGTACCAGGTGTGGCTGGGGGGCTCGCCCAACCAGACCCGGCTGGCCCGCACCTACATGGAGCGCCTGCACGACAACGACATCGAGGCCACCCTGGAGCCGCTGTTTGTGTTCTTCCGCGACGGGCGCAAGAAGGGCGAGAGCTTTGGCGACTTCTGCGATCGCGTTGGGTTTGAGGCCCTGCGCCAGTTTGCCGAAAGCTACAACCCCGACCAGTACACCCCCCGTCATACCAAGGAGGGGCGGCACCGGCTCAGTATCTCCCACGATCTGTTTATGACCCTGCAAGCTACCGCCGACAAAGAAGGGCGGCCCATGGCCCAGGTCATGGCCGATGCCCTGGCGGTTTATATGCAAAAGACAGGGGCTTAGGGGTCGACGCACCAGGAATTAGCTAAAAAAGAGGGAATGGATCAATGGATCCATTCCCTCTTTTTTAGCTATGGGTAAGAAGAGACCGGGCGCCTGCTGGGGTTTGCCAGCCAAGCTAGGCTTTATCCCTAAGCACCCGGCCTTGGGGGGGGCAAGCTAGACGACGGGGTTACTGCGATTGGGCAGTACCCACAGCAGCATGGGGCAGACCACAACGGTCATCACGGTAACAGCGGCAATAATTTCAAGTCCGGCAACAAGAGCAGTGTCCATAATCGTTCGCCTCCCAGGGCAAAAATAATTGAGGCTCGTTCCTTAGAGAGCGGGTCTCTACTTCCGTCCTGTCGGTTACGGTAGCGTTCTTGAGGGGGCAGACAGGATGAACGGCTTCATTTTCTGTATCTACTATTACAGTTTAGCGTATTTTTCAGTCCCTTACGGAGTTGTATAATTCCGCAATATTTAGCCAGTGACAGTTTCTATCGAAGCTACTCATGGCAGGATGAAAGCTACTTTTTGTAGTCGGCCCCAGGCTTTTTTACTATCAAGGGGTGGCAAAAATAGCCGCCTTTTCTACAGAACTCCTGCGATTGGAGGCACTACCATGACTGCAATTAGAGCCTGGACGACCCAAAAACTAGCTGCCCTTGGCCTTTGGCTGGCGGGCGCCTTTGGGTTTGGCGCCGATTCTGCCCAAACCCCTGTCGCTAAAGACACCTGGACCCCAGATACCCTGACCAGCTTTGGGCTGGAAATGGGCAAAGGGTTTGGCTCTGGGTCGTAGCGCAGCCGGTTTTTTCGCCATCCTTCGATCAGACATGACATGGCCTCTGCTGTCTTAACCCGACAGCGGGGCTTTTTTTTGCGCTCAAATTTGTCCTGGGGAAATTTAAATTTCAAGGATTGCTAAATTTACGGTCGAAAGGGCGGGATGTTGGTTTAGAAATAACGCTCCATAGATGGGGCCACTGGCCAGGGAATTGGCTCTCTAAGTATTTTTACTGAAGCTCAAACCAAAATTTGAGCGCAGGGCAGGCCAAGTCAGCGCTAGGCTTGCTTTGCGATCGTGGTGGCGGTAAGTGGGGCGTCGCCCAGATTGTCGCTTAGGGTCTTGAGGACGTCGAGAAAGGCATAGATAGCGGGGGTGTGCAGGGCATCGCCCAGAACGGCGGCGCCAATGATTCGCACCAGCGGTTCAGGCAGGTCGAACACCTGCACCCGGTCTGGAATCGGCTCGGCGGCCAGGCGGGGCAGAATGGTGGCCCCCAACCCCTGGGCTACCAAATTGACGATGGTGGTATCGGTTTCCACCTCTGAGACGACGTTGAGCCGGTAGCCGTGGGCCTGAACATGGTCGTAGACGTCGCGCATCATGATGCGATCGGCGGGGGGCATAATCATCGGGTGCTGGGCCACCTCTGCCCAGGTCAGCTGCGGCCCGGCCAGCTGAAAGTCTGGGGGAAACAGGGCCACGTAGGCGTTTTTGAGCACTTCCCAGGTGTCGAGATCGGCGGCGGCGGGCAAGAGGGTAAAGCCAATGTCGGCGCGGCCCTCCCGCAGGGCTTTTTCGACCTGGAGGTAGTTGTCGTGCTCGCTCAGGTTGACGGCGATGTCGGGGTGGCGCTGCTTAAACTGGGCGATCGCATCGGGCAGCAGATGAATGGCAATGCTGCGAAAGGAGGCGATGCGCACCTGCCCGCCCTTCAGCCCTCGGGCCAGCTCAGCCTCCTCGGCAATGGCCTCGGCCTGCTGCAAAATGATCCGGGCGTGGCTGACGATGCGATCGCCCACAGGCGTCAGCCGCGCGCCGTGCCGCCCCCGCGAAAACAGCACGATCCCCAGGTGCTCCTCCAGGGCCGAAATGCTGTGGCTCACCGCCGACTGCGACATGTCGAGTTTGAGAGCGGCCTCGCTGAAGGTCTCTTCCTCGGCCACGGCGACTAAAATCCGCAGCTGAGACAGTTTCATCTGGTTTTGATGGTTATCCCTCATGCCGCCCGAATCTAGAGACGATGGCGCAATCTCTATGAGACTACAGCAGGTTGAGAGCTAAAACCGCTCACAGACTGACCATCCGGCCCCAGGGTAAGGGCGATCGCCTCGGCCCTGGCCCCCTGCTTTTCTGAACAGCCGCCTCTGCGGCTCATAATTTCCTCACCAGCCGCTCAGATTTAGATCAGCGGAGTCTCACCTGGGCCGCCCATGATGGCAGCAATCGTTGACTACCCCACTAACGGAGATGAAGACTATGAAAAACCTGATGTTTGCGGTCCTGGCCTTGAGCGCCACCGCTGTTGCCCTGGGCGTTAGCATTGCGCCAGAGGTGGCGATCGGCTCCAAGCCACCCCTGGCCGCCGTGGTTTCAGCGGTATCCCTAGCCCAGGCCCCAGGCCAGTTTGTCACCGTAGAGCAAGACCACGCCACCACCGGTACCGCGCGCCTGGTCACCACCGACGGGCAGCAATACCTGGAGTTTGATCAGACCTTTGACACCGCTCGCGGCCCGGCGGTAAAAGTCATTCTCTATAAAGAGGCAGCGGTGCCCGTGTCGATTGCCGAAGGCGACTACCTGACCCTCGCCCCCCTGCAAAGCTTCTCCGGCGCCCAGCGGTACTTAATTCCGGCGGGGGTCAACATAGACGATTACCAGGCCGTGGGCATTTGGTGTCAGCAGTTTAATGTGACCTTTGCCTACGCGCCTATCTAACAGGATGTCTGAAAAGTCCTATTTTTTGTAGCGAAAGCGAAGATCCCCCTCAATCCCCCTACCCTGCCCCCTTAAAACGAGGATTTTGACCCCCCTTTTTAAGGGGGGCAGGGGGGATCAGCAGGCAGCTAAAGCTACAGCAGATCACGTTTCAAACGCCCTCTACGCATCTGGGTGAGGCGGAGTCTGGTTTGGGCCTTGGGAACCAGACAGTCAGGAGATGGCACCCAAGGCTTCACTTCCCGATTGTCTGCCCATCGACTCGTGCCATGTCCCTCCTGGTAAAGATGTGAGCCGCCCGGCCCCCGGCCTAGAGTGAAGTGTCGACATTGGACGGCTTTATGGCTTCTGAAACACAACACAATCAAATTACTCAGCAATCTACCGACGCGCTGTTTGAGCGCTACGACGCCCTCGGGGTAGATGACAAGCTGGCGCTGCTCTACTATATCTACGAGGCCATGGGCGATTCTGTCACCCCCGCTGCCCCCGGTGCCGCCGATCCTGAGCTAGCTGAGCCTTTAATCGAAGCGCTGTTTGACCTTTCAGAAGATGAGCAGCTTGAGGCCATGCGCCAGGTGGTGCGAAAGGACCAAAGCGACATATCTCAGCGCTACGGCGGCCTCAGCGCCAACAATCAGCTGCTGGTGTGGTACGGCTGGGCCGAGGCCATGGGCAACCAGATCGTCGGCATGCCCAGCGACTACAAGGCAGAAGGTCCGGTGAAAGAAATTATGTCTGACATCAAGGGTCTGGAGTTTCAGTCGCAGATTTCGCTGCTGCGGGAAGCGGCAACCCAGATGGGCTTTAGCAGTGTCACTGCTCCCCCTCCCCTGGCCGAAACTGGCACCACCGACAGTCTGTAGACCCGTCGCCGACACTTGCAGCCCCGACCCTGCTGATAGGGTCGGGGCTGGTGTTTGAGCCACCTACTGCCGACCAGCCCAAGTTAACCCAAGGCCCAGGGCGATCGCCCCGCAGAAACCTGTTGCGGCGAAACGCTCCACGTTAGCGGTCAGAGAAGCGGCAAACCCCACCTCCCTGGCGCTCTGGCCCCCTTGCGATCGGCAGCCGCCAGGAAACCGATGCCGCAGTCCACTGAAATTGGCCTCTCACCCCTCTGACAGAGGGCTTGCAGTTCCCGCTGCCTCGGCTCGCCTGTATTCCCAAACCTGTATTCCCAAATTTCCATGAATAGCTACGACGTCATCGTGATCGGCGCCGGGCACAACGGCCTGGTTTGTGCAGCCTACCTGCTCAAAGCGGGCTACAGCGTGGCCCTGCTCGAAAAGCGATCTATCCCCGGCGGTGCGGCTACAACCGAAGAGCTGATGCCCAAGGAAGCCCCCGGCTTTTACTTCAACCGCTGCGCGATCGATCACGAGTTTATTCACCTTGGCCCCGTTGTCGAGGAGCTGGAGCTCAAGAAGTATGGCCTAGACTATCTGTTCTGCGATCCTGCCGTCTTTTGCCCCCACCCCGACGGCAAATATTTTCTCTCCCATCGCTCCCTCGATAAAACCTGCGCCGAAATCGCCAGGTTTAACCCTCGTGACGCCGAAAAGTATCGCGAGTTCATCGATTTTTGGCAGCGGCTAACCAAAGCCATTACGCCTGTGTTCAACGCGCCACCCCAGGCGATCGCCGATATTTTGGGCAACTACGATTTGGCCAGCCTCCAAAGCCTGTTCAGCATTTTGGGGGGGCCCCACGACATTCTCGACCTGATTCGGACCATGCTGTCGAGTCCGAAGAACATTCTCGACGAATATTTTGACTCCGAGTTTATCAAAGCGCCCCTGGCTCGTTTGGCCTCTGAGTTTGGCGCGCCCCCTTCCCAAAAGACTATTTCAGTGGGGGGCATGATGATGTCGATGCGCCACAATCCGGGAATGGCGCGCCCCCGAGGCGGCACCGGGGCGCTGACTGAAGCGCTGGTTCGTCTGGTGAAAGCTAAAGGCGGCACCATCCTCACCGATCAATCCGTCGATCGCATCTTAATCGACAACGGCAGGGCGGTCGGGGTGCGGGTGCAGGGCAATCGAGAGTATCGGGCCAACCTTGGCGTTATCTCCAACATCGATGCCAGGCGGGTCTTTCTCCAGCTGATCGAGGCTGGCGATTTAAATCGCGAAGGGCTTGAACTCCAGACCCGCCTGGAGCGTCGAACCGTCAACAACAACGAGACAATTTTGCGCATTGACTGTGCGCTGTCGGAGGTGCCGCGCTTTGAGGCGTATCAGCACAGGGATGACTATCTCATGGGCTCTGTTCTAATCGCCGATTCGGTGCGCCAGGTTGAGATTGCCCATCAGGAGCCTGAGGTGGGCAAAATTCCAGACCAGGATCCCTCGCTCTACGCTGTAGTGCCAACCGTGCGCGACCCAAGTATGGCCCCCGAGGGTCGGCACACGCTCTGGATTGAGTACTTCGCCCCCTACCAAATTGCCGGTGCAACAGACGGTCTAGCCGGAACAGGCTGGACCGACGAGCGCAAGAACGCCGTAGCCGACCGGGTGATTGACAAGCTGGCCGACTACGCTCCCAACCTCAAGTCATCGATTATGGCCCGCAATGTCGAAAGCCCTGCCGAACTGGGTCAGCGCCTGGGAGCCTACAAAGGCAACTACTACCACCTCGATATGACCCTAAACCAGATGGTGTTCTTTAGGCCGCTGCCGGAAATTGCCAACTACACCACTCCCGTTGAGGGGCTGTACCTGACCGGGGCGGGCACCCACCCCGGCGGCTCTATTTCGGGTATACCGGGCCGCAACTGCGCCCGCACGTTTCTCCATATCCAGCGACCGCTGCTGCATCGTCTGGAGGAGTTTGGCAAGGCGCTGCTGCCGCGATCGTAACTCTGTTTTCAGACTGACTGACTGATAAAAGATCTGATGTAGGTTGGTGTTAAGCGTAGCGTTCGCGCAGCGTTTTTAGAGGATAAAACCCGACACCAGTAACGGTTTTTTTGGGTTTCGCTAACGCTAACCCAGCCTACGGCTGCTTAAGGATTTCAAGGATTTTGTCAGTCAAACAGGGGGGACTGCCGCGAGTCTTGCCATAGCGCTTAGGGTCTGTAGCCTTACCTTTAGATGGTAGAGCTATTTCCGCCTCAAAGCACTGCTTTCGTCGGTCAGCCAGGAAAAAAGCCGCTGTAAAAGCCGCTGTTATTTTTGTTAAAAAAAAGCGATCGCAGAGACTGCGATCGCTTCAAATTACCGTTGACAGCGAAGAATTATCTTAGCAAAAGAATAATCAAAAATGAGGTTTCTGCTTCAGGACGCAGAGCCTGCGTCCTGAAGCAGAATTATTCGTTTAGCTAAACCGTCCTGAGCTGCTAAAAAGTCCAGCCTCTAGCGCTTTTCAGTACCTTGGTTGGGCGCACCCTCCAGGCCAGTATTGCTGCTGCCGCCTTCAGGTTGAGCTTCTTCTTTGCCATCGCCAGCTTCGTACATGCCGGTGTGACGCTGGGAAGGCTCGATGGGAGTGTTATACCCATCTTTCTCTTCGTGAGTCTTAGCTTTATTGTCGGCTTCTGACTTCGAGTTAGCCATAATTAAAGGCCTCCTAATGCGGATTTCTTCTATAGATTAAGCGGCCCACGACCGATCTTTATCTATCTCTAGAAAGGAGTAACGCTAGCCTAAAGGAAGACAGCGTCAGTTCTAGAGAACGGCTTTTCCGCCGGTGAGGGTTAACCATGAGGTCTGCAAGTTGCGCTGGGCCTGATGCTCTAGCTGAGCCGGGAACAGATCCAGAGAAAAAATAGAGGGGCGCGCCATAAATGCCTCAACAATTTTGGTCCGCCTGGTGCAAAATACAGGGTCAGAAACCCAGCCATACTCCTGCCTAATTTGCGCCTCGTACTGCGCAAACCGGCCCGGCGGAGCACCCAGAATCGACAGATCAATATCGATTAAGAGGCGCATATCTTCACTGGTTGGCTCGGCGTGATACTTGGTCGCCAAAATCATGTCGTAAACTGACTGCCGGAGGGGGGCACTGCCCCCAGCGCGCTCAATTGCCTGAACGGCCCAAGCGGCGCTCCGCTCCTCGTTGTCGGCACGATGGGGGTCGTAAACCGCATCGTGAAACCAGAGAGCGATCGCCACTGCCCCAGGACTTTTGGCCAGACCGCTGGCGCAGTCAAACCAGTAAAAGCATTCCTCCAGGTGCTGAAGGGTGTGGTAGGCCCGGTGGGATTCTGTATAGCGATCGCACAGCCTGCCAAACAGCTGCGGTTCCGGTTCTGGCAGGTTTAGCTCCCGCCAGGTCGACAGCCAGCGCGCTTGTAGATTCACGGGTTTTAGCAGGCCAATAGGGGAGAGAGCAAAGGCTAAACCGGAAGATGATGCGTCGCCCACGGGGCTAACCAGGCCCAGGCTTTACGACAGAAGCTAAAGCAGTTGGGTCAAGCGCAGGGGCGAGCCGCTACGACGGGGTGCGCACTCTGTTGGGCACAAAATCTCCGCTGTCGATCGCGCTCAACAGCTGCAAAGACGATTGCAGGGCTTCAGTGCGGGTGTCAGCCCGGTGGGCATACGGCACAAACTGCAAGGCCCCGAGTTTTTCCAGCCTGCTCAGGGTTTTGCCCCGAGCGCCTACTAAAAACACCTGCCGTCCGGCATTGTGGGCGTCTTTAATTATGCTTTCGATCGCCAGGGCGGCGGTTACCCCCAGGTGGGGTACATCCTTTAGATCGATCACCAGCACATCGTGATCTGCCATGGCATTTTGCTCCTGGGAAATCGCCCGCGCCACCCCAAAGATCATCGGCCCACTCAGGTGAAAGACCAGCACTCGGCCATTGGCTTTGTCCATCAGCACCTTATCCTCAGGGCTCATGGCAACGTCGTCGTCGAAGTCAGTGATGGCCTTCACCTGGTCAGACTGGAGCTTGCTGAGGCGATCGATAGTGAGAATGTTGGCGATAAACACACCGACCCCCACCGCCATAATCAAATCCACAAACACCGTCAAAAACATCACGCCATACATGATGGCAGTGCCCTTCCAAGACACCTTGTGGGCCCGCTGCAAAAAGCTCCAGTCCAAAATATCGAAGCCGACCTTGACCGCAATTCCCGCCAGCACCGCCAGGGGAATGGTTTTGGTCAGCGGCGCGGCCCACAGCACCACCACCAGCAAAATCCCCGCCCGGGTCAGGCCCGAGAGGGCTGTTTTGCCCCCGGCCTGAATGTTGACCACGGTGCCCATGGTGGCCCCAGCCCCGGGCATACCGCCAAACAAACCCGACATCATGTTGCCGATGCCCTGGCCAATCAACTCTTTGTTGGCGTCGCTCTGGGTGCGGGTAAGGCTGTCGGCAATCATCGCCGTCAGCAGGGCATCAATACAGCCCAACATTCCCAAGACCAGGCCGTTGACCAGCATGGTGCGAATCTGGGCGGGCTGAAAGTTTGGCAGATGCAGCGACGGCAGCCCGGTGGGAATTTCGCCAATCAGCCGCAGGTCGGCATTGGGGAACACGACCAGGGCCAGCAGAGTGCCCCCCACCAGTACCAGCAGCTGAGGCGGCACCCAGCGCTTAAACTGCTTGGGCATGAGAAACAACACCGCCAGGGTAAAGGCCCCCAGAATTACCTCCGGCGGGTGGAGGGTACTGACCATTTCGGGCAGGCTCCTGAGGGTGCCCACCACCCCACCCTTGGGAGTCGGGTGGCCCAAAAATGGCCCCAGCTGTAGGGTAATCAAAATGATGCCAATCCCCGACATAAAGCCAGAGATAACGGTGTAGGGCATCAGCGTGATGTAGCGCCCCAGTTTGAGAAAGCCAAACAAAATTTGGAAGGCTCCGGCCAGCATGGCTACGGTAAAGGCCATAGCCATGCCGTTTTCAGGATCAGCGGCAATCAGCTGAGCGATGACGGCGGTAAAGACCACCGTCATTGGCCCGGTGGGCTCTGAGATCAGCGTTGGCGTACCCCCAAACAGCGCCGCAAAAAATCCTACAATCACGGCCCCGTAGAGGCCCGAGGCCGCCCCAGCCCCCGAGGCTACGCCAAAGGCCAGGGCCATCGGCAGGGCAATCACGGCAGCGGTGATGCCCCCAAAGATATCGCCGCGCAGGTGGTGAGAGTCAATTTGATTTGTAATGCCCATCGCCAGCGCTTAGTCTCCTAAAGCCGAGTTGGATAGTGGCAAAAACATTGCAGCCAAGAAATCTATATAAGTAAAGCGCTGCACCGCTGCTGTTCCCGAAATCCTATCGGATGCGTAGCCGGTTTTCTAGTCATTGCGGCCCTGAATCTAGACCTTCCTACAAGTGGCGTGGGGCTCAAGGCGTGGGGTAGCTAAGGCCTAGTTTGCTGCACCTGGGGCCAGAAGGCAGATGGGCAGCTCATCTGTTTCCTGGCCGCTGCGTCTATAGATTGAGGCAGGTTGAGGCGCTCTAGTTGCGGGGGTCTAGGTCGCTTCAGCGATCGCTTTTTTGCGCGGAAACCAGTGCTTGAGCTGCACAGCCCCCAGCGCCGTCACCAGGGTGCCCGCTGCGATCGCCACAATATATAGCCCCACATGCTCCACCGCATTGGGTATCGCCAGCACAAAAATGCCGCCGTGGGGGGCGCGCAGGGTGCAGCCAAAGGCCATCGACAGCGCCCCAGTCACCGCCGATCCGGCAATGCAGGCGGGCAAAATTCGCAGCGGATCGTTGGCCGCAAAAGGAATCGCCCCCTCGGTAATAAACGAGATACCCAGGACCGAAGCCACTTTACCTGCCTCCTGCTCCGCCTGATTAAAGTGCTTTTTAGATACGAAGGTGGCCAGAGCCAGGCCCAGCGGAGGCGTCATCCCGGCGGCCATCACCGCCGCCATCGGAGCATAGATGTTGGTGGCCAGCAGGCCCACCGCAAAGGTGTAGGCGGCTTTGTTGACGGGGCCGCCCATGTCCACCGCCATCATGGCACCCAAAAGCAGCCCCAGCAGCACGGCGTTGGTGCCGCTCAACCCTTCCAGGTAGGTGGTCAGGCCGTCCATAATGAACCGCACGGGCGCGCCAAAGACATAGACCAGCAGCAGGCCGACAATCAGCGTGGCCAGCAGCGGAATCACCAGTACCGGCTTTAACCCTTCGAAGTTGGCGGGCAGGTTGACCTTATCGCGCACAAACTTGGCCACATAGCCCGCCAAAAAGCCTGCGAGTATTCCTCCCAAAAAGCCCATGTTCAGGTTGGCCGCCAGCATACCGCCGACCAGGCCGGGGGCAAGGCCGGGGCGATCGGCGATAGAAAAGGCGATAAAGCCCGCCAGCACCGGCACAATCAGCGCAAAGGCTGCGCCGCCGCCAATCTGCATGAGGGCGGCGCCAAAGGTGCCTTCCTCGGGGTTAATGCCGAACACGAAGGAGAGCGCGATGATCAATCCCCCCGCCACGATCACCGGCAGCATGTAGCTGACCCCCGTGAGCAGGTGCTTGTAGGGACCAGAGCGGCTTTCTGAGCGCTCGGCCTTGGCTCGGTTTACCTCATCAACGTAGCTGACCGAGCCGCCACTGCCGCCGCCAGCCACTGGCGCATCCATCGCTGCCGTCACGACGTTTGCCCCGTCGTGAATCGCCGCTTTGGTAGAAGTCTCGTACAGCCGTTTGCCACCAAAGCGCGACAGGTCGACATGGGTATCGGCGGCAATAATCACCGCATCGGCGCGGGCAATGTCCTCATCGGTCAGGGTATTTTGGGAGCCGACGGAACCCTGGGTTTCCACCTTGATGTCGTGCCCCAGTTTGGCCGCCCCCTGCTTCAGAGCCTCGGCGGCCATAAAGGTGTGGGCAATACCCGTGGGGCAGGAGGTAATGCCGACGAAGAATTTTTGGGCCGGGGGCGAGGCCTCGGCGGCAGCATCCTCGGGTAGGGGGTCGTGGGGGTGGGGGGTGGTTTTGATTGTCCCCAAGCTGGGGCCGTGCCCTACCAGGGCCACAGCGCTTTGAATCACCATTTCGGTGTTGCGAATGGCCTCGCTGGTGGAGACGGCGTAGACGGGTTTGCCCCCGAAGCGATCGCGCTCCACAGGCTCGTCAGCCCCCACAATCACCACCTCCGCCCGCTGGATGTCGTCGGGGTGGAGGGTTGTGGCCACGGGGCCGCCCTGGGCTTCGGCAATCAGCTCGTGACCCAGGGCCTGGGCGGTGCGCTTGAGGGCTTCTGCCGCCATATGGGTATGGGCCTCGCCAGCGGCGCTAGCGGTAACGGCAACAATTTTTGTCATGGTCGGTTTGGGTAGAGGGTGGAAAGGTGGAGGGAGATGGGGAGGGTGGGGGAGATGAGGGGCGGGTAGGGTGCATTCGCGGCCAGAGGTTCTGGACAACCTTCAACTCAATCCTGCGCCGCAATGCACCACCTACGGTAACGGGTATTTTTTTGCCTTGATCCAGGGTTCGTGGTGGATGGTACCGTGCTAAGGATCAGCTCACCTCCCGGACGGTGACCTGTTTTCGCATGGCCTGAATTTGGTCCATGGGCGGCAGGCGGGGGCCGATCTGGCTCAGCGCCCCCATGGAGAATGCGGTGGCCAGGGTGGCGCAGTCGCGCAGCGATTCGCCGTTGAGCAGACCGGCGACGGTGCCAGAGACCATGGCGTCGCCTGCGCCGACGGTGCTTTTGATGTCTACCGCTGGGGGCTGGGCGTGGAAGGCCTGGGTGCGATCGATAAACAGCGCCCCGTCAGCTCCCATGGACACCACCACGTAGGCAATGCCCGACTCAATCAGCTCGCGGGCAGCGGCGACGATCTCCGCCTGGCTGAGCAGGCGGGTGTTTAGCACCTCCTCTAGTTCGGCCTGATTGGGTTTGATCAGGTCGGGCTTGGCCGGCAGCCCGTAGCGCAGGGCGTCGCCGCTGGTGTCGAGCACCACGGTTTTGCCCTGGGCCTTGAGGGGGCCAATCAGCTCGTCGTAGATATTGGTGGACAGGCCCGCTGGCACGCTGCCGGAGAAGACAAACCAGTCGCAGACGTGGGCCAGGGCATGGACCGCATGCTTCAGCGCCGCCACATCCCTAGCCGTGGGCTGCTGGCCAGGGTAGTTGATATCGGTGACTTGCCCTTGGGCCTCATCGATAATTTTGATGTTGACGCGGGTTTCACCGGGCAGGCGGATAAAGTGGTCGGCGATGCTTTTTTGCTGAAACAGAGCGTTGAACAGGGCATCATTTTCCTGGCCCAAAAAACCGCTGACGATGGTTTTATAGCCCGCCTCGGCCAGGAACGAGGCGACGTTGACGCCCTTGCCGCCCGCGTCGTCTTGTTTCCAGTCCACCCGGTTCACCGCGTCGGCCTGAAAGTTGGGAATTGAGACGGTTTGATCGATCGCAGGATTCAGCGTCACCGTAGCGATGGGGTGGGTCATAGCGCCCGCACCTCCTCGGCGGTGCGACAGGCGATCGCGCGCTGGGCGAGGCGCTTCATCTGCTTCATCGACGCCCCCCGCAGCCGCGCCTTGACCCTGGGAATGCTGGGAATATCCATGCTCAGCTCTTTTACCCCCAGCCCGGCCAGAATCTTGGCCCCCTGGGGATCGCCCGCCAGCCCGCCGCAGACGCCGACCCACTTGCCCGCCAGTTTCGCCCCCTGGACGGTTTGGTAAATCGCCCGCAGCACGGCAGGATGCATGGCATCGGCCTGCTTAGCCAGGGTGGGGTGGCCCCGGTCCATCGCCAGCAGGTACTGGGTGAGGTCGTTGGTGCCCACTGAGAAAAAGTCGACAACCTGGGCAAATTCTGCCGCCATCAGTACGGCGCTGGGCACTTCCACCATCATGCCGATTTCTACCGGAGGGCCACCCGTCGCATCGCGCACCGACGCCAGTATGGCCTTAGCGGTGTAAATGTCTTCCAGCGTTGCAATCATCGGGAACATGACGCGAATGTAGCCACCCCGCGCCGCTCGCAAAATCGCCCTTAGCTGGGTTTCAAACAAATCTGTCCGCTCCAGGCACAGGCGAATGCCGCGAATGCCCAGGAACGGATTTTCCTCGGCGGGCTGGTTCAGGTAGGGCACGTGCTTGTCGCCGCCAATGTCGAGGGTGCGCACAATCAGCGGCAGGCCGTTGAGGGCCTGGGTCATCTGGTGCAGGGCCTCGTACTGCTCGTCTTCGCTGGGCGGGGCGCTGCGGTTGAGGAAAAGAAACTCGGTGCGCAGCAGTCCTACCCCTTCAGCCCCGGCGTTGATCGCTGGGGCTGCGTCCGCAGGACCGCCAATATTGGCAACCACCTCAATGCGGTAGCCATCGCTGGTAATAGCAGGCTGGAAACGGGTCTGCTGCTCGACGTCACGGAGCTGTGCCCGTTCTGCCTGAGCTGTTTTCGCCCGCTCCAGGTCAACCTGGGTGGGGTTAGGATAGAGCTGGCCGCGATCGCCATCGAGAATTACGGTTCCCCCCTCCGCCAGATCAAAAATCCCCATGCCCGCCCCCGCCACGGCGGGAATGTTGAGCGATCGCGCAATGATCGCCGTGTGCGACGTCGCCCCGCCCGCCGCCGTACAGAACCCCTGAATTTTCTCCGGGTCCAGCCCGGCGGTGTCGGAAGGGGTGAGGTCATCGGCGATCAAAATCACGGGATGCTCCGGCAGCCCCTGGCCTGCCTCTGCCGAATCCACCAGCCGCGCCAGCACCCGCTGGCCGACGTCGCGCACGTCCGCCGCCCGGCCCGAAAGCACCGGATCGGCCAGCGCCTCCAGCTCCTTCGCCTTCGCTTCAATCACCTGCTGCCAGGCCCAGGGGGCGCTGTGGTTGGGGGGAATACGCTCCAGCGCCTCCTGCTGTAGTTCGGGATCGGCCAAAAACTCGCGGTGGGCCTGAAAGATCGCCGCCTTACCTTTGCCCGATCGCAGCTTGATCACCTCATAGAGGCCCGCCAGGTCAGCATCGGCCCCCGCAATGGCAGCGGTTAGCTTCTCCTGCTCGGCAGCGGCATCCGCAGCGGTTTCGGCAAAGGTCAGCTTGGTGCGGTAAAAGCGGTGCAGGGGGGCGATCGCCAGCCCTGGCGATGCGGCTACCCCCGCGATCGAAGCGCTCTCCAGCTCCAGCGCGGGCAGTTCCAGCGCCGGGGTCGCCGCCGCTTCCTCCTCTTCCTCCAGGCCGTCTTCTACCGCCTGCTGCAACGCTTTCAGCGCCTGGGCGGCATCGCTGCCCCTGGCCAGCACCCGCACCACGCCATCCTTTTCTACGCCGAGCTTGAGCAGCGACATCAGGCTCTTGCCGTTGGCCACCTGGTCGCCGTAGCGCACCCGCACTTCGGCACTAAAAGACTTCGCCAGGTCGGCAAACACCGTCGCCGGTCGGGCGTGCAGCCCAGTGGGGGCATCGATAGTGAGATCGACAAACTGGTCAAAGCCCTCGGTATCCAGCCCTTTACCGCTGGCAACGGTCTTGCCCGTGAGGCGATCGATGATGACCTGTGGGTCGCCTGTCTCCACCAGCTGGTCCACAGCGGCAGGGTCATCTAGCACGTGGGTAAGGTTGGTGAGAATTTGCAGATGCTCGTCGGATTTCGCCGCAATGCCCACCACCAGCCGCACCACCTCACCGGGGTTCCACTCCACCCCAGCGGGAATTTGCACCACCGCAATGCCCGTGGTCAAAATCAGGTCGCGCTGGGCAGGCTGCCCGTGGGGAATGGCAATGCTGTTGCCCAGGTAGGTGTTGGCCTGGGTCTCCCTCAGCTGCATGCTATCGATATAGCCAGGTTGAATGTGCCCACTCGCCACCAGCAGTTCTCCGGCCTGGCGAATCGCGTCTTCTTTGCTGCGGGCGATCGCCTTGAGCCGCACATCCTCCGGCGTTAGGTTAATCATGGAACAGTCTCTCGATGGGGTAATTGGGCCTGGCCAGGGTCAGCAGTAGAGCCCTATTCGGCAGCAAACCTGCCGATCTGACCTGAAGCTGGCATCAGCGCACGAAAACACAGCACAAAACGCAGAAAAACTGCCCGAAATTGCGCCACTTCCGGGCCGGAGATCAACACCTGTCACGGGTTCCCCTACGCTTTAATTGTTCAAGATGGGGCGTTACCTGAGCAGAGTTCGTTATATTTCCTTAGACATCGCCTTAAGTTTTGTAGCCTGCCGCAGAAAATGGCCCAAACTTTTGAGTCATGCCCAAATATTCCAAACCCGCCGCAAAAACGCGAACCCTGCGCTGAAGTAGATCCCTTCGGTCGGCTACTTCCCGATCCAGTTATTTACACAACTTAATGCTAGTCCGCTTCATCCCTGAAATCAAAATGTATCGTTGCATACAGTGTGCATTGGTTGAGAATTCTATAAGTGAATCTGACTAAGGCTGAGGTAGAAGTAGCATCAGGTAGCTAAGTTTTTACCTTTTAAAGTAAGCGCAACCAGAAATTAAACGCAATCAGCAGGCCCACCATGCAAGACGTAAAAACGGAACCCGTATTAGCGGTCGAGGCGGTTCCTGAGGATCTTCAGGCCGAGGCAAAGGGGGTCTCCCTGCGCGATGTCACGAAGAAGTACGGCTCATTTGTTGCCGTACAAAATATTACCCTCGACATTCCGGCCGGGTCCTACACCTGTCTGCTCGGCCCCAGCGGCTGCGGCAAAACCACCACCATGCGCATGATTGCGGGCCACGAAGACATTTCCGAAGGCGACATTTACATCGGCGATACGCGCATCAACGGCCTGCCCGCCACCGAGCGCAACACCGCCATGATGTTCCAAAACTACGCGCTGTTTCCCCACAAAACCGTGTGGAACAACGTCGACTTTGGCCTCAAAATGCGGGGCTTCCCCCTCGACGAGCGGCGCAGGCGGGTGGGCGAAATGTTAGAGATTGTGGGGCTGACCTCGTTTAGCGATCGCAAGCCCGCCCAGCTCAGCGGCGGTCAGCAGCAGCGAGTCGCCCTGGCTCGCGCCCTGGTCACCCGCCCCCAGGTGCTCATGCTCGACGAACCCCTCAGCGCCCTCGACGAATCGCTGCGGGTGAAAACCCGAGGCGAGCTGCGCAAGCTCCAGCGCCAGTTTGGCATGACCTTTCTCCAGGTCACCCACAACCAGGACGAAGCCTACTCCCTCTCCGACCAAATTGTGGTTATGGATCACGGTCGAGTAGACCAGGTGGGCACCCCCGCCGAGATTTTTTCGCGGCCCCTCTCCAGGTTTGTGGCCCGCTTCACCGGCGACAACAATATTTTTGCGGGCACCGTCACCAGCGCTGTGCAAGACACCCAGAGCCAGCTGATTCAAATCGACGTACCTGGTCTCGGTACCTTGCTGTGCCTGGGCGACTACGCCCAGGTCGGCAGCGAGGCCGCCTGCTCCATCCGCGCCGACCTAATGCAGATCAAATCCCTTGCAGAAGCTGAGCAGTCAGCCTGTGGCCCCGCCACCAACCGGGTCACCGCCCGCATTACCGCCGTTGAGTTTACCGGCTATGTCACCCGTGTCTCCCTGGTGCTCGAGCGGGGAGGCCTAGAGGTGCTCTACAAAGTCCGCACCCCCGACTGGCTCACCACCGCCTTTGCCGAGGGGCAGGTAGTCGCCCTCGACTGGGCCGCCACCGACTGCGTTTTTCTGCCTCACTAGTCTGGCTCAGTGGGCTGACCTACGGGCCAGGGCAGATTACTCCAGCGTTCTCCTCCACCATCTCTTTCCCCTTCGTCGTTACTGAACTGAATTGCTAACCATGGGTAAGTTTTCTCGTCGCCAAGTCATGCGTACCGGCCTTGCTGCGGGCGCATTCCTCACCGCTACCCGCTGTGCTTCGGCCCCCAAGGGTACTCCCAACAACCCAGCCCCCGGCCCCGAAGTCAATGCCAACCAGAGTAAAGACGTCACCCTGCGGCTAATTGGCACTGGCGTATCGCAAATTAACGACATTCGCGACAAAGCCCAAGAAGACCTGGGCTTTAAGTTCGACATGCGCGCCCTCAGCACCGAAGAAAATAACCAGATCGCCATCACCCAGCCCGGCCAGTACGACATCTTTGACGGTGAGTACTTCAGCCTGCCCCTGGTCATCCCCTCCGGCAACCTCCAGCCTATCGACATCAACCGCATTACCAACTACGACAAAATTGTCTCTTACTTTAGAACCGGTGAATTTAAAGGCATGCCGGTTGAAAAGTCCCAGGGTACGTCTCCCTATAAGGTGCAGTACCTCACCGGCCCCGACTCAAAGGAATTTTCCGCCACTCCAACCGAGTACGCTACCCTAATTCCCTTCCAATACAATGCCGATACCCTGGGCTATCGCCCTGACCTGGTAGGGCGCGAAATCAAGAGCTGGGGCGAGCTATTCAACGAAGGCTTCAAGGGCAAAACTGCCATCCTCGACATTCCGCAGATCGGCATTATGGATGCGGCCATGGTTGCCGAAGCGCTGGGGCTAATGACCTTTGCCGACAAAGGCAACATGACCAAAGCTGAAATCGATCAAATTATCGATATTCTCAAAGAGCAAAAGTCCAAAGGTCAGTTTCGGGCCTTCTGGAAAACCTTTGACGAATCGGTCAACCTGATGAGTTCTGGAGAAGTGGTGCTGCAATCGATGTGGTCCCCCGCCGTCACCGCCGTCCAGGCTAAGGGTATCGAGTGCATTTACGCCCCTCTCAAGGAGGGCTACCGGGGCTGGGGCGGCGGCCTTGGCCTGTCAAAAAATCTAGAGGGTATCAAGCTCGACGCCGCCTACGACTACATGAACTGGATGCTCGACGGCTGGGTAGGCGCATTCCTCGGTCGCCAGGGCTACTACAGCGCTGCCCCCGAAACCGCCAAAAAGTTCATGTCTGAGGCTGAGTGGGCCTTCTGGTATGAAGGCAAGCCCGCCACCGAGGATATGGTTGACCCCTTTGGCAAAACCCTGGCGAAGGCCGGTGCCGTCCGCGACGGCGGCTCCTTTGAAGAGCGCTTTGGCAATATCGTTTGCTGGAACTCCACCATGGAAGAAAATACCTACCTGGTGCAGAAGTGGAACGAGTTTATTGCCTCGTAATTTGATTCGGCGTAGAGGCGCAATGCATTGCGCCTCTACGCATCGCCCCACTACTCCATCACTCTCCCTCCCCTATGTCTGAAACCTGGAAAACGCTCAAGCCCTATGCGCTGATCACACCGCAGACATTGATATTTCTAATGTTCTTGGTGTTCCCGATCTTGATGATTGGGGTAGTGAGCTTTTGGGAGTTTAATGGCTACTCCATGACGCCGGCTTTTACTCTAGATAACTATCGGGGAATTTTAACCGGCGTCACCTTCAAAACCTACCTGAACACCTTCAAGTTTTTAGGCATGGTGTGGGTAGCAACACTGCTAATTGGCTACCCGGTGGCCTATTTCTTGGCTTTCCATGTGCCAAAGCTAGAGTGGCAGATTTTGCTGTTTTTACTATGCACTATCCCTTTTTGGACCTCCAATATCATTCGTATGATTTCGTGGGTTCCGCTGCTGGGTCGGGAAGGGCTAGTAAACCAGATGCTGATGGGTACTGGCTTGGTTCAGCAGCCGCTGGAATTTTTGCTTTACTCCGACTTTGCGGTGGTGCTGGGAATGGTGCACCTCTACATCATCTTTATGATTGCGCCGATCTTTAATAGTTTGATGCGTATTGAGCGATCCCTGGTGACTGCCGCCGAAGACTTGGGCGCTTCAGGGGTTCAGGTCTTTAAAGAAGTCATTTTGCCTCTGTCAGCGCCGGGCATTGCCATTGGTTCGATCTTTATCGTCACCCTGATTATGGGTGAGTTTGTGACGGTTCGCCTGATGGGAGGCGGCCAGTCGGCTTCCGTAGGAAAGCTAATTCAAACTCAGATCGGCAGTTTGCAGTATCCTTTGGCCGCAGCCAATGCCATGGTGCTGCTGGCGGTAACCATGCTGATCATTGTCTCGATTTTGCGGGTGCTGGATATTCGCAAAGAGTTATAGGTCGTCATAGGTCTACCAGTTCATACTCTCACTAACCACCCATGCAAAAACGCTCTCTTTCCTTTTACGTGCTGCTGGTCTTTTTTTGCCTGTTCGTGCTGTTCCTCTACGGCCCGATGATAACCATTTTTATGCTGTCGCTCCAGGGACCCGATGGAGGGTTGACCTTCCCGATGAGGGGCTTTAGTTTTTATTGGCTGGGCCAGGTATTTCAAGAGCAGCGGGTGGGAAATTTTATCGAGCCGTTTGCGCGATCGCTTACCCTAGGCATTGCCGTCATGGCCATTACCATTACGGCTTCGGTGCTGGCCAGTATGGGCTTTCGCCAGCGGTTTAGGGGCTCCACAATAATTTTTTATATGACTGTCGCCAGCCTGATTGTGCCGAGCATTCTAGTATCTCTGGGCATTGGGGTGGTGTTTCAGGTGATGGGCTGGCCAACGAACTGGTTTAGCTCAGGCCTAGGGGCGCACCTGACCTGGACGCTCCCGATCGCCTTTTTGATTATGCTGGGCATTTTTAACCGCTTTAACCCCTCCTACGAAGAGGCGGCCCGCGACCTGGGGGCCAGCGATCCCAAGACATTTTGGGAGATAGTGTTGCCCTTAATTGCCCCCAGTCTGTTGGGGGTGGGCCTACTCACGTTTACCCTCTCCTACGACGAATTTACCCGCACGTCGCTGGTGTCGGGTCAGAGCAACACTCTGCCGCTAGAAATTTTTGGCATGACCACCAACGTCACCTCTCCGGCCCTCTACGCCCTGGGCACGCTGACGACGCTGTTTTCGGCCTCGCTCATTTTAATTGCCTTCTTCACCTACTCGGCGGTGGTCAAACGCCAGCGAGGCAAGGCGTAGGGGATTTTAGATTTTGAATTGGCGATTTTGGATTTTGGCCCCTCGCCGCCGCTTTCTAAAATCCAAAATTTAGTAAGTCAGTTTAAAAACACGCCGCGATCGCCCCATCCCTTGGCCGACCCGATTAGGATAGGCCCATGGACAGAAAATCTTTTTTAGCCTTGCTGCGGCGGCACCGGGCGATCGCTGTCATTCGCAGCACCGAAGTCAAGCAGGGCCTACACCTGGCGAGAGCAGCTGAAGCTGGCGGTATTCGATTGATCGAAATTACCTGGAACAGCACCGATGCCGATCGCCTGGTCGGCGAGCTGATACAGCAGCTGCCTCACTGCTGTATCGGCGTTGGCACAGTCTTAGCCATTGCTGACCTCGAGCATGCCGCTGAGGCCGGAGCGCAGTTTTGCTTTTGTCCCCATACCAACCAGGCCCTAATTCAGGCCGCCCAGGCGCTCCCCATCCCCATCGTTCCCGGTGCCCTTACCCCCAGCGAAATTGTGGCCGCCTGGCAGGCAGGGGCCAGCGCCGTTAAGGTGTTTCCCATCAGCGCCGTGGGGGGAGCCAGCTATATTCGCAGCCTCCAAGGCCCGCTGGCCCACATTCCCCTAGTCCCCACCGGGGGCGTGTCAGTGGAAAACGCCGCTGCCATGGTCGAGGCAGGGGCGATCGCAGTGGGCATCTCCACCGGGCTATTTCCCCAGCCAGCGGTGTCCGATCGCAGCTGGAGCGCCGTTACTGCCCTGTCCAATCGCTTAACAGCAAGCCTTGGGGCCGTAGCTGTCAAGCCGTATTCAGACGCGATCGCCGCGCCTTTTTAGCTGCCGAGTTTAAAGGCTTCTAGGCAAAGGCCATAGACGGCGCCAATCTTAAAACTGTTGAGGCAGTCAATCCAGAGGGGCTTAGGTACCTTTTTAAGCAGTTCTGGATCGCGCCAGCGTCGACTATATACTAGCCAGTTTACCAATTCCGCTGCCAGCACCAAAATTGCCGATACCGTCGTATCCTGTACGGCGGCCTGGCCTGCGATCGCCGCCAGCGACACAGCGCAAAAATAGCCCAGCAGCAGGCTAATCAGTACCAAAGAAACCCGCCGCCAGGGGTTAACCAGCCACAGACTCAGCTGATCGCCCAGATCGTCTATCAAGGTACTCAAACGGGTGCGCTGCATCAGTCAACCCCTCGAAATACGGCCTGAAATCCAATTCTTCCAATCAATTCATGGCTACTGCACCGCTACCCCGCGTCGCCGCCAGCACTGACACCGCTGCGGCAGGCCGGGTGAATGCCCCCTTGAGCGCAAATATACTCCAGCTGATCAGCCTGGAGGTTTAGAGTCTTAGAAAAGTCTACCCCTGCTAGCGCGCTCCCAGTATCGGGTTCAGCCGCCCTAGCGACAAAATCATCCCCCTGCGATCGCTCAGGGGCAAAAAACTGCGCCCCAGCTAAATTCACACCCGCCAGATTAGCCCCAGTCAGCAGCGTTCCCTCTAGGTTAGCGCCCGCTAAATTAGCCCCCTCCAGATTAGCTTGACTCAGGTCAGCTCCCTGCAACCGAGCATTACTCAGGTTGGCCTGGCTCAGGTTGGCTGTGGTCAAATCCGCCTCGTTTAGGTTAGCCTCACTCAAATCAGCCTGGGTTAGATTGGCCGCCGTCAGCTGCGTGGCAATTAGAGTGGCCTGACGCAGACGGGCTTCTACTAAATTCGACTGCGTCAGATTGGCATCCGTAAAGTCGGTTCCCACCAGGCTCGTGCCCTTAAAAGCGCCATTGTGAACATCGGCAGCAATAAACCAGGCGCTGCTGGCATTGGCCCCAGAAAAGTCAGCGTAGGAAGCAACAGCATTGCTGAGATTGGCCCGCAGCAGGCTTGTGTTGCGAAAAATCGTGTACTGTAGCTGAGCTGCCACCAAACTAGCTTCAGTTAGATCTGAGCCACTGAAGTCAGTCACCCAATCATCAAAAGTATCGCTGTGGCCATCCGCTCCCGCCGCAAAAAACTTGGCCTTACGGCAACGCGCCCCTGAGAGTACCGCGTTGCGCCAAACTATCCCTGCTAAGTTCTGCTGCTCCAGTACCAGGGTAAAGGCATCGGGGCTTTCAACTACGGACCCGAGGTTAGTGCCACTCAGGTCTACGCCGTTAAGACTGCCGTTGTGCAGCACCAAAATTTTGGCCAAGGTCCGCTTCACCGCCCGCTGACGCATCTGAGTACCTAGCTGTTGGTCTGGGGGCAACGCCAGCAGATCGTTGGCCAGGGCGAGATTCAACCGCTGCAATGGCGGAATTGCTGGAGGGCCAAGGGTCACCAGGGCCTGCTGCAACGTATCCAGCAGGCTGGGATCACCGGTTTGAGCCAGCATGTCAACCAGCAGCGGTATGGCGCGGGGATCTTGGGTGCTGGCTAGAGCCAATGCGGCCGCCTGGCGATCGCTAAATGAGGTCGCCCGGCGGCTGAGATTCTCCACCAGGGCCAAAAACAGAGCGTCTTCATTGCCCTTAGCAGACGGTAGTCGCCGATCTAGCCATAGCGCCCCAATGCCCGCCAGAAACACCATCCCAGCCAGCACACTACCCACCACAGGCAGGTGCTGCCGCCAGTCCTTGGGTCCTAATATCTGAGCCGAATCCGCAGGAGAAAGCACGATCGCAGTCAGTCCCCCATATTCTTCCGTAGTTAGACCCACCAGGGGTGCTGCCGCTAGAGATAGAGGGGTAGCGCCATGGCCAGGTGGCACGTGACCTTCAAAACTAGTCTCGCCGTGAGGGCTAGAGCGGATAGGCAGCAGTCCCCCCAGCAGTAACACAACACGGGTTCCCACCATGCGGTCATACCAGGCTTGGTAGGGTGAGTATCTTTGTCTCAACGCGGCAAGACCAACGGTACAGACCACAGTCAGTCCGCCCAGCAGCAGTAAATTTGGAAATGCCCCACTCACTAGCCAGAGAGCGTAGGCCCCAATCGCAGGCACACCCCATCTACCCGCCTCTCGCCCTAGAATTGCTCGCAGCCCAGGTACCGGTCGCCGCTGATCCACAACCTGTAAACCTAGTAAAGCCTTGGGCCAGGTTTTGCCCCAGGTAGCTAGGCCATAGATGTAGCTGCCCGCAACAGCTACCGGCAACACCAGTGCGCTAAACCATAAAATATTGGTCAGGATCGGCACCTCGGTCACCAGCCGATAGCGAGGCAGGCCTAAAGGACGAGCGATCGCGCTCCGGGCCACAACCACTCCGACGTTGAGCGGCACCGTTTTTGCAGTGGCATGCTGTCGCGCCACTTCTCCCAAGCTCCAGGGTATAGCCACGCTACCTACCAGCAAGCCAAGCTCTAATCCCCAGGCCGCCAATCGCCGCAGAGCCAGATTCCGAGAAGTCGACAGTCGCCCCGACATCCGATCAGCAGACACCTGAGCTGAAATCGGCTGAGAATGAGAAGTCTGCGCCATGGAAAACCCAAAACAATTCAGACGCCGAAAAATCTGAGATTACCCGGCAGCAACCGCCAGATCGAGCAGCCCCAGTTTGCCAGCACAATTGCCCTACATAATAGCTAAGGCGTTCCATTCTGGTAAATTTTAGGCCTCAATCTCCAATCAGAACTTCAGTGAAAACCCCAACCAGCCAGGCACATTGAAATCTGTCACATTTACTGTCACACTCACCAGATCTTCTAGATAGTATTGGTACATACAAAAAATCTGCTTAGCGAGGAGGGCACGCCATGAAATCTCTGCTTAAATCCTTTATTTTGCCCACTGCCGCCTTCACCCTGGCTCTCGGCGCTGGCGTTGCCTCAGCTCAGCCCGTTGCTCAAACTCCTCTGAGTCAGGCCGTACAGGCTAGCGGTTCAGTTAATCCCAGCCAACCATCCAGCTGTGGCGTTCTTAGCAACAGCGCGGTTCAAATTCTGCAAGTTACCCAAGACTTTGCCGCCGTAGACATCTCCGTCAGTGGAACCAGTGGCCTTACCCTGTTTATACAAGGCAGCAATGGCTTCAGCGAGTGCCACACCGGGGGGGATGGAAGCATCAACGCGCCAGGCCTACTTAACCAAGGTACCTACTCATTCTTTATCGGCAACAGCAGCCAGACGCCCACCACCTATACCCTCACTATCCAGGAAAACTAACCCGCTATAGCTAAAGTACAAGAAATAGTCTTGGATCCCAAACGGAAACACCCTCTAGCCTTTTGGCTAGAGGGTGTTCGAGTAAGAACCTGGCATCGAGCTATTTTGACAAGGGGCAACCCCCTCACTATCTTCGCCGCAGCTGCGTTTCACGACTGAGTTCGGGATGGGTCAGAGTGGGACCACAGCGCCAAAAACACCAGGAAAGCTTAAGAGCTTTAATATTGGATTGTTTAAGTTCCTTGAGGAACTGAATAGAGAGAAGTGTTGCGGCTGTACGCACAGCCATTTTGGTTGATTGATTGAAGGAGTAATGAGGTCAAGCCCTCGGTCTGTTAGTACGCCTCGACTACATCCATTACTGGACTTCCATCTAGCGCCTATTAACGGGGTGGTCTACCCGTGACCTTACTGGCTTATGCCATGGGAACACTCATCTTGAGGTGGGCTTCCCACTTAGATGCTTTCAGCGGTTATCCACTCCGCACTTA
>NZ_JH976537.1:5315949-5378917 GCF_000309385.1 Nodosilinea nodulosa PCC 7104
TGAGCCCTTACCTCACCAACTAGCTAATCAGACGCGAGTTCATCCTCAGGCGAATTACATTTCACCTCTCGGCATATGGGGCATTAGCAGTCGTTTCCAACTGTTGTTCCCCTCCTAAGGGCAGATCCTCACGCGTTACTCACCCGTCCGCCACTAACCCCGAAGGGTCCGTTCGACTTGCATGTGTTAAGCACGCCGCCAGCGTTCATCCTGAGCCAGGATCAAACTCTCCATGTTAGTTATTAACTCCGAAAAGCTAATAATCAATTAGTCACTCCGTGAAAGAGCAACCCGAAAAGCATGTCCCGGATACCTCAGTATCCGTTTCTGTCTTCTTCCTTGACTTAACGAAAACACTCGTGCTATCGTTAAACCAATTTAATCCTTGACAGGAACCTTGGCTTTGTTTCTAGATTATGTAGTTGTCGAGGTTCGCTTCGTCCCTCAGTAAGCAGTTCGTTCGAGCCGCTTCCCTCAGGCGCTTTATCAATATAGGGCGGATTCTCGGCAGTGTCAACACTTTAATCGAAGAAAGTTTTTTCGTTCAAAACCCTTGCGATGCAAGGGTTTTTGGCGTTCTAGGGCAAGGTTGTGGGTGGATTTAGTCAATTTTTTTCGGAAAAAGCTTTTTTGTCTACACCGCATCTAGGGGGCGGGAGCGGCTACAAAGCGGCACAGCTAGCGTCGTGAGATCTATGCGGGGTAAGGGTTAAGGGCATTAAGGTGGCGTTAATCCAGCTCTGTGATTGGGGCTACAGACAATCCTGGCAAACCACTTGATGGCTGCACGAGCAGACGGTTTTGAGGGCGGGCTTGATTTGAGAGCAAGGTTATCGGTAAGGAGTTCGTCGCCGTCACGATCTATTGGGACAGGTCTGTTGAATACTAGTAGAGTATTGAGCCAGAGCCTGGACCAACGGGGGAATCTGTGAATTTTCAGTCTGTAATTGCGACGCTGAACGACTTTTGGGCCAAACAGGGCTGCGTGATTATGCAGCCCTACGATACGGAGAAAGGGGCGGGGACGAAGAGCCCGCACACATTTTTGCGAGCGTTGGGGCCGGAGCCGTGGGCGGTGGCCTATGCAGAACCGTGTCGACGACCGGCGGATGGCCGCTACGGGGAGAATCCGAACCGTTACCAGCACTATTTTCAGTACCAGGTGTTGATTAAGCCATCGCCAAGTGATATTCAGGAAACCTATATAGAGTCGCTGCGATCGCTGGGCATCAAGCCAGAAGACCACGACATTCGCTTTGTGGAGGACAACTGGGAAGATGCAGCGGTGGGAGCCTGGGGCGTGGGCTGGGAGGTGTGGCTGGACGGCATGGAGATTACCCAGTTCACCTATTTTCAGCAGTGCGGGGGGATTGACTGTCGGCCGGTGTCGATTGAGCTGACCTACGGGCTGGAGCGGTTGACGATGTATTTGCAGGAGGTGGATGCGATCGCCAAGATTCGGTGGAATGATCGGCTGACCTACGGCGACATCTATATGCAGGCAGAAATCGAAAATTCGACTTACAACTTTGAAGCCTCAAGCCCTGAACTGCTGTTTACGCTGTTTAGCCTATATCAGCAAGAGGCTGAACAGCTTATGGATAGAGGCTTGGTGCTGCCCAGCTACGACTACGTGTTGAAGTGCTCCCATACCTTTAATCTGCTAGATGCACGGGGGGTAATTTCAGTGACAGAGCGCACTCGCTATATTCGCCAAGTGCGTGGGCTAGCCCGGCGGGTGGCGCAGCTGTATCTGGAGCAGCGGGAAAAGTTGGGATTTCCGCTGCTGGAGAGGGAAGATAAACGGGTGGCATAGGTATTGAACGCTCACTTCTGCTAGCCCCCAGTTAGGACTGGAGTCTGTGCAGGCTAGCGTACAGTCCTTCCACTTTTAGTAATTCAGGATGGGTGCCAACCTCTACAATTTGGCCTTGGTTGAGCACCACAATTTGATCGGCCCGTCGGATGGTGGACAGGCGGTGAGCGACCACGAAGGTAGTACGGCCTCCCATCAGTTGCTGGAGGGCTGACTGAATGAGGGATTCGGAAGCGGTGTCTAGGGACGCCGTGGCTTCGTCCAGGATGAGCACTCTGGGATCGCGGATGAGGGCGCGAGCAATGGTGAGACGCTGGCGCTGACCGCCGGAAAGCTTGGCCCCGTTTTCGCCAATCAGGGTGTCTAGCCCCTGGGGCAGGCGGTGAATAAATTCATCGGCATTGGCGGCTTCGATGGCCCAATGTAGTTTTTGTTCGTCCGCGCTGTCGGTGCCGTAGAGGATATTTTCACGAACGGTGCCCTCAAACAGGATGGTGTCTTGGGAAACCACGGAGACCCAGCGACGGTAGGTGCGCAGGTCGAGACCGTTCATGTCTTGACCATCGAGGTAGAGGGTGCCCTGGGTCGGGCGGAGAAAGCCAATGACCAGGTTGATAAAGGTTGATTTGCCGGCCCCGGATGGACCGACCAGGGCGATGGTTTGTCCTGGAGGTACGATGAGGGAAATGTTGTGCAGGGCGGCGTGGACCTGGTGGGGATAGGCAAAGCCAACCTGATCAAAGCGGAAATTTCCTTGAACGTGGGCGATCGCGAGCTTGCCCTGATTTTGTTCTAGATCCGGGCATTCCAGGACTTCCCCCACCGATCGAATGGCCTCAAAGCCAGTGGAGATTTGCGGCATTACCGTCAAAATCATGACGGTGGAGGTGGTGAGGGTGTCGAAGTAACCCGATAGCAACACCACATCTCCGGCGGTCAGCCCCTGACGGCCCTGGTAAGCCAGCCAGGCGGCGGTGATCAGGCAAAGTGCATTAAACGACCGCAGCACAACCCAGGTGGAGGCATTGGTGATGGCGTTGATGGTGTCCAAGCACAGGCCTGCCTGCTTGACCGCCTCCAACTGCTGGTTGGTGCGGCGCATGGCTTCGGCCTCAACCCCGTGGGCGCGGGTGATGGGAATCAGCTTGAGGGCATCGCTGAGGTTGGCTGACATGCCCTCAACCTGCCTGCGAAAGGTATGATTGCGATCGCGCATTGGCTTTCGTAGCCCCCAAATCAGCAGCACCGCTGCCGGGACGGTAGCCAGGAAAAATAGCAGAAACCAGGGGGCGCGGCGGGCAGTAATAGAAATCGCGATGATAATAGTCAACACTGCCGATGGGACAAACTGGAATAGGTAGCTGGTCAGCTGCTCAATTTTTTCTACGTCCTGCAGCAGTTTGGCCTGAAGTACGCCAGTGCTGCGCTGCCAGTGAAATCCCATCGATAGTTCCTGAAGCCGCTGGGTCATAGCTGACCGCAGGTTGGCCTCCATTTGGCGAGTGGCCCGAATGTGCAGATAGTGGGTAGGCAGATTTTGCGCAATCATCACCGCCAGCAGGGCTCCGTTTAGCCAAAGTTCATGCAGGCTATGCTGGCTGGGCTGAGCCACAATATCAACCACGTTAGCGATGATAAGAGGCCTCACCCATTCAGGGCTGTGCTTAATCAGAAAAAATCCAAAGGATTCCACCAGTTTTGGCCAATCGTGCCGATACAGGTTGAGCAGGGTCAAAAAAGGAGCATCGCTGCGATACTTGGTCAGTAGCGATGCGGTAGGGGATGGGGTGGGAGATGGGGACTGGTCGATCATTGGGTTAGGTGACTACCAGTTCCTTCATATCTCAGCCCCCAGCGAAGCATCAACCATAGAAGTCACGGTTAAGGCCATTCTCCTGGTGTAGCGGGGGGCTGTCGACTCTGCTAACTACGGACTCAAACTTTGCGCTTTAGGACGACTAGGGTGATGTCGTCGTAGATGTTGTGGTTGCCAATGTGAGCGTGCAGATCGGCGATAATAGCCGTGCTGATTGTTTGAGCCGACTGGGCTGAATGCTGCTGTGCCACCCGGATGAGGCGCTCCAAACCATAGAACTTGCGATCGCAATTTTCGGCTTCGGTAATGCCGTCGGTGTAAAGCACTACAGCATCGCCGACTCCCAGGTCAATGTGATGCTGGGCAATAAAATCGGAAATATTGTCTGTCAGCCCCACCGGGTATCCCAGGTTGAAGGTGTCGATGCACTCGACAGCACCGCTAGCGCGGACGACAATCACTTCTTCGTGCTGGCCGCTGATGGAGAGTCTGCCGTCGCGGTAGTTGATCAGGGCTAGCGACAGGTTGCGAAAGGAACCCATGCGCAGGCGATTTTGGTACATCACCTGGTTGAGGGCCTTAAACGCAACCAGCGGATCCGTTATCTCCAAAGCCTGGAGCATGCGCACCGCCGTCTGGGTCATGATCATCAGCACGCCGCTTTCGAGGCCGTGGCCGGTGACATCGCCAATGCCAATGGTGACCCGACTGTGGTCGTTCTGCGGCCCGCTGCCGGGCAGAACATCGTAGTAGTCGCCCCCCACTTCCTCGGCGGCTTCCATAAAGCCGGCAATGTCGAGGTGGGCGATCGCAGCCAGCTCCTCTGGCTTGGGCAACATCATCTGCTGGAGCTGGCGGGCCACGCTCAGCTCGGCCTTCATGCGGGTGTTGTCGGCCTGGAGAGCCTGGTTTAGATTGGTAATTTCCGCATTGGCAGCGGTGAGAGCAGCTTCGGCCTGCTGGCGCTGGCCCACTTCCTGGCGAAGCTGGGCCATGGCTTGCTCCAGGCGGTGTGACTGCTGCTCTAGCTCCCAGCTGTACTGCACGCCGCGAGAAACCTCCGCCAGCATTTCAATTACCACAGCGGCGGTAGGAAAGGATTCGGTCTCAACCCCCAACCAGGGCAGCGGGTGAATAGGCCCTGGACTGGAGGATACAATGCAAAACTGGCCATCAGCCTGGGCCTGGCCAATGTAGCAATCTTTTTGCAGGTGGTGGTTGGGTTCGCAGCACACCTCGCCGCTGGGGGAGTCCCAGCACTGCCCGTAGGCCGCCGCTCGCACCGCCTCACTGGACACCGTCTGGGCCCGCTCGACCGCCTGCCGCCACAGGTAAACCTGGGTGTAGGCCGTTTGAATGGGGGAACTTGTCACTCGATTAGCGCCGTAGCGCTGCTTAAAGTTGGCGACGAACCGCTGGTTGGCGGGCGTGTCTAAGCTTTGAAAGTAGCTGCGGCAGGCGTAGTGCCCAGCGGCGGCGGAACCAATGCGCTGGAGTTCGGCCTCGGCCATGCTCATGGCCATAATCGGCATTTGGCTAGGGGTTAGCCCCGCCTCCTGAAACTGCCGGTAGAGGGCCAGGTTGCTATCGCCGTTGACGGTGCTAAATACCGCATCGGGTTGCAGGCGCAGCAAATCTTGGATCACAGCCTTAAACTCGGTGGTTCCCAGAGGTACGTAGGCCTCTCCCGCCAGATCGCCGTGACGGTGGCGCAGCTGCCCCTTGAGAATTTTATTGGTCACCCGAGGAAACACATAGTCTGCCCCTAGCAGGTAAATGCGCTGCTTGCCTTGGGCCAGGAGCCATTCGAGGGCGGGTTCTACCTGCTGGTTAGGGCAAGAGCCGCTGTAGAATACCCAGGGTGACTGCTCTAGCCCTTCGTACTGCACGGGATACCACAGCAGCACCCGATGGGCCTCGAAGATAGGCACAATCACCTTACGGCTCAGGGATGTCCAGCAGCCAAATACCGTGGCCACCTGATCTACGGCGAGGAGTGTTTGAGCCATGGCCGCAAACTGCTGCGGATTTGAGGCCCCATCCCGGACAATCGGCTCCAGAGGACGACCCAGCACCCCCCCAGCCTGGTTAATTTCGGCGATCGCCATCAGGGCCGCATCCACCAGGGGCGCTTCGCTGAGGGCCATAGTGCCGGTCAGCGAGTGCAGCAGGCCAACGCGAATCGGTTCAGAAGGGGAGGGGCGCGGCATGAATTTAAGCGATCAGCACTGGCTTTTGAGCATTCGGCGATCATTTGGCGATCGCTCTAGATTACCCAGTAACAGACCCTAACCCTGCACCCCAGATGACAAAACCTGGCCATAAAAAACCGGCTGGTGCCGGTTCACTTAACCCAAATAGGAGCTAGCGGCAAACTACACCTGAGACTGATACGAGCGACCCATAAAATGCAGTGTAACAGGCGTAGGGGCAGCCGTAGCAGCCACTGTGGGGCTATGATACCTGGCGCTCCAGGCCACGCCCCGATACTTACCGATAACTTCCCCTTCGCGGGTTTCAACGCTTGGCCATCGGCCGGTGTATTCGGCACCAAGAAAACGCAGTCGCATAGGAATACCTTCGGTTAATTAATAGCTGGATTTCAAACAGATGTAACCAATGCACTACAGGGTTGCCTGAATTATGGCCGCAGAACATTAAGAAGTCCTGATAAGCTGTTAAGCATCTAAACTACATATTAGGGAGTGTATTTTGGTGAGTTATACATGCCAATCAAGAATTACCTAACGGCCGAAGAGAAACAGGAATTGCAGAAGCAGCTTAAATTTCATGAGCATCCCGACGTTCGTGAGCGTATTCTAATTCTGCTATTGCGAAATGATGGCAGAAAACAGCAAGAGATTGCAGACTTTCTAGGTTGCTCCTTAAGGAAAGTAGCCTATTGGTGTGCCCACGGAAATCCAAGTGACTTAGCCAGTTTAACCGATGAACGAATGCATGGGAATTATCATAAGGCCACCGATCAATATGTCAACTTATTATTGGATGTCATTGAGAAAGAGCCTCAAGAATTGGGGTACGAATTTGGTCGATGGACGGCGGCTCGGCTCGCCACATATTTAGAACAAGAAACCGGGATTCAGCTAAGTGGGAGTCAAGTGAGGAGGATTCTCAAGTCAAAAAAGTACGTTTACCTCTGGGCCAAATATAGCTTAGAGGAGAAGCAAGATCCAGAGAAGCGAAAACTCTTCAAGGCAAAACTGGAGGAGTATTTAAGAATTACTAAAGAATCCCCAGAGAAGCTCCAGGTCTGGTTTTGGGATGAATGTGGCTTTAGTTTGAGAGTGACACGTCGAAAGGATTGGGTCAAGAAAGGGACGCGCAAGAAGGTTTCTGGAATTCGACGGAAAGGACGTATCAATGTGATGGGAGGAATCCGCTATTCGGACAAGAAGCGGTTGGTGGACTTTCTCCCCAAAGGAACCGGTGAAAATTTTTATAAGGTTCTCAAGAACTTTTACGAGGAGGTTATTTATGACTGGGCTGGCGAGGATAGGAGCGTGAGCGAATTTGAGAAAGACGGGCCTAAGGTTGTGATTATTTTAGACAATGCGAGTATTCACAAAAAGGAGGAATTTACAGAGAAGATAAAGTTAGAGATGCCAAATTTAGTTTTGGAGTTTTTACCTGAGTATAGCCCGGACTACAATCTGGTCGAATTGGTTTGGCATTCAGCAAAAGAGTTCATCTCAAATCGTTTATTTAAGTCTATTGAAGATCTCGAGGCTCTTATCAATAAGCTTCTCAATGAAGGAGAACTGGCCATAAATTGGCATCGGAAGGTGAAAAACAAGGGAAGTGCTATTGATGCAATTTAGATGCGCAACAGCTTATAAGCATTAAATTGACAAATTTGTTACAGAAATTTTTCTCTTTATCTCAACTAAAATGAACAATGATTGAGTCCCAATGTCCTTTGTGCTACGGCAACCAGGCGCGGGAAATACACCGTGACCAGGGTTCCAAGGGCGATCGCCCCCCCGTGGTGAGCCTGAACCTGCGCGCCTACTACCGCTGCGATCGCTGCAACCTCATCTTCGTGCTGCCCGGCAGCTTTCTCACGCCCCAAGCCGAAAAAGCCGAGTACGACCGCCATCAAAACGATTCCTGCGATCCGGGCTACCGCCGCTTTCTGGGTCGCCTAGCTACCCCCCTCATAGGCTGCCTTGCCCCCCAAAGCCAGGGACTGGACTTTGGCTCTGGCCCTGGGCCAACCCTCTCGGTCATGCTCGAAGAGGCGGGCCACAGCGTTGCCCTCTTTGATCTGTTCTACGCCAACAATGTCGACGTTTTCGATCGCCAGTACGCGTTCATTACCGCCACCGAAGTGATCGAACATCTGCGCCAGCCTCGCCTAGAGCTAGATCGGCTCTGGCGCTGCCTTCGGCCTGGCGGTTGGCTGGGCATTATGACCAAGCTCTCCCGCGACGACGCGGCCTTTGCCCGCTGGCACTACAAGAGCGATCGCACCCACATCTGCTTTTTTTCGCGCCAGACCTTTGAATGGCTGGCAAAACGATGGCAGGCCAAGCTCACCATTCTGGGGCAGGACGTGATTTTGCTGCACAAGGAACGCGATTTGGCCCCCCAGGAGCCAGACCCCATCGGCTAGGCAGCATCGGCGCGGACGGCGCGGGGACTAACCCACCACCACCGACTCGGCCTGCGACGCATCTTCGACCTCGGCCACCGGAGACGCCGGAGCGACCGGCTCTCGGTGGCTAAAGGCCAGCTTGCCGTTTTGCACATCTACCCCTATGATGGCGCCCTGGGCAAAGGTGGTCTCTAAAATCTGAGTGGCAATGGGGTTTTCGAGCAGTCGCTGGATGGCCCGCTTGAGGGGACGCGCCCCGTACACCGGGTCGTAGCCGCTCTGGGCGATGAAGTCGATGGCCTGATCGGTAATAGCCAGGGAAATTGCCTGGTCAGCCAGTCGGCGCTCTACCCGGTGAATTTGCAGGGCGACGATCTTGCGCAGCTCGGTCTTGCGCAGCGAGTGGAAGAGGATAAGGTCATCGACTCGGTTGAGAAACTCAGGTCGAAACTGCTTTTGCAGCACCTTGAGCACCTGGGTGCGCATTTCGTCGTAGCGATCGTCGTCCCCTGCCAGCTCTAGAATTAGGTCGCTGCCCAGGTTGCTGGTCATAATCACCACGGTGTTGCGAAAATCGACCCGGTGGCCCTGGGAGTCGGTGATGCGGCCGTCGTCGAGCACCTGCAAAAGAATGTTGAACACATCGGGGTGGGCCTTTTCCACTTCGTCGAGCAGCACCACGGAATAGGGGTGACGGCGCACCGCTTCGGAAAGCTGGCCGCCGTCTTCGTAGCCGACGTAGCCGGGAGGTGCCCCCACCAGCCGCGACACGGCATTTTTCTCCATGTACTCCGACATGTCGATGCGAATCAGGGCATCTTCGGTGTCAAAGAGAAACTCGGCCAGGGCGCGGGCCAGCTCGGTTTTGCCCACCCCCGTCGGCCCCATAAACAGGAACGACCCCAGGGGACGGCCCTGGTCGTTCATGCCCGCCCTAGCGCGGCGAATGGCGGCGGCAACGGCCTCCACGGCCTCATCTTGACCGATTACCCGCTCGTGCAGGTGGCCCTCCAGCTGGAGCAGCTTTTGCCGCTCCGACTCCATCAGCCGGTTGACCGGAATGCCCGTCCACTTGGCGACGATTTCGGCAATGTCGGCCTCGGTTACCTGTTCGCGCAGGAGGGTGATGCCCTGGGCCTGCACTTCGATCAGCTGGGCCTCTAGGGCTTCGCGATCGCGCTGAATCGCCTCCAGCCTGCCGTACTTAAGCTGGGCTGCTTTGTTCAGGTCGTAGGCGCGCTCGGCCTGCTCGATCTGAAGGCGAATCTGGTCTTCTTCTTCCTTGAGGGCGTTGATGGCGTCGAGGGCCTGCTTTTCGCCCTGCCACTGACCGCTGAGGGCCTGCTGCTTGGTTTGAAGGTCGGCAATTTCTTGCTCAATGCGGCCCAGCCTTGCCCGCGAGGCGGGAGTGGCCGACCCGTTTTCGGCCTCCAGAGAGAGCTTTTCCATCTCCAGCTGCATGAGGCGGCGATCGATGCCCTCCAGCTCTTCGGGCTTGGAGGTAATCTCCATTTTGAGCTTGGCGGCGGCTTCATCCACCAGGTCGATGGCCTTGTCGGGCAAAAAGCGATCGGCAATGTAGCGATCTGACAGCACCGCCGCCGCCACCAGGGCGCTGTCGGCAATCTCGACGCCGTGGTAGGACTCGTAGCGCTTTTTCAGGCCCCGCAAAATTGAAATGGTATCGTCGGCGCTGGGCTGGCCCACGTACACCTGCTGAAAGCGGCGCTCCAGGGCGGCGTCTTTTTCGATGTGCTTGCGGTACTCGTCGAGGGTGGTGGCGCCAATGCAGCGCAGCTCGCCCCGCGCCAGCATGGGTTTGAGCAGGTTGCTGGCATCCATGGTGCCCTGGCCCGCCCCGGCCCCCACGACGGTGTGCAGCTCGTCAATAAAGAGCACGATCTGCCCGGCGGAGTCGGTGACCTCGCGCAGCACCGATCGCAGCCGCTCTTCAAACTCGCCGCGAAACTTGGCTCCGGCAATCAGCCCGCCAATGTCCAGCGAAATCAGCGTGCGACCCTTGAGCGACTCGGGCACTTCGCCGTTGATAATGCGCTGGGCCAGGGCTTCGGCGATCGCCGTCTTGCCCACCCCCGGCTCGCCAATCACCACCGGGTTGTTCTTCGTGCGGCGCGAGAGCACCTGAATCACCCGGCGAATTTCGTCGTCGCGACCAATGACCGGATCGAGCTGGCCGTCGCGGGCTAGCTGGGTCAGGTCA
The DNA here is from genome assembly GCF_000309385.1 of Nodosilinea nodulosa PCC 7104. Lineage (GTDB taxonomy): Bacteria > Cyanobacteriota > Cyanobacteriia > Phormidesmidales > Phormidesmidaceae > Nodosilinea > Nodosilinea nodulosa. Next base: position 5,326,418 of record NZ_JH976537.1, read on the forward strand.
ATGCCAAATTTTTCGAGGGCTTCGTACTGCTGCTCGGGGTTTTGATCCACCACCTTCTGACTGCCGCGCACCGCCTGTACGGCGGCCATTAGCTCCGGGCCTTCGACATTAAAGCCCCGCAGCAGCCGTCGGCCAATCCGCTCGTCTTCTTGAAAGCCCAGCAGCAGGTGCTCGACGGAGATAAATTTGTCTTTGAGCGTGTTGCGCGCCGCCTCGGCTTGGTCGAGCATGCGATCGAGGCTCTGGCCCAGGTAGAGATTGCTGTCGAGGCCGGGCCGCACGCGGGCCTGGCGCTTGGCAAAGGTCTCCAGCTCATCGAGCAGCAGATCGCAGTCGAGATTGGCCTTGGCCAGAATTTTGTGAGCCAGCCCGTCCTCTTCCTGGTCGAGCATGGCGATGATGACATGCTCAACCTCCATATACTGATGTTTGCAGCGACGGGCCACGTCCTGGGCTTCAACAATGGCGTCCCAGGCTTTGGCGGTAAACTTGTCGGGATCGGTTGGCTGCATAATCTCCGTGGGCGGGCGAGCTTAAACTTTGCTTTTTGTAACGGTTGGACGTTCAGTATACCAGGTGGGCGCTGGGGCTGAGGATGGCTGGCTATGGCGGATAACCGTTGGTTTAAAGCATAGGGCAGGTAACGGTTACAGACTGTTTAGAAGCCGTGACGGATTCGACGCGCGGCGGGTTGCGGCGGGGTAGAAGCCGAGGAATTGGCAGCAACGCCTACCCCTGTCTCTGCCGCCCTAGCGGCCTGGGCCACTAACGATAGCCCCCCAAGGGCGGCTGACATGGCTCTGCTAAACGCTGACCTCTACATCTGCACTGAATCTGCACTGAGCTTCAAATTTCTTTACGATATTGGCAGGTGAAGACAGTGACGTCTACATAAATAAGGAGTTCACCGTGGTAAAAAAGCTGTTATGGGTAGTGCTAGCCGCCGCCGCCGCCCTGGTGATTGGGGTGGGCCTGGCGCCAGCGGCTAAGGCTGGTATTGTCGCCGAGCCGGTGCTGTACAACGCTGATGGGCAGACCTTCGAGGGCTATTTTGCCGTCAACCAAAATTTTGGCAAAACCCATCCTCTGGTGGTCATCGTCCACGACTGGAATGGCCTGGATGACTACGAAAAACGCCGGGCCGAGATGCTGGCCGAGCAGGGCTATGCAGCCTTTGCGATAGATCTTTATGGCCAGGGCGTGCGGCCCAGCAACCGCGACGAGGCGCAGGCCCAAAGCAGTGCGCTGTCCGCCGATCGCGCTACTATGCGATCGCGCCTGGAGGCAGGCCTAGCCCAAGCCCAGGCCATGGACGACATTGACAGCAGCCGCGTGGTCGCCATTGGCTACTGCTTTGGCGGCGGCGCAGTGCTCGAAATGGCCAGGGCCGGCATGGATCTGAACGGCTTTGTTACCTTCCACGGCAGTCTGGCCACCCCCGATGGGCAAGACTACAGCCAGGCTAAGGGCAGTATTCTAGTGCTCCACGGCTCCGACGATGGCTCGGTGCCCATGACCGCTGTGGCCCAGCTGGCCACCGAACTCGACGCCGCCGGGGTTGACTTTAATATGGAAATCTACGGCGGCACCGATCACGCCTTTACGGTGTGGAGCGATGCAGAACGCTATAACGGCATGGCCGATCGCCGCTCCTGGCGATCGCTAATGGCCTACCTAGACAAGACGCTGAGCTAGGTAATCTGCGGCAAGAGACGCCGGAGAAACCGGCTTGCGTAGGGGCGTTGGTGCTGAGCTGGAGGTAGCCACCAACGCCTCCACGGGTTAGCGATTTACTGAGTTTGGGAAAGATAGGCGCGATTGACTACTGTTCAGTTTCTTCAGTATTCCGGATCGCAAGGAGCCCCTATGATAGCTACCACAACTCGGCACCGCCTAGTCACCCGCAGCGATTTTGACGGCCTCGTGTGTGCCGTGCTGATGCAGGAGATGAACCTGATAGACGACATCATGTTTGTCCACCCCAAAGACATGCAGGACGGCAGAGTAGAGGTGAACGCCAGCGACATTACCACGAACCTGCCCTACGTCGAGGGGGTACACCTGGCCTTTGACCACCACTCCAGCGAAATGCTGCGCAACCAGGGGCAGCGAGACAACCACATCATCGATCCCCAGGCTCCTTCGGCGGCGCGGGTGGTGTACAACTACTACGGCGGGGCCGCTCGGTTTCCCCACATTTCCGAAGAAATGATGGTGGCGGTAGACAAGGCAGATTCAGCCCAGTATGCCAGGGAAGAAGTTCTACAGCCCGAGGGGTGGACGCTGCTGAATTTCTTGATGGATGCCAGAACCGGGCTGGGGCGGTTCAAAGATTTTCGCATCTCCAACTACACCCTGATGATGCAGCTGATCGAGTACTGCAAAAACCACTCGATCGCCGAGATTTTGGCCCTGCCCGACGTAAAAGAGCGGGTCGATCTCTACTTCGCCCAAGAGCCTGAGTTCAAAGCCCAGATTCTGCGCTGCGCCACGGTTCACGACAATTTAGTTGTGCTCGATCTGCGGCAGGAGGCTGTGATTCACGCGGGCAATCGGTTCATGATTTACGCCCTGTTCCCCCAGTGCAACATCTCGATCCACGTCATGTGGGGACTCAAGCAGCAGAACACCGTGCTGGCGACGGGCAAGTCGATTTTCAACCGCACCTCTAAGACCAACATCGGCGAGCTGATGCTGAAGTACGGCGGCGGCGGCCACGATGCCGCTGGCACCTGCCAGATCGAAAACGATCGCGCCGAGCAGGTTTTGGCCGAACTGGTGAGCCGCATTAACGCCGACGGCTAGGCTGCATTTGGCTGACGCCTTGGTAAGCACACTTTCTGATCTGTAAGTTGCCTCAGACAAAGGGAATTTCGCAGCATCGGCAGGTGTGCTTTGCTTTAGGGACCGATGCCCTGAATTATGGCTTCAGATATTGCTCCCCTGCCCCGTCGCTCCCCTACTCCAATAAGTAGCCCTGAGCGGAATAGACGGTATGACCGCCCGATCGCCGACTTGATCCGACCGATTCCGCCTGGGGAGATGGGTACGCTCTAAGTACGTTTTGATTGCCGTCTCTGGGGGCCAGACTGTGGACCATTTTTCAACCCTGATCCTGCTGCTGCGCGATCGCGCCACCTTTCTAGACGAAGTTCGCCAGGGCAAAAAGATCGAGTCTAAAATTCTGTCGCTGCTGGTGGTCAGCTCGCTGTTTTTTGCCATCTATGGGGCCATTATTGGCGCATCGAGCGGCTGGCAGCAGCTGCTGGTATCGATGGTGAAGCTGCCCGCCCTGTATTTGCTGACCCTGCTGATCTGCCTACCAACGCTGTACTTTTTCGACATTTTGTTTGGCTCTAAGGCCGACTTTCGCCAGTATGCGGTGCTCAGCCTCACCACCGTGGCGGTGATCAGCGTGCTGCTGTTTAGCTTCGCCCCGGTAACGCTGTTCTTTTTGGTGTCCATTCGCAGCTACCACTTCTTTTTACTGCTGAATGTGGCTATTTTTGGCCTCACGGGTTTCATCGGGGTGCGGCTGTTTTACGCGGGCATTCGCTCGGTGATGAATTTTACAGAGGAGACGCCCCAAATTCGCAATCGGCTGCTGCTGTTTTGGCTTACCCTCTACGGCCTGGTGGGTAGCCAGCTGGGCTGGACGCTGCGCCCGTTCTTTGGTTCGCCGGGGCAGCCCTTTGAGCTATTCCGCCAGGTGGAGGGCAATTTTTATTCCCAGGTAATTCGCAGCTTTTTCTCGCTGCTGTTTGGCAGTTGATTTTCGGAGGGTAGGCAAACCACCGTTTATCCCTCCGGAAGCCCGGGCTGTTTGAGCCATGCCTAGATTGGGCCGTACCTAATTCTGCAACGCTATGGAATCTGATTTGCAGGGGCTACGCATCACCTACGACGAACTCGACCGGCTGACAGGGCTCGACATTGGCTCGGTGTTTATGGGCGGCATTGTCCGCCCTTCGGTGTGGCGATCGCGACGGCAATTGTGCTCATTGCTAATCACTGAATGCCTGGTGCTGGGCACCGTGTTTATCGTCTGCCTGGGCATTAGCCTGGTGCTGGTGCGCAATCTGCCAGGGTTTAGCCAGTTTGGAGCGCTGCTGCTGGGCGTTGCGACGGCGATCGCGCTGGGGACCGTCGCCTGGCACCTCTACCAGGGTTGGCGGTCTAACGCCTTTATTACCCTGGCGCGGCTGCTGGATGAGTGCGATCGCCACAACGAGATCATCCAGGCATTGCAGGTAATGGCCGAACTGGACGCGGCGCAGGGCAGCGGCTTGGGCCTGCAATATGGAGAGATATTGGCGGCCCTCCAGGCCACTCGCAGCAGCCTGGTTTCGGCCCTCATGACTGAGAAGATCATGCGTCGTCATCGGGCGCTGATGCAGCGACAGCAGGCCTTATTCAGCACCATTGAGACCAACCTGGCAACGCTGCAAGCGCTCCAGGTCAACCACCAGGCCAGCGAGTATCGCCAGTTTTTGCAGGAAGCATTCAACATTGGCCTTGCTGTACAGCAGGCGATGTGCACCCACATGCCGCCCTGCCTTGAGCCCCCCGATGCACAGGGGCGCTAGCAATCTCTAGCGAACTAATACCGCGCTCAAACAAAGGGCAGAGCCTTTTTCTCCTTCTCTAGAGGCGTATTTGCCGTTCATAATCTACAACTATCAGCCGATTATGGGCGCTTAAATTGTCGTTACTTTAAGGAAATGCAGCAAAAAGATTGTATCTAAATGTTTTCAACCAGCACTTCGCTTTACTACTGACATTATTCAGTCCGAATCCATTCAAGATAAATTTTTGCTGCTGTCATTCAGCTATCACTCAGTTGAGTGAAACGACAATACAAGGAGACGCAATGAAACGCTTTATTTTATGTTCTTTGTCTGCCACTATGGCCATGGCCGTAGGAACAGCGGCCCAAGCTCAAACCAATATCAACACGGCTGGTGCTAGATCAGAACAAGGCGTAGTGAGCCGATTTGAATACCGCAGCAACAGCCTGACCCGAGGCATTTTGTCGCCCGATGCCATAGGACCTAATAACCGAGCTATACCCGTAGAGAGCATGTCTTTCTATGGCTATGACACCAACGGCTATGACTCGTCCAACGGTATGACGGATGCTCGAAGCGCGGCGCCGACCGACGGCATTTTGTCCCCTGACTCCCAGGGCCCCAACAACCGCGCTGTGCCTAGCCAGGGCAGCACCAACAATGGGTCTATGTACAACAACCAGCCCATGGGGGGAACTCAAAACACGGCGCCGACCGACGGCATTTTGTCCCCTAACTCCCAGGGCCCCAACAACCGCGCTGTGCCCAGCCAGGGTAGCGGCACCAGCGGGTCCATGTACAACAACCAGCCCATGGGGGGGACTCAAAATACGGCGCCAACCAATGGCATCGTTTCCCCTAACTCCCAGGGTCCCAACAACCGCGCTGTGCCCAGCCAGGGCAGCACCAACAATGGGTCCATGTACAACAACCAGCCCATGGGGGGACCTCAAAACACAGCGCCGACCGACGGCATTTTGTCCCCCAACTCCCAAGGCCCCAACAACCGCGCTGTGCCTAGCCAGGGCAGCAGCACCAACCGCTAGATTCAGCTTTTCCTGGATCTAACGGTGGGCGGAATCTCTTAGTTCTAATCCACTTATCTCAAACGTCTCTGAATGTTTTAGCCTAAGTGACTTCTAACCTAATCTCAGTGGCTATGGCTATAGCCACTGAGATTAGAACTAAGGGTAAAGCCCGTTCCCGCCTGTGCGGGAATCTGTTCAGGAGCGTTGGAAACAAAGCGCCCTGATGGTGAGGGCTACGGCTGTATCAAATCAGCGGAGCGGGCAGGTTGCTGAATCAACACCTACTCCGCTCGCTCTGCTAGCTCCATCCAGCGCTCGGTTGAAGCGTCAATTGTAAGGGTGAGCTCTGCCAACCGCTCGGAGAGTTTGGCTACTTCGGCGTAGTCGCTGGGTGGGTTGCTGTAGAGCTGTTTCTCCAGCGCTTCTTTTTCAGCTTCCATGGCGGGAATTTGGGCTTCAAGCTGCTCATATTCCCGCTTTTCTTTGTAGGAAAGTTTTCTGGGTTTGGCCTCAACTGCTTCGGTTGCTTTCCCCATCGATTGGGCAGGGACAACGGCTGGCAATTTGCTGGCGATCGCCTGTTTTTCAATCACTTTTTCCGCATCTGAGGCCGCTTTTTTGTAGTCTAAATACACCGAGTAGTTGCCCGGATAATTTCGCAGGATGCCTTCACCTTCGAAGGCAAAGATCGTGTTGACGGTGCGATCGAGAAAGTAGCGATCGTGGGAAACCACAATCACGCAGCCGTTAAACTCTTCCAGGTATTCTTCGAGCACGCCCAGGGTTTGCACGTCGAGGTCGTTGGTGGGCTCGTCGAGAATCAGCAGGTTCGGGGCCGCCAGCAGCACTCGCAGCAAAAACAATCGCCGCCGCTCGCCGCCGGAGAGTTTTTCCAGCGGAGAATACTGCTGATTAGAGGTAAACAAAAACCGCTCCAGCATCTGGGAGGCGGTAATTACGCTGCCGTCGCTGGTGGTGACCAGTTCGGCGGTTTCTTTCAGGTATTCGATCACCCGCTGGCTGGGGTTGGCGAACAGGTCTTCGGAATGCTGGTCGAAGTAGCCGACGTGGATGGTGCTGCCGATATCGACGCTGCCAGTGTCGGGCTCTAGCCGCCCGGTAATCACGTTCATCAGGGTCGATTTGCCGACGCCATTGGGGCCGATGATGCCGATGCGATCGTCGGGGGCAAAGGCGTAGGTAAATTCTTTGAAGAGGGTTTTGCCCTCGTAGCTTTTCGAGACATGCTCCAGCTCAATCACCTTTTTGCCGATGCGGCGGCCGACGGTGGAGATATCCACCTTGCCGAGGGATTCTTTGAACTCGCGGTTTTGCATGTCGCCAATGCGATCGATGCGGGCTTTTTGCTTGGTGCTACGGGCCTTAGGGCCGCGCTTGAGCCACTCCAGCTCGCGGCGCAGCACGCCAGCGTGCTTCTTTTGGCTGCTCTGGTCGGCGGCTTCAGCGAGGGCTTTTTTCTCCAGGTAGTAGGAATAGTTGCCCGCATAGCCGTAGAGGTCGCCCCGGTCAATTTCCAGAATGCGGTTGGTGACCTGGTCGAGAAAGTAGCGATCGTGGGTGATCAGCAGCAGCGCGCCGCGAAAGCCGCCCAGGTAGCTCTGCAGCCACTCCACCGATTCGGCATCGAGGTGGTTGGTAGGCTCGTCCATCAGCAAGGCATCGGGGTCAGAGAGCAGGGCAGCGGCGATCGCCACCCGTTTTCGATACCCGCCCGAGAGATCGCCCACTTTGGCGTCAAAGTTATCAATGCCCAGCTTGCTGAGAATGGCCTTGGCGCTGGTTTCCAGATCCCAAGCATCGGCGGCGGCGATTTTTTCGGAGACCGCGGAAAGCTTCGCCATCAGGGCATCGGCATCCCCCGTGCCCTGGGCCATATGGTGGGAAATATCCTCGTACTCGCGAATCAGCGCCATCTGCTCGCCCGCGTCGGCAAACACCTGCTCTAGGACGGTGCGATCGGCCTCAAAGTCGGGCTGTTGGGGCAGGTAGACAATCTTGGCCCCAGGGTTGACCCAAAAATCGCCGCCGTCGAAGGGCTCTAGCCCGGCAATCATCTTCAGCAGGGTCGATTTGCCAGAGCCGTTGGTGCCAATCAGGCCCACTTTATCGCCCTCATCCAGGCTAAAGCTGGCATCGCGGAGAATTTCCTTGATGCCAAAGTCTTTGGTGGCCGATTTTAGAGTAAATAAAGTCATGGGGGGCTGGGTCTTGAACCCCTCGATCATAGACCCTAGGGTATGCTGGCGGGGGCAAATCCGTGTCGCGGCCTGCGCGCCTAGCACAATGGCTAACGATAAAATCCCTTACAGCTTGAGCCACCATGCTGAGCTAAGACTAGCTGAGCGCAAAATTAAATGGGCTTGGGTCGCTATTACAGTCACCGATCCAACTCTGACTGAACCCCACCCAAAAGATGCCACCTGCCAATGCGCTTACCGGGCGATACCCGAGGCAGGCGAACGAGTCTTGAAGGTTGTCTACAATAAAACTACCGATCCCTGGCATATAGTGACGATTCACTTCGATAGGCGAATGCGAGGCAGGCTATGAACATTGAATACGATGCCGATGTTGATGCTCTTTACCTGCGGTTGGCCGAAGGTGAAATCTTAGAGTCCGATTCTATTGAACCTGACGTGATTTATGACTACGATGCCGACGATCGGGTAGTTGGGGTCGAGCTGTTGAGGGTACGCGCTAACTTACCAGAGCTGGCCATCAAAGCTTTTCCGTTTCGGAGCCTGGAGCAGCAGGTGGAATTTATGCACTTTTTAGAGGCGATCGCCGATGCCGACCTGCAAGCAAAACTTGCCTTTGCCAGACAAATTCTGCAAAACCAGCAGGCTTTGCTGCAAAGCGCCTGAGCGGGGTATCTCTCTAGTTAAGGGTTTCCAGAAGCCGAACTCTGGGCAGTAGCCGCAGAAGCCCCAAATAACCGAGGCAGCAGCATCCCCGATCGCGCCTTATAATCTGCAAACTCTGGATAGCGCGATAGCGACTGGTCTTTTTTGCGCATGTTGGGCACAAACAGCACGGCGGCAAACAACCCCAAAATAGCGAAGGGCAGCCAGTGCATCGCCAGCAGGGCAAAGGATAGGTAGGTCAGGATTTCGCCCAGGTAGTTAGGATTTCGGCAGCGGGCAAACAGCCCTTCGGTAATGAGCCCAGGCTGATACTTGAGAGTGAAGTACTTTTGGGCATCGCTGGCGTAGTGCAGAAACACGCCCAAAATGTTGAGGGCGATCGCCCCGGCGACCAGCGGCAGCGGCGGCTCTACCCCCCGGATAATCAGCAAAAAGGGCGCTACCCAGTACAGACTGATAACCCCAAAGCCAAAGATTGCGGTTATTGGGGAAATGGTTTGCTCCCACTGCTTGTCGGGATACAGGCGATCTTTCAGCAGCCACAGGATGCCATAGGTGCCGTGGAGAGCCAGGTAGACCCACGGCCCCAGGCCAAAGTTTTGGTAAGCCACCATCAGCGCCACAACGAAAAGAGCCGTAGTGCCTTTGTGGAGGTTGATAATGTGCTTTGCTTTCATGGCGCCGTTCCGGGAGGTTTCACCATGGTAGCGATGAAGCTGGTGCAAACCTCAGTACAGGAACAAAAGTTGTAGCGCCTGATCAAACTCAGTGGTTCGGAAAGCGAGATCGCAGAAGGTGCGTCGCAGAAAGTCACAGCCATAGCGGAACAGACTTTTGGCCGGGCGCTCATGGGCTTTGAGCAGAATGGGGTGCTGCTGGTGTTACCACGCTTATCTAACATCGTTCACAGCAGGGGAAAGGCCACCCCTTCCTGGACAATGCCCAGCATCAGGATATTGAACTGGACGCTGCCAAAGCTCCAGTTCAATATCCTGATGCTGAACGAGGCGGCGCGCCGGGATGGGGCGTTTGTGAACCGGGCGATCGCCCAGCTCTGCTGGGGCCTCAAGGAACAGGGCGTCTGCTCAGCCTTTTTTCGGCTGCACCCGTGGCTGAATGCCGACTTTTACACCAGCGTGCCCGGCTGCACGGTGGTCAACCACAGCGAAACGGTGGCGATCGATCTTACCCAGCCCGAGGCGCAGCTGTGGAACCAGACAAAGTCGGGCCACCGCAACAAAATCAACCGCTGCCGCCGCCAGGGCTGGGAGGCCAAACTGGTGCCCTGCGCCACCCACCTGCCGCTGCTTGTCGATATCTATACCGAAACCATGCCACGGGTGGGGGCCACCGGCACCTATTTTGAGTTTGACCGGGGCTACTTCGAGGGGCTGCACCAGGCCCTGGGCAATCGCCTGCACCTGTGCATCGTCGAAGCCGGGGGCGAAGTCGCCTCAGCGGGTCTATATACAGAGTCCTGCGGCATTGTGTAGGCCCTGTTTGGCGGCACGGGGGTGCGGGGAAGGGGTGGAGGTGGGGTGGGGGGACTTTTTATTTTCAATTCTTTTTCGTATTTGATCGAAGGCCTAAATCATAGGAATTTCATAGGAAGTTTCGGGAAGATAGCGGCTAGCTTGCTCCCCCGTGGCTTAAGTCTTTTTGAGATTTTTCAGGCTCAGGTGGGGATCAGGCAAAAATTAATCTACTTTCATCAGGCAGGACAGCACCGTGAGCGCAGAAGCCAATCGCCTTGCAGAAATTCGTGCCCAGCGTTCCCCCTGGCAAAAGTGGGGGCCTTACCTGAGTGAGCGCCAGTGGGGCACTGTGCGCGAAGACTACAGCTCCGACGGCAACGCCTGGGATTATTTCCCGCACGACCAGGCGCGATCGCGGGCCTACCGCTGGGGCGAAGACGGCCTCGGCGGCATTACCGACGACCACAACCTGCTCTGCTTTGCCCTGGCCCTGTGGAACGGCAACGACCCGATTCTCAAGGAGCGCTTGTTTGGCCTCACCAACAGCCAGGGCAACCACGGCGAAGACGTGAAGGAGTACTACTTCTACCTCGACAGCACGCCGACCCACTCCTACATGAAGTACCTTTACAAGTACCCCCAGGCGGCGTTTCCCTACGAAGATTTGGTCAACACCAACGCCGGTCGCGATCGCTACGAGCTGGAGTACGAGCTGCTGGATACAGGCATCTTCGACGACGATCGCTACTTCGACGTGTTTGTGGAGTACGCCAAGGCCGACGCCGAAGACGTGCTGATTCAAATTAGCGTGGCCAATCGGGGACCAGAGGCAGCGCCGCTGCACCTGCTGCCCACCCTGTGGTTTCGCAACACCTGGTCGTGGCGCGAAACGGGCGAAAAACCTCAGATTAGGGCTTTGGGCAATGGGGCGGTGCAGGCCAGCATTACCAACCCGGTGCTGACCGAGTTTATGACCGACTACTACTTCTACTGCGACGCCGGGGTGCCGCTGCTATTTACTGAAAACGAAAGCAACAAGGAGCGAATTTTTGGCGAACCCAACCCCAGCCCCTACGTTAAGGACGGCATTAACAACTGCGTGGTGGACGGCAAGACTGACCTGGTGAACCCCGACAGGGTGGGCACTAAAGTTTCGCCCCACTACCAACTCACGGTGGGGGCGGGCGAAACGGCGGTGGTGAAGCTGCGCCTGACCAAGAGCGGCCCTGAGGTGGTGGGCAACCCCTTTGGCGCCTATTTCGACGAACAGTTTGCGGCGCGGGTGCAGGAGGCGGATGAGTTTTATGCCACGGTCATTCCCCCCAAGGTGCAGGCCGATCGCGATCGCGCCAATGTCATGCGCCAGGCCCTGGCCGGCATGATGTGGACCAAGCAGTACTTCTACTACGACCTCGACCTGTGGCTGCGGGAGCGCGGCGTCACCCCCTGGACCCCTGTGTCTGACAAGAGCCACGTGCGCAACAGCGAGTGGTTCCACATGATGAACGACGACATTGTGTCGATGCCCGACAAGTGGGAGTACCCCTGGTACGCGGCCTGGGACCTGGCTTTTCACGTCATTCCGATCAGCCTGATTGACCCTGACTTTGCCAAAGATCAGCTAATGCTGATGCTGCGCGAAGACTACCTGCACCCCAACGGCCAGATTCCGGCCTACGAGTGGAACTTTGGCGATGTCAACCCGCCCGTGCACGCCTTTGCCACCTGGGAGATCTACGTGCGCGATCGCGAGCGCAACGACGGTGTGGGCGATCTGGACTTTCTCAAGTACGCCTTCTCGAAGCTGCTGATCAACTTTACCTGGTGGGTCAACCGCAAGGATGAGGGCGGCAACAACCTGTTTGAGGGCGGCTTTTTGGGCCTCGACAACATCGGCGTGTTTGACCGCAGCTCGCCGCTGCCCACCGGGGGCCGCCTGGAGCAGGCCGACGGCACCGCCTGGATGGTGTTCTTTAGCCAGCGGATGTTTCAAATTTCCATTGAGCTGGCCCTGCACGACTCGCTTTACGAAGACCTGGCGATCAAGTTCTTTGAGCACACCATGTGGATTGCCGGGGCGATGGACCGCATCGGCAACAACCAGGACGAGCTGTGGGACGAAGAGGACGGGTTCTTTTACGATGTGCTGCGGCTGCCCGACGGCAACTCGACCCGGCTGAAGGTGCGATCGCTGGTGGGGCTGCTGTCGCTGATGGCCGTGGCCGTGTTCCCCCGCGAGGCCTTTGATCAGCTGCCGCGCCTCAAAGAGCGGGCCAACAAGTTTATCAGCCGCCACCCGGAGCTGGTGGGCAATGTCCACCTGCCGATTAAGTTTGGCGTGCGCGATCGCCTGATGCTCTCCATTCTCAACGAAGACAAGCTGCGCAAGGTGCTGAGCCGCATGCTCGACGAGGGCGAGTTCCTCAGCGACTTCGGCATTCGCTCGCTGTCGCGCATTCACCTGGAGCAGCCCTACAAGTTTTACCACGGCGGCCAGGAGTACAAGGTGGGCTACGTGCCCGGCGACTCCACCTCCGGCATGTTTGGCGGCAACTCCAACTGGCGCGGCCCGATCTGGATGCCGGTCAATTTGCTGCTGGTGCGGGCGCTGTTGCAGCTCTACAGCTACTACGGCGACAGCTTTACGATGGAGTACCCGACCGGATCGGGCGACCACAAAACGCTGTTTGAAATTTCGCAGTGCATCGGCGATCGCCTGGTGAGCATTTTCACCAAAGACGAAAACGGTCGCCGCCCGGTCTACGGCGGGGCCGAAAAGTTCCAGAGTGACCCCCACTGGCAGGACCTAATTCTGTTCTACGAATATTTCCACGGCGACGACGGCTCGGGCATTGGGGCTAGCCACCAGACCGGCTGGACGGGCTGTATTGCCCGCATCATCCAGGCGCTGGGCTACTTTACCCCCGAAACTGTGCTCGACACCATTTCGCCGGGGGAATTGGTCAAATACAGCGTCGATTGATGGCTATGCCGTGATGGCTATTCCCTAGGGCTGCCACTATAGCTGGCAGCTCTAGCCGAGTAAGCCAGCTCTCCCATGATATAGGTGGCGGCAACGGCGCGATCGCCCCCCATGATCACCAGCGAAAACAGCAGATCCGCCAGGCCCGCCAGGGTTTCGGGAATTCCGCTTTCGTTGCGCAGCGCCAGCAGGGGGGTCGCCTGGGGGTCGAGCACCACAAAGTCGGCTTCCTTGCCGGGGTCAAAGCTGCCCAGCCTATCCTCCAGGCACAGCGCCCTGGCCCCGCCCAGGGTAGCGAGAAACAGGGCCTTAAAGGCCGAGAGTTTTTGGCCCCGCAGCTGGGCCACCTTGTAGGCTTCGTTGGTGGTTTGCAGCAGCGAAAAGCTGGTGCCCGCCCCCACATCGGTGCCCAGGCCCACCTTGACCGGGTGCTCGGGGTTTTTGGCCTGCTCAATGCGAAACAGACCACTGCCGAGGAACAAATTGGAGGTGGGGCAGAAGGAGACCGCCGCCTTGGCCTCCGAGAGCCGCTGAAATTCGCCGTCGGTGAGCTGCACGCCGTGGGCAAACAGCGATCGCTCCCGCACCAGCCCCGTCTGGTCGTACACGTCCAGGTAGCCCCCATACTGGGGAAACAGTTCCCGCACCCAGGCCACCTCATTGACGTTTTCTGACAGGTGGGTGTGCAGGTAGAGATCGGGAAACTCATCTAGCAGCCGCGCCGCCTGTTTTAGCTGCGCTTCGGTAGAGGTGGCGGCAAACCTGGGCGTCACCGCGTAGAGCAGCCGTCCGCGCCCGTGCCACTTCTCGATCAGCGCCTTGGATTCGTCGTAGGATGACTGGGCAGTATCGCTCAGATAGTCGGGGGCGTTGCGATCCATCATCACCTTGCCGCTGATCATGCGCAGGTTGCGGCCCTCGGCGGCCTCAAAAAACGCATCGACCGAGGCCGGAAACACCGCCGCAAACACCAGGGCCGTCGTGGTGCCATTTTTGAGCAGCTCATCGAGGAACAGCTCGGCTACCGATCGCGCGTAGTCGGCATCGGCAAACTTGCGCTCGGTCGGAAAGGTGTAGCGGTTGAGCCACTCCAGCAGCTGCTCGCCGTAGGCGGCCATCATGCCCGTCTGGGGATAGTGAATGTGGGTGTCGATAAAGCCGGGGGTAATCAGGCTGCCGCTGTAGTCAACCAGGGGGCGATCGCCCAGGCTAGGGCTTAAATCGCCGTAGGTGCCCGCCGCTTCAATTTTCCCCTCGCGCACCAGCAGCAGCCCGTCGGCAACGTACCGCACGGCCTCGGCCTCAGGCCCATAGAAAGGATCGCCCACAAAATCTAGCAGTGCTCCCTTGATAGCAACACTGCCGCCAGTTAGCTCGGGTAACGCCATTGATAGGCCCATAGATGTCTCAAACCCCTTTTGCGGGTACTGTGCCGACGCCTTACCCTACCTCAATCCAAATCATCTTTTCGTCCAGGCCTCACCAAATCGAGGGGCAAAATCCAGGGATTTTTCTGAGTATCTAGCTGATTTTGGGGGCACAGGGCCTGAATAGCCGCGATAGGCCGAATAGCGCTCCAGCTGTGGCGATGCCTAGACCGTCATGCCCTAAGCCGCTGGTTGCTGGTCCAACCTGATTCAGCCCGCGCCCGCGCCCCCATTTAATCTCAGCAGTAATATCAGAAGCTCCGATCCGACTGGGCAAGGGGTACTTGCCCGGTCAAATCGGAGCTAGCCCAATCGGGCTAAATCTGGGTTTAGCTGTCCCCAGCGCCGGGGATCTAGATGCGAGGGTCCGTCGAGGTATGGGTAGTCACGCGATCGTCGGTGCGATAGGTGGCAGCGCGATCGGAGTTGCGCCCGACCAAACCGGCCAGCCCAATCAAACCTAGCAGCCCCAGCCAGCCCCAGCTCACGCCATCGTCTTCGACGGTGGTGGTAGTCGTAGGCGCGGTTTGGTCAGGGTAAGTGGTTCCCGGCACCGTTGGATCGGAGGTAACGCCGTTGGGATTGGTCGAGCCCGAGGGATCGGAAACCGTTGGATCTACCGTGCCCGAGGTCCCGGGGCTGACCGGATCAGAGGTAGTCGGATCCATGGTTCCAGGGGTGGTCGAATCCATCGAGTTCGGGGAGGTCGAATCCATCGATCCAGGGGAAGTTGAATCCATCGATCCAGGCGCGGTCGAATTCGGAGCGGTTTGGGTAGTCGGATCGGAGTTCACCTGGGCCGAAGCAGAAAGGGTTGAGGGTAAAACAGCCAGACTCAGCGCCAGGGTACCGGCCCCAATCCATTTCGATGCAAAATTGCCTTTCATAACCTGAGTTCCTTAAAGTTGGGTTCTCAACAGCAAAGGGGTCGGGTCTGCCCGCAGCAGCTAAACTCGACAAAGCGACCTTGAGGCCGCCACAGTAATCCCTTTTGCCTACAAGGTAGAAGCTTTTCTGTGGGGTGTTATTCATCCTTGGTTAGACGTTTGCGATCGCCCCTCCCAGCCCAAAGTTAGACAAATTGTCGCCAGAGAAGCCGATTTAACCCCGTCTAACCCCCCTGCACCCGTTGGTTCGGCCCCTTACTTTATGTCTCTTTACACACAGAGGCCAATAATCCCTCACCATTTAAAGCAGGTGGGAATGAAGGCCAACGGGAACGCAGGCCGACGGGAACGCAGAATCGCACAACAGCCCCCACTTCTGAACGGCCCAAAATCCTTCTTAGGTGAGATGACACCCCTGCGGACTTAACCAAAACTGCCCTTTAGCACCACGAGCACCACGCCAGCCTGATAAATCGTTGCCTTGTACTCACAATCAGGATCCTGCGACTTATGGCTGCATTTACGATCGCTGACTTTACCTTTGACGACACCGACTTAGTTACCGGCGGTTCCATCGTTAATGGAAAGTCCACAACTCAGTTTTTCGGCTCTGGACTTCAGTTTCCTGGTCTCCTAGACCACACCGTCGGTTCCCTGCTGGGAGGCAGCACTGGGCAGTCCATCGCGCTGGGCAATCTGTTCAATCGCTCCACGATCGAGTTGACCTGGGATGCTGGCTCTAGCCCCGTCAATCGGGCGGGCGACGATTTTGTCGTCTACGAAAACGGGTTTGCCAGAGCCCCAGAAACCTACGCCGTGGCCGTACGCGAGACGGGATCTGAGCAATTTACCCCGTTTCGCTACGAGAACTTCGATCGCTACGACGAGACGGCAATCAATGGCCCTGCCGACAACACAGGGCTCTTTGCCACCGCCTTCGACCTGAGCGATTTTGGCCTTACCCCAGGGGAATCCATTGAGGCCGTTCAAATTGTCAGTCTGCTGCCCGCCGACAGGGCCGATGGGGCCGACGGGCAGGGAACCGTTGAGCTGGTGGATGCTGGCGGTTTTAACCCCCTCGCCAGCTTGTTTCAGGGGCCTTTTTCCCTGGGCAACTCAGACCCCGATATCACCCTGGTAGCAGGATTAAACTCGGGTATTGAGTCATCCCAGCCTTTGCAGTTGTTCGATGCCGACAACAATCTAGTCGGCGGTTTCGATAGCCTTCAAGCTGCGGTTGATGCCGCCAAGGATGGCTACACACTGATCGCGGCGGCGGGCACCTACCAGGAAGATGTCACCCTCGACAAAGCCATAACCCTAGTCGGGGCCAACTTTGGCCTGGCTGGCAGCGATGGGGCGCGGGGCGCAGAATCAGTCATTGAGGGGACTTTGACCCTGGGCAGCAACAATATTTCTGTTCTAGGGTTTGAGTTTGCAAACGATGCAGCGGCCATTCAAGGCGGCAATAACCGCAATAATTTCAGCAACATCAATATTGCCTTTAACAACTTTGCCGCTCTAACCAACGATACGCAAACCTTTATCACCAACGGATTTGGCACAGGGGGAGCGCCATCTGGCGGCTCTAACTGGTCAATTACCAAAAACTACTTTGGCGGCATTACCGGCAACGATGCCTCCATGCTGCGCATTGACAACGTCGATGGGCTGCTAATTGCCGACAACGTAGGCGTCCATAACGATGCCAGTGCCGCTGGGCGGCGAGGCTTTCAGATCGACAATTCTCAGCATGTTGAGGTGCTCAACAACACTGTCGATCTGGGCATCACAGACTTCTCCGACCCGGCAGCAGCCTCTACCGCCGCCCGCTATGCCCTTCAGCTTTCCGTCGATGACGATGGCTCGGCTGCCTCTACTGCCAATGTCGCGATCGCGGGCAATACCTTCTCCGGAGCCTACGACGGCATTGTCACCCTCGACGACCGCGATCTAACCCATGTCGATATTGATAACAATCAGTTCGCCAACGTTTTCTATGGCGTTCGCTTAGCAGCCGCTGAGGGAACCTCAGCCCAGGGCACCCAATCGGATATCGACATCAGCGGCAATACTTTCGACGCCGTCACCGCTTCGGCCGTAGCCTTTGACAATCGAGAACCAGCCGAAGCGTTTTCGAATATTGTGGTTGAAAACAACACCTTTAACGGCCCCTTTGCCGGCATTACCCACATCAGCGGAGACACGCGCATCGTGTCTGGAACCAACACCTTTGAGGGTTCCGACGGAGACGATCAGCTGCTGGGGGGCAGCGGCGATGACACCCTGCTTGGCTTCGGGGGCAATGATTTACTCGACGGCGGCGGCGGTAACAACACGGCCTCTGGCGGAGCAGGAACCGATACCTTTGCCCTATTTGATGGCCCCGGCGTGACGACCATCCTGGACTTTGATGCCGCAGTGGATAAGTTCACCAACGCTACTTTTTCGGATGTAATTCTGGCCCAGGGCACGGGCGCAGAGGTAAACAACACGTTTGTTTTAAACAACGCCTCCCTCGACGTTATGGCCAAGCTGCTCTCTACCGTCGCGACTGACATCACGCCAGCCAATTTTGTTTAGCCTGAGTTCGGGATATGGACGTTCACAGGTTCGAACGTCTCGTTTGAACGTCTATAACTAGGTAGCCCCAATTAAACGTTGCTGTAGATACTGTGTTGGCCCGAGATCGTCAAGGGACAGCCAAGGCCGATTTTTGGGGTTTCAGCTTTTCAGGATCGTAGAGTTGACCTGAGGACAACACGCCGTAGACGATACGAATGAGCTTGTGCATAGCAGCGCCGATAATCGCCATTTTGGTTTTGCCCGCCGCCGTTAGGCGCTCACACCAAGGGTGAAGTTCTCGGGCATGGCGCAGGAAGGCGATGGCCGGGAAATACAGCGCTTTTCGCATGCGGGCATTGCCAATCTTGCAGAGTCGGGTTTTGCCCTGCACTGATGTGCCAGAGGTATGTTCTTGGGGCGTTAACCCCGCATAGGCAGCGAGCTGACGAGCGGAGGTAAAGGCATGAATATCGCCGATTTCAGCCAGCAGCCGGGCGGCGGTATCGGGGCCGATGCCCACGATGGAGACCAGCAAGTCCGCCTGGGCCTGCAAGTGCTCATGGCTCTGGATATGACTGCGCAGCTGCTTTTTTAACGCCTTGACCTGGGCTTCGAGGAAGGTGATGTGGGCTTGAATATCAGACTTTAGCGCGTCGGAACTGATGGCCAAGCGGTTCTTCTCCTGGGTCAGCATGTGGGTGAGGGCATCGAGACGGCGGGTGTACTCTTGTAGCGTTTGGATGTCCGCTGATGACGGTTGCCAGGCACTGGGCTTGAGGTCACGGCAGAACTGGGCAATCAGCGTAGCATCAGGGCGATCAGCTTTGGTGCGCTTGAGTTGGCTTTTGGCGTAGCCGTGAATCCGCACCGGGTTGACAATGCTGACCCGGTAGCCCTGCTGGTGGAGCGCTGTCGCTACACCATGGCCATATATACTGGTCGCCTCTAGGCATACATGGGCCGTCTTCACCCCGGCCTCGATTAACCACGCCTGCAAGGCGGCATAACCCACTTCGGTGTTATCAAAGGTCTGATACTGGGGTTTGGCACGCTCTGGAAATAGAATCGCCACATGTAAGGTGGCTTTGCTCACATCAATGCCAACGGGAATCAGGTTTTGAGTCATGGTTCGATACTCCTGATGACGGCAAGGGGGCAGATCGCTCTCAGCGCTATCCTTGTTATCCAGCTTGGGAATCTCAGGACTCCCTAATATACTGTCCAGTCTGCTGGCGGCAATCTAGGTCAATGAAAGGGGGAGGCTCTTGTTCTACATAGCAAGCTCCAAAGGGCTTTAGGGTGCGTCCAGAGTCACTCCTAGGTCTATTTTGGGCCAAACCTTACATACAAGGGTGTGTTGTGGCGAAGCCCAACGTACCGCTAGGCATGGGCCTGGTGCGTCACGCCCAGCGATGACGCACCCTACGATAATTAAGGCGTTCTACTTAGAAGACCTGCCTTAACCAGACTGGCTACAGCTATAGCGCCTGTTTCTTCAGCAAAGCCCGATTGACGGCCTCTATATTTAGATGCCGGGATTCTCTCTACATATACAGATGGGGGGTTAAAGCATTGAGCTTTAAGGTGTGACCACACGAGGTTGATAGGGAGTTGATAGAGGGCGGCCCAATTCTGTGGCCCACTGCCGCTTGGTCTGCTGAGGCGACAAGCGAAAGCGAGACAGTCAGAAGCGCTTCCCTTTTTAAATTTTTTTGAAACGAATCGGCTTCGTAACACTGCAAGCTCCACAAGGGTAACTATGTTTTTTCACAAAAAAGATCCTGTCCACACCGTTCAAGTCAGTGAAACCAATCCGGTCTTTGCGCAGCTGCTGCTAGAGCAGTTTGGCGGGGCCACCGGAGAACTTTCCGCCGCGCTTCAGTACTGGGTGCAGTCTTTTCATATCGAAGATGCAGGTATCAAGGACATGCTCCAAGATATCGCCGTAGAAGAATTTGGCCACCTGGAAATGGTGGGCAAACTGATTGAAATCCACACCAAAGACACCGACCAGAGCGAGGCCTACAACAGCACGCTGTTTGCCGTGCGCGGCATGGGGCCTCACTTCCTCGACAGCCAGGGCAACAACTGGACCGCCAGCTACCTCAACGAAGGTGGGGACGTGGTGAGAGACCTGCGGGCCAACATTGCCGCCGAGGCTGGCGCACGCCAGACCTACGAGTCTCTGATTAAGCTGGCCACCGACGACGGCACCAAGAAAACCTTGCAGCATCTGCTGACTCGGGAAATTTCCCACACCAAGATGTTCATGAAAGCCTTAGATTCCATGGGCAAGCTGACCGATCCCATGTTCGGCAACATTCAGCCAGACGACACGGTGGAGCTGTACTACAACCTCTCCACCGACGACAGCGGCAAAGATGAGCGCGGCCCCTGGAACTCCGAGCCGGACTTCAAATACATTGCTGACCCAGTTAGCTCTCGCTAGGGCTAAACTCTGCGGCTGACTTCTGCCATTGCTCAAGGGCAGGATTTTAGCTCGCCTAGGCCTCTATCGCCCTCGTTGCTCTTATGGGCAACGGGGGCTAATTTTATAGCTAAGGCCCGATCGCCTGGGAGATTTCCCACGGCCCTCCGGAGCCGGGGCCGGGGCAACACCGACAGCCCACTGACGCTATTTTGAACCTGGACGCAGATCTGTGAACAACCCAACCTCTGCCCAGATGATCGAGCACCTGCGGCGGGCCAATCGGGTGGCCGAGGCTGCCGTGGTTGAGGGACATCATCCCTTTGGAGCCATTTTAGTGGCCCCGGACCACACCACTGTGCTGCTGGTGCAGGGCAATGTGGATATGGTAAACCACGCCGAACTGACGCTGATGCGGCGAGCCTATGCCGAGTTTGAAGCCGAGTTTCTGTGGGGCTGCACACTTTACACCACGGTGGACCCCTGCGCTATGTGCGCCGGAGCGCAGTACTGGGCCAACGTGGGGCGGCTGGTCTATGGGGTTGCAGAGCGCCAGCTGCTGGCACTGACCGGCAACCATGCCGAAAACCCAACCCTGGATCTGCCCTGCCGCTACCTGTTTAGCCAGGGGCAGAAGGCGATTCAGGTATGGGGGCCGATCGCGGCGGTGGAGGCCGAGATTTTGGCTCTGCACCAGGGGTTTTGGCGCCAGCCTTCCTAGTAGACTGCGGCCCAAGTGCGGGGACTATTGCCAATTGCGAGGGAGCAGGGGAGCGAGGGAGCCAAGCGAGCTGGAATAGTCGGCATATTTCTGCCTCAGAGTACTAGGCGAACGGTGCCCCGGCGCTAGGTCATGGCGTGTTAACTTATCTGGCGCGATCGCCCCATTTAATCACCTATTTTGTAAAAATGAATACAGAAATGTCCATGCGACCTTCTTTGTCCTGACAGAGAAGACGGTTGTGGTGGGCATTCATTCCTAGGAAGACGATCTATGACCCCGCAACTTCATTCCCAGGCTAATGTTAAATCTGCTGCGGCCTGGCAGCCTGTTTGCCACATTACCTACACCCGCGACACCTGGGTTAAGCTGACCAATTTGCCCAACGAGTACGCCGCCGCCGAGGCCAAGCTGCTGTGTCAGGAGTCGCCCGATACCTGGGTGGCCTGGGTGCCCGACCACGGCGAGACGGTGCTGCACAAAAGCCATTTTTACGCCTAATGTATCCCGAGTCGCCCATCGACTGGGATGAGCTGTTTGAGTACCTGCCCGGCACCCTGGTCGAGCTGGCGGATCAGCCTGGCACCAGCTATCAGATCGATTGCTACGAAGCCACAATGGTGCCGCCGATCTGGCTGGTGGGCGATCCGCGCCCGCG
Source organism: Nodosilinea nodulosa PCC 7104 (assembly GCF_000309385.1). Classification (GTDB taxonomy): domain Bacteria; phylum Cyanobacteriota; class Cyanobacteriia; order Phormidesmidales; family Phormidesmidaceae; genus Nodosilinea; species Nodosilinea nodulosa. The sequence goes on from NZ_JH976537.1 coordinate 5,348,043, forward strand.
CTATCCCCACGAGCTGCAAATTGTGTCTGGGCAGGCGGCTCGGGTTTGTGCCTTGGGGCCGTCTAAGTCGCGGTCAGCCTACTCCGCTTGAGCAGTTTTTCTCGCCAGTTGCGAGAGAGCAGGGGGCAGTGGGCCAGCTTTGCGATCGCCGCTCGATCGCCGCGATCGTGGTGCATCAGGCGGTTGGCGCGAGCTACGGACCACTGGGGGTAGGGGCGATCGCACAGGGTCACGGCTATCCCTGCCTGCACCATGCCCTCCTGTAGCACCCGGAAATACCAGCCGCTGCGGCCATTGGCTTTGACCTGGAGAGCCAGATCTTCAATCCGCCAGCGGCGAGAGAGCTTCCAGCAGGGCTGCCGGGGCTGCGAGACTTGCACCCTGGCGCTGCCGATCGCGTAGGTGTCGCCAATGCAGACCTCGGCTTCGGTCTGCCCCGCTACGGTGAAATTTTCGCCAAAGCCGCCGTAGGGCAGATCGGGGTTATGTAAGTGCGATCGCCAGTCAGGGTAATGATCAGCGCTGTAGGCCAGCACCGCCTTATCGACGCCGCCGTGATTCTTTAAATCGGCCTGCCCATCGCCTGCCAGGTTGGTAAAGCCCAGCCACACCTCACCCTCAACGGGTTGCTTAAAGAACCCCGTAGTCCAGCGCTGGTCCATCGGGTCGGCGGCGGTTTCGGTGCCCAGAGTTTGGGGCAGGCCTACCTGAATCGAGACAATCTCAGGCATTTTGGTCAAACGATAAGCGATAAAAAAGAGCGTATCTTTGCTAAGACACATTCTCTCTAGGATACACTTGCTGCAAGTGTACGCCCAAACTCTATGCATACCTCCATGGGTAAACAACGGTCAGGCATTCTAGAATCCAGTAGGATCTCTCCTTAGAGTTTAGATTAAGGCAAAGTTCTTTCTGGCTGAGTTTTTAGTCTATACTCCGGAATTTTCCAAAGCTTTGCCTGAATGCCTGTCCACCTGGCTAACTCATTACAGAGCCATACAATTTCCCCACGATCGCTGTTGATGATAATCATTTGATTATCATCTGGGAAATACAAGTTGAGTCTATAGTTAGTCAGGGCCTCTGCGCCAGCAGAAGTGCTCCCTAGTCTTCCTTCAAAAATTGCAGTCGTTTCAACACCTTTTAGCAGGTTGAGAGTAACAACAACTGCCCCATCCTTTTTTTGAAATGCAACACTAGTACTAGCATTAGGTAAACTTCTAGCACTTTCGAAGGACTTATCAACCGCTTCCCCCTCATCTGAATTTTGAAGTACAGATAGAAGCATAGTTGCTAGACCAGCACAAATCGAAATTAGAGGAAACAAGACCCAAAATAATAAATCGAAGGGAATAATTCCATAAAACACCAATATTAAGAATGCGGCTATGGAGACCCCCATAATGAAGGGATAGTTTATGAATGGAAACTTATTTAAAAGCCAATCCAAAGTATTGACTGAAGAGATATATTTAATTTGCTTTAACGGTACTTGTAGTAAAAGAGTGGTATAAGTTTCCGTCAGGGGAATGGAAGAGGATGAATCTGTTGTTGTACCTAAGTAGTTTTTTTGTCTGGTCAATGCCGCTTTTGGCTCTTGGCGAGGCTTGAGAAAGTGTAGCCTTGCGTCCTGTGCTGTTGCCGGTCTTTCAGTTAGGCTTGGGTCTGTTAGCCATTCGATCCAACTGGTGAAAGACTCGCTGAGGGATGTCAGGTGCTTAAATTCGACGTGTAAATCGTTCTGAGGCAGATCGGCAGGATGTTGACCTGTCGCCAAATAAATTAAGGTCATGCCGACACCATACAAATCGGATGCGGGTAACGATCGTCCACCAAATTGTTCGGGTGGCATATAACCATAGGTGCCAACCACTGTTACCGTGCCACCATGGGCGGCTGTTTGCACCGAGCCAAAATCAATCAAATAAACATCACCCGGACTATTGCCACTGCGGTTTTTGAGCAACACATTGCTCGGTTTAATATCGCGATGAATGACCGGTGGCTGAAGTCGATAAAGGTATTCCAGAATATCTAGCAGGTCTTTGGCGATTGCCATTAAATCTGCTTCGCTAAATCTGCACCCGTCCTGTGCTAATTGTTGAAGTGAGCGTGCCTTGATGTAGCTTTGTACCAGCGCAAAACCCTTGCCGAACTCAATTTCTACCTCAAAAAAATCGAGGTACTGAGGTATTGCCGGATGATCAAGAGCTTTGAGAGTTTCTGCCTCGCGCTCAAATAATTTGAAATCCTCCCAGGTAAAATCTGGACTAAACAGTAAGAGTTTAATGACAACGGGCAATTGGCTTTGCAAATCGAGTGCCAAAAACGTTTGCCGACCGGGTTTGCGACCCAGCATTGCCTGAATTTGATAGCGATCCTGCAAGATTTGGTTTACGAATGGACTGCCAACACTGCCTTCGAACTCGGCCATTGGTAAACCTTTTTGATTTGAACGCTACGGATGCCTTTAGCATCTTTGCATCAAAGGTACCCAATTTTATGGGGTTCACTTGCGTCTAATGACCAAATACGAGGTCAGTAAGAATGCGAAAGCTCTGTCACCATCAAGCCGATCCATCGGCAGCTTGGCGACATATCCATGGGAATGGGCACTACACCTTCCACAGTACGGTGTTGGCGATCGACCTGGGTACGATCGCGGCAGGGCTGGATTTGGTCAGACGGAAATTTCTGGGTTTTGGGCTTATATTCCCTTACTCGTTCAAAACATTGCGCTTGTACTGGGGTGCTGCCGCAATAGCAGCCATCTGCGAGCGCGGCAGCACCAAGACGCCCGTCTCTTTGTGAGCTGGTGAGCGGTTTGATTAATAGCGAATCTGTAGGGTCACCTGGGCCTGGACGGTCTGATCACCTCCCACCACCGGGGTAGAGGCGTCAGCCCCAGCGGCATATTCCGCCCGCCGCAGCATCGGCACCGGCATGGGCGGGGCGGCCCCGTTAATTTGAATGCCGATGATCTCCTGCGATCGCAAATTCAGGCTGCCCAGCACCGCCCCCGCCTGGGCCTGGGCATCTTCCACGGCAGCCCGCAGGGCGCGCTGGCGAGCCGTCTCCAGGGCGTCGTCGTCGGCCACAAAGCTAACGCCGCGAATTTGGTTGGCCCCGGCATTCACCGCATCGTCGATCAGCGAGCCGACGCTCTCGGTGGGCATGCGAAAGCTGACCGTATTGCTGCCGCTGTAGCCGATCACGTCCGAGCGGCCATTGTCGTAATTATAGCGGGGACTGAGCTGAATACCGGTGGTTTCGAGCTTTTCGACCTGGCGCGATCGCAGCAGTTCTACCACCGCCGAGGTTCGCTGGGCCACCTCGCGCTGCACCGCCGCCGCGTCGGTGCCCTGCACATCGACCCCTAGCTCAACCTGGGTTTTGGTGGTGGGCACCGATTCCTCACCCTGGCCGGTCACCGTTAGGGTTCTAATTGCTGCTTCCTGGGCCATGGCTATGGGGGTAAAGGCGGGGGCAAAACTGAGTCCTGAGACTAGGGCCGCAGACATCATCGCCGCTGCCGCAAACCGTCTGGAAGTATATCGTTTAGGGGTCATGGGCCTCACACTCGGCTAGAAAAGTTAACCCATTCACTGTGCCACGGTGGCCCCCAGCCGACGGCGTTGTTACTAAATTCGATACAGATTTGAATTCAAACCTGTGTATGACCGCCTAGGAGAAGGAGCCTCCATTAAACCAGGTAATCCAGGTCAGGGCCAGGCCGCCGATGACGACATTGAGCAGAGGCAGGCTGATCAGAGCGCAGGCCCAGAGATAGCGATGGGGAAAGTGGGCTAGGGCAGGCAGCCCAAACACCAGCCAGCCCAGCAGCACCGCTACAACGCAAACCACCGGAAAGGTGGCAATGCTGAGCGCAAACGTGACCGTCATCGGGTTTTCTAGGGATCCTGGCGCATCGAACATCATCGGTGTCATCAGCGCTGGCAGCAGCCCAAGGACGGCCCCTGCAATCCAAATGACCGTGGCGACAAAAAGAAACATTAACGCCGTTTTCTGCTGCATAGCTGTGAACAACTATTGTTTCACCCAAAGCTAGGTTGCCCAAAGCCGTGCGGCAAACATCTCTCCCGGTAGCGGTAGCCTTAGTAAGTAGGAGGGCCAAATTAAGCCCAGCTTACGTTTCCGGGTTTTCTCCCTCAGGGAGACACTTCGTGTTCGCGATCGCGTTGCGGAGCAAAACGACTCCGCTCAACCCTCTACCCAGCAACGGATCGAGCATTGAGCGGAGTCGAAATGCGTCTTATAGATAATCAGACCTACTTACTTACAGCCAACTACAGGTAGGCCACCGTGACGCCGGTGCCGCCATCGGCCTGGGCGGCGGGTTCAAACCGCTGAATCTGGGGGTGGCGCTTGAGAAAGTCGTGCACTCCCGCCCTGAGCTTGCCAGTGCCGTGGCCGTGGATAATCCAGAGGGCACCGCTGCCCTGGGCGATCGCCTCTTCGAGCACCGCCTCCGACTCGGCCACCCGCATGCCCCGCAGGTCGATGGTGTTGCGGCTGGTGCGAATGGCTGGGGCCGGGGGGGCTGCCTGGGCCGCGGGCACGGTATCGACGGGTTTGGCCTTGACGGGCACCTCGGCCTTTTCACCCCGCAGCGACTCAATATCGGCCAGGCCAACGGTGGTTTTCATCAGCCCAAAGCGCACCGTAATGCGGTGGTCGTCGTCGGGGGCGGTGAGCACCTCAGCGGTTTGCCCCAGGCTGGGAATCCGGACGCGATCGCCCACCGCTGGACGGTAGCCGGGTTTAGTTGCCGCCGGGGCCGCCGCCGGCAGGTGCGACTGGGCGATCGCATCCACCGCCGCCGTAGCCCGCTGGGCATCCTGGGCGGTGGCATCGCCCTGCTGCAAGCGCCGAATCACCTTGGCAATGTCGCGCTTGGCCTCGGCGATCGCCTGCTGTACCGCCGCCTGCTGCTGTAGCTTGAGCTCCTGCTCGCGATCGCGCAGCAGATCGGCCTTGCGCTGCACCTCGTCGTGGAGCTTTTCGGTGGCCACCAGCAGGTCCGCCGCCGCCTGGGATCGATCCTCCTGATCGCGCCGCTGGGCCTCCAGGCCCGCAATCACCTGGTTGACATCGTCCTGGGAACCCAGCGCCATCAGGGCGGTGGCGTCATCCACCACCGCAGCATCCAGCCCCAGCCGACGGGCAATGGCCAGCGCGTTCGATCGGCCCGGAATGCCCCACAGCAGCCGGTAGGTGGGCGACAGGGTAGCCTCGTCAAACTCCACCGAAGCGTTCTCAAACCTAGAGTCCTGGTACTTCAGCGCCTTTAGCTCGCCGTAGTGGGTGGTGGCCATGGTCAGCCGCGCCCGCTCCGCCAGATGTCTGAGGAGTGCGATCGCCAGCGCCGTGCCCTCGCTGGGGTCAGTGCCCGCGCCTACTTCGTCGAGCAGGACGAGGGCGTTGGCGGGGGAAGAGTGGGGGGATGGGGGGATGGGGGGATGAGGGGATGAGGAGAGCGATCCCTGGTCCTTTAAAGAGTCAGAAGCCGCAGTGGGATCGTCAGGAACCAGCTCGAAGCCTTCCCCATCTCCCTCACCTTCCCCATCTCCCAGCGCCGCCAAAATCCGCCCGATCCGGCGAATGTGCCCCGAAAAAGTCGACAAGCTCTGCTCGATGGATTGTTCGTCGCCAATGTCGGCCAGCACCTGCCCAAACCAGGGCAGCTCCACCGGCTCGCGGGCGGGGATATAAAGCCCGGCGCGGGCCATTAGCACCGCCAGGCCCAGGGTTTTGAGGGTGACGGTTTTGCCGCCGGTATTGGGGCCGGTAATCGCCACCACCCGCAGATCTGGGCGAATCAGCAGGTTGATGGGCACCACCTCGGGGCCTTGCTCGTGGCGCTGCTGCCACACCAGCAGCGGATGGCGCAGCTGGCGCAGGGTGGTCTGCTCGTGGGGCTCAATAAAGCGGGGCGGATTGCCCCCCAGCCACAGCGAGTAGCGAGCGCGGGCGTGGGCCAGGTCCAGCTCGGTGACGATCGCCAGCAGCGCCGTGAGATCGGCATAGACCTCGGCCACCGCATCACTGAGCTGGCGCAAAATCACCTCTTCCTCGGTTTTTTCCTGGCGCAGCAGCTGACGCAGGCGGTTGCCCAGCTCGACCACCGCCTGGGGCTCGATGTAGAGGGTGGCCCCGCTGGCGGAGGCGTCGTGGACAATGCCGGGTACGGCGTCTTTTTGGGGGGCTTTGACGGGCAGCACAAAGCGATCGCCCCGCTGGGTAATCAGCGGTTCCTGCATGGCCCCGGCCTGGCGCTGCAAAATCCGCTGTAGCCGCTGCTGAATGTCCTGGCGAAGGGCCTTGAGGCGATCGCGAATGCCCCCCAGCTTGGGGCTGGCCCGGTCGGTGACATCGCCGCGATCGTCGATGCAGTGGTAGATCTGCTGCTCCAGGTCGGGGTGGGTGCGCAGGTCGGCCACCAGCTCCTGGAGCACCGGCAGATCCTCCGGCGGCTGGCCATCGATGGTGCGGCGCAGCTGGCGAGCGCCGCTGAGGGTGGTGGCGATCGCCAGCAGTTCCTCACCGCTCAGCAGGCCCTGGCGATGGGCGCGCTCCACCGCTGCGCCAATGTCGCGAATGCCGCCAAAGTTGAGGCCGTTGTTGTGTTGCTCCAGCCAGCTGGCCTCCTCGGTTTGGGCCAGCAGAGCGCCGCTGGCCGCCTGGCTACCTGGAGCCTTCAGGGCCTGGGCCGTCAGCGCACCCATTTTGGTCGCGGCAAAGGTCGATAGGTGCTGGCATAACCGAGGCCACTCCAGCAGGTCAAGGGTTTCGTCGTGAATCGATAGGGGCTCAGACAGGGGAAGATGCTCGCGTAGATGAAACCAATCCTTCTAGTATAAAGAATTCAGTTCTAGAGAACTTGCCCCTAGCCCGTGGGAAAGCTCCGGTCTCCGTACCCCAACTGATCTACCACAGGGAATATATGGCTGAGGTTGACCCTAACTCCAGCAAAAATACGTAGCTCGTTTGCGATCGCAGTTGTTAAGCCCTGCTCAATAATGACCCATCCCCCGTGGGCGACGGGCAGTCTAGATCTGTAAGAAGGTCCACCAGGAAACTACGCCAATGACTGCTACCGCAGCAGCAGACAGCCGTTATTGATGTAGCCTCGTCACCGTGGGCCAGCATCTGCCCTGCGCCCTAGCGCACTGTTCTCGGTTTGTCGCCTATACCTACCCCATCCTGGTTCCTGCAACCCGTGCCTGAAAACGACCTGGTTAACGCCGCAGCCCTAGCGGCAACCATCGATCCTTCCCCCCTCTGTGTAGACGCTGAGGACACCCTGGACCGAGTGGTTGAAGCCATGGGCCAGGCCACCAAGACCTATGCTCTGGTTTATCGCCGGGAGACTCTGGTGGGGATATTTAGCTACGACAATGCGGCCCAGGCCAGCACCCACCAGGCCGACTTTAGCCACGTCCCGGTGAGCTTGTGGATGACCTCCATCGACTGGTTGCGCCCCCTCAACGCACCTCTGCCCTGGCCCCTGACCTTTGAGCAGCTCCACCCGGAGCAGCCCTACCAGCCAGTGGTGGACCAGTCCCACCACTGGCTCGGCCTGCTGACCTCCGACGGCTTTCATACCCTGCCCCCCGGCGCTGAAGCCGGGTTGACCAGTCGAGCCGAGCTCACCGCCTGCCACTACTCTGCTGCCCTGTTCCAGCAGCAGCAAGAGCGTCTCACCCTGGCCCTCAAGGGGGCTCAAATGGGCACCTGGGACTGGGATCTGGCCCAGGGAACCATTGTGATTTCAGAGGAGCAAGAGCGCCTGCTGGGGCTAGACCCCGGCGAGTTTGACGGCAGCTACGACGCCCTTTTCACCTACCTGCACGAGGACGATCAGGCCGCCGTGCACCACGCCCTCCAGCAGGCCGTCCGGCAGGGGCAGCGCTACGGCGTCGAGTTTCGGGTGCTGTACCGCAATGGCCAAACCCGCTGGCTATCAGCTCGAGGGCAGGTGTTTGACGACGGTGAAAACCCACCCCGGCTGGCCGGCGTCACCCTGGATATTTCCGATCAAAAACGGGCTGAGGCGGAAATTAAGCTCCAGTCCCAGCGGGAGCGGCTGGTGGCTGAAATTGCCCAGCGCATTCGCCACCTCCTCGACCTGGACAGCATTTTGGAGCAGACAGTCACCTCGGTACAGGAGTTTATCGAGGCCGATCGCGTCATCGTCATCCAGTGTGGAACCGACATGGGGGGTGAGGTGATTCAAGAATCCTGTTCCGAGGCCTACTCGCCCATGCGGGGCTGGGTCTTGCGCGACCCCTGGTCGGTGGGCGAAAAGTTTCTGGCCCACTACCGTGCCGGGCGAGGGCTGGCGGTCGACAATGTTTACACCCAAAGCCTGCCGTCCCCACAGCTAGAGTTTTTAGAATATTTTCAAATTCAGGCCGAAATTGTGGTGCCCCTTATGCAGGAGCAGACCCTCTGGGGTCTGCTGATCGCCCACCAGTGCCGATCGCCTCGGGTCTGGCGCACGGCAGATGTGCGGCTGCTGCAAAACCTGGCCACCCAGGTGGGCATTGCCATTCAGCAGGCCAAGATGCACCGCGAGCTGACCCTGGCCAACCAGCGGCTCAAGCGCATGGCCTACCTCGACGGGCTTACCGGGGTCCCCAACCGCCGCCGCCTGGAGCAGTACCTCGACCAAGAGTGGCGGCGCATGAGCCGTGAAAATAGCCCTATTTCGCTTGTTATGGTTGACATCGACAGCTTTAAGGGCTTTAACGATCGCTACGGGCACCAAGCCGGTGACAACTGCCTGCGGCTGGTGGCCCGCACCCTGTCCCGAGCCGCAAAGCGCCCTGGGGACCTGGTGGCCCGCTACGGCGGCGAAGAGTTTGTGCTGGTGCTGCCCAACACCGATATCGAGGGGGCCGAAACCGTGGCCGAAGACGTGCGCCTGCTGGTGCGCGGCCACCGGATCCCCCACGAGGGGTCGGCGGTGGCCAAGGTGGTCACCGTAAGTTTGGGCGTCGCCAGCGCTTTACCGGCCCGCGGCGGCAGCCCGGCCCGCTTGATCAAGGCTGCCGACGACGCCCTCTACATGGCCAAAAACCAGGGGCGCGATCAGGTCAGGGTTGCTGCGCCTTTGGCGGAATAGGGGTGCGAAGGCGGCCAGCGCCGCCCGTCATCGACCTGGCACAGATTCTGAGCCGATAGACTGACGCTGACCGTCAGCGATGCCAGGGTGGGGAAGCGCTGCTGCCGGGTGGCCAACGGCTGGCAGGCGATCGCCAAGGCCCAATCGCCTGGTCCCGTATACGTCTTTTCGGGCTGAATCTGGGCCTGTAGCGCCAGGATACTCTGAGCTGCCTCGTGCTTTTTTAGCAGCAGACATTTCCACCAACTGCCGAACGCTGGCTGGGGTTTTGCTCCATGCGGCGGGGGAAATAGGCTTGGGCAGCCCAACGGGTGGGGGAGCCACAACCGCCGCAGAGCCGCCATTACGCCATTACTAAGTGTACTGATCAGCCTTGTACAAAGAGAATAAGCCACTGAGCAAGGCCATTCTCGGTCAATTTTCAGCTCTATGGGTTGTAATACAAAGAGAGGCTGCCGTTGGTACCGAGTGGGGTATCAAACTGGCTACGGCCTGGGCAAAAAGCCAAATCGTTTGGGTAATCGTATTACCAGTGCTGTTTTAATTGCGAAGGGCTCATGGTTCAATCCCCCCCGTCTCCTGCCGTTATCCCCTTTGACCAGCGGCTCGATCGCCCCCTGGATAAGCTGCCGATTAGCGTATTGCAAATCAACCTGGGCCGCAGGTGCAATCTGGCTTGCACCCACTGCCATGTCGAGGCCGGGCCGAATCGCACCGAAGAGCTGTCCCCGGCGGTGACCGAACAGCTAATTGAGCTGATGCGTCGGTTTCCCCAGATCACCACCGTCGATTTGACCGGCGGTGCCCCGGAGATGAACTACGGGTTTCGCCCCCTGGTGGAGGCGGCGCGGGGGCTGGGCAAAACGGTGATGGTGCGATCGAACCTAACGATCTTTTTTGTGCCGGGCTTTGAGGATTTGCCTGAGTATTTTGCTCGCCACCAGGTGCAGGTGGTGGCCTCGCTGCCCTGCTACCTGGAGGACAACGTGGACAAGCAGCGGGGGGCCGGGGTCTATACCGACTCGATTCGGGCATTGCAGCGGCTGAACCAGCTGGGCTATGGCCGCGACCCGGCCCTGCGCTTAGACCTGGTGTACAACCCGCCAGTGCCCCGCAGCGCCGAATTTTCGCTGACCCCTAGCCAGGGCACTCTCCAGGCTGACTATGACGAATACCTGCGATCGCAGTTTGGCATCACCTTCAACCGGCTTTACACCATCACCAACCTGCCGATTGGCCGGGTGAAGCAGTACCTGCACAGCAAAGACCTCTACTGGCCCTACTTGCGCTTTTTGGCCGACCACCACAACCCGGCCACCGTGCCTAACCTGATGTGCCGCAACCAGCTCTCGGTCGACTACGAGGGCATTCTCTACGACTGCGATTTCAACCAGATGGAGGCCGTACCCTGCCCGTCGCCCAGCGGCCAGCCCCTGACCGTAGCCGATCTGCTGGCGGCCAACTCCCTCGATCTGATCACAACGGTGCAGACTCGCCCCTTTTGCTACGGCTGCACCGCCGGGGCGGGGTCCAGCTGCGGCGGCGCGCTGACCTAGGGTCTAGCGGCAGCCCCCTGGCCCAAAGACTCAGCCTGCTGCCTGCGACTCCACCGGGGGCAAGTGGGCCTACAGGGTTGGAAAATCCGCCGCCAGGGCGGTTCCATCTAGCCCCAGGGCCGAGCCGTATTTTTGAATAAAGGCGCGAATATAGAACGGCTCGGGCAGCTGCTGCAAGTTGCCGGTCTCGATCGCCCTGAGGGTGTAGGGCTGGATAAAGGTCTGCTGGTGGATATCCTCCAGCGACAGCGACTTTTCCTGCCGAATCTGCCGCAGGTGAGCCCCGACCTTTTGGAGGGTGGCATGCTGGACCGAGGCCAGGTCGGCCCTGGCCTGAAGCTTTTTGGCCAGCCCCGCGTGGATATAGTCGCGCTGATCGGAAAAGCGGGCCGTCGGGGTGGAAGAGAGGGCCGCCTCGGGGCCAGCCGTCACCCGATCTGGCCTGGGGTGGACGCTGGGGCGTTGGGGCACCGCTGGCGCTGGCCTAGGGGTTGCCTCTTCCAGGCTAGGGCCGCCGGGTTCGCTGGCTTGCAGTCGCTGGTCAAGGCGGTACCGATTGAGCAGGCCCAGGGCCACCAGGGTCGTTACCGGCAGGGTTGCCATGGCGGCCTGCTGCGCCGCCACGGACACAGCAGCCGTCGCACCCGCCCCCAAAATCAGAGCGTACTCTGAGGCAGGAGGTAGCTTAGAGCCAGAAAATTGAGGGGTCTTCATAGCACCTTTAGCAAGTCTAATAATTTAGTCTTTCGCCGGGGACAGCCCCCAGTCCGGAAGGGGTGGCTAAAGTTCCTAGTAGACCGCGGCGCAGGTGGGGCGGCTATTTCCAATCGCGAGGGAGTGGGGGAGTGGGGGAGTGGGCAGCAAGGGAGAGCCAAGCGAGTTGGGATAGTCGGTATATTTCAGCCTTCGAGTACTGGGCTGGCGCGATCGCCCCATCACCTCCATCACCCCCATCGCCCTATCGCTCCATCACCCCATCGCCCCCATTGACAGAAGCACTACTGCGGCCACAGCCGCGATACCGCAGCGGCCCGCCCCAGGTAGTGGGGTCGCAGATGCTGCCAAACGGCCACAAACCAGCGGCGGGCCGCCTGGCTAGAGGGGCCACGGTAGCGGCAGAGGAGGCCCGACTGTAGGCGAGTAACCCCAATATCGCCGGGCTGGTCGGTGGGCCACAGCTGCCGTAGGGCTTCCACCTGGGCGGCATCAGGGCTATGGCCGAGGATCGCGAAGCTGCCCGCCACCGGCTGCCCGGCCAGACCGTTGGGGCTGCCCAAGGGCCTGCTGCCGCCGCTCAACCGCTGGCGATCGAGCCACAGGGGCCGGTCGGTTTGCCAGACCTCTAGCTGCGATCGCCACTGCCCCTGCTCAAAGGTTTCGCCCCTGGCGCTGCGGCCAAAGCGAGTGATGTCCCAACCGGCCCAAATTGCCCCTGGGGCCAGGTTGACCCGCAGCTGCTGGCGGTAGTGGGCGCCGTTAAACACGATGGTTTCCTGGGGCATCCACTCCAGACAGCTGCCGGGGGCCAGGGTAATGGTGATCTGGTGACTGGCCAGGGCTTCGGCGCTGCTGCCGTAGACCTTGCTGGCGGCAGCCGTAGTCACCAGCGCCTGGGCCTGGGCGGCCAGGGTCAGCCGCACCTCCAGGCTGTCTCCCCCCACCAGGCCCCCGGCGGTGTGCACCAGCACCGTATGGCAGAGGTCCGCGCCCTCGGGGTAGAGGGGGCGCTGCACCCGCAGGGGGGCGCGAGTGTAGGTGTGAGTCGGCACACACCGACCCGACTCAAGGGCGTAGCTGAGGTGGGCCATGCCCAGCCATCCCCTTTGCTCTTGGGGCAACGGCACCATAGCCACCTAGCGCCGGTAGCCCTCGGACACTGAAAACTCTGAGCGCCCCGTCTGGGTGCGCAGGTTTTGGCAGCGAATTAGCTCGTTGACGGTCAGCACCTGCCGCCCTTCCAGCGGCGGCACGGCTTCAATGGCGCGAATGAGAGCCGCTGCGGCATCGGCCTGGCTGTAGCCGCGCCGACAGGCTACCTGCACCGCCTTGTCGTCGGCGGCAATGTCGGTTTGGGGGCCGGTGACCCCGCGCCAAATCTGCCATCCGGCCAGGGCGGTGACCCCGGCGGCAGCCACCACCCCTACCGCATCGCCCTGAAATAGCTCGACGACGCCCCCAGCCAGCCCCGCCCCGGCCAGGGCCTGGTACCAGTTGGGCTTGAGCACGTTGGCCAGGGTGACCCAGCACACGGTGCGCAGAAACAGCAGGTCGCGATCGCTGACCGCCAGCCGGTGCCACAGGTCGAGGTTGATAGAGACCGTGTGGGCCTGCTGCCAGGGGCGCGGCAACTCAGCCTTGATCACCTTAAGCTGGCGATCGTTGAGCATTAGCTTGGTTTTCATGCGGGCGGTGGCGGGCATGAGCTCCCGCAGTCGGCCAATCTCTGCGTTGGGGTTAACCACGGTCAAACCATCCCAAAAATCACCCCTAAGCCTACCATTTTCAAGGGCTAGAAAGTGTGGGGTGCCGGGGCAAACCCCAGGCTCAGCGCAGGCCCAGCCAGCTAAAAAAGGTTTGGCCAGTGACCAGCTCTAGCAGCAGCAGCGCCGCAAAGCCCACCATGGCAAACCGCCCGTTGATGCGCTCGGCATAGCGAGTCCAGCCAAAGGCAGGGGCAGGTTCGGCTGGGGTCGTCACGGCTTCAGCATCCAGCGGAGCAGAGGAATCAGGATCTGAGGTCATGGGCAAGTTGAGAATTTTAGAAAACAACGTATGGAAATCTTACTCCCAAAAACTGGCACTTAAATATTAATCCTTGCGGATTTTGAAGCCTTCTTTGAGATAGTCTGTAATGGCTTCAGCGAGCTTTTCATCGACGGTTTTCTTCTTAGGTGCAGGTGGAAACAGCGTCGCATTGGTCCATACGATGAAGACCAAAACGAGAATAATGGTAAGTTCCATAATGACTATTGTGACTAAGTTTCAGGGATCCAATTCGGGCGGCTGCAATTAATAACTGCGGATCGCTGCTCCATACAGCCAGCTACAGAGAAGCAGCCGCAGATTCCGGAAATGAATTGCCCAAACTATATCGAAAGATTCTGAAATGGAACGTCTATTTTGCCTATTTTTTCCCAGCGCCTAAAAGTGATGTAGCAGTGATGTAGCGATGAGTTAGCTCTAGGCGATAGGGCGGGGCAGCCTCAGCCCCAGGTGGGTGTTGGGGTTGTCGGCGGAGCTGAAGGACTCCAGGACCGCGCCCAGGTGGGGAACGAGGCGCGCCACTAGCTGGTAGCGAAACTCCGGTGACAGGGCGGCGGCGGCGGGGGCGATCGCCTCCCCAGCGTTGGCCCCCAGGTGCAAAACAACTTCATCTGCGGCGGGGTCGTCGGCCACGGTGAGGCTAATTTGGGGGCTACCCTGGGCCAGCGCCGCTTCAATGAGCATGACCAGCCCCTGCTCCAGCCAGGTGGCGTCGGTCTGGACAGCCAGACTGGACTCGACTGGCCCCAGACTAAAGCGGCAGTGGCGGTTGATGCACTGCATTTCGATCCGGCGCTGCACGCGGGTCAGCAGGGGTTCTAAAAAGGTGGGCTGGAGCCTGGGTTGAACGGTGCCAATGTCGAGCTTGGAGAGGGCGATTAGCAGATCGAGGTTTTTGAGCACCGTTTGAATGGTCTGGTTGGCCTGGGCAATAAACTCCCGCTCTTCGGCAGGATTTTCGCACAGGTCCTCCAGAATTAGCTGATGCAGGCTAATAATTTGATTGATAGGGGCTCGCAACTCGTGGGAGGCGGTGCCCAGAAAAGCCGCCTGGTGCTGGGCCTGGTGCAGCAGGCGATCGTAGGCCAGCTGTAGGGTGGCCAGATCGGTAAAGTCTTGACCCTGGGGGTAGTCCATAAAAGTGGAGTGATGCGGTAGAGGAGGTACGCCATTGCTAGCCTACGCCCTTAGGAGCAACCGGGCAGTTTTTAGGGATGGGCATTTTGGGTATCGGCCTCGATCGCAGAGCCAGGTAGATGTACCGCGCCCGACCGCAGCAGTTCCCAGCCGCCGCCCTGCCAGCGGACCACGGTGGAGGGCAGCCCCGACCCCTGGGGCTCGCTGGGGGGAATTTTCGTGCCGATCATTTCATAGATCTCGGCCTGCGCCTGGGGAGAGAGGGTAAATACCTGGGGAAAGTGAGCCTCGATCGCCGCCATGGTTTCCAGCGGGGGCTGGCCCGAGCGGTTGGCGCTGGTGGTGGCCAGGGGGCCGGTGTGGGTCAGCAGATGAAGGGCCAGGGGATGGTCGGGCACCCGCAGGCCAACGGTGCCGGTTTGCTGCGGGTTCATGGCCGGGGGCAGGCGATCGCTGGCGGGCAGCACCAGGGTTAGCGCGCCGGGCCAGTGGCGGCGGGCGATCGCCTGCCACTGGGCCAAGTCGGCCTCACTACCCGCCATGTAGGGGCGCAGTGAGGCCAGGCTGGCCCCCATCAAAATCAGGGGCTTGTCGGGACGGCGAGACTTGGCGGTGTAGATGCGATCGCCCGCCTCGGGGCGCGCCGCCAGGGCCGGGACGGTGTCGGTCGGGAAGCTGACTAGCTCGCCAGCACCCACCGCCGCAACCAATTCTGCCAGAGACACGTGGGGCATGGGATGACGTTTGGGGCCTAGGGTGCACTATAGAGCAAATTCTCTCTGGACTGTAACCCGTACCCCCTGCGGGTAGCACCCCCCCTAACCAGCCCCCGCCCGCCGCTTCACAATGGAGACTGTCCGCCAGTGAGCCATGCGTCTCGCTGCCCTACGGCTTGAGCAATCTTCCCATGACCCAAATTCACGATTCCGATCCCAAGACCAGGGATCTCAGCGCTGCCGCCCTCAACAGCAAGGGCTGCGCCCTCTGCGCCCAGAACCAGTTTGACCAGGCCCTGGCGGCCTTTGATCAGGCCCTGGCCCTCGATGGCGCTTTCTGCACCGCCTGGAACAATCGCGCCAATGCCCTCTGCGGCCTCCACCGCCAGGCCGAGGCCCTGGCCTCCTACGATCGCGCCGTAGCGCTCAACCCCCACTACCACCAGGCCTGGTTCAACCGGGGCAAGCTGCTGGCCGACCTGGGGGCCTACGGCAATGCGGTGGAGTCCTACGATCGCGCGATCGCCCTGGTGGCAGACCCGGTCTACCTCCACGCCCGCGCCGATATCTGGGTCAAAAAACAGCTCATCGCTACGGTTTAGCGATCGGTTTAGCGATCGCCCTCCGAGGCCGCAGAATAGAGGTTCTGCGGCCTTTCCCTGAAGCCCTGTGGTTAGCCCCGGGGCACTGCCTCCGGCACCACCGGAGCCTGCACCAGCTGCCAGTCTCCCACCGTGGCAATCACCTCGTAGCCCTCGGCCAGGGGCAGGGCAGCCGCCTGCACCCAGGCGTACCCCAGCGAAGGAATTTGGCTCCAGTTGCCCAGGGGTTTACCCAGGTGCGGGGTGTAGACCGTCAGCAAAACGGGAATGCGATCGCGGCTCGGCTGCACCATGTACACCGGGTTGTGGGCCAGAGCTTCTGCCACCGGCGGCGGTTGCAGGGCCTGCGCCACATCGGCGCCATAGTTGCCAAACAGGCCCGTGGCAAAGGCCGCCATCACCGCCAGCCACGGCCCCAGCAGCCACCCCCACTGCCACAGCCGCTGCTGCGCCTGGCTCACTCGCCCCCAGCGGTTGAGGGCCATCAGCCAGGGCAGCAGCAGCCCCAGCCCGCCCGCCACGCCCAGCCAGCCGTAGGGGCGCAGATCGGCGGCAATCAGCTCGCCGGGGGTAATCAGCAGGGCGGCCCCAGTCGACATCAGCAAAATGCCCCCCACCCCCGCCGCCCAGCTGAGGCCCACCGCCACCCGGTAGCGGCGAGCAGCCCTGGAGCGAAACAGCCGCCCCAGGTGATTTAGCCCCACCGCCGCCAGCAGAGCAACGAAGGGATAGACCAGCAAATCCTCAGAACCCGCGCGCGCGGGTGTCAGGCACAGCAGCCCTACCAGCACGGTCGGGTACCCCAGCCAGAGCGTGCGGCGGCCCAGGCGGCGATCGCGGCCCACCAGCCAGGCCCCCACCAGGGCAAACCCCAGCCACGGAAAGGTCACCAGGGGCAAATGCCCCAGGGAGTAGAAGCCCCCGGCGGTAGCCCCCCAGGACGACTGAAACACCCCTTGGGGAACCGTTGGCCCGTCGACCCGCCCCAGCTGATCGGTGAAGTGAGCCGCAAGCTGACCCAGGGGCAGATCGCCGTAGCGGGCCACGGCCCGGCCCAGCCAGATGGCCGTGGGAACAGCGCCAAAAACCAGGCCGTAGTACAGGCCAATGTTGGTCAGGTGGCGGTGGGTTCTGTGGCCCCAGACCAGGTAGGGCAAGAGCGCCACCAGGGGCAACACCGCGATCGCGCCCCCGACCAAAAAACCAAAGCTCAGGGCCAGACCCGCCACCAGGCCCCAGCCGATGCGCTGGGCGGGCTGATCTTCGCTGTGCAGCAGTGCCCAGACCGCCAGCAAACTCAGGCTCACCAGCAGCGCATCGGGGGTAGCCAGCTTGGCCGCCTGCATCCACAGGGGCATAACCGCAAAAATTCCCGCCCCCCAGAGTCCTACCTGGGGCGAGCCGGTCGGCTGAGTCAACCGCTGGCCCAGCCGCCAGGTCAGCCAGATCGCAGCCCCGGCGGCGACCATGCTGGGCAGCCGCGCCGCCAGCTCGCTACGACCAAACCAGTGGTAGCTCAGGGCGATTAAATAGTGCAGTCCGGGCAGGCGATCGAACTGGGGCGTGCCCCACCAGCCCAGGCCAATCCAATCGTTGTAGGTGAGCATGTCCCAGGCCTGCTGGGCGTAGATGCCCTCCCGGGGGGCCAGCAGGCTTTGCGGGAGGCGGTTGAGCAGCAGCAGCGGAGCCACCCACAGCAGCAGCCACAGCCAGGGCTGCCGCCTCAACCGCCAAAATAGCCGGTAAATGGGCTTGTAGATGTCGTTGGGTACCATGGGCAAAGGCTCCCGCTCCCGGTTTGGGATGTTTGGGGGGTGTCTGGGGGCGATCGCACCGCCTGATTTGCGCCAGCCACCACTGCCCCTGACCACCCCAGGTTGGCCCTATACTAATGGCATTCCCAGAAGTCGGCGAACGGCTTTTACTCCCATTCCGCACAGCCCAATGCTGGAGCTGATCAGGACTTCATCTTTTCACTCCATCTTGTCTATGAGTGCCATGCGTTCCCGTCGTCGTCGTCAGGTCAAGTCCCAGGTTCCCGAGGTCAACCTCGTCCCCATGATGGACGTTCTGATGACGGTGCTGACCTTTTTCATCATTATTTCGATGAGCCTTACCGGGCAGCAGTTGCTAAACGTGCGCCTGCCCCAGTCGGTATCTGAGGGCGGCAAAGTCGCAGAACCCCAGGTGGTGCAGATCGACGCCCTCGTGGTGGGGCTCGACAAAGACGGCAACCTGGTGCTAGACAACGAACCCATTACCTTTAACCAGCTCAGCCAGCGGGTGCGCACCTACTTTGCCCAGCACCCCGACGGCAAGCTAGTGCTAAAGGCCGATCGCGAGCTGACCTACCGCGAAGTCTCCGGTCTGCTCATCGATCTGCGCAGCATTGGCGGCAACCGGGTATCGCTGGCCGTAGAGTGATCGCGCCGCGTCGGGCACAGCGACTAAACCGCAAAGCCGGTCTTTTGCTTTCGCTTGTTTTTTGACTTCTTCTTGGAGGAGTTTTGGCCGACTTCCTGAAGCGCTTCTTGAAACAGGTCGTTTAGATGAATCGGCACGCTGGCAATTTCTGGAAGCTTTGGCTCCAGGGGCTTATCAGCCTGGGCCAAAACATTGTCTAAGTCGGCTACCGTCAGGTCTGAACGGTTGAGAACTCGCCCCAGGGACGCCATCAGTGCGTCCGGGTTTTCTGCCGCAAGACGGTGCCAGACGTAGGCATTTACCGCGTCTTCTTTGAGATATTTCTGAACTATCTGATCCAGCTTTTGCTGATTGTCCCCATCGGTTGCCTCAGCCAGCTGGGTGAGGCGCTGGTAGTCTTTTAAGAACGTCTGCCCCCAGCGGGGATGGACAAACACGGTAACGGCTTCCGCCCGGCGCAGATCGTCGGGCAGGTTAATCGAAGGCATCACCATTTTGAGCGCCTTTTTGCTGCTCAAAAGGCGGTTTACCTGTTTCCCGTCTTCACCGAGGGACTCCATAGAATCGGCCAGCTCTTGCTCAGAAATACCGGCCTGGTCGGCCAGCTCCTGGAGAGACTTCGACCCGTCAATACCGGCTTCTTCCCACTGGCGCTGGGTGGTGACCTCTTGATATTCTTGCAGCTTTTTGTTCAGCTCGTACCCCGACAGGGTGAGCTGATCCTGGCCAAAAAAGTCAACAAAATCGCGATGGAAACGCTCTACCGATGCCCAGGCCTCCTCTAAAAGCTCAGGCGCATCGCCGTAGAGATAGTTGGGAAACCAGTTCTTAAAGTTACCGATCGCAACGGCCAGCTTGGGCTTGCCCAGCTTGCCCAGCAGCATCAGCGGCCCCGAAAAGGTCCAAACCTCAGGGGCAATTGGCAGCAGACGGGTGACAATGATTTCCCCTAGGCTCAGTCGGGCCAACTCTTCCGCCGATTGCAGGCCGCTGGGCTCTACCCAGTAGCGCTTTTCGGTGAGCCAGTTCATCAACTCATAGCGGTCTGTGGCTACTTGAAGGACCACAAACAGGCCGTTAAAGGTTTTTTCCCAGTCTTTGAGCAGAGCGCGATCGCCCTGGGGCAGATCGGGCTGATTTTCTATAAAAATATCCAGTACCGATTGACCAGCTACCAGTCCCTCGGTCAAAAACATATCGATGGCCAGCGCCGAGCGGTTAATTCCCTGCAAGTTGGTGGCTGACCAGTGCTTTAGGCGATCGGCGCTGTAGCTTTCCAATGCTGTGGCCAGAGGGCCATCGGCAGCTAAAACAAAATCGTGCAGCGCCTGCTTTAAATCTTCAGATCGCTTTGACTGATCGCTCACAGAGTACCCCAACAGCACAACAACAGGTCACAAAAAGCAGATTAGGACAACCTTAAAACGGTTGTCCTAAATCATTATAGGCGGGTAGGCTTAGCTGATACATATGGAGCCGCTGCGGCGCAGCCTGCGCCGCGAAACCCCTATTGGTATTTGGGGCTGCTGCCCCAGTACGCTCTATGCTTCAGGTGACCTACGCCTCTCAATTTTGGCCGGTTGCCAGCAGATTCAACTAGACAGTCCGCTTGGTGGCTGCGTAGTAAAGAAACAGGGCTACGATCGCCCCCAGAACAGCAATGACTACGCCGCCAATGCTCAGACTAGTGGCCGCAAATGTCAATGTTCCTGTCGTCAGCAGGGTAAAGAGGCTGCCCCCAACGAATGCGCCGATGACGCCTAAAATCAGGGTGCCCAAGATGCCGCCGCTTTGATGACCGGGATAGATGGCCTTAGCAATTGCACCAGCAACCAAACCCAACACGATCCACGCCAGAATATTCATAAGCTATCTCCAGATGTTCTAACAGGCAACCGAATGCCTTTTTCCTTACAGCCATCAATTTAGCGGAGCAGACCGGGCTAGCGAGACTGCCCAAAGATACAGTTAGCGCTTGTCTAAAGACATACATGCTGGTGGTGACAATGCCCTGATGGCTATCGATCCAGGCGCTCTGCTGCCAGGGAAACGTCGCCCGAAAGCGATTCGCCAGACTGGCGGTGGCCCCAGATAGAGCCCCATTCGGAATTGGCGTGAATCAGTCTGTGGTACACCGATAGCCCTGTAGCACGCTGCGACCTGAGCGTTGCCCTGCCCTGGTTGGCTGACAAAACCCTTGAAACCCTTATGCCGCCGTAGATTTTGCTAGTTTTGGAGGGCGTTTGAAACATGATCTGCTGTAGCTTTAGCCAGCTGCTGATCCCCCCTGCCCCCTTAAAAAGGGGGGTAAACGTCCCCCTTTTTAAGGGGGCTTGCGGGTTCCCGCAGGGTTAGGTGGATTTAGGGGGATCTCCACTTTTGCTGCAAAAAACAGGACCTTTCAAACATTCTCTTAGCAAACCCAACAAAACTGTAACTGGTGTTGGGTTTTGCTTCGCTCAATAGCAACCTGCATCAGGGCTTTTGGCAGTCAATTAGCCTGCATGGTCTTGTGTTTGATGGGGACTTCCTGCCTATCGGCCTGCATCATTCAATTCTTCTAGGTGGCTATACCCGCGTCTAAAATATGCGTGAAGCTACGGGCCTGAGGGCTAGAAGGCTGGGCCTGTTCGCTAGAATGAGCACCGTCATCCTAATGAAAGTTGCTATTAAAAAACATATGACTATTGCTCAACCCGTTCCGAGGGCTACTGCCGACTGTCCTCTGGCCGCTGCCCAAGCGTTTTGTCGGCTAATGCTGCAAATTAGCCTGATTGCGATTCCGGTGTATTTAGGCCTTTTTATGATCGCGATTCCCTTCGATAGCGATGCGGGGGTAAAGCGCGGACTGCTTTTATTTATGCCAGTGGTGATCTTTGTCATCGCCTCTGCTTTGTATTCCATCGGTTTTTTGACGGCTGCTCCTAGCCTGGAGCGAGAAGGCTTTGACGGAGCCGTCAAGTATGGTTCCTCTAGGTTAGGGCACCGCAGCATTCGCCGCAAAACGACGTTTATTTTGCTTGGCTCGATCGCGCTGTCGGTGGGAATTTTCTCCAGTGCGCTAATGCTGATCAAGGCTCATCTTTAAACCCTCGCCAAAGCAGATGGGTGAATGCCCTCAGCCAGCCACCGGGGACAGCCTAGAAAGGGATGGCAAAAAGAGATTAACGATGGGCAAGAGTTATGAAGATACGATCGCAAACGGTAACCAAAAGCACTAAAAAACAGCGGCCAGATTATGATGGAGCGACCCTTACCTGGCGAGCTATGAAATATCCTAAAACGCTTCACCTATCCATTCTTCTAGCGATCGCAGCGGTATTGACCAGCGGCAGCGCCTACGCCGCCGGGCAGAGCAGCTATGGGGCGCTGAGCGGGGCTACCGCCGGGGGCATTAAGAGCCACCAGAGCCAGCAGACGGCGGAGCAGGCGGAGCTGGACGCCTTTTTTAGCAGCAAATATACCTACTGGGATGCGGCTCAGCTGGCCACCTACTGGGGCCAAAATCTTGAAGAGGCCAAGGCCCGCATTGGCCGCAAAATTCGCTGGGGGCCTGCCGATGTCGCCATTCTGGAGCAGTTTTTGCTGGATGCCCGCCTCGAATCGCTGCAATCGGTCAACGACCTGCGCTTTTACGGCGAAAGCAGCTACACCTACGACGATGCGGCGGCTCTGGCCGAGTTTTGGGGTGACCCCACCCCCTACGACGCCAAACTGCGCATCGAGCGCAACCTGATTTTGGGCAATGCCGACCAGGTAGAGACCGCCCTTCAACTGGCCCGACCCTAGCCGCCAGCTATGACCCCAGCGGGCACCATTGGTCTGGAGATTGAGCTGATGGCCCCCAGGGGGTCGAGTCGTCAGGCGCTGGCCGAGGCGATCGCGGTCTGCTGCGGGGGCAGCGCCAGCCGGATTTTTTATCCCCAGTCGGAGCCCAGCCAGATTTTGGGCACGCCCATTTTAGAAAACCTCACCCTGGGGTTTGAAGTTCGAGATGCCCAGCAGCGGGTGGTAGCCCAGTGCGTCGATGACCTGACCCTGCAAGCGGACTGCGATCGCGCCCACGCCCCCCAGCCCGGCTGGTACCGCATTGTCGGCGACGACATTCGGTTCATGCAGATTATCGGTCGGCTGAGCGACGCCAACCTGCCCCTGGCCGAGGTGCTACAGCCCGTGGCCAAGACCCTGGGCTTGACGCTACAGCAGGGGCCAGAGGGCATGGTCAAGCTGGCCGATGAGCTGGGTCCACCCATTGCCATTGCGGCCCTGCTGCCCGGCGAGCGGGAGCGGCCCTGCGAGCTAATTACCGCGCCCCTGACCTACGACCAGCTGCCCCAGGTGGAGGCCTACCTGCGGGTAGCTCGTCAGCTGGGGTTCTACGCGCCCGTGGAGGGGGCCACCCACCTGCATTTTGATGCCGCGCCCCTCTGCTCTGCCCCGGTAATCCGCAATCTGGTCCACCTGTTTTGGGCCTACGGTCCGACTCTGAAATGGCTGTTGGGCAGCAATCCCCACTGTCGGCGGCTGGGCCTTTGGCCCCCCGAACTGCTGGGTCTGGTGCAAGATGCGGACTGGGACCAGCTGCCCTGGGAGCGGGCCTGCGATCGCCTCAAAACCGTTTCGCTGACAAAATACTGCGACTTTAACCTCAAAAACATCGTCTACGCCCCTCGCCACAAGCACACCTTCGAGGTGCGAATTCTGCCGGTGCACCTGGACCTGCCGCCGATCGTGGCGGCGATTGATCTGATGGCTGACCTGCTGGGACGCGCGATCGCCCCCGAGCCAGTGCCCCCCCAGGAGCCTCTGCCAGCGGGCATAGAGGGGCTTGAAGCCTTGCTCCAGGCGCTGCCGTTGTCCGAAGCGCTGCATCAGCTGGCGGCAGACGCAGATGGTTCAGCCGCCAGCCATGGACCGGGCGATTGAGCTACAAAAAGCACTGGGCAAGCCTGGCGAAACTACCCATTTCACTGGTGGCAGACTACCCGTTTAGGCGGGGTCAAGCCGCCCTGACCTCCCGCATTGTAGGACTACCTATCTGCGGGAGTCTGATATGACCGACATGACCGATTCGAGCCGTTCAAACCCAGGGGCCCTAGCCGCCCTGTCCGACGGGCTGGCGGATGCGGTGAGCGCGATCGCGCCTGCGCTGGTGGCCGTTAAGGGGCATCGCCGCTTTACATACAGCGGCCTTCACTGGCAGCCGGGGGTGATTGTGACCGCCGACTACGGCCTGGGGCGATCGAGCCAGCTCGCCCTCACCCTGCCCGATGGCAACGTGGTTGAGGTAGAGGTGTCGGGCCGCGATCGCGCCCTCGACCTGGCGGTCCTTCGCATCGAGCGCACCGACCTGCCCCTGCCCGCCATCAGCGACGGCGCTGCGCTGCGGGTGGGGCAGCTGGTGCTGGCGGTGGGCCAGTCGTGGGAGTACGGGGTGAGTGCCAGCCTGGGCCTGGTGGGCAATCTGGGCGGCCCGTGGCAAACCTCCCAGGGGCGGGCGATCGATCGCCTGATTCGCCCCGACCTCGACCTCTACCCCAACCTGCTGGGCGGGCCGCTGGTGGATACCGCCGGGCGAGTGCTGGGGCTAAACCTGAGCGGGCCGCGCAACCGGGTGGTGACCCTCCCCGCCTCGACTCTAGACCGCATCGTTGCCACCCTGCTGGAGCACGGCAGCCTGAAGCGGGGCTACCTGGGCGTGGGGCTACAGCCGGTGGCCCTGCCCAAAACCCTGGATTTGCCGGGGGATACGGGGCTGCTGGTGATCAGCCTCGACGCCAGCGGGCCAGCGGAGCAGGCGGGCCTGCTGATTGGCGACATTTTGCTGGCGGTGGGGGGGCAGCCGGTGCAGAACCTGGCGGCGGTCTACGGCCATTTGGAGGCCAGCTCCATCGGCCAGGCGGTGCAGCTACACCTGCTGCGGGGCGGCCAGCCGGTGGATTTGACCGTTACCCTCGGAGAGCAGCCCCAGGGAGGAAGCCGATGACTCCCCAGCTCTTAAGCGACGATCTAGCGGCGATCGCCGATTCCCTGCGGCAGTCCACCGCGCTCATCCAGGGGCCTACGGGCTCCAGGGGGTCGGGGGTGGTCTGGGAAGCGTCGGGTCTAATTGTCACCAACGCCCACATGGTCCCCCAGCGCCGGGCCTCGGTTGTTCTGGCCAATGGGCAGCATCTGACCGCCTATCGCGTCGGCTACAGCCAGCGGCTCGATCTGGCCGCCCTCAAGGTGGAGGGGGCAGAGCTGCGGCCCGCTGTCCGGGGCGATGCCAGTGCCCTGCGGGTGGGGCAACTGGTGATGGCGGTGGGCCACCCCCAGGGCAGCGGCGGGGCCACCGCCCTGGGCATCGTGCATGCCAAACCCGCCATTCCTCGCTGGGTGCAGGCGGATATCGCCCTGGCACCGGGCTACTCCGGCGGCCCTCTGGCCACCCTGGCGGGCGAGGTGGTCGGCCTCAACACGCTGATTGCTGATGGCCGCGGCTACGCCATTCCAACTGCCCTGGTCAGCCGATTTTTAGGCGCTCAGCGCGAGCAGCCCTACCTGGGCATTGCGGTACAGCCGTTGGCCGCGATCGCAGTCGGGGGCAGCCCAGCGTGGCAGATAACCCAGGTGGTGCCGGGTAGCCCGGCGGCAACGGCGGGTCTGGTGGCAGGCGATCGCATTCTCGGCCTCAATGGGCGGCTATTTCGCCACCCCGGCGACCTCACCGATTGGCTAGATTGTTTGATACCCGACCAGACTCTGACCCTCCAGGTGGGCCAGGGCGGGCAAACAGTAGTGTGTACCCTCACGGTGGGGCGGCTCCCCACGCAGGAGCAGGCGGCATGAAGCGGGTGCTGGTGATCAGCCCATCGGCCATTACCCAGGCCGGGTTAGCAAGCCTGATCGCCGAAGAGTGCGAGTCTGGCTCCGGTGCCGATGCCAATTGCTGGCAGGTGATCTCCGCTGCGCCCCGGCCTGCATTCAATGGCTGGAACGCTGCCCCCAAGGCCGACTGCGCCCTGATCAGCGGGTCAATGCTGGGGGATGGGGTACCGGATCTGGATATCTTGAATGAAGGTATGCCCCTAGTCGCCCTGCTGGATGACTGGAGCGATGTGGCGCTGCCCGAGCTGTTGCAGACGGGGCGGCTGGGGCTGCTGCCGGGGCAGGCCAGCGGCGCCGAAATTGTGGCGGCCCTGGATGCAGCGGCGGCGGGGCTGGTTGTAATTCACCCAACCATCCTGGACGGTTTGCTGAGCTTCAATACTGCCCTGGGGCGGGGCAGTTCCCCCGAGCAGCCGGAGGGGCTTACCCCGAGGGAGGTGGAGGTGCTGACGATGCTGGCGGAGGGGTTGAGCAACAAGGCGATCGCCCGCCGTCTGCACCTCTCAGAGCACACGATTAAGTATCACACCAGCGCCATCTTCGCGAAGCTGAACGTATCGAGTCGAACCGAAGCGGCGATCGCCGGAGCCAGGGCCGGGCTTATTTTGCTGTAGGCGAAAATGTGGCTGGCTGTGAGGCCCATTGCAACTTTTTACAGTTTGGCGATCGCGTTGGGCAAAGTGCTTTACTGGTAAGCAGCAAGATCTGCCCGGCAAAAGTACTGAAACAGTACTAGATCAAGCCTTCCTCAACGGCCTTCTTCCACCCCTCGATTTGGCAAGAGAGCGATGGGTCCTGACATTATCGAAGCGCTTAAAAATACTCCAATTCCAACCCTTTTGATTTTTGCCGGGCTGTTCTTTATTCTGCTAGCTTTTGTGAGCAAAGTGGGTGGCTTTATTGAGGTGCAGCCCGCCCAACAAAAATGGGCTGCTCCCATCGGTATTGCCCTGCTTGTTTTTGGCCTCATTCTTGCACTCAAGGCACCACCGGAGCCTATCAAGACCGAGCCTACCCCTCCTGAACCCACCAACTCCTCTGCGCCCACGGTGACACCTCAGCCCACAGGCTGTGCTGCCTTCTTTGTTGAGGGAGATATTCTGAATTGGGAAATTACCGGTGAAAACAGCAGGCACGTCAACGGCGGCACCCTGCGCATCGAGGCTGTAGATGCTGCGGCAGGCACATGGCGGGGCGAGCAAATGACTGAGCCTAACGGGTCCAGCGATCGCGTTTTTCTCGACCTTACCGGCAGCTTTCAAGGAAATGAGATGACATTGAACAACCCCAGTCAGCGCGAAACCTGGTCGGGCACCTGCAAAAACGATGAAATGAGAGGCACGCTTAACACCGAGTATAAAACATCTGAAGTGTTCAGATTCGAGATTCAGAAGCGGTAGTTTATAGCAGGCTTCACTCGGGCAGCGTACACTGCGATAATTCACCCTATACCTCCCTTAGAAAGGGGGGCATAGGGTGAAGCTTACAGAGCCAGGAACTGGCAAACCTAGAACTCGTTGTGTGCCTTATTCCATCGAGAACCACTATAGCTAGGTCAAATATAAAGACCACGGAATTTAAAATTTTTGTTTGGACTAAGTTTTACCTTTTACAAAATTCTCGCCACCACAGCCCAGTTGATCCAATTCTAAGGTTTAGTAAACTCGTCCGGAATTGCCTAAACCGAAAGTGAAAGGGCTGTCATGTGCTGACGTTTGGGTTCTGCAATGGCTTCCTTTTGGCCCCGCTCTCTCTGGCTGCGGTTGGGTGTGTTGTTCAGCCTCACCCTTACCCTGGTAGTCACCACCCTCTCCGGTCCGGCCCCCGCCGATGCCGACCTCGATCGCCGGGTAGCCGAGGCGCAAAGCTATATCGAAAGCCAGACCGGCCACCGCTTTACCCACCCGATCGTAGCCACCAACGACGCCAGCTACCAGCGCGACTACATTCGCGTCGGCGCGTCGGGGGAGCACGCCCTGGCCACCAGCCGCGCCGCCGTGCGCGACCCCGCCGACCCCAGCCGCTGGGTCGATATTCGCATTCTCGAAGGCCGCACTGGCATACCCTCCAGCGGCGACTGGGAGGCCTGCCTGATTGTGGTGGCCGACAGCTGGACCGGGCTGGGCGAACCGGCCAAGCACAGCAATATCGCCCACGAGGTTTACCACTGCTACCAGCGCGAGAAAGCCGGGGCGCTGTCGCCTCTGCCCCAGTGGGTGCTGGAGGGCTCGGCCAGCTGGGCTGGGGAGACCTATGCGGGCGGATCCTCCCTGGGGGAAAGCCGCTGGCGGGTCTACCTGACCAGCCATAACCAGCTCGAAGAGCGGAGCTACGACGCCATGGGTGTGTTTGCCCACATGACCCACATCGGCGAGAACGCCTGGAACCTGCTCGATCGCGCCCTCACCCCGCCGCTGCCGCCCCCCGCCGCCGACCCCCAGTGGATCGAGCGGTTTCTGGGACTGATGGGCAACCGCAACGAGTTTTTGCAGACCTGGGCCATGGGCATGGAGCGCAACCCCAGCCAGCGCGACTGGAACACCAGCGGACCAGGCATTACGAGCGATCGCCGGGCTATTGCCACCCTGGCCATTCCCCAGGGTCGGCGGCTCGATCGCACCGTACAGCGGCTCTACAGCCTGACTCTGCCCGAGGGCCAGGTGGTCTCGGTGCAGGCGGTCGACGGTCACGGGGCAATTCGCTGGGGCGACAGCGACACCACCCGCATCAGCGGCAGCTTCAACCAGTGGTACTGCCTGGGCGACACCTGCACCTGCCCCGACGGCCGCCGACCCTCGGGGGTGACCTCAGTGTCATCGCCCAACGCCATCATTGCCCTCACCGGCTACCCCGGCACGGGCGAACTGGGCATCGACCCGGTAGAAAATCCCTGCGAGGAGGAACCCACGCCCGCGCCCGCGCCCAGCGGCCCCAGCGGCGACTGGGGCGGCGAGGGCGATCGCGCCCACGGCACCAGCTACGGCGACCCCCACATCATCACCTACGACGGCTACCGCTACAGCTTTCAAACCATTGGCGAATTTTGGCTGACAGCGGCCACCGACGGCCATTTCCAGGTGCAGGCGCGGCAGGGGCAAATTCCCGGTCGGCCCCTGTCGATGAATACGGCGGTGGCCATGCAGGTCGGTGGCCATCGGCTGGCGATCTACGCCCAGAATGCCCCCGACGGCAGTTCCCCGGTGTGGCTCGACGGCAGCCCCCTCTCCCTGGGTGAGGGGCCAACGGCGCTGCCGGGGGGCGGCACGGCGCTGCGATTGGGGGATCGCTATCAAATTCGCTGGCCTACGGGGGAAACCCTGCAAGTCTCCCAAACCACCATGGGCGGCGCGGACTTTTTAGCCCTATCGCCGGAAGTGCCCCGCCTGGCGGGCGCCTATCAGGGACTCCTGGGCAACGTCAATCGCAGCCCCGACGACGATTTGCAAATTCGCGGTGGCTCAGTTATTCCGACCCAAAACGCCTATGCCCCCGTCGCCCAACTCGTGCAGGGCCTAATTCCGGCCCCCATACCGCTAAATCAGGTGCAGAATGCGTTCTTTGAGCAGCTCTACCGGCAGTTTGGCGACAGCTGGCGCGTCACCGCCGCCGAGTCGCTGTTTGACTACGGCTCCGGCCAGTCGACCGAAACCTTTACCCAGCGAAATTTCCCCAGCCAGTTTCCGACCCTGCTGGGGGTAGCCCCGGCCCAAATTCAGGAGGCCACTCGGCTGTGCCAGAACGCTGGCGTGAACGAGTGGATGCTGGAGGGCTGCGTGTTTGATGTGGCCGCCACCGGGCAGCCCGACTTTGTGCAGAGCGCGGTAAATGCGATCGCCACGACCGCCATCGACCAGGTGCAAGACCGGGTCGAAGACGAAATTCGGCGACGTCTGCCTTTCTCCATCCCCGGGCTACCGTTTTAGCCAAGCCTGTAGCCCCGCCGCCAGAGCGACGGTCCATCCGCGCAGCAGTGGTGCGCTAGTGCAAGCTAAAGCTGCCGAGATTCCAGCACGCCCTCAGCCTGGTTGGCGACCTGTCTGAGGGCATCGAGCATGGCTGCTGGGGCCGTCTGCCACAGGCCGCGCTGATTGGCCTCCAGCAGGCGCTCGGCCATATCCCGCAGCGCCCAGGGGTTGGCCTGTTGGACAAACGCTTGAACCTCTCGATCGAGCACGTAGGCCTGGGCAACGCCTTCGTACATGTGGTCGGCCACGCAGCGGGCGGTGGCGTCGTAGGCAAACAGGTAATCGACGGTGGCGGCCATTTCAAAGGCCCCTTTGTAGCCGTGGCGCATCACGCCTTCGATCCACTTGGGGTTGACCACGCGGGAGCGGTAGACCTTGGCGATCTCGGCGGCCAGCGATCGCACCCTGGGCCTGGCCGTCACCGCATTGTCGCCAAAGTAGGTGGCGGGCTGCTGACCCTGGATGGTTCTGGCCGCCACCGTCATGCCCCCCTGGAACTGGTAGTAGTCGTCAGAATCCAGCAGGTCGTGCTCGCGGTTGTCCTGGTTGTGAAGCACGACTTGCAGATGCCGCAGCCGCTGCTCAAAGGCCTCGGGCATGGCGTGGCCCTGGGCGTTGCGCCCGTAGGCGTAGCCGCTCCAGTTCAGGTAGGCGCGGGCGAGATCTTCATCGGTGGTCCAGTTTTGCGACTCGATTAGCCCCTGGAGCCCCGCCCCGTAGGCCCCCGGCTTGGAGCCAAAGATGCGGTAGCGCGATCGCAGCTCCGCCTGCTCGGTCGTCAACCCCTGCCGCTGCCAGTCGGCGGCTTCCTGGCGCGATCGGGCCGCCAGGGGATTTTGCTCCGGTGGTTCTTCCAGGGCCGCCACCGCCGCCACCGCCTGGTCGAACAGGTCAATCAAATTGGGAAACGCATCCCTAAAAAAGCCCGAAATGCGCAGGGTGACATCGACCCGGGGCCGCCCCAGCGCCGACAGCGGCAGAATCTCAAAATCCACCACCCGCCGCGAGGGGCCGTCCCACACCGGGCGTACCCCCATCAGGGCCAAGGCCTCGGCCAAATCGTCGCCCCCTGTGCGCATGGTTGAGGTGCCCCACACCGACAGGCCCAGGGTCTGCGGGTACTCGCCGTGGTCCTGGGTGTACTGCTCCACCAGCACTTCCGCCGCCCGCCGCCCCACATCCCAGGCGCTTTCGGTGGGGATGGCGCGAATATCCACCGAGAAAAAGTTGCGGCCCGTGGGCAGCACGTCGGGGCGGTTGCGGCTGGGCGCGCCCGCCGGGCCGCTGGGCACGTAGCGTCCGGCGAGGCCCGCCAGCAGGTTGGCGATTTCGTCGGTGGTGCGGGTGAGGGCGGGGAGGAGGGTGTGCTGAATCCAGTGGAGTTCGGTGGCTAGGGGGGAGGGGGAGGGGGGGAGGGGGAGAGGGGGGAGAGGGTTGCAGGAGGGCTTCTACCAGTCGACTGGCTTCGGCTTCTATCAGGGCGATCGCGTCGCCGACAATCCGACAGCTGGCCAAGGCCGTGAAGGGGTCCCCCGGCTCAGCGGTGAGGGGGTCGAGGTCAAGATTCCAGGATTCTGCAATGGCGCGGGTGAGGCCCTGGCGGCCGGGACCGGGGTGGCGGGCGATCGCCACGATCAGATCCCGCAGCTGGCGTCCGGTGGGGCACTGGCCAAAGATGTGCAGGCCGTCGCGAA
>NZ_JH976537.1:5379017-5603462 GCF_000309385.1 Nodosilinea nodulosa PCC 7104
AGATGGGGAGGTGAGGGGGTGGGGAGATGGGGAGGGTGGGGGAGATGGGGGGGCGTTGAGGGCAAGGTCGTTGAGGAGGTGGGTGTCGCTCAGGAGGGTGAGGATGCGATCGCCGATCGGCTGCAAACGGCTGGGGTCTAGGCTTTGGGCTTCGTAGTATTCATCTACCAGGCCTTCGAGCTTTTCGAGGGGGCCGTAGAGTTCGGCGCGGGTGAGGGGGGGCGTCAGGTGGTCGAGGATTACCGCCTGGGCGCGGCGCTTGGCCTGGGAGCCTTCGCCGGGGTCGTTGACGATGAAGGGGTACAGGTGCGGCATGGGGCCAAGCATGGCTTCGGGGTAGCAGTCCTGGGATAGGCCCACGCCTTTGCCGGGCAGCCATTCCAGGTTGCCGTGCTTGCCCAGGTGCACGATCGCCTGCGCGCCAAAGCCGTGGCGCAGCCAGGTATAGAAGGCGAAGTAGTGGTGGGTGGGTTCTAAATCTGGAGAATGGTAGTTGAGCGAAGGGTCGAGATCGTAGCCCCGGCTGGGCTGAATGCCGATGAAGACGTTGCCGAGTTGGATACCGGGAATGGGGAAGCTGGCGGGCGAGGGATTTTGGATTTTGGATTTTGGATTTTGGACTGTCTCCTCATCTCCCCATCTCCTCACCTCCTCATCTCCCCAGCGATTGATGATGCCCTCACGGACGGCCTTGGGCAAGGTTTCAAAATGTCGGAGGTAGTCGGTTATGGGCAGCGATTGCTGGACCTGGCGAAAATCTTGGCCCTCGGGGTCGTTGGTCACCCCAGCGGTGAGTTGGCGGATGAGGTCGTCGCCATCGGTGGGGATGTCGGCCACGGTGTAGCCTGCGGCTTTGAGGGCATGGAGGACTTCGATCGCGCTCTGGGGGGTATCCAGCCCGACGCCGTTGGCGAGGCGGCCATCGCGGTTGGGGTAGTTGGCCAGCACCAGGGCTATGCGGCGATCGCAGATCGGGGTGCGGCGCAGGCTGGCCCACTGGGCGGCCAGGTCGGCCACAAACTCAATGCGATCGGCCACGGGTTCGTAGCTGACCACGTCGGTTTCCAGGGTTTCACTGCGCTGGCTGGTCGCCTTGAACGACACGGCGCGGGTGATGATGCGGCCATCGACCTCCGGCAGGGCCACGTTCATGGCGATGTCGCGGGGCGAAAGGCCGAGGCTCTGGCTGGCCCAGGCCACTCGGGTGCCGCCGCTGAGAATGACCTGAAGCACGGGCACATCCAGGCGCTCCCAGAGGGCCAGGTTGGGGGTGGCCCCGTCCAGCTTGGCCACCGAAAAGCTGGTGGTATTCAGCAGCAGATCTATGCCGTCACCAGCCTTCGGCTGAAGTAGGTCTACCAATTCGGCCTGGACGTCAGGGTCTTGCAGCGACGAGACAAATACCGGCAGCGGCACTAGCCCGCGCTGAATCAGGGCCGCGCAGAGGGCGTCGATGGGAGCGGTGTTGCCCGCCAGGTAGTGGGCACGGTAGAACAGCAGGCCAACATGGGGGGATGAGGGGATGGGGGGATGGGGGGATGGGGGAGTGAAAGGGTAGATTCCGAGGTTGGGAATGGGATGGGGGGATGGGGGGTGGAAGGTGGTGTGGAGGAGGCGATCGCAAACCCACATCAGGCCATTCGCCATATTCTCTACGCCGCCTTCGCTGAGGTAGCGCCACAGCTGATTGGCCACCGTCAGCGGCACCGTGGAGTGACTGATCAGGTCGGGGGCGGGGCGATCGTCGCCGGGCAGCACCATCAGGGCAGCTCCGGTTTCGGCTGCTACGTCCCTCACCACCTCCAGGCCGTAGGGCCAGTAGGCGCGGCCCCCCAGCAGGCGCACCACGATGATCTGGGCGTGGCGCAGCACGTCGTCGGCGTAGGTATCGATGGCCAGCTGTTGCTGAAGCTGTAGTAAGCTGGCCACCCGCAGGGCCGGGAATGCAGCCGGGAACCTAGCCCGGCTGAGGCTTTGAATATCGGTGTCGGCGGCGGTCAAAAACACCAGCGGGGCGGGCGTTTGCTCGACAAAAATAACGCCCTCGGTCTCTGGGGTCCAGCCGCCGGGGGTGGCCGCTAAGCGATGCATGGGCGTTCTCTAGAACAACAAATGGGGCAACGACAAATCTGAAGGAACTCTAGCGTAAGTCGGGGTAGCGCCAAAACCAGGGCTACGATGAGGGCTGCTAAATCCTTAAGGCTTTCTTCCGCCGAACCCCCCTTTCAGCCCACCGCACGGGGCGCATTCAGCCTCAAAATGTAAGGATGCCTAAATTTATTGACCGTGGCACCGAACAGGCTATGCCCAGGGCTGCCCTGGTTTTGCTGGGGCAGTTTTTGCGTCAGTATAGCCAGCAGCAGCAGCTAACTCTGCTCACCGAGGAAGATCTGCCCGCCGTCGCCGCTGACGACGGCAGTTTTTGGTGTCTGCGGGGGCCAGAGCTGGCGGTGGTTGTGACGGCCCGGCCCGATCGCAGCGATCGCGTCCTGGTCGGGTTACTGGCCGAGGCCAGCGCCGTGGCGGCGTGGCTAGCCCAGCACGGCATTCAGCCCGAGCCCCAGACCGCCACCAGTCTGGAGGCCCTGGGCCAGTTTATGCTCGCCTGGGTGCAGGCCTGCGCCCAAACCAACCTCAGCGGCTCCGAAACGCCGTCCCAGACCGCCATCACCTGGCAGCAGGAGCGCCGTCTGCTGCTCAACCAGGTGATCACCAAAATTCAGGGCAGTCTGGAGCTAGCCGAAATTCTCGAAACGACCGTTGCCGAGGTGCGCCGCTTTTTGCAGGCCGATCGCCTGCTGATCTACCAGTTTGACCAGGCGCCGGCGGACACCACCCGGCCAATGGCGACGGTTCTCGACCAGGCCAACTCTGCGGCCCAGGCCGATTCGGAGGCAGACCAGCCCCCCGACATCGTTGGCTACATTACCTACGAATCGCGATCGCTCGACAGTCTGCCCTCGGTGCTCCACTACACCGAGCATCTCTGCTTTCAAAATCATCCCGACTACCCCGATCGCGCGGTGCACTATCGCCAGGGGCAGCCGATCGTCATTGACGATGTTGCCCACACCTACCGCCACATTCCCTGCATGCTGGCCTTCTTGCAGCAGGTGCAGGTCAAGTCAAAGGTTGTGGCTCCCATTTTGGTGGGGCAACGCCTCTGGGGCCTGCTGATCGTGCATCAGTGCGACGACTTGCGCCAGTGGCAGCCCTGGGAAACCGAATTTTTGCAGCACATTGCCGAACACCTGGCGATCGCCATCAACCAGGCCCAGCTCTACCACCGGCTCCAGCAGCAGACCCAAAACCTCGAGGTTTGCGTGGTTGAGCGCACCCAGGATCTGCGCGATGCCCTGGTGGCTGCCGAGGCCGCCAACCGCGCCAAAAGCGAATTTTTGGCCACCATGAGCCACGAGCTGCGCACTCCCCTGACCTACATCATTGGCATGTCGGCCACGCTGCAACGCTGGTCGCTGGGAGAACTCACCCCCCGCCAGCGCGACTATCTCTCCACTATTCAGACCAGCGGCGAGCATCTGCTGCGCGTCATCAACGATATTTTGGACGTGTCTAAAATCGAGAACGGTCGCACCGTCTTAGACCTGCGGCAGTTCTCCCTCACCTCCCTGTGCCGCCAGAGCGTCGACGCCTTTCGCAGTGAAGCCGCCCAAAACACCATTGATATTGGCCTCGACCTGAAGCTGAGCAACAACCAGGATACCTTCGTGGCCGACCCCCGCCGGGTGAGGCAAATTTTGGCCAATCTGCTCAGCAACGCCGTGAAGTTTACCCCGGCCAGCGGCAAAGTCGTTTTGCGGGTGCGGCGGGAGCAAAACGACGCGGTTTTTCAGATTGAAGACACCGGCATTGGCATTTCTCTGACCGCCCAGCCGCTGCTGTTTGAGAAATTTCAGCAGCTGGAAAGCGTGCGCCAGCGCGAGCACCAGGGCACCGGGCTGGGGCTGGCCCTGACCAAGCAGCTCGTCGAACTCCACGGCGGCTCCATCAAAGTTAGCTCTGAGGTGGGGGTGGGGTCTACCTTCACGGTCAGAATTCCCCTCCAGCGATCGGCAGCGGCGGCCGCGGCCGAAGCCCCTGCCGCCGAGCCCGTGGTCGGGCGCATTGTCCTGGTCGAAGACAATGAGGAAACCGCCAGCCTGATCTGCGACATGCTCACCGCCGCCGCCTACCAGGTGATCTGGATTGTAGACGGGTCGCGGGTGCTCGACCAGGTAGAGCTGCTTCAGCCCGCCGCCGTCATCACCAGCCTCAGCCTGGCCAGCGCCAACGGTAGCGATATTATCGCCGCCCTGCGCCAAGACTCCGGCGCCCTGGAGCCAAAGATTCTGGCCCTCGTTGACCCAGAGGACCATACCCAGGCCGAGCAAGCCCTCAAGGCCGGGGCCGACGACTGCGTCGGTAAACCCATCGACCCCCGCCAGCTGCTGTCTATTGTCAACGCGGCAATGACCGCTCAGCCCTCTTTCGGGGTCAATCATTAGCCGCACTATGTTCTATACCGCGTTCTATGCCGCCATCTGGCGTTTTTGAGCAATGTGGAAAGCAGACAGATAGAAGAGCCGTAGATAGCCATCAAATTCAGCCTCGATCTTGTCCCTCAATCCCTCAAACAAAGCATCCTTATTTTGACGCTCTAGCTTTAGATAAGGGGAATAGGTATTTAGAAGGGCCAAGTATTGATCGGTTGTATAGGTTACCTCGGAGGCAACACTGGCGGATACCACCTGCTTGAATTGACCTGAGTCTTCAACGATTTGGCCCAATCCCTGCAAAATCTTTTCCTGGGTCTCTCTGTCCTCGTAGCGATCGAGGGATGGAGCATGAATTTGGTAGACTTCGGACAAACGCCGATACACCTCATAGGCAGGCTGAAGCTCTTTGTTCCACAATAAAATTAGGTGGCCGCGTTCCCGTAAGGCCTTTGCTGCTTTTGGGTAACCCACCTCTGGCGATATCCAGTGAAAGGAACTGGCCGCTAAAACGGCATCAAACTCGCCAGCCTCTAGCATCCATTCTTCGAAGGATGTGTTCTGAATGTCTACGTTTGAATACGAGCGGCAGTTCTGCCGGGCCAGCCGACAAAAATCTGGATTAGGTTCCAGGCAAATCATCCGGTACCCTAGCTGGGCAAAGGCTACCGTTGCCGTTGCGGGGCCGCATCCCACCTCAAGAATTTTGGCGTTGGACGGGAGTTGGGTAAGGTCTACAACGCGCCGAATCAGCTCTTGAGGATAGCGGGGCCTTACCTCATTGTAAGCAGCGGCGGCTGGAGTATACCAGTTTTTGCGCTGCTCCAGGTCTCTGATTGAGTAGTTGCCGATCGCCTGCTTCAGGTCGCTGTAATCCATTTGTTTAAGCCGCTAGATTTAAGTTTCTAGACTCGATCAGAAAACCGCAATATTCTGCTTCAGCCAACAACTCAAACAGCCCACCATTATCAAACCGAGCAATCACCAGTCGCTCTTGAGCAAACCCCAAATCAATGTGTCAAATATACCGTTTCGAGTCCTTGTGTGTTGCCTTAAGCATCCCTCCAAAGAAAATTTATTCTTCTCCAGAATTCTTGCTGACGCTGCATTGAAATCAAGGGTGTGAGCAGTGAGCCGAGATACTTCAAGGCTATCAAACGCATGCTGAATAAATACATTCAGAGCAGAACTGATTAATCCCTGACCGCGATAGTTGCTGGCTAGCCAGTACCCAACTTCTGCTCTATGGGCTTCGCCTATCCTGAGCGTATCGATGCCAACTGAGCCAATCAAATAGCCTTCAGGATTACGGAGCACAAAAGATATTTCCTTCCCCTGCTCACTTAAAATCTTAAGGCGATGCTGTATCCACCAATCTGCTTCAGATTCTGTGTAGGGATAAGGAAGAAAAGGAATTGCGTCAGAGATGCTCCTATCGTTGAGATGCTCTAAATAAGCGTCCTTGTCACTGGGATAGACGCTGGTCAAGTAAAAACCGTCACGAACGCTAAGCTCCATAGCAAAGGAATTGCGCTGCACGATGAAATCATTGTAGGCCACTCGGCACGGAGCTGAAATCACTCTTCTGCCGACAGTTCAATCAGCCCGAATTCTGTTTTTAGGCCGCTTGGCTTGGCTCTAGGTTTCTGAGTTAGGGGCGGGACCACCAAAAGCCGGGGTCAGGTAGGCCACCAGCGCCCCAATCAAAAACCCGGCCACGTTGCGGGTGAGGGGCAGCCAGTCGCTGGTGCGCGTCACCACCGGGCCGAGGCCAAAGGCAAAGAACAAAATTCCCCACAGGGGCGAAAAGATCAGCACCCACTGCCAGGCCAGAATCTGGCCCGGTTTGCGGGGATGGGCGGCAAATCCGCAGATGATGCCCCCCACCACGGAGGTAATCAGGGTCAGCACCCACTGCTCCTGGGGCAGGCCGGGCACCACGTTGCAGCCCCCCTGGCGCAGGCAGCCCTCAATCGACTCCAGGGCGCTGAGAATGGAGTTGTCTTCGCCGTTTTCGCGCACAAAGAACTGGTTGCCGTAGCGGGTCTGGAGTTCAATCCAGAAGGTGCGGGGCAACAGATCGTAGACGGCATCGCCAACGCTAAAGTTGAGCAGGTTGCCGCCTCGGGGGTCGGCCACCAGCATAATGCTGCGATCGTCGAGGCCCCAAAAATCTTTGACCGCGCGGCCTGGGGTTTGGTCGTACTGGGTCAGCACCCGCAGCTTCCAGCCGGTCTCGGTTTCAAAGTCGTTGAGCTGAGTTTCCAGGTCTTCTTCCTGGCGGGAGGTGAGGGACTTGGCCAGGTCAATAATAGACGTCTGGGTGTCGGGCAGGAGTTCGGGGTTGTCGTAGGCAAGGGCCGGGGCCATGGGCAGCCAGGCACAGAGGCTGACGACACAAATGATTAGAACGTTTAGCGCGTGTCTCATACTGACTTGTCGTAAAAACATGAAACTGACCACAACATTGACCAAAATGACTGAGGCAACCCACCGACAGCCCAAGTAAGGCCAATGGTGGAACATTTTCCTTAATTTAGTCTATACCTTTGTTAACAGTTGTTTACATAGCGCTAATATTTCTCTGACCCTGGGCGCGGGTGGGCTGGTAGATCGGCAGGTGCAGGCTAAAGTGGGCTTCCCCGGGAGGGCTGGGGGCCAGCACCAGGTCGCCGCCGTGGGCGCGGGCAATTTCGCGGGCCAGGCTCAGGCCCAGACCCAGGCCTTCGGTGGGGTGGGTGCGGGCGGTTTCGCCGCGATAAAAGCGATCGAACAGGTGGCTGGCCGCCGTGGCGGTGAGGGGGACGGTGGCGTTGGCCAGGGTGAGGTGTACCTGCTGGGGCTGCCGATGGGCCTGGACTCGCACCCAGCCCTGGGGCAGGTTGTACTTGGCGGCGTTGGTGATCAGGTTTTGCACCACCTGAACAAGCAGATCGCGATCGCCCGCCACCACCAGCCCCGGCTCAATCTCCGCCCTGACCGCCAGATCGGGGGCCAGCAGCGACAGGTCCTCCAACTGATCCTGCACCAGGGCGCTGAAATCGACGGGCTGGCGCAGAATGCTCATCTGACCGGCATCGGCCAGCGACAGCAGCAGCAGCTTGCGCACAATACTGCCCAGGTGGTGCACCTGGGCCAGCAGCTGGCCCAGGGTCTGCTGGGCAGGCGACCCCGGCTCGACCTGCTGGATCGCCTGCTCCAGCTCGCCCTGGAGAATGGTGAGGGGGGTTTTCAGCTCGTGGGCGGCGTCGCCGCTAAAGCGAGAGGCCTGGTGAAAGCTGCGCTCTAGCCGCTCAAGCATGGCGTTAAAGGCCAGGATCAGCGGCGCAAACTCGGGGTCGGGGTTGGCGGGCAGGCGCTGTGCGAGGCCCTGGGCGGTGACGCGATCGATACTCTGGCTGAGCTGGCGCACGGGTTGCAGGGCCTGCCCGGCCAGCGTCCAGGCCCCGCCGCCAATGGCCAGCAGCAGCCCTGGAATGGTCAGCAGATAGATGCGCCGCAGGGTGGCCATCTCCTGTCTGACGGCGGCGAGGTTGACCGCGATCGCCACCTGACCCATGGGCGTGGCCCGCACCGACAATCGCCAGGGGCCGTCGGCGGTTCGTACCGTCATCAGGCGGTGTGGCCCCCGCCAAAGTCGCCCCTGGGATCGCCCCTGAAATTGGCCCTGGGACTGGTCCTGAGATTGGCCCTGGGACAGATCCTGGGACAGATCGGGCGGCGCCAGGGGGGCGATCGAGCCGGGCCAGTGGGGCGACTGGTAGACCACAGTCCCCGTCCGGTTGACCAGTAAAAGCCCCACTTCGGCATCGGTGGCCAGGCCCAGGTCCTGGGCCAGAATCGCCTCGGGATTGGGGGGCAGAGCCGCCTCGGGGTCTGGGGACAGAGCCCCGCGATTGCCGCCGGGGCCGTCGGGGCGAGCCAGCGGCCCGGTGCGCCCCAGGCGGGCATCGAGGCGATCGAGTTTGGCCTGGTAGATCAGCCAGCTTGAGAGCAGGGCAAAGCCCAGCAGCGCGCCCCCGGCCAGGGCCGCAGACCACAGCGCCAGCCGCAGCCGCAGGGAGAGGTGGTAGCGATGGTGCGAACTGTGGCCAGGGGGTTGGCTCATCCGCTGCCCTCCGCCGCGCGAAAGCGGTAGCCGACTCCCCGCACGCTCTCGATCCAATGGGCGGCCTCCAGGGGGTCGAGCTTTTTGCGCAGCCGCTGAATGGCCACATCGACCACGTTGGTGCTGGGGTTAAAGTCGTAGCCCCAGACATGCTCCAAAATTTGGGTGCGGGTGAACACGCGGCCCGGCGATCGCATCAGGTACTCCAGCAGGTTAAACTCCCTGGCGGTCAGCTCCACTCGCTGGTCGCCGCAGGTGACATCGCGGCTGATGCGATCGAGGCGCAGGGGGCCTGCCGCCAGCATGTTCTGGCGATCGCCGCTGGTGCGCCGCACCACCGCGTGAATACGGGCCACCAGTTCCTCTACATAAAAGGGCTTGGCGATATAGTCGTCGGCCCCCAGGTTGAGCCCGGCCAGGCGATCGTCTAGCTCGTTGCGGGCGGTAATTAAAATGATCGGCACAGCCTGCCCTGCCCCCCGCAGCGCCTTGAGAATAGCCAGCCCGTCCATGCCCGGCACCATAATATCGAGCAGCACCACATCGTAGGTGCGATCGGTGGCCAGGGCATAGCCCTCGGTGCCGTGGTTGCAGGTCTCGACCACAAACCCCTGCTCCTGAAGACCCTGGGCCACAAAGCTGGCAATTCTAGCTTCGTCTTCTATTAATAAAACGTTCATAGGCGCTCACAGCCTAGCACCGCCAGCGGGCCGCAAAAATGACAAAGCTGTAATTTAGCGGTCATGGTTTTGCCATAGTGCCCAGGCTTAATAGGGATCGTCAACCCAACAATACCGGAGCAAATCACCGATGGTAATACACCGCTCACTGATTACCGCTGGTCTCGCCACCGCCCTGGTGGGCAGCCTGGGGCTAGCCGCCTTTAGCCAAACCAACCAAACTCCCCCCGCCCAGCCCGGTCAAACTGAAATGGGCCAGCAGCCTGGGGGGCAGGGCCGGGGCCACGGTGAGGGGCTGGCCGCCGCCGCTGCCCAGCTGGGGGTCAGTGAAGCCGCCCTCAAAGATGCCCTGGGTCTACCTGCCGAACCCCCGCAACGCCCCGATCTGGCTGCCGCCGCCACCCAGCTGGGGATTAGCGAAACCGACCTGCGGAATGCCCTGCGCAGCGGTGAACGAGGCGATCGCGGTCAGCGCCTGACCAATGCTTCCACCCAGCTGGGGATTAGCGAAGCCGACCTGAGATCGGCCCTGGGCCTGCCTGCCGAACCCCCGCCCCGCCCCGATCTGGCTGCCGCCGCGACGAAGCTGGGGGTGAGCGAAGCCGACCTCCGGGAGGCCCTGCGCAGCAACATGGGCCGGGGCCACGGCGGCCCCGACTGTCAACCGCCCGCCCCCGAGGGCTAAGGATTCTCAAACCCGGCCCCTAACTTCAGCGCCCTGGGAACGCAGTCGAAGGCGACTCGTTCCCAGGGCGCTTTGTTGGATCGGCCCGGAGCGTTAGGCCACCGCCGATGCGTAGCTCGGCGCTGGGGCAAAGCTGTGGATGAGCTTGGCCCGCAGGTAGACCTGTTGCCCCGCCTCCAGACCCAGCTCGCGGTACTGCTCGCGGTTGATGTGGGCGGTAATCGGGTGGCCGTTTTCGAGGGTTAGCTCAACCCGGATGGTCCAGCCCAGGTGAATGATGTGGGCTACCGTGGCGGCAGCGCTGGCCCCTCGCGGGTCGAGAAAAAGCTCGACGTCGTGGGGCCGCAAAAAGACCTCCCCGTGGGCGGGAGCGTCGTGGTGGAGCGCCTTCCAGGTGTTGTCGGGGGAGAGCACGTTGACGGCGCCAATAAAGCTCATCACAAAGGGCGTGGCCGGGTTTTCGTAGACCTCAGCGGGGGAGCCTACCTGCTCGACCCGCCCGTGGCTCATCACCACAATTTCGTCGGCAATTTCCATCGCCTCCTCCTGGTCGTGGGTGACAAAGACGGTGGTGACCCGCACATCGTTGTGCAGGTGGCGCAGCCAGTCGCGCAGGTCTTTGCGCACCTTGGCGTCCAATGCTCCAAAGGGCTCGTCGAGCAGCAGCACCTGGGGTTCGATCGCCAGCGCCCGAGCCAGGGCCACCCGCTGCCGCTGCCCGCCGGAGAGCTGGGCCGGGTAGCGATCGCCCAGCCCCCCCAGCTGCACCAGCTCCAGCAGCGTATCGACCCGATTTTTGATCCGCGCCTGGGGCCACTTTTGCAGCTCCAGGGCAAAGGCGATGTTTCTGCGCACGGTGAGGTGCTTAAACAGCGCGTAGTGCTGAAACACAAAGCCCACCTGGCGGTCTTGCACGGTTTTGGCGGTGGCGTCGCGGGCCGAGATATAAATTCTGCCGGTGTCGGGCTGCTCTAGACCGGCAATCACCCGCAGCAGGGTCGACTTGCCCGAGCCCGATGGCCCCAGCAGCGCCACCAGCGATCCGGTCTTGACCTCCAGATCGATCGGCTCTAGGGCCTGAAATTCGCCAAATCGCTTTGAAACGTTTTCGACTTTGATTCCCACGGGATTTTCCCAAACTCTACAGTGCTTCGCAGCTCCACAGCCCATGCGACCAGCGCTCAGACCGCGATCGCCCATAAATCTAACCCACTCACAATTAAAACACAACAAAATCTAAAATAAACTTCAATCAAACTTAAATCAAATTGTGATTGAATTAAAAATGAATTTGAATACAAATTTAGAATTGCGTGATACAGTCCGTAGACGTAACCATCGAAATCCCTATCGGGATGCCGGAGTTTTTTTGGAGAAGCCCCTATGACATCACCTCAGCCGTCGCCCCATCGACCCAAGTTCCAGCCCTTTGGCTATGCCCTGGCCCGACGCGGGTCTCGATCGCTCTCGCGGCGGGCAATATTGTTCATGGTCGGGCTGGGGCTGGCGGGTACCCTGGCCGCCTGCGGCAGTACCACACCGACCCCAGAGGCGGGCGCGGGCGATACCGCCCCGGTCGAACTCACCCTGGTTTCCTACGCCGTCACCCAGGCCGCCTACGAGCAAATCATTCCGCAGTTCACCAAGCAGTGGAAGGAGCAAACCGGCCAGGATGTCACCTTTGACCAGAGCTACGGCGGCTCGGGCTCCCAAACTCGGGCCGTGCTCGACGGCCTAGAGGCCGATGTCGTGGCCCTGGCCCTGGCCCTGGACACTAAAAAGCTGGAAGAGGGCGGCCTGATTGAACCCGGCTGGGAAAAAGAAGCCCCCAACGATGCGATCGTCCACAAGTCGGTGGCGGCGCTGGTGATGCGCGAGGGCAATCCCAAAAACATTCAGGGTTGGGAGGACCTGGCCCGCGACGATGTGCAAGTGGTCACCGCCAACCCCAAAACCTCCGGCGGTGCCCGCTGGAACTTTCTGGCCCTGTGGGGCGCAAATACCCAGAACGGCAAAGATGACGCCATCGCCCTAGACTTTGCCACCAAGGTGTTTAGCCACGTGCCCGTGCTGCCCAAGGACGCCCGCGAAGCCACCGACGTGTTTTACCAGCGGGGCCAGGGCGACGTGCTGATCAACTACGAAAACGAGGTGCTGCTGGCGGCCCAAAAGGGCGAAAAACAGCCCTTCATCGTTCCCGACGTGAATATCTCCATCGACAACCCCATTGCGGTAGTCGATGCCAACGTCGACAAGCACGGCACCCGCAAGGTG
Source organism: Nodosilinea nodulosa PCC 7104 (assembly GCF_000309385.1). GTDB lineage: Bacteria > Cyanobacteriota > Cyanobacteriia > Phormidesmidales > Phormidesmidaceae > Nodosilinea > Nodosilinea nodulosa. The sequence continues at coordinate 5,391,258 of NZ_JH976537.1, forward strand.
GCCGAAGCGTTCGTCCAGTTTTTGTTTACCCCCGAGGCCCAGCGGGAGTTTGCCAAGGTGGGTTTCCGCCCCGTAGACCCCGGCGTGGCTGAGGAGTTTGCCAGCCAGTACCCCAAGGTCAACAAGCTCTTTACGGTGGCTGACCTGGGCGGCTGGGATGCCGTGCAGACGAAGTTCTTCGCCGATGGGGCCATCTTTGACCAGATTCAATCCAAAGTCGGCAAGTAGGGCCGAATTCCGTTTGGTCACACCCAATTTGTAGGGGCATGTATGTGCAATGCCCCTACGCCACCCCTCACAAGATGTTTGAAAAGTCCTATTTTTCGTAGCAAAAGTGGAGATCCCCCTGAATCCCCCTACCCTGCGGGAAGCCGCAAGCGTCTATGAAAAGGGAGCCTTTTACCCCCCTTTTTAAGGGGGGCAGGGGGGATCAGCAGGTGGCTGAGGCTACAGCAGATCACGTTTCAAACGCCCTCTTAAGCCCCGGCAATCCACACAAATGCCCACCGATGCGCTGGCCCAGACCTATGACCTCGACCCAACCCAACCCTCTTCGGAACGTTTGGTACCAAATTAGCCAAGCCTCCTGGCCCTGGCGGATTACCTGGCTGTACCTGGCGCTGTTTTTGTTTCTGCCGATCGCGGCCCTCGTGCTCAAAGCCATTACCCTCAACCCCCAGGAGATCTGGCGCATTGCCACCGACCCGGTGGCGCTTTCCACCTATAACGTCACCTTTGTCACCGCTCTGGCGGCGGGCACCATCAACGGCTTTGCCGGATTAATTATTGCCTGGGTGCTGGTGCGCTACGAGTTTCCGGGCAAGCGCCTGCTCGATGCCGCCATCGACCTGCCCTTCGCCCTGCCGACGGCGGTGGCGGGGCTGACCCTTTCGACCATCTACAGCACCAGCGGCTGGGTTGGCGGGTTTTTAGAACCCTTTGGCCTGCGGGTGTCGTTTACCCGGCTGGGGGTGCTGGTGGCGATGATCTTTATTTCGCTGCCCTTTGTGGTGCGTGCGGTGCAGCCGGTGCTGCAAGCCCTGGAGGTGGAAATGGAAGAGGCGGCCTGGTCGATGGGGGCGAACCGATGGCAGACCTTCTGCCGGGTGATTTTGCCGCCGCTGATGCCCGCTGTGCTGACCGGGGTGGCGATGGGGTTTTCGCGGGCGGTGGGGGAATACGGCTCGGTGGTGCTGATTGCGGGCAATATTCCCTTTCAAGATCTGATTGCCCCGGTGCTGATCATTCAGCGGCTCGAGCAGTTTGACTACGCCGGGGCAACGGTAATCGGTACGGTGCTGCTGCTGATTTCTCTGGCGGTGCTGCTGGTCATTAACCTCATTCAGGCGCGCGGGAGGCGCATGTATGGCTAATTCTGCTTTGGATCAATCGGCGGCGGCCCGGCCTTCGTCGGCCCCCCTGGGGGGAAAGTGGCTCTTAATTGCCTTTGTGGTGGGCTATCTGGCGCTGATTTTGCTGGTGCCAGCGCTGAATGTATTTGTCCAGGCGATGCAGGGGGGCCTGCCGGGCCTGGTGGCGACCTTTAGCGATCGCGCTTTTTTGCATGCGGTCGAGCTGACGCTGATCGCCACGGTGATTACGGTGCCGCTGAATACGGTGTTTGGCCTGTGTGCAGCGATCGCGGTGGCGAACAAAACCTTCCCCGGCCGGTCGCTGCTGATCAGCATCATCGATCTGCCCTTCTCGATCTCCCCCGTGGTGGCGGGCCTGATGCTGGTGCTGCTGTTTGGCAAACAGGGCTGGTTTGGGCCACTGCTGGAGGCCTCGGGGGTTCAGATTATTTTCGCTCTGCCCGGCATTGTGATGGCCACCATCTTTGTCACCATGCCCTTTATCGCCCGCGAGGTGCTGCCCGCCCTCGAAGAAAACGGCACCGAGCAAGAGGAAGCCGCCGCCACCCTGGGGGCCACCCCCTGGCAAACCTTCTGGCGCGTCACCCTGCCCTCCATTCGCTGGAGCCTGCTCTACGGGCTAATTCTCTGCAATGCCCGCGCCATGGGCGAGTTTGGGGCGGTAGCGGTGGTCTCGGGCAATATTTCCGGCAAAACCCAGACGCTGCCCCTGTTTATCGAAGAAGCCCACGTGCAGTACAACACCCAGGGAGCCTACACCGCCGCGCTGCTGCTGGCCTGCCTGGCCGTAGTCACCCTGGTGCTCAAGGTTTGCCTAGAGCGCAGCGCCGGTCTGCGCCCCGACCATCACTGATTAACCCTACAAACCATGCTGCTAAAACTCTACTGTTTGACATCGTTACTAACGCTGCTGCTCCTCATCACCCCATTCCTAAAAGAGCAAGCTCAACCCAGGGAAGGCGGCCCGGCGGGCGGGTTTTTGATGCTGGTCGTGCTGCTCAGCCCGATTACGTTGCCCAGTCTGCTGTGGCACCGGGCCAGTTCAGCTCGCCATCGGCTGGATCGGGAGAATCTTCTGCTCCGGCGGGTGGCCCGCAAAGCCCAGACCCTGTTGGCTGGGCCTTAGTCGCCCATCGGTTTCAGTAGTAAGCCTAACCCCGCACGTTCCCTCGAAATCTAAACACCATCTTGAGTAGGTAACCTCGACAATGGCATCCATATCTCCCAACTATGGGCTTGAGGCGCTGCGGCTAAAAGCGCCCGACAGCTTAATTCAAACCCAGGTGCAGATCCGCATTCCCAAAGCACGGCACTCCGACCCGGTGATGTCTAACCTGATCAACCGCTACGGACTCAAGATCAACATTCTGGGTGGCCTGCTGGGGTCCAACGGCCAGGAAGACGGCTGGTTTGACCTGGCCATTGAGGGTCGGGCCGGCACCGTATATGAAGCCCTGCTCGACTTGATAGAGATAGAGGCCGACCTCTGGTTCGACACCGATGCCGACGATGGCTACTAGGGCATCTATCTATAGCCTCCGTCAGGTTAGTTAACCTCAGTTCGGGATAACGCCGTCCCCTCCTTTGGAGGGGTGCTCGGAGGGCGGGGTGGGTCAAAACGGCTATAGCAATTACTCGACTGAATACGGTGAAATTCCACCGCTAGCCCCGGGAAACCCACCCCTGCCCCTCCCAGGAGGGGATAGCAAACCTGTTTTTGCAGAGAATTTCTTTAGCCCGAACTCAGGTTAGTTAGGACACCGAGAGACGTTGAGAACGTTCAAACGTTCGAACGCTGCCTCTGAGAAATGTCCTAACCTACCCGTCGGCTGTTCCAGTTCGCCCCGTAAACCGCCCAGCGATAGCGGCCCTGCGCAATTTCAGGCCCAATCTAGGGCGCTGCCATGGAGAATAACGCGGAGATGCGTTGAGCAAGCGTAGGTTTCGCGCGACAATGGCGGGGTAGCGACCCTGTAGCGCAGTATGGCAAGGCAAATGGGCCAGAGTTTACCGCTAAAAACGGTGGAGACTTTGACCACGACAAGTTTTTTGTTCGCAGGCCTTGGGGATGAAACCCTGCTCCAAGATCTTGACCACCTGGCCCTGGTGACCGAAAAGCTTTACTCGAATCGGCCTGTCTATACGGCTTTTCGCCCCCAGGACTGGCTAGATTACCTGTACGTGGTGGTCGAGGGCGGTCCGGTGATCATGCGCAGCACCCCCCTCGATCGGGTGATTGCCATGACCTATCCCGGCGGCTGTTTTGGCATGCGCAACCTGCCGGTGGGGTTTGGCTCGGTGGCGCGATCTTTCCCCAGCCTGGTGGAGGCCTATAAAACCACCGACGTGATCAAGGTGCCGGTGCAAACGGTGCAGGCCCTGTATGACCAAAGCGAGACCTTTCGCCAGCGCTACATGCTGCTGTTTGAGCTGCGGGAAAAGTTTCAGTACCACCTGCTCAATTGCAGCACCTACCCGCCTCAGGCAGTGGCGGCCCTGCTGCGGGCGCTGATCTATCAGGAGCGCAGCCTGGGCGGTTTAGCGGTTCAGCCCCAGGCCCAAAGCTACTGCTTTGACCTGCCCATTGACCTGATTGCCCGCGCCTGTCAGCTCAACCACCGCACCGTGGAGCAGGTGCTGAAGGGGCTGACCAAGGCGGGCTACATTCAGACCAACAAAGCCTCGGAGTCGGCCAGCGACCAGGTGGAGGTGGTCGACCCGGAGGGGTTAAAAGAGGTGTACGGCGCCACGCGCGATAAGGTATCGTGGTGGCCCCTAAAGTAGATGTCTAGCGCTGGCCTGGGACCGGGCCGAGTCTGCCCATGGTGATCCGAGAGGGTGAGATAGCCGACAGCGCTGCGATCGCGGCTCTGCTGACCGACCTTGGCTACCCCGCTACCGCCGACTTCGTTGCCTCTAGCCTGCCGCGCCAGCTGGCCCACCCCGATGCCGCGCTGCTCGTCGCGGTGGAAAATAGCGCTGCTCTGGGCTTTATTTCGCTAAATTTTATTCCTCAGCTGGCGCTGGCGGGCGATTTCTGCCGAATTAGCTACTTTTGCGTTACCCCCGAGGCGCGGGGCCAGGGGGTGGGGGCCGCCCTCGAAGCCGCCGCCTGTGCCATGGCCCAGGCGCGGGGGTGCGATCGCATCGAAGTGCACTGCCACAGCCGCCGAGAGTTGGCCCACCGATTTTATGCCCGCCAGGGCTACACCGAGTCGCCTAAATATTTGCAGAAGTCTGTTAAACCCGACCCTGCCTGAGAACCGCTACAGGTTGCCCAGGTGAATCATCGCCAGGCTAACCAGCGCCAGAAACAGCCAGGACAGTCCGGCCAGGTAAATGGGCTTTAGGCCCAGGGTTGTCAGGTGGGCTAGGTTGGTTTCTAGCCCCATAGCCACCAGCGATATGCACAGCAAAAGCTGGTTGCCGCTCAGAACAGCTGCCTTAATGGGCGAGGCGATCAGCCCCAGGCTGTTGACCCCGATCAGCAGGCAAAAGCCCAGCACAAACCAGGGAATCGGGAAAGGGCGCACCGGCTGCCCAGATACTCTCGATCGCCGGGTTTGCCAGCCCAGGCCAACCATAATGGGGACTACCAGCAGCACCCGCGACAGCTTGGTGATGGTGGCCAATTCACCACTGAGGGAGCCTTGCTGAAAGGCGGTGGCTACCACCTGGGCCACCTCGTGCACCGAGGCTCCGCACCAGATGCCAAAGGCCTGGGGGCTGAGCTGCAGCAGGGTGCCGATCAGGGGATAGACGAGCATGGCCAGGGTGCCAAAGCCGGTAATGGTGGCGATCGCGTAGGTCATATCCTCCTCAGAGCCTTCGATTACCGGGTTGGTGGCGACGATCGCCGACGCCCCGCAGATCGATGTACCCACCGCAATTAGCTGGGACAGGCGCGGGTTTACCCCCAGCCACCGCCCCAGCCAGCAGGTTAGATAAAAGGTGCTGAGGGTGCCGATGACCACTATGCCCAGTCCCTCGGGGCCGACAGCCATTACTTCGCTCAGGCTTAGCCGCAGGCCCAGCAAAATCACCGCCAGCCGCAGCACCCGCTTCATCGCAAACTGGATGCCGGGGCGATAGGCGCTGGGCACCGTGCCCCACTGCCGCCAGCCGATGCCCAGCAGGACGGCAATTAGCAGCGGATTGAGGGTATCCAGGCCAATCCACTGCCCTAAACCTAGGGCTACCCCAGCCAGGATTGCCGCCAGCAGCAACCCCGGCAAGATCGAGATGCCCCAGGTTTTCCAGTCGCCAGCAACCGAGCCCAGGGGAGCAGGCCCCTGGTTGGGTTTAGAGGATAGTTTCATTGTTTGAATCCCTTTTATAGAGCAGCTTTCAGGCCCCCAGGGCCAGCGCCGCCACCGTTAGCAATAGCCCCACCACAAAGCGGCGAAAGAGCGCTTCATCCACCCGCTTAAAGCACCGCCGCCCCAGCAGCAGACCCACCACAAAGGCGGGCAAGATGCTGATGAATAGCTTCCCTACGGCGATCGACATCAGGCCACTGGCCCAGTACGACCCCAGGGCAACCAGCTGGGTGACGGCAAAAAACACAATAAAATTGGCCCGGTTGGCGGCGGCGGGGTTGCTCCCCGACATTTGATAGAGCACGATGGGCGGCCCGCCAATGCCCGCCAGGCCGGTCAAAAACCCGCTCACGGCACCCACCCCCGAGGTCAAAGCCAGACGGGGCCTGCTGTAGCGGCTTTTGCCGGTCACCAGCAGCAGCACAAAGCCGAGAATCAGGCCGCCAATGATCCGCCGCATCAGGGTGGGCTCTAGCAGAGCCAGAAACTGTGCACCCACAGGCACCATTACCACAGCGCTCAAGGCCAGCGGCAAAACCTCTTTCCAGTGCGTCTTTTGAATGGCTTCAGGCACCAGCCCGGCCCCAGCGGTAATTTCAAGCAGCACGACGGTGGCAACCACCTGCTGGGGGGCAAACAGCAGGCTGAGGGCGGGAGCCAAAATCAACCCCGCCCCGAAGCCAGAGAAACCTCGGGTAAACCCTGCGATCGCTACCACCGCCAGACTCAGCAGCCATGTCCCGGTTTCCATGGATAGTCTCCGTCGGTGTGGACATTAGAAAAGGACCCTGCCATGACTGGGTTTAAGTCAGGAGTGAGGTTTAGCAGGAATCCGGCAAAGGTTGGGGGGAAGGGGATGGGTAGGAGGGTGGATGAGTGGGAAGGTAGGAGGGTAGACAGGTAAGCGAATAGAGCGAATAGATGGATCAGGGTTAATCATTCACCCATCCACCCGTCCACCCATCCACTCATCCAACCGCCACCGGCTCCCCCACCGCCACCCCAAAGGTCCCATTCAGCCCCAGGGCAATCTGGCCAAAGATCTGGCTCAGGGGGGCATCGGGCAGTTTCATCGGCAGGGGCACTCCGGCATCGCCCTGATCGCAGATGCGGGGGTCGATGGGCACCTGGCCCCACAGGGGCACCGAGAGTTCGGTGGCGATCTGGGCGCCGCCGCCGCTGCCAAAGATTGGCGTCGGTTCGCCGCAGTGGCCGCAGAGCAGGTAGCTCATGTTTTCCACCAGGCCCAGCACGGGCACCCCCACCTGGCGAAACATGTGGACGCTGCGGCGCACGTCGGAAATGGCCACCTGCTGGGGCGTCGTCACCATCACCACGCCGCAAATCGGGCTTTCCTGGACGATGGTGATCTGGGCATCGCCAGTGCCGGGGGGCAGATCAATCAGCAGGTAGTCGAGCTCGCCCCAGTCCACCTCATGGATGAATTGGGTAATGATTTTGTGCATCACCGGCCCCCGCCAGGCCAGGGGATGGTCGGGCGCGGCCAGCAGCCCCACCGACATCAGCTTGATGCCGTGGGCCTCCAGGGGCACAAACCGCTGCCCCTTGGGGGTATCGATCACCTGCACCGACGCCTGCCCCAGGCCCAGCATTTGGGGCACGTTGGGGCCATAGATGTCGGCATCGAGTAGGCCCACTTTGGCTCCAGTTCTGGCCAACGCTGCCGCCAGGTTCACGGCGGTAGTCGATTTGCCGACGCCGCCTTTGCCGCTCGACACCGCCAGGGTGGTGCGCACGCCCGGAATGGTACAGAGTTCAGCGTAGGCCTTTTTGCACCAGGGCAGCTGGCTCAGAATTTCCTGTACTTGCTCCTGGAGGTCAAGCTGGTGACACCCTACGTAGAGCCGCAGGTAAACATAATCCCCCACGACTCGCAGGTTGCGCACCATGCCCAAGCTGACCAGGTCATTGCCCAGGGTCGGCTCCTTGAGGGTTTTGAGTAGAGCAATCACCGCCTGCTTGCGATTGAGCTCCTCAGCGCTGGACGGTGCGGCTTCGGCAGCAGGGGCATCTGAGCGCTGAAACGGGGAAGAATGGCTAGACATTGGAGGTTTCTGGCTGAGACTTCTGGATCGCATCAATGGCCCGCTGGGAAAAGATCCGCACGTCCATATCGGGGTCGTTGAGGGTCTGCTGCAGGGCGGGCAGGGCGTTGGTGTCGGCCAGTTTGCCCAGGGCGGTGGCCGCATCGCGGCGCACGTCGGAGTATTCGTCGGCCAGGGCTTTGATTAGCGCAGGCATGGCTTGCGCATCCGGAATCTTCTGCAATGCGCGGGCGGTGAACTTGCGCACCTGCCACTCGGGGTCATCCATGGCTTGGGTTAGGGATGCGATCGCCGCCGGGTCAGCCAAAATATCCAGCGACTGGGCCGCGTTGCGCCGCACCTGCCAGTCGGGGTCGCTGGTCAGCAGGTCGCACAGCAGCGGCACCACCTCAGCATCGCTTAGGTGGCCCAGGGTGAGCGCCGTCGCCCGCCGCACAGACTCGTTGGCATCTTTTGCCAAGGCCAGAGCCGGTTCGCAGCGCACCACCTGGTTCAGGTAGCGCAGGGTAATCACCGCCGCCTCCCGCAAATCGGGGTTCTCCGATTCAAAAAACGGCATGATGTAGGGCAGCGCCTGGGCATCGTGGATTTTGCGCAGCAGCACCAGCACATTGAGCTGGGCGTGGACATTGCCCACCTGCAGCAGATCCAGCAGCTTCATCAGGTCGTTGGTCGAGACCAGTTCCTTGAGAGCCGATAGCGCCTCGCTGCGCACATTCTCGTGGGGCGAGCTGAGGCACTCGATCAGCGGGTTGATGGCAACCGGGTTGGCAAATTCCCACAGGGTGGTGATGGCAATTTCTTGCACCGTGGGGTTTTCGTCGTAGAGCGCCCCGATCAGCGGCTCGATCGCATCTTCGTCGCCCAGGTGTTGCAGGGTTTTGACAGCGACCAGACGGTTGTCGAGATCGGGCGATCGCAGCATGTCAACCCACTGGGCTACTTCGGGATCCATATCGGTAGTGTGCATGGTTGGGAGTTTCTTAATGACGGCAGGGGGAGGAGGTGGGGAGAGGGGGAGCAGGGGGGCAGGGGAGAGGGGAAGCAAAAAAAATAGAATTTGTTTTTTGCCTTCTATACTTTTGCTCAAGCCTTAGCATCAAACAGATAACTAAAGCCCCCTCTCTCTCTAGCCCCCTGGCTCCCCTGCCCATCTACCTCAGCAAAAACGGAATCTGCACTGTAATCGCCCCAGTTGGGCATTCCTTCTCGCAGGGCAGGCAGAACCAGCACTCGTCGTATTTCATGTAGGCTTTGCCGGTCTCAGGGTTCTTCACCAGCACGTCTAGGGGGCAGACTTCGATGCAGGCGTTGCATTTTTCGAGGCATTTCGATTCATCGACGATGACGGGTACGTCAACACGTTGGGTAGTTAGGGCCATAGTTTTCCTTAGGAATAAATAGATCTGTAGGCAAAAAGTGGATAGGTGGGGAGTTCAAAATGATCAATTCAAAATTCAAAAAGAAGCATCAATTTTGCACTTTGCACTTTGCACTTTGAATTTTGCACCTCCCTAACCCATCACTCCCTACCGGACAGCAACGTCGTAAACTTCCTCGACCAGGTCAACATCGACGATGTAGGGCTCGACTGGGCGCTTAAACAGCTCCATGTGGCCAGCGTCTCCCTTCTTCAGGTTGACGTGGCAGAACCATTCCTCGTTGTTCTTTTCGGGATAGTCGAGGCGGTAGTGGTAGAGGCCCCAGCGGGTTTCTTTGCGGAACAGGGAGGCGCGGGCGGCCATTTCGGCGCAGTCGCGGATGAAGTGCACTTCCATGCAGCGCATCAGCTCGTGGGGGTCGCGGGCACCCATCAGGCCAAGAGTTTCTTCGTAGGCGACGAATTTTTGCAGGCCGATATCCATGTTGTTGGGCGATTTGGGCGGCTGCAGGTAGTCGTTGACCAGGCGGCGCAGTTTGTACTCAACCTGGGTGTGGGGCACGCCGTCGGGCTGGTTCAGGGGCGCGTAAATGCGGGCCTGCTCGGCGGCGAGAAAGTCGGCGTCGGGTTCCACATGCTCCAGGTCGCGCAGGTAGTCCATGGCGTTTTCGCCCGCAATCCGGCCATAGACGAAGGCGCCGATCATGTAGTTGTGGGGCACGCTGGCCATGTCGCCCGCCGCATACAGACCGGGTACCGTCGTTTCGGCCCGCTCGTTCACCCACACGCCGGAGGCGCTGTGGCCGCTGCACAGGCCAATTTCAGAGATGTTCATCTCGACGCCGTGGGTGCGGTAGTTTTCGCCCCGGCCCTCGTGGAAGCGGCCCCGGCTGGGGCGCTCGTTATCCCACAGAATGGTTTCGATTTCGCTGATGGTGTCGTCGTCGAGGTGGTACATCTTCAGGTGCACCGGGCCTTTGCCCGAGTGCAGCTCTTTGTAGACCTCCAGCATCATCTGGCCGCTCCAGTAGTCGCAGTTGATGAAGCGGTGACCCTCGGCGTTGGCGGTATAAGCCCCAAATGGGCTGGCTACATAGGCGCAGGCGGGGCCGTTGTAGTCTTTGATTAGCGGGTTGATCTGGAAGCACTCAATGTTGGTCAGCTCAGCCCCGGCGTGGTATGCCATGGAGTAGCCGTCGCCCGCGTTAGTGGGGTTTTCGTAGGTGCCGTAGAGATAGCCGGAGGCGGGCAGACCCAGGCGACCGCAGGCTCCGGTGCAGAGCACGACGGCCTTGGCCTGAATCACCACCATATTGCCGTTGCGCACGTCGAGACCTACCGCCCCGGTGACGCGACCGTTTTGCACCATGACGCGGGTGGCCATTACCCGGTTGGTGACGTTGACCTTATGGCGCTTGACCTGGCGGGCGAGAATTTTCTTCAGGTCTTTGCCCTCGGGCATGGGCAGCACGTATTTGCCGACCCGATGCACCTGCTTGAGGTCGTAGTTGCCCTCGTGGTCCTTTTGAAACTTAACCCCCCAGCTCTCCAGCTCTTGAATGACGCTGAAGCCGAGCCGCCCGGTTTCGTAGACGGCTTTTTGGTTGACAATGCCGTCGTTGGCAATGGTGATTTCGCGCACGTACTGCTCGGGGGTGGAGTTGCCGGGGATGACTGCGGTGTTGACCCCATCCATGCCCATGGCGATCGCCCCACTACGGCGAATATTGGCCTTCTCTAAAATCAGCACATCGCTCTCGGGGCTGGCCTGCTTTGCCTTAATGCCTGCCATAGTGCCTGCGGTGCCACCGCCGACAACTAGAAAATCAGTTTTAAGATACTGAATGTTCACGCAACCACGTCCTTGGTTTAAACGGCAGTGAAATCAAATTATCGCGGTTAGCTAATGCTTAAAAATGACAACTAACCCTTGGCTTTTGAGCCTTTGATACGTAGTCTAAGGGAGACTCCCAAGGTCAATCAATGCGGTTTGTAGCAACGACTACGGTTTACCCATCACAGCCTTCTATACACTCATAAAAAAAGTAGATGAGATTTAATTGGTGGCTTGGATAGATGTGCTAAACGGCTTTTTGGCCTGTCTTGAAATAGCCATTGATTATTGCTAAAAAATAGAAGATGGTATGCTGAATGGGGCGCGATCGCAGGCCATAAGCTATTTCTAAAAACAACTTAGGCGAGTAAAGCAGTATGGAAATTTACCAGCTAAAAGTATTTCTAGAAGTGGCCCGCTGCCTGAGTTTTACCGAAGCCGCTGACACCCTGAATTTGACCCAGCCAGCGGTAAGCGCCAAGATCAAATGCCTTGAGTGCAGCCTCGAAACTCCTCTATTTAAGCGGCTGGGCCGTCGAATAGAGCTCACCCAGGTGGGCAAATATCTGCTAGACGAAGGCCAAAACCTGGTAGATCTGGAAAGCCGCCTGGTAGCCGAGATTGAAGAGATAAAGCAGGGAAAGTTCAGCACCCTAAAAATCGGCTGCATGCCCGACGTGCTGAGCAACTGGCTGCCGTCGGTGCTGTACGAATATCGCCGGGTTTATCCCGATGTGCAGACTAAGTGCTTGCAGTTTGATGCCGTCGAGCCGCTGTATCGAGCCATTAAGACAGGGGAGGTCGATGTCGGCGTCTCAGATATGAGTTTTTCGGCCTTTGATGAAATTTCAGAAGTCGCGATCGGCTCAGTTCACTATTCTCTGGTGGTCTCTAGCAGCCATCAGCTGGCCCAGCGTCCCTGGCTAAGTTTAAAGGAGTTGACTGACCAGGCCTGGGTCTTGCCTCCCGACGGCGTTCCGGGGCGGATCATGCTGCAAAAGCGCATGCAGGAACTGGGGCTACATTTAACTGATTTTGCCCATGTCGAAATCGTCGATGCGGCCAGTTTGATGCGCACCTATTTGCTCCAGGGTCACTATCTGGGGTTTGTCTCTGATTTTGAATTTCAAATGGAGTGTGAGGCCGGGCTGCTGCGCCGCATTCCCCTAGAAGAATTTGCCCTGGGCACGCCTCTGTTTTTGATGATGGCCAAGCGGCTGGGTCGGGCCTTGGGTTTAGCGGGTCAACCCGCAGGGCGGGGCAGCCTGGGGCTGGAGCCAGTTCGCCAGTTTGTGGCCATGGTGCAGAGCCAGCCCGGGGTTGCCCGGGGCATTCTTCCCAAGGGCCTGCCCCAGCCCAAGCCGCAGGATGCACCATTGGCTACAACCGCTCCCCCAACGGTGCCCCGGTTTCAAGCGCCCAACTTTTTGGTGCGGGCTGGCTCAGCTAGCGGAACCGAAACCATCAGCACCCAAAACCGCACCATTCAAACCGTCACCGCTGGGCTAATTATTCAGCGCCTGGGTCTGCTAGAGCATTTCTTACCCCGCGAGGGCCGCTACAGCGGCGTGCAGTATCGCCTCCAGTGGTCTGACTACAGCTCGGGGGCACCGATTGTGGCGGGGCTAGAGGCGCAGAAAATCGACATTGGCGTGCTGGGCGATTACCCCCTGCTGCTCAGCGCGGCGGCGGGGGACAGCACGGCTACGGCGGCGGGCACCCGGCTGATTAGCTTTGTGGCCAGCAACCTCGATGGCACCGGCAACGATATCATCGTGCCCCAGCACTCGACCCTCGACTGCATCGACGACCTGGCCGGGCGGGTAATTGCGGTGCCCTTTGGCTCGGCGGCCCACGGTATGGTGATGCGATCGCTCCACCACCGCCACATTCTCAACGCTGTCACCCTCACCTCTATCGACAGTGCTGGCCCCCAGCGATCGGGCCGCAGCACCTGCCCCGCCGATGGCTACGCCTACTTTGCCCCCTTCCACGAGATCGCCAAGCACCGGGGCCAGTTTCGCCGCCTGCTGCACGAAAACCTCGACGGGCTGCCCACCTTCCACGGGGTAGTCATCCGCGCCGACCTGGCCGAGCAATATCCCGAAATTGCGGTGGCCTACCTGCGGGCGCTGCTGGCCGCCCAGTACTGGTACGCGACCCAGCCCATGGCCACCACCCTGGTCAACCGCTGGGTGAATATGGATGCCGCCATTGTCACCAAAACGTTGCGCTCCAGCGCTAGCGATCGCGCCGATGTGGTCTACCTGCCCGAAACGCAGCTGCGCACTGACTGGCTCCAGGCCCATATTCAGCAGCTGGGTCAAATCTCCGGGCAAGAGCACCTGGGCCAAATCAACCTTGATCGCTGGATGCAGCCTGAGTTTTTGGCCAAGGCCGTGGCGCTAATCTAAACCGCAGGTTTGATGGATAGGATGCTGCAAGTTAGCGATGATTCGACGCTATGGTTGCGCTCCGAAGGGCGAGCGTGCGTTGGGGGATTGGGCACTGGTCTCTAAAGAGGTGATGAACGCCTAAAAGGCTCATCCTGCAAGGTTTGTAGCTGATTTGCCGCAAATAGCCTAGAACGTATGTCCGGCAAGGCTTCTAGAGGCTCATCACCCGTCAACAGTCCAGTACCGGGGATTGTTTAGCCAAATGAGGGCAGAATGTGTCGCTGTTTAACGTCGCGCTCTGCGGCAATTTTGGAGCGCAGCGAAAAAATTGTCCGACAGCAGCGCCTTGTTATGCATTGATGCTCTCGAATAGCTCTAACATTGAGTCAGATAACTCTCGCCGAGTCATCCATGTGTCTTGAGATACTTGCCATGCAATTCCTAGCTCAGTATTGATTCCTGGATAAGCTATATGGCTATCTGTTTCAGAATGTTTTCTCGCAGCTTCAAATTTTGCCAGTGGTATTCTTAACCTTTCAAATCGCCATTTTAATTGTTGTAAGCTTTCTTTTTTATCGGGTAGAAAATCAGACTCTTTTCTGGCTCGTTGGTCTAAGGAACGAATAATTTCATAAGCACCTAAGATCCATAAATAGGACATTGTTATATGGTCACTCATGTCACCGAAAGGGCTACTGGTAGTGTTTTGCTGAACTAACAATTCATCTTCTTTCAGCAGCTTTGAGTCTAGCTTACCCAAGCCTTGTACAGTCACGACTATAAATTGGCCAAAACTTTCTAGTTTATGAGAGGCATTTACCCAGCGTTTGTTCCTCTCAGCGTCAAAGCTATTTGCATAATCGATAAGCTTTTTGATTTGTTCAGGATTCAATTCACTTGCCATTTCTTAATCCCTTATATGCATAACGTTCGCCATCAGCGGCAACTCACATCGGGAGCATCCCACTTTCGACAAAATAGTCAACTTGCGAGTTGACCATTGAGGTAGGCACAGCGCAGACTCAACATTGCATTGACGGAGGCCGTATTCCAGCGGGCACCCGAGATTTGGAGACGTCGCCCAATCTGTTTGACAGCCGACTCAACGGCTCCTGAACCAATGGAGCAGAGTTGCTCACTCTGATAGGCTCCATAATTCACGATGCGAGCCCGATGGGTGCTCAGATAAGCTTCAAAGTTGCGGGCTTGCTTGCGCCGACAGTCCGCAAAGAGGGCCTGGGCAGACGCCACCTCACCTTGCCATAACAGCGTTTCCGCCGCCGCTAAGCGCTTGAGCGACCCACCGACTTTGTAGAGGTTTTCTTTGAGGTGATACCAATCGAGGATTTCCCAACGGGTCTCAACGGTGGTGAGTTGACTAAACAAATTCCACACCCCAGCGTGACCATCGCCCAGACAGACCAGCGGGGAGAGCAATCGCTGAGCGCTGAGATAGTCAATCAAGCTCTCATTGTCCTGGAAGAAGGCGTTGTAGTAGATCCCTTGCACCCGCACCGCTTTGTAGTCTCGCCACGGGCTGGTGGACTCCACCAGGTCACGCAGACGGACTTTGCCGCCATCAATGCTGACCTCACTGACGCCTTGTTTGGCCTCGGCAGACTCGAACGACTGACGCCCCACCAGGCGTTGTTGGGTCGAGTGCCCGACCTTCATCCCGGTCAGGGCCGCGATGTCATCCTCTGCACCTTGAAACGATTCGTTAGCACTTAAGCGTAAGTTGGCTTTCTCTAGGCCACCACTGAGACGGCTGTAAGCCTTTACGCCTAACTGTTCTGCCTGGCTTTGACGAATCTGGAGGAAACCCACCAAACTCTTCAGTCGGCGAACCCGGCCTCGGGCCGGGTAGGCTTGCTGGTTGACAAAAAAACGGCGACTCGAGGGCTGACCTCCTCCAGCATCTGCTGTCGCACGGTTTGCTCAATGCTTTCCAGACTATCGAGCCTGTCTCGGTTGCTATTGCGGTACAAAATCTCGGCAATCTCTGCTGTACAAGCTTCCAATCGCTTTTGGTCTTCGGGGGTCATGGTGAGTCGTCCCTGAGCTACCCCTCTATTCTCCCCCTGACACTGTTTTCGCGAAAGTGGGATGCTCCCAACTCTCAATGCATTGCCCCTACAGACAATCTAGCGGTCGAACAAGTTATTGGACTGATCCAATCTGCCTATATCCCCACTATGGGGTAGATATGCAGATTTTCTGCTGCATAATCATCCCTTGGAGGCAGATAGGCAGCGAATAATCTGCATAATAGCCTTCGCAAGGGTAGATAGGCAGAACTAATCTATCTAAAAATCTGCCGGAGCATCGTGCCATCCTCCACGGTTGACGGGGAGCGCTTGTACCAGTATTCTCGATCGTTAAGCCGTTCAGCAGAGCGGTGGTTACGCAGAACTCGAAAATCTTGGCGCTGTCTGAAGGTGGTAGGACACCAACAGACAGCTAACCCCGCAAGTCTGACCGGCAGATTGCGAGGCTAAGGTCCATCGTACCCTAGCCCCCTCAGTTTGCACTTTAACTGCGGATGCTAGGGTTTTCGCGTTCTGTCTTCCTAACCCACACCTGGAGACAGAACCGATGTTTGAATATCTTGAAACAGAAGACAACGGCAACCCAGAGGCCAATCAAGGGACCGGGTCCCTGCCGCTTTCCTCAGGAATTGGCGGCCAAGGCAAAATGCCCCGGTCTCTGCCCCGCTCCATCAATCCCGCAAAAGTGCGCCACATGCTCTACGGCAGCCTGGCCGGAATAGACCGCACCATCAAAATCCTCCACGCCCTCGGCTACGCTGAGCCCAACGACTGGTCAGAGCCTATGCCCGTACCGTCGAGCGGAGTCGAGATATGGATGGCGATACTCACCAAGACCTTGCTGCTGGAGTGATCCGGCTCAGAACAGGGCTTGCTGCCCGCTAACTCACCGTGGGGAGCCTCAAATTGCTGCGAGGCTTCCCACGGCTACCAGGCCTATCTCAGTGATGGGGGATGCAGACAGTCAGGATTTAACAGGCTGGATAATCAAAGCCGGCGATCGAATATTCCGATTACCCATTCAACCGCCGTAGGGAAGATGTTTCGCAAGCACCTCAGACTATCAGCGAAAGCGAGGAGCAAATCGAGAAACCAGGGCACAAAACTTGATTACCGAACCCCGGTGTAAGCTGGGCCAGTCGATTCGCGTAAGCGGGTTTGGTCTTCACGATAAAAAGAGCTTAGGCTGCCGTAGGTTGGGTTAGCGTCAGCGTAACCCAACAAAACCGCTATTGGAGTTGGGGTTTTCCCCCTGGAGACGCTACGCGAACGCTGCGCTCAACACCAACCTACATCAGAACTTTTGTCAGTCAATCAGGATATAGCCATAGTTGCTTAGGTTAGGGCATCCAGAGACATTCGAAAGTTTTGAAGAGAAATGTCTTAACCGGGCTGGCTGCAGCTCTAACAGCCACTACTGGCGCAAGTGAACCTGAATATCGGTGATATACCCATTGAGATAAATCAGCAAAGCGTAAGCCAGAATTGCAATGCCCGCCATTTCCATAAACTCTTCGATTAGGATGAAGAGATATACATCGCTGGGCAAGAAGAAGCCCAGCATTTCTAAACCGATTGCCCCTCCAACGTAGATAGCGCCCGCAAGACAAAACAAATTGCGAATGTGCCCCGGCAAACTCCATAGAAACTTGGCATAAATGCCTGCCACCGCCAAGACAAAAAGGATGTAAGGAACTACCCAGAGAATACGACCTTCCTGCTCAGCCATCCCCAAAACGCCGCTTAAACCACTGGCAATTTCGTGAATTTGGCTAGCCTCATCAATCGAAAGCAGCAAAAAAATGGTCGAAAGTCCCCACCAGTGGCTGACATAGCCTTCCTTGAGAGATCTTTTCACCAGGGCAATAATCATCATTAAAAACGCGCAAAAAAGCAATAAAAGAGTTGAAAACCAGGTTGAAAAGCTGGTTTCATCGTCCAGGTCGGTAAGCCTCATCAGGGATTCTTTTAGAAAGAAATCACCAACTGACTGCCCTACAAAGTAATTCCATGCCCCTAAGCCAGTTAGGGTCAAAACAGCTATTCCAATAAACTGAAATATTTTTTTAGAATGTATATAAAAGTGCATATTACCCACCCGAAAAAACTGCAAAAATACTGTCAGGCTGGCCATCCTTTTGATTGCGGTATCCCACCTATCCCCACGGGAATCTGCCTGGATCGTCTCGTCAACTGAATCCAGACTGTGGAGGAACCGTATTTGGTTAAATAAGGTTTAACGTTAGGTTAAGCAAGATACTATCAGGATTTCGTGGTGGAGTAAACAGGGCTACGGCTTGCTGAAGAGAGCACTGCTTTACTGCTTTTGACTGGCTCTTGCTTTTGAGAAGAGATATGACGCGCCAGAGCAGGAGTCCCGATCGCAGCAGATACCCGCTAGCTGTAGCCAGTCTGGTTAAGACAGGTCTCCTATGAATGTTTGAATGTTCATAGGGTTTCTAGGCGTCCTAACCAACGTGACCATGGCTATATCGTCGGATTTCGACTTTATCCAATCAAGCGGCATGACAGAGTACCTCCGCCTAGGTGTCGACGAGCGGGCGAGGGACTTTAACGTATTCAGGCTCATCCCGTGATGCCTGAAGTCTGCTTGCTGCTTCGCTTTTTGGAGCAGATGGATAACCAAGCTTTTCAGGTCAAACTGCTGCAACCGCTTCAACCGCTGCCGAAAAAAGTTGCTGACGGGCACGAGGGCTGCCGTTAACTCCCAGCGCCCAGCTCTGTCACCCCCAGAGGCTTACATGCATCTCGGTGGGTAAAGCTAAGAAAGCGGCCTTTTCCGCGGAGAACTGGTTACTGAATCAAGTACGAGCCGGATCTTGCCCATCATCCATCGGCGGGTTCTCGCCAAAAGGTCAGGTTCTCGCCAATCGGCTGCAACGTTGTGCCGGGGTAGTAAAACTGGAGAATGCGCGGGTAGCCCCAGCCCAAATCGCCCAGCCGGTACGACCCGGTTTGGCTCAGGCCCACCCCGTGGCCCCAGCCGCCGCCCACAAAGCGATAGCCCGTGAGCTGTGCTGCTGTTGGTGGGGGAGCTTCACCAGCGGCAGGAGTCGATTCACCCGTGGCGGCGGGGGCCGCAGGGGCCTGATACATAGGCTCCAGGTAGAACAGCAGGCTGCGGGGGGGGGTGAGCACGCGCACAATTTCGTCTTTTTTGAGCTGCACCACGCCCAGGTCGGTGTCGATGTCGATCGCCTGCACCCGGCCCGAGTTGGCCCGATCGCTCACCCGGAGCGATCGCACCTCAGTCAGCCCCGCCATCGGATGCTGGCGCTTGCTCAGATAGCCTTTGAGATCCTGCGCAATCTCGGCCAGGGTGCCTTCGTTGTTCCAGCGAAACAGCCGCCAGGTGTCTTCGTTAAAGCCCTTGTCGATAGCGATGAATCGCCGGATGCTCTCCTCGGAGCTAAGCGGGTACTGGTTGATATCCCACAGGCCGTAGACCGAATCGACTACGGGTTTGAGGTAGGGGCGATCGGGGCCATCCCACACGTCACTAAAGGCGGCGGTGACCCCGCCCGTGGTAGAGGAATAGAGGGCATCGACCAGTTCGTTATTGTAGGTGAGCACCTGGCCCTGGGTGGCGGCGATCGCCTGGTCGGCCACCGGCACCGTGTCGCTGAGGCCCCGGTAAACCTGGCACTGGGTATCGGCGCAGAGCTGGTAGTCATCGATCGCAAAGCGGCGCAGGTTGCGCAGGGCATAGGTGCGGGCCAGCACCGTCTGGGCCTGAATGGCGGGCACCGGGGCGCTGGGGCCAATTTCGTGGGGCACCACGCCGCGCAGGTAGGTTTCGATTGGCACGCTGTTGACCAGGGTGTAGGTGCCGTAGGTGTTGGGCTGGGCCCGCAGGGTGCCGCCGTAGACGCGGGTGACGGGCGGGTCGCCGGGCTGCGTTACCTTTACTCGCCCGCCGCTGGCGCGAATGTCGAGGCTGTCGCGCTGGTAGCGGTAGCCGTTGGCCTCAAAGTAGAGCTTGGGTACTTGGCCCACCACCCGGCTGTCGAGAACGACCTCACTAAAGCCCTGGGCCTGCAAGGTCTTGACCAGCAGGCGGCGCACCAGGGGAGAGTCGTAGGTGGAGCGCTTGGCCCACACCTCCCAACTGTCGGGCTGGGCAATTTCGGCCTCAATGCCCCGCTGCCGCCACTGCTGGGCGCTGTACTCGGCGGTTTCAAAGCTGCGCTGGTTGCTCAGCACCACACGTTCGGCCAGGGTGGCCTCGGGCAGAGGCTCCGGCACCAGGCCCAGCACCACGCGGCTGGTGGTAACGGTCTGGGGTTGGCCCTGGGTGTCAAAACTGAGGGTCAGCGGTTCTCCGGGCAGCGCTTCGAGGGTGATGCGGTCCTGAATGTTTTCGCCAAAGCGCTGCACAATGCCCACCTGAATGACCGGGTTTTGGGCGGCGGGGGCGGGTTCTACTAGCCAGAGGCTGAGCGCGATCGCAACCCCTACCATTACCCCCCACAGCTGCCGCGATCGCCGGTTGCCCAGGGATCGAAGCTGAAATCGGGGCGGGGAAAGCGTAGCCATAGTGCTCTAACAAGTAGGGTGCCGCCCGCCGCTTGTGCAGGCGGGCCAGAGCAATTCTAGCGGCTTCAGACCGTAAGGGTGGGAATTTTGCCTGGGTCTATACCCCTGGCATCACCCCCCCCATGCGCGAGATTACCCGAATTCAAGCGGCGCTGCGCCCCCATCTGCCCTGGCATGGAGCCCGCCTAACCTCTGTGGCCCTCTTTTTGTGCCTTCTAAGGAAGCACAACCTCAACTATGCGAGCGATCGCACTGTTTCAACCGATTTAGTAAGCCGTCAATGACCGCAATATTCAACCAGGGGTGCGATGGGTTTTAATCTGGCCAGTCGACTCAATTTTGCTGCCGATGATGGCAGGGTAGAAGATGTGCGCACTGGCCTTAGTCTTTCCACCCTGGAGCGAGACTGGCTGGATAACTTATTTTTTATCCAGGGAGTTTTCCCTGAAATTGCTACCCAGCAAGATCTGTATCTGGCGCTGGCCTACACCGTGCGCGATCGCCTGTTGCACTGCTGGATTAACACCCTGGAAACCTACTTAAAGCAGAAGGAGACTAAGATTGTTTGCTACCTCTCCGCCGAATTTTTGCCGGGGCCGCAGCTGGGCAACAACCTGCTAAACCTGGGGCTTTACGACGCCGTACGGCAGATGGTAGAAACAGCCGGTTTAGACGTTGAGGCCATGCTTCAGGAGGAGCATGAGCCGGGCCTGGGCACCCGCGAGCAGGATAGCGTCATCGGCCCCAGGGCCATGCAGCCGGGAGATGTGGTGCTGCTCAGCGGCGATGTGGGCCGTCACGGCATCGCGATATTGTCGGCCCGAGAGGGGTTCGCGTTTGAGACCACCATCGAGAGCGATTCGGCCCCGCTGGCGATCGCTGCGCTCGACCTGTGCCATCGGGTTCCCGTCCACTGTCTGCGCGACCTCACCCGAGGTGGTCTGGCCAGCGCCCTCAACGGGCTGGTTCTGGCCACCAATCTGGCTATTCACCTAGACCTGGAGACAATTGCCGTGCAGCCAGAGGTGCAGGTCGCCCGCCACTGGCGGCAGCCAGAGATAGCGCACCGTCATTTCGTTTTTGGTCAGGGTGCCGGTTTTGTCGGTGCAAATCACGTTGACGGCGCTCAGGGTTTCCACCGCTGAGAGCCGCCGCACCAGGGCATTGTGCCGCACCATGCGCTTGACGCCGATCGCCAGCGAGAGCGGCACCGTGGGCAGCAGCCCTTCGGGCACCAGGGCGACGATGATGCCGATCGCAAAAATGAAGCTCTCTTTGACCTCCATGCCCACCAGCAGAGACGTCAGCGCAAAAATCAGGACTCCCATGGTCAGGGCGATCGCCGTAATCACCCGGACAATATGGCTGACCTGCACCTCTAAGGTGCTGGGCTCCCGCTTCACCTCGGTGGTGAGGTGGGCCACCTGGCCAAATTCCGTATGGGTACCCGTGGCATAGACCACGGCCGTTCCTCGACCCGAAGCTACTGTTTCTCCAGCCAGTACCAGATTGCTGATCTCCGCCGGGTTTACTTTCTCGTGCTGGGGGGTTTCACCTGGGCGCACCAACGGCTTGCCGCCCCGCACGGACAGAGCTTCCCGCTGGCGCACCGGGTGGGGGGTACGGGCGACGGGCAAAGATTCTCCCGTCAGTACGGACACATCCAGGTACAAGCTCTCTGCGCTAACTAAACGGGCATCGGCGGAGACGCGATCGCCCTCCTCCAGCTGCACCACATCTCCCCGCACCAGCTCCCGCGCCGGAATCTGCGTCAATGTGCCGTCTCGATAGACCTGCACCTGGCTCGGCAGTACATTCTTCAACGCCGCCAGCGCCTGCTCGGCCCGAAACTCTTGCCAGAAGCTAAAGACTGCGTTGATCCAGATCACCGCCCAAATCGCCCAGCCCAGGGCTGCCGTGTGGGAGATGAAGGCCAAAATGCCCGCTACCCACAGCAGCAGGGCCATAAAGTGGGTGAGCTGATCGGTAAAGCGTAGCCACAGGGGCCGCCGGGGTGGTTCGGGCAGCTCGTTTGCCCCAAATCGCTGGAAACGCTCCCGGGCTTCAAACGCCTCTAGACTCTGAGGGTTTGTGCCAAAGCGGGATAGACCGCCTCAATCGGCAGGGTCCAGATCGGGCTGTGGGTGGAAACCATTGCTAGGCCCCCTTGAAGTGCGGGAAGCGAATCGTTGTCAGTGTTCGTGGCTTCGCCTGGGAGCCTGAAATGCTAGGCAAAGTACCGAACCTCGCACCTACAAATCATCGGGCTTTTTAATCGCGGAGGCGCTCATGCTTAATATTTATTGTTGGGCGATTGCTGAAACTGCCCTACTCAGCAGATTCCAACTCCTTATACCAAATCCGAATCCCATAATCCCGATTCCAAAAAGGTAGAACCGTAGGGTGCATTCGCGGCTACACCCTCACCTGGCAGCGCCCTGATGGCTTTGATTAGCCGCAATGCACCACTAGGGAATCGGGGGTAGCTGATCAGAATTTGGTATTAGAAGTCGTTCACAAATAAGTTACCGATTTTGGGTTGACTTAACCGGGTAATTTTGCAAGTCTGGCATTGCATAATTGAAAGATAAATTTAGGACTTTTCAAACATCCTTTTAAATACGGGGGACTAGATCGCCGGTAAAGCTATTGGCACCCAGTTGGCTGGGCGGGCTTACGGTGCTGGCCGCCGCTGGGGCCGAGCTTAACGTTGAGCAACTGCTGCCCAACTGCTCCCTGGAGGAGCGCGATCGCCCCTTGCCCGGCCTTTCCCCGCTGGCGGCGATGGCGCTAAACTCACCCCCAGCAGTTTGTTTGGGGAAACTGGCTCGGCCAAAATTACCGTTTCCACCTTCGGCGCAGTCTATCGTCAGGGCTTGCCCCAGCCTTGGTCAGTGGCCGTGGCCCCTGTTCTGGGCGCAGCAGCCATCGCTATATTGCTGTAGCCGGTCTGGTTAAGGCATTTCCCTCAAAGCGTTCAACCGTCCGAACGGCTCTGGAGAATTTAACCTAAGGGCCTATGGCTACCATTAAAATTATTTAACCGCCTGGGATAATTTTAAGCTCAGGCTTGGGCAGTTAAGATATTCTGACTACAAAAATAGATCGCTCATTTTCAGAGCGATCTACTGTGGTTTTAGCGATAGGTAAACATTGCGAGTAGGTGACCAATCAAATTTGGGGTGGGTCAGCGATCGCGTAACCCACCGCAGTTTGTATTGGATGGCGTCTTCCTACAACGAGGTTAGTGGTGGCTACCGCTGTTGAGCGGTCTGTTGGGGTTCAGAGGGTTGATCGCCCACTCGGCCACAGAGAGGTGCTGAGGCTTGGTTTGAACCGACTGGCTGACGGGATAAATGCCGGTGTTTTGAGGCTTTTCACCCGGCGTTTGGGCTTCTCTAGCGGGCATTTCTCCCCGCACACCGTGGCTGCCCATGGAGGCCTGGGCAGAGCTGGCCAAACCGACGACAGGTATCAGTAATGTGGCGGCGGTGAGACCGCCCAACAAGTACCGTTTAACAGCAGACTTTTGAGTTTTCATAGGAGAAATATCCCTTTCGTTCAATGGTTTTACTGTAGGAGTGGTGTGTGTCAGTTCTGCCGCAATGCTGTGGCAATTCTGTCTGTGTTCTAATTTACAAAAATGCTGCTAAGTTAGCATTTAGACATAAATAGACCTTAATTAATGGAGAGGGTTACTTATTGTGAAAAACCGCTTGATTGGAGGGGCGATCGCCCTGGGGCTGCCCCTGGTCAGCCTGGCCCTGGCCGGGCCTGCGACCGCCGCCGCGCTGGCCCAGGCGACCCCCCAGCAGGCCGACTTGCAGCGGCAGCGGGCCGCCCTGCTCTACAACCAGGGAAACCTGATCGCCGCCGCCGCCCTGCTAGAGCCTGCCCTGGCCACCTACGAGGGCGGCGGCGACTCCAGCTCGATTCAGCAAACGGCGGCCTTCCTGGGGCTGGTCTACGGCGAGCTGGGCAACCGGGCCGAGGCAGGCCGCGATTTGGCTATGGCCCTCGACTACTACCAGCAGCAGATCGCCGCCCTGGCGGCGGGGTTCAATCGCTTTGCCCAGGCCCAGGCCTACGTCAATGCCGGTCGGGTGGCCCAGCGGCAGGGCGCCGCGCCCCTGGCCCAGGACTATCTGACCAAAGGCCTGGACCTGGCTGAGCAAGTGGGAAATCCGGGCTTAATTCGGCAGGCCCAAGACCTTTTGGCTGCCCCCCGGTCCCCCGGCTGAGGCGGGTCGAAACCCTTCGCCCGATCAGTCTGCGGAGGCCGCGATCGCCGCCTGGCGAAATTCAGCCAGGGCGGCATTGATCGCCTGGGGATATTCGGCCATGACCAAATGCCCGGCCTGGGGCAGGTGCAGATGGCGGCCCGGCGAAAAATGCTGGGCCAGCGACTCTCCCATGGCGCAGGTAAACATGGGGTCCTGACCACCGCTGACCACCAGGGCCGGGTAGTTTAAATGCCAGGGGCGATCGCGGCGGGCAAAAAAGTTGTAGCCCCAAAAGATTTTCAGGGCGTCGTAGGGGTGGGCGTGCACGGGAACCGGGCTTTCGACCACAAAGCGATCGATGGTGGGGTGGGTGTGCTCGCTGGAGGCCTGGGCGGCAAGGCGCTGCGCCCAGGGCAGCCGAAACAGGTGGCGGCCGCCCCAGGCCAGGCTCTGCATCAGGGGAACCTCCCACCAGGGGTCGAGGTCGTGGGTGCCGCCCGCCACCAGCACCAGCCCGGTCACAGGGTGGCGCTGGCACCATTCCAGGGCGATGGGCACGCCGTAGCTGTGGGCAAAGAGAATCGGGCGATGGATTTGAAAATGGCGCAGCAGCCGGGTCAGGTCGCGGCCATGCCGCCCAATTGAGTAGCGGCGATAGGGGCTGGAGGCGCCGTGGCCCGCTAGGTCGTAGGCGATCGCGCCCCACCCCTGCCCCACCGCAAACTCGTACTGCGACCTGAGATTAAATCGATTGCCCAGACCGCCGTGGAGAAACACCACCGCCGGGGCCGCCCCCGCCCAGTGGCAGACCTGAAGCTGCACCCCAAGCCGCACCCGCAGCGGTTCCCCCGTCAATAAATCGGTTTCTGGCACCGTCTAAGCCGTCAAGCGCATCGAAGGACTGATTTGCACTACCTCCATCCTGCCAGATTAACCGGGTATCTGAGTCATCTGAGCTATAGCTGTAGCCAGTCTGGTTCAGACCTGATTGACTGACAATAGTTCTGATGTAGGTTGGTGTTGAGCGAAGCGTTCGCGCAGCGTCTCCAGCGGGGAAAACCCAACACCAGTAACGGTTTTGTTGGGCTACGCTGGCGCTTCACCCAACCTACGGCAGGCTAAGGGTTTCAAGGGTTTTGTCAGTCAACCAGGGTATTTGCTACCTTGCGTTCGACGATGTTTCAGTCTTTGGCAGGGTCATCTCTTAAGTCAGCCGCGCCGGAAATGTTTTTGCCCACTTTCGAGGCGCTGGGCGATACCTTTAGGTCACTGTGGCGCGGGTGGGCGGCGCGAACTTTTGGTCTCATGGGGAAATTTTGTTTTTGAACCGCTGCGGATGCTTGCATCGAGTAGGATTTGTCAGTATTCTGCCCAAGCCCGCCTGCCGTCTCAGAGCGAAGTGAACCCAACGTGCCAGACTCTGCCGAATTTGCCGCCGTTTCCCCCACCGCCTACGCCGATGCCCAACTGGCCCGCAGCCAGTTTATGGATCTGGGCCTGCGCGCTCTGTGGTCGCCCATGCCCCGCATCGCTGGGGCGGCCTACACCGTCAGCTGTCCCCCCGGCGACAACCTGATGCTCCACGCCGCCATTTACCGGGCCGCGCCGGGGGCGGTAATTGTGGTGCAGGCGGGGGATGTGGACTACGCCATGGCGGGTGGCAATGTGTGCGCGATCGCCCAGCAGCGGGGCATTGCCGGGTTTGTGGTCGATGGCGCAATTCGCGACATTGCCGAAGTGCGGGCGGCGCAGTTTCCGGTGTTCGCTCGGGGGCTGGTGCCGGTGCCGGGGCGCAAACAGCAGCTGGGCACGCTGAACCAGCCAATCACCTGCGGTGGCGTGAATGTCTACCCCGGCGATATGGTGGTGGCCGATGAGGAGGGCATCGCGGTGATTCCCGCCGCCGACCAGGAGGCGCTGTGGGAGATGGCCAAGCAGCGCAGCGATCGCGACGAAGCCCAGTCTCTGGCCGATTGGCAGGTCAGCCACCAGGCCAAAGTGGAGCAGGCGCTGCAATCGCTGGGGTTTGAGGAAGGCGGGCTATGAAAGTAGAGGTCTTTCCCCTGGCCCAGAGCGGCCCCGACGACCTCAGCGGTCTAATAAACCTGATCGAAACCGGGCGGCTCGACCCCAAAACAATTGTTGCCATTTTGGGCAAAACCGAGGGCAACGGCTGCGTCAACGACTTTACGCGGGGGTTTGCCGTGGCCACGCTCCAGGCCTACCTGCGGCCTCTGATTGGCGATGCCGCCACTGAGCAGATTGTGTTTGTCATGTCCGGCGGTACCGAGGGGGTGCTCAGCCCCCACATGACAGTGTTTACCCGCCAGAGCGAGGGCTTAACCGGGCCGACCCAGCCGGGGCTGGCCCTGGGGGTGTGCCACACCCGCGACTTTGCCGTGGAGGAAATTGGCACCCTGACCATGGTGCAGGTGGTGGCCGAGGGGGTAAAAGGGGCGATCGCCGCCGCTGGCCTGGCTTGTGAAGATGTCCACTTTGTGCAGATCAAATGCCCGCTGATCACCGCCTCCCGCCAGGGGAGGGGGGCAATTACCCAGGACAGCTACAAATCGATGGCTTACTCGCGCGGGGCCTCGGCCCTTGGGGTGGCCCTGGCCCTGGGAGAAATTCAGCCCGCAGAGCTGAGGGCTGAAGATATTTGCGCCAATTACGACCTCTACTCCACCGTGGCCTCAACCTCCGCCGGGGTGGAGCTGCGAAACTGCGAAATTCTGGTGCTGGGCAACGCCGCCGAGTCCCACAGCGACTGCTGCATTGGCCACAGCGTCATGGCCCACGCCCTGGATGCGGGGGCGATTCACCGGGCGATCGCCAGCGCCCAGGGGGCGGGCGGCGGCGATCGCATTGTCAACATCTTTGCCAAGGCCGAGGCCGACCCCACGGGCCGGGTGCTGGGCCACCGCCACACCATGCTCGACGACTCCGACATTAGCCACACCCGCATGGCCCGCGCCGTGGTCGGCGCGGTGATTGCCGCCACGGTGCAAAATCCCATGGTCTACGTGTCGGGCGGCAGCGAGCACCAGGGGCCACCGGGCGGCGGGCCGATCGCGGTGATTTGCAAACGCGGTTAACGCGAAATAAGAGACTATGGCCGAATGTCACTGACGTAAGCCCTATCAAGCTACCAGCTTAGCTTTCAGGACTGAGCGGGGTTCCTGCATTCTCGGGAACGGTTTGGGACGACGTTTGACGACTCGGGGTTCTGAACGGTTGGGGCGAAAGGGAACAATCAGCTCTTGCACAGCGCTTAACAAGGCCTGGTAGCCTCGCTGTTGCTGGGATGGAGCGAGATGGAGAAACTCGGGTCGGAAGTGATTAAATTGTTGCCGAGTGCCCTGAAGGGAGAGCCGTAACGCGTCGACCTCAGAGTCGGCAGTCGCCTCCCACATGAGGGTTCGCAGCAGATTGTAGGTCAACAGATGAACCCAAATGCTTTTGGTCACCATAGCGGGCGTTTTGGCGGCAATCATCTCCATAGCTAAGGTGGTCTTGAGATGCCTGAGATTGACTTCGGTGGCCTGCCAGCGGAGGTGATAGAGTTCGGCCAATTTAGCTTTGCGATACCGCTTGGCGTCCATCAGGGTGGTCACCACTACGATGTTGGTCGGTCGAAACCCAGGCGTCTGAATGGAGAGAAAGACTTCGCGTACCTCAATCGACTCGGGTAAGGCTTCAAACTCCTCAGGCGAGAGGGCGTCGGGGCATTGCTTGGGGCGTTGCCACCGGACAATGTGGTCGCCAATCCCAAGCTTTTTGCCACGCCTGAAATCGCAGCGGCGCTGATGGTGCTTGCGAAAAACGGCATCGGCTCCCGTCAGCGCGACCCAGGCCAGATCCACATAGGTGCCATAGGCCGAATCGGCCACCACCACATCCTCTGGGCGCAGGGTCTGGTAAAGTTGGCGGGCTAAGCGCCACTCACTCACCCGAAAAGGAGCCATCGCTACCTCCAAGACCGCTCCCGTAGTCACGCAAAACCACACCTGAAGCTTCAACAGCGGAAAGCCACAGCCCGTCTTCTGATTGCTGTGTTGGGGATACGCCGCTTGATTGGCCTTGGTATCACTCATCAAGACCGTCGTGGCATCAAAGGCCTTGACTCGGCGACCACACCACCGTTGTTCCGGGGATACTTTCCGTTGTAACGCCCTCGTCACTCGCTTTAGTAGGGGTGGGAAAATGGACTCGCTCAGGCGCTTACGCGCTTTACTGTACCCCCCGGTATCGGCTGACGGCGGCTCTAAGCCCGCCAGGCTCATCCAGGCCACCACCCGCTTGACCGCATGGCTGAGACTGCCATCGACATCAAGAACTTGGGAGATCCAACTCCACAGCACTACCATTGGGGTGTAGAGCACTTGGCGATAGGCGATGCCTTGTTCGTCCACTACAGCCTGGACTTCGGCTTCCGGTAGAACCTTGGCAAAGGGTAGACCGATACTGTTTTGGTATTTCTCCTTGAGGACATCCGCACGATTCGGCATCATAGAGACATGGTTTTGGGTTTCGACGCTTCGATCTTTACAGATCAAGCGCTTGAAGCCTTTTCTGCTCTCTTATGTCAGTGCCATTCGACTATGGCCCAGGTTTTCCTGCGTCCCTAGGACGCCGCAGAGCGCGCTTGGGCTGGGGAGAACGCCACCTGGCTGACATCCACCGCGTGGGTGCCGTCTACCCGGCTGGCGGTGGCGACGATGGTGTCCAGGGTGTAGCGATCGCGCACCTGTCCGGCAAAGACAATCGTGGTGCCTTTTTGCACCAGCGAGAGCGGCGCAACGCCCGCCAGATGTGGCTGCTGGTCGAGGGCCTGGGCCACCCGCTTGGCCAGGCCGCAGGGGTCGTACTCCCCCTCCAGCCCCATGCAGGCCGGCGCCAGGGGGGTATCGCGCACGCTGGCGTCTTCCCGTCGGGCGCGATCGTAGGTATCGGTCAGCCCCGGCCCCATGCGGCTCATGGCGTCCGGTTCCGTAGCGGGACTGTCTTCACAATGCTGAAAGTCGATGGCGTCGTACCAACCCATAGCGCTAAACCCAATCACAACACGGTAAGCGGAGCTGAAAAGCGGCCTGGCGACCCCTGGCGATCGCTGGCTAAAACCCTCTACACCCCGGCAGGAATGCCGTAGCGGTAGACCGCCGCCGCTGGAGCCTGGGTGGGCATGGCCTCGGCAGCGAGCAGATACACGTCGCCCCCCTGCAAAAACGTCTGCACCGCCGCCAGATCGAGGAGATCCTGGTCGTCGGGCTGGGGCTGGGCATGGTGGTCTACCTGCCCAGAGTCTGGGTCAAACTGGCCCCAGCAGTGGGCGTTGGCCTGGGTAAACAGCACATCGACCTGGCCGCGAAAAGCGGCGGGCAGCAGCTGCGACAGGCGATCGCTGGCTTTGCCCGTGCCCTTGACATTGTTGTAGGTGCTGAGCGCGGCCTGGTGAGCCTGCTCCACCAGGGGAGCTACCTGCTCCCAGGCGGCGGCGCGCAGGTCGTCGGGCTGGGCCTGGTCGGGGTTGCCCGACACGCCTTCGGCCAGCAGATGGGGGTAGCTGTTGACCTGGTGGTACAGGGGCTGGAGATAGTCGACCGAGGCAATCACCAGGGGAGCATGCTCATCTTTGAGGTAGGCGTGAAGTCCCTTTTCAACCTTGGCCAGAAAGCGGAGCAGGTTGAAGTTTTCGTCGTCACTGCCGCCCCCCTGGCCGTGGTAGGTAGGGGCGCTGCCCTGCCCGCCGCCGCTGTGGTACTGCAACTGCTCTTCGGGATCGTCGTACTTGAGCGCTTCCGCCAGGCTGGTGGGCGTGTCGCTGAGGGAAATTTCGCTGATGCGGTAGCGGGTGGCCTGGAAAAATCGCACCTGATTTTGGCTCAGAGCCAGCAGGTAGAAGTAGCGATCGCCAAAAAACAGCGGCAGCAGCGGCTTGAGGTGAAAGCGATCGCCCACCACCACCAGCGACTCAAACTCTAGGGGCAGCCGGTACACCCGCAGGCGATCGGGGGTAAAGAACAGAGCCAGCCCCTGACTTTGATACCGCCAAAAACGGTCATTTTCTAGCAGGGCAAAACCAGGCTTGAGCACCTGCTCTACCCGCTGCTGGTCCAGGCCCAGCTGCAGCAGTTTGTCATTTGCCTCAGAGAGCAAATTCTTGAGGCGAATGGGGTCTTGCTGAACCTCTGGGCCAGCCACATGGGTCGGCATATAAATAGAAACTGAGCAGTCGCTCGCAGACTGACTCAGCTGTTTAAATTCTGATTGAGATAGTAATTGCATGGACTCTTTGGCTTGCTTCTGCCTAAAGCCTACCGAAGCGGTCAAGGTTCGCCTTCTGTCGATTGGGCTGTTTGTTTACACCACAGGATAGAGTCGCCGTTTTAGGTAAGCCCCTAAACTCATAACGTGAGAGCCAATTGAAGCGATGCGCTAGCTGAGAAAACCTACGGGGAAACCGACCGTGCCTGAGAATATATCTGTGTTACTGTCCACTCTGGTTGCTGGCGCTCTGTCCTACTTCTCGGTAGTGGTGCTGCTCAGACTGTCGGGCAAGCGCACTCTTTCGAAATGGAATGCCTTTGACTTTGTTGTCACCGTTGCTTTTGGCTCAATTTTGGCCACGATGGTGCTGTCTAAGCAGACGTCTTTGCTGCAAGGGGTAGTGGGGTTCGGCACCTTAGTGGCGCTACAGTTTGCCCTGACCTGGCTATCGGTGCGATCGCCCGTGGTTCGGCGCTGGATTAAGGCCCAGCCCCGGCTCCTGGTATGGGAGGGCAAGTTTCAGGCCGAGGCCCTCACCAAGGAGCGCGTTACCCAGGGCGAGGTGCGGGCTGCCCTCAGGTCAAAGGGCATAGCCGCCCTGGAGGATGTCAAGGCAGTGGTGCTAGAAACCGACGGCGGCTTTAGCGTCATTCAGTCCATCAACGCCAAGTCAGATTCAGCCCTGGTAGATGTTTTGGGCTACGCCGATGTGTGGTCAAATCCGTAAAATCAGCGCCTCTCCCAGAGCTAAATAATTAGAGCCAAACGATGGGGGGCAAACGGCCATTTGCCTGCACCCAGGTTCATGCTTCAAGTCAGCGGCGCCTCTGCCTGCATCTGTTTACACCATAGGGTAGAGTCGCTGTCTTCCCAGAGACTTTAAGCTGTCCCCAGGTGCCGATTTGCTCAGGCATACTCGACCTTTGGTTTCCTTATCCACAGCGCCAAGAATCACCAGTTAAGATTGCCCGCCTGGGGGCTGTGCCTCTGGGTGTGTTTCTAGGTCTGAACTCAGGCTGGATATAGCGGTCTATTTTGTGCTGCTCAGGGCTTTCTTCTACGGTTCAGGCGCTGCTGAAGGGGCGATCGCCCCAGGAACTCCATACCTCTGATCCCGCTGCAGGAAGACCCAGACCCATGCCTCGACCCTTAACCAGCTCCACACCCAGCCCAGGGACTAAAGCGTGGTGGCGCGTTCCGGTAATCAACCGGCGCAACTGGCAGTGGGAAGACGCCAACCAGGCCACCCAGGACGGCGAATGGTGGCAAAACGCCATCATCTATCAGATCGCTCCCTGGAGCTTTCTCGACACCAACGGCGACGGCAAGGGAGATCTGCGCGGCATCATAGAGCGCCTCGACTACATCGCCAGCCTGGGGGTAGACGCGCTCTGGCTCACCCCCATCTACCAATCGCCGATGAAGGACCTGGGCTATGACATCACCGATATGCGCGCGATCGGTGAGGGCTTTGGCACCATGGCCGATTTTCAGCGCCTCATGGACGTGGCCCACGCCATGAAGCTCAAGGTCATTGTCGATCAGGTGTGGAACCACACCTCCGACCAGCACCCCTGGTTTCAGGAAAGCCGCTCCAGCCGCGACAACCCCAGGGCCGACTGGTACGTTTGGGCCGACCCCAAACCCGACGGCTCGCCCCCCAACAACTGGCTCTCGGCCTTTACCGGCGGCTGCGCCTGGAAATGGGAACCCAAGCGCGAGCAGTTTTACCTGTTCAGCTTTCTCGATATTCAGCCCGACCTGAACTGGCACAACGACCAGGTGCTGGCGGCCATTTTAGACCGGGCTAAATTCTGGCTCGATTTGGGGGTTGACGGGCTGCGGGTGGATGCGGCCAACTTCTTTCTCCACGACGAGCAGCTGCGCGACAACCCGCCCCGTCCCAGCGATGCGCCCCTGCCAGACGGGGTGCCCCCCCGCAACCCCCTCAGCAGCCAGATCCTGAAGTACAGCTTTAGCCGCCCCGAGACCCTGGATCGGATCAAGCCGATTCGCGACCTGGTCGATCGCTACCCCGGCGTGGTCACCCTGGGCGAGGTGACCCTCTGTGAGGATTCGATCGCGCTGGCCAGCCAGTACACCCAGGGCACGGACCGCCTGCATTTGGCCTACCACGGCGGGCTGTTGGTCGATCGGCCCATGACCGCAGACCTGATGGCAGGCCTGCTGCAAAAGGTGGTGGACTGCTTTGGTGACGGCGGCACCTGCTGGATTGTGGGCAACCACGACTACGGTCGGCTGCGCTGCCGCTGGACCGGCAAAGACATCCACGGCAACCCCTACCCCGACGAGTTTTTTGCCATGATGGCGGCGCTGCTGCTGTCGCTGCCGGGGGCGTTTTGCCTGTGGCAGGGCGATGAGCTGGGGCTGCCGGTGGCGGATATTCCCGGAGACATTTCCCCCGATCAGATTAAAGACCCCTTTGGCAAAGCCCTCTACCCCGACGTGGTGGGCCGCGACGGGTCGCGCACCCCCATGCCCTGGACATCGGAGGCCCCCAACGGGGGATTTACCACGGCGGCTAAACCCTGGCTGCCCATCCCTGAAAACCACTTGGCCAAATCGGTCCATGCCCAGCACCAGGACGGTCAGTCGCTGCTGAATACCTGGCGACGGCTGATGCACTGGCGCAAGGCCCAGCCCGCCCTGGAGGCTGGACGGCTAAAGCACCTGGAAACCCAAAATACCGTGCTGGCCTTTAGCCGCTACTACAGCGAGCACCACCTGCTCTGCGTCTTTAACATGGGCGATGAGCCCAGCCACTACGACCTGGCTCAGCACCAGCCCTGCGAGGCCGTAATCGATCTGGGGTTCGATGTCAGCCTGGACGGTAGTCAGGTGGTGCTGCCGCCCTACGGGGTCTTTTTTGCCCACATCCAATCTACCCCCGATTAAAGTACGGGCTGCGCGATCGCATCGCCGCTCATCGTCCCAGGGTTCTGTGCTGGAATGCTCAAGCGGAGCTAAGGCACCAGGTAGGGTAGATCCTGCATCGATGCGCTAGGCTCACCTATCTCTACCCGCCGAATCTTCCCTGGGGTAGATCTGAGCGCTGTTCTCATCTTTTAATATGCAGCCAAGACTGTCGCCAGAGGTAGTCTGCTGGCTATTTGCCGGCTATTGATTGTATTTGCCAGACATTTGCACAGCAGCCGACGGGTAGGTTGGGACATTTCAAGACTTTTCATGACTGTTACCCCAGACCAAACTCTGGCTCAATCCCAGGATTGCAGCCCCGCTCTGGAGTCTGAGATGACGACCCGGCCCATCTACGGCGACCCCGACTACAGGGGCAGCGGCAAACTTCAAGGCAATGTCGCGCCGATCATAGGCAGCAGCATTGGCCGCTCGGTGGCGGTCTACTGCGCCGAAGAGGGGGCTGATGTGGCGATCGCATACTTGGATGCCTACTACATGGCCGGGCAGGTGCTGCATTCCAACGGCGGTGTCGTAAATGAAGGTTATTAATCCTATGAACAGCATTCCACATCTGCCGGGGCTAGACAGCACGGTTGCGCTGCTGCTCGATGGGTACGAGTTCATCGGCAAGCGCTGCGATCGCCTCCAGAGCGACATCTTTCAAACCCGCCTGCTGCTGGAGAAAACGATCTGCATGCGGGGCAAGGCGGCGGCGGAAGTCTTTTACGACACCGGTAAGTTTTCTCGCCAGAAGGCCGCCCCGGCGCGGGCCAAAAAAACCTTGCTCGGCGAGGGCGGGGTGCAGGGGCTCGACGGCGATGCCCACCGCCAGCGCAAGCAGATCTTCATGGCGCTGATGACCCCGGAGCACATCGATCAGCTAGCGGAGCGGGTCCACCAGTACTGCCTCGACTACGCCCAGTGGTGGCAGCGGATGGATCGGGTGGTGCTTTTCGATGCGATCGAAGAGATTCTCTGCCGCGCCGTCTGCGACTGGTCCGGGGTGCCGCTGGGCGAAGCGGAAGTTCAGCAGCGCACCCGTCACCTATCGCAGATGATTGCAGGCTCGGGGCGGGTTGGCCCGACGCACTGGCAGGCCCGCCGCGCGCGCCAGCAGGCCGAGGCCTGGATCGAGGGGCTGCTAGGGCAGGTGCGCAGCGGTGCCCGTGAGGTTCCAGAAGGCACCGCCATGCATTCCTTTGCCTGGCATCGAAGTCCTGCGGGCAATCTGCTCGACAGCCACGATGCCGCCGTCGATGTGCTCAACGTGCTGCGGCCCACCGTGGCGATTGGCCGCTACATTGTTTTTGCGGCCCTGGCCCTGCACCAGCATCCCCAATGCCGCCTGGAGCTACAGCAGGGCGATTCAAACTACGTCCACTGGTTTACCCAGGAGGTGCGTCGGTTTTACCCCTTCTTTCCCTTTGCCGCCGCCTGCACCCGCCACGACTTTGAGTGGAACGGCTACCACTTTCCGGCGGGGGTCAAGGTGTTGCTCGACCTGTACGGCACCAACCACCACCCCGATCTGTGGGACCAGCCCGAGGAATTTCGCCCCGATCGCTTTCGGGACTGGCAGGAAAATGCCTACGACTTTATTCCCCAGGGGGGCGGTGACTATCAAAATAACCACCGCTGCGCTGGGGAATGGCTGACCATTCGCGTTATGGAGCGAGTTCTGGCCTTTTTGGTCGGTGAAATCGACTACCGGGTTCCGCCTCAAAATTTAGATTTCAGTCTGTCAACCCTGCCGCCCGCGCCCAAAAGCCGCTTTTTAATCGACAGCGTCCGGGTCAAAGTGCCGCTCGATTCCAGATCTTCTGTTGAGAGCCAGGGCTAAATTTTTGGGTCTGGAAAACCAGCTTTTAGTGCTGTTCTGGAGAGAAAAATGCATCGCAGGATAGATTGATGCGATCGCCCCCAGGCCTAGACTATAGGTGTGACTTGAATCAGAAAAAGGATAGCTTTATGAGCACTAAAGATAGAGCCGAAGCCACCGCCAAAAACCTAGAGGGCAAAGCCCAGGAAGCGATCGGTGAGGTAACCGGAGACCCTGCCGACAAGGCCGAGGGCAGAGCTAAGCAAAGCGAGGCCGAAGCCAAGCACGCCAAAGAAGATTTAAAAGACAAGGCCAAAGAGATTATCGACTAATCTCTCTAGAACTTAAGGTCACAGGAGGACGATTTAGTTGTCCTCTTTTTTTGGGCGCCAGATCTGGTTTAGTCGGCCTGGGTTGGCGCTCAATTGTTTGCCCGCTGCCCCCATCGTCAAACCCATCGACAGTCCTATGAATCCCGAAGCTTTTATGCAGCTGGCCATTGAAGAAGCCCGCAAAAGCAAGACGCCCTTTGGCGCAGTCATTGTTAAAGATAAGCAGGTGGTAGAGCGTTCTGGCAATACGGTGCACACTGACAACGACCCCACCTGCCACGCGGAGGTCAATGCGATTCGGCGCCTGACCCAGCGCCTGGGGGAAGCTGCCCCCGACGAGAAATACACCCTTTACTCGACCTGCGAACCCTGCGCCATGTGTGCCGCCACCTGCTTTTGGGCCAGCATTAGCGACATTGTCTATGGAGTCGGCGTTGACGATTTTGCCGACAGCAACCCCAATATGATCGCGATTCGCTGCGAAGATGTCTTCAAACAATCGCCTGGGTCGTATTCCATAAAAACGGGTTTGCTGCGGGATGAATGCAGGCAGCTGCACGAGGAGTTTCCGCTCTAGGTTTTGGCATGGGCAAAGGGTTTTTCAGAACCACAGATGTAGCGGCGGTGTGAGCGTTTACTAGCGAGCAGATGGGTTGCCAAATTCATCTACGGAAATTGTTTTTAAGATCAGGAGACTGCTATGGAACTTGGAATTAAAGGTAAGGTTGCCCTAATTACGGGCGGCGACTCTGGTATGGGGCGGGCAACGGCTCAGCTCTTGGCCAGTGAGGGCGTCAAAATTGCGCTGCTAGACAAGACAACCGATAAGCTGCAAAGCACGTTAGACGACATCAAATCGGTGGGCGAAGCCTTCGCCGTCCAGGCCGATCTGCGAAATTTGAGCGAGGTGGAAAACGCCCGCGACGAGATTGTAAATCGGTACGGCACCGTGGATATTTTGGTCAACTGTGCTGGCATTACAGGGGCAACGGGGGACTTTTTTGAAATTAGCGATCGCGCCTGGCACGAAGCCCTGGAGGTCGACCTGATGGGGGCGGTGCGGGTTTGCCGCACCTTTGTGCCCCTGATGCAGCAGTCCGGCTGGGGGCGGGTGGTGCTGGTCACCTCGGAGGATGCGGTGCAGCCCTACACCGATGAAATGCCCTACTGCGCCGCCAAGGCCGGGCTGCTGAATTTTACCAAAAACCTGTCTAAGGCCTGTGCCAAGGACGGCGTGCTGGTCAATTCGGTATCTCCCGCCTTTATCGCCACCCCCATGACCGACGCCATGATGGAAAAGCGCGCCGACAAGCTGGGCGTTAGCTTTGATCAGGCGATCGCGACCTTTTTGAAGGAAAAGCGGCCCCACCTGGAGCTACAGCGGCGCGGCAAGGCCGAAGAGGTCGCTGCCGTGATCGCATTCCTGTGCTCCCAGCTGTCGAGCTTTGTGGTGGGATCCAACTACCGGGTCGATGGTGGGTCGGTGGCCAGCATCAGCCTGTAGGCTGTATCGACCGTTTGCGGGGTGGGGGTTTGGGGCGATCGCCACCCCCCCGCCCTGTGAAACCGGGACAGTTTTCTACGCAATTGCGATCGCTCAACTCTGCCCCATGGCCTTTTCCCATGACCTTTTCTAAACCAGAAAACCGCACGTTTATCGATCAGGGCACCGGAGCGCCGACCCTGGTGTTTTTGCACTACTTTAGCGGGGCAGCGGCCAGCTGGCGGTGGGTAATCGAGGGGCTGCGGCCCGAGTTTCGCTGTGTGGCGATCGACCTGCCAGGGTTTGGCCACCAAACGCCCCTGCCCGAACCCTCCCTGGCGGCCTACAGCACCTTTGTGCAAGAGGCCCTGGCGGCCCTGGACATCGAGCAGTACATCCTGATTGGCCACTCCATGGGGGCCAAAATTGCGCTGCAGACGGCGATCGACGCTGGCCCCCAGGCCACCCTGGCGGTGGTGCTGATGGCCCCGTCTCCGCCCACCCAGGAGCCTATGCCCGAGCAGGAACGGCAGCGGCTGCTGCACGACGACTACACCAATGCTGACACCGCCGCCACCACGGTGGACGGTGCCATTCAGCGATCGCTGGACCCAGAGCAGCGGGCCACGGCCCTGGAAACCCACGGCCAGGCTGAGCCGTCCGCCTGGCGCTGGTGGCTGCTAGAGGGCATGCACCACTCCATTGCCGACCAGCTTCCCCAGCTGGTCAGTCCGGTGGCCGTACCCGTGGTCGTCATCGCCTCTGAAGATGACCCGGTGATTCCCCTGGAAACGGTTCAGGGGGAGGTGCTGGCGCTGCTTCCCCAGGCGCAGCTGGTGCAGCTCAGGGGCCTGGGCCACCTGCTGCCGCTGGAAGATCCCGGCGCGATGACTGAGATCCTTCGGCAAATTGCTTACGCGACTCCGGCGGCAGCGGCATAGGATTGGTCAAGACATGTATCCTATGAGCGTTCAATCATTTGAACGCTCATAGGGTTTCTGGATGTCCTATCTAACTTGACTGCGGCTATACCTAACTTAACTGCGCATCCTGAATTCAACAGAAAACCTTATGCTGCGGTCTTGTTGGGTTAGCGTTAGCGAAACCCAACAAAGCTGTTACCAGTATTGGGTTATGCTTCGCTCAACGCCAACCTACATCAGAACTTTTGTCAGCCAATCAGGGCTATACCTAGCTGCGCGTCCTGATTCAAAAGATTGTCTGGGTGTGCCTGTGCAAAACCCCTCCACAAGGCTCAGGCGATCGCGCCCGGCAGAAACGTCTGCCAGGCGCGATTGCGGTAGTTTTGCTTTAGAGAATGGTAGAGAACCCCCCTTTTTAAGCTATCCGTTACGCAAAAGTCGGCCAATGCCATAGCGGACTAGGTTTTGGTCACAAGGCGAGCCCCTTCTAGCATGTAATGGAGCTTGGTGTAGCCGCGCCACAACGTTTTAAGACCCGGTTGACCATCGCTCTTACGGGCTAAAAAGCCTCCCAGTTGGGCAATCCAGAGCATCGCTTGGTGCATTGTTGGCGGTGTTTTAGCACGGCTTTTTGGGGCGAATTTACGACGCAACAACCGCCACTCCTCGGGCTGTAGGATCGCGTCGCAGGAGGCCTCTGGAGTCAGACGGGCCTGATAGGTCATCGACATCAGTCGCCAAGCGACGATGCTGTAGGTGGCGAGTGCTTTGAGCAATCGGTCTCGGTGTTGCAGTTGCAAGTTTTCGAGTGTGCAGCCGCTTTTAAGGGTGAAATGGAACCGCTCGATCAGCCAGCGATAGCTGTACCACCGCACATACTGGCAGGCTTGAGCATAGCTCTCCAACGGCAACGTGGTTAGGAGTTTCCAGCAAATCGGCTTGCCCCCATCAGCCGGGACACCGATTTCCTCAACCCACAGGGCATTGAGCTCGATGGGCTGTAGCGATGGCTTTTGCCGGGCCAAATACTCCGGTACCGCCAGAGTAACGTGCAAGCCCCGCAGGTGCACCCGCGCGATACGGGCCTCTCGCTGGGGTGTCCGCCGAACCTCAACCTGGAGTTCCCCGAGCACCGGGGCTTGAGATAAGGCGATGAATAGTTTTCCCCACGCTTGTTTGATGCTGCGATTCGTCTTCACCCGAATCAAGAGCTCGCTATTGACCTGGCGGGGTTGGGCAAAGAGCTCAAAGATATCCGCTTCCCGGTCGGCCACCTGCACGAGCTGAACCTGCTCCGATACCTTGGCTTCAGCCGCCGTCAACGTCGTCAGCCAGCGATAGCTTTCTTTCTCCTCTATCGGTTTATGCTGATGTCGCTCTTGAGCCGAGCGGTCTTTCTGTTTTACCGGGGGAACCTCACGCACCCAGGTGTGTTGATGCAGCAGGCCCAGGGGCTCACCTGCTCCGCTGACCGCAAAACAGTTATGAACTTTGATCCCTTGCTGTTGGGTTTGATTGAGATAGCCCAGGCCAGTGGTTTGCGGATGACTCGTAAAATCAAAGTCGGTACTATCTTGAATCGACAACACCGTCTCACAACCTCGGGCTCGGGCGACGGTGCCCTCGCTATGACTGTTGAGAATCGCCTCACTGCTCACCGTAGGGTTTGACCAAAATCGGTAAATGCTCTGCGCTTCGCTACTGGTTTGACTCGCTAACGGCACACTGGCCGTGGGATGTCGGCTCAGTGCCGTTACAATCTTGCGCAGGCGTTTTGCGTGGCGCAGGTCTTGGAAATGACGGGGATTGATGTCTTAGCTCATCCAATCGTTCATGGCTTGGCTGACGGTTACAACGGCTTTTATCTTCCCGCAAATGGTTCCCCAAATGCCCGTCCTGTAACGCTTAGACATATTTGTGCCTAACGGATAGCCTTTTTAAGGGGGGCAGGGGGGATCAGCAGGTGGCTAGAGCTACAGCAGATCGCTCGCCCTTTTGGCCTAGAGCACATCGCCCGACACCGCATCTTTCTTCAGCTCTTGCCTAAAGAGCGTCAGCAGAGAGGGGGTGACGAAAAAGCCGAAGTAAATGCCCAGCAGGCCGGTCACGCCGTGCAGCAAAACGTCAAGCCCGTAGATGGGAAACAGGCCGAAAAAGGTGTTGGCGACAGGCACCAGCCCCAGCAGCGCCAGGGCGGCATAGTAAATGCCCAGCTGCCCAGAAAACAGACGCGCGCTGTCCAGCGAGACGGCGGCGACAATGCCCACCAGCCCGGTGGCAATGTGAAGAATATTGTGGGGAGTGTTGACCGGAAACAGCCCCATTAGATAGCCAAATCCTGACACCACCCCCAGCTGATCGATGTAGGAAGGTAGCCCGTCGGGCTGGGTTAGCAAGGCAGGAATAAAGCCCATAATGCCCATAAACAAATAGACGGTGCCGATGCCTAGCGCGAACTTTTGTGTGAGTTTCATATCAACCTCAAATCAAGTTGGAAATAATTAGCGAAATAAGCAAGTGCAGTTGAGCCTGACTTAGCTTTCAGCGATCGGTTAGCAAACTTTTTTAGCTGGCTTTTTGGCGCTGCTGAACTGGAATAAATAGCCATTTGCTCCTGCGAGAGGCTTTCTTTTAGCTTCATACCTGTTTTCAGCAACCGGCTTTTTTAGCCGAAGCTTGCGGCAGCGTTTTGGTGCAATCTGCCCACGAACTGGCGTCAAAAAGCTAAAGCCTGGCCGCAACTATGTGTGACTCTAACGAGCCTCCGAGCCGTAAACCTCTCTAGAAAGAAATAACCGCTTCTATCTCAGGTGAGAGACGTAATCTCCCCTGCGATCGCCGATAACGATTTTGCCAGCGATAGTTTGCCAGCGATAGAATCTCTTTAGGTGCGGAGATTTGGCTGTCCCTGAAGCATTGGCTCATCGCTGGCCTTTCTCTCGCCGTTGCCAAATCAAACAGACAATGTCAAACAATCGCGCCCGCTGGGCTCAGTTTATTCGGTGGTGCAAATCGCTATTGCCCCCGAGCTATGCCGGGGTAAAGCCCCTGGCTGCGGGGCCAGGCTCCGGTTTACTGCCCTCCCACGGCCAGTGGTCATACCAGACCATTCTCGAAAATCAGGCAGAGCTGATCTGCCTGTACCGGGCAGATACGACGATTCTTTACGCCAATCGGGCCTATCGCCGCTATTTTGGCCTGCCTGAGCGCGATTTAACCAGCCAGAGCTATCAGCCGATAATTTACGAAGCCGATCGCCAGGCCGTCTTCGAGCAGGTAGCCGCCATGACCTGCCACAATCCCCAGGTCACGATCGAAAATCGGGTGGTGGTCGACGGCGAAGTCCGCTGGACCCAGTGGAATAACCACTGCTACTGCGACGATCGCGGCGCCATTGTGGCCTACCAGTCGGTGGGGCGAGATATCACCTCCCTCAAAGCCATCGAACGCGATCTCGGCGCAACGGTGCGGCGCGATCGCGGCCCCACCGACGCCGTGCTTCAGACCGCCGCGTCCCTTCACCAGCGCAATGTCACCCTGGAGCTGCGCCTGGCCGAGAGCACCCACCAGCTCGTGGCCACCAACCAGGCGCTGCGGCGCGAAATTGCCGATCGCCAGGGGGCCGAAGCTCAGCTTCAGGCCAGCGAAGACAGGTTTCGTCAGGCCATCGTCCAGGCGCCGTTTCCGATCATCATCCACGGAGAAGACGGTGAAATTGTGCAGGTTAGCCAGGCGGTGGTAGACATCACAGGGTACGAAGCCAGCCAGCTAAAAACCATCGCAGACTGGACCGAGCTGGCCTACGGGGAGCGCCAGGAGGCGGTGCTACCCGGCATCAGTCGCCTCTACAGCCTCAACCGCCGCATTGACGAGGGGGAATACGAGATTAAAACCAGCAGCGGCGAAAACCGCACCTGGCTGTTTAGCTCTGCCCCCCTCGGCCAGCTCAGCCACGGTCCCCGCCTGGTAATTTCCATGGCTGCCGATGTCACCCAGCAAAAGCAGGCCGAAGCCAACCTGGACCACCGCCTGGGGCAGCAGGCGGTGATCACGCAGCTCAGCCAAATTGCCCTCTCGGGGCTAGATCTGCAAGACCTGTTTGATCAGTCCACCCGGCTGCTGGCCGACAGTCTGACGGTGGACTACGGCAAAGTTTTAGAGCTGCTGCCCGACGGCCAGACGCTGCTGCTGCGGGCCGGGGTGGGGTGGCCGCAGGGCCTGGTGGGAAACGCCACCATCCCCGCCGATCGCAGCTCCCAGGCGGGCTATACCCTGGCCTCCCAGCACCCAATTCTGGTCGAAGACCTGGCCACCGAAACGCGCTTTCAGGGGCCAGCCCTGCTGCTCGACCAGGGCGTGGTGAGCGGCATGAGCACGATCATTCAGGGCAGCGACGACCGGCCCTTTGGGGTGCTCGGGGTCCACTGCACCCGCCGCCGCGCCTTTACCCAGGAGGACGTCAACTTTTTGCAGGCGGTGGCCAACCTGCTGGCCACCGCCATCAGCCGCAAGCAGGTGGAACAGGCGCTACAGGAACTCAATTTGACCCTGGAGGATCGGGTGCGCGATCGCACCCAGGCCCTCGAAGAGGTAAACCGCGAGCTACAGGCCTTTTCCTACTCGGTAGCCCACGATCTGCGGGCTCCGCTGCGGGCGATTCAGGGCTTTGCCCAGGTGCTCCAGGAAGACTACGGCACCCGGCTAGACGACTTGGGCCGAGAGTACATTCGGCGCATGTCGGACTCCGCCGAGCACCTGGACGCGCTGATTCAAGATCTGCTGACCTACAGCCAGCTGGGCCGTACCGAAATTAGCCTGCACCCCGTCAGCCTCAGGGCAGTATTGACCGACCTTGTGCAGGAGCTACAGCCTCTAGCTACGGCCCAGGCCGCTCAGATCACCCTGGCCCCAGACCTGCCCCTGGTCTACGCCCAGCGCAGCATCTTGAGTCAGGTGCTCAACAACCTGATTTGCAACGGGCTGAAGTTTGTTGCCCCAGGGGTGCAGCCCCAGATCCAGATCTGGGCCGAGGCCCGCGAAGCCGACGATGGCCGCTGGGTCAAACTCTGGATTGCCGACAACGGCATTGGCATTGCAGAGCGCCACCGGCAGCGCATTTTCAGACCCTTTGAGCGGCTCCACGGGCTGGATGCCTACCCCGGCACCGGCATTGGTCTCTCCATTGTGGAGCGGGGGATCGAGCGCATGGGCGGCCGCGTCGGCGTTGAGCCGGGGGAACCCCAGGGCAGTCGATTTTGGGTTGAGTTAAAGGGTTAGGCAGCCAAAACAGGCGATAAATCCCCGTATCAGCTGAAAGAAGACAGGGATGTCGCCCTGGAGTACGATGTCGTATCCAATATATCCCTCTTTTGTGGGATGATCATGGCGCTTAAATAAGGTAGCAAGGTTCTCTCCAAAGCCTGAAGCCTGCTGCCCGGTGTGGTGCACTGTGCCCGATTGGCGTTTTTTTATCTGTCGCAGGTTTCTGCCTGCCGCCCTAGAGCTAGCCAGCCAGCCCCAGGGTTCTAATATCCGCTGCGGATGACGTTGTTTAGCGACCCTATGCCCTATTCCCCTAACCCGCCCGATCGCCCATCCCTCAATCAGGCTGAGCTGCTCAACCATTTGCTGGCTTCTCTGCCGGAGGAGGTCTACGATC
Source organism: Nodosilinea nodulosa PCC 7104 (assembly GCF_000309385.1). GTDB lineage: Bacteria > Cyanobacteriota > Cyanobacteriia > Phormidesmidales > Phormidesmidaceae > Nodosilinea > Nodosilinea nodulosa. The sequence continues at coordinate 5,434,878 of NZ_JH976537.1, forward strand.
GCTTAGCTCCCCACCTGAGAAAAGTAGAGTTAGACCTGGCCCAGGTTTTGTATGAGCCGGGGGAACCCATGGGCACCGTTTATTTTCCTAACCAGTGCATGGTTTCTCTGGTGCAGGTGATGGAAAATGGCGCCACCATTGAAGCTGGGGTGGTCGGCAATGAGGGCCTGGTGGGGTATCCTGCCTACCTGGGCGGGCAGTCTAGCTCCAGCCGGGCGATCGTGCAAATTGCCGGTAGCGCCATTGCCCTCGACACCCTGGTGCTGCAAGCGGAATTCAATCGCGGTGAGGCGCTGCAATCGCTGCTGCTGCGCTACACCCAGGCCCTGATTGCCCAAATTAGCCAAACCGCCGCCTGCAATCGGTTTCACCCCATTGAAGAACGCCTGGCCCGCTGGCTGTTGCAGTCTCAAGATGCCATTCAGGAGTCTACCCTGGAGCTAACCCAGGATTTTTTGTCCAGCATGTTGGGCACTCGCCGGGCCAGCATTTCTTTGGCAGCGGGTAAATTGCAGCAGGCAGGGCTAATTCACTACAACCGGGGATGCATTCAGGTCTTAGATCGCACCGCTTTAGAAGCTGTGGCCTGCGAATGCTATAGCGTTGTCCAAACCGAGTACGCGCGACTTTTGAAGGGTTGAGGTGCGGTGTTGTGGGCTGTGGGGGAGTGGGGGCAGGGGAGATGGGGGAGATGGGGGAGCCTTAGGGTGGGTGAAGGGCCAGAGAAACCCAACGAGACCATCACTGGTGTTGGGTTTCGCTTCGCTCAACGCCAACCTACATTGGGCCGACATCAGAACTTTTGGCAGTCAATCAGGGCGAAAGCTATACGGCTGGACGAAAATTAAGCCATCATGCCAAATCCCCTGGCTTGCTAGGCCCCCTGTCCCCTCGCGATCGCCAATAGTGAATAAAGTTATGCCGCAGCCCCCTGGTCGAGCTATGTTCGCTACCGTATTGAAAGACTTTATTGGCTATGGCAATTTTAAGGTAATTAAAATCAGCTTTAAAATAAATCAGCTTTAAACCAGTGTAAATTCGGATCGCTCACTATCTTTTATAACCAGGGTTTGTTCCCGGCTCTCAGGTTTTACACCCCGTGCCTACGACGGGTATAACCTGATTTTTTCAAAAGTAAAACCTTAGCTCACAGAGGCGTCCTGGTGCGTGATGAGTGTTAAAAATTACAGTATTTTGCTGGTTGAGGACGACTCTAACGATATTTTGCTGATCCAGCGGGCTTTTCGGCGGGTCAATTCCGGCATGCCCATTCACATCGTTCAGGACGGCGATGCGGCTATCGACTACCTGACGGGGGCTGGAGAATACGCAAACCGCGATCGCTATCCCCTGCCCGCCCTGATTTTGCTGGATCTCAAGCTGCCGCGCCGCTCCGGCACTGAGGTGCTGGAATGGGTCAGGCAGCAGGAAGCCATCAAGCGCATTCCCATCGTTATTTTGACCTCGTCGCGAGAGCGCCTGGATGTCGATCTCTCCTACGACCTGGGGGTCAATTCTTACCTGGTTAAGCCCGTCAGTTTTGACGTTTTGTCTGAAATGATGACGGCGCTATATACCTACTGGTTCAGGTTAAACGAGTACCCGTCTGCCTTAATGCCAAGTTAAGTTTGGACTTTAACCCGGAGTAAATTGGCGGCCTGCGGTGACTTTAACCGCGCCCCATCTCCGCTGCTGTGGGTGCTAGCCTGCACAGGGGGTGGCCTGCGCCGCTGGGTTTTTATCTGTACGGTATCGTTTAAATGAACCACCACCTATAGCCCTGAGTGTTATGGCGCTAGCCCAGCCGCTACGGCGAGTTTTGTTGATAGACGATAACCCCGACGATCGCCTGCTGGCAGCCCGAGAACTCAGGCGGGCGTTTTCGGGCCTGCAAATTCGGGAGGCGGCAACCTGGGATCAGTTTAAGCAGGCCCTGGCCGAGGGCGAGACCGAAAGTGGGTTTGATCTGGTGATTACCGACTACGATCTGCGCTGGTCTACGGGGCTAGACGTGCTGAGGGCTGTTAAGCATCGGTTTTCGGACTGGCCAGTGATTATGTTTACCGACTCCGGCTCCCAGGAAGTGGCCGTGGAGGCCATGAAGGCCGGGCTAGATGACTACGTGCTGAAGTCGCCTAAGCACCTGGTTCGCCTCAGCCAGGCGGTGCGGACGGTGTGGGAAAATGCCCAGGTGCGCCGCCGCGCCTCGGACCTGGAGCTGCGCCTCAAATTTTTGCTCAATGAGCTGAACATGGGCGTGTTTCGCACCACGGAGGAGGGCCACCTGCTGGAGGCCAGTGACGGCCTGCGGCAGCTGCTAAAACTGGCCAACATCGACGATGTGCAGGACTTTTTTCGGCACCATTTGCCCTCTAAGGCCCTCGACTGGGCGGGGCAGCCCCAGCAAAATCGGGAAATTGAGCTGACCGACGCCAGCGGTGGCTCCCTGTGGCTAAAGGTCCATGCCACCCGGGTGGAGGTGCAGGGGCAACCCGTGATTGAGGGCCTGGTGAGCGACATAACCGACCAAAAGGCGGCGGCGATCGAGCTGCGATCGCTCAACCAAAGCCTGGAGCAGCGGGTCGCCCAGCGCACGGCACGGCTGGAGCGGCTGAACAAAGAGCTAGAGCTGTTTGCCTTTTCGGTCTCCCACGACCTGCGATCGCCCATTCGGCAGATCGATGGCTTTGCGAGCCTGCTCCGGCAGCAGCTCCAGGCGCTGGGGTCCGCCCCCATCAAAGGGCACGACGAGGGGCACGACGAGGGGCACGACACCATCGGCCACTACCTGGAGCGGATCTTGACCCTAACCGCTCGGGCCGGGCAGATGCTCGACGATCTGCTTCAGTTTTCCCGTACGGGGCAGGCCGAAATGGTCTACGTCCCCGTCACCATGACTCGCCTGGTGCAGGAGGTGCTGCGGCAGCTCGAACCCGCCCTGGGGGAGCAGACCATCGCCTGGCAGATCGAGCCGCTGCCCTCGGTGTGGGGCGATCGCAGCCTGCTGCGCAACGTCTGGCAAAATCTGATCGAAAACGCCGTCAAATACACCCGCGATCGCGATCGGGCCACCATTCACATCGGCAGCACCCCCGGCGACGGCGAAACCATTTTCTATATCCGCGACAACGGCATCGGCTTTGCCATGGCCGAGGCCAAAAACCTGTTTGGCCTGTTTCAGCGCTTGCCCAATGCGGCGGGCTTTGAGGGCACCGGCATTGGCCTGGCCAACGTGCAGCGAATCGTCCACCGCCACCAGGGCCAGCTCTGGGCCGAGGGGCAGCCCGACGTCGGTGCCACCTTCTACTTTTCCATCCCTGACGGTGGGCCACCCGACGGTGGGCCAGAGGCAGCGGCCTTTTCTGCCGAGTCGGCATCTATGCCCTAGGGCAGTGAAAAAAATTTGGGGTCTGAGCCTAGGATAATTGTAAAAATTTTCTTTAGCATTTCAGCGCTGCAAAGCCATTTAACCAGCCCCTTAAAATTAAAATGTCATTATCCAAGCCCACCCCTGCGCAGGCCAGCTCCCCGGCGGCTGAACTGCGAATTTTAATCCTAGAAGACGACCCGATCGATTTAGAACTAATTGAAACCACCCTCAAGCGGGGCGGCATTGACGGTGCCCTGGTTAAAGTAAGCGATCGGCAGGGGTTTGTAGAGCAGCTAAACACCAGCGTTCCAGACCTGATTTTGGCCGATTTTGTTTTGCCCAGCTTTGACGGGGCGTTGGCTCTAGAGCTGGCTCAGTCGGTGTGCCCCCAGGTGCCGTTCATTCTGGTGTCGGGGGTGATGGGGGAGGAGCAGGCGATCGAGGCCCTCAAGCAGGGGGCAACGGACTACGTTTTAAAGCAGCGGCTGGGCCGACTGGTGCCCTCCGTCAGGCGGGCGCTGCGGGAGAGTCGTGAGCGCCGCGAGCGCGAAACCGTAGCCAAAGCCCTGCGCGAAACCGATGATTTGCTGGGGGCGATTGTCGATGCTTCCCCGGTGGGCATTATCACCCTGACCCGCCAGCAGCGCGTTATGACCTGGAACTCGGCGGCGGAGACCCTGTACGGCTATCCAGCGGAGGCCGTGGTCGATCGCCCCTTGGACCTCACGGCGGCGGCGCAGCGGGAGACGTTTGACCGCTGCTTTACCCAGGCGCTGCAAAATAAAACGCTCCTCAACCAGGAATTTCAGCACCTCAAGCAGGACGGCACGCCGATTGAGGTGAGCCTGTCTCTGGCGCCCCTCCACGACGCCGACAACGCCGTGTATGGCGTTGTCATGACGGTATTTGACATCACCGTGCGCAAGCAGATCGAAACCCAGCGGCTGAATCTGCTCAAGCAAGAAAGCTCTGCCCGAGCGGCGGCGGAGTCGGCCAACCGCATCAAAGACGAATTTTTGGCCGTGCTCTCCCACGAGCTGCGCACCCCGCTCAACGCCATTGTGGGCTGGATTAGCCTGATTCAGCGGGGCAACCTCAAGCCCGAGGTGTTTCAGCGCGCGATCGACACGATCGCGCGCAACGCCGCCGCCCAGACCCAGCTGATCGAGGACCTGCTCGATCTGTCGCGGATTGTGCGCGGCCAGGTCACCCTGGCGATTCAGCCGGTGAATCCGGTAACGCTGGTGCAGGCCACCGCCGAGACGCTGCGCCCGGCGGCGGCGGCCAAATCTCTGGTGGTCGCGCTTGAGGCTGATGAGCGGGTTGCGCCGATTTTGGCCGACCCCAACCGACTCCAGCAAATTTGCTGGAATCTGCTGTCCAATGCGATCAAATTTACCCCGGCGGCGGGGCAGGTGGTCGTGCGGGTGGGGGCCAGCCAAAATCAGCTCCAGATCCAGGTGGCCGACTCCGGCATCGGCATTGACCCGGACTTTCTTCCCTACGTATTTGACCATTTTCGCCAGGCCGACGGCTCCTCCGTGCGCACCCAGGGGGGCCTGGGGCTGGGGCTGGCCATCACCCGCCGCCTGGTAGAACTCCACGGGGGCACCGTCCAGGTGCACAGTGCCGGGCTGGGCCAGGGTTCTACTTTCACCGTTTTGATTCCCATGCGGCTGGCCCCCAAGGCGCCCCCGGCGACGCCCCCGGCCCCCGACGACGGCCTCAGTCTGCGGGGCGTCAAGGCGATCGTGGTGGACGACGAAGCGGATGCCCGCGACCTGCTGACCGTGATTTTGGAGCAGCGGGGGGCCGAGGTCGAAAGCGCCAGCACCGTCTACGAAGCCTTTCAGCTGCTAGAGCACTTTCACCCCGATGTAATTATCAGCGACATTGGCATGCCCAATGAAGACGGCTACAGCTTTTTAGAAACCGTGCGATCGCTGCCCAATACCCCCCTCAGCCAGGTGCCCGCGATCGCCCTGACCGCCTACGCCCGCGAGGAAGACCGCCACCACGCCCGCCGCGTCGGCTTCGAAAACCACATCTCAAAACCCTTCGACCCAGCCGATGTCGTCCACGCGGTTTACCAACTGACCAATGCGCCGTAGCTCTGCGGTGTTCTGATGCGAGCCTGGGCCGCGATCGCGATCGCCCTTAGAGAGCGTTCCAACGCTCGAGCGTCTCTGGCTGCCCCAGTACTCCAAGGCTGCAATATGCCGACTATTCCAGCTCGCTTGGCTCCCTAGCTCCCTCGCGATTGACAATAGTCATCCCACCTGTGCCGCAGTCTACTAGCTTGAGTGACGCTGGCCACGGGCGGGCTATGGCTAGATTGCCGAAATTCAAACTGTATCCACTGGTTTTGGCGTTTTATGTCCTCTGTTTATGCCCTCTGGCAGAGCCCTGGACCAGGGGCGAGTGTGTAGCCTGATGTGAAGTTTCTCTTAGGACAAAAAATCCCATGAAGTTGACCCATCTCTTGGCGCTGCCTCTTCTGCTGGGCGTGTCGTTTATTAGTTTTGCCTGCGGAGCAGACAACGACACCGAAACTGAGCAGGTAAACCCGGCCCAGCCTGGGCAAATGGAAGGCGACCAAATGGAGCAGCCCGGTCAAATGAACGACAACCAGACCGAAGAGCCTGGTCAAATGAACGACAACCAGATGGAGCAACCCGGACAGACCGGCACCGACAACTAGGGCGCGGCTCACTCCTTTTGATTGGATTGATTTAGATCGCCAAACTTCTGGGAACGTTTGAACGTTCAAACGTTCCCAGGATAATGGTTCCACCGAAATAGCTACAGCCGTAGGACCAGGTGTGGCCCCGCTGTACCGAACGACGCTTACCCCAAGAATGCACCATGAGCCCTAGGCAAATATGGCGGCTGCTAACGGCGGCTTTTCAACAGTGGAATCGGGATAAGGCCTCGCGGCTGGCCGCTGCGCTGGCCTACTACACGCTTTTTTCCCTGGCGCCGCTGCTGATTCTGGTAATTGCGATCGCCAGTCTCTTTTTCGATAGCGCCACCGTGCGCGAGCAGCTGATGGGGCAGGTGGAATCTTTAGTTGGCGGCACCAGCGCCGACTTTGTGCGCACGGTGCTCGACAATGCCAATCGCCCCGGCGGCGACTCCGGCTGGGTGGCCTCCATTATCAGCCTGATTCTGCTGGTGGTGGGGGCTACGGGGGTGCTAACCCAGCTCCAGCTCTCGCTCAACACGATCTGGAATGTGGAAGTGCGCCCCGATGTCGGCATTATGGACCTGGTGCGCAAGCGGCTGCTATCGCTGGGCATGATTTTGGTGATTGGTTTTTTGCTGCTAGTCTCCCTGGTGGTGAGCTCGGTAATTGCGGGCCTGTCTAACTATCTGCACACCCTGGCGCCGGGGCTAGATTCCCTGGTTCAGCTACTCAATTTTGTGGTCTCCTTTGGCATTACCACCGTACTGTTTGCGCTGATCTTTAAGTACCTACCCGATGTCCTAATCACCTGGGGCGATGTCTGGTTTGGGGCCGCAACCACCGCAATTTTGTTTTCCCTGGGCAAATTTTTGATAGGCCTCTATTTGGGCCACAGCAGCTTTGGCTCCTCCTACGGGGCCGCCGGTTCGGTGATTATTTTGCTGGTGTGGATTTTTTACTCGGCCCAGATTTTGTTTTTTGGCGCCGAGGTGACTCAGATCTACGGTCGCCGGTTTGGGTCGCAGATTCAGCCCAACAAGTATGCCGTCAGCCAGGATGCTGACCCTCTGCCGTAGGAGGCTGCGGTATGGGTTTATTGACTGTTGCGATCGCTGGGGGCAGGGGGGCAGGGGGGCCAGGGAGCCAGACTAACTCTGTAGGTTGGGTTGGAGCGCCAGCGGAACCCAACAAAGGCTTGCTGCGGTTGGGTTTCACTTCGTTGTACTCAACCTACACGAACCCTAATTTTTAAGTCCGACGCTGCACTAAATACCGATCGCGTTCTCTACCCCCCCAAGACCCATGCCCTGGAGCTACAGCGACTACCCCGCCTCGATGAAAAACCTCACCACCGAGGTGCGCCACAAGGCTATCGATATTGCCAACGCCCTGCTGGAGGAGGGCTACGAGGAGGGGCGGGCGATCGCGATCGCCACCGCCCAGGCCGAGAAATGGGCCGAAAACCGCGACAAACCCGCCAAGCAGTGACCCCCGCGCTAATGGATAGCGCGGGGGCTTTGTCGGCTCTGCTTTTGGGAAAATGCCGACTTTAATGCCAGTCGGCAATCGTTGGAAAGCTCCGCCCTGGGGGAAGCTCTGCCCCTAGCCCAGCAGCTTGCGCAGGTAGTAGTCCACATCAAAGGGGCCACCTTTAACGGTAGATACCCGGCCGTTGCCGTTGCCCTTGTGGTGGTCTAGCTGGGCCACCATCTCTTTAAATCGGCGCGGGTCGCCCTCGGAGGGCGCGCTGTGGTGGTCCTGAGCGTGGTACCGCTTGGCCATGATAAACCGCCAGTCGGGCTTGCCCGTCCAGCCCAGCTTGCGCTCGTAGTACTCTCGCCCATAGCGGGGGGTGGCCAGGGCGGCGGGGCGGGGGTCCTGGCGGCGGCGCTGGTAGGGCACAATGTCGTCGCCAAAGTTGCGCAAATACTCTTCGCTGTCGAGCAGCGCATCGACAAAGCCGTGAAAGCCGAGGGTTGAGGTTTTCACAGACCAGGCAATCTCTTCATCCTGGTTGAACGGTTGGCGGCCCAGCAGGCGCACAAAGCAGACATGCACCAGCCGGTAGCAGTTGTTGGTAGACACCACTAGCTCGTAGAAGCGGGGCGACTTGGCCAGCCCCCGAATAAAGTCTCGCACCGATATGGCGCGATCGCGCAGCAGCGACTCCAGGCTTTTGTCGCGGTTGAACTGAAGAATTTCGTTCTCGCTAAACACCTGCCGATAGGCCGACCAGATAATCGCGTCGATCTCGTCGGCATCGCTGTTGCTCAGCAGTCGATGCACATCCCTGGCGCTCTCGTTGAGGTGGTTGACGCCAAAGTCTCGGACCCGATTGTTTTGGGTCGTGGGCCGGTAGGCAAACAGAGGTAAAGCCATAGTTTTTCTCGCTTAGGGAACAAAGGGGCAAATGCCAGCGGCACATGCCCTGGAAAAGTTGATGCCACGGACGCAACAATTTGGCCTAGCGGTAGTTGCCAACGCCGCTGCCGCTGTTGGGCACCGAGCTGAGCTGCCCCATGCGCTGAAGGGTTTCGCGATCGCGCAGCAGCAAAAATCCGTAGAATACCTTGGCCGTAATATCGAGCAGCATAATCAGCAGCGATTCCACCCCAGTGCCGTAGAGCCCCACGCCCTTTTGGCCTAGAATCCACACGATGGGGTAGGCCCAAAAGTAAATCGAAAAGACGGTAAACACCAGGTTGAACAGATTTTTGACATCGTAGTGCTGGCGCATCGCCGAGGTGCGCACGGCCCCCAGCAAAATCACAAAAATGGCCACCTCAAACATACAGCTGACGATGTACCAGACATAGCGTTCTGGGGCAAAGGAGAACGCCGCAATTGCGCCGGTAATAATCATCAAAACGTCGGACATAATGATGCCTGCAATCATGGTGCCCCGCACCTTCGACAGGCGGCAAATACTAAATAAAATTAGTGGGGTTGTAACGATCCAGTCGCAGTAGCGAGCCCAGTAGATGTGGCGCACTCCCTCCGCCGCCAGGTCGGTATTTTGCAGCGTAATTTCTCCCTGCCCCATGGCCATGGCCAGGTAGGCGCAGGCCGCTACCGTCGTCACCGTAAAGTGAACAATGTAAAACTCCTCCCAGCTCTGGCGTTTGGCATTCCAGGCGCCCAGGCCAAAGACAATAGAGCCGAACGCCAAAATGCCGCAGCCGACCCAAAACGAAACTTGTGAAAGTAAATTCATGCCCTTAAATTCTCCCGGCTTAGGTTATTTCGGGTTTCAATCTAAGCCACAAATCTAAACGGCTCATCTAACCTGAGCCAGGTCGTTGAGTCTTTCTGGCGACTAAAAAATATTTCACTCTTATTTTATTTTGCGCCAGCTTATTGACCAGGAAAAATTATTTTCTTGATCTAGTTTTTCTATATTAATTTATATTAATCTATGAAATTTAATCTATGAAATTTACTGCGGCTTGAAAAGTCTCTCTCAGGGTATAGCCAATTTTTCATGATGATTTTATTTCCTTGATTAAGAGTCATTTAAGAATGATTTGGCTTGGCTTTTTGCTGCGATCATTTTGTCTGCGCCCCGCCTCCACCCGCCGCAAGCAAAAGAGTAAATTCGGTATATTGTGCTAAAGAACCTACAGCGACCCCACAATATTCCATGCGACTGCTGCTAGTTGAAGATGAGCCCGATTTAGGGGCAGCTCTAAAACAGGTTTTGCGCCATGAGGCCTACGTGGTGGACTGGTTTTTAGACGCCAGTCAGGCCTGGAACTATCTGCAAGCCGAAGGGGCTACCTACACCCTGGCCGTGATTGACTGGATGCTGCCCGGCATGTCGGGGCTGGAGCTGTGTCGGCGGTTTCGCAGCCTTGAGGGCAACACCCAGGCTCCATCGCCCTACCAGTCGGTGCCGATTTTGATGCTGACCGCCCGCTCCGACCTGTTCGACAAAGTGATTGGCCTCGATGCCGGGGCCGATGACTATTTGACCAAGCCCTTTGGCATGCCGGAACTGCTGGCGCGGCTGCGGGCTCTACGGCGGCGATCGCCGCAGTTTCAGCCGCGCCAGCTGCGGGTGGGTGGGCTCACCCTCAACTACGGCACCCACAGCGCTTCGGTCGCAGGCTCCAATGGTGCCTCCCAAACCGTTGCCCTCACTATCAAAGAATTTCAGCTGCTGGAATATTTCATGCGGCACCCCAGCCAGATCGTGACCCGCGATCAGCTTTTGGGCCAGGTGTGGGATATGGGCTCAGACCGGGGCAGTAACGTAGTGGCGGCGCAAATGCGGCTGCTGCGGCGCAAACTCAGCGAAATCGAACAGGCCCATCTGGTTGAGACCGTCTACGGGGTGGGATACCGCTTTAACAGTGTCGCCTCCGCCTAGTAGACTGCGGCGTAAGTATGGGGACTATTGCCAGTCGCGAGGGAGCGGGGGAGCGAGGGAGCCAAGCGAGCTGGAATAGTCGGCATATTTCCGTCTTCGAGTATTAGTGCCGTCTCCGCCCGGTGCCGCAGCCGATCGCGCCAGGCCCCGCCGTCATCCCCAGGCTCTAACCCCAGGGGGGATGACCGCAAACCGCAGCCGACTAGGCTAGGGGCAGCGACGTTTACACTGGCCCAGCCACATTCGGCCCATGATCAAGTACAGCCCTCTGTTCCACCGCACCCGGCTCAAGCTGGCGGGCACCTATGCCGGGGTGATGGGCTGCCTGCTGGGGCTGTGCGGGCTGGGGCTGTACCAGGTGGTGGTGCACGATTATCGCGAAAGCATCGATCAGGGGCTGGAGTCCGTTGCCGGAGCGATTCGAGATGCCATTGAGCCCCACCTGGACCACACCGAGGCCTGGCAGCAGGTGTCCAGGCAGTTTTCCCTCACCCTGTGCACCCCAGAGCAGACCTGCGCCGTTGCCGCCAGCGACCTAGACCCGCTGGTTAAGGCGGCCAGCCCCGTCAACTACTATCTGCGGCTGCTCAACCTCCGCAACCGGCCGATCGCCCTGGGGGGCAGCAACCTGGAGCGCATTCCCCAGACTTCGGGGACGGTATATTTGCAAACCCTGACGAATTCCTCTGGCCTGCGTTTTCGGCAGATTTCCCTGCCGCTGAGCCACAACGGCTACCGCTGGGGCTACGTGCAGGTGGGGCGATCGCTAGTCGATTTTGACCACCATCTGCACAGTTTGCGGTGGTCGTTGCTGCTGGGCCTGCCCCTGGTGGTAGCCCTGATTGCCGGCTCTAGCTGGTGGCTGTCGGGGCTGGCCATGCGGCCCATGTACGCCTCCTATCGCCAGATGCAGCAGTTTACCTCCGACGCCGCCCACGAGTTTCGCACGCCGCTGACGGCAATGCGATCGACCATTGAGGCAGTGCAGCAAACCCATCTGCGCCAGGCCTGCTGCCCAAACCATCCCCTGGGAGAGGTGGCCAAGGTGCTGGAGGTGCTCCAGCGCCAGAGTATGCGGCTATCGCAACTGGTCAACGATCTGCTGCTACTGGCTAGCATTGAGCACAGAGAACCCATCGACTATTCCCAGCCCTGCGAGCTAGATGACATTATCCGCGACCTGATTGAAGAGCTGGCGTTTTTAGCGGTGCAGGCTCGGGTGAGTTTGACCCTGGCCCCGCCAGAGGGGAGCGAGGCCGGTTTAGCCGAGGGGGTGACGGTTCCCCTGAGGGTTTTGGGCCACGAAGATCAGCTCTATCGCCTGTTTTCTAATTTAATTATCAACGGCATTCAGGCAACTGCGCCGGGGGGGTACGTCACCGTGGCCCTCAGCCGCGTCGACCAGAGGGCGGTGGTTCAGATCAGCGATACCGGGGCTGGCATTGACCCCACGGATTTGCCCCACCTGTTTGATCGGTTTTATCGGGTTCACCAAGACCGATCGCGGGATACGGGCGGATCTGGCCTGGGCCTGGCGATCGCCCGCGCGATCGTGCAGGCCCACCAGGGCAGCATTCAGGTGCGCAGCACCCCCGGCCAGGGCAGCCAGTTTATCGTGCGCTTGCCCATCGACTGAATTAGCTAAATTGAAAAAAGTAGCGCCCCAGGACCCAAAATGATATTCCTCATTTTTCTGAATCAAAAACGCCGCTCAAAAGGGGCTAAAGCAGATTTTCAGGGCAAAACCATCCACTGGCCACGATGAAATTTCCGTGAATTCTTGGCTCTGCCTATCAGCTATGGGCACCGTATTCCCCTGGCTAGAGGCGTATTTTTTGAGTTCTCTATACAGTGCGGTTAGCGTTATCTTGCCCCCAAAGAATTTAAAGTTATGGAAAACATTCATCCGCTATTTGTACATTTTCCCATCGCGCTGCTGCTGACCGGCTTGCTGCTGGATGGCCTTGGCTTTGTGCTGAAGAAATCGGCGCTGTCTACGGCTGGCTGGTGGTGCTTTGGCCTGGGCGTTCTGTCGGCGGTGGTTACCGTGTTTACCGGCATGCAGGCGGAATCCACCGTCAGCCTCGGCCCAGAGGCCTCAGAGGTGCTGGAGAAACACGAGCATTTTCAGCTCTACTCCACCGTCGCTTTGGTGGGGCTGCTCATCTGGCGCTGCATCCGGTGGCGGCTGGTGCCCCCCCTGGCCAGCGTTTATTTTGTGGTCACCATTCTGGCCGTGGGAGCTATTGCCTGGGGTTCCCACTACGGCGGCATGCTGGTGTATGAGTATGGTGTCGGTACCGCTGTGCATCCCGAGCAGCCCCAGGGCGACACCCCAGAGCAGAGCGCTCTGCCGCCCGCCGCTGCCCCAGCGATCGCAGGATAGTACTCGAAGGCTGAAATGTATGGCTGTGGCCTGTTTGGTTAAAACATGTCTTCTATGAACGTTTGAGCGTTTGAGCGTTTGAGCATTCATAGGGTTTTTGGATGTCTTAACCAACGTGGCTATGGCTATATTCAGCGTTTTGGCGCGCCTGGCTCCCTAGCCCCCCTGCCCCCTAGCCCGCAGAAATAGTCCCTAAACTTCAAACTTCCCTTCCGCCAATCTAGACGGCGGAACTCTCCGGCGGCTGCGGCTTAGAGAGGGCCTGCAATTCCTCCCAGGAGTAGTGTCTGGGCAGCTCGACGGGTTTGGGGTCAGCGCCCAGGCCCAGGCTGGGCTGGGTTTCTTGCAGCAGTTCGGTGGTCAGGCTGGCGGCCTTGCTGCCGGCGATCGCTCCGGCGACGCCGCCTACCACCGCACCCAGATTGCCCTTTACCGATTTGCCCAGGGCGGCTCCGGCGATCGCGCCGCCCACCACTCCAACCTCCCTGGCGATCGGCTGGGAGGGAGCGGGCTGCTGGTTTGGGGTCTGGTTGGGGTCGGTCATGGGAGTCTCCTTAGGTCAGCTGTTTGGCCAGGTGGTCGCCCACCCGCAGGGCATTGGCCATGATGGTCAGGGTCGGGTTCACCCCCGAGTTGGAGGGAAAAAAGCTGCCATCGACGACGTAGAGGTTGTCGACATCGTGGGTGCGGCAGTGCAGGTCGAGCACCGAAGTCTGGGGGTCGCGGCCAAACCGGCAGGTGCCGCACTGGTGCCCCACCGACTGCAGCGGCATGCGGCTGCGGGGGTAGAGGCTAAAGGGCAGCACGTGCTCGGCCCGGCGATCTATGGCCTTGAGCACCGAGGTCCAGCGGTGGATGAGGCGATCGGCGGCTTCGGTGTTGTTGGGGGTGTAGTCGAGGTGAAGGGCACCATCGCTCACTCGCACGCGGTTGTTGGGGTCGGGCAGGTCTTCGGTTTGCAGCCACCAGCCCACCGCTCGCTCGGCCAACAGGTGCCGCTCCTGGTGGGGCAGCAGCTTTACCACGGGGGCCATCAGCGGCGGCGCTTCCGCCGGAATCATATCGGCCAAAATATTGCCGGTGTTTTGCACCATGCCCATGGGGTAGGGGTAGTCGGGCTCGCCCCAGTAGAAATCGTTGACAGCGATGGTCTTTTGAAAGCTGGCGTGGTTCACCTCCGGGTGCATGGCCACCAGGGCGGTGGCGAGGTGCTTCATCACGTTGCGCCCCACCTGGTCGGAGCTGTTGGCCAGCCCGTTGGGATGCTGGTCACTGGCCGATCGCAGCAGCAGCGCCGCCGAGTTGATCGCCCCGCAGGCCACCACCACAATGTCCGCCGCAAAGTGGCGAATCTCGCCCCGCACGTCGGTTTCGACCTCGGTGACCTGCCGACCAGACCCATCGGTGTGCAGCTTTAGCACTTTGGCCCCGGTCAGCAGCGAGACGTTGCTGTAGGCGGCCTGCATGGGGCGAATCGCGTTTACCTCGGCGTCGGCCTTGGCCCCCACCAGACAGGGGTAGCCGTCGAAGGTGTCGCAGCGAATGCAGGGGCTTTGGGTGCGATCGCGCTCATTTAGCTTCATCCCCAGGGGCAAATGAAACGGGTAGTAGCCCAGCTCGCGAATGCCGTCGGCAATGGTCTGCATATCCGGCTCGTGGCTGACCGGCGGGTAGGCGTAGTCGGCGCTGGCGGGTGGCTCGGTCGGATCGTCGCCCCGCCGTCCGTGGACCTCGTAGAGCCGCTCGGCCCAGTCGTAGTAGGGTTCAAAATCGCCGTAGCCCAAATCCCAGGCGGAGGAAACGCCGTGGTGGTGAATCACCTGGGTAAAGTCGCGCTCCCGCAGCCGCAGCAGCGCCGCCCCGTAAATTTTGGTGTTGCCGCCCACCCAGTAGCCGGTCTGGGGCTGAAAGGGTTCGCCGTGGCGATCGAACCAGCGCTCGTCGGTGTGGTAGCGCTCCTTCTGGTAAACCTCCAGGGCGCTCCAGTTCTCCTTTTCGCGGGGTAAAAACTCGCCCCGCTCCAGCACCAGCACGTTTTTGCCGGTCGAGGCCAGCCGAAAGGCCAGGGTGCCGCCCCCCGCCCCAGTTCCAATAATGATGACGTCGTAGCGATCGCTGGCTGCTGTCATAGCGCAAATAAACTGAGAGAGCCTGGGAAAACCGAAACTGGCTTGCCCCATTTAGCTTAAAAAGTTATCCCCCATGGGGCGTCCCTCTTTTGGCGTAGCTTGGCGGACCTATCGATCGCTTGCTTTGTCCCATTGGCAAACTGAGGACAATGCTGGGGATTTTGGGGGCTGGGTGAAACGAAGTGAAGCCCAATATTTATACGCTTTCATGCGTTTTGTTGGGTTCCGCTATTGCTTTATCCAAGCCACAGATTTAAGTGGTTTTAGGGGATGTCTGAAAAGTCCTATTTTTTACAGCCAAAGTGGAGATCCCCTAAATTCCCCACCCTGCGGGAAGCAGCAAGCATCTATAAAACAAATGGGAAATGGGGGACTTTCACCCCCCTTTTTAAGGGGGGCAGGGGGGATCATCAGGGGGCTAAAGCTACAGCAGATCACGCTTCAAACGCCCTCTAATCTGCGCCTCTGGCCTCAGCCTCTGACCTGCGACAGATGCCTGGGCCAGCTCAAAACTTAAGCTGAAACCAAGGCGATCGCCTGGGCGCTGAGGCCTGCCAAATCCCAATATCCTTAACTCAACTATGAACGCCCCCTCTCAAACTCAATCGTCGGCTTCTCAAACCACCGACCAGTCACCCACCCCGCCCACCATCGACTACTGGCACGTCTGGACCGACGGCGATGGCGTCAGCCACCAGTCGCGCTGCCAGATGACCGATTTCAAACTCAAGAGCATTGCCCCCCAGGCCGACCCCCAGTGGATGGGGCAAATGCAGCAGGAGGGCGGCACCGCCACGTTTATGGTGCTGCCCGTAGGCTGGGTGGGCACCTGGCACGAAAACCCCAAGCCCCAGTGGATTGTGCCGCTGTCGGGGCGCTGGTTTGTAGAAACCATGGACGGTCAGCGGGTCGAAATGGGGCCGGGAGAGATCTCCTTTGGCGAAGATCAGAACACCCAGGCCGATGCCCAGGGCCGCCAGGGCCACCTCTCCGGCACCGTAGGCGATGAACCCGCCCGGCTAATGGTCATCCAGTTCGATCAAACCCCCACGATCGCCCAATCTTGCCGATTCAGCTAACCTCCCCCACCTCCCCCATCCCCCCATCGCCCCCATCCCCGCCCCTGACTCACCACCGTTGCCGTCAAAATACAGCCAGCCCCGATCGCCCCGCTGAGCTTCAAACCCTCCCCCAGCAGCAGGATTGAGAAGACCGTGGCAAAGACTGGCTCCAGGGTATAGAGCAGCGCCGCCTCGTGGGCTGGCACCCAGCGCTGGCCCAGGGCCTGCCCCCACAGCGGACCAATGGTGACCACCAGCCCCAAATACATCAGTCCAGGGATGCGATCGCCGATGCCGATGCCCTGGTGCAGCATCTCGGGCATGGCCCACAGCGCCCCCAGCCCCATCACCACCCACACCTGCACGGCGGCCAGCGACAGGGAATTGTGGCGGGGGGCGATCGCCTCCAGCAGCAGGATGTACACCGCGATGCCCACCGCTGAGGCCAGGGTCAGCCCGTCGCCCCGGCTGAGGCCGCCGCCATCCCACGACATCGCCGCCATGCCCAGCACCGCCAGGCCCGCCGTCGCCAAAACTCGGCTCGACAGCCGTTTGCCCAGCAGTACCCCCAGCAGCGGCACCACGATCACGTTGAGGCCGACAATAAACGCCGATCGGCTGGCCGAAATGGTGGACAGCCCCGTCAGCGCAAGCGCCGTTTCCAGAAACAGAATCGTCCCCAGCAGGGCACCGTCCCGCAGCAGCGAGCGGCTGACGCGGCGCAGCCAGGGCAGCAGGGCGATCGCCGCAATGCTGTAGCGAACGGCAATCAACACCGCCGGGTGAACGCTGCCGAGGGTGTCTTTGAGCACGGGAAACGAGGTGCCCCACAGGACGGTCACCAGCAGCAGCAGGGCGATTCCCTTGTGGTGGGGCGTTGAAACTAGAGCGGTCATGGCAGCAACCCATGGGTAGATGGCCCACTCTAGACGACGGGGCGCTGCATTGACCAATCAGAGATCTAAAGGCTTCCATCAGTAAATTTGATGGCAATTTGATGGAACGAGCGCCGCCGCTGCCGCCCAGGTTTGCGACAATTCAAGCACCGGGAGCCGATCGACCAATGGCGCGTTCCCCTACCCAATCGAGGTCCACTGGCCCATGGGACAGAGCTTCCCAACCTATCCCAAGCTGTCGTACCTGCAAGCCCTGATTGTGATCGCCGACTGCGGCAGCTTCAGCGAGGCGGCCCTGCGGCTCCAGCTGTCTCAGTCGGCGGTGAGCTATGCGATCGCCGCCCTGGAAAATGAGCTGGGCGTGGTGCTGCTGACCCGGGGCCGCCAGGGGGCGCACCTGACCCCCGTGGGCGAGCAGGTTGTCGATCGCGCCCGCCGCATCACCTACCTGCTGGACGATGTGGTCAAGCAGGCCAACCTGGCCAAGGGGCTAGAGGGGGGCTACGTGCGCATCGCCTCCTTTCGCAGCGCGGCGTCGCACCTGCTGCCGGAGGTCATTGCCGAGTTTTGCCGCCGGTACCCCGCGATCGCCGTGCGCATTGCCGAGTACGACGACTGCCCCGAGGCCGAAGAAGACCTGCGCCGGGGCCGGGTCGATCTGGCGATCACCTACCTGCCCCCCGGTGACGATATGGAAAGCTGGGACCTGGTGCAGGATGACTTTGTGGCGCTGTTTCCCCCCGATTTTCAGCCGCCGGGCGATCGCATCTCCTGGGCCGAGCTGACCACCTATCCCCTGGTGATGGCCCCGGAGGGCGACCTGTGCGACGGGCTGGTCTACGAGCACTGCGCCCGGTACGGCATTGCGCTGATGCCGAAATACCACGTGCGATCGGATGCCACCATTGTCAGCATGGTGGCCAAGGGCCTGGGAGCCACAATCAGCCCCCGGCTGGCGGCGCAGCCTACGCCGGAGGGCGTGCATGTGTTTGCCCTACCCGTGCCGCTGGTGCGCACCATTCGCGCGGCCATTTTGAAGGAGTCGCTGCTGACCCCCGCCGGGTTTGCCTTTTTGGATTTGCTCAAAGAAATGTGTCTTGGGTGAGGGTAGTTATTACATTGCTCAAGGCTCAACAGCGCGATGTTTGGGCAGACGCCACCGTCGCTACGCCTCACCTCTTCCGAACAGGCTGAACCCCCTTTCGGGGCCGAACCCCCCAGACGATTACCGTTTTAGAAGCCTTTCCTCTAGTATGAGATAGAACAAATGGGCCAGTGGCTCAACCGCCAGGTTTAATCCTTTTGTTGTTTTAGGTTTTTCGGTTTATGGCTGACGAAAAGATGGCTGACGACAAAACGCCTTCGGCAGAGGGTGCCCCCGCTCCAGAAGCAAAATCAGAGACCGCAGCCTCCGCTGAAGCTGCCAAACCATCCCCTGCGGCGAATGCCTCCCCTAAGGCGGGGGCAGCGCCCAAGGCGGCCAAGAAAGAAAAGCCGCCGGCTCTGGAAGATAAGCCTTTTACAGAATTCATTGAGCAGAACTTTATACCATCGCTGGAGACTGCCCTCAAGGAAAAGGGCATTGACGACATTCAGCTCACCCTGGCCCAGCAGCCCTTAGACGTATTTGGGATCAGCGACGAGGAATCCTACTGGCACGTCAAGGGCAAGTGGAAGGGAGGCGATCGCCAGTTCAATATTGCCTTTACCAAAGACGACATCACCAGCCCCAAGCTCTTCTACTTTGCTGACAAAGGTGCCGAACCCAGCACCATTGAGCAGTTCATGGGCGACGAGCGCAAAATTAACCTAGACCTGCTGGTTCTCTTTACCCTACGGCGGCTCAACGGCCAAAAGTGGCTGGCGCGCAACTGAGTTATGCAGGCACATCGCTAGGGGCCGGGGCCGGTGATTAGGTCCTGATTGACTGACAAAAGTTCTGATGTAGGTTGGTGTTGAGCGAAGCGTTCGCGTAGCGTTTCCAGAGGAAAAAACCCAGCTCCAGTAACGGTTTTGTTGGGTTACGCTAACGCTAACCCAACCTACGGCAGTATAAGGGTTTCAAGGGTTTTGTCAGTCAACCAGGATTAGGTCTCGCTGTGGGCGGCTAAAAACTGTCTTAGCAGGCCAACCACTACCGCCGGGTGCTCGACGTGGGGAAGCACGCCAGCGTCGGGGATTTCGATGACCTGCTGCACGGCCTGGGGGTTGAGGCTGGCCAGCCGCTTGACCATGGCGGGGGCCGAGAACCGCGACCCGGCCCCCAGTACAAACGTTGTCGGCGTTTGAAGCTGCCCTAGGTAGCGAGACAGGTCAAAGCTGATGGCCCCATTGAGGGAGGCCAGGGCGGCGTATTCGGCGTTGCGCTGCTGGGTACAGGTCAGGTAGGCCTGCACCATATTTGGCGTGATGCGGCGAGAGTCGGCGAAGAGAAACGTCGAGAGGAACGATCGCACCGCCAGCTCGTTAGCCGCCCCCACCTTGTACAGCAATCGGTCGATCCCGGGGGTGCTGGCCAGCAGGGCGGGCAGGCTGGCCCTATAGTCTCGCCCAAAGTCGCTGTTGCCGGAAGGCGACACCAGAAATAGCGCCTTGAACAGGTCAGGGCGCTGGCCCGCCAGGCGAATGACGACCCCGGCGGTGAGGGACGTGGCCGCCACCAGGACCGGGGGTTCGGCGATCGCCTCCAGCAGTTGGGTAATCGTGGAAAAATAATCCTCCACGCAGTAGGCGCGGGCCGGGTGGGTCGACTGGCCCCAGCCGATCAGGTCGGGGGCAATCACCCGATGGGTGACCCCAAAGGCGGCGTAGACCTGCGACCACTCATAGGCAGAGGAGCCGCCCCCCAGACTGTGCAAGAACACCAGGGGAGGACGATCCTCGCTGCTGTCCGATCCGTTGCTGGGAGTATAGTAGGCCATTACCCCCAGGTTGGTGGGCAGCGCTTTTTGAATGAACCCAGGCGGCTGGAAGTTGAGCATAGGGCTGTAATTCACTACGGTTCAATCCTAGGCCGAATCATTCCCGAAAGGCCTAAGGAACCTAGAAAGAAGAACCTTAGGTGGTTTATGACGGTGATCTAGCCCAGTGCGGGTTGATGTCAGCCAAACTCTGCGACCTCAAGCAGTTGTGAGCAGCTGTTTGGCCATCAGTAAACTGGGGGCTGTGGAGCTTCCCTCAGCCGGAAAGCGTGGTGCGGCGTTTGTTTCCGACCTTTGTGAAAGTATATGAGGCGATCGCCAGCATTAAACTGGACATAGACCGAAGCCGTCCAAAGCCAAGCCATACTTACCATGTCTCATCCGGAGCCACCAGCCGTGCCCTCCCTCACCGACTATTTTGCCTTTCTCGCCGAGAACGACATCCGCATCAAAGGCACTCGGATTGGCATCGAGCACATTCTCTACGAATATATCCACAACGCCAAAACCGCCGAAGCGATCGCCAATCAATTCCCGACCGTCAGCCTAGAGCAGGTCTACGCCACTATTCTCTACTACCTGCAAAACAAGACCGCGATCGGTCAATATCTCTCCGATTGGCTCGACTACACCCTCACCGCCGAAGCCGAACAGGACAATCACCCCGACCCTGGCATCCAGCGACTCAAAGCTCTCAAGACATCCAGCGCCGCATGAGGGAAGTTCGGTATCTCTTAGACGAAAACCTGTCGCCAGAGTGGCGTAATCAAATACTGCATCACCAACCCGACTTAATGGTATGGATGATTGGTGACCCTTTTGCACCCTCTCAAGGGACGCTAGACCGTGAAATTTTGGCCTGGTGCGAAGAACATCAGTTTTTGCTGGTGACGAACAACCGTCGTTCCATGCCAGTTCACTGAGCAGAGCACCTGGCATGCAATCGAAGTATGCCTGGAATTCTGGCCTTACGAAAAAATGCATCGATGGGGCAATCGATCGCAGACCTGCTTCTCATCGCTAAGGTGGGGGTCAGAGATGACTTCAAAGACCGTATCCGATATATTCCCCTGTAGCCATCTTCAATCCCGCTATCACCGTGCTCAGCGGTGCCCAGGCCGTTCCGATTGACCAATCAGGGGTAAAAGCCGCTAAATGGCGGTAGGCCATGCCGTCCACGCGATATTTTCAACTCCAGGAGGTGAGATCAACGTTACCCAGCGAGCTTTTAATCTATCGATTTCAGGGAGAGGGGTTGCAGCCCAAGCGGCTGGGGCTGGACGGGGCGAATCGGGCGATCGCCGCCGACCTCATCCAGCTCTTTCAGCAGCAGGTGGGCCACACCCAGGGCGACCTCAATCGCCGCCTCCAGGACCTCGAAGGGGAAGACACCAACTACCGCATTAAGCGGGGGCTGGCCCACCTTTTGCGCAACAGCTTTGCCACCTTTGCCGCCGTCAGCCCCCTGGAGCCGATTGAGCTACGGCAGCGGGTATTTGCCCTGGCCGCCCGGCAGGTCCCCTCGCCTGCTGCCGCTGAAGCACACCTGACTATGCTGGGAAAACAGCTCTCCGAGGAGCTAGATCGGGAGGTATCGGTAGCCGACCTGCGCCAGGGGCTCTACGCCGATCGCCAGGACAACCACATCCTCACTGAGTTTGAAGCGCCCACCCCGGAGGCGCTGATTCACCGCTACAACCTGTCGCAGACCCAGGGGGTGTTCTACAAAGCCAGCGACCTGGTGATGCACCTCTACCGCAACGACCCTGGCGAGTACAAGCTCATGTTTCGCTACCTGAAGCTGTTTCGGCTGATGACCTACATCGAAGGCGATGCCGACCAGGGGTTTACCATTACCATTGACGGCCCCGCCAGCCTGTTTAAGCCGAGCACCCGTTATGGAGTGGATATTGCCAAGCTGATTCCCGCCATTTTGCACGTCAGCCGGTGGCGGCTGACGGCAACGCTGCAAATGAAGGACAGCTATACCCAGCAGGTAAAGCCTCGACAGTTTACCCTCGATAGCAACTGCGGCTTGGTGACCCACTACCCCCCCGGCAAACCCTACGACAGCATGGTCGAAGAGTCCTTCGTCAGCCGCTGGCCAGCCAAAACCCCCTGGCGGCTGGAGCGGGAGGTGGACCTGGTGCCCCTGCCCGGCAGCGTGATGATTCCCGACTTTCGCGTAGTGCACCCCGACGGGCGCGAATACTTGCTGGAGATTGTCGGATACTGGCGGCCCGAGTACCTGCGCAAAAAGTTTGCCCAGGTGCGCAAGTCGGGGTGCGACAACTTAATTTTGGCGGTGTCGGAGCGGCTCAATTTGGAAAATGCGGGGGTAGATATGGCCAAGGTTCCGGCCCAGGTGGTGTGGTTTAAAACAAAGCTCCAGCCCAAGACAGTGCTAGACGTACTGGGCGACTGACGCCCGCCTCAGCGGCTGTGGGGAAGACAGATGGACGGGCCTGGCCTCCTGGGCGTCCGTTGCCCGACTCGCCAGGGGCACCGGCAGAGCCTAGCTGTGGCTGTAGGTGAGGGCCGGGCTGAGTTCGGCGGCTTGCTGGCGCAGGTCTTCTAGCTTGGCCAGGGCTTTGCCCGTGGCTAGCAGATCTTTAGCCTGGGCCAGTCCTGCCTCTAGGGTGGCGGCAGCCCCTCCCTGCCACAGGTAAAAGCCAGCGTTCCACAGGGCGGCCAGATGCAGATCTGAGCTGCGGCCGGCTAGAACCTCCAGCAGCCGATTGCCGAGGCAGGCCTCGTCGCCCAATTCGCCGTCGTCGCCGTCGAAACCATAGTCGCGGGGGTGCAGCAGCAGGCGCTCGAACCGGCCCTGGTGGTTGACGCCCACGATCGCCGTGCGGCTGCGGGCCAGATCGCAGCTGCCCTCCAGTCCCTTAACGGTGATCCAGTCGGTCTGCCCCCGCAGGCTAAAGGTGCCCTTGGCCAATTCTTCGGTGGGGGGATGCACAAACCCCATGACCAGCGTGTGCGGGCCAGCGTAGGGCGACCACATGAGTTCTGCGGTGGCCAGGGGGGGCCGTTTGCCAATCTGATCGCGGTAGGGCACCAGCCCGTGGGCGGCGGGAAAGTGCTGGGTCAGGTAGACAAAACCAATGCCGGTCCGGCTGAGCAGGGTGTGGGCCTGGGCCAGGGTGTGGGCTCTGAGGTCAACCCCCAGCTGTTCCCACAGCTCGACCAGCGGGATCCCCTCCTTCGTGGGCATGCGATCGCCGCCGTGGAGCAATACGGGAATGCCTGCGGCCGCCAGCACCAGAGCGGTAATGGGGGTGACCGGAGCCGTGCGCGATCGCCCGTCGTAGGGGCAGCTGAGCACCAGGGCGGGGCTCTCCCCACCTCCGGCAAGGGCGGGAAGCGTTGGCCCCAGGGCGGCGTAGGCGTCTAAAATACCCGCTAATTCTGCGGCGGTGGGGCGCTTGATGCGGTGGGCAATCATAAAAGCGCCGATCTGAGCCGGGGTCGCCGTCTGGGTCAGCATCATGCGGGTGGCGGCCTCGGCTTCGGCCCGAGTCAGCGGCCTGGAGGTGTGGCTACCGCTGCCGACCTGCCTGAGCAAATCCCGAAACTCGTTACTCATAGTTGGCCTTACCCTCAGGGGGCGTTGGTTTGCAAATCATAACCCAGTCGGGGCGATTGGCCTGATGCTTCGGGCCTGACTAGGTGGACTAACCATAGGATACGGCGGTGGGCCTGGGACGCTGCCGCTGGGGACTGGCTAGACTCTGCACCAGCTCATGGAAGCGCTGAATGGGGGGAATGACCAGGCGATCGCGGGTGGTGACCAGCACCACCGATCGGGTCAGCACCGGGGCTTCGGTGGGGCGCACCGCCAGGGTGGGGTCGTCGCGGCAGTCGGCCAGCGCCGACTGGGGCAGCAGGGCGACAAAATTGCCCTGGCGAACCACGCCCCGAAAGGCATCCAGCGTGTTGAGCTCCATGGCTGGACTAAACACTTCCCCCCGGTCCTGGAACTGCTGTTGCACCAGCCGCTGCATTCCGTAGCCGTCTTTAAAAATAATCTGCGGGAATCGAGACAGGGCCTCCCAGGCGATCGCGGGCTGGTGGGCCAGGGCGTGGCTGCCCGCCATCAGCACTTCGATGGGCTCCTCAAACAGCGGCGTCACCACCATCTCGGGCTGGGTGGTGAGCCGGGGGTTGTCCATCACGATGGCCAGATCGACCAGGCCGTCGCGCAGCACCTTGAGGGAGCGATCGCTGCCCAGGGCGGTCACCCGCAGCTGCACCTGGGGATACTCACTGCAAAACTGCTGCAGCACGGGCGGCAGCACCGTAGCACACACCGACTGAATCGCCGCCACGCACAGCTCCGGCTGTTTGCCCGCCATCAGATCGGCAATATCCTTGGAGACCTGAGCCCAGTCCTGGTGGATGCGTCGGGCCTTGGGAAGCAGCCGCTCCCCGGCCACCGTCAGCTTGGCCTGGGCATTGCGGTGAAACAGGGGTGCATCTAGTTCGGCCTCCAGGGCCTGCACCTGGCGGCTGACGGTGGACTGCGTGACCTGGCACTGCTGGGCCGCCGCCTGAAAACTGCCGGTGTCTGCCACCGATAAAAACGCCTGGAGCTGCTCTATGCGCATTAGTTACGAGTATCTACACCACGACTACCCAGGAGCCGCCCGGCGGGAGACAGCCAGCGGCCCTCTTCTTTGATTAGCAGATCGCGTCTCGCCACTTGGTATCCAAAATAGCGTTCCCAGGCTCGGACCACCGCAATTCTGCCGCCCCAAGCCTGGCTGGGCCGAATCTCCCCAACCCCGCTGGATTCAACTTTTCTTCCCAGGCAGCCCCGATCATAAGGCGCGGCAGGCATCGGCTCGCAGCTGGCGGAGGGCGGCTTCGGCGTGGAGCCGCACGCTGGGTTCGGCATCGTTGAGCAGCGATCGCAGCGCTGGCTCCTGGGCCAGATCGCCCATCTGCCCCAGGGCCAGCACCAGATGGCACCGCAGGGGGGCATGGGCCGGGGTGGCGGGCAGGGCCTCCAGCCAGGTAGACAGCGCCAGGGCCGTTTGCAATTTTAGCGCTGGGGCAACGGCGGCCAGCCCCTGCACGGCGGCGGCACGGGCCTGCTCCCCCAGGCTGTCCCAGGTCTGGGTGAGGCCCGCCAGGGCGGCGGGGGTCTGCTGCCAGGCCAGGGCCTGGGCGGCACAGATTTGCACGGCTTCGGGCAGGCTGGGAGCCTGCAGCCGCTGGATCAGCGGGGCGGCGGCGGCGGCGATCGCCAGTCGTCCCAGGGCGTAGGCCGCCTGCTGCGCGACCCCCAAATCCTGGTCCCACAGCCTGGGGGTGAGCGCCTGGATCAGCGCGGCGGCGGAAAGCTGCGACCGCAGGCCCAGCAGCCCCCGAATCGCCGCCAGACGCACCGGGGCAGCGACATCCTCTAAACTCCGCTGCACCGCAGGCCAAATGCTCGGGTGGGCAAAGGCGCTGAGGGCGCTGAGGGCGGTGGCGCGCACGGGCGATCGCCCGTCTTCCAAGGCCTCCAGCAGCAGGGGAACGGTATCGGGGTGGTGAATGCGGGCCAGGGCCTGCACCGCCATCGGTCGCAGCCGGGGGTCGGCCAGCTGCTGGCCCAGGGCCGCGATCGCCGGGGGGCCAATCTGGGTCAGGGCGGTGGCCACCGCCTGGCGCAGCTCTTCGTCGGTGGTCGCGGCAAAGGTGTCAATCAGGGCCGGAATCACCTGGGCGTCGTTGAGTTCCCCCAGCAGGCGGGCCGCAAACCAGCGGGCTTCCCAGTCCTGGTCATCGTCCTTTAGCATCGCCAGCAGATCGGCCAGGGCGGCTTCCCCCAGGTCAGCCACCTGGCGCAGCTGCTCCCAGCGATCGTGAAAGTCTCCGGCACCCAACCGGGCTACTGCGGCCCTAACGGCGGCGGTTCTCGCCCCGGCATCCGGTTCCGCCGGGTAGCCTGTCCCCTGGACCGAAACCGCTCGCTGATCGAAAGAGGCATTAGAGGGGGACACAGGGCGCTCCAGAAGGATTTTAGGCTGAGTGGACCGGCCCCAGAGCCGGTCTTCTCCACAATCTTCTCCACAATAGGGGCTGAGCCCAGTTTTCCCAAGCGCTGGCTATGCGGTCTGTGCAGAGGCCCCTTGCGGAGGCTGCATGGGGTGCCCCAAAACGTATGAGTCGATACAAACATCTTCCTAGGGCGAGTTTAGTCTAGCCACACCTGCCGACACGCGTGCTCCCTGCGAAACCCCTGGGCAATCTCCGGCAGCTTGATCGGGTTATGGGCCTAGAGAGTTTGCCGCCGCTGGCAGGGGAGAGGTCAGTGTAAGTCTTGCAATACGGTGTAGCCTGTGACAACTTCTATAGACACGGCCAACCCAACGGCCACCGCAAAACTCAACAAGTTTGAACAGTTTAAGGCCGACAAAGACGGGCTGCTGGTTAAGCACGAGCTAGAGCGGTTTGCCAGAATGGGATGGGAGGCCATCGACGACACCGATCTCACCCATCGGCTGAAATGGCTGGGGATTTTCTTTCGTCCGGTCACCCCCGGCAAGTTTATGCTGCGCCTGCGCCTGCCCAACGGCTTACTCACGGGCTACAAGGCCCGCACCCTGGCGGAGATTATTCAGCGCTACGGCGAAGACGGCAGTGCCGATGTCACCACCCGGCAAAATATTCAGCTGCGGGGCATTCTGCTCGAAGATATTCCCGATATTTTTCGCCGCATGCAGGCGGCGGGCCTCACCTCGGTGCAGTCGGGCATGGACAACGTGCGCAACATCACCGGGTCGCCGATCGCTGGCCTAGACGCCGATGAGCTGATCGACACCCAGGGCCTGGTGCGCAAGGTTCAGGACATGATCACCAACAACGGCGAAGGCAACCCCGCCTTCACCAACCTGCCCCGCAAGTTCAACATCGCCATCGAGGGCGGACGTGACAACTCCATCCACGCCGAAATCAACGACATTGCCTTTGTGCCCGCCTACCGCGAGGGGGTGCTGGGGTTTAACGTGCTGGTGGGGGGCTTTTTCTCGGCCCGGCGCTGCGAGGCGGCGGTGCCGCTCGACGCCTGGGTGCCGCCCGACGACAGCGTTGTCGAGCTGTGCCGGGCCATTTTGGAGGTCTACCGCGACCACGGCCCTCGGGTGAATCGCCAGAAGGCCCGGCTCATGTGGCTGATCGACGACTGGGGGATGGATCGCTTTCGGGCGGCGGTAGAAGCCGCCTACGGCCAGCCCCTGCTGTCCGCTGCCGCCAGCGATGAAATGGACTGGGACAAGCGGGACCACATCGGCTGGTATCCCCAAAAGCAGGTGGGGCTCAACTACGTGGGGCTGCACATTCCGGTGGGGCGATTGCAGGCCACCGACCTGTTTGACCTGGCGCGGCTGGCGGAGGTCTACGGCAACGGCGAACTGCGCCTCACCGTAGAGCAGAACGTGATCATCCCCAACGTGCCCGACTCGCGGCTGGAGGTTTTGCTGCAAGAACCGCTGCTGGAGCGCTTTTCGATCGCCCCTTCGGCCCTGACGCGATCGCTGGTCTCCTGCACCGGGGCGCAGTTCTGCAATTTTGCCCTGGTGGAAACCAAGCAGCGGGCACTGGCGCTGGCCCGAGCGCTGGACGGCGAGCTGACCCTGGCCCAGCCGGTGCGCATTCACTGGACGGGCTGCCCCAACTCCTGCGGCCAGCCCCAGGTGGCCGACATTGGCCTGATGGGCACCAAGGTGCGCAAGGACGGCAAAACCGTGGAGGGGGTGGATATTTTTATGGGCGGCAAGGTGGGTAAAGAGGCTCACCTGGGGGAAAAGGTGCAGCAGGGCATCCCCTGCGACGAGCTGCACGGGGTGCTGCGATCGCTGCTGATCGACCACTTTGGGGCCATACCCCGGTCCCTGGAGGAGGCCGCTGAGCCTGGCACCGCAATGGTGAGCGCAGAGTAAAAAAAAATGTCCTGCGGCCCAAAAGCCCCCAGGACACACAGTTTGCATTTGAAGCCAAATTAGCACAGTCCATGTTTCCGTGGCGAGGGCAAATCTCAGGCTTTCAAAACCTTTATCTTCTGGAGTTTCCTTGGCCCTGGCGCCCTGCTCAGGTTGACCCTGGTGGCCGCGACGGCCCGGCGCTGGAAGGGGTTGAGCCCTGGCGGTGCCCTCGGAGCCTCTGGCCAAGCAATCGTGACGATAGGATTTCTCTATGACTGACCCCGCCAAAACCTTGTGTCCCTACTGCGGCGTGGGTTGCGGCCTAGAAGTCTTACCCCCGGCCCAGCCCAACAAGCCCACCCACCGCGATGCGGCCGGCAACCCCCTGTGGCAGACCCGAGGCGATCGCGCCCACCCGTCCAGCCAGGGCATGGTGTGCGTCAAGGGGGCCACCGTTGCCGAATCCCTCGATCGCGATCGGCTCAAGCACCCGATGCTGCGGCAGTCGCTGGATGCCCCCTTCGAGCGGGTGAGCTGGGATGTGGCCTTCGATGCGATCGCGGCCCAGATCCAAACCGTGCGCCAGAGCCTCGGGGCCGACGGCCTCTGCGTCTACGGCTCGGGCCAGTTTCAAACCGAAGACTACTACGTGGCCCAAAAGCTGGTGAAGGGCTGCCTGGGCACCAACAACTTTGACGCCAACTCGCGGCTGTGCATGTCGTCGGCGGTGGCGGGCTACATCCAGAGCTTTGGCAGCGACGGCCCCCCCTGCTGCTACGCCGACCTGGAGGCCACCGACTGCGCCGTTCTGATCGGCACCAACACCGCTGAGTGCCACCCGATTGTGTTTAACCGCCTGCGCAAGCACCACAAGCGCAACAGCCACGTCCAGATGATTGTCGTTGACCCCCGCCGCACGGACACGGCTAAGGCCGCCGACCTGCACCTGGCCATTCGCCCCGGCAGCGATATTACGCTGCTCAACGGCATTGGCCATCTGCTGCTGCGCTGGGGCGCCCTGGAGCCTGAGTTCATTGATGGCTGCACCCAGGGCTTTGCGGCCTATACCGAGGTGCTGCGCCACTACGAACCGGCGATCGTGGCGGAGCGCTGCGGCATTGCCGTGGCCGATCTGGAGACCGCCGCTCGCACCTGGGCCAGGGCCAAGGCGGTGCTCTCGATGTGGTCGATGGGGCTGAACCAGTCGTCGGAGGGGACGGCTAAGGTGCGATCGCTGATCAACCTGCACCTGATGACGGGCAACATTGGCCGTCCGGGGGCGGGGCCGTTTTCGCTCACCGGGCAGCCCAACGCCATGGGCGGTCGCGAGGCCGGCGGGCTTTCCCACATTCTACCGGGCTACCGGATGGTCAAAAACCCCGACCATCGCCGCCAGGTGGAACAGTTCTGGGGCCTGCCCGCCGGGCAGATTTCTGCGACTCCCGGCCTTTCGGTGGGCGAAATGATGCTGGCCCTGGAGCAGCAGCGGGTGGGGCTGCTGTGGATAGCCGCTACCAATCCGGCGGTCAGCCTACCCGACCTCAACCGCACCAAAGCGGCCCTGCGCCAGTCGCCCTTTACCGTCTACCAGGACGCCTACTACCCCACCGAGACCGCCGCGTTTGCCCATCTGCTGCTGCCCGCCGCCCAGTGGGGCGAAAAAAGCGGCACCATGACCAATTCCGAGCGGGTGGTCACCCTCTGCCCGGCCTTTCGCCCGCCCCCCGCCGAAGCCCGCCCAGACTGGGAAATTTTTGCTGAGGTAGGCCGCCGCCTGGGCTTTGCCGACCAGTTTGCCTTCGCCTCCAGCGCCGAGGTGTACCGCGAGTTTGCCCAAATTACCCGGGGCCAGCCCTGCGACATCACCGGCCTCAGCCACGCCCGCCTGGCCGCCCTCGGCCCCATCCAGTGGCCCTGCCCCGACCCCGAAACCGAGGCCACCGCCGCCACCCGCTACGACAAGCGCCTCTACGCCAGGGGCCTGTTTGCCACCGCCGATCGCCGCGCCCGCTTTGCACCGCTGCACTCCAACGGTTTGGCGGAACCCCCCGATGACCGCTACCCCTTTGTGCTCACCACCGGCAGGCTCTACGGCCACTGGCACACCCAAACCCGCACCGGGCGAATTGAGAAAATTCAGAAAATGCACCCGGCCCCGTTTTTAGAAATGAACCCCCGCGATGCCCAGCAGCTCAAAATTCAGGGGGGCGAGTGGGTTGAGGTGCGATCGCAGCGGGGCACCGCCCGCCTGCCGGTGCTGGTCACCCAGAATATTGGCCGGGGCACCCTGTTTATGCCCATGCACTGGGGCAGCCTGTGGGCCGACGCGGCCGAGTGCAATGCCCTTACCCACCCGATCGCCTGCCCGATCTCGGGCCAGCCCGAGCTAAAGGCCTGCGCCGTGCAGGTGGTGCCGGTGGGGCAGCCGGGTTCCGGGGCGATCGCGGCGCCAGAAACCCGGCCCGAGACTTTACCCGAGGCGGCAGAATCGTCTATTCTCTCAGCAGCACCCACCTCCTGAGTAGAGTATCAACATCAATGGCAAAACGGGCCAGGCAGCTGCTCAATCAGCTCAAGGACGACAATTTTTTAAATCGCCTAAGTCAGTTTGAAGGCTCTCTTTCCAAGGTGCTTTCCCTTGGCATGATTGTGGTCATTTTGGCCATGATCTTTGATTTAGCCGTTGTTTTAGCCACGACGGTTTTTACCACCCCCCCCGGAGATTTTTTAGGCCAGCCGGTGCTCGATCTGTTCGGCTTTTTCCTCAGCGTGCTGATTGCCCTGGAAATTTTAGAAAACATTACTGCCTACATCCAAAACCACGTGGTGCAGGTTGAGCTGGTGATTGCCACCGCCCTCACGGCGGTAGGGCGAAAAATCATTATTCTCGATCTAGAGAAAATAACTGGTACGACCCTAATTGGTTTAGCCATCGCCATTTTTGCCCTGGCGATCAGCTACTGGATTGTGCGCACCAGCCATCGATAGGGTCACCTAGTCCTCTGAGGCGGAAGTTTAGGGACTATTCCTGAAAGCCAGGGAGCAGGGGGGCTAGGGAGCCAAGGGGCTGTAAGGGTGGCTTAATTTGTGCCAAGCAGGACCAGGGGGCTACAGATAGCGCTGAAGAATGTCGCCGGTCTGGCGGCCGGTTTTCTCCCAGCTAAACCGCTTGGCCTGCTCCAGTCCCGCCCGGTGAAGTGTTTTCCAGAGGGTCCGATCGCTGGCCACAGCGGTCATCGCCTCGGCCAGCGCGCCTACGCTGTAGGGGTCGATGAGGAGGGCCGCATCGCCCGCCACCTCCGGCAGCGAGGACAGGTTGGCGGTAATCACCGGGGTGCCGCAGGCCATCGCCTCCAGCACCGGCAGGCCAAAGCCCTCCCACAGGCTGGGAAACACCAGGGCGGTGGCCTGGTTGATCAGCCGGGGCAGGTCGTCGTAGGGGACGTAGGCCAGAAATTGAACGCGATTCGCGCCGCGTTCGGGTTCCGACTCGGAAAGAGTATCCGTTCCGGAATCGCCCAAACCCATGGCCTCCACCTGAGCCTGTAGCGAGGGCGTATAGCGGGGGTCGGGAACCCCGGCAATTAAAAGGTTGAACTCAGGTAGGGCTGCCTGGGCAAAGGCCGCAATCAAGCGCTCTAAATTTTTGTAGGTGTAGTGGCTGCCTACGTAGAGAAAGTAGGGCTGACGCGGCAGGTCCAAAAATCGGTAGTGACGGTCATCGTAGGCCAGCGGAATCACCGTTGTCTGTCCCGGCGGCGGCCCAAAAAAGCGGTGAATGTCCCGCAGGGTGGACTCAGAATCGCAAATGATGTGCCGGGCCTGGCGAATCACCTGGGGCAGGTAGTAGCGAAAATATAGGGTTAGCGGCGACCCCCGCTGGGGAAAGTGGAGCGGAATCAGATCGTGCACCGTCACCACCGTCTGGCAGGGCGACCACAGCGGCGTCTCCGGGATGGGAGAAAACAGCAGGCTCGCCTTCAGCCGCCGGTAGTGCTTCGGGACCTGAGTCTGCATCCACCAGAGCCGTTTGGCGTGGCCCACCTTGCCCGCGTCGGTGGTAGCCCCCCGGGGCGAGGGCAGGCGGCGATACCCGGCTAGATCGCGATCGCTGAGCAGGCAGCTATTCTCCCTGGGCAGGTGCTGAATCAGGTTGAGGGCGTATACCCCCAGCCCCGTGGGCCTGGTGGGGACAAACGACAGATTTATGAGTAGAGACGCTTCAGTCATCGGCCCCGGTCATTTAAGGATTGTCGCTACGGCGATCGGCTAGTGAGCAGCTATAGCCACAGTCAATCGGGTTAAGACAGTCAGAAGCCTGGGAAACGTTTGGGCGCTCAAGCGTTCTTAGGAAAACTGGCCCACCGGACTGACTACAGCTACAGTTCACTGAGCACCTTGAAGTCGTAGTCAACCATAGACTCGACTAACTGCTGAAACGAGTACTTGGGCCGCCAGTTCAAATCGGCCCTGATTTTGTCAATGGCACCCACCAGCTGCACCTCTTCGTCAGGCCGATAAAATTCTGGATCGACGCTGACATACTTTTGATAGTCCAGGCCCAGATAGCTAAAGCTACAGTCGACCAGCTCCCGCACCGAGTGCGTTTCGCCGCTGGCAATGATGTAGTCGTCGGGGGCGTCCTGCTGCAGCATCAGCCACATGGCGGCTACCACATCTTCGGCGTGGCACCAGTCTCGCCGGGCCTCAAGGTTGCCCAGCCGCAGCTCCGTCGCCAGCCCCAGCTTGATCTGCACCGCCCCACGGGTAATCTTGCGAAAGACAAACTCGGCCCCCCGACGCGGAGACTCGTGGGTGTAGGTAATGCCGCAGCAGGCGTAGAGGTCGTACTTTTGGCGGTAGTTAATCGTCATCCAGTGGGCGTAGGCTTTGGCCACGCCGTAGGGGTTGCGGGGCCGGAAGGCGGTGCGCTCGGTTTGGGGCGACTCATCGGGCTGCCCGAACACCTCACTGCTGGAGGCCTGGTAAAAGCGGGTGCTGGGCTTGCAGCGGCGAATCGCTTCCAGCAGGCGAGAGACGCCCAGGGCGGTATATTCGGCGGTCAGCGAGGGCTGGGTCCAGGACAGGGGCACGTAGCTCTGCGCCGCCAGGTTGTAAATTTCGTCGGGCTGGGTCTGCTCGATGGCGTCGATCAGCGAGAACTGATCGAGCAAATCCCCAGGAATGACCTCAATGCGATCGGAAAAATGGCTAATTCGCTCAAAGCTGCTGGAGCTGGAGCGTCTGACCATGCCATAGACCTGATATCCCTGGGTCAGCAACAGCTCGGCCAGGTATGAGCCGTCCTGGCCCGTCAGGCCCGTGATGAGTGCTTTTTTTGCCATTGCGATTGCTCTAGAGTGATCGGCTGGCGAACCAGGAGTTTCTCACAAATCCATTCAAGAAGGCTGTAAAACTACCAGGCAATCTTTTGGGCTGGTGAGGTAAGAGACAGACTCTTTTTCAGGGAGTCGATGCAAACCATGAAGGCCGGGGCTTGGTGCCTGATCGTTCGCATCGTGGTGAGAAATTCGGGTTGATCACAGCGATGCTCTCAGAATGGGTGAAAAACTTACTGTTGCTTTGATCTGCTGATACAGCTTGCATACCTGAACATTGTGCCCAAAACAAGATCACATAGAGCAGACACCTGCTGGTGTAGAGCACGTAGAGCCAGGATGAAAAGACCCGATGATATCGATCTCTGGGGTTAGGGTGCTGCGGGCTCAAAAAAATCTGCGGCCTGGCGGTAGGTTTCGGGGGTGCCAATATCGATAAACTTGCCCTTAGCCCGATACCCATACAGCCCCTGATCGATCCACTGGGGGAAAATGTCTTTTTCCAGAGAGATGGGCCGATCGGCCGGAATATTGGC
Organism: Nodosilinea nodulosa PCC 7104; assembly: GCF_000309385.1. Classification (GTDB taxonomy): domain Bacteria; phylum Cyanobacteriota; class Cyanobacteriia; order Phormidesmidales; family Phormidesmidaceae; genus Nodosilinea; species Nodosilinea nodulosa. The sequence continues at coordinate 5,468,487 of NZ_JH976537.1, forward strand.
TAGATGCGACTGGCTGACTAGGTACAACCCGGCGTTGATCCAGCCGGGGCCGGTGGTATTGCCCTTTTCTTCGAAGGCGACAATGCGATCGCCCCCGTCGACCTGCACTCGGCCAAACCGCTGGGTGTCGGGCACCTGGGTCAGCAGCAGCGTGGCCTGAGTCTGCTTTTGCCGGTGAAAATCCCAAAATGCCGCCAGATCGGCCCCGCAGTAGGAGTCGCCGTTGAGCGCCAGAATGGTGCTCGAGCGCAGCTGGGGCAGGGCTAGCCGCAGCGCCCCGCCGGTACCCAGGGGGGTGGTTTCCTGGGAGTAGGTGAGGGTGAGATCCTGCCAGCGATCGCCCAGCAGGCTCCGCACCTGGTCGGCCCGGTAGCCGGTGCACAGCACCACATGACGCAGCCCCGCCTCAGCCACCTGGTCAAGCAGGTAGCCGAGAAACGGGCGGCCATTGATCTCGGCCAGCACCTTGGGGCGATCGCTGACCACAGAGCGCAGCCGCGTGCCCAGCCCGCCCACCAAAATGACGGCGGTACAGGCGCTCAGATCGCTACCATCAGACATTCTTGTACCTGCCGCGGCCCAGCATGCGGTAGCCCTTCAGCAGCTCTTGAATGCCGTGATCGAGGTCGCGTTTGGCCTCAAACCCGGCCTCGCGCAGCCGCTGGTTTGACACAATGTAGTTGCGCTTGTCGGGGTCGCTGCCAATGGGAGCGGCGTGGATATAGAAGTTGGGCACGTACTCTTTCACCTTCAGCGCCAGCTCTTCTTTGGAGAGGTTGGCGGCATCAAGCCCGGCGTTGAAGGGCCGCCCGGCCATGGTGTCGACGTTTTCGATGGCGTGGATAAAGGCATCGGCCACATCGCGCACGTGGATGTAGTTGCGCTTGAAGTCTTTTTCAAACAGCACCAAGAAACCGTCGGTGATGGCAGCGTAGGTGAAGTGGTTGACCAGCAGGTCGAGGCGCATGCGGGGCGACATGCCAAACACAGTGGCCAAACGTAGGGTGACCACGTTGGGGCTGTCGAGTAGCTCCAGTTCGGCCTGTACCTTAGTTTGGCCGTAGAGGGAAATTGGCTCCAAGGGAGTTTCTTCGGTACAGAAAGTCTCGCCGGTTTGGGTGCCGTAGCCGCTGTTGGTGTTGGGGTAGACCACGATCTGCTGGGGGCTGCGCAGCCGGTTAATTAGCTGAATCGCCTCCAGGTTGATCGATTTGGCCCCCCAGGGGTCGCGATCGCAGGCGGTGGCCCCCACAATTGCGGCCAGGGGAATGATCGCATCGGCCTTTTCTACTAAGCCCTGAATCAGCTCAGGGTTGCGGGCATCGCCAAAGATAAACTCAAAGTTGGGGTTGGCGCAGAGGTGAAAGAGGGAATTTTGCCCGTACATCAAGTTATCTAGGGCGGTCACCCGATACCCTGCATCCAGCAGGTGCTCACACAAAACCGAGCCCAAATAGCCGGCTGCGCCAGTTACCAGTACGTGCATACTCATTTTTGTTTCTCGCTAAATAGATAAACTTCAACCAGTTCACAGAGCATATGCTCGATGGCCAGGTGGGCCTCCTGAATCCGCTGGGTATTGTGGTCAGGCACCCGAATGGCCACATCAGCCAGATCGCCCAACCGGCCCCCGACCCCGGTCAGCACAACTGTGCCAATCTCCAAAGCCTTAGCCGCCTGCACAGCCCGCACAACATTACCAGAATTGCCGCTGGTGCTGATACCCAGCAGCGCATCCCCAGGTCGGCCCAGGGCCTGCACCTGGCGCTCAAAGATTTGCTCGAAGCTGCTGTCGTTAGCGATCGCCGTCAAGATCGAGCTGTCGGCAGTTAGGGCGATAGCGGGCAGGCCCGGGCGCTGAAAATCCTTGTTCAGCCAGTTCACCAGTTCGCCTGCGATGTGCTGGCAGTCGGCAGCACTGCCACCGTTGCCGCACAGCAGCACCTTGCCCCCCTGGCGCAGCGCCTCGGCCATCAGCCGCGCCGCCGCCACCACCGAGGCCGAACATTCCTGGGCGACCCGCTGCTTGAGTTCAGCGCTGGCCAGCAAATGATCTTTTACCGTTTGCTCCAGTACCGTTTGCTCCAGGGCCGCAGACGAGGCCAGCGAATCAAATTTCAATACATCAACTGTCATTGGGATAGGCCTCTAACGGTCAAAAAGTAATGCTGAAGGGTGTCTGCGGCAGCCCTAAGATCTTGTACCACGTAATCGGGCTGGGTCGCTCCCTGGGCCGCGACTTCTGCGCCGTAGCCCGTGCGCACCAAAACCGTCGTGGCCCCAACGGCCTGGCCCAGTTCGATATCGCAGGGCTTGTCCCCAATCACAATACAGTGGCACAGCTCAAAGTCTAGATCCAGCGCTGCCTGCTGGAGCATACCGGGGGCCGGTTTGCGGCAGTGGCAGCCGTCGTCGGGGTGGTGGGGGCAGTGGTAGATCCCAGCTAGGTCAATTCCCTCGGCGGCCAGCAGCGATCGCAGCCGCTGATGAATTTGCCCCAGACGCGCCTCGTCGAAATAGCCCCGGCCGATGCCCGACTGGTTGGTTACCACCACCAGTTGACATCCCATCGCTAAAAACTGCTTCAGTCCCTCGATCGCACCGGGCAGCAGCTCGACCTGGGCCACCTCAGACAGGTAGTGCCGCTCGTAAATCAGCGTGCCGTCGCGATCGAGGACGACGTATCGGGGCTTGGCCATAGTGTTACTGTCCTGGGGTAGAAAGACCCATATCGGCGCCGCCGTGGACAGCGGCGAGATACGCCTGAACCGTGGCTGCCGCCGAGCCGCTGTAGCGAATGCGGCCGCGATCGAGCCAGATCGCCTGGTGACAGGAGTCCCGGATAAACTCCAGATCGTGGGAGACCACCAGCACCGTCGCGTTGGCCTGCCAAAAGGCCTCAAGGCGCTGCTTGCACTTGTTCTTAAAGCGCTCGTCGCCTACCGACAGCACCTCGTCAAGGATCAAAATATCGGGGTGCACATCGGTGGCGATCGCAAACCCCAACCGGGCCGTCATCCCCGAAGACAGAGACTTTTGGGGCGCTAAGCCGTAATCTCCCAGCTCGGCAAAATCCAAAATATCCTGCACCCGCGACTGCATGTAGGGCTTGGAGTAGCCCAGCAACACCCCGTAGAGAATGATGTTGTCGATCACCGACAGCTCGGAGTCAAAGCCCGCCCCCAGCTCGATCAGCGGGGCTACCCGGCCCCACACCCGCACCGTGCCCGTGGTGGGCTCTAGCACGCCGCAGATAAGTTTCAGCAGCGTCGATTTGCCCGACCCATTCGACCCAATGATGCCCAGTTTATCTCCGGTTGTAATAGTGAGATTGAGGTTCTCAATCACCTGCTTTTTAGAGGGCTGCTTGTACTTGCCCTCTAAAAACGACAGCACGGTGCGCTTCAGGTCGTAGGAAAACTCTTCCTGGGTGCGCCGCCACAGACAAACCTGGTCAAGACGAATAGCTTCCATAGGTGATGACAGTGCGCCTTCTACAGCAGGTCCATGAACTGGGGTTTCCACCAGCGAAAGCAGAACCAGCCTACACTCAGTAAGATAATTCCTGAAAGCCAGGCCGCCGCCACCAGCCCCAGATCGGGAAAATCTCCGGACAGAACAATCTGCCGTAAGCTCTCGATGATTCGGGTGAGCGGGTTGAAGGCCAAAAAGGGCTTGACGTTATCGGGCACGATCTCCGATGGGTAAAAGACCGGGCTGCTAATCCATAGGGCAAAGGTGATCAGTTCGTAAAAGTAGGGCAGATCGCGGAAAAAGACAAATAGACCGCTAACTAAAAACCCTACCCCCATGCAGATTAAGACCAGGGCAACGAAGGGCAAAATCACCGCCACTACATTAACCGGCGATCGCGACGTAATGCCCGCCATCACCATCAACAGCGCCAGCGGCCCGGCGCAAAATTGAAACACATTGGCCGTGATGATCGAAACAGGGAAAATGCTCATCGGCAGCTGCATCTTGTTTAGCAGCGCCCCATTGCCCACCACGCTCATCAGCGCTTGGGAGGTCGAAGCCGAAAAGAAGTTAATTACCACTAGCCCCGTGAAGGCCGCCAGCACATAGTTCACCAGGGAGTCGTCGTAATAGGAGGCAAAAGCCGCCCCAAAAATGGCCGTGTACACCCCGGTCATAATCAGCGGGCTCAGCAGCGACCAATAGATGCCCAGCACCGACCCGCGATAGCGAACGCTCAGGTTGCGATTGACCAGCACCTGAATGAGCTCTCTATAGCGCTGAAACGCCTTCCAGGATGTCTTTGGCAGAACAAGTTTTTTCTTCACACCACCTAGCAGCTTTCTAACCCCCCTAAGACGCGGCTTGATAACTGTAAGTTCCCTGGGATGTGCCTGTCAATTTGTCCAGGGTCGAGCCTTTAGCCGCTGACTGTAGCGCCTAGCTGCGATCGCGCAGCCAGCCACCCCCATCCCCATCGAGATGCCACCGCCGCTGCTTTCCAGCCCACCCTAGGGTCGGCAGGCAGCGATCCCCCGGCTGCTATAATCATGCGAATCGAATAATCCTTACCCTACAAAGGCTCTACCAGTCGTCCAAAAATAATAGAAATTCAAGCGTCATCCCAGAGGCCAATACCAATCGTCCATACCGCTGAAGCGGCACCTCCCAACGATAAAAACCAGCGACAAAAATCAGCCCTTAGAGCAATCCAAGCGAAAGACGAGAGCAGGGCCAAAGCTAGAATCCTTTAAGGGCAAGGCTCTCAGGCACTGTATTATTCTCACAAAATATTGGTATACCCTTGAGTCGGTGGCATTGTCATAGCGAAATTGGCCAGTTAGGTTAGGTCGCAACGGATGAACTCAATCTCTACCCCAGGCTATGGGCTCCGCTGCTCAGCAGACATCACCCAGGTGCGGGCCGGTGTCGGTGTTTTTGTCGGCTATGAGCCCCACAGAGTTTTGCTAGAGCGGCGCAGTGATTGCGGTCTCTGGGGGCTACCCGGAGGGCGCATCGAGGCAGGCGAGTCGATCGAAGAGTCGGCCATCCGCGAGGTTAAAGAAGAAACCGGTTTAGAGATCCAAGTGGTGAAGCTGCTGGGGGTTTACTCTAGCCCCACCGAGCGCATTGTCACCTACCCCGACAACGTGGTGCAGCTAATCGACGTGATAATGTACGGAACCATTCTGTCGGGGACGCTGTCTTGCAGTAGCGAAAGTGAGGCTTTACAATTCTTCGAATCAAACACCCTGCCCCCCGAGTCAGAAATTGTTTTGCCAGCGCGAGCCCCCATTCGGGACTATTTTCAGGGTTTGGTAGGTGCTATTCGGTAATTTCGGTAATGTGAGGAGGGCGCGTGATCATCAGCAGAACCCCGTTTCGGATTTCATTTTTCGGCGGCGGCACCGACTACCCAGCGTGGTCTTCAAGGTACGGCGGTGCCGTGCTGGCCACCACTATCGACAAGTACTGCTATCTCACCTGTCGCTACCTTCCCCCCTTTTTTGAGCATCGTATTCGCATCGTTTACTCCAAAATTGAGAACTGCCACACCGTCGACGATATCCAGCACCCATCGGTTAGGGCCATTCTGCATCAGCTACAGATCGATCGCGGCATAGAAATTCACCACGACGGCGATCTGCCCGCCCGCAGCGGCATGGGCTCTAGCTCTTCTTTTACGGTGGGTTTGCTCAACGCCCTCTATGCCCTGCGGGGTGAGATTCGCAGTAAACAACAGCTGGCCGCTGAGAGCATCCGCATTGAACAGGCGGTGCTCGAAGAGACAGTTGGATCCCAAGATCAGGTCTGTGCTGCCTACGGCGGATTTAACCACATTTCGTTCTTGCCCAACGGTGAGTTTTCGGTGCGGCCCGTGACTCTAGCCCCCAAGCGCATCGAAGAACTGAACTCCCATCTGATGCTGTTTTACACCGGGCTAATCCGCACGGCCTCTGATGTAGCCAGTAGCTATGTCAACGATCTCGACTCCAAGCGTCGCCATCTGCGGATTATGAAAGATCTGGTGGAAGAGGGCATCAACGTGCTCAACTGCGGCGATGATCTCCATACCTTTGGCGAACTGCTGCACGAAGCCTGGCAGCTAAAGCGGAGCCTGGGCAATCGGGTGTCTAACTCCAAGATCGATGAGCTATACGATCAGGCTCGCGCCGCCGGGGCCGTGGGTGGCAAGCTCACGGGGGCTGGCGGCGGCGGGTTTCTGCTGCTGTTTGTCCCGCCCGAGAAGCAGGCAGCTCTAAAAGAAACTCTGCACAATCTGATCCATGTGCCCTTCAAGTTTGAGTTTTCGGGCAGCCAGATTATTTTCTTTGACTCGCAGCAGCAGGATTACCTTGAGCAGGATCAGATTCGGGCCCGCCAGGTGATCGATGCGTTTCAAGAACTCTCTCATACCTAAGGGGCTAGGCTCAGGAATGGTCAATCAACATGCCAAGATCTATGTGGCCGGCGGGCAAACGCTGATTGGCAACGCTCTCCTCCGGCAGCTAGAACATCAGGGCTACACCCAGGTATTTGGCGGCTCTGCCGATGCGCCCGATCTGACCGATGCCGCTGCTGTAGACGCTTTTTTTGAACAGGTAGAGCCGGACTATGTCTTTCTCGCAGCGGGTGAATCGGGCGGTATCTTGGCCAATCAGCGCTATCCGGCCCAGCTCATGCTCGACAACCTGCTGGTGGAATGCAATGTGATTCCGGCGGCCCATCGCCATGGAGTCACCAAACTCCTCTACCTGGCCAGTTCGTGCAGCTACCCGAAGCTTTGCCCCCAGCCGATGGAGGTTAAGTCGCTGATGACGGGTCCCCTGGAGCCGACCAACGAGGCCTACGCCATTGCCAAGATTGCGGGTCTCAAACTTTGCCAGGCCTACCAACAGCAGTATGGCGTAGACTTCATAACAGCGATTCCGGCGAACGCCTTTGGTATCGGCGATGACTTCGGTCTCGAAAGCTCCCACGTGATTCCGGCCCTGATTCACAAGATGCATAGAGCCAAAATCGAGGGCCAGGATTTTGTCGAGGTATGGGGAACCGGGTCGCCACGCCGCGAGTTTGTGTTTGCGGATGATCTGGCCGATGCCTGCCTGTTTTTGATGGCCCACTACGACGACAGAGTGCCGATTAACATTGGCGGCGGCACCGATTTGTCGATTGGGGATCTAGCCCAACGGGTCAAGCAGGTAGTAGGCTATCGGGGAGAATTGCGCTTTGACTCGTCAAAGCCCGACGGCATGCCCCTAAAGGCCCTGGATTCTAGCCCCTTACAGGCTTTGGGCTGGCGACCCTCTACTCCTCTAGATACGGCCCTTGAGGCCACCTACAGTTGGTTTTTAAAGCAGGAATCGCGGAAATCTCCCACCTATGTATAGCCCAGCAGACTACGAACAGTTCTATCGCTCCTTGTACCGTATTCGTCGGGTCGAAGAGGAGATTGCCAAGGTTTATCCGACCGACAAAATTAAGAGCCCGGTGCACCTGTCGATTGGCCAAGAGGCGGTTTCAGTCGGGGTTTGTGAGGCGCTACAGCCTGAAGATACGGTGTTTGGCACCTACCGCAGCCACGCGGCCTACCTGGCCAAGGGGGGCAGCCTGCGGCAGATGGTGGCTGAACTCTACGGTAAGGCGACGGGCTGTACCAGAGGCAAGGGCGGCTCAATGCACCTGATTTACCCCGAGGCCGGGGTAATGGGCACCTCAGCGGTGGTGGGCACCACCATTGCCAACGCCGTGGGCTATGCCTACGCGCTCAAGCAGCGGCAGCAGTCTTCGGTGGTGGCCAGCTTTTTTGGCGATGGGGCCGTGGATGAGGGGGTGTTTTACGAGAGTCTGAACTTTGCGGCGCTGAAACAACTGCCGCTGATCTTTATCTGCGAAAACAATTTCTACGCGATTCACACCCACCAGCGGCTGCGGCAGCCGGTGATCGACATCTGCGATCGCGCCCGCGCCTTTGGCATTCCCACCGAGCGAATCGAAAACAACGATCTGTTTGCTATCTACGAGCGAGTTAGTGCGGCTGCCGAAGGCTTGCGCCGGGGGGAACCGGGCCCCTATTTCTTTGAGTGTATGACCTATCGCTGGAAGGAGCACGTTGGCCCCAATGACGATTTCCACCTGGGCTATCGCGACCCCGAAGAGGCCCAGACCTGGAAGGACAACGACCAGGTGCGCCAGGTCGCGCAGCTAGTGGATGAGGCCAAACGCAGTGCGATCGAAGCTGAGATTGAAGCCGAAATTGCTGAGGCCTTTGAGTTTGCCGAGTCAAGCCCGTTCCCTGACCCCGCCGAGCTGTTTACCGATGTCTTTAAGCCGCTGGCAGCGACGGCCCTGAGCGACGAGCCCGCCGGTACTGAGCCAGCGTCGCGCACCTGCTCCTACGTTGAGGCGCTGCGCGAAGCCGCCGATCAGGCTATGGCCGCAGACGATTCGGTGATTGTGTTTGGCCTGGATGTTGACGACCCCAAGGCGATTCAGGGCACGACCCAGGGGTTGGTCAAAACCTATGGACCCGAGCGAGTCTTTGGCACCCCCCTATCCGAGGACGCCATGACTGGGGCGGCCATCGGTATGGCCCTGGCGGGTCTGCGCCCCGTCCACATCCACATTCGCATGGACTTTTTGATGCTGGCGATGAACCAGCTGATCAATGTGGCCGCTAAGAGCCGCTACATGTACGGCGGGCAGGTGAATATTCCGCTGGTGGTGCGATCGATGATCGGCAAAAGCTGGGGCCAGGGGGCTCAACACTCCCAGGGCCTCTACGGCTTTTTTATGAACATTCCGGGCATCAAAGTCGTCGCCCCAACGACGCCCTACGACGCCAAGGGCTGCCTGCTAGCGGCCATCCAGGATGAAAATCCGGTGATGTTTGTTGAGCACCGGCTGCTGCACTTCCAGAAGGGTCCGGTGCCCGAGCCTGCCTACGCTGTTCTGCCGGGCAAGGCTCGCGTTACCGCGACTGGTAGCGACGTCACGGTCGTTGGTATTTCCTATATGCAAATCGAGTGTCTGCGCGCCCAGCGCTACCTCGAAGAGGTTGGCCTGGAAGCCGAGGTAATCGACCCGATCTGGCTCAGCCCGCTGGATATTGACACCATTGTGGCGTCGGTGGAGAAAACGGGCCGTCTGTGCGTGGTTGATAACGGCTGGGCTACCTGCGGGGCCGGGGCCGAAATCGTTAGCCAGGTGGTTGAGCGCTTGCAGGGGGTGCGCGAGATTCAGGTGAAGCGGCTTGGGTTTGAGCCCGTTACCTGCCCCACGGCCCCAAACCTAGAGGATCTCTATTATCCCAACGGCCGCACCATTGCTTCGACACTGCACGAGATGGTCAAGGGGCGGGCCTGGCTTCCCGAAGAGCGCGATGATCTCAAGGATATCGAGTTCAAAGGGCCATTTTAAATCTCAATTTTGGTTGTTACAGAGCAGACAAGCGATTACGAATTAAGGAAAGGACAGTCACCCATGGGCGTACAAACTTCGCTAGAGGCCGTCGAGCTAAACTGGCCGTTGATGAGTAACAACATCACTCGGCAGGATTTAGACAGGCTGATCGAGTTCCTCAAGCAGGATGATCCTATTCTCACCCAGTCGACCCAGGTGCGGGCCTTTGAGCAGGAGTGGTCAGACTGGTTGGGTGTCAAGTACAGCGTCTTTGTCAATTCGGGATCGTCGGCCAATCTACTGACGATGGCCACCCTGCGCGAGACCTATGGGTTAGGGGAAGTAATTGTGCCGACGCTGACCTGGGTGTCGGATCTGGCCTCGGTGCTGCAGTGCGGGTTTACGCCGGTGTTTGTGGATATTGACCCCCACACCCTGGGCATGGACGATGAGCAGGTGATCGCCAAGCTTAGCGATCGCACCCGAGCCGTATTTCTCACCCATATTCTGGGGTACAACGCCCTGAGCCAGCGTCTGCTCGACGAACTGGCCGCCCGCAACATTCCGCTCATTGAGGATGTCTGCGAATCCCATGGGGCCACCTTTAAGGGCCAAAAGCTGGGCACCTTTGGCCTCATGTCCAATTTTTCCTTCTACTATGCTCACCACATGAGCACCATTGAAGGCGGCATGATCTGCACCAATGACCCCGACCTCTACCAGACCCTGCGGATGTTTCGCTCCCACGGCATGGTGCGCGAGGCGACGTCCGATGCCACCAAGCAGAAGTACTACCAAAATCACCCCGATCTCAACCCCGACTTTATCTTTGCCTTTCCGGCCTACAACGTGCGCAGCACCGAGCTAAATGCGGTGATTGGGCGATCGCAGCTACCGAGGCTCGACGCCAACAACACCCTGCGCACTGAGAATCTGAAGCTGTTTTTACAGCACCTCGACCCCGAAAAATATCAAACTGACTTTGCCGTTGAGGGCAGTTCTAACTACGCCTTTACGCTGGTCCTTAAAAATCCCGATAGCGAACTGCGCGATCGGGTGATGCAGGCCATGCGTCAGGCCAAAGTGGAGTTTCGCCGTGGCACCTCGGGTGGGGGCAACCAGCTGCGTCAGCCCTTTATGAAAACCGTAGTGGGAGATGATGAGTATAAACACTATCCAGCCGTTGATCACGTGCATTTTTACGGATTTTATATCGGCAATTATCCAGGGCTTGAAAAACAAAAAATCCTCGATCTCTGCGAGCTTTTGAATAGCCTGTAAATTTAATTGAGTCTCTGGACTGATGTTGTCTGTAGTTTTTGGAGAAAACCCATGGGTAGTCAGCTCGATTTAGTCTTAATCAATCCGGCTAACCGCAAGCGCATTTATCAATCTCTGGCGACCGATTTAACGGCGATCGAACCGCCGGTTTGGGCGGGCTTAATGGCTACTTTTGCCCGCAATCAAGGCCTTTCGGTCCAAATTATTGACGCCTGTGCCGATAACCTCAGCCCAGAGGAAACCGCCGATCGCGTCAAAGACATCAACCCGGTGTTGACGGCGGTTGTGGTCTACGGTCACCAGCCATCGGCCTCGACTCAGGTAATGGCTGGGGCCAGCGTGGTAACCACTGCGATCAAGCAGGCTGTCCCCGAGGCCAAGGTCATCATGCTGGGTGGACACGCGGCAGCACTGCCCGAGCGCACCCTGCGGGAAGAAGACGCTGACTTTGTTGCGGCAGGTGAAGGCCTCTATACCCTGACCGAGCTGGTTCAGGCGCTCAAAACCGGGCAGCCCGACTACTCTAAGGTGCGCGGCCTCTGGTACTTCGACAATAAAGAGGCCAAATTCAATCCCTCCGCCCCTCTGGTGCAGGATTTAGAAGCCCAGATGCCCGGCATTGCCTGGGATCTGTTGCCCATGGAGAAGTATCGGGCCCACAACTGGCACTGTTTTGACGGGTTGCAGCGCCAGCCCTACGCCGCCCTCTACACCACCCTGGGCTGTCCGTTTCACTGTAGCTTCTGCTGCATTCAAGCGCCCTTTAAAGATGGCGAAAAGCTGCTGGGCTATAAAACCATCACCAACAGCTATCGGTTCTGGAGCCCCGACGCTGTCATTGCCGAGATTGACATTCTCGTCAACCGCTACGGTGTGCGCAACATTAAGATCGCTGACGAGATGTTTGTACTCAACCCCAAGCATGTGCTGGGCATCTGCGATCGCATCATCGAGCGCGGCTATGACCTCAATATCTGGGCCTACGCCAGGGTTGACACCGTGCGCGACGAAATGCTCGACAAGCTGAAGCGGGCAGGCTTTAACTGGCTGGCCTTTGGCATTGAAGCGGCTAGCGATCGCGTCCGCGATGATGTGCAAAAAGGAGTTGGCCAAACCGATATTTACGGCACCATTCGCAAGGTACAGGCGGCGGGTATCAACATTATCGGCAACTATATCTTTGGCCTGCCGGAAGATGACCTAGACACCATGCAGGAAACCCTCGATTTGGCCCTTGAGCTCAACTGCGAGTTTGCCAACTTCTACTCCACCATGGCCTACCCAGGTTCGCAGCTCTACGAAATGGCCCTTCAGCACGATTGGGCACTGCCTAAATCTTGGGCTGGCTTTTCTCAGCACGCGGTAGATACCATGCCGCTGCGCACCAACCATCTCACCGCCGCTCAGGTGCTGGAATTTCGAGACAAGGCATTCCAAATTTATTTCAACCACCCCAATTACCTGAAGCTCATCCACGAGAAGTTTGGCCCTGAGACAGTCAAGCACATCCAGGAGATGGCTTCCCTGAAGCTAGAGCGGCAGTTGCTGAGTGCGACTGCCTGATGCATCCTATCTAGCGCAGTTATCAACTGTTTTGAAGAGCTGCTCTTTTGGCACTGGCCTCTTGAAAGGAGATGGACTCCTACAACCCTTGTGCAGCATGAGTTGTAGCTAATTAGCCCAAAATCCTGAAAGTACTTTCTAGGCAAGGCTTATCAGCCATCTATCTCCTGTTGGCAGACCAGTGCCGTTCTTTTGCCACCAACGGTTAGAGTTCTCGTTTTTCCAGGAAGCCAACTACTTTTACCAACACCTAGATAAAGCCAAATAGTTATGATAAATAAAGTTCTCCTTTCGGACCTTCGAAACATTTCACAACAGGAGTTTGAGGTCGCAATAGAAATTTGCTCCAAACTAAAGCAAATCGTAGATTTGAGACATAAATGGGTACAAGATCATAACTTGGATCCTGAAATAGTGTACCCATCAGCGAACTGGGGAAGCGAAGGAAAACCAGATGCAGACAACGAGTATCGATTTCGAGACCTTTTTGAGCTAATCGCTAACCAGCCTAAGTATGAACTTATCAATAACTTGCGGCTTTATAGTCAAATGTTCTCTGGATATCAACTTGCTTCTTTCTCGCACGCCTTTGACAAGCCTTTAATCAACTCAATCGAGAGCATTGATGAAGCTTTAAATTCTCAGATGCCGGAGTCAGATTCATGGGTTTTTCGGTACCTCGAGATGACTAAAGACTTACCCAAGGATTTGGCAGTTCAAGTTCCCAGAATGCTAGGAGAGGTGGGCTGGGATTTTGACGGACAGCTGATTAATCATGATATCTGTGTATATCAAGAGCGGGTCAATCTGCTCTACGAATCAGGCGTTATTGACAGATTGCAGGAGACTGTTCGCGAAAATGGTTACGTAAACATTTTGGAGATCGGAAGTGGATATGGAGGGCTAGCCTACCTTATTAAGAATATTATTCCCGAGGCTAACTATTACTGTTGTGACTTGCCTGAATCTCTTTTATTTGCGTGCCTTTACCTTGGCTTGACGTGCCAAAATATTTCGCAAACTATTTATGACGGAAGTAACTCAAGCACCCTTGCTGAGATGGATAGTGGATTTAAGTTTGTATCAAATCACTTATTTGATAGTTTATTGACTGAAGGGATTCGTATTGATTTGGCGATTAATACACTCTCAATGTCTGAAATGTCCGAAAAGCAAATTCGCTACTATTCAGAAAGCCTGGGAAAGTTATTAGGGAATACGGGCGTTTTCTTTGAGCAAAATCAGGATAATCGCGAATCGGGTCTGTTGTACTGCAAAGATTATATAACTGATTACTTCAATATTCGGCATGTCTTGCTCTCAAAAACGATACCAGGACTTACTCAGGGTGTTGCTGATCTATGGTCTAATCATGAATTAGACCCCGATCATTTGCTTAAGAGCCTGAAAGACGCTGAGTCAACTATTGCAGAGCAGCAACTTAGTATTGTAGCTCTGCAACGTGGTATTACCAGTATTCAGGCTGAGCTGGATGCAGCTAATACAAATAACAATATCAATAATATCAATAATATCAATCCGAATAATAATACGGATGATAATGCGAGTAAACTTTGGAAGTTACTACGAGGATTTTGGGTAAAGTTGAAGAAACTTTAAACTACATCCCGGCACAGATTTTAAGGAAGGTGCTGAGCTGATTCAAACTCTGCTAAGGTATCGTTGTAAATATGCCAAAGGTTCTGAAACTTCTGTTCAGTAAGGATGCTAATTAAAAATAGAGCTACTGCTCTTATTCTTTCCTATTATGAAGATAGGCGCTTTTGATGTAGTCCACATAGTGCAGTAATAGGATTAGACAATGTCGTCGATTAATGATTCTCTCCCCGTCGATGAAAATAAAATTTCATTTGGTTCTGAGATGTCGCCTTTTGACCAAATTGCGTTGAGAGAAATTTTAGATGGCTTCGGTCGAAAAGACCTCAAAATTTTAGAAATTGGAAGCTGGGTTGGACTGGGTTCGACTCAGATATTTGCAGAGTATTGCAGCATCTTATACTGCGTAGACAGTTGGAAAGGAAATTTAATACCGCAACATGACAATCTAATTAAAAGGACAGATCCACTGAGTCTCTTTAATAGTAACACTGAGAAATTCAGTAAAAAAGTTGTTCCAATAAAAGCGTCATCTACAATAATTACTGAGATTTTTAGGCCTAACTATTTTGACTTAATATTCATTGATGCGGACCATACCTATAATGGTGTCAAGCAAGATATTCAAAATGCGCTTCCTCTGCTAAAAAAAGATGGCATACTATGTGGTCATGATTGTGAAGGTCGTGTTGATGAAAGCAACAAAGACATAATCATGGGAAATTTAGATATTGATGCGGTAGAAAATGTCTTCCCTAAATTTACTCATACACACTGTGGTGTAGTCGCCGCAGTCTCTGAGATAGATTTGCCCGTTTTTCTTTTTTCAGAAAAGAATGAGCCGTGGACTATCCTTGTTGACTCCCAAGAGAGGATGGGCTTATCAACTATATGGTTCATCATCAACGAGCTGGGAAGTGAAAAAGTCTTTGAAAACAGCTATGCTCCCGTTCTAGTTGAAGAATTAGAGCGGTTTAACATTGTTCTTTATAGGAGAGAATACTATGGCTTGCCTAAATGGCTTGGGCCAATTGAGGTTGACACCTTAACCTCGGATCAACTTGAGGATATCGATTGCATTTTCAAGAGTTATTCGCTTAAAGAAGTTAAAAAATTCATAGCAGCCTATACTGACTTGCTTGAAAAGACAAATCATCTTCAGGCACAAGCAAATGATCTTCAGAAAAAACTTACAGAAAAAGATAAGCTCTCGAAGCTCAGATCGTTTTTAAGATCTATTATCTCTTCAGTACAACTCCAGGGGCGGAAAGGTTGAATTATTTTATAACGCTAATTTTGACAACACAGCACTGAGCTTTTGATTTAAAGTGTTTCTCTGTCACCGATAAGTCAAGATGGACATTGGTAAGCTCGCAAATTCTTTGTAGATGTTTCATTTCATCCACACTTATGACTAAAGTAACTCCAGAGTTTACCCAAATAGATGCTCTTTTTTGCAGAGGAAATTATGCAGGAGTTGCTGTAGAAGGCTCTGATCAAGATTGGCAAACCTACGCTGCTTTTGGCTTGATAGGTAAGACCGATCGGGCCATTCTAGGGTTAAGTTCCTTTACAGAAATTGATGAAGCTCGTTTTTATCTGGCCGTTACCCATTGGATTGGCGGTCATACTGACAAAGCTATCGATTTGCTTAAAACATGCCCCCAAGAGCATGCTCAAAACCTTTTAAAGCTAGTTCAGCAACCCAAAATTCACGTTTTGGCTCAGCTCCCATGGACCAGAACAGGAAGCTGGGATCTGCTGACAGCTGCGGCTGATGACAAAAAGTTCTCCATTGAGAATATTAGCTTTCATGCCGACGACTTAGCCAATCAACCCTACGCAGATATCCACAGCTTCTACAACAGCGATCACCCACCAGATTTCTACATTTGCCAAATGGTGGAATGGCATTTGGTACCGCCCAATCTGCAAGAGCTAAACTGCCCGATTTTTGGTCAAACGGCCGACTATGACCTGCATCTACAGGCTACCTATCCGTGGTTGCAGATCTTTGACGAACTCTTGGTTACCGACCACACTGAGTGGGCCGATGTAGCCCAGTTGGCATCGGTACCTGTGTCCACCTTTCCCAAATCGTTTTGTTTGTCAGACTTATTACCAGAATTATCAGCATCTCCTCGTACCATAGACCTATTTTTGTCAGGTACTGTGGCTCACCCTTATCATCCCGACAAAGCAAAATTGGTATACCAAGTTCTGACTGAAACTGATCTCAATATCAAGCTGGTTAACGGTTTCGAAGGCCTCGACAAATACTACAAAAATCTATCTGAATCTAAGGTTTGTTTTACCTATGTCAGGCATCCGGGGGCGACGCCAACTCGGGGACTAGAAGCATTGGCCATGGGATCTGCCGTAGTCGCCCAGGAGGGAAGCGTTTTAGCCCTCTTTGCTGGAGAAGGCAAGGGCGTTCTGAGTTACGATTTTGAAAAAAATAATCTGGCTAGTGTCCTCCAGAAGGCGGTTGATCAATGGCCTGTGCTTGAGAATCAAGCCATTGAAGGGGCAGCTATAATCCGGCGAGAATTTGCCTCTTCGCTGGTAGCGTCGCAGTATCTCAGATTTTTGACATTTCTGGCCGCTAAGCCTTGCCACAAAAGGCCAGATCAGCGTCAGCCTGTTACTATCGACCGCCTGATCCAAAAGCGTGTTGTTCTACAAAAAGGCTGGCTACCTAGCTACGATTTTGTTGGCAGTAAGCTGCTGCGCAATATCGGGCAAGAAAATCTGCAAAGACTAGAACACCAAATTGACTCAGGTACAGCCAGCAGTCTGATTTATAATGATGCGTTTAGAGAGATTGTTCTAGCCAATTATCATCAGGCCTTGCAAAGTCTGTTTTCGTCGAATGACTGGGTCTTAAAGGCTGTCGACATT
Organism: Nodosilinea nodulosa PCC 7104; assembly: GCF_000309385.1. Classification (GTDB taxonomy): domain Bacteria; phylum Cyanobacteriota; class Cyanobacteriia; order Phormidesmidales; family Phormidesmidaceae; genus Nodosilinea; species Nodosilinea nodulosa. Next base: position 5,485,227 of record NZ_JH976537.1, read on the forward strand.
GCCGAGGCTGGAATAGCAACGTTCCCGACTTCGCTAGTGCTGCGGTTTAATCTCATTCGAACCTGCCTCCATTTTGGTAATGGACGTCAGGTTGATAGGGCACTCGATCTATTGAAAAAGACCTTAAAGCTTCCACTAACCTACTGGGACATAGATAATTTAGAGGATGTGTTTCCCTACGATTTTTGCCCAGAATTTTTTAACTATAGAAAATATTTTGACACCATAACTGAGTCTGTGAAAAATGGCCACAATACCCAGCTAGAGTTGGCCAAGCTGATACTGGCATCGTTGACTTACTATCTGGCGCGTTATACTGAGCGATCTAATTTATTTAAGCAGGCCATTGAGCTAGATCCTGATTTTCCTTACTTTCAACTGAGTTATGCGAAGTATTTAACCCGAGACCAGGCTTCTGGATTAGAAGTTCAGGAAGCTCAGACAATACTTTTAAATTTGACTAGAGGTTCTACTCTGTTCTTTCAGGCTTCGGGAGCGCTTGAGAAAGCCTTGCAGATAAGACCTGACGATTCCATCGCCAGCGCCCGTGACTATCAAAGCATCTGCCAAGCTAGGCAGATGCTAGCTGTCTTAGAAAACTACCCAGAAGCCCCCCTACAGCTGCCAAGAAATATTTTGCTCAATCCTCTGATCACTTCCAGTCTTAAGCAGGAAGTATTGCAAAAAAAGCTAATCGCCTTCCGATTTGCCCTGATTTCCAAACTTAAGTCTATTGTCAAATTTTGGATTGCCCTTGTAAAGACTGTACTCCGCCCTCTGGTTATGTTTGTGTGGTCTTTGTTTAGGGTTAACGAAGATGATCTAGAAGCCTATGTCATTGAGCCAGATGCAACAACTGCTGATTTGATAAACAGAATTGTGGCCATGCGAAGCAGCAAACTTTGGAAGATACAAACGCTGATCAACTATATTTCTGGTGAAAGGAGTCGCACGGTCACCGTGAAGCAACTTGAAGACAAGTCATTTCAGGAGCTGAAGGTTTGCCTTGAGGCCATGGAGAATAGTCAGGCTTGGCAGCTGAGGAGCCAGTGGTTTAATGTTAAGCGCTCTGTCTTAGGTGTGAACAAAAGAAAGTAAACTGACGGTATACAAGTTTGATCACGGGTTTTAAGAAAGTTATATGGCTGTACCACCGTTGTTGCAATATGCAAGCTATCGTAGCGTCAAAAGACTCGATGAGCAGGGCATTGTCTTTGGCGGTACTCGGTTTAGCCAGGGGCCAATGATGGCGATAGGGGATTCTCCCTTAGTCAGCATTTTGACCATAGTCTTGAATGCTGAAGATACGCTAGAAAGCACTATTAAAAACGTGCTCAGCCAGAGTTATTCCCCAATCGAGCACATTGTAGTGGATGGCGGATCGCGCGATCGTACCCTAGATATCATCAAAGAATATGAAGATCGCATTGACTGCTGGATCAGCAGCACGGACATCAACACCAGCGACGCTATGAACAAGGCCATTGCTCTGGCCAATGGAGCATTAATCGGCATGATATCGGCGGGTGATTGGTACGAGAAGGACGCTATTGCCCAAGTGGTTGAAGCCCACCGCCGCAATCCTGAGGCCATTGTCCACGGCAACTGCCAGTACTGGAGCGAAGATTTAAAGCCCCGCTACATTATGACGGCCCGCGACGACACTACAAAGTTTCTTCACATCAACCACCTGGCGGCTTTCACCCCCAAGACGGTGTATCAGCGGGTAGGTATTTTTGACTTAAATTTTGGTCAGGCCAATGACTACGAGTGGTATTTGCGCAATAAACTCAAGGGGACTAAGTTCCATTATTTAGACCAAGTTATTACCCATATGCGGCTTGGCGGGATGTCTGACCATAACTGGTTGCTTAACTACCACGAGGGCACTCGCGCTCGCGTGCTGCACGGCGAAAAACCGCTGATTAGCTATGCGCGATTGGCTGTCATGGTCGTAAAAACCCTCGTACGTAAAGGGCTAGAGGCCTTTGGCCTAAATAGGCTAGTTAAAATTTATCAGACTAAGCTGGCGGCGGTTCGAAAAGCGCCTTATCTCTAGCTAGGTGGAGACGGTACCGTAGTCTCCCTTGACAACAGAGGCGTCCACCAGCTGGAGTGGCTAAGGTACCAACTCGCTGTTTTGCTGAGGCCTTGGTCCAGCGAGATACTGGGTTGCCAGCCTAAGTTTGCTACCAGCTTGCTGATGTCTGTGGCGTAGCGAAAATCGTGGCCAGGGCGATCGCGCACAAAGGTAATTAGCTCCTGGGCAGGGCGAACTGGCAACTCTGGGGCTAGCTCGTTCATGAGGTCGCATAGTAGGATAACCAGATCAATATTTTTGATTTCAGATTGACCACCAATGTTGTAGGTCGCACCAGGATGGGCACGATGTAATACCGCATCCAGGGCGCGGCAGTGATCTTCGACAAATAGCCAGTCTCGAATGTTTTGGCCGTCGCCGTAAATGGGTAGGGGCTTGCCTAATAGGATATTAAGGCACATTAGCGGGATAAATTTTTCTGGAAATTGGTAGGGGCCATAGTTGTTGGAGGCGTTAGCGATCAGGGTGGGCAGACCGTAGGTGCGATGGTACGCTCTGACCAGATGGTCGCTGCCTGCCTTGGAGGCGGAGTAGGGGCTGCTGGGGGCGTAGGGGCTGGTTTCGGTAAAGGGCGGATCGAGCGGGCCAAGGCTGCCGTAAACTTCGTCGGTGGAGACGTGGAGAAACCGCGCCTGGGTGGGGTGCCCTAGGGTTCGCCAGTGGGCGCAAAAGGCTTCTAGCAGGGTAAAGGTGCCCACAATATTGGTTTGCACAAAGGCTGCTGGCCCTTGAATGGATCGATCGACGTGGGATTCGGCGGCGAAGTGCACCAGCGTGTCGATGGCGTAGGTCTTTAGGATGTGGTCTACCCGGGCGCGATCGCAGATGTCTCCCTGCACAAATTCAATCTTGGGATGCTCTAGCAGCGCGCCCAGGTTTGCCTTACGGCCAGCGTAGGTGAGGGCATCGAGAACGATCAGCCGGCAGTGAGGATAGTGGCGGTGCCAGTAGCGGACAAAATTGGAGCCAATAAACCCCGCCCCGCCCGTGACAAGCAAATTTTCAGGTGCCATGGCCGCCCTTTAGCGATAGCCGCTCACCCACCGCCCCAAAATTCCCTGGCGAGGGCTGAAGAAAAGAGCCAGCAAAAAGCCAGCAAATACGGTCAGGCCGATCGCAGGCCCCGACGGTATATCCAGATAATAGCTGCCGTACATGCCCGCGCCGCCAAACAGGACGCCGAGGGCGGCGCCCAAAATCATCATCCAGTGCAGCTCTTTGACCAGGAGGTAGGCAGTGGCGGCGGGGCCGACCATGAGCGCGAGGGCGAGGATGACTCCGACGGTTTTCATACCGGCGATGATCGCCAGGGTGATGGCGGCCATCAGGCCGAGGTTGATGCGCTGAACGGGTAGCCCCAGGGCCTCGGCCCCCTGGGGGCCGAAGGTAAAGAACAAAAGCTCTTTGTAGAACAGCACCTCGCCCAGCAGCACCAGAGCGGCGATCGCGGCAATCTGCCAAACATCGCTGACATCGATGCTGAGAATGTCGCCAAATAAAAGCTGCTCTAGGGATACACGACTGCGAAACACCGTCAGCAGGGTAATGCCCAGGGAGAGAAAGGCCGAAAACGTGATCGCCATGGCGGTGTCGACTTTGATCCTCGACTGGGCGCGAATCCAGGCGATGACGAAGGTGCTAAACAGGCCGCAGGCAAAGGCCCCGGCTAAAATTGGGAGGTTGAGGAAACTGGCGATCGCCAGCCCCGGCAGCACCCCTTGGGCCACAACATCCCCCAGCATAGCCATGCGCTGCACGATCAGATAGGTGCCGATAACGGGGCAGAGAATGCCGACCAGAACACTGGCCAGCCGCGTCTGGCGCATAAAGTCGTAGCTGAGCGGGTTTAAAAGCCAATCCATCGAAGCTGTTTAGGAACTGAGCGGAAAAATCGCTACCGCACCCATGACCGCCCAGCGGCAGCGGGAATGCCTCCGCAGGGGTTGGGCCGCTAAACACAGGACTCTCATCGGCGGCGGGATGGATTTTGGCCGCTGGTAGGGCCTGTCCAGCCAGCCATCCCCAACTACTCTAATACAATCCCTGGGGTACTTTCTGGGGTACTTTCTGGGGTAGGGGCATCGGTGGTGGCTGGGGTGGCGGGCGGCGGGTCTTTGGGCTGCGTCGTACTTTCACCTCGGGCCTCGGCGATCATGTCGACGACGATTTCTTTGATCACGCTGGCGATCGGAACGGCGATCAAAATGCCCATTACGCCGCCCAGCCTGGCCCCGATAAACACCGACACAATCAGCCAGATCGGGTTGACGCCGATCAGATCGCCCATCACCTTGGGCAAGATAATTTCGTCTAAAATCTGCCCCAGCACCAGGGCAATGATAAACACCTGAATGCCCGTGCCCACGTCGTGGAACATGACGAACAGGCTGACCGAGGTCTGCGCGAAGGCCCCCATAAACGGAAACAGGCTGCCCATGCCAATCAGCATGGCAAACATCAGCGCCAGGGGCACCTGAATGAGGGTGAAGATGAGCGCTAGCACCAGGCCAAAGCCGGTGGCCAGCATTACCTGCACGCTGATAAACCGCTTGAATTTGTAGGGCACTTTGGTTTCGAGGCGATCGCGCCACCAGGGCGACAGCCAGCTCATGATGCCCGCCCAGGCCCGCTCCCCTTTGACCAGCATAAACACCGTCAGCACCAGCACAAAAAAGACCTTAAAGCCGCTGGTGACGCTGCCCGCCAGCAGCCCCAGCAGGGTGGTCCCCAGGGTGCGCATCACTCCAGTCATCTGGCGCGCCACCAGGATCTGAATTTCGTCAAAGCTAAGCCCGAGGGATTCGGCCCAGGGCAGGCTGTCGAGCCACTCAAACAGCCCCGTGGCGGAGTTCATCCACTGGGGCAGCTGGTTGAGAAAATCGCCTAGCTGGCCGACCAGCAGCGGCAGCACAAAAAAGGCCCCGATGAAAATGGCCGCGATCGCCGTCACGACTACCAGCGTCAGGCTAATCGGGCGAGGCGTGCCGCGCCGCTGCAAAAGCTGCATCGGGTAGTCGAGCACCAGGGCCAGCATGATGGCAATCAGCACCATGGTGACCAGGGGCTGCAAAAAGTCGATCAGCAGGGTAAACAGCCAGCCATTCAAGAAAAACAGCGGAAACAGCAGCGCATTTCGCAGCCAGCGGGGCATGGCCAGGGCCTTGGGGTCCATCGGGGCTCAGCAGAGGGGACTGCCCCAGGGTATTACCTGAAGGTAGGCCAGCGATAGGATGTTGAAAAAGTTTTAGGCTTACCCGAAGTTCCACATTACCGGGTCGCTGGGCAGGTGGTCGGTGACGGTGCGGCTGATGGCGTCGATTTCAGCCAGGTCATCGGCAGAGAGAGACACCGCAGCGGCCTGGGCGTTTTCCTTCGCCTGCTCCCCATTGCGCGCACCGACGATCGCCGTGGTCTGGGGCTGGGCCATCAGCCAGGCCAGAGCCAGGTTGCCCAGGGTGGTGTGGTAGCGACGGGCGATCGGACGCAGCTGTTCTAGGGCGGCCTGAGCTTTGCCGTACAGGGGCGGCTGAAACAGCTTGTTTTTGCTGCGAACGTCTTCTTTGGGAAACTCGTGGTCGGGGCCAAACTTGCCGGTGAGCAACCCCTGGGCCAGGGACGAGTAGGCCAAAATGGTTAGCTCATTCTCCACACAGTAGGGCCGCAGCTCCGTTTCGACTCCGCGCCAAAAGAGGGAATAGGGCGGCTGAAGGCTATCGATGCGTCCATACTCCATGGCCTCTTCAATCTGAGCCTTAGAAAAGTTGGACACCCCGATCGCGCGAATTTTGCCCTGGTCTTTGAGCTGGTTCAGCGCTCCCATAGTCTCGGCTATGGGCACAATCTCGCTTTTGAAGGCCCCCGAGGGCCAGTGAATCTGGTATAGATCAATCACGTCGGTCTGCATTCGCCTGAGAGAATTCTCGCAGGCCTCGATCACCTGGTCGTGCTTCAGATGGTTGGGAAACACCTTGGTGGCAAGAATGACCCGATCGCGCCTATTCCCCAGCGCCTTGCCCACCAGTTCCTCAGAATAGCCATTGCCATAGACCTCCGCCGTATCGAAGGTGGTTATCCCGGCATCCAGCGCCGCCTGCATTGCCTGAATGACCGCTTCATCTTCGACGCCAACCCAGCCGCTCTTACCCGCCTGCCAGGTGCCAAAAATCAGCGGGGTAATTTCAATATCGGTCTTGCCAAGTTTGCGAGTATCCATAGGTAGCAGAGCGTCTGTGGTTCATGTACCTGCATAATAACGTCGCCTTGATCAGGGGGATGGAAGATAGTACTTGTTTATTATTGAGTGAGAGAATGGGACGAAACGTTCAAAACTCAAGGCTCGAAGGCCAGCCTCAACCCCTAACTCATCCACGTCCTCACTCTCTTCTCTTCCCACCCTCTTCTCTTCCCCATGCCTCCCCAACTCCGCCCCTACCAGGTTGACCTGATCAACGACCTCTACCGCAAGCTCAACGAGGGGCACAAGCGAGTGGCGATCGTGGCGGGTACCGGGGCGGGCAAAACCGTCATCAGCGGGCAGATCTGCGCCCATGCCGAGCGGGCGGGTAAGCGGCTGATGTTTTTGGTGCACCTGGACGTGCTGGTGGGCCAGACCTACGAAAAGATGGAATCCTTTGGGCTGCACTGCGGCTTCATTAAAGCGGGCTGGGAAGAGAACCGCGACGCCCCGATTCAGATCGCCAGCATTCAAACCATGTCAAAGCGGCAGTGGTGGAAGCAGTGGCCCGCCGACGTGGTGTTCTACGACGAGGGGCACATCACCCTGTTTAGCCAGGTGGGCAAGAAGGTGCTCAAAACGTTTCCCGATGCCTGGCACCTGGTGATGACCGCTACCCCCAAGCGTTTGGGCAAAGAGCAGCTGGGCGACTATATGGATACCCTGGTGGCCTCACCTGTGCCCAGCGACCTGCAGCAGCGGGGCTTTTTGGCCCCGATGAAGTACTACAGCATGCCGCCGGATGGGGTCGCCAACCTGAAGGAAGTCAAAACCGTGCGGGGCGACTACGACGAAGCCGGGCTGAAAAATGCCTGCGATCGCCCCGAGCTGATCGAAAAAATCGTCCGCGAGTGGCAGCGCCTCTGCCCCGGCAAACGCACGATCGCCTTCTGCGTCGACATTGAGCACGCCCGCCACGTGGCCGATGCCTTCAATGCCGCTGGCATCACCGCCGACACCGTGGAGGGCGGCACCCCAATCAAAGACCGCAAGCGCATGTACAGCGACCTGCGGGACGAAAAAATTCTGGTGCTCACCTCCTGCAACGTAATCAGCATCGGCTTCGACGAGCCCAGCGTGGAGGTGGGGCTCATGCTGCGGCCCACCCAGTCCAGCGCCCTGCACTTGCAACAAATTGGCCGGGTGATGCGCATCTCGCCCCAGACGGGCAAGCAGTACGGCATCATTCTCGACCAGGCGGGCAACCTGGAGCGGCTGGGCTTTCCCGAAGACATCAAGGACTACCACCTGCCGGTGCAGGAGCAAAAGAACAGCGAGGGAGGCACACCGCCGCCGACCAAGCCCTGCCCCCAGTGCGGACGCATCGTGCTGTCGTTTATCGCCAAATGCCCGGACTGTGGCCACCAGTGGATCACCGAGCGCCCGCTCAACCTGGAAGACATGGTGGAGATCTATTCCGCCGACCAGGCCCACCAGATTAACGATATTCCTACCCTGGTGGAGCTGTTCCACAGCCACCGCCGCCGCGCCTACATGCGCCGCAACGCGCCGACCTGGGCGGAGCGATCGTTTTGGGAACACTGCGGTCGGTGGCCCAAGGATGCCTGGTGCTTTGGATCGATCTTTGGCCCTCGGCCTACCCCCACCCAAATGCTGGAGTATTTCGAGTACCTGCAAAAAAGCGCCAAGCGCATCGGCAAGCGCCAGGATTGGATTGTGCAGGAGTTTGAGAAGGAGTGCGGCCCCGGCAGCTTTAATCGCCTGGCCAACCTACGCCAGGCCATTTAGCATCACCCTCTGCGGTGCATGTGTCGAAGCACAATGCACCGCAGAGGGTTCGAGGTTTTCTAGAGCGGTGCATTGCTCCGCGAATGCACCCTACGCTACATAAACTCCAAACTCGCGAATCCAAACTCCAAAGTTGACCTCAGCCGTCGCGTTCGGTGCGGATCCAGGCTTCTTCTCGCTTGGTCAAAAACTTAGAAAAGATAGAAAACTTGCTCAGCATGTAGGCGGGCACCGCCAGAATGTCTCGCAGCGACAGATCAGCGCGACCGTAGCCCACCCAGGCCAGGCCAATGCCGACGACTAAGCAGGCCAGCGCCCCCAGGGCCAGGTAGGCAGGCAGCCAGCTAAGGCCAGCCAGGGCGATAACCAGGCTGAGGAGGGCGATCGCGACCACAGCCACCACCTGAAGCGTAATCGGCAGCACCGACAGCTCCAGGGCCAGGGCCAGCAGATCGAGGCGGCCTTGCCTGACGGCCTGGCCCAGCAGCTTGGGCACGTATTCGGTAAACATTTGCAGATGGCCGTGCTCCCAGCGGGTGCGCTGAGTGGTTGCCGCCTGGTCGCCGCTGGGCAGGCGGCTGGTCACCCAGGCGGCCTGGCAAAACTGAGGTGCATAGCCCGCCAGGGCCAGATCCAGCCCTAGCTTCATATCTTCGACGATGTGGCCGCTGGCGATGCTGACCGAGGTCGCCGCCGCCCAGGGCATGGCAATACCAGTGCCCGTCAGCAGGCAGGGCTGGCCCAGGCGGTACAGCCCCAGGGGGCGAACCCAGTTTTTGACTTTAAAGGCAAAGGCCGAAACACCGTCTTTCAGCCCAGGGTTGGGGGGCTTTTCCATTAAGTAAACGGCCTGCACAGGGCGATTGGTGCGCTGGGCCTGACTGGCCAGGGAGGCTAGAGCGCCGGGATGCAGGGTGCAGTCGGCATCGACAAAAACCACTACGTCGGGGGCCTCAGCGGCCAGGTGGCGGAGGCCAAAGTCGAGGGCATAGCCCTTGCCGCGCTGGGTCGAGTCCTGACGCTCGATTACCGTGGCCCCGGTTTCACGGGCTTCGGCGGCGGTAGCATCGGTGCAGTTGTCGGCGACCACCACCAGGCGATCGCCCGGACGCAGCTGCGGCGCAATGGTAGCTAGAGTTGGCCCAATGCCCCCCGCCTCGTTGTGGGCGGGCACCAGCACCGCCAGGGAGAGATCGGCAGGCAGGGGAGGGGTGGCCGGGACCGTAGATTGCGCCCCCAGGGCAAACAGGCACTCCAGGGCCAGCCAGGCCGAGGTGACCAAGAGCAGCAGTGGAACTATGGCCAGGGCAATGGCGAGTAACCCAGTCAAACTTAGATTCATAGCGGCCAATCTTCCCCGATGAATGGTTGCTTTCAGGTTGCCCCGATCGTCGCGTCCGAATCGGCTGGCCCGATCGCCCTGGTTCCTAGCTACCCTACCGAACCAGGGCGATCGCATCCTGCCTCGGCCAACCAGATTTACCGGAGCTTCAAATATCCGTGTAGCTGCGGAGGGTAAGGGGCTGCGCCTGGGGCTAGGCGGCAATTTTGGCCAGAATATCCTCAACGGCCAAGGCCCATCCCTCCGGAGCGGGGGCGAGGGCCACAGTCCAGCCCCGGTCGGCCAGCTGGGGGTGGGCGCCGTGGGCACCGGGCAGCACAATCGGGTAATCGACGTTTTCGAGCATGTCGAGGTCGTTGGGGCTGTTGCCCAGGCCGATGGTAGCGACGGTGTGGGCGTCGGGGTTGCTGGCCTGAAAGCACTGCACCAGCTGGTGGACGGCGTTGCCTTTGCCCGCGTCGGCACCGATCAGGTGAGAAAAGCGATCGCCCATCACCACCCGAAAGCCCATCGCCTCCACCGCCTGCCGCAGCTGCTCGGCGGGCACATTTTTGGGGGTCATAAAGGGTTCGGTAAATTCTCGGGCTTTGGCCTGCTTTGCCTCACCAGGCGACAGCCCGGTAAGCTGCACGATCTGGTCTACGCTCCAGTCGCCAAAGCCCTTGAGGGGGCGGCCCAAGTCCTGGGCGATCGCCTTTAGCCCGGCCCGCGCGGTGACGTAATTGCAGCCCAGCTGGAGCACCCGGTAGCCGTCGACATCTTCTCCCGGCGGCAGGGCAAAGCGGGTTTGGTCGATGGGAAAGTAGACGGCGCTGCCGTTTTCAACCACAAAGGGATCGCGCAGCCCCACCTCCTGGCGCAGCTGGGCCACCTCCTGGCGGGTTTTGCTAGTCACCGGCACCACCGGAATGCCCAGGGCGGTGAGTTTGGCCAGGGTGGGCAGGGCCGCCTGGTAGGCGTAGGTTTCGCCGTTGAGCAGGGTGCCATCGAGATCGGTAAACAAAATGCAGACCATAGGCGCGGTCGGGGTTAGGGGTGACAGAGAAAGCGCTGCGGCAGAGCGCGGCGGAAACCATAGCGTGTAGCTATCCAAAGCCTACCGCAGGACTTGCCCCCACCTCTAGCGGGGCAGGGGCGGGGCGATCGCGCCGCCGTCTCCCCAAAATTTTCCGCCTTCCCCACTGCAAAGCCGGAGTGAGACAATACCTGGGTAACTTTTATTTCGGCCCGGTCTAGAGCTAATCTGTTAAGGCTTAGCCTACGGCTGAGGTCTTGCAGTTTGCCCTCGCGATGATTGTTATGGAGTTTAAGACCCCCGGCCAGGAAGCGGTTTATCATCGGATTTTGCCCTGGATGCACGAGCTCTTTGGGGAATCGCTGGTGCTTTTTGACGATGAGCCCCTGTTTATTGTCAACCTGGGGTCGGCGGTAGCCTCTACCCGAGTCGTGGCCTGGCATGACGACGAAACCCTGATTACAACGCGATCCTACGTCGTTACAAATATTCGCCTAACCCCTGAACTGAGCTATTACCTGCTGCGCGAAAACAACGGCATTTACTTTGGCCGCTTTGCCTACGATGCCGAAGACGACATTGTGTTTGAGCACAGCCTGGTGGGCGAAACCTGCGATCGCCGGGGGTTAAACCACTCCGTCACCACCGTCATTCGCATCGCCGACAGCTACGACGACGAAATTGTGGCCCGCTGGGGGGGCAAACGCGCCCTCGATCGATGGGCGTCCTGAGGCGGGCCGGGCCTCTGGACAGTTTTATGCCAGGGTAAGCTTCCGTTTGACCCATTTCGCGCTACAAAATAAGCTAGCCAATTGCACTGGGGGAAGCCGCCGTGGCTCGTCGCTGGATTTGGGTCGGTTTGGGAGGACTGTTGATAGTGCTGCTGAGCGTGGGGTTGTCTCCGGCCCGAGCGATCGCACCGCCACAGCCGCAGCTCACGGTAAGCCACCTGTCTCCCCTGCGAACCGTCGCCGGGGCAGACTTGAATGTCCTCAAGGCAGAGCCCCCGGACTCCCTCGCCCAGGTCGCCCCCCCGCGCCAGGTTACGGCCCTGGCCGACCCTTCTAACTACGGCGATCGCTACGCCACCGACATCAACGGCCAGGTCCTGCACAACGACTTCATCGCCGTTCTACACGAGACCGTAGGGTCAGCCCAGAGCGCCCTCAACCTGTTTCGCACCCGCCATCCCCGCGACCAGGACCAGGTCAGCTACCACGCCCTGATTGGCCGCGACGGCACCGTCTACTACATCGTGCCCCCCGAAAAACGCGCCTTTGGTGCGGGCAACTCAGTTTTTGACGGCCCCAATGGCCCAGAAACCGTACGCACCAATCCGGCGTTTCCCCCGTCGGTCAACAACTTTGCCTACCACGTTTCGCTGGAAACGCCCGGCGACGGCATGAACAACCGCCGCAGCCACAGCGGCTACACCCAGGCCCAGTACACCTCCTTAGCCTGGCTGCTGGCCCAAACCACCATTCCCGACAGCCGGATTACCACCCACAAGGCGGTCGATCGCTCTGGCACCCGCATGGACCCACGCAGTTTTGATGGTCAAGATTTCTTTGCGCTGCTGCGCCGCTACCCCACCCGCAGCGGCCTGTCGAGCTAGGGGCTGTCATCAATTAGTTGCTGATGGCTCAAAAATCAGCGGTTACAGCCCCTAGCCTGTTTTTTGGGGTCGGGCGTGGCAATGCTGGTGGAATCAGGATTTTAGCCAAAATTGATGGCACGCCCTAGGGCTGGGCTTCCTAAAACTGGGCGTCAAAGTAAACCACCATTTCGTAGACCGATGGCTTTAGTACGTCTAGATTGGGGTTGTCGCTAGCAAATAGCTCATCGCCCATAACGGCCTGGTAAGCTTCGGCGTGCTGGGCTAGGGCCGCCTCCGAAGGGTTCAACCGCAGAATCAGGTAGCCGTTATACTGCTCCAGCTGGCTTCCCTCCAGCACCACGGTGCCGCCGTAGTCCCAGGCAAAGCCGTAGAGCTGAAAGCTGCCCAGGGCTGCCTTCACGGCGACATAGGGGGCACCTACCCCCAGCCCCTCAGGGGTTTGCCAGGCTGGGCCAAAGTCTTTAATCAGCTGGGGCCGGGTTTGGCTAGCGTCCTGCCACACCACCGAAAACTGGCGATCGGGGCCAGGGTTGACCACGGTTCCCGGCTCTGTGGTGCCTTCTCCCATCTGAATGGGGCCATCCTGTAGAGCCGCCGCACCGTAGCGGGCGGACAGGTCGGCGCGGCTGGTCTCGGCGGTAACCGGGCCAACCCGCTGCCCAGGAACGACTAAAAAATCGGTAGCGGGTTGAGCGGGGGTGCCGGGGGTGGGAGATGGTGGCTCAACGGTCGGGGCATGGGAGGGTGCGGTTGGGAGACAGCTGGCCAGCGGCAGCAGTAGCAACAGCAGAACGGGGGTCAAAAAACGCGCCACAGAGAGTGATTTTGAGGATTACTTCAGATTGGGCCCTGCGGTACTGGAAGATACTAGGGGTCAGTCGAGTCACGAACGTACCCAAGATTTTTGCTTCCACCCGGGGGCGCAAGACCTGCGCCCCTACCCTGGGGCACCGTCTTTTACCGAAACGGTCTAAGGCACCAGATGGTGGCTGATGGCAAACCGCAGCAGCTCTGAGCGGTTGCTGGTTTCGGTTTTGCGCAGCAGGCTGCTGACGTACTTTTCGACGGTTCTGGGGCTGAGAAAGAGGCGATCGCCGATCTGAGCATTGGAAAGCCCGTCGGACAGCAGCGCCAGCACATCCTGCTCGCGAGCGGTGAAGTCAGCAATCAAGTCGGATGGGTTTGGCGTCCAGGGAACGACCTCCGCCAGCGCCTCGCCCGGCTGCATGGCCCGCTGCTGAGCGGTGTTCAACGCCACCTGCTGAATCCAGGCCGACTGAATCAGCTGCGATCGCTCCAGCAAATTGCGCACAATCGCCCCAATCTCCTTTAGCTCAAAGGGTTTAGGCAGGTACAGGTCACAGCCCAGCTGGTAGCCCTTAATGCGGTCTTGGGTTTGGGTGTGGGCGGTGAGAAAAATTACCGGCAGCAGCCGAAAGGCCGGGTACTGACGCACCTTTTGCACCAGGGTATAGCCGTCTAGCCCAGGCATGCCAATGTCGGTAATAATGAGCTGAGGCTGGTGGCTAAACACCTGCTGCAGAGCCATTTCACCATGGCTGGCCATCAGTACAGAGTAGCCCTCAAGCTCCAAATAGTCACACAGCGAAAGGCGAGTCCCCTCGTCGTCTTCCGCAATTAAAACGGTGAGCGGCATGACGTTATCCCAGGTCTAAAGCATCGGCAGGTAAACCTTCAGCAGCCAGCGGCCACGATCTAAACCCTGGCGCGCAGCCCTACTTTGCAGCCCCTGCCTCTTTAGGCTAAACGAGAAAGTCGGGGAAGGGTTTATTTGTTGCTGAAGTTAAACAGCACCGGGGTGAGCACTCCGCCCCTGTTTACACAGATTGCATAGAGCCTGGGAGCCGCCTCCGGCAGCGGCCACGACTAAAGACTGCCGCAAAATGTCGCCTAGCCCAGGCGATAGCCAAAGCCCCGCACCGTTTTGAGGTACTCAGGGTGGCTGGGATCCGCCTCAAGCTTCTCGCGAATCCAGCGAATATGGACATCCACGGTTTTGTTGTCGCCCATAAAATCGTGGCCCCAAACCTGGTCGATGATCTGATCCCGCGACCACACCCGCCGGGGCTGTCCCATGAACATTTCTAAAATCCGAAACTCTTTCGGGGAGAGGTTGATCTCCTCGCCCTTGAGAAAAACGCGGCATTCCTGGGGGTGCAGCGCAATATCTCCAAACTTGAGCACGTTGTCTTTTTCGGCGGTGGACTTGCCCCGCTGCCGCCGCAGCAGCGCCCGACAGCGGGCCACCAGCTCTCGCATGCCAAAGGGCTTGGTGAGGTAGTCGTCGGCGCCAATTTCTAGCCCTACCACCCGGTCCGTCTCGGTGCCCTTGGCGCTGAGCACCAGAATCGGCACGTCAATTCCCTGGTGGCGCAGCAGTCGGCACAGGTCCAGCCCATTCATGCCGGGCAGCATCAGGTCGAGCACCACCAGGTTGATCTCTGGGCGATTGGTGCGACTCGATACAGAGGTGCCCCCCAGCATGTCCAGGGCAGTGAGGCCGTCCTCGGCTATTAAAATATCAAATCCTTCCTCGGCCAGCCCCAGGGCGACCGTCTCTCGAATCAGTTCTTCGTCTTCAACTACCAATACTCGACCTAAGCCAACCCTCAAGCTCGGCTGAGCCTGGGCTGCGAGATCTACAGAATCCATAGGGAACGGTTAAAAACTGCTCACTGCAATCATATCAGCCCACTAGAGGGGTGAATAGCCCCAGGAAAGCTAAGACTTTATAAACTCTGGGTACCCAGGCACTCGCCCGGGTCGCTAAAGGCCTCCCACCAGGGCCTCGATGGCGTCGGGCCGGGTGGGGAGCGCCTCGGTCAGGACCGTGCAGCCGGTGGGGGTAATTTGGACATCGTTTTCGATGCGAATGCCGCGCACCCCCTGAAAAGCGTCCAGGCGATCCCAGTTGACGCTATCGCCATACTGGCCTGACTGCCGGGCCGGGCCTAAAATGCCGGGTACCTGATAAAACCCAGGTTCGATGGTGACGACCATATTGGACGACAAGGGCCGATCGAGCCGCAGAAACTTGAGCCCAAAGCGATCGCTGCGCACCCGCCCCGGCGCGTACCCCGCTTCATCCCCCAGATCTTCCATGTCGTGCACGTCTAGTCCCAGCAGGTGGCCTACCCCGTGGGGAAAAAAGAGGGCGTGGACATCCTGCTCGACCAGACTGTCGGGGTTGCCCCTGAGCAGCCCCAGATCGACTAACCCCGCCGCCAGGGTGCGGCAGGCCAGCAGGTGCAGGTCGCGGTACTCTACCCCCGGCTGGGCGGCGGCAATGCAGGCGTCGTGGGCGGCCAGCACTGCACCGTAAATGTCTCGCTGGGCCGCCGTAAACCGCCCCGAGACTGGCCAGGTGCGGGTAATATCTGAGGCCCAGCCGCTGGGGGCCTCGGCGCCAACATCCGCCAGCAGCAGGTCACCGGCGGCGAGGGTGTGGTGGTACCGCTCGTTGTGGAGCACTTCGCCCTGCACGGTGACAATGCTGTTGTAGGCGCAGGTCATGCCCTGGGCCATAATTACCTGCTCCATGGCGGCCCGCACCTGGGCTTCGGTGGTGGCTGGCTGGGTCGCGGCCATGCCTGCCCGGTGGGCCGCCACGGAGACCGCCGCCGCCTGCTCAATTTGCTCTAGGGCATAGTCGTCGTGGTGCAGCCGCAGGGCCACCAGGGCATTGACCAGCGCCGGGCTGGAATGGGGCGCCTCGCGGGTCTGGGCGGGCAGGGTGGCGGCTTCGGCCAGGTGGGCTTCCAGCGCTGGGTACGGATAGGCCGCCGTCGCCCCTATGTCTGCGGCAATGGTCTCGCGGCTGGGGGTGGGGCCATGCCACAGGGCCGCCTCGGGGGAGGTGTCATCCATAAACAGGGTCAGCCGACCGCCCTCTAAGTGAATGGCCGCTTTGGCCAGGGGCAGCCCCGCAAAGTACAGAAAATGGCTGCTGGCCCGAAAGGGGTAGACATTGGCCGGAAAGTTGCGCGCAACGGCCTGGCCCGACCACAGCACCACCGGCCCTGGGTGTAGCTCGGCCAGGCGATCGCGGCGCGCCTGAAGCACCTGGGCTAGCGGCAGCGCAGAGGTCTGAAAGGGCATAGGAACCGGCACCAACAACTTCCTTAAGTCTGCCACAGGGCACCAGCCCTGGGACAAGCGGGCAGCGCCAGTTCTAAATGTAGCGTTAACCCCCCAGCGCTACCCGTTAACCCCAAACCTTCCTGACATCTCCTAAAATAAAACCAATAATTAATTTTTTGTATATGCTCAGTTCAAAAATCAGTTCAAATGAACTATTGTTGGGTCTATAACGGCTAGCCTATTTCAGGTGCAGCGCTATGGCTTCCTTAACAGTTCGTCCTGGATCTCGGGTCCGCCTCAAGGGGCAAGATGACCATGTGCCAGATTTTGTCGTTGTGCGATGCGATCGCGATCGCTGCTGGATTCGCCAAGAGGGTTGGGCCCCCGACGCAGAGCTCAACGTCAGCTTCAAGCAGCTCTGGATTCCCCCCGAGCCCGGCTCTAGCCTGCCCCTTGCCCTAGCCAAGCAGGTCAAGGCGGCGGGGCTAGTGGCCAGCCACAGCGATCACCGGGCTGGCGACAACGTGGTCTATATGGCGGCCTACCGTCGCCACCAGGCTCCCCAGGGGCGCTAGGACTCGAAGGCTGAACTATGCCGACTGTGCCAGCTCGCTTGGCTCTCTAGCTCCCTTGCGCCCTTGCGATTGGCAATAGTCGTCGGACCTGTGCCGCAGTCTACCAGGGCCAGACTATGTCGCCGCAGGTCAAGAATGCAGGCGGCTGCGCGCCGTCTTACCGCCGAGGTGTTACCATGCAACTCTGTCGGTTTCAGCGGGGATCAGCCGCTGAAGGAAACGGGGAAAGCGCAGTGAAAATCTGCCACTGTCCCGCAGCTGTGAGCCGATTTTAGATTCTGGATTTTAGATTTTGGACAGATATCAATCCAAAATCGCAAATCTAAAGTCCAAAATCGTGTGAGTCAGAATGCCCGCCGATGGATGTTCACCTCATATTCCATCTGCGAGGTACAGATGACCGCTGGTAAAGTTTTAGCTGTCCTGGAGTGTTGTAGCCCAGGACTCTTTTTAATCGCTGCGTCCCCCCAGCCTCCCACAGGTTAAGGGCTATGCGTAGTCAAGATGCTGTGTGGCAGGGCTGCTTTGGCAACTGGCAGCCCCTGTTCATTGGCGAATACTGGCTGCCCATCGGCCACGCCGCCTGGCAGGGATTTGTCGAGCACGGTCGGGGCATGGTCGTGGGCGAGGTGGCGGGCGTTACCGCAGCGGTGGATTGGCGCTGTACCGCCGTATCCTACACCCTCTGCTTTGCGGCCCAGGCCGAGCTGGCGAACTGCTGGCGTCGCCAGGGTTTAGCTGCCGAGCAATGGCCGCTGCTAGAGGAGGCCGTTGCCGCCTATGACCCCGCCCAGGACGTAATTTTGCTGCTGGTGGGTGATTCACCCCCATACATCACCTACTTAAAAGGGTGGGCCGTGCCGCCGCCGGAGTGCTTTCGCCAAATGGGCGCTCGCCAGGCGGAGTTCAACCTCGCCCCAGCCCCCTGAATCTACTGCTACTGCTTTAAGTCAGCCGGTCTCGACCGATAGATCGGTGGCGATCGCTAATCACTTTATTCACCTAAACCCAATGACCCAAACGCCCACGCTATTTGTCTGCGCCCTGTGCAAATTTCCCGCTGCCGAGCCTGGCGGCGGAGATACGACCGGGGGGCAGCGCCTGCTCGACCAGCTCAGCGAACACCTGAGCGAGGATATTGCGATTCAGCCGGTGCGCTGTATGGCCGCCTGCGATCGCGCCTGCAATGCCGCCCTCACCGCCCCCGGCAAGCTCACCTTTATCTTTAACGACCTCTCGCCCCAGCAGGCGGCCCCGGAACTGGCCGAGTTTTGCCGACAGTACGCCGAGGCTGAGATGGGCAAGGTGCCCTACGGGCTGCGATCGCCCGCCATTAAGCAGGCCACCGCCTACGT
The DNA here is from genome assembly GCF_000309385.1 of Nodosilinea nodulosa PCC 7104. GTDB lineage: Bacteria > Cyanobacteriota > Cyanobacteriia > Phormidesmidales > Phormidesmidaceae > Nodosilinea > Nodosilinea nodulosa. The sequence continues at coordinate 5,503,317 of NZ_JH976537.1, forward strand.
GCTGCCGCCGCTGGTGGCTGAGGCGGTGGAGGGGGCGATCGCCCGGTAGTGGGGGAGTGGATGAGTAGGAGGGTGGGAGGGTGGATGAGTGGGATCTATACCCATCACCCATCTACCCCATCACCCCATCCACCCCATCACTCCCGCCCGACAATCTCAAACTCCAGCCCAAACCCCCGCGCCAAATCACAGGTCTGGTGGTCGGTAATATTCGTATCGCTCAGCTCCAGGTTGTAGAAGCTGACGGCGGGGTGGGTGAAGTACGGCCCGGCGTGCCAGGTGCCCACCTCCAGCTTGATAAAGCAGTTGCCGGGGATATGAAAGGCCCGAATTGATGGCGGGTTGGGCTGCTCTGCTGCCCCGGGCGGAGCCACCGCCATTAGCCAGTCTTTGCCCTCCAGCGCTCCCAGGCACTGAGTGCAGCGCTGGTGCCGAGTAACGGTGCGAAACCGGGTGCCTCTATTTTTCAGGGTCATGATGTAGAAGCGGGGAATGCCAGCATCCAGCTTGAGTTGTGCATCGGCAGGGCCAAAGGGAGCTTCATCATGGCTGGGGAAGATGACTTGGCCAAAGGGAGCAAAGTCTGCCGCAGTAATGGGTTGGGCAGAGAGTTGGTAGAGGGTCAGGGGTAAGGCCATAGTGCTCCTCGCTTTGAATGGGCAGAGGATAGAAGCTTTGCGCTGGTATTAGGCAGCCCGCGCCATGAGGTTGGTTTCACACAGCTAGAAGCCAACAGCCACGGCTCTTTCTCCCCTGACAACAGATTTAATTCTAAAGGGTGTAGCAAAGGCCACTGGTTATACCCCTACGAAAGGTCGTAATCGAGGAAGAAGATGCGTTATGACCTGTGACCATGCCAGAGCGTTAGCCCTGGCCAAAGCAGGGCAGTGGGATGCTGCCCACGAGCTAGTGCAGCCCTATAGCGATCGCAACTCCTGCCTGATTCACGCCTACCTGCATCGGGTCGAGGGCGACCATGGCAACGCTCGCTACTGGTATCGGCAGGCTGGGGAAACCATGCCTGCCAATACGCTGGAGGAGGAATTGGAGCGCTTAGCTGATGCGATCGCGGGCCAGGCGTGAATAGATTCATTGGCTCGCCGTTGGGCAGCCTGTCACGTACGGCCACTATGGCGTAGAGCCAGCAACCGATGCATCACCATAGCGGTCATGGTGGCAGAAATACCCCACATCATGGCGATCGCAACGGAGCCCGCCAAAATCAACCCGGTGGTTGTGTGGCCGATAGCTCGGGTAACAGAACCCAAAATAAACCAGCCCAGCCCCCAGCTAACCGCGCCGCTAATAACTTGAATTAAAACCCACCAGGCCATGCCAGGAATCTGGGTATAAAAGACCAGCCCCTGAATACCACCGATTATCAGGCCCCCAACGGCTCCACTCATAATTAAGCTGCTGTGAAAGGCAATGTAGGGCCGCACCATTCTGCTCAGCACTAACCCTAACATCGTGGCCAGGGTCCATCGCACCGTTCCCGAAGCTCCCAAACGCAGCATTGACCCCTGCAAGAGACCGACTGCAGCTCCCAGAACGTAGGGAATGACTAGGTTTTGCCCAGCAGGGACGCTAATTGTGGCTAATCCACAGCCTAAAACCGTCAGGCCAACCCAGAGGGAGCAGAACGTCCAGGCCCTGTGAGGGGGATAGTTGGCGGCCAAAAACAGGGGACGATTAAGGGTAGAAAGATTCATGGGGATGGTGTTGACCTAACGTTGGGTCAGGGACGATACCGTCGATGGCGACTCTACCCCCTGCCAACAGCATACCCTTGCATCCTGAGGCGATAGCGTGATGCGAAACCACAAAACCCACGGGTGAGACGGCATGGACCGTTCCCCCCGTGGGTCGCCCTGCGGTTGACCCACGCTACGCTCAGGCACAACCGAGCCGCGTAGCGTGGGTAGAGGCACGAGACCCACGGGTGAAACAGCACAGCGAAGGGGAATGCTTCACTTTTTTGGAAACAGACTCGCCGTCCCCTCTTGGGAGGGGCTAGGGGTGGGTTAGTCTCGACCGTTGAACAGCTCATCGGTAAGAGCTGGCTGCTTTGGTGTCATCGTTTTGCCCCACCCCGCCCTCCGGGCACCCCTCCCAGGATGGGAAGATGTTATCCCAAACTGAGGTTATCCAAATAGACGAGGGCCCTAAGGGGCCGGTCTTTGACCAACGCGCTGCAGGTAGCGCAGCACATCGCCGGGGTCGGGGCGAATCATCACTCCGGTGGCGGGCAGGGCGATCGCGCTTGGGTTCCACTCGATGCGATCGATCGCGTGGTACAGGTGCAGGTGGTCGATGGTGTGCTGGGTATCGGTCTCGCTGCCGACCAGGTACAGCCGCAGCCGTCTGCGCCTGCGCTGGGGCATGTCGTCGGGCCGCACGGGCAGGGCCGCCTCCGGTAACGGGGACGGCAGGAAGTATTGAATCTGTAGCATCTGAGGGGATTCCTCCACGAAGGGTTGGTAGGAATCCCCGAATATTCGGCCACCCCAAGACGCAGAGCTAACGCAGGGTGGCAAAATAAGCACAGCCTGTGGACAGCTTCGACCTGTCTACGGGTTAGGCGCTGGTTGGTGTTGCAACCACCTTCCAGTGCCGACCAAATGTTCGGGGATGAAGTTGCACGGAAACAACTCTAGTCAAAAACATTACCCCATTCGCCCATCGCACACAACCGTAGGGCGACTTTGGATTTTGGCGACAGATTATGAGCAGCCGTAGGGTGCATTAGCGGTCCACAAATCCGCGCAAAGCCCCACAGTCTCTGCTTTTGGCCGCAATGCACCACTCGCGATATCGGGCCTATTGCTTGATGCTGGGTTAGGTTTCCGTCGCTACGGAGGTTTAGGGCTAAAACTTGGGCGATAGTCGCTAATGCCCTGGCGTTAGTTAAAAACGGGTAGGCAATCTGGACTATTGCTTATGCGTTAGTGACTACGACTTAAGCAATACTAATAATTGGAGCAAAATTTCTGCGGTTTGTGCGGAGGTTGGGGCGAATTGGGCGGGCGATCGCTCAAAATGTGCACCCAACTATAGGCGTTGCTTAAGCGTTAGTTGATATCGCTTAAGCGTTAGTTATAAACGGAGAAGTCTTACCCCCGTGGGTCGCCCTGCGGTTGACCCACGCTACGATCAGCCAAACCGAGCCGCGTGGCGTGGAGGGAACTGGTGCTTATTGGGTTGTAGCACCAGGGCAGAGGTGCTTACTCAAGATAAACTGCGGAACACGTGAATGCTTCCTCTGGGGTGCCGTAGAAGGTTCCGTTTGCGAGAAAACAGGGTTCATATTTTTCGTTGCTGTAGGTGTAGAAGGCGAAGCTCCAGCTATCCTCGTCGCCGAAGTAGCGCAGCCGGCACAGATGAAGCGGATTATTTCGCATCCGCTCTAGGCATTCTTCCCGTGTTTCGGGAAAGTCTGGGGGTGGAAAATCAGGAGCCAGTACCGGCTCGACATAGGCGTCGATGTAGCAGAATTGGCCACGGAAGCGAATATCGAGGCGATTATATTTGCCCACATAGTGTGTCTCGGCATAGCTCAAAATCCGCTGTCTGGTGCGCTCTTGAACTGCTTTGGGGACTTTAATACCGCCTGAATGAGGGTCATGGACCCAGGGTGCCATAGAGTTCCTCCTGATTGGGGTTGGGCATAGTTCATTGCTGGCCCTTGATGGACGCTTTAACGTCGTCCCAGGTCATAACATTGTCTGGATTGGCTTCGGTATCGTCGATTCGTCGATCTAGCTCTTGTTTTTGGGCATCGGTGAGATCGGGGTAGGCCTGTTCAGCGGCAATGCTGTCCCAAATGGCCTGGACGATATGGATTCTCTCTTCAAGAGGAAGGGAGGTGATTTCCTGGAGGGTGGCGGTGACATCCATGGTGGTAACCGGGCAGGACGGCAGACAAAAAGGCTCTCTCAACTATAGATGCAACCTACACTGGCTTTGGTGCATTGGCGGGCATGGATATTGGTTCATTGCCCAGCTTGCCTACCGCCGAATGCACCCTACCGTTCGCGGGTGAGGTACCGGGTGCCTGGGCAAACCTGTGAACTCTGCTACACAGCCCAATTAGGCACCCGGTACCTGGGGGGACGATAGCCGCTCGATGAGAAACAACACCTCTGCTGCGTCGGCGTAATTGAGGGCGGGGTCGTCGGCCAGGGCCGGGTCGCGGGAGCCGTTGAGGATGGCCACCATCACCTGGATGAGCTGCTTGAGAGAGTCGGGTGCTTCTGGGTTGTTGGCCAGCTCGGCAAACAGCGACTGGATTTCATCGACCTGCTGCTGAGCCAGCAGCCCCAAAACGTGATCGACCAGCTTGCCGCCACCACCTTGCGCATAGCCCCCCTGCTGCCGGTAGGCCAGGTAGGCATCGCGGGCCTGCTGCCACGCCGCCCGCGCCGCTGCGGGGTTGCCGGTGGCGGTTTCGATGTCGTGCAGGATGTCGAAGGATGTCCACGGTAAAGCGGCATGGCCAAAGGGTTGCTTACACGCGATCGCCCGCTGAATCTCCCCCCGTGCTTCGTCGTACCGCTGGAGCTTGCGCAGTGTATTAGCAATGTTGTTGCGGGTAACACCTTCGTACCGCAAGTCACCCTGCTCCACATAAATATCCGCCGCCTGCCGGTAAAAGGTCACCGCCTCTTCCGGTCGGTTTAATTTGCTGACGTAGAGATTCCCCAACTGACCCAAACTACTTGCCTGCCCCGCCCGATCGCCTCGTCGGGTCTTAATCTCCAGAGACTGGCGGTAGGCGGCTTCGGCAGCGTCGTAGTGGCCCGCCTCTTGATGCACCCAGCCGATCCCATGCCAGGATTGAGCAACCGAGTCAGGTTCGTTTTGCTGTTCAAACAGGGTGCGAGCGGCTTCGTAACCGGCGATCGCATCCTCATACCGCCCCTGCAACATCCGCACCGTGGCCATTTGCCCCTTGCCCACCGCCACCTGCCGAAAGTCTTCCAGCTTTTCAGACAGGGCGATCGCTTCCTCATACTTCGCCGCCGCCTCATCCAGCTGCCCCAACGCCTGCAGGCAGTCGGCCTGTTCAGCCAGGGTCACAGAGGCCATACGCTCTCCCCGTTCCCCTAACGCCTCAAATTGCTGCTGGGCCGTGACCAACAGCTCCAGGGCCGGAGCCGCCTGCCCCCCGTTTTTCAACACCCGACCGAGTAGAAAATGGGCGATCGCCAAATCATAATCCGCCCCCCGGTAGGCGGTTGGCCCCACCGCCTGGGCCTTTGCCAGCAGCGCCTGGGCCTGCTCATAGGCCGCCTGCAGTTGCCCCTGCTCCAGCAGTCGCTCAATCTGCAAGCGCTCGTTTTCAAACCGGGCCTTGCCCCACTCCGGCATTGCCGCCGCCGCCCGCTCCCGCAGGGCGATCGCCCGTGCCAGGGCCTGGGGCCGGTTCAGGTTGGCCAGCAGTTGCTCGATGTACCGGGCAGTTTGGCTGACTGCTTCAGCCTGGTCACTATCCGCCTCTAGCCGCTGCCCCAGCCAGTCGAGCAGGGCCATCAGGTTGGGCAGCTCCAGCAGCGTCAGCCGCAAAGCCAGTCGGCTATCCTTGCTCCATTGCTGATACAGGAAATCGACCAGTTGCACCATGGCCTCGGCCCAGGGGGTGGTGAGCTGGGCCAGGTGCTTTGGGGGTTGCCCCAACTGCAGGTAGGCGGGCAGAGCCGGGTCGAGGCGCAGGTAGGTGTACTCCTGCTGTTCAGCCATACCCACTTCGATTAGCAGGGTCGCAATAGCTTGGGCTTCCTCGACTTCGACTCCCAGAACCTCGCTCAAGGTGACAACATTTGCTCCCCCATGCACCACCGCCAACCGCTGCACCCGCTCCCGCACCGCCTCCGGCAATCGCCGCAGCGACAGCTCCACGCTGGCATACAGCGAGTTCTCTCTATCACCGGGGTTCTCTGCCTGTAGCTGCGCCATCAGCTGCGCCACATTTCGTGTCGTCGCCCGCACTCCCTTCGCCACTTCCCTCGCCAGCAACACCAGGGCGCGGGGGTGGCGGTTCACGGTTTCCACCAGTTCGGTAATCTCCTCCGGGGTGGTGGCGTTGTCGCTGGCGGGGGGTTCCCAGCCGTGCTGGGCCATCACCTGCTCCACCAGTCGAATGGCTTCGACTTCGCTCAGCCGTCCCAGTTCTACGGTGCATTTGGCCTTGGCAAAGGGGACGGGCAGGGATTCGCGGCTGGTGAACAGCAGGCGGCAGCGGCTATCGGCAGCGAGAAATTTCTGACAGAGGGCCAGCAGCTCCGTCACATCCGCCACACCAGCGGGGTTGTTGCCTTCGCTATCGGGCAGCACGCTCTCCATATTGTCGAGCACGATCACCGTGGAGAAGTCCCGCAGGGCGCGTTCGATGGGCTGCAGGGCTTGGGTCTGGTCGTCGCCGTACTGGGCCACCAGATAGTTCGGCACCAGTTGCCCACCGATCGCCTGCAACACCCCCTTCACATCCTGCACGTTCTGCGGCTCCACGCTGACAAAGGCCGCCCGCCCAAATCGGCCCGACTGTACCAGCCAGCGGGCCAGCTCTGTGGCCAGAGCCGTCTTACCCAGGCCGCCGCTGCCGCGAATTACGGCGTAGGGTTCTTGCTGTAGCAAGCGCTCCAGGTGCAGCAGCTGGCGACTGCGACCGACGAAGTGGTGCTCGGGTTCTGGGGGGAGCTGGCCCAGTTGTTTCTGTCGCCGCTCAGTCTGTAGTCTGGCAGCCGCTTCCCCCACGATGACGGTAAACAGCTGGGGGTCGGCTTCATCCTGGTAGAGCACCGGCACAAACCAGTCTTGCAGCTCCAGGTTGCCCGCCCCCATAATTTTGCCCCGATCCGGGTCGCCATAGAGGGCTTCCTGCCCGGCCAGCATGGCATCCCCCACCCGTTTGCCCTCCGCCAGGGTGCGGTAAAAGGGCTCCACAAAGCGGCGGGCGGTTTCCACCAGCACCGAATGGCTCATCGCCACCACAGACCCCACCCCTTCTTCCAGCAGCCGGGCGGCGACGGAGGCCATCGGGTCGGCGGTGGCCTGGGCAGTCTGGCAGGCTTCTAGAAAAATTAGCGGCACGCCGTAGTGCCTCAGCTCCGCCGCCAGCTCTGGGGCATGGATGAGTTTAAGCAGCCGCTGGCCCAGCTTGTCGCTGTCGCGGGGGTCTTCAAAACAGAGGGCACCCAGCCCCACCCGGCGGTCATAAACGCCGTGGCCATCGAAGTGGACGATTTCGTAGGGGTCGTTTTCTTCCCTGGCCTTTTTCAGAGCATCCTTCATCGCTGAAAAGGTGGGCGGGGAGGGCAGATCCACCTTCACCAGGTCTTCCCCCAGTTCCTCCACCGCCTGCACCAGGGCTTTGGCGCTGATGCGGTGGTCGATGTAGCCGACAGCGTGACCGTCCTCATCCACTTCTGGCCGAGGACTGATCAGCAGCACCCGAATGGGCAGGTCAGCATGCAGGGTTTCTGTGCGCTTGCGGTTGGGCAGTCGCCGCCGCACCCGCACCCCGTTGGCCCCCTGGGAGAGGTAGCCATCGCCGTCGTGCAAAATTTCCCAGGGCAGCGAGAGCAGGTCGTTAGCCGCTTCGCGCACTTTGGCCGCTTCTTCGTTGGGGGTGCCCTCTGGGGGTTCGCCATCTACCTGCACAGAAAAGCGGCGATCGCCCCTGGTACGCTTCCATTCTTCTAACGGTTCTCGGGCAGAGTCCGCGATTGTAGCGGCCCGGTAAAGTTCCTGGCCCCACCGAGGTAATGCTGCTTCGGTCTGCGTTGCCCGCTGTTTAAAGACACCTGTAGGCCACTGGTAGTACCGCTCGATGTACCAGCGAATTTCCTCTAGCTCTACCGGCCCCAGCGGAGCGGTGAAATGATACTGGCGGCTGGTGATGGCGCGACTGTTGCTGGCAGGGAGATAGGTGAGTTCGGCAGTAGCGGTAGCACGCCTGACGCCAGCGCTTTCGACAATTTGCGGATTTTTCAGCTCTAGCAGCAGTTCTGCAACGGGCTCAACCTCGACGATTTGCCCCGATCGCCAGTCGTTAGGCAGCTGTAGCCCCAGTGCCGCCGCGATTCTGGGAATGGCCTCGTTCAGTCCGGTCGGTCCCTCTTCCACAAAAATGTAGAGCGGGTCGTTGGGGAAGTAGCGCTTGAGAATGTTTTGTCGCGTTCCTGGCAAAACAACCGGAATCACCTTATAGCCGTCCGATCGCTGCGCTGCCGTCTCCAGCGCCAGATCAATCTCGTCGGGCACCCAGTTTGAGTCGAGGGCATCCAGGCTGACTACAACCAGGAAATGCCGCGCCGTGCGAATGGCATGCTTGATGGTGTCCGTCAGCGCGTCTCCCCCCGTCAGCTCACGGGAATCCACCCAGGATATCTGCCCGTGGGCCTCCAATATTTCCCGCAGCCGTCTAACCGTATCGTCGTCCCTAGTCGAGTGAGAAATAAAGATGTGATCACTCATACCCTGGTGATGCCCGATAAAGTGCCGACTCAGCCCAAATAGCCAGATTTATGCCTAAGCTACCTAATTACCACCAAGATAGCCGACCGCTTTCCGGAAAGCTTTGCCACTTACAGCATTTTCCATACGGATGAGGTGCATCGAGATGATCCCCCCTACCTTCCTTATTAAGGAGGGACACATGATCAACCGTTGACGGCGAGAGACTTGGGGGATCAGATCTCATCATTGGCATACCTCACTTGGTTGAGAAATGCTATATCTTCGACAATTGCTGAACTGCCCTGAAAATCACCCTGGCCCTAGATCCACCAGCCACATCTAAATCCGAAATCCAAAATCTAAAATCCCCTGACAGTTCTTACGACACCGCGAAGAAATGCAAAACCTCCCATCCTTACTTGGTAAGCTGGAGGTTTGTTTCGTTGATTGCAGAGTTGGGCAGTAAGGCATGGATAACAAGTTGATGCTGATGATTCCGGGGCCGACCCCCGTACCAGAGCAGGTGCTGTTGGCCATGGCCAAGCACCCCATGGGCCACCGCAGCGGCGAATTTAGCGCCCTAATGGCCGAAGTCACCGAAAACCTCAAGTGGCTGCACCAGACCCAAAACGACGTGCTGGTGCTCTGCGCTAGCGGCACCGGGGCCATGGAAGCGGGCATTATCAACTTCCTCAGCGCGGGCGATAAGGTGCTGGTGGGCAACAACGGCAAGTTTGGCGAGCGCTGGGGCGACGTGGCCCGCGCCTACGGTCTCAATACCCAAGAAATCACCGCCGAGTGGGGCAAGCCCCTCAACCCCGATGACTTCAAAACGGCCCTGGAGGCCGATACCGCTAAGGAAATCAAGGCGGTGATTATTACCCACAGTGAGACCTCCACGGGGGTACTCAACGACCTGGAAACCATCAACCGTCACGTCAAGGCCCACGGCGCATTGATCATCGTCGATGCGGTGACCAGTTTGGGGGCTTGCTCCGTACCTGTCGATGAATGGGGCCTGGATGTAGTGGCGTCTGGCTCCCAGAAGGGATACATGATTCCGCCCGGTCTGGCTTTCGTCAGCGTCAGCGCCAAGGCCTGGGAAGCTTACGAAACGGCGACCCTGCCCAAGTACTACCTCGACCTCAAGCCCTACAGCAAAGGGGCCGCAAAAAATACGACCCCCTTTACGCCGCCCGTAAACATGTTCTTTGCCCTCCAGGCGGCGCTGCAAATGATTCAAAAAGAAGGGCTGGAGGCCATCTTTGCCCGCCACGATCGCCAGAAGCGAGCCACCCGCGCCGCCATGGCTGCCCTCAACCTGCCGCTGTTTGGGGCCGACGACTGCGCCAGCCCGGCGATCACTGCCGTCATGCCCCAGGGGGTAGAGGCCGAGCAAATTCGCTCGGTGATGAAAAAGCAGTTTGACATTGCCCTGGCCGGAGGCCAGGACCACCTGAAGGGCAAGATCTTTCGGATTGGTCACCTGGGCTTTGTGGGCGATCGCGACGTGCTCACCGCCATTGCATCGCTGGAGGCCACCCTCACCCACCTGGGCTTCGACCAGTTCACCCCTGGGGCCGGGGTAGCCGCCGCCGGGCAGGTGCTGCTGGCGTAGAGACCAGTTTCTTGTGATTGCATGCCCCAGAGTTTTTCAAAAACCCTGGGGCATTTTTTTGTGAGTTTTTATGAGTCCAGCGGCTCGATATCAATGCCAAAGGCCTGGGCAGGCGGCAGCTGCAGCACGCTGAGCAACCCGTCGAGCATGTACTGCACCGCCAGGGCCGCCAGCAGCACCCCCAGCACGCGGGTGACCACGTTGATGCCGATCTGGCCCAGCAGCTTGCCCAGGGGCTGCGACAGCAGCAAAAAGATATAGCACAGGATCAAAACGACCCCAGCCGCCGCCAGCACCACACTCAGACCCAGGTAGTAGTTGGTTGACTCCCGCGACAGCACCAAAATGCTGGCCAAACTGCCCGGCCCCGCAATCAGCGGAATCGCCAAAGGAAAGACGCTCACGTCCTGCCGCGCCTCGGCCTCTTCGGCTTCGGCCTCGGTCTCTCGCTCCTGGTGGATAAAAATCATGTCGAGGGCAATCTTAAACAGCAGCACCCCCGCCGCAATTTGAAAGGCTTGCAGGCTAATGCCCAGGTTGTGCAGCACGTAGGCCCCCGTCAGCCCAAACACCAGCAGAATAGCGGCAGAAACGACAACGGCTCGGGTGGCAATTTGGGTTTGCTCCTCTTCGGTGCGATCGCTCACCAGGGCCAGGTAAAGCGGCGTCAGCCCCACCGGGTCAATGACGACAAACAGGGTCAAAAAGGCCTTGGCAAACAGCGGCAAAACAACGGGCATAGGGTCGCCTGGGAAATTTTCTAAAATCTAGCGCCGTTTGGACCAGATGGAAATTTTTTGTCGACAGGAAAACTCTGAACACAGCTCAATACCGTTCGTCCCCCGGCGACCTGGCCCTAGTTATCGAACGCTTGGCCAAGTCAAGCCAGCCCCATTGCTGGAACAGGGAGCCTTGGCAAAGACCTACAGATTCAACCTTAATAAGCGGGTAACGCGATTCGAACGCGCGACATTCACCTTGGCAAGGTGACGCTCTACCACTGAGCTATACCCGCACAAAAACCAGACCTGAAAACAACCATCAGCTGGTTTTGACTTTATCTAGAATCTCAAAAAAGTGTGACTATGTCAACATTTTTTTGAATTTGTTCGAGCTTACACAGAGCCAGCATCGGGGGCAATGACCGGCTGTGCTGACACCGCAACTCCAGGCCCCAGACGGGCGGCACCGTTACCGCTGCCGCTGCCCAGCGCCGAGTGGATCCCATCCATGAGGCTGGCCATTTCCAGAGCGCTCATGGCGTAGTCCCACCCGTGGTTAGCTTTGATGCCAGCCCGCTCTAGGGCCTGCTGGAGGGTGTCGGTCGTGAGGACGCCAAAGATAATGGGGACCCCAGTCTGAAAGCCCGCCGCCGCTATGCCCTTTGCCACCTCTGCCGCCACATAATCAAAGTGGGGGGTGGAGCCGCGAATGACGGCCCCCAAGCAAATAATGGCGTTATAGCGCCCGCTGAGGGCAAGCTGCCGCGCCACCAGCGGAATCTCAAAGCTACCGGGCACCCAGGCATAGTCGACCTGAGTGCCCTCGGGGTTAACGTCGATACCGTGACGCTTGAGGCAGTCTTGACAGCCCTCCAGCAGTTTGCCCGTAACTAGATCGTTGAATCGGCCCAGCACGATGGCAAATCGGGGAGACCCTGTGGAAACTAACGTGCCTTCAAATACCGCCATAAATAATTAGTATCTACACCACAAAGTAGTTGAGGCCGCCAACGACAACCACCAGCGCACCCCAGATCACAGAGCCAAACAGAATCAGCCGCTTAGACTGATCCCAGTCTTGGGGAGAGGCGTAGGCTACGGGCACATACACCACCAGCACAAAAGACATCAGCACCAGGGCAAACAGCGCGAGTTGAAACAGAATTACCATTGGTTTATCTTTGCTCTCTCAAACACAGCAGCGGAGACGGCGGTAGGCAACCCGGCGAGTAGCCCTAGCCCAGGTTAACAGCCACACTACCCTAACCAGTACGCTATCAGAAAGAGGCGCCCCCGAAAAGCATGATTTCAAAAGTATGGACCTAGTCCTTTGCCACACCACCGCCGACTTCGACACCCTGGGAGCTGCCGTGGGTTTGGCGCGGCTACAGCCGGGACGGCGGATTGTGCTGACTGGGGGCAGTCACCCAACGGTGCAGCGGTTTTTGGCCCTCTACCGGGACGAGTACCCGCTGATTGAGCGGCGAGCCGTAGACCCCGATCTCATTCGCCAGCTCACCCTGGTCGACGCCCAGCAGCCCGATCGCTTTGGTCCGGCGGCAGAGTGGATTGTTCGGGCCGAGCACAATCAGGTGCCTGTCACCGTGTACGACCACCACCCAGCTTCCGGTGAGGCGCTGGCCGCCACCGCCCAGGAGCAGATCATTGAGGCGGTGGGGGCCGCCACAACTCTGGTGGTGGAGGCGCTGCAGCAGAACGGCATTGAACCCACGGCGGCGGAGGCTACGGTCATGGCCCTGGGCATTCATGTCGATACTGGGTCGCTGCTGTACGAGACCGCCACCGCCCGCGATGCCGCCGCCCTGGCCTGGCTGATGGCCCATGGGGCCAGCCTTGGCATGATTGCCGACTTTGTGGAACCGGGGCTAAGCCCGCCCCTGCAAACGTTGCTGACGGCGGCGCGGGCGGGGCTACAGGTGGAGACCTTAGAGGGCCACAGTCTGGCCTGGGTACTGCTCAAGGTCGATCGCTATTTGCCCGGCCTGTCGGGGCTGGCGGAGCGGCTGATGTCGCTGGCCGATGCCGACGCGCTGCTGTTTGGGGCCTATTATTCTGGCCAGGAAAAGACAAGCCAGCCACAGGAGGCTTCTACGCCGCCAGCACAGGCTGGTGATCCATCAATTCCCCAGTCCGTCCCTCAAAAGCTGACCTTAATTGGGCGAGCTCGGGGCCGCCTGGGCGACAGCCTCGACTGGGGCGCGCTGCTGACTGCGTTGGGCGGGGGCGGCCACCCGACGGCGGCCTCGGCAGCGGTGACTACCACCGATCCAGAGGGGCTGGTGCAGCAGCTGCTGGAGAAGGCGCGATCGCAGCTTCCCCCCCAGCCCAGGGCCGTTGACCTGATGTCGTCGCCGGTTCGCACCCTGCGCCCCGACACCACTATTCGCGAGGCCCAGCGCATTTTGCTGCGCTACGGCCACTCGGGCCTGTCGGTGGTGGATGAGGGCGATCGCCTGGTGGGCATCATCTCGCGCCGCGACCTGGATCTGGCTCTGCACCACGGGTTTAGCCATGCCCCGGTGAAGGGCTATATGGCCACTAACCTCAAAACCATTGCCCCCGACACTCCCCTGGCCACCATTGAAAACCTGATGGTCACCTACGATATTGGCCGTCTGCCGGTGCTGCACCAGGGCAGTCTGGTGGGTATGGTCACCCGCACCGACCTGCTGCGTCATCTGCACCAGGGGTACGGCAGCCCCAGCGCCAGGCTAGCTCAGCCAACCCTACCTGCGGCCACCACCCTCCAGCACACGCTGGAAACCAGTCTGCCGCCGCTGCTGCACAGCATTCTTCAGCAGATTGCCGCCGCCGCCCAGGAGCGGGGCTGGCACCTCTACTTGGTAGGCGGTGCGGTGCGCGATCTGCTGATCTGTAGCGATCGGGCCGCCGCTGCGCTGCCCGACATCGATCTGGTGGTCGATGGCTGGGTTGGTACCACCGGGGCCGGGGTCGAACTGGCTGCCGCGATCAAAACGCGGTTTCCAGAAATTGACTTGCAGGTGCACGGGCGGTTTCAAACCGCCTCGCTGGTGTGGCGCAAAGACCTCGACCATCCCCTGGCCGGGGTGATGATTGACATTGCCACCGCGCGGACTGAGTTTTACCCCTATCCGGCGGCCAACCCCGAGGTCGAAGCCAGCTCCATTCAGCAGGACCTCTACCGCCGCGACTTCACTATCAACGCCCTGGCCCTGCGCCTGACTGCCCCTGGGGCCGGCCAGCTGCTGGACTACTTTGGCGGGCTGATGGACCTGCGCCAGGGCGTTATTCGGGTTCTGCACGCCAATAGCTTTATTGAAGATCCCACCCGCATCTACCGGGCGGTGCGGTTTGCGGTCCGGCTGGGGTTTAGCCTCGACGCCCAAACCGAAGGCTATATTCGCCATGCCCTGGCCAGCGGTATCTACGCGCAAATGCAGCGCCAGGTCAAGCGTGCCCCCGCTCTCCAGACCCGCCTCAAAAATGAGCTCAAATACATTCTCGAAGCCCCCTACTGGCAGGCGGCGCTGGCTCTGCTCGACCAGCTTGAGGCCCTGCGCTGCCTGCACGAAGACCTGGCCATGACGCCGACCCTGTGGCAGCAGCTGCGCCGCCTCAGCCGCTGGGGCCAGCGGTATGGCTGGCCAGAGGTAGGCCCCCCCTGGCTGCTGCGGCTGGAGGGGTTGTTGGCAGCTCTGCCACCGGCGGCGCGATCGCCCCTGGCCGCCAATTTACAGCTGCCCGATCGCACCCTTGAGCGCCTGGCCCACCTCGACAACCGAGAGCACAGCTGGCAAGCTCTGGTGACAGCCAGCCCCACCCCTGGCATTTTGTATACCGCCTTCAGCCAGGCCGATACCGCTACGCTGCTGCTGGCCAGCGCTCGACACCCTCACGCCCTAGGCCCGGCTATCTGGCAATACCTGATGCAGTGGGCGGTTACCCCACCGCTAGTAGACGGCAACCAGCTTAAGGCCCTGGGCTACCGACCGGGGCCACGCTTTCGGCCCATGCTAGAGGCGGTGTTTGCCGCCCAGCTCAACGGGGATATTGCCACTCCGGCGGAGGCAGAAGCGTTTCTGGCCCAGCACTACCCCAGCCCCTAGGCAGGGTTCAAGATATTGGCACATCCGATCTCTGAACGGGTTAAGAACGGGTTACAGTGGCGAAGATATTGACTGCTATCTGCTGCTATGACCCTAGCTGTGGGCACTGCCCTACGAAACGGTACCTACGTGATCGACGCCTGGGTGACCGATGACGCCATCGGCCCCCTCTACCTCGCCATGGATGTGCCTAGGGGTCAGTGGGTACAGCTGCGGGTGCTGGGCAGCCGCAACCCAGAAACAATCCCCGACGCCCCCGACCGCGAGGCATTTTATCGGTATCTAGAGCAGGTCAACGGGCTGAAGCACACCGCCCTACCCCAGCACCTGGGCGGTTTTGAAGAAGACGGCGTCTGCTACCAAACGTTTAGCGGCCCGGCGGGGACTCCCCTAGACCGTCTGGTGGCAGAGACCCAATTCATTACCCCCCGCTCCAGCCTGGCGATACTTCGCCAACTCATCGGGGTTCTGGAGAGTCTGCGCTCCTTGGGCTGGGCTGGGCTACGGCTCACCCCCGATCAGGTGTGGTATGTGCCCGAGACTCAGGCCCTGACATTCACTGGGTTCGATCTGGCCCAGGTCACCCCCGATCTCACCAGTTCACCTGACCAGTCAGATCAACCTGACCAAAAAAAGGAAAACAATCTGCCTTCTGCTGAAGAGGCCACCCTGGTCCAGGAACTCAGCTACCTGCTGTACTTTTTGCTGACTGGGCAACGGGCCGAAGCTACTAAAGCTCCCCTCGCCGTGGAGCTACGTCGCTGCCAGCCAGCGCTGCCAACCAGCCTGGATGCTGCCCTAGCAGCGGGCAGTTTCGCTGCTGGAAAAACGCCCAGCATCTCTCTGGCCGAATGGAGTGCTCTGCTGCCTAGCGACGCTCAGCTACCTGCCGACCCACCCCGGGTATTGCCCACCAGAGGTGAGCCTACCGCTGTCGTTTCGCCCGCCACCGCTTTCGGGATGAGTGCCCCAGCGCCTCAGCCAGAGAGCAGCACTATTCCCGCTGCGATCCCCGCTGGCGCGCCGTCACAGCGACGCGCCAAGACGGCCTTAGCCTTAGTTTTTACCGGCCTGGCGGCCACCGCCAGCGGCCTTGGCTTTGGCCTCTACACCCGGTTGCAGCCCGCCAGCTCCGCCAGCTCAGAGCGCCTCAACCCCAATCAGTCGTTCCCCCCCCTGCCCGACTGGAACGGTGATGAGCTATGGCAGCCCTGGGATCACGCTCCGACGCTCCGCAGTCGGCCCGACTACGGCACTACGCCGCCGCCGCATTCTGCGCCCGCTCCGGAGGTTACCCCCAGCCAGCCCGAACCCGCTGCGCCGCCCCCGATCGTAGCCCAGCCAGAACCCACTCCCGAGCCAAGCACTGAGCCTGACGACGCCTTACCCAATCCGGCTGAACCCTGGCCCCAGCCCAAACCCGACTCAGAACTGCCGAACGTACTGGACCCCTCGCCTAGCGATGCTCCAGCCCCGGCTCCGGCCCCGGCCCCGGCCCCGCTGGCGTCCCCTGCACCGATCGAAGCACCCCCGACGCTCCCCCCTGGCGATGGAGGTGTTCCACAGCCTCTTCCCAAACCCCTGCGGCCCCCGGCCCCGGCCCCGGCCTCTAGCTAGACTGCCTGCTGGGCAGCTCTAAATTTACCTGGAGATCTGTCCGGTGTTAGATGAAGAAGAACGTTATAATTCTCTACAGTTAAACAAATTTCTGTTACATGACCCGTTTACCTGAGGTTTGCCATGAGTAGCCCTGTGCTGCACGCATTTTATGTTGGTCGCGCTCTGGCCGATGCGGTCAACGAGCGTGCCGAGCGGCTGCTGACCGATGGCCTGAGCCTAGTGGGCAAATTTGACGCTGAGCAGCGGGAATACTTCCGTCAGTTCACCGAGGAAGTCATGGTCAGAGCCCAGCAGGCTGAAGCGGAGGCAGGCGTCTCCTACGCTGGTACGACCCCAGCGGCTGGCTCAGGGACCGACCTCCAGGCCACTATCGACACCCTGCGAGCCGAAATCGCCCAGGTTCGGGTAGCCCTTCAGCAGTACCGGACCACGTCCCAGGTCTAAAAGCCCGCTGAGCTCCCCTTGGGAGATTCATCCCCCATGCCGCTGTCCAGCGGTCGGGCAGGGCTGTTTGAGGCTATTGCCATCGCCGCTGTTTTTCTCTTCTAGGAGCCTGAGTGCCTGCTGTTTCCGATTCTTCTGCCTCGTCCAAGCTGCCTTCCCCTGCGGTAAACGGGGGCGGGAGCGTAGGGCATGGCTCCGAGAGCACCGGCAATGATCTGGGCGCCCCGCCCTTGAGCGATCTGACCGCTGAGGATTTGCCCTACAGCGGTTTGGAAGAAGGCGAAGCGATCGCTCACTTGCCCTTGGCCAGCGCGATTGGCCTGGAGGCGTCCTCAGGAGAAAAGGGGTTGCCCTTTCGCCAGGAATCCTACCGCTGGAACCAGGGCCACTACTCGCGCCAGCGCCGTTTTGTAGACATCTGGAGTTTTGTGCTGCGGCTGCTGTGGGCTCGCTGGCGCTACGGCAAGGCCTGGAGCTATGGCGGCACCATTACCCCAGAGGCTCAGGCGGCCAGGCGGCGGCAGCTGGCGGTGTGGATTCGCGAAACGCTGCTCGACCTAGGCCCTACGTTCATTAAGGTGGGTCAGCTTTTCTCCACTCGGGCCGACATTTTTCCCATCGAGTTCGTTGAAGAACTCTCTAAGCTTCAAGATCGAGTGCCTGCCTTTAGCTACGAGCAGGCCCGCGACATTATTGAGGCCGACTTTGGCAAGCCCATCCATATCCTTTACCGGACCTTCGACCCGATTCCCCTGGCGGCGGCAAGCCTAGGTCAGGTGCATCGAGCCCAGCTGCACAGCGGCGACGAGGTGGTGGTAAAAGTGCAGCGACCCGGCCTGCGATCGCTCTTCACCATTGACCTGTCGATTCTCAAGGGCATTGCCCACTATTTTCAAAGTCACCCCACCTGGGGCAAGGGCCGCGACTGGATCGGCATCTACGAAGAGTGCTGCCGCATTCTTTGGGAAGAAATTGACTATCTCAACGAAGGCCGCAATGCCGACACCTTTCGCCGCAACTTCAGGGGCGAAGACTGGGTCAATGTGCCTCGGGTCTTCTGGCGGCTGACCTCCTCGCGGGTCGTTACGCTGGAGTACATGCCGGGCATTAAAATCAGCCACTACGACGCCCTGGAGGCCGCCGGACTGGACCGCAGTCGGCTTGCTCGGCTGGGTGCCCAGGCCTACCTGCATCAGCTGCTCAACAACGGCTTTTTCCACGCCGACCCCCACCCTGGCAACATTGCCGTCAGCCTTGACGGATCGCTAATTTTCTATGACTTTGGCATGATGGGGCAGGTGCAGCCCCTGACCCGGCAGCGGTTGATGAATACGTTTATGGGGGTGGCCCAGCGCAATGCCGAGCAGGTAATGGAGTCACTGGTGGAACTGGGGGCGCTGGCCGAAATAGACGATATGAGCCCGGTGCGCCGCTCGATCCAGTATATTTTGGATAACTTTATGGATAAGCCCTTTGAGGAGCAGTCCATAAACGCCATTAGCGATGATCTGTACGCCGTTGCCTACGATCAGCCCTTTCGCTTCCCGGCTACCTTTACATTTGTCATGCGAGCTTTTTCTACCCTGGAAGGGGTGGGGAAAGGGCTTGACCCCGAGTTTAACTTTATGGAAGCGGCCAAGCCGTTTGCTGCACAGCTTATGTCCAATGGCAATCCGACCGATGGGGCCAACAGCCTGCTAGGGGAACTCAGCCGTCAGGCGGCCCAGGTAAGTACCTCTGCCCTGGGCCTGCCCCGGCGCATTGAAGATACCCTCGACAAATTAGAGCGCGGCGACATTCGCGTGCGGGTGCGGTCCATTGAGACCGATCGCGCCCTGCGACGCATCAGTGGCGTCACGATGGCCAACAACTACGCCATTTTGGTGGGGGCATTTACGCTGTCGGCAACCGGGCTACTGCTGTCAAAGTTTGTCTGGCTGGCGGTGGTGCCGGGGGTACTGGCACTGGGCACTGGCATCGCATTTGTGCGATCGGTGCTAAAGGTTAACCGGGCCGATCGTCTGCCCTAGTGGTTTAGTCCGAGTTTGCCATGGTGGATTGCGTTTTTTCAGGACTATCGGACCCAGGGCTGCTGCGGACCAGCAACCAGGATGACTATCACATTGACCCCGACGGGCGGTTTTTTATTGTCGCTGACGGCATGGGAGGTCATGCCGGCGGGCAGGAGGCCAGCCGCCTGGCTACGGCCGCAATTAAATCCTTTCTAAGCTGCCAGTGGCACACCGAAACTGCCACGGCGCTGCTGCTAGAGCAGGCGCTAAAGCAGGCCAACAATGCCATTCTGGAGGATCAGCGGCGCCACCCGGAGCGGGCCGACATGGGCACCACTGTGGTAGTAGTTACCTTTCGCGACGGTGATCCCCAGCCCTGGTGTGCCCACGTGGGCGACTCGCGCCTCTATCGCCTGCGGGGCCATCATCTGGAGCAGCTGACCGAAGACCACACCTGGATTGCCAAGGCTATTCGAGCGGGGGAGGTATCCCCCGCCCAGTCGCGCAACCATCCCTGGCGGCACGTACTCTCCCAGTGCCTGGGGCGCGACGACCTGACCGAAATTGATATTCAGCCAATTGAGGTGCACAGCGGCGATCGCCTGCTGCTGTGCAGCGATGGCCTCACCGAAGAGCTGTCAGACCATTTAATTGCCTCTCACCTAAAATCTATTCGCGCCTGCGAGGCCGCCGCCACCGCCCTGGTCAACTCGGCCAAACAGCGGGGCGGCCGCGACAACATTACGGTGGTAGTGGTGAGCGTATCGCCACCCCTGGGCACCGCCGAGGGCTAATTGCAGGTGGGGCATCCCTCTTTCTGGGGACAGATCTTTTAGGCTCCGTAGATCGGCTTTTGGGGCAATGACGCCTGGGCCAAAACGGCACCATTACCGCCTCAATCACTGCTCTTGCGCCACCGAGGCGCTGAATGGGCCTGCGCAAAAGGCCATTCTGCGCTCAGGGAAGGAATATAGCAAGAAGTTTGCCTTGAGCATTTTTACTTAGCCACCGTTGCTAAAAATTGTAAATTCCCACCCGACAGATGACGGATTTGGGATGACTTGTTATATTCGCTCATAACGCCAATAACTGGATCTTTGTCAAATGATTGTTATAATTTGTAAACCATAGCGCATTGATCGCGGTTGGCGTTGTGGTTAAGCCCATTCCAGTCAAGTGGCCCGGTGCGTTCAGCCTGGTTTTCCCGTACGGATGGCTAGTTGAGCAACCCTGGCTTGGCACCCTGGACGTTTTCGTCTCAGCTGCCGATCTCGATTGGGTGTTGTTCTCTCTCTCAGGAGTAAATCCATGAACGAACCGATGCAACTCTCTTTGGAGCAGCAGTTTAGTCTGCGATCATTTGAATCTCAGGTAGACAAAATGAGCCGTGAGCAGGCTCAGCAGTTCCTAGTCAAGATGTACGAGCAGATGATGATGCGAGAAACCATGTACAAGCACTTTCTCAAGCACGAATGGGGCATTGGGCCAAATCCCCAAATTTAAGCCCTGACCGCGCTCAGGACAGCATGAAGACGACGACCTCCCTCTCTTGCGGGGTTACCTTGAATCAGGCCGGGGATGTCGGGGCGTCAGCTTCAATGCTAAGCAGCAGGGTTGGCAGGCTCAAAGCACAGAGCCGAAGATACGGCGCTTAAAGTTACAACGTTACAGTCATAGAGTTTTTAGGCTGCACGGCTCAAAGCCTAGAAAAGCGATCGCCGAGCCAGACAGTCCATTTGGGACTGCTCCCACACAGGCATTAGGCAATTTAGATATTTAGATATTTCAGGGCTGCGGTAGGGCAAAATCATCGCCCGTCGGCCCGGCTTTATACCTGCGCTACAGGCCATCGGTAGGACTGGCAGAGCGGACAAAAGTTTTTTGCTATAGCGCACAGACGAGATCGGTCCAGTATCAGAACTGCTGCTGACAGATGGGGCGGCCAGGCGATCGAAGACAGCCCCTGGGCTAAAGGCCTGGGTTGAGGGGGCTGGCTTAGCTTTCTGGGGTTGAAACAGCCCGGTCAAACGCTATGGTAATGGAGAGGGGTTGCCCCGCCGCTGGTGATGGGCCGGGAAAGAAAAACCCTCTCAGTCGCCGAGTTCAACTGCTGAGCCAGGTGATAGCCCCTTGGGGGCCGGTCTTTGACCACTGAATGCCTAACCACTTTTGTTGCACCTGAACGGGGGACCTATGTTTCAGCGCGCGCTCATCTGTACCGACTTCACCGATGGCATCTACCGTCTTGCCCAGTTTGTGCCGAGTCTAGCCGCTGGAGGATTTAGGTCGCTGGTGTTTTTTCACAGCATCTCGGTAGAGAGCGGGCCAGAAATTCCCCGGGAGGACTCAAAGACGCTGGAACCGGCCCGCCGCCGCCTGCAAGAGCTGCTGCGGGAAGCCCCCGAGGACATTGAGGTCACCATTGAGGTTCAGCTAGGCCGCGCTAGCGACTCTATTTTGCGCCTGGCCAAGCAGTACAAGGTGGACGTTATTTTCCTGGGAACTCCCACCCGCACGATGCTGGAGGAAAAGCTGTTTGGCAGCACGGCGGCTACCCTGGCGGAAAAGGCCGATGTGCCAATCGTTATTTTGCGCCCTCAGCTGATGTCGACCTACACCACCGCTGAGCTTGAGCTGCGCTGCGCTAACCTGTTTCGCTACCTGCTGGTGCCCTACGATGGCAGCCAGGCGAGCAAGACCCTGATTCAGAAAATTCACCACCAGGTCAAGAATAATCCTGACTCTGTGCTGGAGCGAGTGCGGCTGCTGTGGGTTATTGATGATAGCGGTCGCCGCGAATTTAAGGGCGACAACCCTGTGGGGGAGGCCCAGCAAAAGCTCGACAAGATTCAGGCCGAACTGGCGGAGCTAAATTTGGTGGTCAACACCACCGTTGTGGAGGGCAACCCCTTAGAAGAAATCATGAAGACCGCTGAGTTGCACGACATTAGCGCGATCGCCACCTGCCCTAGGGACCGCGATGGCATTCTCAAATGGTCGTCCCCCAGCCTGACGCGGGAAATTCTTCGGCGCAGCTGGCATCCGGTGCTGTTTTTTCCCAACTGACTATTTTTTTAGCTGAATAGGGCTGCCGCAGCTATAGCCAGGGCGATTGAAAAAATTGCCTGCCTTCAGCGCGGGGTTTCGGAGTTCAGACTTGGTGCTGGCCCCGCTGCGGCCTGGCGTCAGGCCGTTATGCCTCTAGCCATAAGCTTAGAAAAGCCGCTGGCCAAGGTTTTTACGGCCTTCGTCACGTTAGTTAACCTGAGTTCGGGTTAAGCCGATGGAGGAAGAGCGAAGTCAAGATTGAGGGAAGGCTTCTTGGGCTGATGGCAGTAGGCAATCAAGCCACAGATGACATTGACCATGAAGTTGGTAGGGCTGCGATGCCTGGAATGCTCAATCTGGGAGATGTTCTTGAGCTGGTCAATGACGGTTTCGACAATGGCGCGCTTGCGGGCCAGTAACTTGTCGGTGAGCCGCATCAAGTGGTTTGTCATGTTGCGCCTGGGTTTGGCAAAGAACTCGATGCCACAGGTCTCAAAGAGGCGTTCTGCCAGTGCTTTGGAGACATAGCCCCGGTCAGCAAAGACCTTGCCATAGAGGCCTTGAAGCAAGTCACAGGCGGGCTTGCGGTCGTCGGTATTGCCCGGCGTGATTTGGATGTTGAGCAACTCCCCTTGGTCATTAACCACCAGGTGGAGCTTGAAGCCAAAGAACCAGTCAACTGAGGTTTTGCCCCGAGCCGCCAGGCCGCGAAACACCTTGTGGCGTCGAATCCGACGGTTGTGGCACACCTTGAGGCTGCTGCTATCGATAAAGCTGATGCCGCTACAAGCGCCAAAACAGTGCTTCAGGTACACGCATAAGGGCAGCAGAGCCGACGGCATCCACTCCACAAAGCGGTGATAGCTGACCAGGCCAGGAAAGGCCTCTCGCCAGTGCACGCAGACATGCTTGTTGTAGAACGCCTTGAAGTTGCGATAGTGCTGCTGGTGGAAGCACACCAAGATTGTCATCACCTCGCTTAAGCTCAGCGATCGCTGGCGCTGACGGTGTTGAACGCCTTCACCCAGCAGCATCTGGTGCCATTTCGGCTCGAACTGACAGCAGAAATCATCAATGTGGCAAAACAGCTCTTCTAGACTATCCATAGGGGGGCCTGCTGAATCATTTACGTGATATAGCCATAGTCACGTTGGTTAGGACATCCAGGAACCCTATGACCGTTCAAACGTTTGAACGGTCATAGGAGACATGTCTTAACCAGACTGGCTACAGCTATATCAGCTTACAGAGCCCCTCCTTTCCTTATCCCGAACTCAGGTTAGTTAGGACACTGAGAGACGTTGAGAACATTCAACCGTTTGAACGCTGGCTCTGAAAAATGCCGTAACCTATCCGTCGGCTGCCATAGCGCCAAAACTGTAACGTTTTAAAGCTCCAGATTCGCTTAATCGCTATTGAGCAATAAAGTGATTAAATCAAATTGGCCGTGGCGAGGGCGATCTATGCGCATTCTGATGATTCAACCCAATTACCACTCCGGCGGGGCTGAAATCGCCGGTAACTGGCCGCCCAGCTGGGTGCCCTACGTTGGGGGTGCGCTAAAACAGGCCGGGTTTGGCGAGATTCGCTTTATCGACGCCATGACCAACTACATTGAGGATGAGCCCCTGGCGGCCCTGATTGCTGACTATCGGCCCGATGTGGTGATGGCGACGGCGATTACGCCGATGATTTACAAATCCCAGGATACACTGCGGATCGCCAAGTCTGTGTGCCCGGGGGCTACCACGATTATGGGCGGCGTGCACCCCACCTACATGTACCGGGAGGTGCTGGCGGAGGCACCCTGGGTGGACTACATCATTCGCGGCGAAGGGGAAGAAATTAGCGTCAACCTGATGCGGGCGATCGCGGCAGGCAGAGACCGCCGCGATCGCGAATCCATCCTGGGGCTGGCCTACCTGGATGACGCTGGCCAGGTGGTGGTAACGCCCGCCCATCCCCCCATTCGCGACCTCAATACCCTCGCCCCCGACTGGACCCTGCTCGACTGGGACCGCTATATTTACACCCCGCTGAATGTGCGGGTGGCGGTGCCTAACTTTGCGCGGGGCTGCCCTTTCCGCTGCCGATTTTGCTCCCAGTGGAAGTTTTGGCGCAAGTACCGCGCCCGCAGCCCCAAACAATTTGTGGATGAAATCGAGTACCTGGTCAAAGAGCATCAGGTGGGGTTTTTCATTTTGGCGGACGAAGAACCCACCATCAGCAAAGCCCGGTTTGTCAAACTCTGCGAAGAGCTGGTAGATCGCAACCTGGGCGTACACTGGGGCATCAACACCCGCGTCACCGACATTCTGCGGGACGAGGCGGAACTGCCCCTGTACCGCAAAGCCGGGCTGGTCCATGTGTCTCTGGGAACCGAGGCCGCCGCCCAGCTCAACCTCAACATCTTTCGGAAGGAAACTACCATTGCCGACAACAAGCGGGCGGTGAAGCTGCTGCGCGACAGCGGCATCGTGGCGGAGGTGCAGTTTATTATGGGCCTCTCCAACGAAACCCCCGAGACTATTGAGGAAACCTACCGCATGGCCCGCGACTGGGGGGCCGACATGACCAACTGGAACATGTTCACCCCCTGGCCCTTTGCCGAACTGTTTCAGGATTTAGAAGACAAGGTGGAAGTGCGCGACTTTTCCCACTACAACTTTGTGACGCCGATTATCAAACCCGACCATATGACGCGGGAGGCGGTATTGCAGGGAGTGCTGCGCAACTACGCCCGCTTCTACGGCTGGAAGTTTCTGGAATACTGGTTTACGCGGGATGGGTTCAAGCGGCGATACCTGCTGGGCTGCCTGGGGGCCTTTGTGCAAACTACGCTAAACAAGCGCTTCTACAACCTCAAGCGGGTCAAGCGTAGGGGTATGCACACCGAGATTGAGCTGGGCTTCGACGAATCGCGCATTCTGTCGGCGGAAGCCATGGCTCAGCTCAAGGCGGCCAAGCTGGCGGATGTGGAATTTGCCGGTGAGGTGTCCAGCTGCGGCCCGTCTGGCAACCCGCTGCCAGCGGCGAACTCGCCTACCGATACCAAACAGGAGATTCAGGTGGTGATTGTCAATGGCGACGAGGCCGATCGCATTGCCCTGCGAAAAGGACTGCGATCGCACCCTGGCCTTGAGGTAGCCAGCGAAGCCACCAATGGCGCAACCGGGCTGGTGCTTTTAGACTCCATTGCGGTGGATGTGGCGGTTATCTGCGACCCGCTACCGGATATGACCCTGGCGGAGTTTTTGCACCAGCTGCACCACCTGGAGGGCTGCCAGCACTTTAAGCTACTGGTGCTGAGCGATCGCCGCGAGGCCCTGCCGGAAACTGAAGCTGGGGCCGTAGCCAGGTGCGATCGCCGCGCTACCCTGCTGGACTTAGCCCAGGCCATTCGTGACCTATCTTTGGAAAATGCTCTGACGCCTTCAGCTACGGCTGCGCGAACTGCCGCGCCAGCGACCTCCCCTTAGTCAACCCCGACATACGTTTATTAATCGCCAGGGGCAGGGGGCTTGTAGACTATGGCAAAAGTGTGGCGACTGTTGTCAATCGCGAGGGAACCAAGCGAAGTGGAATAGTCGGCATCTTTCAGCCTTCGAGCAATAGGGAATCAGAGCGGTTGGAGCGGAGGCTCAATTTCCGCCCAGCAGCATCAGTCCCACGGCAAACTTTCAAGGCCCAAAAACTGATCAACAGCTGCCGACCATTCGATCGCTCAGTCCAGTACAGAGCTTTGCTTAGTGTCTACTCTTGCAACCTACCGAGTCATTCCTCAGAATGCCAACAGGTCCTAGTCCAACGGCTCGTCCTGCTCCTGGGCGCGATGGCGCTCGCTCAGCTGCAGCAGAATCTCCCCATGGACCTGGCGGGTAATTGGGTAAAACCGGGCCAGCCCAATGGCGCACAGCAGCAGCACCATCGGCACCGGGCCAATAAACACCCGAATCGCCATCAGCGCCGAATCGGACTGCTGGGTGGCTTCGCTGACGAACCCCGAAAATTGCAGCGCCAGGCTGACCAAAAATAGGCCCAGGGCCAGCCCCACCTTTTGCAGCAGGGTCATAA
Organism: Nodosilinea nodulosa PCC 7104; assembly: GCF_000309385.1. Lineage (GTDB taxonomy): Bacteria > Cyanobacteriota > Cyanobacteriia > Phormidesmidales > Phormidesmidaceae > Nodosilinea > Nodosilinea nodulosa. The sequence continues at coordinate 5,529,421 of NZ_JH976537.1, forward strand.
ATGCGTAGAAAACCCCCTCGCGCCGCTGACCCGTTTTCAGCTCGTCGAGTTCAATCACATCGGGCAGCATGGCCCAGGGCACCACGTAGGCGGTAGCCACCCCAAAGCTAATCACAATGCACAGCAGGTACAGAAAGGCCACCTGCCCCGGCTGCACAAAAAACAGCGCGATCTGGGCAATAATCCAGACGCCAATGCCGATGTAAAACACCTCCTGCTTGCCCAGGCGGCAGCTGAGCTGGTTGACCACTACCATCATAAAAATGGCGGTGCCCTGAACCAGCAGCGCCGCCAAAAAGTACGAGTCGAGCCCCATCCAAAACGTGGCGTAGAAGGGAATAATGCTGGCGGTCATTTGCAGGGCCAGCCAGGCAAACAGATAAATGCCCACCACAAACAAAAAAGCCCGGTTGGAAAAGACAACTTTGACCTGCTGGGGAAACGAAAGCGCTACTTCGTCGGTGGGGGCGGGCTGAAGGGCGTGGCGCTGCACGGCGTAGGGGTAGGTGCCCCACACGCACCAGAACAAGGGCAGTACCGACAGCACCGCGCAGATGCCCCCCAGCACCAGATACTGCTGGCGCAAATCGCTGATCATGTTGGTAATCACCAGGCCCAGGCCCAGGGCCGCGATCGCCCCGAACAGCGACGACCCCAGCCGAAAGGCCGTCAGCTCCGTGCGCTCGTCGTAGTCCTTGGTCAGCTCGGCGGTGAGGGTGGTGTAGGGCAAATTCACCACTGTGTAAAACACCTGAAACAGCAGCGAAATCACCACGTAGTACCAAAACCGGGCGGTGTCGCTCTCCCACCCTGGCACCACCCAGGTGAGAAAAAACGTCACCCCAAAGGGAATCGCCCCCAGCACAATCCAGGGGTAGCGGCGGCCCCAGCGGGTGCGGGTTTTATCGCTCAGGTAGCCAATGAATGGGTCGTTGACAGCGTCCCAAATCCGCCCGATCGCCAGCACTGAGCCTGCCGCTACGGGACTCAGCCCAGCGGCGGTGGTCAGAAAAATCAAGAACGAAAAGGCCAGCAGGTTGGCCGTCATGCCTGGCCCAATGTCTCCAGCCCCAAACGCCAGCTTGCCCCAGAGGGAAAACGGTTTGGGAACAGGGCGGTCTGCACTGGTCAACGGAACATTGGAGGCCATAGGTCGATACGGTGTAAATCAGGATCTTAAAGGCGGGTGAATCGATGGGGGATGCATAACAATTCAGGCAGCGTCCTCAGTGTATTATTTCCCCATCACAAAACGCCTTATACCCAGTCCAGCTTAGGAACTGTGGCGTTATACCTGGGCAAAACTTTACACCTGGGCCAGGCGGGTCGGATGCCCAGAGCCGGCGGGCCAGGTCAATGCAGGTTAACGGGCCAGGGCAGCGGGCTGGGGCAATGGGCCGGGGCTATTCTACTGGAGGCAACGCATGGTTGATTTTCACGTAAGTTGGGACGACTACCACCGGGACATTGAAAAGCTGGCCATCGCGATCTACGAATCGGGCTGGGAGTTTAACCAGATCGTCTGCTTGGCCAAGGGCGGAATGCGCATTGGCGACACCCTCTGTCGGCTGTTCGATGTGCCCCTGGCCATTTTGTCCACCGCCTCCTACGGTGGGGCCGACGGTCGCACCCGTGGGGCAATTACCTTTTCCCGCGATCTGAGCATGACCACCCCCAGCCTGGGAAACCAGGTGCTCATTGTGGATGACCTGGTCGATTCGGGTTACAGCCTGAAAAAATCCATTGAGTGGCTGCGCCACAAGTACGGCTTCTACATCGAAGACCTGCGCACGGCGGTGCTGTGGTACAAGGCCGACTCCATCTTTAAGCCCGACTACCACGTGGTCTACCTGCCCGACAACCCGTGGATTCATCAACCCTTTGAGCGCTACGAAACCATGACCCCCGCCGAGCTAGCGGCTAGCTATCAGCCGCAGCCGGAGCCTGCGGCTTAGCTGGCACCACCGGAGCCGGGAGGAGCTGGACCGGAGCAGCGGAGGCCTCGGGGGTGCCGTAGAGGCGCTGGTAGCCCCAGTAACTCACCAGCAGCGTCACCAGGGTTAGAGACGCAATTCCCCCGGCGCGACACAGTCCCTGGATGGCCTTAGACGCCCGCAGGGCGGTGATATAGTCGCCCTGTCGGTAGGCCTGGCGCAGGTTCATGGCGTAGGCCAGGGCTGGAATGCCCAGGGGCGGAAAAATCACGAAGGCGGTGAGCAGCACCCGATGCCATCGAGCCGGGGGGCAGGGCTGCCCTTGAAAGAGCTTGTAGCTGCCCCGCCACTCTACCGTGGGCTGATCCTGCACCTGGCCGATGAGATCAAAGCTGTGCACATCGTCCAGCTGCCATCGAATGAGCAGGGCGCGAATCTGATTGGGCAGGGTGAAGTAGTTGATGCCCACCCCGATGGGGCGATACACCTGAATTTGGAGACCGCCGTCCTGGTACTTGGCTTCGATCGCAATTTGCCGCAGCCCCAGTTCCCTCAGCAGACGCTGGGAGAGCAGGCGATCGCGGTGGGCCTGGTGCAGATGGTGCAGCTTCAGGCGCGCCTGGTCGAGGTTGAGATCGTTGCAGAGGGCCAGTTCCCAGTTGTGGGCGGCGGCGGCGGCGTGGCCCAACTGCTCGTGGGCGTGGCCCCGGTGCAGGTAGGCCTCCGCCAGGTTGGGGTTGGCGGCAAGGGCGCTGTCAAAGTCGGCCAGGGCCGCTGGGTAGTTTTGCTGCCGAAAGTGCAGCAGCCCCCGGTTGTAGTGAATTAGAGCGTGGCCGGGATGGTGCTCCAGGGCCAGTTGCCAGTCGGCAAAGGCCCTGGCCTGCTCACCCTGCTGGCAGTAGAGCAGGCCTCGATTGCCGTAGGCGCGGGCGCTGGTGGGATCTTGGGCGATCGCAGTGGTGAAATGCTCCAGCGCGGCGGCGGTATCTCCCCTTTGCCAGTGAATTTTGCCCAGCTCAACGTGAATATCCGCTGGGCAGGGATAGTTGTCCAGGGCCTGGAGCAACACCGCCAGTGCCGCATCGACATTGCCCTTGCGAATCTGAGTCAGGGCCTGCCGATAGTGATAGCGAGCCTGCTGACGCCGCCACCAGGGGGTAAGGTAAAGTCCCATGAGCATTGAAACGTAGTGTATAAGGAGAAGCAACCTTCCCCATGGTTCCCTGGGAACCCAGCTCTCTCAGAGAAGCTTTACAAGATCGTAATCGGGGGCGGCTTCGCCTTCAACCGGAGACTGCGTCGGCGGGAATCGCAGGCCCTAGTATTCGAAGGCTGAAATATCTCCACCGTTTTGGCGCTTGGCTCCCCTGCTCCCCAGCTCCCTGGCTTGCAGAAACAGTCCCTAAACTTCCGCCTCAAGATACTAGCTTGCGCCCCGCTCCTCCTGAGCCGCTTTGAGGGCCACCGAGGCAATCGTCAGGGCCAGCCGCGCCTGCTCCAGGCTAGACAGCGACTCCCAGTCGGCGGCTGGAATCGCCCGCAGGTTTAGCTCTAAAATTTCGCCACGGCCATCGCGCAAGGAGTAGGCCAGCGGTCGGGCCAGCACCGCCAGGTCATCGAGGTTCCAGCCGGGCAAGGTGTCGCCCACACACTGCACCAGCTGATCGATTAAGGGCTGGCCGCTGCGGACCAGGCCGGTGGCCGTGGTGGCCAGCCCTTGCAGCAGCCCGCCGGGCATGCGCCCCTGAAACTGCCGCAGCTGATCGAGCACCGAGGTAACTGCTGCCGGGTCCACGGCTGGCGTGCTCTGGGTTGCAGTCTGGGCCGCGCCCATCTGATCGGTCATCTGGGCTGCCAGGATTTGCCATCCCGCTGCGATCGCGGTGTTGAGATCGCCATCCGCCAGGGCGTCAAACTCCGCTTCGAGGTGGCTCAGGTAGACCTCTACCTCGGGGGCCATCGGTTGCCATGGGTACGCCGGTTCAGGGTTGAGAATAGCGGCAAGCAAATCGTGTTCGGTGGCCATGGCGGGCTCAGAAGCAGAATTGGGATGGTGGGAAGGCTGAGTCATAGCGTTTACTTTAGATGCACGAGATGGTAACAAAACCCGACAAGGGTGGATACATTGCGCTTTCAGGGGATTCCGTACAGGATGAACAATTTTGTGGTTTTCCTAGCAGGTCAGCGTCGACTTGGGGTTACCCTCCAGGGTAAATTCCATTAACTCCCCCTCGGGGCTGCCAAAGCGAAGGGCCGTACCCAGGGCCAGCGGCACCTCAGCCCGGTGGACGTGGTTCCAGCTTCGCCCGTCAAAGTAGTACGACCCATAGCGTGACATATCGCGTAGATAGTAACAGGTCTCTTGGACACCGTTGTCAAACTGGGTGCGGCAGAAAATTTCAGCGTGCTGCCCCGACACCCAGGGTTCTAAAATGACCAGATCGTTGTCGGGCAGTCGCCCCACCCGCAAATAGCCGTCGTAGAGTCGCCACAGGCGGGTTGGCGTATTCAGGCAGCGCAGCACCGCCGCCTGGGTCGACTGCACATCTTGTCCAGGCAGCTGAGTCACCGCCAGGGCGACCTCGCGCAGCAGGTGGCCCTCAAACTGGGGATGCTGATAAAGCACCGGCAGCGTCCAGGCCGGGTGGTTAAATCGGTAGGCCGTCATCAGATGCTGGCGGGCCAGGGCGACCGCCTGGGCCACCGGCTGGCGCTCAGCTAGCCCCCGCGCCAGCACCTGAATAAAGCTCAGCGCCTCGTGGTCTGTAATCGAGTCGCGCATCGCCAGCACCGCCGGTACGCCGTGGTGCAGCAGCACCTCCGCCAGGCTGCTGCGGGGGATAATCTGCTGATGTTTGAGATCGGGCTGCGCCCCCCAGCAGGTGTTAAACACTGCCAGGCGAATGCCGTTGCGGGCCAGCCCCTGGGCCAGTTCAGTGCCGCTCAGGCTGCCCCCCTGGCTCAAAAACAGCAGCCCCCCGTCGGGGGCAGGCACCCCGTGGCCCGCGTAGAAAAACACGTTAAAGTACCCGGTCTCTAGAGCTTTCAGCAGGGTCTTGGCATCGGGTTCTAGCAGGGTTTGAACCTGGCAAACCACCGGGCTGGCCCCCTGGTAGCTGAGGCGAGAGGCGCTGAGTTCCAGCAGCTGTTTTAGGGCTTCGGCCTCCTGGGGCAGCTGCAAGACGTTTTTTGACCCCTCCGCCGTGCCGGGGTCATCCTGGCCCAGCACCAGCAAAATGCGCAAAGAGTTATCGAGCTCGGCCTCGGGCAGTGGTTCTACGGCGCTGGCCGTGCGGCTAAACAGCACCTGCGGCCCCAGCGACAGAGCCGGACAGCCGGGCTGGGGCTGCATAATCTCCCAGGGCAGGCTAATCAGTTCCGGGGGACGCACCTCAAGCCGCAGCTTAAGCGGACGATTTTGGCCGATCGCCATGCCCAAGCTGCGCTCCAGGGTTTGCCGAATGGGGCCGTCAAACAGCCATTCCCACAGGCCCACCCCCATCCCCTGCATCAGCCGCCCGGTGTTGCCGCCCGCCTCTGCCGCCGGGGCCACCCGGTCGAGCAGGTCATCGAGGTGAAACTCGGGCACGTAGGCGGAGGGGACATGGGGCACCTGGGGCAGGCCCCGCAGCGAAAAAAACTGCTGCCAGTTTGCCCAGAGTTGGGCCATCTGGCTATCCCAGAGGCGATCGTGGTGGGCATAGCCGCCTGGGAACGGGCTTTCTAGCACCCAGATCGCGTAGTGGCTGGAGTCAGCCTGGGTGAGGCGATCGATCGCAAGGTGGAGGGTGAGAGCATCGGACGACAGCATAGGCAGGCCGAAATCAACAGAGCCAAAGCATAAGGTCTGGGGCGACTTAAGGGGCGCAGCGGCCCGACTGGGCCGGGGTAACCAGCTCTAGAAAGGCGGCGGCTCCGTACAGGTGGCGGGTCTGCACCCAGCCCTCGTTGCCCGGGGCCAGGAGCCGTTGACTGAGGTCAGGGGCAGGGGCTGAGTTCTGGGCAGCCTCTAAACTTTGGGCCGACTCCTGGGGCTGCTGCTCTAGGGATACCCCAGAGGGAATAGAGCAAACCCGCAACCGTACCCAGTCGACATTGTCGGCTGTAGTTTGGCGGCTGACAACCCTGAGCACGCTCCCCGTCGCAACCGATGGCCCGGCAGGCGCGGCACCCGCTGGGATGGTCGGCTGGGGCTGGAGCTGTAAGCGGCGATCGCCAGCTATGACCTGCTGCGCCTGCCAGTAGGACCCGACGGGCACGTCAACGGTAGCGGCCAGGGCGGCGGCAGGCAGCGGCTGGCCCGCCAGGGCCAGCGGCCACCGAGCCTGGAGGGACTGAAATGCGATCGGGGCGGGCAGGCGCCGACTCAGGGCCAGACCCAGCGCCCCTAGAATAGCCAACACTACAGCTATTCCCCCTAAAAATGGTCCCCAGGCCATCCCTGAGCGGGTAGAGGCCGATGCCATGTCGGCCTGAGAGGCCGGAGCCACAATCCGGGTAGAGGGCGGCACTGCCCCTGAGAACGACGATCGGGCCGTGCCTGGGGCATGATCGGGCGCGGTGACAGCCTGCCCCAGCGGGCCAAGGGGCAGGGTGGGCAGCGGGCTAGGCCGGGGCATAAATCGCATTAGCCCGACGGTGACATTGTCGTGGCCATTGAGCCGATTGGCCTGCTGAATCAAGGCGTCAACGGTGAGGCTGAGGGGATCGGGGGTGGTGGTCAGAGGGGCAACCAGGTGCGGGGCTAGGGCTTCAACCCGGTCGTAGTCGCTCAGCCCGTCAGAGCAGAGCAGCAGCGCTGCCCTATCGTCCAGCAGGAGGTGCTGCACCGAGGGGTAGAGAAAGTCAGAGTCGCTAATGCCGAGGGCCTGAATTAAAGCGCCGCCGCTGGGCAACTGCACCGCCTCCGAGTAGAGAGCGTAGCCCATCTGGGCCTCCCGCGAGGCCACGTCGTCATCGACGGTAATTTGGTAGCAGGTGTGGGGGCTAACCCGGTAGGCGCGGCTGTCGCCGACGTGGGCAATGGAGACGTAGGGGAAGTGCACCAGGGCCACCACCACCGTCGTACCCATGCGGGCGCGGGCGGAGCGATGCTCGTCGTTGTTGCGGGCGGCGATCGCGTCGTTGGCTAAGACGATCGCCTGCCGGAGGCGCTGGGCGATCGCCTCGGGAGGCAGGTGGGGGCGCTGGGTCAGGGGTTCTAGCTCCTCCTGCAGCAGCTTAATCGCGGTTTGGGAGGCCACATTGCCCTGCTCATGACCGCCGATGCCGTCGCAGACCAGCAGCAGGGGCGGTGTTTCCAGGTTCTCGGCCCGGCCAGACAGCTGCTGCTGGCGCGGCTCTTTTTCGGGGTAGCAGGCGTCTTCGTTGCGATCGCGGGTTGGCCCCTGATCGGTATCCGCCGCCCAGTCCACCGCCACCAGCAGGCCCTGGGCAAGGGTTTGAATCGCCCCCTCCAGCTCAGCCACCAGCCCCTTCGCGGAGGCCATCTGCCCCTCTTTGAGCGCCTTCAGCAGCCAGCCCAGGTAGGCCCGCACCGGTGGCTGCGCCGTCGCCAGCAGTCCCTCCCAACTCTGCCCCAGCTGAACCAGGGTGGGGAGCGCCTCATCGGCGGTCAGGGCGGTCAGCCGCAGCAGCGCTCCGTCAGTCCGGAGTTCGTCTTGCAGCAGCAGGGTCGTAGCTACTCGCTCTGCGATCAGATCTGGCCACAGAGCGGCAATTTGGCGCAGCCAGTTGAGCTGCTGTAGGGCCGAGCCCCTGGGCCAAACCTGGGCCAGAGGCGGCAGCAGCGCCACTTCCACCTTGCCCTGATCCGGCGGCAACCCCTCTTTTGCGGCGGCTGGGAAGCTGGGACGAAAGCTGATTGGGGCCATGTCCAGCAGCAGCACCGTCGTCGCTAGCCCCGTCTGCTCTGGGGTCAGGTAGGCGTAAGGCCGGGGCACATGCTGAGCCAGCGAAAACAGCTTCAGATAGGTTAGAACCGTAGCCGGAATCTGCTCCAGGGGGGGAATGGGGTTGTCGGGTCGAGTGTCTAGCCAGAGCCGATGCCCCGCCGGGGAAGGGTTTGACCCATCGCCCCAGACCAGAAACCGCCCGGCGATCAGCGTCCCAGGGCGCGATGTCAGAGGCCCATTTTCTCCGACCGCCAGCAAAAATCGGTATAGCAGGGGAGTCTGGCAGACCTTACAGCGGCTGGCAGGGGGGGTCGCAATCGACCGACAGGAGGAATTAGAGCACTGGATCACGATCCTTTAGGGGCAGATAAACAGCTTGTAATCTTTCATGGTATCTAACCCCAGCGTATCTAACCCCAGTCTGAATCGGTGGAGGAGCGCTAAACCCTAGCCCAGGGGGCGATCGCCCCGACCCTGCTCATCAGCGCACAGATCGCCTGCGGCCCTATCCTGCGGACTCCTCGGCCTCAACCCGCGGCAGGCCCATGCTGTAGTTCAGCGCCCGGCTCTTGAGGTTGTAGCTAATCGCGCCCTGCTGCAGGAGCTGTCGCACAAAATGCTCTAGATCTGAGCCAATGCGGCGCAGGTTGTAGTCGGTTAAATCTTCTCCAGCGGCGGCATCGACCAGGCGGTCAAACTCGGCATAGACGGCCTTAAGGGCGTCTTCAGACCAGTTGAACTCATTGTCGGGGTCGATATCTAGGGTGAGCTTATCGTCGCTGGGCACCAGTTCATTGTTGGCAACGATCGCTGTATAGATATGGACGTGGCGGGTAGTCGATTTGAGCATCATGGCCAGGTTTTGCCCCTCGTATAGTCGTTTTAGGGTGGTTTGCCCCCGGGATAGCCCAGAATGGCGCTGCTGTTGTGATTGTATAGCAAGCCCTCCCCCAGGCGGGCTTAAAACAGGTCTTTTTTGCCCCGCAGCCGGGCAAAGGTTTGCACCGCTGCGGTACTGTTGGTGGCCCGCTGAAGGGCGGTATCATCCCACCGGAGGAAAGGGTTGGTCTGCTTTTCTAGCCCCAGGACGGCGGGGACCGTGGGCTGATTTTGGCGGCGGGCTGCCTGTACCTGGGCGAGGCGATCGCGCAGGGCGGCATTGTCACCGTCTACCGTAATGGCAAAGTTGAGGTTGTTGAGGGTGTACTCGTGGGCGCACCACACGCGGGTGGTGTCGGGCAGCTGCCGCAGCTGCCGCAGCGACTCCACCATTTGCTCGGGAGTGCCCTCAAACAGACGGCCGCAGCCGCCAGCAAACAGGGTGTCGCCGCAGAAGAGCTCTCCCCAGCCTCCAATTTCGACGGGCGCAAAGTAGTAGGCAATGTGGGCGCGGGTGTGGCCGGGCACAAACAAGACCTCCCCCTGGCGTTCGCCAAAGCGCACCCTGTCTCCCGCCTGCAAAAAATGGGTCTGCCCTGGAATGCGGCCCCGGTCTTCGGCCCCGCCATAGACCTGGGCCGTGGGGAACCGCTCTAGCAGGTGGCGATTGCCCCCCACGTGGTCGCTGTGGTGGTGGGTATTAAAAATGGCGGTGAGCGTAGCGCCAAGGCTGTCTAGGGCTTGCAGCACCGGCCCGGCGTCACCGGGATCGACCACCGCCGCCTCGGCCTGGGCCACATTGTGGAGCACAAAAATATAGTTGTCGCTAAAGGCCGCTAGCCGGTGGATCTGCATGGCGATTTCCTTGATTTGCACCGTTTTTCCGTAACTTTTCTGTGGGAGATGGCCCCTTGGCCGGGCTTTAATACAGGTTTACTGAATCTTTATCGGTAGCTCAATCCCGGCGTTGGGGGATGGGGCATGCTAAAGGAAGATAAAACTGTAGCCATAGCTACAGCGCTGATCCTATTTTTTGGGGCCTGCCCCGTCTACTATCGTCACTCCTGCATCGAGGATTTGCAATCATGGTGTCGTCTCTACCCCAAAACCCTGCCTCAGACATTCAGGCCCTGGTCAACACCGTCATTCAGCGGGGCATACTGAGCCGCCACGACCACCTCATTCTATCGACGGCGATGCTCAGCAACCCGGCACTGACTCCAGGCGATCGCAAACACATCAACCAGGTGTTCGACAGCATTCGTTCCGGACGAGTGCGCCTGGCCGACTAGATTGACCGCTGCAATGGGGAAAAAAGCGCCCTGGCTAACCCCGGGGCGCTTTTTGATCGCTACAATTTAGGGCAGCTAGGGCGGCCGATGGGCCAGGCTGCACCACCTCCTAGGGCCAAGCTGCCGTCTCGGGTCCAGGCTTTTTGGGGGGCTAAGTTTCAGGGGTTAACACCTGTGCGTCAAAAACGCCCTCGCTATGGCGAAACCATCGTTGAAGAAAATTATCGGCACACCCGGCGACATCTCATTCGCGGGGCGATCGCCCTGGGGTTTGTGGTTTTCTCGGGCATACTCTGGTATCGCTTTGTGGAGGGGTGGAGCTGGCTGGATGCCACCTACATGGCGGTGATCACCCTGTCGACCGTGGGCTTTGGGGAAACCAATCCGCTCAGCCCTCGGGGGCGGCTGTTTACCATCGTGCTGATCATGATGGGGGTGGGTGTCCTGGCCTATATTCTCAACAACATGACCGAGGCGGTGGTGCAGGGCCACTTTCAGGCGGGGCTACGTCTTTTAAAGAAGCGCAGGTTTATGGAATCGTTGCAGGGCCACTACATTATTTGCGGCTTTGGCCGCACCGGGCAGCAGGTGGCCACCGAGTTTGCGGCCGAAAACATCTCCTTCGCTGTCGTAGACTCCGCAGACAGCGCCGTCCATGCGGCCCAGCAGCTGGGGTACACCATTCTCCAGGGCGATGCCACCCAGGATCAGGTGCTTATGCAGGTGGGGGTGCAGCGGGCCCGCTGCCTGGTGGCGGCGCTGCCCTCCGATGCCGAGAATCTCTACATTGTGCTCTCGGCCAAAACGCTGTCGTCGGAGATTCGCACCATTGCCCGCGCCAGCACCGAAGAGGCCATTCTCAAGCTGCAGCGGGGCGGGGCCGATGTGGTGGTATCGCCCTACATTACCGGCGGCAAGCGGATGGCAGCGGCGGCGGTGCGTCCCCAGGTGGTCGATTTTTTAGACGGCATTCTCACCGGAGCCGAGCGCACCGTCTATGTCGAAGAGTTTTTGCTGCTGCCCGACAGCTGCCCCATCGTCGGCAAAACCCTGGCCGAAGCTCAGCTGGGTCGCCAGTCGGGGGCGCTGATTTTGGCCATTCGCCGCGACGGGGCGCTAATTTTTGGCCCCACGGCCGACACTCGCCTCTACCCAGGCGACGTGGTCATCACCATGGGCAACACCGACCAGCTGCGATTGCTGAGCCAGATTATTAGCCCCATTGAACCCTAGGGAGCGCTACAGGGTACTCCGCTGCCGCCGTGCCGGGGCAGCGGTCCGGGCGGTGAAACCAGCCGTGGGGCACCCGTCAAAAATCTTTGAGGGATACTAATTCTTCGCCATACTTTTCGCCATACTAAAATCAACTATCCACGCCAGGAGGGACGCTTGCCATGACGGCAGACACCCACCCCAAACCTGGGGTCATTTTCTATCCCGAATCTGACGGCCAGCCCATGACCGAGAGCGACCCCACTCGCGACTATTTAATTTACGCCATCGAGGTGCTGCGACAGTTTTTCCAGAGTCGTCAGCAGGTTTACGTGTCTGGCAACTTGTTTATTTACTATCGCGAAGGGGACCCCAAAGCCGTCGTTTCGCCGGATGTGTTTGTGATCTTTGGCGTCAGCAAGCGCCAGCGGCGCAGCTACAAGGCCTGGCAGGAGGAGGGGAAACTGCCCTCTTTTATTCTAGAAATTACCTCCCGCACGACGCGCAAGCAGGACGAAACCGAAAAGCCCGCCCTCTACGCCCAGCTCGGCATTCGGGAATATTTTCAGTACGACCCCACGGGCGACTATCTCAGCCCTCAGCTCAAGGGGCGACGCTTGCAGGATGGGGTTTACGAACCGATCGCGCCAGAGCGCGAGGGGCTTAGAAGCGAGGTGCTGGGGCTAGACCTGCGCCTGGTTGACCCCGTTTTTCCCGTCGATACGGCGGTACCTGGGCTGACCTCAGTAGCCAAGGCCCTGCGGTTTTTTGACCCCCAGACCGGGGAAAAGCTGCTGAATTACGCCGAGGCCGAGCAGGCCCGTCAGCAAGCCGAGCAGGCATTGGGAGAAGTAGAGCAGGCTCAGCTCAACGCCGCCACCCGACTCCTGCACCGGGGACTGACGGCGACGGAGGTAGCCGAGATTCTGGAATTGCCCCTAGAGGCTGTTTTGGCGCTGCTGTAGGTGATGGCTACCCTCCATCGAGAATCAAAGCGCTGCTGTCTGTTCTGTCTGTAGGGCATGCCTAGGCGCGCCCTCAGCAGGCCGATATGGAGCATCTCAGCCGCTACAGAGCGCCTGCGACCAGTACCAAACTCTGGTTGAACAGTTGGCAAGTGGCTCAACCTGAGAACCAGAGCCGGTCCTGATTATGCGAGAGCGCGCGATCGCATTCACCAGCTCGATAAAATGCCCGAGGCTCAGCCCCTTCCACCCCTACGTCCAGCCAGCGCGATCGGTGATCCGCAGGGCTTCGGGGTTGTTGCGGCCAAACACTGAGGCATTCAGCGGGTCTGCTTTGAAGTCGCCAAAGCCCGCCACCACCGAGTCCACCGCAACACCTTCAACCACGGGGTACTCATTGTTGCTCTCGGCAAAAATGCGCTGAGCCTCGGGGCTGGCCAGGTATTCCAAAAACTGGATAGCGGCGTCGGCGTTAGGAGCGGTCTTAACTACCCCCGCCCCGCTGATGTTGACGTGGGTGCCGCGCCCCTCCTGGTTGGGGAAAAACACGCCCATCGCCTCGGCCACGGCCCGATCTTCGGCCTGGTCAGACTTGACCAGGCGGGCAAAGTAGTAGGTATTGGCGATCGCAATATCTCCCAGTCCGGCAGCAGCGGCCTTGATCTGGTCAATATCGCCTCCCTCCGGAGCGCGGGCAAAGTTGGCCACCAGCCCCCTGGCCCATTCCTCGGTGGCTTCGGCCCCGTGGGCGGCAATCATGGAGCCCACCAGCGATTGGTTGTAGATATTGGTTGAGCTGCGAACTAAAATGCGCCCGCGCCACTTGGGGTCGGCCAGGTCTTCGTAGGTGGAGAGTTCGGCGGGGTCTACGGCGGCTTTGTTGTAGACAATCACCCGCGCCCGCTTGGTCAGACCAAACCACAGCCCGTCGGGATGACGAAGGTTTTCGGGAATGGCATTGTTCAGCACAGTCGAGGTCACGGGCTGAAACAGGTCTTCCTGTTCGGCTCGCCACAGGCGACCGGCATCGACGGTCACGAGAATGTCGGCGGGGCTGTTTTGTCCTTCGTTTTTAATTCGCTCTATGAGCTGGTCGGCCTCGGCCTCAACCACGTTGAGGCGAATGCCCGTGGCTTCCCTAAACCCGTCGTAGATGCGGTCATCGGTATCGTAATGGCGGGACGAATAGAGATTGACCGCCGGGCCGCGACCAAAGCCAAACTGGGCACTGGCCGGGCGCTGGCGCAGATAGCCTGCGGCTACGGCGGTGGCGGCAGCACTGGCCCCCAAAAATGCGCGTCGTCCTAGTTTCATCGGGTATTACCTCACAAAATCAAACGCAACTCGGCCTCTGGGCCACTGCCTGTAGGCAGCCCAGGGTGGTTGAAAGATCAGATTGAATTGTATCGCTTATTGCGACCACTTCTTGATAAAGATGCTTTTTATCTCGGTCTCGAAGCGAACAGTTGCAAGACCTTGGGGGCGGAGCGCAACCACTGTCGTTGAAATAGCCGCCTGAATATAGGCACTTGAGGCAATGACGCAATGGTATTAGAATGACCTATGAAGAATAAATCCTGTTAGCTTAAGCGCATCTGCGATCGCACCCTTTCGACAATGACTCCCAGAGTAACGGCCCCTTCATTGCCCCTTAGTCTGTCCTCGCTGCGGTCCAGGGCGCGATCGCGATCGTGGTTAGGCCTTGCCTGCGTCGTCGCTTCTCTGGCGGCCCATGGCGTGCTGCTGGCCCTGGCATTGCCCGCTACCCACCAGCGACCAGATACCCTGGCCGAAGCCCCAGAACCCGAAGCCCCAGCGCCCGAGAATGTCGCGGTTACGGTGCTGCCCAAACCTGTGGCTGAAGAGGTTCTAGCCGAACCGGCCCTGGTCGAAGCGACCCCGGCGGCCCCTCCAGTTTCCCCAGCGCCCCAGGCGGCGGCACCCGCTACCCCAGAATCTGCACCAGAGCCGCTCCCTCAAACCGCTGCACCCGCTCCCAACCCAGCGTTTGAGCCACCCCCCGCCCCCCCGGTCGAAACCGAACCCACCGAACCCTCACCCTACGCCAACTTTCCCCACTTAGAGGGGGCTCAGACCACCTGCGAAGGGCTGACCGACTGCTGGCGCAGCCCCGTAAGCAGCAGCTGGCGTGGAGCCGCTGGCGACCTGCAAGAGCGACTAGAAGCCCAGGGCTATCGCGTCGACAACGTGACCAGCGAGGTGCTCTCCGTCGACTCTGGGGTCCGAGTTTACGCTGTCAGCAAGCCCGGCGAGGCGGACTATTACCTCAATCTTGTTTCGGTGCAGGATGGTGTGCTCTACACCATGACCACCGCACCCATAACCACCGAGCAGGTTCTGGCTTTGCAAAGGTCCTAGACGGGTTTCTGAGCAAAAAATCAGGCAAAGGCACAACATCTGCACCTTTGCCCGGAATCAACATGCTTGGGTATTTTTGTGGCCAAAACAGGGGGTGCTAACCTTCCGCCAGGGCCTCGCCCAGGATATCCACGTCCTTGCCGATGCCCCAAGCGTCTTTAAGGATTTCACGGAACGTGGTGGTTTGATACAGCATGGATTCTTTCAGCTGCACCAGAAGCATCTGGGCGTCTTTTTGGGAAAGACCTTGAACTTGTTTCTCGAATACCTGAAGTTCAAACTGCTGCTCCAGGGGCAGCTCTTTGCGAATATCCATAACGACATCCCTTTCACTATTGCTTCATATGAATTAATGTAACGCTTTTTTAATATTTCTGTGAGTATATCTGTCTTTCGTGATAACTATTTTGACTCAATAGCTCTATTAAAGCCGCTCAATGCCAGTCAGCTTGTTCGGTATCGAGCTATCCAGGCGTTTTTCCCAGGCAGCAGCAGCTTTCGAAATGCGATGAGACATTAAGCACTGTCAAGTCTTTGGCCGTCAGGGCCATTTTCCTGAGAGAGCTTTTTAAAATGAATGCTGTAAACCTGTGCAGCACCGCGGCAACCCGATGAAAGCCCAAATACTTGCCCAGGAAAAGGCCCGACTTGAAGCGCTGAGGCAGTACAACATCTTAGATACGCCTCCTGAGCATTCCTACGACGACATCACCTCTCTGGCGGCGTTTATCTGCGATGTACCGATTGCGCTGATTAGCCTGGTTGATGCAGAACGCCAGTGGTTTAAGTCAAGGGTGGGGCTGGCGGTTCAGGAAACCAGCCGAGACGTTTCATTTTGCGCCCATACCATCTTGGATTCAGGCATCATGCTGGTGAATGATACGTCCTGTGACGAACGGTTTGCCGACAATCCTTTAGTTACCGGTGAGCCAGGAATTCGCTTTTACGCTGGCGTTCCTCTGATTTCTCCTGAGGGCTACCCGCTGGGAACGCTGTGCGTCATTGATAGAAAGCCTAAAACCCTAAATAATCACCAGGTTAAAACCCTGGAGGCTCTAGCTCGCCAGGTGGTGGTGCAGCTGGAGCTAAAGCGGGTGTCTTCACAACTGGCAGCGGCGCTGGAAAAGATGGAGCTGATGGCCGGTTTGATTCCAATCTGCTCCTATTGTAAATGTATCCGATCTGACCAGGGATACTGGTCTACGGTGGAGGCCTTTATCCAAGAGTATTCGGATGTTGGGTTTACCCATGGAGTCTGCGACAGGTGTATGCAGCAGCATTTCCCTGAGGTCGCCGATATTCTGCTATCAGCTCCCGAAACGAGCGGCATTATCCCAGACCAGTAGGCGCTTCCCCCAAGGCGAGTGGCATTCGTCCTGGGGGAAGCTGGGGAATCCAGCGGGACTGAGGCTTAGGGCGTGTCATCAATTCTGGCTAAAATCCTGATCCCACTAGCCTTGCCACGCCCGACCCAAAACACAGGCTAGGGGCTGTAACCGTTGATGTTGGCCCATCAGCAACTAATTGATGACAGCCCCTAGAGCGATCGCAGAAACCGAATCAGCGCCGCCCGGTCATCGGTCGCCATGGTCCGAAAGGTTTCTTTCGCCCGCTCCGCCTCGCCGCCGTGCCAGAGAATCGCTTCTTCCAGGGTGCGGGCGCGGCCATCGTGCAGATAGCCCGCAAAGGGCAGCACCGTTTGGGTTAGCCCCACGCCCCACAGCGGCGGCGTGCGCCACTCGCTACCGGAGGCCTCAAAATCGGGCCGTCCGTCGGCCAGAGCTGGCCCCAGATCGTGGAGCAGCAGGTCGGTGTAGGGGTGAATGGTTTGATTCACCAGGGCCGGAATTTTGTGGGGGCCGGTGCGGAGTTCGGCGACGTGGCAGGCGGTGCAGTTGGCCGCTGCAAACAAACGTTCGCCGCGCTGCACTCGCGGGTCATCCATTAGCGTGCGGGCGGGTACGGCGATGGTCTGCACGTAGGCTTCTGCCGCCTCCAGGGTGTCCATGTCGATATCCGTCTGGCCATCGGCGGTGGGGAAGAGGGGATTGGTGACGCCCATGTCGTTGACGTAGGCCGCCGCCGACTGCTGCAACAGGTTGGGGGTGTTGGCCTTCCAGCCAAAGCGACCCAGCACGGGGCGCTGCTCTACCACATCCCACACCCGGTTGGGGCGACCTGAAATGCCGTCGCGATCGCGATCGCCCGGATCGGCCCGCCCCACAATATCAGCCTCGGGCACCGCCTCCAGCAGGCCCGCCCCAAACACCGGCTGCGGAATCCGGCTGGAGGTGACAATGCTGGTTGGCAGAGGTGTGCCATCGGGGCGCAGCAGGGTGAACTGGGGCGATCGCAGCCGATAGGCCGTGCCATCCCCGTAGGTGCCCGACTGCTCTGCCCAGGTGAGCTGCACCATGGCTTCGGGATCGTGGCCATACACGCCCAACTCCTGGAGCTGGGTGCCAATGCCGGGGACCGCTGGCGCGTTGCCCCCTGGGGCATCGGCCTCTTGGGCGTAGGGTGTGTGGCCGTGGGGGCGATCGTCGACAGTCGGTTCATTGGGCTGAAGCTGGCTCACCCGCAGCACCCGCTGCCCCTTCTCCAGCAGACCACGCCCGTTTTTGATGTGGCACCCGGCACAGGCCGTGCCGTTAAAGAGAGGGCCAAGACCGGGGTTAACCGGAGCCGGGGCGGTGACAAAGGCGGCCTCAAAGGCCAGATCGCCCGCGGCATGGCGATCGGCCCAGTGGGCATCGAGGTTGGGGGCGGGCTGCTCAAAGGCGCGGGAGGTGCGGCTGTAGACGGTGGTGTCGCCGCCCGCCTGGGGTCGGGTGGTTTGCCCATAGGCGGGCGATCGCAGCAGCGCTGAAAGGGCAACCCCAGCCGCCAGGGCGATCAGCCCCAGGACTAGCTGCCGATGCCAGGGATTCCGCCCCCGGTATCGGCGGTTCAGGACGGATCGGATCATTGCTGCACCAGGGGTAGCACCTGCTCCTCAAAGGTTTCGTACAGCGCCAGAATGCTGCCCTGGGCGGTTTCGATGTGGGGCCGGGCGCTGGGGTCGCACAGGGTGACCTCAATCGGGCCGGGAATCGCGGCTACGGCCTTCTGGGCGGTCTCTAGCTGGGCCATGATCTGGGCATCCAGGGCCGGGTCTACCGAGGCGACAAACGCCTGCAACCCTTTGCCCTGGGTATTGCCCGCCGGAAACTCACCCAGGTAGGCATTTTGGGCGCTGAGCAAGTTGTTCTCAAAGTCTTGCAGCGAGCTTTGGGCAAAGCGGGCCTCTAGCAAAAACGGGTTCTGGGTTGCCAGCGCCTCGCCAATTTTGACGTTGCCCAGCTCGTCTAAAAGGCCGAGAATGCCCTGGACAATTTCTTCCCCGGCAGCCTGCACCGTCAGGTAGGCACCGCTGTCTTCCCCAGCCGCCACAAACTCAGTGCGGTAGGCCGGGAAGCCGTCGAGGCCCTCTGTCCAGCTGGACAGTAAGGCCTGGGCGGTTTGATCAAACACGGGGCCAATGGCCGCCAGATACTCTAGATCGCGATCGCTAAAGGCAGCTAGAGACTTGTCGGCGTCGCTGCCGAAGAGGAGAAACGCGATCGCATGAAACCCCTTCTGACTGGTTTGCAGACCGGCCACATGCTCGGGCGTCAGGGCATTGCCGCTCTCCAGCACCGCCTGCACGTCGGTTTCATTTAGGGGCCAGTCGTCGAGCTCGGCATCCAGCCCCAGGGATGCGGCGGGGCCAAAGGCAAAGGCTTCGCTCTGCTCCCAGGGCTGGCGGGTGGCCAACCAGGCCTGGCGGGCAGCGGCCAGGGTATCGTCGGTGGGGGTTTCGACAAAGGCGGCGATCGCGTCGGATAGCTCGCCCGATCGCTGGGCCAGCAGCTCGTAGTTTGGCACTACCACGGCATCGACAAAGTCAGTGAGAATGGCGCGATCGCGAAACTGCTGCTCCGGAGCCAGGGTCACAGCCCCAAGGGATTCTGCAGCGCCTTCCCCACCTTCCCCACCTTCCCCACCTTCCCCGCCTTCCCCACCTTCTCCGCCTTCCCCACCTTCTGCACTGCCGCCCTCGCCGCCGCCATCCACGGCCACAGCGCGACAGCTAGAGCCCTGGCTAACCAGGGTGGCCTCGGCCCCATTGATGCCCTGCCAAGCGCTTCCAGAGACAACCTCCGCCCTCACAGCGGTCTGCGCCCCCGCAACTACCAGCCCCGTAGCCAAAAACAGGTCCACTGCCTTATATCGAGCGTTCATGAAAAATCCAGGTCAAGACTAAACGATAGTTTCAGACTCTATTGCAAATGCGAATCACTGTCAAATAGGAATCAAGCCTAGATCTGGCTAAAGGGGCTAAATTGTTGATTCAAAGGACTTTTGCGACACAGAAATCCACAGAATTTGCTTTTATGCCCATCCTGTAGTTAATAACAGATTGTTTTGTTGATAGCAGTTCTTGCCTGGGGCAGACACCGTTTGTCCCTGCTGGGTCTCGTTTACTCGGCCCACTGGCGCAGCAGGTTGGCGGTGGTTTTGGTCAGCAGGTCAAACTCAGGGGTTTTGCCGCTCTGGGCAAACATCGTGCGCTTGACGGTTTCAAGATCGAACAAGATCTCGCGGCGGGCGACATCGCGCACCAGGCTTTGCACCCAGCCGACACAGACGGTGCGATCGCCCCCGGTTACCTCCTCCACCTGGTGCAGCGTGGTCGATGGATACACAATCGCGCTCCCCGCCGCCAGCTTGTAGGGCTGCTCGCTGTCGGCCCCCTCAATCACCAGTTCGCCGCCGTCGTAGGCCTCCGGCTCGCTTAAAAAGACGGTAAACGACAGATCGGAGCGGTAGAAATTGGCCCCGCCCATCAGGGCGTTGTCGGTGTGCCGCCCGTAGCTCATGCCCTCGCCGTAGCAACTAAACAGCAGGGAATGGATGATTCTTGGCTGGGCGATCGCCTGAAACAGCGCATTGCGCGCCAGCGCATTCTGCACCACCGCCTTCAGCGGTTCAGCCGCCTGCCTCGCCGCCTGCTGATTTTGCTTCACCAGCTTGGCGTGCCAGCCCGCCGTCGTCTCCCCCGGCACAAACTCCGCCTGGGCTAGGCCATCGCGAAGACGGGCCACCTCATCGGCGCTCAACAGGTCAGCAATGCAGACAATCATAAAAGCAGGCGTTGACAACGGTAGCCCATTGTAGAGTTAGGCCGATGCCTGTTGCGGGCCTCAGCCAGACAGATTTTCCCGGGGCCGAACGATCCCCATTTGCATCGCCACCACCACAGCCTGGGTGCGATCGCGCACCTCCAGCTTTTGCAAAATGGCGTGGACATGGACCCGCACCGTTCCCGCCGAAATGTACAGATCGTCGGCGATTTCTGAATTGCTCTTGCCGCTGGCGATCAGGGTCAAAATCTCCTGTTCTCGCTGGGTGAGAGGGTTTTCGGGGGGAACGGCGGGCGGGGAGGCAGCGGGCTGCTGGCGTTGAAAGATGGCCTGAATCTCACGGGTCGCGGTGGAGTCCCACCAGGAGGCCCCGGCGGCGACGGACTGAACGGCCAGAATCAAAGCATCGGCATCGACCCCTTTAACGCAGTAGCCCTGGGCCTGGGCCTCAATCAGCTGGGCAATCAGAGTGGGCTGGGAGTGGGAGGTGAGCACCAGCACGGGCAGGTCGGGGTGCTGCTGTTTGATCTGGCGGCAGGCTTCTACGCCGCCGATACCCGGCAGACCAACATCCAAAATCACAATGTCAAAATCCTGCTGTTCCACCCGCTGAATGGCCGTTTCGCCATCCTCGGCTTCGGCGGCGATGTGGAGTGTGGGTTCCTGCTGTAGTCGAGTCGATAGGCCTAGTCGAAACAATTCATCGTCTTCGACCAGTAAAATTTGAATTGGAGAATCAACCATTCAACTTGCTAAGTACTGCGGTTTAGGGGCTGCGGTTTAGGGGCATCGACATAGGCCGGAAGCCGAAAGGCAAAGATGGCCCCCTGGGGCGATCGCGGCTCTGCCCAAATTTTACCGCCGTGGGCCTCCACAATTTGACGGCTGAGGTAAAGCCCCAGGCCTGTGCCCTTGGCCTGGCGATTGCCCGACCCCTGATAGAAGCGCTCAAACAGCAGGGGGGCTTCGTCGGGGCGAATGCCCTGGCCCTCGTCTTTGATCTGCACCTGGTAAAATCCGCCGCTTGCTCCCAGCACCACTTCGACCCGCCCCCCCCGCAGGGAGTGGTTGACCGCATTGGCGATTAAGTTCGTCAAAACCCGATGCAGCTGTAGCGGGTCAGCCTTAACCCAGTAGGCCCGGCGAAAGTCGCTACCCTCGTGGCTGAGGGTCAGGTAGACCTGCCGGGATGAGGCCAGGGTGGTGACGTCGGCGATCGCCTCTTCTGCCAGAATGACCAGATCCGCAGGCTGCTTATCCAAGTGCAAACCTTCGGCGTCGTTGCGGTAAACATCCATCAGCGTATTCACCAACCCCAGCGTCTTCTGATGGCTGCGCATCATCACATCTAGCGCCTTGCGTTGAGGCGGTGAAATAGCGCCAAACAGGCCCTCACTGAGGGCTTTGAGGGTTTCGATGGCCCCCAGCAGAGGGGTCTTGAGGTCGTGGGTCAGGGTCGAGACAAAGTCTTCCCGCACCTGCGCCAGCTGCTCCTGGGCCAGCAATTGCAGTTGCTGGCGGGTAATCGCCTCTTCGTAGCGCTGAATGCGATCGCCCAGCCAGCCGGTCACCACCAGGGCTAGAGCGGTAATTAAACGGTTGGCAAGGGCGATCGCCGTCACCGGAAATCTGCCCGGTATGGCCAGATTGAGCAAGGTGAGCAACACCGCCACGACGGTAATGGTGAAGGTTGCCCTGCGACTCAGTCGGCTGCTGCTGGCCAGCAGCACCGCCCCAATGTACAGGTAGCCAAAGACGTAGGGCGGCGGCGTGCTGTAGTCGAGCACAATCACCACGGCAAACAGAGCCACAATCAGCCAGTGGATTTTCTGGCGGGTTTGCATCAAACTATTGAGCTGAGACTGAGAGGTAAGGGGCATCTACCAAGATTTTTAGAAACATCACATAAGAATCAAGCCGATAATTTTGTCAATCTATTTCAGGGTAGATGATGGCGAGATAATTGCAAAATATATCAGATGATATAGGTTCTCTTCACCAATCTAAACGCAGCCTATGCAGCTTACCTATTCAGAGAAATATAAAATGTAGCTAAACAGGCTTCTATACCTTTTATTTTTTGAAAATTTGGTCAAGAATGGGGTTAGTGATTCAGGAGGTTGAACCGAGAGGGACACTATGAAAAACTCATAGAAACGCCAGGGTAGAGCCAGGACTTAGCTATGAAACCATCTTCGTCCATTCATCAGGTCTACTTTAACAGTGCTTTTTTAGGAGCAAAATTGAGCGATATTCCGCTGCCTGAGCGATGTTTTTTGCTGGGGCTAGTGCGCAGAAATCGAGTTTACAGTCTGGCGGATAGTCCAGACATCTCGGAAGAAGACTGGTTAGTGGCGGTTGCCCTAGATGAGGCACTACTGCCTGAACTTGACCTTTGCTTGAAGCAGGCACAGCAGACTAACGCTGATTAGTTATTCCAAGTCCAGCCTGAAATCTGTGGCTTTTCTCCAGGCAGAACTCCCTTCTGGACTGGGATGAGATTTGAGAGGGCGTTTGAAAAGCGATCTGCTGTAGCTTTAGCCCCCTGCTGATCCTCCCTGCCCCCCTTAAAAAGGGGGTTTAAAAGTCCTCATTTTTATAGACGCTTGCGGCTTCCCGCAGGGTAGGGGAATTTAGTGGGATTTCCACTTTTGCTGCAAAAAACAGGATTTTTCAAACATCCTCTGAATTTCAACAACCTGCGATCGCGGTTTTCTTGAGGTTCGAGGTAGGTCCACCCCTAGCTATCCTGGGGCGAATTTAACTTTCTCAGTCTAGACCGATCTTTCGCTTACCCATAAATTCATCATGCTTCAAGGATTTCTACAACTCGTCATTGCTTTACTCATTTTGCTAGCGGTGGCTCCCTTCTTAGGGAATTACATGGCACGGGTATTTATGGGGCAGAGAACCCTGTTGGACCCCGTTGCCCGACCTCTAGAACGGCTTTTGTTTGCCTCTGGAGGCT
This sequence comes from Nodosilinea nodulosa PCC 7104, assembly GCF_000309385.1. GTDB lineage: Bacteria > Cyanobacteriota > Cyanobacteriia > Phormidesmidales > Phormidesmidaceae > Nodosilinea > Nodosilinea nodulosa. The sequence goes on from NZ_JH976537.1 coordinate 5,552,109, forward strand.
TCTCAAACCAGTCATCTATGACTGGTGGCCAGTATGTGAGAGCAATTCTGGTCAGCAACCTGGTGATGGGGATTTTGGTCTTCGCCATCTTTATGTTCCAGGGTGTGTTGCCCCTGAACCCAACGGGTTTAAGTGCCCCCAGTTGGGATCTGGCTTTACACACTGCCATTTCATTTGTGACCAACACAAATCAGCAGCACTATTCCGGCGAAACGACATTTACCTATTTCTCCCAAGTTGGGGCTTTGGGGTATTTGATGTTTACCTCGGCAGCCACGGGTTTGGCGGTAGCGATTGCCTTCATTCGAGGCTTGACGGGTAGACCGCTGGGTAATTTTTATGTGGACCTGACCCTTTCCATTACGCGGATTTTGCTGCCGCTATCGATCGTTGGGGCGATCGCACTGCTTATCGCCGGAGTGCCCGAAACCTTCGCTGGCCCGGCTGTTGCCCAAACCCTGGAAGGAGCCACCCAGTACATCGCCCGTGGCCCCGTCGCCCACTTTGAGATCATCAAAGAGCTGGGCGAAAACGGCGGCGGCTTCTTCGGCATCAACTCTGCCCACCCTTACGAGAACCCCAACAACTTTGTCAACCTGGTGACCAACCTCTACATGCTGATCATCCCAGCTGGGCTGATTCTCACCTACGGCATCATGGCCGGTCGGCCCCGCCAGGGCTGGTTAATTTTTGGCATGGTGTTCATCTTCTACGCCGTCATGGTCGGTATTACCGCTGTGGGCGAGTTCCAGGGCAATCCTATAGTGAATGGCATTTTGGGCAGTCCAGCCCCCAACCTGGAGGGCAAAGAAGTCCGCTTTGGCTGGGCCTTGACGGCGCTGTGGGCGGTTTCGACCACCGGCACCATGTGCGGGGCCGTCAACGGTATGCACGATTCCCTCATGCCCGCTGGCGGTTTTACCACCCTATCGGACCTGTTTTTGCAGATCATCTGGGGCGGTCAGGGCACCGGCACCGCCTACCTGTTTGTGTTTCTAATTCTCACCGTCTTTCTCACCGGGCTAATGGTGGGCCGCACGCCAGAATTCTTCAGCCGCAAAATCGAGAAGCGGGAAATCGTTTTAGCCAGCATCATCCTGCTGGCCCACCCGATCGCCATTCTGATTCCGGGCGCGATCACCCTGGCCTTTCCCGAAACCCTGGCTGGCATCAGCAACCCTGGTTTCCACGGCATTTCCCAGGTGATTTACGAGTATGCCTCTGCGGCGGCCAACAACGGGTCTGGCTTTGAGGGCTTGGGCGACGCCACCCTCTGGTGGAACCTCAGTGCCAGTTTCTCACTGCTGGTGGGTCGCTATATCCCCATTATTGCCCTAGTCTATCTGGCCGACAGCATGGCCCACAAACAGCCCGTCCCCGAGACCGCAGGCACCCTGCACACCGATACGTTTCTGTTCACCGGCGTCACCGCAGGCACCATCCTGATTCTCGGTGCGTTGACTTTCCTGCCGGTGTTGGTGTTGGGGCCGGTGGCGGAGGGGTTTTTACTGGCGAGAGGGTTTTAGCGAGGGTGCGAGACTGCGAGGGTGCGTAGTGCGAGAGTGCGTGATGCGTGGATGCGAGACTGCGTCAATCTCTTGTCTTTACCTGACAATTAAACGCCCGATCGCACTACGCTCCAATGCATTACGCCTCACGCTCCATTACACTCCACGCTCTAACGCCTCAACGCCTCTCCACCTGAAGACAATCCATAAACCGCCTCAACTGCCGACTGCATTTATCTACCAAATCAAACAGCTTCTCAAATTCCGACTGACTGATATGCCCTGCATCCAAAGCAACATAGGCCTGCGATCGCAATTCTCCCGCTGACGCCTTAGCAATCCCCAAAAAACTCATTCTCAGTTTTGGTGTGCGACTGTCAAACCCTTCCGCAATATTCGACATCACCGAAACCGCCGCTCGGCGCATCTGATCCTTAAGCCCAAAATCCCGCGCAAAAGTGCCCTGGTTCGACAGCCGATAAATCACCCGCGTCAGTTCCCGCGCCGTCTTCCACACCTCCAAATCCTCAAACTTCTGAACCATCCCTATGTCCCTTTTGACCCAACGCCCACCCCCTTAAACATTCCCAAAAACTTGGCTCAACGCTGGAGCGAGATTGCGAGGGTGCGTTAGAGCGAGATTGCGTTAATGCGTTTGAGCGGGACTGCGTTGGTGCGTTAGAGCAATTAGTTTTCCCAGTGCACCACGCCCCCACGCTCCCCGTCCCTACGCACCCTCGTACCACGCACCCTCGCTCTACACCCCCACCTTCTATCTCCCAAAAACATGACACACACTACTCAATCCCCCATTACCCACCCACCCGGCGGGCCTCGCGAAAATCGCCGCCACACCCCCAAAGTGAACACCTCTGGTCTTTACCAGCGCGCCTTTGGCCAGGCCTTTGCCAAGCTCGACCCCCGGGTCATGGTGAAGAACCCGGTCATGTTTGTGGTCTGGGTCGGCACCATTATCACGGCCATTCTGACGGTCAACCCGTTTATCTTTGGCCCCGTACAGGACGAAGGCCCTCGCCTGTTCAATGGCCTGGTGACGCTGATTCTGTTTTTTACCCTGGTGTTTGCCAACTTTGCCGAGGCGGTGGCCGAGGGCCGAGGGAAGGCCCAGGCCGATGCCCTGCGCTCTACTAAGTCAGAGACGACAGCCCGTCGACTGCGCCCCAATGGTTCCGTTGAAGAGGTCAGTTCAACTCAGCTGCACCGGGGCGATCGCATCAAAGTAATCGCGGGCGATGTGATCCCGGTCGATGGTGAAGTGGTCGAAGGCATTGCTTCGGTCGATGAATCGGCGATTACCGGAGAATCGGCCCCGGTGCTGAAAGAGCCCGGCTCTGACGTGGCCAGCTCGGTCACGGGCGGCACCCGCATTCTGTCCGACGAGCTGACCATCCACGTCACCGCTGACCCTGGCAAGGGTTTCCTCGATCGCATGATTGCCCTGGTGGAAGGGGCCGAACGTACCAAGACCCCCAACGAAATTGCCCTGACGGTGCTGCTGGCGGTGCTCACCCTGGTGTTTCTAATTGTGGTGGCGACAATTCCTACCCCAGCCAGCTATATCAACAGTCCTGTCAGCATCACCATTCTGGTGGCCCTGCTGGTGGCGCTGATTCCGACCACCATTGGCGGTCTGCTGAGCGCGATCGGCATTGCGGGGATGGACCGGGTGGCCCAGTTCAACGTGGTGGCGACGTCGGGGCGGGCGGTGGAAGCCTGCGGCGACATCAACACCCTGGTGCTCGACAAAACGGGCACCATCACCCTGGGGAACCGTCTGGCGGAGGAATTCATTCCCCTCAACGGGCACTCAATGCAGGATGTGGCGGCGATCGCCCTGGCCGCCAGCGTGTTCGATACCACCCCCGAGGGCAAATCCATCGTGCGACTGGCCGAAAAGCAGGGGGCCAAGCTCGACTTTGAGCGCGATCGGGCTGAAGCCGTCGAATTTTCGGCCCGTACCCGCATGAGCGGCACCGACCTGCCCTCCGGCGAGGAGGTGCGCAAGGGAGCCGTCGATGCGATTCGGGGCTTCGTGCGATCGCGGGGCGGACAGGCTCCGGCGGAACTCGAAGCGGCCTTTACCCGCGTTTCGGAGCTGGGTGGTACGCCCCTGGCCGTTTGCCGCAACGAAGACATCTACGGGGTGATCTACCTCAAAGACATCATCAAACCCGGCATTCACGAGCGCTTTGCCCAGCTCCGCCGCATGGGGGTACGCACCGTGATGCTAACCGGCGACAACCGCATCACCGCCTCCGTGATCGCCAAAGAAGCCGGAGTCGATGACTTCGTCGCCGAAGCCACCCCCGAAGACAAAATTCAGGTGATCCAGGCCGAACAGGCCAAGGGCAAGCTGGTGGCGATGACCGGCGACGGCACCAACGACGCCCCCGCCCTGGCCCAGGCCAACGTCGGCGTCGCGATGAACTCTGGCACCCAGGCCGCCAAAGAAGCCGCCAACATGGTCGACCTCGACTCTGACCCCACCAAGCTAATCGACCTGGTCACCATCGGTAAGCAGCTGCTGATTACGCGGGGGGCGCTGACTACTTTCTCCATTGCCAACGACATCGCCAAATACTTCGCCATCATTCCGGCTATGTTTGCCGCCGCTGGCATCGGTGCCCTCAACGTCATGGGCCTGAACAGCCCCCAGTCGGCGGTGCTCTCGGCCCTGATCTACAACGCGCTGATCATTCCGGCGCTGATTCCGCTGGCCCTGAGGGGGGTGAAGTTCCGCCCGCTGACCGCCAACCAGCTCCTGCAGCGCAACATGCTGATCTTTGGCCTGGGTGGCGTTATTGCCCCCTTCATCGCCATCAAGGTGATTGACCTGATTGTGGGAGGCGTGGGGCTGGCCTAGCCCAGCTATGAACCGTTTAGCGACCCCATCAATCGGACTTAAGAGCTTGCAAACCATGTCTTTTTCAGATTTCGAAGACCCAACGAGTGGCTTTTGTGAGGGGGCATCTGCCCCAGACGGTACAGAGCCCGTTGCCTCCACTGCCAAGATTTTGGTAATTCACCATGAACGAGAAACCCAGCTCATGCTGACTCAGTATTTGCAGGCGGATGGCTACGCGGTGAACACCGCCAAAAATTGGGAGACAGCCTTCGAGCAGCTCCAACAGCAGCCCGTTGACCTGGTGATTTTGGATCTAGCCATCTCTCAACAGGCCGGAGGCAACCTGCTTCAGCAGCTGTTGGCGTTCTACCCGGCGATTCGAGTAGTGGTGATTTGCGATCACTGTAGTTTGGAAGATGCCGTCGAGGCCATGAAGCAGGGGGCCATAGACTTTGTGCAAGAACCCCACGGCTATTTGCAGCGCCCCTTCAACCCCGCACGAATTCAAGCCGTGGTCGCTGAGGCTCTAAAACATCCGCTTCCTGCAGCGGCGCTCTCAACTAACTACGACGAGCTGATTACCCTGGCTCGACAAGCGGCTCAACAATGTGATTTTGACCGGGCCCGTGAACTGATTGGAGAAGCGCTCAAGCTAGCTCCTGAACGCCCCGAGGGACTGACCTTGCTGGGGCAAATTACCGAGCACCTGGGAGATTGTCTAGAAGCGCTCAAACTCTATCGAGCGGCTTACAGCCTGGACCCAGCCTATCAGCCCGCCCAGGAAAACTTGGACCGAGCCGCCTTTAGCCAGGGTAAACTCCGGCCCCGCTTCAATCGCTGAAGACAGCCACAACATTCCCTACCTATTAGTAACGGAGATTTACGCCATGAATTGGTCTAACTTACAGCCCCTAGAACGTCTCAATACCTGGCTTGAAACCGTGCAGCAGCGCCGCCACCGGGTCGCGGTGGGCTTGTTTATAGCGCTTTGCTTAAACCTTGTGATCGCACCCGCCCTCTACGCCGCCACCGAATCTCTCGAACGCGGCAACGCCTACGCCCTGGGGCTGCTCGGCCTCGTTGTCACGGGCCTCGCCGTCTACCTCACCGCCGTCATCCTTCAGCCAGAGCGATTTTAATCATGCTGAAAAAACTGATCAATCAAATTCGTGAGCAGATTCGCTTAGGCCGAGTGCAGCGACAAATTCGACAAGCAGACCTGGAGCGGATTCGCGATCGTCACTATCGTCGCCATAACAACAAATTCTCCAACGTTGGAACGTTGAAACGTTAGGAACCTGTCCTCATCACCACAATTCCCCTAAAAACCATGCTTCAAGACGTTATCACCAGCATCCGCACCACTGTCGTCCTCTGGATTCTGACCGCAGCCTTTTACCCCCTGCTGATCTTCGGCATTGGCCAGCTTGCGTTTCCTGCCCAGGCCAACGGCAGCTTAATCGTCAACGACCAGGGACAGGTCATTGGCTCAACCCTAATCGGTCAAGCATTTACCAGCGCAGAATACTTCTTGAGCCGCCCCAGCGCAGTTAACTACAGCGAAGGGGAAGATGCTGCCCCCACCGGCCTATCGGGGGCCACCAACCTGGCCCCCAGTAACCCAGACCTAATTGCCCTGGTTAAGGAAAGAGCCAAAATCCTTGAGGCAGCAGAAATTGAGCCCACCGCCGATCTGGTCTACAGCTCTGGCTCCGGCCTTGACCCCCACATCTCCCCCGCCAGCGCCCAGGCCCAGGTAGCCCGCGTCGCCACCGTCCGCAATATCTCCCCAGACGACCTGCAAGGCCTAATTGCTGCCCATACCGAAGGTCGCTTCCTCGGCATCTTTGGCGAACCCGCCGTCAACACCGTCACCCTGAATCTGGCGCTGGATCAATTGGGGGATGCGTAGGAGCGCTGGAGCGTTGGGGCATTAGAGCGTAGTGCGTAGGAGCGTTAGAACGTTTCAACTTCTACATTTCCTAACGCTCCAACCCATCACCGCGCCTCGTACCTCCCACCTCCCACCTCCCACCTCCCACCTCCCACCTCCCACCTCATACCTCGCACCTCACACCCCGCACCCCGCACCCCCGCACCCTCACACCCCGCACCCCCGCACCCATGTACGACCCCGCCTCAATCTCCGCCTCAAACGCCGCTCCGCCCGCCCGCCGAGGTAAGCACAAGATCTTCATCGGCATGTCTCCGGGTGTTGGCAAAACCTATCGCATGCTGGAGGAAGGCCAGCAGCTTAAGCAAGACGGCGTAGATGTGGTGATCGGCTTGCTGGAAACCCATGGCCGAGAAGAGACCGCTCGCATGGCCGATGGGCTCGAACTCATTCCCCGTAAACCCGTCCTCTGGCAGGGGCGAACGCTGAGCGAAATGGATACTCAGGCGATCGCAGAGCGTCGGCCACAGCTCGTCCTGATTGACGAGCTGGCCCATACCAATGTCCCTGGCTCGGTGCGTGAGAAGCGTTACCAGGATGTGGAAGTGGTTTTAGATGCCGGTATTGACGTTTACTCCACCGTCAATATTCAGCACCTGGAAAGCCTGAACGATTTGGTATACCGAATTTCTGGCGTAGTCGTGCGGGAGCGGGTGCCCGATCGCCTGCTAGACGAAGCCGATGAAGTGGTCGTGGTGGATGTCACCCCCGAAATGCTTCAGGAGCGGCTGATAGAAGGCAAAATCTACGCCCCCGCCAAAATTGACGAGGCCCTGCAAAACTTTTTTCAGCGGCGCAATCTGGTGGCCCTGCGGGAGCTGGCCCTGCGCGAGGTGGCCGACAACATTGAAGAAAATGGGCGCGGCGGCCACACCCAAAACTACTGCAATGTCCATGAACGCATTCTGGTCTGTGTTTCGACGTATCCCAGTTCAATTCAGCTGTTGCGGCGGGGGGCGCGCATTGCCAGCCATATGAATGGTCGCCTGTTTGTGTTATTTGTCGACAATCCTCGTAAGTTTTTGTCTAAGCAAGAAGCCCTCCACATCGAAACCTGCGAACGGCTCTGCGAGGAATTTGAGGGCGAGTTTTTGCGGATGGAGTCAGAGGATGTGGTAAAAGCCATTGCCAGCATTGCCACCGAAAATCGCGTCAGCCAAATTGTTTTGGGCGAAACCCAGCGATCGCGCTGGCAGCTGCTGACCCAAGGCTCGATTGTACAGAGGCTGATGCGAGCGCTTCCTAGTGTAGATCTGCACATCATTGCAACCAAGTAGATCGCCCGGTTGTTGCATGGGCTGTAGCCCTGTGCCGATGGCCCAAGTCTGCGATCGCAATCCAGGCAACTGGTGTATCTTAGTCGGGGTACCCCCGGCCCATCGCTGGGGCCGTAATCCTGTGGAGAATGCTGAACCAGTGGCTTCCCTAACGCTCTTGACCCTGCCCCTGCCCCTGGGGTTGCTCTCAATTATTTTAGGTACGGGGGAACCCAAGCCCCTGCAACCCTCTGGGTTCAACCCCACCGATCTGCAAATTGAGTGGCAGTCGCCGTGGATTGCAGAGCTGGCCCGCGACCCGGTCGTAGAGGCGATCGTGGCCGACTACGTGGCTGGACTGCAAAAGCAGGGGTGGTCAGGGCCAGACCAGGGGGTTTGGATTCAGGTGGGCCAGAGCGTGGTTGCCGAGCACCAGGGCACTGTGCTGATGCCTGCCGCCTCGCTGACCAAGCTGGCCACGTCGCTGGCCTCCCTTAAAACCTGGCCCCTCGACCACCACTTCGATACCCTGGTCGGTCTCCACGGCACCGTGCAGGACGGCGTGCTCAACGGCGATCTGGTGATTCAGAGCAGCGGCGACCCGCTATTTGTATGGGAAGAGGGCATTGTGCTGGCCAACCGTCTGCAGTCGCTGGGCATTCAGCGGGTGACGGGGGATGTGCTGGTGACCGGCCCGTTTATGATGAATTTTGAGGCCGAACTGGCGGATTCGCTGGGCGATCTGAAGCAGGTGATGGCGGCCGACACCTGGAGTCGGGCCGCCCGCCAGGCCTACGCCAGTCTGCCCCCGGATACTCCCCAGCCCAGCCTGCACATTGACGGCACCGCCCGCTGGATTCCAGAGGCCGACCTGGAGAACGTGCCGATTGACTGGGTGGTGCGGCACCAGTCGCTGCCGCTGCTGGATATTCTCAAAGCCATGAACATTTACAGCAACAACGCCATGGCCGAAAAGATGGCCGAGCTACTGGGTGGGCCAGGGCAGGTGATGGCGAAGGTTACGGCAGCGGCGGAGTTGCCCGCCGGGGAAATTAACCTGGTCAACGGATCGGGCCTTGGGGTCGATAACCAGATGTCGGCGCGGGTGGTGGTAGCGATCGCGCAGGCCCTGCAGCGAGAGTTGAGCAGCCAGGGCTTTTCGATCGCTGACCTGCTGCCGGTGTCGGGGGAGGATGCGGGCACGCTGCGCGATCGCCGCCTTCCCCCCACAGCCGCCGTCAAAACCGGCAGCCTCTCGGAGGTGAGCGCCCTGGCGGGGATGGTGCCCACCGCCGAGAAAGGTCCGGTGTGGTTTGCCATTCTCAACAAGGGCTGGGATATTCCCGACCTGCGATCGCAGCAGGATCAGCTGATCCAGGCCATTCAGGCCCACTGGGGCGTGGCCGAAGCCCCCGCCGACCTGCGCCCGAAAATCCACCTGCAAACCGGGTCGTTTCGCTACGGCGACCCCGATCGCAATCAGGTGGCCCAGGAGGCGGCGCTGGAGTAGGGCGGCTCAGCATAGTGCTGGTGCAGGGCTTTGGCGATCGCCCCGGCGGCCCCCGGCAGGCCCATGCGGCGGCGACCGTTCTCGGCAATCTGCTGCAGGCGAGGGCCATTGGCCAGGCAGGTCTGCAAGGCTAAACCGGCCTCGGCGGGCTGCTCCAGCAGTATCACCGACGGCCCCAGCAGCCGCGACTGGGCCTCGGCAAAGGCATAGGTAAACTGGGGGCCAGGGCCGGGAAACGTGATCACGGGCTTGCCCAGGCCGACCGCCTGCTCGGCAGCGGTACCTGCGGTGGCCAGGGCCGCATCGGCCAGGTGCAGACATTCGGCAAAGGCGTTGGTGGTCAGCACCAGCCAACCGCGGCCGCGCCGAAAGGTGGGGTATTCGCCGGGGACGGGCTGCCAGCCCGCGTCGAGCAGCACATCTTTAAACGCCGCCAGGTTGAGGGAGGGGGCCAGGGCGGCCAGCAGGCGAATTTGGCGATCGCCGAACGTCTCCATCACCGAGGCGATCGCGCCCACCATTCGCTGCCAGTTGTCGAAGGCCTCCGGCGCGCGGGAACCGGGCAGCAGCGCCAGGGTGAGCCGCGCCGGGGCATCTGGAAAGGTGGCGGTGAGCCGGGTCAGCTTGTCGGCGCGGGTTTCCAGCTCGTCCATCATTGGGTTGCCGGGGTAGCAGGCAGGCACCCCCAGGTTTTGCAGCGTGGCGGCGGTGATCTGGTCGCGCACAAACACCCCTCGGCAGCGGGGGCGGGCCATCAGCCAGCGCTCCCAGGGCACGTAGACCGAGCCTGACCAGCCCTCCAAAACCGGGCGATCGGGCAGGCGGCGGGCTTCGTCACGGATGTAATATTCCGACTTGGCGGTGCCCACGAAGCTGTACTCCGCGCCGCTCTGCCAGGCGATCGCCAGGGGTACAATATCGCCCACCGCCAGAATCTTGCCGCCGCTTTTGGCCCACTGCCGCGCGGTTTTGAGCTGGGCCAGGGTTAGCCCCACCAGGCCTCCCTGCAAATCGCGCACCAGCTCCTGGCGATCCATATAGATGAAGCCGCCGGAGGGCATGGCCTGGGTCGGCCCCTGAATCGGGATGCCCGCCTTTTCGTAGGCGCGACCTTCCCCCACAATGGGCAGGGCGGCTAGGGCAGGGGCACCGGGCAGCTGGCGCAGCTGTTTGAGAATGCGAACCGCAATGCCGTCTTCGCCGTGGCCATTGCTAATGCAGAGTAGCTTCATCGTCAGGGAGTCAATACCATCCCCAACCGTAGCAGAAAATGAATGGGGCGAAGGGGGGGAGTGAGGGGGTGAGGGAGTGAGGGAGTGGGGGAGTGAGGGGGGCTATGGCTTGATGGGGCGGGGCTTTGGTTTTGGCTTTGGCTTGTCCTTCTTTAGCTCGGGCTGGCCTAGGGTTTGAGTAATGTGGTGCTCAATGGCCTTGATGTCGTAGATCGCCTGTACGGGAAAGCGCAGTAGGGGTAGCCCGGCGTTCTCGACGGCCTGGTTGAGGAAATCATCCCGCTTGACGCGATCGATTCGCCGATGGCTGCTGTCGTCTAGCTCCACGGCGGCTAAAACCTTTAGACTGTCGCGATCGCAGAGCAAAAAGTCGAAATGCTTGGCCGAGATTTTGTTGAAGGCCCGCTGCCAGTCGCCCCGGTTTTCGGTCTGGGGCTTCAGCACATCGGCTACGCGCACCTTGCCAAACACCTGGTAGCGATCTGCGATCGCCTCCCGCAGCGCCCGATAGAAAGCAAGTTCAGCCTGGGTGAACAGGGATTTTTGGCGGCTGTAGGTGAAGGCCTGAGCGACGTCGGTCTCGCTGCCAGATTTTCTGCGTGAGGGGGAATGGCCAGGAGTAGGTTTTGACGGCTTTGCTCCCTGACTACCGATGATCGCGAACAATCCAGCTACGCCCGCGACACAAATTATGGCCAAAACGATCAGCATTGACACGTTGACCAAACCTCCGCTGAATGACAGGGCTAGGATTCCCAAACCCTTCTCCTACCGCTGCGCAGGGCTGAATTGTTGCCAGGGCGAAAGAACCCTCAACATTTCTTTGTGAAGAAATCGCCTTTCGTTGCGAAACGATCGCTGTTTTTCACCAACCGGGGGCCATCTCCTTAGGATTGGATAGGCCCGTTGCCGCTGGGATGCGCGATGAAAATCTTGGTTGTGGAGCACGAACCCATTGTCGCCCAGGCGCTGAAGCTGCTGCTGGTCGGCGTTGCCTACCGGGTTGAGGTCGCTGAGCAACGTACCGCACTCCATCGGGCGGGCAAGGAGGCTTACGACTTGATCGTCCTGGATGGCGCGGCGGAGCTGGGGGCTGAACTGCGGGTGAGGCGGCCCCAGGTGCCCATTTTGCTGCTGGGTACTGGCGGGGAAGATGCCCCCTCCTGGGCAACGGCAACCCTGGCCAAACCCGTCGATGCGGCTGACCTGGTGGCGCGGGTGAGCGCCCTGCTGGCGCAGCCCACCGCTCTGACTAGCCCTGTGGTTGAGCAGGGCCGCAGCGAAGCCGCCCTGCGCGCATCAGAGGATAACTACCGCCTGCTGTTTGAGGCCATGGACGAAGGGTTTTGCGTCATCGAGCTAGTTTTCGATGCCCAAAACCGACCGATTGACTACTGCTTTTTAGACATCAACCTCGCCTTTGAGGAGCAGACCAACCTCGTTGGCGCCAAAGGAAAGTACGTCCGAGAACTGATCCCAACCCTGGAAACCTCCTGGTTTGAAACCTTTGGCCGGGTGGCGTTGAGCGGCGAGCCGGTGCGGTTTGAAAGTCATGTCGAGGAGATGGGGCGCTGGTTTGACGTCTTTGCCTTTCGCTTTGGGGCACCCGATCGCCGCCAGGTGGCGCTGCTGTTTCGCGATGTGACCGAGCGGCGGCAGGCCGAGGCGGCCCTCCAGGAAAGCGAGCGCAAGCTGCGGGCGGTGTTTGACAGCAGCTTTGAGTTTATGGGCCTGCTCACGGTCGATGGCACCGTGGTGGACGCCAACCAGACGGCCCTGGCGGCGATCGCCTGCGATCGCGCCGCCGTCATTGGCCAGCCGTTCTGGAAAACGCCCTGGTGGGCCAACGTCCCCGAGCAGCAGCTGCGATTGCAGGCGGCGATCCAGCGGGCCGCCGCTGGCGAAAGTGTGCAGATGGAAACCCATCACATCTGGGCCGACGGCTCTCTGGCCTGGATTGACTTTTCGATCAAGCCGGTGATGGATGAGACCGGCCAGGTGGTGCTGCTGGTGCCCGAAGGCCGCGACATCACCGGGCGCAAGGAGGCCGAGCGCAAGATTCGCGAACAGGCCGCTCTGCTCGATATCGCCTCCGACGCCATCTCCGTACGCGACCTTGAGCACCACATTCTCTACTGGAACCAGGGGGCTGAGCGGCTGTTTGGCTGGCGAGCGGAAGAGGCCCTGGGCCAGGCCGCCTACGACCTGCTGCGCAGTGAAACGGGTCAGTACAGCGAGATGCTGCCCACCCTGATGGAGCGCGGCGAGTGGCGCGGCGAAATAGAAAAGTTTACTAAAACCAGCCAAACCCTGACCGTAGCCGCCCGCTGGACGCTGGTTAACGACGAGGTGGGGCAGCCCAAATTCATTCTCTCGGTGGAGACCGACATCACCGAAAAGAAAGCCCTGGAGGCGCAGTTCTACCAGGCCCAGCGGCTGGAGAGCCTAGGGCGGCTGGCCAGCGGCATCGCCCACGATCTTAACAATGTGTTTACCCCCATTGTCACCATTGCCCAGCTGCTGCGCCTGACCCAGCGCCAGCTGGGGGCCAAAGCCCAGGACCAGCTGCGGCTGCTGGAAGAGAGCGCCAAGCGGGGGGCCAGTATGGTGCAGCAAATTTTGTCGATTACCCGCAGCAGCGGCGGCGCGCGCACGGAGGTTGACCTGGTGCCAGTGCTGCAAGACCTGGGCCACATGCTGGAGCAGAGCCTGCCCCGGCACATTGACCTGCGGCTGCCGGGGTTTGAACCGGGAGCCGCGCTATCTCCACTGCGGGTGAGTGCCGACCCCACCCACCTGCACCAGGTGCTGATGAACCTGTGCATCAATGCCCGCGACGCCATGCCCAAGGGCGGCACCCTGACCATTGCGGCAGAACCAGTGATGGTGGACGCCGCCACGGCCCAGGCCTTCCTCGATGCCCAGGTGGGCCAGTACGTGCGGCTGACCGTGACCGACACCGGCACCGGCATTGACCCCGAGGTGCGCGATCGCATCTTCGACCCCTTCTTTACCACCAAGCCCCCTGGGCAGGGCACCGGGCTGGGCCTGGCCACGGTGTTGGGCATTGTCAGGGCCAGCGGAGGCTTTTTGCAGGTCCTCAGCGAAGTCGATCGGGGCACCCAGGTGCAGGTCTATCTGCCCGCGCTGAGCGGTTCACCCCCCGACGACACCCTGGCCGCCGACCCCGACGACCCCCACTTGGGCCAGGGGGAAACCTTGCTGCTGGTGGAAGACGATGCCGCCGTGCAGCAGGCGGTGCGATCGCTGCTGACCAGCTACAACTACAGCGTGCTGGTGGCTAACGACGGCTTTGAGGCGATCGATTGCCTCGCCCAGCACCAGCCCCACCTGGTCGTGCTCGACGTCATGATGCCCGGCATGGATGGCCTCACCCTGATTCCACGGCTGAAGGCAATTCGGCCCAGCCTGCAGCTGATTGCCACCAGCGGGCTGCCGACCTACCACGAACCCGCCCTGGCCGCCGGGGCCAGCGCCTTTTTGCTCAAGCCCTACGACCTGGGCGACCTGCTCACCACCCTCTCAGCGCTAATCAACTAGGCGCTCGCAAGCGCCAATTCATCAGGCAAAGCATCGCCCGCCACGGAGAATGATCAAAAAAACATCGCCGACCTGTCGATTTAGCAACCTGCGGTTCGACTACTGGGTGTAGCCGAATTAGAGAAGCGGCTGTGGAGGTATAGCCATAGTCACTTGGGTTCAGACCTCCAGAAACGTTCGACCGTTTGAACGTTTTGTGAGGAAATTCTCACCCGGGCTAGCTACGGCTATATAATACATGTGAACTAGCTGGCCGCCATCGGTCAAGCCTGACGTTAGGAGATAAAGGCCATGACTCAAGCTGCTCGGCCCACCAGCGTAACGGTTATTCCAACCCTCCGCTATCGCGATGCCGCCGCCGCGATCGACTGGCTTTGCAAGGCTTTTGGCTTTGAAAAGCACTTGGTTGTACCGGGCGAAAACGGCGCGATCGCCCACGCCGAACTGGTGTTTGGCAACGGCATGATCATGGTGGGTTCGGCGGCCAACGGCGGGGCTTTTGACCGTCTTCAGCAGCCGCCCAAAAGTCCAGGCGACGTGGTTAACCAGAGCCCATACATTGTGGTGGAGGACATCGATAGCCACTACGAGCGGGCGATCGCCGCAGGGGCCAAAATTGCCCTTCCTCTCACAGATCAGGACTACGGCGGCCGCGACTATTCCTGCCACGATCCAGAGGGCCACCTGTGGAATCTTGGCACCTACGATCCCTGGAAGGCCGCCTAGTACTGCTGGACGGAAATTAAGCCACCGTTCCAGCTCCTCTGGCTCCCTAGCCCTACGGCCCCCTTGCGATCGGCCATAGTCCAGAAACTTGTGCCGCAGTCTACTAGACAGGTTGGATTGATTATTTGTTGATCACTTGAATAGATCTGAATAGATCATTTTGTTCTTCAGCCCCAGGAGGGCGCTATGAAACTAAACCCCTATCTGAGTTTTGATGGCAACTGTGAAGCCGCCTTTAAGTTTTACGAAAAGGTATTGGGCGGCAAAGTCGGCGGCATGATGACCTACGGAGAGTCACCCATGGCAGAGCAAACATCCCCTGATTGGCACGGCAAAGTCATGCACGTCTACATGACCCTGGGCGATCAGGAGATCATGGGGGCCGACTCCCCCCCAGACTACTTTGAAGCGTCCCAGGGCATGTCCGTATTGATTAGCACTGAGGACGCCGCCGAGGCCGAGCGCGTCTTTGAGCAGCTGGCTGAAAACGGCACCGTCAAAATGCCCATTCAGGAAACGTTTTGGGCCGACCGATTTGGCATGCTGGTGGACCAATTCGGCACCCCCTGGATGATCAACTGCAGCAAAACGGCCTGAGCAAAACTATTGCCCAGGGCTTTGTCAAACTAAAGCATCGCAAGGGTTCACAGTCTTGGGAAATAGCCGTCTCGCCGTCCATCCAGGGCGCGTAGAATGCCTATCCCACTAGGCATCTACCCCTTGGCTAGGCCCCAGTGCACCGGACAGTATCTAAATGACAGCCCCCAACCTGCTGCCCTAGTTCCGCTTAGGCGCCAGGTTGGGGGCTTTGACGCTCATTTGAGCAGGCAGTGCCTCCGACGAGCATTCACGGCAGAACCCTGAAACCAGGAGCAGCGAATACTGAACCGGCGTTCTAGGGCTTAATACTTAAAGGCTGAAATATGCCGACTATTCCAGCTCGCCCGGCTCCCTAGCTCCCCTGCTCCCCCGCGATTGAAAATAGCCGCCACACTTGTGCCCCAGTCCACTAGCCCTTGCAACCGGGAGCCTGCAACCTGGCCCTTTCAAACGTGGCTAAAGCAAGTCAAATCGGGCAAAACTTGACATTTCTCCGTCACAGGTTTGCCATAGGGATTCTTTAAGGTGAAATTGCACCGGATAGAGCGCTGCATCTCAAGGCTTTTGAGTGACTTCCCTGAGTGGACCCAGTGCGGCGGTTCTGTCCCTATGCCTTTCTTTGCAGCAATTCAGGAGAACACTTTAATGAAGACCGATTCTCGCCCCATTCCCGATCGCCCTGAGGTTTCCGCCAACGGCAACATGCCAGGTAATCAGTTTGACCCCCAGCACAAATCTCAGTTCCCCAAAAAGCTCGCCACATCCCTGGCCCTGGTCTTTTTGGGAGCAGGAATTGCCACCGGGCTGGGTTACGAGTTCCATCAGGTGACCCAGGGCCCCACGCCCGTGCAGGCCGCTGACAACCCTGTGCCGTCGGTGGCGCCCTCGAACTCGACCGCCCTGGCCGCCGCCGCCACCAATCCCAACTTTATTGAATCGATCGTGAATCAGGTGGGGCCAGCGGTGGTGCGCATTGACTCCAGCCGCACCGTTGCCACCCAAATGCCCGACGCCTTTAACGATCCCTTCTTTCGTCAGTTCTTTGGCAATCAGGTGCCTCAGCAGCCTGCCGAGCGCACCGAACGGGGTGTCGGGTCAGGATTTATCATCAACGGCGATGGCCGCATTATCACCAACGCCCACGTGGTAGACGGTGCCGACACGGTTAAGGTTACCCTCAAGGATGGCCGCAGCTTTGACGGCAAGGTGCTGGGCGAAGACACCGTTACCGATGTGGCGGTGATTCAGGTTGCCGCCAAAGGCCTGCCCACGGTGCCGGTGGGCAATTCAGATCAGCTCCACCCAGGGGAATGGGCGATCGCGATCGGTAACCCCCTGGGGCTTGACAACACCGTCACCGCTGGCATTGTCAGCGCCACCGGGCGATCTAGCGGCCAGGTGGGCGTCCCCGACAAGCGGGTTGACTTTATCCAGACCGATGCCGCCATCAACCCCGGTAACTCCGGTGGGCCATTGCTCAATGCCCAGGGTCAGGTGATCGGCATGAACACCGCCATTATTCAGGGCGCCCAAAGCATTGGTTTTGCCATCCCCATCAATCAGGTGCAGCAGATTGCCGATCAGCTGGCGAGCAAGGGCAAGGTTGACCACGCCTACCTGGGCATTCAGATGGTGACACTCACCCCCGACGTGAAAAAGAGCCTCAACAGCGACCCCAACAGCGGTCTCAGCGTCAGCGAAGACCACGGCGTTTTAGTGGCTCGGGTGATGCCCGACTCGCCAGCGGACAAGGCCGGGCTGCGGGCCGGGGACGTCATTCAGCAAATTGGCGACCAGCCTGTCACCGAGGCCGCCCAGGTGCAGAGCATTGTAGAGGGCACCTCGCTGAGCAGCCGCCTGCGGATTCAGCTCCAGCGCAACGGCCAGACTGAAACCATCACCGTGCAGCCGGGGGCGTTTCCGGTTGAGTCCCAGGACCAGCAGGGCTAACCTCCCAGGGAACTGAGCTGGCCCGGCGGGGCGAAGGGCTACAGCTCTTCGCCCCGCCGGAGCGTTTTGGGGAGCTTAGCGTTTGGCCACTGGGCGTCAAAATCAATATCATTTCATTGCTTTAGCTGCACAGCACTAAACTACGCGTACTGTAATGGAGGTATTTGTCAATCTAAACGTAAACAACCCAGCCACCCGGTAGAGCCAACCCATGGAAAAGAATTTGCCCCCCACCGGAGAAGAACGCCAGGTGCAGGCCCTGGGTGGCGCCACCATTGACGGCACGCCGATCGCCTACATCATTGTCCTGGCCGCCGTGGTTACGGCCCTGGCCTTTATTCCTTTTTCGGTGGTGCTGGCCTCGGGCGGCAGCATGCCCCTGAGCCAGAGTATTTTTCCCCTTTTGGGCTGGCTGCTGGGGCCGCTGGCAGGGGCGCTGGCCAGCGGTATTGGCACTCTGATTGGCGTCTTTTTTGCCCCCTACACGGCGGGGGTGCCCTTTGTGTCGGTGTGGGGGGCGGTGCTGGCCAGCTTTGCGGCGGGCACCATGGTTTTGGGCGGCAGTCGTCGCTACTGGTACCTGGGGCTGACGGCGCTGTTTGTGCTTCAGTACTGCCTCTACGGATTTCATGCGATCGCCCAAAACGGCGTTTCCCCCGGGGTGTTCATCGCCGGTTCCTTTGTCGACTGGTCGGGGCTGGTGCTGTTTGTGCTGCCCACCCGCACCCTGTTTGCCCGCTGGATCAATGGCTCTAATGTTGCCCTGGTGGCGGTGGGCCTGTTTTTGGGCACCTGGATGGTGTGGGGGGTGACCCACCTGAGCGAGACCACCATCACCTACTTCATGTTTAACTGGCCCGAGGAGGTCTGGATTACCCTGATCCCGATTATTCCGGTCGAAAATTTAATTCGCTCCACAACGGCAGCCGTGATTGGCACCGGGGTGATTTCGGGTCTGCGGGCGATGAATTTGGTCAAGCCTCAGCAAGCCCTGTACTGAGCCTCCATGGATATTGTTGCCAAGCTCGATCGGGTCTCCTATCAGTATCCCGGCGCGGCTGCCCCGGTGCTAAAAGATATTTCCCTTACCATTCACCGGGGGGAGTTTCTCGGCATTGTCGGCCCCACCGGGGCGGGCAAAACCACCCTCTGCCTGGCGCTGAACGGCATTGTGCCTCAGTTTTACGGGGGCCGCTTCTTTGGCCACATTGCCGTCGCCGGGCTCGACACCCTCGACCATCCGGTCAGCCAGCTGGCCCGCTGCGTGGGCATGGTGTTTGAGGACCCCGAAATTCAGCTGACCGGCACCTCGGTCGAAAACGAAATTGCCTTTGCCCTCGAAAATCTGCGGGTGCCTCGGGCTGAAATTCTGGCCCGCATTCCCAGGGTGCTGGCCGCCGTGCGCCTGGCGGGCTTTGAGCAAAAGAACCCCCAGGAGCTGTCGGGAGGGCAAAAGCAGCGCCTGGCGATCGCCGCCGCCCTGGCCCTACAGCCCGACCTGCTGGTGCTCGACGAACCCACCTCCCAGCTCGACCCGATTGGCACCCAGGAGGTGTTTGCCACGGTGCAGGCGCTCAAGCAGGAGCTGGGGGTCACCATTGTCATGGTCTCCCACGCCGCCGAGGAAATGGCCGAGTTTACCGATCGCATCGCCCTGCTCTCCGAGGGGCGCCTCGCCGCCCTCGGCCCCCCCGAGGATATCTACGCCCAGGTGGATCTGCTGGAGCACTACCACCTGCGCCCGCCCCAGGTGGCCGACACCTACCACCAGCTCGATCGGCGGGGCATTACGATGGCCGCCGTGCCGGTGACGTTGGACAAGGGCCTGGCGGCCCTGCCTGCCCTCCAGATCAGCGATCGCCTGCTGCCGCCGCCCGAGTTTCCGCCGCCTGCCCCCAGCCCTACCCCCCCGATTCTTTCGGCCCAAAACCTCACCCACGTCTACACCAGCGGCACCGAGGCCCTGCGCGACGTTTCGGTGGCGATTCACCCCGGCGAGTACGTGCTGATTGTGGGCCAAAACGGGGCGGGCAAGAGCACCCTGGTCAAGCACTTTCTCAACCTGCTGCAGCCGACGGCGGGTGCGGTGCGGGTGGGCGATCGCGACACCCGCCACCTCTCGGTCAGCGACCTGGCCCGCTCGATTGGCTACCTGGCCCAAAACCCCGACAACCAGATCTTCAACACCACCGTCGAAAAAGAAGTCGCCTTTGCTCTGCCCTACCTGGGCTACTCCGCCGAGGCCGTCAAGCGAGAGAGCCTGCGGGCGCTCAAGGCGATGGGGCTGTGGGGCGATCGCGCCGCCCACCCCCTCTCCCTGCCCAAGGGCGAGCGTTCCCGCATCGTGATCGCGGCCCTGCTGGCCATGCAGCCCGACATCATTATTTTTGACGAGCCCACCACCGGGCAAGACTACCGGGGCGCAAAAGCGATTCTGGAGGTCAGCCGCCAGCTCCACCAGCTGGGCAAAACCGTGATTGTGATTACCCACCACCTGTACCTGATGCCCGACTATGCCCAGCGGGCGATCGTCATGGGCCAGGGCACGATTTTGCTGGATGCCCCCCTGCGCCAGGCCTACCACCAGAGCGAGGTGCTGCAATCGACCTACCTGGTGCCGCCCCAGGCGGTGCAGCTGGCCCAGGAGCTGAGCCGTCTGAGCGGGCAAACCTATCCGCTGATTACCCCGGCGGAGGTAGCCCGCTGCTTTCGCCCCCGCCAGGAGAGCAGCCAGTAATGGGATTTTCCTCCTTTCAAACCGTCACCCGCGACTCGCTGTTCACCCGCCTCGACTTTCGCACCAAGCTGGTGATGCTGGTGACGATCACGCTGATCGCCTTTACCTGGGAAAGCCCGATCGCCGGAGGGCTGCTGGCCCTGGCAGTGGCGATCGCCTGCCTGCTGGCCGGGGTCAGACTCACCTACCTGGGCACGGTGCTGAAGGTGATGTTCCCCTTCTATATCTTTTTGCTGCTGAGCATGGGGTTCTTTAACGTTGACCAGGTCAAGCTGCTGACCGGCAAAACCGAGCTGACGCCGCTGCTGAGCCTGCCCGCCAGCTGGGCGCTGATCGGCGGAGCCACCATGAGCGTCGAGGGCACCCTCTACGGCCTGAATATCGTGTTTAAGACCCTGACCATGGTGCTGATCATTCCCCTGGCCATTTTCACCACCGACGTCAACCAGATGACCATCGGCATGGTGCGGGCCAAAATTCCCTACAAAATCGTGTTTATTTTCTCCTCAACCCTGCGCTTTGTGCCGCTGCTGCTGGGGGAAGTGCAGTCGATCATCGAGGCCCAGCGCCTGCGGGGGCTAGACTTTGAGCGCATGAACTGGTTCAAGCGGGGCCGGGTCTATGCCGCCATTGCCGTGCCGCTGATCCTCAACGCCCTGGCCAAGTCGCAGCAGCTCGAAATTGTGCTGCAATCGAAGGGGTTTTCCGGCAGCCCCCACCGCACCTACCTGCACGAATCGACCCTGGCCCCTGTGGACTACGCCCTGATCGGTGGCTTTGTCGCCCTGTTTGCTGGCGCGATCGCGGTGTACGTGGGGTTGGGCGTGGGCAAGTTTTACTGGCTGCTGGGTTCAGCGGGTTAAAAATTGCTGCCAGCACTGCTTTGCTGAACGCTTGCCTTGCCGCTCCAGGAGCAGACCTGGTTAAGACCTGTCTCCCATGAACGTTCAAACGTTTGAACGTCTCTGGATGTCCTAACCAACATGACTATGGTTATACGTCGGAAATGTGTCAGGCCGCCAGAATTAAGAGACCTCTAGACCAATTTTTCCTAAGAAATCGCCGCTCTCCATTAATTCGTGGGCTTTGGCCACCTCGCTTAGCTTAAAGACAGAATCTACGTGGGGCAAACACTGATTCGCCGCCAGAATTGGCCAGACATTTTTAGATAGAGAGGCGGCAATGTCTCCCTTTTCGAGCTGAGTTCTGGCCCGCAGGGTAGAACCCATTAGTTTCAGGCGCTTTTGGATGAACGGCATAATTCTAAATTCAGGTATGATTGCTCCCCCCATCGCGCCAATGATGATCAATCTGCCGTCCTTTGCTAGCGCCGCGCAGTTTGGCTCAAAGTAGGAGGCACCGACAATATCGAATACAACATCTACCCCCCGCTGCTGAGTTGCGCTCAACACTACGTCAACGAAATCTTGGGTTTTATAGTTGATGGCTATGCCGCCCAGGCTCTCGATAAATTGACACTTGCGATCGCTGCCAGCGGTGGCAAATGCGTTTATGCCAAAGGCTTGGCACAGCATCAGCGCGGTGGAACCGATGCCGCTCGACCCGCCGTGAAGCAGCACACTCTCGCCCGAGGTGGCCTTTCCCATTGAGAACAGGTTGGCCCACACCGTAAAAAACGTTTCAGGAATGGCTGCGCCAGTTGTAAAGTCCACATTGTCGGGCAGGGGGAGGGTTTGAGAGGCGGGCGCAGCGACTTACTCTGCGTAGCCACCGCCATTGCAAAGGGCAACAACCCGCTGGCCGGGCTGAAACCAACTGGCCTGCGCGCCCGCCTCGGCAATGATGCCTGCCACTTCTAAGCCCAGGATGGGGCTGGCATCCGCTGGCGGTGGGTAGGCTCCCTGGCGCTGAAGAATATCGGGGCGGTTGACCCCGATCGCTTTGACCTGAATCAGGACTTGATCGTCTTTAATGTCGGGCACAGGCGACTCAGCCAGGTATAGGACGCTGGGCTCACCCGGTTGGTCAAATGCTGCGTGCTGCATGGTAGGAGGTATGTCCTGAGTTGTGGATTGCGCCCTGCTCGTGGAAGTACCTTACGCTACGCCGGCCAATTAAAAATCGACCAAAAGCTGGAGGTTGCGCCCCGGCGCTGCCCATTTTTTGCGATCGCTGCTGCAGCCAGAGCGAAGGTCTGAGCTGAGTCCCGCTAGGTAAAAGGAGTTCTAGGACTCGAAGGCTGAAATACACCGACTATTCCAACGCGCACGGCTCCCTCGCTCCCCTGCTCCCTCGCGATTGGAAATAGTCGCCACACCTGCGCCGCGATCTACTAGGCCGGAGCGGTGAGGGGAATCGCCTCGATCAGGGGGCAAATGTCTCCCGGCTGGGGGTGGGGGTGATTGGCGGCCCAGCGATCGCGGTACCGTTCGAGTTCAGCCTTAAACACCACCATCTCGCTGATCTGGGCCTCAAGCTGCTGAATTTTGCCCTGCAATAGCTCCTGGACAAACTCACAGGGCACGTCGCCCTGGTGGTGCACCGTCAGCACTTCGCCAATATCGTCGAGGGAAAAGCCCAGAGCCTGGGCTTTTTTAATAAACTGCACCTGCCGCACCGTTTCGGGCGGGTAGTAGCGATAGCTGTTGTCCCCCCGCGCCGACTGAATTAGCCCCAGGCTTTCGTAGTAGCGCAGGCCCCCCACGGCCACGCCCGTCTGCTTGGACACTTCTCCAATTTTTAGGCCAGTGACGGCTGCCATGTTTTTTTCCCCAGCACTGGCTTTAGTCTAAACGCTACAGCTGGCTATAGCATCAAGGCCGGGAGGCGGTTTTACGGCCACAGTCACTTGTATAGCCATAGTCGCGCTGGTTAGCACATCCAGAAACCCTATGACCGTTCAAACGCTTGAACGGTCATAGCGGTTAGGGGGTATCCATGGAGCGGCGGGGCTTAGATTTGCCCGTGCGAGTCATGTTAAAAGACTGAGAAAATGCCTTCTTGCGGGCGCTGGCCACGTTGCCGCTTTGGTAGTCAGCTTCTAGATCTTGCAAAATAGCCTGCTCCTCCAGCAGCGCCTGACTGGGGGCCATGGCCTGCATCGCCACCCGGGCATTGGCCAAAGAAACGCCAGCGGCGGCGTAGTCGCCCTGGTCGGAGTACATCACCGCCTCCCGGCGGGCGCGGGCGGCCATCAGCAGGGCGACCTGCTCTTGAACCACCGGATCGGCGGGAAAATCACTAAACTGCTCGGGGCTGACCAGGGGTAGCGTCAGCTCTGCCCGCAGCACCTGCCGCCCTGGCTGGTCGGCATCATCCCAGGCCAGGCGCACCTGCATGAGGGCATGGGGCTGGCTCAGGGCCGGAACTTGCAGCCGCACTACGACCTGAATGGGAGCGCCGACCATCAGGTTGGGCAGCTTATAGCGCTGGGTAGTCGTTTGGTCAAAGTCGTTCAGCAGGTCCATGACCGTGACACCACAGCTGGTCTCAATCCCCAGGCTGACCCGCTGGCCCAGGGTGGCGGCCAGGCCGGAGAGTTCGGTTTCAAAAATGGTCGGCAGCTGGTCGGCAGATTCGATATGGAAAAAGTTGCCGTCACCGCTGCGGGCCATCGCCGCCAGCAGATCTTCGCTGTAGTCATTGCCAATGCCCAGGGCGGTGGTGCTAACGCCGCGCTCAGCCAGCCCGTGAACGTCACTGGCGATCGCATCGGGGCGGGTTTCGCCCACATTGGCCAGCCCATCAGAGAGCACAATGACGCGATTGAGCTGGGCGGGGTTGAGGTACTGGCTCACCTGCACGCCGCCTTC
Source organism: Nodosilinea nodulosa PCC 7104 (assembly GCF_000309385.1). Taxonomy (GTDB): domain Bacteria; phylum Cyanobacteriota; class Cyanobacteriia; order Phormidesmidales; family Phormidesmidaceae; genus Nodosilinea; species Nodosilinea nodulosa. Next base: position 5,575,782 of record NZ_JH976537.1, read on the forward strand.
TACCCAACCCGCGTGGAGAGCCGTGGACCCCCGCGAATGCACCTGGCTCACTTTTTCGAGCAGCGCGTGTTTGTCTGTCGCCAGGGTGCTCGGCACCAGGGTTTCAATGCGGTCGTCAAAGAGCACCACGCTAATGCGATCGCAGGGAAGCAGGTTTTCGATCGCAAAGCGGGCGGCTTCGCGGGCGTAGTGCATCTTTTGCCCCTGCATAGAGCCGGAGCGATCGATGGCTAGGCTCAGGTTTAGCGGCATTCGGTCGGCGTTTCGGGCGACAGCCGGGGGCGTGATTCGCACCAGCACATCCAGGGTCATGGGCTGATCGGCGACGATCGCAGCGTGGAGAGGAATCAGCTCGATCGCAGGCAGGGTGGTTTGGGTCATAGGGGTGGCCTCTGGGATTCGTTGAGGTGGGTAAGGTGTTCGGCAATCAGCCGGAGCAGGCTGTCTCGCTCGTGGGCAGTGGTGGGGGCAGCGAAGTCTCGACGGACATGGATCTCCAGGCCGTCGAGAACGGTCAGGCGGGTCCAGATTTGGGGCGGCGGTGCAGCGGCAGCAGGCGGCGCAGAGGCCTCGGCCCTGGCCGGAGGGGCCTGCGTCAAGGCCCGCTTTTGCCCAGGGGCAGCTTGGTCTGGGCGCTGGGGCTCCCCCCGATCTCGAATTTGGGCCAAAAATGCCAGGGCCGGGTTGGCGGCCTCAACCGTCAGCTGAACACCTCCTTGCAGAATGTTTTCTAAATCGGTGTTGGTCTGGTCGCCTAGGAGGCTGCCGATAGAGCTGGTGCTGTAGCCCTCCGCTAGCAGGCGGCGCAGCACCAGCAATTGCAGTAGATGCCGATAGATGTACCGGGCTTCGCGCCCCTGCTTGAGGGGCTTGTCCAACCATCCCTGAGTGGTGTAGTGCCTCACCAGCCGAGGATTCACCGGCTCCTGCCCGCGCCCCCTAGAAACCTGGTCTGGCAAAAACTGAGGGAGCAGGGTGTTGGTCACTTCAACGAAGTTTTCCAAAACCATTTCGGGCTGCTGCTGGGCAATTTGTTGCAACATGCTCATGGGGCCATGATAGATAATTACATCCTTAATTGTCAATAACAACTTAATTTGTAAGTTTGCCGTCGCCGCGAAGGCGAGAGCAGGGTCGGCCTGCTGCAGGCGATCACTCGGCCTGCGGCCCTGACCCCGTCGGGCAACGGGGCTAAAAACTGAATATTTTTGATCAATTGCGAAACGTCCTCCGGCCCAGGCCGTACACTTCAGCTATTCTTTTGTTTCCCAACGCTGACAATGCCATGGCCCCTCGTGCAGCTCAGCTCTTCTCCCCCCGTAGAAAATCGCGTTACGCTCCCCTAGGGCGCTGGCTGTTGCTGGCCCTGGCTGTTTTTCTGCTGGTGCTAACCACGCCGGTCTGGGCCACTGATGCCCCGGCGCAGCCAAACCCTGGGGCAGATAGCGCCCTTCAGCCGGAGGCGGCGATCGGCAATAAAATCGACGGGTTTCCGGTGCTGCTCGACGATCAGCCGCTGTTTCTCGTCAAGGAGGGGGTAGCCGGGGTGACCTCGGCCCAGGAGCGGGCCGATATTATTTCCCAGCGCATTGCGGCGGTGGCCAACGATCCTGCGATCGCCCCCGAGGCCGTGCAGGCCGAGCCAGAGGAGAGCCAAACTACGGTGCGGGCCGGAGACCTGGTTCTGTTTACCATTCGAGACTCCGATGCCGAGGCCTACGGACAGTCGCAGTCGGAGCTGGCGGCGGTGGCGGTGGAGCGCATTCAGCAGGGAATAGCCGCCTATCGAGAAAAGCGCAGCGTCAGGCGGCTGATGACCAGCCTGGCCGCCACGGTGGTCAGCACGATCGCCGTATTTCTGGCCCTGAGGGTGCTGTTTTTGATGACCGCCAAGCTGCTGGCCAACATTGACCGCCGTCAGGCCGCCGGAACGTTGGGAGTGCGGCTTCAATCGATTCGGCTGCTGGGGGCCGGGGCGACGGCATATCTGCTCAGCGGGCTGGTGCGACTGGGCCGGCTGGCGCTGATTTTGCTGGTGCTTTACCTGTACATTCCCTTTGTGCTGAGCCAGTTTCCGGCCACGGAGGCGCTGGGCGACAGCCTGCTGCAAGATACGGCCTATCGCCTCAACGCCGTGGCCCAGGCGTTTGTGGCCTATCTGCCGAAGCTGACCATGATTGGGGTGATTGCCGTCATCACCTACTACGTGATTCAGTTTGCCAAGCAGATCATTACCGAACTGGGGCGTCACGATGTCTATCCCTGGTTTTACCCGGAGTGGGTGCAGCCGACCATTCGGCTGGCAACGCTGCTAATTGTGGCGATCGCGCTGGTCATGGCCGGCCCCTACCTGCCAGGATTTGGCTCCCCGGCCTTTCAGGGCGTGTCGCTATTCGTTGGGGCGCTGCTCACGCTGGGCTCGTCCTCCGCTGTGGCCAATGCGCTGTCGGGCATTATTTTGATCTACACCCGCGCCTTTCAGCTGGGCGACTTTATTCGCATCGACGACATCATCGGCGAAGTGCAGGACAAATCGCTGTTTGTGACCCGAGTGCTGACCCCAAAACAGGAAACCGTCACCATTCCCAACGCCTCGGTGCTAAACAGCAACGTCACCAACTACAGCGCCACCTGCCGCGAGTCGAGCGGCTTTTTGGTGCTCTACACCACCGTTACCCTGGGCTACGACGTGCCCTGGCGCAAAATCCACGAGGTGATGACCGCCGCCGCCCTGGCCACCGCCAACATCGAGTCCGACCCCCCGCCCTTTGTGCTGCAAACCGACCTCAACGATTTCAACGTCAGCTATCAGCTCAATGCCTACACGGCCACGCCCCACCTCATGCCGCTGATCTACTCCGAACTGCACCAAAACATTCAGGACAAGTGCAACGGGGCCGACATCGAGATTTTGTCGCCCAGCTACGCCTCCCTGCGCGACGGCAACCACTCCACCATCCCGGCCAGCTATCTGCCCAAAGACTATCGATCGCCGTCTTTTTTGGTGCAAAACCCCAATGGCCACCAGCCCTAGGGCGTTCCACAGCAGTCGCGGGCCAGCTCGGCGGTGTCGACAGCGGCGGGCAAAATGTCGGGTTGTTTTGGGCGGCGGTAGCGCAGCGTGCCCCTCACCCACCCCAGAGCGGCTACCCTCAACGCCCCAGCACGGCCTCGACCCAGGCCGCATCCGGTTCCGATAACTCGGGTTTTACAGGCTGCGCGTAGCCGATCGCCAGGTCAAGCCGGGCGCGGCTGTAAAGGTCATTGATCAACCGTTGCAAATTGACGATTGGCTCGGGGTCATCGGGCTGTAGCGGCACCGGAAAGCTCGGGCTCGGCTCGGGCAAATCAAACTCGTACAGCTCGGCATTGGGCCGCTCGGCACTGCGGCTGACCAGAATGCTGTAGGGCTTGCGCTCTAGGTCGCCCAGGGGCATGGGGGAACCGCTGCGCAGCAGGTCAATTTCGACCAGGTTTGTGGCCGAGCCCAGAATTTTCTGGCGCTTGGTTTCGTAGGCGGTGCGCCCGTCTCCTGGGCGCTTGTTGCTGGGAGACAGTACCTCAATCAGGCAGACTACGGCATTGGTTTGCACCAGCCGCACCTCTAAAAAGCGCTCGGTTACCTCTACTGGCAGGGGCACCTGCACACGGCGAGGTTCAATGAGTTGAGCCGTTGTTTGAGCCACGTTTGGATCGATCTGGCGCTGGGCAACGGCAACATCGGCAATGCCCACCAGGGGCAGCGGTTCGGTGGTGGTGTAGACCCGCTCTTCGATGGAAACGCGGTATTTGGGGGCCACCTGGGGGGTAAGGTCGTCGGCGATCGCCACGATCAGCCGATTGTGCACCTGGGGCCACAGTCCGGGCTGCTCTAGATAGGGGTTCATACCAGGAAACGGGTTGTGCATTGCCCTTCGCTAAGCCTGTTGTTATCCAGTGTAAAGGCGAAAAGAGTGAGCTATTCGATAGGATTGGCGTAGTACAGCCCTCGTAGCCATGACCTTTGATGAGATCCAGCAAACCCTAGAGCAAATGCTGGTGGTTCAGCGCGAATCGCAGGAAAGCCAGATTGCCCAACGGCAAGAAATTCAAGATATGTTGGCTTATCAAGAGCGCCAACAGCGCCTTGTCGATCGCCTGATTGGCTACAGCATTACCAACGAAAGCGACCACCTCACCCTAGAAGAACGGCTCAACGCCCTGGGCGAACGCATTAAGCGGCTAGAGGGCAGAGAGTCGTAGGGTATAGCGATCTATTCCTCACGGGTGCTGATTCAACTGTGGTGTTGAGGATAGCCAAGGTACCCCCACCTTTGGTAGATCAGGCCGTTGTAGTGCGATCGCGGCCACAAGTTTCGCCGCTATTGCCAGATCGAAACCCTGCAAGAATATGTGCTGATCGACCCCGATCGCCCTATGGTGGAGTGCTACCGCCGCAACGAACGCGACAACTGGGAGCTGGTGAATGCGATCGGTGAGGTGTCTGGAGCCGCCGCTGAGGGCAGCCTGGTGCTCGACGGCGTAGGCCTGGAGATTGCCTTGGCCCAGGTTTATGAGGATGTCGTTTTCCCTAACGAGAGTGAGGTTTTGTAAGGTATCTGCCGCAACGGATGGCTACTGGATGCGATCGGGGATTTGGGGCTGGGCAGCTTGGTAGTAGATGTTGTGAATAAAGATTCCAATATCTAGTTGGGGTCTTCGAGCTTCGGTAGGTTGGGTTAGCGTAACCCAACAAAATCGTTATGGTGTTGGGTTTCCTCCCCTGAAGACGCTAGCCCCAAAGGGGCGGCTTCGCCAACGCGAACGCTTCGCTCAACACCAACCTACATCAGATCTTTTGTCAGTTAATCGGCAATCTAACTGTGTTTCCATGGATTTATAAGGTTCAAGAGCTTTTCAAATTCGAAGTTCGACAGTCTGAGGTTTTCGGATACCATAGCATTATCTTGAAAACTTTTTACTCAAGTAGACGTCGTTGTAGAATCGGTCTTTTTTATAATAATAAACGATAAAGCTACCACTAGAGATACGCCGTAAGCTAATGCCAATACGGGAAAATTGTTTTCTAATGGCTTCCAATGGGGGATGTTACTAGATCCACTTCTTGGAACATCGCCTAGAAAGATTTGAAGATTAGAATAGCAGTTAGCACCTTGGGTCCATCCGTAGCAATTCCCGGGCGAAGCCAGAATAGTCGAAACTTGTAATACTAAAACGATGCTCCAAATCCAGTATCTTATGCGTACTCCTTTGGTAGGATTTTGCCAAACCATAAGCCACCATACTAATAAAATAGCTGCATAGATCGGCAGGATTATTAATCCGTAAACTATCCAGCCAAGACTGGTAAAAGATGTCATCAAAAACAGGAAAAAACTCACGAAAATATAAATTGTTACGGCCCAGCCAAGTTTAACCATCGAGATATTCCTTGGATAGCAAACTTGATATCTCTGAACGAAATTGGAAGTATAGCCATAGTCACGTTGATTAGAGTATTCAGCAACCCTATGAACGTTCAAACGTTTGAACGTTCATAGGAGACATGTCTGAACTAGGCTGGCCACAGCTATATCTCTAACAATTAAGCGTCATGCTTAGGCTGATTACGTTTTCGGCGTCAGATCTGACCGATACTCTCCCCTATGCTCCGCATTATCCGACAGTTTTGTAGAATAACACTCGGTATCTAAGCTAATTAACCACAATCTTTGACAATTAATTCTGGGAATTAAGGATGTCATTCGTCAGATATAGTGGCTAATTCTGGGAATTAGAAGGCTTATTTATCAAAAGTGGCGAATGAAATCCGGGCTTATCTGTCCCCTTCGACCGTTGAGCGCAGTGTAGTTCCTTCGCCCCAGACAGTGGCACGGGCAGATGACTGTATGCGACAGTCAAAGGTGAGAAAGATCGCCAGACCATGATTTACACTCATGGTCTCAATTGGGGAGGGGGTGGGGCAAAAAGCCCGCTGGACGGCTAAACCACCGCTGCAAGTTTCGCGATCGCAGGCAAGCCCCCCTGCCCTATTGCCCCGGCACCGTCAGCGATCGCCCATTATCCCCTGGCTGAATGCCCAGAATGTAGGGCACCGCCGCCTTTGCCCAGGTGGCAATGGGAGTATAGGCAGCGGCATCGTCGCCGTAGCAGGTTTCGAGCATGGCGGTGTGAATAATGCCGGGGTTGAGGGCAACTGCCGCCATGCCGGTGGGCAAATCCTGCGATAGGGCCTGGGTTAGCCCTTCCACGCCCCACTTGGTAGCGCAGTAGGGGGCCACCCCCGGCGAGGTCGATCGCCCCCAGCCTGAGCTAAAGTTGACAAAAATGCCCGATCGCCGCTCGACCATGGGCGGCGCAAAGTGGCGAATTACGTTGCAGGTGCCGCTGAGGTTGACGGCAATCACGGCATCGCACTCCTCGGCGGGTACGCTCCACAGCGGAGCCGGATGGTTGACCAGACCGGCATTGTTGATCACCAGATCGGGCAGACCATTGGCGGCGATCGCCGCTGCGGCCCAGGCCGCCACCGCCGCATCGTCGCGGATATCGACGACGGTGAACCCGTGGGGGCGGGGGTGCTGAGCCGCCAGATGGGCTACCGCCCCAGCGCTGCGGGCACAGCCCGACAGGGTGTGTCCCTCGGCAATAAATCCATCCACCATGGCTCGGCCTAGCCCCTGGCTCACCCCAGTGATAACAATGTGTTTACCCATGGACAAAACGCTAGCGTGCCGAGAGGTGGTGCGATGCTTGAGCAAAAGCCTATGGCTGAGCATGCCCTAATCCGGTCGAGGACGCAAGGGGGCGGGGTGGATTCCTGTGGCAGGATGAGGTTGATCGTTAGGCAGGACAGGGGCGCGATGACGGAGAAAAAAGCCATTGATACCTGGGCTTCCAGGCTGCGGCGCGTGCCGGTGGTGCTGGTGCTCGGTGCGGCACTGCTGGGCCTGTGGATTGTCAGCCTGCCTGGCCCCAGCAGCGTTGTGTGCGATCGCGCGGCCCCCGCCCAGGTCTACTGTCAGGCTAATCGGCCCCGGCCCCTGGCTTGGCTGCCTCGCCCCCAGGGCTTTGTTCTCCAGGAGGTGGCCATTGCCTCAGAGCTGTGCGACAACACGCCGCGCGGTGGCGTGCGCTTTTGCCATCGCCTCACGCTACTGGGGCCGGGGCGGCAGCTCACCCTGCCTGAGGTGCGCACCCCCCTTTCTGCCACCGCCCTGATTGACCAGCTGCATCGGTATATGGACGGTGAAGGCAGCGCGCGGCTGAGCTGGTCTGGCGATCGCCCCAGGCTGCCGGGGCGCACCCTGGCGATCGCCCTGCTGCTTCTGGTCGCCACCTGGGCCCTGTGGGATGTGCGCTGGCCCCCGGTACCGCCCGTGCCCCTAGCCCTGGACGGCGCCACAGACGACGCGATCGATACAAAACATTAACCAGACTCTGCGCCCCAGCAACGGAATCATGCCCTAGAGCAGCCCTGTGGCAGAGCGTCAAGGCGACACCGCCAAAAATGTTACAAAAAGAAATATTTCGGACAGGTTTTCCCCAGGTTTTCCCCAGGCATGTCCAAGTTTTCCCCAGATTTTCCCCAGGCTTTGACGCTGGCTTGCGAGCTGAGGCGCACCTGGGGAAAACCGCACGGCCTGCCTGGCCCATCCTATGATTTGTCTAAACCGCTGCCGGACTGGGGCGAAAATCGCTGGAACCCGCACGCCCTCGTGACTGCCCTTGTGTCATTAGCGTAAGTGCCGTTCTAGCGCAAGATTGACAGTACCCGGACAGTTCGGCAGAATGATGCGACTGGCACAGCCAAACCCTCCACGGTTGGCAAGACCCGGCCCTGGGTCAGTTTTTGTCGTGGTCTGGGGAGTCCCTACCCCTGGGGAGAGGATTGGTTGGCCCGAGTCGTTCCCCGATTGAATTTGAACAGCTATCCACCAGCAGCAGGCCAGAGTTAGTACCTCTCCGGCCCGGTTCACTGCGGCCAGAATTGGCCGAGGCTGCCCTTGCAGACCCCATCAGACTCCCAGTAGATCAAGCTCCAGGCAGCCCTGTCCCCGCCCCGGCGGATAGGTGTTTGGCGCCCGTAACGAGTTCGCATCCCCCCACTAAGGCATTGCCCATGACCCCCAACGCGACCACCCCTAAAGTTAGCCTCATGGCTGAAGTACCCGAGGAACTCTACGAGGCGCTCCAGGTCTACCTCAACGGCAACCCCGCCTGGAGCCAGCACCGCGTTTTCTGTGCGGCCCTGTCCCTGTTTTTAATGCAGAACGGCCGATGTGAGCGCGATGTCAACCGCATTTATCTAGACGCTCTGTTCGACTACACCCCCTAGGGGCCGCAATGGTTGGTGTTTAGGCCGTCTGCCGCTAATTGATGACGACCCCTAGCGGCAGGCTCGCCTAGTCAACCCAGCCGATGTCGGCATCGGTCAGCATCGGGTTGGGCTGCCCTTTTTGAATGGCGTAGTCGGGCACGCCCCGGTGGTAAGCCGGTCGGTTGGGCTTGGCCTCCACCGGCCGCCGGGGCAAAATGTCGACCCCCGAGATGCGGCTGGGGGGCGGGGGCGGCGCTTCGGTGAGCTTGAGAATCGTCTTTTTGGCTTCCTCCAGCTCCGCCTGGGTTTTGGCTAGGGCATCGGCCTTGGCCTGGGTGGCGGCTTCGGCCTGGGCCAGACTGTCTTTTAGCTCAAACAGCCTGCTCTGCTGAGTTTCTAAATCTTTTTGCAGCCCGGCAACGGTCTTCTCTAGCTGGGCTTTGTCCTTTTTGGTGGTCGCCAGGTCTGTTTCCAGGGCGCTCAGGCGCTGGGCCAGATCGTCCTGGGGGGTTGGCTCAGCCGCGATCGCCTCGGCCCCGGCGATAGGCTCGGGCACCGGCTTAGATTTCGACTTGGCCTCTGACTTGACAGCATCTGACTCTACGGCTGCATCCACCGCTGATTTAGGGGTGGTTGCCTTGGGGCGACTACTGGCCTTGGCGGCTGGCTTTTGGCGGCTAGTTGCGGTGCGCCGCGACGACGAGGCCCGCCGGGTGGTCGCGGGCTTTGGGGCAGCTTCGGCCTCGGCGGGGGTGGCCGCAGGGTCTGGAGCGTCAGCCTTGTTCACTTCTTCTTTAAGCATGTCAGAGAGGCGTTTTTTAGTCATGGCTGGGTCCAGTCTCGCTGTAGTTCTTCGGCAACTCGGCAGTAGTCAGAACGGGCCTCCTGGCTGTTGGGGCCGCGCCACTGAAGCACCGGCAGGCCTTCCAAGGCAGCCCGCTCGTGGGCTTTATAGGCGCGGATAAACGCCTTACAGGCGGGAATCTTCAGCTCCAGCAGAGTGTTCTGGGCTTCAATGGCTTCGCCGACGCTGCGGGAATCCACCTTCGTCAACAATACTCGATGGGATACCCCGCTGGGCGCTACCGCTTCATTGACTGTAGTAATCAAAACGGCCAGGTCCATCGGTGCGGGCGGAGTGGGCAAAAGCAAGTAGCTCGCCGATGGAATCACGGCGGCGAGGATAGCGGAGCCGAGGGCGGGCGGGGTATCGACCACAATCAGGTCGTGGGTGTGCTCCTGTTTAAGTCGCCCCAGCCGGGCGGGATTCGTTTCCTGCTTGACCTCAAACCCAAGCGCCACCGGGCTGCGGTTTGTCCACCACAGCGCCGACTCCTGGGGATCGGCATCCACCAGCAGCACCGATCGCGTCTCCGCAAACACCGCGGCCAAATTAACGGCGGTGGTGGTTTTACCGACCCCTCCCTTGCCGTTAAACACCGCCAACACAATTGGGGTAGCCAATCAAAAGTCCTCCTTAGGATGGGGGGCAAAGCTTGTCGTAACCGGCTTACTCGATGCTGCCCGGCCCCAACGGGCCAGGGCAAACGCTACGGGGCTTGGTTTTGAGAGGCTACGTCAACGCTCCAATCTACGGAATGGTACTGCAAGGTGGATTGAACAGCATATCCAGATTCACCCGATCGGCAAAAAACCTCTCCCCGGTCCCTCCCCTTCTCCCCCACGGCCCCTGATAAAATACATCCACCCCGGCGGAGATTGCCCAGGGGCTTACAGCATCTAGCTGCAGCCGTGGCGAGCATTTCGGTGCCAACCCGGCCAATTCCCCAAGCGATCGCCCTGCCCTCCTGAGGGCAAATCCCGGCGGGTTGCTGCCCCTACCGTTTACCCCGTTTCCCATGGCCACCTCTTCCGAGCCAGCTGCCGCCAAATCGTCAAAGCCTTGGCTTGGGCGTCGCTCCCGGCGGCGCATCTTGACCGCCCCCCTGCCCGACCCCATTGCCGAAAATATTGACGCGATCATCGCCATCCACCGCCAGGAGGCCGAAGAGGCCTCCGCCGCCGAGCAAATTTTGGAGGCAGTGGCCGCCTGGTTTAGCCGCCCGATTTTTCTGTATCTGCTGCTGGGGGGCCTGGGCCTTTGGCTGGGGGGCGATGCCCTCAACCACACCAGCCTGCTGCCCTTCGATCTACCCACCTTTAGCTGGGCGGGCCAGGGGCTGGATGCGGCGGCGCTGCTGATTTCAACCGGGGTGCTAATTCGCCAAAACCGGCAGGAAAGCTTTGCCGAACAGCGCACCCAGCTGATGCTTCAGCTCAACTTGCTCTCGGAAAAGAAAATCGCCAAAATTATTTCCCTCCTAGAGGAGCTGCGGGAAGACCTGCCCGACATCGCTCAGCGCTACGACCACGAGGCCGCCATGATGCAAATTTCCACCGATCCCCTGGCGGTGCTGGATGCGCTAAAGGAAAACCTGGAGGAGGAAATATCGCTAGAGGATGCCCAGTAGACTGCGGCACAAGTGTGGCAACTATTGTCAATCGCGAAGGAGCAAGGGGGGCAGGGGAGCCAAGCGAGCTGGAATAGTCGGCATATTTCAGCCTTCGAGTACTAGGAGAAACGCTGGCGGCCCCAGGATCCCTAGGCGACCATCCAAGCCACCCTGCCAACTCCCCTAGCTCCCTGGCCCCCCTGCCCCCTACAATCGGCAATCGGTATCGCCAATAAACCTGCACCGCAGTCCACTAGCGCAGCAATTGCTTGACGGTGCTGATCATATCGGCGGGGCGAAAGGGCTTGGTGATGTAGGCGTCGGCCCCCTGCTTCATGCCCCAGTAGCGATCGAATTCTTCGGCCTTGCTGGAGCAGATAATGACGGGAATATTTTGGGTGGCGGCGCCGTTTTTAATCCACCGGCAAAGCTCGTAGCCGTTCATATTGGGCATGACGATGTCGAGCACCACCAGGTCGGGGGGGGTGGCCTGAATCATGTCCTGGGCCTCGACGCCATCCTTGGCTTCTACCACCGTCAGGCCAGCTTTGAGCAGCAGCCCGGCGATCATTTCTCGGAGGGTTGAGCTGTCGTCGACAATTAGCACTGTACTCATTCTGATGCCTCGCTGACGGTGGGCAGGCCGCCCGTTGCTCCGTAGCTATTATGGCCAATTTGGGCAAACTCTAACACTTTTCTAAAACTTTGCTGGGGCGGGTGATCAATTCCAGCCAAAACCCCTCTGGCCCAAGCCTTGCCACGCCCGACCCAAAAGCCAGGCCAGGGGCCGCAACGGTTGGTGTAGGCCCTCTGCCGCTGGTTGGTGACAGCCCCGCTAGCGCAGCGAAAACTTGCGCACCGCCAGCAGACTGCCGATTAGCCCCACCAGCATGCCCAGCCCCAGCATGGCGGCAGGCAGCAGGATGATTTGCTGGGGAGTGAGCCTTAGCCCCTGGGCCACAAACTGAATAAAATCGGCCTGCTGGGCGGCTAGCTCGGTCAGGAAGCGCTGAATGGCGAACAGCAGCCCCCAGGCTACGGCGGCCCCGGCCAGGCCGAAGGCGGCCCCCTGCAAAATAAACGGCAGGTAGATCCAGATGCGGGTGGCTCCGACCAGCTGCATGACCTCGATTTCGCGGCGGCGGGCCAGCACAATCAGGCGAATGGTGGTGGTGATAACGGCGGTGGCGGTCAGGGTGAGCACCGTAATGACGAACAGGCTCGCCCACTTGAGACCATTGTTGAGCTGGGCCAGGCGGGTGACGGCTTCGTCGACGTAGCGCACTTCGTCAACGCCGTCGAGGCTTTGCAGCTGAGCCGCGATCGCCGGTACCGCCTCCGAGTCTTTGGCCTTGACTTTTAGCTCGTCGACCAGGGGGTTGCCCTTGAGCTGGTCGGTGGCCCCGGCAATATCCGACAGGCCCAGCTGATCGACCAGGTCGGCCCAGGCCGACTCTTTGGTGACGGGGGTCACCGTCACCACGTTGGGGAAGGCCTCCACCACCGGCTTGAGATCGCTGGCCTGAAAGCCGCTCTGCAGATAGGCTGACACCTCTAGCTGGCTGCCAAACTGGTTGAGCAACCGCTCCAGCTGCCAGGTCGATTGCAGGCTAATGCCAAACAAAAACAGCAGCACGGTAATGGTGCTAATGGCCGCCCAATTCATCCAGCCGCCGCGCCGCAGGCCCAGGAAGGTTTCGCGCAGCAGGTAGTCAAACTTAGTCAACAGCTTAAACATAGACGCCCTTGCCGGGTAGAAATTGGGCCGAGAGTAGCAGATGTAGGGGGTAGCACCAGTGTCAGACGCTAACTACAGCGCTAGTCGCAGCATGGTACAAACTATGCGTAGATGCGGGCGATGTCAAGTAGAGTTCTTGATTCGCAACCTAATCGAACCAGGCTAGGGTAGGACGGATTGGAACCGCTTTAAGCGACTACATTACCAGTGTCAGGGGGTACATATGGCAGAATTTGCTGGGTCGCCCGATCGCCAGGCCGTCATCGATCGCGCCCTGGCCCTGGGCTTCGATCTGGTCGGTATTGCGGCGATCGAGGATGCTCCCGATGGCCCTGAGTCAGCGGCGGTCGGGCACCTGCAAACCTGGCTGAGCCAGGGCTATCAGGCCGATATGGACTGGATGGCCAACCCCAAACGCCAGGATGTGCGGCGGGTGCTGCCGGGGGCGCGATCGCTAATCTGTGTCGCCCTCAACTACTACACCCCCCACGCCCATTCCAAGGAGCCCCACCACGGCAAAATTTCGCGCTACGCCTGGGGCCGCGACTACCACCGCATTTTGCACAGACGCCTCAAGGCCCTGGCGGGCTGGATTACCGATGCTGGCCACGGCGCGGTGCGCTACTACGCCGACACCGGCCCCGTGCAGGACAAGGCCTGGGCCGAGCAGGCGGGCCTGGGCTGGGTGGCCAAAAACGGCAACCTGATCACCCGCCAGTACGGCTCCTGGGTATTTTTGGGCGAGCTGATCACCACCCTGGCCCTGACCCCCAACTCGCCCCACACCGCCCACTGCGGCACCTGCACCCGCTGCCTCGAGGCCTGCCCCACCGGGGCCATTACCCAGCCCTACGTGGTCGATGCCAACCGCTGCATTGCCTACCACACGATCGAAAACCGGGCCGAAACGCTGCCCCCTGCGATCGCGCCGCACCTGCAAAACTGGGTGGCGGGCTGCGACATCTGCCAGGATGTTTGCCCCTGGAACCAGCGCTTTGCCCAACCCACTACCGTCGATGACTTTCAGCCCTACCCAGAAAATCTGGCCCCAAAGCTAGCTGATTTAGCTACGCTATCAGAAGCCGAGTGGAATCATCGGTTTCCGGCATCGGCCCTGCGGCGGATTAAACCCGCCATGTGGCGGCGCAATGCCCAGGCGGCCCAGCAAAATTACCCCCGCTAGTTTTGGCCGCCCGTAACCGACGTACACTCTATATATTTGATACCTGTTACCCACGAATTTTGCTGTGCTAAAACGCCTCTCTCTCCTGCCCCTGCTGACCCTTTGCGGAATGCTAAGCTCCGCCCTTCCGGCCAGAGCCCAGGCGCTCACCCCCTACGTGCTGCCCCTCGACTACGGCCTGATGACCGAACAGGGGCTGTTTTTGGCGAATGAAGCCCAGCAGATGGCTGAGTACCAGCAGTTTGGTCGGGCCTTGGCCCTGGCTCAGCTCGCCGCTCAGCTCGCCCCCAACGATGGCCAGGTGCTGGCCCTGCTGGGCGGCCTCTACCTGCAAAACGAAGAGGTTGACAAGGCGCTGCCCCTGCTCGATCGCGCTCGCACCCTGCTGCCAGACAACGCGCGGGTGCTGTTTGCCCTGGGGTCTGCCTACCTGCAGCAGGACGATCCCCAGCGCGCCTCCAGCTACCTGGAGCAGGGGCTAAAGATTGAACCCGGCAATCCCAGCGCCCTGTTTGACCTGGGCAATGCCTACTTCAAGCTCGACCAGTACCCCCAGGCGATCGCCAGCTTTGAGCAGTCGGTGGCGGCGGAGCCGGAGTTTTGGCCCTCGGTCAACAATATTGGCCTGGTGCTCTATGAGCAGGGCGACTCTCAAAAGGCGGTGGAGTACTGGAAGTCTAGCCTGGAGCTGGCCGCCAACGAACCAGAGCCAAAGCTGGCGATGGCGGTGGCCCTCTACACCCAAGAAAACTGCGCCGTGCCCGTGGTCAGGGCCAGCACCTCGGCCTGCCAGGAGGCGGTGCGCCTGGGCACCGAAGCCCTGGAGCAGGACAGCCGCTACGCCGACCTCGACTTTTTGCGCACCAATCTCTGGGGCGACAAGCTGATTGAGTCTACCAGCGCTTTCTTTGAGGTGCCCGACATCAAGGGGCTGATCAGCGAGCTGTAGGTTAGCCCTGGCGGCTCAGTAGCGCTGGGGCACAAAAAACTGCTCGTTGATGGGCGATCGCACGTAGTCGACCGGGGCACTGCGGCGGGGCGGCAGCTCCAGCGGGTCGGGGGTCATGTCCACGTAGTCGATCTTGCTGAGAATGTGGCTGATGCAGTTGAGTCGCGCCCGCTTTTTGTCGTCGGCCACCACCGTAAACCAGGGGGCTTCGGGAATGTTGGTGTGGGCAAACATGGTGTCTTTGGCCTGGGAATACTCCACCCAGCGATCGCGCGACTCCAGATCCATGGGGCTGAGCTTCCAGCGGCGGGCCGGGTCGGTAATGCGCGACTGAAACCGCCGCTCCTGCTCCTCATCGCTGACCGAAAACCAGTACTTCAGCAGAATAATTCCGGAGCGCACCAGCATGCGCTCAAACTCGGGGCAGGTGTGCATAAACTCGTCGTACTGCCCGTCGGTGCAAAAGCCCATGACGTGCTCTACCCCGGCCCGGTTGTACCAGCTGCGGTCGAAGCAGACGATTTCGCCAGCGGCGGGCAGGTGGGCCACGTAGCGCTGAAAGTACCACTCGGTCTTTTCGCGATCGCTCGGCGTTCCCAGAGCCACCACCCGACAGCCGCGCGGGTTGAGCGGCTCGGTAATGCGCTTGATGGTGCCGCCCTTGCCCGCCGCATCGCGACCCTCAAACAAAATCACAATGCGGGTGCCGGTATGCTTCACCCAGTACTGCATTTTGACCAGCTCTACCTGCAAGCGGGCCAGCTCTTTCTCGTAGAATTTGGAAGGCAGCTTTGAGCTGCCTTCCGCCTCAGATAGGTAGTGAAAGACAGGCGGTTCTAAAAGCGTAGAACGCTCTTTTTTTAGCTTCTTTGCCTTAGCCTCTGGTTTGGCTTTTGCCTTTCCCTGTTTGTGCTTTTTCCTGTGACTTTTCTCACCACTAGGATCTGCGGAACTATTGGCTACAGAATCAGCTTTACCGTTGTTTTTGCTCATAGTAGTATCCTGGTGTTGCGACCGCTGTCCCAGATCATTGAAGCGATAGTAGACAATAGTAAGCCACCTGTCAGTTTGCTGGCCAAGTCTTCTCAGTGAGAAACTGCCAAGTTGGGATGCAATCAAGGGCAACCGTCAAACCTTCGACGCCAGTTGACTGACAAAACCCTTGAAGCCCTTATGCTGCCGTAGGTTGGGATAGCGTTAGCGAAACCTAACAAACCCGTTACTGGTGTTGGGTTTCGCTTCGCTCAACACCAACCTACATCAGAACTTTTGCCAGTCAATTAGCCTTCGAAATTATTTTTGCCCCTGAGTTAAAGCAGGCTGGATTGCCAGTGTTAAGCCAACCTGCCCTATCTCAAGGTCTCTAGCAGCTGCGCCTTTGCACTCTCTAGCGCCTCGGGCAGTTTGGCTGCATCGCGACCGCCCGCCTGGGCTAGGTTGGGCCGCCCGCCGCCGCCGCCGCCCGTGATCTTGGCGATGCCGCCGATGAACTTGCCGGCTTGTAGCTTTTGGGCGATCACCTCGGGGCTGAAGGCTGCCACCAGGCTCACCTTGTCTGGTTCGGGCACCGACCCCAGCACCACGGCCCCGGCCCCCAGCTTTTGCAACAGACGCTCGGCGGCGGTCTTGAGTGCTTCGGCGCTGACCCCTTCCAGCTCGGCCACAATGATCTTGAGGGAGCCAACGGCTTCCGCACTGGCCAGCAGCTGATCAGACTTGAGCACCGCCAATTCAGACTTCAGGCCGTCGAGTTCCTTCTGGGCAGCTTTCAGGTCGGTTTGCAGGGTGGTGACGCGCTCCGTTAGCTCCTCTGGCTTGGCCTTGAATCGATCGCTCAAGTCCCGCACCACCGCATCCCGCACGTTCAAATACTCCAGCACGGCGGGGCCAGCCACCGCCTCAATCCGGCGCACCCCTGAAGCGACCCCGGCCTCAGAGATGATTTTGAACAGGCCAATCTCGGCGGTGTTGCTGACGTGGGTGCCGCCGCACAGCTCCATGGACACGCCGGGAAAGTCGATTACCCGCACCTCGGCGCCGTACTTTTCGCCAAACATGGCCGTTGCCCCCTTGGCCTTGGCCTCGTCTATGGGCATCACCTCCACGTCCGCCTGGTGGCCCTCGGCAATCCAGGTGTTGACCTGCTCTTCTACCTGCTGCACTTCGCTGGCGGTGAGGGGGCGGGGGCAGTTGAAGTCGAACCGCAGGCGATCGAAGGCGACCAGGGAACCAGCCTGGGAAATATCGGGGTCCACCAGCTTTTTCAGCGCCGCCTGGAGCAGGTGGGTGGCGGTGTGGTTAGCCTGGGCGCGGCGGCGGCAGGCGCGATCGATCTGGGCGGTGACGCGATCGCCCACCGCCAGCGAACCCCGCTCGACCTTGCCGAAGTGGACAAAGAAATCGCCGTCTTTTTTGACGTCGTGCACCCGAATCACGACATTTTCGCCGGATAGGTAGCCGCGATCGCCCACCTGACCGCCCGACTCGGCGTAGAACGGCGTCTGGTTCAGCACCACCTGGGCTTCTTGTCCTGCCTCAATGCTCTTCACCGACTCGCCACCGACCAGCAGGGCCTCCACGGTGCTGATGCTGCTGGTGTCTTTGTAGCCCAAAAACTCCGTCGAGTGAATGTGTTCCGCCAGGCTGTCCAGGCTGCCCTGCACCGTCAGGTCAATGGTTTCGTGGGCGTCTTTGGAGCGCTGGCGCTGCTCTTCCATCGCCGTTTCAAACCCGGCCACATCGACGGTGAGCCCCTGTTCTTCGGCCACCTCCTGGGTGAGCTCCAGCGGAAAGCCGTAGGTGTCGTAGAGCACGAAGGCGTCGGTACCGGCGATTTGCCTGGTGTTCGACTGGCTCTCGCGCTGGAGCAGCTCGGCCAGCAGCTTTTCGCCCCGCTCCAGGGTTTCCAGAAAGCGGGCCTCCTCGCGGTCCAGCTCGGCTTTGATCTGAGTCTCGCGCTGGCGCGTGTTGGGGAAGGGTTCCTCCGCCAGCTGAATCGCCGTCTCGGCCACTTTGCTAATGAACGCCCCCTCGATGCCGATCAGCCGCCCGTGGCGCACCACCCGCCGAATCAGCCGCCGCAGAATGTAGCCCCGCCCGACGTTGGAAGCGGTAATGCCGTCGGCAATCATGTGGACGACGGCCCGCACGTGGTCGCCAATCACTTTGAGGGAAACCTTGGTCTTCTCGTCGGCTTTGCCGTAGTCGAGCCCGGCCAGATCCGCCGCCGTCTTAATAATCGGAAAGATCAGGTCGGTTTCGTAGTTGTTGGGCACCTGCTGCAAAATCTGGGCCATGCGCTCCAGGCCCAGGCCGGTGTCGATGTTCTGCTTTTGCAGCGGCGTCAGGTTGCCCTCGGCATCCCGGTTGTACTGCATAAACACCAGGTTGTAGAACTCGATGAAGCGCGAGTCGTCCTCCAGGTCTATATTGTCGTCGCCCAGCTCGGGGTGAAAGTCATAGTAGATCTCGGAGCAGGGGCCGCAGGGGCCGGTGGGGCCAGAGGCCCAGAAGTTGTCGGCCTCATCCATGCGCTGAATGCGGTGGGCCGGGATGCCAATCTGGTCGCGCCAGATAGCAAAGGCATCGTCGTCTTCGCGAAAGACGCTCACCACCAGGCGATCGGCGGGCAGTTTGAACACCTCGGTAGACAGCTCCCAGGCCCAGGCGATCGCCTGCTCTTTGAAATAGTCGCCAAAGCTAAAGTTGCCCAGCATCTCAAAGAAGGTGTGGTGGCGCGCCGTGCGGCCCACGTTCTCGATGTCGTTGGTGCGAATGCACTTTTGCGAGGTGGTGGCGCGGTCCACATCTGACTGACGCTGACCGAGAAAAACCGGCTTGAACTGGAGCATTCCCGCGATCGTCAGCAGCACCGTGGGGTCCTCGGGCACCAGGGACGCGCTCGGTTTAATGGCGTGGCCCCGCGCCGCGTAAAAGTCCAGAAACGTCTGGCGAATCTGCGCGCCGGTCATTGCGGTTAAGGTGGGGGGCTTTGCCATGGGACGGGGGAAAGGGTGGATGGGTGGGTGGGTGTATGGGTAAGCGGGTGGTCAACCGTAGGGTACATTGCTGCGCTAATGCACCACCTAGAGGATCTTCGCCAGCGCAGTCGTTCAGCACAGGAAGAATCAACTTTGTCTGAGCGTGACGTTTAGGTTGAGTTATCAACCTGATCCGAATTTCTATTTTGACCGATGTTTGGCGATCGCGAAGCCCACCCGGTCAGATATTCGCGCAATTTCATAGAGATGTACGCTACTCAACCCATTCCATCTTCCGCTGGGCTGGCGTTAACCTGAATTTAGACAGAATTTGCATTGGGCACTTTGAGGCGATCGCGCCCCTGCCCCGCCCTCAAACCAACCAGCCTCGTAAGGAGCTGCCCGGTATGGTATCTATCACGCAACCTCAGGTGCATGTATGGACTCGTAAGGAGTACCATCGCATGGCTGAGCTTGGCTTCTTTGAGGGGCGACGGGTAGAGCTGGTCGAAGGGCAGGTGATCGATATTGCCGCGATGAAAAGCCCCCACGCCGCCGCCATTGATCTGGTGGATGCAGCGCTTCAGTCAGTGTTTGGCAGCGGCTACTACATCCGCCAGCAAAAGCCCATGGTGGTTAGCGATATATCTAAGCCACGCCCTTGGAGCGGACTGGTCGAGAGGTAGCCGTTGATGATGTATTGCCCTAGAGTTAGGCGGCGGTGCAACTGGATATAGCAAAGAAAAAAGACCCTTGGGTTAAGTCCGCAGGTCTTGGAAGGTGCTCTCAGACAACGATTGCCGCTAGGCGCTGCGGCGGCTGGGGCGCTTGTATTCAGACTTTTTCTTGTAGCCGACGGACTGGGTGGCGTTGCTGTCGGGGCCAAACTGGGCGCGAACGGCTTCTTTCATCGCCAGTACCGAGTTGTGAAAGTCCCACTCGGCCTGGCGGGCGGCGCGATCGCACTAAAGGTGTGCCGCAGTGATCTAAAGCATTGGGCGATGGCAGCAACGGTGTGCTGCCACAACTTAAAACATTGCGCGATAACAGCAAAGCATTGAGAGATAACACCAGAGGGTTGAAAGATAACAGGAACGCTGTGGGGCGATGCACCGACGGTGGGGCAGCGCGATATGGTGTTGTGACCTGCAATAGCTCCAGCATTTTGAGCTAATCTGCCGCTGTTGCACCCGCCGTGTTGAGGATGACACCCAAACAAACCGGATTGCCTGGGGCAGACCCTCAAGTCGTGGGGAAAAGCCCAATCCAAACACTCGATTTCTTGGACCGTAACAATTTTGACTTGTCTAGGCGATCGCGATCGGTTAAATTACTGTGCTAAGGCTGTGTGCGTGCAGCTTTGCTTCCCAAAAATTTGGTCAAGCGCCACTGGAAGGTGTTAGAGCACCAACCAGCGGCTAACCCCGTCGACTGACCAACCAGTCTCGGAGGCTAAGGTGATTTTACCTGGCCGCCCTGAACTGCACATGTCTGGGGCGGCCAAGTTTTTGGGATTCCTTACCCATCGTTAAAAAAGGAATCCCTGAATTATGTTGTGTTTTACTCAGCCAGAAGCCCGGTTTTTTCAAAAAACCGGGCTTCTAGACCCCTTGCCGCTTGCAAATCCCAGGCCGCAGCCGGGGCGAGAGCGGTTGCGGCATCTGGTGATTGGTTCAACGGAGGGAGTGCGATCGACGCTCCACCAGCTGCATAGGCTGAACTATGCGGACCAGGCCACCTGGAGCCAGCTGATCACCATCCCCGAGTCGGGAATTGTAATCACCCCAGAGCAGGGCGAGGTGTTTAGCTACCTGCTGCGGTATCGACAGCTGGGCTAGCCACAAACCGGGCTTCTGGGCTCTTGCAGAGAATCCAGAAGCCTTTAGACTCCTAGTTCCCATGTCACACTGTAGATATGATCCGAGCTTTCTCACGGTGACCTGTGAGTAAAATCTAAACCATGAAAATCACCCTGGATATTCCCGATCGCCTGGCAGAAAGCCACACCTTCTCGCAGGTGGACTGGCTGCAAGAGGTAGCTGTAGCGCTCTTTCAGCAAGAGCTAGTTACCCTCGGTACGGCTAGCCAACTCGCCGGGATGAATCAAATGGCCTTTCAAGGACTGCTGTACGATCGCGGCATTAGCCTTCACTACGACCTAGCCGATTACCAGGCTGATATTGCCAGTCTGCGCGACAATAACTGGCGATGATCATCATCAGCGATACATCGCCTATCAGTAATCTGCTGAGAATCGGGCAACTGCCCCTGCTGCAAGAGCTTTACGGCAGCGTGGTGATTCCTGAAAGCGTATATGCAGAAATCAGGGCGTTAGAATCCTTCGGCATCGATACGTCTTGGCTGGTTGATACCGAATGGATTGTTATTCGACCCGTGGGTGATCAAGCTCTGGTGGAACGTCTAAAAGGTGAGCTTGACCCAGGCGAAGCGGAGGCCATTGCCCTAGCGATCGAACTAAAGGCTGATCGTCTTTTGATGGATGAGCGTTTGGGGCGGCAGGTGGCCCAACGGTTGAATGTCACTGACGTAAGCCCTATCAAGCTACCAGCTTAGCTTTCAGGACTGAGCGGGGTTCCTGCATTCTCGGGAACGGTTTGGGACGACGTTTGACGACTCGGGGTTCTGAACGGTTGGGGCGAAAGGGAACAATCAGCTCTTGCACAGCGCTTAACAAGGCCTGGTAGCCTCGCTGTTGCTGGGATGGAGCGAGATGGAGAAACTCGGGTCGGAAGTGATTAAATTGTTGCCGAGTGCCCTGAAGGGAGAGCCGTAACGCGTCGACCTCAGAGTCGGCAGTCGCCTCCCACATGAGGGTTCGCAGCAGATTGTAGGTCAACAGATGAACCCAAATGCTTTTGGTCACCATAGCGGGCGTTTTGGCGGCAATCATCTCCATAGCTAAGGTGGTCTTGAGATGCCTGAGATTGACTTCGGTGGCCTGCCAGCGGAGGTGATAGAGTTCGGCCAATTTAGCTTTGCGATACCGCTTGGCGTCCATCAGGGTGGTCACCACTACGATGTTGGTCGGTCGAAACCCAGGCGTCTGAATGGAGAGAAAGACTTCGCGTACCTCAATCGACTCGGGTAAGGCTTCAAACTCCTCAGGCGAGAGGGCGTCGGGGCATTGCTTGGGGCGTTGCCACCGGACAATGTGGTCGCCAATCCCAAGCTTTTTGCCACGCCTGAAATCGCAGCGGCGCTGATGGTGCTTGCGAAAAACGGCATCGGCTCCCGTCAGCGCGACCCAGGCCAGATCCACATAGGTGCCATAGGCCGAATCGGCCACCACCACATCCTCTGGGCGCAGGGTCTGGTAAAGTTGGCGGGCTAAGCGCCACTCACTCACCCGAAAAGGAGCCATCGCTACCTCCAAGACCGCTCCCGTAGTCACGCAAAACCACACCTGAAGCTTCAACAGCGGAAAGCCACAGCCCGTCTTCTGATTGCTGTGTTGGGGATACGCCGCTTGATTGGCCTTGGTATCACTCATCAAGACCGTCGTGGCATCAAAGGCCTTGACTCGGCGACCACACCACCGTTGTTCCGGGGATACTTTCCGTTGTAACGCCCTCGTCACTCGCTTTAGTAGGGGTGGGAAAATGGACTCGCTCAGGCGCTTACGCGCTTTACTGTACCCCCCGGTATCGGCTGACGGCGGCTCTAAGCCCGCCAGGCTCATCCAGGCCACCACCCGCTTGACCGCATGGCTGAGACTGCCATCGACATCAAGAACTTGGGAGATCCAACTCCACAGCACTACCATTGGGGTGTAGAGCACTTGGCGATAGGCGATGCCTTGTTCGTCCACTACAGCCTGGACTTCGGCTTCCGGTAGAACCTTGGCAAAGGGTAGACCGATACTGTTTTGGTATTTCTCCTTGAGGACATCCGCACGATTCGGCATCATAGAGACATGGTTTTGGGTTTCGACGCTTCGATCTTTACAGATCAAGCGCTTGAAGCCTTTTCTGCTCTCTTATGTCAGTGCCATTCGCCCAACGGTTTAGCCTCAAGGTGACTGGGCTGCTGGGGGTGCTAGTGGCAGCAAAACAGGACAGGCTGATTGCTGAGTTGAAGCCTGTTTTAGATGACCTGATGAGCCAGGCTAAGTTTTGGGTTCATCCTGAGCTGTATCGTCAGATTTTGCAAGACGTGAATGAAGTCAATTGATTGGAAACACTAAGTGAGGTTTCTGTCAAAGGGGTCCGGTGCCTTTTAGGCGATAATAGTTACTTATTCAGCATCAAAGGCACCGGACCCCTGATGTAGGGGATGTTTCGCCAGGGACGAGTGCCTTCGCCCTTTAGCCAGGATCTTGGTCAAGCCCCAGGCACCCGTCCTCTTTAGAGGCATGCTCTGTGTAGGGGAACCTAAAGAACCTATGACCCTGGTGGGTCATCTTTGGCAATGTTTGTCGGCGAGTAGACTAACCTCTACATATACATAAGCCCTTTGAATGCTCAAAGCACTCAAAAGATCTCTTGAAGATGAGAAGAAATTTTAGAATCCCTTTAAAGGAATAGTCGGGCACTGAATATAGAATTAACAAAACCTTTGGTTAATCGGGCCGGATTTTATGACAGACATCAATCTAGAGCTAGAACTTCAAGGCCAAGACGCTACAGAAGAGACCTTGCTCTCTCTACAAGATTGGATTCAGCAAGAGCACATATCAGGGTTGAAGCAGGTTGAACCAGAAACAGGCGAGGCTGAGACTGGAAAGATGGGCATTGACCCCATCACAGTACTTTCGGTTGTTTTGGCATCTCAGGCGGTAATTGAGCTAGTCAAAGCAATCCACGTCTGGATACAGGCTACCCGGCCTAAAGTGACGATGAAGGTGCAGGTCGCTGAAAACTCTTTCGTAGAGGTTAGCGCAGAAAACTTGCCTGAAATGAACCTGTTTGTTGATCAGGTTTTGCAAAAGGTGAAAGCTTTGGAGGCTGGTGATTGATGCTGTCCATCATTCCAGAAGAAACCCAGGCTATCTTAATTGGGGCGAGTCAGTTTCCTAAAGATAATAGTTTGTGCCCGTTGCCGGGAGTTGTCAATAACGTTCTAGATTTAGCTAAATTACTTTGTGACTACCAGATTCTTGGGGTTCCTCAATCAAATATCACGGTGATTTTAGATGAGGCCAATGCCTCTAAGGTTGGCGACCAACTTGCCCAAGCCTCAAAGGGGGCTACAGATACGCTGATTGTTTATTACTCTGGTCATGGTCTCATTGGTAGAGGAAGTGCTACAACCAAGCTCTTACTAGCGGTCGGCGATACAACCCAAGACAACTCAAACTTTAATGCTCTGCCGTTTGAAACTGTTAAAGAAGCCATTGAGCGATCGCCCGCCACGAAGAAAATAGTAATTATTGATAGCTGCTTTAGTGGTCGGGCCTTGCCCAAGATGTCTGACAACACGAGCTACATTAAAGAACGTATTGACATCAAAGGTGCCTACATCATTGCTTCAGTACCCGGTAATGAACAAGCCGATGCTCCAGAAGGAGAAAGATACACGGCCTTTTCTGGGAAGCTGATTGAAGCAATTCAAAACGGAATTGATAACCAACGACCTGAGATTAATTTAGAGGAGCTTTTTCAGCACGTTAAGGAAAAAGTAGTAGAAGCTGGTTTTTTAGAGCCGCAGCGCAGCACTGTTCGCGATGCTGACCAAATAGTGTTATTTCGGAACCGTTGTTTTAGGCCACCGATCACCCCCGATGTGGTTTTCATCGGGGATGCAGGCGATCCTACCCTTGACGAGTATCGTTTAGCTGCAAAGCGGTGCATTGAAAGCTCTTGCTCACCAAGGTGGATATCTCTTGATAGGCAAGATATCTGCTATGCGAGCGATCCGACGCCAAAAGTTTGTGCAGATGCTGTCAATGAGTGTGGAGTATATGTTGCTCTGTTAGGTAATTTTTACGGGCAGATTTACGAATCCGAAGATGTTAGCCAAACAGAGTTTGAGATAAAAGAGGCCATAGATAGCGGGAAAAGCCTTATCGCGTTTATTTTGCCAGAAGATACTGCGGTCAGTCCTGCTATGAACTTTATTTTAGAGCAGGGTCCGCTAATTCCAAAACAAACCGAACTCAAGGCCTACGTAGAATCTAACGCTTCTAAGGCAAGAACATATAGGGTCGAAAATATTGAAGTCTTAAAGGCTACATTGGTCGATGCGCTATCCGAAATAGCTCAAGAAGTTGATCAATTAGTTTCTACCTCAGCAGCTACTCCACTGACGACATCGGGGTCTCAATCTCAAAAAGTATCATTTTTAGGTGAATATGAGCACCTTAGCTACGATCGCCGTCCTGTGGTCGCCCACACCTTAAGCGATCTAGATCAAGAGCTAATCGAGCATTTTTTAGCTCAACCCCAGGCAAAGACAGCCCTAACACAAGCAAATTTGCTTAGGGCAACCAAGCCAGATCACCTCCATCATCTAGGGCTTTTGTATGACAACAACCTAGCACTGGGCGCTTACCTATGTTTTGCGCCTAGAAATTTGTTGGTTAATCAATTTGCTGCTTGTAGCTTAGCTTTGTGTGTTTATGACAACTCTAATAGAGGTGACGCAAACGCTAGTCCGGAGCGAATTACTGACAACTTACTAAATCTGTTGGAGTTGGGGATAATTTTTCTACGAGATAGAGCAGGTCTGAATCGAACAGGACAAATTGATACACAGGTTAGAGATGATCTGGAAATTCCAGAAATTGCCCTTAAGGAAGCTTTGGCAAATGCCCTAGTGCATCGTGACTATGAATCTTATCCTGATCAACCTACTCGAATTGACGTTTACCCAGACCGAGTGGAGATTATCAGCTTTGGCAAGGCTTTAGTAGACCTTAATCAAGACCCAGAAGATATTATTTCAACCCAGCGCAACCATGCGATTGCTAATGTTTTTCGAATTATGCAGCAGGTAGAACTAAATGCTAGCGGCATTAGCCGTATGCACAGTGCTATGCGTAGAGCAAAGCTGCCAGATCCAATTATTAAAACGAGTAGTCAGCCTGATGCAGTCAGGGTCATCTTTCGACGACCTAGTCGCAGCGATCAAGATTCTTCAACCAGCTCAGATTTTACGATTACGGAGGTTTTTACAGGCCCTAGCCCCTTGAAGGCAGGTGCACCTTTTCAGGCTCCACCCCTGCCTAGTTATTTTGTTGATAGGCCTGAGTATCGTACTGCAATTAAGGCAAATGTATTGTCTCAGGTGGGACGTACCAACCCTGAACTGTTTACCAGTGCCAGCAAGCCTGGAACGCTAGTCGTTAGCGCTATTTATGGGCTAGGGGGCATTGGCAAGTCTGTACTTGCTGCGGCTATTGCCCACGATCGCGAAGTTCATGCTCAGTTTCCTGATGGTATTTTTTGGGTCACTCTAGGACAAACTCCGGACTTACTGCCGCTGCTAAGTGACTGGATACAAGCCCTAGGTGATTACGACTATAAGCCTGTTACTAAAGAAGCTGCCTCAACCCATTTACAAACCCAACTCTACGACAAGAAAGCACTGTTAATAGTTGATGATGTTTGGAACCCTGAAGATGCTGAATATTTTCGAGTTGGTGGTGCAGAGTGCTGCGTGCTGATTACTACCCGAGAAGCCCAAATTTCGGGTGCGGCTCGTTATGACCTGGATGTAATGACCCCAAATCAATCCATGAAGCTAATGACCCAAGCTATGGGGGAGGGGTTAAGTGAACCTGAGAAAACTAATGCTCAAGCTTTGGCCCGAGAGGTTGGTTATCTACCCCTGGCATTAGAGCTTGCAGCCGCTCAGGTCGAGTATGGCGTGACCTGGGCTGAGATTTTAGCTGACTTGAGGGCAGAAGTTGCACGACTAGAATCTCTTGATCGCACAGGTCTAGAGCGTATTGATGAAGCCAAACGCCGAAAGCATAGCCTGGTTGCCTCTTTTAACTTAAGTCTGCAACAGCTCTCTGAACAGCAGAGGGGGCAGTTTGCCTGGCTCGGTGTTGTGCCCGAAGATGTCACTATTACCCAGAAGATGGCAGCTACTCTGTGGCAGGTTTCTCCAAGACAGGCAGGAGCTATTTTAAGAACTTTTCGGGCTAAAGCTTTGCTGCTTTCTGGTGCCCGGCAGAGTGACAAAAAATTGGGCTATCGCATGCATGATCTTATGCATGATCGAGCACAAGAGCTTCTGACTAGCGACTCTACTCCAACGGAAGACGGAAAGCTAGCGGGCTTAGGGATTGCTTTAGAAGTCGCCCATCGCCGACTCTTAGAAGCTTATCGCGCCCAAACTCGGGATGGCTTATGGCACACTTTGCCCGATGATGGCTATATTTATGCGCACCTAACCTGGCATTTAGAAAAAGCTGATTTAGCGGACGAAGTGCATGCCTTGCTCCAAGAAGCAAATTCTGACGGGAGAAATGGGTGGTATGACGCCTGTGATGGGAGTGCGTCATACTTTGAGCGGAGAAAATAAATCAAGGCGGCCGCTGAGATAGGCGCAGCGCAGGGCCAGGATTTGGGGCACTCGCTCAGGCTTCCATCGTGCCCCGGTAATCTGCACCCGTTCATCGATCTGCTTAATCCAAGACTCAACGGGGCCAGAGCCAATGGGCAGTCCCTCCATCTGGTAATACCGATAATTGGGAATCCGACTGCGATGGGTTTGCAAATACGTCTGAAAGCGCCGTGAGGGGCCTGTTTTAACCGGGGCGAATAGGGCAATCGTTTTATCAACTTGCCCCTCCCACAATAGGGATTCAGCGTCCTGCAAGCGTTTCAACGACCCACCGACCTTGTGCAAATTCTCAGTCAAGTGATACCAATCCAAGATTTCCTCGGCGATCTGGGGCACGTCAAGTTGGGCAAACAGCGACCAAATCCCAGCATGGCCATCCCCTAAGCAGTAGAACAAACTGACGAAGGTTACGTGATGCAGCCAGTCCAGCAAGGCCGAATTGTCCTGGAACCA
Source organism: Nodosilinea nodulosa PCC 7104 (assembly GCF_000309385.1). GTDB lineage: Bacteria > Cyanobacteriota > Cyanobacteriia > Phormidesmidales > Phormidesmidaceae > Nodosilinea > Nodosilinea nodulosa. Next base: position 5,603,390 of record NZ_JH976537.1, read on the forward strand.
CGCCATACCCGGCCCGTCACCATTGACTCGAACGGCTTTGTACTGTTTCCATTCGCTGGGCTGACCGGGGTCG
>NZ_JH976537.1:5603562-5636412 GCF_000309385.1 Nodosilinea nodulosa PCC 7104
CCCGCCTGTGATGCCCTAGGGCGGGGTTCCAATTTTGTTACCGATGTTGCCCGCGCATGGGGTTTTACAAATACTCTATTTGATATCGATCCGTGCCGCGCGATGACTCTACAGTGCCGTTATGCCTTAATCAAAACATCGCTCAACAGTTTGGCCCAGAGTATTCCAGCCGAGCTGATGGCTGCCTTCGTAGATCAAAAACTGTGGCAACCCACTCAAGGGTTGGCTTATGTGCAACAAATTCAAGAACCATGGCAAAAAACTGCTGCCATTAAAGCGCTATTTCCCTATCTGTCTGCGGTACTGGTACCTAAAGCATTGGAGGTAACCCGCACCATTCAAGATGAATCTTCGCGCGCCTCTGCTCTGCGTGAACTGGCTAAACAGCTCCCCGAGCTGCTGCCCGAAGCCCTCAAGGTGACCCGCGCCATTCAAGATGAATCTTCGCGCGCCTCTGCCCTAAGCGTGAACTGGCTAAACAGCTCCCCGAGCTGCTGCCCGAAGCCCTCGAGATGACCCGAGCCATTCAAGATGAATCTTCGCGTTCCTCTGCCCTGTGTGAACTGGCTAAACAGCTTCCCCCCGAGCTGCTGCCCGAAGCCCTCGAGGTGACCCGCACCATTCAATCTGAATCTTCGCGCGCCTATGCCCTGCGTGAACTGGCTGAACAGCTCCCCGAGAGTTGGCTAGACCAAGTACTAGAAATAATTTATGAGATTAAAAGCGATTACTTTCGCACCAGCGCCCTTGAGGGAATCTTACCTAGGCTAAATTTAGCAAACGTTGATTTTCAATTTTGGCAGAAGACGCTACAAACGTTTTCCTCTCAGGTACGCAGCAAGTTTTTAAGCGGCCATCTACCCAAGCTTTCCTCTATGATCCTTCAACTTGGGGGAGAAGATGCTCTCAGAGGCACTGTTGAAATGATGCGCGATGTCTCCCACCAATGGCCGTAGTCGCTTGCCCAAATTTTCCGAGCCAACAAGCGCAAAAGTATTGCTTTTGCGGCATCTCACGCACAACCAGAAAAGTCATCTACGGGATATTTATTACCGCTAAGTTGCCGTGCACAACAAAAGCAAGTTGTAAGACATTGACAAAGCTCGCAAAATTTATAGCCCGACAAAGCTTCTAGGTTAACATCATCGCCCCAAACGCAACCGCCAGCGAATGTACATCCGCTGGCGGTATTGCGATCAACCTAAAACTAGCGCTGAGTACCGGCATAGAACCAGGCTCACCTAGCGCTATTTCTGCGCCAAAGACTCAACATAGTTGCGCCGATCTTTGGGGGCCACGGTGCTGTATTCACCGTAGAAGTTGCTGAATTCCCAGAATTTTACCAGGGCTACCACCAGAGGGTTTTGGCGATTTTCTTTTTGGGGCTGGCGCGAAACGGACGTAGATGTTGTCATTGGTGTGGCCTCTTCTGAACTGCATACTGCCAGTCTAGGAAGGGGGCACCGAAGTTACCAAAGCCAGGGTCGATGGCATCTATGCAGGAAATTCATGGCCGTTGCTGGCCCTGATCTTAGAGAATTTTGGCGAGCCTATTGCCGGTACTACTGGGCGAAGATCACTCCACTGCTCTAACTCCCCTGGCCCTTGCGATCGGCCATAGTCCCCTAGGCCGTCCCGGTGAGGGGAAACGTCCGGCTCTGGTTGCTTTCGGCCTCGGCATTCACGGCTCGGCGGTAGGTATCGACAATGTGGTTGGGCAAAATGTCGCCCCCCTGGCTGAGAAAAGCCCACTCTTCGCCCACATGCACAAACTCGGCCCGCAGTTTGGTGGGAGGCATCATCGGAATGGTGTCGGCCAGATTGGTAATGCGAAAACTGTTGGGCAAAATCTTGGCGTAGCTGCTGGCAAAGGTGGGGTCACCCACCCGAGGGCTGGCGTACACATAGACCCGCAGCTGGGGCCGTAACTCCGGCACAGCCAGGGCAATATCTAGGGCCAGCACCGTAGCCAGGGCCGCCCCCAGGCTGTGGCCTGACACATAGCAGGGTTTGGCGGGGTCAATTTGCTTTACCGCATCCACCGCCAGGGGGTTGATAATGCTGTCGGCAATGCGGCGAAACCCGGTGTGGATATTGCCCAGGGTTTTGCCCGTAGTTGGGTCTAGATAGGGCTGCTGTACCGCATAGATATTGCCCACCCACTCGGCGGTGCGCTGGGTGCCCCGAAACACCAGAATGCTGTCTTCGTCGGACTCCAGCAAAAAGCCGTAGAACACCTCAATTTTGCGCCCCACCTTGACCGCCGCCGTCACCCCGGTGCGAATGGCGTCTTCGGTCTGGGCCAGGCTGTCTTCTAGCGCCGTCGGGTCGTCCATCAGGGTGGGGTCATCGATGACCTGCTGGGGCACCTGAAGCTCAATTTCGTCATTGACCTGGCGCTCTTTGCCCCTGAAGGTGGTGACCAGGCGATATTTATCCAGGCTGGGGTTATAGTCCAGCAGCCGTTGCAGGTTGCCGTCATAGCTGGGGTCGTTGCGCCCGGTGATGTACTGCTGGGTGGCCAGGCGGCTCAGCAAAATGAGTCGCTTCGACACCTCCCGGCTGTAGGGGGTCGGCGGCGGCGGAAACACCGCTAAGGCCTGAATGGCCTGAAATTCTTCCACCATGCGGGTATCGCCCGTTACCGCCGCCTGAATGATGTCGTCGGGATCGTAGAACTCAGCCGCGTAGGCATCGATGGCGGCCTGACGGGCTTCGGCCCGCTGGCGGCGAATGTATTCGGTGCTCAGGGTGGCGGCGGTACCGGCGGCCACTCCCCCCAGCAAAAACTGACGACGCTTAAACGTATCCACTAGTTTGGCTCCGAATCCGCTGGGAACAGGTTGGGGAAGGCGCGCTGGAGGGCGGTGGGGTCGGGGCGCTTTTGACTGGTGTAGAACTGGTTGGTGGACTGACCGGCAATCCAGGTGGCGGTGGCAAACCCCGCCGCCCTGGAAAAGGCTCCGGCGTAGGGCACCACCACCCCGATTCCGATCAGCGTGGCCCAGGCTAAGAAACCGCCGATCACAGCGGCCAGAAAGCCAAATAGGTTGCCCACAATGGCCAGAATATCCTGTCCCTGAGGCCGCCCCCAAAGGTTGCGAATATCCCAAATCATTTTGAGAATTAGCCCCAGCACGACCAGAAACTTGAGTTCCAACGTTCCGCCCCCCCGCAGGGGGATCAGGCCCACAATGGCAGACCCCAGGGCATAGTCAAAAATCAGGCGGCGCACGTCGCTCTCGCGGCCAATCAGGGTTGCCATGCCCGCCAGGGCTGAGTTGATGGCAACTGACGACAGGTTCGCCCGCAGGGGCTGTTTGGCCAAAGCCCTGGCCAGCTGCGGGGAAAGCTCAAAGGCCGATCGCAGCTGTTGCAGCAGCGCTTCTTCCTCAGGGACGATACCCTTTGAGCGCACGATTTCGTAGGCTCCCCGGTAGACCTGCTGCTGCCACTCGGGGGTTTGAATCTGGGGCAGCCACCGGTCGATGGGGGTGGGATTGGCCAGCAGGTCTTCTGGCGTTACCCCTGGCGGTAGCGGCACAAAGGCGCTGATCGCCGCCAGAAAGGCCTCAAATTCGATCGGGGTGGGATTGCCCTTGAGTCGGGCGAACCCGGCCAGGGTTTCGAGGCAGGCAACCTTTTCGCTGTCGGAGCTGGCCATGGTGGGTGGGGGTAGAGGAGAAGAATTTGGGGACTTTTATCCCTAAAATTAAAAGATTTTTTGAACGGGGCTGGTCTTCGTAGCAAAAGGTTGCGATCTGGCTCAGCCCTGGGTGGGTCATAGGGCTGCGATCGCGCCATCGCTGCGGCGATCGCAGCCGCCCCGCAGCCCCGCCGGGGTGACCTGAATGGCGTGGGCGTGGCCCATCTGATCGGCCCAGGCCGGAGCTACCGTCACCTGGTGCCCGCGGGCGGCCAGGTCTCGCTGTACCGCCTGGGGAATGCGGCTCTCCAGGGCGAGCTGGGTTGTGGCCTCGCCCCAGGTGCGGCCCCACACCCAGCGGGGCAGGTCAATGGCCATCTGCGGGTCGAAGCCAAAGTCGAGCATGCGGGTGAGCAGAGCCAGCTGGGTCTGGGGCTGCCCCTCGCCGCCCATGGTGCCCAACACCAGGTGGGGGTGGCCCTCGCCATTCAGCACCAGGCCGGGCATGAGGGTGTGAAAGGGGCGCTTGCCGGGGGCTAGGGCGTTGGGATGGCTGGCATCGAGGGAAAAGAGCGAGCCCCGGTTTTGCAGCGGAAAGCCCAGCTCGGGCGGCACCACCGCCGAGCCAAAGTCAAAATAGTTGCTCTGAATAATCGACACCGCATTTCCCTCGCGGTCAACTACGGCGGCGTAGGCGGTGTCGCCGCCCACGGTGGGGGCTGAGTAGTCCTGGGCCACCGCCATACTCAGCCGCGCCCGGCGGCGATCGCCGTAGGGTTTTGAGATCAGCTCCGCCAGGGGAATGTCGGTGAAGTCGGGGTCGCCCAGCCAGCGATCGCGATCGGCAAAGGCCAGCTTGGTGGCCTCCACCAGCAGATGGTAGTAGTCGGCGGTGCCGTGGCCCACGGCAGGCAGGTCAAACCCCTCCAGCACGTTGAGCATTTGCAGCACCGTAAAGCCCTGGGTATTGGGCGGCAGCTGGCACACCCGGTAGCCCCGGTAGGTGGTGGCAATGGGGTCTACCCAGGTGGTGCTGTGGCGGGCAAAGTCGTCCTTGCTCAGCCAGCCGCCCAGGTGGCCCAGGTAGGCCACTAGCTTAGCGGCGATCTCGCCCTGGTAAAAATCCTGGGGGCCAGCGCTGGCCAGCCGCCGCAGGGTGGCCCCCAGGGGCAGGTTGGTGACCTGGCCGCCAGCCTCGGGCACCTGGCCAGCGGGCAAAAAGGGATTGTTGCCGCCGCCGTAGGCCGCCAGATGGGACTGGTTGACCCGCGTCCAGTGGGCCTGGGAGCGCGAGAGCACATAGCCCTGCTCGGCCAGGGCGATCGCGGGCTGAAGCAGGTCGGCCCAGGGCAGGCGGCCAAAGCGCTGGTGGGCTTCGCCCCAGGCGGCAACCCCCCCCGGCACCGTGATCACCGACTGGGGACCGCGCTGGGGAATGGCATCGAGGCCCAGGCGGGCAAACAACGCCCGATCGCAGCTGGCCCCGGCCCGGCCCGACCCGTTGAGTCCGTACAACTGCCCCGACCCGGCCTGGTAGCCCAGCCAGAAGCCATCGCCCCCCAGCCCGGTCATGTGGGGATAGACCACCGCCAAGGCCGCCTGGGTGGCGATCGCCGCATCCGCCGCGCTGCCGCCCTGGCTCAGTATGTTGAGACCGGCGGTGGAAGCCAGATGGTGGGGGCTCACCACCATAGCTGTGGGGAGCTGGGCCGTAGGGGTTTGGGCTGGGGGGGGCTGGGCAGGGGAAGCGGCGAAAGACATACCTAACTCAGGAAAAATTGCAGCGATGGGCCTCAGCATTTAGGTTGGCCCAGAACCCTAGCATGCCATCAGACGTGAAGGGTAGGACCTGCCTGACCGTGGCGATCGCGCCGCCCCTGTTAAGAAATACCTCGGCTAGTGGAGAAATGTTGACAAAAGGCTTTTGCCCACAAAAATGCCGTGGCAAAATGCCCATGCCCCCTGCCGACGGTCCGCGATGGAATGCCAACGGCCAGGCAAATTCCAGGAAGCTTTAGGGAGACTCAATAACTATGCTGCTTTACTTGCTGAGTATTCTAGCGACGGCGCTATCGCTGCTTTTAATCGACGCCATTTTTCCTGGCGTGGTGCTGGCCAGCTTCCCGGCGGCCATGGTGGCGGCCTTTGTGATCGGCATCGTCAACAGCATCATTAAACCGGTGCTGTTTATCCTGTCCCTGCCGATCACGATCCTCACCCTGGGACTGTTCGCGCTGGTGGTTAACGGCATCTGCTTCTGGCTGGCATCGCTGGTTACACCAGGCTTTTCGGTGCACGGCTTTTGGGCGTTTATCGTGGGTCCAATTGTGCTGTCGGTGGTCTCTACGGCGTTGAACAACATCTTTGTCAACCAGGCCATTAAACCCAAACCCGGCGACATTGAAGGTCAAAGCTAGGGGTTCTTCAGGTTTGATTTTGTGTGTAGACGACTTTTGAAAGCCTTGCTGGTAGTCGGACGCAAAATCTATTCACTCACAATTTTAAGCTTGACACGCCCTAGATACTGTGTCGGTTTTGGGCTGTCAAGCGATTGCTGCCGCCGACTCAGGCGGTAAGAGTTTGGTTGGGTCATACGTTTGGCCCGAGACCAGTATGCCGTAGACAATGCGAATGAGCTTGTGCATGGTGGCACCGACAATGGCCATTTTGGTCTTGCCCGCCGTGGCTAGCCGTTGGTGCCAAGGCCGAAGTTCTGGTGCCCGGCGCAGGATGGTGAGAGCCGGGAAGTATAGGGCTTTGCGGATCCGGGCGTTGCCAATTTTGCAGAGTCGAGTCTTGCCGGTCACCGAGGTGCCCGAGGTGTGCTCCTGTGGGGTGAGACCCGCATAGGCAGCGAGCTGCCAGGCAGAGCCAAAGGCCTTGATGTCACCAATTTCTGCGAGCAGCCAAGCGGCGGTGTCAGGGCCAATCCCGACGATGGAGACCAGCAAATCCGCCTGGCCCTGTAAGTGCTCATGGCTCTTGATATGAGCGTGCAACTGCTTTTTTAGCGCTTTCACCTGGTTGGTCAAGAACGTGATGTGGACCTCAATATCGGGCTTGAGTGCCTCAGGACTGATGCTCAAGCGGTTCTTCTCCTGAGTCAGCATCCCCGTCAGGGCATCCAGACGGCGGGTGTAGGCTTGTAGCGTCTCGATATCCGCTGCTGACGGTGGCCAGGCACCGGGCTTGAGGTCACGGCAGACCTGGGCAATCAAGGTCGCATCAGGACGGTCAGCTTTGGTGCGCTTGAGTTAGCTTTTGGCGTAACCGTGACTCCGCACTGGGTTGATGCTGCTGACTCGGTGGCCCTGCTGGTGCAGCGCCGTGGCCACCCCGTGACCATAGATACTGGTCGCTTCCAAGCAGGCATGGGCACGGCTCACACCCCGCTCCACAAGCCACGCCTGCAACGCCGCATACCCCGCTTCATGGTTATCAAAGCTCTGATACAGCGGCTTAGTCCGATCGGGACACAGAATTGCCACATGCAAGGTGGCTTTGCTGACATCAAGGCCAACTGGAACCCATGGTTCAGCCATGGTACACACCTCCTGATAGTCAAGGTAAAGGAGATCGATGACGCTCAACGCTATCCTTGTTATCCAGTTGGGGTGGTCTATAAGACGCCCGAGTATACTGTCCAGTCTGTTGGTCGCCATCGCAAGGCTAGGGAATAGGAGGCTCTTGTTCTAGCGCGCAAGCTCTAGAGGGCTTTAGGGCGTGTCCAGAGTCACTCCTACATCCCATTTTGGGCCATGCCTTACATACAAGGGCGTGCTTTAAAACTTGGTCAAAGCTTGATTCTCTCGTACAGGGGATCAAGGTTTTCAGAAGGTTTTAAAACAGAGCCTAGCGCTCGATGGTGAAGCCATCAAAGCGATCGGCTCCGGTGTAGGGTTCTGTTTCCACCTGGGTAACGCGGGCACCCGCCGGTCCCTGGTGCGCCCAGTGCAGCAGGGACTTGAGCTGGTCGCTGCTGCACTGGGCAACAATTTCAACGGTGCCGTCGGGCCGGTTGCGCACAAACCCCTCAACCCCCAGCTGTTGAGCTACCTGGCGGGTGTGATAGCGAAAACCAACCCCCTGCACAACCCCGTGAACCACCGCTCGAATTTGTTCCATTGGCCTTTGGTGTGTAGGTTTATCTACTATTCAATCGCACTGAGGCCTGCGGCGATCGCCCCTGCCTCTGCCGCCATCGCCCCAAAGCTCCTTACATTTTCAAGCGCAGCAGAACCAGCTGGGTGGCGCGATCGCCTTCAAAGTTGTTGTCGCTGACCAGCAGCAGGCTCTGGCTGCCGTCGGGCAGGCGTGGCCCCAGGGTCATGCCCTCCAGGTTATCCACCGCCAGGGGGGTGTCGGTGAAGTCGAGCACCAGCTGCTTGCGAATCGGTGCAATGCCCGACACATCCCCTGCCAGGCTGGGAATCGATGAGGTATCGGTGGCGCCGCCGGTCGCCAGCTGGTAGAGCTTCACCTGCAAGCCGCGCAGGCCAAAGGCGCGCTCCAGGGCGAGAAAATGCCCCCCTGGGTCAATCACCAGCAGATCGGTCAGGCCGTTGACCACCGCCCCGGAGGGTTCTAGATCGAGCGGGTAGCGGTGCTCGGCAATCAGCGTGGTTTGGTCGTCGCCTACTAAGTAGTGCAAAAAGCGGCTGTTGAGGGGCTGACTGGGGTCGTCGTTGTAGTCCTGCACCAGGGCCGACTCGGTGGCGGCAAAGAGCCGAAAGGGTTCGGTCATACCCGCGCCGCCGGACGACCCGGTGACCGTCAGGGCCTCAAAGCTGAGGTTATTTTGCACGCCCCGCGTGGGGTGGCTGGGGGCATCGGGCAAATAGCGCTCGGGCAGGGGCAGGGTGGTGAGAATCTGCCCCGTCTGCCGCTCAAACTCGCCGATGAAGGGGGGCGCATTCTGCCCCACATCGCCTTCGCTGCTGATAAGCAGGGTGTCGCGGGGCGACAGGGCCAGGCCCTCGGGGTCAACGCTGCCGCTGGGGTAGGGGTTGCCCTCGGCATCCAGCAGCGGCGTGAAAGACTCGATAGTGACTGTGTCAAATCGGGGCTGGCCGGTGTCGCTGTCCGCCAGAGATATCGCCAGGGTATAGAATCGGGCGGGGCCAAACCGACCGCGATCGTCGGAGAGGGCGTAGAGCCGGTCGCGGGGGCGATCGTAGGCCAGAGCCGACAGCCCTCCTATGGTGGTGCCCTCAAAGGTCTGGGGCGGCAGGTTGTAGACATCCAGCAGCTCGGCAGTGATGGGTAAAAACAGCCGCTCTTCCGCCTTAATCTGCGGGATGGCGCAGCTGGTTAGAGCCAGCAGTAAAGCCAGCACCAACCCCATCCGCCAACGCCTGCGCTGTCTCCACTCTGCCATCGATTACACCTGCGTAGTTCTGGGTCAGCACCCTCTAGGATAGGCCAAGGTTGTGTTCGCTAAACTACCGTTCGACCTACCCCAGAACAGTAAATTTAATGGCAGTCAATGCTGTATTTAGGTCATCGCCGCAATGCCGCTCCGCCTCCAGCAGGATGAATTGGTCAAGTCGCCGCTGTTTTTGCTGGCCCCCTTCTTCTTTTTAGGCACCGCGATGGTGGTGATGAAGCTGATCATCCCCCACACCACGCCCCTGTTTTTGGCGGCCTTTCGGCTGCTGCCCGCCGGAGCGATCGTGCTGCTGCTGGCGGCGGTGCTGAAGCTGCCCCAGCCCAAGACCGCGCAGGCGTGGCTGTGGATTGCGCTCTTTGCCCTCATCGATGGCGCCCTTTTTCAAGGGTTTTTAACCACGGGCCTGGTCAACACTGGGGCCGGGTTGGGGGCGGTGCTAATCGATGCCCAGCCGCTGGTGGTGGCTCTGCTGTCGCGGCTGTTGTTCAGCGAGTTTATTGGTCTCTGGGGCTGGCTGGGTCTGCTGGTGGGCATTGTGGGCATTTGTCTCTGCGGGCTGCCCAGCGAGTGGCTGGGGGGAATGGTGAATTCGCCGATGGCCATCTTTGCCGAGGGCACTGGCGATCCCCTCAGCATCACCAACATGCTGGGCAGCGGCGAGTTTTTGATGCTGATGGCGGCCCTGTCGATGTCCTTTGGCACCATTATTGTGCGCTACGTCAAGCAGCACGCCGACCCCATTGTTGCCACCGGCTGGCACATGCTGCTGGGCGGCCTGCCGCTTATCGCGCTGTCGGCCTGGGGGGAAACCGACCAGATTTCGGCCCTCCAGGGTCTGGACTGGCTGGGACTGGCCTATGCCACCCTGTTTGGCACGGCGGTTACCTACGGCATTTTCTTTTTCTTGGCGGCGGTGGGCAACATGACCAGCGTCAGCGCGCTGATCTTTCTCACCCCGGTGTTTGCCCTGCTGTTTAGCAGCCTGTTTTTGGCTGAGCGGCTGACGCAGTTTCAGTGGCTAGGCGTTGTTTTTACGCTGATTAGCGTTTACCTGGTCAACCAGCGGGAGCAGATCGCCGCCTGGACGGCCGGGTTTGGTTCGGCGGCCGAGGCGGTAGAGGATGCCCTTGAGGCTGCGGTAGAAGATGCGATCGCCCCTACCATAGCTTCCCCGGCCATCACCGCTCCCGCCGTGGCCGAGCAGGCTGCCCACCCGCCCACGGCGATTGACTAAACCCCCTCTTCCAGTTTCCTGGCGCTTCAAACCCTTGCCCTGGGCGATAGGTGCTGACTCTACGCTGCGGTTTGCCTGGCGATCGCTACCAGGTAAACCGCAGCCCCTGGTCGATCAAAAACGCCTGGAGAGCGGGCATTTGCCCAGTTACCACAATCTGGGCCGGGGTCAGGTCGGAGGGCTTGCCGTAGCGCAGCAGCCAGCCCGCCGTCGCCCCCGCCGCACCGCCAATGCTCCACTCGCTGTAGTGCACCCGAGTCACCCCGTTGACAATGTGGCTCACGGCCACGCTTTTGCCGCCAATCAGCACATTGTCAACTCCCTGGGGCACCAGCGCCTCCAGGGGAATTTGCAGGGGCCGCACCACAAATTCTTTGATGCTGGCCCCCGCCGCCTCGTAGGAGGGCCGCCAGGAACGGTAGCGGCAGCCGTGGATATCGATGTCGTAGTGGGCCAGGGCCACGGCGGTATTTCTAAAATCGCGCCCGCCGGTCATGTCCTCGCGCAGGTCGGCTTCGACCGCCATAAAGCTGTCCTGACCGTAGGCAGGGCGGCCCAAAATCCGCCGTCCTTCGCGAATGTAGGGCACAATGCTGAGACCCGACTGGGTGCCCAGGGGAGATCCTTCCCCGGTTAAAAAGGTCAGGGGGAATTTTTTGGTGGCTTCGTTTTCGATTAGCCACTCGGCAAACTGTAGCGCATGAACTTCGCCGTAGTTGAGCGATTCCGTCGATAGCCCCCCCAGCCAGTCCTGGCGCTGTCCCGAGAGGCGAATGTCCTCTTCGTTAAACACCAGGGGCGGATCCATAAAGTGCCAGTCGTTGCCCCTGTTCCAGTTGATGAGCGTGATTTCACCGGGGTGGGTGATGTTGACGTTGCTGCTGCCCGGCACCTGGCTGACAATGCGGCGGTAGTTAAACACGCTGCCAAAGTTAAAAAACGGAAACCCTTGTAGATCAAATTCCTTGCGGTGCTCGGCCTTGCTCAAAATCGGATCTATTTTTTGGAGCGCTTTTAGGCTCTCGTTTTTGTCGTCGAGGGTGGCCAGCACAAAGGGATAGGTGTAGGCCTGGGTGCAGTCGGGGTTATCCTGGGCCGGGGCATTGACTTCCCCAGTAAACCCCTGCCCGTCGGACCCGATGCGGTAGGGCAGGTTGGCCCAGCCCACCAGTTCTCCGGTATCGGTGGCGTCAATCACGATCATGGGCCGATTGGGCGGTGGCTGTAGCCGAATCGGAACCTTGTTGTAGTCTTCGTCATCCGACCAGGAGTACCACTGCTCTAGCTCCTGTGAGAGTCGCCCAGTGGGCACGTAGCCCGGGTCGAGGGGCACGCGGCGCACCCCGTACACCGCCGTCACATAGCGACCGGAAGGATCAAAGGCGGCCCCTTTAAACGCCGTGGAGGTGGCCCAGCGGCTTTCAGGGGCATTCTGGGCCGATTCCCGCAGCAGCATTTCGGCGGCGGTGGCTCCGGCCCTTGGGGTAAAGCAGAGTTCCCCCACCCAGCAGCTGTTAATTTTATCCACCGGCAGCTGGGCGGGCAGTCCGGTCCAGGGCGGTAGGGTGACAGGCTGACGCCTGATTAAGGCCTTAAAGGCCTCCCAGCTGGGGGACAAATTGCGCCGCCAGCGCATCGCCCGCGACTCGTCTATGGCCGATACCCCCTGGGAGCTAATCTGCCCGCCTATCCAGGGCGTCAGCTCGATTAAGCAGGTGGTTGCGCCCGCTTTCATGGCGTGGGAGGCCGCCGCGACCCCCCCTAAGGTGCCGCCAATTACCACCACCTCACAGCTCCACACCTCCTCGGCCAGGGGTAGAGGCGTCAGGATGGGGCGCCCGTTGGCGGTTTGAATCTGGCGAATGCCGGTGGCAACCTCAGCCCGATTGACAATTTGCCCCACCGGACGCTGAGTAAACTCCAGGGGCTGCCGCCAGTACTCGCTGGCTCCGCGAAAGGCTACCAGCAAAAGGGTGCTGCTGATCAGCGCCATCGTCATCAATGCCCGCCTGCGACGCCGGGCTTGCTGCCGCTTGCGCCTGGCCCTAGGCGTTGACGGCAGTGAACGATGGCGGCGGCGCTCCAGCATAGACAAAGATCGGCATACCTGCGACGTTGGTCGTCTGTGAGTGTAGCAACGATACTGCGAAACGACGCAACCAAAACCTCAGCTTGTAGCGCTTTAAGCCGATTTTGCTGGGTATGTGTAGACATTTTTAGTTCTCGAAGCAGTTGGGAGATTTAGGCCATAATGGGCACGACCTCGTGCCTTTGGGCAAATTTAACCTCCCCATCTCCCAGAATCTATGCAATTCCACCTTCGGCTACAGCGCGGCCTACTGCTTCCTTTGGCATTGACTACCCTAGCGTTGACTTCGGTGCCAGCCAGGGCACAAACCGCTGTCTATTCACCCATTACGCTACCGGCCTCCCGCGAAATTAACGATATCTTGAGCGATCGCGATATTCCCACCGGAGCTGGAGGCTTTGCCCGCGACTATACGGTCAATCTTGAGGCCGGTGACCAAGTGGCGATCGATGCGATCTCCGACGAGTTCGACACCTTGGTCCTGTTGATGAATAAGGATGGCGTTACCGTCAGCGAAAACGACGATGGTCCCGACGGCACGACTAACTCGCTGCTGTTTGCCCGCATCAGCGAGTCGGGAACCTATACGGTGCGGGTAAGCGCCTATGCCGGACAGGGTGCCGGCAATTTCTACCTCAAAGTGGCCCGCCTGCGAGAGGTCCAGTAGGGAACCGCAGCAATTTTTTCCTGTAGCCTTGTCAGGGGTGACACCAGCTTGCTATCTTAGGTGAGCGCTGGAATTAGCGCTCCCTCGCCGGGATAGCTCAGTTGGTAGAGCAGAGGACTGAAAATCCTCGTGTCGGCGGTTCAAGCCCGCCTCCTGGCATTCCACTAAATCAAGCGAAAAGCCCCGAAGCCAAAGGTTTTGGGGCTTTTCGCTTGTCAGGGCTCCAGCGAAGGTCGCTTATTTATTGGAGGAATTTGGAACAGGTTGGGGGAATTATTGGGGTAAGATTGGGGTAAGGATTTTAGTACAAGGGTTTCATTCCTGGAGGTTGGCCGTGTACTCCTCTTCCCCGTCCCGTAAGGCTTCCAAGGGTTCAGTCCAGGTTAAGACGTCGAATGGACGCTTGCAGCTAGTCTTTAGCTATCAAGGTAAGCGTCGCTATATTTCGTTAGGTTTTGATGATACGGTTCAAAATCGTAAGCTCGCGGATCTGAAGGCTCGCCAGATAGAGTTGGATATTCTTTCTGGAAACTTTGACGCGACGCTACTCAAGTACAGGCCCTCGTCAGCGGAGGTTGCCAAACCCCTTACCCCAGTTCCTACCCCAACCCCTACGGTCTACCCCTCACTAGCTGAGCTGTGGGAGAAATACACTAATTTCAAGCGTCCAGGGCTGTCCCCTAGCACGCTGGCTAAGGATTTTAATAAGGTCTCTCGCTGTATCAACCTACGGTTGCCAACAAAATCACTCAAAGATTCTGTTGCAATTCGCGACTGGTTAGTCGCCAACAAAACTCCAAACGCTGTCAAGCGCTATTTGACTCAGTTTTCTGCCTGCTGTGATTGGGCCACGAAATCTCAGCTCATACCTCACAATCCATTTAAAGGGATGGCAGCGGATATCAAAGTCCCCAAAGGGGATTTGGAGGAGACAGATATTAATCCCTTCAGTCTTGAAGAGAGAGATCTAATTATCCAGGCGTTTAGGAGCGATCGCTACTATGGGGTTTATGCCCCGTTCATAGAATTTTTGTTTATGACAGGGTGCAGACCATCAGAAGCCGTTGCGCTGCAATGGCAGTACATTTCTGAAGATTTCCGTTCCATTCGATTTGAGCAGGCAGTTGTCGTGTCAGAGAGCGGATTGGTCTGTAAGAAAGGGTTGAAGACACAGAGGAAGCGCACCTTTCCCGTAAATTCTCAACTGGCTGCGCTGTTGTCTTCAATCAAACCAGAAGTGGTGACCAGTGACATGAAAGTCTTCCCCTCCCCGGAAGGGACTTGGATCGATGTCCATAACTTAACTAATCGAGCCTGGCGATCTGTGCTCTCAAAACTTGATGGCATTGAGTATCGAAAGCTATACCAGGCTAGACATACCTTTATTACAGCAGCACTCGAAACTGCTATTACAATGCCTGACGGACGGATCAAAATGCTTGATGCCAAAGATGTCGCCAAGTTAGTCGGAACAAGCCCTAAAATGATCTATGAGCATTATGCTGGTAAATCCAGAGAGCTTTTTGTCCCTGAATTTTAGTGAAGCGGGTGATCTTTTCTGTAGAAGCTACAGGCTCTTCGACGAGGAGATGGGATTCGTAGCATGGTTTCTACGTGGCCTCTTCTGACAACTCATGAGACTGGCTTTGTAAACTTCAATGGCGCGCATGTGGCTAATGGGATCATTCCGATTGGAGCACCAATCTTGAATGAGTTCCAGGTTGTATCTCACGCAGCGGCTGTTGATTCTGACCCAATGAATACCCTCAATCCATTCGCCATGAAGTCGGTATCGCTTCAATGTTTCACCGCTTAGGTCAAGGGCCTCTATAGCTTTTCTCTTGCTGACAAACAACATAATTTTCGGCATCCCAAGATTAAAAAGCAAGAACAACTCTGCCAGTTGACATTCAGAGAAATCTCTCAGAATTCGATATTCGATTACAAGATCACAGACAAAAATGACGCAATGGAGCTCAATGGTGTAGCAGGCACCAGGAAAGAGCGATCAACAGGCATCAATTCATCTGTATTCTCACTCTAGGCGTTGGGTATGACCAGATTGGGGACAACAGCCGTCAAATTTATGGCTAATGGAAACTTGGTAAAATAAAACCCCTGGCGCTGGCCAAGGGCTTCAGTGAAATTCGCCATCAGTATCCTAAGGTATCTCAGCCCGTGATCGCACCTTTCAGCAGGGTACCCTAGGTCGTCCTAGAGGGCTTTGCTTGCGAGGTAATGAGGAACCCCTCGTAGTCGCTTCGATGGGGGCGTGGATTGGCACAAAACTGCACGACACACCATAAAAGTAAAGAGTATCTATCACAATTGGGCGAAAATTGACCTGTTTCGGGTAAGCGCCCCACTTCCTGTGAATCTGGCGGTTGAAGGATGTCACAACGCGGCGGGTCAAGCCACTGTAGAGCGAAGGGCAGACCTACTGCCTTCCCGTTCAACTCGATAGCGAACTCCTTATAGTCAAACCGCCCCCGGTGCCCAGTGCATCGGGGGTTATTCAATGGCGCGATCGCGTTAATGTAGCGGTGACCTGAGCCATGATTCATCACCAAACCATTGGCATGGTGACGCAGGTGGCACCTTCCACGTCACAATAACGCCATGGACCGACAGAACTGCATCAAAACGATTTCCGCCCATACCCCATTTAACGAGCAGGAAGCCGATTCCATCCCGGCCACCCTGGCTTTTCTAGACGGGCAAACCCGCTTCTGGCAGCGAGATAACTATATCGGGCACCTCACAGCTTCCGCTTGGGTGGTTAATGCCGCCAGGTCTCATGTGCTGCTGACCCACCACAAAAAGCTGAACCGCTGGCTACAGGTTGGCGGTCAAGGGGAGGAGGGAGATGGCTCTCTGCTGGAGGTGGCATTGCGCGAAGCTAGAGAAGAATGCGGCATTCAGGCGATCGCACCCCTGCAAACCACAATTTTCGATATCGGCCACCACTCCATCAATACCGCTAAAGAACCGCCCCATGTGCATTACGACATCCGGTTTTTACTGGTGGCCCAGGACATGGAGTTCACGGTTTCTGAGGAATCCTATGCCCTGGGCTGGTTCGCCTTGGACGAGGTACCTACTATCAGCGACTCCGCCGCCTTGCATCGGATGGCGCGTAAACTGGTTGGCCAATGAGGACTCTTTTTGCTGCCTACTAAGTGCTGGAAGAGTGCAGCGGTGGAAAAAATAGCTTCAAGCCATTGCTTGCTTTACTGACTCCACTGCTTGCGTCAGAATCTCTGCGGCTTGGTGAATGTCATCGTCGGTAGAGAACTTGCCTAGGCCGATTCTGAGGGCACCTTCAACTACGGGCTCGGCTGGCCCCATCGCTCTGAGCACATGGGATGGGGCTTCAACACCTGAGGAACAGGCGGAGCCGGTGGATATGGCCAGTTGGTGGCGCACCCTGGCAATGATGGCGCTGTTGGGGATGCCGGGGATGGAGATGTGCAGGTTTCCTGCTAGGCGGTTTTGCAGGTCGCCGTTGATGCCCAGGTCGGGGATTTGAGCTTGGAGAAGGGCTTGGAGGCGATCGCGCTTTTGGCCAATCTCAACCTCATCCATTGCCATCTCGATCGCTCGCAGCCGACAGGCTTCGCCCAAACCCACGATGCCTGGTAGGTTAAGGGTGCCAGGGCGCAATCCTCGTTGCTGTCCGCCGCCATAGAGTAGCGGCTCTAGCCGATGGTCTCGACGGACGACGAGTGCGCCAACGCCTTGGGGGCCGTAGAGCTTGTGGCCCGACAGGGTCAGCATGGTAATGCCCCACTCGTTGAACTGGATGGGGCTTTTGCCTACGGCCTGGGATGCGTCGCAGAGAAAGGGGACTTGGTAGCTTTGGGCGATCGCAGCAATTTTCTCAATGGGGTAAAGGGTGCCGACCTCGTTGTTAGCGGCCATGATGCAAAGCAGATGAATGCCGTTGGCACAGGCTTGCTCTAGTTGGCCCAGGTCAAGGCGGGCCTGGGTATCGACGGAAATATGGATCAGCTCAATGCGCCCTTGTTTGTGGAGAGCGTCGCAGGTATCGAGGACGGCTTTATGCTCAACGGTGGAGATGGCAATGCGGGGCTTGGTGCCAGATCGTTCTAGATGCTGAACGGTGCCTTGGATGGCGAGGTTTAGGCTTTCGGTAGCACCGGAAGTGAAGATGATGTCTCTGGGGGTAGCGCCTACTAGGTCGGCAACGTGGTGGGTGGCGGCTTTGACGGCGGCTTCAGCGCGATCGCCTACCTCATGATCAACGCTGCTGGCATTGCCAAAGTTGGTGGTCATGGCCTGCAAAACTTTTTCAGCCACTCTTGGGTCAATAGGGGTAGTGGCGTGGTAATCGAGGTAAATCACAGGAGCGGGTTAGCTATAAATAGTTATTAAAGGGCTTTAGATAGCCTAGAATTTGCTGGTTTTTCTAAAAAAATCTGCCGCAAAAAGAACGGCAGCTTAACAATAAATATTCGATCAACCAAAATGCTTAGATATTGATGAATTGCATAGCTATAGCATTTGTCAAAGTGCTCCATGTGCTTTTGGATCGACCAAATACTGCGGCACTTGATCGGCCTTCAGTTTTGTAAGATTCCCAGAGACGGCTAACAAGCATGAGTCCATATTTCTCCCAAAGCTCTTCCTTCGGTTCAATCCATTCTCCATCTTTAATGACTATCCGAAATGCTGCAAGAACTGGCATCACAAAGGGCGGTGCTACAGTTAGGTTATACTTCCTTCCTGTAATTAGTTGGCATGGTTTATTACTACAGCCGCTGACTTTTGAAATAACTATCTTTCCGCCAGTGCTGCTTTTCCCATTCAGCTTTTCATGTGCCTCCATTACTTTCTCTTCAAACCAGAGAATGTCTGTTAAAAGGGGCAGTATTTCTGAGTAATCAGAAGAATTCCATTTCCTAATAAGTGTACCTTTGCCGGTATAAGCTGTGATTGGATGTCTATCTTTCCTAAAGTCAAACAGTCGATTATTAAATAGTGCGAGACGCTGAACTAGATCTACAACTGTGTATTCGGAAAAAACATCTGCATCCTCTTGAAATTCGTCTGGCTTAAAGATGACATTTTTCCTAAACTCTTGTGGCAGGTATTGTTCAATAGCCTGCCACTCCCCTTCCAAATTTTTAAGTGCATAGTCAGGCACAGCTTTTGATAGATTGCGAGCGCGACTAATGCTCGAAACCTGTTCTTCTTCTATCCCAACAGCTACAACAACCTGAACATAAGCCTTGTCAGCATTTGGATAGCTTTCACCACGCTTATGTTCGCCGTGGAGAGCATGCATTAACGCTTTATAGGTATGGCCTCCATTCAGAACTCCATGCCCAAGGAAATCCTCTTCTTCTAAGTCAGGTTCAAAGTATTCGAACTTAACTAAGAAATCACCGCCCTCAACTCGTTTCGCTGCAAGTGCGTTGACGACGAGCATTATGCCGTTGTTGTAGTAGATAAAATTTTCGGGTTCAATCTGCAAGGTTTCCAGCATGGCTTTGGCTGGTTTTGCGCTTAAATCAGCGTTCCTTGCATTTGGCCCATAAGGTAAGCCTTGGGGCAGTTCTGCCGTAGGCAACGTAAGGCTCCAAATTTGCCTTCCCCTGTCTTCATCCTGAAACACACGACAGGCAGACTTAGCAACGATCTGAATCTGTTTAGTCTTCATAATTCAATTTTCCCTTGTTCAACAGAACAAATAAACTAGGTTCAACAGAACCGAGACAAACGTAGCACGTTGTTTTTTCTTGGTCATCAGTAGAAATACTTATGTCTTTAATGATCTGAGGATGGCTGATCTATGAAAAATGACATGCTTATGCTCGATATTGCCATCCAAAAGAGAATCCTTGGGTAGATGCTAGAGAAATGAGAGGCTTTAAAAGATGTTGATAGGCTTCGCTTAGCTTCTCTACATTAAGCAATTCATTCCTGTCGCTGACGCTCAAATTACTTATGTAAGGTTCTACCTGCTTAGCCCATTTCCCTTCTGTAAGGGTACCGTGAGCTATTGTTAGTCCCTTATGTTGCAGAAGTACAAAGTCACGAAAATATTCGTTGGAAGGAATACTATTGGATTTGGCTGAGTTAACCTTTTGCAAGGTCGGAACCAAATTCCATAACTGATCATGGGCTACAAACGACCAGGGCAAGTAATGATCTAGTGAAAACTGGTTAGGGTCAATTACTTGACCAGAATAAATACAGCGCAACTCCTGAGATTGCATCACCAGCTTCCAATATTCTGTCTGTTTAGCTAATGAATCGCGTTTGACGGGCATAAATAGCTTATTGGAAATTGCTGGGGTGCTAGGATTACGCTTCTGCATATATCCCAACCATTCCCAAGCTGCCCAACCGCGCACAATAGTGTAATGCTGTTCGAGATAACTAGCCCAGGCTGGATGGACAATAATACCTTGGCAATCTTTGTATTGGATTGAATCAAAGCGATACAGCGGTTTGCAAATGTCAAAACAACGATCAGCAATAACAGGCATGGCCATATCAAGTTGATTACCCTTGCCCCGGCTAACGCCCACTAGCTCAGATTCCACAAATGGAATAATCAGCCGAAAGGGAACATAGCGTCGCAGGTGTAACACCGCATCTTTCAAGTTTTGAGATGCAATCGCCTTTCTTAACAAGGTTTTATCTGTGTCTTTGAAGCGAACAATTGGTTCCTCGATCACTAACGCCAGAGAATCTAACTTGTTGGCAATCTGGTCTTGTGCCCCAAACGACAGCTTAAAAAATGTGTGAGGAAACCAAGCATTAGCTAGCATTTCCACGATCATTTCTTGAAAACTGATGGGCGACAGAACCTCAAAATGCCGTCTTTTCAGGATGTCTAGCAAGGACAGAAAGAACAAATACTTATAGGAACTAGTAGTATCCGCAAAGATACGTGTTAGGGCTGCAACGTTGACCTGCTCTGATGTCGGTAGCGACTGCCCTGACACGATCGAGACTTCGTTTGCCTGAGTAGGGGATGGGTTGCCCAGATATAGGCGCACAAACTCATCAGCGGCACCAGCATCTAACCCTCTCAACGCCTCAACAATGGTGACAACCGTTTCCGCCGTTGGATCAACTTGGCCATGAAACCAGCGAAAAATGGTAGGTCGAGGAACCTCTAGAGCCGCCGCCAACTGATTCTGGCTGATGCCGTGCCCTTCGAGGGTCTGTCGTAGTGCGTCGCCTGCTTTTCCCATGCTCCTATGGTGGCAAAGGTAAGCCAGACGGTAAATGTTCTCATATTTGATAACCAGCAGGCATGTGTTATCATCCTTGATAACTTTTGGGTTTGCAGAGGGATTGCCGCAATGCCTTACAGAGATAGCCTTGCTTCATGGGCTGTGATTCGACTGTTACCAGATATGCAGCGGGCAGTAGTTGGACGCTTCCGCAAAGAGTCAGATGCAGAAGGGCACCGACAAGCTCTATGCAGACTTAATAGCGATGCTTCGTTTCGGGTTGTATTTGATACCCCACAAGACTTAGAAAACATTGGAAAAAGGCTCAAGACTATGGAGTTTAAGATCGGAGATTTGGTTCGTGACGGCATCCCAGATGTACTGAGAGCCGAAAATCAGCGGTGTGAAGCCGCACCTATGCCATCAGATGAGTTTCTATCCAAGCTCAAGGATCTGCTGCTGAGGAAGTCTTTGTTGGTAGCGGATGCCCTGTCGCGTGATGTTCGGTCTGAAGTCGCTGATCTCTATGACATTCTCGACTGTTTGCTGGCTGCCTACAAAATCGACCATTTAGCGGTGGAACATGAACGGTTCTGGAGGCGCGAAAATTTGGGAGGTTTTGACAAACGCCTAAAGCTGGTCTGGCTTGAGCCGGAATAGGTTTGAAGCCCATCAGAGAATAGCCACCATGGCGCAATCAGTGTATTAATAGGGGAGCGGCTTTGCAGCAACTCCCCATTTTGCCTTGCGTTATGGAGATTCGTCTGAGTCAATCTGCCTCAAAACTCCTAGATCTCCTAAAGACAGCTTTACAGGCTGACGAATCGGCAGTCATTGAGGAAGCAATTCATGAGCTTCATGTCCGTCTGGTCTCGGAAGGGGTGATCTCAAAGGATAATTCTCCAAAGCCGTTGGCAGAAGTTCTCGACAGAGCCGACTTGCTCAAAGGTTTGTATCTCTGCACTAGAAACGCCCTTGGGGTAAATCATCCAAAAAATACCCCTTTGATCTTAGAAGCTAATACCGAAGAGGAAGCATGGCAGAAAATGGCGTTACTTTTTCCTCCCGAAACTGCCCAAGGCTTTACTATTCGAGGGATTGAGCCACTAAACCTATAACGGGAGAGTGCTGTTGCCATTTGTCCTGCTGAGTTTTGACTGAAAAGACAGACAAGCCATTAGGTAATTATACTTGCCTTACTTAACCCATCTCTTGTGGCTTGAACCGTAGTTGCTGTTGCTTAAGCGTTAGCGACAACTACTTGATTCCTAGCAAGTTCTACTTCAGGGGTTGCTGCTGTCGTTTAGGCGTTTGCTTGTAATGTCAGAACGTTTACAGCTAACACTCAAGCGTTTGATTGTAACCTTTAAACGTTTGTTGATATTGCGTAAGCGTTTGCTTGTAACGTCAAAGCGTTTTTGACAAATGCTTATACTTTGTAAAGAAACCTATAAGCATTTATTGATATTGCTTAAGCATTAGTCCATAACGTCAAAGCATTTTCAACAAATGCTTATGTCTTACAAAGAAATACTTAAACTAAACTTATAAATGGGAACTCATTTTCTTGTAACGCTTATGTCTTTCAAAGTAATGTATAAACATCACTAATGTTTAATACCCAAAATTCAAGCCCCACCTCGTCGTAGCCGCCCAGGGTGCGGGCCAGGTCGGCGCGGGTAGCCAGCCCTCCTCGCGTCAGCAAGTGCAGTATCACCACCGGCTGATACACCGCCTGCATCGACATCTGGTGAGTGAGGAAATCGAGAAGATCTGCGATCGGGCGCATGGGGTGGTTGGGTGAACTATAAACCAGAGGCACCAGAGGGCAAGGTTCCTGCCCTATAAGACTGGGTAAAGAGTAAGTTCGCTAGCTTAATCCCAAAGCATCTCTAACCCATCAGGATCTACGACCATAGGGCTCTCACACCGGGGGCAAGGTTGCTCCTCTGGCCAAGGGGCAATGTTTTGCCCTTTGCAGTCAGGACAAACGCCGAGATCCTGATCGTAATCAGAATCTCCTATTGGACCATCTTTGCCATATCGACCAATGAGCACATCGACCAGTTCTTGGCAGTCCTGACAAACCATCGTCTTAACTACGGCAACCATGCCATAGTCGCGCTTGCCCGAGACCATGGCAGAGTAATCACAAGCAGGACAAGCAAAGTTGAACTTAGAACCCATTTTCTCCCCCGTACATCGGGCCTCTTTCTTTTACATCCTGTATGCGTCTACATCAGGATTAATCTTCTCCCATTAGAGTGCCCTACCTTGAGAGCTAAGAATAGCTGAATCGCTTTTGAGCCTAGGTCATCCCGTAACGAACTTTTTATAGCTTTCCTGACTTACACCCCATGCCCAATAGCCAGTGTTTAACTGCTCCGCTTACTTAGAGGCTACTGAAAAAGTCAGAATTGCCTGACCTACAAGGAATACAGCTGATTTGGGCGACACCTATGTGCAAGGTAAAAAACGCTGAAACCCTTGAAATCTCGTTAAACACCCTTGCACATAGTTTGCACTTGAATGGCTGAAATAACTGCACATCAATGACTTTGACTTTTTCAGCAAGCCCTACTTAAACCCTCGGTTCGCTCTTTTTTCACAGGTAGTGCCTGATTTCTCAAGTACCTACTATGGATAGCGGTATAAGAGATTTTTATACGCTACAGATAGATCCCTTGAAGGTGAAAAACGCTGCTGATAGCGTCAGCGAACCGTAGGTTAAAGTCTCTACTCACCAGATCAGCGATAAATCCAACACAAACCCTGGTAAGACCTCATCACCAGAAAGCGTTGTCGGCGCTGACAAAATCTCCGCCGTCTGGCCGGGGCGATAGACCTCTATCTGTCGCTGTTTGCGATTAATTAGCCAGCCGAGTTGGGCTCCATTGTCCAAATATTCAGCCATTTTTTGCCGAGTGCGCTCTAGGGAGTCGCTAGGCGACATCAGCTCGACGACAAAATCAGGACAGAGAGGCACAAACTGGTCTTGCTGCTCAGGGGTGAGGGCTTGCCAGCGATCGCTCCTGACCCAGGCGGCATCAGGGGAGCGATCGGCACCATTGGGCAGGGTAAAGCCGGTGGATGAATCAAACACCTCACCAAGCTGGGTGCGGGTATTCCAGATATCGAGCTGGGTGGTCAGCTTAACATTGCGCTTGCCCGTATTTCCTCCCGTCGGCGACATGATGATCAGCTCTCCAGCCGCAGTGCGTTCAAATTTCAGGTCATGGTGGTTTTGACAGAGCTGAAAAAACTGCTCGTCAGTCAGGTCTAAATCTAGTATCAAAGGCGTGGGCAAGGGCAGCGTCGTCGGGGGCATGGCAATTCCCGGAGCTTGTTTCGTAAATAACTACAGTATAGAGAGTGTCAGGTTGGTCACATCGTCGGGTTGGCTGGACAGGCCGCTGACCTGCTGCTGTAGGCCTGAATTACACTTGGTCGGGGTCGATCCCTAGTTCCCGCAGACGCTCGGCTAAACGACTTGCCCGCTCCTCAGCCTGGCTAGCTTGTCCTTCAGCCTGCTCAGCCCGTTCTTCAGCTTGCTCAGCCCGTTCTTCGGCAGAAAGAATTAACCGTTCCTCGGCATCAAACCACCGCAACCATAGCCGCGCAATGCCTTCATAACTCCCCTGCCAAACCCCCAGGCTAATATTCCACTCAGGAATCTGGATGCGCTGATCGGTGAAGTCGAGCGGTTGATAATGCCCGCCAACCAAATGAAACGCCCTCAAATTGTTGGTATATCGGTCAAAGAGAATGTAGTAGGGTACGCGCAGAATCTGCTCATACACCTCCCACTTCGTCGGTGGGGTGCCCGGAGCCCGCTCTGTTTGGCCTAAATCTTCCTTTTCGGTGCCAGGAGAGAGCAGCTCGACCACCACAAAGGGATTTGCCCGCTCTTGCCACACCACATAGCTAAGCCGCATATCCCGGCCATCGTACAGCCGGGGCACCCCCACCACCGCAAACCAATCGGGGCGCTTGTGCCAGAGGGGATGGTCTACGTCGTAGTAGAGGTTCATATCGCCAACGCTAAACACCTCGTCTGCGGCGTAGGTGGTGAGTTGCAGCGTAGCGCTCAGCAAATGGGGCTGTAGGTAATGGTACTCGTCAGGCAAGCCCGGCTCCTCTGGATCTTCGCTCGGTAGGTCATACATGGTGGGCAGCGTTTCTCGGGCCGACCGGGGTGGGTCAGTTTGCTCTACGGGGCGCTTGAGTTGCTGCATGGTGGTTATCCCCTGGAACGTCTCGGTCTTGTCCTACGACGGATGCCATCGACTTCAAAAGTCTTTTGCATAGAAGGCTCCTGATATGATTTTGACTCATCAAACATGCGTTCGGTTAACCGAGTCAGCAGAACCTCAAGTAGTTGCTGGTCGGGGAACTGCCTAAAGAGGTCGTCGATGGAAGGGTCTACCTTGGCCTGGTGCTCGTCACTGGCCCAGACCATTTTGTTCACCTCGGTGCCGTCAGGGCGAGTCACCGTCAGCCGTCGGGCTTCAAACCCGCCTTTGCTGGTGGCTTTCACCGAAGCCTGCAACGCCTCTAGGTTCTTAAATCGGCGGGAGAGGTCGCTGAGATTTAGCTCAAAGCGTGTCACATCCTCATCTTTCCAAGATTCTGCCGGTTTATCGGCAATCACCATCACGATCGCCTCTAACCACTGGCGATCGCCTACCGCTTCATCCGCTGCTGCCCTGGCAAACCGGTTAAGGCTAGCCTCTACACAGTTGCCCAGCACCCGGCTGGCGCGAAACTGAAGATCTCGACGCAGCTGGGTGCGATCGCTGTGAACACCAAAGGCGCTGTAGAGCAGGTCTTGGCACTCGGTTAGCAGGGCATCGTAAGCGCCATTGATCTCGCGCAGGGCTTCCACTAGGTGCTCTCGGTAGGTGCGGGCGGTGGTGCCATCATCGGCCTTAGATACAACGATGGGCGCTAGGCCACAGGCATGGGGCAAAGCCTCAAACAGCAGCTCGTCAGGCTCCTGGGTGTAAAGCAAGGTTTGCAGCACGGCCCGCGATCGCTCACTAATGCGGCGAGTTTTGATGGTGAAATTGGGCAGCTTGCGCACAAACTGAATCAGCGGCTTGACCACTGACAGCACCGTCAGGTTTCGCGCCTTCGACTGGCGGTGGGGTTTACCCACGCCACCCCGTAAAACTTCCTCCAGCTCACGAAACACCTGGCTACGCACCCCGGTGACTTCAATGTGCTTGACCGAGAACCGGGCGGGATCTTTGACCAATAGCTCAAAATGCTCTGGCCCCAGCACCGGGATAAAGGTACCTTCTTTGTAGACGCTGACCTCATCGCTGTAGTGGAACAGCACCGCCGCCAGCAGCACTGGAATTGTGCCGGATTTCATGCCGTAGGGCGGAGCATTGAGCGTCTGGTACAGCTCGCTAATGGATTGAGGTGTATCAGTTGCGCCCAGGCAGAACTTGGTCATGGCTGCCCAGATAGGGCCAAGGTTTGATTGGCCGAGGGTGGCCCTCACCCCTAACCCCTCTCCCTGGGGGAGAGGGGAACCGGATCGGGTTACGCCCCCTTCTCCCGTCCTGGGAGAAGGGGGCTGGGGGGATGAGGGCAGCGGCGGGTAAAAGCCCCAATCGCCTTGCTCTTGGCGATGAATGCCGGTCTGCTGGAGCACTGAATAGTACATGGCCACCTCTGGCCCATAGCCCTCCAGTCCCAGGCGCTTGATCTCGGGCTGCTCTAGCATGGCTTCGAGCAAGACTCGGCGGGCTTTGGCCCCCTGGGTGGTAAGGGTGCGGCGGTTGATCAGCTCATTCCAGAGGATGGGGGTTTGGGAGTAAGTGCGATCGCACACCACCGACAGCAGAGCATTAAAATCTGCAACGCTGCCGATATCGTGGGGCTTGCCTTCTACCCAGCAGGCATTATGGTGGGTGCCAAAGTTAAACGCCTGGGTGAGGGTGTCGTCTAGCAATTGCTTGAGCTGTAGGCGACGATGGCGCACTTCTCGCAGGGCCACCTTATCGCTTTGCAGGGCGCTTTCTCGGCTGTAGATTTGGCACAGGGCGCGATATTCTTGGGCACGAATCGCCAGCAGTGGTAGGTTAGCCGCCGCAATCACTACCAGGGGCTTACCATCTACGGTTTGAGCGGGCACCGAGCTGGGGGCCGTTTCGCTCAGCCAGTAGACCACGGCCCCATCACAGTTGGCCTGGGTGCAGACTAGGGTTTCTAAATCGCCGCTGGTGGCTAAGTAGTGGCGCTCAAAGTAGCGCAGAGTGCCGGTGCGGTAGCTGTGGCGCTGGGCTACCATGGGCTTGAGCGGGTAGGTCTCGGTCAGCAGGTCAGCTAGGGGTAGGGTGTCTTTGGCGATGTATTGGGCGATCGCCCCTTCCACATCAAAGTCAGACCCTTCCCACAGGCGCAGCTCATCCACCGCTC
Organism: Nodosilinea nodulosa PCC 7104; assembly: GCF_000309385.1. Classification (GTDB taxonomy): domain Bacteria; phylum Cyanobacteriota; class Cyanobacteriia; order Phormidesmidales; family Phormidesmidaceae; genus Nodosilinea; species Nodosilinea nodulosa. The sequence continues at coordinate 5,630,228 of NZ_JH976537.1, forward strand.
GCCGGTAGGTGACAATGCCCTGCTGGTGAGTGACCACGTTGATCTGCTCTTCCCAATGCTCCAGGGCAGCGGGGTCGGGCTGATCGACCAGGGCCAATTTCACCAGGGGGCGGGTGGCGCGAAATAGGCCAGTACTGGTTACCAGATTGAGCAGACCAATGGTTTTAAGCAGGGCCACGGTGTCTGCGCCCCGGTGCTGAGCGTCGGCCACCAACGTCTGGATCTCTAGCCAACGCTGTAGCCCTGGCCGCGACCCCATACCCGCCCCCAGGGATTCCACAAAGTAGTCGTAGAGGTGGTGCAGCTTTAGAGTGGGCAGAGCCTTTACCCCCGGTCCATCAACGTTTGGAATTGGGATTTCTTCGATCTCCGCTGCCTCTAAAAAGCTCTGGAAGGCGTGGGGTTCGGCACTGGTGAGGAAGGTAAACAGAGAGCGATCGTTCTGGGCGTAGCGGATGCACAGCTCTGGCAACACCATAGCTGCCAGGGGATGGAGTGGATACGTGGCCTCTAGCAGTTTTGGGGAGAGTTCGGTGAGGTTAGCTTTTTCGCTGAGAACGGCGCACCAGTCTTTCGTGAGCTGTCGCACTGGGAACGTTAGCGTCTCTGCCTGGGATCGGTTGATAGCTTGCCCCATCAGCCGCAGCATCTGCTGAGACGACTCGGTAAAGGGAATATCCTCAAACCGGCCTTGGATTTTGGCCCACTCGTTTTTTTCCACCGCCGCCAGGCGCTGGCCATAGTCGGCAAAGGACTGGTGCAGCAGACCAAAGATATAGAGCCGGGTGCCCTTTTTGCGCGACAGCTCCGCTAGCTGCTGAAGCAGATAGAGATCGGCAATGCCCTGGTTCTGGGTGGCGTGTTCTAGGGATTTACCTAGCTCATCGACAACGAGAATGATGTCGGTATCGACCAATGCCGCCAGCTGTTTGATCAGGCTGAGCACGTCGCGATCGCTAAAGGAGGGGTCACCAAACGCCAGCTCGCCTTCCCAGTCGTTTAGCTTTCTCACCACCTCGGGCTCGCGCCCCCTGGCCCAAAAGTCATCGGTGGCTTTAGTGAGCGCTCTAACTAACGTGTGTCTTAGCGGCTCTCGCTGGGCGGTGGCCACCGCTCGAAACAGCCCCTGCTGGGGGAATTTCTTTTGCAGCGCTTCATATTCTGGGCTATCAAGCTGAAGACTATGCCGGGCAATATCTAAAGCCAGCTGCCGGGCCGGACTCTCCACCGGCCCAAATAAGCTGGCCAAGAAGTGGGCGAAGGCCGATTTACCCGTGCCATAGACTCCCGTCAGCGTCCAGGCCGTGGTGCGCTTGCGGCCAAACATCGACGCCAAAATTCGCCGCAGGGCATCGACCGCGCGATCGGTGAGAATGTAGCCCTCCACCGCATCCGGGGCATCAAAATCACGCTCTAGGTTGATAGAGCGGGCATAGCGGCGGTTGACAGCCAGAAAATCGACTAAACGTTGAGAATTCACTACACCGCCACCCGCTGAGCAGCAAAATACCCGTCCAGAATAGCCTCAGACATCTCCAGCGGATCGCCTTCGTATTGAAGCTGTAGCAATCCAGCACTATCTGAAATAGATAGATCTTCTCGCCGCCGAGCGACGTGCTCAATGGCTTCGGCGATCGCTGCCTCCGAAAGCTTAAACACCCGACCTGGGCTGCCTTCTAAATGGGCCAAGCGAGAAACACCCATGGCCGAGCTTTCATTTTCAGAGACCCCGGCAAATTCTAGACAGGCCGCCACCACTAGCTCGGCGGGCAGCGTTTCCTTGGGGCCAACCTGAAACTCATAGCGCCGCCCATCCCCCACGCTATAGAGCAATCGCAGGGCGGTAAAGGGGCAGTCGATGGAATCTTCGGTCGGCCCCTTTTTGCTCTCCTGGTCGGCATACATGCGCAAAATGCAGCTCACATCTTTTCTAAGAGACGAGTCAGCAATGTTGGTACTAAAGCCGTTCGCGTAATCCCGCAGGTCATCCACCAATCGCTCTGGGGTAAACTCTGCCGCCTGAAATTCGCCAAAGGCATAGGCCCAGGCCGTAGCGGTGCAGGGGGCTTTGAGTAAATTCCAGTGGAGCAGCCAGAGACTGGCCGGATTCTCCAGAAAAGGATCCCAACCGTCATCGCTCAGCAGTTGTTGTCCAAGCGGGGTGGGTAGGGTGTTGCCTTCCTGCTCCGCCAGTACCTTAAAGGCACCACACCAGTAGCGAATCGATCGCACCATGTTCTTCCCTACCCCAAGCAGCACGGGGGCATCTTCTCGCAAAAAAATATTAGGATCTGCTACTGCCAGGTCATAGCCCTTTTTCAGCCAGCCAAAGCGAGGATGAAAGGTCTCATGGCGAGCAAAGACCGCCGTAGCCTTAGGCTTTTCTTTGACTGCTGCTTTTCCCATATTAAATAGATCAAATGTATTGTCTAATTATGACTAGGCCAAGCCGTTTTCTCCAGCTTTATCCTGAATAGGTTTTAGCGAAGTGCCTAATTTAGACACAGCTTTCTAACGAATCCTAATCAAACTCTACAGGTAGTGGCTTCATCCGTACAGAGACGCTATATCCCCGGAGAATGCTTCTTGCAAAGTTTTGAAAATCCCTAGATTCGGTAGGATAAGAGCCATCAGCGCGTCCATCGGTGGAGTTTGCCCCCAATCCATGGCCAAGGTATCGACAGAACTGCCAACCTACTCAGAGCTGTGCCAGCGCAGCTCTGTCGGTAAGCGTCTACCCGATGCCCTTTATGTCCATGTCTCCGCTCTGGAGCACCTTGATCCCGCCCTACAGGCCATTGAGAAGAAAGCCAGAGCCAGCACGGCCCTGGCTGAAAAAGCCACCCTGGTCAAGTTCAGCCTCGACAAGCCGCAAATTGCCTACCTGTTTTACCCAGACTTTGACACCGAGGCCCACCCCGCCCTTCAGCGCAGCACTCAGGTCAATCTAGAGACCCTCAAGGCCACAGGCCGCGACTATAGCACCACCGACAATCCCCCTGTTCTCCACCGCAAAGAAACCTTTGTCGCCCCTGGCTACCCGCACTACGCCACCTTCGCATGGCTAACCAAGCAGGAAGAAGCGCTGGGGCTGCTAGATGACCCGCGCGGCATCGGCTTCCGCCACGCCTGGGAGCAGCGCCTACGTGAGCGCAAGCTGGTTATCGATAGCCACGCCCTCGCCTGCCCGATGACTTCAGAGGCTAAGCAAACCCAGCCCAAGCCGAAGATTCAGCGGCACAAGGCTGCGATCGCCCGCGTTACCGCCTCCAAACCCGTCCGCCTCGCCGTCGAAGCGGGACTCTTCCCGCCCGACGCTACCTACTTCGACTACGGCTGCGGCCACGGGGCCGATATTGAGTACATCCACCGCCTGGGGCTCACCAGCTCCGGTTGGGATCCTCACTTTCGACCCGACATCCCCCACAGCGCCGCCGACGTGGTCAACCTGGGCTACATCATCAACGTCATTGAAGACACCGCCGAGCGGCGAGAAGCCTTGATCAACGCCTGGGGTTTGGCCCAGAAGGTTTTAATTGTCGCGGCCCAGGTGCTGATCGATGATCGCACCCGAGGCGTGATCGCTTACGGCGACGGCATCATCACCAGCCGCAACACCTTCCAGAAATACTACGATCAAGAAGAGCTCAAAGCCTACATCGACCAGGTGCTCGGCGTTGACGCTATCCCCATTGCCCTGGGCATCTACTTTGTCTTTCGCGACGAGGCCCAGGCCGAAGCCTTCCGCGCCTCCCGGTTCCGCTCCCGCGCCACGGCTCCCCGCATTCGGCTCAAAGTCAGCAAGTTTGAGGAATACCGCGATCGCCTCCAGCCCCTGATGGATTTCTACACCGATCGCGGGCGATTGCCCTCGGTGGAAGAACTGGGGGCGCAGGAGCTGATATCCCTGCAAGAGACCTTTGGCAACATCAAGCGGGCCTTCACTGTCGTTCTGCAAGCGACCGATGTAGGAGAATGGGATGCGATCGCCGACAAGCGCCGCAATGACCTGCTGGTCTACCTAGCCCTCAGCCACTTCGGCCACCGCCCCAAGTTCAAAGACCTCTCACCCCAGCTTCAGCAAGACATCAAAGCCCTCTTCGGCAGCTACCAACAAGCCTGCACTGCCGCCGACCTGATGCTGATGAGCCTGGGCCACACAGACCTGATTGAAGAACGGTGTCGGCAAAGCGCGATTGGTCAGCAGCGCCCCAACTCCCTCTGGGTGCATATGTCAGCGATAGACCAGCTCGACCCCCTGCTACGCCTCTACGAGGGCTGCGCCTCCCGCACCATTGGCCGACCCGAGGAAGCCACCGTGGTCAAGTTCCATGTTCAGAAGCCGCAGATCACCTACCTGGCGTTTCCCAACTTTGACAAAGAGCCACACCCAGCGCTGAAAACCAGCATGGCGATCTCGCTACGCGATCTCCACGTCCACTACCGCGACTACGATCTCGACAACCCGCCCCTGCTCCACCAAAAAGACCAGACTCTCGGGCCTGATTATCCCGCTTATGCCAAGTTCGCCAAACTCAGCCAGCAAGAGCAAAAGTGGGGCCTGCTGGATGATGTAAAGGCAATTTTTGACCAGCGCGGCTGGGAGAAATGCTTGCTAGAGCACGGGGCTGAGCTGCAAGGACATCGGGTGGTGTGGCGTAAAGATGCCAGCGACGAGCAGAAACAACAAGTCCAAGCCAGGCTTCGGTCGCAATCAGCCAAGGGTAGTGCCGATGCTTGATGTAGAGAAAATTGAGGCGATCGCCCAGGCCAATACACCTCAGGAGCTGATGACGGCCCTGGTGTGGCAGCGCCGGTTCAACGAATTCGACGGGCCAGAGGTGATTACTGACCTGGCTCAACAGCCCCATCTCTGGAAAAGCTTCCTGTTCATCAAGCCCATCTACGCCCCCGACCGAGATGGCTTCAGCCTCAACGGTGTGTTGGAAACGCTATTGGCCATGGCCAACTACCGCCCCATGCCAGAAACCAGCCTGATGCACTTTGTACCCTATCCAGCCGATACGCTGTACCTGCTGGCTGAAAACCGAGACGTCACCGTGGCCCAGCTGATGGATTTAGGCAAGAAATGGCGGGCCGACGTGGTCGATGTCTATGGCGGTACCATCCCTGAAGGTGAGGAAGATTGGGAGTTCCGCGAATACTTTGCCATGCGCCTCAAAGGTGGTCTTCGTGGCAAAACCTTTGGCGACAAAACCGATGCCGTTCTCATTTGCTACTGGTGGGATTGACCGCTGAGGCCCAAGGGTGCTGGCGCGTCGGTGTCCTCTGTTTGGTAAAGGCCCAGATATCCCTCTTATGCTGGGAGCCATAGCTGATGTGGATGGGTCGATCGCGCTCGTAATAATACAGCGAGTCAAAAGGCAGTCCCTGGGCCGCAATCCAATCCACTAGGGCATCGCTGGGCAGGTCGAGAATGCAGAAATCGCAGGCGGCACCGAGGCGATCGCAGTAGTACCGCCCGTTTCGATTCTTCTCGTAGGCCATGTGCTGGTCGAGGCTGGGGGTAGCGATACCGTGCTTCTTCCCCGTCACTGGGTCTTTTTTGGCCAGCCACCGCTTCAGATCCACCGAGCAAAAGCCGTAGGTAAGCTGAAAGCGATTACGCCCAAACGTATCAATCACCGGGTCAACGATGTGCTGGCACAGCGCCTCCAGGGCTGGCAACGTCTCATCCAGATTTTTGGGAAAGGGGTCAATCTGATCAGCAAAGCGCTGGTAGGTCTGTGTGCAGGTGCAAAACTCCTCCAACGTCAGATGTTTGCCCAAGGGTTGCGCTGACATCAACCGCCTCCCATCAATCCGCGTCTTCATCCATTAATCCCTGATACCGCTCTGGCAGCGCCCCTTCCCGCCAGAGCTTTTCCATAATGGCATCGCGCAACCACGCCGTCCGGGTCTCCTTCTCCCGCATCAGCGCGTCAATATCCTCCGGCAACCGCACACAAAGGGGCCGCTCTGCCATGGCCACCTCGCCCTGCTGCTGAAAGCGGGTTAAATAATCTCTGCGGGGAGCCTCATCACTCATCACCGGAAAACTCCACAGTTGGGGGGGCTTGAATCACCCCAAGTATACGAGGCTTTAACCATCCTCGGCTATTGATCAGTGGGGCTTATCGGTCGACCAATTTTTCCCCGAAATTGATCAGAAACTCTCATCAAAA
>NZ_JH976537.1:5636512-5648259 GCF_000309385.1 Nodosilinea nodulosa PCC 7104
CAAGAAACCTGGGCGTTGTACCACGTCTACCGGATCTATCGGCAGTTGCCAGTCAAAGACAAGCCTGGAAAGTTTCGCATCGATGCCGATCGCTACAACGGTGTGGTGACAACGGGTAATCGCACTTACATCGACTCCTGCCTGAGCGAACTGGCTCAGCGCCACGGCAAACCTGTAATTGCCCAGCACGGTCAACGTTTCTACGTCCACGAACGAGTTGAGAAGCAGTATCCCGCCTGGGAAGAGTTCTTTGTTGCCACCATTCATCAGGCCGAGGACAAGTGCCGCAACCTGAAGCGTTTCAGAGAACGCTGGTATGCCTTAACCGGCGACACCATTGAGCTGAAGTTCGGAGAATCCCTCCAGCTTTCGCTTCTGTAAACCCGTTCAATCTTTGCCACCGCCCTTGATGACACCCATCGGGGGCTTTTCTTTTGGAGATGTTCTATGTCATCTATACCGATTGAAGCTGCCCCAGTCCGAGATTTCAACGTCCCAGCTCTGATTGATCGCCTCGGCAACTTCTCCGATGCCTACTTTGATGCCGCCTGGATGCATCTGAGTGTGGAGGAAGCTGAAGCGCTGGCGGCGTTGCTGATTTCTCAATTGGCGCGATCGCTCTCTGGCAAACTGCTGGCGGCTTACCTCCACGCCCTACGTTCCGGTAAAAGCCTTGATCTGCCCCCGATCAAAATCCGGGTTCGCCATCCCATGCGGTACCTGCCGGTCAATTTCCCTGAGGCAGCGCCATTGCCGGTGTTTCTCTATGGCGACCCTGTTCGCTGGACTGCCGATACCCTGACGACTGGCACCGTCATCGGGCGTTACTTTGCCTATGCCCATCACCGGGGCTGCTGGGCCTGGAACTATCTGGTCTGGCTTAACGACCCCACCGGCCAGGTGCTCGCCGATAGCGCTTGGGAAGACGACCTGGAGGCCATGCCATGACTCGCTCTCTAACTGATCGGGAATTGGAATTGATTCAGCTTTACACCCAGTGCCGCTTGGGCCTTTCGCCCAGGGCGTTCTACAGCAAATGGAGCGTTAGCTACGAAGTCATTGCGGCCATTTGCTCGCGCTCTCCGGTCACCGTACGACGCTGGTTCAAGCAAGGTCCGGAGTATCGCTCGCCCCAAGCGAGTGATCTGTGGCATCTAGCGCTAATGGACTTCCTGCTGGAGCACTTCGAGACGATGCCGACTGACCTGCTGCAACTGCTGTGCCCAGATCTGTCGAGTTCAGAGCCAGAACACCCTGGTGGAACCAGCACATAAGTCTGCCTTTTTCAAGATCCATTAGATCTGTCTTTTCAAAAATTCTCTACGTAGGGTGAGCGAATGATCCTGAATCGCTCACCTCAACGCCTACGCCATCGAGGTCTTTACACCATGCTTCAACCATGTCAGACCGGCTCGGAAGGTCACCGCGTCGCCGCCGAGATTCAGCGTATTCAGAGCGCCCTTCATCAGGTTGGCTTTCGCACGCGCAAACAGCCCAAGCAGCCCATTTGGTCGATTATTGCCCCTGATGCTCAAAGTTACCGGCTCAGCTTTCAGCCCGTCCCCATTAGTGGCTGGGTGCTGCATCCCATCGATGAAAGTCCGGTGAGACAGCAAATCACCGAAATTGTCCAGTCGGTGCTGGCTCCAGAGCGAGTGTCCTGGCGACAGGTGCTGACTTTAGAAACTGAACTTCACCCTGATTGTCGGCCCTGGGCGATCGTGATGATTCGCGATGCCGTGAGGCGATCGGTCATTACGCGTTTCCGCAACCGGCAGGATGCCGATGATCACCTCAGGGCCATGCGGCGACATATTCCGCAGGGAGTCTTTGAGGTGATGTTTGATCTGTCTGAGCCGCCAACTAGAGCTAGTACACCTGTATGACATACAGCAATTCCTTTTTTGATTCAAGGCGCTACCGTGGAAGTAGCTATTCCTTCTCTCTGGGCCTTCTTGGTGACCTGCCATGCAAACCATTCAAATACAGCTTCCAGATACGATCTTTTCAGCGCTACGGAAGGCCCCAGACGAATTCGTGCGAGAAATGCGCATAGCCGCTGCGGTCAAATGGTATGAATTAGGAGATATCTCGCAGGAAAAAGCGGCTGAAATTGCTAACCTCAGCCGAGCTGACTTTATCAATACTCTCGGACGTTATCGGGTTTCGGTTTTTCAGTACACTGCTGAAGAACTGGCCGAGGAACTGAATGGACTGGAGTAGTCAGGTCGTCGTCAACGCGTCGCCTTTGATTGTTCTGTGCAAGAGTGGCCAGGTCGAGTTGCTGCCCAAGCTATTCAGCCGCATTGTGGTTCCGCAGGCCGTTTACCAGGAAATTACGTCGACTAAAGCCGATAGCGCGGCTATACAACTTCCCACCCTATCCTGGAGCAACGTGGTGACCCCAGCGATTAACCCGGTAATTTTAGCCTGGGATCTTGGGGCGGGTGAATCGGCTGTGCTCAGCTTTGCTTTGGCGAATCCTAAGTTTCGAGCGATGGTTGATGACGCTGCCGCCAGGCGGTGTGCCCGTTCCCTCGATATTCCGACGATAGGGACAGGGGCGCACTGGTTTTGGCCAAACGGCGGGGGCTCATTCCTGCTGTCGCTGAACCTTTACAAGCTTTACGAGATGCAGGACTTTGGATTTCGGAAGATGTGATGACTCTTCTTAAACACCAGGCGGGTGAATAGTTCAGCGCCTGATCATGGCTAACCTTGAAACCCCAGTTCAAATTCTCATGGGAGACTGTTCCAAAGGTGAGTAATGACGCAGGATGACTTCAATTTCATGGATCTGCTGGACGATGACGCCTGGTTCGAGGCGGCAGCGCGTCGAGAAGAGTCAGTGGATTGTGAGGCGCTGGCAGGATACGGCTGGGGCTCCCACTTGGGGTCAGTGATGGCTAACCCCCAGGGCTACAGCCACTTTGCCGAGCTGCGTTCCATGGTGATGCAGGCGTGGCAGCAGCTGGTGACCGAGTGGAATTTAGGTATCGGGACAGAGACGGCTGAAGCCAAGGGCCAGGAACTGATACTGGCGCGGCTTCATCAGCCCGAAGCTGAGATTCAGGAAACCTTGATGGCGCTGCTGGAGGCGAAGCTCTCAAAACCGCAAGGGGAATGGGAGATGACCGAGGCGGTTCACACCGAGATTCGAGCAGTCTTGGGTAAGGTGCTGACCCAGGACGACTGGAAGGCGATCGCGGAAAGCGCTAGTCATGATATCTATGCCCAAGTCGTCAGACATGAACTGGTTATAGTAGAGAGTCTGTGACGTCGATTTTCAGGGTTAAAAACCTCCCCGCAGCAGACGCAGAGGCACAGTTAATCGATGGTGGCTTTGGAACTACGACCTTTAGCCTTTGTTTTGGCTTGGGAGGACGACTTGCGTTTAGAAGAAGGGGGTAAACTCTCGGTCTGTGGAATGGTGAGCAGCGATCGCAAAGACTGCCGAAATTCTAAATCAAGGTAACGTTGCTGGAGCGGTTGCCAAGTCTGCCAAAAATCGGCTCGATCCTGCCGTATTTTGTGCTCTACGGTGGGTAACGCCTGGGTTACATCGGTGTTTAACGTTGACTCAAGAAACTGACGCAGCACGACATTGTCTTGAAGTTGACCGAGGACATCTTGAATCAGCTTAAATTCCTCAAGTCTTTCGCCATAGGCATCTCCATAAAAATCTGAGAAAAACTCGGCCTGGTAGCGTACGCCCTTCATTTGCTTCCGTAAGGCGTGCAGACTGTCCTCGAACTCCTCTAGATGCTGATTTAACTCAGCCAGATCTTCAAGGGGTATTTGGGTCGCTCTCCCAGCTTGAACAGTGGTGCCCACTAGCCAACCAGGATGCAGAAATAACTCATTTATCAGCGGCAATAGTAAGTCGGGCAACATTGGCAAGACCGACAATTGGCCCATTGGGGTATAGCAGGGCTGGACTAGCCAGTCTTGTACAGATTGCTTCAAGTTTTGGTAAACATTGCCATAGAGCGTTTTCTTGAGACGCCGGAAGTTTTTTTCACGCTGCTGCTCTAACTGCTTTAGAACCTCATCAAACCTTGATTTTTCAGCCTTTGGCAATAAAGGACGGTAGCGGGTGGTTAGCTCTTGTTGCAACACGTCAAGATCGCGGGTTTTACCCAGGCTTTTAGCAATCTTACCAATAACTAAACTGGTTAACCCTTTAGGCAAGATAATAGCAGCATCGAATACTTGAATGGCTGTCCTTAACCGCCGCATACCCACCCGCATTTGATGCAACGACTCGGGATCTCTATCGTCAAGAACAAGCTTCTCTTGGTCGACAATTTTTTGAAAGTTTTGGCGAATAGTTAGATACGCAAATTCACCTAGAGTAATCGAAGGATCTACTGGCTGTACCTTCATAAAACTTCACCCCTTGTGTCTGACTTGAAGGCTCAACGCCACCGCCTGATCTGGCATTTTAGACTACAGACTTATTGTCTTACTTTGCTAAAGGGCCAAGCCGCAAGGTTGGTAAAGTGAGCCTTTCGAGAAATTGAGGCTTCTCAAGGGCCAATACCAAGCCCATGCTTACTGGCTTTAAGCTGTTGCCACAGTAATTCCAGCTGATGTAGGACTTCGTCAGAGGCGATATGCCCCTGCCCATGAGAATCAGCAATTTTGCTAGCCTGCCAGGTGAATTCTTGCAGATTAGCGTTAAACGCTAAGTTTTCAAGGGAAAATCGACCTTGATAGGGGCCAAAGGGAAACACAGTGTCACTGCCGGGAGAACTCTCAGGCCTGTTAAATTCTGGCATTTCTAGATTAAAAAGCTGAGGAGATAATACTGTATCGTAGCTCCAATAGCTAGGGATTGGCTGACCCCTTTCCCTTTCCCTTTCCCTTTCCCTTTCCCTTTCCCTTTCCCTATTTGGCAAGGCTAGTTTAGACCTTTTTAAGGTAGTCTTCTATACGAGATGTTCGCAGTTCTCGCTTTTGGTTGGCCTGCCAGACCTGCCCACTCAGCACGTCTAAGCAGGTGAGCCACTGCCCTTCGCAGGCAGCGGTATCCAGGCAAATAGCATGGCCAATATTCAGCGGTTTTCCGTCTCTTTGGGGGGTATGGCCACAAATCAGGGTTTTACCGGAGATATGGGGCTTGGGGTCTTTGAACTTATCAAAAAATAGAGCCGTGTCGGGTTGCTCTATCAGGGGCTTGTCGGCATCCAGGGTGGCATGGACAAAAATATGCCTTTCTGTTTCTAGCCAGGGACGACAGTGCTGTTGAACAAACTGCCAGTGGTCCTTAGGGATAGATGCCAGTGTCCCAGGACTTCCTCCATCCCCATAGGATGACAGAGTATGCCGGTCGACCAGAACCTCTGCCTTATTCTGCGGTTGACCCTGCCGACCGGCTAAGATCAGCTTCAGCTCATGATTGCCCAACAGTGGAATTAGCATACCCCTATCGAAGAGCTGAATGAGTTTATCTAGTGTGGCTTTGGTCTCAGGCCCCTTATTGATGTAGTCACCCAACCCTATGATGGTATCCCCCGTGCGCAGATTAACGGCGGCTAACAAAACCTCTAGAGCCGTTGCGCAACTGTGAATGTCACCAATCGCTAAGAGACGCATTGCTTTTGTTGGACAGAACTATGATTGCTATACCTAGCCAGTTAGTCAGTAAAGCCTCTGAGTGTGGATTTATTTTTGTACCATCAGAAGATGGAAATCACTGCATTCAACCCACTGCTGATCAACCAGACTGGTGCATTACTTATCAAAAGGGAGCTTGGGTGCTCATAATCAAAGAAACGCCTCAAATCCGATTTAGTTATGATGAAGTTCTAAGGTTTCTCAGTCGCTTTTCCTAGTCGAGTAGTTGATTTTGTTTCGTACGTCTTTTTTGTAGACAGATCATCATCTGCTGGCGTACTTTACTGGCCCAATCATCAAATTCAAGGGTTATCCCCCCCACTTGCCGAGGAAAGTGCGTTGGAGATTGGGTATGATTCATCAGTTCTAACTATTGAACTCTCTTACTTCTATTATGCCAATATGCAGGCATTTATTGGTTAAGCGTTGTTTAATGCGGCTCTTTCGGCATAAGTATGATTAATTGCCCTAACATAGTCTGAAGTTACTGCTACATAAGACTTTCAGTGAAAAAGTAAGTTGTTGGAAAGGTGTTCCAAAGACTAAGCCTTGTAAGCATTTCTATGTAAGGTTTTAAGGCCTTTCGGCTTTCGCTCTCGCATAGTCAGGCCGGAAGATACATATTAGCTTTAGTGTTTTGAGACAAAACCTTTTCTTTGGAATTAGTTGCACATCGCGTAACTATGGAAGACAATTCTTCACTACCCACTAAACCAGCCCCGCCGCCCGCCAACGACGGATTTCTGGTGTGCGGGTTGGGTAGCCTGGGCCAAAACTGTGTGGCTAATCTCAAGAGTTTTGGGGTGCCGGTGCACGCCATTAACAGTGCTCTGCCCGACCAGTGGGAGGTGCCCCGCCTACAAGACCAGATTGATCGCTTGGTGATTGGTGACTGCCGCCTGGAAGAGGTGCTCGAAAAGGCAGGCATTCGCCATTGTAGAGCGGTGCTGCTGGTTACCCAGGATGAGCGGGTCAACCTGGAGGCGGCGCTGACGGCGCGGGTGCTCAACCCCAGAGTACGTCTGGTGATGCGGTCTGGCAAACAAAATCTGAACGAGCTGATGGGCCAGCAGTTGCAGAATTTTGTTGCCTTTGAGCCCACCCAGCTGGCAGCACCGGCCTTTGCCCTGGAAGCCTTTGGCAAGGAGCTGGTCGGCTACTTTACAATCGATGACCACCGGTTTCAGGTGATGAAGCAGCACCTTAAGCCAGGACAGCCGTGGTGCGATCGCCGCCAAATTTATGAGTTAGACACCCCCCATCGGCGGGTGCTTTGCCACAGTTCTGCCGATGGCGAGGGGCAGTCCACGGTCGCTAGCCCCTCCAGCCTGTTTTATACCTCGTCGCCCGATGCAGTACTGCGATCGGGCGACGAGGTGGTTGTGATCGAGAGCGACGCCCAGATCCACACTCTTGCTAGCCAGACGGCCCCACCTGCCCGCCAGGGCGTTTTGAATCGGGCCATTCAGGTCTTTCAGCGCCTGCGAAACTGGCCCACCGTCAAGCAAGACCTGCTCAACATCTGGCAGACTAGCTCTGAGCAGCAGCTACGTCGGGTAGCCATTCTCTGCGGCATTACCGTGGTCACCCTCTGCCTGCTGGGCACCCTCTTGTTTGATCTCAACTCCCCTGACGACATCTCGCCCTTTGAAGCATTTTTGTATACCTTCATCACGCTGTTTGGGGGCTATGGCGATGTTTTTGAGGCCCTAGAAGACTTTAGCAACTCGCGTCTGCTACAGCTGTTTGGCGTATTGCTGACTGTGGCGGGGGCAGCCTTTGTTGGGGTGCTCTACGCCCTGCTCACTGAGAAGCTTCTCACCCTCAGGTTTGAGTTTATGGAGCGTCGCCCCCCTGTGCCGGAACAAGACCACGTAGTGGTGATCTGGCTAGGGCGAGTGGGGCGTCAGGTATTGGCTACATTGCAAGAGCTCAATCAGCCGGTAGTGGGTATTTCGCCCCGCACCCTTGATGCCGACGTGCTGCCCAAAGTGCCGCTCTTAAGCGGGGATGTGAGCATTGCCCTCGACAAGGCTCACTTAGCCACAGCCAAAAGCGTGGTCGCCGTCAGCGATGACGAGATTCAAAATTTGGAGGTGGGGCTAATGGCCCACCGGGTCAACCCCCACTGCCGGGCCATCATTCGCACCTATGACCAGCAGTTTACCGATCGCGTCGCCAAGATCTTTCCCTTTGCCCACGTGTTGTGTGCCTCGGCTATCTCTGCCGAAGCCTTTGCTGCAGCGGCCTTTGGTGAGCATGTGAGCAGCCTATTCCGGCTCTATGGTCAAACGGTACTGGTCACCCAGTACGATATCGAATCGGGAGACACCTTAGATAGTCTGCTGTTGTCAACGGTGGCCTACGGCTACGGGGTTGTGCCCCTGTGGCATCAACGCGAGCGCCAGGAAGGAAAAGTGATGCCTTCAGAAGATACTCGCTTGCAGATGGGCGATCGCTTAGTAGTACTGGCCAGCATTGGCGGGTTGCGCCGCATTGAGCAGCGCCAGCTAGCCCCTCGCATCTGGCAAATTCATGTGGAAAAAGCGCTGACCGCTGACGCCCTGTTTGACGGAGCCGCTGAAATTGCCCGGGTCTCTGGTTATCGCCTAGGCGACGCCCGGGATTTTATGGCCAAGCTACCGGGTATCCTGCCCCAGCCGCTTTACCAGCACCAGGCTCTGCGCCTGACCCGTTTGCTCTCCCGCGCCCAGGTTAGGGCTCAGGTGTTGCCGTTGCCTTCGGCTCGGTAGCGGCCAGTATCCCAGTCGTCTGGCCCCCAGTCAGAGGCAGCGGTCTTAACGGGTGACAACGTACCTAGAAAGGTTGCTGCATAAGGGATAGGGCATAGAAGCCACGCTGAAAATAGAGCTGTTTATGGGGTTTGAGGGCTATCAATTGGAGCGCCCAGTCGGCCCATAAATCCATGGCATCGACAGCGGAAACCACAGCACCTTAAGGGTAAGCTTTGGCAACGCTAAAAAACGTTGTAAGTTGCGTTTTCGACTTTGATACTGAAGTCGTTGAGGAGCTGCCCGCGCCCCAGAGCAGCATCACAGCCTCTTTTGACAGCTCTTTCGTGAAACGTTCCAAAATTTGTCCTATGCTTCGTTGGACAATTACCCTCCAGCTACATCGGCTAGCTGCGCGCGCAGGCAACTATTCGTCAGAATCGCGGGCATGTTCGACAAGTTCTGCCACTAATGCGTCGTGATCGTCCAGGGCGCGGGTCACGAGTTCGGTAAGTACAGAGCCCGAAGTATGCTTTTATTCCCAATCGACCAGTACCGGAATCAGCTCTAGACCACTGTCGGTTGGAACATATCCACGACTACGGCCATCGCAAAGATCTCGCCTGCATTCAAGCATACGTACTTCGATCAGCTGCTCAAGCCGATCAGTGAGTGTGTTCGTCGCGATGTCTTCGTCAGCAGCAACTTCTGGGAATGAACGGCGCTGCCCCAACAGCACATCGCGCAGCACCACCAGCGCCCACCTCCCTCCTAACAGTTCGAGGGAGCAGGTAAATAGAAAGGACGAGCGTAGGTTTTTGCCGAACGGCATGACCTTGGGGTCACCCACGGTTCAACGGCCTTAACGTCATACCTTGCATTTTACAAGTCAAAAAGTTACTCTTACTTTGCAAGTTAAATAGCCTGCAAAGTAAGAGTCAGCTGAATTGAGTTAAACAGGTTAGCCAATCCTGAAGAGGATAACGCCTTGAAAAACTATCCAACGGCTCTAAATATGCCTATGCATATTGCAATTTTGTCGTCTAGAAGACCAAGAGATCGCATTAATGATGAGTTTTCAACCCTTTGCTTTGCAGATCACTCGGCAGATTCTACAAACTATCGCTATCAGCCTGGTCTCGGGCATCGTCGCCACCTTACCAGCTCGATCCACCGAGGAGATTTATTTTGACTACGGTCCCTTTGGGCGATCGCTGCCCGTCTCATCCCTAGAAACCTTTGCCCAAAATGGCACAGTAGATGAAAACCTCGCGCCCTATCTCAACCGCTTGCCAGCAGAAAGACAGCAGGACTTTCAGCGGTTCTTGAGTACGCCCTTACCCGCCCTGGACCCTGATATTCCTGAAGAAATAGGAAATCCCTTTGCCCTTTCCCAATGGCTGTACACGACCAGTGGTGAGGCGCTCTTATCCTTGTTCGGGCAGTTGGTTGAAACTGAAGCTCGCCAAAATGGTGGGCAAGCTATTCGAGCTGCCATTTTGTTGGCTGCCGCCGATCCCAACGGGCTTTCACTGCTCAACATCATCCGTCACTACCCGACCCGCAAGCTACGATTGGATCTGCGACAAATTCAGGCTGTGGCCCAATCTGTCAATACCAGCCTGGAGACTACTGGTGAGTTGATCAGCGCTGTTGCCCAAGAGTCGCGGGCCACTGCCGCCGCGGCGCCAGCCCTGGACTATAGCGCCCTGCCAACCCTAGGCGAAAACGGTCAGTTTGCGGTGGAGCAGCGATCGCTACTATTAAACGACAGCCAGCGAAATCGCACCTATCCCGTTGACCTTTATCTACCCGCCGACATCGGTGCCATTCAAGGCCCCCTGCCGGTGATGATCCTGTCCCATGGCCTGGGTACTATCCGCAACCATCCAGAAGCGGTCAATCTTGCTCGAGGGCTGGCATCAAATGGTTTTTTTGTGGCGATGCCAGAACACATTGGCAGCAACCAGACCTACCTAGAGGGTCTGGCACAGGGCCTGTATCAGGAATTTTTTGACCCGATGGAATTTATTGATCGCCCGCTAGATATTCATTTTCTACTCGATACGCTAGAGCAGCTCAATGCGACTGAATTTCAGGGGCATCTTCAGTTAGATAACGTGGGTATCATGGGTCACTCGTTTGGTGGTTATACCGCGCTAGCAGCCGCAGGTGGCACCATTGATATGAATTATCTAGAGCAGCAATGTGATTTAGACGCGGATATTGGCTCAAATGCTATCAACATCGCACTTTTACTGACGTGCGGAACCCTAGAGCTAGCAGCGGTGCCCAGTGCCATCCAACAATTAACCGACGGTAGTCTGACCGACGACCGCATCGGCTTTGTGTTCGCCCTCGCTCCAGTTAGCGGCCTCTTTGGCGAAACGGGGCTGAGCACTATTCAGATTCCAGTGGTACTCATGGGTGGAGAAACTGATATTGCGACTCCCGTTGCCCTAGAACAGGTGGTTGCCTTTGAGGCCCTGACGACACCAGAGCGCTACCTATATTTAGCCGAAAACATTTCTCATTCCACAGCGCTGACTCGATTAGTCCTCGATATCACTAACTCCAGTAACAATATCGTTGAGCTTTTTGAAGAAAATGAAGCCGTGTTTTCGAGCCTGCTGGCGTCCTTAGTCATTGCCCATGGAAAATTCTACCTACGCGATGATGAGTCGTATCGACCCTATCTAACGTCTGCCTACGTTGAGGCCGTCAGTGTAGAGCCCATCAAACTTCATTTGATACGAACCTCAGCCGAAGGATTTTAGACATAGGCCCAACGGGCCGAGTTGGCGACATCATAGGGGACGTTTATTTAGATAGAAGACTCTTAGGTCGATGGGAGATCGAGCTCCTCGCCAACCTCACGGGCACGTTCGACGAGTTCCACTATTAACGCTTCGCGGTCGGTCACTGTGCGAGCAGCGATTTCAGCATAGTCAGTGCCTGGAGTATGCTTGCGCCCCCAAACCCCACTGTGACAACAATAGATGAGACAGCTTAGCCAGTCCCAATTAGAGTAGAAGGAACGGTTATCCCGCATGTCAGACTCTATGCAATCGCAGCTCTTGAATCCTGAAAACAATGGGAAAGCCGCCCGTCTAGATCCCGAAGTTCTAGAAAAACCTGTCCGCCGTCAATTCACCGCCGCTTATAAGCTCGAGATGGTACAAGCTGCAGATCGGTGCACTGAGCTGGGTCAAATCGGGGCCTTACTGCGACGAGAAGGGCTGTACTCATCGCAGTTGAGTACCTGGCGCAACCAGCGACAACAGGGGCAACTGCAAGCGCTGGCCGATAATAAGCGGGGCTGCAAAGCCACAATTCCGCATCCGGTTCAACAAGAGCTGGCGCAATTGCGCCGAGAGAATCAACAGCTGCGCCACA
>NZ_JH976537.1:5648359-5715077 GCF_000309385.1 Nodosilinea nodulosa PCC 7104
CAATGGCTGTACACGACCAGTGGTGAGGCGCTCTTATCCTTGTTCGGGCAGTTGGTTGAAACTGAAGCTCGCCAAAATGGTGGGCAAGCTATTCGAGCTGCCATTTTGTTGGCTGCCGCCGATCCCAACGGGCTTTCACTGCTCAACATCATCCGTCACTACCCGACCCGCAAGCTACGATTGGATCTGCGACAAATTCAGGCTGTGGCCCAATCTGTCAATACCAGCCTGGAGACTACTGGTGAGTTGATCAGCGCTGTTGCCCAAGAGTCGCGGGCCACTGCCGCCGCGGCGCCAGCCCTGGACTATAGCGCCCTGCCAACCCTAGGCGAAAACGGTCAGTTTGCGGTGGAGCAGCGATCGCTACTATTAAACGACAGCCAGCGAAATCGCACCTATCCCGTTGACCTTTATCTACCCGCCGACATCGGTGCCATTCAAGGCCCCCTGCCGGTGATGATCCTGTCCCATGGCCTGGGTACTATCCGCAACCATCCAGAAGCGGTCAATCTTGCTCGAGGGCTGGCATCAAATGGTTTTTTTGTGGCGATGCCAGAACACATTGGCAGCAACCAGACCTACCTAGAGGGTCTGGCACAGGGCCTGTATCAGGAATTTTTTGACCCGATGGAATTTATTGATCGCCCGCTAGATATTCATTTTCTACTCGATACGCTAGAGCAGCTCAATGCGACTGAATTTCAGGGGCATCTTCAGTTAGATAACGTGGGTATCATGGGTCACTCGTTTGGTGGTTATACCGCGCTAGCAGCCGCAGGTGGCACCATTGATATGAATTATCTAGAGCAGCAATGTGATTTAGACGCGGATATTGGCTCAAATGCTATCAACATCGCACTTTTACTGACGTGCGGAACCCTAGAGCTAGCAGCGGTGCCCAGTGCCATCCAACAATTAACCGACGGTAGTCTGACCGACGACCGCATCGGCTTTGTGTTCGCCCTCGCTCCAGTTAGCGGCCTCTTTGGCGAAACGGGGCTGAGCACTATTCAGATTCCAGTGGTACTCATGGGTGGAGAAACTGATATTGCGACTCCCGTTGCCCTAGAACAGGTGGTTGCCTTTGAGGCCCTGACGACACCAGAGCGCTACCTATATTTAGCCGAAAACATTTCTCATTCCACAGCGCTGACTCGATTAGTCCTCGATATCACTAACTCCAGTAACAATATCGTTGAGCTTTTTGAAGAAAATGAAGCCGTGTTTTCGAGCCTGCTGGCGTCCTTAGTCATTGCCCATGGAAAATTCTACCTACGCGATGATGAGTCGTATCGACCCTATCTAACGTCTGCCTACGTTGAGGCCGTCAGTGTAGAGCCCATCAAACTTCATTTGATACGAACCTCAGCCGAAGGATTTTAGACATAGGCCCAACGGGCCGAGTTGGCGACATCATAGGGGACGTTTATTTAGATAGAAGACTCTTAGGTCGATGGGAGATCGAGCTCCTCGCCAACCTCACGGGCACGTTCGACGAGTTCCACTATTAACGCTTCGCGGTCGGTCACTGTGCGAGCAGCGATTTCAGCATAGTCAGTGCCTGGAGTATGCTTGCGCCCCCAAACCCCACTGTGACAACAATAGATGAGACAGCTTAGCCAGTCCCAATTAGAGTAGAAGGAACGGTTATCCCGCATGTCAGACTCTATGCAATCGCAGCTCTTGAATCCTGAAAACAATGGGAAAGCCGCCCGTCTAGATCCCGAAGTTCTAGAAAAACCTGTCCGCCGTCAATTCACCGCCGCTTATAAGCTCGAGATGGTACAAGCTGCAGATCGGTGCACTGAGCTGGGTCAAATCGGGGCCTTACTGCGACGAGAAGGGCTGTACTCATCGCAGTTGAGTACCTGGCGCAACCAGCGACAACAGGGGCAACTGCAAGCGCTGGCCGATAATAAGCGGGGCTGCAAAGCCACAATTCCGCATCCGGTTCAACAAGAGCTGGCGCAATTGCGCCGAGAGAATCAACAGCTGCGCCACAAAATGCAGCAGGCCGAACTGATCATCGATATCCAAAAAAAGACTTCGCAGTTAATGGGGATCTCTCTGAGTCCTATCCATTGCGACGAGCCCGACTGAACCGTGCTGCTGAGACCCTGGCGCTCGACGTGGGCGTTGCCCCGGCTTGCCTGGCGTTAGGCGTCAGTCGAGCCACCCTGTATCGTCAGCGTAGCCCGTCCACGCCGTCTGCCCCTAAGGTTCGACCTAAACCGCAGCGCTCCCTGTCTGTGGCAGAACAGCAGCAGGTGTTAGCCTGGCTCAATTCAGAACGATTTATGGATTGTTCGGTGGCTGAGGTCTACGCCACGCTCTTGGATGAAGGCATCTACCTCTGTTCGATACGGACCATGTATCGACTGTTGGCCGCTGATGGCGAGACCCAAGACCGGCGTCAGCAACGCCAGCATCCCACGTATACCAAGCCAGAACTGTTGGCCACCGCGCCCAATCAACTCTGGTCTTGGGACATCACAAAGCTCCGTAGCCACCAAAAATGGACGTACTTTCAGCTCTATGTGATTCTCGATGTCTTCAGTCGCTATGTCGTCGGCTGGATGGTGGCGCATCGCGAATCGGGCGCGTTGGCCGAGCGCTTGATTCGACTCACCTGTCAGAAGCAGGCCATTGAGCCGGGGCAGTTGACGCTCCATGCTGACCGGGGTACGTCAATGACCTCGAAGACGGTCGCGTTCCTGCTCTCTGATCTGGGCGTGACCAAGAGCCATAGCCGTCCCCAGGTGTCCAATGACAATCCGTTTTCGGAGGCGCAATTCAAAACCTTGAAATATCAGCCCACGTTTCCCACACAGTTTGGCTGTATCGAAGATGCCAGGGCCTTTTGCCAACACTTCTTTGCCTGGTATAACCAAGTCCATCATCATGGGGGCATTGGTCTATTGACCCCTGAGGTGATGCATTCAGGCCAAGCTGACGTCGTCACTCAGCAACGACAAGCCGTTTTAAACACGGCTTATCTCGCCCATCCTGAGCGCTTTGTCCATCATCCGCCCACTCCACCCGTGGTGCCCAATGCCGTTTGGATCAATCCACCGATAGCAGCTCCTAACAGCCAGGCGGTTCCACACTAATTTGTTTTTAGTTTCTGTCTCATTTTTGTTGACACATTCCGAACCAGCAAATCGATCAGGACTGGAACTAGCTCCAGGCCGCTATCGGTAGGAACATACTTACGACTGCGACCATCGCGAGGATCCCGTCGCTGCTTTAGTACGCCAGCCTCGATCAATCGCTCCAGTCGATCCGTCAGGGTATTCGTGGCGATGCCTTCGTCAGCGGCAATTTCTGAGAACGCACGGCGTTGCCCCAACAGCACATCTCGCAGCACCACCAGCGTCCATCGGTCTCCTAATAGATCTAGAGCGCAGGCAATCGGGCAGTTTGAGCGCGGCGTGTCTTTGCCAGACGGCATGAATCGCTGATCGCTGATGGTTCAAGGGCTTCAGAATTATAGCTTGCATTTTGCCAGTCAAAAAGTTACTCTTGTTTTGCAAGTTAAATGACTTGTGTTTTGCTACTGTGCGTCTACCCCTAATCGTGACGTCCTGCCTTGCTAGCTGAACAGTCATGTTGTGAAACAAAACGTGCGGGACTTGCTCGCCTCACTACCCCGGAAAGGAACGATTCATGGACGAAACCAAATATCCCGAGGGTAGCACCGCGCTACTCTTCATCGACCCCTACAACGACTTCCTTGCAGAGGAGGGCAAAATGTGGCCCCAGGTCGCTGAGGTGGCCCGGTCGGTCGACCTTCATGCCAACCTGGCTCGGGTCCGTGCGGCTGTGCGCGAGGCCGGGATCCCGATCTTCATTCTGCCCCACCATCGGCACAAGCCGACGGATTTCGAGGGATGGGCGAACCTGACACCCTCACAGCGTGCGGCGCACGAATACCAGTTGTTCGCCGTCGACAGCTGGGGCGGCAAGTGGTATCAGGGCTTCGGCCCCGAACCTGGCGACATCGTCGTCAAGGAACACTGGGGTGCGTCCAGCTTCGCCAATACCGACCTGGATGTGCAGCTGCGCCAGCACGGTATCACCCATGTCATCTTCATCGGGATGATTGCCAACACCTGTATCGAAACTACCGCGCGCTATGCGTCCGAACTCGGCTACCATGTGACGCTGGTACGCGATGCAACGGCGGCCATGTCGGCAGAAGCCATGCACGCCGCCCACGAAGTCAACGGCCCGACCTATGCGCACGCCATTCTCACCACGGCAGAGGTTGTTTCGAGACTGGTTAGTGAGGACGCCGCATGATCTCGGGACATGCAGCAACGACGCTGGTGGCCAAACGCGCAGTGCCGGAAATGCCCTGGTGGCTTCTTCTTGTCAGTGCCTTTCTGATCGATATCGCGATGTTCACTTTCGTCGCGCTCGGCATTGAGACAATGGCTCCTACGGGTGCCGACGGACCGACCCTGGCGAACGTAATAGTCGACATGACATTTAGTCACGACCTGATCCCCCAGATTGGCTGGACATTGCTGGCCGGTGCGATCGCGTTCGCGGTGACGCGCCGTCGTGTGTTCGCGCTTACTGCCATGGCATTGTCGTTGGGCCATTGGCTGGCAGACCTGGTTACGGGCTACGAGCACCATGTCTTTGGCCCTGAAAGCTATTCCCTTGGGACCGACTGGTATCGCCTGAACCTGCCGGCGGCGCTGTCGTTCGAGGCCGCTCTTGGTATATTTTGCGTCTTTATCTTCACCCGCGGGAGATCATTCTCGCCCGGCGCACTGGCGGGACTCTACGGTCTGTTCGGTGTTTTCCCCTTCGCTTTCCTCTTCATCTGACGCCAAATCCAATCATCGTTCGGCGCAGGCCATCCGCCTGAGAAAGCGAAAGCACTCCAAAATTCCTTGCATACGACAAGCAATCGTGTGTATTACTGCTTTTGATCCGCAAGCGATTGTTCAACCAACAAAAACAGGAGCCATTTCATGCTTACAGTCGGAGAAGCCACCGCAAAAGCCATCATTAACGCACCTATAGAGTCTATAAATTTAGGTGAATGGATGTTTACGATTAGTTCAGAAGAATATGCGGCCTGCGCCGAGGGGCACCAAAGTGCAGCGCAAGGGAAATTGGTTTCCGGAAAAAGGTTCTCGGTAAACTTAGAAACCGTGGGCGGCATGTTCATGGTTCAACACTACATCGAGACGGTTTCGGAAAGAGATCATGTCGTGGGCTTTTCACCCAATAGCGTTTTTTGGCTAAATGATACAGACTACGTCTTTTCACAAATTACTTGGGAGCTAAAGGTGGCGCAACTTGATGAGAATCGCTGTGAGCTTACTTGCAGCGTTCTCTCGAAAAGTGAGAACGAAGCGTTCGTAACCGCACTAAACGAGGCAATGAAAGATGTGCCGCCAGAGAACACTCCCCTTCAGCAACACATCAACGAAGAAACCCCGTTGTTTGGGAAAGACATCGAACGTAAGGCATTGGCTGGAGTTTGGGTTTGAAGTAGGGTTTTCCAGGGTCTGGATCGCCCTTGGCGCACCTGAAGTGCTCGCGAATCACACCAATTTCTTCAACTACCAATCTACAAAATCAAAGAAATGCCATGCAAGTTCTCATGATTGTTCGCTTGACCAGCTCATCGAAATAGTGAGCGATGAAAGCCAACATCATATCCATTCCTGCTAGTCGTCAGAATCGCGGGCACGTTCGACAAGTTCTGCCAGTAAAGCATCGCGATCGCCCACGGCACGGGCCAAAAGTTCGGCAGGAACAGTCCTCGACATGTACTTATTCCCCCAGACCATCAGCTCGATTAGTACCGGAATCAGTTCTAGACCGCTCTCGGTTGGTACATATCGACGACTGCGGCCATCGCGGGGATCTCTTCGCCGCTCAAGTACGCCAGCCTCGATCAATCGCTCCAGTCGATCGGTCAGGGTATTCGTGGCGATGCCTTCGTCAGCGGCAATTTCTGAAAACGTGCGGCGCTGCCCCAAAAGCACATCGCGCAGCACCACCAGCGTCCATCGGTCTCCTAATAGATCTAGAGCGCAGGCAATCGGGCAGTTTGAGCGCGGCATGTCTTTGCCAGACGGCATAAATCGATGATCGCAAACAGTTCAAGGGCCCTAAATTATAGCTTGCATTTTGCCAGCCAAAACGTTACTCTTATTTCGCAAGTTAAATCACTTGTATTTTGCAAGCTAACCAGACTGGCCATGACTGGCTGAGGAACTATCCATGGATCTCAACGGAAAGCGTATCGTCATCACGGGCGGCGGTTCAGGGATTGGGTTGGCAATGGCGCGATCGCTCGCTTCTGAAGGTGCCCACGTGGTGATCACGGGCCGCGATCAGACGAAGCTAGCGGCGGCGGCTTCCCACCATGCCAATATTTCGTCCCAGGTCTGCGATGTGGCTGACGAGGCGGCTGTTGTCGCCCTGCGCGACGCTATGGATGCGGCGGGCGGCACGGATATTTTGGTCAACAATGCCGGGATCATGCACGCGTTTGATGTCACCCAGGGTTTCCCGCTGGAGAAACAGCTGCAGGAAATCGACATCGACGTGTCAGGCCCGGTGCGTCTGGTTCACCACTTTTTGCCTGGGATGCTGAAACGGGAGTCGGTGATTGTCAACGTCAGCTCCGGCTTAGCCTATGCGCCCTATGCTGCGGCCCCGGTTTACAGCGCGAGCAAAGCATTTTTGCACTCCTATACCCAAAGCCTGCGATCGCAACTGGCGAATACTTCTGTTCGGGTGGTGGAGCTGTTGCCGCCGGTCGTCGATACTCCATTGGCGGCTGACCTCGATCCGTCATTCCCCCGCATATCGCCTGAAAAGTTAGTCGCAGCCCTGATCAAAGGGCTTAAAAACAATACTGACGAAATTGCTCCTGGCCAGTCAGCGCAGCTGAAGCTGATGAGTCGCCTAGCACCCGGATTGCTCTTTCAGCAAATGAATAAGAACGTCTAGAGCTAATGATTCGGATGCATCTAAAGGTTAGGGGACACTGCTAAAACTTGCGATCCCTCAGTCGTTGCATAGGCCTAACGATTCATTTAGGGCAGCGCAAGATGAAATATTCAGTCATCTGACTCGATACCGATAACTTAAGCACGGAGATAGTAAATGATCCTGAACAACTGGACTATCCTGGGCATTCAGAGCACCATCGGATTAGTTCTATACACATTGATATTTTTCTGGTACGTGCAACCGAGGCTCTCAAAGTCACCCTTTGAAAAAGCCGTTTTGCCGCTGCTGCTATTGCACGTTTTTCGCTTTGCGGGCTTTGCATTGCTGGTTGTTGGTCAGGTAGATCCGTCTTTGCCGCGACAAGCGCTGTCTGCGATCGCCTACGGCGATTTACTGGCTGGCCTCAGCGCGTTAATTGCAGCGCTGGCCCTGCGAGGGAAGTCTAGTTTGGCAGTACCGCTGATTTGGCTCTTCACTTTTATCGGAGTTGCAGACATCGTGAATGTCGGGCGCATCGCCATCGGGCTTGATCTGTTCAATCAATACATCGGCACGATGTGGTTTGTATCGATCTTGTTTTTCCCGACCCTTCTGATTGCACACATTTACATTGTTTATCGTCTCCTTAATAAGGGAAATGAAGATCTTAAAAGGATTGAAAACACCTAATGAAAATTACTTTTCCAGAGCGCGAGGACACAGATCTCGTAACGCCTCCAGATAGTCAATAGAGGAAATATCCTATGTCCAAACGATCTCATTTCATGGCCGTTGTCGCCACTGGACTGTTTGCAGGCGGCGGTACCATGGTCGGCCTCTCCTTCGGAATTGTCTTTCTGGGACTTGGCAACCTGGTGCCAGCGATGAGCGGTGAGCAACTGGTCGAGCTTTTCCCGAAATACTGGATCGCGATCGCTTGCACGATCATCCCTGTCGCACTCACAAAAACGATCTCGCTCTTTACCGCAACATTCACGTCACCCAAGGGCAACGGTGTTCGGCGGCTTTGGTCCTGGGCGCTGGGTCTTTGGCTCATCAACTGCACGATCACCGTGGGATACCACCTTCAGGTCGTGATCGCGTCATTCCAGGGCCAGTACTCCCCTGAGGAAATGGTCGGCACGATCCAGATGTGGATTGCGCTTCACTGGGTTCGGGTGGCGCTGGCCCTGGCGAGCTTTGTGTTGGCTATCCTGGCGACCCTGCGCGCGGCCATAAAGAACGCAACCCGGCAGCGACGGACTGAACAGCCATCGATGCAACGAGGAACTCAATTGTGACCAAAACTCCTGCCCGACAATACGCTGATCATCACGGATGTTGAGAATGGTGGCCTCGCCGCCCTGTCGCCCGACGGCATGCTCGGAACACTGACCAAACATTCAGAGGTTGATTGACAAAACTTTGGAGGTAGGTTGGGTGAAACGCAGTGAAACCCAACGCCAGAGATAGTTTCGTTGGGTTCTGCTATCGCGCCACCCAACCTACGCAATAAAAGGCATTTCGGAGATTTGTCAGTCAACCGGGGTAACGCCAGCAGACTCAGCAAAAAGAAGACTCAGTAAAAAGGTATCGACAATGACCCAAAGAGTCAGATGGGCCATCGCTATATTGATGGCAGCAACGCTTTTCCGGGTTCAAACAGTCCTTTTCCTTCCCACAGTGGAAATGTTCGGCGGTCCTGCTCCAGATGGTTGGTTTGGTCCGTGGCTAAGCGATGCCATCCTCGGCTTCCTCTTGCCGGTAATGCTCTTCCTGTTTTGGACGTGGCGCGGAATCCGGGTCTGGGGCATGCTGGTGGGCTATAACGCTGTCGGAGCCTTTGACTATTCCCAAGGTCTGATCACGCAATATATCAGCCCAATGCCAGCAGAGATGGCTTCGCCCGCAACCGTCTATGGTGGCATTGGCATCTTTGTGGTGTTGCAGCTGATCGCGCTCTGGCTGCTGTTCCGCCGCGATGTTGTCGCCCATTTCAAAACGTGAGTTCAGAGGGCAGGCGGTGTCAACAATCGGTGCAATCATCGCGTTTTTTCTGATGAGAGCAGAAGATCAGTTGGCAATACTTTTTAGCGCAAGGGAATCTGAAAATTATTACGTCGATACCACAGGGAATTAATTCAAGACTATGGATTTCAAAACCGCTTTGATTGTTGGTGCAGGCAATGGACTCAGCGCATCGATAGCACGCCTTTTTTCTGAAAACGGTATGACGATAGGATTAGCCGCTCAAAATACTGAAAAGTTGACGCCTCTTTGCGATCAGATTAAGGCACAGGCTTTTCAGTGCGATGCCTCGCAGCAAAATGAGGTTGAGCAGCTTTTTGCTGACTTTGACAATCGCCTTGGCTCGCCTGATGTAGTGGTTTACAATCCTAGCTACCGCACCCAGGGATCTCTGGTTGATTTGAAGCCTGCCGATGTTGAAAGAACATTGGCCGTCACAGCCTTCGGCGGTTTTCTCGTAGGCCAGCAGGCCGTGAAGCGAATGCTAGAAAAGGGGCATGGGGCAGTTTTATTCACAGGTGCTTCTGCGAGTGTAAAAGGCTATGCGCTTTCTGCGCCTTTCGCGATGGGTAAGTTTGCCCTGCGCGGGCTGGCTCAAAGTATGGCCAGAGAACTAGCGCCGAAGAATATTCATGTGGCCCATTTTATTATTGATGGGAGCATTGCCTCGCATCACCGACCGCAGCCTGAGGATAAGCCGGACAGTTTTTTAGAACCGGATGCGATCGCACAAACCTATCTAAACACCTTAATGCAGCACCGCAGCGCTTGGACATGGGAAATAGAGCTACGTCCCTGGGTCGAACGGTTTTGAGCCGAGTTATCTGTTCTCCTGCCCTATATGAATCTTACCCTCAGCTTGGAGGCTCAAAAAAGATGCAAAACATAGTAGCCATTGTCGCTATTATTGCCACCGCTGCTTTTGCTGGCAACATGATTAATATCGGCATGAGCTATGCGAGATATTGGCAATTCATTGATCCAATTGCCTTTATGGAAGATTTTAAGGTGAAGTTTCCGCTGCTTTTACCCCCTACGGCAGCTACTCTCTTGCCTGCCTTGATTGCAACCCTGTTGGCTGTTGTCTTCAATTGGAATACCCCTGCAACTCGATCACTGTGGCTGGTTTCTTTATTTGGATTATTGATTACCGTAGCCATTACGCTAATTTACCATTTGCCTAACAACCTGGCTTTCATGGACTTGAAGTATAGCGCGACAAAAGCAGCCAGCCGATTGCAAATTTGGGTGTTACTGCATTGGGTGCGAGTGGTGGTGGCGATCGCCGCCGCCGTCTTTGCAATTTTAGGTTTCAAAAAGTCGTGACATGAATAGAGTTGAATTCAAAGGGTATTGCTCATGAAAAAAGTCGTCGTTTGCGGAGCCAGCGGATTGGTTGGCACCAGGCTGGTTCAGCTGCTCCATGAAAAGTCTTGTCCGTTAGTGCTCGTGGGAAGAACCCCTCAGCGGCTTAAACAAAAATTTCCATTTGCAGCAGATTGCTATTCCTGGGAGGAATTTTCGGCATCCCCAGCTCAAGAGTTAGGTGTCATCATCAACCTTTCGGGTGCCAGTGTCGGTGAACAATCGTGGTCGGATGCCTATAAGCAAGTCATGACTGATAGCCGTCTAAATGCGACCAAAATCTGCGTAGAGGTCTGTAAACAGAATCCAGATATCCGTCTGATTAATGCGTCAGCAGTCAGTGCCTACGGGTTTTATGACCATGACCACGAGGCGTTTTCAGAAGCTGACCGCGATCGCAGAACAGGCACTTGCTTTTTGCAGGAGATGATTGACCAATGGGAGCAGGCAACGGAGCCAGCCGTGGAAGTGGGTAATCGGGTGGCGCTGCTGCGAATCGGATTCGTACTTGACGGCGATGGGGGGGCTCTGCCGACAATGGCAGCTCCGTTTCGTTATTTCCTGGGGGGAAAATCTGGCACGGGGAAGCAAATCATGTCGTGGGTCAGTTTGCGCGATCTGGTGGCCGCCATCGAGTTCATTTTTGACCATCCCGACCTCAACGGCCCTATCAACATTGTTTCGCCAGGGGCCTGTAGCAATCGAGTTTTTGCCCAAAGCCTGGGCAAAGCGTTGGGCAGACCAAGTTTTGTCCCTGCACCCGCTTTCTTGATCAAAGCGCTGATGGGGCAACTAGGGCAAGAACTGGTTCTGACGGGGCAGCGCGTCTCACCACGCAAACTGCTAGAGGCAGGCTTTGTCTTCCAAGATCAAGACATCGAACAGTGCCTGAGAGAAATTTACAGCCGTTAGATAGGGATGGCTCGATGGAGATTGTGTGCTGCCTCTCTATAGATTTCACCGTCTAGTGGTTCACATCATTCGAGAAACCGGCATTTGATTTGGGAGTAAATGCATGAATTCTGCCTATGGAAGGTTATGTGGTATTACCGGTGGATCACTGATATTACTTGGTTTTACCCTACTTACCGTGATGCTGGTTTTCTTGGGCACGGGTCAG
The DNA here is from genome assembly GCF_000309385.1 of Nodosilinea nodulosa PCC 7104. Taxonomy (GTDB): domain Bacteria; phylum Cyanobacteriota; class Cyanobacteriia; order Phormidesmidales; family Phormidesmidaceae; genus Nodosilinea; species Nodosilinea nodulosa. The sequence continues at coordinate 5,659,839 of NZ_JH976537.1, forward strand.
TCACCCATTCCAGTGGATGGCGTAGGGTATTACTTTGTGGCATTTACGGGCTCTGTGCTAATGGCCTGGGGGCTGAGTCTACGTGTAGCCTCTCGGGACATGGATCTGGCGCGTGTCCTCGCCCCTGCTAATGCCATGGGTATGGCGTTAATGGCGTTCTATCGATTGGTGATTGTGTTCAGCAGTGCTGATGTCAGAGCATGGATTGGCTTTCTTCCGATGGGTGAAGCCTTTCTTTTTGGTGGTTTAGCCATTGCCTTTTGGTGGGGACGCCCAAAGCCTGTTTAGAGCTGAGCGTGAAGCTACCTAACGGTCGCAATCACCGGACACAGATAACTTTTGCAACCAACCAACTGAACTGTTCCGGTGCATTGCGATTGTTATACAGCGATCGCTGAATCACTTTTGTTCAATGATCATTACCAGCATATATCCACATTGGTTCTGTTTTCCCAGCCCTTGTAAACCCACATTTCTCGTAAAATGAAATCGCCTCACTGTCAGCTACAAGCATGTGCATGTGCATTTGTTCGTATCTCTTCTTTAAGATTTCCATGATTCTTTTGCCAATGCCTTGACCTTGATAATCTGGATGAACTAACAGATGGGGATAATACACGACTAAAAACCCATCTGAAATTGCATTGCCAATGCCCACAAGCCTTTCGCCATTCCACGCCGAGACAAGGGCATGAGAGTTAAGTAACGCTTGATACAATGCCTGGGGTTTTTGTGCTGAAGACCAACCATTCAACTCGTATATGGGGAGAATCTGCTCGATCGCAATATCTCGCTGCTCAGAAAAAGTAATCATGTCTAGTGGGATTGACCTACAACTTCGTAATGTACGACTCTTGGTTCAAACTCTAGTAGGAAATCTTCGTCTTCCGAGTAATATTTCGCAACTTCTACATCCTGACCAGCGAAACCTTGAATGACTTCCATACTTTCCCAAAACGAGAGGGTAATGAAGTGCGTTACCTCTCCTTCAGGATGTTCAAGAATGTAGACACCGACATTCCCCTCTACCGATTGATAATCAGGGATAGCCCGTGTGTTCAAAAATTCTCGGTATGCTTTGGCTTTAGAGGTTGGTACTCTACCATGCCAGATTCTTGAGATCATCTTTTTCCAGGATTCAATGAAACTTATACTAATTCAGTTCGATCAAAACATCCTTAAAGCTGCCGGACTTACTAACCACCTACAGGGAATGCTCCCATCGACAAGTGAAGCTGTATACAGCGGTTCCCGGGTGGGTGAGGTACAGATTTTTATCTGAGATTCCTGCGTGGCAAGGGTTTCAGAGCTTGTGCTGTACCTTATGGGATCAAGAAACGCTGTAACTCGTAATTAGAGGGAAAATTTCTGCCTAATACCCCCACGCGGGATCTTAGATAGAAATCTGTCTGCCTCAACACCCCCATAGAGATCTTATGCGAGAAATTTCAGTATAAATCCCTGGCGTCTAGGGGGCAGATAACTGAAGATGCCCTTCTGGCAAGTACAGAGTTATTTGTGGATAGTTCAGCTCCACTAAGGCGCTTGCTTGACCAGGTGCGCGATGCGATTCAGTTGAAACATTATTCTGACCGGACGGAGCAGTCCGATGTTTAGTGAAACGCCTGTGGCAGAACCATGAGTCGGTTGCAAAGGGAGACATCCAGTGAAATAACTCTGAGTCCTGGAGTAGCTGCCCGCGCCGCAACCAGCATCCCAATCTCCCTCGGCAGCTCTTTCGTGAAAAGTTCCAAAGTTTGTCCAACGCAGAGTAGGACAATTTCTCCCCGGCTGCATCAGCGCAAGCCAGCTCGGCTAGCTGCGCGCGCAGGCAACTACTCGATTATTTTTAACGCATTACATTCATAGCAATCTGCCCACCTTTTTGAATTCACCCCCATTTAGGGATCGATCCTTAACACATCGTCGCTGGCTGCAGGGAGTTCAAACATCATGCCGTCTTCGGTGAGCACGGTACCTTTGGGCAGCTCCCGCGAGAAGATCTTCTTGAATAGAGCATTCTGAGGCGGTGGCACCAGATGGTAAAGGGCAAGCTGCTGCACCCCACTCTGTTCAACTAAATCTGAAAGGTCGCTCGTGTGTGCATGATAATTCTGAAATTCATGCAAAATCTTCCCAAATCGCGTCCCTGCTGAGGCCTGCTCAAGCGTCTCGATAATCGGCAGCGACAAACTGTCTTGAAGTAATAAGTCTGCCCCGGCAGCGGCCTCGATGAGGCCCGGTGTAATGGTTGTATCGCCACTAATGACTACGGATCTGCCCCGATAATCGAATCGATAACCCACCGCAGGGCGGATTGGATCATGATTCACCAGGAAGCTGGTGATGGACAGAGCTCCCATCTCAAGCACCGTGCCGACCTCCATCAATTGAGCCTGCATCACCCCAAGCTCGGGAGGTAAAAGCTCCTCGCCATGATGGGCCACCCGATAGGTTGAGTCGAGCCGATAAGCGGTATTCAGGCCATCGACCACCTCCGACACGCCATCAGGACCATATACGGTCATCGGCTTGGGCCTCCCAGCTACCCAGGAATTAAGGTTGAATTCAGGCAGCGCAGCGATATGGTCGGAATGAAAGTGGGTCAGGAAGACCGCTTCGAGGCGCTCTAGCGGCAAGCGCCCAAGGGTAGCAACCTGAGCGGAGCCAGCACCGGCATCAACTAAATACAGTGATTCTCCAGCGAGAACGGCAATACAGGCCTGAGCCCGCCCACGGGCGGGCATTGGGGACGAGGTACCACAAAGAAAGACCTTAAGCCCCTCATAGCTATCCATGCTGGCAGGACGTGCCATCTCTGCGGTCACGGCTTTTTCGAGCATCCAGTCCTGGGCTGTCTCCGAATTCCAGGCCCAAATTCCGAAGGCGATGATTATGACAATCAGGCTAGCGAGAAATCCGAGGGCTTGTTTCATCATTTTGAGTTGAACGACTCATTGTCTCCTTAAATTCCAAAGTCTGCTTGCACCTCGACAAGCGATCGCGCCCACAGCTTCTCCGGTTGCCAGGTATCAGGATCGAAGTGGGCGTTGCGACCCCGGTGATAGGCCGTGAGTAAGCGAGATCGCACCGCCGCATGACTGAGCGCCGGGATCTGTTGCCGCCGTTGCCGCTGAATGCCCCGCAGAGCTCCCAGCCCAATGAGCATGTTCGCTAACCGAAACTTGGCCCCGAGTAAAAATGCCTGCACTTCCGCTTCACCTACGGGGTCGATGTCATAGCCGGTTAAGACATGAATGCCGTCGTGGAGTTGTTGGCGGCGTGGCCCTCGGACGAACGGGGAAAGACTATTGGCATCAAGGTGTTCCGCCCAGGCATGGCCGAGGGTGCCGGGGGGGAGCGATCGCAAATAGTCCATTTCCACAATCGGCGGCACGTTGAGATCGAGGCGATCAGTAACCCAGCCCAACACTTGCAAAAAGCGATCGACTCGCTGGGTCTGCATCTTTTCTACGGACGATACGGAAGAGGTGTTCATGGGATTTCTGTGTGATTACAACGTCAGCAAATGTGGTCATTCAGAGGGAAGGAGGCGGTCGAATCCTCGGGTTCTGTCTCAGTTTTGTTAACGACGACGGTTTTGGCGACGTTGTTGACGAGTTGGTTGTTGACGATTTTCTTGTAGTTCCGCCAGTTGTTCGTCAGTGAGTACTTCACGCAAATCGGCTTGGGTGTCTTGCAGCACCTTGCGGAGGTCTCCCCTTTGACTAGTCGTCAGGTTGTCGATCGCCTGGACGGCTGCTCGCACATCTTGCAATTCTCGGTACGCTGCCTGAAATTGTTCCTGTTGCTCGTCGGTCAGGATGCCGTCTAAATCGCCGCTCAGGTCTTGAAAAATGTCCTGCACGGCTGCCTGCTGGTCGTCACTCAGTTCGAGTTCCTCAAGCAAGGGATACACTTGAGCGTTGGCAGCAGTTAGGGTGAGCGGAGCCATCATCAACGTTGCGGTAGCGGCAAGGCTGATCAGTCCGAGATGAAAGAAGCGTTGCATGGTTTTGTCTCCCAGTGAGTCGTGAACTCTAACGCTCTCAATTTAGCCAGGAGACAACGCTAAATATTGGCTAGGAGGTCATGTCGTGCCCATGACTTTGGTCATGTTCTATGCAGACTGAAGTGGGGTTAGATAGAACATGCCCACCGTTAAGTCTTTTCATGCCGTCGATTCGCACCATTCGCCTGGATAATCATCCGTTTCCGTTTTTGTTGTACGGAGAATGGATGCTAGTGGCGATCGCTTTAATCAGCGAATTTTCTCCCAGTGTGCTGCCCCGCAGCGGTGGGTTTCCCGTCTTGGCCCTGCTGACAATTCTAGGATTCGGAGCCTTGGGCCTTTGGTTGCCGACGAGGCCATTGGGACTGAAAATCGGCCATGTCGCTCTACAGTTTGGCCTGTTAGTTATTGCCGCCTGCTCAAGTGCCGTTGGCCTGCGGCTGTTTCCGCTGCTGCAAGTCGTCTTGGTCATGCGGAGTTGCCTGATGTTTGGCCTTTGGGGTCGCTTGCTGGTGACCGGTGCCACGTTTATCTTCTTTTTCAGTGTGGTGCAGCGTCGGTTGGCGACTTTAGAGCAGGCCTTTCCCTTGCGCTCCAGTGGACGACTGGTCACGCAACTCATCGGTGTGCGGCTCAGTCTGATGGTGATGTTTTTGGTGCTGCTGGTGTTTTTGCTGCTGTTTATGAATGCGCTCTTGTCGGAGCGGCAACGGCGAGAAGAATTACGACTAGCCAATCAAAGACTCCGCGAATCAGCAGCACAAATTGAAAAGCTAGCCATGAATCAGGAGCGCACCCGGATTGCGAGAGAAATCCATGATTCGTTGGGACATGCTTTAACGGGGCTAAACATTCAGCTAGAGGGAGCCTTAAAGCTGTGGGACGCCAATCCTGACCAGGCCAGAACCTTTGTGGCGCAGGCCAAAGAGATGGGATCGACGGCCCTCAACGAAGCACGGCAGGCCGTAACGACCCTGCGGCAAACGCCTTTGGCCCAGCAGGATTTAGCTGAGGCGATCGCGCCCCTCACTCAACGACTCCAGCAGGTTACGGGGGTTACCCCCAATGTGTCGGTGGACTCTCCCCCCCTACCCGAATCTTTGAAGCTAACGGTCTATCGTCTTGTGCAGGAAGCCGTCACCAACATTTGCAAGTATGCTCAGGCCAGTGAAGTTAGCATCGCGATTCAGGCGTTGCCAGACGTATCACGATTGCACATTACCGTGCAAGACAACGGCCTGGGCTTCAATCCTCAGGAAAACACAACAGGGTTTGGTCTGCGTGGCATTCAAGAACGAGCCCAGGCGGAAGGGGGACAAGTGCAGTTAACTACCGCTCCCGGCCAGGGCTGCACGGTACAAGTTTGGTTACCTTTACCTTCGGAGGTAGCATGATTCACGTTTTGCTAGTGGATGATCAGGCGATCGTGCGTCAGGGACTCAAGGCGCTGCTGTCTCTGGAAGCGGATTTGGAGATTGTCGGCGAAGCGGCAAATGGTCGGGAGGCCCTCCTCATTACACCCAACGCGGTCGATGTTGTGTTGATGGACATCCGCATGCCCGTCATGGATGGCGTTGCTGCCACCCGCGAACTCTTGCACCAGTATCCCGATCTAAAAATATTGGTGCTCACCACGTTTGAAGACGACGAACTGGTCCAGCAAGCCGTGGCAGCAGGGGCCGTCGGCTATCTACTTAAAGACACCCCCTCGGAGGAAGTAGCTCAGGCCATTCGCGCGGTGCATCGCGGCTATGCCCAATTTGGCCCCGGCATTTTGCAAAAAATGGTGGTGGCCCAACCTGCACCCCTCAAGCCTGAAATCCCTCCTGGATTTAAGGAATTAACGCCACGGGAGCGGGAGGTGCTGGTGCTGATTGGTCAGGGAGCCAACAATCGCGAAATTGCCGAAGCTCTGTTCCTCTCCGAGGGAACCGTCAAGAACCATGTGACCAATATTTTGGGACGGCTGGGGCTGCGCGATCGCACCCAGGCCGCCCTCCTCGCCGTGTCCTTGCCACTGGAACGTGATTAGAAACCCTACACGAACTCAAACCCCTGGTTGAAGTTCGTGACCTCAACTCCGGCAATCACCGGCATTGGACTGTTAACGGGTGATGGAATCCTAAAAGCCTTGTCAGCCAAGCTTTTCAGGGAATTTTGCTAAAGGCAGCTCAAATCCTTGCACACAAAGGCTTGTGGCCACTCATCACCTCTTTAGAGACCAGTGCCTAACCTTGAAAAATCCCAAAGTTTCGCAACAGGTTAAGGAACCAGTGCCAACTATTCTAGTGTTTGGATAATGACCTCTTCGCCCAAGCCAAAAGACAGAGTCATCCCAGCCCCACTCAAGCCATTCACGATAGTGACTCCCACTTCGGGGTGGGCAATGAATTCGGTTTTGCCCGGTAGTTTGGCGTAAATACCGTGCCAGGTGGCGGCAATATCCAGACAAGGAACCTGAGCGAAACCTCGCAGATAGCTCAGCACAAATTGATTGATGTCAGCCCGATCAAACGGGTCGAAGGTGAGGCCGTATTCGTGCGAGTCGCCTAAAATCAATTCGCCCAGACCGTTTTGAGACATCATGACGTGAATGTGCCGGTCCACGGCAAAAGGGAGTTGGGCGCTGAACCGCTGTTTTAAGGCAGGCAGTGATGGACAGTCCGCGAAGGCGGTGTAGTGAGTGAGGGTGAGCCCACCGCAGAGGGCCGGGCCAATGCGATGCCCCTTTGGTTGGGAGGCGGTGCGCATCATCTGCAGTTTAGATTTGGTGATGCCGCTACTCTGGTAAAGGCTGGGGTATAGCGTCTCAAAATCAGCCCCGGAGCACACGAAGATATGGTCTGCACTCCAGGTTTCGCCATTCACGGTGAGCTGGGGATAGCTGATTTCGGTAACCGTTGAGCCAAAGTGAAAATCTACCTCGAAGTCAGATTGAAGGACCTTGGGTAGGGCGGCGATCGCCTCTCTCGGATCAACAATCACCTCCGTATCGCTCCACAACGCCCCTAGTAACCCGTCAGTTACCGCAGCAGAGCTTTTCATAGCCGTTTCATCGGCGGTCAACCGCTGCACTCCGTAGCCTGCAGGTTTTGCAATATCCACAAATTCCTCAATCACGGCTAGTTCATCGGGGTGGTAGGCCAGGTGCAGCGACCCGACCGGATCACAAAAAAAGCCGCCCCGCGCTGCCATCTCTAGCCAAATCTCGCGCGATCGCATCGCCCGATTGTACAGGGGGCCGGGCGGCTGTCCAATCGGCCACACCATACCAAAGTTGCGAATAGACGCCCCGACAGCGCGATCGCTGCGCTCGAATACGGTCACTTGATGGCCCCGGCGGGCAGCAGCTAGCGCATGGGCTATGCCCACAATCCCGGCTCCAACAACGGCAATTTCGGTAGATTTTGTCTCGGTCATAGTTCAGTTTTCCAACCACTGCTCAAGTTGGCTTTGGAAATGGGTCATCGAGTCAAACAGGCCGTCATTGGCATACTGGGCCAGTTGCTCCTTGGTATGGGTGCCATTGGTGACGCCGCAAACATAAAGGCACCCGGCGTGGCGACCAGCGTCTAAATCAGAGGGGGTATCGCCAATGACCACGACGGTTTTGGGATCATTGATGCCTAGGCGATACATCGCTTTTTGAATCATGAAGGGGGCGGGGCGTCCTTCATTGCCGTAGATTTCCGACGGGGTGACAGACGCTTGAATCGTGGATTCCGGGGATCCAACGTAGTAGGTCGGATCCAAACCCTGATCCCAGCCCAGCCGGTCAAGGATAATGTTGGTCACTTCTCGGTAAAAGCCTGTGGTCAGGGCAATGGCAATGGATTGCGATCGCAGCCAGTCAAATAGGTCCAGACAGCCCGCCGTAGGTTCCACGGGTTGGGTGCGGTAGTGCTGCTCTAACACCGTCCGAAAGCAGTCGTAGGAAACGTCTACATTGGCAAAATAATCAGTGCTATCGGCCCCAATCTGTTCAGCCCATAGGGTTTGAAAGACAACCTTTTTGGGCAGCCCCATCATGGCGTTGACTTTTTCGGCAGTGGCCACCAATTTAGTTTGCTTTGCCGCTGCAAAGAAGCAATGCAGCACCTCGTTGTCGTCACGGACGGTGGTTCCCGCCATGTCGAATACGATCAGTTTGATGTCGGCCATTGAGATCACCTCCTAAAAAACAATCCACCCTCCAGGGGAGTAGTTGGTTTTAAGCCAGGTATGGGACGATTGACCCACGCCACCCATCTACCCCCCATCACCGGCTTAACCACGCCTCAGACCTGGCCCGCATCCCCCGCGTTAGCCATGAATACAGGAGCCGTACGCCCAGGCTAGTGGCAACAATCAGGGTAGACATAGCGGCAGCTGCCGAAATATCGCCTGCGTCGTCCATGTTCACGATCGCAACGGCGGCCAAGGGCAGGTTGGCAGGGTAGAGAAAGATGATGGCCGAAATTGTCACCATGGCATTGACAAAGAAGTAGATGCCAATCTCAAGGATGGCAGGCAGGGAAAGGGGCACAGTGACCCGCCAGAAGGTTTTATAAAAGGGCACCGCCATTGACGCTGACACCGCCTCAAACTCCGGGTCAATCTGCTTCAGCGCCGTGGTCGCGGTCAGAAAGCAGACGGTGTAGAAGTGAATGATGTTGACGATTACCAGCAGCGCCATGGTGCCATACAGCCCCTTAAATGGGTTGTAGATTGCCATCCCAGTGAAGGGAATGCGCCAGATCGGATTGTTGAAGAAAAATACGTAGGAGAGGCCCAGCACCAACCCCGGCAGCGCCAGGGGAATGGTGGAGAGAACGTATTTCGCCGAGCGCAGCCAGGCCAGCCCTCGCCCCTTCTCCACCAGGTACGCGCCGATAAACACAATGACAGTGCCAAAGATCGCCGTATAGAGGGACATGCGAATGCTGTTCCAGTAGGCCCGGTAGCCGCCACCACCGACGCCGCCAAAGTCGTAGTTCTTCAGGCTGAGCGACAGATCGTAGGGCCACACTCGCACCAGCGAAGCAAGAATAATAGTGGCGAAGACAGCGATCGCAAACCCCGCCACCAGGGCACAAAACGCAAACATGGCCCGGTCTAGGGCTGGGTTGGGTTTTGGCTGGAGGGGCACCGACTTGGCACTGACCAGAGCCGTCTGCCGCCGCTGCACAATGCGATCGATCCCAAACGCCAGCACCGACGGGAGCAGCAAAAACACGCTGATGGTGGCCCCCATCGCAAAGTTCTGCTGCCCGATCACCTGCTTGTAAATGTCCGTGGCCAGCACGTTGAAGTTGCCGCCCACCACCTTGGGCACGCCGAAGTCGGTAAAGGCCAGAATGAAGCACACAAAGATAGCGCTAACTAACCCGTACTTGACGCTGGGTAGGGTCACGGTAAAAAAAGTCTTCACCGTCGAGGCGCCCAGCACCTCTGCCGCCTCATAGAGCCGCGCATCGGTCAAATTCAGCGCCGTCATCAAGATAATCACGGCCTGGGGAAAGCAGTAGAGAAACTCTCCAATCACAATGCCGTTAAAGCCGTAGAGGTTGATATTCCACCCCGGCAGGCTGCCAAACAGCCCCGTGGTCATCAACCCCTGATTGCCAAACAGAAAGATCAGCCCGATCGCCACCGCCAGCGGCGGAATGTACAGCGATAGCAGACCCAACGTACGGAAAACCTGCTTTCCCGGCATGGCCGTGCGGGTGAGGGCATAGGCGTAGATAAACCCTAGGCCGCAGGCCAGCAGGGTCGTGGTCAGCGCCACCGTCAAGCTATTTATAAACGACTGCACCAGGGAGGGAGTCGTGAGATATTGCCAGTAGTTCGCCAGCCCGACCCAGGCCCCACTGTTGTCGCGAAAGCTGCGGCCAACCATGGGAATCAGCGGCAGCACGACGCCCACCAGCAGCCACAGAGCCCCTAGGGTGAGAAAGAAGCGCATGATCCAGGCTTCGGCGTCGATCGCTCTGGTGCGGTCAATGCGGAGAGGGCGGGGGGAGGAAGTGGGGGTCATGGGGTAAAGATGTTAGGGAGATGGCGAGGTTTGGGAAACAGAGTTTTGCTCAAAAACTAAGCATTCAGAATTACCCAGTGCTCTATTCCTTCGGAAACACCCGAATCATCTCTGGGGGCAGCTGGATCGACAGCGCCTCTAGAGCCTCAACGTTTAGGTTGCGGGCGCGGTTGGCGGAGATCTCCAGGGTGATGGGCTGGCGGGCGTTGCCGGAGAGGGTAAGGTCAAGGCGGTAGCCCGCGCCGAGAAATTCGCGGCTGACCACGTCGGCTTCGACCCGGTTGGGGGCATCGGTAGCGATGTCCGCCACGCGCATGTCTTCGGGGCGAATGGCGATCGACACCGCCTGGCCCACGGGCACCTCGTTACTGGGGGCATGCAGCAGGATGTTGCCGCAGCGCACGGTGTCTGCGGCTTCGACCACGCCATCTAGAAAGTTCATTACGCCAATGAAGTTTGCGACAAATGGGCTACTGGGGTGTTGGTAGATGCTGCTGGGGGTGCCCACCTGGGCTATGTAGCCCTTGTCCATCACCACGATGCGATCGGCCATGGCCAATGCTTCGGCCTGATCGTGGGTGACCATCACAGTGGTAATGCCAAGGCGGCGCTGGAGTTCCGCGATCTCGGCCCGCAGTCTTACCCGCACCTGAGCATCCAGAGCCGAGAGGGGTTCATCTAGCAGCAGCAACCCTGGAGAGAGCGCCAGGGCGCGGGCCAAGGCAACCCGCTGCTGCTGCCCCCCGGAGAGCTGGGAGGGATACTTATGGCCCATGCCCTCCAGCCCGACTAGATCCAGCAGTTCCTTCACTCGCGTCGCAATTTGGCCCTTGGGCAGCTTTTGGTTCTCTAGCCCGTAGGCGATGTTCTGGGTGGCGGTCAGGTTGGGGAACAGGGCGTAGGACTGAAACACAATGCCAAAGTCGCGCATCGACGGCGGCAGCTTCGACACGTCTTTGCCGCCCTGGATCACCCGGCCCTGAGTCTGCTGCTCCAGCCCAGAGATGATCCTCAGCAGGGTGGTTTTGCCGCAGCCGCTGGGGCCGAGCAGGCAGACAAACTCGCCGGGGTAAACGTTCAGATAAATATCCTTCAGCGCTACGAAGCTGCCAAAGATTTTGTGAACATTCTCAATGCGCAGGTAGGGTTCGGTGAGGGTGCGATGGCCTAAGCCTGGCCCCGGATGGCCATCGACCTCCACCTCCCTGGCAGGCGCGATCGGGGGCACTAGGGGCGTAGTCTCCCCCAGATTAGGTACGGCGGACGGCTCTGAAAAGGTCATGGGAGAGACAGGGTAAACAACAGTACGGCTTACGGAAAGGCCGACCTAGAAATAGCTCCCAAAGTTCTTGAGTGAGTAGCAGAAACCATGGTGCATCCTCAAAAAGAACCCTAGGATCTGAGTTTCAAGCCACAAGTCTTTAACTCTTGGGCTCAGATTTGGCGTCGTAGCGTTTGGTCCACTCAGCGAGAATGCGCTCCCGATTCGCCGCCGCCCAGCGCAGGTCATTGTCGGCTAGTTGGGCCACGGGGTCAGTGGGAAAGCCAGCGGGCGCAGGCACGTCGGTTTTCACCGCTGTGATGGCAAAATTCTCGGCGTACTTTTTTGACACCACCGGAGAGATCGCCCAGTCCAGAAATGTCTTGGCGGCATCCTTAATTTCAGCTTTTTTGATCAGGGCATTGGCCTCTACATCCCAGCCTGATCCTTCGATTGGAAAGACTGGCTCGATCGGTTCGCCGTCGTTCTTTTGACTGACCGCCCGGTAGCCAAAGGAAATGCCGATGGGGAATTCGCCCGCGCCTGCCGCTTTGCAGGGGCGAGAACCGGAGTGCATGTATTGGGCAATGTTTTCGTGGAGCTTATCCAGGTAGGCCCAGCCCGCTTCTTCGCTGGCAGAGTTCTGCAAAATTGTGGAAACAGACAAAAATCCAGTTCCAGAAGACGCCGGGTTAGACATGACAATATGACCCTTATAAACCGGGTTAGTCAGATCAGCCCAGCCCTTGGGAATGGGCAGTCCTAGCTTCTCAGACTCGACGGTGTTCACACAAAAGGCGGACATCCACACGTCAATGCCAACCCACTGGGGCGGGTTGGCATCGTCGCGGAATTTGGGGTTGACGGCATCTAGCCCGGCGGGAGCGTAGGGCTCTAGCAGCCCTTTCTCTTCAGCCACTAACAAGCTGGATGCGGCGGTTCCCCACACCACATCGGCTTGAGGGTTGTCGGCTTCGGCTAACAATTTAGCGGTAATAATGCCGGTCGAATCGCGAACGATGTTCACGTTAATGTCTGGGTTTTGAGCTTTGAATGACTCTAAATAACCGCCTATTTGATCATCTTCCAAAGCGGTGTATACCGTAATGGATGAATCACTGGAGGAGGTAGAACTAGCCGCCCCGCTATCAGCCTGCGGTAAGTCTTCCTGAGATACAGCACAAGCCGCCACAAGCAGAACAACTGCAAAAGAGGCAGCAGCCATTGAGAAGAAACGCTGTCGGCGTCGTGCGGAAAACGCTTGAGCAACGATACGCACTAGGTCGCTAACCATAGCCTTAACCTTAGCCATAAAACTCCAAGGCTGATACTACGGGCAATTGGCGCTTCCTTGGGTAAAGTGGAGATTATGAAAAGATTTTGAAAACGTTATCTCTGAGGAAGGAATTGATGTAAATCAAGGATTTCCTTGAACCAAAAATTTTAGTTAAGTTTTTGATCGGTGGTGAACTGGTAAAATTAGAAAACAAATCCAAGTATCAAAAATTAATACGGCATAGTAGCGCAGCACTCACCCAAAAAGTTCACGAATATGCTCAGCCAATGCTAGTTTGACGTTTGCATTGACGACTCAGGAAAATATCGCTGCACTGCTTACCCATCGAGTTAGATATGCCATTTCCCGCCGAAAGTGACCTCAATACCTCTCCCCGCCGCCATCAATGGCATGAATCTCATTGGGATGGGGAACTGAGATCGCTCCTTCACCGCGACACCCAGGGCTTTCTACATCAATCTGCTTCGACCCCCTGCCTGTCGGCGATCAGGTCAGCTTCCGGCATCTGGTTAGAAGACTACCAGGGACGTCGGTTTATGGATTTCCACGGCAACAGTGCTCACAACCTGGGCTACAGTCATCCCAAATTGATCGAAGCCATTCAGGCTCAGCTGCAAACCCTTTCCTTCGTGCCCCGCCGCTATACCTGCGCCCCAGCAGTAGAGCTAACAGAAATGCTGACGGCCTTAGCCCCTGGCGATCTGGGCAAAGTTCTTTTGGCCACAAGCGGGTCCGATGCGATCGAAATTGCGCTGGCCTACGCTCGCGCCGCCACCGGACGGTTTAAAACCCTTTCATTTTGGGACGCTTATCACGGTGCCGGGTTTGGTGCCCGCAGCATCGGCGGTGAAGCCATGTTTCGCAGTGGCCCCATTGGGCCATTGCTTCCCGGCAGTGAGCATGTCCCTCCCTTCGGCGACTATCGCAACGCCTGGGGGGTTACCCAAAACAGCGCCGACGTTTGCCTCAACCAAATTCGTTACGTGCTAGAAAAAGAAGGAGACATCTGTGCTCTGATTGCTGAACCCATGCGAGCTACGAACCCAGTGCCAGCTCCCCCTGGCTTCTGGCAGCAGGTTAAAGCGGCCTGTCACCACTACGGGGCGCTGCTAATTTTTGACGAAATTCCCACTGGCTTAGGGCGCACCGGCAAGTTGTTTGCCTGCGAGCATGAACAGGTCGTGCCCGACATCCTAGTGTTGGGCAAAGCTCTGGGCGGCGGCGTGCTGCCAATTGCCGCTACCCTCTGCCACCCCGATTTGGATGTTTGCGGTGACTATGCCTATGGCCACTACACCCATGAAAAGAACCCCGTTACCACCCGCGCAGCCCTGACAACACTGCAAATTCTTCAGGAAGAGGAGCTGGTTGACAATGCCAGCACGGTAGGTGAACTAGCTTTGCAAAGACTACAGGATATGATGACTCGTCATCCCCTGATTGGCGATGTACGTGGTCGCGGCTGTCTAATTGGGGTTGAACTAGTCAGCGATCGGCATACCAAAGAACCCTTTAACGATGCGGCTGAAGCCCTAATGTATAAAGCCCTAGAGCGAGGGCTGAGCTTTAAAGTATCGATGGGGAACATCTTGATCCTCTCACCGCCGTTGACGATTACTTCTGCTGAAATGACCAAGGCCCTAGATATTCTAGATGTCTGCTTGGTAGAACTAGTGGGTCATTTGCCTTGAATGCAGCCATTAATTTTTAGGCCACTGACTTCTGAGTCACGGCTCCAGTTGTCGTTGTGCTCGTTGCCGTCGTGCGGCTCGTTTACCGCCCCATCCAAACGGCGTTGGGCGTTGATTCCAAAACTCAGCAACGGCCTCAAATGTCCATAATCTGTTGAGGGTTTCGGGATGCTGACTATCTAACGCTCGTCGCTTGAGGATGCGCTGTATGGACTCGGCCATGTTTAACCAACTCCCCGATAGCGGGGTGTACAAGGGCAAAAGGCCATGCTCACACAGCCACTGCATCAACTCAGGCGTTTTATGACCTTTTAAGTTGCCCCATACAAACAAGAGGCGCAACGGGGGTGAGACTGAGGTGGTAACGTCTGGTAAGGTGTCGAGAATGGTGGTCAGTTCGACTTTTAACCAAGGGTGTTTAGTGATGCAGAAAACTCCTAAAATCTTTGTAAATCAAGGGCTCTCAACGAGACAGCGGATTTGGGCTTTCTCGATGAATGGAACGAAGACAATGGGTTTCAGCCGCTATTTTGAACCGTCTGGGCCGTCCACTATGAGACTCGGAAAAGTTTTCTGCACCACTAAGCTGCCCCCCGCATCAATGGCTATGGCCAGACCAAGTGACCCATTCTTAGTAAATGGGTTTTCCGTGCATGGGCGCAAATCTGAATTTATCTAAATATTAACCTAGCCCAAAATTATTTAACCAATAAAGCCCTCAAGCTTAATTTAGGGCCAAAGGTTTCATGACATTATCACTAATGTCAATTAGGTAAGAAATAGCTGCCGAGCAAAGGACTTGGCGGCGAGTTTTTGCGACCGTTTGAGGTCTTGATTTGATAATTAGGAGAACCTTGTACTCATGGCTTTTGATACAACACAGCCCGCTCAGGTAACCGGGCTAAATGCTTATACAGTTGATCCTCTGATCACCATTGGCGACGAAATCAATGAGTACATTGCTCCTGGTGTTCCCGATGGTCTGGGTGCGATCGCCCTCGACGAAAATACGATCCGACTATTCGTTAACCATGAGATCGCCACCGACGAGGAGAGCTATGCCTACACCCTCGCCAATGGCACCGAACTGACCGGGGCACGGGTCAGCTATTTCGATATCGATAAAGCTACCCGCACGGTTGTGGACGCAGGCTTAGCCTTCGACACCATCTACAACCGAGCCGGTGACATCGTCGACGAAGCCTCCGACCTGGAGTTTGGCGAACATGGGGCCAGTGACATTCCAGTGGAAATTGTGGGTCTTTAAGTACAGCGTATAAGTATCTGCCAGTAGGTTGGAAAGCCCTTAGGCAATTTCGCGACGATCTTGCTCTTCAATTCCAATGTTGATGGGCATGGTCTGCATAGTGATCTCCTAGATAGTCTGGCTTAGTGGTGCAGAAAACTTTTCTGAGTCTCATGATGGAAAGCCCAGACGGTCAAAATGGCGGCTGAAACCCATTGCCTTCGTTCGATTTTTAGAGAAATCCCAAATCTGCTGTCTCAACGAGAATCCTTGATTTATAAGGGTTTCAGGAGTTTTCTGCACCATCAAGGATAGTCTGGTGAGTACGTTGAATTGGCTATTGGTCTAAATCAATTTATCCAGCACTATTGACCGTCATCTGACTGACAATCTTTTGCACAATTTGCACTCCGGTTATGGCTTGCCAGCCAAATAGCCCCAGCACCACCAAGTTCAACGAAACGTGAACGCTGCGAACCCAAGTGTGCTTTTGCATAAAAGGAACCAGCGCCGCCGAGGTAGCAATCAAGCCAACTATGCCTAACCCAGCAAATAAGTGGGGGCCAATGACAATCTTGCCACTATTGATATAGGTCACGGTGATGCCGCCGATCGCCCCCATCACCATCAGCGCCAAAAGAATGGAGCCAATTTGGTGGTGGCGAATCGCAAACCGACCCTTGGTCAGCTCTTTTTTAGGCTCTCCCTCTGCCAGTCTTGTGCGCCGAACCTGTACCCCCAGGTATAGGGTGTAGAGCGCCAGGGCTAGCAAAATCCACATCGTAACGGGGTGAAAAAAGCTGAGATAGGGTTTAAGAGCTGCTAGGCTTTCCAAACTCATGATGGTAATTCCTGAAGTTTTTATGAATCTTGAATTGGTCTGTCATGGCATAACTATTTGCTGGACAGGGCTTATCATTGATCCGTGAGCGATCGCCATTCTTTGACGAACTCAGGTGAGACATTGAGCGCGACCTCAGGTTGGTCGAGGGTGGAAAGTGACAGTTGCAGCGGAATCCCTAACTCCAGCTGCATTAAAATTGGCTGTAAATCATACTCTGCCGCGTTAAGGTCTACCTGGGTTTTGTCCGTAAACATTTCTTGGGAGATATCTTTAGCGGTCAATGTTTTGCCCAGCGAGTCGGTCAGCGTTAACGGCTGTGAATGGTCGAGTTCTGCTGTGCCGGGGAACCCAACTAGACGTAGGTAAGTGGTGGCTGCTTTGTCGGGTTGAATGCGTTTGAAGGCGATTGCTTGCCAGCTATTGCCCTGCTGATCTTTGAGCGTTTGGCGAGACTGGTAGACCATCTGCCCTGGGGCTTCTTCTAGCTGGCGGATGGCGGCCTGAACGGGGGCGATCGCGACATTAAGCGTCACCACCCAAGCCAGCATTCCAAGCAGGAATGCTGAGCCGATGAAACGGGAAAAAGTCTTCATGTTCAGCACTCTTGGATTCGAGGTAGACCGTCATTAATTGACGGCATTTTGAATGGCGCTTTGGATCTCATCGGGAATGAAAACGGAATACATACCGCGCAGGTCGCCGACGTTAAAGTTGTAGGCCAAATCTTGAGGGTAGCCATCTTTAACAAACTGCGGGCGGCGATCTTTCAACCCGTGGCAGGTCAGGCAGCTGGCTTCCACATCAATGCGGCGGTAGTAGCGGGTGCCGGTCTGGTCATCTACGGTGGCTCGGCCCCAAAAGCCAATCAGCTCTGGATCTTGGTCAAATTTAGCCAGCGCCATCTGGTCGTGGGGGTTGCCTGGGGCGTGGTCTGGATTGCGATATTTCTTCGCGACTTGCTTAACCTGCCAGCCATGCTCTTGACTCAGCTGCATGGCCCGCATCCCCACCGGGCGGCAGACGTCTTTCATGGTTTGCATCGTCGGTACTTCGGTGCTCCCCTCCAGGGAAGAGGCGAGTCCAGAGCGCATGGCATCCAGCGATTCAATTTCTTGAACGACCTGCACCAGCTCATTGGGGTTGGGGATGATGGGAGCAGCTGAGGCAGGTGCTGGATGCCAGCCGATAGCCACCAGGCTGATACTCATTATCAGACCAAGGCTCAGAATCAACTGAGATAACGTCTGCATCGGGTCTTTCTCCTGAGATGAACTGATCTGACACCCACTAAATCATGCCTGGGCCCTTGTGACGCCAATCATGTTTTGTGGTCAGTTTGCCGTCCTCATCTTCAGATAGCTCCTGCAATTCATGGACACGTTCTGCCGCCGCCTGGGCGGCTTGCTCACGCAGATCTCCAGGCACCTCGACGTACATTTCTGGCTCAATCGCGTAGTTATTGATCAACCCTTCTTTGTCTACGGTGTAGCCATCTGTGGTGTGGCTCGATTTACCCTTCAGCTCGTCATGGGGAGTGTGGCCAAAATCCTGACCTTCCCGATGCTGACGGGCGGCAGATTCAGCCGGGATGAGGTGCGCGTCATATTGCGGCGCAGGGTAGTGCATTAGTGCACGGGAAAGAGGAAAATCAGGCGATACCATCACGAGGACAAGGAAGTCGGCCCCATGACGATTGAGATGACCTGTCCGACCTGTGGGTCTCATGACATCTCCAAGAACGGCACTAGCCACCGAGGGAAGCAAAACTACAAGTGCCGGGACTGTGGACGTCAATTCGTCGAAGATCCGCAATGGCGACCGAAGCCGAAGGAGACGAAGGCACTGGTGAATCGGCTGTTACAGGAGAAGATCCCGCTGGCGGGCATTGCGAGGGCCACGGCGGTGTCAGAGAGTTGGCTTCAAGGTCATGCCAATGCCGTCTATGAGGCGGTTCCCCAAACGGCGGCGGTCATTCCCAAGCCCAAAGGCCCGCTAGCGGTGCAGATGGATGAATTGTGGTCTTTTGTCGGTCATAAAGGCAATAAACAATGGGGTCTGGTTGGCCATGGATGCCAAGACCCGAGAAATTATTGGTTGCCACATCGGTGACCGCTCTCGGGAGTCGGCCATCGCCTTATGGCAGTCCATCCCAGCGGTCTATCGACAATGCGCCAAGGTCTACACTGACTTCTGGGAGGCCTACGTCACGGTGATTCCGAGCAAACGGCATGAGGCCGTGGGCAAAGACAGCGGCTTGACGAGTTATATCGAGCGCCTGAACAACACCCTGAGGCAGCGAATTGCCCGACTGGTGAGGAAGACCCTGTCGTTCTCCAAGAAGCTCAAGAACCATATCGGGGCGATCTGGCTGTTCATCCATGACTACAATCGCCAAATCAGACAGAAGCTCGCAGAGCAAGGTGACCTCGTCTTTTCCTCTGGCCTGCACTAAAGTGCACTACCCGGCGCAGTCTCTTGGGATTCGTGTTTGGTACTCATTAAAATGGCCTCTTGTAGTGTTTTTAAAATTAGCCTACCAACAAGAAATGAGCTTTAGAGAGCCCTTGCTCAAAAATATGCTGACAGGCTATTGACTGTTTCTTGGGTTGACTTGGTTGACTTGATTGACTTTGATATCAAACGCAAGCAAAGCAGATTAGCTATAGAGCTTTAACTGAGACTTGGGACAGCCTTTAGGGTCAATGCTCCAGCGGTTCGCTAGGCGATCGCTAATCCCCTTGCCACTAAAAGCCTTACACAACAAAGGCTTAGCGGATTTAGCCAAGCTCACTTTTCCCTGCTCTAGCATTTTATAGCTAATTGGTTATATAATAGAATCGAAGTTACAAAACTAAAGCCAAGAGCCTAGAAGGTCGCTGCTTCATGACCAGGCTAGGCTTTCAAAATTTACTCAAACCTGGAGACTATTGCTATGAAAACGAATGTTGGTGCCTTTGATCGCGTGATTCGCCTTGGCTTGGCGGCGGTGCTGTTTTATCTGGGGCTATTCCTCTATAGCGGCTCTGCCCTGGGCATTGGTCTGGTCGTAGCAGCGGGCGTGTTGCTGGCCACCGGGCTGGTCGGTTTCTGCGGGCTCTATAGCCTACTGGGCATTCGCACCAGTCAGCCCCGTGAACAGTTGTAGACACCGTTACCCTGTGATCTTTTGCACCATTTCTTCGACAAATCACTATGACCTACCACCTCAGTGAGGTTGTCGAGACCTGCTTTGATGAGGCGATCGCCCAAGTCACCGCATCCCTCAAGCAACAGGGCATGGTCGTATTAACCGAAATGGATGTTGCTCACCGTACACAGTCCGAACGCTAAAGAAATTGCGATCGAGGCTAGTCAAATGATGCAGCGGGTGAGCGATCGCCTAACCGCTGCCCAGCTTAAAACGCTGATCCACGAGTACGCCATTTAAGTTCAGATTAAGGAAATCTATGATGGATACGAGTCTACCGATTGAAGTACCCTCCCTATCGCGGCGGCAGTTGCTTAACTTCTTAACCGGAGCCACCGTTGCCGCAACGGCGGGGTCTGCCCTCTACGTTGCGGGCAAAGTCTTCATTCCCCCCACCGAAAAAACAGGGCCGGGGGGAGCGATTTTGGCTAGAGACGCGCTAGGAAACCTAATTCCTGCCACGCAGCTTTTGGTCGAACCACCGGGAACACGCGCCCTGGTAGCCGGTTTAGCCGGAGAACCGACCTATCTCATTGTCAATGAAGACAAAACCCTAGACAGCATCGGCATTGTGGATAATTGCACCCACCTAGGCTGCACCTTTCCCTGGAACCCGCTCGATCAGCAGTTTCAATGCCCCTGCCATGGTTCTCTCTATGCTCCCGATGGCTCGGTGGTGCGGGGGCCAGCGCCGCTGCCGCTCAAGATTGTTCAGGTCAAGGTCAGTGATAACAGCATTTTGATCTCCCCCTGGACCGCAACCGATCCCCGTACGGGGAACAAACCTTGGTGGGTTTAAGGGTGAAGGGGTGGATGCAGATGTCCCATTACTCGCCCCCTTCAGCCCGCGACTTCACAGCCCATGCCGAGAAAATGCCCCTACGCAATCAATAGGTAACCTAATGAAAATTGCCGTATCTAGCCAAAATCAGACTCAGGTGACAGGCCATCTCGGGCGCTGTCAGAAATTCTGGATCTATGACGTGGATGACACCACCATCCAGACCAGACAACTGCTCCAAATCACCAAAGACCAAAGCTTTCACGAGAGTTCTCCGAAAGATGCCCATCCCCTAGATACCGTTCAGGTAATGATTAGCGGTGGCATAGGACGGGGATTAGCCCGTCGTCTGGAGTCTAAGGGCATTCAGCCGCTGATTACCGCTGAAACTGACCTGGACGTTGCCGTTATGGCCTATCTGACCGATACTCTCGTGGTGATGACCCCAGAAGAACATCATCAACGCGAACATGGTGATGGCCCTGGACACCGCCACGGGGAAACCGAACACAGCCCAGAATAAAGGCTAGCCCTGCCGTTTCATAGCTTGAAGCGGCAGGGTATGACGCTAACTCCACTTCGCTTTCGGTGATCGTTAGGTGACCGTTCGACGGTGCGATCGCCCGCTCAAACCACACCTCAATTCTCTGGTATCCCATGACTCAGCCCTCCCCATCCCCATTAGCCGTGGTGGATTTATCCCCCACAGACCTGGCCCAAGCGCCCAATGCTCCCCTCCTCATTGATGTGCGCAGCGGGTTGGAATACCTCACTGGCCACGCCCTAGGAGCCCAAAATTTAAGCCTGCCTCGCCTCTTACTTGGCCTAGGGATATGGCGAGGATTTTTACCCCAATGGTTTCGAGCACTGCCGCACGATCAGCCCGTAGCGGTGGTTTGCTTAACCGCTCACCGTAGCCCCATTGCTGCCAATCAACTGGTGAAATCAGGATTCACAACGGTTTATAACATCACTGGCGGCATGGTGGAATGGCGTCGCCTGGGGCTAAAAACAGAGACGAAGGCTCAAGTCAGTTAACCTAGACAGAGATAGATCAAGAATCTGACAAATCTGACAGTTCAAACTAAAAGTAAATCGGCTGCAATATTGTTGAATAAATTGGGAAAAGTTCCACGTTTACTATGAACCAACTTAAAGAATGGGGATTCTCAGAGCATTGGTGGCGCGGTGAGAAAGGCGAATACTGGGCAATCGGTCAAATGATCCTTTTCATTGGTTTTGCCCTGCTGCCAGTCTATCCAATTGTTGCTGTAGATACGTTGCCTCCTATTTGGAAATACATCGGTTGGGGAGTCACTGGTCTTTTTAGCCTAATTTCCGCATTTTTATTACTTCGGGGAGGAATAGAGTTAGGTGCAAATCTTACTCCCTTGCCCCACCCCAAAGATGACGGCGAATTAGTGTCTAGCGGAGTTTATGGGATAGTAAGACACCCTATTTATAGTGGTGTAGTTTTTTTAGCGATCGCCTATAGTTGCTGGCAGTGGAGTCTAGTCCATGCGATCGGCGCAGTGCTGTTACTACTATTTTTTGACATCAAAGCCAGAAAAGAAGAATTATGGCTGAAGCACAAATTTTCTGATTATGAAGTTTACCAATCAAAGGTAAAAAAACTAATTCCCTGGGTCTATTAGGGGAGCCATGAAACCGACTTTACTCCAAATTTGGCATAAAACCGTTTTTTGCCTGGGGCCTGGCAAAAGTCAATCATGCCGATGATGAGATGGTCAAGCTGCATGATTGTCAAGACTCTGCCACGATCGCAGACTTGAAGCGATCGCCGCTGAGCAAGTTACAGGGTAGGGGGTTAGTTCTCTATCAGTTTAATGTGACGAGACTGCCTGATAGGTCTTGAATCCGCCACTCAAGTTATAGGCATTAAACCCATTCAGCCGCAGCGCCCGGGTAGCATAATACCCTCGTTGCCCGACCTGACAATAGACCCAAATATCTTGCTCGGGGTTTAGCTCAGGCAGGCGATCGCGCATTTGAGACAGTGGAATGTTGACTGCACCTTCTACGTGGCCAGCCTCAAATTCATCAGCATTACGAACATCCAGCAGTAAGCCACCATTAAAGTCTGCAAGGTGCTGCCAGTGAACCAGGGGCGCATCACCTCTCAGGGCATTCGCGGCAATCATACCCGCCATATTCACTGGGTCTTTGGCGGCTCCAAACTGAGGGGCGTAACACAGTTCGGCTTCTTCCAAGTCAAACACCGTTGTTCCAGTTTGCAGCGCCATGGCGATCACATCGATGCGTTTTGCCGCGCCTTCTTCACCCACGGCCTGGGCGCCAAGAATGCGTCCGTCCTGGTTTGAAAACAGCAGCTTTAAATCAATTGGCTTGGCATTTGGATAATAGCCAACGTGGTGCCCTGGATGGAGATAGACTTTGCCATAGTCCCAACCCAACCGTTGCAGGGTTTTCTCATTGGCTCCTGTAGACGCGATCGTCAGCCCAAAGACACCACATACTGAAGTGCCCTGCACGCCTCGGAAGGTGCTGTCGCGTCCACAGATGACATCTGCTGCGATGCGTCCCTGGCGATTGGCAGGCCCCGCTAAGGGAATTACTGTCCACTCCCCAGTCACAAAGTCTTTGACTTCAACAACATCCCCTACCGCCCAAATGGTTGGATCGCTGGTCTGCATCTGGTCATTGACGCGAATACCGCCGCGATCGCCAATTTCCAGCCCTGCGGTCGTTGCCAGCGTCGTTTCTGGACGCACCCCAATGCCTAAAATCACTAATTCAGCAGTATGAGTGGCCCCTGATTGGGTCAGAACATCAACCCCACCCTGGGCATTGGGTTTGAATTTGGCAACGCTATCCCCTAGACAAAGCGTGACGTTGTGCGATCGCAAGTGCCCATGAACAGGCACAGCCATCTCTGGGTCGAGGGGTGCCATCACCTGAGATTGCGCTTCAATCAGCGTTACCGCAATCCCACGATGCACTAGATTTTCTGCCATCTCTAACCCAATGAATCCGCCCCCGACAACGACGGCTTGCTTCACCTGATGCTCATCAATCCATGCTCGAATGCGCCGACTATCAGGAATCGTGCGGAGGGCAAAGATGCCGGGTAAATCAATTCCTGGCAAGGGGGGGCGAATCGGAGCTGCGCCTGGAGCAAGAACCAGCGCATGATAAGGTTCCTGGTACACCTGGTCCGTTTGGCGATTTTTCACCGTGATTTGAGCCGTATCGCGATCGATCGCGATCACTTCATTCTCTAACCGCACATCAATGTTAAATCGCTGTCGAAACAGGTCTGCATTGGCAACCAGCAGCTTTTTCTCATCCGTAATCACATCACCCACATAGTAGGGCAGACCACAGTTGGCAAACGAAACAAACGAACCTCGCTCAAACATGATAATTTCAGCGGTTTCCGAAAGGCGGCGGGCACGGGCGGCGCAGGATGCACCTCCAGCAACTCCGCCGACAATCAGGATGCGCTTTGGGGCGGTGGTCATGAATCATGTCCTAGATTGAGAGGGCAATAGGCACGGGGATAAGAGAGGATAACGGGATGGCGCACTCTCCACTCTTCTTACCCTGACTGCTTCACGGTTATGTGGGAAGCCGTTGATCCTAAGGGATGCGACGTGTGAAAGCTTTGGCGATTCTGTACCAATACAAACGTGGCCACGACTAGCAGAAAGTAACCAAAGGATTTTTGTAGCTTTTGGGCTGGAACGTAGCGAGCGAGATAGGCACCGGGGATAGTTCCTAGGCTGGCGGCAAAAATGAACGATACGATCAGGTGCCAATCTAGGGCAACATGCCCCAAATAGCCTAGAAATCCGGTAATTGAGTTGGCAATAATAATTAGCAGAGACGTGCCGATCGCCTGTTTCATCGGTAACTTGGCCAGCAAGACCAGCGCCGGAACGATCGCAAAGCCGCCGCCCACCCCCACCAGGCCAGTCAAAATACCTACGGCCAGCCCCTCACTCAAAAGCCAGAGCCAGCAGTATTTACAAACCGGTTTAGGATAGCCAGCTAGCGGATTGTCTGGCTGAATTGGCCTGGCACTGCGGTAGATCATAAACCCGGCGGCCATCAGCATGACGACGGCAAACAGCAGCATTTGAAAGGTTTCGGAGACCACGGGTAAGGTCGCGATCTTTGCGCCCGTGAACGTCCCCACCATGGTGGCAGAGCCAAAGACCAGTGCCGTTTTTAGATTGACATTGCCGGCTCGCCAGTGGGGAATCAGGCCCAAAAGGCTGACGGTTCCCACAATGATTAGCGTCATGGCGATCGCCGATTTGGGGGCGACCCCCATCACATAGACCAGTACCGGT
Organism: Nodosilinea nodulosa PCC 7104; assembly: GCF_000309385.1. Taxonomy (GTDB): domain Bacteria; phylum Cyanobacteriota; class Cyanobacteriia; order Phormidesmidales; family Phormidesmidaceae; genus Nodosilinea; species Nodosilinea nodulosa. The sequence goes on from NZ_JH976537.1 coordinate 5,684,511, forward strand.
AGCGCCAGCACTGAGCCGCCCCCACCCAACAGCCCCAGACTCAGGCCAATTCCCCCGGCCAGCACGAGGCCAACGATCCAGGGCATCAGTATTGGCTCCGCTGGTTGTAGGGCAACCTAGCCAGCAGCATGCCTAACATGCAGGTATCCGTTATCCCCGAAAAAATCAGCCCTGCCCCCACAGCCCCACTCAGCAGCAGAAACCAGGGAGAGACTAATGCCCCCAGCAGGGTTCCGGTCAGCATCAAGGAACCGGCGACAATTTGCACCTGACGCATCAGGCTAATCGGCGCATTCCGATTCGTGACCGTGGTATATCCCGCCTCTTTCCATGCCCCAATACCGCAGGAGAGATGGGTCACCGATTCAAACCCGGCATCAAACAGCTTTTGGGCTGCGATCGCCGATCGATTGCCTGAGCGACAATACAGCACCAGTTGCGTATCCTCCGTTTGGGGAATTTTGCGGGGGTCGAACTGAGACAATGCCACCAGGGTCGCCCCAGGAATATGCTCTCCGGCAAACTCCCCCGGTTCTCGCACGTCAATGAGGGTGACAGATTGCCGATCTAAACCCTGCTTTAGAGTTTGAGCATCCACCGTATGGAGCTGGTTCACACGAGTAGCCGACATTTAAAATTCTCCTAATAGCAATGCAAAGTACTGATCATGAACCCTCGCCTCGACCGCCTAAGCAGCCAGAACTTTGCCGCAGCGCTCATTGGCGGGCACGGCTTCGACAATTTTTTTCGGATTGGGCAGGTGCAGGGATGCCATGAATTGGATAAACTCTTCCCGGTTACGCCCTACAAAGCGAGGATTCCACTGCTTCTCTTCACCAATGGTAGAAACGGTGCGTCCCCGATAGTCATGGCCCGGATACACCAGCGTGCTATCCGGCAGGGTAAATAACCGTTGGGTGACGACATCGTAGAGCGTTCCGGCATCTCCACTCTGGAAATCGGTGCGCCCACAGCCGCGAATCAACAGCCCGTCACCCGTCAGTAGGTGGGTACTATTGACCAGGTAGGCCATGTGGCTGTCGGTATGCCCCGGAGTGGCGATCGCCTCCACCCGCACAGAGCCCACCTGCAACACCTCTCCATCTCGAATGAACCGATTGGCACAGACGGCCTGGGCCTGGTCTGGGACAATCCCTTCACAGCCGGTGGCCTCCCGCAGTTGGGCGGTTCCGGTAATATGGTCGGCATGGATATGGGTTTCCAGGCAATATTTCAGCGTCAATCCCAGCTCGGCCAGCAGTTGGCGATCGCGCTCTACCTGTTCCAGCACCGAGTCAACCAGGAGGGCAACCTTGGTCTCCGGATCAGCAATCAGGTAAGTATAGGTACTGGTTTCGGGGTCAAACAATTGGCGAAAGAGCATAGTAGGTTTACCTTCAACGGTTCAGGCAAGAACGCTGCGAAAGCGTCTCTGCTTTCTCCATTAATCTACTATATAGTTATACAAAGAGTCAAATATGCAATGATGCTAAATTTTGGGTAAGATAGTTATATAGTCCAGCTCTTAAGTTAGCGGCACTTGTCTCTCGACCTATGGCCTTACCTCCGTCTGCTCTGGCTCCCGTCGCCGATTACTTCAAAGTGCTGTCTGAGCTCAGCCGATTGCAGGTGCTGTGTTCTCTGCGGTCAGGCTCAAAAAATGTCACCGAAATTATTGAAGAAACCGGCCTGGGGCAGGCCAATGTCTCAAAGCATCTCAAGATTCTGGCCCAGGCCGGGATCGTCTCCCGCACTCCCCAAGGCGTCAGTGTCTATTACGAGATTGCCGAACCGTTCATTTTTGATCTGTGTGAACTGGTGGGCGATCGCCTCTCCATGCGCTTGGAGGCCCAGTCTCAACAACTCAAGCAGTTAGAAGGTCTGCGGCGGGCTTAATCTGTCGATCCAGACGGCAGGACCTCGTAACGACTCAACTCATAATCGACTGAATGCCCCGGAAGTGTTGCTTCTAGGGCATTTTATTGTTTCTTCTTTGGTAGTTACAGAGTATTACAACTTTTAAGATTATCAATTATATAACCGTATAGTGTTATGATGATTTTGTTAGCAGTCTAGAAGCCGTAAGACTGAGATCGCCTAACAGTCGCAAGCAACCCCTGGGCTTAACATCAGTAGGTGCGTTTGATTGCGCGGAGTATCTTACTAATTAGTTTGTCGCGATCGCTCATCAACCCCAACTGGTTGTTCTTAACCGCGTTTGTGGGTGTGAACCTGCTGCAATCGGCGTTTACCAACTGGTGTCCGCTGATGGTGCTGCTGAAAAAGCTAGGCGTGAGAGAGTGAAAAGCTGGGGAATGCCGAGTTGCCCCACCTTCGCTTCAATTCGTTTTGTTATTCGGTGAACCGTTCAATACTCAACATTAAAAACTCAATTTTTAGGAGTCGCTGCTATGGCTCGCGTTGTTGTGATTGGGGCTGGGCTGGGGGGGTTACCTGCCGCCTACGAACTGAGGCATGCTTTGCCCCAGGAACATCAGATCACGCTGATTTCAAATCAGCCGAAATTCACCTTTGTGCCCTCGCTGCCCTGGGTGGGGCTGGGGCTAAAATCTCTCGATCGCATCCAGTTAGATCTGGCCAATACCGTTCCGCAGCACGGCATTGAGTTTATCCAGGCGGCGGTCACGGCGATCGATCCGAAGTCTCGCCAATTGACGATGGGTGACACAACGCTGGACTACGACTATGCCGTCATCGCCACCGGGCCAGAACTGGCGCTGGATGCCCTGCCAGGGTTGGGCCCAGAGGGCGGCTACACCCACTCCGTTTGCAATCCCCACCATGCGCTGCTGGCCAGCGAAGCGTGGGAGAAATTTCTGGCCGATCCGGGGCCCATTGTGGTGGGGGCTTCGCCGGGAGCCAGCTGCTTTGGCCCCGCCTATGAGTTTGCCTTCCTGCTGCACCATGTGTTGAAGCAGAAGGGGTTGAGGGCACAGGTGCCGATCACCTTCATTACCTCAGAGCCCTACGCCGGACACCTGGGCATCGGCGGCATGGCCAAGTCTCGCTGGCTGATCCGCAAATTCATGGCCGATCGCGAAATTGAGCTGATGGAAAACACGGCCATTTCCCATTTTTCCCCCGACGCCGTGCATCTGGCCGACGGGCGAGAAATTCCCGCCAGGTTCACCATGGTGCTGCCGCCGTTTCGAGGCCCGCGCTTTTTGCGCGAGGCCCCGGGCTTAACCGATGCCAAGGGGTTTATCCCCGTATTGCCGACCTATCGCCACCCTGACTTTGAGTCAATTTACTCGGTGGGGGTGATCACCCAGCTCAAAGCCGTGGAGCAAACCCCCATTCCCACCGGCGCGCCCAAGGTCGGCCTGATGTCTGAAGAAATGGCGCTGGCGGTGGCCCACAATATTGCTCTGGAGCTGGGGGTGACGACAGGCTCCCAATCTAAACCCACCCTCCAGGCCGTTTGCTTTGCCGATTTTGGCAACACTGGGGCGCTGTTTTTAGCCGATCCGCTCCTGCCGGATGCGTCAGGGGAGCGCGATCGCGCCCTGATCTTTCACGGTATCTGGGTCTCTTGGATGAAGGCCGGGTTCGAGAAATATTTCCTCACGAAAATGCGCCTGGGCTGGACGATTCCCTGGTTCGAGCGTTGGGGCTTTCGGGCCATTGGGTTGCCGTTGGTGACACCTGTGCCCGTCCCTGAACAAAGCCGCTCGTTAACGCCGACCGTTTGAGGCCGTGGGTAATGACAGGATTAGGTAGTCTACTCTGCCAATTCTGCATGATTCCACCTGATTAACGCTGAGGGGAAATGCGCCATGGACGCAATTCTGAGTCCTGCTGAACTGGAGATACTGGCCGGTCGCTTCAAGATTTTGGCCGAACCGGCCCGACTACAAATTCTGGCCGCCCTGAGCTACCAGGAACACAATGTGCAAGAAATTTGTGCCTGTACCGGGCTCCACCAGGGCAACGCCTCTAGACATTTGCGGTTGATGCGGGATGCAGGCGTAGTCGCCTGTCGCCGAGAAGGCATATGGCGCTATTACCGGGTCATTGATACTGACTTACTGGCCCTATGTTCCCATTTGCAACCGTTGCTCCACCGATTGAAGGAGCAAGGAAAATCATGATGGCATGTCGTATTTGGCAAATCTTTTCCTGGGTGCCCGCTGCAATAGGCAAGCAGGAACTAACAAAATTCAACGCTCAAACCATTCAGGATCACGATCTATGCAGAACCATACCCCCGTCAGCTCAGAAAATTTCCCTGCTCCCCACCCGCGATGGTTGCTGCCGCTCTTGGTTCTCGGCCTAGTCGGGGCCTCTGGACTGTCTGGATGGTGGCTCAGAACCATGGTTCCTGCGAATACCGCCCGATCGAATCAGGGCATGGCTGAAACCGAACCACCGATTCCGGTCCAGGTAGCCACCGTGGTTGAGAAGTCGGTGGTGGGCGATCTCACCTTGACCGGCACAGTGGAGGCAGAAAATTCGGTAGTACTGACCAGCCGAGTGATGGGGCAGGTCGAACAACTCACGGTACAGGAAGGCGATCGGGTCAAAGCGGGCCAATTGATTGCCCAACTGGATGTCAGCGACCTCCAGGCCCAGCGGAACCAGGCGCAGGCGGCGGTGAATGTGGCCCAGTCTGCCTACCGGGGAGCCCAGACCCAGGTGCGGCAGGCCGAAGCCGAACTGGCCGAGGCTGAAGCCGAACTGGCCGACGCTCAGGTCAATCAGCAGCGGATGAGCAGCCTTCAGGCCGATGGCGCCGTGAGCCAGTCGATGCTCGATCAGGCCAATACTCAGGTGGCTATGCTGCAAGCCCGCGTCAACCGGATTCAATCCAGCATTCGCCAGGCTGAAATGGGGATTGGGCAGGCCCAGGCCCAGGTACAGCAGGCCCAGGCTGGGGTGGCCCAAATGGAGGCCAATTTAACCCACGGCACGGTGACGGCTCCCTTTGATGGCGTAGTGACGCACAAACAAGTTGAGATCGGCGCCATGGCCGGGGCAGGCCAACCCCTGGTGACGCTGGAGAGTGTGGATCGCCTGCGGCTCAGTGTCGAGGTGCCGGAAGCCGCGATCGCCCAGGTGCGAGTGGGGCAGCCAGAGCAAGTTCGGCTCGATGCCCTCAACCAGACGATCACAGGCACCGTCAGCCAGGTGATTCCCTCAGCGGACCCGGTATCGCGCAACTTTACCGTTAAGGTCTCACTGCCAGCCAACCCTGAGGTGCTCCCCGGCATGTTTGGACGATTGGTAGGGCTCTCTACCACCGAGCGCAAAACCCTCCAAATCCCCCGCAGTGCCCTGGTCGAAAGCACGGGCATCACCGGAGTATTCATAGTGCAGGATAATCGGGCTATTTTCCATCCCGTCACCTTGGGCAATCCTCAGGGGGATGGGGTCGAGGTGTTCTCTGGCGTGAAGCTGGGCGATCGCATCATCCTCAACCCACCCGCCGACCTCAAGGAAAACACACCATTACAGATCACCCCATCCTGATTCGTAGCGTGATTGATCAGCCTGGCTGAGTTTAGGCAGACCTAAGCGCTGCATCCCCTATCCCTCTCTACCCCCCTTCACCCACCATGCATTCCGATGATTTTTCTGCTAATGGAGCAGCGTCCCCGCCCCCGCCGCGCAGCCTGATCGGGAAGATCACCGCCTATTTCATCAATTCCCAGATCACCGTGCTGTTGATTGCGGTCCTGGTCATTTTTGGGTTGGGCGCCGTGATGCTGACGCCCAAAGAAGAAAACCCTCAAATTGTGGTGCCTGCGGCGGACGTGCTGTTGTCCTATCCTGGCGCTCCGGCAGAGGTGGTGCAGCAGACCCTGACCATTCCGCTGGAGGCCAAAATCCGAGAACTGAACGGGGTTGAACATATCTACTCGGCATCCCAAAATTCTGCGTCCAAAATCACGGTGCAGTTTTTTGTGGGTGAAAATTGGGAAGACTCCCTGTTCCGGCTGCAAAACCACCTCTACAGCAATCAGGATTTGTTGCCCCCCGATGCGACCTATGCGGTCAAGCCGATCATCATTGATGACGTACCCATTGTGACCCTGACGATCACCGGGCAAAGCTACAGCGACAATCAGCTGCGGCGCATCGGCGAACGATTGCTGGAAGACCTGCGCAGCATTCCCAATACGGCTAATCTGACCATGACCGGTGGGCAGCCCCGCACCATCCGGGTGGACTTAAACCCCGATCAGCTGGCCAGTTATCGATTATCGCCCGCGCAAATTGCCCAACGGCTGCAGGGAGAAAATGTGGAAATCCCCGCTGGAGACGTGTCCCTAGATAACTCGCGGTTGTTCCTTCAGGGGGGCAGTTTGTTTCAATCGGCCAGTGACGTAAGTGACATTATTGTTGGGTTTGGCCAATCGGCCCCTGGGTCGGAGTCGGCCTCGCAGTCGCCCATTTATCTGCGCGATGTGGCTACCGTGGTGGATGAGTTTGGCGATCGCCTCACCGAGTCCCGCATCGGCTTCCGGCAGGACTGGGATATTGCCGAACCCTACCCTAAACCCAGCAGCACAGCCGCAGGAGACTTTAGCACCCAACCGGCCATCACCATTGGCATTGCCAAAAAGAAAGGCACCAATGCCGTCACCGTTGCCCGTCAAATCTTCCGTAGGCTAGACGAATTGAAGCCTCAGCTCCCCCCTGGCGTTGAGGTGGCCATTACCCGGAATGATGGCCAGACGGCGGCCAGAGCCGTCGGTGATCTGTACCAGAGTCTGGGCATTGCCATTGTCGTTGTGGTGGCCCTGCTGGTGGTTTTCCTGGGCTGGCGAGAGGCCTCGATTGTAGCGTTTGTGATTCCCCTCACCCTGGCGGGCACGCTGGCGGTGGGCTGGATATCGGGGCAGACCATTAACCGGATCACCCTGTTTGCGCTGATTTTGGCGTTGGGAACCCTGGTCGACGATGCGATCGCCATCACCGAGAACATCCACCGTTATTTTGAAGAAAACCCAGGCATGACCTGGCCAGAGAAACTGGACTCCGCCACCAGCGCGGTGGCGGAGTTAGGTAGCCCGGTGATTTTGTCGACCATTACGGTGATTCTGGCCTTTCTGCCGATGGCCTTTGTCACGGGGATGATGGGGCCTTACATGGGGCCGATTCCCTTCAACGTGCCGGTGGCAATGGTGATCAGCACCACCCTGGCGCTGACGGTGACGCCCTTTTTGGCGGTGCGATTGATAAAAGTCAAACCCCATGCCGCCCGGCCAACTATTGAGCAGACGCGGACTTACCAGGGCTATCGTCAGCTCATGGAACCCCTGCTGGATTCCGCCCGGCGGCGGCGCTTTGTGCTGCTGGTCATCACCGGGCTGCTGCTGGCGAGTTTCCTGCTGCCGCTGACCCAGGCGGTGAAGTTTCGGATGTTGCCCAAGGCCAACAAAGACACCTTCTTGGTGCAGTTGGATATGCCCTTAGGTACGGAACTGGCCCAGACCAATCAGGCCGTCAGTCAGCTAGAAGCGGTTCTGCGCCAAACCCCAGAGGTGACGAACTTTGAAACCTATGTGGGGGTGGGTGCCCCGATCGATTTCAACGGCATGCTGCGGGGATCCTCCGATCGCAGCGACCAGAATTTCGCCGATATTCGGGTGCATTTGACCAATAAAAACGCTCGCTCCGCCAGTTCAGAAGCCGTTGTGTTGAGGTTGCGCCCTGAACTGACCCAAGTGGCCAGCGAACACCAGGCCGTCGTGAAGCTGGTGGAAGATCCCCCCGGCCCGCCCGTGCGCTCCACCATGCTGGCGGAGATCTATGGGCCAGACTATGCCGTTCAGCGGCAGCTGGCTCGGCAGGTGCGGCAGGTCTTTGCCGAGACGAAGGACGTGGTGGACATTGACGACTCGGTGAAAAACCAGATGCCCCAGATCAGGCTGGTGGTAGATCGAGATAAGGTTAACCGGGCCGGGCTGAGCACCAATGACATTGCCCAGACCGTGCAGATGGCGATCGCGGGAGCCAACGTCAGTACCCTGAAAGTGCCCGGAGAACTGGCTCCCGTGGCCATTCAAGTTCGCTTTGCCGACGCGAATCGCCAGAACATCAGCGACCTAACCCGCATTCAGATTCCGACCGCCACGGGGACCCTAGTGCCGCTGTCAACCCTGGTCACCTTTGAACCCACCACGGTGGATGAACCGATTCTGCACAAAGATCAGCGTCCGGTGACCTATGTGATGGGAGAAATGGGCGATCGCTCGTCGGTCTATGCCGTCATTGATCAGATGATTTATTTCTTCCGTCATCCCCTACCCGAGGGCTATTCCATCAACTGGGATGGCGAGTGGAAACTCACGCTGGATGTTTTCCGTGACCTGGGGTTGGCCATGCTAGTGGCCGTGCTGCTGATTTATCTGATTTTGGTGGGGCAGTTTCGCAGTTTCAAAGTGCCGCTGATCATGCTGGGCAGCATTCCCCTGGCACTGATTGGGATTCTGATCGGCTTTTCCCTGAATGGGGTGTACTTTAGCGCTACGGCCATGATTGGGGTGATTGCTCTGGCTGGCATTGTCGTGCGCAATGCGATCGTGCTGCTAGAATTTGTCGGCGATCAGCGGCAGGCTGGGGTAGAGCTAAAGCCCGCGATTCTCAAAGCGGGGGCGGTGCGGTTTCGGCCCATCTTGCTCACCAGCGTGACCACCATGCTGGGCACCCTATCCATTTTGAGCGACCCGGTTTGGTCAGGGCTGGCCTGGACGCTGCTGTGCGGCATGCTAGCCTCTTCTATCCTGACGCTGGTGGTGATTCCGCTCATGTACTACGGCGATCAGGTCCGCCACAGCAAACCCAGTCCAGAACTATCCAAACCGCCCAGTATCGGCCAGGAAGCCTTCAACTGATGGCGGGTTCAGGGCTACGTCTTGCCCCCACCTACCCCCCTGGTCTGTGGCAACGTCCTGAGTACTCTGTACATTACTAACTTCAGCCCCTTACCCCTTCTACCCTCAAAACCCCATGGCACCCATTCATATCTCCTACTTCTCCGATGTTCTCTGCGTCTGGGCCTATATTGCTCAAATCCGTCTCGATGAGCTGAAGGCTACCTTTCAAGACAACATTGAAATTGAGCTGCACTTTGTCTCTGTTTTTGGCAATGCTCGCGAAAAACTGGAGAAAAGCTGGCGCGATCGCGGTGGGTTTCAAGGCTATAGCGACCACATCCACGAAGTCGGCAAAAAGTTCGAGCACGCCACTGTACACCCTGAAATTTGGACTAGCGTAAGGCCACCCTCGTCGATGTCCTCTCATTTATTTCTCCATGGGATTAAGCTGCTGGAAATCAAAGGCATTGTGCCAAAATCAGAGAACAGTTTTGAACGGGCCACCTCGGCCTTTCGAGAGGCTTTTTTTGCCAAGGTGATGGATATTTCTGACCGCAATGTGCAATTTGCCATTGCTGAAGAGATCGGCCTCCCGATCGCCATGATTCAGCAGCAAATTGACAGTGGCGAGGCCTATGCTCAACTCTCTAAAGATTTTGATCTGGTGAAGGAGCATGCGGTGTCTGTTAGTCCCACGCTGATCTTCAATGAAGGACGACAACGGCTCAACGGCAATGTCGGCTACCGCGTCATCGAAGCCAATATTCGAGAATTGCTGCACAATCCCCCCGTTGAAGAATCCTGGTGTTAGATTGAGCAACAATCAGTTCTTACTAGGTAGCTAAAAAATATTCCCCTTTCGATTAGGTAATCTCCTGCCTGCTTATGACCCGACAGTCTTTGAAAGCAAGGCATGAACAGAGGTTTCACGTAGTACGATACTGGCAAAACCAGCTTCTCATGCTTAATCAACGTGTAGAGGACTCATGGATCTTTTATCAAATACCGTTGCACTCTCGCGAATGCAGTTTGCGCTGACGGCCATTTTTCATATGCTGTGGCCCGTTTTGACGACGGGCATGGCCATTTACCTGGTGATTGTGGAAGGGCTATGGCTCAAGACGCGCAACCCCGACTACTACCGCCATGCTCGCTTCTGGTCAAAGCTTTACGTGCTTAACTTTGGCATTGGGGTGGCCTCGGGGCTGCCGATGGAGTTTCAGTTTGGCACCAACTGGGCACCGTTCTCAGAGGCCGTGGGCGATTTCTTTGGCAGCATCCTGGGCTTTGAGGGGGCCATGGCCTTCATGCTAGAGGCGGGGTTTCTGGGCATTATGCTGTTTGGCTGGGGGCGGGTGCACCCGGTGATCCACTACCTGGCGACGATCATGGTGGCCTTTGGAGCTAACCTATCGACCTTCTGGATTTTGGTGGCCAACTCCTGGCTGCAAAGTCCGGCGGGAGGCGAGATGGTCAACGGCAAGTTTATTGTCAGCGACTATTTTCAGGCGATCGCTAACCCCTTCATGGTCAAGAGCGTGTCGCACATGTTCTTTGCTACCCTGGAAACCTCGCTGTTTGTGATTGGCGGTATTAGCGCCTGGTACATTCTCAACAACCGTCAGCAGGCGTTCTTTAGCCAATCGCTCAAAATTGTATTGGCCGCCGCCGTCGCCGTTACGCCGCTGCAAATCTACATCGGCCACCTCAGTGCCGAACAGGTGGCCCACTACCAGCCCACCAAACTAGCGGCGATGGAAGCCAAGTGGGAGACCAGCCCCGCCGGACAACCCGCCGACTGGAGCCTGCTAGCTATCCCCGACGAGGCCACCCAAACCAATAAATGGGAAATCACCATTCCCAACGGGTTAGGCTACATTTTGGAATTTAAGAAGAACCTGTCTGAGCCGGTGTTGGGGCTGAGGGAGTGGCCTGCCAGCGATCGCCCTCGCATGGTGGGGCTAATCTACTATGCTTTCCGCATCATGAGCGGCATTGGTTTCTTTTTGGCCGGGCTGATGCTTTGGAGCGTCTTGCAGTGGCTGTTGGGCAATCTCTCCACCGAAAAGATTGGCCAGCAAACCTGGCTGCTGCGCACCTGGATCTTTGCCGCCCCATTGGGCTATATCGCCGTGGAATCGGGCTGGATTGTGCGCTGCGTGGGGCGGCAACCCTGGACCCTGTACGGCCAAATTCGCACCGCCGATGCTGCTTCTCAGATCCCGGCCAGCAATGTACTAACCTCGCTGACCCTGTTTTCGGTGGTGTACTCGATCCTGTTTGTCGCGACCCTGTACTTTGGCAGCCGGATCATCCGCCAAGGTCCCAATCTAGAGCTACCGATTCCAGGGTTAGATGATCAACCGGCGGTGGAGACCGAACCCGCTACCTTTGTGCCCGATCAACGTCCGCTCGAAGCCCAGCAGTAGCAGTAGGTGATTGATATGGACGCATTAGTACATTTTTTGCCCCAGGTGTGGTTTGTCATTCTGGCCCTGTTTTTGTTTCTCTACGTCATGCTCGATGGGTTTGACCTGGGGGTGGGCATTCTCTCGCTCACCAGCTCCGACGAAGAGCGGCGCAGTCTTCTGATGACCAGCCTGGGCAATATTTGGGATGCCAATGAGACCTGGCTGGTGCTGATGGGTGGAGCCCTATTTGGAGCCTTTCCTTTAGCCTACGGCACCATCCTCAGCGCTCTGTACATTCCCATCTTCATGATGATTTTCGGGCTCATTTTTCGGGCGGTGGCCTTTGAATTTCGGGAGCATTCCAACCTCAAGCTGCTGTGGAATTTTGCCTTTGGGGCAGGCAGCTTTCTCGCGGCCCTGGGCCAGGGTTTTGCCCTGGGGAGCGTGATTGAAGGGATTGAGGTAGATGAGGCCGGTCACTTTATCGGCTCTACCTGGGACTGGCTCGACTGGCGATCGCTCCTGGTCGCCCTGACCTTAATTCAGGGCTACGTGTTGATTGGCTCCACCTACCTGATTTTAAAAACCGAGGGGGAACTGCAAAAGACCCATTACCGGACAGCTAAGCTGGCCGCTACCACTACAGTTATCGGCGCGATTTTGATCACCATTGTGACTCCCATCGTTTACGAAGCCGCACGTACTCGCTTATTTAGCCCGCCTTTAATCTATGTTTTTGCCGTGATTCCGGTGCTGGGGATGATGTTAGTGGGGCTACTACTGCGCAGCCTAAATCGAGAGGAAGAATCCACGCCCTTTATTTGGACAATTTTGATCTTTTTGCTCACCTTTATTGGCTTAGGACTAATTGTATTCCCCTACATTATCCCCACCCAAATTACCATCTACCAGGCGGCAGCAGCCCCCAGCGCCCTGGTGTTTATGCTCACCTTTATTGGGGTGCTAATTCCGATCATGCTGTTCTACAACATCTATAACTATGTGGTGTTTCGCGGTAAGGTGGCGGGCAGCGCCTACGGCGAGTAGGGGCATCAAACAGAATTCACTATCATTTGCGATCGCGGTTATCAACCATGTGGAATGAGCGCTACAGCCAACCTGACTATGCCTTTGGCAAGCACCCCAATGATTTTCTTGTTCAGGTCATCGAACAGATTCCCCAGGGGCGGGTGCTGTGCCTGGGCGAGGGCGAAGGGCGAAATGCGGTGTATTTAGCCCAGCAGGGCTGTAACGTCACAGCGGTAGATGCCTCCTCAGTTGGCTTGGAGAAAGCCCAAAAACTGGCAGCAGAAAGGTCTGTGGAGATAGAGACAATCGTGGCAGATCTGGCCGATTTCCTGATTCAGCCCGGCGTCTGGGATGGCATAATCTCTATCTTCTGTCACTTACCTCCGCCTCTGCGCGCCCAGGTTCATCGGCAGGTTGTGGCGGGGCTGCGGCCAGGTGGCGTTTTTGTCCTCGAAGCCTATACGCCTCGGCAGCTAGATTTCAAAACCGGGGGGCCACCCAAGGCAGAAATGATGATGGATTTAGCGACTCTCCGCCAGGAACTGGGAGGTCTAGATTTTAAGCAGGCCGCAGAACTTGAGCGCGAAATTCAGGAAGGACGGTTTCACCAAGGCCGCAGCGCTGTCGTGCAAGTGCTTGCCTTCAAACCATAGAATAAATTGACAGTCTCTCACTCAAAAAAGTGGAGCCAGGGCAAACTATAGAGCATCTATTTATCGAGCAAAAATCATCTTGATTGCGATCGCCAGCATGGCAATACCAAACACTTTTTCCAGCAGCACATTCGGGAGTACAGTCGCCAACCTTGCCCCCAGCAGTCCACCCACAAAGAAACCTATACACAAAAGAGCCGCAATCTGAAAATTTACATACCCTTGCTTGTAGTAAGTCCATGCTGCCAGTAACCCAACTGGTGGAACTAGCATCGCCAGCGTTGTACCCTGGGCTTCGTGTTGCGATAAACCAAACCCAAAAATCAAAACTGGGACAATGATAACTCCACCACCAATCCCAATCAAACCACTTAAAACACCGACCAAAAGCCCCAGGAGCAAGTACAGTAAAATGTGTGTCATAGGTGAACCTATCTTTGCTCTAATTTGTAGTCACGAACAAAACTATTAAGTTTGGAGTGATTTTGACCAACGGCCTTCAGCCTGAGTCAGCTCTGACAGTTCCAGGGCAGTCATTGTCTCTGGGAGTGAGTACCGTGGGCATTGTAACGCTGGATGAAGATGCAATTCTGGAATGTAGCAATTGGCTCAGCTTCCATCGCATTTGGGGACAGCTTCCAGCTGAGGCCCTGCAAGCCCTGGCCCAGTCCTTACATATCTTTCGGGTAGACCCCCAAACACTGATCTACCAGGAGGGTCAGCCTGCCACCGGGCTCTACTTACTCAAGTGGGGGGCGGTTGAGATTTATCGACTCTCCCCGATCGGCAAATCGCTGATTCGCCAGCGCAGCGCCGGGGATCTATTTGGCTATGTGTCGCTGATGGCCAACCCCGATCACGGTCGACATCAAACCCAGGCGATCGCGCTGACGGCCAGCGAGCTTTGGTTTTTGCCCCAGGCCCAGTTTCATCAGTTGTTGCAGCAGTATGCCGACATTGAGCATCTGTTCAACGCCCTGTTAGCCCAAGACCTCAACGCGTTTAGTGCCCGCATTGCCCAAGAGCAGTGCCGCATCCAGGGGCTGCGAGACTACATCCACGCGGTGCCTACCGGAGAACCGATTCTCGGCAGCAGTAAGTTTAGCCAAAAGCTGAAGGAAGCCGTTGACCAAGCTGCCACAACGCTCAAACCGGTGGTCTTGCAAGGGCCACCGGGCACCGGCAAAACCTTTCTAGCCGGGCTGATCCACAGCCTATCTGGCCTGGCCGACCAACCCTTTGTCGAGCTAGATTGCGCCAAACTCCCCCGCCTCGACGATGGCCGGTTAGATACCGACCTGCTGTTTGGCCGGGTTGGGGAGTCCCCAGGCCTGATTGAGCTCCTAGAACGAGGCACCTTACTGCTGAGCAATGTTCAGGTGTTGATGGGGGCGGGGGATGCTCCTGGGGAAAATCCTGCTTCTGCTCCGGGAACGCTATGGGAACGACTGATCCATTACCTACAAACCGGCAACCTCCTGCCTAACCCGAGTCGGGGGGACATCAACGCTGGGATAACCGCCCAGCCCCAGCCCATCCAATCCTGGGTGCGACTCATGCTGGCAGCCCCTGGCACAGTCGATCTACCGGAGGTCGAAACCCTTGCCATCAAGCTGTTTAGCCTGCCCCAGCGCAAGGCCGATATTCCAGACTTTGCCCGCCACTGGCTGGGTCGGTTTTGCCAGGAATACAATCGTTCCCTTCTCACCCTAGACCAGGCCGATTTGCGCCGCCTCATTAGCTACGACTACCCCGGCAACCTCACCGAACTGGCCGAAATTCTGCACCGAGCGGTGATCATGACCCCTGCCGGACAAACGGTGATTCCAGAGCAGGCTCTATGGTCAGTGCAGTCGGCCAAAAATGCCTTCCGAGTCGATCTACTCACCCAGGTGCCCTGGCTACGGCGAGTCTTGCTCAGCCGCTGGTACCCCGAAGGACTATGGATCGCGATGATGGCGGTGTTTGTGCCCGTCACCGTTGCCGGGTTCCTAGGGCCGCAAACCCGAGACAGCAGCGTTACGCTCAATTTCTTTTGGGCCTGGTGGTGGCCGGGTTATCTGCTGCTGTTTGCCTTTATTGGTCGTCTGTGGTGTGCCGTCTGCCCCTTCATGATCACGGCGGAAGGGCTGCGGCGGCTGTCGCTCTGGCTGTTTCCTCGCCAGCAGTTGTCCTGGCCGACTCGGTGGCTCAACCGCTGGGGAGCGTGGGTGCTCTTTGGCGGCTTTGTGGTGATTTATCTCTGGGAAAAGCTCTGGGATTTGCCCCACCACGCCTATCTCTCGGCCTGGCTGCTGTTAGCGATTACGGCAGGGGCGGTGATGTTTAGCCTGGTTTACGAACGCCGGCTGTGGTGTCGCTACCTCTGCCCCATCGGCGGCATGAACGGCATGTTTGCCAAGCTAGCCATGGTGGAGCTGCGGTCGACCCAACAGGTATGCGGCAGCCAGTGCAGCACTTTTGGCTGCTATAAGGGCAGTAGTGCAACCCCCGTCACCTTTGCCGATGCCCTGCCCACGGAAGGCCAAGCCACCGGAGGCTGCCCCCTCTATTCCCATCCGGCGCAGCTGCAAGACAACCGCGACTGCGTGCTGTGCATGACCTGCCTCAAGGCCTGTCCGCACCGCTCGGTGCAGCTCAATTTGCGCTTTCCCGCCTCAGATTTGCTGGACAATCATCAGGGCAATTGGGCCGAAGCGGCGCTGCTGCTGCTTTTGTTTGGTGGGGTATTGATGCACCACAGCCAGCAAATCTTAGGGTGGCTAGGGTTCAACGGTGTCGCCATGGATGCGGGCCACCTATTGACCAGTACGCCGATCGCCCTAGCCCTTCTGAGTATCCCGGCGGGGCTGACCTACCTCACCCATGGGATCGCTCGCCGCCTTGATCCCGAACAGCCGACCTATCTCACGGTCATCTATGCCTATCTGCCCTTTGTTCTAGCCGCCAATCTGGCCCATTACATCCCTGCCGCCATGACCGAAGCCGGGCAGATTCTCCCCGTTCTGGCTCGCACCTTGGGCTACAGCGGGGCCGGTTTGCCGACTCTCACATGGAGTAGCGATGTGGCGCAGTTTCTTCAGGGGGTTACCCTCCTGTCGGCCCTGGTTTTTAGCCCCTATCCGCTACTGCGCATTACCAAACGAACCTTGCTTAGCAATCTTCCCCATCTGATGCTGATGGTGGGGTTGGCCGGGTTCTTTTTCCAACTACTGATCAAAAGTTCTGGACTATGACGATTCATCGTGACATTACCGCAGCTGTCGGTCATACCCCCCTGGTCAAGTTGCAGCGACTGCCCCAGCAGTTTGGCTGTGTCGCTGAGCTGGTGTTGAAACTGGAGGGCATGAACCCAGCCAAGTCGGTAAAAGACCGGATTGCCATCAGCATGATCCTGGAGGCCGAAGCGGCTGGTTTAATTCAGCCGGGCGTCTCGACCATTGTAGAGGCCACGTCTGGAAATACGGGCATTGGGCTGGCGATGGTCTGTGCAGCCAAGGGCTACCGCCTGATGTTGACCATGCCCGCAAACATGAGCCGAGAACGGCAGCAAATTCTCCAAGCCTACGGAGCGGAGGTGATTTTAACCGCCGCAGAGGCTGACATGCTGGGGGCGATCGCCCATGCCAATCACCTCCTCACCACCCTGCCGAACGCTTTTTCGCCTCACCAGTTCAGCAACCCGGCCAATCCCAAAATTCACTACGAAACCACTGGCCCCGAAATCTGGCAAGATACCGATGGTCAACTGGCGGTTCTGGTGGTGGGTGTGGGCACCGGGGGAACCCTCACGGGAGCCGGTCGCTATCTAAAACAAAAAAATCCTCACCTCCAGATCGTGGCGGTTGAGCCGTTCAAGAGTGCAGTCCTGAGCGGGCAGCCTGCGGGGGAACACAATTTACAGGGCATTGGGGCTGGGTTTATTCCCGATGTCCTACGGGTCGATCTGATCGATGAAATTGCGACGGTTACCGAGCTCCAGGCCTATTCAATCGGGCGACAACTGGCCCAGCAAGAAGGCATCCTGAGCGGCATTTCTACCGGAGCTGCAGTCTATGCTGGTCTACAGGTCGGGCAGCGCCCCTGCTACCGCAACCAACGTATCGTGATCATCCAACCGAGTGGAGGGGAGCGCTACCTCAGCACGGCGCTGTGGCATGAGGTAAATCCTGACGATCCGTTAGCAGCGCAGCCTATAGCTCTGAGTCATTAGCCCTAATCTGTAGAAGCCATGCTGCCTGATGCGTACCCCTCCTGGCAGGTTCAAGACCGCTTTCTAGAACTCCACTCTCGCTGGATGACCCTGATCGGCGAGCACTGGCAAGACGCTCAGGGGCAACGCCTAGAGTATTGGCGCATTGAAAAAGCCGACTCAGTCATCGTCCTACCCATTCAGAAGGATACCCTGGTTCAGCCTCAGATTTTGCTACCCCCTGCTAGCTATCGGCCTGGTGTAGGAAGGGTGACGCTAGATTTCCCTGGGGGGCGGCGTCTGGAGGGGCAGAGGCCCGAAGAGGCTGCAATCTCAATTCTAAAACGAGAGTTAGGCGTTGAAGTCACCTCAATTACCCAGCTCATTGCTCTAAACCCCGAAGGCTGGGCCATTAACAGTTCCTTCTCCAATCAAAAACTCTATGGCTTTGTCGCTCACATTGAAGCAGGGCCCCCGCTGTCGCCGCCATTTACCGCTGCGACTTATCCTGCAGATTCAGCGGGCGTGCATCAATTACTCTGTGAACTTACCTGCTTGCAATGTCGCTCTGTTCTGTTGGAGTGGTACGCCCACCAAAGCGACCTGTCACCACAAGACAACTAAATGACAACTCGTGTATCTACCGGTTGGTAGGATTCTGCAAGTAGGGAGCCCCCTGAAAACTCCTATGAATCTAGCTTGCCTTGGATATTTATCCTTAGCTGCCTTTGTCAGTGACTAAACCTGAGGCTCTGGCAGTTTCAGCGTGCCAAATTTAGGTGACCAATATTCCCCTCGGCTTTGAAAAAAGGCCACCTCCTTGCACTTGCCACGGCGGTTCTCCAGGAGTGAGCACCGCAGCATGACTTTGTCTTGGCCGTCTTTGGTATAGGCATAGCGCTCTAGCAGGGCACCGCAGACGGGGCAGGGATGATCGGTAAACAGCTCTGAATTAGTAGCCTGTCGCTGGGCGTGGGGCAGTTCGTAGCGCTTGGCTTTGGCGTTCCAAAACATTACCGTACCGCAGGCCGCGCTCGAGCATTTGAGGAAGTGCTTGGCTTTCATCTTCTTGGAACGGGAGAGGACTTTGGTCATTGCCTCCCCGCAGGTAGGGCACTTGGTTTTGGTTGGTTGTCCGTTGGTGGGTTTTGCCTGATTGGCGGTTGATCGCTCAGCAGGCATTCCATCCGATGTCTGTGGCTGCTCGGCGAAGGTCGGGAGAGACAGGAGCTTGGACTTGGCCTCGGCGATCGCAGGCGCAAAGTATCCTCGATTCCAGCCAATCAGGTAGGCTTGCCACTCTTTTTCTCCCGTGGCGATCGTAAAACGTTGAGTCGGGTTAGTCCGATAAAAAAATACCCCGTGGGGCAATCGGTTGATCGCCCTAGCGGGGTATTGTACCTAGGAGTTGGTATCACATCACTCGATCGCGCTTTTTGCTCTGCCTCGGCAAAGACAAATTAGGCAAAGATAAACTGACTGGTATCAGCCGCATTCAGGCTGCTGGCCTGAACGCCGCTCAGCACAGCCAGGGTTTGGTTGCCGAAGTCGATTGAGGTATTGGCACCGATTTGGGTGAAGGCCAGGGTCGCGGCGCTGATGCCTAAGCTGCTTGCACCCTGGATGCCGATCACATCAGTACCCATCTCAAAGTCGAGGATACAGTTGGGTGCCGAAGGAAGTTCAGCATTGACAATCCAGAACTGGTCGGCACCCGACCCGCCAGAGAGCAGGTTGTCGCCTCCGCTACCCACAAAGAAGCGATCGCTGCCTTCACCGCCCAGAGCATAGCCGCTGGCTCCCAAAAAGAATGTATCATCTCCCCTGCCGCCGGAAATCCGATACTGCTCGGCATCGGTGGCATCTAGGGTATCGTTGCCGCTGACCCCAAAGGCACGATCGCCATTGGCCACAAAAATGCTATCATCGCCGCTGCCCAGGTTAATCCAGTTGTTGCCTGCCGCCGCTCCGGCGATCGCCGTGTCTACGGTGTCGTTGCCTGCGCCCGCATAGAGCAGGTTGCCCTGGCCAGTGAAGGCTGTGCCAGGGATAGCCACCAGGACATCGTCCCCAGCGGTGCCAACGGGAGCGAGTTGAGTGGGGATTGCACCCATGCTGGGCGGTTGGGGTACTTCTGCCGGAACGACTAACCCATCGGTACCACCGGCAAAGCCTGCCGCATCAAAGTAGGGAACGTTGCCGACCGTCTGCAGATTGAGGATAGTCTCCGCGCCATCGACCGGAGCGGAGACCAGGGTGGAAGCCGTGGAGGCAACACTATCAGGCCCATTTACCAGCGATTCTTCAATAACCCGCCCGGTGAGGGAACCGACCGCAGGTAGTTCCCAGCCCAGCAGGCTGGCCAGGGTCGGCGCGACATCCGCATTGCTGACCGGGGCCGTGTCGACGAAGCCAGTCTTAAAGTCAGGCCCGATTGCGGCCATGTTGTTAAAGGTATCGCCGCGGCCAAAGGAACCGTGCATCCCTTGCCCCTGCTGGAGCCCGGTGTCGGCAACCTGGACCTCAGCCTGGGGGTCGTTCGGATCGTTCGGGTTGGTGCTAAAGGTTTTGAAGTTGACGACAATCGAGGGCGTGGCTAGCTCTGCCGTGCCTTCTAAGCCAATGGTGCTGAGTTTCAGGGCACCGGGAACATCACCAAATTTGTCATCGGTAAAGATGCCGCTGATGTAGTCCTTCTGCGCTAAGAGCGAAACAATCTGCTTCACTAATGCGGGGTCATTGCTGGGCACGTAAAGCAGATCAGAGCCCCCGTTGGCGGCTACCACCACCTGGGTGCCTGGGTCAATCACACCATCGACCACCGTACCGCTACCGCCAATCACACCATTGCCATTGGCCGGGGTTTGCCCGGCGGTCGGATCCACTACAGCGTACTGAATATTGTTGATATTGCTGCTGTCAACCGGCGCTGTGGGTTTGCTGGGGTCATAAAGGGTCGAACCCAGATCGTGGGCCAAGTCGATGGCCACAAAGCCGGGGGGCAAAAATCCGGCATGAACCGTCGGCGTTTGATTGCCAGCGCTGTCGGTGGTGTAGTAGCTCAGGGTTGAGGAATAGCTGGTGGTGTTGGTGTAGGTCGGGTTGCCAGCGGCATCGAAGGTTACCCCCACCGCCTGCTTACTGATAGTTGAGAACCCGTGGTCGGCGGTGACAAAAATGTCCGTATTCTCGTACAGGCTGTGGCCAGGGTTTTGGGGGTCTGGGGTGGCCTTGAGGTAGTCAATAATCTGCTTCAGGTTGGCATCGGCGTTGGCAACGGCGGCCTTGGAGGTGGGGCCGTTGATGCCGATATCCAGGAAGTTATTGCCGGGGTCAGCGGCATTGAAGGCGTCGCCATTGTTGTGTTGGGTGCCGTCTGGGTCTCTGGACCAGTAGACGGTAGCGAACCCATTGGAGTTGCCGCTGGCGATATCGGCCACAAACTGAGGTAAAACCGCCTTGGTGGTGGCATCGGCAAAATACTGCTGCTGGGCCGTATTGGCGTTCAGCGTTCCAGCGGTGGTCAGGTTGCCTGAGGGCTGCACCCTGGCCGTGGGTACGACCGCTAAGCCGGCTGCCGTCAGGCGATCGGCAATATCTTGAGATAGAGGCACAGCGGCCTGTGAGCCGGTGGCGGCGCTGGTCGGTGGGGTGACGCCGTTGGTGCTGTCGTCGATGATCACCGTGTCAGGGGTGATATTGGCAGAGGCGAGGCCATCGGTGCGCTGAAGCTGGCTGACGTCTTGAATGGCCACGGGGCCAAGCTTGCCGATCGCGGCGGTCGAGTAGCCGTTGAGTCGGGCATAGGCCAGCAGCGATTCTTCGGTGAGAAAGTTATTGCTGCTAAAGGACGTGTCTGGGTCGGCCAAATTTGAATTGGCGTTGAGATCGGTCAGAATGGGGTCATTTTCAATGAAGGGCGTGACGCTACCGTTGGCGTTAGGTACTGGATAGCCCGTATAAACGGTGTTGCTGAAGTCGCCTGTGTCGCCTAGGTAATGGCCGGTGGCAATGGCTGAAGCATTAGGCGTCGTAAACGTCGGGAATAGAGAGTGGCTATTGGAGAAGTTAACGCCATCCTGCCGAATGCTGTAAAGCGTTGGGGCATCAGTAGGGTTGACCGAACCAGGGCGCAAACCATCAGCCACGAACACGACAATATTTCTGGCCATAAAAAATCCCAATTTTTGGATCAAAACTGCTGTAACGGAGAGCAGTCTTCCTGAAAGGAAAAATCGGAAAGACTGCGTTTCTTAGTGCTAATCACTTAACTTCCTGAAGCACTATATGGCACAACAAGCTTAGGGATTAGCGCGAATGAACAAGCTGAAAATTGAGAATTTTGGCCAATAAAAGCTCAGGTAAACTTGAGACTTCCTTGAGGGATAGTCCTTAGCTTTTGCCGAAAAATCTCATTTAACAAAAGGATTATGCACTAAAAACGATTGAATTTAGTTTGACAATCAATTAAATTTTAGGGGTAAATAGATTAAAGAGTGAATTAATTAAAATGCTCAGCTGAAAGTTTAAATTGGGTTAAATTCGCAAAAAAATAGGCCAAAAATAGGCCCAAGAAGACATACGCTTAAGAATTTATATTTGACTTAATAATAGCCAAACCAGACTCTAAAAAGTTGAGCCTAGGCTTGAGATTGATTAATCACTCCACTCGCCAAGCTATTTCTAGGAACGAATTTTACGCTGTTTGGATGACTTCAAAGAATATAAAATGGCTAAAATTCTCCATTATTTGGGTAACCGTGCGTCGCTCACAACCTCACTGATGGCGGCGATCCAAATTTGCGGTCATTTTCCTATGCGTAAGAGAGCAGCGGCGATCGCCTCGGCGTTATAAGAAAATTAAGCCCTGGCTGTGTCATTCTGATGTCAGACTTGTGTTAGTCGGGTAGCAGTAAGCCGGGCCGGGCTGAAATCTCTGGCTGAGGCCAAATCCGAACCGCATTAACCCGGTTCAGCAAAGACCGCGCCGTAGGGGCATTGGCGCAGCCATGCTCGCAGCATACGCCGTTTGCCCTATCCAATTAGGGGGCAGCTAAACGGGATTTGGTGCGAGACGTGGCGGCGGGTTGTCCTGGATTAATACCGTTTATGGCAAAGAATCCCAGTTTCTTCAAGAAACCGGGATTCTTTCCGCACAGACGCCTTCTGTCGCGCTATCGCTCGGTCAGTTTAGTCAGCAGGATGTCATGGCGCTCTAAAAAGGTCTTCATACCGTCGGCATCAAACCCCTTTTGGGCCATCAGCGCCGTGTCGTACACCTGGTTGCAGATCAGCTTGGCCAGATCGCCTGCCGTGGAACCACTGCCGACGGCACCAATGATCGTGCTCTGACTCAGGCCCAGCAGTTTTTGAATCAGCGGATAGGCCGTATCTACCATCAGCACGTAGTCTTCGGGAAACTGAAGCTCCTGCAAATGGTTGCAGTGCAACTACTCCAGCGCCATGGATTGTCCTCACTGCCAAAGCCTCCAAGTTGTGAAGAATAGGCGGGAATTGCTCTCCGCCGGTGTCCTGCTTCAGCAATATCGCTGCAACGACTGCGGCAAGCAATTTAATGAGCGGACGGGCACCCCAATGGCGCGCCTGAGAAACGTTTGAGCGCTCAAACGTTTCTCAGGTATCTGAATGACTTAACTGATTGACTATGGCTATAAAAGTTCTTGCGCGGTGCATTGCTTCGTGTTGGCAGAGCTTCCCCTTGGTGTTATGCACCCTACGAAATTCCTTGCCTTTAAACCTGACCAACACCTAGCCAAACTGGCCATTGACATAGTTGCGGGTGGCCTCTTGAGCAGGTTGATCAAAGATTTTTCGAGTAGGAGCAAACTCAACTAGATAGCCGCTGCGCTTGCCGTCTTCAGTGGCCTCAGCATTGAAAAAAGCCGTGTAGTCAGCCATTCGCGCTGCCTGCTGCATGTTGTGGGTGACGATAATAATGGTGTACTCTTCGGCCAGTTCGCGAATCAGCGACTCTATCTTGAGCGTCGAAAGCGGGTCGAGCGACGAGCAGGGTTCATCCATGAGTACCACATCGGGTTCGGTAGAAATGGCGCGGGCAATGCAGAGCCGCTGCTGCTGACCGCCCGACAGCGACAGGCCATTGGTTTTGAGCTTGTCTTTGACCTCCTCCCACAGGGCAGACCGCTTGAGCGAGCGTTCTACCAGTTCGTCCAGGTCGGTTGTGAGGCCGGTGGCGCGGGCCCCAAAGGCGATGTTGTCATAGATGGATTTAGGAAAGGGGTTGGGCTGCTGAAATACCATGCCAATGCGGCGGCGCACCTGCACGGCATCGACATCTTGATACAAATCCTGGCCGTAGTAAGTGACGCGCCCGTCGAGATGAAAGCTATCGATCAGGTCATTGAGGCGATTAAAGCAGCGAATCAGTGTACTTTTGCCGCAGCCCGAGGGGCCAATCAGGGCGGTAACTTTGCGCTCGGGAATGGCCATATTGACATTGCGCAGGGCCAAAAAGTCGCCGTAGTAGACGTTGAGCTGCTCGGTGGCGATCACTGTTTCAGTGTCTCGCAGCGCCGGTACATCGGTATGCTGGGCGGTATGTTCCATGGGTTCAACACTAGATACTGCGAGGGTCAACGGGTCGGTGAGGTGGTCCAAGCCGCAACTCGGCCAGGGTTTGACCTCAATAGATCTGCTTGCGGGTGGCCCAGCGGGAGAGAATGCTGGTGAGCATCACAATGCCCACCAAAATGAGGGCGGCGGCCCAGGCCAGCCGTTGCTGCCCCTCGTAGGGCACCCTGGCAAAGTTATAGACCAGCACCGAAAGCGATGCCGTGGGCTGAAGCAGGCTGTCAAGCCAGTACTGCGAGAACAGAGCGGTAAACAGCAGCGGGGCCGTTTCGCCTGCCGCACGGGCCACGGCCAGGGTGAGGCCGGTAGCGATCGCAGGCAAAGCCGCCGGCAGTACCACCCGTAGCACCGTCTGAAACTTCGATGCGCCCATGCCGATCGCCGCCCAGCGCACCTGCTTGGGCACAATTTGCAGCGACTCATCGGTAGTGCGCACAATGATGGGCAGCATCAAAACCCCCAGGGCAAAGCCGCCCGCCACCGCCGAGTAGGTGCCGGTGGTAATTACAAACAGCCCGTAGATAAACACCCCCATCAAAATCGAGGGCACGCCGCTGAGCACGTTGGTGGCAAAGCGAATCCAGCGGGGCACCTGGCCCTGACTAAACTCCGAAAGGTAGACAGCGGCCAGCACCCCAAAGGGCACGCTGACCAATGCGCCGATGCCCACCATGATCAGGGTGCCGATCAGGGCATTGGCAAACCCGCCCTGGTCTGGGGCCAAGGGCGGCGGTGGCAACTGCGTAAACGCCGCCCAGTTGAGGCGCGAAAAGCCGCGAAAAACCACATACGCCAGCACCAGTACCAGCGGAATCAGCGCCAGCAGGGTGAAAAAGCCCGCCACGCCGGTCCAAAAGAGGTCGAAGTAGCCGGGGCCGGAGGTTTGATCAGCGATCGCCCGGCGGGCGCGATCGGCACGGGTGCGGTAGTCAGTAGCTGTCATCGTCGTGCTCTCTGCTATCGTTTACGGCTGCGCTTCTGGTTGCGCTTACTTGTAGACATTGACCCGCTGCACGATCATTTCGGCCAGAATGTTGACCACCAGCGTGAGGCCAAACAGCACCAGCCCGGCGTACATCAGCGCTGCAATTTGCAGGTCGCCCGCCTCGGCAAACTGGTTGGCCAGCAGCGAGGCCACGGTGTTGGCTGGGGCCAAAATAGATATATTCAGGTCGTTCGAATTGCCAATCAGCATTGTGACCGCCATGGTTTCGCCCATGGCTCGCCCCAGGGCCAGCATGATGCCCCCCACAATCCCAGAAAACGCTGCCGGAATCAGCACCCGAAAGATTGCCGTCCAGCGGGTGGCGCCCATACCAAGGGCCGCCTGCCGCAGGGCCGGGGGTAGCGAAATTAGCGAGTCACGAGCAATGGCGGTGATAATTGGCAAAATCATCACGGTTAACACTAGGGCCGCAGGCAGCATGCCGGGGCCTAGGTAGGCGGTGCCAAACAGGGGAATCCAGCCCAGATTCTGGTGCAGCCAGTCCCCAATTGGCCCCAAAAACGGGATCAGCACAAAGATGCCCCAGATGCCGTACACCACGCTAGGAATCGCCGCCAGCATTTCCACCATGAAGCTGAGCACGGTGCGCACCGGGCGGGGCAAAAAGTCTTCGCTGAGAAACAGGGCGGTACCCACCCCAATCGGCACCGCCAGCAGCAGGGCGATAAACGAACTGACCAGGGTGCCATAGATCACCGGCAGGGCCCCGTAGGCGTCGTCTACTGGGTTCCAGGAGCTAGTCACTAAAAACTCCAGGCCGTAGCGGCGAATGGCGGGCATGGCATCGATCGCCACCTGTACGCCAATAAATACCAGCACTGCCGCCACCCCAAATGCCATCAGGCGCGTCAGCCAGGTAAAACTGCGATCGCTCCACTGACTGCGCTGCGATCGCGCTTCAATGGGCTTACCCTTGGGGCCTGAGGTTGAACTTGTCATGGAATTTTCACTTAATTACTGCCATTAATCTCGAACCAGGCCTGGCTCAAAACTTGCATCATTCTGGTAGCTTGGAACTGGTAGCTTGAAATAACAATTCAAAAAGACACCTTCATACTTGTCAAAGAAGGATTGCCTGGGGTTAACTGGTGTTTAAGATAATTGCAGCCGTGAGCGATATCTATCTTTTGGCATAAGTTTTTTGATTCAAGTAAAACGCTCAAAAGCCTTTGAAGCAAATCCTATCCGAGCTCTAATCGCTGGCTAAACGCTTTATAGCCTAGCTTTTAGCCCTTCCCATCGACAGATAAATAGATTCAAATTTTTCTTGCTTTTGACAAACGACCCAAGCCTTCGTCGAGGCTAACGTTACTGTGGGTGAATTGGCTCTGGCACATAGAATTTTCTCCTGCAAATCAAGATTTTAGTTCATTTTTGCTTCTGTTCACCAGAGTCTAATTCGGAAAAACTCAGGCTAGGGCCGTGATTGCTAGTAAGTCAAATCCAGCTAGAAACGCATCACTTTATCAAATGACAAAGCGTCCCTTTAAAGCTTAGACTAGGTCTGTTCATCAGCTATGGTCGCATCTTGGGTGGGCACTGGTCTGTTAATCGATGAGAGCTAGAATACTGGCAGTGCAACGAGATCACGCAATGGATTGTCCTCACTGTCAGAGCCAACAGGTTAGCAAAAATGGGCGAGAGCCCCGTTCCGACGGTACTCTCATGCAGCGGTATCGCTGTCGAGAGTGTGGCAAACAATTCAATGAACGGACCGGCACCCCAATGGCTCGATTACGAGCATCCAGCGCAGTCGTGGTTTTTGCTCTCAATGTCCGCAGCGAAGGGATGGGAGTGCGAGCGACGGCACGGTCCTTTGGGAAGTCCCACTCCACGCTTCTGCGCTGGGAACAACGTCTCGCCGATACGGTGGGCTCTTGGTCACCGCCTGCGCCTGAGGGTCGTGAGGTCACGCTAGAAGGTGACGAAGTGTACACTCGTGTCGGCGAGAACCTTCCCCCCCGCCAGTTCTGAAGGATGGACGATTCACGTTATTGAACGTACCAGTCGCTATTGGGTCGCTGCTCAGGCTGGGCTTAAGGATGCCACCCTATTTCAACAAGGCACCCAACCCGCTTGGCGGTGGGCTCAAGCCTGCCCTTATATTCGGTGGTTCACCGACGGCGAGCGGCGCTATGGCTAAGCATTATGGGACCTAGCCAGTGTCTATCTGGCGCTCCGCGATTACCCAAGCGGCTACCGCACCCGAAAAGTCTGGCGAGAAGGCTTGGAAGTGGCGATGAAAATCAAGGGGTCTCAAGGTCAGCGGCGCGTGGTCTGGGTCAAGACGGAGCATCCCTTTACGGCCATTAGTCCCATGGTAGAGGTGCATGCCAATCATAATGAGGCTCAAAATGCCGCTCTGAGGCGACGGTGCAGCGCCTACCGTCGGCGTCAGAACTTGTACGCCAAAACACGGGCGGCATTGCAACGAGCCTTAGATGCTCAGCGGATCATTCACAGCTGGGTAAGACCGCATTGGGGGTTAAGGAAACGCACCACTCCGGCCATGGCGATAGGCCTCTGCTTTAGACCCTTATCAACTCAGGAAATCCTTTGCATGAGAGTGTTTCGATGCATCTCCTCTTAACAGACCTGTGCCCGCGATATCGACTTATGTCAAGTCCGCTTAATCGACCACACTATGGACTCAGCACAGGCGGGTCTTAGCGGCCTACAATTCTTAGGTTAATTGACCGGACTTGATGTTAGGTTCGTGTAGTTGACCTTACCTCAAATCACGAAAATGGTGGTCATCAACGTCAGCAGGAACTGGCGCTGCGGTTTGCTAAAGGGCCTACTGTCGTCAGCAGACCCACTACTATGCTGTTGAGGCTATCCATCCGTGCATCGTGTTTTACTTGCACCTGCACTCTATGCGGTGGATAGCTTTTCTCCAACCCATCCCCAAAAACTGTCCGGAGTATTACTATATCAAGGCTGCTTAATAGCCCACACTATGGATTCAGGCTCTACAAGGGTTGACAGGTCATCATTCTTAGGTTGTTTGGCCGGACTTGATATTAGGGGTTAGCGTCGTGCGATTGCAGAGTCTTGAACTTAAAAGATGCTACAACATCCTTTCATTGGTTAACCCTTTTCACCCGAATCAATACCCATCCGGTGCTCCAGGCGCTGGAGCTTGATCTGCGACCAGGTCACCCGTTGCTTGATGAACTCGACTTCGTTGAACTGCCAGAGGCTGATGGCTACCAGCGCGATCGCCAGCCCGCCCATTGCGCCCGCCCTAAAGCTCCACCTCGGGAGGCTTTTTGACAGGCTCAGGTTGGGCGGCTGGAGCCTGGAATCCCCAGTTGATAAGCTCTTTAGCGTTGTCTCTAAGGCTTGGGTAGTCTGCTGAATAGTTGTCGTAGCCTGCTTGATCTGAGCTAGCTCCGTCCCAATCGGGGTGTCGGGTGCCCATCTGCTCAAGGACGAGAGCGCTGTCTCGATGTGCTGCTGCAAGCCCAGCAGTTGCCCGTCGAATCCGTTCAAGTAGTGAATGAGCTTGCTGTAGTGCTGGGCTGAGCGCTGTTGTTCCTCCACCTGCTGGCTCAGCAGTTCCAGCAGCTGTAAATTCGTCTGGGTCCATTGCTCTACTTTCTCCTCTAAACGGGCATTGCCTCGGGCGACGAGTACCAGTGGGTCGGATGGGTCAATGCCCATCTGCGCGGCTAGATGCATCAGGGCATCACTGGCCTTATCGAGTTTTGACGGGTGGTGTTTTTGGGGCTGGTTTTGGGGTTGCGGCATCGGTAAGGTGTCCTGTGGATTCAAAGGCGGTGTAGGCCTCCTTGAGGAAGCGCTTGACCTTGGTGCGACTCATGGAAGGTAAGTCAGCAGCGGCTCTGGCCTGGGCAAACGTCCAGTTCTTTTTCTGCACCAGGTTAGTTTCCTGCCAGGGCAGCCGGGGAAAGTCGATGACCTGCACCTTGTGGCGCTTCATCAGCTTGTTGAGATCACTCAGCGCAGACAGTTCACTCCAGTCATCGCTAACCCCCCAGTTCTTCACCAGAACGTGGGGGAAATTGGCCCCGTGGCGCTCCAGGGCGATTTGGAACAGATTGAGGGATTCAAATGTGCCGCTGGTGACGAACCAGCGCACAAAGCTGACTCCGTTTTCGGCGGCGTCAAAGCAGGCCATATCGAGCCAGGTATTTAGGGGCTGGCCCACTTGAGACGGCAGCGAGATAATCAGCGGTTGTTTCACCGCCAGGTCACGGAGCTGATCGGCTTGGGTTTGGCGTTCGTCGTCGCTGAAGATGGCGAACTGGAAGGTCAGCTCCCCGTAGCGATTGGCGACATCGGGGTTATAGCGGTCTGCTTCGACGGGGATGAAATCAATGCTGCGATCGAGGAAGTATTGGATCAGGGTGCTGGAGACAAAGCTTTTGCCAACACCGCCCTTATCGCCATCGACGAGATGGATACAGGCCATTTACGGTCTCCTTAAGTTGAATGAGGACTGAATTTTGGATTGAGGTTTGCGTTGGGATTTCTCAGGGGTTTCCTGAGGATTAGCTGGAAGGCTATCGCTAGAGTTTGGGGTTAGCTTGCCAGATCTTTTCTCAGGAATCGGGCTAGGATTCTCGATGAATTCAGAAGAGTTTAAGTTAGGCTCTTCGCCAGAGTTTTCGGGGATATCCAAAGACTCTAACTCTGGATTAATTCCCTGACTATTAAGCTCTTGACCCTCAACTGGATTAGGCTTCTTCTCTGGCTTTATTGGTTTAGGTTTTGGTTTATTAGTCTTCTCCTTATTGGCTGATTTGTCCGTTAGCTCAAAATAGTATTGCCGAACGCTAGCGGCACTAATGTCGAGTTCTCCGCCCGTGGCGTCTTGAAGCATTAGAGCAATCTTTTCCCAACTCACCTTGTAGCGCCTGGCTTTGCTGATAGGCTTCAGCGACTTTTTGACCATTTCCTTCAAGGTGAAATCGTCTTGCCAACTGGCATCGACTGAACTGAGACGCTCATGGAAGGGGAGCATCCCACTTTCGCGAAAACAGTGTCAGGGGGAGAATAGAGGGGTAGCTCAGGGACGACTCACCATGACCCCCGAAGACCAAAAGCGATTGGAAGCTTGTACAGCAGAGATTGCCGAGATTTTGTACCGCAATAGCAACCGAGACAGGCTCGATAGTCTGGAAAGCATTGAGCAAACCGTGCGACAGCAGATGCTGGAGGAGGTCAGCCCTCGAGTCGCCGTTTTTTTGTCAACCAGCAAGCCTACCCGGCCCGAGGCCGGGTTCGCCGACTGAAGAGTTTGGTGGGTTTCCTCCAGATTCGTCAAAGCCAGGCAGAACAGTTAGGCGTAAAGGCTTACAGCCGTCTCAGTGGTGGCCTAGAGAAAGCCAACTTACGCTTAAGTGCTAACGAATCGTTTCAAGGTGCAGAGGATGACATCGCGGCCCTGACCGGGATGAAGGTCGGGCACTCGACCCAACAACGCCTGGTGGGGCGTCAGTCGTTCGAGTCTGCCGAGGCCAAACAAGGCGTCAGTGAGGTCAGCATTGATGGCGGCAAAGTCCGTCTGCGTGACCTGGTGGAGTCCACCAGCCCGTGGCGAGACTACAAAGCGGTGCGGGTGCAAGGGATCTACTACAACGCCTTCTTCCAGGACAATGAGAGCTTGATTGACTATCTCAGCGCTCAGCGATTGCTCTCCCGCTGGTCTGTCTGGGCGATGGTCACGCTGGGGTGTGGAATTTGTTTAGTCAACTCACCACCGTTGAGACCCGTTGGGAAATCCTCGATTGGTATCACCCCAAAGAAAACCTCTACAAAGTCGGTGGGTCGCTCAAGCGCTTAGCGGCGGCGG
>NZ_JH976537.1:5715177-5788479 GCF_000309385.1 Nodosilinea nodulosa PCC 7104
CCGATTCGCGATGCGCCACCATCCAGCCGACGACATAGCGACTGAAGACATCGAGAATCACATAGAGCTGAAAGTACGTCCATTTTTGGTGGCTACGGAGCTTTGTGATGTCCCAAGACCAGAGTTGATTGGGCGCGGTGGCCAACAGTTCTGGCTTGGTATACGTGGGATGCTGGCGTTGCTGACGCCGGTCTTGGGTCTCGCCATCAGCGGCCAACAGTCGATACATGGTCCGTATCGAACAGAGGTAGATGCCTTCATCCAAGAGCGTGGCGTAGACCTCAGCCACCGAACAATCCATAAATCGTTCTGAATTGAGCCAGGCTAACACCTGCTGCTGTTCTGCCACAGACAGGGAGCGCTGCGGTTTAGGTCGAACCGGCGTGGACGGGCTACGCTGACGATACAGGGTGGCTCGACTGACGCCTAACGCCAGGCAAGCCGGGGCAACGCCCACGTCGAGCGCCAGGGTCTCAGCAGCACGGTTCAGTCGGGCTCGTCGCAATGGATAGGACTCAGAGAGATCCCCATTAACTGCGAAGTCTTTTTTTTGGATATCGATGATCAGTTCGGCCTGCTGCTATTTTGTGGCGCAGCTGTTGATTCTCTCGGCGCAATTGCGCCAGCTCTTGTTGAACCGGATGCGGAATTGTGGCTTTGCAGCCCCGCTTATTATCGGCCAGCGCTTGCAGTTGCCCCTGTTGTCGCTGGTTGCGCCAGGTACTCAACTGCGATGAGTACAGCCCTTCTCGTCGCAGTAAGGCCCCGATTTGACCCAGCTCAGTGCACCGATCTGCAGCTTGTACCATCTCGAGCTTATAAGCGGCGGTGAATTGACGGCGGACAGGTTTTTCTAGAACTTCGGGATCTAGACGGGCGGCTTTCCCATTGTTTTCAGGATTCAAGAGCTGCGATTGCATAGAGTCTGACATGCGGGATAACCGTTCCTTCTACTCTAATTGGGACTGGCTAAGCTGTCTCATCTATTGTTGTCACAGTGGGAACAGAAGGCTCAAATCCGGCAGTATGCGGTCGGGGCCGGAACCAGCATGAGCACCTATCTGCTGGACTGCGGCCTGAAGCGGCGGCGGCAGGTAGAAGGGCCGCTGATTAACCTGAGCCTCTTTCAACAGCTCGCGGAACTCACAGAAGCCCTCAAGAGCAAGGGTCAGGGCCATCAGCTTGAAGATGTCCTGGAACTCATTTGGGAGGTGCGGCGAGAGATCGCGCTGAGAAGACTGGGTGACGCTATCGAAAAGGTATTACCAAAATCATGAACATCAACTATTCCAAGGGAGCCAACCCTTACGGGCTAACGAGCTATGTCCTATCCCCTGAAAAACAGGAGCAAGGGCAAGCTGAGCCCATCCTGGCAACTAACATGGTGGGGCTAAATGCCGAGGAACTGGCGGAGGAGTTTCGCTTCGTCCATGACTACAACCCTCGGGTAAAAAAGACGATGGTGCATTACTCGGTGAGTTTATCGCCCCAGGAGCACAAAAGCCCGGAGGAGATCAGCGCCATTTCCAACGCCGTGCTGGAAAGGACTGGCCATCAGGACTGCCAGTATTTTGTGGTGGAGCACCATGATCGCCAGGCGCGGCATCAGGTGCAGCATTGGCACATCGTCACCAGTGCCGTCGATATGCACGCCAAGTGGGTCGATGATGCCTTCATCAAAATTCGGCTGAAGCATCTAGAACGGGAACTGGAAGAAACCTTTGGCCTAGAGCAGACGAAGGTTCGAGCTAAGCCAGAGCGCTACAACCTGACCACAGGAGAATATCGGCTGAAGGAACGCACGGGTGGGGAGCTGACGAAGGAAAAGCTGTGGCGATCGCTCCAAACACACACCGCAGACCAGCCCTCGATGCTGATGCTGGTGACACGGTTGAAGGCGGCGGATATCTCCGTGCGGCTCTATGCCCGCGATGGCCAGATCGATGGCATTAGCTATGGCATGGAGGGCATTGCTTTTCCGGGGTACAAACTCGGAGCGGCCTACTCCTTCAAGGGATTGCAACGGCATCTGGGGATAGACCACGCCCCCGAACAGGATGAATTGCTGCGCCGAGTGAATCTGCTGACGGCTCAGCAGTGTCGGCAGTTGGTGAAACAGTCCAAGGATCGAGATTCAGCCGTGATACCCCAGGTGGAAGAAAACTCCACAGTTCAACTGGAGTTAGCTCAGGATATGTTGGCGATCGCGCTCCAGGTCTTCACCATCAACCATCAGGCGGGAAGAACGCAGGAAACCGAGGCTGGCGTTTGGCGGCTTTCGGGTAAGCGCTATGCCTCAAGCTATGACTCCGCTGCCCGCGAGTTCTCACTGACATCCTTGGACGATAGAGGACTAAGGATTCAAGGGCAGGTTGAAGGGGAAGCCCTGAGAGTGACCGCAGCTCAGCACATTCAAGAACATGACTTGGCGGCATTCGAAGAGATGCGGCGGATTGTGGATATGGTCTCCGTTCAATCTCCATTGCAGGAGCTGTAGAGCGTCTTTGGCTGGTGGTTACAGTAGAATCAAATCGAACGCACACCATCCTAAATGGCGACTCAGATTCCATCCCTTTCTGCACCACCGGGATATCGACCTCAGGCTGACGATACAGGCTCTGAGACCGATTTGTTGTGTTTTCATCTGCTCAGTCAGCGCACTCCGACAGAGCGGGTAACCATGGCGGCTACCATGATGCAAAGTGCCCGGAAACTTTCCCTGCATTGCTTGAGCCGCCAGTTTGCCCACCTTTCCCCCCAGGCCTTTGCCCGTAAACTGGCGGAAGCCTGGTTACAGGAAGACTGCCCCCCCGATTACATTCCTACCGGCTCTGAAATGACCTGGATTCAGGATTCGACCGAACTGGCCGCTCAGCTTCACCGCATTTTTGCCGTCGTCGGTGTTCCCTACTATGTGACTGGGGGCACGGCGGCGATTACCTATGGCGAACCGCGCACCACTCGTGATTTAGACGTGGTCATTTCTGTTCCTCGTGATGCCTTGACGCCTCTGGTGACAGCCTTAGAAGCCGCTGGGTTTTATGTTCCTGGCGTAGACGATGCGATGACGGGTCGCATGCGCACCCTGCAAGTCACCCAGGTGGCTACCATCTCCCGAGCTGATTTGGTGTTGGCCGATGATAACGAGTATGAACGACTCAAATTTCAGCGTCGCCGCCTGATTCCCTGGCCTGACGGCAGCGAAGTGTATCTGGTCTCGCCAGAAGATGTTGTAGTCAATAAATTGCGGTGGGGTCAGCAGAGTCAATCGGATAAGCAATGGCGGGATGTTCTAGGCGTGCTCAAGACTCAGCAGGAGCAGTTGGACTATGAGTACATGCACCGTTGGGCGGCGGAGTTTGACCTCTCAGGAGGTCTAGAGCAGGCCACTCTAGAAGCTGGGGTGAGGGCGATCGCAGACCAGCAGTGGGCTACGGCTATCTATCCCGCCATCAATCGCGCCTTCGAGCTGGCCCAGGCGCGTAACCGTACCACCCAGCCCCGTCCTGGACTCGATATCGCAGACGGCAACCGGTACAGGCTAACCCGAGACAGCGCCGCTCAAACCCTGACCGTTGTCGCCAAGACGGATGATCGGGAAATTGCTCGATACGATTGGCAGGGCACTGTTTTGACTACTAGTCCATCCTTACAGGATCGGCAGCAGTGGCGTGCCATTGCTCAGCGGGTGTGAGGCCGCCCCATCAAACCAGCTCCAGAGGACGATCCCAGCAGGATTGCGGGGAGAGCCGCTGAACGAAGCGAGCGAACTGGTCAAAGTCAGGTTTTCCCAATCGACAAGTTTGGATAGAGTCCGCTTCGACCAGCAGCAAAGTGCCCCGGTGCTGGGCAGAGATCTGCAAGCTCCCATCGAAGGGGCTTTCAATTCGGTAGGTGCGCCCTTCAAAGGCGGTTCCTGTAGCGCTGCTATGTTGCCCTACGTTTTCTAAGATACCTCCAGCCTGCTGAATCACGGTATCCACCTGCTGCCAGTAGCTTTGAACCTGCTGCTGCATTAATTCTCGATATTTCCTCGGCATTGGTTTGCCCTCAGCTACCCGCTGACCGATGGTTTTGATTGATTCCAAAGTGCTCTCAGGGGCATCCATGGCTCTGGCGATTCGGTACCAGTCCCGGAGTTGGATGAGCGTCGAGTTCTGCAAGTCGGAAGGATTTGAACTTGGGGCGGACAATCGCCGATAAGCCTCGATCTGTTTGGCAATCTCTACCTGAGTGCTCGTCGGGCAGCGAGCCTCAAAAACACCTCGGTCTAAGCGCCGTACCCGCTTCCACAGAGCCGCTTCATTCCCTCGATACACGCTGGCTGGCTGGCAGGTGTCAGGATTAACCAACGCCAGGCAGCGGCGGAGCTTGTCGTCGTCATAGCCAAAGGCATCGCCGACGCGGTGAATCAGGGCTTCAGCGCGATCGCCCACCAGCGGAACCCCATTGGCGAAGGCCCAATTCTCGCTGCCATAGAGTTCTCGGGCGGCGGCGACCAGCGACATGGACTCATCCTGGTAAAGATCTTGGCCATCGAGAAGATCTCGAACTCTGGCGGTCACCAGGTCTGCTAGATGAATGGCTCCTTGGCCTGTAACGGTTCGCAAGGGCGGCAAGGGCAGCCTAGGTTGGTAGTCGATGGGGCGCTGTTCTACCTGCCGGGAGGATGAGCTAAAGAGACCGATTTCAGACAGATTCTCAATTTCGACTGGCTCAACTCGCTGAAAGGATAGGTAAGGATTCCCGCTGGGGCCAATCGTAGGAGCTAGAACGGTAAAACGACCGGCTCCCAACACTTCGCCAACGTGTTCCCCGCCCGGTGTTAACGCAAAATTGGTAAAGCCTGGCGAGGTTTGCAGCTTGACGGCGAATCGCCAGCCGCCGCTGTGGGTGCGCTCGGTAAAGGTGTCTTTGAGGCGAGGATGCTGATCCAGCCACTGGACGATCGCTTGATCACAGGCATCGGGTGACTCAAAGCCCTTGGTATCGAAATCAATCCAGGCCAAGCCCTGATGCCCCCCGAGAGACCCCACCCCGGTTTGAGGATGGACAAACCACTGGCGTAGTTCCTGCTGAGTCGGCAATCGGTTCTGGAAGTGGTGGTGAAAAACTAGATGGGGAATCCCATGCCCATCGAGGTAGGACGGGTTTTTGCCGGTGAATAGGGGGTTGGGTCGAAGCTGCCCGTCCTGCCAGTGGCACTCAACATGATCGTAGATACCCCGCTGCGGCTTCGCGGCCACGATGCGGGGATAGCGATAAGGATCTTGAGCTGGGGCAACAGGGAGGGCAGGCAGGTGACGGGCTGCTAACCACTGCACCGTCGCCCAGACGCCCGCATTGTGGGGAAGGGCCATGGCCATCACCGGATAGGGAAAGGTTAGGGTTCTAAACCAGCGGGTTGCCGTTGAGCGGTTTGAACAATCAACGCACGACTTTGAATTAGCTCGGCAAAGGTCTGAAACCGCTGGGCATCGACGTGGGTAATTTGGGAGAGGGTGATCTGGCCCTGCTCTAGGTTGAGGAGATCCCCTCGACCAGTAGCCGCGATGCTGAGGTGATGGTCGTTGCCGTGGATTTGGTACGTTTTGCCGCTGAAGTGTTGGCCTTCGCTGTCCTGGGTACCGACGAGGTTGAGGATGGAGCGGGCCTGCTCAGTGACGGTGGTGATCTGAGCCTGCCAGGCGGATTCATCGCGGGTCATCGCCTGGAGGTCGCGATCGCCCAGCGCCTGTCCTACCATTGCACCCCGGCTGATTACCTCAATCTGCTTCAGGTGCTTCTCTGACCGGCCAACATCGCGAGCATGGCGGTACCACTGCCGCAGGACGTCGATGGTGGGTTGAGCCGTGGTTGGCGGGGGCGATTGGGTTTCCTCGACAGCTAGAGGAGCCTCAACCGGCTTTTCATCAGGCGATTGGGGCGATTCTGTCTGGTTCCAGGCCGGATCGCCCTGAACGAGTGCGGTTAGAGGTTGGGCTGTCCCTTCAAAGGTTTCCAGAGAAAACAGACTCGGCTGTTCTTCTGCGGTCAGTGGTATTTCAGGGGCCAGGGCGATCGCTGGACTGATTG
Source organism: Nodosilinea nodulosa PCC 7104 (assembly GCF_000309385.1). Classification (GTDB taxonomy): domain Bacteria; phylum Cyanobacteriota; class Cyanobacteriia; order Phormidesmidales; family Phormidesmidaceae; genus Nodosilinea; species Nodosilinea nodulosa. The sequence goes on from NZ_JH976537.1 coordinate 5,721,253, forward strand.
GCTCGTCAGGAATCGCGGGTGCTTCGCTGGCCTGACTGACCGGATCCGCCACCGGGTTTTCTGAAGGTTCGATCTGAGGATGCACCTCAATGGCCTCTGAGCCATCGACCATCACCACCGGGGTGCTCTGCCGCAGCCATTCGAGATAGCGGTCCTTGGCATGAACCGGAAAGCCCGTCACAGGCACCCGACCCAGCTCGGGGCTGCCGGAATCGGTGCTGGTGAGAATGACCTCGGTTTTCTCCGCCAGCGCTCTGGCATCGGCCATGAACGCTTCGTAAAACCGGCCATCTGCGGTTTTGGTCAAGAGCAATGCATCTGGATGCTGCGCCTTCAGATCGAGGTAGGCTTTGATCTCTGGCTTCAGGGAGCTAGGCTCACTGGCAGCAGGTGTGGGTTGAACCGTAGAAGTCACATCTGCCTGAGATTGAACTGACTGAGCCTGAAGTTGCTGCTTTGCTGCCTCAGCAAAGCCCTGATGCTGGATATTGCGGGAGAAGGTTTGGGCAAAGAGCCGATCCGGGGCTCTCAGCTCTCCCCCTCGAATCGGGTCTTGGGTAGCGATTTCCTTGAACCGAAGTTGCCCGTTCCCTTGAATCTTAAACACCATTTCGGTGTCGATAAAAGTGTCGCCGTTTTGCTCCAGGTAGTGGGTCAGGTACAGCTCATCGAGCTGCCGCTCCACCACCAAAGGAATATAGGGCTCATTCTCGATTTTGAGGTGGTAGTCTTCGCCTACGGTGACCACTTCTCGAATCCCAGCTTTCTCCAGGAAGTTGGCGATCCGCTTTTCGATTTGGCCCTGCTGCTGTTTGGGTGGGAGAATTCCGCCAGCAGAAGGGGTGGGCTGGGTTGAGACTGGAGAAAGCGGCGGCAGCAGGGGCTGAGGTTCCCGAACAGGAGTAGGGGCAGGTGTCGCCGCGTCAATCACTTCCAGTTTGGGGAGCTGAATGCCCAGATAATCACGGGCGATATCCTTGTGGTCGAAGGCGGCTAGGGTATACTGGCGCTGGTTCATCAGCACCGTGAGGGTTTGCTCCAGCCGTTCGGGAGGCACCACCACCTCCATGCGATCCGCCACGGAATGAAAATCGTTGCCCACCGAAGCAATTAGGGCTTCATCGAGGAAGTATTTCGCCCCCGATTCTTTGGCCTTGGGAGCCTGCAAGACAAAGCTGTCGCCATTGGCCTGGGCCTTGAGAATTAGCAGTTCGTCGAGGGTCTTCACTGCGCCCCGGCGACTGGTCAGATCGGTGAGAAACGCCTTGACCTGGTAGCCCTGCTTAAAGGCAACCGGCTCTTTATCCAGCTCCTCACGGATATCAAATTCTTTGGGCATCACCAGCCCCTGGCGCACCTGGCCCTGATGGTCGGTGAAGTTCACTAACTTGCCTTTGGGGTACTTCTCGAAGGCTTTGATAATGTTGCCGGTAAAAATCTGCCGCTCCACCCGACCGCTCTGCTGAAACTTATCGAAGAGGCTGTAAACGTCGTTGCCAAACCAGTCCTGGGCTTGAGGTGTGATATTCACCGCCCCTTCTCGCCAGCTATTGAGCTTTGAGAGGGGCACGGTGATCTGCCGGGCGGAGTCCGCGACCAGCAGGCGCATCTTCCAGTTGTTGGGCGCAGCAGGGCTGCCGGGGCGAATCTTCTGATCGATGTTGGACACCACGCCGTAGAAGACACTCTGGGTGGTGCCGGAGACAATGCGAACCGGGGTGCCACTGGGGAATTGCTCAAGGGTGGAGGAGACCTGGTCGAATTGTTTGTCGAGGCGATCGCTGAACTTGTTGGCCGCCGACTCTTCCTTCTTGGTGGCGAGAACGGCGGTACGGTATTGTTCAGTCGCTTCGGTAAGGGCAGCGATCGCCTCATCCGCCCGCTGCTTTGACGGAGCCTCCAGCACTTCCGGGTCATGCTCCTCCAGCGTTTTCACCGCCTCCAACCCCAGCCCCTCCCGCAGCACATTCACCGCCTGAAGCTGAGTCAGCGGTTTGCTGGCACTCTTGGCATCGACAATCTCCAGATACACCGGCCCGGTGAATTCCGTCTTCACGGGGCTGTCGTCAGGAATCACCTCCATCCGCGCCGTGGTGCGGGCATCGAGGTCGAGTTGGTCTGCCTCCAGGATGCTCTCGCCCATGGCACGGGCCTGATCCACCAGTTCTTTGTACTCGGATTCAATCAGGTCATAGACCGCTTCCTGCTGCTCAATCGGTAGTAGGGGAATCGCCCCGGTCACCCGCTTAATCAGGGCCACCTCTGAACCGTCGTTTTGGGCTTTGAGGGTGGGGAAGTCTAGCTGGGCATTGAGTTCCAGATCATCGCTCAGCAGTTCATTGACCACCTGCTCCCCGTAGGCATTCATAAAATCCACCACATTGCTGATGGAGATGTCGGTCTCCCGTGACGCCGTGGTGTTGGCGTTGAGGCTGGCCATCTTGCGGCAGAGGATTGCCCCCGGTCGCTTCTCGGCAGGGAGATCGCCCATCAGCAGGGTGTAGCTGGGCAACTCCACCTGCCCGGTGCGGTGAATGCGGCCCAGCATTTGCATAAAGACGTTGATATCTCGCTCGGCCTGGGCGACGATCATGTGACGGGGGCGCTGGTCGGCGAACTTTTCTGAAGCGTGGAGCGAAATTCCGGTGGAGCCGGAGCAGTTCAGCAGGATGGCATCGGCATCGCCCGCATTGAAGAGAGCTACGGCTTCAATCTTGGCTTTGGAAGAGGTTTCGGTCTCGGTGCGAACTTTGTAGGTGGTCGTACCATCGGGGGCATAGTCCAGTCCGGCTTTGCGTCCGGTGACTTCGCTGATCCGGTAACCGGCCTGCTCCAGTCGCTGCTCAATATAGTCGATGGGGCTGATGGGAATGCGGCTGAAGTCCCCTTCCCGAATAGATTCCAGGGCATCTTCATAGGCGAAGAGTCCTTCATCGCCGAGTTCTGTGTCGGTGAGGCGGTGCCGATCGCTCTGCCCCTTGTAATTCCGCAACACTACATCCCGCGAGCGTTCCAGATAGCGTTCCAGCAAGTTGGAGAAGGAGAGGTCGAGGCGATCGCCATGCTTGAGGTCATGGGCATCGGCGTACCCCTGGATGAAGCTGCCCATGGTGTTGGCCACGGCGATCACTGGCTTCTGGCCGTTTTGCAAGGAGTGAATCGCCTCCTGCACCGTGGCTTCAGACTTCTGCGCCAGCAGCCCTTGCTCGATACAGTTGTGCATCAAGGAGGTGAAATTGGTGCTTTTGGCCCCAACTTCGCCGATCGCGTTGTCGTCTCCCAGGGCTTTGGCTTCTTTTTTGAGTTCTTTGTCCAGTTCCTTCACGGCTTTCTGTTTGGCCCGGTCAAAGTCTTTGATCGCTCGCATGGCAGCAGAGAATTCATCAGCCACCTCGCGCTCTACCGGCACCACTTTGGCCTCGAAGCTGACGCCGTCATAGGAGCGCTCGCGCCTGAGCATCTGGCCCGAGGCAACAAACTTACTGGCCACCATTTGCTGGAGAGGCACCCCGCCACGGGTGAGGATATTCTCCAGAGCATCCATGCTGCTGACGGCCAGGCGCAGGTCGGTGCGACGGGCATAAAGATCCATCACATCGGGACGCTTGGCGTAGGTGGCAGAGGAGTAGAAGACACCGGAGGAGAGGTCGATGAGCTGGCGAACAAACTCGGCTCGATCTGGGGCTTGATTCTTTAGCTGCCATTCGTTCTTGGTGCCGCCCGCTTCATGGGCTTCATCCAAAATCAGGATGGCATTGGGGGCGAGGGCTCTCAGGAACTCCCGACGCAGGGGCTCTTTTTTGCCCACTGTTTGCAACTGACTATAGGTCGTAAAAATAGCGCTGTGATTGTTGAGAGTGCCGGAGCGCATCATCTCCAGCATGGCTTTTTCTTGCTGGGCACCTCGACCCGTGAGCAGTTCACCGCCGTTGGGCAGCGGAATTTGAATGTTGATGTCGGTAGCAAAGGGGTGAAACTGATGGGTGCCAATGTCGGAGACATCGCGCATCATGTCGGCATAGAGGGTCTTATCTTTAGTGACGAAGATGGCGTGCTTGCCCTGCTGCTGGGCATAGCGCATGATGCTGGCACAAATTCGGCCTTTGCCAATGCCGGTTTGATCGCCTGTGATGAAACCCTGCCCGCGCTCCAGATTATCGATCGCCAGCGCTGATGTATCCACCTGCTCTGCGCTGAAGTACTGGTGGAGTTCTTGAATTGAGGCGTAGCCCAGCCGGGTGGCCAGATACTCGTCAATATCGCCATGGCGCTGCTCGAAATTATCCAGCGCCGCTTGGGCGGCACTCACCATGTTGAAGGGAATCAGCGTCTGGGAAGAAACGCCTTGGCTTTTGGGGAGATACGCCACCTGCTTGGGTTGGGCGTAGGCATCTTCTGGTGTTGACGTTGTGTTGGATTCGGGGGAGATTTCCATGGGAATGTCCTTGCCTAGTGCTGAAGGGTGGCGCTCAGGGCCATGAGCCAGGCTTCCAGGTGGGTGTCTTGATGGACTTCCAGAAGCGGCTCGAATTGGGTCTGGGTCGGTGAAAATGGCGTCGTCGGGAAGGTGGTTTGCCCCATTCCCGTTAGCCAGAGAGCTTCGCTGAAGGTTGAGTTGTGGAGAATGAAGGCTTCCGCCCACTCCAGCCGCCAGGCCCATAGGTTGAAGGTCTCCGGGTCGTTCTGGGTTAGCAGTGGAAAGTCCTGGGAGGGATGCAGATCGCTCAGGCCACGGGCCAGCAGGGTTTGAGTGGCTTCGAGGGTCGCGATGTCTAGCCAGCTCTGAATCATTCCGTCGAGGCGTTCCACCATCAGGGCTTTGTAGGTCTGCTCGTCGAGAGCTTGCAGGCTCTGAGGCACTTTCACCACGAACAACGAACTGTTGTGGGGCGGTGCCCAGATCTGGGGATAGGTGTCGTATTGGCCCATGGGGTAAGGTCTCCTTGAGTTCAGCGAAGGTGGTTTTGAGGTCAGGGACTTGGGCAGCGGGGAGATGCCGGGTAGACGGTCCCCGTCCGGCAATGACGATGACATCGATGGGGAATCCTGCGCCCTGCTTGCGGTAGAGGTCACCGGAAATTGAGAAATGATCGGTGACGGCGTACTGGTTGTAGAGGACGTAGAAGAAGGCCCGACTTTCGCGGGTGTTGTAGCGCTCAGACCTGAGCTCTGGGTCAATTCCCTTTTTGCCTCCCAGAATCAGCACCGCTCTCCCGTTGTCTTTCATTGCCTCCAGGGCTTTGAGGGCGATCGCCTGATCCACCTGGGTCGTCCAGGTATCGGCAATGGGGAAGCGCTGGGTGCGGTGGTTGGCTCCCTTAACCGAGCCAAAGGGCGGGTTGCAGATGATTCGGTCTACTGGTTTCTGGGGCTGATAGCTGGTGGCATCGTGCTGGGTGAGCTGCCGGTAGCCTCGGGTCTGGAGTTCGGCCAGGCGATCGCCGTTAATCTCATTGGCCATCACCTTCTCTGGATTTGCCCCAATCAGCAGCGCCCCGTTTCCGGCGGTGGGTTCGTAAACCCATGTTTCAGGAGTAATATCAGCCAGAACGGAGGCCAGATAGGCGATGGGAACCGGGGTGCTGTACGCCTGCTGGAGGACAGAGGTAGACGAACGAACGGTGAGATTGGGCTGTTGCTCCAGCAGATCCACTAGGCGATCGTAGGCGTCGTAGGTGGTGGGGCACTGAGCGATGCTTGGGCCGGAGGCGCGCACCACCGCTGCTTCCATGGCTTCATCGACCACTTTAGTGAGCGGATCACCGGGGATGATGAGCTGTCCTAGAACGTCCGTTGCTTCCCGTCTGGCCTCAGTGATCCGGGCATAGCTGACACCGGCCAGGAGGCGATCGCGGAAGTGCTGAATGAGCTGCTCTTTGGCATCGGGTTGCATGAGGACTCATGGCTCCACCGTCGCTGAGGGTGCTTCCGGGTCGCCCCAGTAGTAGCCCCACCAGGCAACGCTGTTGTCCGAGGGACAATAGCGGTAAACTTCGGCTCCACCAAAGAAGACCGAGACATCTTCCGGGACGAAGGGGAGGTACTGCTGGAGAACGGCTTGCAGGGCTTGGGTCAGTTCGCTGATGCTCTCGGGTAAGGCAGCTTCAGCGACTTCAGCCTCAATTGGGGCGGGTGTCATAACAGAGTTCATGGGTTTGTCCTTTCGTTTTGAATGACCGAGTTGGCAAAAGCAATCAGGGTGGCCTGGGAGCCGTAGCGGATGCCGACGCCATAGCGCACCCCGCTTTGCTCCCAAAAAATCTTGGACGTGTCGCAGTTAGCACCGCAGACAAAGGGAATGAAGAAGCCAGTGATGCCGTTCGTCAGGGCGACAGTGCCCATGGCTTCCGGCGATCGCGCCACCGGCTGAAAGTCAGGCTCAAGTTCGTAGGCATAGAGGGATGCCACCTTGGGAGTGTCTTGAAAGACCTGCTCGCCGGAGAGAAAACCGAAGGAGCAGCTGTCGTCGCCCTGGCAGTCGGCAGTCGCATCGAGGGAGATTTCGTAGTGGGAAGCGGTAGCGATTGTGAGGTGGGGAACGACCTGCTGGAAGTGGCCATCGGGGGTGATCGGCACGTTCAGGTAGGGCTTCGAATGTCCGTCTGACGGCACCAGAGCATCGGCGGGAATGAGGGTAGGGAGCACGATCGCGAGTTGAGTCTGTTGCTGGAGCTTGGGCAGCAGGCTTTGGAATTCCGGTAATACCGTTTGGGCACCGGGACTAGGGGAGGTTTCCTGTCCTTGGGCGACCATGCAGCCGGAGAGGAAGACAATTCCACAGAGGAGGTAAATGAGGAAGAAGTGGCGAAGGCGAATCATGGTTCTGGAGGAGGAAAGGTGTCATCGGTTAGCAGGCGATAGGTGTCGGGGAAGCTTACGTGGAGTTGCTTCAGGGCGTTCACTTGCTCAGCAGAGAGGAGATACAGCCCGTGTTCGGCGTTGATGTGGGCCGTCAGACTTTGCTGAAAGGCATCGAGGCTGCCCAGTTGGGCGATCGCGTGTTGATAGCGCTGAAGTTCCAGGCTTTCAGCGGCTTTGGCGGAAACGTAGCTACTGAGGGGACGGCGGATAGAGGTGGAATCGACGATGCGATCGCACCCCCGCTGCGGGTCAACGACAATCACCTCATCGCTGGCATCGAGAGGATTGGTGGTAACAAAGTCGGGATAGATGCCCAGGAGATAAACGGTTTGGCCCTGGTCTTGTACAGTGCCGAAAACATCGAAGCGTTAGCCGAAGGTCTCCAGGCAGATCCGTGCCGTGTCGGGAAGTTCAACACCAGGCAGCGGACTGGGCAGATAGGACTGAGCTGCCACGGTAGGAGAAGGCTGGATCGGAACGGGAGCCAGCAGCGCCGAGGGTTGTGGATTTTGGCCCCAGCCCAGCAAAGGCAGTGTCACCAGCAAGAGTCCGACCGTGAAGCTCAGACAGAGGGTGACTACTGTGCGGTTAGAAAAGTGACGACAGGCCATGTCACTGCTTCTGCCCCCACTGAGCCTGGAGCTGCTGCACCAACTGCACTGCGGTAACCTCAGGGACACCGAGTTCGATCAAGGTGCGGCTATCCATCGCGCCGCCGCCGCCACCAACGACCTGCCAGGCATTGTCCTGACGGGTCAAAAGCATTTCGCCACCGCCATCGCCCAAAAGCCAATCCACCAGGGCATAGTTACCGACTACGGCGACGTGGGACACGCGGGGATTCGCATCCTTAGGTTGGCCTGGAAAGGTTAGGGCTTGAACCACTGCTGTGGTGATCGTGGAAGTATCGGTCTGGACATCGGCGATCGCAGGCGGAATGACCGGCAATAGGCCCGATAGGGTGATGACGATGGGGAGCCCCATCAAGCCAGCGATAACCACGAGTGCAAACAATCGACGAATCATGGGAATGACCTCATTAGGAAAAAGGGAATAAACCGTCAGCCGTTGACGCGATAGATATGGTTGGCGCTCTGGCTGCCGTAGTAAGCGTCGTAGGAGTCGCGGCTGCCGACCCAGCGAAACTGGGCTTTACTGGATGAGTTAGAAATGACCTGGGTACAGCCGTCATTCATGCAGAAACCGATGTGCTCGCCCTGACTGCCCCGAAAAACGATCACGTCTCCGGCATGGGCTGAAGCTGTCGTCACCCGAGTTCCGGCACCCTGCTGCAAGTCAGCTTCGACGGAAGGAACATAGTTGGGATTGCTACCGATTTTGTGGCCGACCGCATCTGCGAGAACCCGGTTTACCTCATAGGCACAGGCCAATTCACCACTCCCCGGCCCACCTTCTGAAGACTCGTTGTAGTGGGCGTTGATGGCATTCACAATCTTTTGCTCGGTGGCGTTGCCATTGGAGCGAGCAATCAGCTGTCCGGGATGGTTGGCGCTGGTGAGATTGGTGTCGGTGGTCGTGGCCACGGTGGCGCACTGATTGAGGGCTCCTAGAAACTGATCCGCCTGCTGCGCCACCTGATCGCTCTTGTCGCTGTCGTTGACGATGTGGCGAGCGCCGACAAAGTCATGGTTCTGGCCGCTGATGTACTGACCCAAACGGTTGCCGGTGAAGGTGCCATCGCGCATGCCTTCCACGGCAATTGTGGCGGCTAGGTCTGGCTGGTTGGCCAGTTCGGGATGGTTGATCAGGTCTACGCCGAGGCGGTTTGACCAATACTGGTAGTTGCTCTGGCCCGTGAGCTGCACATCGCCGCGACCGTAGTAGCAGCCGGGGCCATATTCACCGCAATAGCCGCCGTCTTCATTGCGAGGCCGAAAGTTGGTTTCGGTTTCGGCGGTGGCCAGAATGTAGGCGAGCTGGGCGCGATCGGTGATGCCTGCCCGTTGCGCCGCTTCCAAGAGCTTGGGCACCGTCGTTGCAGCGGCAGACGATTCCGTGGGCGGCACCTGGCTCATCACCTTGGCCAGACAAGGGCTATCCACAGTCACCGCACTGAGGAAATCCGGTTCGTTGGCCTGAATCAGGGCATCAATCTGCTGCTGCACTTCAGCAGGCAATGGTGGGATGTCGGGAATATCGCCTGGCGGGGTGCCGGGAGTCTCACCGACAAAGACAATGCCTTTTTCCTGGGCGCTGAACCAGGGGATGGGGCCAATGAAGTAGGGCGTACAGCCCAGGTCAATCAAGCCGTGGTGGCAGACCCGGAAGTAGATACCAAAGCTGCCGCTGCCGGTCGATTCATCGGTGTTAGTGAGCACTACTTTGAAGACCGGGCCAAAGGGCAGGCGACCCGTCGGTTCTTGCCCGCCGTTGATCGCGCCTAGAATGCCGTGTCCACCCGGCACCATTTGCGCACCTGGCCCGGTGCCGCCTTTAATCCACTGCGCCCCATGCAGTCCTCTGGGGTCACCCGCAACCCCAAGGGAGACGGGAGAGTTGAGTTCCAAGTAGGCGCAACCTCGGGATTGAGCACACTGATAGGTGAAGCCGACTTTGTCACTGCCGGTGATGGAGCGCTGGGTGGGGGTGCTGCGGTGCTCCATTGGGCCGTAGGTGACATCGTCAATGGCGATGAAGCCGAAGTAGCCTGCGGTAGGGGCATTGGGAAAGGCGGCAAAGGGCACCTGGGAGAGCCCCGGCACCTGGCCGACAAAGGTTTGCTGCCAGCCCTGGAGGTTTGCCAAGGGGGTTTGGGTAAGACCGGGGATGGCGTTGAAGCTGTACTGGCTCAGATTTAGGTCGCCGAGGGAGAACTGACCCAGCAGGTCGTTGCTGGCCAGTTCGGAGAGGGGGCTGCTGCCGAAGTCACTCAGGTTGAGGGATTGCAGGGCCAGGTTGCTGAGGGCAGCAGGGTCGAGGTTGTTGACGTTGAGGCTGACCAGGTCTTTGAGGATGGGTACCTGGTCGAGGGTGCGCTGGGCCAGTTGGGGAATAGCATCGACCAGGCTGGCGAGGGTTTGTTGGGCGATGAGGGGAAAGTTGGCCAGGCTGATGCCGTTGAGGTTGAGCCCGGTGAGTTGAGCAATGGCAGCAAGGTTGAAGGTTTGCAGGCCAAAGGCGTCTTGTAGGTCACCGAGCATCAGCACCTGGTCGATGGGGGTGTTTTCTGACCAGATGCGGGAGGGGTTGTAGCCCAGCTGCGCGGCGAGGGAATCCGGGATTTGTAGGGAGCCAGATTCGCTGATGACAGGCAGGGTGGAGAAGTTGATGTGGCCCCAGTCGGGGACAATTGCCCCGTTGTAGAGGGTGGAGGGAATATGCTCGTCCCAGGCGTCGGCATGGGCTGGGGAAAGCCCAAGGATGGGAGCCAGCAGCAGGAGAAGGGCGAGAAGGCTGGCGAGGAAAACGGCTGTTAGAGTTTTGGGAAGGTGGCTGGGCATAGCTCCCAGGGCGAGGGGTGGCGGATGGAGTTCCCTCGGAGGCCCTGTATGCCAAAGGTTAGGGGGCGGCTATGGCAGGTTTATGGAAAAGATGGGCAAATATTGGGTAGCTAGATCCAAAAAGCTGGCGTCTACCCTGAGTGCGGCATGGTACATTTGCATCCATCCGCTAATTGAACCACCATGATCCAGATCATCCGCAGCCGTGCGGAACCCGAGCAAATGCTTCAGATGCTAGAGGCTCTGGGAATCTACATTAAACTAGCTGTAGATGTTGAGCGTAGGATTCTAGCCGGAGGTGGGGAACTTCACACCGATTGTGAGCTTATTTTGCTGGATGATGGCAGTGAGCAGGCCAACATTTGGGGGGCTGATTGGTATCCACTCAGGCAAGCGGTTGGGTATGAATCACTCATCAACATTCGCCCTAGTGCGAATAATAGGTCGATGGAAATTCAAGAGCCTGTTCTGCGGGAAGACATTAGCCAAATCGTGCAATCTCTTTTGGGCAACGTTGAATGGCAATAAACTGGGACATTCTCAAGGCACAGTATCTTCAGGCTAACCGGGCGACTCAGCTAGATAGTTTGGCCCTGAATTTGACGCGGATTCAGCTCTTGGCGAAGAGCGGCACAGATGAGTCGGTTGCTCAACACCTAGTCAGGGAGAGTCAGTTTTTTATTGAATGGGCTGTCCCAAATGTTGATTTGGAAACGGATGTAGCTTTCGCAACTGAGCTGGTAGATTTGCAACGATTGCTGAGTCGATGGAAGCTAAGTTGGTCAGAGCTTTGGGCTAGTGAGAATAAGCGACAGGAGATTGCGATACTGGCTCAGCAGTGGTGCGATCGAATTCACAGGCGACTTGAACTGTCAGCAAGTTAGTGAAGAGGTAAATGTCTTTTCCAAGATCCAATCTACGTGACGGTTGGTATTCAATTTTCCTGGCGGGCGATCCTTTACAACAGTACCAGCACTCTGTTTAGAGACTGTTAGCAACACAATCACTGATTAGATTTCTCTGGCTGTTAAACAGAATCCATATTCATCAGACATTTCAGAAAAGATATAGAAGCTCTAAATACTTCACCGCTTGAGATGCGTTATAGTTCAAGAGAACTAGCATATTCGCAGACATAGTATCGATACCCTCTACAAATTTTCAATTCTAGACTTCTATATATAACTATGAGGATTTAGTTATAGATGCCAACCTCAGCTTCAGAATCTCATGACTTCTCGTTACTTGCTCAAGTTGTTGAGTTGAGGAACGCATGGGAGCGAAATCACTCTGAGCGAGCACAGGGTGGATTGCTATCAATTAGTGGTTTTGAATACCAATTTCTGTTAACGCTTCTAAAAATCATATCTCTATGGAAGGCATCAACTGATATTGAACGCCAAGATTTAGAAGTAGCCAAAGGTGTTCTTTCAGAAGCTATTTCCGATATTATTGAGACTGGGAAATATATTACTTTAACTCAGGCAAAGAGAACCCTCTCTGCTAGCGGTCTCAGGAAAGCTCTTGAGGAGTTATGGCAAATTTTTATACTCGCTTCTACCAAAACTCCTGAGCTAGCAAAACGTCTCGAATTTGTAATCTCAGGCCAGTTAGAAGGAGATGAAAATCCCCAGCAAGTTATACAGGGATGGAGAACCCGATCTCAAGGATATCCTCAAGAAGAATTGAGATTATTTAAGGAAATTATCCGCTATGAAATAGTTCCTGATCCAAGAGTTGATCTTTTAACTGAACTACAAGTTCTTGTGAGGAATGAAGATGCAGAGACGACAATTGCACGCTGGTTAGGGTATTTTCTTCAGCTTGGTTCTGGGTTTTCTCCAGAGAGTATAAGTACATTAATCTGGAAAGAGCTTTCTAGCGACGGAAGCCTAAAGGCATTTCGTACAACCCTTGCTAGACTATTCAGTCGTTCTCAGAGCCGACTTTCAGCTGTTCGAGAGACGCTTGGTCGAGATATTATTCTGCCTAGAGTTGAGCTTTCGGCGTTACGACGAGCTTTACATGAGAACAACATTACTCTCCTTGTCGGCCCCTCTGGTTCAGGAAAGTCGGCGCTCTGCAAATTAAGTGTCCTGCAAGAATTTAATCAAAAATTTGACTGCTTATTTTTACAAGCATCTGACATCACTATTTTTACTGAGTCTTCAGAAGTAAATGCTAATCAGAAACTAAGAAGGCTTGACGAGCTTTTAAATGCGCAGATTACTCAAAAACCTAATCTCATCATAATTGATGACCTGGGTGACGTAGATAATCACCACTTGGATGCTGTTTTAGACTTGCTGCAAAACACTTTGGCTGCTGGTACATTTGCAAATGTCCGTTTCATTCTTGTTGCTCATATAGATGCTAAAAATCGTATCCATGAAAAGATATCTGCCAGATTGGGAAGCAGTTCTATATACACTGATGTCGAACTACCGCAACTTCCTGTAGAAGAACTTGAGTCTTCTGAGAACCTACCTGATAGTATTGTCAAGCTGATTCAGCGATATCAAGAATTTGGACCTGCGCTCAATTTGAAGTTAATTGATTGGCTAGTTCGCAGTATTGAACAAAATAAAATTGATATACCTGTTTTTAGAAACGATCTAGACTTGCTTACTTGGTTTTGGCAAGACTACATTCAAAATGGGCAAAAAATTAGCGATTTAAGTCGAGCATTAATAAAAATTTCTGAGGGGCTGGCCGATAAATTTGTGCCTGATCTTCCGTGTCATTTCGATCCATCTATTGATAGTAGCACTTTACACGCTTTGGTAAGGCGTGATTGTCTTCATATTGTGGACGAGCGGCTCGCTACCACTCATCGCTTTGTTGGAGACTGTGCAAGGTTTCAATATCTTCGAAGCTACCGTAGGGAGATCGAAGGAAAACACTTAGTAGAAAGGTTGCAAAATCCGTTTTGGGTTCAACCAGTTCGCTGGTTTTCACTACAGTTAGCATTAGAAGAGGAGCAAAGGGAAACTTGGCAGGAAATTTTTTGTGAAGCTTTAGAATGCAAGCATTTACAACTTTTGGATTTGCTTTTAGATGGTGCAATTTTAAGCAAGCAACCAAGCTGTGTTTTGCAAGGATGCCCAGACGGAAGCCTGTCTTTTATAATTGAACGTATCATTGTTCGCCTTCTAGGGATTGCAACAACACAATACTCCTTTTATGCAAATGACTATAAATCTAAGCCTCTCCAAACACGCATTAAAATTCGAGAGAAATTAACCGGAATTCCTCAACCAGAGTTTTGGGAACCTATATGGCGTTGGCTCTTTTGCCAAGATCCCGAAAACATACTTGAAGAATCATGCATAGTTTTTAAGGCAGCGGAGGCTTGGTTGAACTGGAGTGAGAAGGCACAAGAGTTTTCGCTTCGAAATGAAGTTGCTAAATTTACGCTTGATTTAGCACAAAAAGTATTGTTGCCTGATCCTAAGCCACGAGGGCGCAGTATTGACTCTGCAGAACTTGAGGAGTTATTTAAACGAAAACAGAAAGAGATCATCCCGCTACCGGAGCCACCTAGGATAAGAAGCTACTATTTGGGTGATTTTGAGGAAAATGCTTTTTCTTGTATAGTTTTTGCTCTCCGCATCACTCAAGAACGTGCAACATGGTTTCTCAGAGTATTGGCAGGCCGAGAAATTATCCCGTCAAACAAACTAGAACCAACTGAAGTTTCATCTTTTCTTAGCAGACCTGGTGTGGGAATACTTGAAACGCCGCATCCACAAGGCCCCTCAGGAGGAGTTGATTACCGTTTCCGAAAGTTCATGCTTAACCGAAATGGTCTGTATCTAAATGCAGTTATCCTTACCAATCCCCAACTTGGAGTCGAGTTATTCTTAGCTTTGATAATTAAACCGCCAAGCTACCGCTATGAAAATGATGCGGATTTTGATTGGGATGATCGACATCTCGGTATAGCTGGCTCTGATGACATTGATGTTTGTACCTTCAAATTCCTCCCATTGCTCTCATTGCTAGAAATTGATGAAGTGGTTGCCATCAAAATCATTAATATTCTTTGCAAAATTGCGACAAAAAACAACCAAAAGAATTACGAAAGAATCGACCAAAGGACAACTTCCTTAGAAGATCTTTCAATTGATCCTCTTCGGGCTGATACACATGAGCTTAGTTTAATTATTGAAAACGTCAACAAGCAATTTGAAGGAGAATGCAAAACTCTTTACTGGCACCGAAACAGTCCGCTTTCCCCCAAAATTATTAACTGCCTTCTTATGACATTGGAAGGATGGCTTTACAGTCGCCCTTCTAGGCATAAACTTGAATGCTCTGTAGATACCATATTTAATCAAAGTGATACAGTTGCGCTTCTAGGCGTTTTAGTGACATTGGCGAAATGTGACTCTCGTCTCTTAAGTGGCTGCCTAATGCCGCTCACTTCATCAGTACAGTTACTCGTATGGTTAGAGTTCGAACAGATTGATAGTAGTGGCCAAAACTATGTTTTCGACAGCATTGGTTCTAGAAAACTTGTAAAGGAAGAGCAATGGGAACTGCTGGAGTTTAATCGACTTTCATACCGTAAGCATGATTTGTTGAGAATAATTTTGAGCTTATGGGTGAATGAAGTTATCCCGGATAAAGCAAAAACAAAAGTTTTGAATAACTGGGACAATATTCAGCTTGCATTAGTTCCAGAGGTAAGCCGCAGAAGAGCCTTAAAAATTCGTGCGTGGTTTGAACCAAACAATTGGAAAAGAGAAATTAATCATCAAGATGAACATGAGTTCCAGTTTGTTGGAAACTTACCTGAAGACGACGAAACTGATGCCAGAGCTGAGAATGCACTTCTAAATCTCCAGCACCTTCAGCTGACAATGACATGTCGGAAAATTATTGATGGAGAACAGGAAAAAACCTTAGAGCTCCATGACCATCTAGAAGATATTTTGACCAGTGATGAAAAAATTGAAATGCTTAGGAATACTCTCGAATCAAAGTCATTTCTTGATGTTGTCTGGGCATCTGTTGCGATCATCCTACAGCCACCACTCAAACCTTTAAATCAAGAATTAGAAGCTGACTTAAGTTATTTGGCGGAAACTCTTGTGAATGCTCCTTTCTCCTTGGATCGTTTCAGTCGTTGTCAGGTTTTCAACGTAGATGCTAGTGCCTTTATTTCTCATATAGCTCCTAACTTAATAATGAGGCTTAAGTCTGACAGCGAAATTCTTGCTACAACTTTTCGATGCTTAATTGGAGCGCGGAATCGAGATACATCAGCTTTCTTGAGGTCTTGGCTTGAGGATTATGGGTTTGAACATTCGCTTACTCAAAAAATTATCAGTTTAGCTCCTTATATTGCCCGATTAATAACGCTAACTCATGCTTTAGCTTATGCTAGATGTATTCAGAAAGTTGCCAGATCTGATGGCTCTTATATAGTTCCACGCCCTGAAGAAATTGACTATGAAGTTGGCAAGAGAGAGGATCTTCAAGTTCAGGAGGCTTGGGTAAGCTTACAGCGTGACTTCACCGAGAATAAGTTGCAACCGATTACGATTTTTAATGCCTCTGAGTGGGTCCCAGAAGCCTTGAATGAGTCTTTACAAAAAATCCCTGCATGGCTTAAGGGAAGATATGTTCATCATTCTTTTGACTGGGAATTCTTATTGGCGATATTAGTACCCATATTTCGAACCGTAGAACAAAGTGACAAAAACTCAGATTACGTTGTAGACCTAAAGAATCAAGTAATAGCTGAGTTGATTTATGAACGAGAAAATACATATTTTGAATTTAAAGCTAATGAAGAAAAGAAGCATATTTATAGTGGCTCACGTGTACACATACATCTTTATCAATCTCAGTCTCAGATTTTAGATGAAATACTTAATCCAAGAGAATCAGGTTTTTTGAGACAGTTAGATGAAATCATTTGTGAATTCAAGGAAATCAGTCTGATTGACTGTATTTTCCTAGAGCATGTGATTGATAGACTGATATACAGTTCTGCTGATAGTTCTGCCGCTGAAAAAAGAAATATTTCCTTGCATCATCAAGCAGTCTTTGCAATTGGAGATTATCTCAATGAATTTACACAACAGTCGACATCTGAGCTTAAGACCCTTGGAAGAACAGGGAATGCTTGGGAACGAATGATTGAACTTATTTCTCAAGAGCCTAAGTACACTGTAGATGTGGCTTTTATAGATCGGTTTGCTGTGGATTTCGTCAAACGTTACCAAAAACTTTTATTTCCTAATTCTCGTTTGAGGTGGAGGCTTTATCGCACCGCTACATTTAAAAATTTCAAGCAATTACGGCGAATAATTTTTCGGTTTCTGATTGAAAAGCCGAAAATTGTTTCTAATGACAAGAGCGAAGAGAGTAAGGTTTTGGTTCAAGTTTTAGCCGAACTCTGGGATTCTGACTACACCTGGATAGTTGATAGACAATCTCGATGCAAAAACTTAAAGCTTTTGCTTAGTCAATTACAGAAAATTGATGCAGTAGGAGCAAGCCTTTTAGCAGATCAAGTGGCTGATTCTTTGTCGAATTCTACCAGTTAAGCGATTATTTGGCTTCCAAGCTGTCGGGATGGAAGAGGGAAGTATAGGTGAATGTCACTGACGTAAGCCCTATCAAGCTACCAGCTTAGCTTTCAGGACTGAGCGGGGTTCCTGCATTCTCGGGAACGGTTTGGGACGACGTTTGACGACTCGGGGTTCTGAACGGTTGGGGCGAAAGGGAACAATCAGCTCTTGCACAGCGCTTAACAAGGCCTGGTAGCCTCGCTGTTGCTGGGATGGAGCGAGATGGAGAAACTCGGGTCGGAAGTGATTAAATTGTTGCCGAGTGCCCTGAAGGGAGAGCCGTAACGCGTCGACCTCAGAGTCGGCAGTCGCCTCCCACATGAGGGTTCGCAGCAGATTGTAGGTCAACAGATGAACCCAAATGCTTTTGGTCACCATAGCGGGCGTTTTGGCGGCAATCATCTCCATAGCTAAGGTGGTCTTGAGATGCCTGAGATTGACTTCGGTGGCCTGCCAGCGGAGGTGATAGAGTTCGGCCAATTTAGCTTTGCGATACCGCTTGGCGTCCATCAGGGTGGTCACCACTACGATGTTGGTCGGTCGAAACCCAGGCGTCTGAATGGAGAGAAAGACTTCGCGTACCTCAATCGACTCGGGTAAGGCTTCAAACTCCTCAGGCGAGAGGGCGTCGGGGCATTGCTTGGGGCGTTGCCACCGGACAATGTGGTCGCCAATCCCAAGCTTTTTGCCACGCCTGAAATCGCAGCGGCGCTGATGGTGCTTGCGAAAAACGGCATCGGCTCCCGTCAGCGCGACCCAGGCCAGATCCACATAGGTGCCATAGGCCGAATCGGCCACCACCACATCCTCTGGGCGCAGGGTCTGGTAAAGTTGGCGGGCTAAGCGCCACTCACTCACCCGAAAAGGAGCCATCGCTACCTCCAAGACCGCTCCCGTAGTCACGCAAAACCACACCTGAAGCTTCAACAGCGGAAAGCCACAGCCCGTCTTCTGATTGCTGTGTTGGGGATACGCCGCTTGATTGGCCTTGGTATCACTCATCAAGACCGTCGTGGCATCAAAGGCCTTGACTCGGCGACCACACCACCGTTGTTCCGGGGATACTTTCCGTTGTAACGCCCTCGTCACTCGCTTTAGTAGGGGTGGGAAAATGGACTCGCTCAGGCGCTTACGCGCTTTACTGTACCCCCCGGTATCGGCTGACGGCGGCTCTAAGCCCGCCAGGCTCATCCAGGCCACCACCCGCTTGACCGCATGGCTGAGACTGCCATCGACATCAAGAACTTGGGAGATCCAACTCCACAGCACTACCATTGGGGTGTAGAGCACTTGGCGATAGGCGATGCCTTGTTCGTCCACTACAGCCTGGACTTCGGCTTCCGGTAGAACCTTGGCAAAGGGTAGACCGATACTGTTTTGGTATTTCTCCTTGAGGACATCCGCACGATTCGGCATCATAGAGACATGGTTTTGGGTTTCGACGCTTCGATCTTTACAGATCAAGCGCTTGAAGCCTTTTCTGCTCTCTTATGTCAGTGCCATTCAAGTATAGGTGGCTTTCGGCGGCGATAAGTGCCTATTCAATAGATTCCTAGCCACATCAAACTGCTGAAAATCCTGGGTTTCCAGCCGCGAAACCACCTTCTCTCCATCCACCGCCAGCACCTGCCCTCGTCCGTCCTTGGCGGTCACCGAAAGTTGATTGCCCGCCATTTTCAGCCGATAGTGCTGGCCCTCAAACTCCTGTAGCCCCGTCAGGGCAAAAAACTGTTGCACCATTTCCACCGCCGATCGCTCCTCCGGCGATAACTCCGCTACCGCCTCACCTGCTGACTCAGCCCGATCTTCGCTGCTCTCAGCCGCCAGCGCCAATCCTTCAATCTGCTCCCCTAATCGCGGGTCATACTCCACCTGCCCATCGGGCAGCACCTCTACTACCAGCACCGGAGGTTCCACCAACAGCTCAGGGTGGGTAATTGACGATTCGCTCAACTCCTGCCCTATCAGCCGTTCTGCTGCGCCATAGGGAATGCGCTCCAAATGGGGAGCTAGCTGCTTGACCGGCTCATGGTGAAAGCAAGATACCCCGTCGATTTCAATATCGACAATCTCTCCGTCGATCACCTCCACCTCACCCGGCAACGTGGACAGCTCCACCACCTGCCGTAGATAGGCGACCTGCTTCGGCGGCAGTTGCAACAATTGCTCCCGCAGATCACCCTCTAGCGCCCCGGCCACGATCGCATCGCCGATCTGAATCCGCACCGGGACGCTCTCTAGCTGGGGTGGCGGCCCAGGGTTGAGGAGTCGGGGGTCATGACCAGTTAGCCGCTTCTGCTCATCGTCAAGGTCTGTGATACTTACCCAAACCGGAGCTACCCCTGGGCGCTCTTCCAGTAGGGGGGGTGCCTGCTCTAGCTTTTCCTCCTCGGCCCGCTCCTGGAGCCGTACCTTGGCCAGCATCTGGGCGATCGCATCCAAAATCGAATTAATGTCGTGCTGCACTTTTTCAGCACTGTGGGGAGAGCCGCCAAGGATCATGGGTCACCTCGCAAAGGTCAAAACACATCCTGAAACTGCTTGAGAATCGCCGGGTCTTTGAGATTGGGCGCACTGGCTGTCGCCTGCTTGGGTAGCGGGAAGAACTTCTCGGCAATCGCCATCCGAGCCGCCAACTGCTCGCGGGTGTACTCCTCCGAGTTGAAGTGCTGGCGGGAGGCTGCAATCAGTCGTTCTCGCACCTTGGGCCAGCGAGCCTTGCTCCAGGCTTCCTGGTCGATGTCGGCTTTAGGCACCTTCACTTTCAAAATCAGAGGAATGGAGCCTTCGTCCTTGCGGCTGTAAGCCGGGTTAATCAGCACGCATTTGCCCGTGGTGAGCTTGTTGAACTGGGCGGGTTCCACAATGGCTCGCTTCTGGGTATGGCCAGCGGTGCTGGTGCTGCCGCCGCCTTTGCCCGTGCTCTTGGTCTTGGATTTGATCTCCACCTCCTCTTCTCCCAGGTAATCGCTGAAGAGGCGAGCGCTGTCGGGGTCTTGGGGGTTGAATAGGGCTTTCGTGGCACAGCCGCCGAGAATCGAGCGGCTCACCTCGCGGGAGTAGGCCTTCTCTAGCTGGGTCAGGTTTTGAAAGCCCACGATCGCCACCAGGCCATCAGAGCGGTTTTCGTTGAGCCACTGGGTCAGGTAAGGCAGATACAGCGTCGGCAACTCATCCAGGGCCAGCACCAGCGGGTCACTGCGCTTGCGGGTGACGTTGCGGGTAACAATCAGGTGTAGCAGGGTGGCGACCAGGGGCGCGACCGCTTCCCGCCGCTGACGATCCAGCCCCAGAATCAGCAGCTGTTTGCCTTCCAGATCCAGCGGCAGGGTGGTCTGACCGCAGAAGGCGGTGACCAGCTCCTGGCTCAGAAAGCGGCTGAAGACCTTGCTTGCCATGCCGATGACCCCAGCTACCGTTTTCTCAGACCCGGCTAACTGCAAAAGCTGCGAAAAGGCCAAATACACCCAGTTGCTCATAGCCCAGTCGCCCCCGGCGTCACCCCGTTCTTTGGCGGTACGAATGCGGCTCGGTAAATCCGACAGGCTCAAGATCGCCGAGGCCATCATCAAATCCGGCTCGGGCATCCCCTTGGCCAGCATCAGAATTGCCTGGGTCAGCTGGTCACCGGCATCGGCGAAAAACTTGTCTTCAGACGCATTGGCCGAGAGGGCAAAGTTGCGGTTCATCACCGTGGCAATCTGCCGCGCCATCAGGGCATCGTCCGCATCCCGCAGAAAGTCCAGGGGATTGCAGACCTCGCTTTCAGGATAGCCGGGGGCAAAGATGCTGACGGAGTAGCCCCGTTTGGCGGCATAGGCGGCCAGCACTTCGGTCTGGTCAGGATACTTAAAGTCGTAGACGATCGCGGGCGTCCCCTGATCCAAAGCTGAACGGATGGTGGGGTTGATCATCGAGAAGGTCTTTCCCGAACCGGGGGCTCCACAGACGGCAATCCCCCGCTGAGCATCGGGCAACCAGAGACTGCGACCGCTGTTGATCTGGTCTTTGGCGTTTCGACTAACGCTGCCAACATACAAGGTGACGGCATTGTGGCGATGGTCCTGGAGTTGCTGCATGGCCTTTTTTCGGGCGGCGCGTTTCTCTCCGCTTCCAGCCAGATAGCCTCGGGCCAGTTGGCCTTTTTTCTGGTTCTGGCCAACAAATGACATGACCAGCATGGCCGCGATCGCACCCACAAGCACTAGCCCGTTCTGCCCCTGCAAGGAATGAAAGATGTTATTGCCGGTGCTGGTAATGCCGTCGGGAACGGGAGTAACGCCGATGTAGGTTTTTGGGGCGGTCATGGATGCGTGGCCCCCATAGGAACAGGCAGAGTGGAGCTTGGTTGGGAAATTGGAGACAGTCCCATCTCGGCCAGTCGGGACACAACCGCCATCGAGACGCCAGCGGCATCAGCAGCCGATTGAGGCATGGAGCCGTTACGGACTCGGGCCAAGAAGTCTTGGATTTTGGAGACAACGGGGCTGTCAGCGGGGATGAGGTGGGATGCGATCGCGCTATTCAATCCTCGTTCCACATTGGCGAGGCTGACTGCTCGGCCACGGGTGGTGACGATCGCGGACGATTGAGGAGTGGTGGTGGGTGCAATGGCCACCGTCGCATACTGCGGATCGCCCGAGCCATAGTTCACCTGAAACTGATAGACCTTGCGCCCTTCGGTTGAATCCGTCACCACCGTCAGCAAGGTAGAAGCCGTCTCCGGCAGGTTCTCGAAACGAATCCCCGTCACCCGCCTGAGGTGAATAACGCTGGCTCCGGCTCCATCACAGTTGCCGGAGTCCCCTTGACCGCAGAGATTGCCGTCAAAATCCAGGGTGAGCCGACTGGGATCATCCAGCCACACCCGCTGAATCACTTCCCCGGTGCGGGTAAAGTCTAGGTTAGTGCCAGAACCGGGCCACACGGAAATCTGAGCACCGCCCCCCGTGAGGCCCTGGGCCTGGGCTTCCGAGAGTTGGCGCACGATGGGGGCGCAGAACGCGGGTTTTGCGATCGCCAGCAGTGAGGCTAAAGCCAACGGCAGCACTAGAGAAAACCGTTTCATAGCGCCACCTCAAAGGAGGTTCCGGTGAACACCTGCACCGGCTGACCAGCGGGGATATACCAGACATTGGGGCGACTGAGAATGTCCTTGATTTCCTGCTGCTGGCGATCGCTCACCTGATCATGGAGCGCATCAAAGCCCCCTTCCAGCACAGCTCCCAGAATATTCGGAGCGGGGTTGGTGGTGGTTGAGGAGGAATAGAAGACAGATCCCGTGGAGGTTTGACTGTTAGGACGATTGAGAATTTCGCCCACCTTGCCCAGGGCTCCCATCAGGGCCACACCCGCATCCAGGCTTTGGATTTGTCCGGCATCATGGTTGTATTCGGAGGCCATCAGGGGATTGCCCTGGTCGCCTTGAATCAGCACGGCACCAGCTGGTATTGGTACTACTTGATTGCCGCTCGCAGTAGGAATCACCACTGCAATCACCGACAGCTCCACTAGGCCGCTCTCGGAAATCGTATCGACCTGGGTCACCATCTGAGTGCCTGCGGGCAGGGCCACGGTGCCATCTGCCGCCAGAATTGGTTCGGTGAGCTGAAGGCCAAACCGCTGGGGCTGCTGGGTACTGTCCAAATCCTGCGCCCAAACAACCGGGGTGCTCAAAGTCGCAGCAGCTTTGGCTCCGGCTAGAATGCTGACGACATGGCTGGGCACTCCAGAGAGAATCGCGGCGGCATCGGCCTCATAGCGAGTCTGGTCGGGATTGTCGGCTTTGGGAGCCTCGTCTGTCGTGGGAGACGCATCGGCTACCGTTACGGATGCGGCGGTCGAGGGTTTCTCCGTGTCGTAACTGATCTGTCCGTAGCTGCCCAAGGTCGCTGCTGTTTGCCACTGTTTCACCGGATCGACATGAACCACAGGAGCGGATGAAGCAACTGGAGCCGATCGCACCGGAGCCGAGTAGGACGGCGGCGGGGCATAGGTCACCGGAGCGGGATGACTGACGGGCGGGGTTGAGACCGCCGTCGCTGGGATTGTGGATGTGGTGACTGGTGGGGATGAGGCCATAGGCTGTGCCTTGTCATCCTTCAGCGCCTGGGTTTGGGTGCCCAGGGCTTCAACGGTCTTGAGCCTGCCGATTTC
Organism: Nodosilinea nodulosa PCC 7104; assembly: GCF_000309385.1. Classification (GTDB taxonomy): domain Bacteria; phylum Cyanobacteriota; class Cyanobacteriia; order Phormidesmidales; family Phormidesmidaceae; genus Nodosilinea; species Nodosilinea nodulosa. The sequence goes on from NZ_JH976537.1 coordinate 5,744,315, forward strand.
ATTGGGGTCAGTCTCTGGTTGGGCCGGGCTGGCAGTTGTTGCTACGGCAGGGGCGGTATCGGCTGCGGTGGCTGGAACTTTAGCGGGCGCATGAACGCTGTGGAGGAAAAGGGCGACTAGGCCGATTGCGATCGCCAACCCCGATCCCACAAACACCGCCTTAGCCCAGGGATTGCTCCACAGCTGCGGTTGAGTCGTCGGATCGGATTCCGGTTCAAAGTCTTCGGAGTCGAGAAGGGGTGACGGGGACGGAATTGCCGAAGCAACAGGCTCATCGCTGTAGCCGGTGAGCGCCGCCAGGTGGCTGAGTTCGTCGGTCTCCTTTGGATGCTGTTCTGTATCAGGTGAGGGGTTTAATACCATGGTCAACGTCATTCCTTAATTAGGATTCGGGGCGAGTTGTTGAATGTCTAGGTCGCGGATTTCGGTGATTTCCAAACCGTTCTCCCGCAGTCGATACACCGCCTTTTGCAGCGGCGTGGAGGTCTCAGGGAGCGGATCAGCAGCCGATTCAACCGCCCGGACGAAGAGGCTCTTGTTAGAGGACGTTTTAAAAGATCTGAGGGGTCAAAAATTATGCCAACCGCCTGACCATAATACGGATCATGGCCAGGTAGATGAGGGTCTCTGAGGTTTCGGGTAGCAGTTCATAATCTCGCACCAAACGTCGGCACCCCATCAGCCAACCGAGGGTACGCTCCACCACCCAGCGTTTCTTGAGCAGCACGAACCCTTTAGTTTGTTGAGGTCGCAGCACGACTTGGAGAATCCAACGACAGGTATCCATCACCCACATCATGAAAGCAGGGCCATCAAAGCCCCCATCCGCCCAAATAATGGTCAGTCTCGAGATGGCAGGCCCCATCGCTTTGACGCGCTTGAGGAGTTGCTTACCCCCCTCACGCTCCGGCACACTGGCGGCGGTGACCAGCACCCGCAGCACCAAGCCGAAGGTATCGACGCCCAGAAACCGTTTACGTCCTTTAATCTTTTTGCCCGCATCATAGCCAACGGCCTCATGCACCATGGCCGCGCTTTTCACGCTCTGACTATCGATGACGGCTTCTGACGGTTGAGGGTGTCGGTCTTGCTCAATCCGAGTCCACTCGCGCAAGTGGTCATGAATGATGATCCAGGTGCCGTCCTTGCGCCAGTTCCGGAAGTAGGTGTACACCGTCTGCCATGGCGGAAAGTCTCCCGGCAAGGCCCGCCAACGGCACCCTTCTACCAGGAGATACATCATGGCATTGAGCAGCTCCCACAGATCCACGCTGCGGGGTCGTCCGCCTGGTTTGGCCTCAGGCAGCAAGTCACTCAGCAGCTCGTATTGGGCACGGGTTAAATTGCTGGGGTAGTCTTTACTCATCGTCTCACTCCGGCATTGCTGACTTCTATCTGCAACTTACACGGAGTGAGCTTTTTTACCCACGGACCGACTTTTCAAACACCCTCTTAAAGGGAATCGCCAACCCCTGTGGATGGGTGGGGTCAAAAATCAGCAGGTTGGCAACCATGTCTACTTGCCAGTAGCCTGCCTCTAGCGCTTTGGGCGTAGAAATCGTCTCAATGTTGAGCACGCTCTGGGCGCTGCCGCTGAAGATTCCAGGAGGCGTAATCGCCGCCACCTGGTCGAGAAAAGCGGTGCGAAAGTCTTCTTTGAGGGCAAAGGAGGCTTGCCAACTGGCGGTGGTGATGCGCCCATGGTTCACGGGGACTCCCTGGTCAGCCGGGGCGCTGGCAGCGGCAGGTGCTGTCGTCTGCCCCTGGCTATTCCAGGTAAACATCAGACCCATAGCGGTTTTGACGAACTGTTGGATCACCTCCGGGGTGCGTTGACTGGGGTCAACGGCTTCGGTGCTGATGGAATGGCCATCCACCAGCTGCACCAGGGAGGGCACGGGGCGATGGGCCAGGTGGTTGATGCGAGCGGTATTCAGCAGGGTCATCACCAGCAGCAGGCCCTGAATGCCGAGGGTGACCAGCACGAACAGCGGCAGAATGTCGGACGAGTGAAAGCGACGGGAGCGGTTGAGGAGTTGCATCGAAGGTCTCCTTTAGCGAAAGGAATGGAAGTAGTTTGGTGACACGGCGTAGGAACCGAGCATGGTGACCATGCGGGCTGAGCCGCTGGTGATGATGTTGAAGACGGCCAGACCACCTCCTGCTGCAATGGCCAGCGCCAGAGCGGGAGCCAACAGGCCGATAATCACTAGAAAGCCGAGGGTGTCGGTGACATCGGCGTTGACCACGACCACCCCCGCCAGGCCGACGATGATGTTGTAGGACACCTGGGCCATGCCCAGGCTGAAGAAGCCGGTCAACCAGGCAAATAGGGGTTTGGCTTCAAAGGGCAGCAGACTCCCGGCAACGGCAAATGGCCCCATCAGGCCGGTGAGCAGCAGGGAGATTTCCAGGATGTTGGTGAAGGCCCACTGAAAGGCCAGCAGCACGTATTGGACGATTTCTTGGTTGACGGAGCCGAGGAATCCGGCGAAGAAACCGGCGGTGCCAAAGACGGCTCCTGAAATTGGGTTGTCTTCGGCCTGGGCGGTCTGCACGGCTCCATCAATGCCTCGGGCAATATTGCGGAGGGAATCAGGCAGAGGCAGAAAGCCCTGGTAGTCGTTGATGGTGGCCTGCACCTGGGCATTGGCGGCTTTGAGACAGTCGATTTGCTTTTGCCCTACCATGCCTTCGCACTGACTGAGCTGGGCGCTGATCTCGCCCGCAACGGCGCTGCGGGAGGTGGCGGCCTGGACGGCATCGCGCAGTTTGACATCCAGCAGGGTGACTTCGAGCACCTGGTTGGAGAGGGTATGGATGACGCCGCGCAGGCTGACGGTGGAGACAGCCAGCAGGTGGGCGTTGTTGGCCAGCAGGCAGACGACGATGATGGGCCAGATCAGATTTTGCAGCGGGCGGGTGAGGTCGCCTTCGACGATGAGCTGTCGGCCAAACTGGACGATGAAGAAGATCAGGGCACCGGCTGCGAAGATGGCGGCGGTCTGGTTGATGGCGACGTACAGGGTGCTGTCGAAGATGGTCAGCCACTGCTGGTCCCAGGCTTGGGCGATGCTTTGGGAGGTGTCGAGCCCTTGCTGGAGGATCTGGCTGGCTCCGGTGACGGCGAGCCAGGGGAGAGGGGAAGATGTCATGGGGGTGCTCCCTGAGCGAGGGTGAGGGATATCACCTCAGGCTAGGGAGCGGATATGACTGGGAGATGGAAGGGATGAGAGAAATTCATGATGGCCAAGATGCAGATTTAGTGGGGCTTGATGACAAGCGCAATCAGATCATCCTGATCTTCCGGCCCCTGACAGAGAACTATTCCTGAGTGCGCGATCGCACGAAGCAACCGCCTGCCGTGTCGTCCGCAAGCGGGGCAACCTGCGGGTAGTGATCGAGGTGTGAGGAATAAAACCGCTAAGATAAGACCTATATAAAAGACTGCTTATTTCGGTTTAAATCCCAATTTAGGATGCTTTTTTTACCGTATGGCCAAGCGATCGCTGAGGGCCTCCCCCGCTGGTATTCAGCGGGCTAAGCGGGCGTTTGCACTCAAGGGGTGGACCCAGGACAACCTAGCCGGGGAGGTGAATCTCAAGACCCGGCAGCCGGTCTGGCGATTTTTTACCGGGCAACCGGTCGATCGGCAGGTATTTGTGGAAATTTGCCAGGTGCTCGATCTCGACTGGCGCGAGATTGCCGCCGACCCGCCCGCCGACTTTGTCGAGCCTGGGGAACGGTTGACCCCGCCGCCGTTGACGGTGGATAAGCTGGTGGCCGAGGTGCGATCGCAGCACTACGACACCCTTCAGCACCAGTGCGGCATTTTGCAGCTGCTCGACATCAACCGCCCGGTCAACATTGATGACATCTACGTGGATGTCAACATTCTCGCAGCCGTCGCCAACCAGCAGTGGTTGGACATTGCAGAGCTCAATACCCTGGCTCCGACCGAGTTTGGCCGAGTAGGGCTGGGAGGGGTTGAGATTCCCCAACTGTCCGGTATGGAGGCGGTAGAAACCTACTCAAAACTGAGGGTTCTGGGCAAGCCGGGGGTGGGCAAAACCACCTTGTTGCAGCATCTGGCTGTGCAGTGCAACCAGGGCGAGTTTGCCGCCGACCAGGTACCCATTTTTATGGCCCTGAGGGAGTTTGCTGAAGCCGCCAACCGCCGGGACGACAGCAGCCTGTTTAGCTACATTCACCAAACCCTTGGCCTCACCACCGCCCAGCTCGAAACCCTGCTCAGCGAGGGGCGCATGCTGGTGTTAATGGACGGCATGGATGAGGTGCTCAACCAGGACATCAGCGCCGTTATTCGAGAGATTCGCAGTTTCTCAGACCAGTACCACCGCAACCGCTACGTGGTGTCGTGCCGTACAGCGGCCCAAAAGCTGGCCCTGCACGGCTTTACCGATGTCGAAATCGCCCCCTTTAGCCCGGCGCAAATTGCCACCTTTGCCCAAAAGTGGTTTGTCGCCCTGGGCCGAGCCGCCACCCCCGAGGGGCAGGCCAAGGCAGCCAAATTTGTCGAAAAACTGGATCTGCCCGAAAACTGGCAGTTTCGCCAGCTCGTCGTCACGCCACTATTTTTGCACCTGGCCTGCTGGCTATTTCAGGGGGAGGGGCAGTTTCCCAGCAAGCGCACGGCCTTTTATAAACAGGGCCTCGACCTGCTGCTGGGCAAGTGGGATGAGACCAAGGGCGTGGAGCGCGACGATATTTACCGGGGTTTTTTGCTGCCCCAAAAAATGAAGCTGCTGAGCCAGCTCGCCGCCGTCACCTTTGAGCAGGGGCAGTACTTTTTTGAGCAGCGCACCATCGAGCAATACATCGAAGACTACCTGCAAAACCTGCCCGGCACCCTGCTCGAACCCGAAGAACTCCAGCTCGAAAGCGAGGCGATGCTAAAGGCGATCGAGGCCCAGCACGGGCTGCTGATCGAGCGAGCGCGGGGTATTTTTTCCTTCTCTTACCTGGCGTTTCAAGAATACCTGACGGCGCGCAAGATTGTCGCCACCCACAACCTCAGCGCCCTAGAGCAGGCCCTGGGCGGGCTGGTGGACCACATCACCGACCCCCACTGGCGCGAGGTGTTTTTGCTCACCGCCGCCATGCTGCGCAGCGCCGACTCTCTCGTGCAGCTGATGAAGCAGGAGATCGATGCTCTGGTAGCCCAAGACCCCCACCTGCAAGACTTTTTAATGTGGGCCAGCGAAAAATCTCAGGCCATACCCGCCGAGCCCAAGCTGGCCACCACCCGCGCCTTTTACCTGGCCCTGGCCCAAAGCCCCCACGCCGCCGACCAGTTTGCCCTGGCCAGCACCCTCGATCAGGGCGTCTTTTTAGATGCGGCCTTAGAAAGCCTGCTGGTAGAATTTGCCCGCGACCACAGCCGAGATTTTGCCTACGTGCACGCCTGTAGCGAGGCGCTCAACAACATTTTGGTGATGGTGATCGACGCCGGGTTTTACAAATCGATCCAGCAGCTGAGAGATCGGCTGCCCGCCTCGCACCACAGCCAAGAACGGCTGCAGGCCTGGTGGCAAGAAAACTATGCGGCCTGGGTCGATCAGCTTCAACGGTCGATCGCCGAATACCGCAATATTCACCATCCCTGGCAGTTTAGCCCTGAGCAGCAGCAGGTGCTCAAGCGCTACTACGACGCCAACCAGCTGCTGGTGGACTGTTTAAACAGCAACTGCGAAGTGACCGCAACCATTCGCCAGGAGATTGAGGCGACGCTGCTGCTGCCCCAGCAGGAGCTAGAGGACCGGGAGTGGCAGGGGGAGTAGGGGGAGTTTTGAGTTTTAGATTGAGGCGGGGGAGCCGTACCCTACGGATAGCGGGATAGAAAGATGGTAAGGAAATGAAGAAATTTCCTACGGTTTCCACCAAATCAACCGATTCAAACGTGGCTTAAACAGGAGTTGAAACACCGCTGCGACATACTTTATGTAAGCGCTACATAACGTCTGCACAACTGCTGAACGGCTAATTTATCAACCGCAAATCTGCGAGGAGATCGATCATGCCACGCCTGATTGGAAAACAGTCAAATAATAGCTGGTACGTGACGCTGGTTTTGATTGCAGCGATCGCCGCCGCTGGGTCGTTAGAATATCTCGGCGTAATCAACGTCATCCCCGGCTTTGGCAGGGAGAGATTGTTGAACGAACAGTCTTCCATGCAAAGTAATCGCACCTAAAAATACCTCCCTTTCCAAGGGGGACAGAGGGGATTTTTATCCCCTCCGCAGGTAAGTTTTTCCAAGGGTGAGATCTGATCCCCCCGATTTTTACCAGAAAACAATTATCCGTTATCCCCCTTGAAAAGGGGGCAGACCTTTTTCCAAGCCAGACCCCTTTCATCAACACCCCACTTTAAAAAAGGACTTTTACACCATGTTTAAAGGTAGAGACTTGATCGGTAAAGCCATCGTCTCCTACGACGCTGGGGAAAAGTTTGACCTGGTGAAAGACCTAATTTTTGACCAGCAGAGTAACCAGCTGCTGGTCTTTTTGGTGCGGGAGGGGGGCTGGCTCAAGCACGCCCAGGTGCTCTTGCTCAGCGATGTGCAGGCGATCGGAGTCGATGCGGTGATCACCTCCTCTCAGGGGGCGATCGCCAATGCCCACAGGCTACCCACCATCGGCCCCATCATTCACCACAACACTATTCTCAAGGGCACCCGCATTCTCACCCTCGATGGTCGTGATCTGGGGGTAATTGTAGATCTCTACTTTGATGAGACCAACGGTAAGGTGGATGGCCATGAGGTGTTAGGCGGGCTGTTTGCCGATCCTTACTCGGGGCGATTCTTTGTGCCCGCCATCGACACCCTCAAGATTGGGCGCGATGTAGCCTTTGTGCCCACCCAGACGGCCCAGCTCATGGAAGAGCAGGTGGGCGGGTTGAGGGGCGCGATGCAAACCGCCAGCGGTCAGCTTCAGGAGACCGCCCAAATCACGGGCGATACCCTGCATGAAATGGGGCAAACCGCCAGCGAACGGTTCCAGGCAACGGCCCAGGTGACGGGCCAAAGCCTCCAGGAACTGGGCCAATCGGCCAACGGTGGGCTCAGCGAAACCGTTCAACTCACCAACGAGCGCCTCCTCCTAGGCCACTCTGCCAACGAAGTGGCCCAAAACCTAGCCCAACCTCTGCACGGCCTGGGCCGCACCACATCTACGGCCATGACCAAGGCCATCCTTGATCCAGAGGCGCAGAAGGCCTTTGTTACCGGCAAAGTTTCAAATCGCGAGGTGATCACTCCGACTGGTAGTTTGCTGGTGCTCCAGGGGCAGCACATCACCCACGAAACTGCCGATGCCGCCGAGGCGCTGGGCGTTTTAGATGACCTCTACCGCGCCGTGGGGGGCAGTTGGGCGGTGCCCCCGGAAACCAGGGCAGCGGCAGCAGTGGCCAGGGTTACAGTTGAGCAGGCCGAGGGGCGGCGATCGCAGCACCTGGTGCGTAATGAAGCAGGCTCGATTTTGGTAGCACCGGGGCAAATTGTTACCCCAGCGGTGATTGAGCGAGCCAAGTTTTACCACCGCGAGGGGCTGCTGCTGCAAGCGGTGGGCCTGACGGCGGAGGCAGCCCTGCAAAGAAGGGCCAGCAGCGCGGCGGTGGTGGCGGGCGATCGCCTGCAAAACACCAGCACTAGCTTTGGCAATCAGCTTTAGACCGAGGTAAGAGGGCTTTGGCATTAGGTGCGGCAGACCGCTAACGATCTGCGACACCGCAGCGCTCGGGCGCTAGAGGCTAAGCACATTCAAGCCGCGCTGGGGTGACCTGTGACTTGCGTGATTTTGGGTCAGCAGGATCAGGCGATTCTCAATGGGGTGAGTTAATTACCCACCATTTTCAACTAGTCCGTTAACCTCAACCAATTCACCCATGAAATAAAACTTCTGTATATAACAATAGCCCCATAAATCGATTGACTTTACCAATTAAGTAGGTCTAAATACTTCGCAAAAGGATACCAACATGAGTATTAAAGATTGACAGTTCTTCTGGCTCCTGGCTTCTGTCTACCTAATGACAGAATATCCCGCGTTGAGTTAATACCCGAAAATAGAAAAGTTCTGATTATGAAGAAAGTGATTACCCTGGTGCTGGGTAGCTTGCTGTTGCTAGGTGCTACAGCCTACAGCACTTCGGCTGACTCAGCTAATGCAGACGGCGATCGCGGCAGCAACTCATCCCAGGACGGTGGCGCGGGTAACTCTTTGGCCAACGATGGCCAGCAAACACCGGGCAATTTGGCCAGCGAGGTGAGTGAGACCCTAGCTACCAATCTACCGGGTAGTCGGCTCACCGTTCAGGTTATAGAAGGGGTCGCAACGATTAGCGGAAACGTACGCAGTCAAGAGCAGTTTGACAAAATCGAATCTCTAGCGATGGATGTAAAAGGGATTAACTCAGTCTCAATCACTGCCGAAATCGGCCCAGGCTAAGACTCAGTAGCCCATAATTAAGCAGGTCAAAAAGGCACAAAATGAGCATTGTTAAAACCCTAATTGTCAACGCTGATGCCGAATGCCGTTACCTTACCCCTGGGGAAGTGGACCAGATCAAAATCTTTGCTGCCAGTGGTGCCCGGCGGATTAGGTTAGTGCAGGCCCTGGCCAATGGCCGCGATCGCATCGTCAAACAGGCGGCTATGCAACTCTTTCAAAAAAATCCTAGTTTGGTTGCCCCCGGCGGCAACGCCTACGGCAAAGACATGACCGCCACCTGTCTGCGCGACATGGACTATTATCTACGCCTGGTCAGCTACGGAGTCGCCGCCGGAGACACCGACCCCATAGAAGAAATTGGCGTGATTGGCGTGCGCCAAATGTACAACTCCCTCGGCACCCCAATGGCGGGAATAGCCGAAAGCATTCGCGCCATGAAAACGGCAACCACTTCACTCCTGTCAGCCGAAGACAGCAGTGAGGTTGGCACTTATTTCGATTATCTGATTCAGGTATTTCGGTAGGCTACCCCAACCTGACATTTAAACGGATACTTCCATGACTATCAACCTTGCTACATCTGTCTCTGCGCTCGAAACAGCTTATGGTTGCCGCAGCGCGATCGCTCAAAAGCAATCTGTAGGGGTTAGGCATCTCTGTCCCTGCTGCTCATACACCTTGCTGCGTCACGTGCGATCGAACCAGGTGTACTGGCGCTGCAGCCGCTGTTATCAAGCCATGCCCTTACTGGGAGATGGCGTCGTTTTTATCGCTTAGCCGGCTGTACTGCCTAGTGGTTCTTCCACCTGAATCATCTATTTCAGCGGAGTCATCAAGATGTCTTATAAAAGTCAGATTCTTCCCAAAACTGACCTATTCAAGGATGTTCAGATTCTGGTTGTTGACAATGATACCGACAGTCGAGACCTATACGCATTTTTGTTTGAAACCTACGGCGCTCAGGTAGCGAGCATGGAGTCAATTGCCGACGCCTTGACTCATTTAGAATGCTTCATCCCCGATATTTTGATCTGCGAAACGAGATTCTGCAATGAAGACATCCTGACACTGATTCAGAGAATAAAGACTGTTGATCTAGATCGAAGACGGGTAATCCCAACCCCGATTCTAACTGTTTCAGCTTATTACTCAGCCAATTTCATCTATAATCTGTTAGCAATGGTTGAAAACCATCTACTTAAGCCAATTGATATCGATTGCTTGGTTGACGAAGTTTGGAATTTAGTTAATCCGTTGAAAAAGCCCCAAAAAGCCAACATCAAAGACTGGGTCATGAAACACATAACCCAAACTAAGCAGCAGGCTGTTGCCAAAACGCATTCTATAGAGGTGCCTAGCCATAGCGACGGCCAGTTCGCTTAAGTTATCGGGAACCGTCATCAGAAAAGGCTCAGGCGGCAAGTTGGCAGGAACAACCCTTTGAATATAGGTAACCTGAGTGAAGTTCACCGCAGGAATGTAAAAAATAACTACATTATAAAACAAATCATACCTTCACTTAGACAGGTGAGTGAGACATTTTTGAGTAATCATCTGTGCCAGCGTCGCCCTTCTGAAATATGGCCTACCTCCTTTCTCTGTTAAGTTCTAAGTCGTCAGATCAAACTCTACGACAGAGCCTGTTGCCCATCCTTTGCTACTACATAAATAGCACAACGGACATTCAGATTGTGCGAGTTATGGATGAGGCAAAACTTCATTTTGAGCGCGTTGTATTTCCAGCGGAACGAGTTTTGTTTGAGACATTCCCAGAATCCTATCTAGAAATTCACTCGCCTTTTCCAGACGGGGATCGGACAACTCGCTCTGAGTGCAGATTTTTTCAGATCAATGAACGATAAACCACCAATAGCCATCTTTCAGAAGACCCTATGGCCAAAGGTCTATCCGACGACCTACCCTTCCCCACGGCAGCAGCAAAAATATATTTTGCTAGGAATTGGAGCCATTCTTTTTGTGGCAGTTTGGTATGGGTTTCTTTTTCGGTTAGTTAAAAACTCTGGCTGGGTTCGCCCTCGCCTAGGCATTACGGTTGATTTGTCCGCTATGAGGACGTAATCGTGGGCGTTACGACCAATATCAAGGGTATGGGTTCGATGCTGCACTCCCAGGGAGTAGCGTTTCGGGTGTGGGCTCCTTATGCGCAGCAAGTATCGGTGATTGGCTGCTTTAACGACTGGGACAGCACCCGTCATCCCATGCAGGCTGAGGAAAATGGCTACTGGTATGCCAACGTAGCTGAGGCTCGGGCAGGCGACCAGTATCGGTTTCTACTGTCTACGCCCCAGGGAGAGTTCAAGCGCATTGATCCCTATGCTCGCGAGGTGACCAACTCGGTGGGCAATGCGATTGTCCACAATCTGAATTTTGATTGGCAGGGGGATGATTTTCAGATTGCGCCATGGAATCAACTAGTCATTTACGAACTCCATATCGGCACCTTTAACGACCAGACTGACCTCAACAATCCTGGCCAGTTTTCTTCGGTGACCGCACGGCTAGAACATTTGCAAAAACTGGGGGTCAATGCCATTCAGATTATGCCGGTGGGCGAGTTTGCGGGCGATCGCTCCTGGGGCTATAACCCCGCCCATATTTTCTCCGTAGAGATGGCCTACGGCGGCCCACTGGCGTTCAAGCAGTTCGTCAAACGTGCCCATCAGGCCGGTATCGCGGTGATTTTGGACGTGGTTTATAACCACTTCGGCCCCAGCGATCTCGACCTCTGGCAGTTTGATGGCTGGAGTGAGAACGATCACGGCGGCATCTATTTCTACAACGACGACCGGGCCACAACACCGTGGGGCGAAACTCGCCCCGACTATGGCCGGGGCGAAGTGCGTCAATACATTCTCGATAACGCCTATATGTGGCTGCAGGAGTATCACGTTGACGGCCTCCGATTCGACTCCACACTCTACATTCGCACGGTCAATGGTTCTAATGACTGGGATCTGCCGGAGGGCTGGAGCCTGCTCCAAGCCATCAACGACCTCGTTGCGCGAAAATTCCCCGGTCGAATTACCATCGCCGAAGACCTGCGCAACAACAACTGGCTCACTAAGGATGTGGGTGCGGGCGGGGCCGGATTCAGCACCCAGTGGGATGCCAACTTTGTCCACCCCATTCGTCAGGCGGTGATTGCCTCAGACGATGAGCAACGTTCCCTAACGGCCATCCGCGACGCCATCGGCTATCGCTATAACGATGACGCCTTCGAGCGGGTGATCTATAGCGAATCCCACGATGCCGTTGCCAACGGCCATGCTCGCTTACCCCAGGAGATTAGCCTGAACGACCCCAAGGGCTGGTATGCCCAAAAGCGATCGACCCTGGCGGCGGCGATGGTCTTCACTGCTCCGGGCATCCCCATGCTGTTTCAGGGACAAGAATTTCTGGAGGGGGGCTGGTTTCGCGACACAGTGCCCGTCGATTGGGATCAAGACGATGAATTTCACGGCATTGTGCGACTGTACCACGACCTGATTCAGTTGCGGCTTAGCCGGGACGGCTTTACCCGTGGCCTCTGCGGGCAATCCATTCAGGTCTACCACCTGCACGACGATCGCAAGGTGATCGCTTTTCACCGCTGGGATCAGGGGGGCACCGGGGATGACGTGGTGGTAGTCGCTAACTTCTTCCACGCAGCCCAGGATAACTACACCATCGGCTTCCCGGCAGCAGGCACCTGGAAGCTCCGATTCAACAGCGATTGGCGCGGCTATAACGACGACTTTAGCAACCATTTCAGCACCGATGCGATCGCAGCACCAGGCTCCTACGACGGACTACCCTGGCATGGGTCAATTTCCATCGGCCCCTATAGTGTGCTGATTTTTTCGCAGTAAGATCTTTGGCTGAGGCGGGCGAGCAAAAAGCTTAATGCTAAATAGGAAGGCCAACTTAAACCCAGCTTCAGTTTCCAGGTTTAGACTCCGCTCAACCCTCTGCCCAGCAACGGATCGAGCATTAAGCAGAGTCGAAATGCGACTTATCTTATAGATAATCAGACCTATTTACTCACGAGGAATTATCATTTGAGAAGTATCACCCATTTTGGAGTTGCTTGGCGAAGTTATTCATAGCTCTTTTTTGTTGATATAGCTGTTTAAAAACGGAGTAAATTGCATGCTAAATAAGATTGTGGTAGCCACCATTAACCTGGACGCAAGTAGCACTATTTTCGACCACGCTCTGATGCTGGCAAAAGCTACAGGGGCTCATTTAGGGATACTCTATGTAACCGACTCTGACGAAGTTAACGAAGACTTGCCGGCCTATTTAGAAAGCCTCGAACCCTTCCTCAGCGGAGACGGCATCGATCCATTTTGCTACGTAGGGCAATTTGAAGCCTTAGAACCCGATCGCTTTGGGGCGTTGGTCAAAAAAGCAGTCTCTGAGGGGGTTACTACCGATTGTATTCACTGCTTTGGCAATCCAGAAATGGCCATTAATGAATTTGCCGCTGCATGGAATGCCGATCTGATCGTCTTGGGCCGGCGGGGACGTTCAGCGGCAGCAGAGCTTTTCTTCGGCAGCGTGAGCAATTTTACCCTGCACAATGCCCCTTGCTCTGTCTATATTGTGCATGAATCCCACAGAGCAAATCCTGAAAATGCAGTAGAACAGACAGCAGGACTATCAACCTAAATCATGGATGGCCTCTTGAACTGAATGAGTAGGCTACAGCAAATCACAGATATTACAAGCAGGAGATTTTATGTCAACGTCCAAAAAACGGAGTCAGTATTTTCAAGACATTCGCCATCTGCATCGCATACTAGCCCCGATTATGGTTTTGCCTTTGCTGCTAACCCTAATCACAGGAACACTTTATCAAATCGCAGATCTGGTGGGCAAAGGGGATGTCTTTGGTTGGCTATTAGATTGGCATAAAGGAAATTTTGGCCGACTGAATTTAGACGTAATCTATCCCTTCTTTAATGCCATTGGTCTGCTGGTGCTCCTATTCACAGGCATCTCTATGTGGTGGCATATGCGGCGCAGACCTAGCAAACGCCCGGTTTAAGCGCGATCGCCAGGTTCAAGTGCGCGATCGTCCTAGGGAACTGGTCTTCGACCATCGCGCGCCACCAAACCGAACCCTAGACCTTGGGAGCTAACCCTGTGCCTCAAGACCTTTCAACTTTTTGGGATCTGACCACCGAACAGACCCTGGATCAGCTCAAGAGTAGCCCTCAGGGGTTAAGTTCCCAGGCAGCCCAGCAGCGGCTGAGCCAATCTGGGGCCACCAGCCTGAAGCCGAAGCGGCAGGCGCGCGCGCTGGTGTTGTTGCTGAACCAGTTTAAGAGTCCAATTATTTTGATCTTGATGGCGGCGGCGGTGCTCTCCAGTTTTCTAGGGGATGCTCTCGATGCCGTGATTATTCTGGTGATCGTGCTGCTCAGCGGACTGCTAGGGTTCTGGCAAGAGCGGGGGGCCGCCGATGCCGTCGCCAAACTGCTGGCGTTGGTGCAGGTGAAAGCCACCGTTTTGAGAGATGGCCAGGTCCAAGCCATTCCCCATGACGCGGTGGTGCCGGGGGATATTGCGGTGCTGGCGGCGGGGGACAGCATTCCCGGCGACTGCCTGGTGCTGGAATCTAACAATCTGTCGGTGAATGAAGCCGCCCTCACCGGAGAAACCTACCCGGCGGACAAGTTGAGGGGGGTGCTGCCTGCCGAAACCGGCCTCAGCCAGCGCACCAACACTCTGTACATGGGCACCAGCGTGATCAGCGGCACCGGGAAGGCCATTGTGGTGCAGACCGGCCAGCAGACTCAATTTGGCCAGGTCTCAGAACGGCTTAAGCTCAGACCGCCGGAAACGGAGTTTGAAACGGGCCTGAGCAAGTTTGGCTACTTCTTGATGGAAGTGACGCTGATCTTGGTGGTGCTGATTTTTGTCGCCAACGTCTACTTGCAGCGGCCCGTGCTGGATTCGTTTTTGTTCTCCCTGGCCCTGGCCGTCGGGCTGACGCCGCAGCTGCTGCCTGCGATCGTCAGCGTCAATTTGGCGCGGGGGGCCAAGCAGATGGCGAAAAAGCAGGTGATTGTGAAGCGGCTGCCTGCGATCGAAAACTTTGGCAGCATGAACGTGTTCTGCACCGATAAAACTGGCACGCTGACCGAAGGAGAGGTGGAAATTCACGGAGCCGTGGATATAGACGGTAACGAGAGCGAGCGGGTTCTGTTCCACGCCTATTTGAATGCCGCCTGTGAATCTGGCTTTGTTAACCCGATTGATGCCGCCATTCGGGCTTACCAGACCTTTGACATCGCGGGCTATCAGAAGCTAGATGAGGTGCCCTACGACTTCAACCGCAAACGGCTCAGCATTCTGGTTGCCCATGGTGATAATCGCCTGATCATTACCAAGGGTGCGCTTAAGCCGATTTTGGCTGTGTGCTCAACGGTGGAAACGGGCGAGGGCAAGATCATTGACCTGGCTGATCGGCGAAGCCAGATTGAACAGCGGGCAGAAGACCTGGGCGGTGAAGGGTTTCGGGTTTTGGGCGTGGCCTACCGCGACTTCAGCGCCGATTCCTTTAGTCGGGACGACGAAAACGGTATGACGTTTTTAGGCTATCTGGCCCTGTTTGACCCGCCCAAAGCTGGCATTGCAGGCACCCTCAAGGCGTTAGGACAACTCGGCATTACCACCAAAATGATCACCGGAGACAGTCGGGCGGTGGCGCTCAGTATCATTCAACAGGTGGGGTTGCCAAAACCCATGGTTTTGACCGGGGAAGACCTGCGCCAGCTCAGTGATGAAGCGCTGATGCACCGGGTGGGACAAACGAATGTCTTTGCCGAGGTGGAGCCCAACCAAAAAGAGCGGATTATTCTGGCCTTGAAAAAAGCGGGGAACGTGGTGGGCTACCTGGGGGATGGCATTAACGATGCCTCGGCCCTCCATGCCGCCGACGTGGGGATTTCTGTGGAGAGCGCCGTCGATGTGGCCAAGGAGGCCGCCGATATTGTGCTGATGCAAAAAGACCTGGATGTTTTGGTTGAAGGGGTAAAAGAAGGGCGGGTGACCTTTGCCAACACGCTCAAATACGTGTTTATGGCGACGAGCGCGAATTTCGGCAATATGTTTAGTATGGCGGGCATTTCTCTGGTGCTGCCCTTCTTGCCTCTGCTGCCCAGCCAAATTCTGCTGACGAACCTGCTTACCGATTTTCCCGAAATGACGATCGCCACCGATCGCGTCGATCAGGCCATGGTCAGCCAGCCCCGCCGCATGAATATCGGGTTTATCCGCAACTTTATGCTGGTGTTTGGGCTACTCAGTTCTGTGTTTGACTACCTCACCTTTGGAGCGTTGCTGCTGCTGCTCCATGCCGATACGGCCCAATTTAGAACCGGGTGGTTTGTGGAATCGGTGATTTCGGCTTCGCTGATTGTGCTGGTAATTCGGACTCGGCAGTCGATTTTAACCAGCAAGCCCGGCAAATATTTGCTGGCGGCCACGATCGCGATCGCCGTAATTACTGTCTTGCTTCCCTACACCCCACTAGCAGACCTGCTGGGGTTTCAAGCCCTGCCGATTGAGTTCCTGCTGGTGCTGGCCGCTATTGTCGGCCTCTATATTCTCAGTGCTGAAACCGTTAAGCATGTGTTTTATCAACATGTCCGGTCTTAAAGCTACGCCCTAATTAGGTAGGGCAAACGGCGTTTGCTCCTACGGTTCGGTCTTTGCTGAATCGGGGTTACGCGGTTCGGATTTGGGATTAGGCTGTGGTGGGATGCTCTAGTGAATGGGGCCGTTGCTCAACATGCGGGTCCATTGGCGAGGCGCTGGCCTGAGACAGTTGACGGTTAGCGACGTCAAGATCGTAGGCCAACTGATCGATCTGGGATCTGAAGTGAGAAATTTTTCCCATGCGCCGAATCATCGCTGGGAGCGAAATCAGGACGCCAAACAGCACTCCCAAGGAAAAGGTGATCAATAGAATCAGCGCCATAGATGCCTGAGCTTGCCAACCCATGAACTGTACAAACACAGGGGTTGAGTTTTGCAGGGCAAAGACACCAGCCACTATCGCAATTAACAGAGCAAGCAGCGTAAATATTTTCATGTATTGATCTCCTTTTTCATCAGCGTTTAATCTAGATACTTTGATTTTAAGTCTTTGGCTTCTGGATCAATTGCCGTTAACAAATCATCAACAAACTCCTCGACTATAAGGCCATCGTCGTCGTTTTGATTACGGTTCATATCGTAAACGAACAATTCAAACCGAGAATCAAACCATCGGTTTTCAAAATAGTTGATAAACCTAGAGCGTTAAAATAACGACCTTTCAACGCGATGGTAAGGAGTGAAATAGCGCCACGTCTACCCTGGACATTCCCTCAGAGGAAAGGACTAGTGCCCCCGCGATAGCCCTTCTGGGCTGGTCTTCGACCATCGCGCCCACGCTCAGTCTTTCAAATTGTCGTTCAAGTCTTTAAGGAGGCTTTGACCATGACATTTACACTAGATTCAGCCCGCTCTATTTTTCCTGATACCCAAGTGGCTGATGCGGTTCCACTCGTCGTACAAGCCTGCAACCAACTTAGCGCCGAAGACCAGCTCGCTTTACTTTGGTTTGCATATACCGAAATGGGTATTACCATCACCCCGGCGGCCATGGATGTCGTCAACATGATGTTTGCAGACAATATTTTGGCCCAAATCAAGCAGATGCCCGCCTTAGAGCAAACCCAGGTCATGTGCGACCTGGTCAACCGTGCCGATACTCCCATTTGCCATACCTATGCCGCCTTCGGCACGAACGTCAAGCTGGGATTCTGGTATCAGCTCAGCGAATGGATGCAGCAGGGCATCGTGGCTCCTATTCCAGAGGGTTATAAACTGTCACCTCAGGCATCCGAGGCGCTTGAAGCGCTCCGCCGCATCGAAGGAGGGCAACAGCTCACCGTCCTTCAGGATCTGGTTGTCAACATGGGGTATGCCTCCACGGGGGCAATGCCCACGGTTAAAGATCCGGTGATTCCTCCCAAAGAGGCGGCCCCGCGCACCCACATTAGTATCCGGGGCATCAATAATCAAACCGTCCTCAGCTATGTGGACTGTATGAATGCCTTTGACTTTGAGGCGGCAGTGGCTTTATTTGCTGAAGAGGGTGCCCTAAAGCCCCCTTTCCAGGAGCCAGTTGTGGGTCGAGAAGCCATTCTCATCTATATGCGCAACGAATGCTATGGCCTGAAGCTATTGCCAGAGCAGGGGATTTCTGAACTCGCAGATGCAGGCTTCACCCAAATTAAAATAACCGGAAAAGTGCAAACCCCTTGGTTTGGCAACCGGGTAGGCATTAACCTGGCGTGGCGGTTTTTGCTAAACCCGGCGAGTCAGATTTTCTTTGTCGGTATTGACGTGCTGGCGTCTGCCAAAGAGCTGTTGGATTTGGGGCTGGTGCGGTAAACGGGCAATCACGACAAAGTCAACACTGGAGGTCGGACTGAACTGGGTTAAAGCGCCTGCTCAAGACGAGCTTTCCTCAGACTCGCAAAAGAAAGCGCTGTCGATGTTCCCCACCCGTCTGCAAGACGGCAGTATTTGGATTGAGATTTAAAGCATGGGCACCTGGCATCAACTTGACTCAGCCGAGGTCTTACAGCAACTCGACACGAATGCCGATCGCGGTCTCAGCCAGGTGGAAGTGGCGCTCCGGCTAAAAAAATATGGCTTCAATGAGTTAACCGAGCAGCCGGGGGAAAGCCTCTGGAAGATTCTGTGGAAGCAGTTAACCGCCGTCATGGTGGTGGTGTTGATCGTAGCGGCCTTGATTTCCCTGGCGCTGGGCGACTACATCAATGCCGGGGCAATTTTAGCCATTGTGGCCTTTAACGCCATTTTGGGCGTGCGACAAGAGTACCAGGCCGGAAAGGCGATCGCAGCCCTGAAAAAGCTGGCGGTGTCCACCGTGAAGGTGCGTCGCGACGAACGCGTCCAGGAGATCTCGGCTCGGCTGCTGGTGCCCGGTGACATTGTGCTGCTGGAAACGGGCAATCTGGTATCCGCCGACTACCGGCTGCTAGAGACCTCTAACCTGCGAATTCAGGAAGCCTCGCTAACGGGAGAATCGGAGCCTACGAACAAGACGGCGCAACGGCGGTCGCCTGATGGCGGAGCGCATGACGGGTCGAAGGGCGACCAGGCCGATCTGCCCCTGGGCGATCGCCACACCATGGCCTACATGGGCACCACGATTACCTACGGGCGGGGGCTGGCCGTCGTCACCGAGACCGGCAACCACACCGAGCTAGGCCACATTGCCACCGCCATTCAAACCGTCAAGCCGAAGCCGACCCCGCTGCAGCAGCGGCTTGACCAACTTGGGGTCAAACTGGCCCTTATTACCTTAGTTCTGGTCGCCATCATCTTTGGGCTGGGGCTGCTGCGGGGGGAAGAACTGGGGTTCATGTTCCTCACCGCCGTGAGTTTGGCCGTGGCCGCCGTGCCTGAGGGCTTACCCGCCGTGGTCACCATTTCCCTGGCTTTGGGAGCCCAGCGGATGCTGAAGCAGCACGCCCTGATCCGTAAACTCCCAGCGGTAGAAACCCTGGGCTCGGTGACGGTGATTTGTTCCGATAAAACCGGCACCCTAACCGAGAACCGGATGACCGCGACATTGCTGGCGGTAGAAGGGCACCGGCTGGATTTAACTCCACCGCAGTCGCGCTCCGGCGACACCTACGACGATCTGGCGGGTCAACTCCAGGCCCAGCCCGAACTGGCATGGCTGCTGACGGGGGCCACCCTCTGCAATGATGCGATCTTGGAAGCAGATGCGGATCGGCCCCATCAGTTTCATATCGTGGGCGATCCGACGGAAGGAGCCCTGGTAATGGCGGCGGCCCGGCTGGGGTTATGGAAGGCGACCCTAGAGCAAGCCTTGCCTCGGGTGGCCGAACAACCCTTTGACGCTGTGCGGAAACGGATGACCACGGTGCATAGGCTCTCAGCCGCCACGGTGCCCCTGTCAGTGCCGCTGAAACAGGTGATGGCGGAGTGCTCGCCGTCCCATCAAGACGCGAGTATTGCGTTTACCAAAGGCAGCGTAGACAGTCTGCTGGAGGTCTCCACGCAGATTTGGGTGCATGAACGAGTCGTCCCGATGGATGAGCAATGGCGACAAAAAATTATCGACAACAATGACCAACTGGCCGGCAATGGCCTGCGCGTCTTAGGCATTGCCTTTCGCACTCTGGATACGGCATCCTCTGATGCCGATGGAGACGTGCTGGAGAAAAACCTGATTTTCATCGGCATGGTGGGCATGATTGACCCGGTGCGGGCCGAAGTCAAAGAAGCGGTGCTGATGTGCCAGGATGCGGGCATTCGGCCCGTCATGATCACGGGGGATCATCACCTTACGGCCCAGGCGATCGCCCGTGAACTAGGCATTGTCCCCAACGACCCGATGCTGACGGGCAACGCGCTGTCGGAGCTGTCCGAGGCCGCCTTGGGCGATCGGGTGGAAGAAATTTCGGTCTATGCCCGCGTTTCGCCCCAAAACAAACTGGACATCGTCAAAGCCCTGCAACAGCGAGGCCACATTGTGGCCATGACCGGGGACGGGGTGAACGACGCCCCCGCCCTGAAGCAGGCGGATATTGGCATCGCCATGGGGATTACGGGCACCGACGTGGCCAAAGAAGCCGCCGACATGATGCTGCTCGACGATAATTTTGCCACCATTGTCGCGGCGACCAAAGAAGGCCGCGTCATCTATGACAACATTCGCAAGTTCATCAAGTACACTCTGACGGGTAATGCCGGGGAACTTTGGGTGATTCTGCTGGCACCCTTTTTGGGGCTGCCGCTGCCCCTGATTCCGCTGCAAATTTTGTGGATCAATCTGCTGGCAGATGGCCTCTTGGCCCTGGCCCTGAGCGTAGAACCCGCAGAACGAAAAGTCATGCGCCGCCCGCCCCGGCACCCGGATGAGAGCATTTTTGATCGGGGTGTGGGTCGCGGCATTGCCTGGATCGGGCTTTTGCTGGGACTGGTGCTGCTGGCGATCGCCTATCGCTACTGGTCTACGGGGCAGGCCGCCTGGCAGACGATGGTATTCACCACTCTGGCCCTATCCCGCATGGGTATGGCGGAGGCTATGCGTTCCGATCGCGATTCTCTTGTTCGCATTGGCCTGCTGTCCAACCGCCCCCTCTTAGGAGCCGTGGTGCTGACCTTTGGCCTGCAAATGGCGGTGGTCTATGTCCCATTTCTGCAAACCGTGTTCCAAACCACCGCCCTATCGGCGATCGATCTGGCCCTTAGCGTGGCCTTGAGTGGCATCGTGTTTGGGGCGATCGAGCTAGAGAAGGTGTTGATTCGGCAAAAGCCCCACTGAAAGGAGAGTCTGCCGCTATGTCCACCGCCACCGACTTCAAAGACTACTACGCCATTTTGGGCGTCAGCAAAACGGCCACGGCGGAAGAAATCAAGCAAGCCTATCGTAAACTGGCCCGCAAATATCACCCGGATGTGAACCCCGGCGATGCCACCGCTGAGGAAAAGTTCAAAGTCCTCAACGAAGCCAACGAGGTGTTGTCGGACCCACAGACCCGCGAAAAATATGACCAGTTTGGCAAGCACTGGAAGCAAGGATTTGCCGGAGAAGCGGCGACTCAGGGCCGGGGAGCCCCGACGGCGGGCTTTGGTGATGAGCAGGACAGCCCCTTTGGCCAGTACAACAGCTTTGAAGACTTTATCAACGATTTGCTGAATAGTCCCGGCGGCAGAGGCCGGGCCAGAGGCACCCATTACCGCACCTCGGCGTCGGACCCGTTTGCCGACTTTCGCAGTCAGGCCCCCGCCCCCGATACCGAAGCGGCGATCGCCCTGTCTTTTTCAGAAGCCTTTCATGGGGTGCAAAAACGGTTGCAGCTAGACGATGAGACTATCAATGTCCGCATCCCTGCCGGGGCTAAAGGGGGCAGCCGGATTCGGCTGAAGGGCAAAGGTCGGCCCAGCCCGTTTTCTCAGCAGCGGGGCGATCTGTACCTCACGATCGAACTGTTTCCCCACCCATTTTTTCGCTTTGCCGGTGATCACCTGGTCTGCGACGTGCCGATCCGCCCTGATGAAGCGGTCTTAGGGGCTCAGGTGCAAGTGCCGACGCCCGATGGCCCGGTGACGATGACGGTGCCTAAAGGGGTGCGGTGTGGGCAGTCGCTGCGGCTGCGGGGTAAGGGCTGGAAATTACCCCAGGGCAACCGCACCGACCTGATGGTCAAACTTCAGATGGTCTCGCCCCAGGAATTAAGTCAGATCGAGCAGGACTGCTATGAGAAAATCCGCGCCGCCAGCACTTTTGACCCCCGTTCTGCCCTTGAGGAGGTAACCCTATGACCGAGTTTGGCCTGTCTACTACGGTGCTTTCTGCCGAAGGCGATCGCCTGTATACGTTTGAGTACGCGGCTTTGGTGACGGAAACGTCTATCACGGTGATTGAGCAGTTTGTGCAGGTAGGGCTAATCGAGCCGGTGGGCACAATGCTGCATGCCCGAGAAATTGCCCGGATCGCCCAGATCCGGCGACTGCGTCGCGACTTGGGGCTTAACCTGGTGGGCGCGGCAATGGTTTTAGATATGGCCCAGGAAATTGCTCAACTGCGGGCACAGGTAAAAGCCTTGCAGAGTTGAGGGTGGCAGGGTGTGCGATCGCGCAGCGTGACGCTAAATTAGGCCAAAGGCCCAGCCGTTATGCTGCCGACTGAGCTGCCCCGATTTCAACGCTGACGGAATCGAATCGGGCATCTCCAGGACGGTAGGATAGCAGTTCCATGCCAATTGGTTCGCCGCTGTCGGGGTCTTTAATGAGAATGACCCCATCACCCAATTCTGTGCAGAGTTGATTAGGGCGTGGGCTTTGCCAAAAGACTGTTAGCAATTCCATCTCTGGTTCGTAGAAGACTTTTACTTGAGCCACAGCACTACTCCTTCTTTAATGGCATCGGTTTGATAAGCCGTGATTAGGAACCCTTCCCCATTTAAGCGTCGAGCAACGGCAACGGCCCAACGCTGGGGCTTACGCAGGCAATAAAACAGCAAGATGTTGTGATCGCGGCTGCTTTGACGGATTTCATCGGGGTTTTGTAGGGCTTGCTGCACAAGGTCTTCGAGACTGGCGATATCGGGATGCTTGATGATGAGCTTTTGCCAGTAGGCATCGGTGGTTCTAACGCTAAAGCCGAGGGGAGTCGCAATTTCAAAACGGATGGTCATAGATTATGCCGCCTTGGCCGAGTCGGCGTGATGCCAGGTGGTGAGGCAATCGCGGGTGTCGGAGATAACGAGGCCGAACCATTCGAGGCGTTCGAGGTTTTCGGTGATGGCGACGAGTTTACCTTGATATATTTGCTGGTGAACTGAGCCGCAAACCAGTTCAAGGCGTTTGCTGGCGGGGAACTGGGTAGCCTGGCGTTTGAGATCTTGGAGCGACACAAGATACCTCGCAGGATGCTGTACTCTCAAGCATAACTAAGAACAGCAGAGTGGGCAGTCGCTAACGGGTAGCTCGATGTGTAACCGCATTTCCTGATCGAAAGCGGAGGCAGTGATGACGCTTAACCTATTTGACACGGTGCGGCTAAAAGAAGATATCGCGCTGGACAATGAGGCCAAAGCACCTGCCGGAACGCTGGGTTCAATTGTGGAGGTGCTGCATCAGGGCGAAGCTTACCTGGTGGAGTGCTTTGGAGGCTGGGTGAAGTACGACGCGGAGGGGAATTTTGAACCCTCTAACCGAGAAGACCCGGAAGCGTTTGTGGAGACCCTTGGGGTGGAGACGGTTTACCCACATCAGCTACAGCTGGTGAAACCGGCTGAGGAGAGTGTGGGGGTGCGGGCGCAGTTGCTGATGCTGATTGAGGAGATGCCGGAAGTGCTGCTAGAGGAGGTTAAGGATTTTGCTGAGTTTATTCAGCAGAAGCAGCTGAGGGTGACGCGGGCGTCTGAATAGTAAGATGGTGCGTTGTGGCTGAGGCGGGGAGATAGCGATCGCTAATATTCTGCAAGCCGACAATGCACCCTATGCGCTGAAGCTGCGAATGAATCTTTAGACTGTCGTCTCATGGTTAAACCAGTGGCTCGCTTATAAAAGTACTCGCCCTACATCCTTCTTTCTCGAGCTGAAAGATTACAATACCAGTTCAAGTATTTCACATAGATAGAGTCATTTTTGCCTCTGACCATTCCGAGAAAGTTGATTTTCCCTCTGAGCATTTCCCTAAAATCAGTGACTTCTTCTTCAGGTATTTCCAGTGATTTAGAAAGCAATTCAGCATGTCTTTTTCGAGCAGAATCCAGGCCATATTTATCCCAAATATGCAGCATCATGCTAATCTTTCTTACAAAGTCACGCTTTACATTGGGGAACTGGTTTACAGTTATACCTGTCACTTCCTGGTGATGGCTTTTATGCTGCAAGCGAACTTTTTTCCAATTAATTTCGAATCCATTTTCTCGAACAATTGAAACTAAGCTGCTGCCCAATACAGTTTTTTCCTCGTCTTCTTTTACATCAGAATCTATATATGCCAACCTTTTAGGAAAGACAGGCAGTGTTGTTGAGAAAGTAATATCATCAGCATATCGTGTAAAAGTACAGTGATTCTCTTTCGCTAGTAATCGGAGTTGACTATCTAGCCGAGCACAAATCATATTGGAAACTACAGGGGATGTTGGAGCACCTTGAGGCAACTTCCTCGAGAAACAACAAATTTGAGCTAAAACTCTTGAGACATCGGCAGGCAAATTATAAGGAGGGGCCATAAAAATTCCTCTCACTCGACCAAAGTGGATACTATCAAAAAAGTCCTTTAAGTCAATATTTAAAACAAACCGTTTTCGCAAATGTGGTCTTGCATTTGTTAATATGCTTCGGCTTGGGACAAACCCATGCACAGGAGCCTTAGGGTCATAAACACTATACAAAACCTGGCTAAGTTTTCTCTGAATAATCTTTAGAGCAGTAGAAGGTGCTGAAATCTTTCTCATTTGGCCAGATTTTTTTGGCACTTTGAACTCTAAATACTTCTCGCTATCAGGCACTCTATAAATATGATAAATCAATCTATCATACGTAACATCTAAAAGAGCTGCTACATCTCTTGGATCCTTTAGACTTAGAAACTTTTTCTTAAGCTTCTCACAGTCTTCAAGAAGGATTAAGCTTGAATTGATTTCTGTTTCCGTCAACATTCTATCTTCTGCGTAGAGAATGTATAGATATTAAAGAGTGATAAGAATAAGAAAGATGTCTGCAAAAGCTATCTTCGTCTTGTGCCCAAGCGTCGTAAGAACCCATGAGATTACCATAGGATCTACTACAGCGAAACCTGGGGCATAAAGCTATCATTGAAATACACCATCGCAATTAGTCAATGGAAATTGATACTTTATATGCAGACATCTATTGAGCAATAATAGCTTATTTTGGTTAGGCTATTGTTTCTTTGAATATATTTTTTTATAAATCCTTTTTTTCTCGTAGCTTGCTGCCCGGCATTTTGGTTCCGTCCGTAATGTCATTTTGTAATAAGCTATACTTTCTCGATCTTGGTCTAATAAGCTCAGAGTTAAGCCGATTTCTCTGCTAATAATATAGTGATCTGGTGGAAGTGGTTTGAGTGCAAGGGCATTCTTGTAAGACTCTAATGCTTCTCTATAATTTTTTGATTTAGCGAGAGTCCTTCCTTTTTTCCACCAAACTTCATAGTTTTTCTCTTCTAGGACAAGTGCTTTGTCGTATGCAATAAGTGCTTGATCATATTTCCCAACTTTCTCTAGTGCATCGCCTTGCTTTTCTCTAGGAAAATAGTTTTTAGGATCTAGCAAAGATGCTTTCTCATAAGCTTCATCTGCTTCAGCAAAACGTTCAAGCTGTTTGAGTATATTTCCTCTTTGAATCCATGAAGCGGATTTATTAGGCTCCTGTTCTATTCTTTTGTTGCAATCAACCAATGCTTTCTCTAATTCTCTTCGCTCTGCTTCCTTCTCCTTTTCTAATATAATTGGTAGCTGGTATTCATCAATATTTTCTCTTAGGAAGCGATTTCGGCTCACCTGAAATGCTTGCTTGATTGAAAATCCCAAGCCTAGATGGTAGTAAAATTCGACTAAAAAACTGATAGATATTTTTTCTTCAAGATCTTGACTTATAGCTATTAGAAAATCGATGTGGCGAACGATTGCCATGGCTTGGTCTTCTAAATAGCAGCCATTTAGGATGACGCACTGTGTATTTGTGGAAAGCAGTTGAAATAACTCTTCCAACAATTTGTTAGATTTTTCGGCTTCTTTGTTTTCGGAACGGTTTTCAAAAATTAAGTTGCTAATTCCTGCCTCACGGCCAGAAATATAAATAATATAAGGTTCAATCGTCGATAAGGCTTGAGACAGATCGGATGCCTTAACATATGGCTTATCAAGTAGAGGCTCAAAGACTGGATCTCCCTTGCCTTCTTTTAGTCTTGCTACTGTTGCTCTATTGAGGGCATTTTCAATCTCTTCAATTTCTTTTCTCCTATGTAATGATTCTGTTTTTTGGGGATTAGCCGATAGTAATAAAATTCTCCTGGAAGCAAGGCATGATGAACTTTTATTATTATTAATGTCTTTATTGGTGTGAAGATGGATATGATTTTCTTTGGCGCTTGACTTATTTTCAAGCAATTCATGAAAGACATTCTCTAGTACATTAATGAAATTTTCGGGAAGCTGAATATGAGGTCCAATGTAAGCAGTTCCGCCTTCTAAAAGTGTTTGAAAGTTGACACTATTATCCCTGTTAATTTGCTGAATCCTTTGATCTGAAATTAAAGCCTCTTTCAGTTCAGAATCTTGCGATATTTTTTTATTGACATGATCAATTAGTTCATGGGTGGTTATGTTTTTATTGCTGCGCAATTCTTGGGCAATTATTTGACACAGTTTATCGACTGGATCTGGCATTTTTGCACTCGATTAATCAGCTTTGCCTTGAATGTGAATTTCACCAATGTATGCGGTGCCGCCTTCAACTTTGGTTTGCCATCCTTTAGCCTGGTCAAAATTATTTTGCGTCATGTTACTCTGATCGATTATTTTTCCAGCATTTATTTCTTTTGCCAGCGCACGAATCTCGCCAGAAAACTCAGGATCCTCATCCATTGAGACCTGAAGATAGGCAGCAATTTGATTTATTTGTTCAGGTGTGATTTTGCTAGTCTTTTCGATGGAGGATTTTACATTCTCAACAGAAGGTCTCCCTCGAAGCTTAGTCCAGATCCGCTTTAACAATATATCCATTTTGGAAATTGCTTCTGCGGTGAACTTTTTTGCAAGCTCTCCAGAGCCTGACTCTATGAATGTTTGGAAAGCCAGAATAGCAATAGCGGTAGCTGTTATAGGTTCAGTCATTGAATCTCCTGTTGATTTTCACTATTACAAAATCCTCGTTTCCAATATGCTATATGAATAGTCTCTAAGTTTCTTGCAAAACTTGTGGGCAATACGGCTAATTAAATTTTTCTTTAATATTCATCATTTTGTGTCCTGCCTTAGCTAGGGATAATCGCCGAATATGGGCAGTACCCCCTTGAAACCCATAGATTTCGGCACCTTTCACAGTAATCATACCCAACAGCTCATTGACCATTGTAAATCAAGGGTTCTAGATCGTCGTCCCAAGATTAGATAGTTCAACTTACACGCTGCATAAGTCAGCGAAGCCTTGATGCAATCCATTACTAAGTCAGGCAGTCCTCCAAATTTCTTCATGTTTAGGATAGGCAAAGGGCTTTCGCCCGTGCCCATCATGGCTGAGTATCCTACAACGATGGGCACGCTTCGCTTTGGCCATCCTACGGTTTAACCCACTGGTCTATCGCGCCTCAATAAACTAAACACCTCCCCCTGCTCTGGGGTAATCAAAATCCCTGACTCCGGTATCGCAATCAACTGGTTCCAGGTCGCCTGTTCCGCATAGTTCAGCACATGCAGCAGGTTAATCGTCGCCCACACTCCCTCCGGCGAACCAATCACCAAATGCCGCAACCGCTCGCGCCCCGACTGAGCTTCTGGATTTGCCAGCAATAGCGGGCTGGTCGCCTCCCGTTTCTGGGCCGACGACACCAAATATGGCAATGGCCCAACATGCTTCTGCATCTATGCACAATGCTTCTGTCATAGAGCAACTTTGAATGTGCAGCGCTCGCATTCGAGTTTGCTCAATACACAATGCCGTTGTCATGCATGCAATTCAATGATTCACGCTTTGTATCAATCCTGCTGAGCCAAACTGTCTTTCGACCCTTGGCCCATGCCACCAGTTATCCCTAGATTATGGGGTCGCCTTGGGGCGATGTGCCTAAGCACTATTAGAGCCGTTCTGCCGGGGTTTTGCGCAAGATTTTGCGATCGCGATCGTTCACTCACAGTTTGTATCGTAGTCCATCAACTCAAACCAGAAATCAAGCCCCCAGCCCACACACTAATCATGGGATCGATGCCCCTAAACCACAATATCGGTGTCGTTCTTCTCTAGAGCTGGCAACAACATGAGAACTCGACCATGACACCCCAGACGCTTGCTCCAGACCTACTCCACAACCTAGATGCCTACTGGCGGGCGGCCAACTACCTGTCGGTGGGGCAAATTTATCTATTCGACAATCCCCTGCTCAAACGTCCGCTCACCCTGGCCGACATCAAGCCCATGCTGCTGGGCCACTGGGGCACCACCCCTGGGCAAAACTTCATCTACGCCCACCTCAACCGGGTGATCAAAAAATACGACCTCGACATGATCTACGTCTCTGGCCCCGGCCACGGCGGCCCGGCGGTGGTGGCCAACACCTATCTAGAGGGCACCTACAGCGAGATCTATCCCCATATCACCCAGGATGAAGCCGGACTGCAAAAGCTTTTCAAACAATTTTCCTTTCCCGGCGGCATCCCCAGCCATGCCTCGCCAGAGTGCCCCGGTTCGATTCACGAGGGTGGTGAGTTGGGCTATTCCCTCAGCCACGCTTTCGGCGCAGTGTTCGATAACCCTGACCTGATCGTGGCCTGTGTGGTAGGGGATGGCGAGGCGGAAACCGGTCCCCTGGCCACGGCGTGGCAGTCCAACAAGTTTCTGAACCCCGTCACCGATGGCGCGGTGCTACCGATCCTGCATCTCAACGGCTACAAGATTGCTAACCCCACAGTGCTGGCGCGGATCGAACCGGAAGAGCTGGACCAGTTCTTCCGGGGAAACGGCTGGACGCCCTATTACGTCGAGGGCGATGACCCGACGCTGATGCATGAAGCGATGGCCACGACCCTCGATCGCGCCATTAAGGACATCCACCGCATCCAGCACGATGCCCGCATTTTAGGTACCACCCAGCGCCCCCGCTGGCCGATGATCGTGCTCAGGTCGCCCAAGGGCTGGACGGGGCCGAAATGGGTGGATGGCGTGCAAATCGAGGGTACATTCCGGACGCATCAGGTGCCGCTCTCCGATCCACGGACGCATCCCGAACATCTGACGCAGTTAGAAGCCTGGCTGCGCAGCTACCGACCGGAGGAACTTTTCGATGAATCGGGGCGACTGAAACCGGAGCTGGCAGAACTGGCACCAACGGGCGATCGCCGCATGGGAGCCAACCCCCACGCCAACGGGGGCCTGCTGCTGCGCGATCTGGTCATGCCCGATTTTCGGGATTACGCGGTGGATGTCCCGGCCCCCGGCTCGGTGCAGGCTGCCGATGCCCACGAACTGGGTGTATTCCTGCGCGATGTGGTTCAGCTCAACCGGGAGCAGCGTAATTTCAGAATTTTTGGCCCCGACGAAACCCTCTCCAACCGTTTGGGATCGGTGTTTGAAGTCACCAACCGCCAGTGGGATGCCCAAACCCAGGCTAACGATGAGTTTCTGTCCGCCGATGGTCGCGTCATGGAGATGCTGAGCGAGCACCAGTGCGAGGGCTGGCTGGAGGGCTATCTGCTCACGGGGCGGCACGGCCTGTTCAACTGCTACGAGGCGTTCATCCACATCATCGACTCAATGTTCAACCAGCACGCCAAGTGGCTGAAGGTGACGGCAGGGCTACCGTGGCGACGCCCGATCGCATCATTAAACTATCTGCTGGCCTCCCACGTCTGGCAGCAAATGCACAACGGCTTCACCCACCAAGACCCAGGGTTTATCGATCATGTGGTGAATAAAAAAGCCTCCGTAGTGCGCGTCTACCTGCCGCCCGATGCCAACTGCCTGCTGTCGGTGTGGGATCACTGTTTGCGCAGCCGCCACTACGTCAATGTGGTGATTGCGGGCAAGTACCAAGCGCCCCAATGGCTAACGATGGCGGAAGCCGTCAAACACTGCGCCGCAGGCATTGGCATTTGGGACTGGGCCAGCAGCGACGGCGGTGCTCAACCCGATGTGGTGATGGCCTGCTGTGGCGATGTGCCCACCCTGGAGACCCTGGCCGCCGTTTCGATTTTGCGGGAGCATTTGCCCAACTTGAAAATCCGCGTGGTCAATGTCGTTGACCTGATGCGGCTGCAACCGGAACGCGAGCATCCCCACGGACTCAGCGATCGCGATTTCGACCAGCTGTTCACCCAGGATCGCCCCGTCATCTTCGCCTTCCACGCCTACCCGTGGCTAATCCATCGGCTGAGCTACCGCCGCACCAACCACGGCAACATCCACGTGCGGGGCTACAAAGAAGAGGGCACCATCACTACGCCCTTTGACATGACGGTGCTGAACGACCTCGATCGCTTTCATTTGGTTATAGATGCGATCGATCGCCTGCCCCATTTAGGGGCTCAAGGGGCTGACCTGAAGCAGGCGATGCAGGCCAAGCTCATCCACCACAGGCAATACATCCACCAGCACGGTCAGGACTTGCCAGAAATTCGCAACTGGCAATGGAGTTCCGGGACAACGCTGCCAGCCCAACCGCTGCGGGGAAAAACATCTGTAGTGACCTAAAACAAGGCAAACAAGTCCGCTACTTGGATCGATTTAACCCACAAGAGGAATCCCCGTGAGCACTGCCATTGATAACTTTACCCAGCAACTTCACGACAATTTAGAAGCGGTTGAAGCTCGGGCGAAATCGCTGAAGAAAAATATCCAATCTTTACCGAAAAAAACGCAAGCAGAGATTCAAGCGGCCCTCGACAAAGCCAAAACAAATCTGGACGTCCGGAAACAAGAAATTGACGATTACCGGGCCAAGCTCAGCACCCAGTTGGCAGAAAAAGAATCTGAGGTGATGTCGAATATTGAAGACTGGAAAGCCAATCGCGAAACCGAGAAACTCAAGCATCGGGCCGATAAAGCTGAAGACTACGCGGCTACCGTGACCTTCTTGGCAGTGGCGGCGATGGAGGAAGCCGAAACATCAACCCTAGCCGCGATCGCTGCCAGACTTGATGCCGAAGCCGCTGCGGGAATTACAGAGCAGTAAGCCGCGATTAAACTGGGCCTTGCCTTCGTCAGCCAGTTTGTCGAAATCCCTGAGGATGTGGTTTGACTGACCACACCATTGAAGGTCACGAGGCCCTGGCTGATCAAGTCAAGCCTTTCAATTAGTGCCACTGGACTGATAGAGACTTGAACTATGGAGGTAGCCGTTGTGAATCATGGCTTTGGAGTTCAATTTAATACAGCTAATACAGAAGCTGGCCTATCTGAGCAAGAGGCAAGCGCTCGACTCAAGCAAGAGGGCTACAACGAACTCCCCTCGGCGCGATCGCGCAATCTTTTTGTGATCGCCTGGGATATTGCCCAAGATCCCATCTTTCTCTTGCTGGTTGGCGGCGGCATCATTTATTGGGTTTTAGGCGACCTGCAAGAAGCCCTGATTTTGCTAGGGTTTGTCTTCTTCATTATGGGCATTAGCCTCTACCAGGAAGGCAAGACCGAACATGCCATGGAAGCCTTGCGCAATCTCTCCAGTCCCCGTGCCCTGGTAATTCGGGATGGACAGCGCCAGCGGATTACCGGGCGAGAGGTGGTGCGGGGCGATGTTTTAGTCCTGGCGGAGGGCGATCGCGTGCCTGCGGATGCGATCGTGCTGTCCTGCTCCAATCTGTCCACCGACGAATCGTTATTAACCGGAGAATCTGTCCCGGTGCGCAAAGTTGCCGCTGACATCGACGCTCAGCACGGCAAGATGGCGCGTCCGGGGGGCGATGATTTGCCCTTTGTCTATTCCGGCACGCTGGTGGTCCAGGGGCAGGGCATCGCCCAGGTGCGGGCGATCGGGGCTCAAACCGAGATGGGCACGATCGGCAAAGCCCTGCAAGGCGTGAAGCTCGAAGCCACCCCCCTGCAGCAGGAAATGACTCGGTTGGTAAACCGTTTGCTAGGCATCGCCCTATCGCTGTGTGTGGCGATTGTGGTGATTTATGGCCTGACCCAAGGCCATTGGCTCCAGGGCATTCTGGCCGGCATTACCTTGGCGATGGCCATCTTGCCGAATGAGTTTCCGGTGGTGGTGACCATCTTTTTAGCCCTAGGGGCCTGGCGAATTTCCCAGCGCCAGGTCTTAGCCCGTCGCGCCTCTGCCGTCGAAACCCTGGGGTCTGCAACCGTTCTGTGTGTGGATAAAACCGGAACTCTGACCCTGAACCAAATGGCGGTGCAACAGCTCTTGGCCTATGACCCATCAGACCCCGCTTTAGCCAACGCCTACCCCTATGACTTGGGTTCGCAGGCCCAAGCGCCCCTGCCCGAAGCGGTGCATGAGTTAGTCGAATTTTGCATTCTGGCGAGTCAGCGCGATCCCTTTGACCCGATGGAAAAGGCCTTCAACCAGCTGGGCGATCGCTATCTTGCCGATACCGAACATATCCACAACGATTGGCAGCTATTGCGAGAATATCCATTGTCGCCGCAGCTATTGGCCATGTCCCACGTCTGGCAGTCAGCGGATGGTAAACAGTATGAAATTGCGGCCAAAGGTGCCCCTGAGGCGATCGCCGACCTCTGCCATTTTACGCCCGCCCAGCAGCAACGGCTGGCCCTTCAAGTGAGCCAAATGGCCGAGCAAGGGTTGCGGGTGTTAGGGGTGGCCAAAGCGCCGCTGGATACACCGCCGCCCTCCTTGCCGCCCCACCCCTCCCTCAATCCCCAGCATTTGCCCGACCAGCAGCACGACTTTCCCTTTCAATTTCTCGGCTTAGTCGGCCTGTCAGACCCCGTGCGCCCAACCGTGGCGGCAGCGATTCAAGAATGCTACACCGCAGGCATTCGCGTGGTGATGATTACGGGAGACTATCCCGGCACGGCTCAAACCATTGCCCGCCAAATTGGCCTGATGCAGATGGGTGCCATCATGACCGGAGCGGAACTAGACGCGATGGATGAGGCTGAACTCCAGCAGCGGATTCAAAGCACCAATATCTTTGCCCGAGCCGTTCCCGAACAGAAATTGCGGTTGGTAAATGCCCTAAAAGCGAAGGGTGAAGTCGTCGCCATGACCGGAGACGGGGTGAATGATGCCCCGGCCCTGAAGGCGGCTCAAATCGGCATCGCCATGGGCCAGCGCGGTACCGATGTGGCCCGTGAGGCGGCGGCCTTGGTGCTGTTGGATGATGATTTTTCGTCGATCGTGCAGGCCGTCAAGCTAGGCCGACGAATCTTCGATAACCTCCGCAAAGCCATGGTCTATTTGCTGGCGATTCACATTCCCATCGCGGGGATGTCGTTGATCCCGGTGTTGTTTAAGCTGCCCTTAGTTTTACTGCCCGTTCACGTGGCCTTTCTCCATTTAATTATTGATCCTGCCTGCTCGATCGTCCTCGAAGCCGAACCCGCCGATCCCACCGTAATGCAGCGTCCACCCCGCCCGGCCAAGGAACCTTTATTTGGGCGAAAGACGGTGAACCTAGCCCTGTTAAAAGGCGGCGGCATCTTGGCGATCGCCCTCGTTATTTTTGTTGCCTCGCTCTACCGCGGCCAGGGTGAACTCGATGCCCGTGCGCTCACGTTTACGACATTAATTTTGGCCAACTTAGGCCTCATTTTGAGTGAAAGTTCAAGCTCTCGCCTCAGCTTAAGCATCCTAAAATCCCCCAATACTGCTCTGTGGTGGGTGATGGGTGGAGGGCTATCTTTTCTGGCGATGGTGCTTTACGTCCCCGTGTTGCGTCGGTTGTTTAGTTTCGCATTCCTACATCCGATTGACCTAGCCATTTGTTTGATCGGTGGGTTAATTTGTCTCATTTGGTTTGAGCAGTTGAAGGGACTAAGCCAACCCCGAAAAGGAGTTAAATCCTCGTCGAGAAAACCTGCTTGAGAAGTTTGGCAAGCAGTCAATGATCCCGTTCACTCACAAAAGGCAGCTATGACACAGCAATTATCGACTCCCCCCTCGGCAAAACCCAGCACTGCCAACGGTGCCGCTCCCAAGGCTTACATGGTGGGGGGTGGGATTGGCTCCCTAGCCGCCGCCGCCTTCCTGATTCGCGATGGCCATATTCCAGGCCGCAATATCACCATCTACGAGGCGATGCCAGTCTTGGGCGGCAGTCTGGATGGTAACGGCAGCCCCACGCAGGGTTACACCATGCGCGGCGGGCGGATGCTGACCACCGACAACTATGAATGCACCTGGGATTTGTTCAAATCGATCCCGTCCCTCAGTGCTCCTGACCAGACGGTCTTTGAGGAGACGATCGCCTTCAATCAGCTCCACCAGTCCCACGCTAGGGCGCGGCTCGTCGATCGCCATCGCGCCAAGCTGGATGTCGAGTCGATGGGTTTTTCGATGCAGGATCGGCTTGAACTCCTCAAACTCACCGAGGCCGACGAAGCCAAACTGGGCACCAGCCGCATTACCGATTGGCTATCGCCGCCCTTCTTCACAACCAACTTTTGGTTCATGTGGTCAACGACATTTGCGTTTCAACCCTGGCATAGCGCGGTGGAATTCCGCCGTTACCTGCATCGGTTCATGATGGAATTTTCCCGCATCGAAACCCTGGCTGGGGTCAAGCGCACGGTCTACAACCAATTTGATTCATTGGTGCGACCGATGGTGAGCTGGCTGAAGGGGCAGGGGGTGAATTTTGTCGTTGACTGCACCGTGACCGACTTTGAACTAAAGACTGACCAGGGCAAGATCGTCGTCACCGGCATTCACCATCGGCGCGACGGCACGACAGAGACCACAGCGATCGGCGATGACGATTTGGTGTTCTTTCAAAACGGGTCGATGACCGATGCCTCCAGCTTTGGGTCAATGGCGAGTGCGCCCCAAAAGTTAACCAAAGAGGATAGTGGCGGCTGGTTGCTCTGGGAAAAGCTGGCCTACGGCCATCCTGAATTCGGTAACCCAGCGGCATTCAACTCTAGTATTCCAGAGTCGTTTTGGGAGTCCTTTACCGTAACAGTCAAGGACACCGCTTTCTTTGATCAGATGGAGGCCTTCTCCGGCAATGAGGCCGGCATTGGCGGTTTGGTGACCTTCAAAGATTCCAATTGGCTGCTGTCGATTGTGCTGGCGCATCAACCCCACTACATCGACCAGCCTGCCGATGTACAGGTGTTTTGGGGCTATTCTCTGCATCCCGATCGCATTGGCAACTTCGTGCCAAAAGCCATGGCCGATTGCAACGGCAGCGAAATTCTGCAAGAGCTATGCGGCCATCTCAATTTCGATCGGGAGACCGTCGCCTCGGCCATCTGTATTCCCTGCCGGATGCCCTACATCACCAGTATGTTTATGCCGCGTGCCGAGGGCGATCGCCCGCTGCCCGTGCCCAAAAACTCCAAAAACCTGGCCTTCGTCAGCCAGTTTGTCGAAATCCCTGAGGATGTGGTTTTCACGGTGGAGTATTCCATCCGGGTGGCCCAAATGGCCGTCTACCAACTGCTGGGCATCGATCGAGAGATTCCACCCATCTTGCACCATGACCAATCTATCAAGGTGAAACTTGACGCGGTGGTTAAGGCGTTTCGGTAACGGATGAGATGAATCGCATAACCAGGCTTGAGCCCATCCCACTGACAAGAGGAAACCACTATGCAAGTCCAAATCCAAACTGACCACAACATCGAAGGTCACGAGGCCCTGGCTGATCAGATCAGGGGCGTTGTGGAGGATGCTCTGAGCCAAGTCAGCGATCGTATCACCCATATTGATGTGCACCTGAGTAACCAGAACAGCGAGCAGCAGGACGGCAATGACAGCCTGCGCTGCATGATTGAAGCCCGCCTTGAAGGCCGTCAGCCCATCGCCGTCACTGATCAAGCCGCCACCCTGGACGATGCCCTAGACGGGGCTACCGGTAAACTGGCCCGTCTAATCGACCACACCCTCGGACGGCAGGCGCACCAAGAAGACCATCGCACTGACCCGCCCCTAACGCGATCGCGTCATGCCTGACAACACCTCGCATCCTTAATTATGGAGAACCACCATGTTAGATATTGATCTCATGAGTACCCAAGAGATCCACAAGCTCTTGAAAAAAGTCGGGCACGGGCACCTCGGCTGCTGCTTTGAAGGGCATCCCTACGTCGTACCCATGCACTACTATTTCGACGAACCAGACCTCTATATCTTCACCACCATTGGCCTCAAGACTCAATATATGGATGCAAATTCCGAAGTCTGTTTGCAAGTGGAAGATATCAACGATTTAGAGCACTGGCGCAGCGTCACGGTTATGGGGCGAGCCGAACATATCACTGAGCAAGCCGAGATCGATCGCGTCATGGAAAAACTGGTCAAACCTCAAAATCCCACCCTTTCCCCCGCCATCAATCGCACCTGGGTCGATGCCTGGGGTCGCGCCGAGGTGATGGCGCTCTATCGCATCCATCCTACTGAGATGGCTGGACGCACCACCGACGGACTGAGCAGCCAGTGAGCCTTGAGCGGTCAATGCTCTCCACCAGACTTGAACTAGATTAACTCCTGTGATTTTCCCAGTGATAAACCACGGGTCTCACCTTAGATGAAATTTAACATTCACCCTTGACTAGCATTTTCGAAAATAGGAGATCGCCATGAGCAAGCAATTAGGACTCTGGATTGACCATCGGAAAGCTACGATCGTGACCGTTACGGAGAACGGGGAAGCGATCAGCGAGATCCTGTCAGATGTCGAAAAGCAACTGCGACGGTCTAGCGATTCCCCCCTGAAAGGGCCTTATGAAGCGCTTCAAGTCCCCGCCGATGACAGTCGTCAGAGGACGCTGACGGCAGAACTCAATACCTACTACGACGAGGTAATTGGGCAGATTCGGGATGCCGACTCGATTCTGATCATGGGGCCGGGGGCCGCAAAGCACGAACTGCAAAAGCGGTTGGCAGAAAATCGAATTGGCGCGAAGGTGGTCGGGGTTGAAACCGTGGATAATCTGACGGAACCTCAGATCGCCGCCAAGGTGCGACAGCGCTTTGCCCAATAATCTTTGGCCAGAAAACCGAGTCGGACATACAAAGAGGTGATTTGGTGTATTACATTGTCGAGACTCAGAAAACATTCAGCCAGGCCGTAACCGACCTGGAAACAGCCGTTGCCCACCATGGCTTTGGGGTGCTTTATATCCACGACCTGGGCAGCACCCTGCGCAGTAAGGGGATTGCGTTTGAGGAAGAGTGCAAGATTTTTGAAGTCTGCAATCCAGGGCAGGCGGCCAAGGTTTTGGCTGCTGATATGCGTCTCAATATGGCATTACCCTGTCGGATTTCCGTATTTACGGAGAAAGGAACCACCAAAATCGGCCTGATCAAGCCCGCACCAATGCTGGCATCGCTGTCCCAGGATGTCGGGTTAGCTCAAGTCGCCCAGGAGGTTGAGGAAACGTCAATTCAGATGGTTGACGAGGCTAAATAGTGACTCGCCATTGCAATCACTTTTCTAGTTTTCTTCCATGAAGCAGATAGCTTAAAGCGGCTCAATTTTTACTAATAATTTAGGAGATATGTATGGGTTTAATGAAGACAATTCAGCCACTATTGCTGGGATTTGTAGTGTGTTTTTGCCTTTTAGTTGGCCCGGGTCAAGCCCCACTCTTGGCTGCCAATCTCACAGGAGCTAGACCCATCTCCCAAGTAGGGATGCCAATAATCCCTGGGGAAACCATGGATTTGGCGACAGGGGTCGATCGCTTTCTCACCTCAATGCCAGCAGGCTACTACACGATCGCCAATGTCGAAGGGTTAAAAACCCGATTAAAGAATCCTCAAGTTCTGCTGGTGGATGTGCGAGAACCTTCTGAATATCGGTCCGGGCATATCCCCAATGCGATCAATATTCCCCTACGAACCTTGACTCAGAATCTGGATCAGATCGCCCGCAATTGCCCCGTAGTGTTGTACTGCTCTACCGGCTATCGATCGGCCATGGGCGTAATGACATTGCACCTGTTGGGCTATGAGCAGGTCCAAGGCTTTCCGCCCAGTTTTGCCGGTTGGAAAAATGCAGGAGAGGCGATTGCATGACCGTCTCCGCCGCGCCCGAAACGCTGGCGCACCTTTCGCTACCCGACCTGCAACAGCAATTGCAGACCTCTGACCAGGGACTGAACCAGTCCGAAGCCGAGCGGCGACTCGCCCAAGACGGTCACAACCAGCTGCCAGAAACCACCGTCAGCCCCCTGAAGCAGTTCCTCTCCCACTTTTGGGGGCCGATCGCCTGGATGATTGAGGCAGCGGTCATCCTCTCGGCGCTGGTGGGCGACTGGGTCGATTTTGGCCTGATTTTGGCCCTGCTGGTCGCCAACGGGGTCGTGGGGTTTTGGGAAGAATTTCAGGCAGGCAATGCGATCGCCGCCCTCCAGGCCAAGCTCGCCCTCCAGGCAAGGGTGAAGCGCGACGGCAGCTGGACAACGGTGCCTGCTCGCGAACTGGTGGCGGGAGACGTCATTCGCCTGCGGCTGGGAGATATTGTGCCCGCCGATGTGCGGTTTTTGGCGGGGGACCCGGTGCAGGTGGATCAGTCGGCCCTGACCGGAGAATCGCTGCCGGTGGAGTGCCAGGTGGGCGACGTGCTCTACTCCAGCTCGATTTTGAAGCAGGGGGAACTGGATGGCATTGTCTACGCCACGGGGGGGCGCACC
This sequence comes from Nodosilinea nodulosa PCC 7104, assembly GCF_000309385.1. Lineage (GTDB taxonomy): Bacteria > Cyanobacteriota > Cyanobacteriia > Phormidesmidales > Phormidesmidaceae > Nodosilinea > Nodosilinea nodulosa. Next base: position 5,782,888 of record NZ_JH976537.1, read on the forward strand.
TACATGGGCAACACTGCTCGCCTGGTCGCCTCAGCCCAAACCGTCAGCCACTTTCAGCGGGCGGTGCTAAAAATCGGTGACTACCTGATCGTCATCGCCCTGGTGCTGGTGGTCGTGGTGTTTATGGTGGCGCTGTTTCGGGGCGACCCGTGGCTCACTACCCTGCGATTTGTGCTGGTGCTGACGGTGGCCTCGATTCCGGTGGCCATGCCCACGATCCTCTCGGTGACCATGGCGGTGGGGGCGCAGCGGCTGGCGAAAAAGGATGCGATCGTTAGTCGGCTGGCGGCGATCGAAGAGATGGCAGGTATCGACATTCTCTGTTCCGACAAAACCGGCACCCTCACCCTCAACCAGCTCACCCTAGGGGAGCCTTTTTGTGTGGGCGATACTACTCCCGAAGACCTGATTCTAAATGCGGCGCTGGCCTCGCGGGATGAAGACAGCGACCCGATTGATCTGGCGATCATGACGGGGCTAAAGCCGGAGCAATCCTTGGAAAGCTACCGAATCGTCCACTTTCAGCCTTTTGACCCGGTGGGCAAACGCACGGAAGCCACGGTTGAAACCACAAATCGCGATCGCTTCACCGTCACCAAAGGCGCGCCCCAGGTAATTCTGGCGCTCTCTAGCAATGTCGAGCAGGTGCAGCCCCAGGTGGATGAGGCGATCGCCCAGTTTGCCCAGCGCGGCTTTCGCTCCCTGGGGGTGGCGCGCACAGACGAGTCAGGCAACTGGCAGTTCTTGGGAGTGCTGCCCCTGTTTGACCCACCCCGCAGCGACTCCCAGCTGATGATTCAGGAGGTGCGCAAACTCGGGGTCAATCTCAAAATGCTGACCGGCGACCAGCAGGCGATCGCCCGCGAAACCGCCCACCAGCTCGGACTCCAGGGCGACATTCTAGATGCCAGTTTGATGGAAACCGTCGCCCCCCACGAAGCGGGACGGGTCTCTGCCGCGATCGAGGCCGCTGCCGGGTTCGCCCAGGTCTTTCCAGAGCACAAGTACCGTATCGTCGAAGTTTTGCAGCAGCGAGGCCACCTGGTGGGCATGGCCGGGGATGGCGTCAACGATGCCCCGGCCTTGAAAAAAGCCGACGCGGGCATTGCCGTGTCGGGAGCCACCGATGCCGCCCGCGCCGCCGCCGATATTGTCTTGCTCAGCCCCGGCCTGGGCGTAATTGTGGAAGCGATTCAAGAAAGCCGCCGCATCTTTCAGCGCATGAACAACTACGCTATCTACCGCATCACCGAAACCATCCGGGTGCTGCTGTTCATGACCCTGTCGATTTTGGTCTACAACTTCTACCCCGTCACCGCCATCATGATTGTGCTGCTGGCGCTGCTGAATGACGGGGCGATTATCTCCATTGCCTACGATCGCACCCGCCCCGCCCAGCGTCCCGAAACCTGGAACATGCCGGTAGTGCTCGGGCTGGCCACCATTCTGGGAATCGTGGGCGTGGCCAGCTCCTTTGGCATGCTGTATCTGGGCGAGCAGGTATTTCGCCTCGATCGCGACACCCTGCAAACCCTGATTTACCTGAAACTCTCCATCGCCGGACATCTCACCATCTTCGTCACCCGCACCAAAGGCCCCTTCTGGTCGATCAAACCAGCCCGCATGTTGCTGATGGCGGTACTGGGCACCCAAGTTCTGGCGACGCTAATTGCCGTGTATGGCCTGTTTATGCCCCCCCTGGGCTGGGGTTTGGCTGGGGTGGTCTGGGCCTACGGGCTGGCCTGGTTCTTAATTGCCGACTGGGTGAAGCAGCGGGCCTATGGCGTGTTTAACCACGCCCAGCCGGTCTATGTCAGCCGGGGGTTAAAGCGGTTGAACCAGTGGTTTGCCCATGCCCCGAACCCCTAGACATGATGTTTTGGGGAATAACGTTGGACTCTACCTGCTCCTCAAGAAAACGTTTTCAGAAAATCCTCATCCATCGGGTTAGGAAGGTAGCTTATGAAAGACAAAATTCTATTTCTGGGATTATCCCTCTCCCTATACGGCGTGGCACTGGCGCTGCCTTGCCTTTTGTTTAATGTCGTTCCCATCGACGCTTCTGGTGGGGGCCTCTCTGATCCGAATGACGTTTATGCCATGAAGGGGATCGAACTGACTTTCTTTGGCATGATTGGACTACTTTTTCTGCAAATTCCCGCGATTGGTTGGTTCGCTAATCCACTCTATTGGCTGGGTTGCATCACGTTGATGATGCAACGCTATCGGTTTTCAGCGATCGCTAGCCTAGCCGCCATTCTGATTGGTTTTAGCGGCACATTTTCAGCCTTTTGGTTCAACTTGCCGGCGGATAGTGGTGGTGTTTCTGAACTTGCCCTGAGCCAATTCTTGTTAGGTTTCTGGCTATGGCTGGCGGCCCCTGGCGTAATCGCCTTAGTTTCTATGATTAGCTTGCTAAAACAGTCCGCTCGATTAACGGCTAGCAGCAATTAAGAGAGGAGCAATAGACAAGAGCCATGAAAACTAAACCGCTTTCCCTCGATGCCCTATGGGAGTCGGCCACACCTCAAGAGCGAACCTTTAGCCCTGATGACTTTGCTCATCTGCCAGAAGCCGCCAGACGGTATCTGGAACATGCGATCGCACCTGGAACAGCGATCGCTTCAGCCGTCCGCCTCAAAATGCACGGGGAAATCAAGCTCAAGACCTGGAATCCTTTCACCGCAGAGCAAGTCGTCTGCTGGCAGCGCGGCTTTATCTGGAGTGCCACCGCCTGGATGAACCGCTTACCGATTGTGGGATCAGATCGGATGATCGACGGCGTTGGGGCAATGCAGTGGAAGCTGTTGGGGCTATTTCCGGTGATGACTGGCACGGGTGCTGATATTACGCGATCGACGGCGGGCCGCTTCCACGCTGAGTTAATGCTGTTGCCATCGGCGTTTTGTCTGGGTGACGTGATCTGGAGCAGCACTGAAGCATCGCACCTCCATGCCAGTTTTATGGCCCAGGGTGAACAGGCCGAACTCGACCTAACCATTGACCAGACAGGGCAGCTAAAAGCTGCGAAACTGCCGCGCTGGGGCAACCCAGACGGTGCGGAACACCGTTATGTAGACTTCGGGGCCATTGTCGAAGCAGAAGGCACATTCTGCGGCTACACGATTCCGACTCAACTGCGAGTGGGGTGGTATTTCGGCACTGAGCGATTTGAGTCAGAGGGCGAGTTTTTTCGCGCCACGATTGATGAGGCCATCTATCGGTAATGGTTAGCCGTGTTCAAAATCACCGTACTCAACCAGGTTTATTCGCAATGAAGAAACATCCCATAACTTGGTTCTATATTTTAGCCTTTGGGATCTCATGGTTGGGCATGGTGTCAGCCGCCTTAGGATCGCATGGTATTGCCCCCTTTGACAGCCCCTATGTTCAGCTTCTTTCCATTTTTTATGCTGTCGGTCCTGCTCTTGCGGCGGTCATTGTGACACGCACAGCAGATGGTAAGACAGGGGTTCAAAATTTGCTCAAGGGACTTCTCCAATGGCGGGTTGGCCTAGTCTGGTACATCGTAGCCCTGCTGGGTGCTTTAATGCTGCTGATTACGGCAAAAAGCATTACCGAATTACTCGGCCTTTCAGCAACCGTTCCAACCCAACCTGTCGATCTATCTCCCTATGTTGTCCTCGGCTTCGCAGTGAATTTTTTTGCTACTACCTGCGAAGAAATCGGGTGGCGAGGTTTCGCCTTGCCACAATTGCAAAAGCGTCATAGTGCTTTTATCGCGACTCTGATTGTGGGCACATTGTGGGCTTTTTGGCATTTGCCGATTGTCTTTTTGATCGGCAATCCCATGGCTGAATATCCTTTCCTATGGTTCATCCTGATCGTCACCAATGCTTTTATCTACACCTGGATTTACAACAGCACTCAAGGCAGTATTTTGCTGGTGGCGCTATTTCATGGTTCTCTGAACATATTTGGAGCTTTTATCTCTGGAGTGTCTCCTATCGCGGATGTCCTTCTGAATTGTGGGGTAGCCATCATTCTGATCACCGTGTTGGGAAAAGCAAACCTTTCACGCCAAGAACGGGTTTGTGCGGGCTGATAATCGGTCGATGAACTATCACGGTAAATCTATGGCCAAAAAGCATCAAGAACGACACCGCACCGGACGCATCGGCTGGCTACGAGCTGCTGTGTTGGGCGCAAATGACGGCATCGTATCCACCGCCAGCCTGATAGTTGGCGTGGCGGCGGCGAATCCGGCCCATGGCGAAGTCTTGGTGGCGGGGGTAGCGGGCCTGGTAGCCGGGGCCATGTCCATGGCCGCCGGGGAATATGTCTCGGTCAGTTCCCAGGCCGATACCGAGAAAGCTGACCTGGCTCGGGAGCGGAAAGAACTCGATCGCGACGAGCCTTTCGAGCGGGATGAACTGGCGGCTATCTACGAGGCGCGGGGGCTTGACCCGGCGTTGGCCGCCCAGGTTGCCCAGCAGTTGATGGCCCACGATGCCCTGGGAGCCCACGCCCGCGATGAACTGGGGATCTCTGAGCATCTGACGGCACGACCCGTGCAGGCGGCCTTTGCCTCGGCGGGTGCCTTTGCCGCAGGTGCCGCACTGCCCTTGCTCACGGTGCTGATCGCGCCAGAACTAAGACTGGTACCCGTGGTGTTTGGCAGCTCGATTATCTTTTTGACGGTGCTGGGTGTGCTGGCAGCGCGAGCGGGTGGAGCTCCGGTTATGACATCGGCGTTTCGGATTGTCTTTTGGGGTGCGATCGCCATGGGGCTAACGGCAGCAGTCGGTGCCTTATTCGGCACGGTTGTCTGAAGCGGCTAGCGGACATGCCGACCGAATCGAATTCTTACGCACCGAATCTACCTCGAACTCCACCATCAGGCTGTCATACTCCTAATTGTTAGCTGCTCATTTGTGACAGATCAGATATCCTTGTTAACTGCTAAACAACCAAGGTAACTTCCATCGCTGACATTCCGGATATTGCCATAAGCGCAAGTTCATTTAGCAGCTGGTGGCCGCTGTTAATACCGCTGGCTTAGTCGATAGCCTCAAGGGAAAATGCCTACTCACAGTCTTTGCCCCCACTTACGGAGCCTTCCCCCAATTGCCACTTAGTTTATCCGTAAGCGTTCAGGGGGGCACGAGAGAATGAGGGTTTCAGTCCTTGAAATAGCTTGACTGGGCCTAGTTGAGCCTGATTTTTGCCAATCTGTGGTCTTAGCGACGGCTGAAATCCACTAAATCCGTACCCCCTCTGAACGGTTACGTTTATCCTCCCGGCAAATACACATTCGCTGCCGCCTGCACAACCTGCTGCGCCCCCGCCATCGCCTCCGCATGTTTGGATCGATTCCCCTCATCCAGTGCCTCCGAGATATTCGCCCCAATTACATTCGCCGTCGCCGACTGCTGCCGTAGCTGCATCAACTGCTCATAGCTGCCGGGAGCATCCCACTTTCGACAAAATAGTCAACTTGCGAGTTGACCATTGAGGTAGGCACAGCGCAGACTCAACATTGCATTGACGGAGGCCGTATTCCAGCGGGCACCCGAGATTTGGAGACGTCGCCCAATCTGTTTGACAGCCGACTCAACGGCTCCTGAACCA
>NZ_JH976537.1:5788579-5825943 GCF_000309385.1 Nodosilinea nodulosa PCC 7104
CCCTAGTAGACCACTTCATAGTCAGCATGTTCAGCAGTATGGAGCTTCCAGTATTCTGCGGCGATCGCATCGCTGCTGTACTTGGGGTCATCGCCATTGACGGTGCCGCAGATTGTCACAGTTCCCACCTTAATCGGTGAATCTTTGAGGGCCGCCAGTCGGCGAACCCGGCCTCGGGCCGGGTAGGCTTGCTGGTTGACAAAAAAACGGCGACTCGAGGGCTGACCTCCTCCAGCATCTGCTGTCGCACGGTTTGCTCAATGCTTTCCAGACTATCGAGCCTGTCTCGGTTGCTATTGCGGTACAAAATCTCGGCAATCTCTGCTGTACAAGCTTCCAATCGCTTTTGGTCTTCGGGGGTCATGGTGAGTCGTCCCTGAGCTACCCCTCTATTCTCCCCCTGACACTGTTTTCGCGAAAGTGGGATGCTCCCTAGCTGCCCGACTCCAGCTGACTCTGATGGCCCACCATATCCGTCAAATTTTTCATCACGTCTTGCGTCACATCCAACGACTGGGCTTCCTGAGACTTATCAGTAATGGCACTCAACGCCTGCTCTGCGGCATCCATCTCCTGCTTCATCGCCGTTTGCCCCTCCGTTCCCAATACCGAAGTCGCCATACTGCGAGCACTTTCGCGATCGGTGGCATTGGCCAACGACTGCTGCAAGACCACCGGGTTGGCGTTGAAATTATCCAGCCGCTGCGACTCCCCCGAGGCCTGCCCCGCCACATCCCCCGTACCAGCACCTCCAATCACCTGGCCCACCTCCTGCCAGTCTCCCGGCGGGTCGGGGATACCCAACTCTCCGGTGTTGCCGCCCAACACATCGCCCAGCACGCTGCCCAAAACATCATTCACCGTGTGGGTGTAATAGCCCTCAAAAATCTGGACGTACTGATCCACAATGCTTTTGAAGGGCTGCAAGATATCGAACGCCTGGGCCGGAGCCATCAGGATTCCAGCACTGCCTAGGGATAAGGCGAGGGTTAGCAGCGTTGGCGAAGCCTCTCTGAAAGAGAATCGCTTCCACGTCCGGCGAGTTGGGGAACGAAGTACATCAGTAGACATGGTGCAAACCCTCCTGGGGTTGAGCCGTGGTAGATAAAGACATTTCAGATTGACCGATCGCCTCTAAGCTAGAGCCACCGCGAATCGCCGCCACATATTGCTCCGCAAACTTGGCGATACCCAGCAGCGAGTTACCACCATACTGAGCCAGCACCCTGGATCGCGCCGCTTGCTCATCCGGGTTATTCGCCACCGTCGCCAACTGCACCGGACTCGGATAGTAGCGGCAGTAGGTATAGAGCCCATTTGAGATCTTTTAGCGATTAGGCGAAAATTGAGGTGACGTCTATACCAGTAACCATGGCCTATTCGAGTAGTCTGACCGATGCGGAATGGGACATCCTTGAGCCTCTGTTGCCTGAGGTCTTGCCCCCGAAACACAAGACTCGTCCCCTGAGTTGGAGCTATCGAGCCCTGATTGATGGGATACTCTATCGCCTTAAGAACGGCTGCAATTGGGAAGACTTGCCCAAAGATCTGCCTCCTTATTCAACCGTTTACTGGCACTACAAGCAGTGGCGAGAGGCGGGCACGATTGAGAAACTGACGACGGTTTTGCATGAGCAGGTGCGCACCCAGGTAAAAAAAAGCCCAAATGGACCAGATTAATTATCATTGACTCCCAAGCCGTCAAAAATACCTGTAACGCCAGTGTGGACGCCAAAGGCTTCTGCTTCTACAAAGCGACGAATGGCATCAAGCGCCATCTAGCCGTCGATACCCTTGGATTTCCCTTTTTTACCCTCTGCACCCCGGCGAACCTGTCCGATGACGCTGGGTTGATTCAATTGCTGACGCAAAATATCGACTACTTTCGCTCAAAGCCCGTCAATATCCCCAAAATAACGATCCTGGTAGACCACGGCTATCATCCGGACGCGTTGCGACAGGCCCTCGAAACGGTCTATCCGCAGATTATGCGAAAGATTAAGTTCGAGCGGTCGCCGAAGCCGTCCAAAGCAGAAAAAACGGCGGCAGGTCAGACGGGATTTGTGCCCGTGGTAGCCCGCTGGGTTGTGGAGCGTTCCAATGCTTGGATGGAACGCTGCAAGAGCTTGGTCAAGAACTTTGAGAGAACCTTGGCCAATGCCACCACCCAGCTGAATCTATGCTTCGTTCGGCTAATGCTCAAGCGGCTTGCAACCGCTACGTAGAGATCTCAAATGGGTTCTATAGAGCCCGTCACTATCTAGCAGCCAGTTGGAGTACAGTTCGGATCGCTTCGGAAAAAAGCTCTCTGTGGCGTTGCGGGCAATGATCGTGCGCTCATAATGCAGCAGCCGCACAAACGATTCAATCGCCAGCGGCTGAATCTGCCCGATCAGCCGGGTATTCATGTTCTGCATAATCTGCTGCCCCGCCACGGAGTTCATGATGGTATCCGGGTCTTGCCCCGAGAGAAACACTCGAATCCCGGCTTTAGCACCGTTGGCGCAGAGCCGCCCAATCAGTCTGGAGATGGTAGGGTAGGCGAAGAGAATCGGCGACTCATCAATAAAGAAGATGGACTTGGGCGATTCCAACGCCCGCCTGAGCGCGGCGGAATAGGCACTTAGGGACAAAATCGCCGCTTCATTTTCATTGGAGAGGTTCCTCAGGGCAAACACCAGCAGTTGGGCATTGGTGGGAAACGAACTGGGCCGCCCAATCGCCTTCCCCACCCGCGAATCCAGCCAATATTCCAGCTGGAGCTGAATCTGAGATTGAGCATTGCGAATCAGCCCGACGCCCACCTCTTCTAGCTCCAACTTTTCAGGCGTGCAAAAGCTCAGCAAGTCTCGCAGCGTCGGCGTTTGCTGCCAGGCGGCAGAGCCAAAGCCCCCCTCCAGGGCAGCGGCATAGCGCTGCTGGATGTCTTCGTCCTTGAAGAAGTTAGTCAATGCGCGTCCGACGAGCGACCTCACTGTCTGCTCCAGCAGCGGATCCTCCTGGGCCGAGGGCAGCACCATCGTCACCAGCGCACTTTCCAAGAACGATTTGTAGTCCTCAAAGCGCTCCCGCTGCTGTTCAGCAGACAGATGTCTCAGGTCAGGCTGCTCCAGCAGGTTGTTGCTCTCCCGGCCAATATCGAAGTAAGCCGCTCGGGGCTTCAGAAATCCGGCATAGTCCGAGAAGGTCGAAGTGCCATCGGGTTTGGGATAGTCCAAACAGACAATCGGGTAGCCCTCCGCCAAGAACTGGGTCAGCATCCCACTCACCAACACCGACTTACCCGACCGGGTCGTACCAAAGACCGCCAGATTGCGGTGCTCACTGACAAAATCAATCCGCACCGGAGAGCCTCCCTCATCGGCAATCAGCTCAAAGCCGCTGGGACTGCCGGGGCGAGTTTGGGTCAGAGGAATTAGGCCTGGCGCTTCATGGGTCAGGTAGGTGAGCTGCCGCTTAAAAGGACTACCCAGCAGTTTGTCCCAGGCGATCGGCAGGGTCTGGAGCCAGAGCTGCCAGGTGATTTCTGTTTCTCGAATCACTTTGGCCGGGAGCTGGAAGCAGTCCGAGAGGGCCGAGCAAGCTTCATCGAGTTCCGGTAGCGATCGGCGATGCACCAGGAAAACAATGCCAATACGCACCGGCACTGCCCCTTCATAGAGCTTTTCCTGAGCCTCCACGGATCGCTTGGTCTTGATGTGAGCACCGACATCAATGCTGAGCTTTTGCGCCGCATTCTGAGCCGTCACATTACTCTGCTTGAGGATCCGCTGCATGTCGGTCTTCACCATCAGAGAGTTGGCCGCCGTGATCTGGCAGACGATTTCGGTATCCACCACATGGGAGCGGCAAAGTACTTCCCACAGGTAGCGCAGCTGCTGGCGGGTACTGACGAACCCGCCCGGCTTAGCGGTAAACGACAGCGCTCCAATGTACTGGTTCTTGATTTTGAGCCAGCGGCGATCGCCCTTCGGCACCGACGAGTGCCCCTGCTCCCCTTCCACCAAAATCGTCGCGGGATGGCTATTGGTCGTAATCACTTCAGAAAGCCCCTGGTCGTTCAGCACCAAATGCTGGGGCACGGATGGAGCCGTAGAGAGATTGAAGCGCGACCAGAGATTACCCCACAGTCCATCAGCGGTCAGCGGCGTCACATCCAACCCCATCTTGATATTCAGCAGCTGCTCCCAGCGAAGATAGCCTTCGGTAAAGGCTCCCTGGAGAAATTCTTCATATTGTCGAGCATCATCTTTGCACTGCTAAATTTGATTAAAGGCTAAAATGAGCAGTATTTTAGAGAATCGTAAGCAATATTATGGAATACCAATATCAAGTAGACAGGCATGAAAATACAATAATATTTAAAGATATGAGCCATCCATATGTAGTTGGCGACTTTATTCGTCAAGTATATGAAGGGTCTAAAAGAGGATATCAAGAGTTCAACTTGGACTTTTCAAAAGTATTAACTGCTTTTCCAAATGCATGCACTCCTATTTCTGGCTTGCTAGATTATTATGTCGAAAAAATTGGTTTAACCTTTGATTTTACAGGTGTGTCCGATTTTCTAAACAGCACTAGCTTCAACAAGCCCTTAATAATTACTAATGAAAACTTAAATAATCAAATATCTGTAATGAATACGGTCTGGAAATTTTCATCTACAGAGCAAATATTTCCATTACACAAAAAATACATCCAAGAAATTTCTAGAGCCGCAGAGTGCGAGGAAGGTGTTATTGAAGCCTTGGAATGGTCTTTGTATGAGGTTATGGATAACGTTTTACAACACTCAAGAGTAGAGAGTGGATATGTAATGGGTCAAATTCATACGACTTCAAAGCATATAGCGTTTTGTGTATACGATACTGGAATCGGAATTTTTAATTCTCTAAAGCCGACACATTATTCACCCAGAAATTGTGTTGATGCGATAACTCTAGCCATTAAAGAAGGAGTAACTCGTGATCCAAATAATGGCCAAGGTAATGGGCTTTGGGGACTTCATGATATTGTTCGATCAAATTCCGGCATGTTAAGCATAACCTCTGGAAGTGGTTATTATGGACTTCAAGGCAACGATATAAGAACTTCAGACAGAGTTCCATATCTTTCCAGAGAGAATGATTGCACTGTGATTGATTTTCAATTAGATATTGAACATCCAATATTACGGCAAGATTATCTTGGAGGAATAGATCTAGTCAACACAAGAATTGAAGCTCTTGAAGATGAAAATGAAAACATAATATATAAGTTATCAGATCAAGCCACTGGAACAGGAACGCGACAATCAGGCTCGATGTTAAGAACAGAATTAATTAATCTATCAAAAGAATCTAAAGCTGTGATAGCAATAGATTTTAGTGATATTTCAACTGTATCATCCTCTTTCGCAGACGAGTTAGTTGGAAAACTTATGGCTCATTATGGTATCACATCCTTCATGCAAGCGTTCAGGCTTTTAAATATGAATGATTTTGTTCGTTCTATTGTGGACAGATCTGTTTCTCAAAGGATGGGAGAAATTTATAAGCCGAAGTAAATGTCTTATTATTTAGAGTGAGGAGCATCTACACGGAGTAGCAATGGCAAGAAGTGTTAACGATGAAAAAGATGCTCTATTTAAAACTCTTGATCATATATCAACTATTATTGAGAAAACTGCTTTGGTAACAGGTCGGGGAAAAGCTATGTCTTTTGCTGACTCTCACAAGATTATGGAAGGGCTATTTCTTAGTGCGTGGACGCATTGGGAAGAGTTCTTGAGAGACATACTGGTTATAGATTTGGCAACTGATACTCATGGATTTTTGCGAAAGGATATAAGAAAATTTAGGGTTAAAGGCGCTCCTTTTCGCTATGCTGAAAAGCTATTGAATCATCCTGATGCTCCTAAGAGTTGGGTCGAATGGAACTACGATCAGGTTTATAAAAGAGCAGAAGATTTCCTTTCAAATGGACATCGTTATCCCAGAAAACTGCCCAGGCATGATGATATCCAGAAGCTAAAGCGTATTAGAAACGGAATTGCTCATCACAGTGATAATGCTTGGGATAGCTTCAAGAAATTAGTTAAGGAAGATCCTTTCTATCTAGCGCCAACACAATTGCGCGGTTTGACAGTAGGAAGATTTCTGGTTTCAAATCAGTGGAATGGCAAAACTGTTATTAAAGAAGCAATAGATATTATTCGTAATTCGTCCAATGCGCTTGTTCCTTGAAATGCAATTGTTTGGGAGAATGTAATCTCAGGTCATTTGTGGAATCAGAGAAATACGTCAGGATCACAATTAGACGCTATGCCCTGAGCGATGGTCATCGCCCCAGAGAGCTCCTGTGCTATGCCATCTCATCGCCTCAGCGGCAGCGCCTAAATCTGGTCTCGCTTCGCTACGCTTCAATACTGCTCTTCACACCAACCTTCAATACCAATGCAAATTCTCGTCATTGAGGATGAAGTCAATGTGGCTTCAATGATTCGGACGTGCGTAGAATCTGATGGTTATATCTGCCACGTCACCCACGATGGTCTCCAAGGACTGTCAGCGTTTCAAACCTATCAGCCCGATGTCATTTTGCTTGATTTACGAATGCCGGGAATGGATGGTTTAGAAGTCTGTACCCGCATTCGCCAGTCTAAAGCAGCGAAAGATCCCTATATTTTGATGCTGACCGCAAAAGCTGATGAAATGGACCGAATTATCGGTTTTTCAACCGGCGTCGATGATTACCTGGCCAAGCCGTTTAGTCCCCGTGAACTGCTGGTACGCATCCGCGCCTTGCTGCGTCGCGAAATGCGGCAGCAGGAATCTGAATGCGATCCCATCGAGACGCCTCACTTCCTCATTGACACCGCCAAGCGCGAGGTCTGGGTCAGGTGGGAACCCGAGCAACCCCAGTCGGTCACCTTGAGCGCTGTGGAATTTGATTTGCTGGTAACGCTCGCCAAAAGCACGGGGCGGGTCTGGAGCCGCACTCAACTGCTCGATCAGGTGTGGGGCATCGATTACCTCGGTGACGAGCGCACCGTCGATTCCTACATCAAGCGGATCCGCAAAAAGCTCAGCTTGGATACCAAGCGGTCTCAGTTCATCCGCACTGTGTCTGGGGTGGGCTACAGCTTCAATGACAGCCATGACCCACAGTAAGCCTGGCGTCCGCAGGCCATCGCTGAACCTGCGGATGCGGCTACTACTCTCCCACATTCTGGTCGGGGCGCTCAGTGTGGGCCTAATTACAGCGATTTCTCACTTCTACAAATCCTTCGCCTTCACCCGCGAGGTTTACCACCTTCAACAAGGCATTGATTTAGAGAAGGGCATTCGGGAACGGGAGGCCTTCTCAAACCAGGATATTCTCACTCGATTTCACCGGGTCAACAATCAAGGAACTCTGTTTTCGGTGGCGATTACCGTCCTCAGTCTAACGGCGTGGGGCTGTACCGTAGGCCAGCTCATCGTCTGCCCCCTCGGGAAAATTGAATGGGCCGTTCGCCAAGCGGCGGCTGGAGACTTGGCGACACGGGTTCCGTCCAGCTCTATCCCAGAAATCCATCGCTTAAGTCTCAGCATCAACAGCCTGATCGCTAGCCTACATGGCGTTGAAGAACGCCGACAGGAGCTGATGGCAGATTTAGCTCATGAACTCCGCACGCCCATGACCGTTATCTACGGCTACGTCGAGATGTTTGAAGATGGGCTGGCCGTTTCGCCTGAGATCACCCAGCCAATGCTGACCGAGATGGAGCGCTTGGAGCATCTGATAGCCGACATGCTGGAACTCTCCAAAGTCGAGGCCGGACATCTTCCCCTTTACCTGGAGAGTTTTCAGCCGGTGCCGGTGCTGCGTGACGTTCTCCAAATGTTCCGTGAGCAGGCAGTATTGGCTAACTGTCAACTTCAGATGGTTGGTTCAGACGAAGATTCCGAGATCTTCGCCGACCGCGATCGCTTCAAGCAAATCCTGATCAACCTAGTTGGTAACGCGATCGCTCATGCCGCATCAGGCACCGTCACCGTTCACCTTTGGACTCAGGCCAATGCATTCTGGGTAGCTGTGACTGATACCGGGGAGGGCATTGCCCCTGAAAACCTGCCTCGGGTATTTGAACGATTTTGGCGGGGCGACAGATCCCGCAACGTTAAGGCGGGCAGCAGTGGCATCGGCTTGGCCATCACCCAACGTCTGGTGGAATTACAGGGAGGTCACATCGAGGTCGCAAGCGAATTGGGTAATGGCACTACATTCCGGTTCTGGCTCCCGATCTCAACCCCAGAACGGCCTCAAGACGCCACCTTGCCCCAGTGCGTCAGCGGGTAGTAACACCAGAGCGCATGACCGATGCTGTCCTCAGCAGGGACAAAACCCCAGTAGTGGGAGTCATAGCTGTGGTTCCGGTTGTCCCCCAGCACGAAATACTGACCCTCCGGCACCCGGATTGGCCCAATCCCATAGTTGGGTGGAGCTTCCAGATAGGATTCTTCGAGGACTTTACCATTGACAAAGACTTTCCCAGCCTTGACCTCGACCACATCCCCTGGCAAGCCGATAATGCGCTTGATCAGGTCATCGCGGAGGTTTTGTTCCAGCAGTGCCGGAGGCGCTTTGAAGACCACCACATCGCCTCGCTGGGGGGGATGAACGTGGTAGCTCAGTTTTTCAACAATTAGATGATCTCCCACCGATAACGTCGGCACCATGGAATCAGAAGGGATAAAGCGGGTCTCCGCCACAAACGTTCGGAGCCCCAGCGCCAGCAAAACGCCAACACCCAGAGTTCGAGTTGCCGTCAGCCAGCTAGAGGAAACGTTAAACGTATGGGTCTGAATCATGATGCCCACTGGATAGGGTTGTTTTCGCCCAGATATTTTTGTGCTGCCCTTGAGCAAAGGCTTGGGCCTGTTGAAGGGCTGCTGCGGCTGCTCTCGGCATCTGTCCAAGCGTGGCTGAGTCGAGTTTAGCCACGCCATCTGATAGCACAATGTCTTGGATATAGGTGCCCGTAGGGAGTTGCACGAGCGCGATCGGCAGTGCCGCTGCTGGATCAGAATCGAGTAATGTGACCTTGACTTGATTTCGCGAAGCCTCCAGCAACATCGAGAGAATCCCGGTCGCTTCACGTTGCCAACGCTCGTCAGACTCAGCCAGTCCGGCGAGTCGAAATTGAACCGGCGATTGACCCGGTTGGTGGGCTGTTAACAAAAAGCCGTGAACCTCATCAACCGTATAGTCGGAGCCGGGAGGATCGACATCTGACCTATCGGCGAACAGGCCCAGCCGCTCCCCTTGAACGATTATCACAGGAACCCCCAGCTTGAGCCCCAAAGGCAAGCACAGTGCCAATCCGTAAAAGAGCGGGGTCAGGCGCTTCCGAAGCAGTTTCATTGCTCCTCCCTAAAACAGGTTGTAGAAGAGAACTGCCTTAATCCGGCCCGAGAGCCTATTCCAGAAGGAAGACGGATGCTCTTCAGCGACCCCTGTGTCTGGCTGACCCATTTGGTCAATCAGTCGCAGCAATTCTCCAACTTGATGTTTTGCTCTTTCCAGTTCCTCAAGGGAAACCGGATGTTGGCCAATTTCAGCCAACGTGACTTGTGCTCCCTGAATCTTCTCCTCGAACTGTTCCCACAGGGATCAGGGCTATTTCATTCTAAAAATGGTCTTGAGGGTATCTAGGCCAAATTTGCAGAGTCGTTCAGCCTGAGCCATATTGGAGAACTCGTTGGAGCGATAGAGATTGAGCGCGAAGTTACGCGCGACGGCAAAGATTTGCGGCAACTGATGCATGCGGATGCGCGAAGCATCTTCGCCTTGGGTCACATCCCGAACGTGGTGCACTTTGTTTTCGACGCCCCAATAGCCCCGAATGCGCTGAGCAAAGGATTCCGCTGATTCTAAAAACGACGCGATATAATAGCGAGTCTCGGTTTCTCGGCGGGGCTGTCCGCCGTAGTTGAATTGGCGCTCACTCTCGACGCGCACCAGTGTCTTCAGACCTGGCCAGGGCTTGATAGTATCGAGGGTTGTGCAAAGGCTAACGACCCGCTTCTCCAGTCGCCCATGCCCTTTACTAAGCTCGGTATAGCTGGCTTCAGCGATAAAGTTGGCCTGAACGCTTTTGTGCAAGCTACTTTGATTGCCTTTGAGGGCACCCAAGTAATGATTGTTGGTGTCAAGGATGAGTTGACAGGTTTTTTTGGGTGCTAACCGCATCAAAGGCAATCACCACCCCCTTGAGCGCCAGTTGCTCGATGAATTCCGGCAAGGCTTTGATTTCGTTGGTTTTATGGTTGACCTGATAGGGTTCCAGAATCAACCCACGCTCCACTAGATAGGCACTGACCAGCAGAATGGCGGGATGCGGGGGAGAGTCAGGATTGTCACGCTCTAGTTGATACGACCCGCGTAAGACTTTGCCATCTACCGCTAAGGTTTCACCCGGTAACGCTTCAATGCCAAAGAACCGCGCTAAGGCCGCTGAATACTCCCCATAGTCCAGCTTCAGTAGCACTCGGCGAATTGTACTGTAGGAGGGCAGACGACCTTTGGGCGGGTCGAAGAGGTCAATCAAATCGTGCTGGTAGCACCTGAGCCAGTCGCCAATGGACAAAAATCCTCGATTGCCTGCCGTCACTGCCAGGGTAAAAAGTGCTAGGCACAGGGCCATGTGATGCCGCTTCCCAGATGCCTTACGCACATCCGGCAGGTCCGCGAAGGCTTCGAGAATCTCAATTCTCTCAGGCCGTGCCTCAAGGCTAGGTTTCGAGCCAACGGCAGAGGATTGCGAGGGAAGATGCATAAGCCTTAGCGAAAAGGTGATCAGCCTGAAACTCTAGCATCCTCAGCCTTCCTTGAGAATGAAATGGCCCTGCCACAGGGATACTTTCCCCGTCTCATCCTCCACAGCGGCGGAGATGTTCTGGAAAAGCACCATCAGATCCACAGGTGCCCCTGAAGAAGATTGAGCCGTAATGGAACCAGCGATTTGGGTGGCCAAGCCACTCAGCTCCCCGCACATTGCCTGGAAAATCTCAGCCTCCTTTGGCGAAAGACCTTGCAAAAATACCGGACTCGCAAGCAAGTCCTCTAATCCCTGTTCATGAGTCATGGCCCTGCTAGCCTCCTCATCTCAGATGATGAGTCTGAGTCTAGGCAGGGAATAAGGCTGAGATGTGGACAAGAGAAGGCAAAATTATGACGACTTCTACATGTCTGCTTTGATTCACGGCCAGTTTTTGATTTGTGACAGGGCAAGATTGACATCTACTTGAATACCTGCGGGAAGCCGGTTGGTCATGTAGTCCTCATCAATACCCGTTGCAGCCGTAAACTCAGCCTCAATACCATCGAGAAATTGAGGGAACTTAGTCGAAATCATCCAGTCTCGATCCCAGAAGACACGCTCCAGCAAGCTCTCAATAATAGTTTCCCATTGTTCTAAATCTTGAGAGAATTCATTGAATTCAGGGATATCGATGTCTTCTTCTGCTTCAAAATCCTTTTCAGGAACTGACTTAAGCTCAGCCTTAACCAAATTCAAAAAGGCCTGCCAAAGTATTTGACGGTAGTAAAACTCATAGGGCTTTTTTCTGCCCTCGAAAAACCCTTCCTGGGAGAGTAATATTTCGTCTTCAATCGCTAGTTTCAGAGAAGCAAAAGGGAAATAAGCGGCGGCTTCTAAAACATGGGTTAACTGAGGAGGTGGAACATCAGACCTCAATAACGCCGACAAGCGAAAATGGATGATAGAAACTTTCTTCTCAAAGCTTGCTGTGTCAAATAGCCGATTGCCTGTTCCCCAGTCAAATTCCTCACAAAGTTCCTGAAGTGCTTCAAGCCGCTCAATAGCTATCTGAGTTGCGATCAAATAGAAGTCAGCTTCTGCACCTTCCAAGGTACGATTACCCCAATTTGTTCGCCAGACCATCGTCACCTCAGTACGTTGCCATAGAGATGTGATTAGACATCAAACATAGCTCTAAACCTCAGGTACCTGAATTTTAGCTAGAATACCGGCATAGTGTTTCATGATGACTTCAGGCGTATTTCCTACCCACTTGGCAACTTGTGGAATACTCACTCCTTCTTCAAGGCAGTGAGTAATGAAGGTATGCCGGGTTTGATAGGGTTTCCGGTAGCGAATTCCTAGCTTGGTCAATACCTTATGCCAGCCTCGATTTCGGAAATTATGAAAATCGACATATTTCCCTTTAGGTCCAGAGAAAAGAAAGTCATCAAACCGTACTTCATCTCCCTTCATTGCATTAAGCAACTGCGATAACTGGGTGTTGACAGGAAATTTACGGCGACTTTGACTCTTTAATCCTTCCACCAAAACCAATCCACTTTCTGACTGAACAATGACTTGTTCAAACAGGATTTGGGTTTCTGAAATATGTTTCCACTGCAAGGCAATAGCTTCAGACGGGCGACATCCCGTGTAAAACAAAAATTTCACCAAATTGGTATAGTGTCGATAATAACGATTTGTCTCAAATGCATTGATGATCGCTTGCCGCTCTTGGCGAGAAAACGGATCGATGTCGGCATCCTCATCGTTTTTTTGGGTCAGCTTGACTTCACCGGCCATGCCATCAAATGGATTATGGCTGATGAGGTGCGATCGCACGGCCCACTTACAACAGGCTCCTAACGCCTGCACAAAGCGTTTTGCCGGATCGGGTCTGAGGCTAGCTGTCGCCCAATCAAAGATTTGCTGAGCCTCGTCCAGCTTTTTATAGGGACAGCGGTTAAGGTGGCTGGTATTGACCTTGTAGCCGTTGCGCCAGGTGCCGGGTGCGACTACTGGCTGCCGTACGTCACAATAACTTTCCCAGAGGGCAGGTAGGGTAGGAACCTCAGGTGGCGTCTTGATCGCCTTTTCTTCGAACGCTTTTCGGGCGGAGGGAGATCTGTACTTGTCTAAGGTTTCATCAAAGTTGCCAGAGATGATGTCTAGCTCGATCTGCTTAGCCCGCTGCTCCGCCACGATACGGTTGGTGCGGGTATCTGGTAGGCCTATGGACAGGTAATGGCGCTTACTGCCAAAGCGAAACCGCAGTTGGAGACGGTCGTTGGAGGTAATCACCTGGACAGTCCCCTTAGAAGCCTTATCAGACGGGGGGTTCAGTACTTTTGAGGCGGTCATATGTACTACCTTCTTTTACACCCAATTTACACCCAAAGTGGACGAAAAAGGCCCAATCCAAAGGCTGGGTTACACCCAGTATAGCGTCCGGAGAGGCTGGCAATGTACCACCTTGCCCCCTGAAACCCTTGCTAGAGGGTTGTTTCACTGAAAGCCGATGGCGGGATTTGAACCCGCGACCGCTCGATTACGAATCGAGTGCTCTACCACTGAGCCACATCGGCAAGCTCATTTACAGTCACCTAGTATAGCAGCGGAGGCGATCGCAAGAACTAGCACTCCATGGCAGGAAATACCTGCCCTTAGGGCGTAGGAGATGACTCCTATGCCAGGACCTATGGCCGCCCCTATCGCTCCTATGCCCTGGCCGGTGCCCTGTCTGGGATAAGGGCGACCCACCCTTGGTAGTAGCTACACACCAGTGCGCTGCCCCAGTTTTTGCTAGGGCAGCTCTTCAGATCTCAGTAGGATAAACCCGCCCTTTCCAGGCTCCCCCTTGGCCGCGCCAGTGTCGCCAGGCCGAGTCCAGGGTCATCAAGGTATAGAGCAGCCCAATCAGCGGCAGGGCAAACCCCAGCAGCGGCGAACAGCGGTACAGCCGCAGGGTAGGGCCGTAGGCCAGCGCCATTAGCAGCCAAGTCAGTCCCGCGAGAATTGCAACCAATCCCTGTTCCGTAGCGATTCCCCAAATCAGCTCGATCGGCGGCACCAGGTAGACCAGCCCCATCCCCAGAACGGTGCCAATCAGCAGCCAGGGCGAATAGTGCAGTTGGGTATAGGCGGTACGGGCCACCATATCCCAAATGCTGCCCAGGGTGGGGTAGGGGCGCAGGCTGTGGGTGGTGGTGGTGAGGCCAAGCCAGATGGGGGGATGGGGGGACGCTGCTTTCTCCTCCTGGGATGGGGAGGGGAGGGTTGCTTTTGGCGGCTGCGATCGCTTCACCGCCGCCGCCAGTGAGCAGTCGTCGATCAGGGCATTGCGCAAAATGGTCAGCCCCCCAATCCGCTCCAGGGCCTGACGGCGAAGCAGAATGCAGCCCCCGGCGGCGGCGGCGGTGCTGCGGGCGGGGTCATTGACCCAGGGGAAGGGGTAGAGCAGCTGAAAGAAAAAGACAAAGGCGGGAATCAGCAGTTTTTCCCAGTGGCTTTCGCAGCGCAGAAGCACCATCAGGGAGGTGAGGTCTAGGGCTTCGGCCTCGGCTTTGGCGACGAGCTGGCGCAGGTTGCTGGGGCTGTGCTCAATGTCGGCATCGCTAAACAGCAGGTAGTCTGGGGGATGGGGCTGTCCCTGGGCGTAGCGCGCCCCCTGATCCATGGCCCAGAGTTTGCCGGTCCAGCCCGGGGCTAGGGGTTCCCCAGCAATGACCGTGAGCCGCTCGGTCTGGTTTGCCTGCTGGGCCACCTGTCGGGCCACCGTGGCGGTGCCGTCGGTGCTCTGGTCATCCACCAAGACAATGGCATACACTCCCGGATAGTCTTGCCTGAGCAGCGACCCCAGGGTTTGGGGCAAGACATCGGCCTCGTTTCTGGCCGGAATAATTGCCCAGACTGACGGAGAGTTTTTTCCCTGATCCACAGCAGGGGCCAGGGCTGGGGCAGCAGCATCGAGCCGCTGGTCGGCCCACCAAAATCGGCCCCAGAACCCCACCAAAACCACCCAAATAGCGAGTGATAGCGTCACCAGACCCAGCCCAATTGCGCCGCTTACCATGCCCTTTGCCCCCTGCGAATCACCCTCGGCTACGCCCCAAACCATAGCCGATCTGAAGGGCTATCTGGACTCATCCTGTGCTCGATCGCGGCTGATTTTGCACTATTCTCCTTAACAGACCCCAGAGGAAACGAATGTGGTCAGCTTTGGGTGCCGTTGAGGAGGAGACCAGTCACGATGGCGATACAGGATCAGGTGGCGGTGGATCGGCTGAGTCAGGCGATCGCCAGCAGTCAGCAGTACCTGCTCTCGATTCAGCAGTCCGATGGCCACTGGGTGGCGGAGCTGGAGTCGAATGTCACTATTACTGCCGAAATTGTGCTGCTGCACAAGATTTGGGGCACCGATGGGGCCAGGCTCATGGCCAAGGCGGAGCGCTACCTGCGATCGCAGCAGCGACCCCACGGCGGCTGGGAACTCTACTACGGCGACGGCGGCGAGCTGAGCACCACCGTTGAAGCCTACGCGGCTCTGCGGGTTTTGGGCGTACCGCCGGAGGATCCGGCGCTGCTCCAGGCCAGGGCGTTTATTCTGGCGCGGGGCGGTATTACCCAAACCCGCATCTTTACCAAGCTGCACCTGGCCCTGATTGGCTGCTACCAGTGGCGCGGCCTGCCGTCGATTCCCCCCTGGGTAATGTTTTTGCAGCCGCCTTTCCCCATTTCTATCTACGAAATGTCGAGCTGGGCGCGGGGCAGCACGGTGCCACTGCTGATCGTGTTCGATCGCAAGCCCGTCTTTGCCATTGAGCCAGCCGTTCGGCTGGACGAACTCTACGCCGAGGGTATCGAAAACGCCCGGTTTGAGCTGCCCAAAAACAACGACTGGAGCGACGGCTTTGTCTACCTCGACCAGGCCTTTAAGCTGGCCGAAAGCCTCAACCTGGTGCCCTTCCGCGAGGCGGGTATTGAGGCCGCCGAGCGCTGGGTGCTGGAACGCCAGGAGGCCAGCGGCGACTGGGGCGGCATCATCCCGGCTATGCTCAACTCGCTGCTGGCCCTGCGCTGCCTGGGTTACGACGTCAAAGACCCGATCGTGGTGCGGGGGCTCCAGGCGATCGACAACTTTGCGATCGAAACCGACGACGAGTACCGGGTGCAGGCCTGCGTTTCCCCCGTGTGGGACACCGCCCTGGTGATGCGCGCCCTGGTGGACTCGGGCCTGGCCCCCGACAGTCCCTGCCTTGTGCGCGGCGGCGAATGGCTGCTGGGCAAGCAAATTCTCGACTACGGCGACTGGGCCGTGAAAAACCGCCGGGGTAAGCCCGGGGCCTGGGCCTTTGAGTACGACAATCGCTTCTACCCCGATGTGGACGACACCGCCGTCGTTGCCATGGCCCTGAGCGCGGTCACACTGCCCAACGAGCTGCAAAAGCAGGCCGCCATCAACCGCGCCGTGGACTGGGTCGCTACCATGCAGTGCCGCCCCGGCGGCTGGGCCGCCTTTGACTACAACAACGACCAGGACTGGCTCAACGCCATCCCCTACGGCGACCTGAAGGCCATGATTGACCCCAACACCGCCGACGTCACCGCTCGGGTACTGGAGATGGCCGGGCAGCTGGCCGCCCCAACGGCGTCTTTCGCCAGGGGAGAACTCACCGACCAGCGCCTGGCTCGCGGCATTCAGTATCTGCTCCAAGAACAGGAGGCCGACGGCAGCTGGTTTGGCCGCTGGGGGGTGAACTACATCTATGGCACCAGCGGAGTGCTGTCGGCCCTGGCCCTGGTGGCCCCAGCCCAGGGCCGCTCGGCCATTCAGCGGGGCGCGGCCTGGCTGGCCGGGTGCCAAAATGCCGACGGCGGCTGGGGCGAAACCTGCGAGAGCTACAAAGACCCCAGCCTGAAGGGCCAGGGGCCGAGCACCGCCTCCCAAACCGCCTGGGCCTTGATTGGGCTGCTGGCCGCCGCCAAAATTGGGGTTCCGGTCGATCGGGGGCGGCTAGAGGCCGGGGTGCGGTACCTCATTGACACCCAGCAGGCCGACGGCACCTGGGATGAAGCGGAGTTCACCGGCACCGGATTTCCCCAGCATTTCTACATTCGCTACCACCTCTATCGGCAAAATTTTCCGCTGATGGCCCTGGGGCGCTACCGGGCCTCTGTGGGGTAGAGTCAACCCCAAGCACAGGTGCCGCCAGCTAAGCGGCCTCAAATCCTGACCTCAAGGTCAGGATAGGCCCTGGCCAGTTGCCCTTGAAAAGCCTGGGCCAGCGGCCCGTGTGGTTTAGGGGTTTTTCCCGTACCATAGGTCTGATTAGGCATAGGTCGTGCCGATGGCGACGGAGGGTGACACTGGCGCAGTGGCGGCTCTGGGGCGATCGTGCACGGACGGATTGAGGGCGCCCTGCGCCACCCTGATCGAGACTGGCGATGATCGGCAACCGGCAGGCTACATGAACGCACAAACCGCCCCAGACAGCGCCGCCTCAGACAGCGCCCCACCAGCCACCGTCGCCCTGGTGACCGGAGCCAATCGGGGCATTGGGCTGGAGATAACTCGCCAGCTAGCGATCGCGGGGATGACGGTAATTTTGGGCAGCCGCGACCGGTCCAAAGGAGAGGCGGCGGCGGCCCCCCTAGGGCAGGCGGGGCTTGCGGTTGTGCCCATGGCCCTCGATGTCACCGACCCAGACAGCATAGCGGAGCTGGCCCAGCAGCTTGAGCAGCGGTTTGGCCACCTCGACATTTTGATCAACAACGCCGGCATTCTCTACGACACCTGGCAGACGCCGAGCAATGCCGATCTGGCGGTGGTGCAGGAGGCGATCGCCACCAATACCCTCGGCCCCTGGCGCATGGTTCAGGCGGTTTTGCCGCTGCTCAAGCGCAGCCAGCGGGGGCGAATCGTCAATGTCTCCAGCGGGGCCGGAGCCTTCAGCAGCATGGGGGCGGGCACCCCCGCCTACAGCCTCTCAAAAGCGGCCCTAAATGCCCTGACCCGGCTGCTGGCCGCCGACCTGAAGGGCAGCGGCATTCTGGTCAATGCGGTTTGCCCGGGCTGGGTGGCCACCGACATGGGCGGCACGGGCGGTCGCCCGGTGGCCGACGGCGCCGCCGGAATTGTCTGGGCGGCGACGCTGCCCGCCGATGGCCCCACGGGCGGCTTCTTTCGCGATCGCCAGCCCCTGGACTGGTGAGCAAGTGGTAGGCCCAGGCGGCGGGGGCCACCCCATTCAGGTCATTTACCGGAGATAATGTCCCCATGATTTCGGCAACCATTCCCGACTCGGCCCTGGCAGAGGCCTGGCAAGCCTGGTTAAAGGCTCAGGTCTTGCAGCTCAGCGTCGACACCCTCCAGTCCAACGCGGTGACCTGCACCGCCTGCGGTGAGGTCTTGGGCACCTACATCGTCGACTACCAGGGCCACCAGTTTCGGCTGTCCCTGGAGGAAGCCTACGGATTTCTCAAATTCATCCAGGCAGGCTAGCGTCTGCCAGCCGCCCCCGGCCCCGGGTTGGTGCACTGGTCGGGGGACAGATCGACAATCAGCGGCACTCCGTCGATGGTGGAGGTGCGGGGCAGCCAGCCGCGCTTGCCCCTGTAGATGGCCACCTCAACGAACGATCGCCCCCCGGATACCACCGTCGTGGGCGGGTTGGTGGTGGCGTAGGCAATGTCATTGGGATTGAAGTAATCGTCCGTAGCGGCGTTGGCCGCCGGGCGGGAGAACACGCTGAGCCGATCTTTGACCACAAAGCAGTAGGGCCTGCCGGAGGAACTGCCGCCAGTGCTCCCAGCCCCAGCCGCCCCCGGCCCCGGGTTGGTGCACTGGTCGCGGGATAGATCGACAATCAGCGGCACCCCGTCGATGGTGGAGGTGCGGGGCAGCCAGCCGCGCTTGCCGCCGTAGATGGCCACCTCAACGAACGATCGCCCCCCGGACACCACCGTCGTGGGCGGGTTGGTGGTGGCGTAGGCAATGTCATTGGGAACGAAGTAATCGTTCGTAGCGGCATTGGCCGCCGGGCGGGAGAACACGCTGAGCCGGTCTTTGACCACAAAGCAGTAGGGCCTGTCGGAGGAACTGCCGCCAGTGCTCCCAGCCCCAGCTGCCCCCGGCCCCGGGTTGGTGCACTGGTCGCGGGATAGATCAACAATCAGCGGCACCCCGTCGATGGTGGAGGTGCGGGGCAGCCAGCCGCGCTTGCCGCCGTAGATGGCCACCTCAACGAACGATCGCCCCTCGGACACCACCGTCGTAGGCGGGTTGGTGGTGGCGTAGGCAATGTCATTGGGGTTGAAGTAATCGCCCGTAGCGGCGTTGGCGACCGGATGGGAGAACACGCTGAGCCGATCTCTGACCACAAAGCAGTAGGGAGCGCTGGAGGAACTACCCTGGGCGATCGCAGGGGCTAGAGCCAGAGGACTTGCCCAAACGGCGGCGCTGAGCAGAGCTAACAGACCTTTGAGAGAAAACCGGACAGAGGTCATTTGGGGTGTCTCCTATAGCAAATGGGTCTCTTAAGTAGAAAACCATAGATCGCCGTAGACAGGGTTAGTTTAACTACAACTTGATCGGTCAATTCCCCGCTGAGCACTCTAAACCACCAATCATCCCCCCCGACCATCCCCAGGTCTGCGGGCGATCGCCCCTGCCCCACCTTCGGAGGCTGGAGAATCCGCCAGGCCGTGCCGCCGCCGTGCCGCCGAGGCAATCGTGCTAATAAAAGAGGGGCCGCGAGAGAGGGGCCACCGTTCTTTAACGTTTGCTGAGTATGACCAATCCGCTGATTTCCTTTGCCCTGGGCACCCTGGCCGCGCTGTTTCCCATTGCCAACCCGATTGGGGCACTGC
Source organism: Nodosilinea nodulosa PCC 7104 (assembly GCF_000309385.1). Taxonomy (GTDB): domain Bacteria; phylum Cyanobacteriota; class Cyanobacteriia; order Phormidesmidales; family Phormidesmidaceae; genus Nodosilinea; species Nodosilinea nodulosa. Next base: position 5,808,237 of record NZ_JH976537.1, read on the forward strand.
CCATTTTCTATGGTTTAACAGCGACAGATACGCCTCGCTTTCGCCTGCGCCAGGCCCAGAAGATTGCCGTCAACGTGGTCGTGGTGCTGGGGGTATTTTTGCTGGGGGGCAGGCTCATTCTGAGCTTTTTTGGCCTGTCGCTGGGCGTTCTGCAGATTGCCGGGGGCCTGATTGTGGCCCACACGGCCTGGCAAATGGTGACCTCCCACGGGCGCATTACCCCAGCGGAGCAGAGCGAAGCCGTGGACAAAGACGATATTTCCTTTACGCCCATGGCGATTCCCATGATCAGCGGCCCTGGGGCGATCGGGGTGGTGATTGGGCAGGCGACCCGGGCCAGCGGCTGGAGCGAGTACACCGGCTGCCTGCTGGGCATTGTGGCGCTGGGGATAGTGCTGTACCTGTGCCTGGTGCTAGGAGAATCGCTGATTGAGCGCATGGGGACCACGGGGCTAGGGGCGCTCAACCGCATCCTGGGGTTTTTAATTCTGGCGATCGCGGTTCAGCTCATGGCCGATGGCGTTTTGGCGCTGCTGAAGCCGGTGCTGCCCTAGAATGCAGGCCTGGGTCGCTATACAAAAAATCAGGAAGCGCGCACGCTTCCTGACGGGTGAGTGTGAGGAGTGATCATCTGTGTGAGGAGTGATCATCTTTAAATTAGGCGGCCCATGGGTCAAAGGGATGACGGTGATATGCCATTTAGTTGTCGCCGCCGTCAGCCCGAAACAATTTGACCAACCAGGCCCTAGGGCTTGACCAAGTTAATTGTGGCACGGGGCAATGGCCTGGGTATACGGTCCACGGTATACGGTTCACGGCTTACTTTAAACCGTATACCGTGAACCGTATATCCTGCCTTACCTACCATCTTTGGCCTGGCCGTCTACTAGACCTGAAGACTGAAATATCTCCACCATTTTGGCGCGCTTGGCTCCCTAGCTCCCCTGCCCCCTTAGCTTTTGGCAATAGTCCCTAAACTTCCGCCATTGAGGATTAGGGAACCGTGACGACGATTTTGCCGTTTTGCTGGTTGGATTCCATGTACCGATGGGCCGCCACGATCTGATCGAGGGTAAAGACGCGATCGATGACGGGCGCCAGCCTGCCAGCGGCCAGCCCGTCGTAAACATATCGTTTGGCGGGGGCCAGCTTGACCGGGTTGCTCGTAATTTCAAACAGCGTGTAGCCCTGCACCCTGAGTCCTTTTTTGAGGGCCGCAAACAGCGGAAAAGGAGTTCCCCCCTCGGGGCCAAGCGCTCCGTACACAAAAATTGTGGCGCCGGGGGCGGCGGCCTTGGCCAGAGTCTTTAGCAGCGGGCCTGCCACCGCGTCAAAAATGAGGTTAGCCCCGCGACCGCCGCTGATCGCCATCACGCGGTCGGCCAGGTCTTCTTCCTCGGTGACAATCACGTAGTCGGCACCGTGGTCGAGCAGGGTTTGCCGTTTGGCCCGGCCTCGGGTGGTGGCGATCGCCACGGCCCCGGCGGCTTTGACAATCTGAATCGCCGAGTAGCCCACGCTGCTGCTCGCCGCCGTAATCACCACCACATCTCCGGCCTTGATCTGGCCGTACTCGACCAGCGCCCCGTAGGCCGTCAGGTACGACATCCAAATGGCGGTGCCCTGCTGGGCTGAGAGACCATTGGGGTAGGCGGCCACCGCCGTCGCCGGAACGATCGCGCTCTCCCCGTACACCCCGTACTGTTTCATCGAAAAGGCTGGAATGGTGCTGACGCGATCGCCCACGCTGACCTCCGTCACCCCCGCCCCGACGGCATCTACAACGCCAGAGGCTTCATAGCCCAGGGTCGAGGGCAGCTGGTCGGGCTGCTCCAGGTACTTCCCCTCCCGAAAGCTCACCTCCGAGCGGTTCAGGCCAAAGGCCTCTACGGCCAGCCTCACCTCGCCGGGGCCGGGGGCGCGGAGCGCTTCCTCGTGGATCTGGAGCACCTCCGCGCCGCCATACTCATAAAACCGAACAATTTTTGGCATGGTCCCCATACTCCATTCACGTCCGGGGGAGACGAACCCCAGGCGGGGCGGCTGTAAACCTGCCGCAACCCCCAGACGGTTGGGTGGACCCTGCCCACCCAACTCGATCGCGGGTCAGCCCACAACTGCCCCGCGATCGGGGTTGGGAATCGTCGCCACCTGGTCACTCCCAATGGCATCGTGGTTCCGCAGGGTCTCCATATCAATAACGTAGCGAAAATCGCTGCTGCTAGCGCTGGCCAGGTTGTCAAACACATCGTTGATCTCGTCGATGCCGACCATCTTGATCTTGGGCGCGATGTTGTGTTTGGCGCAGAGATCGAGCACTTCCTGGGTATCGGCGATGCCGCCAATCAGCGACCCCGCCAGGGTGATCCGGTTAAACACCAGCGGGCCAGGGGAAAACTCCGGAAAACTGATCATATTGCCGACCACGATCAGCGCCGAGTTGGGCTTCATCAGGGCAATGTAGGGAGCAATGTCGTGGGCCACCGGAATGGTGTTGATCATCATATCGAGGCTTTGGGCCGCCGCCTGCATCTGGGCCTCGTCGGTGGAAATGACGACCTGATCAGCGCCCAACTTTAAAATGTCGTCTTTGTTGGCGGCGCTGCGCGTGAACGCCACCACCTCGGCCCCGAGGGCTTTGCCAATCTGCACGGCCATGTGGCCCAGCCCGCCAATGCCGACCACGCCGAGCCGCTGCCCCGGTTGCAGCTTCCAGTGCTTCATCGGCGCGTAGACCGTAATCCCCGCGCAGAGGATCGGCCCCGCGATCGCAGGGTCCAGCGCATCGGGCACCCGCAGCACAAACTCCTGGCGGACAATAATGTCGGTCGTATAGCCGCCGTAGGTGTTGTTGTCGTTCGAGGCCGAGGAGCCGTTGTAGGTAAACGTGAGGCCCTTGGGGCCAGAACAATAGTTTTCCTCCCCGGCCCTACAGGAGTCGCAGACCTGGCAGCTGTTGACCATGCAGCCCACCCCGACGCGATCGCCCTCCTTAAACTGGGTCACCCCGTCACCCACCGCAGAGACCACCCCGATAATTTCATGCCCCGGCACGCAGGGATAAATGGTGTTGCCCCAGTCGTTGCGGGCCTGGTGCAGATCGGAGTGGCAGACGCCGCAGTGGGTAATTTTAATTGCCACTTCCCCGGCGTTGAGGCCCTTGCGCTCAAACGTAACCGGGCCTAGCAATCCATCAGCGCTGTGCAAGCCAAAACCAAATACTTTCATGCTCTATGTCCTTTGGGTCGTCGAGTCGGTAACCAAGAGTCAGTAGCCAAAATTTCAGACGGCTGTGTCGGCAAAGCCTTTAATCCTTAGCCGTAGTAAATTCAACGCCAAAGACAGCGTTGGCGACACTACCCAAGGGGGGATATAGCCCAACGTTTGAACGAACGTTCAAACGTTGGAACGCTCATAGAAAACATGCCTTGCCAGACTGGCTACAGCGATATGACAGAGCGCCGGGGGAAAGGCGTCAGGCCAGCTTCACCACCATCTTGCCGATGTTTCTGCCCTCAAACAGACCCAGAAATGCGCCTACGGCCTGGTCAATGCCGGTTACCACGGTTTCCTCGTGCTTCAGCCGCCCAGCGCGAAAATAGTCTCCCACCTCCTGCTTAAATTCAGCCTGCCGATCTAGCCAATCGCTGACAATTAGCTCTTTCATCGTCAGCCGCTTGGTAATCATGTTGAAAAGATTGGTGGGGCCGGGCTGGGGAGAGGTAGTGTTGTAGTCGGAAATGCTGCCACAGGCGATAATTCGACCATGTACCCGCAGCGTTGCCAGGGCCGCTTCCAGCATTTCGCCGCCAACATTGTCGAAATAGACATCAATGCCCTCCGGGGCGGCCTGATTTAGCGATTCAACGGCGGACTGGGTTTTGTAGTTAAAGGCTTCGTCAAAGCCGCAGTCTTCCTTCAAAAACCTGATTTTCTCCGCTGACCCAGCCGCTCCAATTACCCGACAGCCCCGCAGCTTTGCCAACTGCCCAGCCACGCTGCCCACGGCCCCAGCCGCCCCCGAAATAAATACGATGTCGCCTGCCTTAACCTCGACCATCGTTAGCCCGGCCCAGGCCGTCATGCCAGTCATGCCCATGGTGCCGAGGTAAACCGAGAGGGGCTGAATCTCACCCCTGACCAAATGCAGAGCCTCAGGACCAGCCGTAAAATACTCTCGCCAACCCAAACTAGAGGTGACAATATCCCCTGGGCTGAAGGCCGGGGTGCGCGACTCGATCACCTCTCCCACCGCCCCGCCCTCCAGGGGCTGACCCAGCTGGAAGGGCGAAACGTAGGATTTTCCCTCGTTCATGCGGCCGCGCATGTAGGGATCGACCGACATGTAGAGATTGCGCACCAAAACCTGCCCCTCTAGCGGCGGCCCTACCTCCGTTTGGGCCAGGGCAAAGTTAGCTGCGGTGGGCATTCCCTGGGGTCGGGAAACCAACCTGATTTCGCGACTGGTGATAGAGGCCATAGGTTTTTTTAGCTAAGGGGGCTGAATTGCTGAGCAATTTGAAACTCGAATGGCTTCAGTCTAAACAATTGCTTCTCCCTCGCCCGGTTTAATCCCCTGCGGCTCAGATTGTGCTGAACTCAGGCGACAGCGCGATCTGAGTGGGCGAAACGGCGATCTCTATGGGCGGTCCCAAGGCCCGCAGACCGCAGAATTCACCGATCGCGGTGTTCACCCCGCCCGATCGCGGGCAACCCTGCCTTGCCAAGTTGTTCTGGCCTCCGCTGACCCCGCTGGCAGCGGCGGGGTTTGATTTAGCACCAGGATTGTTCGCCGGGGGGATTGTGCAGCAGTTCTCGAATATTGGCTTCGATCACCCGGTAGCCCACATTGCCGTTCAGCCGTTGCCGCCCTTCATTAAAAATCAGCGTGGGGCTGACAGATACCGTATGCTCCTTAACCAGGTCAAAATCCTTGGAGAGTTGAGCGTAGGCCTCGCCACTGTCGATCTGCTCCTGAATGGCGGCGATCGGCAGCCCCAGATCTTTGGCAATGGCACACTGCACGTTGCGGTCAGAGACATTCATCACCCGGGCAAAAAAGGCCTCCCGAAAGGCCCAGGCAGCCTGCTCAAAAATCTTCTCTGACGTTGGGACAAGGCCTTTGATTTCCAGCAGGCGAATGGCATGGAGAAACAAATGGCAGGATAGGGAAGAGGGCGGCCTCACGTCGGCCCAAATATCGGGATGAATGGTGACGTGGTCGAATTTTTTGCCGACCTCGTGAATGTGAGAGCTGTAGCCTGGAACGCCGCCGCGATCGCGCCAGTTCTTCTCCAGTTTTTCGCGGGCATTCCCAAATACCGAGACAAAGTGTAGATCAATTTCAATTTTGTCTTGAAAGGTGGCTTTCAGTTCATCGAGCCGAATTTGAGCAATGTAGGCCCACACGCAAAGAATGTCGGAAAAGTAGGAGATACGAATAGGTTCCATCGGGCTTTAGCGGTAGAAGGGACAGGGGCGAGGAGCAGGAGGGTGCCCAGAGAGGGCGAATAGTCTTCGGGGCGACGGGAACGGCTTGCCTCTGCAAAACCGACATTAAAAAATCGCTCCCCTGTCGATTTTCCCCCGAGCCAGACGACTACTCAATACAAATGCCCATTTTGCTGGCGTGACAGGCCGTTTCTAGCGAACGGTCATACAAGCAAAGGAGACCCAACCATGCAAAGTACCACCCTTGCCCATCCGCCCATAGTCTCGCGATCGCTCTGGCTGACGGAGCGAAAAGCGCTTCTAGCCGCAGAGAAAGAACTGACTCGACAGCGCGATCGCGTCAACGCCCAGCGGCGGCGATTGCCCATGGTCAAGCTCGAAAAACCCTACTCCTTCGACGGACCCGAAGGCAAAACCAGCTTGCTCGATCTGTTCGAAGGTCGCCACCAGCTGATCGTCTATCACTTCATGTTCGACCCCGCCTGGGAGCAGGGCTGTAGGGGCTGTACCGGGCTGGTCAACGCCCTGGGCGACCTGAGTCTGCTGGGCGATCGCAACACCACCTTCGTACTCATCTCCCGCGCGCCGCTGCCAAAGCTGGAACGCTACAGGGCTGCCCAGCGCTGGAGCTGGCCCTGGTTCTCCAGCTTTGGCACCGACTTCAACTACGACTTCCACGTCACCCAGGACAAGTCCGTCGCACCGACGGAGTACAACTACCGCAGCCAGTCGGAGCTAGAAAGCTCGCCGGAAGGATCTAATGCTATGGCGGGCGAAAGCCACGGCATGAGCGTCTTCTTTCGTATTGACGACGACGTTTTTCACACCTACTCCACCTACGGCAGAGGTGTTGAAGGCCTGACCGACAGCTACAGCCTGCTCGATATCACTCCCTACGGGCGTCAAGAAGACTTTGAAGACTCGCCCCCCGGCTGGCCCCAAAAGCCAACCTACGGATAGGTTCACACCGCCCAGTACTCGCAGGCTGAAATATCTCCACCGTTTTTGCGTTTTTGCGTTTCTGCGTTTTTGCGTTTCTGCGCTCCTACGCCCCTACGCCCCTACGCCCCCTACGCCCAGCCCTAACCACCCATTCACGAGGATTTACAACCATGACCATGACCCCGACTAAAACCCAAAGCGAAGCCCAGATTCATCAACTCATCGATGCCCATACCCGCGCCATCTGCGCCAAAGACCTCGACCAGATCATGGCCCACTATGCGGCCAATATCGTCCTCTTCGACATGAAGCCACCGCTCACGATCAACGGTATCGAGGCCTGCCGCCACATGTGGGAGACCAGCTTGCCCTACATGCCGCCCATCGCTGGCATGGAACAGCAGGAACTCAGGCTCACCATCAGCGGCGATCTGGCCCTGGCCCACTGGATTTCTCGTTTTACCGGCATCGCTGCCGACCATCCGGCGGCGCAGATGTGGCTACGGCTTACCGCTGCTTGCCAGCGGCACAAGGGCGAATGGCAGATCATCCATGAGCATGTTTCAATTCCTTTCGCCCCCCAGGGCAACGGCGACTGCGCCCACCCTTAGCTCAACCTCAACCCCTAACCCTTCGACCACCAACCAGGAGACCTTACCGTGAAAGTGATTGTTCTAGTCAAAGCCACCCCCGAGTCTGAAGCCGGGGCAATGCCCACCGAAGACCTTCTGGCCGAGATGGGCCAGTTCAACGAAGAACTCGTCAGCGCAGGCGTAATGCTGGCGGGGGAAGGGCTACATCCCAGCTCCAAAGGGGTGCGGGTGCAGTTCTCGGGCAGTAATCGCACTGTCGTCGACGGCCCCTTCACCGAAACCAAAGAACTGGTTGCGGGCTTCTGGATCTGGCAGGTGAAATCGATCGAGGAGGCCGTTGCCTGGGTCAAGCGCAGCCCCTTTCAGGAGGGGGAACTTGAGATTCGGCCCATCTTTGAAGCAGAGGACTTTGGCGAAGCGCTTACCCCAGAGCTGCGCCAGCAGGAAGACCGCCTGCGGGCCGAGATGGAAAAGCAGCGGTAGAGCCGAGCGGTTGTTGGCAACCCTGACTGGGTAGCTCTCATTGGGTAGCTCTCATCAAACAACGCCATAGGGTGCGCTGGGCTTCTCTCCAGCGCACCCTTTAGACATCTCCAAAAAACGAATTATGCGCCATGCTAGATAGAAGAGTTGCTTTTTTATTCAGCCATGGCAAATCCTCTTGAGTATGTAAATGCACATCCCAAAGAGACCAAACGCATGCTTGGTATCAGCTATCAAGACTTACAGCAGTTTATCGGTCAAGCTAAACAAAGGCACCAAGATATCCAGATTCAAAAGGAACAATCTGAAACCAGACTGATTGCTAAAGGCGGTGGTCGTAAGGCATCTCTGTCACATGCTGAACAGATTATACTAACCCTCACCTATTTGCGTCAGCACCTCACGTTCCAGATGTTGGGATTGCTGTTCGACGTCAGTGAAAGTACGGCCCACAACATCTTTAATGATTGGTTACCTATTTTTCACGATTTACTTCCAGAAAGTCTCTTCGCTCAGCTTCAAGATCGGGACAGTGACTGGGCCCTTGCGCAGGAAGTACTGGAACAGCACGAACTGATTATTGATAGCTCAGAGCAAGAGCGGGAGAGGCCTACAGGCTCTAAGGAACAGGAAACGTACTATTCAGGATATAAAAAAACACACATTTAAGAGTATGTATATTGTTTTGCCAAAAAGAAAAGATATCGTTGATGTAATCCTGGGTGAACCGGGGCCTAAAAGCGATATTTCTCAGTTTCGTGAGGCGCAATCTAAGTTTAGCCCAAGACAACGATTTAGAGGCGATACTGGATACCAGGGGGAGGCTAATATCGTAACTCCTCATAAGCGAACAAAGAAACGGAAATTAACGCCTGAGGAGAAAGAAGAAAATAAGGCATTTGCTCAAAAACGAATCTACGTTGAACATGTTATTCGTGGGACCAAGATATTTAGAATCGCCCAACAACGCTTTCGATTAAGAGGGAAGCGCTATCCATTCGTGATGAAGGTCATTTGTGGGCTAGTCAGGTTGAGAATAGGGGCTTTAGTGCTACCTTAAACTGAAGACAACCCGTTATGATAGTGCCCTTTCCAAATGGACTTTTTTCTCTGAGTTTTAGTTGATGAGCGGCTCCAACCCCCTAATCCTCGTGACAAGTGGCCAAGTCGGCTTACAATACAGATCGCTGAAATCCTTTTCTAACAAGGGTTTCAAAACTTGGAGATGTCTTTTAGGTTTGAATACCGGCCCCTCGTTCCTATGCTCTGCGCTGGAATGCTCTTCGGAGGCCTGTCTGTCAATTGGACCGACACCTGCGATCGCCACGGCAGGTTCGGGCATTTCTTCACTCAAAATTCCTCAATCCCTGCGATCCCTGGGAACGGGTTACAGGGATTGCTGGTGAATGGCGATCGCCGCTAGGCGGGCATAAAGCTGTAGCTAGTTGGGTTAAGACATGTCTCCTGTGAACGTTTGAACTTTCAAACGTTTGAACGTTCATAGAGTTTCTGGATGTCCTAACCAGCGTGGCTATTGCTAGAGAGCTTTAGTTGCGCAGAATCGCAAAATATCGCTCCATTGGCGGAATCCGATAGGGAGAAGTAGGGAGGACACCACCGGGGATTCGGGAGCCAAGCCGTTACAATAGTTTACGGGAGCGGTTTAGGCTGCGGTCTAAGGGTTCCTCGGTTCTCCATCCTCTTCTCTGAGCGCGCTATGGCATTAGACACCACCCAGACCTCGGCCCAGACGCTGGCCCAACCCTTCGGTGGCTCCATCGATATTATTGACGCTGAGGTGATTGCGGTGACGGAGGACGTGGTTGCCGAGCCGCTGCCCGCGCCCACCCCGCCGCGCACCCTGGCCACCAAGCCGCAGGACCCCTTCGAAGAGTTTGGCTACGACCCCGAGGCGATCGCGGCCCACTACCGCCGCCGTCCGTTTCAGGTGTGGGCGCGGTTTGTGGGTATTTTTCTGCCGCTGATTGGTTTTTTTGCCCAGCTCTGGCTCGATCGCCGGGCCGGACGCAGCGCCCAAAAGGAAGCTCAGCGCGCCGCCCAGCTGCGGGACATGCTGACCAAGCTCGGCCCCGCCTACATCAAAATTGGCCAGGCCCTCTCCACCCGGCCCGACCTGGTGCCGCCAATTTTTCTCGAAGAGCTGACCAGCCTGCAAGACCAAATTCCGCCCTTTGCCAACGCGATCGCCTACCGATTCATTGAAGAAGAGCTGGGCGCCCCCCCCAACCAAATCTACGCTGAGCTGTCCGCAGACCCGATCGCCGCCGCCTCCCTGGGGCAGGTGTACAAAGGCAAGCTGCACAGCGGCGAAGAGGTCGCCATCAAGGTGCAGCGCCCCGGTCTGGCCCAGCGCATTGCCCTCGACCTCTACATCATTCGGGGCCTGGCCCGCTTTGCCACCAACCGCATCAGCCAGATTCGCAGCGACCTGGTGGCGATTATGGACGAATTTGGCGAGCGCATCTTCGAGGAAATGGACTACACCCACGAGGGCGAAAACGCCCAGCGCTTTGCCAGACTCTACGGCCACATTCCCGATATCTATGTGCCCCACATCTACCCCCAGTACACCGCCCGCCGGGTACTCACCATGGAGTGGATTGAGGGCACCAAGCTCACCAACATCGACAAGCTCAACCGCCAGGGCATCGACGCCACCCACCTGATCGATGTGGGCGTGCAGTGCTCGCTGCGGCAGCTGCTAGAGCACGGCTTCTTCCACGCCGACCCCCACCCCGGCAACCTGCTGGCCATGGCCGACGGCAAGCTCGCCTACCTTGACTTCGGCATGATGAGCGAGGTCAAGCCCTACCAGCGCTACGGCCTGATTGAGGCGGTGGTGCACATGGTCAACCGCGACTTCGAGGGGCTGGCCAACGACTACGTGAAGCTCGAATTTCTCACCCCCGACACCGACCTGACGCCGATCATTCCGGCCCTGGCCAACGTGTTTAGCAACGCCCTGGGGGCCAGCGTCGCCGAGCTGAACTTCAAGAGCATCACCGACGAATTTTCGGCCCTGATGTACGAGTACCCCTTCCGGGTGCCCGCCTACTACGCCCTGATCATCCGTTCCCTGGTGACGCTGGAGGGCATCGCCATCAACGTCGATCCCGAGTTCAAGGTGCTGAGCAAGGCCTACCCCTACGTGGCCAAGCGGCTGCTGACCGACTCGTCGCCGGAGCTGCGCAACTCCCTGCAAGACCTGCTGTTCAAAGACGGCAGCTTTCGCTGGAACCGGCTGGAAAACCTGTTGCGCAACGCCCGCGACAGCGACGACTACGACATGGATCGGCTGATTGACCAGACCCTGGAGTTTTTGTTTTCGGATCGGGGCACGTTTTTGCGCGATCGCATTGTCTCGGAGCTAGTCAACGGCCTCGACAGCTTTGGCCAGTCCACCGTCCAAAACCTCACCACCGCCGTGCAGCGCCGCCTGGGCCTAAAGAGCGACCTACCGCCCGCCGCCCCCGCCGCCCCCAGCGATATCGACAACCTCCGCCGCATCCTCGATATTCTCAAAGACACCCCCGGCTTCGACGCGGCCCAGGTGGCGGCCCGCATTCCGACCCTGCTGTTTAAGCCCGAAACCCAGGCCATGGGGCAGCAGGTGGTGGCGGGGCTGGCCCAGCGCGGGCTGGCCCGACTGATTCGCACCCTGCTGCTGGAAGAGGAGCCTGCGGGACCGCCTCAGCTCACCCCTTCCCGCGCCGGGAGCTAGGGGGGCGGTTTGCGCCGTTCCCATGCCAGCCCCAGACAATACAAAACGCACGCGGTGCCCCACCTCTAGTAGCGAATACGGGGGTCGATGTAGGCATTGAGAATATCGATCGCAATGCTGATAACAGCCACAATCATGCCAAAAAACACCATTAGCCCCTGCACCACCGGGTAGTCGCGCTGGCTAATCGCCTCGTACAGTCGGTTGGCCAGCCCCGGCCACGAGAATGTCACCTCCGTCAGCACCGCCCCGCCCAGCATGGCGGCAAAGGTCAGCCCCAAAATCGTAATTACCGGAATCATCGCGTTTCTCAGGGCGTGGACCAGCACAATCCGCCGTTCGGGAATTCCCCGCGCCCTGGCCGCTTCTACGTAGTCCGCCGCCAGGGTCTGCTTCAGGTTGACCCGCACCATGCGCTCAAACACGCCGCTGATGAGAATGCCCAGGGTGAGGCTGGGTAAGGCCAGGTAGTAGAGGGTGGTGAAAAAGGCTCCTAGATCCAGGGAAAGCAAGCTATCCAGCAGGTATAGCCCGGTTGGCCCAGCGGGGGGCGCGGCCCGCAGCGGGTAGCGAGTGCCGATCGGAAACCAGCGCAGCTGCACCGCAAAGATGAGCTGCAAAATCATGCCAAACCAGTACATGGGGATGGCGTAGGTAATGATGCCAAACAGCCGCCCGCCCGCATCGAGCGGTGAATTGGGCCGCGAGGCGGCCAGCGCACCGACACCGACACCCACCACCGTAGCGACGAGCATGCCGCACACGGTCAGCTCCACCGTGGCCGGAAAGTGGGCCTGAATAATTTGCCACACCGTTTGTCCCTGGGTGGCGAGGGATGAGCCCAGGTCGAGCCTCAACAGGTTCCCCAAGTAGGTCAAGTACTGAATAAACAGGGGCTGATCGAGGCCGAGCTGCGATCGCAGCGCATCCTTCGCCGCCGCCGGAGCCCGCGCCCCCAGCAGGGCATCCACCGGGTCGCCCGGCGTGGCCCGCAGCAGAAGAAACACCACCGTCGTGATCGTCAAAATCATCAGCGGGGCCAGCAGCAGCCGGGTGAAGACGTAGTAGCGCAGGGCGGCGGAGCGGGACATGGGTTAGCCTCGCTTGATCTGCCATAGCAGAAACTGCTGAGTCGGCTCAATGCTCACGCCCTCGATTCCCTCCTGGGCAAACACGTAGTCTTTGTTTTGCCACAGGGGAATGTAGGGCACATCGTCGACCATCATCTGCTGGAGGTCGGCGATGAGCTGCTGCCGGGTGGCGGGGTCTTGCTCGGCCTGCTGTTTGGCCACCAGGTCGTTGGCCTTGGGACTGTAGTAAAAGGAGCCGTTGGCCTGGGAGGGGCCTTCTTCGCAGAGGTTGTTGCTGCCCTTTTCGCAGCTCAAAAAGGGCTGAATGAAGGTGTCGGGGTCGTAGTAGTCGGGGTACCAGTTGGAGAGAATGATCGGGTAGATGCCCTTGCCGACATTTTCCCAGAGGGTGGCCCCTTCAGTATTTTGCACATTGACGGTGACCAGACCGGGCAGCCCCGCTTCGATCGACTCTTTCAGGGTGTTGGCGACGATGCTGCGGGTGGTGGAGGCGGAGGGGTACCAAATTTCCAGGGTGAGGGGCTTGGCCTCGGAGTACCCGGCTTCGGTGAGCAGGGCTTTGGCCTTGGCAAAGTCGCCGTCGCCGTAGGCGTCTTTAAAAACGGGTTTGGAAATGTCGAAGCTGGCGGGAATGAGGCTATAGAGGGGTTCAGCCTGGCCCTGAAAAACGCGATCGTTGAGCAGGGGGCGATCGACCATGGCGGCGATCGCCTGGCGCACTTTGACCTCGTCTAGCGGCGGGATCTTCTGGTTCAGCGACATGTAGTTGATCACGTTGGTGCCCGCCTCGATCGCCTGCCAGCCGCCGGAGCCAGCGTCTTTCTCCAGGGAGGTGATTTGCTCGGGGTCAAGGGTTTGGTAGGCCACGTCTAAACCGCCGGTTTTAAACGTGTTGTAGAGGTTGGCCGGGCTGGTAAAGATTTGGATATCGATGCCCTGGTTGGCGGGGGCATCGCCCCAGTAATTTTCGTTGGCGTCGAGCTTGATCGAGTCGCTGGTGAAGGAGGCCAGCTTGTAGGGGCCGGTGCCGACAAAGCCGTCGGGCTTAAAGCTGCCGGCGCCAATCTCATAGCTCTCGGGCGAAACCGGGGTGACGCCCGAAAAGCTCAGCAGGGCCGGAAACGCCGCAAAGGGGGCCTTGAGGGTCAGCGTCAGCTCGTGCTCACCCGTGGCCTTGGCGCTGGCAATTTTGTCCGACAGCAGGTAGGCCGGGCGGCCACCATTTTCCATAAACCGCTGAATGGAAAAGGCCATCACGTCGGCGGTAAAGGGGGTGCCGTCGTGGAGGGTGACATCGTCCCGCAGGGGAATGGTGTAGGTGAGGCCGTCGGCGCTGACGGTGGGTAGCTCTGTGGCCAGCTGGGGCACCAGCTTTGTGGTGCCAGGCTCGTAGGTGTAGAGGCGATCGCCCAGGTTGTAGAGCAAAATACCGGGGAAGGTCTCGTAGGCATCGGCGGGGTCGAGGGTGCGGGCCGTCAGCGTTGTGCCCATGGTAATGCGGCCATTGCCCGCATCCGCCGGGGCCTCGGCGGCGGGCTGATTATTGCCAGCGCAGCCGATCGCGATCGCAACACAAAGGCCAAACAGCCCCACAAACTGCAATCCCCGCCGCCACGGGCGACGCATCCAAAATCGCTTTTGAGTCTCGAACCACGACACCAGGGAGTTCATCACGTTCTATCTAACTGGCCAACATTGGCATAGTTGTATCACCCTTTGGGCATTAGGGGGAGTGGGGGAGTGAGGGGAGTGGATGGGTGGGGGAGTGAGGGAGTGGATGGGTGGATGAGGAGATGAGGGAGATGGGGAGGATGAGGGGATGGGGGAGTTTTGGATTTTGGATTTTGGATTTTGGATTTTGGATTTTGGATTTTCCAAACTATCGCAGACCTCCGCATTCTCCATCCTCCCCACCTTCCCCACCTCCCCTACCTTCTCCATCACCCCATCACTCCATCACCCCACCGCCTCCCCCACATTCCCTCCTGCAAACCGCTTCCACAGGGCATCGGTCAGCAGGTGCGACAGCAGCCCCAGGGGACCTGCAAACAGGCACAGAGCGCAGGAGTGGCGAGTAAAGACGCCGCTTTCCTGGCCCTGCCAGTAAATCCAGCGGCCCACAAAGAGGTCAAACACCAGGTAGTGCACCCAGCCGGTGGCGGTGACGTGGGGGTTGGCAAACAGGGCGGCCAGGTCGCTCAGGCCCAGGTTGGGGTCGGAGAGGCCTTCGATGCCCTCGACATTGCTAAAGCTGGTGACAAAGAGAAACAGGTACAGCCCGGTCAGCGCGGCGAAGGGCAGCAGCGAACCCATCACGGTGCGGGTGAGTTTGGTGTTGGGCACCAGCACCATCAGCGTCCAAAAGGGCAGCACAAACAGGTTGGCACCGGTAAACAGCAGGTCTAGCAGAGGGGCATCGACGGTCATAGGGGCGGAGTTGGTGATTTTCTAAACGTTTCCTCATTAGTGTAGAGAGTTTCCCGCCGCCGCGAAGCGCAACCCGATTCATGCGCCTGGTTCGCTCAGGGCCGCTCGGTAAAGCTCACCCTACCAGCGATAGGGGCGCTGGCGCTGGCTGTAGCGCAACACGTCGCCAGCATCGGGGCGAATGATCAGGCCATTTTCAGGAATGTCGATCGCGTGGCTCCAGTTCACCCGCTCCAGGTAGCCCAGCAGGTGCAGGCGATCGATCGCGTGCTGGGCGTCGTCGGGCGGGCCAACCAGGTAGTGGCGCAGGCGACGGTGGCGGACCACCGCGATCGGGTTTCTGAGCAGCAGAGCCTGGGCCGCCTCCACTGCCGGGGGCGAGCAAAACGATTGAGTTTGCAGCATTTCAAGCTTCCTTAACGAGGGTTATTTCGTCGGGGCGCAATGCTTGCGCCCAGTGCAACATCTATGCCTGTGACTGGCGATCGACCCCACAGGCAGCAAAAACTGGCCCCCGCACATGCAGATGGCAAAAGAACATGATCGGTAACGGTAGAATGGGGCACGACAGCAGGAACGCCCCCATAGGTGGAGCTGGTGCTGCCATCGACTTACATACGCCATTATGACGTGCCAAGGGTCGATACGTCAATATGGCGTGTCATCTGTGTTAAATGAAAAAAGACCGCCGCCCACAG
This sequence comes from Nodosilinea nodulosa PCC 7104, assembly GCF_000309385.1. Taxonomy (GTDB): domain Bacteria; phylum Cyanobacteriota; class Cyanobacteriia; order Phormidesmidales; family Phormidesmidaceae; genus Nodosilinea; species Nodosilinea nodulosa. Next base: position 5,823,664 of record NZ_JH976537.1, read on the forward strand.
GAAAGTGATTCGCCCATTGAAGAACTCAGGATTCAGCGGACGAACCTGTCCCAGGCTGAGTTCGCTGTTCACTGTGGGATTCCGCTGCGGACGTATCAACGGTGGATTGCCGGGGCAACTGAGGCAAAGTTAACGCCTCAGCAGTGGAAAGCTCTCATGAGTGTTTTGAACGTTCAATCGGTGGATGAAATCCCCAACGATTTTGCTGGCAGCGAAGGGGTCTCTTTGTAGGCTGGGCAGAGGTAGCTCCACCCGTAGGGTGCATTCCCGGCCTACAAATCTGCGCAAAGCCCCACAGATTCTGCCTTTGGGCCGCAATGCACCGCTCACTGTATCGAGTATCTCGCTTGACGTAAGCGGTGCGTTACGGCCAGGGCAAAGCGCACCTCACCTTTGCCGAGTTGGCCTAGGGCCGGGAACGCACCCTACGCCTAATCAAGCTTTCGGAGAGTTCAATGGGCTAAAACCTCTGGCTTTGGGACGCCTTGACAGGGCTGGCGGTGCCTACCCTACAGGCTGTTTTCAGGCGTTTCAGCAAAAAGGCTCGGCCTTTCGAGAAAATTACTCGGCGTTTGGGGTAAATAACTCGGTGCGCCGAGAAAAGTGCTCGGCATTCCGAGAAGATTACTCGGAACTGGAGTAGATCGCTCGGCGTGCCGAGAAAAGTGCTCGGTGCTTCGAGAAAATTACTCGGCGTTTGGAGAAATCTGCTCGGCGTTCCGAGAAAATTACTCGAAACCTGGGGTAAACCGCTCGGAATCTCGCCCTTTGAGGCTGAAGACTGAGGTTAAGATTGACCAAACCGCCCCGTGACCGCCGCTGCCGCTAGCTCCGCCACCGATGCCCAGCATTTTTATCTCCTACCGCATCAGCGACAGCGCCGATATCACCGGGCACATCCGCGAACGCCTGGTGGATTACTTTGGGGCTGAGCAAATTTTTCGCGATGTGCAGTCTATTCCTCTAGGTATCGACTTTCGAGGCTACATCAACACCGAGCTAGACAATTGCCAGGTGATGGTGGTGGTGATTGGCCCCAAATGGCTAAGCGCTGAAGATACTAAGGGCAATCGCCGTCTTGAGCACCCCGACGACTGGGTACGGCGAGAAATCGAGACTGCTCTCAACCGTGAGATTCCTGTTATTCCTGTGCTGGTAGGCAACGCCCGCTTGCCCAAGGCCGAGGAACTGCCCGAAAGCTTGCAGGCGCTGGCCTACCGCAACAGCACCACCGCCAGGGCCGACCCCGACTTTGACCCCGACATGGCGCGACTGATTAAGAGTTTAGAGGCGGTACTGGCTGAGCCTTCGTCTGCGCCCTCTACCCCCAATAACCTGCCCCGCAGCGGCGCAGTGGAGTTTGTGGGTCGTGAAACCGACCTCAACAACCTTCACATCCGGCTCCATCAGTCGGATCGCGTTGCCATTACTGCCCTGCGTGGCATGGGGGGCATTGGCAAAACCGAGCTGGCTCTGCAATATGCCCTGCATCACCGTGACGAAGGCACCTACCCCGGCGGTATCTGCTGGCTGCAAGCCAGAGATCAAGATGTTGCCAGCCAGATTGTCCGGTTTGCAAAAACCGTTGAGATGTCAACCCCCGAGGGTGAGTTGGCCGACCAGGTGGCCTACGTGTGGGCACAATAGCCCCTAGCGCCAGCCGCAATGTTGGTCGTTTACGACGATGTGGCCGACTTTGCCACTATCCAGCCCTACTTGCCGCCTCAGACAGAGCAATTTCGAGTATTGCTCACTACGCGGCAGCGCTTCTCGGGCATAGACAGCCTTGAGATTGATGTGCTCAACCGAGACGCAGCTCTTGATTTGTTGCGCTCTATTGTTGGGTCAAACCGCATTGATGCTCAATTGGTCGATGCCACCGCCCTTTGTACACGGTTAGGTCGCTTGCCCCTAGCGCTGGAACTGGTGGGCCGCTACCTGGAGCTAGATGAAGACTTAAGCATTTTAGAGGTGCAGGCCGAGCTAGATGAAATGCGTACCTATGCCTATGCCCTGCTAAAAGACGAGTCTGCGGCTACCATGACCGCCAAGCTAGGGGTAACCTGAGTTCGGGATAAGGAAAGGAGGGGCTCTGTAAGCTGATATAGCTGTAGCCAGTCTGGTTAAGACATGTCTCCTATGACCGTTCAAACGTTTGAACGGTCATAGGAGACATGTCTTAACCAACGTGACTATGGCTATATCACGTAAATGATTCAGCAGGCCCCCCTATGGATAGTCTAGAAGAGCTGTTTTGCCACATTGATGATTTCTGCTGTC
>NZ_JH976537.1:5826043-5849287 GCF_000309385.1 Nodosilinea nodulosa PCC 7104
CTCCGCTCAAAGTATGACGCACTCCCGACTCGCTAAGGGTCGCAGTGATAGCATGCCCCTAGCATGTCACAGACCTATTTTTCTTGCGCTTACCCTGCTTGGCGAGGCTCATCCAGATGTGGCTACCAGTATGAACAATCTCGCATATCTATATCAGTCGCAAGGGCGTTATGGCAAGGCGGAACAGCTCTTCCAACAGGCCCTGACGCTGCGCAAACGGCTCTTTGGCGACGACCATCCCAATGTTGCCGCCAGCCTCAACAATCTCGCGTGTCTATATCAGATGCAAGAGCGCTATGTGGAGGCAGAACCTCTGGCGGTTCAGGCGTTGTTGACTAACGCTAACACCCTGGGAGAAACCCATCCTGATGTGGGTATTAGTTTAGGGAATCTAGCTTCCTTGCGGGTAGCCCAGGGCAACTTTGTCGGCGTAGAGGCTATGTTTTTGCAAACGCTCAGCATCCTTGTTAACTCCGTCGGCGCTGAACATCCTTATACCAATGAAGCTGGCAACTGCTTAGGCAACTTTATTACCACCGTTATCGCCACAGGCCAAACCCACATTCTCTCCGACCACCCCCTCACCCAAGACCTGTTGCGCCAGCTTCAAGAGCAATCCCCTACTTCGTAGAGCCAGAAACCGGGTTTCTTTGCCTCTGGCCCCGCAGCCTTCTACACCCATCAGGGCACTCTGAACTATCCTCAGCGTGCCTTGCCGCCATGCCCTATGACCCCAACAAGCATCACCGCCGCTCAATTCGCCTCACTGGCTACGACTATGCCTCAGAGGGGCTCTACTTCATCACCCTGTGCTGCCATCAGCGCCAGCACCTGTTCGGCACTGTTGTAGAAGGCACCATGCAGCTCAATGCGCTGGGCCAAATCGTTGCAGAAGAGTGGCTAAAGACCCCAGAGATACGCCCAAATTTTGCTCTGGGAGAATGGGTTGTCATGCCCAACCACCTTCACGGCGTGGTAATCGTTCGCCCATCCAATAAATCGAACGCTCTGGCAGAAGGCGATATCCCCGTACGGGCGCACCGCAGTGCGCCCCAACCGCCCCAACCGCCCCAACCGCTCACCGAAATCCTCTACGGAGATCTTCCGGCAGAAGGCGATATCCCCGTACGGGCGCACCGCAGTGCGCCCCAACCGCTTCAACGCCGCGCCCAATCTATATCGTCTTTCGTAGCAGGCTTTAAGGCTGCGGCGACAAAACGCATCAATCTCTATCGAAACGCGCCTGGCACCCCAGTTTGGCAGCGGAACTACTACGAGCACATCATCCGCAGCGAGGCATCCCTAGAGCGCATTCAGCACTATATTCAAAACAACCCAGCTACCTGGTACCAAGATTCATTAAGTTCCGCCAATATTTCATCCGACGAAACCTGCTAAAGATGCAGCCAAAGCGCAAAATGCGACAACCTGGCAGGAGCGATCGCCTAGCCCAGCGCAATATCTAAAAACATCATGGTGACAAAGCCGCCCAGGATGCCGACGGTGCCGCGCTGGCCAAAGGCCTTTTGGTCAATCTCAGGGATAATTTCATCGACGATCACAAACAGCATCGCCCCGGCGGCAAAGCCCATGGCCCAGGGCAGGCCGGTCTGGGCAAAGGTGACAACCGCTGCCCCCATCAGCCCGCCGACGGGTTCGATCAGCCCGGTAAGGGACGAAACCGCAAAGGCGTAGCGGGGGCTGTAGCCGATCTCACGCAGGGCGATCGCGACCACCAGCCCCTCGGGAATATTCTGTAGCCCAATGCCAGCGGCCAGCGCCACGGCCCCCACCTGAGCGCCGCCAAAACCGACGCCGACCGCTAACCCCTCAGGAAAATTGTGCAGGGCGATCGCGATCACAAACAGCCAGATCCGCCTCATGTTTTGGGCTTCAGGCCCCTCCCGTCCCTTAAAGAAATGCTCGTGGGGAAAGAGGTTGTTGGCCACCCACAAAAACGCGCCGCCCAGCAGCACGCCAGAGACCATCACCAGCGCCGCCACGGGGCCAGGGTAGCCCAGGGCGATCGCCGCATCGGTGCCGGGCAAAATCAGCGAAAACGAGGTGGCCGCCAGCATCATGCCGCCGCCAATGCCCAGCAAAACGCCCTGGGTACGCTCTGAGGGGGTAAAGGGCAGCAGCACCGGTAGGGCACCAATGCTTGTGGCCAGGCCAGCAACCAGGCTTGCCAGAAACCCAGCGGCTAATGGATTCATAGGGGGAGAAAGGGGTGGGGAGATGGGGCGCGATCGCAGAGGGCAGACTTCAGAGTGGACTCTGGCGAGGCTACTATACTAGTCTGACACCTCAAAATCCACCCACCCGCCACCCACCCACTCACCTACTCCCCCTGTCCACCCACTCCCCCCACAGCCATGACCCCTGAACTGACCCAATTTGGCGAGCAAATGTCTCACCTCACTGGTGTGCGCGCCATTATGAAAGACATTGTCGAAACACTGCGCGCTGGTCAGGGACAGCAATTTATTAACCTCAGCGCGGGCAACCCGGTGATTTTGCCCGAAATTGAGCAGCTCTGGCGCGACTGCACCCAGGAGCTGCTGGCCAGCCCCGAGTACGGCAATGTGGTCTGCCGCTATGGCACCAGCCAGGGCTATGAGCCACTGGTGGAGGCCATTAAAGCCGACTTTAACCAGCGTTACGGGCTGGTACTGAGCGATCGCCACATTCTGATCACCCCCGGCAGCCAGGCCCTGTATTTTTTGGCAGCCAATGCCCTGGGCGGCTACCACGCCACTGGCCGCATGAAAGACATCGTGCTGCCCCTCAGCCCCGACTACACCGGCTACGGCGGTATTTCTCTGGTGCCCGAGGCGGTGCGGGCCTACCGCCCCACCCTGGTGGTGGATGAGGCCGCCCACCGCTTCCGCTATCGGCCCGACTTCAGCCAGCTGGAGATTACCGCAGACACCGGGTTTGTGCTGTTTTCGCGGCCCTGCAACCCCTCCGGCAACGTGCTGAGCAGCGAGGATGTGGAGCACATCGCCAGCCTAGCCGCCGCCCACAACGTCCCCGTGCTGGTCGATTCCGCCTACGCGCCGCCCTACCCGGCCCTCAACTTCACCGCCATGGAGCCGGTGTTTGGAGACAATATTCTCCACTGCATGAGCCTCTCTAAGGCGGGCCTGCCGGGAGAGCGGCTGGGCATTGCGATCGGCGATCCGGCGATCATCCAGGTGCTGGAATGTTTTCAGACCAACTTCTGCATTCACTCGTCCCGCTACGGCCAGGCGATCGCGGCCCGAGCGATCGCCTCCGGCGAGCTGGCCCGCCTGTCGGAGCAGGTGATTCGCCCCTACTACCAGGACAAGTTTGCGGTGCTGGAGGCGGCCCTCGATCGCGCCCTGCCCTCCGCCCTGCCCTGGTACCTGCACCGGGGCGAAGGGGCAATTTTCGCTTGGTTGTGGTTTGATCAGCTGCCCATCACCGACCAGGAGCTATACCAGCAGCTCAAGCAGCGCGGCGTGATTGTCGTGCCCGGCAACCCCTTCTTCCCCGGCCTGCGCCCGGAGCAGGGAGAGCCCTGGCCCCACACCCGCCAGTGCTTGCGCCTGAGCCTAACCGCCAGCCCCGCAGACCTCGCCGAAGCGGCCACCCGCCTGGGGGCGCTGGTCGCCGAGGTTTACCAAACCGCCGCCGTGGCGGTGCCCGCCTGATGGCCACCGTTCCGACCACCACCGCAGACTGGGTTGAAATTGGCCGCATTGTCGCCCCCCAGGGCATCAAGGGCGAGGTGCGAGTGTACCCCAGCAGCGACTTTCCCGAGCGGTTTCTAGAACCGGGCGATCGCTGGCTGAAGCGCCCCCGCAGCCTCACCCCCGAGGTGGTGCAGCTGGTGCGGGGCAGGCATGTCGACGGCAAGGGCCTGTACGTGGTGCAATTGGCCGGAGTCGACAGCCGCGAGGAAGCCGAAGCCCTGCGGGATGCGGTGCTGATGGTGCCAGCGGGCGATCGCCCCCGCCTCGACCCCGACGAGTTCTACGTCGCCGATCTGGTAGGCTTGCGGGTAGTTGTGCAGGCCACCGGAGCCGAAATTGGCACGGTAACCGATATTTTTGCCGCCGGTAACGACCTCTTAGAAGTTACTTACTATTCTCCAGACGCAGAGAATTCGCCCAAGTCCAAGCCCCGCACCGTACTCATTCCCTTTGTAACAGCCATTGTACCCGTGGTAAATTTAGCCCAGGGTTATCTCGAAATTGCTCCTCCGGCAGGACTTTTAGATCCCTAGGCTTTATGACTTTCTTATCTTTAAATCCTATTGTTGACCCAACGACCATAAATGGAACGACCAATACGCCCCGGCTCTCCTAGAGGGCCGGGGTTTGCTTATGGGGATTGACGGGCAGTAGATTGACGGGCAGCAGATTGACGGGCAAGAGGTCACCCTGGAGGGTTTGCCTGGAGGCAAAAGACATGTCATCATCCGATATCCCCTGTCCTGCTTTTCCAGGCTCAACCTGGGAAGCTATTCTAAGTCCAAATCCGGTTCGCCAAAAAGAGGAGCGTCAGCCCCCCTAATTTGGACGGCCAAAGTTCCTGCCAAAACGGCTGCCCTGAAGCAGCAAAATAACAGCACAGGAAATCTCTTGACTTGACCTTTTGATTTTTAAGTCGGCATTGGTAGTCTAGTCGCCCAAGGCAGCACCGCCGGGGCCAAGCGAAACGAGGTGAACCCATGAAGTGGCAGTCGAGTCGGCGTAGCGTCAATATCGAAGATCGCCGGGGCGCAGGCGTGCCCGGTGGGGTGGCGGCCACGGGAGGCATAGGAACGCTGCTGCTGGCGCTGGTGGTGACCTTTTTGGGGGGCGATCCCTCCGTGGTGTTCGAGCAGGGACCAGGTCCTGGCCCCGCCAGCAGCGCGCCCCAGATCTCCCAGGCAGAAAACGATCGCTCGGCGGAGTTTGTCTCGGCGGTGCTGGGCGAAACCGAAGACACCTGGAACAGCATTTTTCGCTCTGAGTTTGGGAGCAACTATCAGGAACCTAGCCTGGTTCTGTACACCGGGGCCACCCGATCGGCCTGCGGTCTGGGGCAAGCGGCCATGGGGCCGTTTTACTGCCCGGCGGATCAAAAGGTTTACCTCGACACCAGCTTTTTTCGCGATCTATCGGCTCAGCTCGGGGCACCGGGCGACTTTGCCCAGGCCTACGTGATCGCCCACGAAGTTGGCCACCACGTGCAAAACCTGCTGGGAATATCCAGCCAGGTGCAGCGGGCGCAGCAGCAGGTCAGCCGCACCCAGGCCAATGAACTGTCGGTGCGGCTAGAGCTACAGGCCGACTGCTTTGCCGGGGTGTGGGCTCACCAGGCCCAGCAGTCGCGCCAGATCCTAGAAAAAGGCGACGTTGAAGAAGCCCTCAACGCCGCCAGCCAGATCGGCGACGATCGCCTGCAAATGGAATCCCAGGGCTACGTCACCCCCGACTCGTTTACCCACGGGTCGTCGCAGCAGCGGGCTAAATGGTTTTCCCGCGGCTTTGAGTCGGGCGATATCAACCAGTGCAACACTTTTGATGTGGCGCAGCTGTAGGGGGCACAACTTTTATGACTTTCTTATGTTTGTGATCTAAGCTCCTGGTGCAAAAGTCATTCTGTTTTGGCTCTGTTTTGTATAGCATTGCGCAGCTGTCTGGTAGATCAGTTGAAGTTTAATATCCAAGCCATTGAACCCTAGGTCAGTGGCCCATCAGCTTGCCGATCTAGGCGCTTTTTTGCCCATATAGCTGTGGCCAGTCTGGTTAAGACAGGTTTCCTACGAACGTTCAAACGTTTGAACGTTCATAGGGTTTCTGGATGTCCTAACCAACATGACTTTGGCTATAACAGCACGGTTTTGACATAATTTTACTTTGATTTGAGGAATTTTTAAATCAATTTAATTCAGCCTTAAACTGGTCTGCGCCAGCCTGCCGCAGGTTTTAATTTTTGACTGTTTACCGTTTTGCAGCTGCTTTTGACGTCGATATTCTGGTGACTGCTTATGTTCAAACGCCACGGCGCTGATGCCCCAAGCGCTCTTACTCCCTGGAGGCGATCGCTGGTTTGGATGGTCGCCGCCCCGCTGCTGGTAGCCACCACCCTTGTCTTCGAGCGCAACGGCTCCCTGTGGGCTCAGACCCCCAACCCCCTAGAAGGTGTTGAGATACCCACCTCCCTGGAGCCGGGCAGCAAGCTCAACATCGGCAGTTCGGAGGCAATGCGCCTGGTGAATGGGGCCCTGCGATCGCGGTTTTCCAACCTCTACAGCAACGCCGAAGTCAAGGTGGACTACGAAAGCGCCGACCAGGCCGTGCAGGCCTTAATCAATGGCGACACCGACCTGGCCGCCATTGGCCGCAGCCTCACCGACGACGAGACCAGCGCCGGGCTGCGCGAAGTGCCCGTATCGCGCCACAAAATCGCCATCCTGATCGGCCCCACCAATCCCTTTACGGGCAGCCTCACCGCAGAGCAGTTTGCCCAGATCTTTCGCGGCGAAATTACCAACTGGTCGGCGGTAGGCGGCCCGGATGCGCCCATTGTGCTGGTCGATCAGCCCGCCGAAAGCGACACCCGCCAGGCCTTTCGCAGCTACCCGGCCTTCGAAAATGCCCCCTTTGAGGCGGCCCCCGGGGCGGTAACGCTGCCCCAGGCCAGCGTCGAAGCGATCGCCAACGCCCTCGGTGAAAACGGCATCAGCTATGGGGTGGCCGAGCAGGCCCTCAACAACCCAGCGGTCAAAATCGTGCCCATGCACGATACGCTGCCCGACGATACGCGCTATCCCTTCTCCCAGCCGCTCGCCTACGTCTACAACACCAAAACGGCTAAACCGGCAGCGCTGGCCTTTTTGGGCTTCGCCGTCAACCCCGACAATGAGGGGCTAATTGAAGCCGCTCGATCGGCCGCGACCGCTGCCCCGGCAGCCACCCCTGAAACCACTTCTGGGGCCACTTCTGGGGCCGAGCCAGAGACCAGCCCTGCCCCCACCGCCGGAGCTACCCCGAGCAGCACCCTGGAGCAAACCGAGCCGGTTGCCCCGGCCCCAGTGCCGCCGCAGAGAGTAGCCTGGTGGCCCTGGCTGCTGGCCCTGCCCCTGCTGGGCGGCCTGCTCTGGTGGCTGCTCAAGGACCGGGCTCCGGTGGCTGCTCCCCTGGCTGCCGCCCGCGATCGCCGCATCATTCTCACCCCACGCAACTGCCGCGATGCCTACGCCTATTGGGAACTGCCAGCGGCTGAGGTGGAGGCCCTGCGCGACCAAAACTGCACCCTGGCGCTCAAGCTCCACGATGTCACCGACATTGCCGATGTCGATCGCCTGGCGCCCCACAGCACCCATCAGTTTGACTGCGACACGGCGGCCGTGGGCGACCTGCACCTGCCCATCGGAGTCGATAACCGCGACTACCTGGTCGAACTGGGCTACGTGGGCAGCGACGATGCCTGGCACGCCCTGGCGCGATCGGCCCACGTGCGCGTTCCGGCCTGCCCCAGCACCGTTACCCCAGCGGCGCCGGGCATTGGTGCTGCCGCCGCCGCCGCCGCTGGCTTGGGAGCCGCTGGGCTAGGGGCGGCAGCCGTGGCGCGGCCAGCCGAAACAGCTTCCCCGGCGCGAGCCATTCTCACACCGCGCGATTGCAAATCCGCCTACGCCTACTGGGAACTGCCGCCCACCACCGTTGCGGATCTCAAAACCGGCGCGCGGGCGCTCAAGGCGCGGCTGTACGACGTTACCGAACTGCCCGGCAACGGCAACGGGCTCAACAGCCTTCAGGAGTTCAACGCCCCCCTCGAAACCCCAGGCGACCTGCATTTGCCCATTGCCGTCGACGATCGCGACTACCTGGTCGAAATTGGCTACGTGGACGGCAACTACCAGTGGCAGGCCTTGGCCAAATCTAAATCGGTGCGGGTGCCCGCCTGCGCTGCCGCCGCCGCGTCCCCCACCGACATAGTTGGCGGAGCTGCCTCAGTCAATTCTTTGGGCGGTTCAGGGCCTGCGACCCCCGGCCTGGCTGAAACCGGCCCGGCCAGGGCCGATAATGACTCTGCGGCAGGAGCAGCCGCCGCTGCGGGAGCCGCCGCCATGGCAGGCCTGGGTGCTGCCACCCAAACCCTCTGGAGCCATCCCGCTGAGCAGGCCGATATCGCGCAGACGCTCCCGGCGGGGGTGGGAATGCGCAGCGACATGGGGGCTGAGAGCAAAATTATTCTGGTGCCCCGCTCAGCGGATGCCGCCTACGCCTACTGGGAAGCTGCTCCAGTCCATCAGGAAGCCCTGCGGCAGGAGGGGGGCCGAGTCTTGGCTTTGCGCATTCACGACGCCACCAATCTGGAGCTTGACCACCAGGCCGCCAACGCCACCCAGGAGTACATTCTGCAACCGGGCGACACCGATCGCCACGTCCCCATTCCGGTGCCCGATCGCGACTACGTAGCCGAACTGGGCTACCTCACCGACAGCGGCCAGTGGCTGCAGCTGGTGCGATCGCTCCACGTGCGCCTGCCTGCGACCTAGAGCTTCATCCCCTTAGCCCCGGCTGCGACCAGGCGATCGCCTGGGGCCAGCGCCCGTGCATTGGCCAATTTAACCTACCCAAAGGACTTGCCATGTCTCTCTTTTTCGACGTTCTCAGCTCGATCAATAACCCCAACCAGCAGGGCAGCATTGATCAACTCAGCTCGGTGCTGAGTTCAGTTCAAGATCTGGCCGCTAGCCAGGGCCTCAACGGCGATCAGGTCGGCTCACTGCTCAATGCCCTGGGTGAATCGCTTCAGCCCGCTCTCAAGCAGCAGGCCTCAGCCATCGGGCCAGGCCAGCTCGAAGGCATGCTGAGTAAGCTGGCCGGAGCAGGCGGTGTCACCGCTCTAACCACCGCCATTTCGCCCCAGATGCAGCAGCAGCTGATTCAGGCGGTGGCCCAAAAGAGCGGCCTCAACGCTGGCATGATCCAGACCATGCTGCCCAAGCTGCTGCCCGTCGCCCTGGGGCTGCTGGGTATGGGCGCCACCAAGCCCGGCGCACCCGGCGGCGGCAACCCCCTGCTCGGCGCTTTTCTCAACACCGAATCGCCCAGCACGACAGATCTGGGCACCGTAATGACGTTCGCCGGTCGCTTTTTGAACCCGCCCCAGTAGGCTGGCTACAGACAAATTACGCCCCCTCCACAGCGCTGCCGTCTGGCGGCGTTTTTTTTGCAAGCCTGGTGAGGCCAGCCGTCGATGGATGGATGGGCCAATTAGTCGGCTCCGCCAGGGGTTGGCGGCGCGATCGCACCGCCAATGCGTTTCAGAATCTGCAAAACCGTCTGCAACTCTTCGGATAGGGTGTAGAGCGAAAATACCCGCGATAGGCTGTATTGCTTAGCTGGCTGGCAGATCAGCTTTACAAACAGGACATCGTCGCCGTTGGTCAACAGGCCAAAAGTGGGTTGCTCTGGCTGGGTATTGGCCATCATGTAGGCCAGGGCCTGGGGCAGAGCGGATCGGGTGGAAATTGTGGTTTTCTTGGCTTCCAGCACCAGTACCCAAAAGTTTTGCTGCAGAATTAGCGCGTCAATGCGGCCCCGCAGCACCTCTTCGCCGTCGTCTACAACGACTTCTACCGCAGCTTCGGCCTTGAGTTTAAAGGGCGGGTCATAGAATCCGGCCAGCTCTAGCAGCGGGGATGCCACCAGCAGCATCACAGAACCCTCCAACAAATCCCCGTCGGCTCGGTGATATAGCAGTCGCTGCCGGATCACGTCCAGTCGATCGTTCTCCGCTGCACTAAGGCTGGGCAGGGGAGAGCGCCACTCGGGGAAAAATTCAGTCCTTTCACTTCGGCTTAAGCCCAGGCGGGTTTCCACCTCGGCCAGGGTTTTAAACGCTTGTGTAATGGCGACAACTTTGGCCATAGTCCCCTAACGGTACCCCTATAGGTTTAAAAACTTCTCCAGGGCCGCCACCATAGCGGGGGGCCAGCGGCGCACGGTGCTCAGCCATTCCAGGTCTTTGTAGCGGCGATCGAGACCCATGACGGCGACCCAGTTGCTCTCGGCCTCCCCACTTTGGCCCTGGCTCCAGAGGGCGGCGGTGAGGGCGGCGCGGGCATCGGCAAAGCTGGGGTAGCGGCGGGTAAGGCTGCGAAACTGGCGAATGGCCTCGTCGGCATGGCCCAGCTGGTACTCGGCCAGGGCGGCGTTGACGCGGGCAAAGGCAAATTTGGGGTCGAGGTCTGCGGCGGTTTGATAATCGGCCAGCGCGGCATCCCATTCGCCCTGGCCAGCTTTGGCGTTGCCGCGATTGTTGTAGGCGGCGGCATCGTTGGGGTTGAGGGTAAGGACCTTGGTGTAGTCGGCGATCGCATCCTGCCAACGCCCCAGCCCTTCTAGGGCAGCTCCTCGGTTGAGGTAAGGGTCCGGCTGCTCCGGGGCCAGCGCCACCGCCTGGTTGTAGTCCTCCAGTGCTTCAGCGAGTTTGTTTTGGCTGACCCGCACATTGCCCCGGTTGCTCCACAGGGCGGCTTCCTCGGGCAGGTACTCGATCAGCTGGCTCCAGTAGGTTTCGGCTTCGGTAAACTGGCCTTTTTGGGAAGCGGCAAAAGCTTTTTGGCGCAGATCAGAAATATTCTGCACCGCTTGGGGAGATAGGTCAGGAGGGCTAGATTGCGCCAAAGCAGGCAGTCCCCAGCCCGCGAAACTGAGCAAGCAAAAGAGAGCGAGAGACAGCAGTTGACGCAAATACACCCTACTCATAGCGCGACTTTTTTGACTTAATTACTTCAAGAACATCATCATGCTTCTGACCTTCAATAATGTCCTTGAGGTGAATTTGACCATTGACATACTGAATATGAATGCGCCAGCCTGAAACCTTATCGATATCAGCCCGGTAGATCGCCTGCTTAACCCCTTTTACTTTGTGTAGTCTTGTCTTAGGAAATCTCCTTGTCCTATGGCATTCGTTGTCCTCAAGTTCTGCCAGAGCATCGAGAAAATTTATTTTCAGTTGTTCATTCGGCAAAATCTTCATTGCTTGGTAGACAATTCCGTACTCATCAAAAAGATTAAGGTACTGCGCCATGAACACAATTACGAAGCCTGAGCAGCTTCTTGACTATGATGAGAAATTTCTTGATAAAGCGATTCTGCTATACCTTGATATGCGTTGTTGAGGTCATCATGCTTGACTACACGGTAAAGTGTAAAAATCACTTGCTCAAAAATAGGATCTTCGTCGACTGTTAAAATCATCCTTAGCTTTTGAGAAACCTTCAGCGTGTAGAGGGAAGATTCATATCCGTTTAGCTCTGCGAAGTGAGGTAGGCGACGAAGCTTTTTGTAGATGCCAGCTTTCTGAGTCAGGAAGAGGTTGGCACATTCGTTGATTTTTTCAACAGTTAAGGTTTTTTCATCATTACTTAATCTGTCAAGATCCTTCTCGAACCCCCTAGTTGACTCAATAAGAACGTCCACAATGCATACCACCTATTGGCTACGCCCAATGACCTTTTGTCTTTAGCATAGCAACAAACTTTTAGAGAAATCCCAGATCGTTGCTGCGTCCGGCGTGGGCCAGGGCGAGCTGGTGGTACTTCTGAGCGTGCTCCAGCAGTTCGAGCGCCTGCTGTTCTGAGACATCGCGCACGACTTTGCCCGGTACACCCATCACCAGCGATCGCGCTGGCACATCTTTGGTCACCACCGCTCCAGCCCCCACAATGCTGCCCGTACCCACCCGCACCCCGTTCAGCACGATCGCGCCAATGCCGATCAGGCAGCCCCGCTCGATGTGGGCGCTGTGGATAACGGCCCGGTGGCCCACGGTGACGTACTCTTCAATCACCGTGGGCTGGCCGGGGTCGCCGTGAAGAATCGCCCCATCCTGCACGTTGCTGTAGGCCCCCACCTCAATTGATTCCACATCGCCGCGCAGCACGGCGCCGTACCAAATGCTGCACCCCTCGCGCAGGGTAATTTGCCCCATCACCGTGGCGCCGGGGGCGACAAAGGCGGCCCCAGACAGGTCTGGGCGAGGCCAGAGAGAGCTAAACGAAGGGAGCATGATCAGAGAATTCTCCCAGGAAGTTCCTAAAAAGTTGGCGGATTCGCCAACGGGATGCCCCGACTACGGAGAGAGCCGAGTTCCCAAAGGTATAATACGGCTACGGATAAAGCGCAAACTGCCCCCCTGAGGACAAGCCTGGTTTCAGCCCAATGGTCAATTACGCCTTGCAGTACCCCATCTATGGCCCAGAGATCCAGTGCCCTCACTGCCGTCAGACCATTCCGGCCCTGACGCTGACAGACACGTACCTGTGTACGCGCCACGGCGCCTTTGAGGCCAACCCCGACTCCAAAGAACTGGTGCATCTGCAGTCAGGTCGGCACTGGCGGCAGTGGGAGGGCGAATGGTATCGCCAGCACACCCACCCCGACGGCATTCGCTTTGAGATTCACGAGGCGCTCGATCGCCTGTACACCCAGGGCTACCGCGCCACGCGGGTGATCATCGCCGAGCGCTACCAGGAGCTGGTCAACGCCTACCTGGAGCGCAACTCCCCCTGGCGCGGCCAGATGGAAACCACCATGGCCCCCAAGCTCTACGGTCTGCCGGTGGAGTTTAGCCCCTCCGCCGAGGTTGACCCGCGCTGGGCGGTGATCAACTTCAGCCTCGAAAAAGAGCCCGGCGTGCCGGTGCGCTATCCTTACTTTCGCCTGTTTGAGTAGCCCGCCCGATGCTCCATCACGCGTCAATTCGCACCCAGGATATCCACCGCGCGATCGCATTCTACGAAGCCCTGGGGTTTACCGTCCACGAGCGCTTTACCGCTGGCATTACCCTGGCCTGCTGGATGGAAGGACTAGGCGGCCGCATTGAGCTAATCCAGGTGCCGGAGCCTCGCCCCGCCGCCGATGCTTTTGGCGATGAGCACTACACCGGCTACTATCATCTATCCTTTGATCTGACCGAGGTCGCCCCCAGCCTGCCCGGTTGGCTAGCGGGGGTGCGCCAGCGGTTTGCTAAGGATGCCAGCGCTGGCGGTAGCCTGAAGGTTCTACTGGAGCCGCAGCAGCAGATCATCGGCGATCGCGTCTACGAGGTGGCCTTTATAGCCGATGCCGACGGGCTGCCTTTGGAGTTTATTCGAGTGCTGGGTGATGTCCAACCCTGAGCCCCCTAACCCTGAAAGACTGGCCCCCTTTACCGACAACTGGGCCTACCTGAAAACCGAGCTAGCCTGGCTCGATCGCCTGCTGATGGTGGCCGTGTCGCGGCAAAAGCGCGAGCTGCAAGAGCTAGACGACTTTGCCCTGACCGGCGAAGACCGGGTCACCCGCCACTGGTGGAAGGGCATCATCAGCCTGACCGGCCAGCCCAACTACGACCAGGCCCGCCCGCCCAAGGTGCCGCGCACGGGCGGCAGCTATGCCCAGCAGCTCGAGGCCCGCATTTTGGCCAGCCAGCGCCAGGGGGTGGTGCTGGCCCTGCCCCAGCTGCGCGATCGCCTCCAGCTCACCCTGTTTGAAAAAAACGTGCTGCTGCTGGCCCTGGCTCCCGAGGTCAACCAGCGGTTTGGGCGGCTCTACAGCTACCTGCACTACCAGCACGACGAAGCCGACTGGGACCTGCCCACCGTAGACCTGTGCCTGCGCCTGCTGTGCCGCAACGATCAGGAATGGCGGCGATCGCGCCCGCTGATTGCCCCCAACAGCCGCCTGGCCAGCCTGGGCCTGGTGGAATGGCTCAACGCCGACGACACCACCCTGCTCAGCCGCCACCTGCGCCTCACCGAAGATCTCGCCACCTACCTACTCTCCGAAGCCCCCGACCCCACCAGCCTCGATGCCTGGGCCATTGCCCCGGCGGCGGAGCCAGGGGAATCCTCTGAAATTCCCGCCGAGAGCTGGAATAGCCTGGTGCTGCCCGACCCCCAGTTGGCCCAGCTTCGCACCGTGGCCGCCGCTGCCCGCGCCACCGACGGCACCATGGTGCTGCTGGCTGGCCCCAGCGGCACCGGCAAAACCTTGGCGGCCAAGGTACTGGCGGCGGAGCTAGAGCTGCTTTTGGTCATCGTCGATATCGCCACCATCGCCCCCGACGACGACGGCAACATTCCCGAACTGGAAGACCTGGCCAACCTGCCCCCCTGCGTACTGCTGCTCAAAAACGCGCCCCTGTGGTTTGGCCGCACCCCCACCGCAGAGTCGACCCTGGTGCAGTCGTGGGTGATCCACCGCCGCCGCCAGCCGGGGCTGACCCTGCTGGCCAGCCCCTACCTGCAAAGCATCAAACCCTCCTGGCGACAGGTGATGACTGGGGTAGTGGAGTTTCCCCGGCCCGATGCCGCCGCCCGCGAGCTGCTGTGGAAGCGGGCCATACCCCAGGGCACCAAAAAAGACCGCGCCCTCCGCTGGCCCCACGTGGCCCAGCAGCTTGCCCTGAGCGGTGGCGAAATTGCCATCCTGGCTCAGACCGCCGCCGCCCTGGCCCAGCAGAGCGATCCCCCGACCCTCACGCTGGATTGTCTGCACCAGGCCCTGGCCCTGCACCATCCGGGGATGAAGCTAACCAAGCCATCGCGGGCCAAGCAATCTAAACCCAAACAGAAGAGTTGACCTAGTTAAGGCCTACTTACATACGGGGCCAGCTAACCCATCGCAGAAATAGTCCCTAAACTTCCGCCTCACAGCCCAGGTATCGCCTCCCAATTTTTACCCGATCTCTTTATCCGCGGCTGTTCGGCAGACACCAAGAATGGCGGCAAGAAGACCAGGGCTATGACACCTAGGCATCACGTCATTGCCATTGGAATGACATACCTTTCTCCCATATTGAGGGTCATCTCACACCCGATGGCAGTCCTTTAATTTTTGGGCTTCGGGAGCCACTACAAAACCATCCTGTCGTGGAGTTAATTGGCCCTAGAGGCAATTCGCCAAACCCACCCGGCCCGCCCCCGGTGGCACGGATGAGGACTCAAAATTCTCGGGGGTTAGCGTTGCCAGAATGGCCCTGAAGGCGCCCAGTTAGATTGTTTTTCGTCGAATCATCAACCCCAGGTATCGATCATGGCAAACCAGCCTGCGCGCAGTTTTCCTCATGCCCTGTTATCTCATCGCCGCCGAGTATTGTTGCGGTATTTAGTGGGCGGCAGCGTAGGCGCGATCGCCCTTGGGTGCTGGCGCCCCAAAGCCGCCCTGAGCCAGCCGACAGATTTGGAAAACCTGTGCTCTAGCTACCCCGCCAACTCACGCTGCGCCGACTATCTGCCGGGGGTGCAGGCTCTAGACCTGGCCGAAACACCGATCGCCGTGGATACTTTTTTGCCCACGCTGACCCCAGACATACCTACCCCTGTCAAAGGCCTGCCCGAAACAGATCTCACCTACCTGGTGATTACGGCGGGGCCTGCGATCGCCCCCTACGCCCTGCAACCGATTTGCACCCACCTGGGCTGTACGGTGCCCTGGAATGCCGAACAGAATCGGTTTATCTGCCCCTGTCATGGCTCCCAGTACGATAACCAGGGGCGCGTGCTGCACGGGCCAGCACCGCGATCGCTGCCCCTGGTCACGGTAGTCGTCAAGCAAAATCAAATTCGCCTGGTCGATCGGGCGCCCGCGATCGACCCGCGCTAGAGACCTCAACCCCAGGAGTTGAGGACACCAGAGATTCAGGGTTAGTGAGCCGCAGTGAGCCGACCCATTCAGCTCTATTTTTAAGGCGGCATCTAGAGGACATTGAAACAGCCGCCGCTCGGGTCAAGTAACCCAGTTAAAGCTTTTCTAAAAGCCACTTTCTATATCAATTGCCCAAGTCTAAATAATCTAGGAGGTTGCCAATGGCGATCGCACTTATTTCCTCCCCCAAAAACCCATCCAAACCCTCTATTGCCGTTAACAACAGCGTTTTACCCTCCTATCTGCGGGATATTGGCCGCATTCCTCGCCTAACGCCTGAGGATGAAATTGTCCTGGGGCATCGGGTAAAGCGCATGATGACTCTAATCGATCTAAAAGCAACCCTTAGCCAATCCCTCAAACGAGTGCCCACGGTGCAGCAGTGGGCAAACCAGGTCAACCTCAGTCTTTGCGAGCTTCAGCAGGATCTACGCCAGGGGCAGCAGGCCAAGCGTCAGATGATTGAAGCCAACCTCCGGCTGGTCGTTTCGGTGGCGAAGAAATATCAGCGCCGCAATCTCGACCTAGCCGATTTAATTCAAGAGGGCAGTATTGGCCTAGAGCGCGCCGTAGAGAAGTTTGACCCCAGTCGAGGCTACAAATTTTCGACCTATGCCTACTGGTGGATTCGCCAGGCGATCACCCGCGCGATCGCCGAACAGGCCCGCACCATTCGCCTACCCGTTCACTGTGTTGAACAACTCAACAAAATCAAACGCATCCAGCGCGAACTCTCCCAGACCCTAGGCCGCACACCGACGACTGCAGAGGTGGCCCAAGCGCTCAATCTCAAGCCCAAGCAGGTGCGCAATATGCTGCAAATGGCGCAGCAACCCCTCTCCCTAGAAACCAAAGTCGGCGAAAACCAAGACACCGAGCTGCAAGATCTGCTGCCCGATACTGCCGCTGCCCCCGAAGAAGCCCTGCTGCGAGACAATGTCAGGCAAAGTGTTTTAGCCTCCCTAGATAGCCTGACCCAGCAGCAGCGGGAAGTCATGATTTTGCGCTACGGCCTGATAGACCAGCGAGAACTCTCCCTGGCGGAGGTGGGGCGGCACCTGGGCATTAGCCGCGAGCGGGTCCGACAACTGCAAAATACCGCCCTCAACCATTTGCGGCGGCGGCATCAAGAGCTGAAAACCTATGTCGTCACCTAGTCCCTCTCTCCGTCTCGCAGCAGGTTGATTTGAAGAAGCCATCAATGGAGCCCTCAAATGGCCGCGAGCTAGCGCTCGAAGGCTGAAATATCGCCTTTTGGCGCACTTGGCTCCCTAGCTCCCCTGCTACCTAGCTCACAGAAATAGCCCCTAAGCTGCTGCCTCAGAGTACTAGAGGGGTTGACCTATCTGGCCAACCAGCCCCTGGCGACATCAACCTTTCCCAATGACAGATAATGCGTCACTATGCAAAACAGGGCGGATGATGGGAATCGAACCCACGAATGGTGGAACCACAATCCACTGCCTTAACCACTTGGCTACACCCGCCATAATCGCGTTTTTTAATATAGCACCGAAGACAGGCCCGCAACCAAGGAATGTTCAACTTTTCTATCGCGCCCCCGGCCGGAGCCTCAGAGTTTACAATGATGTCGGCTAATACTCTCGGCGATCGCCCCAAGCTTTTCCACCATTGACTCATCCACTGGGATAGGTTGTGCCGTATTGCGGCTGTGAGTCTATATTCGTCTGCCCATGTCGGTTTCAATTGTCATCCCCACCTGGAACGAGGCCGACTGCCTCGGGCGCACCCTGGGCGTGCTGCAAAGCCTCAACCCACCCCCGAGGGAGATTGTGCTGGTAGACGGCGGCAGCGGCGATCGCACCCTGGCGATCGCCCGCGCCTGGGCCGATCGCCTGCCCCTGACCCTGATCCAGGCCCCAGCCCCCGGGCGCTCGGTGCAGATGAACCTGGGCGCCAGCGTCGCTAAGGGCGACATTCTCTGCTTTCTCCATGCCGATACGCTGGTACCCGACGACCTGGTGAGCGTGGTGCGAAGCACCCTGGCCAACCCAGCCATAGCCGGTGGCGGTTTTATATCCTTAATGGCTGGGCCACGGACCACCCGCTGGGGTATCTCGCTGCACAACGCGCTCAAAACCTACTACGCACCGCTGCTGTTTCGGCCCCACCTGTTTTTTACCTGCGGGCTGCGGCTGCTGTTTGGCGACCAGGTGATGTTCTGCCGTCGCGCCGATTTTATCGCCTGCGGCGGCTTCGATTCGGCCCTGCCCATTATGGAAGAGGCCGATCTGTGCCTGAAGCTGTGCAGGCGGGGGCGAATTCGGCAGCTCAGCCGCGTCGTTCAGTCCTCGGATCGACGGGTGGCCGCCTGGGGTGCCCTCAAAGCCAACGCCATCTACCTGATGGTCGGGCTGCTCTGGGGCTTGGGGGTACCCGCCACCGTGCTCAAACGGTTCTATGAGGAGGTGCGGTAGACCAGCCATCCCCAGAGTTCTCCAGGAATCCGGCGCGATCCTCCGGAGTGATGGCCAGAACCATGGCTGGCGCCCTAGTACCCGAAGGCTGAAATATATCCACCGTTCTGGCGGGCTTGGCTCTCTGGCTCCCCTGCTCCCTCGCTGGCAGAAACAGTCCCTAAACTTCCGCCTCAGAGTACTAGGCGCGAGGGCCGTCGCCAGGCTGTGTCAACCGCTGGTTTAATCCCCAGTCGTAGGGCAAGTAGCGCACTTCGGTGAGGGGCGAAAGCGGCGGGCCGACGTTGAGATAGGTGCCAATGTAGTCGGGCAGTGAGGGGGCAAGACGCAGAAAATCTTCGCTATACCACTTAAAAATCTTGCTGCAGTAGAGCACTCCGGCATTTGGGTCGTAGCGCACCTTGTCGGGGTTGTGGATAAAGCGGTGGGCATCGGTTTCGAGCTGGGCTTCTACAATGTCGGGCCAGTAGGCTTCGTTGCGCAAAATTGGGCACCCTACCGAGGCGCACACCAGGGCAAAATGAAGGCGGGGTTCTTTAAACCGGGGCCGCAGAATGCTGTGCTCCAGATCGTTGAGGCTGACAGGCTTGCCGTCGAGGGTATAGAGAGAGCGGCTAAAAAACCGCCAAAACGCCAGCCAGTTGGGCAGCCCCAGCAGCTTGGGCAAAATTGAGGCCATGGGGTAGCGATGCAGCACCTGCTGAATCGTGAGGGCGTTGTACAGATTAATCAGCAGCGCCAGGGACTCTTCCGATGCGAGATTGTCCAGGCTGCGGGGCAAAGACGCTAGCCAGCCCTCCAGATCGGGTAGGGCCTCCCGCTGCCAGCGGGCATAATCGACCCGGCCCTGGTCGTCCACATAGGTCTGAAGCAGCGTATTCCAGGGGGTAAAATTCAGCATAGATCATCTCCTACGCCTGGCGTGCAATGCCCATGTCTCCGATGCTAACCCCCGCTACCCTGCTGCGGTCGATGGCCTGGTGGGTGGTAGACCACTGGGTGCGGCGGACCTATCCGGAGGTGCCCACCCTCACGACCCAGCAGCTGGCCGACTGGCTGCGTGAGGGCAAAGCCCCTGTACCCATTCTGCTCGATGTGCGGCGGGAGTGCGAGTATAGCGTTAGCCACCTGCCTGGGGCTGAGCGGGCGGCCAGCTTGGAGGCGGCGCTGGCCCTGGGCCTGGACCCCGCCCAGCCCATTGTGGCCTACTGCGCGGTGGGCTATCGCTCAGCCCGGCTGGCTGCCCAGCTGCGGCAGGCGGGGTATGGCGAGGTGTACAACTTAGCTGGGTCTATATTTCGGTGGGCCAACGAAGGGCGATCGCTGGTTCGCGGCGGGCAGCCCGCTGCGGCGGTGCATCCCTACAGCCCTCGCTGGGGCCTGCTGCTGCGGCCAGGGCTGGCCCAGGGGCAGAACGAGGCAGGCTCCGCCGTCGAGTAGCGAGCCGGGGCGCCGGGGACTCAGCCTCGGCGGGCCACAATAGCCTCCCACTGGGGCAGATCTTCGGGGCGATCGATGTCGGTTAAAGGGGCCAGCAGCTCTACGTCCAGGCCCAGGTCCGCCGCCGCCGCCAGGGTTTGGGCCAGCACCCGATCGCTGCCCCAGTCGATGCCTCTAAAGAGGGTTGGCTCTGACTGCCGCAGGCCAATCAGGTAGTAGCCGCCGTCGGTGGCCGGGCCGAGCACCACATCGACCCGGTGCAGCGCCTCTACGGCGGCGGCCAGATGGTCAGGCTCCAGGGCGGGGCAGTCGCTGCCGATGGCGATCGCCCCCCATCGGCCTCGCTCAAAACTGCGGCCAAAGGCCGCGATCAGGCGATCGCCCAGATCGCCATCGGCCTGGGGGTAGTAGCTGGGGCGATCGCCCAGCCAGTCGCCCATCGACGACCGGCTGCCGCCGGCAAAATGGACCTCAACGGCCAGGGGCAACCCCTGGGCCGCGGCCAGTACCTGCGCCAGCACGTACTCGGTCATCTGCCGCTGCACCGCCGCGGCCCCGGCTGGCCCCAGGTGCGGAATCAATCGGGTTTTAGTTCGTCCTGGCTCTGGGTAGCGGGTAAACATCAGCAGGCCAAAGGAATTTGGGGTTGACCAAGCAGCAATCCTGGTTTCTGACTGGTCCATGGCAGGCCTGCATCTCACCGGGTTGAGGATGGATATTGTCTCTATCATCCGGGTTGTCCCCCCGGAAAACAACCAGAAGGCCATTGCCCCCTGTGCCCAGGCGCGGTTCAGCTCGAACGGCCCCCGGCCCCGGCTAAAAACCCATCGCAGCTTGAAGCCCTGTTTTGGGCATCCTAAACCGCAATTGGCACTATCTCCGACTGTAGTCAAGCGCCGCGTCTAGCCCCTTCCCCCATGCCCAGAGAATGGCCCCCCATGACTCGCCCCCCCCGCCCCCCCTCCGATGCGTCTGCCGATGCCCCTAAGAGCACCAGTGAGAACACCAGTCGGCACCAGGTAGACCAGGAAAATCAGCGGCTGCACCAGGAAATCCAGCGCCTGCGCCAGGAAAATGCCGACCTGCGCATTGCCCTGGCAACCACCGCCGAGCACGGCGATTTCATTGAGGCCGACCTGCACCACACCAACCAGCGCCTGCAAGCTGAAATGGTAGAGCGGCTGCGGGCCGAGGCCACCCTCAAAACTTTAATCGACCTGATCTCTCGCCAGAAGAGCGATCTGGAGATCATCATGCACACCATCATGGAGCACGGTGACACCCTCGATACCCAGTGGCACCAGAAATTTTGCGCCGCCATGGTGCGGGCCGACATCGATGGGCTAACCCAAATTCCCAACCGCCGCCGCTTCGACGAGTACCTGATTCAGCAGTGGGAGGCGATGGAGCGAGAGCAAAGCCCCCTGGCGGTGATTCTCTGCGACCTCGACGCCTTTAAGCTTTACAACGACACCTACGGCCATCTGGCCGGAGACACCTGCCTGGCGCAGGTCGCTACGGTTCTGCGCCACAGCCTGCACCATCCCAACGATTTGGTTGCCCGCTACGGCGGTGAAGAGTTTGTGGCGGTTTTGCCTCGCACCACCTTGGCCGAGGCCCAGACGGTAGCCCAGCGCATTCAGCGGGAAGTCTTAGGGCTACGGATTCCGCACCAGTCTTCTACGGTGGCCTCGGTGGTCACCCTCAGCATTGGGGTAGCTGGCACCATTCCCCGGCCCCAAATCGGCGTTGCTGACCTGGTGCAACGGGCTGACGAACAGCTATACCAGGCGAAACGGCTGGGCAAAAACCAGATTTTCGCAGTCGATTTTTGACCTGTCTAGATCAAATTTTCGTGGCTCATCGCGGCTCATCACGGGTAATTTTTTATGATTGTTTCTTCTAGTACAGACCAATTTGGTCGCTTTACCACCTGCTTAGACAACAGCAGAGAATACCTCACCATTTGTTTTTCGCCCTCGGCCTCGGCGCGGCAGCAGCGGTGGCGCAACTATGGGCTATCGGCAGATTTTTTGGGGGACTATTTTGCCACTTTTTTCCCTGGAAATCCCCAAAAAAGCGGCTCAGCAGAGGAGTTAATGCAGCGCGACAGGGTGAAGTCTGCCATCAGCTACATTGCCAATGAGCTGCTCGAAAATGCGATCAAGTACCACGCCGATCGCGCCCAGGAACCGATCAGCATTTCGCTGTTTCTGTACAAAGACTACATTGTTTTTCAGTCGCTCAATCTAGTTGAGCCCCTGCCCGCTGAGCAGTTTAAGCGGTTTGTGCAGGGTCTGCTGGGGGCCGCCGATCGCGATATTCTGTTTGCCCAACAGCTGGAAAAAGCGGCCACGGGCCAGGGCGAGTCGCACATGGGCTTTTTGACGATGATGTGCGACTATGGCGTTGAATTCGGCTGGGGGTTTGAGCCCAGCCCCGAGCAGCCAGAGTTTGTCCAGGTCGATGTCCAGGCTTACCTCAGCCTAAAGACGGCTTTTTGATGAATTGAGAGTATTTTAGGGTGACATAACCCCATCCTGAGGAGTAATGGCCCTAGCCCCAGTTTTGTAGCGCAGTGACCCAATGCCTAAAGCGATCGCAATCAATGCCATGATGTCTAACCTTGCCATGATTGAAACCGAAGACTATCGCGTGTACTACCAGGCAGAAGTGGCTACCGTAGTCATGGAGGGGTTTCTCCGACTAGACGGCATAGAAGCCTACCAGCCTGTGATGGATCTGCTGCTGACGGCGGCAACCGGCGACCAGCTCACCGTCGACCTCCACCAGCTGGAGTTTCTCAACAGCTCTGGTATCAGCATGCTGTCGATGTTTGTGGTCAGGGTGCGCGATCGCGCCACCACCCGCCTCAGCTTTCGCGGGTCCGAGGCCATTCTCTGGCAGACGCGATCGCTCAAAAACCTGAAGCGGCTGATGCCCGACCTGCATATTGAAATGCTGCAGCCCCAGATATAGCTGTAGCCAGTCTGGTTAAGACATCTCTCCTCCGAACGTTCAAACGCCCATCGGGTTTCTGGATGTCCTAACCAACGCAACTGCTGCAGCCGACGGGTAGGTCAGGACATTTTTCAGAGCCAGCGTCGAACGTTTGAACGGTCTCAACCTCTCTCAGCGTCCTAAATAACCTCAGTTCGGGATAACGCTGTCCCCTCCTTGGAGCTATCCGTTACGCAAAAGTCGGCCAATGCCATAGCGGACTAGGTTTTGGTCACAAGGCGAGCCCCTTCTAGCATGTAATGGAGCTTGGTGTAGCCGCGCCACAACGTTTTAAGACCCGGTTGACCATCGCTCTTACGGGCTAAAAAGCCTCCCAGTTGGGCAATCCAGAGCATCGCTTGGTGCATTGTTGGCGGTGTTTTAGCACGGCTTTTTGGGGCGAATTTACGACGCAACAACCGCCACTCCTCGGGCTGTAGGATCGCGTCGCAGGAGGCCTCTGGAGTCAGACGGGCCTGATAGGTCATCGACATCAGTCGCCAAGCGACGATGCTGTAGGTGGCGAGTGCTTTGAGCAATCGGTCTCGGTGTTGCAGTTGCAAGTTTTCGAGTGTGCAGCCGCTTTTAAGGGTGAAATGGAACCGCTCGATCAGCCAGCGATAGCTGTACCACCGCACATACTGGGCAGGCTTGAGCATAGCTCTCCAACGGCAACGTGGTTAGGAGTTTCCAGCAAA
>NZ_JH976537.1:5849387-6059564 GCF_000309385.1 Nodosilinea nodulosa PCC 7104
CGCTGAGGGCGTTAAATCCCTGGAGCGCCGGGATAAACCGCTGCAAAAAGGGCGTTACCGTCAGCAGTGCGAAGTAGCCAAACACCACCGAGGCACCCCGGCCAGCAGCTCCAAAATCGACCTGCACGAGCTGAACCTGCTCCGATACCTTGGCTTCAGCCGCCGTCAACGTCGTCAGCCAGCGATAGCTTTCTTTCTCCTCTATCGGTTTATGCTGATGTCGCTCTTGAGCCGAGCGGTCTTTCTGTTTTACCGGGGGAACCGTCACGCACCCAGGTGTGTTGATGCAGCAGGCCCAGGGGCTCACCTGCTCCGCTGACCGCAAAACAGTTATGAACTTTGATCCCTTGCTGTTGGGTTTGATTGAGATAGCCCAGGCCAGTGGTTTGCGGATGACTCGTAAAATCAAAGTCGGTACTATCTTGAATCGACAACACCGTCTCACAACCTCGGGCTCGGGCGACGGTGCCCTCGCTATGACTGTTGAGAATCGCCTCACTGCTCACCGTAGGGTTTGACCAAAATCGGTAAATGCTCTGCGCTTCGCTACTGGTTTGACTCGCTAACGGCACACTGGCCGTGGGATGTCGGCTCAGTGCCGTTACAATCTTGCGCAGGCGTTTTGCGTGGCGCAGGTCTTGGAAATGACGGGGATTGATGTCTTAGCTCATCCAATCGTTCATGGCTTGGCTGACGGTTACAACGGCTTTTATCTTCCCGCAAATGGTTCCCCAAATGCCCGTCCTGTAACGCTTAGACATATTTGTGCCTAACGGATAGCTCCTTGGAGGGGTGCCCGAAGGGCGGGGTGGGTTAAACCTACGGCAAAATACAAGCTTCTAGATAGGGTGAGTTGCCATGCTGGCCTAGACAACCCACCCCTACCCCTCCCAAGGAGGGGACAGTGGGCCTGCTTTGCCAAGGTCTTTTCTTATCCCGAATTCAGGTTGAATAACATGACGAAGGCTATATGGCTACATAACCCCGGCCCTAGCCCCAGAGAAAAGGCCCCAGAAAAAAGGCGCGGCCAGCGCCGCGCCCGACTGCATCAGCACCGCCAGACGGCGGCGCTGGGTAGATGCATTACTGGTTCGGCACGTTGCCTGGACGCACCGTAAGGGTTTGCTCGCGGCCATCGCGCCGCAGGGTAACCGACAGCTCCTGTCCCACGGTGGACTGCTCTACGACCTGCTGCACGGCACCGCCATCTTTGACCGGCTGGCCGTCGATCGCCACAATCACATCCCCCGCCCGCAGGCCGGCCCTGGCCGCAGGGGAGTTGGGCATGACCTGGGCCACCAGCACCCCCTCGTCGTCCTGCACGGTAAAGGGGCGATTGGGCCTGCTGTTGATGTTTTGCTTCATCTCTGGCGACAGAGTCACCATCTGAATGCCCAGGTAGGCGTGCTCGGCGTGGCCAGTGGCCACCAGCTGACTGCTGATGCGCTGCACGGTGTTGATGGGAATGGCAAAGCCAATGCCCTGGGCGCCCTGAATAATGGCGGTATTGACGCCAATCACTTCGCCGTTGAAGTTGAGCAGCGGGCCACCGGAGTTGCCGGGGTTGATGGCGGCGTCGGTCTGAATGAACTCAACCCGCTTGTCGGGGATGCCAACATCGCGGCTGGAGCGCCCAGTGGCGCTGATAATGCCCGCCGTCACGGTGCTGTCGAGGCCCAGGGGGTTGCCAATGGCGATCGCCCCATCGCCGGGCTGGAGCTGGTCGGAGTTGCTAAACGTTACGGGGGGCAGGTCATTGGCGTCGATTTTAATCACCGCAACGTCGGTGACCGGGTCGGAACCCATCACCCGACCGACAAAGCTGCGTCCGTCCTTGAGGGTGACCTGCACCTGGTCGGCCCCGTCTACCACGTGGGCGTTGGTGATAATTTGTCCATCGGCGGAGGCCACAAACCCTGAGCCTACGCCGCGCTGCACCTGCTCGCCCTGGGGCTGGCTGTTGCCAAAGAACTGGCGAAAAAACGGATCTTGAAAGATGGGCGGCAGACTGGTCTGCACCGTGCGAGAGGCATCAATGCGCACCACCGACGGCCCCACTCGGCGCACGATGTCGGCGATCGCATTGGGGGTAGAGACCGAGGGCGCAATGGCCACAGCGGCGGGGCGATCGCTGCTCGGAGGCTGCATCTCGCTGGTCTGGGTGTCGCTATCCTGGCGGCTCAGAAGGCCGTTGTTCCAAAACACGTCGGTGGCGGTGGGCTGGCTGCTGGCCGAGGGCTGCACCAGGGCGCTGAGCGCCTGCCCCCCGATGGTGATCCCTGCCCCTAGCAGCACCAAAGCCAGCGATTTGGCCAGAGGCTGCCCGCCGCGCCCAAACTCATCCTTCTCCATTGTTGTGTCCTTTCGGGAATCTCGCATGATAGGTCTAACCATAGCCCCATGGTATGGCGGGTCAGTGGCGCGATCGTGGCGAAGCTGTGACACTTTGCCCTCAGGCCCTCAGGCCCAGGGGCCGCTAGTATTTAATCCGATCGCGGTCTTTGTCGGGGGCGGCGTGCTTGACCACAAAGTCGATGATTTTGCCCGCCACATCGATATCGGTGGCCGTTTCAATGCCCTCCAGACCGGGGGACGAATTGACCTCCATCACCACCGGGCCGTGGTTGGAGCGCAGCAGGTCGACTCCGGCCACCCGCAGGCCCATGGCCTTGGCGGCGCGAATGGCGGTACTGCGCTCTTCGGGGGTGAGGCGCACCCGGCTGGCCGACCCGCCCCGGTGCAGGTTGGAGCGAAACTCGCCGGGGGCTCCCTGGCGCTTCATGGCGGCCACCACCTTGTCGCCGATCACGAAGCAGCGGATGTCCATGCCGCCCGCCTCTTTGATAAACTCCTGCACCAGAATGTTGGCGTCGAGGCCGCGAAAGGCCTCAATCACCGACTTGGCCGCCTGCTGGGTTTCGGCCAGCACCACCCCAATGCCCTGGGTGCCCTCCAGCAGCTTGATCACCAGGGGGGCGCCGCCAACGATGTCTACCAGGCCGTCAATGTCTTTGGTGGAGTGGGCAAACCCCGTCACCGGCAGGCCAATGCCCCGCCGGGCCATGATCTGGAGCGACCTGAGCTTGTCGCGCGACCTGGAAATGGCCATGGAAGTATTGGCCGTAAATACCCCCATGATCTCAAACTGGCGCACCACCGCCGTGCCGTAGAAGGTGTTCGACGCGCCAATGCGGGGGATCACCGCGTCAATGTCCACCAGGGGCTGGCTCTGGTACATGACCTTGGGCTGGTGGGAGGTGATGTTCATGTAGCAGCGCAGGTGGTCAATCACCTGGATCTCGTGGCCGCGCTCCTCCCCAGCCTGCTTCAGCCGCCGGGTCGAATAGAGGGCGGCATCCCTGGATAAAATCGCAATTTTCATAGCGCTTTAGGCGTCATCCTCGGGGGTGGTTTAGGGGTAATCATGGGTCAAAGGGGGCGATTCGGGAAGGGGGTGCAGGTACGATCGCCCCGGATCCACCAGGTAGCGGCGGCGCACCGCCTGCCGTCCCAGCAGCATCCGAAAGCCCATTTCGTCGCGATTGGTCAAGGTCAGCTCAATGGCCCATACCGAACCACCCACCTGCACCTGGGCGTCAATCACCGGGCGCAGCTCCTCCTGCCCGCCCGAGTTGCGCACCACCCGCTCGTCTAAGAGCGCAGCTTCGGCGGTGACAATGTAATCGTCGTTGCGCTGAATGGGGTGGGCCTGAAAGCGTACCATCGCCCTGCCGCCCCGCTCAAACCGCTCCACCGCAAAGGCGTGGAGGGCCGACGATCGCGCCCCCGTATCAATCTTAGCCTTGATGGCATGAACCCCCAGCCCCGGCAGGGCGATCCATTCTCGCCAGCCAATGATGGCAGCCGGTGCAGCACCAGAATTCATACCGCCGTTGAGACCATAACAGGGAGCATAGCAGGACGGAAGCTAGGGGTCAGGTTAGGGGGCGGCGGTGGCCCCTTCCCCAACGCGATTGGGCGAGGGAGAAGCGCTGGGAGCAGGGGGCAAGGCGGGGGGAATGTCGTCCACCAGGCTGAGCCAGTAGGGGTCCATTCCCAGGGCATCGGCAAAGGCGGGCTGAAGGGCGGGCTGAAACCGCTGGTCGCCCTCCAGGGTGAGCTTGAAGTAGGCCAGTCCCAGCACCTGCATGTAAGACCATACCAGCTCGGGGCGCACCCCGATAATCTCCGGCGGAATAGCCAGGGGCTGATCCCCGGTGGCCACATCGCCAATGGTGGAAAAATGGGTGCCTCGGTCGATCAGCAGCAGGTAGCGATCGGGGGTGGTCAGCCAGGTGAAGGGCACAATCTGCTCCGGAAAGGCCGGGGCAATGGTGTCGGCGGTGCCTCCCACAATCATCACGGGCCGATCGATCCGGCCGTAGCCGGTCGGCCCAAACAGGGCGCTGCCGATCGGATTGATCACAAAAATCGATTTTACCCGGCGATCGGTCAGGCTCGCGCCGGGATCGCCTAGGTGCGCCACCTGGCACTGGAGCAGCAGCGAGGGATTAAAGGACAGGGTGCCGGGGGGACAGGCCGCAGCCAGACCGGCCAGGTCAAAGGTCGCTCCGGCCAGTGCCAGCGCCGTGTAGCCCCCAAACGACTGGCCCACAACTCCCACTCGGCTCAAATCGAGCTGCCCTCGAATAGGAGAGGGGCTTTTGTTGAGGCGATCGAGGGTGTTGAGGGTGAGGGACACATCGCGGGGGCGACGCAGGAACTCTTCGTCTTGCACCACCGCGTCCGATCGCCCTGCCAGCAAGGCGTAGAGCTGCTGATCGTTGCTGCCGGGATGCTCCAGGGTGGCCACCGCAATGCCCCCCTCGGCCAGGTACTCGGCCAGGTAGGCATAGCTGTTGCGGGTGCCACCCAGCCCGTGGGAGATCACCACCAGCGGAAAGCCCTGGCGGGGAACTCCCCGCCGCCCCGGCTGGACCTGGGGCAGGTAAAGCTGCACCGGGCGCGGCAGGCCGGGCACCACCACCCGAATCAGATCTATGCCGTACTGGCGCTCGCTCTGAACCAGCCGCAGCAGCGCCGCCGCATCGACTGGATTGGCCTCGGCCTCTTGCTTAGCCAAGGCCTGCACCTCCGCAAAGGCCGCCTCTGACTGCAAAACCGCCTGGTTGATCTCCTGGGCGATCGCCAATCCCTCCACTAGGTCAATTCGAATCGCAACGGTGGGGTAGGTTTTGAGGACGTTGAGCAGGGTAAAGCCCGACTCAGGGTCAGCGGCGGCCAAAATGAGCGCCCCCCGCAGAGCCTGTACGTTGGCCTGGCGCACCGGCGTTTGCACGACCCGGCTGAGCTGCTCCAGCAGCAGCACCCCCTGCTCGGTATAGAGAAACTGAGCCACGGCCACGGGGCTGAGGGTAGCCGGGGTAGTCAGCACCTCGCGCACCTGGCTGAGCTGAGCGTCGGAGAGCTGGAGCTGCCGGCTGTAGATTTTGAGCTGAGGCGTCAGCTCTCCAGTGGCCGCAAATTGCTCCAGATCGGCAATCGGAATCGATCGCTCCAAGATGCCGTAGGACACCAGCAGCGCCTCGGCGGCCTGGCCCGGGGTTGCCGTCACCAGAGCGCCCACCAGCCCCAAAGCCCCGACCAAACTGCGCCGCAGCCAGGGCCGGGCAGCCTGCGCTGAGGAGGGTATCAAGGGGTGCCTTAGGGGAGGGCCGTTGAGGGTCACAGGGTTACCAGGTCACTAGCGGGCGGTCGCCACAGGATGCTCGAGAACGTAATCCAGGAACCCTTCACAGGCATCGAGCAGCAGCTCGATAACGTAAGTAAAACCTTCGGGACCGCCGTAGTAGGGGTCGGGCACCTCGCGATCGGGGTGGGTACGGCAGTAGTCACAAATCATCCGCACGCGATCGCGGTGCTGGCCTGCCGGGTCCAGGGCCAGAATGTCGCGATAGTTCTGGCGATCCATAGCCAGAATATAGTCGAAGCGATCGAAGTCAGCGGCATTGAACTGGCGCGCCCGACCCACCAGATCGATTCCCCTGGCTTTAGCGGCCTGGGTCATGCGGCGATCGGGGGGGCTACCCACGTGGTAGCTGGCGGTACCCGCCGAGTCGCACACCACCCGCTCGCCCAGCTGCCGCTGCGCAATCAGGTAGTTCATAATATTTTCAGCCGAGGGCGACCGGCAGATATTGCCCAGGCAGACAAATAAAAGGCGGGTGGTCATAGGGCTGAGGGTCTATAGGCCTGGCAGGTTGAGGCCGCCAGTGAGCAGCTCCATGCGATCGCGCATGGTGGCCGTCGATTTTTCGTAGGCGTCTTTCATCGCCGTTGCCACCAGATCAGAGAGTACCTCGGCCCCCTCGTTGAGCGCTTCGGGAGCAATGGTGACGCCCTTGGGCTCCTGGTTGCCGCTCATCGTCACTTTGACCAGACCACCGCCCGACTCGCCTTCGATCTCCATTTGCTCCAGCTCTTCCTGCAGCTGCTTGGCCCCCTCTTGAATCTGCTGGGCTTTCTTGAAGGCTTCGGTCAGCTCCTTCATTTTGCCTAACCCAAACCCAAATCCTTGACCTTGTGACATGGAGTTTCTCTCGAACGTACAGCGTGCTGGTGGCGTCGCGTCAATCAGCTATACGATTCTAGCGCCCAGCGGCAAAATCGAAGAGACTATACCCAGTCCAGATCGGCGTCTATTGTTTTTTAACCGCTAAAATGCCCCTGCTGGCGGTTGAACTGCCCGCCGTGGCGCTGGTAAAAAGTAGGGTTATCTACCCTTGGCTGGGGGTTAGGCAAAACCTTAGGCTCTTAAATATAGAAAGCTCTATACAGACAGCTTCGAGTTGCCCACCTTAGCGCCAAGCGTAAAACGCGTAAAACCATGGGATTTTTTGATTCAGAAATTGTCCAGCAGGAGGCCATGCAGCTGTTTCAGGATTACCAATCGCTGGTTCAGCTAGGAGGCAGCTACGGTAAGTTCGATCGCGAGGGCAAAAAGATGTACATTGCCCAAATGGAAGCGATGATGGATCGTTACCACATTTTTATGAAGCGCTTCGAGCTATCCGAAGACTTTCAGGCCCAAATGACCGTAGAGCAGCTCAAAACTCAGCTGGGCCAGTTTGGCATGACCCCCGACATGATGTTTCAGCAGATGCAGCAGACCCTAGAGCGCATGAAAGCAGAAATCGAGACCTAAGCCCGGCAGCCTCCAGCATTGTTAAACCGATAACTAGGATATAACGGCATGCAAGAGATCGCTGCCGCCCAGGGCGAAGTGCAGCAGTACCGCCGCCGCCTGGATGGGCTATTGCTCTACGGAGGCACGTTTCAAACCCCCGTTGGGCAAGCATTTGCGGCGCTGCTTGCGGCGCTCCAGTCGGGCGATGCTGGCCTGAGCTTAACCGCCTACGGAGGCTGGTTTCAGGCCCTGGCGGCGGCGGGTACAAGCTGGGGCAATCACCTGCTGCGGCAGATTGTCTACGCCGAAAATCCCTTCACGGCCCAGGCCCAGCGCCACAGCTATAGCGATCTGACCCCAGCCCTGATCGAGGCTGCCCGCCACGATCTGGCGCAGCTGCAGGCGCTTTATCAGCTCGATGGCGCTCGGGTGTCGGGGTGGGTACAGGCGATCGCGCGCCTACCCGAGCCCCCTGTTGTCTGGGCGATCGCGCCAGAAGCTGCCTCGCCACTGCCGCTGCCGGCGGCGGCCCCCTGGGCTGAGGCTGTAGCCGAGCTGGCGGCGCACTACCGCCGCCACGGCGCCGGGGTGTTTGCCCAGTACCGTGCCTTTAGCTGGCGCGATGGCCAACTCCAGGGCATTGCCGAACCCGATCCGATTCGTCTGGATCAGCTCACCGCCTATGACCATCCCCGGCAGCAGCTGGTGCAAAATACCCTGGCCCTACTCAAGGGCTACCCGGCCCTCAATGTGCTGCTCTACGGCAGCCGGGGTGCGGGTAAGTCGTCGCTGGTCAAGGCGCTGGTGAATGAGTACGCGCCCCAGGGGCTGCGGCTGGTGGAGGTGGCCAAGGGCGACCTGCAGGCTCTGCCCGAGATTGTAGGAGAACTGCGATCGCGGCCGCAGAAGTTCATTATTTTTGTCGACGACCTTTCCTTTGAGGAAGACGACGATACGTTTAAATCCCTCAAGGTGGTGCTGGAGGGCAGCACCACCGCCCGCCCCGCCAATGTGGTGGTCTACGCCACCTCCAACCGTCGCCACCTGGTGCGGGAATTCTTTAGCGATCGCCCCCGCCCCAGGGACCAGGACGAGGTGCAATCCTGGGACACCATGCAGGAAAAGCTGTCCTTCAGCGATCGCTTTGGCCTCACCCTCACCTTTGAGCCTGCCGACCAGCCCACCTACCTGGCGATCGTCAGGCACCTGGCCCAACAGGCCCAGATTCCTTTGACCGATGAGGAGCTAACGGCCCGCGCCCTACAGTGGGCCACTCGCCACAACGGGCGATCGGGCCGCGCAGCCCGCCAGTTTATTGACTGGTTAACCGCTGAAATTGGGTTGGGCAATCAACCTGGCTGAGAACGTCTGGCCAAGACAATTTAGAGGTGACTCGCCTGGCCGATTGACTGGCAAAAGGTCTGATGTAGGTAGGTATTGAGCGAAGCGTTCGCGTAACGTCTCCGGCGGAGAAAACTCAACACCATAAACGGTTTTGTTGGGTTACGCTGGCGCTTCACCTAACCTACGGCAGCTAAATCCCCCTTTTTAAGGGGGGTGTGGGGGATCGGCAGGTGGCTAAAGCTACAGCGACTCACTTTTCAAACGCCCTTTAAGACCGCCAAAACTCATCGACCTGCAAGTGCTTTAGCTCCGCCTGAATCTCGCGAAAGTAGTCGCTCTCGGTAATTTGTGCCACCTGCTTTTGCAGCTTCGCCTGGTCGATTTCGATGGTCAGCTCCATCAACTGCTGTTTCAACTGGCTTTCGCGCTGCTGCACATGGGCCGCCATCAGCTGAAACATGCGGGCCAGCTGGCCCAGTTCATCGTCGCGCTGGGCTACCTCATCCAGCGTTGCAGGGTCAAAGGTGCCCGCATCGACGGCGGTGGCGGCGGCGGTGACCTGGTCTACCTGCTCGATGTAGTTTTGCATTTCCTGGTTGTGGTGGCGCAGGCTGGCTTCGGCCTGCTTGCGATCGCCAATTTCCGCGCAGATCTGCCCGTACATCTGCTTAAAGGTAGCAATCACCTCCCCCAGCTCATCCCGCCGCTGGTAGCGCAGCGAGGCAAACTCGGCGGCGCTGTCGTCGCAGGCCACGGTTTCGCCCGCCAGAGCCAGGTCGCGGCGCAGGGTCAGAATTGGGGTAATCAGCAGCCGACTCAGCAGCACCATCATCGCCAGGGTAATGAAGGCGGCAATCAGCAGCACCAGCCCGCTAATTCTGAGGATGTAAAACATCAGCGCCCGCTGGGTGCCGTCAGCATCGTGGCGCAGCACAATCCAGTGGTTCTCGGTCAAGTCGGGCAGCATGCCTTCGCCAATGCCCGTCGTCGTCCAGGCGATGTCGTAGCGGCGGCCCGCTGCGGTGGTAAAAAGCTGGCTGCGGTCCTGGCGGGCGCTGGCAGGGGATAGCTGCGGTGGTTCGCCAAAGGCTTCGACCCGGTTGCCTTCGTTGTCGTACACCGCGCCGCCCAAAATGCCCTGGAGCAACGAGTCTTTTTGCAGCTGTTGTAGGTGCTCGGCCAGCTCTGTCCCCGTGGCGGCGGGATAGGTGGTAACAATCCACCGCACCTTGCCCATAGAAACGTCTTCGATCTGATTGAGCAGTTCGCCCCGGCGGCGATGCACCGAGGGCACCAGCAAAATCGCTTCGATCGCCACCAAACTGACAAACATGCCTGCAATAATGCGCGACGAAAGGGGCGATCGAAAGAGACGAAGGGTGTCTTTGAGGGGCTGCATGGGGTGAGGGGGTGAGGGGGTGAGGGGGTGAGGGGGTGAGAGAGAAATTCAAAATTCAAAGTTCAAAATTTGCCCCGGCTACCAGCGGTCGAGGTCTGCATCGCCTTTGATCCAGCTGTCGAGGTCTTTGGGCGGGGGGGCCACATTAAAGGGGTGCAGGCCAAAGTCTTGGGAGAGCTGCTGGCAGACCCGAATGCCGCGCAGGCTGTTGCCCTTGGCATCGAGGGGGGGCGAAAAGGTGCCGATGCCCAGCTTGCCGGGCGAGACGGCGGTGATGCCGCCGCCGACACCGCTTTTGGCGGGCATGCCCACCCGGTAGGCCCAGTCGCCCGATGAGTCGTACATGCCGCAGGTGAGCATGACGCTGACCACATCCTGCACGTAGCGCTGGTCGAGGGCGCGATCGCCCGTCACCGGGTTGACGCCGCCGTTGGCCAGCGTCGCCGCCATCAGGCTCAGGTCGCGGGCGGTAACCAAAATCGAGCATTGCTGAAAGTAGAGGTCGAGGGTTTCGTCGATGCGATCGCTGACCATGCCAAAGTTGAGCATCAGGTAGGCGATCGCTCGGTTGCGGTTGCCGGTGGCCCTTTCTGACAAAAACACCGGCACATGGATGTCGTGGCTGCGGCCCGTGTAGCGGCTAAACATATCCAGCATGCGCTTTAGCCGTTCGGTGCCGTCTTTGCCCTTAATCAGGTCGGCGGTGGCGATCGCCCCGGCATTCACCATCGGGTTGTAGGGGCGATTGGTGGCCTCATCCAGCACAATGGCGTTGAAAGCTTCCCCCGTGGGCTCGACCCCGACTTTGCTATTCACGTAGTCGCGTCCGTGATCCTCCAGGGCCAGCCCGTAGACAAACGCCTTCGAAATCGACTGAATGGTGAAGGGCTGGGCGCAATCCCCCACCTCAAACACCTGACCCTCGACCGTCGCCACCGCCACGCCAAACCAGCTGGGGTCAGCCAGGGCCAGCTCTGGAATGTAGTCGGCCACAGTTCCATCGCTCAGGGGCAAATATTTGCGGTGCAAATCGCTGAGGTAGTTGCGAAAGGGCGAGGTCGCCGCCGCAATCGAATCTGCAAACGCCTTTAGCTTGCCGGTATTGCTCATCACCTGCTACTCCATAATCCGGCGGGCCACCGCCTGAAACTCCTGCGTCACCGAATGCTCGGGGTGGCGCGCGCAAAACACCCCCTCGCTCGCCAGTTTGACCACATCCTCCGAGAGGGGAAACAGCCCCGCTACGGGCACCTCGTAGGTTTCTTCCACCTTTTGCCGCAACGCCCCAGGCTCCAGGCAGGAAAGGGCCTTATTGATCACAATTTGCACATGGCGAACGTTGAGCTGTCGGGCCACATCGAGGGTGACCGCCGTGCCCTGGTAATCTTGCTTGTCGGGCCGCACAATTAGCAGCAAACAGTGGGAAATAGCGATGGTCAAAAAGGTTTCTTTTGACAGCCCTGGGTGCGTGTCAATAAATAGATAATCTAGCTCCAGGGTTTTCACCAGCTGACGAAACCCATCGTTGAGCAGGCGCACATCGTAGCCGTCTTTGAGAATGTGGGCGATGTCGTCGGCTTTGCAGCTAGAGGGCACCAAAAACAGTTCTCCGCCATTGCCAAGGTCCAGGTTTTGGCTGACATCGTAGGCCCCGTCAGCCAACTCGGCCTCGCCCCACAGGTAGCTGTTGAGGGTTTTAGTAATCATCTCTGGCTCCAGGCCAAAAATATTGTGAATGCCTGGGGACGGCATATCGGTGTCGACTACCCCCACCCGGTAGCCCTGCTGAGCTACGGTAGTAGCTAAATTTGCGGTCAAATTAGACTTACCGGTTCCCCCCCGATAGGAGTGAACTGCAATCACTTTTGGCATGGCCGATCGCCCCCGGGCGCAATTACGAGGATTCAGCTTAACTAGAGGAAAAGAACATTCAAATTTGTCTCAAAGGGCGTTTGAAAAGTGGATCGCTGTAGCTTTAGTCACCGACCGATCCCCCCTGCCTCCCTTAAAAAAGGGGTGTAAAAGTCCCCCTTTCTATAGACGCTTGCGGCTTCCCACAAGGTAGAAAGATTTAGGGGGATCTTCACTTTTGCTACAGAAAGCAAAACTTCTCAAACGCCCTCTCAGGAAATATCCATAAATCGAATCAGTGCCTCAGCTGTAAGCTCTATGATGAGGTCACCCTCCAGGTCAGTCAAGATCAGTTTTGGATCAGTAAATTGCTGATCCAAAACTGATCTGAAACCAATCCACGCCTGATCTTTTAATCCTGACATGGTTGAGCCACACTACAGGGGTACACAACGTATAGGGGTGCCCTTTAGCGGCCCGCCAGTTTTACGCTGCCCAGAGTGGCCGAGACTCTTTTGCATCAAACAGTTGCATCAAACGGTGCTGAGTTATAGTCCAGGCCCATCTCAGGAGGCTGCCATGCTGTCTACGCCCTCGGTGAATGCTTTAATGAACACCCCAGGCAGACTACCTTTGTCCCCAGGGCAAGATTTGGTGGTGATTAGCACGGCCCTAGAGGGCTATCGTTTTTTGGCCCAAAGTGTGGCACCCCAGGCGGAGGTACTGCTGTTGCGCCAGGAGCGGGATGGGGTAGCTGCGATCGCCCAACAGCTCGCCATCCTATCCCCCATTTGCCGCCTGCATCTGGTGACGCCAGAGGGAGACGGTTTGCGGCTGGGCCTTGTCACCCTCCGCTTCGACAACCTGCCCACCTACGCCAGCATGCTGGGTCAGTGGCGATCGCACCTGGCCCCGAGCGCAACAATTTTGATCTACAACGGCAAAATGGCCCGCACCGAGGCAGGCCGACTCTTAATCGATGTGCTGCATCACCTGACCGGGGCCGCGATCGCCGCCTGCACCACCCCGCCCAATGCCACGGCTCCCAGCGGCAGATGGGAGCTGGATTGCGCTACCCCGTCGCTATCGTCCTCGCTGGCATTGCCCTTAGCATTAGTCAGTCACAGCCTTGGGCATAGCCATGTCCCCAATCTACGGCGGGTAGCACCCCCCTGATCGAGATTGCAGGCGATCTGGTCTACTCAACATCGACATCGACACGTTTTATAAATCACCTGAAAGGATGATCGTTAAAATGCGGCAAACAGCATTGTGCTGCTTGCCGCATTTCAAGCCGGTAAAAATTAGCTGCGTACCAGGGGTGTATCGACCAAATGCTCTGCTAAGAACCAGACCTGTAGCTCATGGGTCCGCAGCGCCTGGCTAACCAACATATCATTCGTGCCGCTGTCCTGATTTGCGGCGGTTTTGTCGAGCGCCTCTCGCAGTTCTGTAATAATCAATTCGTGTATTTCTAACAGGCGCGACAGCATTACGGGCACTTCTTCCACCCCATTGGGAGGGCGTTTCACTTTAGTGACTTCGGCAACATGGCGCGGATCGGCGATCGCCACTCCCCCCAGCGTTTGGACTCGCTCCCCCATCACATCGATGATTTCGAGCTGCTCGCTGGCGTGTTTGTCGAGCAGCAGATGCAGTTGATAAAACGTGCTGCCGCGCATCATCCAGTGATGCTTTTTGTAGAGGTGATAGAGAATGATAGTGTCGGCTAAAATTTGGTTGATCAGGGTACAGCTTTCGCTGCGGGTCTCTGGGCTGAGGGCGATCGGGGTGTTGACTAAGCTGCCGTAGGCCTGAATCTCATGGCCTTTTTGGTGGAGTAGGGGCTGGCTGTCGCTGGTTTTAGAAAGTTCGATCGAGCTTGGTGCAGACATGT
The DNA here is from genome assembly GCF_000309385.1 of Nodosilinea nodulosa PCC 7104. Classification (GTDB taxonomy): domain Bacteria; phylum Cyanobacteriota; class Cyanobacteriia; order Phormidesmidales; family Phormidesmidaceae; genus Nodosilinea; species Nodosilinea nodulosa. Next base: position 5,863,026 of record NZ_JH976537.1, read on the forward strand.
GGTTATCTCCTAAGGCGGTTAATGTTTACAATTTGACGATGCAAAGCTAACAAAACAGGATTGTCTTCCTAAAAGACAAAATTCAAAACTATCGAGACCTCAATGGGTTAGACCTAAACGAAGCGATCGAATGGCCGCCTGGGTACGATCTTTTGCGCAGAGCTTCTTCAAAATATTGCAGACGTGACTTTTGACTGTGCCCGTGCTGATGTATAGCGTCTGGGCGACTTCCCCATTGCTGCACCCATCCACAATCAGCTGCAATATATCTAGCTCGCGCTCAGTCAACGGCTCAGCCATAAAAACTTGCCTGTATTCAGGCTCGATCGCCCGAATTGCTATTATTTCCGCAGGGCTGCTGCCCTTAGATTGATCCAGATAGCCGTATCGAAGAAGCTCGGCGACCTCCTGGGTGACGGTGATGAAAGCACGATTGATGGGGCAATTCATCAAAGAATCCGATTGATTTGATCCTTTGCTATATCCCAAATTGTCGTCGCTCAGTGACATTGTAGATGGCATAGGAATGTTCTCTGTAGGTACTGATTGCTGCGGTAAAACCATACCTGGACTGCGACTCCGCTTGTTTGGCGATCGGCACAAATTATGGTCTGCTTGGCCAGACTGCCAAGGATACCTTGACTTTTCAGCAATATAAATGGATTGCTTCCGTGGGGGTTGAGTCATCTGTGCCGCCTCAATATTCTGATGAATGTTCTGATGCCCTAGTAGGCTATGGGCTGGAATTGGCAATGGCTGCCATCAGTTGTAAAATGTTCCAGCGATCGCGATAGCGGATTCCATTAATAAATAAAGCGGGTTCAGTCACCACACCGCTCTGATGTCCACTGGCGATATCGTCATTAACCCGATCGGCGTAGGTTTGTTTCGAGATATCCTGTAAAAATCGTGAGATATCTAGCCCTAAGTCGTTGGCGTATTCCACCAGAAAACCATTCCCTAGCGACTGCTGATGAATAAACAGGCTCTCGTGCATTGGCCAAAATAATCCCTGAGCGGCAGCAGCCTCTGCTGCTTCGGCGGCGTGCTGAGCCTGGGGATGAATTTGAGTCTGGGGAAAATGGCGGAAAATGAAGCATAAATCAGGTGCTCCAAATGAGTTTCTAAGCTGGTACTGAACGGCTTTGATTAATCGATAAACCTTTGCACTTTGGGGAGATTCATAATCTCCATACATCACTAAAACTGCGGCAGCGCTCAGTGCGCCTTGCCTATGATCCTGTGCTGAAGGTGGAACGGCTAACGAACTGCGGTCACGGTCATCGCTCACTAATACCCCCGAGGTAAAGTGTGGCGATCGCAAGCGAGCATCTAAACCTGACTGTCTGACATATTTCCAACGTAGGTTGGGTAAAACGCAGTGGAACCCAACACGAGCCGATAACCTGATGTCTGTTGGGTTTTGCTGTCGCGCCACCCAACTTTCGGGATATCAATGCTTTCCAAAGTTGTGTCAGTCAACCAGCATCTAACTTCTCTTCTTGCGATCTTTATAAAGTAAGCTTGAAGCCTATAAATCAAATGTTGCATGACTTTTTTGGCATGACCTTACTATAGGTAACTGACTTAGGCTTGTCGTCACCTCAGAGTTGAGACTTTTGCCCCATAAAAGGATTGGGCAACGAATCAACCTGATAGGGGAAACTTAATTCCAACTTTAGTTGGAATCTAAAGCGTACTGTCGGGATAGCGCTCTGAAAGTTCGGCGGCGGTCTCGCCCGTAACGGGAGCAAAGACAGTGACGACCAGACGATTAGGCTCTGGGATGGGCGAGACGACACTTGCCAGAGAGTGCTGCAAGGGTACACAAGCCGGGTATGTTCCGTTCAGTTCAGCCCAGTCGACGTGAGTCTGTCACTTGATGCAGAGCCGATTTTGGTCAGAGGTAATCAGGATTAAACCATTGAGCTGTAGAACCCAGCAACAGGTGAATGCTTCAAGACGTTGAGAGCCGATCGCCTCTACGAAGGCATGGCTATTCAAGGCACAACCGGGCTAACGGCATCTCAAAGAGCCACGCTAAAAACGTTGGGGGCGATCGACCATTAGGACTGTAGCCGAATCAGCGTTTTTGTTCCGGCAGCATCACTAATTGAAAGGGCTACCATCTGGCCGGTTTCACTTTGCCCGGTCAAGACTTCAATGGGCGCATCGATGGTGTGCGCGTAGGTCACTTCGTCTTTGCCGACTTCAATCACCAGGTCATTGCCTTTGCCGGGGCGATCGTAGACGATCGCCATCAGCGGTGCATTTTGAATTAGCTCTTCATCACCGAGTTCTGGATCGATGATTTCAATCAAGATGTGCCGTCCCCGATTGCCGTTGGAAAATTGGTCAAAAAACTCGCCCCAGCGCTCCTGCGGCAGAGATTTGTTAATCTCAATCTTGTTGTTCATAATACGATTCCTTGTGAAAAAGCTTGGTGTAAAAACTCGACATTACAGCAGCGGAAAACCCAGCCGATTTGTATTCCTTTTATCTGCCCACGCCCGCCCCCTGCCCAGGCTGCGGCAACTCGCCGGAGATAATGTCCTACGACTCAAAAGCTGAAATATGCCAACTACTCCAGCTCCCCTACTCCCTCGCAATTGGCAATAGTCACCAACTTGTGCCGCAGTCTACTAGCCAGCCTCCCAAAACATTCATCCTTAAACGAACGTATTGTCGATATAGCACCAGCGCCAATCTTCGCCCGGCTCAAACGACTCGACAATGGCATGCTGAGTAGCGTGAAAATGCTGGGTCGCATGCTTGTTTTTAGAAGAATCGCAGCAGCCCACATGCCCACAGATCAGACAAAGGCGCAGGTGAACCCAGCGATCGCCCATGGCCAGACATGCTTCACAACCGCTAGCGCTCGGTGTTACTTGATGAATTTGGTTGAGATGGGTACAAAGTTGATTCATGGTTTTTCCACACAATGTGAATCCAGCCGATCGCAAGCCATCCGGTATCAATATCCAGCCCCCGTCAAACAATCGATCGCACGACCCCTCCATCAACCCGCAGGGCCGCCCCATTAGTTGCCGACGACAGCGGGCTGGCAACATAGGCCACCATAGCAGCGACTTCCTCGGGCGTGGCAAACCGCTTGATCAGCGATGAGGGGCGCGTTTTTTCAAAGAACTCTTGCTCTACCTGTTTGGGCGTAATCGACTGATCGGCGGCCAATCCTTGAATGAACTCTTCAACCCCTTCTGAGCGGGTGGGGCCGGGCAGCACCGAATTGACGGTGACATTGGTGCCCACTGTTGTTTCAGCTAATCCACGAGCGAGGGCGATCTGGGCCGTTTTGGTAACGCCATAGTGAATCATTTCGGCTGGAATATTCACCCCAGACTCACTGGAGATAAAAATAATTCTTCCCCAATTCTTTTGCAGCATCAGCGGTAGGTAATGCCGCGAAAGCCGCACGCCGCTCATGACGTTGACGTCGAGGAATTTCATCCACTCGTCATCGGAAATTTCGGCAAAGGCTTGAGCACCGTAGATGCCCAAATTGTTAACCAAAATATCGACTTCAGGAACCTGCTGAAACAAATTGGTAGCCCCGGCCTGGGTGCTGAGATCGGCGACAACGCTCTGAAGTTTGGCCTCGGGTGCCAATCGCTTAATCTGAGCGATCGCCCCATCTACTCGTTCAGCGGTGCGGCCATTGATGATGACAGTAGCGCCTTCCTGGGCCAGAGTGGTGGCGATCGCCAGGCCAATTCCTGCGGTCGAACCGCTGACCAGGGCAGTGCGGGCGGTGAGGTTGAGATCCATGGGCATTTTCTCGCTGGTATCCGGGTTTGTAGCGGTGGCGTATCTTGCGCTAATTCTAGGGGAATTGGCCGACGCGATCACCCCCCACCCGGCAGATCACATCTCTACGGAGTTCCTGCGGCTGGGCTATTTTCTCCCAAATCTGCCACACCTGCTATAAAGTTAATTTCAGCATTTGAGCGGTTTTGGCGAGTCAGATAAACAAAGCTATCAATCGACAGTTGTTGCAGCCACGGTTGAAACAGTCTTGCAAAAAGTTCTGTGTCAGCCAATCTCCGCAAACTCAATTTGAGTTGCCGTAAAAATTAATCCGCCCGTAGCCTACAAACTGACCCAAACCATTTTCTCCGGCTGGGTAGGCGGTGACACCAAACTGATACACACCGCCCCAACTTGGGTTGCGCTCAACGGCAATAGCGATGGTAACCGTGCTGCCGGGCTGCACCGGTTGCGCAAATACAACGGTTGCTTCACCGGGATTAGTCGGTTGTTCGCCACCCACGCTGGCAAGCGGAATTTCAGTTGCAGCGGCAACCCGATCGCCGAGAAAAGCCTGGCTGCTGCTGACATCAAATCTGACCGTCTCCAGGTTTTTCTCCTGGACAATGGTGACTGCTTGCAGCGGTTGTCCGGCATCCTCGGGCACCGTCAGCGTAAATTCATAGGTGGTAGGGGTAGCGCTGTCAATCTGAGAAGCTCTGGCCTGAACCAGCTGAGGCGGGTGGCTAAAGAAAGTTTGTCCCTCCAGATTTGTGGCCGAAAATGCTTTTAACTGAGCCACGCGAACTGGCCGAGACTGAAGGATTTGGAGACCTGCTTGGTTGGCAATCGCCGCATAGTTGTCAGCCGCGTGGGAAGCCGACTGTAGCCCAAGGGTGGCGGCGATCGCTAGGGTAATCTTGATAGTGAGTTTACGAAAAGTCACGGCTAATTTCTTGACCTCATGGAGTATTTACAAACTTCAGTATAGGCAAATAATTCCGGCCTGTCGTCCCCCCAAAGTTGACATTTTTGATCCATGAAAAGATCGATTGATTGGTCCATCTCAGAAGGGTAGGTTCGCTACAACTTTAGTTGCAATCCGTCTAGCAACATGGGCCTTAGCCACCTGACCACCTAACATATTGCTAATGTAGATTGGTGTTGAGCAAAGCGAAACCCAACACCAGCAACGTTACGCTAAAACTAATTCGACCTACGTACGATAGTAATGGATCTCAAGGCTTTTGTCAGTCCACTGGATGCCTGAGATATTGCCAATATAGACTAGGTGAAACGCAGTGTTACCCAACAATAGCCGATAATCTGAGGCCTGTTGGATTCTGCTGTCGCGCCACCCAACCTACAGCATATCAATGTTTTCCAAAGTTGTGTTAGATAACCAGCTCAGCTATTCCGTTTGCAGGTTGATATTCTAAATTCATCCTCCAATTTCAGCATATAAAGAATACTCTCTTCTATCCAAAATCGGGCATTGGCGAGAAGTTTCCCATGTTCCAATAGCGCTTGATTTCAACCACTAAAGACCTAATTTATATTCTGTTATTTACAGCCTTGAAAACAGCAGGTTTAAGCCTTCAGTCATAGTAGGATGGGTCAAAACGCTGTCTCGCAGAACGGTGTAGGGCATGTGAGCCTGCATCACCATTTGCACCGTTGAAATCACTTCACCCGCGTCATGGCAAAACAGGGAGCAGCCGAGAATGAGACCTGTCTTCGTATCCACGATCGCCTTCATCATGCCATCCGTTTGCCCCAGCGTTCTGGCTCTGGGAATGGCCGATGTTTCCAGCTTGGCCACGCGAATGGTATAGCCCTGTCGCCGCGCTTCAGTCTCGGTCAGGCCAACCTGCGCCAGTTCGGGATCGATGAACAGACAGGACGGTACCGGGCGATCGCTCGTTCTGCGGTGGCCGCCGTCGATTAAATTGGCTTTGATGATGCGGTAATCGTCCAGCGCCACATGGGTGTATTGCGGGCCGCCGTTGATGTCGCCCAGAGCCCAAACGTCGGGTGCGCTGGTCTCCAGGCGATCGTTGACGGGGATAAAGCCATTCTGATCCATTGCGATACCAGCGGCAGCTAAGTTTAGGGTGTCGGTGGTGGGGGCACGACCGACGGCCACCAGAATATGTGATCCCTGCAGGTTGATGGCTTGATCGGGCAGCTGAAGTTGAAGGCTAGTCACATTGCCAGTGCGCTCGACCTGGAGGACTTTGGCGTTTAACAAGAAATCAATGCCGTCTTTTTCTAAACGGGTTTGAACCGCGATCGCAACGTCAGGATCTTGCTTCGACAAAATCTGCTCACTTTGCCCCACAACAGTCACGCGAGACCCAAAGCGGCGAAACATCTGGGCAAACTCCAGCCCAATGTAGCCGCTGCCCAGCACAATCAGGTGCTCAGGTAACTGTTCCATCTCCATGATCGACTCGCTGGTTAAAAACCCGGCATCTTTCAGCCCCAGCACCGATGGAATCAGCGGTCGCGTCCCCGTGTTGATGAAGATCCGCTCGGCGGTCAGGTGCCGAATAGTGCCCTCCGCCGTTGCCACCTCGATGGTTTTAGGAGCCACAAACCGCCCTGTGCCAATGATCAGTTCGTGACCCAGAGCCGTTTCCAGATTGTGCAAATTGATCGCCCGCAGCGCCTGCACCACCGAGCGCTTGCGCTCAATTACGGCAGCTAAATCGACGATGGGGGTATCCGCCTTGATGCCATAGGCCGCGCTGTGGCGCACGGTGTGGGCAACCTCTGCACTCGCCACCATTGTTTTGGTGGGAATGCAGGCGACGTTGATACATCCGCCCCCAATCATGCTTAAACTGCGTTCTACTAGAGCAACTTTGCGGCCACTTGCAACCAGTGCGGGTGCCAATGTTTTACCCGCTTTGCCGCCGCCAACAATAATGTCATCGTAGTATTCAACGTCCACGGCTATCTCCTTTGGGTATGATAATCAAACGATAGTGTTGTCAACTTACTTGCGATCGCAAAAGCTGGAAAAGCCCGATATAGCTGTTTTGGTTTATTACCTGAGCAAAAAGTCTAAATAAATAACCATCCAACCCTGATTGACTGACAAAAGTTCTGATATAGGTTGGTGTTGAGCGAAACGTTCGCGTTAGCAATGTGTCAGGCAGCCAGAGAGGGCAGCGTTCCGGGTGGCCCCAGAAATTCGTCGCCAATCTCGGCAGAAATTTGCTCAAACAACACCATGTCTGCTGATTCCGTCTCATCTGCGGTCCCGGTTGCGGCAATCAGCCGAGCAAAACTGCTGGGAGCAGAAACGACCAATGCCCGCGCGGGTTGATCGCTGAGCACGCCAACGACGTGGGGAATACCAGGAGAAATCAGAAAACTTTCCCCAGATGTGAGCACCACCTTTTTCTCACCCGCCCACACCGTGAGTTCCCCGTCCAGCACGTAGAGTTGTTCGGAATAGCGCGTGTGGCGGTGGAGGGGCGTCATTGTCCCCGGAGGGTTGTAGCCCTCGATTAAGTCGTACTGCCCATCGGTTGTCGTGTGATCGGCAATGATAGTCAGACGATTGCCAAACAGCCAGAAAGATTGTGTCATCAAATTACCTCGATGAATCCTTGATCTGGAACAGCGAAAACTGGCTGTGAACCCCAGCAGAACTGCTGCACAGCACAAGAGCGCTTAGAGAAGTGCCTGATGAATCAATGGCGCAGTCACCGCAATGTTTTTCATCAGCTCATCTGAAAGTGAGAACCGCTGCTGTAGGTAAAGGGGATCGTTGTAGCTCAGCCATACGTCACCGTCTACCGCTTCCCAGGCCAGCACTTTCAGGGGTAATTCGAGGGCGATCGCCGGTTCTGCAATCATCAATGGCGTTCCTGCCTGGGGGTTACCAAATAGCAACAGCTGCGTTGGGCGCAAGCTTAACCCAACTTTTTCGGCTTCTACTTTTTGATCAATGCGGGCAAAAATGGTAATCCCTTTTGCCTGTAGAACGGCAACCAGGCGATCGATGGTTTCACTCACTGAATACGGACTGGGTTGATGGATAATGCCATTCGTTGCAGTCATAGCAATCGAGTTACGTCTTAGATAAATGGCTCGGAGCAATACCTTAATTACGACAGCGCTTCGACAACGTCGTCCGTAGACCAAACAGCATTCGCAAGATAGCCAAAATTGATCAACGCAGCCTTATAGCCATCGCCCAGTTCTGGATGGTGCGGAGCAGCCGTTGCATCCTTGACGACAAGCACTTCAAAGCCTTGTTCAAGTAAATCCCGGAGATGAGCTTCAATGCAAAGATTGGCAAGCATACCCAGCAGAATAACTTTGCCAATGTTGCGCTTTCGCAGCTGCAAAACTAAGTCGTTATTCTGTGGCCCATAGACCTTATGGGGATTGACCACCACTGTTTTGCCGTCTTCAATGAAGGGCTTATAGCGTTCGAGCCAGTCGGCCCCTGACCCTACAAATCCATCGAGGCTGAGAGGGCCGGTGCGAGCAAATTCCTTGACCCCAAGCATCATCTGCTCCAGATTGCCGAGAAATTTCCAGCCGTAGTCGGTGGGGTAGTAGTAGTGGGGAGAGATAAAAACCTCAAAGTCATTTTGCTTTGCGGCTTTAAAGATGCGCTCAATGTTCTCGACGGTTTTGTTGGCTTTGACGCTAGCGCCGACCAAATCCCAAGAAACCCCGGTTTCACTCAGGACATCGTTTTGTGGATCGATTACGACAACTGCGGTGTCATTGTTGTTGATATTCATCCTTTTTTTCCTTTTTAGGGAGCGATCGCTGCGTGTTCGATGATCTCGGCGACCGCATCTGGATGAGAAACCATCACGACATGGGATGAACCGTTTACGGCGACTGTTTCCCTTGAGTTAGCACGCTCCGCCATGAAAGCATGTACCGCTGCCGGAATGTTTAAGTCGCGATCGCCATAAATGAACCAGGACGGGGTAGATTTCCATGCAGACGCACCAGAGGCTTCGTTCAGTGCAGCTTCTGTAATCGGACGCTGGGTACTCGCCATCAACTCTGCGTCGCTAGCGGGCACATCCGCTGCAAACTGGGCGTGAAACTTGTCCTGCTGAATATACAAGTCCTTACCACCATCGGGCAATACAACGGGTGGTGCGAGGGTTGGCGCAAGGGTGCTGCCGGGATAACGTTCTGAGAGTTCAGTGGCACTCTCGCCCACGTCCGGAGCAAATGCACCAACGTAGACCAATGCCTTCACGTTACTGTTGTCATGAACGGCATTGGTAATCACTGAACCTGCGTAGGAGTGCCCAACTAACACGATAGGACCTTCGATATCCTGGAGAACGCTAGCCACATAGTCCGCGTCGCTCTGAACACCGCGTAAAGGGTTGGCGACTGCAACCGTCGAATATCCTTTCGGAATCAATTGCGACAATACACCGTTCCAACTGGATGACTCAGCAAATGCACCGTGAACCAGAACGATGGTAGGCTTGCTATCCTGCGCGCTTGCAGGATTCATAGTGGTTCCTAACGACGTGATGATGGTAGTGCCTAAAAAGAGTGTGACAATCAAAAGCATGCGAATGCTGTTTCTGAGCGTGAGCCTGTTCATGGTGTGATTTCCTTTGAGGTTGTTTGGTTGTTGGATGGGCAAAAACCTGGAACATAAACCCTAGCCACGTCCAGACTTGTAGTTTTTTTGTGGAGAAAACTATAGATTTTGAACTGGACGCGGTTTAACTACTCGATTTCAAAGCACGTTAGATCTGCGCCATACCGCCATCGACAAACAGCTCAATGCCGTTGACAAAGCTGCTGTCGTCTGACGCGAGAAAAACAACGGCTTTGGCGATTTCATCCGGTGTGCCGACTCGCCCTAGCGGAATGCCGATGGCCTGGCTGTCCACAAATTCCTGCATCTGCTGCTCATTCAATCCGAGCAAGTCGTAGCCCGGCGTCGGCACCACGCCAGGGCTGATGGCATTCACCCGGATTTTGCGCCCTTTGAGGTCGAGAGTCCAGTTGCGGGCGAACGATCGCACCGCCGCTTTGGTCGCGCTGTAAACACTGAAGGCTGGTGTTCCTTTGATCGATGCCGTCGAGGCATTCAAAACAATCGAACTTCCCTCTGGCAACAGAGGCAGGGCTTTCTGCACAGTGAACAACAGACCTTTGACATTGGTGTCAAACGTTTTGTCGAAGTGCTCTTCGGTGATTGAGCCGAGCGGGGCGATCGCGCCTCCTCCTGCATTGGCAAAGACCACATCGAGGTGCCCCTTCTCTTGCTGAATTGTGGCAAACAGGCGATCGAGGTCGGCCAAATTGGAGACATCGCTTTGCACACCCCTGATGTTCTCACCGATCGCCTTCACCGCCGCATCGAGCTCAGCTTGACGACGACCTGTGATGAAAACGTAAGCCCCTTCAGCAACAAATTGCTTGGCGGTAGCCAGACCGATGCCGCTATTGCCGCCGGTAACCAGAGCCACTTTTCCTTGTAGTTTGTTCATGATGGTTAAGATTGCAAACAAGATTTGCAGTGAATGTGAGCTATAAATCAATCACGATTTTGCTAACCGCTGTGCCTTGCTCTGCCGCTTCGTGGGCAGCCAGAGCTGTATCTAATGTGAACCGACGCGGATCGACCACCGGACGCAGCAGATTCGCTTCTACCAACTGGGTCGCTTGACGCAAAATCTCCCCATGGTGCGCGCGACCGATACCCGTCAAGAGCGGCAGCAGGACAAACACGCCAGAATACGTGGCCCCCTTTCGAGAGAGGGGCATCAGGGAATGGGTTCCCCAGCCGTAGCTGCTGACGACGTGACCGTAGCGACAGACGGCCTGAAATGCATCGTCCAACGTGGCGCTACCCACGGTGTCGTAGACCACATCAAACCCCTGTCCCTCTGTAAACCGCTGCACAATCTGCTCGATCGAGGTGGTGCGATAGTCGATGGGCACAGCACCCAGTTGTTGCACCAAGTCATGCTTTGCCGCCGACGCGGTTGCAAAAACCGTGGCACCCCGCGCCTTTGCAATTTGCACCGCAACATGGCCGACCCCGCCTGCACCACCCAGCACCAGAACGGTTTGCCCCTGACGCACGTTGGCCCGGTCCACCAGCCCTTCCCACGCGGTTAAAAACACGAGCGGTAGGGCAGCCGCTTCCCGCAAGGTCAGGTTAACTGGCGCTTTTGCGAGCAGATCGGCATCGACCGCCGCAAATTCAGCGAGAGAGCCTTGCAGCCCACCCACTCCACCGGTCAGCCCGTAGACCTTATCGCCAGCCTGAAACGCGGTGACATTTCGTCCCACGGATTCAACAATGCCAGCCAAATCAGTCCCCAGCACGGCGGGGAGAACGGGCTTCGCGTGGGGCGCTTTGCCGGTGCGGATTTTGCTGTCGAGCGGGTTAACGCCACTGGCCTTAATGCGGACTAAGACTTGGTTGGTATCGGGCTCTGGTCGCAAGATCTCGCCCTGGCGAAACAACGCCGTTTGAAAATCATCGACAATCAACGCGCGCATTGTTGATGATGCTTTCATCATTCAACTCCATAGTTGTAGGGAACTCAGCCGACACCTGACAACAGCAGAGGTAGGTTGGGTGAAACGCAGTGGAACCCACACCAGAGGTGGTTTTGTTGGGTTTTGCTGCCGCGCCACCCAGCCTCCGAGTAATATCTCAATAGTTTCTATTGCAGATATTTCTTCAGTTCGGCTGCCGCTTGGACGAAGAGCGATCGCACCGCCGGAACCTCGGCCAACCCATTTAACAACCCAAAGTCATGAATCATGCCGTTGTAGCGCACCGTTGTCACGGTCACTCCAGCTTCATCCAGTTTGCGTCCATAGGCTTCGCCTCCATCTCGCAAAATGTCGCTCTCGGCCACTTGAATGAGTGCCGGGGGCAATCCTTTCAGTTGCTCAACCGTCGCCTGGAGCGGTGAGGCATAGATATCTTTGCGCTTTTCAGGGTCAGCAATGTACATGTCATACATCCACTTCATCAGCGGTGTGGTCAAAAAGCGCTTATCACCAAATTGCCTATAAGACTCTGTTTCAAAACTGGAGTCTACGATGGGCCACATCATGATTTGCAGCTTAATGTGCGGACCGCCCCTGTCTTTTGCCATCAGCGATGTCACTGCCGTCATGTTGCCGCCGACGCTGTTGCCGACTACAGCTAGATTGCTGCCGTCCACACCAATTTCCTCGCCATGCTCAGCCACCCATTTCGTCGCCGCATAGATTTCATTGATCGCCTGGGGAAACTGAGCATCGGGCGTGCGCGTATAGTTGACAAAGACTCCGGAAAATCCGCTGAGCACAACCAGATCGCGCACCATACGCTTGTGGGTGGGATAATCGCCCAGCACCCAGCCGCCACCGTGAATGAAGATGAACACAGGCAAAATTCCTTGAACGCCCTCAGGCCGAACGATGTTGAGCGTTATTGAATATTCATCAGCGGTAATTGTTTTTTCAGACTCGTCAATGCCTGACAAATCAACATCAGCAGAAGCCTGAGCATCCACCAATACTTGACGCGCTTCGAGGGGAGGGAGGGTTTCTAGAGGTACACCACCTGAATTCAATACTTTCAAGAATGCCTTGACTTCTCTGGAAAGACGTGGATCGTCTGCGACTTCTAAAATAGTTTCTGATTGAGCTTTTACTTGAGCAATCATGACGTTCTCCTTTGGTTGATAAATGGTGAAAATCTGTGAAGTAACACGGTCAAGTCAACGCTTAGTTTTAGGGAGCACGGACTAACATATTGTTGTTCTCATATAGGTCGTTATTGTCTAATTTCTATGCCAAACCATTTAGTGGCGATCGCTGCCTAATTCCTTTTGATGCAACGATTGCAACTGCAATTTTGCCGTCTAGCTTACGTATGATAATCAGCCTTAGATTGTCCAATGTGAGAGGATAATTGCGTGGTTTTCTAGATAATTGATTGAGTTCGAGCAACTTACACATGGGCTAATGCCGGAAAGAGTTTGCCCCGCAGCACGAGTCGTACTGTCCCCAGCGCAATGCTGCCAATCACGATATTTGCACCAATAAAAAGGAGCACTGCCAAACCTTCTATTGTTCCGGTCATGCCGCGTTCAACAAAGCGCAAGGGTGCCAACGCCAAGGCCGCAACGCCCAGTGTAAAAGCCCAATAGGATGCTTCAAACGGTTGTTGGCCCAACCACGGCAGCAGTCGCAATAGTATCAATGCCTGCATTAGGCCATACCCAAAGAGGATTTGGGCAAAGATGTCGGGCTGACCGCTCGTGAGGCTTAAGTAGGCAACACAGCCGACGGCAGGCGGTGCTAGTTGAATACCCAGCGTTGGACGCAGGGGTTTGGGCAGCGCTTCCAGCAGATATAAGCGCTGCATGATGATAGACTCCAGCGCAAACCACGAAAACAGCCCCATCCCAAAAAACAACGCGCCCCATTCTCGATAGCCGAACGCGCTGGCCGCGATCGAACCGACAAACCCACCAGCAACAGCTGTCAGATATAGCACTGGCGTAGTAGATTCTGGCGTGCGTCCGCCCATCCAAAATTGCCCAGACCGATAGACGCCAAAGCTCAATTGACCGATCGCGCCAACTCTAAAGAGTGCAACTGCGATCCCATGGCTATAGGGGGCAATGGCCAACGACACCAGCAATGTAGACACAGGCACCAATCCGATAAAGCAACACAAAACAGGATGTTTGAATTCAGCCAGCGCTTCCGTTCGTGCCCACAGCCACTTGCTGAGATAAAGAAGTAATAACGTAAACCACACCACAACGGCAAGCAGCATGATCGCCTCACCAATCCAGGTAGGCAAATGCCAGATCTTACTCGCCACCCGCCAGCAGTTTCCTAACCCAATTAACCCTAGAATCATGCCAAAAAAGGAAGCAGAAACATTGATGCGATTGGTTTTCAGAGGAGTGAATTTTAGCCGTGGTTTTCTGATGGACATATTCACTAAGCAGGGAGAGGTTGCAGTCGTGATGCGAAAAACTGGGTGATATAATCGGCGATCGCATCCCCATCTTCTTCGAGGGCGAAGTGGCCAGTATCGAGCAAATGAAACTCAACATCCTTCAAATCACGCTGGTAGGGATAGGCTCCCTCAGCGGGAAAGATGAAGTCGTTTTTGCCCCATACGATTAGAGCAGGCGGTTGATAGGTGCGAAAATACTCCTGCCATTGGGGATAGAGCGGCGGGTTGGTGCCGTAGCTATACAGCAGCTGTAGCTGAATCTCACCGTTGCCAGGGCGATCGAGGAAATGTTGATCTATCGTCCAGGTATCGGGGCTGATCGCCTCAGGACTCCGAACGCCGTTGGTGTATTGCCACTTGGTAGCTTCTAGCGTCACCAGGTAAGCCAGCTTACTTTCATTTTCGGGCGATCGTGCTTGCCAATAGGCTTTAATTGGTTCCCAAAATTCGCGCAGTCCTTCGTCGTAGGCATTGCCATTTTGGATGATCAGCCCTTGCACCCGCTCAGGATGGTTTGCTGCAATGCGATAGCCAATAGGTGCACCGTAATCCATCACATAGAGGCTATATTTTTTTAAATCTAGAGCAACAATAAACTTCTCCATGATTTCGGCCAGGTGATCAAACGAGTAATCAAACTCATTTACGCTTGGCATGGAGCTGTGACCATAGCCTGGATAATCGGGGGCAACCAGATGAAACCTATCGGCCAGTGCAGGAATTAAATTGCGGAACATGTGGGAAGAGGTCGGAAAGCCATGTAGCAGTAGAATGGTCGGGCGATCGCGAGAACCGGCTTCGCGGTAGAAAATATCCAATCCATCGATCTCGATCGTGTGAAATGCAGTCATGGGACCATTCCTTATTAGTTAATAAAAACTTATTTCTTGCCCTGACGCAGTATTTGCTCCTGAAAATAATCGCGCCAGCTTGCAGGTAAAGCTTCCAGCTGAGTTGCGCGGCGCAGTAGCTCTGGATTGGTCTGCTCGCGCACATATAGCCGAGTAATGTCGGCAACCGTGATGTTGTTTGAATCCCGGCTGGTTTGCTCGATCGCATCTCCGGCCTCAACTTCGCCCTCTTGCAATACCCGAAAGTAAAATCCGGTGCGGCGGCTATCCAGAAATCGCTTTACCATATCTGGCCTCCCAAATCGAATGCCTAGCTTGTAGCAGGGCATCCGGGGCTGGGTGACAATCAGGTTTACGGCGCCAATTTGAAAGCGATCGCCAATGTTGACATCCTCTTCTTGCAGCCCCGTCACTGTGAAATTTTCGCCAAATATACCGGGGGTTAGCTCGGTATCGGGCAGCTCACTGCGCCAGTAGTCGTAATGCTCAAACGGGTAGACATAGATCGCCTTATCCGCCCCGCCGTGAACAGTGAGATCGGCCTGACCGTCGCCGTCCAAATTCAGCGATCGCACCATTACCCTTGCACTGATAGGATCTTTAAAAATCCCGGTTTTAATTGTTTTTCCTTTCCAGATGACGTCGCGAGGAAGCCCAACATTGACAGAAGTAAGCCTGATCATAGCTATCAGTCCTCTCAGAATTCTCTTGATGCAAACTGCCCAAGCAAATTTTGATCGCCATCAAATTGCATCGATATAGCTGTAGTCAGTCTGATTAAGACATGTCTTCCATAAATGTTCAAACATTAGTAGGGTTTCTAGATGTCCTGACCAACGTGACTATGGCTATAAGTAATGCAGGAAAAACGCCATACCACTTTTCCCAGATAAAACTACCAAACGCTGCAATGGGTAAAACGCTTATGCCCCCACGGCTATGCTGGCTGGTAGCTGAATTTGAGAGAATTGCTATTGCTCGACTGGGTTTAATATAGAGAACTGATGCTCGCCTGTCGCCCACTCAGGGTTGACACTTTTGCCCCGTAACGCGATTGATCAAATCGTCCATCTCACACCGGATAGGGGACTCCAACCTGAGTTGGAATCTGCCCTCAACCTCAGCTGCGGCTATAGGCTGACAATGCCGCGTTTAACCGCCACAATCACCGCCTGGGTGCGATCGTTTACGCCCAGTTTGCTTAAAATGCGGTTAACGTGAGACTTAACGGTGCTTTCACCAATGCACAAAGCGGTGCCAATTTCCAGGTTAGTCATCCCCTGCGCCATAGAGCGCAGCACCTCTAGCTCTCGCTCACTCAGCTCTGGATTGCTCATCCGCTGCACCAGCTTCGCTCCCACCTCTGGCGGCACGTACTTCTGACCGCTATAAATGGTGCGAATCGCATTGAGCAGCTCGTCGGGCTTGGCATCCTTGAGCAGGTAGCCCTGGGCACCGGCCTGCAAGCCGCGATAGATGTCCTCATCGCTGTCGTAGGTGGTTAGCACAATCACTCGCGCCTGCTTAAACTCAGTGCAGATCGCGGCGATCGCCTCTACCCCGGTCACCTGCGGCATGCGCAGATCCATCAGCGTCACATCGGGCTGGTGCTCTCGAAAGAGGGCGATCGCCTGCTGTCCGTCTTCGGCCTGGGCCACCACCGTCATCTCTGGCACCCGGTTGATGATTGTCGCCAACCCCTGCCGGACGATGGAATGATCATCAACAATCAGAATGCGAATCGGACTGGATGGGTCTATCATGATGCTCGCTCTTGGGAAAACACAACAACAATTTCGGTGCCCTGCCCCGGCTGACTCTGAATCGTCAGCTGTGCGCCCATCTGCTCGGCCCGTTCACTCATGCCCAGCAGGCCAAAGCCCCCTTCCGCTGGCAGGTTATCCATCCTGAAACCACAGCCGTCGTCTTGAATGTGCAAGCGACATTGGCCATCTTCGTACCATAATTCAATCCGAATTTCATGGGCACTGGCGTATTTGACCGCATTGGTCAGGGCTTCCTGCCCTATCCGCAGCAGGTGATTTTCGACCTCCGTGGGGAGGGGATAGGCTGTGCCGTAAACGTCATAGATTAAGGCGGTGTCGGCGGCCGCTCTCATTTGAGTCACTAACCGATGCAGGGCGCTGCTTAAATCGCCCTCCTCCAAAAGCTGGGGGCGCAAAGCGGACACCGATCGCCGCGCCTCAGCCAGCCCGGTGCGGGCCAGTTCCTCCATAATCTCCAGGTGGGTCTGGGTCGCCTGGAGATCGTCGGTGAGCACCTGCGTGGCGGCGGTGATCTGGAGCAAAATGCCGGTGAAGGATTGGGCCAGCGTATCGTGGATTTCCCGCGCCATGCGGTTGCGCTCCTCCAGAATTGAGGCGGCTTCAGCTTTGTTGCGTTCCCGCAGGGCCGCCTCTCGCTGTTCGCTAACGTCGAGAATCACCCCCAACATGCGCACGGGCTGACCCGCTGCGTTATAAACGCCTCGACCCCTGGCCACCACCCAGTGGATATCGCCATTGGGGTAAACCACTCGATATTCAGCTTCATAATCGTTGCGGGTGGCCAACGTGGATGCAATCGTTTGCTCAACCCGGTCGATATCGTCTGGATGAACGCGATCGCGCCACGCCTGATAGCCACTTTCAACCTCACCGGGCACCAATCCTATCAATCGAATGTGGTTATCGTCCCACTCGACTGTACCCTCCACAATGTCCCAATTCCAGCTGCCGATGTGGGTGAAGTCCATGGTCAGCCTGCGCTGCGCTTCGCTTTGGCGCAGGGCGTTTTCAATGTGCTGGCGCTCTTCAATCTCCTGCGAAAGCAGCAGTGTTCGCTCGGCAACCTGCTGTTCTAGCGTTTGGTTATAGTCAGCCAGGAGTTTCTCTGCCCGTCTGCGCTCGGTGATGTCTTGAAAGGCGGCGATCGCATATACGACATTCCCCTGTTCATCAAAGACGGGCGTCCCCCAGGCCTCAGCGGGAATAATTGCGTCGTTCTGGTGAATATCTGCATCATCAGTCCTGGTGCGTTCGCCCTTTAGCGCCCGAATAATGGGCAGTCTCTCGGATGGATAGATTTGATCCGTTCCCGTCACATAGAGCTGATAAACCTCCGAAAGTTGCTCCGGTGTCGCGGCAGGATCAACCCCTTTACCCAACAGCTCAATTCCCTGCTGATTGACATAGTAAGGGCGACCCGTCGCATCTAGGATGGCAATTCCCACCGGCATCGCTTCTAAAAATTGAGCCATTTGACTTTCGCTAGCGCGCAGCCTTGAGTAAAGTTTGGCATTTTCAATGGCGATCGCCGCCTGAGTGGAGAGTAGATTCAAAACTTGGGAGCGATCGGGGGTGAATGCTCCCGCTATTAGATGATTTTCTAGATACAGTACTCCGACGAGCTTACTCTGATTCAGCAGCGGCAAGCAGAGCAAAGATTGGGTTTTGTTCTGCTGAATGTAGGGATCATTGGTAAAATTTCCTTCGCGAGTGGCATCATTCAAGATGACAGATTCATGCGTCCGGATCACATACTGAATAATGGATTCAGGTAAGCGATTTGCCATTGAAATCGATTGCAGTATTTGCGTCGTGCAAACGTTCTCACCGTCATTAAGTTCACAAGCCGCCTCGATTACCCATTCTCCTGAATTTTGCAGAAGTAAACATCCAGTTTGCGCCCCAGCATTCTCGATTAAAATTTGCATTAAGGAGTGGAGCAAGTGATCCAGCTCAATTTCGCTCGAAATTGCCTGGGCTGCTTTCATCACTGCGGTCAGATCAAAGGCAACCTGGGAGGTATTAGAGGTAGTTTTACCTGTGGTACGGTTTACGCTGTCAACCACACGCGAAGCTTGAGGGAAAAACTGTGGGTAGCGAGCTTCTAAATCTTTGACTTTTGCCATTGCTCCCCAGCATTCATAGCAGTAGTGCGCTTCTTTCATATAGGTCTGAGCGATTTTTCCACGACCTAGCGCAAGATAATGTCTGGCCGCTAATTCATAGGCCAACGCTTCCTCTTGCAGATACTCGTTATCCCTAGCACCCCGGATCGCTTTTTCATATAGTTCTTCTGCCTCAAAAAACTGATTTAAGATCCGTGCCTTCTCTGCTTCAATTAATTCGTATTTATGCTGAAAATTGGTTGGAGCGGAATGCGCCCATTTCTGCATCTTCTCTTGATTGCTGTTTATTTTGAGCAGCAGATGCCCTCGTTCTGAGAAAGGAACAGATTGATAGAATTGAATTTGGGCTAAAGAATCGTAGAAATAGAATACAGATGCTGAGAAAGTTCCTCCTACTCCATCCAAATAAAGTTCGGCTTGAGAAGCATACTCTAGTGCCTGTGATATCTCCTCGAATAAATAATTTAAAATAAGCTTATCTAAATACAGATAGTAAAGATGTGTTCTATCATTTGCTTTGAGGTGGATTTGCAAATAATGGCTTTCATCATAATTCTCACTAAGTAATCGACCTGGATTCTCAACTTGTTCTTGTAAATTAAAAACAACCTGCTGCAGTCTGCGAAAATGAATTAAAATGTTCTGCTGCTTGAACTGCGCTAAAACCTCGCTGTAGGTCCTGACTGCCAATACAACATTTGCTAATTCCAACCCAGCAAAATACGAATACAAACAGCTAAAGCCCGCAGCATACATGCTGAACTCTACATCTCCAGTTTCTAGCCCAGTTTCATAGGACTCCTGAAGTAAGGGTAAAGTTTGTCGAATATGAGCTTTACAATGTGTGAGATGCGCTCCAACCATCTCTAGAACCTTGGGCTTAAGTTTTTTACTATCTAATCGCTCAGTCAGATTTAGCGCCAATTTGCCAAATTTGTAACCTCGTTCAAAATCCTGCATTATTCCATTAAGAACGACACCGCCATAAGTAGCATAGGCAAAAGATGAGAAGGAAGTATTTCCATACTTAATAGATAAATTTATTTGCTCTAACACAATCAGCGGTAGCAGTGAGGGAGCTGCTTGAAAGGCAGCTCCAACGAGACTCGATAAGATTTGCATAGCAGCCAGCTTATCTGGCTCCGTCATTGACGGTAGCTCCAGCAAGTCTCTTGTGCTTGTGGCATCTAAATTATCTACTTCTTCCTTTAAATACCTTTGAAAGTCAACGTCTGTTTGCAACGTGGGTAAAGTGATGCCCAGCAGATCTAAAACTTCTAAGCCAATCTCAATTGCCTCTGTTTGTCTACTTTGTATCATGCAAATTTGAAGTTTCGTTTCGTAGACTTTTATCTTGTCTAGAACAGTGTTTGCATGCTCTAGAACAACGATTTCCAATTGTTCCATTTGGTGAAGTTCGCCACAAAGATATGCTGCTTCTGTCGCTTCTTCGTATAGCGCCAAGGTCAAAGCATACTGCAACTGCCACCTATCAGCAGTCAGTAATTTTATTCCTGTCGTTAAGTACTGTAGTGCAGCACTGTGAGCTGATGCTCTTTTAGCTTTCTGTCCTGCAATCAGATTCAGCCTAGCTATCTTATCTCGCTCCTGCTGATTCGTGACGAGATGACGACCTAGATTAAGGTGATCAATTACCTCAAATACGTTATGAGGTATAATTTCAGGCTCGCTACTTTGCAGTAAGAGATAGCCAATCTGCAGGTGAACAGCCTGCTGCTGCTCCTTTGCAATTAGGGTGTAAGCAGCCTGCTGTACGCGATCGTGCGAAAACTTGTAGCTCTGAACTAATAGATTTTCATCTAGCTCGGAGGTAGATAGAATCAACTCTGACTGAATCACGGTCGAGAGTTCTGCGTAAATTTCAACTGCTGGTTGCTCACAGATTGCCGAGAGGGTTGCCAAATTAAATTCAGCACCAATACAAGCCGCCAAACGCAGGACCTGTTGAGTTCGCTCCGGCAGCTGCTTCAGCTTACCAATCATTAACTCCACCACATTGTCGGTGATGTTTTTGGCTTTAATCTGAGCAATATCCCATTGCCAGCATTGCTGATGAATGTTGAAGACAACCAGATTTTCGGCATGCAGCGTTTTGATAAATTCACTGACAAAGTAGGGGTTGCCGTTTGTTTTACGCCATACCAACTCTGCTAAAGGTGCGATCGCCTCAGCAGAGGCATGTAGCGTATCTGCAATCAGTTGAGCCACTGCCCCCAGCTCCAGCGGAGCCAGGGTAATCTGATGAATGGCGACGCTTTCCTGTTTTAGTTTCTCCACCGCTGTAAGCAGCGGATATATTTGAGTAGCGTCATTATCTCGATAGGCTCCAATTAAAAGTAGAAACTGCACCGCGCGATCGCGCAAGATCAATTCAATCAACTTAAGGGTAGCCGAGTCTGCCCATTGCAAATCATCCAGAAAGATAACGAGGGGATGCCGATCGGAGCAGCAGGCCCGAATAAACTTTTGAAAGACAAGGTTAAACCGATTTTGGGCCTCAGTCGATCCAACTTCGGGTAAGGGTAGCTGCTGACCAATAATCAGCTCTACCTCTGGGATTACATCAATGATCAGCTGCCCGTTGTTGCCCAGGGCGTTTAGAAGCTGCGATCGCCACTGCTGCACCCGATCCTCAGGTTCGCTAAGCAGCTGCTGCACCAATTTTCGCAGGGCATCGACGATCGCGCTGTAGGGAATGTTGCGCTGAAACTGGTCAAACTTACCCGAGATAAAGTATCCGCGCTTTGCCGTAATCGGCTTGTAGAGTTCCTGCACCAGGGCCGATTTGCCGATTCCAGAATAGCCAGAGACCAACATCATTTCAGCAGGCACCGGACTATTGTCGCGCTCCGTTTCTCTATGTCTCTCTGTCTCTGTATCACTTCCCCCGGCGACCCTCTCAAAGGCCGCCAGCAACGCGGCAATTTCCGCCTCCCGTCCATACAGCTTTTGGGGAATGTGAAACTGATCTGAGACATCTTTCAGTCCCAGTTGGAAATCATTAATTTGACCGCCTGTTGCTAATTTTTCAGCGCACAGTTCCAAGTCTGCTTTGATACCCCAGGCGCTCTGATAGCGATCTTCGGCATTCTTTGCCATCAGTTTCAAAATGATAGCTGCAACAGCTTTAGGGATGGCTGCATTCAAGTCCTGGGGCGGTGTGGGCGGCTTGGCAATATGGCAGTGGACCAGTTCGAGAATGTCTGTGGTGGGAAACGGCAGCTGCCCGGTCAGCAGTTCGTAGAACGTCACGCCGAGCGAGTAAAAATCAGTGCGATAGTCGATCGTCCGATTCATCCGCCCGGTTTGCTCCGGCGACAGGTAGGCAAGGGTTCCTTCCAAACCGTGGGGACTTTTGAAGGTTGAGTTCGTGCGGTTAAAGCGGGTGGCAATGCCAAAGTCGATGATCTTGACCACGCCCGAAGCGGGGTTGAGAACGATATTGCCAGGATTAATATCTTTATGAATAATGCCAGCAGCGTGGATTTGGCCCAGGATATCGGTGAGGGCGATCGCTAGCCCCAAAAAATACGGCAGCGGCATCGGGCCAACGTTCGACGGCTGCCGCATCCAGTGCTCCAGAGACTCACCGCCAAAGTCTTCTAGAAGAATAACCAGCGTGCGCTGATAGGCTTGCTGGTCATAGGCTCTGATCACTCCTGGCAGATTCAGGGAGCGAGTAATGTCATACTCCTGTCGGTAGCGCGTGAGTTCCTGGGGCGAGGGATAGTCCTGCTTGAGCAGCTTGACGATAACCGCCAGTCCATCTTCTCTAGTACCGCGATATACCAGGGAATTAGAGCTTTCGTAAATTTTGGCCTGGATGGCAATACTTGGTAGAGTAACCATAGAATTCCTCTGAACAGGCATGAAAGCCTTGAAATGATTATCTGGCAGATCTATGGAGTTCTCCTGGTCTGGTTAGAAATCATGACCGAGAGGCCTACGATTGATTGATTATGACAACAATTTCGGTGCCCCGCCCCGGCTGGCTTTGAATTGTTAGCTGGGCGCCCATGCGCTCGGCCCGCTCGCTCATGCCCAGTAGGCCAAAGCCGCCCATGGTGGGGAGACTGCCCACGCCAAAGCCCTTGCCGTCATCCTTAATATGCAAACTGCATTGCGTGGCTTCATACACCAGCTCAACCTGAATTTCGCTGGCATTGGCATATTTAACGGCGTTGGTGAGAGCTTCCTGCCCAATTCGCAGCAGGTGATTTTCAACATCGCCAGGTAAGGGGTAGGCCGTCCCCTTAATGGTGTAGATCAGCTTAGCGTCGACCGTCGTTAGCATTTGAGTCACCAGACTTTGGATGGCACTGCGTAAATTGCCGTCTTCCAACAGCTGGGGGCGCAGGGCGGTGACCGAACGCCGCGCCTCCATCAGCCCTGTGCGGGCCAGTTCATCAATCATGTCCAGGTGGAGCAGGGTCGCATCCGGTTCGTCGGCCAGCACCTGGGTGGCGGCTCCCACCTGAAGCAAAATGCCGGTAAACGACTGGGCTAGGGTGTCGTGAATTTCGCGCGCCATTCGGTTGCGCTCGTCCAAAATTGAGGCGGCCTCGGCTTTTTTGCGATCGCTGATGTCGTAAATTGACGCGATTTTAACCACCTGCTCCCGGTAGGTTGCCCCCTTGACGCGAATCTCGGTGGGAAAGGTGGTGCCATCGTTGCGCAGACAGCTAGTCTCCTGAAATCCTTCATCCTCGGCTTGCAGCTGCCGGACCACCCGATCGCGGTCGTCTTCAACCACCAGATCGCCCACGGGCATACCCACCGCCTCCGCCAGGGGGTAGCCAAACATCCGGGTAAAGGCGGCGTTGACATCGACGATGCGCTCCTGCTCCAGGATGACGACGGCCTCGACGGCGGCCTCCGCCAGCTGACGAAACCGGGCTTCGCTCTCCCCCAAATCGCGTTCGGCCTGCTGCCGCTCGACAATCTCCTGCTGTAGGGTCAGGGTGCGCTCGTCGACTTTTTGCTCCAGGGTGCGGGCGTAGTCGTTGAGGTTGTCCCACAGCAGGTAGCTGTTGCTGGCGATCGCCGCGCCGACCAAAGCCAGCAGCGGCGGCACCACCACAATCCACCAGCCGGCCAGAAACAGTCCGTAGGCGACCCCCAGCAGCGCCCCCCCCAGCAGCACCACCCGCAAAACGGTTTGGCGCGGCGATGAAGATTTCCAGCCGATCACGGCTCCGATCGCTGACCAGCCGATAATCCACAGCCATTCCAGCAGGTCTGGCCAGACCTGCAGCAGCGGGCGACCCTCCAGGGCGGCGCTGAGCAATTGGCTGGCAAGCAGCGCATGTACCTCAACCCCAGCCGGGGCCGTCAGGGTATCGGTCGTGTAGGCGGTGAAAAATTTGTCTTCGATGCTCTCTGCCGTAAGCCCAACCAGGACGATGCGATCGCGCATTAGATCCGGCGGCACGTCGCCCTGCAGCAAATCCGTAAGTGAAACCGTGGGAAACCCGCCGTGAAATCGAGGAAAATTGGCCAGAATTTGATACCCTCCGGCATCCATGCCCACATAGCCGCCCGCGTTGGGGGTCAGGGGAGTGAAGGTGGCCCGCCCCAGCCGAAACGTCATTTGATCGGGGCTGAGGGGCTGCCGCTTGATGTCCTGTTGATCCAGATAGGCAAAGGCTAGCCGCGCCCCCAGGGTAAAGATCGAGCGATCGTCTGGCGTTCTCAGGTAGAGCAGGCTGCGGCGAACGCGGTTATCTGGGTCCAAAAGCAGATCGCTGGCGGTAACTTGATCACGCTGCTTTAGCTCAGAGGGCGCATGAATGCGCTCTCCCTGCGCCGTTTTAATTACCTTCTCCACACCAAATAAGTTAGGCGTAGACCTAAATACATCGACCAGATCTGAATGACCGGGCTCAACGGGCAGATCGCGAAACAAATCTAGGCCAATCACCCTGGGCTGCTGCTGGCGGATCAGCGACAGCGTACGCGCCAGGGTGGCATCGGACATGGGCCACTGCCCCAGCTGCTTAATATCCGACTCATCGATCGTGACTAAAACGATGCGTGGGTCTACAGGTTCCACCGGGCGCAGCCGAAACATCTGGTCGAGGGCGATCAGTTCCATGAACTGAAGCGCCCCGGCCAGACGCAAAATCAGCAGGCCTGCGGCAATGCTGGGAGCCGTAATTAAGACGCCACGCCATTGCCCCAGGTGCTGGTTTAAGGTTGTCCACATAGACTCACGCGATCGCTCAATGCAGATGATTTAGGAGCTGGAATTAAGTAGGTTTTGAGGTTTGAGTAGGCGGCTGAATTCAAAGTTCAAAATTCAAAATTCAAAGTTCAAAGTTCAAAATTCAAAATTCAAAACTTGGCTTTGCCTAGTATGAGATCGAGTTGCTTTCGACGGGAGTATCGATTCCACCCGATTGCAGCAGCTCGTGCCAGGTTGTAGCAAGGCTGGTGTCTTCTGGATCGGTGCGCCGGAGCTCAGCCAGCAGGGCGAGGGCATCGTACCAAACGCCATCTTGCTCGTATAGCGCCAGGCGATCGCTGGCCGAGGCCTGCTCTAGCTGCGCCGCCCGAGCCGGGTCGAGGTCGAGGCGCTGAACGGTGCCGGTGACAAACTGATCTTCCAGGCGATCGTTCGGGTCGCAAATGATGGCAAACGTCCAGGTATAGGTCTTGCCCACCGCCAAAGCCGCCGTCTGGTCGGGCAGGCTGATGCTGACGATGGCGGGCGTTGTAGGCAGGGGCACGGTGGTGCGATAGAGGCCCTGCCCGGCCTGGTTGCGGAGACTAAACTCTGCGCTCTCAGCATTAGTGGTAGGCACATAGACCAGAAAGGTAGGGTGGGTCGCTAGGGTTAGGCCCGGTTTGGTAATCGGACTCAGCGCCGTCAGCAGGGGGCCGGGAGTGGCTGAGTTGGGGGCTGCCCCGGCGTCTTGAGGACAGGCGGAGGCATTGCGCCGTCCCCCTGGGGCCGAGCTGCCCGGATTGGTCGGCGGCGGCGGCGGGTTGCTTTGCTTCAGGCGAGTGGCCCCTTTGCTCACGGGGGCCGCCGCCCAGATCGATGGAGGATTTTTGGCCCCAGGCTGGGGAGAGGCGATCGCCCCAGCCCCTGGGTCTAGCCCCAGGAGAACGCCAGCGGCAGCGCCATAAACGAGAGCCCTATAAACGAGAAATTTAATCATGGTTTTAAAGCCAATTTCCTAACAGAATAAACGGTGCCCAGTAGTAGGGAGAGAGGTAGTCGTCCTGGTGCAGCAGGGTGACCTGGGCGCGACGCAGGGCCTCGGCCTTGGTGACGCCGGGCAACCCCAGCTGGCGGTAAAACTCAATCATCAGGGCAGCGGTGGAGCGATCGCCCACCGACCACAGCGAGGCCAGGGTGCTGCGCGCCCCCGATCGCACCGCCACCCCGGCCATGCCCAGGGCGGCCCGGCGATCGCCCGTGGCGGTCTGGCAGGCGCTCAGCACCAGCAGCTCGATTGGCGTGCGATCGCCCTCGCGAAAGCGCAGCAGCTGATCGAGCTGCTTCACGTCAATGCGGCCATCCCAGGTCAAGATAAACGTGTCTTCCGCCCTGGAGCTAAACTGGCCGTGGGTGGCCAGGTGAACCACAGAGGCCGGGGTAGACTCCACCTGGGCCTCAAAGGACTGCTTGGTAAAGGCCTGATCCAGCAGCACTCGGCCCGGCAGTTCGGCCTGAATCTGCTGAATTTCCACCGCCACGTTGGGCAGAGCCGTAAAACCTTCGCGGGCCTGACTCAGCCCCGCCAGCAGCAGGCGCAGGCGCTGCCGCTCCAACGCCTGGGGTTGCAGCAGCTGCAATCCAGGGGTGAGCACAACGCTGTAGGTTTCCACCAGGTAGCGATCGCCGTCGTGGAGGGCGGTCATGGGCAAGTTTCGCAGCGGGCCGTCGGGCACAAAAACCAGGGTGGTGATGCCGCTGGCCGTGAGCTGATCGGCGATCGGGCGCAGCAGCAGATCGTAGACCCGCTGGGCGGCAGGCAGCCAGTCTTCGACAAAGGCGGTCGGCCTGAGCGACTGGCGCATTTCGGTCAGAATGCCTTCGACCTCCGCCTGGGAGAGCTGGGTTTTGTGGTAGCGCAGTGGCTGGTTGGGCAACGCCAGAATCACCGCCAGCTGGTTCGGCAGAATGATTGGGTAAATCACCGCGGCGTGGGGATCAATCTGGTCGATGTCAACCGGGCGCGCATTCACGCAGGCCTCTCGAAAGAAGTTGTCGAGTTCGGCCAGCTGTAGCGCTTCGATCACCTGCCGCGCCTGCTTCAGGTTTTCCTGACTGGGCGACTGGTCTGGGCCGGAGGCATCCGATTGCAGCAGCAGCTCCACAAACTGGCGATAGACCGGCTCGACGCTCTCTCGAAAGGAAAACTGCACATCCTGACTAATCGCCACCAGATCGCTGCGCAGCGATTGCAGCGATTTAACCGCGTCTCCATAGGCCGCCGTGGCCTGGGGCAAATTGCCGGTGCAGGGCTGGGTGCCCCGGCAGCCGATGCGGCCCAGCTGCCACTGCCACTGGTAGGCAATGTCGGCGGCACCGATAGCCTGGGCCAGCTCCAGCGCCTGCCGGGTTAGATCCTGAGCTTCGTCCCACTGGCGGGTGGTTTCATACAGACTGCCCAGGGCGCCCAGGGCATAGGATTCGGCCCGAGTATCCCCCATCTGGTGGACGTATTGGGCCGCCGTGGCCAGGCCTTGAGCCGAGGTTTTAAACAGCTCGGGCGGCAGCGTTTCTCCGGCGGCGCTGGCGGCTTTGCCGCTCAGCTTGACCACGCTCTGGGCCAGATCAATCTGCCCATAAATGGCCAAATTCCCGGACGGCAATCTGCGCAGGAGGGACTGAATGGGCGACACCAATCGTTCAGCCTCGGCCCACCGCTGGGCTTCCACCAGAAGACTGAGCTGGGCCAGCTGCGCTTGAGCCACCGCTGCGGGGGAGGGTGCGATCGCAGCCGCCTGCTGGTAAAAAGCCATTGCCCCGTCGGGGTCTGCCTGGGCGCGCGCCGTGTTGCCCAGGCTGAGCAGAATGCCGCTAATGTCGGCTGCGGGCGCTGACGGAAGCTGCCGGGCGATCGCCAAACTCTGCTCTAAAACCTGGCGCGATCGCCCCAGGTCCCCCACCCCCCTCAACACCCTGCCCAGGTTGCGCAACCCCGTCACCTTCAGCGACGAATCGGGCTGCGCCTGCAATGATTGCTCGACCTGAGTTAGCAGGGCTCTGGCCTGCCGGTAAAACCCGTCTGCCTGTAAGGCTCTGGCCTGATTGATCTGGCTGCCCACGATGCCGTCGGCATCATCGGTGGCCCGGTAGGTTGCTTCCGCCGCCTGCCATGTGGTCAATGCGTCTGAGGCCAGCCCCTGATCGAGCTGTAGCTGGCCCTGAATGGTGAGCACCTGCGCCCGCACCCCTGCCGCCTCTGAACTGGCGGCGGCGGGCACATCGAGCAGCGACATCGCCTGCGTGATGGCATCATTGGCGGCGGTCCACTGGCCTAAATCGCCAAAAGCCTGGGCCATAAAACTCAAGATCAACGCCTGATTGAGGGCATCACCCGCCTGTTCGTAACCCGTGACGGCCTGCTGCCAGAGGGCGATCGCCTGCGTCGGCTGACCCGCCTGATAGGCAGCCTCGGCCTGCTGCACCAGTTGATTGAGCGCATCGGATTCAGCCGATGGCGGCAGGGGTGATACTGCGATCGATGGATCTGAGTCTTCCACTCCGATCTCGCGGCCAGCATCCTGAGCGGCAACCACAATAGTAGTCTGAAGAATAAGCGTGATCAAAAAGCCTAAGGCCGCCAATTGCAGCAGTCTCAGCCATCTTGTTCGGGCAAAAATACGCCCCGGCAAAGATTTCCCTTGAGTGATTTGCCTCGTCCGGTCAGCCTCATTCATCTACCGACCTCCTTTGCAATCGATAAACAGACTCAGCGGGTTATG
This sequence comes from Nodosilinea nodulosa PCC 7104, assembly GCF_000309385.1. Classification (GTDB taxonomy): domain Bacteria; phylum Cyanobacteriota; class Cyanobacteriia; order Phormidesmidales; family Phormidesmidaceae; genus Nodosilinea; species Nodosilinea nodulosa. The sequence continues at coordinate 5,891,515 of NZ_JH976537.1, forward strand.
GGCAACGGCGGCTGGGGCAACGAGCCAGACGGCTCCATTGGGCGCAATCTGCAATGCGGTAGCTTCAATCAGGGACGGATTAGAGAGTCGCCCATCGGACATTGAGGCATTCGCAGGGGGATTGCCTGACTCAGACGGCGAGGCTGACCAAGTCACCTCTAGCCTGCGGCGGTCTTGCCAGCCGGCATCGTCATCCAATTGCTGCTCTGGGTTGGGCGGCAGACCACCTCGCCCCGTGACCACAAAGGAATTGCCCCGGCTGGCCGGACAGCCCTGGGCAATGAGTCGGGAAGGATCGATCAGGTTATCCGGTAGCTCAACCAAGCCAAAAGTGGGGTTGAGTTGATTAACGTTGAGTTGCACCGTGCCGCTAGAGGCAGAATTGACTCCGGTGGCGGTAATGTCGCTCAAAGGCGTATCTTGGGGACGAGCCTGAATGCCAAAAATACCGGCAGCATTGATCGTCACATTGCCACCCCGAGCGTTCACCGAATTGGCACGAATGTCGCTATCTTCGGCAGGAATAGCGATGATTGAGCCTGCATTAACCTGAATATTGCCCCCATTGTCACCCGCCGAAGTTGTGATTTGACTGTGGTTTCGCAGCAGTAGAAAATCTCGCACGTTGAGGTCAATATTGCCCCCTTCCCCAGAGGCCGTAGCGGCAGTAATTGAACTGCCACGGTCTACGACAATCGAATTAGCATTCACCCTCAATGTGCCAGCGCTGCCGGTGCCATCATTGCTGGCGGTGACGTTTGCTTCATCCGTGAGGCTTAAACGGGGAGTATTGATGGTCACACTACCAGAATTGCCGCCTGGTCTGTCGGGAAGTTGATAAGCTCGTCTTAAAAAAGCACTTGGAATCGGGGCAGATGAACCTACATAGTTGGGAAGGGAAGGCAATGAGGAACGACCACTGACTTCTACAGACTCACTGGCATTGACTGTGAGACTACCTGCACGTCCCGATCCTAATGTGGCAGTCGAAACGGCTCCTCCCTGAATAACTAACCTTGAAGTGTTGACTGTGAGTTGACCCGCATCTCCAGAACCAAGAGTGAGAGCCTGCAAGACACTTCTAATGGAAAGACTGCTCTGTCCACTCAGTTCTATTGAATCCAGCGCATTCACAGTGACATCACCACTGCGACCGATTCCAAAAGTTACCGATCCGATGGTTCCTCCCCTGAGAATCGTTACCTTTTGCGTTGACACAGTGACATCGCCTGCATCTCCAGAACTGAAAACGCTATTGCCAATGGCACTGAGTAGACTGGGGTCAATGAATGAAAAACCAATGACTTGAATTGAGTCAGAGGCTTGCATAGTTACATTACCTGTCTTGCCGGAGTTGTAGGAGCGAGCAGATATTTGTGCGCCATCTCGAACCGTTAATTGTCGAGTTGAAACGTCAATGTCTGCTCCACGTCCAACTCCCACAGTTTGACTTTCCAAGCCACCAGAAATTCTACCGTCTAGGCTACTACTGCTCAGTTCTAAAGACTGGGCAGCATTCACTCTAATGCTCCCGTCTGATTGAATCCCTTGGTTTTGAATCAACAAGAGTGAACCATCTGCCAGCGAGACCTGATTGCCCTGTATCTGAATCAACCCGCCGCCACTGGCATCAACTAACGCCTGTTGGGACAGACGGATATTGCCAAAAGTCTGCGCCCCTAACTGGCTTAGGATAAAGCTATCATCAAAGCTCACTTGCCCATCGCGCACGCTGCTTAACTCAATTTTTCCTTGTTCTGCTGTCAGAGTGCTGCCTGTCAGCTCAATATTTCCTCCAATCAAAGCAAGAGTGCGTCCTGCTGGTACTTGCAGCCCCGTTGGGTTAGCTGCTCTAGCAATGGACGAAAAATATGGCACTGGGACGGATAAATCGTACCCAGTTCCCTGCACCGAAATTGGCCCTGGACTCGCTCCCATCTGCAAGCCAACCGGGGCAGTCACCGTCAATAGCGGCGTCGTTTGAGGATTGATTACACCGTACTGAAATCCATCGGCAAAATTGATGCTGCTGGCCGTTGTGGCCACAAAAGAACCGCCAATATTTAACGCTCCATTAGGGCCAAACAAGATGCCGTTAGGATTGAGCAAAAACAGATTAGCTGTACCATTCGCCTGAATTAGCCCATCAATATTGGAGATTGACCCACCCGTAACTCGGCTAAAAATAGTCTGCACATCGGCGGCATTATTAAAGTAAATAGACCCCCCGGTGGGTACCGAAAGCTGACTGAAACTGTGGAACAGATTGCCCCCGCGCCTGGCCCCACCATCCACCTGAAAGTTGGGATCGCCTGAAACCTGCGATCGCTCTCCCACCGGCAGCGTATCGTCAGAAACCACCTGCGCCACGATGGGTTGAGCAAACCCAAAAGCCCCTAACCCACTGCCCACTATTAATAACAACCTATTCCAGTCGTGTCGGCTCATATCGTGCTCTTCGTTTCCATCGTTGGCTAGGGTTTATAGGACCAAATAAGTTCGGTCAGTAACAGGCCTTCGCAGCACCTACGAACTTCCCTGGCAGGCGACGGACAGACTCAGCGGGCCGTGGGCAGCGGTAGCAGCGTCTGGGGCAACGAGCCGGACTGCTCCATTGGGAGCAATCTGCAATGCGGTGGCTTCAATTAGAGGCGGGGTAGAGGGGCGTCCGTGAGACATAGAGACGTTCACAGGGGAAAGGTTTGGCTCAGGCAGCGAGGCTGATCGAGCCACCAGCCTGCGGCGATCTTGCCAGTCGGCATCGTCATCTAGCTGCTGCTCTGGGTTGGGCGGCAGGCCACCTCGCCCCGTGACCACAAAAGAATTGCCCTGGCTGGCCGGGCAGCCTTGGGCAATCAGGCGGGAGGGATCGATCAGGTCAGTGGGTAGCGCGACTAAGCCAGAGGTGAAATCAACGCCTGCGGTGGTGACGGCGATCGCCCCGCTTAGCGATGAGGTGGCCCCGGTTGCCGTGATGTCGCTCAGGGGGGTGAGGGACGGACGAGGCTGAATGCCAAAAATCTCAAAGGCGTTGATGCTGACGTTGCCCCCCCGAAAGTCTTCGGAATTGGCGCTGATGTCGCTATTTTCCCCAGGCACCGCAACCAAAAATTGGGTGTCAATCGCGACGTTGCCACCGGGAATGTCAGAGCCTGTGGCGTTGGTGGTGATGTTGCTGCCGTTTCGCAAAACGATCAGCGGCGATCGCAGATTGACATTGCCACCCCCGCCCGTCGTATCGGCGCGAATGCTGCCCTGCTGGTCCAGAAAAATACGATTTGCCTCTGCAAATAGAGAGCCTGCACTGCCAGTACCCGCACTGCTGACGGTCACTTCCGCCTGATTTTGAATGTTGAGGGTATCGGTTAAGAGCGTTAAGTTCCCCCCCGCCCCACTGCCCTCTGTGCCAGCGGCAATGATGGAGCCAGCTCCGGTCAGCGTAATCGATTCTGGCGCAGCGATGGTCAATGCTCCCCCCTGACCGCTGCTGGAGGTGGAGGCAGAGATTTGAGCACCGTCCTGAAGCGTTACTCGGACATTCTGCCCATTCCCTCGGGGCTGAATGGTTAGGTTCCCAGCAGGCCCGGTATTGGTGGTGCCAGCAAAGAGACCGCTGGTTGCACCCGACAGCTGTAAATCTGGCGTGTCTACGGTGATGTCGCCAGCACGACCGCTACTAGAGGTTGTGGTCAGCAGTCGCCCACCGCTGTTTACGCCTACCCTATCGGCACTGACGGTAATGTTGCCCGCGTCTCCATCTCCAGACGTGGATGCCGAAAGCTGAGCGTTATTGATAGCTGAGAGCGATCGCGCTGTGATATCAATATCACCCCCTCGACCGACGGCTCCTGGATCAAGCGTGCTGATCACATCGCCCCCATCAAAGGAAACGGTGCCCCCGGATTGAATCTTAATATTTCCTGCATTGCCCTGGCCCTCGGCATTGGTGATGATTCTTCCCCGGTCGGCGACCGTCAGGGAGCCTGTGGTAATCGCGACATCGCCGCCGCTTCCCGTCGAGCCTTCGGTTGCCGAAGTGAACACTCCACTGATGTTTTCAGTAAAAATAGGGGCTGCGCCACGAATCTGCACAGAATCACTAGCGTTGATCACAACGCGACCTGCATTGCCGGTGCCGCCCGTATTGGCGGTATTCACAGCACCGCCATTGGTCAGAAACAGCGAACCCGTGGTGATAGTTACATCTCCCCCCTGGCCTGTAGCGCCTGGCTCCACTTGGGTGAAAATCGTGCTGGCATAGTCGCCAGTGGGGTTTTCACCGTCAATGGAGACGCGATCGCGGGCATCAATAATCACGCTGCCCGCATTGCCTTGCCCCCTTGTGCTGAAATCCAGCACCCCCCCCTCTGCAAAAGTCAGGGTTCCTGTGGTGATGGCAATACCACCCGTGTTACCGATCGCGTTAGTTTGTACGACGCCGAGCACGTAACTGTCATTAAAAGAGACGGCATCACGGGCATTAATAATCACCCTGCCTACGTCCCCCTGCCCGCTGGTAGCAGCAATCAGCCGAGAATTTCCTTCAAGAAATAGCGATCCTGTGGTGATAGTCATATCACCGACATTGCCCGTGCCTCCGGGAAGCACTTCGATGCGGGCGGTCGCGTTATTTAATAGGTTGACTGATTCTGTGGCATCAATCTGAATGCCCCCTGTTTGGGCACCAACAAAGCCTGAACCCCCATCAATGCCGACTCGAATTCTACTTTCATCACTCAGCGTCACATTGCGGGCTGCGATCGCAGCACTACCGCCTTCATCCGCAAGCAGCGTTATTCTGGAATCGTTGATTAGCGAAACATCGGCGCGGGCAATACTGTCGGGAAAAGTCAGTTGCCAATCGTCGAGAGCCGTCACCAAACCAATGGTTCCCGCCCCACCTACGCTGCCTATATCGACATAGCTACCCGGACTGGCTAACCGCCCATCATCCAACACCACCGGGCCGCCAACCAGCAGTAAATTTTGCCTGAGGGGAACCTGCAACCCCGAGTCATCAAACGTGGATTGATTGACAATTGGCTGGGGCATTTGGTTAAAAAACAGCGCGTTAGGATTGACAGTCAGCAGCTGACTGGGCAATGGCTGAGCGGCATCGCTGCTAAACACCTCCCCATTGGGAAAGCCGATCGCATTGGCCGTTGTGGCCACAAAAGAACCGCCAATATCCAGCGCTCCATTGGGGCCAAATAAAATGCCGTTGGGGTTGAGAAAAAACAGGTTAGCGGTGCCATTGGCCTGAATCAAACCATCAATAGTAGAGGCAGATGCACCCGTAACCCGAGTCAATATGTTTTGTACATCGGTGGCATTGTTGAAGTAGGCAGAGCCACCGTCGGGCACCGAAAACTGGCTAAAACTGTGGAACAGGTTGCCCCCCCGCCTCGCTCCCCCATCAATCTGAAAATTAGGATCGCCTGAAACCTGCGATCGCTCCCCTACCGGCAGCGTGTCGTCAGAAATGACCTGGGCCGCGATGGGTTGAGAAAGCTCTAAAACCCCCAGCACAATGCCCACTATCACTAATCCTGTGCTCCAGTAGGGTTGGCTCATTTGATGCTCTTCACTTCCATCGCTGGCTAGGGTTTAATCGAAGCTATCTGACTTGGAAAGCGACCCGTTTTAATTAAACTAATGACAAGAACCTCTGATTGATTTGATTCAGCGCTACTATTTATAAACAGGTTCTTGATCGGCTATTTTTAAATCGCAGGATTCCGATTCACCTCATCACCTAGACCCATGACTATTGCCCTCGTTCTACTGATACTCGGCTTGTTGACCCAGGTGATTGTTTTGGTCACCTGGCGATCGCCGCTGGTGCGCTTCAATCGCAGTTGTCAAACCTGTGGCTATCAAATTCCGCCCATGGAGCGTCCCCCGGCCTTCCACGACTGCCCCGAGTGCGATCGCCTATTTAGCCTCAGTGACCCGCTGCCCCGCCGCTAGGTTTGGCTGGCTTGAGCAGCAGCACCAGCAGGGCCGCCGCAAACAGGGCATAGCCCATAAACAGAAAGCAGTCGTTAAACGACATGACGTTGGCCTCCCGGTGTACAAGTTTGGCAATTTGAGCGATCGCCTGATGGTGGGCAGCAACCGGGTCAGCCCCCTGCCCGGTAAAAAACTGGGTCAGTTGGTCAATGCGATCGCGGGTAATCGGGTTCGAGAGCGAAACCGCATCCACCAGCCGGTTGGAGTGAAACCGCTCCCGCTGGGACTGAATCGTGCCCAGGATGGCAATGCCCACCGAGCCGCCCAGGTTCCGCGACATGTTGAAAATGGCCGAGGCCGAGCCGATCTGCTTGGGCTCAATGCCAGCGGTTGAGATGCTGGAGAGGGGTGTGATAATCAGCGGCTGGCCCAGGGCTCGCACAATCTGGGCCGGAATCAGCTGCTCCATGCCCGTGTCGTGGCTCATGTGGGAATTCATCAGACAGCTGACCCCAAACAGCGACAGCCCGATCGCCACCAGCAGCCGCAGGTCAACCCGCTGCATGATCTTCGGCACAAACGGGATGATAAACAGCTGAGGAATCCCGGCCCACATGATCGTCTGGCCAATTTGCAGGGCGTTGTATTTCTGCACCTGGGCCAGGTACAGCGGCAGAATATAGGTGGAGCCATACAGCCCCAGCCCCAGGGCCAGGGTAATTACCACCGAGAGGCCGAAGTTGCGTCGCCCCAGCAGGCGCAGATTCAGCAGCGGTTGCTGGCGGGTGAACTGAATCACCACAAACAGCGGCAGGGCGATCGCCGCCACGATCGCCGCCCGCTGAATCTCCACCGAGCCAAACCAGTCCTTGCGGTTCCCCTCATCGGCAAAAAACTCAAAGGCGGCAAACCCGATCGCCATCGTGGCAATGCCCCACCAGTCGCCCTGCCGCAGCAGATTCAGCTGCATCGGCTTGGGGGCCAGCCCATACCACACCCCCGCAATCAGCATCAGACCGGGAATGATGTTGATGTAGAAGATAAACTCCCAGCCGTAGTTGTCGGTCAGCCAGCCGCCGATTGTCGGTCCGATGGAGGGGGCAAAAATGGCCGTAATCGAGAACATTGCCAGCCCGATCGGCTGCTTGGAGGGCGGCAGCGTCAGCAAGATCACCGTAAACGACATCGGAATCAGCACCCCGCCCGCCAGCCCCTGCCCGGCCCGAAACAGCACCATCATCGGCAGGTTGACGGCAAAGGCGCAGGCGATCGAGAACAGCAGAAACAAGACGGCATTTCCCAGCAGGTAGCGCCGCAGCGAAAACACCTGGGACAGCCACCCGGTGGTGGGGATAACCACAATCTCAGCGATCAGGTAGCCAGTCGAGATCCACGAGCCTTCATCGATGGTGGCGCTGAGCGCTCCGGTAATGTCGTTCAGGGAGGCATTGGTCACCTGGATATCCAGCACGGCCATGAATGCGCCCAGCAAAGTGGCCACCACCCCAACCCAGTCTCGAAACGAAACCGTTTTTTCGGCGGGCGCAGGGGCAGCGCGGGGGAAAGCGGCGGCAGGCGACAGCTGGCTCATTTGGTTTCGACGGTGGTGATCACCGACATACCCGAGGTAATCAGCGTTTCGTAGCCCCGAATGCTGGCGGCATTGAACACAATTTTGACGGGAATTCGCCGCACAATTTTGGTGAAATTGCCCGTGGCATTGTCCGGGGGCAGCAGGGCAAAGTCGGCCCCCGAGGCGGGCGCGATGCTATCGACGGTGCCGGTAAACCGATGGTTTGGAAAGGCGTCAATCTCGATGTCAACCGGCTGCCCGGGCCGCATATGCTCTAGCTGGGTCTCTTTAAAGTTGGCCACAATCCAGGGCGTCGGCTGGACGACCGACATCAGCGTTTGGCCGGGCTGCACCCGCTGCCCCACCTGAACGGTTTTATTGCCAATGCGTCCGGCCATGGGAGCGGCGATCGCCGTATACGACAGCTGCAAGTCTGCGTTTTTAAGTTCGGCTTCCGACTGCGCGATCGCCGCCAGGGCAGATTGGTACTGCCGCCGGCTGGCTTCCGTTTGCTGGGCTCCGGCCTGGGCCTGCTGCAGCGTGCCCTGAGTGGCTTGCAGCTTGCCCTGGGCATTGTCTAAGCTTTTCTGGGCCTGCACCACCCGCGCCTGGGCCTGGCGAATTTGCTCTTGCAGCGCCGTTTGCTGGGCCAACAGGGCGTTGTAGGTGGCTTTAGCCGCATCTAGCTGCTGCTGGGGCAGCGCCCCTTGTTGCACCAGTTCGGTGTAGCGATCGAAGTTGAGCTTGGCATTGGCCAGATCGGCCTCAACCTTGGCCAGGTTGGCCTGGGCCACGGGCACGCCCGCCTGGGCCTCTGCCAGCGCAGCCTCCAGGGTTGAAATGCTGGCCTCTGCCGCGTCGATATTCCCCAACGCCGAAGTAGTCTGCCCCTGGGCGGTGGTCGCCACCACGCCAATATTGGCCTGGGCCACATCGGCCTGATGCCGCGCCACCTCCAGGGCCGCTTGAGACTGCTGCCGCGCCACCTCGTAGTCCCTCGGGTCGAGATGCACCAGCACCGTACCCGGCGCGACCTGCTGGTTATCCTGCACCTCAACGCTAATCACGGTGCCCTCAATGCGGGCGTTGATGGGGTGAATATCGGTGGTCACATAGGCGTCGTCGGTGGACTCGTGCACCGACGCAAAGCGCCACCAGCGATAGCCAAAAATACCGCCAGCCGTCAACCCCAGGGCCAGCAAAACGACCAGGAGCCACTTGCGGCGGGCCTGGGGCGGCTTTGCAAGCGGCACCGGCGGTTCAACCGCTGCTGCGACAGCAGGTAGTTTGCCGTCTAAGGCGGGTGGTTTATGGCCGTCGAGGGTTTGATTGTCATGGGCTGAGCGATCGAGTTCCATGGCTAAATCAAACGCATGATGTTTAGGACGTTACAGGGGCCAAAATTCAGAATTGTTTTGGAAATAACCGCAAGCTGAGCGGAGTCGAAGAAAATAAGCTCGTTTTCATCGTTGACGGCGAAAGCCTTTTCATGAGCGGTTGGTTTGGAAATGGAATCAAGAATGGACTCGAGTAGCAGATGTAGCTTTCCTTTTGCCAGCAAGCGTTAGCGGTGCGGTGACAGATGGGAATCACTATACGTAATCGCCTCTATCTTGTCGTCCCTTCCGAGTTGAGGCTTTCGCCCCACAGAACGGTTGATTGATCGGTCCACCCTAAGGAGGAATGCGATCTCCAACTAAAGTTGGACTCAAGCTAGAGCTGAGGGCCTGGTAAACCGCTGGTTGACTGGCAAAACCATTGAAACCCTTATCCTGCCGTAGGTTGGTGTTGAGCGAAGCGTAACCCAACACCATTACCGATTTTGTTGGGTTACGCTAACGCTAACCCAACCTACGGCAGCAAAGGTTGGGTAACCCTGCGTTTCACTCAGCCTCCACTGAAAATGGTTCAGGCAGTCAAGATGAGGGCACCCCAAACCTGTAAGTTTATGGTTCTGGTAAATAACTCTGGCGATAACGTTAGCTAGAATGCTCCCCAAACGCGCTGGAGATTTTCCTCGTTTATCTGTATCAAGTTTTGATCAAATGACATCGATAAAAAAGGCTGTGCCAAAGCTGATGAAACGGAAGCTTCTGTAATTAGCAGGCTGTTGAGCAATACCAGAACTGGAGTTGTCACAGCAATGATGATGTGGGTCGTCACGAAAATTTTTGGCATCGGTACAGTCCTCAATTTGAAGTGGATTGAATAAATCGAGAGCCCTGCCGGGGATATATAGCTAGCCAGTCAGGTTAAAACATTTCTGCTCAAAACGCCCAAACGCCCAAACGCTTCTGAATGTCTTAACCTGATCGACTACGACTATAACCGGAAGGCATTTTCACCTCGCGTTTGCCCTCAGACCACCGTCACGCGCTAAATCCGCCGTCAATCATCAAATTTGCGCCAGTGATATAGCCCGATTCAGGCCCCGCCAGATAGGCAACCATGGCCGCCACCTCTTCGACCGTGCCGTAGCGAGCCACCGCGATTTGCGTTTTGAGCATCTCCGCCATTTCACCCTCCGCAGGATTCATGTCCGTGGCGATGGGGCCGGGCTGGACGTTGTTGATGGTGATGCCGCGCGGGCCTAGATCCCGCGACAGCCCCTGCACTAGGCCCTGGAGGGCCGACTTGCTCATGGCGTAGACGCCGCCGCCCGGAAAAGGCATCCGTTCGGCGTTGGTGCTGCCGATGTTGATGATGCGCCCGCCCGACTGCATGTGCTTGACGGCGGCCTGAGTGGCGACGAACACGGCCCGCACGTTGATGGCAAAGGTGCGATCGAAGTCCTCCAGCTTGAAGTCGTCGATGGGGGCGATCGCCAGCACGCCCGCGCTGTTGACGAGGATATCGATACCCCCTAGCTTGGCGACGGTCTGTTCAACGGCGGCGGCCACCGCACTGGCATCGGCGCTGTCGGCCTGAATGGCGATCGCCTGCACGCCAAAATCCTGCGCGGCCTGGAGCACAGCTTTAGCCGCATCGGGGGAGCTGGCGTAGGTAAAGGCAACGTCAGCGCCTTCGGCAGCCAGTCGCTTGACGATCGCGGCTCCAATGCCGCGACTGCCGCCCGTAACCAGGGCGCGTTTGGTCTTCAGGGTGTGGGTCATGGTCAATACCTGGAGTGGGGGTTAGTTTGAGATCGGTAAACGTCTAGACCAATTATGGGAAACTGCTGCTGCACCTGCTGGGCCCCATCGCCATCGAGGTGAAACCAGGTGCCAGAGCCACAGAAAAAGCCGTAGCGTAGGGCAATACCTTCAAGATTGGCAAACGGTAAAGGGAGTGCGTCATACTTTGAGCGGAGAAAATAAATCAAGGCGGCCGCTGAGATAGGCGCAGCGCAGGGCCAGGATTTGGGGCACTCGCTCAGGCTTCCATCGTGCCCCGGTAATCTGCACCCGTTCATCGATCTGCTTAATCCAAGACTCAACGGGGCCAGAGCCAATGGGCAGTCCCTCCATCTGGTAATACCGATAATTGGGAACCCGACTGCGATGGGTTTGCAAATACGTCTGAAAGCGCCGTGAGGGGCCTGTTTTAACCGGGGCGAATAGGGCAATCGTTTTATCAACTTGCCCCTCCCACAATAGGGATTCAGCGTCCTGCAAGCGTTTCAACGACCCACCGACCTTGTGCAAATTCTCAGTCAAGTGATACCAATCCAAGATTTCCTCGGCGATCTGGGGCACGTCAAGTTGGGCAAACAGCGACCAAATCCCAGCATGGCCATCCCCTAAGCAGTAGAACAAACTGACGAAGGTTACGTGATGCAGCCAGTCCAGCAAGGCCGAATTGTCCTGGAACCACGCCATACCCGGCCCGTCACCATTGACTCGAACGGCTTTGTACTGTTTCCATTCGCTGGGCTGACCGGGGTCGCCGACCAATCGCACCAGGCCCCCATCCAGGTCAACTTCAGCGACGGGTTCGGTGATCTCAGGAGCATCGATAGGCGTGCGATTGACGATGCGCTCTTGAGTTTTGGCACTGACCCTGACCCCGCACAAGAGATCAATATCTCGGGCCGCTTGCTGGTAGGAGGCTTTGGCGCTCATCCGCTGGCAACACAACTCCAGCAACGGACTCTGTTGAATACCGGGCTTAACGCCCAGTTTCTCGGCTTGGGTGGGGCCGAGACGCAGCTTGCCCAGCAGGCTATTCAGCCCTCGTCGGTAGCCTGAGTCTGGGCCGACAACTGTTTCGATAAAAAAATCCCCAACTCTGGCGAGATATGGCGCAGCAGTTGGCTGCGGACGGCCATCTCAATTTCGCTCAGGTTGCCCATGGGCAGCCCCTTGGTCTGGGCATCGGCATACAGCAGTTTAGCGATCTCACTGACGTGCCCTTGAAGTTGTTGGTGTTGTTCAGGTGTCATAGCGGTAGCCCTGGATGACCTACCCCACTATCTTCATTTTTCTCTCGCTAAATGTTGACGCACTCCCAACGGTAAATGCCGCGTGGGCCAGCAATTGGGCCAACCAAGAATGGGCTTGAATAACAGGCACAACCTTCCTTTTTGCTAGCAAACCCCAACGCTGCCGTGAAAGATATGGGCTCACTATAAGCAATAGCCTCAATCTTGTCGTCCCTTCCAGGTTGAGGGTTTTGCACCCTAGAAAGATTGATGGATCGATCCATCCCCAAAGGGAATGCGAACTCCATCTAAAGTTGGAATTTGGCATAGATGCGCCCTAGATGGCACCTTGATCGCAATTGATCGCCACAGTAATTTCGGTCCCCTGACCTGGCTGGCTTTGAATCACCAGTTGCGCGTTAATGAACTCAGCCCGTTCGCTCATGCCCAGCAAGCCAAACCCGCCAACAGTGGGGACATTGCCTACCCCAAACCCGCACCCGTCATCCTTAATGTGTAAGCAACATTGGGTGGCTCTATACACCAGCTCCAGGCAAATTTCACTGGCATTGGCGTGTTTGATGGCATTGGTCAAAGCTTCCTGCCCAATTCGCAGCAGGTTGTTTTCCACCTCGATGGGCAGGGGGTAGGCGGTGCCTTTAAGGTCATACTTCAGGGTCGTATGGACAGTGACCCTCATCTGCGCCACCAGACGGTGTAGGGCACTGTGTAAATTACCCCCTTCTAATAGTTGCGGTCGCAGATCGGTCACCGATCGCCGCGCTTCCGCCAGCCCGGTTCGAGCCAATTCCTCAACCATGTCTAGATGGCTCTGGGTGGCATCTAGGTCGTCAGTGAGCACCTGGGTCGCCGCGCCGATCTGGAGCAAAATGCCGGTAAAAGACTGGGCCAGCGTGTCGTGAATTTCCCGCGCCATGCGGTTGCGTTCGCTCAGAATCGACGCTTCCTCCGCGCGTTTTTGTTCCCGCAGGGCGGCGTTTCGCTGTTCGCTAATGTCGATAACCAGGCCGTAATATCCTTTGACTCGATTATTTTGGTCGAAGTCGGGAATGTAGGTCGCGCTGATGTATTTGTTGTCCGCTGGATAGGGCAGTTCTAGCTCATAGGTGGTGAGCTGCCCGCCCAAGGCCTGGTAAATATAAGCTGTTGCGCATCTAAATTGCATCAATAGCACTTCCCTTGTTTTTCACCTTCCGATGCCAATTTATGGCCAGTTCTCCTTCATTGAGAAGCTTATTGATAAGAGCCTCGAGATCTTCAATAGACTTAAATAAACGATTTGAGATGAACTCTTTTGCTGAATGCCAAACCAATTTGACCAGATTGTAGTCCGGGCTATACTCAGGTAAAAACTCCAAAACTAAATTTGGCATCTCTAACTTTATCTTCTCTGTAAATTCCTCCTTTTTGTGAATACTCGCATTGTCTAAAATAATCACAACCTTAGGCCCGTCTTTCTCAAATTCGCTCACGCTCCTATCCTCGCCAGCCCAGTCATAAATAACCTCCTCGTAAAAGTTCTTGAGAACCTTATAAAAATTTTCACCGGTTCCTTTGGGGAGAAAGTCCACCAACCGCTTCTTGTCCGAATAGCGGATTCCTCCCATCACATTGATACGTCCTTTCCGTCGAATTCCAGAAACCTTCTTGCGCGTCCCTTTCTTGACCCAATCCTTTCGACGTGTCACTCTCAAACTAAAGCCACATTCATCCCAAAACCAGACCTGGAGCTTCTCTGGGGATTCTTTAGTAATTCTTAAATACTCCTCCAGTTTTGCCTTGAAGAGTTTTCGCTTCTCTGGATCTTGCTTCTCCTCTAAGCTATATTTGGCCCAGAGGTAAACGTACTTTTTTGACTTGAGAATCCTCCTCACTTGACTCCCACTTAGCTGAATCCCGGTTTCTTGTTCTAAATATGTGGCGAGCCGAGCCGCCGTCCATCGACCAAATTCGTACCCCAATTCTTGAGGCTCTTTCTCAATGACATCCAATAATAAGTTGACATATTGATCGGTGGCCTTATGATAATTCCCATGCATTCGTTCATCGGTTAAACTGGCTAAGTCACTTGGATTTCCGTGGGCACACCAATAGGCTACTTTCCTTAAGGAGCAACCTAGAAAGTCTGCAATCTCTTGCTGTTTTCTGCCATCATTTCGCAATAGCAGAATTAGAATACGCTCACGAACGTCGGGATGCTCATGAAATTTAAGCTGCTTCTGCAATTCCTGTTTCTCTTCGGCCGTTAGGTAATTCTTGATTGGCATGTATAACTCACCAAAATACACTCCCTAATATGTAGTTTAGATGCTTAACAGCTTACGGCTGAATCGTTTGATAGGCCGCTTCACCTAAAATCTCGTGGTTGTGTTTGCCGATAAACTGATCTCGGCTGAGGCCAAACCAGTCCTCACAGGCCTGATTGACAAACTGATAGCGCTCATCGGTATCGGTATAGAAAATACAGACAGGAACAGCATCCGTGATCAGCCGCAATTCCTGTTCTCGCAGGCGAAGCTCGTCGTAGACATCCCGCAGGGCGGCTTCGCTTTCCCGCAGGGCGGCCATTCGTTCTGCGACCTGCTGCTCCAGCGTGCGGTTGTAATGGGTCAGCAGGTTTTCTGCCTGTTTACGCTCGGTAATGTCCTGGAAGGCGGCGATCGCGTAGGCCACATTCCCCTGCTCGTCAAAAATGGGGGTGCCCCAGACTTCAATGGGAATAGTTTGACCGTTTTGGCGGATTTCGATATCGTCAACTCGGGCGCGCTTACCGCTCAGCGCCTGGACAATGGGCAGTTGCTCATTCGGATAAAGCTGATCCGTGCCCGCCTGGTACAGGTGATACAGTTCGGCCAGCTGATCGGCAGAGGCGGTCGGATCGATGGTTTCCCCCATTAGCTGAAGTCTTCGCCGGTTTGCATAGTAGGGGTGGCCGGCCGCATCCAGAATGGAAATGCCAATGGGCAGCGATTCCAGAAAGGCTTTGAGGCGGGTTTCATTTTGCGCCAGGGTTTGGTTCAAGGACTGCAATTCGAAGAAGGCCGTTTGCAGCTGCTGGGCCATCTGATTAAAGGAGTTGGCCAGTTCTCCCAGTTCATCCGATCGCTTAATGTTGACCGTTTGATGCCACTGACCATCGGCGATCGCCTTCGCCGACTGATTCAAGCTCAGCACGGGTCGGGTAATCCAGCGAGCCGTTAATACGCTCAAAATTAGCGCCGCCGCTAGCGCCAGAAGGCACAGCAGCAGCGTATCGCGAATGTTGGCCTGAATCTGGCCCAAATAGTCTGCTTCGGGCAGCACGATCACAATCAGCCAGTCCAGCCCGTAGCGATCCTGGAAGGGCACAACCTGCACAAACTGCCGCGCCCCGTCAATGTCAAACGCCAGCCGCTGCGCCGCTTGAATTTGATCAAAGCCATTAAAGCGCTGGGTCAAAAAGTCAGCCGTTGCTCGAATTGTCGAGTTACTGCTTTGACTGGCCAACAGCCGCTCGCTCTTTTCGCCTTTACTTTCGACAATGGGTTCAGCCGTGGAGGTGGAAACCAGCGTTCCTGAACGCTCGATGATGAACGCGCTGCCGGTTTTGCCAATATTCAAACTCTTCAAAAACTGGCTCATTTCCTGGGGCAGCAAAAAGTCAATGCCACAGGCTCCGATCAACGTTCCACCACTGGGATTGTAGACGGGAATACTGGTGGCGATCGCGGGCCAGTGGGTCGTGAATCCTAAATAAATCGGGCTCCAGGTGGGCTGACGAGCCTCCTTTGCCGCTTTGTACCAGGGGCGGAGGCGAGCATCAAAGGGCTTGGCATCTTTGTCAAATTCGCCATTGCGGTTGCCCTGCTCGTCCAGGCCGTAAAAGTAGGGAATATGGTTGGTCGAGTCATTCACGAGCCAGGTTTGCAGGTGGACCTTATTGGTCATTTTGCCCACGCCCACCAGGTTCCCTTTTTCGTTGCCGCAATAGACGAAACTCGCCGTCGAAAAAATCTGATTTTGCTGCCAGAACGTGGTTTCTCCGGCGGCGCTGTCCGGGTTAATGTCTCCCCTGGCCAGGGCGATCGCATTCAGGCGATTGATGTTGTGAGCCACCTGGACATAATCGTCCAGTTTGTCTTTAATCTGATGGAGAATCTCGTTTTGCAGTTCGTTCGCAACCTGGTTGACCGCCCGCTGGCCATTTCTAAAGGAAAGATAACCGACAACCCCAACCGCCCCCGTCATCAGCAGCATCAGAGGTACAATGAGGACGACTCACAGCGGCAGCTTGTTAGGCAGATCAATAATTTCATTGATCAACGAATTCCTCCTCAGTTTCACCCCCATCGGATCAATGCTCCTGTGAATGTGAGGCCTTGTGGTTATTTAGTATTTAGTTGGAGCGTGCGATGAATGAATCCCTGAAAGGTAAGGGCTTAGGCCCTGCTGGGCGAAGTTTGGCTGAAAATTAAAATTTTTTGTTCAGCAAACATTGTTCAGCGCCCAGCAAAACATCCTGCATTCTCTTCTATATTGATCAAACCTGATTGGTTAAACCTGGAACTTCAGTCGCTTAAGACACTTAGCTCAATGGGTATGGGTCAGCGAAACGGTTGGCCAGATTCGGAGCATCTCCCCTAGAGCCTGTCCGAACACCGTTGGGCCGATGCCAGTGTGTGTTATTTACCCTACAGCAGATCAAAGCGTCTAGCAATCAGCACCGATCGCTAGACGCCTATTTTGGGTCTACCCTGGGACTCTCGCGTTTGCTCAATCGCCGCCGCCGCGTCTGGTATGCCGTTTGAAAATGCTGCCAATCCTCACCTGGCAACTGCCCGCTCAGGGGTTCCATCGGGATGACTCGACGCCAGATTGCCGGGGTTTGCGGTGATTTTGACTTATCCCTGACAATGCACAGCCTGGTACCTGGTTGACTGACAAAACCCCTGAAACCCTTATGCTGCCGTAGCCGCCGTAGGTTGTGGTTGATCGAAGTGTTCGCGTTGGCGACGTCGCCCCTTTGGGGCTAGCGTCTCCAGGGGTGAAAACCCAACACTAGCAAGGGTTTTGTTGGGTTTCCTGCGTCAACCCAACCTTGTATATAAGCGGTACGCCCCTCGGATTTATCCTAAAGGCCTATCGTTGTGGGGAGGACTCCGAACCCAACCTCAAGCTTCCAAGCTTGCTTCGTAGATTCATCAGAGCCTCCCCACCCCTCAAGCCGTCACCCCAAGCAGCCTGGACAGTATGCTGGGCCACCCTCTAGTAGGAACCCGGATTCCGCAAGGATAGTGCGCTTGTAGAGTGACTCGGTGACGACAAACACAGGAGTAGGCTGATGAGTGCATCCCCGATCGCGGTTCCGTTAGGTATCGACATTAGCAAAGCCAGGTTTGACGTGGCCTTGCTGAAAGAGAGGCATCGCGCGAAACGAGCCAAATTCGACAATACAGCCGCTGGTTTCGACCAGCTCAAGGCGTGGCTGAGAGCTCAAGCTATTGAGCAGGTCCACGCCTGCCTGGAAGCCACCAACACCTACGGTCATGCCCTAGCGCGCTATCTGCACCACCAGGGCCATCAGGTCAGTATCGTCAATCCAGCCCGTATCAAAGGCTATGGCAAAAGTCAGCTGAGTCGAACCAAGAATGATGCCGCCGATGCCAGTCTCATCGCCCGCTTTTGTCGCGATCTCAAACCGACGCTCTGGCACCCCGCCCCTGATGAGGTCGCCACACTCCAGCGGCTCACTCGGCGCTTAGAGGCGCTTGAACAGATGATGACGCAAGAAAAGAACCGCCGGGAGCTGTGCGACGACGACGAACTCAGGGCCGATATTGACGCTCATATTGAGTTCCTGGAGGCGCAGGAGACGTCGCTAAAAAAGCGCTTGCAGCAGCTTATTCAAGTCCATGACCGCCTAGCTGAGCAACAGGCCCTCTTGGAATCCATCACCGGCATTGGAACCCAGACCGCGCTCACCGTGCTCGGCGAGATTGGCTCGATTGAGGTCTTTGGTTCAGCACGCCAATTAGCAGCGTTTGCCGGGCTTACCCCCCAAGAGTTTCAGTCCGGTAGCTCTATCCACGGGAAAACCCGGTTGTGCAAGATTGGCCATGCCCGTCTGCGTAAGGCCCTCTATTTCCCAGCCCTCGTGATGATTCGCTATTGCCCTGAAATCCAAGCCTTTCGCCAACGCCTCCTAGACGCTGGCAAGCAGAAGATGCAAGTCGTCGGTGCCGTTATGCACAAACTCATCCGCATCATCTACGGCGTCTTGTCTTCCGGGAAAACATTTGACTCCGCTAAATTAGTCTCTCAGAACACTTGACCTACAGCGACTTAAACAGTATCTACGGCAGTATAAGGGTTTAAAGGGTTTTGTCAGTCAACCAGCAAGAATGCTCACACCAAAAGTCAAGTGGCACTTCTGAGTAACCCACGAAACTAAATGGAATGTGCCTCCCCACCTCCCCCACCTCCTCTTAGATAGGCGGTTTCTGCCGACAGCCTTGCCGACTTAATCTTGCCAATTCAATTGAGTTTTAAGCGATCGATCGCTAGGGTCGCTCCGCCACCGGAGCGCAGTCAGCCAAAAACGCCAGCGGGTTAGCCATGGTGGCGGCAAAGCCGAGAATGCCGCGATCGCGGTGTTCGTACAGCAGCGCCCCCGAGGAATCAAACAAAAAGGTGCCCCCTCGCTGGGTCAGGTAGGCGGCATTGGGCACGTAGGTGCCCCAGTGTCTCAGCACCTCAGTCATGTTGCGCAGGCGCAGGGTGGCCAGTTCGAAGGGGCGCTGAAACCCTTCGCCCCCGGCCCAGCGAAAGGTTTTGCCCGACAGCGGCAGCAGCGGTCCGGCTTTGACCGTGTCATCGTTGTCGATTAGCTGGGGGGCGCGGCGATCGCCTGTGTAGCCGCGCAGCACCTCGCGGAGCGTGCCTGGGCTGGCGATTCCGGCGCACATCAGCATCAAATTGAGCCAGGCGGTCTGGGGAGGGTTCAACCCCGGCAGATTCAGGGTCAAGCCTTCGTACAGACCCAGTTCTCGGTGCAGGGCGGCGGTTTCATCCACAAACAGGTGCTCGGCGGGAAAGCCTGTGTAGGCACAAAACCGCTGGCCCGAGGCGCGATCGCCAATGCCCACCGCCCGCACGGCAATCGATCGCTGGCGCAGGGTCTCGGCATCCCGCTGCACCCACCAGGCGTATTCCAGGCTGTCGAAGTCGCCCAGCTGGGGCCACACCAGCACCAACATTTGAGCCGCACTTGCGCAGCCTGTTAGCAGGGGTACAGTTTCGCCATCGCTTACCCGCTGCCGATGGGTCTGAGCAAAGCTGTCGTAGAGGCTCATTCAATCGTCCTTGGCGATCGCGTCAACCTGTTCTGGCGATGGTGGGCGGTGGTCTCCAGCGGCGATCGCCCTAACCCACCGGCTCTACCCAAAGCCGCCGTTGCGCCACTGGGCCGGGTCCACTGCAATTTCGTGCACGTACAGCCCCCAGTGCAGGTGCGGCCCGGTGGATGCGCCCGTGGTGCCGATGGCCCCAATCGTTTGGCCTGCCTGCACCATGTCGCCCTCGTTTACGTTGATACGGCTGAGGTGAATCATGATGCTGAGCACCCCCTGGCCGTGATCGACGCCGATGGTGTTGCCGTTTAGCTCAAACCCTTCCGACACCCGCCCCACCAGACCAATCCGCCCGGCGGCGGGGGCAGCTACGGGCGATCCGGCGGGGGCGGCGTAGTCTACCCCCCGGTGGTAGTAGTCCTGGGCAAACACGCCGTTGTAGTAGCGACGGACGCCGTACTCGGTGCTGACGCGGCCCTGGCTGGGGCGCTGCATGGGGCCATGCCAGTACTGCTCGGGGCTGACGGTGCGCTTAAAGGCGGCGATGCGGTCAAACTCCTGCTGGGTGCCCAGGTCGCTCTGCCCAGGCGACAGCGTGATCCGCTGGGTGGGAAAATTGCGGCTGCGCAGCCCCACGGCCAGGTTGCGGGTGTCTTCGCTGCCAATCACCCGAATGACCGTGCGACCGGGCGGATCGAGCGGGCTGGTGGGTATTAGCGCCCGAAACCGATTGCCGCCGATGGGAAAGGTGGGGTATTCGGTGGTGTCGTTGACGGTTACTTTGGGGGCGGTGGCGGCCCCAGGGTCTTTGGGAATGACAACCACCGAGATGGTATCGCCCAGCTGGGGGGCGGTGGGGTCAATCAGGACGTCGTAGGCCTGGGCCGGGCGGCGACCCAGCAGCACCACCGTTGAGCCTGCCGCCGCCGCCGCCAGCAGCGATCGCCGGGTTAGCAAAGGGATATTTTGATTTGGCTCCATGGCTTCGCTCGTCACTCTTGATTGGCCTTGGCGTCTTTTACCGCCGCGTAGAACAGCACGCCCACCAGCGGCACGCAGAGGCCCAAAATCACGGTGGTGGGTACTGTTCCCCAGTCGGGGCTGCCGGAGGATAGCTCAAAGATAGAGCCTACCGCCGCGATCGCAGCAATGCAGGAACCAGCCAAAAAAAGGCCACTCTTGGGGGTCACAGAGGTTTCTCCTAAAGGTCTGCCCAGGCCGTTCGCGGCCCTATCGAGGCAGCATACCACGGGGCCTTAACCAATTATTTGACCGTTACCGGCTGCACATCTTTGGCGTAAAAGCCGTGCTTTTTCAGCTCCTGATTCAGGGCCAGGGCATTCTCCACGCGATCGACAAACAGGACGCCAGTGAGGTGGTCCATCTCGTGCAGAATGCAGCGGGCCAGCAGATCGCTGGCCTGAAGTTTTTTGGGCCGCCCGTTCTCGTCTTTGTAGGACACCTCCAGGGCAGCGGGGCGCACCACGTCTAAATAAACCCCAGGAATGCTGAGGCAGCCCTCCTGACCA
This sequence comes from Nodosilinea nodulosa PCC 7104, assembly GCF_000309385.1. Lineage (GTDB taxonomy): Bacteria > Cyanobacteriota > Cyanobacteriia > Phormidesmidales > Phormidesmidaceae > Nodosilinea > Nodosilinea nodulosa. The sequence continues at coordinate 5,912,278 of NZ_JH976537.1, forward strand.
GTGGCCAGCTCCTGGGAGATTTTAATGATTTGGGGGTTGATCAGCACCAGGGGCGGGGCGGCGGCATTTTCGGGGTCAACATCGACCACCAGCAGCTGCTTGTTGACGGCCACCTGGGGTGCTGCCAAACCAATGCCATCAGCGCTGTACATGGTTTGCAGCATCTCCCGCACCAGCGACCGAATCTCATCGTCGACCTTGGCCACCCGCTTGGCGGGCTGGCGCAACGCGCGATCGCCCAGGGTGTGAATCTCCAGGGGCGGCTGTTTGAGCTTGGTTTTCTCGACTTGAATGGCGGCGGGCATAGCGATGCGTTCCAGGGGATGTCTTGTTCTGGTATCTATCCTAACAACACAGACTCACTTCGACATAGCAGATGCTCATAACCCACCAGGGGCAGGTCAGTCGCCTTCGGGTAAAACGGGTTTGGCATCTACCGTGACATCGACGGCGGTGATGTCAATGGTGCCCGCCTCGGTCACCCGCGTAAACCCATCGGCTTCGGTGTGTAGCGGCGTGCCGCAGCTGAGGCAGCGGGTTTCGGTGCCTTTAATGCCGGTCAGCGCGGTGGAGCACACCGGGCAAGGCCCCTGCACCAGATTGCGCCGCAGCCAAAACCGCAGGCCAATAAACCCCAGCACCGGAGCCGCCAGCAGCAGCACGATCAGCACCGCCAGCGACTTCACCAGCCAGCCCAGGCCCACGGCCCCCAGCAGCCAGACGACGCCGATCAGGGTGAGCCAGCAGCCCAGACCCGATAGATTGACCCGAATTTGGTTGAAGTTATTTTGGTTCACGGGGGCTGTCTCAACTCGGCAAAGGCTGGAGCAAGCTTGCCCCAAAGGCAATGCCCTGGCTCTAACACTGTATTGTAACGCCGCTGCCCTACCCCGTTGTGGGTAGCTCCCCAAGCCCCCCGCCAAGGGCCTGATGCAGCTGCTGGGCCAGGGCGTCGGGGCCAAAGGCCGCCAGGGTTTCCTGCCGCAGCCATGCCCCCTGGCAGCGCGGGTCTTGGCCCGCCAACATCTCCAGGCAGGCGGCGGCGACGGCCTGGGCATCGCGGTGGGGGACTCGCCAGCCCAGGCGACCATCTTGCAGGGGATCGGCGGACCCGTCGCGATCGCCCGCCAGCACCGGCACGCCGCAGGCCATGGCCTCCAGATAGACAATGCCAAAGCCCTCCTGGGAGGGCATGACGTAGGCATCGGCCAGGCGGTAGTGGGCCGCCAGCGCCTCGTTGGGCACATACCCGGCAAACACCACGCGATCGCCCACCCCCACCGCCTCAGCCAGGGCAGCCAGCCGGGGCTGATCGTCTCCCCGGCCAATCACCAGATATTTCACCGTGGGCTCGGCGGCGACAATGGCGGGCAGCGCCCGAATCGTCACATCCACCCCTTTGTAAATATCCCCCGACCACAGCCGGGCTACGGTCATCAGCACCCGGCATCCGGCCAGGCCGTAGGCTTCCACTAGCTTCGGATCGGCGGGGCCGGGGCTAAATACATCGCCATCCACCACGCAGGGAACCAGGCGAACTCGATCTGGGTCAAGGGCGTTGGCGGCGCAGGCGCGATCGCGGCTGTAGCGGCTGATCGCCCACACCTGATCGGCCCGGGCCAGAGCCGTTTGCTGCCGGGGCGGCAGGGGATCCCACACCTCCTTGCCGTAGGTGACGACGCTGTAGGGCAGCCTGAGCCAGCGGCAGATAGGGGCCACCAGGGGCAGCAGCAGCACGTGGCCGCACACCACCCGACCGGGGCGCTGCTTGAACAAATGCCCCAGCAGCAGCGCCCCTAGCCTGGCCCTGCTCAAGGGGGCGCTGGCCGAATCTAGATAGTGAAATCGCAGCGGGGACAGATCGTAGGGATTGTCGACCTCCGCCCCATCCCGCAGCAGAAAGACCTCCGCAGGCGATGGGTAGGGCCGTTCCAGGTAGGCCTTGAAGAGGTCTTTAATATAGGACTGAATGCCCCCTTCGCAGGAGAAAATTTGGATAAAAACAAACGTAACCGTCCCTGAGTCAATTCCAGACGACCTGGCCAGATCGGGGACAGATAAGTTGGTAGTCGAAGAACCCATCGCAGGCAGCAATCAAACGGCAGTTTGCCCCTAGGCTACCCACTCGCCCTCTGGCAGGCTCAGGGCAGGCAGGTGCCATACTTCACAATCGACAGGCAGTTGCGTCCGTCCTTTGAGCGGTAGTACGTTACCTTATCTGCCAGACGGCGCAGCAAAAACCAGCCGTAGCCGCTCTCCAGCAGCTCCCCTGGCTGGGGCTCAGGCAGCAGCTCTGGGTTGAAGGGATCGCCGTAGTCCCAAATCCGAATTTCCACCTGGTCGGTGTCGAGGGCCAGGTCAATATCAATGCCGGTTTCTGGGGGCAGGTGGGCGTGGGCATGGCGCACCGCGTTGGTAAAGCCTTCGGTCAGGGCCAGGGCGAGGCGATCGCAGTGGCTGCCCACCCAGGCCGAGTCCCCCTCCAGCGAACGACAGGTGTCGCGAAACCAGCGCTGCACCTGGGCTACCACATCGAGCTGGCTTTTGACCTGTAAATGCACTCGTCTAGACGCCCGCCTGGAATCTGCCATTGCCATAGCTCACTCCCGTATCAACGCCTACCAGCCGCCCTTAAATTTAGCTTAGCGAAAGAGTAGTCCCTCAGCAAAAAGACCTGCGTAAAACGATACAGTTCTACGCAGGTCTTGCATAACCAATAGAATTAGCCGCCTAGAACAGGCCCAGGGTCAGCGATTCTTGGATGGGGAAAGTAGCCCCGATACCCAGCCACAGGGTCACCGCCGTGCCAAACAAAAACAGGGTGGTAGCCACGGGGCGACGGAAGGGGTTCTGAAACTTGTTGACGCTCTCGATAAAGGGAATCAGCATCAGGCCCAGGGGAATGGCGGTCATGGCGCCAATACCCAGCAGCTTGTTGGGCACAATCCGCAGAATTTGGAAGGTGGGATACAGGTACCACTCAGGCAAAATTTCTAGCGGGGTGGCAAAGGGGTCAGCGGGTTCACCCACCAGAGCGGGATCTAGCACCGCCAGACCCACGCAGCAGGCAATGGTGCCCAGAATAACCACGGGAAAGATGTAGAGCAGGTCGTTGGGCCAGGCGGGCTCGCCGTAGTAGTTGTGGCCCATGCCCTGCTTGAGCATTTCTCTTAACTTAGGATCACTCAGATCCGGTTTTTTAATGGTCGCCATCGAAAAACTTCTCCTGTTACAGCCAGTTGGGCCAGGCCCAAAGTTTAAACCATCCAGCTAGGGCAATTGGTCCAGCAGAAACCAAACGTCATGCCCCCCAGTCTTGCCTTCCTAAAGGCACGCTCCCAAGGAATCTTTAGAGCGGGCCAGAGATGCCCTGCTTGCGAATCATCAGGAAGTGTAGCAGCATGAACACCGCGATCGCCCAGGGCAGAACGAAGGTGTGCAGGCTGTAGAAGCGGGTCAGGGTTGATTGCCCAACGGCCTCGCCGCCGCGCATCAGCTCGACCACGGTGGAACCCACGACCGGAATAGCACCGGGCACCCCAGACACAATCTTCACGGCCCAGTAGCCCACCTGATCCCAGGGGAGAGAGTAGCCGGTCACGCCGAAGGTAACGGTGATCACCGCCAGCACCACGCCGGTCACCCAGGTTAGCTCGCGGGGCTTCTTAAAGCCGCCGGTGAGATAAACCCGAAACACGTGGAGAATCATCATCAGCACCATCATGCTGGCCGACCAGCGGTGGATGGAGCGAATCAGCCAGCCGAAGTTGACGTCGGTCATCAGGTACTGCACAGAACTGAAGGCTTCAGTGACCGTCGGCTTGTAGTAAAAGGTCATCGCAAACCCAGTGGCGAACTGGATCAGGAAGCAGGTCAGGGTAATGCCGCCCAGGCAATAGAAAATATTGACGTGGGGCGGCACGTACTTGCTGGAGATGTCGTCGGCCAGAGCCTGAATCTCAAGCCGCTCGTTAAACCATTGGAAGGTCTTAGAGTCAGTAACTTGCTTGGTAAACATGAAGCGGGTAACTCTATATATCAATAAATGCCGTCAATGAAAAATGTAACATAGCCGTAATGGCTGCGCTAAATTCTCTGCTATAGATTCTAAGGCCTGGGGGACCTACTGCCATCTTCCCCGCCTTCGGGATGGAAGAAAATCGGACTTTTAGGGCAGAAATCAACCTCCCTGGCCACCAAAGTTCCTAAAGATATAGATGAGAATCCTTGGGCGGCTTGCAACATTTCGTTACAATTTGACAGCGCTGCTGCGGTGAGGCGAGACCCTGGCGCTGGTCGGGCATGCCCTGGGGCAATTGGGTGAAGGGTCGGCCGCTGCGGCAGGGGGGGCTACCGGCCAACGGGCATGCCTGGTGCCGGTTGGGTGCAATTGGCAAAAAATGGTCAGAATAAACTAATGTGAAGCCGATGCCGCACGGCTGTGTATATCGCCCATTCTTGAATGCAGCTGGATTGCAGTCAAACCTAAGGGTAATGGTCGAAGATTAGTTATCCTGGCGTGACCCGTTTCGGCGCGATCGCCCTCTCCGCTCAGTACCACCGCCTGCCTTTGCTCTGCTTGTATGTTCAGACCCCTATTGCGTCTCAGTATTCTCTGCCTGTGTCTGATTGGGCTGGCGGTCGGCGGCGTGTCAGCCGGTCCGGCCCTGGCCCTTACCAACGAGCAAAACCTGGTGGCAGAGGTATGGCGCATTGTCAATCGAGCCTACGTCGATGAGACCTTCAACCACCAAAACTGGTGGTTTACTCGCCAGCGAGCCCTGGAGCGCTCCCTGGCCAGCCGCGAAGATACCTACCAGGCAATTCAGGACATGCTGGCGGGGCTGGATGATCCCTACACCCGGCTGCTGCCTCCCAACCAGTACCGCAGTCTGCAAACCAGCACCGCTGGCGAGCTGACCGGGGTGGGGCTGCAAATTTCTAAAGACGAGCACCCCGGCTGGCTGCGGGTAATTGCCCCGATCGAAGGGTCTCCGGCGGAGCAGGCCGGCATTCAGCCCCAGGACGTGGTGCTTGAAATCGACGGTACGGCCACCACCGATCTGACCCTGGATGAGGCGGCGGCTCGGATGCGGGGGCAGCGGGGCACGATGGTCACTCTGCAACTCCGTCGCCCCGACGAAACGGCCTCTCGCCAGGTCTTGCTCACCCGCGATGTCATCACCCTCAACCCCGTGGTGTCGGCCCTAAAAACCACATCGACCGGGCAGCGGGTCGGATACCTGCGGCTGAGCCAGTTCAACGGCAATGCCGTGGAGAAGTTAGCCACCGCCATTCGCGATCTGGCCGACCAGGGGGCGGAGGGGTACCTGCTGGATCTGCGCAACAACCCCGGCGGCCTGCTCCAGGCCGGGATTGAAATTGCTCGGCTGTGGCTGCCCCAGGGCACCATTGTCTACACCGTCAACCGCCAGGGCATTTTAGACAGCTTTGAGGCCTTTGGTCAGGCCATCACCGACGCGCCCCTGGTGGTGCTGGTCAACGAAGGCACCGCCAGCGCCAGCGAAATTTTGGCCGGGGCGCTGCAAGACAATGGCCGCGCTACCCTGGTGGGCAGCACCACCTTTGGCAAGGGGCTGATTCAGTCGCTGTTTGACCTGTCGGATGGGGCGGGGCTGGCGGTGACCGTGGCCAAGTACGAAACCCCGGCCCACCACGACATCAACAAGCTGGGCATTAAGCCCGATCGCATGGTTGCCAGCGTGCCCCTCAACCGCGACACCGTGGCTACCGAGGCCGACCCCCAGTACCAGGCCGCCCTGGAGATGCTCAGCAAAGCCCCGGTCCTGGCCAGTGCGCCTTAACCCAGCACCTCTGCAAAGCCATGTACCTTAAGGCCAGCCGCTCGTACCACGACCCCCTCCACGGCGCAATTACCCTGCACGCCAGCGACCCCGACGAGGCGCTGCTGACCCAGCTAATTGATACCCCAGCTTTTCAGCGGCTGCGGCGAATTCGCCAGCTTGGCCCCGCCAGCCTCACCTTTCACGGCGCGGAAAGCTCGCGCTTTACCCACTCGCTGGGGGTGATGGCGATCGCCCGTCGCGCCTTTGACCAGCTCCAGCGCCGCTACCCCGAACTGGCCCCCCACCGGGCTACGGTGCTGGTGGCCGCCCTGCTCCACGACATTGGCCACGGCCCGTTTAGCCACACCGCTGAAGAGGTGTTTGGCCTCCAGCACGAGCACTGGACCCGCACCATCATTCGCGAGCTGCCGGAGATTCACGACGCCCTAGAGGCAAGGGCGGCGGGGCTGGCGGCAGCGGTGGATCAGGTCTACACCCATCAGCACCCCGTCGCGCTGGTGTGGCAGCTGGTGAGTAGCCAGCTCGACTGCGATCGCCTCGACTACCTGCTGCGCGACAGCTACTTTACCGGCGCTAGCTACGGTCAGCTCGATTTAGACCGCATTCTGATGGCGCTGCGGTTTGAGCCAGCTAGCGGTCGGCTGGTGGTGGCCCACAAGGGTCTGTCTGCGATCGAGCACTACCTGGTGGTGCGCCACTTTATGTATGTGCAGGTGTACAACCACCCCAAAAATATTTCCGTTACCTGGCTGCTGGAGCGCGCCTTTGAGCGCGCCCGCGCCGACCTGCAAGCGGGCAAGCTGGAGGCCGATCCGACGGTGACTGCCTGGCTGCTCGCCCCCGATCGCCCCCTGCCGCTGGAAACCTACCTGGCCGGGGACGACATTGTCTTCACCTACCATCTCCAGCGGTGGCGGCACAGCCCCGACCCACTGCTGGCCGACCTGTGCCGCCGCTTCCTCGATCGCGACCTGCTCAAAACCCTGGAAGTAACGCGGCTGTCGGCGGAGCAGCAGAGCGACCTGCTGCGCACCGTGCGCACCCACCTGGACCAGCAGGGCTACAGCAGCGAACAGTACAGCGGCCTGCGCCGCACCTGGAGCCGGGGCTACACCACCTACAACGAGGGCATTTGCCTGCACAGCGACAACGCCTTTGTCGACATTAAAGACCTGTCGCCGCTGGTGCAGACCCTCAGCCAGCCCTTCGAGCGCACCTGGCTGCTCTACCCGCGCGACATTCACCCCTGGCTGTGGCAGACCTGGGCCAGCTACGGTTCCACCGCCGCAGAAATGGTGTAGGCACAACCTACCCTCGACCCGGCCGGGGCAGCGGCGGCACCAGCTCCACCAGGGCCAGCAGCGTCAGGCTGAGGGGCCACAGAAAATACTGCAAAAACAGCACCGAATTGAAGTAGAGAAACACCATCATTACCATGGCGGAGGCGACTAAAAGACTCACCTTTTCCCGCCAAAAACTCAGGTAAATGAGCCCCATTAGCGACAGCATTAGCAGTTTAGCTTTTAACCCCACCATCCACGGCAACTGCTGAGAAAACATCACATCAAAGGAAGGGGCGCCGTCAATGTGCGAACTTCCCCATCGGGTGGCCGAAAAAAGGATTGACTTAAAGAATCCTTCAGCGTTCCAAACCAGGAACGGCAGTGAGGTTAACACCGGAATGCTCACAATAATTAAAAACCCCCATGCCAAATTTTTTAGGCGTGCATCTTTGTCCCCATTGGTCCAGAGATAGATCAGGTAAAGGGGCAGCAAAAAGATGGCGATTTGCTTGATTCCCAGGGACAGGCTAAAAGCCAGCAGCGACAGCCTGGGTTTTGCCCGCAGGAGCACTAGCGAAAGCAGCAAAAAAAAGATGGCCGCAAATTCCAGGTGGTGAACCCGAACAATATAAATGCTCCAGCGCCCCAGCAGGAGAATAGCGGCGGCGGCAAAGCCCAGCAGCCCCAGACCCCGCCGGTAGAAATAATGCAAAACCAGGGCTACTATGCCCATGTGAAAGAGAAACGAGAGGGGTCGCCACAGGTAAAGCCACTGCAAGAAATCTGGCAGGCCCAGTATTTGCACCAGCGCCGAGGCGAGATAGGCCAGGGGAAAATAGGTCGCGTACTTATCGTTAACCCGCATGTCGCTAGCCAAAACCCTGGCGTAGGGGTTTTCCCCGGCGATAATTCGTTTGCCTTCCAGCCAAACGTAGTAAATATCCTCGCCCATCAAATCTTCGGCGGGGATAGACCAGAAGCTCATGTGCACGAGCAGCCCGGCAGCGATTAGCAACAGCAGCGCCAGCCAGTATCCTCTGTTTTTTTGGTACAACCCTGGCATGGTCAAGGCTATTCTCCCGACGTGCTGTTGTTGCTGATCTAAAGCACCCCTGGCGCTGAATTGGCCCGGGTTTTCCTGCGGCCTGGGGCGGGGGCAGGTTCTGGGCCGAAGTCGTGGGTGACCGAGCAGCCCGGGTCTGGGTTTCGTTCGGCGCAGACCAGTGAGGGCATATTGACACAGAGTGGCCTGGCAGGCTAGACGCTAACCCGCCCTGACCTCTACATGTGGGGGTTTTAAATTCTGTAGATCTGAAAAATCGCTAGATGTAGGTTCATAGATCAGCCCAAGATCCGTTAACCTAGGGGTCAGCTTGGGCGCCCTGGCCCGGGTTGACCTGGCAAAAATGAGGCCCAGGACAGTAAAATTGTACTAATAGAGCCGCTGCGCCATGTCCTTCGTTGGTCTCCATATCCACAGTGCCTACAGCCTGCTCGACGGGGCCAGTCAGCTGCCCCAGCTGGTGGAGCGGGCCAAGGAGCTGGGCATGCCCGCGATCGCCCTCACCGACCACGGGGTGATGTACGGCGCGATCGAGCTGATCAAGGTGTGCAAGGGGGCGGGCATCAAGCCGATTATCGGCAACGAGATGTACCTGATCAACGGCGACATTTCGCAGCAGCAGCGCCGCCCCCGCTATCATCAAGTCGTTTTGGCCAAAAATACCCAGGGCTACAAGAACCTGGTCAAGCTCACCACCATCTCGCACCTGCAAGGCGTGCAGGGCAAGGGCATTTTCTCGCGCCCCTGCATTAACAAAGACCTGCTAGAGCAGTACCACGAAGGGCTGATCGTCACCAGCGCCTGTTTAGGGGGCGAGGTGCCCCAGGCCATCCTGCAGAAGCGGCCTGATGTGGCCCGCAAGGTGGCCCAGTGGTACAAGGATCTCTTCGGTGAAGACTACTACCTGGAGATTCAGGACCATGGCTCCCCCGAAGACCGGGTGGTGAACGTGGAAATTCTCAAGATCGCCCAAGAACTCGACATCAAGGTGATCTGCACCAACGATTCCCACTACATCTCCTGCAACGATGTCGAGGCCCACGACGCGCTGCTCTGCATTCAGACCGGCAAGCTGCTGACCGAAGATAAACGCCTGCGCTACAGCGGCACCGAGTATGTTAAATCTGCCGACGAGATGCGGCGGCTGTTTCGCGATCACATTCCTGAAGATGTGATCGAAGAATCGATCGCTAACACCCTGGAGGTCGCCGAAAAAGTTGAAGAGTACACCGGCATCCTGGGCCAGTCGCGCATTCCCGACTTCCCTATTCCGCCAGAATTCAACGAAGACGCCGGGGCCTATATGGGCCACGTGGCCAGGGAAGGGCTGGTCAAGCGGATGAAAGTGGCCAGCTACGGGGAGATTGAGCAGGAGTACCGCGATCGCCTCGAATACGAAATCGAGATGATGATCCAGATGGGCTTCCCCACCTACTTTCTCGTCGTGTGGGACTATATCCGCTTTGCCCGCGACAACAACATTCCCGTCGGCCCCGGTCGCGGCTCAGCGGCGGGTTCCCTGGTGGCCTACGCCATGGAAATCACCAACATCGACCCCATCCACCACGGCCTGCTGTTCGAGCGCTTCTTGAACCCCGAGCGCAAGTCGATGCCGGATATTGACACCGACTTCTGCATCGATCGCCGGGAGGAGGTGATTCAGTACGTCACCCGCCGCTACGGCGAAGAGCGCGTCGCCCAGATCATCACCTTCAACCGCATGACCTCCAAGGCGGTGCTCAAAGATGTGGCCCGGGTGCTGGACATCCCCTACGCCGAGTCGGACCGAATGGCCAAGCTGATTCCCGTCGCGCGGGGCAAGCCCACCAAGCTCAAGGTGATGATCTCCGACGACACCCCCGCCCCCGAATTCAAAGAAAAGTACGACAACGATCCCCAGACCCAGCGCTGGATCGACATGGCCCTGCGCATTGAGGGCACCAACAAAACCTTCGGCATGCACGCCGCCGGGGTAGTGATTTCGAAAGACCCGCTGGATGAAATTGTGCCCCTGCAGCGCAACAACGACGGCCAGGTGATCACCCAGTACTACATGGAAGACGTCGAAGCCCTGGGCCTCTTAAAAATGGACTTTTTGGGCCTGCGCAACCTGACCATGATCCAGAAAACCCTGGATCTGATCGAGGCCACCCACGGCACCAAAATCGACCCCGACGACCTGCCCATGGATGACCCCGCCACCTACAAGCTGCTGGAGCGCGGCGACCTGGGCGGCGTCTTCCAGCTGGAGTCCTCCGGCATGCGCCAGATCGTGCGCGACCTCAAGCCCTCCGGCTTGGAAGACATCTCCTCCGTGCTGGCCCTCTACCGACCGGGGCCGCTAGATGCGGGGCTGATTCCCAAATTCATCAACCGCAAGCACGGGCGCGAAAAAATCGACTTTGCCGACGAAATCCTCAAGCCGATTTTGAGCGAAACCTACGGCATCATGGTCTACCAGGAGCAGATCATGAAAATCGCCCAGGATATGGGCGGCTACTCCCTCGGCCAGGCCGACCTGCTGCGGCGGGCCATGGGCAAAAAGAAAATGTCGGAAATGCTCAAGCACCAGGAAAACTTCGTCAACGGTGCCATGCAAAAAGGCGTCGCCAAAAAGGTGGCCGAAGAACTCTGGGACCAGATGGTGAAGTTCGCCGAATACTGCCTCAGCGCCGACACCGAACTGCTGACGCTGGAATACGGCCCGTTGACCATTGGCGAAATTGTGGCAAAGCGCATACCCTGCCACGTGTTTAGTGTGGATGAGAGTGGCTACGTGTACACCCAGCCCGTGGCCCAGTGGCACCAGCGCGGACACCAGGAGGTGTTTGAATACCAGCTCGACGACGGCACCACCATTCGCGCCACCGCCGACCACCAGTTTATGACCGAGTTGGGAGAGATGATGGCGATCGACGAAATCTTTCAGCGCGGGCTAGAGTTGAAGCAGGTGGAAGCACCCTGGCCGCAGGTGCTGCGCAGCGCGTAGAAAAGGCAAGGTCAATTTTGGCAAAAACACTCCAGCAAAGATCGGTGCATTATCATTGATAATCCTTGTGTCAATCAGGATTAAAAGATAGGAGAAGATAGCTGAATCAAACACAAGCAAAACATATATTGCTAGATTGAAAGAAAATGCCTATCAAACGCTTCGAAGGTAGCAATAAATCTGAAAGATACTTGAAGTCTCTCTGTGATCGAACCTTTCTGTCTTTATGGGGATATTCAGGAGTTTATAGTGATGAAGGTTTAGACAGGCGAGGCCAGGGAGAAGAGGTCTGCGACCTGTTGGTTGTCTTCGAGAATAAAATACTAATTTTTTCTGATAAAGACTGTAAATTCCCAGAAAGTGGAACTCTTTTGACTGATTGGAAAAGATGGTTTAAGAAATCTATCCAAAAATCTGTCAAGCAACTTAGAGGTGCCGAGAAATGGATAAGAAGTCGCCCAAACAAACTATTTCTAGACAAAAAATGTAGTCAACCTTTTCCCATTTATTTACCTGAAAAGTTAAATTTTCATTTAATTGCTGTAGCTCACAATAGTTCTAACCGTAGCAAGAGAGAAATTGGTGGGAATGGAAGTTTGAATATCGAAGTACCTTCTCTCCAGGAAAACAAGGAGATTAACTTTGAGGAAACTCCTTTTTGCATTGGAGATTTAGATAGAGATAAGACTTTCATTCATATTTTGGATGATATCTCATTGGATATGACCTTAAGCGTGCTTGATACGGCACCAGACTTCATATCATATTTAGAAAAGAAAGAACTCTTATTTAGATCGGGCCGTAGAATCTCATCTCCAAGTGAACTGGATTTATTAGCTTACTATCATCAATTTATAACGATTGAGGATAAGCGTGACTTCGCAATAATGCATGAGCCTGAAGGAGCGATGCAGAATCTTATATTAAGTGATGAGTGCTGGCCAAGATTCAACCATAGTCCTGACTATCAGATTAAATTAGAAATGGACTCTATTAGCTATCAATGGGATGCATTGATTGAGAGATTAAGTCACCATGCATTACAAGAGAGCTTATTTTTTTTAGGTCAAGACACTTTGGCTGAACAAGAAATATTGATACGCCTCTTGGCAAGGGAGTCTCGCTTCCATAGAAGGTTTCTTTCTAAACTTTTATTCGAACTTATTTCGACTGCACCGATGGATAACACCGTGACAGTTCGATATGTACCATCCCTAACAAGTCATGACACTATATACGTCTTTTTGGTATGCTCGTACTCTCAAACCATGATTTATGAAGAATACCGGGTTGTAAGAAAAGAAGCTCTCTACTCAAGATGCTTAGTTGCAAAGTCACGTTTCCCAGAAATTCAACATGTAATAGGTATAGCTACCGAAAATATGTTTTTAGGTGTGGAAGGCCGATCTGAGGATCTTATTCATGTTGACGTAACAGACTGGACGGAACAAGATGAATTTCAAGTCAAGAAAATAAGACAAGATTTAAAACTTGATCAGGATTTAAAGGTTAGAGTCCATCATGATGATGAATATCCTCAATTCTTGCAATAGAAATTCTAAAGTTTCCTAAAGAATCTAGACATTGTTTTCTTGATAAGTCTTTAGAGTAGGTAGGTTGGGTGAAATAGAGGCGAGCGAATTAGTAAGTAGGTTGGGTGAAACCGAGTGGAACCCAACACATTGGAAGGCTTCGCTAAGTCTTGAATTCAGTTTGATTCCAGGGAGTGAGTATGGTACAAGCAACCGAATATCTCTACATAGTACGAGATGACAGCATTCTCAACGGAGAGCCGATTATTCAAGGCACACGTACTCCTGTCAGAGCTATTGTAGAAACCTGGCGGATGGGGGTTGCCCCAGAAGAGATCCCCCAAGGATTGCCTCATCTAACTTTAGGGCAAGTTTTTGGAGCCTTGACCTACTACAGCGATCACCAAGACGAAATCAATGGCTATATCGAAAAAAATCGTATTCCCGATGAGTTGATCGACCCATTGGTTAGAGACCTGTGAATAACCTTTTCATACGTCTGTACCTGGATGAAGATGTTCACGTCTTGGTAGCTGATTTGCTCCACGCACGAGGGTTTGACGTAGTGACTGCGCGAGATGCAGGAAAACTTCAGAACTCAGATGAAGAACAATTAGCCTATGCAGTCAGCCAAAGTAGAGCACTAGTAACCCACAATAGAACAGATTTTGAAGCTCTCGTTCAAGACTATTTTACTGCTGAGAACATGCACTATGGTGTTATTTATGCAGTGCGTCATCCACCTCAAGTTATTGCCCAACGGCTCCTTATAATCCTTAATCAGGTCACGGCAGATGAGATGCAAAATCAAGTTCGATATATTTGAATGTGGCTAAGGATACTTTGCAATCATCACTGACGCGCCTCAAACGCTACTTAGCAGAATATCGGCCGCAGCTTGAGAAGGCGATCGCAGCCATTCAAACCCTTGAAACCCCCGATGCAGACGAAGAAACCTTCAGCCAAGCCCTGGCTGACCTCCACAGGTGTGCCACTGTCCTAGAGTCTTACTCCGAAGGGATGGTGGATGCGATCGACCAATTTACTGAGGAGCAGCCGGATTAGAATGAAACCGCCCTGCTGTCGGAAGAGCAGGAAGTACAGCCAACCATACGTTCAGTAGTGGTAGGGTGTTCATGCCCTCACCCGCCTCGCTCCTATGACTAATCGCCTGGCAGATTCGCCCAGTTTGTATCTGCGTAAGCATGCCGAAAACCCGATCGCCTGGTGGCCCTGGTGCGATGAGGCCCTCGCGCAGGCCAGACAGGACGACAAGCCGATTTTTCTCTCGATTGGCTACTCCAGCTGCCACTGGTGCACAGTGATGGAGGGCGAGGCGTTTTCGGATGGGGCGATCGCCGCCTACATGAACGCCAACTTCATCGCCATCAAGGTCGATCGCGAAGAGCGACCCGACATCGACAGCATTTATATGCAGGCGCTGCAAATGCTCACCGGGCAGGGGGGCTGGCCGCTCAACGTGGTGCTGCACCCAGAAACGCGGGTGCCCTTTTATGGCGGCACCTACTTTCCGGTGGAGCCGAAGTACGGACGGCCCGGTTTCTTGCAGGTGCTTACGGCCCTGCGCCAGTTTTACGACACCGAAAAAGCCCGACTAACGGAAGTCACCGATGCGGTGCTGGGCAGCCTGCAGCAGGGGGCGCAGTTGCCAGTCACCGAGGGGATGCCTCTGGCAGAATTGCTGCAACCGGGGCTGACGACGAATGCCAAAATCCTGATTCCGAGCGGGCAAGGCACCTGCTTCCCGATGATTCCCCACGCGACAGCCGCGCTGGGCGGGCTGTGGTTTGATCTGGAACTAGATGTGGCCCATATCTGCGGCCAGCGGGGGCGCAATCTGGCCCTGGGCGGCATTTACGACCATGTCGGCGGCGGCTTCCACCGCTACACCGTAGACCCCAACTGGACGGTGCCCCACTTTGAAAAAATGCTCTACGACAACGGGCTGATTGTGGAGTATCTGGCCGACCTGTGGGCCAGCGGAGAACGAGAACCGGCCTTTGAGCGGGCGATCGCGCTGACCCACACCTGGCTACGCCGCGAGATGACCTCCCCTGACGGCTACTTCTACGCCGCCCAGGATGCTGACAGTTTTGCCACTCGCCACGACGCCGAACCCGAAGAAGGCGCCTTCTACGCCTGGCCTTACCCGGTGCTGGAATCTGCGCTGACTGCTGAGCAACTGGAGGCGTTGGCCAAGGCCTTTGCGATCGCCCCCGAGGGCAACTTTGAACAGCAGATCGTGCTGCAACGAACCTCCCTTGGCCCCCTCTCAGCCGCCGTGGAGTCCGCGCTGGATAAACTGTTTACCCTGCGCTATGGCGCTCCGGCGGCAGATCTGGCCACCTTCCCTCCCGCCACCACCAATCAGGCAGCCAAAACTCAGCCCTGGCCGGGCCGTATTCCCCCAGTGACCGACACCAAGCTAATTGTGGCCTGGAACAGTCTGATGATCTCTGGCCTGGCCAAAGCGGCCATGGTGTTGCAAAACCCCGATTATTTTGCCACCGCAGCGACGGCGGCTGAGCATATTCGCCAGCACCAGTGGATTGGCCGTCATCTATATCGCCTCGGCTACGACGGCAGCCCTCAGGTCGAGGCCCAAGCCGAAGACTACGCCCTTTTAATTAAGGCGTTCCTCGACCTGCACCAGGCCAGTCTGGCTCTGGCCAACTCCCCGGCAGAAACTGACTGGCTGACGCTGGCCATGTCTACCCAGCAGGAGTTTGATCAGCAGCTGTGGAGTGCTGCGCCGGGCGGCTACCTCAGCGCCCCCGCCGATCGGGCGCTGCTGGTGCAGGAACGACCTTACCAAGACAGCGCCACCCCAGCGGCCAATGGGGTAGCCGTCGCCAACCTCGTCCGTCTATCGCTGCTCACCGACAATCTGGACTACCTGAATCGCGCCGATTGCGCCCTGCACGCCTTTGGCACCGTGATGGAAGACATGCCCCGCGCCTGCCCCAGCCTGCTGGGCGGTCTCAACTGGTTTCTCCACGGCACCGTGGTCAAGGCCCAGGCCGCAATCGTCCCTGAGCTGGCAACAGAATACTGGCCCACGACCGTCTTCAGAGTCGGCCACGACTTGCCCCCCCAGGCCGTTGGCATGGTCTGTCGCGGCACCAAGTGCCTGGCCGTGGCAGACTCCCTCGACAAACTGCGGCAGCAGCTCAAAGGATAAGCCATATACCCCTGCCATCAGTACCTCCAGCCACACAAAAGCCCATTGCGCCTCCCCCCCCTCCCCCCATCTCCCCATCTTCCCCATCTCCCCCGCCCCCCGCCCATGCCCCACAATCCAGCTCTATTCGAGGCCTTACGCGATCGCATCCGCCAGTCACCCCAGGGCCGCATCCCCTTTGCCGAATTCATGGAGCTGGCCCTTTACCATCCCCAGGGCGGCTACTACACCAGCAAAGACGCCATCCTCGGGTTTGAGGGCGACTATGTCACCTCCGCTCACCTGGGCCACGACTTTGGCGAACTACTGGCCGCCCAGTTTGCCGAAATGTGGGAGCATCTGGACGGCCCAGAGCGTTTCTCGCTGATCGAAATGGGCGCTGGTCAGGGCTTAATTGCCGCCGATGCCTTGGGTGCCCTGCAAAACCACTATCCCCAGTGCTTTGCGGCCCTGAGCTATCAAATTGTGGAGAAGTCTGCGCTGCTGAAAACGGCTCAGAAGCAGCGCCTCGCCCCCTGGGCCGACAAGGTCGCCTGGGTAGAGCTAGAGGCGTTGCCTGACAATAGCGTTACCGGCTGCCTGTTCTCTAACGAGCTGGTCGACGCCCTGCCCGTGCATCAGGTGGTGATGGCCGAAGCGGGGCTGCAAGAGGTCTACGTCACGCTCTCCGACACCGCTGGCGGATCTGGACAAGAATCTGTGCAAGAACTAGTGGATGTGCCCTCCACCCCTCGCCTCGCCGACTACTTTGCCTTCGTTGGCATCGACTTGGCCGACCCCCAGTACGCCCCGGGCTATCGCACCGAAGTCCACCTGGCGGCGCTGGACTGGATGAAAACCGTGGCCGCCAAGCTCAATCGGGGCTACGTCCTCACCGTCGACTACGGCTATCCCGCCAGCCGCTACTACAGCCGCGCCCGCGCCCAGGGCACGCTCCAGTGCTACTATCAGCACGCCCACCACGACAATCCCTACAGCCACCTGGGCCACCAAGACATCACCGCCCACGTCAATTTCACGGCCCTAGAGCGCCAGGGCGATCGCTGCGGTTTAGAGACCCTGGGCGCGACCCAGCAGGGGATGTTTCTGATGTCCCTGGGGTTGGGCGATCGCATTGCCGCCCTCGGCCAAATTCAGGCCAGCGACCCGGCCACCGTCAGCCTCGCCATTCAGCGCCGCGACCACCTGCACCAGCTCATCAATCCCATGGGGTTGGGAAATTTTTTAGTGCTGGTGCAGGGCAAAGGGCTGTCGGCCCCGGCTAAGGTCCTGAAAGGACTCACGGTGCCGCCGCTGATCTAGGGCGGTGCTCCAGGGCACAGCGATCGCCGCCCCGCAGCTCTACTCAAAACATGTAAAAAAAGCCCTCCGGCAGTGCCGGAGGGCCAAGTCACAGGCGAACTTTACAGCCGCAATAGAGCAGAATTTCTGCGGGCGCTGCCCCGCCGCCAGCTAGAGCGAAAGCCAGCCGAACCACGACAGCACCACCGCTGCCGCCACTAGGCCGAGGAAAACGGCTAGTCCAGCCGTCACCGCTCCAGCCGCCTTGCGGACCTCATCCGGAGTCTCCATCCAGTCGCCCTGGTTCAGACGGCGATCGCGCGAGAAGTCGTAGCCCAGGGCCTCCAGCGTTGTCAGGTGGTCGTGGGTGTAGCGGGGCATCCGCTCAAAGGGAATGTCGCCCTGCGATCGCTGGGGCAGCACCCGCCGCCGCTGGTAAGGCACCGTGCGATCGCCAAAACCTGTCCTGTATTCCTCGCTCTCCAGCAGGGCATCCACCAGCCCTTCTACCCCCTTTGTTGCCAGCACAATTGACCAGGCCAGGGTTTCCTTATCATCGTAAACATTGCGCCCCAGCAGCCGCTGCACGCACAGTTCGACAAAGCGATAGTTGTTGTTTACCTCATAGTTCCAGGTGCGAAACGCATCGGAGATCGCCAGTCCGCGCACAAAATCTTTCACCGAAATCAAACCGCCCCGCAGTTGCGACTCCAGCAGCGTTTGGCGATTGCTCTTCAGCATTTGCTGTTCATGAAATATCTGCCGATACGCCGCCGAAATCAGCGCATCCATATCCACAGTGGAGAAGGTTTTATCTAGGGTAAAAATCCCAGAATGCT
Source organism: Nodosilinea nodulosa PCC 7104 (assembly GCF_000309385.1). GTDB lineage: Bacteria > Cyanobacteriota > Cyanobacteriia > Phormidesmidales > Phormidesmidaceae > Nodosilinea > Nodosilinea nodulosa. The sequence goes on from NZ_JH976537.1 coordinate 5,930,295, forward strand.
CGTCTCCCGGCACCTCGTAGCCCTCCACGCGCTGGTTCTGGCTGCTGGGCTCATAGGCTAATAGCGGCAAATTCACGGCTAGTTTTCCTCCACTTACGAAATAAAAATCTGCTTTTCCGACATACAGAAACTGTAGGCAGATGGCAGCCTTCACCACTATTTTCGGAGCCAAATACACCCCTAGCCGATAGTTAAATCAGCGCAATAATGGCTAAGGTTTAGCCTAGAAGAAGTGGGGATCAGGCATTCTTATTTCGACAGGGAGAGTAACAAACAGACATGTTTCTTCAAACTATCGAGAGCGGATCGATTAATCTTTTATAGGAAATTAATTATCGCCCCGCCATCTGTGTGAAAGTGTGTGAAAGGTTTAGTCTGAGGGCATTCGCAGCGGCACCCAGGCCTGACGCGATCGGCCAGATTGCTCAGGCCACCGCAGGACGAATGTCTCTGAAGCAATCGGTTCGCGATCGCCAAAAACCCTGGTTTGCCCCAGGGCGGGCGGTGTCTGTCGGCCTTAACTCAGCGCTATTCGCCCATAGGCAGACCGTCCATCGATCAAATTCAGTTTTGGCGCTAGGGCGTGATCTCCATGGGCGGCCTCAACCCGGCGGTTTAGCCATCGCTTTTGTAGCTTATGATTTCGCGGGCTATTTTTTCGGCAATGCCCTGGGTATCAAAGTAGTTGCCGTGGTCAATTTGCATATTGCTCAAGGTTGAGGCATTGAACGAATACATGTTGGGCGGGGCCGGGGGCGGGGCCGGGTTGAGTCCCAGACTGTCCTCGTAGAGATTATTTATGTTGCGCCCCACGATTAATTCTTTGAGGTCGTCGGCCCGCTCCCTCAGCTCTTTTTCTACCTTAGAAGCTTTGAGGGCCTCGTCGTGGCGTGAGTAGAAGAGATATACCCCGCCCACCAGGTGCAGCAGCCCTTCAAAAAATGGCCCCAGGTAGTAGACGTCTTCCATTTCGTTCTCTTTTTGGGCCGAATACTGCTCGCGCTGGTAGGTGGGTTCGCCGCTTCTATAGCACTTGGTCACGTGGCGACGCTCCACATCCGGGGCCAGCATGAAGTAGCCATCGATAAAGAATTTGTCAGAACCGCTATTCTGGCCTCGCAGAGACAGTTGTCCCTGATCGTACTTGTCGTAGTCGTAGGGTACATACTCCCGGTCAACGAGCTGCTTGAGCATGTTGCAGGCGAGAAAATTACCCATGCTGTGGGCGATTACAAAAATCTCCGCCGCCGGGTTAAATTTGTGGATGATGCTGATCATATTGGCCAGGGCCGGGCCGGAGCTAACCGCCTCGGTGCGGTCAGAATTGTAGGCCAAAACGCTGCCGTTGGCGGGCCAGGAAAAGCCCACCACAGCCGTTAGATTGTCCTCAGTGTTGAGTCGATACTGCTCTTCGGGCAGGAGCGGATCGACAATTAAATTTAAGCGGTTTTCAGGGGGCTTGAATGCATCGAGGTCGCGAATGGTGTCGGCCAGGATGGAAAACGAGGTCAGTGCCCCGTGGAGCGGCACGTTAAAGCCGTGGATGCCAATAATAATTCGCCTGATCGAGGGCTTAGACAAAAATGCTTGAAATACCGTCTCTTCAGAATTAATTATTAGCGATTCTTTGGGCATTTGTTGGGCATTGGTTTCGGCCAGATAGTAGGCCATGTACCGTCTGGCATCGATCCAGTTGTAGCCCCCGCTCTGCATATTTTTGCGGTCTTTGAGGGAGACATCGCGGGCCAAATTGTCGCGATCGCGGTTGGTGGCAAAGTAGCGAATATAGGTCATAGCTGTGCCCCTGGGCTGTACTTTGGCGGATCGAACCTGGCGGATCGAACCTGGCGGATTGTACCACTTCCGACTGCTGTAAACCCTGGCTCACCCGCCAGCGCCATCGGAGATTGTCGCCAGGCAAAATTAGGCCCTAATCCCCAAAGGCGATCGGCCCTTCCGGTGCTGAGGCCAGTCGATTGGTGGTTGCCCCTTCAGCGACGGGTGGCCTGCTATTGCCCATCTATAGACCATAGCCCCCGGCACCATCGCCTGCACCGCCTGCCTGCAAGAGACTGTAACCCTGTTGGCGGTAGGTTTGACACTGGTTTGACACATGCCCTTTCTATACTTCGGCAAGTATGTGTTCATTCCAGGAAGCCGACATGAAATTTCAGCTAGCCACTGCTCTTTTAGCCGGTTCAATGGTCTTTTACGCTGGTTGCAGCGCTGGTTCACATTCCGACGGAATATCGATCACAAATCCGGCTGGGGAAGCTGCCCTGCGGAACCAGTTGTCTGGGCAGACTGGCGAGAAGGCCACAGCGGTTTCGGAGACAACAACTGGGCAAAAACACGCCTCAGGACTGTCGGAGCTGTCCAATATTATTGATGTGCGCATTGCCGACGACAAAATTACGACCAGCTACGACAAGGCCGATGCGGGCATTGTCAGCCTGGATATTCGCAATGACAGCGGCAGATCGCTAAATTTAATCCTGCTGAAAACCGATTTATCCGCTGACCAGATTCCTATCAAAGCGGGCAAAATTGACTTTTCTGGCAAAACGGTTGCCCTGTCGGGAAGTTTACTCAGCAATCCCCTGCCCGCTGGTGGAACAGATTCAATTGTTAGCGATCTCGATCCGGGCAACTATATCTTGATGGCCTATGCTCCAGGCAATGTCAGGGCAGCTATAACCCAGCGCATAACCGTTCAGGCTCCGGGCACCTGATGGTCGTCGCCCTGCGGAAGGGCCAGGCGAATTGTTTTGCCTTCAGCTCTGGGCTGGCGGGCTTTTGGAAAATCGCGGCGTTTACCGTTTCTTTTTCTTGCGGGTGCTCGGGGCTGTGGAAGGAAACAGCCAGGCCAATATACCCATACTGGCCAGGAGCAGGAGGGCCAGCACTAGCACCCCCGCCGGAACCGATAGCGTCGCCATGGCGAATACCTTATATTTCTTAAACCCTCACAGTAGGAACTGTGAGTGGCTAAGCTGTGCCAAGGCTGTGTCAATTCGGCAGCGGCACGGATTTTAGCAGCCGCTCTGTGGGGCGGATCTATACCAGGGCCGCTGGCCTCGCCTGTAGAATTCGCTACCCTGCCGCAAGAATTTCGCCAGAGAATTCTGAGCGCACCGTCTAGAATGATGCAGACGCTGTAGGAGTAGGGGATTGGTGCAGGTTTCTGGGCCTCAAGACGGGTCTTCGCTGCGGCAGCTCCAGCGGGTGTTGGGGAGCTTGAGGGTTTACCCCTGGCTGGCCCTGGGCGCGTTGGGCAGTGCCCTGCTGCTAGTAGCTGCCTATGCGGTTACGCCGCAGCTGTTTCGCTGGGCCATCGACCAGGGCATTGCCGAAAATAATTTGACCATCGTGCTGCAGAGCGGGGCGGGGCTGGTGGCGGCGGCCCTGGCCCGGGGGCTGTTTAACTTTGGCCAGAGCTTTTGCGCCGAGGCGCTATCCCAGAGCGTGGTCTACGATCTGCGCAACCGCATTTTTAGCAAGATCCAAACCCTCAGCTTTAGCTACCACGACCAGGCCCAGACCTCCCAGCTGCTCACCCGCGTCACCAGCGATATTGAGCAAATTCGCACGTTTCTCAGCACCAGCCTGATTCAGGTGATTAGTGGGGTGGTGACGCTGGTGGCGATCGCCATCATTTTGCTGGCGATGAACTGGCGGCTGGCGCTGATTAGCCTGACGGTGGTGCCCGCCGCCGGATGGCTGATGGCGCGGTTTTTTAGCCGCAACAACCTGCTGTTTCGCCAGGTGCAGGAGCAGCTCAGCGACCTGAATGCGGTGCTACAGGAAAACTTGCTGGGGGTGCGGGTGGTAAAAGCCTTTGTGCGGGAGGAGGTCGAAACCGATCGCTACACCCAGCTCAACAACGGCCTGATTGCCGCCAACATGAAGACCATTTTGGCGATTCGCAACACGTTTCCGTTTATTTTCCTGGTCAGCAACCTGGTGATTGTGGCGGTGGTGGGCTACGGCGGAGTAGCGGTGATTGACGATCGCTTTTCGGTGGGGCAGCTGGTGGCCTTTAACGCCTACCTGCTGCTGATTTTGCAGCCGATTTTGCTGATTGGCTTTGCCGCCCCGGCGATCGCCCAGGCGGCCTCGTCGGCGGAGCGGGTCTACGAGGTGGTCGATGCCGCCATTGAAATCCGCGATCGCCCCAACGCCGTTCCCTTTGCCACCTGCGGCGGACGCATCACCTTTGAGCATGTGTCGTTTCGCTATCCGGGGGCGACCAGCCCGGCCCTGTGCGAGATTTCCTTTGAGACCAAGCCCAACGAGCTGATCGCTATTTTGGGCATGACCGGCTCGGGCAAAAGCACCGTCACCAACCTGATTCCCCGCTTTTACGATGTCACCAGCGGGGCCGTGCGCATCGACGGGCGCGATGTGCGCGACTTTACCTTAGAAAGCCTGCGATCGCACATCAGCACCGTGTTCCAGGAGACCACCCTGTTTTCGGGCACCATTTTCTCGAATATTACCTACGCCAAGCCCGAGGCCACCCTGGATGAGGTGATTACAGCGGCCAAAGCGGCTCAAATTCACGACTTTGTGGCAGATTTGCCCGACGGCTACGACACCGTGGTGGGCGAGCGCGGGGTGGGCCTCTCGGGGGGGCAAAAGCAGCGAATTGCGATCGCCCGCACCCTGCTGACCAACTACAGCATTTTGATCCTCGACGACAGCACCTCCGCCGTGGATGCCCAGACCGCCGCCCAAATTCAGGCTGCCCTCGACGACCTGATGCGCCGCCGCACCTGCACCGCCTTTGTCGTCGCCCAGCGGATCAGCACCGTGCGCACCGCCGATCGCATTTTGCTGATGGATAAGGGCCGCCTGGTGGCCCAGGGCACCCACGAGCACCTGATGGCCACCAGCCCGCTCTACGGGGTGATTTTAGAGTCACAGGTCGGTGCCACTCCGGTGCTGACTTAATTTTTCAGGGCAGTCAGCCCAGAAAACTTCGGAACCTTCTATACAACTTTACAATTGGACGATGCGGCATGCCCAAATAAATACCCTAATCACAAGGTATTGTTTACGGTGGTGAGTATTAGATAAAGCGGTGAAAGTATTTGATTTCAAGGATTACTTATGCGTAAACAAATTACCGAATATACGTCTCCCCTAGATGCATTGATTGCCCTAGCCAAGCAGCTAAACACGTACGAAATTCAGTACCAAATGGATTCTGCTGAATTCTTCACCAAGTACAGTCAGGGCGAAACCTCTGACGCAGAAGACTTTGTTGAGTGGGCTGGCAACTACCAGCACTACTTGGCCCTGCATCAAGAACTCGCAGACAGGCTGCAAAATGTCGCGTAGTGCTCTACTAAACTATTTTGACGGCATTGAGCAGCAGTTCTTCACGTTGCCTAACCTATATGTTGAGCAGTTCAATGCCACCATTCTGACGGCAGAACGAGGCAACCTCAAACTGCGGTTACGGTTCAAAGGTAGATACCTGCTAGCTATCAGCGAAGCCCTACAGGTTGTGAATGGTCGCATTACACAGATTGACTATCGCTATCACCTCCAAGACGAGAAAAATCAGCTAATCTTTCGCTACGACAGCACTCCTCACTTTCCTGAACTGCCCACCTTTCCCCACCACAAACATCTCCCCGATACTGTTATCTCTGCAAATAAACCTGACCTTGTTCAAGTGCTCCAGGAGGCTAGTACTTTTGTTGAGGCCCAAAACTAGATGACTACCGCTGCAACTGACTCGATCGCAGAACCCAAGCCCAAGCTCTCCACCGTGGGGCGCTTTTTGCAGTACTTTGCGCCCTACCGCCAGGATCTGCCCGTGGCGCTGCTGCTGGTGGCGATCGGGGCGACTACCCAGGCGATCGGGCCGCTGCTGATTGGCTGGTCGATCGACAACCTGATTTTGGCGGGCAACCTGCCGGGCCTGGCAAAAATGCTGGCGGCGCTAACGGCCATTTACCTCGTGGGCGTCTGGGCCATTCGGGGCCAGATTTTGCGCATGGGCTCGATTGTGCAGCGGCTGCTGGGGCAGCTGCGGCAGGATATTTTTGACAAAGTGCAGAGCCTGCCCGTCAGCTTTTTTGACCGCAGCGAGGCGGGCGACCTGATGAGCCGCCTGCTCAACGACGTGAACACCGTGAATCAGGCCTTTGGCCTCACCATTCCCCAGGTGCTGGGCCAGACCCTTAGCCTGGTGGCCATCATCATCGCCATGCTGTCGATCAATTTGCAGCTGGGGCTGCTGAGCAATCTGGTGGTGCCGCTGATGATTTTCACCACCGGGTTTTTCTCCCGCTGGGCCAGGGGCAGGTTTCGGGTCACCCGGCAAACCATTGGCGACCTGTCGGCCAAGCTGGAAGAAGACATCGGCAGCGTGAAAGAGGCCCAGGCCTTTAACCGCACCCAGCTCAACATTGAAGAGTTCGACAGCCTCAACGCCGCCAACCGCAAGGCCAACGTGCAGGCGGTGGCGGTGACGGCGGCGTTTTTGCCCTCCATCGACTTTCTCAACACCCTGGCCACGGCTGGGGTAATGGCCTACGGCGGCTATCTGGCCGTCACCGGGGTAATGACGGTGGGCACGGTGACGGCGTTTTTGCTCTACGTGCAGCAGTTCTTTCGCCCGATTCAAATTCTCAGCCAGTTTTATACCCAGGCCCAGTCGGCCCTGGCGGGACTCGATCGCATCTTCTTTCTGCTCGATGAGCCGGTCACCCTGCAAGATGCCCCCAATGCCACCGAGATGCCGCCCATTCGCGGCGAGGTGCGGTTTGAGTCGGTGGGGTTTGGCTACACCCCCAACCAGCGGGTGCTCAAGGATGTCAACCTCTGCGCCCAGCCGGGGCAGATGATTGCCCTGGTGGGGCCAACCGGGGCGGGCAAAAGCACGATTATCAACCTGATCATGCGGTTTTATGACGTGTCGGAGGGAGCGGTCAAGATCGACGGCATCGATGTGCGCGATGTCACGCAGGCCAGCCTGCGCCGCCAGATCGGCATTGTGCTGCAAGACAATTTGCTGTTTACCGGCACCGTGGCCGAAAACATTGCCTTTGGTTCCCCCAACGCCAGCCAGGCCGAGATTGAGGCGGCGGCCCAGGCGGCCAATGTGCACGAGTTTGTCAGGTCGCTGCCCCAGGGCTACAGCACCCGCCTGGGCGAGCGGGGCGCCCCGCTTTCCCAGGGGCAGCGGCAGCTGGTCAGCATTGCCCGCGCGGTGCTGATCAACCCGCGCATTTTGGTGCTCGATGAGGCCACCAGCAGCATTGACACCCGCACCGAGGCGCTGGTGCAGGACGCGATCGCCACCCTGCTGCAAAACCGCACCAGCTTTGTGATTGCCCACCGCCTTAGCACCGTTACCCAGGCCGACCAGGTGCTGGTGATTCAGCAGGGCGACATTGTAGAGCAGGGCACCCACGCCGAGCTGATCGATCGCCAGGGCATCTACGCCAACCTGTACAGCCTCCAGCTGGGCGCAGATTAGCGATCGCCCACCCCGTACCCAAATCCAAAATTGCCCTCAGATCCGGCCCAGATAGGCCGTCAGCAACCCATACCCCTGCTCGTTGAGATGCAGTCCGTCAGTGGTCAGCTCCGCTCGCAGCAGCCCCTGGCTATCTTTAAAGGCGGGCTGGAGATCGACGAAGGTTGCCCCCCGCCGCTGCACCGCGATCGCGATCTGTTGATTGAGCTGGCCCACCGCTGGCTGGGGCAAATTGGATAACCGGGTCGGCAAAATAGACAGCACCACAATCCGCGCCTGGGGATGCTGAACCCTGAGCCGCTGCACAATCAGCTCCATATTCGACACCGTGACATCAGGGGCAACCCCGGTCTTCAGGTCGTTGACGCCCGCCATGACGTAGACCACGCTGGGCCGTGCGCTGGCAAAGAAGGTAATCCGCCGCACCATGTGGGCGGTGGTTTCGCCAGAAATGCTCTGGTTGAGCCAGAGGCGATCGCGCGGCAGCTGCTCCTGGGGCAGCCACAGACAGAGCGAATCGCCCACCACCACCGCCAGCGGGCTTTGTCCCTGGCTGGCCGCCATGGTGGTCGCCTCGTGGGCCAGCAAACTCTGCCACTGCTCGTGGGTGGGCTGCTGCCAGGGGGCCTGCCACTGGGCCGCGAAGGTGCCGGGCGCAATGCGGCTGTAGAGCTGCCCCGCCTGGAGGGTAGCGACGCGCTGTACGTAGAGCTGGCCGCCCGTGTGGGGGCGGAGCGCACCCAGGTTGGGGGTGTTGGCGCTGTGGCCTGGGGCGGCGATCGCCACGCCCAAAAGGCTTAAAAAAATCGACGGTGCCAAACGCCGCATGGTGGGTTGCCATCCTGTAGCCAATGCGCTCAAAGCACCGTAACTATAGCAATCGGCTGTTAGGTTGGAACAGGTTTGCCGTGGCTATCTCAGGCCGCATTGAGGGGTTTGATGCTACTGGGCACTCTCCACCTTCGACATAGCGTGGCGCGGCGGTGATGTGGGGAGGGAGCGCGATCGGCACGAATTCGTTGTAAGACTGGCTGATAAACGACTTTTATCGGCTTTGCACAGGATCTTCAGCAGGGGGATGGCGACCCACCGTTTTGTTAATCGGTAGGCTGTGGCTGGTTAAGGTAGAGGTTGCGAATGGCGCGGTTCACGAAGCTCAGATAGTCGTCGATATCTTCATAGCGATCTAGTTCGACGACTTCTTCTAAACTGAGACCGTCATCTGCTTGCTTATCAATTAAAGCTTCTATGCGCTTCTGAACGATTTGAGAAGCCCGAAAGATAGGAATGCCTTCTTCTACCACAATGTTTACGGCTCCCTCGACGGGGAGGGAGTCCGGGAAGGTTTGTAGCTGAGGGGGAAGGAGAATGCTCATAGGGTCTATGCTGGCAGCTCCTCCTAGGAGTTATCCCCCATTGTCTACCCTACTAGCTAAAATGTTAATCAATCTCATCCACTACAGCGCTAGCGACGATGACTGATAATGAGCTTTTAGACCGAATTGCCACCGATCCAAAAATTATGGTTGGCAAACCTGTGATTCAAGGTACTCGCCTTACGGCTGAATATATTCTGAATCTTCTGGCCATGGGGCGACGATAGCTGAAATTCTAGAAGAATACGAAGGCTTAGTTAAAGAGGATATTCTGGCCTGTCTTCTGTTTGCCTCACGGTTTTTAGAAAGCGCAAGTTTTATGCCTCTAGAGAAGGAGATTGCTTAGTTGCGCTTTTTGGTTGATGAGAACACGGGAGTTGTCGTTTTGCAAAGTGAATAACCTGCACGACAACCAGATGAAGCATGGTTTGATGCAGTGCCCTATCAATAGGAGTTTTCAAGTTTTCGGCGGTTTGTCAGGGAGGGTTTTTATGAGGAAGATTGGGGATGCAAGTGCAAAGGGAAGGAGACAGTAGTTGAGTTTGAGGGGGAGGGGTTGGTGGTGGGTGAGTAATGGGGTAGTGGGCATTGCCCACCCTACTAGCTACATCCATTAAAATCTAGTTGGTCGCGAATTGGTGCACGCTCTGAAAGATTAGTCCTATTCAATCTTCCATCGCTGCTCTGTTGAGCATAGAGGATGGCTTGAAGATTGTGGAATTAAGATCAGATTAGTTTGCTGGAGAAGATTGGTACAGAGTAAAAGCTTCTGCTATGTGCTGGATTTTACGCACACACCCCGACTCGCAAAAGATTTTCAATCGCACTTATCATGTAGCATTACCTTAAGATCAGATGGAAAATCACATATCTCCTGAAGTGGCAGGCCTTAATCTCGTTCATTATTCAAATAGCTTGAATAAGAGATTTTCAGATGAGGATCTGAGGAAATTTCTGAAAAATTTCCAGCTCAATAAAGCTCTTAGTTTAATAGGGACAACATCATATAATCTCTTTAAAGACTCTCGGACCTTTGGAACAATCAATAAAAAACCTGTCGCCGAGTACATCTTGGCATATATTTCTATTCAGTTCATTAAGTCATCAAACGATTATAAAAGCAAGGTAATGACAGACATTGATCTTGCTTTTGCTTGCGAAATGTATTTCAACTTGGAAGATCCAGTTTATCAGGATTATAAATTTGATGAATTTAACGTCCGTCTAGGAAATAGCCAACTGGATTTTGATAGAGAAAGAAGGAACTCTCTATCTAGAGCATTAGTGATTTACAAAAAATTATGGAATGAATTTGACCACAATCAATTGAATATTGAAAGCTGCATCAAGGAGATAACTGGATTAAGAATTGAAGAATCTTTATTCTTGAGCTACTTCTTTGCTTTAAGTTCTCAAAAAGGTTATTTTCGGCGAGTTGATCTCCAAGAAGCAACCAAAACCGATAAAGAAAACTCAAAAATTATCAATGCTTTGAGCCCCTTAAAACAAAAGATATTTATTGATTATTGATTGGGTCTCCAGGGGTTATGGATTTTTTAGAAAAGATGACGAGCTTGCCATAAATCATTTTTACGATAAATATCAGTTCAATCCTTTAAGGAAGTTTCCTGTCTTAGTTTCCGACAAAAAACTAATTCAAACAGGCACGGAAACTTATATCGTCCCAATACCAAGGCTGTTATATGAACGTGTTTCTCGGGGAATATACTTTGATTTGGCAGACTATCATAAAGGTAATGGTCGGAACAATAAATTTCGCGAATCTTTTGGATACGTGTTTCAGGAGTATGTAGGCGAACTTTTAAGGGAAACTATAGACTATGCGCAAATAATAAAGGAGTGGGTGTATGCAAAACCAAACAACAAGACTCCTGATTGGATTGTTTGTGCAGAAGGCAAAGCTATACTTGTAGAAGTGAAACAATCTGGATTATACTTACGTGCAAAGAGTTTAGGCAATATAGAAGATGTTAAGAGCGACATCAAGAAAACTATTGCCTCGGCTGTCAAACAGTTGTGGAATTTTGAAGACAATATTCGTAATGGGAGATATGAAAATATCGATTTTATCAAGGATTGTGAAATTGTTGAAAGACTGATTGTTGTATACGATTCAAGTTACTTCTTTAATTCTATTTTGAGAGATTTTACTTTAGAAGTGCTCTCTAGTGTTCCCAGTAGTTACTCTTGGCATGTTATTTCAGTTGAAGAATTAGAGCAGGTTCTTGGCTTAATTGACTTGAACCTATTTGAGCTTTTAAAGGAAAAAAGAGTTGATTCGAATGGCTATTTAATGGACTTTAAAAATTATATTGGCCGAAAATATAGGGGAAGAGCTATTAAAAACAGGTATCTAGATTCCATACAAGATGCTTTCTGGACTAATGAACTGGGGCGTTCAATTACAGAACTTAGATATTAACTCACCTTTCCACCCAGCTATTAACAGCCAATCGCGAACGTTACCTTAAACTCCCCTCCCTACTTCCAAATGCCCGGTTAAGCTGTTGCGCATCTAAATTGCATCAATAGCACTTCCCTTGTTTTTCACCTTCCGATGCCAATTTATGGCCAGTTCTCCTTCATTGAGAAGCTTATTGATAAGAGCCTCGAGATCTTCAATAGACTTAAATAAACGATTTGAGATGAACTCTTTTGCTGAATGCCAAACCAATTCGACCAGATTGTAGTCCGGGCTATACTCAGGTAAAAACTCCAAAACTAAATTTGGCATCTCTAACTTTATCTTCTCTGTAAATTCCTCCTTTTTGTGAATACTCGCATTGTCTAAAATAATCACAACCTTAGGCCCGTCTTTCTCAAATTCGCTCACGCTCCTATCCTCGCCAGCCCAGTCATAAATAACCTCCTCGTAAAAGTTCTTGAGAACCTTATAAAAATTTTCACCGGTTCCTTTGGGGAGAAAGTCCACCAACCGCTTCTTGTCCGAATAGCGGATTCCTCCCATCACATTGATACGTCCTTTCCGTCGAATTCCAGAAACCTTCTTGCGCGTCCCTTTCTTGACCCAATCCTTTCGACGTGTCACTCTCAAACTAAAGCCACATTCATCCCAAAACCAGACCTGGAGCTTCTCTGGGGATTCTTTAGTAATTCTTAAATACTCCTCCAGTTTTGCCTTGAAGAGTTTTCGCTTCTCTGGATCTTGCTTCTCCTCTAAGCTATATTTGGCCCAGAGGTAAACGTACTTTTTTGACTTGAGAATCCTCCTCACTTGACTCCCACTTAGCTGAATCCCGGTTTCTTGTTCTAAATATGTGGCGAGCCGAGCCGCCGTCCATCGACCAAATTCGTACCCCAATTCTTGAGGCTCTTTCTCAATGACATCCAATAATAAGTTGACATATTGATCGGTGGCCTTATGATAATTCCCATGCATTCGTTCATCGGTTAAACTGGCTAAGTCACTTGGATTTCCGTGGGCACACCAATAGGCTACTTTCCTTAAGGAGCAACCTAGAAAGTCTGCAATCTCTTGCTGTTTTCTGCCATCATTTCGCAATAGCAGAATTAGAATACGCTCACGAACGTCGGGATGCTCATGAAATTTAAGCTGCTTCTGCAATTCCTGTTTCTCTTCGGCCGTTAGGTAATTCTTGATTGGCATGTATAACTCACCAAAATACACTCCCTGATATGTAGTTTAGATGCTTAACAGCTTATCAACGAGCCTACGCTCCCGGCGGGGCAATCTTTTTCACCCTGGTCACCTCCAACCGCAGACCCATCTTTGCAAAACCCGACAACGTAAAGCGCCTGCGCCAGGCGGCAGCCATCGTTGAGGCTGAAATGCCCGACAAGTTTGAGGGGGAGGGGTTGGTGGTGGGTTAATAGATGGGGTGGTGGGCAGTGCCCACCCTACTTGACGCCTGAGTAAGAGGGCCTTAGTGGTGCAGAAAACTTTTTTGAGTCTCATGATGGACGACCCAGACGGCCAAAATAGCGGCTGAAACCCACTGCCTTCGTTCAATCCCTTAGAAATCCCAAATCTGTTGTCTCAGTAAGAATCCTTTATTCATAAGGGTTTCAGGAGTTTTCTGCACCACCAAGGTAAGAGGGCTAAGGCTAAGCGGCGTCTTCGGTGCCTGCCAAGAGTTCGGCTACTAGCGGTGTTGACTGGGCCAACTGGCTCACCGCCAAAATCGAAAACCCCAGCAGATTGCCATCTTGGTCGATCCGCTCCATAACCGCATCATTGGCGGTTTCTCTCATATACCCAGGTGCATCAGAAAACGTGACCTCTAAAAAATCGGCTTCCCGGTCAAACCACACCTTCACGTGCTTTGCCATAGAGTGTTCCCTCGTTTAGGTTTATCGGTAAAGTAAGCCGTCACGATAAAAGCATCACCTTGCAGGTACTTGACCACCACGCATAGCCACTTGTCGCCAATTGTAGTTTGAGTATAGAAGCGGTAGTACAGCTCTGCGGTTTTGTCACTACGAGATTGGCGCACAAGTTGCGGGTACCGCAAGGTTTCTGCGATCAGAGTTTCCATCCCCGCCATTTCAGGATGGGCCAAGATATGCTCCAATCGCTCGTTGGTTAGGCGAACCTGTCTATCTTGATAGTCAATTAACACAGACCAGTTGTCTCTCATGGTCTAATCCTTACTTCCCGGCCTGACGGGGCAAGCTCCGTCTAGCACTGTAGGGTGGGCCATACGGTTGAAATCACCGATCGCATCAAGTAATATATGCAACGCGGGGAATGAGGCTAGGCGGGGAATGAGAGAGCCACTAACTCTCCCAAACCCCTGATCATTCCGCTTATCCGGGTAAGCTGAAATGACTGGACTCATTTTAGGAGATCTAGACAATCGGTTTCGCACCTTTACGGAGTGCTAGATGAGTTCCCCGTTTTCCTGACCCTAAAGGTGAACACCATGACCTATGAATTCAAACTGCCCACGCGGCAGCAAGAAGTATTGCGCCTAATTGCCCTGGGCGACTATTCAGCCGTACGAGACACGATCCATCAACTCGGGGCAATTGGCTACGCCGACCCCGATCGCTGGACCAAGCTAATACCCACTGGCAGAGAAGGCGAGTATATCTCGATACACACCCGGCGATACGCCCCCGCAGCAGACTAGCCCATGCAAAACCCCTAGGGATTCACTCCCTGGGGGGTTTTTAGAAGTAGGTTGGATGAAACGAAGTGGAACCCAACAGGCCCACAGAAACTAAGGCTGCTGATCGAGGGGTTCAATGCAGTCTGGAGAATCATTCTGGGGCTTGTTCACCACCGTTGAAACCGGGTAGCGCTCCATCGCCTCGGCCTCGTAGGGGCGCAGCATGGCCTGGAGCGCCTGGGGCTGGGCGAAGTCGGGGTCGAGCCAGGCGGCGTAGTCTGCGGCGGGCAAAATCACGGGCATGCGGTTGTGAATTGGCTCCATCAGCGAGTTGGGGTCGGTGGTCAAAATGGTGCAGGTTTCTAGCTCGCCGCCGCCCACCGGGTCGCTCCAGTGCTCCCACAGCCCGGCAAAGGCAAAGGGCTGATGCTCCTTCAAAAAAATGTAGTGGGGCTGTTTGGGCTTGCGATCGCCCGTCCGCTGCCACTCATAAAAACCATCGGCCAAAATCAGGCACCGCCGCCGCTTAAACGCCGCCCGAAAGGAGGGCTTTTCGGCCACGGTTTCGGCCCGAGCGTTGATCATGCGGCTGCCGATCGCCGGGTCCTTAGCCCAGCTCGGAATCAGGCCCCACTGCAAAAAATGAAAGTGCGGGTCTGGGTTTTCTGCGGTGGCCACCACCGCCGCCACGGGCTGCGTGGGGGCAATGTTGTAGCGAGGGGCCACAGGCGGCGCGGGCCTGAGATCAAAGGCCTCGGCCAGGTCTTCGCCGGTCTGATTGAGGCTAAAGCGTCCACACATCGGCGTTTTCCTCCCCAAGCCCTGACCCTGCCATTACCATCTAAATTGTAGCAAGCGCCCCAGGAAAGCCGAGATGAAACCACTTGAGGGAACCATTGCCCTGGTCACCGGAGCCACCCGAGGCCTGGGCAAGGGCATCGCCATCGGCCTGGGGGAAGCCGGGGCCACGGTCTACCTGACCGGGCGCACCCTGGCGGCCACCGCCGAGTCGGTGGGGTCGCTAGAAGAAACCGCCGAGGCCGTGACTCGGGCGGGCGGAGTCGCCATCCCCGCCCAGGTTGACCACAGCGACGACGACCAGGTGCGCGCCCTGTTCGATCGCATCGAGAGCGAGCAGGGCGGACGGCTCGACCTGCTGGTCAACAATGCCTACGCCGGAGTACATGCCCTCAAAGCCGCCTACGGCAAACCCTTCTGGGAATCTGACCCCGACTTTTGGGATGCCTGCAACAACGTCGGGCTGCGCAGCCACTACGTGGCCAGCGTCTATGCGGCCCGGCTGATGGTGCCGCGCCAGCGGGGGCTAATCTGCACGCTGTCGTCGTGGGGCGGGCTGTCGTACATTTTTGGGGTGCCCTACGGGGCGGGCAAGGCCGCCTGCGATCGCATGGCCGCCGACATGGCCGTCGAGCTAAAAAAGCACCGGGTCACCTCGCTCTCCGTCTGGCCCGGCATCGTGGGCACCGAGCTGATGAGCCAGTTTGCCGCCGACATGGGCCTGGGGGGTAGCGCAGTCAACGATGGTCCCGCCGCATCGATCGCAGCCAACTACAACTGGGAAACGCCCCTGCTGACGGGCCGCGTGATTGCCGCCCTAGCGGCCGATCCCCAGCTGCTGCGCCGCACCGGGCAGGTGCAAATTGTGGCCGAGCTGGCCCGGCAGTACGGCGTGGTGGATGCCGACGGCAAGCGGCCCGCCTCGCTGCGATCGCTGCGGTTTGTGCTGCCCTCAGCGGTGCCGGGGCTGAGGGACTACGCCGAACTGGTGCCCGATCTAGAGCTGCCCTGGCCGTTTTTGCTGCTGGGGCCGCTGGGGTCTCCCAAGGCTTAACTCCCTTTGACGCTGCGGTAAATGCAGTACAAAGCCACCATTTGCACCAGGTGATAGCCCGCCAGGGGGCTGATGATGAATGCCTCAGGCGGAAGCAAAAGAACGCAGGCCGCTAGCCCCGAGATGGCGATGCCCGCCGCCAGCCAGCCTGGCTGAGCCTTGGGGTGGCGGTGGCTTAGCCTTTGGCCCAGCTGCACCAGCAGCACGATCGCCAGAGCGCTCAGGTAGTCGGCCACCCGCAGGGCAAAGGCCCAGAGGCTGGTGCTCAGCAGCGTCACCAGCGCCAGTTTGGCCGCCGCCAGGCTCAGCAGCCCCAGGCGCAGGCCCCGCCCCAGGGGGCTGGCGGCGGCCACAACGGCCAAAAAGCTGGTCAGGCTCAGCCCCAGCCCAATGCCCTGCCAGAGCCAGAGGCGGTGCGGCCAGGAGAGAAATTCTGCGAACCCGTGGTAGGTGCCGCCCAGGGCCGCCGCCCCGCTGACGCTGATAAAGACCGCCGCCCACAGCCAGGCGGCCCGGCCCAGCAGCAGCCCCGCAAACACCAGGCACTCTAGGGCGATCGCGTAGTCGGTCAGGGTTGTCAGGGGTTCTGCCATGCCGGGGGAAAACGGGTAGGGTAGGCCCAGGGCGATGGGGGCGATCGCCGCTGTGGCCTAGATTCTAGCGAGAACCTGCCCTGGCGCTAGCGTCAGGAAATCGGTGCGCCACCCGTGACGCCAATGATTTCACCTGTGGTAAAGCCTGACTCCTGGGTCGCTAGAAAGACAAAGGTGGAGGCAATTTCCGCTGGCTGGCCGGGGCGCCCCATGGGCACCGAGGTGCCAAACTGCTCTAGATTATCCTGGCTTTGGCCACCCGAGGGTTGCAGCGGCGTCCAGAATGGGCCGGGGGCAACCCCGTTGACGCGAATGCCTTTTTCGAGGGCCTGGGGTGCGAGGGCTTCGGTGAAGCCGCGAATGAAGAACTTCGTCGAGGCGTAGTCAAGCAAGGCGGTTGGCGGCTTAAACCCCACCACTGAGGTCACGTTGATAATGGTCGATCCGGGCGGCATCAGCTGGAGGGCTGCCTTGCTCAGCCAGAACATGGCGTAGCAGTTGGTCTTCAGCGTCTGGTCAAATTGTTCAGTGGTAATGTCCTGAATCGACTGCTGCATGACCTGCTTACCGGCGTTGATCACCAGCGCGTCAAGTCCACCCATTTGCTCGGCTGCGTTTTTGACCAGGGAGGTGCAGAAGTCCTCATCCATCAAGTTGCCGGGCATGGGAATAATGGTGCCGCCTTCGCGCTCGGCCAGATCTAGCAGCGACTGCACATCCTGTTGCTCCTCTTCCAGGTAGTTGATGGCGACGCTGGCCCCCTCGCGCATGTAGGCGATCGCCACGGCCCGGCCAATCCCCGAATCACCCCCGGTAATTAGCGCCTTGCGGCCCTTCATGCGGCCTAAGCCCTGATAGCTTTTTTCCCCATGGTCGGGCTGGGGGTCCATTTTGGCGGCCAGCCCCGGCGCTTCCTGGGGCTGACGAGGAAAGGGCGGCTGGGGGTATGCGTTGCGAGGATCGCGAATGTCGTATTGGTTAGCGGTTTGAGTAGTCGTCATAGGTTGCGTTGTGTTGGATTGCGTTGTGTTGTGAGCCGTGAGAACGCTAAAGAGATGGCCGTATGCCTCTTTTCAGGTTCACACCTGTTCATGGTTAACCCTTGTCTCGGTTTTGCAATCTTCAAAGGGGATCAATCAAAAGATAGACATCCGACATCAGCCAAAATTTCTGCTTGACTTAGAGTGCGCTCTAACATTTAACGTGCAACCTATGGAACAGGAACTCACCATTCAGCAGGTCGCCGCCGCCACCGGGCTCAGCGTGCACACCCTGCGCTACTACGAGCGCTGCCGTCTGATTGCAGCGATCGGGCGCTCCACCAGCGGCCATCGGCGCTACTCAGCCGACGACCTGCGCTGGATTGAGTTTTTAAACAAGCTGCGGCTGACGGGTATGCCCATTCGTCAAATGCAGCAGTATGCGGAGCTGGTGAGGTCTCAGCCCAACTCCGGGTTCCACAGCCGACGGCAGATTTTAGCCGACCACCGCGAAGCCGTGCTGGCCCAAATTCAGCAGCTTCAGGACAATCTGGTCGTCATTGACTGGAAGATTCAGCACTACTGCGAGCTAGAGGCAAATTTCAATGACTCCCTCAAACCTTCTCCACAAACCCAATCCGCCTGAGGCGCAAACCGATCGCTTTCAGCAGGGCTGGCAGCAGCTCAAAGCCATTGACGGGGCCGCTGGCGAACAGGTGATCGCCAGCCTGCAAGACATTGCCCCCGACCTGGCCCGCTACGTGATTGAGTTTCCCTTTGGGGACATCTACAGCCGCCCGGGGCTGGACTTAAAATCGCGAGAAATTGCCACAATCGCCGCCCTTACCGCCCTCGGCAACGCCAAACCCCAGCTCAAAGTCCACATTCAGGCGGCGCTCAATGTGGGCTGTAGCCGGGAAGAAATTGTCGAAGTCGTGATCCAGATGGCGGTGTATGCCGGGTTTCCGGCGGCCCTAAACGGCATGGGCGCTGTCAAGGAAGTTTTTGCCGAACAGTCTTAGGGAGGGGTGAAAAGTGATCTGCTGTAGCTTTAGCCACCTGCTAATCCCCCCTGCCCCCCTTAAAAAGGGGGGTAAAAGTCCCCCTTTTTATAGACGCTTGCGGCTTTCCTCAGGGTAGGGGGATTTAAGGGGATCTCCACTTTTGCTGCAAAAAATAGGACTTTTCAAACACCTCTAAGGGGCCGCTAGCTTGGCCCCGGTCAGCTAAATCCCCCCCTTGCGCGGGGTGAAGGGCAGGCAGAGTTTGGGCGATTTTGAACAATCAGGCCACCTTTAGCCTGGAAAAAGCCGACCTACTTTCACCCACACAGATCAGAATCAGCATCAACACAATCTAGGAGTTAATTCATGAAAACCCGTAAATTAGGTCAGCTAGAGGTTTCCGCCATTGGCCTCGGCTGCATGGGCATGTCGGAGTTCTACGGCGATCGCGATGAGGCAGAGGCGATCGCGACTCTGCACCGCGCCCTGGAGCTGGGCGTCACCCTGCTCGACACCGCCGACATGTACGGTCCCTTTACCAACGAAGAGCTGGTGGGCCGGGCGATTCAGGGTCGCCGCGACCGGGTAGTGCTGGCCACCAAGTTTGGCAACGTGCGCACCGCCGAAGGCGGCTGGGGCGGCGTCAACGGCAAGCCTGAGTACGTCAAGCATTGCTGCGATGCCTCGCTCCAGCGCCTGGGGGTGGATGTGATCGACCTCTACTACCAGCACCGGGTGGACCCCACGGTGCCCATCGAAGACACCATTGGCGCCATGGCCGAGCTGGTGCAGGCGGGCAAGGTGCGCTACCTGGGCATGTCAGAGGCGGCCCCGGCCACCCTGCGCCGCGCCTGCGCCGTGCACCCGATCACCGCTCTGCAAAGCGAGTACTCCCTCTGGAGCCGGGAGCCCGAGGACGAGATTTTGCCCACGGTGCGCGAGCTGGGCGTAGGTTTTGTGCCCTACAGCCCCCTGGGGCGCGGGTTTCTCACCGGCGCCTTCCAGAGCCCCGACGACTTTGCCCCCGACGACTATCGCCGCCACGCGCCCCGCTTTCAGGGCGAAAACTTTGACAAAAACCTGGCCCTGGTCGATCGGGTCAAAGAGATTGCGGCGGAAAAGGGCGTCACCCCGGCCCAGCTGGCCCTGGCCTGGCTGCTGGGCCAGGGCGACGACATCGTGCCCATCCCCGGCACCAAGCGCCGTAAGTACCTGGAGGAAAACGTGGCGGCAGTGGAGATTGCCCTCTCCCCGGCTGAGCTAGAGCGCCTGGCGGCGGTGGCTCCCCAGGGGGCGGCGGCGGGCGATCGCTATGCCGACATGAGCACCGTCAACCGCTAGGGGCTGTCATCAATTAGTTGCTGATGGGCCAACAATCAACGGTTACAGCCCCTAGCCTGTTTTTGGGGTCGGGCGTGACAAGGCTGGTGGAATCAGGATCTTAGCCAGAATTGATGACCCGCCCTAGGGCCAATCGCTGGCCCGGGGATCTAGAACCAATCGCTATAGGCTCGTCATCGGGTTGTCACATGGCTTCTGTAAAGTCTTGCCAGACAACCCGGCGGGCTTTTATTGCACCGCCGGATAGTGCCTGCGGAGGGACCCATGAAGCGAGACAAACTCGGGCTAGACCGGATTATATTCTTTAGCGATGCCGTATTTGCGATCGCCATCACGCTGCTCTCCATCAATCTCCAACTGCCCCGCTATGCCGCCCAGGACGGCATCTCCGACGATCTGCTGCACATGCTGCCGGAGTACCAGAGCTACGCGATTAGCTTCGTTGTAATCGGCCTCTACTGGGTCAGCCACCACTACTACTTTCGCTTTATTCGGCGCTACGACTACACCTTTGTCGCCATCAACTTTGGGCTGCTGATGTGCATTGCGTCGCTGCCCTTTGCCACCTCAGTCCTCAACAGCTACGGCGATCACCGCAGCGCCGTGGCGTTCTATGCCCTCTGCATGGCCGCCACCGGACTGATGAAAACCCTACTGTGGCACTATGCCGCCCACAATTCCCGCCTCATTTCCAGCCGTCTCTCCGCCCAGCGAGTGCGGCGACTGACGCGCCAGGCGGCTATTCCACCCCTGGTTTTTCTGGCCTCGATCGCCATCACCCTGTTCAACCCAATGCTGGCAAAGCTGAGCTGGGCCAGCATCGCCCTGATCTTTGCCTAGCCGCTGCCCGCAGAAATCAATAGCGCTGCCCTCAGCTCAAAACGCTCAAACGCTCAAACGCCTCCGGATGTCCCAACCTATGTAACCTGAGTTCGGGATCAGAAAAGACCTTGGCAAAGCAGGCCCACTGTCCCCTCCTTGGGAGGGGTAGGGGTGGGTTGTCTATGCCAGCATGGCAACTCACCCTATCTAGAAGCTTGTATTTTGCCGTAGGTTTAACCCACCCCGCCCTTCGGGCACCCCGCCAAGGAGGGGACAGCGTTATCCCGAACTGAGGTTATGTAGCTGTCGCTATCAATCAACGATTCCCTAGTCCCTAGTACTTGAAGGCTGAAATATGCCGACTATTCCAGCTCGCTTGGCTCCCCAGCCCCCCTGCTCCTTCGCGATTGACAACAGTCGTCACACTTGTGCCGCAGTCTACTAGGGAATCGTCTCGTTTGAGTCGGAGCTGTTAAATTTGGACCGAGAAGCAGACTGCGCCTCGGTCCTGCTTACCAGCCGCTGCCGCCGTCGCAGCGCCCGCTTGTGGGCCTGTTTAGACTGCCACAGGTGCAGCGCCGAAGGGGCCACCGACACCACCACAATGGCCACCACGATGGGCAGCAAATAGCGATCGACATTGGGAATCGCGTTGCCCAAAAAAAAGCCCAGCAGCGTCAGAACAACGGTCCACAGCAGCCCGCCCGCCAGGTTGTAGCCCAAAAACGTGGGGTAGTGCATGGCCCCCATGCCGGCCGTAATGGGCGTAAACGTGCGCACCACCGGCACAAACCGGGCCAGCACCAGCGCCTTGCCGCCGTGGCGCTCAAAAAAGCGCTGGGCCTTCCTGAGATTGTCCTTGTGGAACAGCCAGGAGTCCTGGCGCTGAAACAGTCGCGGGCCAAGGTGGCGCCCGGTGGCGTAGCCCACATTGTCGCCCAGCACCGCCGCCACCGCCGCCCCTGCAATCAGCAGCCAGGGGTTGAGCAGCCCCTGGGAGGCCAAAAAACCAGCGGTAAACAGCAGGCTGTCGCCGGGCAAAAAGAACCCAATCAACAGCCCAGATTCAGCAAACACCATAGCCCACACCCCCAAATAACCGATCGATTGAATCAGCGTGGGCAGGTCGATGTGCATAGTCGGTATCCAAACAGTAAAAAGAAGAGGGGGCCTGCACTGGGCAAGCGCTCTCAACTTAGACCATCCGTGTGTCAAAGGGATGGCAAATTTGTGCTGGTTTAACGTAGCTTTAGCCTGGGCTGGCCAAGCCAGTTAGCAGCTTTACCGAGGGGGTAACTGGGGTATCCAGACCCCTCAATTTGCGGCATGATGCGCTCAAAAGCGCAGGTGACCCCTATGACCATGGCCAGCGATCTGTGGATACCCGACATTTCCATTTTTGAGAAGATATTGCGCCCCATGGTGGTCTACGGCTTTTTGCTGGTGGCCCTGCGCCTGGGGGGCAAGCGCGAGCTGGGGCAGCTCACCGGCTTTGACCTGGTGGTGCTGCTGATGCTCTCCAACGCCGTGCAAAATGCCATTATTGGCAGCGACAATTCCTTGACGGGGGGGCTGATCGGGGCCGTAACGCTGCTGCTGACCAACTACCTGATGGTGCGGCTGGCCTACCGCTATCCCCGCATCGAGCACATGGTAGAAGGTCGGCCCACGCTGCTGCTCTTAGACGGGCAAATCATCCCCGAAAACCTGGCCAAAGAGCTGATTAGCGAACGGGAGTTTCGCACGGTGCTACGGCGGCAGGGATTTGAGGATCTGGCCGAAATCAAAGCGGCCATTCTAGAGACCACCGGCAGCCTTACCGTTGAGCGAGCCGTCGATCTGCCCACCCCGGTGGAAGCCGAAATTCTCCAGCGGCTGGAGAGACTGGAGCGGCAGCTCCAGCAGTTGTCGGCCCCCTCCCCGCCGGAGGAGCCGTCTTCCTAGGAGTCTCACACCAAATCCGGGCCGCATACCCCCGGTTCCCCAGGGCCAGCCTTTAGGGGCGGTGGCGCTGCTATGCTCGCAGCATAGAACATTCGCCCTGAGCAGTCGGGCGTAACCCAACAGAATGTATAGCCACAGTCACTTAGGTTGTTAGGACATCCAAAAACGTTCGAGCGTTTGAGCGAAATGTCTTAACCAGACCGGCTACATCCATAGCATCCCTAGCGGTTCTTTCGATTGCCGTCGAGGGAAGCATGGGGAAACAGCCGGGTCAAAATGCCAACGCTGAGCAGCAGCAGCAGGACAATGGGCAATAGCCCGGCAAAAATTGGCAGCATCATCATAGCGCAGCTCTCCACGAGTAGATGATTTTCACTCTAAGAACTGGGGATGGCAAAACTATGTCCAGGCTGTGTCAAATCGACTAGGCTTTGGGCAGCCAAAACCTGAAGGTGCTGCCCTGGCCCAGGGTGCTCTCGGCCACGATGTTGCCCCCCTGGAGTTCTACCAGGCGCTTGGCGATCGCCAGCCCAATGCCCGTTCCGGTGTGGGCCTGGGCCACGGCCTGGGAGGAGCGCCAAAACCGCTCAAACACGTGGGGCAGTTCGGCGGGGGCGAGCCCAACCCCCGTATCGGTCACCGCAATCCACACCTGAGCCCCGGCCTCCCAGGCGCTGAGGGTAATGTGCCCGTGGTGGGTGTGTTTGATCGCGTTGCCCAGCAGGTTGACCAAAATTTGCTCCAGGCGATCGGGGTCGGCCAAAACCTTGGCGATCTCCTCGTCGCAGCGCCAGCCCAAGTGCGGCCCATCCTCCACCACCTGGGTCTCAAACCGCAGCAGCAGCTTTTCAAACAGGGGCGGCAGGGCAATGGGTTGGAGCGTCAGCGGCAGCTGCCCCGCCTCAGCCCGCGAGAGCTCTTGCAAATCGTTGACCAGGCGCTCTAGCCGCCGGGTTTCGCGCACCAGCAGGTGGGCCGTTTCGGAGGTGATGGCCTGGCGCTGTTCGGCAACTTCCTCTAGATACCCCCGCACAATGGTTAGCGGCGTTCTAAGCTCGTGGGTCAGGTCGCCAATCAGCTCCCGCCGCTGCTGCTCCACATCCTGCAGGCTCAGGGCCATGCGGTTGAAGCTGGCGCTCAGCCGCGCCAGTTCGGGAATATCGCTGGTGGGTACGCGCTCCGATAGCTGTCCGGCGGCAAACAGCCGGGCCGTGCGCTCCATCTGGGCCAGGGGGTGGGTAATCCGGTGCGCCACCCAGTAGCTCAGCCCGGCGGCGGTCAGCCCACCAATGATCAGCGACCAGGTGGTGCTGCCGTTCCAGGCGGTTTCAAAGCCATCCACCAGCTCCTCACGAATTTCATCGATGGCTCGCCCCATGTGGGCCATTTCATCGAGATGCCCCGTAAACAGGTGATGGGAGGTAGCCCGACTGATCACGATGAAGCTGGACAGCCCCACCAGCATGACCACCAGGTGGGAGAAAAATAATCGCCCCTGCAACCCTACTCGCATGACTCCCCATCCTCGAACTTGTAGCCAATGCCCACGACGGTCTGCACAAACTTGGGATGGGCGGGGTCTGGTTCAATTTTTTTGCGCAGGCGGGCTACGTGGGTATCCACAACCCGCTCTTCGCCAAAGAAATCGTCGCCCCAGAGTTTTTCGACCAGGTAGGCGCGGCTCCAGGCCCGCCCAGGGTGGCTGAGAAAGGTGGCCAAAAGGTCAAATTCTATGGTGGTGAGGTCCAGGGGCTGGGATTCTCCATCCACCTGCTGGGTGGCCAGATGACGATCGATATCGATGGTGAAATGGGGGGTGCGGTAAATCTGGCTCTGGGCCTCCTGGCGCAGGCTGCGCCGCAGCAAAGCCCGCACCCGCGCGATTAGCTCTATGGGGCTAAAGGGCTTGACCAGGTAGTCGTCGGCTCCGGTGGAGAGGCCGATCACCCGGTCAAACTCTTCGCCCTTGGCGGTGAGCATCAAAATGTAGGGGTCGTGGGCTCCGGCCTGCTTGCGAATGCGGGTACAGACCTCTAGCCCATCGAGACCGGGAAGCATCCAGTCGAGAACGACCAGGTTGGGTTGATGGGCCTGACACTGGCGCAACGCATCCTGGCCGTCCCGACTGTGAAGGCAGCTGAAGCCTTCTTTTTCTAAGAGCTGCTGAATAAAGCGGGCAATCTCTGCCTCGTCTTCGACAATGAGAATGGTTTGAGCCATGACCTAACTGGAGATAGGTGTCAATTGCTGCTGATGGGAATACCCTAGCACTGCCAGGCTCAGGGCACCCTCCCAACTAAATTGGCACCGCGCTCCGATGATATGGCTGTAACCAGTCTGGTTAAGACGTCTGGTTGAGACATGGCTCCTATGAATGTTCAAACGTTTGAACGTCCATAGGGTTTCTGGATGTCCTGACCGACGCGACTGTGGCTATAGCGCCAACGCTGGACGCTGCCCCGCATGGCTCTGTTCCGTATCGGATTTTGTAACTGCCGCCGTGGCCCAACCGGCGCTGGCTATTTTAGAGAAACGCCCCAATTTCTCCCTGTTTCCAGGGATTTACAACAAGGAGTTTGTCTAGTGTCCCTTCGCACCGTTGGTATCTGCGCCAGTTTGATGATGTTGGCCAGTCAGGGCGCGGTTCTCGCCGCCCAGCCCTCTGCCCCGATGCCGCTGGCTGCGAGCGATCGCGCCGCCCAAATTACGTCCCCCGCCCCAGGGTCTTTTTCCCGCACGGTGCCCCTTCGCGTTCAGCGCGACTTGGCCAGCCGCCTAAACGTCGCGCCCAACAGCCTGCAAATTATTGAAGTCACCCCGCAGACCTGGCCCGATCAGTGCCTGGGGTTGGGGCGACCCAACCAGCGCTGCATGGGCGGCGAAGTGCAGGGCTGGCAGGTGCAGGTGGCCAGCGCCCAGCAGATGTGGACCTATCGCAGCGATCGCTTCGCTCGCCACCTGAAGCTGGAGCCGCTGGCCGCCGCCCCCGACTTTGGCACGGGCGACTTTTCGATCGAAACCAGCCAGCGGCTGCTGCAAACCGTCGCCCAGCAGGTGAACCGGCCCGTCGATAGCCTGGAGGTATTGGCGGTTCAGCCCGCCACCTGGAACGGCTGCCTGGGTATTTACGAACCCGACCGGGCCTGCACCGCGATCGCGATCGCGGGATTTAGAGCGCTGATTACCGACGGCCAGACCGTCTGGGTTTACCACCTCAACGAAACGGCCGAGCAAGTTGCCCAAAACGAAACCGCCAGCGGCGCGGGCGATGCGCTCATGGTGTCTTTTGCGCCGGTAGACACTGCTCCAGACTCCATCGACAGCCAGATTGTGTTTCAAAGCCAGCTCAGCGGCGATCTGGCCGGTTCGGTGCACAAAACCATCCTCACCACCGACGGCCAGCTCTACCGGGAACACACCAGCTACCTCAATGGCGGCCGCGTCGTTCGCGAAGACCTAAAAACCCTCACCCCGGCGGAGGTACAGGCCTTTCGCCAGCAGCTAGAGCAGCATCGCTTTGCCAATTTTAACCGCCTGCGCTATCTCACCTCAGCGGCCTTGGCCGACTATCCCACCACGCGCCTGCAAACGGCCTATGCCGCCGTCGACTACATTGACCTGGAAGCGGAAAATCTGCCCCCCGACTTGCAGGCTGTCATCGCCGCCTGGGACGAATTGGCCCAATAGTCAGCGGCGATCGGGTTTGAACGGCAGTAGGCAGGGCAGATGTGCCCTGTTTCAGTTTCGGCATCGAGAATCGATCGCCCATCTGAATTGATTTCGCGCCTAAACTGAAGACTGCCCCCGCCGTTCTCCCGCTAACGCATCGCCTCTATGACCGCTACCCCCACCATCCCCAGTAACGACAGCAGCCGCCACCCCGACAGCGACTGGCGGCTGTTTATGCGCATGTGGCCCTACCTGTACCAGCACCGCCGCGCCATGGTGCTGCCGCTGGTGCTGCTGGTGCCCCTGTCGCTGTCCAATGCCCTGCAGCCGGTGCTGATCGGCCAGGCCATTTCCCTGATTCGCCAGGAGCCGGTGATGGGGTTTCTGGAGGGCCGCACCCTCCAGGGGGGGCTGAATTTGCTGGTGGGGCTGCTGGTGGTCACGGTTTTAGTGCGGCTGCTGCTGGATGGCTTTCAGAGCTACCTGGTGCAGGCCGTGGGCCAAAACATTACCGCCGACATTCGCACCGATCTGTTTACCCACGTCACCTCCCTGGCGGTGCGCTTTTTTGACCGCACCCCGGTGGGCAAGCTGATCACCCGCATCACCAGCGATGTGGACGCGCTGGGGGACGTGTTCTCCACCGGGGCGGTGGGCATTATCACCGACATTGTGTCGATGCTGGTGCTGGTGGTGGTGATGTTTACCATGCAGTGGGAGCTGGCCCTCATGCTGCTGGGGCTGCTGCTGCCGGTCACCTGGCTGATCATTTACTTTCAGCAGCAGTACCGCAAGGCCAACTATAAGGCCCGCGAGTACCTCTCTGAGCTCAATGCCACCCTGCAAGAAAATGTGGCGGGCATTAACGTGGTGCAGCTGTTTCGGCGCGAGCGCTACAACGCCGAGGGCTTTCGCCGCACCAACCAGACCTACATCACCGCCGTCGACAAGACCATCTTCTACGACTCCGCTGTGTCGTCCACCCTGGAGTGGATTTCCCTGGTGGCGATCGGCGGGGTGCTGTGGCTCGGCGGCCTGCTGGTAATGCAGGAGGCCCTCACCTTTGGTACCCTGGCCACCTTCATTCTGTTTGCCCAGCGCCTCTTCGACCCCCTGCGCCAGTTTGCCGACAAATTTACCGCCATCCAGGCCGGGCTGACGGCGATCGAGCGGATCACCGACCTGTTTAACGTGCCGGTGGAGATTCGCGACCCGGAGCAGCGGGGGGGTGGGGACGGTGGGGACGGTGAGGAAGATGGGGAGATGGGGCGCAGGGGCGCGAATGGGCTGGTGCGTGACGGTTCTTTAGCGGCAGGAAACGGTAGCTCAGGCCTCTTTCCCACCACCTACCCGTCCACCCATCCACCCACCGATTCTTCCCCAACCCCTCATCCCCTCATCCCCTCATCCTCAAAGGCTTCCGAGATCTGCTTCGACCACGTCACCTTCGGCTACAAGGCCGACGAGTACGTGCTTAAAGACCTCACCTTTACCATTCGCCCTGGCGAGAAGGTGGCCCTGGTGGGGCCGACGGGGGCGGGGAAAAGCTCGATCATTCGCCTGCTGTGCCGCCTCTACGACATCAACCATGGGGCTATTTTGCTGGATGGGGTAGACATTCGCGACCTGCCCCAGGCGGAGCTGCGGCGGCGGATGGCGGTGATTTTGCAGGATGGCTTTTTGTTTGCGGGGGATGTGAAGAGCAACATCACCCTGGGCGAGGAGTATCCCCTGGAGGCGGTGGTAGAAGCGGCCCAGAAGACGAATATCCACGGGCTGATTGAGCAGCTGCCCCAGGGCTACGATACCGAACTGCGGGAGCGGGGCACCAACCTTTCGGGCGGGCAGAAGCAGCTGCTGGCCTTTGCCCGCGCCGCCATCCGTGACCCCGGCATTTTGGTGCTGGATGAGGCCACCGCCAACCTGGATGTGGGCACCGAGGCAATGATTCAAGAAGCCCTGGAGCGACTGCTGGAAGGGCGCACGGCGATTATCATTGCCCACCGGCTGTCGACCATCCGCAATGTCGATCGCATTTTGGTGCTCAAGCACGGCGAGCTGGTGGAGCAGGGTAGCCACGACGAACTGCTGGCGCGGGAAGGGCTGTATTCCAGCCTGTACCGCCTGCAGCGGCTGGGGGTTTAGAGCTTTTCTCAAAAACCTCAGGCTCGCTCTTACAATGGCCCCTAGATGCGATGTCTAGGGTAGCGTTCTAGGCAGCGCAATCCGCTGGGTTTTGTCTCCATTGTTTGATGCGCTATGGTCACTGCGGCTCCCCCACCTGAAAAGCGCGCAACTCCGCCCTCGAACGACGGCTTTTTGGTCTGTGGGTTGGGCAGCCTGGGGCAAAACTGCGTGGCCAACCTGAAGAGTTTTGGGGTGCCGGTGCACGCCATCAACGACGCCCTGCCCGACCAGTGGGAGGTGCCCCACCTGCGGGATTTAATTGACCACCTGGAAATCGGCGACTGCCGAACGGCGGCGGTGCTGGAGAAGGCGGGCATTCGCCAGTGCCGGGCGGTGCTGCTGGTCACCCAGGATGAGCGGGTCAACCTGGAGGCGGCGCTGACGGCACGGGTGCTCAACCCCAGGGTGCGGCTGGTGATGCGATCGGACAAGCAGAACCTGAACGACCTGATTGGGCAGCAGTTGCAGAACTTTGTCGCCTTTGAACCCACTCAGCTGGCGGCGCCAGCCTTTGCCCTGGGAGCCTTTGGGGAGGAGCTAATCGGCTACTTTAGCCTCGACGGCCATCGCTTTCAGGTGGTGAAGCAGCGGCTGGAATCAGGGCAGCCCTGGTGCGATCGCCGCCAGATCCACGAGCTCGACAACAGCCGTCGCCGGGTGCTGTGCCATACGGCGGCGCCTCAGTGTTCGGCCACCTCCATCGACAGCCCCTCTACCCTGTTCTATACCTGGCTGCCGGACACCGTCCTGCGGGCGGGGGACGAGATTGTCATGGTCGACTGCAACGCCGAGCTGCGTGCCCTCTACAGCGGCGTGCCCGCGCCCCCTCCCGCCCAGCGGGGGGTACTGAAGGGGCTGAGGCAGGCGATCGCCCGCCTGCGCGACTGGCCCGCCCTCAAGCAGCTTTTCCTCAGTTTCTGGCAGGCCGGAGCCGAACAACAGCTGCGCCGGGTCGCTCTCATCTGCGGGGTGACGGTGGTTGCCCTGTGCCTGGTGGGCACCCTGCTGCTCGATGCCAACTCGCCTGGGGAAATCTCTGTTTTCCAGGCATTTTTGTACACCTTTATCACCCTGTTTGGCGGCTACGGCGATGTATACGCCGCCCTGGAAAACTTTAACCACCCTCAACTGGTGCAGGCTTTTGGCCTGGTGCTCACCGTGGCCGGGGCCGCCTTTGTGGGAGTGCTCTACGCTCTGCTCACCGAAAAGCTGCTCACCCTGCGGTTTGAGTTTATGGAGCGGCGTCCGCCCGTGCCCGAAAAAGACCACGTGGTCGTGATCTGGCTGGGCCGGGTCGGTCGTCAGGTGCTCACCATGCTCCAGGAGCTAGAGCAGCCGGTGGTCGGCATTGCCCCCCAGGCCCCCGACGGCGACCTGCTGCCTAAAATTCCGCTGCTGACGGGCAATGTTATCGCGGCGCTAGACAAGGCCAATCTGGCCACCGCCAAGAGCGTGGTGGCAGTCAGCGAAGACGAAATTCAAAACCTGGAGATGGGGCTGCTGGCCCACCGCCTCAACCCCCACTGCCGGGCCATCATTCGCACCTACGACCAGCAGTTTACCGATCGCGTCGCCCAGATTTTTCCCTTTGCCCAGGTGCTCTGCGCCTCGGCGCTGTCGGCGGAGGCCTTTGCCGGGGCCGCCTTTGGCGAGCACGTGATTGGCCTGTTTCGGCTCCACGACCAAACCATTCTGGTCACCCAGTACGAGCTGGAACCGGAGGATACTCTGACCGGGCTGCTGCTGGCGGAAGTGGCCTACGGCTATGGCGTGGTGCCCCTGTGGCACCAGCAGCAGGGGGCGCCGGGGAGCATTATGCCCTCTGACGATACTCGGCTGCGGGCGGGCGATCGCCTGGTGGTGCTGGCCACCATTGGCGGCCTGCGCCGCATTGAGCAGGGCCACCTGGCCCCCCGAGATTGGCACATTCACCTCGAAGCGGCCCTGACCGCCAATGCCCTGTTCGACGGTGCCGCCGAAATTGCCCGCAGCTCCGGCTACCGCCTGG
This sequence comes from Nodosilinea nodulosa PCC 7104, assembly GCF_000309385.1. Taxonomy (GTDB): domain Bacteria; phylum Cyanobacteriota; class Cyanobacteriia; order Phormidesmidales; family Phormidesmidaceae; genus Nodosilinea; species Nodosilinea nodulosa. Next base: position 5,960,680 of record NZ_JH976537.1, read on the forward strand.
GCGAGGCCCGCGAGTTCATGGCCCAGCTGCCAGGCACGCTGCCTGTACCTCTCTACCGCCACCAGGCCCTCAGGCTGGTGCGGCTGCTCACCCGCGCCCAGGTCAAGGCCCAAGTCATTTCTCCCCCCAATTCTGCTTAACTCTCCCCGCCAGGATCCCAGCCCTGGGGCCGTATCTCTGCCTAGGTTGCAAGATCCAAAATTTTCATGCTCTAGGCCTAGCCTTTGCGATAGAGTTTGCCCAGGGATTAATCCAAGCAGGACATTAACTATGGCTAAGCAGCGCCGGGGGCAGTGGCCCAAAACCCGCCCCTCAGGGCCATTGCCCATTGTCAAAGCCATTCTCTGGGCCGCAGGCGTGGGTGGTCTGGTGCCCCTGGCCCTGCCGGCCCTGGCCCTGAGCGAGTCGGTCGGCCCCGGCGGCATCGACGCCCTGCGCCTGCACGCTGCCCCCTACAATCTGACCGGGGCCAAAATCGGCATTGGCCAGGTCGAGATTGGCCGCCCCAGCCAGTTTGGCCTGGATAAAGTGGCCACCGAAACCCTGCCCGTGATGGTGCGGCGGGTGCTGCTGCTCGACGGTGTCGCCCACCCCGATGAATACGTCGATGGCCATGCCGCTAACGTGGCCAGCGTCATGATCAGTCAGGACAAAAAGCAGACCGGAGTTGCCCCCGAAGCCATGCTGTTTTCCGGCGCGGTCGGTCCCCTGGGCGATCGCAGTTCCCAGCCCGAAGAGTGCCTGGCCGCCCAGTCCGTAGCCCAGGCCAACAGCGGCGACGTGCGCGCCATCAACTTCAGCTTTGGCGAACCCCTCACCCGCGACCCCCGCCCTAGCCCGGTGCTCGACGGCAACGCCCTGCTCACCCAGTGCATTGACTGGTCGGCCCGCGTGCACGGCGTGCTGTACGTGATTGCTGGCAACCAGGGACGCGGCGGTATCCCCATTCCCACCGACAATTTTAACGGCATCAACGTGGCCTATTCGCGCCAGGTCAACGGCGAATTCAACCGCGTTGACTCCTCCAATCTGGGCAGCGAACCGACCATTGCCGCTCGCCCAGGGGCACCCTTTGAAACCAACGAAGGTCCCCGCCGCTCGATCAATCTGGTGGCCCCCGGCAGCGGCATTGAGCTGATCGATCCCGATGGCCAGCTGCGCACCTCCAGCGGCACCAGCTTTGCCGCTCCCCACGTGGTGGGCACCATCGCCTTGCTAGAGCAGCTCGTCGATCGCCAGTTTCGCGCCGGAACGCCCAACTGGCCCCTGGAGGGCCGCGATCCCATGGTGATGAAGGCGGTGTTGCTGAACTCCGCCGACAAAATCAAAGACAGTGGCGACGGCCTGCGCCTGGGCATGAGCCGCACCCTGCTCGACAACGCCAGCCACTCCTGGCTGGAGTCAGACGCCTACCGCGATCCCAAAATTCCCCTCAACAAAGACCTGGGCACCGGCCATCTAAACGCCTACCGCGCCTACGAACAGCTCTCCCCCGGTGCCTTTGGCCCCGACCAAGCCATCCCGGCGATCGGCTGGAACATTGCGGCCCTCCCTTCCCCAGCCGGGCCAGCCGCCTTCCAGGACTACGTCTTTGAGGCTCCCCTGAAGGGGGGCAGTTTTCTGTCGGCTACCCTGACCTGGGAGCGGCTAGTCGATCTGGTGGACACCAACAAAAACGGCATCTACGACCTGGGCGAAGGCTTTACCGACAAGGGCCTCAACAACCTGAATCTGTACCTCATGCCCGCCGACAGCGACGACATTGCCCAGAGCATCTGGTCATCGGTGAGCGATGTCGACAGTGTTGAACATATTTTTTATCAAATTCCGGAAACGGGACGGTACAAACTGAGAGTTATCTATCAGCAGCAGGTGCATGACGAACCCAGCCAGCCCTACGCCCTGGCCTGGTGGTCGGTGCCTGCGCCCTAGGGGTGAGCAGAGTTGAGCCATGGGGCTGCGGCTCTGATTGCTCCCAGGAGAGATCCCCCGCTCTTTTGAGGACCAGCCCATGGTAGACTACGCCGCCGCGCTCAAATGTGCCCACCTCTGCCAGGAAATCTACCGCGACTTCAGCGGTCTGCGGTTTTCGGATTACCCCGATGTCGAACCGGTGTTTGCGGAAAGCCAGGACAATGGCTTTACCGATACCCAGGTGGCAATTCTCAATCAGCTCAACAGCGATCGCCTCTATATTGTCTTTCGCGGCTCCGACAAATCCGTCGACTGGATCAACAATTTTGAGTTTCGCCAGCAGATCTACCCCTACGGCGACGGCAACACCGACGTGCAGTTTCACCGGGGGTTCATGATGGCCTACTTTGCCGTGCGCAAGCAGCTGCTGGAGGCCATGGACAAATTTGTCGGTCAGCACGTCGTCGTCACTGGGCACAGCCTGGGCGGGGCGCTCGCCACCATCGCCGCGCTAGACATTCAGTACAACCTGGGCCAAAAGCGCGACCTCAGCTTTGAGGTCTATACCTTTGGCTCTCCCCGCGTCGGCAACAGCGCCATGGTCAAGTCGTACAATGGCCGCATTCCCAACAGCTACCGCTTTATCCACGGCTGGGATATTGTCACCCGCGTTCCCCGCACCTGGCAGGGCTTTGACCACGTGGACAAAGCGATTCAGATTGGCTCGCGCTGGACCTGGGAAGTGCTCAGCCGTCGCTTCAAAGATCACGCCATTGAAGGCTACAGTGCCGCCCTAAAAGCCGAAATTGGCGCGTCGTAAGGGGACTGAAAACCGGGTTTACGATCGCCGCCGCCGCCGCCGTAGGTGGGGTGAAGCTTCAGCGAAACCCAACAAAACCGTCTGTGGATGGCCTACGCCACGCCCGTATGGCACGAGGCGCAGGCCGCCCTGGCCTTAGGGCGATCGCCGATCTGCAAGAGGCGTTTGATGAGAGCGATCTGCCGTTTAGGGTTGATCTGCTGGGGTGCATGAGCTGCCCCAGCAATTTCACCAAACCATTGCGGCAGACTATGCGGTGGTGCAGCAAGGTCTGGGCCGCGATTGCCAAACTGCTGCGCCACTTTAGCGATCGCAGGCTTGCAGTTAATAATTAGCAGAGGCAACATGCTAAACAGCTGTGCCACTTTAACGATCACAGGCCTGTGTTTAACGATCATCGGGCTGAATACGTTAAACAGCTGTGCCACTTTGCCAAACAGCGGTGCCTGCTTAACGATCACAGGCCTGTGATTAGCGATCGCGGGGCTCAACATGCTAAACAGCGGTGCCACCTTGGCGATCGCAGAGCGCAGATTACGAATAGGGGCAGTAAGGTACCGGGTTCCTGGTGCTGTTGCCCAAAACCAGGCTATGAGCAAAGAAACCCGGTACCTGCGACGAAGAGGCTTTACTCAATCAGCACGGTTTTGGTAAGAATGGCCATCCAGGTTTGGGGTTGGCCAGGGTGCCCTGGCTCGATGCTGGTGGGTGGCACAGGAATAGGGTCGCTCCAGTCATTGGGGTCGGCGTAGCCAAGGGCGTGGAGGATTTTGATGGTGCGGTCTATTCCGGCGAGGCTGCCGTAGAGCATGTGGCGCACTTTCTCGGGGGTTGGGGGCTTTAGGGACCGGGTCCCTCTGTCGTTGCCCCCAGTTCCTAATGAAAGCGGCAGGGACCCGGTCCCTGGGTTCATTTGATCGTCGCTGGCGTCGGGTTCGAGATAGTCAAACATCGGTTCTGTCTCCAGGTGTGGGTTAGGAAGACAGAACGCGAAAACCCTAGCATCCGCAGTTAAAGTGCAAACTGAGGGGGCTAGGGTACGATGGACCTTAGCCTCGCAATCTGCCGGTCAGACTTGCGGGGTTAGCTGTCTGTTGGTGTTCCACCACCTTCAGACAGCGCCAAGATTTTCGAGTTCTGCGTAACCACCGCTCTGCTGAACGGCTTAACGCTAGACAATAGCGCTACAACCGCTCCCCGTCAACCGTGGAGAATGGCACGATGATCTGGCAAATACTTAGACAGATTAGTTCTGCCTATTTAACCTTGCGAGGGCTATTATGCAAATTATTCGCTACCTATTTAACCTCTAAGAGGTATTAGACTGCGAGTAGTCTGCCTATCTATTCCGCAGAGAGCATTAGGCAGACAGGAGCGATCCAATGACTTGTTAAGTCGCAGTGTCACACATTATTTCATTTAGGAATTTATGTCTGAAGATCGAAGCCTTGATATTGCCGGTATCGGAAAGCTTGCTGAAGCTGTTCCTGATCAGGTGTGGACATCAGTAGTAGATACAGCTTGTATTACCTTCAAGCAGTTGATTTCACCACTTACGGCGATTACAAGTGGCACTGGACGATTAATTGAAGCGAAATTCGATCGATTAGTTGATGCTGAGAAGGTCATTGCATCTCAAACTATATCGCATGCCGTTGACAAGGCATCGCATAGTAGTCGGAAGCGAAAAAATGAACCAAAACCTTCAATTATATTGAAAGTCATAGAAGATTCATCTAGCGAGGTTGATACGACGCTACGGGAACTGTGGACAAATTTAATTGCCAACGAATTTGTGGATGGCTCTGTTCATCCAGAGCTTGTCCGCATTTTGTCGCGACTAAGTGCTGTCGATGCTCAAAGGTTGATAGAAATTGCACAAAAAACCGAACAAAAGCTAACAATTAAATTAGCTTTAGAAATTCTAAATCTATTAAATTCAAAAATCCCTCTATCTGAAGATGAGCCCACAACCTTCATTGATGCTCACTTATCAAATCTAAACTTAATCAAGAAATCAGATGGTATTTGGAAGCTGACTGTTACAGGCAGGGCGTTTCTTGAAGCTGTAAGTGATCCCTCTATAGAAGCGACCTAACAACCGCAATGCACCGGAACTTTGGAGTATAGTAGTTAGTAGCCGGAGTTGTATGAGTCCGGTGTTGCGAACGTTAGACTAACTTCCTTCTAGGATTCACAATCTTAGAATATAGTAATCGCAAGCTTAAATAGTGTTAAGTTAATCAAAGATTTGCTAAAGATGACATCCCAGCGAGAAGCAATTATTTTCATTCACGGTTTCTATCTAGGCAAAGATAGAAGCTACTTTGTTGATTGCCTGACAACTGGTTTTACAGAGCTATTAGAGGCAAACAAAGTTGAGGAGATTGGAGAAGAAAAAATTGCAGGACACATAGGAAAAAAATTTAAGGTATTTCTAGGCAAGAATGAAGCAAAAGAGGTAGATCTTTATGATGCTTACTGGAATGACTTAATCGGCAATGAGTTAAGTAGTAAAAGTTTAAAAGAACAGGTATCTCGGGGCATTTATATGCTCTTTTACTGGCTTTCCATAAAAAACTTTATTTCCTTAAGAAATTCTCCACCTTTACTTATAGGTCTAGGCATATCTTTTCTGTTATGGATTTTTTGGTTTTATGGAATTATTGCACTTATATTTGTAGCTATAGGTCAAGAACCAAGCTTATTGGGCTTTACTATTCCTAATGATTGGTCAAGCTGGATTGGTTCTTTTGGAAAAAGCATGACTAATTGGTCAGTTTGGCTTGTTGCCAGCGGAGTAGTGAGTTTTGTGCCAATTAACATGATTGCTAATATGGCAGATTTTGCCACACGATATTTGGAGGAGAATCCGGAAGGAAAGATTACAAGATCAAAGATCCGAAAACAAGTTGCAGATATATTAAGTCATGTATTAGAGGCAGGTGTTTATGACAAAATAACCGTCCTAGCTTCTTGCTTCGGGGCTGTGATTGCAACTGATGTGCTTGCTGATTATCATCAAGATCATCAAATTCGGTACATTACTTTAGGTACATCTCTCAAGCTCTTCTCCTCGAAATCGGCAGAAATTGAAAAAGAGATTAGAAGGTGTATAAATAATGTTCACATAAACGAGTGGATTGACTTCTATTCACATCAAGATTGGCTATGCTCAAAAGCACCTGTACCTAAAGGTTGTAATCCCGAAAGAATTTTTCATCGAGAAAACAAGCTCCCTTCTTCTCTAATAAAGCAGCTTAGTGGAAAGTATCATGATCACTATCTTATTAATGAAGAGGTTTTAAAGGCAGCTTTGAATTTATAGAGTCAAGATAAATTACTGTATATCTTCTGATTTTACATGTATCTTGGCTCCAATTGGTCTAACTATTCAAATGCAGTGGGCAGAGCGATCGCAGATCTCCTGTAGGTTGGGTTGACGAAGGAAACCCAACAAGCTCGAAAGGACTTTGCTCTCAAACCATTCTGTCTTGAGGGATGATATGTTCATCAGTTCCTGAATTATTTTGGTTGAATGGTTGCGTCGTTTTTTTAAGTGTTGGGTTTCGCAAACTACTAATTAAAGAAGAAATGACTCAAGTTAATCTTGATAATGTTTTAAACATTGCTTGTCTCGGTATCCGTCGAGCCATCATATTCATGGGCTTAGGTTTAAATGCAGCTACCGATCCAAACTTCAAAGACTATAGCTTAATTCCTCATACTGGAATCTCGCTTGTACCTAATGCAGCATCAGACGAAGTAATTGAAGAATACAAACGTGAGTTTTCTTCTTGGATAGTTGCTGGAGGTTTACGTGAAATCATTGAGTCATTTTCAGTTTTTCTCGATGAGGTCTATACATTTTGTTTGCAAACATCTATTTCCAACGATACCCTGACATTGGAGGATGCTCAGAATAAGAACAAGTGCTTCAAGCAAGTTTTTCTGAATAAAAAGCTCAAGCTTCTTTCAAAGGATTATCCTATCGATTCTGAAATCAATCAGCTTCTTCTAGACTTAGGGCGGGTTCGGAATTGTCTAACGCATCGAAGGGGAATCGTTTCCAATGAGGATTGTAACACTGAGCATGGATTACAAGTGTCCTGGAAAGCGTTAGAAATAGTAGCTAAGCAACAGACCGGAGCTGAAACTCCTATTCCATTCCCAATTAAAGAACCAGTTTTTCTAGCACAGGGTGGAACCTTGAATGCTCAATGGTATATTAAGTCAGCTGTTTTCCCAGTAGGAACTTCAATTCGCTTAAAGCCTAGAGACTTATCAGAAATTGCCTTTTTGGTCAATGAGGAAGCCAAAAAAATCATATCTTCTGTGATTTTAATAGCTCGTTCTGCAGGAGCTGACATAACAGAACACTAATTTATTTAAAGCTAACACCTTAGTGTAGCGGATTGTCCAAAACTACTTGGATGAGAGCGATCGCAGATCTCCTGTAGGTTGGGTTGACGAAGGAAACCCAACAAGCTCGAAAGGGCCTTACTCTCAAACTATCGTGACTTGAGGGATAATATCTTCATCAGTTCCTAAATTATTCTGGCTGAATGGTTGCGCCGTTTTTTCAAGTGTTGGGTTTCGCAAACTCAACCCAACCTACAAACTCACGAAAAGTAATCTTCCACCTAAAGCTGCTGACGATGCTCTTCATATTGCAGTCGCTACAGTTTTCGGCTTGGACTACTTGCTAACATGGAACTGTAAACATATCGCAAACGCTCAAATCCAGAAAAAGTTGGCTCAGATTAGTTTTAATGCTGGGTATGAGCTGCCAACAATTTGTACACCCTACGAATTAATGGGAGATTAGAAATGTGGAAAGATGAGGTTTTAGAGGAAATCTATAGAATTCGAGAGGAGCACGCGAAAACATTCAATTATGATTTGAAGGCTATTTGCAATGATTTGCGGAAACGACAAGCAGCAGGTGGTAGAAAAATAATTTCTCAACCTCTCCGCCAGCCTCGCTAACCCCATAACAAGTCGCTGCACTCGACCGTCTGAAAGCTATCTGCTGAGAGTCATAAGTTTTGGCGACGGGTGAGCCTGGTTGTTAAACCCCGATCGCGCCCAGCATTTGCAACGTCGCCCGCGTTGCTGGGGTCAACCCTGTAGCCCCGCTCAAATTCATACCCTCATAGAGCCGCTTCGCAATCAGCACCCGCAAACAATCCCCCGTCGCCGCATCCCAAATTCGCACCGTCTGGTCTTGAGACCCAGTGGCAATGGCACCCCCATCCGCACTAAACGCCAGCGACGACACCAGGTGCTGGTGCCCCTCGCAAATCTGCAAACAGTCCCCCGTCGCCACATCCCAAATTCGCATCGTGTGGTCGTGGGCAGCACTGGCCAGGCGCCTGCCGTCTGGGCTAAACGCCACCGCAAACACCCAGTTGCGGTGGCCCCTGAGCACCTGAATGCAATCCTCCGTTGCCACCGACCACAGGCGAATCGATCGATCGGTGCTGCCGCTCGCCAGATTGCGCCCGCAGGGGCTAAACGCCACCGACCACACCCGGCTATCGTGGCCCGTCAGGGTTTTGAGCAGCTGGCCCGTAGCCGTTTCCCACAGTCGAATGGTCTGGTCGGCTCCGCAACTGGCCAGGTATTGCCCATCGGGATTAAACGCCACGCCGAGCACCTTGGCGCTGTGCTGGTTCAGGGTGTGCAGGCAGCGGCCCGTGGCGCAATCCCACAGTTTGACCGTACAGTCGGCGCTGCCCGTAGCCAAAATGGGGGCGCTAGGGTGAAACGCGATCGCATTGATCCAATCCCCATGCCCCTGCAACACCTGAATGCAGCGCCCCGTTTCCACCTCCCACAGCCGCGCCGTGCAGTCGGTGCTGCCGCTGGCCAAAATTTGGCTGTCGGCGCTAAACGCCACACCATAGACAAAATCGCCGTGGCCACGCAGGGTTCTCAGCGGTTCTCCGGTCTGCCAATCCCAAAGCACCACGGTTTTGTCGTTGCTGCCGCTGGCTAAATAGCGATCGTCTGGGCTAAAGGCTACCGGCAGCGCCCAGTCGGTGTGGCCTTCCCAGGTGTGCAGGCAGTGGCCGGTGGCAATATCCCACAGCTTCACCGTCTGGTCGAGGCTGACCCCCACCAATCGCTCGCCGTTGGGGTGTACCGCCACCGCGCACACCTCGTTCTGGTGGCCGTAGAGGGTTTGCAGGCAGGTGTCGGTGTGCCAGTCCCAGAGCTTAATGGTGCGATCGCCGCTGCTGCTGATCAGCCAGTCGCCCGTGGGGTTAAAGGCAACGCTGTAGACGCTGCCGCTGTGGCCGCTGTAGGTGGCGAGGCAGTCCCAGCTGCGGCAGTCCCAGAGTTTGAGGGTGCCGTCGCCGCTGCCGCTGGCCAGCAGTTGCCCGTCGGGGCTAAAGGCGAGGGAGTGCACCCAGCCGCTGTGGCCCGTCAGGGTGCGCAGGCATTCTCCAGTCGCTGTGTCCCAGAGGTGAATCTGGTGGTCGGCCCCGCCGCTGGCCAGCAGCAGGGTATCGGGGTGGGCCAGGGGGGCAAAGGCCAGCGATCGCACCCAGTCGGTGTGCCCCGCTAGGGTTTGCAGACAGGCTCCGGTGCCCACATCCCAGAGCTTGACGGTGTTGTCGCCCCCGGCGCTGGCCAGAGTTTGGCCGTCGGGGCTGAAGGCGATCGCAAACACCTCGTGGCCGTGGCCCGTCAGCGTTTTCACCGCCACGCCATCGGCAGAATTCCACAGGCGAATGCTCTGGTCGGCCCCGCAGCTGGCGATTAGCTGGCCAGTGGGGCTGTAGGCCACCGCCCGCACCCAGTTGTTGTGCCCCCGGCAAATCAGCAGCAGCTGCCCGGTTTGGGCCTCCCATACGCGCACCTGGCAGTCGGTGTCGCCCGTGACCAGGCGCTGCCCCGAGGGGCAGAAGGTGGCCGCCAGCACATTGCCCAGCGATTCGGTAAACACACAGCCGCTCAGGTCGGCCCCGGCAAAGTTGACCCCGTGCAGCTTCACGTCTTGCAGGTAGGCCTGCCACACCGTCAGCCCCGAGAAGTCGTAGCCGGTGATATCGACGGGCAGCTGCTGCAATAGATTCAGGCTGTTGCCCCCGGCGTAGCCCATCGACTGGGGCGTGCCGTCGCGCAGCTTGCTCAGGAGTTGCTGAAGGGCGGCAGCAATCTGGTGAGCGCTGCCGAGGCGGTTGGTCAACTGGTCGGCAATGGGCTTGAGAATCAGGTTGATCTGGGTTTCGCGCAGGTAGTCTTTGGCCTGGGCCTTGGTCAGGGCATGGCTGATGAAGAGTTTAGGGGTCTGCCCCACAATCTCATCGCTGATGCGATCGATCAGCTGGCAGATCACGTACTCCATCACCACCGGCTGCTGGGTGAGGCCGTTGCCCTGGCGCTCCACTAGCGATCGCCGCTGCAAGGAGTTCAGCGATTCCCACAGGTCGCGGGGGGGCACGCGGGTCAGCAGGTCGGCCTGAATATCGGCAATGGTGGAGGGTTCGCGGTTGATCGCCAGCCAGTACATGGCGGCCTTTTCTAGCTCGGTAAGCCGCTCAAAATGCTGCTCCAGCAGGTCGCGAATGTCGTCGAACAAAAAGCCGCCCTGCTGCGACACCGCCAAAAACTGGGCAATATCGCCATCAAAAAAATCGCGAATCGACGACGCCACAATCTTCAGCGCCAGCGGGTTGCCGCCGTAGCGATCGGCCAGCCTCTGCCACTGCTCCTCCGTCGCCTGAAAGCCCCCCTTGGTGTTAAACAGAGCCCGACTGTCGGGCCGCTCCAGGCCAACCAGCTGAAGCGATCGCACCGGCAGCGCCTCCCCCTCAAACGCCGCCAGCCCCTTGGGTTTCTCCCGCGAGGTCACGATCACACAGCTCTGGTGAGCCGTTTCAGCCACACAGCGCAGCACCTCGCCATAGCCCTCAAACCCAGCCCGGTAGCGCCCGGTGCGATCGCCGCTCTGCAAAATCGACTCGGCATTATCCAACAGCACCAGACAGCGCCCCTGCCGCAGGTAGTGCAGCAACCGCCCCAGCCGCCCCTCCAGCGTTGTAGGCAAATCTCGCTCCTGCTGCCGGGAAAGCACCTGAATTAGATCGGCCAGCAGGTCTTCGGGCGGTGGGGCGTTGCGGAGCGATCGCCAGAGGATGTGGGTGAGGGGTGGATGGGTCGATGGGTGGATGGGTAGATGGGTAGATGGGTCGGGGTCGGGGCAAACATCATCCACGCTCCCACGCTCCCACGCTCCCACGCTCCCACGTCCCAGTTCCTTCGCCAACCGCACCGACAACGCCGTCTTACCAATGCCGCCCATGCCCAGCAGCGTCACTAACCGACAGCGGTCTTCAACCACCCAGCGCCGTAGGGTGTCTAGCTCACTCTGCCGCCCGTAAAAGATCGCATCGTCGGGAGCGCTGCCCCAGTCAACCAAGACTGAAAACAACTTAGGCGATGCAGTCGAGTTGATCTCCGCCGATCCGTTCTGGATAGGGCTGGGTTCTTCTGGCTCAGCCTCAGCTACAGCCTGCCAGTCCAGCCCCAGCACTTCGCAATAGGCCCGAAAGGCGTCGGCATTGATCGCCACTTTGCCCGCCAAAAACCGCTTCCAGGTGCCCTCAGAAATACCCGCCGCCAGCACCCCCGCCGTCTCCCAATCGGTGCCGAGGACCTGGCTGGCCGCCTGCATCCAGCGAAAATCGCTCGTGGCCCAGCCCCGCCGCAGTCTGGCCTGCCTAATTTGAACCCGCCCTGGGGAAGACGCCTTGAGGGTAATCACAGCCTTTTTAGATCAAGTGCTCTACGCCTAGCTAACGCACAATATAAAATGCAGCCACAACACTAGCGACCAACGCTAACCGATGTAAATAGGCCTAACAGAAATCCCCGGTCGGGCGGCCTACTTGGCGTGGCTGAAGGCCACCGCCGCCGCAATAATTAAGCTGAGTAATGCCAGGGGCACCCAGAGGTCATTTGCCATCATCATGGGGCTACACCAAGATCGCAGGGGTGAACTGCCATGACTGTATCCGACCGGGTGATCTTTTTACAGGAGCGCACGCCCCTGACCCTGCTGCCTGCGACCACCCTGGCCCCCCTGGCCCGCCGCTTAGACACCATTTCCCTGGCGGCGGGTGAGACGGTGATCGAAGCGGGGCAAGACCCAGACGGGCTCTACATTGTTTGGCAGGGCAGGCTCGAGACCGTGGCCGAGCTGGGCGGCGTCAGCTTTTTGCCCGGCGCAGTATTTAACCTGGAGGCGCTGCTGCTGGAGCAGCCCGTGGAGCAAACCGTTCGCACGATCACCGATAGCACCCTGTGGTTTATCGATCGCGCCCAGTTCCAGGCGCTAGTCGAGCAGTACCCCGGTATTTTGCAAACCTTCACCAGGCAGCTGGTGGATGCGGTCAAGCGGCTGTCGTTTCAGTTCGACCTGGAGCAGGAGCGCCAGGGGGTGCTGCGCCCCTACCAGGTGGCCAAAGCGCGGCGGGGGGTAATTGGCCGCAGCCGCTACGCCGATCGCCTCCGGGCCGAAATTCGCGAGGCCGCCAGCCACCGCAAGTCGGTCCTCATTTTTGGCGAGCCGGGGCTGGAGAAAGACAACCTCGCCGCCCTGATTCACTTTGGCTCGACCCAGCGGCGGCTGCCGATTATCAAGGTAGACTGCGGCCAGCTCCAGGCCAGCGGAGCCGATCTGTTTGGGCGATCGGGCGGGCGGCTGGGTCTGTTAGCCGCGCTGGGGCCAGGAACCCTGGTGCTCAACAACCCCAACGAACTCGACGCCGACCTGGTCAAACCCGTGGCCCAGCTGCTCAAAACCGGGCAGTATCGGCCCGTGGGCCGCAACGGCGAAACCGCCCCCCTGGTAAATGCCGAAGCCCGGATTATTCTGCTCTCAGAACAGGGGCTGCCTGCGCTGAGCGAGGCGATCGCAGAAACCATCAAGGTGCCGCCGCTGCGGGTGCGCAAGGCCGATATCGAAGACTGGGTCAACTACTACCTATCGCTGATCTGCCGCCGCCGGGGCACCGGGCGCATAACGGTGACGCCCGAGGCGATTCGCCGCTTGCAGTCCTACGATTTCCCCAACAACCTGCGCGAGCTAGAGAACCTGGTGGAGCGGGCCGCCGCCCAGATGGCCGGGGGCGGGCTGATTACCGAAGAAATTATCTGGCCTGCCCAGAGCAAAAAGAAACAGCTGCGGCTGAACTTGCTCAACCGCTACCCCGACCTGCGGCGGTTTTTGCGCAGCCCCTGGTGGCCCGATCGCATCAACTACGGCATCACCCTCACCCTGTTTGCGGTGGTCATTGCGGTGCTGTGGTTTGGCCCTCAGCGGCGCGAAGAGAACGTGGCGCTGACGGTGTTTTGGGCCTGGTGGTGGCCCCTGGTGCTGCTGAGCTTTCCCTTTGTGGGGCGGCTGTGGTGCGCCGTGTGTCCGTTTATGATCTACGGCGAAGTCACCCAGTGGATGTCTCAAAAGCTGTTTCCCGGTCGCCTCAAACGCTGGCCCCGGCAGTCGGCGGAGCGCTGGGGGGCCTGGTTTTTGTTTGCCCTGTTTGCCCTGATTTTGATCTGGGAAGAGGTGTGGCACCTGGAAGATGCCGCCTACCTCTCCGCCTGCCTGCTGCTGCTGATTACCGCCGGGGCGATGATCTTTTCGGCCCTGTTTGAGCGCCGGTTTTGGTGCCGCTACCTGTGCCCCATCGGCGGCATGAACGGCATGTTTGCCAAGCTCTCCATGACCGAGCTGCGGGCGCAGCAGGGCACCTGTTCCGCCGAATGCACCACCTACCAGTGCTACAAGGGCGGCCCCGCCAAGGGAGAAGGCCAGGAGACCAACGGCTGTCCGCTGTACTCCCACCCGGCCCAGCTGGAAGACAACCGCGACTGCGTGCTGTGCATGACCTGCCTCAAGGCCTGCCCCCACCGCTCGGTGGAGCTGAACCTGCGCCCCCCCGGCATTGAGCTGTGGACCACCCACAAGCCCCGCGCCGCCGAGGTGGCGCTAATGTTTTTGCTGCTGGGGGCGGTGTACCTGCACCGTCTGCCCGAGATCCAGGCTCAGCTGGGCCTTCAGCTGCCGCTGGATACGGCGCTGGGGCACAGCCTGGTGGCGCTGGGGGTGCTGGCGCTGCCCGCCCTGCTGCCCCTAGGTGTCGAGGGCATTCAATGGATCTGGCGGAAAAGCCGGGGACTGCCCCGGCGCCCGGTGGTGCGACTGGCCTACGGCTATTTGCCCCTGGTGTGGGCGGCCAATTTGGCCCACTATCTGCGCCTGGGTCTGGGGGAGGGTGGGCGTATTTTGCCCGTGTCTTTAGCCACCTTTGGCGGCTCAGGGGTAAATCTGCCGGTTTGGGTTGCCCACCCCGCAGTGGTAGCCTTCTTGCAGGGTGCAACGCTGCTGTTGGGCGTGGCGCTGTCGCTATGGCTGACGGCTAAGATTGGTCGCCAGTCTGGCCCGCAGCGGCGGGTTCAGCACGTCTGCACTGGACTGCTGGGGTTGAGCCTGTGGTGGCTGATCCCAGGGTTTTGATCAGATTAAATCAGGGTTATGGCCCCTATCGATTTGCCCCCCGTCGCCGTGTAAAGTTTTAGCCTGGGTTTGGCCCCAGGTAATGCCCCCAACAGTCGCCCCCAGGTACAGCCTGGTAGGGTACCTTTTACTCCAAGAGAGCGCACCTACGACTAACCGTTTACCCTCCAGTTTCGTCACTCTGCTTTGAGTTCCTACCTATCGGTTTTGCCCATGTTCCAGGAAAGTTCGCTGGACTTCAAACTGGTTCAACGCGTCTGCTTGCTCCAGCAGGCCCTCGATCAAGCCAAAGAATCTATCGAAGAGATGCAGGAGCAGATGGCCAACCACCAGATGCTCCAGGCCCACCTCGCCCAAACCGAGGAATATTCCAACGTTCAGCAAAAGATTATTGTCAACCTCAAGCAGCAGCTAGAGGCCAAAGACCATTGGCAGTCCGACGTGCTCGAACAGCTGCTGGTCGGCGTTAAGGCCCTGGTGGCCGACCAGCAGCTTGAGCTAGAACGGCTGCGGGTGCGCATTCACCAGGGCCAGGCGGAGGTGCAGGACTACCTGGTGCGGCTAAAGAACTATTACCAGGGTTTGGCCCTGGGCCGCGCCCCGGCCCAGGATCTCGACTTGAACTCGGAGGTGATGATTGCGCGATCGCTGACCGTCAGCCTGAGCAGCCAGCTCCAGGCGGCCCAGCAGCACATTCAGCACCTCGACAACACCCTCACCCGCCACCAGGTCACCATGGCCCGCATGCAGGCCTACATCCACGGCGCGGGCGTGGGCGGGCCGGTCGAGTCTGCGGCCCCCCTTGCCCTGGCCCCGGCGGCCCAGATCCAGGCCCAGAGCCTAGAGGATGACCCGGTGGCGCTCAAGGCTATCATTGAGGCCCAGCGGCAAAAAATCTCCGAACTCAGCGCCGAACTGGGCTACCAGTTTCACCACCAAACTAACCTCAAGTACCGCTGCCAGGAGATCGCCGCCGAGCGCGATGGCCTCAGGCAGCGGGCGGTGGCCCTGAGCCTGGAAAATGAGGCCCTGCAGGAGCAAATCTGGCACCAGGACGACGACAGCGTGGGGTAGGGTAAGTCAGTGGCCTTCATTTAACCAATTGGCACGCCAGCCCCAATCGGGTCTGCCCCAGACTCACGGACACGAAGTCAGGGGGCTGTTCCGCGCTGGCCATACCCCGCCCATTGCCTACCGTTGCCCCGTGAGTAAAACCAACGCCGCCCGCATTCTCGATCGCCTCCATCTGCCCTACGAGCTGCTGGAGTACGCGGTTGACCCCGACGATCTGGCCGCCGAAAGCACCGCCGAAAAGCTGGGCCTGCCGCCGGAGCAGGTGTTTAAAACGCTGGTGGCCAAGGGCGATCGCAGCGGCGTCTGTCTGGCCGTCATTCCCGGTAGCGCCCAGCTCGATCTAAAGGCGCTGGCGGTGCTGGCGGGCGATCGCAAGACCGAGACGGTTCCTCTCAAAGACGTGCAGCCCCTGACCGGCTATATTCGCGGCGGCGTCACCGCCCTGGGCACCAAAAAAGCCTATCCGGTCTACGTGGACAGCTCGATACTCACTTTCGAGACGGTGGCGGTGTCGGCGGGCAGGCGGGGCCTGATGCTGTGGCTCGCGCCCCAGGCCTACCTGACGGCAACCCAGGGACGGCTGGGGGCGCTGACCAAAGCCTAATGCGCCGCAAATAGCCGGGCCGAGGGCGCACGAGAGCGCAAGTCACGGCTGCACGACAACGGGCGTCCCCAAACTGGCCCAGTTGAACAACCACCGGGCGTGGTCAACGGCCACATTCACGCAGCCGTGGCTCACGGGCGTGCCGAAATTGTGGTGCCAATAGGCCCCGTGAATGGCGTACCCCCGGTAAAAGTACATCGTCCAGGGCACATCGGGCACGTCATAACCGGCGCCCCGCATGCGGGCCGTCCGATACCGCGACTGAATCTCAAACACCCCGGTCACCGTTGGCGTTGAGGGCTTACCCGTCGAGACAATCACCGCATAGACTGGGGTGTTGCCCTCCCAGGCAATCAGCCGCTGGCTCGACAGGTCTATCTGCAACCAGCGATCGCCTGACTGTTGCAGCCGCGCAACCTGTGCGGCTATTTCCCCGCTAGTGAGGGCCATGGCAGGCCCCACCGCCGGAGAGCAAAATAGCCCCGCACCGCTCACCATTAAACTCAAAAAAGCACCTGCTCCCCAGCGTCTGAGCCAGTGCCGTTGAGGGCCTAACATTGCCTTACCTCAACCGTTTAGTGATTAATTACTTCAGCCCCTCCAGTCTAAAATCCTGACGACGGTAATGATTCTTTAGGCCTGCGCCGCATCTGCTTCCAGGTCTTGTAGATGCCGCCCATGCCTGGGCTAGGTTGAGCGAGCGGGCCGCCGACCTAGATTTTTGCGGCCAAAAACTCCACCAGCCGGGTTACTTTCGCCGACAGGTGGCGATTCACCGGGTACAGGGCGTAGATATTGATGGCCGGCGGCGGGTAGTCGGCCAGAATGGGGTGCAGGCGCCCCTCTTTTAGATCTGCTTCCACAATGAAGTCGGGCAGCATGACGATGCCCAGATCTGCGATCGCCGCCGCCCGCAGCACCTCACCATTGTTGCAGCACAGCGGTCCGTGGATGGCGACCGTATGGGCCTCATCGCCGACCAGCGTCCAGCTCGTATCCTGCGATCGGTGGCCATAGTGCAGACAGGCGTGGTGCTTTAGGTCGTCGGGGTGGACGGGCGTGCCGCGCCGCTGCAGGTAGGCGGGAGACGCGCACAGCACCAGTGGGCAGGGGGCCAGGGTGTGGGCAATCAGCCCCGAGCCGGGCGGTTTGTCGGCAATTCGCACGGTGATGTCAAAGCCCTCTTCAATCGGGTCAATGCGGCGATCGTTCAGCACCAGCTCCACCTGCACCTCGGGGTACTGGGCCATAAACTCCACCACCAGCGGAGCCAGGTGCAGCGTGCCAAAGGTCATCGGCGCATTGATGCGCAGGCTGCCGCGCGGCTCTTGCTGGAGCCGCGTCAGAGACAACTCAGCCTCTTCCAGGTCGGCGAGGATGGTGAGGCAGCGATCGTAGTAGGCCCGCCCGGCGTCCGTGGGCGAGACTTTGCGGGTGGTGCGGTGCAGCAGCTGGGTTTGCAGGTGCTCCTCCAGGTTCATCACCAGCTTGTTCACCGCCGATCGCGACAGATCCATCCGGCGGGCGGCGGCGGCAAAGCCCCCGGCTTCGACAACCTGGGTGAAGGCGCGCATGCTTTCGAGTTTGTCCATAGGGCGGGGCGGGGATGGGGGGTGGTTTCTGGGTGGAGTGGGGCGTGGGGGCGTGGGGGCGTGGGGGATGGGGGGGGAGCGTAGGAGCGTGGATGGGGGGAGTCGAAGGGAGGGTGAGGAGCTATTGTCCAATATTAGGCGACAGTGGGTCAATTAAATTGAGTATTGTCAATTAATTAGATTCAGTATATCTTTAATTTATTCGGATGTTTCCAATCCATTGACGCTAATAGGAGGTGTCTCTAATGATTACGGTTCGTCCTGCTAGTGAACGCGGTGCCGCCAACTTTGGCTGGCTCGATTCTCGCCACACATTCTCCTTTGGCAACTACTACGATCCTCGCCACATGGGTTTTGCCAGCCTGCGGGTCATCAACGAAGACAAAGTTACCCCCAGCCAGGGCTTTGGCACCCACGGCCACCGCGACATGGAGATCATTACCTACGTGCTCGATGGGGCGCTGGAGCATAAAGACAGCATTGGCACTGGCTCTGTCATTCGCCCTGGGGATGTGCAGCGCATGTCGGCGGGCACAGGTATTCGCCACAGCGAATTCAACGCCTCTGACACCGAGCCAGTGCACTTCCTGCAAATTTGGATTTTGCCTGAGACGGAGGGCATTGACCCCGGCTATGAGCAAATTTCCATTGCGCCGGAAGCCAAGCAGGGCCAGCTGCGCCTGGTGGGTTCCCGCGATGGCCGCAATGGCTCTGTCACTATTCACCAAGATGTGAGCTTGTACGCCACCACCCTGGCCGATGGCGACGCGGTGGAGCACACCCTTACCCCCGGTCGAGTGGCCTGGGTGCAGGTGGTGCGGGGGGCCGTTGACCTCAACGGCCAGGCTCTCACCGCTGGCGATGGTGCCGCCGTTAGCGACCTGGACACCCTCAGCCTGGCGGGGGCCGCCCAGGAGACTGAGGTGCTGGTGTTTGACATGGCCGCCTAACCAGTTTGCTGCGGCAGGAAAAACCTTTCTGCCGCAGCGAGATGTTCGTGAAAAAACCTGATTTACAAAGAGGAAAAACTATGGCTGAGCCTGTAATTGCCGATACCAGGCCCATGGTAATGGAGCTGGAGGCAGGGGACTACTTCTGGTGTACCTGCGGCCAGTCGAGCAATCAACCCTTTTGCAACGGTGCCCACGCAGGCACTGAATTCACCCCCATGAAATTTACCCTGGAGGAAAAACAGCAGGTGGCTCTCTGCGCCTGTAAGCACACCGAGAATGCTCCGTTCTGCGACGGTAGCCACGCCAAACTATAGGACTTATCGTTCTGGAGCTGCGAAACTGAGGGATGAGTCTGTCTAAACCGCAGCCATCCCCTAGGGTATGTTTTCGGATTTGCGCTGGCACAGCGCCATCTGTCTAGAACAGTCCCACTAGAGTAGCCTCAGCCTAATAATTCTGCTGCAGCCGCCCTCGGGTACGACCGCTGAGGCGCTCAGACACCAGGTCGCGGTCTTTGTCGGTGAGGCCGCTGATGCGCTGCTGAGCCTGATTGAGCTGCTGATTATCCGACAGACGATTGATTAGATCGGCTTCGTAGGAGCGCTGTCGAGGACTGAGACGAGACTTTCCCATGGGTGAACTACTCTGGCAGGAACTAGCATTATGAACCTGCCCCTAGTCTAAGTTCAAACCGGGTATCTGCGGAATCGGGTGAGTTTTGGCAAAAAATTGTTACCAAGGCCATGCAGCCAGAGCTGGTTTTAGCTGTCAGCCGCTGGGTCACGGCTGATCCAGCCTGTCTACGCTAAATGCCAGTATCCAGGGCCTCAGTGAGCTTGTCCAGGTACATCAGCATGAGGTTGCTCTGGTCACCGGGCATGGTGGTGCGCACTTCTTCCTTGAGCATTTTGTAGGCGACCACGCAGGCGCTCTGGCGGTTAAAGGAGCGAATGATGTTCTGCATCCAGACCAGATATTCTTCCATAAAGCCGTCTTCGTCGTAGAGCAGAATGCCCTTAGAGACGTGCTCCAGAGTGTACAGCATGTCGCGCTGGCACTGCTGAGCATGCTCTTGCACAACCTGGCGGTGGGGGGTTTGCATCAGCCGGCGCAGGGCGTTGAGCACCAGCTCTTTGCCATTGTCTCTCACGTGGTTGTAGAGGCTGACGCGGGTTTGAAACCCTTCCATCATCTGGTCAAAGGGGCGCAGTTCAGCATCGCTCAGGTAGCGACCATCGGCATCGCGGATGGAAGTGAGTAAGGCGTTATTCATGGCAGATAAGGGCGCGATCGCGCTATCTCGATGGGTTCCCACCCAAGGTGCCCAGGAGAACTGGTGTAACCAGGGATACCTCAATATTTCTTCGCACTGAAGCAAGCAGCCTCTGGCAAGCGATCTCCGGTGAAAAAGCCAACAATTTGTCCAACCTGTGCCGCTCAGATACAACTATCCTTTAGGCCCCATAGCCGGACGACCCTGGGAAATAGCTTTAGAAATTCTCAGTTCTGGCTTTGGCTATGGGGCGACTATTTCTGCTCTGGCGGCATTTCCATCCCAGGCATCGATGGGGAAGAACCGGGCTGCATGTTATGGATTTGGTGAAGCCCCATGGTTTGCTTGCCAAAACTGGCGAGACCCATGGCCACCAATCCCGAGCTGAGCAAGCCCATAGACACAAGGCCAAAGGAAAAAACGCCCATGGACACTACACCAATCGAAATAATGCCGTGGGACGCAACGCCAATGGCAACGACACCGTGTGCCGAAATGCCAATTGCCAGATAGCCATGGGCACCGATGCCGATGGAGACCCGCCTGATTTTTTGAGGAGATGAAGCCATGCTTTAGCGCTTTCAATACCTGTGACGACTGCTGCGATGCCACAGTAGTCGGATGGCCAAAGGCTGTCAAAAGACAGCCTGTCAACTGGCCAACCCTGCGTCCCAAAATGAGCGGCAGAGCCGTAAAACCAGGTTGCCCAGGGGGAGCTAGGGCACAGGGATGTCTATTTTCAGATACTGTGCCGATGCTCTAGGACACCCTAGCGGCATTGAGCTGGCTGGCCCAGCCCAGATCCCTGGCCTGTTGCTGGGCCAGCTCTGGCACATCCTGGGCGACGAAGTGCTGGTGGAGAATCTGGACGCTGAGCAGGTGATTGATCACGGCATCGAGCTGGACCCGCTCGGCGACGGGGGTGGCCTCATCCCGGTGGCGGTGCAGCAGGGTTTGCACGGCGTCGTAGTCGAGCAGGGCGGCGACCTCAATGGCAGTGCGGCTGAGGTAGTTGTCGGCCAGGGCCTTCATCGCCTGCTGCTTGACCACATCGGTGTGGGAGGGCGGCGCCATAAAGGCAAATTTTTGCCGCTTGTAGAGGGTTTCGGGCAGCAGCTCGCGCATGGTTTCGCGCAGAATGAATTTGTCCTGGTAGCCGCGAAAGCGCAGGCTGGGGGGCAGGGTGACGGCAAACTCCACCAGGGGATGGTCGAGAAAGGCGGGCCGCGCTTCTAGGGAGTTGGCCATATCGACGCGATCGCCCGCCCAGCCCAGCACCTGCGACTCAAACTGGGTTTTGATCCACACGTACTGGGCTTTGTCGAGGGGGTGGCGATCGCGCAGCTGCTTGTCATCCAGGGCGGCGGCGATCGCGGCCCCCGGTGAGTAATTTTCCAGGGCAGCGCGATGGTCGGGGTGCAGCAGCTCGGGCACCTGGTCGGCCAAACTCAGCCACGACTGCAAGCAGCTGGGCGTGAAGCCCACCACCTCATTCAGGGCCTCATCTTCCAACGGTTCTTCAGCCAGCAGGTTGCCCTTAAAGAGTTTATTGCTCTCCGCCAGCCAGGCTTCCAGGTCGGCCCGTTCCTCGGGGGTGGCGTGGGCCATGCCGTGGCGAATCATGTCCAGCCGCAGCTGCGGGTAGCCCGCAAATAGCTCGTCGGAGCCTTCGCCCGTGACCACCACCTTGTAGCCCGCCTCGTTAACGTGCTCACTCATCAACAGCTTGGCCACGGTAAAGGTGTTGTAGATGCTGCGCTCGGTGTGCCAGAGGGTGCGGGCAAAGTGGTCGTAGAGCTGGGTGCCATCGACGGTGAGAATATCCTGGTCGGCCCCCACGGCGGCGGCCATCTCGCGGGCGATCGCGGTTTCGTCGTAGTCGCTGTCGTCAAAGCCAATGGTGAAGGCTTTCACGGGCGACTGCTGGCAGGCAGCCGCTACCCCGAGGATGGTGCAGGAGTCGATGCCCCCCGACAGGTAGCAGGCCACGGGCACATCGGCCTCCAACCGCAGCTGAATCGCCTCCACAAACCGCTGCCGCAGCTCCTCCATATAGTCTTCGTCGGTGCGCTGGGGCCGGGTGCCCAGCAGCGGAAAATCCAGATCCCAGTACTGCTCTTTGTGCAGGGTGAGCTGGTCGCCCTGACGCTGCACCACCACTTTTTGCCCCGGCTCCACGGTGAAGACTCCCTCGAAGGCGGTAGAGCCGGGCACCATGGTCTGCATCAGCTGGTGAAACAGCCCCTGGGAGGAAAATTTGCGCTGCACCGCCGGGTGGGCCATCACCACCTTGATCTCGGAGCCAAACACGATCCCCTCAGGAGTGAGGCTGTAGAACAGGGGCTTGACGCCAAAGCGATCGCGCACCAGGGTCAGCCGATCGAGCTGCTGCTCGTAGACCGCAAAGGCAAACTCGCCGCGCAGGTGGGGCAGCGCGCCGTCGAGGCCAAAGCGATCGCTCAGGTGCAGCATCAGCTCGGTATCGCTCTTGGTGCGAAAGGTGTAGCCCCGCGAGGTGAGGTCGGCCCGCAGCCGCTTGTAGTCGTAAAACTCGCCGTTGTGGGCGATCAAAAACTGGCCATCTTCCGAGCGAAAGGGCTGCCGCCCCCGCTCGGGATTTAGATCAATAATCGACAGACGGGCGTGGGTAAAGCCGACCCCGCGCCCCTCGACAATGTCGTAGCCAAAGCCGTCTGGCCCCCGGTGGTGCTGAATGGCCGCCATGCCCACCAAAATCTGTGGATCCACAGGATGGGCCGGGTCTGCGTACATGACGCCGCCAATACCGCACATAGTGATTGTCCTCCGGGTTAATTGGTCATCCTAAAAGCCGAGGAACCCGCAGCGGGACTTTTTTTAGCAAAACTCAAGGGTTTGGGGAATTTTAGACTGACAAAAGTTCTGATGTAGGTTGGTGTTGAGCGAAGCGTTCGCGTAGCGTTCCCAGAGGAAAAAACCCAACTCCAGTAACGGTTTTGTTGGGTTACGCTAACGCTAACCCAACCTACGGCAGTCTAAGGGCTTCAAGGGTTTTGTCAGTCAACCAGGCTAGGCTGACTGCTCAACAGCTAGCCCACAGTAAATTGATCGCATCTCAATCTAAAATCGCCAATCCAAAATCGTATGATTCGCCACAGTCTTTAGTTTAGAATTCGTTAACAATTGCCGTAGCTCTGTGTACTGCATACACCTATTATAAATCCAGCGTTTCTATGACCTTTTCTATTGTTGCGTGGGATCCACAGACGGGCATGACCGGGGTGGCGGTGGCCACTAAGCACCTGGCGGTGGGGGCGCTGGTGCCCCACGCGCGGGCGGGGGTAGGGGCGATCGCCACCCAGGCCCAGACCAACCCGCTGCTCGGAATCTGGGGACTAGAGCTGCTGGAGCGGCGTCAGGCCACCGAAAGCCCCTTCAGCGAGGCCTCTGCAGAGGTGGTGCTGGGATGGCTGCTGGAGAACGATGGCGATCGCGATCGGCGCCAGGTGCATTTAGTCGATCACACCGGCCACACCGCTGCCTGGACGGGCCGCGACTGCACAGGTTGGGCGGGGCACCGCACCTTTGCCAATGTCTCGGTGGCGGGGAATATGCTGACTGGAGCAGAGGTGCTGGAGGCGATGGCCGCAGCGTTTCATCAGGGTGAGGGGATGGGTTTGAGCGATCGCCTGCTGCTGGCCCTGGAAGCGGGTGAAGCCGCCGGGGGCGACAAGCGCGGTCGCCAGTCCGCCGCCCTCTACGTGATGGATAAAACCCCCTACCCTCACCTCGATCTGCGGGTCGACCACCACGATGACCCGATCGCGATGCTGCGCACCCTGCACAGCGAGGCCCACAAAGACTACTACCAATCCTTTCGCCAGAGCATGCCCAGCCAGCTAGGGATACCCCAGCCAGACCAGGCTGCCTGGTTACCTAAAGCGGTTTAGCTTTAGGCGCATTTAAGCTGTTGCCAGACAAAAGTTCTGAGGCAGGTTGGTGTTGAGCGGAGCGTTCGCGCTGGCGAAGCCGCCCCTTTGGGGCTAGCGTTTCTAGAGGGGAAAACCCAACACCAGTAGTTGTGTCAGTCAACCAGGGAGCAGAGTCCCTGCCGCTGCCACCCAACTTTGGGGCTACCAACATAGGCTGCCCGCTGGTATCTGACCGCCGTCGCCCTGCTAGCTCCGGCCCAAGTGGCGGGCATTGCCCACCCTGCGACGGGCATCAGACGGCGCTGCAACTCGCGCAGCGTTGGGAAGTTGGCCCCCAGCGAGCATCCGTTGCACAATCGCCGCCAATATCCTTCATTTAACCTAACAGTGGCGGTTTTGGCCCCAGCCTTAGAGTAAAATCTCGGCACATTGTTGAGAGTGGGCCAATGCTAGATCGCTTCTGGGAAGTGCTGGGTTACGTCTTTGCCCTCAACGCCGAGGCCTTTCGCATTGCCACCACAATACCGGCTGGGCAGAAGCTGGCGCTGGTGGTGGTGCTGCTGGCGGGGCTATCCCAGGGTATTGGTCAGAGCATTATTCTTTTCATCAACCAGGTGCGGCCTGCCCGGTTTGTGCTCAGCCTGGGCATTAACGCGGTGCTGTTTGCCTTTGGCTTTTTGGCGCTGGTGCTGAGTACCTGGCTGGTCACCCTGACCCCCTGGTCACAGAACATGCTTTTGGGGCAGCTGGTGACGGTGCTGGGGTTGGCCTATGCGCCCCTGCTGTTTAGCTTTTTGGGGGCCATGCCCTACCTGGGAGTGCCAATTCTCAACCTGCTGTCCGTGTGGCATTTGCTGGCCATGGTGGTGGGGTTTGGGGCGATCGCCCATCTGGGCATCGGCAGCGCCTTTAGATACGTCGTCCTGGGCTGGATTTTGCTGCAACTGTTGCAGAACACCGTCGGTCGGCCCATTGCCAGCCTGGGCAAGCGCATTGCCAACCGGGCCGCTGGGGTGGATCTCGTCACCAACCGCCGCGATCTGACCGAATCGTTTCAGGCTGGCCTGGCCCAAACCTCAACCCGCTGGCAGGAAGAATTTAACCAGCGCATTACCGCCCTGAACCAGGGCGACGTGGTGGCCGCCGTGACCGGCGAGCCAACGGTTCTGGCGATGGCCGGAGCCGGGGAATCGGTCATTTCTGTAGACGCTGGGCCAACCGCAGACGGGAGCAATTCATTTAAAGCACTGCTGGGGCTGCTTGCCATGGCGGTGCTGACGGTGGTCGTGCTGGTGCTGCTGCGCCCCATTCGCGAGTGGTGGTTTAGCTGGGTGGGTAGCCTGCCCACCCTGGTGCAGCTGGTGCTGAATTTTGTCTGGATTGGCGTAGTCGCCCTGGTGGTAGCCGGGCTGCTGGCCCCGCTCGAAACCCTGGGCTGGTGGGCGGGTTGGTATGACGATGACGTCAATACCACCGTCAACGCCGGGGAGCTGGCCGAGCCTAGGGCCGACGCCGGACCGGTCAGCCGCTACGTGGTCTACCTCGACGGCATTGGCATCTCCAGCTTTGAATACCTGCCCGACATCGAAGAATTTCTCGACACCCTGGCCCCTACCCTGCCCAAAGATGTGGCGCTGATTCGCGGCATCATGCCCTACTCGGTGATGAATGCCCCCCTCAATGAAGATCGGCCCCTGTCGTTTCTGTGGCGCTATGCCGACAAACTGCGGTTTGCCAACCCCATGAGCGTGCTGGGGCTGCTGGTGAACATTCGCAACGTGCTGATTGTGGGCGTGTCTGCCGACAAGCGCTACGGGCCGCTCTACAACCAGGGCATTGCCCAGGTGGTGTTTAACGGGCTGGTCAAAAACGGCTACCAGATGGGCAGCGGCACTCCGGTGACGCTGGTGGGCTACAGCGGCGGTGGGCAGATGTCCTGCGCCAGTGCCCCCTACCTGAAGCGGGCCATCGGTGCCCCCATCGACGTGATTTCGCTGGGCGGGGTGATCAGCGCCAATATCAATCTTCTCAAGCTTGAGCACCTGTACCACATGGCGGGCGAAAAAGATGCGGTAGAGAAGCTGGGGACGAAGATTTTTCCCGGTCGCTGGAAGCTGTTTCCGCTGTCCTACTGGAACCGGGCCAAGCGGCGGGGCAAGATTAGCTTTATTTCCATGGGGCCGGTGGGGCACCAGGTGCCGGGCGGTATTCTCGACCCCAAGCTAGTGCTGCCCGACGGCCGCAGCTCCCTGGGGCAGACCATCGACACGATCAACGCCATTCTGCGCGGCGAAGTTTTGGAGACGGGGCTAGAGCGCGGCAGCCCCGCCAACAACTACGATATTTTTTGCGCCAACCCCCTGGTGCAGTACCAGAGCTACCCCCTCGACCTGCGGCCCGATCCCGCCCTCTACGTCCCCATTGCCGACTGGATTGGGCGGCTGATTTTGCCCGCCAAGGGCGATCGCTTTGGCGGCGTCTTCTACGAAATACACCATGCGCCAGACGGCCACAGAGGCCTGGTGGGGCAGGTGGTCAAGCTGCGCTGGTCCGATGCTCCGCTGACCCAAAAGCTGGTGCAGGCGGTTACCCACGATGTGCACTTTAGCGCCGATGCCGAGCACGCCAGTCGCGTTGGCGGCGTGATCAATCCGGTGCGGCTAAACCACTGGCTGCGGGTTGACCCGCTGGAGTCCCTGGCCGGGTCGCTGCCTGGGGACGACATGATTGTGGCGGTTGAAAATCCCCGGGTGGTGCTCGATAGAGATCGGGTAATGCTCCTGATCGACGCCCAGCCGATGGAGGTGACCGGGCGCTACTACGGCCTGGTGCAGTTTGGGGCGCCAATGCCGGCAGACCAGTGGCGGGTGCGGCACTTTAACCGGACCAGCCGCGCCTTTGACGGGGCTGAAGCGGTGGTGAGCCTGCCCCCGGTGGCCACGATGGCGGCCTACGGCAGCGACCCC
Source organism: Nodosilinea nodulosa PCC 7104 (assembly GCF_000309385.1). Taxonomy (GTDB): domain Bacteria; phylum Cyanobacteriota; class Cyanobacteriia; order Phormidesmidales; family Phormidesmidaceae; genus Nodosilinea; species Nodosilinea nodulosa. The sequence continues at coordinate 5,987,320 of NZ_JH976537.1, forward strand.
TCGACGACGCAGGATCTTGAAAAATCGCCCTACAACGAGTCGGGCTGGTACATCTACGGGGCGCCCAATGCCAGCGGCATGTTTGTGGTGCAGGCCCTTGGCCCCAGGGCGCTGTTTCGTCTCCAGCCCCAGCGGGTGGTGTTTGGCGGGGCCAAGGCCGCCTACCGCTACATTCGCAGGGAAGCCTGGGCTGAGGTGGCGGCCCAAAAAGGGAAGATCGGCTCAGTATTGTGCACCGCGCGGGATAACGGTCGTCCGGAGGCGATCGCGGAGGCCATTGACGAGTGGCAGGTGGGCGATCGCGCCCTAATTCTCCACAACTACGGCGGCATCGGCGGCAACAAAAAGGAACCCGCCGCCTTTAGCCCGATTTTCTTTGGCCACTTTGCCTACGGACGGGCCGAGGTGGTGCACGACCCCCTGGCCGACGAACGCCGCTTTGAGATCCGCTACTACCAGGTCTACGCCCACAACATCGACGGGCTGATTGCGGGCACGCTGCACTGGTCGAGGTATCAGGGCGATCGCCAGCGGGGCTGGCTGGGCACTCGGCCCAGCTGCGATATTCTCGTCAAGCTCGACGCCTTCAATCGCTACTACCACTTTGACGATGAGCGCAGGTCTCCCCTCTCCCGCATGGAGGCCCACCTGCAGGCCATGACCGCCCGCTACCGCATTGGCGACGGCACTGGCGGCACCTTTGTCGGCCCCTCCAACAACTGCTCCCAGGACTCAAACCAGGCGCTGTTTGCCAGCCTGCAAAGCACCGCCGACAGCCTCAACCGCCATGCCGATGCCCTCATTGCCTGGAACCAGGCGCACCCCGATCAGTCGGCGGCACTGCAGCAGCTCGCGGTCTTTGGCCAAGATCTCAAAGGGGTTTTGCAGCCGCTGGGGGGCCTGCGACCGGCCTGGGAAAAAAACGAGTTCAACCTCGGCAGCTCCATCGAAGACGAGCCGCTGCGCAACCTGGTTATGGGGCTGGGCAGCTGGCGCACGGTGTTTCCCCGCAAGGCTAGCGACACCGTGGTGCACAAGTTTCTCAAGTACGGGGCTTCGGCCTGGGTACTGCGCACCAGCCAGGTGGGCGGCCACGACCCCGATATTGAACCGATCGCGCCGATGACGTTTTAAGAGGTTCATTCTCAGTTAGTACATAGAGAATTTTGGGCATACAAATAGCGGCATACCTAGCTTGAACCATGCCCGATTTAAATAGAAGGGGGAGAAGTGCCCAGTGGAAATTACATATAAAAATAGTTTTTTTGATGTTATGTCTTTTCATGTCTATCACATTCCAAGAATGACAAGCATGAGAATTTTCATATTGTTTTTCATTTCGCTTATTGTGTACGACAGTTATAGAACTTGGTCACCAGGCGAAGACTCAATCTTTGTCTTTATTGCTTCAACACTTCTATATGCAGCTTCTTGTTTGATGTTTTTGGCTTTCGCTGAGTTCTTATTCTTAGCGATATGCTTCCTGCCAAAGCTTAAGAAAGGTGGTATAACAGAACATAAAATGTTGGTTTCTGAGGCAGGAATAGTTGAAGAGACAAAGTTCAACCGCACTGAGCATACCTGGGAAGGCATCGCAAAAGTCTCACAAAACCGAAACTATATTTTTATTTATATTTCGCAGCATGCTGCACACGTTATTCCAAAGAATCGTACTTTCGATGACGTTTATCAAGTCGAATCGTTTTTCGAAAATGCATACAGTTTGTGGCGAGTTGCTGTTCGTCGTTAACTAAATTTTCATGTCCATCAGCGAATCGAGATTGCTCATAAACATGGGCTAACAGTTGCCATATAGATTGGGTGGTGCGCTGGCAGAACTCAGCAGAATCAGTCTGCGGTTGGCTAAACTTGATCACGACTTATAGCTATGGCCAAGGTGATTAGGACGTAGACTAAACGCGAGAGTCTCATGGTGTGTGAGTGACATGGCCAAACCCTACAGCCTTGATTTGCGTCAGAAGGTGATCGATGCCATCGAACTCGATGGATTGAAGAAGCGTGAAGCCAGTGCGCTGTTTCAAATCAGCCGTAACACCCCGTAACACCATCGACTTTTGGCTGAAGTACAAAGCGGCGACCGGTTGCCTTGAGCTTGACTCAAAAAAGTGGACAGTTCTGACCTTAAAGCTACTTCCCCTCGCTGGCAATCTGCTTGCTCAGCCACAGCACCGGCAGCAGCCCCACTAGAATGATCGCCAGGGCCGGGGCCGAGGCCTCGATCAGCCGCTCGTCGGCGGCGTACTGGTAGACCCGCACCGCCAGGGTGTCGAAGTTAAACGGGCGAATGATCAGCGTCGCGGGCAGTTCTTTCATCACGTCTACAAACACCAGCATGATCGCCGTCAGCAGGCTGCTGCCGAGGAGTGGGCGGTGGACTTGTAGCAGGGTTTGGCTGGGGCTCTGGCCCAGGCTGCGGGCGGCATCATCCAGGGAGGGCTTGATCTTGCCCAGGCCTGCCTCCACCGCCCCAAAGCTGACCGCCAAAAACCGCACCAGGTAGGCAAACAGCAGCGCAATGATCGTGCCGCTGAGCAGCAGCCCGGTGGAGACGCCAAAGGTCTGGCGCATCCAGCTATCGATCGCATTGTCAAACCCCGCCAGCGGAATCAGCGTGCCCACCGCGATCACCGCCCCCGGTACGGCGTAGCCCAGGTTGGCCCCCTGCACCGCCAGCTTTAGAAAGGGGGTGCCGTTGAGCCGCAGACCGTAGGCCATTACCAGCGCCAGCACCACCGCCAGCAGGGCCGCCAGCACCGCCAGCACCAGACTGTTGAGGCCCAGCACCACAAAGTCGCCGTTGAGGGTGGCCCCGGCGTTGCGAATCGTCATCGCCAGCAGCAGCCCGGTGGGAATTAGCAGCCCAAGCAGCACGGGCACAGCGCAGGCCAGCCAGGCCCCGATCGCCCGCAGCCCGGTGAGACGATAGCGCGACTGTGACACCGATCGCCCCATGCCCTGGTAGTAGCGGGCCTGCCGCCGCGACCTTTGCTCCAGCACCACCAGGGCAAAGATAAACAGCAGCAGCACCGCCGAGAGCTGCACCGCCGCCGGGCGATCGCCCATGCCAAACCAGGTGCGGTAGATGCCCGTGGTAAAGGTTCCCACGCTGAAGTAGGCCACCGTGCCAAAGTCGTTGAGAGTTTCCATCAGGGCCAGGGCGGTGCCGGCGGCGATCGCGGGTCGGGCCAGGGGCAGCGCCACCGAGCGGAAGCTGCGCCAGGGGCCACAGCCCAGGGAGCGGCTGGCCTCCAGGGTGGCGGTAGACTGCTCCAAAAACGCCACCCGCGCCAGCAGGTACACGTAGGGGTACAGGGTCAGGCTAAACAGCAAAATCGCGCCGCCCACCGAGCGAATATTGGGAAACCAGTAGTCGGTGGCTCGCTGCCAGCCAAACAGACCGCGCAGGGCCGTCTGCACCGGGCCAAAGTACTCCAGCGTGTCGGTATAGACGTAGGCGAGGATGTAGGCCGGGGCCGCCAGGGGCAGCAGCAGCAGCCACTCAAACCAGTGCCGCCCCCAAAACTGGCAGGCGCTCACCAGCCAGGCGGTGCTGATGCCGATCGCCAGCACCCCCGCCCCCACCCCCACCATCAGCATCAGCGAGTTGCGCAGGTACTCCGGCAGCACCGTGGCCGCCAGGTGCCCCCAGGCATCGCTGGAGTTGGTCAACAGGCTGGCGAGAATGATTGCCAACGGCAGCAGCATCACCAGGGCGATCAGCGCCACGCCAACCGTCCAGCCATCGGGCCGTTTTAGAGACATGGGCCGGGGAATGCCGAGGGATTTCATCGCCAGTGATTATTGCTACCCATTCCTTTTAACACAGAACGAAACCCCGCCCGCCCATGGCAGCAAAAGAGCCCTGCGGGAACGGCTGTAGGTTGGCGTTGAGCGCAGCGTTCGCGTAGCGTTTCCAGAGGAAAAAACCCAACAAAACCGTTACTGGTTTTGGGTTCCGCTGGAGCTTCACCCAACCTACCGCAGCATAAGGGTTTCAAGGGTTTGGTCAGTCAGCCGGGCCATACCGTGCTGCCGCACTCTCAAGGAAGAAATTGAGGCGATTGGGGCCGCAGCTACGCCGAGTTTTCGCTACTGAAGTATGCTTTGCAGAGAGTTCCTGCGGGCCGAGGCCCCACGGCGCGGTTTTCGCCCCTCCCTGACAGCGCTCGACTTTCCAGTGCAGACCCGACCATGGATGTTCTCAACCTACTGACCCGCCTGCTGCTGTGGCTTGGCCTCGGCTATTTTTTGTGGTGGATTCTGCGGAAGTTTATTCCGGTCAACTTTCTCACCTGGTTTGGCGGGGCCATGCTTTTGGCCCTGGTTGCCGTATCGTTTTTGTTCCCTGAAGACAGCACAATCGGGGTGTTTGGGCAGTTTTTGTCGTTTCCGCTAACCCCCCTGGGCGGGGCGATTGTGCTGCTGATGTTCTCCTTTAGCGAGAACTTTAAAAAACAAGGCTCAAAAATGGTCACCGTAGCGCTGCTGATTTTGGTTTTTGCCAGTATGCCCCTGGTGGCGCGGGCGCTGGTCAACCATTCAGAAAGTGCGGTACAGCGGGCCTATGCCAGCCAGCAGCGCCTGTGTAGCGACATTTGCCCCGCCGTCGATCAGGTGCCGGTCGACCGGGCGGTCTCGCTGGTGGTGATTGCTGAAAACGCCGATGCCTACCGCCTCACCAACGCCCTCAACAGCCGCATTGACGCCAATAACGAACTCAGTCCGGTGCTGGTGGCCCGGCTCAACAGCGCCGCCGATGTGTATAACCGAATTAGCCTGGCCCGCCCGTTTGTAACGGTTACCGCCGGACCACGGTTTGGCACAGCGGAGGAGCAGGAGCCGCTCCGGCAGGCCATTCGCCAGCAGTTGGTGAGCCGAGGCATACCCGGCGAGAGCATTCGCATCGAGAACACGGGCACCAATATTCGCGCGGCGGTGCTCAATCAGCGGGATTTTTTGACGACGCAGGGGTTGTTTACCGAGCCGGTTCGCAGTGGTCCCTTTGATACGGCTCGCAGCAATCGCGACGCCAACCGCATCGTGCTGGTGGCCCCGGCGCTGACCATGCGCCGCGCTGCCCTGGCCTTTGAGAATGTGGGCATTCAGGTGGTGGCGGCTCCGACTGAGCTTTACAGCACCATCGGCTTGAGCGATCGCGACACCCTGGCCCGCCTGGCCGATCTGGTTCCTGACGTCAATGCGCTGGTGTTGACTACGCGCTACTGGAGCGAGCTGCTGGGCTCGATATACTACTACCTTCAGGGCTGGCTCCCCCCCGTCAGCATGCAGTGGGAGCAGGTGGTCGAGACGCTTCCGTAGCTCTGGTACTCGCATCGGCGATCGCCAGAGCGATCGCCGATGCAGCCCCTCAAATTCGTCTAGGATAGGGGGGCAATTAGGGCAGATTCTATGGCGCGATCGCAGCTACAAAAACTGGGCACCTACCTCCGCCCCCACTGGCAAAAGGCTGCCCTGGGGGTTGCTGCACTGTTTATCGTCAACCTGGTCGGCGTGTGGATTCCCCTGCTAATTCGCAACGGCATCGACGAATTACAGGTCACCTTCAGCTTTAACCGGGTAATGTACTACGCCCTGATGGTGCTAATTTTGGCCTCGGTGATGTGGGTAATTCGCATGGTGTCGCGCATTACCCTGTTTGGGGTGGGCCGCCAGGTGGAGTTTGACCTCAAGCAGCGCATCTTTGAGCACCTGCTGCGCCTGGAGCCCGCCTACTTTGGCCGCAACACCGCCGGAGAGCTGATCAGCCGCGCCACCAGCGATGTCGACAACATTCGCCGCCTGCTGGGGTTTGCCATTTTGAGCCTGGCCAACACCCTGTTTGCCTACGCCCTGACGGTGCCGGTCATGCTCTCCATCAGCGTGCGGCTGACGGTGATTTCGCTGCTGGTCTACCCGCTGATGCTGGTGCTGGTGCAGTCCTTCAGCAACCGCCTGCGGGTGCAGCAGCTCACGGTGCAGGAGCGAATCTCAGACCTCAGCGACCTGATCCAGGAGGATATGAGCGGCATTTCGCTGATTAAAATCTACGCCCAGGAAGACAACGAGCGCCGCGCCTTTAACCGCCTCAACACCAATCTGCTCGACGCCAACCTCACCCTGGCCCGCACCCGCAACACGTTGTTCCCGCTGCTGGGGGGGCTGGCCAGCATCAGCCTGCTGGTGATTTTGGCCACCGGGGCCGGGGCGATCGCCAACGGCGCGCTGACGGTGGGCGATTTTGTCGCCCTGCTGCTCTACGTGGAGCGGCTGGTGTTTCCCACCGCGCTGCTGGGCTTTACCATCACCGCCTACCAGCGCGGCGAGGTCAGCATCAACCGGGTCGAAGAAATTCTCGATGCCGAACCCGAGGTGCAAACCGCCCCCTCCGCCATTCCCTTGCCCCTGGAGCAGGTGCAGGGCACCCTAGAGGCCCGCCACCTCAACTACGCCTACCCCGACAGCAAAACCCCCGCCCTCGACGAGGTGAGCTTCAAGATTTTGCCGGGCGAGCGCATTGCCATTGTCGGCCCCATTGGCTCGGGCAAGTCGACCCTGGCCAACGCCCTGCCCCGCCTGCTCGACATCGGCCCCGGCCAGCTGTACCTCGATGGCTACGATGTCACCGAGCTGCCCCTGGGCGATCTGCGGCGGGCGATCGCCTACGTACCCCAGGACAGCTTCCTGTTCAGCACCACCATCAACAACAACATCCGCTACGGCGAGCCGCTGCTGGAGTTTCCGGAGGTGCAGTACGCCGCCAAACAGGCCCAAATGGACGAAGAAATTCAGAATTTTCCCCAGCACTACGACACCATCGTCGGCGAGCGCGGCATCACCCTCTCCGGGGGCCAGCGGCAGCGCACCGCCCTGGCCCGCGCCCTGGTGGTCGATGCCCCCATTCTGGTGCTCGACGACGCCCTCTCCAGCGTCGATAACCGCACCGCCACGGCCATTCTCAACGCCCTCTCGGAGGGCACCCAGCAAAAAACGGTGCTGTTTATCTCCCACCAAATGTCCGCCGCCGCCACCGCCGATCGCATTTTTGTGATGGACCAGGGCCGCATTGTGCAGCAGGGCTGCCACCGCGATCTGGTGCAGCAGCCTGGCCTCTACCGCAACCTCTGGGAGCAGCACCAGCTAGAGTCAGTGTTGCAGTAGCGAGCCACTTTGCCTGGGGAGTGTGGAGCAGACTCAGCCTGGGCTGACGGGAAAGAAGAACAGCCAATTAAACCCAGACCAGGGTAAAAAATACAGCAAGGGAGATGATCCTTATGGAAAGTATTAAAGTGCGGCAGCACGTTGGGCAAGATGGCATTCTGCGCCTCGATTTGCCTGTCGGGTTGGCCGACCGAGATTTAGACGTGATGGTGATATATCAACCCGTACAGGCTTTAACTCCTGTAGAAACGTCCTTATCAGCGCTATACGGCATCTGCGCTGATGACCCAATTGTGACTGATGGACAGGGCATTTCGGTTGTCCTGGATGATGAGCTGACCGGAGCTTTCGATTAGGCATGCTCTACTTACTCGATACCAACGTATGCGTCATGTTTTTGAATGGGCGCTCGACTTTAGTGCGCGATCGCCTACTGTCTACACCAACTGACGCTATGGCTATTTGCTCAGTAGTTAAAGCTGAGCTTTTTTACGGTGCCCTGCGCAGCAAAAATCCAGCCCAAACGCTAGAGCGGCAACAGCTGTTTTTAGGGAAATTTACTTCGCTCCTCTTTGACGATGGGGCGGCTTTGGCGGCTGGTAGAATTCGAGCAAATCTTGCCAATCTAGGAACTCCTATTGGCCCCTATGACCTGCAAATAGCCGCGATCGCCCAGGTAAACAATCTAACTTTAGTCACCCACAACACGCGAGAGTTCGATCGCGTAGATGGTTTACAGCTTGAAGATTGGGAACTTGCCGCTGAAAGCAGCGAGGCTGGTTAACTGACAAAACCCCACGACCTTTATGCTGCCGTAGGTGAGTTAGCTTTAGCGTAATCCCAAAAAACCGTTACTGATGTTGGGTTACGCTTCGCTCAACACCAGCCTAGATCAAAGCTTTTGTCAGCCAATCAGGCAGTGCAGTTGCCTCGGCCTGCGATCAGGAACCCACCGGGTCAGTTACAACTCGGCGGCGGCCTGTCCTGCTACCCCAATGACACGGCACGGCGACAGGATTGCCATACGGTTTACCTATAACAAAAATGTTCGCTCCTCATCACCTCATATCCCTTCAAAGAGGTACATCCATGGATAAAATTTTGGCAGGTTTAGCGTCTTTGATGGTCGTGACCGCTGTCCCTATGGTGGCCCAGGCCCAAACCCCAGCTCCATCTGCACCTCGTGGCACCACAACGGTGTCGCTAACCCAAAATCTTACTCCGTTTCAACTGGTCAACCTGGCCTATGAGGGTGGCCTCCAGGCCCAGGGCATCCCGAGCTACGGACAGTTCGAAAATGCCTACGCCCAGAACAAGGTCGATGCTCACAGCCTCGTTGCAGCGGCCATTCAGGGCGGCTATGTGCCAGCCAACACCGCGCAGGACGGCGGCTATCTCAATGGCGTGCGATTGCAGCTCCGCTCTGTTGCCCCCGATAGCAACAGCTACCGTTTCCCCTAGGAGGCTGGAAAGTTCTGGGACTATCGGCCAGGTGCTTCCCCACCTGGCTGGTTCACCCCAGGACCGCTCCAATTTTGTCATCCCTTTGCTGACTCTATTCTGCTGAACCTATGCAAGGTTTTTCTCGTGAGCTACGAAATCACTATGAAAGCCGACCTAGAGATTGAGCTGCTGCATGACAAGATGAACCTTTTGCGGGAAGAAGAGGTAGTCACCATCCTTGAAATACTCAAAGAGCAACAGCATTGGCTAAGGCAGGTTAAGGAAATACTTCAGGGTCATCCCCTCAAACCAGAAGGGGATACGGTGTGATTGTAGATCACAGGGACATTGATCACTTTTCTTTAGAACATCTGACATTGCTCTGCCGCAGAATTGGCACACATCCTCCCTAAATTAAGCCTATGAGATTGGCTCAAAAGCCCTTCTCAAAAGCGGGCTGATTCCACAACCCTAGGGAGGGAAAAACGCCATGAAAGTCAAGGAATTGGGTATTAGTTTAGCCGGAGCAATCCTATTAACCATAGGTGGATTAGCCCTCTACGATCGCCTCTCCGTCGGTGCTGATTCTATTCCTGCGGCGGAGAGTGAAGCCCTCGCGGCGCTGCCGATGCAGACTGAGCGCTTTTATAGCCAGGCCATGGGCACAAACCGTCAGTACGGCGTGATTTTGCCCCCTGACTATGACCAGCACCCCGACCAGCGCTATCCCGTCATTGTGCTGCTTCACGGGGGGCACGATGATCTAAGGGCCTACGCCGACCAGTACGGCATTGCCCAGGTGTTGCAGCAACTCTACGCCACCCATCAGCTGCCTTCTGCGATTGTGGTCATGCCCGATGGCAACGACAACCGAGGCTCCAGCTATCTATGGGATCCGCAATATTTTGACGGCCCTAACGGTAAGCTCGGTACGCTGATTGGCTCTGAACTGGTACAGCAGATTAAAGACCACTACCGCACCCTGCCGGGGCCTCAGTTTTGGGCCATGGGCGGAGTGTCTTCCGGCGGGTGGGGGGCCGTCAACATTGGCCTCAGACATCTAGACAGCTACGGCATTCTCTTTAGCCACAGCGGCTACTTTACCGATAGCAGCGGTGCCCAAAACAGTCCTGAAAGTTTTATCAAACAGCTGCCAGCCAGTTCACTCCACCACCTTCACATCTACATGGATGCGGGCGACAATGGCTTAGACACCGATATGCGAACCTCAAGCCAGACCTTTCACCAGACCTTGGAGCAAATGGGAATTAGCAATGTCTTTCATATCTTCCCCGGTGGGCACGGCATGTCGGGGCCTGATATTGGCTGGAACTATTTTCACAAACACCTGACGGACTCGCTCACCTACGTGGGTCAACAATTTGAACAGTCTCAAATGCGATAAGGCGAGGATCAACCCGTGTGTTTTTCAGCTTCGGTTAGCTTTGCCGCCAGTGCCGTTCTAATTCCGGTCGGCGTCTATTGCATTAGAGTGGCGCTCTCCAACACGGCCTATTTACCCTTTGCTGCTGTGCCCCTGGCTTTTGGCATCCAGCAGGGGTTTGAGGGGGTTATCTGGTCGGGCATTCACGCCAACAATGCCGTCGCCATGCATTTTGGTGCATTGGCGTTTCTTCTTTTTTTCCCACTGGTTTTGGCTCGTTTGGCCCCCTTACATTGCGCTACGACTCGAACCCAATCAGAGAATTCAGCAGGTGTGTCGCGGCTTTTTGCTGGCAGGGGCACTGGCTGGAGCGCTGCTCTACCTGCCCCTGGTCATTCACTATGACTGGCTATCGGTCGCGGTCAGGCAGGGCTCCATTGAGTATCAGGCCCGATTTATTGGGGAGGTCATACCGAATGTGTTTACTCGCCTACTCTACGCGCTGATAATTTTTATTCCATTGCTTATCTCCTCCAATGCAGATATCAGAATTTGGGGGATGTTAATTGCAGCGTCTGCTCTGATGAGTTCCCTGATCTTTAGCTATGCCTTCGTCTCGGTGTGGTGTTTTTTTGCCGCACTTTTATCGCTCTACATTCTGCGCACGCTTTTGAAGGCCAACCCGGTACTGCCAGAGCAAGCTATGCCATAGCGGCACTAAAGTCACCTCCATAACAAATTCGTGATGTCCTAGGGCGGACAGCCTGGTGGGTAGCCGTGGGGCTAGTTGCGACCTCCATGCCTTTGACCAAACCCTGGCCGATAACCTGGAGGTCTGCCAATCCTCGGGTCGGCGGTTCAAGCCCGCCTCCTGGCGTACCTTGTAACCACTCGGGCATGGCAATTTGTTACGATTTCAGGCTAATCGGCAGTTGGGACGAGGCCGAGTTAGAGAAGTTAGAGAAGGAGGAGAATGGAGAAGGAGGAGAATGGGCAAGATTTTTTTGACACCGCCCGCTTCCCCTCGTTTAGCCCCTGGGGAAAGCGGGGTTAGCGTTTAATCAGGGGCCAAGCTGGCCGTTTTGATCTCCGCCGCCGCTGCGGTTTCTAGGGGCTGGCCGCTGGTTTCAATCTGAAAAATAAACGTCACCACCGCCGCTAGAACGCAGCAGCCCGACAGGGCCAACAACAATGGCGGCACCCCCCAGGTCTTTTGCAAAATGGGCAGCACAAAGGTGCCCACCACCGCCCCGGCCTTGGCAAAGGCCGCCGCAAATCCTACCCCTGTGGCTCGCATAGCGGTCGGAAATACCTCCCCTGAGAGCAAAAACGTGGTGGCGTTGGGGCCAGCATTCATCATCAGGTTAAACACCAGGAACCCCGCCAGCACCAGCCCGATCTCGCCGCGACTGCCGGTGGGCAACAGCCCTGAGGCGGCCAGAATGCCCAGGCCCACCGCCATGCCCAAAAAGCCGAGGATCTGAAGCCGAATGCGGCCCAGCGTTTCGACCAGCGCGATCGCGCCGAGAAACCCCAAAATCAAAAACACATCCACCGCCGCAGCCCCCTGGGCCGCACCCATCTCACGGGCCATAAAGTCGGCCTCACCCGCAAAGGCCAGGACGCCGATAATGGCCGGGGTAAAGATGCCGATGCCGTAGGTGGCAATGTCTTGCAGAAACCAGGGCACCGAGGCCAGGATGGTGCGGCGGCGATGGGCGGGGGCGAACAAGGTGCCGTAGGTGGGGCGATCGCCTGAGACCGGCGGCTCTAGCGCTGGGGTAATGGCGATCGGGGTTTCGAGCAGCTGGGTCGCGGCTTTGGAGGCCTCGGCGTATTCGCCCCGGCTGATGTAGTAGCGGGGACTCTCCAGGCCAAAGCTGAGCCGCACGATCGCCACCGCCACCGCCAGCACAACCCCCACCCCCAGCATCCAGCGCCAGGCGTAGTGAATCGCCATCTGGTCGCTGTCGGGGTAGAGGGTGCGAAACAGGTGAATGGTCACCAGGCCGGTGACCGCCCCCAGCAAGGCCCCCACCGCCTGGAAGGTAAACGCCCCAATCACCATGCGGCCCCGGTGGCGGGCCGGCACATTCTCGGTGATGTAGGACACGCTGATCGGGTAGTCGGCCCCAATGCCCACCCCCACCAAAAAGCGAAAGGCAATCAGCGAGGCGACATTCCAGGCCAGGGCGGTGCCAGCGGTGGCGACCACAAAAATGGCCACATCCACAATCAGCATCAGCTGGCGGCCAACCCGATCGGTAATCGGCCCCAGGGTGAGGGAGCCGACCAGAGACCCGGCCACCGCCGCTGTGGCGATCGCCCCCACCGCCGTGGCCCCCAGCCCAAAGTGGCGCTGCAAAAACGGCATCGCCACCCCAATAATGAAAAAGTCGAAGCCGTCTAGGGCAATTAGCCCCGCCGACAGCAGCCACAGCAGCCCCATGGTGCGGGTGATGGGGGAGGCATCTAGCTGGGCTTCAAACGAGGCTGGGATTGGCGTCATGCATCGGCCTCCTTGGCTTTGGAGCTGGCTCCAGGGGCTTCATCCTCAAGCTGGAGCAGGCGGTTACCGGCGGGTAGGTCTAGAATTGGCGCGATCGCGCGTAGCCGATAGGCTGCATCAATATTCCCCCGCCAGCTCAGGCAGCATGGCTCCGCCGTCTGTTAACCTTCCTGCTGCATTTCGCGGTAGGCGGCATAGACCCCCTGCACCGTGTACCAGTTGAGGAAAATTCGGGCAAGTTCCAGGGCCAGGGCCGGTTTTCCCTGGTCAATCAGCCAGCGCAGCAGCGGTGCCATAGTCTTTTCGTTGAGGGTGCCGCCAGCGGTGAGTAGCCCCCACAAAATGCGGTGCAGCCAGGTCATTTGAATCATCATCCTGACGTCGCGGGTGGGGTGCTTTTGGTAAAACAGCGCTCCCATGCGGCCCCGCTGAATTTCCTGGTCAATCATTTTGGGAATTTGATCGAGGGAGAAGGGGGCGTGGTAGTGGTAGCCGGTGGCCTCGGGTACCTTGACCATCGACACGCCCAAGTTTTTGAGCCGCACCCCAAGCTCTAAATCTTCCCAGCCGTAGAGGCGAAAGTCGAGGTCAAACAGCCCGGCGGTGGTGAGCCAGTGCTTGGCGATCGCCACGTTGGCGGTATCAAAAAAGGCGTTGGAAAAGTCGGTGACCTTGGCTGGTTCGGCGGTGGGCTGCTCAAAGTTGGCGGTGTTGACCAAGCGACCGGCGGTAAAAACGCGGTCATCGCCCAGGCGCTGGTAGGCGTCGGTCAGGGCCTGGGCGTGGGCCTGTAGCGCCCCCGGCACCAAAATTACGTCGCTGTCTATAAAGGCGATCACATCGCCCCGGGCCACCTCAACGCCGTAGTTGCGGGCTGCCCCAGCCCCCCCGTGATCGCGCTCAAACAGCCGCACGTGGGGAAATTCAGCGGCGTTTTGGCGCAGCCAGTCCTGGGTGCCGTCGGTCGAGCCGTCGTCTACCACCACCAGCTCGAAGTCGGTAATGAGCGCCGGGTCATAGGTCTGCTGCTCCAGGGCGCGGAGGCATTTTTCCAGGATGGGTTTGCGGTTATAGGCGGGGGTAACAACGCTGATAAACACGGCAGGCCTTCACAATAGCGTTCTCATCCTAGCGCCTTCCCTTCGCCCCACGCGATGGCACTGGGCCAGGAACCTGTGCCGCCCTAAACGATCCGTGGCATAATTCAGTATGGATGAACTTTAGTTCAAATGTATCTTTACTCCGTTGCGGGTCACGGAAGGTAAGCAGGGTGTACAGCGGGGACGCACAGTGGTGAGCGATCGCGGGCAGGGTAAGGGCTGGTGGGGTAGGGGGCTATTGGCCCTGGTGCTGCTTGGCGGGCTGGCAAGCTGCTCGGCCCCTGCCGATGCCCCTGGCCCCCGCAACGTCACCCTGTCGCAAAAGTGGGCACTGCAGCCGGGCGATCGCCTGGCCGGCTACGAGGTGCAGAGCGGCCTGGGGGACATCACCCTGGACATTCGAGGGAATCGGGTGTTTATGCCCTTTGACGGCGAAGTCCAGCCCGCCGAGGGGAGCGAAAATCTGTGCGTGATTTTGTCGAGCCCCGACGTGCCCGCCTACCTGTTTCGCCTCTGCGGGCTGCGGCAGGTGCAGATGGGCGATCGCGCCCAGGGCGACCCCATCGGCAGCGGTGACAGCGTAGCCTTTGCCACCCTTCGCCGCCAGGCCGACGGCACCTGGGCCATGGTGGAACCCGCCAAAGAGCTGATCGCCCAATTTTTAGATCAGCCCTAGTCGTCTGCGGCAGACTCCGGCGCTATGGCTGGACGTCCGGCAGGCCCAGTTCCGCCCCGTTGGCCGAAGCGCCGGAGGGCGTCTCGATGTCGATCAGGCCGGGGAGAGGATTGTCGTCAGGGGCATCTTCGTTCAGGTCGCGCAGAATGGGGGCGGCAGGGGCGGGGGTTTCTAAAAACACCGCCGACAGCACCGCTTGCAGGGTCGGGGCCATGGCAATGCGGTTTTTGTAAACCATGATCACCCGCGTCAGGGTCGGCACCTGATTTTGCTCGGCCACCAGGTACAGCGGTTCGACGTAGATCAGCGATTGCTCGATCGGAATCACCAGCAGATTTCCCTGCTGCGCCCGCGACCCCTGGGTATCCCACAGGGAAATGCGCTGGGAAATTTCGGGGTCCTGGTTGATGCGGGCCTCGATCTGCTCGGGGCCAAACACCAGCTCTTGCTTGGGGAAGCGGTAGAGCAGCCGCAGCCCGTAGCGATCGCCGTCGGACCTGGCCGCCAGCCAGGCGATCAGGTTGTTGCGCTGGGCTGGGGTAAACAGCCGCAGCAGCACAAACTCCTCGGTATCCTCCTGGGGCAGCTTCATAATGAGGTAGTAGGGTTCCACCGTCTGCGACTCGTTGGCGTAGATTTCGCTGGGGGCGCGCCACTGGTCTTCTCGGTTGTAGAACACCTGCGGGTCGGTCATGTGGTAGGTCATCAGCGAGTCGGCCTGCACCGAAAACAAATCCTGGGGGTAGCGAATGTGGGCGCGCAGCGTCTCTGGCATCGCCTCCAGGGATTCAAACATGCCGGGCAGCAGCCGACTCCAGGTTTGAATGATGGGATCGCTGGGTTCAGAGACAAAAAAGCTCACCGACCCGTTGAAGGCATCGACCACCACCTTGACCGAGTTGCGAATGTAGTTGAAGTCGTTGCTGCCGGGGTCGGAATAGGGGTAGCGGCCGCTGACGGTGTAGGCGTCAACAATCCAGTAGAGGTAGTTCTCGCCGGTTTGGGAGTTGAAGTTTTCGGCAATAAAGCTGGGGTCGCGATCGCGAAACGCATCGAAGTCGATACTCGCCGGAGCGCGGCTGCCGTGGCTGGGACCAGTGCCCCACTGGCTGGAGGCATCGCCAATGTCGACGGTGACCAGGTAGGGGTCGGTGTCAAAGCGCAGAAAGGGCGCGATCGCCCGCACGCGATCGGCAATGTTGCGACGAAACAGCAGCCGGGTGTCGCCGGTAAAGTCTTCGGTAAACAGCATCCGCCAGTCCAGCAGGTGGCGGGCAAACAGCAGCCGCCGCCAGCCGCTTTCCAGGTTAATGCCGCCCCGGCCCAGGTAGGTGGTGTAGATGTTCTCGTTGCCGCTGGGGTAGTCCAGCTCCAGCGCCTGGGTATTGGTCATGATGTAGGTGTTGGTCAGCTCGCCAAAGTACAGGCGCGGATCGCCGATGGGAATGCTCTGGCGCACCTCCTCGCTGCTGGGAACGTTGTCGATGCCGCGCACAAAGTAGGTGGGCAACCCATCCGGACCTGCCGTATTCACCGGGCTCATGGTGAAGCCGAACCCGTGGGTGTAAACCAGGTGCTCGTTGACCCAGGTCTTGGCGATGTCGGGCACGCGCTCATAGTTCAGCTCCCGCGCCGAGATCATCACCTGGCGGCGCTCCGAGCGGCGCTGATCGTTCAGAATGCTGTAGCGATCGAAGTCGGCGTCGGTAAACTCGTAGTACAGCCGAATTTGCTGGAGCTGGCGGTTGCTCTCCAGCAGCGGGCGCGGGTCCCAGAGGCGAATATTTTCCAGGGTGAGGTCGTTGTTTTCCAAGTCGGCAGTGGTCAGATCGCCGCTGGGGTCAAAGGGCTCCGACTCAATCGCCTCCAGGTCAAAGGCCGCCCGAGTCAGCGCAATGGAGTCGGTGATGAAGGGCCGCTCGCGCTGTAGCTCGTTGGGCTGCACCACCAGCCGCTGCACCACCAGTGGGGCCAGCACCAGCCCCAGCACCGTCAGCACCAGGTAGCCGCAGATGCCCTTGACCAACAGGCTGGTGCGGCCAAAGCCTGCCCCCCAGCCCAGGGGCGCCGTCTGCACCCTGGCCCGCGATCGCCCCATGGGGTTGATATAGCCCGGTACTTCCAGGCGCCCGCGCAGGGTAAAGACCAGCCCTAAAATCAGCGTAAACAGGGCCAGCGCCCAGCTGGCGGGCAGCAGTACGTGAATGTGGGTGTACCCGGCCCCGTACACCACCCCTTCGCGGGAGTAGAGGATCTCGTAGCGGCCCAGCCAGTGGCTAAAGCTGGTGGCCAAAAACAACAGCCCCGCCAGGGTGTAGAGGTGCTGCTGCTGCGGTGGCGAAAAGCCGTAGAACCGCCCCTGGCTGAGGGTGTTGTTGACGAGGAGATAGACCAGATAAACGCTGACCAGGGTAAAAAAGAGGGTGCCAATCACCCAAAACTCCAGCAGGTGCAGTACCGGCAGCCGAAAAATATAGAAGGAAATATCGCGCTTAAAAATTGGGTCTACGCTGTCGTAGGAGGCCGGGTTGAGCGCCAGCAGCAGGGTAGGCCACTGCTTCGCCAAAATGAGCCCATAGCCCAGACTCATGAACACCGCCGCCAGCCGCCCCAGCTGCCGGGGGTAGATTAAAAACGCCACGGTGCTGATGCCCAGGGCCAGAATCAGCCAGGGCTGGGTAATAAAAATTTGGCCAATAACGTTAAACAGCTGTAGCTTGGGCCACAGGGGCAGCGGCGTGCTGGAGTCGTAGAGGGTCGACGTCTGCTGCCAAAAGTCTCTGGCAATTTGCCCCTGGTAAATCAGCTGCACCCCAACGAGAAAGCTCAGGGTGGCCCCCAGCACCAGCAGCCCAGCTAGCCCCAGACTGCGGGCTCGGGAGTCGCGATCGCTCGGTACATCGAGGGGTTTAGCCCGGTCAGCCAGGCTGAGGTTGCTCCAGGTAAAGAGCAGCGTCAGCGCAATGGGGACCAGCCCGAGGAGCAGCTGCGACCGGAGCCGCAGCCAAAACACCTCCAGGTAGTTGACCTCAGCAAACCAGAGGCGCTCGGCCTGGAGATTAACGATCGCATCAAAAAACAGCAGAGCCAGTAGCCCCAGCCCCAGACTCAGCCACCCCCACCGGGGCAGACCCCACCGCGACAAACTCTTGGCGATCGTCTTACTTACCATTGACCCTACGGATGGACAACTACCCCAGCAGTGCCTAGATTGTAGCGCTGCTTCCCTGAGCCACTATGATGGGCTGCTTTGGCCTAGCTGCCCCTCCTATCACGGCTGTCAATATGACGTTCAACCGGTTTATTCTCAGTAGGTGGAGGATAGGACATAAATCCTGACAGCAAGAAACTGATTCAGAGATCGCGGCCTGGTACAACTGGGCGAAAATCAAGCCACTGTTCTAACTCCCATAGCTCCCCTGCCCCCTTGTGATCGGCAATAGTCAATAAACTTGTGCCGTAGTCTACGTAGTAATTCCCCGCCAGTAAAATCGCCCATAGCTCGTGTTTTGGGGGAGCATACCGCCAGATAGATGCCGTGGAGGCTCAAAATCTCCAGAATTCTTGCAGCTACATCATCGAGCCATATAGAAAAGCGAGTTCGTATGAGAATTGGTGCTCATTATCTAGAAGACAGATGCTGCGAATTTACAGTTTGGGCACCGAAGGCAAAAACTGTTGCCGTACAAATTCTGGGTTCTCCAGAACGCCTACTCCCCTTAGAAGCACAAGCGGACGGGTATTGGCAGGCCACCGCAGCCGACGTTGAACCGGGAACCCGGTACCTTTACCAGCTAGACGGAGAGACGCTCAGGCCCGACCCGGCCTCTCAGTTTCAGCCTCAAGGCGTTCACCAACCGTCTCAGGTGGTGGATCCTAACTTTGACTGGAGCGATCAAAACTGGCAGAATCAGCCGCTGGTCGAGCTAATTCTCTACGAACTCCATGTCGGCACTTTTACCCCGGAGGGCACCTTTGAGGCGATTATTCCTCGCCTGCCCGATTTGAAAGCCCTGGGCGTGAATGCGATCGAGCTAATGCCGATCGCTCAGTTTGCGGGCGATCGGTCTACGGAGCACGAGGCTTACCGCAACTGGGGCTACGATGGCGTATTTCCCTTTGCGGTGCAAAATTCCTATGGACAGCCGCAACAGCTCAAGCACCTAATTGATGCCTGTCATCAGCAGGGCATAGCCGTCTTGCTCGATGTGGTCTACAACCATTTCGGCCCCGAGGGTAACTATTTCGACGACTTTGGCCCTTACCATACCGAAAAATACCGCGCAATTTGGGGCAACGCGCTCAACTTTGATGATGCCCATAGCCCCGCTGTTCGCAATTTCTTTTTGGAAAATGCGCTGTACTGGTTACGCGATTTTCACTTTGACGGATTGCGAATCGATGCGGCTCAGGCAATCTATGACCTAGGAGCAATTCATTTCCTAGAGGAATTGGCGACTAAAGTATCGGCGCTTGAACAACAGATCGGACGCCCGCTGCACTTAATCGCCGAGAGCGATCTCAACGATCCGCGCCTGATTCGTCCGGTGGAATTGGGTGGATACGGCTTAGACGCCCAGTGGGCCGATGACTTTCACCATGCTCTTTATGCCCTGCTCACAGGAGCTGATACCGCCTACTACCAAGATTTTGGCCGATGCGAACATTTAGCCAAAGCCTATCAAGAGTCATTTGTCTATGACTGGAAATATGCGCCGCACCGCCACCGACTTCATGGTCGCTCGGCGGTGGATCGATCGCCTGCTCAGTTTGTCGTTTGCATCCAAAACCACGATCAGATCGCCAATCAGTTGCCTGGGAATCGGCTTTCAAAGCTTGTTTCGTTCGAGGCTCTCAAGCTAGCGGCTGGGGCCGTGCTGCTGTCGCCCTCTATTCCGCTGCTGTTCATGGGTGAAGAATATGGCGAAGAAGCACCGTTCACCTACTTTGTTAGCCATTCCGATCCAGAGCTAATTGAGATGGTTAGAGAGGGGCGTAAAAAGGAATTTGAGTATTTTCATACTGAGGAAAAACCGCTGGACCCAGAAGCGTTTGAAACGTTTTCGATCAGCAAATTGAACTGGGAGCAGCGCCAGCAGGGAAACCATCAGGTGCTCTGGTCCTTCTACCAGCGCCTAATCCAGCTGCGGCAAACGCTGCCGGCCCTGCTGGAGCGAAAGAAGCGCACCATTGAGGCGTTTAGCGATGAGGATAAGCAGCTGGTGGGCTGGCATCGCTGGCATGGAGCCGATCGCGCGCTGTGCTTGATGAACTTCAACGCAAACCCGATTACGGTGCAGCCCCCGATCGCAGATACATCATGGCAAAAGGTGCTTGATTCGGCTGAGCCAGACTGGATGGGCAGTGGCACCCTTGCTCCAGAACAGTTGCCCAGCGGCCAGGACATTACCCTACAACCCCACAGCCTGGTGCTGTACAGCGTGTCGCCCTAAAATCTCTATTCCTGCCATCACCGTGTAACAGCTGCGATCGCAGCTGCAACCCAAATGCCTACTGATCAGGACTGTCAATTCGGGGGTATGGGCGATCGCTTGGCTCACATAAGAGCAACAAGCTGAGCATGCCAAGGCCTTCATTTGTCCTAGGTAATAAATTTAAGGGGGAAGTTGCAGAAATGCTAGGTCATGACAATGACCCACCCAGCCGTATAGCTGGGCGGGGATGAAGCGGCTTTTGCCTGGAGCAGGCTTGGAGGGGCGGGCGATCGCCATCCCTAGCAGGTCTTATTCACAAAATCACACTTGTAAATAAAGGGTTCCTGCCACTGCGGCGGAATCTCGAGCAGATCGCGCACGCCCGTCACGCCCTGGCTAATAAACAGCAGCACCGCCACCGTATTGAGGGCCGCGTGGGCGAGCCGCCAGCGCTTAGATTTATAGATTTCGGGCAGGGTGGCCAGGGCAAAAATCATTAGCATGGCCGCCGCCATACCAAAGTAAAAGTGGGAGAGATACCACTCATAGTCGCGCCGAAACACCCCCGGCTGCATGCCCAACAGCCACAGCCCCATGCCAGTCAGCGTCGCGAATACGCCGCGCCACTGGGGCGCGCCAGAGCGATACAGCAGCACCAGAGTGGCAATGGTAAAGGCGTACATCGCCGCCACAAAAATGACCCGAAACGGGTCGCTGGCCCAGGCATTGTCACTCACAATGGTCTTGAAAATCGGGTGGGCTAGCCCCAGCAGCACCAGGCTGACGACGGCCCCAGCCAGCCATTGCCCCACGCGGACGTGCTCCCTGCCCACCACCGGAGCGATCGCGGTCTTGGTTTTGTTGACTACGGCTAACCGCCGCTGGCGCGTCTGCGCCGCAAAGTACACCGCAACGCCAATCAGCGGCATGACCAGCGTAACGGCCATAAACGGGTGCAGCATTCTCAGTAGATCGGTGGCATCCAGCATGGGGGCTCCTCAGGGCAAAGGGTCAGATCGGGCAGGGGGCTTTCTTAGAGTAGGGCAATGCCTCAGCCAGCGCCGTGCTGCGGTTAACCAGGGCATGCCAGCCATCAAAAATGCTTGGACTCAATGTAGCGATCGCCCTAAACCCAAAGATTAAAGCGAGATAAGTGTTGCTCTAGCGCCCTGGGCAGCTGCTTGGCCACCTCGGCCTTAGTTTTGAAGGTCAGTCGATTCTGCGCGGGCAAATCAAAGGGATACTGCCCCACCAGATCCGATCGCTCCATCTGGGCCAGCAAAATCTGCTCGGCGGGCTTGGCCTGGAGGGCATAGCCCATCTCCACGCACACGTGGGGGCTGGGCACCAGCAGGGTGGTGTTGCCCTCCACCGCCACAATTGGGGTGCCGTCGGCCACAAACAGCAGCGACTTGCGAATTTTGCGGGTGAGGGCGCTGTTGAGGCGAGCGGGGCCGTCGCTGAGCCGGTGCGACACCTCCAGGCTGAGGGCAACGCGAGATTTTTTGTTCAGGCTCTCTACCGCCGCCATCAGCCCCTGATGCAGAACCTCCGCCGACTCGCCGTACTCCTGCTGGTAGCAGAAGTAGATGATCGGCTCCAGGTGGGCCATCACCTCCTGTTTGGTGAAGTAGATCTCGTGGCTGATCAGATCGATGTTGGCGATCGCATAGCCGCCGCTGCCCTCAATGTAAAACTCCACGGTTTCGCCATCGAGATAGCGCTGAAACCAGGCCGACTGCTTGACATCGGCGCTGTCGTCCAAGAAATCGGCCCGCAGCGCCGACTTCAGCAGGCTATTTTTGCTCAGCCGCAGGTCGTGGGGGCGTTGCTCTAGCTCCCGCACCGGCTCGTAGGCTTCGAGATACCAGGCTTTGAGGGCAATGATGGCCATAGGGAAGCATCCTCTGGAGCTATGCGCTGACCGGCTTAAGCCAGGCTTGGGCGATCGGGCGCGGGGCAGAAATTATCGCTTGATTCTAAGCCCAGATGGCATTTTTCAAAGGAACAAAATTGAAAGAAATGTTGCATTTCCGCAGTAGGATTTCCCCAAACTGCCCAAGAACCGGCCTTCCTTTGGGCAGCCACCCGGCCAGAGAACCATCGCGATCGCCATTGCCATCCGCCCAATCACCGCCCTGGCGCCGTATTTTATAGTTCAATTGTACTACATTATTGACAAATCTGCTATTCCTGCCGAGTCTGCTGGGCCAGTGTGGCCCGCCTCTGCGCCCCGACTCTCATTGTCAACATGTCCCCCGGCACCTGGCCTACACAGCCCGGCGACAAACCGCTGGCTCATCTGTCTTGCTTACTGGACGTCTACGCCAGCACGCCGTTTAGGAAAATATCCGTCAAACATTCCGCCAGCTCTTTCATCGACTGGGGCGAGGCGGCTTCGTCGCCCAGGGTGTCCTGGCTGAACCCGGCGACGGTGAACATACCCAAAAAGACCCGCGCCACCATGCGGGCGTTCATCGGGCGGTAGACGCCGCGATCCATCGCGGTCTGAAAAAAGGCTTCGGCCACGTCGATCATTTTGCCGATCACCTCGGTCTGAATCTGCTCGCGCAGCTCGGGGTGAAACTGCGCCTCCATAAAGCACACCCGCATCAGGGCCGAGTTTTTTTGCAGGTTGAGCATGCGCCGCTGCATTACCTGACCGATCGCCTTGTAGCTGCCCATTTCGCTCAGCTCCGTCAGCAGGTCGGTGAGGATTTCGACCCAGCCCTGGCTGGCCACCGCCACTAAAATGGCCTTCTTATTCTCAAAATGGCGGAACAGAGTGCCCTCGGCCACCCCCGCCACCTGAGCCAGCTCGCGGGTGGTGGTGCCGCCGTAGCCCCGTTTGGCAAACAGCTTTAGCGCCGCCTGCAAGATCTTAGTTTCGGTATCGACTTCGGCGGCGGCTTTAAAGAAAGGCACCATGACTGTAGACCTCTAGGAATGAGCGCAAGCGGGCTCTTGTGGCCCATTGTGACTCCATAATCTTGAGGCCTGAAGCGAGGTTTACATAACCTCATAAAACCTGAAATAACTACTCCTGAGGGTCGCCGCCGAGGGTACATCCTGGCGCTCCCCCCAGTCGTTTTTAGGAGGCAGCTTCTGAGGCAGCCAGAGTTTGCTTCACAATCTCATCGCTGATTTTCCGCTGCAGGTCGGTATCGTCGGCAGACTGTTCCAGAATGGCGTTAAAGGTGTCTACCGAGAGGCCATCGGCTTCAATGACCTTTTCCATTTCCCCTTCGGTGCTCTGGCGAATCGCAATAATGCGGTCTACGGCAGCTTTAAACTGCTTGTCTTCTTTTTTTGAGAACTTCGCCTTGGCGGCCGCTTTGGCCGGGTCGTCGCCCTGGGCCGCGCTGCCGATCTGGGTTTCGGCGATCGCGTTAAACCGCTCAATGCTCAGCCCTTCGTCTTCAACCGCCTCGGCCATCTCCTGCTCGGCCTGCATGCGCAGGGTTTGCACCGTTTGATAGGCCTTAGCAAACAGAGGAATATCGCTATCGCTGATCGCCGCCTTGGTCACTTCAACCACCTCAACTGTGGGGGCCTGGGCAACCAACGAGGGTGCAGAGCTGGCCCAGGCGGTGCCTGGAACGAGCCATGCCAGCAGCATGATTAGGGCAGCAGCACAATATCTCACCATAGCGGAGTCTCCTGATTAAACGATCGCAACTTGGCCTGGATAGTCTTCCCTAGCCTATCCCCTTGTTAGCACATCGGCATGGTGGCGCAGGTGGTCGGCCATAAAGGAAGCCATAAAAAAGTAGCTGTGATCGTACTCCGGCTGCATGCGCAGGTTCAGGGGTTGCCCGGCCGCTTTGCAGGCGGCGGCGAAGAGGTCCGGCAGCAATTGATTTTGCTTCAAAAAGGGGTCGGCGGTGCCCTGGTCGATCAAGATGGTGCGCCTCGGCTGGGCAGCGGTTTTGACCAGTTCGGTGGCATCGTAGTCCTGCCATGGGGCGGTGTCGGCACCCAGGTAGCCCGCAAACGCCTTCTGCCCCCAGGGGCAATGGGAGGGGGCGGCGATCGGCGCAAAGGCCGAGATCGACTTGAACAGGTCGGGGTTGCGCAGCCCGCACACCAGCGCCCCGTGGCCCCCCATGGAGTGGCCGAAAATGCCCATGCGATCGCGGTTTATCGGAAACTCATGGGCAATCAGCTCCGGCAGTTCTTTCACCACGTAGCTGTACATGTTGTAGTGAGTGCTCCAGGGCGCCACCGTCGCATCCACATAAAACCCAGCCCCTTTGCCAAAGTCCCAGGCGTCGGCCTCATCGGGCACCGCCTCGCCGCGAGGGCTGGTGTCTGGGGCCACCAGCATGAGTCCGTGTTCGGCCGCATAGCGCTGCGCCCCCGCCTTGCTGGTGAAATTGTCTTCGGTGCAGGTAAGGCCCGACAGGTAAAACAGCACCGGTACCGGGCCAGCCTGGGCCTGGGGCGGCACAAACACCGCAAACCGCATGTCGCAGTGGCATGCGATCGAGGGGTGGCTGTAGTAGCCTACGGTGCCGCCAAAGCAGGTGTGTTGATTGTGGAGGGTGAGGGGCATAGCGGGAGATAGGGGAGAGGTTTGGGGCTTTGGGTGTCGGGTCTACGATCTACGGTGAGCGGTTTACGGTTTGCGGCTTGGGGTTTACGGTAGGTCGTGCACCGTGAACCGCTCACCGTGTCTCCCTAAAACGTCACCACGCTGCGGATGCTCTCGCCCCGGTGCATCAGGTCGAAGGCGGTGTTGATCTCATCGAGCGGCATGACGTGGGTGATCAGGTCGTCAATATTGATCTTGCCGTCCATATACCAATCGACGATTTTGGGTACATCGGTGCGTCCCCTGGCCCCACCAAAGGCGGTTCCCTTCCATTCGCGCCCGGTCACCAGCTGAAAGGGGCGGGTACTAATTTCTTCGCCCGCCGCCGCCACGCCGACAATGACGCTGACGCCCCAGCCCTTGTGGCAGCACTCCAGCGCCTGACGCATGAGGTTGACGTTGCCCACGCACTCAAAGCTGTAGTCGGCTCCGCCCCCGGTCAGATCCACTAGGTAGGGCACCAGGTCGCCCTCCACCTCCTTGGGGTTAACAAAATGGGTCATGCCAAATTTTTCGGCCATTTCGCGCCGGGCGGGGTTAATGTCCACACCAATGATTTTGCTGGCCCCCACCATGCGGCAGCCCTGAATTACGTTCAGGCCAATGCCGCCGAGGCCAAACACTACCACGTTGGCCCCCGGCTCTACCTTGGCGGTGTTGATTACCGCGCCCAGGCCGGTGGTGACGCCGCAGCCGATGTAGCAGACTTTTTCAAAGGGCGCGTCGGATCGAATTTTGGCCAGGGAGATCTCGGGCACTACGGTGTAGTTGGCAAAAGTAGAGGTGCCCATGTAGTGGAACAGCGGCTCACCGCCCAGGGAAAACCGGCTGGTGCCGTCGGGCATGAGGCCGCGCCCCTGGGTGAGGCGAATGGCCTGGCAGAGGTTGGTCTTAAAACTCAGGCAGTACTCGCACTGGCGACACTCGGGCACGTACAGCGGAATCACGTGATCGCCGGGTTTGAGGCTGGTGACGCCGGGGCCGACCTCCACGACCACCCCAGCCCCCTCGTGGCCCAGCACGGCCGGAAACAGGCCTTCGGGGTCTTTGCCCGACAGGGTATAGGCATCGGTGTGGCAAATGCCGGTGGCTTTGATTTCGACCAGCACTTCGCCCTCGCGCGGCCCTTCGAGCTTAACGGTTTCAATACTGAGGGGTTGGCCAGGGCCAAGGGCAACGGCGGCTCTAACATCCACGGGCAAAGTCTCCTTTAGAAAGTTAAATAACACCAACGCCTAGCCGGGGCAAAACTGCCCCGTTGGCAAAGCCACTTCAAAGCAGAAAGAAAAGTAGAAGCAGCTCAATCGGCGAGGCTATTGCAGTACCTTAGCCAGCTTACCGACTTTGCCGGGTTTAGGCTATGTGTCAGCCTTCTCGGACATAGCTCGGCACAATGACCGATGTTGGCTGAGCGATCGCCTGCGGCCCCTTGTGGGTGGGCATCTTGACCGCATTAAGATTTGTGCATCGACGCTATGGCTCACCTCTCGCGACAGTCCGCGCGACTGTCTGACCCGCAGGCTCAACCCGCTGGTTTTACGCTGATTGAAGGATTGATTGTGGTGGCGATTATGGGGCTGCTGGCGGCGATCGCCGCGCCGTCTTTTTTTAGTTTTTGGCAGCAGCGCAAGATCAATATCACCCAGGATATGGTTTATCAGGCCCTCAGGGTTACCCAAACCGACGCTATGCAGCAGCACCAGAGCCGTCGCTGTAGTCTTCGCGAGCGCAACGGGCGAATTGAATGGGCCAGCCATCCCGAATCGACCTTGGCCAGCCAGGTGACGAATTGGCAACCCCTAGTAGATGGCGTTGGCTTTGCCGATATCGACAATACGCTGGTGGCATCCGGTGGTGTCTACTACGCCAAATTTGACATGTACGGCAATGTGCAGGGCCAGCTGGGCACGGTGACGGTGGCCATGTCCGATCGCAAAACCACCCACCGCTGCGTTGTGGTTTCTACGATGATTGGAGCTATGCGCAAGGGCACAGGTCACACCACCGCCAACAGCAACGAACGCTTTTGCTACTGATATCAGGCCACTCCCCTAACTTGGGACAAAACCGAGTTTAATAGGTTAGCACTATGAGTGGTTTGGGAGTGGCAATGCTAGAAAGAAATGAGGGCTGGTACGTGGTTCAAGGGGAAGACGGCAGCTGCCAGGTGCTAACCGCCGAGGGAGTCAGCCGTGAACAGCTTCAGGATCAGCGCCCCATGTGGGGTCCCTACGCCACCCAAGATGAGGCGATCGCCCGGCGAGTGGGGCTGATTCGCAGCGGTAAGTGCAACCCTGTCTGATCCTCCTTCACCCCTGTCCATCCAGCCACAGGGCCGCTAGACCAACCGGCCAGCAGCCCCAGCTAATACCATTTGTACTCCGTCGGGGCATTACACCCGGGGCTAATCCCTAAGCTGCTTCACGTCCGCGCAGAGAGTCGTAACTCTGCAAGAACCAATCGTAGGTTTCCTCCAGACCGGTCTTGAGATCGGTTTTGGGCTGCCACCCGGCGGCGGCAATGCGGGAGTTGTCCATCAGCTTGCGGGGGGTACCGTCGGGTTTGGTGGCGTCAAACACCAGATCCCCTTCGTAGCCCACCACCGCTTTGATGGTCAGCGCCAGTTCTTTGATCGAAATTTCCTGCCCGGTGCCCACGTTGACGAATTCGATTTCGTTGTAGTGGTTCATTAAAAAAATCAGGGCGTCGGCCAGATCATCGACGTACAAAAACTCGCGCAGGGGGGTGCCGGTACCCCACACCGTAACGGCAGGATCGCCATTGATCTTGGCTTCGTGGAACTTGCGCATCAGCGCGGGCAGCACGTGGGAATTGGCCAGATCAAAGTTGTCGTTGATGCCGTAGAGGTTGGTGGGCATGGCCGAGATGAAGTTGACCCCGTACTGGCGGCAGTAGTTTTCGCAGAGCTTGAGGCCGGCAATTTTGGCGATCGCGTAGGGCTCGTTGGTCTGCTCCAAAAACCCCGTCAGCAGGTGCTCCTCTTTCATCGGCTGGGGGCAGAGCTTGGGATAAATGCAGGAAGACCCCAAAAACAGCAGCTTTTGCGCTTCGTGGCGGTAGGCGCTGTGGATGATGTTGGCCTCGATCATCAAGTTGTCGTAGAGAAACTCGGCCCGATAGGTATTGTTGGCATGGATGCCGCCGACCCGCGCCGCTGCCACAAAAATGTATTCAGGTTTTTCGGTGGCAAAAAAGTCGTCGACAGCAGCCTGATTGCGCAGGTCTAGCTCCTGGCTGGTGCGCTGCACCAGATTCTCGTAGCCCTTGGCTTTGAGCGCCCGCACGATGGCACTGCCCGCCAGCCCCCGAGAGCCAGCCACATAAATTTTAGATTGAGTATCCATAGGGTTAGTTTAGATAGAAATTACACGAGAACTCATGTAGATGACCTACCCCCAGCGCCACGAGTCTGGCACTGGTAGACAGCGATGACAACCGTTTAGCCGTTGAGTTTAGCGGTGGTTCACAATGGCGGCGGCACCATGGCGACCTCAGCAGCGCCTTAAACCCCTTTGATTTTGCCATTCATTGCACCCTGGCTCCATCCCTCCTGGCCAAGCAGCGCGGACCATTGCTGACGATTTTGACAATTTTGATCGCCTCTATCGTAGCCCGCTGCCCCGACCGGGCGCCCCCCACCAGGGACGAGCGCCGAGCGACGGCGCAATGTAGCCAGGACAACTTGACAAATCAAGATTTCTTGAAACAATAAAAACATCAACTTTTTTTGAAATGACGAGTTTGCTAGGCGGATAGTTTCAGCTTCCGGCGGCAGCTTGGCGTGCCTGTTACTGAGCGCGATCGCGCCGGGGGGTCTATGGTCAGAGTTGCCATCAATGGGTTTGGCCGCATTGGGCGGCTAGTGCTGCGGGCGGGCTGGGGGTTCCCCGAGCTAGAGTTTGTGCACATCAACGAGGTTAAAGGCGGCTCTGATGCAGCGGCACACCTGCTCAAGTTCGACTCGGTTCACGGTCGCTGGGCCGCCGAGGTAGAGGCCGCCGGCCCCAACAAAATCGCCATTGACGGCACCCCCCTCACCGTCAGCGCTGGGGCCACCCCCGGCGAGGTGCCCTGGGCCGACTACGGCGTAGACCTGGTGCTGGAATGCTCCGGAAAGTTTCGCACCGCAGCATCCCTGGCCCCCTACTACGACCGGGGCGTTAAAAAGGTCATTGTCGCCGCCCCGGTCAAAGCGAGCGCGCTCAACGTGGTCTACGGCATCAACGACCATCTCTACGACCCAGCCGAGCACCACCTGCTCACAGCGGCTTCCTGCACCACCAACTGCCTGGCCCCGGTGGTCAAAGTCATCCACGAAGGGCTGGGCATTCGCCACGGGGTGGTCACCACCATCCACAACCAGACCAACACCCAGACCCTTGTCGATGCCCCCCACCAGGACCTGCGCCGCGCCCGCGCCACCGGAATGTCGCTGATTCCAACCACAACGGGGTCGGCCACGGCCATTACCCTCATCTACCCCGAACTTGAGGGCAAGCTCAACGGCCTGGCCGTGCGGGTGCCCCTGCTAAATGCGTCGCTGACCGACTGCGTCTTCGAAGTCAATCGCCCCACCGCCATCGAAGAAGTCAACCAGCTGCTCAAGACCGCCGCCGACGGCCCTCTGCAAGGCATTCTTGGCTACGAAACCCGGCCCCTGGTGTCGGTGGACTACAAAGATGATTCCCGCTCCTCCATCATCGACGCCCTCTCCACCATGGTGGTGGATAATACCCAGGTCAAAATCCTGGCCTGGTACGACAACGAGTGGGGCTACTCCTGCCGCATGGCCGAACTCGCCCGCAAGGTGGCGCAGAGCTTGTAGCCCCTCCTTCCAAATCCCCTCCTGGGAGGGGTAGGGGTGGGTTGACGCAGCCTCCGAGACCCACCCCACCCTCCGGGCACCCCTCCCAGGAGGGGACGGTAACCTTCCTACCCGCCCACCCACCTACCCATCCACCCTTCACCTCCCCATGACCACCTCCCCCGCCACCGCCAGCCTGCGCAACTACGCCATCATCACCGCCGCCTACTGGGGCTTCACGGTTACCGATGGTGCGCTGCGGATGCTGGTGCTGCTGCACTTTCACGTGCTGGGCTACAGACCGTTTGCGATCGCCATGCTGTTTCTCTTCTACGAAGTGTTTGGCGTGGTGACCAACTTTCTCGGCGGCTGGATTGGCTCCCAGGTGGGCCTACGGATGACCCTCTACGGCGGCATTGCGCTGCAAATTTTTGCCCTGGTGCTGCTGAGCTTTCTCAACCCAGGGTGGGCGGTGCCGGTGCAGGTGGGATTTGTGATGGTGGCCCAGGCGTTTTCGGGCATCGCCAAGGATCTGACCAAAATGAGTGCCAAGAGCGCCATTCGCCTGGTGGTGCCCAAGGAAGCGGCGTCGCGGCTGTTTCGTTGGGTGGCGGTGCTGACCGGGTCCAAGAATGCGCTCAAGGGCGTGGGCTTTTTCGTGGGGGCGGCGCTGCTGGAATGGATCGGCTTTCGTCCGGCGCTGTGGCTTCAGGCGGCAGTGCTTGGGGTGATTGTGCTGTCTGGGACGCTGCTGCCCGCCGACATGGGCAAGATCGGCAAAAAAGTGCCCTTTCGGCAGCTGTTTGCCAAGAGCAAGGAGATCAACGTGCTGTCGGCGGCGCGGTTCTTTTTGTTTGGCTCGCGGGATGTGTGGTTTGTGGTGGCGCTGCCGGTGTTTTTATACGAGGTGCTGGGCTGGCAGTTTATGCAGGTGGGCAGCTATATGGCCATCTGGGTAATCGGCTATGGCATCGTGCAGTTTTTGGCCCCGCAACTGCTGCGCCAAGATCGCACCGGCAAAGTGGCGCCTCGGGCAAAAACCATTCTGTTTTGGACCTCGATATTGACGGCCATTCCGGCGCTGATTGCCCTGACGCTAATGGCGGGAGTGCGGGGCGACATTGCGGTGACGGGCGGCTTAATTGTGTTTGGCGTGGTGTTTGCGTTTAACTCGGCGGTGCACTCGTACCTGGTGCTGGCCTACACCGAAGACCAGGATGTGAGCCTGAATGTGGGCTTTTACTACATGGCCAACTCGGGCGGGCGGCTGCTGGGCACGATTGCCTCGGGTTTGGTTTACCAGTGGTTTGGGCTGGTGGGGTGCCTGTGGGTGTCGAGCCTGTTTGTGCTGGCGGCGGCGCTGATTACGACGCAGCTGAGCGATCCCAAAACCTCAAACACAGTGGCGGTATAGGCTACAGCAGTTACAGATTGGGAGTTGCTGCGCCAGAAACCAGTTTTTCCGCATCGAGTTGCGCGTGATGGGGGGCGGCGGGTTACGGCGGAGCGCAAGGTTTTGGGGTGAAGGCAGAGACGAGAGCCGCCTAACCCACCCTAACCTGAGTTCGGGCTAAAGAAATTCTCTGCAAAAGCAGGTTTGCTATCCCCTCCAGGGAGGGGCAGGGGTGGGTTTTCCGGGGCTAGCGGTGGAATTTCACCGTATTCAGTCGGGTAATTGCTGTAGCCGTTTTGACCCACCCCGCCCTCCGAGCACCCCTCCAAAGGAGGGGACGGCGTTATCCCGAGCTGAGGTTACCCTACGAATACTTGAGGCGATCGCGCGGATTCTGAATAGCTGAAGGTGGCTATTGTCAGGAATAACCTCGTCCAAAGAATTGTAAGGGAAGGGCATTTTGGAGATTTATTCATTAAACTGTAGTTATAGCTACAGTTTTTCTAAGGAAATTGGTCATGGAGAACAAATCTGCCAGTGAGCGGCGTCAGGTAATTGGTGAGTTGCGCCATCAGCTGCGGTTTGCGCAGCCCCAGGAGCGCGATCGCATTCGTCAAGAGCTGAGCTTTTGGGAAATGCGGTGCCGCTAAGCCCCAGGCAGCCTGGGCAGCAGCAGGGTGACGAAGAAGTACACCAGCGCGCCCGTAAACACATAGCTGTCGGTGCGGTCTAAAATGCCGCCGTGGCCGGGGATGAGAGCGCCAGAGTCTTTCACCCCGGCATCTCGTTTCATCAGCGATTCGGTCAGGTCGCCCAGCAGGCTGGAGGTGCCGACCATCAGGCCCAGGGCCGCTCCGGTGGCGGGCCAGAGGGGCCACTGTAACCAGTAGCTGCCCACCAGCGCCACCACCATGCTGCCCAGCATGCCAAAAGCCGCCCCCTCTACGGTTTTCTTGGGGCTAATGTTGGAGAGCGGGGTGCGGCCAATGATTTTTCCGGCGGTATAGGCCCCAATGTCGGCGGCCCAAATGCAGGCAAAGGCCAGCAGCGTCACCACCAGCCCGTAGGGCAGCGCCTCCAGAGCCGGAGGCCAGGTTTCGGGCCAGTAGCCGCCCAGGGGCAGAGCCACACCCGCATCGCCCAGGTCGCGCAGGCGCACCCAAAAGCTGGGCAGGTAGCCGCCGTAGAACAGGCCCAAAATGGAGGCCGCTACATCGGCAATAGTGGCCACCTGGGGCTGAAACAGGAGGTAAAAGCAGATAAAGGTGCCGCTAATGGGCAGCAGCGCATCGGCCAGGGTAGGGGACAGGTGGGCCGTAATCAGCACCAGCTGGCTCACGACCAGCGTCGTTTTGGTCGCTGGCAAAATGCCCTTGGCCTTCACCAGGGCAAAAATTTCGAGCTGGCCCAGCAAAATAATGACCCCGAAGCCCAGGGTAAAGTACCAGCCCCCCAAGCCAATCATGGTGAGGGCCACCACGATGGCAACTAATCCGCTAATTATTCGTGACCAGGGCATAGGCGGGGTACGGAGGGGTTAAGTGGGGCGTTACCCCTGAATTGTGGGCAGTGGCTATGGTGAAGCTTATTACACTGTGCCACATTACTCTGCGAGCACCGTCAGAAAACCAAAGCTTATTGAACTATGCCGGGAAAGACCCGCCCGGGCAGAAGTTCAGGAAATCCACAGGATGATCTTGGATTGGCCCTAGGGCATCATCTCCACCGCTGCCATCGACCCACCGAGCAGGGGCTACTGGCACTAATGCTGCTGGAAATCAAGCCACCCGCGCCAACTCCCCTGGCTCCCTAGCCCCCCTACCCCCTTGCGATCGCCAGGCCAAACTACGGCTGAGTCGCCAGCTCGGGGTAGCCCGCGTCGATCAGGGCGCGATCGCGAATCCGGCAAGAATCACATCGTCCGCAGGGTTCGGCCCCGCCCTGGTAGCACGACCAGGTTTGCGCGATCGGCACCCTCAGCGCCACGGCCCGACGCACAATATCCACCTTAGAATCCATCACCAGGGGCGCAATCAGCTTGGGCGCGTGGCCCTCTAGCCCCGCCTTGGACGAAAGCTGCGCCAGCTGTTGAAACGCCGCCAGATACTCGGGCCGACAGTCGGGGTAGCCGGAATAATCGACCGCATTGATGCCCAAATACACCGCCTCGGCCTGCTTGGCCTCGGCCAGGGCCAGGGCCAGGGCAATGAACACCGTATTGCGCCCCGGCACGTAGGTGGAGGGAATGCCCGCCTCGATACCCTCCTGGGGCAGCGGCTGGGCCAGATCGGTGAGCGAAGACGCCCCCCACTGGGCCAGGTTGACATCGATGAAGTGGTGGTCTGCGATCGCCAGGTGAGCCGCGATCGCCCGCGCCGCCTCTAGCTCGCGCTGGTGCCGCTGGCCGTAGTTAAACGACAGCGCTACCAGGTCGTAGCCATCGGCGATCGCCTGGGCGGCAGCAGTGGCCGAGTCGAGACCACCGGAGAGCAGCACAACGGCCTTGGGGTTGGGCTGAGACATGGGTTAACGTTCTCCTGGGCAAGGGCTAAACAGTCATCTGGCCAGACAAGTCAGAAATTGCGGTTCAGCCCTCAATTCTAAAGGGTGACTGAGATCAGGTCAGAGCAGGGGTGGCATGGGCTACGCTGTGCTACTCGACCAGCACGTAGCGGGTGAGCACGCGCATGATTTCGTCGATGCGCCCGGTGGGCTGGGGCTTGCGACCCTCGCGCACTTCGGCAAAGCCAAGGCGATAGAGTTCGTGGACGATGCGATCGACGCCGTGGGCCGGGCCGATAACCAATATGCGAATGACCTCCCGCCCCGGCTCGGCAGCGGGTTCGATAGTGACTTGCAGTGCTGGGTCAGCCAGCGCTGAGGGAATAAATGCTTGAGGCATAGGGAATACAGCAATGTGAATTTACCAAGCCTAATAATATGCCAACTGGATGTCAACCGTTCGGAACCCTTTCGTTACCTGCAAGGCTCTGAGATCATCGGGGTATGGGAAAAGCAGGCAATGTGCTCAAGCAAGTTTTGGAGACGCACGACCTTACTCAGTACGGTCTGGCAAAGGCAATGGGAGTTGAACGCACGACGGTCTACCGCTGGGTAAAGGGTGACAGAGACCCGTCAGCAGATACGGTAGTAGAAATTGTTGAAGCCTTGAAAAGCCTGAATCCTCAAGCTGCCGAAGATTTCGTGAAGCTGTACTTGGGCGACATGATCTCGGATTCGTAGATATGCATACTACTGGTGATAGGACGCTCTAGAACCGTGAAGATTCCTGAAATTGGGCATCCTGAACGAAATAGTGAATAGGTTTACTCGGTGCCCCCCATGACGGACTCTCTCAAAGCCGCTGCAAAAGCAGGGGATATCAAAGCGCTCGAAGGTCTCATGAACAAATCCTTTGAGTCGAAGGGAGTAACGGTTCGGGTGACTAGCTCAGGTTCACTCCTCAAGGTAGTAGTGCGTGGCAAAGAAGCACCCGATAAGGCACTGCTACCAACCATTCAGAGGGGATTAGCTAGCATCAACCCCAGCGGTTTTGATCAGGTTGTAGTTACGGCAAGAGCCATAGGAAAAGCTGATGCCTGGTCCCAACGGTGGGACTTACCGAGAAAAACGCCAGCAGAATCGTTGTCCATCGCTGATAGCTCGTTACCAGCATCTAAGGCCACTGTAAAAGTTCTAGCTAGCAACGAGACGCCAAAATCTTGGCATCAAAAAAACTGGCTGATTATTAGCCTATTGGTACTTTTTCCTCCCGTAGGCATTCCGCTTACCTGGATGAGCAAATGGCCTAGATCTAGCAAAATATGTGCATCAATTTTTAGTGGAATTTGGTTTTTAGCCCTCCTTGTACAACAACCTAAAAATACACAACCCACAATTGCTCAGGAAGAGACTCAAGCCACGGTACCAGAGGTAGTAACGAAAGTAGAACCACAAGAATTTGAAGAACCATCTGAAAGCACTGCTGTTGATCCCGAGAAGTTTGTTACTGCTTCTCAGGAAGGAGACATAGCCACTGTTAAAGCTATGTTAGCAGCAGGCATTAGTCCTGATACGACCAATAAAGTAGGAAATAGTGCTCTATCCGTGGCTGCTAGTAGAGGTAATTTTGAAGTTGTACAAGCCATAGTAGCCGTTGGGCCTAGTCAAGCTACAAAGGACGTTGCTCTTCATGAATCTACTCTTGGAACTTCGGAAGTGACTACTTTTCTGTTGCGCAATGGAGCAAACCCACGATATATCTATACTAGTAAGATTGATGGAGAAACATGGCCAGCTCTTTATACGGCTGCTAGATTTGGTACTCCAGAGCAGGTAAAAGCATTGCTAGCAGCTGGCGCATCGTGGGATCAACTCAGTCAACAGCAGGCTAATGATGCTTTGCGGGGTGCATCTTGTGGTGGATGGCCTTTCATTGTAAAAGAGTTATTGGCCATGGGAGCTGATCCCAATAACATGAATGAGTTCGAGGATGAGAGCCCTCTAATACTCGCTACTAGTGAAGCTTGCAGAATGCGAGATTTAGATACGCAAGAAGTAGCATCAGAATCTCGTCAACACGATCAAGTAGTACAAATACTCAAAGCTGCTGGAGCAAAATGAGGATGAGATTTAAGGAATGCCATCTTTAATAAGTAGAGTAGGCATTACCCACCATTAAATTTAAGCTGCTTAAGTTAGCCTAATCCTCCTAAAAACCAGTACAGTTCAGCAGGTTGCATTGAGGCGATTTGCGAAAGCAAGAGCCTGCGATCGCTATAATAGGCGCAAGTTTCTACACTGCCTGCTGCCATGACCTCCCAACAACTCGAAGAGCGCTCTCAGCACCTCGAAGCCCGAGTTGCGGCCCTAGAGGCAGAACTGGCACAGCTCAAACAGGTGTTGTCTAGCCTTCTGCAAAAGCCCGCCCCCTGGTGGCTACAGATCGCAGGCAGCTTTGAACACGATCCGACCTTTGATGCTGCGACCAGCTTTGGGCAAGACTGGCGCAAGAGCGCTGACTAGGTAACCTGCTGCAGCATGTACATCCTCGATACTGATCACCTCAGTTTTATTCAGCGCAAGAACTTGGCAGGTCAACGCATTTTACAAAGACTGGCTGCCATCGCAGGAGCCGAAGTAGCTGTCACCGTCATCACCTACGAAGAACAACTCAGAGGGCGGCTGCGGGTTGTCGCTGGGGCAAAAACAGTTGAAGAGCAGGTTTCTGCCTATCACTGGCTGCAACAACTGGCCCTTGACTACACTGCAATCGCCATCATGCCCTTTGACGAACCTGCCGCCCAAGCATACCGACGGTTACGAAAAGCTTACCCTCGCCTAGGCACCATGGATCTCAAAATTGCGGCGATCGCAATTTCTCGCCGGGCAACTCTTCTGACCCGAAATACCTCAGACTTTGAGCAAATAGCAGATCTATTATTTGAAAACTGGTCAATTTGATAGCTCGACTAACCGGCTGCTGTGGGGCGATCGCCCCTTCCCCCACCGCCATCAGTGCCCCCACTGCCGTAGCTGCGATCAGTAGATATCATACTGATATGCTCACCCAAACCACCATTCAACAAATTGCCGATCGCATAGCCGATCGCTTCAGCCCAGAGAAAATCATCCTCTTTGGCAGCTACGCCCGTGGTGAAGTCCACGACCACAGCGATTTAGACCTCCTTATCGTTATGGCAACCCTACCCCCACGGGGCCAGCGCAGTGCGCCTATCCTCAAAATGCTAGGCCAAGACTATGCCGACCCCATTGACGTTGTGGTTCGCTCAGCCCAGGCACTCAAAGATTGGGAACAGGTACCCGGCAGCTTTGCCCACCAGGTGCTCACCGAAGGAATTGTGCTCTATGAACGCCAAAAGCAACCTGCCTGAAGCCTGGTTTGCCAAAGCAGAAGCTGGTCTACAAGCAGCTGAGCTTCTGCTCAATACAACCACTCCTTTGCTGGATATTGTCTGTTACCACGCCCAGCAATGTGCTGAGAAATACCTTAAAGGTTATCTCGTTTTATTTCTTAGACAGCAGCGCCCTGGTCAATCAAGGTAGGCACAAAGCTATGGGCAGCCAAACCATACCCATTGCTGAATTTTGGTAAGGCGCTGATGCTGAGTGCCAAACCCAATCAACGCCTTGCGATAGAGAAGACCCACCCCCTAGGGCTGATTCGGCTAGAGCGCTCAGCCGAGTACAAATAGAGTACTAATTTCGTTGAGACTGTATTCTATGATGCTAAATTCTTTGACCGAGTCGCTGGCGATTGCAGGCCGCTGGATGGCCAAAGCCCTAATGGGCGTCATGGCCGTGGCGCTGCTGTGGCAGGGCGCATTTGCTGCCAACCTCTCGGCCATGGCCGCCCCTACGCACAGCACGCTGATTGCAGCGGCAGACGTGGGTAGCGAAGCTCAGGGCAAAGCCAGCAAAGACGCCGGACGCACCAAGGGCTTTGTTCGCGACGCCAGAGATACCGTTAAGCAAGCGGCCTCCGACAATGCCCGCAAGGTCGATCGCGCCACCGACAGCAACAGTGCGATCGCAGACAAAGCCAAGCGCGATGCCGATCGCATTCAAGAGCGGGCCGATAAAGACGCCAGCCGCACCCAAGACGCCGTTGACAACACCAAAAACGCCATCGAAAACGCCATTGACAACGTTAAAGATGCCTTTGGTAACTAGGCCTTAAGCAGCCAAGGATAGCCTGGTTGGAGGGTGACTCTTCGGAGCTAGTGAGTCTTTAGAGCCAACGCTTTGGGCCAGGCAACATTAAAAGTCGAGAGAGGCACGGGTGAATAACCTGTGCCTTTTTTGGGCGATCGTATCGACGATTGGTATGACTGGACGAATTTAGCCATTAACTCCGGTGATGCAGAGCCATAGCGCTAAAATAGGAAGCTGCGTTGTTGCTATACCCAGACCTATGGCCGGTTCTGCTCGTCAATATCACATCACCACCTTCGGCTGCCAGATGAACAAGGCCGACTCCGAGCGGATGGGCGGCATTCTCGACACCATGGGCCTGACCTGGACCGACGACCCCTACGATGCCGATGTGGTGCTCTACAACACCTGCACCATTCGCGACAACGCCGAGCAAAAAGTCTACTCGTACCTGGGTCGCCAGGCCAAGCGCAAGCACGAAAACCCCGACCTGACGCTGATTGTGGCCGGGTGCGTCGCCCAGCAGGAGGGCGAGGCCCTGCTGCGTCGGGTGCCCGAGCTGGATTTGGTGATGGGGCCGCAGCATGCCAACCGCCTGCAAGATTTGCTGGAGCAGGTGTTCGACGGCAACCAGGTGGTGGCCACCGAAGAGGTGGACATTATGGAAGACATCACCAAGCCCCGGCGCGACAGCACCATTACCGCCTGGGTGAACGTAATCTACGGCTGCAACGAGCGCTGCACCTACTGCGTGGTGCCGGGGGTGCGCGGCGTCGAGCAGTCGCGCACCCCAGAGGCCATCCGCGCCGAAATGGAGGAACTGGGCCGCCAGGGCTTCAAAGAAGTGACGCTGCTGGGCCAAAACATCGACGCCTACGGGCGCGACCTGCCCGGTTCCACCGCCGACGGCAGGCACCAGCACACCTTCACCGACCTGCTGTACTTCGTCCACGATGTGCCCGGCATCCAGCGCATTCGCTTTGCCACCAGCCACCCCCGCTACTTTACCGAGCGGCTGGTTCGCGCCTGCGCCGAATTGCCCAAGGTGTGCGAGCATTTCCACATTCCCTTTCAGTCGGGCGACAACGATGTACTGAAAGCCATGGCGCGGGGCTACACCCACGAGAAGTATCGCCGCATTATCGACACCGTGCGCCGCTACATGCCCGACGCGGCAATCAGCGCCGATGCGATCGTCGGCTTCCCCGGCGAAACCGAGGAGCAGTTTCAGCGCACCATGGAGCTGGTCAACGACATCGCCTTCGACCAGCTCAACACGGCGGCCTACTCGCCCCGCCCCGGCACCCCGGCGGCCCTGTGGGAAAACCAGCTGAGCGAGGAGGTGAAGAGCGATCGCCTCCAGCGCCTCAACCATTTGGTGAATACCAAAGCCGCCGAACGCTCCCAACGCTATGCGGGCCGCACCGAAGAAGTGCTGGTCGAAGCCATCAATCCCAAAGACCCCTCCCAGGTGATGGGCCGCACTCGCGGCAACCGCCTGGCTTTCTTTGCGGGCGATTTTGCGGCCCTGAAGGGCGAGCTGGTGCAGGTTAAAATTACCGAAGTGCGCCCCTTTAGCCTGACGGGGGAACCCATTCAGGCATTAGTCACCGCTGGATAGGCCAACACAAAAAAGATGATTTGGGTCATCAGGTGAAAACAACTCGGTACTTTGGTGAGCAAGTTCTTGCTAGACGCCCCTATATCCAGCGATCAGTTTAAAGGGGCCTCAGCCATGAAGTTTCACTACTATCCTGAAACCGATTCGCTCTATATCGGCTTGTTAGATCAGCCCAGTATGGACTCCCAAGAAGTGCCAAACGGCATTGTGCTGGATTTTGATGCAGAGGGGCGTCTGGTGGGCCTAGATATCGATCAGGCCAGTCAGGTGGTTGATTTATCTAAACTTGAAGCCAGCTCTCTACCCATCGCATCATTATCTTTAGAAGGACAATCCGCCGCCTAAAGAAAGCAGATTGCTTCGCTGGGAAGCCAGAGATTATTGTTACGCCTCCAAAAATCCGCTTTCTGGTTAGTCACCTAGTACCACAAGGAGCACGAGGTTTTTTAGATTTCGCTGAGAAACAGCAGGAGAATATCTTCAATCGTAACCGCTGGCTAGCAATGCTTATTTCTTCCCGAGTAACTTATCGTACTCGGCATGGAAACCAATCCAAAACCAGACAATTTTGTCCTCTTTTACCTTCATAATGCCTAAAGCTCGCCAGCCAATACCTACTCTGACCGACCACAGATTATCCCTGGCGTTGATCTACTTAACCTCAAGGCTTGGGTGGGATGAGTTATTCTTCCACAGTTTGTAGTCTTTCCTAGCGGTTTCTCTAACCCGTTGGGGCAGGTTGAGAAAAAGCTTTCGGAAGTCATGGGTTCTCGACTATTTCATTAGTCTTCGCAAAGCCCTTCTCTTCGGTTTCGCCAGCGTCGTCTTCAGCAAGGGCTGCTAAAGCCATGCTGGTGAGAATGTCTGATCCACATCTGAGGCTGATAAGGTCTTTTGCCAGAGCAGTTCACTCTGGACGTCGTCTAGCAATTGTTGGGCAAGTTTGTTTTATAGATCGCCGGGAAGTTTTTGTGCTGCTTGAAAGGCTTGTTCTAGAAGGGTAGTCATTGTGTCTCCTTTATATAGATACTGCACCGTGTTGTTGAGCTCTAGATACTAACAGAGAAGCCAGATTGCTTGGCTCGATGCCAGATAAGAAACGAATACATCGCGGCTTACCTAAGCCTCTACCTCAACCTCAGCAGATAGAGTTTTTAGTTTAGAGCAAACCTAGGCATGCCAATGAAGGGCGCAGGGTAGCCGCCGCCGTTGAAGACCTAAATGCCAATTCCTTAGCCAGGCTCACAAAAAAATAGAAGGGCCAGGTGAAACCTTCGTGAACTGCTAGACTATCGCCTCTCACCCATAGCCTATCAGCACTGCTGCTTTAAAAAGCTGATCATTTGAGTCAAAAAATCTGCGCTTGGCAGATTAGATGCTGCTGAACCAATTCGGGAATCTTCCTTAATTTTAGCTGGACCCGAATTTGCTACCGGTATCTCCTCCACCAGCCCTGTTAGCATTAGGCGAAAGGCAGTGCAGCGGATAGGTTCAGCTTGCAATTTCAGACGCTGAGCAATTTCACTCAGAGGAATCTTGCCGTTGGCAAAGCCCCAAACACTCCATTCCTGACGAGTTAGCCGCGCCTGAGGTTTTCCATCCGTTGTACTGAGCAAGCCTGAGTTCAGGTTAGGCAATTTATCTTTCAGCGCGGACCAATTTCGCAAACTGCGTAAACCTGGCAAGGTGACTTCAGTTGCTGGAACACTCGCCCCCACCATTTCTAAGTAAGGCATTTGGACATCATTGGTGAAGTGAAAAGTACCATCGGGAAGCTCAAATAAAACACAAATTTCTTGAATAACTTGTGTAGAGAACAAGCCCTGCAACTGCTCTTTTGTCAACAACTCTTGAGATCTGAGATAAACACCGAAGGGTGTGCGAGCTGGGCACTTTTGAATTAGCCCTAGAAGTTGAGCTTTCGAAAGCAGCTGACGACGAGCGATTAGATGAGCTAATCCGTGGTAGTCATTGCGGTTGGCTGCGGCAACAATGCGCCCCTGTTTAAGCCAAATAAAATGGTCTTGAGAAGAGTCGGCTGCATTAGGAAGCGCGCGCACCGTTAGCAATCCGCTTTTGTTGCCCTCCTCCACAAGCTGCAAAACTTCTGGCAATGAAAAATTGGATAACTTCCCGCTAACTACCATAATTTCAATCGTCCTGAAAATTATTTATCGCTTCAACATTAAATTTTGGGAAAATTGCTCAACCAATTTTATGGTAGCTTGGGCGACGGAGGATTTGTTTGTAGGATCAACGCGAATAATGGGGGGCCTCTTAATATCAACACGCCCATATCCCAGGGCAATAGCCATGTCTTTTGCGCCCCAGGCTCCAGGGCAATCCATATGTGTAAACCCAACAATCATAGGGGCTTTGGTTCGCTGTTGCATGAAGTTGCTAATCACTCTGGCGTTGCGAAGTTCTGCCGGACGATCCGCAGGGACTAGCAATATATAGGCATCAGCTTTATGAATCAGCAAATCCCACATAAAGTCAAATCGAGTTTGTCCAGGTGTGCCATAGATATGTAACACCATATCTTTGTTGAACTTTAGTCGTCCAAAGTCTAAGGCAACTGTCGTTTTTTGCTTAAGTTGGGCGGTCTCATCAGTGGCCTGACGATCAGTGTCCACCACTTGAATCTCACTAATCGAACGGACAAAAGTGGACTTTCCTGCTCCAACCGGTCCAGTGACGACTAAACGTAGAACTTCCATTGCGGTTACCCGTTTTGTTTAAAATTGGTAACGACCAAGCTTGAAATCGATCAAATTAAAAGCAGGTCGGGTTGAAAGAGGACGTTTGGAAAGAGTATTTGGCCACAATAAGCTGTTCAGCACACGCAAAGAGACAGATTTCTTGCCTCAACCATCCAAAAAACTGAATCTTTAGGGACTTTACAAACATCCTCTAAACTCAAAATTAGCTTAAGCCCAAAACATTCAAACCTTTAAGTTGAATCGATGGGCTTGTAAAATACGCCGACTCAGCACTAGTTAAAAATTAACTTTAGCTCAGCTACAATACGCTTAATTTCTAGTTGAAGAATCCCCTGCTTTGCTGATTTGTGGGCAAGTACTAGTAGCAGAGCATCTTGACCACAGTCCATTAGAATGCTATAGCCCTGTTCACCTTCAATTAGAACCCGCTCGATGCTGCCACGGGATAGTTCACTACCAATCCGTTCGCCCAGTGAGAGCATTGCTGCTGACATTGCTGCCACTCGTTCTTCGTCC
This sequence comes from Nodosilinea nodulosa PCC 7104, assembly GCF_000309385.1. Taxonomy (GTDB): domain Bacteria; phylum Cyanobacteriota; class Cyanobacteriia; order Phormidesmidales; family Phormidesmidaceae; genus Nodosilinea; species Nodosilinea nodulosa. The sequence goes on from NZ_JH976537.1 coordinate 6,029,393, forward strand.
ATTCCAGGGGGCAAAGCTGAAGACAGTGATAGACCATCTGGTGTGACAATAGCAGCTCCCTGAATTTCGCTCAAGCCAGCAACGAAGTTCTGCAAAATGTGGCCGAGCTTTTCTGAATTGATCATGATTTGACATCCTTAAAAGATATAAATGTTGACTTTACAGAGTGAATATTGAAGTCCAGCTTAAAGCTTAAGTTCTACAAACTCAAGAGAAGGCGCGTTAGAGGCTAACGGAGATTTAGTTCTATGACATCGTATTGACCACCCCTCAATACAGATTCAACTTGAGTGCCGCGAAGCCGTTGTCCCATCATGGTTTCTAATGCTCCTTGAACAGCACCTAGCGTAAATGACAGGGTGCGCGATGACCCTTGTGGTTCACCGGCGGAGCAGACTGTTTCGCGGCAATAAACTCGGTAGCCACTATCGGTTGCTTCAATTTTGTCAATAATACAAAGCCGAGTTCCCTCTTTTCCGAGCGCTTGGCTCATTGCGGCTGTCGCTTCCTCTAAAGCAGGCTTCTGACCAGCTAAACCTAGCTCAGCCACTAGATTTTTGCCGCGTATGCGCCCTGCTGCAATAGCAGAAATCAATGCAGCTTTTTCTCCAAGAGCCTCTTCTAGGCCAGTTATCAATGCTCTAAAACAGATGATGCTGTTGAAGTCGCCCAATTCAGAGCGGAGCTGAGTTTCTGTCAGGGTAGCGTTAGTCATATTAAAGGATTCTCCATAATACAGCTTTAACCGAATAGCCCTTTTACTTACCTTCATTTGCAGGTTGCCCGCACTTAAAGAGAAAGTAAACAAGGGGTATCTAAGATATCTGAAAAGGCCTTCTCAATATAAGTTTATAGAGTTAGCTTTCAGCCTTATTTAGAATAAGCAACAGGACGAAAAGAGGTCTCGAATTTAGTCGATTAGCCTGATAGATAGGTGGCAAAATAAAACCTAATTCAACACCTAAAACGATGTTGCCCTGGACTCATTGATTCAGATACAACTTATTCTGCACGTGAATGATTGCCAAGGCAATCCGCATTTACGCGCAAACAAGCTTAGAAATTAAGAAGTTTTTTTAAGCTGCAAATAGATGGGCTTCCAACAATAATTGAATCTCTTGAATTGCGAAAATACCTACATCTTAATTCAAGAAAATGACATTCTTGTGACATCTTAGCTTGGAAGCGCAAAAAAGCCCTGGAAGGGTTGCTTCGCAAGGGGTTTAAGGTGAGATAAATTAGGCTGGGTGAGGTATTTCACCAGAGACTTGAGCTCTTCAACTCAAAATCAGCCTGATGGGAACACTCCGCTTGTCTAGCTGTAGCCAGTCTGGGGAGGACAGTTTCCCTAAGAACGTTTGAACGCTCAAATGTTTCTCAGGCTTATGAATGTCTCAACATGTCTCAACCCGATTGACTATGGCGATATCGTCAACTGCAAGGCCAATTGAGTCAATAGATGCAGCCGGTTAACCGACGGCATCTGCAAAGGTTTTTGAGATTGTGGCGGCGGTATTGCAGTCTGGCGAGGCTTGTCTAGGGCAGTGGGCACTGGGCGACTGCGCCTACATAGACGCCTGCATAGGTTTTGAGCGATCGACCAGTCGCTGAGGGAGACCTGGATTTTGGCCTAAACGGAGGGTTTTCTAGCTTAACCTGAGTTCGGGATAAGGAAAGGAGGGGCTCTGTAAGCTGATATAGCTGTAGCCAGTCTGGTTAAGACATGTCTCCTATGACCGTTCAAACGTTTGAACGGTCATAGGGTTCCTGGATGTCCTAACCAACGTGACTATGGCTATATCACGTAAATGATTCAGCAGGCCCCCCTATGGATAGTCTAGAAGAGCTGTTTTGCCACATTGATGATTTCTGCTGTCAGTTCGAGCCGAAATGGCACCAGATGCTGCTGGGTGAAGGCGTTCAACACCGTCAGCGCCAGCGATCGCTGAGCTTAAGCGAGGTGATGACAATCTTGGTGTGCTTCCACCAGCAGCACTATCGCAACTTCAAGGCGTTCTACAACAAGCATGTCTGCGTGCACTGGCGAGAGGCCTTTCCTGGCCTGGTCAGCTATCACCGCTTTGTGGAGTGGATGCCGTCGGCTCTGCTGCCCTTATGCGTGTACCTGAAGCACTGTTTTGGCGCTTGTAGCGGCATCAGCTTTATCGATAGCAGCAGCCTCAAGGTGTGCCACAACCGTCGGATTCGACGCCACAAGGTGTTTCGCGGCCTGGCGGCTCGGGGCAAAACCTCAGTTGACTGGTTCTTTGGCTTCAAGCTCCACCTGGTGGTTAATGACCAAGGGGAGTTGCTCAACATCCAAATCACGCCGGGCAATACCGACGACCGCAAGCCCGCCTGTGACTTGCTTCAAGGCCTCTATGGCAAGGTCTTTGCTGACCGGGGCTATGTCTCCAAAGCACTGGCAGAACGCCTCTTTGAGACCTGTGGCATCGAGTTCTTTGCCAAACCCAGGCGCAACATGACAAACCACTTGATGCGGCTCACCGACAAGTTACTGGCCCGCAAGCGCGCCATTGTCGAAACCGTCATTGACCAGCTCAAGAACATCTCCCAGATTGAGCATTCCAGGCATCGCAGCCCTACCAACTTCATGGTCAATGTCATCTGTGGCTTGATTGCCTACTGCCATCAGCCCAAGAAGCCTTCCCTCAATCTTGACTTCGCTCTTCCTCCATCGGCTTAACCCGAACTCAGGTTAGCTTAACGATCGGCTAAATTTTCTCTGCGCCAAAAGCTGGTCGGTTTTACCCTTGAGCAAGCTCTGGAGAGAAGGGGGTACTCCAGGGTCTCAGCGTCAACGTTAATGGGTGCCTATCCGGAACCCAGCACCATTATCTTTTGAGCAATCCTACGGGTCCATAAAACGCCAGGTGGGTGGTGCCATAGGGCTTTTGCCGCACCAGGTCCAGGCCAGGAATCGCGATGGGTTCCCAAGCATCGGGGCTATACTCGACGGCCATCTCGCCCGTGGGATGGAGCAGATTCAGGCTCACCACCCGCTCCAAAACCGGACTATACAGCTCGCTGTCGTAGGGTGGGTCGAAGTAAATGCAGTTGAAGGGTTGCCCGTGCAGCCGCGAGAGCTGTTTGACCACATCGCCTTTAAACAGGCTAAACGTTTGATCGGGCTGGACCACCTTCTGCCAGTTTTCGCGGGTGAGGGCGTAGGCCTCTGGCGACTTCTCAATACCCACTACCTCTGCCGCGCCCCGGCACAGCGCCTCGGCCCCGATCGCGCCGCTGCCTGTGCACAGGTCGAGCCAGCGGCAGTCTGCAATGCGCCCCTGCCAGATGTTGAACAGCGCCTCCCGCACGCGGGCCGCCGTGGGCCGGGTGTCTAAACCGGGCAGGGTTTTGAGGGCGCGATTGCCGTAGATGCGCAGCATAGACTAGCCCACAGCCGCAGGGGTTTGAGCTTTCACCAGAGCCACAAAGTTGGCCAGCATCACCAGGCCAGCGGGGGCCGACTTTTCGGGGTGGTACTGCATGGCTAGGATGTTGTCCTGGGCGATCGCCGCCGTTACCGTCTGGGTCCCGTGGGTTGTCGTCGCCGCATTCACCGCCGGGTCAGCGGGCTCGGCGTAGTAGGAGTGCACAAAGTACACCCAGTCGCCATTGCTCACCCCCTGCCACAGCGGGCAGTTGGGCTGCGTCAGCGTCAGCTGGTTCCACCCCATGTGGGGAATGGTAATGCCAGGCTCTTTTTTAAATTTGCGAATGCGGCCTGGAATAATCCCCAGCCCTGGCTCTACCCCCTCGTCGCTGCCGTCAAACAACAGCTGAAGCCCCAAGCAAATACCCAGGAAGGGTTTGCCCCTGGCAATTTGCTCCAGAATAGGCTCCACCAGCCCGGTCTCGCGCAGGTGCCGCATAGCTGGGTCAAAGGCCCCATCCCCCGGCAGCACCAGGGCATCAGCCGACTCCAAATCCGCGACGGCCTTGGTAATGTGTGGCGTTGCCCCAGCCAGCGCCAGCCCCTTGCAGGCCGAGTGCAAATTACCCATGTCGTAGTCGATGACGGCAATATTAGCCATACACGCTCCTGCTCTATCCTCTGTATGGGGCCTTTGTGTGAGGCCTTTGTGTGTGACCTTTTTGCGGGGCACGGGGTTCTACAGACTCTATCCTACCTGGCAGAGCCGAATGGATTTTGGATTTAGAGTTCTGGATGCGAAATGCTTCCTTGTGGGTTACGGCCAATGCCAGATTTGCGTGACTTCGAAAAAGTTTGATTACGGCCTAACCCACGCTACAGTTTCTCCCCATCTCCCCCATCTCCATCTACCCATCCACCCTCCCACTCATCCACCCTCCCACTCATCCACCCTCCCCATGCTCCTCACTACCTTCGCCCCCTGGCGCGCCCACCAGCCCTCCAACGCCGCCGACGATCTGATCGCCCATCTCCAGCGGCAGCGGCAAATTCCTCCTGGCACCACTGTTCTGCGCCACATTCCGGTCAGTTTTGAGCTGGCTCCCATTCGCGTGATGGCCAAGCTGGTTGAGCTGCGCCCGGCGGTGGTGGTGTGCTGCGGCATGGCCGAGGGCCGCAGTCAGCTCAATCTAGAGCGCTACGGCAAAGGGGATGACCTGGCCTTGGAGACGCTTCTGCCCCTAGACTGGCTGATGGCCGACACTCACCTGACCACCATCAGCGACTGTGCCGGTACCTACGTGTGTAACCACCTGTACTACCGGCTGCTGGGGGCGATCGCGCAGCAGTGCTGGTCAACCCAGGCTTTGTTTGTGCATATTCCACCGCTGACTACGGCCACTCAGCCTCTGCTGGCCCGCGACCTGGCGCTGATCCTAAAACGGTTGGCGGGGCTAACGCCACCGTCAACTGCCCCCAGCGGGGTCAATTGACGGTGACCCTAAAGCGAACCAGCCCCACCTGGTTTGCGTTGATGTTGCCGACGTTGACCACGACGGCTCCATTGTTCTGGCTCGCACCGCAGATTGCGGGTAGCGCTTCTCCCGGCCCAAAGAACCTGCCCGGATCGGCGTCGTTGGCGTTGGTATAAGTCACCACTGGCCCGGCGGGACTGGAGGATGCGATCGCCTGAATGCCCTGCCCGGCGCCATAGGCATTGGGGTCAAAGGTTGTGCCGACTGGAATTTGGTCACACACCAGCAGGTCGGTAACTCCAGAGTTGCTGCTGTTGGCCAGGTAAATGCTGTACTCAATGCCATTGCCCGTGGCGACCGGCGGGTCGGTGACGGCGATTAGCCCCTGGCCCAGGCCGTTGTTACGCAGCAGGTTAACCGCACTGTCACTGCCTATCACCTGGCTGAAGTCGGGCAGTGGCGAGGGGCCAATCAAATTGCTGACCCGCTTCACCAGAGAAAAGCCGCCCACCCTCCGAATGAGGCCAAAGCCTCCAGCAATTAGATCGAGGCCGCCACCTGTACTTTGGCCGTCAGCGGTGGGTAGCCCCAGAAAGTCAGTCAGCGTGTCAGCAGGTGTCACAGCTGCTGAAAAGAGCGAGTAGCCAAAGACAGGCTGGGTGCTAGCGGGAGCCGTCAACAGTGAGCTAATGGGAAAGAAAATACCCCGCACCGTCTGTGTAGCCAGGTTATTCACGACGTGGGACGCTTTGAAGGCAGGGTCAGGGGGAGGTGGGGCGTCTTGCCTCGTCACCGCAGTGCCAATGTCAACCCCTGTGTTAGAGGTTCCCCAACCGTTGGTAGGTATCTGCACCAGGGGACCATAGGCCGTGGGCAGCCCCGCCCCATCCACGGCGGTAATGGCGGCAATGCCAAAGGCATCGTTGCCGCCCCGCTCCATAATCAAAAACCCTACGTTTCCCTGGTCCGCTGCGGCTACCGTCACCCCAGGGCTGGAAATGATGTAGTCAATCCGCTTGATGTTGTTGCGGGTCTCCTGCTGACCGGGGCCAGCTTCAGTGTTGTTAAAAACGTTGTCAATGCCCCGGTTGATGGTGCTGCTGAGCATAGCCGCCTCAATACTGGGCGACTCGCTCGGTCCCAGGGTCAGGGTCGTGGCGTCAGCTACAGAGGCTTCATAAAATAGCGACTGGCGAGCAACGAGTAAGCCTGGGTCGCGGCGAAACACAATTTGCTGCGGCAAACCCACCGGAGGCAGCAAATCGGTCGCCGGTTCGAAGCGGCCTGCTGCCGTTTCCACGGCCAGAAGAACCCGATTGACGCCAGCCCCGAAAGTTTGATTGATCGTGGCCCCTACACCAGCACAGCCAGGAAAGCTGACCGTATCGCAGCCCGGAGCAAAGGGAGCGTTGGGATAGCTGGTGGTTGCGGCTGGCTGATCGACGGTGACCAGGGTCTGCACGGGCGCAGAGGGGGATAGCTGAGCCAGGGCGGGCGCTCCGCCGCCCAGCAGACCAATTACCACAATGGCCAGCCCGCCCAGCAGGCCAAGCCAGCGAGGGCCAGGGGCGCGGGGCGGCGCGGCAGTCTTTTGCGAGGGCAGAGGCAGAGGAGTCTGGCACATGGCAGGCATCATGGAACGGGGAGACGTAGGGCAGGGGTTGGCTTCGAAAAAGGCAGCTTACTCTAGCTGGAGGTCGCCCTCTTGATCTTGGAAGATGATATCGAGGCCGCGCACGTCGGTGAAGACAAACTCAACCCGGCGATCGCGGGCGTAGGGCAGCGGGCCGCTGCCCTGGCTGCGGCGCTGGGTCTCACCCAGGGGCACAATGCGCATGCGCTCCATGGGCACCCCCTTGCGAATCAGGTAGTCGCGGGCGGCCAGGGCGCGGCGCTCGCTGAGGGCCAGGTTGTAGGCGTTGCTGGCGCGGGGGTCGGTGTGGCCGCGCAGTTCCACCGTCAGGAAGGGGTACTCCAGCAGGGCGGCGGCGATCTGGTCGAGCACATCGGCGCTCTCGGGGCTGATGTTCGAGCGATCGAGGGCAAAGTGAATATTGCGGGGAATCTCCAGCCGCAGCGGTTCCAGGGGCGGCGGCGGTTCGACAGGAGCCGGGGGCGGCTGGGGCGGCGCACAGCTGGGCCGTTCCGCTGGGGTGGTGGGCTGCTCGGGCAGGGTGCCATCGGCGGCCAGCACGGTGGCGGCGGCGGCGGGTTCCGAGGTGCCCCACTCGGGGTCAGTGGCGATCGCGCTCACCCGCGTCCCCGGCGGCAGGTCCAAACTGGCGCTAAAGGTGCCCTCTGGGCCAGCGGTCACCGTGCCCAAAGGCTCGCTCAGGGGGCTGTAGGGGAAGCCCGGCTCGGCCAGCCGGTAGAGGTCAACCTCGCTGCCGGAGTCAGCGGTGCCGGTGAGGGTAACCTCCCCCGGCCCGCTGGTAAAGCGGTAGGCGTCAAACTGGGGAGCGTTGATGGCGGCATTGCCCGTTTCCTGGCGGCGATGGTAGGAGTTGCGGGGCGGGTTGGGGCCATCGCCCTTTTGAAAGTCCTGCACGCCGGTATTGCCCTGGGTGTTGAGGTCAATGGAAAGACCGTCGAGCTCGGCGTAGCGGTTGCCGCGAATCTGGTTGCGGTGGCTGAGGGGGTAGGCGGTCACCGCAACCCCAGGGCCGGGCTGGTAGCCAATGAAGTTGTCCGTCAGCTGGTGGTCGCTGCCCATCAGGTATACAGCGGCTCGCTCAAACCGCCGCCCGTTGTACTGAATGGCGTTGCCCGAAATTTGGGTGGACCCCTCCGGCTTAAACAGGTAGATGCCGCTGCCGTCGTTGGCGCAGATCAGGTTGTCGGTAATGGCGCTGGCGGCGATCGCCCCCTCCAGGCGAATGGCGTCGGGCATACCGGCCAGGCCGTTGCCGATGATGGCGTTTTCGCTCACCTGCAGGCCGTTGGCCCGAAAGCCGGTGATGATGGCGCTGCCGTCGTGGTTTTGAATGCGGTTGTGGCGCACCACGGTGTCTACGGCGTTAAAGACCGACACGCCAAAGGCCGAGGGCACCGCCGGGAACGTCCCATCCGGGGGCAGGCCCAGCCAGTTTTGCTCAATTACAACGCCGTGGGGCGCGGCCTCGGCCTGATCCAGGCGAAACAGGCCCAGGGCAGGGCTGCGCGGGCTGGCATCCACCGGGGGAGCCAGGGCGCTGATGAAAATATCCGAGGGCGGCGTAGTCTGGGTAGCGCGATCGCGGGTGCGAAACCCGTAGATGCTCAGCCCCCGCACCGTTACCCCGTCGGCGGCAATGGTCAGGCCGCGGGCCACCTCGCCGCCCTCGGCCACGGTCAGACTGACCGCAGGCGCGGCGGGAAACTTGGGGTCGTAGGTGGCGGCGGCATCGTAGCCCGCCTGGGTGGTGCCGTCAATGAGCAGCTCCGGGGCCACAATTTCGGGCAGCAGGTCCGTCAGGGCAATGGTCGTCTGCCCCGGCGGCAGATCGAAGCCAATGCGCGACCCCTGCCCCGGCGGCAGCGGCTGCACAACGGCCTGCTCCGCCGGACTCAGCTCTGCCGGGGTGAGGGTGCCGTTGGCCAGCTCGATCGCCTCCCGCAGGGTCAGCCCCGCATCGGGGGTGACCGGCCCATCCAGCGGGCTGGTCACCCGCAGGCTGTAGGTGGCTGGGGCCGACTGCCCCACCGCTGGCGCGATCGCCAGGCCCACCACCGGCATACCCAGGGCCACCGTGCCCCATCCTATCCACCACCGCTGATTCATCTCTCACCTCCTGGGGCAGTGCCCGTCACCTCGGCCTCGGGTCTGTCAGTCAGGGCCGCTTCATCCACGTAAGAGTCCTGCTGCTGGGGGGGCGACACCGGCTGCACCCCAAAGCTGTTGAACAACTGGTTGACCTTGGCGGTAATGCCAAAGTAAGGGCCGCTGGCCGACCGATAGCCGCCGCCGCCCACAAACGAGCCGTCGTTGGCGCGGCCAAAGCTGTAGCCCAGCCCCAGCCGCACGTCGGGCGTGAGGTAGTAGCCCGCCTCCAGGGCAAAGCCCGTTTCGTTGTAGCCCACCGCAGGCTGGCCTAAGTAGCGCACCTCAGCCCCCACATCCCAGCGGTAGGCAAAGCGATAGGTCGCCCTAAACTGGGCCAGGTGAATGGTGTTTGAAAAGCCAAAATCCTGGGCCAGGTTGGCGTTGCTGTAGCGCAGGGCGTACTTGCCGTAAAACTCCCATCGGTAGCTGGGGGCATAGATGCCCTCCAGCTGGAGGGTGTGGTCCTGGGCCTCAGAGCCAGTGCCGTTCAGGATGCTGTTGGGGGTGCTGCTGGGATTGTTGCGAAACTCGTAGCTGAGCAGGCCGTTGAACTGATCGCTGACAGGGTTGCGGTAGGCCAGCCCCAGCCGCAGGGTGCTGGAGTCGCCCAGCTGCTCGGTGATGGTCTGGTTGGCGAAGTTGCCCAAATCAAAGCGGGCCAGACCGGTCAGCGAGTCGGTAATGCGCCCGGCGGCAGCCGCCCCCAGCACCAGGTTGCTAGACCCCGGCGAGTCGCGATACTCGATCCGCCCGCTGGCCTGCCAGTCGGGGTTGTCGGTGTACTCTAACCCCACCGAGTAGACGGTGGACGCCTGGAGCCCCAGGCCCGAAGCCCCCAGGCCGACTGCGTAGGGTTGGGCAAACTGCTGCCCCCGGCCAGTCAGGTTAAAGGCATCGCCAAAGATCCGCTCAAAGCCAAAGGTAGCCCGCAGCCCCGGCGCCAGCGTCAGCCGGTGATTCAGGCCGATGGATCCCTGTCCGGTAATGCCGTTGTAGCCCCCCAGCAGCGAGTAGCGGTTGGTCAGCGTCGTGTTGTCGTCGAGCTCGTAGTCGACCAGGGTGTCGAGGCTGGTAATCGAGTTTGGCCCCTGTCCGCCGGTCAAAAACTGCTGGGCCAGCCGCAGGCTGACACCGGGCTGCACCGCCCACTCCAGGCCCACGGTGTTGCGCGTGGGGTAGAGGGGGTCGGCGGTGCCCAGGTTTACCTCACTCTGGGCCAGGGCGCTGAGGGTGTCCGTCAGCGGCAGGTTGAGCCGCGACACCAGCAGGTTGGTATTGGTGGAGAAGTTAGTCAGGCGATCGCGGCGGTAGCGGTTGACAAAGTCAACGCCCAGGGTGGCACTGCCAATCTGCTGCACCACGCCTCCCCGCAGCTCGCGGAGGGTGTTGTCGACCACCCCGCCCAGTACCGGATTTTGGCCCGGCAGCAGCAGCCCGGCGGCGGTGGTTTGCACCGCGATCGCGTTGCCCCTGTTTTGCTCCTGGTCGACCAGGGCCCGCAGCTGGGTTTGGGCCCCCACCTGGGCCAACACCTCGGCCCCCCAGCGGGTTTGGCCGGGGCTAAAGCTGCTGGTGGCGGTGTTATTAAACCCGCTGTCGGTGGAGCGATAGTAGGCCTGGCCGGTGATGCCATCAAAGGGGGTCCCGCTGAGTTCCACGCGGTAGGCATTGCCCTGGCTGTTGGCGGCCCCAGCGTTGAGCGATGAACGGGCGAATTCACCCGTGATGCGGCCCTGCTCCCCCAGGGGCCAGAGCAGGTCAAAGCCGTAGAGGGTAAAGTCTTGGGCGCCCTGGTCTTCGGTCAGCAGGGTGGCTCCCACCACGCCGCCACTGTCGCCCTCGGGTCGGTACTGCACGCGCCCGGCGTAGAGGCTGCCCCGCACCGACGCGTCATCGACCTGGTAGGTCACCACAATGTGCCGCACCAGCGTCGTCCCCAGGGGGTTGAGGTCCACGGCCCTGATCGGCTCGTGAAACAGCAGGGTGCCGCGATCGTAGTCGATGTCGTAGTCCACCCCGCGATACAGGGGGGTGCGATCGAGCACGGTGCCGGGACGGTTGAATTCTTCCGTCTCCAGAAAGACATTCTCACTGCCCCGCAGCACCAGGCGTCGCGACAAAAAGTAGTAGCCGCTGGTGCCGTCGGGGGCAATGGTGTCCCGCTGAAAGGGCCGCACGTTGTCGCCGTAGAGGGCGGTTAGCTGCACGCCGTTGCCAAAGGTGTAGCTGCCCTTGAAGCCGTGCAGCTCTCGCACGGTGGCGGTAAACTCCTGGGACTCACCGGCAAATTCCTGGGTGCCGTAGTCCCCCCACATGAAGTAGTCGGGGTCGGCATCCGGCCCCAGGGAGTCGTGCTGAAAGCGCAGGTACAGGCTGTCAATCGAAGGGGTGAGAAAGTCGGTGGTAGAGCTGTCGCCGTAGACCGGGTAGGTCTGATCGCAGGCCTGCACATCGCGGTAGAGGCTGCTGCCATCGCAGCGATCGTTGAGGCCGCGGGTGTTGTTGTAGGCCCCGGTAAACAGCCAGTCGCCCACCGCACCCGTGGCAAATAGCCCGGCGGTAAAGCCCACCTCCACATCCTGGTTGAGCGAGTCGGTGCTGAGAAAGTCTCTAAAACTGCCCAGCAGGTTGGTGCCGCCCCGCCCCACCCGAAAATCGAGCACCCCAGAAATAATGGTGGGGCGCAGGTCGGTGGTGAAGCTGACCTGGGTGCTGGCCACCAGCGCCGGGTAGCCCTCCCGCAGACTGGGGTCTATCTCGCGAATGGCTCTGGCGTCGACCCTGGCCTCCACTGTGGCCACCTGGGCATCGATCGCCGATCGCAGCCGAGCCTCAAACCGTCCCTGGCGGGCCAGCACCTGAAAACCGCTGCGATCGCTGTCGTAGTCGGCCCCAATGAACTCTCCGGCGCTGCTGGTCAGGGTGACCACGACATCGTCGTCGAGCGGGTCGCCCGCCGCTGTGGTCACAGCCCCCACCAGGGTCAAGGCCGAGCGGCCATTGGCCGGGATCTGCCCAATGCGCTCGGGTTCCATGGTCAGGGTGTAGGCCATCACCTCCGGCTGGGGCACCACCGGCCGCAGGGGGTGGGTAGGGGGAGGGGTGAGCGGCAGCTGGTCGCCGCCGAACTGAAACTCAAACAGCTCCGAATTTTCGCGACGGTTGGCCAGGGGGACAGGGGTGCCGTCAGGCAGTGGACTCATCTCGGCGGCTGGCAGCTGGCCCTGGGGCTGGATATCGGCAGCGGCGATCGCCGTCGTTGGGTCTTCCCAGGTCTGGGGTGCCACCTCGGGCGCTGGCGCTGGCCCAGGTGCTAGGTCAGCCTGGGGAGCCAGCAGCGGTAGCGTCATTGGCTCAGCCGGGGCACCCTCAGCAGCTTCCAGCGGAGCACTGTCCACCGCCGGAGCAGCGACGGCTTCCACCGCCGACCCCGATCGGCCCGAGATTTCTAGATCGGCTGCCGTACCGGGGCGATCGGGGGCCGCATAGGCCGGCATCAGCAGGCCCACAGACCCGGCCAGAGTGGTTAACAAACCCAACCCCAGCGAACGAGAAGACAGAGACATCATGGCTGCTCCTCCCCAAAGGTTGGTGTTACGGCAAAGTTCATGCGGCCCAAACCGCCCGGCAGCAGTCGCACAAAGCGAGAAACGCTGTTTTCTTCAATCCGGTAAAGGTTGGGTGCCAGGGTGTAGCCCGGCAGGCTGTAGAGATCCAGACTGCCAACTCGGTAGCCAGGCAGCACATTAATCAGCGAAAACAGCCCATCAGGGTCGGTCAAAACCCGGTTGCCGTCGTCCATGAAGATCACAGCGTTGGGCACCCCAGGCTCGCCGGGCTGCTGCTGCCCATCAAAGTTCTTGTCCACAAACACCCGACCCAGAATCGTGCCGCAGTCCGCCACAATGCCGGGGCGAATCGTCATCTGGTAGGCGGCGGTTACCGGCGTAAACCCGGGCGCAGAGGCCTGGGCCACGTTGCGGCCACTACCCCGGACGGCGTCGGGGGTCAGCAGTACCCCGTAGGCCACCGACACCGACTCACCCGGCGCCAGGGAGGCAAAGGTTAGCGTTAAACTGCTGTCGGTGGTCACCACCTGGGTGGGCTGCTGGGGCGTGGCCTGTACCGAATCGGGCACGTAGAGCAGGCCACGGGGCAGCTGGTCGGTGACGGTCAGCGGCGTCGCCGCCTGGGCGGCGGACAGGTTGGTTATCAGCAGCCGATAGATGGCCACATCGCCCGGTTCCGCCGCCGCCCGGTCGGCGGTTTTAGTAATTTGCAGCAGGGGCAGCTGGGGCTGAGGCGGCGAAATAATCGCCGTAGTGGGCACCTGTGTCTGATTAGAGACAGTGGTGGCTGGCCCCGCCGGACCCACAAACTGGGCCGAAGCCTGATTCACAAAGACCTGATTCTGAGCCAGGGCCACCGTCGATGGCGGCACTGCGTGGCTCAGGCCATAGCTTAAAACCAGGGACAGCAGAAACAGCAGCCCCCGGCATAGTCGTCGCTGAATACGTCTCACACCACCCCTCTGAGACCACTCTCCACACCACTGGCGCCGCCGCTGACCTAAGCCAGCCGGGCACCCTCACTCACTCCTGAAGGCCAAGGCCTTTTGTCATCAGTCGAAAGACTTAATTTCTCTGTCAAACTCGGCAAATCATACCAAGGGCATCCGTAAATACCACAAATTTTCTGTAAACTTTTTTAAACGAATCGCCACAATGTCAGGGCAAAGAGTCCTGACTGAGAGCCAGAACTTCCTGCCGAGATTCCTGGTGAAACCCCAAAAACCTCAGGCGTCGCGCAAGTTTGAGCTGGAACCTATCACGGCAGTTATATGGAATTCATAAGCAAAGAACTAGAATTTGTTACGAAGCTGCGGGCAGGCTCTGCCGGAGCCCCGGCCTCAGCTCCTTTGACGGGTTCAATGCCATGGCGAACACGGGCCGAGTGGCGCAGATCAACATTTCACCGGGCGGAGTGCCCAAGCTGCCGGTGGCTACTGCCATAGTTACCGTCGCCGGTCTGAGCGATGATCGGCAGCGCAACCTTAGGGTTCACGGTGGCCCCGATCGCGCCCTCTGCCTGTGGTCCCTGGAGGTGATCGAAACCCTGCGCCGGGAGGGTCACCCGATTGCCCCCGGCAGTGCGGGCGAAAACCTCACTCTGGCGGGTCTGGACTGGGGCAGCCTGGGGCCGGGGAGTCAGCTCCAGCTGGGCGATCGGGTGCGGGTGGAAATTACCGACTACGCCGCCCCCTGCCGCACGGTGATGAGGTGGTTTAGCGATCGCCGCTTTAGCCGCATTAGCCAAACCCACTACCCCGGCAGCAGTCGGCTGTACGCGCGGGTGCTGCAAGGCGGGACGGTGACGACGGGCGATCGCGCCACCGTGCGGGCAGAGGGGCAAAGGCCGTGAGGCACGGTTGCGGGCTTTTCTCTTCTCGCCAACCCCTTTACATTCGGTTCCCTTTACAATGGGCACAGAAGCACTATGATTTGGGGTAAGCAGGCGCATGACAGGCCCTGCCTATGTCCCTCGGGCTTCACAGTCTGGGTTTCACAGTTGGGTTAGCGGATAATCACCATGACTTTGCCAGCGCTATCGAACGATTTTTTACTGGCGGCGGGAGCGTACGCCGGGATCGCCGGGATCTACCTGCTGGTTGTCCCCCTGGCCCTGCTGTTCTACGTGCAGCGGCGGTGGTACGTGGCCGGGTCCATCGAGCGCACCCTGCTGTACGGCCTGGTGTTTGCCTTTTTCCCCGGCATGCTGCTGTTTAGCCCATTCCTCAACTTTCGACCCCAGCCCCGCGACCTCAAGGCTTAGCGGCCATGCGACGCATTGACGTAATCGCCATTGGCATCGGCATTTTTTTGGCCGGGGGAGGCCTGTTTTTGGGCTTGCGGCTGTTTGGCCTCGACGGCATCAACGCTGGTATCTGGAGCCAGGCGGTGATGGTGGGGGGCGTAGTGGCCTGGCTGGCCAGCTATCTGCTGCGGGTAGTTACCCGCACCATGACCCTCAACCAGCAGATGGATGACTACGAGTCAGCGGTGCTCCAGCAGCGGCTCGACGAACTCAGCCCAGAGCAGCTAGCCGCCCTGCAGCAAAAGCTCAGTGCCGAGGACGAGGGCTAGTGCTTTGAGGCGGAAGTTTAGGGACTATTTCTGCGAGCCAGGGAGCGGGGGAGCTAGGGAGCCAAGCGTGCCAAAACGGTGGGTATATCTCCGTCTTCGAGTGCTAGTGCGCCGCATATCCAGATCTGTATGCCCAGAGCTGCGACCCAAGCCCGTAGACGCGGGGTCTATATTGCCCTAGAGTGCTCTATTGGGCTACCCGTTGGCCTACGTTCCCTAGCTTCAGTTTTCGGTATCCTGCCATGGCCCTAGTTTCCGATCGCTTTCGCGCCCTCAGGCAGCGGGGAGAATGTGCCCTCATTCCCTTCATTACCGCTGGCGACCCCGATCTCGAAACCACCGCAGCGGCCCTCCAGGTGCTCGACCAAAATGGAGCCGACTTCATCGAGCTGGGGGTGCCCTACTCCGACCCCCTGGCCGACGGGCCGGTGATTCAGGCGGCGGCCACCCGCGCCTTGGGCCAGGGGGTCACCCTCGATACCGTGCTCGCTATGGTGGCGGGGCTGAAGCTTCAGGCCCCGCTGATTTTGTTTACCTACTACAACCCCATTCTCAATCGGGGCATCGATCGGTTTATGGCCGATCTGGCGGCGGCGGGGGTGGCCGGACTGGTGGTGCCCGACCTGCCCCTAGAGGAGGTCGATGGCCTGCTGGCGGCGGCGGCGGCGGCGGCGATCGATGTCACCCTGCTGGTGGCACCCACCTCGCCCCCCGATCGCATTGAGGCGATCGCCGCCCAGGCCCAGGGGTTTGTGTACCTGGTCAGCGTCACCGGAGTAACGGGCGTGCGCAACGAGCTGCAAAGCCGGGTCAAAGACCTGATCGCCGGCCTCAAGCACACCACCGACAAGCCCGTGGGGGTAGGTTTCGGCGTTTCAGACCCCGACCAGGCCCAGCAGCTCAAAGCCTGGGGGGCCGACGGCGTGATTGTGGGCAGCGCCTTTGTCAAACGGCTGGCCGCCGACCCTCCCCCGGTGGCCCTGGCCACGATTGCCGATTTTTGCCGTCGCCTCAAGGCGTCCCTGGCCTAGACAGCTCTGTTACTGCCGCCCCGTTACCGCCTGCGCCAGCCGCTAGGCCGGGGCGGTAACGGGGCGCAAAAAGGCGGCGACGGCCTCCGCAGGCTGGGGCCGCCCAAACAGATAGCCCTGCATTTCGGTGCAGCCCAACCGCTGCAAGCACAGAGTCTGGTCGGTGGTCTCGACCCCCTCGGCTACCAGGCTGAGCGACAGCCCCTTGGCCATGGCAATAATGGCATTGACCATGGCCTGGTCCACCGGGCTGTGGGGTAAATCTTTGACAAAGGCGCGATCGATCTTGATGCCGTCGAGGGGAAACTGCTTCAGGTGGCTGAGGCAGGAGTAGCCGGTGCCAAAATCGTCCATCGAAATCTTGACCCCCAGCTGGCGCAGGTCTTGCAGCCGCTCAATGGAGGCCGCCATGTCGGCCATCGCCGCCGTTTCGGTGATCTCTAGCTCCAGGCAGGTGGCGGGCAGGCCGGTTTCTTTCAGCACCGCCACCACAACGTTGACCAGGTTGGGGTGCTGCAGCTGGCGGGCCGACAGGTTTACCGCCAAGTTGACCAGGGGAAAGCCCTGACGGTGCCAGGCCATGACCTGGGCACAGGCCGTCCGCA
The DNA here is from genome assembly GCF_000309385.1 of Nodosilinea nodulosa PCC 7104. Classification (GTDB taxonomy): domain Bacteria; phylum Cyanobacteriota; class Cyanobacteriia; order Phormidesmidales; family Phormidesmidaceae; genus Nodosilinea; species Nodosilinea nodulosa. The sequence continues at coordinate 6,045,846 of NZ_JH976537.1, forward strand.
TGACCCACTCGCCAATGGGGACAATCAGCCCGTTTTCCTCCGCCAGGGGAATGAACTGGCTGGGAGTTACCAAGCCCAAGCTGGGATGCTGCCAGCGCAGCAGGGCCTCTATCTGCACAACTTCCCCAGTGACGACATTCACCTGAGGTTGGTAGTGCAACACAAACTCGCTGCGCCCCAGGGCGTGGTGCAAAAAGGTTTCCAGCCTCAGCCGCTGGGCGGCTTCGGTGCTCAGGCTCTGGGTGTAAAACTGGTAGTTGTTGCGGCCCTGCTGCTTGGCCCGGTACATGGCGGCGTCGGCGTTTTGAAGCAGGGTGGTCATGTCCTGCCCGTCCTGGGGAAACAGGGCAATGCCGAGACTGGCCGTCACGTGCAGCTCGTGGTTTTGCAGCAAGAATGGCGTTGTCAGGTGATCGGCAATGCGCCGGGCCACCTTGGCGGCATCCCCAGGGGTAGCCAGGTTGGGCAAAATCAGGGTAAATTCGTCGCCCCCCCAGCGCGCCACAATGTCCTCGGCCCGCAGGGCGGCGCTGACGCGCTGGGTCACCTGCTGGAGCAGCAGATCGCCTACCGCATGGCTGAGGGTGTCGTTGATGGTTTTGAAATGGTCGAGGTCTAAAAAAATAACGGCCAGCATTTGATCACTCTGGCTGGTGCGGGCGATCGCCTGGGGCAGGTGCTGGTCAAAAAAGGCCCGGTTGGGCAACCCGGTGAGCGTATCGTGGTATACCTGGTAGCACATCTGGGCCTCCGTTCGCTGGCGCTTGAGGGCGCCGCCCAGGCTCGCCGCCACCGCCACCAAAATCGACTCGTCGCTGGCGCTCCACTCCCACTCCTGCTGGCAGGCATCGAAGCCGATGTAGCCCCACAGGTCGGCGTCAATAAAAATCGGCACCATCAAAATAGACAAAATATCGTCCCGCAGCAGTACGGCCTGCTCGGCGGGGGGGAGATGGCGAGTCAAAGCGCAGATCGATTGCCCCCGCTGGAGGGCATTGTGCCAGCGCTCCAGGCCCAGCTCGCGGTAGCTCTGGTCTTGCAGGTGGGGCTGGCCCAGGCCGGCGGTGGTGGTGGGGGTGGTCCACTCGTAGCACAGGGTCATGGCCGGTTCGCCCGTGACCGAGTGGGGATGGTGGGTGTAGACGTAGGCGCGGTCGGCGGTGGCGGCTTCGCCCAGCAGCGCCAGCACCCGGGGGATGGCCTGGTGAACGTCGGTGGTGGTCAGCAGGCACTGGCTGGCCTCGGCCACCCCTTGCAGCAGGCGATCGCGGCGCAGAATCGCCGCCTCGCCGCGCTTGCGATCGGTAATATCTTCGACGGTGCCCTCGTAGCCAATCAGCAGGTTGCGATCGTCATAGATCGCCCGCGCCGACTCTGAAATCCAGATCACGGCGCCGTCTTTGCGGTAGACCTCAGACTCAAACCCCAGCACCGATCCGTTGGCCCAAATCAGCTCGACAAACTCCTGGCGGCGATCGGGCCGCACGTAGAGCTGCTGGTTGATATCGGTCAAGTTCTGGATCAGATCCTGGGGTGAATTGTAGCCGTAGAGCCTAGCTAGCATAGGGTTTACGGTCAAATACTGCCCCTGGGGCGTGCTCTGAAACATGCCCTCGACGGCGTTCTCAAAAATGCTGCGATACTTGGCCTCGGCCCGCTTTAGCGACAGCTCGGTGCGCCGCCGCTCCAGGGCCAGGGCAATGTCGGCGGTCACCACCCGCAGCAGGTCGATCTCGGCCTCGCTCCAGGGCTGGGGGGCGAGGCAGTTGCTAAAGCCCATTACGCCCTGGAGCTGGTTTTGAATCATTAACGGCAGCAGCAGCAGCGACTTGACGTGGCTGGGGGGGCTGGCCAACACCTGGCGCTGGAGGTCAGAAAAGTCCGCTTCTACCAGGTTGATGATCTGCTGCTGATTGAGGATGTCGTACCAATCGGTAAACAGAGGATCGACGGCCAGCGTCTGAAACCGGGGGTCGTCAGCGGTGGGCGGTATGCCCGGCGCTGACCACTCTACCCGCTGCACCAGGGACGGTGCGGACTCCCCTTGCAGCTCGTAGTAGTAGACCCGGCTGGCCCCGGAGAGCTGTCCCAGCGCCGCAAAGATTTCGGTCATGGGGCGCTCTTGCCAGCCCCACTGCCAGGCCAGGAGCTGGCGCTGGATCTCGGCCAGGGTGGATAGAATCTGCTCTCGACGCTTGAGGGTTTGCTGGTCGGCAATCTGCCCGGTGACATCCTCAAAGGTGCACAGCACCCCCATGACGCTGCCCTCGGGATCGCGCATGGGCAGCCGACTGCAATCGACCCAGCCCTGGTGGCCGCTGGGGTAGGTTTGGGGTTCAATGGCGTGGAGATCGACGAGGCCCTGGGCCATCACCAGGCGATCGCGGGCGGCCCGGTAGGAGGCCTCTTCGCCGTTGGGATAGGGCAAATCGGCATCGGTGCTGCCCACGATGTCGGCGGGGGCAGCCAGCCCCATAACCCTGGCAAAGGCCTGGTTACAGCCTAGATAGTGCCCCTGGCTGTTCTTCCAAAACAGGGGTTGGGGAATGCTGTCGAGCACCAGCTCCAGCAGGTCTTCGCGGGCCTGTAGGGCCTGCTCGGCCTGGCGCAGGGCGGCCTCCGACTGCTTCAGGGGGGTAATGTCGGTAATAAACCCCTCCAGCCCGGCGATCGCGCCCTGGCTATCCACAATGGGCGATCCTTTTTCCCACACCCACTTCTCCTCGCCGCTGCGGGTGCGAATGCGGTACTCCACCTCGTAGGCCTGTCTCAAGTCGATCGCCCGCTGAATGCTGTCCAGCACCTGGGGCAGGTCTTCTGGATGGGTAATGGTGTTGTACGACACCGGGGTCTGGGGACTCAGCAACTCCGCTGGCTGGTAGCCGGTGAGCAGGTAGCAGCCGGCACTGAGGTAGCGCATCGACCAGCTAGCGTCGCCATCGGCCTGAAACACGATGCCCGGCATCACGTCAATCAAGCGCTGGAGAGCCGTGGTTCCCGCAGCCAGCGTCGGGCCATTCGGCTGGCCAACCCAGCGATTTTGGCCCAGCAGCGCCAGAATAAGCCAATACAGAAGCGCAGAGGGAGTAGGGGAGAGTCGGGCCGCAGGATTAGGGACTACAGGGTCAGGACGATGGAACTCAGAATCGTGCATAGGTCATCGGCATGGCGGGTTTTGCCCCACGGCTTGGTTTTAATATGCCCAAAATCAAACCTGAGAATGATGTCTAACTATACTTAAGCGGCACTTTCACATCTCCAAACCCCAAGCGGGGGCCAATATTCCAAGCGCAACTGAAATATGCCGACTATTCCAGCTCGCTTGGCTCCCTAGCTCTCCTGCTCCCTCGCGCTTGGCAGTAGTCGCCACCCTTGTGCCGCAGGCTGCTAGTCCCCCAGGGTCGGGCAGGCCAGCGCGATCGCCTGCATTAAGCTCAGCGCCGCCTGGGTCGGGGGCTGGGTCAGTGCCTCGGGGCAGGGCACCAAAAGCAGCCCCAGGGCCAAAGCCGCATCCCAGTCGTCGGGAGGAACTAAAGTAACTACGGGCAGTCGGGCCAGATCCGGCTGGGCGGCCAGCGCCTGAAGGTCGGCGATCGCGGCGGGTAGCGCCCGATCCAAAATAATCGCCTGGGGCTGCCACACCCGGCTGAGCAAATTTGCCTGGGGCAAGTCATCCACCTGAAGCAGACGGCAGCGGTACCGCTGCAGGCAGGTCTGCACCGGCTGCGGCAGCACAGCATCTACCTCCGGTGAGCGCAACAGCAGCATAGTTCCCCCCTGCGCCACTGAAAGCGGCTCCAGGCAAACCTGATCGAGGGTGGGCCGCAGACTCTGGGGCAGGGTTTCGATGACCAGCGTCTTGGGCACCCCGGCGGTCGCCGTTGGGGGCAGGGGCCGCTCGGGGCGATCGCTGGCCGTTTTTAGAAACACCACCCCAGGCATTTTCAACCGCTTCACCAAAGACAGACGGGCGGCGGCCTCCGCCGGAGCAGCGGCCAGTGATTCCCAATCGATCAGGGTACAGGAGGGCGCCAGGCGAGCCTGCATGGCCACCATCACCCGGCAGCAGGGCGCCACCGCCAGGCGGTAGGGGCTGCCCCGCAAAATGCCGTAGACTTGCTCAATGACGGTCTCGCTGGCGCTGCCCAGCAGCACCAGCACAGTTTTGCTGCCGCTGTCGGCGGTGGGGGGGGCGGGCAGCAGCAGGGTAATGCGGCTACCCCAGACGGGAGTGCTAAGGCCGCTCAACTCGCCGCCCTGGAGCTGGCTAAACCGGCGGGCCAGGGTCAGGCCTAGCCCCTCCAGGGAATCTGGCTCGGGCGGCGAGGGCACCGCCGCCCCTAACGGTGAGCCAGGGTTGACCATCGCCGTGGAACTCCACAGGGTCAGACCCAGCCAGGAGCCCCAGGGCTCAACTAAAATTCCCCCCGGCGTGGCTCCGTGGGAAATCAGGTAGCCCAGAATGTGGTGGAGGCTCTGGCGCAGGCGCAGAGGGTCGGCCTGCACCCAGCCTTCGGCCGTGGCTAGACAAACCGCAAATTCTGCATCCCAGGTCACAGCGCCCCCGCCCTTGGGCTGAAGGCTTAAAAAGTTGGGTACCAGCTCCTGGGTCAGGGACTGTAGGTAAACTCGCTCCAGGCTGGGGCTAATTTGGCCCGACTCCAGCCGCATCCAGTCCAGCAGCAGGTTGATCAGGGTGGTCAGGTTGCGAATGGCCTGCTGCATCAGGCTGACGTAGCGGAACTGGCGATCGCTCAGGGAGCCAATCCGGCGATCGAGCAGCAGGGTCGAAAGCCCTAACAGCGTCGTCATTGGCGTCTTGAGGGCGTGGCTCAGCTCTAGCACCCAGGCCCGCTGCCCGCCACCCTCCGGCTCTGAATCGGGTGCAGCGGGGGCGTCTGACCGAATGTTGAGAGCTAGCCAACCCAAAATTCTCACCGGATCTAGCACCCCCAGGTACTGGCCGTCGGAGTCTACCGCCACCAGCGGGCGAGCCGGGGCCTCCTGGGTGAGTCTGCCCAGATGGGCCAGGGTCGAGGCCTGCAAAATCTGGCTCGAGGGAACTTCCACCACTGGCCCTAGCCAGGGTTGACAGTCAAACAGGCGTAGCTCAGCACGCTCCTCCCCCGGCACCCTCCCATGGAGGGCCTGGTAGCTGGCCCACAGCTGGCCCAGGGCCAGGGCGCCCAGGGGGCGTTGCTCATCGTCAACCACAATAATGTGGCTGGGGGCGATCGCGGTCCGCCGTCCCCTATCCGTCCCCTCCGACTGCCCCAGGGCGCGGGCGATTTCGCCCAGCGGAGTGACCAGGCCATAGGCCGGGACAAGGCTTAAAAAGTGATCGAGGGGCGGCAGCGCCATAGGCTAATCCCCTGGGGGTTAGAGGCTGGGTTTTAAGGGCAGGCTGTATTCTGGCAGCCACCCTTTACAATTGACAATATCTTGGTTTTTGCGCTGAGGCAGGGAAACAACCCCATAGTCCTCGCGTCGGCATCTTTCACCTTTCTGTCCCGCTCATTACCTATCGCCCCTTTCGCCCTTTGGTTTCTCCCCTTCAGATTTATTTCCTGACCCGTGGTGATCAGGCTACGCAGGTTCCCGAGCTAAATCTGGACCCAAATCGTTACGTAGTGCATCAAACCGCTATCTTAGATGACACCCTAGACTGGCTCCAGAGTCGCCCGACCTGCCCGATTGCCTGGTGGTAGATGACCAGATATGGCAGCAGTCCCTGCGGCCCGCGCTGATGCAGCTAGGGCTGATGCTGCCAGTGGTGGTCATGCTAAATGAGCCAGATACCGCCGACCGAGAAACCCAGGCCAGTGCCGTCCCTGTCGCCGGAATTGGGGCCTATCCCGGCGCCGTCCTTCACCGCGCTGGCGATGCCCTGGGTCAGATTGAGCGCGTGATCCAAAACGCCATCCAAGAATTTTTACAGCTGCCAAGCCCCAGCGTGGCTTTGACCGCCGTTGTTCCCAGCGATGAGTCTAGCTCCTTGGCCGAGAGCCTCAGCGCCCAGCAGCATCGGCTCACCGAAAAACTCAAGGCCAGACTGGGCTATTTGGGAGTTTACTACAAGCGCAACCCCAGCAACTTTTTACGCCACATGAGTCTGGAAGACCGCCATGCTCTGCTAGACCAGCTCAGGACGGACTACCGCAAAATCGTCCTAGCCTACTTTGCCAACAACACCAAGCTCAACCTCAACCAGCTCATCGATGACTTTGTGGATCAGGCCTTTATGGCCGATATATCGGTAGCTCAAATTGTTGAAATTCACATGGAGCTAATGGATAACCTCTCCAAGCAGCTTAAGCTGGAGGGGCGCAGCGAAGAAATTTTGCTCGACTACCGTCTCACCCTGATTGACGTGATTGCCCATTTATGTGAGATGTATCGGCGGTCAATTCCTCGGCAGCCCTAGGGCATGTCATCAATTCTCGCTACAATCCCTATCCCAAGGCGTTGCCACGCCCGACCCCAAAAAAACAGGCTAGAAGCTGTAACCGCTGATTCTTAGGCCATTGGCAATTACATTGATGACAGCCCCTAGCGGCAGGGCTATCCGCCTCAAATACTTCCCTATACAATCATCCATGTCCCTGTCAACCCACAGCGTTCCATGAGCTCCGTCAAAAAGACCTACATTCTCAAGCTCTATGTCGCGGGCAATACTCCCAACTCCATTCGTGCCCTTAAAACCCTCAACAACATCCTGGAAGAAGAGTTTCAGGGGGTTTACGCCCTGAAGGTGATTGACGTGCTCAAAAATCCGCAGCTGGCGGAGGAGGACAAGATTTTGGCCACCCCTACCCTAGCCAAAATTCTGCCGCCGCCGGTACGCAAAATCATCGGCGATCTGTCCGATCGCGAGCGGGTGCTGATTGGCCTTGACCTGCTCTACGACGAGCTGCGCGAAGACGACATCTATGGCTAGGGCTGGAGGTTGTCCCCAGGGCCAATCCGGGAGAGCATTCCTGCGGTTGGGGTTTGGCTGGGGCCGCAGTTGGTAAATCGGTTGGGGGAACGCTAAAATCCCTAGGCTTATGGTGAATCCTGATTTAAAAGCAGGCCTGCCGGTGACACCGAGCTCGCGGCCAGCGCCGCTGGACGATGCCGCCTGACAGGCTTAAAATCCTTGACGGTAGCCGCTTCGGGGTATGCTTGATCCTCAGAAAGTACCGTAAGTTATTAAGGGCAGCTACCCTGCCTGATACCCGTAACAACCTCCCATGACAGACTCTGACCCGACCGAATTGCAGCCCTCCGCGCGACCCATGGGTGTGCAAAAGATCCGCACGACCATAGAGGGCTTTGACGACATCAGCCACGGTGGACTGCCGGCGGGGCGATCGACTCTGGTGAGCGGCACCTCCGGTACCGGTAAAACCCTGTTTGCGGTGCAGTTTATCTACAACGGCATCACGGAGTTTGATGAACCTGGGGTGTTTGTCACCTTTGAGGAGTCGCCCGAGGACATCATTCAAAACGCCTACAGCTTTGGCTGGGACCTCCAGCAGCTGGTGGACGACGGCAAGCTGTTTATTCTCGATGCCTCCCCCGATCCCGAAGGGCAGGATGTGGTGGGCAACTTTGATCTCTCGGCGCTGATCGAGCGGATTCAGTACGCCATTCGCAAGTACAAGGCGCGGCGGGTTTCCATTGACTCGGTGACGGCGGTGTTTCAGCAGTACGACGCAGCCTCGGTGGTGCGGCGGGAGATTTTTCGCCTGGTGGCTCGCCTCAAGCTGATGGGCGTCACTACGGTGATGACCACCGAGCGCCTGGATGAGTACGGCCCGGTGGCTCGGTTTGGAGTCGAAGAATTTGTCTCTGACAACGTGGTGATTGTGCGCAACGCCCTGGAGGGGGAGCGCCGCCGCCGCACCATCGAAATTCTCAAGCTGCGGGGTACCACCCACATGAAGGGAGAGTATCCCTTCACCATTACCAACGGCGGCGTCAATATCTTCCCGCTGGGGGCCATGCAGCTGACCCAGCGATCGTCGAACGCGCGGGTGTCGTCGGGGGTGCCCACCCTGGACGAAATGTGCGGCGGCGGCTTTTTCAAGGACTCAATTATTTTGGCGACGGGGGCGACGGGCACGGGCAAAACCCTGCTGGTCAGCAAGTTTTTGGTGGACGGCTGCAAAAACGGCGAGCGGGCGATTTTGTTTGCCTACGAAGAGTCTCGCGCCCAGCTGTCGCGCAACGCCTATTCCTGGGGGGTCGACTTTGAGGCCATGGAGGAGCAGGGGCTGTTGAAAATTATCTGCGCCTACCCGGAGTCGGCGGGCCTAGAAGATCATCTACAAATCATCAAGACCGAGATCTCGCAGTTTAAGCCGTCGCGGGTGGCGATCGACTCGCTGTCTGCCCTCGATCGCGGCGTCAGCAACAACTCCTTTCGCCAGTTTGTGATTGGCGTGACGGGCTTTGCCAAGCAGGAGGAAATCACCGGCTTTTTCACCAACACCACCGAGCAGTTTATGGGGCTGCACTCGATTACCGAGTCGCACATTTCCACTATTACCGACACGATTTTAATGCTGCAATACGTGGAGGTGCGAGGCGAACTATCGCGGGCAATCAACGTCTTTAAAATGCGCGGCTCGTGGCACGACAAGGGCATTCGCGAGTACACCATCAACAGCCAGGGGCCAGATATTAAAGACTCCTTCCGCAACCTGGAGCGGATCATTAGCGGTTCACCCACCCGCATTTCGGTGGATGAAAAGAGCGAGCTATCGCGGATTATTCAGGGCGTTCAGGGCGATTCGGAGCTGTAGGGCAACGCGCCCCGTGTCAATGACAGCCTCCAGCCTGGTGCCCCAGGGCGCGCCATCAATGCTGGCTAAATCTGCGGTCTCAGCGATGCCAGATATCCCCCCAGGGATAGTTGTGGATTTTGAGGTATAGATATTTCCAGGGGGATGCCATTTTGAGATAGGGGGTTGTGGCCAGGGGGGCGGCGGAGTATCGTAGGGGCAATATGCCCCAATTCAAGGCCAGCAGGGGGGCGCCTCTGGGCAAACGCCAGCGGGCACACGTCAGAACTCGACCTGGACGTGGTACGGCGCTCCTCAAGTGCTCTTTTGGGTTACTTCTCTCACGATGAAAATCCTGCTGTTAGAGGACGATCCATCGACCAGTGAGTTTTTGGCCGATACCCTGACCACCCATCGCTATGCCGTCGATGCGATCGCCGATGGAGCCATTGGTTTTGACCTGGCCAGCCGCTGGCCCTACGATCTGCTGATCATCGATTGGCTCCTGCCCAGCCTGGATGGCCTGGAGGTCTGCCGCCGCCTGCGCGCCCAGGGCAGTCAGATTCCCATCCTCATGCTCACGGTCAAAACCGCCAGCGCCGATATCGTCGCCGGGCTAGATGCCGGGGCCGATGACTACCTGGCCAAATCCTGCGATGCCCCCCAGCTGCTGGCGCGGGTGCGGGCGCTGCTGCGGCGCAGCGGCACCACCGCGCCAGTTCTGCGCTGGGGCGATCTGTGCCTCGACCCGGCCCTGACCCAGGTGACCTATGGCCAGCAGCCGATCGCCTGTCGGCCCAAGGAGTACGAGCTGCTAGAGCTGTTTTTGCGCCATCCGCAGCGGCTGCTCACCCGCAGCGCCATTATTGACCACCTCTGGCCCATGGCCGATACGCCCGTCGAAGGCTCCGTCACCAACTTAATTAAAGATCTGCGCCAGCGGTTAAAGGGGGCGGGGCTGGCTATCAGCCCCATTGAAACCGTCTACGGGCTGGGCTATCGGCTCAAGGCGCCCCCCCAAGCCACGCCGACACCGGCTCTCGCCGCTGCCAGTCCACCCTCAGCCCGACTGGAGGCGGTGATGCAGCGGGCCACCCAGCATTTTCGGGCTTCCCTAGAGCAGCGGCTGGGGGTGCTCGACGGGGCCATGCAGGCACTGGAAACGGGCACCCTTGACCCCCAGCAGCGGCAGTTGGCCAGGGCCGAAGCTCACCGCCTGGCCGGGGGGCTGGGGATTTTTGGCTATGCCCAGGCGGCGGAAGTGGCGGAGGCGATCGAGGAGCTGCTGACGGCGGAGCCACCCCCGCAGCTGCAATCTGAGCTGGCCCACCGCCTGGCGTTGCTAAAGCGATCGCTGGTGCTTGCCGCCATGGAGGAAAGCGCCGAGCCCGAGCCCGCCAACCCCTAGGCAATGCCTTAGCTGTGACCTAGCGCCCTATGCCCCTACTTCAACAGAGCCGCCTGCCCCCTCCCCTATCGCTGCACTGGGTCGTGACGGTGCCGCTGGCGCTCTCCACGCTGGGGGCGACGATTTTGGTGGGCTACCTGGGTCTGCGGGGAGGGGCCGATGGGGCGCGTCAAATTCTGCCGCTGTCGCTGCTCACCCTGGAGCTGGCGATCGCCCTGGGCCTGGTACTGACCCAGAGACTGCTGCTCCGCCTGCGGCTGTTTGCCCGCGTCAGCGGCGAGCTGGCGGCGGGAAATTTGGCCCAGCGATTGCCCACCAACAGCCACATCAAGGAGTTCAACCATCTGGCCAGCGCCTTTAACCAGATGGCCGCCCAGCTACAGCGCTCGTTTCAGGGTATGCAAACTACCCTGACCGAGTCGGAAACCAAGTTCACCACCATCTTTCGCACCAGCCCCGACCCGATCGCCATTGCCACCCGCGCTGAGGGGCGGCTGATAGATGTCAACCACAGCCTGCTGGAGTTCTTTGGCTACAGCCGTGAAGAGATGCTGGGGCGCACGGCCCTGGAGCTAAACCTGTGGGCCGATCTAGCGCAGCGCGATCGCTACCGCACCCTGCTCGATCGGCAGGGCCGGGTGCGCAATTTGGAAGTGCAGGTCATCACCCGGTCAGGGGAAACCAAAACCGTGCTGCTCTCCGCTGAGGCCCAGACCCTAGAGGGCCAGGACTGCCTGATTGTGACCCACCGCGACATTACCGATCGCCACCGGGCCGAAGCCGCCCTGCGCCAGAGCCAGCAGCGGCTCGCCCTGGCCCAGCGGGTGGCCCAGGTGGGCCACTGGGAATATGACGTTGCCAGCCAGGCGCTCACCTGGTCGGCGCTCACCTTTCAAAACTGGGGCCTCGACCCCAGCGCCCCGACCCCGACGCTGGCTGCGCTCCTGCGGATGCTGCCCCCGGAGGATCGCGATCGCCTGATCCAGCACATCGAAACCACCATTGCCACGGGCATGCCCTACCAGATGGACCTGCGACCCATCCATCCCGATGGCTCTGTCCACTACCTCGACGCCCGCGGCGAGCCTGTTTTTGACGACCGGGGCCGGGTGGTGAAGCTGGTGGGGGTCTCGGTGGATATCACCGATCGCAAGCGGGCTGAGCTGGCCCTTCAGGAGAGCGAAGCCCGCTTTCGCCAGCTGGCCGAGGCCGTGCAGGAGGGCTTTTTTGTCTACGACATCGACACCGACTACTACGCCTACCTCAACTCGTCCTACTGGACCATTCTGGATCTCCCGCCCGGCGACAGCTCCTACAGCATGGCCAACTGGCTCGTGGGCATTCACCCCGGCGATCGCGATCGCATTGAAGCGGCCCTAGCCCAAGAGCGCCAGGGCATCGACTTCGAGCAGGAGTATCGCTACATCACCCCCAGGGGCGAGCTGCGCTGGCTGCGTTCAAAGGCTTTTCCGCTGCTCGACGACAGCGGCAAGGTGGTGCGCATTGTCGGCACCGTGGAGAACATTACCGAGCGCAAGCGGGTCGAAGAGGCCCTGCGCCAGAGCGAAGCCCGCTTTCGCAGCGCCTTTGATGATGCCCCCTACGGCATTTCGCTGGTCTCAACCACCGGGCAGTTTGTGCTGGCCAACGCCTACTACTGCACCATGCTGGGCTATACCGAAGCCGAGCTGCTCCACCTCAGATTTAAAGACATTACCCACCCCGACGACCGGGCCGATGACTGGGCCGGGTTTCAGCAGATGATGAGCGGCGAAGCCCGCACCTACGAGATCGAAAAACGCTACCTCACCAAAAAGGGGGAGACGATTCCGGTGGTGGTCAATGCGGCCCCCATCTACGATGCGGCGGGGAACCCACTGTACTCAGTGGGCCATGTGCAGGATATTCGCGATCGCCTCGCCATCGATCGCATGAAAGACGAGTTTATTTCGGTGGTGAGCCACGAGCTGCGCACGCCAATTACTGCCATTCAGGGGGCGCTGGCGCTGCTGGGGGCAAACGTCTACGCCAACCGTCCCGAAAAAGCCCGCCACATGCTGGCGATCGCCATCAACAACAGCGATCGCCTGGTGCGCCTGGTGGACGACATTCTCAGCTTCGAGCGCCTGGAGTCGGGCCAGGTGCAGCTAGAGAAAGAACCCTGCCCGATCGCCCCCCTCATGTACCAGGCCATGGACAGCGTGCAGCCCCTAGCCGACCAATCGGGCATCACCATTGCGCTCACCCCCCTCAGCACCATTCTGTGGGCCGCCCCCGACGCCATCCTCCAGGTGCTCACCAATCTGCTCAGCAACGCCATCAAGTTTTCAGACCAGGGGCAGACGGTGTGGCTGCGAGCTGAGGAGCTGAAGAGTGGGGGAGTGGGGGAGTGGGGGAGTGGGGGAGGAGGAGCGTGGGAGCGTGGGAGCGTGGGAGCGTGGGTAAGCCGAAGCGCTACCCCATCACCCCATCACCCCATCACCCCATCACCCCATCCTTCCACTCTCCTCCTCACCGTCCGCGATCGCGGTCGCGGCATTCCCCCTGACAAGCTCGATCGCATCTTTGAGCAGTTTCAGCAGGTCGATGCCTCCGACTCCAGGCGGCGGGGGGCACCGGGCTGGGGCTGGCGATCTGCAAGCGCATTGTGCAGCAGCACCAGGGCCAGATCTGGGTGGAGAGCCAGGTGGGCCAGGGCAGCACCTTTTTTGTGGCCCTGCCCCTCACCCCCCAGGCTAACCCAGAGGTTGCCTAGGCCCTGCCGCGCAGCTTTTGGGTGTTGTCGTAGAGGCTCTGGGCCAGGCCGTCCAGCCGCTCCGAGAGCCTGGCATCCGTCAGCTTGCCCTGGTCATCGAAGGCCTGCCAAGCCTGGCCGATCGCCACCTGCTCGGGAATCACCCAGGTGTGCACCCAGCGCAGAATGGTGCGCAGCTTAACGGGTGACAAGGGCCATCAACATCATACGGTATAAGGGTTTGAGACAATGGAGGGGCAAAAAAATAGGGAACCCCAATGCGGCTCCCCCTAATCAATATGTTTCCTGCATTCTACCAAACCACCCTTCGCACCCACCTGAGTGAAGCCCAGTACTTGACCTTGCAGCTGTTGTTGCTATTGCTACAGGCCCACCGACAGGTCAAACTCTCGGTGTTAGCCAGCGTCTTTCCTCAGCCGATTCAGTATCAAAGTCGAAAACGCAACTTACAGCGATTTTTAGCGCTGCCAAAACTTACCCTCAAGGTGCTGTGGTTTCCACTGCTCAAGTATTGGATTCGGCAAGTGCAAACGGGACGGGGGTTGAACCGCGACCAACGCCGCCGTCTAAGAACGCTCAAACATCATCAACATGGCTATTGGATTCTGGCTATCGACCGCACGGAATGGAAAGGACGGAATATCTTCATGGTCAGCGTGGTGTGGGGGACTCACGCCTTACCCGTCTATTGGGAGTTGTTAGGGCAGGCGGGCAGTAGTGACCTAACAACGCAACAGCGACTCCTCAAAAACGGCCCTGTCCTTGTTCAAGTCTTATCCGGTGCTCGT
>NZ_JH976537.1:6059664-6068996 GCF_000309385.1 Nodosilinea nodulosa PCC 7104
AAATGACTCTCGGTTTTAGCCTTAGTGTTGCTGATCGCCTTGGCCTACAGTTGGGCCACGATGTATGGGCAGCAGATGAAACACCTCGGGGTAGAGCAGTATGCTGGGCGTATCCAAGAGCACCACGACAAGACGCCTCGCCAGAGTGATTTTAGTCTCGGCCTCTATGGCCATCGCTGGATCTATGCCATGGAATTATGGGCCGACTGGGCGCGCCACCTGATAGCACTCAAACCCCACAAACACCGCTATTTTCAGCGAGGTTTCTATGCTCTATCCCTGATGCAGCAAGCGCTTTAGGTATGTTGTCACCCGTTAAGGGAGTTCTCCTGGTCTGGTTAGAAATCATGACCGAGAGGCCTACGATTGATTGATTATGACAACAATTTCGGTGCCCCGCCCCGGCTGGCTTTGAATTGTTAGCTGGGCGCCCATGCGCTCGGCCCGCTCGCTCATGTCCAGTAGGCCAAAGCCGCCCAGGGTGGGGAGACTGCCCACGCCAAAGCCCTTGCCGTCATCCTTAATATGCAAACTGCATTGCGTGGCTTCATACACTAGCTCAACCTGGATTTCGCTGGCATTGGCATATTTAACAGCGTTGGTGAGAGGATATTTGAAAATACGGAGAGGGGTATCAAACGCGTCATGCCAAGCGCCGTAGCATGACCCGCGGCATGGCGATGTAGATGAACGCTTCGGACGACTCGGGCAAGCGCTCATAGTCGATATTGAGACGACGACACCAATGTAGCCACCTATCGCTTCGCTCCACGACCCACCGCCTGGGCAACAGCACAAATCCCGTCGTCCCTGAGTGCGCAGTACCACCTCAAGAATCAGCCCAAAGAAGTCGATGACCGTCTTAAGGAAGTCCACGCCTGAGAAGCCCCCATCAACCCAGATCCGAATGAGTCGAGGGAGTCGCTCCCGTTCGTCTTTGACCGTCTGGAGCAGTTGCTTAGACACTACTCCTGGTCTTCCGCTTCCACATCCACGTCTTCCCACTCGCCATCGTCGCCCTCTGCGTCAAACAGAGGTAGCGCGCCAAAGAGTGAGGCAATCGCATCTCTGGACTGGCGCAGTTCGTGGCTGGAGAGTCGCTCAGTTTTAGTGTCATTGACCACCAGAGACTGCTGTTGCCCCTTGCCTTTTTCGGTGGCGGTAACGGTCAAAATGCCATTGATGTCAAAGTCAAAATGTACCTCCACCTGCACGACCCCGGCAGGTTTGGGTGGAATGCCCTCAATCCGAAAGGCCCCGAGGGGAACATTCTCCTTCGCGACGGGATTTTCTCCCTGGAACACCTCGATCTCGACGATCTGTTGACCATCGGCGGCGGTGCTATAGATCTGAGACTGGGAGGTGGGAATGACGCTATTGCGTGGAATGATGGTGCTAAACATGCCAGGCATTGGCCCCAGAGCGGTGTCCATCATCGCCGCAATGCCGAGGGAATGGGGGCTGACATCCACCAAAATGCTGTCTACCGCCGCCCCAGATAGCACTCCCGCTTGCAGCGCTGCCCCCATTCCTACACAGAGGTCGGGCTCAAAGCTGCTGACGGGGGTATCTGGCAAGTGGCCTTCGACCAGGTTCTGCACCAGGGGAATGCGAGTAGAGCCGCCGACTAAAATGGCTCGGTCAATGTCATCTGGGGTCATATCGGCATCGCTCAAGGCCCGGTCGATGGCGTCTAGGGTTTCTTTCAGGAGGGGTTTGATCAGGTTTTCGAAGTCTTCCCGAGCGACATCGGTTTCCAGGTGCAGGGCAGTTTCTCCTTGACTCACCAGGAAGGGTTCACGCACCGTGGTGAAAGCGTGTTCGCTGAGGGCAATTTTGGCCTGTTCAGCGGCTTGCAGCAGCCGCGCTTGGGTGGCCGCATCGTTGGGTACCTCGGTGTCGTGAAGTTGTCGGAAGCGATCAGTTAAATAGCGCTGCAGCTGCCGGTCAAAGTCATCGCCGCCGAGGCGATTATTGCCGTGGCTGGCCAGCACCTCAGTGACATCGCCGGTAATTTCGACGATGGAGACATCGAAGGTGCCACCGCCCAGGTCGTAAACCAGCACGGTCTCGCTATCTTCGCTATCTAGGTCAAAGACCAGGGCCGCCGCCGTCGGTTCATTGAGAATCTGCAACACCTCAAAGCCAGCGATCTCGCCAGCCTCTTTAGTGGCCTGCCGTTGGGCATCGGTAAAGTAGGCGGGGACAGTAATGACGGCCTGGGTCACCTCGTCTTCGAGCATGGCCTCGGCCCGCTGCTTGAGCGATCGCAGAATAATGGCGGAAATTTCCTGGGGCCGATAGGTGCGATCGCCCAGAGTGACGGTGAAGTCAGTGCCCATCTGTCGCTTAATGGACTTGACGGTGCGATCGGGCGCAGCTGCGTACTGTCGCCAGGCCGACTGCCCGACCAGCAGTTGCCCACTGTCACTCATGCCTACGTAGGAGGGTAGCAACACGGTCCCATCTTCGTCAGGGATCACCCAGGGCTGGCCATCCTCCAGCGCAGCAATGATTGAATTCGTGGTGCCTAAATCGATGCCGACGATCTGTCCCATCGGTGCTTACCCTTCTCGTTGAACACAGTACATAGCTTAAAGGATTCCTTTATTTATGTAGTTACCCAGGGACGCTGAGCGTTGGCGGAGTTGGTCTGAACGACACCATCCCTGGCAGCAGGCACAGGGGTTTGCCCCACGCCTTACTCCTCCGCCGGAGCTACCGCCACAATCACCTGCGCCTCCCTCAGCACCCGGTCTTGCCAGCGATAGCCACGGACTACCTCCTGCACCACAATATTGGGATCACAATGGGCGTCTACCTGCTGCGCCAGGGCGTGCATTTGGGTCGGGTCAAAGGGGTGCCCTTTGGACGGCATGGGCATAATCTGATGCTGGCTGAGCACCGTCAGCATCGATTCGCGAATCATATCAATGCCCTGTCGGGCGCTGGTGACGACTTCCGCGAGGGTTTCAGACTGATCGGGACGGGGGGCCGGGGCAAACAGCGGACATAGGCTGAACCATTGCCGCCAGCGCTGCCACCAAGTCATGGCCAGGAGCGACTGAGCATGCCGGTGGTTTCCTTCTGCCTGGTGCCAATGGTCGGCGGCTCGATCGAGGGCATCGACCACTGTCAGCAGATCGCGCAGCAGGGTTTCCTGCTGTTTGCGGAGCTGGATTTTTTGATTGGCGAGGTCTCTGGGGGATCGGGTCATAGGTTTGCGGCAAGGTTATGGAGGGCTAGCCAGCCTAAAACGTCAGCCGGATTAGATCCTCTAAGGTAACATCCACAGCGGCGATCGCTCTTTGCTGCAGCTGGTCTAACAGAGCCGGATCGAGTTCGGCCTGCACGGGCACTTCTGCAAAAAAATCATCCTCTGCCCGAGGGGCTTTGCGGAGGGCTTCGTAGGCGGCGCGAATCGCCTTGAAGTCTTGTGGGTGGCTGTGGGCCGGAAATTCTTTGAGCTTGGCGTGGTAGGCCGCTTTGATCTCGGCGGGGGTGGCCCCAGGCGAAAGGCCCAGGCGATCGTAATGGTCTTGCATAGGTGAAGATGACTTGGGCATGGAAGGAATCTGTCGTGGGGGAATCTAAGGATGGCCTAGAGCTAAAGCTTGTACCAGGGTTTGCGCTTCTTGCCGGATGATTTTCCTCGCCCTGACGGAGGTAGGAAGAAGGGAGGCACATCATCGTCCTCATCGTCCTCATCGTCCTCAAAATCGTCGTCAAACGGATCAAAGCGACTGCCCATTTTGGCCTCCAGCTCCGGCAGCATCTGAGCGATCAGTTCGGGGGGTACAGCCGTCCCGAAGGCTTCCTGAGCCATCCGCTGGATGATGTCAATCATATTGATCTGGCCCAGATCGCCAATCGCGCCCATTTGGCTACCTACCGCTCGGCGGGTCATATCCTGGGCCTTAAACCACTCCTCTTCGCGACAGGCTTGCAGAGCGATCGCATCTTGCAGACGGCGAGCAAGCTCAAAGCCCTGGTCATAGAACGTTGTGTACTCTAGGGAAGAGCGCGGATAGAGGGTGGCTTTGGCCAGCAGCAGCAGCGGATTTTGGGGCTCCTGGCGGAGCTGCTCTTCGATCAAGGGAGCCAACACCCGGTTATGGCCAAACCAACTGAGCTGTAGCTGAGCCTGGGCCAGCAGATTTCCCGGCTGGGGCGATCGCCTCAGCGCAGCGGTAACCGCAACATCTAAGCGTTTGGTAGAGGGGTTCTTTAAGGGCAGCAGCATTAGGTAAGCCAGGTTGGCCTCTGGCACCGTGGGAATGAGCTCAAAAATCTGCTCGGCATAGCGACTTTGCTGGGCTGTTATGCCCTTTTGGTTGCGCCGGGCATGCTGCTGAATCACCAGGTAGATCGCCTTCAGTATTTCAACTTGCTCACTGGGAGAGTGCGATCGCAGCAAGTCATCCCACTGCGGCACCGCTGCTTCCAGGTCGAGACTAATCTTTTGGCTACCGCTGGGTCCATCCTGGGCCGAGTCTAGAAAAATTTGCAGCGCTTTGAGCGGTGGCGTGGGTGTTTCGTGGTTGTTGACAAAATTTTCCATCACCTCGTAGTACTGAAAGCTGAGCGCCTCTACCCAGGCTGGGATCTCCACCTCAGTATCCACGCCAGTATCGCCGAAGTGCTTGCCAAACTTGCGCCGCACCGATTTCAGCGCCTCCTTGTCCGCCTGCAAACATTCGGCCAGTGCCAGGTAAACCTCTTCGAATCGGCAGCCCGCCTCCAAAGCCTGGGTGAGCAGCGGAATGGCTGCCTGTTTTTGATCATCGGCAAACAACTGCATCCCCTTGCGGCCAATCACCTCGGGATGGTCCGGGGCCAACTGTTCGGCCTTGCGCACGCTCCGTTCCGCATCGCGGTAGCGGCCTAAGCTCATTTGGTGGTCGGCTAGCCAGCAGTACAGCTTCGCCTGGGTGGCATTCAAACGCTCACTTGGCCAGGCCTGGGAGTCACGCTTTGCGGCTTTTTGCACCCAGCTCAGCAGCTGGTTGACCAATTGCTGAGCGGCACGCACATCTTCGATCGCCGCTAGCACAGGATAAAGCTGCACCGCTAACTGGGGGTCAAACTCAGGCTGATCCACGACCCCGCCCCAAAAGGAGGCCGTACAGCTCAGCTCCTGCTGCTGCAAAGCCTGCTGCCCCGCCAAGAGCATCAGAGGCCGGTAGAGCGTTTTTAGCTCTGGGTAATCTCCCATCACCTCTTTAGGAAAATCGAGCACGACATGGGCCGCGTCGTGAAAATTATCGTCCCGCAGGAGGTACAGCAGTTCTAAGACCCAGGCGGCACTGCGGTGAGGCAAGTCCGGTTGGTCGAGATCACACACGTCATCCAGGCGGCGACCACTGTGGGTGGCCAGGGCCATACGCAACGGTTGAACGGCAGGATGTTTAGGCCCCATAGGTGGAAACCCTAGACCACCAAAGGCGGGGGAGGGCATACCCAGCAGGCGTCCGGCAGCGGGCCAGTCTTCTAGCGTCTGGTGAGCGTAGGCTTCCCAGGCCGGTGGATAATCGCCGGGGCTAGCCGGTCGGCCCATTTTTTTGAAGTGAGTCAGAGCCGCTTTCGGGTCGCCAGCTTGCAGAGCCAAAGCTCCCTTAGCCCAGTGGAGATGGGGGGCATAAAACCGCTTGGCCTGGGTCTTAACCAAATCCTCCACCTGCTCGGCCTGATGATTGAGCAACAGCAGCTTTAGGTAGCTGCCGCCCAAATCCTTCGGCAGCGTTTTGCTATCAAAGGCAGACTGAAACAGCTCCAGGGCTTCAGCCGCTTTATTGTCAGCCAGGTAGCACTTGGACAACCAGTAGTAGGCATCCTCCTGAAGCCCTAGGGCCAGCGCCTGGCCAAAGGAATCTTCTGCCTTGGCATACTGGGCGCGCCCATACTCGTACTGGCCTTGCTGTAGCCAAATATCGGCCTCGGTAATCCCAAAACCCTGGTCAGGATCTCGCTTTTGAGCCTGCTGAAGTTTGCGCAGGGCCTGGGGATATTGTTTTTTCGCCATTAAGCGTTGCAGCTGCTGGTCTAGAGCTTGGCTAGCTGCTGTAATTTGAGGATTCTGCTGGCTTCCTTTACGCTTAGCCAAATCTCAAGCCTCCTAGAATGCACAACTGCGACTAACCCTATGGGGCACACCGTTTCCGATCAACCCTGATCGATGGCTTTCGTATTATCTTAATGGCTACTCACCCGCAGACCAATGCTTTCTAGGATCTGCCAAAAAGCCGAAGCCCTTTGAGCAAAACCGCCGCGCATCCTACGAATGGGCGCAAAGCGTCATTCGAGAGTTAGCGGCGGCTGAAGTTTGCGCGGGTCATCCTGATTCTGGATGTACTTTAGGAGGGTTTCAATATTGGCCCGCCCCCCAGTCGTAATCAGGCCATAGGCTCTGTTCCAGAAGTAGGGCTTCCAGTAGAAGGGGCGTAACTGCTCTGCAAACTCTTGGCGCATTTTTCGGGCTGATACTGACTTCAGATTCTTTACAACGTCAGAGAGCCGAACGGTTGGGTCAACCTCGAATAGCAAATGCACATGGTCTGGCTCCCCACCAAAGTCAATCAGCTCACCGCCCCACTTGACCAACAGATCCCTAAATATCGCTTCTAGCCTGGCAAGCATCTCTGCATCCAAGCATTTATGGCAATACTTCATCGACAAAACCAGGTGGTAGCACAGCCTGTAAGCACTGTGGTTTCTCGTTCTCAGGGTCGTAAAATCCCTGTCCATGTTAGAATCTTCATTATGAGTAAGGCTATTGTACGCACTGATAAATGGGGCTTGCAACCATCGCCAGACGTGAGACTTCATTTGCTGGCAACGGTTGACGAGTACCGCGCTTACTGCAAGGCACTGAGCTACGTGGTCATGGGCCACTGGCCGGAGTTGATTGCGGCAAAGAGTTTCTGTGCAGCAGTAGAAAAGCTCATTCACCGTACCAGCCAGAATCCTGACCTTAAGTATCCCTATTTCGAGAAGCGGTTTTACAAATTTCCGTCTTACCTGAGGCGGGCGGCAGTTGAATTCGTGAAGGGTCAGGTTTCATCCTACCTAACTCGATACCGGGATTGGCAAGCCGGGATTAGAAAGCGTCGGGACGCAAAACCGCCCGCCTTTAACGTAGATGCTGGGTGCTACCCGGCTCTCTACAAAGGACAGTTGGTGAAGTTTGACGATGGTTTCCTGGTAGCGTCCATCAAGGTTTGGAATGGCTCTGATTGGGTCTGGACTGAGGTGCCCATTGCCAGCAAACGGCAACGACATCTGACCGGCTCAATCAAGTCTCCCTACCTGGTGATTTCAGAGCAGCACTGCCATCTGGCGGTGCCCTTCAAGATTATTCCGCCGACCTGGAAAAGTGAGGTGGTGTGCGCCGTGGATGTAGGGATTAACACCCTGGCCACAGCGTCTATCGTTTGCCCTGACGGCACTGTATTGGCTAGGACGTTCATTCATCCGGCCTCTGACATAGACCGTCGTGACAAGCAAGCCAACATCATTCGCCAAAAGGCGAGAAAGACCAAGACGTTGCACCGTGGTTTTGCCAAGACGCCCTACCGCAAAGCGAGAGGCATTAATGCCAATATCGCTCAGCAGATATCGCGGCAACTGGTGAACTTTGCCCTGGAGTATGGAGCCAGCACGATTGTCTTTGAAGACCTGAAAGGCTGGCGTCCCAAAGGCGGCAGGAAGCGCTCAACCCTGAAGCAAAAGTTTCATGGTTGGCTGCACCGCCGCCTGGTGACGCTCACTGAGCAAAAGTTCCAAGAAGACGGCGGCAGGGTCGTCTACGTCTATGCTCGGGGCACGTCATCCTGGGCCTTTGACGGTAGCGGCAAGGTGCGACAGTCTAAGGCCCAGTACGAGTTAGCGACGTTTGCCAACGGCAAGCAATATAGCTGCGACCTGAGCGCCAGCTACAATATTGCGGCTCGATACCTGGCCTCCAAACTTAAGCTGACCCACCGAAAGGATGGGCAGGTAGCGAAAGGCAAAAGTTCCTGCGCTACACCGAGAATGCCGGTCACCCTCTCCCTACTCTGGGATTGGGAAGCCGCTTATGGACGCGAAGCGTCATGAGCGAAGCATTCACATAGTGCTCCTAGGCTTCAAATTCGATTTTCCGCATAATTTTGGGATACATCTGTTCGAGCCCTGACTGCGGCGTTTCTGAGCGATACCCAGGGTCTAAGTAGATGATCTTAAACAAGCGTAGCCGGCTCTACGGGATTGAGTATGCTGGTGTAACCGTTACTATACCAAGCCGTTATGGTGCCTCTACTGAGCGAATTATTGGGGTTGCCAGGGATGGAGGTTGAGGCTTACACAGTCGTTGAGGACGGACTGATACTCGACGTCGAAGCCCATGGCGAGTCAGCCCACTGCCCCCGTTGCGGTACGCTCAGCTATCACCTGCATCAGAATCACTGGCATCTAGTGCGGGACTTGCCCATCAGTCATTACCAAAAGACGTGGCTGCGGGTCAATCGTCGCCAGTTTAAGTGTGCTGCGTGCGGCACACCCTTCGGCGAGGACGGTAATGTTCTAGACCTGTGGAACCGGCAAAATAGATGGGATCTTTTGTCCTCGGCTTTTCCTATGGTCCTAGAACCCATCTGTTGCCCCCGCTGTCACACCACCGATGTGGTCAAACATGGCAAAAGTGCTGAAGGCAAACAGCGCTATCGCTGCCGTAACGCGGAGTGTACGCGCGCCTCGTTTATTCTTAACTACAGCTACCGGGGCTACTTGCCCGAGGTGAAACAGCAGATCGCGGATATGGCCGTCAACGTTAGCGGCATTCGAGATACCGCTCGGGTCTTGAAAGTTAGCCCCACAACCGTGATTGAGGAACTCAAAAAAACATCGCCAGCTTGAGAGCGTCAATCGCCCGCTGTTGGAGTCGATGACGACTCCGCCGACCACAGCCATGGTTGTTCGAGTGGAGGAGGCCGAAATGGACGAGATGTGGAGCTTTGTCCAGTCCAAACGGCAACAGCGCTGGCTCTGGCACGCGATCGACCACCAAACGGGAGCCGTTCTGGCCTATGTCTTAGCTCCCCATGAGGATCAAGCCCTCAAGACGCTGATGGCGCTGTTAACGCCCTTCGGCATTCAGCAGTTTTACACCGATAGCTGGGGCGCATACTTAACGGGTGACAAGGGCCATCAACATCATACGGTATAAGGGTTTGAGACAATGGAGGGGCAAAAAAATAGGGAACCCCAATGCGGCTCCCCCTAATCAATATGTTTCCTGCATTCTACAAACCACCCTTCGCACCCACCTGAGTGAAGCCCAGTACTTGACCTTGCAG
>NZ_JH976537.1:6069096-6098684 GCF_000309385.1 Nodosilinea nodulosa PCC 7104
ATGGGCCGACTGGGCGCGCCACCTGATAGCACTCAAACCCCACAAACACCGCTATTTTCAGCGAGGTTTCTATGCTCTATCCCTGATGCAGCAAGCGCTTTAGGTATGTTGTCACCCGTTAAGGGCGCATACTTACGGCTCCTTGACGCCAAGCAACACACGGTGGGTAAAGCCAACACTCAGCGGATTGAACGCAAGCACTTGACCTTGCGGACGCGGATCAAACGCTTGGCTCGTAAAACCATTTGCTTCTCCAAATCGGTTCTGATGCATGATACGGTGATTGGGCTATTTATCAATCGCCATGAATTTGGGCGAGTGGTATGACAGGGCTTCAACAGGTCTAGAACACTACCGAGAAGATGGACTGGCGGTTATCGTCAAACTGCTCAAGCAGGACTATCCCTCGCCCCAGGAACTCACGCGCTACCGACAGGAGTATGACATTACCCGCTCCCTGAATCTGCCAGGAGTGATCAGAGCCTATGACCAGCAAGCCTATCAGCGCACGCTGGTTATTCTTCTAGAAGACTTTGGCGGTGAGTCTCTGGAGCACTGGATGCGGCAGCCGTCGAACGTTGGCCCGATGCCGCTGCCGTATTTCCTGGGGCTAGCGATCGCCCTCACCGATATCCTGGGCCAAATCCACGCTGCTGGCATTATTCATAAAGATATTAATCCTGGCAATATCGTTCTCAACCCCGCTACGGGCGTGGTCAAGATCATCGACTTTGGCATTGCCACCCGCTTTAACCGCACGAACTCAACCTTCAAAAGTCCCCACGGTTTGGAAGGAACCCTTGCCTATTAGATGACAATTACTTTGGCGGGTGACGACAACTACTTTGGCGGGTAGTACAGCGCTAGGAATACCCGACGTCAGACTTGCAATCCAGAACCCCGAAGACTACTCCCAGTGAATCCTGGGAGTGTGTTAGGTGTCGATACAGCCATATCAAGTCAAGGTGTATATGCAAGCCAGAAAGACTGGGTCGACGCAAGCCCAAGCGTCGGCCCTGGCCGGGATATCAGAACGCAGTGGGCAGCGGATAGAGGCAGGAGCCCATCAACCGGATTGCGGCGACCAGCGAGACTGGCGCACCCGCTGCGACCCCTTAGACGGGGTTTGGGAACGCGAGTTAGAACCGATGCTACGGAACGAGCCTCGCTTGCAGCCCACGACCTTGTATGAGTACCTCCAGGAGCAGTATCCGGGTCAGTATCCAAAGGTGCTGCGGACCCTGCAACGGCGGGTGAGTGAGTGGAAACGGCACCATGGGGAGTCTCCTGAAGTGATGTTCGAGTGACGTCATGAACCCGGACTGATGGGGTTATCAGACTTCACTGAACTGAAAGGAGTGAGCATTACCATTGGTGGTGAACCCTACCCGCACTTGATTTATCACTATCGGTTAGCCTACAGCGGCTGGCAGTGTGCCCAGATTATCGAAGGTGGGGAAAGCTTTGTCGCGTTATCGGAAGGCTTGCAGAATGCGTTTGAGGCCTGTGGCGGGGTGCCCCGGCAGCATCGCACCGACAGTTTGAGTGCGGCCTACCGCAATGCGGGGAGTCACCACAACCAGCTCACCCAGCTCTATGAGCACCTGTGCGAGCACTATCGATTGGAGCCCACCCGCAATAATCGGGGCATTGCCCACGAGAATGGGTCGATAGAGTCTCCCCACGGTCATCTCAAAAATCGCTTGACCCAGCAGCTCTACTTGCGGGGGAGTTTTGAGTTTGCCGATGTGGCGGATTACCAGGCCTGTATTGATGGCGTGGTTGCCAAACTCAATGGGCAATGTGCCGACAAGTATGCTCAGGAGCGTCCCCACCTCCAAGCCTTACCCCGGTATCGAGTAGCCGACTACGAGGTGCTGAGCGTGCGAGTGAGTTCTCGCAGCACCATCACCGTTCGTCGGATCTTATACACGGTGCCGTCTCGACTGGTGGGTCGTCAGCTCGAAATCCATCTCTACCACAATCGCCTGCGGGGCTATCTGGACCAGAAGTGTGTGGTGGAACTGTCCCGGATCCGGGGCACTAGGGGCCTGCGCCGAGGACGCTGCATCAACTATCGCCATGTGATTGAGGCGCTCCACCATAAACCCAGAGCGTTCATCCACTGCACCTGGCAAACCGAGTTGTTACCTAATGACCTGTATCGAGCCCTCTGGGTTCAGATGAAACAGGATTTTGAGTTAGAGAAAGCGGCTCTCGTGATGGTCGAGGCCCTCTATATCGCCGCCACGCAAGACAACGAAACGGCGGTTGCCGACTACCTCGAAGACCAACTAACCGGCAGCACCTTAAGTCTCAATGGCCTACGGCAACACTTTAGGGGGGCGGGCGAGACCGCCACCCCCTCATTGACCTATCACCAACACCCCCTGAATGACTATGACCATCTCCTCAACCACGCCCACCTCAACCAGTCCGTATCAAACCCTGAGTCTGCATCTCAAGAGTCTCCGGTTGGCCCACATGCTCAACCATTGGGAAGCCCTTGAACACCAGGCCATGCAGGAACAGTGGTCCTATGCGCAGTTTCTGCTGGCGTTATGTGAGACGGAGGTGGAACGACGCTGGAGCCAGCGCCTGAAACGGAGCCTCAACGAGGCTCAGCTTCCCAGTGCTAAGACCTTAGCTACCTTTGACTGGTCCCATCTCAAGGACTTCAATCCCGCTCCCTTGATGCAGTTGACCACCGATTCAGGGTGGCTCAAGCGGGCTGAAAACTGCTTGATGTTTGGTCCTTCGGGGGTGGGAAAAACCCATTTGGCCTGTGCCGTGGCCCGCGCCACGGTCGAACTGGGCTACCGGACGAAGTTCTTTGCCGCCACCGCCTTGGTACAAACCTTGCAGCACGCCAAACGTCAATTATATCAAGTCCGGCTAATGAACCCAAGAATTGTAGGCCGCTAACCCTTGCTTCTTCTGAGACCATAGTGCGGTCGATTAAGCGGACTTGATATTACTCTTGCCCAACACCCTCAAAAAACTCGATCGCTATGACCTACTCATTATTGATGACCTGGGCTATGTCAAAAAATCCGAAGCCGAAACCTCGGTTCTCTTTGAACTCATTGCCCATCGCTATGAGCGCAAAAGTCTGTTGGTCACCGCCAATCAACCCTTCAGCCAGTGGAATACGATTTTTGCCGATGACATGATGACCGTCGCCGCCGTCGATAGGTTGGTGCACCATGCCTTGATTGTCCAGCTTCAAGCCGAAAGCTACCGCAAGCGCTCTGCTGACCAGCGGGCTCAACCCCAAGACGCGTCCCAAACGACTCACCCCGAGGTCGGTGCTTCTGCTCCCGTCCCAGCCGAAACCGGTAATTGTCGTGACAATTAGAACAGATCTACTGATCCCTACTGTCGCGTCAATTAAATTTTCTCAGATCTCTGACGTAGTACACAGCGGGCTATTCAGAGGGCGTTAACCCGCCAATCTAATTGACGCGACCCGCCAAAGTAATTGACATTTGATAGCTGGGGCTTGTCCCTGGTGAAGTTGCTAGCAGCTATCAGGCCTGGCGCGATCGCATCCATCCAGACGATATCGACCGGGTTGAGCAAACGATTGAATCAATTCTGGCCGCCCGCACCGACTATGAAGCTGAATATCGAGTGGTTTACCCCAATGGCGAAGTCCATTGGGTGGTGGCCAGGGGGCGAGGCATTTACAACGCAACCGGGCAGCCTGTGCGCATGTTAGGGGTGATTCTCGACGTTAGCGAACAGCGAGAGGCGGCCCTGCGGGAACGTAACAAAGCTGAAGCCGCCTCAATTCTGGAGGAGCGCAACCGCATGGCGCGGGAAATCCACGATACGCTAGCCCAGTCCTTCACCGGCATTTTGCTCCAAATCACTGCCGCTACGCAGGTGCTCACCGACGATTTACAAGCTACCCAGACCCATCTAGATGTTATGGATGAACTGGCCCGCACCGGGCTGGCTGAAGCCCGTCGCTCGGTGGCCGCCCTGCGCCCCCAGCTTCTGGATGAGGGCAATTTGAGCAGCGCCCTGCATCGTTTGGTCACCCAAATGAGAGCCACAGCCGACACTGCGCTAATCTACGAGGTTCGCGGCACGGTCCATCCTCTGCCCAACGAGGTCGAAAATCACCTGCTGCGGATGGGGCAGGAGGCCCTGACCAATGCGATTAAATACGCTGACGCCAGTGAAATACGGCTTGAACTCCTGTATGAAGAGGCCCAATGTACCTTAAGCATTAAAGACGACGGCTGTGGCTTTAGAATGGATAGCCTGCCAGCGGAAGGGGGCTTTGGCCTACTGGGCATGAGCGAACGGGCCGAGCAAATGGGCGCACAGCTGATGATTCAGAGCCAGCCGGGGCAGGGCACCGAAATTGTTGTTGTGTTTTCCCAAGAGCGAGCATCATGATAGACCCATCCAGTCCGATTCGCATTCTGTTCTGATTGTTGACGATGGAATGATCGTCAGGCAGGGACTGGCGACGATCATCAACCGGGTGCCAGAAATGACGGTGGTGGCCCAGGCCGAAGACGGACAGCAGGCGATCGCCCTCT
The DNA here is from genome assembly GCF_000309385.1 of Nodosilinea nodulosa PCC 7104. GTDB lineage: Bacteria > Cyanobacteriota > Cyanobacteriia > Phormidesmidales > Phormidesmidaceae > Nodosilinea > Nodosilinea nodulosa. Next base: position 6,073,653 of record NZ_JH976537.1, read on the forward strand.
TTCGAGAGCACCAGCCCGATGTGACGCTGATGGATCTGCGCATGCCGCAGGTGACCGGGGTAGAGGCGATCGCTGCGATCTGCACTGAGTTTAAGCAGGCGTGAGTTGTCAAACGCAGCATTGTCAGCCTGTAGCTGTAGCTGAGGTTGAAGGCAGATTCCAACTCAAGTAGGAGTTCCCTGTCCAAAATGAGATGGACTGTTTCATCAATCACTTTACTGGATAAAAGTGTCAACTCTGAGTGGGCGACAGGTGGACGGCAATTTCCTATATTTAATTCATTGGAATCACAACTGCTCTCGCACTATTTATTGATCAGAATTCGTCGATATTGACCAAAACTTGCTTGAGCAATTTGCTTTAAGGGTTTTTGGAGTCAATTCTTCGCCAGGGAAGTCTTGACGCTAGGTAAACTTTGATTACTTCTTAATCTGACATCTATGCCAGAGTAATTGTCAGGCCATAGTTGAACCAAATTTACCTAAACGGTTGGCTTTGAATCAAGGTTTAAGTGGATTTTATAACTAAAAAGGAATAATGCCATGACTACATTGTTGCTCTCAATTATCTGGGTTATGGCAACAATTTTATGCTAAGCGTGAACGAGTTTGACTACTCGTTTGATCATCTAGCGGAAATTATGAAGAAGTTTGTTGTCGCGCTAGAGTTGAGGAAATACATTCTCTGGCTATATCTTTCCCGCTGAAGGAGCCTATTTCTACCTGCGTAACTTAAAGGATGGTGAGCTTCATTTACTGGATATTAGGCACTTTGCCATGGAAGAAGATGGCGATGCGATCGCAGATCATATTCGCTGTTTTGTGACTACCCACGTTGTAGAGAACATCATGATCGACAAGACAACAACGACCGTTCCCGATTTTGCAGCCAGCGAGGCACTACGCCTGCTCGGTTCCGATCCCGAAAATTGGGTACCTGATCATCCTGGCATCGATCACAATGTCACTATAGTAGGTGGCAGTGGCAGTGGTAGCACCTTTGCATTTGCGCTACGGCGTGCTGGGATTGGTCGTGTGACGGAGATCGATGCAGCCGACGATGAGGCTCATGCAGGCGTGTGGCTGACGCGAGCGCGGATGAAAACGCTCCGTACGCCGAAGAATTTGCCTGGTCCAGAACTAGGTATCCCAGAATTTTCCTTTCAAGCTTGGTATGAAGCACGACATGGTGCGGCAGCCTATGCGCAGATCAACTTCATTGGGCGAGTGGATTGGGCTGAGTACCTTAGTTGGTATCGTCAATTTCTCGGTATTCAGGTTCGCTACCGGACAAAGTTGGTGCGGATTGAGCCAACCACAGGGTTTTTCCGCTTACACCTTGAGATAAACGGTGTCCCGCAGGTAGAGACGACACGCAAAATTATCTTCGCCAATGGCGTGGCTGGCACTGGTGGTCCATACATACCTTCAGTACTGGCTGACTTACCTCGCACGCTGTATGCACATACTGCCGATGCCATCGATTTTGAAGTACTGCGCGATAAGACTGTAGCAGTGCTAGGCGCAGCGGCTTCAGCTTTCGATGCAGCAGGAGTGGCGTTGGAATCGGGAGCTAAGGCAGTACACTTGTTTGTACGGCGGTCAGAGCTTGCATCTCTGTCATTACTTCGGGTACGGGACTATCCTGGCGCTTATGACAATTATCCTCAACTACCTGATGCAGTTCGCTGGTTCCAAGCTTGGCGCTTTCATCAAGCAGGCACTGCGCCACCACCAAACTCGATTAAGCGAGCGATCGCCTTCTCGAACTTTCACATTCACTTATCTGCGCCTTGGAAATCGGCGCGGGAAATAGGTAATCGCATTGCCATCCAGGTGAATGATGATGTTTTCGAGTTTGATTTTGCGATCGCTGGCACAGGTTACTTCGTTGACCCAACAAAGCGTCCTGAACTAGCCGACTTTGCCCAGCATATTGCCCTGTGGCGCGATCGCTACGAGCCACCAGAAGATTTGCGCGACGACAATTTGGGGATGCACCCTTATCTTGGTAGCGCCCACGAATTCCAAGAGAAGGTACTTGGTACTGCCCCTTATCTGAAAGACATTCACGTTTTTAATCCGGCTGGTTTGGTCAGCTTCGGTTTGCCAGTAGGTGACATCCACAGCATCCGCCGTGACATACCTGCAATCGTATCGCGCATCAGTCACGACTTGTTTTTTAAGGACTGGGCGCATCATGAGGCAAGGATCACAAGCGATATTGCCCCCGATTTCGAGAATTCGCTCTACGCAGCTGCGGTGTGGAAACAACCGATCGGGGCAGCAATCCGCTAGTTCAGTGATTACCAATGCCGTTAATGACATTTTACGCCCAGTTTGCTGCGGATCTGCCCGCTAGCGAAGCAGAGTTGATGGCGAGTACCCAGCGTCCGATTACAGAAGCTGCACTGAACGAAGCCTCCGGTGCGCCTGCATGGAAATCTATCCCGTCCTGGTTTATTTATGGCGAGCGGGACTTGAACATTCCGGCAGCGGTACATGCTTTCATAGCGGAAAGAGCTAATTCAAAGGAAACCGTTGCTGTAAATGGCTCATCTCATGTCGTGATGATTTCCCATCCGGATGCGATCGCTGAGATCATCGAGCATGCTGCAACTGCGCCATAGCAAGGAAAAATCGAAGTCAACTTTAGTCATGTTTCCCCTGTTTCTCTTCCCAATGAGGTTGCCAAACTGATTGAAGCGGCGGCAGCGTGATCTCTTATCACTGGTGGCACCAGCAGCATCGGGCTCGCTACTGCTAAGCTGACCGCCTGACACATCTTTAAGCAGCCACCCAGGGTGGTAATTGATATTACAAGGACTTGATCCTAGAGAATCAGATGCGATCACAATACTGGGCTTCTAGCTTTTTTAGAGGCAAAGCAAGGCTCTGGGGCAACGGTAAATAGGGCGATGGGTTTGAGCCTTTGACGTTGACCAGAACCAGGTTGCAGCGCCAACGACCATCTGTCCAGAGGCCAACATCGTTATAGAATCGAGCTCCGCCCTTGGGAGGCGAAAGATAGCCCACTTCAATGGGATAACGGCGCGGGCCATGCACTACTACATCGCAGGGTAAGCGCAAACAATAGTGCCAACTGTTCTGGCTCAGCCACGCTAGTAGGTCATGGTTAGCAAACCTTCGGTCGGCTAACAGCATCACATCGGGATAGGCCTGCAACAGCCGATGGGCCAACCTGAGCATCGGAATATATCGGTCAGTACTGACGGTGGCAGTGGGATGCTCCAAAACCCGCCACAGTAGCGATTCCACAAGACCGTGGTATCGGTCGCCAGGTAGAGCCGTTGCCCGTTCCACTGATGGATGGCCGCGAGCACCGAAGGTACGTACAAACTTTTCACCCGCACTCGGGATTACCCAGGAAGCGCTGCCACCGTCGCTCGGTGCTTTAGGCCTGACGGGCGCGACTGGGCACATACGATTCCCAATTCGGCAGGCCCAACCGACCGCTGCACACCAGCGCCGTCACCATCTAGGCCAGGGCTTTGAGGTGCCGGAGGTCGCGAGGATGGCTATATTGACCCAACAACGGCAGCACTTGATTGGCGCATCCCATGTGGTGATGATTTCCCATCCCCACGCCGTGGCCAATTTGATTGAGAAAGTGGCAGCGGCTGACTAAGGACCCATGGGCGATCGCTAGATTCGTCCTTTGCCTAATCGGTGCCCCCGCTGTGGACGGTTTCTATTGGCTTAGACTCCAACTAAAGTTGGAGTTAGGCTTCCCTTGTCAGGTTGACTTTCTGCCCAATCCTTCTATGGGGTAAAAGTCTCAACTCCGAGGTGACGACAAGCCTGGGTCAATTACCTATATTAAAGCCATGCAAAAAAGCTGTGCAAACATTGATAGCAATTGATTTGCATGCTTTAAGTTTATCTTGAAAAAATTGCAAGAGGAGAAGTGTAGATAATCGCTTGCTACCAGCATATTTTACCTCGGAGGTATAAGTGAGCGATGATCGTGACTGCGGTTTGTTAACCGTCTCACTTTTAGCACAGGATCACAGACAAAGCTTACTGAGCGCCGCCATAGTTCTGGTGATGTATGGAGACTATGAATCGCCTCAAGCGCAAAGGTTTATTGATTAATCAGATCCGTTCAAAACCAGTTTAGCAACTCATGCTGACAGCAGCTATTGTCAATTTAAATCCGTTAAATCCATAGTCAACTGAAAATGAATTAGAAATTTGAGGTAAAATCGATGGCCCAGTCCCTACCTAATCAATCCACTTCTGTTGCTGAAAAGAATAGATATCACTGGCAGCCTAGCCCAGAAGAACACAAGTTGTATCGATCCTCGAACAAGCGAAGCCGTAGCCGAGGCATCGTTCTGTCGCGTCAGGGATGGGAAAAATTGAGACAAGCTGGGGTGTTAAATGACGAATTTGGCGATCGCTACACCTATGAACAGCTTGGTGAACAGTCACACCTGGATGAGCGTACCGTTAGCCGACTGCTAAGCTGCGAGGTCAAAGTTGACAAGAGTACGCTGAAAACATTTTTTAATACTTTCGATCTATCACTGGAAGCAGGTGACTACGCTTCTCCTATAGCAATCCGGAATGATTCGTGAAATATATCAGTATAATTACTGAGGATCCAGAATTCTGATGCGAGGTGTGATGGTCATGCCCACCCCCCAGACTAAGCTCAGCAAAACCATTGCCATTGAAGAACTCAAGGCCTTTATCAGTGCTGAACGTGATGGTCGCCAAGTGAAGAAAGCATTGGCCGTCAAACTGATCTATCAGGACTATGGCTATGAGGCCATCACCGCGATTCTCGATGTATCGCTGGGAGCCCTGAGCAAATGGAAACAAGCCTATGAGCGGGACGGCTTAGCCGGGTTCCGCCCTCAGCATAAAGGTCGCAGGAGTTATTTGACCCCGCTAGAGCGAGAGGCCGTATTGCAGTGGTTACAGGCTAAAGCGATCTGGGAACTGAGTGAGCTGGAGTATCATCTGGCCGAGACCTACGACGTGGTGTACGAGTCTAAGCAAAGCTACTACGACTTGTTTGAAGCGGCGGGTTTGAGTTGGAAAAAGACCAGTAAAGTGAATCCAAAGGCGGACGCTAAGGCGGTGGCCGCAAAAAAGCCGAGATCCAGCGGCTATTGGCACGTTACCGAGACGAGATCGAAGCCGGGCAGTTGAGAGTGCTCTTTGTCGATGAATGTCATCTCATGAGTGGTGACCTTCAAGGCTACGTGTGGGGACGAACGGGGGAACGGGTTGAGGTGCCTATTGTGAACGAACGAGAGCGTCAAACGTATTATGGAGCCTTAGATTTGCTCAGCAAGCGCCTGATTGTTCAAGGGCACGAGAAAGGGAATACGACCAACACCATGGCGTATCTCAAATTTTTGCAAACGCAATGGCCAGAGCAACGGTTACTCTTGCTCTGGGATGGGGCAAGTTACCATCGCTCCCAAGAACTCCAAGACTTTCTAGGCCAAATCAATGCTGGATTAGAGCCCAAAGCCTGGAAAATCCATTGTGTTCGATTCGCACCCAACGACCCGAGTCAAAATCCCATCGAAGATGCTTGGCTACAGGCTAAAACGTGGCTAAGACGGATGTCAGGGCTGCGTCCCTGCTTCTCGGCGCTCAAAGCCCTCTTCGAGCAGTTTTTTAGGCTAGAGGTGTTTAATTTCCCAAAAATGCATCGATACGGATCCTTTTCATGAACCAAATAGGACTGCTATAGTAGTAGTACTAACAGCGTTAGAACTAGCACTATCACGACTCACTCAGCAACACAATCGACTTCAAAAAAGCAGTTCGCTGGGGTTGAAGATTTTATCGAAGAGCTGAACTATTTGAAGCAACGTATGCGAGAGTGCGAGCGTCAGTTTCATCTATTAGGTTTAAATGAAGCCCCCATCAATCAGCGGTTAGGAACCTAATTTTTTCCATCAAAATTGCTGCATTTAGAAACACCTATTAGCACGGGTACAGTAAAAAGCCACGTTTGCAATATTTTGAAGAAGCTTCGAGCCCAAGATCGTACCCGGACAGGTGTTCGAGCATTGCGATTGGGTCTAACTAATTAAAGTGTTGGCGTTGTCAAGTTCTGGCCCACAGGAAGGCAATTCTATTCCGTAATTTTGCATTTCAAAATTTTGAAGATTATCCATTTCAGGAGAGAATTACCATGTCTATGCCAAGCTCAAACAAATTTGCTAACGTCAATGACAGTCAGCCTCTGCTGCATCAGAGAGGGTATGAAATTCAGCCCTATGGCAGCTTGATTAGTACACCAATTGCCCTCAACAGAGATGCTCGTAGCGAAAGCTGTGCCCTAGTCAACCAAATTTTGGTTGACATCATCATTCTCTATCATCTTTACAAAAAGAATCACTGGATGATGCGCGGCAGCACGTTTTATCAATTGCATCTGCTGCTCGATAAACACGCGAGTGAGCAAATTGAATTGATCGATGCGATGGGAGAGCGAGTACAAACGTTAGGGAGTGTAGCGATCGCCGATCCGCGTCATGTAGCCGAGGCCAAGTGCTGCGGACTCATGAGCTACAGGTCTGGTTTTTGGCAGAGCATTTGGTCGATACACCCCTGGTACACAGCTAATTCTTATTGAGCTGACAACAGTGAAAATATCATGCTGTTTGCCGAATTTCAACTATTCAAGCTAGAAGATTAGTTTTGTGAGTTGTCATATTTCAGTAGTTTAGCTGCGAAACGATAGCTCCTAAAGCGAATTGTTTATGATTATTTAGCAAAGGGTAAGCGTGATGTATAGAGCGACAATTGCTGAACCGGGCACTTATTTAGTAGCTATGGGTTGGCAAGTAATTCAAAGCTATATTCAGTTGACAAAGCCACGCATCATTGTGTTGCTGTTAGTTACAACTATTGCTGGTATGGCGATGGCAGCAAATGGTCATATTGATCCTTTGCTGCTGCTAATCACATTAGTCGGCGGGGCCTGTGCTGCAGGAGCCGCTAACACAATGAACTGTCTGTATGATCGCGACTTGCTTTTGAGATGGAGCGAACTCGTCATCGTTCGCTGCCGTCGGGCCGTGTACAGCCGCACCATGCCTTGTTATTTGCGATCGCGCTGACCCTGATTTCATTTACGTTACTAGCGGTTTATGCCAACCTGCTAAGTGCTGGCTTATCGATGCTAGGTATTCTGCTCTACGTGCTGGTTTACACCCATTGGCTAAAGCGGCATTCCACTCAGAATATTGTCCTGGGAGGGGCAGCAGGGGCAATTCCGCCCCTGGTCGGATGGGCCGCTGTGACAGGTGATTTGAGCTGGACAGCATGGTGCCTATTTGCGATCGTGCTTCTCTGGACGCCGCCTCATTTTTGGGCCTTAGCCATGATGCTGAAGGATGATTATGCCTCGGTGGACGTGCCGATGCTGCCCGTTGTTGCTGGCAATGAAACTACGACTCGGCAGATTTTTGGGTATACCTTACTTCTGGTTCCAGTGACTCTACTGCTCGTTTATCCGCTTCAGGCCACGAATTGGCTCTATCCTGTTGTGGCGATCGCCCTAGGCGGCATTTTTATCTATAAAGCCTGGGTATTGATGCAGTCTCCTTCAGATTTAGCATTGGCGCGATCGCTATTCAAATACTCAATCATCTATATGATGCTGTTGTCCATTGGACTCATCGTAGATCGCTTGTGCTTTTATTAGTGCCGTAGTCAACAATTGCCTGCTGCCGTTTATTTCCCCTTTTCAAAAATGGACGCTTCTCACCCCGCTATTATTGTTGGAGCAGGATTTACTGGTCTTTTCACAGCGCTGCATTTGCGGCATCAGCACGATCTGCGCTCGATTCTTCTGATTGATCCACAAGAGCGGTTTGTGTTCAAACCAATGCTGTATGAGCTCCTTACAGGTGAATTATCAGAAGATACCGTTTGCCCAACGTATCAAGTTCTGCTACAAAGTTACGATATTCAGTTTGTGCAGGACAGCGTAACCAAGATTGATCTATCACAACAACATCTCACTCTAGCGTCTGGTTCAGGCTATACCTATGAGCATCTAGTTCTAGCCGTTGGCAGTATTCAGGGCTATTTAGGAACCGAAGGCGCACGAGAACACGCTTTTGCCTTTCGGACGCGAGAAAATGCGATCGCACTAAAACGCCACGCATGGGAGTGCTTGCAACGAGCTAGCCAGACGAAGGATGAAGCCCAACGGCGATCGCTGCTCACCTTTGCAATTGTTGGGGCTGGGCCAACGGGGGTAGAAATGGCGGCAACCCTAGCGGATTTGTTGCCCTCTTGGTACGTCAAATTTGGCGGTAACGCCCGTGAGATTCGCATTGTTTTGATTAATCACGGCAAAACGATTCTTGCCGAAGATGTGAACGAAGGCTTGAAGGAACAAGCGCTGCATGCGCTTAGAACTCGGGTCGTCCCCGTTGAGCTGATTTTAGGCGTAGGGGTGAAAGCTGTTGATGTAGATCACTTGGAGTATCAGCCTGCTAGCAGTCCTGAGATTAAAAAATTGCTAACCCAAACCACCATCTGGACAGCGGGCACTGCCGTCAACCCACTGATTCAAAGCCTCGCGTCTCAGATTACCGAAAGCCGCCTTGATAAACATGGGCTACCGCTCGTCACCCCAACGCTACAGCTGCTGGATTTTCCAACGGTGTTTGCCGCAGGCGATTGTGCGGATGTGCAGTCTCAACATCAGCCCGCCCTCGCACAGGTGGCTTACCAGCAAGGGGCCAGCATTGCCCACAACCTGATAGCGCTGGCGAAGGGAGCATCTCCGCGTCCGGCGCAGGTCAGTCTGCGGGGCACGCTGATGAAGTTGGGCATGGGGAATGGGGTGGCAAATTTGTTTGGCAAAGTTCAGATTACGGGCAAACCGGCGGATCTGATTCGCAGCGTGACCTACCTCGAACTACTGCCCACACCGCTGCACGACTTTAAGTCAACCACCGACTGGCTGAAGGAAGAAACGTTTCATCGTTATCACCGACCCAGGGTAGGGCTGGAGACGATCACCAAACCACCGCTTTCTGCGGCTGAAAAACGGGTGCGATCGCGGGTCAAAGCGCTAGCCATTGTTACGCCAGTTGTCTTCTTAATTGCCGCTTATTTTGGTTTGCGAACCCCACCCTCCGAACAGCTCAAACCACCGCCGCCGCTCGTGACGCAAACCAAGCCATAGATTTGAAGCAGGAGAAAACGATGCCTTTGCCACCGTTAAATGACCAAAATCTCCCTTATCCAGACACGATTCATCCGGTCATCGTTCACTTTGTGATTGCGATGGTGTTTTTTGCTTACTTTTGCGACATTGTCGGATATCTCAATCACAATTATCGAATGTTTGAAGTGAGCTGGTGGAATTTGGTTGTGGCCTCTGTTGCTGTGTTTGTTGCAGTCATTTTTGGGCAGATTGAGGCAGGTTTTGCACAGCCCTATCCGGCATCTCATATCAAGTCCGCTTAATCAGCCACACTTAGCATTGAAACACCTTCCACCAATGGAACTGGGTCAAGCCTGAGATAAAATCGGGCAGGTTCAGGAGTTGTACACAGCGTCGCTCCACTTTTTCCAGGAGGTCATCGAGGGTCTCAAACACTCGATTAGCCAAGGCTTCGTTGAGAATAGGCCAGAGTCGCTCTGCCGGTTGCATATGCGGGGAATAAGGCGGGAGAAAAGCAAGGTGTAGGCCTTCCGGTACGACCACCTGCTCTGAGGTATGCCACCCAGCTTGATCCATGACCAGCACGACTCGGTGGTTGGGGCCAATGCCAAAGTGTTCGGCAAAATCAGCCAAGGCTCGATTAAACAGATCGACATTGACCCGAGGCAACAGCCACCAATAGGTTTGCCCGCTGCGAGGATGGACAAAGCCATAGAGCCAAAACCAGTCATAGCGACAGTGGACAGGAGCACTGAGCGACCCAAACCAGTTATCGACCCACACCCGGCGCAGGATGGGATGGAGTCCCAAGCGATGTTCGTCCATGGCCCATAGTTGAACGTCGGCGTCGGGATGAGCGGTTTGGATCGTCTCCAGTTGAGCCTGCAGATTTTTTTTCCCACACCCGCTGCTCCTCTTCGGTAGCGGCGTGCTGATGCTCGGGACGAGGCACCTTGAGAGAAAACTCCATCTGCTTGAGAATCTCCCAACCCCGTTGGCGGTGAACCGGACGGCCTAGGTGCTCACTGAGCCAGTCGGCCACCTTGCGCCCATTCCAGAATCCGCCATCCGGCGGCTCCTCCTGCAAGGCTTGGTACAATAAGGCTTGCCGCTCATCATCGAGAATCACCTGCCCATGGCCTGGATTATGCTGTCGTTGGTCACCCAGCGCCGCCGGGCCTTCGCGGTTATAGCTTCTAACCACTTCATAAATCCAAGCTCGGCTATAGCCGCTAACCTCAGAGACCTCAGCGGTACTCTTGCCCAATTGCAACAGCCAGATCAGCTGATAATGTCCCCGTTCAATCCCGCTCTTAGCCGATTTATAGCACTGTTCCAGTTCCTCAATGGTCAAATGTGGTTCTAGCTTCAGTCGACGCCCCATCTCGCGTTATACCTGTTTTGCAACTCCATCATCCATTCTAGGGTTGATTAGCCGGACTTGATATCAATCGACCTTAGATTGGCACACGATCAATGGTTGGTCGATTGCCGCATTTCTTGTTGCAATCACGGCCTGGCGCGGCATTATTCGAGTCCGTGATCCGAAGATACCGGTGGCATACTTGGGTGCAGCGACATTTTTGATGTGTCTTATCTGTTTACAAATTTATCTCGGCAATTTAGTAGATTGGGTGTACGGACTGCACACCGTTCCCGTTGTTGAAGCTACTCGACAGGGGTTCCTGCAATGAACCCACAACTGATTGAGCAATTAAAACAGTTGGGAATTGAGTTGGGAGCCAATGGCTTACCCTATCGATTTCCGATTCATCCTAATTTTGTACATCTGACGTTAGGGCTATTTATTATTGCGATCGCCTTTGATTTTGCGGGTACATTATTTCCCCTGGAGCGATCGATTCTCAAGTTTTTTGCCATGCTAGCGAGTCGGTCTAACTTTTTCGATGTAGCCTGGTACAACACCGTCGCGGCGGCGGTAATTTCATTTTTTACAGTCGCCGCAGGTTTTTTTGAACTCTTGCTGGCCGATCCGCTAACCGATGTGAAAAGCGCCTGGGGGCTAAGGGCCGGAACCACTATGCTGCTGCACGGGGTAGGCGGCGTGTTGCTGCTCACGATGATTGTGGGCATGACCGTCTGGCGCGGATATCAGCGCTTTCGCTGGCGTCAGCATATGCCCCAACAGGTGCAGTGGAGCTATCTGCTAGCGGGCGTTTTGATCCTGGGATATATGTTTATTCACGGCACCCTGGGAGCCCACTTAGGAGCCGAATTTGGCGTACATAACACTGCCGCTGGCCTGATTCGGCAAGGCGAAAACCCCAATCAAGTCCTTCAGCCTGAAGGGCCATAGCTGTAACTATCATGCAAATCTTTAATGCCTTACTACTAACAATTTGGGTGGGTATCACCATTTTTACTAGCCATATCCTGGGGCAGCAAGCCTACGATTGGCTACCCACCGCTGCCGCCGCCGAAGCCGAACTCGTAGGTCATCTGTTTAGCTTTTTAGTGACCCTCGGAACCATCGTCTTCTTGGGTGTTGGAGGCATGATCGCGTATTCGATTTTGTTTTACCGCACCGCCGCCAGCGATAGGAGCGATGCCCCCCCTATTCGCGGCAATTCAACACTGGAGATTGTCTGGACGGTCATTCCCATTTTGCTGGTGATCTGGATTGCGAGCTACAGCTACGACATTTACCAGCGCATGGATACGCTCGGCTCTTTGCCCCTGGCCCATCTGCACTTGCTAGAGTCTCCCGCTTATGCAGAAATGGGCAGTCAAGATAGCCAACCTAGTGATACTCAACCTAGTGAGCAAATAGAAGTGCTAGCGAAACAATGGGCCTGGTCATTCCACTATCCTAGCCAAAATATTACCAGCACCGAACTCCATCTTCCCGTCAACCAATCTGTTCACCTGGTGTTGCAGTCTGAAGATGTTTTACATGGGTTTTTTGTGCCCAACTTTCGAATTAAGCAGGATATTATTCCAAACCAGGCGATCGCATTTCAATTCACGCCAAATCGCGTGGGTCAATATCCACTCTATGACTCTCAATTTAGCGGCACGTATTTTGCTCTGATGCAAGCAACTGTCTATGTTGATACCCCAAAACAATACGCCCAGTGGCTGGCTCAAGCCGCGACTCAGCCACCTGTACCCGCCGTAAATTCGGCAAATTCTGAACATGCGCAGCCGCCTAGCCTTCCGGTACGAAGCCATTGGCACACCGTCTCGCCTGCCCCGCCGCCGCTTGTGAATCAATAACACTAGGAAGGTACGTGATGACCACTATTCCCGCTGCCGATGCTGGCGGCCCCCTCAGGCCTCAACCAGCCAGCTGGAGACGCTACTTCAGCTTCAGCACCGACCATAAAGTAATTGGCGTTCAGTATTTAGTCACCGCGTTTCTCTTTTTTCTGATCGGTGGTTTGTTCGCCATGATTGTGCGGGCAGAACTGCTGACGCCGCAGCTAGATATCGTCGATCGCTCCCTCTACAACGGCCTGTTCACGATCCACGGCACAATCATGATCTTTTTGTGGATCTTTCCGGCCAATGTGGGGTTGGCGAACTATCTGGTGCCGCTAATGATCGGGGCACGCGAGACGGCGTTTCCGGTGCTGAATGCGCTCGCATTCTGGCTGATTCCAGTAATCGGAATTTTGCTGCTGCTGAGCTTTTTTCTGCCCAGCGGTACGGCTCAGGCAGGCTGGTGGTCTTATCCTCCAGTGAGCATACAAAACCCATCGGGTCACTTGATCAATGGAGAGTTTGTTTGGTTACTGGCCATGGTTATTTCTGGGATATCGTCCATCATGGGTGCGGTCAACCTGGTCACTACAATTGTGCAAATGCGGGCACCGGGGATGACCTTCTTTCGCATGCCGATTTACGTCTGGACAACGCTCAGCGCCCAACTGCTGCAGTTGTTTTGCTTACCCGCCCTGACGGGGGCGGCCATCATGCTGTTGTTTGATTTGTCCCTAGGTACCGACTTTTTTACGCCTTCCAAGCAGGGCGATCCCATCATTTACCAGCACCTGTTTTGGTTTTACTCCCACCCGGCGGTGTATGTGATGGCGCTGCCTGCCTTTGGGGTCTTCTCAGAAGTTTTGCCTGCTTTTGCTCGCAAACCGCTGTTTGGCTACAAAAACGTTGCCATTTCCTCCATGCTGATCTGCGTGATCAGCACGACGGTTTGGGTACACCACATGTTTGCCAGTGCCACCCCCAACTGGATGCGTATAGTCTTCATGGCCACATCGATGCTGGTGGCGGTGCCCACAGGCATTAAAGTGTTTGCCTGGGTGGCAACGATCTGGCGCGGCAAGCTGCATTTTCAAACCCCCATGCTGTTTGCGCTAGGGGGCGTATCAATGTTTTTGTTTGCGGGCATTACGGGAGTAATGCTGGCGGCTGTTCCATTTGACATTCATGTCAACAATACCTACTTTGTGGTCGGGCACTTCCACTACGTAGTCTTTAACACGATCACAATGGCGATCTATGCCGGCATTTACTACTGGTTTCCTAAAATCACCGGGCGTATGTATTCCGAAGGGTGGGGTAAGCTGCACTTTTGGTTAACCTTAATTGGCGCAAATCTTAACTTTTTTCCCATGCATGCTTTGGGTTTACAAGGCATGGTGCGCCGCATTGCCTCCTATGACCCGCAATACACCGGACTGAATGTGGTTGCCAGCGTCGGGGCGTTTTTGTTGGGCATGTCTACCTTACCGTTTATCGCCAATATGGTGAGTTCCTGGTTGCAGGGGCGCAAAGCCCCAGACAATCCTTGGAATGCGACGGGGTTAGAGTGGACAACGTCGTCACCCCCGCCGAGCGAAAACTTTGCTGAGATTCCGATTGTTACTTCAGAACCCTACGGTTACGGAGAGCAGAACCGTTTAGTAATTGATCCCCTATCTACTTGAGAAACTTCCTATGAAGACACACACAACCCACCAGTTGATGGCCGGATTGTTAACCATTAGCGCGATTGGACTGCTGCGATCGCCCTCCCTCATGGCGTTTCCGATTGCCCAGGTTCAATCCAGTTCTGAACAAAGCGCTAGCCTGTCCTATCAAGGCAGCTGGCAGGGCACGTTTCGGACTGTCGGGTCTCAGGGCCAAATCATTGTATTTATCGATCCATCTGGCAACCTCTACGGCAGCTTAGAGGCTAACGACGGTGGTAACTTTGCTCAAATCAGTGGGCACCACTGCGGCAATACCTTTTACCTGACGTTTACGCCTCCACCGAGCAGTCTTAACCAGTTTGGCACCGCTGAGCCATACAGCGTCGAGGTAACAGCCACCTGGGAGCAGGGAATGAATCAATTTGTGATCTCAGCCCCGACCCAGGGCCATTTCATTCTCAAGGAAGGCTGAGGATGCTAGAGTTTCAGGCTGATCACCTTTTCGCTAAGGCTTATGCATCTTCCCTCGCAATCCTCTGCCGTTGGCTCGAAACCTAGCCTTGAGGCACGGCCTGAGAGAATTGAGATTCTCGAAGCCTTCGCGGACCTGCCGGATGTGCGTAAGGCATCTGGGAAGCGGCATCACATGGCCCTGTGCCTAGCACTTTTTACCCTGGCAGTGACGGCAGGCAATCGAGGATTTTTGTCCATTGGCGACTGGCTCAGGTGCTACCAGCACGATTTGATTGACCTCTTCGACCCGCCCAAAGGTCGTCTGCCCTCCTACAGTACAATTCGCCGAGTGCTACTGAAGCTGGACTATGGGGAGTATTCAGCGGCCTTAGCGCGGTTCTTTGGCATTGAAGCGTTACCGGGTGAAACCTTAGCGGTAGATGGCAAAGTCTTACGCGGGTCGTATCAACTAGAGCGTGACAATCCTGACTCTCCCCCGCATCCCGCCATTCTGCTGGTCAGTGCCTATCTAGTGGAGCGTGGGTTGATTCTGGAACCCTATCAGGTCAACCATAAAACCAACGAAATCAAAGCCTTGCCGGAATTCATCGAGCAACTGGCGCTCAAGGGGGTGGTGATTGCCTTTGATGCGGTTAGCACCCAAAAAAACCTGTCAACTCATCCTTGACACCAACAATCATTACTTGGGTGCCCTCAAAGGCAATCAAAGTAGCTTGCACAAAAGCGTTCAGGCCAACTTTATCGCTGAAGCCAGCTATACCGAGCTTAGTAAAGGGCATGGGCGACTGGAGAAGCGGGTCGTTAGCCTTTGCACAACCCTCGATACTATCAAGCCCTGGCCAGGTCTGAAGACACTGGTGCGCGTCGAGAGTGAGCGCCAATTCAACTACGGCGGACAGCCCCGCCGAGAAACCGAGACTCGCTATTATATCGCGTCGTTTTTAGAATCAGCGGAATCCTTTGCTCAGCGCATTCGGGGCTATTGGGGCGTCGAAAACAAAGTGCACCACGTTCGGGATGTGACCCAAGGCGAAGATGCTTCGCGCATCCGCATGCATCAGTTGCCGCAAATCTTTGCCGTCGCGCGTAACTTCGCGCTCAATCTCTATCGCTCCAACGAGTTCTCCAATATGGCTCAGGCTGAACGACTCTGCAAATTTGGCCTAGATACCCTCAAGACCATTTTTAGAATGAAATAGCCCTGGCCCCGACCGGAACAGGGCACACGCAACTGTACACCTTTGTTCGACCATCCCATCAGTAAGCTACTGGATGGGTTGCGATCGCCCCTATCGCCTATCACTCAACCTCCTTCAAGGATTAGTCATGCACAGCCCCATTGACTCAGAAAGCCTATCGCCCAACCGTACGGGTTCTACTCCTGGTCAAGATAATCTGGCATTCGGATTTCCTATCTTTCTGCTGTCAGAAAGCGTTATTTTTTTGAGTTTTTTTGTCACCTATGCCCTGCTGCGCTGGAAAAATCCCGACTGGTTTCCACCGGGTGTAGCTGGATTGGATATTCCCAGAGCGGCAATCAATACAGGCATTTTGGTATTCAGCAGCGCTATGATTTATGTCGCAGAACGGGCACTCAAACGCCACCAGCTAGTTACCTTCCGTCGCTTTTGGCTGCTGACGATCGCCCTGGGATCATTTTTCTGATCGGGCAGGCCGTCGAATGGCGCAATATGCCCTTTGGTCTGGATGCCGGGTTGGCCGGGGCAACCTTTTATGTGCTGACGGGTTTTCACGGACTGCATGTGGTGACAGGGGTGATCTTGCTGCTGTACATGTATTTCCGTTCTTTGGTTCCCGGCAATTACGACAGGGGACATCAGGGGGTCAGCGCCGTTTCACTCTTCTGGCACTTTGTTGATGCAATTTGGATTGTGTTGTTTCTGCTGCTCTATCTTTGGTAAATAGCAGATTTATGTAAAGACTTTATTCACGAAAAAATCTAGGCTTTTCTAGGTTCTTGCATTGTAGTTTATTTGTCTTTTTGATTTTTTCCAAAACTAATAAAGTGTTGCGATCGCAGTTTTAGTACCCCAAAAAATCATTATTAGGAGCAATCATGTTAGCCGTTCGCATTGATCATTTTGGCTCTCCATCTGAGCTTTTAATTCAAGAATTGCCAATCCCAAATCTGGCAGCAGATGAGGTTTTAGTCGAAGTTTATGCAGCGGGCATTAACCCCAGCGATGTCAAAAATGTGGCCGGAACGATGCAGCACACCACCCTGCCCCGTACTCCCGGTCGAGACTTTGCGGGCATTGTTGTAGAGGGCCCAAAAAATCTAGTTGGCGCTGAAGTCTGGGGGACCGGCGGCGACATTGGCTTTACCCGTGATGGCACCCATGCCCAATACATTGCTTTGCCCAGGGATGCCGTTGCCCCCAAGCCCTCAAGCCTCTCCATGGATGAGGCCGGGGCCATTGGCGTTACCTACGTGACCGCCTGGCTGTGTCTCAATGCGGCGCAGTTGGTAGCAGGTGAAACGGTTCTGGTAATTGGCGCAACGGGGGGCGTCGGCAGTGCCGCGATGCAAATTGCCAAATGGCAGGGAGCGCGCGTGTTAGGCACAATCCGGCGAGAGGGCGATCGCACCCTGGCTCAGAAATCGGGGGCCGATCAGGTCATCAATCTAGCCGACCAGAAACTTTCCGCAGCCGTTTTGGCCGCAACCGATGGCCAGGGGGCTTCAGTCATTATCGACACCGTTGGCGGCCCCATGGTAGAACCCTGCCTGAAATCCCTTGCGCCCAGGGGGCGGTTGACGGAGATTAGTTCTCCGGCAAAGGAGCGGCGAGTGTGTTTTGACTTAATTGATTTTTACCATCGAGAGTCGAGGCTGCTGGGGGTCGATAGTCGGGCGCTGGATGCTCGGGCCTGTGCCGAAATTTTGGGTGCGTTGACGCCTGGGTTTGAATCGGGCGTTCTCCATCCCCCCGTCGCCGGAATATGCCGTCACTCGCTTCAAAATGCGATCGCAGCCTATGAGCAGGTGCTCAATCGAAGCGTTACCGGCAAAGTCATGCTTGCACCCAACTTTATCGAGGAAAGAGCAACCAATGGAATTCATTAAAGCGGCGGGCATGGCCATTCTCGGGGGCTGGATTATCGGCATAGTGTTTGCCGGGTTAAAGCTACCTGCTCCGGTGCCTCCACTATTGGGACTGGTGGGAGCAGCTGCGGTGGTCTTTGGCGGATATTGTTACGAATTAGCCGTCAAGCTCATTTTGAAGCAGTAGATAGGCAATAAAAATTAGCTTAAGTAAGCCATTTCTCTACTGCTGTTCTGCAGCTGTCAGAGAAATGGCTTATTTTAAGGTATTAAAAAATGACCTCAATTTCAATCATTGTTAATTCTCTTAAGTTCCTGTCTAACATCGCAATTTTGAATGGTTAAGCAGCTGGGTCGCTTTCATACTGACTTTAGTTGAACATAAATCGCCATCCAAAATTAAGAGCCTTTTAGTTTTTTCTGTATCTAGATAGGGTTCGCATAATACCATTTTGCTGTCTGTTTAGCTGATCATATTTAAAGGAAGAATGCCGTGATTGCCCAAATGCAAACTGCTAGCCAGACTCAATTTGATCAGCTGTGCATTAATACCATTCGTACACTATCAATGGATGCTGTGCAGCAGGCAAAATCTGGGCATCCGGGTACGCCCATGGCCTTAGCTCCGGTGGCATATTGCTTGTGGCAGCAGTTTTTGCGGTTCGACCCGAATGATCCGCTCTGGGCAAACCGCGATCGCTTTGTGCTTTCCAACGGACATGCCTCAATGCTGCTGTATTCGCTGCTGTACCTGACGGGTGTGAAAGCCGTTAACGCGAAGTATGAACAGTTGGGTGAACCCGCTGTGACGCTGGATGATATTAAACATTTCCGTCAGCTAGATAGTAGGTGTCCCGGCCATCCTGAATATCATTGGACATCTGGTGTTGAAACTACTACAGAGCCATTAGGGCAAGGGGTAGCGACGAGTGTGGGAATGGCGATCGCGGGCCAGTGGATGGCCCAATACTTCAACCGTCCAGGCTTTGAGCTATTCAACTACAGCGTTTATGCCATCTGTGGTGACGGCTGCATGATGGAGGGCATTTCCAACGAAGCGGCCTCGATGGCCGGACACCTCAAACTTGGTAATCTTTGCTGGATTTATGACAACAACCACATCACGATTGAAGGAAACACCGATCTGACCTTCAGTGACGATGTCGGTACTCGGTTTCTAGCCTATGGCTGGAATGTGCTTCGCGTTAGCGATGCCAACGATTTAGAGGCATTGAACCGGGCCTTTGAAACCGTTCAGGCCACCCATGACCGCCCGACGCTGATTATTGTCGATAGCCACATCGGCTACGGTTCGCCCCACAAGCACGACACCAACACCGCCCACGGAGAAGCCCTGGGAGAGGAGGAAATTCGCCTCACCAAACGTAACTATGGGTGGCCCGAAGATGCCCAGTTTTGGGTGCCGGATGGGGTGCAAGCGCATTTTCAAAAGCACTTAGGGCAACGGGGGCAACGTCTGCATCAGGAGTGGATGCAGATGTTTGAGGCATACAGCGCCCGCTATCCGGAACCGGCGGCTCAACTCCACCAGATGCAGCATCGCCAGCTTCTCGATGGGTGGGACAGCCATCTCCCCATCTTTGCGGCTGATGCCAAAGGACTGGCTGGACGGGATGCGTCTGCCCAAGTTCTCAATGCGATCGCCCCTCACATTCCCTGGCTGATAGGCGGCTCCGCTGACCTCAACCCTTCCACCAAAACTCGCCTGACCTTTGATGGCGCGGGGGATTTTAGTAAGTGCGATCGCGGCGGTCGTAACTTTCACTTTGGTATTCGTGAACATGCCATGGCCGCTGTGTTGAACGGGTTATCGCTCAGCAAAATTCGTCCTTACGGTTCTGGTTTTTTTATTTTTAGTGATTACTGTCGTCCATCGATCCGGCTCAGCGCCCTGATGGAAATTCCGGTCATTTATATCTTCACTCATGACTCGATTGGGGTCGGTGAAGATGGGCCGACCCACCAGCCGGTTGAGCAGTTGGCGTCTCTGCGGGCAATTCCGGGACTGATTACCCTGCGCCCCGCCGATGCCAACGAAATTGTCGAAGCCTGGCGAGTGATTATGCAGTTACAGCATCAGCCGGTGGTGTTAGTTCTGAGTCGGCAAGCCTTACCCACGCTCGATCGCACCCGGTACGCGACGGCCTCTGGGGTGGCTCAAGGAGCTTACATTTTGGCCGATGTCAATGATGGTCTGCCCGACGTGCTGCTGCTTTCGACTGGCAGCGAAGTTTCGCTCTGCATCGAAGCCTACGAATACTTGAAGGCCGAAGGCATTAAAGCGCGGGTGGTGAGTATGCCGTCGTGGGAGCTGTTTGAGCAGCAAAGCCAGGACTACCGCGATCGCGTGATTCCGCCTTCGGTGACAGCGCGTGTCTGTGTAGAGCAGGCATCCACGTTTGGCTGGGGTGAATATGTCGGGTCTCAGGGTGCTCGCGTTGTCATGCATACGTTCGGGGCTTCAGCTCCGTTGAAAGAACTACAGCACAAATTCGGCTTTACCCCTGACAAAGTTGTTGCCGCTGCCAAAGCCCAGCTATCGATAAAAGTTGACGTTGAATCTACTTCTAAATAGGAGTCCGAACCGATGCCTCTCTCTAGAACTGCTCATTTATCGCACTCTATTGCTGTTGATCCCGTGACTCAACCATCCAGTCAATGCACCCTAACAGATTTCGCAGAACCTCTCAGTTTCTTAGGATTTCTGCTACTCCTGGGCATGACGGGTTGTTTCTATTTAGGACGCTGGAGTCAGAAACGATGGAAGGGACACGCTATCGACCATCACCACCAGCACATTCAAGATTTAGAAAGAATTTGGAAAATGTCGGCTCATCAAAACCTTGAGTGATACCGTCTAGGGCTTCAACTCAGGAAATTTGTATGGATTTGGCGTATTGATTTAGTTTAGGAATATGAACTCATGATTGCGATACAAGTATCCAAAAACTCTCTGCAAGCACTGCAATCCTATGGGCAATCGGTGTGGCTGGACTACATTCGTCGTAGCTTAATTACCAGTGGAGAACTGCAGCGGTTAATCGATGAAAACGGCCTGCGGGGGGTGACCTCGAATCCGTCAATCTTTGAAAAAGCGATCGCCGGTAGTACCGACTACGACCTGGCTCTGAACATGGTTGAACATCGCCAGGATCGTGATGTCATGGCGCTGTACGAAGCGTTTGCCATTGCTGATATCCAGGCCACCGCTGACCTGCTAAAACCGATTTATGACCAGATGAATCGCCGGGATGGCTACGTCAGTTTAGAAGTTTCGCCCTACCTGGCCAACGACACCGAACAAACGATCGCAGAAGCCCGCCGACTGTGGCGGCAGGTCGATCGCCCCAATGTGATGGTTAAGGTACCGGCCACGCTTGCGGGAATTCCGGCGATTCAACAGTTGATTGGTGAAGGCGTTAACGTCAACGTGACGCTGTTGTTTACTCAGGCGGTGTATGAACAGGTTGCCAATGCCTACATGACTGGACTGGAAATGCTGGCGGCCAAAGGGGGAGACATCAGCCGCATTGCCAGCGTCGCCAGCTTCTTCGTCAGCCGCATTGATACCGCTGTTGATCAGCAAATTACAGCTCAGCTCAAAACTGCGACGGATGCAGCGCAGCGGGATTTGCTCAAAGGCTTGTTGGGTTAAGGTGGCGATCGCCAATGCCAAACTGACCTATCAGCGCTATCAAACCCTGTGTCAATCCAGTCGCTGGCAGAACCTGGCCAGCCAAGGGGCGCAGACCCAGCGGTTACTGTGGGCCAGCACCGGCACCAAAAATCCTCAGTACAGCGACGTTCGCTATGTGGAAGAACTGATTGGGGCCGACACGGTAAACACCATTCCACCCGCAACCCTCGCCGCCTTTCGCGATCACGGGCAACCCAAACTGGGTCTGGGTGAAGGGCTGGAGGATGCTCAATCGGTACTGTTAAATTTTCAGCAAGCTGGTATTTCGCTACAGCAGACGACCGACCAGCTGTTGGCAGACGGCGTCACCCTGTTCAAGCAGGCCTTTGACCAGCTCCTGAGCGCGATTGAGAGCAAGCGGGCGGACATGCTAGAAGCTCAGCTCGATCGCTTTGCCTACCAGCTACCAGAAGCTTTGAATGCTGCGGTGCAAGCCTCCCTGGACGATTGGCAAACCGGCGGCAAAACTCGTCGCCTGTGGGCGCAAGATGCCACCCTCTGGACGGGTAGCGATGAGAATCAGTGGTTGGGCTGGCTTGGCATTACCGAAGATCAGCTGGCTCACCTGGAGCCTCTCCAGCAGCTGGCGCAGGATGTTCAGGATCTCGGCTTCACCCATGTACTGCTGCTGGGAATGGGCGGTTCGTCGCTCTGCCCGGAAGTGATGAAGCTGACTTTTGGCAAAGTGGCAGGGTTCCCCGAACTGCTGGTGCTCGATTCCACAGATCCGGCTCAGATCAAGGCGATCGCCAGCCAGATCGACTTCACCCGCACCTTGTTTATTGTGTCGAGCAAGTCTGGCAATACGCTAGAACCCAATATCTTCAAGCAATATTTCTTCGATCGCGTGCAGCAAGTGGTGGGTGCCGAATCCGCTGGTAACCGCTTTATCGCGGTGACCGATCCGGGGTCTAAGCTCCGGCACATTGCTGAGGGTGACGATTTTCGCCATGGGTTCTTCGGAGTGCCCAGCATCGGCGGGCGGTACTCGGCCCTCTCCAACTTTGGCATGGTGCCAGCGGCGGCAATGGGTGTGGATGTGGTCCAATTTCTCGATGCTGCCGAAGTCATGGTGCATTCTTGTGCTCCATCGGTTCCGGCCAAGGAGAATCCTGGCGTTGTGTTAGGTAATATCTTGGGCGTCTTGGCCACCCAAGGACGCGATAAAGTCACGCTGATTACCTCCCCCGGCATTGCCGATTTGGGCGCGTGGCTAGAGCAACTGCTGGCCGAATCTACCGGCAAAGACGGTAAGGGATTGATTCCCATCGATCAAGAGCCGTTAGGGACGCCAGCGGTCTATGGCAATGACCGCCTCTTTGTCTATATTCGCCTAGAGGCTGCGCCCGACCCGATGCAAGATGCTACCATTGCCGCCCTAGAGCAGGCCGGACAGCCGGTAGTGCGGATTACCGTTGCTGAGCCCTATCAAATTGGTCAAGAGTTCTTTCGCTGGGAGATTGCCACGGCGGTAGCGGGGTCCATTATTGGCATCAATGCCTTCAACCAACCGGATGTGGAAGCGAGTAAGGTTGTCACTCGCCAGCTAACCGAAGCCTACGAAAAAACAGGCACCCTACCGCCAGAAACTCCGATCTTCATCGCTGACGATATTCAACTCTTTACTGACTCCCAAAATGCTGCTGTGTTAACCGCCGCCGTCGGAAATTCTCAACTGCTGGCAAGCTATCTAAAGGCGCATTTAGACCGGGTAAAGTCGGGAGATTACGTCGCCCTGCTGGCCTATGTTGATCGCACCATTGTCTACCAGATCCAACTGCAAACGCTTCGAGAAACCATTCGAAACGCGAAACAAGTTGCCACCTGTTTAGGCTTTGGGCCTCGCTTCTTGCACTCGACCGGGCAGGCCTATAAGGGTGGCCCCAACAGCGGTGTGTTTATCCAAATCACCTGTGACGATGCCATGGATATCTGGGTGCCTCAGCAGAACTACACCTTTGGTGTCGTCAAAGCGGCCCAGGCTCGAGGCGATTTTCAGGTATTAGCCGAGCGAGATCGTAGGGCACTACGAATTCATCTAGGCAGGGATGTGCAGGCCGGTTTAGCTACCCTGCAAATGGCGATCGAGCAGATTCTGTAAGCGATGTACAGATCACCTAGTAGGTTGGGTTAAGCCCAGCAAAAGCCAATATTGACATAACTTTGGGGTTAAGTTTTGTGCCTCAACTCAACCTACGAGTTTTAGCAATTTAAGAGTTTTGTCCAGTCAATTAATTGAGAATCACATTGGAGACCCACTATGCAGCTTGGTGTCATTGGTCTAGGGCGAATGGGCGCAAATATTGTCCGACGGTTGCTACGCAATAACCATGATTGTGTGGTGTTCAACCGCACCCCCGAAAAAGCAAAACAATTGGCAACAGAAGGGGCGATCGCTGCCTATAGCCTGGATGATTTTGTGCAGAAACTCGACAAACCTCGTGCCATTTGGCTGATGGTACCGGCCGGAGAACCCACCGAGCAGATGGTCAACGATCTGGCGACAAAGCTGGATGCGGGTGACATCTTAATCGATGGCGGCAACTCTTACTACGTTGACGACTTGCGTCGAGCCCATATCCTGGCAGCCAGCGGTATTCACTATGTCGATATCGGCACCAGCGGCGGCGTGTGGGGGTTGGAGCGTGGCTACTGCATGATGGTTGGCGGGCCAGAGGCGGCGGTGCAGCATCTCGACCCCATTCTCAGAACCCTGGCCCCAGGCGTCGGCACTATCGATCGCACCCCCGGTCGAGCGCAAGTCGGCGGTACCGCTGAGGAAGGCTATTTACACTGTGGATCTAACGGGGCGGGGCACTTCGTCAAGATGGTGCACAACGGCATTGAATACGGCATCATGGCCGCCTATGCCGAAGGCTTCAACATTTTGCACCACGCCAATGTGGGCAAGCAGGAGCAATCGGCCAATGCCGAAACGGCTCCCCTGCGCAATCCTGACCATTACCAGTACGACCTCAACCTGCCGGATGTGGCAGAAGTCTGGCGACGAGGCAGCGTGATTGCCTCCTGGCTGCTAGATTTAAGCGCGATCGCCCTGCTGCAAGACCCCCACCTCTCTACCTTTGCCGGCCACATCTCCGATTCTGGAGAAGGACGCTGGACCATTATCGCGACGATCGATGAAGGCACCCCGGCTCCCGTGCTGAGTGCCGCCCTCTACGAACGGTTTAGCTCCAGGGGCGAGGGCGACTTTGCCAATAAGCTGCTCTCTGCCATGCGCTACCAGTTTGGCGGACATGTCGAGCAACACGCTGAGGTAAACTCATGACGATCGCCACGGCAACACCACCTGAACAGAAAACCTCGGCGCGTTCGGCGGCCCCCTGCACCATCGTCATTTTTGGGGCAGGGTAAGCGCAAGAAAACTATCGATACATTGTGCTAGGTTGCGAGCCCTGCAGCAAGGACAGTGAGCATGTAGTCAGGACTCATTGAGGCTCGCTTTGCCTTCTGCTTAAGACTTCGTTTTTTTGAGGTTTCTTGGTTCAGCACACTGATGCTCACGGTTCGCTCATTTTTAAATGAGGTCAGCCAATTGGGATAGGTTAGGGCTATGGATACCCCCCTAACCATTATCACCGAACGGGTTGACGATATTCCCCTGTTGCTGGCCCAACTGCAGCGGATGGACGTGCAACCCCTGCTCGACGACTACTTTCCGACCCATGGGGAACTGGCAGGGG
>NZ_JH976538.1:0-47667 GCF_000309385.1 Nodosilinea nodulosa PCC 7104
TTGAGCCGCTAAAAAAGAAAGCGGCCAAGAACTTCTGTCAGTATCTACGCAAGCACCAGCACCGCATCCTCAACTACGACTACTATCAGCGGGAGCAGATTTGTTCGATTGGTTCAGGAGCCGTCGAATCAGGCATCAAGCAGATTGCTCGCCGCATTAAAATCTCGGGTGCTCAGTGGAACGAAGACAACGTTCCACAGGCCTTAGCCCATCGCTGCGCTTACCTCAATGGCATGATTGGGGCGCAAAGGTGACATGCTCCCCTGTCGTTAAGTGTGAGGCCGATGTGCAGCAGGCATTTAGTCCACAGGTTTGCTGCCAAGCAAGAGCTAGCTCAGAGGACGGTGAACAGGTGTCGGCAGCGCGATCGCAACCCTACTACCTAGATGTCACCCATCCCCAGGCCAATAAGGGTGCCGTGGTCGATCGCCTCTCGCAATTGCTGAACATTCCTACAGACGAGATTGCCACAATCGGGGATATGCCCAACGATGTGCCAATGTTTGAGCGCGGTGGACTGAGTATCGCTATGGGCAACGCCATCCCCGAGGTACAGCAGCAGGCCAATTACGTCACCACATCCTACGAAGAAGAAGGGTTTGCCCATGCGGTTGAGCAATTCATTTTGGGCAGCAGCGCCGCAAACGCTGTCAAAAGTCGGCTGCGATCGCCGGTTTAAACCTGCCCACCAAACACCCGTTTGTCCCTGCTGTTCTGATCAATTTTTGCGGCATATTTGCCATCGTCAAATGTGCTGGTTTTATCGCAGCTGCTGGCAAGATATGCCATAGAACGAGCAAAAACGTTAGCAAGACTGTCCCAACATTTCCAAACAAGAGTATTAGGAGAAACACCATGTCCCATCGAGTGAAAGAAATTTTGAGCTGGTATGGTAGCGACAACCCCGGCACACTGACCAATCTGACCCGATTGCTCAACCACGGCAAACTTGCTGGCACGGGTAGACTCGTAATTCTGCCGGTCGATCAGGGGTTTGAGCATGGCCCTGCCAGCAGTTTTGCCCCCAACCCTCCGGCCTATGATCCGCGCTATCACTTTGAGCT
Organism: Nodosilinea nodulosa PCC 7104; assembly: GCF_000309385.1. Classification (GTDB taxonomy): domain Bacteria; phylum Cyanobacteriota; class Cyanobacteriia; order Phormidesmidales; family Phormidesmidaceae; genus Nodosilinea; species Nodosilinea nodulosa. The sequence continues at coordinate 1,065 of NZ_JH976538.1, forward strand.
GGCGATCGCCGCCGGATGTAACGCCTATGCCGCCCCGCTAGGCTTTTTAGAAGCAGGCGCGCGAGAATTTGCTGGGGAAATTCCCTTGATTCTGAAAGCCAATAATCACGATATTCTGCTGAGTGAAGCTGATCCAACCCAGGCTTTGACCGGCAGCATACAGGATGCCCTGCGACTGGGATGTGTGGGCATTGGTTTCACAATTTATCCCGGTTCTGCCTATCGCTCTGAGATGTATGAGCAGATTCGAGCCTGTGCCGAGGAGGCCAAGCGGCATGGGTTGGTCGTGATGATCTGGTCCTACGCAAGGGGATCGGGACTCAACAAAAGGGGCGAAACAGCGATTGATGTGATTGGCTATGCCGCTCAGATTGCTGCTCAGTTGGGCGCTCACATCATCAAGGTGAAACTGCCCAATGAGCATATTGAGCAAGACGCAGCCCGCAGGGTGTATGAGCAAGAGCAAATCCCGATCGCAACCCTAACTGAACGAGTGCATCATGTGGTGCAATGTGCCTTCAACGGACGACGAATTGTCATCTTTTCGGGTGGACCGCTCGATACTGATGAGGCCTTTTTTGACGAGGCTCGTGCTATTCATGCTGGACATGGATTTGGTTCGGTTGTTGGACGTAATTCTTTCCAACGCTCTAAACCAGATGCACTGCGCTTTCTTAACACAATCATAGATATTTATGGCGAGCAGCTTGCGCCCGCCCGCACTCCTGCATTGATCTAATCATTCATTGGGCTATTTTGATCGCTCTTTAAAGGATCAAAACAGTCTAAGAACTTAACTGCTTGGCTAAAAAGTGTCTCACAGCCGTTTCTGTTTGAATAAGCATGTCCTTTGTGAGCGCGAACGGTCATTCGCCCCTGCTTTAGTTCTTCTAACATTACTGTAAACCAGTTGCAGTAGACTACTTACCTCAGGAGAGACAGCCAATAATGCAATCATTGAATTCAACCATTCAAACTTTTGCTGATCCTAAAAGCCTTACCCATGCAGCCGTGATTCGTTTTGTCCAGATTGCGAGAGATGCGATCGAAACCCGAGACAGATTTACGGTCGCACTATCGGGGGGCTCGACGCCTAAAGCGCTTTACGCGTTACTGGCAACTCAACCCTGGCAAAATCAAATTTCTTGGGTTCAAGTTTATCTATTTTGGGGCGATGAACGCCATGTTCCACCTAGCGATCCGAGCAGTAATTTTCGTATGGTGCAGGAGCAGTTGCTGTTTAAAGTTCCCATTCCACTCGAAAACATTCACCGAATCAAAGCTGAGTACCCTGATGCCAATGTGGCCGCAATCGAGTATGAACGAGAGTTGAAGCACTTTTTTCAGTTGAGCGACCGTGAATTTCCTCGCTTCGATTTAGTATTGTTAGGTATGGGCGCTAATGGACACACGGCCTCTCTATTTCCGGGCACGGCTGCAACACATGAGCAGACTCGTTTAGTGGCTTCACCCTGGGTAGAAGAGGTGAACAGCGATCGCATTACCCTAACGCCTCCGGTGATTAACGCTGCACGAGAAGTCATCTTTTTTGTTACAGGACTAGAGAAAGCGGCAACGTTAAAAGCGGTTTTAGAAGGACAATATCAACCCGATCGCCTGCCTGCCCAAATTATTCGCCCAACCCAGGGCAACCTGACGTGGATGGTCGACCAAGCCGCAGCCAATTGGTTATCTACTGTAGTTGAATCAATTTCTGGCTAAATCATGCAGTCCATTCAATCGTCTCAATCGTCTAGGCCCACCGTGATTGCCGCGTCTATTTTATCTGCCGATTTCAGCCGACTGGGAGCAGAGGTACAAGAGGTAGACGCAGCCGGAGCCGACTAGATTCACGTTGATGTGATGGATGGTCGCTATGTACCGAATATTACTATCGGTCCTTTAGTTGTCGAAGCAATTCGACCGATAACAACAAAGCCGATCAATGTTCATTTAATGATTGTAAATGAGAGATATTGTCAAATCTGGTGTATGGCTAGGAATTAGGCGGCATCCTGCATCTGGGTCAAGTTGGTGTTGTCATCTACTCGGGCTCCATCTTTGAATGGGACTCCTTCAATCACGTCAGCGAGGTATTTGAAGCCTCGGATCCTGAGCCAACTCTTTTGGGCACTCTCGACAAGTTTGAACACCAGCGCCAGGATGGTGTCCTTAGAGACGCAGCCTCGGGTCTTGTCAGTTCTGAGGCGCACGGTGGCAAAGGTGGATTCAATGGGATTAGTGGTGCGAATATGCGCCCAGTGCTCAGTTGGGAAGTCGAAGAAGGTCAACAAGACATCGCGGTCTTTGGCTAGACAGCGGGTGGCCTCGGGATACTTAGCCTGATAAGTCGCGATAAAGCGATTAAAGTCGCACTTTGCCTCTGTTTTGCTCTCCGCTCGATAAATCTCCCAGATCGCACGTTTGGCCTCAGGCTGCTGACGTTTGGGAAGCTTGTTGAGTACATTAGCGGTCTTATGCACCCAGCAACGCTGTTTCTTCGTGGTGGGGAACACCTGGGACAGGGCTTTCCAGAAGCCTAAGGCTCCATCCCCAATGGCCAGTTGAGGAGCCTGGGCAAGCCCCTGGTCTTTGAGCCGCAGCAGTAAGGTTTTCCAGCTCAACTCCGATTCCCGATACCCCGACTCTAGGCCCAAGAGTTCTTTATGCCCTTTGTCCGTGACTCCGATGATGACCAACAGGCACTGCCGTTCCTCGGCGCGGATATTGAAATAGATGCCGTCGGCCCACCGCTCTTGCCCTCCAGGCGGTAGTAGTCCTCATCATTTGTTCGGTGGGCGGGGTAGCCAAAGGTGCCCACCATATCGCGGTAGGCCTGGGGCCATGCCAACCCCTTCAACACCGCCAGTTCTGCCTCAGTAATGCTGCCCTGCGCTCCATAGGGCTGCTGCCCCAAAGCAAACTCCTGAGCACCAGGGGAGAGGATCGGAGCTTGGGCAGGGACATAGGCGGCCACCAGACCACCCAGGGCTAGAAAGGTGGCTCTCCTCATGGCTGCCCCTCCCCGGTGTTCTCCTGCATCCGCTTTTTCTTCAGCAGGTTATATGTACCAAGCTTAGCCTGAGTCTCGACCTTGAACCGCTTTACCCCGCGCATGGCTCCCTTAGCGCGAAACATGTCGAGTTCCGCTTGGCTAAAGTCATCCTCGACATCGCCCAACTGCTCCACAAAGGCTTCTAGATCGGCCATCTCGGCGGCAAGCTGGGTCTGAAGGCTACTTCCCTGGGTCTGGAGCAGCGCCAGCGCATTGCCCACCTCATCGGGCATGAACTCCCCGTCAATCACCCCCGCATTCCCCCACTCATGGGAGAACCGCGCCTTAGCATCCTCGACCCAGGCTTTGGAGTCCATGCCGTCGCGCTTCACACGCTGGGCAAAGTCGTCAAACAGCTCTGCGGCCAGATCGGTATACAGATGCCCCGACTTCAGCAACGGCTCTGGGGCTACTCGCTCCAGCCACACATACCAACGAGTCCTGATCGTGACTTCCTTCACGCCAATGTCGGGGTAGCGCTCTGCAATCTGCTTGGAGCTGTAGAGGTTGCTGCCTGTGCGCCCTGGTGTGCGGTCGCCCTGTGCGGGGGTGTGCGGCTGCACAGCATCCGTTACGTCCTCAACGTGCAGCGCTGCGTACTCTGGTGCGTTTTCCATCCGTGCAATCTCCTTTGGGAAAGTAGTGAAACCCTTGAAAATAAAGCGTTCTCACCTGTGCAACCACTGCACCAATGTTGCGCTCGGGGTGTTCATCCCCGGTGCGGCTGACTGTGCAAAAAAGGTGACGCCAGGTGTGCGCTTTTACTGTTCGATAGCACGGTTGTACTGATTGTCAAAGGGGCACTGCGCCCAACCCTTGAGTAGGCGGGCGATCGCAGATTTGGAGCCTAAACTTGTCCCCAGAACAGGACTCAGAGCCATTAAAGTCAACAAAAAAGCCCCAGAGTGATGCTCCCAGGGCTGGTATTGGTGTGTTTTCTGGCAGTTCAATTGTACTGCCTCAGAAGTGTTCTGGAGTTCACTGGCCAATACATTCGTCCTAGAGTGACCAGACTGGCATTGTGGTGTCACGATGGGCAACTGGCTGGACTACTTCAGGAACAGGCAAGCGAATGGGGTACAGGGCAACCTGCTTGGGCCTCCTGAAACCTCAGACATCGTTATCGACCACACCAGCCCGAGTCAGAAGCTGGCCTATACCCGGCTACAAGACCTGGTGAAAGCCCGTGGTGGAAGCAGGATGGCTCAGAGTTTCCTAGAGCCTTACCAAATCCTGGGCTTCATGCTGTCGCCTACCTATATGCGTTCTCCTATCCGAGAGCACTACGGCCAGCAGATCATCGAAGCCATGCTGCAATTCCCCGAGGTGATCGCCATCCTCAAGGATGGTCTGGAGCAGGTTTACCGCCATGCTGAGCACAGGGAAGAACGGGCGTTGGTGGAGCAGTTCATCCAAGACGGCAACCAGTTCCCCCAACAAATTTTGCAGGCTGTAGCCGCCTGACCTCAGGGGTTTCAGAGAATTGGTCTGACTGTTCTGGAGTTCACAAAACCTGCTGCCGTGGCTATGGTGGCGGGACAGTCCAGTGGATACCTGCTATGGCAGAACTTCAAAGGGTCGAGGTCGATGAACTGCCCCTAAAAAGTCTACCCGACCGCTACGGGGTGGCCCGCTCCCAGGTGTACAACCGCATCAAAGCCTTGGGCGTTAAGACAATAAAGCGCAATCAGAAAGCCTACGTTAACGCTGACCAACTGGCCCTGCTTGACCAACTCCATCACTCCCGGTTCGCTCATTTCTAAGGTGGTTCGTCAGATACGGGCCCCAGCAGGGTGTAAATACTTACCGGGAAGTTGAGAGCCTTTAAGATCTGCTGCTGTAAAGGCGTCAGCTCCGTCAGATGGGCATAGGTCTGCCCTCGTGCATTCACCATGACTAGAGTAATGTCGCGAAAACTGGCCAACAGTAATTCGGCTGTCGGACGTGCCGTCGCCCGCTTGGGATTACCGATATATAGCCCTGAGAGGGTTTCTTGGTGACCAGCTAAGGCTTGACGCATCTGAAACTCCACCAGCGTTAACAGCCGCAACCCCATCGAGAGTAAGCGAATTAATCCCTTGATATGGTCTTCACGCTGTAAGTACATCGGGGAGAGGGAGAGGGGATGCCCTTTGAGTCGGCTAAAGCTGTGCTCCACCAGATATTCTTGGCGGTAGACCGTCACGGCTTGAGGCAACGATAATGCCGCTGCGGGATGATTGGTGACATAGACCCGCCAGCCCAAGGTTTGCATCTGCTGGTTGATGGCCTCAGTTTCTAGGGTGCCATTCACCTGGAATCGACGGTGCTCCACCATCCGAGCCGGGCGGTCCCGGTAGCGACGCACAGCGTGTTGCTCCACCTGTTGTGAGTAGGTGAGTTGAACGTAGGCCTTGACCCGGTAGCGGGTGAGAATCGCCTCGGCGGCTTGCGCTAAGGCGACCTCATCGGGAAAGGCTTTCTGGCCGCGCCCCGATTGGTTGAGCGCCGCTAAGGCCGTCTGGGCGTGCTCAAGTCGAGCTTGGAAGGCCTGCTGGGCGGATTGAGCATAAGCCAAGGAGTACACGACCAATTGCCGCTCTGACCACGTCCAGGTGTGTCCGTCCCATTCTCCTGTGCGGGTCTGGGTCTGCTCATAGCCTCGGGCAATCAGCGCGGTGTGACCGTCGGCATAGTCGTAGTGAATCTCCTGCAACTCAACGGCCCCTTGCTCCACTGGGTCTAGGTAGGCCTGCATCGCCTCCGCCTTGAGTTGAGTCCCACCGAGCGGACAGAGATAGTAATCGCCTGTGGCCTGGAGAAAGCAACGGGTCGCTAGACTGGCCATCTTGCTGTCACCCACGTAGAGCAACCCAGACTGACTGAGGGTCTGACGCACCTGCCCGATGGCCGGAATGTAGAGCGGGTCGTCGGCGCGCTGCCCGGAGACAATCTCGGTCGCTATCGGTAGCCCCAGCGGATCTAGCGTCGCCAGCATCAGCTTCAGTTGGGGCAGGTCGGGGCGATGGTCTTTGCTATGGCCATATTGGAACAGCCCTGACTCATTGACCGTCCAATCCCCGCTGACGCTGGTACTATCCAGACGCAGCCGTTTGGGGTGCAGGTCATACACCTGAATCTGACGCTGATTCAACGCCGGTTCAAACAACGCCCATTGGGCATCATCACTGAGATATCGCAACACGCTTTCTAGGCGGTCGTCACTCAGGTCAAGGGCGCGAACCGGTTGCTGCAAGCCCTGTTGCAAGGTTTCCTGATGTCGCTCTACCCAGGCCTGCACGGGGTTTAACCGGTGATCCGCTTGGGACAAAATGTGGCTCAGCCAAACTATCACCACATGGCCTAAGCTGAGCCCCTGCCAGTTCCCATGGGTCGGAAAGTAGTCGTCGAGCAGGGGTTGCACGTCCATCCGCTGCAGTTGGGCCAGCAACAGGGGAATATCGTCAACCCGTTCGGTGATAACGGTTAGGGGGGTATCCATAGCCCTAACCTATCCCAATTGGCTGACCTCATTTAAAAATGAGCGAACCGTGAGCCATAAGTTGATTCAGCAGGAATATACCCTCGATTCAGCGGTCGCGCTTATCCTTGGCGATCGCCCTCAGCAACAGGGCATGGTTCACGTTCCCCAAGAGGCTGTAGAACAGTCCTACGGGACGGCAGGACAGCTAGAGATGATGCAGATGTTGATGACGGCAATCGCCAATCAGCAACCCGCAACGCCACTACCGGCACCAACGAACCCGCTCTCTCGTTTTGAGCAACTGCAGGCGATCGCTGACAACGGCTGGAGGCCCAGCACCAGTGAACTCGCTGAGATCCTGGGCCTCACTTCCCTTTCTGGTAGCCAGATTGAACGTTACGGCTTCCGCTTCACCAGGGCCGGGAAGAACGGGGCACAGTCGGCCTGGAAAGTGGAGAAGGTCGATGACTAAGACCAAGCCCCAAGAACTCTCCCGTGGTGACCTGGTAAAGCTTAAAGACCCCTACCAGGGCCGCTATGGCTATGGCGTGGTGGTCGAAATCCTCAGCCGTACTCCTCATAAGCTGCCGCGCAACGTCAGGCTTCATCTCTATGACGATGAAGGGCAGCTCTACATTGAACATCTGTCCATCACTAAGGGGCTGATGGTGCCCAGCTACGTTGACTTCCATGTGTCAGAGCTGGTGTGGTATCGGCGGGCTGCTGACCAGGGCTGCCACACCATTCCTGACCCGCCTGACTGGTCTTTGGAACAGTATTTGGCTTAGGAGTCACTATAGCCACTCCGCTTAACGCACCCCAGTTGATGGCGATCGCTCCGTTCTAGTGAGGAGCTAGATAGCCTATTCCATATAAATTATTTCCATATGTATCAATTTACAACCAAGCGATTACAACTAAGTTTTTCTACCTATGCAACTTGCATATAATAGAAACGAAGACGAGAAAAATGATTTCAGGGTTTATATTCGCCCCAGAAAAACAACCTAAACATTGTTTACCAGGGACTCCCTTCATCTATCTGGTAAAGCCAAAAGTATCTCCCCGTCGAAGTGAAAGAGCGGGCTAGGTTTTGGCAGACAATAATCTTAAACTCTTGATTCAATCTCCATTCAGAGTTTTTCCGATAGAGATTTTAGTGAGGAAATTAGTGATGCCTAGAAGTTTTAATGCTTGTAAAGCTAAAGTTCATAATCGTGGAATTCCATCAGAAGCATTCCTGAATGAACTTATAGACTGGTGTAAACAGGCACCCGACGAGATTTTTGCAAGAAATGATAGAACAGATATTTACTCGCAAGTATTCAATGAGCTAGGCCCATGGGAAGACCTCACCCACCGAAAAGCTGCAATGCTTGAAGTATTGAGGGTTCTCGGAGGTTTTGAAAGCTCATGGGACTGGAATGAAGGCAGAGATGTAACAAATCCAAATTCAAATACCTCCTGCACTGAAGAAGCTGGAATATTTCAATGTTCTGGTGACTCCATGAGCTTTAGCACCAGCCTTAAAGAGCTTCTAAAGTCTGCTTCTGGAAAAACAGATTGTGACACCTTCCGTTCTGTATCTAAGAGTAATCACAGATTCGCAATTGAGTATTGTGCGCGTCTATTGCGATTTACCACTGACCACCATGGCCCTGTGAAGCATAAAGAGATCAACCCATGGCTCAGGAGAGATGCGGTAGCTGAGTTTAGACGATTTCTGTCTACCCAGTGAGTTGACAGTTCGCAACTAATAGATGCGAACAAAGTTAAAAAGCTTTAATTGAGGCTATTCAGCCGCAAAAGCTGATGAGATGCCAAGGTTAAATAACCACCTTTCTTCATTTATATAAATCGGAGGAAAATATTATGATGACATCTTCATTGCGTCTTCTCAAAGAGCCTAATGTAGTAGTATTAGCCGCTGGACATGGTGGCGATGCTCCTGGGGCTGTTTACAAAGGTCATCAAGAAAGTAAGGAGGCTATCACTATTGTAGATTATGTTGCTAAAACCCTGAAAGAAAAAGGAGTTGAAGTGGTAGTTGTACCACATGAACTTGACTACGTAGCTTCTATTGAGTGGGTAAACAAAAGATATGAATTCGGCAATGCTTGGGTTATAGAGATCCACCGTGATTCAGCAGCAGGTCTTAGTCTAGATGATGCCTCACGTCGTTTTGGTGTCTACTACGGCAACTCTGAGGGCAGTAAAGAAATCGGAAAATTTCTCCGCGACTCCTTTAAGTCTCATGGTAGCAATGAAAAAACGTGGGCAAGGGTACACACGGAATCACCACATAAAAGGCTGGCATGGATTGCTGATACAAAACCTCTAGCTCATTTGCTTGAGTTGGGTTTTATGGAAGGAAAAAATGATGAAGAACATATAATCTGGCTAGCAAAAGTAGCAACCGCAGCTATTTTTGAAGCCTTCACGGGCAACTCTTTTTAGAGTCTCTTCAGACCATTAATCGAGAAACCGCCCAGATTATTGCTGTGGATTTCTAGATTGCTCAGGTTGGATAGAGCGATGCTTAGCAATAATCTGGTGCATTTCCTCACGCACTAAACGATGAACTCTCGGATCTGCTTGGATTGGCTCTGAGAAGTCGGGAGCTACCAGGAATGCCTGACCATCTTTGTCGAAGGTCAAACGCATCTCCTTCACGTCCACAAAAGGCTCTAAGTCCTTCAAGAGGTGATGGAAGGTATTAAAAATTTGTCCAACGTCAATTTTGGATGAAGCCATAGGATGTTAAATTTCAGGCCAACTATCCCAGGTAAGCACAGGACAGTCCTACAAGACAACGAGACAACCTCGCCCCCACACGAATAGCATAGACAAACTTCTCTTTCTCTTCCCCTATGGGCTTCCCCATCCCCGGCGATGCCATTGAGCAAAGCCTAGACCTCAACCAACACCTGATCCACAACCCCGCCGCCACCTTCTTCATGCAGGTCGAGGGGGATATGGCAGCTGACCAGGAGGTACAGCCAGGAGATCTGCTGGTGGTCGATCGCTCGCAAACGGCCCAGGATGGCTCTCTGGTCGTGGCGGCGATCGCCGGTACTCTCCAAGTCCTCAGAGTCCAAAAGCACCACAGTAAATTAGTGCCTGCTACAGGTTGGACACCAGGACAAACGCTAGATATGGAGGTTTGGGGCGTGGTTACTCACCTGATCCGTAAGGTTTGACGATGGAAAAGAAAAACCCCGCTGTTGCCAGCAGGGTCTTTGGGGTTGGAACGCTGTTAGAGGGAAATCTGTGGTCTACCGGGCGTAGTGAATGCCGCGATAGGTTAGGTCAGCAGGCTGCGGTCGCTGGGCAACGGTGAACTGCTTGCGGGCGTAGGGACGGCCCATGAAGGTTGCCGTTTCGCCGGTTGCGATCGCATCAACAGCAGGGGTGGAAGCTTCGTAAGATTTGCCAAGGAAAGAGAGTTGCATAGCTGGGGCTCCTGAGTGACGGGGGGGTGTCTCGATGAACCAATAGTCCCGTGAATCTTTGATTGGAGTGGTGACGGCGGTATGAGCTGGCTGGTGATAGTTATGGAGTTTGGGCGTGAGGCAAAAAGGCATTGGCGCTGATGGAGATCACGCTGTTGTGCGATCGCAAAGCCTCAAATGACGTTTGCCCGAGCATTAGCGCTGGTGACGATAAGACAGTCTCGTAGGACAGCGGGACACCGACCATTTCAGAGGATAGTATAGGAATACTATTGCATCTATCTCCATAACCTCCAATGCTGTAAACCCCTGTTCTCCTTAGGGTCTAGCTATGTTTGCCCTGGTAGACTGCAACTCTTTTTTCGCCTCCTGTGAGAAGGTCTTCCGCCCCGACCTTGAAGGAAAGCCCGTGGTGGTGCTCTCCAACAACGATGGCTGTGTCGTGGCGCGATCGCCCGAGGCCAAGCCGCATGTTGCCATGCAGGCGACGCTGTATTCCATCCAAGACCTGGTGAGGCAAGGCAAGATTCACGCCTTCTCATCGAACCCCATGCTCTACAAAGACATGTCGCGGCGGGTAATCCAGACCCTCCAGCACTTCAGCCCCGAGGTCGAACAGTACTCCATCGACGAAGCCTTCCTGGGCCTGCACGGGTTCACCAAAGCCGACCTGACTGACTACGGCCAAAAGATTCGCACCACCGTCAAACAGTGGACCGGCATTCCGGTCTCGGTGGGCATCGCCAAAACCAAGACCCTGGCCAAATTAGCGGCCCACGAAGCCAAGCGCTACCCCGACCTGAATGGAGTACTCAATATTGAAACCCTGGCCGACTCAGACGCTGTGCTGGCTGGCCTCGATGTGGGGGAAGTGTGGGGCATTGGCCGCAACCTCAAGGCCAAACTTAACAGCATGGGCATCAAAACCGTGCTCCAACTCAAGAACGCTGATGAGACAAGAATCAAAAAGAAGTTCGGAGTTCTGGGCCTGAGAACCGTTCTAGAGCTGCGCGGCACCCCCTGTTTCCCAATGGAGCCGGTGGCCGCCCCCGTCACCATGCGGATTGTATCTCGCTCCTTTGGGCATCTGGTCACAGAACTCTCGGACATCAAAGAGGCGGTAGCTACCTACACCACCCGCTGTGCCGAAAAGCTGAGGGCCGATGGCCTGCTGGCGGGTCACTTCACCGTCACCATGAGAACCAGCTACTACCGACCTGAGAACCAATATTCATCCGCCCGCTCTGTAGCTCTCGACCAACCCACCAACGATACCGCTGTGCTCATCCACGAGGCGATGAAACTGGCAGAAGCGGCCTTTACGCCAGGTTATGAGTACCTGAAGGCCAAGGTCATCGCCACTGAGCTAACCCCGGTGGGAGAGGTGCAGGGCAGCTTGTTTGCAGCCCCGGTAGATACTGAGAAGCGCGATCGCCTGATGCAGGCTATGGACAATCTCAACCGTAAGCTCAGCCCCGATGCCGTCAAGTTTGGCGCGATGGGCCTCAAGCCCACCTGGGCGATGCGGTCAGACTATTTTTCCCAGCGCTATACGACTCACTGGGCGGAGATACCAACTGTGAAGGTTTGGCAAACGACTAGAAATCAATCAACAAGACTGTCCTACGAAACAGTCCTATAGGACAGCACCAAATGCGGGAAACCTAGCATTTAAGTTCGTTCTGGCTGTCCTCTCTTTAAGATTCCATGCGGTTTTTATTCCTGAAGCTGCCTTCTCTGGCCACCAGAGCACTGTTCTACCTGGCCGTCTTCCTCACTCCAGTTCTAGGGGTTTGGTTGGCCTCGTCGCTGGTCGCTTACATTAACGGCCCCAAGCTGCTGACGGTTTTTTCAGGTATTCTCCTGTTTCCCCTGGTTCCCATTCTGTGGGACATGCGGGGGCACAAGAAGGGCAAGGGATCGGGCATTCTCACCTGGGGCGATCGCATTACGCTGCGAACTCTGGCCCTCAATTTAGCCTTTCTCTGTCTCCTGGTAGCGCTGAGGCCTCAGACCTCTTTCCTGGCTCTATCTACCCGTGGGGATTGGTTCTTAGATGGTATGCAGGGGCCACAGGTGGAGCTAGCGCGAAAGGGACTGTTCACGCTGGCTGGTGGCCTGGAGGGGGTGTACCTCCGATTCCACGACAATCCCTTTGACCAGTATGCCGACACGACCCAAGTAAAGCCCCAACCAGCGCCCCAGCCCAGACCTGCTGGACAAGCTGGACAGGCTAAAGGGTGGCCCTGGACTGAGGTAGGTCTGCACCCGACAGTAGTCAACATGCCAGCTAATGTCGAAACCAGTATTGAGTCAGTGGCCCAGTACATTGCCAGCCAGGAAAAAGACCCAATGATGCGGGTGAAGGCGCTCCATGACTATGTGGCTGACCGCATCGCCTATGATGCTCCCAACTACTTTGCTGGAAACTATCCACCCCAGGATGCCGCGACAGTCTTTCAGCGCCGGGTAGCAGTCTGTGCAGGCTATGCCAAACTACTCGAAGCCTTGGGGCAGGCCATTGGTGAAGAGATCGTCTATGTCGTTGGCGACTCCCGCAGCTCAACCAGCGATTTGGAGGGGCAGAGCCACGCCTGGAATGCGGCTAAGGTCAATGGACAGTGGTACTTGCTCGATGCAACCTGGGATAGCGGAACGGTAGATCGGGCGTCAGGGTTTAAGAAAGCCTACAAGACTGATTATCTCTTCCCACCCCCGGAGGTAATGGGCATTAGCCACTTCCCCGACGATGAAAACTTTCAGCTCAGATCACAGCCTATTACCCGAGGTGAGTTCTTGCGCCAGCCGATGATGAGAGCGCAATTCTTTGCCGAGGGGATGAAGTTAGTTGCCCCGATGCGATCGCAGACGGACACTAACCAAAATGCGGTAATTCAACTCCAGAATCCTAACCAGCGCTGGATTCTCTCTAGCTACTCGCTGAAAGGCTCGAACCAGGCAGAATACTGCACCGATAGCGCGACCCAAGCCCCTCAGATTACCTGCCCATTGCCCAGCTCTGGCACCTACGAAATCAACTTATTCAGTGGCGACGAGCAGTATGGGCAGTTTGCCCAGGTGGGCCAAGTTGAATTCAATCGGCGCTAATCTCTGTGAACATCACCTCAGATAAAGTCATCAGCACCATCCTCAAGCACGATACGAAAGTAACGAGCTACAAGATTGCGCTGCTGCGGGCCATCAACGATGTGGTGCTGACCTACCCAGACCTGCGAACCTATCAAAGTGATGTCGCAGTTCCCCTCAAGCTGCTGGCCGAGTTCTGGATCGCCTACTACTGGCCCCTCGTAGACCCTAATGACCCCATCCAGCAGGGGCAGCGGGCACAGCGCCAGGGGCAGACCACCAATGATATGGCCTTTAGACCAGCGCTCACTGAACTCAGGCGGCAGTGGGAGCAGGTGATTGGGGGACTGAAGAACCCCGCCGATGGCTTCTTCCTCATCAACGAGCTGCGCTCATCCCGCAAACAGCAGCGCTACCCCCAGCCACTAATTGACGCTTACCAGCGAGCGATCGCCGCTGTCGCCAAAACGATCGAGATGCCCATCCGCTATGCTGGCCCTGGCGAGTGGAGCATCTTCGAGAAGCCCCAAGCCTACAATCAGGTGGCCAGCCGGACTGTGGCGGTGCCAGGGACAAGGGTAAAAGACCGCTGCCTGATCATCCCCCTCGACCTCTGGGCCACATTCCGCCAGATGTCGCTCTGGGTCGAAGCCCTGTGTATTCATGAGTGGTGCCTGTTCACCGGCAGAGTAAGCGACCACGACCGGGGCGACATCTACGGCCTACTGACCTCTCGCCCTGACAACCGCCGTCCCCTGAGCTGGGAACGCAACCAGATCGACATCTTGATCATGGAGGGCACCGCCTTTACCTGTCCCTGGACGGAGAAGCACATCGCCCAAGGCACCTCCTACGACCTCGACCACATCTTGCCCATAGCGGTCTACCCCACCAATGAGCTGTGGAACCTGGTGCCATCTGATCCAGACTTTAACTCGCACAAGAAGCGCGATCGCTTGCCTACGGCTGAGCGGTTGGTGGTGGACCTCTCATCTGGAACAAACCCACCTGAGTTATGGGGCTTCAAAGCCTTTGATCGAAGTGCTGCGAGAAGATGTGTCTCTGCGGTTTGCTACGGTTCAGGCAGGCTCTGGCTTCTCTGAAAGTTTGTCTGTAGCGGTGGTTGACCTGGTTGAGGAAGTGGCCGAGGCCAGGGATTTAGCAAGGTTTTGATCTATGTAATTGGAAAGCTGTATCTACTGGTCGCCTTCGGGTTTGGACTGATGGAATGCTAGTTTCGGATGTTGGACATGTGGGGTGCATCCCACTTTTGTGAAAACCGTATTAATGGGGAGAGTGGAAGGGTAGACCCAGGCATGACTCACTATGGAAGCTGAAGACCAAAAGCACTTGGAAGCCCATACAGCAATAGCGACCGAGAGGGGCTCGATAGCCCATAAGACGTCGAGTACACTGTGCGACGGCAGATGCTGAAGGCGTTCAGCCCTCGAGTGGCCTTTTTTGTCAATCAGCAGGCCTACCCCGATTGAGAGCTAAGTCAATGTAAGTACAATGAGAGCAGCCTACCCAACAAGAACTCTAGTTTCAGTGCATATTGACTACTTCCGAAGCGCTTCGCTGTTTTCGGCGTTCTTGCAAAGACCTATCAATTAATTTTGCAACCAGCCAAGAGACAGATCGTTCATCTGTCTGTGCCCACTCCTCCAGTTCTTGCTTTAACTCTGGAGAAACGTAAGCAACCACTCGCTCCAAGTCTGTTTTACCACCCATTTTGAGTTTCACTTCTGGTTTTCTTGCTTCCAAGATACCAGTAATAGCCTAGCCTGTGTTGTGCTATGCCATGCTGTGCTAGCATGGCATAGCACGAGTAATCAAGGTTTTATCCATGAACCGTCAGAATTTGCTCTCGATCGCCGGAGATTTTATCCAACCCAAAGGCCCTCCAGGCCTTGTCTTGCTTTCGAGTAAAGAATTAGGCAAGATGCGGCGGGTTGGACGACTTGCTGCGAACCTCCTCAATCATCTTGGATCAATGGTGCAACCTGGAGTGAGTACGCAAGCTTTAAATGATGAGGCGGCGCGTTGGATGCAAGCCCATGGTGCAACCAGTGCCACCCTTGGCTATGCGCCTCCCAATCATCCCCCCTTTAGCGGCTCAATTTGCACCAGCATTAATGAGGTGGTTTGTCACGGAATTCCGAATTCAAAGCACATCCTCAAAGACGGGGATATTATCAACATCGATGTAACGCCACGCCTAAACGGTTATCATGGCGACACCTCTAAAACATTCCTCGTTGGCAATGTATCCGTAACCGCCCGGAAACTGGTTGAAGCCACTCAAGCATCGATGATGCGGGGGATTGCTGAAATCAAGCCGGGGGCAAGAATTGGTGATATTGGCGCTGCAATTCAAGAATATGCTGAGGCAAATGGGTTCTCAGTTGTTCGAGATATGGTGGGGCATGGTATTGGCAGGCAGATGCATACAGAGCTTCAAATTCCTCACTTTGGCGAACGAGGCAGTGGATTGAAGCTGCGTCCGGGAATGGTTTTTACGGTTGAGCCGATGCTAAACGAAGGCACGAGTACACTTAAGTTTTTAGCGGATCGTTGGACTGTGATTACAAAAGACAATAAACTTTCAGCTCAGTTTGAACACACCGTTGCTGTGACTGAGGAAGGGGTAGAAATTCTAACTCTTCCTTGATTTTCAAGACGCAACTCCTTATTTATTCCTTGAGAAAGAAGTACAATATTGCTCAAAAGATAAACCGCTGCTCAGGGACCCGGTTCCTATGGGGATAGCCGACTTTTAACATCATCGTCAAGAGACCGGATCCCTTGGCCTATCTAGCCCTTTCCCTAAGCTTTTATCATTGGGGGTGGCGCGGCAGCATCATGGACGATTGGCATGAACAGTCATTGCAGCGGACTTTTGAGAGCAACAAACTCTGGTTGAGTCTGGAAAGTCTTTGCCAATAGCCGATTAAAGCCGTAAAAGGGCCGACTGACACTTTCCAATAAAATCACGCCTGATTAGTGGCTACCTGTATTTGAAAGTTTGCGAAGACTTCTGAAAAATCATAAGAATCTGATAAATCACGATAAGAATCTGAAAGAACTTGAGTATTGGAGCTCATTACACTCAGGTTAATTACACCTTTATCGTTTCACAAACTGCGTTAGGTCAAGTGGATCTTCTCGATTCGATGATATTGGCGGGACGTTAGCGAAGCTTCCCGAAGGTATCGCATCTTTACTTTCTGAAGATAGCCGTTGGGTAAATGCTCAGGAAATTGAAGTTTCTGGCGGCATGTTTCTTTAATTCACACGACGAAAACCAAAGGAAACTCAAACAAAAGGAAAACTCACCATGTTGAATATAGAAAACAAAGTGATTGCTATTATCGGAGCCAGTAGCGGTATCGGTGAAGCCACCGCGAAGCTGCTCGCCCAAAATGGCGCAAAAGTCGTTTTGGGAGCACGGCGGGCAGATAAGCTAGAAAAGCTAGTTGAGGAGATTTATGCCTTCGGTGGCACAGCAGAGTTCAAAGCGGTCGATGTCACCGATCTCGACGATGTGAAAGCATTTGTTGAGTTCGCCAAGGACAAATTTGGTCGCGTTGATGTCATCTTTAACAATGCCGGCGTGATGCCTCTATCACCGATGAATGCCCTGAAAGTCGAGGAATGGGACAACATGATCAATGTGAATATTCAGGGCGTGTTGAATGGTATCGCGGCAGGGCTGCCAATTATGGAAGCGCAAGGAGGCGGGCAAATCATCAATACTGCGTCCATTGGTGCCCATGTGGTAGTACCTACTGCGGCAGTTTACTGCGCAACCAAGTATGCAGTTTGGGCAATTTCTGAAGGACTGCGGCAGGAATCACAAAACATTCGCGTCACCACCATATCTCCGGGTGTCGTTGCCACCGAACTTGGCTCTGATATCACTGATGAGTCATCCAAAGGCTTGTTAGAAGAACTTCGCAAAACCGCCCTTACCTCAGAGGCGATCGCCAGAGCCGTTTTATACGCTGTGTCCCAGCCGGACGATGTTGATGTCAATGAAGTGATTGTCCGCCCGATTCGCCAGACGATGATGTAACCACGCTATAGAGCCAAGGGGAAAATCTTGTGTATGTAGTTTTTGGTGCGACTGGGCAGACGGGTTCTGCGGTTGCTGACGCTTTGCTTGAGAAAAATCAGTTGGTGAGGGTCGTTTTGCGATCGGACAAAACCGCCGCTGCTTGGCGGACGAGAGGCGCAGATGTTACTTTTGCAAACCTAAGCGATTTAGAAGCGATGACCCATGCGATGCGGAATGCGGACGCTGTTTACGCGATGAATCCGCCTGCCTACAACGTCGCCAATATGTTCGCGGTGGCGAGAGGAATCGGTGAGCATTACGTCGCTGCCATTAAAAAATCCGGCGCGCAGAAAGTCGTATTGCTTTCCTCGGTCGGATCGCAACATGCCTCGGGCACGGGAAACATCTTGACGACGCACATTTTGGAGACGATGTTCGGCAGTTTAGAAATTCCCGTTGCATTTTTGCGAGCATCGGCGTTTATGGAAAATTGGGGCAGCGTGGCGCAGGTCGCCGCTGAGCAAGGCATTTTACCGAGCTTCTACACACCGCTTGAGCGCAAGATTCCGATGGTGTGCGCTGCCGATATCGGACGTGCCGTTGCCCAAGCGATGACCGCAGACTGGACGGGCAAACGCATCATCGAACTGCACGGCGCAGCAGATTATTCGCCAAACGATGTCGCCGTCGCTTTTGCCGCCGCTCTCGGACGCGACGTACAGGCTGTCGCTGTCCCCGAAATCGAGTGGCAGGCAACAATGTCCAGATTCGGCTTTTCGCTTGAAGCCGTCAACAGTTACAGCGAGATGATGCGCGGCTTTAATTCTGGTCACATTGTTTTTGAAGGGGGAAGCCACGTTCAAACAGTCAGGGGGCAAACACTGCTTTCAGATGTCGTCAGCAAACTGATCGAAGCACAAACTTGAGTCAACAATTTCACACCTAAAGGAGTCCATCATGACGACGACACTTGCAGGCAAAGTTGCCCTGGTTACGGGCGGTTCACACGGTTTAGGCGCGGCGATCGCCAAGCGTCTCGCTCACGATGGGGCCGCCGTTGCGCTCATCTACACCAGTTCGCCCCAAAAAGCTGATCAGGTGGTTCGGGATATTGAAGCAACCGGGGGAAAAGCCCTGGCGATTCGGGCTGACAGTGCCGATGTAGATGCGGTAAAACACGCCGTCGCTGAGACTGTTAACACCCTCGGTCGGCTCGACATTTTCGTCAACAACGCAGGCGTTTTGGTTTTAGCGCCGATCGACCAGTTCTCGATGGAAGAGTTTGACCGACTCGTCGCCATTAATATCAAAGGCGTCTTCGTCGCCACTCAAGAGGCCGTTCGTCACATGAGCGAGGGAGGACGGAGCATCATGATTGGTAGCTTCATCAGTGATTTTACCCCTTTTGCCGGTCTCTCGGTCTATGCGTTGTCGAAGGGGGCGATCGCTAGTTTTACCCGTGGCCTCGCCCGCGATTTGGGAACTCGCGGCATCACGGTCAACAATATTCAACCGGGTCCGATCGATACCGATATGAATCCCGCAGATGGGGACTCTGCTAAAGAAATCACTAACATGATTGCTCTTGGTCGCTACGGACAGGACAACGAGGTGGCTGGCATGGTTTCCTATCTCGCCGGCCCTGAAGCCGCTTTTGTCACGGGTGCGAGCCTCAAAATTGATGGCGGCATAGCTGCTTGAACAAGACGTAAGCAGTCACAAATCAGCATTTCATCGAGAATGATCCCATGAAGCGTTCAGTATCACAATGCAAGAATGATTCTGAGTATAAGATTACACCTCAACCTGATTATCTCTGTGACTCTTCAGTTAATGATGCCCTGATTGCGATCGCGCAAGAAGTTGCTGAATTGCTGAAACAATCCTATCTAGTAAAAGCTGATGAAAGTGACAGTATAGAGAGTTAATAGTCAGGCAAAATTTTGCTGCATGAACGATCAATGGCTAAGTTAGAAAAGTCTACCTAAGGAGAGAAGCGTTAATGGCTAGCTTTTGACTTAATGCGCCAGTTATTGTCTTGGGTTCCTAACTGGTAGACGCTTTTTCTGCGCCAGAGTCAGGTTGAGAGGTGTTATTTTGTAACTGCAAGCAATCGGTGAGAGCAAGCTCTATGGCCAGCAACCAGATCAACTCGCTCGAACTCAACCAACGGTTTAATAAACCACTGATGATCTCCAGTCGTCAAATGGACTGGAATGGCATTTTGGTGGAGCAGTGTCAAAGTCCTGCTTCAACCTACGAGGCAGAACTCCCAGCCCTCTCAGACCACTGGCTCAGCTTACACCTAGGGAATCCTACTCATATAATTCAAAAACGGGACGATCGACGGCATGAATCAATCCTTCAGGAAGGGGACAATCTCTTTATTCCGGCTGGACAGCCAAGCTACTGGTGTCAAGATAAAAGTGGTATCACCTGCTCTCCACTATTCATTTGCTTAAAACCAGAACTGATTCAACAGGTTGCTGAAGCCTCTGATATAGATTCAAGACGGTTCGAGTTTATACATTGTTTTGGTCAGCAAGATCTGCAGCTTCACCAGATTGGTATGCTGATATTGGCTGAGTTGCGATCGCACGGGATGATGGGAAAACTCTATGTCGAATCACTCACTCAAATTTTAGTAATTCATTTGCTGCGACACTATTCGACTCTGACGCGACCGATCGCATCCCAAGACAGCAGATTCACTCGTATCCAGTTGCAGCAGGCGATCGATTACATTCACACTTACTTGAATCGAGATTTGTCCTTGACTGAACTGGCAAGCGTTGTGAATATCAGCCCGACTTACTTTGCAAGTTTGTTTAAGCAGGAAATGGGAATTTCGCCCCACCAGTATGTGATTCGACAGCGCGTAGAACGGGCAAAGGTGATGTTGTCAAAAACGGATCTGGCGATCGCAGACATCGCCCTGCAAGTCGGCTTCTCTAGCCAAAGCCATTTGACGCAGCAGTTTAAGCGATTCACTGGCATGACACCAAAGCAGGTGCGCTAACAGGAAGAATCTGACAATTTAGGTTAAGAATCTGAAAGAAGTTAAGCACAAGAATTCAGTACATTTAGAACACTCAGAATAGATAGAACGGCAGGATTAATATCTCCAATAAATCTATCTAGGATTACACCTGAGTGTCTTTCATTGGAGAAATAAGCTAATGACACAAGATAAACCAAAAATTGCTCTAGTGACAGGAGCGAGTCGAGGACTGGGAAAGAATACTGCTTTGGCAGTGGCAAAGCAAGGAGTGGGCGTAATTGTAACCTATCTGAACAGTGAAGCGGAAGCAAAATCCGTTGTTTCTGAAATTGAGGCAATGGGCCATAAAGCAGTAGCGTTGCAGATCGATATCGGCAGCATCGAAACCCTTGATGCGTTTGTGATACAAGTCAAGCAAGCCCTGCAAAACACTTGGGGCATCGAGCAATTTGATTTCCTCATCAATAACGCTGGAATTAGTGGCGGTTCACTATTTGCAGAAACAACCGAGGAAGAATTTGATCGAATATTCAACGTTAACTTCAAGGGTGTCTTTTTTCTCACTCAGAAGTTGCTGCCATTACTCAAAGATGGTGGACGAATCGTGAATGTTTCATCGTTTCTGACCCGCACCATAAGCCCAGGACGAGCGGTCTATGCCAGCATGAAAGGCGCGATCGAGGTTCTGACTCGCTCCTTAGCGAAGGAACTAGGACAGCGACAAATCACAGTGAATGTAGTGGCTCCAGGAGCGATCGCCACCGAAGGCAGTGTCGTGCAGAACAATCCAGAGATCAATAAGTACATCGCGTCCCAAACTGCTTTAGGTCGGGTGGGTGAACCCGATGATATTGGAGGGGCGATCGCGCTGTTGCTGTCAGAAGAGAACCGATGGATGACTGGACAGAGAATCGAAGTCGCCGGGGGGCAGTCTCTCTAGCTCAAATCAACTTCAATCGGTAGACAAATCATGATAGCCAGTTAGCTGATTCAGAGTATCAGTTCTAGATTGAGCTACTTATAGAACCTCAAATCGCGAAGTTTATACAGACCTACTTGTGCTCTACTGCGGAAACACATAGATACGAAGATCAGGCAAGGGTTTGAGGAGATGAGTCAGCCCTGCTATCAGTGCGTGATTCACCAGCGCGTAGAACCAGCAAAATTGGTGCTGTTGAAAATAGATTTAGCGATATGTGCTGTGCACAGGCTGCGCCAAAGCAGAAATCGCTTTGTAAGTCGCCTTCGCCAGTCAAAGCCCTCTGACGCAACAATGTAAGCGCTTCACTGGACTGACTCCTAAACAGGCGCGCTAGCGACCTAAGAATCTGATAAATCACTGTAAGAATTTGAAAGAAGTTGAGTGTTGGAACTCACTACACTCAAGCTAGCTAAGACAAAGACTACCTGTACGGAAAGTATATAAACAGCGCCTAGCAATCTTGTTGGCAGTAGCCGTTGCGGGGATGACCTCACCCCTGCCAACTGTTATGGGGTCTCTCAGATGCCGTTCCCTGACCAGCTTCCAGAGTTTGAGTAACTATGGGCTCAAATTGAACGTGCTGATCAGCAAAGCAATCCCTTGTCGGTGGTGTCACCAAGCGCTATATTGTCACTTAGTGACAGATTCCTGAAAGGAAGACTGCGGTGGGAAGTGACGATACCAACGACACAACGAAGAACGAACGCAAGCCAGGGAGGATGAGTGAGCAGCGGCAGCAGCGGATACGTCTGGAGATTTCGCGGGAGGCGGCGCGTTTGTTCTGGGAGCAAGGCGTCGCTGCCACGACCGGTGAGCAAATCGCCGCTGCAGTGGGTCTCTCGGTGCGCACCCTCTGGCGGTACTTCCGCAACAAGGAGAGCTGTGTCGAGCCGGTCTTGGCGCAGGATGGCGAGGAGTTTGTGGCGCTATTGCGCCGCTGGCCTCGGGATGTCTCCCTTGAAGATCACCTCATGGAGTGGGCGATGAATCGTACTAAAGATCCTGATCAGCAGGCCTTTGATCAGGCTGTGATCAAGATGACTGTACTGGCCGAAAAAGAGCCGGATCTGCGGACGGTCTGGCTGATGACCAACGATCGCATAGAGCGCGCTCTAGTCGAGATCTTCGCAGATCGCCTGCGGCGATCGCCTGACGATATTGAGGTGCGACTGCACGCCGCTGCGGCCACCGCAGTCGTGCGCGTTATCAGTGAAGACGTCAGTGCTGCCTTGATGGCAGGAGCCGATCCCACCTCGCTTGGCAACACGCTTGGGCAGATGGCCCGCGCCGTGCACATAGCTACTGGTGGGGCGATCGGTGATCCTGTCGATCCCTAAACCAATGAGCAATTGAAGTCAGCAACAAGAGTAAAAGAACGGAGATGAAGATACAAAATACCGAAAGAACGCAGGGAATCATCGCAGAAGCGAAAAAAGTTACCTACGTGGAGGCTGCCCGGTGGGGTAAGCATCGGGGGTGGCGGTATGTTCTGGGGCTGATGGTCATCCTCTTTGCGTGGCTGATCGTCGGTAGTGGTGCCAGCGTACTCGTCGCGTTTGCGCTCGGTGGCCAGGCAGACCCCTCGGGGCTCGGGCTTGTGGAATACTACCTGTTTGTCATGGCGAGTTTCCTGTGCTTCTTCGCGGGAGTCCTGATCGCTGTCTCCCTCGTCCACCGCCGCCACCCCCAAACGCTCGTCACAGCGGGGAAGCGGATAGACTGGCATCGGGTCGGTCACGGATTCGTGGCGTGGTTTCTGCCGTACTGCCTGATCGGTGGGCTGGGGCAGTATCTGTTCTACCCGGATACCTTCTCCTTTACTTCCAACCTCACGACGTTGGCGCTTTTTGTACCGATCGCACTGGTGCTCACCGCGATCCAAACGACCACCGAGGAGCTTTTCTTTCGCGGATACATCGTGCAGGGCGCGAGCCTCATCTGGAGCAACCGCGTTTTTCTGGCAATTGTGCCAGCCGTGATATTTACCCTGCCGCACCTCCTCAACCCGGAGGCGCGCGCGGGCGGCTGGCTCACCGTCTTCTCCAACTACTTCTTCGTTCCGGGTCTGGTGTGGACTGTGGTCTCGTTGATTGACGGAACCACTGAACTCGCCATCGGCGTACACTTCGCGAACAACATCGGCGGCGTACTCCTGTTCAACATCACTGGAAGTGCCTTGCCCTCACCTGCTCTGTTCACCATCAGCGAGTATCACGCCACCTACGGGGCGCTAGCGGTGCTGGTGATAGTCCCCGTGTTTCTGGCGATCGCTTACGGAGTGTTCCAGCGTAATATCAAGTCCGCTTAATCGACCGCACTATGGTCTCAGAAGAAGCAAGGGTTAGCGGCCTACAATTCTTGGGTTCATTAGCCGGACTTGATATAAGACCCCAACCCGTTTTCCAGAGCCATCGCGCGATCGTGGGTGATCTCGTCAGTTCGCAGCTCACCCGCAAAACCTACGTCCGCAGCTTGTTAATGACCGGGGCAATGGGGCTGGCGCATGGGGACTGAACGTCTCCCCAAAACCCTGATTGTGTCGGTTACCCGTGACCCAGCTACCCCGCATTCGGGCGGCATCGGCCTCGAACTGCACGAGGAAGGGGTGATCTGCACCCTATAACCACAAGATCGCGAAGGCTTGAAAACAGTTCTGAGATGACATTGAGGATAGAGCCATGGTTAAACATAAAAACGTTAGGCTGCGACTGTTTGGGCTGCTGTGGTTAGCAGGCATGGCTGGGGTGATATCCCTGGTGTTGCTGCCTTTGCCCTTGCTCCCAGAGGGTGCTCCACCTGCCGCCGTGGTCAGGCTCCTGGTGCTGGTGCAGCCCACGGTTTTGGTGTCGGTGGCGGTGCTGATAGGTGTGCTTTTGGCTCACCGGCTAGGGCTAATGGCACCGGGGGCAGAGGCTATAGCCGCTGGGCGATCGTGGCGACAAGCCATGGTTCCTCAACTGTTGCCCGGCGTGGTGGGTGGGTTGATCAGTGGCGGACTACTGGCTGCGATCGCCCTGCTGTCTCGCCCGCTGCTGCCACCAGCCTTTGAGGCGGCTGAGCCCACGCCGCTGCTAGTGCGATTTCTCTACGGCGGTATCACCGAAGAAATTTTGATCCGCTGGGGACTGATGACGCTGCTGCTATGGCTGGGCTGGCGATTTGGGCAGCAGCGCCAGGGTAAACCCCAGGCCCGATGGGTGGTCGTCGCCATTGCCGTCTCCTCCCTGATGTTTGCGATGGCTCACTTGCCCTATGCGATCGCCTTAGGGCTGCCGTTAACCCCAACCTTAGTGGGATTTTTGCTGATCCAAAATTCTTTGTTTGCAGGGGTTGCGGGGTATTTGTTCTGGCGCTATGGGCTAGAGACTGCCATGATCGCCCACCTGATGGTTCATGCCGTGCTGGCCCTCATCGGCTGAGGTATCTCCTGGCTACCGGGCAGGGTGGACATGGGTATCGTGGCCCCAGGCTCCCTACCAGATGGGCTGGACGGCAAAGCGTTCACCATCATGTCTCAAATTTCTTCTAACAGCTCACGAAATCGTAACCGACTCACGTACGACTCAAGACCAACAGCTTCCACTCGGAGGAGAATTATGCGCGTTCCCAAGACCTACGCCCGACCCTTATTAACAGGCACAGCAGTGATGTTGCTTGTCCTCGCCGGGGCACCTGCCGCATTGACACAGTCTGCCCAGGAACCAGCGGCGGAACTGGAGCGATTTTACAACCAGGAGCTGACCTTCGGCTCCTGTGAAGGCTTTGCGACCACTGCGACCGAGGCACAAGTGTACGTTGATCCGTTTGAATGTGGCCGCCTGGAGGTGCCGCTAGATTACGACGAACCTGAGGGTGAGACCATGCAAATCGCAGTACTGCGGCTACCGGCCCAGGGTGATCCGGACCAGCGGATCGGCTCTCTGGTACTCAATCCCGGAGGGCCTGGGGGCTCGGGCACGATTCAAACCCCTTTCACCGCAGTGGCTCTGAAGGAGACTCCCATTGTTCAACGGTTTGACCTGGTTGGGTTCGACCCTCGCGGAGTCGGAGCCTCGACCCCGGCCATCAACTGCTTCACCGACGAAGAGAACGACCGGGGCGAGAACCAGACGACGTTGCTGGGTACGTCGGGAGAATGGAGTGCCGACGACACCCGCGAGTTGATGGAGAAGTGCGCCGAGGGGTCGGGTGGTGAGCAGGTGCTCGCCGCCGTCGGCACCCGCAACGTAGCCAGAGATATGGACGTGCTCCGCGCCGCCCTCGGTGACGAAAAGCTGACCTTCCTTGGGCGAAGCTACGGCACTCGATTGGGCGCGGTCTACGCTGAGATGTTCCCGCAGAACGTCCGGGCGATGGTTTTAGACGGTGCGCTCGACCCTCGGCAGGGCAGCGCGGAGCGCCGTTTAGCGCTCCATGCCGCGTTCCAGCGCTCGTTCGAGCTGATGGCCGAGTTCTGCGCTCAGAGATCAGACTGTCCGCTGGGCACCGACCCCGAGCAGGCCACCGCTGTGTTCCAAGATCTGTTCCAGCCGCTGATCGATAACCCCGTGCCAGCGGGCGAGGGGCACACCCTGGATTTTTTGTATGGCACTGGCAGCGTCCTCGGGGCGCTCTACAATGCCGAGGCGTGGCCGCGAATCATTGACGGCATCGCCCAGCTCAAAAACGAGGGACGAGGCGACAAACTCCTCGCTCTCATTGACGACTTTATCGTTGAAGGATTGGAGAGCAACCTCGTCGATGCTCAGCTCGCCATCAATTGTAACGACGAGGAGCGCCGCACCCCTGAGCAGGAGGCAGATCTGCGACGCCAGATCTTCGACGTGAGCCCCTTTCTTGATACCGGACGCCCCGTTGAGGGCGTCACCCGCGACGCCTGCGAGTTCTGGCCTGGTGAGCCGACCCTCGGCTTCCCCCATGCTCAGAACGTTGAGGGCTTACCCGACACGCTGATCATCTCCATCACTGGCGACCCGGCCACCCCCTACGCTGCTGGAGCCAGTCTAGCCGAGTCGCTCGGCGGTACCTTGCTCACCGTCGAGGGAGAGCAGCACACCATCGCCATGGATGGCACCAGCCCCTGCGTCAATGCGATCGTGGCCAACTACCTGATCGACCTTGAACTCCCAGCCGATGGCGATCGCTGCGTCCTCTAGCCCCCATTGCCAAAACCAAGGATTTAGACACCCTTATTTGCCTCATCAACAGTGCTGCTCTACGCGGCGGTTATCACGCTTAAGCATCACTGCATTCATCACCAAACATTGGAGCTAAAAATATGTCACGTAAAGCGATCGCCAAAAAGCGCCTTATTCACCCAAAGCATGAAGCAAGACACATTCGCTTGCTTCGCAAACCCTTCCAGATCATTCGCGCCAATTTTCGCGCCTACCTCATCATCAACGCCATTTTGTATGGCTTGGTCTTCACTGGGATGGTAGCGGCGATGGTCTTCCCCAACCTGAGCGCAACTCAGTTGGCCACCATAGAAGAGAACGGAACGGCAGATCTTGTCCGATCGCTAATCAACAACCCTTGGCTGTTCTCACTGACCATCCTGGGCGTCAACGTCATGACCGGCGCGCTGCGGATCGTGCTCCCTTCGCTGCTCGTTCCCTTCACTGGCATCGCCATATTTGCGTATAAAGCATTCACTTTAGGTTTAGCCATGGCCCCGACTACCAAGGTTATGGCGGTGGCACTGATCCCGCACTCGCTAACGATACTCATCGAATTCCAAGCTTACGCCCTCTTGATGTTTGGAGCATACATCCTGGGTCGGTCTTGGGTTCGCCCCGCCACCATCGGTGCTCGGAACCATCGTCAGGGTTACGTCCGTGGGCTGCAACAGCTCGGTTGGCTGAGCCTGGCCACGCTCCCACTGTTCATCATCGGCGCGATCTGGGAGGCGTTCTCGCTCCGCTACCTGGTTCCTCCGCTAACCCAATGGTTGTTGTAGCCCTAAACAAACCCAATCACGATCGCTTCTTGAATTGATGGTCAACTCTGTAATTTTAGAATGGTGAATAAAATGATTAAGTGCAAAGATTTTGCGCCTCGAATTACTGAACGGGGACCCTTCGGCGGACCTTCCGAGTATGAATCTTTCTCGGAGGTTGTGAGTGCTGTAAATCAGTGGATCGAACGTACAACGATACAGGTAATCAATGTTGAAACTGTTGTTTTACCCGATCGAATTGAAGGCACCGATGATGGTGACTACGGAGTGAAGACCAGTAATGCTTTCCACCCAGTGATGATCAGTCAGGGTCTTGCAATCAATTGCTTTCAATGTGTGCGTGTTTGGTACCGAGAATAGGCTGAGAAGAAAGAATGAAACGATCTACCTTGTTTACTTTCCTGTATCTTGCGCTGGGAGTCTGTCTGACAGCGATCGCGTTTGGATACCCAAACCTGCCTTCGGGTCTTCAAGCCAGCTTGTTCATCAGTGCAGGATTGTCCTACATCGCTTGTATTTTCGAGCCATTTTGGCGGGAGAGGACAATCCGCTTCTATCGCGGCCGCAATTCATCGATCATCCTATCCTCGTTGGCGATTGGATTCACTATTATTGGGATGATTTGGGAGGTTCAAAGTCAGAACTGGGCGATGGAAGCTTTTTTAGGAGCATTTTCGCGGCTAATCATTGTTTTACTGTTTGCTGAAAACATTGTGATTATAAGGCGAGTGAATTCTGAACATTAGTAGCTAAATCAAAACAACAATAGTCCGGACATTTGTCTGGGCAAGCGCTGAAACCTCTGATCTTTCGTTGGCTAGACCATTTATGAAAAAAACATTTTGGCTGTGGATAGTGGTTGGCATACTGGGTGCCCTGTTGGCTCAGCCCGGCGCGATCGCCCAAACGACCCAAATTATTCTATTTGACGGGCCTGACTTCAGCGGTGAACAGCGATCGTTTTCCTCTGGGGTGCGTGACTTAAACAACCGGGGCTTTAACGATCGCGCCGAATCAATGGTTGTGGTCTCGGGCACCTGGCAAGTCTGCTCTGACTTTGGCTCCCGAGGCAACTGCAAAACCTTTAGCCCCGGCAACTACTCGTCGTTGGGTTCCTTTGGGCTAACCAATGCCATTACCTCCATTCAGCCCGAAACCACCACTACGACGTCGGTCGGTGGCGGCGCTAGCCCCCGCATTACCGTCTATTCAGACCCTGGCTTTAGCGGTAGCAATGCCGTCTTTACCACTTCCATTAACAATCTCATCCCTCGCGGGCTCAACGACACCATTTCGTCGATTCAAATCGATGGTGGCAACTGGCAGCTGTGCGCCGACGTAAACTACCGGGGCAGGTGCCAAACCTTAGGCCCCGGCAGCTACAGCAACCTCAGCGCCCTGGGACTGCAAGACACCATCAGCTCAATGCAGCTAGTCAGCAGCGATAGCTCGGGCAGCAGTGGGTCTAGCGGTAGCTTGATCACGGTGTACCTCGACGTTAACTACGGTGGTAGCAGCATCACGGTCTCTGACTCGATCGACAACCTGATCCCTCGAGGGCTCAACGATCAGATCTCCTCGGTGCGTATTCAAAGCGGCACCTGGCGACTGTGTTCAGACGTCGGCTACCGAGGCAACTGCCGGACCCTAGGCCCCGGCAGCTACAGCGACCTGAGCGGTCTAGGCTTGCAAGACAACATCAGTTCGATTCAGCGCATCCAGTGATCGCGATTGCTGTAGACCGAACAGCCGGGACGGCTATCCCACAAGAATTGTCCCAAGTATAGAACAAGGAACACCATGAATAAGCTCAAGTTTTTTGTCACCCGCGGCTATGGGGAATGCATGCTGAATGAATTGCATTACCCGCAAGCGGCAAGAAACTTTCTTTAAACGTTTGTTAAGTGGTTTCTACCTTCCACGTTCGCTTGTTTTTGGCGAGACTTCGTAGCATCAATCGAATCATCACCATATAAATCATACCTTCATGATTCTCTGGCAATCGCTCATAGTCTCGATTCAATATTCGTGCATTCTCTAGCCAAGTCCATGTCCGCTCCACCATCCATCTTTATGGTTCTACCTGAACCTCAGGACATTATTTCAGGGGAGCTATTTGCTGCGACGAGTCAACAATTTTCTCGGCTCAACTTCAAAGGAGTGAACATGGCACATCCAATCAGCAAATTTGACTCCAGTTCGTTAATTTTTGCTCCGAGGCGAACTGTATCTATCTTTAACTCCAACAGTACAGAGAGTGAAATCAACCATGTTCAAGCGATTCTCTAAAGTTTCTATCCTGTTAGTCACAGTTACAACGTTAGTGATGGTTTGTTTACAATCTTTTGGAGCAAAGGCCGCCCTATCTGAACTGCCAGATTTGGGCTCCTCAAATCAGTCAACGCTGGTTGCAACAGCCGCTCTTCCCCCTAATCTTGTCCCGGCTGTTTTAGGTGGTAGACCTGTTTATGTACTGTATGTGACCAGAGCAGAAGATACGGTTCTCATCCGTTGTTATCCCGGTTATGAACCTACGATCGCCGTTCGAGCGATGGGAAGTAATCCCAATGCCAACACTCAAAAAGAAGGTGTTATGACGTGCCGCCCTTCTGCTTAGAACTGATGCGACAAATTTACTCTGGTATCGCTACAGGCACATGGACAGAAGCTGCTTAAGATCTCAGCCAATAGGGTAAACACTGCTCACAAAACTTCAAAGCTTCACTACAACACACTCATCAGGAGGTTTCCAATGAACCGGAAGATTTTAATCACTGGCGCAACTGGCAGTAACGGTACAGAGATTGTCAAGCGACTCGCAGCGCAGAACGTGCCAGTCCGCGCCATGGTTCGTAACCGTGATCGAGCAAAGGAAATTGCACTCCCGAATGTTGAAGTGGTGGAGGGGAACTTTGATCGCCCTGAGACGCTGTTGAAGGCGCTGACTGAAGTAGACCGTGCCTTTCTTTTAACGAACTCTACAGAAGACGCAGAAGCGCAACAACTCGCGTTTGTTGATGCGGCTCGTCAGAGTGGTGTCAAGCATATCGTCAAACTATCGCAATTTGCAGCCGATGCCCATTCGCCCGTGCGCTTTTTGCGTTATCATGCCGCAGTCGAAACGGCAATTCAAGCATCAGGAATGACGTATACGTTTTTGCGTCCCAACCTCTTTATGCAGGGCTTATTAAACTTTAAATCGACAATCACGAGCCAAAACGCCTTTTATGCAGCGATCGGCGATGCAAAGGTCAGCGTGGTAGACGTGCGCAATATTGCAGACGTTGCAGTAGTTGCTTTAACAGAAACAGGGCATGAGGGAAAGATTTACAACCTCACCGGACCACAGGCATTGACTCATGCTGAGATGGCAGAACAACTCTCGGCTGCGCTCAATCGTCAGATTGCATTCGTCGATATTTCATCTGAAGTAATGCGCGATCAACTGCTCAACATTGGGATGCCAGCTTGGCAAGCAGACGGACTGATTGAGGATTACGCGCACTACCGACGCAATGAGGCAGCAGTGGTTTCGTCTGGTATCCAGGACGCAATTGGTAAAGAGCCGCGCAGTTTCAAGACGTTCGCCTGTGACTACGCAACAATGTTTGGCTAGACGCAGCCCAATCAGCCTAGGCCGAGTAGTACAGATATGGAGTTGAAGTACAACTCTAGGATGAGCATTATGGTGCAGCATGAAAAACAAGATGAAACACAACAGTTGGCGATCGCGCCTCGTCTGTGGCTCTGGTGGACATTGGCTACTACAATTGCGGGGGCGATCGTTGGAGCACTGGAAGCGTCAGGATTTCAGTTTATAGCAACCATATTTTTTACAGGTTTGTTGATTGGCGCAGCCCAATGGCTCGTTTTGCGCCAGTACATTCCTAAAGCCTTTTGGTGGATAGTGGTTAGCACGCTGGGATGGACTTTTGGGCTAGTGCTGGTGGCTCCTAACGAAACCTTTGATCCGCTTATTCAATTCCTAAGTACACTTGGCCTACGGTATGTTTTTTGGATGAATTTGGTCAAGCAGTCGATTGTACTAGCTATTTTTGGGGCGGCTCAATTTCCGATTTTGAGACGATTTGTCCGTAAAGCGCATTGGTGGATTTTGGTCAGTGCTTTAGGAGGTGCATTAGATGGAGCAAGCGGCTCAACTATCGCGTACATTTTGCCAGGGCTACTACCAGCACCATTCACAACAGCATTGAGCTATGGAGCAGGTTGGCTAGGCTACGGCATCGTTACCGGAATTTGCCTGCAATGGCTGTTGCGCCATCAACCCCGGTAGGTCCCAGTATTTCATCGGGTATGCGCAGGGAAGATTTAGATGTAAGAGAACAATAAAGCTATCCCAGGGTAAGCGCAAGAAAATTGTATCTAAGGTGTGCATTAGCTTTCGGGCGATGCGGACGTGGCTAAAAGCCTTATTTACAAGTACAAGCTGATAAAATTGATAGTATAGAGGTAATAGACGGGAACATTTTTGCTGAACGATCGACTCCTGACTGAGTTGAAATAGTCTGTCTAAGGAGAGAAGTATTGATCGCCAGCTTATGATCTAACACTTTTGTTGTTACCTTGGCTTCCGGGCTGACAAGTGCTTTTCTGTATCATGGTTGACTTGGAAAAAGTCTAATTTTTGTAACCGCAAGAAATCGGTGAGAGCAAGCTCTATGGCCAACAACCAGCTCAACTCGCTCGAACTCAGCCGCCAGTGGAATAAAACGCTGGTGTTCTCCAGTCGCCAAATGAACTGGAATGGCATTTTAGTGGAGCAGTGTCAAAGCCCTGCTTCAGCGTTTGAAATGGAACTCCCTGCTTTAGCCGATCACTGGCTCTACTTTCACACGGGAGATCCTGCCCCTTTAGTTCAAAAACGCGACGATCGCCTGCACGAATCGATCCTCTATCAAAGGGACAGCCTTTTGGTTCCAGCTGGACAACCGAGCTATTGGTGTCAAGCACCAGATATGAGTGATGTCATTTGTGCTCCGCTGCACATTTGCTTAAAACCGGAATTGATTCAACAAGTTGCTGAAGTCTCTGAAATTGATTCAAAACGGTTTGAACTCGTGCCTTGTTTTGGTCAGCAAGATTTGCAACTTCATCAGATTGGCATGCTGATGTTCGCTGAGTTGAGATCGGGCGGGATGATGGGGCAGCTATATATCGAATCGCTCACCCAGGCTTTAGTGATTCATTTACTACGACGCTATTCGACCCTGGCGAAACCGATTGCATCACCAACCAACCGCTTAACTCATACCCAGTTGCAGCAGGCAATCGATTACATCCACGCTCACTTAAATCGAGATTTATCCTTAGCTGAACTGGCAAGCGTCGTTAATATCAGCCCGACTTACTTTGCAAGCCTGTTTAAGAAAGTAATGGGGATCTCGCCGCACCAGTATGTGATCAAACAGCGAGTGGAACGGGCAGAAGTAATGTTGAAGGGAACAGATTTGGCGATCGCCGACATCGCTCTACAGGTCGGCTTCTCCAGTCAAAGTCATCTGACGCAACAGTTTAAGCGACTCACCGGAGTAACACCGAAACAGGTTCGCTAACACCTTAAGAGTCTGACAATTTACCCTAAGAATCTGAAAGAAACCGAGCATTTGAACTCACTATACTTCGGTTAAATCAGATAAGAACATTTTGCGATGTTCATTAGGAGGTCAATATGCCTTATGTGACTGTTGGTCAAGAAAATTCTGCAACCATTGACATCTATTACGAAGACCTTGGGGCCGGTCGGCCCATTGTTCTTATTCATGGATTTCCCCTCAACGGCCATTCCTGGGAAAAGCAGGTCTTGGTGCTGCTAAATGCGGGGTATCGAGTGATTACCTACGATCGCCGAGGATTTGGTGCGTCTAGCCAACCCTCGCTGGGCTATGACTACGATACCTTTGCAGCCGATTTGAACGCGCTGATGACCAAACTTGACTTGCATGATGCTGTGCTGGTTGGGTTCTCTATGGGAACCGGCGAAGTCACGCGCTATCTTGGCAACTATGGCTCAAAGCGGGTGCAAAAAGCCGTGCTGATGGCTCCAGTACCGCCCTTCCTGCTGAAGACCGCTGATAATCCCGAAGGCGTTGACCAGAGCGTTTTCGATGGCATTATGAAAGCGATCGTTAAAGACCGTCCCGCTTACTTTTCTGAGTTTTTCAGAGAATTTTTTAATGTGGATGTGCTGCTGGGCGAATGCATCAGCAACTATGCTATTCAAGCCTGCTGGAATGTAGCAGCCGGGGCTTCTGCTAAAGGAACTTTGGATTGTGTCCCGTCCTGGCTCACCGATTTCCGCGATGATCTGCCCCGGATTGATGTACCTACCCTAATCATTCATGGCGATGCCGATCGCATTTTGCCGCTTGAGTCCACCGCCGCCAGACTCCCAAAACTGATTAAAAACAGTCAGCTTGAGATTATCCCTGGCGGACCGCACGCCATTAACTGGACTCACGCTGATCAGGTCAATCCCATGTTGCTGGACTTTCTTCAGCAGAAATAGTCAGCAATCTACCGCATTTCTGACCGGTGAAAAAATTGTGAATTCAGACTGTCCACGGTTCCGATCCTGGTGGGTGGCTGGCGTAGGCTAAACGTTCAGCACCTGGATCAAAAGAATTAATTGCTACCAAAAGAGGAACATCATGAATAAGCCCGAGTTTTTTGTCACCCCCGGCTATGGGGAATACATGCTGAATAACTTGCATTACTCGCAAGCGCTAAAAATTGGCGATCGCGTGGAGACATCAGGACAAGGCGGCTGGGATGACAACTTGCAAATTCCCGAATCGCTCGCAGACGAGATTGCCCAGGCGTTTCGGAACGTAGAGCGAACCCTGGCAACTGCCGGGGCGGGTTGGGAGCATGTTGTCCACGTCAATTCTTACCATGTTGGCGGGTTGCCCCCAGAAGTTAACGAGGTGATGGTCAGGCTATATCGCCATTACATGCCCAACCATGCCCCAATTTGGACACAGGTAGGAGTTGCGGCGCTTGGACTGCCAACGATGCGGATTGAAATCCGCGTGACTGCAATTGTTCCATGAGTTTTGCATAGGCGGCAGCAGTGTCGCTAGCGCTGCCGCCTATGCGTAGAACGAAAACTTTTATCGCAGCAATATGGCATGATGAATCATCGTTTCCTTTTACTTGTTTCTTTGGTCATAGGTAGTGCAGGGATACTGCTTACTTCACCTATCTCAGCAGAGCTTATACCAATTCTCTATAAAGCTGCCTAGAATAGGGCCTCAAGGATAAAGTCATAGCCGGTCAAGGAGGCGATGGCCTCGGCACTCAAGCTCTCAATTCTGTCTCACAGCTGCTTCCGCAACTGATCTAAAGTCTCGAAACATTTTCCCTTGAGCGGCGACTTCCGATGCTGCCAGAAGCGCTCAGCAGGATTGAGTTCGGTACTGTAGGGTGGTTGAAAGATAGGAATCAGGTTCTCCGGCCAGATGAGGGCTTTGGCTCGATGCACCTGGGCCTGATCCATCTGCATGACTGCCTCGCCTCATCCCCTCGACGGCTTTATCGGTTCCAGCCCCAGGCTGTTTGGGTCACTGGAGAGCGAATAGCAGTGAGCGAGACTGTTCTAGTGGACACTAAGATTAATCTCGACCTGGCTAGCCTTACTCAATCTGGCCA
The DNA here is from genome assembly GCF_000309385.1 of Nodosilinea nodulosa PCC 7104. Classification (GTDB taxonomy): domain Bacteria; phylum Cyanobacteriota; class Cyanobacteriia; order Phormidesmidales; family Phormidesmidaceae; genus Nodosilinea; species Nodosilinea nodulosa. Next base: position 35,789 of record NZ_JH976538.1, read on the forward strand.
GTGGTACGCGGCGGTGATCGTGATGTTGTCCTGAGAGGTCACAGGCTGGTTGGGGTCTGGAAACTCCCCTGCTACCCAGGCTTCCAGCTCAACCATTGCTCGATGGTAGATGTCGTCCGGCACCCGCCACATATGGCTGTAGATGCGATCGCGATAGGCTTTCATAAGACTGTCCACTGTACTCTCGCGGGACAGCTCGGCAACCACCACTGTCTCTAGCTCTGCCCCCTGCTCGCGTAACCGCCCCAGCACATCCTCAGTGACCCCACCTGTAAACCCAGACGCATAGCCATAGCTCGATAGAATCTCTCTCCACTGCCGCCCAATGGCATCACGGCTAGCGGTTTTGTTGTTGGGATGGTGGAAGTAGATGAACACCCCCGATGGCTTCAGCACCCGGCGCAACTCATCCATCGCCGTTTGCCAATCAGCAATCAGGTGCAGGATGTGGGGGGCGACTGCAACATCAAAGCTGTTGTCTTCCAGCGGTAGCGCCGTCGCGTCAGCATTGATCAACGTCAGCCGGTGGGCCTTCCCTTCAAGCTTCTGCCTGAGCTTGTCCATCATGGCTTCAGACACATCGACCCCGGTGTAGACATAGCCCCGCTCGACTATGGGCAGCGCGACCCGCCCAGTGCCAATACCAGGCTCAAAGAAGGTGGTGTCGGGGGTAGCCCTTCCTAGCCTCAAAATCTCTGCTGTGAGCCGTTCAGAGACCTCTGGGGACAGAGTGCGGGTATTGTCGTAGAAGTTGGCGGCTCGGTCAAAGGAGATGGTCATAGGGGTGCCACAGAAAAGCCATTGACTACTCCCCGCGCTAAAGCGACGGGGATTCCCCGGAGGGATTACAGCACTTGTGAGCTAGGATCGACGCACCAGGTAGATCCCAAATTCTCAGACGCCTAGGCGAAGTCAAAGCGCCTCTCGCCGGGGTGCTTTGCATCCCGGTCACGTTTGCCTTGCGGCCAATATTAAACGCCCCATTCGCGTCGGCGTTGACCTCAACGCCAGCAGCAGAGCGGTAGGTTCCGCGCCGAATGCGCCGACCTGAAGCCTTCCAACCCTCGGGTTTTTCACCGTAGACGGGGATTGCATCAAGATCTAACGCTGACGCTTGCGACGTATAACTTTCCTCCTGCTCAATAAAGATAATGCCGTGCGCTTCGCAGAGCTGAGCGATTCTGGCTTTCAGTTTGCCCGTGGGGATTTGCACAAACTTTTGATTGGTTTTGCGGCCCATATTGGCCCCATCCTTTTGCCCCTGATTCCAGCCAAAGACCACAGTGCCAATGCCATGCTTCAGGCAGTGATTGATCACCACCCGAGCCGCCTTGTTGACGGCATGGCGCATCTGGCGATTACGCTTGCCCGTCAAACGGCCTAGCAGCTTACACCAGAAGGCTTGGGCCTTGCCCTCTTTGATGGTGGCCACCCGCTTGTTATAGAACTGGTTGAGCGCCTTCAGGTGCTTGCCGTCCACGATAAAGCTATGGCCCTCGCTGTCTACGCAGGTCAGCCAATTATTGATGCCGTGGTCAATGGCCAGTGACTTCTCAGGGTCTAGAGCGACGGGCACGACGGGGGGTGCTTCGCAGATCCAAACTGCATCAAAGTAGCCAGCCCTGGGGACAATCTGCACCTCTCTAACCTTTTCCCAGTCAAGGTTTGACGGGAAGGGCAGAAAGATTTCGGGTAGGTCGAACCAGACCTTACAGGCCGTTCCCATTGGCACCCTAACCTGACCATCAACCAACTTCAGCCACCGCTTAGGGTAACTAAGCTGAACCATGCCGCCAGACTTGCGGTAGTTGGGTGGTTTAGGCTTTTCAGACAGCCCACCGCTGCGCCATAACTTCAGCAGCTCCCGGTAGCCCTTGAACGCCTCACCCACGCTGATACAAGTCTGCTGGGCAGCGCTGGTATAGAGCGCCTTCATGTGGGCGTTGCGCGTCATCTGGCTAGACAGCCAGCGTCCATTTGAGAACTTGCCCTCCTTGAAATACAACTGCCTAGCCAGGTAAACCGTGCAGTTGTAGAGGTTGTTTGAAGCCGTGCAAAGATACTCCAGCGCTGCCCTCAAGGGAGGGTCGTCAGGGAGCTGGTTTACTTGTGCTGCAAAGGTTTTAGTCATAAAACAAATATACTATAATTGTAGATACATAGCAAGCCATCAACATGCGAGACGAATCCATTGACTATCGACACAGCAACCATTCGGTAGGGCTTGCCCACGTCCACCTGGTCTGGATTCCGAAGCGCAGAAAGAAGGTGCTGACCGGGGCTATCAAGCTGAGGCTGTCCGTCATCCTGAATGAGGTGGCCACCGAGAATGGCTGGTTAGTGAAAGCGCTGGAGATAGCCCCTGACCACGTTCACATCTTGGTGGAACACGGTTCACAGGTCGCTATCCACCAGATAGTTAAGGCGATGAAAGGCCGCTCATCAAGGCTGCTTAGGCAGGAGTTTCCGAACTTGTGCAAGCTGCCCAGCTTGTGGACGAAAAGCTATTTTTACGATACGACCGGAAAAGTTAGCACAGCCAAAATCATGGCCTACATCAACGACCCTCACCATGCCTGACGGCGGCTTTAGCCGCCGAGTCGCTTTTCCACCCCGCTCTAAAGAGACGGGGCTACCAAGCTCCCGAGCATTTTCGTGTCATTCCAGAAAAGGTTCAGCTATGGCCAGCTCGTTTCAAAACTATCCTGGCCACTGCCATAGACCAAATCTCCAAACTGCCGCCAGTGCGTCACTTCGTGTTCGGACATCGGCGGTGATGTGAGGGCAGTAAGATTAGCATCAAGGTCTTTGCGGGTTTGGGGTGCCGTTAGTGCTAACCGAATAGCGGGTTGATACAGCCCAAAGCGATAGCAATCAGACGCTGTTGCTGGGGCGGTAGGCCAGTCTGGATGCTTCTGAAGGAGCGTTCCCCACCGAGTGCTCGTAAAGGCAACAACGGGTATTTTAGCGGCCTCTGCCATGGGGAAGACGGTTTCTTCCGCCTTGCGGTGGGCCATGTTGTAGCGATGCATTAAAACATCACAGAGGGACTCTTGAATCAGCTGCTGGGCGATCGCACGGTTATGGGTTGTAATGCCAACATACCGAATCACTCCCTCAGATTTCCAACGATAGAGCTGATCCACTAGGGCTTCTACCTGCTTCCAATCGTCGGCAGGGGAGACATATTCGGCAAAGAGAATGTCTATCGTGTCGATATCGAAGGTCTGCTGGACCTGCTCAATGTACTGTTGCCAATGACTAATCTCCCGCCTTTCGCTACCAGTAGCCACGATGACTGACTCTCTATGCTGTCGTAATAGCGGCTTTAGATCGTTGACGATGGGGCTATCTCCAACGCCATAGGAAAAGAAGTAATTGACACCAGCCTGCCAAGCCAGTTCAACACAGCCTGACTCCATAGGTTCCTGCCCGGCCAATCCAATTAGGCTGGCGGAGTTGCCTTGAATTGTTTGAATCTCCATAGCCAGGGCTTTGTATCTACAGTTCCTGTGAATGAATGTCAGAAGACTACTCCTCAAAGGGTAAATCCTCTGGTTCCCAGAACGCCATCCATTCTTCACAGACTGCTATGGGCGCATGGTGGCTGAGGTCTATGCGGGTGGCCAGAACATCAACCTTCAGATGGTTAGCGAGGGCTATGCGGTGGTCTACACCCAATTCTGGGCAGCTGTCCCAATACAGATGATGCTCTACTAGCCGCTGAAGCCCAGGCCCGACAGCAGCGGCTGAACTTTTGGAGTCAGCCAAATCCTGTGATGCCCTGGGATTATCGGCAGAGTAATCGTTCTAGCTGATTTTGCCCGAAGCAGGCTAAAGTTCATGGGTTATGGCTCACGCCCCTATTAGGCCAGGTTGCCTGTTTTAAACTTGCGTGGGTGAGTTATTCCCAAAGTAACGGCGATACTATGCCAAAGTCCTATGACTGCATCGTTGTGGGGGCCGGGTTATCTGGGCTCGTCGCGGCCCGCAATCTCCATAGGGCCGGGCACAGCGTTCTTATCATCGAAGCGCAAGAAAGTTTGGGCGGTCGGATGGTGGGACGGCAATTGCCATCGGGCCAATGGATTGACTTTGGCGGACAGTGGGTAGGGCCGACTCAAGATCGGTTTCTAGCCCTGCTGGACGAGTATGGCGTCTGTCGATTCCCCTTTCCCGCTGAGGGCAAGAAAGTACTGTTGTTTGATGGCGTCCGTTACGAGTTTGACGGATTCTTCGAGGGGTTTCCCGAAGGAGAGCCCCCCCAGGTAAGCCAGGAAGAATGGCAGGATGCGATGACGGCTTGGCAGCGGTTTGAAGCTCTGGCTAAAACCCTATCCCCCGGCCACCCTCGCCGCAATGAGCACACGCAAGCGCTAGACAGTCAGACTTTTGCCCAGTGGATTGACGCTAATACGACAACAGCGTTTGGGCACTGGTACTTTGCCTATATGGTGCGTACCGTCGGCTTCCTTGGTCCGGCAGAACCCAGCCAGGTATCGCTTCTTCATGTGCTCTGGGGGCACACCTGCGCGTCCCAGGCCGAGTATCCAGAGGCCGAGCTGATCCGTGGTGGGGCAGGCCAGATGCCAGCTAAGCTTGCAGCTGAGTTGGGCGAGAACATTCGCCTGGGGGAACCCGTCCTACGCATTCACCAAAATGAGAGCGGGATTGAGGTTGAAACCACAAAGGGTCACTTTGCTGCCCAGTATGTCGTTGTTGCCATGCCGCCCCATCTAGCGGGCCGCATTCTTTACGACCCTCCCATGCCGCCGATGCGGGCACAGTTGACCCAACGAATGCCGATGGGCTGCTGCGCCAAGGTTCTGGTCTCCTACGACCGTCCCTTTTGGCGAGAGCAGGGGCTGGCGGGGCTGGCCATAGGAAACTGCCCATGGATTGAACTCTGCGCCGATGGCTCTGACCCAGAAACAGGCGTTGGAGTCATGGCCGCATTCATCGTGGGCGATCGCTATGGAGTTTGGCAATCCATGGGCAAGAATGAACGCCGGGCTGCTGTCCTTACCGACCTTGCCAATTACTTTGGCCCTGAAGCCCTTTCGCCTGCCTCCTACGATGAAGCTGACTGGCCCAGCAGACCTTGGACGGGAGGCGGGTATGCCGCCTTCATGCCCCCAGGTGTATGGACTAGCTATGGTGAAGCCCTGGTTGCTCCGGTCGGTCGGATTCACTGGGCGGGTACAGAAATAGCTGAGCGCTGGCCGGGTTTTTTTGATGGTGCCGTGCGCACAGGAGAGGCGGCAGCAGCGGCGATTATTGCCCTTCTGTAAAGGGCTAGAGAATTAGAATTGGATTTAGCGGAGGGGCGCTATGACTATCACAGCAGAGGACAGAATCAAAGTCATCCAGAACTCCTTAGCTGAGTTTGAGAAGGTCGCTGAGCCAGTTCTAGACGTAGAGATGGTCTACTTTGACCGTCCTGAAAACCACACGCTACGGATGGCCATCGAGCACTTCAGAGAGGGCTTGGGCGCTAACTGGCACGACTACATTCAGTCGGGCCTGAGCGATGAGCTAGTCACCAGCTTTGCTATGGTGGCCCATAATTTGGAGCCCAAGCCGTTGAAAGAAGCAATCCAGTGGCTGCACTTCACCACTCAAGACATGCTGCTACTGCGGGAGCGAGGGTAGCGGGGCGATCGCATATCTCCCCCTGGGCAACCTAAACCCAGGTAGATGCCATTTACTAAAAAGCCCCCGCCGAGCGCTATTGGGTAGCCACGGCAGGGGTTTTCTTTATCAAACAGAACATGGAGCGCTGAGTTAAGGGGTCGCTGTAGAAGGCAATGTTATGGCCTTCCATGCGGTACGAGGCCGCAGCAGATGAGTTGGGGGCTTAGCCAGGTGGGCCACCTCAATAAAGGCGCGATGGACAGATGGATCATGGTTAGCGGCCTGGGCTACCCGGTCAAAGTATCGTTGCAGCTGTTGGCTTAACCAACCAGGGCGATCGCCTGTGGTCATCTCCCAACGAAAATCTTCGCTGGTGGCCATTAGCCAAGGAGACATGAGTTCTTGCGCTAGCTGTTTCTGGAACCGAAGGCCTAATCCTTGACGTTGGGGATGCTGCATAGAGCTGTCCAGTAGTGACGCGCCCAGGGCCGCAGCCGTCATTCCCTGGCCATAAATCGGGTTAAATGCACAAACTGCATCCCCTACAGCTACGATCCCCTCGGGCAGAGTGGATAGCTTTTCAAAGTGACGCCAATGGTTTTCCGTGCGACGGTAGCACTGGATGGGGGAGATGGGTTCCCAGCCTCGAATGGCGTTAGCGATCGATGGATCTCGCAAACTTTGAGCGAAGGACAAAAACTCTTCCTCGTCAGATGAAGGATAATCTTTTTCAATACCACTGAGGGTAATCACACAGCGATCGCCCTCTACTGGGTAAAGCACTCCCCCTCGCCGAGTCACCCCTGGTTTGGCCGCAACAATTACGCCTTCTATCGCTCCCTCGCTCGGGCGTTGATACCAGCGACTAGCGTAGCCAATAAAGGAGTTTACAGTAATCTCGGGAGGGCGCTGGAAGCCCAGCTTTACCAGCCAGTCAGACAGCTTTGAATTACGGCCCGAGGCATCCACGATCCAATCAGCAGGTAGGGTGCCGGGTTCGCCGTTGATAGCCAAAACTACCCCAGTAATGCGGGTTGCATCATCAGTAGCCGTCAGGCCCGTCACAGTGGCGGCCTCTTGCACATTAAACCCAGGCATCTGGAGCAGGCGATCGCGCAGATACCACTCCAGCAATAGCCGACTACAAATCAGGCTTTTGAGGTTAGACACATGCCTGGGCATCCAGTCCCATAGGGTCAGAAATCGCCAGTCCGCTGTCCAGTCCAACAGCAATGCTCCCTGCTCGCTCAGATCCTCTGTCAGACCGGGGAAGAACGATTCAAGAATCTGGTGTCCCCGCATCAATAAGGCATGGACATGCTGAGCCTGGGGGATCCCTGGCCGAGGACTAGGGCCATCGTGAAAGCAATCACGTTCCAGCAACGTCACTTGGTCAAAGTGATTGAGCATTGCCCGCGCCGCCAGCAAACCAGCAATACTGCCACCAATAACAACGGCATGGGACATGGGTAAGGCAAGGTGAAATTTTGGGCAACTAAAAAGTGCTCCAATTGTATAGCAGTCGCCCAAATCTTCTGAGTGCCTGTGTTGACAGCACCGAGTCCTCTTCGTACTTGGGAAAGCCGTAAACAACCCCTGCCATCAGCAAGTAGTGACAGGAGAGGTTTTCGATCAACAGAGGCTTCAGAGCGCTTTTACTCGTCCTCGTCCAGGTAGGTTTCGCCTTCGTCTTCGTCCTCAATCTCCACGTCAGCCTCAGCGACAGCACCGCCGCCAATCTCCAGCTTCTCTCGCACCTGGGCCTCAACTTTCTGGGCAAATTCCGCATCCTCAAGCAGCCGCTGAATCGTGTTGTCGCGCCCCTGGCCCACGTTGTCGCCTTCGTAGCTGTACCAGGCTCCTTTGCGCACGATTACCCCGTGCTGCTCTGCTAGGTCAACCAGACAGCCCATCGTGGAGATGCCCTGGCCAAAGAGAATATCGAACTCGCCAATGCGGAAGGGCGGGGCCACCTTGTTTTTGGCCACTTTGACCTTGGCGCGAATGCCGTACTCTTCGGTGCCCTTCTTCAGGGTTTGGATGCGGCGAATGTCGAGGCGGACTGAGGCATAGAACTTGAGCGCATTGCCCCCGGTCGTGACCTCTGGGTTGCCGTAGGAGATGCCAATTTTCTGTCGCAGCTGGTTCAAGAAGATGACCGTACACTGCGACTTGCCAATGCTGCCGGTGATTTTCCGCAGCGCCTGACTCATCAACCTGGCCTGCAGGCCCACGTGGGCGTCGCCCATCTCCCCTTCGATCTCAGCCCGTGGCACCAGCGCCGCTACCGAGTCTACGACCACGACATCAATGGCCGACGACCGCACCAGCTGATCGACCACCTCCAGGCCCATCTCCCCCGTGTCGGGCTGGGACACCAGTAGATCATCGACATTGACTCCCAGAGCGGCAGCATAGATGGGGTCGAGGGCATGTTCTGCATCTACAAAAGCGGCGACCCCACCAGCCTTTTGCACCTCTGCAAGAACGTGCAGAGCCAATGTCGTTTTACCCGAACTCTCAGGGCCGTAGATTTCAATCACTCGTCCTTTAGGTAGGCCACCGCCCAGGGCCAGGTCGAGGGTTAGCGCTCCGGTGGAGATAGTTTCAACCTTCATTCGGGCAGCATCGCCCAGCCGCATGATCGCCCCTTTGCCAAAGTTGCGCTCAATCTGGCCTAGCACCATCGTCAGCGCTTTTGCCTTCTCCACCTGCTCGGGTGTTTTCTTGGGTGCTATGTCGTCCGCTTTGCTGCTTTTCCGGCCTGCCATGATTCCCTCGGTAGTACAGAACAAGACCCCTGAACCCCAGAACAGTTGTCTTTAGTGAATCAGTTTAGTACACTTGTTCCAAATCGCAATAGGTAGTTATCTATCTCAGGCGGAATGACTGAAACTAAGCCTCCGATGCGAGGGGAGGTGAGGCTATGGCCCAACAACACCTAACGACACTGATTGCGTCCTCTGGCTGGATGATGGCTGTGACCCGTCGGGCCAGTGATTATTACTGCTGGGTTATTACCCCCGAACTGGCCACCCTCAGCGATGGCGAAACCTACACGACCAGCCAGGATGCTCTAGATGCGGCCCGTAGCCTGGTGTACTGCACCATAGGGCCACAGGTAGACTTCAGCCGCTGCCGCCTTTACGACTAGCGATCGCCAGCAGCAGGACTAAGTTAAGGATTCACCCGGACTTAGCCAACCTCAGCCGTCTGTATTGCTCCAGCAAGGCTTTGATCAGCGCGAGAGGGATGCCCTCCTCTGACCTCGGGCCGAGGTTCGTAGTTCGTGAGGCTGGATGGTGGTTGACTTGTTAGTCTGGTACAGGTCATCTCCCGTCACCCAGGTGGCGATCGCTCTCTGAGACATCAGGGCTATGGGAAAGGCGGTTTTGGGCCTGACTACAGGCTTTCATGATCGCTGCTTGAGGCAAGGTTATTTTGTGGCCTGTTGCTGGGCGTGGTGCAAGTTTTTTTGATATTCGCCGATTTTTTGTTGAGCGATCGAGCCGATGGGGGGCAGCGGGGAGGCTGCCGGAGAATTGTTCGGGTCGGGGGTGGTTGGGGGTCCAGAGTTGGGCGGTGATGTGGGGGAAGCCGTGGAGTAGATCGCCACCGGATAGGTTGAGGATGACTGATGTACTCATGCAGTCCGGAGGGAGAAAAGAGCGAAAGGACTGACTAAAGGAAAGAGGACCTGAAGGGGTAGGCTGGTCATTGTTTTGACCAAACATAATGCTGACAAGTCGAGCGGGCTCCTCTAACAACACCGCCAATATCGTCAGGTGGGTTGGTCAAAATTAAGTGATGCTGCAACTGGTTACAGGCAGTGCTGAGCCAGTTTTCAGGAGATACACTCCAACGTCCTATGGTGGCGTTGGTAAGACCACTGATAATAGTCTTACCATCAGGACTTAAGGCGACAGAAGAAACCTCACTCGGATAATAGTCATAGTACCCCTGAACCGTTAAGGCTTGGCCGATGGGCTTGCCGGTCTGGGCATCCCATAGATGTACCGTGCTGTCCTCACTGCCGCTTGCGATGGTTTTACCGTCAGGACTGAAGGCAACAGACGAAACCGTATCATAATGTCCCGTAAAGGGTTGGCCCATGGGCTGCATAGTTTGGGTATCCCAAAGCCGTATAGTCTTGTCCTCACTGCCACTGACAACGGCATAGCCTAACCCTAAAGGAGTCTCTATGCGAACAGGACTGAAAGCAACAGCGTTGACCGCCTCATCATGCCCCGTCAAGGATTCACCGCTAGGCTCCCCAGTTTGGGCGTTCCACAGCCGCACTGTCTTATCTTTACTGCCACTGGCGATGGTTTTGCTGTCAGGACTGAAGGCGACAGACAAAACGGCATCCTCATGCCCTGTAAAAGGTTTGCCAATGAGCTTTCTAGTTTGGGCGTCCCACAGCCGCACTTTATTATCCTTACTGCCACTGGCGATGCTTTTGCTATCAGGGCTGAAGGCGAGGGACAAGACTGCATCCTCATGCCCTGTTAATGGTTGGCCAATGGGCTTTCCAGTTTGGGCATCCCACAGCCGTACCGTTTTGTCTAAATGACCACTGGCAATAATCTTGCCATCAGGACTGAAGGCCACAGATAAGATCTCATAACTATGATCTGTTTTTGTTAAGGGTTGACCGATAGGCTTGCCGGTTTGGGTATTCCATAGCCGTACCGTTCTGTCCAAGCTGCTGACCATGGTCTTGCCATCAGGGCTTATGGACACAGATCTCGTTTGGCCAATGAGTTTTCTAGTTTGGGTATCCCATAGCTGTACCGTATTATTCGAAAGGCCTATAACCACGATCTTGCCATCGGGACTGAAGGCAAAGGGTGCCAACCAACCAGAACCATCAACTTTAAAGGTTTCGCCAATGAGTTGTCCGGTTTGCACGTTCCACAGCTCTACCTGCTCATAAGTTTTACCGGCAACGGTTTTGCCATCAGGACTAAAAGCAACGGAGAGTATATAATCATCCAACTTTAGGGGTTGGCCGATGAGTTGTCCAGTTTGGGCATCCCACAGCCTTACTGTTTTGTCTCCACTGCCACTGGCAATGGTTTTGCCATCGCGGCTAAAGGCAACGGAAGAGACCGCCTCATCATGCCCCTTCAAAGGTTGGCCAATGGGTTTTCCAGTTTGAGCATTCCACAACTGTATGGTGTTGTCCCCGCTACCACTGGCAAGGATTCTGCCATCGGGACTAAAGGTAATGAAATAGATCGCATCCTCATGCCCTGTTAAGGGTTGGCCAATGGGCTTTCCAGTTTGAGTATCCCACAGCCGAATCGTCTTGTCCTCACTGCCACTGGCAAGGGTTTTGCCATCAGGACTGAATGTGACGGAATAGATCACATCATCATGCCCTGTTAAAGGTTGGCCGATGGGCTTTCCAGTTTGGGCATCCCACAACTGCATGGTGTTGTCCCAACTGCGGCTGACCATAGTTTTGCCATCGGGACTGGATGTGACCTCAGCGCCCTGCCCTGTGAAGGGATAGCTAAAGGGCTGGCTGGTTTGGACATCCCACAGCCGAATCGTCTTGTCCTTACTGCCACTGACAATAGTTTTACCATCAGGGCTAAAGGCGACGGACATCACCCTAGCCCCATGCCCTGTTAAGGATTGGCCAATAGATTGCCCGGTTTGAGCATCCCATCGCTCCACCGTCTTATCCTGACGACCAATAATAATGGTCTTGCCGTCAGGGCTAAAGGCAACGGCTAAGACCGCGTCATCAGAGTACATACTCAAGGGGCTACCAATGGGTTTTCTAGTCTGGGCATTCCATAGCCGCACCGTACTGTCATCACTGCCACTTGCAATGGTTTTACCATCGGGGCTAAAGGCAACAGCGTTGACCGCCTCATCATGCCCTTTATCATCCCTCTGCCCTGTTAAGGGTGGACCAGCGAGTTGTCTAGTTTGAGCATTCCATAGCCGCACGGTGTTGTCCCTGCCACCACTAACTATGGTCGAATGGCACTGACATAAGAGAGCAGAAAAGGCTTCAAGCGCTTGATCTGTAAAGATCGAAGCGTCGAAACCCAAAACCATGTCTCTATGATGCCGAATCGTGCGGATGTCCTCAAGGAGAAATACCAAAACAGTATCGGTCTACCCTTTGCCAAGGTTCTACCGGAAGCCGAAGTCCAGGCTGTAGTGGACGAACAAGGCATCGCCTATCGCCAAGTGCTCTACACCCCAATGGTAGTGCTGTGGAGTTG
>NZ_JH976538.1:47767-134708 GCF_000309385.1 Nodosilinea nodulosa PCC 7104
GGCTTTCCCATTGTTTTCAGGATTCAAGAGCTGCGATTGCATAGAGTCTGACATGCGGGATAACCGTTCCTTCTACTCTAATTGGGACTGGCTAAGCTGTCTCATCTATTGTTGTCACAGTGGGCTTCTAGCAAGGCACCACGCCATAGCATACTTGCATCTTGCCCTCTCGCCTGCCACTGCTCTGCCGCCTCAGTCAGCCGCAGTCGCTGCCGCAAGATAAGCCGATCTTCCTCTAGCCAATCAACCAATCGGGGCCAGTTTCGAATCAAAGCTTCGTGGGCCACTTCAACCTGGGCGTCATCCTGGCTATCGCCTGCTGTCAGCCGTACCAAACGGGCCTGAATTAGTTTCTCCAAAACCCGATCGATCCGATCCGGCGCTTCTCCAGAGCGATACAGGTCTTGACGCGGAATCCGGTTGCTGGTTACCTCCAGTCCCTCCCCTGGACGCACCATTCGCAGCAAAATTCGCCTCACCGTCATCTGCTCTTCGAGGATCAAACTGTTGTACAGTTCATCTGCACTTTTTGCCAGAGCCAGCCGCCCTCCTCCCAGACGGCGATAGGCTTCCCACGTCACCCGATTGCGTTCTCGGTGATCCCAAAGTTTAAGCAGGGTAAACTGTAACAGCGGTAGTGCTGCCGGTTCTCCCAGCACATCGCTGAGTAAGGCATCCACTAAACCTTCTTCAAACTTAAGCCCTACTAACGTAGCAGGCCGATCAATTGCCTCCCGCAATTCGTTAGCATCCAGAGCCATGACCCGAACATAAGACTGCTCGAACAGAGTCAACAGCTCCGGAGTGCGAACGAACTGACTCTCAAAGTCAGTTCGCATAGTCAAAATCAGTCGGTTTTCAGTCTCGCCAGCTTGAATGAAATTGAGCAAGTTCTGAACCAGAGCTTTTCGGATTGCAGTATCCCGACAGAGCGTATACACCTCTTCAAACTGGTCCATAACCAACACAACAGGTTGCTTCTCCCGTTGCTCAGTCAATTTCAATAGATGCTTCGGATCTTGCTTAAAGAGCACAACCTGCTGGAAAACCCATTCCGTTGCAGATACGTTAGCCGGTTTCAATCGCTGCGCCAGCGCAGCCAGGGGATTAGAACCGGGCACTAATGGGGCATAGTAAACCCAATTTTGACTGCCGGGCAATGCCCCAGCAATCAATTGAGGTAATAAGCCGCCCAAAACGATGGAAGATTTGCCACTGCCAGAAGACCCGACCACAATTAACAAACGGTTCGTTGCCAACTGCTTGAGCAGTTTATCTAGTAGCCGCTGCCGCCCAAAAAATAGATGCTGATTCTTTTCCCGAAAGGCCTCCAGCCCCAGATAGGGGCAGAGGTCATCGCTGAGACTGGGAGCCACGGCTGGATCAAAATCGACCAGGGTGGTATCAGGTGGTTCTAGCCCGGCTCGGTATAACAATGAATTCCAGTAATCCAGCAGGCTCTGAGCCGCCCAGCGATCGTCCTCACTATCTAATAGGGCACCTGTGGCTCGCCCTTGGTGAATTAGCTGTACAACTTCGGCAAAAACTTCCGGATCATTTTCTCGTTCTCGATATCGTTTGAGCAATTCACTGTGGGCGGCCCGCAACGACGCTACGGAGGGGAAACGGCTGTCATCTGTCTCGGTATCGGAAGCTAGGATGGGGTCACTCATTCAATAATCCTCAATACTGACGCTAATGGCTCACCGACTTCGCGCAGTTCTTCACACAACCGTTTCAAGGTCACATCTACCTGGTAGAAACGCTCTCTGGCTCGCCTACGATAGAGTCGAAAGTATCGCTTAATCTTGATCGGATTTTGAGCTTTGAGAGCCATATCTAGATTCTGGCTATCTTGCTGAAAGGCAAGCGTCCACTGGTCAGCACCTGCATCAAACAGTCGATCGCTTCGAGCCTTTAAATCAGGCCAAGACATCTCCAGCTCAACTAGGTTTTGGTCTAAATTCGATTCAATCCGTCTCAATTCTAGGTCAATCTCCTGCCAGTAGTCATGGGGTGCATCCCAGTCTTGCAAGACTCATTTTGAGAAGTAGCCATTAAGATAAGCACATCGCTGTCTGAGCACTTGTTGCACATTCTCTTCGTCCCAGTGAGCCCCTGAAATTTTGATGCGACGCCCAATTTGCTTGACCGTTGACTCAATTGCGCCCGAGCCAATAGACATACCCTCGGCTTGGTAGTAGGCGTAGTTCACAATACGGTGTCGATGTTTGGCTAGGTAAGCGATAAACCGGTCAACTCGTTCATGGGGCCAGTCATTGAACAGCTTGATAGCTCCTTCAATATCGCCCTGCCACAGATAGGTCTCCACGGCATCCAGTCGGTGTTGTGACCCGCCGACCTGACCCAAATTTTCCATCAAGTGGTACCAGTCTAGAATTTCAAGCCGTTGCACTGGCGGCGCGATCTGGGCAAAGAGATTCCAAATCCCGTCGTGCCCATCGCCTAAGCACACCACCGGAGACGCCAAGGGCTGCTGATTGACCCACTCAACCAGGGCATCATTCGCTCTAAAAAAGGCCGCAACACAGCCTTGATGAAGGTTAACGGCCTTATAGTCGCGCCACTCACTCCGTTGGCCTTTGGGCGTCCGTAAGCGCACTTTGCCCCCGTCAAGGCTCATCTCTTTAACGCCGAAATCGACCAACTCAGACGGAAAATCGTGACGATGCACGAGTCGCTGCTGAGTGCTCTTGGAGACCGATATCCCGGTTAGCACCGCAATATCATGAGCCGTATCGTCGTAAGACTCATTGGCACTTACCAGCAAACAACACTGCTCTAACTGCGGACTCCACTGAGTTCGGGCTTTCAGGCCTAGCCGCTGTCCTTGCTGTTCGCTGATGCTCAATTGGCCAATGATGCTGGTCACGCCTCGCTGCCGGCCTCGCGTTGTGCCGCTGCTTGTGCGGATAAAAAATGACCGAGTTCTGGGCCGACATGCTCGAGCAGATGCCCCCGCACGGCGGTCTCGATGCCTTCGAGGGTCTTGACGTCCTCTGGGTCAGTCTCCTCGTAGAGCAGTTCGGCTAGCTCTTGCGTCAGGGCTTTGAGACGGGCTTCTTTGGAGGCATCCATGGGAGCGAAGTTCCTCTGTTGAACTGCTCAAAGCTTAACGTTCATGAGCCTGGTTAGAGATAAGTATTATTGCTCATTGCATAACTGGGATGCACCCGTAGTCATGTCCCATAACCAGGGCAGCCAACCGCTGATCCAATGCTGTCAGCATTTCAACTCCTTCCTGGAATTGCTCTAATTTTTTTTGGTCTAGATTGACGCTCGTCAGTTTTTCTGCAATCAGCGCCATCGCGTTTGTCAGTCCAGTCAACCTCAGTGCTCGAGCGGCTCCTGTGAGATTGGTATTAATGCGAGAGGGTTGAATCGCTAGCACCCGGTTCAACAGCCAAATGGTTCGCTGCAAACACCGAACATTCAATGTGTCGACCGCAGTATGCAATTCTGTTTGGGCTGTCCGCAAGTCGTTTAACCATTGAACCTCATGGGTAGCGATTGTCTCCCGTACTGCAACTTGCTGCATCTCTCCCAATAAACCTTGCAGAATCAACTCGTGCTCCATCAAAATATCAAGAGCTGTTTCATCCTCTGGAAATCGCTTTGCCTCCTGAACAATGCCGCTATAGCATTGAAACTCTAAGGTATGGAGTAAGTCGTGTAACACTTTGTAGTTAGCCACTACATCAATCTGATCGCAGGCTGCTTCAAATACAACCCGAAACGTAATCACAGCAGCTCGTACTTCCGGTACTTGCATCAAGTCGGTCAGCGCGTTCAAACCCTCGCCAACTGGATCGCCATATTCTGTATGGGCAATTCGCAACTCTTCTCGGACAATTTGTTTCATCATCTCTGGGTCAACTTCATCAAGCCCACGGTGTTGAAAAGTGATGTTCTCACTTGTGATATAGACAGGATTGGACTGATCGATCCTGACATCACCGGCTGCGTTAACAAAGTTGGTAGAATTTTCTTCTCCCTGTACCTGCACATCTCCTGATGATTGCTGTTGGCTAGCTGGCTGTTCTTCAAATGCCCCCTGACGCTGATTAGAGTTCATAGCATGAACCTCAAAGCTTTTGCCACCAAACCTGCCACCTGCGTTACAGGCTCTGCTAGGGTTAACACCCCAGCCAATCCCTGCTTCAACGCCTCCACGACCTCCTTCACAAAGCCCTTATCAGGTTCTGGCTTTAGCAGCTCTTCCTGAAGCATCGCGATTTTTGACTCTGTGTCCTTCTTGGCGAAAGAAGTAAGCGCGTCTGCTGCCACAACCTGTTGCTGGAGCTTAGCCAAGAGAGTCAGGGCCGCCTCTAAATCAGGATTATTACTACTGCTTTGGGTGCCCGATTGGTTTAATTTGACATTCCCCCCTGCTTGAATGGCATTAAAGGGGTTGTTGCTGCCGCTAATGGTGACATTGCCAATCGACTGAGACGGTGCCGGTCGCACTGTACCCCCATCCGTGGCAGTTGGCTCAGGTGCTGGCAAACCTTGGCCCACGGGCGATATCGCCCTACCCCCTTTGCCGCCGATCAGCTGGGGCGTCAAATACTCAACACCCCCTTCCAGGTCAATGGCGCTGCACCCCATCTTAAACGCCTCTGCATAGGTGCTACCCGCCCCCAACGCATCGTAAAACCCCTGGGAAAACTGAATTGCTGCCTGATCGCCAATGGGCCGATTCATGCCAATCACGCAGTCAACATACTGGTGAATGGCATTGGCCTGCACCTCTGAGTAGCAGGCATTGAGCAAGACGCACTCAATCGGGCTGGCATCAAAGGCCCCAAACAGACGTCCCAGCGCTTCGGTGCTGACCAGCTGCACCTTGCCCTGATCGTTTTCCATCACCAGACCCTGGGTTTCGGTACCGTGCCCAGAGAAGTGGACGATCTGCGGGCGGTACTCAACCAATGCCTGCCGCAGGTCGGCGGGTCTGGTGGCGAGCTTGGTGACGATCTGGAAGCGATCGCGGTGGTGCGATCGCAAAAAAGCCTCCTCAATCCGCCGGACTTCTACATCCAAGCCCAACGGATCAACACCCGTATTACTAGGATTCGCAGTCAGAATCAGAATCTTGATCAAACTCATGAGGCACCCGACCCTATTAAATGACCTAAATTATTAAAAGGGGCAATTCCCTTTGCCTGGCTTGGTTGTACCTAAGAATTTCAGAAAGTAGGTGAACACCGCTAAAAAATAACTATCGATGTAAAACCAACATTTTGCAATGCCGGTTATAATTCTTGATGTTCCTTGGATGTGAATTTAGGCCCTTAGCTATCGCCAAGAAGTTTATTCCTCCTTGGCGATAGTGTTTCCAGCTATTTTGTCTGATCTCTTTCATTCACATTTCAATAATTTCCTTTTGATTGGTTAATCAATTGATTTAGTAAACCGTGACTGACAGTTATCTACAGGGGACTAGACTAGGAACTTCTTTGCAAAAATCACAGGCACTTGCCTAGAAGTGCGCCATGCGATCGCAGTAAACCGCATCGCCCATACTGACTCCCAACATCTGCGTAAACCGCTCGTAGAAACCCACCCGATCCTGCACGCTGCCATTGGTGGGAATACTGCATTCCAAGCCGCCATTAATGATATTGATTGTCATGCCAAATCCGGGAGTGCGCCCTCCGTTAACATCCTCAATAGAGGGCACCCAGCTGCCCGTCATAACCGCATGGCAAGAAGGTTTGGGCGCTTGGGGTGTCATCCAAAACCAGAGAGCCGTTTGAAATGCGATCGCCCCGTCGGTCTTAACCAGGTCAGGGTTTGAGAGCAAATCAACGCCTAGGGCTTGACCGGCGGCCCCATAGTTGTAGTTCCAGGACAGCTGTATCGGCCCTCGCCCGTGATAGGTACGCCCTGGAAAGCAGGGAAAGCTGCTGTTGGTGGGGTCACAGTACTCTGTACAACCGCCTTCCTGGCAACGCACTTCTTCAATAAAATGGAGACCCCACGCATAGCGACCATCGGGGGCCGCATCCCAGCCACCAGTGGTTTCGTGGGCAATGTTGGCGAGAAAAGCCGCCGCTTCCCGCTGACGCTGTTCGAATGTTCCTTCGCTACAAAACAAGGGGAACTTCTCAGTAGCTGCAATTAGACTGTCGTAGCTGTACAGAGCGTTGCGGTGGGGAAACATGGCCTCGTAGGTTTGACGAGACACAATATTGGCAAACCCTGTAGCTATGGACGGTGCAGACGGAACAGAATTTGGAATGCACAATTCTTGGCCTGGCTGTAGGTTGATCGCATCCTGTTCTGTGAGTTGAGAGCCATTGGGCTGCATAAGTTCTGGCCAGCGGTTGCCATCACCTAGTTCTCGCTGGGCAATATCAAAGGGAATATCTCCAGGCTTAACGGTGTAAGAGTTACCAATTTCACAAGACATGATTTACCTCAAAATTTGGGTTAGATTGAAAAGCAAAACGCTCTGTACCTGCAAAAGGAGTGGGCTAAATTTTGGAAATACAGAGCGTTCAGGATACTGGGCCAAAGTTGTTTAGACGACGATCTAAAGCTCCTTAAGCAGGGGTGCCAAAGGTTTGAGTCCAGTAATGCTTGAGGGTCACACGCCCTGGGTCGGTGCCCAAGAACTCGTAGCCAATGCCCGTATCTACATATCGAGGGTCGAGGATATGTATGCGATGCCCAGGACTATTCATCCATCCCTGGACCGCAGCAGATGCGGTTGTTTGGCCCCCAGCAATATTTTCTGCAATGGCGGAATAGCGGTAGCCTGCTTGCTGAATGCGAGTTACAAAGGTGCTGCCATCTCGACCCACGTGATCAAAAAAGTCTTGGTAGGCCATGCTGGTGCTGTGTCTCTGAGCTGCCTGGGTTAAGGCGGCATTTAGCCGCAGGGGCTGAAGACCCGCTTGTCTGCGCTCGTTATTGATCAGTTCAAGCACCTGACTGACCACGCTGGGGGCTACAGGGGAGCTTGAATCAGGGGGATGTTTAACAGCACTAGGAATGCAAATTTCTTGCCCAATTTGCAAGTTTCTTGCATCTGCTTCGGTCAATTGAGCGCCGTTGGTATTTGAGATCTCTTGCCAGCGGTTGCCATCTCCTAGCTCTCGTTGAGCAACATCAAAGAGAATGTCACCAGATTGGACGATGTAAGAGTTACCAATTGCACAAGACATAAATTACCTCAAAATGTAGTTTGACTGGATGAAAGTATCGCTTTTAGAATCAGTTCCCTTGAGCGATATATCCCTATCAAACACGTAGAGTAACTGAGTTAGAGCCTGAGAATAACTGAGTTGATCTAACTTCTGAATAGATTTTCTCCGAGCTCAATTAACTCATTTATGTGCAGAATATATCTTCCTAAAACAAAAAGCCTTTGCCAAGGGAGCAAAGTATCTGCCTTTATGCCAAAAGCGATCGTCTCTATACACTGTGGTTATCTTGAAACGCCGCCTGGCTTAGGGCGTTTGCCCAAAGTTTGGCTAAGAGCGGTTGTAAGCCAGATAGCTGTCCCAGATTCAGCGAATCCGATTATCGGCGTCTTAAACTAGCTAGCCATAGCAATAATTAGCCAAAAAATGAGGGTAGCGCAATCGCCAGCCCTCATTAGAATGGTTATTGATGACGTTTGACCAAAACAAATGAGGAAAGAACAGTAAATTTGGCGACTTATTGCCTAACGCACCTCTTCCACTGGGACGAGATATGTTGTCTCAATCCATCCTCCAATTATTCCATCGTCCTTGATTTCAACCCAAGTGCTACCATCATGCTCACGATAAGCACCTGTCAATACCATTGTAGTACCATCCGGTATCTCGACTTCGTCTTCAAACTTTTCTAAATTACGATAAGCTGAAACCGTCCAAGCATTGCTGCTACTTGTTGCGCTATTGTTACCAACTACTAGCTTGTATTGGCTTCCCTCTTTAGGATTAAAGGAACAGTCATCATTTCTCTCTGTACCGTTTGGCATAATGGTATGGCAATACCTAACATTCTTCAGAGCATTTTCCTGAAGATGAGCACCTTTGAGATTCGCCCAGGTTAAGTTTGCTCCAGTCAGATTTGCTCCGGTCAGATTTGCTTTCTCCAAATCAGCCTCAATGAGAATTGCATTTTCCAGATTGGCATTACTAAGGTTAGCCTTGGAAAGATTCAAAACATTTAAATCGGCATTGTGAAAATCAATGCCTGAAAAATCTGCTCCTTCTAAACTAATCGGAATGTTACCAGATTCAGCAAAATCTTCAGAGCAGTTTAGCTTAGAATCGTTTGGTTTGTCTTTTATACATGCCGTATAATTCTCTCTTGGAAATGATGTCTGAATTAGATCTGATTCTTTTAAAAAGCCGAGTATTACCGTATTCAATCCTCCATCTAATTCTTTAAGTGTCAGAATAGTTCTAGATGCGGCAATTTTTGCTAGCCTAGAATCCCTGCCTGAGTTTTCAGACAAGCCATCGTTCATCAATCCTGTCATAGTATCAATATAGGCGCTGAGGGTATCGTGCTTTGCATTGATTGCATCCGTATTTTTCTGCTGCCTATCTATTTGAACAGTTACGCTCAGCAAAAGCAAAGGAACGATCAGCAGTTGCAAATAATCCCAAAAAGTTTTTCCTTCGAGCCCTGTCTTTTTTTGCAACCTTTGAAAGATAGATGGAGGAATGTCGCTATTTTGCTTTCCGGCCCCCTTTAGCGAACTTTCACTAAAGGGTATCTTGCTGTCATACGAATCGATCGCCTGCCTATCGTCAGTATGTACAATGTTGGGCTTATAGGAGTTGTCGTTTGAGTGCTGGGTAGTGTTCATGATTAGTCTCCTGGATTAGGTGTGAATGAAGCAATTAGCAGACTGAGAGATTCTGATTTTAGATAAACCATGCTAGAAGTCACCGTTTATCTTTGTTCTATGTTGCTATTAAATGCTTTACATGCCTGAGTCCACGCCTGAGAATGTCTGAGTTGTTCTAACTTTTGAATCAACAGAGGAATATCACGTTATCTTTTTTTCGAAGCCAAATCTCTAAGAAGCGATCGCTCTTCCGCTAAAATTCTATATAGGGAAGATGCGATCGCTAAGATCAGAAGTGTCTTTTTAGCGCAACCCAGAATGGCCTGTCAAAACAGAATTACCGTTACCAGTAGAGGCAGGATTGGTTAGTCTGCTATCCTCACTTGTTTGATTAATGGATTCATGGACCTCACCAAATTTTTGGAAAACCTTACCAGTCATCAGAATTCCAATTAGTGCTGTTACCGACTCAGGAATCTTCTGCATTTCCTTTGCTTGGATGCTGCCTGTTCCCCAAACAATGAGAGCACCAAAAATCCAGGCTAGAAAGGCTAGTCGAGTAGCCGAGAACTGTTCATTACTATCTTGGAAAAATTGACCTAAGTTTTTCATGTTTGCCTCCGATGAAGTATAGGGTTTATCAGGGTTAAGCAAGACAGGCTTTGAAACGCTGGGCGTAGTCAGCGATCGCACTTGCCTTATCCATGCCGTTGACAATTTTGCGGGCTTGCATCCAATCGGTCTTGGTGGCATTGAAATAGTCTTCAAGGCTTTGGCCAGTAAACAAACCGTCAATCATGCCCTTGAACAGGACCTTGACAGAAATGCCTAAGTCCAGCAGCAGTGCCGGGTTGTCGTACAGTTGGCTGCCCATGCCCAAGGTCTGCCCCATTTTTTTGTAGTTGTCGGCCCAGGTGAGCTGCACCAGCCCTCGGCCAAAGTAGCTGTTGCCGTTAGCCTCAGGCTTGGCGTAGTTGTGCTTGATGATGCCCTTGGTATAGAGCTTGGTGACGGCCTGGATCGAGCCCTCGTCGGTTTTGCAAAAGCCTTCCCGAACGGGGGCGATTAACTGCCCGGTCTCGTGATAGGCGGTAGCTAAAACGTAAGCCAACCAGCGCAAATCGCTGATCTCAGAGGCTTCCCAGTAGTCGAGAATAGCGCTGTAGCCATCGACTTGTTGTTGAGTTAACGTGGGGTGAAACTGAGTTCTAAAGGTGTCGTAGAACGTTTTGCGATCGATGGTCATAAGGTTTGCCTTTAGTAGAGAACTGTTTTCGAACTCGGCTCTTTGCCGGTATGTCTCTATCAAAGGTGACTGATGCCTGAGATTAAACCTGAGAATGCATGACTTATGTTCTGTTTTTTCAGGTAAAGATATGCGAGAACCCGATTGCACTTTTTATACTTCAAGACTAAGCCAATAAAAAAGCGATCGCACCTCTGCAAGTGCGATCGCTACTGTCCCCAGTGTTTTATTGCAATCTAGAACGGTCCGGTGCGAGAGAATCCGACCAGTTCGGTCAGCAGGCTGAACAGCTCGGCAAAGGGGCCTTCGTCGGCACCGCGCTGTACTTTTACTAGGCGGCGGGTGCAGGGTAGGGTGATTTGCACAAACTGAGTCACGCTATTGCCGGGTACAGGGGGGGCTGAAAACTCGGGAAATGTCCAGAAGCCAAGGGCGTTGGCCAGTTGCACGAGGGCCTGGACGGTTAGGGGGGAGAGGGTTTGTGTTTTGAGGGTTGCGCCTTCAGCAACGATGCGACCATCGGCAAAGATTTGGAAGGATGCTGGGGGGATTGGCCCACCGCTGCCAAATTCGATCACGGGGTCTTGGGTTTGGCTGATGTCGGTGCAGGGGATGCAGATGACGTCTACGAAGGTTGGCATGGGGCCGGTCGGTGGAAGCGTGGGCGGTGGGGGCTGATCGTTAATGGTGATAATGGGGCCAGGGTTGGGTTGGGGCTCTGGGGTTTCTGGAGTGGGAGTGGGATTGACAGTGGGCTCGGGGGGAGGGCCAAAGCTAGGGCCAGAGTGCATGGTGATAGGCACTGGAGTTGAACTGGTTTGGGTTGTCATGGGGTTGTTTTAGAAAGGGTGTAGGGGTTAACTTCTCTAGCAAAGCGGTTGGCTACCCAGGTTAAAGCCTGAGAATGCCTGAGTTGTGATAACTCTTGCGTTAGAAAGAGCGACTTTTTTAGCACCGGGCGAGTGAGTGGGGTGAAAGGGAGCAGGACCCAAGAGCATGAAGGTTTTGTTGAGTTTCGCTGCTAGACCATTCAGCCTACTTACTAGGCAAGCGGAGGAAGTGCTGGAGCGGCTTAGCCTTTGCAGGTGATAGGCTAGATCCAGCTACACGCCTCTATAGTGTGGTGTTGGATCAGATATGGCAAATATAGACATTCCTCCAGAGCGGGTGGCCGCGTTTTGCCAGCAGTGGAAGATTACTGAGTTTGCACTGTTTGGCTCGGTGCTGCGAGACGATTTTCGCCCAGATAGTGATATTGACGTATTGGTTACCTTTGCTCCCGATGCCGAGTGGAGCTTGTTTGACCATGTCGATATGCAGGATGAACTCAGCCTGTTATTCGAACGAAAGGTGGATTTGATCAGTCGTCGCGGTATTGAGCTAAGTCGCAACTATCACCGTCGGCAAGCTATTTTAGAGTCTGCGAAACCGATTTATGTCACTTCGTGATCTCGACTATGTGGTGGATATTTTGGCCGCTGCCCATCTGATCCAGTCGTTTTTAGTGGGCCGTGATCGAGGTGCATTTGAGACAGATTTGATGTGTCAGTCGGCGGTTATTCGGCAATTGGAAATTATTGGAGAGGCGACAAAGCGTCTTTCGGCCACGTTTAGGGACAACCACCCTGAAATTCCCTGGCGGCAAATGGCCGGAATGCGGGATATTTTGATTCATGCCTATGATGCGGTTGATGTCGATGAAGTCTGGAATGTGGCGACTCAGGCTATTCCGCGGCTGGTTGTGCAGTTGGGACCGCTGGTATCAGAATGACGGGGAAATTGGGCTTGGGTCATGCCTTTGTATGAGGCGATCGCACCTTTGTCAGTGCGATCGCTTCTTTCCCCAGTGTGCTATGGCAATCTAGAACGCTCCAGTGCGTGAGAATCCGACCAGTTCGGTCAGCAGGCTAAACAGCTCGGCAAAGGGGCCTTCGTCGGCACCGCGCTGTACCCTTACCAGGCGGTGGGCACAGGGTAGGGTGATTTGCACAAACTGAGTCACGCTGTTGCCGGGTACAGGAGGGGATGAAAACTCGGGAAATATCCAGAAGCCAAGGGCGTTGGCCAGTTGCACGAGGGCCTGGACGGTTAGGGGGGAGAGGGTTTGTTTTTGGAGGGTTGCGCCTTCGGCAAGGATACGGCCATCGGCAAAGATTTGGAAGGATGCTGGGGGGATTGGTCCACCGCTGCCAAATTCGATCACGGGGTCTTGGGTTTGGCTAACGTCGCTGCAGGGGATGCAGATGACGTCTATGAAGGTGGGAATGGGGCTGGTGGATGGGGGCGTGGGCGGTGGGGGCTGATCGTTAATGGTGATAATGGGGCCTGGGTTGGGTTGGGGGCCTGGGGTCATTGGAATGGGAGTGGGGTTGGCAGTGGGCTCGGGGGGAGGGCCAGAGCTAGGGCCAGAGGAAAGGAGGATAGGTTCTAAAGCTGGATTGGTTTGATTTTCCATGGGGTTGCTTAAGAAGGGGGGTGTAGGGGTTGACGTCTCTAGCAAAGCGGTTGGCTACCTGAGTTGACGCCTGAGAATGTCTGGGTTGTAATGACTTTTGAGTTGAGAGAATGTTTTGAAGGGGTCAGATTGAGGAACAAAAGTTACCTGGAAGTTACCTGTACGAATAACCTCAGTCCCTAAAACCCTTATTCCTTGGTAGCATCTTCTCAGTGGCCATGGTAGTTTAAGCTACCTTATAAGACTTTTCAAACACCCTCTAATATTGGTCTGGTTGACGATTCCTACTATTAATACCCATAAATTTGATGCTTAATACTTCACGATTTAGAGGCTAAGCTGCGAACTTTCTCTTAATTTCTGAAGATATGAGCTTTATCTCATAAATAGCTGTATACTCAGCATGAGCAAAGATTTTTTGACATCTAACATACTCATATAACTGCTCTTTTGGGTTTGTTCGAACCATCCAAGCATCATTGCAGGGCCTCTCAAATAAGATTGGCTAAAAAACTGTGTAAATAGATACTAAATTACGAGCATTCCTGCCATGACTGAAAACTCGAA
This sequence comes from Nodosilinea nodulosa PCC 7104, assembly GCF_000309385.1. Lineage (GTDB taxonomy): Bacteria > Cyanobacteriota > Cyanobacteriia > Phormidesmidales > Phormidesmidaceae > Nodosilinea > Nodosilinea nodulosa. The sequence continues at coordinate 60,854 of NZ_JH976538.1, forward strand.
ATCCCCTGAGACCGCGGATCCAAAACCTGCATCAGAACCCCCCGACGATATAACTTCAGATGATGGCAATTCCGGTTATGTAGGGGGAATATTAGTCGACGATAAGGCAGGCAAAATTGAGGCGGCGATGTTAGCGACGCGCGCATTAAAGTTAGTCGCGCGGTGCATCGTAGACGAAATCAAGGGTATTTACCAAAATAAGGGCATTTACATAAATAAAGTTGTTCTATATGGGGGCTCAGATTTGCCCGATTTCCAAGCACTGACTACCTATCAGATTCAGACAAGGATAATCGATAAGGCGTTTGACGAGGCTTGCAGTAAACTTCACAAAGCTTTGATTAAGATTGACGAGGTTTTAAAAAAGCCTGACAGCTATCGTTATTTTAGAGCCCCTGAGAAAGAAAAGTTACCCTCAATTGGAGAACTGATTGAAGCACTCAGTTCTCCAATTGAGATGGTCAGTTCTGCGGTTGACGTGGCCACAAAGGTGCTGGATTATTTGCGCACTGACTACTCCGTCAAAGGAATTGAAGTAACGGCGGACGACTTGTTGCTTTTGAACATCCTTGCCGGAGAACTCACGACAAGACGCGTGAAAGTGATGCTGCCTACTCTTTACAACTCAGGGCTTCACTCAGAAAAATCGCTAATTACAAATGAGCTTCAAAGGCAAGCAGAGAAGAAAGCGGAGCTAAAGCAAAAGATAGACGCTGCAGCTCGGAAGTTGGTAAATCTCACTACAGATGAGAGTAATGAAATAGAGACTGCATCTACTGAGATGGAGACCGCATCTGTTGAACTGCAGACTGCATTTGATAATGGAAACGCTATGATAGAGCATTACAACAGTTTTATTGAAAAACTCACCACTCCAGACGACAAAGCAAGGTTTCCATTGGCAACAATTGTTCAGCAGGAAGCTGTTCAGCACGCACTGAAAAATGGCGCGAGCCTCATGAGCGCCAAGATATCTTTCATAGGCGGCACTAATTATACGGTACGTAACCTTTGGAACAGCTTATTTGGGAAAATGCCTCCCTTTTTTATCAGGAGCGGCGTGGTAGTGAACTACAATCTTTTCGATGGCAAGACAGGTCAGGTGCAGTATGCGGGAGCTATTCCATGCAGTGGAGGTTTTTACAGAGTTAACGAACTACCCCAGAAACTGGAAGCAAAATAGCTGCGTCTGTAAAATAAGCTAAAAACTCCAAAATAGCACCTTAAAGACAATAACTGCCCTATACTTTGATAAGTATCAGCTCCTGCAAAGCTCGTCTCAGTATTTACAAGACCAAAATTCTCTTGCGTTTTTAACGGTGAATTACGATGATTGAAGTGAAATTTGAAGTGTCTGGTATAGATAATTATGCTATCTCTTCAGAAGAAATAAGTGATATTGTGTCAAAAATCGAAAGGGCTATTATTCTTACTTTGGAAGAAACAAATCTAGATGATAACCATTTTAGCTTGAACGAAGATTACCAGAATGATCATCAGCACATTGACAAGTACAGGCAGTGCAGGCCTAAAGGCGTACCAGGATGTCCTCGATACATACACTTTGATATAGAGCCTACACTTTAGACATGCGTATACTTCAAAGGTGACTTTGGCTGTCTCTGCAATATTTAACTTTTAAAGACTGCACTACCGTTATTATCTCTGAGTATTACAGACGTAAGCTGACTGTATCTTAATAAATACAGTCAGCTTTTTGGAAGGAAAATAATAACTTGTCAACAATTATGTGCACAAAAAAGTCGGTCAAAATGAATCAAACGTATCAGAAATTTTTGTTATTGTTTTGAGGTAGCTAAATGATTGAATTTACACAGGTTCTTATCTTCTTTTGTAAGTTCTGTTAGTGGGTTGTTAAAGTAATCTTGTAGCCAGTCACAACTCCTCGCTACTAGTTCCTCAAGCTCATCGATATTATTGGTTTGCAAGAGGCTAATAGTGCCACTTGCTTGACTGAAAGCCATTTTTTTGCCATCTGGACTAAACGTTACCCCATAAATTATTCCTTGTTGGTTGCTAACATTGGCAATTAGCTTACCCTCCGTATTCCAAAGTTTGAGAACGCCATTGTTTCCTGCACTAGCGATATATTTCCCATCTCTACTAAATGCTATATCCCATACAAGACTTTGTTCGGTCGGTACTGAGATAATGGGGTTTCCTTGTGTATCCCAAATTGTAAGAGTGCTTTCCATTTGATTTGACTTGTTTGCTCGGTTACTAATGGTAGCTAGCTGTTCCCCATCTGGGCTAAAAGCTAGTCTAAAAATAGCCTCTTTGTATTTGATTTTTTTCCATATAAGATCACCTCTTGATGTCCATAACTTAATACTGCCGTCTCCACCACCAGTAGCAAGTTGGTTTCCATTTGAATTGAATTCTAGATCCAAAACCTCTCCTTGCTGGGTTGAAATATTTACGATAGTCTCGTTGAGAGAGTTCCATAGCTTCACAGTTTCTCCAGACATGGCAAGTTCAAGTCCATCTGGGCTAAATGCCATGCTAAAAACGTATTTCAATTGTGTGGGAATTGTCTCAACGGATTCACCCAGTAAATTCCATAATCTTACGGTTCCATTGTCGCTTCCAGAAGTAGCAAGATACCCTCTTGAACTAGAGGCCACATTATCAACTTGATTATGTCCTGTGGGCACAATGATTGTGGATTTAGCACTTGTCAGATCCCATAACTTCATGGTTCCGCTACTTCCCGCAGTAGCGAGTTCTCGGCTATCTGGACTAAATGCTGTGCTGTTGACAGCTCCTTGCTGAGCAATAATAGAAGTAACAGGCTCACCAAAATACCATATCTTGCTCGTACCATCTGAACTGCCAGTTGCCAGCCATTTTCCATCTTGGCTAAACGCTATACTTGAAACGCTCCCTTGGTATGTTTCAAGTATAGTTACAAGGTTGCCGGACAAGTCCCACAGCTTAATAGATCCATCTTCTCCAGCTGTGATTAGCTGCTGCCTGATTGGGTTGAACTTTGCACTGTGAATGGCTCCTTGATTAGCAGTAATTTCAATTCCTTGTTTCGTGTCAATTGCAGCAGAAGACTTGTTTTTTAAATCCCACAATTTAGCACTATCTTTTGCACCAAAAGTAACTAGCTTTTGACCATCGTGGCTGAATTCTATACCTTTCAGAGCCTTTTGCTGTGTATTAATGCTCGTTATAAAATAACCCTTTAAATCCCATAGCTCAACTATTTCATCTCCTCCTACGGCAACAGACTGGCCATCTGAACTAAATTTAACTTTGTAACGATTATCCTGCCTTTCTAAAGTTAAAGTGGCAGTTTTTCTTGCTAAATTCCATATTTTAGTTTCTCCATTCGAGTCGACAGTAGCAATATTTTGATTGTCTGGACTAATTGATATGTCAAGGATGTCTTCTTGCTGTAAGTTAATTGAAATAATAAGTTTTTCGCTTATTACATCCCACATCTCAAGAAACCCATCTGATTTGAAAACTGCAATTCGTAGACCATTTGGACTAAGAAATGTTTTTTTTACTTCTTCTTGACTAATAGAAATCTTATCAACTTGGTTTCCTGTCAGATCCCATATTTGGGCAACGCCATTTTCTCCAGCAACAACAAGCTTTTGGCGATCTGATTCTTGATTCTCCGTAATAAAAGCTATGCCTGTAACATTTGCTTGTGTTCCTCGCCATTTATTATATTCATGAATCTCACTGGTAAACCAGATGAGTGTACCTTGTACCTCAGCAACTAATGCAGCACGCCCAAGCAAAAATTTATTACTAATAAGTCGCTCAGCCTTTAAGGCGTCTACCATTCCGTCAAGCTCTTGACCAATAAGAAAATTAGTTTTTGCGAGTTGAATAAGCTGTGCGACGTTGCGTTTTTGAGATTCGTTCCATTGAGCTAAGGCAAGAATACCTGCCGTACTAGTAACAATTGCAGCACCTATTGCTCCAGCCGCAATTCTACGAGACTGTCTGACCTCCCGCTGCTGTCGGGCAATCTCAGCTTCTTTCAGCTGATTGCGTAACTTAATGCTCAGCTGAATAAATGACTGCTCCACCTCACCCAAATCTTCTCGTCGGAGCTGTAATCGTTCCTCCGCCTCTGCCAAAGCTGCTCCCCGCAACAGTGCTCCCTCATCGCGGCTGGTGGTTTCCCATTGCTGCATCGCCCCCCGCAACCGTCCCTGCCAGGTCAAAAACTCTCGGTCAGTTGCTATCCACCCCCGCAGTTCACCCCAGTGGCGAATCAGCGCCTCATGCACCACCTCCACCGTCTCTTGCTTGCCCCCATCCTGGCTAGTCACCACCAGGCGGGTATCAGCCAACTGCTTCACCAGCGCCCAGCGGTCTTCCCCCAGTTCCGCCTTTGTCGCCAACCGGCGAGTGTCCTCCGTGCCCTCCCCTGGTCGCACCAGTTGTACAAAAATGCGCCGTACTGCTGCTTGGTCAGGGGGTTGCAACCGGGCATACTGCTCATCGGCGTAGCAGGCCAGCGCCCCCTGCACTTCGCCAATAGCGTCGTAGGCAGTATGGGTCAGTTGCTTCCCCTGGCGCTGTTTCCACAGCTCCGTCAGGGCAAACTCCAGCAGTGGCAAGTTCCCCGGCTCTTTATCAACCGCATCTAAAATGCGCTTTGCCAACCCCGGTTCAAAGCTCACCCCCAGCTTGGCCGCTGGTTGTTCAATTACATGGCCGAGTTCTTCGCGGTTCATCGCCCCCAGCTTCACATCCCCCGCCTGCAACACATCAGCTAGGGGGCGATACGACAGGGCACTGCCCAAAAAGTCAGCTCGCATGGTAGCCACCAGCACCAGCGGCGACAGAGTAGCAGCCTGGGCTGGGGTCAGGCTAGCGAGTAAGCAATCTAGAAACTGGCGACGGGTGGCTTCCTCTGGGCATAGGGTATACAGTTCCTCAAACTGGTCGGCAATCAGCAGCACTCGCTGCTGTGGATAGTTTCGCTGAATGCGGGCAATCACATCCCCCAGAGGCAAACGCCCCCCCTGCAAGGCGGCGGCTAGATCTCGCGCCTGGAGCAGTTGCTCGGTCTCATTGCGCTCTGGGGTGTAGAGCGGCACCAGGGCCGACGCTACCGCATGAAACGGATCAGTTCCTGGCCGAAAGTAGGTGAACTGCCAGCGCCCTAGCTGCTGTAACTGAGGCACCAGTCCGGCAAAAACAACCGACGACTTGCCACTGCCCGAAGCCCCCAAAACCGGCACAAAGGCGCGGTTCTGCACAGCCTCTACCAGTTCAGCAACAAATACCTCTCGCCCAAAGAAAAACTCTGCATCTCCTGGCCCAAAGTGAGACAGCCCCCGATAGGGGCAGGGCAAGTTGTCATCTAGCTCCACGACCTCTACCGCAACGGACTTAAACTCCGATTGGTAATAGTTGTAAATAACGACATGATGAGACTGGTCAACTGTCGCATTGCCAGCGGCATTGACCAAGGCAAAGGCATTCTCTTTACCTTCAATGTTCACGTCTCCTGCCGACTGGTGTTGCGAGGCGGCAGGCTCGTCTGAGTTGGCGGAGCTCATGCTTCGGTTGTCGGCTCAATGACGATGGGTTTTCGCACCACTGGCGCTTCATCGTCTGCAGCATCGGCCGCAATGGCTCCCGGCAGTCTGTCTTTGGTGACGGAGCGATCGCCATCGTCTGAAGTTATAGTTGCGGCACTCAGATCTATGGGCTGGCGCACCACGTCCGCCCCATCTAACGCCGCTGCTATGGTTTCGAGGTCTCCTGGTAGCCTATCTTTGGTAACTGAGCGAGTGTCATCATCCGCTTCCGCGTCTACAGAGATAATGATAGGCTTGCGAATAACCGCTGGCTCGCCTGCCCCAGTGGGTTTAAGGTCTTCAGTCATGGTCGATGCTCCTGATGGCGATTTCGAATCTCGTAAGGCATTACTCGCCTAGAGCGATCCCCCCACATGCTTGCGTTAAAAGATTCATCCTAATACACCCCTTACTAAGGGGGGCAGGGGGGATCCTGCGGGGACCTCGCTTGCAATAAGGGAACTAATCTACGATCGCACCCAGCGCACAAAGCGTTGCTTGTTGGGCAGCGGTCAACCCCACCGCCCCGGTAATGACCATCCCTTCGTAGGGGCGATCGGCTGTTAAAACTTTCAGGCGTTCTCCGGTCTTACTATCCCAGATATAAATCGTGCCGTCATCACTGCAGCTAGCCATTTGTTGCCCATTGTGATTAAACGTAACCATCCAAACTATCTGGTCATGGCCCGTGAGGGTCTGCAAACAGGCTCCGCTCTGCATATTCCATAGCTTTACACTGCAATCCTCGCTACCGCTGGCTAAGACGTTCCCCTCCTGTTCCTCAGTGCAAATAGGGGAGAAGGCGATCGATCGCACCCGATCCCCATGCCCTTCCAGCGTGCGCACACAGTTCCCCGTTTGCAGATCCCACAGCTTGATGGTGCGATCGCCGCTGCCACTCGCCACCAGCTGTCCATCGGGGCTAAAGGCTACCGAGAGCACCCAATCGGTGTGGCCTGCCAGAGTTTGCACACAGTTCCCCGTCGCCACATCCCACAGCTTCACCGTATGGTCATCGCTGCCGCTGGCGATGATGGCTCCCTGGGGATGAAACGCCACCGACTTCACTCGCTGGGTGTGGCCCTCCAGCGTTTGCAGACATTCCCCCGATCGCACGTTCCACAGCTTCACCGTTTTGTCGCTGCTGCCGCTGACCAGGGTTTGGCCGTCTGGGCTGAAAGCGATCGCAGAGACCCACCCGTCATGGCCGTAGAGCGTTTTCACACAGTCCAGAGTTTGGGCATTCCATAGCTTGATGGTGTGGTCATCACTGCCAGTGGCTAAAATCCTCTCTGCCCCTGATGCCCCCCGGCCCCCCGGCCCACCCCCCCTAAACGCGATCGCAGTCACCACATCCCTATGGCCCGGCTGAGTTTTGGTGCAGAGTCCTGATTCCACATCCCACAGGCGAATCTGCTGGTCTTTGCTGCCGCTGGCCAGGGTGCGACCGTCGGGGCTAAAGGCGATCGCCGCCACCCAGTTGCGGTGGGAAGTGATAGTCGTCAAACAATGGCCCGAGGCCACATCCCAGAGCTTTACCGCCTGGTCTTCGCCACCGCTGACTAGGGTTTGCCCATCTGGGCTAAAGCTAACTTGCCACACCTGGTTGGTATGCTCTTGCCAGGTCTTGAGGCACTGGCGCGTCTGCATATCCCAGAGGCGGATAGTTTTATCGTCGCTGCCCGTAGCCAGCTGTTGCCCATCGGGGCTAAAGGCCACGGCCCAAACCGTAGCGCTATAGCCAGGTAGTGTCCCTAGACATTCCCCCGTTTGCACATCCCAAAATTTCACGGTCTGATGGTCGCTGCCGACAGCCAGGGTGGTGCCATTGGGGCTGAGGGCCGCAGACAACAGCCAGTTGACGTGGGTTTCAATAGTTTGTAAACAGTCCCCCGAAGCCAGATCCCAAAATCGGACCGTTTGATCGTCGCTAGTGCTCATTAAGATCGTCTGGTCGGCAGCAAAGATTACCTTCAATAGACGGCTGCAATGTCCTGTCAATGTCTTGAGGCATTGCTGAGTCTGTACATCCCACAGCCGAACGGTATGGTCTTTGCTGCCGCTGGCTAGCAGAGTACCATCCAGGCTAAAGGCGATCGATTGCACATCGCTGGTGTGGCCCCGCAGAGTCTTCAGGCATTGTCCCGTCTGCACGTCCCACAGGCGAATGGTGTGATCGAGGCTGCCGCTGGCTAAGGTCTGTCCGTCCGGGCTGAACGCCACACAGCGCACCCAGGCGGTGTGCCCCTCTAGGGTCGCAATCTGGCGGCGATCGCCCATGCGCCACAGCAAAATTTGCCGATCAATGCCCATGGCCAGTAGGGAACCGTCTGGGCTGAAGTCGATCGCTAACACATCGCCCATGGTCTGGGTAAAGACCGACTGGCTCAGGTCCGCGTGGGCAAAGTTCACCCCCTGTAAGTCCACCCCTTGCAGGTAAACCTGCCACACGGGGAGGTGAGAAAAATCATAGCCGCTCAAACTCACCCCCATCTGATTGAGCAGATTCAGCAGATTACCGGCCCCATAGCCCGGCGTCTGAAACGGTCGCGCCTTGAGCAAAGCCAAAGTCTGATCTAAACAGGCCTGGGCCGCCTGCTGGCCACCCAACCGCTGCTGCAAATGCGCCAAAATCGGCTGCAAAATCAGGCGATATTGAGCGTTGCGTAAATAATCCTTGGTCTGGGCCTGGCTGAGCGCAAGGCTATCTAGCAGGCCGATATCGCTACGGATCAGCTCGTTACAGATCTGGTTAATCAGCCGCTCGGTGACGTACTCCATCACCACCGGCTGCTGGGTAAAGGTGGCCGCCTGACCTGGCGAAGTAGCTTTTTCAATCAGCGACCGCTGCTGCAACGACTCCAGCGATTCCAGCAGATCCCGAGCGGTGGCCAGGGGCAAAATATCCGCCCGCAGTTCAGCGAGCGATCGCCCCTCCCGCGCGATCGCCAGCCAGAGCATCACCTGCTGCTCAAACCCAGTCAGGCGGTTAAACTGCTGCTCTAGCAGGTTAGAAATATCGCCAAAGACCACGGTGCCCTGCTCTAAAAACTGGGCTACATCCCCCCCAAACACCTCTTGAATGGTGGTGGAGACAATTTTTAGGGCCAAGGGATTGCCAGAATAGCGCTCAATCAACAGCTGCAAATTACTCGACAGCGGCGCAACGCCCTTATCTCGCAAAATGGCCTGGGCATCGTCTGAGCCTAGCCCACCTAACCGCAGCGATCGAATCGGTGACGTATGGCTCGTTTTGGTGGCCAACCCCCCCGGCATTTCGCGGCTGGTCAGCACCAAACAGCTCTGGTGCCGACTTTCCCCCACTCGCCGAAACAGCTGACCGTAGGTGTCGTAGCCCGCCCGATAGGCTCTGGCCTGGTCGCCCGTGGATAAAATCGACTCCACATTGTCTAACACCAGTAGGCAGCGAGAGCGCTGTAGCTGGGCGATCAATCGGGTAATGCGGCCTTCGATCGCTTCTGGCAGGTCGATCTCCTGCTGGTCAGACAGCACCATCAGCAGGTCGGCCAACAGGTCGGCCAGCGGTGGGGCATTGCGCAGCGATCGCCAGATCACCACCGCAAATGGGGCCTGAATTTGCTCCGCCAGTTTCACCGACAGGGCCGATTTGCCGACCCCGCCCAGGCCCAGTAAGGTGACCAGGCGGCAGCCCTCCTGCACAATCCAGCGCTCCAGGGTCGCTAACTCTGCGGTGCGCCCGTAGAACACCGAGACATCCATCGCTTCGCCCCAGTCGAGGGTGGAGGGATGGGGAAGGAGGGGAGAGGGGAAGGATGGGGAGGGTGGGGAAGAAAGGGCAGCGGGGGGAGCAATATGGTAGATCGGCAGCGGAGCTTCCAGTCCCTTGATTGCTTGCTTGCCGCCATAGGTGACGGGGATGGGCAGATGGGCGCTGACTACGTCATAGACCGATTGGGATAGGCAAATGCCGCCCGGAACCGCCAGAGATTGCAGCCGGGCGGCCAGATTGACGCTGTTACCCATGACATCGTCATCGCTGTGCACCACATCCCCCAGGTCAATGCCAATCCGGTGCTGTAGAGCATTTTCGGGGGAAAGATTGGTGGCGGTAGCAAGGGCTTGCTGAATGGCGATCGCACAGAGTACCGCCTGCTCAGCACTATTAAAATAAAGCAGCAGCCCATCTCCCAGGTGCTTCAGTACTCGCCCTGCAAACTGCTGACAGAGGGCCTCCATCTGCTGAAAGTCTCGCTGCACCAGCAGCAGGGTGTGCAACTCATCGTCTGACATGCGCTGGGTAAACGACACCACGTCAGTAAACACGATCGCGGCCAGGGTGCGCTGGCTGAGGGGATGGCTGGGTTCTGGGTCAGGGTCAGCGACAGGGCGATCGCTAATGTCTGAGTTGAGATCAGCGATGTCGCTGGAGTTGAGAGAGAGCTTTTCGCACAGCTCTAGAAAGATGGCGCGATCAACCGGTTTGCCCGTGAGAAAATTGCTGACAGTAGCCAGGGACATGCCAACGTCTTCTGATAGTGCCCGCTGGCTTGGAAAGCCACTGCGACGGACAGCTAGCTTTACGGTGTCAATGCACGCCTGACAAACCCTGAGCGATCTTGACATAGTAGATGCATAAGATGCAGCCTTACTCTATCCAAGGGAACAGCATAGAGCAAGATAGTCCTTCCTCACCCCCATAGGCAAAGCAGTGCTCGATCGCCTCCTCGCCCTCAATCACCACCGCTACGCCGAAGAAGTCGCCCAGGGACAACACCCTCACCCAAGACGAACTGCTTTAAGCTAAAACCACCCCCACCAGCCCACCACCATGCAAACTATCCACATCGAACTCCCAGACACCATCTTTTCTTCCCTCCGCAAAGCCCCCCAAGAATTCGTTCAAGAAATGCGGATCGCCGCCGCCGTCAAATGGTATGAACTGGGCAAAATCTCCCAAGAAAAAGCCGCCGAAATTGCGGGCCTCCATCGCGCCGACTTCATCAACACCCTCACCCGCTATCGCGTCTCCGTACTCCAATACACCGCCACCGAACTAACCGAGGAACTGGCCGATGCCGATTAGGCAAGTCGTCATCAATGCCTCCCCCCTAATCGTTCTGTTCAAGAGTGGTCAGGCTGAGTTGCTACCCCAACTCTTCGAGCACATGGTTGTTCCCCAGTCTGTCTATGACGAAATCACCGCCGTCAAGACTGATGCAGCCGCCACCCAACTGCCAACCGTAACCTGGTATAACCAAACCGCAGTACCAATCGATCCAGCGATCCTCGCCTGGAATTTGGGCGCTGGAGAATCCGCTGTGCTCAGCTTTGTCTTGGCTAACCCCGCCTATCGCGCCATGGTTGACAACACCGCCGCCAGACGCTGTGCCCGCGCTCTAGGCATTGCCACCCTGGGGACGGGCGGTGCGATCGTGCTGGCAAAACGGCGCGGCTTGATCACATCTGTGGGCGATCGGCTACAACAATTAAAGGATGCAGGACTTTGGTTATCCGAGGATGTCGTTAACCTATTCAAACAACAAGCCGGGGAAGCCTGATACCCGATATGGCGATCGTGCTCCAACCGACCCCAATCCCTCTCAGGGATTGAAGCGGGGATTATGCGAGATATTCAGCCACCGTTGGAAGGCCTCAACCAAGCTGAAGCCCTCTTAGGGATTGAAATGACATGGGTCAGGTGGAATGTGTCGCAGTAAAGCGGCCCCAACCCCCCTCAAGGATTGAAAAGGGGACACTGAACCTACGCATACCGTTTGAAACGGTGAACCGGATAATGCGCTCTTTGGTCGAATCACTTGAGTTCATCATTCGTCTGCCTCTACTTCCTTGCATACCATGGGTTTCGCCCTGCTGACGGGTAGGGGCAATAGCCCGCTGAGAGCTTTACCGGGGAAGTGGCCGTTGACGACCATATCCAAATCGCTGCTAGGATTTGACCAGCGGATAGGAAAACCGCTGGACGAGAGCTATGGTTGCCAAACTCGCCGCTGGCAGGCTGCTTTGGCTCGGTGGGCGGCTTTAAGAAAATCTGGATCAGTGATGACGGTTTCTGGCTGAGTGAGTAACGGGTGATGCTGTAGTCGGTTACAGCCTGATGCGAACCAGGTATGAGGAGATGCATCCCACAGCCGCACCATGTTGTCGGCACTACCGCTAACGATGCGATCGCCATCAGGGCTGAAGGCCACCGCATTGACCTTTCCCCTAGACCCTTGTAGTGGCCTGCCAATTGGTTGACTGGCCTGGGTATCCCATAGCCGCATGGCCCAGTCATCGCCGCCACTGACGATCCGGAGCCCGTCGGGACTAAACGCGACTGACCTGACCGGGGCTCCATGGTCAATCACTTGGCCAATGAGATGCCCTGTCTCAGCATCCCAGATGCTTACCGTTCGGTCATCACTGCCACTGACGATGCGCTGGCTGAATAGCCTTGAGGCGGGGCTAAAGGCCACCGCATTAACGGGTGCCCCGTGACCTTGCCAGGGTTCACCAACTGGTTGCCCCGTCTGGGCATTCCACAGTTGCACGGTCCTGTCTGCGCTGCCGCTGACGATCCGGAGGCCATCGGGGCTAAAGGCCACCGCATTAACGGATGCCCGATGGCCTCGCAGGGGTTGACCGATCGCTTGTCCAGTCTGAGCATCCCACAGTCGCAGGGTTTGATCGTCACTGCCGCTGACAATGCGTTGACCGTTGGGGCTAAAGGCTACCGCATTGACTGCCGCCCCGTGGCCTTGCAGGGGTTGACCGATCGCTTCTCCAGTCTGAGCGTCCCACAGGCGTAGGGTTTTGTCGTCACTGCCGCTGACAATGCGTTGACCATCAGGGCTAAATGCTACCGCCCTGATGGGAGCATCATGGCCCTGTATTGGTTGGCCAATGGGCTGCCCCGTCTGGGCATTCCAGATCTGGATCACGCCGTCATCACTGGCACTGACAATCCGTTGGTCTAAGCCGTTCACAGTCGTGGCGGTTGCCGGGCTAAAGGCCACCGCATTGACCGCCGCCCGATGGCCGGGCAGCAGTTGATGGATCGGTTGCCCCGTCTGGGCCTCCCACAGCCGCACGGTTTTATCTACACTGCTGCTGACGATGCGCTCACCATTGGGACTAAACATGACGGCAGTAACGGGTGCCCCATGGCCCCGCAGCGGTTGGCCAATCGGTTTTTCGGTTTGGACATCCCACAGCATCACGGTTTTGTCCCAGCTGCCGCTGACGATGCGCTGACCATCGGGGCTAAACGCTACCGTGCTGACGACAACTTCGTGGCCCTGCATCGGTTGGCCAATGGGTTCCCCGGTCTGGGCATTCCACAGTCGCACGGTGGTATCTCCGCTGCCGCTGACAATCTGCTGGCCATTGGGGCTAAAGGCAACGGCACTCACATCCGCCTCATGGCCCCGGAGGGGTTCACCGATGGGTTCCCCGGTCTGGGCATTCCATAGCCGTATAGTTTTGTCGGCACTGCCGCTGACGATGCGCTGGCCATCAGGGCTAAACGCCACCGACCAAACCGCCGCCCCATGGCCCCGGAGGGGTTCACCGATGGGTTCCCCGGTCTGGGCATTCCACAGCCGTAGGGTTTTGTCGGCACTGCCGCTGACGATGCGCTGGCCATCGGAGCTAAAGGCTACCGACCTGACAGCATCCCCGTGGCCTTGCAGGGGTTCACCGATGGGTTCTCCGGTCTGGGCATTCCACAGCTGTAGGGTTTTGTCGGCACTGCCGCTGACGATGCGCTGGCCATCGGGGCTAAAGGCTAAGGCATAGATTTCATCCCCATGGCCCCGGAGGGGTTCACCAATGGGTTCTCCGGTCTGGGCATTCCATAGCTGTATAGTTTTGTCGGCACTGCCGCTGACGATCTGCTGACCATCAGGGCTAAAGGCTACGGCATAGACAGCATCTCCATGGCCCTGGAGGCGGTTGACTTCCTGAGCCACCTGCACGGCGCTGAGGAGACTAGACTGGGTTGTCATCTCTAGGGATGAAAACAGACGACTGCGGTGGGTGGTGTCAATCGCCAGCACCAGGGCCTCCGCTGCATTGGTTGTGGGTAGCCAGTTCAGTACCTTGGCTGCCTCCGCCCGCAAATCGGCGATGGAGGCGCGTTGCCAAGCAAAGCCCGTGATTCCAGTCAGGACCATGAACACCCCGGTAATCGTGCTAACGCTTTTCCCAAACCGTTTAAACTTCTGATCAAAGCTGTGCCAGAGAAAATCGACTTCCAACCTGTTCAGCCAATAGTCGTGGGGTTGAGCCTGCCAGCGACGATAGCCAAACCACCATTGGAATAGATCGCGCCAGGTTTCTGTGAAGACTTTGCCGCAGGACAACTGTAGTGCCGTCGGCAGTCGAGGATCTTCGTGCCAAAGCAGGCCAAAGTCCTGTTTTTTTTGACTGCTGGATTGCCATTTTTCAACATCTGAAGTCAGCTCTCGTTGTAAAAGCAGCACGCCAAGATGCTGCTGCTTCCATGCCAGTAGACGCGTCCAGCCCTGTACGAGGGCATCGTGGGCCGGTTCTTGATAGGGTTGACCTTCGATATCTGTGCCCGATGTCAACAGGCGAGCGGCTTCAAAGCGCTCGATCACCGTCTGAATGCGGCCATTCTCGGGTTCTGGGTAGGTCAGCTCTGTCAGCGGCACGCGCCTGCGGGTCAGTTCTCCCTCCACCGACAGCATCCGCACCATGACATTGCGAATCGTGTATTCGTAGGCCGGGTCTTCCTGTACGAGGGCGTTGTATTCTTTCTCAGCTCGCTGGGTGAGCGATCGCGTCACGCCCCCCAGTTCCTCATAGTCAGACTGAGTGATGGCGCGATCCAGGGTTTCTCCCTGCTCCCGAGCTTTATCCTGGCGTCTGAGATAGTTTAGATAGAGCTCACTGAGAACAAAGGAAAGCAGGGGTAACGCTCCCGGCATATTGGCCACTTCATCGATCAGCTGATCGACCAGCTCGTGGGGGGCAAAATACATCACCCGGGCCGAGGCGGGGGCTTCGATCGCCTCCTGGAGCTCTTCCCGCGACATCGGTGGCACAATGAATCGAGCCGCTTGCCAGATGGGCTCTAGGGCCGTGGTGCGAAACTGCGGCTCAAAGTCAGAGCGCAGCGTTAACACCAGATGAAGCCGGTCAGGATAGCGGTTGATCACCTCTGCAGCCAAGTCTAAGAACTGCTGTCGCTCCCGACTATCTCGGCACAAGGTGATCAGTTCCTCAAACTGATCGACGACCACCAATAGATGACTTTGGGGATACTCCTCAAACCAATCGGCCAGACCCTGGGTGGGGGTTGGCAGGGCCACCGCCGATTCGCTGGGAGCCGCTGCCGGGTCGGCCCCTTCGTCTGAGGCTGTCGGGCTCACGGGCTGAAAGACCGCAGCCAATGTCTTATTTAAGGCTTTAAAGGGCGACTCACCGGGCCGAAAGGGAGGTAAGAGGTACCAGGACTGATCCCGCCGCAGCTTGGGCAGCAATCCGGCCTTGACCAGGCTCGACTTACCCGAACCAGACGCGCCTAAGACCACCGTAAGGGCATGGGCTTTAACAAACTCAGCAAGCTGTCCGGTCAGGACGGTTCGACCAAAAAACAGGTCTTTGTCATCTTCATTAAAGGATGACAGGCCCCGATAGGGGTTGCTAGAGACATCCAGCGGCGGGGCCAGGGGCAGATTCAGCGGATTCCCTGGGGTCAAGAAGATATACTCTCCCTTGTCGTGTTTTTTGAGGGGATAAATTCCAGGGGTTTGCCGGATGGAACGGGCCTCAGTCGCCACCTCGACGCGATCGCGCAGATACATGTAGAGTTCGGTGGCCGTCATCACCCCATCGCCAGCGGGTCGATCTAGATCCGCCGGAGGATAGGCATCGGCCTTGCCCTGGAGCGCGTCGATCAACGCTGCCGCAAAGGGCGAATGGTGGCCAGTTTGGCCGCGATCGTCCTTGAGGTCAAAGGCATCGGATGCGGTCTGATCGTGGGCCGCTGAGGTAATGATTTGCCAGGCCGGATCGTGAATAAAGCGATCGAACCGTTCTTTGTGGATAGTGCTGAGTTCAATGGGCACCAGCTTGCGGGTGCTCGACCAGCAAAAAGCACCGGCAAAGCAGCAGTCTAAAACCCCCAAAAAGTGGCGACAGGGCAGTTGAATCAGGGCTTCGTAGACCCGCGTCATGGGCAGATAGGTGTTGACATCGCCCAGGCGACCATTTTGGGGGATCAGGTAGCCTGCCGGGCCATCGTCGCCGTTGAGGGCAACGCCGTGCCCCGCAAAGTAAAAAATTAAGCGACTGGAGTCAACCCCTTGCATGGCCGCTGGCAGGTCGGTTTCCAGCCATCGCTTGATATTTTCTCGGGTGGCGTCGCTATCCGTAATCAGGTGGACTTGGTAGTGATGGTCCTGCTCTAAGGTTTTTGCGATCGCCTCCGCATCCTGCCGCGCTGTCCCCAGGGCAGGAATACCATCCTGGTAATTGTTAATGCCAATGATGATGGCCAGATTGAGCGTAAAGTCTGCACTTTTCATCGGGCATTAAGGCTAGAGGGTTGGCATCTAGGGAGATCTAAGGCAGGTTACTGGGCAACTACTGAGCGGTCAAAGCGTCTACAGGGAAGCCATGGCGCTAGAGGTATCCCCGCTTACTGGCCTTGAAGACTGGTGAGGCTGCGGCTGGCGACATCGGCACTCAGCCCCCACAGCAGAAGCACCAGATAGTCAGCCATGGGGCGCGCGCCAAAAAATTCGCCCTGCTCAATGTAGAGGGTGTTAAGCCCGACGATGGTGAGCCCAATTAATAGCACCAGGTAAAGCAGCGGCCGCACAAACCAGTAGGTGGCTTCAGCCCTGGCTTGGTCAGACAGCCCCACCAGCGCTACAAAAAACTGCTGAACTCGCTCAAGCTTGGTCAGGGGTGGCGGGGTTTCGGCTTCGGCGATCGCGTTGCGGGCACTCTTGTCGAGGTTAACCGCGGCGTCGAGCAGGGTCTTGCCCATTTGCTCAGCGGCGGGGTCTGCACTGCCTCGGCTTTGGGCACTGGCCGATTGCAGCATTGAAGCCACGACGGTCGTGGCTTCGTCATCTTTGCCCTGGGCCAGCAGGTTGCGGGCTTTTTGCAGGCTCTCCCAGGCTTCAGGCGGGATCACATCTCCCTGCTTTTGCTGGTCGTAGAGCTGGTCTTCAATCACCCGCAGCTGCTTAAGCACCGCTAACCGACTCTGAATCAGCGTCACCTGGGCATCGGCGGCTTCGAGCTGCTGACGGTAGACGAGCTTGCGGGTCTCGGCCACCATGGGCCGCAAGATTTGGCGATCGCCCGGCGAGAGCGCTTTAATGTCGGCTTCGAGGCGGTACACTTTTTCGCGAATTTCGGCCTGGGGGCCACCGACTTCTTGCATGTACTTAACCAAGCGCCCCAGCAGCACCCCCAGGAGAATGATCACTATCGGCAACAGCGGCCCGCTGCGCACGCTCAGGTTGATGGGCAGCACCAGGCGGTTGCTCTGGGCGGCCTGGGTGAGGTAAATGGCTCCCACATATTGCTCTGGGGGCATGGCCGAGCGATCGAGGGTGAGGGGAATTGAGGAAATGGCCTGGGGCGGCAGGGTGATGGTTTCGTTTGGCAGGGCCAGGGCCTGGCTGGACAGGGGATATTGGGTCAGATTGCCCTGCACCACCACGGCGGTGTTGAGGATAGTGGCCGGGGCGGTGGTGGGGTTGTCAAACCTAAGCTCAAGCTGGTTGAGGTGGGCGCTGGCGGGCAAGAGGCGCTGGGCCAAAAAGCAGTCTAAGGCCCAGCTACAGTTGACCAACCGCAGCTGAATCTGCTCGGTGCCCTTGAGGGGAATGATGGGGGCTTGAGTGTCACCTTCAAAGGTCACGGGGGGAGGTGCCGTCAGCGTTGTAGTCTCTGGCTCAGGGGCGTCGTCGGCAGCGGTTTGTGCCCAGGCGATGCCCTGGGTGAACAGTAGAGAAACGAGAGCAATGACCAAAACCCGTTTCATTGAAGCTCTCCCCTGATGACTGACTGACTCGGTAGATTTAGTCAGCTTATCGAATTATGGATCGGCAAAAATAAGCTGCTTTTTGACTACCCCTAATTGGGGCAAAAAATTTGGTTGCACCGAGCGCGAAAAACAATAAATGCAAAGAAGTGTAAAGAGAAAGAGTGGAAGAAAGGGAAAGAGCTATGCAAAAGCCTTGATTGCAACACAAACTACTCGAATACCAATGAAGCTGGCGGATTCGTGCGGATCGTCGCTGCTACGATGGGCAGAGCGGCAAACCACTGGTTCACCAAACCAAGAACCGCCGCGTACGCAGTGTTCTACATCCTCGACGGTATCTTGATCTATCCAAGCACTACCGTCAGCGGGGGCACCTTGGTAACTGCCATGTCGGTGATCTTGGCACCACTCTTCTACATTGCCGTGCATGTCGTAGAGGCCAAACCCGTTGGGGGCAAAACTGCCTACATCGGTTGTCTGCTCTCGGTACTTGCCTTTAAAACCAGCGCCGTAGGTGCAGTTGCCATCGTAATTTGCCAGATCAGCCGTAATTGTCTCACCAACATAAAACGGGGTCGTCGTCCCAGCCCGGCAGGCATATTCCCACTCGGCTTCGCTGGGTAACCGATATTGTCGGCCCGTTTTTCGAGACAGGCGATCGCAAAACTCTGTCGCTTCATGCCAAGAGACCTGCTCAACAGGGCGGTTAACGCCCTTGAAGTGAGAAGGGTCAGGGTTCAAATCGAGCTTGACCTTTGGCAAGTGCGCTACGGTAAACCACTGCTCCTGGGTAATGGCATATTTGCCCATGTAAAAAGGGCGAACCTTAACCAGGTGCTGTGGGCCTTCACTATCATGTCGTTCTTTCTCATGACTGGGCGAGCCCATAGTGAAGATGCCGCCCGGTATCGCCACCACCGCTAAACCTATACCCTCCTCCAGTTTCTCCCAGAGATAGTCTGCCTTGCCATCCCGGTAGCTAATCTCAAGGCTTGATGCATCAGAAGAGAGCCCTTCCGTTACAGCTACCGCCGCAACCTTAAAAGAAAAAGACTGGGTGAGAATCGCCGTCTTCTCTACCTCAAGAGACTTATCAATTTCTAATAAAATCGTCCGGCGGGCTTCTTCAGCTAGAGATTGGTCAGGCGCAGCGCTATTGCCCGCCAAGCTCGATGTCAGAGTCTTTTTGATCTTGAGAATGGGCTTCAGGTGTTCTAAAAGCGGGGTCTGGTTAATGGCGTCAACCACCTCAGCTTTTCGTGCCGCATCCCCCACCGCCGAGCGCACCTTAGAGCTGCCCGAAATTTCGAGCTGAATGACGTTTTTGCCCAGCTCAAACGATCGCTCTATCGAGCATTCGTAGCCCAGACCGCGATAAAACCCCTTAGCAAAGGCGATCGCGGCATCATCGCGAATCTCCTGGTTCATGCCAATCACATAGTCAATGTGTTCGACAATAGCGTCGGCCTGCGCTTCGGAATAGCAGGCATTGAGCAGCACACAGCCCACGTCATTAGAAAACAGCCTGAACAAACCAGACAGGGCCTCTGTACGCACCCACTGTTCGCTGCCGTCACTGCCTTCAAAGACCAGCCCTTCCCGGCCACTGCCATGGCCACAAAAATGCACAATCTGCGGCTGGTGCCTCAAAAACAGGTCTTGCAGATCTCCGACACGCACTGCCAAAGCATCTTCTACGTCAAAGTCCTGACGGTTGCGCGACTTCTCGATCACCTCTTTCAAGTCTCGTATCTCGCGATCGAGGTTGAGGTCGTTGCGCGGGTTAGACGCCAGGATGAGGATCTTCATAGAGGAGTCGCTAATTGTGGGCTTGGGTAATGTGGTGGGCCATGGTCAATTATCCACCGATCGTAAAGCTAAATTTCTTGGCACTTCATCGCATTTTACAATGACTACAAAAATTTGTCGGCTTGCTTCAAGGCATGATTGTAGTAATTGCTATATTCAACTCGTTTTTCTTGGGCTAGCTGATAGCAGGTACAGCTTTGAGGAGTTTCTTTCATTAAATCAGCTGCTCTAAGCCAAAGTGAAGCAATACTGAGCCAAGCATCATGGGAGTTTGCCTCCGCTGGGTCTTCATTGTGGCAGGCTTTCGTCTGCACCGTTTTCTTATAGTCGGTTAAACAATTGGCGATATCAACCGCCTGTCTGAAAGACGCTCTGCTAGCCATCAGCGCGGCTGTATTCTTATTGGTTTCGTACTCGTCAATTTTATATTGCGCCTGTTTAAATAGAGTGGTGTCATTCTCCGATATTGTTTTAAGCAGGGCGATCGCTTCCTGCCAAAGGCCTTGCACTCTCTCCCACGTAGATAAGGAGTTGTAGTCTCCTGCCGATTCCTGGGAAAGCTCCGCCGCTTGGTAACCTTTGTGCAATGCTTGAGAATAAGCTAAATAATTTTTGTAATCAACTAATTCATTGTCTTCAGGGCTAGGCGAAACTGTTTCTAATTTAGAGATGGCTTGATTCCATTTTTGAATAATCTGCTCCAGAATGTCAGTATTTAGCTCAGACGAAGCCATCATCTTTTCGGCCTCATCGGCTATTTTACTCGCCTCATCTCTGGCAGTATTGCTATCAATTGGCGTAGTTTGGTTAGGTGGAGTTTTTAGTTCCCCGACAATAAAGGGAAGCCGATTTATGCCAATTATTGAGGCCGTCAACAACAGTAGCCCAGCACATATCAGGGCGATTGTGCCCCTGCTTTTGGCTTTGTCAGCGGATGGTGTCTCTGCTTTGGCCAGAGATGCCCGAATTTCAAGCTCTATTCTCTTCCGCTCTGCCTGGGATAGGCTGGTCTCAGAACTTTTCACTTTCGCCGCTGACTTAACCGGATTAATTCTTAAAATCGGTTTGAGATGTTCTGGAATGGTTATATCTTGGGCTTGATTGAGGATCTCAGCCTTTCGTAGTGAGGTCGCGGTTGCCGATCGCGTCTGAGAACTGCCAGAAAGCTCTAGCTGAATGGCGTTGCAGCCAAATTCAAAGGCTTGTTCGATGGTGCAGTTGTAGCCTAGGGCCTGGTAAAACCCCTTGGAGAATGCGATCGCAGCGTCGTCTCTAATCGCCTGGTTCATGCCAATCACATAGCCGATGTGGTTGACGATGGCATTGGCCTGCTCTTCGGAGTAGCAGGCATTGAGCAGCACGCAGTTCACCTGGTTAGCAAGCAGCCTGAAGAGATCAGATAGGGCCTCCGTGCGCACCCACTGCTCATCCCCATCACTGCCCTCAAAGACCAACCCCTGCTGACCACTGCCATGGCCACAAAAGTGCACAATCTGGGGACTGTGCTTGAGCAACAGGCCCTGCAAATCTTCTACCCGCACGGCCAAGGCATCTTCTACCTCAAACTCCTGCCCGCTGCGCGATTTCTCAACCACCTCCTTCAGATCTCGAATTTCGCGATCGAGGTTGAGGTCTTTGCGCGGGTTCGACGCCAGGATGAGGATTTTCATGGGAGTTTTGTCAACTGCAAGAACTCATGACCTGCGGGCGGGCTGACCAGTGAGAAAATAGGCTAAGGCTAGAGGAAATTCAGAGGCATACAATTCACACCCATTGGAGTCTAACTACAGCGGCTATGGAGCCTATTCCCTATGCTTTCTCCCCTGTGTTCTAGTTTCAGGCATGGCCGTTGCCATCGTGATGAATGTAGCTAAGCTTCAAACTTCGGCACCGTCTACGCCAAAAGCAGCCCAGAGCTGGCTCCTGTTCTGAGCTAGAGCGCCCTGGCCCGACTCGTAGGCCGCCCCAGGGTTTTGAATGTTGCCCTGCCTGGGCAAGATTTGGCCCATGCGGTTGAGCCGCCCGGCCCCAAGGCGCGATCGCATCGCCGTCTTGGCTATATCTGGTGAGCAAGTGGAATGTAGGATGGCCTCCTCGCGATGCATTGCTGCGCGTTGGCGGACTGCAATGCCTCTATAAACCGGGTGTAACCAAATAGGATGCGGTATTATACTGAATCCTCCCTGGCTACCCCCGATTGGGCTGGGCAAACACCGTTTGCCCCTACGCGATCCACCTGTGTGGAATCGGGGGTAACCGATTCGGATTTGGTATTACATTCCATCACCGCTCTATAAGAATCTGAACCTGTTTCGTTACCCAATCCTGCTTGGGGTCAACCACCATCGTTGCCGCCCGCGTCACATTGGGCGCATTAACCAGATCGGCCCCGATCATCTTCATCAGGTTATTCAGTGGGTTAATGCCTTCGGGTTCTCCCAGGCTGCGGGTCGCTTCACCTCCCAAAGACTCCTCTAACGCTGCTCCCCTGGTTGCAGGCGGTTCATCCAGCGCGGGCAGCGTCAACCAGCGAAAATCCGCCAGCCCCTTCTGCACCGCAAACACCTTCAGTGTTTCCTTCGCCTGGTGATAAGCGTCATCATCCGGCAAACTCATCGCCAGTTTGACCTCTTCAGTGGCCCCGGCATCCAGGTTAAAGAAGGGTGACTCCAGCCCGCCCAAGGGTATTTGTGAAACCGCCCAGGTCGGCTCAATATCCAGCACAGCCACTTTGAGCGGTTGGGTGCCTTTATTGGTTAAACGCAGACAGATAATATCCCCCGCCTGAATCACCGGATTTTGCGGGTCATCAAAGGCTGAGTCATCGTCCTTAACAAGCTCAACGGTGAGCAACGGGGCCAGCTTAGAACTGGAGTTATCCAAACTTTGCACTGCTTGATACTTGGCCAGATGCACTAAGCGATCGACCACCTGTTTGGGGGCCGTTGCCTCGGTAAAGGCTAGCAGCGGCCGCAGGTTGGGAATTGGCATGCCGTTCTGGCAGATCTCGTAGTTACCCTCGCGATCAAGCGCCACCTGGTAGGTGGCAGATTCGCCCTCTTGCACTTCCACCACCCAGCCATTGCTGGCGAGCGCTTGTCGAACCCGGTCTAAGGCCTCAGTTTGCTGCTCCACCAGGGAAGACGGCAGGTCATTCTCTTGATCGCCTGCAACCTTTTCGGCAAAGAAGCGCACCCGCTGAATCAGGTCCACTGGGGCCGATATCATAATGGCCGGGGCACCGGGCTCTAGGGTACCGTTTACTGGAATGCCACCCGCTTCTGGCGTCAAGATTCTAGCCGTAGATTCAGAGGCATCCACCTGGGTCAGTTCAGCGATCGCCACCTGCTTTGCCCGATCGGTAAAGTCTGTGGTGCTGAGGGGATAGATCGAGAACCGAGTCCCCTTGCTGAGGCCCTGAGCCTGCCCGGCATTGATCGTGATCTCTGTCTCTGAAGTGACTTTAATCACCGCGACAGTAAACGGGGTAGACCAGCGATCGCTGCCAAACACCAGGCGATCGCTCTCGCCCACAATCATGGGAATTTGCTGAGCAAACTTGCTTTGCACCTGGGCATTAATGCGATCGTGCAGCAGCTTGTAGGTCAGCGGTTGGCCGCTGGTGGCCACGCTGGTGAGCGTATCAATCATCCAGTAGGTCAAGGCACCGTGGCGTTCTGACCCGCCGTTTACGGCATATTCGTAGGCGTACTCGTTGGGGCGACAAGCCGCCAACAACACATAGTCTCTGGCTTGCGGTAAGCCCCCTGCACCTACGGCACTATTGCGGGTCACGTCTAGCCAGTTTTGCTCCAGCTCCTTGGGGTCAGCGACTAGACTTTCCGATGTTCGCTGTGCCACATCGGTCTGCCCCGCACTACGGATTTCGGCATCCCCGCGAGTTGACCCACCCGAATGGCAGCTGTCGAGCACCATGGTCACAATGATGCCCTTATCGGTCATGCGCTTGAGCAGCGTCGTCATCTCAACGTCGCGCAGATAGCGCCCCTCTGCCGAATCGCCAATATCCATGGGCACAATCCCTTCATCGTTCGGCTCCTGCTTGAAGGGGTAAACCGTTGTCGCCCGTCCGCCATGCCCAGAGTAGTGGATATAGACCTGCTCTCCCGGCTGAACGACTTCTGTTAGCACCTTAAAGGCATTAACAATATTCTCGTAGGTGGGTTCCTGGTCTTGATCTGAACTCACCAATTGCAGCGCCGTGTCCTCCTGATTGGGAGATATCAACTTGCGGATTTGCTCTACTGGAACCTTTAACGTCTCTGTTAGAAAGGTCTCCACCAGATTAATGTCGCGCACTGCTCCCTTAAGATTTTTATAGAGTCGATTGGGTTTATAGGAGTCAATTCCAATCAGCAGGGCATAGATAACAGGTATTTGGTCTGACATAAATCCTTCCTTGGTGTCCCTTTCCTGACGCATTTAGAACGGTGCCGCTTCAAAACAGATCGAGGATGTTGATCCTTGAGTAACGACCGTTTGAGCAGCACCGTATTTTCAGCGATTCGCTACTTTGCGCCTGAAGCTAGGCCATTGCAGCTAACGTACTTGGCCCGACAATGCCATCCGCAACCAGACTCTTCTGCGCTTGAAACGCTTTGACGGCTTTATCGGTGCCCGGCCCAAATTCACCATCCACGCCAACATCAATGCCTGCGGCCTTTAACATCTCCTGAAGTTTGGCCACATCAGATCCCTCCATCCGAGGACGGCTAAGACGTAAGAGTCTAGGCTGGTCATCCCAGGGCGCTTTCTCAAAACCCACAGCCGGTGACATACCCAGGCGCTTGCCAGTTTCGTTGCCGTAAGCGCCATCTTCGGTGAGCTTGTCGTTGGGGTTATTCTTATTCCACAGCACTTGAAAGGCCAGTATGGTGGCTTGCCGCAGGTCTTTAGCCCCGCCCCCTTTGTAATCAACATGGGGCGGGTCACCCGCCAGCGGCTGCCAACCCTGGGGTTGCAAAAACTGAAGCCAGCCCGAGCGATCGTTAATATCCAGCGCCAAACCACTCTGGTGATTGCTTGTACCGGGCTTAGCGACAGGGTTGCTATTGTTACCCCGCCAGTTATACAAAAGAAACTGCTGGGCGATCGTTCTATAGGCCGAATTCACCACCAGTTTGGTCCCGCGAGCCTCAATCGCTTTCCGCAGTCCTTCCTTACCTTCTGGAGGAACAAAAGGATAGGCGGCATTGCCCAATTCCACATTTAGATCATCGAAACTCACTAAAGCGTTAGGCGTAATCAAGTTGATTTGATAAATTAGCTGTTGAGACAATCCATTGGCGACTGCCGTACTCCCTTGGGGAGCATCCTTTAACAGGCCAGCAAAACCTCGCGGGGCTGGTGCATTGTCTTCAAAGTCATTAATCTCTTCACAGAATTCTATTTCTGATTGCCCTGTCAGATTTGTATCTTCAGTTAACTCGCTCATGTTTCACCTCTGGATAATTTCAAAAATCAACTTACAAACCTAGAGCTTTCAGGGTGTTGCTTCCGGCGACACCATCAACAGTGAGCCCCTTTTGCTGCTGCACACTACGCACAGCGTCGTCAGTGGCCTTGCCCAAAAAACCATCGGCCCCGGCTGGGCCAAGATCAAAGCCCTGCTTAATTAAAGCTACTTGCAGGCGCTTCACATCATCGCCCTGCATAATTGGATCGGTTAGTTTTAGGGAACGCTGGGCTGCGGAAGCTTCAAAAACATCTACGGGGCCGTCATAGTTGCACAATGGCTCCCAAGGTTGGCCATTAAATAAAGCTTGCTCAGCCAAACGACGACGGGTGAGCCCCAGCCAGGGTTTACGATTTACTTTATTCCAGCGAGGGAACTGTTGGGCAGCGCCTGGGTAATCACCCAGGGTAAGCGCAAGAAAACTATCGATACATTGTGCTAGGTTGCGAGCCCTGCAGCAAGGACAGTGAGCATGTAGTCAGGACTCATTGAGGCTCGCTTTGCCTTCTGCTTAAGACTTCGTTTTTTTGAGGTTTCTTGGTTCAGCACACTGATGGCCAAGCGCCTCAGGAGCGCCATATTCTCGCCACCGTGGCCCCGCCTGATGCGAGACTTATCCTCGCCCCAGGTGACATCGAGCACCCAATGGAGTTGATTTTCGATACCCCAATGGGTGCGAATCGCCCGGCCAGCCATGGCGGCATCACAGGGCAATGACGTGAGATAAACCATCGTCTCTCGGGTGATCTTGTTCCAGAGATGTCGGACTCGCTTCACGAAGACGATGGTTTTGAGGCCCACCCATTGCTCGATTTGGTGTAGGTCTCCCATGGCGGCGATGGGTACAGCCCACACCTGCCGATGCTCCCGCCGATGATGGCCCGACTCCACCCGAGCGTCATAACTGTGCTCTAGAGCGGTAAAGTTACCGGCTTCAGCCTGCTCAAACCAGGCCGTGACCTCGGCCCACAGGGTGGGGTGATTGGCCTTGAGACAGAGGACATAGTCGGCCCCGTGCCCAACGATCTCACGAGCAATTTCCTTCTGGGTGCCCATGGCATCGAGGGTGATGATGCAGCCGCTGATATCGAGAAGTTTCAGCAACGCAGGAATGGCGGTGATCTCGTTGCTCTTGGAGGCAACTTTGACTTGCCCTAACAACAGCCGATGCTCGCTGGCCCAGGCGCTGACGACGTGGAGCGCAGACTGCTTGGCGTTGCGGTCATAGGAGCCTTTAATCGTCTTGCCATCGATGGGAATCACTTGGGCTCCACTGCTCTCAACGATCTGCTTCACCCAGCCCAGAAAGCAACGCTCTAGGGCTTCAGGGGCCATCCGCTCGAACAAACGACGATAGGTGTCGGCATGGGGCACGCCGTTCGGTATCGAGAACAGGGTACTCAGCCACGCCTCGTGACTCTCGGCATAGGTTTCGATGTCCTCCCACCCCGTCGCGCCGCCGATGACGGCCAGAATCGCGATCATCACAATGCTCAAGAACGGGTGCTCTACCCCTTGACTGCCACGCGGGTCTTCTAGTTCAGCAAAGTGTGATTCCCACTGCTGCTGAATGGAGTTAGCATCGGTAGCCGCGCTCAAGGGTGGCTTGGTCTGACCGGCTTTAGCCGTCTCTTCATTGGGAGCAAAGCCTTGGCTCATGGGGACTCGCTAAGGGTCGCAGTGATAGCATGCCCCTAGCATGTCACAGACCTATTTTTCTTGCGCTTACCCTGGGTAATCACCCTGGTTTAATAGCTTCAGCAAAGTAGAGTCGCCAAACCCGTTTTTCCCAGGCCCTACGTTAAAACAGAAGCACACCAAAGCCGAAAACTGGTCATCACTTACACTGGTCTTAACCGCAGCTTCTACGTGATCCTCAAATTTTTCTAAATCTTCTACTAAAAACTGATCGGCCTGTGCTTGGCTAATCGTCATGCCGGGGGTGACACCTTTGATGTGACCATAGCCAATGGTCCAAACACCACTGCCGTCATCGTAGGCTTTTAACTCACAGCCTTCAAACGCCTTTAGCAACGTCAATCCCTGGGTATTTATATGACGCCCACCTCGCCGTGTTACAACATCAGGGGGTTGTTTGTCTCCGGGGGCGATCGTAAACATTTCAGCGAGGCTAAATTGCAGAGCCTCAATGAGTAAATTAATCTGTCCCTGGGTTTCTATTAATTTTACTGCTTGGTCATCTTCATATTCATACAAACTACCGTCGGCGTACAGTTCAAGTGTTCTGACCATTTTTTTATCATCTCCTGATGACTAGCTTAGATACTCTCATGGGCCCAAGGCTAGGATTTCAGTTCTTCATATTTTTATAGTTAGAACATTCTCTGGTTGTAAAGATTCAGGGAGTTACGCAGCCAAAGGGGTTTCCTCTTCTGCTGGGGTTTGAGGCAGTAGGTCAGGGTGCTCATGCCCAAACCGTTCTGCATGAATAGCTTGGGTCAAGAAGTCCAACACATCCCGCTGTTGCATTTGCAGTGAGGTGACCACGGTTAACCTGCGAGCAACAAACTCACTCCCCGTTTGAGATTGAGCACCAAAACTGATGCGACGCCAGATCACAGCGGGACGCAATGCACGCTCTGCGACGTTATTGGTGGGTTCCACTCCCATGATCTCGACAACCATCCACATGTCCAACTCAATAACCAGGAGTTGTCTGCAGGTGCGCACCGTTTTGGCCAGTGGGGTCTTTCCCTGGGCTCCAATGTCGTAGCTTGTGGCCTCTTGAAGCCATCGGTTGACCTCCACCTGGAATGGCTGAACCGCCTAGCGGAAGGCCTCGCGAGTCAGGGTGCCATCTCGCACTTGATACCTGCTACCCCGCGCTCTAGTATTCTTGGGCTGCCTGGTTGCGATCGCGGTTATTACCGAGTCCCTCCGCTAATAAAGGGGTATCAACTTAAGCCGGGACAGGTTGTCTGTACGGCGTTGCATAATTGAAAGATGAATTAGGGGAATCTGCGATGCAATGTCCGGAGTGTGGAGCCACTCATATCCGTAAAAATGGCAAGAGGAAAGATAAGCAAAACCACATCTGCGTAGCCTGCGGTCGTCAGTTTATCGATGCTTACGACTCTCACCGAGGGTACTCAGACGAGGTCAGGCGTGAGTGTCTCAAACTGTACACCAACGGTCTCGGATTTCGAGCCATTGAGCGGGTCAAAGGGGTGCATCATACGACGGTGATCCTTTGGGTGAAGCAAGTCGGCAAACAACTCCCCGACGCATACGACCCTGAAACAACGCCAGAGGTCGGCGAACTCGACGAATTGGAAACCTTTGTCGGCCAAAAAAAACAAGATTTGGCTGTGGACAGCCGTTGACCACTTCAAAAAAGGGATTTTGGGCTGGGTACTGGGTGACCATAGTGCTGAAACCTTTGCCCCACTCTGGTCCATCGTTGCGGCCTGGAACTGCTATTTCTATGTCACCAATGGCTGGTCAGTGTATCCCGGCTTCATTCCAGAAGGCGATCAGATTGTCTCCAAAACCTACATGACTCGGGTCGTTCGCGCAGCGTCTCCCCTTGGGAGAAGGCGAAAACACTCGGTTACGCCACTATCTAGCTCGACTGCACCGCAAAACACTGTGCTATTCCAAGTCCGTAGAAATGCTGGCTCACTCTGTTCGATTATTACTTCACTACCTCAAGTTCGATGATGTTCCAGTCCCTGTCAGGTTCATCCCTTAATTCAGCAACGCCTTATTTTCTATGGCATCTACATCCTGCGACGGGCGGATCTCAAGCAGCATAACGAGCGTTTCATCGACGGGGATTTGATCGGGCAGCTTTAGGTAATCTTCAACCGCTACCCGCTCGCCTTCGTTGCTGGGGTCACAGACCTGGGTGAAGTCTGTGGCTTTGCCAACGGTAGGAGGTGTGCTGCCACAGCCACTCGCCAGGGCAAACAAAACTATGGAATAGGTGAAGTGTTTTCGGGTCATAGTGTCTCCTTGAAATATCTATCAGTGATGATCTGAACACCGGCCCCAGCAAATCCAACCCCAAAGAGGACGCCAGATAGGACGAATAGAGCACTCAAATTTGGTATAAAGTAGCCCATAAACCCGAGAATTGTAGACAGCAGCCAGCAAACCGAAATCCATTTAGGTAACTGACCCGCCCGCCAAGTACCCACGGCAAACGCGCTGAGGCCGATGGTAAACATTGAAGCCCCAAGCGGGTACAGCGCAATGCCTGCCATTTCGCCAGTTCGAATTAGCATGAGGCCGATTACGGCTAGAAGGAACCCAAAAGATCCCCAGGCTCCCGATTTTTGATGCTGAAATCCATACAGGCTCAGGAGGCCAAATAGGATAAAAATATCGATTAGAAGGTAAAGGGGCGCGATCGCGTTATCCAGCAGGGTAGTCGGCAAAAATGAGGTCACGCCGCGCAGAATGCCCGCCATAATCGCCGCCAGACTCCCCAGTCGAATTAGCTCAACGCTAGACATTTCCTTGGTCTCCGGTAGCCATACTATTGCTTCCCTTCAAACTCGTAATAGCAGTCAGCTTTGAAGGTCACGGTAATATCATCCTGGCCCAGGATAATCCACTCACCAACATGGCGAAATCGTTTGATTCCGTGGTCCGTAATGCGACCCAGAGAGGTGTTTAAGAAAAGATTTAGGGTTCCATCGACTCCATCATTTAATACTGTGTCTCGATTAAAAAAATGAACGCTGATTGTCATTGCCGGTACCCCCGCGAGCAGAGCCGTTACCAATGTCAATGAAATCGTTGTCGTCGCCACCATAGACTACATCGAATCCGTAATAGCTATAAATTCTGTCGTTACCAGCGCCGCCATGAATGGTGTCGTTTTTTTGGTCAATTTCGCCACCACCGCTGATGACGAAATCATAGATGTAATCATTACCGTTGCCGCCATCAAGGAGGTCTGCGCCGTAACTCCCATATAAAGAGCTGTCGCCAGCGCCGCCATTGAGAGAATCGTTGCCCTTGACACAGTCTATTATGTCGTTACCAAAATTGGGATCCAGAACGTCATTGCCATCGTTGCCATAGAGAGTGTCGTTGCCATTCCCAAAGCGTTGGAAGTCGCTGTATATGGAACCCTCACCTCTGATGGCTTCGTTTCCGCTGTAGGAGAAAGTGCTCTTCTTTGTGATGTCATAATAGGCGTCCGTGTCAGTTGTAATCGATGGTGATTGATGAATGCTTTAGAACCATGAGAAGCGGAAATGACTTGGTTGACCTTACATTTAGGCCGCCATCGAGCCGCCATCAAATTTGGATAAGACTACGTTTTGGCTGGGTTTCGGACGATAAAATTGACGCTGGTAAGCATTCCCTCGATAGCATAGAATCACCGTTTCTAAAACCGATTCGATCGCTGCAGGTGTTGCGAGAGGAAGGATATATTCATATGAGTTACCTCGGTAGGTAAGTTTGATTTTTAGTTGATTAGAAGCAGCAGTCTGCATTGGGATGGTCGTTTCGTAAGAATTGCCTCGATAGGTAAGTCTCATGAGTCAGTCTCCTATTGAATTAGTTAGATGTTGCTCTACCGGATGTCTTTTTTGAATCAAAATTTCTGATTAATGCTTGTCATTCTCGTGAAAACGGTAGGCTATGGGAAGCAACACACTCTTGGATGGATTCCCATGTAGGCGGGAATGACAGTCAAAGGCAGGGAATCACTATTTCTTTAACCACAATTGGTCTCCTTGTAAGCGCATTCTGGGTTTGGCACTCTGCCAAAACTTTTGGCCGCTGAGACAGCGCAGTGCCCCAGAAACCAACTATGCTTGAGGCCGCCCGCAACGTCCAGGACAGTTGGCCAGTTAAGTTGGCCACTTAACTCTGGCCTGAGAGCAACATCACAATCGAAGCACCATTGTTCGAGAGCACCATTCCCGGTTTGCCTTCCAGCCGAAGATTGAGCATCCGCTCACAGGACACATAAACCTTGGTAATGGATGGGATGGATGGCGACCCCAATCGCCAGGTCGATCAGCGCCCTTAGCCAGCTGCGATCGCCCCTAATGCCTGCAAAGTTGCTTTTTGCGCTGCCGTGATTCCCGTGACCTCGGTAATGTTCATGCCTTCGTAGGGTCGGTCAGTTCTGAGGGTTTTCAGGCATTCGCCCGTGTTGATATTCCATAGCCGGATCGTTTCATCGGTGCTGCCGCTGGCCAGTAGTTGATTGAAGGGTGATTCTTCAGCGTCATCGGTTGCAATCTGATCGTCGGCAGGGCTAAAGGCAATGGACCGCACCCAGCCCGTATGGCCAGGCATGGTTCGCAATACTTGGCCGGTTTCGATATCCCAAAGCTTAATAGTCTGATCATAGCTACCGGTGGCTAAATACTGACCAGTTGCGTCAAAGGCAATGGAGGAAACCGAGCTATTGTGCTCTTTGAGAATAGCTAGGGTTTCCCCGGTAGTAATATCCCAAAGTCGGACGGTTTTATCTTCACTGCCACTGGCCAGAACCAGCCCCATTGAATGCGGCTGTGGCATAAAAGCTAGGGACCAAATCCAGCTGGTGTGGCCCGCTAAAATCGCTAATAGTTTGCCCGTCGCAACATCCCAGAGCCGGATAGTGGCATCATCGCTACCGCTGGCCAGAATTTGCTGATGGAGACTGCCTGCAAAGTGCTGGGGCGCAAAGGCCACCGTCATCACGTCCCCTTGATGTCCTTCTAGGGCATGGAGCAGTTGACCGGTCGCGGCATCCCAAAGGCAAACGAGGTCATCTTCGCCGCTGCTGGCCACCAGATGACCACAGGGGCTAAAAGCTACAGCGCGCACTCGGTCGGTGTGTCGGTCTAAATGGTGCAGCCGTTGACCGGTGGCGACATCCCAAAGGCACAGGGTATGGTCATGGCTACCGGTGACCAATCGCTGCCCGGTGGGGCTCTGACCCGCTGAACGGTTGGCCCCTGTCCGGGGGTCGTAGGCCAAGCCTCGAACCCAATCGGTATGCCCAGAGAGGGTTTGAGAGATTTTCCCGGTTGCCACATCCCAGATCCGTACCCGGTGGTCGTGTCCACCGCTAGCTAGGGTAAATCTGGCACTAGGCGAGACCCCTGGGGCAAAGGCAACGCTCTGTACACCACAGGTATGCCCCCGCAAAACCTTGATCATTTGCCCGGTGGCGGCATCCCAGAGCCGCACGGTTTGGTCGTAGCTACCGCTGGCTAGGGTTTGATCATCGGGGCTAAAGGCAATGGAGGTAACGGGTTTGCTGTGCCCTGATAGGACTCTTAATAGCTGACCGGTTTCACTATGCCACAGCCGAATGGTTTGATCCTCACTGCTACTGGCCAGGACACAGCTCGATTGCTCGGTTCGGATGGTTGATTTTTGGGTTAGCGGGTCTGGCAGAGGTCGAGATGCAAAGGCAACGGCCAGCACTCGACCACTGTGGCTGAGGCTGTTTAACAAATGCCCGGTGGGCATACTCCAAAGCCGAATGGTGTAATCGTGGCTGCCACTGGACAGGATCTGACCATCGGGGCTAAAGGCCACTGAACTCACCGCCTGCTGATGCCCTTCTAAAACAGCCAGGCATTCGCCGGTACTTACAGCCCATAACCGGATGGTTTGGTCTTCGCTACCGCTGGCTAACCACTGGCCGTCAGGGCTGAAGCAGATGCAGCAGACTCGACTTCTATGCCCCTGTAGCGTAGCTAAGAGTTTACCAGTCGCGGACTCCCAGAGGCGCAGGGTGCGATCGTCACTACAACTGGCCAGGAGAGTGCCATCGGGGCTAAAAGTAACCGCCCAAACCCAGTCGGTATGGGCTTGCAGAACGTGAGAACAGGCCCCCGTCAAACGGTTCCACAGGCGAATCGTTTGATCTTCGCTACAGCTGGCCAGGGTTTTACTGTCTGGGCTAAAGGCCACCGACCAAACCCAGTTACCATGCCCTTTTAGCGTCAATAGGGGCTGTCCTGTGGGGAGATCCCAGAGATAAATTTGACCGTTTGTGTCGGCGGTGGCCAAGCATTGGCCATCGGGGCTAAAGGCAACAGAGAGCGCGCTTTCAAGCGTTTGGGTAAAAATAGTTTTGCTCAAATCGGCGTTTTGAAAATTGACTTGGCGTAGATGAATCTGTTGCAGATAGCCGTGCCAAATTTTTAAACCAGAAAAGTCATAGCCGGTTAGATCAAGGTTGAGATGGCAGCAGAGATTGATCAGGTTTCCTCCGCCGTAATTAGTGGCGGGACGATGCAGGAATTGCAGAAGTTGCAGGATTTCTCTCAGGTGAGCTTCTAATGTCTGGGGAGAGTTGAGTTCGGCCTGCAGCCGCCCACTAATGACCCCTAATATCAATCGTGCTTGACTGACTCGAATATAGGCTTTGACCGTTGTCTTAATCAGCGCAACTTCGTTAAATAGGGTTAACTGTTTTGTCAGTAATTCCGCAACAATTTCGTTAACTAAGCGATTAGTTACATATTCCATGACTACGGGCTGCTGGGTGTAGTATCCCGACTTACGCTCAATTAGCGATCGCCCGCTCAAGGATTCGAGGGCTGTGAGCAAACTCGCCCGCGATACCGTCGGCATGATATCGTCTTCCAGTTCGGCAATCGTTGTCCAGTCTCGGTTAATCGCCAGCCAGTACAGGATGATTTTCTCCAGGTCGGATAAGCGCTCAAACTGCTGGTCGAGCAGGCGGCGGAGCCCGTTAAACACCAGGGTATCTTGCTGGAGAAATAGCCCAATGTCACCGTCAAATAAATCGCGAATTGAGGTGGCGACAATCTTTAGCGCCAGCGGATTGCACCGATAGCGATCGCCCAACTCCTGTTTCTGTAGCTCTGAGCCCCCTAATTTCATCGCCTCAATTAACGCGGCTGATGTTTCTGGGGAGCCCATTAGGGGAAATACCCGCGTTGCCAGTTCTGCGCCCTCAAATCGAGCAATTTCGGCGGGTTTCTCACGACTGGTTAATATCAAACAGCTCTGATGCCGGGTTTCGGCCACGACGCGCAGCAGCTCAGCGTAGGCTTCGTAGCCGGGGCGATACTGCCCCGCCTGCTCACCGGCCTCTAGCAGCGTCTCCAGGTTGTCTAGCACAATCAGACAGCGATGATTGCGCAGGCAAGTAAGTAAGCTGCCCAAAGTCGCTTTAAGATCCTGCTGCCCCGAGAGGAATGGCACCAATTCGGCCAGCAGGGTGTCTAGGGGTGGGGCGTTGCGCAGCGATCGCCAGATCACGTAGCTAAACTGATCCTGCACCTGTTCGGCGAGCTTAACCGACAGCGCCGTTTTGCCAATGCCGCCGATGCCTAGCAGGCAGACCAAGCGGCAGTAGTCTGGCCCGATCCACTGGCTGAGGGTGGTGAGTTCTGACCTGCGTCCGTAGAATAACGAGACATCCAGCGCCTCTCCCCAGTCTTGGGCGATGGCCTGTACGGACCGAGGCTCGGCTGCTGTTGCCTCTGGCTGGGTGTAATCCTGCTCGGTAAGGCAGAGGTGGAAGGTGCGAAAGAGGCTTTCTAAGGATTGGCGGTCAACGGCGGTAGTACCATTGCGTATCCGCCCTAAAGAGCGGACGCTGAGCCCAGTTAGATCGCTCAGCTGCTCTAAGGTGTAGGCATGTCCGCCATTTTTAGCGATCGCCAACTGCTCTTGAGCCTCGTGCAGCCGCTGCAACCCCCAGGCAGAGAGAGCGACACTTCGGCGTTTGCGCTTTTGCGTAGATTTAGCCATTCCCTATCACGCTGCTTCGCGTCAGAGCGCACCTCTTTAATTCCCAAGTGTAATTTAAGAGTGATAGAACCTGTGATCATCCCTATTCAATTCGCTAAACTAATTCCTCGCCTCTCCAATATTTTCTCAATGTGAAATATTAACATCAGAGAAACAGTACCCTTGAGAGTACTATTCGACTACTGTACGGCAAGGCATAATAAAAACGCCGCCGCTTTTTAATTAAGAATTGTAGCGATCGCTCGACTCAGGTAAAAGATGCCGACTTTAGACGTATCCCGAGATTCTCCAGCACTGCGGCGAAATACCTTGCGCCTGCCTCAGCTAATTGTGATGGCCGTTGCCGCCATGGCTCCGGTGGGCTGTATTCTTTTTAACACGATTCCGCAGGCTGGGCTGGTCGGTGCAGCAATGCCGCTCTGCTACGTAATTGGATTTGGCGTAATTCTGTTGATTGCGCCTCAAATTGGCGAAATGGCGATGGAGTTTCCGGCCAGCGGATCATGCTATACGTTTGTAGCTCAAGGCCTGGGGGCGAGTTGGGGCTTTATGGCGGGATGGTTGGGCTTAGTCTTTTATGGCATCTCAATCCCATTCATCATAGTGTTAGTTAGCACAAATATTCAGGACTTGGTGCAGCGGTTGGGACTGCAAATTGATTGGACGCTCTGGTACGTTCTTGTGACTGTAATCGTTGGGAGAATATGTTACCGTGGCGCTCTTTTCTCTTTGCAAACGGACTTTGTATTTCTAATTTTTGAACTGGGGGTTTGCCTAGTCTTAGCGTTCGTAGTCTTGCTCCAGCTTGGGCAGGCCGGGCAACTGACGCTTACTCCCCTGACCTTGGGAGGGCTGCCGCAGCATAGCAACCCGTTTCTGGGCACCATTTTAGCCATTCTTGGTTTCTTAGGGTTTGAGTCGGTCACGACGCTGAGTGAGGAAGCTAAGAAACCGCGTCAGACAATTCCCCAGGCCATGTTTGTGGCGCTAATGCTGGTGGGAGCATTCTATTTGCTGATGTCCTATGTGGCGGTGCTGGGGTATGGAATAGAAAATATGACGGCATTTGCTCAAGATGCCGCTCCGTTTGACGCCATCGCTCGGCGATTTTTGGGCAATGGGTTTGCGCTGCTGATCGATCTGGCTGCGATTATGGCGGGCTATGCGGGTACGGTTGCCTTTACCAACGGTGCCGCCAGACTTCTCTATGCGATTAGCCGAGAAGGTCTGCTGCCCGAGTGGTTGAGTCGGATTCATCCGGTACATCACACACCAGCGAACGCGATTTTGGGATTACAGGCAATGGCTTTGGTGATAGGACTGGGATTGGGACATGTCTGGACGCCCATCCAGGCCATCGGCTTTTTTGGCACGCTGCTAACCCTGGCTGTGCTGCTGATCTATGCCCTGGTTAGCTTGGCTTGCTTTCGATACTTTAAAGTGAAACGTCCCGATCGCTGGCATGGATTCAGGCATGGTCTATTGCCGGCATGCTCAGTCCTGGCCATTGGGGTGGTCATAGCTGGAACCCTGTATCCTCTGCCGCCGGTGCCCCATCGATTTGCGCCTGTGGCGATTGGCATTTGGCTGCTAGTAGGCGTTGGAATACTGCGGTTTTTGCAGGTTTACCGCCCTAAGGAACTGCGTCAAGCCGGACGGCAATTTTTGGCCAATGGAACAGAGGCTAATTACTAAGATGCCTAGTAGACTGCGGCACAAGTGTGACGACTACTGTCAATCGCGAGGGAGCAGGGGAGCTAGGGAGCTGGTTGACTGACAAAACCCTTGAAACCCTTATGCCGTCGTAGGTTGGGTTGAGCTGGCGAAACCCAACAAAACCCTTACTGATGTTGGGTTTCGCTTCGCTCAACACCAACCTACATCAGAACTTTTGTCAGTCAATCAGGCTAGGGAGCCAAGCGAGCTGAAATAGTCGGCATAGTTCAGCCTTCGAGTACTAGACCCCAACTTATAATTATCCTGAACTGAGGTTAGGTCGGCCAACGATCGCCCCTAGCGTCTGTAAGGTTGCGGTTTGGGCTTCTGTCATGCCGGTCACTCCGGTAATATTCATACCTTCATAGGGACGATTGGCTGTGAGGGTTTTAAGGCAGCTACCCGTATTGATATCCCACAGTTTGATGGTTTCATCAACACCACCGCTAGCCAGAATCCAGCCGCGATTTTCGGCTCCATGCTGTGCCACCGGACACCAGGCCACCGACCAAACCTGGTTCGTATGCCCCTCTAGAACGTTCAAACAGTCTCCCGTGCGGACATCCCAGAGCTGAACAGTTTGACCGTCAGAGCCACTGGCAAGGATCTGACTATCGGGACTCCAGGCTACCGCTCTGACCATATTGTGATGCCCCTTTAAAGCATTCAGGCATTCGCCCGTGCGGGCATCCCAGAGCCGAATGGTTTGATCGGAGGAAGCACTGGCCAGCAGTTGACCATCAGGACT
Organism: Nodosilinea nodulosa PCC 7104; assembly: GCF_000309385.1. Taxonomy (GTDB): domain Bacteria; phylum Cyanobacteriota; class Cyanobacteriia; order Phormidesmidales; family Phormidesmidaceae; genus Nodosilinea; species Nodosilinea nodulosa. The sequence continues at coordinate 97,909 of NZ_JH976538.1, forward strand.
CCAGGCCACGGCTTCAACCCAGTAGGTATGTCCCTGCAGCACCTGTAAGCATTTGCCCGTGCGGCTATCCCAAAGCCGAATAGTTTGGTCGTAGGACGCGCTAGCCAGCGTGTTGCCATCGGGACTCCAGGCTAATCCCCAAATCCAATTGTGATGCCCCTGCAAAATTCTTATGCAGTTTCCTTGTTTGACATCCCATACACGAATGCTCAGATCGCCCGACCCGCTCGCCAGAAATTGGCTGTCAGGGCTCCAGGCCACAGCCCAGACCCAGGCGGTATGTCCTTGCAAGGTTTTTAGGCATTCGCCACTGTCGGGATGCCAGAGCCGTATGGTGCGGTCGTCTGAGCCGCTAGCCAAGGTGTCGCCATCGGGGCTCCAGGCCAACCCCCAAACCCAACAGCTATGCCCCTGCAATCTTTTCAAACATTTCCCCGTATCAGGCTCCCACAGCCGAATACTATGATCGGCACTGCTGCTAGCCAACCTCTGACCAGCGGGACTCCAGACGACGGCCAGCACCGAATTACTGTAGCCCTGCAACGTTTTGAGCTGACGGCAATCCTGTGGCAGCGGGGCCAATTGGCTGCTCTGCATCTCCCAGAGCCGCACGGTTTGATCATGGGAACCGCTGGCGAGGATCTTGCCATCTGCACTCCAGTCTAAGGCCCAGACTGTAGCGCCATGTCCCTGTAGAGTTTTGAGGCAGCGATCGCTGTCAATATCCCAAATCGTAATGTTGCCATCTTCTCCAGCGCTAGCCAGTATCCCGCCATCGGGGTTCCAGGCAATTGAGAAGATGTCGGAGTGATTGCTTTGCAGCGTTTTGAGGCATTCACCTCTATTCACATCCCAGATCTTGACGCTGTGATCTTCACTGCCGCTGGCCAGCCGTTTTCCGTCAGGACTCCAGACCAGCGACCAAATCCCATTCGTGTGCCCAGATAAGACCTTGAGACAGTCGCCCTGCCGATCCCAGAGTCGAATCGTTTGATCAAAGGAGGCGCTAGCCAGGATTTGACCGTCTGGGCTCCAGGCGATCGCCATGACCCAGTTCGCATGTCCCCGTAAAATCTGGCCGCAGGTGTGGGCATGGGCATCCCAGATCCGAATCTCGTGGTCGTCTCCACCGCTCGCCAGAAACTGGCCTTCGGGGTGCCATGCCAGGGCTCTAATCGTCCCCTGATGTCCCTGCATGATGCCAGAGCAGCGTTCTGTATCGGTATTCCACAGTCTAATGCTGTGGTCTTCCCCTCCACTGGCCAGCCCGCGACCGGCTGGACTCCAGGCTACCGCCCAAATCAACCCCGTATGCCCTCTCAGCATCCCTCTGGATTGCCCATCTGAAACTTGCCACAGGCAGATCACATTATTGCTGTCTCCAGTGGCCAAAAGCCGACTGTCGGGGCTAAATGCCAGGGCCAAAATGCTGCCAAACGGCTGAGTAAAGCTGGATTTTGACAGATCAGCATGGGAAAAATCGACCCCATGGAGGTTCACCTCCTGAAGATCGGCCTGCCAAATGCTGAGATATGAGAAGTCGTAGCCGCTCAGGTCTACCTGGAGATAGCGCAATAGATTGAATAAATTGCCACCTGTATAGCCAGCTTGATTTGGATACTCGGTTTGCAGGCGATATAAAATCTGATTCAGCTGGTAAACAATGTCTTTTTGAGATCCCAGTTGGTTGATCAATCTGGCGGCCAGCGGCGCAACAATGACCCGAACCTGGCTGTCGCGGATGTAGTCTTTGCTCTGGACTTTGACCAGCGCATGATTTTGTAGCAGAGCAGCAGGCGATCGCGGCGCGAGCGGCGAGCGATTGATAATCTCATCGCAGACCCGATCGATGAGCTGTTCGGTGATGTATTCCATCACCACGGGCTGCTGGGTATAGCGCCCAGCCTTGCGCTCAATTAGCGATCGCCCGTTCAGCGACTCTAGCGCCTCTAGTAACCTCGCCCGCGGCACCGCCGTAACGATGTCGTCCTCCAGTTCAGCAATCGCCGTCCAGTCTCGGTTAATGGCTAGCCAATACAGGATGGTTTGTTCCAGATCAGATAGGCGCTCAAACTGCTGGTCGAGCAGGCGGCGGAGTCCGTTGAAGACCAGGGTATCTTGCTGGAGAAACAGCCCAATCTCGCCGTCAAATAAATCGCGAATCGAGGTGGCGACAATCTTGAGCGCCAGCGGATTCCATCGGTAGCGATCGCCCAACTCCTGCTTCTGCGATGCTGAACCGGTTAGCCCCGTGGCACCCATTAGGGCCTGGGCCGCTTCGGGAGAGCCGTCCAGCGAGAGGGTTTGTACGATCAACTCACCCGCTTCTGGTTGACTGCATTTTTCTCGACTGGTCAGCACCAGGCAGCTCTGATGCCGGGTTTCGGCCACGATGCGCAGCAGCTCAGCGTAGGCTTCGTAGCCGGGGCGATACTGCCCCGCCTGCTCACCAGTCTCGAGCAGCGTCTCCAGGTTGTCTAACACAATCAGACAGCGATGATTGCGCAGGCACTCCAGTAAGCTGCTCAGCGTAGCGCTAAGAGTCTGTTGCCCGGAGAGAAACGGCACCAGTTCAGCCAGCAGTGTGTCTAAGAATGGGGCGTTGCGCAGCGATCGCCAGATCACGTAGCTAAACTGATCCTGCACCTGTTCGGCGAGCTTGACCGACAGCGCCGTTTTGCCAATGCCGCCAATGCCCAGCAGACAGACCAAGCGGCACTGATCCTGGAGCACCCACTGGGTGAGGGTGGCCAGTTCGGTAGTGCGTCCGTAGAATATCGAAACATCGGGGGCGGTGCCCCAATCTTGGGCGATCGCCGGGGTGGGCTGTAGCGACGGCTTGGTGGCGATCCCAGGCTGAATATAATCCGTTTCGGTTAGGGTCAGGGCAAAAGCGCCAAAGTAGCTCGCGAGAGTTTGGCGATCAATAGCAACTTTGCGACTGTGCAGCCGACTGATGGAGCGAACGCTCAATGCAGTTCGTTCGCTTAATTCTTCCAGGGTGTAGGCATAGCCGCCATTGTCAGCGATCGCAAACTGCTCTTGAGCGGCCTGGAGCCGCTGCCAGCCGTAGGGTGACAGAACTACGCCCCGTTGCCTGGGTTGTTTGGCCGATTTACTCATCGTGTCAATGCCGTCTAGGGGGCCATCCGTTGCAAAAGATATTTCCCTACAAAAAAGAAAACAAAAAAGCCAGCGTTGCCAGTTTGAGTTTGCGGAGATCGTTTAGGTATTACCCATCTGGGTACTTTTTTAGGGGCGTCTTTTTCGGCGGGTTGTACCTCTAAGGATTAGATTCATAAAGCAGCTTGGACATTAGTGTCCCTCAAACAAAGAGGTAGCGCTCAACGGTACAGATCTAAATGCCGTTCAGCTATGCCCCGCACGGGTACTTCTTACCCTTTTAAGCTTATCCCATAACTGGCCAACTGCCTGGGCAAAGCTCGATCCAGAATGTCTGGAAGCTTTGATTGAAAGGCCTTTCGGGCTGTGGTTCTGATATTCCTCTAAAGCCAGCGTTAAGTGGCCAACTTAACTGGCCAACTGTCCTGGACGTTTTTTTCGGTTTAGGACAAGGTTGTTGGATGAGTACAGGGTTATGTTTCCAGCGCTAATCATCGCAAAGCAAAACCCAAACTGACTCAGCCCTCGTCACTTGTTCTAAGGATATTAGCCCCATGCTGCTTAAAGTTAGTTTACACAGGCTCAATGAACATATCAATGTTCTGTTTAAAAATCGGGAAGTTAAAGATTTAGGCCGTGAAGTTATAGATGAAGCGGTAGATCACAACAATCTCGCCAATGCTTTAGCTCTACAGACCTCTCACAAACCCCGGCTAGAAGCTCGCTGGATTAATGAGAATGGAAGATTGGTCTGCAAATGGCTGATTTGCGAAGACTAAGGGTAACTGTCTAAGCCTAGATCATGGTGGAGTCAGGAGTTTTCTAGGAGAGGGGAATAGCCGCCTAGAATAAATATAAACCCTGCATAGGATGGGCAAAGCAACATGTGCTTATCATCTCATCACCAACCTAAATAGTGGTTATGAGAGGAGCCTTTGTCCATCCCATGTTTAATCACAATTGCCTACTTAACTGGCTATCTATCCGGATAAGCCTTAACTAGTAGTAATACTTGAAAGTCCTTCCTAAAAAGCCTTTTGCGCTGTGGTTCTGATATGTCTCTAAAGCCAGCGTTAAGTGGATAACTTGAATGGCCAACTGTCGTGGACATTTTCTGCGGCTTGGGACAAAGTTATTGTAAGGGGTCAGTGTTACGTTATTAGTACATCGCAAAGCAAACTCGAAATGACCCTACACTCATCGCTTCAATCTAAGGGATATCAATCCTCAGACTGCTTAAAGTTAGCCTGCAAAAAATGAACCCAACAATACTTTTTTCCTGAAAAAAATTCTTTTTGAAATCACAGAAGTGCTGTATGAAAACTCAATCTGTTCAAACGCCAAACCAAAATAATATCGCTAGAGTGGCTGCATTTATTTATGGCATCGTTTGTTACGCGATTTTCTTTGTCACCTTCTTGTACGCAGTCGGCTTTATTGGCAATTTTGCAGTGCCAAAATCAATTGATTCTGCCTCTATTATTCCCCTGAGGCAAGCCCTTTTAGTGAACGTTGGACTACTGGGGTTTTTCGGTCTTCAGCACAGTTCAATGGCGCGACAGGAATTCAAGGCATGGTGGACTAGATTTGTTCCTACGTCGATTGAGCGCAGCACCTATGTCTTGTTCTCTAGTCTTTGTCTAGTTATGCTGTTTTACTTCTGGCAGCCATTGGGAATCACCATTTGGAATGTGGAAAATCCAATTGTTCGTAATCTCTTTTACGCTTGCTTTGGGTTTGGCTGGCTGCTCGTACTATTATCCACTTTTCTGATCCATCATTTTGACCTTTTTGGCTTGCGTCAGGTCTATCTCTACTTGCAGGGTAAGGATTACACTGCGCTCAAATTTTCTACTCCTGTTCTTTACAATCATGTTCGTCATCCTCTGTACGTGGGCTGGCTCCTTGCATTCTGGTCAACTCCTACCATGACAGTTGCCCATCTTGTATTCGCCATTGTCACAACCACGTATATCTTGGTTGCTATTCAGCTAGAGGAACGGGATTTAATCAGCTTTCATGGAGAAGCCTATCTTGATTATCGTCGGCGTGTGCCGATGCTAATTCCATTTAGCCGCCGCCGAACAGACTAGGTTTCATTTCATTCAAATTTACATTAAGGAGATGATCGTGAGCAACCAAGAATCTTACAAAGGTAGCTGCTTCTGCGGCGCGGTTCAATTTACGGTTAGCGGTGAGCCAACTGGAATGGGTTATTGCCACTGTGAGTCTTGCCGAAGCTGGTCAGCAGGGCCTGTCAATGCCTTTACCTTGTGGAGCCCGGAAGCGGTGCAGATCACGCAGGGAGCAGAAAATATCGGCACTTATAACAAAACGCCGCAGAGCTATCGCAAATGGTGCAAAACCTGCGGCGGCCACATCTTCACTGAGCATCCCGACATGGGACTAACTGACGTATATGCGGCGGTGATTTCAGATTTACCCTACCAAGCTAGCGTTCATGTTAACTATCAGGAGACAAGGCTGCGAATGCAGGACGGACTGCCAAAAATGAAGGATCTGCCGGAAGAAATGGGTGGATCGGGCATCAGCGTTGCAGAGTAACCGATTGATTTCCCCAAGCTGTGCTCCGCCACACGTCTCATCGAGGCACCTGGAGATTTACGCCTTCAGTTCACAAATTAGGAGATTAGTTCGTATTTCGTATGGTTATGACCCATCGCTGCATTTCTTATGTTGCCAGTTCGCGCTTCACCCAGCGGCTTGGCAACCCGTTAGAGGAAAATACACTGACCTATCTTGGTGTTTCATATCGGGTTAAGGAGTCTACAGGCGATCGCCCAGATCATTCGCCATCCCATACTCAACCCGGAGTTTTTTTGAGCGATCGCGGTGTTTCTTGCCGCCCATCATTATCCATTGCCCGTCACTAGTTACAACTGAAAAGAAAGACCATTATGACGATCACAGAGAAGAGCAGTTTCTCGACTAGAGGAACCGAAGCCATCAAAGGTATGGGTGCGAGGTATAGCGACACTCTCGATGCCATCAAATGCGGATGCCAGGAGTCTGTATGCCTAGTGCTTTAGAAGCTCGCCTTGCCGTTGTCTTAAGTGAAGAACCCGCAACTCGGGTGACGCGCCAACTCCAACTAAATCAGCATGGAGGATAGCTTATGCCCTGGGAATCGCTGGCGAAATCGATTGATAAAAAGCCACTGGTACTAGCTGGTCCGATGTTACGCAAAGCAACACCGACCTCGGTCACGGTGTGGCTAGCCATGCGGGTTGGGGCGACGGTGACCCTGACTGTGCAAGACGACAAAGGCGTTCAGGTGATGCAGGGTAAGCGGCGCAGCGCTGCGATCGGCAAAAATCTGCACATAGTTGCAGTGACAGCAACCCCGTTGCCACCACTTAAGGAAATCACAGAGGGTATTGTCTATCGCTACGATTTAGCCTTTAACTTCGACGACAATTTCAGCTGCAACTTGGCGACGGCTGCTCCAAACGTCGTGCTTGCTTATCCGCCGTGGACGCTGCCGAGTTTTGCGCTGCCGCCCAAAGACCTCAACCTACTGCGGCTTGTGCAAGGCTCGTGCCGGAAGCCGCACGCCGAGGGCACAGATATGCTGCCTTTCATTGATAAGTTGATTGAGCAATCGGCTGACAATGCCTATGCACGGCCCCATCAACTGCTGCTTACGGGTGACCAAATCTATGCCGATGATGTTTCTGAAGCTATGTCACTCTTGCTATCAGACGCAGGCGATGTTCTTTTGGGCTGGACTGAGCAATATCCAAGCTCGATGCCAGCAAACACGCAGCGGCCGGTGACAGACCTGCATCCAGACCTGCGTAAGAAACTTCTTAAAAAGGCCGGATTCACTTCAGAGGATCTACGCTGCCACCTTTTTGGCCTAGGGGAGTACCTGGCCATGTATCTCTTTGTTTGGTCAGACGTGCTGTGGCCTGCGGGAACGGCAACAGTACCTACTTTTGATGAGCTTGCTGCTAAGTTTAGTCTGTCAAAGTCTCGACGCAAGGCAATTGATACGGCAAATAAATCACTACAAAATTTTCGTGGCACATTACCTCAGGTTCGTCGTTTACTCGCCAATGTGCCCAGCTACATGATCTTCGACGATCATGAAGTGACTGACGACTGGAACATGACTCGAGAATTTTGTCAGAATGTCTATGGCAGTGATCTCGGCCTGCGTATCGTTCAAAATGGTTTAGTCGCCTACTCGCTCTGCCAGCATTGGGGTAACGTCCCCGAAGACTTTGAAACCAGTGATTCTGTTGTTTCAAGGCATCCCGGTGCTACCCTGCTGGCGCTGATCGATACACCCCAGCCCACCATTCCAAATGGCTTTGACCAGAAGGCTGCGGACTACGCTAATCGTTCGCCTGACATCCGTAAGCTACTTGGAGTTCACAGCGCAGCGGCGGTGAAAAAACGTGATGACAGCGCTGTCTTTCATGAGGCCGACGCACTGCAATACAACTTTTCGGTCGAGGGGCCGGGCCATCAGGTGATCTTCACTGACACCCGCACCTGGCGATCGTTTCCAGAGAAGGCTAACGGCACGCATCTGCTGACCCGGAACCAGCAAACTGATCAGTACAAGCAACAGATTCTGGATACTCCTGACACCGGCGATCGCCTACTGTTTGTCGTCCTCACCACCAATGCCCCCCCTGTGCAGCCAATTCGGGCGGCCACTAGGCATAACTGGCTTTCCAACCATTCAACACACTTTCCAGATATCTACGAAGCCTGGGATCTACCCTCGGTATCTTTTGATCGATTACTTGTTGCATTGACCAGCAAACTGCCGATCAATACCTCTAATCAACATGCGGGCGCTGTCGTTCTGCTCTCGGGTGATGTTCATTTCAGCTTTGCCTCGCGCATCATGTACCGAGCAACAAAGCGATATGAAGACGACGTTCAACCCCGAGGAGCTACAGCCGTTATTGCCCAGTTGGTAACCAGTTCGTTCAAGAAGCAGGACAAGGATACCACCCGATTCCAGCGTGAGGGCTATTACGCAGCACCGCATCCATGGGTCACGCAGAGAATGATTCGACATACTTTGACGGAGGGTTACGTCGGCTGGAATTTTCCCAAGGGAGCTCGTGAAAAGGTCTGCGAAGTCTCGCTAGGGGCGATGCGGATGCCGCTTTTTGTTGATAGGGAAACAGTAGATGTATCCCCGACAAAAGAACAGCTTTCTGGTAAATTTAGCTCTCGCACAGTCGATCTCCTACAAGCGGCTCACTATCGCTATCGGTTCGACTATTTGCGGCCGACTACAGGAATTAACTCAGTCCCTGCCCCTGCTATTTCGCCGTTGCCGGTTGGCTCATCTCCTGAGCAGCGCAAAACCGCAGCGCGGACGTTTAACAGCGCCCTCAAGCACTATCGGGTCTATAACACTAAAAACCCGCCCAAGGTTGTCGGCGTCAATAACTTCGGGGAGATCAGGCTCGACTGGGGGGGGCCTGAAAGCCGTAAGGTCAACTACATTGTGCACTGGCAGGGTGATAAGGATGGCCCCTTCAAGTCCACAACCTATGCCGTGCGGCTCGACATCAACAGCCCAACAGACCCGGAGTTTCCCGACATTAAGGCGAGGGTAGAGCCATGAGCGACACATTGCTCGACCTGGTGAGCCGGGAGATCGGTAAGTTTCTAGCCCCGATAGACAGCGTGGTGGATGACCCGGAGCTGCTCGATCAGCTGGTGGCTTCGGTGGGCCTGTCGATACCAGAGGCCGATCGCGATGCGCTCTTGGCCGCGCTGAACGCGATCGTAACGCTGAAAACCCAGATCGACACCATTTCAGCACGGCCCTCCCCTTCTCTTAGCGACATCGCCGCCCTGCTCGACATTTCTCGTCAGGCCTTTGTAGCCCTGAAAGCGCTGGATACTGTGACCGGATCTGCCGCTGAATTCGCTGGATTCGGTCAGGACTTGGCTGACCGACTGGTTACCAACTACCTGTTCACGTGGCATCCGCTTCTGCGCAGCGTCGCGGCCCTGCTGGCCGTCCATGAACTGGCTGAGGCGATCGAGCCGAGGGCCGCGATCGTGCGGGATGGGGAGCTGGTGCGCCGGGCGTTCAGCGTCGATCGGTTCCACTTTGATCGGCTGCTGAACCTGCTGCGGAATCCGGCAGCGGCCTTGCGTCGCGAGTACGGGAACGCCCTGGCCACCGCCGAGGATGCCAGCGCGATCGCCCAAAAGCTTTTTCCGCTGCTGCTGCACGTGCTGCGTCAGCTCCACATACCATGCCGCTACGGCTTCGACCCGGACGATCGCTCTTTGCTGGGCGATGCCGCGCCATTCCTGGAGCAGGCGCTGATTATCTATGCCGAAGATGAGCTGGCGGGTGCTCCTGCCGAAGCCGGGATTGTCCTCACCCTCTCAGCCGCCGATCGCGGCGATCTGGGGCTGGTGATTAGCCCCTTCGGCACCCTGACATCGACGAAACTATCTGGCGGCTGGACGATTGAGCTGCAACTCACCGCCGATGTCGAGGTTGTGGCCTATGGTCGCCACGGTCTAACCCTGCTGGCTGGCGATCAGACCAATGAGGTTCTGGGCCACCTCTCGGCAACGCTCATCGGGCTGGATGGCGAACCCGGATTCGTATTTGGGGCGGCGGACGGCACCCGGATTGAGCTGGGCGGCACCCGATTTGCCTTAGATACCGCGCTGTCGGAGGCGCAGCAGGCGCTCTCGCTGCTGGCCGAGGTATCTTCAGCGGCGATCGTAATTGCGCCCGGCGATGCCGATAGTTTCCTGGGCAGTTTTTTGCCAGCCGACGGTTTGCCGATTAACTTTGACCTGGGCCTGGCGTGGTCAAGCGATCGGGGCCTGACGTTACGCGGGGCGGGCGGCCTTGATGCTACGCTGCCGGTCGGTTTATCCATTGGCGACGGGCTGTTTGTGCCCACAAGCCACTTGGGCTTATCCACTAGCGATGCTAGCCTGCGGGCTGAGGTATCGATCAGCATGGGACTGTCGATTGGGCCAGTGCAGGCGCTGATCGATCGCGTCGGCATCGCCGCAGCAGTCACCTCGCCAGAACAGGGAGGTAATCTCGGCGGCCTGGATCTGGCGCTGGGCTTTAAGCCACCCTCGGGCGTGGGCCTGGCGATCGATGCGACGGTCGTGACGGGGGGCGGGTTTCTCTTTTTTGACCCGGAAAAAGAGCAGTACGCCGGGATAGTGCAGCTCAACCTGGAAGGGGGCATAGCGCTGACGGCGATGGGGCTAATCACCACCCGCCTGCCCAACGGCGCGAAAGGATTTTCGCTGGTGGTGATGATCACGGCGCAGGAGTTTGCCCCGATCGCCCTGGGGCTGGGCTTTACCCTGACCGCGATCGGCGGGCTGCTAGCGATCAATCGCACCTGCAACGAAGCCTTTTTGCGCGACGGCATCAAAAATCAAACCCTCGGCCACCTGCTCTTCCCCCAAGACCCAATTCGCAATGCGGCCCAGATTTTTGGCACCTTAAACGCCGCTTTTCCGCCTCGTAGCGGCAGCTATCTGTTTGGCCCGGCGGTGCAGATCTGCTGGGGCACGCCAACCCTGCTGAAGCTGGATTTGGCGCTGATTATAGAGCTGGGGCATCGCACGCGCCTGATTATCCTGGGGCGCGTCTCGGCCAATTTGCCGACTGAGCAAAACAGCCTGATTCGCCTGCAAATGAATGCCCTAGGCGTGCTCGATTTTGATCAGGGTATTGTAGCGCTCGATGCTGTGCTCTACGACTCGCGGCTGCTGAATCAGTTTCCGCTGACGGGCGGCATGGCCATGCGGCTCAACTGGGGCAGCTCGCCCAACTTTGCCCTGTCCATTGGCGGGTTTCATCCAGCGTTCAAGCCCCCCTCTGGGTTCCCGGCCCTCCAGCGCATCACCCTGAGTTTGAGCGATACCGAGGATTTTCGACTGCGCTGTAGCGCCTATCTGGCGATTACTGCCAATACTTTGCAGTTTGGCGCTCGGGCCGAGCTGTTTGTGCGCTCCCACGGCTTTAGCCTGCTAGGGCAAATCGGCTACGACGTGCTGATTCAGCTCGATCCGTTTGGGTTTGTGGCCAGCTTTTATGCCTCGGTGCAGCTCAAGCGGGGTTCGACCAATCTGTTTAAGGTCAAAGTAGCCGGAGAGCTGGCGGGGCCACGCCCTCTGCACGTGCGCGGCAAAGCCACCTTTGAGATCTTTTGGTGTGATATCTCGATTGGCTTTGATGTCACCCTGGTTAAGGGTCAGCCGCCCCCGCCGCTAGTGGCCGTTGACGTGATGGCGCAGCTACAGGCGGCCCTCAACGACGCGCGAAACTGGGGCGGCCAGCTGGCGGAGCGGGAGCGCCGCCTGGTGACGCTGCGCGAAACTCAACTCGCCGATCAGCCCCTGCTGCACCCGCTGGGTCAGCTTTCCATCGCGCAGCGGGTGGTGCCGCTGGAATTAGAGATTGCCAAATTTGGCCATACCAACCCTGCCGGGATCCGGTTTTTCCACATTACTAGCGTGAGCATTCACGACCAACCCGTGGGGTTTACCCCGGTGATGGATTCGTTTGCGCCCTCCCAGTTTTTGGCCCTGACCGATGCCGAAAAGCTGGCCGCCCCGGCGTTTGAGTCGATGATGGCAGGGGTCAAGATAGGCGCGGACGGGGTCGTTTTACCGGCCGAGGCCGACCTGATTGAAGCGGATGCGATCGCCTTCGAGACCGTCCTGCTGGGCGACAGCGGTGATCCATCCCTGGGGCGATCGCAACCCGCCCAGCCCTTCGTCCTCCCCGCCGCCCTGCTCAGCCAGCAGCTGTCCTTTGGCGCAGTGGCTCTCAGCGACGTGCGCCACACCGGCACCGCCAAGTATCGCCCGGACAGCCCCACCCCCAGCAGCAAATATGCGCTGGCCCAGCCGGGGTGGACCGTAGCGGCGATCGCCGACGAATCGCCCCAGACCCCGCCTGAGCCTGAGATTGGCCAGGTGATGACCTATGCGCAGTCGTTTCAGGCCCTGACCAGGCTAAATCAGCAGGGGCCAGCCCAAGCCAGGGCGCTGATGCTGACGCGCACACAGCGCCAGTAAGTAACCGCCAGAAATAACCGCCGAGCTAACCGCCAACGTGAGGTACCGTGCCGTGGCTGAAACCGCAAACCAAATCTTCCTGCCCTGGGTGCAGCCCCCGATCGCGGCGTACCTGCCGGAGCCAGCGATCGACAGGCTCAATGCCGCTCAGCCAGCCTTTGTTTCGCTGCCGGTCAAGCTGGTGGTGAACGCTGAGACCCTGGCCAAAACCGTCCGCCTGGTTGGCCCCGGCCAGGTGACGGGCTTTGATCCCCAGCAGGTGGTGCGGGTTGAACCCCGGCCTTACACCACCGACTTTGAGCCCAACTACTTTCCCTGCCTTGAATTCGATCGCCCCGATTTCCCCTGGCTGTTTACCCCGGCCAAGGGCGACGGGCAGGGGCGGCTGCGGCCCTGGCTATGCCTCGTGGTGGTGCGCAAACAGCCGGGCGTAGACCTGCGGCCCATGGGCGAGCGGCCTCAGCCGGTGCTGGTGATCAAGGCTCCGGCCCAGCCCAGGGTAGAGCTGCCGGATCTCTCAGAGTCGCACCTGTGGGCCCACGCCCAGCTGACGGGTGTGGAGAAAAGCCAGATGCAGCGGGCGATCGCCACCCAGCCCAAGGCATCGATTTCGCGGCTGCTCTGCCCCCGCCGCCTGGATGCCGCCACCGACTACATAGCCTGCGTGGTGCCGACCTTTGAGGTGGGCCGCAGGGCGGGGCTAAATTTGCCGATTCTCCCCGCCGATGAGCAGCAGCTTCAGCCCGCCTGGGCCTCTGGCCCCCAGGCCCCCGCTGAAATCACCCTGCCCGTCTACTATTGCTGGGAGTTTCGCACCGGAGACCGCGACGGCGACTTTGAGGCCCTGGTGCGGCGGCTGGAGCCGCGCCAGCTGCCCCCCACTGTGGGCAAACGCCCTATGGATATCAGCCGCCCTGGATTTGCGATCGCGCCTGCGCCCCCGCCAGGCACCACCCTGGGTTTAGAGGGGGCGCTGCGGGTGGTTGATCAAACCGCCGATGAATGGCCCGAGGCCGTGCGGCTGCCGTTTCAAACCGCCCTCGCCAGCCTGCTCAATCGCCCCTGGGAACTCGCCAGCCAAACCAGCGCTGCTCAAGATCCCTTAGTGGCACCGCCGATTTACGGCAGCTGGCCAGCCGCGAGGCATACCGTTAGCCTCAGCTCGGCCCCCGCGCCGACCCCGTGGCTGGATGAGCTAAATCTGGACCCGCGCTACCGCAGCGCGGCGGCCCTGGGCACCCGCATTGTGCAGACCCAGCAGGAAGCGTTGATGAGCGCCGCCTGGGAGCAGCTTGGCGACATTCAGCAGGTTAACCAGCGCCTGCGTCAGGCCCAGCTCAGCCGCGCGGTCAACACGGTTTATTACCAAAGCTTTAGCCGATTTTCGGCAGAAACCTTGCTCAAGATCGTCGCCCCGGCCCAGGCGCAGTTGCTGGTGGAGTCGCGAGGAGCCAATCAGTTGCCCAATGGCTCTGGGGCGACCATGCGGCTAGCCCAGCAGCTGACCGCATCGGTCGGCTCAACCAGCGTCGTTTCAGCGCCCCTGCGTCGCCTGGCTAGACCGCGCGGCCCAATCAATCGGCCCTTGACCCAGGCGGGCGGCAGGCAGATCGGGTTTACCCCGGCGGCGATCGCGGCGGTCAACCAGCCCCTGACCCAGGGAATTGTGCGCCAGCCTAACGGGGCCGGGGAGATTACCTGGATGGATGACAACACCCCTGCCGGGGCCACCCTGGCCGCCGATGGCGGTGACACCTGGCAGTGGGTCGCGACTACGCCCACGCCATTTAGCGGGGCGCGCATTCACCATTCCAAACCTGTTGTGGGGCTGCGCCAGCACTATTTTGACAACGCCACCGACACCCTTGAGATTAGCCCTGGCGACCGACTCTTCGCCTACATTTGGATCGACTTGACCAGTACGCCGAGCCAGATCATGCTGCAGTGGCACAGCGACATGGGCTGGAATCACCGCGCCTACTGGCGGGCGATCGGCCCCGACGCGACTGGCTGGGGGGTAGAAGGCACCGACAACCGGCGGCGGATGGCGGGATTTCCGGTGGTGGGTGGCTGGGCGCGCCTGGAGGTGCCTGCCCAAGCGGTGGGGCTAGTGGGCAAAACCGTGGATGGTATGGCGTTTACCCTGGTCGATGGGGCGGCCTCCTGGGGGCGAGCGGGCAAGATTGTGTCGCTCAGTCGCGGCGCGGTGACCATAGATACCGTGTCCGATCGCTTACCTAACCACGGCGGGTATCAGTGGGTCGAGGGCGCAAATCCCCACTGGGAACGCGTCCGCGCCAGTGACGTGCAAATGCATGACCTGTTTCGGCTGGCTGCCCTGACCGACCTGGGCGGGCGATCGCCCACCTCAGCTACCTCTGCGGAGTTCTACGCGGCAGCCAGGGCGCACCAAACCTACCTGCAACATGCATTCACGGTGCCGCAGGCTAGGTCGCATCACGTCGCTGCGATCGCCCCTACCGATGTGCAGCGGTCTGCCCTAGATAGCCTCAACCCTGAGCTGACCATCCCAAGGGCGGTGTTCACCCACTTCACCGCCGCCACCACCACGGCCATGACCGCAGCCAGCGGCCAGCCAGTCGGCGATCCCCTCGATCCGATTATGGATGCGCCGAGCTTTCCCCAGGCGATGGCTAAGGCCCTGGGCGATCTTTCCCAGGCCTATCTGTTTGCTGGCCTGGAGCAGGTGCCGCCGAATACGGTGCAGCTGCTGCAAACCAATCCCAAATTCATTGAGGCATTTATGGTCGGTCTCAACCTAGAGATGGGCCGTGAGCTGCTCTGGCGCGGCTACCCCAGCGATCAGCGCGGCACCTATTTTCGGCGCTTCTGGGATACGCCTCTGCCCAATGCCCCTGCCGACATTTCGCCGATTCACCAGTGGGGCGATCGCGCCCTGGGGGAAAATTCCCTCGCCGCCAGCCGCAGCAAGCTGGTACTGCTGATTCGCAGCGAACTCCTGCGGCGATACCCAAATACGGTGATCTATGCCGTCAAAGCTGTCGCCAACGGGGCCGATAAAGGCCTCTCCACCGATCCGGCCCAGACCGCTCAGCCGTTGTTTCGCGGCACCCTCGAACCCGACGTGACCTTTATCGGGTTTGACCTGACCCCGGCGGAAATGCTGGCCAATCTGGGCTGGTACATCGTCCTCCAGCAGCAGCCGAGCGAGCCTCGCTTTGGCCTAGATATGGCCTCTTTTACCACCGATGGCGCAGCGGACATACCCGCCCTAGCCACCTGGGACGATCTCAGCTGGGCTCACCTCGCGCCCGATGCGGCGGCGCTGGAGCAGCTTTCCCATGTCGCGGTCGGCGCGGTTCAGCTCCAGCCCGCCGTCGCCAAAGGCCTCTGGGGACGCAACGCTGCCCACATGGCCTACATCACCAAGCAGCGACCCGTACGCGTGGCGGTTCACGCGTCGGAACTAATTCGACCGATGGGATAGCTGGCCTTTTCCGGCTGCGCTCCCCTGTTCCCTTTTGCCCCTTCCTGACGCCCCCGCCCTGAGATCAAACCATGCCGTTCTCGACCCCCAACTTCACGCTTCCCACGGTGCCGCTCACCCCGGATCTGCTCAGCCCTCTGGCCTCCGGCCCGCCCCAGCCCATCGCGATGTTTCCGGTGCGGCTAGAAACCCGGTTTTCGCCGCTGCCAGGGGGAGGCGCTGACCTGCGCGTGCGTGTCTACCCCGACAAAGTGCATCTGGACAGCCATGAGCCCGCCCTCACCGCCGCCGAGCTGACCTGGGGCCAGCATTTCTGGGCCCAAACCTGGCGGGCCGGAAATGATCAAAACGCTCAGCAGCTGGCCTGGCAGCAGTTGAGCGATCGCTTTGACCCCCGCCGCGCCGCCTGGGTCGCCCAGGCCCTGACGCCGCTCAATCCTCAGGATCGCCCCGCCGTGCCTGTGGCCAACGAGCAGCCGCTGCCCCAACCGATCCGTTTTCCGGCCCCGCCCACCAAAGTAAACGACTGGACGCGGGCACCCCTGGCGCGCGCCTTGCCCGATCGCTGGCACCTGTGCGGCTACGCCCGTGGCCAGCTGATCGTCCAGGCCACAGGCAACCCCATTGCCGCCACCCTGGCCGTGGGGCCAGACCCCAGCGCCTTTGAGGAGACAGCGCCATCGCTGCCATCAGCAGCCCTGGGAATTGATGCCGGGATGAAATGGATGGTCGATTTTGAGGAGGCTGAAAAGGTAGGCATGGGCCTGCGGGTGAGGCTCGACCCCAAGCAGGCTCAGGGATTCGACATTCTGCTGGTCTTTGGTACCCAGACGGGGCCAGATCCGGGGATGGCGGACGGAACCGCGCCGCTGGTCGATCTGCTCAACGCCCACCGCTACAGCGACGGCCTCAGCTTTGTGCCGTTGGGCACGCCGTCTAACAACACGCCGGAGGCTCCCGCTGGCTATAGTTCCGCTGGTCAGGCCGAGGGGGGGCTGGCCGATCGCGATCCCGCGACCGAGCCACCGGGCGATCGCGCCAATGCCGAGGTATTGGCCACCGCGCTGGGGCTTGGCCAAAGCGAAGCTACCCCCTTCACCCACCTCGCCTATGCCAACTTGGGGGAACAGAGCGATGCCCGCCACATGAACCGCGCCCTGTGGCCCGCCACGGGCGGCTACTTTCTCACCCAGATGCTCGGCCCCAGCGCCCTAAACCGCACTGGGCTGACCGCCGATGACATCGCCTGGGTGCAGCAGCATTTTGTCGAATACGTCCGCGCGGGTGGCCCCCTGCCCGCCCTGCGCGTGGGTAAACAACCCTACGGTATTTTGCCCGTCACCTCGCTGAACGGCTGGAAACCGAGGGCGAGTCAGCCCGGCGATCGCGCGATCGGCCCAGAGGTGGCCCTGAAAGATCTGCTGATCAAACTGCGCGGCCTCTGGCACAAAATCCTAGATCAGGTGCCCCGCGTCGGTCGCAGTCAAAACCCCGATCAAGATTTTGCCGACATTTTTACCATGGAGGCGATCTCCTCTAGCTACCACCTCCGTCACCTGGTCGGGCGCACCTATCTAGAACGGCTGTGGGCCTCTCTCCAGCCGGGCAATGTTCAGGCCTGGTGGGACAAACAGCAGGGCATGACCCGCCCCATCCTCCAGGATCTGGGGCTGAATGGGCACAGTCCTCGCCTGGCCGAAACGACGTTTTCGGGCTGGCACCGACCGCTCGACGCCCCCATGGTTCAGCCAGAGGCGGTGTCAGAGGCAGCAGCGCTCAGCCCCAACTACATCGACCTGCTGCTGAATGCGGCGGATCTCGACACCCTGCGCGGCGAGACATTCCCTGAGCCAAAGCCCAAAAGTCTGCTCTACGCCCTGCTGCGCCACAGCCTGTTACAGCTGTGCTGGACAACCGCCGTTGCCCTCCTTGTCCCCGACGGCCAGTCGCCCAACCACTGGGGGCTGCGCTGGGAGCAAGAGCTGATCGGCCCCCCTAGCTTCACCGGCCTGCCGATCGCCACGGCGACCCCGTGGGACTTGTTGAATCAGCCCCTGACCGGCGTTACCACCGATTCCCTGGGGCGGTACCTGCTCACCCTGTCAGCCCCGCCGACCGATCCCAGTCTGGCCGCGAAGGTGGCCCCCCTGCTGGAGCTGCGCCAGAGCTTGACCCACCTGAAGGGCCTGAGTACGGCAACCCTGGAGCGGCAGCTGGCGGGCAGCCTCGATCTCTGCTCCCATCGCCTCGATGCCTGGATCACCTCCTTCGCCACCCGACGGCTAAGCGAGCTGCGTCAGGCCAGCCCCACCGGACTTCTCCTCGGCGGCTACGGCTGGGTCACCAACCTCAAACCCAAGTCCTCAGCGGTGCTAGAGACACCGCCACCGGGAGAGTCGGCCCCTTTGCATGAGGCGATCGCCAATCCGGGCTTTACCCACACCCCGTCTCTGGATCAGGCGGCGACGGTGGCGGTACTGCGCAGCGGCCACCTGACCCACGCCAGCGCCGCAGATGCCGATTTGCTGGCGATCGATCTGTCGTCGGAGCGGGTGCGGCTGGCCAACTGGCTGCTCGACGGGGTGCGTCAGGGGCAGCCGCTGGGAGCGCTGCTGGGCTATCGATTTGAGCGCCGATTGCAGGGGGCTGGGCTGGGGGAGTTCATTCCCTACTTTCGCGAGATCGCGCCCCTGGTGGCCAAAAAGCTTGAGCAGAGCGCCCAGCCCGTAGCGGCGATCGCCGCCAACACCGTTGTCGATGGCCTAGCCCTACAGCGTCGGTGGCAAAAGAATCGCTATCTACCCGCCCTATTCACCTCGCTGGCCAAGCCGCCAGATTCGGCTCAGTTTCAGCGGGGGCAAACGGCGCTGCCCCTGGAGCTAGATCGCTTGGCCGACGCCGTAGATGCCGTCAGTGATGCCCTGCTGGCCGAGAGCGTGCACCAGGCGGTGCAGGGCAACCCGCTGCGCACCGCCAGCACCCTGGAGGCGATCGCCCGGGGTGAAACGCCGCCGCCAGAGCTAGATGTGCTGCAAACGCCCCGCACGGGCACCGCCCTGACCTATCGCCTGGTCACGCTGTTCAGCGGCCCGCCGACCGGAGCCCCCGGCTGGATGAACCCCGCCGTATCGCCCCGCGCCGGGGCCGACTTGCAGCTCAACACCTGGGCGGCCAAACTGCTCGGCAATGCGGGCCGGGTGCGCTGCCGAGTGGAGCGCTTTGACCCAGCCACGGGGGAGGCGTTAGAAACCCAGGAGGTGCGGTTGGGCAGCCTGCCGATCACCGCCATTGACTGCCTTTATGCCGACGAGGGCAGCCACGACGCGCAGCCCTCGGAGCTGGAGCAGCGCATCCTCTACGAAATTCGGCGCAGGCCCGAGGGGTTTTCAGCCGATGCGGCCCTGCGCATCAATCCCCAGCGTCCGGCGGACTGGGGGCCAGCGGATCTCAGCTACGGCGAATTTAACGAGCTGCGACGCCGGGCGCGGCAGCTGATCACGGGGGCGCGGGGGGTTGATGCCAGCGATCTGGCGGTGCCGGGGCAGAATCCCGCCATCGCCGTGGATATGACCGAGCTGGAAAGCCGCGCCCAAAAGGGCGAACAGGCTCTGTTTCGGCTCCAGTCTGATCTCAAAGGCCTGCTGAAAACCCCCGCGATCGCCAGCCTCGAAGCCCTGCGCGCCGCCATTCTGCGGGCCGGATATTTCAGCATTGCAGGCGCTATACCGCTCTCAGCAGTAGGCGAAACCCCCACCGATCGCGACCTGCTGCTGGGCCAGGCCCAGGCCATCGTCAACGCCCTGGCCCAGCGCCTGACCCAGCTAGCGGCCCTGCAAACCAGTTCTCCAGCGGCGATCGCCTCCCCCACCGAGCAGCGGGATCACCAGATCAGTCGCCTGCGCATCACCTTTGGCCCCGCCTTTGTCGCCCTGCCCCGCTTTACCCCAGACAATGCGGCAGAATTAGCCCAGGCTCTGGCCGATAGCCCCGCCATTCAGGCTAACGACCCCCTAGCCGTCGTCACCTGGTTTCAGCGGGCCGCGCGGGTGCGCGATGGCCTGGCTCGACTCAACATCGCCCTGCTCTACGCCGAAGCGGTGGGCACCGGCGAAACGCTCAACCTGGCGATCGCCCAGCTGCCCTACCAGCCCCGCGATCGCTGGGTGGGCCTGCCTAAGCTGCCAGCGCAACCGCTCTCCACCAGCCGATTTTCGCTGATTGTGCAGGGGGCCAGCCCGCTCGACCTAACCCAGCCCCTCACCGGCTTGCTGATTGATGAATGGGTGGAAGTGGTGCCCAACGAAACCGAAACCACCGGCCTGGTCTTTCAGTACGACCAGCCTGACGCGACGCCGCCCCAGTCCATTCTGCTGGCGGTGCCGCCCGATCTGACTCAGCCCTGGACGGTGGGCTCACTCCAGCAGGTTTTGCTTGAAACGCTCGACCTGGCGCGACTGCGCGCCGTTGACCCAGAGGCCCTGGGGGATCTGGGCCACTATCTCCCTGCCCTGTACTTTGCCGCCAACGACAAAGGCGGCGTGGTTTCCGCACCAGAGTCAACCATAGCTACAGATTTCTCATCACTTAAATAGCTCAAATCAGTTATCAATGGTCTCGTTTTACAGCGACTAGGAAGGAGTACCATGGCAGAACTATTCGTCAATATCAACACCCCCCAGGCAAATGATGCAGTTGCCGAGACTATTGTCGCTACAGGCACTATCGCCTTGCGGGGGGGCACGTTTCAGCGCATTACCCGAATTAGCGTTCAATTCGGTGCAGGCCAAGCCGCCCAAGCGGCAACCGTCAACGGTGTCAGATGGCAGTGCACAGGTGCGGTTCCCAGCAATGCGATCGGGGGAACGCCGATGCAAATATCTGTTTCTGCATCGGTGCAATATCTTCCGCCAGGGGCTCCCCCCGGTGAGCATGATGTGATCGAGGGCACCAATGCCGTTAGCGTCATGCTCACTGGTCCCCAAACACCGCCACCGCCACAGAGCATAGCCGCGTCGTCAATTACCACCTGGATGCGGCTAGAACCCCAGATCCGCAGCGCCGATATGACCCTTGGCCTGCAAGCCAGGGTTTACGACCCGCTTTGGCTGATGACGCGGCAGTGGCAAATCGGTGAATTTCAGGGCGAAGACAATGGTTCGCCCGCCGCCGCCCACTGGCAGGGAGAAGCGGCCCGCTGCACGCGCTACTATCCCGGTGCCTTAGCGGCCCAGGCGATCGCCCCAGGGCAACCTTACGACAGCAGCACCATCGCGATCGAGACTCAGGTTGAGCGGGAACGCGTTCGACCCCAGGAAACCCAGGAAGCAACAGCCGCTAAGCTGCACTTGGCCACCGAAGCAGGGCAGCAGTTTTTGCGCCTGCTCGATCGCCAAACCCTCTCCAAGCGCTATCGCGACGCCTTCACCCGCAGCTACGCCTTTACCCCACTGACGGCGACGGAGCGCCAGCACCTCGATCGCGACAGCCTGAGCTTTCTCGATCTGGTCATGGCCCGCGTCCCCGATGGGCGCAAGCTCTATGTCGCCCTGGCTGAGGCCCAAAGATCCTCACAGCTACCGCCGAACCTGCAAATCGCCCCAGCGGATGTGGCAGGGGTGCTGGCCACATCCGCCCAATGGCTCCGGTGGTACGAAACCTTGTTTAGTGAACCCCAGTCCGCCAATCCGGCCTGGTTGCCAGAACGCATGGAGTACGGCTTTTCGCTGGCAGCGCGCCTGGCCAGTGGCGAGCAGGTGCTCACCGCCGAGGAATACTTCAGCGGGCGCACCGATTGGTACGACTTCGCCCTCAATCCAGGGGCCTCCCTGGGCGCAGGCGATGACCCCGGCGGTCAGCCGATGGCCTGCACCACCATTCCGGCCCCGATCTCCTATCGGGGGATGCCCTCCCCTCGCTTCTGGGAATTTGAAGATGCCCAGGTGGATTTTGGGGCCGTCAGCGCCGCGCCAGAGGATCTGGCCCGCCTGCTGCTGATAGAATTCGCCCTCACCTACGGCAACGACTGGTTTGTGATTCCGATCGAACTGCCGGTCGGGTCGCTGTGCCGCACCGATTCGCTGGTGATTACCAACACCTTTGGCGATCGCACCCTCATTCGTGCCGCCAGCGATCTAGGGGGGCCACCAGCGGCGTGGCGGATGTTCCAGCTCTCGGCGCGGCCAAAGCCGGGTCAGACAGAGGCGATCGCCGATGCCAACCCCTTCTTCCTGGCCCCGGCCCTGGTCAACAGCGTCGCGGGCAAACCCATCGAGGACGTGCTGTTTCTGCGCGACGAAATGGCCAACATGGCCTGGGGCGTAGAGCAAATCGTTGAGAGCGCAACGGAGCGGCCCCTGAATCGGTTAGAGCAGTCCTCCATCGAGCTAGCCGCCGCCAACCCCTCCGAGGGAATCTTGCAGTATCGTTTGGCCAGCCCGGTGCCCAACTACTGGATACCGCTGCTCCCAGTGCAGGCTAACGACGGGCTGCGCCTCAAACGCGGTGCCGTTCTCAAGGCCGACGGCGCTGCAGAACTCGTTCAAGCCCGGGGAACCATTCTGAACCCCGATCTCCCAGACTCCCCTGGGCTAACCCTGTACGAAGAGGAAGTGCCCAGGGAGAGCATCCGCGTTACCCGAGGCTATCACCTCGCCCGCTGGATGGATGGGTCAACCCACCTTTGGGTCGGTCGCCGCAAAACCGTCGGGCGCGGCGAAGGATCGAGTGGATTGCGCTTTGACTCGATAGAAGAGGTGTGAGCTGTACCTCGCCATTTTAGGGCGGGGTACAGCTCACGGGTCGAAATGTCGCTTTCGGTGGTGGCTGGCCGCTAGCTAGACTTTTGTTGTGTAAATCGTAGTGTAATCAGACTCCCCAGCCTCAAATTAGAAGTGGGCACGGGAGTAGGAATCTTCCCTCGCAAGTGTGGAGCCCCCGAGCGCTACTTCCTGCGGAAGGAGGAAGCAGCTCAGGGCTATAAAACGCACAAAACCTCGCACTCTTTAAGGTCGGGGTAGAGAGTGGTCCATGTAGAGCCTCTAAATTACACTACGAATTACACTATATTTCTCGGTCTATGGTAAAGTAAGCCCTATCTGGAGTTCCGCTGTGTTGACTAAGCTCTGTGCCTAGACGAATTGATCCCAAATGCTTAGAGTGCGCCCAGCTTTCTGTGACTGAAGCGCGTCAAATGCATGGAACAGAAGGGGATAACTGCTGGGATGAAAACCGCTGTCATCGGCGGCGATCGCACTATCGGAATCGGCGTGACAACAACGCCTCCCGGCGTAGCCTATACAGCCAGGAGACGCAGCAAAAGCAGGAAGCATCTGCGCCAGAGAGGCTAACGGTGCCGATTACGCACAAACCCGTTGCCTACCTATACCTCTATCGCCAAAAGCGCCAGGATGCCCCTCTCCACGCTATTTCGATTTCTGTGTGGCAGGGTAACCAGCGAGTTCTGGAAGTTGACCCCATACATTGTGCCGGTATGCGGAATCAGAAGATTCAAACGTATCTGACAGATGTGATAAAAACGCTGCGCGAGCGATATGGAATCACTAAGTTTGAGCCAGAAATTCGGTTAGAACCGACAGAATGCCCGATCAAAAACTGTCCCCTCAGGCCTGCTGAGGTTATGGAGGGTAGCGAATGGACTTCAGACAACTAGAGCTAGAACTAGAGGATATCTTTGAAGATGCCGCCGAATCGCCCGCAGTCGCTGACCTCCACGCACTATGGCAGCAGCTCGAACCGGCGTTCACAGGCCTTTCCGTTCAAGACCGACTTAAGCTGAGCAGCCGGGTCATTGATCACCTAGCCGAACTGCATCAGGCTAAAGCTCATTGGCTATTAGAAGACTGGGAGAATAGGTATGACCCCCAGGATCCGGCAATGACAGGTGACTGGTTGCAGGGTTTGGTAAGGCAGACGCAGCAGGTAGACCTCTCTGAATTGACTGCTCCTGTGCAGCGGCGTCCTCGGAAAAAGACATCAACGACTAAGACATCGGAAGAGACTGTTGTAAGAGAAGTCCCTAAAGCTAATCTGCTGAAGATGCTCGACCAAGTGGAACTAGAAGCACAAAAAGCAGAGGCACTTGCCGTTGCCCATGAAGAGAATATCCAAGTTTGGATTGCAGAGATTAGCCGATGGTTTGCCCAGCATCCCGAACCGATAGAACTTCTCCAGCTGCACCAGCAGTTAGGATGGCCTCTAGTGCAGCTTTGGCTCAGCCTATTATTGGGCGGCTTCAAGCTGGAAGCTAGCGATCACTATTTTTATAGTTCTCATCTCCTGGTGTTTGGGGATTCTTCCGAAATGGCGACAATTTTCAACCAACCTACTTAGCTGCTGGGCTTTCCTAAGTACTTTGACCTCAGTTTTCCCCCTTGCCAGTAGCGCAAATAGAGGTAAGGCCCATGTCTTTTATTCCCACGAGGGATATATTTCGTCTCAATATGGCCTTTTGCAGGTTTTCGGCCTCCCTCTCCTGACGAAATTTCGTGATCAACGGCAGTGGGGTCATCGACTCCTTGTGCCGGAGACTCCATCGCTTCAATCAGGCCAATCAAAGCGGCTTTGAGGTCATGTAGGTCGCTCAAGTCCCAGGTGGCTAGGGTTGGGATGAGGTTGTCTACTGGGCTTTTCATAGACGAATAAAGTGTTAGGGAACGCTACAGGTCGCTTAGGCCCCATTATATTCCCTAACACGTAAGATGCTCAATATCTCCCGCCACTGCTCGCCCGTCTGTTGTCACAGACATCGGCTTCGTCCTGCTCACAAGGCATCAGCTCATGCCAGTATTTCGTCACTTAATTGCTGAACCTTCTGGAGAGCTTCCAGCAGTGCCGTTTGCTTCTCGGTAGGTAGCTCCTCAAAGTTTATCTTTCGGAGCCGCTTTCCTAGTGCTTGGTAAGTCTCTCTCCATTTAGGTATTGGGCTAGAGGATCTAGGCTTTTCACGGTTGACTGCCACTTCATTGGAAACTGTCTTAACCGCTTCTTTGATCTCTAAAACGGTCATCTCCTCGGCGATCGCTGTTTCTAAAAGCTGTTTCCTCTTCTCGGAGCCCTGGATCTTACCGATCTCAATCGCGATGTTGGGTGAGACCGCCTCGTTCGTAACGGCTTCCTTTAGTTCCTCTGATAGAGAAAGCAGAGGAATTCTAGAGGCAGAAAAAGACGCGATGGTTAGTGGGAGTTGGTTGCGCTCCCATACCTCTTCTATAGCAGCGACTTTTTCGCGATCAACTTTAGCGACTTTTCTTCTGATTTGTGAAAACAGCTTCGATAGCTCATCTACGCTAGGCCGATACTTAAAGACCTCTAGAAAGTGTTCCTGGACGATGGTGATAATGCCATTGGTATCATCCAGAGCATTTAACGGCCTAGAAGCAGCGTTGTGCTGATAGGAGAATTCTGCCAGCCTTAGGTCGCTTTCTATCTGCTGTACCTCTACAGCGATAGTGGACTTGCCCATGCGCAGCAATGCTTCTGCGGTAGTATGTCCGCCCACAAACTCATAGTCGTAATCTGGATCATCGGATACCTCGATGACGGGGACGGAACCCGTAAAGCCATGCTCAGTAAAAGAGGCAACAAGCTGCTGAACATGGTCCTCTGTCGTATGGCTACGAGGCTGCATCCGCCCTTTTCTAATTCTGGCAATGCGAACCTCACGCCTGGAATTCCCCTCAGTAGAGGGTTGCTGCATCGTATCGGCTACCGATGCAATCTTTGCGTTGTTCCACCCGGATTTAGAAAATTTAGCCATTTGGCTCCTCCTTCATCTGCTCAATAATTTCCCAAACTTCTTTGCCGACACCCATGCAGTCATTCCAGGCGACACCTGCATTTCTGTCTCGCTTTCCATTCTCTGCACGGGCATCGCGCACAAGCACACCCTGGTCTGCTGCCTTCTGAAACGCGTTAAATAACCGAATCTGCCCATCAAGCAAAGGCACGTTCATGCTCCTCAAGTACTCTCTAGCTGCTACAGCGTCCTTAGTTCGAGAGTCCACAAGCGTCAGCAGAAAGGTATAGGGAGTAGTAACTCCTAGGGCTCTCAAGTCGGCAAGAAAAAGAGGAAGTGTATCTATGCTGAGGGATTGTGCTGGGGTTGGAATAATCAATAAATCTGAATCACCGATGATTTCCCGCAGGTCGTCTCTAGAAGGCCTGGCCTGAGTGTCAACAATGATATGGGTGGCTCGGTTTCCAGCCTGGAACCACTTTGCCTGAGTTGCAAGAGTGACCACCTTGAAGGGCAAGCTGTCTGTCTCGTTCTTGCTAGCCCAACCGAGAACAGAACGATTTTCATCTCCATCAATGACAAGAACCTGCCCTTCTGAGTCGTCTAGGAAAGACAGCACTGCTGCCAAATGGAAGGCTAGAGTGCTCTTGCCTACCCCTCCCTTATGGGAGGCAATTGTAATGACTGCCATACAGAACGCAGTGATATGAGCTGCACTAAAGGATAAGTTGGCTTCGAATGCATCTAATGTATCGATGATTTATGAATTTGAACCAAAATCAGAAAAACGTTTTTCTGATTTTGGTGGTCTCTGGCTGACTAATGAGCGCACCCTGCGCTACCCACAGGCCAGGCCAAGCGGTAGTAAATCGCCAAGGTGGCTGAAGCCATAGCCCTCCTTGCAGCGCCCGCGACAGGATTGTTTAAGCTGAAGCCGCCTGGGGCGAAGGGAACTCATGGAAACCGCTGAACCTCCCCGCTAGCAAGGGTTTCAGTGTGTATGAAATTTGCCCAGCAGGTTATCTCTCAGCCACTAGATCTCAAATCGGCCTGCAAGTTTTCTCAAAACCAGGCTATTTCTTTTGGAGCCAATTGTGATCCTAATCTGGTCTCCGCCAAGAGGCAAGGTTCTTTTTGCTTACGCCCTGAATAGCCGAACTCTATTGAGCAACGCTATGAACTCTGTAAAACACGTTGTTGCCCCACGCTATCCAGCCACGCAAGAGACTACAACCTTCTCTACTTTGATTGGTGAGATTTTAAGCTGCCCCAAGGCTGGAGAGCAGGCGATCGCTACGTTACTGTCCCCCGAGGAGAAGGCGACGCCTCAGAATATCCAAGCCCGTTTGCGAATGGCTATCCAGTCTGGATGCATGCCTAGTTTGACGGCGAAACGCCTCCATAAGCTACAAGCCGCCTTAGAACTGGGGCGGCAGCTTTATCTGGAGGAACTTCAGATCGGAGACGTTTTGGATACTCCTGAACGAGCCGCCAACGCCTTTCAGTACATCGCTTGGGAACCCGTCGAGAAATTTGCTGTAGCGTCCTTGGACGTAAGGCATCGGTTGCTCTCTTGTCGCACTATCTCCTCGGGGACGGTAACTGAGACTCTAGCAAACCCGAGAGACATTTTCTCCGCCGTGCTGCAAGCATGTGGAACGCGCTGTATCGTAGCCCATAACCATCCCTCCGGTAGCGTCGAACCTAGCCCAGAAGACTTGGCGCTCACCCGTCAGCTTTTGGATGCCAGCAAAGTAATAGGGATTCCAGTTCTAGATCACCTGATTGTCTCCCAAGGAAAAGTCATATCCCTACGATCAACCACCTCGATATGGATGGGCTATGTCCCTTAGGATTTCCTACTACCCCTGAGAAGCTCTCAGGGGCATTTTTTGGAGCAAGAACAACATGCAGGTGTTTAAATTCTATGCCGCCAGAGATGAGAGGAGCTTGTCTAGTGGTTTTTTTATAGGCCGATCAATTGTTAGGGAATAGATGGTGCGATTAAATTCGTGCACTTTCCCTAACAATTCTCGACGCCAGCAGAATGCTTTCGCCCAGTGGGCTTGAAGGAATTGGACTACGAGATCTACCTGCTAAGACTTAATCGCGTACTCTATCTTTTCTGAGCGCGCTAAACGCTAGGAGATATGCCGAAACAGCGATTAAAGGCTCGATTACATACTCTAAAGTCGGGCTATATAAACCGTGGTACGATCGCTTCAGCATTGCCTTAACGGCTTAGTACCTGTGTCAGACAACCTTCATGTCAGGCTACTGGGAGAGTTTTACCTGGCTGCTGATGGGGTACCCATTCAGGGAGCAAATTCCGAGCGACTGCAAGCGCTGCTGGCCTTTATGCTGCTGCACCAGGACGCGCCCCAATTTCGGCAGCAGATAGCCGTTTACCTCTGGCCCGATGCGACGGACGCCGATGCCAAAGCCAATTTGCGGCGACGACTGCATGAGTTAAAGCAGGCAATTCCCGGGATTGATCGCTGGCTCCGCATTGACGCAAAAACCATCCAGTGGGTCACAACAGAGGATTTTCAGTGTGATGTCGTAACGTTTAATCGCGCCATTGCCCAGGCTGATACCGCTTCCCCCATCGTCCAAACTGAGGTGCTAAAGCAGGCTGCGGCGCTCTACCGGGGAGACTTGCTGCCCAGTTGTTATGACGACTGGATCGTGCCCTATCGGGAGCAACTACGCCAACAGGCGATCGCCGCTTTAGATACCCTCATTACTCTCCTGACTTCCCAGGATAATGCCCGGTCTGCTGTCGGCTATGCCCAGCAGCTACAGCGACTCGACCCATTGTATGAGCCTGCCTATGCTCACCTGATGCGGCTTCATGCTCAGATGGGCGATCGCGCCAGTGCCCTGCGCATCTATTACCAGTGCATGACGACGCTGCAAGCAGAACTGGGGGTCAGTCCGAGCTCCGATATCTCTAAGCTCTATGAACAACTGCTCCTGCTGGATGAGGCTCCGGGCAATACACTCGGCGATTCGTTGAACCCTATCGCCATAGCCCCCTGCACTGTGCCCCAAGCTGGTAAACCAGAGGGCAGCGAAAGTGCTGTCGACAGGATGAATTACCTGGCCAGTACGGCCGCTTGTTTGGTGGAAGTGGGGCGCGATATGGCTCGGGCCGAGGCGTTGCTATTAGAGGCGCAATCCATTCGCGATCGCATGGGCGTCTCTTCGATTGAAATTCCCTTTGGGCTGGGGTGCGTGCGCCGTTTTCAGGGCCATACCGATCAGGCCAAAGACCTGCTGCGTCAGGGCTGGCATCTGGCTCAGATTGCTCAGCATCACTGGTACGAATTTGCCAGCCTGATAAATCTGGTCATGCTGGAGCTAGAAACCGGCAACCCACTGGCCGCAAGGCTCTACTGTACCGAATTGCTGCATGCCGCCGCGCAGACGAAGGAGGAAAGTGAAACGGCCCATGCCGCTGCCCTCAATGCGGTAGCACAATATCTATTGCAGGAAAAGCAGGCGGCTGAAAATCTGGACCAAGCCTGTCAGGAGCTTCAGCGCATCGATTCGCTGCGCATGCTGGCCTATGTGCAGACCATTGCCGCTCAGTGGGATCTGACCCAGGAGGATTGGACACAGGCGCTCGATCGAGCGGAGATGGCTCTGGCCTTAGCTCAACGCGTCAAGCACCCCAGCGCGATCGCCCTGGCTTGGGCTGTCATCATTGAGTCCAGCCACCAGATGGGTCATATCGAGCAGTCTCAGCAAAGGTTTGTGAAACTGCAGCAGCAGCTTCAGGATTATGCCCTGAGCGCGTTGGCTCAACAGCGTCTCAGCGAGGTAGAAGCACTCCTCCAGCCGTCATCAAAAGTGACTATTTTAGTCCGCACCTTCTCTCCTAATCTGCCCCAGTCCCTGACCCATGACGACTGGATGCAGCACAATCAATCGCTATACGATTGTCTGTCCGCTCGGGGTGTCCGCTGGCTCTACTCCTATGTGTCGATGCAGACCAATCGCACCGTTTGCCTGTTCCAGACTCCTGATCCAGAAATCGTGACAGCCGCTTGCCACGATCTGCAAATGCCGTTTCAGCAGGTGTGGCAAACCGAGCTCTGGCAAGATCTTGATCCCGCGACGTTTGCCTTAGGGCATCCCCTGATCGTCGTTGAGTGCGATTTCGACCCGCCCCTGACCCTCCAAAAGTATGAAGCGGGTCGAGAGTATAAAGAAGGATGTTACCGAGAATTTGACGTTCAGCATCTGGTGTCAATGCCAAACCCAGATTGCACTCGCTTTGTCTGTGTGTTTGCAGCGACCACGGCGGAGGATGTGCGATCGCTCTACCGCAAAATCAATCAGCCCGTTGACCAACTGTGGAAAGCTACTGTCGTTCAAGGATAGTTTTCGGACGATTCCCGGACGATTTTAGGACAGGTCGTTGAATACTTTGATACCAGAACAAGAAAGGCTGTAGCAAACCTTGGGCTTACAGGCAGTCTTGTTTCATTGCTTCAACTCATTAACCTGAAAAAAGATAGGAAAATACCATGCCTAAATACATCATTGAGCGGACCATTCCTGGAGCCGCCACCCTGTCAAACGCGGATTTGCAAGCGATCGCTCAACGCTCCTGTAATGTTCTGGATCAACTAGGGCCAAAGATTCAATGGGTACAGAGTTACGTTGCAGGCGACAAGTTCTACTGCATCTATATCGCACCCAGCGAAGAGCTAATTCGAGAGCATGCTCGATGCGGAAATTTCCCCATTGATCTTATTTCACAAATCGCCACGATTGTTGATCCAACTACGGCAGAAGTGGACAGCCGCATTCTTGCTGCTGCCAGCCTATAGAAAACCGTTTCAGAACTGGGGTGGGGTCATCCTACCCCAGACTGAAAACCCTGCGTCAACTAACCCAGGAGCAAAGTAATGGGCAAGTTTTTTGTCTACACCGAGGTACAGTTTTCGGTTCATTTTGATCAAGCTCCCTGGCGTGAACTCACGCCAACTTTGCGGGCGCAGCCCGGTCTTCGAAGCAAGACATGGCTGAGTGGCGTTCAAAACAACTCGCTGGGTGGCTTTTATGAGTTTGACTCGCTCGAAAATGCTCAAGCATTTGCTTACGACTACTTTCCAACAGCAGCCAGAGAAATTGGGGCGGCCTTTACAACCCGAATCTTTGATGGCAATGTCACCGAAGCAGCAAGCCGTTGCTTGAACTCGCCTTATTACAACTGACTTCTCCTATAAAGGTGTCAAAAGCAACGGTAACGTTTTGAGAAATAGATGCGGTAGCATTCCTTCACTCTGCGAGAAACCGCAGACAAGTTTACTCATATTACCACCACCAGCAAAGCTCATAAAGCAGAACAAAAATGGCTCTTGAGAGTTTCGGCCAAAAACTGCGAAGCCTGAGTGGTTTTTCCAGGTTGAAACGTTGGTAGAGCCAAAGAAAGTGCATTCAGACCACTGCTGTGGAAGTGTTTCAACGCATCACATCACAGTAGATTGCTCTGGATCAAATTCGCCTGCCTTGTAAGCTTTTTTCTCAGATTCAGGAGACAAAAAATGACGGCATAAACACTTCTACATATCCAAAAAGAAAAGATTGTGCGACTGGCCGCATTTCTCCAAGGCTTGGTCTGCCATGCAATCTGATTCTGCAACGAATGAACCAACCAGTGAATATCAAACAATACATCAACGGAGAAAACACAAATGGCAACAATCTACGGCACAAACTACAACGATAACGGCACCTACAATGGTCCCTACTGGCCCTTCAACTATAAATCTTGGCTATCGGGTACAAACAAGGATGATTGGATCGATGCGCGAGCCGGAAATGACATTGTCTATGGGCTTGCGGGTAATGACTACCTGGCTGGTGGGGAGGGTAATGACGTCCTCTACGGCGATGATGGCGGTACGCCCTTATATTCTGGCAATGACTTCCTCACGGGTGGCAATGGCAATGATAGCCTTTACGGGGGCAACGGTAATGACACCCTCTATGGGGATGCGGGTAATGACTTCCTCCAAGGTAATGCTGGCAATGACTACCTTGTGGGTGGGGATGGCTATGACACCCTCTATGGGGATGCCGATAACGACATTCTTTACGGTAATAGTGGCGATGATTACCTAGATGGTGGCGCTGGCATCGACTACCTTGTGGGTGATGATGGCAACGATACCCTTTATGGGAATGCCGATAACGACACTCTTTACGGGAATGTTGGCGATGATTACCTGGATGGTGGCGCTGGCAATGACTACCTTTATGGCGGCGATGGTAACGACAGACTTTACGGCAACGCTGGCAATGACCATCTCTATGGCGATGTCGGCAATGACACTCTCTACGGTAACGTTGGCAATGATTACCTCTTTGGCGGCGATGGTAATGACCTCTTAGTAGGTGGCATCTCAACCGCAACCGGCCTCAATGACACTGCCCAGAAATATCTGGATGGCGGGTATGGAAATGATACGTTGTATGGTGCAGATGGCAGTGATGCTCTGTACGGGTCTGTTGGCAGTGATTACCTTTACGGACTGAATGGTAACGACACCTTGGCTGGTTATGGCTACACGGCGAATGAATATGATGCACTTTTCGGTGGTGCAGGAGCTGACACTTTTGTTTTAGGCACATCCACGGATGTTCACTACACCAACTATGACACTGTTTTTGATGGTTATCAGAGTGGACATGCTGTAATTGTAGATTTTAGTCTACAGCAGGGCGATAAAATCCAGTTAAAAGGCGCTTTTTCAGATTACACCCTCAGGAATGAACAATGGTCAGGGGGTGCAGCTTTTGACACTGCCATCTACTACAAGGGTGACATTATTGGTGTGGTAGCAGATACCTCCGTAGGACAAACTGGC
Organism: Nodosilinea nodulosa PCC 7104; assembly: GCF_000309385.1. GTDB lineage: Bacteria > Cyanobacteriota > Cyanobacteriia > Phormidesmidales > Phormidesmidaceae > Nodosilinea > Nodosilinea nodulosa. The sequence goes on from NZ_JH976538.1 coordinate 130,214, forward strand.
TTCACGTTCGTCTAAATCCAGCGATCTGCGATGCTGCGTTTGTTGAGTTTAAGTTGATTGCTTGAGCGTTGCTTAACGCGTTGCGATCGGTCTTATCCAATCGCAGATCAGATTCGCGGCAACAGCTATCTGCACCTATTTGGGGCGGTGGAAGAGGCCATTGTGCCCTCTGTGCTCAACCAGGTCAAAACCACGGGCTTGAACGACATCATCGCCACGCAGGCGTTGCTCCACTTTGCGGAAGAGGAGAGTAAACACATTCGCCTATTTCGCCGCTTTGCCGAAGAGTTTGAGCTGGGTTTTAGCGGCCGCTGTGATGGCATTGGGCCGGTGCCAATAGCAGAGATACCCAATTCGCTTTATCTGGCCAATTGAGTGTATCCCAAATATGCAAATTCATTGCTTTGCTGAATGACTTGTCTGTCATTCCCGTGCAGGCGGGAATCCACTTCAGATATCTGGCTCTCAAATAGATTTTCACTTCCGTAGGAATGACAGAGCATATTCACAAAAATGGGATGTTCTCATTCTTATCTCACTTGCGTTTAGCAAATTACCAATTACCCAAAATGGAGATAAACCCAATGACAACACAAACTCTCTCGCTGACTCGAAAAGACAAGATTGCCCGACTAGCAGTGTTTCTCTATGGCTTAGTCTGCTATGCGATCTTCTTGTTGACGTTTCTATATGCCTGCGGATTTGTAGGAAATTTCATAGTTCCCCGTTCGATCGACTCAGCGCCCGAGACTGCTTGGATCAATGCTTTGATTATTGATGCTGCCTTACTGGGAGTCTTCGGCATTCAACACAGCGTCATGGCTCGCCAGGGCTTTAAGAACTGGTGGACTCGGTTTGTGCCTAAATCCGTTGAGCGAAGCACCTATGTCTTGTTTTCTAGCCTCTGCTTAATTGCACTGTTTTATCTATGGCAACCCATTGGCGGCTCCATCTGGAATGTCACAAACTTCTCAGGGGTAGCCATTCTCTATGCTTTGTTTGCATTTGGCTGGTTGCTGGTATTGATGACAACCTTCTTGATCAATCACTTTGATCTGTTTGGTTTACGGCAGGTCTGGCTCTATTTGCAGGGTAAGGAATATACCCAACTCAAGTTCGCTACGCCGGGGCCTTACCGGTATGTGCGTCATCCGCTCTATGTGGGCTGGCTGTTTGCCTTCTGGCCAACTCCCACCATGACTGTGACACATCTAGTCTTTGCGCTGATTACAACGGCCTATATTCTGGTTGCCATTCAGTTTGAAGAGCGCGACCTGCTGAATGTTTATGGCAAGACATACGCTGATTACCGTTGTCGGGTTCCCATGCTAGTTCCCTTTGCTCGCCGCCATCAGCGTAAAACTGAGCAAACGTAGACCTTTCCATTCGGTGAGGCCAGTGACGCTTGCCGCTTGCTGGCCTTGCATTGAGGTTACACTTGCAGTCTGAGTAAGATAGGTCTGCTTGAAGGATTTCCTTGATGGTTGGTTAAGACAAGTAATTTGAGCAATTGATGATGAGGGACACAATCGGTTTAGCCAGGATTATGGTGAGAAACATGAGTGCACAAATCGAAACCCAAATTCGCGAGTGCGAAGCGCGACTTTACGCCGCAATGTTAGCTTCAGATGTGTCTGAGTTAGACACATCTGATTGCTGATGACCTCTTTTTTGTAGGATCAACCGGTGAAATGGCTACTAAAGCAATGGATTTAGAGTCACATCCTACTGATGGCACACAGTTTCACGAGTTTGTGCCCAAAGAGTTAGAAATTCGGGTTTTGAGCAAGGACTTTGTTCTTGTATCGGCCAAAATTTTCTTAGAGGGTGTTTGAAAAGTTAGGGCTTGAGTCCGAAAGTTTGGCGATCTAAGATGTAAGTTCACCTGGGAGCAGGCAGCGATCGCCCTCGAAGCCCGTTGGATTTTGGGTGGGTTGGACAACCGTGACATCATTCACTATTTCTGTGCCTCCGATACCCCAATTGGGATGGCCTACAATCAGGCCGTATTGGATAAGTTGTTGACTGATAAGTTCGCCCTAGAGCGGCTCAAAAATGGTTTGGAGACTCTCTATCTGAGGCCAGTGAATGCTCAGGATGGCGAGGATGCTATGAGTTTCCTGAAACGAATTTCAGGCTACCAGGAGATAAACCCGGTGCTCTCAGCAACTGCCCTTTCCTCCGCAGCATGACTCGCTTAGAAGCGGCAAACCTTCTCCTCAAGGAGGCTGACGCCTTGAAGATATAGCCTATCGGCCCTGCAAGAGGCTGTAGCCTCACTCTATGCCCGGTGGCATTCAGTTCAGCCCCTCACGCCTAAGTCTAACGCCACCGAGAGACAGCCTGTAAAGACAGTCATTTCCTCATTCAGAGGAGCTTTCGCTACGAAGCCCTGCTGAATGAGGAAATTTTATGTCTGAACTATTGAAGGCTGGCCAATTTGTTCGCGTCACCGATGTTCGCAGTCTCGCTTACGGGCGGGTAGCGGTGGTGCTGATGACAAACAAAGGGCGATCGCAAGTACGGTTCGCTGATCTACCGAAAGTCGTCAGCGGCTTGACCAATCCAAAGGGCTTCGTCGAAACCTTTAGCAACGCTGACCTGACTGCTGTTGGGAACTTTCCGATCGCTGCTTCCTACCTACTCGTCACCATCTTTGAGCGCAACGGCGGGCAGGAGTACACCCATTATTGTCTTGCCCACGGCGAGGCTGGACAGCAGATGGAGCAGATTGCTGAGTCCGTTGCTCAAAATTGGTACTCGGATGGAGGTGAATGGGATGAGAATGAGAGTGCTTATCGCTTTAAGTCTGAGAGCTATCTAATAGCTTTTGCCCAGGACTGGGAAGAAATCTCGGTGGCTGAGTACATTCGTCTCCGCAATGTGCTCACCGACTGCACACCTGGATATATCGGCCCGACCGATGGCGAAGATACCGAAGCTGAGTACATCCGCCGCCAAACCCGTGGTTTATAGGCTCACGCCGAGCCGCCAGAAACCTTCTAAACAGAGGGTTTCTGGTTGTTTCTATAGAGCTGCAAGGAGACAAGGGGCACTGACCGGAGCCTTAGCGAAGTTGATTAGACATACTATTCGAGCCGCAAAGAGGAAGGGTTGATGGATATGCCTTGCTGACAAGTGTCTGGCAGATATCGCGATAGACTGGAGCAAAGCTAACGTTCGCCTATAACACTCCACTGGGCAGCTAGAGCAACCATGGCACTCGCAAGCGATCGCTCCCTACAACCCATTTCCCTGAGCTTTGAGGATTTTCTAGCTCGGTATGGCGATGACAATCGCTACGAACTCATTGATGGAGAACTGTTTGACTTGGAACCGACGGGGCCTCATGAGCAAGTGGCGGCGGCGATCGCCCGCTGGCTCAATTACGACATCGTGCAGCAAGGGGCCGATTACTTCATCCCCCATCGCTGCCTGATCAAACCCCTGGCCAACCAGACCGGGTTTCTCCCCGATGTGATCGTCCTCAATCGCGCCGCCCTTTCCCAAGAGCCGCTGTGGGCCAGCCAGCCCGTGGTCACCCTCGGCAGCACCGTCAAATTTGTGGCAGAGGTTGTCAGTAGCAACTGGCAAAACGACTACGCCCGAAAATTCGAAGACTACGCCCTCCTGGGCATTCCAGAATACTGGATTGCCGACTATCAAGGACTAGGCGGCGAATTCTTCATTGGTCGGCCCAAACAACCCACGTTGACCGTCTGTATTTTGAACTCAGAGGGGCGTTACGACCGGCAACTGCTGCGGGGCGATCAGCGCATTAGACCTGTTGTGAAATAGGGGACAATTAGCTACACCCATACAGGTGTTGAGATGGTGACCAGATGCTGGATCTAGAGCGAGTCAAACGAGATGACCGATTGCTGCGGGCGTTGACAGGTCTGAATCTCAAGGCCCTTGCAGCGCTCCAACCCTCATTTGCCCAGGCGCTTGCCAAAGCGCCCATCCCCCGTCGTAGCCAGCAGCCGAGAGAACGGTCAGTGGGCGGGGGTCGCAAGCCTCGACTCGCGAGCGTCGAAGACAAACTCATCTATATCTGAATGGCACTGACATAAGAGAGCAGAAAAGGCTTCAAGCGCTTGATCTGTAAAGATCGAAGCGTCGAAGCCCAAAACCATGTCTCTATGATGCCGAATCGTGCGGATGTCCTCAAGGAGAAATACCAAAACAGTATCGGTCTACCCTTTGCCAAGGTTCTACCGGAAGCCGAAGTCCAGGCTGTAGTGGACGAACAAGGCATCGCCTATCGCCAAGTGCTCTACACCCCAATGGTAGTGCTGTGGAGTTGGATCTCCCAAGTTCTTGATGTCGATGGCAGTCTCAGCCATGCGGTCAAGCGGGTGGTGGCCTGGATGAGCCTGGCGGGCTTAGAGCCGCCGTCAGCCGATACCGGGGGTACAGTAAAGCGCGTAAGCGCCTGAGCGAGTCCATTTTCCCACCCCTACTAAAGCGAGTGACGAGGGCGTTACAACGGAAA
>NZ_JH976538.1:134808-138280 GCF_000309385.1 Nodosilinea nodulosa PCC 7104
AACCCTCATGTGGGAGGCGACTGCCGACTCTGAGGTCGACGCGTTACGGCTCTCCCTTCAGGGCACTCGGCAACAATTTAATCACTTCCGACCCGAGTTTCTCCATCTCGCTCCATCCCAGCAACAGCGAGGCTACCAGGCCTTGTTAAGCGCTGTGCAAGAGCTGATTGTTCCCTTTCGCCCCAACCGTTCAGAACCCCGAGTCGTCAAACGTCGTCCCAAACCGTTCCCGAGAATGCAGGAACCCCGCTCAGTCCTGAAAGCTAAGCTGGTAGCTTGATAGGGCTTACGTCAGTGACATTCAGCTATATCTTGTTTTACTTCAAGTGCTATCCCACGTTCGACCTCGCTGGGCTGCTGTTTGACCTCGACCGTTCGCAGGCCAATCGCTGGATGCATCGCCTACAGCCCGTGCTCGAAGCCGCCTTGGGTCAGCAACTCGCCTTACCGAAACGAAAGCTAAGCAGCATGAGCGAGTTTGTCGAAGCCTTTCCAGAGGTCAAGCGAGTCATTATTGACGCCACTGAACGGCCCGTGCAGCGGGCCAAAGACAACGACAAGCAACGGGACGACTACTCAGGCAAGAAGAAGCGACATACACGCTCGCATCTGGCGCTGGTGGAACCGGACCGGAAGATACTCATCTTCAGTCATGCCTATGCGGGCCGTCACAATGACAAAGGCATCTTGAACCAGGAAGGGTGGGCCCAGTGGATACCCGATGAGGTGTCGATACAGGGTGACCTAGGCTTTTTCGGACTGCAGAACGAGGTGGTCAATGTCGAATTGCCTCACAAAAAGCCACGAGGAGGACAACTCAGCGACGAGCAGAAAGCTGACAATCGAGCGTTAGCCAGTCAGCGAGTGGTGTGTGAGCATTCGTTTGCCGGCCTCAAGCGCTACGGCATTGCCCATCAGGTCTATCGCAACCGGGTTGAGGGCTTTGATGACCGCTCGATGGTCACCGCTGCCGGGCTATGGAACTTTTATTTAGAGGCGGCATAGGGCGAGGACACAACATCACCACCCTCTTAACAACAACTGACCAATGACTCACTGTTTCACAACAACTCTATTACGTCCTCTGTCTTTCCCAACTTGAACCTGACCGCCAAAGCCATCCTCGGAGTTGGGTGAGATAGCTCCCCACCCGCTATAGATCAATGCCAGCATTCAGCGCCCTTGGGCAGCAGCACCAAGAACTCTGGCACCAAAACCAAGGGAAACAGCCGCTACTCAGCTGCAAACGCGTTTACCGATAGCGCTCAAGCAAACACCTCCCCATGCCCTTTAGAAGCGAAGCAGGAGCTGGACGGAGCCGGATCAAACATAACGGTGTACTGAGCTGAGGTGCTCAGCCGCCGCAGAGCATTCAAATGGGCATCAGCATCATTGCGCCGCCGAAAGCGGGCCACTGTGCGCCGCTGCATGTCGGGTAGGAGTTGAACAACGCACTAGGGATGGAGCAGCTGGTTGTAGGCCGTAGGTGCTCGTCCTTGGTCGGCAACAGATGACGAGTACTGCTGGTTCCCTAAGCGAGGATCTTCCTGCTCGCTGACAGCATCCCTTGGATAAGGCTGCACGCCCTCCCCGGCACTGGCAGCGCTGAGCCTCAACGCTTGCTCAATCTTGCCCAACTATCAAATGTCAAGTAGATAGGAGTCTGATGTGAATTTGGTGTGAATGGCGACGGGAATAGACAGTTATAGAAGCGCTTATTTGCCCTCTTTTAATCCCCTTTCGGGGATTGGCGCTATGCTGAGGCATTGATGCTGTGGGGGTGGACTATGACACCGCGATCGCGCTCACCGAAACTTACCTGGCCGAAAACCACCGAGCTGGTGGGCATCGAATTTTTGCTGCAAGCGGAGCAGGACTACGAGCTGTATTCGCAGTACACGATCGCTCTCCATGCCTGGTTTTTGCAGCAAATCCAAGCCTTTGACCCTGAGCTATCGGCAGCTCTGCACGATGGTGAGTCAGAGAAACCCTTTTCGATCACGGGGTTAGATGGGCAGTTTGTGGCCCACAGTCGCAATTTGCAAATCAAGCAGGGGCAGGTCTATCGCTGGCGAGTAAACGGGTTTTCTCAGGCGGCGGTGGTAGGGTTGGCCACCTGGCTCAAAAAGCTGCCTACCGAAATTGTGCTAAAAACAACGTCGCTGGCGGTGCAAGAGGTTCAGATTGCGCTGCCTGCCACCACATATAAGGCGCTAGGCAACGACTCGATTGAGGGCAGTTCGTTGAGCCTAACGTTTAGCAGTCCGACGAGCTTTCGACGGAAGGGCCACCACCTGCCAATACCCTGGCCGCGCAATGTATTTCACAGCTATCTGCGGCGGTGGAACTTGTTTTCGGGGCAGGATGTCCCTCAAGATGAGTTTTTAGACTGGATTGACGAGCACGTCATTATTCAGCGGCATCAGCTCCAGACGGTGAAAGTGGCGGCGGGCAAGCGTGGATCGGTGACGGGCTTTACGGGGGCGATCACCTACGGGTTAGATCGCAAGGCTCAGGAGAACTCTGATTTTTACCGCTTGTTTTTTGCCCTGGGGCGACTGGCTCCCTATTGCGGTACAGGGCATAAGACGACCTTTGGTTTGGGGCAGACGATGGCAGGGTGGCATTTGACACAGGTCAATGTGGAAACACCTTCGTCTCAGGCGTTGCTGGCGGAGCGGATAGGAGAATTGACGACGATCTTTCGGGAGCAGCGAAGACGTACAGGGGGCGAGCGGGCTCAGGCGATCGCGGAAAACTGGGCGACAATCTTGGCGCGACGGGAGCTAGGGGATTCGCTGCAAGATATTGCCCAAGATTTAGAGCTTTCCTACGAAACGGCGAAGACCTACAGCAAGCTGGCGCGGCCCACTGTGACAACAATAGATGAGACAGCTTAGCCAGTCCCAATTAGAGTAGAAGGAACGGTTATCCCGCATGTCAGACTCTATGCAATCGCAGCTCTTGAATCCTGAAAACAATGGGAAAGCCGCCCGTCTAGATCCCGAAGTTCTAGAAAAACCTGTCCGCCGTCAATTCACCGCCGCTTATAAGCTCGAGATGGTACAAGCTGCAGATCGGTGCACTGAGCTGGGTCAAATCGGGGCCTTACTGCGACGAGAAGGGCTGTACTCATCGCAGTTGAGTACCTGGCGCAACCAGCGACAACAGGGGCAACTGCAAGCGCTGGCCGATAATAAGCGGGGCTGCAAAGCCACAATTCCGCATCCGGTTCAACAAGAGCTGGCGCAATTGCGCCGAGAGAATCAACAGCTGCGCCACAAAATGCAGCAGGCCGAACTGATCATCGATATCCAAAAAAAAGCTTCGCAGCTAATGGGGGATCTCTCTGAGTCCTATCCATTGCGACGAGCCCGACTGAACCGTGCTGCTGAGACCCTGGCGCTCGACGTGGGCGTTGCCCCGGCTTGCCTGGCGTTAGGCGTCAGTCGAGCCACCCTGTATCGTCAGC
>NZ_JH976538.1:138380-172789 GCF_000309385.1 Nodosilinea nodulosa PCC 7104
CATAGTAGCGTAGTCCCGTATCAACGGTCTGGCGCAGGTTCTCAATCGCCTGCTCCACTGTTAATGAAGCTCCCTCGGCGTTGACTAGCTGCTGTGGCTCCTGTTCCATACCTCAGTGCGTCACCTCAGTGCGTCTCCAGCGCTGGCCAAGCTGACGTCGTCACTCAGCAACGACAAGCCGTTTTAAACACGGCTTATCTCGCCCATCCTGAGCGCTTTGTCCATCATCCGCCCACTCCACCCGTGGTGCCCAATGCCGTTTGGATCAATCCACCGATAGCAGCTCCTAACAGCCAGGCGGTTCCACACTAATTTGTTTTTAGTTTCTGTCTCATTTTTGTTGACACATTCCGCTTCCCCCATATTTATCATTGGGTGATTAACGCCGATGATGACCTGGAGAATCATTCTCGACACACCCAATTCATGGCCCAATTAGTGGATCTAGCCCGGCGGGCGCAGATCATGATTCAGTTGGTCTATTATCCGCCCTATCACAGCAAATATAATTTCTGTAGAGTGCACCTTTGGCTGGCTGGAGTAGTACTGGCGAGGCAGCCTGTTAGTTTCGGTGGAAACAGTCACCCGGTTCGCAGAATTCCTTACCTTTAAAGGCAAGCATCCAACGGTCAACCGGGTCACATAGACCTACAAGACTGGCATTAAACTGACCCAAAGCACTATGGTAGAACTCGAAACGAACCTGCAACAGTTGCCAGGGCTGAAAAGAGGTTCGGTGAAATTGTCCCTACTCTGGCTTAGTGGACGGATGATTTTTTCTTCGCAGCAATCTAAATTGACGGTTTTCACTCGAAACGAGCCCACTAGGAAAAGTGCTAAGAAGTCCAGCGGGGCTTTATGCCAGGGCAGATGGGGGTGCAGTGCAGCTTGAATTCAGGTATTCTTGTTCATAAAGGCGTGGATGCTAGGGGTGTGATAATTTCTAGCTCCTCTCTTCTTCCTTCATCTTGTCAAATTTCCTCTAGCTCTAGCTCTAGCTCTAGCTTTCTGCTCCCTCTGTTATTTCTTGTCCTAGTACCTTGACTCACGCCTTACCCGTCTATTGGAAACTATAAGGGCAGGCTGACATGAGTAACATGAGCCCTTAACAACGGCGGCTTAAGTTTACGCTCTACCCAGTTCGTGCTGGGTGACCGGGAGTTTTATAGACCTAAAAGGTAATTGAGGCTGATGGGAGTTGAGGATTTACATCCTACTGGGGTCAGGGTCTGAGAAACCTTCCGAAAAGTGAGCGGACTTAGAGTTGCTAAAGGCTAAGATCGTTGATTACGACAGGGTAAGCTCAGCAGTTCTATATCATTTACAACCTCCAAGGGCATTCTATCCCTATGTCGCAGCCCTCCTCCTCCTCGCCGTCTATGGCCGCTCTAGCCCAGCAACTACAGGCCTGCGAAGCTCGTTATCGTACTCTTTTTGATTATGTCCAGGTAGGCGTGGTGGTAGCTGATGCTGAGGGCTACCACCTCAATGCCAACGCCAGCGCTTGCGAGATGTTTGGCTATAGCCACGAGGAGTTTATTGGTCTCCACGCCTCAAATATTGTGGTGCAGAGCGAGGTCTCCCACATCGATTTAGCTCTGGGCGAAATTTACAATCGCAGCGATCACTACCGCGAGTGGCAGTTTCGCCGCAAAGACGGCACGGTGTTTGCGGCGGAAGTGATTGCTACCCTCATGCCCGATGGCACTGTGCTGGGAATGATTCGCGACTTGAACGATCGCCACCAAGCCCAGGCCTACCGCGATCGCATGGTGGCAATTGTTGAATCGACGTCCGATGCCATCATTAGCACTGACATCGACGGCATTGTCACGAGCTGGAATGCTGGGGCAGAGGGGATATACGGTTACACCGCCGCAGACATCATCGGTACCCCCGTGGTGCAGCTGTATCCAGCAGACAAGCTGCATGAGGCAACCCTGGTTTTGGATAAGATTCAGCGGGGTGAGCGCATTGAGCGATTAGAGACCCAGCAGCACACCAAAGCGGGGCAGTTGATTTGCGTATCCATTGCGGCATCACCGCTGAGGGACAGCCGAGGCAGCATTCTCGGGACTTCGGCCATTGTGCGAGATATTACTGCTTTGAAGGAGCGCGATCGCGAGATTGCCCGCATGTCTCGACTCTACGCCGCTCTCAGCCAAATCAACCAGGCTATTGTCTGGACTGCCGACCGCGACAAACTCTTCCAAAAGGTATGCCAGGCGTTGGTAGATGATGGCGGCTTCTGTATGGCGTGGATTGGGTGGCACCGTTCTGACACCGACGGGCTAAGACCTATGGCCGTCTATGGCGACGACGGTAACTTAATGGCTGGCGAGGATAATCACTACCCCACCTCTGATTTGTCGGTTAGCTTGGCTGTTATAGCCCTCCGATCGCATCAGCCCTACATCTGTAACGATGCTCTCAACGATCCAGCAACCAGCGCCTGGCACGGCGCGATGGCCCACGGCAAGTTTCGGGCGTCCGCCCACTTCCCGATTTGGCTGAACGAGGTGGTAGTGGGCGTTCTCAACGTCTATGCCGCGCAGCCCAATATTTTCCAAGACAAAGAGGTTGCCCTACTCACAGAGGCTGCTGGCGATCTCTCCTTCGCTATTAAGGCCTTTGCCCAAGACGAAGCCCGCCGTCAGGCCGAGCAGGCTCTGCGCGACGAAATGCACTTTGCCGATATGATGATTGAGAGCATGCCCGGCATTCTCTACTTCTACGACACCGAGGGACATTTTCTGCGCTGGAACCAAAACTTTGAGCGAGTGTCTGGCTACTCCGCCAACGAGATTGCCCACATGCACCCTCTCAACTTCTTTGCGGATGCCGATCGAGCAAGATTAGAGCAGCGCATTGGGCAAGTGTTTACCGACGGGGAGTCTTTCATTGAGGCCGACTTTGTCTCTAAAGACGGCACCACGACCCCCTATTTTTTTACTGGGCAGCGGGTTCAGTTTGAAAATACCTGGTGCCTGGTGGGGGTGGGTATTGATATATCAGAACGGCGGCGGGCCGAAGCGCAGCTGGCCGAGAGCGAGCGCAAGTATCGCGAACTGGTGGAGCACGCCAACAGCATTATTCTCCGCTGGAATGCCGAGGGATATATCACCTTTCTCAACGAGTATGGCCAGCGCTTTTTTGGTTATACCGCCGCAAAAATTATCGGCCGCCATGTAATGGATACCATTGTGCCTCCCACCGAAAGCGGCGGGCGTGACCTGCAACAGCTGATGGAGGATATCTGCGCCAACCCCAGCGCCTTTGAGCAGAACATCAACGAGAATGTTCGATGTGATGGCCAGCACGTCTGGGTCGCATGGACAAACCGCATTGAGCTAGATGCTGATGGCAACGTGGTTGAGATTCTCAGCATCGGCACCGACATGACTGCTCGTCTGCAAGCTGAGGCCGAGCGCGAGAAGCGTCACCGCGCTGAAGCCGCCGATCGCATCAAGTCAGCCTTTCTGGCCACCATGAGCCACGAGCTGCGCACACCGCTCAACTCTATCATTGGCTTTACCGGCATCATTTTGCAGGAGCTAGCCGGGCCGCTCAACGCCGAGCAGAGCAAACAGCTCGCCATGGTACGCACCAGCGCCCGCCACCTGCTGGCCCTGGTCAACGACGTGCTCGATATTTCAAAAATCGAAGCGGGGCAGCTAGAGGTGGCCCGTGAGCCCTTTGACCTGCAACAGGCGATCGCCAAGGTAGTGGCGATCGTACAGCCCCAAGCCGACACCAAAGCATTAGACCTGCGCGTTGAGGTGGCCTTTAACCTGGGCCAAGCCGTCACTGACCAGCGCCGATTTGAGCAGATTTTGCTTAACCTGCTAAGCAACGCCATTAAATTTACCGCTTGTGGCGAAGTTGTCCTCAACGCAGCATTAGTTGAAGACCATCCGTCAGCGGCTACCGGCTCTATGGCCCTGCGCCTGCAAATCTCTGATACTGGCATGGGCATTAAAGCCGAGGATCTGCCATCCTTGTTTCAACCCTTTCGGCAGATTGACTCGGGGCTAGCTCGCAACCATGAAGGCACAGGCCTGGGCTTAGCCATCTGCAGCCGCCTAATTAGCCTCATGGGGGGCGAGATTAAAGCCGAAAGCACCTGGGGTAAGGGCAGCACTTTTATTGTGATTCTGCCGCTGTAGACAATAAATGGACTATGAAAAAAACCATTCTGCTGATTGAAGACAACCCCCAAAACCGCTATCTGGTAAAGTTTTTGCTGGAGACGCGAGGGTACACCATTCTTCAGGCAGAAACCGGACCCCAAGGGCTGGAAATGGCCGCCGCCAAACACCCCGACCTGATCTTGCTCGATATTCAGCTGCCCGGCATGGATGGCCACGCCGTAGCCCAGGCCCTAAAGAGCGACCCGCAGCTCCAATCAATCCCCATTGTGGCCGTGACCTCCTACGCCATGATGGGCGATCGCGAAAAATGCCTCGCTGCTGGAGCCGAAGGCTACATTGAGAAGCCCATTGACCCTGAGTCGTTTGGGGAGGAGGTGGAGCGGTTTTTGCCTGTTGCCCAAGGGGATGTCTCCCAGGGAGATGTTGCCCCATGAGCCAAGTGATGATTGTTGACGACAACGCCGAAAATCTTTATCTGCTACGCATGCTGCTCCAGGGCCACGGCTACACCGTCGAAGAAGCCCGCCACGGAGCCGAAGCCCTCACCAAAGCTCGGCAACAGCCCCCTGTACTCATCGTCTCCGACCTGCTGATGCCGGTGATGGATGGCTACACTCTGCTGCGCCAGTGGAAGGCCGATGATCGGCTCAAGGCAATTCCCTTTATGGTCTACACCGCCACCTACACCGACGATAAAGATAAGCGCCTGGCCCTTGATCTGGGGGCCGATGCTTTTGTGGTCAAGCCCGCTGAACCCGAGGCTTTGATGACCCCAATTACGGCCCTGCTGGCTTCCTCAGGCCCGGATCAATTCTCGGTGCGCCTACCGCAGATCGAAGAAAATGCCCAGCTTAAGGATTATAGCGAGACCCTGTTTCGCAAGCTAGAGAACAAGATCGAGGGCCTACAGCAGACTAATCGACGGCTGGGGGCCGAAATTGCCGGACGCAAGCGTACTGAGGCCGCCCTGCGCGACAGCGAAGCTCGCTATCGCCAACTTTTTCAAGCTGTCACCGATCCACTGTTTGTCTACGATCGCGAAACCCTGGCCTATCTAGCCGTCAACGAGGCCGCTATCGCTGAGTACGGCTACAGCTACGACGAGTTTTTGGCCATGACCATTCGAGATGTGCGTCCCCCCGAGGATGTGCCCGCCCTACTAAAGATGCTGGCTCAGTCAAGCCCATCGCTGGAGCAGCGGGGCATTTGGCGACACCAGAAAAAAAACGGTGACATTATCAACGTTGAAATTTCCGCCTACAGGCTAACCTTTTCGGGCCGCCCCGCTTGCCTAGTGCAGGCTCGCAATGTGACCGAAAAGCAGCAGCTCGAAGAGCAATATCGCCAGGCCCAAAAGATGGAGGCGATCGGTCGCCTGGCCGGGGGCATTGCCCACGACTTTAACAACTTGGTCACGGTGATCAAGGGCTACAGCGAGCTTTTGCAGAGCCGCCTAGCTCCCAACGACCCCATAGGGGAGACATTAGGCGAAATTCACAAAGCGGGCGAACGGGCCGGTACGTTGACCCGCCAGCTGCTGGCCTTTAGCCGCCAGCAGGTGCTAGAGCCCCAGGTGTTTAACCTCAACACAGTAGTTAGCCATACCGAGGCCATGCTCCGCCGCCTAATTGGTGAAGATGTGATCTTGACCACCCACCTCAGCCCTACCCTGGGCCAAGTCAAGGCCGACCCCGGCCAGATCGAGCAGGTGTTGATGAACCTGGCAATTAACGCCCGCGATGCCATGCCCCAGGGCGGTACCCTCACCCTGGCCACCGAGACCGTGACTCTAGATGAGGCCTACTGCCGTACCGTAGCCGACCTGTCCCCTGGCGACTACGTGCGGCTGACGGCGCAGGATACCGGCTGCGGCATTGATGCGGCGACTCAGACCAAAATGTTTGAGCCATTTTTTACCACCAAGGCGGTGGGCAAAGGCACTGGCCTGGGACTGGCGACGGTGCACGGTATTGTGGCGCAATCAGATGGTTATATTACGGTAGAGAGCACTGTAGGCCAGGGCACAACCTTTAAAGTCTACCTACCGCTGGTTCTTGAGCCAATGCCCCAGGAGCGGGTGGTGGAGCAATCGCGCGCCCTCCCCTATGGCACTGAAACCGTCTTGGTGGTCGAAGACGAAGACGCCGTGCGCGCCCTCGAAATCACCATTTTGCAGCGCTGCGGCTATCGGGTGCTAGAAGCTGCTAACGGCAGCAAGGCCCTTCATCTGGCCGAGCAAGAGCAAGGCCCCATTCACCTGCTAATTTCCGATGTGGTTATGCCCCACTTGGGAGGCCGCGAACTGGCCGCACACCTGGCCCTGAGTCGCCCCGACTGCAAGGTGTTATTTCTCTCGGGCTATACCGCCGATGCCGTCATTCACCACGGAGTTTCAGAGGCTGGTACGGCCTTTTTGCAAAAGCCTTTTACACCATCGACCCTAGCCCAAAAGGTGCGGCAAGTACTAGACGCCCAGTTTTAAGGTTCTCACGAGTTTCGTTTCCAGTTGCTCTGGCTTGCGATGATGGGGGAGAGGGTTAGTTATCCCCCCCCGTGGGGGCATGCTGGGCTAGTAGCTCATATCTATGGAGAAGTATGGAAGGCGTCACATGATTGGACAACTAGTTAGCCAGATTCTTTGGGTTGGTAATCCCCCAGAGATGGCATCCTTGCCTGGCCTTACGGCCACCAAACTGGCAATAATTGCCCTAGATCATGTGCATGCAGCCCTAGTCTATATAGCTGCTGGCCACCCTGTAGATAGCGTGGTGCTCGATCTTACGGCCTTAGATACCGGAGGGCTAGATGCGCTCCAGGATCTCCAGGGTCAGGCTCCCGATTTACCAGTGATTGTGTTGGTCAGTCTGGCCCAGACCTCCCTGGGCCTACAGGCGGTGCGGGCTGGGGCTCAAGATTATTTGATTAAAGGGCAAACCCCGATCGCTGAAATCTGGAGGGCCGTGGGCTGCGCCCTTGAGCGCCACCGTAGGCAACAGACGATCGCCCCAACTCATTCTTCCGCGGGCGCTTTAGACACCCTAGCCCGGCAAGACCAGCGCTATCAAAAGATCTTTCAGGAGGTGCCGATTTCCCTGTGGGAAGAAGATTGGTCGGCGGTTATTGCCCTGGTGTGCGATCTCCAGCGCCAGGGGGTAACCGACTTTGCTACCTACATTGACCAGCATCCCGAGTTTGTCACCCTGGCCATGCAGGCGGTGCGCATTCTAGACGTCAACCAGGCCACCCTAGACATCTTCAAGGCGCAGACCAAAGCAGACATTCTCGGCTCCCTGGAAGCGGTGTTTTCGACCCTTGATACCCTGCCGGGGTTTAAGACAGAGTTGACAGCCTTTTGCCTCGGCAAACCGACGTTTCAGAACCAAATGTCCCTGCGCACCGTAACCGGGGAGCTGATACACGTCTGGGTAAAAATCACATTTCCTGACTTGCAGAACGGGTCTAGCCTGGTGCTAGTCAGCCTGCTCGATATTAGCGAAGAGGTGCAGCTAGAAGCCGAACGCCAACAGGCCGAGGCGCTCTTAACCACCCGCATTCGTCAGCAGGAGGCGGTGGCTCAGCTGGGGTTGGTGGCCACGGGGGCCGAGCAGGCAGGGCCGATTTTGCAGCAGGCCTCAGAGCAGGTGGCGGCGGTGCTAGGCATGGAGTTTTGCACCGTTTTAGAACTGACCGAGGGTGGCAGCCAGCTCCAGTTTGTGGCCGGAGTGGGCTGGCATTCTGAGAGCATAGTCCCCGTCACCGTAAAGCTCGATCAGGCCTCCCAAGAATGGTTGACGCTGCGATCGCCCGATCCCATATACGTCAATGATCTACGTCAGGAAACCCGCTTTAGTCCAAAGCCTCTGCTCATGGACTACGGCATTGTCGGCGGCATGAGCGTGGCTATCCGCGTGCAGGGCAGACCCTGGGGAGTGCTGGAAGTCTACTCTCGTCATTCCCAGCAGTTTTCACCAGACGATACCTATTTTGTGCAGTCGGTGGCGGCCTTGCTGGCCCTGGTGATTGAGCGGATAGCCAACCAGGCAGCGCTGGAAAAAAGCCACCACCAAATGCAAACTGCCCAGCGGATCGCCGCCCTGGGCAGCTGGGAGTACGACATCGTCAACGATCGCCTGCATTGGTCAGAGGCCTGTAAACAAGCAGCGGGGATTGCGCCCGAGCAGGCGATGCTAACCTGCGCAGACTTTTTGCAATACGTGCATCCCGACGACCTGGAAATGGTCATGCAGCAGTTTGAGCAAGCCATTGACCAACGCACCTGTCTAGACTACGAGCACCGCTGGATCTGTCCCGATAGCAATGTGTGTTATTTACACCAGCTGGGCGAGATTACCTACGACCCCAGCGGTACTCCCCTGCATATGTTTGGCACCCTGCAAAACGTCACCACCCAGGCCCATGCTGAGGCCGAACGTCGCCAGGCCGAAGCTAGATTGAACCAACAAGCCACCCTGCTGATCAACGCTGAACGCATCGGCCAGATGGGGAGCTGGGTTACGGATATACCCAAAAATCGATTGATTTGGTCAATAGGTACCTATCGACTTTTTGGTCTTCCCCCCGACCATCAAATTGAGAATTTTGAGCAGTTCTTGGAGCGGGTATTACCAGAAGATCGCCCCAAACTACTGGCTGATCAACGCCAGGCTGAGGCATCGAACGGCATTGTAGAGACAGAATACCGCATTTGTCGACCCAATGGAGAGATTCGCTGGCTGGCCGAACGGGGCAACGTGGAATACGACGCCGCTGGTCGCCCCATCCGGCGATCGGGCATGGTGATGGATGTGACAGATACAAAAGCTGCCGAGGCCATCCTGCGGGCCAGCGAAGAACGGTTTCGGCTGGTATCTAAAGCCACCAATGACGCCATTTGGGACTGGGACATTGTCGCCAATACCATCTGGCGTGGCGAGAGCTTCAAAACCCTGTTTGGCTACAGCGACGCCGACCTCAATGCCTCAGGTGAATGGTGGCACAGCCGTCTGCACCCGGAAGATGGCCCGCGAGTGCTGGCCTCAATACAGAAGGCCCTAGGGGAAAATGTCACTAGCTGGAAAGATGAATATCGCTTTCGCTGCCAAGATGGCAGCTATGCCTATGTCCTGAATCGCGGCTATATCATACGCAATGCCCAGGGGCAGGCAATCCGCATGATTGGCGGCATGCTCAACCTGACCGAGCAAAAGAACTTAGAGGCCCAATTGATGCAAAGCCAAAAAATGGAGGCGATTGGTCAGCTAACTGGCGGCATGGCTCACGACTTTAACAACCTTCTAACGGTAATTTTGGGCAACGCTGAGCTGTTGGTGGAAGAGCTAGGCCCTCAGCCCCAGCTGCAATCTTTGGCCGATATGATTGGCAATGCCGCTCAGCGGGGGGCTGACCTCACCCAGCGGCTGCTTTCCTTTGCCAGCCCCCAATCCCTCGCCCCCCAACCTGTAGATGTCAACCAGCTGATTGCCCATATGCACGGGCTGCTGCGCCGCACCCTAGGTGAGCAGATTGAGGTGCACTGTAGCTACAATGCCCACCTGTGGCCCACACTGGTGGATGCTACCCAGCTAGAGAGTGCCCTGCTCAATTTGTGCATCAACGCCCGCGATGCCATGGGCAGGGTAGGCTGCCTTACCCTAATTACGGACCAGGTTTCCATAGCCTCCCAGGGCGGCGATCGCCCGGGCAACCTAGCCCCCGGTGATTACATCATGATCGCCGTGTCAGATACCGGGGTAGGCATGGCGACCGATCTGCTGAGTCGAGCGTTTGAACCGTTTTTTACCACCAAGGACAAAGACAAGGGCACTGGGCTAGGGCTGAGCATGGTATACAGTTTTGTGTGCCAGTCTAACGGCCATGTCACCATTGACTCCGAGCCAGGGGCAGGCACCACCGTACGGCTCTATCTGCCCCGCTGCGGCGATCGCCAAACACCTTCCATAGAAGGCAATGCTGAACCCGCTGCGTTCATCTATGAGGGTAACTCAGAGCTGATCTTGCTGGTCGAAGACAACGCCCTAGTGCGAGACTACGCCCGGCAGCAGATCGAAAGTTTGGGCTACCGGGTCTTAGTCGCAGAAAACGGCCCGATAGCCTTAGAGATGCTGCAACAGCAACCTGAGATCGATCTGCTGTTTACCGACGTGCTCATGCCCGGCGACATGAATGGCCGAGAGCTGTCCGCTGCGGCCCACTTACTATTACCCCATCTTCGGGTGCTGTACACCTCTGGCTATACCGAGAACGCCTTGATCCACCAGGAGGGGCCAGAGGCCAACATAAAATTGCTGCCCAAACCCTACCAGCGGGCCGAGTTGGCCCACAAAATTCGTCAAGCCCTCACCGGAGGCTCAGCATGAAATATTTTTTCGCCGTACCGCTATGACCTACCTAGTTCCCATTCTCTCGCCTCGCTTGGCCAAAGGGTTCACCCTCGCTGGGCTGGCGATGGTGTTTGCCACTGATACCGTAACACCCCTAGGGTTTGGCCACGCTAGCCTGTACTCGCTGTTTGTGGCGGCAGCGGGCTGCTCTCGCAGCAATCGCTGGGTGGTGATGGTTACCCTTGCCAGTCTAGGCCTAACGGTGGCGGGCTTTTTTGTATCGCCATCCCCCGCGGTAAGCATCAACCTTCTCTACCTGATTGCCGCTCGGCTGATAGCAGCCCTGGCGATCGTTACAACCGGTGGCCTTACCCTGGCCATTTTGCGGTATATCAAACAGGTCAGCGACTCCCAGCGGGCGCTTAGCGACTCCTATGAGGCCCTCAGGTTGCAGCAGATTCTGCTGCAAATTGCTAGCGAGGTCGGTCACCTAGGCGGCTGGCTGGTGCCCCTCCAAGCTCCCACGGTGCGCTGGTCTGAGGAGGTATGCCGCATCCACGAGGTGGAGCCGGGGTTTACCCTCACTGTAGCCCAGAGCATTGAGTTCTACGCGCCGGAGTACCGCGATCGCATCGCCACTGCCTATACCGCCTGTGCTGAAACCGGCCTGCCCTTTAACGAAGAGCTGCAAATTATCACCGCCCGCCAGCGCCGGGTGTGGGTGCGCTGCATTGGTCAGCCCGTACGCAATGACCAGGGAGAAATTGTGGCGGTTCAAGGGGCCTTTCAAGACATCTCGGCCCAAAAGGAGGCCGAAGCATCCCTAGAGCGCAGTGAGCAGCGATTTCGCCAGCTGGCCGATGCCATGCCCCTCATTGTTTGGACCGCCGATCCCAATGGCATCGTTAACTATGCTAACCAAACCCTGCATAGCTACGCCGGTATCTCTAAAACCAACCTCTACCCTAGCCGCACCTGGCTGACGCTGCTGCATCCCGACGATCGCGCTCCCTGCCTAGCGATTTGGCATAGGGCGGTGCAGACAAACCGCCCCTACTGCTTTGAGCTTCGTCTGCGGCACCACGACGGTGACTACCGCTGGCACCTGGCCCAAGCCCTCCCCATCTGCGACGGCGCTGGCACTACGGTCAAGTGGTACGGTACCGCTACCGATATCCACAATCAAAAACAGCTTGAATTTGAGGCTCGCCAGATCGCCGATCGCTTCAACATTATCCTAGAAAGCATCACCGACGCCTTTTTTACCCTCGATCACGAGCTGCGCTTCACCTTCCTTAACCGCCGAGCCGAGCAACTATTACAGCGCCAACGGGACGAGCTGCTAGGTAACAGCTTGTGGGATGCGTTGCCAGAGACGGTGGGCACCATTTTTGAGAAACAGTATAAACAGGCTGTAAATGAGGGAATTGCGGTTGAATTTCGGGCCTTTTATCCGCCCTTTAACATCTGGCTAGATGTGCGGGCTTACCCCTCCAGCGAAGGCCTAACCGTATATTTCCAAGATATCACCGACAGCATTGCGCTAGAAGAACGTCTGCAACAGTTCCAGCGGCTAGAGTCAGTTGGACAACTCACTGGCGGCATTGCCCACGACTTTAACAACCTACTCACCGTAATTTTGGGCAACGCCGAGCTGCTCAGCGAAAGCCTCAAACCCAACCCCCATCTCCAGCCCCTGGCGGCAATGATTGGCAGTGCCGCCCAGCGCGGTGCCGAGCTGACTCAGCAACTATTGGCCTTTGCCCGTCGCCAGGCCCTTGACCCCGTGGCTGTGAATATCAACCAGCTAGTTACCGGTATGGATGGGCTGCTGCGCCGCACGCTGGGAGAGCATATAGAGATTGAAATCGCGTGCGGGGCTGATCTGTGGCCTGCCCTGGTAGACCCCGCCCAGATCGAAAGTGCCTTGCTTAACCTTTGCCTCAACGCCTGCGACGCCATGGTTCAGGAGGGGCGGCTGACAATTGAAACCGCCAATACTCACCTCAGCCAAGACTACGCCGACCAGCATATGGAGGTGATGTCGGGGCATTACGTCATGGTGGCGGTATCAGACACAGGGTTGGGCATTACATCTAAAAATTTAGAACGGGTGTTTGAACCCTTTTTTACCACTAAAGAAACCGGCAAGGGTACCGGACTGGGACTGAGCATGGTTCACGGGTTTGTTAAACAGTCGGGGGGCCACATTAAGATCTATTCTGAGCTGGGCCAGGGCACCACCATTAAAATGTACCTGCCTCGCTTTTGGGGTATCACCGAGCCACAGCCCGGCCAGGTAGATAGCGCCGTAGTGGGGGGATCAGAGCGAATTTTGCTGGTTGAAGACGAAGAGCTAGTGCGCCGCTATGCTTACGATCAGTTGCTGAATCTGGGCTATCAGGTACTGGTGGCCATTGATGGACCCACTGCCCTGGCCCTGGTGCGCCAGCGAGACGACATCGACCTGCTGTTTACCGATGTCGTCATGCCCGGCGGCATGAGCGGACGCGAGCTAGCTGACCTGGCCCGACAGCTCAGACCGGAGCTAAACGTGCTTTACACCTCAGGTTACGCCGAAAATGCCATCGTCCACCATGGCCGACTAGACGCCGGAATTCAGCTCTTGAGTAAGCCCTACGGCAGAGCCGAACTCTCCCAAAAAATTCGCGATGCGCTGGCCGCATCGCACTGTCCATGATTTGCACCCCCTTGCCTAAGCCCATTTCAGAGCAGATGCGGCTGCAGGTGCTGCGTTCGCACTACCTGCTCGATACCCCCGCCGAAGCTGCCTATGACAACCTGGTACAGCTGGCCGCCCACCTGTGCCAGGTTCCCATGGCCGCCCTCAACCTGATTGACGAGCATCGCCAGTGGTCTAAGGCCGCTGTGGGGCTAGAGCGGTTTGAAAGCCCCCGCGACATTTCCTTTTGCACCCATGTGGTCGAGGCCGACGCCACCCTAGTGGTGACCGACACTTATCAGGATGCTCGCTTTGCCAACAACCCCTTTGTGGTCGGCCCGCCCCACTTGCGCTTCTACGCGGGCCTGCCGCTGCGATCGGCCCTAGGCGTAACCCTAGGAACCCTGGCGGTGTTCGACCAAGTACCCCGCACCCTCACCGCCGAACAACTACACCTGCTAGAGGCTCTGGCCCAGCAGGTCATGGCCCTTCTAGATCTGCGGTTTGAGCGCATTCACCATCGCCTTACCGCCCAGCGCCTGGCCGCGGCCCAGCGGTTCAGTCAGATGAATACCTGGCATTTTTATATCGACGAGAACCGCTTGCTGTGGACCGAGGGTATTTACCGGCTGACCGGTCTGACCACCGACAGCTTTGACGAAACCCTGGAGGCCTTTGTGTTGCTAGTACACCCTGGTGATCGCGATGTGGTCACCGCTGCCCTGCACCAGGCGGTACAAGGCCAGCCCCTCGACCTAGAGCACCGGCTGGTGCGCCCCGACGGCGAAGTGCGCCAGGTACGGCTGCAGGGCCAGAGTTTTGTCGGCGACAGCGCCTTTCCCCCCATGTTGGTAGGCACCCTGCAAGACCTCACTGCCGATAAACTGACCCAGGCGCAGCAGCAAGCGCTGCGCTACGCCCAAGACACCCTTAGCTTTCACCTCAACAACTCCCCCCTGGCGGTGGTGGAGTGGAACTGGGCTTTACGGGTCAGTCACTGGTCGCCCCAGGCCGAAGCTTTATTTGGCTGGAGCGAAGCCGAGGTGCACGGGCGACACCCCGGCGACTGGCCTTTTGTCTATCCCGAGGACACCGCTGCCGTGGAGCAAGTGATGGCCCAGCTGCTCCACGGCAAGACCTGGCGTAACGTTAGCTGCAACCGCAACCTGACCCGCAGCGGTGCGGTGGTGCACTGCGAATGGTACAACTCAGCTCGGCTCGACGACGACGGCAACCTGGTCTCAATTTTTTCGCTGGTGCTTGATGTCACCGAGCGGGTACAGGCGGAGCAGGCGATCGCCGCCGGTCTGGCCCGCGAGCAGGCGGCGGGAGCCGCCCTGAGGTTGCGCACCGATGAGCTACAGCGGGTCAACCAGCAGCTGCAAGCGAGCCGCGCCCTGACCCGCATCGGCGGGCGGCTGGGTCGACTGGGCGGCTGGGCCGCCGACATTGGCCGCAACCAGCTGTACTGGTCAGAGGAAATCTTTCACATTCTAGAGTGGTCGGGCGACAATGCCCCATCCCTAGAAAACGCCCTCAATCTCTTCACTCCCGAGCACCGTCAGCGGGTGAGTGCCGCCCTTATGGCCTGCGCTCAGGAGGGCACCCCCTTTGACCTAGATGTCGAGCTATATACCGCTATCGGGCGGCGGTTTTGGGCCAGAGCCATGGGCGAAGCCGATCGCAACGCCGAGGGCGACATTGTGCGAGTAATTGGGGCGTTTCAAGACATCTCGGCACAGAAGCAGGCCGAGTCGGCCCTAGAGCGGTTTGCCACCCGCCTGCGCACCACCCTCGAAAGCATGACCGACGCTTTCTACCTGCTCGACGACCAGTGGCGCTTCACCTACCTCAATGCCGAGGCCGAGCGAGTGCTGCGGCGACCGCCGGGAGAGCTGATCGGTCGGGTAGTGTGGGAAGTATTTCCTGAGGCGCAAGAGTCTCAGGTCTACAGCGAATATCACCAGGCGGTGCGCGAAAATCAGTCGCGGCATTTTGAGACCTACTATGAGCCGCTGCACGAGTGGTTCGATATCAATGCCTACCCCTCGACCGAGGGTCTGGCGGTGTACTTTCGGGTGATTAGCGATCGCATTGCTCTCGAAGACCGGCTGCGCCAGGCCCAGCGTCTAGAGTCTTTGGGGCAGCTGACCGGCGGCATTGCCCACGACTTTAACAACCTTCTTACCGTGATCATGGGCAATGCCGAGCTGCTGACCGAAATCCTTGCCTCCGACTCGACTCTGCGACCCCTGGCCGAGATGGTCAACAGCGCCGCCCAGCGCGGGGCCGATCTTACCCAGCGGCTGCTGGCTTTTGCCCGCCGCCAGGCCCTCGACCCCAAGCCCATTGATGTCAACCAGCTGATCACCACCATGACCGACCTGTTGTGCCGCACCCTGGGCGAGCACATCGAAGTGGTGAGACTGCCCGCAGATGACCTGTGGCCCGCCCTGGTAGACACGGCCCAGCTGGAGAGCGCTCTGCTCAACCTCTGCCTCAACGCCCGTGATGCCATGACCCAGGGCGGCGAGCTAGTGATAGAAACCAGCAATGTCTACCTCGATCCAGACTACGTAGCTCAGCAGGTTGAGGCTCAGGCGGGACAGTACGTGCTGGTCACCGTTTCCGACAGCGGCGTAGGCATTGCCTCAGAGGATCTACCCCATGTGTTCGAGCCTTTTTTTACCACCAAAGATACTGGCAAGGGCACTGGGCTAGGGCTTAGCATGGTGCATGGCTTTGCTAAACAGTCTAATGGGCAAATTACGATTTATTCAGAAGTTGGGCAGGGTACGACGATCAGGCTGTATCTACCTAAGTATCTGGGAACCCAAGCAGGCTTTTCTGAGATTGTAGCTATGACAACGTCGGCAGGCGGTAAAGAGAGAATCCTTTTAGTCGAGGATGACGACCTAGTGCGCCACTATGCGCAAAACCAGCTAGAGCAGCTGGGGTATCGGGTGACGGTGGCCAGTAGCGGGCCAGCGGCATTGGAAATACTTCAGCAGCAGCCTGAGATCGACCTGCTGTTTACTGATGTGGTCATGCCTGGCGGCATGAGTGGTCGAGAGCTGGGTGATACCGCCCGGCGGCTGCGACCCGAGCTCAAAGTTCTCTACACCTCAGGTTATTCAGAGCAGGCGATCGTGCACCACGGGCGGCTTGCCCCAGGCATCACCCTACTGAGTAAGCCCTATCGGCGTGCCGATCTGGCCCAAAAAGTTCGCGATGTGCTGGATGAAAGCATCAGTGGGCAAACTTAAGCACGGGCAGGAGCATGAGGCAATGACAAATCTATACACCACGGTCGTGTGGGGAGCGCGGTAATGGAATGGGCGATCGCAGACTGTTGATTTTAGATGACGACCCCATGACCGGAGAAACCATTCAGCGGATTGCTGAATTTGCCGGTTTGGAAGTGCACTTTACACCCGATCCCGACCGATTTTTTAGTCTGCTCCACGACTGGCATCCCACCCACATTGCCCTCGACCTGGTCATGCCCACTATGGATGGCGTACAGGTAATGGCACGGCTGGCCGAGTTGTCGTGCCGGGCCAGAATTATTATTACCAGCGGCGTGGGTAGCCGGGTGCTCGATGCCGCCAGGCGATCGGCAGTCGAGCACGGCCTCGACATTGCCGGGGTGCTGGCCAAACCCTTCTCGCCTCCCCAGATGCGAGAGATGCTGCTAGGCCAAACCCTTACCACTGCGCCGCCGCCACTGGCTGTCACTGTCGCCCCAGTTGAGTCCCCAGAAATTACGCTGACTGACCTGCACCAGGCCCTAGATCGTCAGGAATTTGTGCTGGCTTACCAGCCCAAAGTGCTCTGCACCACGGGCGAACTGGCCGGGGTCGAGGCCTTGGTGCGGTGGGCTCACCCCACCTATGGTTTGCTGCCGCCAGGGCTATTTATTCCCCTCGCAGAGAGCTGCGATCTGATCGATCGCCTCACTGACCAAGTGATCAATCAGGCGCTGGCTTGGTTCGGGCCGCTTTGCGTTGGGGCCACTAATCTGTCGCCTGCCACCTGCGATCGTCTGATGCTGTCGGTAAATATCTCAGCCCGTACCCTGAGCAACAGCGCCCTGTTTGTGCGCGTGCAAGAGTGTTGTGAGACCCACCGGGTTGACCCCGCCCGGCTGATCTTTGAACTTACCGAAACCAGTGCTATGGATGACCCTGTGGCCTCCCTCGACCTGCTTACGCGGCTGCGGATGATTGGCTTTCATCTGTCGATCGACGACTTTGGTACTGGGTTTTCGTCGATGCTTCAGCTGGTGCGGCTACCCTTTTCCGAGATTAAGGTCGACAAGTCTTTTGTGATGACGGCGATGACCTCTTCGGAGTCGCGCACGGTAGTCAAATTTATCGTTGACCTGGGCCACAGCCTTGGTCTGCGCTGCACCGCCGAGGGGGTTGAAGATGCTGAAACCCTCAACTACCTAAACGATATTAGCTGCGATCTGGCACAGGGTTACCACATTGCTCGCCCCCTGGCGGGCGATGACTTTGGGTACTGGTTGGCATCTCGATCCAGCTAGATTGATTTCCACTACTACATACCGTGGACGAACGCCGCCGAGCTAGGGCAGCCCTGCAAGGTCAAATTGACCGCGAGCGCTTGGTTAACCGCATTGCCCAGCACATTCGCCAAACGCTGAATTTAAACGATATTCTGCAAACCACCGTCACCGAAGCTCAGCAATTTCTTATGGTAGAGCAGGCGTTTATATAGCAATAGTTACGTTGGTTAGGACATCCAGAAACCCTATGGACGTTCAAACGTTTGAACGTTCATAGGAGACATATCTTAGCCAGACTGGCTACAGCTATATATCAATTTGAGCAAGCCACCGTGGGGTATATTGCGGTAGAAGGCACTAGCGATTGCTGCACTCGATTGCAGGGGCAGGCTGAGCTCGAGGCGGTACCGCAACAGACCAACCCGGGGTTTTACCAGACGGGCTGCCTGCACTCAATTTCAGACTTACAGGGCACCCGGCTGCCGAGTGCCGATCTCCAGATGTTTTGCCACCTACCCATGCGATCGCTGGTGGTGGGCCCAATTATTACCCGGCAGACCCCGTGTGGGGTCTGTTGATTCTCAACCAGTGCTCTGCCCCCCGGCGCTGGGAAAAACGGGAGGTCAATCTGCTCAGACAGATGGCGAACCAGGTGGGCATTGCCATCCAGCAGGTTATTGCCCAACTCGGCTTTGTCCACGCGGCATCGCGTACCCGGCCCTACGTTCCCATCAACCTGAGAGTGGCCTGTACTGTACCAAACTCAGACCCGTCGCCCCGGGCGCTAATTGACCAGGCCAATTGGGCACTTAACAGGGCTAAGCAGCAGGGGCGCGATCACTTTCAG
Organism: Nodosilinea nodulosa PCC 7104; assembly: GCF_000309385.1. Taxonomy (GTDB): domain Bacteria; phylum Cyanobacteriota; class Cyanobacteriia; order Phormidesmidales; family Phormidesmidaceae; genus Nodosilinea; species Nodosilinea nodulosa. The sequence continues at coordinate 156,934 of NZ_JH976538.1, forward strand.
GTGTTTGTCGCCGAATTGGTCTAGAACTGATACAACAATCGTGACGTTCCATAACGGTTTGCCCCCCCGAGGAAGCAATCGGGGCTCTGGCAGGCACCCTCAAGGTATAGTTTTCTGCTGATGTTCTACCGCTATGGTTCAACCTGCCCCCTCTCGAAACAGCGGCATTCTCGGGCTTTCACTGTCCCCCGAAGGCGACCCGGCCCTAGAGCCGCCCCAGATGGGGATCAACCTCTCGACGGTGATTGAAACCCTGGAGCAGGGGCTGGTGGTGTGCGATCGCGACCAGACTATTACCCTGACCAACGCTGCCGCCCGCCGCCTGCTGGGCCTGGGATCTGAAGACCAGACTGCCGCCAGTCTGACTGGGGCGGTCAGCATTTACGTACCGGGCGATCGCCGCCCGCTGCCCAGCGATCGCCTGCCTCTGTGGCGGGGGCTAGGGGGCGAAACTCTGGGCGATCTGGAGCTGGCGATCGTGCATCCTGGGGGCGATCGGTACCTGGTACTGGTCAACAGTTATCCCCTGCTCGACAACCGTGGTCAACCCCAGGGTGCCGTCATGGGCCTCTACGACATCACCCGGCGCTACCAGACCGAAACCGCTCTGCGGGCCAGCAATCAGGGCCTCCGCACACAGGCCCAGCAGCGCATGGAAGACTTACAAGCCGTCAATCTTCAGCTCCAGCAGGCCGAGGCCACCCTACGCCTCTTCTATGATCTACCCTTTTTGGGCATGGCCATTATTGCTGCCGACGCCCAGACTTGGGTGCGATTCAACGATCGCCTCAGCGACATGCTGGGCTACAGCCGCGACGAAATGCAGCAGATGATCTGGACAGACCTCACCCACCCCGATGATCGGTCGCTGGCTCTCGACCAGGTCGCCCGACTCGCTGCCAACACCGTCGATAGCAGCGTGCTTGAAATTCGGTTTTTGCGCAAAGATGGATTGATCGTCTATACATCTTTAGAAATTAGGGTCATTCTAAATAATGACGACGCCAGCATCGACTTTTTTGTTACCACCATTAAAGACATCACCGAGCGAAAGCTGGCCGAAACTGCTCTAATAGAGAGCGAAACCCGCTTTCGCGCCACCTTTGAGCAGGCGGCGGTGGGCATCGCCCACGTCGCCCCCGATGGCCTGCTGCTGTGGCTCAACCCCGCCCTGGGTGAGATTCTCGGCTACCCCCAGTACGAACTCATCGGAGAATCCTTCCAGGGGACGATTCATCCCGACGACCGAGCCGACAACCAGCACTACCTCGACGGGATGTTGCAGGGCCAGAGCCAGAGCTACACCTGGCAGCAGCGTTACTTCTGCCAGGATGGGCGCTCAATTTGGGCTAATCTGACGGTGTCGCTGGTGCGCGACTCGATGCAGCAGCCCAAATATTTCATTGTGGTGCTGCAAGACATCACCCTGGCCAAGCAGGCCGAAATCACCCTTCAGCAGTACGCCCACCGACTTCGGGGGCTGCACGATATGGACCGAGCCATTCTCACCAACTTTGAGCCCCAGGATATTGCCCAGTCTGCCCTGCTGCTGCTAAGCCAACTGCTCAGCTGCTCCCAGGGCATCGTCGCGCTGTTTAATCAAGACATTCGGCTGGGCGAAATTTTGGCCAATACCAGCGGCCCCGTCCCGACCGCCGCCCCGCTATTTCCCCACCGGTTGGTGCTACCCATAGAGGATTTTGTTTTGGCCCAGAGCGCCCCCTCCACCTCGGTTTTTCGGGTGCAGAGCCCTGAGCAGATGATCTCGCCCCCGGCCATTTTGCAGCGGTTTACGGCGACCCCAGTACAGTCGGTGATGGCGATTCCCCTGGTGGCCAATGGGGATGTGATTGGCGAGATTACCCTGACCTCACCGCACCCGGCCCACTTTAGCAACGACCACAAGGAAGTCGCCCAGGAGGTGGCCAACCACCTGGCCATTGCCCTCCAAAATGCCCGCCTCTTTGAACAGGTTAGACACGATCGCGCCCGCCTGCACGCCCTATCGAGCCAGCTGCTAGAGGCCCAAGAAACCGAGCGCCGCTTTTTAGCCCACGAGCTGCACGACGAGGTGGGGCAAGCCCTTACCGCCGTCAAGCTCAACCTGCACCGTCTCGATCGCATAGTTGACAACCCGAGGGCCAGCGAACCCCTGCAAGACTGCCTCTCGATCGTCGATGGGGCGCTTCAGCAAGTGCGTGACCTCTCCCTTGATCTGCGCCCCTCTATGCTTGATGACCTGGGGCTCGTACCGGCTCTGCGCTGGTACGTCAATCGCCACGCCGATCGCACCGGCCTGCACGAGACCCTAGTGTGCGACCTACACCCCGAGGGACTGCCAGCCTCCACCGAAACTGCCTGCTTTCGCATTGTGCAGGAGGCGCTGACCAACATTGCCCGCCACGCCCAGGCCCAAACCGTCATCATCACCCTCGAACAGACCGACCACACTCTGCACCTCTCGATTCAAGACGACGGGGTGGGGTTTGATCTCGAGGCCATTGGCCGGGCTAAAACTGAAGGCACCAGTCTAGGTCTACTGGGCATGGAGGAACGGAGCCTGCTGATCGGTGGTCAGCTGACGATTACCTCCGCGCCGGGAAAGGGAACCCAGATTCTACTGCGGGTACCGATGCGGGCCTAAAGAGAGGGATCGAACTGAGGGTATGCCCCTGTCTCAGCTTAGATTCAACCCCCTATTCAGCAAGGTCCAAAAAAGCCCTGCCGGTACGTGTTGATAGCAGCATCAACATTGTCTAGCCGATCGCCTGTGGGGCGATCGCCGTAGGCTGCCGCCAGATGGTTGGTCACCATCGCCCAGGCTACGGGCTGAGTGTCGCGGGGAATGGTACTTAGAGCTTGCGCGTAGGCAGCGATCGCACTCTCTATATTTTCAGCCGGACTGCCGTCGATGCGATCGCGGTAGGCCGTCGCTAGCCCAGTCATGGTGACGGGCCAGGTAAGGGGGGATCGTGCCGCCATCGCCTGCTTGTAGAGTTTAATCGCCTGCTCTAGATTGTCGGCAGGGTCGCCCATTAGGCGGTGGCGGTAGGCGGTGGCGAGGTTGTTGAGGGTGGTGGCCCAGTCAATGGAGTTGGTCGACAGCTCACTCAGCACCCAGTTATAGGTGGCGATCGCCAGATCAATCTGGGCGGCTCGGTTGCCCAGTGGGCCCTGCTGGATAGTGTTGGCAAAGGTGGCCATCACCCGCAGGGCCACCGGTCGAGTGGTGGGCTCGGCATAGGCCGCCAGCCAGTGCGAGGCCGCCAGGGGCAGTGCCGCCGCCAGGGCCTGGGGTTGAGCGGCGGTCGGGTGTGCCAACAGCCATTGGTATACCGGTGCGGCATCGCCCTCATGTTGGGCCGTGAGCTGCCACAAAACGATCAGACATTCGGCGTGGTGCTGGCGAGAGGCAATTGTCATGGGGAATCCTGACCTTTTGATGCAGCTACCTTCAGCGGAGAACAATAGGTTTCCCCACACCAGTGGCCAGATTCTAAACTGGTCGGCCCTTGGGACGATCGGGGTGGGCTATTAGAATTGCTCTCTCAGTGAGTTCGGCTCCCAAGTCAATACCCAACGGCTCTAAGGCTACCTCAGCCCAAGGGTTTTGGCGTATCAGGATATTTCGGAGGAGATCTCAGGTATCTCCTGATACGACATCCGATGGCTTGCCCGTAGGTTAAAGAAAGGGAGAAGCAATCTCCCCCAGGCTGTGCGGTTATGTCCTAGCAGCGACCCTATCTAAGTTCCCCATCTCTATCGGCAGTTCAAGCCATGCCCAACCTTCAAACCGCAAATTTTGGCCAAAGTCACCGGCCCGAAGCCCTATGGTCGCTCGGCACTACTCCGGTGACGGTGCCTCAAACTGCCACCCTGCAAGAGGTGATTAATGCTCTAGGCGAGGACTCGCTTCAGGGGCACAGTTGCATATTGGTGGTGCAGGGGCATCGGCTGGTGGGACTCGTCACCGATCGCGATGTCATTCGCATGGTGGTCAACGGCGTCGACCTCGCCACCCCGGTGCACCAGCTTATGGCCAACTCGCTAACGGTGCTGCCGGTCGACGAAACCCACAGCGCCCTCAATATATTAGACCTCATGCGCCAGCGGCAGATTCACCATGTGCCCCTGGTCGATGCCGATCAGCGCCCAGTGCGGTTAGTCACCATCGGCTCACTGCAGCAGACGCTTCAGCCGCCCCACGTACTCAAGCTTCAGCGGGCGCAGTCGCGCATGACCACTAATCTGGCGACCGCCCACCCCACCGATTCGGCCCTGGCTGCCGCCACGCTGCTGGCCGAATACCAGGTCAACTGCGTGGCGGTGGTTGACCCCACCGCCGCTGGGGTGCTGCTCGGTCTGGTGCTACGGCAGGATGTGCTGCGCTTTCAGGCCCGGCAGCTCGATCTGGCCCAGCTGCCGGTACGGGCGATTATGCGCGATCCGCAGCTCTGTCTTCAACCCAACGATTCGCTGTGGCTGGCCTACACAGAAATGAGCCAGCACCGCCTGCCTTGCCTGGTGGTGGGTACCCCTGAGCAGCAGCCCATTGGGGTGATCAGCCAGTCAGACCTGCTCTACAGCCTCGATTTGCGCGAGCTGCAAGCCTCCTTTAGCCATCTGTGGCAAACCTTTAAGCAGTCTGACAGCGAACAGGTGGAGATCTGGAAAAGCCACAGCTCTGAGCTAGAACGCCTAGTGCAGGGGCGCACCGAGCTGCTCGAAGAACAGGCTAAGTGCGATCGCCTGCTTACTACCCTCACCCAGCGCATCCACGAATCCCTCGAAGTGCAGGATATTCTCTCCACCACGGTGGGGGAAGTACGGCAGCTGCTGGGGGCCGATCGCGCCCTGATCTATCGGTTTGACACTGCTGCCAGTGGCACTGTGGCTGTAGAAGCGGTGGTGCCACCCTGGAAGTCGCTGCTGGGTCACACCATTGAAGATACCTGCTTTGAGCAGCACTGGGCTGAAGCCTACCGCTACGGTCGCTTTCAGGCGGTGGAAGATATTCAACGGGCAGGCCTCACCCCCTGCCACGTTGATATGCTTGAAGCACTGCAAATTAGGGCCAATCTGGTGGTGCCCATTGTCTGTAACCATCAGCTCTGGGGACTCTTGGTCATCAACCAGTGCGGCGAGGCTCGCCGCTGGCGCGACTGGGAAACTCGCCTGGTAGAGCAGCTGGCGCGATCGGTGGCCATTGCCGTGCGTCAGTCAGAGCTGTACCAAAAACTTCAGGAGGACCTCGAAGCCCGTAAGCGGTACGAAGTTCACCTGCAACAGCTCAACGATCAGCTGGAGCAGCGGGTGGAAGAACGCACCGCATCTTGGCGTCAGGTCACCAAAAAGCTACGTCAAGAAGTCGACCAACGCCGCCAGGCTGAGCAAACCCTGGCCAAAACCAATCAGCAGCTTCAGGCCGTGCTCAACGCGGTACCCGCTATGGTGTCATGGGTGGGCAAAGACGGGCGCTACCTGGGCTGCAACCACCGTCTGGCCGATTCCTTTGACCTCCTGCCCGCTGACTTCATTGGTCAGCACGTGGGCTTTTTGGGTCAGGCATCGCCCTTTTGCCAGTTTGCTCAAGATTTCTTAGGCAGCGAGGCCAACCTGATCACCCAAGAGCTGCAATTTTCGGCGAATGGGGAGGCGAGTCACTGGCTGCTCGTAGCCCAAAAGTACGACCAGGGAAGCGCGGCGGTGTTTGTCGGGCTGGATATTAGCGATCGCGAACAGGCCAAAGCCGCCCTGCAAACCAGCGAAATTAAGTTTCGCAGCCTGGTCGAGCAAACCAATGACTGGGTGTGGGAAATCGATCGCCAGTTTGCCTTTAGCTACATCAATCCCCGCGCCACTGAAATTCTCGACTGCCCTGCCGAAGCAATTCTCAGCCACCGGTTCACCGACTTTATGGCCGACGATGAGGCGGTGCGGTTTAACACCATCTTGACCCTGCTAGTGGGTCAACGCCAGCCCTTCACCCAGCTTGAGGCCACCTGCCTGCGCCCCAGCGGTGAGACCGTCACCCTCGACATCAGTGGTTCCCCTATCTTTACCCCCGATGGGGAGTTCGAGGGCTACCGGGGTATCACCCGCGACATCACCGAGCGCAAGCAGGTCGAAGTCAACATTCGCAAAGCCCTCACTCGCGAGAAAGAGTTGGGCGACCTCAAGACCCGCTTCATCTCGATGGCCTCCCACGAGTTCCGCACTCCGCTGACAACCATTTTGGCTTCAGCCGAAACCCTGGAGCGCTACGGCCAAAAGTTTCCCCCTGAAAAGCAGCAGGTGGTGCTCAAGCGTATTCAAACCTCGGTGCATCATATGATTGGCCTGCTCAATGACGTGCTCACCGTGGGCAAAGCCGAAGCGGGCAAGCTCGACTGCACCGTGGCCCCCATTGATCTGCAACAGTTTTGCCTCGACCTAGTCGAGGAGGTGCAGTTTGCCCAAATCAGCACCGCCAGTTCCATCGAATTCATCGCCACAGGCGATCGCTTCCAGGTGCTGGCCGACGAAAAGCTGCTGCGGCACATGCTCCTCAACCTGCTCTCCAACGCGGTGAAATATTCCCCCGAGCACACCCCGGTCACCTTCACCCTCAACTGTGGGGCTGACCAGACCGTGCTGCAGGTGAGCGATCGCGGCATTGGCATTCCCCCCGCCGACCAGGAGCAGCTCTTCGGAGCCTTTCACCGGGCCGACAACGTGGGGAATATCTCCGGCACTGGCCTGGGCTTGGTGATTGCCAAGCGGGCCGCCGAAGCCCATCAGGGGCGGATCTCGTTTGTCAGTGACGTGGGTATAGGCACTACCTTTACCGTTGTATTACCTCTTGTACTATGGAGCGACCATCATGGCTAAGATTCTGGTAATCGAAGACGAAGTTGGGGTACGCGATAGCATCGTTGATATTCTCAACGCCGAAGACTTTATTGTTGACAGCGCCGCCAATGGCGAAGAGGGCATGCGCCAAATTCACGAGTTCAAGCCCGATATGGTGATCTGCGACGTGATGATGCCCGTGCTCGACGGCTTCGGCGTGCTGCAGCAGATCCGCCAAGATCCTGGCTTGGCTACCCTACCCTTTGTGTTTCTCACCGCCAAGGCCGAACGGGTTGACTTTCGCAGCGGGATGGATCTGGGAGCCGATGACTATCTCACCAAACCCTTCACCCACCATGACCTACTGCGAATGATTCATACCCGTCTGGGAGCCCAGAGCGCTATGGAGCAAAAAACTCAGCAGCACCTCAGCGCCCTGCGCAGCAGTATCAACATTGCTCTGCCACGAGAGCTAGGTGCCCCTATGCGAGAAGTGCTCAAGCTATCCACCACTCTCATCGACAAGGCCGAAACTCTCCACCCCGAAGAGGTGGCCACCCTGGCCAAGGCGATTCAGCGCAACGCCCAGCGTACCGCCCGGCTCACCCAAAACGTGATGCTGTTTGCCAAACTTGAGCGGCTTAGCCCCGCGCAAATCTCCGCGGAAGCCCTCCAGCACCAGCACACCGATCGCGCCGACCAGGTGATTACCGAGATGGCCCAGACCATGGCTGTCGACTATCTGCGCGAGGACGACCTGGAGATCTCCCTAGAGCACCTGGAAGTGCCCATGTCCGAGGCGCAGCTGCGCAAGGTCTGCGAAGAGCTGCTCGACAACGCCTTTAAGTTTTCTGCCGTGGGCACCCCGATTAAGGTATTTGGGTCACGTGGCGACGGTAAGGTCACGTTCTATGTGATCGACTATGGCCAGGGCATGACCTCTGACCAGATCGCCCACGTGGGAGCCTACCTCCAATTTGAACCCGAGTCAGAAGCTACGGGCACTGGCCTGGGTCTCACCATTGCCAAACGCCTAGTCGAGCTGCACCGGGGTGAAGTGCTCATTGAGAGCATTCCTGGGCAGCAGACCATTGTGCGGGTGGCACTGCCAGACTAGCCCCTTGGCTAGGGTTCACCAGCTTCAGCCCCCTGCATCTTTTCATCGCTGAAGCCTTCCGTTACATCCCGTTAATTACCTGGTCTTTTGGCTAGGGTCTATCAGCTTCAGCTCTTGCATCTTTTCATCGCTGAAGCCTTCCGTTACATCATCAGGGCCTATCACATAAAGGGGAGGTGCGTCTCATGGGCAGCCCAACCCACCTCGTGCATCTAAAGCAAAACATTGAAACCTGGAACCGCTGGCGAAATGATAACCCAACCATAAAACCTGATTTAAGCGAAGCTTACCTCTGCGCTACCGCCCTCTGTGCGGTAAATCTCAGCGGTGCCAATCTGCACAAGGTCGACCTGTACTCCGCCGATCTGTGGGGGGCCGACCTCAGCTATGCCGATGCGCGGGCGGCCAATCTCAACAGCGCTAATCTGTGCAGTGCCAATCTGGCCGGGGCTAACCTGGCCGAGGCCGAACTGCTGAGTGCCAACCTCAGCTATGCTGACCTGCGCGGCGCTAACCTGCACCGCGCTAACCTCAGCATGACTAACCTGGCTGGGGCCAACCTCACTGGGGCCGACCTCACCGGAGCCAACCTTAAGGGAGCCAAGCTCACCAATGCCAATCTCACTAACACTCGGCTGACCGGAGCTGAGATGACTGGCATTATGGTGAGCGATATGGACATTAGTGTGCTGGTCACCCTACAGCAGGTGACCTGCGACCACGTTTACGTGTTGTCTTGCCTCAATCAAAGTTCTGGCCAGGACGGCTATGAGGCGACCAGTACCTATACGGCCTGCTTTCGGTCAGCTCTGCATCAGTTTTACCAGAGTTTTGTCGAAGCTTGCGACCAGGGTGGCCCTCATCTCTACCGAGTTGCTTGGCCCTCTGCGGGTATCCCTTCGCCCCTGGATATCTATCTGCAGTCGGTAGAGCGTCAAGGCAACGGCGACCTGATGGTGCGGGTGGGAGTGCCTGGCCTTAAGGCACCTCCACCGACTGCGGTGGAAAAGCCCACTGTGCAGCAATTATTTAGCACCCTGGGCCGGGGCGATTTCTATCGTCAGCAGCTGCAAGTTAAAGAAGACCAGATGGCCACGGTGCAGCGGCAAAACGACGAACTGCTGGATCTGCTCAAGGCCATGACCCGGCAAAACGTTTACGTCCAATCAGTTTCTGTAACGGAGAATAGCATTATGACTGGTGTATCTAAATACGACATGCGCGGTGCCAACATCGGTAGCTTTGCCGACACCGTTGAAGCTGGGGGCCAACAAAAATCAGTGCAATATAATCAGCACGCGATGGATACGGTCTCTGACTTTGAACTCGTTGTTCAGGTAGAAGAATTACTGCAACAGCTGGCTGAGCAGGCTCCCCAGGTGCCTGCCCACCAGCGGCCCCAGATGGTGAGCAACGCCCTGCAAAAAAAAGCTCGGGTTAGCCCTGAGTTTAAGGCCCGGCTGCTCAAGGCCCTGGAGGCGGGCAGCGGCGAGCTAATTCGGGTGTTTACCCAAAACCCCTACATCAGCATTCCTCTGGCCCTGGTCAAAGGTTGGGTGTCGGTAGCTTAGCTCAGTTTCAGGTCTCGTCGGGTGGACCAATCCCTGGATTTTCTAAAAATCCAGGGATTTTTTGTTGGGCTTAGGGAAGGCCGATCTGCAACGTGCCGAGATCAATGATGCCTTCCTGGTCGGGAGTGATTTCAAATTGCAGCGGGGCGCGATCGCGCAACCGAATCTCATAGCGCCCAGGGGTGAACCCCAGCAGGGCAAACCGGCCAATGCGGTTGGTAAACAGGGTTTGGGCCACCCAGTTAGCGTCTGACAGCGAGACCACCTCGCCTGCCTGCAACCCCAGCGGTGCGCCGGACTCATCCACCAGTACGCCTCGGACAAATGCCGAAGCTTCGGTACCGGCCACAATTAGCGTACCGCTGCGATAGCTGGGCATAATCACATACTCATCGGTACCCAGGTCATAGCCCAGGGGCGCATCCGGCGCGTCGAGCCGCACCCGCGAGACATAGTAGGGCTGGAGATCGGGCAGCACCGCCGGGCCAAACCCATCGACTACAGCCCCATAGCCCTCCTGGCTGGGGTTGACGCCAATGGTTTGCCCCCGCCATCGATCGCGTGGCACCACCAGCACAAAGCTGTTGGTAATTGGTCGCGACCAGCCAAAGTGGCCATCGGCAAACACCAGCGCCGTACCAAAGGTCAGTCGAGTGGTGTTGCTGGTAGTCGCCCCCGCCTGGGATGGCCAGGCGACATCGTGGGTCAGGCCCAGATCAAAGCGGTAGTCGGTGTAGGTCAGTCGCCCTGAGAGATCGTAACCCTGGCTGCCTCGATTTAGATCGAGCGCCAGGCCTGGGCTTTGCAGTCGGCGATCGGGGCTGCGGCTCCACGACAGGCGATTGCCCATCGCCTCGGTGCTGCTCACCGTGGTGTTGAGCGCCAGCGACTGACGGCGCTGGGGCATTAGCCAGGACAGCCCTAAAAAGGCGCGCGTTTCATTTTGCCCCTGCTGGTTGCGGCTATGGTTGAGATTGAGGCTGCCGCTGAGGCCGGTGCCCAGCGATCGCGACAGCCCCAGGTTAGCGCTGTAGCTATCGGGCCCTTCGCGCCCGAAACGGTAGCCACCGCCAATATTTAGGCTGGTGTCGCCAAAAATGCGCTGACTGTAGGCGGCTGACAGGGTGAGCCAGTCGGGGCTGGGGCCGAGGGCACCAAAGGTGGTGAAGCGATCGCCCCGGTATTCTGCCGCTACGCGCAGCGATCGGTTAGAGGCATCTTGGGGGCTGGGGGTAGCTCATACTGCAACCGCATGGCCAGACCTGTGCCCAGTTCGCCTGTGTGGCTGGCGGCAATATCCCAACCCCAGTTGCCGACCGCCGACGCCCACACCCCATCGGTTTCCACCATTTGATAGGAGGGCGTAAGCTGCCCGTAGCCGCCCAGGGTCAGCGTCGAACTCACCCCCCAGCGATGGGCTACCGCCAGCTGCGGCTCATCCCACTGGTACTGGCGCTGGCCGCCCAGGGTGCGGGTGGGAAAGCCAAAATTGTAAGAAAACTGCTGCAACCCCGGCGCTAGCAAATTACCGGCTAAGGCGGTGACAAAGTCGAGGCGCTGCACCTGTCCCAGGTCATCGGTAATGATCAGCTGAATATCGTTGGTGCCGGTGCTCAGCGCCAGGTTGCGCAGATCCTGAGGCCCCGCATCCAGCTGCAGCTGCTGCGCCCGCACCCCGTTGATGTAGACCTCCACCCTAGAGGGACGCTCTAAAAAGAACGTAAATTCCCCCGTGGGGCGGGTCACCCGGTAGGGCTGCAAGCTGTAGTTGCGAGACACCGAAATACCACCCAGGGGCACCACCGTCTGAAATGCCCCACTCACCGGAATGGATAAATCCCCCGCGATGTAGCGCAGGGCATTGACCGGGTCGTCATGCACCAGGCGCACATCGCCCCGGCTAAACCCCGGCGCGCCTCTTTCAATTACATTGGCGCGGCCCTCTAGCACCCAGCCCGATAGATTCAGGGCTCCATCAAGAGCAATTCGTAGTGGCTGCCGTCCGGTGCTCCCCGAGCCTGACCAGGCAATATCTTCGCCCGCCAAAATATTCAGGTACCCGCTGACGGTGCTCACGGGCAGAGCATCCGCCGCCTCGGGGGGCAAGCCAGAGACCCCCAACACATTAGTGCGCCGCAGCTCCGCTGGAATTTGTAGGTACAGCTCTAGCTGGGTTTGATCAAAAACAACCGCAATGCCCAACTGTTGGAGCTGGTCTAGGGGCAAATAGCCCTCGCTGTCGGCGATCGCCGATAGCTGGCTCTGCACGTCGGGCTGCAAAATAGACGCGGTTTTGTCGAGCACCGGGGCGGCCTGCACCTGGCTAGCACTGCCCTCAGCAATCACCACAATCACCTGCCCCTGGGGCTGATCGTTAATGAAAAAAGGCACCGCAATCGTCTGATTCTGCGGCGGCGGGCGGCCAAATATGCGCTCAAATAGTTCAGCCTCGGTTTCAGCCGATTCCTCTGTAGGTTCAGAAGCCGGAGTTTTGGTAGAGGTAGCGCCCGGCTCTGCCCCAGGGGCTTCAGTCTCAGGAGAATGGTTTACAGGGTCTGAATCAGAAATTTCAGCCGCAGGCTCAGGGACCGCTGGGGATTGAGTTTCGCTCTCTGAGGTAGAAGGCTGAGGTTGGTTTTTAGTCTCTACCGGAGAAGCTGCTGGCTCTGCATTGGGGATTTCGGCCTCAAGCGCGATCGTTTCGGGCTCTGAGACATTGCCAAGATTAGGGAGTTTGGGCTCTGGCCTCAGTACCGATGGTGCTGGATCTGGGGTTGCAGGCTCTGGTCGGGAAAGCGCAGCGGTGTGAACGCTAGTCGCCACCTTTGGACTCCAGGCCGCCTGGCTAGCATTCAGACCCAGTTCTGGCGCGCTTGGGCGAGCACCAGGGTGCATCGAATTAGCGTTTTTAGATTGGACAGCAGCGAGTTGAGGTTTTGCAAGTTGTTGATCAATCGGGACAGCAGCCTGAATCGTCGCCTCTGCTAACGAAGGGGAAGCTGCTGTTGCCAAAGGCTGCCGGGACGTAGAAAACGACGGTTGCGGAGCAGGTAAACCAGAGACCAAAGTATGGGCCCCAGCCGCTTCAGGGTTGGGAGCCGCGTCAATTTGGGGTAGACTCTGGGCTTCAGCCGCCGCCGTAAGCGCAGAGTCTGCCGCGGGGGGCGGCAGTGAATTGACCGGCAGAGTTGCCGTCGTTGCCATTAGCAAATAGGGCGTTAACACGGGGCATTCAGGGGAGCACTGTAACCAGCGCACAGAGAGGTATAGCGATCGCTGCTTTGGCTATAACCAGCCGAAGACAGTACTTCTGGGGTGGCAATCGCGAGCCAGACCACGTCCCAGGATTTGGCCTTACCAGCTCTTGGGCCTTTTGGCCAGCGCTATGTGGGGTCAGGGCTTATTGCAGAGCAAAGGTGGCGGTAACGGGTCCCACCGGCAACCCGGTCGGCCAGGGCAGGGTAAACTGCCGCTGGTTTTGGGCCAGCAGGTTTTCGCCACTGATCCCTTGTAGCTGTTCGGGGCCGAGGGTCACCACTTGGCCGCCTGCCTCTAAGGTGAGGTGTAGGCCAGTCAGCAGCTGATGGGCTGTGCCCTGGTTATGAAATTGCACCACCAGAGCATCTTGACCATTGATGTTTTGATGGCTGGCGCTTTCGATCACCACATTAGGGCTGACTCCACGGGGTGCAACGTAGAGAGAAGCTACAAAGTTATAAAGGGCATTAATTTGCACCACCGCCGTTGTGACCTCAACCTCTGGCTTGTCGAGAGCAATGGGCAGCTGCTCGGCAATCAGTCGAAAGGGCAGTTCGCGCTCTGGGCTAGGCTCGCCCAGCCAGGTAACGCGCACCGTTTGGGCCTGGCCCGGCTGCAGCAAAATCTGGGGCGGGTAAACCACAAAATCATCTTCCGCGTCGGGGCGGGTCTCTTTGCCGTTTAAGTCCATCTGGCGTTCGGTGACGTGAATTTCAACCGCTACGGGTTCATCGCCTGTGCTGCGCACCTGAAACGAGCCCGTGGAGCGATCGCCGCTGGGCTCGAGGGTGAGGCTAGAGGGGGAGAGCTGATAGGTAGCATCGGCCCAGCTGGGTGGAGCCATCAATGCCCCCGCCCCCAGTAGAAGCGAGGCTAGACAACCGATGGGTGCCAAGGTTTGTGCCAAAACTTTCATTGTCGATTCTCTATGAAGTATTGCAGAGAGACTAGGCTTAAAACTGCTGAAGAAATGCGGTAAATTAACTCTGCTTTGTGTAGCTAACCACTGGGTTAATAGTGCCCTTTTCCTTAGCAACTTATCGGTCTCTTAAATGGTTTCGAGAGAATATCAAGATTGATTTATTTTTATTGATTAATGAGGGTAAATACCAGCGTATCTGAGTACGGTCCGGCTGGTTTTCCGGCAACGTCACTGGTCAATGCAGTGGCCCGCACCGGCAGCGTGCAGCCGCTAGGGGGCGAGCAGGTCAGGCTTGAGACGGTTAACGCTGTAACATCGCCACCACCAGCCAGGCTGCTGACTTGAAGACCATCTACAGTCAAGCTGTAGGGAACGGCAGATGAATGAGTGCCTTGGTATAGTTTGCCACCCTGGGTTGAGCGCACGAGCAATACCCACCCAGTAGCACTATCAGACTGAATATGAACCGTGCCAAAGTCTTGATTAAGATTACCGACACTAGAACTGAGGGTAAAGGTAGTGCTGGGTGTGTAGTCGATAATTTCTAAGGCTAACGCTGCTGCGGGGCACAACATACTTAGCCCCAGCGTTGCCGGTGCAACCCATTTGAAGAGGTAATAACTTCGCATTTTGTGTTCCCTAAAACACACCCATTGTGTGGAGATACCCTAAAGCAACTCCACACAACTTAGTGATTAAATCAGACCGTCAAGTTAACTCCAAATCCCTCCAGTGAGGATTATTTAGACGTTAGGGTGAAGGTTAAGGTATCGGCGTAGGTGCCAACAGGAACGAACTGACCGGCTGCTATGTTCGCCGTTACGCTAACATTAGTGACGCCTGCTGCTACAGTCGCGTCAAAGGCAGAATCGTGCAGCGTATAGTCAGTAGCTGGCGCCACAAAGTTTACCGGGGTGGCCGTCGAAGCGCCAATATTAGCTGTGGTGAGGGTATCGTAGGCAATCACATCGGTGGGAGTGACCGTATTGACCAATTGACCACCGTTGAGCGATTGCACATCTAAGGTCCAGCCATTGGCCGCATTGTCTTGAACGTCCAAGGTTCCGATGGGATAAGCTGGCTCGGCGGCCCCACCGGTAATTGCTGTACCTGTTGTTGGAGTGAATGTAATGGTGTTGACAGCTTGGACATCACCGCTTACAACACCGTTGTCAGTGGCTGCTAGGGCAGCGGGGCCAGCGAGCAGAGATGCACCGATAAGCAGACTGGAAGCGATTAGGGTATTACGGAAAGCTTTAGCAAACATAATGAGTCTCCTGAAGTGGCAATGATTTGCCTAAAGTGAGTTTGTTTGCAGGGTATAGAGAATGCCCCCTGCGGCCTACATTCTGGGTTGAGCTTAGAAGTACACTCCCCTTTATCACTGAGGGAATAACCTTTTCCTTAGCCAGAATTGCGGTAGCTTGCACTGAAGTAGAGTGATAACCGGTTGAGTTTTTTGCGAAGATGCTAATCGTTTCGATCTTCGAATAGCAGGTGAGTGAATCGCTTGCTTGCAACCAGGCTTTTATCTCTTTCCTCCATGTCTACTACTTTAATAGCTCTGGCTCAATTAACCCACGCTAATTGCACTTAGTTTTTGTTAGTTCATTTTCAAGTCTAGATTTCTTTTTGCGTAATTATATCGAGATGATTGGAAATAAAAATAGAAGCGTTACTAAATTCAGGCCCGAATTGGTTATGGGATGGCTGCTTCACCAAACTTAACGCAGTAAAGTAGCAAATGAGCAGAGGAATCCAGCATCTCTACGGACTGGGAATAGCACAAGATGTGACGACACAGACGAGCGAGATAATGTCTCAAACGAGTATTCTCACCTTCAACTCGAGTCATATAGGTTTTGCTGAAAATCTGGGCACCCTCTGGGATGAACTGAGGACAAACCGGGTAACCATCGGTGACCCAGAAGCGGAATGTGTCAACAAAAATGAGACAGAAACTAAAAACAAATTAGTGTGGAACCGCCTGGCTGTTAGGAGCTGCTATCGGTGGATTGATCCAAACGGCATTGGGCACCACGGGTGGAGTGGGCGGATGATGGACAAAGCGCTCAGGATGGGCGAGATAAGCCGTGTTTAAAAACGGCTTGTCGTTGCTGAGTGACGACGTCAGCTTGGCCTGAATGCATCACCTCA
>NZ_JH976538.1:172889-189025 GCF_000309385.1 Nodosilinea nodulosa PCC 7104
TAGCCGATTTATAGCACTGTTCCAGTTCCTCAATGGTCAAATGTGGTTCTAGCTTCAGTCGACGCCCCATCTCGCGTTATACCTGTTTTGCAACTCCATCATCCATTCTAGGGTTGATTAGCCGGACTTGATATAAGTTGGCTTTCTCTAGGCCACCACTGAGACGGCTGTAAGCCTTTACGCCTAACTGTTCTGCCTGGCTTTGACGAATCTGGAGGAAACCCACCAAACTCTTCAGTCGGCGAACCCGGCCTCGGGCCGGGTAGGCTTGCTGGTTGACAAAAAAACGGCGACTCGAGGGCTGACCTCCTCCAGCATCTGCTGTCGCACGGTTTGCTCAATGCTTCCAGACTATCGAGCCTGTCTCGGTTGCTATTGCGGTACAAAATCTCGGCAATCTCTGCTGTACAAGCTTCCAATCGCTTTTGGTCTTCGGGGGTCATGGTGAGTCGTCCCTGAGCTACCCCTCTATTCTCCCCCTGACACTGTTTTCGCGAAAGTGGGATGCTCCCGCTGAGAACGGCTTGCATATCTTGAAATCCTTTTCATCAGATTCATCAGAGACTTTCAGCAAATCAGCATTGTGGCCAACATACTGGACCCGGCAGAGCCGAATCTTTTCGTTATGATGGGTTGAATTCCCCTTATGTCACTACTGCCTATGAACCGGATCTAAACCTGTGGCAACCTGATTTAGATCCATTCTCCGCAGGAGCATCTTATTCTAAGTGTGCTGGGAGTTCAACCGTATTGGCTAAACTGCATCCAGTGGGCTATGTACTGCCCCTTCAATGAACGCAAAGCTATAATTCAAATTGACCCCGAAGGAGTAGAAGACTGTGCTGAATAAAGAACAGCAGCGCGTCTATGATTGGCTGAATCATGATCTTGCCCTTCCAGTGTTTGCTGAGGCATATAAAGGTGCCTCAATTCTTATAGATCAGAAACCAGCAGGCTACGTTTCGTTTGTCGCCCATGCAGGACGAGACTTAATGAATCGCCTTGCATCAACTGTGAAGGGCATCAAATCGGAACGTGTTCAATATCAATAGCATATTGACAACTTACAGCAAGCCTGGCGAGATGAATGGCGTTCAAGTAATGACCTTTTGCCTGAAGTGATCGAGAAAGGGCACCTCATACCCATCAAAATATGCCAAAGGATCTCTACTTTGATTGATGAACACAAGACTGGCCGCATGCGAAGCTCAGATGCAGATGGTCTGTTTTTTAGTACATTTCTTGATTACTCCGATAGAGATAAAATCCCTCACAATTTTCTTTCCGAGTGGAAAGCTGCAAAAGACTGGTTTCTGGGCCACGCGCATCTTCGTGACAAACCCTTTAGTTCAGAGACAGATGATGACTTGATAAAGCATTTCAATTGTTTGGATGGGTATCTCTACATAGCTGCCAGCAGCCAATATGATCGATTAAGGGATTTAAATGAAATCTTGGAAGCCACCAACCTATGAAATGATAGAAAAGGTGCTAGCTTCTGTCAAAAAAGAGACAGATCGGCAGTACTTTTTCTCTAGACTCAATAACCCTCTTTGGGTGGGGCCATTGCGTGAACGCGGCTACTTTAATAACCCTCCTGGAATGAAACAGTTACCTGGCGGGTATGTGCAATATCAGCGTTGGGCAGAGTTGGGCTATTTAGTTACCATTGCAGAGGAAGTACCAGATCAAGTAGTTGAAATTATTTTATCTCTTCCAAAGACAGATAACCCACGAGTTTATGAGGATTTTCTTTCAATCGCCCTTAAGTTGGAGGGAAAAAATCGGCAGAGTTGCTTCCAAAGCTTGTTGAATACATCAAGCTTGACAATCTGATTTTGGCCCACCGCTATCCTGAATTACTTCAACATTGGATAGTTCAGGGCAATACTGATGAAGCACTTGAGATTGCAAAATTGCTTATCCCTTTTCGGGAAGATTCAAGGATGCGGGATAAACAACAGCTCCGCAAAAAGGAACCTAATTCTCTAGGAACCCTACTTGAACCTACCCCCATATTTGATCAGTGGGAATACCAGCAAATCCTTGAAACAGGTATTCGCCCCTTGGCCGAGCAAGAACCGTATCAGGTTACTCGTATCTTGATTGACGCGGTGGCAAGCATGATCCGCCTAGAAAGGCATCCAGACGATCTAGAAAAAGGGAGCGACCAGGACTATTCGGAAACTTGGTGTCGGAGGCTAGATAGGCCGACTCGAAACTATCAGGATATGAGAGAAATCCTAGTGCAGACACTAACCTATGCCTGTGAGCAGGTCTATGAAAAAGCCCCGGAATCTATTGACGCCCTAGATCAGGCGTTGCGAAACCATCGCTGGAAGGTATTCAAACGTCTGCGGCAGTATCTTTATGCATCACATCCAAATGATCAAACGCTCCCATGGATACGTGAGCAGATTCTCGGTCACGATGACTATTCCAAATGGAAACACCACTACGAATTCCAATTGATGATCCGTAAGGCCAGTGAACACTTCGGCCTCCGCTTACTCAGTAAGGACGAGCAAAAGGAGATTTTTGAAGCCATTCTCAGTGGGCCTTCGAAAGAGGATTTTCGTGAATGGATGGGCGAGCAATATAGTGAAGAGAACTTTCAACAACGTCAGCACCACTTTCATCGCATGCAGCTACGTCCATTTGCCTCACTGCTAGGCGGGGATATCCGAGAATATTTCGATGAGTTGGAAGGCGAAGCTCAGGCTGAAGATATTACTGATGACAATTATTCACCCTACAGCGGGGTAACCGCTGGGAGCGTAAGCTACCAGAGCCCAAAATCTACTGAGGATCTCGATAGCCTTACGAATGAAGAGCTTCTGACCTATTTGAACGACTGGAACGAGGAGCATCGGGACAAAGACAATTGGCTAGTTGAGATCAATATCTCTGCGCTTGCTGGCGTCTTTCAGTCCCTATTTAAAGAGAAGATTGTGCAAGATGGCGAGCGTCTTACTTTCTGGATAGCGAACCGTGACAAGATTGCACGGCCAGTCTATATTGCCGCAATGCTAAAGGCCATGCTCGAACTTGTGAAGGAAAAGAATTTCGACAACCTGGATCAATGGATTGAGTTCTGTGCATGGGTTTTATCACATCCGGAAACGGCACGAGTGGAAGGGCAAACCGAGCCGCGAGACGAATCACGTGACCATCCCGACTGGGCCAGTTCACGTCAGGCCGTGGTTGATTTCATTGACGCATGCATGAACAAGGATACGGATGCGCCAATTGCCGCAAGGGAAGGCTTTGCCGCTCTGCTTCGACAAGCGTGTTGTCAGTTTGACTGGCGGCTCGATCGCGACCGTCCGGTACTGCTTAACCATGACGATCCCATTACCGAGGCTATCAATAACACCCGCAGTCGGGCACTAGAATCCCTTGTCAATTTCGGCTTCTGGGTTCGCCGTCAGTTTCCAAACGATAATTTGCCGGAGGTGACGGATATCCTCGAGAAACGTATAACCGAGGATGCTGAAATCCCATTAACTCGACCTGAACATGCGCTGTTGGGGATGCAATTCGGAAACATTTGCATTCTCAATCAGGATTGGGCCGCCCAGCAACGAGAATTCTTTTTTCCACAGTCAAATGAATCTGTTTGGTGGGATGCCTTCGGCAGTTACATTCGCTTTAACAGCCCGGCCAAGCTGACATTTGAAATTCTTCAAGATGAATTTGAATACGCAATAGAGAACCTCAAGATCCTGGCGACCGAAAAAGGCAACGGCAAGGAGCTTGTTGATAGACTGGGTCAGCACCTTTTCGCCTACTACCTTTGGGAGGTCTACCCACTAACAGGTGATGAAAGCCTGCTTGAGCGCTTTTATAACAAGACCAAAGACGACCGCAAACGCTGGGGTCAACTCTTCAATCATGTTGGTCAATCACTGAGAAATAGTGGCAAGCAACTAGGTAAGGCGCTGACTGAACGCATTATCGCTTTTTTCGATTGGCGCTTTGAAGCCGCTGAACCGCTGGAGCTTCAGGAATTTACCTTTTGGTTGGATGCCGAATGCCTTGATCCTGACTGGCGTTTGCAAGCGTATTTGAAAATTCTAGACCTTGGACTGGTAAAGGCTGTTGGACTTTCACTTCAGTTGAGAGCCATAAGTAAACTGCTTCCGAATCACTTAGCACTAGCTGTCGAATCCTTCGCAAAAATTACGGATGCTATGGATCAAGGTACCCAGATGTATATTTCAGTTGACGAGGCTAAGCCGATCTTGAAGGCAGGGCTGAATGCTAAGGATTCTCAGGTCCGAGGAAACGCTGAACGTGCAAGGGAAAATCTATTACGGCTCGGCCGCTTTGATTATCTGGACGTTGAATGAAAATGAAGAGTAAGTTTGGTGCGCTTAGTGGTGCAGAAAACTTTTTTGAGTCTCATGCTGGATGATCTGGACGGCCAAATCAGCGGCTGAAACCCATTGCCTTCGTTCGTTTGCCTGAAAAACTCCAAGATTGCTGTCTCGGTGAGAATCCTTTATTCATAAGGGTTTCAGGAGTTTTCTGCACCACCAAGGTTTGGTGCGTCACGCAAAGCAATGACGCACCAAACTTACTCTTTCCCAAACTCTACACACTTCAAAAGCATATTCATCGTCCCGACGCTAGAGCGTCGAGACGTATCCTAGACGCTCCGGCGTCATCTATGCCGGGGCGCAGGAGCGCCAGGGACGGCGTTCCTACGCAGAGCATGGGGAAGATGCTGTGCAGCCGCAGCATTGAAACCTTCGCACAATTCTCGCTTTACTTTGCTTACTTAACCCGATAACACCTCTGCTCCTACCTGGGTTATAACCCCAGCAAAGAACTGCTAGCATAACCCCCATGAGCATCCTCCTTCCCCCTCAGCTTCAAACCCTTCCGGCCTCTCTCCCCGTCGAGGGGGCCGTCAACATTGTGGTGGAAGACGGCATTCCTATCTTTCGGGCCTCTCAACTCGTTCAGCAGCGCATAGAAGCCTTACTCGATAAGCAAGCAGACGACCACCTTAGCCCAGAAGAAATCTCCGAACTGGATCGCTACGAAGAGATTGACGACTACCTAAGCTTCGTAAATCGCACCATTCGTAACCTCTACCTTAACCAGCCAAACACTATCGGCAGCAATGGCGCGGAGTAAACTCCCCCCAGAAATTCAGCAACAGGTTCGACAACGAGCCAATTGTCTTTGTGAATACTGCCATGCTTCAGAGCAGTGGCAATATGTATCGAGAACGCATTTTGGCGATTCGTGCCGCTGACAAAACGGTGGATCGCCATCCCCCTCTAGAAGATCCTGTACAAAACCAGTAGGGTTGCGTTCGGTCACCCACCGCCCCGTCATCCCCTGGTTGTAGATGACGCAGCCGATGAAATTACAGTCAAAACCTGAATTCTCTGCTCAGCGATCGGCGGTTTAGGCTAGAATCGCTGGCAGACTTTGGCAGTAACGAAAGCAATGGTAAAGGGTTTGAAACGGAGCAATAGAACGCGAGTACAGCTTTGGCAGCGGCAGGGTTTGAGGCCGCAGGCCGTTGTTTTGGGGTTGATGCTGGCACCCGTGCTGGGGCTCTGGAATCCGGCAAAAGCCCAGTTTCCGCCCTGCCCGCCCCCCTCGGCCAATGAGTACCTGCTGCTGGTGCGCAGCAACACCGAGGCCGAGCGCAATCGGGTGCAGGATCTGCTGCCCTCTAACAGTACGGTCATGGTCTGCGACTACCTCAACGATACGGTGGTGCGGGCGGGCGGGTTTACCAACCTGGAGAATGCCAACGCCTGGGCCCAGTACATGACCGAAGTAGAGGGCTTTCAGGCCTTTGTGGCTCGTCCGGCCACCACCGCAGCCCAGCCTTCCCCTCCCGCTACAGGCACCCCAGCTACGGGAACCCCAGCCGCAGGCACCCCAGCTACAGGTACACCAGCTACGGGCACCCCAGCTACGGGCACCCCAGCTGCGGGCACTGCTCCCAGCAATAGTCAGCCTGCGCAGTCAACCCCTACGGCCTACGCGCCCCAGCCCCTGGGCAAAGGCTTTGCGGTGCTGGTCGACTATCAGTACCAGCCCGAAGCGGCGATCGCGATTCAGCGCCAGGTGGGCCAGGCCGTGGGGCTAGCGGTACACCGTCAGCGCGCCTACCTGCTCATTGCCCAAAGCCCCGACATCGACGGTGCGGCCTCCACCCTGGCGGTGCTGACCAGCCTAAACATTCCGGGCTTCATTGTCGATAGCCAGGATGTGGTGATGCTGACCCCCGCCGTGGCGCTGACGGCCCAGTAGCTGACGGCCCAGTAAAGAACAACCTTATGGGCTGATGGTATTTGCCCATAAGGAATCGAGAATACCCATCAGTAAGCCGGAGCGGCCAAATACGAGATCATCACCCCCAAAATTGAACCAGCAATCACCTGAAAAGGGGTGTGGCCCAGCAGTTCTTTGAGCCGGTCCTCCCGCAGCTCGGGCTTTTCCTGGAACAGCTCGTCAATAATTTGGTTGAGCACCTTGGCCTGTTTGCCCGCCGCCTGGCGCACCCCCGCCGCGTCGTACATCACAATAATTGAAAATACCGAGGTGGCCGCGAACAGGGGGCTGGCCCAGCCCAGGGTCTGACCAATGCCGCAGGCCAGCGCCGTCACCAGTGCCGAGTGGGCGCTGGGCATACCGCCGGTACCCACCATCACCCGCAGGTTGAGCTTGCGGTGGCGCACCAGCTCAATAATGGCCTTGAGCACCTGGGCCGTGAGGCAGGCGATCAGCGCCACAATCAGCACGTGGTTGTTGAGAATATCGCTAATACTATCCATCGGCTCAGGCAAACCTAGTAGGTGCGCGCAACAATAAAATCTGCGATCGCCAGCAGCGGCAGGCGCAGATCGCCAAACCCGGCCAGACTTTCCTTAGCGGCCTCAATCAGCTGACTGGCCTGGCGGCGCGATTCGTCTAGGCCCCAGAGGCTGGGGTAGGTCACCTTTTGGGCGGTAATATCCTTGCCCACCGACTTACCCAGGGTTTCGGGCGTAGAGGTGATGTCGAGAATGTCATCTACGATTTGAAAGGCCAGACCAATGCGCTGGGCGTAC
The DNA here is from genome assembly GCF_000309385.1 of Nodosilinea nodulosa PCC 7104. GTDB lineage: Bacteria > Cyanobacteriota > Cyanobacteriia > Phormidesmidales > Phormidesmidaceae > Nodosilinea > Nodosilinea nodulosa. Next base: position 179,972 of record NZ_JH976538.1, read on the forward strand.
TGACGCAGATGGTCGATATCGTCCTCGCTGGCCCCAGCCAGCATGGCCCCGGAGGTTACCGAAATTTCGAGCAGCGCCGCCGTCTTGTGATTGTGAATGTAGGTCAGCGTTTCCAGGGTGACGTCCGGGTTGCCCTCGCTGGCCAGATCGACAATTTGGCCTCCCACCAGCCCTTCACCGCCGACCGCCTTACCCAGCCCGGCAACCACCCGCAGCACCTGGTTTGGGTCCGCCCCCTGGGTTTGGGTTGCCACATGCTCAAAGGCGTAGGTGAGCAGGGCGTCGCCGGTCAAAATCGCCACATCTTCACCGTAGACCTTGTGGTTGGTGAGGCGACCCCGGCGGTAGTCGTCGTTGTCCATGGCGGGCAGATCGTCGTGGATCAGCGACATGGTGTGGATCATCTCCAGGGCGCAGGCGGTGGGCATAGCCAGCGCTGTACTGCCGCCTGCCAGTTCACAGGTGGCCAGGCAGAGAATGGGCCGCAGGCGCTTGCCCCCGGCCAGCAGCGAGTAGCGCATGGCCTCGTAGAGGGTTTCGGGGTAGCGCAGGGCCACGGCCTGATCGAGGGCAGCCTCTACCTGCTGACGCCGCTCCGCCAGGTAGGCCTTTAGATCAAACTGGCCAGCGGTTGACGGTTTGGAATCGACGGAGTTGGTGGGCACCATAGCGGCAACAGGCAGGTTGAGAATAAATAGGTAACGGTTTTAAACTGGAACAAATTTTAGACTGGAATGAATTTGGCCAGGGTAGATCCCTGAATTTAGAGGCGGCTGCGGTAGCTGGTGACGGTGTTCTCCAGCAGCATGGCCACGGTCATGGGGCCAACGCCACCGGGCACTGGGGTAATGGCCCCTGCCACCGGCTGCACCGAGGCAAAGTCAACATCTCCCACCAAGCGGGCTGAACCGTCGGGCTGCTCGACCCGATTGATGCCCACATCAATGACCACGCTGTCAGGTTTGATATCGACAGCCGTAATCAGACCTGGGCGTCCCACCGCCGCCACTAGAATATCAGCTTGCCGCATCAGCGCGGGCAAATCGACGGTGTGAGAATGGGCCAGGGTGACGGTGGCGTTGGCTTCCACCAGCATCAGGGCCATGGGTTTGCCCACCAGAATACTGCGGCCTACCACCAATGCGTTGGCCCCAACCAGGTTGATATTGGCGGCCTCTAGCAGCCGCATAACGCCGTAGGGGGTGCAGCTGCGCAGGCCCGGTTCGCCGCGCACCAGCCGCCCCAGATTGACGGGGTGCAAGCCATCGGCGTCTTTGTCAGGGTCGATGGTGTTGAGCAGGGCCACGGCATCGAGGTGATCGGGCAGGGGCAGCTGCACCAAAATACCGTCGACGTTGGGGTCGGCGTTGAGCTGCTGGAGGAGGGCCGCCACCTCGCCCTGGGTGGCGGTGGCGGGCAGGTGCTTGCCGTAGGAGGCAATGCCCACCCGCTTGCAGGCCCGCTCCTTGTTGCGCACGTAGACGGCGCTGGCGGGGTTATCCCCCACCATCACTACCGCCAGCCCCGGAGGTCGATAGCCCTGGGCGGTAAGGGCCTGAATCTCCTGGGCTAGCTGAGTTTGAACCTGGTTTGCCAGGGCTTTGCCGTCGAGCAGTAGGGTCATGGCCGGGGTGCGCTAACCTGTATCTCGGATATTTTGAAAAGAGCGGGATCGGGACCCCTGGCCAGGGTTGGCCAAAGCCGAGGGTTCCGACGCTTTCCAGTGTCTCAGATTTTGCTCCTCTGGTGCGCCTTTTGGGGCCAGCGATCGCCGTTAAGTGCTGTAATCTCACTCCTATGGAAGGCACGATGAACAACCTAAAGCGCTGGTTTACCCGCTATGGGGTCATTGGGGGCGGGGTTGGCTTAGCTGTAGTGGCGATGACCAGCTGCGGGGCCAGCCTCGACGCAACGGTGGGCTACGGATGGCGCGATCGCCTCAGCAACTGGCCGGGGCTGGCCTGGCTCGACCCCGTCACCCCGATCGCTGAGATTGGCCAGAGCGATCGCTCAACGGTGTATCTAGCCGGGGTGGTCAAGCGTCAGCTGCCCCTGGTGGGCCAGGGGCTATACCAGCTCGCCGATGGGTCGGGGTCAATCTGGGTGGTGAGCGCCGCCAGCCCGCCCCAGGTAGATACCCCCCTGACGATTCGGGCCGCGATTCAGTACGAGCAAATTTTGCTGCGGGGCCAGGACATTGGCGAGTACTATGCCCAAGAACTGGAGCGTTTGCCCCAGGAGTAGCCTCTGGCAGCAGGCTGGGGGCGTCAACCTTTCAAAAGCCTCAAAACTCTGCGGCCCAGAGATATGGAGAATTGGCTTGCGATCGCCCAAAATTGTCCCCAGTCCTCTGGCTCCGTTGGGAGGCCCCGTTGTAGGGGCATGGAAGATGGTAGTCTCTTAGAAATGCTGTGTATAGACATTCACACTGGTAGGAGAGGATTAGGGTAAATGAAACAACTGGTTGGCCTACTCGTTGCGCTGGCGGTGCTATTGGGCTGGGTGAGTAGCCCTGCTGTAGCGCAGCCCATCTCTGGGGCAGACCTCTTTAGCGCCCCCCTTGAGGCTATGACCTGGCTGGCGGCATCTTCCTCGGGGAATGCGGTCGACGCCAAGCTAAAGACCGAGTACGGTTCTAAGCTCGATCTAAACAACGCTAACGTGCAGAGCTTTAGAAACTATCCTGGCCTGTATCCCACTCTGGCCCGCAAAATTTTGCTCAACGCACCCTACGAGAGCGTAGACGATGTTCTAGATTTGCCTGGCCTGAGCGAGCAGCAGATCAACATTCTGCGGACTAATCTCGACAACTTCACCGTTACCAGCGTTGACCCCGCCCTTGTGGAAGGGGCCGATCGGTTTAATAACGGCGTCTACAAGTAGGCAGTTTACAAGTAGGCAATTTACAAGTAGGCATAGGCAATAGAGTTCATTCCTTGCCTTAGCTCAGCGGCCCTGGCTGGTCGAGTTGACCGTAGAGGTCAATGGTGACAGGCCAGGGCTTTGAGTATCTAAACCCTTTGGATCATCTTGGGGAGATACCCTTGACCAAGCCTGATTTAGCCTCTGCCCAGCCCCACCACTTTGATGTGTTGGTAATTGGGGGAGGGGCCGCTGGACTGTACGCCGCACTGTCGATTCCCCCCCAGTGGCGGATTGGGCTGGTCACCAAAGACAACCTGTCAATTTCGGCTAGCGACTGGGCCCAGGGGGGCATTGCCGCCGCCATCGGCGCCGACGATGCGGTATCGCTGCATGTGGCCGATACTCTGGTCGCTGGGGCTGGGCTGTGTGAGCCTGAGGCCGTAGAGCATTTGGCCAGCCATGCGGCCCAATGCATTGAGCGATTGGTCAACCTGGGGGTCGCCTTTGACCGCACCGCAGGCGACTTGGCCATGACCCTGGAGGCGGCCCACTCGCGCCGCCGCGTGCTCCATGCCGCCGACACGACCGGACGTGCCATCGTGTCGATTCTGGCGGAAGCGGTGCTTCAGCAGGCCAACATCACCGTCTTTGAGCAGGCCTTTGCCCTTGACCTGTGGCTAGACGGGGGGCGTTGTAGGGGCGCTGCGGTGGTGTACGACCAGCGGCTTTGCTGGCTGTCGGCCCAGGCGACAGTGCTGGCCACCGGCGGCGGCGGCCAGGTCTATGCCCAAACCACCAACCCCGCCGCCAGCACGGGCGACGGGGTGGCGATGGCCTGGCGGGCGGGGGCACAGCTGCGAGATCTAGAATTCGTCCAATTTCACCCTACCTCCCTGGCCCAGGCCGGAGCCCCTCCCTTTTTGATCAGTGAGGCGGTGCGGGGCGAAGGTGCCCACCTGGTGGACAGCCGGGGCGATCGCTTTGCCTTTGACTACCACCCCGACGGCGAACTGGCCCCCCGCGATGTGGTCAGCCGGGCCATTTTTCACCACCTGCAAAAAACCGGCGATCGCCAGGTTTGGCTCGATCTGCGGCCAATTCCGCGCGATCGCATCCAGTACCGCTTTCCCAATATCCTCCAGGTGTGCCGCACCTGGGGCTGCGATCCGCTGACCCAGCTGGTGCCGGTTTCCCCCGCCGCCCACTACTGGATGGGGGGCATTACCACCGATATCCACAGCCAGACCTCCATTCCAGGGCTTTATGCAGTGGGCGAAAATGCCAGCACAGGGGTGCACGGCGCCAACCGACTGGCCAGTAACTCGCTGCTAGAGTGCCTGGTCTACGGGGCGGAATTGGCCCACCTGCCGCTGGTCCTAGACTCCGCCACCCCAGCGGCCCCAGACGCAGCCATGCCCGCCGCAGGGGAGCCAGACCTGCGCTGGGCCAAGAGCAGCAGCGCCGAGACCTGGGCTACCCTGCGAGAACAGCGCGCGAGACTGACCCAGCTGATGTGGGAGGCGGCAGCCATTAGCCGCGACCGGACCAGACTGGAGGATGCGATCGCCGCCCTGAGCCAGTGGCGCACCGAGATGCAGCAACATCCCTGGCACGCCCTGCGCGCCCTGCCCGCTGGGACAGCCTATCCACTGCCCGAAACCCTCAGCTGGCAGCTGTTGCGCACCTGGGGCGAGTTGTGCAACCTCCACGACATCGCCTGGCTGATTCTCAACAGCGCTGTCTTTCGCACCGAAAGCCGAGGCGGACACTTCCGCCAAGACTACCCCCAAACCATTGCTGAATGGCAGGTGCATACGGTGGTAGAGCGCGATCGCTGGCAGAAATCCCCCATTATTCAGCCCTAGCCTGGCGGTGATTTTAGATTAGCGATTTTGGATTTTGGAGCCCAGACTCCACACCCTTAAAATTACCGCTCACCCACCCCCACGCCCCCACGCTCCAACACTCACGCTCCAACGCCCCCACGCCCCACGCCTCACGCACCCCTACCGCCGCTTCACCGACCTCGACGCTCGCCGCTTCAGCTTAGGCTTAGGCCTGGTCTTACGCCGCTTTTTCTTCGCCGCTGAGGAGAGCCAGTCGGCAACGTAGTGGCTGAGGGCACCCAGCTCAAGCCCCACAACCAAGGCCAGCCACCAGGGCCAGTAGGTCACCAGCACCCAGCGCAGACCACCGGCCAGATCGCCCCAGCTGAGGGCGGTGCGCTGGGCGCTGTTGAGCAGATCGACCGCGATGATGCCGCCCAGGCTCAGCCACAGCGACAGGTACAGCACCCGCACGGCGGTGCCGATCAGCGGCCCGTGGGACCAGCGCGATCGGTGGCGGATGCGGCCCCGGTAGGGCAGCCAGATCCAGCGCAGCCAGCCCCAGCGTTTGTACTGCACAGAGTGAATATCTAGATCGGGGCCAAGCACCCAGCCGCCCAGCATAAACCCCAGGCAAACCACCGCCGTGAGCCAGCCGCTGAGGGTGACCTGAAAGGCCACTAAAACCACCAGGGGCAAGGCCCAGAGCGTGATGCGATCGTGGGTACGGCCTGAAGACATGGCACAGATGTACCAGGATTTAGGGCCAATGGCAAGGGGGCTGCCCGGTCTACCCATGGGCGGAGCGGACGGTCTTGGCCCAGCCGAATCTCAGGACGAATCAGGGCAGGAAATAGCGGGAGGGCCGGACAGCCGTTGTCAAGGCTGGCTCAACCCGGTGGGCTGGATTGGGCTTTACGGAGCCACGTTGATCTGGTTCTTGCCGTTTTGTTTGGCCTTATATAGAGCCCATTTGAGATCTTTTAGCGATTAGGCGAAAATTGAGGTGACGTCTATACCAGTAACCATGGCCTATTCGAGTAGTCTGACCGATGCGGAATGGGACATCCTTGAGCCTCTGTTGCCTGAGGTCTTGCCCCCGAAACACAAGACTCGTCCCCTGAGTTGGAGCTATCGAGCCCTGATTGATGGGATCCTCTATCGCCTTAAGAACGGCTGCAATTGGGAAGACTTGCCCAAAGATCTGCCTCCTTATTCAACCGTTTATTGGCACTACAAGCAGTGGCGAGAGGCGGGCACGATTGAGAAACTGATGACGGTTTTGCATGAGCAGGTGCGCACCCAGGTAAAAAAAAGCCCAAATGGACCAGATTAATTATCATTGACTCCCAAGCCGTCAAAAATACCTGTAACGCCAGTGTGGACGCCAAAGGCTTCTGCTTCTACAAAGCGACGAATGGCATCAAGCGCCATCTAGCCGTCGATACCCTTGGATTTCCCTTTTTTACCCTCTGCACCCCGGCGAACCTGTCCGATGACGCTGGGTTGATTCAATTGCTGACGCAAAATATCGACTACTTTCGCTCAAAGCCCGTCAATATCCCCAAGATAACGATCCTGGTAGACCACGGCTATCATCCGGACGCGTTGCGACAGGCCCTCGAAACGGTCTATCCGCAGATTATGCGAAAGATTAAGTTCGAGCGGTCGCCGAAGCCGTCCAAAGCAGAAAAAACGGCGGCAGGTCAGACGGGATTTGTGCCCGTGGTAGCCCGCTGGGTTGTGGAGCGTTCCAATGCTTGGATGGAACGCTGCAAGAGCTTGGTCAAGAACTTTGAGAGAACCTTGGCCAATGCCACCACCCAGCTGAATCTATGCTTCGTTCGGCTAATGCTCAAGCGGCTTGCAACCGCTACGTAGAGATCTCAAATGGGTTCTATAGAGCCTCGTCGGCCTTTTGGTAGCTCTGGGCCAGCTCCTGGCCAGAGGTCAGGTTGCTAACCCCAATACTGGCGGAGATCGGCGAGCGATCGCTGGCTTGCTCCAGACCGGGCAGCTTGATCTGCTGAATGTGCCGCCGAATGATCTCGGCTTTGTCCATCGCCTCCGTCAGGGAGCAGCCCACCAGCAGCAGGGCAAACTCGTCGCCGCCCAGGCGAGCCGCCAAATCAATCGCCCGACTCTGCCCCCGCAGCACTTCACCGACTCTCCGCAGGAGCTGATCGCCCATGCTGTGACCGTAGGTATCGTTGATACCTTTAAAGCCGTCCAGGTCAATCAAAATTAGGCTGTGGGCCATAGCGCTGGGCTGGTAGGTAAGGCTGGACAGAGCTGCCTCCAGGCCCCGGCGATTGGCAATGCCCGTCAGGGGATCCTGCTTGATTAGCTCGCGGGTAATGACCAGATCGCGATGGGTGTTGAGCAGTCGGGGAACCAGCCCCTGGAGCTGCCAGGCGGTGTATAGGCTGACACTGGCGGTGACTAACGTCCACCCCCCCTCAATCCAGTAGTTGGCGTGCCAAATATTCCACGCGCGCAGGCCGTGGCCAATGCCGCAGCTGAAGATAAAGGCGGCAAACAGCAGCATCACCGGGCGAATCTGGGCATCGATATGCTCTCGGTGGAGCAGCAGCAGCAGCGGAATAGAGAAGTAGGCCACTAGCACGGCCAGATCGCTTACCACGTGCAGCGACGTCAGCCACGGATCCCAAAGGAAGCAGGTGCCGTGGGGCATAAGGGCAATCATGGGATGCACACTACGGGAAAACAGCTGTCAAACCGTTGCGGGGCCACTGGGCTCACGCCACTGGCTTTACCCATTGGCGAATAGCACGGAACGCAGCACCCATCTTTACCCTGGCCTAAAAACCATGGAGCTGCGACAGTAGAAGGGCTGAAAAGTCTACGATTTTCTCGGTACACTCTGAATCATTTTAAGGTTCCCATCCATGGCTTTGCTGCAAACCCCCCTGTACTCTGCCTGCCTTAAGCAGAAGGCGCGCATGACCGAATTTGCCGGGTGGTCGATGCCCGTTCAGTTTGGCGGCATTAAGCAGGAGCACCAGGCGGTGCGCGATCGCGCCGGGATGTTTGACATTTCCCACATGGGCAAGTTTGAGCTGCGGGGGCCGGGGGTGATTGCCGCCCTGCAGCGGCTGGTGCCCTCCAACCTAGATCGGCTCACCCAGGGGCAGGCCCAGTACACGGTGTTGCTCAACGCCGAGGGCGGCATCATCGACGATTTAATTGTCTACCTCAAGTCACCCCGCGCGGGCAGTGGGGCAAGCGATGCCGAAACCGTAGCGCTGATCGTCAACGCCGCCACCACCGATAAGGACAAAACCTGGCTACTCGACCACCTCGCTGGCAGCGGCATTGAGCTGGTGGACGAATCGCGCGATCGCGCCCTGATCTCCCTCCAGGGGCCGGCCGCCGCCGCCCTGCTCCAGCCCCACACCGTCCATGACCTGGCCAGTCTGGGCCGCTTTGCCCACCGCGATACGGCGCTCCTGGGCCAGCTCGCCTGGCTTGCCCGCACCGGCTATACCGGTGAAGACGGCTTTGAGATTATGACCGACCCCGCCACCGCCCTGGCCCTGTGGCAAACCCTGGCCGAGGCAGGGGTGGCCCCCTGCGGCCTCGGCGCCCGCGACACCCTGCGCCTAGAGGCCGCCATGGCCCTCTACGGCCAGGACATTGACGATACCACCAGTCCTCTAGAGGCAGGCCTGGGCTGGCTGGTACACCTGGACGAAAAAGGGGATTTTATCGGGCGATCGCTGCTAGAGGCCCAAAAAACTCAGGGAGTCAGCCGCCGCCTGGTGGGGCTGGCCATGGCGGGGCGTCACATTGCCCGCCACGGCTACCCCGTGCTGCACCAGGGCGATCGCGTCGGCATCGTCACCAGCGGCACCCTGGCCCCCACTCTGAATATTCCCATTGCCCTGGCCTACGTCGCCGCCCCCTTGGCCAAAGTTGGGCAGTCCCTGGAGGTCGGAGTGCGCGGCGAACCCCAGGCTGCCACGGTGGTGAAACGGCCGTTTTATCGGGCGAAGTGAGTGATGGGGTGATGAGGGGATGGGGGGATGAGGGGATGGCAGAAATAGTGGGCGTCTGAATTTTGCCTTAACGGGTGACAAGGGCCATCAACATCATACGGTATAAGGGTTTGAGACAATGGAGGGGCAAAAAAATAGGGAACCCCAATGCGGCTCCCCCTAATCAATATGTTTCCTGCATTCTACCAAACCACCCTTCGCACCCACCTGAGTGAAGCCCAGTACTTGACCTTGCAGCTGTTGTTGCTATTGCTACAGGCCCACCGACAGGTCAAACTCTCGGTGTTAGCCAGCGTCTTTCCTCAGCCGATTCAGTATCAAAGTCGAAAACGCAACTTACAGCG
>NZ_JH976538.1:189125-237035 GCF_000309385.1 Nodosilinea nodulosa PCC 7104
GGTCTATCGGTGTCGCTGGGGCATTGAACAGTTCTTCAAAGATTGCAAGACGGGCGGCTATCACCTGGAAAATGCCAAGGTGAATGACTCTCGGTTTTTAGCCTTAGTGTTGCTGATCGCCTTGGCCTACAGTTGGGCCACGATGTATGGGCAGCAGATGAAACACCTCGGGGTAGAGCAGTATGCTGGGCGTATCCAAGAGCACCACGACAAGACGCCTCGCCAGAGTGATTTTAGTCTCGGCCTCTATGGCCATCGCTGGATCTATGCCATGGAATTATGGGCCGACTGGGCGCGCCACCTGATAGCACTCAAACCCCACAAACACCGCTATTTTCAGCGAGGTTTCTATGCTCTATCCCTGATGCAGCAAGCGCTTTAGGTATGTTGTCACCCGTTAAGGAATTTTGCACTCCCCTACGCTCCCACGCCCCCACGCCCCCACGCACCCACGCCCTACTCCCATCCCCTAACACTTTCCCTGCGCCAAAACCGCCGACTCGTGGCACACTGGCACTTGATTCTACTGCGGTGGTTAGCCGCTGCGGAGCAAACCATTTCTCCTGGGGCGATGTGAGGTTACGCCATGACATTTGAATATCCCGAAACGCTGAAATATCTCGACAGCCACGAATATGCCCGCGTCGATGAGGACGAGGACATTGTTACGGTGGGCATTACCGCCTTTGCCATCGACCAGCTGGGCGACATTGTGTTTTTAGAGCTGCCTGAGATCGGTGACAGCCTTGAAAAAGGCGAAAAGTTTGGCACTGTGGAGTCGGTCAAGGCGGTAGAGGAGCTAAAGTCTCCGGTGTCTGGCGAGGTGCTGGAGCGCAACGAAGCCTTGATTGAAGCGCCTGAGCAGATTGGCGATGACCCCTACGGCGACGGCTGGCTAGTTAAAATTAAGGCCAGCGACCTGGAAGAGCTAGACGATACCCTCACCGCCGAGGAGTATAAAGACCAGGTGGGCGGCTAGGTCTACAGGGCTGGGCTGGGCCGGGCTGGCCAGGGAGTCATTGCGTTTAGCCGAGACATGGCTATACTAAGTCTGACTTTCGCTGCGCTCTCGGCCTGGGGGTTGTGCAATCCCCTGGCTCAGCGATGCGGTGCACCTCTCAGGAAGCGGCATGGCTTCAGAACACGACACTTCGGAGCGACCGATCCACCCAGGGCTGACCAAGGGACCAGCTCGTCCCATGGCGGTGCCGCCTGCTCCAGTGCCCACCGACCCAAGGGGCCTACCGCCGCGTGCTCCCAACCTTCCCTTCCCCCCAGGCCCAGCGCGCTACGACCCGCTGGCCGATCTGCGCCAGCGAGCTGGCAAGGAAGACCACAATACCCCCCAGCCGGAGGATTTCCCCGGCGATCGCCCCGCTGCCCCGGAAGACCTCTACCAACCCCGCCCTACCCTGACGCAGCGCCTGGCCAGCAGCTGGCCGATCTGGTCGGTGGGCCTTTTGGTGGCGGTAATGGGGGTGGGAACCCTGTCGGCGGTGAGCCTGTTTCGCATTCCCAACCTGCCCAACTGTCGGGCTATCTTTTGGCCCACGGCATCGGCGACCACCCGGCTTCAGTGCGCCGATGCCTACGCGGGACAGGGCACCGTTGACGGCTACCTGGATGCGATCGCCCTGCTGGAGTCGCTGCCCTCCGACCATCCCCTGCGGAGTGAAGTCGATCAGCGGATTGAAACCTGGTCTGAAAAGGTCCTTGACTTGGCCGAAAAGACGTTTCAGGCGGGGGAGCTCGCTGAGGCCATTGCCATTGCCGGGCGCATTCCCAACCACACGGCGGCGGCCCAGCTGGTCAGCCAGCGCGTCAGCGAGTGGAACCAAACCTGGCAGGAGGCTGAGGCCATCTACCAGGCCGCCGAGGCCGACCTGAAAAAACTCGCCTTTCAGGATGCCTTTAGCAAGGCGATTCAGCTGCTCGAGGTCAATAACACCCACTGGAAAACCGTCAAGTACGACGAGCTGACCGCCAAAATTAGCGCCGCCCGCGAAGAGCTCAACCAGTTGGGCAAGGCCAAAGAACTGGCCCGCAGGCGCACCCTCAAGGGCATGCAGGAAGCGCTGGCCCTGGCCCAGGGCATCGACAGCCAAAGCCCGGTCTATGGCGAGGCCCAGTCGGTAATCCGCGAGTTTGGCCACGATCTGCTGGATATGGCGGAGACCGCCCTTGAAAATCGTGACGCCGCCGCCGCCGGGCAGATGCTTGGGGCAATTCCAGCATCCCTGGGGCTGGGAGCTGAAATCGCCGATATGCGCACGTTTATCGATGCCAGTCAGCTGGCATGGCAGGGGGGCATTACCGGGCTGGAGGGGGCGATCGTGCGGCTTCAAAGCGTCAGTGCCGATCGCCCCCTCTACGGCAAAGCCCAGGGCCTGATGCGGCGCTGGCAGGCCGAAGTAGAGGGGCGAAATCAGCTGGAGTGGGCGCGACAGGTGGCGCTGCCCGGCACCATTGCCGATCTCCAGGCGGCCATCATTGAGGCCCAAAAAATTTCCCACTCCAACGCCGCCTGGGACGATGCCGAGGCCCAGATCGACCGCTGGCGGGGTCAGATCGAAACCACTGAAGACCAGCCTATTCTCAGCCAGGCCCAGGCCCAGGCCCAGGCGGGCGACCTGGCCAGCGCGATCGCCACCGCCCGCCAGATTGGCCCTGGTCGCGCCCTCTCTGGCCAGGCGCGGGAAAACATTAGCCAGTGGCGGACCAGCCTCCAGCGGGCCGAGGATGGCCCCCTGCTGGAGCAGGCCCGCCAGCTGGCCGCCCAGGGCCGCCTCAGCGAAGCGATCGCCGTGGCGTCGCGCATTGGTGCGGGGCGTGCCCTCTCTGACGAAGCCCAGAGCAATATTCAAACCTGGCGGGGACAGGTGCAGGGGCAGCTACAGCTACAGTCGGCGTACCAAACCGCCCAGACGGGCACCGCCACCGCCCTGGCCGAGGCGGTGCGGCTGGCCCAGCAGGTACCCGAGAGCAGCCCCCAGCATGCCGAAGCCGTCGAGGCCCTGACCCGCTGGAGCTGGGATATTCTGCGGCTGGCCGAGACCGAAGCTGCCGTCAACCCCAGCCGCGCGATCGCGATCGCCGAGACCGTACCGACCAAGACCGAAGCCTACGCCCAGGCCCAGCTGCGCCTGCGGGAGTGGCGCGCCGCCCTGACGCCCCAGGACAAACCAGGGCTGCCCTAGGGCACACCACCGCCTCGCCTTTGGTGCTAGACCAGGGACTAGACAGGGGGCTGTCGGGGCATCGCGGCCTGCCGCCATCCAGCGCCACCCCGCGAGCCGCCTCGGTAAATCTGGCTGGGGCGGTTGATCGATAGGGTCCATACTCCACTAATATTCTTCTAAGCATTCGCGGTTGTTTAGCGCTATCCATGCACGGCTCAATGTCTAACTCGGAGAAAATTCCAGAGATTCTCAAACTGATTGACATCCTCGATGGGCTAGAAGCGTTAATTGACAACGCCCCCAATGAAGACGTAGAGGATGTCCTAGAAGAGGCGTGGCTGCAAATTAGCGACTCTTTCCCGGATGACTTTAAGGCGGCTACCCAGCACGATGCCGGTGCCGAGGGACTGCGCCGCTACCTCAAAGTCAAGGCCTTTTTTGAAAATCCCTCGGAGCGCTCGATCGGGGCGGCGGAGCTAGAGGAGTACTACCGCAGTTATATTGCCGCCGAAGAGGACGAGGAACCGACGGACTTTTTCTTTCCGGAATAGGGGCCAGAGCGGGAGCCAGAGCAGTGGCCAGAGTAGGGATGGTTAGCTCCCGGGCCAGACTAGCGGCGGGTCGACGGGCGGGTCGGGACCGAGGTCAGCAGGATCGTGGCTTCGGCAACGGGCAGGGGTTTGGCAAACCAGTAGCCCTGGGCCAGTTCACAGCCCAGACGGTGGAGATGTTCGAACTGGGCCTGGGTTTCAACGCCCTCGGCAATCGCCGCCAGGCCGAGGCGGTTGCTGAGGGTGATAATCGTTTCGACAATGTCGGAGTTGCGGCGGCTGGCCTCCATGGCCATCACAAAAGAGCGATCGATTTTGAGGGCGTCGACGGGCAGCTGGTGCAGGTAGCTGAGCGACGAGTAGCCGGTGCCAAAGTCGTCGATGGTGATGGTAAAGCCGTGGAGTTTGAGCTGCTCTAGAATGGCAACCATGGCCTGAATATCTTCAATTAGGGTGCTCTCGGTGATTTCGAGGTTGAGGTGGTGGCCCTGCAGGCCGGTTTGGGCCAGGATGCCGGTTAAGTCGCTGAGCAGGTCGCTCCGCAGCAGATCTTTGACTGAAAAATTGATGCTCACCGTCAGATCGGTTCGGTGGGGGTAGTGCTGGTGCCAGAGCGCCAGCTGCTGGGTGGCCTGGGTCAGCACCCAGCGATCGAGGGGCACAATCAGCCCGGTTTCCTCTGCGATAGGAATAAAGCTATCGGGGGTAATAAAACCGCGATCGGGGTGCTGCCACCGCACCAGCGCCTCAAAACCGGAGATCTCCAGGGTTTCTAAGTGAAAGATGGGCTGATAGTACAGCACCAGCTCTCCCCGGTCGATGGCGCTGCGCAGCTCCTGCTCAAGCTGGAGGCGTTGCAGGGCTTGCAGGTGCATCGAGTCGTTGAACACCACGTAGCGACCTCGCCCCTGGGCCTTGGCCCGATACATGGCGATATCGGCGTCGCGCAGCGGCTCCGGCGGGGTGTGGTAGTCGGAGACTCCAATCACGATACCGATGCTGGCGTTGAGAAAGACATTGCGCCCTCCCACGGCGAGGGGGTCCTGCATCTCTTGCAGCAGCCGCTCGGCAATGCGCACGGGCTCTTGCAGCGTGGCAATGTCTTCCAGCAGCAGCACAAACTCGTCGCCCCCCAGGCGAGCGGCCAGATCACTGGTGCGAATCAGCGATCGCAGTTTTTGGGCCACCACCACCAGCACCTCATCGCCGGCCAGATGGCCCAGGCTGTCGTTGATTACCTTGAAGTGGTCTAAATCGAGAAAGAGCACCGCAAACCGCTGCTGATAGCGGTGGCAGCGCTGAATGGCCAAATCGAGGCGCTGCATGAGAAAGTTGCGGTTGGGCAGCTGGGTGAGGGCGTCGTGGAGGCTGTTGAACAGCATTTGATCGGCGACTCGGCGATGCTCGACCTCGGCCAGGCGACGTTCGGTAACGTCGGTATAGGTGCCGCTCATGCGCAGGGGGCGGTGGGCCTCATCCCACTCCACCACTTTGCCCCGATCGAGCACCCACACCCAGTGGCCCTGGCAGTGGCGCAGGCGAAATTCGCAGTCGTAGCTGGGGGTCTCACCGTCGAAATGGCGCTGCAGCGCCACCTTCTTCCGGCCCCAGTCGTCGGGGTGGATAAACCGCTGCCAGGTGTCGATCCGGCTGAGGTCGAGGTCGCCTGGCCCATAGCCAATCAGGGCTGAACAGCGATCGCTGACCCACATCTCCCCGGTTTGCACCTGCCAGTGCCAGATGCCAATGCCAGAGCCTTCGATGGCCAGGTGCAGCAGCTCCCTGGTCCGCTCGAGCTCGGCCATGGCGGCCCGGCGATCGCGGCGGCTGTGGGCCTCTCGCACCTCTCGCCGCACCGCCTCCATCAGCCGAGAGAGGTTGTCCTTCATGACGTAGTCGTGGGCACCGGCCCGCATCATCGCCACCGCCGTCGCCTCCCCCACGGTGCCCGACACCACGATAAAGGGCAGGTCGTAGGGGCTTTGCCGCAGAATATCCAGGGCGGCGGGGGCCGTAAACTGAGGCAGCTGATAGTCCGAAAGCACCACGTCCCAGACCTCGGTGTCGAGGGCGGCGCGAAAGTCCCTGGCGGTTTGAACCCGCACCCAGGTCGGGGAAAATCCGGCCCGGCGCAGCTCGCGCAGCAGCAGCAGCAGATCGTCCTCGGAATCTTCTATAATCAGCGCCCGCAGGGGTTCAGAGGCAGTCATAGCAGAGTGGGTGGCAGCTCACTTATCAATGCCCAATACAGGCCGAGCTGACGCACAGCCTCGGTAAATTCGTCAATGTTTACGGGCTTGCGCACGTAGCTGTTAGCCCCCAGGCTGTAGCTTTCAATCATATCGCGGTCTTCGCTGGACGACGTGAGGATCACCACGGGCAGCAGGCGGGCGCGATCGCTGGATCGGATCTGCCGCAGCACCTCTAGCCCGCTCACCTTGGGCAGCTTGAGGTCGAGCAGTACCACGCAGGGCAGGGGGCTGGGGCCAAATACCTGCCGCAGGGCTTCGTCGCCGCTGCGGGCTACCATCACCGGATTGGCCAGGTGGCCCCGGCGCAGGGCGCGCAGGGTGAGGTATTCATCGTCGGGGTTGTCTTCCACCAGCAAAATTGGGCGCACTGTGGGCATGGCGGCGGTCATAGCGGCCCCTCCGTCCGGGGGTCAAACTGGGGCAGGGTAAAGTAGAAGGTGGCCCCTCGATCTACCGCCGCTTCGGCCCAGACCCGCCCGCCCTGGCGGTGAATTACCCGCTGCACCGTGGCCAGACCAATGCCGGTGCCGGGAAACTCCTCAGTGTTGTGCAGCCGCTGAAACACCCCAAACAGATTGTCGGCATAGGCCATGTCGAATCCGGCCCCGTTGTCGCGCAGGTAGTAGGTGGGCTCCCCTGCCGCCATGGCGACCCCAAACTCAATCTGGGTGCTGGGGCGGTGGCTGGTAAACTTCCAGGCGTTTTGCAGCAGATTGGCGATCGCCACCTGCATCAGCGTTTTGTCGGCGCTGACCACAATGCCTGGGGTTACGGTTATGGTGGCGGCGCGATCGGGTTCGGCAGCCCGCAGCTCGTCGATCTGCTCCTGTACTAGGTCGCTGAGGCTGACGACCTCGTAAACCATGGTCTGCCGCGATACCCGCGACAGCCGCAGCAGATCGTCAATTAGCTGTCCCATGCGGCTGATGTTGTAGCGAATGCGATCGAAGTAATCTCGCCCTTCCTCGTCAAACTGGTCGCCGTAGTCTTCGAGCAGGGCGCGGCTAAAGCCGTCGATCGCCCGCAGCGGTGCCCGCAGATCGTGGGAGACCGAGTAGGCAAACGCCTCCAGCTCGTGGTTGGAGGCTTCGAGCTGGGCCGTGGTGCGCAGCAGGTGGTGCTCAGCCCGCTTGGCCTCGGTAATGTCGGTGTTGGTGCCAATCATGCCTAGGGGTTGTCCCTGGCTGTCGTACTGCGCCAGGGCGGTAGACCTGATCCAGCGCAGCTCGCCGTCGGGGCAGCAGATGCGATATTCCACATCGTAGGCGGCGTTGGTGGCGAGGGTGGCCTGGAGCGCTGCTTCCACCGCCGGCAGGTCTTCGCCGTAGACCCGGCAGCGCCAGTCGGCATAGGTAAAGGGTCGCCCCAGCGGCTCGAAGCCATACAGGTCGATCAGGCGCTGGTCCCAGTGGACAATATCGGCGACTATATCCCATTCCCAACTGCCAAAGCCTCCCGACTCTAGGGCCAGGGCCAGCCGCACGGAGAGGTTTTCAAGCTCCGCTGCCGCGCGCTTCTGGGCCGTAATGTCGTAGTTAATGCCGATTATGCTGAGGGGCTGGCCCTGGGCATCTCGCTGGACCAGGGCGCTGGAGCGAATCCAGCCCAGGCTGCCGTCGCCCCGCCAGACGCGAAACTCCACATCGTAGGGGGTATTGCTGTCCAGCAGGGCCTGGCTAGCGGCTTCCACCCAATCAATATCGTCGGCATAGACCTGGGCTCGCCAGTCTTGATAGGTGGCCTGCCGCCCCAGCCGGTCAAAGCCGTACAGATCGATCAGGCACTGATCCCAGCTCACATGGTCGGTGCTCAAGACTCTTTCCCAGCTGCCAATGCAGCCCGACTCCAGGGCCAGCGACAGCCGCAGCGATAGCCGTTCCAGCTCCAGGGCCACCTGCTTGTGGGCGGTAATGTCGTAGTTAACGCCGATCATTTCCACGGGTTGCCCGCTGGGGGTGCGCCGCACCGAGGCCGCCGCTCGAATCCAGCGCATTTCGCCGTCGCTGCCCCAGCAGCGAAACTCCGCTTCAAACGGCGTTCCCTGGGCCAGGCTTGTTTGCAGGGCGGTTTCAATGGCGGCCAGATCGTCGGGATGCACGCGGCTGGCCCAGTCCTGGTAGGTGATCGCTCGGTTCAAAGTTAGCAGGCCGTAGATCTCGTACATGCGCTGGTCCCAGTACAGCGCCTCGTGCAGGTCCCAATTCCAGGTGCCAATGCCCCCCGACTCCAGAGCCAGAGACAGCCGCAGCGACAGGCTCTGCATCTGCTCTTCCTGCTGCTGGCGCTGGGCTTCGCCGCGCTTGCGATCGCTGATATCCTGAACCGTGCCGGTGAGGTGGGTGAGCTGACCAGAGGCATCGGCAACGGCTTCGCCCTTGACGTGAATGTAGCTGAGGCTGCCGTCGGCGCGCAGGATGCGAAATTCGTCGTCGTAGGACTGATGGGTGGCAATGGCGGTCTCAACGATCTGGCGGTGGCGATCGCGATCGCCGGGGTGAAAATAGCTCTGCAGCACCTCAAAACTGGCCGGTCGCTCTCCCACCCCCAGGCCAAAAATGCGGTAGACCTGGTCTGACCAGACAATGCGATCGGTGGCGATCTCAAATTCCCAGCTGCCCAGGTTGCCAATGCGCTGGGCGGCCCGCAGGTGGGCTTCCTGTTTCCTCAGGCGCGCTTCGGTCTGTTTCAGGGGGGTGATGTCCACATGGCAGCCCACCATGCGCAGGGGCTGGCCCGCCTCATCCCAGCCAATGGCCCGGCCCGCGCACAGCACCCACACCGGAGAGCCGTTTTTGTGGCGATAGCGCACCTCGACGTAGTGCAGCACCTCGCCTCGACTCTCAATGTGGCGCTCTAGGGAGGCCTGGGCGTCGGGAATGTCTTCGGCAAAAATTAGATCTCGCCAGGTGTCCAACTGGTTGGGCAGCTCATCGTCGGCGTAGCCAAACATGGCCTTGAGGCCGGGGCTGTAGTAGGCCCTATTGTGCTGAAAGTCAAAATCCCAATAGCCGGCCAGCACCGAGTCGAGCAGCTGCTCCAGCAGGGTCAGCTCCTGGCGCAGCTGCTCGGTTTGCTGGCCCTTGGCCTCGGCGGCTTTGCGATCGCTGATATCGGTAAAGTAAATGGTAATGCCGTTGTGGTCGGGGTAGAGCCGCACCTCGAACCAGCCGTCCAGGGGCGCAAAGTAGTACTCCAAAAACTCGGGCTGCTGGCGCTCAGCCGCTCGGTGGTAGGCCCCGTAGACGGGGGTGTCTAAGGTTTCGGGAAACTCCGTCCAGAGGTGCTTGCCGAGCAAATCCTGGGCCGATCGACCCAGGGTTTGCTCGGCGCTGGGGTTGAGGTAGACACAGCGCGCAGCGCGGTCAAAGGCAATGATGCCGTCGTTGATGCGATCGAGAACCTGGACCAGAACATCCCGGGCGGCGGTGGCATCGCGGTAGGCGGCCTGGGCCTCGGTGAGCAGCCGCTGCTGCGACTGCTCGGCCATGACGCGATCGCTGATATCGCGCGAAATGCACAAAATCGACGCTATGTCGCCCGTTGCCGACCGCTCTGGGGCCAGCACCATCTCAAAGTGCCGCACCCCCTTCAGGGTCGGGGTGGTAAATTCAATTGCCTGCTTTTCTCCGGTGGCTAACACCGCCGCCGCCGCCGTTTCCCAGTTGGTGACCATGGTCTCGTCGAGACCCAGCTCGCGGCAGCTTTTGCCCAAAAATGCGTCGGTATCAATCCCCAAAATCTCGCTCAGCACCGGGCTGACGTAGAGATGACGCAGCTGGAGGTCAAACCGCTCAACAATATCGGGGGAATGCTCGACCAGGTCCTGGTAGTGCTGGCGGGCCTGCTCCAGGGCGGCAATCGACTGAGGCGACGGCTTGGCAGGGGCCGGGTGTAGCTGTAGCCGCTGGCCCAGCTTGGCCCACAGGGGCTCCGGGGCAAGGTCGCGTTTAAACAGATAGTCGGCGGCCCCCAGCTTCATGGCCTCCAGGGCCATCCGCTCCTGCCCCGGCCCAATCAGCACCAGAATCGGCAGGGGCCGGGTTGGGTAGGTTTCCCCCAGCGCCGCCAAAAACCCCAGCCCGCCGCCCTCGGCCCAGGCGAGGTCGAGGATAGCCCAGGCCGGTGCGTCGGTATGCCACAGGTCTAGGGCCTGGGCTGGGGTATCGGCTTGCAGTAAGCGGTAGGTCGCCGCCTGGGCCAGCACCTGACCCAGGCGATCGCGATCGCCGCCATCGCTGGTCAGCAGCATGACCGCCGCGCGATCGTCCGGCCTCTCGTTCTGCGGGGAAGAACCGCCTGCGGTCTGTCTTAGGGACTTGAGCTGAGCCATAGCCAGGCGACATCACAGAGGGGGAGGGCAGCCGACCTAATGGACAATGCCCTTACCCTAGACTACCCCGGCTGCCCCAGGGTAGTGATATAAATCACCGCTTCGTCGGGCGGAATGCCCAGCACATCGTTGACCTGATCGTCGTAGAAGCCGCCGACGCCGCTTACCCCCAGCCCCAGCCGAACAGCGGCCAGATTGAGCCGCTGGCCCAGGTGGCCGGCATCCATGTGCAGGTAGCGGTAAACGCGATCGCCGTAGGCCGCCACCGCCGCCGCCAGGTCAGCGGTGTGCACCACCACCGCTGCGGCATCCCGGCCCAGCTCCTGGCCCAGGCACAGGTAGTGCAGCTCGCGGCGGAAGCTCTTAAAGCGCACCTGGCGCAACTCTTCGCTGCGGGGGGCGTAGTAGTAGCAGCCGCTGTCTAGCCCTTCGACCCCGCAGGCCACCACAAAGGTGTGCACCAGGGCGCGGCAGCCGTAGTCGGGGTCGGCGTCAAAGCCCTGGTCGCGGTAGTGGTGGGGCTGGTAAGTGAAGTCTAACAGCTGCTTCAGCGTCCCTAGGGAAAGCGATCCGCCGGTAAAGCGCCGGGTTGAGCGGCGCTTGAATAGGGTGGTTTCAAGCTGCTCCAGGTGCGGTCCCCAGGCGATCGCCCCGCTGTCGGTGGGCACCCGCAGGCCAAAGGGCAGATTGTATTTATCTTCCAGGGTGTCGGCCGGTTGGGGGGTGTCAGCGGTGGGGCGCATGGCCCAGTTGGGGGCATCGACAGTGGGCGCGATCGCCGTCACCTGGTGAAAGTAGCCCAGAAGCTCGCCGTCGGGCACCGCCGCAAACTGGGTCTGGGGCGGCGTGGCGAAGGCCACCTGGGCGCAGGGCAGATTTTGCTCCACCGTCAGCAGGTCGGCCAGGGGCAGCACCGCCAGCGCCCCCTCCTCAGCCGGGTCGAGGTAGAGCAGGTCGGCCACGGCGCGATCGGCAAAGCTGGCAATCAGGTGGGGGCGGTAGTCAACCAGGGCGCTGGCCAGCTCCAGGTTGCCCAGCAGGTGGCCGGTGTCGAGGCAAATGCGGCGGTAGGCCCGGTCCTGGTAGCGCCAGGCCGAGCGATAAAACACCCCCGTCACCACCAGCGCCAGATGGGTCGCCTCCAGGGTGGGGTGCCAAAAGCAGGCCCGCTGCAACCCCTGCCAGACGTGGTCGTCCCAGTAGCGCCAGAGGGTGTGGCTGCGGGCCTGATAGTTGTAAAGCCCCGCTGGCAGCAGCCGATTACCGCGCGAAATAATATAGATCTCCGCCGGGTATAGTCCCCCTGCCGACGGAGCCGATCGCAGGTAAAAGGTCTGCCCGGTGGCGGTAGGGAACCTGGCCGTTAGCCCGTAGGCGTTGATCAGCAGCCGCGACAGCCGCATCCAGTCGGCCACATCGCTGCCCACAGCAGCATTCTCATCGTCCAGGTAGGGCTTGAGGTCAATCTCGACGCCCACCCGATAGGTTTTGTAGGGGCTGGGCTGACGGCTAAAGTCGAGGGGCTTAGCCTGCACGGCCAGGGTTTCGGGGTCGTACTTGGTCCGGCTGTGGTAGTGCTGAGCGATGGAAACCAGGGCGTCGGGCATGGCCGCAGGAGGGGGTGGCGAGGGTCGCAGGGCAGAGCCAGCGATCGAGATCAGTGGGGTCAGTGGCGATCGAGATTCAGTGTAGCTTAACCGACAAGCGCAGGTATTTTGCGGCGGCCAGCCCCAGCGACAAAAACCTGAAGACATCCTTAACGCTCCGTTGTTACGAAACGTAAACGACTACATTGGCAGGTGACGTTTAGTTGAGCACAAATACTCAGGCTCACAGCCTGGCTTCAGCAACTGCGATGGATCGAATTACAAAAGATGCCTTGCTAACCGCCTATCAAAACGGCCAGCGATGTTTCTCAAGCCTCAATCTGAGCGGGGTTGAACTATTTGAAGTAGATCTGCGCCAGATTGACCTAAAGGATAGCTGTCTCGATGAGTGCTACATTCCCTACAGCAATCTCAGCGGGGCGGCGCTCAAGGGAGCGAGCCTGGTAAAAGCTCACCTGGGCAATGTCAATCTCTACGGGGCCGACCTGTCGGAGGCCGACCTGTCGGAGGCCGACCTGGGCCGGGCTGATTTACGCGGCGCCAGCCTGGGGGCCGCCAGCCTGGAGGGGGCCAACCTGAGCGGCGCCGACCTGCGCGGGGCGACGCTGCACGGGGCGAATCTAGAGCGGGCCAACCTCAGCGGGGCCAAGCTAGAGGGGGCGACGCTGCACGGGGCCAACCTCAGCCGCTGCAACCTGTTTAGGGCCACAGGGGTAGATCTGGCGGAGAGCCACTGCGATCGCACAACCATTCTGCCCAACGGCTACAACTATGGCCGCTAAGGGAGCCTTACCCCAGGGGTGAATGTTAGGGGCCGCTGCCCTTACCCCCTGAAGTATCAGGTATCCTAGGCATATTCCATTAGGAAAGTCCTGATGAGGCAACCCATGCGTTCCCTGGCCGACGTTCCCCGCCCCCTGTTGTTGCTGGCGCTGATGTTAATCAGCGGTGGGGTGGTGCTGCGGCCTGTGGTTCCCGAACGGGCCGCTGCCCAGATCGACCAGGACAGCAAGGCCCAGTCTGTCGCCCAAACTCCCGCCCAGCCCCCGGTGCTGGTGGCCCAGGCCGCCACCACCGCCGAGATCGAGCGGCTCAGCGGCGAGGCCGATCTGGCCTTTCGCCGCGCCACCACGCTGTTCTTTGTCATGCTGGGCACCCTGCTGCTGCTGCTGGGCCTGGGGGTGGTAATGCTGTGGCTGATGCGGCGATCGGTGATTCAGGAAGTGTCGGTAGTGGTGCGCAACCAGATCAACGACATCACCGATCTCGAAACCAAGATTCAAACCGCCACCCGCGACCTCGACTACATTCTGGCCCAGGCCAAGGAGCGCGCCGCCGAACTCGACAGCCGCACCGATCGCTTTCAGGAAGAGGCCGTCACCAAAAAGCAGGTGCTGAACCGACTGGTGGATGACCTGGCCGAGTTTAAGGCCCGCACCATCAACGACTGGCAGTCGACCCTGAGCGACTTGCAGGTGAAGCTGGAGAGCACCGAGGCCAACTTTGTCGGTCACCTGACCGGGCTGCGGGCCACCGCCGACGACGAGATCACCACCCTGCGCAAAGACACCCAGCTCCAGCGCGACGTGGTGTTTCGCACCCTGGAAGAAAACCAGACCGGTTTTTTGCGCGACGTCAACCGCCTGCGCAGCGATGTGGAAGTGCAGCAGGACGCGGTGCTGCAAAAAATTGGCAACGCCGAAACCAGCTTCGCCGACCAGATGGGCACCATGACCCAGGCCATGCAGGAGGAGCGCGATCGCGTCATGGTGGCCCTGGCCGATCTGCGCCAGAAGCTCACCACCCAGGCCAGCGACCAGGTGGAGCGCCAGGCCACCGTCATTGCCGAAGCCCTGGAGGCGCTGCGCGAGAAGAGCCTGACCCGAGTGCAAAGCCAGACCGACGAGATCAGCCGCCAGCTGGGCGAGCTGCAGGTCAGCGCCCTGGGCGAGCGCGATTTGGCCCTGCAAACCATCCAGCGCTCCATCGACGAATTTACCCAGCGCTTTGCCAACCTGCGCACCGAGGTCGATGGCCAGCGCAGCCGCATTCTGGCCGACCTGCGCCGCCAGGCCGACGAGTTTTTGGCCCAGTTTGGCGGCCTCAAGATCGACATTGAGAATCAGCAGGACAGGCTGCTGGGCGACCTGCGCCAGGCCGCCGACGAGGCCCTGGAGCGCTTTGCCACCCTGCGCACCGAGGTCGATGCTCGCCAGCACAACACCCTCGACGACTTTCAGCGCACCGCCCAGGCGTTGCAGAACCAGCTCAGCCAGATGGGCACGGAGGCCGAGATTCAGCGATCGACCCTGCTGGCCGACGTTGAGGCCACCGCCAGCGCCTTCCGTCAGCAGGTGCGGGTACTGCAAGACAGCGCGGGCGAGCAGCAGATTCAAATCATCGACGGGCTGCGGGCCATGGAGGCCGCCTTTACCGAGCAGCTGAACCAGGTGCGCGAGGTGATCTTCACCCGCCGCGATCGCGTGCTCGACAAAATTGACAGCTTCGACGCCCGCCTCAGCGAAGATCTGGCCAGCCTGGGCAATACCACCGCCGAGCGCGAGGCCGCCGCCCGCGCCCAGCTCGACGGGTTGATGGCCGAAATGGCCGAGCGCTTTGCCCGCCTGGAGGCCGACATTGAGGCCGGGCGCGAGGTCACCCTGGGCCGCCTGGGCGACTTGCAGCAGAGCTACCGGGTGCGCCTGGAGGCGGTCGCCGCCGAGGCCCAGCACCAGAAAGACGGCATCATGCAGCGTCTGGGGGAAGTGGCCCCCCAGTACCTGGCCGACTCGTTTATGAGCGAGGCGCGGCAGCAGTTTGAGACCATTACCGACAAGATCGGTCGGCTGGAGACCAATCGGCCCCAGCTGTTTCTCACCGCCGACGAGTACATTGGCCGGGGCGATCGCTACCTGGCCGAGGGCGACTACGCCCTGGCGGTGGCCGAGTACGACAAAGCCCTCGACATTCAGCCGGTCAACACCCAGGTGTGGCTCAACCGCGGCCAGGCCCAGCAGGCTCTGGAGCAGCTGGAAGGGGCGATCGATTCCCTCGATCGCGCCCTGGAGCTAGAGCCCAAACACACCGGGGCGCTGATGCAGAAAGGCCTGATTCTGCGCGAGCTGCGCCGCCACGAGGATGCCCTGACGGTCTTCGACCAGCTCACCGAGATCACCCCCGACGACGCCAAGGTCTGGCTCAACCGGGGCATGGTGCTGAGCCGCCTGAAGCGCCGCGAAGACGCCATTACCGCCTTTGATAAAGCCCTTGAGATTCACCCCGAGTACCACGAGGCCTGGGTCAATCGGGGCGTGTCCTACGGCATTTTGCAGCAGCACGAGGAGGCATTTAACTCCTTTGACAAGGCGGTGGAGTACCAGGCCAACGACGCGATCGCCTGGCTCAACCGGGGCCTATCGCTAATTGAGCTAGAGCGCTACGACGACGCCCTGGCCAGCTTTGACAAAGCCACCCGCTTCAACCCTGACGCCCCCAA
The DNA here is from genome assembly GCF_000309385.1 of Nodosilinea nodulosa PCC 7104. Classification (GTDB taxonomy): domain Bacteria; phylum Cyanobacteriota; class Cyanobacteriia; order Phormidesmidales; family Phormidesmidaceae; genus Nodosilinea; species Nodosilinea nodulosa. The sequence goes on from NZ_JH976538.1 coordinate 204,541, forward strand.
AGCCTGGGATAACCGGGGCCTGGCGTTGATCAAACTGGGCCGCGACGACGATGCAATCAAGAGCTTTGATCGGGCGATCGCCCTCGACCCCGACTACCCCAAGGCCCACTACAACAAAGCCCTCTGCTACGCCCTCCAGCGCCAGTTTGACAACGCCATGGAATCGCTCCAGCAGGCGGTGCGCCTCGACCCCGACTACCGCGAAGAGGCCCGTACCGAGCCCGCCTTCGACGAACTCTGGAGCGACAACTGGTTCCGTGAGCTGGTCGAGGCCTAGGGCGGTAGGTTAGGTACTGTGCCTAACCTGCCAGGGGGCAGGGGAGCCAGGGGACAAGGCGATCTAAATCGGTAGGTGTACCTCAGCCCTCAAGCCAAAGGTCCTGAACGCATAAAGGCCCCTTGCCTGGGCGGCAAGGGGACCTGGGGGCGGCGACACCAGCAAAACCGCTGGTTTTCCCGCTGGTTTCCTAAAGGGTTTCTGCCTTTTCGGTGTGGGCATCGCCTTCAAACGGCTGTACCCCCGTGGCGGGGTAGCTGTTGTCGTCGGGGCCAAATATGCGGCCAAAGGCTTCGGCGAAATACTGCATGACTCCACCAAAAATTTGGCTAAACCCAGAGAGCTTTAGATCTTTCACGACTGGCACCTCACGGCGAAGGGAATTGATTTAAGCAGAGCGTAGCGATGGGCTGTAGCGAGTCAGGGTGGTGGGAGCTAAGGAACCCCTTGCTTGGTGTACCCTGATACCTAAATGCTATGGGATCACCCGAGCCTGGCGGTGGGACGGTGACCATTCTTTACAGCGGTTGGCAAGTTGTAATATATGGAGTGCACCCTTAACAGCTCGGTTTAGACCTAAGGAGAGTTTCCTGTGAAACGCAGTCACGCGGCGATCGCTATTTTGTGTGGACTCATGGGCGGTTGGGCCATCGCTCCCCAGGCCCAGGCCACCGCTCCAGCGCCGCCTTCCCCGGCCTTAAACACTGTGGGGGAAGCGCCCCAGCCGGATCCGCCTCTGTGGCTGGCCCAGAACAGCAGCAACGGCCTCAGCGCCGAGCAGCAGGAGCAGGTTGACGATCTCCTGCGCCAGGGGCAGACCAAGGTGACCGCCGAAGACTACGCTGGGGCGATCGCCATCTATCAGCAGGCGGCGGCGATCGATCGCCAGAACCCCCGCCTGTTCTCGGGCATTGGCTATCTCTACGTGCAGGAGGGCGACTACGCCGACGCCATTGCCGCCTACCGCAGCGCGATCGCCCTCGACGGCGACAACCTGGCCTTTCGCTATGGCCTGGCCCACAGTCAGTACAAAAATGGCCAGCTCGACGATGCCCTGGCTACCTATCGGGATATTCTGGCCAGCAACCCCCGCGAGGTCGATGCTCACCTGGGCATTGGCGGCATTCAAATCGAGCGCCAGAACTACGACGGCGCCCTGGCCACCTACCAGGAGCTGGCCCGCATTGCCCCTGGCAACGCCCAGGTATACGAAGCTTTAGGCTCACTCTACATTCAGCAGGAAAACTACGATGAGGCGCTCAACTACCTCAACCAGGGGCTGAGCGCTAACCCCAACGACGCCAACCTCTACGCCAGCATTGCCAACATCTACCTGCTGCAGGACAACTATCCCGAAGCGGAGCGAAACCTGCGCGAAGCCGTGCGGCTAGACCCCAAAAATGCCAATGCCCAACACCAGATGGGCTACGTGCTCTACCAAGAGGGCGATCGCGAGGCCGCCTTTGACTATCTGCTGCGGGCGGTACGCCTCGACCCTGACCTGGTGGCGGCCCACGCCCTGCTGGGCGAGCTGCTGCTGGAGCGTGAGCAGTACCTGCAAGCGGTGCTCTCCTACCGCAAGGTGACCGAAGCCCTACCCGACGATCCGGCGGCTTTCTACAACCTGGGGCTAGCCCTCCACGGGCAGGGGTTAGAGGCCCAGGCGCTCTCAAACCTTGAGCTGGCGGTCATTTTATACAACCGCCACGGCGATACCGAAGGAGCGGCCCGCGCCCGCGAACTCATGAATTTCTGGGGTTACCAGCAGTAGCCCATGCCCGAAGGCCCCGAAATTCGCCGTGCTGCCGATAAACTCCACCGGGCGATCGCAGGTCATATCGCCACCGATGTGTTCTTTGCCTTCGACCACCTCAAACCCTACGAGGAGGAGCTGATAGGCCGCACGGTAACGGCGGTAAAACCCTACGGCAAAGCCATCGTCACCTACTTTGACAACGGGCTGGGGGTCTACAGCCACAACCAGCTCTACGGCATCTGGGTCGTCTGTAAGCCCAACGCCGTTCCGGCCAGCCGCCGCCAGCTCCGCTTTGCGGTGCACAATTTCAGCCGTTGGGCACTGCTGTACAGCGCCTCCGACATTGAGGTGCTAAAGGCCGAAGCGGTGCCCAGCCATCCCTACATTGCCAAGCTTGGCCCCGACACCCTCGATACCGCCGTCACCCCCGCAGAGGTGGCAGAACGCGCCCTCAGCGCCCCTTTTCGCCGTCGCCAGTTTGCTACCCTGCTGCTAGATCAGGGGTTTTTGGGCGGTGTCGGCAACTACCTGCGCACCGAAATTCTCTACCTGGCCCGCATTCACCCCAGCCAGCGGCCCGCAGATTGCGCTCCTGAGCAGATCGCCGCCTTTGCAGAAGCCGCCCTGGCATTGCCCCAGCAGTCGTACCGCCACAACGGCATCACCAACGACCTGGCCCTGGCGACCCATCTCAAACAAACCGGGCATCGCCGCCGCGACTACCGCCACTGGGCCTTTGGCCGCCAGGGCAAACCCTGCTACCGCTGTGGGGAAACCATCACCAAGATCACGATCGGCGGTCGCCGCTGCTATATCTGCCCTCAGTGCCAGCCGCTGGATTAGTCCTTTGAGGCGGAGGTTTAGGGACTGTTTTTGCGAGCTAGGGAGCAGGGGATCTAGGGAGCCAAGCGTGCCAAAACGGTGGATATATCTAGTGCAAGGGATGGCACAAAGGGGCGGTAGATGGCCCAAACACCAACTGCCTCACACCTGGCTTTTGGGTCGGGCCTGGTAAGTATGGGCATATGGCAGACCTCGTTGCTCGGCGGCTTCTCCATATCGGTAGTCTGTGTTACGAGTCTTGATAAGACTATTGAAGAACTGTTGATTCGTCGCTGCGGCAGCCGCGATCGGCCTGAGGATAGCAATACAGCGAACACTAGCTAGCTTGGGGCCGCCTGTGGTTTGGCGTCATCAACTTGCCCCCCGACCTGTCATGGGTCGAAATAGTTGTGTCTTGAGCTATCTGGCCAGCGCTATATCTGCTCCGGAGCGTTAATTAATGGACACAATTCAACGGATTGGCATTCTCACCAGCGGCGGCGACTGTCCTGGCCTCAACGCCGTCATTCGGGCGGTGGTCAAATGCGCCAACCAGCGCGGCTGGGATGTGATTGGCATTCCCTACAGCACCGACGGGTTTATGCAGGTGGTGGATGGCAAATACGACCTCGACCACCTGCGGCTGACCGACCACGGCTACGAGATTCCCGGCATTTTGCAGGGTCTAGACGTGCTGCAATTTCTCAGCGGCACCATTCTCGGCTCGCTCAACAAAGGCCACCCCGGCGACCCCGACAAAATTGCCAAAATTCTGGCGGGCTACCAAAAACTCAGCCTGGATGCCCTGATTGCGATCGGCGGCGACGGCAGCCTCGACATCATCTACGACCTGGCCCAGCGCGGCGGCTGGAACCTGATTGGCATTCCCAAAACCATCGACAACGATGTGCCCTTCACCGAAAAATCCATCGGCTTTAATACCGCTGTGCAAACGGTGAATAGCGCCCTCTACGACCTCACCTTTACCGCCGCCAGCCACGATCGCGTCATGGTGGTCGAAGTCATGGGCCGCGACGCGGGGCACCTGGCGCTCCACGGCGGCATTGCGGGCGGGGCCGACGTGATTTTGATTCCCGAGCTGGTGCCCGAACTGAACCCCCTGGTGGTAACGCAAATCTGCCAGCACGTTGCCTGCCTGCGCCAGAGGGGCCGCAAGTTTGCCCTGGTGGTGGTGGCCGAAGGGGTCCATGGCGAAGACGGCAAACCCATGCACCTGGTGGGCGAGCACCTGGCCACCGCCATTTCTGAGCGCAGTCGCACCCTCTGCCAAACCGGCGCTGCCGCCTACTGCGACATGGATCAGGTGGAAACCCGCGCCATGGTGCTGGGCCACATCCAGCGCAGCGGCATTCCCACCGCCAGCGATCGCCTGCTGGCCTCGGCCTTTGGCCGCAAAGCCGTGGATCTAATCGCGGAAGGCCGCTACAACCGCATGACGGTGTGGGAGGCGGGCCGGGTGCGCTCTAAAGATTTGAGTGATGTGATCGCCACCGTGCGCAGCTGCCACCAGCGCGGCGTCTGCCCTGGCCCGGTGGAAGTCGATAGCACGATGGTCAAAGTAGCGCGATCCCTGGGGATTTATGTAGGTGATCCAGATACGCTGCCCGATCCCAAAGCCGTTATGCAGGAGGTGACGGCGGTGGTGTAGGTGAATCCAAGGTAAGGCGAGGGGTCTGTGTAATGGTTGGAGGGATCCCCCCTAAATCCCCCTTAAAAAGGGGGGTTTGAGTCCGCTTCAAAGTCTCCCTTTTTAAGGGGGATTTAGGGGGATCGCTAGTTTTGGCCGATAATACCCTAATCTTTAGTTGCGTCTTTGAAAGGAAGCAACCGTCTTGGGCATTTCCGTTGCCAGCGTTGTCCTAAATCACTCACGAATTGCCAGAGACTTAAGCGAAGTGAATGTCAACATCGCGCTCTAGGGCCTCGGCTAATACGTGGCGATCGCGCTGGGCCGCCCAAATTTCCAGGTCCAGATTGCCATGGCCGGCCACTGCGATCGCCAGGGTTTCCGCTGAAATTTCGCAGGACACCGACTTAACCCGCTGATTCTTGGTTTTGTCTAAGCCGACCGCAATTCTGAGCAGGCCCGAGAGGATTTGCACAATCTGGCGGTGGGGCTTGGAGAGTTTTCTAAACCGCTTGTGCTGCTTAGTTGGCGCCGCCTTGCAGTGGTAGCGAGTTAAGGTCGAAATCAGCAAAATCTCTTCGTCGGTGAAGCCCCGGGGATTTTCGCGGTTAATGATGTAGCGCGAGTTTTTGTGGTGCTTTTGGTAGGAAATAAACTGCCCAATATCGTGGAGCAGCGCCGAAAATCTGAGCAAGTCACGCTCAAATTCGCCGTAGCCGTGGAGGGTTTGGGTCTGGTCAAACAGCTGCAGGGCGAGGTCTGCCACATGCTCGTTTCGCGGCCAGTCAGACTCATATTTTTGGGCGAGCTGAGCGGCTTTGCGGTAGCGCAAATTGGTTTCATCGGGAAATGAAGGAACCTCCTGAGAATGCCGCTCCAGATAGTCTAAAATCATGCCCTCGCGCAGGGAGGCATCGCAGAGGGTAATCTCTTTGACATCGACCATCGTCAGCAGCTTGACCAGCAAAATGCCGCCCAGATGGATGGCGTCTGTCCGTTTTTCGCTAATGCCCTCGAACTTGGCGCGCTTGGCCACCTTGGTCTCAAGCAGATCGTCGGTGAGGCGCTTGATGTCTTTTAGCCGCACCGTTTCGGCATTGACCGATTGCAGCGAGTCGCCCCCCGATTCTAGGTAGGCCGCCTCCCCCAGCGAGCGAATGGTGCCGGAGGTGCCGATCACCCGGTCGAAGCCGATCTCCCGAATTTGGTCAATGGCCTGCTGGGCGACAAACTCAATGTGAGACTCCAGCACGTGACGACCTTCGCTGCCCACGGGGCCTTTGTCCTCAAACATATCGAGCAGACGCAGCACCCCCAAGGGCAGGCTATCGCGAAACAGAATGTTCTGCCGATCGCCCATTACGGCCTCTGTGCTGCCGCCGCCAATGTCGAAGACCAGGGCGGTTTCATCCTCCAGGGCAATGGAGTTGCGCACCGCCAAAAAAATCAGCCGGGCCTCTTCTCGGCCAGAGATAATTCTGGGGGCCAGCCCGGTCTGGCGCACCACCTGACTCAAAAACGCCTCCCCATTCTGCGCCTCTCGAATGGCGCTGGTGGCCGCCGTGATGATCTCATCGACCCCCACCTGCTCCGCCAGCTGAACGTAGCGCTGGATCACCTCCAGGCCGTTGTCAAAGGCGCGATCGCTGAGGCGATGGGTGGCAAACACCCCGGACCCCAGCTTGACCATCTCCTTTTCGCGCTCGATCACGTCGAAGTTTCGCTGCGCCAGCACCTCCACGATGATCATGTGAATGGAGTTGGTGCCAATGTCGATCGCAGCAAGTTTCATAGGTCAATTAAGGCGTCAGTTGTGACCATCATGACGCCATTCGCGCCGATGCGCTCGTCGGGTTGCCCTAGGAATGGCGGTTCAGCCTTCAATAGTGAGTGAGCAGCCGCCCATACACATCGCTGTTCTTGGCTAAACTCTCTACATGATCCCCCAGGTGCGCTCTTGCCAAGATCCTCCATCAAGCCCCCTTGAGAAAAGGGGGCAGTTTTGCTCGAATAGAGAGCTATTGCCCCCCTTTTTAAGGGGGGTTGGGGGAGATCGCCCTGGGGCATCCTGTCGAGTCAAGCCCCCGGCGGCTTCAATACCCCAAGGCTGGAAACAGCGTCACGTCAAACTCAAAGCAGTAGTGCCCCGCCGGGTGCTGCCAGCGCTCGGCGTCGGGGTTGGAACCTTGATCGCTGAGTCGGTGGGTGCTGCTGTCGGTGTCGAAGGTGGCGCAGAGTTCAAAGGTGCGATCGCTCAGCCGCTCGTACTCGTAGGGCTGCCCCGTCATGGGATCATTGCGAACCTGAGCCTCATCTAGCGCAGAGGGCAGCCGGAATTTGTCAGCGCCATCGTTGAGGTAGCGGTTGTGGAACTCCTGCGCGATCGCCACAATATCCTGCACCCGCTGGCGATCGGCGGCAATCTGCCGCTGCTGCCCCGGCGTACCCAGCACCCAAAAGCCTGCCGCGATCGCGGCCACCACCGCCGCCGTCGCCACCCCCGCAAACGCCCGATCAAACACCTGATTGTCAGCCATTCCCGCCACCTTCCCCATCACCTCACCTTCCCCACCTTCCCCATATCCCCCACCTCCCCACCTTCCCCATATCCCCACCTTCCCCATCACTCCACCACCCCATCACCCCGCCACCCTCACACCCTTCGGGGCAGGCTTACGCCGAATCCAGTCGAAGTAGTACCACAGCACCCCGCCATCCAGCACCAGCACTACCAGCACCTTCAGCAAAAAGCGCAGGGTCAATTCGCCCCGCAAAAACGAGGTCAAAAAGGCAATCACGGCACTAATCGCAATCAGCGCCGCCGCCAGCAGGGTCAGGTAAGTGAGCCACTTGCGCACCCCCGAAAAGTGCTTTTCGCGGTGGGCGGCCAGGTCGCGGTTGATCTGCCGCATCAGCCCCAGGTAAACGGGGTAGGCCACCAGCAGACGGGCCAGGGCAAAGGCCACCTGCCACGAAGGGTCGCCGTAGTTTTGGTTCAAGCTGTCGGGGATCAGGTGATCCACGAAAATAAACGCCATTTCCCCCAGGGCCTGAATCCAAATGCCCAGGGTGACAAAGGCCAGCAAATAGAAAAACGCATCCCGCGCCAGCTCGCCCGAGCCGCCGCGCGGCGTGGGCAGGGGGCGACCGACCAGTTCTTCGTACACCTCAAAAAAGGCGCGCTCGACTTCGCGGGAGGGCCAGCCATAGTCGCGCAAGAGTTTGCTGATGAACTCGTCGGAAGAGCCGCGATCGCGCGCCAGCAAAATGAACTCCACCAGCTCGCTGCGAGAATCAGGAATGGGAGGCATGTCTGTACTCATGGCCCTAGGGTAATGCGCCAGGAATACCCTGACTATACCGAGCGAGCCACCTGTTTAACTGGGTGAATGGCCAGGATTATGTGCCGCAGGCGGTAAACCCCGAGCGGGCAAGCGCCGATCGCCCTGCTCAGTGGCGTATCCATTTGGTGAGAATGCGGATGGGCTGGCCGGTGGTGGGGTCGAGCTGGGGCTTGCTCCAGGCGCGGGGTTCGGCAAAGCCGAGCTGGTGCAAATGGGCGATGACGAGTTCCATGCCGCTGGCGGTGCCGATTAGCATGACGCGCACGGGTTCGCGCGGGTCGGCGGGTTCTGGTGGGCTGCCGGAGGGCGGCAGGCTATAGATTTCGCTGTTGGGGATGAAGTCTGACATGGCGATCTGGTGAATAAAGGACGAAAGGGATCCAGACCTCCGAGTTTTGTAAAAACTCGGAGGTCTTTTGCCGCAAGAATCTCCGCGAAGAGTGCGAAACCCTCCGTGAGATGGGAAACTGTGGAATCGAGTCGCCCTGAAGAAAGCTTCAATGCGACCAGGCAGATATACCGTTCTTTCTATACCGAACGGTAATTACCGAGCAGTATAGTATGTCTGATCAAAGTCAGCAAGTCACGCTGATGGATTTGCGTACCCGTGCGGGTTTGACTCGCCGCGAGGTGGCAATTGCCCTAGGAATTACCGAAAAGACGATCTATGTGTGGGAAACCAGCGATAATCCGCCTAAAATGACGGTTTCCCAGGTTCAAAAGCTGCTGGAAATTTTTGGTTGCTCTTTGGATGAATTGGCGATCGCGACAAGAAAATAAGTTTGCAGGTTCTATGTGCTGAGACAAATATTACAAATCGCCTAGACCAAGCGCATTTTGAAGAGCGCTCTCCACAACTCCATCATCTAGGGACACATTTTTATCTTGCTCGTCTTTATATGTTGTAGCAAGTTCTAATCTCAATGCCTTGATAACTCGCTCAGAGGCAAGCGCTTGCAGTATTCGCTTTTTGCTGGTGCAGGCTACTAGATGGCTCATATTTTCAAGATCGCCACCAAAGACAGCCTTAGAAGTCAGCAAATACAAATTTTCTGCGTCGACTTCGCTAACTCCATCTTCGTCAAGCAAAGAAACGTCAAATATTTCAATAAAGCGGGGATCTCTTCCAATCTGAGGAATGACCCGGTAGAGCCGCCAAATTTGGCCATTTGTGACAACAGCCCATTCTGCGGAAAGGCTTGTAGCATAGCCAGCAGCTTGATCTCTTACATTATTGTTTAACTTTGCTCGAATATTCTTACATTCAATCACTAGGAAAATATGATCACCCCTCTTAAGAGCAATGTCAACTTTTCCTCCTAGCGTTCTGACTTCTGTATCAAGTTCACTTTTGCTGTACCCAAGAACGTTCTCTAAGGCTTCAATACACCATCTCCTCACTTCTTCTTCGGAGGCCTTTGGTGAGTTAGAGATTTCAACCAATCGAGGATGGAGACGACGGAAACCATCACGAATAGTGTCTATAGTTTCTTGCCGGATTTCCGCTTTTGTACGCCGCTTAACCCTTTTTGAATTGCTCTTATTCTCTGACTCTTCCTCTGGATTGGCGGCCTGAATAGAAGCAGCTTCAAGTGGGGTTGGCTCTACCAGTTCCATCACGAACACATTTCTGCACTTTGGACACCTAACAGGCTTACCAATCTGATTTTGATACTCGCTCTTAACCCTAAATCTAGTCTTGCAGTCGTCACAAGACGTAAAACCTATATAGGTATCAACCATGCTGAGGCTAGTTGTAGTCATATCGTATGTGAGGGGGCTTGCACTCGGAACTGTAATTAAAACACTCGAAACTCTGATAGATCAGAATCTACATCAGTCAGATTGAGTATTCCCAAAACAAGCTGACTACTTCACCTAAAAATTACTGAGAACTTCTAAACTTGGAATACTTGGGCTGTCAACTCATGATGAAATCATTTCAGACCTCAACTGGTTTAAGTTGTCAGCTAAGTGCAAAATGGGCAGGCTGAGGTATAACTTAATACAGATATTGGGCGTTGTGTTCTGCTGGCGCGCCACCTAACCTGCGATTCCATTAAGATGGAGAAACTACAGCTTGTGGATCAACAGCAATAATTCCAGGCACCTGGATAAAGTCTTTCGTATTAAACGTCAGCAGATGCGTCACCCCATATTCAAGCATGATTGCTGCGATGCGGGCATCATGGGCTCGCTTGCCTAAAATGCTCAGGGCCGTAACCAGGTTTAGCCAGACGGAGAAAATCTGCTGAGACTCTTCGATAAGTGGAAACTCGTCCATCAATCGGGCAATTTCCTCTGTGGTGCGGGCTGCTGACCAGCCCAGCCCATTCACTTCTGCGGGACGCGTAGCGACGACCCACAGTTCAGTTATCACCTGAGGGCTTAGATAGCAAACATGCTGCTGCTCAAGTAGCGTTGCAACAGCATCCGTAACGAGCGCATTTTGTGGGCTAGACAAATCTGCTAAGCGAAGCGCTACATTCGTATCCAGCAAATAGTTCGCCACTAATCACCGTAGATGGTTTCACGATCAAAAGCAGCATCGGGCAACCCTTGACTGACCGAGCCAGTGTAATGGGCTGCCCGTTCTCGCAATCTTTGAGCTATTTCTGTAGTGGGCACTTGTTGCCATAGGGGCGTAGCTTGCTTCTGCTCCCACCACTCATTGGTCGCTTCAATAGGGTCGCCGCTCTCCAAGCCCTCTAGCAAAAGTGCTTCGATCTTAGCCTGTTGAGAAAGTCGGTCTTGCTCCCTCAAGACCAGGTGCACTAGGTAATCGGTTGCTGTGTCAAAGCCAGCTCGCTCAGCTTGTTGAGCAATCACCGCTTCTAAATTATCTGGTAGAGAAATATTTAGCATTTGGATACTTTGCTTTGGGCAGCTAGTTGGGCGTTAATCAGGGCAAAAATACGCTGAAGCTCCGTAATGCCAGCATATTCGACCCTTTCTTCATCCGTTGGGGCAGTCGATTTTTGGCGGTCAAGCAGTGCCTCAAAGCGACTTTGCAGTTTATCTGAGAATCTAAACAAATAAACCTCACCAAAATCCCGCTTCTGTACCCCAGACGCCATCAGAGATGAGGGTTGTACCATTAGCTGAGGAGTCATGGTCGCCGTATGGTTTTCCAGAATGGTTCTATTGTAGGCCGTCTCCTTTCAGGTACAGCAGCCAACGGCTCAAACACACGGTCATTAAACTGGCTGCAAGATCTGCTGAATGAGATTTCTAAGCGCTTTCATTTTAAAGGGCTTTGAAAGGTAGTGGTTGGCACCTGCGGCCAGGCATCGCTCGCGATCGCCCGGCATGGCCAAAGCCGTGAGGGCAACAATGGGGATACTGGCGCAGCGAGCATCGCTGCGGATCAGCTGCATCGCCTCCAGGCCGTCCATACCGGGCATTTGAATATCCATCAAAATCAGGTCGGGGGCCTGGGTTTGGGCCAGCTCCACCGCCGTTTGGCCATTTTCTGCGTAGATCAGGCGATACCCCAAGGCCGTGAGATAGCTGGAGACGGTGGCCACATTCATCTCATTGTCTTCGGCCAGCAGAATCAGCGGCGGCTCGACCGCCGGATTGGCCGAGGTGGGCAAAGAGACCATCAGCACCGGAGACAGCGGCTGGTAGTTCTGTTGCAGCCGCTCAAGCGCCTGCTGTAGCTGATCGCGGCTAATCGGCTTCACCAGATATTCAGAGGCCCCCAGAGACAGCCCGTAGGAGCGCTCGTCAATAACAGAGACAACAATCACCGGAATAGACCGGGTTTGGGGAGACGCCTTGAGCTGCCGCAGCACCTCCCACCCTGACAGATCAGGCAGCAGAATATCTAGAACGATCAGAGCTGGCTGCATCCTCACCACTTCGTCCACAGTGATGTTGCCGTCGGAGCAGATCATCACTTCCATGCCCTGCTCTTGAAGGTAGCGGGAGATCACATCGGCGGCGGCGGCAGAGTCCTCAATCACCAGGGCGCGGGCATTGCCATTGCGCAGGAAAAGAGTCTGAGCCGCAGGGTTTTCTGAACTCTCTGGGGTCGTTTCGGTGAGATAGGGTAGGCAAACGGTGAAGCGGGTGCCCTGATCAATCTGGCTGGTAACAGTCACGGTGCCGCCGTGGAGTTCGGTGATTTTTCTCACCAGAGCCAAGCCTAACCCAGTGCCTGCGTACTGGCGGCTTAAGCTGCTGTCAATTTGCACAAAGGGCTGGAACAGTTTGGCTATATTTTCTGGGGCAATGCCAATGCCGGTGTCGGCAACCGACAGTTTAAGGTGGTTTCGCTGCTTCTGCTCAAGTTGAGCGTAGAGGGTGACATTCCCGCCGGGGGGCGTAAATTTAACCGCATTGCTGAGCAGATTGATTAAAACCTGTCGAATGCGGCGTTCGTCAACCACAATATCGGGTATGGGCTGAACGAGTTCTAGGCTCAGGCGAATATCCTTGGCCAGGGCCAACTGTCTCACAAAAGTCAGGCTCGATTCGCAGAGATGGGCCACCGGAACCGATGCCGTCTGTAGCTCTAACTTGCCGGCCTCAACCTTAGACAGATCGAGAATGTCGTTGATCAGCTCTAGCAGGTGCCTGCCGCTGCGCTCGATGGTGCCAAGGGCCTGCTTTTGGCGATCGCTCAAAGGGCCAAAAACCTGCTCTTGCAAACCCTCAGACATGCCCAAAATGGCGTTTAGAGGAGTCCGCAGCTCGTGGCTCATGTTGGTGAGAAATTCGTCCTTGAGACGGGTGGCGCGGTCTAGCTCGGCGTTGGCCAGGCTAAGGCGCTCGTTTGTCTGCCGAAGACGTTCTTCAACGTGCCTGCGTTTGGCTTCGCTGCGCTTGCGATCGCTGATGTCTAAGTTCACCCCAATCATGCTGGTGGGGTTGCCCTCTGCATCGCGCATTACCATGCCGTAGGCTTTGATGTAGTGAGTGCTGCCGTCGGAATGCACGACGCGGAATTCAGGATCGTACACTGCCTGCCCCAAAACGGCCTGGTGCAGCAGCGTTTCTGTCGCTTGGCGATCGTCGGGGTGAACGCCCCTGGCCCAGACATCGTAGGGCACCGAGTCGGGAATGGCGGCGGCGGAGACGCCATAGAGCTCGTACATCCGCTCATCCCAAAGGATGGTGTTTTGCCGAATATCCCAGTCCCAGCAGCCGATCGCCCCAGAGCTGAGGGCCAGGGTAAGGCGGGTGGACAGGCTCTGCCGCTCTAACTCGGCGACTTTGCGCTCGGTGATGTCTAGGGCTGTGCCAAAGATGGTGACAGCCTGGCCCTGGTGATTGAATTTGGCTTCCCCCTGGGCGTCCAGGTAGCGGGTGGTGCCGTCGGTCCTGAGAATGCATAGCTCTATGCTGTAGGCGGCGCCCTCGGCAATGGCCCGATCGACGCACTGCTGCAGGCGATCGCGATCGTCGGGATGAATCTGATTGAGGTGCTCTGCGTAGGCGGGTTCAGGATCGCTGGGATCGAGGCCAAAAATGTGGAACAACTCTTCGGACCAGGTGATTTTGCCCGTGGCCACGTCCATTTCCCAGCTGCCCAGGTGCGCCATGCGCTGGGCTTCGGTCAGGGCGGCCTGGCTCTTGCGCAGCTGGGTTTCAATCTGTTTGCGATCGCCAATGTCGGCCAGGTAGCCCACAATTTCGAGCGGGGCGTTCTGGGCATCGCGAATTAGCCGTAGCTCGTTGCGCACCCAGACGTAATGCCCGGCTTTGTGCAAAAAACGGTACTCGTGGATGTGATGCCCCTGTTCGAGCAGGGTGGGCAGCTCGGCAAACACCTGGGGCGCATCCTGGGGATGGATGCGGCTGGCCCAAAAGTCGGGGCGGGCTAAAAATTCTGCCGCCGTATAGCCGCTCAGGTTGACAATGTTGTCGCTGATGAAGGTCGGCGCGTAGTCACCGCCAAGCTGGCAGGTAAAAATCACCGCCGGGCTAGAGGAGAGCAAAAACTCCAGCTGCTCCCGGAGGCGCTGGGCCTCTAGCTCGGCGTCCTTGCGCTGGGTAACGTTCATCTCAGAGCCAATGATGCGCACCGGATCGCCCGCCTCGTCCCAGACCGCCTGCCCCCGGTCGAGAATCCAGAGGTAGCTGCCGTCTCGGTGCCGAATGCGATACTCCTGCTGGTAGAAGGGGGTCCGCTGAGCCAGGTGGTCGGCCATCGCCGCCAGCACCCGATCGCGGTCCTCGGGGTGAATGAGATCGGCCCAGTCGGCCTGGGTGCCGCTGACCTCGTCCTCCGACAGCCCCCGCAGCTCGTGCCAGCGCCGGGTGCGAAAAATCTGATTGGTTTTTATCCGCCAGTCCCAGAGGGAGACATCGCTGCCCTGAATGGCGAGCTGCCAGCGCTCTTCGCTTTCGCGGAGGGCCGCCGCGCGCTGCTTAACTCTGGCTTCCAGCTCTTGATTGAGCGCGTGGAGGGCGATTTCGGCCCGCTTACGATCGCTGATATCGCGGATCATAAACAGCACTTCGTTATCGCCGCTGACGATCACGCGTACTTCTTCATACTGCTGCCGATCGCCAATCTGAAGGAGCTGCTCATAAACTTGCAGGGTGCGGGTGTCTAGGGTTCGCCGAATGGCGGCCAGGTGGCGTTGGGCCACCTCAGGCGGCAGCAGATCCTCCAGGGATTGCCCCACAGAATTCACCGTGGGGGGCACCAGATCATTGATCTGCTGGTTGTTGATGTACTTCAGGTAAACCCCATCTGCCGTTGTGCGGAACATTAAGTCAGGAATGGCAGATAGGATGGCACGGCTCTGGGCCTCACTCTGGCGCAGCATTTCCTCTACCTGTTTGCGATCGCCAATGTCGCGGATCATCAGCAGAGCTTCACGCTCGCCAATACATATGACCCGCACCTCGTCGTGCTGGAGGCGATCGCCCACCTGAATCTGCTGCTCAAAAACCTGTAGCTCTCGGGTCTCCAGGGCGCGGCGAATCGCGGCCATCTGGAGTTCTGCTGCCTCCGGCGGCAGCAGGTTGGGGATAGACCCGGCCCGCTCAGCGGCCTCTGGAGTAAACAGGTTGAAGCTGCGATTGGGGCCGATGAAATCTAAATACACGCCCTCGGCATTCACCCGCACCAGCAAATCTGGAATGGCCGCCAGAAGGGCGCGATTGGTGGCCTCGCTCTGGGAGAGGGCCAGTTGGGCCTGCTGGCGTTCGGCCTGGCTGCGTTTGCGATCGCTAATATCGCGGACCATAAACAGGGCTTCATTCTCGCTGACAGGGCTGGCCCGCACCTCCTCCCAGCGCAGCTCGCCGTCGATCTCAATCTGCTGCTCATAGACCTGGACAGTCCCGGTCTCAAGGGCTCGCTGAGCCGCCTGAACTTTTTGCTCAGCCAAAGATTGGGGCAGCACGTCGTAGACGGTGTACTTGGAGAAATCCGGCGGCGGCAGCAGCGCTTTTTTCACCGAGCCACCGCTCAGCAGCCCCAGATAGCGCCCCTGCCGGTCAATGCGAACCAGCAGGTCGGGAATGGCCTCTAAAATGGCGCGGTTGATGTCTTCTACCGCCTTGCGATCGGTGATGTCGCGCATCACCACCAGCACCTCGCTGTCGCCGCAGGCCATGATTCTGACCTCTTCGGTACGGGGCGCGCCGTTGGCGCTGATCTGCTGTTCGTAGACTTGCAAATCTCCGGTTTCAAGCGCCCGCTCAAGCGCCTCCAGACGCAGGGTGGCCAGCTCGGGGGGCAAAACATCGTCGGATAGCTGTCCGCCCAGGGCCGTCTCGCGGCGGTGGAGAGCAACGTCGGCGGAAAACACGCGCTCGAGGTAGATGCCCTCCGCCGAGCGGATGCTTAACTCAGGCAGCGCCTGGAGCAGTGATTGGTGCTGCGCGTCCCGCGTTCTCAGCGCGGCTTCGCGCTCCTGCTGCGCCTGGAGCATCTGCCACAGGTGGGGTTGTAGGCTCTCGCGGGTGATCGCTCCCACCAGCACCCCCTGGTCATTCAGGACGGCCAGATAGTCGGTGGGGTGCTGCTCTAGAAGCCCAGCCGGAACCGAGAGGTCGCCCAGGTCAGACCATCGAACGCTGACCACCGGGCTTTGCATCACCTCAGCGATCGCCACATTCCCCAGCGATCGCCCCGCCACCACAAGGGGCAGCAGATCGCGATCGGCAAACACCCCCACCCAGTCGGTTCCATTGGTTACAAACACGCAGGGCAGCCTCGGGTTGCTCTGGCCCATTAGACGCAAAACGTCCACCACAGCGGTATCGCTGTCCACAAAGGCCGTGGCTTGTACGAAGGAATGCTCCATAACCAAAAGATAAAGGGAAACCCAATCTGACGAAAACTACGTCAGAGATTAAGAAACCTAAAATAAAATCTGTTTTGATGCGTTCCTATATTCTACATATATTTTATTGGTAAAGAAAATCGTTGCTTTTTAGGACAGTCATTGTGCCAAAACTGCTGAAACTTTAGTATCCGGCTTCTGGCAATCTTAAAATTTTTATCCTCACTAAAATATAGATACCACTGGATAGAAGGACGCCACCCAGGAGCACGCCATCGTTTCTGCAATCTTAATTCTTTGCGATCCTAATTTTCTGCGTTTCTGGAAAAAGCTCCTGGTCCCTGGGCATGTTTTCGTACTATCTCGTTAGGCCAAGGGCTTTTGCAGGATAGATGCCCCTAAATAGATATCGCCAGCCCAGCCAAACCCTAGACTAAATATTCCCATGGACCGATCTAAATGCTCAAAGGCTTCAGCAATATGGGTTTTAAAAGTCTTCCCCAGGCCATTTGCCAAGCGCCAAAGCATAGAGTTCAAAGCAGCCAGCCATAGATTTTTGGAAATGCCTCCAATCATCCAGCCGTAGGTTGGCGTTGAGCGAAGCAAACCCCAACAGGCCCCAAATTACCGGCTAGGGCTGGGGTCCACTGCGTTTTACCCAACCCAGCCTGTAGATGTGTCAGCCAGCCAGGATATCGCCAGTCAAGCCAAACCCTGGGCTGAATATTCCCATAGACCGATCTAAATGCTTCAAGGCTCCAGCACTACGGGTTCTAAAAACCTTCCCCAAGCCATTTACCAAGCGCCAAAGCATAGAGTTCAAAACAGCCAGCCATAGATTTTTGAATATGCCTCCAATCATCCAGCCGTAGGTTGGCGTTGAGCGAAGCAAAACCCAACACCAAAGACGCTTCCAATGGGTTAGCCCCAGCGCGATCTACCCTGCGACAGAACAGCCGAACAGCAGCAGAATGCCGAGCCGTAGGTTGGCGTTGAACGAAGCAAAACCCAACCCCCTAGACGCTTCCAATGGGTTAGCCCCAGTGCTGCCGGGCCATCCAAACCTGACCCAACCCGCAGAATGCGGCAAAGCAAAGCGAGCCCTGCTTCTACAGAGTGCGGTTAATGGGCACAGTTTGCGCCCATCCTACAGGTGCGGCCCTAGAGAGAATTTTGAAAATTCATCGGCCCGGTGTAGCCGATGGTCTTGGCCAGTTCCTCTAGGGGTTGCGCACCGGACAGCCGCTCGCCATTGATTTCCCAGGTCGGGTACCCGGTAATGCCAGCTTCCTTACAGACATCGGTTTGGGCCTGGCCATCCGGGGTCGAGCACTCCACGTAGGGGAGCATCTCGGTGGCCTCTTTGCCAAACAGCAGCTTTTGCTCGTGGCAGTGGGGGCACCACCAGGCCCCGTAGAAAATTGCCCCCTTGTCTTTTAAGTACTGGGCCAGGGCAATTTCGGCGGGGCCAGACTGGGTGGTAATTTCCAGCCCCGGCTGATTGCTAGGGCTATCAGCGGTGGCGGGGGCGTTGACATTGGCATAGACGCCCAGGGTGCCAACCACCACCAAAAAAGCCGTAATGAAGCCGATAAAGAGGGGCTGAGACAGGTCGGGCCAGTCTTGACCCAGCAGCGCCAGCAAGAACAGACTGGTCGAGAGCAGGGCCGACCCCACGCAGTAAAGGCAAACGGCTTTGATTTCTGCGGTGAGCAGATACATCAGGTAGCCGCTAAAAAACATCATGGCGGTACCGCCAATGAATAGCAGAGGCTGCGTCCAGCGGGTGAGCTTGTCGCGCAGATCGCTTTGCTCGGGGCGGCTGACGAGCAGCGGGGCGATCGCCATGGCCGCCATCCCCAGGTAGGCCAACAGTCCAAACAGCGCCAGGGGTAGCCCAAACACCTCGGCATAGGGGCTGGATAGCACAATATCACAGCCCTTGGTTGGGCAGGCGGTGGTGCTACCCGTGAGTTTGTTGTAGGTCAAGTAGGCGGTGACAACAGCACCTATCATCGCCAGCGCCGCCATCAGCGGGCGCACAAAGCGATGGGTTTTGGCCGTCTTTTTCTTGCGTGGCATGGCCTAGGTATCGATAAACAACAGGGCTCCGGTTGGCATGGCCTTCGCGGCTCCAGATATTGAAAGTAGCAAAAAAACCTTCAGTTCTGCGCCAGCCTGAGACCATTTGATACGCGCCTGGGCGGAGAGTATGCTGGCGCACAGCGGCCGCTGATAGCTGGGAGAAATCTGCCAGCACGGTATCGGTCGATCTGCTGACTGATGTGAATCTAGCACTGGGAGAACGCTCAATGAAAGTAGGATTTATAGGACTCGGCAACATGGGCCAGGGCATGGCCCACAACCTGCTGCGGGCGGGCCACCACCTCACCGTCTACAACCGCACCCGCAGCGCCGCCGACAGCCTGGCGCAGGCGGGGGCCACCGTCGCCGACTCTGCCGCCGCCGCCGCGCAGGGAGTCGAGGTTTTGATCACCATGCTGGCCGATGACGAAGCCGTTAGCGCCGTGATTTTTGGCCATGACGCCGCGCCTGGGGCACTGTCCACTCTTTCAACCGAGGCCGTCCACGTTTCCATGAGCACCGTGAGTGTGGCGCTGTCCCAGCGGCTGGCGGCGGCCCACGCGGCGGCAAATCAAGCCTACCTGGCGGCTCCGGTGTTTGGCCGCCCAGAGGCGGCGGCGGCGGCAAAGCTGTGGGTTATCGCCGCCGGGGCCACAGAGCAGATCGATCGCTGCCGGCCTTTGTTCGATGCGATCGCCCAGGGCGTCTTTGCGGTCGGCGACGAACCCTGGACCGCCAACGTGGTGAAGGTGGCGGGCAATTTTATGATTTTTTCGATGCTGGAGGCCCTGGGGGAATCCTTTGCGCTGATGCAAAAGTCAGGGGTATCGCCAGAGTTGTTCCTGGACATTATCAATACGGCCCTGTTCAAATCGCCAATTTATCAAAACTACGGCTCGATTGTTGTGCAACAGCGGTATGAACCAGCCGGATTCAAGCTCAAGCTGGGCCTAAAGGATGTGCGGCTGGCGATCGCCGCCGCCGAAGAGGCCGTGGTGCCCATGCCGCTGGCCAGCCTGATTCGAGACCACTTTTTGGCGGCGATCGCGCGGGGAGACGGCGAGATCGACATGGCGGCGATCGCGCGGGTGAGTGAAGTAAACGCGGGGCTGAGCACCGGGCCTCGGCAGGGTGAGTGACCTGTAGATCGAAACCAAACTGATGCCCTGTTCCAGTCCTATACAATGGGCAAACCAGCCGAAGCTAATCCGGCAGCGCCAGTTTTTTCAATGACCCATAGGCACTGGAAAACCGTAAACGGCCTCCTGGAGCGCGGGCACCAGGTAGCCTCTGGCGCGGCCTCAGACAGTCCCTATCCCGGTGGGACGATCGAGCTGCAAACCCCGTTTTTTCAGGCCCTGGGCCTAGACCTGACCGGGTACTTCAAGGGCACCCTCAATATTTCCCTCAGCCCCAGCACCGTTCAGCTGACCAACCCCGAATTTACCTTTCGCGGAGTCCAGTGGACTGACAGGCACCCTCCCGAAGATTTCTCGTTTTCCAGGTGTCGGGTTTTGTTTCACAACGCGGCCTACAACAGCTGGATCTACTACCCCCATCCAGAGACCAAGCGGCGAAATTTTCAGCATCCGTCCACGCTTGAAATTATCGCCCCACCAATCCCCGAGCTGGGCTACGGGTGCAGGGTCGCCGTTGAGTACAACCCGCTAGAAATAGCCGTTGACTCGCCCGCCTCGCCCTGAGGTGCCGCTGCCCCTCGGGAACTCAGGACCACTACTTAAACTGCCGGGTGTTGGGGTTCCAGGTGAGCAGGTCGTAGCCCTCGGCGCGATACACCAGCAGATTCACTGGCCCGCCCAGGGCTGGGTTAGTCAGGGCTACCAGGGTTTGAGCGATGAGCAGATCGCTGTAAATGACCTGATTGTCTGGGCTGAGAATCACGGTTTTCGGAGCCGTAGGGTCGATCGGCACCCGCCACCGGGTCAGCTGGTCCAGGGCGGGCTGCTCCCAGGTCAGCACCCGCTCCGGCTGGCCATCGCCAGTCAGATCCAGACTGTACTGGGCCAGATCGCCCACAGTATCGGCGAAATCGGCGGGGGGCGGGCGATCGCCAAAGAGGGCCGCAGCCAGCGGGGGCAAAACGACCGCAGTATCGGGCGGCTGCCGCTGGTTGGCATCGAGCCACGTCAGCGCCCCCTGGGAAAAGACCAGGGGCCGCAGCGCCGACGGATTGACCGCCGGGCCGGTGGCCAGTAGGGTGGCCGCGCCGTTGGTTAGGGTCAGCCCTCGCACAGTGAGCGGGGCGGGCAATCCTGTGGTAGGGCTGACCCACCGCAACAGCTGGGGCGAGGCCTGGGCGGCGGGCCGCACCAGGGGCCAGGCGGCGGCGGGGTCTACCCCTGGGGGAACGGAAAAATGGCCCGGCTGCCAGGCCTGATTTTGGTGGATGGCCCGCAGTTCAACGGCATACCACTGACCAAGGGACGCATCGAGCACCTGGCCTGGGGCCGCGTACCCATCCTGGGGGGGAGAAATGGGCCGGGCCTGACCGATGATCGCATCCAGCGGCGCGATCGCTGGGGTAGCTGCCCCTGCGGCAGGGGCGATCGCGGCTGTTGCCGCCGCCTTAGTGCTGGCCACGGTTTGGTTCTGAATCGTCGTCAGAGACGCCAACACAGCGGCCAATCGCTGGCGGGTGGCGGCGGGCACCGGCTGCCGGCTCAGCCAGTCCTGGGTGGCACCATTCAGGCGAGCGGGCTGATTTTGCTGGGCCTTGAGGGTCAGACCGGCCCACACGTACACCGCCGGGTCCGGGTCGGATAGGGCGGCGGCGGCGCGAATGCGATTCCACATCAGGCCCCGGTCGGTGCCCAGGCGGTTGAGCAGGGTCGGCAGCAGGGCTGGGTCCGCCTCCAGCTCGACCAGGGCGGCCTCCCAGCGACCGTCGATCAGCAGGGCCAGTATACGCTGGGCCGGGGTTGACCAGTCCTGGTCGGCCTGCTGGCGAGTGATGGCGGCATGGCGCTTCGCCAGCCGCAGCTGGGCCTCGGCGGCGGGGGTCCAGGCCGCCGATAGAGCGGGTTTGAGATCGGCCAGGGCCAGCTCGGCGGCGTGCCACAGACCGCTGCGGGCCGATCGCAGGGCCTTTTGGTAGGCCCCGGCCCTGGCGCCAGCATCCACCGGCACCGCCACCCACGACACCGATTGCAGTCGCGGCGGGGAGCCTGCCCCAACCTGCCAGCCCCGCAGGGTCGGCTCCAGGCCAACGGTTTCGTCAACCACCAGATCGCTGGGACCTTCGCCATCCAGATCGGCCCACTGGGGCAGGCGGTTGCTGGGGCTGCTCCAGGGTTCCAGCAGATCCAGCCGCCGGGCCTGGGGATCGTAATGCAACAGCTGCCCGTATCGCAGGGTCAGGCCCTGCTGCCGCCAGTTGCCCTCCAGGGTCAGCCAGACCCCGCCCGTGGCCACGGGCGGCGGCAGCGGCACCAGTCGAGTAAAGGAAAAGGTCGGCGGCGCAGCGGTTGGGGCCTGGGGGCTGTTGAGCCAGGGCCGCAGAATGGTGTCCTTGGGCAGGGGGGGAATGGTCAGGGTCGCGATCGCCCGCAGGCTCTCCCCAGCACCCTCGCGCTGAAATAGGTTGAGCGCCGCGATCGCCCCAGAATCTGCCGCCAGCACGGGCACCACCACGACCCCGGCCCCATCCTCAGCCCCATCCAGCCGCTGGGGTTCGCCCACCTGCTGGTGGGCAGCCGCCGCCTGCCGCCGCAGATCCGCCAGGCTGGTGGCGGGCGGTAGGGGCGCCTGCTGCGATCGCTGCAACCGGGCCAAAACCTGGGGCAGCGCCTCAGGGTTGAGCATCAGCCTTAGCCCCAGCCGAAAGCTCAGCCCCAGCAGCCCCAGCCCGCCGCCCAGCCCCACGATGGCGAGCAGCAGCCCCAGCCAGCGCCCCAGCCGCCGCGGACGCGCCCCCACCCAAACCTGCACCACGCCAGGGGCACCGGGCTTGAGACGCTTGGGGGGAATCGACGGTCGAGAAGGCATAGGCGCTGCGCCAATTTCACCTGCAACTCTATCGCAGGATGCCAAAGAGCGATCCCCATCTTCCCCACTCCCTCACCCCCCCTCCCTCACCCCTAGAATCAATCCCTGGGAAAGATCTATAGTGATCCTTTACCGCTGTCAGGATCTGACCATGAGCACCAGCAGCACCGTCGTCGAAATTTTGTCGGCTGAGGAGATGCGCCGCACCATCAATCGACTGGCCTCGGAGGTGGTAGAACAGGGCGGCGATTTGAGCAGCCTGGTGCTGCTGGGCATTCACACCCGAGGGGTGCCCCTGGCCCACCTGCTGGCCCAGCAGATTCAGCGGCTGGAGGGGGTAGCGCTGCCGGTAGGGGCGCTTGACATCACCCTGTACCGAGACGATCTCGATAAAATCAGCACCCGCACCCCGGCCCGCACCGACATTTCCTTTGATATTACGGCCAAGGTGGTGGTGCTGGTTGACGACGTACTTTTTAGCGGTCGCACCATTCGCGCCGCCCTCAACGCGGTGATTGACTACGGGCGGCCCAGCGCCATTCGCCTGGCGGTACTGATCGACCGGGGACACCGGGAGCTGCCCATTCGGCCTGACTTTGTGGGCAAATCGCTGCCCACGGCCAAGGATGAGTCGGTGAAGGTGTTTGTGCAGGATGTGGACGGGCGCGATGGGGTAGAGTTGCTGAAAGGGTAGGGCCGGAGCCTTAGCGCCCTGGCCAGCGGCGTAGAGAGCTAGCGGCAAAGAGGGCTGGCGGCATGGGTGGCAGCGCGATCGCCCCGCAAATCGGCCAGTTTTTCCCTACCATGGTGAGCATTGATGCGTTGATTTGGCGATCATTCCCGTGACTTTACTGCCCGTAACCCACGAAACCCAGTCCCGCAAAGCCGACCATCTGCGCATCTGTCTAGAGGAGCCGGTGGAGTGCGCCCAGATTACCACCGGGCTGGAGCGCTACCGATTTACCCACTGCTGCCTGCCGGAGCTAGACTACCAGGATCTGGACCTGAGCACGACGTTTTTGGGCCATGCCCTGGGGGCACCGCTGCTAATTTCGTCGATGACGGGCGGCACAGAGGACGCCCTCCAGATCAACCGGCGGCTGGCGGCCGTTGCCCAGCGCTACGGCCTGGCCATGGGGGTAGGCTCCCAGCGGGTGGGGGTAGAAAACCCGGCCCTGATGGAGACCTTCGCGGTCAGGTCGGTGGCCCCAGACATTTTGCTGCTGGCCAATCTGGGGGCGGTGCAGCTCAACTACGGCTACGGCCTCGACCACTGCCGCCGGGTGGTGGACAGGCTCGAGGCCGACGCGCTAATTTTGCACCTGAACCCGCTTCAGGAGGCGGTACAGACCGGCGGCGACACCAATTTCAAGGGGCTGCTGACCAAAATTGAGCAGCTCTGCGCTGCGCTGCCGGTGCCCGTGGTGGTCAAGGAAGTTGGCAACGGCATTTCGGCCCCGCTGGCGCAGCGGCTGATGGCAGCTGGGGTGGCGGCGGTGGACGTGGCCGGAGCGGGCGGGACCTCCTGGGCGCGAGTGGAAAGCGAGCGGGCGATGGATGCCCACCAGCGGCGGCTGGGGCAGACCTTTGGCGAGTGGGGTCTGCCCACCGCCGACTGCATTGTGCAGGCGCGGCAGATAGCCCCAGCGCTGCCGCTAATTGCCTCCGGGGGCCTGCGCCACGGGCTGGATGTGGCTAAGGCGATCGCCCTGGGGGCCGACCTGGCCGGGCTGGCAATGCCGTTTTTGCGGGCGGCCAGCGAGTCGGAGGCGGCGGCGGCGGCCCTGGTGGAGGTGCTGATGGCGGAGGTTAAAACCGTGCTGTTCTGCACTGGCCAGGGCAGGCTGACCGGGCTGAGAGCAGCGGGGGTGTTGGCCAAGGTGGCCTAGGCGATGACCGCCAGCAGGCTGGGCCGCTGGCTGAGGCTGGCCCACCAGTCCTTGAGCTTAGGGGTTTGGCTGGTAGCCGCCGCCAGTTCTGGGGTCTTAGACAGGTAGACCATGATTGGCAGCAGGTAAAAGTCGGCCAGGGTAATGGCCTCACCCAGCAGATAGGGGCTGCATGGGGCGATCGCCTCGATGGCCTCCAGGGCCGTTTTGACCTTGGGCGTCGCGGCGGCAACGGCGGCTTCGTCGGGCTGGCCGCCCTGGCTGGGCACAATCAGCCGCTGAATGGTGATGGTGCCAATGGCGGGGGCGTAGAGGTAGCTGTCTACGATCGCCATAATCTGACGCATGCGGGCCTGGCCCATGGCATCGGTGGGGGTAAAGGCGCGATCGCCCGCCACCGTATCGAGGTATTCAACGATGGCGCAGGTTTCGTAAAGGGCTTCCCCGTCTATTTCCAGGGTGGGCACTTTGCCAAAGGGGTTTTTGGCCAGGTAGGCGGGGTCGCGATCGCTAAAGATATCGACAGGTTTGAGGTCGTAGGGCGTGTTTGTCTCGGCCAGAACCATCCGCACGGTGCGAACGTAGGTGCTGAGGGCGGGACCGTAGAGCGTGAATTGTGTCATTGCAGTAAGCAGAGATCTAAAGGCACATAGCCACTACAACTTACCGCGAGGCCCGATCTATTGCAGGTCGAGGTCGGCGTCGGTGTGAGTTGAATGTCTCTGCCCTATGGGCGATGTACCATTTTCTGCACTGTTGATAGGCTGATGACCTAAATTCAATTTCTCCTTGGGTCGAAGGTAAGTTGCACTGAAAGGGGTAAAAGCAGATGAAATTTAAGCCATCTAATTTTTTACGCTACGGAGGTGGTCTTGGCTTGTTAGCCGGCGCAGTGCTGTGGCCAGCTATTAGCCAGGCCCAGGGATATTGCTACATGGTCAATTCCGACGGTCAGGTAGTCAACCTGGACGATCTGTGTCAGAGCGAAAGCTCGCCCCCACCGATGCCGCCCCAGGCAGAAGCCGCCGGAACGGGCAGCACCGGAGCCCAGCCCCAGGGCAGCTCAACCCCAACGGTGAGAAGCTTCACCATCCTTGGCCCCCCTACTGTACCCGGCTCCACCGAAGCGAGCGGAGGAGCAGGTTCGGGAGTCTCTGGCGGATCTCCAGCCGCCAACTCTCCCGGCGCGACCGGGGTTAGCACCCCTGCTTCGGGAACGTCTTCAGCGACGCCCAGCAACTCTGCTCCCACCAGTTCCCCAGGCGGCTCAAGCGGCGGCAGTCCGGCCTACCCTGCCAGCGAGGGAACCGGCAACTCAATGAACGGCGCTGGCAATGGCATCGGGGGCAATTCTACAAGCGCTCCTGCAAATGGCTCTACCAGCCCCACCATGACCAGCCCCAACAGCGGCACCTCTGAAAGCCAGGGAAACAGCACTAGCCTCCCCGGTACGACCTCCCGCACGACTCGGGTTCGGGTGCTGCAAACGCCAACTTCTACTATTGTTGTGCCCTAGTGCCCGAAAGCAGCAATGCGGCCATTAAAAAATAGCCTTTCCTAGGCACCACCAATACAGAGGCGATCGCGATCGCCTCCGCCAGCATTGGCTGCGATGAAAGCCCTACGGAGATTAGCTCGAATGGATCAAGGAGATCTTTTGGGCCAATTTCTGGCAAATTCTCACCAAACGGCATAAAACGGCATAAAAGTCTCCAACAGGCACTGAGTCAAGCCCTGGATCACTTTACTCATCGGTAATGCAACCCTTGACCTGTATGGGGTTGAGAGAATGGAGAATAGGAGATTCGAACTCCTAACCTCTGCGGTGCGATGGTAGATATCTGGACTCTAAAATCTATGTTCTTGAAGGATTATAGACTTTGCGAAAAAGTCTTCGATCCATTTTCGATCCAAAATTGCTCAATGCTGGCCAGAAACTCACCGCTGGAAGGCAGACCTTGAGGTCAATGCTCTTGCTTTATTGGATCCATAGCTTGCATTGGATGCGGTCTTTTCAGCTTGGTTTCCCCGCCGAGATGAGCCATGGGGGAGAGTTATTGTGGCCGCGTCGGTCTACATGCGCTACCGGGCGCGGAAGCCTTCTATCGACGTTACGATATGCCGGACTATGGCTCTGACCCAGACACAGACGGATTGGTATGCTTCGAGTACGCCGCTTTAACGCTCTAACTCATCCAATCGCTTATGAATGATGCAATCCTGGCTGAGCAACTGAGAAAAACGGGCAACTTGATGGACTTGCTCAATGACGAGGCTTGGGTTCGGGAAGCAGATGCGGATCACGCCAGTGAGGAAGGGCCGGTTGAGGCTGGTCTGGGTCTACAGCCTTATGTGGAGTTACTCAAGGATGCTTCGCCGGAAGCTTTGCAGCGGCAGCGGTGGTATGTGCGAGTGCTATCCATCTTGTTGCCGGAGTTGAAGGGGTGGTTAGAGTCGTGGCAGCTCGGGCGGAGTCTAGAGGCTGTCTATATGGAGGCACAAAGATGCTTATACGATCATCTGAGGTATCTCACCCCCGAACAGACGGCCTGGATTGAGATGCTGTTGGCAGAGGGAGAGCAGGCGTCACCCAACGATCAGAAGGTGATTCGGGCTGAAGCGATCGCCATGCTCGCTCAGATATTCACTACAGAAGACTGGCAGAGCGTTGGCGTAGCCGCCCCAGAGGGGGCATCGCGAATGTGGCCTCCCAAACAATGACAAAAGACATTCTACAAATGGGGCAAGAAGCGGCTGCTCCCACTCTCGCTGTCTAAGCTTAGTACTGTGCGGCGAAAATCTCCTGGCTATCATCGCGCAAGCGTCTTGCCCCCGAGCTGATTCAGGATTTGCTAAACAATCGGGATAACCCGAATGCCCATATGCGGGCGATCGAGGTCTATCGGCAGGGTTTGTTGAGCTACCCCAAAAAGCAGCGAACAAGAAAATAGTGCCCTGCGGCTTGTCAGCTTCCTGCCCTCAACGCAAGGGAACCGGCTGCTGAAGTTGGTCCTCTGGCACTAAGCCTGAAATCAAAAACAAGGGCGTTGCTTATTTCAGGTATGAACCAATCTCTCTAGGTATTAGAAGCTCATTTATTTTTTTGCAAAATCATACCGCTATTCAGCAATGCCAAAACAAGAATATAGAGGTGCCTTGAAACAAGACTTGTGTGCATTATGAGCAAGGTGCTGGCTCTAAAGCGGAATCAACGGCACCCAAAGCTAGTAACGAAGCACGTTGGGCTTTGGTTAGACCTCGCGCCCCAGTAATGTTGCTGCCTTCATAGGGACGAGGAATCTGCCACACTGCCAGGCATCGGCCCGTGCTCGCTTGCCACAGCCGAATAGTCTCATCATCGCTGCCCGTCGCCAGACGTTGCCCATCGGGACTGTAAGCAAGCGATCTGAGCCTGTTGGTATGGCCTGTCAATGTCATTTGGCATTGGCCTGTACTAACCTGCCACAGCCGAATAGTCTCATCATCGCTGCCCGTCGCCAGCCATTGCCCATCGGGACTAAACACAACTGACCTGACCCTGGCGGTATGCCCGGTCAAAGTCTTGTGGCACTGGTCTGTACTCACCTGCCACAATTGAATCGTGGCATCATCGCCGCCCGTCGCCAGCCATTGTCCATCGGGACTAAATACAACCGAGTCAACCCACCTAGTATGCTCTGTCAAGGTCTTGTGGCACTGGCCTGTACTCACCTGCCACAACCGAATCGTGGCATCATTGCTGCCCGTCGCCAGCCATTGTCCATCAGGACTAAATACAATCGAGTTAACCCAGTTGGTATGCCCTGTTAAGGTCTTGTGGCATTGGCCCGTACTCACCTGCCACAGTCGAATCGTGGCATCATCGCCGCCTGAAGCTAGCCATTGCCCATCGGGACTAAATACAACCGACTTGACCCAATTGGTATGCCCGGTCAAGGTCTTGTGGCATTGGCCCGTGCTCACCTGCCACAACCGGATAGTCGTATCACCACTACCTGAAGCTAGCCATTGCCCATCGGGACTAAATACAACCGATTTGACCCAGTGGGTATGCCCGGTCAAGGTCTTGTGGCATTGGCCCGTGCTCACCTGCCACAACCGAATCATGGCATCATCGCTGCCTGAAGCTAGCCATTGCCCATCGGGACTAAACATAACCGAGCCAACCCAGTTGGTATGCCCTATTAAGGTCTTGTGGCATTGGCCCGTACTCACCTGCCACAGCCGAATCGTGGCATCAGAGCTGCCTGAAGCTAGCCATTGCCCATCGGGACTAAACATAACCGAGCTAACCCAGTTGGTATGCCCTATTAAGGTCTTGTGGCATTGGCCCGTACTCACCTGCCACAGCCGAATCGTGGCATCATCGCTGCCTGAAGCTAGCCATTGCCCATCGGGACTAAACACAACCGAGTTAACCCAGTTTGTATGTCCGGTCAAGGTCTTGTGGCATTGGCCCGTGCTCACCTGCCACAGTCGAATCGTGGCATCATCGCTACCCGTCGCTAACCATTGCCCATCAGGGCTAAACACAACCGACCTTACCCAGTCAGTGTGCCCGGTCAATGTCTTTTGGCATTGGCCCGTGCTCACCTGCCACAGTCGAATCGTGGCATCATCGCTACCTGAAGCTAGCCATTCCCCATCGGGACTAAATACAACCGACCTGACACTGATTGTATGCCCGGTCAAGATCTTTTGGCATTGGCCCGTACTCACCTGCCACAACCGAATCGTGGCATCATCGCTGCCCGTCGCCAGCCGCTGCCCATCGGGGCTAAACACAACCGAGCTGACCCAGCCAGTGTGCCCGGTCAAGATCTTTTGGCACTGACCTGTACTCACTTGCCATAGTTGAATCGTAGCATCATCACTGCCCGTCGCTAGCCATTGCCCATCAGGACTAAACACAGCCGAGTTAATCCAACTGGTATGCCCTGCCAGGGTTGAGTGGCACTGGCCTGTACTTACCTGCCATAACCGAATCGTGGCATCATAGCTGCCTGTAGCCAGCCATTGCCCGTCGGGACTGTAAACAACTGCACTTACGAACCCAAATGGATGAGTCAGAGCTGGTTTAACCCATTGGGTGTTGGCTAAGTTAAACTCATGCAGTTGCACTCCCTTTAGGTAAGCTTGTCTGAGGGTGAGTTGCGAGAAGTCAAATTGCTGCTCCTCCGATTTAAATTGACACAGCAGATTTAATAGATTTCCAGGGGCATAGCCCCCATCCCAGCCAGGATGTTGGCGAATTGTTTGCAAAGAATCGTTGACTTGCTGGGCTAAGTTGACAATGCTGGCTGTAATGGGCTTGAGGATAAGGCGGACTTGAGTTTCTCGCACATATTCTTTAGCTGTAGCTTGAATCAGGGCGTGAGTATGAAATAGGTCAAATTCTTGAGTTTCTAGTTCTCTCCTGACCTGCCCTACAAATTGATCAGTGGCAAATTCCATGATTACGTTTTGCAGGGTGAACTGTTTGCCTACCGTTTCTACCAAGTGCCGATCGCTCAACCCCCTTAACGCTCCCCTCACCTCCTGCTTAGTAACCGGCGGCAGCAGGTCTTCCATCAATTCATCTAGGCCAACGGGTTCGCGGTTAATGGCCAGCCAAAACAACACGGATCGCTCCAGGGGGGCCAGTCGGCTCAGGTGCTGGTCTAGTAGGCTCCGCACATCTTCAACCGCCGTCACTTGCTCCTGCAAAAAGTCATCTACGTCGCCCAAAAACTCTCGCTGAATGGCCGTTGCCACCAGATGCAACGCCTGGGGGTTGCCACTACAGCGGCGAATCAGCTCTTGGCCCTGGACATAAGCCTCATCCAGGGCCAAACCCTTAGTTTTTAGAATTTCTCGCCCAGCCTCGGTGTCAATGCTGCCGACTGACCACAGGCGAACCGGCGTCAGGTCACCCGCCAGGGGGGCCAACTCTCGGGGGCATTCTCGGCTGGTGAGCAGCAAGCAGCTTTGGTGCTCAGTGCTGCCGATGCGTTGAATGAGTTCGCCATAGCTCTCATAGCCATCTCGGTAATGGCCCGCTGTTTCGGCCTGCAAGATCGATTCCAGGTTGTCGAGCACCACCAAGCAGCGATGCTCGCGCAGGTAGTGTAGCAAGCGAATGATGCGCTCTCCCAACCGGGTCGGCAGGTTGATTTCGGTCTCTTGCTGGTCAGAGAGGAACTGAATCAGCCGCACCAAGATTTCATCCAGGGGTGGGGCTTCTCGCAGGCTGCGCCAGATCACATAGTCGAAGCGATCATAGATCTGGTTCGCCAGTTTTGCCGCTAGGGAGGTTTTGCCAATGCCACCCATGCCCAATAGTGTGATCAATCGACATTGGTCACCCTGCACCCATTGATTGAGGGTGGCCAATTCTTCGGTGCGGCCAAAGAAAAGGGCTGTGTCGGGTTTCTCACCCCAATCAATTTTGAGCGTTGAGGAAGAATTGTCGCTTGGAAGATGGGTTTCAGGAGTAGATGGGCTTGGCTCGGGTTGGCCATAATCAGCCGGTTCTAGGTTTTCCAATCCAAACGCATTGAATAACGCTCGCACAGAGGTTTCATCGGTAGGAATTTTACCTTCCCGGATTTTCTTAATCGTCTTAATGCTGAGCTTTGCCCGCTCCGATAGTTCTGCCTGGGTGAACCGTGAG
This sequence comes from Nodosilinea nodulosa PCC 7104, assembly GCF_000309385.1. Classification (GTDB taxonomy): domain Bacteria; phylum Cyanobacteriota; class Cyanobacteriia; order Phormidesmidales; family Phormidesmidaceae; genus Nodosilinea; species Nodosilinea nodulosa. The sequence goes on from NZ_JH976538.1 coordinate 235,268, forward strand.
CCAAATTTTTCTTGCTCCTGTGCCATGGCAATAGCGTTCTCCAACCGCTGTAGCCCTTGCGGAGTCAGAATAACACCTCGATAACGGTTATGTCTTTGGCTCATATATGTCAGTCAAAATTAACGCTAGTGAGTAGTTGCAAACACATTAATATTTCGAGTCAAACCAATCTTCTATGAGTTAAAAATCTAATAGATTGTCTTCGATTATTGCTTGTACTTTAGGACTAACGAAGTCAGAAATCTTAATGCAATTCAATAAAAGCTGGCTAGAATAAAGGCATGTTGATATTATATCTTTTTGTTGATGAGTTAATTGCCAATATTGACTCATCCCCATGTGTTTATCTAATGTTTCTTTTAAATTCTGGTTCCAGTCATGTCCATTATCATGCCACCATCCTAAAAAATCTTTGTCAGGTTGGGGTAGTAGACTCTTCAGCTTTTCCAAAGACGAGATGAATTCTTTTCCCACCTGAAAACCAGAGCTTCCTGGGAGCTTTTCTCTAATTCTTACAAAGGCAAGGTCAAGGGAGTTTAGCAACCCATAATCCAAGCTAAAAGCTTTGTCTGGATGGTCGGCAAGCGATTGACTTAGCGAAAAGCCAGTATCATATATGCTTTGAAAGTTCAATATGGTTCCAAACAGCAAGTCAAGATAGTTTAGTCTTAAAATACCTCCTTTTCTGATTCCCTGATCCTGAGATTCACTTCGGCATAAATATGCTAATAGGCCTCTCAGTTTAAGATCGTTTAAAATTTGACTATCAATTGCCTCCTTGAGCGACATCAGTAATTCATCAGGTTTTTTCAGCATGCTGAATACAAGAAGGAAAACTTCTCGCCAGTCTCGATCTCCAAAGTGTTGATAGAAGATGTGTTGAGAGTCTGAAGAGAATTTTTCTATAATTGACTTTGCTGCAAAAAATTCCTGGAAGGTGAGGTGAGAAAAAGAATAAATTTCTTGTGCCCTTTCTATGATAATTCCATGTTGGGATTCAATATCACTGAGAACCTCATGAGCGTCTTCAAAATCGATGTCTAAAAATTGAGCTATTATTGCACAAATTTCATCAAGATCAAAAAGCAATCTCTGTTTTTCTTGAAATTTGCTGAATGCAATAAAATTTAGTAGACTTTTCTTTTTTGTTTTGCTTAGAGATTTATAGATCTGATTTTTTGCTTCCCTATCTATTCCTCTGCGTTCATCCCATGTGCCCAAGAGCAAATCAAGGCCATGCTCGTATAGCTTATGTCTTTTCTCGGGAAAATCCCCTGAATCAGAATAAATCCAGCATATCAGGCTCAATAAAATGGGTGTGACAGCCAATTCCGCAGTCTGTTGATTTTGAGGTAGGTAAAGCTTTTCTATAAAAGAGCGATTAATACCACTCCCGGCATCACCAAATTGGGAGGTGAACCAGTTTAGTGAAAATTGCCTAATTTGGTCAGAGGACGTTTTAAAAGATCTGAGGGGTCAAAAATTATGCCAACCGCCTGACCATAATACGGATCATGGCCAGGTAGATGAGGGTCTCTGAGGTTTCGGGTAGCAGTTCATAATCTCGCACCAAACGTCGGCACCCCATCAGCCAACCGAGGGTACGCTCCACCACCCAGCGTTTCTTGAGCAGCACGAACCCTTTAGTTTGTTGAGGTCGCAGCACGACTTGGAGAATCCAACGACAGGTATCCATCACCCACATCATGAAAGCAGGGCCATCAAAGCCCCCATCCGCCCAAATAATGGTCAGTCTCGAGATGGCAGG
>NZ_JH976538.1:237135-247326 GCF_000309385.1 Nodosilinea nodulosa PCC 7104
AAAGTCTCCCGGCAAGGCCCGCCAACGGCACCCTTCTACCAGGAGATACATCATGGCATTGAGCAGCTCCCACAGATCCACGCTGCGGGGTCGTCCGCCTGGTTTGGCCTCAGGCAGCAAGTCACTCAGCAGGTCGTATTGGGCACGGGTTAAATTGCTGGGGTAGTCTTTACTCATCGTCTCACTCCGGCATTGCTGACTTCTATCTGCAACTTACACGGAGTGAGCTTTTTTACCCACGGACCGACTTTTCAAACACCCTCTCAGGACTCAAATTGGCAATGTCAATGTAAGTAAACTTATCTAGAATGAATTCTGTCGTTTGAGTTCTACAGGTAATGACTAATCGATTTTTGTGGTAGTCCTGAGCAAGGATTTCTATATCCTTCTGAATTTTTCTCCTTGTCTTGATAGACACCTCATCTAGACCATCAAGCAAAAGTAAAAGCTTTCCCTCACTTAAAATGGATTCGGCCTCTTTCCTATCTTCGAGACCTAATTCTTTGTGGATTTGATCTTTGACATCGACTTTCTCAGTATTTTCTAGATGTTTTAGTTCGATCAATAAAGGAATCTTGCCTTCAAGAACTTCTCCTCGGCTGCACAAAACAGCAAGGAATCTTAGAAAAGTGCTTTTGCCTGACCCAGGCTTCCCTAACACCATCAGTCTAGGGTACTTCTTTGCCACATCGAGTCCCGGCAAGCGTTCTTTTCGAGAACCTATTCCTAGGCGGTCAAAAGAATTCTTAGGATCTTTCAGCTTTAGCAAATCTGGAATAGTAGCAAAAAAGTCAGACGTAAGACCTTCGAGAATGAACGTGTCGACATAAATCCGATCTATTTCAACTCTAAAGCGATTCAGCAATTGAATTTCATTATAAAGTTGTAAAATTTTAGAACAGCACTTTTCTTTTATTTCTTTAATTCTCTGATTATGCAAAAAGCTATTGGCTTCTAAGCTTGTGGTGGCAACGATTGTGGATTCGTGGACTTCTTTGGCAGGAATATAAGAGGCAGTAATCCTTCGGCTTTCCTCCAGATTCGAGATATGTTGTTCGCTTCCTGACTTAGCTTTAACAAGGGAGCTCAATTCGGGATAGCCATAGTCAGGTGCTTCTAGCTGAAGGCCAAACGCTTTGAATAGTGCATGGATATAAGGTTCATCACAAGGCCCTAGACTCTCGCGAATTTTTTTGATGGTCTTCCTGTTACAGCCAACGCGATCTTCCAGTTCCAGCTGGGTGAAGCGAGCGCCATATTTTTCCTGGTCTTGGGCAGATGCGATCGCAGCTTCCAGGCGTTGCTTACCGCGATCGGTCAAGACCACACCACGTTGACGACGGCTCATGGCGGCAGGCGGGTAGATGACGATTCAGCACAATTGGAAAGTTAAGGGAAAGTTCTCAGGGAATGCATCGATAATACGCGATCTTTCCCTGACCTGCCCAGCCGCTAGAGTGCTTGCCCCATAGGGGTTACCAGAAACGGTATCAGGTGCGGCCAAAATTTCTGCCAACTTTCTCCTAACCCACCCAAGTTTCCTGAGAGATTTCCGGCTTCTTTTGTTTACTGACCTCATGTTGAGTTCAGTACAACGTCATGCCAAAACCAATCGACCTAGGAATTGCTTGTTTAGCCCTAATGCCAGTCGGAGCCGCTCAGGTCTCTTCTGCGGCTCCCCAACTACCCATCGAAATCGCCCAGTCAACCGCGCCGCTCGTGGCCGATCTCTGTCCCCAAGTCACCTGGGCTGATGGCTTCCGCATCGGTGAAATGGTGCCCCTTGACCCCGCTCAGTCTCACCCGGCGGCGGTGATTACGGTGACTCCTCTGCGGTCGAGCTACGGCTTTGAGGGGGCGGTCATCACCGACTTAGCCGTAGGCACCCGAGTCACCGTTACCGGCGAAGTCTGGGATATGGGCTGCAACCAGTGGATGGCCGTTCCTGGCGATCAACAATCCGCCTTTATCCACGGCAATGCCCTGCTCAATCTCTAGCTCGTTTCGCCCCTGGGCAGTCGGTCTGACCAGGGGTTCCCCACCCGCTTCGTCCCTTTACCTTCGGAGGAAGGTTCCCATGACGCTTTCTACCCTGTCCTCATCCTCTGACCTGACCACCTTTCAAGGTCGAGGCATTGTCGAGCGCACCATTACCCCCTCAACCCCAGGGCGCGTCTGCTTTCAGGCTTCCTACTGGCCCGCCCGGTTTTTTCAGCCCGATGCTTCTAGCGACCTGCATCCCGGTGCCCCAGTCGAGGTGGTAGACCGTGACGGTCTGACGCTCTTGGTCAAGCCCCTACCCTAGCGGAGGCTAACCTCATGAAACAGCAAGAGCCGCGCAGGTGGATTTTAGAATTGACGTTCAAAGCTGTGAAATACTTCTTGCTGGCTCTGGCAGGCTGTGCGATCGCCTACATCGTGGCGCTTGTCTTGGAGTGTACGGTCATTACAGAGGTGATCGAGATCGCCGCAGAGCACTTGTTACCCCGTGCCCTTGTGTTGATGGGCTGCCTGGTTGCCACAGCGGTGATCACGGAGTCCGTCAGGTACTAGGGTGAGTACCCAAAGGATAAACACTCTTTCTCTTTACCCGGTTCTTAGCCTGTATTGGACTTCTCTGTTCAATGCGGTTATGGCAGCGAGATCGGCTATGGAAAAATCTAACCGCCTATGACGCAGGCGCGATACCCATAGATCTCAAGCAAACACCTCTTCAGGCCCCTCGGGAGTAAAGCAGGGGCTGGATGGAGCAGGATCAAACATAACGGTGTACTGAGCTGAGGGGCTCAGCCGCCGCATGGCTTTCAAATGGGCATCAGCATCATTGCGACGCCGAAACCGGGCCACGGTGCGCCGCTGCATGTGGGGGAGGAGTTGAACAACGCACCAGGGATGGAGCAGCTGGTTATAGGCCGTAGGAGAGTCCACATCGTAGGCAGCAGATGAAGAGTACTGCTGGCTCTCCAAAGAGTGAGTCTCCTGCTCACTGGCAGTATCCCTTAGGTAAGACTGCACGCTCTCCCCAGCACTGGCGGCGCTGGGCCTTAACGCTTGCTCAATCTTGCCCAACAGCTCAGAGGCCTCTCGATCAGGGGGATGCAGAGTCCATGCGTTGATGGGTGCAGGCTGGAAGGTTAGCCGGTAGACTTTACTGTTTCTACAGTGAACGAGCCAAACGGCCTGCCGAGGCAGCTTTTGCAGACGATACGAGCCTTGCCCTGGCGTTGCCAGCGCCGCCCGGATACGTTTGATATCAGCCATGATTCGGTGCCCTTGGCTCATGCGACTGTCCTCCCTGATGCGTTAATGCGGTGCAGTTGATGCCACCCTAGCCAGAGGAGATTTGCCAAAACAGAGCACGGTGATATTGACAATCTTGGATTAGGTGTGCTCGTCTTTGTCTTCGGTGTTGCAGAGGGCATGCCGCAGGTCGGCTGGAATCTGGTCAAAGTTGTCGAGCAAAAAATCCATCAGGGCTAGATGGCGCAGGTCAATTGGGGTGGGGCGGCGATAGCTGCGACCTTTGCGAAACCAGCCCCGCACCGTCGAGACCGAACGGGAGCAGATCGCGGCCATGTCTTCCTGGCTGACCTGCCACTTGGCGTAAAACCGCTGGGGCGTCATGCCCAGTTGGCAGTAGCTATACCGGTCAAGCAGATGCTGCTCGCGAGGAGAAAGGGGGCGAGGATTCATCGGGTAGCCTCCTCATCGAAAGGTTCGAGGTCGTCTTCCCATGCGATATCGGCTCTGACCCAGGCGGCACTGGGGGAAACAGGATCGAGCCAGACCAGGTAGCACCACTGCCAGCGGCGGCTGTGGGGGGCGTAGCTGTAGAACCGGCCAATGACTAAGCCCCAATCGGTCGCGTTGCCATGGGGAATCCAGCGGAGGCGATCGCCGTAGTGAAAGCGGGGCGCTTCGACCTGGGGGAATGCGGCGGGCAATTCCGTCGCTGGCGGGAGGTGCAGATGGCCAGGGTTGAGGGCATACCAGGAGGCTCGGTGGATGACCTGAAGCTGGTGCGATCGCTGGCGTGGGAAGGGCTGAACCATAGGAAGGGCAACTCCTGGGTGCTGGCGAAGATCAGCCTGGCCGCCAAACAAGGCTGAGGTGACTTGACCAGCGGATATGCTTATCCATATTAGCTTAATCTACCCTAATCTAGAGTAGATTACCCTTAGTCGCAACGCTTCACCTAGGCTTGCTCTAGAGCTAGATAGAGTGGCTATGACTACCCAGAAGCGACAGACCAGCATTTACCTGCCAGACCCCATGAGGGAAGCCATTCAGGCGATCGCAGACAGAGAGCAGCGATCGTTTACGTTTGTGGTTGAAATGCTTTTGAGGGAGGCCTTAGAAGCAAGGGAGGTCTCCGGTAAGAAGGGGTAGGCGGAACCCAGTCAGGGATGTCTAACCTCACCATCAAGCTTGCAGCAGTCGGGTTTTTGGCGGGTTCAGGACTCACCCTTGTCCGATCGTTCCCATTCGAGAGTGATTTCTAGGTTGGCTTTGCCAGAGCCTTTGACGATCACGGCGGTCAGTTGCCCAGACTCAATCGCCAGCTCCATGCCAAATTTTACGGTCGCTTTTTTGGGTCGGGCGTTTTGAATGGGGGTGGCGATCATTTGCACGACCCCTCTTTGGCGTAGCCTCTTCTAAGAAACTTCTTGCGAAGCAGCCACAGGGGTGAGCTGAAAGCCCAGTTGACTTGCCCGCTTCTCCAAGTTCTTGAGCACTCGCTGCTGGTACTGCTGCTCATAGTAGTCCACCCCTGGGTCTTCATAGCGCTCCCCGGTGACCCATAAACGGTAAAAGATCCGTGCTAGCTTGTGGGCCGTGGCAGTGATGGCCTTGGGTGCTCCGAGACGAGAACGGATACGTCGATAAAATGCTCCGAGGGCAGTATGGCTATTCGCTAGCGAATGGGCTGCGATGCGGAAGGCGGTCGCCGCTCGATTGTTCACCTTGCGAGTCTTCGAGCTCAGAACTTTACCGCCACTGATACGACTGCCAGGACATAGCCCGAGCCAGGAGACAAAATGCTTAACTGAGGGAAATCGGGTCGGGTCTAGGCCCACTTCTGAGAGAATCGTCTGCACACTGAGGGCTTCAAGACCGTCAATTTGGGTAAAATTAACCCCGCTAATGCGATAGAGATGTGCCCGTAAGTCAAAGGCAGGGGCACTGCGGCTCGGTTTACGTCCCTTGGGTCTAGGCGGCAACGGCTCATCCGATGCGGGTCGACTCTCGAATTGAGCCAGACACTGCTCGATCTGCTGGTCACATCGCTGAATCTGTTCTTGGTAAATGTCGTATAGCTGCACTTCTTGCTGCAGGACAAACAGATGTTCAGCGCGATAATCGCCGTGCAGTGCCGCTGCCATCTCAGCGACACTGCGCTTGGCTCGGGGGTCTTTTAAGGTCGCCAGCCGTTCAGGGTCTTGTTCTCCCGATAAAATTGCACGGATAATCCGCATCCCGGTGACCCCGGTGATGTCACTCACCACGCGGTTCAGTTGCAGATTCATCTCGACCAATGCCTTCTGCATTCGTTGAATATGGACACTGGCACTCTGAGTCAGGCGTTCTCGCTGTCGCACGTAACTCCGAAGCACGCAAACCTGGTCTTCCGGTCGAAATGACCCAGACAGTAAGCCATAGCTATGAAGCTGTTGTAACCACTGGCAGTCAAGGACATCGCTCTTCCGGCCTGGGACTGTTTTGACAGAGTGGGCGTTGACTAAGCGCACCTCAAAGCCCTGCGTCTCAAGAATCTGGAAGACTGGGATCCAATAGACCCCAGTCGATTCCATCGCCACGGTCGTGACCCCGCATGCTTTGAGCCAAGCCGCCATGGCATATAAGTCAGCCGTAAAGCAACCGAACTTACGCACTGATGGGGAAGTTGTCCCCGCTCCTACACTGACCCAATGGGTCTCACTGCCGATATCGATGCCTGCCGCATGAGGATGAATTGGGTGAATTGTCTGGCTATCAAGTAAATCTGCCATCAGAACCTCTCAATGCGATGAAGGTGCTCTGACCTGGGGCGGTAACAAAAAACTCTTCTAAACGGGATAAGACCAGAGGTCCTTCACCACTGCTATCACCATGGCTCCCAGAACTATGCTCCGACTCAGGCACTCAGGCACTAGTGGGGCTGCAGTCTTAACTGTCAGAACACAGCAGCACCTTAGCAGGACTAAACAAGTTTCTTCCGTCATTCACGCAGCACTTTGCGCTGAGTTAGTTGCTCCAGCGGAGAATCGCATCGGCGACGAGCTGAAACTGCTTGGGGTCAAAGCTGACGTCTTCTCGCCCAGCCTGGGTGCCTTCGAATTTGATGGTTGCGCCGTTGGGTCGTTGTACGGGCACTGTGTTGCTACGAGAGTCTGAGAAGCTCATTGGTCTTTTTAGGGGTGTGGTCGGCTTATTATCCTGTGGCTGGGGTGTTTTGCCTCAATTCAAGCGCAGTTTCGCGGATGCCTGCGGCAATCTCCTGAAAGGCTTCGTCTTGGTTTGGCCAGGTGGTGACGGGTTGGTGGTTTTTGGGTAGCAGGGGGAGCTGGCTGAATAGAGCACCCTGCCAGTCTACGGGGCGCAGCAATATGGGGATGACGCGGGCCTGTCCGGACCCCACTGTGACAACAATAGATGAGACAGCTTAGCCAGTCCCAATTAGAGTAGAAGGAACGGTTATCCCGCATGTCAGACTCTATGCAATCGCAGCTCTTGAATCCTGAAAACAATGGGAAAGCCGCCCGTCTAGATCCCGAAGTTCTAGAAAAACCTGTCCGCCGTCAATTCACCGCCGCTTATAAGCTCGAGATGGTACAAGCTGCAGATCGGTGCACTGAGCTGGGTCAAATCGGGGCCTTACTGCGACGAGAAGGGCTGTACTCATCGCAGTTGAGTACCTGGCGCAACCAGCGACAACAGGGGCAACTGCAAGCGCTGGCCGATAATAAGCGGGGCTGCAAAGCCACAATTCCGCATCCGGTTCAACAAGAGCTGGCGCAATTGCGCCGAGAGAATCAACAGCTGCGCCACAAAATGCAGCAGGCCGAACTGATCATCGATATCCAAAAAAAAGCTTCGCAGTTAATGGGGATCTCTCTGAGTCCTATCCATTGCGACGAGCCCGACTGAACCGTGCTGCTGAGACCCTGGCGCTCGACGTGGGCGTTGCCCCGGCTTGCCTGGCGTTAGGCGTCAGTCGAGCCACCCTGTATCGTCAGCGTAGCCCGTCCACGCCGTCTGCCCCTAAGGTTCGACCTAAACCGCAGCGCTCCCTGTCTGTGGCAGAACAGCAGCAGGTGTTAGCCTGGCTCAATTCAGAACGATTTATGGATTGTTCGGTGGCTGAGGTCTACGCCACGCTCTTGGATGAAGGCATCTACCTCTGTTCGATACGGACCATGTATCGACTGTTGGCCGCTGATGGCGAGACCCAAGACCGGCGTCAGCAACGCCAGCATCCCACGTATACCAAGCCAGAACTGTTGGCCACCGCGCCCAATCAACTCTGGTCTTGGGACATCACAAAGCTCCGTAGCCACCAAAAATGGACGTACTTTCAGCTCTATGTGATTCTCGATGTCTTCAGTCGCTATGTCGTCGGCTGGATGGTGGCGCATCGCGAATCGGGCGCGTTGGCCGAGCGCTTGATTCGACTCACCTGTCAGAAGCAGGCCATTGAGCCGGGGCAGTTGACGCTCCATGCTGACCGGGGTACGTCAATGACCTCGAAGACGGTCGCGTTCCTGCTCTCTGATCTGGGCGTGACCAAGAGCCATAGCCGTCCCCAGGTGTCCAATGACAATCCGTTTTCGGAGGCGCAATTCAAAACCTTGAAATATCAGCCCACGTTTCCCACACAGTTTGGCTGTATCGAAGATGCCAGGGCCTTTTGCCAACACTTCTTTGCCTGGTATAACCAAGTCCATCATCATGGGGGCATTGGTCTATTGACCCCTGAGGTGATGCATTCAGGCCAAGCTGACGTCGTCACTCAGCAACGACAAGCCGTTTTAAACACGGCTTATCTCGCCCATCCTGAGCGCTTTGTCCATCATCCGCCCACTCCACCCGTGGTGCCCAATGCCGTTTGGATCAATCCACCGATAGCAGCTCCTAACAGCCAGGCGGTTCCACACTAATTTGTTTTTAGTTTCTGTCTCATTTTTGTTGACACATTCCGGACTGGTGCCGCTCCATGGCGCGCTGGATTTCGAGGTGGTAGCAGGTGTCGTCGGCGAGGGAGTGGGCGCTGATCAACAGCAGAATGATGTCGGCGGTGTTGATCTGCCGGTGGATAGTTTGGGTGCGATCGCCGCCGGGGAGAATTTGGTGACTGCTCCAACTAGTGATGACGCCCTGGCGTTCAAGCAGGATGAGGTGGTTGGCTAATTGGATTTGTAAGACTTCGTCAGCGGCAGCGTAGGAAACGTAAAGGGAGATAGTGTTGCCTTGGGGGATGATGTCTTTAAAGATTTCGTAGTTGTAAAACTGGCAGTGGTTTTGGATGGCAGTAAGAGCACGAAATGCATCTTGACCAGAAGAGGTTGGTATTAAAGTAAGAAGATCTGACAAGGCATAGGCTGCAAGATCACCTTTTATATTTTGCAACGCTGGCCCAGCCTTTACATGGCCATATTGAAGAGCTACCAGTAACCAATCGATAGCTGCTTTATTATTCATTTGCCCTAAAGCTTCTGCCGCCTCTCTACGAATATCAGGGCCTTCACCATAGAGAGCTTCGAGCAGCTTGTTTTCCATCTCATTATCCATTTGGCCTGATGATTCTATTACCCTTAAAAGGAGATCATGATTATCACCTTGAAACGCCTTAAACAACTCAGAAATAAATTTTTCTCTATTCAGATCTTTCAATGACCATGCTGCAATAAATTTGAGATAAGGGTCTTCATTCTTATCCCTGAGAGCTGCAATTAATCTAGGGATAGCCATATCATTGCTTAAATTGGCTAGTTCCAACATTGCTGCTTGGCGAACTTCCTTATCCTTATCCTCATTTTCACAAGCATTGATTAATGCGAACAGAACTATTTCAGATTTTAGTTGCGACAATGCTCTTACCAAATCAACTTGTTGATGTGTATAAAGTTTATTTTCACCTGAATTAAGTACATTTATCAAAACATGAATACCCTCTTCATTGCCAAGTTTAGCTAATGACTTTGCCGCTTCAAATCGTACATCAGTGTCTTCATGACTAAGAGTAGTAGTCAGCACAGAAAGGGCTCTTTCATTACCTAAATTTTCTAGTGCTCTAATAGCTGCAAAATGATTCGATCTCTCCTGGTGACTAAGAGCCTGAGTCAGTTCACTAATTCCTTCGTCAGAACCAAGTTTAGCTAATGCCTTTGCCGCTTCAAATCGTACATCAGCGTCTTTGTTATTAAGTGCCTTATTAGTTAAGGTGAAAATAGCTGATTCACTACCTAACTCTCCTAACGCATCTACTGAAGCTGTACGAACATCAGCATTCTCGTTGGCAAGGGCATTGATTAATTCAGGAATAGCATCATCATTGCTAATTTTGGCTAATGCTAATGATGTGATAAGGCGAACATAGAAACTTTCATCATTAAGAGCTTCTTTTAGAATAGGAGTTGCTGCGTCATTACCAGGGCTATTTCATTCTAAAAATGGTCTTGAGGGTATCTAGGCCAAATTTGCAGAGTCGTTCAGCCTGAGCCATATTGGAGAACTCGTTGGAGCGATAGAGATTGAGCGCGAAGTTACGCGCGACGGCAAAGATTTGCGGCAACTGATGCATGCGGATGCGCGAAGCATCTTCGCCTTGGGTCACATCCCGAACGTGGTGCACTTTGTTTTCGACGCCCCAATAGCCCCGAATGCGCTGAGCAAAGGATTCCGCTGATTCTAAAACGACGCGATATAATAGCGAGTCTCGGTTTCTCGGCGGGGCTGTCCGCCGTAGTTGAATTGGCGCTCACTCTCGACGAACACCACCGTTGTTCCGGGGGATACTTTCCGTTGTAACGCCCTCGTCACTCGCTTTAGTAGGGGTGGGAAAATGGACTCGCTCAGGCGCTGGCGCTTACCCACAGCAGCTACGCCAACGAGCATCCTGGCGATGGCCCTGACTACGAGCGGCTGGAGTTCTTGGGCGATAGCATTCTAGAGTTTGTAGTGCGCGATCTG
>NZ_JH976538.1:247426-251231 GCF_000309385.1 Nodosilinea nodulosa PCC 7104
GCAGCAATGGATTGAGTTCCATACCAATTTCAATTGGCCTGCTAAGTTCTTTGGAGGTTTTTAGGATTGCCGACAATAAAATTAGTTTTATTCCAGCGGAGATGGGCAGGATTCCCGGACCTAAAGTGCTGGATTTTTCATGGAATAGATTAAAAATATTCCTCAAGAAATTTTCAAGGCTGGAGACCTGACGGAGGTCGATCTATCTGGAAACAAGTTGGCTTCTTTCCCTGAGGGTTTAACTACTCTTTGCAAGCTTGAAAAATTGAACTTATCCAGAAACTTATTGAAGTCTATTCCGGCCGAGATTGAAAATCTTAAAAATATAACAGAATTAAATCTGTCTCACAATCAGATAGCTATACTTCCTGTGGAATTGAACTGCCTGAAAGATCTGAATGAACTATTCTCCATGGAATGATTTTCTGGGATTGCCTAAAGAAATACTTGGTTCAACGTGGCAAGAGGTTAATGAGGGAGCAACAGCAAGTACTCCAAAAGATATCCTTGATTACTATTTTCGGCTGCGATTTGAGCGTACTCCACTGAATGAAGCCAAGATGATTTTGGTGGGTTTCGGCGCGGTGGGAAAAACGTCCTTGGTCAATCGCCTGATTTATCAAAATTTTAGCCCAAGATCTGCTAAGACAGAGGGCATTCAGATTACCCAGTGGCCTATTGCTCTCAACGACGCTGAAGATATCAAACTCCATGTGTGGGATTTTGGTGGGCAAGAGATTATGCACTCTACCCATCAATTCTTTCTCACCGAGCGTAGCCTTTACCTGCTGGTGCTCAACGGTCGCCAGGGCCACGAAGATGCCGATGCCGAGTACTGGCTCGAACTCATCCAAAGCTTTGGCGGCGACTCCCCCGTTCTCGTTGTGCTCAACAAAATACAAAGAGCACCCCTTCGATGTCAACCGGGGCGCATTGCAGCAAAAATTCCCCAACATTCGCGAATTCATCGCCACCGACTGCGAAACTGGACAGGGCATCGACCACCTCCTCGCCACCATCGAGCGCAAAACCGACGCCCTAGAGCCAGGGCTATTTCATTCTAAAAATGGTCTTGAGGGTATCTAGGCCAAATTTGCAGAGTCGTTCAGCCTGAGCCATATTGGAGAACTCGTTGGAGCGATAGAGATTGAGCGCGAAGTTACGCGCGACGGCAAAGATTTGCGGCAACTGATGCATGCGGATGCGCGAAGCATCTTCGCCTTGGGTCACATCCCGAACGTGGTGCACTTTGTTTTCGACGCCCCAATAGCCCCGAATGCGCTGAGCAAAGGATTCCGCTGATTCTAAAACGACGCGATATAATAGCGAGTCTCGGTTTCTCGGCGGGGCTGTCCGCCGTAGTTGAATTGGCGCTCACTCTCGACGCGCACCAGTGTCTTCAGACCTGGCCAGGGCTTGATAGTATCGAGGGTTGTGCAAAGGCTAACGACCCGCTTCTCCAGTCGCCCATGCCCTTTACTAAGCTCGGTATAGCTGGCTTCAGCGATAAAGTTGGCCTGAACGCTTTTGTGCAAGCTACTTTGATTGCCTTTGAGGGCACCCAAGTAATGATTGTTGGTGTCAAGGATGAGTTGACAGGTTTTTTTGGGTGCTAACCGCATCAAAGGCAATCACCACCCCCTTGAGCGCCAGTTGCTCGATGAATTCCGGCAAGGCTTTGATTTCGTTGGTTTTATGGTTGACCTGATAGGGTTCCAGAATCAACCCACGCTCCACTAGATAGGCACTGACCAGCAGAATGGCGGGATGCGGGGGAGAGTCAGGATTGTCACGCTCTAGTTGATACGACCCGCGTAAGACTTTGCCATCTACCGCTAAGGTTTCACCCGGTAACGCTTCAATGCCAAAGAACCGCGCTAAGGCCGCTGAATACTCCCCATAGTCCAGCTTCAGTAGCACTCGGCGAATTGTACTGTAACCTGAGTTCGGGTTAAGCCGATGGAGGAAGAGCGAAGTCAAGATTGAGGGAAGGCTTCTTGGGCTGATGGCAGTAGGCAATCAAGCCACAGATGACATTGACCATGAAGTTGGTAGGGCTGCGATGCCTGGAATGCTCAATCTGGGAGATGTTCTTGAGCTGGTCAATGACGGTTTCGACAATGGCGCGCTTGCGGGCCAGTAACTTGTCGGTGAGCCGCATCAAGTGGTTTGTCATGTTGCGCCTGGGTTTGGCAAAGAACTCGATGCCACAGGTCTCAAAGAGGCGTTCTGCCAGTGCTTTGGAGACATAGCCCCGGTCAGCAAAGACCTTGCCATAGAGGCCTTGAAGCAAGTCACAGGCGGGCTTGCGGTCGTCGGTATTGCCCGGCGTGATTTGGATGTTGAGCAACTCCCCTTGGTCATTAACCACCAGGTGGAGCTTGAAGCCAAAGAACCAGTCAACTGAGGTTTTGCCCCGAGCCGCCAGGCCGCGAAACACCTTGTGGCGTCGAATCCGACGGTTGTGGCACACCTTGAGGCTGCTGCTATCGATAAAGCTGATGCCGCTACAAGCGCCAAAACAGTGCTTCAGGTACACGCATAAGGGCAGCAGAGCCGACGGCATCCACTCCACAAAGCGGTGATAGCTGACCAGGCCAGGAAAGGCCTCTCGCCAGTGCACGCAGACATGCTTGTTGTAGAACGCCTTGAAGTTGCGATAGTGCTGCTGGTGGAAGCACACCAAGATTGTCATCACCTCGCTTAAGCTCAGCGATCGCTGGCGCTGACGGTGTTGAACGCCTTCACCCAGCAGCATCTGGTGCCATTTCGGCTCGAACTGACAGCAGAAATCATCAATGTGGCAAAACAGCTCTTCTAGACTATCCATAGGGGGGCCTGCTGAATCATTTACGTGATATCAGCTTACAGAGCCCCTCCTTTCCTTATCCCGAACTCAGGTTACTGTAGGAGGGCAGACGACCGTTTGGGCGGGTCGAAGAGGTCAATCAAATCGTGCTGGTAGCACCTGAGCCAGTCGCCAATGGACAAAAATCCTCGATTGCCTGCCGTCACTGCCAGGGTAAAAAGTGCTAGGCACAGGGCCATGTGATGCCGCTTCCCAGATGCCTTACGCACATCCGGCAGGTCCGCGAAGGCTTCGAGAATCTCAATTCTCTCAGGCCGTGCCTCAAGGCTAGGTTTCGAGCCAACGGCAGAGGATTGCGAGGGAAGATGCATAAGCCTTAGCGAAAAGGTGATCAGCCTGAAACTCTAGCATCCTCAGCCTTCCTTGAGAATGAAATGGCCCTGCCCTAGAGCACCTGCGCGATCCCTTCCCCGCCAGTTGGGTGGCGATCAAAAACAAGCTTTCCGAAATGGCCGACAACTACATATCCTTCGAGCAATATCGAGCCATTTGCCAGACCGATGGCGAAACCGACTATGGGGCGCAAGACTCCCTCGCCGTGCATCTCCACAGCCTCGGCATTGCCCTCAACTACAAAGACGACCCCCGCCTGCGCGATACCCACGTGCTCAATCCCCACTGGGTCACCAACGGCATTTACACCCTGCTCAACGCCCACGAACTCGCCGACACCAAAGGCGAACTCGAAGCCGCCTGCCTTGCCCGCAATTTAGACGCCCAAAACTACCCCGCCGAGCGCCACGGCTTTTTGCTAGAGCTGATGCGCAAATTCGAACTGTGCTTTCGCTTTCAAGACGACGAACATCGCTACCTAATCCCCAACCTGCTCGACAAGCAGCAGCCTGCTGCCGCCGCTGAGTTTGACCCGGCAGACTGCCTCAACTTTCGCTACGAATACCCGATTTTGCCCGAGGGGTTGCTGCCCCGCTTCATTGT
>NZ_JH976538.1:251331-481748 GCF_000309385.1 Nodosilinea nodulosa PCC 7104
TGATGCCGCTTCCCAGATGCCTTACGCACATCCGGCAGGTCCGCGAAGGCTTCGAGAATCTCAATTCTCTCAGGCCGTGCCTCAAGGCTAGGTTTCGAGCCAACGGCAGAGGATTGCGAGGGAAGATGCATAAGCCTTAGCGAAAAGGTGATCAGCCTGAAACTCTAGCATCCTCAGCCTTCCTTGAGAATGAAATGGCCCTGGCGTCATTACTTAGGCTAACCAACAAACCAGATATTTCTATTTCCCCTTTTGTGTTGAAAAGCCCATGGGATAACTTTTCCTTAAGAATTTTGAACAACTCAGGAATAATTGTTTCATTTCCCAACGTTTTTAATACATGTGCAGCGCTTCTGAGAACATCGAGGTTCTCATCTTGAAGGAACTTGAGCAGCTCTGGGATAGCCGTCTCGCTTTTCAGTTCCTCCAGCGCTCTTTCTGCGCCAGAACGGATATGATAATCTTGATCCTTAAAAGCTTTCAATAATCCAGAAATAGCTTCTTCACCACCCAAATTTCCTAACACTTTCACGGCTCTACTGCGAACAGCGGAATCTTCATGCTCATCCAGAATTTTAATCAATCCACGGATAGCTTTTTCACTACCCAGTTCTTGTAGCACTCTTTCCGCTTCCCAGTGCAGTTCCTCATCTTCAAGACCTTTGAGTAATTCAGGAATAGCTGCTTCGGATCTCAGTCTACCTAGTGCTACTGAAGCACTAAAGCGAACAGAAGAATCTCTATCTTTATTAAGAGTCGAAATCAGTTCAGGAATAGCTGTCTCATCGCCTAACTCACCTAATGCTTGTGCCACCATCTTACGTACATCAGCATTTTTGTCTTGAAGATCTCTAAGCAGATCTTCAGTAAGTACATTGCCGCCTAGGTCTACCACTGCGGCTGCTACACTAAAAGGCTCATTAGGATAAACTTCTTCCAGTGCTTGTCTAAGTTCAGATATAGCTGCCTGACTCCCTAGTTTTGTTAACGCTACTTCTGCACTCCTAGATACATGATGATCCTGACTCTTGATTGCTTTACGCAACTCGGGAATTACTTCATCAGTTTGTGTTGCTTCTAGTACTTTTACCTTTAACCAATCGGGTAAGGTAAAACCACTTATCAATTCAATTGATTGCTTCTGGAATCTGAGGTTTACCTTTCCTGCCAATTGCGCCCCCAGCATTAAATCCACATCATTGATCGCCAGCTTTACCACCCGCAGTGACTGGGCTTCGTCATCCACCAGGGCCAGCATGAGGGCGATCGCTTCTGCCCACTTCAAAAGGTTGAGGTAATCTCGTTTGAGTCGCTCATTGCTTAGTTCTGGTAACTTGGGCAGTAAGTATTCTGCAGCATAATATTCCTGAATAAGTTGGTGGCGAAATCCTATTTGGTCTGTAGTGCTTCTTTGCAACAGGTGATACTTGAGCAGGTCGTCTAGAATATCGCGGGTAGGGAATTTCTCATTGGCAAAAATTCTTCCAAGTTCGCGTTCGGCTTCAGCCCGGTGAATCGCCACGCGAAAATCGACCGGGGTTTCGCCCTGCATCATTAGGGCTGCCAGGGCTTTGAGGGCTTCTTTCCAAAGGCGGCGATCGCTCAATGGCTTTACATCCCCCTTCAAAACCGCCACTTCATGTTTACGTTGGGCACTTTCTTCATACCCCTTTGCAAATATCCGAAACACCTCCGCCAGATTGGTGGGCATTTGCCGACTGGGCGACTGCTGAAACACCTCGCACAACATCCACAACAGCAGCGGGGTTTGGCCAAACTCTCGCAGGCGATCGCTCAACTGCCGCAGCATCGCCTCCGCCTGGTCGGGCACATAGGCGCGAATGAAATCCTTCATCTGCGGCTCAGTCAGCGGCTGCATCTCCAGCTTCTTCTCTATCCCCAGGTCGCCCCCCAGCCCCAGATCCCGAGTGGTGAAGATCATCGGCACCTTAGGGTGGTTCCGCCGAAAGGCTGTCAGTTGGGCTCTCGCGCTCTCCGAAGGCAGTTCATTCAAGCCATCAATCAGCAGCAAAAAACGCCCTTGGCCTAGCAGTGTGGACAGGGTAGAGCTATCCAACGTCATCCCGTGCCGTTGCAGAAACCCCTGAATCAGACCCTCAATGGAATCTTGCCAATAGCGCAACTCCACCAATACCGGTATCTTCTCTGACCCCCCTCTCCCAAAAGTGGGAGAGGGGTTGGGGGTGTAGCGCTCTGCGCTTCTCGAAGAGTGGGCTGCCTCTTCCAAAAGCAGTCGAATCAACGCCGTAGACTTGCCTGAACCAGGGCGACCCACCAGCAACACATGGTCATCGGCATACTTGCGAATCCCCTCCAGCACCGGCAGCCGTTCAGTTTTCTCCCGTTCCTCCGCTCGCGGGTCAGAGCCAGGGCTATCTGTTTCTTTGACAACGGTCTTTACCATCAAGCCAAAGTCAAACACGGAGGGCTTTTCGGGCGCGGGTTGCTCAACTCTGCCGACGGCATCCGTCAGGGTGTAATACTCCCACCATTTCTCGTAAGTAGCGATGAGCGATCGCAGGTAGGCATCAAACTCGAAATGATTGAGTTCGGTCAGATGCCGCGCGATCGCCTCTACCCCCGGTCCGATAGAGCTCTCGGCCCAGCCCAGCAGAGCGCTTACCTGGTCGCCGATGGTTGCCGCCGCTCCGGTTCGATTCATTCTGGGCATATTCACCACAATCAGCAGCCGCTCGAAGGCGGCGGGCGGCAGGTTGCTGAGGGCATCAAAGAGCTGGGTGCGATTCACGGCGGCAAAGAAAACCTTATCGCTATGATACTTCCAAAGAAATTGCCGGTAGCGCCTGTGAGAAGACCGAAACCCGTGTATTTATCCCAACTAGAGGAGATAGAGATCCTGTGGCCCGGTGACGTGCGGATGCTGGCAGAATTTGTCCTCCGGGCTCATGATGCCCGAGATCAGCAAGCCAGCTTGCACAACCCTGGGACGAGGACGCGATCACGCACTACGCTTCATGGTCTTGCAGGTCAGTTTGCCCACCTAACCTGGCTTCCCAAGGAACGAATTGAAACCATTTTCGTGGCTCACGGCTTTAACTTAGGGTCAGTCGTCGAATTTGATTGAAGACCCAAGTGCCATTCTGTAGTCTGGCAAGGACAATGATGATTTTCGCCCTGGTCAGCTAGGCTCCGCGAACGGTGGTTACGCTTCCATGCCATCCATCGGCCTAAAAAACGACGCCAACCCCTCAACCGCCAAAACAACCACCTCCTCGATCGCCTCAGGGTTCAGCGCATCCCTGATCGCAGCAGCAGCAGCTGCGGTCTCAAACTCGCAGATTTTTCCGCCCACGCCATAGCCTGCCTCCGCTTCTAGAACGTCGATTGGGGATTAGATTTCAGCCCCCTTCATAGCCTGCCCACGGAGTCTTCCTGGGCTTACTGGTGAAAGGTCTCGCTGTAGCTCTTGCCGAATCAGCGTGAACCGCTGCACATCTGCCTGCGTCAGCCAAGACTCAATTTCGTAAAACGTCTGCCCACCCTGCCTATGCGATCGCAACGTAAGAATCGTCTCCGGCAAATGGTGGGCATCGCCCCTAAACTCGATATTCAGATCGCGCCCCCGCTCCACAATCGTGTAGAACTGCTTAGAGGGTGTTTGAAAAGTCGGTCCGTGGGTAAAAAAGCTCACTCCGTGTAAGTTGCAGATAGAAGTCAGCAATGCCGGAGTGAGACGATGAGTAAAGACTACCCCAGCAATTTAACCCGTGCCCAATACGAGCTGCTGAGTGACTTGCTGCCTGAGGCCAAACCAGGCGGACGACCCCGCAGCGTGGATCTGTGGGAGCTGCTCAATGCCATGATGTATCTCCTGGTAGAAGGGTGCCGTTGGCGGGCCTTGCCGGGAGACTTTCCGCCATGGCAGACGGTGTACACCTACTTCCGGAACTGGCGCAAGGACGGCACCTGGATCATCATTCATGACCACTTGCGCGAGTGGACTCGGATTGAGCAAGACCGACACCCTCAACCGTCAGAAGCCGTCATCGATAGTCAGAGCGTGAAAAGCGCGGCCATGGTGCATGAGGCCGTTGGCTATGATGCGGGCAAAAAGATTAAAGGACGTAAACGGTTTCTGGGCGTCGATACCTTCGGCTTGGTGCTGCGGGTGCTGGTCACCGCCGCCAGTGTGCCGGAGCGTGAGGGGGGTAAGCAACTCCTCAAGCGCGTCAAAGCGATGGGGCCTGCCATCTCGAGACTGACCATTATTTGGGCGGATGGGGGCTTTGATGGCCCTGCTTTCATGATGTGGGTGATGGATACCTGTCGTTGGATTCTCCAAGTCGTGCTGCGACCTCAACAAACTAAAGGGTTCGTGCTGCTCAAGAAACGCTGGGTGGTGGAGCGTACCCTCGGTTGGCTGATGGGGTGCCGACGTTTGGTGCGAGATTATGAACTGCTACCCGAAACCTCAGAGACCCTCATCTACCTGGCCATGATCCGTATTATGGTCAGGCGGTTGGCATAATTTTTGACCCCTCAGATCTTTTAAAACGTCCTCTTACCCTCAAACACCCGCTGCCCCCGAGGTTGGTCGCGGCAAAATCGCTCCAGGAGCAGCACCGCCGTCCCCGCGATCTGCTCCTGGGTCTGGCGGTCAACGGGGATAGGTGTTCTGGGGCGCAGCGGGTTCACGTCAAGTCATTGATGAAAGGATTCAGCCCCGCCATGATGGCGGCATCGTCGCCCAAGAACTCCCGCAGTGGCTGATCCACCGGCCCTGGGTCGGGCAGGGTTTTGATGGGTACTGTTGGGGTGGATGCCGTGGAGCTATTGGCCGATGGTAGATGTCGTGGGTATGGCTTACCCAGTGAGAGCGCTGTCTTGGGTAGCGTTATCGAATCGTCGAAGGCTTCCATTTCTGGGAGAAACCGCTCCTTGATTTCTAGAATCTGATTCGTCAACTGCTGAATTGATCGCACAGCCTGCCGCCGAATTTCATCTTTGGGGGCTTGAACCGCTGCCATGGCAAACGGCCCATAGCAGCCATTCAGCGCTGATCGCATACGGGCGTGGAGGTCGTGGCGCGATTTTCCTCGGCAGTAACCGATAACCGCCATATCTAGCTCATCTCGGCTGGAGTACTGAATCCGAGCTTTCATTTCTGGCTTTTGAGTCATTACTTCTGAGTCCTTACCTTGGGTCTGTCCGAGTTGACTACAGCGCTATTGCGCCTGGGTTGGCTTGGCGCTGTACATAAACGTTTTGAACAACCCATAGACATCGGCCCAGCGGACGCTGGTGATCAAGTCGGGTTCAGCCGTGCCATCCTGGCCTCGCAGCACATCGGTCATCTCCTGTCGCAGGGCCTCGGCCCAGGTGATCTGCTGAGCAAGACCTCGCTGGTCAAAAAATTGCTCTAGCTCTGGCCGAATGAAATAGGCCGCACCCCCGCCGACAATCACATCCACCTCAGCCGAGGGCAGCCACTCAACCAGAAACTGATTCACCCGATCCAGATAAAACTCACGGGCATAGCTACAGGCTCTGGTCAGATCGAGAGCTTCCTTACGGCCTGGGACGTGAAAGGTGGGGTGCCCTTGCAAAACCGCTTCCAGCAGAGCCGGGTCGTCGGGGGCGACACCGGGTAATTCGGTGGCACACTGCTTCAGGTATTCCACGAACCCTGGCCCCTGGGAGGTGCTGTTGGTTTCCTGAGGCGTGCTGCCCTTCTCGAAGGTGAGAATGGAGAGATTGCGGTGGCCAAACATCAGGACGACAACGGTGGAGTCGCGAATCCCCACCCCGGCCCTGGCCAGCTGCAACCCCTTGGCCAAGTAAAGCCCGGCCCCCTCTGGCTGCATCTCGATGCGCTCTAGCTGCCCAAACAGAGACCGACCTCGAAAGCTGAAGTCTGAAATGGCTCCCAGAATCTGGGCTTTCAGCTCCTTGCGGTCTTGCCAGTATTCCTCCAATGGCAGCAGCAGGCCCAGTTGAGCAGTGAACTCACATCCTGAGCTATCGGTGTCCTGAGCGGCCAGAGTTTTCTCGGCAATGACGCCGAGGGTGGCGAGGATTTTGTAGACGGCGCGATCGCGTTTCGGTAGGGCCAGACCTGAGTCACCTTTTTGGGCGATCGCCAACGCCCCAATGACATAGGCACTATTGCCCACCATCACATAGGCACTGTCCTCGGGTTCTTGGCTAGTCAGCCCGCCCAACATCAGCCGATCAAGGCGAGCGGGGTTCAACCGAGCCACCTGGGGGTCAAGGTGCAGCAGGTAGGGCTGGCCCTGCCAGTAGAGGCACTTGGTGGCAGAGCTGCCCATGTCGATGTAGGTCTGGATGATCTGGGTCATAGTTTGAATGCCAATGACAGCGTTTAATCAACATCGTGAAGACGTAAGAATGTCTTCAAGTTTTCTGATCGATATCTGTATTCTGAGTCGTCGGTTTTATTCACGACTTAATAACGACTGAATTGTTATCTTCAGCAAAATCCATCATCGTTTTGATGACTGGTGAATTTCATTCACGACTTATTCACGACTTGATAACGACTTGTCTGTCCAGAATCCAAGGCAAGCCTGGAATCACCCAGTCATTCACGACTTGATAACGACTTAATCACGACTTGCTGGTTGAGAGATTTCTATGAGAGACGAAAATTAATCATTTTAGTGATGAATAAAAACAAAGTTTGCAGCTCGATAGGCTGAGCAGAACTGACATTTTCTGTGAGCTAAAACAGAGATTGTTACCCCTTGTCTTCTCCCCAGGGAATGCCCCGGCAAAAGCCTGATGGGCTGGCCTGGGGGCTACGCCACTCCACTGCGTTTCGTAGCTCCGCGTTTCACACACCACGCCCAGCCCTGGGCCAGGGGGTTGCTGAAACCCAGCAATATCAGGGGTTCCAGGTATGGGGGCCAATGGCCGGTCATTTACGAATCACTGACGAATTCACGGAAAAGCTCATGGGTAAAGGATTTAGCGTCTCGCTGCCCCTTGAAGAGGCGGCGATCGTCGAGAAAGAGGCCAATCGGTTGGGCCTACCCGCCGCCAGCATCATTCGCCTGATGATGCGCGATGGTCAGCAGCGCCGCGAACTGGAACGGCAGGTAGATGACCTGAAGGCCCGGATGGAGCTGCTGCAAGTGCAATTTCAGGGGCTCCAGATTTTGCTGGAGACCATTGCCCTGGAGCAGGCCAATGCTCGGGGGCCGCAGGCGCTGGAAAATCGCAAGGCGCTAATTCAAGAAATCCGCAAGCGCCAGGGTTTGGTAGAGGGCTAGAAGGTCAGCCATGCTCAGCCTGACGGTGATCAGCGCCAACCAGGGCGAAACCTACTACACCGCCGAGAACTACTACACCAACGAAGAGAACCAGGCTCACTCTGGTTGGTGGGGATCGGGGGCCAAGAGCCTGGGGCTAGCAGGTCAGGTGCAAGGAGACGACTTCAAAAATCTGCGCCATGGCTCTCATCCTCAGGGGCACCAGACCCTATCGGGTCGAAAGATTGACCCGGAGCGTCATCGGGCTGGGCTGGATTTAACCTTTAGTGCCCCAAAAAGCATCAGCCTGGCGGCCCTGGTCGGGGGGAATGAAGCGATAGAGCAAGCCCATCGCATTGCTGTTACTCGTACCCTGGCCATCATCGAGGAGCGCTATGCCCAAACGCGGGTGCGGACGCCGGAGGGACGGCAGGCAGTCGGCACCGGCAACCTAATCGTCGCCCAGTTCCACCACGACACCTCCCGCGAGAAGGATCCGCAGCTGCACACCCATTGCGTCGTGATCAATGCCACGCAACTGGCCAATGGCCGCTGGCAATCGCTCCACAACGACATCCTCTTCAAGCAGCAAAAGCTGTTGGGGATGATTTACCAAAACGAGTTGGCAGTGGAGGTGCAGCGCCTGGGCTATGGCATTGAGCCGAGGGCGAATGGTCAGTTTGAACTCCGGGGGTATCAAGCAGAAGACCTCCAGACCTTCTCCAAACGGCGGGAGCAGATTCTGGCGGCGGTGGAGGAGAACGCCACAGCCCAGGAGCGAGAGCTGGCCACCCTGATGACCCGTGCTCCAAAGGGCAAGGAAATTCCTCGGGAAGAGCTGCGCACCTACTGGCAGCAGCAGGCCCAGGTGCTGAAGCTGGAGCACCCTCACCCCCAGCCGATAGATTGGCAGAGCCAGCCAAAGCGGGGCACTCAAGCCGGGCTGACCCACTGCGCTGAGCGGGAGGCGGTGTTCCAGCGCGAGCAGGTGGAGCGGTTTGCCCTGGAGAACCATCTTGGGCAGCAGCTCTTTGATGACGTACAGCAGACCTTGGACACCGATCCGGAGGTGATTCACACCCATGACCAGCGGCTGACCACTCAGACGGCGGTTCTGCGAGAGCTGGAAACCATTCGCACAGTGTTGGAGGGGCGGGGAGATGTGGGGAGTATTGCCACCCCAGCCCTAGTGGAAGCACATCTGCGCGATCAGGGGTTGACCGAGGGCCAGGTGCAGGGGGTGATGTTGGCGGCCACCACCCGCGATCGCTTCATCGCTTGGCAGGGGGTGGCCGGGGCGGGGAAGAGCTATGCCCTGAACCAGTTTCGCCAGATTGCGGAGTCCAAGGGCTACACCGTCCGGGGCTTTGCCCCCAGTGCGGAGGCGGCGAAGTCGTTGGGCGACTCGGCCCAGATTCAGCCGGTGGAAACGGTGGCGGCGTTGCTGTGTGCTCAACCGGTGGAACCCAACCTGGCTCAGCCCGAAGTCTGGGTCGTAGATGAAGCGGGGCTCTTGAGTGCGAAGGATGCACTGGCCCTGGTGACCAAAGCCCAAGAGCAGCAGGCCCGAGTGATTTTGGTAGGAGACACCCGGCAGCTGTCGGCGGTGGAGGCGGGGAACCCGTTCAAGAGTTTGCAGCAGGCGGGGATGGCGACGGCCTACCTCACTCAGTCGTTGAGGCAGAAGAACCAGCAGATTAAGGCGGGGGTAGACCTGATTGCCGCTGGGGAAATCGCTGCTGGGGTGCGGCAGTTGAAGTCGTACATTCAGCAGGTGAGAAGTCAGGAGGCGAGGGCAGCGGCGATCGCCCGCGACTATCTCGCCCTAGCCCCAGAGGAGCGCCAGAAAACGCTGCTGCTGGCGGGCACCAACCAGGAGCGGCTGGCGATCACCCAGCTGGTGCGCGATGGTCTGAAAGCAGACGGCACCCTAGGGCAGAGTCTGACGGTAAAGCGGCTGAAGGCGAGGGATTTGACGGAAACCCAGGCGAGCTATGCCCACCATTTTCAGCCGGGGAATGTGCTGATTCCCCAGACCAGCTACAAGCGGCTGGGGTTGGAGAAGGGGCAGCGCTACGAGGTGCTGGCGACGGATAGCCACAGCAATGGGCTGATGCTGCGAGGGCAAGC
The DNA here is from genome assembly GCF_000309385.1 of Nodosilinea nodulosa PCC 7104. Classification (GTDB taxonomy): domain Bacteria; phylum Cyanobacteriota; class Cyanobacteriia; order Phormidesmidales; family Phormidesmidaceae; genus Nodosilinea; species Nodosilinea nodulosa. The sequence goes on from NZ_JH976538.1 coordinate 260,715, forward strand.
CGGGGCGGCATTGCAGGTGGATCCAGCCCAGATCCGGCGGAAGTCGGTCTATGAGGTGGAGGGGATGGAGATTGCGGTGGGCGATCGTCTGCGGTGGACGCGCAATGACCATGCCCTGGGGCGACGGAATGGCCAGGAGTTTGAGGTGGTGGGCTTGGAGGAGGGGCAGGTGATGATTCGCTGGGGGCGCGGAGAGGTGGGGTGTTTCGAGGGTTCGGAGTTGGCGCATCTGGATTATGCGCTGGTCAGTACGACCTATGCGGCCCAGGGCAAGTCGGCGGAGCGAGTGATTGGGGCGTTGGATCGTTATGTGGGGCGGGAGAGCTTTTATGTGGCGGTGAGCCGGGTGAAGCACGACCTGAAGCTTTACGCCTATGAGGATCTGGATGCTTTGGTCGAGCGAGCGAGAAGATCTAGGGCCAAGGAAAACCCCAGTGAAGCTGGATGTAGCCCCTTTGGCCCGAACCAGTCCCCCTTACAAAATCTCAATAGTGATAGGGGTTTTTGGGGGCTTGCCGCTCAAACTAACTTTACTCTAACAAGAAGCCCCTCAAGAGGTGCTGAGAGAAACCAAGACAATCTAGAGCGGTAGTTTATAAAGCCCTCCAGATAAGGGTTCTGTCAATCATAAATGTTCTTGTAACCATGGATCCTGCTACAGTTGCTTGCCTGAGGACCCATCTGGTAATAAGGCTCGTGCCCGGAGCAAATAAGCGGCAAGTCTGAGATAATCGCACCAGACGCTCGCCAGGATGCCCCATGACTGATATCCAGAAGTTTGTGGTCAAAGATGACGACGGTGAAGAATACGAGTTCTATATTGAGCCGGGTGAGCTTGCCAATGTAGAACCTGATGGAGATGAAGGGTATCGAGACATCAGCTTACCCACCATCGACATGAAAAAAGTTCACAGCACCATCCGGGGCTATGCCAAATACGCTATCGGGGCGTTTGTGAACTTTAGCCTGGCAGAAATTGAGGAGATGAACCTGGAGTTCAATCTAAAGATTGCGGGCAAAGCGGGAATGCCCATCTTGGCCGAAGGGTCGGCTGAGGGAGCGTTTAAGATTCAGGTCAAATGCAAGTTCCCCGCTGCAGAATCTAAAGAGTAACCTGCTGATACAGCCTCCTGAGCGTAATGAGGCTACTATCAGCTGAAGGAATTACCTAGCAGTTGCACCAGCAGGGCTATGGCAAAGTACGCGCTCGTCATCGGTCTAGACCGATACGACCACTTCGGCAACTTAAAAAGTGCGGCCAAGGATGCAGAGGCAGTTGCCCGGCTGCTAGAGCAACATCAGTATAGAGTGACGCGATTGCCCAGGACGCTGGTCGGAGAAAATCAGTGGGCGTTAACCCCTGATAAATCCCTCAGTCACACTGAACTTGGCAATGAACTGAAATCCTTCTTTCGAGAGCGAGCTAAGAACCAGGAGGCTATTCTCTACTTCGCCGGACATGGCTTCCGTGTGTCTGACGCGCTGACTGGAGAAGAGAGCGGATATCTAGCTACCTCTAACGCGAGCAAAGATGGGCAGAACGCAATTCCCTTTGCTTCGTTGAATAAGTTGATGGGTCAAGCGGAGCTGAGCAGTTTGGTCGTGATGATGGACTGCTGCTACGCCGGCTCTTTGTTGGAAGAGCAGCGGAGCCTTTTGCAACCTACTCAAACAATCCTCAGCCATAAGCAAAATTCCTGTCTAATTGCGGCCTGCCGAGATTTTGAACGAGCGCGGGAGGGAAAAGAACATGGCATTTTTACCACAGCCATTTTGAAAGGCTTATCTGCCGAGAATGCGGTGCAGGAGACGGTCACGAGTAATGACCTGTTTGGCTTTGTAGAGCGGGAACTGAGAACGAGTGGGCAGGAGGTGATTCATGCGGGCATGGGTGGGGCGATCACCTTGGTTCACTACCCTCGGCCATCAACCCTACCTGTTGAGCCATCAACCACATCTGCACGAGTCTTCATTAGCTATCGCAGTCAACCGCCCGATAGTGACCTAGCTGAAAAGTTTTACAGAGTGCTTAAGGCAGAGGGTCATGAGGTATTCATGGCTGCGGAGAGTATCCGGTTGGGGGATAACTGGTCGCAGCGCATTGACCGAGAGCTAGAGCAGTGCGATTACTTTTTACTTTTGCTGTCGCCTAAGTCAGCGACGAGCGAGATGGTGACGGAGGAAGTCCGGCGAGCGAAGGAACTGCGGGATAATCGCGACTCTGGAAAGCCGAGAATCCTGCCCGTTCGAGTGGATTTTCCGCTGTCCTCTCCGCTGAACTATGACTTGCGAGGCTATCTCAACCGGATTCAGCAGCGGGAGTGGAAGTCTGACGAAGATACGGCTCAGATTTTGCAGGAAATTTTGGCAATTTTGGGCAATCGCAACACTCCCTTTCAGGAACCCGCAGCTTCAGAGACTATTACAGAGCCTCTGACCGAACAACCGAATGCTCCGCCATCGCCTGTGGCTCCGCCAGAGCTACCAGGTGGACAAGTGGACTTAACCTCTCTCTATTACTTAGAACGGCCACCGATAGAAAAGAATTGCTATGAAACAGTGCTGAAGCCAGGAGCGTTAATCCGGATCAAGGCTCCGCGTCAGATGGGGAAGACATCTTTGATGTCCCGGATTTTGCGCCATGCGGAGGAGAGCGATTACCTAACTGTACCTCTCAGCTTCCAATTAGCGGATGCTGCTATCTTTTCAGATTTAGACAAATTTCTACGATGGTTTTGCGCCAGCGTGGGGCGGCGATTACGGTTGCCCAATAAGCTCAATGACTACTGGGACGAGATTTTTGGCAGTAAGGATAACTGTACGGCGTATCTGGAAGAGTATTTGCTGCCGGAAATTTCTAAGCCTCTGGTGTTGGGATTGGATGAAGTAGACATGGTGTTTGAGCATCCCAACATTGCAGCTGATTTTATGGGGTTGTTACGGGCGTGGCATGAATCGGCTAAAACAAATGCTTTATGGAAGAAGCTGCGGCTCGTGGTGGTTCATTCTACCGAAGTCTACATTCCGATGAATATTAACCAGTCACCGTTTAACGTGGGTTTACCGATTGAGCTGTCAGAATTTCTGCCGGAGCAGGTTTTGAATTTGGCCCATAGGCACGGACTGAATTGGGATGAGGAAGCGGTCACCCGACTAATGAAAATGGTGGGGGGACATCCTTATTTAGTGCGAGTGGCATTATATCAGGTGGCGCGAGAGGAAACGACGTTGGATAAATTGCTCACTATCGCGCCAACAGAGGCTGGGCCGTATGGCGACCACTTGCGTCGCCATTGGTGGAATTTGGAGCAGCGGGTGGAGATGGCTGAGGCCGCTAGACGAGTGGTGGCTTCGGCTGGCCCTGTTCGGTTGGAACCGATTCAGGCATTTCAGCTGCACAGCATGGGGATTGTGCATTTGCAGGGCAATGAGGTCATTCCCCGGTGTGATTTGTATCGAAGATATTTTTCTGACCGACTCAATGTAGGGAGAGCCAACTCATGAGCTATGACTATCAGGTTGGGGGCAGTCTACCTGCTGATGCACCAAGCTATGTAAAGCGACAAGCGGATGATGAGCTGTACGAAAAGCTTAAAGCTGGGGAGTTTTGCTATGTGCTGAATTCCCGCCAGATGGGGAAATCTAGCCTGCGGGTGCAAGTGATGCAGCGCCTAGAAGCGGAGGGAGTATCCTGTACGGCGATTGACCTGACACAGATTGGGGGAGATGAAAACGTCACGGCTGATCAATGGTATGCCGGTTTCGTCCGCAAGCTTTGGAATAGTTTTGACTTGACGACTCAAGTCAACTTCCGTCAATGGTGGCGTGAGCGGGATGAAATCTCTTCAGTACAGCGATTGGGCGAATTTGTTGAAACATTTCTACTGGAAGAGCTCTCTCAGCCCGTCGCTATCTTCATTGATGAAGTTGATACCGTTCAGAGCTTATCCTTTTCCCTTGATGATTTCTTTACTCTGATTCGTGACTTTTATAATCAACGAGCTGATAAACCTGCTTATCAACGGTTGACCTTTTGTTTCCTTGGCGTAGCTACTCCATCTGATCTGATTCGAGATAAAACCCGTACACCTTTCAATATTGGTCACGGCATTTCTCTCCGTGGCTTTCAACTTGATGAGGCAGAACCACTCATCGGAGGTCTAGAAGGAATCGCTGAGAATCCTGAAGCTGTTCTACAGGTAATTCTTAGCTGGACGAACGGACAACCGTTTCTAACCCAGAAGCTCTGCCGATTAGCTCAAATGCTGGACAGGATTCCTGATGGTGAGGAAGAAACAGCAATCTCACAGCTAGTGCAAGTTCGCATTATTGATAACTGGGAAGCGCAAGATGTACCAGAGCATTTGAGAACCATACGAGATCGTCTCTTTCGTGATGAGATGACTGTAGGAGAGCGATTGGGTCTATATCAGCAGATTTTGTCTGGGGAAACAGTTCTGGCAAGCAGCCGTCCCGAGCAGATTGAACTGCGCCTCTCAGGCATCGTAATTGAACATAGTCGTACCTTACATCCTCACAACCGCATCTACGAAACAATTTTCTCCACAGCTTGGGTAACTGCGGCTTTAGCACGCCAGCGTCCTTACGCAGCGGATATTTATGCATGGTTGCAGAGCAAACCACGATCAGATGCTTACTTGCTGCAAGGAGCAAAGCTAGAGGCAGCATTGGAATGGGCTGAGGCGCGAAGCCTTAGCAAGCAAGACTATCAGTATTTGGTGGAGAGCCAGAAGCTAGGGCTGCGGCAGGAACTCGAATATAGCCAAGCAGCTGTGGTTCAGGTGAATGAACAGCTAGCAGAGCGAAATCAGGCATTAGAACGCATTAATCAGCAGTTAGAAACAGCTCGACAGGAATTGAGACGGGTACGGCGACTTTTCCGCTGGGTAATTGGAGTGGGCCTTAGCCTATTGAGTGTATTAGCTTTCGGGGCCTGGAGAGCAGTAGATTTACAAGCGAAGGCTGTCGAGGCAAGGGATCAGGCAATTGAAGAGAAAAAGGATGCTGTAGCTGATCTTCAGGAAACGGCACTAGAAAATGTAGAGTTAGAAGATGAGAACAATGATCTAGAAAACAACAACCAAACGTTAACGAAAGAAAATACTACTCTCGAAGTAGTGGTAACAGAAGCCCAGCAAACCCTAAACCATACTCAAGGAAATTTAAAAGAAACGCAATTAGCATTAGGGCTAACAGAAACAACTTTACAAAGTACAAAGCAAGAGGTTGAGCTTGCCAGGGAAGAGTCGGAGGAGCAACGCGATAGAGCTAATAAGGAGCAAGCTAGAGCTAACCAGCAACGGCGGAACTTGGAAGATGTCTTTCCAGTAACTGAAGCAGTGTTCAAATTTGCCAATGAGGAAACGCGCGATGATGCCCTTTCGCAGCTTTCCAAGATTTTGGATGAGAATCCTGAAAATTCGGCTGTATGGATTGTACGAGGAGAATTTCTGAATCAGATTGGAAGGCATGAAGAAGCCCTAGAACATTTTGAGCGAGTTACGTCTGAACTAGACCCAGATAACTTTTTAGCTCATTTTGGAAGAGGCAATGCTTTAGCAGCTCTAGGAAGGGTAGAAGAGGCAATCCAAGCTTATGACTATACTATTGAACTCAACAAAGAATACTATCAGGCATGGACGAACAAAGGCAATGTCTTGTTGGGGGCTAATAAAATTGATGAATCTCTTGTGTCCTACGCTAAAGCATTGGAAATCAGTCCAGATTATTCACCTGCGTTAGAGGCCCTCAAAAGTGCTTTTGAAAATCTTCTTACAGCGAGTGAAGAAGGATTTTCTCTTTCTATCATTTCCACATTTGATATTGCCGCCATTAGTGGAGGAATGAGCAGGAGTCAGAATCTGCGACCATCTAGTGGCACTGATATCTTTGATGAAAAAATTAATCCGCTAGTTCTTGATATTACAGAGCAAATACTCAAAACAAATCCAAATGATAAAGATTTTCTAGTCTATAGAGGTTTAGCCCTACTACAAATAGGAGAGGTAGAGGATGGGCTTGCGCATTTTAGAGCCGCAGTGGCACTGAGTCCCGATGAAGTTAATCCCTATGCTTATATTGGCCAAGCACTTGCGCAGTATACGCTCGGTCATCCGCAAGAAGCAACTTCATCTATTGAACTAGCTTTCTCTATTGATCAAAATACCCATAGAGTTATCACTCTAAACCCTGATCAATTTTATTCTTTAGCTTATTTTACAAGAGGCTTAATCAAGTCATCTTTAAATAACTTTGAAGAAGCAATTAGCGATTTTGATCAAGCAGAGACTCTTGCTATTAATGATGCCAGTACTTATGCTTATGTCCTGACTTGTCGAGCAGTTATTTATATTCAGTTAGGCAAATATTCAGAAGCAATTCCTGATCTTGAACAGGTAGTTGCCTTAAGCGCAGATGATCCAAAGGCGACTGCACAAGCGTATGTGCTACGAGGCTTCATACATACTGAATCCGGCCAGTATGAAGAGGCAATTTCAGCATTTGACCAAGCAATTACCACTGCCCCTGAAAATATCGATGTCGCTCCTTACGCTTATCTTGGTCGTGGGAGCGCTTTGAGTGGATTGGGTCGGTATGAAGAAGCCATCTCAGAGTATGATCGGGCAGTCAATCTCAAACCCAATTACTCCCTTGCTTATCTCAATCGAGGAACGGTTCTACAAACCCTGGGTCGGCTGTCAGAAGCCCTTGAAGCATTTGATCGCTCCATTCAGATCAATCAAGATTGGGGTGCTGTCAATATCAGCAGTGCCTATAACTATCGAGCAGCTATTTATATTCAGTTAGGCAAATATTCAGAAGCAATTTCTGATCTTGAACAGGTGATTGCCTTAAGCTCTGATGATCCAAATACAACTGCACAAGCGTATGTGCTGCGAGGTTTCATACATATTGAATCTGGTCAGCCTGAAGAGGCAGTTTCAGCCTTTGATCAAGCAATTGCCATCGCTCCTGACAATGCCGATGTTATTCCTCAAGCCTATATCGGTCGGGGAAATGCTCTAGGTGGACTAGGTCGGTTTGAAGAAGCAATTTTAGAGTTTGATCAAGCAATCAATCTCAACTCCAATTATTCCCTTGCTTATCACAATCGAGGAGAGGCTTTGCAAAAATTGGGCCGACTACAAGAAGCCCTTGAAGCATTTGATCGTTCTATTCAGGGCAACCAAGATTGGGGCGCTCTCAACATTGCAAGTGCTTATAACTATCGAGCAGTTATTTATATTCAGTTAGGCAAATATTCAGAAGCAATTTCTGATCTTGAACAGGTGATTGCCTTAAGCTCTGATGATCCAAATACAACTGCACAAGCGTATGTGCTGCGAGGTTTCATACATATTGAATCTGGTCAGCCTGAAGAGGCAGTTTCAGCCTTTGATCAAGCAATTGCCATCGCTCCTGACAATGCCGATGTTATTCCTCAAGCCTATATCGGTCGGGGAAATGCTCTAGGTGGACTAGGTCGGTTTGAAGAAGCAATTTCAGAGTTTGATCAAGCAATCAATCTCAACTCCAATTATTCCCTTGCTTATCACAATCGAGGAGAGGCTTTGCAAAAACTGGGCCGACTACCAGAAGCCCTTGAAGCATTTAATCGCTCTATTGAGGTCAATCAAGATTGGGGTGCTCTTAACATTGTCAGCGCCTATAGCTATCGAGCAGTGATTTATATGCAGCTAGGTCAGTACTCAGAAGCAAGTTCTGAGATTGATCAGGCGATTGCTTTAAGTTCAGGTGATCCAAATGCGACTGCACAAGCGTATGTGCTGCGAGGCTTCATACATATTGAATCTGGTCAGCCTGAAGAGGCAGGTTTAGCATTTGATCAAGCAATTGCCATCGCTCCTGAAAACGTTGATGTCATTTCTCAAGCTTACGTTGGTCGTGGGAACGCTCTAAGTAGATCGGGTCTGTTTGAAGGAGCAATTTCAGAGTATAACCAGGCAATCGACCTCGACCCCAATTATTCTGGTGCTTATTATCGGCGAGGAGAGGCTTATAGCAAACTTAGTGATTGGGAGGCCGCGTCTGAAAACTTTACTCAAGCTATTCAAACTAATCGAAATTGGGGAAGCATTAATCTTGAGATGGCATATACTCAGCGCGGAGACGTCTATGTTGAATTGGGTCAGTTCCAGAAAGCAATCTCTGATTATTCTCAAACAATAGTGCTCAATCCTGAGAATCCTTTGGCTTATGGTAATCGTGGTCGAGCCTATCGACTCATCAGTCGTTTTGAAGACGCCGTTACAGATCTCACCTATGCTTTAGACCTGGCCCCTAATACGGCTTGGATGCAAGAAGAGCTGGAAAAAGCACGCCAAAGAATTAGTGATTAGTTAACTCTCCGAAGTCCAATTTTGGCTACGATATACGCCTGAAGTCATGCTCTCAGCTCATTTTTATATTTCAGCCAAACTATTGATATTCTGGGAATCATCAGTATGGATAATAGAAGAAACCCACCCTTTTAGCTCTGTCGAATGGAATGGGTGAAGCAGCCTCAGGGCTTAGGTTAGGAGGACCACACAATATAGCGGGAGGTATGCCGCCTGCCGCTGCTATGGGTGCGCTCGGCATATGTCTGTTGTAAAAGCGGGTATTGGCTCAGCCAATCAACGATCCGCTGATCGCAGGCCTGCTGCGACTCAAACTGCTTCACATCCACATCGACCCAAACAATATTGTGCCAGCCGCCTAGAGTGCCAATGCCGTTGTCAGGGTGCGCAAACCAGGTTTGAAGCTCAGCCTGAGTCGGCAACCGATTCTGATACTGGGTGTGCCGGATCAGGTGAGGAATCCCGCTGCAATCCACATAGCTGGGGTTCTTGCCGGTGAAGGCGGGCACCAGAGCCCCGTCTTTGTCGCGCTTCAGGCTGCCATCGCGGTTTCGGGCCGGGTAGCGCGTCGGATCTTGGGCTGGGGCAACGGGTAGCGGCGGCAGCCCCTGCTCCCGGAGCCGGTCAAACGTGGTGCGAAGGGCTGGGTTCATCGGCTTGACCCGCTGGGGTTTGAAAGATCCATTCCATGGGGTGGGTAGCGCCGGTGACCAACTCCAGACGGTTGACCGTGAGCTGCTGATTTACCAGGGCATAGACCAGTACCCCATCCCAAAACATCTCCAGGCGATCGGGGGCGCGTTCCGCCGTCCATTCCACATCGAGCTGCATTTCGTTGCCCTCCACATGCACGGCCTTTTGCCCATCGCACAAAATCACGATGGACTGGGGGCGATAGTCAGCGGGTAAGGGGGTCAGAGTCATCATCGTTCAAGTCCTGCTGAGGTCGAGGTGGGAACACGGTCTGATTCTAGGCGCTGCACAAACCGCTGAAACCGCTGACAGTCTTCAGCTGTTACCACCGTGCGCTGAATTTTCCCCTGGGCGATTTCCAAAATGGTCTGGGGTTGAGGCGTCACCCGGCGGACGGTCAGTCGGTCAGCGGTCTGCTTTAGTTCATAGACTTTGCCGCGAAACTGGGTATGGGGGCCTCGGGTCTGCCCGATCACCGACAAGATTTTTTGGGAAGCCTGGGCCACGTATTCTCCCCGCTGCTGCAACGCCTGATATTGGGCTAGATCTTGAGCCATCTCTTGCTGTAGGTTTGGCGCGAGGCCAAAACCGTTGCCATTGGCCTGTTTGGCTGAAAGGCCCAACTGCTTGATCTCTTCTAGGTGCAGTGGGTCGTGGCCTAAATCGCGGGCAGCGCGGTACCAGTCGCGTATGGTTTCTAATGCTGAGCGCGGCAACGGTTCGGGCGCAATCTCCAGCGCTGCATCATCTGCTGCCGCTTGCCTCTGATGGGCTATTGCTGAAACCGTAGGGGTTGGTAATGGTTGTGTCGGAGGATCTACATTCACCTCTGATAGCGCAGTTGGTTGAGCTTCTACCGCCGATCCAGTCCAGGCTGGATCGGCGGTAGAAGCTCCCTATGTCCATTTTGATGCGCCCCGGTGAACTGGTCGAGGTCAAACAGGTTTTGTATCTGAAATTCAGGCTCCTTAGACGCTGGTGCTGGGATCTGGGATCGGGGAATCGGCTCAACAGGAGCTTGGGCTGGTTCTTCAATGGCTGTTGGTTCGTACGGATGATGGGGGTGGATGGCGATCGCCCCCTCCCCCTCCGCAATCACCACCTCCCCATGCTGGGCCAACCTGTCCAAATACTTGTGCAGACTCCCCACCGGAAACCCCGCTACTCGTACCCGCCCAAGTTCCTTCACCCCAGACTCCGTGCTGGTGCCAATCATCTCCAGGTGCTCCATCAAGGGCCGAGCGCCCTCGAAAAACGCCTCATAGAACCGCTGATCCGGCGACTTCACCAGCACGATCGCGTCGGGGTACTGTTCTTTCACTTCCAAGTATTGCCGCATATCACTCGGCATCTGCGATCGCTCATCCTCCGATTCCTGGGGGGTCACCATCTCCACTTCGGGTGCTGCCTGGGCCTGAAGCTGGACATGAGCAGCTTCAGCGAACCCCTGCTGCACAATGTTTTTGGAAAAAATCTGGGCAAAAGCGCGGTCTGGCAGCCGCGACTCTCCACCCCGCAGACTCTGCACCGCCGTCTCCTTAAACTCAATCCGCCCCTCGCCCTGCACCCGAAATACCATCTCCGAGTCGATGAACATATCGCTGTTCTGGGTCAGGTAGTGGGTCAAATACAGCTCATCGCCCTGCCGCTCCACCACCAGGGGAATGAACGGCTCATTCTCGATTCGGAGGTGAAAGTCTTGAGACGTCATTACGTCCTGCTCAATCCCCGCATTCCTCAAAAACCGCAGAATCCGCTTTTCGAGCTGGCCCATCGGGGGCTGGTTGGGTACGGGTGGAGACACCGGAGTTTCGACCGCAGGCCTTTCTACTGTTGGCTCTGGCCTGGGTTGATTTGCATGCGCAACTGGCTGAGAAACAACCGGGGGTTTCACTACTTCCACCTCCACCTTCTCCAAGGTTGGCAGCGACACCCCCATCAACTGTCGCGCTACTTCCTTAAACTCAAACGCCGCCAGCTTATAGTTCCGCTGGTGCATCACCACCCCCAGCACCCGCTCCAGCCGTTCTGGGGGGATGACCACCTCCATGCGGTCAGCGACCGAATAAAAATCCGACCCCGCTGCCGCAATTAGTTCCTCATCCAAGTAGTACCGTCCACCCGACTCCTTCAATTTCGGCGCTTGTAGAATGAACCCCTCCCCCGCCTGCTGGGGCTTCAGCAGCAACAGCTCATCCAGCGTCTTCACCGTCCCCTGCCGGTTGGTCAAATCTGTCAGGAACCGAAACACCTGCTGCGGCTCCTTGAAGGCCACCGGTTCCTTAGTCAGCTCCGACTCAATATCAAAGCCTTTGGGCATGATTAGCCCCTGGCACACTTCGCCCCGATAGTCGGTGTAATTCACCAGCTTGCCGTTGGAGTACTTCTCAAACGCCTTGATCAGGTTGCCGGTAAAGATCTGCCGGTTGATTCGCCCTGCCTCCTGCTGCATGTCGAACAGGGAATACACGCTATTGCCAAACCAGTCTTCGGTCTGAACTGTGGCATCGATCGCCCCTGCTCGCCCCGTGTTGAACTTCGACAACGGCACCGTAATCTGTCGTGCTGAGTCTGCCACCAGAATCCTGAGCTTCCAACGGTTTGGTGCTGCCGGACTGCCGGATCGCTTTTTGGCATCGGCCCCAGCGACCACCCCATAGAGAATGGTCTTGCTGGCAGGCGTCACGAGTCGCAGTGGTGTTCCTGGGACGAACTGTTCTAACACCGTAGAGACATGTATGAGCTGCTGTTCGATGCGATCACTTAGCTTTTCAATCGCTTTACTGTCTTGCTTTTGGGCGATCGCCGCCTGCCGGTAGCGGTTTGTCTGCGCTTCCAACTCGGTAATTGTCGTCGCCACCTGTTGCCTGGCCAGCACAGACAGGGCATCTGGGGCGTGCGCATCCACCGCTGATACTTCAGCCAACCCCACCGACTCACGAACTGCATTAATCGCCTGAAGCTGGGTCAGCGGCTTGCTCTCACTCTTAGCCTCCACCAACTCCAGATACACTGGCCCCGTGAACTCACTAGGGCGTGTTTTAAAACTAAGCCCACATCATGATGGAGGCTAGAGTTAGCATGGCCAGGTAGTTTTCAGCCTTTTTCTCATAGCGAGTTGCGATGCGGCGGTACTGCTTCAAGTGATTGAAACACCGCTCAACTTGATTGCGCTGGCGGTATAGCGCCTTGTCAAAGGTACCGCGTCGCCGTTCATTGCGTTTGCGAGGAATGGTCACCCGAATTCCCCGCCGTCGCAAATAGCGACGAATGGAGCCACTGCTGTAAGCTTTATCCCCACTGACCCGCTTGGGACGTAAGCGCGGTCGTCCCCCGTGAGGGCGTTTCACCGCGCCTTGCTCCATCAATGGTTCAAACACGACCGCCTCATGACGCTCACCGACGGTCAGCAGAAAGGTCATCGGTAAGCCGTTTCCCTCGCAGCGCAGATGTAGTTTGGTGCTAAAGCCCCCTTGGGACCGTCCTAAGGCCTCTCGGATTTGCACCTGTTGAACCGCAGAGAGGTCCGAATCGGGCTCTAGGTCCCCCTTTTTGCCCCAGCGGCATGCTGGTGGGCACGGATGACACTGCCATCGACAAAATGAATATCCCAATTGAGCTTGCCCTCGGCATCGGCCTTCGCTTGGAGGCCTGTGAGCACCTGTTGCCATAGGCCAATCTTGCGCCAGTGATAAAACCGCCCGGCAACGGTTGACCAAGCCCCATAGCGCTCCGGCAAGTCTCGCCATGGCGCACCCGTGCGCAAAATCCACAGGATGCCATTGATGATCAGGCGATGGTCTTTGGCTGGGCAGCCCGTGGGAGGTTTTTGCGGTGGCAGCAGGGGTTCAATCTGGTTCCATTGGTTTTCGCTCATTTCACCCCGACGAGGGGCGGGTTGAGGTGGAAGAATCATCGCAGTTCAAGAGTTTATTCGTACTACTTCCATTCTGCCAAAGAGTTTTAAAACACGCCCTAGTTCCCGTAGAGCCAAAGATTCCTGAATCCTTAAAGATCCAGGAATCTAATTCACCACTAACCCAGCTGCCGATACCGTAGCAGGTAGCTAAACACCTCCCCCTGCTCCGGGGTAATCAAAATTCCCGACTCCGGTATCGTAAACTGGCGGCTCCACTCCCGCTGCTCGGTATACCTCAGCAAATGCAGGTGGTTGATCGCCCCTCGCACCCCTTCCGGCGACCCAATCACCAGATGGCGCAACCGCTCTCGCCCCGGCTGACTCTCCGAATTTGCAAGCAACAGCGGGTTCGTCGCCTCGCCCCAACGGGCAAGCGCTACTAAATATGGCAAACACAACATTAGGGTTTCCTCCAAAGAAACGGATGGGTAGGAAACCCAAAATTTGGCCGCTCCCAGACATAAGCGTATCGGAGCGGCCAGAGTAACATAATACTCAGCCTCCGAGACAGCCGTGTACTGCCGAAGGGGTCAGCCGCTGGTTGGTGTTGGTAGCACCTTCCAGTGGCGTTCGACCAAATTTTGGGAACCGAGCTACACGCAGGCAGCTCTAAATCAGAAATTTAGCCCATTGCGATCGCCTAAGCAAGTCAAAATTGCTACAAAGCGCATCTCCGTCTTGAACCTTAACAATGCAGAGAGCCAAGCCGTAGGTTGGGTTAGCGCTAGCGTAACCCAACAAAACCGTTACTGGCGTTGGGTTACGCTTCGCTCAACGCCAACATACATGTGAACCTTTGTCAGTCAATCAGCTTCTCGGGAGTGATGCGGCTATTAAGGCGTTTGATCAGGGTTAGGATGCAACCGCATCTAAAGAGGCCAGCGGGTCAGGAATCGTCTCAGAGGGGGCCTCAAACTCCCCGGTGCCCACGTACTCAAACCGCAGCTTGACCCAGGTAATAAACTGTTTGCTCGTCGACACCAGAGCTACCGAGGGCTGAGGGCAGCTGGCCTTGACATTGGCCAACTCCGGCGCGTCTAAAAAGGCTGGAGCTTTGACCAACCAAAAATCCACCGCCTGCTCCTGCTCCTGGTAGTAGCGGCGGCGTTCCTTGAGCACTTCTTCTAGGGGCTCTTCTTCGAGCAGAAATTTTTGGCTGGCGACGGCGTAGTAGTAGGTGGTCATGGGGGGAATCTCCTTGGGTGTAAAAAGATGGGGAAGGTGGGGGAGTGATGGAGTGGGGGAGTGATGGAGTGGAGGAGTGATGGAGTAGGAGAGTGATGGCCCAACACTCAATTACTCCATCACCCCATCACCCAGCTCAAATCAGCGCCTTCATCTCACGGACGGCGCGCTCTAGGCCCACCAAAACGGCGCGGCTGATGATGCTGTGGCCGATGTTGAGTTCTTCCATTCCGGCAATGCGGGCGACCGGAGTGGTGTTCCAGTAGGTGAGGCCGTGCCCAGCATTGACTCGCAGACCCAGCCCCAGGGCCTGGGCCGTGCCCTGGGCGAGAATGTCGAGTTCGATGGCGCGATCGCCCTCCGATTTGGCCTCGGCGTAGGGGCCAGTGTGCAGCTCAATGAACCGGGCGCTGACCTGGGCAGAGGCCTCAATTTGGTCAGTCGTGGCATCGATAAACAGGCTGACCGGAATGCCTGCCCCCTGGAGGGTGTTGACCACCGACTTCATTCGATCGAGTTGACCAGCTACATCCAGTCCGCCCTCGGTGGTGACCTCTTCGCGCCGCTCGGGTACCAGGGTGACATAGTCGGGCTGGATATCGAGGGCGATCGCCACCATTTCGTCGGTGGCGGCCATCTCCAAGTTCAGGTGGGTGCGCACGGTCTGCCGCAGCAGGCGCACATCCCGGTCTTGCATGTGGCGGCGGTCTTCGCGCAGGTGCACGGTAATGCCATCGGCCCCGGCTAGCTCGGCCAGCACCGCCGCTGCTACCGGGTCGGGTTCTACGGTGCGGCGGGCCTGGCGCAGGGTGGCAATGTGGTCAATGTTGACTCCCAGAGTAGGCAAGCGATCGCTCCCAAACGACGACAGAATCTACGGCCTTCGATCCTATCCTATGGACCTGCCCTATGGCTCAGCCGCCTAAAAGTCGATGGAGCGAATCAGCGGCGGTGGAGCTGGCGCGGGGGCAGGCTCGGAGGGGCTGGGCGTTGCGGTACTGTCAGCGGCGTTGACGATCGCCCCCAGCACCGGCAGGTCCTCGTTTTCCAGGAGCTGCTCCAGCAGGGCCTCGAGCACTGCCTTATCGGTGATGCCGGGGCGGGTAATCAGCAGCAGGCCGTCGCTGGCCGCCCCCAGCAGCAGCGCGTCATTGCTGCGGGCCAGGGGTGGCGCGTCGATTAGCACTAGGTCAAAGCGGGCGCGGGCATCGACCAAAAACTGCCCCATCTCGCTCGATTCTAATATGGCCGCCGGGTGGGGCTGGGGGCCGGGGCTGGGGGCCAGGTAGAGGTTTTCGACCCAGGGGGCCAGCTGAATTGGCGACTGCTGGCGACCGGCATAGTAGTGCAGCGGTTCAGCCATGGCCGCCGGGTCGAGTTTTACCCCCAGCCGATCGCCACAGGAGGGCTGGCGCAGGTCGGCCTCGATCACCAGGGTGCGGCGACCAGCCCGAGCGGCGGCAATGCCAAGGTTAAAGGCGCTGGTGGTTTTGCCCTCGCCGCCTCGACTGCTGACCACCAGCACCACCCGAGGGGCGACTCCGGCCTCAGACAGACTGCCCACCCGCCGCAGGCTGCTGCGCAGACGCTCATAGATCTCCAGGTCTGGGGTCTGGGGCTGGTAGAGCATCGGCCAACCCTGAACCGAGGTGGCGGCCAGGGTTGGCACCTGCCCCAGCAGCGGCACATCCTGGTCAGTCAAAATACCCTCAATATCTTCGGCGGTGCGGGCGGTGCTGTCGAGCAGATCGAGCAGAAAGACGACGGCCCCGGCGGCGACGATTCCCAGCAGTGCGCCCACCGCCACCACCAGGATGGGGTTGGGCGGGGTCTCGGCCTGGATGGTGACGGTGGGCGGCTGGGCCACCGTCAGGCTGCTGACGGTTTCGGCCTCGGCGGCCTGGGCATCGATGCGCTTGGCCTGAATTTGGTCGTAGAGGGCCTGGTTGAGGGCGACCTGCTGGGCCAGGCGATCGCGCTCCAGCTGCTTGTTGGGCAGGCTTGAATACTGCTGTCTGAGCTGGCCGTCGGCCTGGTTAAGCGCCTGCTGCTGGCTGATGAGAGCGGCCCGCTGGGCGCTGAGGGAGACCAGCTGGTTGGCCAGGGCCGCCCGGGCCGGGTCGAGGGTGCTGTTTTGGCGCACCTCGCTGACGCTGGGCAGGGCCGCCAGACCTTGGCCACCCACCACCTCCTGGGCTCGTTCCGTTAGCAAAGCGTTGTAGGCGGCCAGGTTTTGGCGCAGCTCCTGCATGGTGGGGTGAGACTCCCGCAGGGTGGGCGACAGCAGCTTGAGCTGGGTCTCGGCCTCTAGAATCTGCGATCGCAGCTGGGCAATGATCGGGTCGGCGCTCAGGGCCGAAGCCGTCAACGCCTGCCCCGGCGACAGCCCCAGCTGCTGCTCCAGGCTTTGAATCTGTGAGTCTAGCCCGGCCAGGGCAATCTGGTTTTGGCGCTGCTGCTGCTGCCCCCCGGAGATCGCCCCCAGCAGACTGCCATCGAGGGCGGCCTGAATGGCGGGGCCCTGGGTGCGATCGTAGGCCTCTAGGGCCTGCTCAGCGGTGCGCAGGTCGCCCTCCACCGCAGGCAGGCGCTCGTCTAGGGCGGTGATGATAGCCCGCAGTCGCGCCCGGTTAGTCACCCGGCTCAGTTCCACCATGGCCTCAAACATGAGGTTGAGGGTGAGCTGGGTCTGCTCCTCGCTGGGGCCGCGAAAGACCACCGTGACCCGCTGCACCTGGGGTTGCTCGCCCTCAACCCCCTCCAGCTTGATCGTGGTGCGATCGCGAATGGCCTCCGGCTCCATCGGCATGCCGCGCCGGGCCAGCTCCTGAGACACCTGCTGAAGCAGCACATCGGCCAGCAAAAACTGCTCTGAGATAATCCCCTGGCCCCGCTGCTGCACCTCCGTCCCGGTCGTGGTCAGGGCAACCACTGGCGCATTTTGCACCAGCACCCCCTCCGCTCGATACTTGGGCGGGGTCGGGGGCTGCATCGCGACCACAGCCGAAATGCCCAAAATACCCAAAAACGTGGCCAGGCTAGGCCACTTGTAGCGGTCTAGGGCCAGCAGATAGCGCTTTATAACAGGAGAAACCATCGCCGTTTTCCCTAGGGCCTAAATAACGATTCCGCCGAATTGGTCAGAGAATCAAAAAAGAGCAAAAAGCCCAGCACGTCGCGAAAGGGCTGGGTAAAGGTGTTGAGCGCATAGCTCACCCGCGCCATCAGGTTACGATCGACCACCAAAATATCGTTCTCCTGGAGCGGAACATTCTGGCTCAGGTCGCCGTTTACCGCCGCCGTCGCGTCCACCATAAGCGTATCGGCAGATCCGGTTTCCGGATTAAAGCGCAGCACGGCAATGCGGTGGTAGGCGGCCACATCGGGGTTCACCCCGGCCACCGCCAGGGCGTCTAAGAAGCGGCTGCCGTTGGGCAGGTTGATCGCCCCAAAGCGGGCCTCTCCCCCCCGCGCCCCGGCGGCCCGGTTCAGCACCCGCACGGTAATTTCGGGCCGCGCCAGGGTTGAGGTGGCGACCAGATCGCGATCGTAGCTGCCCACATCCTCCGGAGTCAGGCGCGGCACGGTAATCACGTCGCCATCCTGCAGCTGCACCTGGGGAATGGGGTCTCCCTGCACCAGCGGCGTAAACAGATCCACCGTTTGCGACAGCCGCGATCCGTCCTTTAGGGACCGATCGACCTGAACCATGCGCAGGTCCGCCAGGGTGGTTGACCCCCCTGCCGTCAGCAGCGCCACGGACAGCTGCGGAGCCTGTAGCGGATACAGCCCAGGGCGCGGCACCTCTCCCACCACAGTTACCTCCACCGGGCGTTGGGCCGTCAAGATCAGCGACACATCGGGGTTGACCACGTACTGGTTGTAGAGGCTGAAAAGCCTGTCGCGGGCCTGATCGAGGGTGAGCCCCGCCAGGTTGGCCGTACCCGCCAGGGGCACCACCACATTGCCCTGAATATCCAGGGTGGCCGGAAAGCTCAGATCTGGAAACCGCTGCACTCCAACAAAAATGCTGTCGCCTGGCCCCAGGCGGTAGGCGTCGAAATCACCCGTTGGCGCAGGCGACAGGGGTCTTAAGGGCAAATCCGGTGGGCTGGTCGGCTTCAGGGGTACCGGGGTTTGAGCCAGCGTCGGCAGGGCCACCCATACAACCCAAACAGCCCCCAAGCCACTCCACAAACCGAGCTTGCCCGCCGCTGCTGCCCGCCCAACTAAACCACTCAAGACCATAGCCTCAACAGAAGAAGCCTCTTCCAGGGATGACTCCCCCATATTGCCCCATATTTCTGGCGATACGACGCCTGAAAATGCCGTGGTGGATTAAAACTGGGTAGATTTGCCCTAGGCAGCGGCGCCGCGATCGCCCAGCCGCAGCTCAGCACCCCCGCTCCCTGGGGCAATCCCTATGCCGTCAGGGCGGCTAACCGCCTTGAGGCCCTGCGCTGATGCCCAGGTTAGATTTGAGGTCAGGCTGGCGCTAAAACGGGATGTCGTCATAGCTGGGGGCGGGTTCGGCGGTGGCGCTGGGGGCGGACCGAGGGGTTGCCGGGCGAGAGGCCGCCGGGCTGGGAGTTGCCGCTGGGGCGGCCACCGCTGCCGGCGGAGCCATGGGCATCGTGTTCAGATCGCCGACGCTGTAGATGCGCTGCACGGTCATTTCCACCTGCTTTTCTTTGTAGCCCTCGGGGCGCTCGACCACATTCATGGCCAGGCGACCCTCCAGCAGCACCCGCTGCCCGGCCTGGTACTGGGCCTGAATGTCCTGGGCCAGGTTGCCCCAGCCCACCACCTTCATCTGGGAGGAGGGATCGCCCTCCTTTAGCCCTGGAAACTGCACTACAAACTCGGCGACGGGAGTTTGGTTGTCGGAGGTGTAGCGCAGCTGGGGTGCCTGCACGATTTCGGCCATCATCAGGCAGTTGTTCATAGCGGCATAGGCTCCTTGATGCCCTGTTCTTTGTCGATGAAAGTTTGGACGTGATCTTGGTACTTGACCATGGTGCCGTCGAGCCATTCGCGGCTCTCGCTGTTGCCGTAGATGTGCACCAGGGGTTCGCCCGCGTCGGGCAGCACCAGCACCCAGTCGTCGGGGTTGTCGCCTAAAATTTTAACCCCATCGATGAGTTCCAGGCGCTCGGGCGGATTTTCTTCGACCAGGTAGCGCATTAAAGCCCCCTTGACGGTCCAGGGGCAGCGCAGGGTCTGCATGCGGTAGGCCATGCGGGGCAGCTCTGACCAGATTTGGCCGAGCGATCGCTGCTGCAAACTCAGGATTTCAATCAGCTTGGCAATGCAGAACATGGCGTCGAAGCCGGGGTGCAGCTCAGGGAAGATAAAGCCCATTTCGCCGCTGCCGCCCAGCACCACGTTGGGGTTGGTCTGGCAGGCTTCCATCAGGGCGGTGGGGTTGGCCTTGGTGCGAATCACCTGACCGTCGTGGCGGCGGGCAATGTGCTCAATCACGCCGGAGGTGTGCACGGGCACCACAATCGTGCCCCGGGGGTGGGTGGTCAGCATCATGTGGGCCATCAGGGCGGTGAGCACTTCGCCGCGAATGCGGGTGCCCACCTCGTCGACGAGAATCAGCTGCTCGCCGTTGGCCGACACCTGGGCCCCAAAGGTAGCCCGCAGCGACTGCACCACCTGACCCAGCTGGCCCAGCATCATCTCGCGCTCGTCGTTGGAGAGGGCGACCTGGCGCAGGCTGGCGTTGAGCACCACGGCATCGCAGTCAAACTTGCCGAGAATCTGCGGCAGCACCGCCCCCGACACCGCGTACAGATAGTCGATGACCACCTTGGCCTGGCTGTTGATCACCGCCTCCACGTTGAGGTGCTTTTCAAAGGCGGTGGTGTAGGTCGAGACCACGCCCGTGGGGTAGGTGACGGTGCCGATCTCGTGGATGGGCGATCGCCTGAGGTCTTCTTTGAAGTAGGCCCCCTCGATTTTCTTCTCCTTGCCCTTGGGAATATCGATGCCGTGCTCGTCAAAAAACTCGATCAGAATGTAGTCGGGGCGATCGGGGTGCAGACGCACGTGAATGCCCCCGGCCACCCCCATTTCGGCCAGCACGCTGCGGGCCACCGGAATCGCCGTGGCCTCCAGGTTTTGAATGTTGATGCCCACCGACATCAGGCCGGCAATCAGCGATCGCGACACCATGCGCGAAATGCTGCGCTGATCCCGCGATACGGTGACGTGGGAGCCGGGCTTGAGGGTTGACCCGTAGGCCGCCCCCAGCTTGACGGCAAACTCGGGGGTGATGTCGATATTGGCCAGCCCGGCGACCCCCCGCTGGCCAAAGAGATTGCGCTGAGCAGTATTGCCCCAGATAAGGTTAATGTTCAACGTTGCACCTGACTCGATTTGCTTACTCGGCCAGACCCGCACGCCGGGGCTAATTTGCGCCTCTTCGCCCACCGTTGAAAGCGGGCCAATCACCGCCCCCTCCAGCACGTGGGAACGGCGGTCAACCCGCGCCCCCCGAGCGATGGAGCAGGCCCGCAGGTGCACCTCATCGCCGACAATAGCGCCGTTCCAAATGATCGGGCGCTTCAGGTCGGCATCGCAGCCGATGGTGACATTGTCACCGATGACCGTGCCCGCCTCGAGCACCGTTCGGGCGCCAATGCGGCAGTTGTTGCCAATCATCACCGGCGGATGGATCTGAACCGTTGGATCTATCTGGGTATTGTCACCGATCCAAACATCTGGCGATGTCTCTGGGTACGCATAATCGACCACAACTTTGCGGTGCAGGGCATCGTACTGGGCCTCGCGGTAGGCCTCCAGGTGGCCGACATCGCACCAGTAGCCGTCGGCGACATAGCCAAACATCGGCTCGCCCTTCTCCAGCAGCAGCGGGAACAGGTCTTTGGAAAAGTCAGACTCTTCGTTAGTGGGCAGGTAGTCGAGCACCTCAGGCTCAAGAATGTAGGTGCCGGTATTGACGGTGTCTGAAAAAATTTCGCTGGTGGAGGGCTTTTCTAAAAACCGCTTAATGCGCCCCTCATCGTCGGTAATCACCACGCCAAACTCGATCGGGTTGGGCACCCGCGTGAGCACCAGCGTGGCCTTTGACCCCTTTTGCTTGTGGTACTCGATGGCGGCTTTGAGATCGAAGTCGGTGACGCTGTCGCCGCTGATCACCAAAAAAGTTTCGGTCAGCAGATCGGAAATATTTTTGACGCAGCCAGCGGTGCCCAGGGGCTGGTCTTCTTCGACGGCGTAGGTCATCTGGATGCCAAAGTCGCGCCCGTCGCTAAAGTAGTTGCGCATGACATCAGGCAGATAAAAGAGGGTAGCAATCACCTCGGTAATGCCGTTGCGCTTGAGCAGGTTAACAATATGTTCGGCAATGGGGCGATTGAGAATCGGCACCATTGGCTTGGGCAAGTCACAGGTCAGTGGCCGTAGACGAGTTCCTGAACCACCAGCCATAAGTACTGCACGCATATCGTCTCCTTCCTGCTTCTAAACATTTCTCGATGGGGTTTCCACTTGACAGCGGAACCATGAGCTCTATACCGATAGATTAGTCTATCTAGAGGGATATCTATAACCTTATCCCGGCCCTAACCTGCCCGAGGATAGATTAGGGTAAATACACCTAATCTATCTCTATCCCAGGTGGGATCTGTTTTGCGCTGCTGTGCGCTTGCCTTCTCCGCCGTCCTTTGGGGCAAAGCTAGGGAATATAGCGACAATCAAAGGCAACCGGGGGCAACGTTGGTATTGTAGAAGCATAGGCGACCCGGGTAGGAAGGAGCAGTGACTATGGGTACATTGATTGCGCTTTTGTTGGCCGGTATCTATGGCGGTGGGGCCTTCAAGTTTTGGACGGGGTTTAACCGCACGAACTTTAGCGAGGGCAAGGTGAAGTTCACCCTGCTGTGGCCAGTGTTTTTGGCCTTAAATAAGTCCTATCGCGAAAACTTTAGCCGGGCCCTGAAGGGATGAAAGGCGCAGGGATGAAAAGCGAAGGGCCGGGCCGCTTGCCCGCTGACCCCTCCCCCTGGGGTGCCCAGTTGCAGGCCGTGGCCCGGCGCTACGACCATGAGTTTGGCGGCAAAGCCTTCGATCTGCCGCCTGAGGTCGAGGAGATGGCGGTGTTCCAGGACTGGATTGCGGGCACCCTGACGACCCGGATTTCGACGCCTTTTTGGGAGGCGGTGAAGCCCCGCAAGCGCGATCGCTGCCTCGATATTGGCTGCGGCATCAGCTTTTTAATCTATCCCTGGCGCGAGTGGGAGGCCCTGTTCCACGGCCACGAGATTAGCTCAGTGGCCTGCCAGGCGCTGACCTCCCGCGGCCCCCAGCTCAACTCCAAGCTGTTTAAGGGGGTGACCCAGGCCCCGGCCCACCGCCTGGAGTACGAGCCCCACAGCTTCGATATGGCGATCGCCACCGGAGTGAGCTGCTATTACCCCGCCGACTACTGGGCTACGGTACTCCAGCAGGTCAAAAAAATCCTCAAGCCCGGCGGCTGGTTTCTCTTCGATGCGATCAATTCCGAGGCCGAACTGGCCGAACCCTGGGCGATTTTAGAAACCTATCTGGGGGCCGAGGTGCATCTGGAAGACCTCGATCGCTGGCCCGCCCTGGTGAAAGCCGAAGGCGCGCGGGTTGTCTCCAGTCGTGACTACGAGCTGTTTCGCCTGTTTAAGGTGAAGTGGGATGTTTGAAGAGGGTGCGGGGGTGCGAGGGTGCGGGGGTGCGAGGGTGCGGGGGTGCGGGGGGAAGAACTGGCCTTATTTAACGCGCTAACCATCTATATTGTCTTCCCCACCCTCCCCATCTTCCCTATCCTCCCCGCCCCATCTTCCCCATCCCATTTGCGGTACCATTGGCAACGTCCCTGGGCCAGGAGGTGAATTTTGCGAGTTGGCTGGAAATTCTCAAAATTATTGCTGGTGCTAGCGCTAATTGCCCTGGGCGGCTGTAATCGAAGCGCTGCTCCAGATACCTCTCCTGAAGCCTCTACTCCGGGGGTAACCAGCGGCGTAGAAAGTACCCCCACCGCCGGGGCTGACGCCGCCCCAGCCGAGGCTGTGGATGATGGCGATTTTCGCTCGACGCCCATTGTCCCCACCCGCACCGCCTATCTGAAGACCCAGGCTGAGGGAGCGCGGGTTAACCTGCGATCGCAGCCTACGACCCAGGCCGGGGCCCGGGGCTACGGCCTGGGCGGCGACCAGATCACCCTGCTGCGCCTGGCCGAAGGGGAGGGGGGCTTTAGCTGGTACTACGTCAAATTTGCCCAGTCGGGAGCCGAGGGCTGGGTGCGCGGCGACTTTATCGACACCACCGGGCAGGCCGCGAACCCGACCCCGGAGACAGCCCCTGGCACCAACCCAGAGATCAGCACCGGCCCCTGCGGCGAGAGCAACCGCCCCGCGGCCTTCTTTGAGACCAAGTCCTTTACAATTCACCTGTGCCAGACCCCCAAGGGGCTGAGCTACATTGGCATTAACAAAGCCAGCAATGAGACCCTGACCACCGACGATGTGCACGAAGACCAGGGCACCTACATTGCCATCAACGGCAACTACCAGTACCACATCAACGACAAAACCCTGGCCGTCTACCAGGTCACTAGCGGCAGCTACACGCAGATTGAATCAGAGGATGTTGTCCGCCACGTGCGCTTCTCGAACTGACGCAAGCCTCTACCCCGGCGGAATTTCATCGCGTGCGGGCTCTCTGCTCGGCGGCGACACATCCACTGGCTCCACGCTGGTGGGGCTTTCGGTGGTGTAGGGATCGGCGGGCGATGCGGGAACGGCTGGAGCCGGGCTGGAGCTGGCCGCCGGAGCCGCGCTGGGAGTCCCTACGGGGGCTACAGGCTGGGCCATCTCGGTGTGCACGGTGGTCGTCATGCGGCGAATGAGCTCGCTGGCGCGGCCGTCGTTGTCGGGCCGCTGCACCAGCAATGCCAGGGCATAGCGCTTGCCGTTGGGCACGTCTATTAAGGCGACGTCGCCCAGCATGGTGCCAATATCGCCGGTTTTGTGGGCTGTTATGGACCCATCAGTGATGCCCGAGGGGATTAGGCTAGCGTTTTCGGTGCGCTGCATGATGCTGAACATGCGATCGCGCGATCGCGGCGTCAGCAGGCCACCCTGGTCAATCAGCGCCATCAGCAGGGCCAGATCTTTAGCACTGGTGGTGTTGGTACCATCTAGATCCGGCAGGGGGTTGCGCAGCAGCGTCTGCTCTAGCCCCCAGCTGGCGAAGGTTTGGTTGAGCGCCTCCATGCCCCCCAGGGCAGCAATCATCATGTTGGCGGCGGTGTTGTCGCTCGACACAATCATGTGGGTCGCCACCTCCAGGGCGGTGTATTGAGTACCCACGGCATCGCTGTGCATGGTGCCCGAACCCCCTGCCACGTCCTCTTCCCGCAGCACCATGGCCTGGTTGAGGTCCATGGTGCCCGCGTCAACCTGCTGCAAAAAGGCCACCAAAATTGGCATTTTGATGGTGCTGGCGGCGGCGATCGGCTCGCCGCCGCCCAGATCGACGTACTGGCCCGAATCGAGATCGACGGCAAAGGCCAGGGGGGTAAGGCCGGGGGTGAGGGTGGCCAGGTTCTCCAGCTCACCCTTGAGGTGGGTGAACTCGCTGGCCAATCGCAGGCTGGCAATGGTGGTAGCGGCGCCGCCCTGCACCAGCGGCCCCGAAGCTTTAAGGGCGGCAGTCTCTCGGGCGGGCGGGGCCACCTCATTGCCGGGCGAGGCCACATTGCTGGGGCTGAGCACCGACAGGAGTGTGCCCGCGATCGCCGCTACCCCGACGCCTAAAATAACCAGCCGAATCAGGTAGAGCAGGGGCAGGGGCGGATTGGCCAACCGCCGCCGCGCCGTTGCCGCCCGCGATCGCCGGGGAGGGCCCTCCGGCAGCGGGCCAGACTCAACGCCGGGTTCTGGCACTAGCCCGCGGGCGGCCTGAGCGGCGGCGGGCGAAGCTCCTCCTCGACCAGTCTGCGAGGCTTCCCCTCGACCAGTCTGCGACCACCGTCGCTGCCCCGTCCGCAGGGGGGTGACGTTGGGGGGCAGCGCCCCGGCAGGCGACCCGCTCCGGCCCAGGGGAGCGGCGCCAGCACCGGGGTTGAGGGTGCTGGGGTGAATGCTGTGGGGGTGCATTTGCAGCGGCGGTGTTCCCGGCTGGGGCGGGCGCGGCGAAACGGGCGCACTCTGCTGTACCCGTACCTCTGGCCGGGTGGGAGCGGGCGATCGCTGGGGCTGGGCGGCGGCGCCACGGTTGACCGGCGGCAGTGAGGCATTGCCTCGCGTCGGGGGGCGCCCCTCTGGCTCGGACTCAGCGGGGGCAACGCCAAAGTCAGGGGTGAGCTGCTGGTGCTGCCGCCACTGATTGCGTCGTCGCGCCACCGGGGAGGGCCGCTGAAACCCATCGCTGCCCCAGGTGCTACTGGCTTCGCCGGGGAGCTGTAGCCCGCCCCGACCGCCCTCGGGCGCAGGGGGAGCGGGCTCACTCCAGGGTGAGCTAGCCTCGGGGCGACCCGAAGCCGCCGAAAATGGATTGCGAGAATCGTCGTACTGTGCCATCTGACTTACTCACGCCGTGTGTGCCGTTATCTGCCCGCCGTAGATAGGGCCTAGTCTCTACTGAGGACTCTCTCTATCTATGGCCCAGTTCACCTGCCTTAGAACGCCCCTAAGCATAGCCAACTCCTGGCTATCTGGCCCAGATCTATGCAGCAACCGCCGCAGTTTTGCCATCCGGCTGGCAGCGGTATGGGGGTAAAGATAACCGATTTTCAGCAAAACGATTTCCAAATCTTGATAAAACCCCTCAATCTGCTCCAGCGGTGCAGAATGCCCTGCGCCCGTGGCCGCCGCTCGGGCTGGGAAGGCGGCCTCCAGCGCCTCTGCCAGGGCGTAGCGGTGCAGCAGGTAGCTGCACACCGCCACCGCCTGGGCCAGATTGAGCGAGGGATAGCGATCGCCGGCCGGAATCCGCACCCAGCGCTGGGCGTAGACTAGCTCCTCGTTGCTGAGGCCCCGGTCTTCGGGGCCAAAGATCAGGGCGGCGGCAAAGCTCTCGGCGGGGTCTGGCGGCAGCAGCCAGGGCAGCGCCACCTCGGGCAGATCCAGGGGCTGATCCTGGCGGTGCAGCCGACCCGTGGTGGCGATCGCCCGCTCACAGCCCATTAGCGCCGCAGGTAAATCAGTCACCACCTGCGCCGCCGCCAGCACGTCAGCGCCGTGCACCGCCATCCGCTGGGCCTCCTCTGCCGCCCGATCGCACTGGGGATTGACCAGCACCAGCTGGCGCAGGCCCATATTTTTCATAATCCGCGCCGTGGCCCCCACGTTCAGCGGCCCCGCCGGTTCAACCAGGACAATGCGGATTTGATCGAGCTGCCAGAGGCCCATGGGCAAAACGTTTTTAGGGGCGGCGGTTCCCTATGGTAGCGGGTGCGGGGCAAGCCGGCGAGATCACGGAAAACTCAACCTTTCTGGGGTAAATCTCAAGCAACCTGTAAAGCTCTCGCTGCGATCTCTTCAGCGCGGCCTGGTCTGCCCGATGATGGGTAGTTGACGTTAGCCCCTCAGGTCGCTCCCCCATGGTCCATAAGATTCTGGTTCTGGCTATGTTTCTGCTGTGGCAGCCCTGGCTAGCGCTGCGAGATAGGGTCGCCCCGGCCCGGTCGCCGTCTCCGGCCCAGGGGGTCTTTGTAAAGGGCATTAACTTTGGCGGTGGGGCGGTGGTGGTGGGGGGCAATCGCTGGCAGTCCTATGCAGAAGCGCTGGACACAGGGCTATCGACCCCAGGGGCACAGACGGCCACCACCCAGAAAATCCCCCGCCCCTACGCCAGTCGGGGAACGCGCGCCATGCTCAACAGCGTTATTTTTAAGGCCCAAACCCTCGATATTGAGCAGCCCCTGCCCAACGGCAGCTACGACATTTACCTGTGGGTGATGGAAAACTACCAGAGCCACTGGCACAGCTTAAATCTGTCCGTGGAGGGCAAACCTGTGGCTGAGGGCATTGGCTATCTGCCCCAGGGGGCCTGGCGGCGCTATGGTCCCTATCCCATCGTGGTTGACAATGGCTACCTACGCCTCGCCCTGACCACCCACAGCCCCAATGTCGATGCCCACCTCATGGGCCTGAGCATTTTTAAGCCCGACTAGTACTCTGAGGCGGAAGTTCAGGGACTATTTCTGCAAGCCAGGGAGCCAGGCGCGCCAAAACGTTGGATATATCCAGCTTTCCAGCACTAGGCAGCGTGCGGCGGCGCACGGCTGGCGCGAGTGCCACGGGATGCTAAGCCTGGGCTAAGGGCCGACCGATGGGCCTACAGCGGGTCGTCCTCAAAGCGGTAGCCAACGCCGGTCACGGTTTTAACAAAGGTCGGCTGCGACGAGTCGGGTTCGACCTTTTTGCGCAGGCGGGCGATGTGGGTGTCGACCACGCGCTCGTCGCCAAAGAAGTCTTCGCCCCAGAGCTTTTCGATCAGGTGCTGGCGGCTCCACACCCGGCCCGGATAGCTCATAAAGGTGGCCAGCAGGTCAAACTCCAGCGGGGTTAAGTCGAGCAGTTCTGCCTCGCTGGGGGTGGTCTGGCGGTGGGCCGTGCGCTGGTCGAGGTCGAGGCTAAAGTGGGCGGTGCGATAGGCCTGGCTGGGAGCCTCCTGGCTGTGGCGCAGGCTGCGGCGCAGCAGAGCCCGCACCCGCGCCACCAGCTCGCGGGGGCTAAAGGGTTTGACCAGGTAGTCATCGGCCCCGGTGGAGAGGCCAATGATGCGATCGATCTCTTCGCCCCGGGCCGTGAGCATGAGAATGTAAGGGTCTTTGGCCCCTGGTCCCTGGCGAATGCGGGTGCACACCTCAAGGCCATCGAGCCTGGGCAGCATGACGTCGAGGATAATCAGATCGGGCTGGAGGGTCTGCTGATAGCGCAGGGCCGTTTCGCCGTCTTCGCAGACTTCGCAGGTAAAGCCTTCTTTTTCTAAATAAAGCCGAATTAGTCGGGCAATTTCGGCCTCGTCTTCCACAATTAAAATCAGCACCGCGACCTGTCACCCCCAAATCACGCCAAGATATCTTGTTTCAGAATATCAACCTTGCACTAGCATACTCACAAGGCATTCCCCGCCCTGGCCGGTTTACCCCCAGCGGTTAGGCGGAGAGCCGCTGAGAACCTTCTGGGTCGTTACGCTAGGCCGTTTGCGCTTTGGAGCACTACAGTTTGGGGCAATATTCAACGGTACTCTATGACCTCACTATCGTCGCCGACCACTACGGGCTTTGAGCCTCTCCAGCAGGCCTTTGCTAGCTATCTCCAGGAGACCAATCTCTATCCTGGGCTAACCCATGTGGAATGTTCGGAGCGAGGTGGACGGCTCTTGCTGCTGGCCGAGCACTCGGCGCCTGAGGTCGGCCAGCCCAAGGATTTGCTCAAGGAGCTGGAGTCAGCGTTTCGAGATCTGGTGCCTACGGTAGGGTTGCCCGATGCGGCCTGGGCCGCTGCAGAGATGCTCTCCGCCCGTATTTATCTGAAGCTCAAGGCGGCGGCCCAGCCCTACGCCATTCACACCTTCACCTGGCAGCCCGAGGATGCCATCCAGGTGGTCTTTCCCAGTGAGTCTGGGACTGCCGCTGGCGTTATCGAGGCGGCTGCCCCTGAGGCCCTCGATACCTCAGGGGCAGCAGATCCTCCGCCAGCCCCACTAGCAGAGCAGGCAGCTCCCAATTCTGCCGCTGACTCCGCCCCGGTTGCCCCCGCCCTGGCCGATGCGGGAGATCCTGCCCCCTCCGCCAATAGGGCTAGTGATGGGGCTAGCCCTGGGCCTACTACAGGGCTGGCGTTTAACGACGCTGCCCTGGCGCTTCCTGATGCGGCGGTGCAGGCGCCGGAGGGTGGGGGAAACTGGGGCCAGCGCTGGACCGATCGGGGGCTGCGATCGCTCCGCTACTACTGGAGCTATGGCCTGGCAGCGCTGATTTTGGTCGGCAGCGGGGCCTTTGCCTATGCCCTCTCGCGGCCCTGCGTGGTGGGCCGCTGCGATCGCATCGATCACGCTGCTGAATTCTCCGATGAAGCCCAGGCCACCCTTGCCAACAGCCCCAACGGCGAAGACTTAGCCGCTGCCCAGCTAGATCTTCAGAATGCGATTGACCTGCTCACTCCGGTACCCACCTGGTCGTCTCACTACGAAGCCGCTCAGGCTGACCTGCGGCAATACCAGGAGAGTATTACCTCCCTCAATGCCGTCATTCAGGGCCAGGCCATTGCCACCGAGGCCGCCAACCTAAGCCAAAACCCGCCCCACCCGGTCGAGGTTTGGGTCAACGTGCACCTGCTCTGGCAGCAGGCCATCGACTGGCTGGCCAGCATTCCCGCCGACAGCCCCGCCTACGACTACAGCCAGAAAAAGCTGCACGAGTATCGGGCCAACTACAGCGCCATTGGCCACCGGATTGTGGCCGAAGAAGAAGCCGAGGCCAACTTTAACACCGCCATTCAAACCGGCAAGCTGGCCCAGCAGCGCATGGAAAGCGCCAACTCCCTGGCGGGCTGGCAGCTGGCCACCAAAGAGTGGCAGGCGGCGATCAAAGGGCTGTCGCTCATTCCCCAGGGCACCATGGCCTACGGTGAGGCCCAGGCCCAGCTCAATGACTACCGCCAGCAGCTCAACCAGGTGGCCAACCGGGCCACTCTCGAAGAGGCGGGCGCGCGCAACTACCACCTGGCGGTGCAGGCTGCCCGCTCTGCCGCCGCTTTTGAGGCCCAGGGCCAGTGGACAATGGCCCTGGCGCAGTGGCAGAAAGCCGTAGCCAGCGCCGAGCAAATTCCCAGCAGCACCATTTTGGCGGAGGAAGGTGGGGTGCTGCTTGAGACCTACCAGCCTGCCCTGGCCAATGCCCAGAACCACCTGCGCACTGCCGTGGCCCTGCAAACCCTGACGACCAAGCTGGCTCAGCTGTGCGAGGGTTCTGCCACCCCCTGCACCGTGCGGGAAGACCCCAGCCAGATTCAGGTAATTCTTTCTAGCCAGTACGCCGAGCCGCTGCGCCAGGCCATTACCCCCCCCGCCGCCGACGGCACCTTTGCCTTTACCAACCAGCTCAGTCCCAGCGTCCAGCAGCTAATTGATCAAATTATCAGCACCAGTCATCAGATCGATCGCCAGGTGGCGGTGTACGATTCCCACGGCGGGTTTGTGGCCCGCTACCGGCCCGATTTGGGGGGGTTCATCAAAAATTAGGCGACTCCCACGGTTACGCCCTGGGGCTAGACCTGGGCGGCAGCTGACCAATGGCGGCAGCAAACGCAGCGATCGCGGCTTTCACCTGCCCCGAGATCTCCGGGTCAGCCGCGATCGCTGCTGCGTCGAGTTGTCTGCCCAGCAGAGCCACCGCAATCGAGGCTTCGGGCACAAGTTGCCCGGCCATGGTGGTCACAACCTCGATCAGCGAAGCCTGGGCATGGACGGCGCGGGGCGAGGCATTGAACAGCGCGATCGGCTTGCCCACAAACTCTTCGCCGCTGACTAACCAATCCAGCATATTTTTCAAGCTGCCCGGTACGCCGTGGGCGTATTCTGGACTCGAAATCAGCAGGCCATCGGACCAGGCCATCTGCCGCCGCAGATCGCTCACCGCTGGGGGGTCTGCGGGTTCCAGGTCGGGGTTGAAGTGGGGTAAGTTGCCGAGGCCAGAATAGAGTCTAATGTCAATATTTGGGGGAGATAGTGCGATCGCGGCCTGAAGCAGGGCAGTATTCGACGAGACCCGGCGCAGGCTCCCCGATACGGCCAGGATGCGGATGATTTGAGCAGTGCTTTCCATAGCGGCCTCTTTAACTCGGATTTAGTATGGCCTATGGTCTAGCCCCGGCGGCGAGGATTCATCCCAGACTAGTGTCAATCGCGAGGGAGCAGGGGAGCTAGGGAGCCAAGCGAGCTGGAATAGTTGACATAGTTCAGCCTTCGAGTACTAGGGGCCATTTGCGATATCTCGCCGCCAGGAGAAAATCCCCTAGACTGTTACTTGCTCCTTTAGCCCATGCCACGTTCCCTATGTTGACCCAGTCCCCGACCCTACAGCTTGATTTTGTGCGCCAGCACTTTCCGTCGCTGGCGGGCGACTGGGTCTTTTTCGACAACGCGGGCGGCTCTCAAATTCTCAAGCCCGTGGTCGATCGCATCACCGACTTTCTCTACGAGTCGAACGTGCAGCTGGGGGCTTCCTACGCGGTGTCGCAGCGGGCGACGGAGCGGGTGGCGGCGGGAGCTAAGGCCATGGCCAAATTCATCAATGCCGCCGACCCGGACGAAGTGGTGCTTGGCCCCAGCACCTCGGCGCTGCTGCGAATGCTGGCCCAGTGCTTTCGCCCCACCCTAGAGCCGGGGGATGAAATTGTCGTCACCAACGCCGACCACGAGGCCAACATTAGCCCCTGGACAGAGCTGGAGCGCGAGGGCATTGTGGTCAAAACCTGGCGGGTGAACCCCACCACCTTTGAGCTGGAGCTGGCCGATCTGGAGGCGCTGCTGACGCCGCGCACTCGCCTGGTGGCGGTGACCCACGCGTCGAACGTGCTGGGCAGCATTAATCCGGTGCGGGCGATCGCCGATCTGGTCCACGCCCACGAGGCGCTGCTGTGCGTCGATGGCGTCGCCTTTGCCCCCCACCGCCGGGTGGATGTGCAGGCGCTGGATGTCGATTTTTACACCTTTAGTCTTTACAAGGTGTACGGCCCCCACCAGGCGCTGCTCTACGGCAAAAAAGAGCTGCTGCTGGCTCTGCCGGGGTACAACCACTACTTCATTGACGACGCGGCAATCCCCTACAAGTTTCAGCCCGGCGGCAGCAGCTACGAGCTGAGCTACAGCCTCACGGCCATCCCCGAGTATTTTGAGGCGCTGGCCCAGCACCACGGCCACGACAGCGGTGCAGACCCGATCGATCGCGCCTTTGAGCTGATTCAGGCGCACGAGGGGGAACTGAATCAGCGGCTGCTGGCGTTTTTGCACGGTCGGCCAAGGGTGAAAATTATTGGCCGCGATACGGCTGACCCCGCCAAGCGAGTGTCGACCATTTCGTTTGTGGTAAAAGGGATGAGTAGCGACCAAATTCCGCCCCACCTGGATGCTCACAAGATTGGCATTCGCTACGGACATTTCTACGCGCTGCGGCTGATCGAAGATTTGGGGCTACTGCCGAACCAGGGCGTGGTGCGGGTCAGCATGGTGCACTACAACACGATCGAGGAATGCGATCGCTTGATTGAGCGGCTAGCGGAGATTTTGTAGTAGCCGGACACCGCTTCCTAAGTGAGATCGTGAACGGATGAGCACAGCAAAGCGTGCCTATCCTGCGGGTCAAAGTTGCCGATAGCGGAGCAGGTAGCTAAACACTTCCCCCTGCGCTGGGGTAATCAAAATTCCCGACGCTGGGATGGTTACCAACCAGCTCCACTCGTGCTGTTCGGCGTAGCGGAGCAGATGCAGGTGGTTAATAGCCCCTCGCACGCCTTCGGGCGAGCCAATCACCAGATGGCGCAATCGCTCCCGCTCCGGTTGGGTGTCGGGAGTTTCGAGGCATAGTGGGTTTAGGTACCGGGTGCTTTCAAAGCACCCGGTACCTGAGAGATAAGACAACATTGGGCTTCCTCCAATAGATACGGATGGGTAGGTAAGCCCAAAAATTTAGCCGCCCCAGACGTTGTGCAGTTCGGGGCGGCCTGGGCAATAATAGCCCTAGCCTCCGCGACAGCTACTACCTGTCGAAGGGGTCAGCCGCTGGTTGGTGGTACCAACACCTTCCAGTGGCGTTTGACTAAATTTTGGGGAAACACAGCTGCACGCACACAGCCATTCAGCAAAAATACCCCATCTGTACGCCGAGCGCAAGTTAAAAATGCTACAGGCTTGAGGGCATTTTATCCGGCGATGACATCACTCAGAGAATGGGTAGCACCCGTGGATTGCACGCCGTCATTTCCGTTAGGCAATGCAGATCCATGCCTCCTTAGGGGCGAATGGCATTCGCCCAATGCAAGGTATACGCCTCACCCCAGCACTTAACCCCCATTGGTTGCCCACAACGGGTCTGGGCAAACGGTGTTTGCCCCTACAAGGCGCAAAATCCTTGCCTTTGCTGCAGAACTTCTAAATTTTGCTGAACAGCCCTAGTATTTGGATGCTCGTCGCCCAACAGCCGTTTGGACATCGCCAGAGCCGCTTGGTAGAGGGGTTCAGCCTCGCTGTAGCGGCCTTGACTGTCGTAGAGCCCCGCCAGACTGTTGAGGCTACTAGCCACATTTGGATGCTCGTTGCCCAGCAGCCGTTTGCGCATAGCCAGAGCTGCTTGATAGAGGGGTTCGGCCTCGCTGTAGCGGCCTTGATTTTTGTGGAGCGTCGCTAGATTGTTGAGGCTACTAGCCACACTTGGATGCTCGTTGCCCAGCAGCCGTTTTTGCATAGCCAGAGCCGCTTGATAGAGGGGTTCGGCCTCGCTATAGCGCCTTTGACTTTTGTAAAGCCCCGCTAGACTGTCGAGGCTACTAGCCACATTTGGATGCTCGTTGCCCAGCAGCCGTTTGCGCATAGCCAGAGCCGCTTGGTAGAGAGGTTTGGCCTCGCTATAGCGCCTTTGACTTTTGTAAAGCCCCGCTAGATTATTGAGGCTTTCAGCCACATCGGGATGCTCATCACCCAATAGGCGTTTGCGCATCACTAAAGCTTTTTGGTAAAGGGGTTCGGCCTCGCTGTAGCGGCCTTGATTGTCGTAAAGCACCGCCAAATTGTTAAGGCTTTCAGCCACATTTGGATGTTCATCGCCCAACAGGCGTTTACGCATCACTAGGGCTTCTTGGTAAAGGGGTTTGGCCTTGCTGTAGCGGCCTTGATTGTCGTAAAGCACCGCCAAATTGTTAAGGCTTTCAGCCACATTTGGATGCTCGTCACCCAAGAGCCATTTTCTCATCGCCAGTGCTGCTTGGTAGAGAGGTTCGGCCTCGCTGTAGCGACCACGATCATTGAGATAAAAGGCAATATTATTAAGCAGGCGTCCAGTTGATTCAGTTTCAATTGCAAAGTGCTGTTGCCAACCTACTAAAGCTAAGGCATGGGGCAGCAGGCGATCGCACACCAACCAATTCGCAAACTCAGGCTTTGGAAATACCCCATTCATCGCCTCCAGCAGTTGCCGCACCAGGCTTTCCTGCGCCGCTTCATCCAGCCCATCGCGAATCACCTCCTGCACCAGCCGATGCACGCTAAAGGTTTGCTCCTGCACATCGCGCACCACCAGCGAAAACCGCCCCGCTTCTCGCAGCAGCGCCATATACTCCAGCGGCTCGACCAGGGCACTCTGCAACGGCTCCTCAAACGCCGCTGCACCGTCTTTAAACACCTCTTCCGGAATGCCATCCGGGGCCAAAAACGCACACAGGTTCAGCAACGCCGCCACCGCCGGTAGTCGCTGGCTCGCCACCGGCACCGCCAGCCCAAACGTGATCGTCACCGAAGGGTGGTCGAGGGCGTTGTCTCCCCGCTGGGCCAATAGCTGCGGCCCAGCCGTTTCGTAAAGTCGCAAATATTCCTTCAGGCTAGAGGGCGTCTCTAAAATGTAGGCCCCCGCCTGGTCTAGGGCCAGCGGCAGCCCATCCATCTGCGCGCACAGCGCCAGCGCCAAAGCCTGATCGGCCTCTGTTGCTTCTTCCCAGGTGCCTTCTTTGCCCACCCGGCCACTGCGCCGCAGCAAAAACAGCGCCCCTTCCTGGAGCGGCATTTTTAATACTGGAACGCACACCGCCAGTGGTCGCGTCTCTGAGGCACGAGTGGTCAGCAAAATGTGGCCCTGGTTGCCCAGCGCCAGCCAGTCTCGCACCAGCTCCAGGTGGTCGGCATTGTCGAGTACCAGCAGCCAGCCAGCGTTTTGGCTCAACCAGCCCTTCACCGCCTGCACCACCACGGCCTGGTCGGCCTCCTGGCTCGGCTTTAGCCCCAGGTCTTGGGCCAGGGCCGTCAGCCCCGACGTTAGCTCATCCTGCGTTTCGGCCCGCACCCACAGCACGTTACTGTAGTGCCCTAGGTAGCGATGGGCATACTCCGCCGCTGTCTGCGTTTTGCCCACGCCGCCCAGGCCGCTCAGGGCTGCCGTTTCCCCTGCTGCCATCGCCTGGTGAATCTGCCCTAGCACGGCCTCTCGCCCGGTAAAGAACGGATTTCGACGCGGAGCCAAAAACAAGGGGCCATTGTTCGGGCTGTTCGATGCAACTGGGTTGGGTTCTCTCAGAATCAGGCTGAGAACCTCTTGCACCACCGCCAGCCCTGGGCCGCCCGTACCCTCTGCCCACTGCAACAAAATAGAGGTGCGATTTCCCTGGGCGGCAATGTCAGGGGGAATAATCCCTGGCGGCGGATTTAGGCTAAAGGCCAGCTCTCCAAACTGCGTCCCTGGCAACCCGTTCAGCGTGCGAATGAGTTTGAGCCGCTGAATGGCCGATAGCTTGGGCGGGTTAGAGGGTGCTTCACCAGAGGTCATAGAGTCGCCGTAGAGCCTGCCCCAAAGATAACTCCATTAATTTGTAGAGACCAAATTAGCCTGGTTGCTAACGCACCGCAGATTAACGCTTGCTGCGCCCAGAAACCGGGTTTCTGCGGTTTTAGCCAAGGTTTATTTGCTACCCTCGCAAGAAACCCGGTTTCTTTTTCCTATAATCCTTGCAACGCCAGGCAAGCGGCACTCGGTAAAATTAGATTATTACGCCCTTTGGTGATTCTATGGCCCAGACCAAAGTTGTAAGCATTACGCGCGATCGCCAGTTTGCCTTTCCGCCAGAGATTCTCGCCACCCTTAATCCCGGCGACGAATACCTGGTGTGGCAAACCGAAGATACCATTCTGCTTAAAAAAATTGCTCAACCTATTTCCTTAGATACCCTGCTTGAGCGCGTCGAAGCCCTTGGCCCTGACCCCGATCAGCCATCAGAGGCCGAAATTTGCCAGATCGTTAAAGACATCAGGCATGAGCGAGCTAAATCGTAGAGTCGTGCTCGACACAAACCTTTGGATTTCTGCCCTGCTGTTTGGCGGCCTACCCGCCCAATTAATCAAACTGGCTCAGGATGGTCATGTCGAAATCTACACGTCCCAAGATCTTTTAGCCGAACTAGCAGATGTCTTAGGCTATCCGAAGTTTCAATCTCGGCTAAAGCGACTTAGCAGCACTTCAGAGGCTTTGCTCATCAACGTCACCCGGTTAGCCACCATTTGCGAAAGTCCACCGCCACTTGCAGTCCCAGAATTGCGCGACCAAGACGACATGATTGTTTTACAGGCGGCTGTCGCTGCCCAGGCGATCGCTATTGTCTCTGGAGATGATGACCTACTTGCGTTAGAACAGATCGGAGAAATTTCAATCTTGACGGTTAGAGCGTTTTTGTTCCGCTATTTTCCTGACTCTAGCTAAGTAGCCTTATCAGCCAATCCTATGCCTGCAAGTTAGATACTGTTATTTCTCCAGGCTCCCGACGAACCACTGCATGGCTTCGCCGGGGGCTAGCTCCAGTTCGCAGGCGGTGTCGCGCAGGTGTTGGGCCTGCTCGGTCACAGTGCCAAAGCGCTGGAGGTCACGGGGCAGGTCTTGCTGGCGATCGCGCAGCAGAGGCGGAAGTTAGGCAGTGTATTGCGGCTTAGAAAGATTAAAGGTTAACTGAGCTTTTACAACTTGAAGACTCTAAGCCGCGAATGCATCCTACGACTAAGATGCTGTGTAACGATTATTGATCAGGGCTTCTGCCGTACTGTATTCAAGTCAGATCTCCTATAGCTAATATCAAGCTTTTTTTGGAATTTGAATTAAGCCTGCGGTTATCAGAAGCTGGCGTTCTTGGATACGATCGCGCCGATTCAACCTCAGCAGTCGAGCCGTAACACTGCCGACCGAGGTTAGTCCAACAATAATAGCTCCATCTTGAATATTAAAGTGGTCGCTCCATTGATCCTGGCGCGGATGATAAAGCCTAACGATTTCTTGGGAAGTAGGATCGACGGAGGCAATATCGCTGCCTTTATACTTGTTGCAGAGCGTACAAGAAAAAGCCAAATTCTCTTCTGCGGTTTTCCCGCCGTGCTTTTCAGCAATGATGTGATCAATTTCATAGGGAGCCAAAGCTAAAGCTTCTGGGACTAAACAATATTCACAACATCCGTTTGCCCTGGCGTAAACCGCTTGCCTTAGCGCTACAGGAATATAGGCCATCAGACTTGACTAGATTGAAGCTTAATATAGGCTTTAGCCTTGGCCATTCGCACAATATGTTCAAGATATTCATAGCTTTGCCAAAGCCGTTCTTCATCCGCATCTAAACCATTAGAGCGGTTCTTTTCTAAAAGCTCACTGATTTGCGTCTGGAGTTCAGGAGTAGGGCGTAAAGCCAAAATCTCATCCGGCGTCGGAAGTTCAGCTAAAAACTCCAAAATATCAGCAATGCCCGAAAAACCTTCTCCAGGGCTGGCATTCAGCTCTCGCAGGCCCAGCTTTAGAATTTCAGGCAACTTATTTTGAACAGCACCCAGCTGAAACGCCAAGTCGTCAGGTAAATCAAGGGTAATTTGCATAGAAGGAGGCCTGAGCGATATGGTCTCGATCATAAACCTTTAGCTAAGCGTTAAACCCTCCGTAAATCGAGTCTCAGCTCAACGCTCATGCCTTTCGCTGTGCCCGACAAGATTCAAGGGTTATCGATAAAGCCTGCTAAGCCTGCCCATTTATTACCAGCCACACATAGGCCAACACGCCCAGTGCCGCTACGCCCGCTAGCGCCTCGCCCTGCTGACTGACAAAGGTTTGGGCGATCGCCCAACTATCTCTCAACAGCTGCCGTCGGGTTTGGCCCAGCTCTGCCATCAGCGCTTTAACCCTGGCATCCACCTCTTTAGCGGTGAGTTCGTTGCGGCGGTAGGCGGCTTCGACCTCATCCAGCTTGCGCCAGTAGTCTCGGGTTGCGCCAATCAAATCGGGAAGCATTTGTTAACTTTCATAACTGTGTTATTGACAGTCTAGCGCTTATCCGATCTTGAGGTATCTATAGCAGGGAACAGCGTGAGGCCTAGGGCTTTGCCGACTCGATCGCCTTTTCGGGAGCTTTTTCAAGGGCTTTTTCGGGCGGGTTCTCCGGCAGGGTTTTGGGCAAATGCTCCGGGGCAGCGCCGTTGACCTCGTGGCTGTGGGCGTTGTAAAACACCAGGGCTGCATCTACCTGAGCCTTTGAAAGACCGTACTCTTCAGCGATTTGCTCTGCCGACCATTCCCACTCGATCGCGGCCATCACAACGGTTCTGACATGGATGCTGGTGCCGTGAATGACGGGTACCCAGCTGTTTTCGGCATCGGAGCGAAAGGCGATGTCTGGAAAGGCGGGATCAGGTTCCATGAGGGCGCAGTGGGTCTCTTTTTGCAGCGAGTCTAGAACCGCCTGCACGAGTTGCCAGCGAGCCTCAACGGAAAGTTGAAGGGCCTGATCCTGTAGTTCCTGGAGGGTCATAAACTTGATCGATAGGTGGGGATTGAACACCTCTATTAAACTGCAAATGCTGGGCTGAGTCTCGGGCAGGCAAGGATCCAGGGGCGGCTAGTTTATGCTGGTATTGGTACCTCTACCCACGGGGGAGGTTTGCTTCAGCCCATTTCTCCAGTCATTGCGCTATGTTTGCCACCACTGCTCCGCCGCTGCCCGTCAACCGCGATCGCATTCGCCCGGCGATTCAAGCGCTGCAAGAGCAGCTAGTCACCTGGCGGCGCAGCCTGCACCAAAAACCCGAGCTGGGGTTTAAAGAATGGCTGACCGCCGACTTTATCTGCGATCGCCTCACCGAGTGGGGCATTGAGCATCGGCGCAACATTGCCAAAACCGGCGTGGCAGCGGTAATTGAGGGCACGCGATCGGGTCCGGTGCTGGGCATTCGCGCCGATATGGATGCCCTGCCGATTCAAGAGGAAAACCAGGTGCCCTACTGCTCGCAGCACGACGGGCTGATGCACGCCTGCGGCCACGATGGTCACGTGGCGATCGCCCTCGGCACCGCCTACTACCTAGCCCACCACCGCGACAGCTTTGCGGGCACCGTCAAAATCATCTTCCAGCCCGCTGAAGAAGGGCCGGGGGGCGCCAAGCCCATGATCGAGGCCGGGGTGCTCACCAACCCCGACGTAGACGCCATGGTTGGCCTCCACCTGTGGAACAATCTGCCCCTGGGCACGGTGGGTGTTCGCAGCGGCCCGCTAATGGCGGCCACAGAGTCGTTTAGCTGCACGGTGCAGGGCAAGGGGGGCCACGGGGCGCTGCCCCACCAAACGGTTGACTCCATTGTGGTGGGGGCACAGATTGTCAACGCCCTGCAAACGATCGTGGCGCGCAATATCGACCCCACCAAGGCGGCAGTGGTAACGGTGGGTCAGTTCCACGCGGGCAGAACCCACAACGTGATCGCCGATACGGCGGACTTTAGCGGCACCGTACGCTACTTTGACCCCGTCTACGCCGACTATTTTGCCCCCCGCCTGGAGCAAATCATTGCGGGCATTTGCCAGAGCCACGGCGCCAGCTACACCTTTCGCTACGACGCCTGGTATCCGCCGGTAGTCAATGATGCGGGGATGGCGGATTTGGTGCGATCGGTGGCCCTGGCGGTGGTGGAAACCCCCGCCGGCGTGGTGCCCGACTGCCACACCATGGGCGGCGAAGACATGGCCTTCTTTTTGCA
Organism: Nodosilinea nodulosa PCC 7104; assembly: GCF_000309385.1. Classification (GTDB taxonomy): domain Bacteria; phylum Cyanobacteriota; class Cyanobacteriia; order Phormidesmidales; family Phormidesmidaceae; genus Nodosilinea; species Nodosilinea nodulosa. The sequence continues at coordinate 300,657 of NZ_JH976538.1, forward strand.
GGCCGTGCCGGGGTGCTATTTCTTTCTGGGCTCCGCCAATGCCGACAAGGCCCTGGCCTACCCCCACCACCACCCCCGCTTTGACTTCGACGAAACCGCCCTGGGGCTTGGGGTCGAGATGTTTGTGCGCTGCGTGGAGGCGTACTTCGGGGCGTAGGAAAGTGAAGTAGTACGGAATGGCCAAGGTTAACTTCTTTGAGCGGGGAAGTGCGCTGCCAGCAGAGTTGCTATGCTTGGCGGTTAAGTAGAGAGGATTGCAGCATGGGGCAGACAATGCGGTGGTTTCGGGTCTGGCTGCTGGGGGCGATCGCCCTGGTGGTGAGCCTTCTGTTGACCCAGGGCATACCTGGGAAAGCAGCGGTTGGCAGTGGAGGGGCGATCGCGCCGCTGGCCCAGGGCAATGCTCCCCCGCCCGCCTTGGCCCCGGCCCTGCCCATGGTCAGCGGCAGCTTTGAAGACCCTCAGGGCCGGTTTCAAGTTGGGATCATAGATGGTTACAGCGTTAGCTCAGTCGGCGGCAATCCTCTGTTTCAGGCTGCCGACGGCAGCCTGGCCTACACCGTGGCGGTGGCGCCCCTGCTGGCCGCCAGCACGCCGGAAGCCGCGATGGTCGCGGCGGCTGAGCGCACCTTTGGAGACGGAGAAGGGTTTGTGGCCGGAGATGTGCAGCCGATCCCCGGCGGCGGCATCAGGGTTAACTGGACCGGACGCCTGAGCCAGGGGGCAGCGCCACCTCAGCCGATTACCGGCAAAATTTTTGCCCGCCAGCACGGGGCGGAGGTCTTTCTGCTGCTGGTAGCAGCCACCAGTGCCGGTGAGGCCCAGGTTTCCGATGCCATTATTGCCCTGGGTAGTACCCTGATCGTGCCGTAGGCTACAGTAGCGCTATAGAGATATTCATCGATATTTGCTGAGCTATGGGCATGCGCCGATCGACCTTTTGGAGCCAGCCCCAGACCTATCTGCTGCTGGGAGGTACGGCTCTGGGCTACGGCCTGTTCCTAGCCCTGGTGGGGCCAAAGCCGGTGGCGGGTTTGGCCGGAGCTGGGGTCGCTGCGGCGATGGTGGGCAGCTGGGCCGTGGGCTGTCGCCCAACTGAATTTGAGGCCAGCGGCAGCGACCTGCTCGATGCCCAAACCTTTGCGCTCCAGCTGGGTACCCTGGGGCAGCGGGTGCCGACCAAGGCCCAAAAAACCTGGCGGCAGGTCGAGGCCTGGGCGACAGAATCTCAGCAGTTTGCGGCTCGCATTTACGGTCGCGATCCGCTGCTCCAGGTCGAACTGCTCGAAGCGATGCACACCGTGCTTGACCTCTCGGGCCAGGTCGCCGACGGCCTGGCGGTGATCGACCAGATCGAAACCCCCGCCTATCGGCAAATGGCCCAGCAGCGGCTAGAGGCCAGCAGCGATCGCCTCCAGACCACCCACGCTCAGCTCCAGCAGCTGCAAGACCAGACCGCCCTCTCCAGCCTGGACAACGCTGGCGACAGCACCCTGCCCCAGCGCCTGCAAACCCTGGTGGAGGCCAACAAAACCATCCTCCAAACCAACCAGGACTCTCCCTAACCCTCCCCCACTTCCCCCACTTCCCCACCCCTCACGCTCCTACGCCCCCACGCTCCTACTCCCCCGCCCCCACGCTCCTACGCCCCCACTCCCCACCTCCCCCCACTCCCCTTCCCACCATGCGCCGCTTTCCCCTCTTCCTCTTCCTCGCCGCTCTCTGCGCCGTGCTGTTGTGGAACTGCACCCCAAGCGATCGCGTTGCCTCGGTCGATTCGGCTGAGAGTGCGCGGCAGGCCCTGGAGCAGTCGGTGCTGCCCAAAATCAGCGTGGGAGAAGCCATTGTTTCTGACGAGGTGGCCAGCCGCTACACCACCGACCAGATCGAAGATCCGCTGCCCGATGTCAACTCGTTTCCCCTCTATGGTGCCCAGCCTGGCGGGGGCGCTCAGCCCGGCGGGGCCTACATCGAAATCTACAGTTCCTCCGAAAAAGCCAACGCCGATCGCCAGAACGAGCGCTGGCTGGTGGAAGTGGCCGAAGCCTTTAACCAGCGCCAGGAAACCCTGCCCTCTGGGGAGGTGATTCAGGTGGGAGTGCGCCAGGTGGCCTCGGGCACCGCCGCTCGTCTGCTGGCGGCAGGGGCGGCGCAGCCCGCGGGCTACAGCCCCTCCAACGATCTCTGGGTGGCCATGGTGCAGAGCCAGGGAGTCAAGACGGTACCGGTGGCCGATCGCCTGGTGCCCAACACCGCTGGCTGGGTGCTGCCCAAATCGGTCTACGACAGCCTGGCCGAGAATGGCACCGTCAGCTTTGACGGACTGCTAAATGCGATCGCCTCGGGCCAGATCACCGTCGCCTACCCCAACCCCTACAGCAGCTCCACCGCGCTCAACTTGCTCTATACCCTCTACTGGCGGGCGGCGGGGCACCAGCAAAACGGCGGCCAGCTCACCGTGGCCGAGCTGCAAACCCCCCAGGTCAACTCGGTATTTGACCAGTTTCAGCAGCAGGTGCTCATCACCACCCCCACCACCCTCGATCTGCAAGAGCTGTTTCTGCGCGACCAGAGCAAGCTCCAGGCGTTTCCGCTGGAGTACCAAAACTACCTGGCCCTGCGCCAGGTGCCCGGCTTTAGCGACACCGAGTTTGTGCCCTTTGGCGTGCCCCACAACAACCCCCTGGTCGGCTTTAGCTGGAATACCCCCCAGCAGCAGGCCGCCCTGAAACAGTTCGCCACCTTTGCCAAGTCCGCCGAAATGCAAACCCTGGCCCAGCAGCAGGGCTTTATCGAAACCGACTACCTGAAATCTGGGCAAAAGCCCCCCTTTCCCAATGGCGAAACCCTGCTGGCCGCCCAGTCCAACTGGAAGCTGCGCAAAGACGGGGGCCGCACGGTCTATATGGCGCTGGTAATCGACACCAGCGGCTCCATGGAAGGGGAGCGGCTCCAGGCGCTCAAGGATGGCCTGCGGGTGGCCGCCGGGCAGATTAACTCCGGCAACTACGTCAGCATCGTCACCTTTGCCGATACGCCAACCCGCCGCCTGCCCCTAGCTCCCTTTGATAAGCTTCAGTACCAGAAATTTTTGGCCACCGTCGATGGGCTCCAGGCCGACGGCGCCACGGCCATGTACGACGGCATGATGGTGGGTTTGGCCGACCTGCTGGCCAAGGCCGAAACCGACCCCAACGGGCGCTTTTACCTGCTGCTGCTCACCGACGGCGAAGTGAATCGCGGCTACACCCTCGATGCAATTAAAGATATTTTGAGCTACAGCGATGTGCGCTTTTACCCCATCGCCTACGGCGAGGTAGACCAGGGAGAGTTGCAGGCGATCGCATCCCTGCGCGAGTCCACCGTGCAGCAGGGCACCCCCGCCAACGTGCAAACCCTGTTCAAAGACCTGTTCCAGGTTAATCTATAGGTCGTTTGGCCCCCAAGCCCCATGCGTAAACCCAACCAACGACTCATTCTCACCCTGGGCCTGGGCTGGGCCGCCTTTGCCGCCCTGGGCCTGGGGCTGCGCCAACTTTTAGCTGGCCCCTCGGTGACGGTAATCATCGATCGCAGCTACTGCGCCCCGGCCCAGTGGCAGCAGCTAGCCAACCAGTACGCCGACCTCTACGCCCAGCAAGAACAGCAAGAAATTACCATTGCCCAGGTCGTTTACGTCAGCGACCTGGGCCAAGAGATCGCCAAAGCGGTGCCATCCCCCGAGGCCGTGCAGGCGCTGAGCACCTACGGTCGCTCCAGCCCCACGCAGATACAGCAGGCCACTGCAAACTATCCCGATGCCACCCTGCTCACCTGTAGTAACTGAGCTGTTGAAGCCGCTGGCTGTCAGGTTGTTTACCTCCCACCCTATTTCCCCGACCTCAACCGCATTGAACAATGCTGGGTTTGGTTGAAGAGCAGGGTTCGCAAACACCTCCCCTATGCCGACGGCTTACGAGCCACTATCGAAGGCGTGCTCAAGCCAGCCGCGTCCTAACCCAGTTGACGACAGCTATAATCGTGCATTAACCGGCGTCAGCTAACGGCGCTAGGGGGAGTGGGATTGGGGAATTTTCCATGGCCAATCTATGGGGATAGTAATCCCATAGATTGGCCATTGGGGCGGAGATTATCTGGCCCATGTCTGCCCCTTAAGTTTCAAAGGTTTCAGGCCCCAAAGATTCTAGGCTCTAGGGATTTTAGGCTATGGCTAAACCGCGACGGCATTCAGAGCGCCACTACGCCGACCGCATTGGCTGGCTGCGGGCGGCTGTGCTGGGGGCCAACGATGGCATTGTTTCCACCGCCAGCCTGGTGGTGGGAGTGGCGGCGGCCCATACCGCCACCAGCGGCGTGCTGGTGGCGGGCATCTCAGGGCTGGTGGCGGGGGCCATGTCCATGGCGGCGGGGGAGTACGTATCGGTGAGTTCCCAGGCTGATACCGAGCGGGCCGATCTGGAGCGCGAGCGGCGTGAGCTGGCTCAGGATGCCGGAGCGGAGTCTGAGGAGTTGGCGGCCATCTATGTGGGCCGAGGGCTAGAACCCGCCCTGGCCCAGCAGGTGGCTCGCCAGCTCATGGCCCACGATGCCCTGTCGGCCCACGCCCGCGACGAGCTGGGGCTGTCGGATATACACCAGGCCCGGCCCGGACAGGCGGCGCTGGCCTCGGCGGCGACCTTTGCGATCGGGGCGGCGCTGCCGCTAATTTTGGTGGTGCTGAGTCCTGGAGCGCTGCTTATTCCGGTGGTGGCGGGCGGCTCGCTGGTGTTTTTGGCTCTGCTGGGAGGGTTGGCGGCCCGCACTGGTGGGGCCAGGGTGGCGGTGGGCGTGGCCCGGGTAACGCTGCTGGGGGCGCTGGCCATGGCCATTACCATTGCTGTGGGCACTCTGTTTGGTCCGGTGGCCTAGAAAATTTCCTCCTTTGGGGAGGGCCGTTTTTTAAAAAGCTTTGTACACTAACTATTAGTACTCAAGACTATTTAGTGCTCAAAGCAAGCAATACTATGGCAACCTCCACCCGGGTTGATAGCGTATCTATTCCGTCGGTTTCTGAGCTGCCCCACTGGCAAGAAGTGCGGGCTCCCCACGGGCTAGGGTACCGGATTCGTCTGATGGCGCAGCTGATGAGTCGGCTGTTTCAGGAGAAACTCGACCCCTACGACCTGACCCCATTCCACTGGGTGGTGCTGTGCTGCCTCTGGGAGCAGGACGGCCAGGCCACCTCCCACATTTGCGAAAAGCTGAAGCAGGTGGGCGGCACCCTGACTGGGGTTATCGATCGCATGGAGGAGCGCAACCTGGTGCGGCGCGAGCGCGACCCCCACGATCGCCGCATCTGGCGGATCTGGCTGACCGAAACGGGTCGAGAGCTGGAGACCGTTCTGCCCCCCCTGGCCCTGGAGGTGCGAGAGGTAGCCTTTGCGGGCATTACCGAAGCGGAGCAAAAGCTGGTGTCGGATGTGGTCGATCGCGCGATCGCAAACCTGGCCCACCCCTAGTACATATAACGCTAAGGCGAGGCTCCGCCACCAAGGTATCTAAAGCCCCGACCCTCATGCCCCTAAATACTACGCACTCTAATCATCTCTACCCTTAGTTATAGATAACCAGACAGCAACCATGGCTCCCCAAGACATCACCACCGACCATCGCCAGAACGGCCAGCGGGGCAACGGCCCGGCTACGCTGCCCCCAGTGGAATCTCCGCCGGTAGAATCTTCCCCGGTGGAATCTCCGCCAGAAACCGCAACGCCAACGGAGGCCAAATCGACCAAGTCACTGAAGCGCCGCTGGCCGCTGCTGGTGCTGGCCGGGGCGGGACTTATTGCCGGGGGCATCTTCGGCGGTCGCTGGTGGGCCTACGCCTCCACCCACGAAGAGACCGACAATGCCCAGCTTCAGGGGCATGTTTACCAGATCAGCAGCCGGGTGGCGGGCACCGTCGAGCAGATTGCGGTGGACGACAACCAGCGGGTGGAAGCTGGCGACCTGCTGGTGCAGCTCGACCCCCACGACTACCAGGTGAAGGTGCAGCAGGCCCAGGCGGCCCTGAATGCGGCCCAAAAGCAGGCCCAGGCGGCCCAGTCCTCCATTGCCCAGGCCGATACCAGCGCCCAGGCTGATGTCACCAGTGCCCAGGGCGGAATCACGGGCGCAGCGGCGGCGATCGCCGATGCCCAGGCGGCCCTGGAGGCGGCCCGGGCCGGGGTCCCCGTGGCCCAGGCCGGCGTGACCCAGGCCGAAGCCACCCTGCAAAAAGCCGCCACCGACTACCAGCGCTACCAGTCGCTCTACGCCCAGGGGGCCGTCTCCGCCCAGGATCGCGACGGGGCCAGACAGGCCTACGAAGTGGCTCAGGCCCAGCGCCAGTCGGCCCAGGAGCAGGTGCGCCAGGCCCAGGCAAAGGTGACCCAGGCCCAGGAAGGCGTGGCCAAAGCCCGGGCCCAGCTACAGACCAGCCGGGGTGCCCTGCAGCAGGCCCAGGCCAGCGGCGTGCAAACGACGGTCAACCGCAGCCAGTTTGAAGCGGCCCAGGCCCAGATCGCCGAGGCCGAAGCCAACCTCAAGCAGGCCCAGCTTCAGCTCAGCTACACCGCCATTCAGGCCCCGGCGGCGGGGGTGATTGGCAACAAAACCGTGGAGAAAGGGCAGCAGGTGCAGCCCGGCCAGCCTCTGATGGCCGTGGTGGGTAATGACCTGTGGGTCGACGCCAATTTCAAAGAAACCCAGATTTCCGACATGCGCCCCGGCGAACCCGTTGAAATCACCGTCGATGCCCTGCCCAGCCACACCTTCACTGGCCATGTGGAAAGCCTTTCGCCCGCTTCAGGGGCTCAGTTTGCCCTGCTGCCGCCCGACAACGCCACCGGCAACTTCACCAAGGTAGTGCAGCGGGTGCCGGTGAAAATTAGTATCGACCCCGCCAGCGTGAGTGGATTTGAGGGCTGGCTGGCACCGGGGCTGTCGGCGACGGTGAGCGTGGAGACGGAGGGGGAGTAGGGGTGGGGAGTGATGGAGTTATGACGCCATAACTCCATCACCCTCATCACCTCACCATCATCAGGAAGCAAAACCATGGCCTCAGCAACTTCTAAATCGTCGCGTTCCCGCAACCGCTCCATGCCCGCTGGCTGGCTGAAGTGGGCGATCGCCCTGACCGCCTCCCTGGGGGCCATGCTGGAGGTGATCGACACCAGCATTGTCAACGTGGCGCTGACCGATATTCAGGCCAGCGTGGGTGCGACAATTAGCGAGATTGGCTGGGTGATTACCGGGTACGCGATCGCCAATGTGATCATCATTCCGCTCACCGCCTGGCTGGGGGATGCCTTTGGCAAGAAGCGCTACTTTGTGTTTTCGCTGGCGGGGTTTGTGGGGGCCTCGGTGCTGTGCGGGCTGGCGGGCAGTCTGCCGGCGCTGGTGGCGTCGCGGGTGCTCCAGGGGCTGCTGGGCGGCGGGCTGCTGGCCAAAGCCCAGTCGATCTTGTTTGAGACCTTTCCGCCCGAAGAGCAGGGGGTAGCCCAGGCAGTATTTGGGGTGGGGGTGATTGCCGGACCTGCGATCGGCCCCACCCTGGGCGGCTACCTCACCGATACCCTGGGCTGGCGCTGGATTTTCTTTATCAACGTGCCGGTGGGCGTGGTTGCGGTGCTGATGGCGCTGATTTTCTTGCCCGCCGACGAGCTGCACCCCGATCGCCCCATTCCCAAGGTCGACTGGTGGGGAATTGGGCTGCTGGCAATTACCCTGGGCAGCCTGCAAACCTTTCTGGAAGAGGGCGAGCGCGACGGCTGGTTTGAGTCGAGTTTGATCACCACCCTCGCCATCACCGCTAGCGTGGGGCTGCTGCTGTTCATCTGGCGAGAGCTGAAGGTGGCCGAGCCAGCGGTGGATCTGCGGGTGCTGCGCCATCGCTCCCTGGCGGCGGGCAGCGTTTACTCGATAGTGCTGGGCATGGGACTGTACGGCACGCTGTTCGTGATTCCCATCTACGCTCAGTCGGTGCTGCACTTTACCGCTATGCAGACCGGCCTGCTAATTATGCCGGGGGCGCTGGCCTCGGCGGTGACCATGGTGGTGATGGGCAAGGTATCCGGCAAGATCGACGCGCGGGTGCTGATTGCCGGAGGCAGTGTCTTCATTGCGATCGTGATGTTTAGCCTGGCCGACATCAACCCCAACACCGGGGAAGAGGCCCTATTCTGGCCCATGCTGGGGCGTGGCATCAGCGTGGTGATGATGTTTTTGCCCCTCAGTCTGGCCACCCTGGGGCCGCTGCCCAAGGGCGATATCGCCGCCGGGTCGGGCTTCTATAACCTGACCCGGCAGCTGGGGGGCAGCATCGGCATTGGGGTGCTGGCCACGATATTGGACCGCCGCCAGACCTTTCACCGGGCGGTGCTGTCGGAACATATTACGGCCTACGACCCGCAGACCCAGGAGCGGCTCAATACTCTGATGGGGGCGATGCAAAACCGCGGCGGCGTCGATGCCACCACCGCCCACCAGCAGGCCCTGGCCCTGCTGAGTCAAACCCTCGACACCCAGGCTATGCTGCTGGCCTTTGAGGATTTGTTCTGGGTGGTGGGCATTGTCTTTTTGGTGACCATACCGCTGCTGCTGCTGCTCGGCAAGGGCAATCGCAAGGTGCCCACGGCGGGGCACTAGGTCAACCTGGGGAGGTGTTAGCACAGGGGCTGCGGCTCCTCTTGACTCGAAGCGGGACGGACGGCATGGCTTAACCGGGCAGCATACCTACGGGTTCACCGCTTGAATCTGCCAGGGAGCGTCGGCCTGGCGGGTGTAGAGGGTGCGGTTTTGGGGGCTGCCGCGCAGCTCCAGGTGATCAACCTGGTGGGGGGTGAGCAGCACCAGGCAAAATGCAGCCGGGGGTATGTCGCCAATGGCCTGGGGTGAAAAGTCGGCCTCAGGGGCACGGGGCCGGGCGGGGTGGGGCCAGTAAAACTGCTGGCGGGAGCTGTCGGAGAGAGATTCCCAGGCCTGCTGGCGGGCTTCGCCCAGCGCCGCATCGGCGCCCACCACCTGAATGGGACCACCCAGGCGAAACTGCTCGCGGGTGTGGGTGAAGTACCAGCAGGCTTCGGCCCAGGGGTGAGTGGCGATATCGGTGACCTTGGCGCTGCGCTGGTCGGTGACAACCGTGAGCGTGTTGGTGTCGGGCAGCCAGCCACGAAACACCACGGTGCGGTTGGTGGGTCGCCCCTCGGCGGTGACGGTGGCGAGCTGAAAATAGCGGCTGTAGGGGCGGCTGCGGTTGCGGTGCAGGGCCCGGGCCAGAGGGCTGCGCCAGGGTGCCAGAGTCGAGGTTGTTAACAGGGATGGATCAGAATCAGACATACTAAAGAGATTGACCTTGTGCTGGGTAAGTCCTGTCTTAACCCAGTTCATCAGAGTGTTTACCGAGAGAGCTTGCAAGTATGCCCGTTGCCATCCTATCGCTAGTTGCCGGTGGAGCACTGTTGCTGGTGGGCGCTGAAGCATTGGTGCGGGGCGCATCAAGGCTAGCCGCACTGCTGGGCATTTCGCCCCTCATTATTGGCCTCACCATTGTGGCCTACGGCACCAGCGCCCCGGAGATGGCGGTGAGTGTGCAGTCTAGCTTGGCAGGCCAGGGGGATATTGCCCTGGGCAACGTAATCGGCAGCAATATTTTCAATGTGCTGGTGATTTTAGGTCTGTCGTCTTTGGTGGCGCCGTTGCCTGTGGCGCAGCAGCTTGTGCGCCTGGACGTACCAATCATGGTGGGCATTTCGGGGCTGCTGCTGCTGTTTTCCCTCGATCGCCTGTTGCAGCCCAGCGACGGCATTATTTTGCTGATTGGTGGGGTGGTTTACACGCTGTTTTTGATCTACCAGAGCCGCCGCGAAACCAATGTCAATGTGCAGTCGGAGTATGACCGTGAGTACGGCTCTGTCCCCATCGGCCGCTGGACCTGGATCATCAACCTGGCCTATATCGCCCTCGGCCTGGTGACGCTGGTAGGGGGGTCACGGCTGTTTGTGCTGGGGGCCGTGAGCATTGCTGAGGCGTTGGGGGTCAGCCAGCTGGTGATCGGCTTGACCATTGTGGCTGCGGGCACCTCTCTACCCGAGCTGGCGACCTCGGCAGTAGCCACGCTGCGCGGAGAAGGGGACATTGCCGTGGGGAATGTGATCGGCAGCAACATTTTTAATATTTTGACGGTGCTAGGCGTAACGGCTTTGACCTCTGGGCCTGGGATTGTCATTCCTGAATCGGTACTGCACTTTGACCTGCCGGTAATGCTGGCGGTGGCCCTGGCCTGCCTGCCTATTTTTCTAACCGGCAACGTGATTTCTCGCTGGGAGGGGCTGCTGTTTGGCGGCTACTACATGGCCTATATCACCTACCTGATTTTGCGAGCGGCAGACCACGATCGGCTGGGTCTGTTTAGTCAGGTCATGCTCATGTTTGTGATTCCGCTGACGGTGATTACGCTGGTGGTTGTCATGTTTCGGCCAGGGACAAAAAACCAGCAGGCAACAGCCGAGCACGAAAAACCGCTGCCGAGTGACACGCACTCCCGGTAGGATGGGTAGCACCATTGTTGATTTGTACCCATGGCCATAGCGGTTGATTTTGGCACCAGCAATACCGTCATTGCCCGCTGGAATCCTGTATCTGATAGCCCTGAAACAATTGCTTTGCCTGGGCTGAGCCTGGCCCTGGGCACGCTGCCCCCCCTGGTGCCCAGCCTGGTATACGTAGAGCGTCCCCAGGCCGATGGGGTAGTGGTGGGCCAGGCGGTGCGCGATCGCGGCCTCGACCTGCCCACCGATCCGCGCTTTTTCGCCAACATCAAGCGGGGCATCGGCACGCCGCTGCAGGGGTTTTTGCCGGATCTCGACGGCCAGGGGCTCTCCTTTGAGCAGCTGGGGGAATGGTTTCTGCGATCGCTCCTGACCCAGGCGCGCACCGCCGCCGGTGAAGACGACAGCCTGGTGCTGACGGTGCCGGTGGACAGCTTTGAAACCTACCGCCTGTGGCTGGGGGATGTGGCCGCCTCGCTGGATTTCAAAGAGGTGCGGCTGCTCGATGAGCCCACCGCCGCCGCCCTGGGCTACGGGCTGACCGGGGAGCAAACCCTGCTGGTGCTAGATTTTGGCGGCGGCACGCTGGACTGGTCTTTGGTGCGGCTGGTGGCCCCGGCGCAAAAGCAGCCGGTGGGCTTTTTGCTCAAGTGGCGCGGCCAGGGGGACACCCAGACCAGCGCCCAAAAGCCCGAGGTGGCGAGGGTGCTGGCCAAGGCCGGCGAAAACCTGGGCGGAGCCGACATCGACCAGTGGCTGGTGGAGCACTTTGCGGCCCAGGGCATCTCCGGCGGGGCGGTGGTGCAGCGGCTGGCGGAGCGGCTGAAGATTGCCCTCTCGGATCAAACCGAGGCGGCGGAAGCCTATTTTGACGACGAAACCTTTGACACCTACGACCTGGCCCTGAGCCGCGAGCAGTTTGAGCAGATTTTGGCCCAGAACCAGTTCTTTGAGCGCCTGGAGAAGGGGCTGGCCCAGGTGCTCCAGCAGGGGCAGCGCCAGGGGCTAGACCAGGGGGCGATCGACGCGGTGCTGCTGGTGGGGGGTACGGCGCAGATTCCGGCGGTGCAGCGGTGGGTGACCGAGCGGTTTGGGGCTGACAAGGTGAGGTGCGATCGCCCCTTTGAGGCCGTTGCCCAGGGCGCGCTGCAGATAGCCCAGGGCCTGGCGGTCGAAGACTTTCTCTACCACAGCTACGGCATTCGCTACTGGGACCGCCGCCACAACCGCCACGGCTGGCACCCGATTTTGCCCCAGGGGCAGCCCTACCCCATGGCTGCGCCAGTGGAGCTAACCCTCGGTGCCTCGGTGGAAAAGCAGCCCAGCATCGAGCTGGTGATCGGCGAGCTGGGGGCGGCCAGCACCCAAACCGAGGTCTACTTCGAAAATGGCCGCCTGGTCACCCGCCAGCTGGGCGGTGACACCGCCTCGGTGCAGCCATTGAACGATCGCGAGGGGGCGCGCACCATTGCCCAGCTGAATCCGCCGGGGTTTCCGGGCAGCGATCGCGTGCGGGTGCTGTTTCGGGTCGATCGCGATCGGCTGCTGCGCATTACGGTGGAAGACATTCTCACCGGAGAGACGCTGCTGGATAATGCAGCCGTGGTGCGGCTGAGCTGAGGCGGCCTTCTGCCAACGATTTTCCCTGGGCCAGCGGGGCGGCTGGCGCTAGCGGCTCGCTGGGGGGCAGACTAGGGGAACCGCTCTGCGATCGCACCCCAGCCCAAAGCCTGACTGCCTCCCCGCCTCTGGCCCGGCAGGCCCTTTGCCCGGGCGGATGCCCGGTTTGCATGCCGGTTTTTTGGAATTTGGCTTTGATATTACTATTCAGTGGTGACTGGGTGCGGTAAAGTGGTCTATTATTGAGAATAGGTCTCAACACAGCATGTCCCAATTGAGTCACCCTATGCTTACCCATCCTTGTCTTGTCGATCTCAAACCTGGCCAGTCTGCCACCATTGCGGCGCTGCCCTTCGACCTTGGTTTGCAGCACCGCTTTGGGGCGCTGGGGCTGCGCTGTGGGCAGGAGGTTCACGTGCTGCGCCACGGGCTGCTGAAAGGCCCGCTCCACGTGCGGGTGGGCATGACTGAGGTGATGATGCGCCACTGCGATGCCCGCCAGATCGCCATCAGCACCACCGGTCAGGCGGCGTGAGACGAATTGCCGTACTGGGAATGCCCAACACGGGCAAATCGACGTTTTATAACCGCCTAACCGGCTCTAAGGCCCACATTGGCAACTGGCCAGGAATTACCGTCGATCTGATGATGGCGACGGTTAAGCTGGCGGACGAAGAGGTTGAGGTCGTCGATCTGCCGGGCATTTATGACCTGCGCGGATTCTCCGAGGACGAGGCGGTGGTGCGCCGCTTTCTGGAGTAGGCTCCGCTGGACTTAGTTTTAATCATTCTCAATACCACCCAGATCGATCGACAGCTGATTTTGCCCCTCCAGGTCAAGCATTTGGGGCTGCCTGCGGTGCTGCTGCTCAACATGGCCGATGAGGCCCAGCGGTTTGGGGTCAAGGTGGAGCCCGATTTGCTCTCCCAGCGCCTGGGTCTGCCGGTGCAGCCGATCAGCGCCAAGTACGGCAGTGGGTATGCAGGGGCGATCGCCACCATCACCGCCGCGCTCCAGCAGAATCGCCCGCTGGTACCGGTGACGGGGCTAGACGACCACCTGCTCAGCGATACCGAGCTGGCCACCGAGCTGGCGAGCGCCCTTGACGGCACCGTCCAGATGCCCCTGAGGCTGTCAGATCGCTGGACCACGCGGCTCGATCGCATTCTGCTGCATCCGGTGCTGGGCATGCCGATTTTCTTTGCCGCCATGTACCTGGTGTTTCAGGCCATCTATGCCCTGGGCACCCCGCTCCAGGGGTGGTTGGGCGATGCCCTGGCCTGGTTTAGAAGCATTGCCCTAGAACCCATTACCGCGCCCCTGCCCCCGTTTCTTCAGGGCTTTTTGCTCGACGGTCTGTACCAGGGCATCGGCACCGTGGCGGCGTTTTTGCCCGTCATTTTCCTGTTCTTTCTGTTTATGGCGATCGTGGAGGACAGCGGCTACCTGTCGCGATCGGCCTTTTTGATGGACGGCCTGATGGAGCTCCTGGGGCTGGACGGACGCTCCTTTGTGATGGCGCTGATGGGGTTTGGCTGCAACGTCCCGGCGATTTTGGGCACGCGGGTGATGCGATCGCCCGGCCTGCGCATGCTGTCGATGCTGATCATCCCCTTTTCGCTGTGCTCGGCCCGGCTCAACGTGTTTATGTTTATGTCCACGGCGCTGTTTACCGCGAGCCAGGCGCCCAGGGTAATCTTTAGCCTGTACCTGCTCAGCTTTGGGGCGGCGCTGCTGACGGCTGCCCTGTTTAAGGGCAAGTTTCCCAGTCACGAGCCGCTGGTGCTAGAGCTGCCCCCCTACCGATTTCCGACCCTGGGCCAAATGTTCAACCGCGCCTGGTGCGAGGTCAAGCATTTTTGGTTTTGGTCGCGGCGCTTCATTATTTTTGGCGTGATTGCCATCTGGCTGCTGAACAACCTGCCCACCAACGTGCCTCCGGCCAGCGCCCAAACCCTTTCGGGGATGCTGGGGCAGGCGATGCAGCCCCTGTTTGCCCCCCTGGGCATCAACCCACAGCTGACCGTAGCGCTGTTTTTTGGCTTTATCGCCAAGGAAGTGGTGCTGGGGGGGCTGGCCGTTATCTACGGCACCGCCCAGGAAGGCGATTTGGCTACCGCCCTCGCCCAGCAGCTCGACTGGGTGCAGGCCTACAGCTTTATGCTGTTTACGCTGCTGTACGTGCCCTGCCTGTCGACGGTGGCGGTGCTCAAGAGCGAGTCTAAAAACCTGAAGTTTGTGCTGCTGGCGGTGGGCTGGTCCCTCGGCCTGGCCTGGCTGGCCAGCTTGGTTTTCTACCAGGGGGCGCGGCTGCTGGGCTTTTAACGCCTGCGGCTGTGGTTGACGGCACCCCGCGCCGACCAATCCAGATCAATTCAAATCAATCCAGATTAATACTGCACCGCTGACGGCAGCGGATTTTGCGGCGGGTCAACGGCCTGCTCCAGCGATCGCCGCTCCCAGTTGCCCTCGCCATCGAACAGCAGCAGCCAGTCGTGGAACTGGCTCAGGCTGGTGCGGTGACCGACGCTGATCAGGGTCGTGCCCTGGTCGCGCAGGCGCTGGTAGAGGCGGGCTTCGTTGTCGGCATCCAGAGCGCTGGTGGCTTCATCTAAAATGGCGTAGCGCGGCTGGGTGAGCAGCAGGCGGGCAAAGGCGAGGCGCTGCTGTTCGCCCAGCGACAGCACATCGACCCAGTCCAGATCGGCCTCCCAGCCGCCCACCCGCTCGGGCAGGTCGGCCAGGTTGACCTGCTCCAGGGCCTCCAGCAGATCGCGGTCGGCCACCTCGCCGCAGCGGTAGGGGTAGAAGACCTGGTGACGCAGGTTGCCCAAGGGCATGTAGGGCCGCTGGGGCAGAAACATGATCTGATCGGTAGTGGGGGCGACAATGGTGCCCTCGCCCTCGTGCCACAGCCCGGCGATCGCCCGCAGCAGCGAGCTTTTGCCGCAGCCGCTCGGCCCCATCACCAGCAGCCCCTGCCCCTGGGCCACCTCCACCGAAAGGTCTCGAATCAGCGTTTTGGGCCTGCCAGGAACCGTCAGGGTCAGGTCTTTGAGGGCGATCGCCGTGCCCAGCTGGCGTTCGATGGGGCCATGGCCTTCCTGGCGCTCAGGGGGAGTTGCCATCGCGGTCTTGAAGCTATCTAGGCGATCGACCCCGGCCGCAAAGGCGCTCAGCGATTCAAACTGATCGACAACAATCGACAGCGCCGTCAGCACCTGGGAAAAGGCAAAGCTGGCCTGGGAAATGCCGCCAAAATCCAGCTCGCCCGCAAAATAGCGGGGGGCCACCACCAGGGCGGGCACAATCACCACAAAGTAGCCGTAGCCGGTGGTAAAAAAGCCCAGATTTCGCTGCCAGCCAATCAGCAGGTTGAAGTTGCCCAGCGCGTGCCCCAGCCGGGTTTGCACGGTGGTCGATTCCTCCGCTTCGCCTTGGTAAAAGGCGATCGACTCGGCGTTGTCGCGCACGTGCACCAGGCCGTAGCGAAAGTTGGCCTCCTGACGCAGCTGGTTAAAGTTGAGGCGAATTAATCGGCGGCCCAGCAGCACCGTGCCCACCGTGCCCAGGGTGGCGTAGGCCAGCAGCACCCCCACCAGCAGGTGGGAAATCGACCAGAGAATGCCGGTAAACGCGATCAGCGAAATCACCGAATCCAGCACCATCAGCAGAAACGATAGCGAGGTGCGGGTAAAGGAGCGCACGTCTTCGCTGATCCGCTGGTCGGGGTTGTCGATCGCAGGGTTGCGATCGATCGCGTAGTAGGCCCGGTTGCTGAAGTAGCGATCGAGGAACTGGTGGGTAAGCCAGCGCCGCCAGTGCAGGCCCAGCTTGTCCTGGGCGTAGCTGTAGAACACCACAATTGGCGTACCTACCACAAACACCCCGGCGTAGATAAACAAAAACCGCCAAAAGGTAGGCGCGTCTTTGTCCGCCAGGGCGGTCTGAAAGAAGCGGCCCACGTAGCTGATAATCACGTTCAGGCCGTTGACCGAGAGCGACAGCAGCAGCAGCACCGTCAGCAAAGCCCAGGGAATGAGCCGCCCCCGCAGGCGGTTGCTCAGGGCCACAAACACCCCCGCTGGGATCACCAGCCCCAGTCCCAGAACCCCGGCAAAGGGCAATCCCATGCGCTGTATGATTGTCCATAGCCCCGGAGCCATGGCATCCAGCCGAGTCGGCAGCCAGTGGTGAGCCGCCATGCTGGCCAGCACCACCCCCAGCCCCAGCAGCGCCGTGAGAAAAATCATCAGCAGGAGCAGTAGCCCCAAAAAGATGCCGGTGCTGCCGCGACTGTGGGGAAACCAGTAGGGCTGGGCCAGACTGACAAATTTTTGCCAGAGGCGACGATCCAGGCGCTGGGCTACAGGCTGGGCCAAGGGAAATGCATCCATAGCTTTTAATAAAGGGTCAACTGATGGATATAGCGCACCGATCCGGCAGATCCATGGCAGTGGGATGACTTTTTTGTGATCACTTTTTTATGATGGCGTCTGGGGGCGATTTGCGGACACCATGTTTCTATTCAAGCGTTTGAACGCTTATGGAGACATGTCTGAACCCTGGTCGACTGACAAGACCCTTGAAATCCTTATGCTGCCGTAGGTTGGGTGAAGCGCCAGCGTAGCCCAACAAAACCGTTACTGTTTGTTGTTGGGGTTTCCCCGCTGGAGACGCTACGCGAACGCTTCGCTCAACACCAACCTATATCCGAACTACATCAGAACTTTTGTCAGTCAATCAGAAAAGTACCAATCGGACGAAGTGAGCCAGCACTTCTACATCTCAGCACAAACTTAGCCCAGCAAAGCCTCCTGCCATGCAGTCGAGCCAGAGCAGGCCAATGCTCGATGACTGAAACATACCTGCCATTCTGCTTCCCAAGATCTCTAGTGCTCGAAGGCTGAGAGGGCGTTTAAAGAGTGATCTGCTATAGCTTTAGCCCCCTGCTGATCCCCCCTACCCCCCCTTAAAAAGGAGGGTAAAAGTCCCTCTCTTTAAAGGGGATCGAGGGGGATCTCCACTCTTGCCACAAAAAATAGAACTTTACCTCACTTCAGGCAAAATTCCACAGGTTTGACATTAAATTGACATAGCTGTTTCCTATGCTTCTAGCCACAACGAGTTCACTCTAGGAGAAGCTGCATGAACCCTAAGTTTCTGGCTGCGATCGCAACCGGTTCAATGCTTTTAATGATCGGATGTAGTGCTCCTGCCAACCTTCAAGGAAAAGCTGCGTCAGCCCACAACAAAATGGCGAGTCAACCCGGCTCAGCGACCCATGACACCGCAAAATCCATGGCCAAACCTCTCGCCGCTGAAAAGCCTGAAACCGTCAATACCATTGACGTTCAACTTTCAAATAGCAAACTCATGCTAGACCACGACAGGGTCGATGCTGGCCTGATCAGCCTGGATATTCGCAACAGCAGTGGCGGGCCGCTAGACGTGGTTCTACTAAAAACCGATCTGCCGACCAACCAAATTCCGATCAAAGAGGGAAAGGTAGATACAGCTAATGCAGCGGTCAAACAGGTGGGCCAGCTAATAAACAGTCCTATGCCAGCAAACGGCAACGAAGCGATCATTCACACGTTAGAGCCAGGCAATTACGTTTTAATGGCCTATCAACCTGGAAAAGCCGATAGGGCTATGACTCACACAATTATCGTTCAGGCCGCTGGCATTTAATTCCCTCCAGCCTGGTCGACTGACACAACTTTGAAAAGTTTGAAAAGCAGTTATATCCCGCAGGTTGAGTGGCGCAGCAGCAGAATCCAGACGCCCCCAAGATAGTCGGCGTTTGTTGACAACGCCGAGAGCACCAGCTTCGAGATATTGTCAATATCCTGCGATCGCTCTCCCACGGGCAGGTGAGATGGGCTATCTAGTTACAATCGTCAGGCAGTGAAAGGCTTCCAACGAAGTCACTACTGCCTCCAAATGGCATCATTTGCCATCAGAACCGGAGCGCTCTGATCAACAACTCATCTATCTGGGTACAGATCGCAACTCAGTGCTGTCGCCAAGACTACAATCTTAGCGGCAGCATTTTCTGTGTTTGGCTGTTTGGGGTAGAGTGAGTGCAGACTGAGGCGTTAATCATTCAGCAGCCTGTTAGTCTGTGGGCTAATTAGCCATGCTCTTTGGTAACAGTTTGAGATTTTAGGAATACCCATGAACACCATACTGCTCTACATAGCACTCGGTCTTTTGGCAGGATTTATCAGTGGTTTAATTGGCATTGGTGGTGGAGTCATTATTGTGCCCACGCTGGTCTTTTTGTTTGGATTGTCTCAGCATGAAGCCCAGGGAACTACGCTGGCCCTCCTGGTTCCCCCCATTGGGCTATTGGGCACTTGGGCCTATTATAAAGAAGGCTATGTAGACGTAAAGATTGCGGCCTTTATTTGCCTGGGGTTTTTATTTGGTAGTCTGGGCGGTGCAAAACTTGCGGCCCATATGTCAAGCATAGTTTTGGAAAGAATATTTGGTGGGGCCATGCTGATGATTGCGCTAAAGATGATGTGGGGGCGGTAGGGGGTAAAATTCAGCGCTGTTGACTGGGGGTATTTGGCCAAGCTTGATTTCATGGCTTCACTCCTTCAGACCCTCAATTTTTTTGACTCTAGGCCATCAGCAACTCTATTGCGGTGGCCGCAAGAACAAGTTTGGATGTGGCTGCCTTAAATAAAATTTGTCGATGTCAGCCAGGCTCTAGAAAACTTGCAGCGCAATCTGCGGTTCTCATCGGCGTTCACGGAGATCCTATTCGCAATCTGCCGCATCTCTCGGATGCCGCCAAGTCATGTTCTTAAATATTTTGGGCTTCAGTCACGCGAATGGGTTCCCCTTTGACCTGTCCTTGAATTCTCCACTGAGTCTGGCTGAATGAGTTCCCTGGTGTCAGATATAGGTCATGGTGTTGTCGCCTTCAGGTCTTTATCGTTGCCATGAAACCTTCTAGTTCTCCACTCCAGGCCCGGGTGGCCCTGGCAGGCTCCGGGGTGGCTCTGCTCGCCCTGGGCACAATGGCTAATCTGTCGGCTCAGGCCCAGTCCATCGTCGCCCAATCCCTAAGTCAGGTGCAGCAAACCGCCGCTGCAAAAGTCGTTGCCTTTGGCCTGACCCCCAATCCCCGGCCCATTGTCCCCGAGGGGCTAAGCCAGTCGCGCAATCCTGCTGAGGGCAGTCGGGGCACCATTGGCCTCAGCGACGATCGGGTAGCCATGACGAGTACCAGCTATCCCTGGTCTGCCATTGGCCGCTTGCAAAGCCCCGAGGGCGACAGCACCATCTCCATCTGCACCGGTAGCCTGGTGGCGCCAGACGTGGTGTTGACCAATGCCCACTGTGTAATCGATGCCGAAACTCATCGGGTCAAAGCCGATATAACTTTCGAACCCAACCTGATCAACGGTCGCGTCAGCGATGATGCCGACGTAGCTGCGGTGGTCGACGTGCTCTACGGCACCGATTTCAGCAATAGCGATGCCGCTCTTCAGCCCAACGACTGGGCCTTCGTCAGGCTCGATCGCCCCTTGGGCAACAAGTACGGCACCCTGGCCTGGACTCAATTGCCGGTGGCAGAGCTGCTGGACAATTATCAGGGGCAGATCATTTTGGCGGGCTACTCCGGCGACTTTCCTGAAAATGCTCCGGCCGAAACGGCGGGGGTCCACGACGGTTGCAGTATTCTCGGCGAAGCCCAGGGCAACTTGATTCACGACTGCGACACCTATGGCGGCTCCTCGGGTGGGCCAATGCTGGCGGTTATTAACGGGGAGTTTCGCATTGTCGCCCTCAATGTAGCCGAGCGGTTTGAAGAGGGCACTGTGGTCAGCACCGGGGCTACCGTGCGCGCTGGTATCGTCAACTATGGGGTCAAAATTGACCCGATTGTTAGCTTTATTCGACAGTCCTCAAACTGAGATTTGATGGAGTAGGAGCCGCTCACTGTACCCACTATGAAACGTCGCCATTTCTTGCAGCTTTCTGCCTCGGCCCTGTCTGCCATAGGTCTCAGTCAGACTAACTTTTTGCGGCAGGCAAACCGCTACGGCAAGGCCCTGGCCCAGGGTACGCCTCGCAAGCTAGCGCTGCTGGTCGGCATCAACCAGTATCCTGACGACTATGTCGCTGACCTGTCTGGGTGCCTCAACGACATCGAGATGCAGTACCAGCTACTGGTCAATCGCTTTGGGTTTGACCCCAAAGATGTGCTCAGGGTGACGGATGACTCAGACCTGATACCGACTCGCGCCAACATTTTGCAGGCCTTTGAGGAGCACTTGATTCGGCAGGCCAAACCCGGCGATGTCGTGGTGTTTCACTATTCGGGGCACGGGTCTTTGGTCACAGACCCCAACCCCATTCGGGTGGCGCAGTGCGGTCAAGACTATGAGGCTGGGCTCAACGGTACCCTTGTGCCCCGAGATATTGAACTTGGTACTGACAAGGCTTCTAATATTATCGTCCCAGACATTATGGGGCGCAGCCTGTATTTGCTGACGGAGCGCATCAACACCGACAATATTACGCTTGTGCTCGACAGCTGTTTCTCGGGGGCGGGCACTCGCGGGAATGCCCGAGTGCGCTCGGCCACCAGCTCGCGGCAGTCAGGTAGAGGCGGCATTAGCCTGGTGCCCAGCGCTGAGGAACTGGAAAATCAGCGGCGCTGGATGCAGGAGCTGAAGCTAGATGAGGCAGAGTTTCAGCGGCGGCGATCGCAGGGTATTGCCAAAGGGGTGGCCCTGGGCTCTGCCAGCTGCGATCAAAAGGCCTACGAGCTGCCCTATGACGACAATCAAGTGGCCGGAACCTTTACCTACCTCTTGACTAGCTATCTGTGGCAGCTTCCGGCAGCAGCAGCAGCCAGCAGCGTCAAGATCGATCTAATTCGCAGTACGCGGGCGGCGGTGGCGCGAAACCGCCGCGAAGAACAGGTGCCCATTTTTGAAGAGGCTGCCAACACCCATAACCTGGCCCAGCCGTTTTACTTCCTAGACGCAATGACGCCCTTTGCCGACGCCGTAGTGAACCGCGTAACGGGCGACCAGGTAGAGCTTTGGCTGGGGGGAGTTGCTTACCAAAACCTAGAAACCGTCCGACCGGGCACGGTTTATACCCTGGTGGCCCCCCATACGGGGCCAGGCGAAATTGTGGTCGAACGGCGCAGCGGGCTGTTGGCCTATGGCAAAGTTTCTAGCCCGTCAGCCACGGCGATCGCACCGGGAATGCTGCTGAGGGAAAAACTGCTCGCCATTCCCACCCCGACTCTGCGCATTGGGGTAGACCCGACCCTGGCGGCGGAGCAGGCCACGGCGGAAACCGCCCTGGAAACCGTGCTGCAACCTGCGGGGGGCGGCCAGACGCAGCGCCTGATCACCATACTGCCGGTGGATCAGCAGTCAAACCTGGAGTTTGTGCTGGCCCGCACCACCGAGGAGATTCTTAGCCAGCTGCGATCGCCTGCGCCGATGGTGGCGCTGCCGCCCCTCGGGGCGATCGCCCTCTTTTCAGACGATCTGACCAGTTTTTTGCCCAACACGGCTGGGCCAGTCAATGAGTCGGGGGCAGCGGCGGTCAACCGTTTGGAGCAGCAGCTGAGACGCCTGCTCGTGATTCGCACCCTGCAAAGCCTGACCGGGATAGCGTCTGACCTGCGGGTCAGCGGCGAAATTTTTACCACTAGCGGGCGGGGGCCAGTGGCGGCTCTAGTCAGCCGGGGCAGCCAAATGGAGCGATCGCAGCCCCAGGCGGCCACTAGCTACGCCTACCAGGCAGATGAGGTGTTTCAGATCACCATTCAAAATGCCGAGCCCAATGGAGTCTACCTCAGTGCGCTGGCCATTGACAGCGCCGGAAAAATCATTGTGCTGCACCCGGCCCGGTTTGACTCCCCCGATGAGGCGGCGCTAGTAGCAGGCAAAGGCAGCCTCACCGTGCCCCGCCCAGAGGACCACATTCGGCTGCGGTTTGCCGATGTCGGTCTGCTTGAGATCATTACCATCGTGAGCCAGAGCCCCCTGCGGAGGTTGCTGCAAGCCCTAAAGGCGATCGCCGAAGACCCTAGCCGAGGTGTGCGGGGGCCAGTGGGGTTTGATGAGGGCAATCCGCTGGAGCTGATTAGTCACCTGCTGGGCGATATCGATAGCCTGTCGCGGAGCCGTGGTGCGACAGGCGAGGCGGTTGGGGTTAGCCAGAGCGATGCAGCGGTGGATGCGGGCGCGATCGCGGCCTTCTCAACCATTGTTGAAATTGTCCCCAACCCCAGCGCTGGTGCGGGCTAGCGCCCTAGAGGCTGTCCATCAATTAATCGCCAATGGCCTAAGAATCAGCAGTTACAGCTCCTAGCCTGTTTTTTGGGGTTGGGCGTGGCAATACCTATGGGATAAGGATTTTAGTCAAAATTGATGACACGCCCAAGGCTAGGGTTTCATTGCAGCATCACGGGCGATCGCAGTTCAAATTCCCTAGAAGGCACAAGCCGCCTTGAGGTTATCGTAGCTGTCTCGACCAGTCGCCTTTCCAACAGGCATTGTCTCAGCTCCAGCCTGCTGCATCTGGTAACTGACTACATCGGCATTTATATCTGGAGGCAACAGGCTTTTCACTCGGCGTTCAGGTGGCCGATGAGGCGCGATCGCTACTCAGCCGCACCTATCAGCGTAAACGCAGCCCAGTTCCGAGGGTCGGGATACTGCCGCATCGTGGTTAACATCCCCTGTCGCAGAGCTTGGGCGTTGTCCTGCCCCTGGTCGAGTTGACGGTAAAATTCGGTCATCAAGGCCTGGGTCGAGGCGTCGTTGACAGACCATAAGGACACCACCACACTCGGCACCCCCGCTGTAATCAGCGATCGCGATAGCCCCACCACGCCATCGCTCGTGATCCGCCCTCGCCCGGTATCACAGGCACTCAGTACCGCCAGTTTGGCCTGCAATGGTAGCGACAGAATTTCAGCCGAAGTCAGCAGCCCATCTTCTCCCCCGCTAGGAGCTAGAGCGATCGCTCCTGGCAGGTCGAGGCTGCCGTAGGCTTGGGGATCACCGTAGTCGAGCAGACCGTGGGTGGCTAGGTGGATCAGTTGGGCCGAGGTGATTTGCTGCTTGACGCGGGCTTCGCTAGCCTGATCGCCCACCAGTACGGGGGCATGCAGAAACTGGCCGATGGCTTCGGCTTCAGCCTTGGCACCAGGCAAGTCTGGAAGTTGCGTTTGAGTAAAGCTGCCATGACTGTCGGGTATCTCCACCGTAGGCATGGTCGGATCCCCCACAATCAGATCTTGCCCAGCACTCAGGGTTAGCGGCGATCGCGAGGCTGCCGCCTGACTCGCCAAGCCAAAGACCTGAATTGAGGGGGCCGTCAAAATCGTATGGTTCTGGATCAGGTAGGTGCCGTCTGGGGCTTGCAGGGCGGCAAAGGGTACCAGAAACAGGTTGCCCTGGGGAATAAAGGCTACTCTGGCAGCAGGGTCGGTCGGGAGTAAATCTGCGATCGGGGCAATCAGCGTTTGATATAAAGCTTTGAGCTGGTCGGGGCGATTAGTCGATTCGATAGCGATCGTCGCTCTGAGGTCAGAGACCAGAGTTGTCAGCTCTGAGTTGTCCGGGCGACCCCGGTAGAGCGGGCCATCGCTGAGTGCGACGATTGGGTTGATGGAAACATCGGGGTTATCAGCGTCCTTGAAGTTGACAACGCGAAACTGGATGTCGCCAGAGGGGGATACCACCCAGATATATAGCGCCTGGTCAGAGAACAGTGAGTAGGTGACCAGGGTGGTGTGAGTATCGCAGGCAATCTGCTGGATTTCACTAACACCAGGAGGATGGGCCAGCGTTTTCGCCAATTGCGTAGCCTGGGGGTCTCCAGCAGTAATACGCTTAGCGAGTTGCCAGACAAAAGCGCGGGCACGGCCTCGTTCGGAAGTAGCGAGGGACTCATTGGTTTTGCCTTGGGCCATTAAGGCGCTTTGCAGTTCGGCATAGGCAGTTGCTTGAGTGTCAGCGATGGAAATGAGCTGATTATCAGGCAAATCGGTGCGGAGAGACTCATAGACATTAATAGACTGGCGCAGCAACGATTCTGCTTGAGAAAACTGCCCTATTTTGCCGAGGGCAACACCTTGATTTTCGAGATCGGTGGCCTGCCCCTGGAGATCACCGATCTCGCGGTCAATCGCTAAGGCTTGCTGATAGAAGTCAATGGCCTGCCCATACCGACCCTGAGAATCGTAGGCAAGGCCCAGGTTGCCCAAGTCAGCTGCTTCGCCTTGGCGGTAGCTGATCTCGCGGTCAATTGCCAATGCCTGCTGATGGAAGTCAATGGCCTGCTTATACTGACCCAGAGAACTATAGGCAAGGCCCAGATCTCCCAGGGAGTTGGCTTCGCCTTGCCGGTCGCCGAGTTCCTGGTCAATCGTTAAAGCTTGCTGAAGGAAGTCAATGGCCTGCTCATACCGACCCAGGGAATAATATGCAACGCCCAGGTTGCCCAGAGAATCGGCTTCGCCCTGACGGTCGCCAATTTCGCGATGGATGGTTAACGCTTGCTGGTGGGAGTTAATAGCCGGATTATACTGACCCAGGGAAACGTAGGTATTGCCGAGGGTACTTAAATCAGATGCTTCGCCCCGGCGGTCGCCGATCTTATGCTCAATCGCTAAGGCTTGTTGCAGGAGATTAATGCCCCGCTCATACTGTCCCAGAGAACGATAGGCAAGGCCCAGGTTCCCCAGGGAATTGGCTTCGCCCCGCTGATCGCCGATCTTGTGCTCAATCGCTAAGGCTTGCTGAAGAAAGTCAATGCCCTGCTCATACTGCCCCAGAGAACCATAGGCAAGACCCAGATTACCTAAGGA
The DNA here is from genome assembly GCF_000309385.1 of Nodosilinea nodulosa PCC 7104. Classification (GTDB taxonomy): domain Bacteria; phylum Cyanobacteriota; class Cyanobacteriia; order Phormidesmidales; family Phormidesmidaceae; genus Nodosilinea; species Nodosilinea nodulosa. The sequence continues at coordinate 325,710 of NZ_JH976538.1, forward strand.
ATTGGCCTCTCCCTGGCGGTCGCCGATCTTGCGGGCAATCGCTAAAGCTTGCTGAAGAAAGTCAATACCCCGCTCATATTGATCCAGGGAATTATAGAGAAGGCCCAGGTTGCCCAAATCAGCTTCTTCCCCCTGGCTATCGCCGAGATCACGGGCAATCGCTAAAGCTTGTTGAAGGAAGTCAATACTACGCTCATACTGCCCCAGGGAATTATAGAGAAGGCCCAGATTGCCCAAATCAGCTTCTTCCCCCTGGTGATCGCCAAGCTGCCGATAGGTTTCCAAAGCCTGCTCCCAAGACTGTAATGCCTCCTGAAACTGGCTGTACTGGTATTGCTCAAGGCCTTGCTGCAACAACTGATCTGCTTCGACTTTACGGTCGGTTGCGCTATCATTCTGGGCCAGCATCACCGGGGTTGATGATTGGGGGAGAAATCGAGGTACTTGCGAGACTCCTGAAGCCTGATTCTCCGGCTGGGGGAGGAACTGAATGTCTTTTGAAAAACCCGGTTTTTGAGCAAATGGCACCATCAGAGCCGCAAGCACAGCGAGGCTGAATAGCTTTGTAGAGTAGCCCATGGAAGGTTCGCCCAAATTTCGAGGTGACATCAGCATATAGGTCTGGGGGAGAAAGACTTATTCGCCCATGGGCAAACCTCTGCGGATTTTTCCCATTGGGAGATGCCGCTCAGCCCACGAAGGCATTGGGATGCCCATTGAACAACCTTACAATCCATTGCCAATCAGGATGAACGGTGCCCAGTAGTAAGGATGACTCAGGCGGCCTTGCAGCGCCATGGGCGTTTCGGTATTTTCGACCACAACGGTGCCGCGATCGCCGCCGCCAATACCCATGTCGTCGGCAATCAGGGCCTGCTGGGCAGCTTGCAGCGCCGCAGTTTTGGTCATGCCCTGCTGGAGAGCGGTGTAGAAGGCGGTCATCAATACCTGGGTGCTGTTGTCATTGACCTCCCAGAGGGAGGCAATAACGGCTTTTGCGCCTCGGGCCTGGAACTGGTAGCCCAATCCCAAGATCTGTTCACCGTTGTTGTCGAAGCCGCCCAACCCCGTATCACAAGCGCTGAGCACAACTAAATCCACATTGGACAGATACCAGATTTCGATATCCTTCAGGGTGGGAGCGTCGCCATTGCCGAAGAGAATAAATGACTGGCTAGGATCGCCGGGGAGAAAGGCCGCATGGGTGGCAAAATGCAGAATGTTGAATCGCCCGACGTCGGCCACCACCTCCCGGAGGCTGAACGCCCGATCGATGAGAGTCGTGGTGCTGGGCAGGGCAGTTCTAACCTGGAGCACTTCCTCCCCCGCAAAGGGTAACCCCGAAAAAGTCATGCCGTCTATTGAATAGGAAATAGCGCGATCGGCAAAGGCTCCGGCTAAAACGTGGGGTTGTGGCTGAGGTTGGGCGGTGAGTTCTTGCAGAGAGCGGGCCGTAATATTGTTGATCCGAAACCGCTGCGCTAGCCACTGGTCGCCATCGTAAAGTGCCCCCAGGGGAATGTAGCGCAGCGCCCCATCGGGGGAGTAAATCAGGGTGTCTACGCCGGCAGCGGCCAGGTCAGCTTCGAGGGGTTGGATCAACCACTGGTAGAGCTGCTGAGCCGGGGTTTTCGCATCAGAGCGAGGGTTTTCTAAGGCCTGGCGAAACTCGGTAATGGTGGCGTTGAGCTGGCTGCGCCCCACCCCTTCGACAGTGCGTCGCAGGGGCTCGGTGTTGGCCGTGGTAATTACCAGCTCAATGCGGTCGTCTAGAATGAGCGGGTAGATTAAGGCGGCATGGAGATCGGCCAGGTTGTTGCGCAATCCGGAGAGATCTTCTAGGTCAACGGTTTGCCGCAGCGTTTGGCGGTCAAGCTGATTGAGCAGATGCTCAACATCGTCGCTGGTGGCAAAGGCGTTGAACTGACCGGCCAGGTCACTCTGTAGGGCGGCTAATTGCAGGCGACGCTGCTCTTCGTCAGGAGTAATTTGGCCCGCGTTCTTTTTGGCGTTGAGTTCGGCCAGTTCAGCGCCCAGGGCAATGGCGCTGTCTTGTAGCGACTGATAGCGATCGAGAATGTCCTGCTCCGGTCGCCAGTATTCAACCCCACTGGCGGTTTGGGCATTGCCGCGCACGTCTTGCAGGTAGTCGTCGAGTTCCTGAACTTTGAGCAGGTCGAGCACGCGCTGGGCTTCGAGCACGCGATCGCGTTGCAGCAGCAGGTCGGCCAGGTTGCGGTAGGTCTTCGCAATGGAGTTGGTGTAGGAGGTCTGGAGGTCGGTATCGAGACCGCGAATGCTGCCGCGAATGGCTTCGAAGGCGTTGACAGATTGTTTATAGAAGACAATGGCCAGCTCGGGTTGGTTTTGAGACGCAAGGACGCCGCCAATATTGCTGAGGGAGGTGGCCGCCGTGGCGCGATCGCCGATAGCTTGCAGAATCACCAAAGCCTGTTGGTAATAGCTCAGTGCTTCCGAATATTGGCCTAGATTGTTGTAGGCCCAGCCAATATTGTTTAGCGAAATCCCTTCACCGTTGCGATCGCCAATATCTCGACGAATGGCCAGCGCCTGTTGGTAATAGTTCAGCGCCTCTGCGTGCTGCTCTAACCTGCCGTAAATAAAACCAATATTATTTAGCGTAGTAGATTCGCCGCTGCGATCGCCTATTTTTTGCTGAATCGCTAGCGCCTGTTGGTAATAGTCCAGCGCCTTTGGGTAGTCGCCTAAACTGTCATAGATGCCGCCAATATTGTTCAGCGAGATCGCTTCACCACTTTGGTCACTTATTTCTTGGCTAATCGCCAGGGACTGCTGATAATAGTCCAGCGCCTTTGGGTAGTCGCCTAAGCGATCATAGATATAGCCAACATTATTTAGCGAGTTGCTTTCACCTCTGCGATCGCCAATCTCTTGACGAATCGCCAGCGACCGTTGGTAATAGTCCAAGGCTTCTGAATATTGACCTGACCTATCGTAAATAATGCCAATATTACTTAGCGAGTCACCTTCGCCATTGCGATCGCCTATGTCTTGACGAATGGCCAGTGCCTGTTGGTAATAGTCCAGCGCCTTTGGATAGTCGCCTAACCGATCATAGACATTGCCAATGTTATTTAGCGAAACGGCTTCACCACTGCGGTTATTAACCTCTTGGAGAATTGCCAGCGACTGTTGGTAATACCTCAGGGCTTCGTCATACTGGCCTAAACTAATATAAACGAAGCCAATATTGTTGAATGAGCTAGCTTCAAGGCTACGATCATGAATAGATTGACTAATCGCCAGCGATCGCTGGTGATAGTCTAGGGCTTCGGGGTACTGACCTAAATCACCATAGGCGCTGCCAATGTTATTCAGCAAAGTGGCTTCGCCACGGCGATCGTCTAGCTCCTGGCGAATGGCCAACGACTGCTGATAATACTCCAGTGCATTCGAGTACTGACCTAAATCGCTATAGTTATTGCCAATATTGTTGAGCGATATGGCCTCACCACCGCGATCGGCGATCGCCCGGTAAATGGCTAAAGACTGCTCGTAATACTCCGATGCCTTTGCATGCTGCCCCAGGTCATTGTAAGCAGTGCCAATATTGTTGAGCGATGTGGCTTCGCCCCAGCGACTTTCCTCCGGAAACGCTTCGCGAACAGCCTCTTGCTGGTAGATGGCTAAAGACTGCTGAAAGCGATCCACTGCTTCTGGGTAATGGGCTGTATTCAGCAGCCGCAAGCCCTGGCTGTTTAAATCGTCTGCCCTGTACTTTTTTACCGCTGGGTCATCGGGCGAAGTTAAAACTACCCTCAGCCGGTAAGCACCCTGTTGGGTGTCATCATAGGCACCTGCCAATACTCGATACGTGCCAGCTTCAGGCAGCACAACTGCAACAGCAGAATTGCTGTTGCCATTGCCGATGTCGTCATTTTGGGCAAGGGCCTCTCCCTGGCTATTTATTAGCAGCAGGTAGGTATCAAACTCAGCGCTTTCCAGGGTAATAATGACCGCCTGCCCGGCGTTAACCTCAAAGGTGTAGGTGTCGTAGAAGCTGTTGTCCGCCGAAAAAGTTGAGTCCCCCGCTTCTAATACGCCCTCCACCTGTAGCAGCGGTTCAGCTTCACCATTGACTTGTTTAGTCTGCCGAGGTTGGATATCTATCGGCTTTACCCCAGGCCCAGCAGGAATCGCTTCAGGCGACAGCCACTTTTCTGGTTTCCCATCCACAGCCATATCGCGAGCCGCATTCTGATTGGCTGACCAGCGATCGGGCTGGCGGATTGCCCCAGGGGTTGCCGCAAGCCCAGGCAGCTGAATGGCGGGCACCATCAGCGCCGTGGCAACTGCCAAACCAAGCTGCTTCGCAGAGTAACGCATAGAAGGCTCACTCAATTTTGGGGTGACATCGGTATATAGGTCCGGGGGAGAAAGACTGATTCGCCCATGGGCGGAGGGTTTAGGCTGGCTGACTGACAAAACCCTTGCAACCCCTATGCTGCCGTAGGTTGGGTGAAGCGCCAGCGTAACCCAACAAAACCGTCACTGGTGTTGGGTTTTGCTTCGCTCAACACCAACCTACATCAGAACTTTTGTCAGTCAATCAGGGGTTTAGGTGGCTCTACCCAATGCCTAGGGTGATAACTCCTGGCTGCAAATGTCTTCTACGGCCGCCTCACGGGCGGCGATCAGGTTTTCAGAGGGCGACTCCACGGAGAACATCGCCTGAAAACTATCTGCAAGCAGGCCGTGGTCAAAGAAATAGTTTGCCCTTGCGGCAGCCCTATCGTCCTGGCTGGCTCCGTCGGCGGCTAGCTCGGCATCTAGCTGCTCTAGCTCGGTGGTGATGCGATCGCGCCCATCCCCGGCGGCCATCACCCGAAACGGAATATCGTGCTCAACCAATTCTCGCAGGCGGTTGCGCTGGTAAAAAATCCACTCGTAGGACTGCCCTGGCTCTAGGGGCGCGCCGCTGTAGATCACCTGCACGCCAGATTCATTCGGCCTGACCGGGGTGGGCTGGGGAGTATGTTCTGCGCCCAGGGGCTTCAGCACAAAGCTTTCTACCGGGCCTTTGACTACCGCCAGCGGCTGCACAGTCCACACCGTTTCGTCGGTGCCGGGGTTCACCAGGCAGAGCGACCCGCCATCCCGCGAGCCGCTGTCTCGCCCCCGGCCCTGGTGCCCGGCATCGCGGCCCAAGAACTCGCGAATGCGCTCATAGGCGCTGGCCCGCTGAGCCTGAGCCGCACTCATCCAGGGCCACGGCGGCCCGGCGGTAGCGGCGATCGCCACCGCCAGCGAGCCTGCCACCATCCAGCTAAATCGGTTCATAGGTCTTCTCCTTAAGTAAAGGTAATGCGTATAGCCAAACTGTCAGCGCAGGCCACAGCCAGGGCAGCATGACCGCAGCGCTGATGTAGAGCTGCAAACTGGTGAGGCCGTAGGCGATCGTAACGGCAGCCAGCAAAGCCCCAAACTTGAGCGGGTTTAGCCGGGGCCGCTGGGCCAAGTACAGGGCTAAGCCTTTGCCTGCCAGTGCCGCCACCAAAACCATCGCCAGGTCGGGGATGGGGATGACCAGACGGTGGGTCAGCCAGTGGTGCGTCGCGTAGGCGTGGGCTTCTCCGCCCGTAAAACTGGTGGCCTCCGGTTGCCAGTACCCCATGGCCGGGGGCTGGGGCAGGTTGTCATCGCCGTTTTGGGCAATCCCAGCGGCATCGTAGCCGCCGGGGGCAATGATGACCACGCGGTTCTTTAGCGGCTGGCGGCCCAGGGCGGCCTGGGGGGCCTCAAGCAGCTGCCAGGCGGGCACGGTCTGGTAGACCTGCTGGGGGGGAATTGAGAAATCCAGCAGGGGTTGCAGCCAGGTTTGCCCCAGGTAGCCAGACAGTTGGGCCAGGGGATGGGGGGTAACCCAGGACGGCAGGCCCAGGTCGTGGTCGCTGAGATAGAGCTGCACCTGGTTTTGAAGCGGTTCAGGGCGTTCCCCAGGGCGGGGAATGCCGGGGCTTTGGTCACCCGCTGGCTGGCTCAGCCGCTGGGCCGTGGCCAGTTGGTAGCTAAAGGGAGTGCCGTAGTTGATGGGGGGCTGCCGGGTGGGCAACCGCCAAAAAGGCAGCCAGGCATCCCCCTGCAATACCCAGTCAGGATTGGCGGCCTGCCCATAGATGTGGCTCCAGCTACCGTGGGGGTTTTTGCTGGTAATAAACACTGGCCAGGTCTGGTTTTGCGCCACGGCGCGGCGAACAGCCTGGTTTAGCGCCGGGTCGTTGGCGGGCTGAGGCAGGTCGAGCAGGTAGTCCACCCCGATGACGGTGGCCTGCTGCTCGACCAGGCGGTTGATCAGATCGGCGAGGAGGGCGCGGTTGATGGGTTTAAAGTCTGTGGCGCCCCAGCGGGAAAACGTGTCTGGATCGATCTGCACCAGCACCACCGGAGGCTGGGAGGGTTTCGCTATCTGCCCTGTACTGTCCCGATAGATGGCCTGGGCCAGCACCCGATGATCGATCAGCCAGTAGTGGACAGGGGGAATCAGGCTGAGCAGGGCGATCGCGCCTACGACCAGCGCCTCTCGCCGTCGGGGCCGCCACTGGCGTACGATCGCCCGCCATCCCACAGGCTGTACCTGGTAGGGCACCGAATCGGGATGGCGAAACAGCGAGGGGACTAAGTAGGCCGACGGATAGGTCAGGTTTTGCTCCAGTTTGAGAAACCGACAGGCTCCGATTAGGGCCTCCTGCACGTTTTGGTAGCGGGCCAGCCGCTGCAAGAGCTGGACCAAAAACATCTGGGCCACGTCGTTGTGAACGGGCTCGCGCATTACCGCCACCTGGCTCAGACCGAGGTTAATTAACCCACTGGCAATATCCAGACCGCTGCACGAGTTAAACAGCGCAAATTGCAGTCCGTGCTGCTGGGCCTGCTGTAGGTAGGGGCTGAGTTCTTTAATTGAGATGGCGTTGTTGGGGGCGATCGCGATCTGCCCCCCCACCAGGGCCGCTTCGTTGCTGTGCCCGGCAAAAAACAGCACGTCCCACCCCAGCGGATCGGCAATTTCCTGGCAAATGCGCCGCTTCAGGGCGACGGCTTCTTCCCCCGGCTGCCAGCCGACGTAGTGAATATCCAGCATGGCTTTTTGGCTATTTAGCGCGGTTCGCTCGCCGGTAAAGTTGAGCCCGGTCTCATCGCCCAAAATGGCCAGCACCCTGGCTTTGCCCCGCCGAAACGAGCGGCGGTCGGCGGTGGCCGCCCGGATGTGGGCGGGCGATCGCACAATCTGCATGTGTTGACCCACCTCCCAGGTCTCCCAGGGCAGCCGGGCGATGTCGAGGGATGAGCAGGTCAAAAACAGCTCGGTCTTGGTCTGCTCAGCGGAGAGCTGGGCCGGCTTTGAGGGTAGGGCCAACTCCTGGCGCAGGTCAAACAACGCGCCATGCTTCAGCCAGGTGTAAAACTCTGACAGCAGCCGGGCCTCGGCCAGCCCCAGCTCTCGGTGCCAGTCTACCTCTGGGGCGATCGCCTGCCCCACGGCGCCCACCCGCCCCCGCAGCGCCTGCTTGTAATAGCCCAGGTAAGCCCGCCGCCACGACTCGTACAGCATCGGCAGCGCCTGGGGAAATTTCAGGCTGGCGGTCAGCCGCTGCCCTTTGCCCCAGGTGAGATCAAACAGGCAACTCTGGTCAATTTTATGAATGCTGAGCCGGTAAGTCATGGCAGAAAGATAGAGCAAAGGTCTCAATGTCGGATGTTGGGACTGGCGCTTTTGGCTGGGCCATCCTTACGTCGCGGCCCAGGCGGCTCAGGCGTCTGGATTGAAGACAAAGGGGGGCCAGTTGAGGGTGGAGCCATTGGGCAGCTTGACGGTGACCGTAAACTGCTCGTCCCAGGTGCCAATCACTTGGGCGTAGAGGTAGGAGGCTGTCCCGTCGTCGGTCAGGGTTTGCTCAGCCAGGGTGGTGGCGGCATCGCACACCCTCAGGCCGGTGCCGGGGAGCAGATGTTGTCCGGCAGCAGGGCCTAAAAACAAAAACAGTGACCATTCGGGATGCTGGGTTTCAAACATCGTCCAGGTCAGGGCGTAGAGGCGCAGGGGTAGCCCCAGCGGCTGTAAGTCGGTGAAGGCCCCCCGCGCCGTCGGCGGAATCGTAACGCCCGCAGGCGCGAGGTCGAGCAGCACGGCTTCTAGCTGCTCGGCTGGGGTGGTGGGCAGCGGCATCAGGGCATTGCCGGGGGCCAGGGGCGGCAATAGCGTCCAGGCCAGGGTTTCAGCCACCGTATCGAGCTGGTCGCGCAGCCAGCGACCGGCGTTGATCAGCCCGCCCGTTGTCTGCCCGAGGGCTGGTGGCAGGCCGGTGGCCGCGATCGGGGCCGGGGCCGCCAGCTGCTCTGGGTTCAGGCAGCTCAAATAGAGCAGCATGTCCTCTGGGCTGGTGTCAAAGTAGCGCACCGGCAGGGTATAGGTGCCGCTGGCGCTGGCGACCAGGCTGGTCTGCTGGCAGTGGGCGAGCAGGCGATCGCGGCGCAGCCCCGCCAAAATCGTCACCTGGTCGGCCTCCTCATGCACCTCGGCCAAAATGTAGAGGTGCGCGAAGTTGGTACGGTCGTCCAGCGTGCCCTGGGGAATAGTCACCACCTCGTCGCTGAGGCTACCCTGGGCCACCAGGCAAAGCCGAAAGTCATTGACCCGATAGAGCCTATCTGGAGTCGGAACCTGGTCGGGCGCGTAGCGGAGGGATAGTCCACCGCTCCCGGCGGCTAGCCACTGTTGCAGGCCCGCCAGGGCCATGGCCCGCAGAAACGTCGGCCACTGCTGGGCCAGATCCGCCTCCCGCCGACAGATCTCGGCGGCCCAGCGGATCGACTCGGCAGTCAGGGTGACCGTCGTCGATCGCAGCGGCTCAAATTCAAAATCCTGGGGTTCGGTGGTGTAGCTCATAGGAGAACGATGGGCGAATGGAGATGAAGAAAACAGTAAAGTAACCATCACTCGGTACCTGGCATAAATTGATCAATTGCGGTGCAGAGATGGCGGGCAAACAAGCTCCTAGCGGTACGGTTTTTAGGAATTTTGGCTTCGGCCTCGGCTTCGGCCATCATCTGGTCAACCTCTTCGCTCAGGAGAGCCTCTAAAGTGTGGTCAATAGCGCGTAGCCGGTCGGCAGACACATAGCTCAGCGCCTGCTGACGCACGGTTTCGTATAGCTGGGGCAGCAGCCGATGGCGCACGTCGGCCTGTAGCTGTTTCCGGTTGAGGAAGCGAGAGACCTGCACCTGCGTGCTGAGGCCAATTTCGGCGGCTAGCTGGCCCATCGCCTGCCCCTGGCAGTAAAACAGGTGAAGCCCCCGCACGTAGGCTCTGTCCTGGGGTGGCTGGCGGCTTTGCAGTCGATCTATATTGGCTTGAATGGCCTGGGCGATCGCCTCGTCCAGGCCGGCTTCCAGGGCCTCGCGGTACGCCTGCAAAAATTCCTCTTGGTCGTCCACCTCCAGGGGGGAATGACCGCCAGCAATCCGATCCCACTCATGGTCCTCGGGCTGGTAGATTGGCCCGCTACCGCCCCGCATGACAATCCGGTGCTGGCGCAGCCGATCGGCCAGCTGGTTGAGCTGTATCAAGACCTCCCTGGCCGAAATGTCGGGATTGATATCGCGCAGCTGCTCGGGGGTGGGTACCTGGCAGCGCCCGGTTTTGCCCGTTTGGCGTTGGGCCATGCGATCGCGCCGATACACCCGGTGATACCGCTCCAGTAGAACCACCGCCTGGGTGACTTCGTATTCGCTACAGAGGTGATACTGCCGCAAAATGCGCTGCACCTGCTCCAGGCTGGTGTCGTTCAAAATCGCCCAGTCGCTGGCCCGGTACAGCCCCTTTTCAAGCAAGAGCTGGTTGAGTTCGGTGTGGTTTTGGGTCAGTCGGCTGCTCCAGGTGCTCAGGGCACCCTTGTTTACGTCATAGGTCTGAAGAATCTCCAGGGTGAAAAACCTATGGGCGGGAGCGATCTGCCCGTCGTCGTCAAGCACCTGGGCCAATAGCTCGGCCGCTTTAAATCCATAGGTTTCACCAAACCTGGCCGCCAACCCAACGCAGGCCTGGTGAATGTGATGGGTGACATAGCACCGCAGGCTGAGCTGAGCCAGATCGCGATCGGGCGAACGAGCCGGTGCTGCTAGGTCTGCTGGCGATCGCCAGAGGGTCAGCAGCGATCGCTGAAGCTCATGCTCAGGGGTGTCGGGGGCCGCAAGTAAACTGGCAAAGGTAGCCTGCACCCAGGTCTGCACCTGGGCCAGTACCTGGAATTGGCACTGCCCCGAGCCAGTCAGGCGAACCAGTTGCCAATAGCGAAAAGCGTTGTCCATGGAGTTGATCGGTGAAGCTGGTTTTAGTGTTGCATCGCCAGGCCCGTAAGCCAAAGATGCCGAACGTTGGAGGCTGAGAAACAGCGGGGTAGGTTGTGCAGGCCGCCGGGGCGGTATAGCCGTGGTCGCGTTGGTCAGGGCCGTAGGAAACGCAGGGAGGGTTGGGGCGTTGGGGTGTTGGGGCGTTGATCGGCGATTGGTCCGCTGAGTCTACTTAGCACTCTCCTCGTTCCCCAGGGCCAGGGCCTCCAGATCGTGCTTGAGGGCCAGATCTTGGTGACCGCAGACGCGGCAGACCTGAGCGATCAAATGCCGTATCTCGGCTTCAAACCAGCGCCCCTCCAGCGCAGTCTCGTGGAGCCGGCCAATATCCAGTGCCCCCTCGTAGCAGGCCAGGGCAAACCAGTACTGCCGCTGGGCGTGGTAAACCCGGCCCATATCCACCAGCACCAGGGCCTCCCCAACGTCATCGTGCAGCTGGTTGCGAAGGGCGAGGGCCTTTTCGAACCGTTTGAGCGCCAGAAAAAAGTGCCCCTGATGAAAATTGGCCTGGCCCAGCAGGTGTAGGGCGGCGGCATAGTCGCTGCGCACCATGGGTTGGTGGCCTTCGGCACGGAGGGCCTTAGTGAAGGTATAGGCTGCCAGCTCGGCCCAGCGGCGGGCCAGACTGTAGTCCTGCCAGTGCAGCATGATCGCTCCAATCTGGCGGCAAACGTGCCCGATGCCAATCAGATTGTCCTCAGCCTGAAACACCGCCAGGGACTGCTTGTAGCGGGCCATAGCCTGAGGCCATAGCCCCAGCTGGTAATACAGCAGCCCCTCAGTGCTGTGGGCCTGGCCGAGAAACGCCGAGGGTTGAGGGGGGCTAAGGGCATTGGTCGCGCTTTGCAAAATCAAGTTGGCAGTAGCTACAGCGCATTGAAAGGCAAGCTTAGTATTCATGGTGCAACAGAGGGATTGCGGGAGACATTCCCACCTACTGCTGGCGGGGCAGGACTTATGCGCCCACCCAGGCAGTCCCCTTAGTAGACTGCGGCACAAGTATGGGGACTATTGCCAATCGCGAGGGAGCAGGGGAGCGAGGGAGCCAAGCGAGCTGGAGCAGTCGGCATATTTCCGCCTTCGAGTACTAGCTTTTGGACCTGTGAATAAGCTCAACCTCATCAGACACAGATAGAAGCGAGTGGCCACTCACGCTGTTTATCCGGTGTGAACTCATGCTTGAACCCAGTACCCTATCCGCTGGTTCCCCCCAAAGCCCCCTGGGTGGATCTGCCACTGCATCAGTTGGGGACGATCTCGGCGGCAATACCCTGCTCAACCTGCCTACCCCAAATCTCTCGGGGTTAGCCGATGGGCAACAACAGCTGCCCGACCTGGCTCTTAGCAGCCCCAACCCCTTCGATGACCAAGCCACCGAACTCATCACCTCCGCCAGTGTTGTTTTGGCTGAGGCCTTAGCTGAGGCCGCCAATGCCCCGGCGCCCGCATCCATGCCGGGATCGAAACCCGACGACCTGCTGGGGCTTGGCCCTGACCAGGCTCTAGTGGCTACCGCTCCCCTCCTATCGACCCAGGACAGCACCCTGAGCACCGCTCAGAATATAGGCGTCTTGGTCGGCGGGCGAGCCTTTGGCGGCAGCGTTAGCGCCAGCGACCCCGTTGACTTCTTTACATTTCAGCTCGATGCCCGCAGTGACATCAACCTGATGCTCTCTGGTCTCAGCAACGACGCCGACCTGTACCTGATTCAGGATGCCAACAATAACGGCCGCGTTGACTCTGGCGAAACCCTGGCCCAATCCACAGAACCTGGCACTGGCGTAGAAGCGATTACCTTTAACAACCTGCGGGCAGGGCGCTACTTCCTTGCCGTTGACCAATTCAGCGGCAGTACCAACTACAACCTCTACGCGGCGGCTTCGCCCGACGGTGGCGTGCACACCCAGCACGGCAACCTGCGAGCCAACACCTTTGAGCTATCTGGAACCAACACCTACACTGTGATATCGGGGAATGGCAACGTCGACTTTGGCTGTGGATGTGGGGATGTTCTCGATCTCTCGTCGATCTACAGCAGCAGCGTCAGTTCCTGGAATCCTGCTACCGCCAGCGGTGGCGGCGTCATCTACGACCCCGGCAACGGGGGCCGCGTCTTTGATGCCCTGGGCCTCAGCAATGGTCGCCAAATTTTGATGGAAGGGCTAGATGGCATCCGGTTTCGGGACGGGTTTCTCAATCTCAACAGCGGCAGTCTGCCCAATGACCCGCTCTTTGCTGATCAGTGGAACCTGCACATGATGGGGGTTCACCAGGCCTGGCGCTTTACCCAGGGGTCTTCAGCGGTGCTGATGGGCATTGCCGACACGGGCCTGGCCCTGAGCCGCAGCGGCAATCTGCATCCCGATTTAGATGGCGAGCGCACCTACGGTGTCGCCAGTAATATCGATGACGATTTTGTCGGGTCAACCACGTCTCACGGTACGGCGGTTTACGGCATTATGGCGGCTGCCAGCAACAATGGGGTTGGCATGAGCGGCATTAACTGGCGCTCTGACGTAGTCGATATGGATGTCTTTGGTACCGATGCCTACGATCTGGACGCTGCCACCGCCATGATGACTGACTACGCCCAGTCAACGGGGCGACGCCTGGTTGTCAATATGAGTCTGGGTGCCCACGGCCCCGGTCCCGGGGCCATACCCGCCCTGGAGCAGCTGATTGCACAAAACCAGGACAACGCCCTGTTTGTAATTGCTTCGGGCAATGACGACGATGGGTTTACCTCGTACCCGGCCACCCTGAGCCAGGTCTACGACAACGTTATGGCTGTGGGGGCCTCCTGGGGCGATCGCGATGCCGATGGCAACCCGACCGAGCCAGGCGATCGCATCTCGTACCCCGACTGGTGGGGCAGCAACTATGGCTATGGCCTCTCGCTGATGGGGCCATCGGAGGTGATCGCCACCGCCGCCGGGCAAACCAGCGGCGGGGTAGGGTTTGGCTATTACCAAAATGCCCCAGATGGCACGCCTTTTAATGGCACCTCGGCGGCAGCCCCCAACGTTAGCGGTGTAGCCTCCCTGGTGTGGAGCGCCAACCCCTACCTGAGCGCGGGTCAGGTGAATAGCATTATGCAGCAGACCGCTGTAGACCTGGGCTTCCCCGGCTACGACTATGAGTATGGCGCGGGCTTCGTCAATGCCGATGCTGCTGTGCGTCGGGCGATGGCCCTGGCGGGCACGCCGCTGCGGGGTAGCAGTGCCCAAACCTCTCTGGCGCTGCCGTTGGTTGCCGAAGATGCCCTGACGCTGGCGCTGCCGGTGCCGCAGGGGGGCGCGGCCTCTGGTCAGCCTGCCGGTGACAATGGGTTCTTAACTGCTGCGATCGCCCCTGCGCCAAGCGCAGCAGTGCAAGCCGATACCTACTCTCTCCCCTGGAGCGGCTGGGGCGATCGCTTCAGCGATCTGCGGGCCAATCTGAGCCAATCGCTCCCCGCCGACCCAGCTCAGACCTCGACAGATTTGCTGGGTGAGAGCGTCTTGCCTTTGGCCGAGGGGTCGTTTGAGGCAGCCTTGGCTCACCTTACCGAGCCTGCCTTGGCGGTTGAAGATAGGCTTGCCCCGCTCCAGGTTGACACTCCTTGGAACCTGGAGGCCCTGACGCAGAATCTGCTGGCTGCCTAGCGGAGATAACGTTGAGCCAGATTAGGAGGTTTTTACCCCTTGATCTGGCTCTTGACTCATCTACCTCGCTTCGACTCATGGGAGCTTGCTGACCTAGAAGTGCAGGAAAGTTCTGAAAGGGTTACTGCGTAAGGGATTTCAAATAAACCGAGGTGGTTGGGCGGGGCATTTCATCAGAGGCTTGAATTCCCCTGGATGGGCATGGCGATCGGGGCTTTGAGTTTTCTGCATCACTGAGGATCTTCACAGCTGAGTTAGGATGCTCCAGCTGACGCGAATTTGCTTAAGTGAATCGGTAATTTTTGGGGAGCGATTGTCTGTAATTCCAGGTTTTCGGTTATATGAAGTACAGGTTCCCCTCAAGCCTCTACCTTCACTAAATCTTTACAATGCGTGCCTCTACGAAGCTTTTGGTTTCAGCCAAGCTGCTGTTGCTGATGTCGATGGCCGGGATGATTCCAGCGATGGGCTCTCCCAATGACCTGAGGGTGCTGTTGATCGGTGCAGCCCAAAATCAGCTGAAACAAGACGAGTCTGAGGAGTCGCAACCCGCTCCACCCGAACCAGAGGCCGAACAACCAGCCCCCGAGCCAGCGCCCCCCCCAGAGCCAGAGCCTGCTCCCCCACCGCCCGCCCCCGAGCCTGCTCCACCACCACCTCAGCCAGAACCCGCTCCACCACCGCCTCAGCCAGAACCCGAGCCAGAGCCTGCTCCCCCACCAGCAGCCCCCGAGGCCGCCCCGCCTCAGCCAGAGCCGGAGCCTGCTCCCCCACCGCCAGCGCCGGAGACCGAGCCGCCCCAAACCGCCCCGCCAGCGCCAGAGGCCGGGGTGGGACAACCTCAACTTGCACCACCCGCCCCAGAGCCTGCGGCAGAGCAACCCCAACCCAGTCCGCCTGCCCCCAAGCCTGAGGCGCAGCAGCCCCAACCCAGTCCACCAGCCCCAGAACCCGCAGCAGAGCAACCCCAACCCAGCCCGCCCGCCCCAGAGCCTGAGGCGCAGCAACAATCTACTCCGCCGGAATCATCGGCTGAGCCGACATTGCCACAGCCCGATGCACCCCCTCCAGAAGCGAAGCCTGCGCCGCAGCGATCGGTAGCACCTGGCTCGCGGGAAACCGCCGATCGACTGTTCCAACAGGGAAATGAACGATATGCAGATGGCCAGCTTCGCGAGGCGGTGCAGTCGTGGAGTAGCGCGCGCAATGTGTATATACAGATAGGCGATCGCGACGGAGCAGCCCGTAGCTCGGACATGATCAACCGTGCCTATAAGGCAAATGCCGACCAACTGTTTCAACAGGGCAATGAACAATATGCGGCTGGCCAGTTTAACGAGGCGTGGCAGTCGTGGAGTAGCGCGCGGCAGCGGTATCGCGGAATTGGCGATCGCGCTGGAGAAGCCCGCAGTTTGACCAATATTGGCCTTGCCAATGTTGCCTCAGGCCGGTACCAGTTTGCAATCAGCAGCGGTGAAGAAGCAATATCCATCGCCCGCGCTATAGGCGATCGCCCACTGGAATTCAACGCCCTGATGCTTTTAGGCGATGCTAATTATCGGTACTACGTTGACAATCGAGATACCGATCAACTCACTGATAAATCTGTGGTAGCTGTTAGCTACTACCAGCAGGCGTTGGGTGTTGCTCAACAACTGGGCGATCGCGCCAATGAACGCCAGCTCTTGGAGGCTCTGAGTAATATCACCCTTGGCAGAAATCGGTATGAGCAGGCGGTTGATTACTATCGGCAAGCCCTATCCATCGATCAACAAACTGGCGATCCCCAGGTAGAATCGCAAACGCTGAGGGGGCTAGGTAATGCCTACCTTGGGCTAGGCAATTTTCAGGCAGCAATTGAGCAATATCAGCAAGCCTTATCCCTCAATCAACAGCTTGACGATTTCCCAGGAAAAGCGCTGATCTTGCAGGGCTTGGGCAGTGCTTATGTGGGTCAAAGCCAATATCAGCAGGCGATTGATAGTTATCAACAGGCCCTGGCGCTTGCTCAGCAAGTAGGCGATCGCACCGTTGAAGTAGACATTTTGAACAAGTTAGGCAGCACTTACTCATCGATACAGCAATATCAGCAAGCGGTTGAGAGCTATCAACAGGTAGTCGATATTGCTCGTGAGTCTGGAAATGCTGAATGGCAGCGTAGGGCTCTGCTGAACCTGGGAGATAGTCAGATCAAACTGAGTAACTATCAGCCAGCAATTGAGGCTTATCAAAGCGTATTAGGTATGACCTCCCTCCGGCTTCGCGAAGGGGATCAAGCGGCAAGAGTGCTTGGCCGGTTGGGCCTCGCCAATGTCTATGCATCTCAGGGACAGTATCAGCAGGCAACTGAACAGCTCGACCAAGTTAATAACTTTTGGGCTCTTGCTGAGACTAACAGTCCTCTCCAAGCTGAGATCTTGCAGCGATTTGGCGACGTTCACTTCAATTTAGGCCAGTACCAGCAGGCGATCGATGCCTATGGGGGGGCATTGAATGCGGCCAGAAAACATAGCAATCTTGCGGTCGAAGCCGCTAGCCTGGAGGGACTGGGCAACACCTACAACAGCCTGGGGCAAGGCGATCAGGCGAATCGCTACTTCCAGGAAGCTAAGGCGGTTTATGGGCAACTGGGCACTTTTTCGGCTAATCCCGAGACGGCCCTAGATAGAGCCAGGGCGACGGGCAATCGGGCTGAGGAGAGTAGACTCTTAATCGCCCAGGGCGATGACTATGGAGCTAAGGCGCAATATCAAGATGCGATCGCAGCCTACGAAGAAAGCCTGCAAATCGCCCGCGACATTGGCGCTCGCCCCGAGGAAAGCCTGGCTCTGGTCGGCCTCGGCAACGCCTACCGAGATCTGGGCGACTATCCCCAAGCCCTCGACCACTATAGCCAGGGCCTAGCCGTGGCCCACGAAATTGGTCAGCGAGAGGTCGAGGCGCAGGCGCTAAACAGCCTGGGTTGGATACATTTAAATCAAGGATCCCTGGTAGATGCCGAGAAAGCCTTTTCTGAGGCCGTGGCTGTATACGACAGTCTCCGGGATACGGGGCTTGCCGATGCTTACAAAGTCAGCCTGTTCGAGCGGCAGGTCAGCGCCTACAAAGGCCTGGAGCAGACATACACCCTGCAAGAAAAGCCGGAGGCGGCCCTCGAAGCGGCGGAAAGGGGCCGCGCCCGCGCCTTTGTCGACATGCTGGCCCAGAACCTATCGGATCAGCAAACGGAGCAATTTACCGCCGCACCTCCCAATTTCGCCGCCATTCAAGCCATTGCCCGCACCGAACGGAGCGTACTGGTCGAGTATTCAGTCGTCGAGAGCGGCCCGGATAGCCCCAGTCTCTACATCTGGGTCGTGCAGCCCGGCGGTCAGCTCAACTTTCGCAAGGTCAAGCTGACCGAGGACACCGCTGATTTGGCCAGCCTGGTGACCAACAGCCGCGAGGCGATCGGGGTTCGCGGGCGGGGCGGGTTCGAGATTGCCCTCAGCAGCCAATCCACGGAATCCAACCAGCAGCTCCGCCAGCTGCACCAGCTGTTGATCGAGCCGATCGCCGATTTGCTGCCCACCAACCCCAGGGACCGGGTCACGTTTATTCCCCAGGGACCGCTGTTTCTGGTGCCGTTTGCGGCCCTGCAGAATGAAGCAGGTCAGTACTTGATCGAGCAACACACGATCTTGACGGCCCCTTCTATTCAGGTTCTCGCCCTCAGCCGTCAGCAGCACGCCCCCCGCCGCATTGGCAGCACCTATTCGCCCCAAAAACTGCTGCTGGTCGGCAATCCGACCATGCCCTCGGTGTGGAACCCCGATACCAACCAGAGGTCGCCGCTACCGCCGCTGCCGGGGTCTGAGCAAGAAGTCAGAGCCATTGCGGCCACCTACAGAGCGGAGGCTTTAACCGGTGAAAATGCCACTGAAGCGGTCGTCAAGCAGCGCATCGGTGACGCGATGGTGGTGCACCTGGCCACCCACGGCCTGCTGGAATACGGCGATCCGCAAAGCTCCAACGGGCAGGATGTACCGGGGGCGATCGCCCTGGCACCGGGAAATGGCGAAGACGGGCTGCTGACTTCCACCGAAATTTTAGAAGACATCAAACTCAGTGCCGAAATCGTGGTGCTGAGCGCCTGCGATACCGGGCGGGGCGACATCACCGGGGATGGGGTGATTGGTCTGTCGCGATCGCTGATGGCGGCGGGCACCCCTACGGTAATTGTGTCCCTCTGGTCGGTGCCCGATGCCCCCACGGCCCAGCTGATGATGGCGTTTTACCGCCAACTGCTCCAGGAAGAAACCCGCGACCAGGCCCTGCGGCAGGCCATGCTGGAGACCATGCGCGACCACCCCAACCCCGCCGACTGGGCCGCGTTCACCTTCATTGGGCTGGGCGAGTAGCAGCTACAGCGAAGTCACTGTTTTATCCAGTAAAATCGCTAATTCTTCCAGCCGATTGATGCATTTCTCCGCAGTTTAGACTGTCAGCGCAAGCATACCTATGGTCAATTTCAATCGTCGTCATTTTTTGCAGGGGGCGGCTGGGGCGCTGGGGGCCATTGGCCTCAGCCAGTTTGGCCTCGAACGTCGTGCCCTTCGATACGGTCAGGCCCTGGCCCAGAGCACCCCGCGCAAAGTGGCGCTGCTGGTGGGCATCAACGACTACCCGGCGCGGGAGCGGCTGTTTGGCCCCGTCACCGATGTCGAGCTGCAAAAGCAGCTGCTGATCAACCGCTTTGGCTTTAACCCTAGCGACGTGCACACCCTGACCAACCAGCAGGCCACCCGCCAGGGCATGCTCGATGCCTTTGATGAGTATTTGATCAAACAGGTAAAACCAGGCGATGTGGTGGTGTTTCACTACTCGGGCCACGGCGGCCAGGTGCAGGAGTATGAGCGGATGCGATCGCTGCTCGATGCCGCCGATCGCGACTGCATTGACGCCAGCTGTCAAAACACCACCATCGTCCCCATCGACTACAGCAGCCGGGGAGAGGCCGTGGTGGACGACATCATGGGCCACACGCTGCTGCTGCTGCGATCGCTGGTGCCCACCGAAAACCTGACGTTTGTGCTCGACTGCTGCTACGCGGGCGGCGGCAAGCGGGGGAATGTGATCATGCGATCGCGCCATACCGATCTAGACGTTGCCAGCGGCAGCGCCCCCCAGATCACCAGGCTGGAAGACGAGTACCAGCAGCAGTTGCTCGGCCGCCTGGGGTGGAGCGTTGACCAGTTTATCGAGGCGATCAATGCTCCGGTCAGCAACGGCTTTGTGATCACCTCGTCGCGGGCCAGCCAGCAGTCGGCCGACTACGCCTTCGACGGGTTCACGGCGGGGGCATTCACCTATCTGCTGACCCAGTACCTCTGGCAGGACAGCCGGCCGCTGTCGGTCACCATTCCGGCGGTGGCCAGCAGCACCACCAGCCTGTCGCGCTACAGCCAGATTCCAGAATACGACCCCCAGGGCATTGCCCAGGTCGATGCCACCCCGGTGTACCACCTGCCGCCCGTGTCTCCCCCCGCCGAGGCAATTCTGCTCGACGGGGCGGGCACCAAAGCCGACGGCCCGGTGCAGCTGTGGCTGGGCGGCCTCGACCCGATCAGCCTGGAGTCGTTTGACAGCAACGCCGAATTCACCCAGATCGACCAGGCGGGCAGCGCCATCGGCACGATTAAGCTTCTGAGTCGCCAGGGTCTGATTGCCACTGGGGAATGGGTGGAGCGCCCAACCACTCGCGGCGGCGCTGCGTCCAGCCCGCTCTTGCAGGAGCGCCTGCGGGGCATTCCTGAGGTGATTACTCTGCGGGTGGGGCTGGATGACACCCTGAGCGAGGCCGAAAAGGCCACCGCCCGGGAGCTATTGCAGAGCTTCAGCGCGATCGAGTGGACCGGATTAAATTTTGAACCAGAGGCCCGTCCCCCCCACGTGCTGCTGGGGCGCTACACCGTCGACATTGACCAGCGCATGCGCCTAAGCGGCGTCACCCGGCTGCCGGAGGTGGGTGGCGTAGGTCTGTTTTCGGCCACCCAGGAACCGCTGCTGCTGAACTCCTTTGGCACCCCCAACGAAACCGTTGAAGCGGCGTTGAGCAGACGGCTGAAGGCCCCCCTCACCAGCCTGTTAATTGGCCGCATGCTGGCCCTGATGGTGAACCAGAATGCCTCGCAGCTCAAGGTCGACCTGGCGATTGAGCACGGCAGTTCGCGCAGCGGCACCTCCACCCGCGGCGGCAGCGACGCCGCCATCCTCATTCCCAAGCAGACCGAGCAGGGCATTGAGGTGATTCCGGTCGGCGACGAAGTGACGATTAAAGTCGCTAACAACGAGCCCACCGACCTGCACATCGGCCTGCTGGTGGTCGATGCCGCCGGGGAAATCAACGTCCTGTTTCCGCCCGCCAGCGATGACGCCAGTGCAGATATTGTGCGGGCCAACCGATCGGTGTCGCTGCCCCAGCTCAGGGCGGCTCCCCCCTACGGCATTACCCAGCTGCTGGTGATGGCCAGCACTCAGCCCTTGCGGAGTGCCCTCAAAACCCTGCGGCGGATTGCGCCGCAGGTGCGCGGTAGCGCCACCGAAGCCTCTGCCGAGGAGGTGAAGCGCGATATGTTTGGGGCGGTGGATAGCCGTCGCGGCAGCAGCAATGGGCCTCCGCTCTCAGGCCCTCGCCTGATTGACGCCAACGCTGTGGCCGTACTGTCACTACTCTTTGATGTGGTTTCGGCTACCTAGTCAGTAATCGATCGCAGTTTGCCTGTAGAGTTCAATGGATTCGCAGGGTTAGCAGAAAGACATGGGAGCATCTCACCCGCTGCAAAGCGCCTACCCCCAATACCAAAGCCTGGTTCATCAGCTGGTGGCCAGCCCAACCTGGGAACCGGAGCCGGTGCTGGCCCTGCTGAGAACGCGCGATCGCATTCAGCAGCTGATCGATCTGCTGGCCGAAATGCCCGACGAGCAAACCCTGCCGCCCCAGTTTTGGCTCGATCTGGCCAATACCGATGCCGATTTGGGTCGCCAGAGCGATCGCCTGCGGGCTGTGCCCGCCTTGGCCGACTGGCGCAAAAGCGTTCATCCCCCCGAGCACCACTGGTGGTGGTACCCGCCCGACCCGGAGCCGCCAAAGGAAGCCCTGGCCTGGCTGTGGGGCGGCCTCACCATCGCCATGCTGACCATTAGCCTGGCCCTGGCCCAGGATATTGCCAGCCGCTTTACCGCCAGTGCGCCAGGGGTGTGGAGTTCGCTGGGGGCGATCGCCCCGGTTATTCTCACCCTGTTTGCCAGCGGCGGGGCGCTGACCAAAGTAGGCCAGCAGGCCCTGGAAAACATCCTGTCCAGCCGGGGCTCCCACCGCAAGAACTGGGCCAAAATCAAGTTTGCCCTGGCCCTTTTCCTCGCCCTGGGGCTGTTTTGCTTCCACGCCCTGGGGCTGCCCCGCATTGCCCAGGCCTATAACCAGCAGGGGGAAACCCAGTACGAAACCGGCGACTGGGCCAGCGCCGAGAATAACTTTCAGCAGGCCCTCAGCCTGAAACCCGACTACCCCGAGGCCCAGTTCAACCTGGGGGTAATCTACGAAGAATTTCAGCAGTACGACAAAGCCCAAACCGAATACCTGAAAGCGGTTCAGGGCGGCTACCTGCACGCCTACAACAACCTGGCCCGGCTCTACCTGCGCGAGAAAGAGTACGACCGGGCCATTCCGCTGCTGCTGCTCGCCCTGAGCGACTCCGATCTGTCGCAAGATCCCGAGCTGGAGTACGCCCTGCGCAAAAATCTGGGCCAGGTGCGGCTAGAGCAGGGCCGTCTGGCCGAGGCCGAAACCGAGCTGCAAGAGGCCATTCGCATCAGCGAAGCTCTCGACCCACCCCGCCCCGATGCGTACTGCCTGCTGGCTCAGGTGCTTGAACAACAGCCGCCTACACCACCCAATGACTCTACCAGCGCAGTGCCCACCGCCCGCGAGGCCTGGACCCAGTGCCTACAGTACGCCAACCGCCCCGAAGACGATCGCTGGGCAGGCCAGGCCCGAGATGCCCTCACGACCACGGAGACGCCTAACTATGCTGCGCCACAATAGCCCCCAGACATTGCGCCCCGGCCCACCTCGGCGTCAACGCCCTGCTGGGATTAAACTCCGGCGATCGCTGCTCACCCTTTCCACCGCCGGTCTGCTGGCGCTGCTGCCCACCGCCGCCCACGCCGGTCTGGCCCGCATCATGAGCGTCAACGGCAGCGTCCAGCTGCGGCGCGAAGCCTGGAGCGAGTTTCGTCAGGCAAGCCCAGGCACGGCGCTCTACGGCCCCGACCTGCTCGAGCCCGTTCGCGGCAGCCGCATCCTGGTGATCTGCCCCAGCGGCAGCCGGTGGATTGTGCCCGCCGGCACGATTTCTGCGGTCAACAACGGCTGCCCCGGCACCCCCAGAGCCCTCAAACCCCAGTTTGGCATCGGCGATCTGCGCGGCGGCAGCGATCCGGCCATTCCCTACGTAATTGCGCCCCGGCTCGATACGGTGCTTTCGCCCATGCCAACCCTGCGCTGGAACCCGGTGGCGGGGGCAGAAACCTACCGGGTCTCGCTGCAAACCCGACGCGGGGCGCTGTGGGAAATCGAGACTGAGCAAACCGCCATTCCCTACCCGCAGAACCAGCCGCCGCTGAACCCCGGCACCCTATACACCCTGGTGGTGGAGACCGAGTCTGGCGCGAGTTCTACTGATGACCCGCCTGAGCTGCGGTTTAATCTGCTGACGGGCGATCGCGCCGAAGCCGCCCAGGCCGATATTGCCGCCGTGGAAGCCATGGACCTGCCCGATATGGTGGCAACGCTGGTTTTGGTCGAAGATGTCTACCCCCGCTATGAGCTAACCGAAACCGCCATTGAGGCCCTGGAGGGGCTGGTGGCCGCTGGCTGTGACACCGCCAAGGTGCGGCGACTGCTGGGCGATCTCTACCTCAAAAGCGGCCTGCGCCTGCTGGCAGAACAAAACTATGAAACCGCCCTGGCCCTGGCCCTGGCTACCGACAATCTCGAAGAACAGGTCATGGCCCAGTACGGCCTAGGCACGCTCTACGCTCGGGTGGAGGAACCGGGGCAAGCTACCCAATACCTGGAGGCAGCCCAGGCAGGTGCCCTGGCGCTGGGAGATGATACCCTGGCGGCAGCCATTGCCGCTGAGCTGCCGTAGATGAGCATTGCCAGCCAGCCACCCATCGGTTGCCCTGGTTGAACTATTGCCGCTGCCGCTGCTGTGGGAAATGCCTGGACTGCCACCCGCGCAACGTCAGCCTCCATCTCTACGATGATGAAGGTCAGCTCTACATCGAGCCGCTTTACGTTGCCAAGGGGCTGATGGTGCCCAGCTACATTGACTTCCATGTGTCACAGTCGGTTTGGCCTCGAAGGTCCTCTGGCCAAGGCTGCGACAAGAAATCACTTTTTCAAACATGACAAGTGAACTGAAAATAAATCGAATTCACAAGCTGCATAAATCAATCTACTTTAGCAACTTTTTTGTTTTTATAAACTAAATTTTATGATTGACGAGAATAAGATTTTACCAAGGTATTAAAAAGTGATGCATTTCATATCTTTTGAGTTAAATTTAAGCAAATTAAAAAGGGTCGATAGACAATCGTATTAGAGGCTATAAGGATTTTTGGCTAGTCCTAAAAGCCTCAATAATCTACCTTGAAAAATAGGAGACTTAATCATGGCAACCACATTGGCGTCAGATGTTGTTAAGCACAAAGAGCGAGAAACTGTTGGTAATCGTAAAGTCATGGAAACATCTGCGACATTATACAGAAATGGCTTTATGGTGATAGAAACGCTCACTGATTGCAATAATTGGACAGAGGGCTTGAAAGGAAGAGTCTTCGTTGTTTGCATAGATTCTTTGGGAAGAGCCATTTGGGTTACCAAAGAGTATAAGTGTACAACAAGGGGGAGTAAATTCGATGTTACTTGTCCTCGTAAGGGCAAAGACAATTTTCAAGAAACTGTGCCAGAAGTAGTTGCCCAAATGACAAGTAGCTTAGATATTGTCCAAGATGATGGTCCTATTAATAACTGGCGAGAACAGCTTAGGAGGCAAATGAATGATCTTGTAGATGTTGAGCAAGGACTGAAGCAGGCATACAATTCTCTTCAGTAATTATCCTTTTCGCCGAAACTCAATATCTGACAAATAGGAGTTGGCCTCTCGTAAAGGCTAGCTCCTATTTTTTAAGGTGTTGATTAAGGGTATAATCTACTTTTATTGGAAGATTTAGCTGTATAAATATCTAAAAGAAAATTGTACTCTAATGTCATTCCCCATCCCCGGCGATGCCGTTGAGCGAAGCCTCGACCTGAACCAGCACCTGATCCACAACCCCGCTGCTACCTTTTTCATGCGAGTCGAGGGGATATGGCGGCTGACCAGGAGGTGCAACCAGGGGATCTCCTCGTCGTCGATCGCTCTCAGCCCACCCAGGAAGGTTCTTTGGTGGTGGCGGCGATCGCACTTAGACTTCAGCAGCAGCGAGATAAGCTAGTGCCTGCTACAGGCTGGAAGCCAGAAGAAGCCTTAGATATGGAGGTTTGGGACGTAGTCACTACCCTTATCCGCAAGGTCTAATCGACTCAAAAAACACTTTTACCAGTGGGGTAGGAGGTTTTTTACAGGAAGAAAGCTGGTTTATACCGGGCGCTTAGTAGTACAAACAAATCTTGAAAGTTGTGTAAGACGTCTCGAATGAGACAGAGTAAACGGAGCAAAGCATTTCATGAGAGGCTTGAATTTCCTAACCGTAAGCCTCATCCCCAGCTCCTTCTCCCAGTTTGCTGAGAAGGGGGCCGGAAAAGCTCAAATCCTCTCTCCCAGGCTTGGTAGAGGATTTGGGGTGAGAGCAAGGCCATGTCTAAGAGAAGCGCTTGCGAGCTACGGAGATAAAATTAAACCCGTTATTTTTACGCTCAAAGTCATTCCTATTAAGTCGCGATCGCCAAATTGCAGTTAATCGTGTTGCTGAAGCGTTATAACCAAGGTAGAGCAGACCGCTTTGCCTGATAATCTAGCTAATTTCTATCAAATGTTTTAATTGCAGCACGAACTGCATCAACCAAACAATGCTTAACAAAAAAACCAGATGCCTTCCCGTGATCACATTGGGCATCCTGGGTTTACCCCTGCTGCTCATACGGCCCAGCGCTGCCCAACAGCCCGCTACAGGAACTATTCAAAGATTAAATGCAGGCGATCGCGCCTGCTATGTCGACGTGGTAAACGACCAGGGACAAAAGTTTACAGAGTTTGCTAACTTTGAAATCTGTGAGCAAAATCTTGTTGGCCAGCGGGTACAGCTTACCTACGAGTCGGGCAATATTCAAGCCGCTTCATGTCAGGGTAACCCCGACTGTGCCGAAACAGAAACCGTGATGCTCATTACCCAAGCCCAGGTTATTCCAGCGCCCACACCGGCCGCCCAGCCGACCTCAAGCCGAGTGCAAAACCTGCCAGACGGCAACTACCGCTACTGGAGCGGCACCTCCGGCGGCGTTGTCTCCGACGATGCGCTATTAGCTAACGGCGGTGTCACCTTCACCTTCACCAAGCAGGGCAACGCCATCACGGGAGTTTTTGGCTACGTAGATGGGGAAGCCATTTGTGTGCAGGGGCAAGTCAGTGGCAACACGGTTTCAGGCGCGGCGGTGCAAACCCTACGGGGTGCCCAGGTAATCAGCGCTGGAGATACGTTTAAAGCCTTTGGCTCCAGCGGCTATTTGCAAGTGCGGCGAGGCCGCCAGGTCAGTCCTGGGGTAGTGCGCTATGGCAGCGCCCTGCTCAACCTCAACGGCCTCAACCGTATCAATGCCGGCAGTCGAGTACCGCCCAGGGGCTGTTAGGAACG
Organism: Nodosilinea nodulosa PCC 7104; assembly: GCF_000309385.1. Lineage (GTDB taxonomy): Bacteria > Cyanobacteriota > Cyanobacteriia > Phormidesmidales > Phormidesmidaceae > Nodosilinea > Nodosilinea nodulosa. The sequence goes on from NZ_JH976538.1 coordinate 351,644, forward strand.
TCAGCTAATCCGTCCGGTCGGTGGTGGCGATCGGACGGGTTGGTAGGGTTAACGAGCAGCATTCTTTCGTCGTTAAAAAGCTCTTTAGAACCAGTTGCTACTAAGGAAAGACTTTGCCTAGCAGACTAGGGGGCGGAGCGACGTTTAGCTCCAGCGAGAGACGCTACAGGTGTGGCTCTCTGCACCCTCAGTTGACTAATACCAGATTCTGCACCGCTGGAGACAATTGGCGTGAAAACCTGCTTATGTCAAGTCTACTGAATCAGCCGTACTTAGCATAGAAACACCTTCCTCTCAAATCCTCAGACTCCAGCAGCGAGATACGCTATTACCCGCTCCAGGTTATCCACCAGGAGAAGCGCTAGACATAAAGGTTTAGGGCGTGGTCAAGCACCTGATCCGCAAGGTCTAGCAGGACAAAAAACCCCACTGTCGCCAGTGGGGTGGAAGGTCGTTGTTTTTCTAGAGGAGGAAAGCTGTGGTCTACCGGGCGTAGTGAACGCCGCGATAGGTTAGGTCAGCAGGCTGCGGTTGCTGGGCAACGTTGAACTGCTTGCGGGCGTAGGGACGGCCCATGAAGGTTGCCGTTTCGCCAGTTGCGATCGCATCAACGGCGGGGGTAAAAGCTTCGTAGGATTTGCCGAGGAAAGAGAGTTGCATAGCTGGGGGCTCCTGAGTGACGGGGGTTTGTCTCAATGAATTTATAATCCCGCGAATCTTCGATTGGGGTGGTGACGGCGGTATGAGTTGGCTGGTGATCATTATGGTTAGCAAAGGTGAGCAAACCTGGCTCTACGGCTGCTTGAGATCACATAAAGGCAAATGGCCTCCCCCTCAGTAGTTACGATTGCCTGTTGGAACATACGCCAAAGAGCGCAACCTGGACACTTTCTACGACTGCCTTCCTAAATCAAGGGCACCCTAAGCTCACAGCGAGTTCTTGAGAACGTCCTTAACATGTAGATGCAACCTGAGATCAACCCCCACTGGCGACGCTGGCTAGTGGGGGTTTTGTTTTTTCGGAAATGCCCTACCGACTCGTTTTTTGCCTCCTGTGAAAAGGTCTTCCGGCCCGACCTGGTGGGCAAGCTCATGGTTGTGCTTTCTAACAACGATGGCTGTGTCGTGGCGCGATCGCCTGATAGCAGCCATGGACAGCCTCAACCGCAGGCTCAGACCCGATGTCGTCAAGTTTGGCGCAATAGGCCTCAAGCCCACCTGGGCGATGCGGTCAGACTACTTCTCCCAGCGCTATACGACCCACTGGGCGGAGATACCAACTGTGAAGGTTTGGCAAACGACTAAAAATCAATCCACAAGACTGTCCCACGAGACAGTCCTATAGAACCCATTTGAGATCCCTACGCAGCGGTGCAGGCCGCTTGAGCATTAGCCGAATGAAGCATAGATTGATTTGCAGTTCTTCGTGTTCTGGGAATAGTAGAGTTTTACGACAATTTCCATACCCCTAGTGCTGCCAGCAATGTGGCGCTAACCCAGTAAGGTAAGGGATTCAGGGCGTTGCTTACCTGGCTCCGGCAAAAAATTCTCTCCCAGGCTTTGGCTAAAAAAGGCCAAACCAGCAGCAAAGCAGCCGCCATAAGCCAGATAGTTGAGAGAGCCCGGGGGCTGGCCACCCGGTCGATGGAAACAATCTCTATGCCATTGATTCGCCCCATAGCCCGCAGCAGCCGCAGCAGCCATGCCTGTAGGGCAAAGGACAGGGGGAATAGCAATAACAATGTGACCTGCCACAATAGGTGAGTTGAGTTTGCCGTCATCCACTGCCGTAGCTTGGCAGGGGGATGGGCCAGTCGGGACAACAGCCATTTTCGGCCTCGGTATTTCTCTGGGAAGCTTTGGAGTGCGCTCAGGGCATCTTCAACGGAACGACTAGCCGGAGCCTGATCCGCATTCAGTTCAGAGCACCAAATCGCTACCATCGGCACGATGAATACGCTGACTGTAAAAACCAATAGGCCAAAGCTAATCCATAGTGCTCCAAACACCATAAAAACCGACTCACCCAGCTTGTGGCCAATCGCCCTGAACAGTAACCCAATCCCCCCAACACCCATCGACATCAGATAGATGATTTCGCCAAAGAAGAGAACCGTTATCGCTAAAAACGACAGAATGAAGGGCAGCAAGAACAGTTGGCTGTAGAGTTTACCCCACTGCTCAATCACCCCTCTGAAGGGGCTACCTGCGCCAATAATGAGAGCATCGCCGTGGCGGTAGTGGGCTAACTCATGGAGCAAGATTGCCTCTGCGGCTAGTCGATCTGCCCGCCACAGTTTTACGAATGAGCCAAAGAACGCGATCGCCGTTTTGCCAAACCCCAGCGGGTAAACAAAGGGGGACTGATCAAAGCGCCGAAGGTTTACTCTGACCTCGATTCCTGGAGCATGGTGATGAATGAATTCAAGAATTTCAATCATCGCTGGAGATGTGGGGCCAGCGGGCTTGAGTTTGTATTCTTTTTCCAGGTAATTGGTTCTAATCGAGGGCCGTAGCAGAGCTAGAATCCCCAAGAACAGTGCCAGAGATGGTACCAGTTCTAAAAGCCCCACCAGGCCAAGGATGCGATAGGCGGCATCGGTTACCGGGTCGATACCGGCAGCAGGGGTTTGAAATAGCTCTTGAATATTGCGAACCCAGACGGACAGGTAGTAGGGCAGCAGCAGCATAAAGAACACAACCAGCCAAAACCATAGCCAGGGAGGTACTACGTTGCTTTTAATGCGCCCTTGGGCGGTCATGGATTTGGCCCCGATTGTTCAATAAACTTGGCGGTGCCCTGGGGATCTTCGAGTAGAGAATTTAAGACCCGGAACGTGATCAGGTCAGCTTCATTGGCCTCAATGCCCGCCGTCCTAAGCTCAGTTCCAACGGTATCAATGACTCGCTTCAGAGCCGTGTAGGGAGCAGTTTCGGGGAGCTTCTCTAGCTTCTCTTTAGGGGTGACTTCTTTGCGAATATCCAGCAAGTCCTTGACGACACCCACGGCATTGCCAGTTTCATCGTCAGAGATCAGCGTCAACACCCACTTTGCTGCTGTCGTAATGCCGCGCAGCACCCAAGGAAGGAGGGCGATCGCGCTACCAGGACCATAACCCCCCGCAATGCTGGTATCGGTTTGTATAAATAGCTCTGCCCTACTCTCGCCCCCTTCCAGGTAAGCCGCCACAATGTCAGGAGCCAGGTCAGTCTCAGACGGGTCTGCGGCGGCGGCCAGGTTGATTGCCCAATTGTTCAGCTGCTCCATGTCTGCCCCCGAATGCTGTCATTCAGGAGAATAATCTAGCCTGACTGAATTGAGGCCTCATCGTCTAAATCCTTTAATGTCTGCGCGATTACAAACCTCATCGGACAATTCGCTCTGGGGTTGAATCGTCTGGAATCGTCAGTCCCCGGCCTCAGCCTCCTTTCACGCTCTATTCCTGCCTCTTTGCCCGGTCCCCAGCCCGGTCGAGCCCTGCTCTATTGGGACAGCCCTGCGCCGTATCATCCACAGTAGCTATGCCATCCAGAACCATCTGACTAAGGAAGAAGGTATTTTGAACAGGGGAACAGGAGCTAATTTATTCGTCCTCGGCAATAGCTCTGCTCGTTTTTATCAGGGCAACGGCCATGCTCTAGGGAAGGATTTTAACCCCCTACGAGGGGATCTTTTTCGCCCAGTGATATCCGAACTCTGTCAAGCATATTTTGTCCAAGACGGACAAAATATGCTTGACATTAAATGTGATTTCTAGCATATTTTGTCCGGCGTGTAAGGCATATTTTGTCCAAAGCGATCGCTGAACGCCTTGAAATCTCATCCGGCCCAAACAGTCCTATTTTGCTGGTTTCTAGCAATTCTTGTCCGATCGTGCAGTTTTCAAGCATATCGTGTCCAATCGTACAGGACCGCTGTTTTGAGCGGGCTGAACCCTTTGCGAAAGCTGGGTTACGGCAGCTTTCAACTGAGTGGTGAGGTGGCCTGGCAACGCCCGATCAAACAGGTCGGTGAGAGATCGATACAGCCAGAGATAGTCCTCAGGAGTCGCGGCAAACCGGCTCCAGATGACATCGCCCTGCAGGGCTAAGTTTTCCAGCAGCGATCGCACATTGTGCAGCTTGTCGGCCAGCACCACCCGCTGGGCCACCTCAGGAGCCTGCGCCACCTGACGCAGATAGGCCAGCTTGTGATCGCGCCAGCTCTGATCAGGCTGACGGGGCGGCTCGGTGCAGACATCGACAATGGCGATCACCTGGGGGCCGAAGCGCTGCAAAAGTTTTGCGCGGGTGGGCACACCGCCCTGGTCTTCGATCGCATCGTGGAGCAGAGCCGCGATCGCTTCGTCTTCGCTGCCGCCGTCTTCGAGTACCAGGGCGGCGACGCTCATCAGGTGGGCAATGTAGGGGATGGGCCGCACTTTGCGGGTTTGGTCGCGGTGCAGATTGAGGACAACGGCAAACGCATCGGCCAGGCGATCGCTGAGGGCTGGGACAGGCGGGTTAGAGATCATAGAGGGTCATTTCTTGGCTAATGTCTTGGATGGTCTGCTGACGCAACTCCCAGGGCAGCAAAATTTCGACGTGGGGTCGCCAGGCGCGCAGACGCTGACGCACGTTGGGGTCATTTTGGCGATACTGGGCCTGGTAGTAGGCATCGTCGGGCGATCGCTTGCGCCAGAGGGCCAGCAGCTTGGCCTGAGTGGGGCCGCGCACCTGTTGCTGAATCAGAGGGTCGACCTGGGCGTAGGGGACTACGCGAAAGGTGCTGTGGCGCAGGGTATCGCGAATGTAGCGACGGTTCCAGTCGGGGTCGAAGCGCAGCAGCAGTAGCTGGCTGGGCTGGTAGTAGTCAAAACCCCAGGCGTCTTCCATGGCGGCGGCAATCGCGTCGGGGGTGGGCAGGGTATGGGCCTGGTACTGCTGACGCAGGGAGGGGGGAATGGTTGGGCCATCCCAGGGGTGGGGGGTAATGGCGTGGATGCGATCGAGGCGGTAGTTGCGCCAGCCGGTGGCATCAGGAGGCTGGCCGGGTATCTGGCCGTAGCCGCAGAGGTAGGGGCCGCGCCGATAGTAGTAGATGCACACGGGGTAAACGGTGATGGTTTCGGGGTGGGTGGCCCTGGCCCCTTGGTAGCTCAGGGCAACGGGAGGCACGGGCTGCTGCTGCCAGAGGTCGGCCAGTAGGGCCTGCCAATCGTCGACCTGGTCAAGGTTTTGCTTTGCGACGACGTAGTCAACGTGGACGAAAAAGCGGCGATGCCCACTGAGAGCGCTGGAGAGGTTTTCGGCGATCGCGGCCAGGTCGGGCTGGGTCAGGGCGCTAACTTCCTGGCTGGTGGCCCAGGTGGTGGGGGTGGCCTGGCGAGGGTAGTCGGGCCAGAGGTCGACGGGGCTAAAGGCGGCACCGCTACAGTCGAGCCAGTGAATGTCGGTAAGGCGGCGCAGGTCACTGGCCAGGGTGCGGCGGGTGACGCCAAACAGGCGGGTGTTGAGCAGGGAGTCGAACTGAGGGGGCAGTTGGCCGTGGTCGGCCAGGGATTGACGGAACTGGGCGATTTGAGCGGCGGCCTGGGGTTGGTAGATTTGCCACTGGGCTTCGGTGATTGCTAGCTCGGGATGAAACAGCCAGGCGGCGGTGGTTTTGGTACAGGGGCAGCGGGGGGCGTGGGGGTCGGGTTTGGCTTCGGTGGTGGGGTGGGTGGCGCTAAAGAAGGTGTCGCGCCATTGGGCATAGGTGAAGGGGGTGGGCAGCGGCAGGCGTTCGTCGTCGCTGCCGTAGAGCAGGCGCAGCCATACCCACAGGCGCACGGCCTGCAGCAGGTTTTGCTTGAGGGCGCCGCGGGCGAGCCACTGTAGGAGAGGAATGGAGGGGGGCTCTTGCCAGGGGTTATCGGCCATGGTGGCAGGGGAAAGGTGAATGCTTTTGAGTGTGCCACAGGGCTGGAAGAGGGGAGGGCGGAAGAGGGAAGAGGGCAGGCGGAAAGCTTGATGGGATAGAGCCTTAATAAAGGTAAAGATCTCCATTATCAAACCTTCGTTTTTTCGCTCTATGTCTTCCGCCCTTAGAAACACCAAATTGACCTATTTGGCAGGGTTTGGGATGAAGAGTACCACTGGTACATGAAAGAGGCGCTTCCAACTATTCCGAATTAACCCATTCGGTAGGGCAGGAAAACCATGGTCAACTATCCCGGTGCGTTCAATTATGTCAAGCAGTTTCCAACTATTCCGAATTAGCCCATTCGGTAGGGTCCCTCCGATACTACCTAGCCGACGAACGCGACACCGCCCGAGTCTGGTTTCCAACTATTCCGAATTAACCCATTCGGTAGGGGACGACTGGAGCGACATCTACTGGAGACTCCAGCGATACTAGTTTCCAACTATTCCGAATTAACCCATTCGGTAGGGCAGCAGTCTCAGCAGCCTGTAAGCTGTTAAGCATCTAAACTACATATTAGGGAGTGTATTTTGGTGAGTTATACATGCCAATCAAGAATTACCTAACGGCCGAAGAGAAACAGGAATTGCAGAAGCAGCTTAAATTTCATGAGCATCCCGACGTTCGTGAGCGTATTCTAATTCTGCTATTGCGAAATGATGGCAGAAAACAGCAAGAGATTGCAGACTTTCTAGGTTGCTCCTTAAGGAAAGTAGCCTATTGGTGTGCCCACGGAAATCCAAGTGACTTAGCCAGTTTAACCGATGAACGAATGCATGGGAATTATCATAAGGCCACCGATCAATATGTCAACTTATTATTGGATGTCATTGAGAAAGAGCCTCAAGAATTGGGGTACGAATTTGGTCGATGGACGGCGGCTCGGCTCGCCACATATTTAGAACAAGAAACCGGGATTCAGCTAAGTGGAAGTCAAGTGAGGAGGATTCTCAAGTCAAAAAAGTACGTTTACCTCTGGGCCAAATATAGCTTAGAGGAGAAGCAAGATCCAGAGAAGCGAAAACTCTTCAAGGCAAAACTGGAGGAGTATTTAAGAATTACTAAAGAATCCCCAGAGAAGCTCCAGGTCTGGTTTTGGGATGAATGTGGCTTTAGTTTGAGAGTGACACGTCGAAAGGATTGGGTCAAGAAAGGGACGCGCAAGAAGGTTTCTGGAATTCGACGGAAAGGACGTATCAATGTGATGGGAGGAATCCGCTATTCGGACAAGAAGCGGTTGGTGGACTTTCTCCCCAAAGGAACCGGTGAAAATTTTTATAAGGTTCTCAAGAACTTTTACGAGGAGGTTATTTATGACTGGGCTGGCGAGGATAGGAGCGTGAGCGAATTTGAGAAAGACGGGCCTAAGGTTGTGATTATTTTAGACAATGCGAGTATTCACAAAAAGGAGGAATTTACAGAGAAGATAAAGTTAGAGATGCCAAATTTAGTTTTGGAGTTTTTACCTGAGTATAGCCCGGACTACAATCTGGTCGAATTGGTTTGGCATTCAGCAAAAGAGTTCATCTCAAATCGTTTATTTAAGTCTATTGAAGATCTCGAGGCTCTTATCAATAAGCTTCTCAATGAAGGAGAACTGGCCATAAATTGGCATCGGAAGGTGAAAAACAAGGGAAGTGCTATTGATGCAATTTAGATGCGCAACAGCTTAACTTGGCAGCAAGCTGATCAGAGTTTCCAACTATTCCGAATTAACCCATTCGGTAGGGCATGACTACTTTCTGTATCGGGAGGCGGCTACGATTGAGGTTTCCAACTATTCCGAATTAACCCATTCGGTGGGGTCTCTCCGCTTCTGCTGCTTTCGGTGCTGATGATGTTCAGTGGGAGTTTCCAACTATTCCGAATTAACCCATTCGGTAGGGTATGCAAATCAACCCAGTCAACTGCCCGACGACCTAATCAGGTTTCCAACTATTCCGAATTAACCCATTCGGTAGGGACTAAATTCAACAGCTTGGCCTAGTCGTATCCAAGTTGAAATACTAGAGTTTCCAACTATTCCGAATTAACCCATTCGGTAGGGAAGCGAGAGAGTCAGGGCAGTGCCCCTACACGAGTTAGCGGGCAGTTTCCAACTATTCCGAATTAACCCATTCGGTAGGGCGTTCGTGGGGATACCGATGCCTCCACTACCCATGTGGTAGTGTTTCCAACTATTCCGAATTAACCCATTCGGTAGGGATCAAATCTGGACTCAGGAACAAGAAGACCTGGTTCGAAAGGTTTCCAACTATTCCGAATTAACCCATTCGGTAGGGCGATTGATCAATTTGACTGGGATCAAGTCATTCAGCAGGGTTTCCAACTATTCCGAATTAACCCATTCGGTAGGGCTGAAGAACATGAACAATATTGGTTGTTTTGTTAATCTGGTGTTTCCAACTATTCCGAATTAACCCATTCGGTAGGGGCTGGCAACATGTGTGCAACGAAGGAGATTTTCCAGGCTGGTTTCCAACTATTCCGAATTAACCCATTCGGTAGGGACGTAGACGTTAATCCGTCTTACGTATCGCACAACAACGGCGTTTCCAACTATTCCGAATTAACCCATTCGGTAGGGACATAGAAGCCGCCTACTCTAAGGCATTAGCAAAGGGTTTCCAACTATTCCGAATTAACCCATTCGGTAGGGGCGTACTAAGGTTGCGAAGGCATCCCTGATTCAAAAAAGTTTCCAACTATTCCGAATTAACCCATTCGGTAGGGTCAGGAAAACAACCTCGATATCAACCCCGTTACTGTGACGTTTCCAACTATTCCGAATTAACCCATTCGGTAGGGTGCGCCATTCTGGAAGCCAGGAGTAGAGCGGGTTTCACCCCCCTCAAAAGGCACATTAGCATTTTAGCAGTGATCTCACTCCCGGTTCGCTCATTTCTAAGGTGGTTCGTCAGATACGGGCCCCAGCAGGGTGTAAATACTTACCGGGAAGTTGAGAGCCTTTAAGATCTGCTGCTGTAAAGGCGTCAGCTCCGTCAGATGGGCATAGGTCTGCCCTCGTGCATTCACCATGACTAGAGTAATGTCGCGAAAACTGGCCAACAGTAATTCGGCTGTCGGACGTGCCGTCGCCCGCTTGGGATTACCGATATATAGCCCTGAGAGGGTTTCTTGGTGACCAGCTAAGGCTTGACGCATCTGAAACTCCACCAGCGTTAACAGCCGCAACCCCATCGAGAGTAAGCGAATTAATCCCTTGATATGGTCTTCACGCTGTAAGTACATCGGGGAGAGGGAGAGGGGATGCCCTTTGAGTCGGCTAAAGCTGTGCTCCACCAGATATTCTTGGCGGTAGACCGTCACGGCTTGAGGCAACGATAATGCCGCTGCGGGATGATTGGTGACATAGACCCGCCAGCCCAAGGTTTGCATCTGCTGGTTGATGGCCTCAGTTTCTAGGGTGCCATTCACCTGGAATCGACGGTGCTCCACCATCCGAGCCGGGCGGTCCCGGTAGCGACGCACAGCGTGTTGCTCCACCTGTTGTGAGTAGGTGAGTTGAACGTAGGCCTTGACCCGGTAGCGGGTGAGAATCGCCTCGGCGGCTTGCGCTAAGGCGACCTCATCGGGAAAGGCTTTCTGGCCGCGCCCCGATTGGTTGAGCGCCGCTAAGGCCGTCTGGGCGTGCTCAAGTCGAGCTTGGAAGGCCTGCTGGGCGGATTGAGCATAAGCCAAGGAGTACACGACCAATTGCCGCTCTGACCACGTCCAGGTGTGTCCGTCCCATTCTCCTGTGCGGGTCTGGGTCTGCTCATAGCCTCGGGCAATCAGCGCGGTGTGACCGTCGGCATAGTCGTAGTGAATCTCCTGCAACTCAACGGCCCCTTGCTCCACTGGGTCTAGGTAGGCCTGCATCGCCTCCGCCTTGAGTTGAGTCCCACCGAGCGGACAGAGATAGTAATCGCCTGTGGCCTGGAGAAAGCAACGGGTCGCTAGACTGGCCATCTTGCTGTCACCCACGTAGAGCAACCCAGACTGACTGAGGGTCTGACGCACCTGCCCGATGGCCGGAATGTAGAGCGGGTCGTCGGCGCGCTGCCCGGAGACAATCTCGGTCGCTATCGGTAGCCCCAGCGGATCTAGCGTCGCCAGCATCAGCTTCAGTTGGGGCAGGTCGGGGCGATGGTCTTTGCTATGGCCATATTGGAACAGCCCTGACTCATTGACCGTCCAATCCCCGCTGACGCTGGTACTATCCAGACGCAGCCGTTTGGGGTGCAGGTCATACACCTGAATCTGACGCTGATTCAACGCCGGTTCAAACAACGCCCATTGGGCATCATCACTGAGATATCGCAACACGCTTTCTAGGCGGTCGTCACTCAGGTCAAGGGCGCGAACCGGTTGCTGCAAGCCCTGTTGCAAGGTTTCCTGATGTCGCTCTACCCAGGCCTGCACGGGGTTTAACCGGTGATCCGCTTGGGACAAAATGTGGCTCAGCCAAACTATCACCACATGGCCTAAGCTGAGCCCCTGCCAGTTCCCATGGGTCGGAAAGTAGTCGTCGAGCAGGGGTTGCACGTCCATCCGCTGCAGTTGGGCCAGCAACAGGGGAATATCGTCAACCCGTTCGGTGATAACGGTTAGGGGGGTATCCATAGCCCTAACCTATCCCAATTGGCTGACCTCATTTAAAAATGAGCGAACCGTGAGATCTCAAGCTCTAGAACGCCAATTTGGCAGGGCCAAAACCCTTGTTATATAAGGGTTTGGCACATGAGAACGAGAGAATGCGGGTTTTAGCCGATCTGGCTAATGTGCCGGAGGCATTGCAAACTAATAGCAATTGCGCTGGCTATTCTGCTTCTAAAAGTGTTTTTTCGTTCCACAACCACTCATCTTCTGCCTTCCCTATGACCGCTATTCAACTCACTCGCCAGGGGCAAACCACCGCTGCCGGGTTGCCCTACCAGCATGTGCACATTCACATCGCCACCGCCGATGGGCTGATCGAGCCTGCCGACCTCAAAGGGTTGGCCCTGCCCCCCGGCATGGTGTGGAGTCAGGGCGTGGTGCTAGAGGGCAAAGCCCCCATCTGGCTCTACAGCTATCTGGTCCACGAGTGCCACGCTGCCGTCTGGGTGGCCTGCTTTGACCCGCGCCTGGGCGACGGCACCGAAAACTCGGGCGGGGCGGTGGTGGTGGCCACCCATTCGCGCCAGGTGGCGGTGGGCCAGGTGCTGGGTGTTACCATACCGGCCATAGAAAGCGGGGCCACGGCATGATTACCCTGCGGCTGATTGAGGCCGAGTACCAAATTTTGGCGGCGGCCCCCTACCCGGCTAGCGAATTTATTCGACCGGGTGAACTGGCAACGCTGACGTTGCCCCCGGCCCTGCGCCTGGATGCGCCGATCATTTTGTTTGGCCAGGTGCCAATTTGGGTCTATGGTCGCCTGATTGACCTGTGCGGGGCGGCTCCCTGGGTGGGGTGTTTTTCGGCTCCGGTGGCGGAGGCGGTGGTGGTGCACAGCCGGGTGAGCGATGTGGCGGTGGGCGATGTGGTGCCGGTGCCCCTGCGGCAAACTCCGGCCCCGGCACTGCTGGTGGGTGGCCCACCCGATAGCGGCAAGAGCGTGTTTTCTAATGCGCTGCTGACCAGTTTGCGGCAGCACTGCGGCGATCGCACCATTTTCTTACACCGGGCTAACTGGGATGGCGAGGGCAACTGGAGCCACGACGTGGCCAACCGCGAGCTGGTCAAGCGGCTGGTGACGGGCCACGAGCGCCGCATCCACCAGCTGGACGACGCCCAGACCCGAATGGCGGCGTTTTTTGCCTACCACACCCAGGCGGTGGCCAACCTGCGCCGGGTAGTAGACCTGGTGATAGTGGATGTAGGGGGCAAACCCCAGCCCGAAAAGGTGCCGCTGGTGGGGCAGTGTACCGACGCGGCTATCATCAGCCGGGCCCCGGAGCTGGTGGCTCCCTGGCTGGAGTTTTGCCAGCCAGCCCTAAAGGTCAGGGTAATTGTGCACAGCGTGCTGGAAGATCGCTGTGAGGTGGTGGGGCACGACCCGCTGGAGATGGTGGTGGGGCCGTGGCAGCGGGGCGATCGCCGACCAATGCCAGAGCCGATCGTGAGGGCGATCGCGGCGCTGATGGATTGTTAGAGCCTGCGGTTAAACGGGACGATTTTGCCGTCCATGATAGACCCGCAAAATCAGCACTTCATCCTTCAGTATGGCGTAGTGAAGCAGGTACCCAACTTTGCCAAAGCGCACTACCAGCTTTCTCAAACCTGGAGCAGCGGCGATCGGGCTGCCCCGTTGAGGGGACTGGGCCAAGCTCTTGCCCGCTTGGATAATAGCCTGCACGGCGCGGGCTGCTGAATCTGGGTTTTGGTCTTTGAGAAATCGATAGTGGCGATCTAAATCGGCTAAGGCCGGACGTGACCAGACTACTGTGGGCATGGTTGCTCGTCGTCAGTGCCCAAGCTATTGCCCCAGGCTTCAACCTGGTCATGGGGGATGGCATCGTGCTGATAGGTGGCTAGCACGGCTAAGCTCTGCTGAGCCATCTCAGCCTCAGTCAGCGGCGAGAACTGGAGGTTGTCATCCAGAGCGCCGTAGCCTACATCAGTGAGTTGCTCGTCTTGATGGTCTAGTAGCTGCACCCCGGCAACAAGCACGTCTAAAACAGTTTGGTACTTGCCGCTGGCGATTTGTCGCTGAACCAGTTCTTCTAATTCTGGGGGCAAAACGATTTGCATAGGGCGGTTTTCATGGTTAGGCAGCTTTGCAGATAGACAGCAGAGGTACTCCCATACCGAGAATCGCTAAATTTGCCGTTTAGCTCTTAGTGTACTCAACTACTGGCGTGTGCTCTTGCCCTAAATCTCTCTTAGAACGGAAGAGGGACTTTGAGCCCTATTCCGCAAACCGATCGCACAGATCCAAAAGACAAGCCTGTCGCTGGCTGGGCGTTTGGCTGGAGGTCTCAACCCAAAACTTTACGGTCCAACTGCCGTTGCTGTAGATGCCTTCGATGGCGTCGCCTTTAAGGCGAAACTGGTTGACCGATGGCAGGTCAGGATTCCAGCGGTGGGTGCGACAGCCGGTGACGTAGGGGCACCGATCGGTAACCTGTTGCATATAGCGCAGAATAGCCGAACGGGCGTTGCCCCAATCGTGGTCAGAGAGCTGAGGCGATCGCTTTTGGCGAGCGGGCACCACCGCAGGCAGGGCGGCTATGTCGGGCTGGCGACCCCTAAAGGCCTCATGGAAGATCTGCCCAGTGGCCGATAGGGCAACGTAGTCCACACCATCGATCACTGTTCGCTCGACCAGGGGTTCCAGGGCTTCTTCCCAGGTGTTGGCCAGGGCTGTAGCGGGGAGCATACCCTGGGGTGAGTCCAGAGTCCTGAGCCAGCTAGCGTGGTTCAGCCAGAGGTCAAAGTCGAGGCTGATGGGCATGGGCGGGAAGGCAATAATTTCGCTGAAGCGCTCATGTTTGTAGTACACCGGCACCTTAAGGGCCTGACCTAGGAGCACGGCGATCGCAATCTGCGCTTTATACCCCCCGGTGGCGTTGAGGGCACAGGTGCTGGGGCCGTAGTCGCGCAGCAGGCGGCTGATGGTTTTGACCAGGTTGCGCAGGCCGCTGGTGCGGAAGCGTTTGGGGTCGTCGTCTTGCAGGCCGATGATGGGGTGGCTTGTGGTGGAGTGGCCTTTGAGATCGTAGTAGTGGGTGAGCAGGGTGGCGATCGCGCGGCCCTGGTCAGTGTCTGAGTGGCAAAATATCAGGCGGGCGTTGGGGGCGCAGTCGCCCTGGGTCAGCAGGTCGGCAATGGAGTTGATCTCGGCTCCGGCTAGGCGCAGGGTGGGGGGTAGCTGCCCCAGGGCGATCGCCAGGTCGGCCCATTGCTGTTGCTGGTAGGCGGCTTTGAGGTCGGCCACGATCGCTGGAGAGAGGTGGGGCTGGTCGATGGCGGGCTGGCGAGCCAGCCAGTCTGCAAAGGCTGTGGATGCGGGCAGGTTTTGCAGGTTGGGGTAAAACAGGCTGACGCCCACGGTGCAGATTAGGGTTTGGCGCATGGGCTGGCGGTGCGGTGTGTGTGCCCGAAACTATAGCCAACGGCTGGAAGTGATCTCTTCCAATGCGGCAGGGGCAGTGAAAAAAGGCCCAGAGTTTTTGGAAAAACTCTGGGCCTTTTTTCAGCGAGTAGTCACCCCTACCGAATGAGTTAATTCGGTAGGGGTGAGATGGTTTTTGAGCCCTTGGTAGTCTGGGATTACGCGTTTCCAACTATTCCGAATTAACCCATTCGGTAGGGTCCCCCCGTCGGTGCTGCCGGTCCTGAAGCCTGGCGCTGAGCTGAAGAGGTTTCCAACTATTCCGAATTAACCCATTCGGTAGGGCAGGGATACTCTAATGCCAGAACAAATTAATTCCAGGTTTCCAACTATTCCGAATTAACCCATTCGGTAGGGACCAACTCACCCCTGCTGGATGGCGGGCGATCGAGATGGCAGGTGGTTTCCAACTATTCCGAATTAACCCATTCGGTAGTGACCCCCATGGAAGCTCCAAGCGGCGCCATTGTGGATACAAAGGTTTCCAACTATTCCGAATTAACCCATTCGGTAGTGGCGGCATTTAAGAATGAAACTCCTGTATGGAGTAACAAGTGTTTCCAACTATTCCGAATTAACCCATTCGGTAGTGCCCAGCACCGTCACCCTCTCCACATGCCGCGAGTAGATCGTTTCCAACTATTCCGAATTAACCCATTCGGTAGTGGTGGCCTAATTGAAGGGGCATTAAACGCTGCTGTTCAGCGTGGCTTGTTTCCAACTATTCCGAATTAACCCATTCGGTAGTGAACTTTACAGCAGTTGTCTACTTTAACAACTCTCCCGAGCGTTTCCAACTATTCCGAATTAACCCATTCGGTAGTGACAGCCAGCTAATAAACTCTGATCTATCGGCTAAGATCGTTTCCAACTATTCCGAATTAACCCATTCGGTAGTGACTCCATCTACTCCTTCTACTCCAGACAAAGTTTCCAACTATTCCGAATTAACCCATTCGGTAGTGTGCATCTACTTACTGCTGTCTACTCACAATACTATGGACTCATGTTTCCAACTATTCCGAATTAACCCATTCGGTAGTGCATCGCGACCTTTAACCCCATCACTGGCGAAACCCGCCGTGTGTTTCCAACTATTCCGAATTAACCCATTCGGTAGTGGAGATTCTTGTACCAGGCATCTATGAACTTACTCAGGTAGTTTCCAACTATTCCGAATTAACCCATTCGGTAGTGGCTGATAGCGCCGTGCAGCCAGCGCCGCCCGTCTGGTTTCCAACTATTCCGAATTAACCCATTCGGTAGTGAGATATTCAGCGGGCTGCCGCCAGGCGGCAAATGAGCCCAGTTTCCAACTATTCCGAATTAACCCATTCGGTAGTGCTCATCCTTCGCCCCGTGATGGCTTCCCCCTGCGGCTGTTTCCAACTATTCCGAATTAACCCATTCGGTAGTGGAAGATCCTAAATTGATCTTTGCCAACGTCTACTTTGATGGGTTTCCAACTATTCCGAATTAACCCATTCGGTAGGGGCCCAAGAGACTGCTACGTCGGGTTCGCCTGACTGTAGGTTTCCAACTATTCCGAATTAACCCATTCGGTAGGGTCGACTACGAAAACCTTCCCGTTCCAGAAGAATACGAAAAGTTTCCAACTACTCCGAATTAACCCATTCGGTAGGGGAAGATCCCAGAGACCAAGCCTACGTTCGGGGATACCAAGATGGGTTTCCAACTATTCCGAATTAACCTATTCGGTAGGGCCCCACCGCAGCAAGCTCAAAAAGCTGGGCTTCACCGTTTCCAACTATTCCGAATTAACCCATTCGGTAGGGAACACCGACTACCGCATGTACCCTACGCCTCGGTTTGTTTCCAACTATTCCGAATTAACCCATTCGGTAGGGCTTTTAAGTGAGTGTCCATCTTCCTTTGAATTGATGATTGAAGGTGTTTCCAACTATTCCGAATTAACCCATTCGGTAGGGGACTCACATTCGCGGCGATCATCCGATTAACCCTACAAGTAGTTTCCAACTATTCCGAATTAACCCATTCGGTAGGGGTCTTGGCAGATCGATCAAATATACATCGATGACGACCTAGAGTTTCCAACTATTCCGAATTAACCCATTCGGTAGGGTTCTCTGAAATCCTGCACGACGCCCGGCAAGTTGTAGATGGTTTCCAACTATTCCGAATTAACCCATTCGGTAGGGCGATCGCCACAATAGATCCCAAAATCTGTACATTGTCAAGTTTCCAACTATTCCGAATTAACCCATTCGGTAGGGTATCGACGAGGCAATGAGACTGATCAATGGTCGGGAGTGTTTCCAACTATTCCGAATTAACCCATTCGGTAGGGAAATACCGATAACGGCGAACTGCCTGCTGAAGCTATTCCCGGGTTTCCAACTATTCCGAATTAACCCATTCGGTAGGGTATCCCGAACGTGACGTCGAAAATGATCGCCCACCGTATATAGTTTCCAACTATTCCGAATTAACCCATTCGGTAGGGTAGACCTAAATCAAATCAATCAACTTAATGCAGAGACTCCGTTTCCAACTATTCCGAATTAACCCATTCGGTAGGGTTCCGCTCTGTTTTCCGCTGCTGCTATCCTGTCTTTGGTTTCCAACTATTCCGAATTAACCCATTCGGTAGGGTCACAGGAGATGAACAAGCGTACTTCGATATGGAGTGTTTCCAACTATTCCGAATTAACCCATTCGGTAGGGTGTTGCCATGTTTGCGGCAGGTGTGATGAAGCTTTTTGTTTCCAACTATTCCGAATTAACCCATTCGGTAGGGGTTGCTTCTGCTCTAACTGCTGCTGCTATCCTGTCAGTGTTTCCAACTATTCCGAATTAACCCATTCGGTAGGGAATCGACTGTCAATCTGGCAGTATATACTGCAACTGGTGTTTCCAACTATTCCGAATTAACCCATTCGGTATGGTATTGCGATCTTTGACACCGGCGTGTCGCCCAAGGTTGCCTACAGTTTCCAACTATTCCGAATTAACCCATTCGGTAGGGTAGAAGTTTATGCCGAAGAGCAATTCATCAATCTAGAGCGTTTCCAACTATTCCGAATTAACCCATTCGGTAGGGCGTGGCATGGGAGACAACAGCTCATCTGATTGGTGCGTACGCGTTTCCAACTATTCCGAATTAACCCATTCGGTAGGGGCTCAGATCGATGGCCGTGTCGCCGCTGACATTGACCCTGTTTCCAACTATTCCGAATTAACCCATTCGGTAGGGAGCCTCGGGCCGACCTCAAGCTAAGTCTGCCAAGACACCTAAGGCCCGCAAACAAAAGGCGTTTCCAACTATTCCGAATTAACCCATTCGGTAGGGTGTTGCTTTCAACGCTGCGGCCTGGACAGATGAGACCAAGTTTCCAACTATTCCGAATTAACCCATTCGGTAGGGCACCGCTAACACCGGAGCAACAGGCACTCGAGGATTTAGCAGGTTTCCAACTATTCCGAATTAACCCATTCGGTAGGGCCCTAGTGCTGGCTGAAGGCGAATTCTTCAGCGCAGAGTTTCCAACTATTCCGAATTAACCCATTCGGTAGGGCATGATTGGAGCAGCCATTACAAGATTCACAAACGATCCAGTGTTTCCAACTATTCCGAATTAACCCATTCGGTAGGGTGCGCCATTCTGGAATCCAGGTGTAGAGCGGGTTTTACCCCCCTCAAAAGGCACATTAGCATTTTAGCAGTGATCTCAAGCTCTGGAACATCAACTTGGCAGGCTCCAAACTCTTGCAGTGCAAGGGTTTGGCACATGAGAACGAGAGAATGCGGGTTTCAGCCGATCTGGCTAATGTGCCCCGCAACTTGCTCAAAAGTAGAAAATACTGCCCTCAAGCCCTACACAATGTAGTAGCTAGGCGGCTCTTCAATGGGTGGGTGCCCGATAGCCAGGGAGCGCTTGAACGAGTCCGGCGTAATCCAATACAGCCGCACGCTGTCTTCCTCAGGCTTCACCCGCTGCTGTATTGCCGCGTGGAGCTTCTGCATCTTTTTGAGATCCATAAAACACTCAAACACCGAGTACTGCACCCGCCGTCCGTACCCTTCTAAAAAAGTGGCCAGCTTAGTACGACGCTTGTCGTCAGGGATGTCGTAAACTACCAGTACCAGCATTATCTCATCCGCTCAAACGCCTTGTAGGGTTGGTTACCCAGTACCGCTCGCTTGTACCGCTTCACCTGCAGCTGTATCACTCGACGATAGCTCACAGGTTCCTTAACATCCGGGTGCGTCACCTTTTCGGTAATGCGCTGCTCGAAGTGCCGCAAAAACACCCGCCGAGCCGGGTCAGTCAGGTACACGCCGTTATTTTCCTTCGGCCAGCTAAAGTCTGTAGGCCGAATAATCTTTTGGTTGATCAACCGCATCACCAGGGCATCCACCACTGGCGACCTAAACTCCTCCATCAGGTCAAACGCCAGATACGCTTTTTGCCGCTCGGCTCCGTGCAGGTGGCCCAGGTAGGGGTTTAGCCCCTCCACCAGCAGCAGGCTAAACACATTGTTAAACAGCAGCGTATAGCCAAAACTCAGCAGCGAGTTTACCGGGTCGGTGGGCGGGTGAAAGTTGCGCCCCGCCCAGCTAAAGCCAGGGTTGGTAATCAGCGGGCCAAAGGTTTGAAAATATTCGCTCGCCCCGTTGCCCTCATAGCCGCGAATCTGCTCCAGCGACAGGGGCGCATCCCCCGCCAGCGTCGTCAGCGCCCCATCGAGCCGCTCGATGGCGGTACGCACCTCGGCAAACTGGCGCTTGCGATTTTGCCGCAGCAAAAAAATCTTCGAGTTCCACAGCTTGCCGTAGACCACCGCCCGCGCGGTGGTGCAACCAAAGGCCTCGTCGTGCTGGCGGGCAAACTGCTCGGCCTCGGCAGTGAGATCGGTAATTTCGGCGCTCCACAGGTGGCCCTTGTAGTCGCCCAACTGGCTGAGAAAAATCACCGGAATCTGCTGCTGTAAACAGGCGGCAATCACCGCCGTGGTGAGCTGCACATTGCCAAACAGCAAAATGCGCTCGACCTCTGCCAGCGGAATTTCGAGACTGTCTTTGGCGCGGGGAGCTTTGAGCACCAGCCGCCCCTGGTCTTTGTGCAGGTAGGCCCCCTGCTCGACAACATAGAGACTAGACATGCCATTTCTCCAGGTGATTTCTTGAGACTCAAGGGCGACCCGCACATCGGCCCGCACCTGGTAGCCCAGCACCACAAACAGCGGCGGCGGTATGGGCTGCTGCGACCGCTTTAGCGCTTCCACCAGGGCCTGCTGTATAGCGGTGCTCTGGGCTGGGCCATCGGCATAGGTCAGCTTCATGGTGCTCCCCTCTCCCAAATTGGGAGAAGGGTTGGGGGTGAGGGCCTGAGGGCGTCTTGGCGACAGCGGCACCACCACATCTCCGGCAAAGGCGTGGCCCAAAAACCGAAAGCCGCGATCGAAGGTAGTGATCTGGGTCTTATTGGGATGCAGGCTTAACCCCATGCCCTCCAGCAGTTGGGCCACATAGGTTTGTGCTTCTACCAGTCGTTGCTGAGTACGGGCCAGCACGACAAAATCGTCGGCATAGCGCACCAGTTTGTGCCCGGCCTGGGTGAGCAGCTCATCAAAGTCATCCAGATACACGTTCGCCAGCAGCGGCGATATGGGTGAGCCCTGGGGCACACCGCAGGTGGGCAGCAAAATGCCCTCGCGGGTCAGGGTGCCAGCGGTGATCCAGCCCTGCAGCAGGGCCAAAACCCAGGGCTGGTTGAGCCGTTCTTTCACCTCGGCCAGCAGCCGGGGATGCTGCAGGGTGTCGAAGTATTTGACAATGTCGGCATCGAGCACCCAGTCGTAGCCCCGGCTGCGCCAGTGGGCCACCCGCTCAACAGCCATGCGGTGAGAGCGACCGGGCCGGTAGGCGTAGCTCTGGGGCTCAAACTCGACCTCAAACACCGGGTGTAGCACCTGGAGCAGGGCTTGTTGAACGATGCGATCGCGCACGGTGGGCACCCCCAGCTCGCGCCAGCCGCCCGACTTTTTAGGAATAAAGAACTGTCGCAGGGGCAGGGGGCGATAGGTGCTGGTCGCGACCTGCTGTAAAAGCCGAGTCAGGTTTCGCGACTTGTGCAGCCCAAAGGCATAGATGGTTTCGCCATCGACCCCGGCGCAGCCCTGGTTGGTGGCCACTTTGTCCCAGGCCAGCTCAAAGTTTGTGGGGTCAAGAAAGCGATTTTGTAGAGAGTTCATGGGAATCTCAGCGTCCCTCTCCCGGCGTGGGAGAGGGATTTAGGGAAAAGAGAAAGCTTGGTAATGAGTAACTCACGCCATGCCACATTCACCCTCCGTCCCCCAGCCCCTGCCTCCCAGGTCGGGAGGCAGGGGAGTTATGGCCTCCGGCGTCGCCGCTTTATGGGCCTGAGGCGGTACGACACATCCACCGCCATGAGCTGATTGGGGTAGATCTGGCTGATGTATTGCAGGGGGCGATCGGGGGTGGCGCAGGCGAGCAAGATACCGGCGGTCATGCCCTTGGTGGCTCCGGTGTAGTCGGCGATTACCTCGGGTTCGGAGAGCCCCGCCTGGGTGGCGGCATCGGCGTAGATGGCATCGACCAGGCGCTGAATGTAGTTGGGGTCGTCGATCTGGTCGTCGGACACCAGCAGGCTGAGGGGTGGCTCGGACTGGTTAGGGTCAATTAAAAGATTGGGGCCGTAGTGGACTTTTAAGGTTTGGGTGATGCCCTCGACGGCGAGACGGCTGACCAGCTGATTGGCGTAGGGCAGCGACTTGTCGGTACAAATTAGCCAGCAGTGGCGCAGATGGGGGAGGTGCCCCTGGTTCCAGTGGTAGCGAATGGCGACTTCGGCGGGGGAGTCATCGGTGGGACTCATGGCCACGATCAGCCCCGGATAGATTTTGGTTAGCTTGGTGACATTGGCCTGGGGTGTTTCTGTCGGTATCGCTCCTATGCGGTACAGCAGTGCCTTAATCCAGCTGGGAATATCGGTGAAGTAGATCAGCAGCAGCAGCCCGACCAGTAGCGCCACGGGCAGCAGCGCCTGGCTCCACAATGGCCAGCGGGTAGTGTAGGTGTTGATCAAATTCCACAGGAACTCGGTCACCCCGTCGGAGACGAAGTTGATCACCATGGTTGCCGCTAAAAAAAGGGCAAACAGCTTTTTGGTGGGGTTGTTAAGGGCCTCGATCAGACGGCTGTAGTTCATGGAGTGGCCGGGTAAAGGCAGGTAACGTTTAGAAGTTGAACCGAAGATTTACTTAAATTTGCCATCTTTGGCAGAAAACGCGACTAGGGTTGCACAAAGTTTGCCCCCCTGACTCTCAAAGTTCTTCTCTTGCCCTGGAAGAGAGGCTCGGGAGAGGGATTATTGCGGCTAGCTTTGCCTTCTATCCCCTGTCCCCTGCCTGCCGCCCTGGGAGGCAGAGAAGTAAGCCTGACTCTATTCAATCCTGCTTCTGGAAGACCCTGCTTCCAGGTACCCGCTAGGGTAGGGCACAACAGCGACGTTTCACAGAGCCAAATACCCCATGACGGCCTCTCTTTACACCGCTATAACCTTTGCCCCAGTGCAGGGGTTTATCGAGAAATCGCGCAAGCTGCGCGACCTGTACGGCAGTTCGTTCATTTTGTCGTACTTATCAGAGCGGATTTGTCAGGCCGCCCAGCGCTACCTCAACCCTGGTGTGCCCATTGACCAACTGCGCTGGCCCGACGATCCGATCGTCTCTCCGGCGCTGATTGCGATTACCCAAGGAGTACCCAACCAGATTTTAATTCGGGGTGAGTTTCCCAAAGATCGAGCAGAAAATGCCTTTAATCGAGCCTGGAGCGATGTGGTGCTGATCTGCCAGGCTTGGATTGAAGACGAAATCCCCAATCGAATCGATGGCACCCGCTGGGAATATGAGCACTGGCAGCGGATGTGGCAGGCCTGGATCAACCATGCCTGGGAGTTTTTTTGGGCTGTGGGCGACAGCGCTGACGATGCCAAGGAAGCGCTGAACGAACGTAAGTTTGCCCGCGCCTGGTGCGGTGTGAACTGGACAGGCGAAAGCTCTAGCCTCTCGGGCATTGACGGGCGAGCCTGGCCCCACATGGGCAAGCACCGTCCCTACTCGCGCCCCCAGGCCGATGAGGACAGGGAAGTGCGCGAGTTTTACGGCCAGCTGATGGCCAAACTGGATGAAGCCACCATCACCACCCGCGAGTTTTTGAGCATTCCAGAGTTGGTAAAGCGGCTGGTTACCTACGATCGTGTGGCCAACTACCGGCCTGATCCTCAGCGACCTCGGCGGCTACAGGTCGAAATTCCCCCCAGTTTTAGAGACCTAAACCGGCTGCTGAACCGGCCCGAAAATGACCAGACCCCAATAGAAAATGCCGAGCGGGCCGAGTCTGAAACTGTGAAGCGCTGGACCGGCTGGTTTCAAGGAGATGGCGATCGTGCTGGCAACTTTTTGGTAGGCAAACCCGACGATGTGCTGCACCGCTTTAGTCACAATATGCGCCAGTGGGGTGCCGGGCTCCAGCGTCAGATGCCCCCGGCCTACCGCCCCAACAAGCTTGACCCCGATGGCCGCATTATCTACGCTGGCGGCGACGACTTTTTGGGGGTGTTTTATCGCAACCAGGCGACCAGAGGCGACCCAGCCGACAGCCCGCCCATGACGCCCCTGGAGTGCCTGACCTGGTTTGAGACGTTTAAATCGCAGGTGTGGAGCCAGACCCAGGAGCCAATTACCGTCAGCGTGGGGTTTGTGTGGGCGGCCCCCAATGTGCCCCAGCGAGACGTGCTGCAGCACTGCCGTGAGGCCGAGCATGCAGCGAAGCAGGGCGGGCGCGATCGCATCGCCTGGCGCATTCTGTTCAACAGCGGCAACTACCTGGAGTGGGTCTGTCCCTGGTGGCTGCTGGAGGGAGATTTCTCCTCTTTGCCGGAGCCCCCTGAAGATCTGCCCACCACAGGGCTAGTGGCGGCCTACCGCGATCGGCGCGGTACACAGGGCTACGACAATCGCCCCAACTGGACTCATCTTTATAACGATGTGGCTACCCTCAAAGCTCGCCACGCCTTTCAGTCCACCGAAGTCGCGCTGGGGCTGATGAAGCTGTACTTTGGTGAACCCTATCGTGCGCTGCTGGCCAATCCCTCTTACTGGTTTAACCAGGAGGCCGATACTCCTGAAAAGACTCGGATCTTCAGTGGGGTGTTAGGCGATTGCAGCACCTACAGCACCCAAGCCGACATCGATCAAGCTCTTATCAACTGGGTAATTAACCTGGCCCAGGTGGGCTTTCATTTAACCCAAAGCTTTGAGACCCGTACCTACGCTCAGGCCGCTTAGCCATGCCGACCCTCGACTCTAGCAAAACTCCCAAACCGCCGCCGTTTCGATACCTACTGGCGATTCAACCCCTAGGGTTGCTCTACGGCAGCGCTGGCCCCTTTCTCTCTCCCGAAAATTTGGTAGGGCGAGCGGGCAGCCACTTTCCGCCCAGTGCGGCGACTCTCTCTGGGCTAGTGGCCGCCCACTACGCCCAACGCATCGCCGAGACTACGGGAGCTGCCAAAACTGAACTACAACAAGCGCTGCACGATCTACAACTGGCGGGCCCTTTTTGGACCCATAGCCAAACTCTGACCTCCAGCGGTCAAGACTTTTATGTGCCAACTCCGCTGACCTACTTAGTTGAGAAGGGCAGCACCGCAATTAGTCAGACCCTAGGCTGGCAGGCTCATCCCGACAAACCTCAGCGACTAGGGTGGCGTAACCAGCAGGGGCAGGTGCCGATCGGTAAGTTTGAGGCCAACACCTGGCTGCCGCTCAGCCAGTGGCACAAGCCCAAAACCGTTCAAAAGGCTCCCTGGAATTTTTTGACTCACCTGCACCCCCGGCTGGAGGCTGATCAGCGGCGAGTCGCCGTCCCGCCCCGTACCACTGAGCCAGACGCTGAAAATCTCGACCCCCAGGGCAGTCTGTTTCTCGAAAATTCGGTGCAGGTGCCCGACGATATTTACCTGGTTTATCTCTCTAATCAGTCTCTGGAGTCAGGTTGGTATCGCTTCGGCGGCGAGGGGCATATGGCCGAGGTCACCTGCTTAGAGTTGGACTCAAAAATTCAGCTGCTGCTGTCTGAGCCTGTGGGCACCACCTTTGCGTTGATTACTCCAGCCGTGTGGGGGTCTAACCGGCTTTCGACCCGTTACCCCGCGGCCTGGCAAGACTTAGTCGGAGAAACTACCGAGCAAGCATCAATGCTTACCGGCAAACCTGTTCCCTTTCGTTATCGACTGGGCAACCGCAAAAACGACCAGGGCCAAGATATACATCAACCCCACCAGCCTAAGCAGCTGTCTCGGGGCCGCTATGCCGTCCCGGCAGGCACGGTCTATCAGCTCAGTACTGAGCAACCCTGCTGGTATGACTGGGAAACAGATTGGTTTCCTTGCGAAGGCCCCTCGCTCAAGCGCTGGGGCTGCGGTCTGGCCCTGGCGCTGCCCGATGCGATAGCGGTCCCAGCCAGTGAAGCTGAAAGTGAGTTGGCCCAGCCTCCTGAAACAAGAATTGCCAGCTAGCCCTTCATCTCTCTTCCCTCTTTTGCCCTATCTCTTCTATTTCCCATGTATCACAAAGCCTACGGCATTATCGAAACCCTGGCCCCGCTCCATGTGGGAGCCAGTGCCGGAGAAGAAACCGGCAATCTCAACTTGATCTTTCGCGATCAGTTTACGCAGACAGGCATTATCCCCGGCAGCTCCATTCGTGGACGCTTTCGCGCCGATATGCGACTGCGACGGCAACAGTATCTGGAGTTTTCCTTGAAGGAAAAAGGAGTATCGCTACCCCCAGCGACAGAGAGGGAAATCCCAAATCCAGATAGGCCCGACAATCCGTTTCCTCGCCTCAAGTGGTTAGAACAAGAAGCCGCCAAGCATGACATCAAAGTTCCTCCACAAACTGATGAGAACCACTGGTATGGCCACCACGCTGTTGCCGGTCAGGAAGATGGTGGTACCACCGAAGCCTTCGTGAAATTTGAATATGCTTCTCTGGTGTGGATTCCAGTATTTTGCCCTGGACAACCTGTAGTTTGGGTAAGCTGTCCTCGTCTGTTGCGCCGCTTCAAGCAAATTACTGGCAAATCAGAGGAAATTCCAAGGCCAAAACCAAAGGCCGATGGTCAGCCCAAAACCTATCCGGCAAAATTGAGAGAACATCGAGACCGACTCTTTTTTAATCTGGGTTTTTTGGATGATTTGGAAATTGTTCAGGATCTGAACCAGTGGGTTCCCAAAGAATCAGAAATCCAGCCTGACAACCTGGTGGTAGTGGATGACCAAGATATCAGCATTATCCACGATATGGCTTTGTATCGCCAGACTCGAACCAAGCTGGAAGATGACGTTAAAAAGGTTGAAAACTTTTTTGGCTTTGAGGCTTTACCTGAAGACAGCATTCTAATCTTTCCTATCGCTATTAAAGATATCGTACCTGAATACGACAAAAGCACTGACACCGCAGAAGATGGCAGCGATCGCTGGAAACCTTTCAAAAAGCGCACCATGCGGGAGCTTTATTTTGGGGGTTTGGAATCTGTCGGTTGCGGTCACTGCGAAGTCATGCTGGGCGGTGAATATTTTGGTGACAAATCTAATAATCTAGAAGCATAGGAATAGGAGGGTAAGCATATGGGATGGCAAGCTTACGGGCTAGACAGAGAGGCGCAAAGATTAGTGATTGATGCTCTTGAAGTAGATCAAAAAGATCAAATTCAAGGCGAAAAATGCTTGCGCGAAGCTTACAAAATGAGGGAGTCCGTCGCCTATGGTCTTGAACGGTTTTGGGGAGAACATTTACGGCACCTGGATAAAGAGGGAAGAACAACTAAAAAATCTAAGTACTGGAAAGACGTTTGGGACACCCTAGCTAATATCCTCGATAAAGCTGATGTTAAACTCCCTGATGACTCCAACCCAAAAGCAATGGCCAAAAAACTTTGGGGAGAAAATCCGGTGGACTCCAGCGGTAAAACATTAACCTTGGAAGACCAAAGGTTAGCTTTAGCAGTACTCACACAGCTCTGTGATTGCTTAGTGTGGTGGACTCAGCGATATAAAACCACTTGATCCATGAGGCTATTAAATCAAGCACCGCAAATGTCAGATTAGCTTCATGATTTTTATCCAATGTCATATCAGTCTCAGAGGTAAAAGTTGTTATGCCTAAACCAAAGAAAACTCTAAAGGATTTAGGTGAAATTGCTCCACAGTTAGGCTTGGAAGTATCTAGACAAGAACCAATTCACGGTAGAAAAATTGAGTTTAAAGGAGATCAAGACCCTATGGAGGGTCTGCGAGAACCTCCTATGATGTACAGAGCGCAGGTAAAAGAACGTTGTAACCTTCAATTCGCAGGAGACAAGGGAAAAAATCCTCACCGCACTCAATGGATGAAAGAGTGGTTACAATCTTCGTCTACTTTGGATCCCAAGTACAAATATGTCTATGAAGAAGGAGGAGATAAAACTAAAACCCCGATTTATTCCTTCAAGTTGAAGTTTTCTTGCCGAGTATCTAGTAATTCTGGGCAAGACAGTATTCATCGTCCTGTTTTAGGGAAAGCTGGAATCCCTTATATTCCAGGTAGTAGCGTCAAAGGCTTGTTTAGGCGTTTACTCTATTCAGAAATCCTACCGCAAGAAGATAAAGATCTGGTTCAACTCTACTGTGGTAATGAAGAAGAGCCCGGCAAGCTACGTTTTCATGGGGCGTACCCGATAGGTAATTGGGCTAACCAGATTGTGGATGTGGTTCATCCTCAGCAAGCTCGTCAGGTGGCAGACAACACACCAGGTAGTGCTTTTGCCTTACTTAGTTTCTTTGAGCCTGAATTTTCCTTTGAGTTTAGCAGCGCTGACGAAGGGATAGACTGGAAAAAGGTTGAAACTTTGACCAGAGAGGCCCTGCGTTCGGGACTTGGAGGTAAAACCAGTACTGGCTATGGATTTGCAGATGCAGGCAAGCCTGGCTATGCTGATGCAGAACATCCAAACTACGCGAAAGCACATCACTTCAACCTCCAGGGTGTGGGCGTCAGCTCTCAATTGCTGAATGGCAACTCAGAATTTCGGCCTAATCTCTTCAAGGCTACTTTGAGAGGCCATCTCAAACGCCTGTTGGGAGGAGTTTGTAATGACATAAATAGAGTCAATCGACAAGTTGATTACTTTATGGGTAGCACAGAAGGAGAAGGCGCTATCCAACTGTTTTACAAGCTAAGTGCTTGGCAACTTGTTGAGCCTAAAAAAAGAAATGAAAAGCCTTTGAGCCCAGCAGCTCATACTGTACGAGGAACCCTTCATGTCTCCGCAAGCTCTGAAGCTGATCTTGATTTTCTGACAGAGGTGCTAAGGTTTGCCTACGTTATGGGAGGCTTTGGCAAATCCTGGCGCAGAGTTTGGCATAAGGATTTCAAGCAGGACTATACAAGATTTCATATTGGGTGTCATTGGACTTCAGAGAAGCCTAAATCGGAAGAAGGAAAGCAGCTTGTAGATGAAATTCAGCCTGTGACGACTAAGGATGAACTGACTGAGTTTTTGAACGACTTACATCAGCTTTGCCAAAACTGTCTCAGTCTTGCATCTGCGACTCCCATAATCCAGTGGAGAGAATCGTTCCATCCAGGCAGAGTGGCAGTTTATTGCAGCAGAGAGCTTGTTACCGGGTCGGCCGCAATTGACCTCTTCCATAACAATGTTTTCAAGACGACTCGCGCGATCGGCGGTAGAGATCCCCATCGAGAGCATCCACAAAAAGTTAGAGCGCCTGGCTACACTAGTCATGTCTGGCACCGTATGTTACCTATTGGCAAGGATGCTTCTGGGACAGACCAATTCCTTGAAATAGTGACAGTGTTTCACGGCGATAGCGATCGCCGTTCATGGATGAGAGAAGGCAGAAATCAGCTAAGACCTTTTTTAGAAGCTCTTGAGGGTTGCTTTATGACTCAAGCTTGGGGAGACCCCGTCAGGTTTTAGGTGCAGACATGTCTGAGATTACGTCCATGCCTACAAGCGTCAGCAAGATCTCTCAAATCAAGACTTAGAGACTTGCGCTGAGACTCAAGTCAGTATTTTTGAGTCTCAGTGCAAGCCACCATAGGCAGCCTGTTTCGCTGCCTATTCAATCGGTGCCGATACGCTGCAAAGGTAATAGCGATTCCGCCTGCCGATAGTCATTGCATTAAAATAGGCAAGCAGCTTTCCTGATTGGGGTTTTAGCAATGATCGCTGCCAGCCAAAACCATCCTCTAACTCCCCAGGTGTATTTTGAGTGGGAAGCTCAACAGCAGTTGCGGTATGAATATTTTGATGGGGAAGTCTTTGCAATGACCGACAGGTCGCTGCCCCATGCCGATATTGCGCTGAATATTGCCACTATTCTGCGCTCCCATCTACAATGGGGGTGCAAAGTTAGAAACTCAGATGCGAAAGTAGGTATTACCGACGCTGGACCCTTTGTCTACCCAGATGTCAGTGTTACCTGCGATGAGCGCGATCGCACTGCTCAGAAGTTCTCTCGATATCCCTGCTTGATTGTGGAAGTGGTTTCTCCCGACAGCGAGGCCTATGACCGAGGCAGAAAATTCGCTCAGTATCGCCGCCTGGAAACCTTAAAAGAGTATGTGTTGGTCGGCTCTAAGACTAAGACTGTAGATGTCTTTCGCCGTTATAACGAGGGCACGTGGACGTTCATCCCCTACAGCGAAGGTAATGACCTAGAACTCATTAGCTTAGAAATCACAGTTCCGGTAGACGCAATCTACGAAGATGTGGCACCAGAACCAATTGAATTCTGATGAGTTCACTTCTACAGCAAATGACCGCAAGCCCTACTGTAGCTGTAGGGCTCAATCAACCCACTAATAGATGGCCTTCTTTGACTATGCTAACTGAAGGCCCTTACAGATATCGCGATAAAGGCCTTCCAGGCTGCACTCAATCGACCCACACCCGCTTCATCAGGACTGTCATCACTTCACCTATCTTCCCTGTTGGCACTGGCGGACACCAGTCATTGGCTTCAGCAAAGCGGCGGCTATGCAAATCACGTATGACGGCTTTCACCCCTTCAGGAGAACTGGTAACGGTAATACGAACTGTTTCCTGATGTGGCTGCAGCATGAGATCTTCTTGCTCAAGAGGTTGCAGAGCCTGAGACTTTGTTCCAGGAGCTTGAAAATTGGACATCATAGTGGACACTCATTGGCTTACACAGCTATCATATCTTGCGTGTAAGCCATTAAGTGTCCATTTACGGAGTTTCTTCCCTCTGAGATCATTCAGGGCATGGGAAGAGCAGGATATGCCTTGAAAACGGTTCTAGAGACCTATGACATTAGCCAAAATAGGTTGGCAACGCTGCTAGGCGTTCGCCGCTCAGTGGTTTTTCGGTGGTTCCATGAGCAGCGCGACCCTACAGCTGAGACTGTAGCTGAGATCGTGAAGGCACTCAATTCTGTCAATCCTGAAGCGGCCCAGAATTTTATTAAGCTCTACCTAGGAGAGTTAACCGATCCTGAGGATTCGTGAGACTGGGGCATTCTATTTGCTCAAAGGATCTGCTCACATTTCTCTACTGCGGCTATGCATTCCTTCGGGCTTCCATGTCGCACTTTGCGTGGTGATGCGATCGCCACCCTCTCGTAACGATTTTGGAGCCATAAAGGAGACTCATGAGAGGCAAGGTGAGTCCCAGAAAAATAATGGTGAGTCTAGAAATATGATGACTACTTTTGAGCGGAGTTTTCCGCTATAGGCTTCTCGCTAATTGGTTGATTTTGCTTTGTTAACCAGTCTTTGATGGCGGCTTCTAGCGCATTCGACTGGCTAAGTTCCAGGCGTGCACAGGCCACCTCAAAAGCAATCTTGAGATCTTGAGGAATGCGCCCTCTGACTTCTCGGATAGTCTTGCCCATTGAGTTAAACCCGTACTTTATCTCCAAAACATCTTACGGTTTCCAAGGTTCACACCGAGCTAGCCTTTGGAAACAACGTTGTCTCCAAGGTTCCGAGTGATTTCCCGTGACGCTAGGTAAACAGTCCTAATGCCCATCACTTGTCGCATTATGCGATATCCCCTTCTGACGAGTATAAGGCCTATCTCTTGTCGGAGATAAGAGACAAAGTATGTGCAGCGGCAATTCTTCAAAACAAGCATTCGAGCTGTTGACCACTTGAGTTCCCAGTCACTCTTACGCTTCTCCATTCTCACTTTGAGCGCGCTTGAGCTATAGCGCTTTTGCGCGTTTGCGTCTACTATGATGTTTGGATATTTCTGCTGCACTTGGCAAAATGCTAACCGACTCAGATATTCGTATTTGGTACCACCAGCAAGGGCTCAGTCCTGATGCCCAGCAGCGTATTGAGTCCATACGCAACAATCCCCCTGCCCGAGCGGTGCAGGGCGGACGCAAAAACGTCTCTGGCCGCTACCCCAGCAAAAAGATGGGTGTGACCATTCAGTTCGAGTCTCACCGAGTTGAGCTAGCCCGCATCATCCAGCTAGAGTTTGATGACGAAGTTTTGGAATACTACGACCAGCCCCATGGCGGGGTAGAGCTGAGCTACAAAGCTAGGAGCGGGAGGCCTTGTCGCGTCGTCAGCACCCCCGATCTCTTTGTGATTAGAGCCAACGAGGCTGGTTGGGAGGAGTGCAAACCGGCGGCCGAGTTAGAGAAGCTGGCGCAGACCCAACCAAACCGTTACTGTCGCGACGAATATGGAGTCTGGCGCTGCCCACCAGGTGAGGAGTACGCCGCCCGATATGGCCTAGCCTTCCGGGTCTGGTCAGACGCCGAGGTCTCTTGGGAATTTCAAGACAATATATTCTGGCTAGATGACTACCTGAGGTTTGACAGCCCAGCCATTGAGCCGGCCACTGTATCAGCTGTGCAAAACCTAGTCGAAGAGCGAAGAGGGCTCTCCCTAGCCGAATTACTAGAGGCCAACACTGGGGCTACCCCAGACGACATTTACACCCTGATTGCTACCCGACAGATTTACGTTGATCTTTACAATGGCAGGCTTTCTAACCCTCACTCGGTCAAAGTCTTTCAAAGTGAGGCGATCGCCCTGGCCTACGTTCATGCCCAGCTGATTCAGTCTCCTACCTCCCCTGACGGGTTCCAGCGTATCAAAATCTCCATTGGCGTTAGGCTCAACTGGGATGGTGAAATTTGGGAGATTAGCAACACCGGAACTAACAAAACCTCGCTTCAGCGAGCTGATGGGCAGTTGGTCTCCC
Source organism: Nodosilinea nodulosa PCC 7104 (assembly GCF_000309385.1). Lineage (GTDB taxonomy): Bacteria > Cyanobacteriota > Cyanobacteriia > Phormidesmidales > Phormidesmidaceae > Nodosilinea > Nodosilinea nodulosa. The sequence goes on from NZ_JH976538.1 coordinate 383,007, forward strand.
TCAATAACGAACAGCTCGATGCCCTGATTGATCGGGGGGACATCACCGCTGTCGATCAGGTAAGCCGCCATGACGAACTTGAAGCAGCCGTCAACGACATTCTGCTTCAGGCTAGCGCTAAAGCAATGGAAGATGCCTACGAGCGTTACCAGGTTATTCAACCTTACCTAGAGGAATCTGCGCCTACGTGCCCTACGAGAACAATCAAGCGATGGCGCGATCGCTATAGGGCAGCTGAGAGGGAATACGGCAATGGCCTCGTAGGGCTTATCCCCAACCGCCAATTACAGGGCAATCGAGTCCCTAAGATTAGCGCCGAAGTCCTGGCGTATATGGATTCCTACATCCAAAAGCACTACGAAACTATCAAGCAACAGAACGCCCACAGTATTTTCAAGACGTTTAAGACTGACTTTGCCGAAGAGCACCCTGACTGGGTATTTCCGTGCCGAGCTTCGTTTTATAGCGCGGTAAAGCGACGATCTGGAGCAGGGCAAACGCGATCGCGCCAGGGTAAGCGGGCCGCAATCCAAAAAGAGCCAATGTACTGGGAACTGACTGAGACCACCCCACGTCACGGCAGCCGCCCCTTTGAAATTGTCCATATTGACCATACTCCGATGGATATTGAGCTACTCAGCTCCTTGGAGTCACTGAGCCTATGCAATATCAGCGTTGACAAACTGAGCAAGCCCCATGAACTCGCTAACCAAGCTTGGCTCACACTGATGATCGACGCTTACAGTCGTCGCATTCTGGCAGCCTACGTGACCTATGAGTCGCCTAGCTACCGCACCTGCATGATGGTTATGCGCATCTGCGTAAGTCGTTTCAAGCGTCTACCCCAAAACATAGTCGTGGACAATGGCTCAGAATTTCACAGCATTCATTTCAATAACCTAGCTGCTTTCTACCAGATCACCCTCAAATACCGCCCTCCGGCTTTTGCCCGCTCTGGCACCTTGGTCGAACGGATGTTTGGCACTAATAACCAGGAGTTTTTGTACAACCTTCAGGGCAATACCCAAGGGAGGAAAAATCGGCAAACCACTAAAACCGTTGACCCTAAGCGAAATGCCTTGTGGAACTTGCCTGACCTCTACAAATTCCTTTGCGTCTGGTTGTACGAAGTCTACGACAGAGAAAAGCACCCAGCACTGGATCAGAGCCCTTGTGATGCCTATACCAGTGGTCTGGCGATCGGTGGACAGCGTGAACATCGTCGCATTGAGTTTAACGAGAATTTCAAAATTCTTACTCTAGCTGCCCCAAAACCAGGCACACGTAAAATTCAGCCTACCAGAGGAATCAAAATTTTCAATATTTGGTACTGGAATGATATTTTCCGTGATCCCATGCTAGAAAAACAAAAAGTCGAGGTGCGGTACGATCCTTTCAACATCGGAATTGCTTACGCATACGTACGAAATCAATGGGTTCAATGCACTTCTAGCTACTTTTCTGTTTTCAATAGCCGCACGGAAAAAGAAGTCCAATTAGCTAGCGAGGAAGTCAAAAAGCGAAAAAAACAGAGTAAAGAAAATACAGATATCTCTGACAGGGATATTGCTCAGTTTTTGAAAGATGTGGATAAACACGAAACCTTACTTAAGCAACGCCTCAAAGCGCTTGATAATCAAACTGTCCTCCAGGTAATTGAGGGTGGTCTTTCTGGAACCTTGTCTATACAACCTATCCAGGCTCTTGGTCCTGAAGAACTCCGTCTCACTGAGTTGTCAGATATGGAGCTACCAGGTATGAGACCAAAGAATTCACAAAATTTTTCAATAGTAGAGCCATGTATTGAAGACGAAGAAGAATTTGAAGATTATGGAGAATACTAATGACCGAAAAGAGCTACTTTCCAGAAAGGCTCCTAGAATCTTCAATCAAGGAACGTATTGACTACTTTAGAAACTTCACTGTAGCCCATCCTCTTTTGATTAAAGTCGCAGACAGATTGGTAGCAGCTTTAACGGACCCTGACGAATCAACAGTTATTTTTCTTTTTGGCCCATCTGGAGTCGGCAAAACAACCCTTCTCCTAAGAACAATTGAAAAGTTGATCGACCAATTCATGAAGGAGTATGAAGAGAATAAAGGAAGGGTTCTTTTCGCAGGTTTTGAGGCTCCTACACCAGATCTCCGGAATTTTAGTTGGAAGGACTTTTATATACGAGCACTCAAAGCGCTAGATGATCCCCTAGTTGATATTGAGGACCACTTAGTAGCACGCACATATCTTCATTCATCTACCAAGGCAGCGCTTCGCCTTCTGCTTGAAAGAAACTTAAAATACCGTCAACCAAAGCTTTTTTATATAGATGAAGCTCAGAATTTGGGAAGAGTTTCTACATCAAAGCATTTGAAGGATCAGTCAGAGTGTATCAAGTCAATTTCCAATTTAGGCCAGGTTCCTATTCTTCTGGTTGGTACTTATGAGCTTTTGCCTTTACAGGCCCTTAGTGGTCAACTCTGCCGTCGTAGCACAGAAATTCATTATCCTCGCTATCGCTTGGATAGTGCTAGTGATGTGAAGGCATTCAAAAATGTACTGTACAAATTTCAAAGGCATTTACCCTTGGAAGAAGAGCCAGATCTCATGGGTCACTGGGATTTTTGCTATGAGCGAAGCTTAGGATGCATTGGCATACTGAAAACTTGGCTTTTGAAAGCTCTGAAGGAAACATTACGTGGTAACAAAGATACATCTACCATCCAGCTGACTGACCTAGAGAAACATGCATTCTCCCTAAACGCTTGCTCTACTATGTTTCGCGAGATTTGTCAGGGAGAGAAAGCTCTACAAGATACCATCACCCGAGACTACTTCCGCATAGAGCTAGGACTTGAGCCAATCATCAGTATAGAACCTGATGTAAACAGTAATAAATCACCTGTAGCACAGCCCTCTCAACCAAGACGGGTAGGAGAGCCTAATCCTGAACGGCGGAAAGTTGGTGATGACAAAAATGCCAGCTAGAACATTCTGTTCAACCCTAGTCAGTAACGGATTGACTCTACCTAGATCCAACAATGCAGAAGCTTGATGTTCCAGGACCGAGTAAGCTCTTTTCGCTGAAGCCAGAAGGCATGGGCACCCCGCATTGTGAAAGCCTTGCTAGTTATGCCATGCGCCTAGCAGAAGCCCACTGCCTTGATGTAGGCGCTTTGATCTATCGGTTCATTCATCCTTTAACTGGGTCTGCATGGAAAGATTCTCGTTCTCAAAGAAGTGTCTACAGAATAGACAGAGCTGATCTAGGTAGTCTTACTCCTGCCCACGTTCACATTGGTAAGTGGCTTGACATGTCGAATGAAACCCAAGCCACTGTATCTGCACTAGCGGAGTTAACTAAGCGCCCAGATCTCCACCTGCTTACGACGCTTCCTCTGAAAGGATACGTAAAGAAGGATTCGGTCTTACGCTTTCAGCGTGCCTGGTGTCCTGTCTGTCACCAGGAGCAGAGGATTTCCGGGCAGCCAGTCCATGACTTACTGATTTGGTCTTTCCTTGACGTCTATGTGTGCCGCCGCCATGGACGGCGGTTGCGAACATCCTGCTACTGGTGCAGTTCTAAACAACCAATTCTTAGATTTTGGTCTCAGCCTGGTCAATGTGGAAGGTGCGGCATAGAGTTCGACACAGAGGATACGCGCTCTTACGGCCCAACCTTCGAGGAAGCTTGGAAAGCTGACGTCATAGGCGATCTGCTTTCCAAGTGGAACAAACTTGAACCCGGCAAACGAAAGAGACCTCCAACCCTTGAGAGAGTGCTGACCTCTAGCTATAGCACAGGGGATATAATGGAGAGTTTGCTTCCTCAACAGTGATGATGGAACTTTGTCTAGCATATTTTGTCTGCGTACCTTTTCTAGCATATTTTGTCCGTTTTGGACAAAATATGCTAGAAAGCACAATCTGTCGTCAGATTGGTCGACGCCGGAATAGTTGCGTACTATGCAAATTATCTGATGCCTGAAGCCCTTTCTGGAAGGCAGTTTCAGAGGCAATGCTTTTTCGCCGGACTAGATTTGGACTAAATCTCCAAACCTTCTCAAGACTTCCGTGGTGCATCTTGCAGTGCCAGGCCGAACCTTAAGGCTGAATGCCGTTTATAGGGTGAGCGCTATGGCTTCTGACATAGATCCGCCAGGCCTTTGCGGAATGGCTCCTTGCAATAGAGCAAATTAGACCCGTGGCATAAAGCAGGCCATCGCCTTACCCCAAGGGTAGTCGATGTACTGCGACTTGGCTCATGGGGCTACAAAGCAGCTCCTGGTAGATTGTCTTATCAGCAATCCACTCGTTATCACTGTAAGACCTAAAAAGAGGCTGATAAGTCTCGTTTTAAGGTTTACTAGTGACTTGACATAGTTCTATTGCACAAAAAGGCGTGAGTAGGGGGAGGCGCGATCGCGATCGCGCCTCCCCCTACTCAGATCAGATCCGCTGCCTAGAAAATATACTCTTGATATAAGTCTTTTAAGTCTTATATCAATACTTAGATTTGAATAGATGGGTCTTACCATGAGATCAAGGTGATCGGCATCTCAGAGCTGGCGGAAAATTTAGCCTTGGTCTAGGTGGGTGATCCCAGATGTCGAAAGCTCGTACTCGAAGACTGAAATACACTTGCCGTTCTAACTTCCCACCTCCCTGACTCCCCTGCTCCCTCGCGACTGGCAATAGTCCCCATACTTGTGCCGCAGTCTACTAGGTGCCCTAGTTTCTCCCCACCACAGAACCTATGAACAAAGTGCGCGCTAAGGAACGTTGAATATCCCCGTCTTTTTCCCAAGATCCCTAGGGATTTCGCGCCAGATCTTGCCGACCTTCTAGGTGTTTATGCATAGACAGAAGATCAACTGACTCAATCCTTAACAAAAATTATTTGCGATAGATTTGAATTATGAGTAGGCCAGATCTGGAAGGCTATAATAAGTAAAATAATGGGTGGACTAGCAGTGGTCTAAAGACCTTTTATACACCCTTTTACATTAGTGCTCGGCTCCCTTGGGTTGAACGCTAGGTTCACAGAGGCAATTGGCTTATAAAAGCTGCTGCACCAAATTCGAGCGATTTAATGCCATGAATCAGCTTAAATTGACTTTGAAATGATTAAATTGAGCGTTGTGCTTAGACAACAGCAGCGATTTTTATGGGTCTAGGTAGGTAATAGGCTGGGGAGTTTTTTGCTCCAACGCATCGAGCCTAATCCTATGTCATTGCCTCCGCGTTAAGTCAGACAAAATAGATGTCAGCCTGCTAGGGTGGGTTGCCTTTCTTTGCCCATTCTTTCTATTGACCAGTCGTTTGCGGCCGCAGGAAAACGTTTGGCGACGTATATAGGCCTGGCTGAAGAATCGACTGGCCAAATGACTCTGATTTTCCAATTTATAGGTGCGATCGCGCCGCCGGGCCGCATTCATATCCCTTCACCTCTCCGTCGCCATGACTACCCCAACCCTCCTTCACACCGCGATCGCAAGTCTTGCCAGCCCTGTGCTTCACCGCACCCTGCCGTCTCTGCTAGATGGAGCCTATGGCCCAGTTACTCCCAACGATCGCGCCCTCAGCCAGTGGCGCAAAGGCCAGTGGCAATCTCTATCGACCGACGCCTTTCGCCGCACTGTGGAGGAGTTGGCCCTGGGGCTAGAGGCCTTTGGCCTGCACCGGGGCGATCGCGTTGCCCTGATGATGCACAGCGATATGGGGTTTGCGATCGCCGATCTTGGCACCCTGCTGGCCGGTTTCGTCAACGTTCCCATCGACCTGACCCAGACCATTGAGAATATTTTGTTTATTCTCCAGGAGGTCGAAGCGCCCCTGCTGGTGGTATCTAACCTAGATCTGCTCGGTCAGATTCGGCCCTACCTGTGGGAAGTGCCCACCCTAAAAACCGTCATCGTCGCCGAGGTGCCGGAGGATTGGCAGGCCGATCAGCCCCTGAAAAGTGAAGCCTCAGCCTCAGACATAGCTCTACCACTACCGGCCCCAGAGGCCTGCTTGCAAATTCCCCATCTGCTCTGTGAGGTTCAGTCTCAGCCGCTGTGCCCGCCCGTGCCCATGCCCCAGGCGCTGCGGGTGTGCTCGCTGGCTGAGGTGAGCCGTTGGGGGCACCAGCGCTGGACGGCTGAGGCCGCTCAGGCTTTGGGGGATGCGATCGCCCCCTCGGACCTGGCCACCATCATCTACATTGCCAGCGCAACCAAGCGGCCCAAGGGGGTTATGCTCAGCCACGAAGCCATCTCCGCCAACGTGCTGGCCGCCTTTTCTAGCTATCCCAACCTCAGGGCCGGTCCCGAGGAGGTGGCCCTGCTGTTTTTGCCCCTCACCCACATCTTTGCCCGCGTGTTTTTGTACGGGCACCTGGCCTGGGGCCACAGCATTTACTTTTCTGACCCCAACCACCTGGTCAAACATCTGCGGCGCGTCAGACCTACCTTTTTAATTACGGTGCCCCGCCTGCTCGAAAAAGTGCGCGATCGCATCCTTGATCAAGCTCACCACCTCAGCCGCTTCGATCGGCGGGTGCTGCTGTGGGCCGTCAAACTCACCACCCGGTTCGACCCCAGCCAGCCGCCCCAGGGCCTCTACCGACTCCAGCTACAGCTGGCCGAACGGCTGGTATATCCCAAATGGCGCGAGGTATTTGGCGGCCGGCTCAAAGCCTGCATCTGCGGTGGGGCAGCCCTCTCCGGCGATCTGGTGCAGTTTTTCTCCGCCGCAGGGGTGCCCGTCTACCAGGGCTACGGCCTCACCGAAACCAGTGGCGTGCTCACCTACACCCGCGAGGGCCACAACCGCCCCGGCACCGTTGGCCTCCCCATTCCCGACGTAGAAATTGCCCTCGCCCCCGACCGGGAAATTCTGGTCCGCGCCCCCTTCTTAATGCAGGGCTACTACCATGACCCCGCCGCCACCAGCGCTGTTCTCACCCCCGACCGCTGGCTGCGCACGGGCGATTTGGGTCAGGTTGACCCCGATGGCTTTCTCACCATTACCGGCGTAAAGAAACCTCTGTTCAAACTCTGCACCGGCAAATACGTCTCCCCCCGCCCCCTTGAGGAAGAACTCACCGCCTCCCCCCTAGTCGCCCAGGCCATCACCGTCGGAGCCAATCGCAAGTTCTGCGCCATGGTAATCGTCCCTGATTTAGCTGCCCTCTGCCACCAGGCCCAGGTGCGGGAACTCGACACTACCCAGCCCGATTGGTGGCGCCATCCTCGGATTACCGCCCTCTACCAAAGCCTGATCGACAGCGCTAATTGCCACCTGCCCTACTGGGCTACCGTGCGGAAGTTTGCTCTGATTGCCGCCGAACAGCTTGAGAGCGAGGGATTGGCGAAAGCCGTTGAGGGGCTGTATGGCGATGGGGGCGGTCGAGGGGATAGGGGAGATGGGGGAGATGGGGAGGTTTGTCCGGTTTATGCGCGATCGCTGATGCGGTACTAAGGCAAGGTTTGAGTTTTGAATTTTGAGTTTTAAGTTAGGAGGTTGTTTCCCAAGGTTTGAATTTTGAGTTAGGAGGTTGTTTTAGTGGTTTTGACGATTGCAGTAAGGATACGTATTAGTTCGTCAATTTGGCTTAGCTCTGTGCTCAGGTCGAGGTTCACCAGATCGGATTCTTTTAGAAGACGCAGCCAATACTTTGTTTCTCTGGCTTCCTTAGACGCGATCGCCATTTTCGATAAAAAGTCTCTGCGACTCTGAGCTGCCGTTGCCTCCTCAACATTAGCGCCAATGCTAGTACCGCTCCGCAGCAGTTGCTTAGAAATCACAAACTCTCTCTGCGCCTGCAATTGCTTATAGAGCCTAATAACCCTCAACGCAAACTCAAAACTCTTCCTCTGAACAATACTCTCAGCCATTCCCCCACTCCATACTCAAATTCTAAAATTCCCAACTCTCCCCAATTCCCAACTAAAAACTAAGAACTCAAAACTCCCCTCCCCTTCTTCCCCAATTCAAAACTAAACACTAAAAATTCAAAACTAAACTCCCCCACTCCCAACTACACCCCACAAGGAGCCAGCTATGCAAACACCATTCCGCACCGTCGCCGTTCTCGGAGCCGGGGTCATGGGAACCCAGATCGCGGCTCACCTGGCCAATGCTGGCCTGACCGTTCACCTGCTCGAACTCCCCGCCAAAGATGGCAATAAAAACGACCTGGTAGAGGGAGCGTTCAACAAAGCCCGCAAGCAGTCGCCGCCGATTTTCTATACCCAGCAGGCGGCCAAGCGGGTCATCCTGGGCAACTACGACGAGCATTTCGATCGCCTGGCCAGGGTCGACTGGGTGATTGAAGCAGTGGTCGAAAACCTGGCCATCAAGCAGGACCTGATGGCCAGGGTAGAGCGCACGGTGGGGGCGAGCACGGTAATTTCCACCAACACCAGCGGGCTGCTGATTCACCAGGTGGCAGAGGGCAGGTCGCGCTCCTTCAAACAGCGTTTTTTGGGCACCCACTTCTTCAACCCACCCCGCTACCTGAAGCTGCTCGAACTCATTCCCACCGCCGATACCGACCCCGCCGTGGTGGAGCGGGTAGCGGCATTTGGCCGCGATCGCCTGGGCAAAGGCATCGTCATCGCCAAAGACACTCCCAACTTTATTGCCAACCGCATCGGCGTGTTTGTCTCGATGCTGGGCATCCGCGCTTTCGTGGGCGGCGACTACACCATAGAAGAAATCGACGCCCTCACCGGCACCCTGGTGGGGCGGCCCAAGTCGGCTACCTTCCGCACGGCGGACCTGGTGGGGCTAGATACGCTGCTCTACGTGGCCGACAACCTCTATCCAGCCATTTCCCACGACGAGCGACGAGAGTATTTTCAAGTCCCCGAACTGCTGCGCAAGCTGGTGGCCACCGGCACCCTGGGGGCCAAGGCAGGCCAGGGCTTTTATAAAAAGGTCGACGGCGAAATTCGCTCGCTGAACCCTCAAACCTTTGGTTACGACTCTCCCCGTCCGGTCAATCTAGGTAATCTGGACGGTCTGAAGAAAAAAGATTTGGCGGAACAGCTGCGCCAGTTGTATAGCGATCGCGGGCGGGCCGGAGCCTTTTTCCGCCAGACCATGCTCGAAACCCTGGCCTACAGCGCTAACCGCATTCCCGAAATTGCCGACAGCCCTGCCGATATCGATCGCGCCATGGTCTGGGGCTTTGGCTGGGACATCGGCCCCTTCGCCATCTGGGATGCCCTGGGCTTTGAGCGAGTCATTCAGGACATGGCCCAGGCTGGGCTGACCCTGCCACCCTGGGTCGAGCGCATGCAGAAAGCCGGGGCCACAGGCTTCTACAGTGCCGACCCCGCCCTCTCCGCGCCCTCTGTCTATGTGCCTGGCGAAAGCTATGTCGCCCTGGATGTTCCTACCAACGAACTCCACCTCGCCGATCTCAAAGATCGGCCTCCCCTCTGGCACAACAGCGAGGCCGCCCTGCTCGATGCCGGAAACGGCGTGACCCTGTTCGAGTTTCGCTCCAAGGCCAACACCCTCAGCACCAAAGTGGTTGAAGGCCTGGATGCTGCCCTCGATTGGCTAGCCGCCCACGACGACTACCACGGCATGGTGATCGGCAACGAAGGCCCCAACTTCTGCGTCGGCATCAACCTCGCCGAGGTCGGCAAAATCGCCCAGTGGGAAAATCTCAACCCCCTCAACCGCAACCATCGCACCATCGCCAAGCTGCTCCACGCCGTCCAGGCTCTGGTGCAGCGCATTCACTATTTCCCGAAACCCGTGGTGGCCGCCATTCAGGGTCGGGTTCTGGGCGGCGGCTGCGAACTGGCGATGGCCTGCCCCCACGTCGTCGCCGACGCCGAAACCTACATCGGCCTGGTAGAACTGGGCGTCGGGCTGATTCCCGCCGGGGGCGGCCTGATGCGCCTGGCCCGCTGGGCTGGTCAGCGCGCGATCTCTGACGAATACGCCGACATTCTGCCCTGGCTAAAGCAGGTGTTTCGTACCGTCGGTATGGCCCAGGTTTCCAACAGCGCCTACGAAGGCATTGAGTTAGGCTTCTTGCCCGCCACTGCGCAAATTGTCATGAACGGCGATCGCCGCCTCTACGCCGCCAAGCACAAGGTTCTCTGCCTGCACCACATGGGCTACGCCCCCCCGCCCCATCAGCCCATCCCCGTGCTCGGCCAACCCGCCCGCACCGTGCTAGAGCACATGGCCTACGTCATGCACGCCGGTAACTTCATCAGCGACTACGATCGCAGCCTCGCCAACCGCCTCGCCTACGTCCTCACCGGCGGCGACCTCACCGTCCCCGCCCTGGTCGATGAAGCCTACCTGCTGGGCCTGGAAGGCGACAACTTCCTGCCCCTGATCGACGAACCCAAGACCAAAGAGCGCCTGCTGCACATGCTGAAAACCAAGAAACCCCTGAGGAATTGAGGGGTGAGGGAGGTGGGGAAGGTGGGGGAGGTGGGGAAGGTGAGGGAGGTGGGGAAGAACTCAAACTCCCCCATCTCCCCCATCCCCCCTATCTCCCCCACCTCCCCTATCTCCCCCACTCCAAAACACCATCACTCCCCCACTCCCCACTCCGGAGACTCCCGCCATGAACACCGCCTACATCGTCAGCACCGTCCGCACCGCCGTGGGCAAAGCGCCCCGAGGTACCCTGCGCCACACCCCGCCCGACGACCTGGGGGCTGCCGCGCTGCGGGGCGCGATCGCCCGCATCCCTACCCTGGTCTCAGACCGCATCGACGACGTGATCATGGGCTGCGCCATGCCCGAGGCCGAGCAGGGCTTCAACCTGGGCCGCCTGGTAGCCCTGCGCGCCGGGCTATCGGACTCGGTGGCGGGCTGCACGGTCAACCGGCTCTGCTCCTCGGGGCTGCAAACCATTGCCATGGCTACCCAAGCCGTTGCCTGGGGCCAGTCCGATGTGATTGTGGCGGGCGGGGTCGAGTCCATGAGCCTGATTCCCATGGGCGGCCATCAGTTTTCCCCTAGCGGCGGGCTATTTGCCGAACTGCCCGCCGCCTACATACCCATGGGCCTGACCGCCGAGAACGTCGCCGAGCGGTTCCAGATTTCCCGCGCTGACCAGGATGCCTTTGCCCTGCGATCGCACCAAAAAGCCCTCGCCGCCCAGTCCACCGATCGGTTCAAAGCCGAAATTGTCCCCATCACCCTGCGCAGCACCGAGTACATCGACGGCCATCCCCAAACCTACAAGCACATCTTCGACACCGACGAAGGCCCCCGCGCCGACACCAGCCTCGAAGCCCTGGCCCAGCTCAAGCCCGTCTTTAAAGCGGGCGGCACCGTCACCGCTGGCACGTCCTCCCAAATGTCCGACGGGGCCGCCGCCACCGTCATCATGGGTGAAACCACCGTCCGGGAACTGGGCCTACAGCCCCTCGGTCGCCTGCTGGGCTTCGCCGTCGCCGGCGTGCCCCCCGAAATCATGGGCATTGGCCCCGTCGCCGCCGTTCCCAAAGTGCTCCAGCAGGTGGGCCTCACCCTCAACGACATCGGCCTGATCGAACTCAACGAAGCCTTCGCCGCCCAATCTCTCGCCGTCATCCGCGAGCTGGGCCTCAACGAGGACATCGTCAACGTCAACGGCGGCGCGATCGCCCTCGGCCACCCCCTCGGCTGCTCCGGTGCCAAGCTCACCGCCACTCTGCTCCACGAGATGCAGCGGCGCGGCACTCGCTACGGGTTGGTGACTATGTGCGTTGGCGGCGGCATGGGGGCAGCGGGGGTGTTTGAGAATTTGTTGATCTGAATTGAGGGTGGGGGAGATAGGGGAGGTGGGGAGGTTTAGAGAAGCCAGGATTTGGGGTTTTTGATCAGGCTGACTAGGCCGCTTAGGACTTGGTTGTAGGTTGAGTAGATCGTTTTAGCCCGGTCGCTTTCTAGGTAGTGACACTTGACTGCAAACTTCAGCCAAACCTGGGTTTCAGCGGCTTCGGCTTCACAATCACTCAGTTTCGCAATAAAAGCGGCCTGATACCGCCGCTTTCGCCAAGCCTCCGCCATATTGGCACACACCGACCGAGACGATCGCCGCATCTGATCCGTCAGCGAATACCGCTCCTCCACCGGAAAGGTCTTGCTCAGCTCAAAAATCTCCATCGCCGCCCCAAACGCCAGCTGATATATCACCAAATCCTCATGACTCCTGATCACCCCCCTCTCCCTCTCTCCCATTCCCTTTTTCTCCCTTCTTCCCAATCCATACACCCAATAATTCCCCTCTCCACCTCCCCTCACTAATCACGGAAACCCACCAACCATGCTCCTCCCTACTTTCCTCCCCACCCTCCCCATCTCCCCCACCCTCTTCATCTCCCCCATCCTCCCCATCTCCCTTGTCTTCCTCATCCTCGCCATTCCCCCCCTCCGTCGCACCCTCATCTCCGCTCCCCTCGGCAAGATCGCCCGCAAGCGGCTGCCCAAAATCTCCGACACCGAGCGGGCCGCGATCGAAGCGGGTCAGGTCTGGGTGGAGGGCGAATTCTTCTCGGGTCAGCCCGACTGGCAGCGGCTGCTGAACGAGCCTTACCCCCAGGTGCCGCCGGAGGTGCAGGCCTTCCTCGATGGGCCGGTGGAGCGGGTCTGCCAGATGGCCACCGACTGGGAGATCTACCAGCGCAAGGACCTGCCCCCCGAGGTGTGGAAATACCTCAAGCACGAAAAATTCTTTGGCATGATGATTCCCGCAGAGTTTGGCGGTTTGGGCTTCTCGAACCTGGCCTACAGCGCGGTGATGGTGAAGCTGGCCTCGCGCTCCTTTACCCACGTGGCCACGGTGGGGGTGGCCAATTCCCTCGGCCCGGCCAAGCTGCTGCTGCGCTACGGCACCCCCGAGCAAAAGGCCCGCTACCTGCCCCGCCTGGCCATTGGCGAAGAAATTCCCTGCTTTGCGCTCACGGAACCCCTGGCCGGGTCTGACGCGGCCAGCCTGACCGCACGGGGGGAGGTGTTCAAGGGCGAAGACGGCCAGCTCTACCTGCGGCTGAACTGGCGGAAGCGGTACATTACCCTGGGCGCGATCGCCACCCTGATCGGCCTGGCCTTCCGCCTCTACGACCCCGATAACCTGTTGGGCCAGGGGCACGATGTCGGCATCACCTGCGCCCTGGTGCCGAGGGAAACGCCTGGGGTGGTGATCGATCGCCGACACGATCCCATGGGCGTGCCCTTCTTTAACTCCCCCGTCGAGGGCCACGACGTGGTGCTGCCCATCGAGCAGATTATCGGCGGCGTGGCCCAAGCGGGCCAGGGCTGGAAGATGCTGATGCAGACCCTGGCAGCGGGGCGGGGCATCAGCTTCCCCGCCACCTGTACGGGGGTGGCCAAGCTGGTGTCGCGGGTAGCCAGTGCCCACAGCGTCGTGCGCCAGCAGTTTGGCCTGCCCATCGGCCGGTTCGAGGGCGTCGAAGAACCCCTGGCCCGCATCGCCGGGTTGACCTACGTAATCGATGCCGCCCGCCTCTACACCTGCGGAGCGGTGGATAGCGGAGCGCAGCCTGCGGTGGTGAGCGCGATCGCAAAGTACCAGACCACCGAACTAGCCCGCCACATCGTCAACGACGGCATGGATATTCTGGGCGGCTCCGGCATTTGCCGGGGACCGCGCAACCTGCTGGCCCACGTGTACAACGCCATTCCCATCGCCATCACCGTAGAGGGGGCCAATATCCTCACCCGCACCCTGATGATCTTTGGTCAGGGGGTAATCCGCTGCCACCCCTACCTCTACAGCGAGATTCAGGCCCTCTACGACAGCGACTGGGTCGCCTTTGACCGACTGCTGTGGGGCCATACAGAGGCGTTTATTCGCAACGTCGCTCGCTCGGTGGCCCTGGGGCTGACTCGGGGGCGACTGGCTTCATCCCCCGTCGGTGGTTCCACCGCCATCTACTACCGCAAACTGTCCTGGGCTTCGGCCACCTTTGCCGTCCTCACCGATGTCGCGCTGCTCCGCTACGGCGGCAGCCTCAAGCGTCACGAAAAAATCACCGGCCGCTACGCCGACGCCCTTTCCTGGCTGTATCTGACCAGCGCCGTCCTGCGCCGGTTTGAGGCCGAGGGGCGGCCTGAGGCAGACCTGGCGACGGTGCATTGGGCCGCTCAGTATGGCCTGGTTCAAATTCAAACCGCCTTTGAGGGCATTGCCAGTAACCTGTCGCTGCCCGTTGTAGGAGGTCTAATCAAACCTTTGTTAGGGCTAGGACTGCGGTTAAATCCCCTGGCGACTCTTCTCAGCGATCGCCTGGGTCACCAGGTAGCGAAGGATTTGCAAACGGTTGGGGCAATGCGCGATCGCCTCACCGCTGGCCTCTACCTCCCCACCGACCCCACCGAAGCCCTGGGCCGCCTTGAGGTTGCCCACCGCCTCAGCCAGCAGGTCGAGCCTATCCATCGCCGCCTCAAAGAAGCTGTCCGCAGCGGGCAGCTTGCCACCAACGGGCCAGATTCCCTAGAAACCCTGGCGCTCCGAGCGGGGCTGCTCACCCAGGCCGAATGGGACCTGCTGCGAACCGCAGATCAGGCCCGCAAAGACGCCATCCAGGTCGATGCCTTTAGCTTTGAGGAATATCAGACCGGAACAGCCGTGGAACCTGTGGCCGCAAAGGCCACCTTATAGCGGGTGACGAGCGCACTCAACTGAGTTCAATGTATTGAGCGCCCTCTCCGCAATGCCTTACGGTAATGGGAGAGATTGACGGGTGTTGCCATCATGGGGGCCAAATGACGCTTTCAGGCAAGCAAAGAACCGAGTTTGCCCGACTGTGGCAGCCCGGCGCTGAGGGCATCGAGCTATTCAGCGCTCAGCTCTATCGCTACGCCTTCGCCAAGCATATGCACGAGGCCTATACCATTGGCCTCAACCATTGCGGTCTGGGCGGTTGTGACTATCGCGGCAGCGATTACCAGGCCTACCCCGGCGGTTTCAATCTCATCCATCCTGGCGAAGTGCACACCGGTCACGTACAGGGAAACCGGGGCTGGGGCTTTCGCAATCTCTACATCAGCGTGCCCACTATGGAGCGCATTCTGGCTCAGATCGACTGGCCAGAGTCAACGCTGCCGTACTTTGTGTCTCCCACAAAAGTCAGGGCCGACACCCTGGGGTCGGGGATCTTTAGCCGGGTGTTTGCCGCCTTAAACCGCCCAGCTTCGCGGCTAGAACAAGACACGCTGCTGCTGGAGCTGGTGGCGTACTTGGTCGATCGCTATGCCGATAGGCGTCACAGTTGGCGATCGCCCCAGCCTGAAACCCAGGCCGTGGCGATCGCGCAAGCCTATCTAAAGGAGCACTACGCTGAGAGTATTTCCATTGCCGCCCTGGCTGACCGGGTCGGACTCAGCCCCTTCTATTTGATTCGCAGCTTTCGTCACCAGGTCGGCTTGCCGCCCCACGGCTATCAGCGCCACTGGCAGCTGATGCAGGCCAAGCGATCGCTCCATACCTCGCAGCCTCTAGCCGATATTGCGATCGCCCACGGCTTTTACGATCAAAGCCACCTCACCCGCACCTTCAAGAAAGCTTTTGGCGTTACCCCAGGGCAGTACCGCCAGAGCAATTTTGTCCAAGACCTGCCCAGATAACAATCGGTAGCTTGGGGCCAGACGTTTCGTTTTCGATCGCCATGGCGACCAGGGCATTGTTTAAAGATATCTCGCTGTCGGCCATTATTGCGGGTTTTGTCACCGTGCTAGTCGGCTTCACCAGCTCAGCGGTAATCGTGTTTCAGGCCGCCCAGGCCCTCAACGCCACCCCCGCCGAAATCGCCTCCTGGATGTGGGCCTTGGGACTGGGCATGGGGCTCACCTGCATTGGCCTATCCCTGCGCTACCGCGCTCCGGTCGTCACCGCCTGGTCAACCCCCGGCGCCGCCCTGCTCATCACCTCGGCGGCGGGGGTGCCCATGGCCGAAGCAATCGGCGCATTTTTGGTATCGGGCCTGCTGATTACCCTGGCCGGGTTCACCGGCTGGTTTGAGCGGCTGATGAACCGCATCCCGATTTCCCTGGCGGCGGGGATGCTGGCTGGGGTGCTGCTGCGCTTTGGGCTGGATGTGTTTACGGCCATGCAGACTCAGTTTGGGATGGTGTTGGCCATGTTTTGCGTCTATTTGGGCATGCGCCGCACCAATCCGCGCTATGCAGTGGTTGCAGCGCTGGGAGTTGGCGTTGCGATCGCCGCCCTGCAAAACCAAATCCAGCTCGACACCCTCAGCCTGCAGCTGGCCCAGCCCGTTCTGACCATGCCCCAGTTCTCCCCCGGAGCGCTGATCGGCGTTGCCCTGCCGCTGTTTGTGGTCACCATGGCCTCCCAAAACGTGCCTGGGGTCGCGGTAATCCGCGCCTCGGGCTACGGCTCCGTGCCCATTTCGCCCATCATCGGCTGGACCGGAGCCGTCACCGTCATCCTGGCCCCCTTCGGAGCCTTTGCCATTAACCTGGCCGCCATCACCGCCGCCATCTGCATGGGCCGCGAAGCCCACGAAGACCCCGGCAAACGCTACATAGCCGCGATCGCCGCCGGATTTTTCTACCTGCTAATCGGCCTGTTTGGGGCCACCGTCGCCGCCGTCTTTGCCGCCTTCCCGTCGGAGCTGGTGCTGGCGATCGCCGGTCTAGCCCTGCTCGGCACCATCGGCAACGGCCTCTTCACCGCCCTGAAAGCAGAGCGCGATCGCGAACCCGCCCTGATCACCTTCCTCGTCACCGCCTCCGGCATCACCCTGCTCGGCATCGGCTCCGCCTTCTGGGGCCTGATCGCCGGCACCCTCGCCCTCGCCATCTATCAATTCAAATTCCAAACCAGGCCAATCTCAAAAAAAGACTAAACAATCTCCCCTACAGACTCAAACACAGCCAACCAAGTCTCAAAAAAAGACCATACCCCCCTGTCCCCTCCATCCCCCCTGCCCCCTTATCTTCCCCACCTTCCCCATCCCCCCACCTTCCCCATCCCCCCCTCACCCCATCACCCCCCTCACCCCATCCCTCCCCTCCCCCTCCTCCGCTCAAACTCCCCCAACCTCCGCTCAAACTCCCCCCAATGCCCCTCCATATCCGCCAGCGACACCTCAAACCGTTGAGCGGGTTGATCGGCTAGCGCGATCGCAATCAGCCCCTTCTCCACCTCCAGCCCAAACTCGGCATAGACCTCAGTCGCCGCCGCCCGGTAGGCCGCAATCTGCAAAAAATAATCTCCCAGCCACTCAGGCTTTTTGGGCCGCAGCGCCGTTTTCCAGTCGCAGAGGTGCAGTTGCCCATCTATGACGACCAGCGCATCGGGGAACCCGATAAACCCCGCCGAGTGCCACACCGCCCCTTCCACCAGCAGCACCGCCTCCACCTGGGCCAGCAGAGGTTGCATAGAATCCCAGTAGCCCGTCAAGTCGGCGGGGATAGTGACCGGTTCATCGTTCAGGTAGGCGGCAATTTGTTTGTGCAGCCGCGTGCCCGCCGACGAAGCCTGACCCGAAATACGCTGAGATTCCTCAGCCCCCACCCACTGCCGCCATCGCTGCAAAGCCTCCCGCGCTTCCTGGGGTTTCGTGGCCGACAGCACCGTGGTCACGCCGGGGTAGCAGCGCCCTTCAATTTCGTAGACCATTTTGCGGTCGCGGCGCACCCGCTTAGCCGAGTAGTGGGGAAGCCTGTCCATTTTCAACCGACCCTAGATCGCAACCAAGTTTTGAGCATAGGCCATCCCAGAGATCCTGTCATAAGACTCATTCACATCCATCGTGGACCCAATCTAAAATACTTAGGTCTTAAAGAGAGACAGACCTGAGCCACTTCATGCAGCCCCCTTAGTCGGAAACTTTATAAGACTCAAGCAGATAATCCTTGGACCTTTTATGAAGCCAACAGGTCCCAAAAAGAGACTCAACAGCCCACAAAGCAGTCTTATGCGTCTCACAGAAAGACCTTTCGAGATACTATCGAGTCTCAAGACAAGACAACCGATCTATTCAGCAGCACGCCCGAAGCGCTGTGCACTGTGCGCAACGGCAGGATATCCATTTCTACATAGCGAAGGCAGGTCAATAGCCAGAATCTAGATTAAGACTCATCCTAAAACTGCGGATGCACCCACAGGAACTCCCCTTGCTAGATCACCGGAAACAGCTTTCAAGAATGCCTGATTGACTGACAAAAGTTCTGATGTAGGTTGGTGTTGAGCGAAGCGTTCGCGTAGCGTCTCTAGGGGAGAAAACCCAACACCAGTAAGGGTTTTGTTGGGTTCTGCTGGCGCTTCACCCAACCTTGCATATAAGCGGTACGCCCCTCGGATTTATCCTAAAGGCCTATCGTTGTGGGGAGGACTCCGAACCCAACCTCAAGCTTCCAAGCTTGCTTCGTAGATTCATCAGAGCCTCCCCACCCCTCAAGCCGTCACCCCAAGCAGCCTAGACAGTATGCTGGGCCACCCTCTAGTAGGAACCCGGATTCCGCAAGGATAGTGCGCTTGTAGAGTGACTCGGTGACGACAAACACAGGAGTAGGCTGATGAGTGCATCCCCGATCGCGGTTCCGTTAGGTATCGACATTAGCAAAGCCAGGTTTGACGTGGCCTTGCTGAAAGAGAGGCATCGCGCGAAACGAGCCAAATTCGACAATACAGCCGCTGGTTTCGACCAGCTCAAGGCGTGGCTGAGAGCTCAAGCTATTGAGCAGGTCCACGCCTGCCTGGAAGCCACCAACACCTACGGTCATGCCCTAGCGCGCTATCTGCACCACCAGGGCCATCAGGTCAGTATCGTCAATCCAGCCCGTATCAAAGGCTATGGCAAAAGTCAGCTGAGTCGAACCAAGAATGATGCCGCCGATGCCAGTCTCATCGCCCGCTTTTGTCGCGATCTCAAACCGACGCTCTGGCACCCCGCCCCTGATGAGGTCGCCACACTCCAGCGGCTCACTCGGCGCTTAGAGGCGCTTGAACAGATGATGACGCAAGAAAAGAACCGCCGGGAGCTGTGCGACGACGACGAACTCAGGGCCGATATTGACGCTCATATTGAGTTCCTGGAGGCGCAGGAGACGTCGCTAAAAAAGCGCTTGCAGCAGCTTATTCAAGTCCATGACCGCCTAGCTGAGCAACAGGCCCTCTTGGAATCCATCACCGGCATTGGAACCCAGACCGCGCTCACCGTGCTCGGCGAGATTGGCTCGATTGAGGTCTTTGGTTCAGCACGCCAATTAGCAGCGTTTGCCGGGCTTACCCCCCAAGAGTTTCAGTCCGGTAGCTCTATCCATGGGAAAACCCGGTTGTGCAAGATTGGCCATGCCCGTCTGCGTAAGGCCCTCTATTTCCCAGCCCTCGTGATGATTCGCTATTGCCCTGAAATCCAAGCCTTTCGCCAACGCCTCCTAGACGCTGGCAAGCAGAAGATGCAAGTCGTCGGTGCCGTTATGCACAAACTTATCCGCATCATCTACGGCGTCTTGTCTTCCGGGGAAACATTTGACTCCGCTAAATTAGTCTCTCAGAACACTTGACCTACAGCGACTTAAACAGTATCTACCTCAAAACTTATCCCTGACACCGCACAGCCTAATACTGCCGGGCGGAAATCCAGCCGCCGCTGCAACTCCCCCAACTCCCTTTCACCTTTACGACTGGACGTCCTAACCAACGTGACTATGGCTACAACCTGATTGACTGACAAAATCCCTGAAACCCTTATGCGGCCGTAGCCGCCGTAGGTTGGTGTTGAGCGAAGCGTTCGCGAAGCGTCTCCAGGGGTGAAAACCCAACACTAGCAAGGGTTTTGTTGGGTTTCGCCAGCTCAACCCAACCTACCTCAGGACGTTTGTCAGTTAATCAGGGCGATGAACCCATAGATGCCAGGTTGAACATCGCCGGACTCAGCCAGCACCGTTGGCGATTCAGCTTGCGGCGGAGAAGGCTGGATGAGCGGCAGGCTGGACCAAACAGACGGGTGAGGCCTGTCGCCGGGTCGGCTCTCGGAGCACATAGCCAACCCCTCGCACCGTATGAATCAACCGAGGCATTTGATGCTGTTCCAGCTTCACGCGCAGATAGCGGATATAGACATCTAAAACATTGGATTCAATGTCGGGATTTTTAGTCCAAACCTGCTCAAGGATTTGGTCGCGGGTCATCACCCGCCGAGGATGCGCCATAAAATATTCTAGGAGTGAAAACTCTCTCGCCGTGAGGGCGATCGCGTGCCGATGGCGGTAGACATCGTGGGTCAAGCGATCCAGCGTTAGGTTTTCAAAATGCAGGCGATTGCACTGGGTTTCTAGCCTGGCCCGACGCAGGCGCGATCGCATCCTGGCCTTTAATTCTTCCATTGAAATCTGGGGGAACAGATAGTCATTGGCTCCGGCATCTAGCCCGGCGACACAATCTTGAATGCCGTGCCTTGCACCCAGCACCATGATCTGAGCCCGATTGCCCGTCGAGCGCAGTCGACGACAAATCTCCAACCCCGAAAAATCAGGCAGACCCATGCCTAAAAGAATCAGATCAAACTGCAATTCACGCGCATACAATAACCCCTGTACGCCACTGCGGGCAACCGTAAAACAAGTGTGACCGCCCAGGCCAGGCTCTGAAAACTCACTTAGATTTGACACCAGAAATTGAGCTCGCCGAATATCTGCCTCAATCAACAAAATTTGGGTGTTCATAGGTTATTCCTTTTAGAGCTCAATCTCTCGCCAAACATTTATAAAAATGCTGCGCTGGGTTTTGGCCTAGTGAACAAGACCAGAGCGCAACGCCCGAATCGCGGCCTGGGTGCGATCGCTGACGCAGAGTTTACTCAGGACGTTGCGCACATGACTTTTGACGGTGCCCGTCGTGATGTAGAGCTTTTTGGCAATCATAGAATTGTTGCAGCCGTCTACAATAAGCTGCAACACCTCTAGCTCACGGGCCGTTAAAGAGGCGATCGCAATACTTTTTCTATGCTCTGGATCGACGGCTCGAATCATCACCATCTCTACATATTTGGCCCGTTCGGGTTGACCAGAATGATATGGCGTTACTAACTCCGTAACCTCCTGGGCAACGGTGGCCAACGCTTGATTAATAGCGGCCTTATCCCATGCAATAGCCTGAGCCGAACGCTCTAAAGACGTACGCTGACCGTAGCTCACAGCTGAAGTGGACGCCATCATACTATCCTCATTAATACGCTAATTAAAAAATCTATCCAGCCTTAATTGCGCAGTTGTGATCGAATCAGTTCAGAGAGTATCAAACTTCTGAAATCTGCGTTTGTATGGGTTTAATATAGGGAGTCTTCACCATCCTGTCGCCCACTCAGGGTTGACACTTCTGCCCCACAGCGTGATTGACCCAATCGTCCATCTCCCACTGGATCGCTCACTCCACCTTAGGTTGGACCTGAAACCCAGCCCCAGGTCCCAATCTGACCATGCCAGAGTCGGTCACCTGATTGACTGACAAAAGTTCTGATGTAGGTTGGTGTTGAGCGAAGCGTTCGCGTAGCGTTTCCAGAGGAAAAAACCCAACTCCAGTAACGGTTTTGTTGGGTTACGCTAACGCTAACCCAGCCTACGGCAGTATAAGGGTTTCAAGGTTTTTGTCAGTCAACCAGGTCGGCCACACCAGCGAACCCCCAAAGCAGACCCAAATACTCAGTATTGCTGAACAGAAATCAAGCCACCGTTCCACCTCCCCACCTCCCCTACTCCCCTACTCCCCTACTCCCCCGCTCCCCTGCCCCCTCGCGAATAGTCCACTAACGCATTTTCGTCACCAAACTGCCCTAAAACGTCGTTAGATCGATGGAAAAATAGACGCCGCTCGACTGCCAGGAGCCGCCCGCCTCGCCGCCGTTGAGGGGAATGCCCCAGTCCAGCCGGGCGCTCCAGTAGTCTCCCTCGGTCCACAGCAGGCCAACCCCAGTGCCCACCAGGGTGTGCAGATCCGGGTTGGGCCGCCGGGTGTTCCATCCCGTGCCCAGGTCGAAAAAGGGCACCACTTGCAGCAGGCCCTGGCGATCGCGATCGCGCAAAACCGGCAGCCGCACCTCGGCGGAGGCCAGCAGCGCATTGTCGCTCAGCAGTCGGTCCTGGGAATAGCCCCGCACCGTGTCCTGCCCGCCCAGGCCAAACAACTCTTGAGAGGGCAGGGTATCGCTGGCCAGCTGGGCCTCACCCCGCACCAGCAGCAGCGTGTCGGGGCCGAGCAGTCTGGCCCACTGGGCCTGCCCCAGCCAGGAAAAAAACTCGCCATCGGGGGCGTCGCCAGTCAGGTTCAGTGGGGTAGACCCGCCCAGGCCCAGGTTAAACTGCGATCGCGCCGCCACCACGCTGCGCCCACCCCGCTGCACCCAGTCCTGGGCAAAGCGCAGCACAAACACCTCCACCTCCCCATTAGCGTTGGCCCCAAAGGCCGGGAAGGGGATCGCCTCACCGAGAATATCTTTCAGAAAGACGGTGCGACTCCGCTCCCAGGAGCCCGTCAGCGTCAGGGCCAATTCCTGCGTCGGAGTCAAAATGATCGGCTGGCGGTAGAACAGGTCCAATACGGTGCTGTCGGTGGTAATGCCGAGAACATCGGCGGGCTGACTCACCACCTGGCTGTGGGTGTACTCAAAGCGGGTGCCCACCGTACCGTTGCGGGGGTTGATCGGAATGTGGTAGCTGGCGCTGAGGCGATCGCTGCCGTCGGTATTCAGGTAGCCCAGCCGCAGCCCATCCCCATAGCCAGTTAGATTGCGCTGGTTGAGAAACAGTCCCCGCTCCCAGGTGCCCACCGCAGCCGGGCGGCTGTTGCTGGTGACAACGTCCACATCTACGCTGTCGGCCTCGGTTACCGTCACCGTCAGGCGGCTGGTGCCCGGCTCTACCCCCGCCGACAGATCGCCGGAAATGCTGGCAATCAACGAGTCCAGCTGGAGCAGCCGCAGCGCATCCACCAGGCGATCGACATTGAGGGGAGGCCCAGCCGCCAGAGCCAGACGGCTGGTGATGTAGCTGGGGTTGAGTCGCACTGTGCCCACGACCTGAATATCGCTCAGGCTGCCTTCAATCACCTGAATGGTGACGACCCCCTGCTCCGGCTCCTGGGGCGGAATAAACGCCCCCGACGACACATACCCGCGCTCTACATAGAGCTGGGTAATCGCGGTGCGGGCTTGCAACAGCTCCGCCAGCGTTAGGGGGCGGCCCACGTACGGGGCCAGCACCGCCTGAAGTTCGGCCTGGCTGAATACCGTGCTGCCCACCACCTCAAAGCGATCGACCACCAGGGTGACTTCGCCCGCCGGGGGAGCCGTATCCTCGGGCGGGGGCGTAGCGGGCACCGTCAGGGAAGGATCTGGCGGAGATGGCTCCAGCAGGTCCGTGGGCGGCGGCAGGGGGGGCAACGGTCGCGGCTCGACGGCTGGGGGCGGCACCTGGGCCAGGGCAGGGAAGACGGGCGGCGAACTATCTGACGGCGGGAATAATCCATCGCGGGCCAGTTCCATCGCCACAGCCTGCGGTTCGTGCCCCCCGGCCCCTACCGGAACCTGCACCAAAAACTCGCAAACCAACATCACGCCCATTGCCCTAAAAACAAGCCTCAGCGGGCGAGAAGGTACGTAATTTGCCGTAGGTAGACGCTCTACGGGCCGTAAAGGCTTAACAATAGCCATTTTCTCTCTGGGTCTTAGCTCACCATAGCTGATTGCGGTAGGAGCTAATGGCTTTTTCGCTGCATTCGGCCAGAAAGCCACAGTTCGGTCGTTGACTCCCATAGCCTTGTGTGGCAGAATCCTGCCATCATAAGGCTTGCGGTGAGTGAAGTTTCTCTTCAAAACCAGGGGAATGCTGCTATGAGTCAGTCCTTTGACGCCCTGATCATTGGGGCTGGCCAGGCTGGGCCACCGCTGGCTGGACGGCTGACCGCAGCGGGCATGAACGTGGCGCTGATTGAGCGCCATCTGTTTGGCGGCACCTGTGTCAACACCGGCTGCACGCCGACTAAAACCCTTGTCGCTAGCGCCTATGCCGCCCATCTAGCCCGCCGCGCCGCCGACTATGGTGTGGCAATTGCCGGGGAGATTGGCGTGGATATGCAGCGGGTAAAGGCCAGGGCCAGCGCCGTGGTTGCCAACTCGCGCCACAGTGTCGAGGCCTGGCTGAAGGGCATGGAGGGCTTAACGGTGCTGCACGGTCAGGCTTGCTTTGAGACGCCCGACACCCTGCGGGTGGGCGATGAACGTCTCACCGCACCAAAAATTTTCATCAATGTCGGCGGCCGGGCGCGGGTGCCTGACATGCCCGGCGTGCATGAGATTGATTACCTCACGAACACCTCTCTGCTGGCGCTAGATAGTCTCCCCCGGCATTTGGTGATAGTGGGCGGCAGCTACATTGGCCTAGAGTTTGCCCAGATTTACCGCCGCTTTGGTGCCGCCGTAACGGTCTTAGAGAAAGGCCCGCGCCTGGTGGCCCACGAGGATGAGGATGTGTCTGCCGCGATTCAGGATATTCTCGAAGCCGAAGGTATTCAGGTGCGCACCAGGGCTGAGTGCATTGCCTTTAGACCCCATGCCGACGGGGTGGCGGTGCAAGTAGACTGCTCCGAGGGGGAGCCCGAGGTCGTCGGCAGCCACGTGCTGCTGGCGGTCGGGCGGCGGCCTAATACCGATGATCTGGGTCTCGACCGGGCCGGAGTCGCCACCGACGAGCGCGGCTACATTACCGTCGATGACCAACTTCGCACCAGCGCGCCCGGCATTTGGGCCTTGGGCGACTGCAATGGCCGGGGGGCGTTCACCCATACCTCCTACAACGATTTTGAGATTGTTGCGGCTAACCTGCTCGACGGCGCTGAAAGAAAGGTGAGCGATCGCATCCCCGGCTATGCCCTCTACATCGATCCACCCCTGGGGCGCGTCGGCATGACCGAGGCCCAGGCGCGCGGGTCGGGCCGACCGCTGCTGGTGGGCACCAGACCCATGTCTCGGGTGGGTCGCGCGATCGAGAAGGGCGAAACCCAGGGGTTTATGAAAATCGTGGCCGATGCCGAAACCCAGCGCATTCTGGGCGCGGCAATCTTGGGTACGGGCGGCGACGAAGCCATCCACGGGCTGCTCGACATGATCAATGCCGACCAGCCCTACACCACGATGCAGTGGGCCGTACCCATCCATCCCACCGTGTCCGAGTTAATTCCAACGGTGCTGGGCGGGATGCAGCCGCCGCCAACAGCCGGTGCTGAATGATGGCCCTTGCGTAACCGCTGGCGCTGGTCCCTTACTAATCTCTCAGCAGAGCCTCTCGCCATAGAGTCGTGAAGGATATAGCCGTAGCCAGTCTGGTCCAGGCATTTTCCCTCAAAACGTTCAAACCTTCGAACGTCTCTAGATGCCCTGGGAGCCGCGGTGTTCTAGACCAGCTCGCGCAGGCGGCTTTCTAAAAACCGGCGCTCGGGTTCCTGCCTGGCCAGGTCCAAGGCCCGCTGGTAGGCCTCTCTGGCCTCGGCTGTCTTACCCAGCTGCCGACACAGGTCGGCCCGGGCCGCGTGGGCCAGGTGGTACTGGGCCAGATCGCCCTGGGCCAAAATGTCGTCGAGCAGGTGCAGGCCGACCTGGGGACCGTCGCGCATCGCCACCGCCACGGCCCGGTTTAACTCGACTACGGGGGATGGCTCGATCTGGGTCAGCAGGCTGTACAGGCCCACAATCTGTGCCCAGTCGGTGGCGGCGGCGCTGGGGGCCTTGGCATGGACGGCGGCGATCGCCGCCTGAAGCCCGTAGGAGCCAACGGGGCCAGAGGCCACCGCCTGCTGCACCAGGGCCTGCCCCTCCGCAATCTGCGCCTGGTTCCAGAGGGCGCGATCCTGATCGGCGAGCAGGATGAGATCGCCCGTCGGGGAGGTGCGGGCTGTTCGCCGCGACTCTTGCAGCAGCATCAGCGCCAGCAGCCCGATCACCTCGGGGTTGGGCAGCAGTTCCATAACCAGTCGCCCCAGCCGAATCGCCTCGCCCGACAGATCGGCCCGCGTCAGCGTCGGGCCGGAGGAGGCCGCATACCCCTCGTTGAAGACCAGATAGATCACCTGGAGAACGGTGTCTAGGCGGTCGGGCAGCTCGGCGATCGCGGGCACCTGGTAGGGGATGCCCGCCGCGCGAATTTTGGCCTTGGCCCGCACAATTCGCTGGGCCAGGGTTGGCGGGGCGACCAAAAAGGCGCTGGCAATTTCCTCGGTTTTTAGGCCGCAGACCTCCCGCAGGGTGAGCGCCACCTGGGCCTCCCGGGGCAGGGCCGGGTGGCAGCAGGTGAAGATCAGCCGCAGGCGATCGTCCTCGACATCGTCGTCGGCTATCTCGGCCGCAGGAGTATCGAGCCGCTGGGCCAGCTCGGCCAGGGAGGCGTCGAAGCGAGTGCGCCGCCGAATGGCGTCGATGGCCCGAAACCGGCCCACCGAAACCAGCCAGGCGCGCGGGTTAGCCGGTACGCCCTCCCTGGGCCAGCGCTCCAGGGCCACGGCAAAGGCCTCGTGGAGAGCTTCCTCGGCCAGATCGAAGTCGCCCAACAGGCGAATCAGAGTGGCAAACACCCGCCGCGACTCGGCGCGATAAACGGCATCTAGCTGCCTGTGGATCTGTCTGGGGTTGTCCATGCTCGATGCTTCAGAAATCGACATCCGTCACCTTGCTCCAGACCCAAATAGTACTATAGTACCATGACCAACGCTGCGACTACCGCTTGCTGAGCCGTTGCCAGCCGTCTTCTAGCAGCGTGTAGAGCACCGGCACCACCACTAGACTCAGCAGGGTTGAGGTGATCAAGCCGCCGATGATGGCGACGGCCATGGGCTGCCGCAGCTCGGCCCCGGCCCCCAGGCCCAGGGCAATGGGCACCATGCCCAGCACCGTGGAGGCCGTGGTCATGAGAATGGGCCGCAGCCGCACCTGGCCTGTGACTTTGATGGCGCGATCGCGGCTCAGCCCGGCCTCGCGCAGCTGGTTGATGTAGTCCATCAGCAGCAGGGCGTTTTTATCCAGCAGGCCCAGCAAAAACAGCAGCCCGATCACCGAGATCATGCCGAAGTCACTCTGGGTAATCAGCAGGGCCAGCATGGCCCCCACCAGGGCCAGGGGCAGCGACAGGCCCACCACCGCTGGCTCCAGCAGTCGCCCAAAGGGAATCCACAGCACCACCAGCATGCAGATCACCGCCAGGCCCAGGGTGGTGCCAAAGCTGCCCAGCACTTCGTTGAGCCGGGCCGAATCGCCCCCCAGATCGACCGTCACCCCCGGCGGCAGGATCTCGTTGGCGATCGCCACCATCTGATCGGTCGCCTTGCCCAGGGCCTGTCCGGCACTCAAATTGGCGGTCACGTAGGCCACCCGCTGGCCGCTGCGCCGATTGATTTCGACAATCTCGCCAGCGCTGCCGACGGCTTCAGTGGTCGAGACATCCACAAACCCCGGCAGCGCGGCCACCCGGTCTTTGAGCGCCGTCGCGGCCTGGTGGAGCTGGGCTAAATCCTCTCCTACCAGCACCACTTGCAGGGGCTTTTCGCCGCCGGTATCGACAAACTGGAGGTCTTCGACGCTGGTGGTCACCCCTGGAATCTGGGGCAGGTCAGCCCGCAGCTGATCCTGCACTTCGGCGGTGGTCAGGGCGCGATCGGGGCTGAGGGTGACGTAGAGCTTGCCCTGGTTGGGCTTGCCCCGCACCCCCACCGTGGTCAACACCGACGCCACCGCCGGGGCCTGGAGCACGGTGGCTTCGATCTGCTCGGCCACCGATTGGGACTGGGCAAAGATCAGCTGCATCGGATTGATCTGGGCCGCCGCCCCGGCCGCCTGGGCCAGCCTGGGGTTGCGGGCCTGCTGGGTCAGAACGCCGCTCGCGGCACTGCCCTGGGCGCCCGGCTGGGGCAGCGGCGCCTGGTAGGTGACATTGAACTCGCCCCGGTCGAGCTGGGGAATAAACCCCTGGGGCACCAGGGGAATCAGGGCAATGCCGGCCACCAGGCTGGCGATCGCCAGAGCCACCACCATCCACCGATGGCCCAAGGCCCACCCCAGCAGCCTGCTGTAGCGCCGCGCCAGCCAGCCGTTGGGCGGGGCTTCGGTGATCATGGCGGTCGTTTCGCTGGCCGCCGCAGGAGCGCCAGGGGGCAAATCCTCTGACCCAGCGGCCTCCGGAGGCAGCTCCGATCGCCTGCCGCGCAGCCAGTACACCGCCAGAACCGGCGACAGGGTGCGCGCCACCAGCAGCGAGGTAAGCACCGCCGCCGACACCGTCAGGCCAAAGGGTTTAAAGAACTGCCCCACGGTGCCCCCCATCAGGGCCACGGGCAAAAACACCGCCACAATGCTCAGGGTCGACACCGACACCGTCAGGCCAATTTCTCGGGTTGCCCGCAGGGCCGCCTGTTTTGGCGATTCCCCCGCCTCCAGGTGGCGCATGATGTTCTCCACATCGACGATGGCATCGTCCACGATGATGCCAATCACCAGGGCCAGGGCCAGCAGGGTAATGGTCTCCAGGTTGAAGCCGTAGATCGCCATCACCACAAAGGTGCCGAGCAGCGAGGTAGGAATCGCCAGGGCCACAATCAGCGTGGCCCGCCAGTTTCTCAGAAACCAGAAGATGACCAGCACGGCGATCGCGATCGCCAGCACCAGCGAGTCAATGGTGGCCTGGGTGGATTCTTGAATGAAATTGGCCTGGGTCGCCGCTTTGGTGATCTGGAGGTCTGGCATCGCCGCTTGCAGGTTCTGCACCACGGCTTCGACATCGTTGACCACCGCCAGGGTGTTGGCGCTGCCCCGCTTGATCACCTGCAGGGCCAGGGCCTCGGCCCCGTTAAACCGAATCAGAGTGGGGGGATTGAGCAGATTGGTCGAGGGGTTTTTCGCGCCAGGGGCCTGGTTATTGGCCAGGGGCGGCGGGGCCAGGGTCTGCTGCCCGGCGGTGCCCTGGAGGTCGACCCGGAGAACGCCAGGAACGGCTTCCAGGGGCGGAATGACATCGGCCTTGACCCGCTCGGCCAGGGCCACCAGATCGCCATCGGCGGCGCCCAGGGCGTAGCTAATGGCGGCTTCCTCGTTGAGGTTGAGGGGAATCACCTGGGTCTGGGTGGCCTCGGGCAGGGTCAGCTCCGCCAGCGCTTCCTCCACCGCCGCCGTTGAGGCTTCCAGGTCGGTGCCCACCTTAAACCGCAGGTTCAGAACGCTCTGCCCCGGATAGGTGGTCGAAAAAATGCGGTTTAGACCCTCCAGGGGTTCGAACTGGGCCTCCAGGGGCACCGTGAGCTGGGCCTCGGTCTCCAGGGCCGTGGCCAGCGGGGCAGAGCCGTTCACTACCACCACCGGAAAGGTGATGTCGGGAAACAGCGCATACTCCAGGGAGCGAAAGGCGAACAGCCCGGCCACGCTGACCACCAGCCAGAACGCAATGGTCAATCCGGCATGGTTGATCGCCAGCTTAGAGAGGTTGAGGCGATCTTTGAGCAGCCGTGGGGGCGAGGCCTGGGGCATAGGATCTAGGCAAATAGGGCCATTGCAGAGAACGGGAGGTTGGAAGGCTCGACAGGGTAGGAGGTGTCCATTCTAAGATGTGTCGTTCTAAGTCTGTCAGTTGTTCTAAATCTGTCATAGTAAATCCAGAAAATTAGGGATTCACCAGTTCCAGCATGCCAATGGTACAGACGGCTTTAGGAGGGTTCAGGTGCCGCTAGCCGCTCCAGCAATCACAACGCTTTTGGTCCCCCAGGGGGCAGAGTATGCCGCTGTGTGCAGAGGCCTAAAGCCGCTGAAAAAGGCTGCGATCGCGCTGCCCCAGGTGGTGCCGATTCCCGTGGGTGGTGAGGCGGTGACGGCGCGGCTGAAAGCCCTGGAGCTGCCTCCAGGGGGCTGTTTGGTGATGGGACTGGGGGGAAGTCTATCGCCAGCGCTGGGGGTCGGGGCCGGGGTGATTGGTCAGCGCTGCCTGACGGTGGTGGAGGGTAGCGTGGTAGGGGATAGTCCTGGCCAGCCCAGCCCCGATTTAGTGGGTTGGATGCAGGATCGGCTGGGTCACGCCGCTGGCTTGGGGACGGTGGTGACCAGCGATCGCATTCTCACCACCGCCGCCGCCAAGGCCGCCCTCCACCATCTCACCCAGGCCGACGTGGTGGATATGGAGAGCAGCGCCGTCATTGCCGCCCTGGCGCCCCATCCAGTGGCGATTCTGCGGGTGATCAGCGATGATTACGATCAAACCCTGCCGGATATCACCGCCGCCCTGGGAGCCAACGGCGATCTCAAGCCCTGGCCCCTGGTTAAGAGCTTTATCCAGCAGCCCGGGGCAGCCGCCCATTTGATTGCTGGCTCCCTGCGCGGTCTCCGGCGGCTAGAAGCCCTAACCCATCAACTGTTTGTTTAGCCTCTATGGACATTCTTCAACGGCTGAAAGCGCGCCAGGCCGAAAATTTTGATCTGCACACCCAGCACCTCAACGCCCAGATGGTCAACGTGCTCAAGACCATTGGCTTCAATCGCCAGTACGTGCGGGCCGAAGGCCCCTACCTGTACGACCAGGAGGGCCACCAGTACCTGGATTTGCTGGCCGGGTTTGGGGTGTTTGCCCTGGGGCGCAACCATCCCACCGTAGTCCAAGTGCTGCAAGACGTGCTGGGGGCCAGCCTGCCCAACCTGGTGCAGCTCGATGTGTCGCTGCTGTCGGGGCTGCTGGCGGAAAAGCTGGTGGAAGTCACCCCCCCCGGCCTCGATCGCATCTTTTTTGCCAACTCCGGCACCGAAGCCGTGGAGGCAGCGATTAAGTTCAGCCGCTACGCCACCGGGCGCAGCAAAATTGTCTTCTGCTCCGGGGGCTACCATGGCCTCACCCTGGGGTCGCTGTCCGCCACCGGAGACGACTATTTTCGCGCCGGCTTTGGCCCCCTGCTGCCCGACTTCATCGAGGTGCCCTTTGGCGATCTGGCCGCCCTGGAGCAGGCTCTACACCGCAGGGATGTAGCCGCCTTCATCACCGAACCAATCCAGGGCCACGGCGTCTGGATTCCGCCTGAGGACTATTTACCGGGTGCCGCCGCCCTCTGCCAGCGCACCGGCACCCTGTTCGTGGCCGATGAGGTGCAGACCGGCCTGGGCCGCACCGGCCAGTGGTGGGCGGTGGATCACTGGGGGGTGGAACCCGACATTCTCTGCGTGGCCAAGGCGCTCTCCGGCGGGTTTGTGCCCGTGGGGGCGGTGGCCTGTCGGCAGTGGATCTTTGAAAAAATGTTTAACCGCATGGATCGGGCTGTGGTGCACGGCAGCACCTTCGGCAAAAATAACCTGGCCATGGCGGCGGGGCTGGCCACCCTGGAGGTGCTGGAAACCGAAAACCTGATTGCCAATTCCGCCCGCATGGGAGAACGGATGCTTGCCGACTTGCAGCCACTAGTCACCCAGTACGAGTGCCTCAAAGAAGTGCGGGGCCGGGGCCTGATGATCGCCCTGGAGTTTGCCGAGCCCCGCAGCCTGTCGCTCAAAATGGCCTGGAAAATGCTGGAGGCCGCCAACCAGGGCCTGTTTTCCCAGATGATTACGGTGCCTCTGTTTGAGCGGCATCGGATTCTCTCCCAGGTGGCGGGCCACGGCATGAATGTGGTCAAGTTTATTCCGCCCCTGACGCTGACCGAGGGCGATCGCCAGTGGATAGTCGAGGGCGTTACCGATGTGGTCGCCGATGCCCACCGGGTGCCAGGGGCCGCCTGGGACTTTGGCAAGTCGCTGGCCACCAAGGCTCTGCGGATGAAAGCCGGAGTGGGCTAAGGCATGGCGAGCCTGTTTCATCCCCTCTGCGGCAGCACCCCCGCTACCCTGTGGCGGCTGTTCTCCAGTCAGGGCGGCGTTTCGCCCCAGCGCCTGCCCCAGGCTGCGATCGCCATGGCCGTAGCCCTGGCCCGCTGGCCCTTTTCTCTGGCGGAGCAGCGGCAGACGGCTAGCGTATTGAGTGAACCGATGCCGCCGCCGATTTTTATCGTCGGCTACTGGCGATCGGGCACTACCCATCTGCACAACCTGCTCAGCCAGTCCGACGCCTTTGGCTACATTACCCCCCTGGCCACCGGCCTGCCCTGGGATATTCTCGGCATCGTCCGCCGCCTGGAGCCGCTGCTGGAAAAGGCGCTGCCCAGCGATCGCTACGTCGACAATGTGGCTGTCACCCCCACCTCCCCCCAGGAGGACGCCATTCCCTTGGCCACCATGGGCGCGCCGTCCTACTACCACGGCCTGTACTTTCCCCAGCAGTTGCGCCGCCACTTCGAGCGCGGAGTGTTTTTTGAGGGCTGCGATGCGGCGGCGATCGCCCAGTGGCAGCGCTACCAGGCCCAGCTGCTCCACAAGGTCTCCATCCATCAGCAGGGCAAACCGCTGCTGATCAAAAACCCGGTGTACACGGCCCACGTGGCCCGGCTTCGCCAGCTCTGGCCCGAGGCCAAATTCATCCACATCTACCGCAATCCCTACGTGGTGTTTCCCTCCACCCGCCACTTTTTTCTGCGGCTGCTGCCGGAGCTGGCCCTGCAAACCTACGACGCCGACGCCATGCTCCCCCTGGTGGAGGAGCTAATTTTAGACAGCTACCCCCGCATGATCGCCGCCCTGCAAACGGACAGCGCCACCCTGCCCAAAAACCAGTTCGCCGAAATTCGCTTTGAGGATTTTGAGAAAGCCCCCCTGAATACCCTGGAGCAGGTCTACGCCACCCTGGAACTGGAAGATTTTGACCGGGCGCGATCTCAGTTTGAGCGCTATCTAGACGGGCTGCGAGGCTATCAGAAAAATCGCTATGACCTCGATCCTGAGCTGATTCAGCGGGTAGAGGAGCACTGGGCAGCGCTGATTCAGCAGTGGGGCTACGAAAAGCCCCCAGCCGGAGGAGGCGCTTAGGCAGCTCCCGATACCGATTCCCCATCAGCTGAGGCAGAGCACAGGAGCAGTGATTTCAAGCATCAAGCATGGCTCGAAGGCTTCAGCCCCATGGTCACCCAGGCCCCGCCTAAAAGCCTTTGATTATGCCATGGCGCTACGGCTGCTCCCTTGCGATCGCACCGGGCCGGATATCGCCATCGGGCACATAGGTGCTCATCACCACGCCCGTGGTCGAAACCTGGGAGCGCAGGAGCCGCAGGGCAAATGGTCTGGCCGTTTCGCCAAAGAGACGCTTGCCCCGCCCCAGCACCACGGGAAACGTCCACAGGTTGTACTCGTCGATCAAGGATGCAGGCTGCAATGTTTGAATCAAATGGCTGCTGCCAATGATCTGCAGGTCTGGACCTGGTTGGGCCTTGAGGTCGGTGATGGCCGAGACCACATCGCCCTGGAGCAGGATGGAGTTGTTCCACGAGAGCGTCGTCAGAGTGCGCGAAGCCACATACTTTCGGGTGGCATTGAATGTCTTCGCGATCGGATGGTCGTCGGGCTGGTAAGGCCAGTAGGCCTCGAAGATCTCGTAGGTTCTACGACCGAGCACCAGTTCCCGATCCTTACCGTTAAAACCTGCGGCGGAGAGATCCATGTCCTCGTCCGCAAAGCCAGCCATCCAGCCGCCCAGGGTAAAGCCGCCCGTCGGGTCTTCGTCCGGGCCGCCGGGCGCTTGCATAATGCCGTCCAGCGACACAAACGTAGATACGATCAGCTTTCTCATGGGGAACACTCTCGTTTTACAGAATGAGTGAGCGTCAGGCAGCGCTGGGCAAGGCGAACTCAGGTTGACCGAGTGCGCAGCTGGCCCTCGTAATCGCGCTTGCCCAGCGGTACGCCGTTAGATCTCAAAATGTCGTAGGCGGTCACGGTGTGGAAGTGGAAGTTCGGCAGCGAGAACGAGAGGATGAGCGTCTCGGCAGTGAAGGCGAGCTGGCGCGGCCCAATCTGAAGATCCAAGTCTTTGCCTTCCCACTCATTTACTTCATCTGGAGTGAGCGCACTCAGGGCGGCTTCCGCCCGGGCCATCATCGCCCGCAGTTCGGTGAACGGCACCGGGCCTACTAGAGCTGGCGGCGCAAACAGGCCAGTTCTCATGGCCTCGAAGCCCCAGACGGAGTGGTGCCACGCCGCTTCAATCTGAAAGTGGAATGGTGCCATGTCCCGGTAGAGGCGCATGTTCACGAAGGAATCTGGGTCGGCACCAGCGTCGGCACAGTGCGTAGCGGCGCGGTCCAGAAAGCCCGCGACGGCGCGTACGGTTTGCAAAAACGAGGGGACACTGAGGTCATAGAGCGATGTAGCCATGGGCACCTCTGGTTGGCCGGTGACGGTGTCGGAGTTCGCGGTGCGGCAGAGAACAGCGGTGGTCTCTTTTTGCAATTGTTCAAGCTTCTGAGGCACGTTTGAGGAAGGTCAGCCGTTTGCTGCGCGCTCAATCTCGGCGATGTCAATCTTCATCATTTCCATCATCGCCTCCTGGACTCGACGAGCGCGCTGCCGGTCAGGATCGTTGAGCAATTCGATCAGCCGGGTCGGAACGATCTGCCAGGTTAGCCCCCAGCGATCTTTGATCCAGCCGCAGGCAATTTCGGAGCCGCCATCGGCAAGGGCCGCCCACAGGCGATCGACCTCAGCCTGATCGTCGCAGTAAATCTGGAACGACACGGCTTCGGTGAAGGAAAACTGCGGGCCGCCGTTCAGTCCCATGTATTGCGTTCCGGCTAAGGTGAATTCGACGGTCAGCACGGTATCGGCCGGGCCGCTCGGGGTGTCAGTCAGTGATTTCAAGACCCGGTCAATCCTTGAATCGGGCAGCAGCGAAACATAAAATTGCGCCGCCGCTTCAGCGTCGCCATCAAACCATAGACAGGGAACAACTTTCTGCATGACGTTTCATCCAGTGGAGTGAAATAATAACCCGCCTCGACGGCGTATGAGTCTTTGAGCTATTACCAGTAGTCTTGTGCCCCTCCATAGAAGTGCTCGTTAAACTGTGATTTACATCACAAGTGAGTTTGAATAAAACTCTCTGTTGAGTTCACATGGGGAAATGCTTCGTCTGGAATGTCTAGATCCAGCGCTCGGCACAGCGGCTCCCAACCGTCACCGGCTTTCCATTCCAGTAGCCTGTGCCCTAAGTTAGAGTTTCGAACACGCTCATTATGATGATTGAAAGCTTCTATACAAGCGGAGCGATTAGCCGTGTCTGTGGTGAACCGATGCGCAAACAGTTCGTCTACCATAGAGCGCCACTCGCCTTCTGATTCCCTAATTCTAGGAAAGATTGTTG
The DNA here is from genome assembly GCF_000309385.1 of Nodosilinea nodulosa PCC 7104. GTDB lineage: Bacteria > Cyanobacteriota > Cyanobacteriia > Phormidesmidales > Phormidesmidaceae > Nodosilinea > Nodosilinea nodulosa. The sequence continues at coordinate 418,231 of NZ_JH976538.1, forward strand.
AGCTTGCGCTTTGCCACCAGGAATCAGCGTCTCTGTAGGAAAGAATCACGAGGGAGTCAGGGTAAATGGTGCTTAACTCAGGCCAAAACGAGCTTGAAGGCCAATCTACTGCGGCAATATAGCCGTCAAAGACTGCTGACCAATCAATATTTTCACCGCGAGATGCAGCAGACCAGAGAGGAATATGTTCCGGATGGGAAAATACCTCGCTCATGTGATAGCAAGGCTTGCCAAGAAGACGCTCAAGTGCCAATTTGAGTGACTTTGTTCCAGTTCGACCAAGTCCAGCTCCTACTACTTTCAACATAAATAAAAAATCATCCCCAAAAACAACTCTTTAGCAGCTCGTTAGGCCTCTCTCTTAGCACTTTGAACCAATGACTGACTGGCTTGCCATAGGCTTTTTCAACGGAAGGGAAGTAGGAAGCAGGGCCTTTAACCTTGTTCGCTTCTGGCATATTATTTACCTGATGAGTTGACCGTGAATTTGTTCTGGCAGGCTCGATAGCTCCATCACAGGGCGAATTTCGATGGTGCCTTTGTGGGCGGCAGGGATGCGTCCGGCGATGGCGATCGCTTCGTCGAGATCCTGGGCGTCGATCAAAAAGTAGCCCCCGAGTTGCTCGCGGGTTTCGGCAAAGGGGCCATCGGTCACGAGCTGTTTTCCCTGCCGCAGCCGCACGCTGGTTGCGGTTGATACCGGCTGTAGCGGCGATGCACCCAGGAACTGACCGCTGGCTTGAAGCTGGTGTGTAAGCGTTGTGGACTCGGCGTAGCACTCCTCGCGTTCGCTCTGGGTCCAGGCATTTTCGTCGCTGTAGACAAGCAGCATATATTTCATGGCTGTTTCTCCTTATCCATAGGTCGGTTTCTGTGGCCAGCCAGCGGGAGAGTTTTCAAAGCACTCTTGCCGACCGTGGCGGAGATAGCGAGCAGACCGTAGCCGTTGGTCAGGTCTGCAAACCGCGCCAGAGCTGGAGCAGGTGTGAAAAACCTGGTCGCCCAGGCAGCAAGAGCGCCACTTTTCATGATAATTTCCCCAGCTCAGATCATGGCCTTAGCGGCCTGGAAGCTCTTTTCGCGCTCTGCCACCAGCGCATTCATGTCCTCATCTACGGGGCGAATCTCAAAGGGGCCGTTGCGAACGCCAGGATGCTGCGACATCAGTTGGATGGCGTGGTTCAGGTCTCTGGCCTCCAGGATTAAAATGCCGCCGAGGTATTCTTTGGTTTCGGCGTAGGGGCCATCGGTCACCATCACCTGACCATTCTGGTAGCGCAGCGTCGCGGCGTTTTTAACGCTTTGGAGAGCTTCCCCACCGACAAAGTGGCCGCCCCGGCGAAGCTCGTCGTCGTAGGCAAAGCAGTCTTCCATCATGGTCGACTGCTCGGCTTCAGATAGCCTATCCCACTGGTTTTCGTCAAAGTATCCCAGACAGATAAATTTCATCTTGACCTCCAAAATTGGGTTGAAAGGGTCGCTTACATGGAGTAGTCGTTTGACCGAGCGGAAAATCGACAGGAGCCAGAATTTTTTTTCGAGTTAACGGCCTGACGGCGCTCAATCCAGTTCTTGCAGGCATTTTTCATGAGATCGACCTTCGGGTTCCCGCTTCACCAAGGCTGGGTGCTGCTGATAGGCCCTCCTGAACTTAAAAGGTGTGAGTAGATGACTCAAACTCAGATAAAAACCCCGTCTCTTCAAGCAGCGATCGCAGCTTGACCTGGGGAAAGACCGTATCTTTTCTAGGATTTCTCGACATATCCGCCAAGAAATCGTGCATGAGGTCGATGATGCTGCGATATTTGACAATGCTGGCCACATAAGATCGATCCAGAGACATAGTACCTTCGGCCTGGATTGACTCAATGTTTTCGAGTAATAGTTTTCTTACCTGAGAAGGGCCTAAGTCTTTTTGAATGTTGTACTTTTCGATCAACCTGCTTTTGCTAGATTCAGAACATAGATCGTAGACCGATAAAATCAGATGACCCAAATTGAGCAGGATTTCTCCATAGTCATAATCAGCATTCTGGTGAAAGAAAATACGTTCTTCCTCTGACAGAGCAAAGCTTCGGTCAAGGACTAAGCCAAAATCAGTCAAATAGATCTGCTCACCGTCGGTCAAAACATTTCCAAAATGGGCATCGAAATGGATAATTCCTTTCGATCTTAGAAAGGCAATGGTATTGCACAGACTGCCCAGATTGCGCTGGGACTCGCCAGGGTTTGATTGAAGCCACCTATCTAAAGTTTGGGGTACGTATTCCAGGAATAAAGCCAGTTCATGATTAGCCTCTGCGCGATCTAGCATATAGGCTTCGATCTCCCCACAGTTGCCCCAGTATTCTACAAAGCGCTTGATTTGATCTAAATTAACCTCTTTGGACTGCATCGAAAGCGGCAAAATTCGATAGTGAAACATCAAAGGGAAACTGGTATTTTCTTCCTCCAATACCCAGTGAGTGGTCTTGAGGTGAGTCATGAGTTCCCGGAAAACCCCTAAACCGACTGAACCAATACCGTAGTTGAAGTAGGTTGGTAGGTCATAAAGGTTTTGGGTGGAGAGAAGATGGTGATATTCAATGTCCGTGACTGGAATTCGTTTGACAAATACCTGAGACTGCCCCAGCGCGATCGCATGATTTTGCCCCCATCCCAAGCTGAACCCATCGTTGGGAAATAGGGCCTGCAGTTGAGCATTATTGAGCCGCGCCAGCTGTGAGCTGAGCTGGAAGTAGGTTTCTTTTCTAAGCTGTAGAGCCTTCTTATCCATCGTTCCAAGTCGTTTTTTAGCCGCTGTTTTAGCCGTGCGATCGCTCACCGTCAGGAAGCTCCGACAAAGTGGATTGGCGTTGCCAATCGCCTCGCTCCAGGCGATAGACGCGGCAGTTGTCTTCACCGAAGCAACGGCACTCAACGAATCGAAAGCCCAGACGTTCATAAAAGCGATGGGCTTGGGTATTGCCAGCCAGCGGATCCACCAGCACAGCGGTCACGGCGGGATTTGCGAAACACCGAGCCAGGGCAAGCTGCATCATTTTGGTGCCATAGCCTTTGCCTAAATCGGCCTTTTCTCCAATCCAAATGTCAATGGCGCGGAGATTGGCTGGAACCTCGCCCCAGTAGTGGCTATCTTCCTGAGCCGGATCGATGATCTCGATAAAACCGATAGGGCGGCCCTCAACGTCAGCTATCAGCTGCTCTCGCCAATCTGGGGTGCGTTTCAGCTCGATTTCCCAGGCCCAATCGTCGTTAGGAACTGCGGCAATCACGTGGGCTTTGGCATCCCAGTGGCGCAGCAGAGCCAGATCGGCCAGGGTTGCAGGGCGTAACGCTACCATAAAAATTATCTGCTTATCCGTAACCACTGTTGATGGATGAATTGCACCGGACCGTTAACAGTATAGATATACTACTTTGGCGAGTTATCATCCGACGGAACCAGGGTGATGTCATAAAAGTTGATTCCTACCGCGGGAAGAAATTGCTTTCCCAGCCCTGAGGTCAGCATGGCGCAGTGGGGCTGTAATTTCACTACCCGAAAGGATAGGCGGCGGCTAACTTGATTCGCTACCGTGGGAAGGGTTCAGGATTTATCTCCGCTTGAAGGTTTGGCTAGCCCGCTGCTATTGACAAAGCTGCATGTCCCCTCGCCCCGATCGCAGTGGGTGAGGCGCGATCGCATCCTGCAAAAGCTCCAGCAGGAACAGTCCAGTCGGTTAATTTTAATTTCCGCCGCCGCTGGATTTGGGAAAACGACCGTCCTCAGCGCCTGGGTGCAGCACCAGCAGTCTGTCGGCTGGCTGTCTCTAGATGAGCGCGACAACGACCCGACTCGCTTCTGGACCTACCTGGTAGCCGCCTTGCAGCAGGCAAACGGGCAGCTTGGGGAAGCGGCTTTGTCGATGCTGCGATCGCCCGAGCCGGTTTCCTATGACGCATTCTTAACGCCGCTGCTGAATGAGCTGGCCCAGCTGCACAGTGGCCTGATTCTGGTGCTGGATGACTACCACCTGATTACGACTCCAGCCATCCACGAGGGGCTGGCGTTTTTTCTGGAGCATTTGCCAGCCGGGGTGCGGGTGGCGATCGCAACTCGGACCGATCCGCCCCTGCCCCTGGCCCGCTGGCGGGTGCAATCGCAGCTGACGGAACTGCATGCCGCCGATCTCCGCTTTACCGATGCTGAGGCGACGGAATTTTTGCAGCAGTCTCTGCCCCTGCCCCTCAGCGAGGCCCAGGTGGCGAGGCTACAGCAGCAAACCGAGGGCTGGATTGCGGGACTTCAGTTGGCCATGCTCTCCCTGCGGGAAGCCGCCAGCCCGGCGGAGAGTCTAACGGCCTTTGGCGGCAACCAGCGCTACATTCTGGGCTATCTGGTGGAGGAAGTGCTAGACCGCCAGCCGCCCCCGCTGCGCCGGTTTTTGCTGGGGACGGCCATTCTAGAGCAGATGTGCGGTGCCCTCTGTGCTGCCGTCATGGAGAGTGAGGCGGCTGATGGAGCGAGGGTTCTAGAGCAGCTAGAGCGGCAAAATCTGTTTGTGGTGCCCCTGGATGACCATGGCCTCTGGTACCGCTACCACCACCTGTTTGCCGAAACCCTGCGCCACATTTTGCAGCGCAGCGACCCAGATGGCATCTCGACCTATCACCGCCGGGCGGCCCAGTGGTACGAGCAGCAGGGCGACATCGCCGATGCCCTGCACCACGCGGTCGCCGCCCAGGCGTTTGACTACGCCGCCCAGCTGATCGAGCGGGAAATTCAGACCCGCGAAAATCCTCGCTTCGATGCGGTGGTGCTGCGAAGAACCCTGGAGCGGTTGCCAGGTGAACTCACCCGGTTGCGCCCCTGGCTGCTGATGGCCCAGGCCTGGCTGGGCTTTACCACGGCTCAATTTGCCGAGGCGATCGCCGCCGTTCAGACCCTAGAAACCATCCTCAACGAGCACCCGCCCCAGTTCGGCAACTCGGTGGGCAATCTGGATCAGCTCTGGGGGTTAGTGATCGCCCTCAGGGGCATGCAGGCCCGCCAGCAGGGGCAGGCGGCGGAGTCGGTAGCCCTGATGGAGAAGGCATTGCAGCTCTTGCCCCAGGACAACTCCTGGCTGCGATCGCTGACTCTTCTCAGCCTGGGCGTCACCTACTTTGTCGATGACAATTACGAAGCCGCTCGGCGATTGCTGCCTGAGGTCAGCCGCATCGGCCAGGTGCGAAGTGCGGCTGACCCCGCGATCGCGGGGCTCTATCTACAGGCCCAGTTTCTCGCCCTGCGGGGCCATCTGGCAGAGGCCACAGCCCTCTGCCAGCAGGGGTTAGATCTGGCGGCAGAGCGGCGCTGGCTGGCCACCTATGCCGGAGTTTTGGTGCAGGTGGCCCTGGCGGATCTGCTGCGGCAGCAAAACCAGCTCGACGCGGCGGCTGAGCATCTCGCCCAAAGCATCGATCGCGCCGTTGAAACCCAGCAGCCCGGCCTGATGATGGGTTACATCACCCTGGCCAGGGTCCGCCAGGCCCAGGGAGATTGGGCCGCCGCCTGGGGAGCGATCCGGCAGGCCGAGCCCGGCCAGGTCTGGCTCTGGCCGACGATGCTGCCGCTGGAAGCCTGCAAAGCCAGGCTGCACCTGGCGGAGGGCAACGTCAATGCCGCCATGGACTGGGTTGAGAGTAGCGGCCTGTCCGTCGAGGATGATCTGCACTACAACACCACGGCAAAATTCCCCACGGCGGCGGAACTCGCCTATTTGACCTATGCCAGAGTGCTGCTGGCTCGCGGTCGGCAAACCTCGTCGGCCATCCCCTTGCGGGCGGCCCTGCGCTTGCTCTCTCGCCTGCAAGCTCTGGCCACAGCCGGGGGGCGCACCCTGCGGCTGATGGAAAGCCTGCTACTCCAGGCGCTGGTCTGGCAGGCCCAGGCCGATCAGGCCCAGGCCTTAACCTGCCTGCAGCAGGCGCTGCAATTGCCCCGGCAGGATAGCGATATCCGCCTGTTTTTAGACGAGGGAAAAGCGATGGCGGACCTGTTATCTGCGGCGGCAGCAAAAGGGATTCACGCTGAGGAAACCGCAGCGTTACTGGCGCATTTCGAGGTTCAGAGCGCGCCAATCGTGCCCCGCCGCCAGCCGTTGATTGAGCCGCTGAGCGATCGCGAGCTAGAGGTGTTGACCTATCTGTCCACGGGCATGACCAACCAGGCGATCGCCGATGCGCTGTACGTCAGCCTGGCCGCCGTGAAGTGGCACGCCCGCAACATCTACGGCAAGTTAGCGGTCAAAAACCGCACCCAGGCCGTGGCCAAAGCCAGGGAATTGGGACTGTTGCAGTGACGGGTTTCTAGATTCACGACTCTGCCACAATTGTCCCCTGGTGATAGAGAATCTTCCAGCCCGCAGGAGTGTGCTTCCAAAGGGTGGCCCGGCTAGTTGGGCGCATCCCAGTCTTGCAAGACTCAAGATGAGAACTGGCCATTGAGATAAGCGCAGCGATGTCGGAGCACTTGAGGAACGTTACTTTCCTTCCATTGAGCACCAGAGATCTTCACCCGCCTGCTAATTTGCTTGATGGTCGACTCCACAGCTCCAGAGCCGATTGAGATTCCCTCTGCGTGGTAGTAGCTGTAGTTGACGATGCGGTGACGATGCTTGGCTAGATAGCCGATAAACTGGTCTACCCGCTCATGGGGCCAGTCGTCGAATGCCCTGACCGCCCCGTCTACATCCCCTTGCCATAAGCAGGCTTCGACCGCATCTAGGCGCTGTTGAGACCCGCCCACGTTGCCCAAATTCTCCATGAGGTGATACCAATCTAAAATCTCAACCCGTTCACTCGGGTGAGCAATCTGGGAAAACAGGTTCCAGATGTCGTCGTGGCCATCCCCGAGGCAAACCAGGGGATGCGTTAGGAGTTGCTGATTGGCCCAGTTGACTAAGCTGTCATTGTCTTTATAAAAGGTGCTAATGCTCCACTGATGAAGGTTGACAGCCTTGTAGTCACGCCACTCGCACCGCTGCCCTGGAGGTGTTCGCAGGCGCACTTTTCCGCCATCAAGACTCATTTCCTTGACCCCGCCGTCCACGGTTGGCGGTTCTAGGTCTTGGCGATGCACGAGCCGTTGCTGGGTACTGCCTGACACACAGACTCCAGTCAGCACGGCGATATCGTCGACCGCCCGTGCGTAGGCCTCGTTGGCACTCAGCAGCAGGCAACACTTTTCCAGATAAGGACTCCACTGAGTCCGAGCCTTAACCTCAAGCTGCTGACTCTGACGCTGGCTCAGGCTCAATCGCCCGACGATGCTTTGGATGTGTCGTTTTCGTCCTCGGCTCGTGCCGCTACTTGTGCAGATAAAAAATTACCGATCTCTGGCCCCACATGCGCCAGTAGGTGGTCACGAACGGCTACTTCAATGCCGGCCAATGTCTTGACTTGTTCAGGGTCGGTTTCGTTGTAGAGTAACTCAGCTAAGGCCAGGGCATGGGCTTTAATTTGAGCTTCCTTGGCGGCATCCATCGCTTTAGTTATCCTCAGAGTTGCTGCTCTGAGACTACGGCTTCTGCCTTTGATCTGCACTAAGCACTTCTACTCATTGCATAACTGGGATGCACCCTTCATCGTCTAAGGTATCACCCATGATGAAGTCCTCGAAAAGTTAGGATCCCACCAGTTTACTCAGTCTGCCTATTGGACTGTGTCGAGTAACAAGTTATTGGTATGTCGTTTAAAGAAACTTTGACTAATCAATCTCCTATTCCCCACTCCCCAATACCATCATCTGAATCCGCGCTAGCCGAGTTCTCAGTCGCGCCCAGGCCCGGTAGGTATCTGCCTTCTGACTATCTAACTGTGACAAATGGTTTAGATATGTGACACTATCGATCTGATTGCTGAAGCGGTAGTCAATCTCTAGCAGGCGATGCTGCACTGTGGCGCGGCGGGCCACCTCCTGAGAGATCTGAAACTCGCGGCGGGTGGCATCGAACTCAAGAACCTCCAAAGCTACCTGCTCACGCAGAGTCTCAGCGATCTTCCGCTTCTCCTGCTCAATCTGCGCAACCTTCACCTGGAGGTCACTGATGGCGATCGCCGTCTGTTGAGCCCTGGCATTGGTATTCGTCAGATGGCTGAGAGCAAGCGATCGAAGAATCCCTACTGCTGTTGCTGGTCATCCGCCAGGACAGAATGGGTAGCGAAACACCAGCGGCTCAAATGAGTCGGCGACCTGGTTACAGGCGCGGGCCTCTTCAATGGACTAATCAATGCCGTCAACGCGTGGGTTTGTATTGCTAAAGTCTAACTTGCCAAGAATTTAGCTGCTGTTATTCACAATCTAGTCATCACCGCCGCCTAGAGTAAGTACACAGACAAACCGATGCCTGTCGAACGCTCCCGCATAGTGCCTGCTACACCATGAAGGGACCTCAACAGCATCTTTTTGACGAGTGATGCCAAATATGGTGAACGCCTGCTGATCAAGGTCTAGGTCAAAAAATCCTGCTGCATCCCGGTTCCTTTATTCAAGCCACTTTTGATGGCTTCAGGAGACGCCATGACTCAGTTTGTGAGTAAGCAAGAGATTTCGCAGCACCTCAAACTCAGCGATACCACCCTTAAGCGATATCGGCTATCAGGCGTTTGGATCGAAGGCGTCCACTGGATTCGCATCAACAGCCGCTGCACTCGCTACAACCTAGATTTGATCGATGATTGGATGAGCAACGTGTCCCGGCAGTTGTAGAGCGTCATATTGATGCCTTCCTTAACATCGAGACCCAAACTAGTCACGATCGCTGACCAAGCCCGCTGATTAAAGTTTTTGGCACACATCGGCCCGCCTTTTGCCGCTGGAAAAACCAGGCTTTCTGGAGCAGGATTCTCAGGCCTGATGGCCTGTAGAAGTTCTTTCAGTCGCGTCGGACAGGTAAACCACCGCTTCACGCTGGTCTTGGTTTCCTTGCGACGCACCTTTTTACCTGAGACATCCACAATGCTTTCGTGGATTACGGGACGGGGAAAGCCGATGGCGGGATTTGAACCCGCGACCGCTCGATTACGAATCGAACAACAACGCTTAATTTACAGGGGTTTTGAAGGCCTTTTTAAGGCTTACACCCATTTTACACCCAGCGCTATCCTTTACACCCAAAAATCCAAGATCGGTAGTTCTACCACAGTCGGTAGATTCATTTATCATATATTTCGACTTCAGCATGAAAATCCGCCTCGCGTTTTGAATTGAAGCTACACCTCATAAGCAAAAGGCATCCTGAGGGTTTCAGGATACCTTTGGTGCAAGAAATATGAGCTACTTGGAGAGACGAATCAGGAACCTGGCACACCTCAAAATAGAAACAAGAAGATCTACACAAAAATAAAACTGGTCTCCAATTTCGATTTAGATTAAAATTTAGATCTTGATTTTCTAATTTCATGGCACTCTGTTTTGATGCAATAATTCAGGCCACAGAAATTATGTCATCCTTTTTAGGTGAAGTAATTAGGGAAAGTTTTATTATTTTTTAAGTATTTTCAGATTGGTCAGGATATCTTCTGGACTCTCTACATCTTGTGAATCTTCTTTCTGCTACTTAATAGAGACGATCGCTGAGTCTCAATCGCGTTTTGATGAGCACTTGGATTATTCTTGTTTTGTAGCCAATCATCGATCAAATCTAGGTTGTATCGAGTGCAGCGGCTGTTGAGGCGAATCCAGTGGACGCCTTCGATCCAGACGCCCGAGAGGCGATACCGCTTGAGGGTGGTATCGCTGAGTTTGAGGTGCTGAGAAATTTCTTGCTTACTCACAAACTGAGTCATGGCGTCTCCTGAAGCCGTCAGAACTGGCTTAAATGAAGGGTTTAGATGCAGCAGGATTCAGCCGGGGCCTTGAGCAACAGACGTTGATCCTCCTTGGCATCGATGTAAACATAGACAAGATGAGCTAGTGCTGAGGCTTCTCGCTGGTGTAGCAGGCACCGAAGGAGAGTAGTCAACAGCTGCCGTCTGTCTGTGTCCTCACTCTAGGCGGCGGCGATGACTAGATTGTGGATAACAGCCGTCAAATTTATGGCCAATGGAAATTTGGCGAAACAAAACCCTTGGCGCTGGCCAAGGGCGTCAGTGAAATTCGACATCAGTATCCTAAGCCATCTAGCTCAGCCCCCGCGATCGCACCCCTCAGCAGGCCACTCAGGTCACCACAAGGGGCTTTGCTTTCGAGGTAAAAAAGAACCCCTCGTAGTCGCTTCGGTGGAGTTGTGGTTTGGCACAAAGCAGCACGACACACCAGAAAAGTAAAGAACATCCATCACAATTGGGCGAAAGTTGACCTGTTTCGGTTGAGCGCCCCACTTCCTGTGAATCTGGCGGTTGACGGGTGTCACAACGCGGCGGGTTAAGCCACTGTAGAACGAAGGGCAGACCTACTGCCTTATCGTTCAACCCTATAGCGAACTCCTTATAGTCAAACCGCCCCCGGTGCCCAGTGCATCGGGGGTTATTCAATGGCGCGATCGCGCATGAAAGTACCGATGACCTGAGCCATGGTTCAGCATCAAACCATTGGCATGGTGACGCAGGTAGCACCTTGCACGTCACAATAACGCCATGAACTGACAGAACTGCATCAAAACGATTTCCGCCCATACCCCATTTAACGAGAAGGAGGCCGATTCCATCACGGCCACCCTGACTTTTCTAGACGGGCAAACCCGCTTCTGGCAGCGGGATAACTATATCGGGCACCTCACGGCCTCTGCTTGGGTGGTTAATGCCGCCAGGTCTCATGTGCTGTTGACCCACCACAAAAAGTTGAACCGCTGGCTACAGGTAGGCGGTCATGGGGAAGAGGGCGATGGCTCCCTGCTGGAGGCGGCATTGCGCGAAGCTAGAGAAGAATGCGGCATTCAGGCGATCGCACCCCTGCAAACCACCATTTTCGACATCGGCCACCACTCCATCAATACCGCTAAAGAACCGCCCCATGTGCATTACGATATCCGGTTTTTGCTGGTGGCCCAGGACATGGAGTTCACGGTTTCTGAGGAATCCTACGCCCTGGGCTGGTTTGCCTTGGAGGAGGTGCCCACCATCAGCGACTCAGCCGCCCTGCATCGGATGGCGCGTAAACTGGTTGGCCAATGAGGACTACTTTCATGGCAGGGTTGCCACGTTTAACGAGAGCTGTCGTGTCCGTTTGCGCCCTATGATTTTGAAATGAAGACGACATGAATAAGTCCTTCAAGCTGATCCTGCTACAGAGCTATGGCCATGTAATTAAGTAGTATGTCAAGGAATTACCCGTACAGGCTTGGTTTGCGTACCCTGATGGGAATTTTATTAAGAGAGCCTAAAATTTTACGATCCTTGAGTTAGTCATAGCTCCCTGCTGCTCAGATGCTGAAATACTTTTCCTATGCTGCCCTCTGTCTTTAACACCTGCGTCCCTAGAGACGAAATTCGCTCTGGCGACCTTTCCTTAGATCTATTCGCAGCCAAGCTCAGACTAGTCGTAGACGGTAAAGCCCCTCAGGTCTACCAGCAGCCGGAGGTTTTTTTAGCGAATACATTCCCCACAGATGGCCTAAAAACCTTGATATCAAAGGTGTTTGGTCGCCTGACAGGGAAGGCGGTCGGCTCTCCAGTCATTCGACTAGAGACTAGCTTTGGCGGCGGCAAAACCCACGATGAAATTGCCCTGTGGCACATTGCTAAGCGAGGCCGAGACATCGCCGGGCTAGGGCGGTTTGTGGAAGATCTGGCTTTATTACCAGACCGGCCTATCCAGGTAGCCGCCATTGACGGACGAGACCTCGACCCAGAATCTGGGGTCTATCACGCTGAATCTGGCATTACCACCTACACTCTGTGGGGCGAGATCGCCTACCAAATCGGTGGCATCGATGGCTACCAACTGCTGCGGGGGGCCGACGAAAATCGCATCAGTCCTGGTACCTCGGTGATTGATCGCCTAATTGGCCAGGAGCCCACGCTGATTGTCATTGACGAAATCGCCCGACACCTGCGGGCCGCCAAGGCCAAAATCGTGGGGCAGAGTACTCTGGCCGAGCAAGTCGTCGCCTTTTTGTTCTCCCTGATGGATCAGGCGGCTTCCTGCAACAACCTGGTGTTTGTTTACTCTCTAGCCTCGGAGTCTGACACCTTTGCCAAAGAAACCGCAGAGATTCAGCAGGAGCTGGTGCGGGCCTCGGCGCGGCAAGAGCGAGTGCTCAGTCCCAGCACCGACATCGAGGTCTACAACATTGTGCGCCAGCGGCTGTTTGCCAGCATTAGTTCCGAGGCGGCTGAGAAAGCCGCTGAAGAGTATCTGCAAGCTTTTCGAGCTAGTCGGGTGAATCTGCCCGATGGCTGTAAAGATGCGACCTATGCGACGGCGATCGCTAACAGCTACCCCTTCCATCCCGAACTGTTTAACCTGCTGACCAAAAAGATTGCCTCCATCCCGGAATTCCAGCGCACTCGGGGAGCCCTGCGGCTGTTTGCCAGGGTCGTGCGCTACCTGTGGCAGCACCCGGACGGCAGAACACCGATGATTCACCCCCACCATCTGCCCGTGGGACTGCAAGAAGAACTCACCAGTGACCTGACCTCGCGGCTCCAGCGGCCCCTCATGCGCCTACCGATCTCCGCCGATATCTACAATCCCAATGGCCGCGAAGCCCATGCCCAGCTCCAAGACCAGGAATGGCTGGCGGCGGGCAAGCCGCCTTTCTCGACCTGGGTTGGGCGTACTATCTTTTTGCACTCCCTCACCCAGGGCATTTCCTCAGGCATTCGCCGCACCGAGCTGAATCTGTCGCTGCTGACCCCAGGGGTAGACATTAGCTTTGTGGATCGCGCCCTAGAGCGACTGAGCAATGTGGCCTGGTATTTGGACGTGGATCCCATCACTTCCATTGCCCGGTTCAAAGAAGAGCCCTCGATCAACAAAATCATTGCCGAGGAAAAGGAGCAGATTGGTCTCACTGAAGCCAAGGAAGAACTGCGCACTCGGCGAGACACCATCTTTGCAACCAAATTCTTTCAGCTCGTAGCTGGCCCTGAAGGTGCCCATGACGTAGACGACGACCCCAACACTATTGCCCTCTGCATCATCGACTTTAACGAAGCGACCATCACCAGCTCCACCGATGGCCCACCGCCGCTGATTGAGCAAATCTTTAGCAATACCGGAGAGTCGGGCAAGTTTCGGACCTTCCGCAACCGGCTGCTGTTTTTGCTGGCTAATTGGCAGGAGCTAGATCGGGCGATCGACATCACCCGTGAGTTTAGGGCGGTGCGGGCCATCCTGCGCAGCCCAAACCGCATGGATGACCTCTCCCAGAGCCAGCAAGACCAAATTAAGCAAAAGGAAGGAGAACTAGATCTGGCGGTGCGGATCGCGATGACTAATGCCTATCGCCATTTGTTTTACCCCGCTAATGACTCGGTGAAAGCGCCGAAGGGACTGATGCACTACCCTTTGCCTGCCCAGGATGCCAGCACGGTCAAGGGCAACCGCAACCAGCAGGATGTGGTGCTGAAGGCGCTAAAAGACTGCGGCAAGGTGCGCGGCGAAGATGCGGCTCCCTATGCCCCAGCCTACCTGCTGCAAAAGGTGTGGCCCACGGGGCTCGACCACTGGACCACCCGCCAGTTGCGGGAGCAGTTTGCTAAGGACTTGAGCCTGAATATGCTGCTTGATGCGGAGGTATCGAAGCTGCGGGACACCCTGCGTAAGGGGCTAACTGAAGGCCAGTGGGATCTCAAGGTGGGGGAGCAGCTCTACATCAAGACGGAGGCAACCCCGCCTGCTCTGCCGACCACGATTGAATTTTCTGAACGGGCCGAACTCTATCGCCGGGGCTTGCTGAAGCCCCCAGAACCAAAAGTGGTGGAGCTGAGCGCCCAGCTCTTGGCTGGAGCAGGCGAAGAGCGGACGGTGCAGGTACGCTGGCGGGCGCGAGAGGCGTTGAAGGTCAGCCTGTACCAGGATGGGCAGTTGATGGGTGACGCCTTTCTACCCTCTGACGAGTACGAGGGGCAAATTTCACAGACGACCCAGTTTAAGGTGGCGGCCGACTACGGTACGGGCGAAGTTGCTGAGGCCGTGAAGGATGTCGTGCTGTATACCTCCGGGGATAGCAAACCCACTAACGGCGGCGAAGGCTCTGGGGGGTACAACCCAGGCACCATCTTGGAGAAGCCGACAGAGCGGGAGCTAGAGGGTAGCCCTAACAAGGTATTTAACGACCTGGCCGATTGGGTAAATGACTATCAGGTGGCCAAGATTGCTGAGATTCAGCTCACCGTTGGCGATGTCACCGACTATCGCAAGATGGGCACTACTTTACCCCTACTAGCTCGCTATCAGTTTGATATTCAGCAGTTTGTTACGGTTCAGACTGGCCAACAGTTTGTGCGGCTAGAGTACCAGGGGGATGTGCGCGGCTTTCAGAGCTTTTTCAGCACGCTGAATAGCATGCTGAATTTGCCCGATACCCAGGCGAGTCTGAGTCTAACGGTAAATTTTCAGCTAGAGGCTCCGATCGCTCCCAATGGACCAGAAATGCAGGGGCTTCAGCAGGCGCTGGCCCGCAACCCAGTCGATAGGATGAATCTACGAGTCAGAGTAAAATACTAGACCTGACGTCTTCTTCCCTGTTTTTGGGATTCGCCCCTTATGCAAGAGTTCCAGCTGCGAGTGGTACCCCTGAGTAACAATGATTTTGCTCTGGAGCTTTACCAGTGCGCCTACAAAAAGGCGGGGGAAAAGAAGCGCCCGGCAGCCAAGCGGGTAGGGCGGCTGAAGGGCAAGCCGCTGGTGCAGGCCCGGCAGGCGATTTATCAGGCGCTGAAGGCGAATAACTATGATCCCAAGACGCTGAGCTACAAGCGGCAGGCTCCCTATGTGCTGAGTGAGGAATCGGGGGTGAATTTGGCGCTGCTGTTCCAGGCGTTGCAGCCGTTGTCGAAGCCGGAGCGAATTGCCAATGTGACGGAAGGCATTACGGCGATGAGTAATGAGGAGGCCCATTACTGGTTTGGTAAGGTGAGTAATGGGAAGAAGCGTCCGGCCCTGAAGGCCATGCGGGTTTTACTAGGAGACTGATGTAGCAGGAGGTAAGTATGGCAAAAGCTAATAGCCCAGCAATTCCAACAGTCAATGTTCAGACAGCTGCTCAAAACGCAACCAGTTTCTTACAAAGTCTTGCCCCCCAAATTGGTGCTGAAATTATTGATATTCGCCTTGAGGAAGTCGAACTATCAGAGGATGAAAAATTCTGGTTTATTACTTTAGGGTTTGCACGACCTGTAGATACTTCATTTGCTATGCTTCAAAACCAAAAACAACGGGATTACAAGCAGTTTAAGATTGATGCGGAGACAGGGGAAGTGAAGGCTATGAAAATTCGCAATGTATGATTGAAGAAGTTAGAGCTGTATTTGTACGCTATCAGCAAGCAGGGATTTTAGTTGACACCAATATCTTACTGCTCTACATTGTAGGCTTGGTTAACAGACAAAGAGTTCCCTTGTTTAAGAGAACAAAGCAATTCACCCCCGAAGATTTTGACTTGCTAGCTCAAATTCTAAAGTCTTTTCAAAAGGTGGTCACTAAGCTGTTGCGCATCTAAATTGCATCAATAGCACTTCCCTTGTTTTTCGCCTTCCGATGCCAATTTATGGCCAGTTCTCCTTCATTGAGAAGCTTATTGATAAGAGCCTCGAGATCTTCAATAGACTTAAATAAACGATTTGAGATGAACTCTTTTGCTGAATGCCAAACCAATTCGACCAGATTGTAGTCCGGGCTATACTCAGGTAAAAACTCCAAAACTAAATTTGGCATCTCTAACTTTATCTTCTCTGTAAATTCCTCCTTTTTGTGAATACTCGCATTGTCTAAAATAATCACAACCTTAGGCCCGTCTTTCTCAAATTCGCTCACGCTCCTATCCTCGCCAGCCCAGTCATAAATAACCTCCTCGTAAAAGTTCTTGAGAACCTTATAAAAATTTTCACCGGTTCCTTTGGGGAGAAAGTCCACCAACCGCTTCTTGTCCGAATAGCGGATTCCTCCCATCACATTGATACGTCCTTTCCGTCGAATTCCAGAAACCTTCTTGCGCGTCCCTTTCTTGACCCAATCCTTTCGACGTGTCACTCTCAAACTAAAGCCACATTCATCCCAAAACCAGACCTGGAGCTTCTCTGGGGATTCTTTAGTAATTCTTAAATACTCCTCCAGTTTTGCCTTGAAGAGTTTTCGCTTCTCTGGATCTTGCTTCTCCTCTAAGCTATATTTGGCCCAGAGGTAAACGTACTTTTTTGACTTGAGAATCCTCCTCACTTGACTCCCACTTAGCTGAATCCCGGTTTCTTGTTCTAAATATGTGGCGAGCCGAGCCGCCGTCCATCGACCAAATTCGTACCCCAATTCTTGAGGCTCTTTCTCAATGACATCCAATAATAAGTTGACATATTGATCGGTGGCCTTATGATAATTCCCATGCATTCGTTCATCGGTTAAACTGGCTAAGTCACTTGGATTTCCGTGGGCACACCAATAGGCTACTTTCCTTAAGGAGCAACCTAGAAAGTCTGCAATCTCTTGCTGTTTTCTGCCATCATTTCGCAATAGCAGAATTAGAATACGCTCACGAACGTCGGGATGCTCATGAAATTTAAGCTGCTTCTGCAATTCCTGTTTCTCTTCGGCCGTTAGGTAATTCTTGATTGGCATGTATAACTCACCAAAATACACTCCCTAATATGTAGTTTAGATGCTTAACAGCTTATGCCAAATATCCTGACTGAAGTCAATAGCCTTGCCAATCAACTGGGGGAGCCGGAGCGTTCTAGGTGTTTTCAGTTTTTTCGGCAAGTTATTGGCCAAATGGAAGAGATCTACCAACCCAGTCAGCAGTTAGTTCAATTACAAGAATTTCAGGAATTTGGCTTGACAGACTGTGGCATTTTGGAGGTGACTCAGGGAAGCTATTTAGTGCTCACAGATGATTTAAAGCTCGCAGCTACCCTCCAGCGTAAAGAGATTGATACCGTCAACTTTAACCATATTCGAGTTCTAAACTGGAAAAAGTAAGATTGGGAGTAAATACCAATGCAACTTTCAGATTTGACTGAAGAGTCTTTAGACGTAATCAAATCTGTCCGGTGGGACCGCATTATTGAGAAGCATGAGGGGCCAGAGGATTGGGCCTCAGTGCTGGAGTGGTATGACATAGAATTTATGATGATTGAGGGGCGGGCGGTTTTGCTGCCGGTGGAGCGATCGCACCACGACAACATCTCCATTCTCCGCACCATCTGGAGCGCGGATGGCAACTCCCTAACGCTATTTTTGAAAGACACCACCTACGGCGACGACTGGTTTATGAGTGGGTATATGGCGGTGTGCGATCGCATGGCCGATCACGATTTCTACCTGGCAATTCTCTACCACGAGTGGTTCATCATTGAGCCACCGGCCACCCCGGAGGCGTAACCCCATGATCACTCCCAATGGATTAGATCGCATTCTTGCTTTTATGCCAATTTTTGAGCGCACACCCAGCAGTCTGTACGAGGTGCGCCCAGATTTGAGCATGATGGATCCCTATTTCTATGCTCCAGAGTTTAACCAGTTCATCAAGGGGCTTTACCGTGAGAACTTGGTGATTGACTTCAACTGGGTTGCCTGGAAAGATGAGGCTGCCAAGTATCTTGAGAATCCCAGGCAGATCGAGTCAGCAGATTTAGAGACCCTACAGAAACTGATCACAACCCATGTTCGTGCGGATCGGTTCAATAGCGGGCACCTGGCTCAGATGGTTGAGAATGGGCATATCTTGGCAATCCTGAAGCGCCTAGCGGCGATTCGCAGGCAAATGGAAGCTTTTCGTTCAGATTCACAGCAGCGAATTCGAGTCATCCGGGGCAATATTACCCGCCAGCAAGTAGATGCGATCGTCAATGCAGCCAAAGAGTCGCTATTGGGAGGTGGTGGCGTGGATGGCGCTATCCACCGAGCGGCGGGGCCTGAACTGCTGGCAGAGTGTCGAACGCTGGGGGGCTGCCTCACAGGGGAGGCCAAAATTACGCAGGGGTATAATCTGCCTGCCCGATGGGTGATTCACACCGTAGGGCCAGTCTGGCAAGGTGGGCAGCAGTGTGAGGATGAGTTGTTGGCCTGTTGTTACCGCAGTAGCCTGGCCTTGGCTGAGGCCCATTCAATTCGTACCCTGGCATTTCCTGCGATCAGCACAGGGGTCTATGGGTTTCCGCTAGAGCGGGCTACACACATTGCCATGGCTGAAGTAATCGCTTTTCTGAGCCATTCAGCTTTTGTTGAGGAGGTCAGATTTATCTGCTTTGGCGATGAGGCTCATCGGGTTTACCAAGCAGCGCTATCGATGCTGTAAACGCAAGAGAGACAGAGCTCTAGCTGAGCCAGCCTTGGGTTTTGAGGTGATTCCAGGCCATGGCGAGATGCTGAGGCTTAAAGAGGTTCTTCTTACGATCGCTCCATTCCCGCACCCGCTCAATGGCTATCTTGCAATCTGCTGCTGCACGAGGGTCTTCCTGAGCCACCCAGTGCAGGGTCGCCAGCATTTCCATGCCGTAGGGGGTTTCAAACCCTTCGATTAGCTGACTGACCCGCTCTAAATAGGGGTCGGCATTTTGGCCCTCAGCTAAGAAACTTTGAGCCGCCTCATGCCCTGCGGGCAAGACCTGAATCTGGGCGCGATCGCTCCCGTCACCGTACCCACGAATGTAGTGGCCTTCCATACCTTGCAGGGCGTGGCCTAGGTTGTGGGCATAGGGGCCATAGTGAAAGCGCTGGAACGCCAGGCTTTGCAGCGTTGGCTCTCCAGCCATTTTGAGAAAGTACGCCAGCTTTTGAATTTCGATGCGGCTGGCGCTATACCCCGGTAGCCCATAGAGTTCTAGGATCCGAATCAGGGCGGCTCTAAAGGCTGTCATCGGCGGCTTTGAGGTGGCGATCGCCATTGCTTCAACCGGCGGTGCCCCGGCAGGTTCAAACACAATCACCTCGACATTGGGCAGTGGCTTAAAGGCTTCTAGAATGAGCGGTTTGACCTCGGCCCAGTTTAATCCTCCATTGCCACAGCCTAAGGGGGGAATGGCAATCGACCGAATTCCCAAGCGTTGAACTTCTGCTACTAAAGCGGCTAGCCCGGCCTTGATATCGTCAAGCTGGGAGGGTTGCTTCCAGTGGCGTTTGGTAGGGAAGTTGATGATATACCGGGGGTTTAGCAGCGAGTCGGTGGCGACGGTAAACATGCGGCCTGGCTCGACCTCATTGTTTTTGCACGCTTTTTGATACTGCTTAAAGTTGTCTGGAAACGCCCGCTTAAATTGCAGCGCAACTCCTTTGCCCATGACACCTACACAGTTAACAGTGTTCACTAGGGCTTCTGTTTTTTCGTCTAGGAGGTTGCCACGCTTTAGCTTGAGCATTGTGTCGTCATATTATTAGTTCAATTGTACTAAATAGAGGAGTTGGGTTCAAGATCCTTCAGGGGTGGTTGAGTCGCCTGCATTTTATGTGTAATACCACTGGGGGCGCAGGCGGGCGGTCACCGTTTGCCCAAATTGTCGCAAAATTTGGTTCACCTCGGCAGCGATCGCCTCATCCATCACCCCAATGCCGCGAATTAAAGGCCAGGGCACCGCTTGGTGTACCAAAAACTCGGCCTGGCGGCGGCGCTTGCGATCGCCATCCTCTTCGGTATCCCGCCAATACTTGGTTTGCATGATCTCCCAGTCGATAGCGGTGTCGATTTCGTTGAGGTCGTCGTAGAAGCTGGTGTAGCCCATAACGGCATGGCCATCGCTGAATACAAACCCCAGGTCGGCCTCTGCGATCGCTTCGGCGGTGGTCACCAGGTGCAAGATAGTCTGCTGACCGCTGGTGTAGCCAGTGACGTTGCCGATGTGGATTGCCCCCAGCATGGGCGAACGGGGAGCAAAGTAGAAGGGTACGTAGTCGTGCAGTACGCCGCCAGGGCCACAGGGAACGGTTTTGGAGTAGCGCCGATCTTGAATGTGCTCGTAGGCAATGGAGGTGTAGTCGGCCTCGCTGACTTGCAGCCGGTTTTTGGCTAGCAGGGTACCGGCCTGCACAATGGTGGCCAGGTTGCTGATGGGGGTAATGTGGTAAAGCCAAACGGGCATTCTACACAAGGCAGCGGTGAGAGCTCTTTAGCATAGCAATCGTGCCGGGTTTAGTGATTAGGTCGGAGTAAGTTTTCTTTCAGATCGTAGACCACAAGAATGGGTATAGCCCTGTCATCTTGCTATAGGAATGTCTAACGAATATACGGATTAATAGCTCTTGGGCTGAAAGGTGGAGTAGCAATGATATCCACCCTATAAGGCTGCGGGCTTGTGGCGTTAACGCACTCTCTGTTCGACAGTAAGGCTCAGGGTATTCGGCCTTACCGCATGGATCTGAGCCGTCGGGAGTGCATCGAGCTGCTAGAGAAACTTAGGTGGGGTGGGGAGCCGCAGTGCCCGTACTGCGGTTCGCGACGCGCTTCGCCCATGGATAGGGAACTACGCCACCACTGTAATGACTGTTTTACGTCATATAGCGTTACAGTTGGGACGCTATTCCATCAAACTCATGTAGATTTACAGAAATGGTTTAGGACGATTCTGCTCGTTCAGGCGTCTTCAGGTAGCATTAGTGTGCGAAAACTGGCGTATGAGATAGGGGTAAGCAAGAATACAGCGGCTCTGATGCTCAGGCGTCTGCGGGAAGCACCCCTTCAAGAGTGCAAGCTATTGGAGGCTATTGCTAAGGAAGTCGGTGATCTACAGTAACGGCTAGACGGAAGATGGAAAGAGTCAGCAGGGTTCCTCCACAGTCTTCACTTAATTACACTCTCATTTTTGTGCTAATCAGCACATTAGCGTTTTTTGGTTTTGCCTTTCCTTACCTATTGTTGCTCAACGCTGAAGGAAAGCTGCTCGAAGGAATTGGTCTTCTCTTAAGCGGGGCTAGCTTCTTATTGCCCCTCGCCTTTCAAATACACGACAAGAAGCAAGCTGAACTAGAGAAAAGCGAGAAAGCAGGAGACGAAATCGGCTTGCAGCTTATGAACAATGTAATAACCTTAGCTTTGGCTAATCAAGAGGCCCTACTCAGACAAAGCAACCAACTTGGAATGCACCAGAGGCTGAGGGCTACCGAACTTGGTCCTGCTTTCATAAATGACTCTATTCCACCTATTTTGGCCGATAGAGCCGATCGCTTACTGAGTCAAAGCTACGGGATTGCCGAGCAGATTGACTTTCGTCGAGGTATTGCGCAGCATTTGGAGCAGCATGAGCAAGACTTGAAAGCTCTTGCCGTAGAAGCTGCTGACGATGTGCTCGATCAGTTGAGCGAAGATCGCCTTAAAGCCTTGGGTTTGTATGACTTAGACGCCCGAAACCCCTTTATTGGCGATATTTTTAAGTACTTGAGAGTTTGGCTGAAGAGCAGTATCGAGTACGATATGCCTATGCCCGAAGACCGTATCACTCAGACTGCATTAGACAGAAAGCTCTATTTGGATGTCATCAAGCATATTCGTGATGACAAAATAGAGGCTTTTGGCTTAGCCGAAGAAGCCCAGAAAAAGGTCGTCAGAAAATATCTCACCACACTAGTTGGTAGATTAGATGCTGCTTAAAGTACAGCTACCGTTTTCTGTATTGGCCAAAATCTTCTTGAGCAACTTCCTGTTCTACCCGAGCTAGTTCTGCCTCATAATTAGCAACCGCCAGTTTTTGACTGTCTTCAAGCGCAGAAACTAGCGTTTCTACAGATTGCTTAGCCTGATTAGCCTGGGTTGTTAGGCGAGGTTCGTCCATGGTCACTTTTTCCTCAACAATCGTCAACAGCGCTAAAGCCTTACGAGCAAGGCTTTGGACCGTTCCTTCCTGACCTGGAACTGGCTGAAATCCCATGGCTAACCCCAGTGGAAAAAGTATGCTGAGCTAAGACGTATATAGATATGCCGCCAACCCAAAAAGCTAGGGCAAAACCACCTCGTCTAGGCGCATCCTAACTACCCCAGCCACTGTGGTCTACACCACAAACTGGGACAGCAGGGAATATAGCTAGGAGTTCGCAGGAAAAATACGGAACGGCTTTTAGTTTAGTACAGATGAACTATATCAGCAAGGCTGTATATCGTTTTGTTGAGTTGTCATTTGTGAAAGGTCTTGAACCTTTGCTGAAGGGGCATTTTGCAAGCGAAGGTGTAACTATACTGAGAAGCCAAGCCTGCCTGCCAACGCCCTCACCCTAGAGGAAACTGTATGACCCAACCCGCTCGCCCTGCTGTCTTCATCGAGAAGATTTTTCCGGTGACGCTGCTGAATAAGCAGGTGTATTACGAGCATGGGGGCAACCCGTTTAAGGGGCTGCATCGGTGGTATTCGCGCAAGCCGCTGTCGTTTAGTCGGGCGAGTGTGTTGGGCTCGCTGCTGCCGGACACGGTGACGATGGAGGAGTTTGAGTATCTGCTGGGGCTAAACCGGCGGGTGGATGGGCACTCGGATAGCACGACGAAGCTGTATAAGACGCCGCCCAGCCCGGAGCGGATTAAGCAGGTGCATGACCTGTGTGAGCAGACCTGGGGTACGCGCACGCCGACGGTGCTGGATGCGTTTGCGGGGGGTGGCAGCATTCCGTTTGAGGCGGTGCGGTATGGGCTGAATGTGCTGGCCAGCGACTTGAACCCGGTGGCGGTGGTGACGATGAAGGCGGCGATGGAGTACCCGCTAAAGTTTGGGCCAGATTTGCAGCATGAGATTGATAAGTGGGTGAAGTGGGTTGGCGATGAGGCAGAAAAGCGGTTAGCGGAGTTTTTTCCGTCGCAGGAGGGGGAGACGGTTCAGAACTATTTGTGGGCGCATACGGTGGTGTGCCCGAGTTGTGAGTCGGTGGTGCCGTTAAGCCCGAATTGGTGGCTCAATAGTTCTCCTAGCGCTGTAAAAAAGAAAGATCTGTGGGCTGCCAAGCCCATAGCCAATCTTGAAAATAAAAACGTCAAATTTGAGATTGTTAGAGGTGAAATAACTAAGAATGGAACTCTGAAATTAAAAGGCGAGCTTGAAGATGAATATGATCCTTCAGGTTCTGTGACCATAAGTAGATGTGTTGGGAAATGTCCAAATTGTGAAAATATAATTGCCGACGAAATCATCAAGCAGCAAGCCCAGAATGGCGTCATGGGTTGTCAAATGTATGCTGTTGGCTACAAAAAACATACCAGTGAATTATGCTTTCGTGTTCCACTGGAGGCCGATCATGATGCTTTTGTCAGGGCAGAAAAATACTTTTTAGATAAACTTTACTTTTGGAATCAGGAAAATCTTATTCCAGGAGAGGCAGGAGATAACACAGGGATTTTTCCTTGTGAAGCTGATAGAGTTCACAAATATGGAATAAGAAAGAAAAAAGATTACTTTAATACAAGACAACTGTTGGTTTTAGTGACTTTAGCTGATATCTTGCGGGGGGTAGAAGCTAAGCTAGAGAGATCTGGTGTCGATTCTGATAAGGTATCTGCAATTCTTGTCTATCTCAGTTTAGTTCTTGACCGTTGTGTTGACAGGCATTGTCGCCTCGCCAGGTGGCATCCCAGTCGGACAAATGTTGAGGCTTGCTCTAGTCAACATGCCTTTAACTTAATGTGGAATTATCCAGAGAACGTTGGAACATCAAGGCTCTGGAATTGGTGTTCAGAAACTGTTTCTGGTGAATATGAGGAGTTGTGCTCCCTGATTGGACTTCGTTCAAAGTCGACTACTCTGGTTAAACAAGGCTTTACTCAGGGAAGCTGTCAGGTTGAGAACTTTTCTGCTGACGACCTGAGTGCTATCGAAACTGAATCTATAGACCTTGTCGTTACCGACCCACCATACTATTCAACTATTCAATATGGTGAGTTATCTGACTTTTTCTATGTATGGCAAAAACGAGTTCTGAGTAATGTTTTTCCAGAGTTTTATTGGTCAGATTTAACTGATAAATCTCGGGAAGCTATTGCTAATCCCTCCCGCTTCCGAAACATGGGCGGAAGTCCTGAAGAACTTGCCAACCGTGATTACGAAGCCAAAATGGCTCTCGCCTTTGCCGAATACTTCCGCGTCCTCCGCGACGACGGCGTCATGACCGTCCAGTTCAACCACAAAGACTCCGGTGCCTGGGACGTGCTCGCCAAATCCCTCATCGACGCCGGGTTTGAAATCACCGCCAGTTGGGCCGTCAGCACCGAGAACCCGCAAAACCTGCACCAGGCCCAGAAAAACTCCGTCTCCAGCACCGTGCTCTTGGTCTGCCGCAAGCGCGACCCCAACGCCGGTTCCGCCTGGTGGGATGACCTGCGCCCCGAACTCGCCAACCTCGTCGAGCAACGCGCCCCCG
This sequence comes from Nodosilinea nodulosa PCC 7104, assembly GCF_000309385.1. Classification (GTDB taxonomy): domain Bacteria; phylum Cyanobacteriota; class Cyanobacteriia; order Phormidesmidales; family Phormidesmidaceae; genus Nodosilinea; species Nodosilinea nodulosa. Next base: position 442,676 of record NZ_JH976538.1, read on the forward strand.
AATTTGAAGCCAACGACATTGGCGGCATCGACCTCTACCTCAGCGCCTTTGGCCCCGCCCTCAACGTCTTTAGCCGCGCCTGGCCCGTGCTCGACAGCTCCGGCGTTGAAATGCGCCCCGAAGTCGCCTTTGGGGAAGCTCGTAAAGCGATCGCCAACTACCGCTTCCGCAAACTGCTCGAAGCCGACACCGCCGGGTTCGACCCCCTCACCCAGTGGTACATCCTCGCCTGGGATGCCTTCCGCGCCCGCGAGTTCCCCTTCGATGAAGCGCGGCAGCTCGCCCTCGCCGTCGGCGGCTTCAACGTCAGCGACCTGGCCAAAACCCACAAACTGATCGACTCCGCCAGCGGCACCTGCAAACTGCTCACCCCCCAGCAACGCCTCAAAAAACGCGCCTTCTCCACCAACCCCGACGAGTTTACTGCGATCGCCCTAGTCGATGGCCTCCACGCCATCATCGCCCTCTACCTGGAAGAACAAAGCATCGACCCCGTCCGCCGCTTTCTCAAAACCACCGGCCTACTCAGCAACGACCTCTTCATGCGCGCCTGGGAAGTCGCCCTCAAGGCGATCCCCCACATCGGCGACGAGCGCAAACGCATGGTTGAAGAGAAGGCGCTAGCCGACCTGTGGCTGGCGATGGATGAGATTCAAGCCAAGGTGCTCTACGTGCAGCCAGAGCTGGAGTTTGAAGAGGGCCAGATGGGCTTGTTTTAGAAACGGCGAGGGAAAGACGGCAAGACGCAGAGAGGGTTTGATATTTGCGTCACCATAAAGTTAGTTGGGATATCATACGGGGGTAAGCACTATGGCAGGTACATCGGCTAAAGTTCCAAAATCTAAAAAGAAAAATTTTTCTAGCTTTAGCTATGCCGAAGCTTTCAAACAGCTCAACTTAGACGATCTTATTCCCTGGGAACTAGACGCGCCCCCGGTAGAACCCAGCGCCTTCTTCCAAGAACGGCTGCATCGCCTAGAGCAAACCTTTGACCTAGAAGGCTACGAAGAATCGAAAAAGCTGCTGATTGATGCCATTTGCGAAGAGGCGATCGCCAGCACCGACCACCTCAAAATCTGGAAAGGAGCCCAACTCGAAGGCGACACCGCCGCAGGCTATGTCGATTACCTGATCGCCGAGCGAAAACGGTATTTAGACATTCCCCTACTGTGCATCATCGAAGCCAAAAAGGATGACTTTGAGAAAGGGCTGGCCCAATGCCTGGTCGAAATGCAGGCCTGCCAGTGGCAAAATCGTCAATCGGGTCGCGAGATTGATGTCTACGGCATCGTCACCAATGGCCGAGCCTGGCAATTCTACCGCATGATTCCGGCGGGCACAGTCTACGAAACCCCTGTATATTCCACGGGCGATATGGATCTATTGCTGGGGCGATTGCGCTATATCTTCCAGCTATGCGAACAGAATCTGGACTAAGGTTTTGGAAAATGTTGAATGCCATTAAGCAACAGACTACCGTGAAGCCTGGGGGCGTAATTGAGCTAACTTCACCGGAATTGCCAGAAGGGGCGATCGTGGAGGTGATTGTGTTGATTCAAGACTCTGCTGAATTAGCCAAAGAAACGGCGCGATCGCTCACGAGCCTGATTGGAGCAGCCCCCGGCAGCTTTGCCACCCCAGAAGAGGCCGACCAGTTCATCCGCCAGGAACGGGATGCATGGGATTATTAATAGAGATTCCGGTTGGGCTGCTGTCAGAGGTCATTTTGCCAGAGGAGTGATACATTCAAAACTACGAAGAGAGGCTCAGATAGTGTTATGACAATATCCCTAATCGATCTTCCTAATGCAATCCCTGCCGAGGAACAACGGCTTGTGCTGGAGGGCATCACCTGGCAGCAGTACGATGCCCTAGTGGCTCTGTTTATGAACCAGTTCCCCGCACTGCGGATGACCTATCTGGAAGGCACCCTTGAACTCATGACCACCTCTCCCGAGCATGAACGTCTCAAAAAAATCATTGCTCGCCTAATCGAAGCCTTTGCCGAAGAACTGGACTTAGACCTCAATGGCTTCGGCTCTGCCACTTTCCGTAAAGAAGCCGCCGCCCGTGGCTTGGAGCCGGATGAATGCTATTGCCTGGGCGCACTGTACGAGGTACCAGACATTGCCCTGGAAATCGTTCTCACTAGCGGCGGCATCGATAAGTTGAAGGTTTATCAAGGCTTAGGGGTTAAAGAGGTCTGGTTCTGGGAGAATCAGCGCCTCAGCATCTACGGTCTGACGGCAGTGGGCGAGGATTACGAAGCTTTACAGATGAGTCAGCTCTTACCACAACTCGATTTTGCTCTCTTGGCTAGCTATGTCGATAGCACCAGCCAAACCCAGGCGGTTAAAGCCTATCGTCAGGCGTTAAGGGAGAGCTTGTTGTAAAGACAAGCCGGTTTACTCTCATGATTTCGGAAGCCGACTATGAAAATGCCCTAGAGCGCATTCGTACTCTGATGGATGCTGCTCCAGATACTCCTGAGTTGGATGAATTAGATAGGTTGGCTACCCTGGTAGAAGCCTACGAAGAGCAGCACTACCCGATTGGCTTGCCAGACTCCGCTCCATAAACCATGCCACCCCTACTAACGACCTACCCCTGGCGCATTAGCTACGCCAGCGACACCAGCAACCCCGTCGCCGACTTCTACATCCCTGCCCTCGAACGCGCCACCCAGTACGATCGCAAATCCGGCTTCTTCAACAGCGCCATCCTCAGCCAGGTCGCCGGAGGGCTAGGGGCCTTCCTCCACAACCAAGGCCGCATCCGTCTGATCATGAGCTGCCACCTCAGCCAATCCGACCTCCAAGCCATTCAGCAGGGCTACACCCTCCGCGATGCCGTCGCCGCCCGCCTCGATGCCAACCTCACCCCACCCACCAACTTTGCCCAGCTCAAACGCCTCGAAATCCTTAGCTGGCTAATTCAGAGCGATCGCCTCGATATCCGCATCGCCATCCCCCTGCGCCACGATGGGCAACCCCTCGACCCTGACGAGGCCATCAACACTCACTACATCTACCACGAGAAAGTCTGCCTCTTCACCGACGCCGACGGCAACCAAATCGCCACCACCGGCTCCAATAACGAGTCCAGCGGTGGCTGGAACTTCAATGTCGAATCGTTTCACGTTTTCTGCTCTTGGGAGGGCGATCGCGACCTGGCCCGCGTGCAAGAAGAAACCCTGCGCTTCGAGCAACACTGGCATAACCAAATCCCCAGTGTCCGGGTGTTTGAAGTGCCCGAAGCCGTCAAACGCAAGCTAATCCGCTACGCTCCACCCCAAAAGCCGACCTGGAACACCGACGACGAATTTAACCAGCGCCCCCTCACCAAGCAAGAGCGAGAACAGCTAGAAATACCTGACCCAGAGCCGGTTGAGGAAAAAGAGCCAGAGGCCCAGATCGATGAGTCTGCCCTGGCTAGGGAACGGGAGATGTTTCGGGCGATCGCCAACATCCACCAAGATCCCGGCTGCCTGAGCGCCTGCCTCAGCTCTATTCCCATCCAGCCCTGGCCCCACCAGATCAAAATCCTCAAACGCGCCGCCGCTGAATTTCCCCGCAGCTTTCTGATCGCCGATGAAGTTGGCTTGGGCAAAACCATCGAGACCGGGCTGATCCTCCGCTACCTGGTGGTCTCCCAAAAGGTCAAGCGCGTCCTCGTGCTGGCTCCCGCCAGCGTCCAGCCCCAGTGGCACGAAGAACTGCGCGAAAAATTCAACCTCCACTTCTGGAGCTACACCCAGGGCGAATTAAAAGATCCCTACGGTCAAACTACCCAGCCCACCGGCAACCCCTGGAATAGCCAAAACCTGATCCTCGCCTCTAGCCACCTGGTGCGTCGCCAGGAGCGGATGCAAGAACTGCTCGATGCCGAACCCTGGGATCTGGTCATCCTCGACGAGGCCCACCACGCCCGCCGCAAATCGCCCCAGGCCCGCAAAGACACCCCCAACCGCCTGCTGCAACTGCTGGAGCAGCTGCGCGACAAAACTAAAGCGCTGATTTTGCTATCGGCCACGCCGATGCAAATTGACCCCATCGAAGTCTTTGACCTGCTGCATGTGCTGGGCCTACAAGGCCACTGGGCCTACGGCGACACCTTCTGCGACTACTTCGCTTCCCTCGATAGCAAGCCCGATCGCCATCTGCTCAACTTTTGGCAAACGATGTCTGCCGACTACTTTGCCCGTGGCGGCCAGCCCTGCCCTCGGCTTCAGCAGCACCTCCATCAGCAAGACCGCATGCTGGCCAGCCGAGTGGAAGATGCTTGGCGGGGGCGGCTGAAAATAACCATCAACGATCGCCTCTTCCTGCAAGATGAGGCCTTTCTCGCCGCCTCCCTGCAATTCCTCTCGACCAATACCCCCCTCAAAGACATGATGTTCCGCCACACACGGGACACCCTACGCGAGTACTACCGCCTCGGCCTGCTGGAAAAAGACGTGCCCCGCCGCGAGGTGTGTGACAACGCCATTACCCTAGAACCCACCCGCGAAGCCGACCTCTACCGCCAGGTGAGCGACTACGTGCGCCACTTCTACCGCCTGGCCCAAAAGGAACAGCGCAAAGCCCTGGGCTTTTTGATGACCCTCTATCGCAAGCGGTTGACCAGTTCCTTCTACGCCATTCAGCAATCGCTCCAGCGGCGGCTCGACTCCCTCCTCACCCAGCAGGGCAGCGGCCTCACTGCTGACGACCTGGCGGATCTAGACGATGCCGACGATGCGGTAATCGAAGGGCTAGAGGGCTACATGGAGCCTGTAGACCCCCGCGAAATCGAGCACCTAGAAGCCCTGCTGCGGCAGTTTGAGAACACTGGGGAAGACACCAAGCTGACCCACTTCATCGCCACCTTGCGACAGGAGTTGGTGAACCGGGAAAGTGCGATCGCCTTCACTCAGTACACCGACACCATGGATTTTCTGCGAGAGCAACTGCGGGAACTCTACGGCAGCCAGGTAGCCTGCTACTCTGGGCGCGGCGGCGAACTGTGGCGCGATGGCCAGTGGGCGATCGTGCCCAAGGAGCTGATCAAAACACGGTTTCGCGATGGCGAGATCAAAATCCTGCTCTGCACTGAATCCGCCAGTGAGGGCCTGAACCTGCAAACCTGCGGGGTGCTGTTTAACTACGACCTGTCCTGGAACCCCATGCGGGTGGAGCAGCGCATTGGCCGCATTGACCGCATTGGGCAGCGTTACCCTACAGTCACCATCCACAACTTCTACTACGACGGCACGGTGGAGGCGAAGGTGTATCGGAAATTGCGCGATCGCATTGGAGCCTTTGAATCTGTCGTCGGCAACCTTCAACCCATCCTGGCCCAGGTGCCCACCTTCATCGAACGGGCCACCATGAGCGTCGATGCTGAGGAAGAAGACGTGCTGCTCTCTGAGTTCGACAATGTCCTATCGGCTCCGCCCCAGCGACCAGCCCTTGATGACATGGTGAAGCGCGATGTAGAGGCCGACCTGCACGACATTCGGCGACCGCTGCCTCTTACCGCCATAAGCCTGGAGACTGTGGAAGCAACATTTACCCAGTCGAACCTCCTCAAAGCTAAAGGGATTCACTTCTCTCAATTAGAGCTGGAGGTGTGGACACTCACCACTGGTCAGCGCACCTATTCTGTGACGTTCAAACCAGAGGTGTTTGGAGAAAAACCCTCTCTACGCTTGATGACTTGGGGCGATCCTCTCTTCCAATCCTTGCTGGCGGCAAGTCAAGATTGCCCGTAAGAGTAAGTAGGCAACTGGATATAAGTCCTCAAACCAGCTTAGTTTCCTCCATCAACCCCTGATACCGCTCTGGCAGAGTCCCCTCTTGCCAGAGCTTTTCCATAATGGCATCGCGCATCCATGCCGTCCGGTTCTCCTTCTCCCGCATCAGCGCGTCAATATCCTCCGGCAACCTGACGCAGAGGGGCCGCTCCGCCATGGCCACCTCGCCCTGCTGCTGGAAGCGGGTCAAATAATCTCTGCGGGGAGCCTCATCACTCATTGCCGGAAAACTCCACAGTTGGGTGGCTTGAATCATCCCAAGTATACGAGGCTTTAACCATCCTCGGCTATTGATCAGTGGGGCTTATCGGTCGACCAATTTTTCCCCGAAATTGATCAGAAACTCTCATCAAAAAACCTGTAAAACCCCTTCTCTGAAACCCATAACCCGCGTATACATGGGCTATACTAAAAAGTAAGGAAAAGAACAGGACGCCGGAGCCACAAAGTACGGGGAACCTGCTGATACCGCAGCCGCCGGAGCTGATTCCGATGTCCCACACGACTGAAAACTGACCAAGTCCAACCTTCACCTTCACTTGCATACGGTGATGCCCCGGAGCGCTACCAACAACCACCGGGGCACTGCCGGATTCACTTTCATTTTGGGAGAAATGACCGTGTTACCTGCATTCACTGATTCTATCCAAACCGAGATGGCCCAGCAGGCTGAGGCCGCCTACGCCGAGCGCTATCTCGATGGCAGCACCGATGCTGCCATGGGTCGCCTGCCGGAATATGCCCACGACGCTTATCTGGAAGGCTACGTCGCCAAGCTCAAGGAGTTGCCCAAAGACCCTCTTGGGCGGTTAATCCACTATTCGCCCAGGCAGCACTTCGCCTTTGGCTATGTGGATAGCCCTAACCCCTGTGGCTGTGACGAGTTCTAGGCCGATCCATTCCTATTCACCGGGGCAGAGCTAGGGCTTTGCCCTCTTCACTTCACACCATTTAAGGAGACTTGCCATGACCACGTCAACGACCGTAACCCCCGCGGCTCAAAACGGCCACAATCCCCACGCTGCTGAAACGTTGGTTGCCTCAGAGCACGACGAGTTCGATGCGGCGGAGTACGAGGACGGGCGCGAGTCCTTGCCCTACCTGCAAATGCTGAATTATCAAGACCCCAATCAGGCAGGCTTTTTCATCACGGCTGAAAATATGGCCGCGTCTTTCTTTGTCCCCAACGAAGATTGGACGCTGCATACCGCTACCTTTCAGCGCGGAGAAACCGCTGAAGGCTATCGCTCTTTACTGGCCCGGCTGCTGATTCTAGGCAAGTCCAAGCTGACCATGTACAACCGTGACAGCGGTGAGTTCATCGGTGACTTTCAGAAGTCCACCTACGATCGCACTATCCATTTGCTGAAGCAGCGCTATCTGGTCTACCTGATTACCAAAGATAAGCAGCTGATGCACGAATCTCCGCTGATGCTGACCACCAAGGGCTCCTTCTGCGGCAGCTTTGGCGATACCGTGCGGGCATTCCACAGCGATATGAGCAAGGCTTACGGGGAAGCCACCGGAGCCAAGAAATCTCGGGGCGATCGCTTCATGGCGCTGTCGGTGCTGGCGGTGCGGGTGCAGCCAGCACTCAAGGGCAAGGAGAAAAAGTCCTGGGTCTGCTCCGTAGCAGGTTACGGGCAACCTACTGCCGACAACTGGAAGTCCTACTTTGTCGGCTACGACGAGGCGATCAAAGCGCGCATCTTGCGTGACTTCGAGACCTGGGCTGATTTTGGCAAGGGCGCGATGAATCCCCCTGCCCAAAGCCCAGCGGATGAGCCCGCCTTTGGCTACGACGAATTCTAAACCCCCTTCCCACAGCCCGGAGACGTTTCTTCGGGCTGTTTTCTTGATCCCCCTCAGAGGACTTCACCATGTCACTGCCCTACGAAGACGACCTCAAAGCTCTGATTGGTGGTCAGGTGTGCCACGCGGCCCTGAGCCAGGATGGCTATCCCTACCTGATCATCACTAAGACCGACGAATCCCGAGTCTTCTACGTAATTGCCCAGTGTGATGCCGAGGGCAACGGCCCTGGGTTTTTGCAGCTGAACGAACAGCCAGGCCGCGTCGCCGAGTATCCATAACTCCCCTCACGACTCTTCATTCGGGGTCAATCATGCTATCCCCCAAAACCTGGTATGCCCTGGCGTTTGTTCTTGAGCCAGGGCTGTTTTTGTTCAAGCAACTGCTGCTTCACCGCTACCTCCATATCCTGAACTGGGGCATGGGGGTGGAGAGCACCGCGATTCTGCTGCGCTGGCTGCTGGAGCCGGAGCAGCGACCGTTCGCCAATCTCTCAGACCTGGTGGTGCTTGCCGCTCAAACGGGTGATGAGATGCCCTACACTCAGACGCTCTGTGAAACCTACCTATTTCCCCTACTGCGACAGCACCGCGTTCGCGTGGTGCAGGTGGCCAAAGCCTCCGCCAGCAAGCGCGACGGCTATGTGGTTCTCTCTGATACCCGAACGCCCAAGACACTGCATATCGAGGGCTATTTCAAGCTTAGCCAGAACCTGCTGCTCTCCGGCACGGTGCCGCGATTGGGACGGCCCCACATCTGCGCTCAGCGCTGGAAAGGGGAAGTGCTCGATGCGTGGCTCACTGATCACATCGACGATGCCTTTGGCCCCTATCTGGGCTACAACTGCGAAGAGTCGAAGCGGGTCGCCAAGTCCGATGGCTATAGCTGCCGGGGCTTTGACTACATTTATCCCCTGGTGGAATGGGGCTGGAGCCGAGACGATTGCCTCCAGTACCTCTACCGCCAGTGGGGCATCTGGTTTGCGAAATCAGCCTGTAGCTTTTGCCCCTTTCAAGATTGTGGCACGGCGGTCGAGCGGTTCCAGCGAGACCCCGATGCCGCAGCCCAAGCCCTGCTGATGGAGCAGAATGCCCTGGCCCACAATCCCCGGATGCATCTGTTTTCTTCAGGAACCGCCTACGGGCTGGTGGTGAAGCACAACCTTCAGGCCGTGCTGGAGCGCTACGAAGAACGGCTGGCCCAAGAAACCTGGGCGTTGTACCACGTCTACCGGATCTATCGGCAGTTGCCAGTCAAAGACAAGCCTGGAAAGTTTCGCATCGATGCCGATCGCTACAACGGTGTGGTGACAACGGGTAATCGCACTTACATCGACTCCTGCCTGAGCGAACTGGCTCAGCGCCACGGCAAACCTGTAATTGCCCAGCACGGTCAACGTTTCTACGTCCACGAACGAGTTGAGAAGCAGTATCCCGCCTGGGAAGAGTTCTTTGTTGCCACCATTCATCAGGCCGAGGACAAGTGCCGCAACCTGAAGCGTTTCAGAGAACGCTGGTATGCCTTAACCGGCGACACCATTGAGCTGAAGTTCGGAGAATCCCTCCAGCTTTCGCTTCTGTAAACCCGTTCAATCTTTGCCACCGCCCTTGATGACACCCATCGGGGGCTTTTCTTTTGGAGATGTTCTATGTCATCTATACCGATTGAAGCTGCCCCAGTCCGAGATTTCAACGTCCCAGCCCTGATTGATTGCCTGGGCAACTTCTCCGATGCCTACTTTGATGCCACCTGGATGCATCTGAGTGTGGAGGAGGCTGAAGCGCTGGCGGCGTTGCTGATTCATCAGCTCACGCGATCGCTCTCCGGCAAGCTGCTTGCCGCCTACCTCCACGCCCTGCGTTCTGGGGAAAGCCTTGATTTGCCCCCGATCAAGATTCGCGTTCGGCACCCAATGCGATGCTTACCACTTGATTTTCCTGGCGAAGCGCCGTTGCCGGTATTTCTCTATGGCGACCCTGTCCGCTGGACTGCCGATACCCTGACGACCGGCACCGTCATCGGGCGCTACTTTGCCTATGCCCACCACCGGGGCTGCTGGGCCTGGAACTACCTGATCTGGCTCAATGACCTCACCGGCCAGGTACTCGCCGATAGCGCCTGGGAAGACGACCTGGAGGCAATGCCATGACGCGCCCCTTGACTGATCGGGACTTACAGCTAATCCAACTCTATGCCCGCTGTCGCCTGGGCCTCTCGCCCCAAGCCTTCTACAGCAAGTGGGGCGTCAGCCACGAACTCATCGCCGCTATTTGCTCACGATCTCCCGTCACCGTGCATCGCTGGTTTTTACAGGGGCAAGACTATCGCGCCCCTAGCGCCAGCGATCTCAGGCATTTAGCCTTGATGGATTTCATGCTGGAGCACTTCGAGATGATGCCGTCAGACCTCATGGCCATGCTCTGCGCTGGAGTCGCCCTCAACGCATCCGAAGAATTCAGGGACACGAGCACATAAGCCCGTTTTTTTCAATATCCAACGGATATTTCTTTCCGAAATTTCGTTGCCTAGGGTGAGCGAATGATCCTGAATCGCTCACCTCAACGCCTATGCAATCGAGGTCTTTACACCATGCTTCAACCATGTCAGATCGGCTCGGAAGGTCACCGAGTCGCCGCCGAGATTCAGCGCATTCAGAGTGCCCTTCATCAGGTTGGCTTTCGCACGCGCAAACAGCCCAAGCAGCCGATTTGGTCGATTACAGCCCCTGATGCTCAAAGCTACCGGCTCAGCTTTCAGCCCGTCCCCATTAGTGGCTGGGTGCTGCATCCCATTGATGAAAGTCCAGTTCGACAGCAAATCACCGAAATTGTCCAGTCGGTGCTGGCTCCCGAGCGGGTGTCCTGGCGACAGGTGCTGATTTTAGAAACCGAGCTGCATCCTGATTGTCGGCCTTGGGCGATCGTGATGATTCGAGACGCCGTGCAGCGATCGGTCATTACTCGCTTTCGAAATCGGCAGGATGCTGATGATCACCTCAGGGTAATTCGTCGGCACATGCCTCAAAGCGTGTTTGAGGTGGTTTTTGATCCGTCTGAATATCCCATAGGAGTTAGTACACCTGTATGATTTAGCTATCCATCTTTGTGGGAAAAGTCTGGCAGTGCAGCGAAGGGTATTACTGGCACGAGGGCGCGATAATCAGAGGGTTGCAACCCTGCTGGTTGAGTTGGCTCAGAAACACCTTGATGATTTTGAGGCTCACTGGCGTCCCGTGCTGGAGCAGGCCGGAGCGGAGGACAAATTTTGGGACTGGGTGGTTAAAAAGCGGATTTCGCTCTCGTCGGATAACTTTGAGAGTTTTGCCATTGAATATGAAGGCATGACCCAGGGGTTAATGGCGATTGAAACCCAGTGGCATCGCTCTCAGGTCAATCGCCGTAACCAGGTTGTCTATGTCCAAGCAATCGCATCGGCCCCTTGGAATCGTGGCGCTATTCGGCGACCGCCCGAACTTCGGGGTGTGGGCACCGCCCTGCTCCTCTTTGCACGCCAACGTAGCTTGGAATTGGGTTATGGGCTTACATGCTTTGCCTGGAGCCGAGAGCTTCTATGATGACCAAAATATGGCCGACTACGGCCCTGATCCAGACCAGGAAAATTTGACATACTTTGAGTACGGTCGCTTCCAGAGGTGAGCAATGACGCAGAATGACTTCAGTTTCATGGATTTGCTGGAAGATGATGCCTGGTTTGAGGCGTCGGCTCGTCGGGAAGAAGCGGTCGATTGTGAGGCGCTGGCAGGATACGGCTGGGGCTCCCACTTGGGGTCAGTGATGGCTAACCCCCAGGGCTACAGCCACTTTGCCGAGCTGCGTTCCATGGTGATGCAAGCGTGGCAGCAGTTGGTGACCGAATGGGATCTGGGCATTGGGACAGAAGCCGCTGAAGCGAAGGGCCAGGAACTGATTCTGAAGCGCCTTCATCAGCCTGAGCCTGAGATCCAGGAAACTTTGATGGCGCTGCTGGAGGCGAAGCTCTCAAAACCGCAAGGGGAATGGGAGATGACCAAGACGGTTCACGCCGAGATTCGGGCAGTCTTGGGTAAGGTCCTGACGCCGGACGACTGGAAGGCCATTGCGGAAAGCGCTAGCCATGACATCTATGCCCAAGTCGTCAGACATGAACTGGTCACCGTAGAGAGCCTGTGACGTCGATTTTTAAGTTGAGAACGCCTGCAACTAAAACCCTGCCGGTCCTGGCGAAGCTTCCCCACCGTGGTCTTTTGTCCGGCTCACAAACTGATGGCTGATTGCTCCATCGCGGCTAACGTCATGTACCATTCAGGTTTTACATTTTGGCTCTTGCCCCGGTGTACCGGCACCAAAGACACAAAGGAAACCTGTCCCCATGGCTGAACAATCTACTCCTCTGACCGGTAAAGCCCTGCTGCAAAAGGTCAAAGACCTTGCCCATCTCACGAAGCGAGAAACGGCGAAAGCCTGCGGCTACACGGCTAAGACCAAAGACGGTCAGGAGCGGGTGAAACTATCTGAGTTTTACGACGCGCTGCTAGAGGCTAAGGGCATTCAGCTAGAGCCCGATAAAGCGAAAAAAGATGGCCGAGGCCGCGAGCCCTCCTATCGCCTGACGGTGCATCAAAACGGTCAAATTGTGATCGGTGCCGCTTACACCCAGGAAATGGGTCTAGTCTCTGGCGATGAGTTTCAGCTCAAGCTGGGCTATAAGCACATTCATTTGGCTCAGTTGGGCGAGCCGAAAGGTGACGACTAAACCTGAGGCTCTGGCAGTTTCAGCGTGCCGAACTTCGGTGACCAGAACTCGCCCCGGCTTTGGAAAAAGGCCACTTCCTTGCATTTGCCGCGACGGTTCTCTAGGAGCGAGCAGCGCAGCATGACTTTGTCTTGCCCGTCTTTGGTGTAGGCGTAGCGCTCCAGCAGGGCACCGCAGACGGGGCAGGGATGATCGGTAAACAGCTCTGAATTGAGAGCCTGGCGCTGGGTCTGAGGCAGTTCGTAGCGCTTGGCTTTGGCGTTCCAAAACATCACCGTGCCGCAGGCCGCGCCGGAGCATTTAAGGAAGTGCTTGGCTTTCATCTTCTTAGAACGGGAGGGGACTTTGGTCATCCTCTCCCCGCAGGTGGGGCACTTGGTTTTGGTCGGTTGTCCGGTGGTGGGCTTTGCATGATTGGCGATTGATCGCTTAGCAGGCATCACGCCAGGTGTCGGCGGATGCTCGGCGAAAGTTGGCAGAGATAGAAGTTGGGACTTGGCTTGGGCGATCGCAGGCGCAAAGTATCCCCGGTTCCAACCAATCAGGTAGGCTTGCCATTCCTGTTCACCCGTTGCGATCGCATCCAAGCTGCCTGCCTCGCCGCATCTCTACCCTTAAATGATACTTGTCAAGCAGATTTTTTCGAATGAGTCAATAAAGTTTGGAGAGGTCTTTGCGGCTACAGAGAAAACTTTAAGCAGTTCTCAACACAATTTCATGCAAAAGCAACCATAATGTGAAGTTGCTTTTAAAACCAGCTAAGGTAGGTTACTGTAGAAAACTATATCTTAGGTTTGCCTTGCTAAATTTGTTTCCGAAGTTCAAGAAAACTTAGATTTTCCCCAAGTTGCATACTCCCGGTTCGCTCATTTCTAAGGTGGTTCGTCAGATACGGGCCCCAGCAGGGTGTAAATACTTACCGGGAAGTTGAGAGCCTTTAAGATCTGCTGCTGTAAAGGCGTCAGCTCCGTCAGATGGGCATAGGTCTGCCCTCGTGCATTCACCATGACTAGAGTAATGTCGCGAAAACTGGCCAACAGTAATTCGGCTGTCGGACGTGCCGTCGCCCGCTTGGGATTACCGATATATAGCCCTGAGAGGGTTTCTTGGTGACCAGCTAAGGCTTGACGCATCTGAAACTCCACCAGCGTTAACAGCCGCAACCCCATCGAGAGTAAGCGAATTAATCCCTTGATATGGTCTTCACGCTGTAAGTACATCGGGGAGAGGGAGAGGGGATGCCCTTTGAGTCGGCTAAAGCTGTGCTCCACCAGATATTCTTGGCGGTAGACCGTCACGGCTTGAGGCAACGATAATGCCGCTGCGGGATGATTGGTGACATAGACCCGCCAGCCCAAGGTTTGCATCTGCTGGTTGATGGCCTCAGTTTCTAGGGTGCCATTCACCTGGAATCGACGGTGCTCCACCATCCGAGCCGGGCGGTCCCGGTAGCGACGCACAGCGTGTTGCTCCACCTGTTGTGAGTAGGTGAGTTGAACGTAGGCCTTGACCCGGTAGCGGGTGAGAATCGCCTCGGCGGCTTGCGCTAAGGCGACCTCATCAGGAAAGGCTTTCTGGCCGCGCCCCGATTGGTTGAGCGCCGCTAGGGCCGTCTGGGCGTGCTCAAGTCGAACTTGGAAGGCCTGCTGGGCGGATTGAGCATAAGCCAAGGAGTACACGACCAATTGCCGCTCTGACCACGTCCAGGTGTGTCCGTCCCATTCTCCTGTGCGGGTCTGGGTCTGCTCATAGCCTCGGGCAATCAGCGCGGTGTGACCGTCGGCATAGTCGTAGTGAATCTCCTGCAACTCAACGGCCCCTTGCTCCACTGGGTCTAGGTAGGCCTGCATCGCCTCCGCCTTGAGTTGAGTCCCACCGAGCGGACAGAGATAGTAATCGCCTGTGGCCTGGAGAAAGCAACGGGTCGCTAGACTGGCCATCTTGCTGTCACCCACGTAGAGCAACCCAGACTGACTGAGGGTCTGACGCACCTGCCCGATGGCCGGAATGTAGAGCGGGTCGTCGGCGCGCTGCCCGGAGACAATCTCGGTCGCTATCGGTAGCCCCAGCGGATCTAGCGTCGCCAGCATCAGCTTCAGTTGGGGCAGGTCGGGGCGATGGTCTTTGCTATGGCCATATTGGAACAGCCCTGACTCATTGACCGTCCAATCCCCGCTGACGCTGGTACTATCCAGACGCAGCCGTTTGGGGTGCAGGTCATACACCTGAATCTGACGCTGATTCAACGCCGGTTCAAACAACGCCCATTGGGCATCATCACTGAGATATCGCAACACGCTTTCTAGGCGGTCGTCACTCAGGTCAAGGGCGCGAACCGGTTGCTGCAAGCCCTGTTGCAAGGTTTCCTGATGTCGCTCTACCCAGGCCTGCACGGGGTTTAACCGGTGATCCGCTTGGGACAAAATGTGGCTCAGCCAAACTATCACCACATGGCCTAAGCTGAGCCCCTGCCAGTTCCCATGGGTCGGAAAGTAGTCGTCGAGCAGGGGTTGCACGTCCATCCGCTGCAGTTGGGCCAGCAACAGGGGAATATCGTCAACCCGTTCGGTGATAACGGTTAGGGGGGTATCCATAGCCCTAACCTATCCCAATTGGCTGACCTCATTTAAAAATGAGCGAACCGTGAGTGCATAGATAGATAAAGACAAAAATGGCTAAACAGATAATGGGAGATTTTATCTTGGCAAGGATCAAGAACGTAAATGTTTCTAAGTTAGTAAGATATCGATATCAGGACAAGGGTAATTTACCCAGAATTGAAGGCATCTACCTTGTGGGTCACTCCCCAGAAGAAATTGTTTATGTGGGTCAAACTAGAAATTTTAGAGACAGGCATAGAAGTCATCATAGAGACCAAGCATTTAAAGAAATCGAAAAAACAGATGGGCCGTTATTTATTTGGTGTTGGCCTCTGCCGAGTGATTTGAAGAAGACAAGAATTGAAGGCGACACTAATTTAACTCACGCTGAAAACGCCTTTCGAATTTTGCTGGATCCTGAAATAAATGATACTCCTATAGCGGGTTCTAAGCCGAAGATTGTTTCACCTGAGCAAAAGTGTAAATATAATTATAATGGCAGTGTCTATGTATCATTGAACTTCCTTCCTGAATATTCTGTTGACCTTCTCAATGGCCTGGTGCCAGCATTTCATACAACGGTTAAAAAGTTGCACCATGTTCAACATGCTGTCCGGCAAAAATCACCATGTTTCTTGATTTCGAGTTTGCCTATTGATTTTTTACAAGAACCAGGCATGGAGACTTATAAGAAGCTTTTAAGCCCAGACCCATATTGGAGAAGAGAAACTACTCTATACTTTCTAGAATATATGTTTAGATCTCAGGGTTATACAAAAACACCAGAAAGGGAAGACTTTGATATTTGTATATATGGGGATCTCGAAAGATCTGTGGTGAGACGAATCTATTTGAATGATTTGGACGACTTCAAGAATTTCAGGCAGTCTTATTTAACGATAGGAATGACTAACTGTTCAGATCATATAGCAATCCGGAATGATTCGTGAAATATATCAGTATAATTACTGAGGATCCAGAATTCTGATGCGAGGTGTGATGGTCATGCCCACCCCCCAGACTAAGCTCAGCAAAACCATTGCCATTGAAGAACTCAAGGCCTTTATCAGTGCTGAACGTGATGGTCGCCAAGTGAAGAAAGCATTGGCCGTCAAACTGATCTATCAGGACTATGGCTATGAGGCCATCACCGCGATTCTCGATGTATCGCTGGGAGCCCTGAGCAAATGGAAACAAGCCTATGAGCGGGACGGCTTAGCCGGGTTCCGCCCTCAGCATAAAGGTCGCAGGAGTTATTTGACCCCGCTAGAGCGAGAGGCCGTATTGCAGTGGTTACAGGCTAAAGCGATCTGGGAACTGAGTGAGCTGGAGTATCATCTGGCCGAGACCTACGACGTGGTGTACGAGTCTAAGCAAAGCTACTACGACTTGTTTGAAGCGGCGGGTTTGAGTTGGAAAAAGACCAGTAAAGTGAATCCAAAGGCGGACGCTAAGGCGGTGGCCGCAAAAAAGCCGAGATCCAGCGGCTATTGGCACGTTACCGAGACGAGATCGAAGCCGGGCAGTTGAGAGTGCTCTTTGTCGATGAATGTCATCTCATGAGTGGTGACCTTCAAGGCTACGTGTGGGGACGAACGGGGGAACGGGTTGAGGTGCCTATTGTGAACGAACGAGAGCGTCAAACGTATTATGGAGCCTTAGATTTGCTCAGCAAGCGCCTGATTGTTCAAGGGCACGAGAAAGGGAATACGACCAACACCATGGCGTATCTCAAATTTTTGCAAACGCAATGGCCAGAGCAACGGTTACTCTTGCTCTGGGATGGGGCAAGTTACCATCGCTCCCAAGAACTCCAAGACTTTCTAGGCCAAATCAATGCTGGATTAGAGCCCAAAGCCTGGAAAATCCATTGTGTTCGATTCGCACCCAACGACCCGAGTCAAAATCCCATCGAAGATGCTTGGCTACAGGCTAAAACGTGGCTAAGACGGATGTCAGGGCTGCGTCCCTGCTTCTCGGCGCTCAAAGCCCTCTTCGAGCAGTTTTTTAGGCTAGAGGTGTTTAATTTCCCAAAAATGCATCGATACGGATCCTTTTCATGAACCAAATAGGACTGCTATATATTTACAGGCACACTGTTCTCTTTAGTAATGTCCTGATTGCTGATGGAGTCAGCGTGATTAGTTGCTCTATTTTTTTGATTCTGAGGAGTGGTACATTAAATCTACTATCAATGTTTTAGGTTGCATCGCAGCCCTCACCGCCTGGGACGTAATCTCGCTGTAGACCACCCGCTGAGGATTGCGGAGATTCAGCGCCTGCTGGAGGTGCCAGCCGATGGTTTCCCCTTCGCGATCGGGGTCGGTGGCGATATAGACGCGATCGGCGGCTTTGACCGCCTGCCGGAGTTCGGCGAGCACTTTCTTGGAGCGGGCATCGCGGGGCTGGTAACGACAGTCGATAGAGCCTGCCCCTAGGTCAAAGCCCAGAGCATCGTCGCCGTCATTGGCGAGTTCGCGCACATTGCCCATGCTGGCCTTGATCACCCAGCCTGAACCCAGGATTTGTTCCAGTTTTTTCACTTTGCCGGGGCTTTCAATCAGCAGCAAGTTTGGCATAGTCACCTCATCGTTGCCATCAACCTAAATAGTACACTTGAACTTTCAAAAGACTTCAGCCGCGTCTCAATGCGCAACGCTTAACCCCTCGAATCGAGTCCCATCACCTGCTCCAGGCGCTGGAGCTTGATCTGCGACCAGGTCACCCGCTGCTTGATGAACTCGACTTCGTTGAACTGCCAGAGGCTGAGGGCTACCAGCGCGATCGCCAGCCCACCTATTGCGCCAGCCCTAAAGCTCAACCTCGGGAGACTTTTTGATGGGCTCAGGTTGGGCAACTGGAGCCTGGAATCCCCAGTCGATAAGCTCTTCAGAGTTACTCCCAAAGCTTGGGTAGTCTGCTGAATAGTCGTCGTAGCCTGCTTGATCTGAGCTAGCTCCGTCCCAATCGGGGTGTCGGGTGCCCATCTGCTCAAGGAGGAGAGCGCTGTCTCGATTTGCTGCTGCAAGCACAATAGTTGCCCGTCGAATCCGTTCAAGTAGTAAATGAGCTTGCTGTAGTGCTGGGCTGAGCGCTGCTGTTCCTCCACCTGCTGGCTCAGTAGCTCCAGCAGCTGTAAATTCGTCTGCGTCCATTGCTCTACTTTCTCCTCTAAACGAGCATTGCCTCGGGCGACAAGCACCAGGGGGTCAGATGGGTCAATGCCCATCTGCGCGGCTAGGTGCATCAGGGCGTCACTGGCCTCATCAAGCTTTGACGGGTGGTGTTTTGGGGGCTGGTTTTGGGGTTGCGGCATTGGTAATCTGTCCTGTGGATTCAAAAGCGGTGTAGGCCTCCTTGAGGAAGCGTTTGATTTTGGTGCGACTCATAGAAGGCAAGTCAGCGGCGGCTCTGGCTTCAGCAAACGTCCAGTTCTTTTTCTGCACCAGGTTGGTTTCCTGCCAGGGTAGCCTTGGAAAGTCGATGACCTGCACCTTGTGGCGCTTCATCAGCTTGTTGAGATCGCTCAGCGCAGACAGCTCGCTCCAGTCATCGCTGACCCCCCAGTTTTTGACCAGCACATGGGGAAAGTTGCCGCCGTGGCGCTCTAGAGCTATTTGAAACAGATTGAGGGATTCAAAGGTGCCGCTGGTGATAAACCAGCGCACAAAGCTGACCCCGTTTTCGGCGGCATCAAAGCAGGCCATATCGAGCCAGTCATTCAGGGGCTGGCCGACCTGGGACGGCAGGGAAATAATCAGCGGTTGTTTCACCGCCAGGTCACGGAGCAGATCGGCCTGGGTTTGGCGCTCATCATCGCTGAAGATGGCGAACTGGAAGGTCAGATCGCCATAGCGGTTAGCGACATCGGGGTTGTAGCGATCTGCTTCAACGGGAATGAAATCGATGTTGCGATCGAGGAAGTATTGGATCAGGGTGCTGCAGACAAAGCTTTTGCCGACACCGCCCTTATCACCATCAACGAGATGGATACAGGCCATTTACGGTCTCCTTAAGTTGAATGAGGATTGAATTTCAGATTGAGGTTTACGTCGAGATTTCTCAGAAGTTTTCTGAGGACTAAGCGGAAGGCTATCGCTAGGATTAACGATGTTATTAGCCGAGTCTTCATCAGAGATTTCATCAGCTTCTGGCTGTTCTTCAGAAGGTTGTTGGTGCGATAAGCCATCGGTTTTATCGGCAGTGATTGAAGAGTCTGTGACTGAATCATCTGATTGCTCTTCAGATTGGTTGAGTTGGGTTTCAGGGGTCTTCCCATCTGGTTTGAATGACTTAGGTTTTGGTTTATTAGTCTTCTCCTTCTTAGCTGTTTTGTCCGTTAGCTCAAAATAGTATTGCCGAACGCTAGCGGCACTGATGTCGAGTTCTCCGCCCGTGGCGTCTTGAAGCATTAGGGTAATCTTTTCCCAACTCACCTTGTAGCGTCTGGCTTTGCTGATAGGCTTCAGCGACTTTCTGACGATTTCCTTCAAGGTAAAATCGTCTTGCCAGCTGGCATCGACTGAACTCAGACGCTCATGGAAATCTTGGAGCGATTGCTTATTGAACTTAAGAGCCACCGTACTGATCCATGCAGTGTTTTCATCATGAGGGATAGCCCCGAGAATTTTGTGGCAGTTATGGGAAAACTTTATGGCAATGTTGAGATGATTTTGAAACAGGTAGTGACAAAATCTTCAGGATGCGTACACTGAGGTTTATGGAGACTTTTTGAAGAGGCTTAGATTCACTAATGATCCATTAAGCTGTTTTCAATGACTTACAGCTTGAAGTCTTTTCTAGAACATCTCCTATCTCTTTCAAAGCCTTAGCTTAAAATCCGTCTCAGCGTTAACCGTTCACTGCTCTTTAATCGATGTATTTGCCTGACTTCAGTAGATAGTTTTACCTCAGTGTCATCCATGAAATTACATCTGGACAATGCTTGAAATAAACTCCAGAGTCGTTCCTGGAATAGCCCTTGGAATGGTTCTTGGAGTAGACCTCGAAGTAGTTCATGGAGTCGTTCCTGAAGTAGTTCTTGGGATAGTTCTCGGAGTCGTCGCTGAGGTAGACCCGGACGTTGCCGGTGGAGTAGTTCCTGGGACAGTTCTCGGAGTTGTCGCTGGAGTAGTTCTCGGAGTCGTCGCTGGGGTAGACCCGGACGTTATCGGTGGGAGGAGGGCTGAGAGGACAGCAAGCCGTGGCCATTTCCTGGAGTTTTAGCAATGTCAAAAACCACAAGACGAACAGAAACCATTGAGGTGCAATGCACCGCTGAACAGAAAGCTCAGATTCGGCAGTATGCGGTCGGGGCCGGAACCAGCATGAGCACCTATCTACTGGACTGCGCCCTGAAGCGGCGGCGGCAGGCAGAAGGGCCGTTGATCAACCTGCTGCTGTATCAACGGCTGGGAGAACTGGGTGAAATCCTCGAAAGCCACCCTCAGAGCCGTAAACGGCAAGCCCTCCTGGAGCTAATTTGGGAGGTGCGGCGGGAGATTGCTCTCAGGCGCATCGGCGACGCTGCCGAGAAGGTGGTTCTAACACCATGAATATCAACTATTCCAAGGGCTCAGATCCCCATGGGCTGGTTCAATACGTGCTCTCACCGGCTAAACAGGAATCGGAGCAGGCCTCGCCCATCTTGGCCACCAATATGGTGGGGTTGAATGTTGAGGAGCTAGCGGAGGAATTTCGCTTTGCCCACGACTACAACCCGCGTGTGCGCAAGACGATGACCCACTATTCGGTCAGCCTGCTGCCGGGGGAGCGCAAGAGCCCGGAGGAGATCGGCGTCATTTCTAAGGCGGTATTGGCGAAGACTGGGCATCAGGACTGTCAATACTTGGTCGTGGAGCACCACGATCGTAAAGACCATCACCAGGTGCAGCACTGGCATATCGTCACCAGTTCAGTCGATATGAAAGGGAAGTGGGTCGATGATGCCTTCATCAAGCTGCGTCTCCAGCATATCGAGCGGGAGTTGACGGAGACGTTTGGCTTGCAGCCCAAGCCGGAGCGGGTCAAGCGCGATCGTCTCAACCTAACCACGGGGGAATATCGGCTGAAGGAGCGTACCGGCGGGGAGTTAACTAAGGAGAAGCTGTGGCGATCGCTCCAAATACACACCGCAGACCAGCCCTCGATGCTGATGCTGGTGACACGGCTAAAGGCCGCAGATATCTCAGTACGGCTCTATGCCCGTGAGGGCCAGATCGATGGCATCAGTTATGGCATGGAGGGCATTGCCTTTCCGGGGTACAAACTGGGAGCCGCCTATTCGTTCAAAGGTTTGCAGCGGCATCTGGGGGTAGACCACGCCCCCGAACAGGATGAGCTGCTGCGACGGGTGAATCTGCTGACGGCTCAGCAGTGTCGGCAGTTGGTGAAGCAGTCTAAGGAGCGAGATTCAGCCGGGGTACCCCAGGCGGAAGAAAATTCCACAGTTCAACTGGAGCTGGCTCAGGGTATGTTAGCGATCGCATTCCAGGTCTTTGCGATCAACCATCAGGCAGGCAGAACGCAGGAGACCGCTGCTGGCGTTTGGCGGCTATCCGGCAAGCGGTATATCTCAAACTACGACTCCGCTGCCCATGAGTTCTCATTGACGTCCTTGGACGATGGAGGACTGAAGATTCTAGGGCAGTTTGAAGCGGAAGCCCTGAAAGTGACCGCAGCTCAGCACATTCGAGAGCATGATTTGGCGGCATTTAGAGAGATGCGGCGGATTGTGGATATGATCTCCACTCAATCCTCTGTGCAGGAGCTGTAGAGCGTCTTGGGCTGGTGGTTGCAGTAGAATCAAATCGAACGCATACCATCCTCAATGGCGACTCAGATTCCATCCCTCTCTGCACCACCGGGCTATCGACCTCAGGCCGACGATACTGGGGTCGAGACCGATCTGCTGTGCTTTTATCTGCTGCGCCAAAAAACCGTCGCCGAACGGTTACAAATGGGAGCCCAGCTCACCCGCAGTGCGCGTCAGTTTGCCCTCAATTGCTTTCATCAGCGCTTTGCCCAGCTCACGCCTCGGCAATTTGCTCGTAAGATCGCCGAGGCCTGGCTCCAGGAGCACTGTCCCGCTGATTATGTGCCGGGAGGTTCAGAGGTGTCCTGGATTCAAGATTCGATTCAGCTCGCGGTGGAACTCCATCAGATTTTTGTTGCTGAGGATATTCCGTACTACGTCACGGGTGGGGTAGCGGCGATCGCGTACGGCGAGTCACGCACGACTCAAGACCTAGATGTCGTGTTGTTTGTCTCCAGAGCCGTGGTTCCGGCTTTGGCCAGTGCCCTGGAACAAGCCGGATTTTACGTTCCTGGGGTAGACGATGTGGTAAGTGGGCGAATGCGGACGCTGCAAGTCACCCAGGTTGACACCATTTCTCGGGCTGATTTGATCATTGCCGATGACACAGTTTACGAGCAACAGAAGCTGGCACGGCGGCAGGCCTATAGGCTCACGAATGAGACTTCCATTTATCTGGCGTCTCCTGAAGATTTAGTGGTCAACAAGCTGCGTTGGGGGCAGCAGAGTCAATCTCAAAAGCAGTGGCGGGATGTGCTGGGTGTCTTGAAGGCTCAGCAAGAGAGCCTGGACTATGAGTATATGCACCGCTGGGCACCGGAATTTGATCTGGCCGCCGTGTTAGAACAGGCCACGGTGGAGGCTGGAGTCAGAGAAATAGCCGATCGCCAATGGGCTACGGCGATCTATCCCACCATCCATCACGCCTTCGAGATAGCCCAGGCACGAAACCGCACCACCCAGCCCAGTCCTAACCTCGAAATTGCAGACGGAAACCTTTATACGCTAACCCGCGATCGCGCTGCCCAGACCCTGACTGTCGTCGCCAAGACCGACGATCGAGACATTGCTCGCTATGACTCCCAGGGAACGGTTTTAATGGCCAGTCCTTCCCGGCAAGACAGGCAGCAGTGGCGCGAGATTGCCGCAAGAATCCAATGAGCGATCGCTCTGTCTGCCTGAGTTCGGAAAGTACTTGCCTAGCCAACAGCAGCGCCCAACATACTGTAAAACCTGTGATATCGCGACAGGTAACGGTCGCCCTAGGTTGAAAGCAGACGGTCCATTTCTGTAGGAGTGCTTGAGGCAAACACCATGAATTGGAAAACCCGTTTACTGCGCATCGGCCTATGAGGCTTGACCCTGCCCCTGTTTGTGCTCAACGGTTGGGTATTGCTGCTGCTCTTTGACTACTTTCGCACCATTATCACCATTGTGGCAGTGGCCACGCTGTTAGCCTTTGTGCTGGAGTATCCCGTCGCCTGGTTGCAGCGGTTGAAAATTCGGCGGCCTCGGGCGGTGCTGCTGGTGCTGCTCTTGTTTGGCCTGGTTGCTAATACTGGGGATAACCCTAGTGCCCGCCATCATTGAGCAGGTGAATGATGGATTGCCTCGGGCACCCAGCAGTTCGATACGCTGCAATCCTGGACGGTAGCCCGTCGTCTCCCCGTCGATTTTACCCACTGGATCACGCAACTGGAGGATCAGGTGGCCAGCTAGCTGCAATCGACTAGCGGCGCAGTGGTCGGCACCCTGGTTAGCGCCAGCAGCAGCGTGCTGAATGTGGGGGTGGCCCTAGTTTTAACGTTTTATCTATTACTGCACAGCCAGCAGCATTGGGACGGCATCTTCCGCTACTTGCCTATCGCTGCGGGGACACGATTGCGGGAGAGCCTGCGGCAAAATTTTCACAACTATTTTGTCAGTCAGTCGATCTTGACGCTGCTATAACCCTCGCCTTTCTGCATATTCGGGTGCCCGTTGGCCTGATGTTTGGGTTGGTCATCGGGGTTTTAGCCATGTTTCATTTTGGAGCCGCCCTGGGCATTACCGCTAGTGAGCAGCCTGACGGCCTTAAGCAGTATTTGGTTGAGCCTCAACGTGCTGGCGATCGCAGTCGTGATCGACCAGCTGATCGAAAATGGCGTTGCCCCTCAGCTCATTGGCAGCTTTACGGGGTTGAGTCCAGTGTGGATTTTGATTTTGCTGCTGGTAGGAGCAAAAGTGGCTGGACTTTTAGGGGTCGTTGTTGCGGTGCCCATTGCTGGCTCGACTGAAGATATTTTAGCGAGTCCAGCCCCTCAATCGGTTTCGTAAGATGCAGAATCGTTGGTGATGAAAAGTCCCCTCGATGAGTAAACCAGTCTCGTGACAACGTCTTATCTAAAACGTCCAGTACGCGCTCTGCTGAGTCGAGAAGAATATCAGCTCCTACAAGACTTGCGGCAGCGAAATCCAGGGCAGCAGCCCCCACAGACCCGCCTCGATATTGGCGATCACATTGCTGATCAGGTTGCTGAAGTCATGGGTTCCTGGCGGTTCATCATCATCCAAAGCCTGCTTTTAGCCAGCTGGGTTGTCCTCAATGTGATTGGGGTATTCCGAGCCTGGGATCCTTATCCGTTTATCCTGCTCAACCTGATGTTGTCGTTTCAGGCCGCCTACGCTGCGCCCATCATTATGATGAGCCAGAACCGACAGGCCGAAATTGACCGTCAGGACGCCCAGCATGACTACGAAATCAATATGAAAGCCGAGTTAGAAATTGAGCTACTGCAAGACAAAATGAACTTATTGCGAGATGAAGAGGTGGTCCAGATCCTCAGCCTGCTTCAGGAACAACAGCAACGGCTCCGACAAATTGAACGTTTATTGGTGGATCCGTTGCGCCCTGATCTTGATAGTAGAAAGGACTAGCTGACAGCATAGGTTGTCAGCTCTTGATGACGTCGCCGCAAATGACTGAGGGCGGTATTTTGCAGTTGTCTGCGGCTAATGCCCAGGTGCTGATCCACCTGGGCGGGGGACAATTTCCGGTTTTCTAATAAGCCGTAGCGCAAAACCATTACTCCCTGCTGTTGCGGGGTCAGGCTATCTATGGGGGCTAAAACACTTTGCTTGATAGCGTCTCGCAGCAGGGTTTCTGCGGGGGCAGCGGTGGTATCGGGCAGCAGACCTTGCAGCTCAGTGTCTTGGTTTTCGCTGACTTTGGTTTCTAGGGAGGGGGTTTACCGCGCCATTTGCAGCATATTGCGCACCTGCTTGAGGTTGAGATTGAGCGCTTGGGCAATCTCTGAAGCTGTCGGTATGCTAGGCTCTGAAAGAGTTCGCGCTGGATGCGTTTGATTTTGTTGAGTTGTTCAACGCTGTGAACGGGTAAGCAAATGGTGCGGGCCTGTTCGGCGATCGCGCGGGTGATCGCCTGGCGAATCCACCAGTAGGCATAGGTCGAAAATTTGTAGCCTCGACCTGAGTCAAGCTTCTCCACAGCGCGCTCTAGTGCAGCACCAACATTAAGAATTGGAATAGGTGATTCCTGAAAGGCTCGATTTATAGAACTTTCAGGAATCAATGATTTCAAAATTTCAGCTTGGCGCACCACTAGGCCAATATTGCCCTCTTGAATTAAATCGGCTAGGTCTAGATTGCGGCGCTGATATTTCTTTGCCACCGAAACAACCGCTTCAATCATCCGGCGCTTGGCCTGCGGCCCCTGTTGCAATTCCTGCTGGAGTTCGCAGGGGCAGCAGGCTGGTTTGGTTCGCCCACTGCTGCACCGTGGGCACTCTTTTAAGGGATTGGCTGAGGGTCTCTTTTAGATCCATTAAGGTCATCATGCGCTTTACTCGATGCCCCAGAGTAATTTCATCCTCAGGCGTTAGCCGAGAAATGCGGCCAATACGGATAAGAGGACAGCACACGGTTATTATCGGCGACAGAGCACTTAGGAATGGTCTGTTAGGATGAGAGGACGTTGCTGATTCCTAGAATGAATCTATTCTTGAAAGCTTCGTCCCGATAGGGTTTCACACATCTGCTCATCCCTCACTTCAGCAGCGCCGTGCGATCGCCGATCGGGATGTTTTTTAGATGAAATACTCTAGGCGGCGAATAGGGCTAGATCTGCCTTTACGTCAACCGACCTAGCAAGATTCAGGGTATTACTGGGGGGAGCTTGGAGCTTGACTAAAACGGGGAGATCCTTTCCGGGTAACGCCACCGTAAAGTAGCCTTGGTCGGCTGGCAAAAGGGCGTTCCACTGCTCCATCTCAATGGGCCTTAGTAGCGAACCAGGCTGACTTTCACCATTCATCGACACCGTGAAAAGCATAGGCAAGGCATTAACTGGCGGCAGATCTGGCAGCATAACTCCATGCCGAAGCTGAGATTCCTTGGCATCGGTAGACTGATCTAGCTCAAAATTAAAACCGTCCAGGGTGGTGACAATTGTTCTAATTTCCATCCTATTTACCTGCGGTAGAAGGGGTTTATTCCACAAACACAGAGATGTGGAGTCCGTGGCATATCCTCACGGTAGAAGCAGGGCTTGGCAGTTCCGTGTCAATCCTGAGACATTACCACCACACACCCGACACCAGCGGTTCATTGCGGCCCAGCACCGCCTGGGTCTCTGGCGGCTAGGTCTCTGGCCCCGCAGCGGTGTCCTAAACCTCTGGGGGAGAGGTCTCTAGCGCGGATCGATCGCGGGGGGCTTGAGCGACCAGGCGGATCTGGTTTTGCTTGACCACCACGGTAATTAGGGGTAATGAACGGGGGGCTGGTCCCCGGACCAGCCCCCCGCAGGATCATATTGAGAGCCGTGGCAGGGAAAAATGAACCGATTTTTCTCGGCATTCCAGGGCACCGTACAGCATAAATTGTAGCTAGGGAGGCAGAGTCAGAGGATTGCCTATTGCCCTAACTCTCGTGGGTGTATTCTCGGCATTCTAGCCGGTTCTTGCCGCTGCCTTTAACGGCATACATGAGCTGGTCGGCCTGGGCAATTAAAGCATCGGTAGACGTTGGCGGGGTATTGAACGTGATAGCGCCCATGCTGAAGCCAATGGGCCATCCATGGTTTTGGCTGAGCTTTTGCAGGTGATGGTGGGTACGAAGCAGGGCAACTGTTGCTTGCCTGCCGTTGATTTGCGGCAGCAAAACTGCAAATTCGTCGCCGCCCAGGCGAGCAACAACGTCACAGGAGCGCACCGTTTCTTTTAGGGTCTGCGCTACGGCTTGCAACAGCCGATCGCCACTGCTATGCCCCAATTTGTCATTGACTAACTTAAAGTCATCTAAATCGAGATAGGCCAGGGTAAGCGGTTGACAATAGCGGCGCGCACGTTCCAGCTCTAGCTCTAGCAATTCTAGAAAAAAGCGGCGGTTATAAAGGCCTGTCAAGTCGTCTACGCGGGCCAATTGCTGCTCTCGAACATAGGCCTGGCGCTGAGAGGCTAGCAAAACGTTGATAATCGCGAAAAATCCAAACCGCACTGCTGCATTCCAGTAGGGCAGAAGGCCCGCATCAGCATGCTTGGCGGCGATATCAGCCTGAAACCAGGCTAAGGTGCAACAAAATGCCACGAATAGCCCCATGCGTGGACCGAGAAACCAGGCGGCGATGGCTAAAGGGATCAGATAGAAGATAGAAAGGGCAACATCTAGCCACACTAGAGCGTCGATAGTCCCAATCAGGACGGTGAGACCGAGGCTTAAACCGACTAACGTTACCTTCGACTGGCGTTCTAAAAATTCGAAAATATAGCGTTTCATCGATCCTTAGGTCATGGGGGTGTACTGCAAGTATGCCCAGGCAATTTTTAGCCCCTAGAACAGCTGGTTACCCACTGACGTGGATTCTAGGCCGCTTCAATGGGTCTGGCTCAGCTTTGCGCAACACCTCGCGGGTTACCAGCGGCACATCCCCTTCCCCAAACAGGATAAATCGCAGCAAATACTGAACTGGATTGCCCTCCACCCACTCGAAGTACACGTGAGGAAGTATCCCGGTTTGATCGCGCAGGTAGAGCAGCAGAGCCGCGATCGCATTGGGCACCGCCGAACTCCGCACCCGCAAAATCCGGTATCCTCCCACTTCCACCCCTTTGACCCGAATCACGTCGATAAACACCGAGGCATCAAAGACCTGCACTTCCAGAAAGATCATCGGTTGAGACATCGGTAGGTGACTGTCCTCCCTCACCTCTTGCTCCTTAAGCTGATACTCCAGCGCGTTTGCTCCCTTTTCTCGGCGATGGGCGATTATCCGCACCGGCTGGGCTTCTAGCTGGTCAATAAACTGGCGGGCAGTGTCATCTAGCTCTACCCCAGTGACGCGCAGTTCGGTAGAGCGAAACACCCGCGAAATCAGCGAGGTGACCACAATTGCGGCGATAAACAACGCCGCAATCCGAATGCCGTCGGGACGCTCAATCATGTTGGCTATGGTGGTGTAGAAAAACACCAGGGCAATGAGACCAAAACCGAAGGCCCCCCGTTTCGATCCGCGATGATAGGCCGCCAGGGTCACCGCCACCGCCGCCGAACTCATCAGCACCAGGACTCCGGTGGCATAGGCACCGCCCTGGGCCTCGACATTGGCGTCAAAAACCAGGGTGACGGCAAAGGCGATCGCGGTAAACACCAGCACCAGGGGTCGCACCGCCCCCGCCCATTCGGGAGCCATGCCGTAGCGGGGCAGGTAGCGCGGCACCAAATTCAGCAATCCCGCCATGGCCGAGGCTCCGGCAAACCAGAGAATCGCGATCGTGCTCAGGTCGTACAAGGTGCCGAAGCCGCTGCCTAAATACCGGTGCGCCAGGTAGGCCAGGGCTCGTCCGTTCGCCTGCCCACCAGGCTTGAATTCCGCCGCCGGAATTAAGACCGTAGTGATCACGCTGCTGGTCAGCAGAAAGAAGCTCATGATCAGAGCTGCCGTCGTCAGCAGCCGATGGGTATTGCGAATGCGGCCCGTGGGATGCTTTTCGGTATCGTCGGGGCTGCCCTGCACCAGCGGCATCACCGCCGCCCCAGTTTCAAACCCCGACAGCCCTAGGGCCAGTTTGGGAAATAGCCATATCGATAGGCCGATCATCATCCATGGACTGCCCTGGGTCGTCGTCAGCGCCCTTTGCCAGTTGCCCAGCAGCGTCGGTTGTTGCATGATCTGATAGCCGCCTACCCCGATCACGACCAGATTGAGGGTGAGATAAATCGCTACCAGGATGACAGCCAGACCGATCGCCTCCTGAAACCCCTTCAGAAAGACCGTCCCTAGCAGCGCCACTAAGATCAGCGTTAACGGTACGGCCTGCCCCTGCAGAAACCCTGAAAACAGCGGGTTCTGCACCAGATGAGCGGTGGCGTCGGCGGCTGATAGGGTAATGGTGATGATAAAGTCTGTGGCGGCAAAGCCCAGCAACACCAGCACAAATAGCTTGCCCTGCCACCAGGGCAACAGCCGCTCCAGCATGGCAATGGAGCCTTCCCCATGGGGACTGAGCTTCGCCACCTGGCGATAGATGGGCAGGGCTGCAAACAACGTCACCAGGATTAAAATCAGGGTTGCGAAGGGAGACAACGCCCCTGCCGCCAGCGCGGCAATCCCCGGTTGATAGCCCAGGGTAGAGAAGTAGTCCACTCCGGTGAGGCACATGACCTGCCACCAGGGATGCTTGAATTTGTGTTCGTCAGCCCCGTCGCGATCTTCGTTCAGTAGCCAGTGGGTCAGATACCGACGGTGCTGCTTCGGCGGAATAATCGGGCTAACCATTAGATTTGAGCTGCTGAAAAGAGCTTAATTACCCTCAATTCTCGCTTAAAAGCTACGATTCTAGGCAGATAATCGTTTGTGCATGATCGTCGTCGGTTACTGTGCAGCTCTCGATCTTGCCGCCTTGGTCAGTGATAACGTCAATCATCTGAGGATACACGATGACGTGGGCATAGGTCGCTGTTCCGACACTCAAAGGGCGGCTCACGGTTACTACCAGGTCGTTACCGTGGTTTGGCGGTTCGTACAGCACAGAGAACAACCGTTTATGACTCAACACCTCGAAATCGCCCATTTGCTGATCTAAGATTTTGAGGGTGATTAATCGGCCCCGATAGTCTGAAGTAAATTGCTCAAAGAATTCTCGCCAGACCTGCGGGGGAACCACGAGCCGATATTGCGTTTGAGATGGCGGTAGATCCATCGTTCATCTCCAATATTTATCTGCCAGCTTAGATTTAAGCCATGCCATTTCGATGGCAATGCCGTGACAACCTATTTCATCTCCCACGGACATATTTTTGCAATGTTCACGACACCGAAAAGGATGTTTCCCCAATGAAAGCTCAAAAATTATCGGCTAAACAGTACGTGCTTATTGGCCTGACGGCGGCGACGCTACTTGTCCCTGTTGGCTCCACGTTCTAGGGCTTTATGTATTGGTAAGGACACAATTCTGGCACGGTTATGACATGTCAAACTGTCATCTTATGAAGTGTCGATAGAAATATACTCTCAGCTTAGAAAAACGCTCTGACATCGGCTAAACACCGGACTGCCGCCCACGTTCTCTAAAATCGAGCTATTCATCCTGAAGCGATATCGAAGTAAAAGGCAAAATATTAGCAGGTTTGGCTTTTTTAAGGCTGATCGTAGCGGCTCCAGCGGCAGCCAAAGGCAGGTGTATCTCTGCTCACACAGCCCAAGATGGCTAGTAAGTCAATGCGGTGCGATCGCAGTTGCGCCCCTTGAAACCTGATATGCCAAGTCCAGCTCGGGATCTGTAGTTCTCCCCCAGGAAAAACTCCACGTCTAGATTTGAATTTGGTTTAGCTCTCCTGCCGTTCTGTCTTGAGATTTCAAACGGTAATAGACCAGCTCTCTTGAGCCAACTCACCTAGTGGTGCAGAAAACTCCTGAAACCCCTATGAATAAAGGATTCTCAACGAGACAGCGGATTTGAAATTTCTCGACGAAGCGAACGAAAGTAATGGATTTCAGCCGCTATTTCGACCGCCTAGCCAGTCCATTATGAGACGCAAAAAAGTTTTCTGCACTACTAAGGCCAACCCATCTACGAAAGGAAATAAGATTATGGATATCCCTATTGGAGCCAAGGTGCAATGTACCGACGGCTACTGCGGCAAATCTAGCCATGTCTTGATTAATCCGATGAGCCAGGCCGTCACCCATGTGGTGATCGGCAACAGCCATTGGCTGGGTGATACCAGCCGGATTGTGCCCTTTGAGCAAGTTATAGAGACCACACCTGATACTATTCATCTACGGTGCTCTCGCACTGAAGTCTTGACGATGGATGAGTTTGTCAAAACTCAATACATTGAGAATACCCTCTATGACCCCAATTTTGTCGGTCTTGATCGACCGATATCATCTCAGGGGCTATGGCTAGACAATCGAGAAGCTTACATGCTCTGGCCCTATGTCACGCCCGATGTTGAGTCTCCTTATGTACCTGTTGAAGAGGAGCAGATTCCACCGGGCGAGATGGCGGTGTGTCGAGGCGCTGAGGTTTGCGCCACTGATGGAGCCGTCGGGCAGGTGGATGAATTTATGGTGGACCCCACCAGCGGGCATATCACCCATCTGGTGCTGAAAAAGGGACACCTCTGGGGACAGCAGGATATTACGGTGCCGATCTCGGCGATCCAGCACATGCAGGAGTATACGGTCGAACTCACCATTGACAAACAGGCGATCGCGGCTCTCCCCAGAATTCCAGTACACCGCTTTCACAAAGTAGCCCATTGAAATACCCTCCCAATCGAGTTGCAGCCAGCCCACCATGAACCCAAAGCACCAGCGGTATTTGGCTCCATTGATTGGGCTGGTTTTATTGGCGATCGCAGCGGTTGTGGTCAGCTATCAGCTTCGAGATTATCAGGTGCAGGATATTGTCGATGGCTTACAATCGCTGCCCCCCGCCCAAGTAAGACGAGCGATCGCCTTTGCCGGGCTGGGCTATCTGGCCATGACGGGGTACGACGCGTTGGGGTTTCTCCATCTGCGGCAGCCGCTGGCCTACCCCAAAATTGCCCTGACTGCTTTTATTAGCTGTGCCTTTAGCAATACCCTGGGCTTTTCCCTGGTCACAGGCAGCGCTATTCGCTATCGGTTCTACGCAAGCTGGGGAATTCCTGCGATCGCGATCGCCCAGGTGATTGCCTTCACCAATATCAGTTTTTGGCTGGGGCTGCTGGCCGTGGGTGGCGGCGCGTTTCTGCTGGCCCCGTTTGAGATTCCGGCCCAGCTGCATCTGCCCTTTCGCTCTACCGCTGGGCTGGGTCTGATCTTTCTCGCGTTAATCGCCCTATATATCGTTGGCAGCGCTACCCTGCGCCAGGGGTTAACGATTCGCCAGCAGCGGCTGCAATTTCCCCAACCCGGCATTGCTCTGGCTCAAATTGCGGTCTCTAGCCTCGATTGGAGTCTAGCGGCAGCGACCCTCTACAGTCTGTTGCCCCAGGCAGCGGAAATAACCTATCTGGGCTTTTTGAAGATCTACCTGCTGGCGATGGCGGCAGGCGTATTAAGCAATGTGCCCGGCGGCTTGGGGGTGTTTGAAACCGTGGTGATTTTGCTGCTGGCGGGGCAACTTTCTCCCCCGGCGGTACTGGCGTCGCTGTTGGCCTATCGGGGCGTTTATTACTTTTTGCCGCTGGCGGTAGCTCTAGTGCTGTTCAGCCTCCACGAGTTTCTACAGTTGCTGAAAAAAAGGACCTTGTAAATAGGGAGCAGTCTGAAGTCTGAGGTTTTCCACAGGCAAAAAATACGGTTAGACACACAGCTGACATGGCATTGGCATACCCACAGCCTAAGGTGACAATCAAGATTTTAAGAGCCCTACATCCCTTCGGTGGTCTCTAGCGCAACCTATCCTGCTTCGCCGCATTTGGCAGGCAATCATTATCGATTGTCTCCGTCGTAGGCAATGCAATAGGACCTATGGGCTCTTGGAATCCCACCCTTGTTATCCCACCCTTGTTATTTGGAGAAAGTCCATCATGAATCATCCAAATCGTGCCGCTCGCTGGTTAACCCTACCCCTACTGGGGCTAGCCTCCACAGCTACAGTTTTGGCCGGTGGGGTTGCCGCCAGGGCAGCCGCTCTGCCCAACCATACGGCTATGCCCACTATGGCCGCACCTACGCAGACCCATCCTATGGCTGCACCTATGCAAACCCATCCTATGGCTGCGCCTGTGCAAAGCGCTAGGCCAGCGGTTTCACCGACGACAGAAGCCATGGCTTCCTTGAGCCATTACTCACCTCAAACCGCTCCAATCCTCAGAGTAGGTAGCCATGGCCAGGTGGTTAAGGATGTTCAGGCCAAGCTAGAACAGGAGAAACTCTATACTGCCAGCATTGATGGTGTATATGGCCGAAATACTCAGCAAGCGGTGAAAACCTTCCAGCGAAATCATCACTTGACCCCAGATGGCATCATCGGTCATCGAACCTGGACTGCCCTCGTTAACAGCTAACCAATCTGGGTGCAGACCGCAGCTCATTGCTGTCGCTAAGACCATACTCTTGGCGACAGCATTTGCTGTATTTCTTCTTCAAGGGGAGGCTGGTAGCAGGGCCAGAACGCCATCGGCAATCAGTTGAACGGCGATCGCCAAAATCAAAAACCCCAGTATGCGGTTGAGCGCGCCCATCCCGGTTTCTCCTAGCCGCTCAATCAGCGGCTCCCCCAACCTCAGGCAAAGGTACAGCACAATCCCTAAACCCACGACCCCCAGCACACAACCAGCGTAGTCACTCCACTGAGTCGCTTTGGTGGATAGACCAATCACCACGCCAATGGCTCCCGGCCCGCTGATCATGGGCACGGCCATCGGCGTAAAGGAGATATCCGCCTGATCTGTGGCGGCTTTGTGTTCCGAGGCGGTAATGCGCTGGCGAGCCGTCACCATTTCCCAAGCGGTATGGCCCACAATGAGACCGCCTGCAATGCGCAACACCGGCAGCGAGAGGCCAAAGAAATTGAGAATCAGCTTACCGCCCAGAAAAAAGACGACCAGCACCAGGACGACGTTAAGCGCCGTCTTTTGGGCCTGCTTCAGGCGGTAGCGCTGGGTGTCGGTCGCCGTCAGACTATAAAAAATGGGAATTGCACCCACCGGATTCGCAATGGGAAACAGCGCCGCCAGGGTGCCAACACTAAAGGAGATGAGACTTTGAAGCATAGGCCAACTGCCCATAAAAGTCGTCGGAGATAGCTAAAACGACTGCTTAGCTTCGGTCACAGAGTCTACCTTAGGCTACTCAATCGTGACTTTGGTTAAAAGCAGCTTAGATCGGAGGTTGCAACCGACCCTGCTACCCCCTTGACACAGCATGGCGACAGGATCGCCATAGCGTTTATCTATAACAGAGATGTTCGCTTCTCATCACCTCAAATCACCTCAAAGAGGTACATCCATGGATAAAATTTTGGCAGGTTTAGCATCTCTGATGGTCGTTGCCACCGCTCCGATGGTGGCCCACGCCCAGACCCCAGCTCCATCTGCACCTGGTGGCACCACAACGGTGGCGCTAACCCAAAACCTAACTCCGTTTCAGCTGGTCAACCTGGCCTACGAGGGTGGTCTCCAGGACCAGGGCATCCCGAGCTACGGACAGTTCGAAAATGCCTATGCCCAGAACAAGGTCGATGCTCACAGCCTCGTTGCAGCGGCTATTCAAGGCCGCTATGTGCCAGCCAACACGGCGCAGGATGGCGGTTATCTCAATGGGGTGCGATTGCAGCTCCGCTCTGTTGCCCCCGATAGCAACAGCTACCGCTTGCCCTAGGGGGGCTGGAAAGTGCTGGGACTGTCGGCCAGGTGCCGCCCCATCTGGTTGGTTCACCCCAGGACCGCTCCAAATTTTGTCATCGCTTCGCTGACCCTATTCTGCTGAACCCATGCAAGGCTTTTCTCGTGAGCGGCGTACTGTTTAGGAAAAACGGCCCCCCGGCCATTTGGCTCATACTTAGCCTACTTTTACTGTCGGCGGGGGGCACGGGCGGTTGGCTATATTGGCGGCATACCCAGCAGCAATCTGCCCAGACAACCCTCCAGACTCAGACCGCTGCTGTGGTGCGTCAAGACATCACGATTAACGTCTCGGCCTCCGGGACCGTTCAGCCCATTACCCCCGTCAATATCAGCCCCAAACAGGCGGGCCGCCTAGTTCATCTTTACGTCGATCAGGGCAGCCGGGTCAAGGCGGGGCAGGTGCTAGCCCAGATGGATGATGGCGATCTGCGGGGACAGCTTATGCAGGCGCAGGGCAATCTGGCGGCGGCCCAGGCCAATCTGCGCAAACTCAAGGCAGGAAACCGCCCCCAGGCCATTCAGCAGGCCGCTCAAAATCTCCAGCAGGCCCAAGATCAGCTAATTGCGGCTCGCTCCACCTACGAGAGCAACAGCCAGCTCTACAAGAGTGGGGCCATTTCTCGCAATGACTACGACATCAGTTTGTCGCAATACAAGGCGGCTCAGGCCAACATCGGCGCGCTGGAGCAGGCGCTCAGCCTCCAGCAGGCGGGCTATCTTCCAGACGATATTGATGCCGCCCGCGCCCAGGTGCAGCAGGCCCAAGGCAGCTTAGAAACAATTCAGACCCAGCTCAATGACACGGTCATTCGCGCCCCATTCGCAGGCATGGTCACGCAAAAATATGCGGATGTGGGGGCGTTTGTCACCCCAACCACCTCCGCCAGCGCCACCACGTCAGCCACCTCATCCTCCATCCTCTCTTTGGCCGATGATTTGGAAGCGCTGGTCAGCGTTTCAGAGAGCGATATCCGCAATATCCACACCGGCCAGCCCGTTGAGTTGCAGGTTGACGCCTACCCCGGTGTTACGTTTAAGGGCGAGGTGCGGCTGGTTGCCCCAGAAGCTGTCGTGGTGCAAAACGTGACCAGTTTTCAGGTGCGGATCAAAATTCTCGATGACGAAAAGCACCAGCTCAAGTCGGGCATGAACCTCACCGCTAGCTTCTTGGTGGGGGAACACAAAGGGGCGCTGTTGGTGCCCACCACCGCCGTAGTCAGCCAGGCCAATGGGGCTGGGGTCTACCTCCAGCAGGGCCAGGGCGATCCGGCGATCCAGCCGATTACCATTGGGGCCACCGTCGGCACCCAAACCGAGGTCTTGAGCGGGCTGAAGGAGGGCGATCGCGTGTTTATCACCTTCCCCGGCCAGCGCCAGCCCAACGGTCAGCCCGTGAAGCCACCCGCCTTCGGCGGCGGTAGCGGCCGCCCTGCTCACCAACGGAGTTAAACCATGGGCGCGCCCAGCCGCACAGGACGAGTTAAATCTCCACCATCAGCCAAACCAGGTCTTAGGCGGCGACAGCGCCGCTTAAATATTGCCGAAACGGTTGGCTTGGCCTGGTCGTCACTGTTGGCCAACAAGGTCCGGTCGGTCTTGACCATGCTGGGGGTAATTATCGGCATTGCGGCGGTCATTGTCATGGTCACCATTGGCCAGGGAGCCCAGGCGCAAACCGATAAGCAGCTCCAATCACTGGGCTCGAACCTGCTGTTCGTACAAAGCGGCACGGCCAATTTTGGCGGCCCGGCCTCCCAGGGGGCGGGCTCGGCCACCACCCTAACCTGGGACGACGCCAAAGCCATCGCAGCCACCAGTGCGGCGGTGGCAGGCGTGGCCCCGGTGCTGAGCAGCCGATCGCAGGTGGTGTGGCAAAGCTTCAACACCAACACCACCGTGCAGGGCACCACCCCCCAGTACGTGCCCGTGGCTGACTTTCTGCCCCTGACGGGCCGCTTCTTTAACCAGGCTGATTTAGATCAGGCGGCTCGGGTGGCGGTGCTGGGGCAAACCGTGGTCAGCAACCTGGGCCTTACGCCCCAAAGCGCCCTGGGGCAAAGCCTGCGCATTCGGGGAGAAGATTTTGTGGTGATTGGCACCCTGGAATACAAAGGGGCCAATCAGGCGCGCGACCAGGATGATGAGGTGCTCATGCCGCTGACCACCATGGCCAGCCGCATCGTCGGCATCAACGCCATCAGCGGCATTGCGTTGAACTCCATTTTAGTGTCGGCTAAAAGCCCCGATCAGATGGATGCGGCCCAGTTTCAGATCACCAACCTGCTGCGGCTGCGCCATAAAATCGTCCCCTCCAGCGGCGACGACTTTATCATTCGCAACCAGGCCGACCTGGTCAACGCCGCCAACAGCGTAGCGGGCACGTTCACGGCGCTGTTGGCGGGCTCGGCGGCTATTTCATTGGTGGTGGGCGGCATCGGCATCATGAACATGATGCTGGTATCGGTGCGGGAGCGAACCCGCGAAATTGGCGTTCGCAAGGCGATCGGAGCGCGATCGCACGATATTCTCTGGCAGTTTTTGATTGAAGCGTTAGTCCTGGCCGTTACCGGCGGCGGCATCGGCATCGCCCTGGGGCTGGGCATATCGGCCCTGGTGGGCGGGGTGCTGGGCTGGCCAGCCCATGTCGCCACTGGCACTATCCTGCTCTCCTTTGGCATCTGTTTGGCCATTGGGCTGTTCTTTGGGGTGGTGCCAGCTCGTCAAGCCGCCCACCTCGATCCTATTACCGCCCTGCATACGGAGTAGAGCCATGCTGATGGTGCTGAGAAATATTCATAAGTCCTACCGTCTGGGCACGAGCGAAATCGAGATCCTCAGGGGCATCGATCTGGATATTGACCAGGGAGACTATGTCGCCATTGTTGGCTCCTCTGGGTCAGGCAAGTCTACCCTGATGAACATTTTGGGCTGCCTCGATCGCCCCAGCCTGGGCTACTACCAGCTGGCCGGGCAAGACATTACCCAACTCCCCGACGACGATCTGGCCGATGTGCGCAACGGGCAAATTGGCTTTGTCTTTCAGCAGTTCAACCTGCTGCCCCGGCTCAGCGCCCTGGAAAATGTGATGCTGCCCATGGTCTATGCTGGCATCCCAAAACCCGATCGCCAGCAGCGGGCCGAGGCCTTGCTAGTGCAGATCGGGCTGGGCGATCGCATGGCCAATCGCCCACGTCAACTCTCTGGCGGGCAGCAGCAGCGGGTTGCCATCGCCCGCGCCCTGGTCAATCAACCCAGCTTGCTGCTAGCCGATGAGCCAACCGGCGCGCTAGACACAAAAACCACCGAAGAAACCATGGCGCTGATGACCGATCTCAACCGCCAGGGCATTACGATCGTCATCGTCACCCACGAGCCCGAGGTCAGCGACCAGGCCAGACGAGTCATTCGAGTGCAGGACGGTGAGCTCATTAGCGATCAAGCTAACTTGCCTCAAACCGCCCTGTAGATAAATTGCACTACCTAGGCCTATCGACAATACTGCCAAGAACAGTGTTTTTCCATGTGGCGTTCATGGCATTTCTCCAAAAGATAAAATTATCAGCGCTAGCGAAGCATTTTTTGGACCGAAAGTTTCTAATTAATATAGAGATAATTTTTTGCAGTTGGATGTCAACAGGATGCCAATTGGGTAGATCTTAAACACGTCTAAACGCCGTCGATTCTCCACAGTTTTAACATCTAACCCTGCCATAGTGGTAGGCATATTTAATTGAGACCATCTGTCCTATCCCCAATATATTGCAATGACTGTATCCAACCCCAAAACTCCTGTGCACGCCAATGTTAGTCGAGAAGAATATCAGCTACTGCAAGACCTGCGACAGCGAAACCCGGCTCAGCAGCCTCTGCGCCCTCGGCTGACTATGGGCGATCGCATCTCTGACAAAGTGGCTGCCGTCATGGGGTCGTGGCCCTTCATCATTATCCAGAGCATTTTGCTCGCCTGTTGGGTGGGCCTCAACGTAGCCGCTTTTATCAAACACTGGGACCCCTATCCCTTTATCCTGCTCAATCTAATGCTGTCGTTTCAGGCGGCTTATGCGGCTCCCATCATTATGATGAGTCAGAACCGGCAGGCCTCTATCGATCGCCAGGATGCTCAGCACGACTACGAAATCAACATGAAAGCCGAGCTGGAAAGGGAGCATGTCAGGTTTGCAGAATTAAGCGAAAGCGTGGAGTATGTAGCTATCGTGACATCTGGTAGCGACCATGACCCCGGAGCAAAAAGCCCAGCTGCAACCGCATCTCGATGCTATCGCTAATATCCTCTACGAAGACAGTGACCCAGCGTCGCTGCAGACCCTCGAAGCGATTGAGTTGAGGGTACGAGAGCAGATCCAAGCCCATGTGAGTCCAGAAGTGGGGCTTTTTTTATCGGTTCAGTCAGCGGTACGCAGACCGGCAAAGAACGTAAGCTCAAAAGCACCCTAGGTGAGCTGG
>NZ_JH976538.1:481848-575671 GCF_000309385.1 Nodosilinea nodulosa PCC 7104
GTCTCGGATTTGCACCTGTTGAACCGCAGAGAGGTCCGAATCGGGCTCTAGGCCCCCTTTTTGCCCCAGCGGCATGCTGGTGGGCACGGATGACACTGCCATCGACAAAATGAATATCCCAATTGAGCTTGCCCTCGGCATCGGCCTTCGCTTGGAGGCCTGTGAGCACCTGTTGCCATAGGCCAATCTTGCGCCAGTGATAAAACCGCCCGGCAACGGTTGACCAAGCCCCATAGCACTCCGGCAAGTCTCGCCATGGCGCACCCGTGCGCAAAAATCCACAGGATGCCATTGATGATCAGGCGATGGTCTTTGGCTGGGCAGCCCGTGGGAGGTTTTTGCGGTGGCAGCAGGGGTTCAATCTGGTTCCATTGGTTTTCGCTCATTTCACCCCGACGAGGGGCGGGTTGAGGTGGAAGAATCATCGCAGTTCAAGAGTTTATTCGTACTACTTCCATTCTGCCAAAGAGTTTTAAAACACGCCCTAGTGGTATTTTCTGGGGTAGGCGAAAACCCCGAAGCACCTCGGTTAGAAAAGGGAGTCCATTACCTCTACGACCACCTGAATCAGGTCTACAACGTGCAGGGTCTGCGGGCCTACAAGGATAAGTTTCACCCCCGTTGGGAACCGCGCTACTTGGTCTATTCACGCCTAGCGGATTTGCCGGATGTGGTGGTGGCTCTGGTGCGGGCCGATTCGGGCGATCGCCTGCAAGACTACTTTGGCGCTCAGTTTCTCAGCACGGCGCTGACAGGTGCCCTTAAACGCCTTTCCCAGGTCGTGCCGATTCTATTGAGCATCGGCTTGTTTGCCATCTCCATCTGGGCGATTACCAGCGAAATTCGCAAGTATCCACCCCAAAGCATTCTCAACAGCATTGTGGCCATTCCCCCTTGGGCCTTGGTGCTATCGATCATCCTGATGATGATCAATTACGGCTTTCTGACTGGCTACGAGGCTCTGGCGGCAAGGTTTATCCGCCATCCCCTGCCTTACAACAAGACTGCCTTGGTAGCGGTGATTAGCTATGCCATTAGCAACAGCGTCGGGTTTGCCCTGCTTAGCGGCAGCGCCATCCGTTATCGCTTCTATGCTGTCTGGGGAGTCACCCCCGGTAAAATTGCCCAAATCATCGCTTTTTGCAATCTCAGTTTTTGGATTGGCCTATTTGCTGTTGGGGGGCTGGTGTTTACGGTAGAACCTCTGGCGGTGCCACGCATCCTTCGCTTACCCTTTCACACGATGCATCCCCTAGGCCTGCTGTTTCTAGCACTCATTGCAGCCTATCTTTTTCTCAGCAGCATCAGTCGGCGATCGCTCAAAATCAGAGGCTGGGCACTGCCCCACATGCAGCTCAAGCTTTCCCTGGCACAGATTTTTGTCACCTCCTGCGATTGGGCATTGGCGGCAGCAGTGCTCTATGTCTTGCTGCCCGCGCACCCCGAATTAACCTTTTTCATCTTCTTTGGCAGTTACCTGCTGGCCCAAATTGCAGGCATTCTCAGCAACGTTCCTGGAGGCTTGGGCGTGTTTGAAACGGTTCTGATTTTGCTGATTTCACCACCCATTGCCTCTGATCGGCTATTGGGGGCTTTGCTGATTTATCGAGTGGTCTATTATTTTTTGCCACTGCTGGTGGGGGTGGGACTACTGGCGCTCTATGAACTGAAACAACGCCGTCACAAGGCCGTGCAAGTTGATGCCTAGCCGTGCTGTATTCTAAAAATATTTTGCTAATAAGAGCGTTTGGTTAAAACAGCTCTAGCTGTGGAGTTTTGGCAACTTGCTTAGGCAAGTTTTGGATAAACCCTCCAAAGCGATTGAAATCTATTTGGCTTAGCTGACAAGACTGGATACTGCCTTCTTCCAGTGTAAGAATTAGCCCTCGCCGATGCGCAGAAACTTGTAAGTTTTCTTCAAAGTCTTGTTCAATTCGGTAGGTTTGTCCGGAAAAGGCTACTCCAGTTGCATTTTTCTGGCCAAGCTCCTTCAGGATTCGTCCAGCCTGTTGAATCACGGTATCCACCTACTGCCAGTAGCGTTGAACCTGCTGCTGCATTAACTCTTGGTGCTTGCGAAGCATCGGTTTGCCCTCAGCCACTCGCTGGCCAATGGTCTTGATCGCCTCCAAGGTGCTCTCAGGGGCCTCCATGGCTCTGGCAATTCGGTACCAGTCCCGGAGGTGGATGAGCGTCGGATTCTGCGAGTCGGAAGGATTTGAACTTGGGGCGGACAATTGCCGATAAGCCTCGATCTGTTTGGCAATCTCTGCCTGAGTGCTCATTGGGCAACGAGCCTCAAAAATGCCCCGATCTAACCGTCGTACCCGCTTCCACAGAGCGGTATCATCGCCACGATAGACGCTAGCGGGCTGACAGGTTTCAGGATTAACCAACGCCAGGCAGCGGCGGAGCTTTTCGTCGTCATAGCCAAAGGCATCACCGACGCGGTGAATTAACGCTTCAGCGCGTTGGTCGGAGACCGGCCCGGTAGGGCCATCGCCCCTCAACGGAACTCTGTTGGCAAAAGCCCAGTTCTCGCTGCCGTAAAGTTCTCGGGCCGCGACCACCAGCGACATCGACTCATCTTGGTACAGGTCTTGCCCATTCAGGATGTCGCGAACCCTGGAGGTTACCAGGTCAACAAGATGAATGGCTCCCTGCCCGGAAGTGGTCTGCAGAGGTGGCAGGGTAGGCTTAGGTTGGTAGCCGGTGGGTCGCTGTTCTGCCTGACGAGAGGACGAACTGAAGAGACCGATTTCAGACAGATTCCCAATTTCGACTGGCTCAACTCGCTGAACGGATAGGTAAGGATTCCCGCCGGGGCCAACCGTGGGAGCCAGAACGGTGAAACGA
The DNA here is from genome assembly GCF_000309385.1 of Nodosilinea nodulosa PCC 7104. GTDB lineage: Bacteria > Cyanobacteriota > Cyanobacteriia > Phormidesmidales > Phormidesmidaceae > Nodosilinea > Nodosilinea nodulosa. Next base: position 484,705 of record NZ_JH976538.1, read on the forward strand.
CCAGCTCCCAGCACCTCGCCAACGTGTTCTCCGCCCGGTGTTAACGCAAAATTGGTAAAGCCTGGCGAGGTTTGCAGCTTGACGGCAAATCGCCAGCCGCCGCTGTGGGTGCGCTCGGTAAAGGTGTCTTTGAGGCGAGGATGCTGATTTAGCCACTGGGCGATCGCCTGATCACACGATTCGGGTGACTCAAAACCCTTGGTATCGAAATCAATCCAGGCCAGACCCTGGTGTCCTCCCAGAGAACCCACCCCGGTTTGAGGATGGGCAAACCACTGATGCAGTTCCTGCTGGGTCGGCAGCCGGTTCTGGTAGCGGTGGTGGTAAACCAGATGAGGAATGCCATGCCCATCCAGGTAGGACGGGTTTTTGCCCGTGAACAGAGGTTTGGGTCGAAGCTGCCCGTCCTGCCAGTAGCACTCAACATGATCGTAGATACCCCGCTGCGGTTTTGCCGCCACGATGCGGGGATAGCGATAGGGGTCTTGAACTGGGGCAACAGGCAGTGCGGGGAGTTTTCGCGCCGCTAACCACTGCACCGTCGCCCAGACGTCCGCATTTTGGGGAAGGGCCATGGCCATCACCGGATAGGGAAAGGTTAGGGTTCTAAACCAGCGGGTTGCCGTTGAGCGGTTTGAACAATCAACGCACGGCTTTGAATCAGTTCGGCAAAGGTCTGAAACCTTTGGGCATCGGCGTGGGTTATTTTGGCGAGGGTGATTTGTCCCTGCTCTAGGTTCAGAAGATCCCCTCGACCGGCAGCCGCGATGCTGAGGTGGTGGTCGCTGCCGTGGATCTGGTACGTTTTGCCGCTGAAGTGTTGGCCTTCGCTGTCCTGTGTACCGACGAGATTGAGAATGGAGCGGGCCTGCTCCGTGACGGTGGTGATCTGAGTCTGCCAGGCAGCTTGATCGTGGGTCATGGCCTGGAGGTCGCGATCGCCCAGCGCCTGTCCTGCCATTGCGCCCCGGCTGATTACCTCGATTTGCTTCAGATGCTTCTCCGACCGGCCAACATCGCGAGCATGGCGATACCACTGCCGCAGGTCGTCGATGGTGGGCTGGGCCGTGGTTGGTGGGGGTGATCGGGTTTCCTCGACGACTAAAGAAGGAGCCTCAACCGGCTTTTCGGTGGAGGGTAGAGGCTCGGCAGTCTGGTTCCAGGCCGGATCGCCCTGAACGAGATGGGTTGGAGGTTGGGCTGTCCCTTCAAAGGTTTCCAGAAAAAACAGACTCGGCTGTTCTTCTGCGGTCAGTGGTATTTCAGGGGCCAGGGCGAACGCTGGACTGATTGACTCGTCAGGAAACGCGGGTGCTTCACGGGCCTGACTAACCGGACCCGCCACTGGATTCTCTGGATGTTCGCTCTGAGGATGCACCTCAATGGCCTCTGAGCCATCGACCATCACCACCGAGATGCTCTGCCGCAGCCATGCGAGATAGCGGTCTTTGGCATGAACCGGAAAGCCCGTCACAGGAACCCGGCCCAACTCCGGGCTGCCGGAATCCGTGCTGGTGAGAATGACCTCCGTTTTCTCCGCCAGTACTCTGGCATCGGCCATAAACGCTTCGTAAAACCGGCCATCGGCGGTTCTAGTTAGAAGCAAACCCTCTGGATACTGCGCTTTCAGATCGAGGTAGGCTTTGATCTCTGGCTTCAGGGAGCTAGGCTCACTGGCAGCAGGTGCGGGTTGAACCGTAGAAGTCACATCTTCCTGCTCACGGTTCGCTCATTTTTAAATGAGGTCAGCCAATTGGGTTAGGTTTGGGCTATGGATACCTCCCTAACCGTTATCACCGAACGGGTTGACGATATTCCCCTGTTGCTGGCCCAACTGCAGCGGATGGACGTGCAACCCCTGCTCGACGACTACTTTCCGACCCATGGGAACTGGCAGGGGCTCAGCTTAGGCCATGTGGTGATAGTTTGGCTGAGCCACATTTTGTCCCAAGCGGATCACCGGTTAAACCCCGTGCAGGCCTGGGTAGAGCGACATCAGGAAACCTTGCAACAGGGCTTGCAGCAACCGGTTCGCGCCCTTGACCTGAGTGACGACCGCCTAGAAAGCGTGTTGCGATATCTCAGTGATGATGCCCAATGGGCGTTGTTTGAACCGGCGTTGAATCAGCGTCAGATTCAGGTGTATGACCTGCACCCCAAACGGCTGCGTCTGGATAGTACCAGCGTCAGCGGGGATTGGACGGTCAATGAGTCAGGGCTGTTCCAATATGGCCATAGCAAAGACCATCGCCCCGACCTGCCCCAACTGAAGCTGATGCTGGCGACGCTAGATCCGCTGGGGCTACCGATAGCGACCGAGATTGTCTCCGGGCAGCGCGCCGACGACCCGCTCTACATTCCGGCCATCGGGCAGGTGCGTCAGACCCTCAGTCAGTCTGGGTTGCTCTACGTGGGTGACAGCAAGATGGCCAGTCTAGCGACCCGTTGCTTTCTCCAGGCCACAGGCGATTACTATCTCTGTCCGCTCGGTGGGACTCAACTCAAGGCGGAGGCGATGCAGGCCTACCTAGACCCAGTGGAGCAAGGGGCCGTTGAGTTGCAGGAGATTCACTACGACTATGCCGACGGTCACACCGCGCTGATTGCCCGAGGCTATGAGCAGACCCAGACCCGCACAGGAGAATGGGACGGACACACCTGGACGTGGTCAGAGCGGCAATTGGTCGTGTACTCCTTGGCTTATGCTCAATCCGCCCAGCAGGCCTTCCAAGCTCGACTTGAGCACGCCCAGACGGCCTAGCGGCGCTCAACCAATCGGGGCGCGGCCAGAAAGCCTTTCCCGATGAGGTCGCCTTAGCGCAAGCCGCCGAGGCGATTCTCACCCGCTACCGGGTCAAGGCCTACGTTCAACTCACCTACTCACAACAGGTGGAGCAACACGCTGTGCGTCGCTACCGGGACCGCCCGGCTCGGATGGTGGAGCACCGTCGATTCCAGGTGAATGGCACCCTAGAAACTGAGGCCATCAACCAGCAGATGCAAACCTTGGGCTGGCGGGTCTATGTCACCAATCATCCCGCAGCGGCATTATCGTTGCCTCAAGCCGTGACGGTCTACCGCCAAGAATATCTGGTGGAGCACAGCTTTAGCCGACTCAAAGGGCATCCCCTCTCCCTCTCCCCGATGTACTTACAGCGTGAAGACCATATCAAGGGATTAATTCGCTTACTCTCGATGGGGTTGCGGCTGTTAACGCTGGTGGAGTTTCAGATGCGTCAAGCCTTAGCTGGTCACCAAGAAACCCTCTCAGGGCTATATATCGGTAATCCCAAGCGGGCGACGGCACGTCCGACAGCCGAATTACTGTTGGCCAGTTTTCGCGACATTACTCTAGTCATGGTGAATGCACGAGGGCAGACCTATGCCCATCTGACGGAGCTGACGCCTTTACAGCAGCAGATCTTAAAGGCTCTCAACTTCCCGGTAAGTATTTACACCCTGCTGGGGCCCGTATCTGACGAACCACCTTAGAAATGAGCGAACCGGGAGTTCCTGAGATTGAACTAACTGAGCCTGAAGTTGCTGCTTTGCTGCCTCAGCAAAGCCCTGATGCTGGATATTGCGGGAGAAGGTTTGGGCAAAGAGCCGATCCGGGGCTCTCAGCTCTCCCCCTCGAATCGGGTCTTGGGTAGCGATTTCCTTGAACCGAAGTTGCCCGTTCCCTTGAATCTTAAACACCATTTCGGTGTCGATAAAAGTGTCGCCGTTTTGCTCCAGGTAGTGGGTCAGGTACAGCTCATCGAGCTGCCGCTCCACCACCAAAGGAATATAGGGCTCATTCTCGATTTTGAGGTGGTAGTCTTCGCCTACGGTGACCACTTCTCGAATCCCAGCTTTCTCCAGGAAGTTGGCGATCCGCTTTTCGATTTGGCCCTGCTGCTGTTTGGGTGGGAGAATTCCGCCAGCAGAAGGGGTGGGCTGGGTTGAGACTGGAGAAAGCGGCGGCAGCAGGGGCTGAGGTTCCCGAACAGGAGTAGGGGCAGGTGTCGCCGCGTCAATCACTTCCAGTTTGGGGAGCTGAATGCCCAGATAATCACGGGCGATATCCTTGTGGTCGAAGGCGGCTAGGGTATACTGGCGCTGGTTCATCAGCACCGTGAGGGTTTGCTCCAGCCGTTCGGGAGGCACCACCACCTCCATGCGATCCGCCACGGAATGAAAATCGTTGCCCACCGAAGCAATTAGGGCTTCATCGAGGAAGTATTTCGCCCCCGATTCTTTGGCCTTGGGAGCCTGCAAGACAAAGCTGTCGCCATTGGCCTGGGCCTTGAGAATTAGCAGTTCGTCGAGGGTCTTCACTGCGCCCCGGCGACTGGTCAGATCGGTGAGAAACGCCTTGACCTGGTAGCCCTGCTTAAAGGCAACCGGCTCTTTATCCAGCTCCTCACGGATATCAAATTCTTTGGGCATCACCAGCCCCTGGCGCACCTGGCCCTGATGGTCGGTGAAGTTCACTAACTTGCCTTTGGGGTACTTCTCGAAGGCTTTGATAATGTTGCCGGTAAAAATCTGCCGCTCCACCCGACCGCTCTGCTGAAACTTATCGAAGAGGCTGTAAACGTCGTTGCCAAACCAGTCCTGGGCTTGAGGTGTGATATTCACCGCCCCTTCTCGCCAGCTATTGAGCTTTGAGAGGGGCACGGTGATCTGCCGGGCGGAGTCCGCGACCAGCAGGCGCATCTTCCAGTTGTTGGGCGCAGCAGGGCTGCCGGGGCGAACCTTCTGATCGATGTTGGACACTACGCCGTAGAAGACACTCTGGGTGGTGCCGGAAACAATGCGAACCGGGGTGCCACTGGGGAATTGCTCAAGGGTGGAGGAGACCTGGTCAAATTGTTTGTCGAGGCGATCGCTGAACTTAGCCGCAGCCGACTCTTCCTTCTTGGTGGCCAGGACAGCCGTGCGATATTTTTCAGTGGCTTCGGTAAGGGTGGCGATCGCCTCATTGGCCCGCTGCTTTGACGGAGTCTCCAGCACTTCCGGGTCATGGTCATCCAATGATTTCACCGCCTCCAACCCCAGTCCCTCCCGCAGCACATTCACGGCCTGGAGCTGGGTCAGCGGTTTGCTGGCACTCTTGGCATCGACCATCTCCAGATATACTGGCCCGGTGAATTCCGTCTTCGCCGGGCTGTCGTCAGGAATCACCTCCATCCGCGCCGTGGTGCGGGCATCGAGGTCGAGTTGGTCTGCCTCCAGGATGCTCTCGCCCATGGCACGGGCCTGATCCACCAGTTCTTTGTACTCGGATTCAATCAGGTCATAGACCGCTTCCTGCTGCTCAATCGGTAGCAGTGGAATCGCTCCTGTCACCCGCTTAATCAGGGCGACTTCAGAGCCATCGTTTTGGGCTTTGAGGGTGGGGAAGTCCAGTTGAGCGTTGAGTTCCATGTCATCGCTCAGTAGCTCGCTCACCACCTGCTCCCCATAGGCATTCATGAAATCTACGACATTGCTGATGGAGATGTCGGTCTCTCTGGATGCGGTGGTGTTGGCATTGAGGCTGGCCATCTTGCGGCACAGAATGGCCCCCGGTCGTTTTTCGGCGGGCAAGTCACCCATCAGCAGGGTGTAGCTGGGCAGTTCCACCTGCCCGGTGCGGTGAATCCGGCCCAGCATCTGCATGAAGACATTGATATCCCGCTCCGCCTGGGCGACAATCATGTGCCGGGGACGCTGGTCGGCAAACTTTTCGGAGGCGTGGAGGGAGATGCCGGTGGAGCCCGAGCAGTTCAGCAGAATGGCATCGGCATCGCCCGCGTTGAAGAGCGCGACCGCTTCAATTTTGGCTTTGGAGGAGGTTTCGGTCTCGGTGCGGACTTTGTAGGTGGTGGTGCCATCGGGGGCATAGTCCAGCCCTGCTTTGCGTCCGGTGACCTCGCTGATGCGGTAACCGGCCTGCTCCAGCCGCTGTTCGATATAGTCGATGGGGCTGATGGGAATGCGGCTGAAATCCCCTTCTCGGATACATTCCAGGGCATCTTCATAGGCGAAGAGTCCTTCATCGCCGAGTTCATTGTCGGTGAGGCGATGGCGATCGCTCTGGCCCTTGTAGTTCCGCAGCACCACATCTCGCGAGCGTTCCAGGTAGCGCTCTAGCAGGTTGGCGAAAGAAAGGTCGAGGCGATCGCCGTGCTTTAGATCATGGGCATCGGCGTAACCCTGAATGAAGCTGCCCATGGTGTTGGCGACGGCAATCACGGGCTTCTGACCGTTTTGCAGGGAATGAATCGCTTCCTGCACCGTGGCTTCAGACTTCTGCGCCAGCAGCCCTTGCTCGATACAGTTGTGCATCAAGGAGGTGAAATTGGTGCTCTTGGCTCCGACCTCACCGATGGCGTTGTCGTCTCCCAGGGCTTTGGCTTCTTTTTTGAGTTCCTTATCCAGCTCTTTGACAGCCTTCTGCTTGGCCCGGTCAAAGTCTTTGATCGCTCGCATGGCAGCGGAGAACTCATCGGCCACATCGCGCTCTACCGGCACGACTTTGGCCTGAAAGCTGACGCCGTCATAGGAGCGCTCGCGCCGGAGCATCTGGCCCGAGGCGACAAACTTACTGGCCACCATCTGCTGGAGAGGCACCCCGCCCCGTGTCAGGATATTTTCCAGGGCATCCATACTGCTGACGGCCAGGCGCAGGTCGGTGCGGCGGGCGTAGAGATCCATCACGTCAGGACGTTTGGCGTAGGTAGCCGAGGAATAGAAGACGCCGGAGGAGAGGTCGATCAGCTGGCGGACGAACTCGGCGCGGTTGGGAGCTTGCCGATTGGGTTTCCACTGATTTTTGGTGCCTCCCGCTTCGTGGGCCTCATCGAGGATCAGAATGGCATTGGGAGCAAAGGTTCTGAGGAAATCGCGGCGGAGCGGTTCTTTCTTGCCAACGGTTTGCAGCTGGTCGTAGGTCGTAAAAATAGCGTTATGCCCCTTCAGCGTCCGGGAGACCATCATTTCCTGCATGGCCTTCTTTTGCTGAGCCGATGAGCTAGTAGTCAAGACCTGACCATTCGATAGCGGGATATCAGCGCTGGAATCGGTGATGAAGGGATTGAAGCGATAGAGGCCAATATCGGAAACATCCCGCATCATGTCGGCATAGAGCTTTTTGCTTTCCGTGACAAAGATGACGTCTTTGCCCTGTTGATGGGCGTAGCGCATGAGGCTTGCGCAGATGCGGCCTTTGCCGATGCCCGTTTGGTCGCCAACGATGAAGCCTGCGCCTTTTTCGATGTTGCTGATGGCAAGCGCCGAAGCATCCACCTGCTCCGCAGAGAGATACTGATGCATTTCCTCCGCGTTGGTGTAGCCCAATCGAGCGGTGAGGAAGTCATCGATATCGCCGTGGCGCTGCTCAAACTGATCTAACGCGGCCTGCGCAGAGCTGACCATGTTGAAGGGAATTAAGACACCTGTGGAAGGGGCTTGGCTGCGCGGCAAGTAGGGCACCTGTTTGAGTTGAGCACCGTAGTCGGTCGCATCTTGTTCAGCAGCACTGTTGGTTGTCACGTCCATTAGGGATTCTCCAGGCAGTGATGGGGGTGTTAGGGCAGAAGGTTGATCAGCCAGCTCTCCAGAGAGGTCTCTTGATGGAGATCGAGGAGGTCTTGATAGTTGGGTTGATTGGGCAATAGGGGTTGCACGGGAAAGGGCTGATTCCCCATGGCTTCCGGCAGCAAATGTTTGAACCGCCAGTTGTCGTGAATCAGGAGGGTGGCCCAGGCTTCTTGCCACTGAACCAGGGCGTACTCCAGGTCGTTGTCTTGTTGAATAGGGGGAATCCGCTGGGTTGAGTCCAGTCGTTGCAGCATTTGGCTCAGAAAGGCTTGGACGTCTTCCTGGTCGCTCTCCATCTCCTGCATCCACTGCTGAATCATCCAGATGCCCCGTTGCTGCATCAATTCGCGGTAGGTTGGCTCGTCGAGGGCTTGCAGGCTCTGGGGGACTCTCACCACGAACAGTGCCTGGGAGCGAGGCGGTGCCCAGATCTGGGGATAGGTGTCGTATTGGCCCATGGGGTAAGGTCTCCTTGAGTTCGGCGAAGGTGGTTTTGAGGTCGGGGACTTGGGCAGCGGGGAGAGAGCGGGTAGATGGCCCTCGACCCGCAATAACAATGACATCGATGGGGAATCCAGCGCCCTGCTTGCGGTAGAGGTCACCGGAAATCGAGAAGTGATCGGTGACGGCGTACTGGTTGTAGAGAACGTAGAAGAAGGCGCGACTTTCGCGGGTGTTGTAACGCTCGGACCTGAGCTCTGGATCAATGCCCTTTTTGCCTCCCAGAATCAGCACCGCTCGCCCGTTGTCTTTCATCGCCTCCAGGGCTTTGAGGGCGATCGCCTGGTCTATCTGAGTTGTCCAGGTGTCGGCGATGGGGAAGCGTTGGGTGCGGTGATTCGCGCCTTTGACCGAGCCAAAGGGCGGGTTGCAGACCACCCGGTCTACTTTTCCCTGGGGTTGGTAGGTGGTGGCATCATTCTGGGTGAGCTGCCGGTAGCCTCGGCTCCGGAGTTCGGCGATGCGATCGCCGTTGATCTCATTGGCGATCACCCGCTCTGGATTTGCCCCAATCAGCAGCGCCCCGTTCCCGGCTGTGGGTTCATAAACTAATGTTTCAGGGGTGATATCAGCCAGAACCGAGGCCAGATAGGCGATGGGAACCGGTGTGCTGTACGCCTGCTGAAGAACGGAAGTCGAGGAACGAACAGTGAGATTGGGCTGTTGCTCCAGCAATTCCACCAGGCGATCGTAGGCGTCGTGAGTCGTCTGGCATTGGGCGATGATTGGGCCGGAGGCGCGCACTACCGCCGCTTCCATGGCTTCATCGACCACTTTGGTGAGCGGATCACCAGGGACAATCAGCTTTCCCAGAACATCTGTCGCTTCTCGTCTTGCTTCGGTAATGCGGGGATAACTGACACCTGTTAGGAGGCGATCGCGGAAGTACTGAATGAGCTGTTCTTTGGAGTCGGGGTGCATGAGGACTCATGGCTCCCCCGTCGCTGAGGGCGCTTCCGGGTCGCCCCAGTAGTAGCCCCACCAGGAGACGCTGTCGTCCGATGGGCAATAGCGGTAGACTTCGGCCCCACCAAAGAAGACCGAGACATCTTCCGGGACGAAGGGGAGGTACTGCTGGAGAACGGCTTGCAGCGCCTGGGTCAGTTCGCTGATGCTCTCAGGTAAGGCAGCTTCACCGACTTCAGCCTCAATTGGGGCGGGTGCAATAACAGGGTTCATGGCGTTGTCCTTTCGTTTTGGATGACAGAGTTGGCAAAGGTGACGAGGGTAGCCTGGGAGCCGTAGCGGATACCGACGCCGTAGCGCACTCCGCTTTGCTCCCAAAAAATCTTGGACGTGTCGCAGTTAGCACCGCAGACAAAGGGAATGAAGGTGCCGGTGATGCCATCGGTGAGGGTGACAGTGCCCATGGCTTCAGGCGATCGCGCCACGGGCTGAAAATTGGGTTTGAGTTCGTAGGCATAGAGGGATGCCACCGTGGGGGTGTCTTGAAAGACCTGTTCGCCGGAGAGAAAACCGAAGGAGCAGCTGTCGTCGCCCTGGCAATCGGTCGTGGCATCGAGGGAGATTTCGTAGTGGGTAGGCGTGGCAACGGTGATGTGGGGAACCACTTGCTGGAAGTGGCCATCGGGGGTGATCGGCACGTTCAGGTAGGGCTTCGGATGATCGGCTGACGGCACCAGGGCATCGGTGGGAATGACGGTGGGTAGCACAATCGCGAGTTGAGTCTGTTGCTGGAGCTTGGGCAGGAGGCTCTGAAATTCGGGCGAAACGGTTTGGGCACCGGGAATTCGAGGGATGTCCTGTCCGTTGGCGGCTGTGCAACTGGAAAGGAAGAAAATTCCACAGGCGAAGTAGAGGAGGAGGGTACGAAAGCAAAGGCAGATCATGGCTTAGCCTTAGGGAATGTGTCATCGGTCAGGGTGCGGTAGGTATCGGGAAAGCTGATTTGGAGCTGCTTCAGGGCGTTTACCTGCTGGGCGGAGAGGAGATACAGACCGTGCTCGGCATTGATGTGGTCGGTCAGGCTTTGTTGAAAGGCTTCGAGGCTGCCCAGTTGGGCGATCGCGTGTTTATACCGCTTCAGTTCCAGGCTCTCGGCGGCTTTGGTCGAGATGTAACTGTTGAGGGGACGGCGAGTAGAGGTGGAATCGACGAGGCGATCGCACCCCCGCTGCGGGTCAACGACGATTACTTCATCGCTGGCACCCAGGGGATTGGTGGTAACAAAATCGGAGTAGAGGCCGAGCAGGTAAGCGGTTTTGCCCTGGTCCTGCACGGTGCCAAAGACATCGAAACGTTCGCCGAAGGCCTCCAGGCAAATCCGTGCCGTATCAGGAAGTTCAATATCAGGCAGTGGACTGGGCAGATAGGATTGAGCCGCTACGGTAGGAGAAGGATGGGTCGGAACTGGGGCCAGCAGCGTCGAGGGTTGTGGATTTTGGCCCCAGCCCAGCAAGGGCAGCGTCACCAGCAAGAGTCCGACCGTGAAGCTCAGACAGAGCGTGACTACTGTGCGGTTAGAAAAGCAACGACGGGTCATGTCACTTCTCCTGACTCCACTGGGCCTGAAGCTGCTGCACCAGTTGCACCGCAGCGCCCTCAGGGATACCCAATGCGATTAAGTCCCGACTTTCGTAGGAACCGCCATCGCCATTGACCGGCTGCCAAGTCCCGTCTTTGAGCTGAAGCAGCAGTTCCCCTCCACCTTCCCCGCACTGCCATTCCACCAGGGCATAAGGGTCGATCTGGGCCGCGTGGAGGATTTTAGGTGAGCAAATGCTTGACGGAATATTCAGAGCAGTCGTGACCGCTGCCGCGAACGGAGAATCCATCGAGACATCGCCTAGAGCAGGTAACATGCTCCAAATCGTCAGTACGGCGGATAAAACCAAAACAGACAACATGCGGTAAATCATGGGGTTAACCCTCCTAAGGACGTGACGCTAGCCTTGAACGCGATAGATGTGGCCTTGGGTGTTGTAGTAGGTCTCGTAAGACCCGCGACTCCCCACCCAGCGAAATTGAGATTGACTGGAAGAGTTGGAGAGCACCTGGCTACAGCCGTCATTGAGACAAAAGCCAATGTGGTCATCGGACGTGCCGCGAAACACGATGACATCCCCGGCATGTGCCCACTGAGCGCCGATACGTTGACCGGAGCCAGATTGCAAGTCGGCTTCAACCGAGGACACCAGATTGGGATTGGAACCTATTTTGTGGCCGATGGAATCTTGGAGCACCCGGTTTACCTCGTAGGCACAGGCAACGTTGCCACCCCCTGGCCCACCGGCTGAAGACTCGTTGTAGTGGGCGTTGATGGCGTTCACGATCTTCTGCTCGGTGGCGTTGCCGTTGGAGCGGGCAATCAGCTGACCGGGATGGTTGGCGCTGGTGAGGTTGGTGTCGTTAGTCGTGGCCACGGTGGCGCACTGGTTGAGCGCTCCCAGAAACTGATCGGCCTGCTGCGCTACCTGATCGCTCTTGTCGCTGTCGTTGACGATGTGGCGAGCCCCGACAAAGTCATGGTTCTGGCCGTTAATGTATTGCCCCAAGCGGTTGCCGGTGAAGGTGCCATCGCGCATGCCTTCCACGGCAATTGTGGCGGCTAGGTCTGGCTGGTTGGCCAGTTCGGGATGGTTGATCAAGTCTACGCCGAGGCGGTTTGACCAATACTGGTAGTTGCTCTGGCCCGTGAGCTGCACATCGCCGCGACCGTAGTAGCAGCCGGGGCCATATTCACCGCAGTAGCCGCCGTCCTCATTGCGCGGGCGAAAGTTGGTTTCAGTTTCAGCGGTGGCCAGAATGTAGGCGAGCTGGGCGCGATCGGTGATGCCTGCCCGTTGCGCGGCTTCCAAGAGCTTGGGAACCGTCGTGGCCGCAGCGGAGGATTCCGAGGGTGGCACCTGGCTCATCACTTTGGCCAGACAGGGGCCATCCACAGTCACGGCACTGAGAAAGTCGGGTTCGTTGGCCTGAATCAGGGCATCAATCTGCTGCTGCACTTCAGCAGGCAATGGTGGGATGTCGGGAATATCGCCTGGCGGGGTGCCGGGAGTCTCACCGACAAAGACAATGCCTTTTTCCTGGGCGCTGAACCAGGGGATGGGGCCAATGAAGTAGGGGGTGCAGCCCAGGTCGATCAAGCCGTGGTGGCAGACGCGGAAGTAGATGCCGAAGGTGCCGGTGCCGGATGATTCATCGGTGTTGGTGAGCACCACTTTGAAGACTGGACCAAAGGGTAGGCGACCCGTTGGCTCCTGCCCACCGTTGATGACGCCGAGAATGCCGTGGCCCCCTGGCACCATCTGAGCCCCCTGTCCGGTGCCGCCTTTAATCCACTGTGCTCCGTGGAGTCCGGTTGGATCGCCAGCCACGCCCAGAGAAGCGGGCGAGTTGAGTTCCAGATAGGCACAGCCTCGGGGTTGAGCGCACTGGTAGTTGAAGCCTACTTTATCGCTGCCGGTGATGGAACGCCGGGTAGGGGTGCTGCAGTGCTCCATCGGGCCATAGGTGACATCATCGATCGCGATGAAGCCGAAGTAACCTGCGGCAGGAGCATTGGGAAAAGCGGCAAAGGGCATCTGGGAGAGCCCTGGTACCTGACCGACAAAGGTTTGCTGCCAGCCCTGGAGGTTTTCTAAGGGGGTTTGGATGAGACCGGGGATGTCGTTGAAGCTGTACTGGCTGAGATTCAGATCGCCGAGGGAGAACTGACCCAGCAGGTCGTTGTTGGCGAGTTCTGACAGGGGGCTACTGCCAAAGTCATCCAGGGTGAGGGATTGCAGGGCCAGGTTGCTGAGGGCGGCGGGGCCGAGGTTGTTGAGGTTGAGGCTGACCAAGTCTTTGAGGATAGGCACCTGATCGAGGGTGCGCTGGGCCAGTTGGGGAATAGCATCGACCAAGCTAGCGAGGGTTTGCTGGGCGATGAGAGGAAAGTTGGCCAGGCTGATGCCGTTGAGGTTGAGCCCGGTAAGTTGGGCGATGGTGGCGAGGTCGAAGGTTTGCAGGCCAAAGGCCTCTTGCAGGTCGCCGAGCATCAGCACCTGATCGATAGGGGTATTTTCTGACCAGATGCGGGAGGGGTTGTAGCCCAGTTGCGCGGCGAGGGAATCGGGGATTTGCAGGGAGCCCGCTTCGCTGATGACGGGCAGGGTGGAGAAGGTGATGTTGCCCCAGTCGGGGACGATTGCCCCGTTATAAACCGTGGAGGGGATATGCTCGTCCCAGGCGTCGGCGTGGGCTGGGGGAAGCCTAAGGATGGGAGCCAGCAGCAGGAGAAGGGCGAGGAGGAGGGCGGTTAGGTTTTTGGGAAGGCGACTGGGCATGGCTCCCAGGGCGAGGGTGAGAGCATTGGGTTCCCTCAGAGGCCCTGTATGCCAAAGGTTAGGAGGCGGCTATGGCAGGTTTGTGGAAAATAGGAGCAAATGTTGAGGTATCGAAAATGGCGATGGATTGGGACGTTCTCAAAGCGCAGTATCTTCGAGCTGATCAGGCGACTCAGTTAGGAAATTTGGCGCTAAATCTAACGCGAATTCAAATTTGTGCCCAGAGTGGAACGAATGGGCCAGTTGCTCAGCATTTAGTTCGAGAAACCCAGTTCTTCATCGAGTGGATCGTCCCGAGCATTGATTTGTGGACGAATGAAACCTTTGCGACGGAGTTGGTAGACATGCAGCGGTTACTCAGCCGATGGAAGCTGAATTGGTCGGAGTTGTGGACTGATGAGAGCAAGCGGCAGGAGATAGCGATGTTGGCTCAGCAGTGGTTTGATTACATTCGTGAACAATATGATTTGATAGTAGACTAATGGTTCTCTCTCTCAGTGGTGCAGAAAACTCCTGAAACCCTTATAAATCAAGGATTCTCACCGAGACGGCGATCTTGAGGTTTATCGGGCAAAAGAACGAGGGCAATAGGTTTCAGGCGCTGTTTTGGCTGTTCAGGTCATCCATTATGAGACTCAAAAAAGTTTTCTGCACCACTAAGGGTTCTCTCTAAAAGTCTCGCGCGAAGCTAGATCTAGCTGGCACACACTACTTCAGGAAAATGAGGCGCGAATGTGCGAATCTTATCTATCGAAAATGTGAATCAAGAAGATGCAAACCAAACTTTAATCAAAATATTTGCTAGACTTAGCGAGTTTTATCCAAAATAAGCAAATCAAGAAAATACTACAACTTATGGAACTTCCCAAACTCGCAATAAACCATCATAACCAGCGCTAGCAAGAGTTTTGCCACTGGAATCAAACGCTACAGACTGCACATAGCTTGAATGACCTAAAAGAGTAGCTATTTCTACACCATAATTCCAATCCCAAACTTTGACTTGCTTATCATCACTGCCAGTTGCCAAGAACCTTCCATCAGGGCTGAAAGCTACAGAAGTTACATACTTAGAATGACCACTTAAAGTACGCGTAGAGTAGCTATGGTTCAAATCCCAGATTATGACAGTCCTATCATCACTGCCACTGGCCAAAAATTTTCCATCAGGGCTAAATGAAATTGAGCGAACCCAAGACGTATGAGCATTTAGAGAATGCAAAAGCCTTCCGGATTCATAGTCCCAAAGTTTAATAGTTCTATCATTACCGGAACTAGCAAGGATCTTTCCATCAGGACTAAAGGCTACAGAACGAATCTGATTGCTGTGGCCCTTCAACACATGTTTAATTGTGAATGTATTCAAGTCCCATAACCTAAGCTCTTTGTCATCTCCTCCGCTAGCTAGGAGCTTCCCGTTGGGGCTAAAGGCAACAGTTCGAACCCAACTAGAATGGCCATACAAATTACGAACTAATCTGCCAGTTTTTGCATTCCATATTTTAATACTCCTGTCATTGCTGCCACTGGCTAAAAATTGACCATTTGGACTAAAAGAAATAGTCTGAACATTATCTGAATGCCCATATAATGTCAAAGCCAAAGAGTCAGTCGCCAAATTCCAGATACGTACAGCCTTATCATTTCCAGCAGTTGCTACATACTGACCACTTGGATCAAATGAAATGGCTCTAATTGGCGAATTGTCTTCTGAGTGTTTCTGAACGCCCGACGAGTAAAAGATCTCATGCTGAACGAAGTCTTGAATTTCACTTTGAAGAGCTGGATTTAATGCTATCGCCTGTTCAAAGTCACTATGGCCTATTTTGTAGTCGTTTAGTTTGTAGTAAATCTTGCCACGCAAGACTAGAGCTTCAAGTTTTCCTTTGGCTGATGAACTAGCGATAAAATTCAGATCATTTATAGCTTCTCCATACGCCTTTCTAGTAGCTATGGAATAATAAGCTTTGCTCCGAAGTAAACGAACTTCAGGTTCATCTATTTCCTGCGGGCTTTTAATAGCTGTATCAAAGTCTTTAACAGCGTCCGTAAAAGCTCCTAACTTTAATTTCACAGTACCTCTATCTGCATAAGCCCTTGAGTAATTTGGCTTCAGGCTAATGGATTTATCATAGTACATAATAGCCTTCTCATACATTCCAGACTTTAATTCCATAGAGCCTAGTATGTGATATACGTAATAAGTTTCTGGAGATTTAGGTCGGAGCTTGATGAATTCAGTTAAATTGATTTTAGCACGTTCGTAGTATCCGAGACGATAGCCACTAACACCGTTATAGTAATAAGCTTTTGTGTAATCAGAGCTATTTGGTCGATTCTGAATTGCATTTTCTAAATCTTGAAGAGAACTTAAGTAGTCCTCGAGCTTAAACTCTATTTCCCCTTTACAGAAGTAAGCTCTTGTCTTATCAAATTCGATCGTCCTGTCAGTAACAAGCCCAGCTGAGAAATAAGATATAGCCCGGTCAAAATCTAGCTTTGCTTCATCAAGTCTATTCAGCTCTCTGTATACCAATCCTCGAACATATAACGTTTCTCCGTAATGCAACTTAGAATTGTCAGAGATAGAGTTTTCAAGATTTTTTAATTGAAGCACTTTATTCAAGTTGGCAACACTATCGGAATACTTTTTGAGTTTATAATTAGACTTTCCGAGGCCGAGAAAAGCCTCGGCAAAATCTGGTTTCAGTGATAATGATTTTCTGTAATTGTTTACAGCATCTGTATAATTTCCCTGTGCATAGCGAAGATCACCAAGATAGCTGTACAATTCCGGGTATTCAGTATTATCGAAAACTGTTTCATTGAAATCTCGTTCTGCTTGCTTGTCATCATATAGAAGGAAGTTTGTTCGCCCTCTCTGTACATATGCTTGTACAAAAGTCGGATTGAGATTGATTACTTGATTGAAGTCAACTAAAGACAGGGAATATTCATGAGCCCTGAGGTGAGCTAAACCGCGATAATAAATTGAATCAATTAGTTTGTAGTCGCCTTTCTTGATTGCATCTGAGAGATCTGATATTGCTTCGCTATATCGATTCAGAGAAAAATAGTCGAATCCTCGGTGATAGAGGGCTTCAGTAAAATAAGCAGAATTACCTTTAAGAGATTCATTATATGCATCTATGGCTTCGCTCCTCCTTCCCAACTTGTCGTACGCAGTGCCAATTTTGTAAAAAGCTTTACTACGTATATCAGAACATTTTTTATGGTCGCAAGCGATTTGTGAATCTATATCTAAAGATGAACTCTCTGATGTTCTGATCGACTCTAAAAAATCTTGAATTGCTGCATTACTCTTTTCCAGATTCAAGTATGTAATTCCATGCTCAAAAAAAGCCTGAGAAATATAAAAAGTTGCATCTTTTTCATTGCTATTAATAACATTTTCTAAATCTTCGGCAGCCTTTGAGTATTGCCCAAGTTCATTTCTAATATGCCCACGAGATAGATAAGCAGCAGGATAATCAAGATTGAGGTCTAATGCTTTGTTTAGATCATTAATAGCCTTTTCGAATTCTCCCATCTCTTCATAGATACTAGCCCTACTAAGATAAGCATCATAAAAATCAGGATTCCGCTCTAGCGCCTCACTGAAATCTTCAAGAGCTTTTTCAGAGTTACCCAACTTCATGTAAACAGCACCTCGACCTAGTAGAGGTTCGACATATCTTTTTGGATCAGGGGAAAATTTCGGCAGAACAGTCAAAGCTTTAGTGAAGTCTTCAATTGCTCTATACAAGTAGCGAGATTGCAAACCTAAAACTGACGCAATTTTTGAATAAGCTATCCCCCTGCCGACATAAGCTTCAGAAAAGTTTCCATCCTTTTTTAATGCGTCTGAAAAATTTCTAACTGACTCTTTAACGGCTTCAAAAAATATTGTCCTGCCTAACCTTTATAATACCTTCTCGATAATCTTGAAGTGCAGAGTAAATTTGATATTCTTCATTGTCGTAATTTGCTCTATCAAGTTCATTTTGGGCTTGCTCTTCCAAATAAAAATTGACTCTAATCAGAGTTAAATCACGGAGTATGTTGAACTCTGGAGATGCAACTTTGAACGTTATCGGAAACAAGCTTCTTTTAGGCTGCTTATCTTGATCAGTTTTTGTCTTCTTCGACTCTGATGGAAAGTTGCCTCCGCCAATTCTGCCGCCAGTGTTTTTATTTTCAGCAATCAAGTTGTCTTGGCTGATTATATTACTATAAGCAAACTGACTGATAGATTTTTCCTGAGAGTCAGTGTTTTGAGCCAAGGCCGTACCACAGGCTGCAAAACCAATCGAGAGCACTATAAGAATAAAGGTCGCTGCCTTGATTAGATGGCAAAGAAACATTTTTGCTGATTGAAATTATTGGTTTAGTTGCTGTCTTTAAGTGTCTAAAGAAGACTTTTTAGGAGGCGGACAAATCTCCGAAAAAGTCTTCTTTAATTGACCGATTTCGTCATTTTCCATGAATGTAAGAATTTGGCAGTTCTTTTGAGTTGGGATAATGGGCTTTAAGCATATTCTGGCTTTTTGAAAGTCAACTTGCTTTGTCAGGGTATCATTATAAGCTCAAAGTATGGAGTTTGCTCTTTGTATGAGCAATCAAAAAGCAAATCTCTAGCGACTTCAAACTGCTGAAAATCCTGAGGTTCCAGCCTCGAAACTACCTGCTCCCCATCCACCGCCAACACCTCCCCCCGCCCGTCCTTCGCTATTACTGAGAGGTGATTCCCCGCCATCCTCAGCCGATAGTGCTGGCCCTCAAACTCCTGCAATCCCGTCAGGGCAAAAAACTGTTGCACCGTTTCCACCGCCGATCGCGCCTCTGGCGATAACGCCGCTACCACCTCACCCGCTGACTCAGCCCGCTCCTCTCTGGCCTCGGCCACCAGCGCCAATTCTTCGATCTGCTCCCCCAATCGCGGGTCGTATTCCACCTGCCCATCGGGCAGCACCTCCACCACCAGCACTGGAGGCTCCACCAATAGCTCAGGATGGGTAACTGACGATTCCCCCAATTCCTGGCCCACTAGCCGCTCCGCTTCACCATAGAGAATCCGCTCAAGATGGGGAGCAAGCTGCTTACCAGGCTCATGGTGAAAGCAGGGCACCCCGTCGATTTCAATATCGACAATCTCGCCGTCGATTACCTCCACCTCACCCGGTAACTCGGGCAGCTCCACCACCTGCCGCAGATAGGCGGCCTGCTCTGGCGGCAGCTGCAACAATTGCTCCCCTAGATCACCCTTTAGCGCCTCCGCCACGATCGCATCGCCGATCTGAATCCGCACCGGGACGCTCTCTAGCTGGGGTGGCGGCCCAGGGTTGAGGAGTCGGGGGTCATGACCAGTTAGCCGCTTCTGCTCATCGTCAAGGTCTGTGATACTTACCCAAACCGGAGCTACCCCTGGGCGCTCTTCCAGTAGGGGGGGTGCCTGCTCTAGCTTTTCCTCCTCGGCCCGCTCCTGGAGCCGTACCTTGGCCAGCATCTGGGCGATCGCATCCAAGATCGAATTAATGTCGTGCTGCACTTTCTCAGCACTGTGGGGAGAGCCGCAGAAGGTCATGGGTCACCTCGCAAGGGTCAAAATACATCCTGAAACTGCTTAAGAATCGTCGGGTCTTTGAGGTTGGGCACACTGGGTGTGGATTGCTTGGGTAGAGGGAAGATCTTCTCTGCGATCGCCATCCGGGCTGCCAACTGTTCGCGGGTGTAGTCCTCCGAGTTGAAGTGCTGGCGGGATGCGGCGATCAATCGTTCCCTCACCTTGGGCCAGCGGGCTTTGCTCCAGGCTTCCTGGTCAATGTCGGCTTTGGGCACCTTCACCTTCAAAATCAGCGGGATCGAGCCTTCATCTTTGCGGCTGTAGGCGGGGTTAATCAGCACGCATTTGCCCGTGGTCAGCTTATTGAACTGGGCTGGTTCCACGATCGCCCGCTTCTGGGTATGGCCTGCCGTGCTGGTGCTGCCGCCGCCTTTGCCCGTGCTCTTGGTCTTGGATTTGATCTCCACCTCCTCTTCGCCCAGGTAGTCGCTGAAGAGGCGAGCGCTGTCAGGGTCTTGGGGATTGAACAGGGCTTTGGTGGCACATCCCCCCAGAATCGAGCGACTGACTTCGCGGGAGTAGGCTTTCTCCAGCTGGGTCAGGTTCTGGAAACCCACAATTGTCACCAAACCATCAGAGCGGTTTTCGTTGAGCCACTGGGTCAGGTAGGGCAGATACAGCGTCGGCAGTTCATCGAGGGCCAGCACCAGAGGGTCGCTGCGCTTGCGGGTGACATTGCGGGTGACGATTAGGTGCAGCAGGGTGGCGACCAACGGCGCGACCGCTTCCCGGCGTTGGCGATCGAGCCCCAGAATCAGCAGCTTCTTGCCCTCCAAATCCAACGGCAGGGTGGTTTGGCCGCAAAAGGCGCTGACTAATTCCTGACTGAGAAAACGGCTGAAGACCTTACTGGCCATGCCGATTACCCCGGCAACGGTCTTCTCAGAACCCGCCAGTTGCAAGAGCTGAGAGAAGGCCAGATAGACCCAGTTGCTCATAGGCCAGTCGCCCCCGGCGTCACCACGCTCTTTAGCGGTACGAATGCGGGTGGGCAAATCCGACAGGCTCAAGATCGCCGAGGCCATCATCAAATCGGGTTCGGGCATCCCCTTGGCCAGCATCAGAATCGCCTGGGTGAGCTGGTCTCCGGCATCGGCAAAGAACTTGTCCTCAGACGCATTGGCCGAGAGGGCAAAGTTGCGGTTCATCACCGTGGCAATCTGCCGCGCCATCAGGGCATCGTCGGCATCCCGCAGGAAGTCCAACGGGTTGCAGACCTCGCTTTCAGGGTAGCCAGGGGCAAAGACGCTGACGGAGTAACCGCGTTTGGCGGCGTAGGCGGCCAGGACTTCGGTCTGGTCGGGGTATTTGAAGTCGTAGACGATCGCGGGCATTCCCTGATCTAGCGCCGAGCGGATGGTGGGGTTGATCAGGGAGAAGGTTTTGCCCGAACCGGGAGCGCCACAGACGGCGATACCTCGCTGGGCATCGGGTAGCCAGAGACTGCGGCTACCGTTGGGTTTGCCGCTGGAATTGCGAGGAGGACTGCCCACATAAAGCGTGACCGCATTGTGACGACGCTGCTGGAGCTGCTGCATGGCCTTTTTTCGGGCGGCGCGTTTCTCGCCACTTCCAGCCAGGTAGCCTCGGGCGAGTTGTCCTTTTTTCTGGCTGTTACCGACGACAGACATGATCAGCATGGCGGCGATCGCACTCACAAGCACCAGCCCGTTCTGCCCTTGCAGAGAATGGAAGATGTTGTTGCCGGTGCTGGAAATGCCATCGGGGACTGGAGCCACACCGACGTAGGCGGTTTTTGAAAGAGTCATGGAGTTGTTACCTCCAGGGACGCAGGTGGAGTAAGCGCGGGGTGAGCCATGGCAGGCAATCCCATTTCCGCTAATCGCGACACCACCGCGAGGGGCATGCCCGCTGCATCGGCAGCAGCCTGAGGTGCAGAACCGTTGCGGACGCGGGCCAGGAAGTCTTGAACTTTCGGAATAACGGGACTATCAGAGGGAATGAGTTGGGATGCGATCGCGCTATTCAATCCCCGTTCTACATTGGCAAGGCTGACTGCTCGGCCACTGGTGGTGACGATGGTAGAAAATTGGGGCGTGATGTTTGGAGCAATCGCCACCGTCGCATACTGCGGATCACCCGACCCATAGTTCACCTGAAACTGGTAAACCTTGCGCCCTTCGGTTGAATCCGTCACCACCGTCAGCAGGGTAGAGGCCGTCTCAGGCAGGTTCTCAAAATGAATCCCCGTCACCCGCCGCAGGTGAATGACGCTAGCTCCAGCCCCATCACAATTCCCAGAGTCCCCTTGACCACAAAGATTGCCATCGAAATCAAGGGTGAGCCGACTGGGGTCATCCAGCCACACCCGCTGAATCACTTCCCCGGTGCGGGTAAAGTCCAGGTTGGTGCCGGAACCAGGCCACACGGAAATCTGAGCGCCGCCGCCCGTGAGTCCCTGAGCCTGAGCTTCAGAGAGTTGGCGCACGATGGGGGCTGAAAAGGTGGGTTTTGCGATCGCCAGCAGTGAGGCGATCGCCAGCAGTGAGGCGATCGCTAACGGCATTAATACAGAAACCCGTTTCATAGCGCCACCTCAAAGGAGGTTCCGGTGAATACCTGCACAGGCTGACCAGCGGGGATGTACCAGACGTTGGGGCGACTGAGGATGTCTTTGATTTCCTGCTGCTGGCGATCGCTCACCTGGTCGTGCAGGGCATCAAAGCCTCCTTCCAAAACCGCTCCCAGAATATTTGGGGCTGGGTTGGTGGTGGTTGAGGAGGAATAGAAGACAGATCCCGTGGAGGTTTGACTATTGGGACGGTTGAGGATTTCGCCCACTTTACCCAGGGCTCCCATCAGCGCTACCCCTGCATCCAGGCTTTGAATGTGTCCGGCATCATGGTTGTATTCCGAGGCCATCAGGGGATTGCCCTGCTCACCTTGAGTGAGCACAGCACCTGGAGGTACTGGCACCACTTGGTTACCGCTTGCCGTGGGAATCACCACCGCAATCACCGACAGCTCCACTAGGCCGCTCTCGGAAATGGTGTCTACCTGAGTCACCATCTGGGTGCCTGCGGGCAGGGCCACCGTACCATCTGCCGCCAGCATCGGTTCAGTGAGCTGAAGGCCAAACCGCTGGGGCTGTTGGGTACTGTCCAAATCCTGCGCCCAGACGACGGGGGTGCTGAGGGTTGCGGCGGCTTTGGCTCCGGCTAGAATACTGACCACATGGCTGGGGACTCCCGAGAGAATCGCGGCGGCATCGGCGGCATAGCGAGTCTGGTCGGGATCGTTGGCTTTGGGCGCAGCTTCCACGTCGGGAGAAGGAGCAGCCGATGCCACAGGTGGGGCCGTCGAGGGCTTCTCTGTGCTGTAACTGATCTGTCCGTAGCTGCCCAAGGCCACTGCCGTTTGCCACTGTTTTACTGGATCAGCCTGAACCGCAGGAGCGACTGAGGCGACAGGAGCCGATCGCATCGGAGCGGAGTAGGACGGCGGTGGGGCATAGGTCACCGGGGCAGGATGGCTGACGGGCGGGGTAGAGACCGCCGTCGCTGGAATCGGAGTTGTAGTCACCGTTGGGGATGGAGGCGTGGGCTGCGCCTTATCTTCCTTCAGCGCCTGGGTTTGGGTGCCCAGAGCTTCAACGGTCTTGAGCCTGCCGATTTCATTGGGGTCAGTCTCTGGCTGGGTTGCCGGACTGGCGGTTGTCGCTACGGCAGGGGCGGTATCGGCTGCGGTGGCAGAGGTCTTAGTCGGAGCGTGGACGCTGTGGAGAAAGATGGCCACCAGGCCGATCGCGATCGCCAAGCCCGATCCCACAAACACCGCCTTGGCCCAGGGGTTACTCCACAGTTGCGGTTGAGTCGTCGGGTCGGGTTCTGTTTCAAAGTCTTCGGGGTCGAGTAGCGGGGACGGGGTGAGAGTTGTCGCTGTAACCGTCTCATCGCTGTAGCCCGTGAGGGCAGCCAGATGGCTGAGTTCATCAGTCTCCGTTGGGTGAGCTTCTGTATCGGGGGAGGGGGTGAATACCATGGTCAACGTCCTTCCTTAGCTGGGATTGGGGGCGAGTTGTTGAATGTCCAGGTCGCGGATTTCGGTGATTTCTAGACCGTTTTCCCGCAGGCGATACACCGCTTTTTGCAGCGGCGTGGAGGTCTCAGGCAATGGGTCTTCAGCGGGTTCCACCGCCTGAACGAAGAGGCTCTTGTTGAAGGGAATCGCCAGACCTTGAGGATGGGTGGGGTCGAAAATCAGCAGGTTGGCGACGATATCCACCTGCCAGTAGCCCGCTTGCAATTCCTTCGGCGTGGAAATCGTTTCGATAGTGAGCACGCTCTGGGCGCTGCCGCTGAAGATACCGGGGGGCGTGATCGCCGCCACCTGGTCGAGAAAGGCGGTGCGGAAGTCCTCTTTGAGCGCAAAGGAGGCTTGCCAACTCGCGGTGGTGATGCGGCCATGGTTCACAGGGACGCCCTGGGCAGCTGGGGCGCTGGCAGCGGTGGCCGTATCCGTGGTCTGTCCCTGGCTATTCCAGGTAAACATCAGCCCCATGGCGGTTTTGACGAACTGCTGAATCACCTCCGGGGTGCGCTGATTCGGGTCAACGGCTTCGGTGCTGATGGAGTGGCCATCCACGAGCTGCACCAGGGAGGGCACGGGCCGATGGGCCAGATGGTTGATGCGGGCGGTATTCAGCAGGGTCATCACCAGCAGCAAGCCCTGGATGCCGAGGGTGCCCAGCACGAACAGTGGCAGAATGTCGGACGAGTGAAAGCGACGGGAACGGTTGAGGAGTTGCATCGAAGGTCTCCCTTAGCGAAATGAGTGAAAGTAGTTTGGTGACACGGCGTAGGAGCCCAGCATGGTGACCATGCGGGCCGAACCGCTGGTGATGATGTTGAAGACCGCTAAACCACCGCCAGCGGCGATCGCCAGGGCCAGGGCGGGAGCCAGCAGGCCAATAATCACCAGAAAGCCAAGGGTGTCGGTGACATCGGCATTGACCACGACCACCCCTGCCAGTCCGACGATGATGTTGTAAGACACCTGGGCCATGCCCAGGCTGAAGAAGCCCGTCAACCAGGCGAACAGGGGTTTGGCTTCAAAGGGCAGCAGACTGCCAGCCACGGCAAATGGCCCCATTAGCCCGGTGAGCAGCAGGGAGATTTCCAGGATGTTGGTGAAGGCCCACTGAAAGGCCAGCAGCACGTATTGAATGATTTCCTGGTTGACGGAGCCGAGGAATCCGGCGAAGAACCCGGCGGTGCCAAAGACCGCTCCCGATATCGGGTTGTCTTCGGACTGAGCGGTCTGCACGGCCCCATCAATGCCTCGGGCAATGTTGCGGAGGGCATCGGGCAGGGGCAAAAAGCCCTGGTAGTCGTTAATGGTGGCCTGCACCTGGGCATTGGCGGCTTTGAGACAGTCGATTTGCTTTTGCCCCACCATGCCTTCGCACTGGCTGAGCTGGGCGCTGATTTCGCCCGCAACGGCGCTGCGGGAGGTGGCGGCCTGGACGGCATCGCGCAGTTTGACATCCAGCAGGGTGACTTCGAGCACCTGGTTGGAGAGGGTATGGATGACGCCGCGCAGGCTGACGGTGGAGACAGCCAGCAGGTGGGCGTTGTTGGCTAGCAGGCAGACGACGATGATAGGCCAGATCAGATTTTGCAGCGGGCGGGTGAGGTCGCCTTCAACGATGAGCTGTCGCCCGAACTGGACGATGAAGAAGATCAGGGCACCGGCTGCGAAGATGGCGGCGGTCTGGTTGATGGCGACGTACAGGGTGCTGTCGAAGATGGTCAGCCACTGCTGGTCCCAGGCTTGGGCGATGCTTTGGGAGGTGTCGAGCCCTTGCTGGAGGATCTGGGTTGCGCCTGTAACGGCAAGCCAGGGGAGTAGGGGAGAAGTCATGGGAATGCTTGCGAAGCGAGGGTGATGAATATCACCTCAGGCTAGGGAGCAAATATGACTGGGATGTGGAAGATTGCGGCGAGTTATGTGATCTGGACATCGCTGCGATCACTTCCAGCAGGATAAAAGTTTGCTTTAGCAACTGTTTGCGATACGCCCAAAGCAAGCGCAGCAGCGGCATAGGCATGATGTCAGAGCAAGCCGAATCAGGTATAGGGAAGATACTTCGCTCGGCTTATTGGTTTCACTCGCGTTTCATATTTTGAGTGCATATTCAGATTCAACGGTCATTCGAGCAGGGCAGCGCTTCAATGCTTCACGAGATGAGCAACCGCCTAATTTTCTTCAAAAAAGGGGCGTTGATGATTCCAAGTATGAACCAATAAGGCTGATTCAATATTTCGCAAATTCATACAGCTATTCACAATAGTCCGGACACTTTTCTAGGCAAACGCTGAAACTCTTGATATCTCGTTGGCCAGGCTGATGATGAAGAGGGCTGAAACCCTCATTCTATCGTTGCCCGCTAAAAACTGTCCGGAGTGTTGTATTCAGCAACGCCGGATATTCATCTCCATACTTAATCGATGGTTATACGCCAGGTCGCCCTCCCAGTCTCAGCCATGAACGTATTAATACTGTCCTAAGCGACCTGGCCAGCGCTATATTTCCCAACAATTCTAATTCACTAGGTCTTGTTTTGACCTCTAAAATAAACTAATGCACAGCCCCTTGAACAACTGAATTGGCCAAATAAAACCCCTATTAAATGACATCAGCAGAAAACCTGATAGGGATGGTTTCAGCCCAGAAGATTAAGCGTTACCGTGCCGTCTACAACAAGGTTCATAATTGTGAGAGCATTCACAACTCTTGTTGGGTAAAGGCTTAAAGGCTTTTGGGAAACTTCATATTTATGAAAACCGATATAAAACTGCTAAAAATTTATCAAGCAAAATCTTGTGGGGGAATTTGTCTTACTTACGATTTGTATCGTAAGTAATCAAGTCACACTACAAATCAACCAGCTTTTATGCACGTTGAGAGTTGTTATTGCTTTTGTGCTCAAGATCAAGGCATTAGACATGAAGTACAATCCGTAATCTTTTCGATTTCTTGACATTTGATTTCTAAAGTCAAGCTAATTACAGGAACCTGTTTTGAGACGCCTCAATTCTTTTACTCCATTTCTGAGGACATTATGAAACCCACACAACGTTTGACATTATTGATTTTGGGAGCCGGAGCCGCCCTACTGGCTGGATGTAGTAGCCAGGGTTCCACGGCAAAGTCAGACTCTATGACCGCTTCCCCCACTCCAACTACGGTTAATGCTAAGCCGCAAGCGATGACAAAAGAACAGCCCGTCGCTCCAGAAGTCAATCCGCCAGGCGACATTCCCGACTCCCAGGCCTTCGTTGCCTACACCTCTGCCATTGGGCACTACCGTTTGGACGTACCCGAAGGCTGGGCGCGGCAGGAAACTGGAACCGATGTCAGTTTCATCGACAAATTAGACGGCGTCAGCGTGACGGTCACGGATACCACAACGCCGTTAACGGCTGATGCCGTCCGCACTCATGAAGCAGCACAGGTGGAGCAGTCTGGACGGGCGGTGCAAATTGTCGATGTTAAAGACGTGCAGATGCCCAATGGCAATGGGGTGTTGATTCAATACACCTCAAATTCTGAGCCAGACCCCACCACCGGGAAACAGGTCAGGCTAGAGAACAGTGCTTATTTGTTCGTCCACAGCGGCAAGCTGGCAACCGTGAGGCTGTGGGCACCTCAAGGAGCCGACAATGTGGATCAGTGGCAGCGGATGTCTCAAAGCTTCGGGTGGTCTTGATATGCCAATGCTAGAAGCCGTTGATTTATACCGGTTTTACCACGCCAGGGAAGCCGAGACCCTGGCCCTACGCGGCGTGAGCCTGACCGTGGCGGCAGGCGAAATAGTGGCGGTGATGGGGGCCTCGGGCAGTGGTAAATCGACGCTGCTCAGCTGCCTAGCAGGGATGGACGAACCTGATGGTGGGTTTGTCAGTCTGATGGGAGAACGGTTTACTCGCCGCCCCGAGCCCCAGCGAGATGCGATGCGGGCCGCGCACATTGGCATTTTGTTGCAGTCTGGAAATTTATTGGAATATCTGACGGTAGAGCAAAATATTTTGCTGCCCATGGCGATCGCTGGCCGGATAAACCCATCATGGGTCAACAAACTCCTAGATTGGGTGAACTTGCGCGATCGTCGTCATGCTCGACCGTCTCAACTCTCCGGTGGTGAAACGGCTCGCAGTGGTTTAGCCGTAGCGTTAGCGACCAATCCTAAAGTACTACTGGCAGACGAGCCCACGGGAGAGGTCGATGCGGATACAGAACAACAGATCTTAGCCCTGCTCATATCCCGCCGATCGCAGGGGAGTGCCATTTTGCTGGCTACCCATAGCGAAACCCTAGCGGCTCAAGCGGATCGCATCATTCGGTTGCAAGACGGGAGAATTGTCGATGACTAAATTATCTCCAAACCTCTTAATCGAGGCCCAAAACCTGAGGCGTACTTATCACCAGGGCGGTAGCCTGTTTACTGCCCTTGACTCCGCCAGTTTTCAAGTGTGGGCGGGCGATCGCATTGCCCTAATTGGCCGCTCTGGCAGCGGTAAATCAACGTTGCTGAACCTGATGGGCGGACTCGATACCCCCACGGATGGAACCATTGCCTGGGTGGGGCTGGGACCACGGGAAACCCTACGTCCAGCCAAGGTGGCATTTGTGTTTCAGATGCCGAGTTTGCTGGCTCCACTAACGGTCATCGAAAATGTGGAGATGCCGCTGCTGCTAGGCGATACCCCGATCGAGATCGCGCGTACCGCCGCGATGGAAGCTCTAGAGCGACTTCAGCTAACGGCCCTTGCCCAGAAGCTGCCGGAAGAACTCTCTGGTGGACAAATCCAACGAATTGCGGTTGCCCGCACCCTTGCGTACCACCCCAAGCTGATATTGGCAGACGAGCCTACGGGGCAACTTGATCATCCGACGGCCACATTGCTACTAGATACGCTCTTTAACACCCTAAAAGATACGGATACAGCCCTGGTGATTGCGACCCATGATCCCCTAGTTGCAGATCGGATGCACAAACGATGGACGATACAGCACGGCATTTTGCAGACTGACTCATCCCACAACGGTTTGCAAACTGTGAACGCAACACCTCAACCCAAATTGTCGATTACACGACCAATGCCGAAAAATTCGGCACCTTTCTAAATCTTGATGGACTCTAAACCCATTTCACCATGCTTATTTTGCTTTGGCTTAAAGGCTTACTGTCGCGCCGACCCGGTCGGCTGCTGGGGGCGATCGCTGGAGTGGCGCTGACCGTAGCTCTGCTGGCTGCCATTGGCGTATTTATTGTGGCCAGTGGGGCAACCATGACCCAACGAGCGATCGCCAGTGTTCCCGTCGATTGGCAAATTCAACTGGCTCCCGGCACCGATGCAAAAGCGGTCACCGATGCCCTCGGGCAATCGGCGGCCTATTCTGCCCTACAAACCGTTTGTTATGCCGATAGCGATGGATTCACGGCTAAGACGAAGGGTACTGTGCAAACCACTGGAGCCGGGAAAGTACTGGGCATAGGCCCCAACTATCGAAAGGATTTTGCCCCAGAACTGCGTCCGCTAATTGGTTCCCTTGACGGTGTATTAGTCGCACAGCAAACCGCTGCCAATCTGCAAGTTGCCCCAGGAGATACCATCACTATTCAGCGTCCTGGGTTGCCCGCTGCCGAGGTCAAGGTGGATGGTGTGATTGATTTGCCCTTTGCCGATTCTCTCTTTCAAGCCATCGGCACGCCAGCCGGGATGGCACCGCAGGCTCCCCCCGATAACGTGCTGATTTTACCCTTACAGCAGTGGCATTCCCTGTTTGACCCGCAGGCTCAAGGGCATCCCGATTCAGTACATTTACAGCTACACGTTCGCCTCATCCACAACCTACCTCCCACTCCCATCAAGGCCTATACTCAGGTCGAACAGCAGGCCCGCAATTTAGAAGCCCGGATTGCCGGGAGCGGCATCGTAGGCGATAACCTGGGGGCAAAGCTAGATGGCACCCGGAAAGATTCCCTCTATTCTCAAGTGCTGTTTTTGTTTTTAGGGTTGCCAGGGGTAATCCTATCGGTATTGCTGACGCTAGCGGTCACCGCTGCTGGAAGCGATCGCCGCCGTCAAGAACAATCCCTTTTACGAACTCGTGGTGCAACAATCGGGCAGATTCTGCAGCTTGCCGGGGTTGAAAGCGCTGTCGTGGGCACAGGGGGAGCTGTCCTCGGGTTGGGATTAGCCGTAATCGCTATGGGTCTACTGACACCAGGCACCTTACTACTCACCGTCAACAGCGTCGTTTGGATGGCCATCGCCGCTGTGGTCGGTGTGGGGTTAGCGGTCGCCGCCATCCTCTACCCGGCCTGGAAAA
Source organism: Nodosilinea nodulosa PCC 7104 (assembly GCF_000309385.1). Lineage (GTDB taxonomy): Bacteria > Cyanobacteriota > Cyanobacteriia > Phormidesmidales > Phormidesmidaceae > Nodosilinea > Nodosilinea nodulosa. The sequence continues at coordinate 514,045 of NZ_JH976538.1, forward strand.
CGGCTCGCAGCAGCACAGTTGTCTCGGCCAAAGCCATCATTGGCAACTCTCGTAAACCCCTATGGCGGCAAATATGGCTCGATGGGTTTCTACTCACCCTTGCTTTTGTGGTGTTTTGGCGAACGGCCAGTACCGGCTATCAGGTGGTGCTGGCACCCGAAGGTGTACCTCAAGCGTCTGTATCCTATGACTCCTTTATTGCGCCCGTCTGCCTATGGTTGGGGACGGCTCTACTCACCCTGCGTCTGGGTGATGTGGCCTTGGGCCGAGGGCGTTCAACCCTGACTCAGCTCCTGCGGGTCCCTTTAGGTTCCCTAGCTGGGGTCGTGATTGCCTCCCTCAGCCGTCAGCGCCGGGTGGTAACTAGCTCCATAGCATTGGTGGCGATCGCGGTATCCTTTGCCGTCTCAACGGCGGTGTTCAACACCACCTACAACGCCCAGGCTAGAGTCGATGCGGAATTAACCAATGGAGCCGATGTGCAGGTGGTGGTGCCGCCCAACTCAACAGGCATACCGCTGACCATGCAAACCCAGCTGAAAGGATTAGCCAACGTGGCGGCCCTACAGCCAATGCAGCACCGCTTTGCCTACGTAGGCCGCGATCTGCAAGATATCTACGGCATTGACCCAGTTAACCTGCCCACCGTCACCCATATTGCCGATGCCTACTTTGCCAATCACGATGCCCAGTCATCCTTAGCGGCGTTGGCGTCTCGTGCTGATGGCATCTTGGTTTCTGCAGAAACCGTGCGAGACTTTCAGCTTAAATCTGGGGACCTGCTCAACCTACGGCTCCAGAATGCTCAAGATGGTCAGTATCACATCGTGCCATTCCATTTTGTGGGTGTCGTGAAAGAGTTTCCGACGGCACCAACCGACTCATTTCTGTTGGCTAACGCCGACTATATCGCCAAGCAAACGGGTAACTCGGCCACAGAAACGGTGTTGATTCGCACCAAAAACCGCGATCGCGCCTCCCTCCTTGCTCAAATTAAGCCCATTGTCAGCCCGCTGGCGGGGGTTAAAGTTACCGATATTGATGCAGCCCAACGCACCATCAGCTCCGGATTAACGGCGGTTGATCTGCGCGGACTCACCCGGATTGAACTTAGCTTTGCCATTTTGCTACTGGTGGGGGCCACGGGGCTGATGCTGGCCCTAGGCATGGCCGAGCGCCGCCGCACCTTTGCCATCCTGGACGCCTTGGGAGCCAAGCCCCGACAGCTCGGCAGCTTTTTGTGGACTGAAGGGCTCTTGGTTTTACTCGCAGGCGGCACAGTTGGCGTCCTGCTAGGGTTTGGGGTTGCCGCCATGCTGGTGAAAGTGTTGACTGGGGTGTTTGACCCACCCCCCGATGTGCTGGCGATTCCGTGGCTTTATTTATTGATGGCGGCGATCGCATCGGTGCTGTCTACGGTCATCGCAATTCTGGGCACCCAGAGCCTGTCCTCCAAAGCCAGCCTAGAAGCCCTGCGGGATACCTGAGGTCACTATGCAGCCACAACCTGTAAGTTGATTGAGCAACAGCACATTCAGCCCGCCCTCATAATCGGTATGCCGATCGGTTTTAGTCATGCTCTGGCGGCAAAGCGCCGGCTAATGGCTACACAAATCCCCTATATAGCCATTCAGAGCGGCTTTGGCTGTGGGCTATTAGCTACAGTAACCATAAACTAATCACAAAGAGTGGATAAGCGGCCATTAAAACACCGCCAGCGACCCTGTCCAGATCACCATTCACTGAGGCCAACATCATCACCAGCGCTAGCGACGCCAGCATCACCAGAATAGGAGCATGGAGTAGGGTCGCATCTACGATCGTTAGCGGGTTAACCACTGCGGCCGCCCCCAAAGTCATGGTGACGTTGTAGGTAAATGAGCCTACTACAGCAGCTACGGTGGCTTCGGTTGCCCCTCGCCGTGCCGTTGACCAGGCTAAAACAACTAGCTCAACAGACGTGGCAAACCCCACCAGAGTCAGAGCCAGCTTGGTTTGGGTCGCCTCTACTTGGCTGATCTGCCGGACGGCTTCCACCAACACAATTGAGCCGATAATAATCGCTCCCAACCCAGCCGCCATCAAGAGTAGGTCTTGGCCTACCCAAGAATACAGACCGCTAGCCTGTTCATTCTGGAATGCCTCAGCTGCTTCTTCAAGTTCTCCAGTTTCTCCCAGGGATGGAGGCCGGCGCTCTGCCCACCAGATGCCGCCCACATAAAGGGCGTAGCAGCCAACCAGCACGATTCCTTCCACTCGGCTCACCTGTCCATTCCAAACAAACCCGCTGGCGAGGATACCAATGGGTAAACCAAACAGAGCGTAGCGCATCACCCGCCGACCAAACGGCAGCGGTGCCACCCAAGCTCCCACACCCAAAGCTACCAGGCAAATAGCAATGTTGGCACCAATCACGTCGCCTACGGCGATCGCGGGAACCCCCCGCAGAGAAGCTGTTACCCCAGTAGCCAACTCTTCGGGCTCGGCCCCCGCCAACAGCAGGGCGAGAGCAAAAGCGCTCACCCGTAGGCGCACCGCTGCCGCCCCAAGGTGTTCGGCGAAAGTCTCGGCTCCCCAAATAATTAACGCTATACCAGCGACAATTAATAGCCCCCAGAGAATGGTCATAGGTGAATTCTGAATATTTTGGGTGGGATTATGACAAGAAACTAGAGTCTGTTTTAAAATCTCCTAGAACTCTGGTTCTCTCATACGAGAGAATGAGGCTTTGACTGGCCTTTAAAATCCGCCCTAGGTAGCGCTCATGTCTACATAATATGAGCTGCAATCGCCGCCAGAATTACCACTCCAAACCCTAGCCGATACCAGACAAAAATCCAAGTACTTTTGTTTTGCAAATAGCGCAATAGCCAGGCAATAGAAACATATGAGAACACAAAGGCTGAAGCAATTCCTACCAGCAGAAGAATCAAGTCATCAACATTTTCAAATGCCTTGCTTGACTGATAAAGTGTGGCTAATGTCAGAGTAGGAATCCCTAACAAGAAAGAGAATCTTGCTGCTGTTTCTCGCTCTAGTCCCAAAAACAATGCTGTTGTCAAAGTCGACCCAGACCGGGAGGCACCTGGAAACAAAGCAATTGTTTGTCCTAATCCTACTAAAATACCATCCTTGATTTTGAGACTGTCGAATTTGCGTTTACGACTACCAAGCTTCTCCGCCAGCCCTAGCAGAATAGACATTACAATCGACATAACCGCAATTATGAATGCACTATCTGGCAAAATATCTTTGAGCAAAAAGCCAACAATCAGTGCTGGCAAAGTCCCAACAGCGATACCAACCAGAATCTTCCACTCCTCTTGTTCCCAGTCTCGCCTCTGAAAAGCCGACCAACACCCCGCTAGAATTTTGCTAATATCAGGCCAAAAGTACATAACTACGGCAATAACACTGCCAAACTGAATGGCATCGATAAAATACTTTTGTCCTAGCGTTGTCCACCCAAAAACTTCGGTAAACACAAGCAAGTGGGCTGTGCTACTAATCGGCAGAAACTCTGTGATGCCTTGTATAATGCCCAGCACAATTGCTTCAAAGAACCCCGTCAGTAAGTTAAGTTTTTCAGGAGCAGCAGATTGAGCCGCAACTGCAATTATTTGTTGTCCTAAATCCAATTCGCCACTCAAACTCGAATACACTGTAACTTGGAACAAGATTAAGCCAGAATAGAGAAACGTCATTCCTAAGCTCCAGTAGCTCTTAAGGATATCTCGCCTAGATAAGCAGAAGTTTGAAATAGCCAGATTTTACTTTTACTCAATAGTACAGATAAAAAAGAATTTTTAAAGACACTAATAAATACTTAAAACAGCACCTCAAGAAAAATTTATTTCTCCTCTATCTCTCCTTAGTTATAGGATCAGAGCAATCCAAATAGGGATTCCAAGTGATTGCTAGCAGGGTCACCTGGTTGGCTCCAAGCTGAGTCATCTGCTGATTCTTAGCCGCTACAGACTGATTGATTCGATCCAGGCTACTTGTTAGCTGGACGATGCCTGAGCCATTGCTGGAAACTTGCTGGCTGAGCTGTTGGGCAGACTGCTGAAGCGTTGCTAAATCAGCCTGGGCATTAGCCCAATCGGCGACTTTGGCCATGTCATAGACCCGCTCACCATATTCGCTTACATCTTTAAGGGCTTGTGGCACTTGGTCATCCTGAACTTCAGTATCCGTGTCATTAAGGGGATCGTTCGCCGTAGCATTCGACTCTTGAATCTGATCTGGGAAAGCAACTGCCGTTGCTGAATGCTGAGGCATCGTTGCGACAGGCCGTTGGGGTTGATTGCCAGTAAAACTGCGGGCCGCTCCAGAAATTCCGAGGGTACCCAGCAGCGCTGTAGCAATCAGAAAACTCTTTTTCATGGTGAAATACCTTTCTTTTGCAATAACTCCATAGTAAGAATCAAAGGTCAAGAACTTGTCAATTTTGAAATCTACCCAATCTTCTTTCAGAACATTGTGCTTTAGCCCTGCGCATCAATACAGGTAAGGCTTTTGGTCTGACTTCAAACGTAGCTGGAGTTGTCATTATGATTTTGCCGTCCGAATACCCTCGGCAGGGCACGGTGATTTCAATCAAGAACTGTCGGGCATTTAGATATTGCACGTTGGGCAACTCCCAATAGAGGCACCAGCGGGAGCTATACCCTCTTGACGAGTTCTTGACAATCCCTTCTTACCTTGGGAAATACCTCCCAAAGGGGAGCGAATGACCGAAAACAATGGATAAACCATGAAAACCTCAATTAAGACTGCCCTAACGCTCGGTTTAATCACTGCCGTTGGTGCGAGTGGTGCTGCCATGGTTGCGAATGCCAAAGGTAGTTCACCTACCACTACAGATGCTCAGATAGCTCAAGCCGCTGATGGTGAAATGAACGATGCCTCTGAAAACGAGGCCAACGAGATGGGTGAGGGATCTGAAGACACTCAGGAAATGTCCCAATACCAGGCTTTAGCAAAGATTACACCGCAGCAGGCTCAGCAAACGGCTGAAGCTGCCCAAGGCGGCACAGCTAGCAGAGTTGAGCTTGATGTGGATGATGGCAGCCTGGTATACGCCGTTGAGTTTGCCGATGCTGAAGTCACGGTCGATGCTGGCAATGGTCAAATTCTCAAAACTGAACCCAACGGTCAGGAGGAAAATGACGCGGCTGAAGCATCTATTCAAGGCAGCATTCAGGTACCAGATAATGACCAAGAGCAAGGAGAAACACAGCAATAGAAAACAGTCAGAGTAATTAGTCTCTCGCTAGTAGAGTTGTTGTGAATTAAACTCAAAAATCCTCGAAATGCTTTCCAGGCAAGGCTTTAAGTCATTCTTGTTCAAAATCTCTGAAATGGTTTTTAGCAAGGCTTTCAGCGATTTTGAACGGTATTTCACAACAGCTCTAGTGTAGAGTGCGGCAGGCAGGTATTTTATCTGCCTGCTGTCTTTATATGCTGGAAGAATAGTTCAATTTCTCTTCAGATCTTGCCTGGTTCTTGACTTATTCTCAGTAATCTTTAAGAAGTTCAAGTTTGACAAAAGTTTTCCAATCAAAAGCTTGCGCTTTACAGGATTTAGATCCAATGAAGAAATTTTACTGGTTAATCAAAACCCTTTCACTAGAAGTCATCATGCTATCCATTAGCCTAATCGTTGTAGTAGAAATAATCAAGTTTGCCTCATAGCATTTTCAGTCAGTATCAATAGGTTATAAAATAGCCTGAAACCTAAACGGTAGCGGGCTACTTTTGATTTTTCATCCATTTATAGGTGGGTTATTTTCTGCCTGTAGACATCATAAAAATCTCGCAAACAAACATTCTAGATTTTCTAAAAACAGATTCTGCATCTTGTCTAGTTCTTGACGATTAATTTCTATATTAAGAGACATAGGGAAAGGCGATATGAAATCTCCACCGCTTTGGAAGCATAGCTCCTTCAATAGGTGAAGAAACCTTCAAGTATATTTCCTATCTCTTTAGTTCAATCACTACCTACTCACTTCAAAAAAGGTTCAACACCATGAAACGTATCATTCTTTCCATTCTGTCTGCTGCTGCTGTCGTGGGTGCCGTTGCCCCAATGGCCAATGCTATGCCTAATCGACTTGACAATCTGCATCAGGCCAACCTCAACGGTGTTTATCTTAACCCTAGATCAGCCGATGCTACCCATCAAACACCAGGGCAAACTCAGTCCGTACAGCAGGCTAGCCCTAGTCGTCTTGACCAACTGCGTCAGGCAGGTTTAGACGGGGTCTATCTTAACCCCAGACAAGTTGATGTAGCCAATCAAGGTAGCCAGGATACACATAACGTGCTAGTCCAAACTCAGCAAAACCAACAGCCTATTTCAAAATTGATGGCCTTACATTCTACCAATGTAGCCAATCGCTAGGCTGAATTGAGGTGATACTAAGGCTCATTCTTTAATCTTTAGTAATGGCTGGCATATTTCTGCCAGCCAATTTACTTAACTTTCTGGCTCTTGATCACGTCAGACTAAAGCCCATGTTGAAGTGGCAGCCTCATACTGCTGCAAGGTATTTCAGGGTTCAAATCAACTAACTCCTTTGGGAAAATAAGATGAACAAGGTTGCAGAAGTCACTATTTATTTCTGGATCATGAAGATCCTGGCAACGACCCTTGGCGAGACAGCAGGCGATTTCATTTCGATGTCGCTGGGCCTGGGATATTACGTTGGCTTCGCGATCACATTTTCGATTCTGACAGTTATTCTGTTTACTCAGATTAAAGCCGATCGATATCGTCCGATTCTCTACTGGACGGCCATCATTGCTACAACCACAGCCGGAACCGAAGTTTCTGACCTGATGGATCGCTCTCTAGGGCTTGGCTACGCCGTAGGTTCATTAATCTTAGTCGCAGGTTTACTCGCTGCACTAACAATTTGGTACTACAGAGATCGAGATTTGAGCGTTTATCCCATTTTCAAAAAGGATGGGGAGACAATGTATTGGCTAGCGATCGTATTCTCCAATAGCTTAGGGACAGCCTTTGGCGATTTTCTGACGAGCAACCTTGGGCTGAGCTATATACATGGTGCATTTGTAACGGCCAGCGTTATTGGTATAGTCATTGCTCTACATTATTGGACGCAATTAAACGATATCCTACTGTTTTGGGTGGCGTTTATATTCACACGCCCTTTCGGGGCCACGTTTGGGGATTTTCTCACCAAACCTATCAACACTGGGGGGCTTAATTTGCCCAGGAGTTATGCTTCGGTAGTTACCTTGCTTTTACTCGCAACCATTCTATTCTTTTCAATGCAGAGTGAGAAACGAAAGCTTAGCCCCGTGCGTAAACCCCACAAAATTCGCTATTAAATCGAAGATACATTAAGTCTTTAAGAGACTGTAGGATGCTCCAAAGCTTTTGTAGCGGTTGGAGCATCCTGTCTTTTTGTATATATCTATTTTTCAGAAAACACTATTCCATGCCAAATTTTCTTCAAAAGTATCTTTACCTCAGAGTAAATTCTGGCTATTTATTGACATATACAATGCATCTAGTTTCTGAGCCATACTTTTTGAGAAGGCCCTATATCTTGCATAGTTCTTGACAATTCGCTTCTATATTAAGAGACATAGGGAAAGGTTAGATACTAACTCCACTCTCTTCAAATCCTAGCTAACTCAATGAGTGGAAAAAACTTTAAGCACATACGCTTAACTCCTTTGCCCAAATGCTGTTCACTTTTAAAGAAGGTATAACACTATGAAACGCTTCATCTTTTCCGTTTTGTCTGCTGCTGCTGTCGTTGGTGCCGTTGCCCCAATAGCCAATGCAATGCCCACCCGTCTCGAGAATCTGCGTCAAGCCAATCTCAATGACGTCTATCTGAGCCCAAGACAAGCTGATGCGCCCCATCCAGCGTTAAGCCAGGGTCAGCCCACCCAACAGGCCAATTCAAGCCGCCCTGAGCAGATACGCCAAGCTCACTTTAATGATGTTCATCTAAACTCAATGCCAGACCGTCAAGTTAGACAGGGTGCTCAAGGAACATCGGCCCAAACTCAGAGAGACCAACAGCCTAGTTCAAGGATGCAAAGGATGCACCTCGAAGACATAGGTAAGCGCTAGATTAGACTCAACAAACGTTCTCACACTTCAACACACAAATAAATGCCCCAGAGAATCTCTAGGGCATTTTCTTATTAAAGTAACCTTCCTACAATCTGAAAGGCAGTTTTGATTTAAAGCGACCATCGATGGAATGATTGTCCTGTAAGCCTTATAGGCTCGTTGCTAAAACTATCCGGAGTATTGTTACTGAGTCAACGTTTAAGATGTATGCTCTCAAACTGCTTTAGGTAGGTGGCATGCCCTTCAAGTACTGTAAGCGCAACAAGGCGACGCAAGCCATTACCCATAAAAAGCCCACACTGTACCCAGCGATAACATCGGTGGGCCAATGCACGCCTAGATAAAGCCGACTAAAGCCGATCGCCGCAATTAGGAAACAGGCTAGTCCATAAACCAGACGCTTATATTTTGGGAACTGCGTCGCCAGTAGGTAGGCAGAAAACCCATACAGCACCATTGATCCTAGGGCATGGCCGCTGGGGTAGCTAAACGTTTTTTCTGAAATCAGCAGCGGCCAGAGTTGGGGACGGGGTTTGCCAAAGGCAAGCTTTAGGCCAGTACTTAGAATAGTGCCTCCTAAACAGGCTAGGGTAAACACCTTAGCCTCTTGGCGAAGGCGTCGCCACCACAGCAGTATTAATACAGCAAGTGCTAGAGGAATAACAAAGCTAGGATTGCCAAGGCGAGTAATCCCTAGCATTAGCTGATCTAGCCTTGGATTCGCAAACTGATGAATCCAGAGCAGAATAGTTGTATCAAACGCAAAAGCCTCTTGCTCCCAGACCTCTTCAGAGAGCTTAGCCAATAAAAAGATGATTAGTAGACAGAGCCCTAACCCTGCTGTGCTGATGAGAGCAAGTAGTGGGGCTATTCGAGGATAAAATCGTGCTAACCAGAAGTTAGCTAGTCGATGTAGAAAAGAATGCATCGTCAGTATTGGAAATTAAAGTGCAAGTGATAGCCAATATTTACAGCGGTAAGAGTGACCTCCTTGATGGTTAGGCTCAAGAACTAAGAAACTTACTGCTCAAGTGCTTGATAATTTTTGACCGTCAGTGGGAATTGAATTTAGCACGTATGCGGCAGTAGTTGAGCAAGATGCGTCGGTAGCAGTCAGACTCTAAAGAGTTTGTCGCGATCGCAGCTTCTTTAATCGGTGTCGACGCAGAGCTGAGGGTTTTTATCCTGGAGCACTGGGTAAGTTGGATGGGCTCAAGCTGCTTGTATCTCGCCACTCCATTTGCGAATAGTCACCATGACGCTGGCAGGCGGTATTGCCGCTTTAGGGTCGCGCCCTCGGGCAAGGAGCCCGGTGGGCGCATCCCAGTCTTGTAAGTCTAGGGATGAGACGTTTTTCAAAGCCCTTGATTTTCGTAGATCTGACGACTACGCATTTGTACTTATTGCAAAACTGGGATGCACCCAGCCCGGTACAGCCACCGCTGCCCTGTCCACCCAGCTCAGTGGCTGACTATCAAGTACTATCATCTACGCCCTAGTTGAGATGGGGGCTTTTTTTAGTAAAGCTATTCACGCACCTGTATTAAGAGAAAGACAGTGCTTTGCCTGCAATACTTGCGTGACAAAAAGCTTGTACGCCCTATTCATAGGGAAACCTCCATACGTAGGACATCTCAAAGTAAATGCGGGGTAGAGGCTTGCCCTATCCCGCATTTGCTGATTTTTACCTACAGGGTCTTACCAATTTAAAGACCTGATGCCATCAATTGACGTTGCTCGGTTTGTTAGGATTCAAAACGGGGTTAATTGCTCGCTCGGTCAGACTAGGATTTTGAGGATTAGAATGACTTTTTGTGGTAATGGGAAACATCCCAGGGGCAGGGGCATGAGGCTTTTCGCCAAGCATTTGTGCCTCTCTTGACGGTAGTTCTCCTCGTACACCGTGGCTACCCATAGAGGCCTGAGCTGTACCTGTAAAACTAGCCATAGGTACAAGTAATGCTGCTGCTGTCATACCACTTAAAACGTATCGTTTAGCCGAGAATTTCTGGGTTTTCATTAAGGAGATGTCCTTTTCTTTCAACAGTACTATTATGAAATACTGATATAGCAATCTTGCTTCATTCCTGTGTCGATCTAGTGTATCAACCACTATCAAAACTCGTCGCTTAATTAGCATTATCCTGGCAGCAAAAAACCCTAAGTAGTCAGAATTTATGTCATCATCTGACTACCACCAGGAAATTTATACGGCACTTTCCACTCTAGTGAGGTGCAAATTAAGATTTGGAATTGTCGTACAGCAAGGGCTTAGGTCTTTTGCTTTACCTCACTAGGCTGAAAAGGGCTGTGACGACATTTAGAGTCTCCTAATAGTCAACTTCTCGATGATAAATTTTCGATTTTTCTCAGGTAAGAAATTTTTAGTAGATCACATTAGTAGCGAATTAAGCTGTCAGGCTAGATTTTTCCCATAGGCTCATTCTGGCGTTGTATACATCTATTTTAGACTTATGTAGAATGATCTTTTTCACTTCTTGATAAACTTATAAAGCATCCTCTTAAGTTCTTGCTTAGCGTCTTAAGTTGTAGATTACTTTTTCCAGATACCACTGGTCTGTATGGCCAGGGTGGTTTCTCTTTTCATATGCAATTAGGCGATCGGCCGTATCCTGATTGCTGTGAACTATGGTCAGTAGCTCCCGCCGCAATCGCTCATTAGTCGAACCTTGAAGAAATCTATTAATAAGATTAGTAGCCATTTAGCTGAACTCCTTGATCTGAAGCGTTATCTTGACTATAGATAACGACCGTCAAGAATTGGTCAAGATAGTGAGTTAGTGAATTTTTGGCAAGCCTGCTCACCTGCTTATCATTGCTGCTGGCTGACTCAAAATAATATCAACATGGCCACAGCTTGAATAGTTATGGCAAATCCGATCAGTCCAATCATGGTGCGGTCATACAACATTCCTATAAAGGCGCTACCGACAAACCAGGTCAAGCCATAGTCCACATATAACAATCTGAACTGATTCATGTATGTAGGACGGGCATCTAAACCATGCAGGCAAGACGCTTGCCCTACGGCTTTTCACCATTCACGCAGGATTGCTATAGAAAATACCAAATGCATCATCCGGCGTCAGTTGGCACTAAGGCTACAATCAGCGCTTTCATAATTGATTCTTGGATACCTATACCAATGCGCCAAAGCATCATTTCTAATAGAGCCATGGATACATTGCTAAGAAAGCTAGTGGCACAGCCTGCCTGCTCCGCCACTAACAGCACGGCTGCGGCTTCCCAGCGTCCGGTTAAAGCCAGCAGCATAATTGCTCCCGTATTGATGGTGTAGCCCAAAATCATGAAATCAAGCTGAATTGCGCTGTTAATCAATTATCAACTAGCTCTTCTCCGACTCTAATCTGATCTTTTCGAGTGACGGATAAGTAAACAATCAGAATTAAAATTGTAGTGAGAAAGATCATGCTGGTTCCTACGGTACCAAAGCCAAGACCACCATTGGTAACCGGCTGCGAGAGTAAATCACCTGTAGAGGCTCCCAGAGGTCGAGTCAGGATGTAAGCTAGCCAAAACGCCAAGATTTCGTTCATATGAAGGAAGTAGTCGGCGGCGGCAACAAGCGCGATCGCCGCACCAAAGACCAAGGCTGACTGGAAATAGCCCAGTCCAGAGGCCTCGGCCAGCAGATCTCCAGCTGCCGTCCCTAAAGCGAAGGTAAAGAAAATAGTAGCCCAGTAAAATAGCTCTCTTTTAGCGGTACGGATAGAGTGCATTGCCAGTGTTTTTTCGCTTAAGTACCAGGCAGCAAAAACTACAGCTAGGGCAAGGCTGAAACCTATGGTAGCTGCTAGCTTAGTAACCCCAAGGTTATCCACCAATAAATCTGTAATCAACGTCCCAACAATGCTAACCAAAACAACTACTAGCCAATAATTTGCTGGGATATATCGCTTCAACCTAAACTGGTTTAAAAGTACCCCTATCAACAATCCGCTCATGATGTACGAGGTGATAACCAAGCCCAGATTGAGCGTTGCTGATAAAAAATCTGCGGCGGTTTCGCCGACTGTTGTAGCCATAATTTTAATAATCCAGAAGTAAAGCGTCACTTCTGGGACTCTGACGAGTTGCTTTGGAACGGTGTCTAGAGTGCTCTCCACGATATTTTCTCCTGTTTGGGTTGCTTATGTTTTGATTAAAGGTCTTCAGATCACCGCCAAGGAAGATAATCCCTGTCAAGATCTCAGATCTGATGGTAGCCTTGGCGGTCAACCCGTTTGAATCCCTCTGAGTTCAGTCTGACCATAGCAAGCAATCGTCAGGAACTCGTCAAGATAGGTTTCCTGAGCCGAAAAATCTAGTTTTCAGTGTTCTAGCGCCGTTAAACACTCAGCCAAGAGTCTGTTTTGCCCGATCTAGCCCAGCTATTTCCGGGCTGCTCTCTTAGCCCATTATGCGAACCCTGCCGTACCTCCGGATGGCTAATGGGATGTCGACGCTTGGTGCGAGACTACGAAAAGTTGCCGAAAACATCGGAAACCCTCATCTACTTGGCCATGATTCGTATCATGGTCAGGCGATTGGCATAATTTTTGACCCCGTCAGACTTTTCAAACGTCCTCTTACATGTAGCGCTATCAACGCTTTGATTCTGCAAGTTTAACTAAAGATAGCTGATGCTACCAATCTCCTCTGTAGTGTCCTGATTTATAATCGGCAAATATTTCAGATCACCCTGTTTAAGTACAGTAGACAATATGCCAGTTTGTGAGTTCATTACATTAACTCTTGAGTAAGTTTCACTGATGAATCGTGACCAGATAAAAATTGCCACAGGATTCTTTGCTAGGGAGTGAATCAAAGACAGTGTCTCAAATATATCCACAGAAGATAGTGAGGTGACATGCATGTCTCTGAAGGCAATCCAACCTTCTCTTGATACTTTTAATCTAAAACGGACGGTCAAGAACCCGACAAGTTATAAGTATTCATGGTGGGCAGTTTAGTGCCCTTGTCTCTGACGGTGATCGCCGCACGCTAATCTCACTTCAAGCCTTAGCATTTATAGGTAAATGCACGATAAAGCAACTGCCAGCGCCTAAGGTACTTTTGACTTCAATGCTGCCCCCATGGCTTTGAATGATGACTTGAGTAATTGATAGCCCTAGACCAGAACCGCCGTCATCATAGCTGCGGGCCTGATCAGCTCGCCAAAAGCGCTCAAAGATTTGCTCAAGGTTTTCTGGTGCAATGCCAACACCAGTGTCATATATGCTCACCCGGAGTTGTTGCCCTAAACGTCTAGCTTCAACCTTGACTTTGCCGCCTGCTGGGGTATATCGAATGGCGTTTTGCAGTAGGTTGGTAAAAGCTCTCATTAAACTAGCAAAGTCGCCTTGCAGGAATAGCGTTGCCTCCAAGTTGGCCGTCAGCTCAATTTGCTTATTTTCAGACTGGGGATGATAGAGTTGCACCAAATCATATAGAAGATCCGAGAGATTGACAGGGGCTAGTGTCATTGTTGAAGCTCTGTCTGTTCTGGCTAGCAGTAGTAAATCTTCTGTGAGCCGTGTCATTTGCTCGGTGGCACTGATCACTGCACTCATCACCTCATGATCTTCTTCACGCATCCCGTCTGGGTATTTGAGAGCAACTTCCACATTGCTAGAAATAGCCATCAGCGGACTACGCAACTCATGTGAAGCATCTGCCGTAAACTGCTTGAGGCGATGAAAGCTAGCTTCAATCGGCTGCATCGCTTGGCGGTTTAGCCAAATGCTACCGGCACTACTAAGAATGACGGCAACAATTACCCCGACGCCTAAACCGATATCTAGCTGAAACACGGTTTCATCAAACTCATCCAGCAATTGGCTTACTCTGACGTAACCAATGAGTTTCCCGGATTCAGTGCTCAGGATAGGCAGAGTAATAGACTGAATTGAAGGCTTTCCGGTTTGAATCTCTACGACTGCCTGCGGATCAAGCGGAGCATTAGGGGTATAATCGCCTTGCTGCTTAACTAATTTTTTTTCTGTGTTAAACCACTCCAATGCTTGATACTTATCGATGATTTTTTGAGCCAGAAATTCGTTTTCAACTTGGAGTTGACCATTGTCAATTTCAGCATTGCCTACTGCACCTTGACCTAGCGTGATCAACCGCTCGGTCAGTTGTTGCTTAAGGTTACGGACAAATACAAGTCGAACTGCTAGAGCAAACCCTGTTAGAACAAGGGCAATGACTAAGAGGTTGGCGATCAGTAAACGATAACGAATTTTTTCGAACATCCTGATGCTATTATTAAGAACTAGAAATCTAAAGGAATTAGTCTATATCCCATGCCATAGACAGTTTCGATCATGTCGTTCAGGCTGCCTGCTGCTTTGAGCTTACTACGTAGATTTGTTAGATGGGTTTTAATCGTGCCTTCACCAGAGAATTGATCAAATTCCCAGAGTTTATCGAGTAATGCCGAACGACTGATAACCTGACCAGGATGGCGAAGAAAATATTCTAAAATCAAATATTCTTTGGGAGTAAGTGATAGAGCAATTTTGTCATAGGTGACGACTTGAGTGGCTGGATCTAGCTTTAAGGGGCCGTAGTGCAACGTAGGCGGAGTTAACTCTCGACTGCGGCGCTGGAGCGCTCGAATACGCGCGGCTAGCTCCTCAAGCTTAAACGGTTTAATTAAATAATCATCGGCTCCAGCGTCTAGGCCCATGACTTTATCGCTAGTCGTGTCTTTGGCAGTAAGCATCAAAATTAGAGCCTGACATTGAGCCGCTCGCAGCCGCCTGCACAAGTTGATCCCATCTAATCGGGGCAGCATCACATCTAGCAGGATTAAGTCGTAGTCGGTGGCCTGGGCATAATCCCACCCTTCTAGACCATCCGGAGCGATATCGACACTGTAGTTTTGGTGTCGCAAATCTTTAGCTAGAGGATTTGCAATGCGGGTATCATCTTCAATAATGAGAATTTTCATGGCATTTAGCAATTTTATGAACTGAGCAGTTTACTGAGTGCTAGATCGCTGGTGGGTGATAATGTAGCTGGGGTGATCAATCTCGTTAATGCGGTTCAGGGGCGAGTAACATAAGGCGGCATTGCCAATAATACGATCTCGCAGCACAAAGCCCTATCCAGAGGTATCAAAGGTATTGTCGCCTAACACTAGATAATTGTCGGATGGGACAATAGCGGAGCCGCAATAGTAGATAGGCAGTGTAGCCACATATTTCTCCCTCAAGGGTTGACTATTGACATAAACTCGATCACTGGAGACTTCCACTTTTTTACTGGGCTGCCCAATCACTTGTTTAATGAGCGTCTCATGGTCGTTTTGCTGCTCTAAAGCTTGGGAAGGATTCAACACAATGACATCCCCTCGATTAGGTAAGCTAAAATCACAACTTAGTTTATCGATCATTAGGCGATCGTTGACCTGTAATGTTAGTTCCATTTAACCGGAAGAGATATAGCATACCTCGGACATCAAGGTATAGATACCAAAGGCCAACATCAGACTCAGTTCCAGAATCTTTAAATTTCGATAACTGCTGGACTGAGAGTTGAAGGATAAACTGCTTTATGAGGCATAAGTCCATTGGGAGATATGGAATATTGACCTCAGATTCTGAGATCTTGATTGCTAGCCTAGCCAATAAGGGTCAAGAATTCGTCAAGCCAGCAGCATGAATGGATATAGCGGTTCTCACTCGGATAAAGTACAGGTTAAATGCTCAAGTCTATTAATCTCAACAGTTTCCCAAGTCGAGGTGCAACTCGTACGTTCAGGAACCGCTATAGAAGCGACTCAATTTTTGGGAATGACCGGTTTAAGTCAATTCAAACCAATAGTCCGGACACTTTTCTAAGCAAGCGCTGAACCGCCCATTCTCTCGTTAGCCGTCAAAAACTGACTGGAGTGTTGTCAATCAAAACAATAGTCCGGACACTTTTCTAGGCAAACGCTGAAACTCTTGATATCTCGTTGGCCAGGCTGATGATGAAGGGGGCTGAAACCCTCATTCTATCGTTGCCCGCTAAAAACTGTCCGGAGTGTTGTCAAAAGTATTGCCAAACTTATTGCTGCGACCCCGGCAAATACACATCTGCCGCTGCTTGCACCACCTGCTGCGCCCCCGCCATCGCCTCGGCATGCCTAGTTCGATTCCCCTCATCGAGCGCCTCCGAGATATTCGCCCCAATCAAATTCGCCGTCGCCGACTGCTGCCGTAGCTGCATCAACTGCTCATAGCTGCCCGACTCCAGCTGACTCTGATGGCCCACCATATCCGTCAAATTCTTCATCACGTCCTGGGTCACATCCAGTGACTGAGCTGCCTGCGACTTATCGGAAATGGCCCCCAACGCCTGCTGCGCCGCATCCATCTCCTGCTTCATCGCCGCCTGCCCGTCGGTTCCCAACACCGAAGTCGCCATACTGCGGGCACTTTCCCGGTCGGTCGCATTCGCCAACGACTGCTGCAACACCACCGGGTTGGCGTTGAAATTATCCAACCGCTGCGACGCTCCCGATGCCTGTCCAGCCAAATCCCCGGTGCCATCGCTGCCAATCACCTGGCCCACCGCCTGCCAGTCTCCCGGCGGGTCAGGGATACCCAACTCTCCGGTGTTGCCACCCAATACATCGCCCAGCACACCGCCCAAAACATCATTCACCGTGTGGGTGTAGTAGCCCTCAAAAATCTGGACATACTGATTCACAATACTTTTGAAGGGCTGCAAGATATCAAACGCCTGGGCCGGAGCTATCAGGATTCCGGCACTGCCCAGGGATAAGGCTAGGAGCAGCACGGAACGTTTCAGGGTAGGTCGAGCCGCTTAACGGGTGACAACATACCTAAAGCGCTTGCTGCATCAGGGATAGAGCATAGAAACCTCGCTGAAAATAGCGGTGTTTGTGGGGTTTGAGTGCTATCAGGTGGCGCGCCCAGTCGGCCCATAATTCCATGGCATAGATCCAGCGATGGCCATAGAGGCCGAGACTAAAATCACTCTGGCGAGGCGTCTTGTCGTGGTGCTCTTGGATACGCCCAGCATACTGCTCTACCCCGAGGTGTTTCATCTGCTGCCCATACATCGTGGCCCAACTGTAGGCCAAGGCGATCAGCAACACTAAGGCTAAAAACCGAGAGTCATTTACCTTGGCATTTTCCAGGTGATAGCCGCCCGTCTTGCAATCTTTGAAGAACTGTTCAATGCCCCAGCGACACCGATAGACCGCTAAGGTTCGTGCCAAGGTAGGCAAATTAGACAAGATATACCAGGGCTCTTTAGGCCCCTTTTGGCGGTACTTTCGCTTCCAATAGACGGCTAAGTTAAAGGGGCCAAGGCCATCGCCTTTATTGCACAAAATGCCCTGATAAAACCGAGACTGTCCTGGCTGGAAGCCCAGGTCTCTGAGCACACGGTAGTCGCCTTCAGAATCGGTTTGGAAATGAAGCGCTTTTTTCTGCCGGAGCGCAAAGAACACCCCTCGCTTATCCAACCAGGCCGCCAGTTTAGGGCTATGGAACTCCCGGTCACCCAGCACGAGCACCGGATAAGACTTGAACAAGGATAGGGCCGTTTTGAGGAGTCGCTGTTGCGTTGTTAGGTCACTACTACCCGCCTGCCCTAACAACTCCCAATAGACGGGTAAGGCGTGAGTCCCCCATACCACGCTGACCATAAAGATATTCCGTCCTCTCCATTCCGTGCGGTCGATAGCCAGAATCCAATAGCCATATTGATGATGTTTGAGCGTTCTTAGACGGCGGCGTTGGTCGCGGTTCAACCCCCGTCCCGTTTGCACTTGCCGAATCCAATACTCCCGGTTCGCTCATTTCTAAGGTGGTTCGTCAGATACGGGCCCCAGCAGGGTGTAAATACTTACCGGGAAGTTGAGAGCCTTTAAGATCTGCTGCTGTAAAGGCGTCAGCTCCGTCAGATGGGCATAGGTCTGCCCTCGTGCATTCACCATGACTAGAGTAATGTCGCGAAAACTGGCCAACAGTAATTCGGCTGTCGGACGTGCCGTCGCCCGCTTGGGATTACCGATATATAGCCCTGAGAGGGTTTCTTGGTGACCAGCTAAGGCTTGACGCATCTGAAACTCCACCAGCGTTAACAGCCGCAACCCCATCGAGAGTAAGCGAATTAATCCCTTGATATGGTCTTCACGCTGTAAGTACATCGGGGAGAGGGAGAGGGGATGCCCTTTGAGTCGGCTAAAGCTGTGCTCCACCAGATATTCTTGGCGGTAGACCGTCACGGCTTGAGGCAACGATAATGCCGCTGCGGGATGATTGGTGACATAGACCCGCCAGCCCAAGGTTTGCATCTGCTGGTTGATGGCCTCAGTTTCTAGGGTGCCATTCACCTGGAATCGACGGTGCTCCACCATCCGAGCCGGGCGGTCCCGGTAGCGACGCACAGCGTGTTGCTCCACCTGTTGTGAGTAGGTGAGTTGAACGTAGGCCTTGACCCGGTAGCGGGTGAGAATCGCCTCGGCGGCTTGCGCTAAGGCGACCTCATCGGGAAAGGCTTTCTGGCCGCGCCCCGATTGGTTGAGCGCCGCTAGGCCGTCTGGGCGTGCTCAAGTCGAGCTTGGAAGGCCTGCTGGGCGGATTGAGCATAAGCCAAGGAGTACACGACCAATTGCCGCTCTGACCACGTCCAGGTGTGTCCGTCCCATTCTCCTGTGCGGGTCTGGGTCTGCTCATAGCCTCGGGCAATCAGCGCGGTGTGACCGTCGGCATAGTCGTAGTGAATCTCCTGCAACTCAACGGCCCCTTGCTCCACTGGGTCTAGGTAGGCCTGCATCGCCTCCGCCTTGAGTTGAGTCCCACCGAGCGGACAGAGATAGTAATCGCCTGTGGCCTGGAGAAAGCAACGGGTCGCTAGACTGGCCATCTTGCTGTCACCCACGTAGAGCAACCCAGACTGACTGAGGGTCTGACGCACCTGCCCAATGGCCGGAATGTAGAGCGGGTCGTCGGCGCGCTGCCCGGAGACAATCTCGGTCGCTATCGGTAGCCCCAGCGGATCTAGCGTCGCCAGCATCAGCTTCAGTTGGGGCAGGTCGGGGCGATGGTCTTTGCTATGGCCATATTGGAACAGCCCTGACTCATTGACCGTCCAATCCCCGCTGACGCTGGTACTATCCAGACGCAGCCGTTTGGGGTGCAGGTCATACACCTGAATCTGACGCTGATTCAACGCCGGTTCAAACAACGCCCATTGGGCATCATCACTGAGATATCGCAACACGCTTTCTAGGCGGTCGTCACTCAGGTCAAGGGCGCGAACCGGTTGCTGCAAGCCCTGTTGCAAGGTTTCCTGATGTCGCTCTACCCAGGCCTGCACGGGGTTTAACCGGTGATCCGCTTGGGACAAAATGTGGCTCAGCCAAACTATCACCACATGGCCTAAGCTGAGCCCCTGCCAGTTCCCATGGGTCGGAAAGTAGTCGTCGAGCAGGGGTTGCACGTCCATCCGCTGCAGTTGGGCCAGCAACAGGGGAATATCGTCAACCCGTTCGGTGATAACGGTTAGGGGGGTATCCATAGCCCTAACCTATCCCAATTGGCTGACCTCATTTAAAAATGAGCGAACCGTGAGTGAAAAGCTCGAGAAGCTACGTTTTTGAACGGAGTATCAAGATGTCCAATAGAATGATCTATAGCAATCCGGAATGATTCGTGAAATATATCAGTATAATTACTGAGGATCCAGAATTCTGATGCGAGGTGTGATGGTCATGCCCACCCCCCAGACTAAGCTCAGCAAAACCATTGCCATTGAAGAACTCAAGGCCTTTATCAGTGCTGAACGTGATGGTCGCCAAGTGAAGAAAGCATTGGCCGTCAAACTGATCTATCAGGACTATGGCTATGAGGCCATCACCGCGATTCTCGATGTATCGCTGGGAGCCCTGAGCAAATGGAAACAAGCCTATGAGCGGGACGGCTTAGCCGGGTTCCGCCCTCAGCATAAAGGTCGCAGGAGTTATTTGACCCCGCTAGAGCGAGAGGCCGTATTGCAGTGGTTACAGGCTAAAGCGATCTGGGAACTGAGTGAGCTGGAGTATCATCTGGCCGAGACCTACGACGTGGTGTACGAGTCTAAGCAAAGCTACTACGACTTGTTTGAAGCGGCGGGTTTGAGTTGGAAAAAGACCAGTAAAGTGAATCCAAAGGCGGACGCTAAGGCGGTGGCCGCAAAAAAGCCGAGATCCAGCGGCTATTGGCACGTTACCGAGACGAGATCGAAGCCGGGCAGTTGAGAGTGCTCTTTGTCGATGAATGTCATCTCATGAGTGGTGACCTTCAAGGCTACGTGTGGGGACGAACGGGGGAACGGGTTGAGGTGCCTATTGTGAACGAACGAGAGCGTCAAACGTATTATGGAGCCTTAGATTTGCTCAGCAAGCGCCTGATTGTTCAAGGGCACGAGAAAGGGAATACGACCAACACCATGGCGTATCTCAAATTTTTGCAAACGCAATGGCCAGAGCAACGGTTACTCTTGCTCTGGGATGGGGCAAGTTACCATCGCTCCCAAGAACTCCAAGACTTTCTAGGCCAAATCAATGCTGGATTAGAGCCCAAAGCCTGGAAAATCCATTGTGTTCGATTCGCACCCAACGACCCGAGTCAAAATCCCATCGAAGATGCTTGGCTACAGGCTAAAACGTGGCTAAGACGGATGTCAGGGCTGCGTCCCTGCTTCTCGGCGCTCAAAGCCCTCTTCGAGCAGTTTTTTAGGCTAGAGGTGTTTAATTTCCCAAAAATGCATCGATACGGATCCTTTTCATGAACCAAATAGGACTGCTATATATCTATAAGACGCATTGAGCGGAGTCGTTTTGCTCCGCAACGCTATCGCCAACGCGAAGCGTCTGCCGCAGGGAGAAAACCCGGAAATTCCAAGTAAGGCTTAATTTGGTCCTCCTGCTTAGTAGATTAATTACCTCTATTGAAATGCTCTATGCAATAAACTCAGCTTATTTTTTCTATCGAGAATTGCAGTCGGATTTCGCTGTTTTCGGGGTTCCACAGCCGCAGAAAACAATATAGACTTAATGCCATGAAGAGAAGACATAGGATTTACTTTTATAAATCCTATGCCGCCAACCGGGGTCACCCCCCAGAGCTATTCCACCACTTACCCATGTCGTTTACGGCGCTCTTGAGCTAGGGCGTTGCAAGGAGATTTTATGTCTGATTTTTCGAGAGTCACCCGTCGTAAGTTTCTGGCCACTGCTGGGGTGTCGGCAGCGGGGGCAGTCTTCCTAAAAAGCTGTGCCGGCAACCCCCCTTCCGCCAACGCCCCGACAGAAACAACAGCTTCAACCGCCGCCCCCGGTCCCATCGCCGCCAACGACACCCCCGAGACCACCACCATCAAGCTGGGCTACATTCCCATCGTGGAATCGGCGGCGATGATCATCGCCCAGGAAAAGGGTTTCTTTGCCAAGTACGGCATGACCGGAGTCGAGGTCTCAAAGCAGGCCAACTGGGCCTCCGCCCGCGACAACGTCACCATTGGCTCAGCCGGGGGCGGCATCGACGGCGGTCAGTGGCAAATGCCCATGCCCCATCTGATCAGCGAAGGTATCATCACCAATGGCCAGAAGGTGCCCATGTACGTGCTGGCCCAGCTCGAAACCCAGGGCAACGGCATTGCCGTCTCCGGCATTCACACCGGCAAAGGGCTGGGGCTAGATATTTCGGGGGCCGCCGACTACATCAAGGGCTTTCCCTCGACCCAGGGCCGCAAGTTTAAAGCCGCCCACACCTTCCCCAACGTCAACCAGGACTTTTGGATTCGCTACTGGTTTGCGGCGGGCGGCGTAGACCCCGACCAGGACATCGACCTGCTGGCGGTGCCTCCGGCAGAAACGGTGCAGGGCATGCGCAACGGCACTATGGATGCCTTTAGCACTGGCGACCCCTGGCCCTACCGCATCGTTGCCGACGACATTGGCTTTATGTCGGCCCTGACCCACGAGCTGTGGGCCTTTCACCCCGAAGAGTACCTGGCTATCCGGGCCGACTGGGTAGACGCCAACCCCAAAGCCACCAAGGCTCTGCTGAAAGGGTTAATGGAAGGCCAGCAGTGGATGGATGACCCGGCTAACCGGCCTGAGGCAGTGAAAATTTTGGCGGGACGCAACTACTTTAATGTGCCCGAAGAGATTTTGACCCCGCCCTACAAAGGTGAGTACGCCATGGGCGACGGCAAGGCCGACTTTAAGGACATCAGCGTCGGCCCGCTGTACTGGAAAGACCCGATTGGCAGTGTGTCCTATCCCTACAAGAGCCACGATCTGTGGTTCCTCACCGAAAGCATGCGCTGGGGCTTCCACAAAAACCAGCTCACCGACTTTGACACCGTTCAGCGCATTATCGATCAGGTCAACCGCGAAGACCTCTGGCGCGAAGCCGCCACCGAAGCAGGCTTCTCCGATATTCCCGCCAATACCTCGCGCGGTATTGAAACCTTCTTCGACGGCATCAAGTTTGATCCCGCCAACCCCGAGGCCTACCTCAGCAGCCTCAAGATTAAGCGGGTCTAGGGAGAAGGGTGGATGAGTAGATGGGTAAAAGGGTATGGCGAGCGACAGCCTACTTTACCCATCTACCTGCCCACCCATCCATTCATCTCCCGCCAGTCCTGGTTCGGAGAGAGATGACCAGAGGCAAGAGAATGCGGTCCCCATCGCCAACAGCAGCCCCATTCACCCTTGCCTCGGTCTCTGAACCAGCCTGCCCCGGCCAGTCTCCCTCACAAAAGGTCGGGGTGGGTTTCCTCTTCAAAACCGTGCCAACTTCAGTCCATTCAACTTCAGTCCATTCAACTTCAGTCCATTCAACTTCAGTCCATTCAACTTCAGTCCACTTAACACAGAGATAAAACCAATGGTTACCCAAGCACCTTCGAGAATGCAGCCGCGCTCCCATCCAGTTTTGGCCTCCATTCAGCAGTTTTGGCAGAAACGCGGCCCCGACCTGATTCCTCCCCTCATTGGCATTGCGGTATTTTTGACGGTGTGGCAGCTGGTGTCGTGGTCGGGCATGACCCGCCTGCCGGGGCCGCTGAGTTTGTGGACCGATACCCGCACCCGCGAGCTGTTGCTGTACCCGTTCTACGATCTGGGCGGGCTGGATAAGGGGCTGTTTTGGCAAACCCTGGCCAGTCTGGGCCGGGTGGCCCAGGGCTATACGGCAGCAGCGGTGGTGGGTATTGCGGTCGGGGTTTTGGTGGGCACTAGCCCCTGGCTCAACAAGGCCACTTACCCAATTTTTCAGTTTTTGCGGATGGTGGCCCCGCTGGCCTGGGTGCCGATCGCCCTGGTGGCGCTACAGCAAAACCAGCCCGCCGCCATCTTCGTTATTTTCATTACCGCCGTGTGGCCGATTTTGATCAACACCATTGAGGGCGTGCGGCAAATTCCAGAGGACTACGACAACGTGGCCAAGGTGCTGCAACTGTCGCGCAAGGACTACTACTTCAACATTTTGTTTCCCTCGGCGCTGCCCTACATTTTTACCGGACTGCGGATTGCGATCGGTCTGGCCTGGCTGGCGATTATTGCGGCAGAAATTGTGATGTCAGGGATTGTGGGAATTGGCTTCTTTATCTGGGATGCCTACCAGCAAAACTACATCAGCGAGATTATTTTGGCGGTGTTTTACATCGGCTTTGTGGGGCTGTTGCTCGATCGCCTGATTGCGTTCTTGCAGATGAAGATCGCTCCGCTGCGCAAGTAGCTGACTCCCCTCCTCGGAGGGGTGCCCGCAGGGCGGGGTGGGTTCCATGGACTGGGCTAACCCATCCCTACCCCTCCAAGGAGGGGATTGATGGCATTCAACACAACGATCGCGAGGATAAAACTATGAGTTTATTGGTGGCAGTAGACCAGGTGGATAAGGTGTTTTCCCTGGCCGATGGCGGTGAATATATTGCCCTTAAAGGCATTGATTTAACCATCAAAACAGGTGAATTTGTCTCCTTTATTGGCCACTCCGGCTGCGGCAAATCAACTCTTTTAAATATGATTGCTGGCCTGTCGTTGCCCAGCTCTGGGGTGCTGACCCTGGAGGGCAAAAAAATTACCGAACCCGGCCCCGATCGCATGGTGGTGTTTCAAAACTATTCGCTGCTGCCCTGGCGATCGGTGCGCGAAAACATTGCCCTGGCGGTTAAGTCTGTCTTTGGCGATCGCCCCAGGGGTGAACAGCGCGCCATTGTACAAGAGCACATCAACCTGGTGGGGTTGCAGCACGCCGCCGACAAAATGCCCGACCAGCTCTCGGGGGGCATGAAGCAGCGGGTGGCGATCGCCCGCGCCCTGGCCATTCGGCCCAAATTGCTGCTGCTGGATGAACCCTTTGGGGCGCTGGACGCGCTGACTCGCGGCAATCTGCAAACCCAGCTGATGCGGATCTGCGATGAGAACAACGTCACCGCCGTGATGGTCACCCACGATGTGGATGAGGCGGTGCTGCTCAGCGATCGCATCGTTATGCTCACCAACGGCCCCGGCGCTGAGATCGGCAACATTCTCGACGTCGATATTCCCCGCCCCCGCCAGCGTATGGAGGTGGTCGAGCACCCCAGCTACTACAGCCTGCGCAGCGAGATCATCTACTTCCTCAACCAGCAAAAGCGGATCAAAAAGCGCCGCGCCCTCAAAACGGCCGTGGTCGCCCGCCACGGGCTGGAGAAGGTCAACCTGGACATTGGCTTTGTGCCCCTGACTGCCTGCGCCCCGGTGGCGATCGCTAAAGAGAAAGGCTTCTTTGCCAAGCACGGCCTCGATGAAGTCAACCTGATGCGCGAAACCAGCTGGCGCGGCATCGTCGACGGCATCGCCGGAGGCTACCTCGACGCCGCCCAGATGCCCTCGGGCATGCCCCTGTGGTTTTCCCTCGGCGGCCACAAAAACATTCCGCTGCCCGTGGTTTCGGCCCTGACCATGACCCGCAACGGCAACGCCATCACCCTGGCCCGCCGCTTCTACGACCAGGGCGTCCACAGCCTGGATGCTTTTCGGGAGATGCTGCGGCGCACCCCCGAAACCCAGCACCGCATGGGCATGGTGCACCCGTCGTCGATGCACAATCTGCTGCTGCGCTACTGGCTGGCGGCGGGCGGCATCGACCCCGACCACGACCTGGCCCTGCAAACCATCCCCCCCGCGCAAATGGTAGTGGACCTGAAAGGTAACTCAATTGATGGCTTCTGCGTCGGCGAACCCTGGAACCTGCGCGCCGCCATGGATGAGGTGGGCTTTACCATCGCCACCGATCGCGAAATCTACGACGGCCACCCCGGCAAAGTGCTCGGCGTGCGCGAAGACTGGGCCACCGCCTACCCCAACACCCACATCGCCCTCACCAAAGCGCTGCTCGACGCCTGCCGCTACTGCGCCGACCCCGAAAACGAGCTGGAGATTCGCCAGATTCTCTCCCGCCGCACCTACCTGGGCACCGCGATCGAGTACATTCACCTGGGCAACCCCACCACCAAAGTCTGCACCCTCGACAAACCCATGCGCGAGTACGCCCACCACCTGTTCTTCGGCAACGGCGCCAACCGGCCCAGCCGCACCGAACACCTCTGGCACATGGCCCAGCTGGCCCGCTGGGGCGATGTCCCCTTCCCCCGCAACTGGCTGGAGATCCTCGAACGCATCGTGCGCGTTGATGTCTACAGCACCGCCGCCCGCGAACTGGGCCTGCTCGACGCCAAATTTACCCGCGGCAGCATTCACCTGTTCGACGGCACCGACTTCGACGCCGAAGACCCGATCGGCTACCTCAACAGCCTCACCATCAAGCGCGACATCACCATCGCCGAGGTGCTGCTAGACGCGCCGGTTGCGGCGATGGCCGCGTAGGGTGTGGAGGGGTAGGCGGGTGGATGGGTAGATGGGTGGCCGCGATGCATTGGATAGCCTATTCCCAGATCTCTGATGGTGCATTGCTGGCGCGAATGCACCCTACGGAACGGGGTTGGGGACCTCAGGGTTTAAATCCTCCACCCCCCTCATCGGCAGGACAGAGGTTTAAACCGATGATCAACCTATCCTTTCCGTTGGGTCCAGGGCGGCGGAAAGGCCCTGGTCGAAGGGGGTCTGGGGCCAGCGAAATGGCCCCAGCAGTACCTCTGGCCTCACACCCCCACTTTCGTCAGCCCCAGCAACCCATGCCCCAATCCAACTCATGCCGAATCTGGTTGAGTTGCTCCCCCATCGAGCAGGGGAGATGCCATTTGCCCCGACAGCATTGACTGTCTTTAAACGGCTTACTGAACTCAGACCTCGTACAACCCCAACCCGTAAACCATTTCAATCCAAGCGTTAAGGAGTCATCCCATGCAACCCACCCAGCTTAAGTCCCGTCGGGCTGTTCATCCTGAATGGCTGAACTACCCCGACCAAGGCTTCCTCACCTTTGATCAGGTCTCCAAGAGCTTCCCCACCCCCAAAGGCCCCTACCCCGTACTCGAAAACGTCAACCTCACCATTCAAGAAGGCGAATTTGTCTGCTTCATCGGCCACTCCGGCTGCGGCAAATCCACCCTGCTCAGCCTCGTTTCCGGCTTTCAGCAGGCTACCGGCGGCCATGTCACCCTCAAAGGCCAGCCCATTCTCAAACCCGGCCCCGATCGCATGGTCGTCTTCCAAAACTACGCCCTGCTGCCCTGGCGCACCGTGTTTGAAAACGTCTACCTGGCCGTAAAATCAGTCTGGCCCAATAAACCCGAAGCCCAAAAGCGGGCGATCGTCCGCGACCACCTGGCCATGGTCGGCCTCACCGAAGCGGCGGATAAAAAACCCGACCAGATCTCCGGCGGCATGCGCCAGCGAGTTTCCATCGCCCGCGCCCTGGCCATTCGCCCCGAAGTGCTGATTCTCGACGAACCCTTCGGGGCGCTGGACGCGATCACCAAAGAAGAACTTCAAGAAGAACTGCTGAAGATCTGGAACGAGCACCGCTGCACCGTGCTGATGATCACCCACGACATCGACGAAGCCCTGTTTTTGGCCGATCGCCTGGTGATGATGACCAACGGCCCCGCCGCCACCATCGGCGAGGTGATGGACATTCCCTTTGAGCGGCCCCGCGATCGCGACCAGATCATGGAAGACCCCCAGTACTACCAGCTGCGCAACCACGCCCTCGACTTTCTCTATAATCGCTTTGCCCACGATGAGTGAGTTTAGGATGGCTGAGTCAACGGACTTTTTTGCTGGCCGGGTGGCGGTGCTGGCGACCATGCATCGCAAAGAGGCGGCGATCGCCCCTCAGCTTGAAGCCCAGCTGGGAGTCAGGGTCACCGTGCCGCCGGCCTTTGACACCGATGTGTTTGGCACCTTTACCGGCGACATTAAACGCCCGGCAGACCAACTCACCACCGCCCGGCTCAAGGCCGCCGCCGCCCTCCGGCAAACGGGGGAAACCCTGGCTGTTGCCAGCGAAGGCAGCTTTGGGCCGCATCCGCAGATTCCGTTTGTGGCCTGCGATCGCGAGCTAGTGGTGCTGATCGATCGCCAGCATCAGCTCGAAATCGTGGGCGAGTGCCTGTCCACCGACACCAACTACCGCAGTCAGGCCATCCACAGCCCAGAGGAGGCCCTGGCCTTTGCCGAGGCGGTGGGGTTTCCCCAGCACGGGCTGGTGGTCAAAGACAGCGAGGCCGACAGCATCTTGGGCAAGGGCATCACCGCAGTCGAGACGCTGCTGCCCCTGGTAAAACAGGCCCTTGACCAGTCGCCCGAGCCTAAAATCTACCTTGAAACCGACATGCGAGCGCTCTACAACCCCACCCGCATGGGGGTGATTGCCCAGGCCGCTGAGGACCTGGTGCGGGCGATCGCCCAGGGCTGTCCGGCCTGTAGCTGTCCTGGCTTTAGCGTGGTCAAACAGTTTCCGGGGCTACCCTGTAGCCTCTGTGGTACCCCAACGTTGCTGACCCTGGCACGGCTCCATCGCTGCCAGCGCTGCCAGTTTGAGCAGCGCCTCCCCGGCGACCACGGTTTTTCGGCGGCAGATCCCAGCTATTGCCCCTACTGCAACCCTTAGCCCCACAGGCGTTAGAGAGAGACCATCGATCGGCGTTGAAGGGCATTCGTGTGGGTGAATAGAGTAGGGAGGCCTGACTGAGGACTGTGTTAAAAGGCGAAATTAAAGGGCAAACGGCGGCAGTACCATCGCGATCGCCCGCGCTGCTCGGCTAGACCGCTAGCCAGCATACCGACTTTATCCCGAGCGAAACCCCAATCTGGGGATTGCCCGCCGTTTTTGCTTAACCTCTAGACTGGAAATTGCTGAGCGTGCATTATTCTTTCATCCCCACGAGGTAAACCATGAGCAACTACACCCCCGCCGAGCTGCAAACCCTGGTCAAAGCCCCCATGATGACCGGCCTATCGGTAGCCATGGTTGATCTGGGTATCGTGTCGACGGCCATCGAAGCCGCCGCCATGTCAAAGCAAATTGCTGGGGCTGCCGAGAAATACCCCGCCAACTCCATCATTCAGGCCACCTTCTCAGAGGCGGCGATGAAAAGCGGCGATGTCAAGCTAGACAAGCCCGACATCAAGCCCGAAGACGTCAAATCTGGGGCCATGATCGACCATGCGATCGCAGATATCACAGCCGCCCTGGCCGTCGTCGCAGGCAAAGCCTCAGACACAGAAATAGCCGAGTACAAGCAGTTCATCTACAACTGCGGCACAGCGGTGGCCGAAGCCGCGGGCAGCGGACTATTTGGCTCGGGCAGCAAAGTTAGCGCTGCCGAAGCCGCCGCCCTCGATCGCTTTAAGACCGCCCTGGGCCTCTAGGCGGTAAAGCTGTAGCTAAAACTGACCCCAGGGCAGACAGCCAAGACCGCTCCGTGGGCGACCATTGAGAATTAGCCCAGCATTATTTTTTTGTAAAAGATAATGTTGACTTACAGCAGCTTTATGTTTCTGTGCCACGGTCGAGGATAATCCCCATAGATGGCCCTGGAACGATCCTGGTCCATGCCATCGTTTGCCTGTGAAATTGCCTGTGAAGGAGAGTGTTATGAGTATTACCCGCTGGTTGCGGCGATTGGCCCCCCTGATGGTGTGCCTGGTGCTGCTGGTTACGGCCTGTTCCTCGGCTCCATCGAAATACGATCAGGTGCAAAAAGACACCACTGGTTTTGGTTCCCCAGCGGCGGTGAATAAAAAAGCCGAAAAAGGCGGTACCTTCAACGCCTTTTTCCCCGGCGATCAGGGCAACTACAGCGTCATTCCCTACCAAGAGAAGAAGGGCTTTGCGGAGTACAAACTCGAGCAGGACGGCAAAACCCTCGCCATGCTGACCATCAGCGACACCACCAGCGTGCCAGCGGCGGCAGAAAAGTACAAGGGGGCCACCGAATCCATCAGCGGGTTCCCATCCGTCGAGCAGGGCAGTACCGCCACCGGAGTGCTGGTCAACGATCGCTACCAGGTCAAGGTCCTCTCCCGCGACCCCTCCTTTACCAAAGCAGATCGGGTGAGCTGGCTACAAAAGTTTGACCTCCAGGGGCTGGCCCAGCTAAAAGGAGCGCTGAAGCCCGTCGCCAAACCCACCGCCGCCCTGCCTGAGACCCCCACCGCCGCCACCCCACCCACCGCTCCCGCCGAACCCAAGACCGGCCTTAAGCTACCCAAGGTGCAGCTGCCCGGCCTGTCTCCTAGCCTTCAACCTGCCTCCTAGGGAGTCAGCTTTTCCCACCGCGATGACCTCAACAGCAGAAATCAAGGCAGCCATAAGGAGTAAGTTGTGAGCAAAAAAATCTACGAAATTGTCGACAAGCTCCCCACCGGGGGGCTAACCGTGCGGGCACTCAAAACCCTCGACACCTTTGTGCCCGGCCAGTGGAACAACCTGGTGGGTTTCGACAACACCATCAAAACCGTGACCGGCGAAACCGACGAAGCCATGGTGCAGGCCATTGGCGAACGCGCGATCGCCCTTTTCAACGACAAAAAGCAGGGCTACCAGAGCGCCCTCTGGCTCTACGAAACCGTGGACTCGGCCTCCGGCCTGCTGGGGGCGGCGGCCCTGGCCAACCGCATCGGCCAGGACACCTTTTTGGGCTTTCTCAAAAACCTTTCCCCCAAGCCCGAAAAAGCCCAAACCATCGACCTGGTGGTGAAGCTGGTGGCCGAAGTGGTGGCCTTCTGCAAAATTAGCGGCATCCCCGGCGACAGCCTGGGCGATTTTCTCGCCGCCCTAGGCGACTACAGCAGCGAGTCCCTGGTTCGCATGGCGGCCCTGGTCAGCTTCGACGGCATCATTCCCCTGGGGGCCGACTTTTCCACCAAGGCGCTCAGCGCCATCAAGGGCATGGGGGCCAGCGATCTCGACAACAACCAAACCTTCAAAGGCATCAAAGACGAAATCCCTGGCCACGATTCCAAGTCCAAGCTTTCCTTTATGACCGAGAGCTTCGAGTCTACCAAGGGCTGGATGGACAAGTTTGTGGGCGACCACAACATCACCCAGAGCAAACTGGTGGACAACCTGGGCGGCTTCATCGAAGGCTCTAAGGGTAAGCTTGACTACCTGGGCGCGTTCCTCGACATGTCGGTGAAGTACTACGAGCACACCGGCACCCAAACCCTGGCCCGCCGATTGATCGAGCGCGCCGTCGCCGAGATTTAGCCTGTAGGTCCTAGCAGCAGAATTGAATTGATACGTTTGAAACCCGGCTGAGATTCAGTCGGGCTTTTTTTGCCTGGTTTATAGATTTTCGCGCAATACGGAGAACAAATGAACCTATTGATGAGTAGAATCACCGAATGATAAAGTAATACACATGAACTACTTTGACTGCAATTATGGGTCTCCGCTGCTCAGAACGCCTTATTTACGACTGCTTACGGCGATTATTTGCTCTCAATGGTTATGCTCCTACCATTCGGGAAATTGAGGAAGACTTGAAAATTTCCTCTCGATCCTTTGTTCAAAATCTGCTGGTCAGACTGGAGCAAAAGGGGTACATCGAAAAGCAGCGCGGCAAATCGCGCACGATTCGCCTTGCATGTAGCGAACTGCCCTTAATGGGATTCATTCAGGCAGGTTTTCTTACCGAGCATCCCGAAAGATACTCTGAGCAAGTGTGCCTAGACGGCCAACGCTACCAAGACGGCGACTATGCTCTCACAGTCAGCGGCGACAGCATGATAGATGCCCAAATTTTTGATGGCGATATTGTGGTCATTCGCCCCATAAAAGATCTCTGGGCCATTCACCACGGCCAAATTGCGGTGGTTTGGATCGACGGCGAGGGCACGACGCTCAAACGTGTTTACTACGACGAAGGTGACAATCAGATCACCCTCAAACCCGCTAACCCAGCCCATCCGTCCCGTACCCTAGAACGTTCCCAAGTTGGAGTTCAGGGAATCATGGTGGGCCAACACCGCCATGACGATGGTTTGTGGGTAGCGGTAGAGCACGATTAGGCTCCAGGCTCTGCCCAGGGAAGAATCGACAGCGATCGCATTCCCCCCTCCCCCCGCTGGACCATCCATGCGTCTACTCAGTCCGCCAGTCGGCATCCAGCGATCGCTGCCGCCGCAGAACCACCATATTTGGCCCCACCACCGGGTTGCGAGCCACCACCACACCATCCGGGTCGCGCAGTTGCAGGGTGCCAAACTTCAGCCCCTGGGCCTGGGCCAAAATGTCTTGGGCCACCTCATCTTGCTGCGCTGACAGCAGACCATACCAGGCTTCGGCCACATTTACGCCCAGGGTATTTTCCGGCAGGTTGACCTCTACCGACTGCACCAACCCGGCGCTGTAGGAGCGGCTAATGCGGCTGACCCGATCTTGAATATCGGTGATCAGGCTCTGTTCGGGGGTGGGTTCAACCACGGGCGCGGGGTCCAGGGCCGCAGGTTGTTCGGCCTCTAGGGCAGGCTCGGCAAAGCGATCGCTGGTGTCGGGCGCTGCCGCTGTGGGGCGAGGCCCCGGTTCTGAGGCCACCGCTCGGTCTCCCTGGCCCGAACCCAGGGGGTTCCCCAGAGCCAGCAGCAGCACCAGCAGACCCAGAGCAATGGCCGTGAGAATTTCGTCCGAAAGCTGGCGCTGGAGGTTGGAGGGCAGAAGCGATCGCACCCACCGCAGGCCTTTCTTCCACAGCGTCACGCCCTCGGCCAGCACCAGCAGCAGTTGGTCCACTACACCCAGCTCCTTTGGTTGGTAAGGCATTCCGGTTTCGGCCCAGACATCCTCCGCTGGCGGCACCGATCGCGTGCCCTGGGAGGAAGCACCGGACAGAGAGGGATCTCGATACCTGTCATTGTAGGCAGGCTGCGGTTCAGGTACCGGCACCGACGCGGGTTCTTCGACGTTTTGCAGGTCGCTGTCGGTCCAGGGAGCTGCATCGGGATCGTAGTGGCGACCGTTGGACTGGGCCGAGGCGGCGGCGGCATCAGACCTGAGGGAAGCGCGGTCAAAGCTGGCTCTCCCCTGACCATCGTCGCTACGGGCAGAAGCCACGTTAGGTGTTGCAGACTCAGGCTCCCCAGGCCCAGGATCTACAGAATCAGAATCCACAGCCCCAGCCTCTACAGGCTCTGTCCCCACAGGCTCAGGCTTCACAGGCTCAGGCCCAGCACTAGCGTCCAGCGAGGGGGAAACTGGCTCATCCCCTGGCCCCGTTTCACCACTGTCGCGCGGTGGCGGAATGGGGGGAATTTCCTGGGGAAAGTTGGGATCTTGAGGTCTCATGGGTTAGCCCACCTGGCCATGGCTGCCGATCTGCTGCGGAACAGCCCCGCAGGGCTTGTCCCTCTCAATACTGCCACGTTTCCCCAAAATCTAAGGCCAGACTTTTAGACCAGACCTTCAGACCAGGCCCCGTGTTCAAGCAGGCTTCTCAACGTTTTGGTGCAGAATCAGGCGATTGCCGTCGGGGTCAAAGGCGTAAACTTCGCGTCCGTGGGAGGCCGTGAGGATGGCGCCGGGAGGCGGGCAACCCAGGCGGGTGAGGTGGGCGATCGCAGCTTCCAGACTCGCCACCTCCAGACAAAGGCTCATCGCTCCGCTGCTGGCCCCGGCAAACCGGGCAACCTGGTCAGGCCTGGGCCTAAAAATCGCCAGCCTAAGCCCAGGAAAACGGAACTCAGCATAGCGATCGCGCTGGTAAACCTGAGCCTCCTGCCCCAGCAGAGCACCATAAAAAGACACCAGAGCCTCTAAGTTAAGGCTGGCAATAGTCACAAAAACACCGCCACAGCCCAGAGATCCGTCCGTCAAAGTATCCTTTAACCCAACTGACTATCAAACGCTCAGTACTCCCCCACCCCCCCCATCTCCCCCACCTTCTCCCCTCATCCCCTCATCCCCTCATCCCCTCATCCCCTCATCCCCTCCCTCACTCATCCACTCCCCCACTCTCCCACTCCCCTACTATTCCGAGTCCATCTCCCACTCCGCGGCGTACTGCAACATCAGCGGCGGCAGGTGCAGGTCTTTGGGCGTTTTACAGCGGGCCTCAAAAATCGCCAGAATATCCTTCGCCCCAGGCTTGCCCTTGCTGTTGCCGGTAATGCCGCTGGCGATGACCACTGCGCAGGCTCCGTGGCACTCGCGCTGCCAGGTGTTCCACCGCTCCAGCAGCTTGCGATCGGCGCTGCCGTTGGTTTCGTACTCGGCAAACAGGTGCAGTTCGCCGTCGCCGGTTTGCAGCAGACCCAGCTCAAAGGCCTCGCCGCTAAAGGGGTCGCTGCCGGGGTTAAAGCACACCGCCTGCACCCCCTGGGCCTGCTGGAGCTGTTTGATCAAAATCTTGGCCTTGGGCCGCGATGTCTGAATGAGCACCACCGGCAGGGTCGCAGAATCGACGGGCTTTTCGGCACTTAGGGCTTGATGCTGAAAGGCGATCGCCGGGTCCTGGCGCAGGGTGTTCAGCAGCGATCGCTGAAACTGGGTGAGGATGATGATCGCCCCCTCGGGCACGTAGTCATCGCGCAGCACCGGAAAATTGACCAGGCCAGTGGGGCCGAGACCGTCACTGCCGCCCAGGACTTCGTCGGTTTCAGCGGCGAGTTCTTCGGTTACCTCGGGCAGGGTTCTGACCGTTACCTTCAGCGGGGATGCACTGCTATTTTTCTCGGGGTTGGGAATTTTATAGCTGCCCTTGAGGGCCTTGAGCGGAGGCTTTTCGAGCTGGGCGCGGTAGCGGGTTACAAAGCGGCCAATGGCATCCATCGCCACCAAAAAAGTGGCTCCCTCCTCGTCGGCCAGCTGGCTACGCATGCCCTCCAGGGGGTGGATGCTGCCAAAGTCGGGCTGCACCGCCTCGGGGGCGGCCCCCAGCCAGCTCGTCGGCTGAGACTCCAGATCAAGGGGGTCATCGTCAAATAGCTCAAAGTTGAGATAGAGGCAGTCCTGCTCTAGAAAGGCCTCCTGCATTTGCTTGGGCGACTGCTGCCCCATCAGCACCCGCTGGCGAAACTGCTTCAGCGAATTGAGCGAGCGGTACATCAGCAGGCCGTACTCCACGCCGCCCATGCCCAGCATGGAGACATAGAGCGTTTCAATGTCCCAGGCGTTGATCTCAACGGCCAGCACCTGCTGCTCGTTGAGGGTGTTCCAGGGGGCCAGTTCCCATATCTCCATGGCCTGGCCCAGCATGGCTTCGGCGTAGCGGGGGGGCAGCTCCGCCTCGGTCATCTCGGCGGACTGCTGGAGAGCGTTGAACAGCTCGTCGATCAGGGGCAGCTCGGGGGCGTAATCGATCGCGATGTCGAGGCCCTGGAGCGCACCGCGCAGGTAAAACTGAATCTCGCGATCGCTGACCACAATCTTTTGTGGCCGGGCCGGGGCCAGGTTGCCCTGGGGGGTTTCAATTGCCTGGAGCAGCGTGCGCACCACGGGCTCGTAACCACAGGTGGTAGGCACAATGGTCAGCCCCCGCACCGCACCGTGGCTGCTGTCGACCCAGAGAATGCAGTCGCTGGTTTCGGTATGGCGCTGGCGCAGGCCGCCGTCGTCATCCATCAAACCGCCCACCGAACGGCGATCGCCTTCCCAGACACTGGCTACGCGAGGCAGCCGCTTCAGGCGATCTAAGGTAATGCGGTTCAATCGGGTCATGGGCTAACAGTAACGACGGGTGGAACAGATGTTTGAGCTTCCGCTGGCTAAGGCACGGCTTTGGTCAGCATAGCCAAGTTTAATCACCAACTGCCCACAGCAGCTTAACCGCATGTGCTTTGACTGGCCCCCAGCGATGGGTTATCCCGCTCAACCGACGGCCTTCGCAGGGCAGGGCAGACCAAGGCCCAAGGCGGCTGCTATAAACTATAGAAATTCCTGGCGGCAACAACTAAGGTTTAGCCGCGAAAGTGTTAGATTTCAAAACAATTTGCGCCCATCCTGGTCTAGGAAGGGGTGACTCTGTTTATCATTAGATAACGTGTACTTACATTAAAAGGTTGCAATGGCTCAAGCCACTGAACAAACCCGAGGCATTCTAATGTCGGAAACGGCCCTCCGACACGTTAAGGCGCTCCAGCAGTCCCAGGGCGGCAAAGACCTCTGCCTGCGGGTAGGGGTGCGCCAGGGAGGCTGTTCTGGCATGTCCTACACCATGGATTTTGAAGATCCAGCCAACATCAACGAGCACGACGAAGTCTATGACTACGACGGCTTTCGCGTCATCTGCGACAAAAAGAGCCTGCTCTACCTCTACGGCCTCATGCTCGACTACAGCGATGCGCTGATTGGCGGCGGCTTCCAGTTCACCAACCCCAACGCCGTCCAGACCTGCGGCTGCGGCAAGTCCTTTGGGGCATAGTTGCGGTGTATGGTGCACGGTTCGCTGTAGACCGCAGACCGTAAACCGCATACCCTCTTCTCCATTTGTATCCCGTCTAGCGACCATTCGTGGTTAGCTAGATCTCGGCCATGACATTGATCGACCATGACTCAAACTGTAGAAGCCCTATTTGACGAGGGCATCGAGCGCTACAAGGCGGGCGAAGATCCGGCTGAGCTAATTTCGGTGTTTAAAGAGGTGTGCGATCGCGCCCCCAAGAGCAGCGCCGCCTGGGCTTGCCTGGCCTGGCTGTACCTGCTCACCGATAAGCCAAACTCCGGCCTCAAAGCCGCCCAAAAAGCCGTCAAGCTCAATCCCCAAGATCCCCAGGGTCGGGTCAACCTGGCCGTGGCCATGCTCGATGCGGGCAAGCCTGGCGTGCGCGAGCATGTGGAAATTGCCGCCCAGGTGATGACCGTGGCCGACGACATGCGCGCCGAAGTCATGCAGAGCATTGACGATGGCCTCACCCGCAAGCCCGACTGGAAGAGCCTGGCGCGGGTAAAGCAGTGGTTGGAATAGTGGAAGCCCTAGTGATGTTAGGCGGATCGCCCTGCGCCCCGGCTATCGGTCGTGTGTCTTACACTTACTAGGTAAAGCGCACGACCGTACTGTGTACCCACCAATGAGTAAGCATCCTCTTCTGAAGCTTGAAATCTCAGAATTAAGCATCGCTGAGCGGATCCAACTGGCTGAAGACCTTTGGGATAGTATTCTGGACAATCAAGAGGAACTTTTGCTGAGTGAGGCTCAAGAGCAAGAACTGGATCGACGCTTAGAGCAGTACCAGCACAATCCGACCGCTGGCTCAACCTGGGAAGAGGTGAAGCAACGCCTGGGGTTTGCTCAGTGAGCTACCGTCTCATTATTCGTCCCGAAGCGGAGTTAGATATTCAAGATGCTTTTGAGTGGTACGAAGCCCAAACCCCTGGTTTAGGGTCTGAGTTTATTCGAGCCGTGGATGCTAGCTTGTCAGGCATCGGGCGCAATCCGTTCGGCTATCCTAAGATCTACCAACAAGCGCGGCGAGCGCTCCTACGACGTTTCCCGTACGGATTGCTGTTTGTGGTTGAGCAAGAGCTGATTGCCGTTGTGGCCTGTTTTCATGGCAAACGCAGCCCGAAATCTTGGCAAGACCGACTTTAAATTGCCTGCTGGGAACGGTGCAATTGCCCCCGTGCAACTCGGCTGCTCGTCCTGCCAAACGGCTCTATTGCCCGTACCAAGCCTGCCGCCACTGCTTCATCTGGTCAATTTCGGCCTGCTGGGAGGCGATGATGTCGTCAGCTAAGGCTTTGAGTTCGGGGCGATCGCTCTTTTCCTTCAAATCCTTCGCCATTGCCACTGCCCCCTCGTGGTGGGAAATCATGGCGTCGAGGAAGCGGCGGTCAAACTCGTCGTCGGCCCCGCCCAGATCCATATCCATGCGCATGGAGCTGATCATCGCCTCGTCCATGGGCATGTCGTGCTTCATTTCGGCGTGATACATCATCGGTACGCCCGGGGCGTCGGGGTACCAGGCGGCGCGCCAGGCCTTCATCTGGTCGATTTCAGCCTGCTGAGAGGCCATGATATTTTCTGCCAGCTGGCGGATCTCGGGCCGTTTAGAATTCGTCAGGGCGGCTTCCGCCATCACTAGCGCCCCCTCGTGGTGGGGCGTCATGCCGTCGATAAAGCGCAGGTCATAGGTGGCATCCGCTGGGCCTAAGTCCATCTCGTGGCCGCCATGCATCATGTCGTCTGATGGTGCAGACTGGGTAGTCTGGCCATCGTGCATGGCATCCATAACCTGGCTGCCGCCGCAGGCGGTAAGAGGAACCAGGGCAGCGAGGGCCAACCCAGCAATAACAGATCGATTCATAGCTCTAGCTAGCATCCAAAGGGAGACCGAATGGATAGTCTCTAGCACACAGCCTGGCCCGCAAGATTACCAAGCAGGCTCCAGCGCCTTGACTATATTTATCCATGCAGGATTTAATTAATATTTTGTTACGAAATCGAGAGGAGCGATCGCGCCGTACTGTAAATTTTGTTAACAAAGCCGGGGCTGTTTTATTTCAAATTGTGTCACCTAATCGCCCTAAGCCTTATCTGGCAAGGTTTTCTGATACAAACATGAAAGACATCTTTGATTTTGCTTTCGTTACGAAATATTTCCTATACAATCCCCTAGGACCTGTCTAAGGTGCGTCCCGGTTGATGTGAACCGGCCTCACGCCACTGTCATTCCCTGCCCCAGCCTCAGCCGCGAAAGGAGTTTTACTGCATGTTCACCCACGTCAAGCCCACTGTGCGCCACATTGCCCCCGATGACCTCAACGGGCGGCGTCTGGTTAAGGTGGTCTATGTGGTTCTAGAGCCTCAATACCAGAGCTCTCTGTCCTCGGCCATCCGCTCAATCAACAGCCGCAATTCCCAGGTGGCGTTCGAAGTCAGCGGCTATCTAATCGAGGAGTTGCGCGACGCCAACAACTACGCGGCGTTCAAGCAGGATGTGGCCGAGGCCAATGTCTTCATCGCCTCGCTAATTTTTATCGAAGACCTGGCCGACAAGGTGGTGGAGGCCGTCGCCCCCGTGCGCGACCAGCTCGACGTGGCCGTGTGCTTCCCCTCCATGCCCCAGGTAATGCGCCTCAACAAGATGGGCAGCTTCTCCATGGCGCAGCTGGGCCAGTCGAAGAGCATGATTGGCTCCTTCATGAAAAAGCGCAAGGAGAAGTCCGGCGCGGGCTTCCAGGACGCCATGCTGAAGCTGCTGCGCACCCTGCCCACGGTGCTCAAGTACCTGCCGGTGGAAAAGGCCCAGGACGCCCGCAACTTCATGCTCAGCTTCCAGTACTGGCTGGGCGGCTCGCCCGAGAACCTGGAAAACTTCTTCTTAATGCTGGCCGATCGCTACGTGATCACCGACAGCGCGATCGAGGGGGCACCCCAGGCCGAAAGCATCGACTACGAAGAGCCGGTCACC
Organism: Nodosilinea nodulosa PCC 7104; assembly: GCF_000309385.1. Classification (GTDB taxonomy): domain Bacteria; phylum Cyanobacteriota; class Cyanobacteriia; order Phormidesmidales; family Phormidesmidaceae; genus Nodosilinea; species Nodosilinea nodulosa. Next base: position 553,002 of record NZ_JH976538.1, read on the forward strand.
TACCCCGACATGGGCATCTGGCACCCCATGGCCCCCACCATGTTCGAGGACATCAAAGAGTACCTCAACTGGCACAGCTCCCGCCGCGACATTTCTGAGGATCTGAGGGATCCCCTCGCCCCTACCATTGGCCTGGTGCTGCAGCGCACCCACCTGGTGACGGGCGATGAGGCCCACTACGTGGCCATGGTGCAGGAGTTTGAGTACATGGGGGCAAAGGTGATCCCCGTGTTTGCGGGCGGTCTCGATTTCTCCAAGCCGGTCGATGCCTACTTCTTTGACCCGGTGGATAACACCAAGACCATTGTCGATGCGGTAGTCTCCCTCACCGGCTTTGCCCTGGTGGGTGGCCCGGCGCGGCAGGATCACCCCAAGGCGATCGAAACCCTGAAGCGGCTCAACCGGCCTTACATGGTGGCCCTGCCCCTGGTGTTCCAGACCACCGAGGAGTGGGAAGACAGCGACCTGGGCCTGCACCCAATTCAGGTGGCGCTACAGATGGCAATCCCCGAGCTGGATGGGGCGATCGAGCCGATCGTGCTGTCGGGCCGAGATGGATTAACTGGGCGCGCCATTTCCCTGCAAGACCGGATTGAATCGATTACCCAGCGGGCGATGAAGTGGGCCAACCTGCGCCGCAAGCCCAAGCTCGACAAAAAGCTGGCCATCACCGTGTTCAGCTTTCCTCCCGATAAGGGCAATGTGGGCACCGCCGCCTATCTGGACGTGTTCGGCTCGATCTATAAAGTGCTGGAGGCGATGAAGCAGAACGGCTACGACGTTCAGGATTTGCCCGAGTCGCCGGAAGCGCTGCTCCAGGAAGTCATCCACGACGCCCAGGCCCAGTACAAGAGCCCCGAGCTGAACATCGCCTACCGCATGCCGGTGCGCGAGTATCAGGCCCTGACCCCGTATGCCGAGCGGCTGGAAGAAAACTGGGGTCCCCCGCCGGGCAACCTCAACACCGACGGCGAAAACCTGCTGGTCTACGGCAAGGCCTTTGGCAATGTGTTCATTGGCGTGCAGCCCACCTTTGGCTACGAGGGCGACCCGATGCGGCTGCTGTTCTCCCGCTCGGCCAGCCCCCACCACGGCTTTGCCGCCTACTACACCTTTTTGAACAAAATCTGGGGCGCGGATGCGGTGCTGCACTTTGGCACCCACGGCTCGCTGGAGTTCATGCCCGGTAAGCAGATGGGCATGTCGGGCACCTGCTACCCCGACAACCTGATCGGCAGCATCCCCAACCTCTACTACTACGCCGCCAACAATCCCTCCGAGGCGACCATCGCCAAGCGCCGGGGCTACGCCGAAACCATCAGCTACCTGACTCCCCCCGCTGAGAATGCGGGGTTGTATAAGGGGCTGAAGGAGCTGAGCGAGCTGATCGGCTCCTACCAGAGCAACAAAGAGAGTGGCCGCGCGGTGCAGATCGTCAATGCGATCATCGAAACGGCGCGAATCTGCAACCTGGATCGGGATGTGGAGCTACCCGAAGGGGATACGGGCGAACTTTCCAACGAAGAACGCGACAACCTAGTGGGCAAGATCTACATCAAGCTGATGGAGATCGAGTCGCGGCTGCTGCCCTGCGGGCTGCATGTGGTGGGCAAGCCGCCCACAGCGGAAGAGGCGATCGCCACCTTGGTCAACATCGCCAGCCTCGATCGCGAGGAAGACGGCATGAAGAGCCTCCAGCGCCTGATTGCCGAGAGCATTGGGCGGGATATTGGTGACATTTACGGCAACAGCGATCGCGGCGTCCTGGCCGACGTGCAGCTGCTCTACGACATCAACCAGGGGGTGCGCGCCGCCGTGGCCGCCCTCGTCCACGAGCAGATCGACGCCGAAGGGCGAGTCTCCATGGTGTCGCGGCTGAATTTCCTCAATATTGGCCGCAAAGAACCCTGGATCAAGGCGCTCCACGACGCGGGCTATCCCAAGGTCGATGGCGAAGCGATCAAGCCTCTGATGGAGTACCTGGAATTTTGCCTGGAGCAGATCTGCGCCGACAACGAGCTGGGTGCCCTGCTGCAAGCCCTAGAAGGCGAATACCTGCTTCCCGGCCCCGGCGGCGACCCCATCCGCAACCCCGACGTGCTGCCCACGGGCAAAAACATCCACGCCCTCGATCCCCAGTCCATCCCCACCACGGCGGCGGTACAGTCAGCCAAAATCGTGGTCGATCGCCTGCTAGAGCGCCAGCGGCAGGAAAACAACGGCGCCTACCCCGAAACCATCGCCACCGTGCTCTGGGGCACCGACAACATCAAGACCTATGGCGAATCCCTGGCCCAGATGATGTGGTTTGTCGGCGTCAAGCCCCTGCCCGACTCCCTGGGGCGGGTCAACAAGCTGGAGCTGATTCCCCTCGAAGAGCTGGGTCGGCCCCGGGTTGATATTGTGGTCAACTGTTCTGGGGTGTTCCGCGACCTGTTCATCAACCAGATGGCTCTGCTCGATCGCGCCGTCAAAATGGCCGCCGAAGCCGACGAGCCCCTGGAGATGAACTTCGTCCGCAAGCACGCCCTGGAGCAGGCCGCCGAGATGGGCCTTTCGGTGCGAGAAGCCGCCACCCGCATCTTCTCCAACGCCTCTGGCTCCTACTCCTCCAACATCAACCTGGCGGTGGAGAACAGCACCTGGGAGAACGAGGCCGAACTCCAGGAAATGTACCTGAAGCGCAAATCCTTTGCCTTCAACTCCGACAACCCCGGCGTCATGGACAGCAATCGGGGCCTGTTTGAGTCGGCCCTCAAGACAGCGGAGGCCACCTTCCAAAACCTCGACTCATCGGAAATTTCCCTTACCGATGTGTCGCATTACTTCGACTCAGACCCCACCAAGCTGGTGGCCTCGCTGCGCGAAGACGGCAAAGCCCCGGCGGCCTACATCGCCGACACCACCACCGCCAACGCCCAGGTGCGCACCCTGTCGGAAACAGTGCGGCTGGATGCCCGCACCAAAATGCTCAACCCCAAGTGGTACGAGGGCATGCTCTCCCACGGCTACGAAGGCGTGCGCGAGCTTTCCAAGCGCCTGGTCAACACCATGGGCTGGTCGGCCACCGCTGGCGCAGTGGACAACTGGGTCTACGAAGACGTGAACACCACCTTCATTCAAGACCCGGAGATGTGCAAACGGCTGATGGATCTCAACCCCAACTCTTTCCGCCGCATGGTTTCGACCCTGCTGGAGGTAAACGGGCGCGGCTACTGGGAAACCAGCGACGAAAATCTGGAGAAGCTCCAGGAGCTATATCAGGAAGTTGAAGACCGTATCGAAGGTGTGGAGTAGGCTTCTGCTGAATAGCTAATTGAGAGGGTGCTTTAAAAGTCAGTCAATGGGTAAAAAAGCTCACTCTGTGTAAGTTGCAGATAGAAGTCAGCAACGCCGGAGTGAGACAATGGGTAAAGACTACCCCAGCAACTTAACTTGTTCGCAATACGAGTTGCTGGGTATCTTACTGCCTGATGCCAAACTAGGCGGACGATTTCGCAGCGTGGATCTGTGGGAGGTGTTCAATGCCATGATTTATCTCCTGGTAAAAAGGTGTCGTTGGCGAGCCTTGCCAGGAGACTTTCCGTCATGGCACATGGTGTACACTTCCTTCCGGGCCTGGCGCAAGGACGGTACGTGGGTCGTCATTCATGACCACTTACGCGAGTGGACTCGCCTTGAGCAAGACCGGCATCGCCAGCCCTCCGAGGCCGTCATCGATAGCCAGAGCGTGAAAAGCGCGGCAATGGTGCATGAGGCCGTTGGCTATGATGCCGATACTATGGCATTGGCGGCAAGGTAGAGGCTACGGCGTTAGAAATTCCTCGATTTAGCCCATGCAGATTCAGTTTCCAGAGCAATGGCCGACGACGCCCGCCGAGGCGATCGCCCTTCAGCAAGCCCTCGCGCCCCAGATCTTGCTTGAAGACCGCCTGCCCGACCCCATTCGCTACGTCGCCGGGGTAGATGCGGGGTTTGAGGACGAGGGCACCACCACTCGCGCCGCCGTGGTGGTACTGTCGTATCCCGACCTGGCCCCAGTGGATGAGGTGCTGGTGCGGCAGCCGACCGTCTTTCCCTACGTGCCGGGGCTGCTGTCGTTTCGGGAGGTGCCTGCGGTGCTGGCGGCCCTGGCCCAGCTCAAAACCGAGCCGGATGTGATTCTCTGCGATGGTCAGGGTATAGCGCACCCCCGGCGGCTGGGGATTGCGTCGCATTTGGGGTTGTTGTGCGATCGCCCCACGGTTGGCGTGGCCAAGTCGCGCCTGGTGGGCACCCACACCGAGGTGCCGACCGAAAAAGGGGCCTGGGTACCGCTGAGCGATCGCGGAGAGAGGATTGGAGCCGTACTGCGCAACCGAGCCAACACCAAACCGCTGTACATTTCACCGGGTCACTACACTACGCTGGAAACCGCGATCGACCTGGTGCTGCGATGCACGACCAAATATCGCCTGCCTGAGACTACCCGCTATGCCGATCGCCTGGCGTCTTCCGGTACAGCGCGATCGGCGCTAGGGGAAGTGCAGCAGGGGCGATTGTTTTAATTTTCTTCTTAAAGAAATTTCAAGAAACTACAACTATTTAGCTAAAGTAATTGCAAAGAAATTGGGCATTACATTAGGGGAGAGATGAAAATTTGTTGAAGCAAGATGAGAAATTGATAATACTTGGGCATTATAGAAAGCGTAGTAGGTGCTTCAAAACGCGACTCTTATTATTTATTATGCGAGTTTTTTGGTCTGCAAATGCATTTAATAGACCCATAGAAGGGTAGCGTGAGATGCAGAGTGCCTGGCTTTGTATATTTTGTATATACTTACAAGCGATAAATCTGAACAATGCCCATCACAGCGGATCAAAAAATACTTGTTTTAACTTTTGAGAAATTCACATAGGTAGGAGAAGGAAATGTCTGAAATCGATAGCAACACTGAGATTCAAGTGTCCCATGTATTAGATAGGTACAAGAATCATCTTGAATTTATTGGATACCTTGTTGAAGAAGATGGTGAGACATCAATTTTTGCAAAGCACCATAGAAAGGAAAACCTTCGAATCCTTAAGTTTGGAGGCGATATAGGTGTTTTGGCTAGGTTGACTTATGCTTTTCCTGCTAGATTTAACCTCGATCCAATCCCACTATATATATACGCTAATGATCTTAATAACCAATTTTATTTTATGAAAGCTTGTGTCTCTTCCTTCACTGAAGGTGGATATTTTCTGTGTATGGATTCTGTACTTGAAGGCGGCTATGACAGGAGGAATTTCTCAATTTTTCTAGATAACATTGAGCGAGATCTCAATGTCTTTAACGACTACATTAAGACTAAAGATGTATTTTGTCAGGATGAAGGTGGAGAGAATAGTTAGCAAAAAGCAAGACACTTGATAGGTCTGAAGTATCAATCACCATTAGTTTGGTAGACCATGCTCGTCATATCCCAAGATTTCGTCTGTGCTGCGATTGTCATAGTCAGGTAGGGCAGCGCAGCGCAGCGCAATTTCATTCAGGCGATCGGCTAAGGGGCGCGGCTGCGAAGGGGTTTTGCTGGCCTTGATTTTGGTCAAAGCCTGTTGAAGCGCCATTTTGACCGCATCACTCAGACTTTGCCCAGTTAGTTCAGCCAGTTCCTTTGCCATGCTACGAGCTTGGGGATCGGTGATATCCATGCCCACTAGAAGCCCTGATTAACTAATGGTGCTATTTTACTTCCTCCAGGAAAGTCTCAGTAACACGCTCCTGTTACCGCCCTAGACGGCTTAGTAGACTGCCTGCTTTACGACCCAGTATTTCCATGGGAGAAGGCGCTACCGCCGGGATCTCCACCGGGCGGCTGTCGGGGTCGCGCAGGTAGCGGTAGTAGGCCCAGATATCCCAGTAGGGGCAGCCCGGCTGAATGCGGTAGCCCGCCCAGTGGAGATAATCCAGCGGCTTGTTCACATTGGGATCGCTCAGCGTCATGGCCTGCTGCACAAAGTGGGGACTACCAGCCCAGTTGCCGGGGCCGCCACCGGGCTGGCGCACCAGGTTAAACCGGCGGGCCATGCGCTTGAGAATCAGGTAGTTGATGATCGGCTGGTCGGAGGTTTTTTCGGAGAAGTCAAAGTAGTCGGGGTGGGCGGCGCATTCGGCAAAGGTGTCGTAGAGGTCTTGCTCGCTGACCAGCCCTTTTTTTGACCCCCAAAAGCCGCAGTTGAACATATCCTCTAGTTCGGCGGCGGTGAAGACCCCCTGCTCGACAATGGCGGGGGCAAACACGTTGCGAATGCCGCCCCGGTGCTGGTAGTCGTAGCTGATGAAGTCGTAGTTGTCGAGGTAGTCGAGCACCTTGGCGATCGCGCTAAACACCACCACATCGGTGTCGATGTAGAGAAAGCGATCGAAGGGGCCAAACCAGCAGACCTGCTTGCGAAACTGGTTGGGCCGGGCAAAAAATCCCTCGCCAAAGATGCCGTGCAGATTTTCCGACAACCGCTGAATAAAGGCCAGGCCGGGGTAGACCTCCACGCCGTAGTCGCGGCCCAGCACCGCCGCCACCTGATGGTAGTCGTCGTTGTAGGGAATCAGCATCACCGGAATGCTGGGGTCGTGGGCGCGAATGCTGTTGAGGCAGGCGATCGCATGATCGATCACCTTGTCGTTGGCTGTAATGTAAATGCCGCGCGAAGTCATAGCAATCCTCAGGGGAGCAACTGGGCCAGGGGTTTTAGGTACCGTCGCCAGCCTTGGGGCTTGGCTGTTACCAGTTTGCCCAGCAGAGCCGGGCGGGTCTCAGGACTGTGCAGATAGCGGTAGTGCAAGAACAGGTCGCGGTAGGGCAAATCTATGTTCTCGCCGTTGCAGAGACGGGTGAAGAGTTTGGACGATAGGCCAATATAGTGCAGGTACAGCAGCGGCACGCCTTTGTCGTAGACCCGATGATTCTCAATAGTGAAGTGGCTGGAGGTGACCGAGTTGCCGGTGCGTTGCTCTAGTGGCAGCGTCAGCGCCAGGTTGCAGGAGTTCACTCCGTTCCGCATCACCAGGTAATTGAGAATGGTCTGGTCGGGGGCCATCGGGTACAGCACCGCCGCTTCCCCAGATGTCAGCCAACTTAGGATGTCTTGGCCCCGATCGGGATCAAACAGCCCCCGACGGCTGGCGTAGAACCCCGAACAAAACGCCTGCCGCTGCACCTGCTCCGCCGGAAACAGCTTTTCCATCCAGCCAGAATTCACGTCGTACACGTGACTTAGGTCTTTGTGCTGAAAGTCGTAGGTGACCCAGTCGTAATCATTCAGCGCGTTGAATACCAGGGCCGGATCGCTCAGCAGCAGGGTGTCGGCATCCATATACATGAAGCGATCGCAGGGGCCGTCGAAGGCACAGAAGCGGCGGTGAGTGCCCATGCGGTGCACGCCCGCACTGCCGATCGCATCCCACTGCTGCCGGGCCGTGGGATGGGTGGCCCAAATTTGCGCCACCCAGGCATCCCATCGCTGAATGGCGGCGGCGTTTTCGTAGAGGGTGACATTGGGCCGCGATCGCACCAGTTCCCGCAGCCGATCCACCCGATCGTCGTAGGGGTAGATGCACACCGGCATCCCTGGGGCGAAGACCTCGATGCTGTTGATCAGGGCAACGATTTGGTCATAGACGCGATCGTTGCCGAGGGTACAAATGCCGTCCATAGCGCTGTCTGACTGCCTATCGTTGGTTGGTACAAAGCTCTACAGAGAAGTTGCCCATTCCCCAGCCCGAAGTGCAAGAGAGACCTGTTCTTTTCAAAAAAAGGGGTTTTTGGCGTGCCCCCTGATGCCAGGTAAGGGATCGCCAAAACACCTAATTTTCTGTGAGGAGGAGGGCCGCGATTTTTTGCCTTGCCCGGATGCCTATGGTATTGGCAACCTCAGGAAATCGGTAGGGTTGACAGATTCTAGAATGGGGCTGGAGCTGCGATTCTCTGGATATGGTTTGCCCATGGCTGCCAAAGACCTGTTTCACGATGCCGTCAAACGCGCCCTCGAAAAAGACGGCTGGACAATTACCGACGATCCCCTGTTTCTGCGCTTTGGTGGGCTGGAGATGTACATTGACCTCGGGGCAGAGCGCATTTTTGCTGCTGAACGCAACAACGAAAAAATTGCCGTTGAGGTCAAAAGCTTTGTGGCTCCCTCCACCGCTACCGAATTTAGTACCGCCCTGGGCCAGTTTCTCAAATATCAGCTTGCCCTAGAGGCGGTCGAAGCTGACCGACGGCTTTATCTGGCCGTGCCGATGGATACCTACCGCGATTTCTTCACGCTGGAACTACCACGATTGCTGGTCGAGCGTTACTGTGTGCATCTAATTGTCTACGATCCAGAGGAGGAGGTGATTACCCAATGGCAGACGTGAACCACTACCGCCAGCTTGTTCAAGAGCTGTTGCAGGAATATAGCGATATCAGAGCTAACCACGAAGCGGTTGACGCTGAGGCGATTTTTGACCTTCAGCGAGACAGGTACCAAGTCGTCCACGTGGGCTGGTCGAACAAGCGGCGGGTCTACGGCTGCGTACTGCATGTCGATATCAAAGACGGCAAAATCTGGATACAGCACGACGGCACCGAGGGTGGCATTGCCAACGAACTAGTCGATCGCGGCGTGCCGAAGCACGACATTGTGCTGGGGTTTCACTCGCCCTTTAAGCGTCAGTTCACCGAGTTTGCCGTGGGCTAGCGCGGCTCTTGCCCCACCCACTCCGACAGCCAGTTCATCAGGTTGAGCTTGTGGAGAATCACCTGGCGGGCTTCGGCGATCGCATCCTTTGCCTCAACCCACGCATCCGGGCTCGCCGTCACCTCACGAATGTACTCAATCCCCTTTTCATCCAAACTGGGCAGGCGCAGAAAACTGCCGGAGGGCAAGAGTTTATCCGCCGCGCCGCCGCCATAGTAGATGGGCATACACCAGGCCAGCAGCGCATCCCAGAGCTTTTCGCTGGCGTACCAGTCGTTGCCCGCAAAGTTCTCGATCGCCAGGTTGTAGGTGTAGGGGGCCATGCCCGACCATTTGTTGCTGAGTTCTCCCGCCGTGCGGGTGCCGGGGGGCAGGTCACGTCCGTAGACCTCAACGGGCACGCCGCTCTCCTGAAGCTGCTGTAGAAAGGCCAGCCGCTGGCGGTGGCTCTCGGTGCGGTTGATGCCGGAGGTGATCCAGCTACAGGGGCCGTGCTTTTCGGGGGGCGGCGCTTCGTTCAGCTCGCGAAAGGAGACATTCACGTACCAGATGGCGGGCATGTAGGCAGGCACGGGGGCCGAGTCGTCGGGGCCAGAGACGTAGCCGCAGTAGTCTCGGGCGTAGGCGTAGTTGAACAGATTTTGCGATCGCACCTCGGGCAGGGGCGGCTCGCGCAGCAAAAAGGCGATCCGCTCTTTGGGCACGTGGCGAAACTGGGGCGGTAGCCGATCCATAGCATCTCCTGGGGCATCCCCTGGGGCTTCGGGTTTTGCCAAGGGCAGCGCGCTCAGCCACCGCTGCCTTCTGGATTGTGGCCTGGGGGCCAGCTGCTCGTGAAAGTTGAACTGGTACAGAAGTAAATAGTCGGGCCGGGGGTCTTGGGACTGGAGCTGCATCCTGCCCCATACGCCAAAGGGCTGGGGGGTCTGCTTCCACAGCCAGTCGCACTGGGTGAGGCCACCGTAGCTAGAGCGCATGCCGACAACGGGGAGGGCCATGGTCAATCGTGGGGGGAGGAGGTTTGGGGGATAGGAGCGAGGCTGGTGGGGGAGATGGGGGGATGGGGAGATGGGGGAGATGGGGGAGGTGGGGGGGAGAGGCAGTTGGCTACGGCGGCGGAGACTTCCTGGGTAAAGCGTTTGGTTGAGAACAGGGACTTTTGCTGGGCCAGGGCGTTGAGCAGGGTGGTCTGGCGATCGCAATTCTCCAGCACCGCCACAATCTTTTCCACGGCGTCCTGGGCGCTATCAAAAATCAGGTCGGTGTTGGCGGCGTTGACAATTTCGATCTGGCCGCCCCGGTTGTACACAAAGGGAATCATGCCGGCGTTGACCATTTCGGCCACCGAAATGCCAAAGGGCTCGGGCTTGTGGTGAATGCCGTAGCGGCAGCGGGCCAAAACGTTGAGGTAGTCGGCGTAGGGCAGATCGCAGTGGAAGGTCACCCAGTCGGCGTTGGCCGCCGCCAGCTGGCGCACCCGGCGCTCGTAGCCCCAGCCGTAGGTGCCGCCGCCGCCGCCCGTGATGTGCAGCTTGACGTCAAACCCGCGCTGGCGCACCGCCGCCAGAATTTCGATTACGCGGTGGGTTTGCTTGGCTACCACGACGCGCCCGCTGCACAGAAAGGCGGTTTCTTTTTGCTCCCACGGTACGGGGGCAATGGCGGTGGTCACAGGCGGATAGACCACCTGAGCGTCGATGCCGTAGGTTTGCTGGACCACCTCGGCGGTGCAGAAGGAGTTGGTGAGGGAGCGGTTGGCTTTGAGGTTAGCCTCAGAAAACCGCGACAGCCTCAGCATGAGCCGCATCACCGGGCCAGCTTTTTGCCGGGGCTGCTCGACCACGTTCACCCAGTGGATGTATTGCAGGCCGGGTCGCCCCAGGTCAACGGCGTTGTAGGTGGAAATGGCCAGGTCGTACCGGGAGCTGATCGCCTTAAAGCGGCGGATCGACCAGTGAATCAGCGCCAGCCGCACCCAGGGCAGGTTGGCGATCAGGCTGTGGACCAAGCGGGTTAGCGCCGGGCTGAGCATGGCCCGCACCCGGAGGCGATCGCGGCTCAGATTGGTGCCGTACATGGCGTTGAGGTGGGCCAGATCGACGTCAATGAGGGTGAACAGGGTGACATCGTAGTCGTCGGCCAGGGCCACCAGCACCCCCAGGGCCACGGCCTCGGCCCCGCCGCCTAAAAAGTAGGGCTGCCAGACGGCAATGGTTTGGCGTGGGGAATGGGTCATGGCATCACCGCTGGCTGATCGGCAAACTGGAGGTCGTGGAGCTTGGCGTAGTGCTGCCCTTTAGCCAGCAGCTCGCGGTGGGTGCCCACCTCCACCACGCGCCCCTGGTCGAGCACCGCAATTTGGTCGGCCCGGCGCACGGTCGAGAGGCGGTGGGCAATCACCAGGGTGGTGCGGTTCTGGCTGAGTTCGTCGATGGCCTGCTGCACCAGGCGCTCGGAGATGGTATCGAGGGCGCTGGTGGCCTCGTCGAGAATCAGAATTTCGGGGTTTTGCACCAGGGCGCGGGCGATCGCCAGCCGCTGCCGCTGCCCGCCGGAGAGCAGCACGCCGCGATCGCCGATCGGCGTGTCGTAGCCCTGGGGCAGCTTGAGAATAAACTCCTCGGCGTTGGCCCGCTGGGCTGCCGCCATTACCTCGGCCTCGCTGGCCTCGGGGTAGCCGTAGCAGATGTTGTCTTTTACCGACGCATTAAACAAAAACGTATCCTGGCTCACCACCCCCACCCGGCGGCGAAAGGAGCGAATGTCAAACGCCTTGAGATCGATGCCGTCGATCTCAATCGCCCCCGAGTTGGGGTCGTAAAACCGGGGCAGCAGGTCGGCCAGGGTAGATTTCCCCGCCCCCGAAGCCCCCACCAGGGCCAGGGTTTGCCCCCTGGGCAGGGTCAGGTCCACCCCTTGCAGCGCCCAGCCTTCGCCCTGGGGATAGCGAAAGGAGATGTGGTTAAAGCGAATGCCCTCGCTGAGCCGTGAAAAGGGACGGTGCCCGGAGGTCATGAAGGGTTTATCGCTGCGGTTGAGAAAGGCGTCGAGCCGCTCGGTACTGGCTACGTTGCTGGCAAACTGGCTGCGGCTGCTGTTGAGCTGCCCAATAAACGGCAGCATGCGAAACAGCACCACCAGGTAAATCAAAATAATCGACGAAAAGGTCTGCATCTGGTTGGCAAACAGCGATCGCCCCGCCACAATCAGCGCAATAAACGCCATAATGCTGAGCATTTCGTTGACCGGGCCAATGCTGGCAAACACCAGCTGCGACCTGAACTCTGCCTCCTCGCGCTGCTGCACCAGGCGATTGATCACCGCATACTCGCGGTCTTCGTTGGCCGTTGTTTTGACCAGGCGAATGCCTGAGAGCACCTCAATGAGGCGATTCGACAGCGCTGCCGCCGCGTTGGAAAGCTCTTGCCCGTAGCCCTTTGCCTGGTTAATCGAGACCTGGTTGGCCAAGGCCACCGTTGCCATCAGCAGCGCCGAAACCAGGGTTAGCTGCCAGGAAATCGCCATTAAAATGACTAGAAAAACCAGAATAGTCACTATTAAGGTGGCAATTCTGGCCAGGGTGCGCACCGCCGTGGCGACTCGGTTAACCTCGGTGTTGAGGTAGTTCATTAAATCGCCCAGCCGGACGTTGGCGTAGTAGTCTAAATCGACGTCTAGCAGCAGCCGCAGGCCGTCGCGCCGCAGATGGCAAACGTAGTCTCGGCTCAGCAGGCTAGAGATGGCCGTGCCGCCGTAGTTGGCGACATTTTTGAGCAGCAGCGCCAGCAGTAAGCAGGCCATCAGCCCCAGCGATCGGGATTCGTCAGACACCCCGTCAAAAACTGAGAATAACGACCTGAGCAGCGGCGGAAAGCTGGTGTTTTTTAAGATGTCTTTACCCAGCAGATCTAGCATCAAAGGAATAATGAGCGTGATGCCAATGCCGTTAAAAATAGCCCCAGACAGCCCCGACAAAATCGATAGAAAAAACCACAGGGGCGACCTCCGGGCAACGCTGATTAAAAGACGATTGGCACTCATAACTCAGGAATTATAAACAGGCTAAAAGGTCGTGCAGATGGGCGGCCATGGCATCAATGCTGAAAAACTCGCAGCACCGCGCCCTGGCCTTTTGCCCCAAACATTCAGCTTTGGAAAAATCGGCAAAAATAGTCTCTATCTGGCTGGCCAGATCCTCCGGCGAGTCTGGCTCGGCCAGATACCCCGTGTTGCCCAGAATGCTGGGGATATCGCCCACCCGCGTGGCCAAAATTGGTTTTGCCATCGCCATGCCGTCGGTGAGCTTGAGCGGAAACTGGGCCTGGGCCGCCGGGGTGTGGCGCTGGGGCACCACCACGACGTGGGCGGCGGCAATCACTCTGGGCATGTCGGCGTAGGGCTGCTTGCCCAGGTGAATAATGTGCTGGGGCCAGCGATCGCGCAGGGTGCGATCGTAGTCGTCGTAGGGGCTGCCCCCCACAATCACCAGCTTCAGGTCGGGCTGATCCAGCACATCCATCGCCATCAGCACATCCTCCACGCCCTTGTAGGGGCGCGGCGCACCGGGGAACATCAGCACCCGGTAGCCACTGAGGCCGTAGGCGGCGCGGCTGGCGTCGGGATCGTAGCGATCGGGGTTGAACAGCTCGGTATCTTTGCCGTTGGGGATGACTACACCGCCAAAGCGCCGCTGCAAAAAGCCGTTGTGGGTGGTCACCCGGTCGGCCCTGGCCACCCACCGCTCCAGCCACCGCAAATAGAGGGGATGATCGGGGTGGCGAAGCGCCCCCTCAGATTTCAGCAGATCCCGTCCTAGCTGTCGGGGATTGGGGCGGTAGCGGTAGTCGTCGCCCCCGTGCCAGCTCAGCTCCCAGTCGTCGATATCGAGCATGACCGGGCGGTGGTGCCGCAGCCGGTGCAGCAGAGCCAAGCCAAAGCTGCTGGGCTTGAGCTTGTAGGCGTAGATAATATCGCCGCTGAGCTGACGGAAGAGGTCTCCCACCGCCTGGGGACCGATCGCGCCCCTGTCCAGGGGAATGGTTTTGAGGGGAATATCGGCGGCGGGCTGGTTTACCTGGCTGGGGGGCGCTGGGGCTGGCCCCTCACAATCCGCAGAGAACCCCACGATTTCGACCGGGTAGCCCATGCGTTGCAGCGCCTGGGCCAGCAAAAATGGACGCACGGCCCCGCCCCAGCGACCGGCCCCTTTGCTCGACAAGTCGCTAACTAAAATTGAAACCCTGGGCCGCGCTCCTCGCCTATGGGCAGAGAGGGCAGCAGCGCTAAATTTGGGCTGGGGGCTAACAGTGGGGAATTGGTCAAGCATGGAGTCTACAGAGCCATTAAGGGGGCAGTGGCCAGTGGACAATTACGTAAAACGGGAACACACTTCACTAGCTTGCCCATCTTGGTCGCTATCCTTAAGGTCGCAGCCTAACCTTTGGCCCGTCGCTAGCCTTCAGGTGTATCTAGAAATGCGATCGCCTGGGGGTGCGCTTAAATGAAGTTACGCCAACGTTTCTTCTAGCTGCACCATGCCATCCCCTCTGCCTGGAATGGACCCCTACCTGGAGCATCCCCAGTCGTGGCCTAATTTTCACCACCGCCTGATTACCGCGATCGCCCCATACCTCCTCTGGCGGCAGCAGATGAGCAGTGGCTGGAGGAGTGGCTGCACCAGCAGGGGATGCGATAGCTGCGAATCAATCTCTTACCCAGGCAGAAAGCGCCAATACTCAAGGGGTCAGCCAATCTCTTCGTTGACGGGGAAGCGGTTCATCAGGTCTTTGGCGTCGCGGGCGGCGGTGCGCAGCCCGTCGCTGATGTAGGGCACGTGGGGAATCTGCGACAGCACATCCAGCGTGCGGCGCAGAATGCGAACGATGTCGCCCTCGTCGAGGCTGGTGTTGCTGCACAGGGTGACCCAATCGACCTGGAGCGCCCACTGCTCGACCAGGCCCACCAGATCGTACTCCATCCAGATGGGGGCGGCGATATGGCGACGGTGCTGCTGCTGGTAGAGCTGGCGGCGCAGGCTGTGCAGCCCCCCCAGGGCTTCTTCCACAGTGCCCGACAGCTTGTAGCGGCACCAGCTGTCGGGGCGAGAGTTTTCGGTGACCAGGGCGGCGCAGGCGGCGGCCAGCTGGGCGGCATCGAGGTGGTCAAACTCGCCCGACTCCAGAGCCAGGGCCAGCCACAGCTCGTTGTCGCCGCGAATGGCGGCGGCCATTTCGCCCAGCTCGGTGGGTTTGTTGTCGTCGAGGCCGCCAAAGTGCTTCAACACGTCCATGATGTTGAGAAATTCTTGCCAGTAGCGGCCCGTGTACTGGGCTAGCTTCTGTTGGCGATCGCGCCGTTCCTCTTCCAAATCCCGCAGCCGCTTCTGGCGCTTCAGCAGACCCTTGGTATTCTCCCACTGGCTGGCGGGGTGGGTGGCCAGGGTGTGCTCCACCTCGCGCATGCGATCGAGCTGCTCCTGCACCTCGGGGGCCAGCATCTCCAGGCTGGGGGGAGTGGCCATGGTGGCGGCGATCGCGGCGGTGTGGTCGTCGCCCCGGCAGCGCTTTCCCGGACTGGGCACCAACTCCGTCGGCGGGGCCAGGGTATCGACCGCCTGCAACCGGGGAATATCGGCGTGGAGGCCGACCACATCGGCGGCGGTGACCACGTACCACTGGTTGGTTTTGGTCAGGCACACCAGGTAGGGAAACTGGCCCGATCCCTGCACCTTGGTGACCAGCACCGCGGGTACCGGCTCACCGACGGGAATGTGCTTGCCCTTGAGGGAGAGCAGGGTGCCCGCGATCGCAAAGGGCACCATCTTGGCCACATCTTCGGCCAGCACCTGGGCGGCCTGCTGCTGGAGGGTTTTGAGCAGGCGGCGTTCTTCCTTCAGGCGCTCTTTGAGCTTGGCGTACTCGGCCAGCAGCCCCTCATCGAAGGCGGCGAGCTGGGCCTGCTGATGGGCGATCGCTCCCTCCAGGCGATCGATCTCCTGCTGCTGGGGCACCAGGTGCAGGGTGGCCAGGTATTGGCCAAAGCTGCGCTCGATCAGGTCTTTGGCCTCATCGAGGGTGTGGGTTTGCAGCAGGTTGAGCACCATGCCGTAGCCGGGGGTAAACTGGCTGACCAGCGGGTCGGCCCCGGAAGTGGCCAGGTGCACCGCCTCCCGCGATCCTTCAAAGGGGCTTTCCACGGTGACCACGTGGCCCTGGAGATCCATGCCGCGCCGCCCCGCTCGGCCCGCCATCTGCAAAAATTCCGACGATGTCAGCAGGCGGTGGCCGCTGTCGGTGCGCTTGGAGAGGCTGGCGATCACCGTGGTGCGGGCGGGCATGTTGATGCCTGCGGCCAGGGTTTCGGTGGCAAACACCACTTTGATCAGCCCGGCCTGAAACAGCTCTTCCACCAGGCCCTTCCACAGGGGCAAAATGCCCGCGTGGTGGGCGGCGATGCCCCGGTACAGCGGCCCCACCTGGCCCGCCCGGCCCGCATCCGGGTTGTGGGCCAAAAAGGTGTCAATCCGCAGCTTCAGTTCGGCGGCTTCTGCTTCGTTCACCAGCGACAGGTGGCTGACTTCATCGATGGCTTTGTCGCAGCCGCGACGGCTAAAAATAAAGTAGATGGCGGGCAGCATATCGCGCTGCTGCAATTGCCCCACCACAAAGGCCAAACTGACCCGCCCGCCGCCGCGCCGACCGGGCTGCCGCTGGGGCGCGCGCTGCTTTTTGAGCTGCGGGTTGATCGCCTTTTGGGCGTCGTCGAGCAGGGGCACCAGCCGCTTGCCGGTACAGTAGTGAAACTCCAGCGGCACCGGGCGAAAGTCGGAGTAGATTAGCTCGGTGGGGCCGTGGACTTTTTGCAGCCAGTCGGTGAGCTGGCCCGAGTTTTCGACTGTGGCCGACAGGGCCAGCAGCTGGATCTCGGGCGGGCAGTAGATAATCGACTCTTCCCAGACGGTGCCGCGCTGGCGATCGTTCATGTAGTGGCACTCGTCGAGCACCACGGCTTCGACCTGTTGCAGGGTCGTGCCGGTTTCGCCGATGCGGGTGCCGTAGAGCATGTTGCGAAAGATTTCGGTGGTCATCACCACCACGGGGGCATCGCGGTTGATGGAGAGATCGCCGGTTAGCAAACCGACATTCTCGTAGCCAAACTGGTCGCGAAAGTCGCGCAGCTTTTGGTTCGAAAGCGCCTTTAGCGGGGTGGTATAAAACACCCGCTTGCCGTGGGCCATGGCCCGGTGGATGGCGTATTCACCGATGAGGGTTTTGCCTGAGCCGGTGGGGGCGCACACCACTACCGACTTATCGGCATCGAGGGCGGCGGCAGCCTGGTGCTGAAAATCGTCGAGGGGAAAGGGGAAAAGCTGGGCAAGGTCTAGCACAAGGCTGACACCGGATAGGGTCGACACTATTCTAGTGTGCCAAGGGATGAGCGAAACAAGCGCAAGGCAAGAGCACGAACTTGCTCTGGCAGATCGTAGGGTGCATAGCGCTAAGGCGCGGCTTTGCCAACGCGCAGCAATGCACCACCCCCCTCGAGCTAAGGCGCGGCTCTGCCAACCCGCAGCAATGCACCACTCCCCTCGCGCACACCTCCCACGCTACCCCCGCAAATACCGATGGACACTCGAATAAGCCCAATCTACAGGGCACTTTACCAACCCATGCTTCACCGGGTTGAGATGAATGTACTCACAATGGTTCACAAAATCCTGCTCATCTCGAATGGCATGCTCCCAATAGCGGCGCTGCCATAGATTTCCCTCCCCCCGGCGCTCTCCCGATGTACTTTTCTCCGAAGGCAGCGCCAACTCTTTCCCGCAGGCCTTTGTCACCATAAGCTTGATCAACCGCCAGCGTTTTGCATAGTCGGCATCAGACTTTGGCAGTGTCAAAATGCAGTGGAAATGATCGGGTAGTAGCACAAAGGCATCGATCGCAAAGGGATATTTTTGTCGCACGGCAACAATAGCTTCTCGCAGGGCATGTCGGCCAAGATCGGTGCAAAGCCAGGGATACCTTTGGTAAGTGACGTGGGTGAAGAAGTAGCTACCGCCGGATCGGTACAATCGTCGGTAATTGGGCATTGGGGTGAAGCGAGGAATTTTGTTTAGGATGCCCGGTTGTGGTTGAGATGTTTGAGTTGTCGGGGCTTTAGCGGTGCATTGCTGCGCGAATGCACCCTACGGTCCTGTCTACCATCAGAGTCAGCAGCTCCACAGTTGATCTCGGCGTTTATCAGGTAGGGCAAACATGGCGCTTGTTTTATTTGACTCGGTGGCAACGTTGAACCCCATTAATGTAGCTCGGCTGACGCTAGTAGAGCCGATGGAAGAGTCTGCTGAGCAGCTGGCGCGGGGGCAGGTGGGTACGGTGGTGGACGTGGTTGACCAGGGTGAGAGAAAGCACTATCTGGTGGAGTTTGCTGACTTGGAAGGGCGGGAATATGCGATGGCGTATTTAGTGGAGTCGGAACTGCTGCCGCTGCACTATCAGTTCACTGCGGCATAGAGCCTGAGATCCCAGCAGTAGGGGTGGCAGTGCCCACACCTACTGTCTCAAAACCCCTAAAGGGGAGTGACTGTCTTTTAAGTCAAGAGGAATTTTGGCCGCTTAGGTCTTTGTCTTGCCATAATGGCGGGCGAGCCCTCAAGTGACTGACATAACTATGGTTGTTGAGCTTCTCACCCCGGTTGCTACCTGGGCGCTGGGTAAAGCCGCTGATACTGTCTGGACGCTGGCAACAGATCAAGCGCAGACGACGCTGCAAAAGACAGATGTTGAGCAGGCAATTAAGGCCGGATTGGAGGCAGTGAGGGTATGGGAACAGTCGCTGGAGGTTCCGGCTCTGCTGTTTAAGCGCTGTGATGACAAGCAGAAGCGACAGTTTTTGGAGCAGGTGTTTGCCAATGCTGGTGTGGTAGAGCAGCTTCAGCGTCCGCTGGTGGGTAAAGGTGAGCCAGATGTAGGGCTGTTGCAGGCTTATCTTGAGCGGGTCGCTGGGGATGAGGGGGTTGAGCTGACGACTGCAAGCTTGCTTCAGTGGGTGCAGATTTTTAGCGCTACCTATATTGAAAAGACAGCGCTTTTCACGAAATACGAGGTTGCCCGGCAGCGCTACCTGCAACAGCTCGCTCACTGGTATGACGATGTGAAGTTTCTCGGCATCTCTGTCGCTGGGCAGGAGGATACTAAGTCGGAGAAGCTGCTGCAAATTTTTGTCATGCCAGATGTGAAGCAGCGTAAGCCAGATGCTACGGAGGCATCTGGAAAATCATTCAGGAATATATATACATCTGAGGAATTACTTTCCCTTGCATTAGGTGAATATGAATATGAATCTCTATTGAACGCCCGACGGTCTAAAAGATTGCTGGCAGAGCAACGCCAGCTAACTTTTTTACTCAAACAGGAGGGTAAGACCTTCTCGGCAGAAGCATTGCTAAAGCAGAGTCCCTTCCATAGGTGTGTGCTGCTAGGAGCACCGGGCTCAGGCAAAACTACGCTGATGAGCTATTTTGCTGTGGCCTCTGCTATCGAAGAAACGCCCGTCAATCTGGGTTTGGCAGGTGATCACCTGCCGATTTTGGTGCGCATTCGCGATTGGGTGCGGTCTACCCATACGAATCTACTGGACTACGTGCGCTGGTTCACCACGGATAAGCTCAACGTGAGGAACTTGCCGACAGGCTTCTTTGAACACTGGCTGGAGGCGGGCAAGGCGCTGATTCTGCTGGATGGTCTGGATGAGGTAGCCAGCGAATCGCGGCGGGATGAGGTCGTCAACCAGATCGAATGCTTTTTACAACACGATACCTATCGACACAACCCGGCCATCATTACATCGCGCCCGGCTGGTTATAAGCAAGCCTACTTCCGCACGGAAGAGTTTCCCCACTACGACTTGCAACCGTTTGACCAGAAAAAGATTGACCAGTTTATTCAGAACTGGTACGACAACCGCTTTCAGGATCGCGAGGAATCGCAGCGGCGGCAGCAAACTCTGAAGCAAGCTTTGTCGGAGCGCGATCGCATTCAAGTACTAGCCAAAAATCCGCTGCTGCTGACGATCATTGCTCTAATTCATCGCTATGAAGCCTATCTGCCCCGCGATCGCCATCAGCTCTATAACCGAGCTGTGGAAACCCTGCTGACCAACTGGGATGCCAACAAAGAGACGGGCTATAAGTGGCCGCTGGAATACATCAAGCGCGATGCCGTGCGCCGCATTATGGAGCAGCTAGCTTACTGGATTCATAGCTACGGCAGTACTGGCGATGCTGAGGGCGGCACGCTAATTGACCGTGAAGAGCTGATACATCAGTTAGGCCGTTTCATTGCTGAGGAAGCAAGTATCAAGCGCTATCAGGCCGAGGCCGAGGCCCAAAGATTTTTAGACCACATTCGCGAGCGTACTGGCTTGCTAAACGAGCAGGGCCAAGACTGCTATGCCTTTGTCCACAAGACCTTTCAGGAATATCTCTGTGCTCAAGAGATTAAGCATCGGGCTGATGAGGAATATGACCTGGAGCTGATTCTTACGCCGATTCGTGAGCACCTGCACGAACCCCACTGGGAAGAGGTGCTGCTGCTGCTGATTGCTCAGCAGCCTAAAAAACGGGTGGCCACAATCATTCAGCAAATCTTGGATCATCCTGCCCCTTACGAGCAGTGGCTGCACCGCAACCTCCTTTTTGCAGCCTCCTGTCTGGCCGAGAACGTAGAGCTTACCGATACCCTACTGCTTGAGCGCATTCTCGATCCCGTGGTGGAGTTTGTGGCAACAGAATCGCCCCTGGTTGCTTCGCGGCTGCAACAGCAGGCCACTAAATGCTTGCGTAACTTGGGCGAGACCACGTTTCAAGACCTGGCCTTGCAGTGTTTAGAGGCGCAACATAGCAAAATTGACCCTATCCAGCTACAGCAGCTTCGGTTTGCCCTAGGCCAAACAGCCTTAGCAACCGCCGCATTGGTTTCTCTGTTCAGCGATGACGAATGGTTCGTCCGCTATAAGGCCGCAGAGAGCTTAGGTCAATTTGCTCAGACCTCTTCCGGGGTGGTGGTAGCGTTGATTGACTGCCTCAGTGATGAAGATAGCAACGTCCGCTCTAGTGCCTCGTCTGCCTTGGGCAAACTCGCTCAGGTCTCCTCCGAGGTGGTGACAGCGTTGATTAACTGCCTCAGTGATGAAGATAGCAACGTCCGCTCCAGTTCCGCATCTGCTTTAAGTCAACTCGCTCAGGCTCCCCCCCCCGAGGTGGTGACAGCGTTGATTAACTGCCTCAGCGATGACGACAGCGACGTCCGCTTTAGGGCCGTATCTGCCTTAGGCCAACTCGCTCAGGCTCCCCCCGAGGTACTGACGACGTTGATTAACTACCTCAGCGATGATGACAGCAACGTCCGCTCTAGGGCCGCATCTGCCTTGGGCCAACTCGCTCAGGCCTCTCCCGAGGTGGTGACAGCATTGATTAACTGCCTCAGTGATGACGACAGCGACGTCCGCTTGAGGGCCGCATCTGCCTTAGGCCGACTCGCTCAGGCCTCTCTCGAGGTGGTGACAGCATTGATTAACTGCCTCAGCGATGACCACGGCGGCGTCCGCTATACTGCCGCATATGCTTTAGGCCGACTCGCTCAGGCCTCCCCCGAGGTGGTGACAGCGTTGATTAACTGCCTCAGCGATGACGACAGCGACGTCCGCTCTAGTGCTGTAGAGGGCTTAGGCCAACTCGCTCAGGCCTCTCCCGAGGTGGTGACAGCATTGATTAACTGCCTCAGCGATGACGGCAGCGACGTTCGCTCCAGTGCCGCATCTGCCTTGGGCCAACTCGCTCAGGCTTCTCCCGAGGTGGTGACAGCATTGATTAACTGCCTCAGCGATGACGACAGTGATGTCCGCTTGAGGGCCGCATCTGCCTTAGGCCGACTCGCTCAGGCCTCTCTTGAGGTAGTGACAGTGTTGATTAACTGCCTCAGCGATGACAAATCGTGGTTCGTCCGCTATAGGGCCGCAGAGGACTTAGGCAAGCTAGCTCAGGCTTCTCCCGAGGTGGTTACAGCGTTGATTGACTGCTTTAGCGATGACAACATCAACGTCCGCTCTAGTGCCGCATCTGCCTTAGGCCAACTGGGTACTCCCGGTTCGCTCATTTCTAAGGTGGTTCGTCAGATACGGGCCCCAGCAGGGTGTAAATACTTACCGGGAAGTTGAGAGCCTTTAAGATCTGCTGCTGTAAAGGCGTCAGCTCCGTCAGATGGGCATAGGTCTGCCCTCGTGCATTCACCATGACTAGAGTAATGTCGCGAAAACTGGCCAACAGTAATTCGGCTGTCGGACGTGCCGTCGCCCGCTTGGGATTACCGATATATAGCCCTGAGAGGGTTTCTTGGTGACCAGCTAAGGCTTGACGCATCTGAAACTCCACCAGCGTTAACAGCCGCAACCCCATCGAGAGTAAGCGAATTAATCCCTTGATATGGTCTTCACGCTGTAAGTACATCGGGGAGAGGGAGAGGGGATGCCCTTTGAGTCGGCTAAAGCTGTGCTCCACCAGATATTCTTGGCGGTAGACCGTCACGGCTTGAGGCAACGATAATGCCGCTGCGGGATGATTGGTGACATAGACCCGCCAGCCCAAGGTTTGCATCTGCTGGTTGATGGCCTCAGTTTCTAGGGTGCCATTCACCTGGAATCGACGGTGCTCCACCATCCGAGCCGGGCGGTCCCGGTAGCGACGCACAGCGTGTTGCTCCACCTGTTGTGAGTAGGTGAGTTGAACGTAGGCCTTGACCCGGTAGCGGGTGAGAATCGCCTCGGCGGCTTGCGCTAAGGCGACCTCATCGGGAAAGGCTTTCTGGCCGCGCCCCGATTGATTGAGCGCCGCTAAGGCCGTCTGGGCGTGCTCAAGTCGAGCTTGGAAGGCCTGCTGGGCGGATTGAGCATAAGCCAAGGAGTAC
>NZ_JH976538.1:575771-578157 GCF_000309385.1 Nodosilinea nodulosa PCC 7104
CCATGGCCTAAGCTGAGCCCCTGCCAGTTCCCATGGGTCGGAAAGTAGTCGTCGAGCAGGGGTTGCACGTCCATCCGCTGCAGTTGGGCCAGCAACAGGGGAATATCGTCAACCCGTTCGGTGATAACGGTTAGGGGGGTATCCATAGCCCTAACCTATCCCAATTGGCTGACCTCATTTAAAAATGAGCGAACCGTGAGTGGGTAAGCAGACAGAAACCGTTGCACCGCGGTTGGCTGACTGGATTGAGCAAAACCAGCAGTCTGCCTATGTCGGTCACGGCATCGATGCCCTGTGGGCCATCATGACAGAGCAGGCGTAGGGTTGCATTCTCAGTCCATAAATCAGCGCAAAGCCTCGCAAACCCTGCCCTTGGGCCGCAATGCACCGCTTACGATATCGAGCCTCTCCCCTGACGCAAGCGGTGCGTTACGGCCAGCGCAAAGCGCACTGCACACTCACCGAGTTGACCTAGGCCGGGAACTTACCCTACGCATGATCAAGCTTTCCGAGCGCTCGATAGGGCCAAACCTCCCACTCAGACAGTACCGCTGTAGGGTGCATTCCCGGCCCACAAATCCGCGCAAAGCCTCCCAGACTCTGCCCCTGGGCCGCAATGCACCGCCCACGATAGCGGGTTTCTCGCCTGACGCAAACGGTGCGTTCCGGCCACAGCAGAGAGCATTGCACCCTTGCCGATTGGGCCTGAGGCCGGGAACACACCCTACGCATAATTGAGCTTTTAGAGCGCTCGATGGGGGCAAATTGCCCTTACCTAGACAGGCGTAGGGCAGGCATTGCCCACTACCCCACTCATTCACCCACCACCCACCTCAAACATCCAGCGATCGCAGAAGGCAGTTTACGATAAAGGTAAATGGTGGGCAGTGCCCACCCTACTAATTTTAGGAGGGTCTTATGAGTACAGCAGACGCTATCTATGAACTGGTCAGGAAACTGCCAGAAGAAGAAGCAAACCTGGTGCTTAGGTTTGCCGAGTTTGTGCAGCAACACGCCAAGCCTAAGCAAAATGCAAATCACTCTTCTCTGCTGTCTTACTTTGGCATCCTCAAAGATTCTCCCAACTTTAATGGAGATCCCGTCGCCATTCAGAGGCAAATGAGAGATGAGTGGGACTAAGTTTCTGCTAGACATCAACATTATTATCGGCATCGTCAAAGGTAATGATGAAAGCCTCACCGTTCTTCAAGATCGATCTGTTGAGATAGACATGTGTGCCTACAGCTTTATTAGCAGAATTGAGCTGCTAGGCTACCCAGGGATTACGGATGTCGAGATTGAATACATTCAAACTATCCTTGGAGCCATGCAATATCTGCCTATAGCTCAGCTCGTTGAAGATATGGCGATCCAAATTCGCCGCCAATATAAGCTCAAAATTCCTGATGCCATCATCGCTGCTACGGCTAAAGTAAGTGATTTAGAATTGATCACGTTAGATCAGCAGTTGGCCAATCGCATGGTTGATATTTTAAACATAGACTAAGTTGTAGAGTGGGCATTGCCCACCACCCCTCTCATTCACCCGTCACTTAACCCCACGCACTCATCCCCGGCGATTCCTTCGGATAGCTTCGCTAACGCAGAGGCGTAACGTGCGCGGTGCCCAGCCGATGGATTTGGCTTGCAATAGCATAGGTGAAAGGCGGGCAGTGCCCGCCCTACAGCGGCCTGCCACCCTCAATCCGCTTGGCGCTGCTGAATATCTGACCAAATTTCATCAAGGCTCACATCATCTAGCCACTGATGACGATCTTGAGAGTAATCGCCGCTGCCCGTTTCAAACTGCTTAAAGAAACGAACCGCATTCACATAGCCCAGATTATCCATCAACGTCTTGAAGGCTAACTGATTCATCTCCGCCAGCGTCATCATCATCTCCTATCTATTGGTTACTTCCATAAACCATGTCACGGGGTTAGTCACGCAAACGCCTAGATCTTCCTTCCGAGCCTGTAGGGTGCATTCCCGGCCCACAGATCCGCGCAAAGCCCCACAGGTTCTGCTCCTGGGCCGCAATGCACCGCTCACGATAGCGGGCTTCTCGCCTGACGTAAGCGGTGCGTTCCGTCCACAGCAAAGGGCATTGCACCCTTGCCGAGTGGGCCTGAGGCCGGGAACACACCCTTGTATGTAAGGTTTGGCCCAAAATAGACCTAGGAGTGACTCTGGACGCACCCTAAAGCCCTTTGGAGCTTGCTATGTAGAACAAGAGCCTCCCCCTTTCATTGACCTAGATTGCCGCCAGCAGACTGGACAGTATATTAGGGAGTCCTGAGATTCCCAAGCTGGATAACAAGGATAGCGCTGAGAGCGATCTGCCCCCTTGCCGTCATCAGGAGTATCGAACCATGACTCAAAACCT
>NZ_JH976538.1:578257-637080 GCF_000309385.1 Nodosilinea nodulosa PCC 7104
AAAGCGCTGTATTTCCCGGCCATCGCCTTCCTGCGCCATGCCCGAGAACTTCACCCTTGGTGTGAGCGCCTAACGGCGGCGGGCAAAACCAAAATGGCGATTATCGGCGCTGCTATGCACAAGCTCATTCGTATCGTCTACGGCGTGTTGTCCTCAGGTCAACTCTACGATCCTGAAAAGCTGAAACCCCAAAAATCGGCCTTGGCTGTCCCTTGACGATCTCGGGCCAACACAGTATCTACGCATAATTGAGCTTGTAGAGCGTTCGATGGGGCGAAACCACCCTATAGGCGTAGGGTGGGCATTGCCCACCACCCCACTGAGTTCAACCACCCAATCAGAGAAAAACAAAACCACCGCCCACTTCTATTGGGAGTAATCTCCTCCATCCGTAGGGTGCATTCTCGGCCCACAGATCCGCGCAAAGCCCCACAGGTTCTGCTCCTGGGCCGCAATGCACCGCTCACGATAGCAGGTTTCTCGCCTGACGCAAGCGGTGCGTTCCGGCCATAGCGTAGAGCATTGCGCTCTCGCCCGGTGGGCCTGAGGCCGGGAACACACCCTACGCATAATTGAGCTTTTAAAGCGCTCGATGGGGCGAAAACGAAGCCACCACCCATTTTTATCGTGAGTAATCTCCTCCGTCCGTAGGGTGCATTCCCGGCCCACAGATCCACGCAAAGCCCCACAGACTCTGCCCCTGGGCCGCAATGCACCGCTCACGATAGCGGGCTTCTCGCCTGACGTAAGCGGTGCGTTCCGTCCACAGCAAAGGGCATTGCACCCTTGCCGAGTGGGCCTGAGGCCGGGAACACACCCTACGCATAATCGAGCTTGTAGAGCGTTCGATGGGGCGAAACCACCCTACAGCGGTCTACGGGTCTAGCCTTGGCCTGTCGCGCCGCAGCAGACTAAACACCTCCCCCTGGGCTGGGGTAATCAAAATCCCCGATGAGGGAATCGTCACCAGCTGGCTCCAGGCGGCCTGTTCCGCATAGCCCAGCACATGCAGCGTGTGAATGGTCGACCTAACCCCCTCCGGCGAACCAATCACCAGATGGCGCAATCGCTCCCGCTCCGGCAGCAGGTCAGGATTTGCAAGCAGCAGCGGGGTCGCCGCGCCCGCACGGGCCGACGACGCCAAAAATGGCAAACACAACATTGGGGTTTCCTCCAAGAAACGGATGGGTAGGAAACCCAAAACTTGGCCGCTCCCAGACATAAGCGGTTCAGAGCGGCCAGAGTAACATAGTACTCAGCCTCCCAGACAGCTAGCCCTGTCGAAGGGGTCAGCTGGTGGTGGGTGTTGACGCACCTGCCATCAGCGTCCGACCAAATTTTGGGAATCGAGCTGTACGCTGACAACTCTAATTGAGGACTGTAGCGTATTGCGAACCCCACAGCAAGTCAAAATTGCTACAGACCGCAAGTCCGTTGTGAAGCTTAACACTAGCCTGTTCCAGGCTCTGATCTAGCGGCAGAGCCTGGGCACCAGAAACGCGAACCAAGTACGAGCGATCGCGAAGCAAGTACACCCCAGCGCGAAGCAATCACAGCCCAACGCGAACCAATCACAGCCCAACGCGAAGCAATCACAGGCGATCGCGAAGCAATCACAGCCCAACGCGAAGCAATCACAGGCGATCGCGAAGCAATCACAGGGGTGGTTATGCTTCACCATCATCGACGCTTCATTCAGCACCGCCTGCTGATATTTCTTCTGTAAAGCGGCGCCAAATTTTCCGGATTGGCAGGGGCAGCGGGCACATTGCCCTGAGCAAAGGGGGAGCCTCCCCAGCCCTGCCGCCAACCCGAGTTTCTAGCCACCTTTTGTACTGCCATTAAGGAGCACTACAGCCATGCCCAATACTGACACCAGCCGCCGTTTGCGGCCCGACTACATCGACCAAGATTTGGATTCCCTACGCGGCGCGCGCACCATTGTCGGCTACACATCCGGGCGTCCCGAGACCAGCCTCGAAGGGCTCCAGAGCGACTACGCCGAGATGATTGCCGCCCAGGATGCAGAAACTGAAATCATGGTGCGCGCCAGGGCCGCCGCCGACAGAGCTCGCCTGGCCGAGTGGCAGTTCCACAACAACGTGCTAGCTATGAAAGAACTCGTGCGGGGGATCTACGGCTCCGACAGCGACGAGGCCCAGGCCGTCGGCTACAAGAAAAAGTCTGATCGCAAGCGTCCCCGGCGATCGGCAGCCTAGGGCAGCAAACTGGCCACCGCTATTTCCAAAATCAAAACTTAAAGGCTCGTAGGTGATGCTTACGGGCCTTTTCCATAGGGAAAAATCCTCGTGCTGCATCGCTAGCGATCGCGGGCCTCAGCTCCCAGGCAGGCTCAGAAACCTTACAAACCCTTTATTCAATTTGGTCCGCTGACCCCAAAATTTGGCAGGATTTCGCGCCGAAACCGCTGAAAATAATCTGCGAACACCCCTGGGTGGTCAGCCCCGTTACCTGTGAGGAGTGATGATGAAAGGTAAGTTCGCTTTGCTGTCGACGTTGGCGATGCTATCGGTGGGCGCGATCGCCGCCGATGCCGCCGACGCTCAGTTGTCTCCTACTTACTCGCCCCCAGACTACTACGTTGGTGCCGGTATTCGAGCTGGGTTTAACGACAATACCTCGTTTGTGCTCGATTCCAAAGCCAAAATTACCGACCTGGGCGGTAGAACGACGCTCTCCGTGCGCCCGGAGGTCGTATTCGATAGCAATACCGAGCTGCGGCTGCCCATTTCTGTAGACTACGTCCTCGACCAGGCGCTTTACCCCTACGCCGGGGCCGGGGTCGCCTACAACGCCGATGGCCGATCCACCATCGACCCGATGATTACCGCCGGGCTCGACTGGGGCATTACCCGCAACGTGGTGGTCGACCTCAACGGCAGCGTGCTGTTTAAGCCCGGTGACACCGACACCGAATTTACCGCCACCATCAACTACGCGTTTTAGAAACGAGTTCCCAGACGCGCCTGACGCTAAGATCCCACCGAATTCCCTGGGCATGGGGCGGGGGGATCTTAGCTGGCGATCGGTTCAGCCTTGCCTAGCTCACCGCCATTTCAGGCTCGGCGGCTTTGCGGTGCCCTTCGGAGCTGCCCAGTTGAATCAGCTCTACCTTGTAGCCGTCGGGGTCTTGCACGAAGGCAATCACCGTCGAGCCGTGCTTCATGGGGCCGGGTTCGCGCACCACCTGGCCGCCCATGGTCTTAATTTTCTCGCAGGTGCCGTAGATGTCGTCTACGCCCAGGGCAATGTGGCCATAGGCGGTGCCCAAATCGTAGGACTCTACGCCCCAGTTGTAGGTCAGCTCAATGACGGCGGTGTCAGACTCCTCGCCGTAGCCGACAAAGGCCAGGGTAAACTCGCCGCCGGGGTAGTCTTTCTTGCGGAGCAGCGTCATGCCCAGCACGTCGCAGTAAAACTTGAGAGAACGATCCAGGTCGCCGACCCGCAGCATGGTGTGTAGTAGTCGCATGGTGAGTTCGATCTCGTAGATTTCGTCAATGACCTCTACCATTATGACCATGCCTCTAGTCAATGGGGAGCGAGGGGGCGAGGGCGCGTGAGGGGCAGGGGAGCATCTGGGGTAAGCAATCTGACAGTTGCCTAAGTGTCTGATATATCCGAACTGCCGCTAACCATCTCCCCCGTCTCCCCCACTCCCCTGCCCCCCGGCTCCCGCGCTCCCCCTGCTCTCATCCCCTAATGCTCCCGCTCTATTGCGCAGCACCTCCAGGGTCTTAGACATTTCCACCGGAAACAAAATTACCGTGTTCGACGGGCTGGCTCCCAACCCATCGATGCTTTGCAGGGTGCGCAGCTCCAGGGCGATGGGGTTGGATTCCATGATCTGGGCGGCGGCGGCGAGGCTTTGGGCGGCGAGGCGATCGCCGTCTGCCTTGGTAATGGTGGCCCGTTTCTCGCGCTCCGCCGAGGCCTGGCGCGACATCATTCGCTTCAGGTCTTCGGGTAGCTCAATGTCTTGCAGGCGAATGGAGTCGATGTGCATACCCCACTCCTGCACATGGTCTTCCACAATGGTGCCAATCTGGGCCTGAATTTGCTCCCGCTCCGACAGCAGTTCATCCAGCGACAGCCCGCCCACCACATCCCGCAGCGCCGCCTGGGCATACTGCGACACCGCAAAGCGAAAATCTTGAATCGAGACCACCGCCTTCTCGGCATCGCTGACCTTGAAAAACAGGGCGCTGTCAATTTCGGCGGGCACGTTGTCTTGGGTAATCACCTTCTGGCGCGGAATGTTGATCACCAGGGTGCGGGTGTCGATAAACTGCACCGACTCTATCACCGGCACCACGTACAGCAGCCCCGGCCCTCGCACATCCTGAATTTTGCCGAGCTGCAAGATCACCCCCCGCTCCCATTCGGCGGCCACCCGCACGCCGCCGACCACCCAGCCCCAGACTACCGCCACAATCACTCCAGCCGTCAGTCCCGCAGGCCGCTGACGGGGGGATAACCCAAAGACCAGTACGGCAAACAACAGCGCCATGGGCAAGAGAAACAACACCTGCCGCACCCCTCGCCCCAGGGAGATATGGCCTTCGGTGGGTTTTGCGTAAACGCGGTTAGTCTGCTCGGGAGATGATGCTGTCATGGCGGTGCCTGCCGGGGGGATGCTAACTAAGCTAGCTAAACCCAGACGGGGTAGAGGGTTGCGTCACAATTTTGTGCGCAACCGTAATATTTGATCACCGCGTTTTTAGGGCGTGTCATCAATTCTCGCTACAATCCTTACGCCACAGGCGTTGCCACGCCCGACCCAAAAGACAGGCTAGGGGCTGTAACCGCTGATTCTTAGGCCACTGGCGTTTAATTGATAGATAACAGCCCCTAGAACAAGGTTTTGATCCTGCTGGCGGTGCAGTCTAATTCCCCGGTGCAGACTGGTTCAGGAAAGGAAAAATGCTCCAGCACCTGGGGGTGAATTTCGCCAAATTCTCCCACCGCTCGGCCATCAACTAGCACCGTCGCCGCCCGCTCTGGAATGTAGTAGGTCGCGTCGCACACCGCCAGCTCGTAGCTGACTCCCAGGGCCTTGAGCATGGTCTGCATGTAGGCTTTGGCGGTGGTAAACGAGGCGCGGGCATCGAGGCTGGCAAAGCCCCAGCACTGGCTTTCGTGAATGTCTCCCGAGGCTGTAAACCGCAGCACTTCCCCCGTCTCGTAGATGTTGATGGGCTTGGGGGCGCTGATGTTGCGGGCCAAAATATCGAGCAGCCCGGCCTGGAGGGTGGTGCGGGCGGCGCTGTAGGTGCGGCTTTTGGCGTTGCCGGTCTGTACGTAGGCGGCGGCAAACAGGTCGAGCATGTCGGGGTCGGTGAGCACAAAGCTTTTCACCTCGGTCAGCTTCATGCGCTGGGCCAGGTCGCCCACCCTGAACATGACCTGCCGCAGAGGGTCGGCCTCCCCCAGGTGAAACTTGACGGCCAGCGGCTCGGCCTGGAGGTTGGCAATGCCGATCGCAACCAGCAGATCGCCCGCAATGTCCACCTGGCTAAAGATGTCGGTGCGGTAGGTGGGCACATGCACCACATCGGTGCCGCTCACGTCTAGATCCATGCGCGAGAGCACCTTGCCCAGGCCACCTTTGGGAATGGCGGTGCCCATGATTTCGTTCAGGTACTTGGCGGAGAACGGCACCGGGCGGCGGGCCAGGGTGGGCGTGGCGATCGCGCCCTCAGCCGCCACAATCTCCACAGTTTGCACTTCGGCCCCGGTGTCTAAAAAGTTGTGGGCCAAAATGTTGGCGGTCTCTTGCACGGTCTGCGCCAAAATGCCGGTGACATCAATGAGCAAGTTGCGGCTCTGGTCAGTGACCTCCCCCGCCCCCGCCGCGTTGATAATCGGCGGCATGGAGAGCACGGTGCCGCTGGCATCGCGCAGCACCGGGGCATGGCCGTTCTCCGGCAGCGTGTGGCCGTAGGTTTTGCCGGCGGGGTGTTCCTGTAGTATCTGCCGGGCGGTCATCGGTTCGCTGCCGTGCAGGGGCATAAAGGTCAGCGCGTCTAGGGGTTCTGCGCCGTAGGTTAAGTCACCGCTGATGCGATCGAGGTCGTAGACGCCGATCGCAATTTTCTTGCGCTGGCGGCCAAAGGTCTGGGTCACTTTTTCCTGAAACTGCACCAGTACCTCCAGGCCGCCGTTTTGCAGATCGGCCCCGCGCACCACCAGGGCGGCAATGTGGGGCCGCAGGGGCAGAACTTCGGGCCGCACGGTTATCTGGCGGCCCGAGGGCATAAGCTGATCGGGCACGGAACGGGCCAGACCGTTGTAGATGTTGATGGCGCGGGTAAAGCCTTCTGCCGCCAGCAGGTCGGGCCGTTCGGCGGTTACCTCAACCTCCAGGGTTTGTTCGCCCAGGGTGGCGTCGAGGCCGTAGTCGAAGGCCTGCTGGGCGAGGCGATCGGGGTTGGTGGTGGTGAGGCGCTGGAGGTAGGGGAGGGGGAAGGTGACGGTGGGCATGGGAGGGGGTGGGGGGCGTGGGGGCGTGGGGGCGTGGGGGCGTGGGAGCGTGGGGCGTGATGGGGTGGGGTAGGTGGGGGAGTGATGGAGTTGGAGCGTGGTGGCGTGGGGGCGTGGGAGCGTGGTGGCGTGGGGAGGTTGGGGTGTGGGGCAGGTGGGGGCGTGGGGGAGTGGGGGAGGTGGGGATGGTGGGGGGTGGATTGGGGCTGGATTAGCTCGATTTTGGGGTTGAGACTATAGTTAAGGGAAATTATCTATTGCTGGCGCGGGGCTTGGCTCGCGATCGCAGAAAAAGTTTTGTTTTTGAGGGCAATTTTTCAAAATGCGGTTCCTCCGCAGCTAAACCAGCATAGCTAGACCGGCACACGTAGACTTCAGTTTTCCAGGCTATGGCAATTCCCCAAGGGCGCATCGAGTTATATTAGTTTTTGCTCAATCTTCCTGGCCCTCAGTTTGAGGCGGTGGTGTTTGACCTCAACCCACCCAGGGGGAACCTGCCGCCGCCGAGTGCGGCCCAGGGGCAGCGGGTGCCTGCTCTGTTTGACTGGCTAGAAGGCCCACTTGGCCCTGGGTTGGCCGCGCTTAGAACCTCTCTGGCTACTGTGCTAAACCCTCTGCCGCCCCTTCAGCAAACACCGACTCAGGCTTGGAGGGGCGATCGCAGGAGTCAACCGCAGCAGCTAGACCGCCTGGCACCGAGGGCTCTGGTGCTATGACCGATGGCCAGCGAGACTTTTTCATTAGCTACGCCACCCCCGATGGGGTCTGGGCCGAGTGGATCGCCTGGATTTTGGAGGAGAGCGGCTACACGGTTCACCTGCAAGCGTGGGATTTTACGGCTGGAAAAAACTTTGTGCTGGAAATGAATGAGGGGGCGACCGGGTGCGATCGCACCATTGCCGTGCTCTCCGACAACTACCTCCAGGCCAACTTTACCCAGGCCGAGTGGGCCGCCGCCTTTCGCCAAGACCCGCGATCGCGTGACAGTCGGCTGATTTCAATTCGGATAGGGGAATGCAAGCCCACAGGGCTGCTGGGCCAGATTATCTACATCGATATTGTCGGTAAGGCGGAGGAAGATGCTGAGCGATCAATTTTGGAAGGAATTGCAGCAGCCCTAAAGAAACGGGGTAAGCCTGAGAATCGACCGATGTTTCCCCAGCGCCTTTTGGCGCAGGTATCGAAACTGAGACCAGCCCTAGGTAAAGGCGGCTTTCCAGGCCGAGTTCATACAGAGAATCCGTTTTTGCCTTTAACTGGGGCAGTGGATGAGGCGGCACAGTTTTTTGACTGCGATCGCATCCTCAACCGCATTTTTGAGGTCCTCAATAGCGGCAGCAATGTGGCACTAATTGGCGATCGCAATATGGGTAAGTCGTCGCTGTTGCGTGAGGTGGCCCGTCGCGCCGAGCAGCAGCTCACCACACCTCGACAGCCCGTCATCATCAACCTGGTGATGCTATTTAGCGAAGAAGAGTTCTATGAAGAGCTGTGCGCTCAGACCGGCATTGCCGAAGACACTCGTGGCAACAATCTCAACCGCGCTCTGCGAGACAAGCGCCTGCTGCTAATTTTGGATGAGGTCGAGCGCATTGTGCAGGACGAATTTTCACGCAGGGTGCGCGACCAACTGCGCGGTCTATCGGAAGGCAAAGACGCTCCTCTGCGTCTAGTACTGGCTGCCCGTGACTCGCTTGAAAATCTATTTCCTGATAGCTATGACGATGGGATGGTATCGCCCCTACATGGAATTTGTTGGGAAGAACAAGTGCAACCCTGGTCAGCAGAGATGGTGCATCAGTTTATTGATATCCGACTAGCCTCTACCCCCATTCGCTTCAGCAACAATGAAATTACTAACATTATCTCTATCTGCGAGGGCCGACCCAAGGACCTAATGCAGCTCTGCAATGCCCTCTTTCGCGAAAAACTCTCATAACTTTTAGGACGGGCACCGCCCACCACCTCCATCATGCCTAAAGATAATTTAGCTAACTTACGCCTAGACTTATCCCCCAAACTCAACCGCCCCCTCTCACTATGGAATCCTCTCGATTATCTGCGGCTGCTGTTTTGGGTATTTTATTTTCCTCAAGCCCTGCGGTGGTATGTAAATCGATTTGGGGAGAGGGAGGTTGCTAAAGACGACATAATATGGCGTAAAAGATTGGCATTCTTTCAGGCTGACCAAGTTCAACTGAATCTCTTACTTCAGGGAATTTTTCTGGCAACAATTCCCCTAATCTTCGTTCTCCAATTAGTAGATCAGCTATTCGATTCCGTCAACTGGTTTTTATCAATATTAAGCATCACATCCTTGATGGGATTGAGTATAGTTTCTGGAATACTTTTCGAAGTGGTTTCAGTTGTCGTACTAGATGTCACACTCAGCATATCTTTTTGCATATCAGCAAGTATCTTTGTAGGAGTCGCAAAATCTGGACTTCTGGATAGATGTTTGGCAGCTTTAGGGGAGATATTCCCAGAGATTATTGCATTAGGCCTCGTGAGTGGGGTGATAACTGGGGTTCTATTTGGAATGTTTCTAGGAATTGTATCGAACTCAATGGCCGCCTTACTAGGCAATGCAGCAATAGGCTCAGCAATTGGATGCGCGGCGGCAACAATAATTATTACTGCTGCAACAATATCTATGCTGAAGAAATATATTTTGGCATTTGGATTAACGTTCTCTCTCGTTTTTGGCATTTCTATAATTTTATCGTCAATTATTTTATTCTTGAGGCCTGATGGCTGGCTTCTGGCAGGTCTATTAAAGCTTTTCGGAACTCAAAGACATATACCTGAAATTGCATCAACCACTTTAATTCCCTTGCGATGTAATTTTAGACTGTTAAAACAGAATATGTGCAATGACTGGGAGATTGTTGGTAATAATGCGAATGAATTATTGAACTATACTTTTCAATTTAGCGTGGTTGCAAGTGCCATCTATGATGGCCTAAATCGTCTTCCACATGATGAATGCTTGGTGAGTTTGGCTCGATTAACACAGTCGGTAAGTGACTGGAAGCTTATTCGATTTACTTCAGCATCCCTCAATAATACGTTTAAGTTCGAGTTTTTAGAGATACTGTTTTTTTTGTTTCCATGGATCAGGAGAAAGCTAACATCAAGATTGAACACATCTTTGCGCCTAGGTAACCCTACCCGCGCTGCTGCTGCTGGCTTTTGGTACCTTCATGAAGATCAGCCCTCCGCAGCAGCCCAAGCATTTGCAGTCATTTGTGACATTCGTCACGGCGAAGAAATGCACGGCCTTGCTAGCCTCCTCGGCCTTTTTGACGCTGCCAAAACCACTGAACAAACTGCTGCTATCGATCTGCCAGAACTTCCTCTGAATCGCACCTTGCGCCCCCAAACCTGGGAAGTGATCCGTCGCTTTTATCATGTCATTTCAGACACTAAAACTGTTTACTTTAGCACCTCTCGATCGGCTCGTGCTTTTGCCAGCAACCGGGCATTGGGCGAGCTGCAACATATCCTTGAACACGAAGCCGACCTACCTGAGGCTGAGCGGGGCCTGGTCATCAAAATTGCCAAAACCTGGCAAGCGGCCCTGCTCGAAATCACCGCCGAAGTTGGCGAAGCGGCCATCACCCAGCCTGTACAAAACCCCTACGTCATCGGCGACCCGGTAGAGGGCGATCTGTTCGTGGGCCGCGACGACATCATGCGACAGCTCCAAGAACTTTGGCTGATGGGCAACCACCTGCAATCCGTCGTCATCTACGGCCACCGCCGCATGGGCAAAACCTCAATTCTCAAAAACGTGGCCCAGGTGCTGGGCTCAGGGTTGCGGGTTTCCTACGTCAACCTGCTCAAGTCTGCCGGGGCCGATAACCTCAGCGATGTGCTGCTAGCTATTAGCGACCAGGTGGCGGCAACTCTGGCTATTCCCCCGCCCCGCGATGCTGACATGACCAACAGCCCTGCCCGCAGCTTCGAACGCTTTTTGCGCCGCGCCACCAATTCCCTGGCCGACGGCGAAGGGTTGATTATTGCCCTGGATGAATTTGAAAAAATTGAGGAGTTAATCGAAGCAGGCAAGCTAGAGGCCAGCTTCATGGCCTATCTGCGGGGGCTGGTGCAAGACAGCCCCAAAGTCGGCTTTGCCTTCGCCGGGCTGCATACCCTGCAAGAAATGTCCGCCGATTATTTTCAACCCTTCTTTGCCAGCGTGATTCCCATCAAAGTCGATTTCTTTAAGCAGACCACCGTGCAGACTCTGCTGCCCAACCCCGGCGGCGACTTCCCCCTCGACTACGACTACGAGGCACTGGATTT
Organism: Nodosilinea nodulosa PCC 7104; assembly: GCF_000309385.1. GTDB lineage: Bacteria > Cyanobacteriota > Cyanobacteriia > Phormidesmidales > Phormidesmidaceae > Nodosilinea > Nodosilinea nodulosa. Next base: position 589,070 of record NZ_JH976538.1, read on the forward strand.
AATTTATGCGCTTACCGCCGGGCAGCCCTACCTGACTCAGCTTTTGGGCTTTCAGCTGGTGCGCCGCTACAACGACCAGGTGTTTGAGCAGCGGCAAAAGCGCGAGGCCAAATTCTCCGTTGCAGATGTACAGGCTGTGGTTGAGCGGCCCGAGTTTTTTGCCCAGGGCAAACCCTACTTTGCTGGCGTGTGGGCTCAGGCCAGCCACGATGCGCCAGGGCAGCACGCTTTGCTCAAAGCTCTGGCTCCCCACGCCAAGGGGCTAACGGTAAACGACCTTCAGCTCAATGCTGGGATAGATCAAACCACCTTCGCGGCTGCTGCTTTAGCGACGCTGGAAAATCACGATGTGGTGCGGGTGTACGAGGGTACTGCCAGGATAATTGTGGAGGTGTTTCGTCGCTGGGTTGTGCATCAAGCGACCTAGGGGTTTGATATGCACAAATACCCCACCCCCAGGCTCTTGATGCCAAGAGGCCGGGGGTGGGGTAGATGGGAGGGTAAAGAGTGTGAAATTCAGCGCTGAGGGCATAGCCTTAAGCCTGGCATCTCAGACTTTTTACCCCCGTCGCCGCAGCGCTTTTCAAAAGAAGAAAGTTTGGACGACGGGAGGTAAAAGGGTTGGGCCAAACCGGGCCACCAGGGCCTGACTGTGCTTACTTGCTGACCAGCTCTTTGTCGCGCTTGCCGCTGGATTCAAAGGAGGCACCATCGATGAAGGAGCGCAGCATCCAGGCCATTTCTTCGTGGTCTTCCATCAGGCCGATGAGAAAGTCGGAGGTGCCTTCGTCGTGAAACTCTTCGGAGGTTTGATCGACGTACTGGCGCAGGTTGCGAATAACTTGCTCGTGGTCTGTAACCAACCGCTGAACCATTTCCTCGGCATTAGGCAAATCGCCGGGGTGCTCTTTGATAGAAGCATTCTTTAGGAAGCCGTCGGCAGTGCCCAAGGGGTAGCCGTTCAGCATGCGCACTCGCTCGGCGATGGAGTCAATGCTAATTGTGAGAGCTTCGTAGTGCTCTTCCCACAGCTCGTGGAGGGTGCGGAACTGAGGTCCAACTACATCCCAGTGATATTTCTTTGTTTTGATCAAAAGCAGGTAGGCGTCGGCTAAGACTTTGTTGAGAATGTCGACAACGCCCTGGCGCTGCTGCTCGGTTAGGCCAATGTTAATGCTCATAAATTCAATAATCTCGTTTCTGCGTTCCGTTTCATTTAAACGCAGTGCGCTAGAAGTCTCATCTATCCGCTGTGGGAAATGGCCTGGTTGCAGTCTCTCTCCTCCGATTGTTTCTGCCAGACAAGTCCCTCGCGGGTTAGATGTAGGGGGAAGTCAATAGTAATAGTTTGGGAGAAAGACGTCTCTAGATCGATTTTCTATGGCTAGTTCATCTCCGCTGACCGGTGTGATTTTGGTAGACTGCGCGCGGGCCAACGCCACTGAAGGGCTTGCGATCGCCACCGAGCGCTGCGGCTACGGCGATGATACGGCTAAATTTCAGGCGGCGCTCAGGTCTGCCTGTAGCGAAATGAATGTGGATATCGACGGGCTTGCGGATTTGGTCGATGATGAGCCGTCCATACTGCGCGCAGAGCGCGGCATGGAGGTTGCCCCCGACAGCCCCAGCGACCTGTAGGGGTGGCCCTTTCCGGCGATCGCAAAACGACAGCCCCCAACCCTACGACCGCTCGATTTCCTTGAGCAACTCGCCAGGCTCAGATTCTGGCAGCACCCGCCGCCACTCTCGCAGGCTCACCTGGGCGAAGACCCCGGCCCGGTTGTAGGGCTCTGCGTCAATAAAGGCCTCAGCGGCAGCGCGATCGGGGGCGGTCAGAATAATCAGCATCATTTCGGGCTGACCGTCTAACCCAACGGTTGGCCCGCCGCAGTAGATCTGATTCTTGTGGGCTTCCAGGTAGCGCAGGTGGGTAGGCCGGAGCGAGAGCCGCTGCGCCTCGACATCGCTGGCCAGCACGCACTGAATGGCAAACTGCATGGTTATTCTCCTAGGGTGAGTCCTGGCACGCCAACCTCTAGGCCCACGACCCTGGCCGCTTCGACCCCGGTGGGCAGCGGCAGGGACATGCCGCCGTTGGTGGTGACGTAGAGTCGGGTGCGATCGGCCCCGGTGCGGCCAAAGGCCAGGGCCGTGCTGCCAGCGACCCCCTCGGCGGCGGTGGCGATCGTGGTCACCTCCCCCGCTGGTGAAATTGATACCACGCTGTTGTAGACGTGGGTGGTGGCGTACAGGGTGCCGTTGACATCGAAGGCAAAGTCATCGAGATTGACGTTGGTGAGCCAGCGTTCGGGGGTTCCGGCGGTGTGGTCGCCCTGGATGGGGATGCGGAGGAGCTGCTGCCGCTGGGTATTGGTGGCATACAGCATGTCGCCATAGCGCTTGATGCCGTTGACGGCGGGGAAGGGATGGTTGGCATCCGATCGCGCCAGCCGCTCGTGCTGCACCCAGATTTTGGCGGTTTGGGCGGCCACATCTACCTCCCAAATTGCCCCTTTGTAGGAGTCGGCAATCAGGTAGCGATCGCCCGTCAGGTAGGTCATGCCGTTGAGGAAGATGGCGCCCGCGATCGCCACCACGGGTTCTGCGATCCCGTCCTTGATGCGATACAGGGTGGGAATTTTGTCCTCCGCCACCCCCGCCACCAGCAGATTGCCCTGGCGATCGAACGCTAACCCCGCCGCGCTGCTGGGGATGGTGGCGTAGTCGCTGACCGCCCCCGCTGGGGTAATGCGATAGATTTTGCCTTCCTCGTAGCTGGTGACGAACAGATCGCCGCTGGCCGCCACGGCAATATTTTCTAAAAAGGTGTTGACGGGGAACTCGGCGAGGGTTTGGGCGGGGGCAACGGCGACGGGCGCCTTGGCAAAAATGGGCGGCAGCTGGTTGCTCAGCGCGGCGACCATGGCCTGGGCAATGCTGGCGCTGGAGTTCGGGTTCTGGCCGGTAATTAATTTTCCCTGCTTGCCGCCGTACTCCACGTGGTCGGCCCTGTTGGGGTGGGCGATGAAGTCAGCCCCCAGCTCCCGCAGGCGGTGCTCCAAAATGAAGGGCACCGACTGATCCAGCTGGGCCGCCACCTCTTCTGAGTAGGTGTAGGCGGTGAGAATTTTGCCGCTCACCAGGGGGGTGCCATCGGCCAGGGTGGCCCCCACCAGCCCGGCGGGGCCGTGGCAGACCGCCGCAATCAGCTTGTCGGCCTCATAAAACTCGCGCAGCAGCCGCTGCAAGTCGGGGTTGTCGGGCAGGTCAAACATGGGGCCATGGCCGCCGGGCAGAAAGATACCGTCAAAATCGGCGGACTGCACCTCGGCCAGCTTGACCGTGTGCTGGCCCGCCGCGATCGCCCCTTGCCACGCCTGCGCCTGCTCATCCGTGGGGGCGCTGCGCGGGTCAATGGGAATTGGCCCTCCTTTGGGGCTGGCGATGGTCATATCGATGCCGCTATGGAGAAATTCCATGTAGGGGACGGCGAACTCTTCGAGCCAGACCCCGGTGGGCAGGGGATCTTCGTCGCCAAAGCGATCGTGGCTGGTGGTCACAATTAAGATGTGGGTCATCGATTTTTCTCGTTATCTAGAGGGGCGTTTAGGGGCACGAGTCGCAAACAGCCAGCGGGCCAGCAGTTTGGTCAGGCGGGGCAAAATCACGTAGGTCAGCAGCACCACCTGGACGGCCACCCCCAGCAGCTTGGCCAGCAGCGGCGGCAGGCCGCTCAGTACGACCTTAACCAGGGGCGTAAAGACTAGAGAGAGCAGAAAAATCACCAGCGTCAGCACGATCGCCATCTTGTAGCGCGGTGGGGTGGGCGGCGCGGCGCGATCGCGCGGCGTAAACCAGAACTCCAGCCCCGGCAGACGCTGCACCTGGCTCTCGCTCTCGGCCATGTCGTCGGCCAGCGCCAGCCAGCGCTGCCGCACGCTCGAATTCTCCCACTGCATCAGGTGGCTGTAGGAATCAAACCGAAAGATGGTGACAAATTCAGGCTGGGCAGCACTGCTGGGCTGGATCACATTGGCTCCCAGGTAGCCCGGAAAGCCGTGGGCGGCCTGGGTAATGCCCGCCAGCCAGGTTTCAAAATCGGCTTTTCGATCGGGCTTAATTCGCCGTGAGATCATAACGGTGACGGGGCCTTCGGCATCGCTCAGGGGCGTCATAGGGCGGTCAAAAACTCAACCAGCTGCTGGGGATTGGCGGCAAAGGGGGAATGGCTGGTCGCCATGGTCATCACCGCTTTGACCGGCATGGCGGTATACATTTTCTGCTGAATAGCGTTGGGAACGGTTTGGTCCTCGGTGGTCTCGATGTAGAACCGCTTTTCCGCATACTGGTTCACGTCGGGGCTGACGGTCAGCGGGGTGCCAAAGGGGGCGATCGCCTGGGGCCGCATTTTAGCTTTAATTCGCGCCACCTCTGCATCGCTACAGTCGGCGCAAAATACCTCTTTAACCCCACCGGGGTTAATGCTGGCCACCTCCGGAGAGGTCTGTACCCAGTTGGCAAACAGTTTAGAGCTGGCGTGTTCTGGCTCCTGGGTTTTGCCGTAGAGCGACTCCCCCGCCTGCAAAAGGTAGGCGCTCACATAGACCATTGCCCGCACCCGGTCGGGAACGACCTCATTGACCTGGGAGATCACAATCCCGCCCATGCTGTGGCCGACCAGAATAACCGGCTGTCCCTGGGCCTGGACAGTCTTCACCACAGTGTCGGTGTAGCTTTGCAGAGTCACCTGGTCGATGGGGGTCTGATCGGCACCGCTGCCGGGCAGATCTGGCGCCACAACGGTGTGCCCGGCGGCACTCAGCAGGTCACTCACCCGATCCCAGCACCACCCGCCCAGCCAGGCACCGTGCACCAGTACATAGATTTCCTTTGACATCAGTTCTAACCTCCTAATAGATAATCAGAATGCTCATCCATCAGCAAAGCTCGCCAAACCCTATCACGGGCCACAGATGGTTACCTAATGGATACTAATTGCCATGGCCAGCGCCCCCGACGCCCGCTACGGTTGCCCCATTGAAGTGACGATCGCCGTCCTGGGCGGCAAATGGAAGTGCGTCATTTTGTGGTGGCTGCGGCGAGATGCCAAAACCTTTGGCGAACTGCGCCAGGTGGTGCTTGGCATTACCTCCAAGGTGCTCACCCAGCAGCTCCGCGAACTGGTAGAGGCGGGGCTTGTCGATCGGCAGTCCTACCGGGAGAAACCGCGCCGGGTTGAATACTCCCTCACCCCCTACGGAGCCACCCTGATTCCGATTACCGATTTGATGTGTGAATGGGGCAAAAACCATCTCCACAGCGCTCAATTTAGCTGGTTAAATGTCACGGCATCACGGCTCCTTCTGGTGAGCCGCGATGTCGATTTGGCCAATGCCCTCCAGACCGCCCTGGCGCCCTATCGATCGCAGGTATTCGTCGCCGCCGCCCCGGAGGCCCTGGCGCAGTTTCAGCAGCAGCAGCCAGAAATTTTGGTGATTGACGTAACCGACAGTACCGAGGAGGGCTTTGGGCTGATGCAGCATATCCGAGGGCTAGAGCAGCCGGGCGATCGCTCCATTCCAGCGATCGCCCTGATCCACCAACACAGCCTGGAGCAGCGGCAGGCCCTCCGGGCTGGTTTTCAAATTCGCATGGGCAAACCGATCGATCTGACCGAATTTATCGCCACCCTGGCCAGCCTGACCTACGGACTGTAGCAGACCTGATTGACTGATAAAAGTTCTGATGTAGGTTGGTGTTGAGCGAAGCGTTCGCGTAGCGTCTCCAGGGGAGAAAACCCAACGCCAGTAACGGTTTTGTTGGGTTACACTAACGCTAACCCAACCTACGGCAGTATAAGGGTTTCAAAGGTTTTGTCAGTCAACCAGGTAGCAGACTGGGGCACAAGTGTGACGACTATTGTCAATCGCGAGGGAGCAGGGGAGCTAGGGAGCCAAGCGAGCTGGCATAGTCGGCATAGTTCAGTTTTTGAATAGTAGGCGTATCACGACAGAAGCCAGGGCAAATTGAGGGGCAGAATAACCAACGTTTCAAAACTGTTTATAGCGCCGCAGAAATGACGACCGCTGTAGTATCAGACCCCAGACTGAGTTCACTTAGCACCTTTGATAGATATGGCAAACCCAATCCCAGATTAGGATTTCGGTGTTGTTTACCGAGAACACCGATGCTGGATCTTTGGTACAAAAACGCCGTTATCTACTGCATCGATGTTGAAACCTTTATGGACGGTAACAACGACGGCATTGGTGACTTTGAAGGACTGATCAGCCGCCTGGACTATATTGCCGGGCTGGGCATTAACTGCATCTGGCTGATGCCATTTTACCCTACGCCGAACCGAGACAACGGGTACGATATTACCGACTACTACAGCGTCGATCCAAGGCTGGGATCGCTGGGAGATTTTGCTGAATTTATTCGTCAGGCCAGCGATCGCGGCATCCGCGTCATTGTCGATCTAGTTATTAACCATACATCGATTGATCACCCCTGGTTTCAGGCGGCCTGTAAAGACAAAAATTCTAAATACAAAAACTTTTACGTGTGGTCAAAGGAAAAACCGGCCGATGCGGAAGACGGCATCGTTTTTCCCGGCTATCAAGACAGCACCTGGACCTACAACGAAGAGGCAGGAGAATACTATTTCCATCGATTTTTTAAGTATCAGGCCGACCTGAATGTCGGCAACCCTGAGGTTTGGGAGGAACTCTATAAGGTGATGGGGTTCTGGCTAGAGCTTGGTATTTCTGGCTTTCGAGTTGACGCAGTGCCATTTTTAATCGAGCTGAAGGGAATCGAGGCTCGGACTGACGTAGACGATCCGTACGATTACCTCAGGCAGATGAGAGATTTTCTCTCCTGGCGACGGGGCGATGCCATCATCCTGGCCGAGGCCAACGTGTCAATGGACATTATCCCAAAGTACTTTGGCGACGGTGACAAGATGCAGCTGCTTTTCGGCTTCCTGGTGAACCAGTACCTGATGCTGGCGATCGCCCGAGAAGAGGCAGAGCCGCTGGCAAAAGGGCTTAAGGCTCTGCCAGAAATTCCGGCCATCGGCCAATGGGCAAACTTTATTCGCAACCACGACGAGCTGTCCCTCGACAAACTCTCGGACCAGGAACAAGACGAAATCCTCCAAAAATTCCATCAAAATAAAGACGAGGTCTGGATCTACGATCGCGGCCTGCGTCGCCGTTTTCCGCCCTTAGTCGATGGCGATCGGCGGCGCGTTCAGCTCGCCTACAGTCTGATGTTTACTCTGCCGGGAACCCCCGTCTTAAACTCAGGCGAAGAGATTGGCATGGGCGACGATCTATCGCTTGAGCAACGAGCCGCCAGCCGCACGCCAATGCAGTGGTCAGCCGCCGCGAACGGTGGGTTTTCAAAGGCTCCTGCCAGCGACCTGATTCGCCCTGTGATCTCAGACGGAAAGTACGGCTATCCCGAGGTGAACGTGATCGGCCAGCGGCAAGATCCAAACTCGCTTTTGAACTGGATGGAGCGGGCCATTCGCATGCGCAAAGAATGTCCCGAGATTGGCTGGGGCGATTGGGAGCAGATTGAGACCGATAACCCCAGCGTATTTGCCCACCGCTGCTGCTGGCGAGGGGGAGAGTTTGTGGCCGTTCACAACTTTTCAAAAGAGGCGTGCAGCGTTTGTTTGCGGCTAGACAGCCGCAGCGAGCAGAAGCAGTGGTTCGATCTGCTGGCCGATCGCGCCTACGAACCGATCGCGGCGCCCGATACCAAAATTGATCTTGAAAGCTACGGCTATCGCTGGTTTCGCGTCGGCGGAGAGCGCCTTTAAAGGCCTTTAAAGGCCTTTTAAAGACGAGGTGGTCGGTGGATTAGAACCTCGTTGACGGCAACTGCAAAAAACAATGTGTTATGGCCTTGATTGACTACTGCACGACCACGTGGCGCTGGGTGAGGCGATCGAGCTGCTTCACCAGCAGGCTGAGGAAGAGGCCCACATCGGTGACTACCCCGGTGGACTCTAGCGAGCCGCGATCGGCCAGCTTGGTTACCACGGCGGGGTTGATGTCTACGCAGACCATCTTTACCCCGGCGGGGGTCATATTGCCGACGCCGATCGCGTGCAGCATCGTCGACAGCATCAGAATCAGGTCGCAGCCTTCGATCAGGCGGGCGTAGTCGGCCTGGGCTTCGAGCAGGTCCATTTTGGTGTCGGGCAGGGGGCCGTCATCGCGAATGGAGCCAGCCAGGGAGAAGGGCACGTCGTTTTTGACGCACTCGTAGAGCACGCCGCGCGTCAGCACGCCCTGGTCAACGGCGTTGGCGATGCTGCCGCAGCGGCGGATGCTGTTGATCGCCCGCAGGTGGTGGCGGTGGCCGCCCCGCACCGAGGTGCCCTGCTTCATGTCAACGCCCAGGGAGGTGCCGAGCATGGCCTGCTCGATGTCGTGAACCGCGATCGCATTGCCCCCCAGCAGCGCCTGCACATAGCCCTCGCGAATCAGCCGCGACAGGTGGTCGCCGCCGCCGGTATGAATCACCACCGGGCCAGCCACCACAGCCACCTTGCCGCCCTGGTCGCGCAGGCGGCGCAGATCCCACGCCACCTGCTCCACAATTAGCTCCACCCGGCGCTCGCTGGAGACCCCAGAGCCCATAAAGCTAAACTCTTCGGTGGCGGCGGCAGCGCGGCTGCGGTCCTTGGTGCTGCGCACGCTGCGAATGCCGTCGTAGCCGACAATTACCTGGTCGCCCACGGCCAGGTCGCGCAGCAGCTTGCAGGTGGCCACGGGTTCAGATTCGGAGACCACAATCACGCCGTCCATGCGCTGGCCCTGCACCCGCACCCACTCGCCCCGCACCCGCACCTCGGTGGGGTAAATCGTCGAGCTGTAGAAGTCGTCGGGGGCCACCCCGGCCTGGGTAATAGTGACCAGATGGGCATCCTGCTGCTCGGCGGGCAGCGCCACCGCGCCCAGGTCAATCAGCTGAGCCATGATCTCATCCATGATTTCCTGGCTGGGGGCCGACACCCGAATGTCTGCCGAAGAGGTGCTCTGGCGCTGCTCGCCCAGGTCAAAGTTGAGCACCTGGAAGCTGCCGCCCCCCTCCATTACCAGATCCAGCGCCCGGCTGACCAGGCCGGAGTCGAGCAGGTGGCCGGTCATGGTGACGGTGCGCGACAGCAGGCCAGTTTTGGCGGGCTCGGGGTGCAGCGGCTCGGTCACCCGCAGGGTCAGGCACTTGGCCGCCCCCCCGGCTTTGAGGAACTCGGTCAACGGCGTTTCGACCACCTCAAAACCCGCCTCGGCCAGCCGCGCCTTGAGCTCGTCGCTGGCCTTATTCATAATCACAAGGCTGTCAATATTGACCGAGTTGCAGGCAAAGTTAATCGCGTCGGCCTCTTCAATGGCAATGCGCTTTTCGGGAGGTACCCGCAGCTCAATCAGCCGATTCGAGTAGGCGTCAAAGGCGGGCGGGTAGTAGAGCAGATAGCCGTTGGTCAGCGGGCAAAAGCAGGTGTCTAGGTGGTAAAAGCGCTCGTCCATCAGGTGCAGCGACAGCACTTCGATGTTCAGCCACTCGGCCACCAGGCCGTGGGAATCTAGCTCGGTGCGGAAGCCGTAGCCCGCCCACAGCCAGCGCCCCTCGCGATCGAGCAGGGCGTCCCCGGCCCCCTCAAAGGGTAGTTCGGGGGGCAGGGTAAACACCTGGTGCCCCTGGGCCTCAAACCACTCCTTAAAGAAAGGCTCTTCGCCCTGGCGCTCGGGGTGCAGAAAGCGGCTCAGCACCACCTGGTTGCCCAAAATCAGCCCGGCGTTGGCGGTAAACACCATATCGGGCCAGCCCTGCTGGGGCTTGACCAGGTCGACATCGGCGCGATCGGCAATGATTTGGTAGAGGTTTTGCCACTGCTCCTGGGCCGTCTCCAGCGACGAGCGGTGAATGTTGCCCTCCATCCAGGGGTTGATCACATAGTCCACCTCGTAGTGGTGGGGAGCGCACATGAGAAATCGAATGGAGGAGGTCATAGGAGAATGCCGACTTTAGAGGGACTAGAACAAAAAAGAGACTAAAACAGCCGGGGCAGCTAAGGGGACTTTGGCCAGAGACTATCCCCGCTGAATCAGGAATCATCTCGGAGGGGCGCACTGGTTGCTCGTCAGGGCGAGGATGATCTTGGCGAAACCTGCCCTAGGGCAGCCTCGCCCATCGCCTCGGAGGCCGCTGACATAAAACAGCGCTGAGGGCCAACTGTATATTTTAGGCCCTCAGCGCCGTCAGGTGATTCAGTTGTCAGGAGTTCTGGAGATTACCGGCAGGGGTAGTTTTTGCTACGGTTCGGCGGGCAAGTCGGTAAAAAAGTGGGCATCCGTGAGCCGATTGCTGGTGATGATGGCGCTGGTCAGGGTGCCGTGGCGCAGGCGCAGGGAGGCGGCTTGCCGGGCGTCGTCGATCGCGGCGAGGGGCTCCATTGCGCTGTCGACCGCACTACCGCCAGAAACCGCCGTCGGGGCCGATACCCTGGTGGGCACCAGAGCCGCCTGGGTCACAAGATCTGCGGCCTTGGCCGGATTGCCCGCTGAGTCAAACCCCACCGCCAGCATAAACGCCGCCAGGCCCATCAGCAGCGCCAGGCGCAGGTCCAGCACCTGAAGCACCGCCAGGGCGATCGCCTGTAGAGTGGCCCAAAGGGCCGGGGACGAGTTGGAATCCTGAGGCAAGGTAAAGCTCCTATGGCGCAGCGAGTGAAACAGCTGACCCTATGCCCAGATTCGCCAGCGTCGTTCGCCGCATCCTCAAGGATTCCACTGAGGCGCTGCACTCTGCGGCAGAAACGGCTCAATAGATTTACTTAGGGTTGTTATCCACATAACGTCACAGAGTTACAAATTGTCAAGCCCTGCCGGGTGCGATCGCAGGCCGCTGCAAAGGGGCTAGGCCAAACAGCCCAGGGGCGGGCGGGTTTCTTTGAATTAATCTATGGGTCCTGGCCACTAACACCAGTCTGTACCCTGCCCGGCGACAGGCTTGGCCAGGGCGTGATTTGGCTAAATTGGCTCCAGCCAGAGGGAGAAAATCCAGTTGCCGTCGCTCAGCTCTGACCAGTTGCCGGAGGTGCGCCCGGTGACGGTGACAATGGAACCATTGGGCACGGTTCTGACGAGGCTAAACTCGGTGCCGGGGCCGTTAAACACCGGGGTCGATTCGCCGTCGGTCACCACGCGCATCTGGCGGCTGCCCCCGGGGGGTGGGGTGGTGGGGTCGGGGCTGGGGTTGGGGGATGGCGAGGGCAGGGGGGTGGGGGTAGTCGCCCGGTAGAGCGCCTGCCAGGTGGCGGCATCGACGGTGCCGGTGACCGGCAGCCCGTTGACCCGCTGAAACTCGCGCACGGCGGCCTGGGTGGTGGCGTCGTAGATGCCGGTAACGATGAAGTTAGAGGGCAAGAAACCGGCCTGGCGCAGCAGCCGCTGGAGTTCCATCACGTCGGCATTGGGGGTGGGGCCGGGCGGGGTAATCGGCGGCCGGGTAATATTTTCGATCGGGCCGCTGTAGCGAAGGTACTTGCTGTCGACCCAGTTGCCGTTGAGGAGCTGCGCCCAGCCCACGTTGAACCGCCCCGTCAGCGGTATCTGGCTGCCGTTGAGATACTGGGCCACCACCCCATAATTGATGCCGGGGCCGTTGCGCACGTTGAGGGCAAACCCCTGGGGCGTCACCACCGTCGCCAGATTGCGGTTGTCGACGGGGGGCGGGGCCGTGCCTACTGGGTAGGTACTGACCAAATTGCCCGCCACCCAGGTGGCATCGACCAGCTGCACCCAGCCGTTGCGGCGCACCCCAGACACCTGGAGAGCCGTGCCCCGCGCCACCCGGCGGTAGACGCCGTTGCGGGTGCTTGGCCCCCAGCGCACGTTGAGGGCGTAGCCCTCGGGGGTGGCCACGTAGATGGTGTTGCCAAAGCGATCGCTGGCGGCCAGGGCCGGTGCCCCAAAGCTGTTGCCCAGCACGATCGCCCCCGCCGCGATCGCCAGAGACCGCCGCCCCAGGGCGATCGCGGCACCGTCAGAGACCCTGGGGTCTGTCACCGCAGGGAAAGCCACCAGGGTCTCTGGGCTAGATTTAGCCTCTAGGCTGGTTTCCCAGACCAACCACAGCAGGTTTTGGGCCACGCTATCCATAGGTCAGTGGCGGAAAGATTGGGCAAAACTACCCTAATCATATCGGTTTTTGCTGAATACCTGAGGATTATTACAGAAAATGCCGGGATGCTGGGATCGATGGCCCCAGGCATAGCCGTTCCGGCGAAGCTAGCCCGATCCAGCCAGACCATCCCCCAGCCTTCCTGCAACAGCTTCCGGTCATAGCTCCCTCCAGCAGATAATAGGACTCTAGAGGCTGTCATCAATTGGTTGCTGATGGCCCAAGCATCAACAGTTACAGCCCCTAGCCTGTTGCTTGGGTCGGGCGTGGCAATGCTGGTGGAATCAGGGTTTTAGCCAGAACTGATGGCAGGCTCTAGGCCGCCGCCAGAGTCGGCACAATTAGCAGAGTGAGCCCGTAGCGGCCCACCACCGTCACCCAGCTAGACGGAGCCAGGGCAATGCCCGCATCGATCACGCCTTCGTAGACCCGCGCGGGCCAGGTGGTGCCCTGGTAATACACCCGCCCCTCCCTCTGGGCGGTAATTGGACGTTCTACCCGCGCGGTTTTGGGGGTATCAAACAGTTCCAGAGTGTGGGTCAGATTCATCGCTATCCTCCCAATGGTTTCGTAGGGTGTGTTTTGTGCTTACTCGTAAGTGCTGTTCGGGCGCAGCGTGTGACAGCCCAATCGGTGTAGCGGTACTCCAGGGCGGTGCTCCGATCAACCCTTTTGGCGAAAAGGGTTGGCCTATGGTTTCGCGTCCCGGCTCTAACGGGTGTTCTGAGCCAGGGCCGCTCTAAACCAGTAATGATGGACGATAGAGGGTAAAAGAACGGCCTGGCGTCATCCCTATGACAGATGCTGAAGCGTTTGCTGCCGCAGGCCTGTGAGGGGCTGCTGCCGCTACCCTGGTCAGCTTTTCCGAGTCGGAATATTGGTATTATTCACTAAAATAAATAGGCGTTTTAGCCGAGATTCATCTACTGAGGGGTATGCATTCCGTGGTTGCATGGGTATAGTTATGGTATAAACAACTAAAAAGTCGCGTTTCTCAATGACCTACCCAGCGCTTTTGGCCAATCCCAAAGACTACGGTCTGCTCACCGATCTCTACCAGCTCACGATGACGAGCTGCTACATGGGCGAAGGCCTGGCCGATCGCCGGGCTAGCTTTGAGCTGTTTACCCGCCGTCTGCCCAGCGGCTACGGCTACCTGATCGCCATGGGGCTGGCCCAGGCGATCGACTACCTGGCCAACCTGCGGTTCTCAGAGCGCCACCTGGATGCCCTGCGGCAGACGGGACTGTTTGACCACGCCCCCGACGAGTTTTGGCAGCGGTTGGGGGATGGGGCCTTTACCGGCGACCTGTGGGCGGTGCCGGAGGGTACGGCGGTGTTTGCCAATCAGCCGCTGCTGCGAGTAGAAGCGCCCCTGTGGCAGGCCCAAATTGCTGAGACCTACCTGCTCAACACGCTCAACTACCAAACCCTGGTGGCTACCCGCGCGGCCCGCCTGCGGGACGTGGCCGGGCCAGCGGCTACTCTGCTGGAGTTTGGCACTCGCCGGGCCTTTAGCCCCCAGGGTGCGCTGTGGGCGGCGCGGGCGGCCCTGGCGGCGGGGCTAGATGGCACCTCCAACGTGCTGGCGGCGGTGGAGCTGGGGCGTAAACCGGCGGGCACCATGGCCCACGCCCTGGTGATGGTCTTTGCCGCCCTGGAGGGCAGCGAAGACGACGCCTTTGAAGCCTTTCAGCGCTATTTTCCGGGGGCGGCGCTGCTGATCGACACCTACGACACGGTGGCGGCAGCGGCGCGGCTGGCCGACCAGGGCAGGCCCGTGGCCGCTGTGCGGCTCGATTCGGGGGATCTGGTGGAGCTGTCGAAGGCGGTGCGATCGCGCCTGCCCGACACCAAAATCTTTGCCAGCGGCGATTTGGACGAGTACGAAATCGCTCGGCTGCAGCGGGCGGGGGCAGAAATCGATGGCTACGGCCTGGGCACCAAACTGGTCACGGGCGACCCGGTCAACGGCGTGTACAAACTGGTCGATATCGACGGCGTGGCGGTGATGAAAGAGTCGAGCAGCAAGGCCACCCTGCCCGGGCGCAAGCAAATTTTTCGCCGCTATGAGGGCGGGCAGGCGGCGGGCGATCGCCTCGGCCTGGTGGATGACACCGCCGCCCCCGACGAGCAGCCGCTCCTGCAGCTGGTGGTGAAGCAGGGCCAGGTGGTGCAGGATGTAGAATCACTGGATGCGATCGCGGCCCGCACTGCCGCCGCCGTGGCCAGCCTGCCCATGGCCGTGCGGCAGCTGGAAAATCCGGCCCCCTACGGAGTGGAGATCTCCGAGGCGCTGGCCGCTCTGACCGCCCGCACCCGCCGCCACCCGGCTAGCCTCCGCTGAAGACAGCCCTATGACCTCAAGCGATCGTCCTCGTCCTATGGATCACCCTGCGGCTCTCCACATTGCCCTGTTTGGCACCAGCGCCGACCCGCCCCACCAGGGGCACAGCGCCATTCTGGCCTGGCTGGCCACCCAGTTTGACCACGTTGCCGTGTGGACGGCAAACAACCCCTTTAAAGCTCACCAGAGCGATCTAGGCGATCGCTTTCGCATGCTGGAGCTGATGATCGACGAGCTAAAAACGCCCCCCCAGCGGGTGCAGGTGCACCCCGAGCTGAGCCACATGCGCACCGTCGTCACCCTGGAGCGGGCGCGGCAGATCTGGCCCCAGGCTCACTTTTCCTTAGTAATTGGGGCCGATTTGGTCGAGCAGCTGCCCACCTGGCACCGGGCCGAAGATATCTTCGCGGCGGCGAGCATTCTGGTGATTCCGCGCCCCGGCTACGAGCTCACCGAGGCGAGCCTGGCCAACCTGCGGCAGCGCACGCGGGTCAGCGTGGCGGCCATGCCTGCGATCGACGTCTCCTCCTCCCGCTACCGCCACTGTGACGATGCCCCCGCCCTCGCCCCCGAACTCACCCCCGCCGTGCAGGCCTACATTGCCCAACACCATCTCTACCCATGTCCGCAAAACTCCACCGAACCTCTGACCACCCCCTAAGCCCGGTGCCCCTGGCCGACTTTAAGGTGGGGGTCGACAACGTGATTTTTTCCGTCGATACCCAGCAAAACCGGCTGCTGGTGCTGGTGGTGATGCGCCCCGACGCCCCCTTCGCGGGCTACTGGAGCCTGCCCGGCACCCTGGTGCGCCAGGGCGAATCGCTGGAAGATGCCGCCTACCGGGTGCTGGCCGAAAAAATTCGCGTCAACACCCTCTACCTGGAGCAGCTCTACACCTTTGGCGGCCCCGATCGCGATCCCCGCGAGTCGCCTGTGGCCTTTGACGTGCGCTACCTGTCGGTCAGCCACTTTGCCCTGGTGCGCTTCGAAGACGCCGAGCTAATTGCCGACGGCGTCAGCGGCATTGCCTGGTACCCCCTGGCCCAGGTGCCCCAGCTGGCCTTCGACCACAACGAAATTCTTACCTACGGCTACCGCCGCCTGCGCAACAAGCTGGAGTACAGCCCGATTGCCTTCGACGTGCTGCCCGAGGTGTTTACCCTGGGCGATCTCTATCAGCTCTACGTCACCGTGCTGGGGGAGGGCTTTTCCGACTATTCCAACTTCCGCGCCCGCCTGCTCAAGCTGGGCTTTTTGCAGGATACCGGCCAGAAAACCTCGCGCGGGGCCGGGCGTCCCGCCAGCCTGTACCGCTTCGATGCCGCCGCCTTTGAACCCTGTAAAGACAAACCGATGGTGTTTATTTGAGGGAGATTTAAGGGAGATGGGAGGTAGGGGGATGGGGAAGATGGGGAGATAGGGAGATGGGGGAGATGGGGGAGATGGGGGAGATGGGGGAGATGGGGGAGATGGGGGAGATGGGGGAGATGGGGGAGATGGGGAAGATGGGGAGGCGGTAGAAACTTAGCATATGGGGATTAGGGGATGAAAGCCAGGGCACCTCAAAACCGAACGATCGATCTCACGGCTGAAGAGCGCGCTGTGTTTTTGCAGCGGTTGCTTAGCCTGGACTGTGAGACAACCCCTGGCGAAATTCTCAACCGAACAATTTGCCAGGATGTATTCGGGGCGCTGCCTTACTTACCCAAAAACTTTGTGGACCTGCTGATTGTCGATCCGCCCTACAACCTCACCAAAGCCTTTAATGGCAGGACGTTTAGGCAGCGCGATCGCACCGCCTACGCCGCCTGGCTAGAGCGCTGGATAGCCCAGCTTAAGCCCCTGCTCAAGCCCAGTGCCTCCGCCTACTTTTGCGCCGACTGGGCCACCTCAACGGCGATGTATCCGGTGCTAGAACAACATTTCACTGTCAGATCTAGAATCACCTGGGAGCGCGAAAAGGGCCGGGGTGCCCAGGCCAACTGGAAGAACGCCAGCGAAGATATCTGGTTTTGCACCGTGGCTGACCACTACACCTTTAATGTGGACGCCGTGAAGCTAAAGCGCCAGGTGATGGCCCCCTATCGCACCGCCGCTGGGCAGCCCAAGGACTGGGACGATGCCGGGGCCGAAAAGTACCGTCTCACCCATCCCTCTAACCTCTGGACCGACATTACTGTGCCCTTCTGGTCGATGCCCGAAAACACCGACCACCCTACCCAAAAACCGGAGAAACTCATCGCCAAGCTTATTTTGGCTAGCTCCAACCGCAACGATGTGGTGTTCGATCCCTTTTTGGGCAGCGGCACGACTTCGGTGGTGGCCAAAAAATTAGGGCGGCAGTACATCGGCATTGAGCAGGAGCCTGACTACTGCTGTCTGGCCGAGAAACGTTTAGCTTTGGCAGATATTGACCCCGCTATTCAGGGATACTCCGATGGTGTCTTTTGGGAACGCAACACCCTGGCCGCCCAGCGCAGCCACCCGCAGAAATCTGTCATCTCGGGAGCTTGACGGCCCCTCACAAGCGCCCCGCTGGCGGAGCAACGGGAACCGCCGCCCCCGCCCCTGACCGTAAACGTTTTGGTTGACTACTGCTTTTTAGCCAATTAATTCCTATGAAAATTGCGATCGCCCAGCTTAACCCCACCATTGGCGACCTGGCCCACAACGCCCAGCAGGTGCTCGACGCGGCCCACCAGGCCGACCGCCTGGGGGCGCAGGTGCTGGTCACCACCGAGCTTGTGCTGTGCGGCTACCCGCCCCGCGACCTGCTGCTGCGGCCCGGCTTCATTCAGGCCATGGCCCAAACCCTAGATCGCCTCGCCCAAGACTTGCCGCCGCACCTGGCCGTGCTGGTGGGCTATGCCGCCGCCAATCCCAAAGCCCGCTACTCCGGCGAAAAACCGCTCTTCAACAGCACCGCTCTGCTCCAGGGTGGGACGGTGCAGCAGGTGTTTCACAAACAGCTGCTGCCCACCTACGACGTGTTCGACGAAGACCGCTACTTTGCCCCCGGCCACGGACCGAGCAGTTTCATCCTGCCCTGCGGCGACTGGGGCATTCGCGTGGGCGTCACCATCTGCGAAGACCTGTGGAACGACGAAGAGTTTTGGGGCGGTCGCAGCTATCCCCGCAACCCGATCGCCGATCTGGCCCGGGAGGGGGTCGACCTGGTGATCAACCTCTCCGCCTCGCCCTACACGGTGAACAAAGTCCAGCTGCGGGCGGCGATGCTGACCCACAGCGCCGCCCGGTTTCGCTGCCCCATTCTCTACGTCAACCAGGTGGGGGCCAACGACGATCTCATCTTTGACGGCGCCAGTATGGCCTTCAACCGCCAGGGCGACCTGGTGGCCCGCCTGCCCGCCTTTCAGGCCGGGCTGGCGGTGGTGGAGTACGACCCCATCCTGCGCGACCTGGCCCCTGGCCCCCTGGCCTCCCTACCCGACGACGAAAACGAGGCCCTGTGGTCGGCCCTGGTGCTGGGGGTGCGTGACTACACCCACAAGTGCGGTTTTACCCGGGCGGTGATTGGCCTCAGCGGCGGCGTTGACTCGGCCCTGGTGGCCGCGATCGCCGCCGCCGCCCTCGGCCCCGACCATGTGCTGGGCGTGCTCATGCCCTCCCCCTACAGCTCAGACCACTCCCTCAGCGATGCCCTGGCCCTGGCCCAAACCCTGGGCATTGATCACCAAACCCTGGCCATTGGCCCGCTGATGGCCGACTACGACCAGGTGCTTGCCTCCCTGTTCGCGGGTACGAGTTCCGGCGTCGCTGAAGAGAATATCCAGTCGCGCATTCGCGGCAACCTGCTGATGGCGATTTCAAACAAATTTGGCCACCTGCTGCTGTCTACCGGCAACAAGTCAGAGATGGCGGTGGGCTACTGCACCCTCTACGGCGACATGAACGGCGGCCTGGCGGTGATTGCCGATTTGCCCAAAACGCGGGTCTATGCCCTCTGCCGGTGGCTCAACCAGCAGGTCGGCCACGCTGGCAACGGCGCGATCGCCCCCGCCGCCCTGGGCGAACTGGCCGATCGCGCCCGCAACCTCCCCGAGGGCCTGATTCCCCAGCACATTCTCGATAAGCCCCCCAGCGCCGAACTCAAGCCCGGCCAGGTCGATCAGGACTCGCTGCCCCCCTACGAGGTGCTCGACGACATTCTCGATCGCCTGGTGCAGCGCCACGAGTCGGTGGCCGAGATGGTTGCCGCGGGCCACGATGCCGCCGTGGTCGATAAGGTGCTGCGGCTGGTGGCGCGGGCCGAGTTCAAGCGGCGGCAGGCCCCGCCCGTGCTCAAGGTCACCGATCGCGCCTTTGGCATGGGCTGGCGCATGCCCATTGCCAACCGCTGGACCAGCGAGGTCAAAGCCGCTGCCCAGCCGATCGCCTCTGAGCCGCTTTTGCAAACCTAGATTGCCTATGGTTAGGATTGCAGGATTTTCGTGGGGCGGGGGCAAAAGCCGGGGGCGATTCGCGACGCGACCCGTTCCGGAATCGCGCTAGGCTGAAAGGGTGCCGTTACCCGGGTTTCCATGCCTACGCCAGAGTCTGCCGCCCCGTCTGCCGCCTTCTCCGCCAGTGCCACCAGAGGTTTCGACCCCCAGCATCCCCCCAGCCCCCAGCTGATCGATGCCTGCGTCCACTGCGGGTTTTGCCTCACCACCTGCCCCAGCTACCGGGTGCTGGGCACCGAGATGGACTCACCCCGGGGCCGCATCTATTTAATGGATGCGATCAATACTGGCGAAGCGCCCTTGTCGGCCACCTCGGCCCAGCACTTCGACTCGTGCCTGGGCTGTTTGGCCTGCACCACCGCCTGCCCCTCGGGGGTGCAGTACGACCAGCTGATTGCGGCGGTGCGGCCCCAGGTCGAGCGCAACCACCAGCGATCGCTGCCGGAGCGGCTGGTGCGATCGCTGATCTTCAGCCTGTTCCCCTACCCCACCCGGCTGCGGGCGGTGGCGGGGCCGCTGTACCTATACCAAAAGCTGGGCATCTCTAAGCTGGTGCAAAAAACCGGGCTGCTGGCCAAACTCTCCCCCAGCCTGGCGGCCATGGAGTCGCTGCTGCCCCCCATCACCGCCGAGAGCTTCCAGGATGACCTGCCCGAACTCGTCCCCGCCGTTGGCCCCAGGCGCTATCGGGTGGGCATGGTGCTGGGCTGCGTGCAGCGGGTGTTTTTCTCCGATGTGAATGCCGCCACGGCGCGGGTGCTCGCCGCCAACGGCTGCGAGGTGGTAATTCCCCACGGGCAGGGGTGCTGCTCGGCCCTGCCCGCCCACCAGGGGCAAACGGCCCAGGCCCAGGGGCTGGCCCGCCGCATGATCGACTGCTTTGAGGCCGCCAATGTCGATTTTGTGGTGATCAACGCGGCGGGCTGCGGCCACACCCTGAAGGAGTACCACCACATTTTGCAGGATGACCCGGAGTACCGCGATCGCGCCAAAGCCTTTGTCGCCAAGGTCCGCGACGTACAGGAATTTCTCGCCCAGGTGGGCCTGACCACGCCCCTGCACCCCATCACCGAGGGCGCGTTACCCATCGTCTACCAGGACGCCTGCCACCTGCTCCACGGCCAAAAAATCAGCCTTCAGCCCAGGCAGCTGCTGCGCCAAATCCCCGGCGTTACCCTGCGGGAGCCCATCGATGCGGCCCTGTGCTGCGGCAGCGCCGGAGTTTACAACATGCTGCACCCCGAGGTCGCCACCGAGCTGGGCCAGATGAAGGTCAAGAATCTGCTGAATACCGGCGCCACGCTGGTGGCTTCCCCCAACCCCGGCTGCTCGCTGCAAATTCAGCAGCACATGGCTGGGCAAGCGCAAACCATTCCCCTATTTCACCCGATCGAGCTGCTCGATTGCTCCATTCGCGGGGTGCCGTTGCCCCTGGCGAAGACTGTTTGACTGGGCAGGGGTATCCTAAAGCTTTAGGCCCAATCAGGCCCTTCCCTTCATTTTTCTACCGCAATGACTCCCGTTCACAATCGCCGCCTTCAGCTTAAAACCCAGCTGCTCCAGCAGATCGAAACCCTAGAACCCGAGGATGCCATTCTGCCCGCCGAGCACCCCGCGATCGATCAAATTATCTGTGAATTAGAAGCCCTAAACCCCATCGACCGCCCCCTGCGGCCCGAGCACTGGCCCATGCTGCTGGGCTCCTGGGCTCTGGTCTACGCCTCGCGGGGCACAGTGGTTACCCGCCGCCTGGGCCGCCAGCTTCCCCTGCCGGTGGGCATTAAGCGAGTTTGGCAGCGATTGACTGACCCCACAGCTGTGGGTGCTGGAATTGGCACCGAAAATGGCGCGGTGCTCTCGCTGCCGCTTTTGGGTGAACTGACCGCCACCATCCAGGGCACTTGGCAGCCCTTCGAAGAAGGCGAAAGCGCCCGCGTCAGCTTCGGTGCTATCAGCGTGCAGGCGACTCGCCTGCTGGGCATTACCGGGCTCAACCTGCCCCAGGTTACGGTGCCAATACTCGAGTTTCTTCGCCAGGAGGCTCTGTGGATTACCTCATACCTGGATGAAGATCTGCGGTTTGGGCGCGGGGCCACGGGCAATTTGTTCGTGTTTCGGCGGTAGCGGCAATTTTCTTTGCGTTCTACAGCCGCCGTAGCAGGCTGGGGCCGTGGGTGTCGGTGCCGCAGGTGGTCAGCAAACCAAAGTCTTGGGCCAGCTGCTTTACCGTCGGCGTGTGGCGGGGGCAGGGGGTCCAGTCTTCGGGGTTGGCGTAGGCGTAGTAGGTTTCAGCGCCGTCAATACCGAGGGCGGCGGCAACGGGAATTAGCGTCTTGGCCGACACCCGGTAGCGGGCCGGGTGCGCCAGCACGGCAATGCCCCCAGCAGCCTGGATGGCAGGGATGACCGCCGCCGCCAGCTTGGCGTCGCCCCGAGGCGCATAGCCCCGCAGGTAAGGCTCGATCGCATCGTGGCCGGGCGCAAAGCCGTAGCCCAAAATGTGTACTTCGGTTTCGGCCAAAATGGCGGTGATCTCTACGCCGGTAAACAACCGGGGTACCGCGCTGCCCTTGCCCCCCGGGCGACTGCGCAGGGAGGTGGGGTTGCGCCACTGCCAGTCTTCTAGCCAGGCTTTGGCCTGGTGGTAGCCCCTGACCGTGTGGTGATCGGTAATGGCAAAGGCGCTGAGGCCAATGTCGACCACCTGCTCCATTAGTCCGGCGGGGGTGAGCTTGCCGTCGGAGCAGGCGGTGTGCATGTGAAAGTTGTAGGTATAGGGGCAGCTGGTGGCATCAATGGCGGCAAAAATTTCTCTCAGCATTTCAGCCTCCCCGGTGCGAGGGCGCTGACTGAGGATGCTGAAATGCTGTATGGCAACCATGAATTTTGACGAGGAGTGCTGCTTTTTACCAAACGTTCTTTATTAAATATATAACTTTGAACCGTTGGCTGAGGAAAAAGTTGTGCTTTGAAAGGCTAATAGAGACAATTTCGCCGTTTAATTTGGTTTTGAGTCTGGGTCAAAGATCCTGAGGAGCGTTCGATCGCAACCATAAAGCTATCTTTACACTATCGAAAATAGCCCTGGCAAAGTGTTCGTTGCTGACCAATTGCTAGATACTGTGGGAAAATTTTGCCTACGGTAACGGTTTCCCCAGCATTTGACCCATGACCTGCGATCGCACCTCTGCTTCAGCCTCCGATCAGAATGCCCATCTGAGGGCCGACCATTGGCAGCAGGCTCCAGATCTGGGGGCTGATATCGCGGTGCGGGCGACGCAGTATTTGGGCATGTTGCGAGATTTGGCCGTGCAGCCCAGCTGGGTTAGCCTCGACCACATTGCCGACCCGCCGGGGGAGGCGCTGACATGGATTGGGCACCACATTCACCAGGTCAACCGGCAGCTGAACCGTATTTTGAGCGACCTGCTGACCTGTTTTGAGCTGGCCCAGCAGCCCAGGGTGCAGATTTTTGCCGCCCCCATTGCGCCCCAGGCGGGGGTAGACGGATTTTGCAGCACGACCCCGAAGATCGCCTTTTCCACCACCCTGATGGTTGATCCGGGCCGGATTGTGCCCGCTGACTGGCCCAGGCTGGTGGCCCACGAGCTGGCCCATAGCGTGGCCGGGGCTAACGGCCACGAGGCAGAATTTAGCCGCGCGATCGCCCACCTGTGCCTGGCCCAAGACCTGCCGGTGCCGCCCCCCCACCTCAGTGCCGAGGCGCTGAGCCACTGGCCTCCCTGCCGCCGCAACCCCCGGCCCGAGCAGTTTTGGCTGGGGCAAATGGCCTGGCAGCGGTAGCGATCGCCTCCCCTGGTGGGGCTACTCGGCTTACCCCATTGAATGGGAGAATACCCATGACCCGCCCTACAGGATTTTTGCAGACTATGAAACGCCTACTGGCCATGCTGGCACTCGTTCTGATGTTTTGGAGTTCAGGCTTGGCCACCGCCGCAGCCGCCATCCCCGACGATGTGCAAAAGCTGCTCGACACTAAAAAGTGCCAGGTGTGCATTCTCAACGAGGCCGACCTCAGCCACGCCGACCTGAACGGAGCCAACCTTAAAATTGCCGTCCTCACTGGAGCCAACCTGGTTGGTGCTGACCTGGGCCATGCCAACCTCATGCTCACCGAAATGGAAGGGGCCAACCTCAGCGGTGCCAGCCTGACTGGCGCTCAGATGAATGGGGCCAACCTGCCCAACGCCAACCTCTCGGGGGCTGATCTCTCCAATGTCGAAATGACCCAGGCCAACCTGTCCGACGCCAATCTGTCCGACGCCGACCTCAGCGGAGCGGTAATGCTCAGCGTTATTCTGGGCAGCGCCAATCTGAACGGGGCCAACCTCAAAGGCGCCAACCTGCGCGGCGTCAACCGCAGTATGGTGCTGTTTTGCAACACCACCATGCCCGACGGCAGTATCGAAAACCGCGACTGCTAGGGGCTGTCATCCCCTAGCGGCAGAGGGCCTAAACGCCAACTGCTGCGGCCCTCAGCCTGGCTTTTGAGTCGGGTGCGGCAAGGCTTTGGCCAGCAGGGTTTTGGCCAAAATTGACGGCACGTCCTCAGGACGTGCGCGGCGGCGGCCCGCTAGGGATTCTCCTTACCGTAGGCCTGCCAGGCCAGATCGACCAGCCCGTTGACAATGGCTGCCGCCACCACGGCGCTACCCTTGCGGCCTTTAATGCTGACGTGGGGCACCATGGTATCTTGCAGGCGGTCTTTAATGACGGCGGTGTCGACAAACCCGGCTGGGGTGGCCACCACTAGAGCCGGGCGCACCTTCTCGGCATCAATTAAATCCACCAGGGTAGTCAGAGCTGCTTCGGAAGCACCGATCACAAAAATGCCTTCGGGGTAGCGCTGGGCCAGGGTTTCCACGCCCCAAGAGGCCTGGCTTTTGCCCTTTTGAGGCCGAGTCAGGGCATCCATGCTGCAATACACCGGGTTGGCGAAGGTTTGCTGAATGCCGGGGGTAATGCCCACCTGCACCATGGGCACATCCACAATAATGGTGGTGCGGGCCGCCAGGGCTGCGGCCCCAGACTGTAGCGCCTGGTCAGAAAAATGAATCTGGTCTTTAAAGTCGAAGTCGGCGGTGGCGTAAATTACCCGGCGCACGATTTCGTACTCCGACGGCGAAAAACTGTGGTCGCCAATTTCGGAGTCAATAACTCGCAGGCTGTGGGCATCGGTCACATGCCATTCCATAAAAGCTGGGAAGATGGGGTCAGATTGCTGGGCTAAGTGTAGCCAGGTCTGGGGAGCAGCGCAATGGGTTAGGGGGGAATGGGGGAGGTGGGGAGGGGGGGAATGTGGGGAGGGTGGGGAGGGTGGGGAGGGTGGGGAGGGTGGGGAATTCAAAATTCAAAAGGCAAAGTTCAAAGGCATCCCCTCATCCCCCCATCCCCTCATCCCCCCATTTCCCCATCCCCTCATCCCCTCACGCCGCCCCTGTGAGGATAGTGCGGATAGCCTCGACCAGGCGCTCTACCTGGGGCTGCTCAATCCAGTAGTGGGTGACGGCGCGCAGGGTGCGATCGCCGTAGCCGCCCATATACAGCCCGTAGTCGGTGCGCAGTGCTTTAATCAGTTCCTCAGGGGCGATCGCGACTTCCGGTGCCAGGTCAAAAAACACCATGTTGGTTTCTACGACGCTGGGATCGATGGCAATGCCGGGAATGGTGGCTAGCCCCTGGGCCAGGGTCTGGGCGTTGTCGTGATCGATTTGCAAGCGCTGGCTCATGGTTTTGAGGGCAATAATGCCCGCCGCCGCCAGCACCCCGGCCTGGCGCATGCCGCCGCCGAGCAGCTTGCGGTGGCGGCGGGCCTGGTGAATAAACGCCTCGCTGCCCACCAGCACGGAGCCGACCGGGGCGCACAGCCCCTTGCTCAGGCAGACGCTGACCGAGTCAACATGGGCTGTGATCATAGTTGGGTCGAGCCGCAGGGCGGTGGCGGCGTTGAACAGCCGCGCCCCGTCCAGATGAACGGCAAGGTCGTGTTGCTTCGCCAACGCGCCAATGGATTCAAAGTAGCTGGGTTCGATCGCCGCGCCGTTGTTGCCGCCGGAGCTGTTCTCCAGCAGAATCAGGCGGCTGTGGGGCAGATGGGGGTTGTCAACGCGGAGGGAAGCTTTAATCCGATCCACATCCATACGGCCCCGGCTGTCGGTGGGCAGCGGGCGAGTGGTAATGCTGCCCAGCACGGCAATGCCGCCCGCCTCCCAGCAAAAAGTGTGGGCATCTTCGCCAAGAATGGCTTCGTCGCCGCGCTGGGCATGGGTGAGAGCGGCGATCAAATTGCCCTGGGTGCCGCTGGTGACAAACAGCCCGGCTGCTTTACCCAGCAGGCTGGCGGCTAAGGACTCCAGTTCATTGACGGTGGGGTCTTCGCCGTAGACATCATCGCCCACCTCGGCAGTGGCCATGGCCTCGACCATGGCGGGGGTGGGCCAGGTGACGGTGTCGGAGCGAAAGTCAGCGGAGGGGTGGATAGTGGCCATAGCGGGGGAATGGGCTAGAGGATGGAGAGGTTCAGGCAGGATGGCAACGAGTTATGGCAATTCTGACGACGAAAATATCCGAGGAGGTTGATTCCTTTCAAGGGGCAGGCGCTGCGCCCTTACCTGGAGGTAGCTTCGTTTCCAGAATTGTCCTTGGCAGCCAACATCATGTGGATTAAACCATCAATCATCCGTTCTTGCTGTAGCGGCAGAATATCGCTGCCGTGCAGGACATTTTGAATGATCAGATAGTGCAGTAAAGAACCGACAAAAATCCGTGCGGAGACCTCCGCATCGGGCAAATTTAGCTGAGCTTGAGAGGCCAGGTACAGGGTGAGCTGTTCTAGCAAAGGCTTTTCGACGGTGCGAATGAAGGTTTTGGCCAACTCTGGAAATTTCTCAGACTCGGCAATCATCAATCGCATCAAGGCTTGCAGCGATTTATTGTCAGCAAAGTCGGTGAGCGCTGAGTTTGCAATCTGGCGGAGCACCCGATCGGGAGGCGTTTGCAGGTCAAGATCCGCACGCAAATTGAAGATGATCTGATTGGTGTTTTGGGTGAGCCATTGAATCAGCGCGATAAATAGCCCTTCCTTGTCGTGAAAGTAGGTGTACAAGGTGGATTTAGAGACCCCTGCCACCGTGGCAATCCGATCCATGCTGGCCGCTGAATAGCCATTGGTCGTAAAGACCTCCAGGGCACCCGCCAGGATCATCCCGGCCTTATTCGTCGGGTCGCCGCTGGATGGGTGAAAGGGCCTGGGCTGATCTGAAGCATTCACGCTGGGGAGCTCCGCAAAGGTTGTTTGCAGCATAACAAGGCTGCCTAACTCTGGCCTATCACCGGACTTTACTAAACCGTTTAGTTGACAATACCGAACGGTTTAGTATGATTGCTGATAGAGCTTTTCTTTTTGCTGGGAGAGTGTTCATGAATTTAGGTGCTCTGAGCCATCGGGCCGGACTGGCCAATTCGTCTCGTCGGTGGCCGTTACTGGCTGGTGTTGTGGTCTTGGGGTTGGGAGGAGGCGCAGCCTGGAAGATCTGGCAGGGGCAGGTTGCCCAGCAGGCTGAGGTCGAAACGGTGCCCCCGGCGATCGCAACGGTGACGGCTCTGGGGCGGCTAGAACCCGAGGGCGAAACGATTGACCTAATCGCGCCGACGGCTTCCCAGGAAAGCCGGGTAGATCAGCTGCTGGTTAAGGAGGGCGATCGCGTGGAGGCCGGACAGGCGATCGCCATTTTGGACAACCGCGATCGCCTCCAGGCGGCACTTCAGCAGGCTAAAGAGCAGGTGCAGATTGCTCGCACCCAGCTGGCTCAGGTCAAGGCCGGAGCCAAATCGGGAGAAATTGCCGCCCAGCGGGCCGAAATCGCTCGACTAGAAGCGGCTCAGGCGGGGGATGTCAGCGGCCAGCGGGCGGCGGTCGCGCGCCTGGAAGCCGAAGTCGAAAATGCCCGTGTGGAGTACGAGCGCTACGCATCGCTGTATCAGCGGGGCGGGGTTTCAGCCTCGGAGCGCGATGCCAGGCAGCTCACCTACACCACGGCCCAGCGCCAGCTTCAAGAGGCCCAGGCCTCCCTGGATCGGATTCAGACCACCAGCCGTAGGCAGATTGAGCAGGCCCGCGCCACGCTGGATCAAATCGCCGAGGTGCGGCCTGTGGATGTGGCGGCGGCGGCAGCCGAGGTGGAGTCCGCGATCGCCGCCGTAGCCGAAGCCGAGGCCAATCTGGCCCAGGCGACAGTGCGATCGCCCCAGGCTGGGCAAATTCTCAAAATTCACACCCGCCCCGGCGAAAAAATTGCCGACGAAGGCATCGCCACCCTGGGTCAGACCCAGCAAATGCAGGTGGTGGCCGAAGTCTACCAGAGCGACATCAATCAGGTGGCGGTGGGCCAACCCGCCGAGATTACCTCCACCGTATTTCCTGAAGCCATCCAGGGCACCGTCGATCGCATTGGCCTCCAGGTACAGCAGCAGCAGGTGGTCAACGAAGACCCCGCCGCCAACATCGATGCCAAGGTGATTGAGGTGTTCATCGACCTGGATCAGGCCGCCAGTCAAACGGTGGCGGGGCTCACGAATCTACAGGTCACTGCCACGATTGAAACCAAATAATTCTCGCTCAATCGCCAGTTCAAAATCTCTCCTTCAAAGACGCTGTGCGTTAGTGGAACCAGTCCGGATAACTAACAAAGGTCAAAGTTTCCCTTTTAGAGACGCCACACGTCCAAAATCCAAAATCGCCAACCCAAAATCGGTTCAGGAGCCACCGCCATGCTTGGCCTGATCAAAACCCTCAAAACGCTGGGCGATCGCACCCCCCTCGGCCTGAAACAGCTCAACCATGACCGCATGCGGCTGCTGACCGCGATCGCGGGCATCACCTTCGCCGACATTTTAATCTTTATGCAGCTGGGGTTTGCCGATGCCCTCTACAAAAGCAATACCCAGTATCCCCGCGCTCTGCAATCGGATCTAGTCATTATCAGCACCCAGGCAAAGAACTTTGGGCAGCTGCGCACCTTTGCCCGACGGCGATTTTTACAGGCTCAGGACATACCTGGTGTCGCCTCTGCGGAGCCCCTGTACCTGGGTTCTGTCAATTGGCGCAATCCCCAGACTCGCAAACAAACCTCGATGCTGTTGATTGGCCAAAACCCCAGTCAGCCTGCCTTTAACCTGCCCGATGTGAACGCGAAGCTCGATGCCATTCAGCTGCCCGACCGTGTCTTATTCGACCAGGCCTCGCGGGGCAGTTATGACGAGATGATTGAGCAATTTAAACAGGGTGAGCGGGTGACCAGCGAAATAGGCTTGCGCACCGTAGAAGTGGCTGGGCTGTTCGAAGTGGGCGCGTCCTTTTCCGAAGATGGCGCGTTGATCACCAGCGACCAGAACTTTTTGCGGCTGTTTCCCAAGCGAGAGGCTGGAGCCGTCAGCCTGGGACTGATTAACCTGGAGCCGGGAGCCGACCCCGAACAGGTCAGAGCGGAGCTAGCCGCCCGCCTGCCCGACGATGTGCAGGTGTTGACCAAAGATGGCTATGTCGATTTTGAACTCAACGACATCCAGTCTGAGTCGCCGATTGGCTTTGTGTTTGGCCTGGGGTCGGCGATGGGGTTCATTGTTGGTGTGGTGATTGTCTACCAGGTGCTTTCGACGGATGTAAACAGTCACCTGGGCGAGTACGCCACTTTCCGGGCCATGGGCTTCCGTAACTCCTACCTGCTGGGCATTGTGGTTGAGGAGGCGATCGTGCTGTCGGTGCTGGGGTTTGTACCCGGTTTGGTGATTGCCCTGGGAGCCTATCAACTGACGGCGGCGGCCACGGCGCTGCCCCTGGCTATGCCCGTGAGCCGAGCCATTACGGTGCTGGCGTTGACCTTTGTTATGTGTGGGGCTTCGGGGGCGATCGCCACGCGCCGTCTTCAGGCCGCCGACCCGGCAGATATTTTCTAAATTTTGGATTTTAGATTGGCAATTTTGGATTGCCGCAGGCCGCAGAGCCTATGTAAATCAATGAATTTAATGCTGGTGGGCAGTGCCCACCCTACGGCTCAAAACTGCCCACCCTACAGCTGGATCCGCTGTTTAAAATTCAAGATTCAAAACGCCCTCTCCTAATCCTGTAGCCATGACTCAAAACCATTCCATTGTTGTTCATCAGCTCAACCACTCCTTTGGCTCTGGCAACCTGCAAAAGCAGGTGTTGTTCGACATCAACCTGGAGATTTCGGCGGGGGAGATTGTGATTATGACCGGGCCATCGGGTTCGGGCAAAACCACCCTGCTGACTCTGATTGGCGGCCTGCGATCGGCGCAGACGGGCAGCCTCAAGGTGGTGGGCCATGAGATCACCGGGGCCAGCGAAAATGACCTGGTCAAGGCCCGGCGCAACAATGGCTATATTTTTCAGGCCCACAATTTACACGGCAGTTTGACTGCTTTAGAAAATGTGCAGATGGGGCTAGAGGTACAAGGCAATTTAGCCAAGCCCGAACGCCATCGCCGCGCTGCTGAGATGCTGGCCCAGGTCGGGTTAGAAGAAAGGGTAAATTACTACCCGGCGGATCTGTCGGGGGGCCAAAAGCAGCGGGTGGCGATCGCCCGCGCCCTGGTCAGCCGCCCTAAAATTGTGCTGGCCGATGAGCCCACCGCCGCCCTCGATAAAAAATCGGGCCGCGACGTGGTCGATATCATGCACGATCTGGCCAAGCAGCAGGGATGCACTATCCTACTGGTAACCCACGACAACCGCATTCTCGACATTGCCGATCGCATTGTGTATATGGAAGATGGACGCCTCTTGAAGCAGCCAGAACTGGCGGCGATCGCCCAGTAGTCCAGGTTGCCAGCGGCCCGATTGTTTCCGACCAGTTACGTTTTTTTGGAGCCAGCCCCAGGTTTTTCTATGGCCATTAAATTTTGGACAACCCGCCGATTGAAATACATGGCCCTGCTGCTGGGGGCCGCTCTATTGCAGTCTCTCTGGCTGGCCCTGCCGGGCTGGAGCACCGACCGAATCTTGATCAACTATGGCCCCCTGGAGCGATCCGTTGCCGTCGCCGATTTAGAAACCTACGCCCGCACCGGCAAACTCAGCAACGAGCTAAAAGGGTTTAGCCGCTACTTTAGCCCCAAGCAGCTCGAGCAGTTTCGCGAAGGGCTGACCCTCAGCGCCGATATCGATGTGGTGACGGTTTCCCAGTTTCTCTACACGCCGCAGGGTGAAGCCATCCTCCAGAGCTTGGGTGAGGTGGTGCAGACGGCGGGGCGGCTAAACGGGGCGCGAGCCATTCGCGGGGCGCTGATCTTAGCGGCGGCTGACACCGACGGCGGCTTTAACCTGCTCAACATCCTCAAGCATTTCCCTACGGTGGAGGCAAGGGTTGATTTGCAGCAGCTTTCCTCCATTGCCCAGCAGGTGGTGAGCACCATTAACCAAACTCAGCAGGCGGTGGCCCAAATTCGTCAGCAGGCCGCTGCCGCTCCAGGGCCAGAGGGCGGGGTCGCAGCGGCGGGAAACCCCGCCGCCCCAGGACCTTACCGCTGGCAAAAGCGGGTGCTCGATCAGCTCACCCTGCCCACCGATCTCTATTTACCTGAGGGGCTAGCCGAAGGGCAGAAGGCGCCGCTAGTGGTTATTTCCCACGGCTTGGGGGGCGATCGCACCTCCTTTGCCTACCTGGCCGAGCATTTGGCCTCCCACGGTTTGGCGGTGGCGGTGGTAGAGCACCCCGGCAGCAACGCCGATCAGATTGAGGCCCTGCTGGCGGGTCAATCTAACGACGTCATTGAGCCAGAGGAGATGGTGCGTCGGGCCACCTCAATTCAGGAGGTGCTAGATGAGTTGGAAACCGCCGCCCAGGATCCGGCTATCGGCAGTCGCGTCGATTTAGAGCGCACTGGCATTTTTGGGCAGTCTTTTGGGGCGTACACGAGCCTGGCCCTGGCGGGGGCTACCGTTGACCTAACCACCCTGGGGCAGAACTGCCCGCCGCAGCTCTCCAGCCAGCTCGATCTGTCGCTGCTGTTGCAGTGCTCGGTGCTGAAGCTGCCCCAGCCGCTGCCAACATTGCAGGACAGGCGCATCCAGGCGGCGATCGCGGTCAACCCCCTTGACAGCGCCGTCTTTGGCCAGGCCGGTATGGCCAACATCGCGGTGCCGCTGATGATCGTCTCCGGCAGCGCCGATACGGTGACACCAGCGATCGCCGAGCAAATTCGCCCCTTTACCTGGCTCAAGACGGCGGAGCGCTATCTGCTGCTGATCGAAAACGGCACCCACTTTTCCACCATTGCCGAGCAGCCCAATGGCGAGGAGGGCGCCGTGCCCGTGCCCGCCGAGGCGATCGGCCCCAGCCCCAGGACGGCGCAGGGCTATGTCAAAGCCATGGGCGTCGCTTTCTTTAAGGTCTATCTGGCCGGGGAAGACGGCTATCGCCAGTATCTCGATCAGAGCTACGTGGCAGGGCTCAGCCAGCCCGCCCTGCCCCTCTACCTGGTGCGCGATCTGACCCTGGAGAACTAGCCGATGCGCGGCCTCCAGTGCATCGGCTCTGGCTGGGGGCAGCGATGTCCCCCTAGGGCCGCAGCTCATCGATGACGCGCCCGGGGCTGACAAACGACATGCCCTGCTGGGAGGCGGTGCTAATCATCACCGCCTCGACCACCGGATCGCTGACCGGGGCCTTGGCCTGCCACTGGACGATGAAGTTAGCCCCCGCCCCGCCGGCTACATTCGTGCGATCGACCACGACTTCGGTGGACGCCAGGGGGCCAAGCTGAATCGGCTGATCCAGGTAGCTGAAGACGCGATCGCCCCCGGAGTTGTAGTAATCCACCGTATCGATGACGATGGGCTGGCTGCGATCGGTATTGCGCAGGCTGAGGGTTGCCGTGAGCTGGAAGGCCCGCTCCTGGTCGGAGTCGAAAATTTCGGAGTAGACCGGCACGTAGAGCGTTTGCCCCTGGGCTGGAGCATCGAGTTCAGCGGTCAGCACCGTAACGCCAGGGCGATCGCCAAACCGCTGCTGAGCTGAGAGGCGGGCAGCGGGGCTATGGGCCGGAGACTGGGCAGCACAGGCCGACAGCGCGCCCAGCAACACCCCCGTCAGCACCACCTTAAGACTTGCCATCCGACCACCTTTGAGTAATGGGTCAAGCTAACTCTACCGCCGGGGCGGAGGGTTGGGAAAGATTGACCAAAACCAGCCAAATTGCCCACCCGTTTTGCTGGCTGGATTTGGCCGCAGCCAGCCCCGGGGCTTTAGCTGCGAAAGAGGCGGGTGTAGAGGGTTTCGTGCTGCATCGTGGCCAGGGCTGCGCCCCAGCTGCTGAGGGCCAGCTCGTCGAGGGTTTGGACGGCGAGACCGCGATCGCAGGTTTCCTCCAGCACCGGGTACAGCCCCAGCAGCGTCTGCTGCCCCACCGTCTGCCCCAGGGGGATGAGCTTCACGGCGCTGGTAATCAGGTTGGCCGCCCAGCTGTGCAGATAGCCCAGTACCACCGATCGCCGGTCGATCTCCCAGCGGGCGGCCACCAGGGCAAAGGCAACGGCAAAATTGCAGGGGCTGCCCGCCGCGCTAAACCAGGGCTTGAGATCGGGGTGCAGGTGGGCGGCCATGCGCACCAGTGCCCGCCCCGTGGCCCAGCTCTGCTGGCGGGTTTCCTCGCTGTCGCGCAGGGCAGACAGCTGCTGGTTGAAGCCAGCCAGCCATGCTAATTCAGGAACTCCACCGGGGCTGCCCAACCCCGCCTGCTTGGCCCTGTGGTGAACCAGCCCCACCGCCGCTCCATCGATGGCCACCAGCCCGTAGGCTAGCTCCTGCTCAAGCCATGCGGTCAGCGCGGCCGGGGTCGTCACAGTGCTCTGCTCCACCAGCGTCTCCAGCCCTTCGGAGTAGCTGTAGGCCCCCACCGGCAGGGCGGGGCTGGTCAGCTGCAGCAGCCGCAGCAGCGCCTGGGCGCTAGTTGTGGTCATGGGTGTGACCGTGAATGTGGCCGTGGATATGGCCGTGCCCCCCGGTGCGATAGGCCCCGGCCTCGGGTTCAAAGGGCAGGGTGGCCGGGGTTAGGGTTAACCCGCCCAGCTGAACCAGCATCGCTTCGAGCACCGGATCGGGCTCCAGCCGCAGGCTGTCGGCGGCGAGCTGGAGCGACACGTGGCGATTGCCCAGGTGGTAGGCCGCCCGCAGGAGATCAAAGCCGGAGGCTGCGGTGACCACCACCACGGGTTCGGGCTTAGCCACCACGCGAATGAGGACGGCGGACTCTCCGCCGCGATCGCCCTCCCCGTCGCCCCCCAGCAGATCGCCGCCGCGCAGCACCGTGCCCCGCGCCAGGTTGAGGTAGAGGGGGGTGCCATCGTCGGCGGTAAAGCGGTGCCGCGACTTGGCGCGATCGCCCGCCGTCAGCGACAGGGTTGCCGCCACCGCAGCGGCGTCATCGGGGGGCAGTACGCGGGTAAACGTCAGCACAGCGGCACAGAAAATCGGACAGAAAACCGAACAAAAAACCGAGTAGAAAACCGATCGGGGGCCAGGCGGCTTATTCGTTTTACCATAGCTGGCAGATATGCCGTTCAATAACATACGGATAAACCAGATAAACTCGCTAAAGCGCTCTGCGGTCATCTCCGGTCTTGCCCCTGCTCCTTGCCAGGCGCTTTAGCCTAGCGCCTGGCCGATCTACCCCTGCTACCCCCACCTATGTCTGACATTGCTCTCAAAAGTGCGCTGATCTTGCTGCTAATCCTGGCAAATGGGGTATTTTCGGGGTCAGAAATTGCCCTGGTGTCCGCCCGTAAGGCCCGCCTAGAGCACCAGGCCCGACAGGGCAACGCCAAGGCGCGGCTGGCCCTCAAGCTGGCCAACAACCCCAACGACTTTCTCTCCACGGTGCAGATTGGCATCACCCTGATTGGCATTCTCAGCGGCGCTCTGGGCGGGGCCACCGTAGCCGACAGTCTGCGCCAGGGGCTAGAGCGGGTGCCTGCCCTGGCTCCCTACAGCAATGTGCTCAGCCTGGCAGTGGTGGTCGGGCTGATCACCTATTTGTCTCTGGTGGTGGGCGAACTGGTGCCCAAGCGCATTGCCCTCAGCTACCCAGAGGCGATCGCCCGCCAGGTGGCGCGGCCCATGCAGCGGCTCTCGCGGCTGGCGACCCCGCTGGTGATCCTGCTGGGGGCTTCCAGTAGTTTTCTGGTCAACCTCATGGGCCTCAAAGAACGGCCCGAAGCCGCCATTACCGAAGAAGAACTGCGCCTGCTGATCGACCAGGGCACTGAGGCTGGCACCTTTGAGGTAGCCGAGCAGGAGATGATGGGGCGGGTTCTACAGCTGGGCGATCGCCCGATTCGCTCGATCATGACCCCGCGCACCGACATTGAGTGGCTGAATGTAGACGCCTCCTTTGCCGAGCACAGCGAGCTGGTCATGCAGAGCGCCCACTCCCACTTTCCGGTCTGCAACAACAGCATTGACGACTGCGTCGGGGTGGTCTCCCTGAAGGCGCTGCTGCCCAACTACCTGAGCCAGAACAGCGAACCCGTCACCCTGCTCAGCCTGCTGCAACCGCCCCTGTTCGTAGCCGAGAGTACCTACGTGCTCAAGGTGCTAGAGCTGTTTAAGTCGTCGGGCACCCACTTTGCCATGGTGCTCGACGAGTACGGCGGCGTCGAAGGGCTCGTCACCCTCAACGATGTGGTAGAAGCCATCGTTGGCGACCTGCCCTCGCTGGAAGATGCGGATGACCCGATGATGATGCAGCGTGACGACGGCTCCTGGCTGCTCGACGGCCTGCTGCCCGTAGACGACCTCAAAGACCTGCTCAACCGCGAGCAGCTCACCGAAGACGAGGACAATTACCACACCCTGGCGGGCTTTATCATCCGGCACATGGGGCGCATTCCCAGCACTGGCGACTTTTTTGAGTGGGAAGGGCTGCGGTTCGAGGTGGTGGATATGGATGGCAGGCGGGTGGATAAGGTGCTGCTGGAGAATTTGCCGCCAGTGAGGGGAGATGGGGGGTAGGGGAGAGCGGGAGATAGAGGGATGGGGAGATGGGGAGATGAGGAGAGGGAGGGGATGGGGGGATGGGGGGAAATAAGATACTCCAAGGGAGGG
The DNA here is from genome assembly GCF_000309385.1 of Nodosilinea nodulosa PCC 7104. Taxonomy (GTDB): domain Bacteria; phylum Cyanobacteriota; class Cyanobacteriia; order Phormidesmidales; family Phormidesmidaceae; genus Nodosilinea; species Nodosilinea nodulosa. The sequence goes on from NZ_JH976538.1 coordinate 624,229, forward strand.
GCGCAGGAGCTGTGTTCTGAAACCGTTATCCCATTTGTGGCGAGACTCTGCCTAGGTGAAGCAACTACATCCAGGCGTTAAGCAATTAGCGGGCGTGCCTCATGATCCCGATTGACTGGCAACAGTCCTGAAGTAGGTTGGTGTTGAGCGAAGCGTTCGCGTAGCGTCTCCAGGGGAGAAAACCCAACAGCGCTGAAGTACTGCAACAAAACTGTCGTTGGAACACAGCCCATGATTGAACTAATACCGGGTCTACCCAATCACATCTTGGCTATGACAGCCCACGGTCAGGTCACCGGAGAGGACTACGAAACGGTTCTGATTCCAGCCGTAGAGGCCAGGCTGAAGCAGCATGAAAAAATCCGCCTGCTGTACCAGCTTGGCGCCGACTTCACCGCCTTCAACATAGAAGCCATGTGGGACGACGCCAAGGTGGGGCTACAGCACCTAACCGCTTGGGAAAAAATCGCCGTAGTGACCGACCAAGACTGGATTCGCGCTGCCACGAAAGTCTTTGGTTTTGCGCTGCCCTGTCCAGTGAAGGTGTTTACCAATGCGCAATTGGCCGAAGCCAAGATTTGGATTCAGCAGTAGCCTTTTCGAGCAGCAGCAGGCATCACATTTCCAGTCCCTTCTTGCTCTGCTTGAGCTGTTTGTAGAGGGCCTTAATTTGGCTATAGGCTTCGTCGGGTGAGAGCTTGCCGCCGGTTTGCAGTCCCGATATGTAGCTGATTCGGTGGGCAAACTCTTGGAGATTGGCGTTGAAGGTAAGGTGCTGAGGCGAAAACTCCCCGTAGTAGCTACTGCGGGGAGTGAGAAAATTATCTACTTCGCGGCGATTGTTAGAAGAATTAAATTGGGTCATAGGTCACCCCTTGTCTTTATTATTAAGCTGATTATAACCTTCCCTTAACCATTGCAAATTCTAACAAACTCTCCAGAGAATGTAATACTCCGCCGGGCAGAGCTATCGATAGATGCTGGCTAGATCAGCCCTCAGCAAACTCTCTAGTAAACTGCGGCTTCAGTTTCTGGACTATGGCCGATCGCAGGAGTCCGTGGGGCTAGGGGGGCAGGGGGCTTGATGCCGTCCAGCAGCACTAGGCGGTGGCGCTGAGGGCTGTCTCGGGGTGTAGTCTTTGGCCCCGGTCAGCGGCCCAGGTGTGCAGGTCGCTAAGGGCGCGATCGCGGTACTGACCGTAGCGCTCTTTCTTGCCCCGCACCCGCGTCGGCAGCGGCGGCAAAATGCCAAAGTTCGGCGGCATCGGCTGAAAGTGCTTGGGTTCCGCCGAAGTGATGAAGTCCACTAGCGCCCCCAGCATCATGGTTGGCGGCAGCGTTAGCAGATCGTAGCCCAGCGCTAGCCGCGCCGCGTTCGTCCCCGCCAACCAGCCCCCGGCCACCGCCGCCGTGTAGCCCTCGGTGCCCACCAGCTGCCCCGCTGCCAGCAGGGTCGGGCGCGCCTTGAACTGTAGGGTGTTGTGCAGCAGCTCGGGCGAGTTCAAAAACGTGTTGCGGTGCATCACCCCCATGCGCACAAACTCGGCATTTTCTAAACCAGGAATCAGCCGAAACACCCTTGCCTGTTCGCCCCAGCGCAGGTTGGTCTGAAAGCCCACCATATTCCACAGCTGGCCGCCCTTATCCTCTTGCCGCAGCTGCACCACGGCGTAGGGCTTTTTGCCCTTGTTCTCCGGAGCTTTGAAATCGCCTAGGCGAGCGTCAAACAGGCCCACGGGCTTGAGCGGGCCGTAGCGCATGGTGTCTTCGCCACGGCGGGCCATCTCTTCGATCGGCAGGCAGGCCTCGAAGAATTTGGCGGTTTCGCGCTCAAAGTCTTTGAGTTCGGCCTGTTCGGCGTTGCACAGCTCGGTCCAAAAATGCAGGTACTGCTCCCGGTTCATGGGGCAGTTGAGGTAGGCCGCCTCGCCGCGATCGTAGCGCGACGCCATAAACGCCACCGACTGATCGATGCTCTCGCCCACCACAATCGGGCTGGCGGCATCGAAAAAACTCATGTAGCCCTGGCCAGTAAAGCGCTCTAAATCCACCGATAGAGCATCGCTGGTCAGGGGGCCAGTGGTCAGCACCACAATGCCGTCGGCGGGAATGCTGGTCACCTCGTCGCGGCGCAGCTCGATCAGGGGGTGGCGCTCCAGGGTTGCGGTTAGATCCTGGCTGAAAACGCCGCGATCGACCGCCAGGGCACCGCCAGCGGGTACCTGGTGCTGGTCGGCTTTGCCTATGACCACTGAACCTAACTGGCGCAGCTCTTCGTGGAGCAGGCCCGAGGCGCGATCGCTCGACATTGCCCCAAAGGAGTTGCTGCACACCAGCTCGGCCACATGCTCACTGTGGTGAGCAGGGGATGTTTTGTGGGGACGCATTTCGTGCAGCACCACGGGCACCCCGGCCTGGGCAACCTGCCAGGCGGCCTCGGTACCGGCCAGCCCGCCGCCAATCACGTGAATGGGGTCTGGGGTTTGCACTGCGTATCCCTCAAAACTCGCTTTTCTAGGATAGCGGCTTCTAGCTGGTTAAACAGCCGCGCAGAGAGTTGGGTCGGCTCAACCGCGCACCCTACAAGCCCCATGCCAAAAGGATTAAAGCGATCCGCCAAAAACGGGAAGGCCGCCCGCTCAGCCTTAGCGGCCCGGTTTCCAAAACGCTTCAATTGCTGATAAATTCACGCTTACACAAATCTGAACGCTTTTATGGAATGGACCCCCGACGCCGACGCCCGTTTAAAGGAGATTCCCTTCTTTGTGCGCCCTGCTGCCCGCAAAAAAATTGAGAAATTTGCCCAGGATCAGGGCCTGAGCCTGATTACCGTCGAGGTTTACGAAGCCGCTAAGAAGCAGTTTGGCTAAGGCTGGTGGCCAGGCAGCTTCAGAGTCGCAGGCAGGACGCCCGCGCCGAGCGCCCCAGGCACACCTGAACCTGGGCTGTGGCTGTGGGCTAACCACTGCGCATCAGTGGCTAGGTAACTATGCTGATTGGCCTTGGATTGTGTTACGTTACAAGACGCATTGGTTCTGGTGAAATTAGCCGCCAGAGGCAACCGGGAAAGAGCAGTGCAACTCTGCCGCTGTCCCGCAACTGTAAGCCGATTTGCGATTTTAGATTTGCGATTTTGGATCGATAGCTGCCCAAAATCTAAGGTCCAAAATTCAAAATTGAGTGAGCCAGAATGCCCGCCGATGACTGGTCAGTGTTCCACAAATCTGCGAGGTGTATATGACGGCTGTTTTGTTTTTTGAGGTTCTGGCGCGATCGGCTATTATCAATAGCCCTTGAAACCCAGCGCTAGAAGGATCTTCCAATTTGCTGATGCCGTCCCTGGCTGCGTCGATTTAGTACCGCTTGTTTAATTCGGCAGATTAGCTTTTCTACGCCACTGAAGCTTTAGTAGAAAAGCAGAATGCGCTGCGCCCAATGCCGAGTTCCTGGCCAAGCGTCGGATTGCCTGTAAAGCCGGAGATCAGCAGTGTTTTTGCTGCTTCGAAATAAACTTACAGCAGTTCTCGGATGGGTGAGGTACAGATTTAGATCTGAGATTTTTGCGTGACAAGGGCTTCAGGGATTGTGCTGTACCTCATGGATTAAGAAAGGCTGTATGCCAAATACGCTGTGCCAGCATTTCCCCTTGCAGTAGCCCGTTAAATACATCCATTCAGGCTTAGATTAATCGTCCAGTTAGGGCTTTAGAGGCCTCATATAAACCATGCATAAAAAATCCGATTTTGTTTTAGCTCCCTACATGAAAAGTGATGACCGACGGGCCACGTTTCAAATTCTCAACACCGTCCTCCCTTACGTTGGGCTATGGTTTTTAGCGGTCAAGGCGGCTTCAATTTCGCTGTGGCTGCTGCCGCCAATCATTATTTTGATGGTGCTGTTCCTGCTGCGCTGCTTCTCGCTTATGCACGACTGCGGGCACTACTCTCTGTTTCGCTCTAAAACAGTCAACAGGGTGATGGGCTTTTTGCTGGGGTCGATCAACGCGATGCCCCAGTACGCCTGGTCACGGGATCATGCTTACCACCACAAAACCAATGGCGATTGGGAACGGTATCGTGGCATAGCCGATTTTCTTTCAGTGGAGGAGTTTGATCAGCTCAGCGCCGCTGACCAAAAACTCTACGGTTTTATCCGCCAGCCGCTGATGACTCTACCGGGGGGATTTTTCTATCTGGCGATTAAGCCTAGATTGGCCCTGGTTCTGGGCATTTACGATTTTGTCGTCTATGGAATAGCCTGTTTGAAGCGTGACGGTGCTGCGGGTTTGGGCGCTATTATCTCTTCCCACCGCTCTAAACACTGGCAAACGGCGGGAGAATTTTGGGATTTGCTCTTTAATAATATTTTTGTTGTTTCTAGCTGGCTGCTGCTGAGCCGACTAATCGGGCCGGTTCTCTTCTTTGGGTTGTACTCAGCTATTTTGGCGATCGCAGGCGCTATTTTTATCTGCATCTTCTTTGTGCAGCACAATTTTGAAGGCTCCTACGCCCACAAAACCGCCGATTGGGACTACGTTCGTGGGGCGATTGAGGGCAGCAGCTATCTAAAGCTGCCCGCCGTGCTGCGCTGGTTTACCGCCGACATCAGCTATCACAATATTCACCACCTCTCGGAGCGAATTCCTAACTACAATCTTGCGGCCTGCCATCGCGCCAACAGCCACCTGCTCAAAACCGTAAAAACCCTCCGACTGAGCGATATGCCGGGCTGTGCCAGATTCATTTTGTGGGACGCAGACTCCAACAGCCTGGTGCCCATTCCGACCAGGCGCAGCCAGCTATCGGTACCTCAGCTCTAAAACGCCGGTTCAGTATTCGCGACTCCCCGTTCCAGTGCTCTGGATTGAAATGCTCGTTGGAGGCTCTGCCTATTAAAACCCCCATGGGGAAGCGATCGCCTCCCCATGGGGGTTTTAGTTACCAAGATTAGGCGATGGCTCTGGCTTAGAACCCGGCGTCCGAGTCAGTCCAGGTTTCGCAGGGTTCAAGGCTACAGCTGGACATCACCACCTGAATCACAAAGTTGCCCTCGTAGGGGGCCACCACCACCGGCGCAGCATCGACCAGGGTGTCTGAGGCCACCAGTTCGCCCGACACTGCATCGTAAAGAAATAAATCTAGATCGCCACAGTCACTGTCGCAGCTGGCAAAAACCGATTCGTTCGCCATCAGGTATCCGTCGTAGGACATGGTGTCGCCACTGGCCAGCCAGTCTACCCTCGATTGGGCCTGGGCGATGGTGGCTGTGGCCGCCACTGCGATCGCTCCCAGGGCGACCGTTGCCGTCATTTTCACCCCAAACTTAGCCATCGTTCACTACTCCAAGTATGTAAGGTTGTGGTCTAGGCAAGACGCTGTGACCTTGCCATCGACCATAGCCTTAACCTGCCCATGTCTGTAGCGTATAAAACATAGGTTTAGGAAAACTCTACGGATGCTTCAACCGGAAATTACGGAATCTGCACCAGGACCCAATCGCGCACTTGCCCCAGGCGAGGGGTTCCTGGGGGAAGGCCTTGGGCATCGACTGGGGTGATCCAAGCGTAGCTGCCCGAGGCCAGGGTGCGCCAGTCATTCGTGGCGATGCCCGGATGGGGGGTGTAGAAGGTCAGCAGCACTGAATCTTCGTCGCCCGCGCCGACGGAGTTAAAGACGGCATTGACCGGGTTGCTGGCCACAATGGGCTGTAGGGGTGGGGTGACCATGGCGGTTTTAACATCGGGGTTGTAGTTGCCCCACAGCCCGGTGGCGTAGAGCAGCGCGATCGCCCCCCACGGCCCCAGCAGCCACCCTGCTTGCCAGAGGGTCGGGCTGAGGCGGGCCGCCGCTCGCTGGCGATCGCGGCTGTAGGCCCACAGCGGTACCCACCAGCCCAGCCCCGCCGCGATCGCCACCAGGGCGTAGCGCCAGGCTCCCTCCAGCGGTATCCACTGGGGTCTCAGCAGGGCCACTAGCCCCGCCACCATCAGCACTGTACCCACGGCGGACAGGGTGAGGGTCAGGCCCCTGATCAGCCCCTGGCGGGCTCTGAACCGGGAGGTGTAGGCTTTCCCCAGGGTGGTGAGGGTGAGGGCGGCCAGCAGCGCCCCAAAGGGCAGCAGCTGGAGCGGGTAGTACCAGGTGCGGGTTTTAAACAGCGTGAGCAGGACAAAGAGCGCGATCGGATACCCCAGCCAAAGCCACTTGCGGCGATAGGGGGACTGCCACCCCATCCACACCCCCGGCAGGGCCAGGAGCGGCCAGGGAAAGGCGTTGAGGGGAATGTTCCAAAAGTAGTAGAGCGGCCCGACGCCGTGGAAGTCCTCTTCGGCCAGGTTGACAAGATGGCTAAAGTTGCCCTGAATCGGCAGCCAGCCGTAGCGGTCGACGCTGAGGGCTAGCCAGGCGATCGCAGGCACCATACCCACCCCCAGCCCCAGGTACAGGGCCGGGTTGAGCAGGTGGCGGTGGCGGCGGTGATCCATCACCAGGTACGGCCCCAGGGCCAGCATCACCGGAATTACCATGACGCTTTTGAGCATAAAGCCCAGCCCCACGGTGATGCCCGCCAGCAGCCCCCAGCCCAGGCGACGGCGAGGCTGGTCTTCGGCCTGGAGCAAGGCCCAGATACCTAGCAGTTCCAGGGCGGTGAGGGGCACGTCCTGAATTGCCAGCCGCGAGGCCTGCATCCAAATCGGGGTGGCGGCTAGAATCGCCGCGCCCCAAAACCCTATTTTTGGCGTCAGACATCGCCGCCCGATGCCGTAGGTGAGCAGAACGGCGGCCCAGCAGGCGATCGCCCCCGGCAGCCGCGCTGACCCCTCGCTCACCCCAAACAGCTTGTAGGCGGCGGCGATCAGCCACTGAAGGCCCATCATCCGATCGTAGACGGGGGCGCCCCACCACTGCTGGGTTACCCAATCGCCGGTTTCTACGATCCACCGAGCCTGCTGGGCGTACCAGCCCTCGTCGTGGGGCATCAGGCTTTGCAGGGGGCTGCGCAGCAGCAGCAGCAGACCCACCCACAGGCTCAGGGCCAGGTAAGGGGCCAGGGTAGCCCCCTCTAATCCCACTGCGGCAAGGGGCTTGGCGATTGGCCTAGGAAGCGACATCATGGCATTTGAGAGGCTGCATAGGGACCAGGGACCCGGCCATTTTATCCCCCTACTATAGACAGAATTGAGCCAGGCAGAATTGAGCCACGTTTGTTGGCCGGTCTCTGCTTCTAGGGCCGCACGATAAAAGGATTGTCGATGCGGGGCGATCGCAGCTGCAGCACCAGGGCCTGGTACACCGCCGCGCACACATCGGCGCGGCTGGCCACCCGGTTGGGCTGGAGCTGGGCGATGTCGGGCACGTTGACCACCAGGTTGAGCTGGGTGGCTTTGGCGATCGCGCTCACGGCGTAGTCGGGAATGGTGGCGCGATCGCGGTAGCTCTCCAGCAGCCTCAGGTTGCCGGGCTGGTTGGGCAATAGCGATAGCCCCGAGATGAGAGCCACCCACACCTGGGATCGGAGTAGGGGGTTTTCTGGCCCGAAGGTCTGGTCCGGGAAGCCCGAGAGAAACCCGCCCCGGTAGGCGGTCTGAATGGCGCTGTCAGCCCAGTGGCCCGCTGGCACATCGCGAAACAGCTGGGCAGGCCTGCGGGGGGCGGGGGCAAAGGCGCGGCTGACCAGGGCCGCAAACTGGGCGCGGCTCATGGGCTGGGCCGGGTTAAAGTGGCCCGATTCGTCGCCCTGCACCAGACCCAGATTCAGCAGACCCTGGATAAAGTCCAGCGCCCAGTGGGTTTGAATGTCGGGGAAGGAGCCTTGGGCCATGGTAGGGGGTGGGGTAGCGACGGTATTGAGCGGCGGGGCCTTTCCCTGGGCCACCAGTCCCTGGTAGATCAGCACCGCCACCTCGGCGCGGGTGATCGTTGACCGGGGCCGCAGCTGGGCCGCATCGGGATGGTTGATCACCAGCTTTGCCTGGGTGGCGCTGGCCAGGGCATCGATGGCGTAGCTGGGAATTTGGGCGCGATCGCGGTAGACCCCCAACAGGCTGGCCGGGGCCGACGGCAGCGCCAGGCCCGTGGCCACCGCGACCATAGCCTGCACCCGCACCATACCCTGGCTCGGGCGAAAGGTATGGTCGGGGTAGCCGCCCAAAAAGCCCTGGCGCTGGGCTTGGTCGATGGCGCTGGCGGCCCAGTGGCTGGGGGGCACATCCACAAAAGCTACCGCCTCGCGCACCGGGGCAATACTGCGGTAGCTGGCCGCTACCAGGGCGGCAAACTGAGCCCGATTGATGGCTTCATCGGGGCGATAGGTGCCGTCGGGGTAGCCCTTGACCAGGCCGCGATCGGCCAGCGATTCAACATAGGCCGTGGCCCAGTGATTGCCCAAATCGCTAAAGCGGCTGGGAGGAGATGCCGCCGGAGCTGGGGGGGCGGTGCCGTTGGTCAGGTCAGGGGGCAGAGGTGCAGGGGTGTCAAGGGGTTGATTTGGCGATGATCCCCCGTTCTGGTCCTCACGTTGAGACGTTGCCCCACCGCCAGCCCCATGGAGCAGCATCGGCGGCACCGCAGCGGGGTCGGGCTGCTGGCTGGCCCCTAGGGTGACGGTGCCGACCAAGGCCTGGGGCACCACATCGTTGCCCACCAGCAGCAGACTCTGGCGGCTGTCGTTGCGCAGGTCGCCCTGGCGGTTGTAGCGCAAAATGTTGGCCGCCGGGTCGTCGGGCTGGCCCAGATCGGGGCGGCTGGAGTCTTGCACCACCAGGCCAAAGGTTTGGTTTTGCACCAGCCGATTTTGCCGCAGCACCGGGCTGGTGGCCCCGGCTGCCCTCACCCCGACCTGGTTGTTGGAGCACTGGCAGCCGCGAATCAGCGGGGCGGCGGTCTGGTCTAGGTCAATGCCGGTGCCGCAGCGCTCTAGGCTACAGTCTCGGGCCTCGCCCCTGGCCTGTTCGGTAAAGCTGAGGCCGCGATCGCTACAGTCCTCGACCTGATTTTTGATCAGGAGGGGCCGGGCGGCTCCGGCCACCTGCATCCCTACCGCACACTGGCTGAGGCGGCAGGCCCTGACTAAAGCCGCCCCCGAGTTAGTTAAAATGCCGATGCCCTGGGGGTTGTGCACGGTCACCCCCCGCAGCTGGCTCTGGCCCTGAATGATCAGCGCCACCGACCTGCCGCCCGGCCCGGCTCCCGCTCCGGCAATGACAATCCCCTGGCCCTGGGTGGCCTCCTGCCCCGCAATCATCACCCCGTCGGGCACGGTGATGGGAAACCGCTCCCCGGTGGCGGCACTGTAGGTGCCGGGGGCCAGCTTGATCAGCGTATTGCCCTGGGCGGCTCCCAGCGCCGCCGTCAGGGTTTTGTGGGGCAGGTGGGGGCGGCCCGAGGGTTCGTCTACCCCCCGGCTGGGGTCCACGTCCAGGGTTTTAGCAATGGTGTCCAACGGAAAAATATCCTCACGACGACATGCATGACGGCGGTGGGTTCAGGGCAGTGGGGTCAGAATATTGCAGCGCCAAAATACCGCTTTGTCAAAATACCGTTATGATCTAGCCAAGTTAAAAGGATAGGGCGAAAATTGTGATTGCGGTTGCCGTTGGCCTAAATCTAGTAATTGCGCTGTTTTGCTTTTTCGTGGCCTGGCGGCTGTGGCGGTTGAGCAAAACTCTGGGGGCCGTGGCCGATGCCCTGGCGAACTGGGATCGCAATGCCCGCAGGATCCTCGACCCGGTGGCGGTCCCTCCGGCCATTCTGCGGGGCCAGACGGGGACGGCCTATCTGCGGCAGAACTATGCTCTGCTTCAGTTTCAGATTCAGCGCCTAGAGCAGGTAATGGGCGTGGTGGGAATTTTCCCCATGGCTAATCGCTGGCTGAGGGTTAGAGGTCGACGCCCCAGCCCTAGGATTAAAATGGCGTTATCTGAGAAACGGTAGGATTGTCTCAGCCCGCGCTGAAAGCGCAGGCCAGGCAGTTTTAGGGTCAACGATTGGCTACCCACAGGACAAAAACACGATGAGCGACAAGCAATCTGGAGGGTTCGTTGGGGGACTGATGCTAGGGGCCGCGATGGGAGCGGTGGCAGGCCTGCTGATGGCCCCCCGAACCGGGCGCGAAACCCGTCGCATTCTGAAAAAGTCTGCCGATGCTCTGCCTGAGCTGGTAGAAGATCTCTCCACATCGGTGCATCTCCAGGCCGATCGCCTGTCGGAGTCGGCCCTGGTCAACTGGGAGCAAACCCTGACCCGACTGCGGGAGGCGATCGCCGCCGGGCAAGAGGCCAGCCGCCAGGAGTACGAGCACCTGAGTCAGGCAGCTCCGGTGGCCACCAATGGCTCTACTCAGGAGTAAAGATGACCAAGAGTAGGAGCACTTAACTTTGACCGACCCGCTGTTTTGGCTAGCCCTATCGTTTTTGCTGGTCGTCGTTAGCCTGACGGCGGTATTGATGGTGGCTATACCCGCCCTGCGCGAGCTGGGGCGGGCGGCCCGCAGCGCCGAAAAGTTTTTTGACACCCTGGGGCGCGAGCTGCCGCCCACCCTAGAGGCCATTCGCCTCACCAGCCTCGAAATTACCGAACTGACCGACGATGTCACTGAGGGGGTGCAGGGGGCAGGGCAGGTGGTGCAGCAGGTGAGCCAAGGCATCACTACAGCCCAGACTGGGGCCAAGCGCTTGAATTCGGGCACTAAGAGCTTTTTAGCCGGGGCCAGAGCCGCCTGGCGGGCCTGGAGCGACGAGGCCCCCTCGCCCCAATCCCAGCGCAACAGCAAGACGCCCCCTCAACCCCAGCCCGCCCCTGGCGATCGCATTGCGCCCCATTCGGACGATGCCCTGGCCGCTAGCCACGGGGGCGATCGCCCCGTTCCGCAGCTCGAACCAACTACCCTCAATGCCCCTGCCGAAAATGCCCTGGAACCCTCCCCCAGGCCCGAAGCCCCTGAACTGCTCCGGGTTCGGCAGGCCCCTGGCCCAAATCCTGGGAATCAGCAGCAGAGGTGAGCGGCAGGGCGCGATTCCCCCTCAGCCTCCCCTCAGCTTGCCAGGCGAGCCAGCAGCTTCACCTCAAACACCTGCTCGAAATACTCTTTTTTATAGTCCAGGTTCCACAGCTCTGAGGCGCAGTCGTCGCCGGGGTAGGCGGCTTTTACCTCCATGTTCAGCACGTGGGCGTCGGCGTCAAAGTTGCAGTGAATGCTCTTGACCGCACCAATCCCCCGGCGATCGAGGGCCACCGCCAGGCGCAGCAGAGCGCTCAGGTGAGTAACCATCTGCCGGTGGTAGCGGGTGGGCAGATTGCGGTAGCTGTCGTGCTTTTTCTTGGGCGCGCTTTTGCGGTGGTAGCGGGCGATGTTGGCGATCGTCTCCAGCTCGGTTTCGGTGTAGCCCAGCAGCTCGCCGTGGCGAATCAGGTAGTAGGAATGCTTGTGGTGCGACGAGTGGCTGACAAAATGGCCGCAGTTGTGCAGAATGGCGGCGGCCCAGAGCAGCTCTTTCTCCAGGTTGCCCCAGGTGTGCAGGCTGCCCCAGGTCTGCTCAAACAAATCCATGGCAAACTGGGCCACCCGCTCGGAGCGATCGAGGTGAACCTTGTATTTCTTGGCGGTTTTTAGAATATTGCGCTGGCGTACCGACTGCTGAAACTGCATCCGATCTTCGATCAGGCCGTGGGTGAGCATCCAGTCGACGACCACACCCTCCCGCAGGGCGCGCTCGCAGATGGTGATGCGATCGGCCTTCAGCAGGCCCATGGTTTCGTGCAAAATCACCGCCCCCGCCACAATGATCTCGGCCCGGCGGGGCGACATTTCCGGCATGTTCAGGCGCTCGGCATAGGTGGCCTGGCGCAGGGTTTCCACCAGCTTTGAGAGCTCCTCGTAGGTGATCTGAAACCCGTTCAGGGGGTCGGGCACCAGGCCTAGGCGCTCGGTAGCAATCAGGGCGGCCAGGCACTCGATCGTACCCGAGGTGCCGATCAGCTGGATCGGCTCTTCGCTGGTGAGGTGCGATTTAAGCTTGCTGGTATTGGGTTCTACCATGCCCCGCACGTAGGCGCGCAGAGTGCTAAATTCGGCCTCTGCAATGGGATCGGTGGAGACAAACTGCGAGGTCAGCCGCACCGCCCCCACCTTGGTGCTGCTGAGAAAGCGATGGGGTTCGCCGGTGCCCAAAATAAGTTCGGTGGAGCCGCCGCCAATGTCGATGATGGCGTGGGGCTGGCCATTGAACTCCATCCCCGAAAGCACGCCCAGGTAAATGCGGCGCGCTTCTTCAGTGCCCGAGATCAGGTTGATGGCGAGGCCGACGTCTTTGTAAACCCGATCGATGAATTCTTGGCCGTTGCTGGCCTCGCGCACGGCGCTGGTGGCGACGGCCACAATGTCTTCGGCCTTGAGGCTGGTCGCGATCGCGCAGCAGCGTTGCAGGGCACTGATGGCCCGCGCCATCGCCGCCTCCGACAGGCCGCCCGTGGCTTCGTTGAAGTCTCCCAGACGCACGGTCTCTTTTTCGCGGTCAACGATGGTGAAGGCAGGTAGGTCGGGCTGAATTTTAACCACCACCATGTGGATGGAGTTGGTGCCCACATCAATGGCGGCCAGAACGCGATCGCCGGTAATTTCGGGCGGGGCAAAGTTGGCAAAATCGGTCATTACGGTGCTCGACCCGCGAATCGAGGTGGTCCCTGTCATAGTGCGCCCATGCTGCTTTGCTTCAGATTTTACCTATCCGTCGACACCCCATCAGGACGAGAGGAAAACTTTACTGGATATACATCACCACGACTACCCCACTAAAACCACAGCCCGAAGAGATAAACAAGGTCTTCCCCACCCCCTCACCCCCTCACCCCCTCA
>NZ_JH976538.1:637180-792599 GCF_000309385.1 Nodosilinea nodulosa PCC 7104
TCACCCCCTCACCCCCAGAACGCTAAACTCATGGAGAACAAGCGCTGGATAAACCATGACCGTCGACTACGATGGGGTAATTTTGGGCGGCACGGTGCAGGGGCGAACGGCGGCGGCCCTAGCGGCCCGCGAGGGGGCGCGGGTAGCCCTGGTGGAGCCGCCAGGGGAAACCGCCCAAGGCATTCGCCGCCAGATCGCCCTTCCAGCGCTGGCCCAGGCCAATGTTGCCCAACCCTGGGGCGACCTCATGACCCAGATCGAAGCCTTGGAAGCCGTGGCCTACCCCAACCTGAACCTGGACTGGCTGGCCACCAGCGGCGTGGATGTGGTACTGGAACCCGGTCAGTTTAGCCCCCGCCCGCAGCTGGCGGTGACCACTGCGACGCGAAGGCTCAGATCGCGCCGCTACCTCCTGGCCCCCGGCACTGCCGTCACGGTGCCCGACATTCCGGGGCTGGCGGAAACTCCTTTCCTCACCCTCGATACGCTGCTGGATTTAGAGGCGCGGCCTGAGTCGGCGATTGTTTTGGGCCACAGCGGCACGGCGATCGCCCAGGCCCAGGCCCTGGCGCGCCTCGGTACCCGCACCGCGCTGGTCAGCCGGAGCGATCGGCTGCTGCCCACCGAAGACGCCGATCTCTCGGCCTTTGTTGAGGTGCTGCTCGAATCCAGCGGGGTCGAGCTCAGGCTGGGCAGCCAGATCGTGTCCATTCGCGCCAAAGACGAGGCTGAGCTTTTGCTCACCAGCGGCGATCGCCTTGCCGCTCAGCAGTTGATCGTCGCCACCGCCAGCCAGCCTAGATTATCTCCCCTCAACCTGGGCTGCATCGGCCTCAAACCCCGCCAGGTCCACGGCACCCCCACGGCCCTGCCGGTGGACGATCGCCTGGCCACCGCCCACCCCCAGGTCTTTGCCTGCGGCCCCGTGCTGGGCGGCTACTGGGCCGAGAGCGCCGATCGCCAGGATGTGGCGATCGCCCTGCACAACGCCCTCTACCTCCCCTGGCGCAAGCTGTCTTGCCTGAATCGCTCGGCTTTGCTGCACACCGCGCCAGAGTATGCCCGCCTGGGCCTCACCGCCACCCAGACCCGCCGCTGGTACGGCAGCGAAGCCACTGTGCTACAGGTTCCCTTTGGCCAGGTGCTCAAGACCCACTACGGCGACGACATCACCGGCTTTTGCCGCTGGATGGTGCGGGCCGACGGGCAGCTTGTGGGGGCGCAGATCTGCGGCCCCGGCGCCAGCGAGCTGATGCAGACCGTGGCCCTGGCCCTGCACCAGGAGATTCCGCTCCAGCGGCTGGATCGCCTGCCAACGCTCTCCCCCAGCCTGGCGGCGATGGTGCCGCTGATGATCGATACCTGGCAGCAGCAGCGCTGGCGGCCCGGCACCTGGCGACGCGACTGGGCCGAGAACTGGTTTAACTGGCGGCGCACTCGCAGGCGGCGATGGTAATTGGTCGGCAATGGGTCAGCCGCGTCCATGGCGGAACTGCTAAGGTTTTGATCAGCTCTTTCCTAGCCTTTGCTGCCGAAGAGGTTGCTATGACGGCCATTCTGTACAAATGGAGTCTGGAGCGTTATCACGCCGCGATCGATGCCGGGGTGTTTGACGATCAGGCCGTGGAGCTGCTGCGGGGAAATATTGTAGTTATGGCCCCAGAACGGGAACCCCACGCCTGTTACAGCAGCCTTGGAGCCGAGTATTTGCGGCAGCTGTTGGGCAGCCGCGCTGCCGTGCGCGAAACCAAGCCAGTTACCCTGCCCAACCATTCTGAACCCGTGCCCGATGTGGCGATCGTACAGTCCCCCCTAGAGCGCTACCTGGCCCACCATCCCTACCCAGCCGATATTTTTTGGCTATGTGCTAATCCATGTGCGGCGGCTCTTGAGTTAGAGCGGCTGGTGGTGAGCAGAATCGTCCAAAAGCGCCGGGAACTAGCGCAGGCTCTCGCAGGCAATGCCGTCGTGGTCGCCGTCAAGGCGATGGGGATCGCCGGGGAAGGCATCTAGGACGGCCTGGGCCTGTTGCCATGTGGCAAAGTCGCTACAGTCGCAGTCGCGTGAGACGCAGGCGGGCAGGCTTTCGGCGGCGGGGGATGGGGTGGCGGGGGATGGAGTAGTTGGAGCGCCTGGGGTGGTGCCGCCCCGGCGAAAGTCCCAGGGCATGGTGGGGTTAGGCTTGCTCCAGAAGTTGCGGCGGGCATTGCGGGCGGCGGCTTCGGCCTGGCGGTAGTCGTCAGCGGTGGCGGCACAGCCGGAAATATACTGCTCGTAAACCACGGCGTAGCCCTCGCGCACCAGCTGCAAGCCAACGGATTGGCCGCCGCTGTAAATTTCGGCCACGGTTCTACCGTAGCGATCGCGCTCAATCGCCCGCACCTCCACCGGCTGCCCGGTCGAGAGCAGCTGCCGCAGCCGCAGCGTGGCCTCCGGGCCAAAGGCCTGATTCGTCTCTGGGGCATCGACACAGGCCAGACGGATGGTGACGGGATCGCCCTGCCCCTGCACCCGCAGGGTATCGCCATCGCCCACAGACACGACCGTAGCGGTGGGCAGGGTCTTGGCGGCGGCAGCATCGGCGGCGTAGGCCCGGTTGGCTTCGTATTCCTGGCGTTTTTGCTGGGCAGTGGAAAAGATATTGCTGCTGCTGGGGATGGCGGCAAGGGAGGCGATCGCCCCGGCCCACTGCCCTTCCACCTGTTGCCAATCGCTGGCGGTTTGGGCAGTTTGGGTGGCCACCGCCGCCGCCATGCCCTGGTCTAACGCCTGGCTGTAGCGCTGCTGCCACCGATCGCCCTGGCCAGAAACCTCAGCCCCAGCAGCCCCAGTCCCAGCAGCCTCAACCACTGAGGAGCCTGGCCCACTGGCCGGAGCGTCGGTAGCGGGATCGGAGTTTTGCCCGATCGCTTCCACCTCAGATAGGGCAGAGCAGCCCGACAGCACCATCACGAGCCCGAGGGCGGACATATTCTTAAGAATTGCAAGAATTGCAGCGTATTGACGGTTCCAGTTCTGGGGCATAGGTGGGGCCAGTAGTGCGATCGCCAGTTTTATCCCATCAGAGCACCCCACGCCATCATAGCCGTCCGCCCCTGCCGCAGGTTGCAGGGGCGGAGGCTCAAGCTTCCCGCGCCTGGGATGCCGGTGGGGCAATCGATATCCTAGGCGTAGGCCGCCGGACGGCGATCCCCAGGTTAGCGCGGCCTAGTAGACTGCGGCGCAAGTGTGGCGACTATTGCCAATCGCTAGGGAGCAGGGGAGCTAGGGAGCAGGGGAGCTGGAATAGTCGGCATATTTCCGCCTTCGAGTACTAGGGACAAAGCGATCGCGTTAGGAGTACGGCGGCCAGCAGGGCGGCGACGGTGCGCACGTGGTTCCACCAGGTCCAGACGTTCAGGTATTTGGCCCAGAGGGCTGCCCCGGCGGCACTGTCGGGCTTAACCACCGCCAGGGCATCGTTGAGGGGGACATTGCCCGCCATCGTCACGCCGATGGTGCCAATCAGGTACAGCAGACTGCCGACCAGCCAGTAGCGAGTCTCCGGCGACATCCCCCGCCGCAGCGCCAGCGCCATCAGCCCCAGGCAGGCTACCCCTGGCCCCAGGAAAACCGTCATAAACCAGGGATTGATCACCGTAATGTTGATGGCCTGCATGGTAGCGATCGCCGTCGCCGCTGGCTGTCGCGCCAGCGCCTGCATCACAAAGGTGGAAAAGGCCAGGAAGACGCCTGCGGTCAGGGCGCTGGCGATCGCAGCGAACATCACCAGGGGCACCCGCCAGGTATTGAGCGTGGCCATAGAAACCTCCAGATATCAAAAAAACTCAGTAGGAAAGGCCTGGGGTCTGGTGCAGATAGGCATCATTTCCCAGCTGTTTCACAATGAAGTCAGCCACATCCGCCCGCGAGATTTTGAGCTGGGAGGTGGTATCGTTGCCCGCAAACCCGTGGCGATACTGCCCCGTTCGCGGCCCGTCGGTAAAGGCCCCCGGCCTCACGATGGTCCAGTCGAGTGGGCTGCTCTTAACCGCGTCCTCCTGCCGCTGGTGGTCGGCAAACACCCGCCGCAGAACAAGGCCAAACATGATGTATTTCCAGTAGAAGTTCAGCGTTCCCCAGCTGTCGCCCGCCCCCAGCGTAGACTGGCAGATCAGTCGGCGCACCCCCGCCGCTTCCATCGCCCGAACGATGTTGCGCGTGCCCTGCGATCGCACGGTGCTCGTCAGGTTTTGCCCCGAACCTAGCACGCAGACCACCGCATCCTGTCCCTGGACAGCCTGCTGCACAGAAGGCAGGTCGAGCACATCCCCCTGCACGATCCGCAGATCGAGATGCTGAACCTCCAGCTTAGCCGGACTGCGAACAAAGGCCGTAACGCTGTGGCCCTGCTCCAATGCCTGGGCGACTACCTGGCGACCAATGCTGCCGGTCGCGCCAAAAATCAAGAGTTTCATCGGTTCTCCTCCCGAGCTATGACACTCTCAGCTTAGGGAGGGGGCGGAAACCCAGCTTTCGGCTTCTTGCTGAACTATCACAATCTTGCGGTCAGTTCGCCGACCGGAGGCTGGCGATCGCAAAAATTGGCGATCGCACTATAGTTGGAACCAGGTAGCCTGGAACTATAGCCTTCGTCACGTTAGTTAGGATTCTGAAGTTAGGACCCTGAAGTTAGGACCCTGAGAGACGTTGAGAACGTTCAAACGCTGGCTCTGAGCAATGCCCTAGCCTACCCGTCGGCTGCTATAGATACACTGGGTTCGTACTGTGGAACAATTGGCGCTTCATCCCGCTCAGCCTGATCTTCTCCCCTGCGGCCCGGCCCCCACCCTGGGATGGGAGCATTTGCAGGTGGACCGCTTTCAGCCCGCCGCCGGGGAAGGGACCTGCCACTGCGAGCGCGAGCACGCGCTGTTTATTTCCCTAGCGCCCCGCCCGGTGCCCATGGTGCACCGCCAGGCCGGTAAAACCTATACCGGGCTATACGGCAAAGGGGATATGGCGATTACCCCCGCCGACACGCCGCTGTTCGCCCGCTGGGAGGGCCACGACGACTTTTTGCAGATTCGGCTCACCGCTGAGTTTCTGCGGCAGGTAGCCCAGGAAACCCTGGATCGCGATGGCGATCGCACCGAACTGCTGCCCCAGTTTCGCCACCGCAACCCCGAGCTAGAGACCATTGGCCTGATGCTCTTTACCGAACTTCAGCGGGGCGGCGCGTCCAACCAGCTGTACCTCGACTCGCTGGCCAACGTGCTCGCGGTGAACCTGCTGCGGCACTACGGCGCCATCCATATCCAGGTGCCCACCTACGAGGGTGGCCTGCCGTCGTACCAGCTGCGGCAAGTTTTAGACTACATCGATGCCCATTTAGGCAGCGATATCAGCCTTGCAGACTTGGCCCAGCTGGTGGATATGAGTCCCTTTCATTTCAGTCGTCTCTTCAAGCAGTCGGTCGGTCGGTCGCCCCACCACTATCTGCTTCAGCAGCGGGTAGAGCAGGCCAAGCAATTGCTCAAGCACACCGACCGATTGATTTTAGATATTGCGCTAGACTGCGGATTCAGCAGCCACAGCCATTTGAGTAAGCTGTTTCGGAAGTTCACCGGCACAACGCCAAAGGCCTACCGAGCCAGCTAGGGCTTGACGGTTGTTTTTTGCTCCGCCGCGCACACCAAGCTAAAATCGCAAAGCCAAAATCCGCAATTGATTTCACCCCATCAAAATCACGTTGTCAAGCACGTGGATGATGCCGTTGTCGGCCTCAATGTCGGCAGCCAGTACCGTGGCATTTTTCACCTCAAACCCTTCGGTACCGTCGATCGGAATCGGCGCGCCCTCCAGCGACTCCACCGTGCCGAGCTTGATCAGCTCGTCTTTGGTGTACTTGCCAGACACGACGTGAAACTTGAGGATGCGGCCCAGCTGGGGCGGATTCTGCACCAGGGTTTGCACCGTGCCGGGGGGCAGCTTGGCAAAGGCGGCATCGTTGGGGGCAAAGACGGTGAACGGGCCAGGACTTTGCAGCGCTTCCACCAGTCCGGCGGCCTGGACGGCGGCGACCAGGGTGGAGAAACCTTCGTTGCTGACGGCGATATCGACGATGGTAGGCATAGGGGTGGATGGGTAGTGGGGTGGATGGGTAATGGGGTGGATGGGTGTCGGGATGGACGGGTAATGGGATGGATGGGGTAGAGCGTAAAGAGCCAACAGGGGGTGAAATGCAAAATGATCAATTCAAAGTTCAAAAGGGAAATTCATTTATTTTGAACTTTGAATTTTCAACGCTGCATTCCCCACCCTTCTACTCATCCACCATCTACCCATCTACCGATAGTCTGGCCCCTGCACGTCGCGCAGGCGGGCTTCGGGGCGCACGAAGCGGTCCATCTGGGCTTCGAAGAATTTGCGGTTGGCGGCCAGGTGGCGGGGGTTTTGGTCATCTAGCGGGTACAGCAGGGCGGTGCGCAGGGCCTGAATGACCGCCGAGGTGACGTTGTACATCGATCGCTGGAAGGTGATCCCCAGCTGAATCAGCATGTCGTCTTCGCCCCGGCAGTGCTGCTGGTAATACTCCAACAGGTAGGGCGGCAAAAAGTGGAGCATGTCCTGCATCAGCAGCGTCGGGGGAATACCGGCGCTGCCCACGGGGAACACGTCGGCGTAGAGAATGCCGTAGTGGAAGTCGTTTTGATCTTCCGGCACCTGGCCCGCCTGGGCGTTGTAGGACTTGGTGCCCCGGAAGGGGGCGGTGCGGTAGAACACGGCT
Source organism: Nodosilinea nodulosa PCC 7104 (assembly GCF_000309385.1). Classification (GTDB taxonomy): domain Bacteria; phylum Cyanobacteriota; class Cyanobacteriia; order Phormidesmidales; family Phormidesmidaceae; genus Nodosilinea; species Nodosilinea nodulosa. The sequence goes on from NZ_JH976538.1 coordinate 643,950, forward strand.
TCCACGTAGGGCAGGGCCGCTTCGTACAGCCAGGTAAAGCCGCAGGATTTGGGGATCAGCTCGAAGCATTCGTCACCAACGTAGACGTGGTGGTAGATGGGGCGGCCGGCAACCGCAAAGATGCCGTTGACGATAAAGTTCATGGCGTCGGGCACGCCCGCAAAGCCGCCTTCGTCGTAGATGTCGCTCATCTCAAAGAAGACCGGGGCCATCACTTCCCAGAACAGGCCCAGGTTGGAGTAGTAGGAAAGCTCGCGGCACTTTTCGTAGAACATCTCGGGGAAGGCTTTGTGCAGCCCCAGCATCACCGGGTTGCCCTTGAAGTAGGCTTTGATGGCGCGATCGCACGCCGACTTATAGTCATCGGTGTACAGGTAGTCGTTGAACCGCCCGCCCATATCCTGGTGCCACAGCATCGCTTTCATGCAGGCTTCGGCAAACTCCATGTTGACGCGATCGTGCCAGAGGTGCAGCAACAGCTTGGGCAGCTTGCGCTTGGTTTCCCCTTTGGCCATAAACTCCAGCAGCTCGGGGTGGGCCTCCGCCTCGCCGCGCCAGATCCGCAGATCCGCCGTATCGCCCGCGTAATGGTTGGGCAAATCCAGATATTCCTGGGGCAAAAAGTACTTAAAGGCGGGCACCGGGTTGAGAAACACCCGCTCAGCAATGTAGAGCAGGTCGCGCCAGTAAAAATCCATCGGCACCGCGTAGGCTTTGTAGATGCCGATGATCTGCATCAGGTTCTCCGGCGTATCGGGCAGCATCGAGCCGCCCGCCTCCAGGCGGTGCACCACGTCGGCGTGGGGGTGGGTGGAGGGGGGGATGAGGGGTTTGGTTTCGGTGAGAGTAGGCATAGGGGTGGATGGGTGGATGGGTAAAAGGGTGGATGGGTGGAGGGGTAAAAGGGTGGATGGGTAAGGGGGTGGATGGGTCGGTGGGGAATGCAAAATTCAAAGTTCAAAATTCAAAGTGGGTTTTCTTTTTAATTTTGAATTGTTCATTTTGCATTCTTAATTCTCTCTATGCTGAGACAGGTGATTTAGGAAGCTGCCCATGGCAAAGAAAGCGCGGATTCGGCCCATTTCGATTTGCCTGCTGCGGCGGGGGGAAGAGATTCTGGTCCATGAGAGCTACGACTCGGTAAAGGAGCGGGGCTTTGCGCGGCCTCTGGGGGGCGGCATTGACTTTGGCGAAACCAGCGCCGATGCGGCAGTGCGTGAAATCAAAGAGGAGCTGGGGTTTGACATCACTGGAGTCAAGCTGCTGGGCATTGTGGAAAACATCTTTGTCTGTGATGGCGAGCCAGGCCATGAGATTGTGTTTGTCTACGACGGGCAGTTTGTCGATGAATCACTCTATGGGCGAGAAAGCCTGGCGGCGGTAGAGGGGAAGCGGCGGTTCGAGGCGGTATGGCGATCGCCTGCGGCCCTCCGCAATGGCCCCCACTACCTGGTACCCGAAGAACTCTGGGACTTGCTCTAACCTCCTTCTCTTGGGTCTCGTAGGGTGCATTAGGCCAAAGATTTGCTCTGCTATTGTCAACAAATTTGGCTTTGGCCGTAATGCACCATTCCGGGAATTTGGCGGGGTAGATAACTTGCCCCATGGGTGGTGCATCGCTGCGCGGATGCACCCTACGAGATCGCCTGTCATCGCAGGGGTGACAGTGCGGCAACGGGCAATAGGACAGGATCCATAGGCAGACCTCCATCAGGCTCCGTAGCTGAGGGAATTTCCTCAATTACCTCATCGGCTACCACCCCTATAGCTACCGGCGGAATAGCGGCGACCATGGTGCTGGCGGTGCGCTCGCCCCATTTCACCAGCCAGTTGGGCTGAATGCCGAGGAACAGAATCAGCCCGGCCAGCACGTAGGCGGGCAGTTTCTCAGAAAAGGTGACCTTGGGGAAGTAGGCGATCGCATTGTCCAGCCGCCCAAAGCAGGTGCGGTTGAGCAAAATCACGAAGTACACCGCCGTCAGGCCCGTGCCGATTACCCCCAGCAGGGTCTGCACCGGGTACACCGCGTAGCTGCCCTGGAACACCAGAAACTCGGTGACAAACCCGACCAGGCCGGGAATGCCCGCGCTGGCCATGCCCCCCAGCACCAGCAGGGCGCTGACCATGGGCAGACCCCGCACCGGGTTCATCAGGCCGTTGAGCACATCCAGCTCGCGGGTGCCGACCTTGGCCTCGATTACGCCCACCAGGTGAAACAGAATGGCCAAAATCAGGCCGTGGGATACCATCTGGCTGAGGGCACCGGTCAGGGCCAAATCGGTCATCGCTGCGCCCCCCAGCAGCACGTAGCCCATGTGGCCAATCGAGCTGTAGGCCACCATGCGCTTGATGTCTTTCTGGGCGATCGCCGTAATCGCCCCGTACAGCACGCTAAACGCCGCCCACACCGCCAGGTAGGGCGACAGCTCCGCCCAGGCATCCGGAAACAGGCCCAGGCCAAAGCGAAACAGGCCGTAGGTGCCCAGTTTGGCCAGCACGCCGCCCAGCATCATCGCCACCGGGGTCGAAGCCGACACGTAGGTATCGGGCAGCCAGGTGTGAAACGGCACCAGCGGAATTTTGATGCCAAAGGCCACCAGCAGCAGCCCCAGCAGCACCACCTGCCACACCATCGGCAGCTCGTGGCCCATCACCGAGTAGTAGGTGAAATCCTTCGCGCCGCTGAGCCATACGGTACCGAGGAACCCGGCCAGCATCAGCGCCCCCGACAGGGCCGTGTAGAGCAAGAACTTCGTCGCTGAGTAGGCCTTTTTCTCGCCGCCCCAGATCGCGATCAGCAGGTACAGCGGCACCAGCTCAATTTCGTAGAGCAGGAAGAACAGCAGCAGGTTCTGGGCCACAAAGGCCCCGGCTACCCCGCTGCTCACCAGCAGCAGCAGGCTGTAGAACAGGCGGGGTCGCTCAGTTTCAGGGGAACTGCTCCAGATTGCAATCCAGGTGATCAGGCTGTTGAGCGCCACCATCAGCAGCGAGAGGCCGTCCAGGCTGAGCTCGTAGTTGAGGCCCAGGGCGGGCAGCCAGGGCAAAAACTCGTGGAACTGAAAGCCGCCAAAGGAGAGGTCGAACTGGATAAACAGCCAGGCCGTCCACAGCAGCGGCAGACTGGCGACCACCAGAGCACCGTTGCGGGCCTGCTTGCTAGTGAGACCGGGCCAGCAGCCGATCGCGATCGCACCGAGGAGAGGAATCAGTAGGAGTGGAGTGAGCATGGTGAGTAATGGGGTGGATGGGTAGAGGGTGGATGGGTGGGAGGGATGGGGGAGATGGAAGGATGGGGAGGACAGTAGCTTGGGTCAGGCATCTCCAGCAGTGGCCGCAATCGGACAACCCCATGGCGCGGCCCCCAGACCTCGATTTGGAAAATTCGCTTAAAACAGCGCCGTCAGGGCATGCCAGTTCATCAACACCCCCAGCAGAGCAACCCCCAGCGAAATCGTCAGCACGTAGAACTGAAGCTGACCGGTGTTGCCGTATTTGAGGGTTTCGCCGCTAAACAGCGAGGCAAGCCCCACCGCGTTAACCAGACCATCGACCACGTAGCGATCGAGCCAGTCGGTCAGGCGCGACAGCATATCGACCCCCAGCACAAAGGTGTTGCGGTAGAGCTTGGGCGTATAGAAGTCGTAGGCCAGCAGGTTTTGCAGGGGTTTCTTCACCAGCCTGGCCGGATGCTCAACCACGCGATTGACGTAGAGCAGCGTGCCAACTGCCGCGCCCAGAATGCTCGACCAGGTCAGCAGCAGCGCCATATCCTGACTCACCTCGGCCCAGGCGGGCAGCAGGCCCAGCAGTCCCAGCACCAGCGGCAGGTGCAGGGTAAAGCCCGCCACAATCGCCGTCGGCAGCACAATCAGCCAAATCGGCTCTGGGGCGCGGATGGTCATCTGCTGGGTGTTGCCAGCAAAAATTAGACCCAGCATGCGGGCCAGGCTGAAGGCGGCGAGCCAGTTCACCAGCAGCACGATCGCCACCAGCAGCCCCCGCTGGCTATCCCACAGGCCAGAAACCAGCGACAGCATGGCCCAAAACCCGCCCAGGGGAGGCAGCGCCACCAGACCCGCCGCCCCGGCGATCATGGCCATGGCGGTGACGGGGCGGCGACCCCAGAGGCCCCCCATCTGGGTCAAATCTTGAGTGGTGATATTGATGATCACAGAGCCTGCCCCCATCACCAGGGCCGCCATGCCCAGGGCGTAGACCAGGGCCAGCAGCAGGGCGGCACCGGGCTGGTGGGCGCCGACGGCAATGAACATCAGCCCCATGTAGGCGCTGCTGAGGTACGAGAGCACCCGCTTAATGTCGATCTGAGCGGCGGAGATTAAGGTGGCGCCGAGGGCGGTGACGGTACCGACGGCGATCGCAAAGGCACTGGCCGTCGACGACAGGGCAAACACCGGCTCTAGCTCCACCAGCACCCATACCCCGGTTGTCACCACCACCGCGTTGCGCAAAATTGTGCTGGGCAGCGGGCCTTCCATCGCCTCATCCAGCCACAGGTGCAGCGGAAACTGGGCGCACTTGCTCATCGGTCCGGCAATCAGCCCGATCCCGAGCAGCGTCATCAGACCTGGATCCACATTTGCCGTCTGAGCCCAGGCCGCCAGCTCCCGAAAGTCCCAGGTGTGGGCCAGGGGATAGATGGCCAAAACCCCCATCAGCAGCACCAGGTCGCCGACCCGCTTGGTCAAAAAGGCATCCCGCGCCCCCGTTACCACCAGAGATTGGTTGTACCAAAAGCCCACCAGCAGGTAGGTGCCCAGGGTCAAAATCTCCAGCAGCATGTAGGCAAACAGCAGCGAGTTGCACAGCACCAGGGCGCACAACCCCGCCTCGAACAGGGCCATCATGGCGAAGAAACGCCCCCAGCCCCAGTCCATTTCTAAATAGCCCACGGCGTAGATCTGAGCCAGCAGGTTCAGCGTCGTAATCAGCACGCAGGCGCCCAGGGTAATCGCCGACGCCTCCAGGGGAATGTTCAGGTTTAGCCCGGCCACATCGAGCCAGGGGGCAAAGAAAAACTGGGGCGACGACTTGCCCCAAAACGCTAGAAACGCGAGGACGCTGTGGGTCAGAGCCAGGGCCGTCATCACAATATTGATGTAGCCCGTCGGGCGCGGCCCGGTGCGGTGAATCATCGCTGGCGACCAGGGAATCGTCAGCAGCGCTCCCAACAGCGGGTAAAGGGGAATCAGCCAGCTAGTTTGAGCCAGAATCGGGGTCATAGTCGGAGAATCCTGGGCAAAAAGGACATCAAAGGGTTGCCAGACGGGGCGGAGGCAGGAACATTACCCCTTCCCCGAAGACGCAAAGTAGATTGACTTGAGTCAATCTATAATCTCATTAAATAGAGTCAGGCCTATTTGAAATAGAGTTTAGCCAATGCTTGGCCCAAAAGGAAGGGGTGGATTGACTAAATGCTATTTGCTTTTCGTTCCTGATTGATAAAGTTCAATAATCAATCTCCCCCCCTCCCCTATCTCCTTATCTTCTCCCCTCCCAACTCCCCCACTCCCCATCCCCCCATCTCCCCATCCCTCCCACCCATCCACTCTCTACCCATCCACCCAACCCCCCTCTCCCCCATCTCCCCAACCCCCCTGAACAAGCTTACTGCCGCACCCGCGTCTATCTTCTTTGTCTATTTCTTTTAAGAAAACTATCCTGACGGCGCGATCGCCCCGCGAAGAGTAAACCAGTAGCGGTAAAGCCCCCCTGACGCCCCCTCAGTTACCGCCACGCCCAGCGTTTGCAATCATCAGGGGAAATAACGTGGCCGATAATCATTGGTTGACCAGGGCCGAACGCGCCCTCGTGGTGGGCTCTGGCGTCGGTGCCATCGCCTCCGTTGCCGCTCAGAACATTGCGCTAGCTTCAGCGCCGCTGACGGTGCTGGCCGCCGTCGGGCTGCTCAATCGCAACCGGGTCGAGCAGCAGCTCGAAGAAGCCCAGGAAAAACTCGCCCGCCAGCACCGCCAGGCCGGGCACCGCCTCACCAATCTCAGCAAACAGGTGACGGCAATGCCCTCCCCTGAGGCGCTGACCAACTTTCAGCGGGCGGTGATGGATCGCAACAACCACTCCTTTATTCGCTTCTCCAAAGAAATTAAGGGGCTCAAGGCCCATGTTGAGCAACGGCTAGAGGCGTTGCCCGTTCCCGATCTGAGCGGCATCAACCGGCAGATTGCCCAGCTGCAAGAGCAGTCGGCGGCGGCCCAGGTCAGCTTTGAAAACCTCACCACCTACATGCAGCGGCTGGCCACCACCCCTCGGGTAGAAGCCGCCGAAGGCAAGCTCTCCCAGGTTAAAACCGACCTCATGCAAACCCGCGTGAGCCTCGAAAACCTGCGCTCGGAGACCCGCAGTCTGGTCAGCAACCTGCAAGATGCCTTTGGGCAAATCGATCGCCGCTGGCACGAATTTCCCCAGACCAGCAGCCCAGGCCAGTACCGGGACGAAATTGGGGCGGTGGTCAAGGCCATGGCGGCCCTGGTGCCCCAGTCAGAATTTAGCCAACTGGTAGAGCATGTCAAAGATCTCACCCGCCAGCAGGCCCGGCTAGAGCAGGCGTTGACCAAAATTCCGGTGGGCAGCGTGAGCGGGCTGCCCACTGCGGCCCCGGCGCCCAGCACCGCTGAGCTAGAGCGCCTAACCGCTAAGGTGCAGCAGCTCCAGCAGCAGATGAGCCGCCAGGAAACCGCTGGCCACACCCAGGAGCAGGTGCAGCAGGTGGTGTCGCAGTACCTGGGCCAGGTGAAGGCCCAGGTGGCGCAGCTCGAAGGGGTGACGCGATCGCTCTCGGAACGCCAGCTGCAGCTGACCAATCAGCTGGTCACCGCCCCCGCCGATACCGCTAGCCGCAAGGCGCTAATCCAGCTGGCGCGGCGGGTGCAGCAGACCGAGACCGACCTCAAAACCTCGCGCCAGGAGCCTTTAGCCAGGGCGGCGGCCCCATCGTCCCAGCCCAACTGGATTATTGATCTGCCCGTGGCGGCCGCAGGCGAACCCCAGGCCATGGCCAGCCGCCAGGCCCTGGAGACCGCCCTGGAGACCGCCACCCGCCGGGTGCTGCTGGTGTGGCCCTGGGCCAGCTACGTCACCATTGATGAACAGCTGCTGAAGCGATTCAGCCAGCTGCTGGAGCGGGGGGGGCAGCTGGAAATTGGCTGGTGCCACCGGGGCGACCAGCACGATGGCCGTCTGGCCTGGCGGATTAGCCAGCGCTGGGGCACCGAGTCCAGCCAGCTTCAGCTGCTCAAGGCGGCCCTCAACCAGCTCTTGCCCCTGCGGGAAAACTATCCCGATCGCTTCAAGTTTAGAATTATGGGCACCGCCGAGAGCTACCTGGTCTGCGACAGCGGCAGTGGCGCCCCACCAGAGAACACCTACGCCATTGTCAGCCTCAAGGCGCTGCCCACCCAGAGCGCCGTCATCCCCGACCTGGAGGCCAAGCTGCGCACCGCCGAACCCGCCGTGGTGCAGGCCCTCATGCAGCGCTTCCACGACCCGGTGATTCCCCCCGGCGATGCGGTCGCCTTCTTTAACCGGGGCACCACCCGCCACGACCTGCGCGATCAGCCCGGTGCCATCAACGACTACAGCCAGGTGATTCAGATGCAGCCTGACCACGCCATTGCCCTCAACAATCGGGGTGTGGCTCAGCTCGAGCTCAATCAGATCGATGCCGCCGAAGCCGACCTCAGCGAGGCCATTGACCAAAACGGCAAGCTGTTCGCCCCCTTCTGCAACCGGGGCTGGCTGCGGCTGGAGCAGCGCCGCTATGCCGCCGCGATCGCTGACTTTACCCAGGCCATTGCCCTCAAACCCCACCTGCCCATGGCCTACGTGTACCGGGGCAGCGCCCTGCAAAAGCTGGGCGACTTAAAGGGCGCCGTGCGCGACTACAGCGACGCGATCGCCTGCGGTGACCCCATCGCCCTGCCCTACTGCTACCGCAGCGCCGCCTACCAGAGCCAGGGCGACCAGCAGCGGGCGATCGCAGACCTAGAGCGAGCCAGTGCGTATCTGGAGGCCCAGGGCGATCGCCAGGGACTGTCGTCGGTGCAGCGCACCCTGGGCCGACTGCAAACCATGGCCGGGCAGCAGGCGCTGTCCCCAAACTAAGGACCTGCGTCGGCTGCACCCCACCGCAGGAATGTCCTCCGCAGGGAGCATAACGCCGGGGCAAGACCCCGGTAACCTGCAAATATGCACCCCAGCAAATTAACGCCAGCAAATCAACAATCGTTTACCCTGTCGCCACCGCCGCCGCATCCTCAACCAGGGCGGGCCGAAGCGCCAGATACAGGCCAGCGCCCACCAGCGGCAGGGCCAGCACCGCTGCCATCACCCAGCTCGCCCCCAGGCCTCGCCGGGCCATATCGTCCTTTAGCAGCACCGGAAACAGCAGCCACAGGGCGCAAAAGTCGAGCGACATCACGTGGATGAAGCGGCTGGTCTGCCACTGCCGCCAGAAATCGGCCCAGTCGCCCTTGAGTAATGCAAAGGCGGCCAGGGCGATCGCCCCCACGGTCAGCAGCAATCCCAGCCAGCGGGATTCTACCAGGCGCAGCAGCAGCCCCTTGGCACCGCTAAAGCTGGAGCTGGGCTGGCGCAGCCCCAGGTAGGGCAGCAGTGCAAAGGCCCCGACGGCAAACGATCCCAGCACAAAAGGACTGGCCCACAGCTTTTGACCTCGGCCATCGACCAGGGCCAGGGCCGCGTAGATCATCGGCCAAAGCCCCATGGCGTTAAACAGCGCTATAACAGCGGGGTTGATGCCCTCCCACGCCCCCGTAGAGAGGCGCAGAATCAGATCTGTGGTATCGGGGCGAGCGGGGGGAGCAAGTATAAATGCATACAGAATAAACCCTATCCAAAGCCCCCAAAAAATCAGTCGATTCATGCCTGCTCAAGTGCTAAGTTTCTCACCAAATTATCAAACAAAAGCAACGAAGGCGATTAGGCTAAGAAAAAGCAAATAAGCTGTATCCAAGCCCTACAGACCCTAAATGGGGCAATTGTTAAAAAATAATTAATCACATTTTGAACTGTAACCTTATGTTCCTGAGTCTTAGTTAAAGAAGCGTTAACCTCACTCATAAAATTCGATCTTCAAAGTTGTTTTTAATACCTCCCCACAGTTTGTATGCCCCGATTTGGGAATCTAACGTGTCCTTAATTGCCCCCCGTGAGTCGGCCATCTCTCCGGCTCACCACCGAAGCATTATGCACATTCAGTACTTTCTGGAACTGTACGAAGCCGGATACCGCGACTTCACGGGCATTAGCCTGGCCGGTGCCGACTTTAGCCATCACATTCTGGTCGATGTCGATCTCAGCCGCGCCAACCTCAAGGGGGCCGACCTCAGCCGCTCGTTTCTCACCCAGTCAAACCTCGACTATGCCGACCTCAACTGGGCCAATCTGAGCTTTGCCAAAATGAGCGAAACTCGCCTGGCCCAGGCCGATCTCACCAAAGCCAACCTGCGGGGGGCGTTTTTGGTGCGGGCCGACCTGCGCCGTGCCAAGCTCAGCGGCTGCGACCTGTGCCATGCTAACCTGCGCCAGGCCGATTTGCGGGGGGCGAATCTCTGCGGGGCCAACCTCAGCGGCGCTAACCTGCGGGGGGCCAACCTGGGCGGGGCCAACCTGTCGTGGGCGCACCTGACCGGGGCGCGCCTGAGCGGGGCCGACCTGGAGCGTACCTGCATGGATGCGGTCAATTTAGAGGGGGCCTGGCTCAACGGACTCGACCTGCACGGCATGAACCTGGCCGGGGCCAATCTCAAAGAGGCCAAGCTCAACGGGGCCAACCTGAATGGGGCCAACCTCAGCTCGGCCAACTTGGCCCACACCACCATGCGCGGCGTCAGCCTGGTGGGGGCCAACCTCAGCGGCTCTGACCTCACCGGAGCCGTACTGTGGAACGGCATCTTAGACGGCGTAGACCTGTCGCGGGCTGACCTCACCCGCGCCCACCTGGGGGAGGCCTCGCTCAAGGCGGCGGTGGTGGTGGGTACTGAGTTCACCGAGTCGGTGCTGCCCGCCGAGGCCCGCGCCTATCTCTACGAAGCCGTCCAGGGCGAAACCCGCTGGACCCATCGCCCCGCCCGCGAAACCCTGAACCAGTCGCAGTTTGTCGATCGCATTCCCTAGCCGCATTCCCTAGCATGACAGCGCCCGCAACCCCTGGCATTGTGCTGGTCACCGCTGGCTCCGAGGCCGAGGCCGATCGCCTGGCTCACTACCTGGTAGAAGCCCGCCTGGCCGCCTGTGTCAGCCTGTTCCCGATGCGATCGCTCTACCGCTGGCAGGGCGAGGTGCAGCGCGAGGCCGAGTGGCAGCTGATCATCAAAACTGACCTCAGCCAGTTTGAGGCGCTGAGTCAGGCGATTATCCAGCACCACAGCTACGAGGTGCCCGAAATCATTGCGCTGCCTATTGCCGATGGGCTGCCTACCTACCTCAGCTGGCTTCAGGCTCAGGTATTAGGAGTCCTATAGCTGTAGCCGGTCTGGTTAAGACATGTCTCCTATGAACGTTCAAACGTTTGAACGTCCACAGGGTTTCTGGATGTCCTAACCAACGTGACTATTGCTATGACAGTCAAAAAAGGGCAAAAAAAGGACTGGCCATTGGCCAGCCCCGATTCAGCTACTCAAGGAGATGTTTAACCACGGTCAAGTCGATTTAGCGACGGTAGGCCAGCGCCAACTCGCTCTCAATCTCGTCAGGCTCAGAGACCAAAACGGTTTCGGTTTCGATCGCCAGGTTCGGCTCAGCCCCCGCCTCTAGGGCGGCAGCCTGGGCCAACCACCGCTTACGCATCAGCACAGTGCCGCCGGTTAGCAGCGCTGCGATCGCGCCCAGCCCACCCAGCGCCACCCCAAGGGCATTGCTGTCTGGAGAGGAGGCCCACCAGCCACCGGGCGGATGGCCAGAGGCAGTTACCTGGGGCGCAGTGGAGGCAGAAAACGGACAGCCAATAGCTGCGTTTCCAGGTACAGCGGCCGCAGTCAGCAAACCAGCCGCTGCCACCAAAGCCACCAGGGCAGAACGTGGGACAAGTTTCATAGCCAGATGAGAAGAAAACGTAAGGCTATTGTTGCGGCACTTGCTCAATCCCACAGCCGCAGGGGCTACAGAACGTGAGAAAAATCTAGCTATCTGAGAATGCGCCCCGCGTTCAAAATGGCCAGCAGGGCAACACCGACGTCGGCAAACACCGCTTCCCAAAGCGTGGCCACCCCGATCGCGCCCAGGGCAATAAACAGCGCCTTTACCGCCATGGCAAAGACAATGTTTTGCCAGACAATGCGCCGGGTTTTTTGGCCGATGTGAATGGCTTCGGCCACCTTCGAGGGGGCGTCGGTCAGAATTACCACATCGGCGGTTTCGATCGCCGCATCGGACCCCAGCCCGCCCATGGCAATGCCCACATCGGCCCTGGCAATCACCGGCGCGTCGTTAATGCCGTCGCCCACGAAGGCGACTTTGCCTCGGGTGCGGCGGGCACGGTGCAAAATTTCCTCCAGGGCCTCTACTTTGCCCTCGGGCAGCAGTTCAGCCCGATACTGGTCGAGGCCGAGCTGACGGGCGATGCGATCGGCCACCGCCTGACTATCGCCCGTCAGCATCGCGGTTTCAATGCCCTGGGCCTGGAGGGCGCGAATGGCCTCAGCGGCATCGGCCTTCAGCTCGTCGGCGACGATAATGCGGCCGCTGTACTCCCCATCGACGGCCAGGTGAGCCACGGTGCCGTCAACCACGCAGACATCGTGGGGAATGGCCTCGCGGTGCAGGAGGCGATCGTTGCCGGCCAGCACGGTGCGCCCGTTGACCCTGGCCCGAATGCCGTGACCAGAGATCTCTTCGTAATCTTGCACAGCGGCGGTATCGACGGCTTGGCCATGGGCTTGACGAATGGACTGGGCGACGGGGTGGTTAGACTGCGATTCCACCTGGGCGGCCAGCTCTAGCAGCTGGGGCTGGCTCAGGCCGTTGTGGGCAATCACCTCGCTGACCCGAAAGTTGCCCTGGGTGAGGGTGCCGGTTTTGTCAAAGACGACGGTTTTGACCTGGGCCAGGGTGTCGAGGTAGGTAGAACCCTTGACCAAAATGCCCCGCCTGGCCGCCCCCCCCACCCCGCCAAAGTAGCCCAGGGGAATGCTGATCACCAGGCCGCAGGGGCAGGAAATGACCAGCAGCACGAGGGCGCGGTAGGCCCACTCGGCCTGGGTGGCTCCGGCCAGCACCAGGGGCGGCAAAAGCGCCACCGCCAGGGACAGAAAGACCACTGCTGGCGTGTAGTAGCGGGCAAAGCGGGTGATAAATTTCTCGGTTTCGGCCTTTTTGCCGCTGGCGTTTTCCACCAGGTCCAAAATTTTGGCGATCGACGACTCACCGAAAAGCTTGCTCACCCGCACGGTTAGGGCGCCCGACTGGTTGATCATGCCCGCCAACACAGTTTCACCGGGGGCAACGGGGCGCGGCACCGATTCACCCGTCAGGGCTGAGGTATCGACTAGCGATTTGCCCGCCAAAATCTCCCCATCCAGGGGCACCTTTTCGCCGGGGCGCACCAGAATTTCAGCGCCGATGCTGACCGTGTCGGGCGCCACCGCTCGAATGTCGCCGTCAACGTACAGGTTGGCGGTGTCGGGCCGGATTTCTAGCAGGGCTTTGATAGAGCGCCGCGAGCGCCCCACCGAGTAGCCCTGAAACAGCTCCCCCACCTGGAAAAACAGCATCACCGCCACCGCTTCGGGAATCTGGTGAATGGCGATCGCCCCCAGGGTGGCCACGGTCATCAAAAAATTTTCGTCGAAGATGCGCCCCCGCAGAAGGTTGCGCCCTGCCGTGGTCAGCACAGTCCAGCCGCTGATCAGGTAGGCGGGGATCAGCACGGCATACTCGGCGATGGCGTAGGGCGTGTTGTGCAGCGCCCCGTTAAAGCCAAATCCGATTGCAAACAGCACTGCCGCGATCGCGATCGGGGTTAGCTCTTGCCGCAGGTCAAAGTCGCCGGAGCCATGGTCATGACCGTGGCCGCAGCAATCGTTATGGACCTCATGCCGGGCAGCTTTCTGGCTGGCAGCCGGAACTGACTGATCGTGGGCGCAGTGGTCGTGGGAGTGGAGCTCTGCCATGGGGACACCTGCCGGATGCGTCTGAATATATGAAAGACTATTCAGATGATATACGATCCTAGAGACCCCATCCCTGGAAATGGGCCATGCTCTGGGCCGCTGCCAGGAAATTTGCTGGGCTAACCTTCCTCTAGATGTTCGGCCACTTCGCGGTAGAGGGCCATAATGTGGCCATCGGCCAGGCCGTAGTAGACGTTGCGGCCCTGGCGACGGTACTTGACCAGCCGCTGCGATCGCAGCACCCGCAGCTGGTGCGACACCGCCGACTCGCCCATCTTCACCGCCGCCGCCAGATCGCAGACGCAAAGCTCCTGCTGGGCCAGGGCCGACAGCAGTTTCAGCCGGTGGGGATCGGAGAGGGCGCTAAAAAATTCCGCCATGCGCTGGGCCTGCTCGGTGCTCAGCACCTCGGGCTGCACCTGCCGCACGTTGTCCAAATGCACCAGCGACTCATCGCAGGCCGGAGCATCGGTCCCTGGCGTTGGCTGTGTGTTCGGCGGTTGCGTATTTATAGAGTGAGAATTGGCCACTACAGCACCCATCGCAGTACTGTCTCCATGATACTGAGAATCATTCCCCTATGAACCCCTGTTCAGATGGTGGGGGATTGGGCCTCATCTCTTCACGGCCTTGGCCAACTCTGCCTCCAGGGCCAGCAGCTTCTCAATGCGGGCCTCGGTCGAGGGGTGGGTGGCAAACAGTCCCGCCATTCCCTGGCGGGAAAAGGCGTTAATAATCAGCAGCGGCTCAAAGGCTGGATTTCCCTGAATTGGCGTCCGCTGGGCGCTGGCCTCCAGCTTTTGCAGGGCGCTGGCCAGGGCGCGGGGGTTCTTCGTCAGCCGCCCCGACCCGGCATCGGCCTCAAACTCGCGGGTGCGCGAAATCGTCATTTGAATCAGCGTTGCTGCCAGGGGGGCGACAAAAATCGCCAGCAGCAGCCCAATGGGGTTCGGCCCACGGTTGTCATCCCGATCGCTGGCCATGCCGTAGCTGGCCCACTGGGCCATATAGGCCAGCGACGAAATCGCGCCGCCCACCGTGGCCGCCACCGCCTGGGTGAGGGTGTCGCGGTTGAGAATGTGCGATAGCTCGTGGGCGATCACCCCCTCCAGCTCTGCGCTGGTCAGCATGGTCACAATGCCCTCGGTGACGGCCACTGCCGCGTGGCTGGGGTCGCGCCCGGTGGCAAAGGCGTTGGCCGCAGGGCCAGGAATCAGGTAAACCCCCGGCATTGGAATTTCCGCCGCCAGACTCAAGCGTTCGACCATGGCGTAAAGGGCCGGGGCCTGATCGCGGCTGACGGGCTGGGCATTGTAAGCCCGCAGGGCAATCTGGTCAGAGAAGTACCAGGAGCTGAGGTTGCTAACGGCTGCGATCGCCAGCCCAACCAAAATGCCCGTGGGACCGCCAATAATCCAATAGCCGAGGCCCACCAGCAGCCCCGACAGCAGCGACAAAAGCGCAAGGGTTTTGACCTGATTCATCACCGTTTCTCCTAAGCGAAGGGGTAAGCCAATCTGCCCCAGGGCCGCCAGCACCTGGCTCGCGATCGCGCCTGAACGGTGGATCGGCACCTCCAAGCGCAGGCCAGCCAGCGACCCGTTTGCCGTATCCATAACCAGGCGACCCATCCTACAAACCAATCATACGCAGGCCCCAAGGGCTGAATTTTCGGGCCGTAACGTTTCTCAATGCCGCTCTAAGGTCAGAGATTCCTGGCTTTTGCGCCCCACACCTAAAGAAAACCTTTGAGAGCATGGCCATTTTGAAAAAGTTGTTTAGGCTGTTGACAGTTTTGATGTAAGTGACAGTTTTGATGCAATCGGCATCCCATTAATGTCCTACTTAATGCACTCACTCCATAGTTTTCCATAGCAATCTGCTTCCGACTGTCGACCGAACCGTTACCGAGAAATTGATATGGCACAGAGTTTTGGTGTAATTGGCCTCGCCGTAATGGGCGAGAACCTGGCGCTTAACGTTGAGAGCAAAGGCTTTCCGGTGTCGGTGTACAACCGCACTGCATCGGTGACCGAGCGCTTTATGGAAAAGCGGGCCCAGGGTAAGAACGTGGTGGCGGCCTACAGCCTCGAAGAGTTTGTGCAGTCGCTAGAGCGGCCCCGGCGCATTTTGGTCATGGTAAAGGCGGGCGCCCCGGTGGATGCGGTGATCGGCCAGCTGCGCCCCCTGCTGGATGACGGCGACATGATCATTGACGGCGGCAACTCCCTCTACGAAGACACCGAGCGCCGCACCAAAGATATGGAATCTACGGGTCTGCGGTTTATCGGCATGGGCGTCAGCGGCGGTGAGGAAGGAGCGCTGCTCGGCCCCAGCCTGATGCCCGGCGGCACCCGCGCCGCCTACGATTCGATCGAGCCCATCGTCAAAAAGATTGCCGCCCAGGTGGATGACGGCCCCTGCGTTACCTACATTGGCCCTCGCGGGGCTGGCCACTACGTCAAAATGGTGCACAACGGCATCGAGTACGGCGACATGCAGCTGATTGCTGAAGCCTACGACCTGATGAAGAACGTGCTGGGCCTCGACCACAACCAGCTATTTGAGGTATTTTCTGAGTGGAATCTCACCGAGGAGCTAGATTCCTTCCTGATTGAAATCACCGCCGATATCTTTACCAACATCGACCCCGACACCAACAAGCCCCTGGTCGAGCTGATCATGGATGCGGCGGGCCAGAAGGGCACCGGTCGCTGGACGGTGATGAGCGCCCTGGAGCTGGGAGTGGGTATTCCGACGATTACGGCGGCGGTGAATGCGCGAATTATGTCGTCGATTAAGGAGGAGCGGGTGGCGGCTTCTAAGGAACTGAGCGGCCCGGTGGCCAGTTTTGACGGCGACACCAAGGTCATGGTGAACAAAATCCGCGATGCGCTGTACTGCTCGAAGATTTGCTCCTATGCCCAGGGTATGGCGCTGATTGGCACCGCCTCTAAGCACTACGAGTACGATGTGAATTTGGGCGAAACGGCCCGGATTTGGAAGGGGGGCTGCATTATTCGGGCGCGCTTCTTGAATAAAATCAAGCACGCCTACGATGAGAATCCCAGTCTGCCGAATCTGCTGCTGGCCCCTGAGTTTAAGCAGACGATTCTCGATCGCCAGTCGGCCTGGCGGGAAGTGATCGCGATGGCGGCGACGTTTGGTATTCCGGTCCCGGCGTTTAGCGCGTCGCTCGATTACTTTGACAGCTATCGGCGCGATCGCCTGCCGCAAAACCTGACCCAGGCCCAGCGCGACTATTTTGGTGCCCACACCTACGTGCGGGTTGATAAAGAAGGGACGTTCCACACCGAGTGGACGAAGGCTCCGGCGCGGGTGTAGGGTTTTCGCCGTCAGTAGCAGCCGCCGATCCGGTTTGGGTTGGCGGCTGTTTTTGCGTAGGGGCGATCGGGCGGGCGCGATGAAGCGTTTTTGGCTTCAGGTTACCGATCGCGGCGCACAATCTGGTCTACAAGCCAGATTTGCTGCTGGGGGCATTTCGCAGCCCCCAGACCCCTTCGACAAGGACGTTCCGTCGTCCTTGACCTCACGGAAAGGATTGATCTGCCATCGGTTTAAACCTCTGTTCTGCCAATTGACCTTTCAGCACCTGTGGCTGACCTATGCACCCGAAGCCGGTAGGGTGCATAACGCTAAGGCGAGGCTCCGCCAACGCGAAGCAATGCACCAATAGAGCATCATATCCGCAAGACATTTCGCGGCCTCGGTATAGTGAAGGTATCCCCTCACACAAAAAGGTCTATGGCTGGACTGCCTCCTGGTTTGCTAATTCGCACGGCCAAGTTGGTCTGGACTACCCTGTGGCAGACCATGATGGGGCAGATGGCTCCCAGCAGCAAGGGCGGCGACTACCAGCGGCCCGAAAGCGAGTTTCGTCAGCGGATTGAGCCGGAGGGTGCCTTTCCTCCGGCGGCCAATCGCTATCAGCTCATTGTGGGTATGGGCTGTCCGTGGGCGCACCGAACGCTGGTAACGCGATCGCTGAAGGGGCTGGAGGGGGCGATTTCGATCATCCCTGTGGTGCCCTCGCCGGACGAGGGCTGCTGGGTGTTTGAAACGCCGTTTCGCGACTGTCGCACGCTGCCGGAGCTGTACCGTCAGGCTCAGCCGGGGTATGGGGGGCGGGCTACGGTGCCGGTGCTGTGGGATGGCCAGAGTGCGGCGATCGTCAACAACGAAAGCGCCGACATCATCGTGATTTTGAATGAAGCCTTTGGTGAGTGGGGCACTCGGCCAGGGGTTGATCTCTACCCGGAAGCTCTCAAAGCAGACATCGACCAGTGGAACGATCGCACCTACCAGGCGGTGAACAACGGCGTCTATCGCTGCGGCTTTGCCCAAACCCAGGCGGCCTACGATCGCGCCGTCAGCGAGCTATTTGACGCGCTGGATGCGATCGACCAGGCGCTGGGCCAGCGCCCCTACCTCTGCGGCGACATGGTAACGCTGGCGGATGTGCGGCTGTTTACCACGCTGTTTCGCTTTGATGTGGTCTACTACAGCCTATTTAAGTGCAACCGCCGCCGCATTCAGGACTACGCCCACCTTGGCCCCTACCTGCGGCGCATGTATCAGCTGCCGGGGGTGGCAGAGACCTGCGACATTGATGCGGTTAAGCACGACTACTACGGCAACCTGTTTCCGCTAAATCCTGGCGGCATCATTCCTTCCGGGCCAGATCTGGCCTATTTGAAAGCTCCGGCTGAAGCGGTATCGAGTTTGTAGGCGATCGCGCTTCAGCTAGCAGACACAGCCCTGGGCCTACAGCAAGCCTAAATCCTCAAAACATCGCCGCGTCAACTCTACTCGATGGCGCGGATCGTTCTCATTGCGAATATCAATGTTGGTGGCAAAGAAATAAACGTTCTCACCCTTTTCGAGATAGCCAACGTACCACCCAACTTGAGATAGCTCCGGTTGATCAAAGCCCACCCAGCCCGACTTTGCTCTAATGGTGTACGTTGGGGTTTGCTCCACAACCATAATATCTTTGACTATGGAGAAAGTTCGTTCGGAAAACGGCAGATCGTTTTGGTAAAACCGACGGAGAAACTGAATCTGCTCTGCGGGCGTAGTTCGAAGCTTTCCGTCTAACCAAAATGTATCGATGTCCTCTTCATCGCCAATAGTTTGGTTGCCGTATTCTGCCTGAGTAACCCCCTGCTGCATGCGCTCGTGCCCCACGCGGCGAGCTAAAACTTGGTAAAAAGGATAGGCGGAAAGCTTAAATGCCTCTCGCATATTCAAGTCTCGGTTCCAGGCGGGCACCTTCCTGGTCACACCATCCCAGGTGAGAATAGCAATTTCATCGGCAATGACGCCATTTTCTAGCGAAATCAGCGAGTTGAGAATTTTAAATGTTGATGCAGGCAAAAAGGCCGTTTGATTGCGCGTAGGGTTGTGTTGATAAGTTCGATCATTGGCGGAATCGTAGATTAAGATAGACCCTTCAACATCCAGGTCTTCAAAGTGCCGTCCAAAGTCAGTATCTTCAGCCGAATTGAGCTGGGCTACCTGCACAGAAGATGACTGGGGCAATGGCGCAGGCATCGTGGCCGCCGCCTCTCCCGACTGTAACCAAACAGCCACAGCGCAGCCGATCGCTACGCAGCCTGCAACCAGTAGACGAGATAGTCGATTCATAAAACTCTTTAGCAAAAAGACAACATATAGCTGCTGCGCGTGGCATGCAGAAAGTCTCAGAGCAGCACGTCGAAGAACTCCTGCATCCCTGGCAGACTATTCGGAGCGCTAATTGATAGCGCTGGCCAATGCGCTTAGGGCATCAGTCACGACCAATGGCAAAAACTGTGCTGGCGTAGGTTGGGTTAGCTTTGGCGTAACCCAACAAAATTTTGTCAGTCAATCAGCTGGCGCGCAGGCATCACTCCAGAGGGCTAACGCAGAATGTCCCACCAAGTTGGTGGTGGCTATAGACAAACTACTGCGAGATGAACCCCGTCACCAGCAGGGGCAGCAAAATCAGCGCCGCCAAAATCACCATCAGGGTTGGCACATCGATTTTAAGGACGTTTTTCTCTGAGGCCGAGGGGTTGCGTTTAGTAGAATTGGGGTCAGTCATAGTTGAACCACTCCGGTTAGCGTACCTGAGCTTAGCTCCAGGGTATCCCCCACCGCCTCTCCCGTATGGTAGGCCGCCAGCAGCACGTCGCTGGTTTTGCCCCAGGCAATTTCTCCCCGGTGGCTGAGGGCGATCGCGCCAAAATCTCGCCCGTTCGCCGTCGCTTCGGCAAAGGATTTCTCCAGGGCAGCGGCGATCGCCATGCCGTCGGTCACTCGCACCACAATGCGGGAGGCCAGACACTCGTCGATAATGTCTTCGCCAATGCCCGTGCAGCTCACTGCCGCAACGCCGTTGGCGTAGTTGCCCGCCACGGTGGCCGAGTCGCTCACCCGGCCCAGCCGCTCCAGCCCCTTGCCCCCGGTGGAGGTGCCCACCGCCAGCCGCCCCTCCTGATCTAGCACCACGACCCCGATGGTGCCGCGCCGCGCCTCAGAATCACCAGAACCGGCAGAATCAATCGGTTCCGCCACCACTCCGGCCATGCTGCGCTGAAAGTTATGGGCTCGCTCCTGCATCCACTCCTTCAGGCGCAGGTCAGTCACCGGGTCAAAGGGCTCAATGCGCATCTCCCGCGCCAGTTCCGCCGCCCCCAGGTCAGAGAGCACGCGATCGGGGGCGGGTTGCAGGTAAGCCGCCAAGTCAATGGGGTGCCGCACCCGCGACACGTTGATAATGCCGCTAAACCGCTGGGTGCTGCCGTCCATCAGCCCCGCGCTCATCCGCACCTGGCCGTCCGATTGCAGCACCGACCCGTAGCCCGCGTTAAAGCGGGGGGTATCTTCGAGCAGCTGGCAGCCAAACACCACGCAGTCGCGGGCGCTGGCCCCGGCCTCGGCTTTACTGTAGATCTGCTCCACAATGGCGTGGAGATCGTGGCGCAGGGCGTTGAGAACGTCTGGATGGGCCAAAGCACCACCGGCTCCCCCGTGGATAATGACCTTTGGTAACGCCTGCGTCATGGTGGTTGTCCTTAAGAATGCTTTTTTATCTTAAGGGGTACATTGCTGGGGAACTGTAGCGTGGGCGATCGCGCCGCTAGCTCAATTCCCCCGGCTCGCCGGGGTAGAACGTCTCATCTAGAACCTCATTGAGGGTATAAACGCAGCGGGGGGGGAAACGTTCGGTCAGGTAAATCGGTTGCAGCGATCGCTAAATCTCTGCCATTGGCGTAGGCATCCGCCAAAATCTCCTCTAAAGCAGATTTCAGACTGGGGCTTTCCTTCAGCAGACGCAGAGCCTCTCGCCGCTGAATTCGAGCGGTAGCGAGCCAGCTGCGGCTGCGGCACTGGGGCTGGTGCTGCCATTTCAGCAGATGCCCCAGCAGCATGCTCAATCGACTGCGGAGTTCCTGACGCTGCTGCCGACCCAAGGACTCAATCTCCTCACTCAGGTTGGGCAGATCAAGTTTGTTCCAGTGGCGATGGCCCAAAAGTTCGGCCTGCTCCACCGTCCAGGCATAAAAATCACTGTCGTAGAGGCTGGGGGTAGCCATGGATCAGCCTAACGAGAATGGCTTAATTTTAGGCTAGCGGCGGCGACGGCAGCGATCGCTGCAATACTTCACCTCATCCCAACAGTCGGCCCACTTTTTGCGCCAGGTAAACGGTCGCTGGCACACCGGGCACACCTTGGTGGGCAGGTCGGCCTTAGCCCGCTGCTTGGGCACCGCTACGCCTCCTCGCTCCACGCCGGGTGAGTCAGCAACGCGGCCATCATCCGCACGCCCCGCAGCTGATTCGACAGAGGCAGATGGCCATCGGGGGCGCTCAAGTCCCAAATAAAGCCGCCGGGGTAGCGGGTCCAAATGTTGTCGTCTTTCCAGGCAATGCGGGGCCAGAGCTTGTCCCAGTTTTGGCCCAGGCTGAGCCAGAGGCGACGCTGCACCGAGAAGCCAAATTTGCCCTCGGAGTAAGCCAGCCACAGGCGATCGAGGGTTTGCAGATCGACCGCAGGAAACTGCTCTACCTCGGTGAAGTAAACCCACTTGCGCTTCACCGCCGTTGGTCCGGCCAGCTCACACAGCTTCGCCAGGGTCAGGCGATCGGCCTCCTCAAAGTCTTGCTGTACCAGCAGCGCTTGCAGCGGCCCGTAGTCAATGCCCTGGGCCGAGGGCATCTCCAGCCGCCCCTGGGGCCAGTGCTGGGTGAGCAGATCGCGCAGCTCATCCCGCTCGGTCGCGTAGAGCACCTGAAAAAGTTTGCCGTCTAGAATTGTGGGCAGCTCGTCTTTGCGATCGATCAGGGTCGTCGTCAACACCTCAACACCCTGCGGTCCCAAAGCCAGCAGCTCGTGAACCGCCGAGAGCTGCTTTTTCAGCGAGTCGCCCTGCAACCGGCTGCGCAAATCTACCAATGTGTCGCTATCCGAAACCATAGATACCGCTAACAAGCGCCATGAGAGTGCCCGCTCTTTATGATAGGGCGTGTTGGGCGACCGGGTGAAGTGGGAGATGGGGGGATGGGGGAGATGAGGAGATGAGGAGATGAGGGGATGAGGGGATGAGGGGATGAGGGAGAGAATTGTGAATGTGGGTGTTGAATGCTTGGTTCCTAAAGCTCAAATCCTGTCTTCCTCACCTTCCCCACCTCCCTCACCTTCCCCATCTCCCCCACCTTCCCCATCTCGCCAGCCCATCACCCCCGCTCCTCCCCCTCCGGTATCTGATAGCCGTGCTCAAAGGCAAAGCGCACAATCTGCGAACGGTTCTCCAGGCTGAGTTTGGTCAGTATGTTGCTGAGGTGGGTTTGCACCGTGCGCGGGCTGAGAAAGAGGTGCTCGCCAATTTGCTTGTTGGTAAAGCCCTGCACCACCTCCCAAAAGACGCGCTCTTCGGCGGGGGTAAGCGGCAGGGGCGCGGGCCGGGCGGTGGACTGTTTAACCATGCGCTCAAAGGCGCTGTGGAGTCGCTGCGATCGCGCGATCGCCCCCCTGACCTTGGCAATTAGCTCCTGGGCCGAGAAGGGCTTGACCAAATAGTCGTCGGCCCCTAGCAGGTGGCCCTGCACCCGATTCGTCAGCTCCCCTAAATTCGTCAGAAAGATAAACGGCACCATCTCTCCTTCCGGTCTGGAGCGCAGCAGGTGGCAAAACTCAAACCCGCTCATGCCGGGCATCATCACATCTGACACCACTACATCGGCGGTTTTAGTCATCAGCATCTCCAGCGCCTCTTCGCCAGAGGTGGCGTTCACCACGTCAAAGCCCTGGTCCTGCAACCGCCGGGTCAGGGCCAGCTGCATAATGGCATCATCATCAACGACTAAAACAGTGCTCATGGATCAAGGCTCTAGAGGGTACGCAGACCAACGGGGTGGGGGCAACGGGGGCTAGCACATCACTTAGCCGCCGCAGTGAGCTGGTGCGGCAGGGGCATTGGGGACCAAAAAGGTCCTGGGAGGCTGCCGCGCCACCGCCGCAGTCTGTCCAACGATTCGCCCCGAAGCGGGGATTTTCGGCCCAGATTCAAATCGTTGTTAAACGAGCAAAAATGTGGGTTAAAGCGCATTAGACTATGGGGTGTTTTATCGTTTGCGGGCAATTTGCGATGTATGAACGGATCACTCCCCCGGCAGTAGGCGAGCGCATCACCTTTAAAGATGGCGAACCTGTCGTGCCAGACACGCCTATCATTCCCTACATCCGCGGCGATGGAACGGGGGTAGACATCTGGCCTGCATCCCAGCGGGTGTTTGACGCAGCGGTGGCCAAGGCCTACGGCGGCAAGCGCGAGATTGTCTGGTTCAAGGTTTATGCAGGCGACGAAGCCTGCGAGCAGTACGGCACCTACCAGTACCTGCCCGACGACACGCTCAAAGCCATTGAAGAGTATGGGGTGGCCATCAAAGGCCCCCTCACCACCCCAGTCGGCGGCGGCATTCGCTCGTTAAACGTAGCTCTCAGGCAAATTAACGACCTCTACGCCTGCGTGCGCCCCTGCAAGTACTATGCGGGCACCCCCTCGCCCCACCGCAGCCCCGAAAAGCTCGACGTTATTATCTATCGCGAAAATACCGAAGATATCTATCTGGGCATTGAGTGGAAGCAGGGCGATCCGGTCTGCGATCAGCTAATCAAAATTCTCAACACCGAACTGATCCCCGCCACCCCAGAGCACGGCAAAAAGCAGATTCCCCTCGACTCGGGCATTGGCATCAAGCCGATCAGCAAAACCGGCAGCCAGCGCCTGGTGCGCCGGGCCATGAAGCACGCCCTGCGCCTGCCCAAGCCCAAGCAGCAGGTCACCCTGGTGCACAAGGGCAACATTATGAAGTACACCGAAGGGGCCTTCCGCGACTGGGGCTACGAGCTGGCCACCTCTGAGTTTCGCGCCGAGTGCGTTACCGAGCGTGAGTCGTGGGTGCTGGGCAACAAAGAAAAGAATCCGGACCTGTCCACCGAAGACAATGCCCGCCAGATCGAGCCGGGCTATGACGCCCTGACCCCCGAAAAAAAAGCCGCCATCTGCGCCGAGGTAGAGGCGATTCTGGCCGACATCTGGGAGACCCACGGCAGCGGCCAGTGGAAGGACAAAATCATGGTGAACGATCGCATCGCCGACAGCATCTTCCAGCAGATTCAGACCCGCCCCGACGAGTACTCCATTCTCGCCACTATGAACCTGAATGGCGACTACCTGTCGGATGCGGCGGCGGCGATCGTCGGCGGCCTGGGCATGGGGCCAGGGGCCAACATCGGCGACACCTGCGCGGTGTTTGAGGCCACCCACGGCACCGCCCCCAAGCACGCCGGGCTAGACCGCATCAACCCCGGCTCGGTGATTCTCTCCGGCGTCATGATGCTGGAGTACATGGGCTGGCAGGAAGCGGCGGACTTAATTAAAAAGGGCATGGCGGCGGCGATCGCCTCCCGCGAGGTCACCTACGACCTGGCCCGGATGATGGAGCCACCCGTCAACCCGCCGCTGAAGTGCTCGGAGTTCGCCGAGGCGATCGTCAAGCACTTCGACGATTAGAGAAAGGAGGTACGGTTAGCGGTGCGCGGTTGAAGGCAACGCCGTACACCGCTAACCTTGAACCTTAAACCTTCTTCATCACCACCGCCAGCCCTGCCCCCAGGGCCTCGGCCAGGGTGCCCACCAGGCGGTACATCGCCACGGCGCTGAGCACAACGCCGGGGGACAGGGTGCCTTGCAGCAGGGTGACGGCGATCGCCTCAAACACCCCCAGCCCCCCCGGCGCACCGGGAATCACCAGTCCCGCCAGCCAGGCCAGACTGAACAGGCTCACTACCGGCAGCCAGAGCTTTATCGGCAGGGGGCTAACGGCGCTGACCACCAGCGCAAACCCGATGCCCCGCAGCAGCACAAACCCCAGTTCTCCCAGCAGCGGTTTGAGGGGATAGTGGTGAAGCGTTACCGGGGGCAGGGGTTCAGCGGCCTCTGCCCCGGCCTTGGCCTGCCCCAGCCAGTTCATCAGCGGGTTGAGCCGTCGTGGGTTCATCATTTCCAGCACCACAGCCAGCATCACCCACTGCCAGGGCCAGTAGCGAGTTGGGCTGGCCAACCCCAGCAGCAGCGCTGCCGCCGCCATCAGCAGGGGTTCTAGTGTCACCCCCACAATCGCCGGTCCCCTGGCCACGCCGATTTCTCCCAGGGCGCGCACTCGCCCGTAGAAGTGCCACACATTGCCGGGCAGGTATTTCAGCAGATTGGTTTTGAGGTAAACCGGTGTACTCCAGGTGCCCTTCACCGGCTGCTGGAGGGCCTGCAAAATCCAGCTCCAGACCCAGCCCGACCAGGCGTGGGCCAGCAGCGTTGTCAGCAGGGCAAGCCCCAGCAGAGCTAGACCGCTGGGGCGGAGGCGGAGGGCCGTAACCTCGCGACCGTGGCTGACCAGGATGTGGGCCAGAAAGGCGATCGCGGCGGCCACAATGCCCCAGCGCAGGTAGCGTTTCAGCAAATCTCCACCCTGGCTTTCATTGTGATACCCTAGTAAAGTTGTCAAAAAACCACACATTCGAATTTTCGGGTCTCCCCCAAATTTAGTTTTTTGGGGAGCACGTTCGAATGGAGGATTAACCCGAAAGGAGTCAAAACCAAATGCCCGTTATTACTCTACCCGAGCTACTAGAGTCTGGGGTTCACTTCGGCCACCAAACCCGCCGCTGGAATCCCAAGATGGATCAGTACATCTTCACGTCTCGCAACGGCGTCCACATCATTGACCTGGTGCAGACCGCCCAGCTGATGGAAGAAGCCTACAAATTCGTCCGCACGGCGGCAGAACAGGGCCAAAAGTTCCTGTTCATTGGCACCAAGCGTCAGGCGGCTGGCATTGTGGCCCAGGAGTCTAGCCGCTGCGGCTCCCACTACGTCAACCAGCGCTGGCTGGGCGGCATGCTCACCAACTGGGAAACGATCAAGTCCCGCGCCAACCGCCTCAAAGAGCTGGAGCGCATGGAAGAAATGGGTGCCATTGACCTGCGCCCCAAAAAAGAAGCCGCCGTGCTGCGCCGCGAACTGGAGAAGCTGCAAAAGTACCTGGGCGGCATTAAAACCATGCGCAAGGTGCCCGATGTCGCCATCATTGTCGACATCAAGCGGGAGTACAACGCCGTGTCGGAGTGCCACAAGCTGGGTATTCCAATCATTTCTCTGCTGGATACCAACTGTGACCCCGACCTGGTGGATGTGCCCATCCCCGGCAACGACGACGCCATTCGCTCCATCAAGCTGATCCTCGGCAAGCTGGCCGATGCTATCTACGAAGGCTCCCACGGCGGTCAGTCGGTCGGCGATGACGACGACTACGACTACGACGGCGCCGAAGACGACGAGTACGGCTACGATGCTCCCGCTGCCGACAGTGACGAGGCTTAGCCGAACAACTGAGCAGCTGATTGAGCCGCCGCAGGGCCTCTAGGATCTTGCAACCATAGGTTTCCTCCCCCGCCATCAGCCCAGGGGGAGGAAGCATACTCCATAGGCATCCCCGAAAGATGCCCCCAGGGGTTTAAGCTGAATAAGGCTTTCCCCCTTTGTTTGGATTGAGTTCGACGACAGCGCGTTAGGACGTGAAATCACCATGGCAGATATTTCTGCAAAGCTCGTTAAAGACCTGCGCGACAAGACTGGCGCAGGCATGATGGATTGTAAAAAAGCCCTGAAAGAAAATGAGGGCGACATTGAGAAATCTATTGAGTGGCTGCGCCAGAAAGGCATTGCCTCGGCCTCAAAGAAAGAGGGCCGGGTGGCTGCCGAAGGCCTGGTTGACAGCTACATCCATACCGGTGGCCGAGTGGGCGTGCTGGTGGAAATGAACTGCGAAACCGACTTTGTTGCCCGCCGCGACGAATTTAAGTCCCTGGTGCGCGATGTGGCCATGCAAATTGCCGCCTGCCCCAACGTTGAGTATGTGCGCGTCAGCGACATTCCCGCTGATGTCGCCGAGAAAGAAAAATCCATCGAAATGGGCCGCGATGACATCGCCAACAAGCCCGCCGCCATGCAGGAGAAGATCGTCGAAGGACGCATTCAAAAGCGCCTGAAGGAGCTGTCTCTGATGGATCAGCCCTTCATTAAAGACCAGAATATCTCCGTAGAAGAGCTGATCAAGCAGGCTATTTCTAAGCTGGGCGAGAACATTCAGGTGCGACGCTTTTCTCGGTTTGTGCTGGGTGAGGGCATTGAAAAAGAAGAGACTAACTTCGCCGACGAAGTGGCAGCCCAGGCGGGGATGAAGAAGGAAGCCGCCCCAGAGCCTGCGCCACCTGCTCCAGAAGCCTCCGCGAAAAAGAAGAAGAAAAAGTAGATCTAGTCCTTCAGGGCTAGGGGGCGGGGGTGCTGTTGTTGCGCCCCCGTTTTTATATCAACCGAGGTCAAGGCCAGAGTCGGGGGTTTGCCAGGGGAAACCTGTCGCTCCCGAGCGGGACCTGGAATAATTCCTATAATCAGGTATGGCATGGGCAGAGGAGCATGGTAAGGCCGGTCGAAAGCATTCGCAAGGATCTCAACACGCTGGAGGGTGCCACCGCTACCCTGGCCGCCGAGTTTAGCCAAATTTATGCCACCTACCTGACGGTGCTAGGGCACGCGATGCGGCGGCAGGTGATTATGGCGACCTATCACCTCTGCACCCAGGTCTACCCCGAGGCCTTTTTGACGCTGACGGTTAGCGATCGCGCCCGACTCCAGCAGAGCATGCAAAATCTGGGGCGCAAAGCCCAGGGCTGGCTTCAGCAGCTGATGGAGCCCGATCTGTCGCCGCCGGAGATTGACCTGACCCAGCGCCTCGCCCCCGATGACCTGAGCCGCCTGGAGGCCGCCCTGTCCACGCTGGCCGATTCCTCCGAGGGGGGTGAGGTTCGCATCGAGATCTCGACGAAGGGTGACGAGGCTGCGGCAGGCCTGCTGTCCGGCGAGGAAAGCGGAGCCGACCCGCTGGCTGCCGAGGGCCAGAACGAGGAGGCGATCGCCCCAGAGACCAACCCAGAGGCCAATCCAGAGACCGACCCAGACACCTCGGCCCCTGCCTCTGACGCCGAGGCCGCGCCAGAGGCAGGCATTGACCCCAAGAAACTGGTGCAGTCTGTGATCATGGCTGCCATGGCCAACGATGTTGACGAAACCTTTAGCGATCGCCCCTTTACCGGCGATCCGCTGACGCCGACGCTGGTCGCCAAGCACCACCTGATTTTGGAGCAAATGATTCGCGCCGTGCTGGAGCGGGCGTCCAAAAAAGCCAATACCCTGCTCAGAACGGCCCAGGTTATTCCCGACCTGCCGGAGTCGTTGCTGGAGGTGGCTTCGGATGCGGATGGGTTTGCGCCCAAGGGGCGCTCTGTGCCCAACGTGCTAAATGTACTGGTGGCGGTGGCGGGCGACGTCGCCTCAGCGTTTGACCGCCCAGAGCCAGAGGAGGATGACCCCGACGGGGAAACCTCCGGCGACGAGGAGGACGACGACGAGTCCATTGAGGGCACCATGACCCACCTGGCGGCCATTCACCTGCGCCTGGCCGACATTGAGTTTAGCGATGTCCAGGCGGCCCTCTGGCGCAGCAAGCTGCGTACGGCGGTGGGCAGGCTGCGCAAACTGGGCAAGCAGTACCAGCAGGCCGAGCGAGAATTGGCGATCGCCCAGGCCGAGCAAGCCTGGCGATCGGTCTGGTACGACGACTCATCCCGGTAGGATTCTGGGGAATGGACCCATGGCGGACGTACAATCCTCCCTACCCGACTGGGTAAGGCTCCAGCGGGCGCTCTCGGTTGAGGCTGAAACCGGCTTCAACGACCTGGTGGGCAAGCAGCAGAGCTTTAGCGAGTTTTTGCGCGGCAGCCTGCGGCTGCCGCCCCCGGTGCTGCCCCCAGACCAGCAGCAGTCCTGGCAAAGTCTGGCCCAAAAATACGACGGCTACGGCGATCTGAGCTTTGCCCAGCGGCAGCACCTGGTGGCCGAAACCCGCCGCTTTTTGCACGGCACCCAGCGCCTGCTAGAAAAATTTGCCGAAACCAAGGCTCTGCGGGCCAGAGAAAGTGCCGCCCCAGAAGCAGGGGAATCCGCGCTTCCGAAGGCTTCCCGAAAGCCCAAAGCCACGCCCAAGACAACCCAGCTAGCCGAGGCCTCGGGCACCGGCAGCCTTCGGTTTGGTCTCGATCAGCCGGTCACCTATCTCAAGGGGATTGGCCCCAAAAACAGCGATCGCCTCGCCAAGCTGGGCCTGTTCACTGTGCAGGATGTGCTCTTTTACTACCCCCGCGACCATATCAACTACGCCCAGCAGGTCAAAATTCGCGATCTGGAACCGGGCGAAACCGTCACCGTCGTCGGCACCGTCAAGCGCGTCAACTGCTTCACCAGCCCCCGCAACAAAAAGCTCACCATCTTTGAACTCCAGCTCTCCGACGGTAGCGCCACCCTCAAGCTCAACCGCTTTTACCCCGGCAGCCGCTACGCCACCCCCAGCTGGCAGCAGCAGCAAAAGCGCCAGTATCCCCAGGGGGCGGTGGTTGCCGCCTCTGGCCTGGTCAAGGACGGCAAGTTTGGCGTCACCCTGGACGACCCGCACCTGGAGGTGTTGGACAGCCTGAGCGATCGCATCGAATCTCTCACCATTGGCCGCATGGTGCCGGTGTATTCCCTCACCGAAGGCGTGGCGGCAGATTTGGTGCGCAAGGCCGTGGCGGCGTCGCTCCCGGCGATTCCCGAATTGCAGGATCCGCTGCCGGTCGATGTGCGCCAGCGCCATGGGCTGCTGGGGGTGGGACAGGCGATCGCCCAAATTCACTTTCCCGACGACGAAGAAAACCTGGCCAAAGCCCGCCGTCGCCTGGTCTTCGACGAATTTTTCTACCTCCAGCTCGGGCTGCTGCGCCGCCGTCAGCAGCAGCAGGCCCAGCAAACCGCCATCACCCTGGCTCCCACCGGAGCGTTAATCGATCAGTTCTACCAGGTGATTCCCTTCCAGCTGACCAACGCCCAGCAGCGGGTGGTCAACGACATTCTCGCCGACTTGCAGCAGCCCGTACCCATGAACCGCCTGGTACAGGGGGATGTGGGATCGGGTAAAACCGTCGTTGCCGTCGTCGCCACCCTGGCTGCCATTCAGGCCGGATACCAGGCCGCGCTGATGGCCCCAACCGAGGTTCTCGCTGAGCAGCACTACCGCAAGCTGGTGGAATGGTTTAACCAGCTGCACCTCCCCGTAGAGCTGCTCACCGGCTCCACCCGCGCCGCCAAGCGCCGCAAAATGCTGGGGGAGCTGGCAACCGGAGAACTCCCCATCTTGGTCGGCACCCACGCCCTGATCGAAGACCCCGTGCAGTTTCGCGACCTGGGCCTGGTGGTGATCGACGAGCAGCACCGCTTTGGCGTGCAGCAGCGGGCCAGGCTCACCCAAAAGGGCGCCAACCCCCACGTGCTCACCCTGACCGCCACGCCCATTCCCCGCACCCTGACGCTGACCATGCACGGCGACCTGGATGTCAGCCAGATCGACGAGTTGCCCCCAGGGCGCAAGGCGATTCAAACCACCCTGCTCACCAGCAAAGAGCGGCCCCACGCCTACGACCTGATCAAGCGCGAAATTGCCCAGGGACGCCAGGTGTACGTGGTGCTGCCCCTGGTGGAAGAGTCCGAGAAGCTCGATCTCAAATCTGCCGTCGAGGAGCACCAGCGGCTGGCGGAGGTGATTTTTCCCGAATTCACCGTGGGCCTGCTCCACGGGCGCATGTCCTCCGCCGAAAAAGATGCCGCCATTACCGCCTTCCGCAACCAGGAGTCGCAGGTTCTGGTCTCTACGACGGTGGTGGAGGTGGGGGTAGACGTACCCAACGCCTCAGTCATGCTGATTGAGCACGCCGAACGGTTTGGTTTGTCTCAACTGCACCAGCTGCGGGGCCGGGTGGGTCGGGGGGCGGCGCAATCCTTCTGCCTTTTGCTCAGCAGCAGCCGCAGCGAACAGGCTATCCAGCGGCTAAAAGTGCTGGAGCAGTCGCAGGACGGCTTCTTTATCGCCGAGATGGACCTGCGCTTTCGCGGCCCAGGGGAGGTGCTGGGCACCCGCCAGTCGGGGCTGCCCGACTTTGCCCTGGCCAGTCTAATCGAAGACCAGGACGTCCTCATGCTGGCCCGCGAGGCGGCAGAGGCCATGCTGAAAGAAGACCCCACCCTGGCCCGCTGGCCCAAACTGGCCCAGGAGCTTCAGCGGCGCTACGAAAAGCTGATGGGTGGCACCATGATGACCTAACTGGCCTTAGCCCATTGGCCACAGCTACCGTTGGGATTGCCCCTCAGTGCGCTTCGCCGATGCGATCGGGCAGCACCCCCTCTAGCAGGGGCGTCAGGTTATCTTTCAGCTGCCCGCCCCGAATGAACTCGGCGTAGGTGTCGGCCTCGATCGCCAGCAGTTCTTCCCGCATCTGCTCGGAGGCGTACTCGCGAATGGTGTCGTTTTTTTGCTCCAGCCGGGTAATTTTTTCCTTTACTTCCTCTAGCTGACCCTGCACCAGGGCCATCTGGTAGCCGACAAACTCGGGGTCAAACTCCTCGTTGGCTTTCATGTCCTCCAGGCGCTGCATGACGCGGGTAAGGGCGACGCGGTGGGCAGTCATCTGGCTGTACTCCAGGCGCAGGGGCTGATCGCCCAGCAGGCCGAGATATTCCAGCAGCGGTTTGGTGGTGAGGCCCTGCACCAGCAGGGTGAACAGCATGACGCCAAACACAATCGAGATGATCTCCTGGCGATCGCCCAGCACGGCAGGCACGCTCAGGGCCAGGGCCACCGATACCGACCCGCGCAGGCCGCCCCACCACAGCACCGTCTGCCCTTTGATGGGCAGATCCATTTCGGGTCCGGTGATGGCGTTGCTGAGCGCCCCCAGGCCGTAGACGCTGATGGCGCGGGCCACCAGCATGATGACGATCGCGATCGCAATTTTGTCCAGCTCGTTGATCAGCTCCGAAAAATTGGCCTGATCGCCAATCAGCAGAAACACAATCGAGTTGATAAAGAACGAGACAAACTCCCAAAACTCCGACACCACCAGCCGGGTGCGGGGGTTCATGCCAATCCGCGAGCCGAAGTTGCCCAGAATCAGGCCCGTGGTCACCACGGCGATGACGCCGGACCCGCCCAGTTCCTCCGCCACCAGGTAGGTGCCGTAGGCCGACACCAGCGTCAGCGACTGCTCCACCAGGGGAATGTCAAACCGCTGGGTGAGAAACGAGAGGCCAAAGCCAATCAGCCCGCCGATGCTGATGCCCACCCCGGCAAACACCAGAAATCGCGCCACCGTCACCGAGACGTCGAACTGCTCCAGGCCCAGGGCAATGCCCAGCAGCAGGTTAAAGGCCACCACCGCCACGCCGTCGTTGAACAGGCTTTCGCCCTCCATCACGGTGGTGAGTTTTTTATCGACCCCCAGCTCGCGGAACAGGGCCACCACCGAGACCGGGTCGGTGGCCGACAGACTGGCCCCCACCAGCAGGGCCGTGGCCAGGGAGGCTCCGGCAAAGGCCTGCAAGCCCCACACCAGGCTGCCGACGCAGATTACCACCCCCGCGATCGCGTACAGCACCACGGGCACCGAGTACTGCTTCAGGCTCTTCCAGTTGAGGTTCCAGGCGGCCTCAAACAGCAGCGGCGGCAAAAAGATAAACAAAATCAGCTGGGGCGATAGGTTAATCAGCCGCACATCGAGCACCGCCAGGCCCAGGCCCACCAGCAGCAGCAGCAGGGTGTAGGGGATGTTGCGCAGGGCGCTAAACACCCGCGACAGGGTGGCTACCCCCAGCGACACCGACAGCACCAGGCAAAACTGGCGCAGGTGAGCCTCAATCGAGGGGTCTTCTAGCAGCGAGGAGGAATTGTCTAAAAGGGGGTCGACAGCGAGGAAGAAATCCATAGAATGCGGGCCTAAGGTCGAGTACGCGACGGATTGAGACAGCTTCAGGTGGATAATACCAAACCCGACGAGATATCATTCCCCCAGCCCTACAGCTTTGCTCGCAGACTGTCCGCCTGGGACAGCAGCGCCTCAGCAAAGGAGAGCGACTGCTGGTGCGACTCGCCCCCGGCCAGCTGGGCCAGCTCTTCGCGGCGATCGCTGGGCGACAGCGGCAGCACCCGCACCACCGTCCGCTCGGTCTCGCCCTCGGTCGCCTGTGCCCCTTTTGCCGCCACCCCAGCAGCTTCCACCACCTGCTTGCCCACCCGAAAGTGGGCATCGGCCAGGGCCGCCACCATGGGCTGGTGGGTAACGCACAGCACCTGGTGCTGGCGACCGAGCTGGTAGAGCTTCTCGGCGATCGCCTGGGCCACCCGCCCCGACACCCCCACATCGATCTCGTCAAACACCAGCGTGCCCACCGGGTCCACCTGGGAAAAGCAGGCCTTCAGCGCCAGCAGAAACCGGCTCATTTCGCCCCCCGAAGCAGTCTCAGCCAGGGGTTGCAGGGGTTCCCCAGGGTTGGGGCTAAACAAAAACCGAATGCCGTCGGCCCCGGTGGTAGTAGGCGCAATGGGTTTTAGCTCTACCTCAAACTGCACCCGATCCATGGCCAGGGGTTTGAGTTCGTTGACCAGGCGGGTCTCGAGCTGCTGGGCCACGCCCTGGCGCAGCTGGGTGAGCTTGGCGCAGGCCTCTCCTAGGATGTCCTGGGTCTTCTCGACTTCGGCTTCTAGGGCCTCGATGGATTGGCCTTCGCCAGAGAGTTCAGCCAGCGATCGCACCACCTCGTCGCGGTAGGCCACCAGCTCCGGCAGGGAGCGGCTAAAGCGGCGGCACAGGGCCTTGAGCTGGCGCATCCGCTCTTCCACCTCTTCCAGCCGCTCGGGGTCGGCCTCCACGCTGGCCCCGTAGGCATTGATGGCGCGCCCGGCCTCTTCCACCTGGGTGAGGGCTTCGCTGACCATCGCCAAAATCGAGGTGATGGCCGGGTCGTAGCGCTCCATATCGATCAAAATGCCCTCGGCTTTGCCCAGCAGGTCGGCGCAGGCGCTCTCCCCGGCATCGCTCTCGTAGAGAATTTGGTAGGCCGCGTAGCTGTTTTGCTGGAGGTCGACGCTGTGGTTGAGGCGATCGTGCTCCTGGGCCAGGTTGTCGAGTTCCTGAGGGTCGTCAAGCTGAGCCTGCTCTAGATCCTGGCGGTGCATTTGCAGCAGCTCCAGCTGATCGCGGCGCTGCTGGTCGGCCCGGCGACGGGTCTCCAGGCGTTTTTTGGCCTGGGCAGCGGCCTCGTAGGCCTTCGCCACCCGCTGGCGCTGGGCCACCAGGGGGGCACCGCCAAAGCCGTCGAGCCACTCCCGCTGGCGATCGCCCGAGCCGAGCAGCACCGTCTGTCCCTGGGCGGTAATTTCCACCAGCTTTTGGCGCAGGCCCTCTAGCTGGGGCCGGGTGGCGGGGCTGCCGTTGAGAAACGACCGACTGCGCAGGGTTTTGCCCAGGGTTAGCTCCCGGCGCAGCACCAGGGCACCGTCCGCCGGGGGAAAGTCCTGCTCCGCCAGCCAGGTTTGAATGTCTTTTGGTACGTCAAAGGTGGCTTCTACCAGGGCCTTGGCGCTGCCCGATCGCACTAGTCTTTGATTCGCCTTGCCCCCCAGCGCCGCATCGATGGCGTCGAGAATGATCGATTTACCGGCCCCGGTTTCACCCGTGAGCACGTTTAGCCCAGCCTCCAGCCGCAGATCGAGGTGATCGATCAGGGCAAAGTTCTCGATGTGCAGGGCGGTCAGCATAGGGGCGATGTTCCAGTACCCACGTATTTTAATGGGAAGTCCTGTGGATACGCCGCTGAAAAGGGGCAGAACTTAGAGGTTACTGCTTTGCCTGTAGCCATTCTAGTGATGCCGACCCCACCGTAGAGCACCCGAGCCACCCCCTGCCTGAGCATAGAGTTCATACACAATAGACGCAGGTTGGGTGACCTTCCGTTTCGCCCAACACACTGAAACTAAGCTTTAAGCCTTTAATTTGTCGCGATGGAGTAGGGGTGCGATCGCATGTATCGACGGTAAAAACGTAGATGGCTTCTGGGATTTGGGGCAGCGATCGCGCATGGATGAACACAGAAATTTGTGCGCTTAGGGCAGGTTATTTAGCAAGAAAACTATTAGGGGAACTGAGTTTCGCTGGCGCCATAGCGAGGTAAGAGTTAACGATTCGGTTCAGCGGCAGCAGTATTCTCGAACTCGGAACTGGAGCTATCGGATGTCCGCTGCAACCGACTGGTTATGCCGCCACATGGGTCAAATCTAACACCTACTAAACAATGCCTTCATTTCGTTTGCTATTTTTTCAAGTTGTCCAGCTTCGACCTCTACATTGAACTTTGCAGACCATAACTCAGGAGCATCACGTCCTACCAACTCGACCTTGAGCGCAATATGCCCTAATCTGTCTGAAGTGCAAGAGAGACTAAAGTCACCCTCAATAGCATCCCAGGTTTTCGCCCCTTCCCAGCCTGTCCAGTTTTCTGCCATCTCCATAAACAAGCTGACTAACTGCTCACAGTCTCCGGTGTAAACCCAAACTCGATGTGATGCACTTAGAGACGCGCTTGAAAATGTGACTGTAAAGTATTCATTCCCAACTTCTGAAAATTCCAGCTTTGCCCCTGTATTTGCAGACTTGATTGTTACTTTGGACATTGCATGCTCAATACGAAAACGAACGACGATCGCCCCACCAATAATTGAATATACCGCTTTGCCAACAATCTCAAGGTTACTAAAGTCTGAGTGCTAACAGATAACCTTGTGGTTGCTGTCCTTGCCGGGGACTTGCGGCATAACAAGTTATTGGACTGATCTAATCTGCCTATATCCCTACTATGGGGTAGATATGCAGATAATCCGATGCATAATCACCTCTTGAAGGCAGATAGGCGGCGAATAATCTGCATAATAGCCTTCGCAAGGGTAGATAGGCAGAACTAATCTGCCTAAATATCTGCTAGAGCATCGTTCCATCCTATACGGTTGACGGAGAGCGTCTGTATCAGTACTCTTTTACGTTAAGCCGTTCAGCAGAGCGGTGTTCACACAGAACTCGAAAATCTTGGCGCTGCCTGAAGGTGCGGGAACACCAACAGACAGCTAACCCCGCAAGTCTCTCGGGCAGATTGCGAGGCTATGGTCATCGTACCCTAGCCCCCCCAGTTTGCACTTTAACTGCGGGTGGCTGGGGTTTTCGCGTTCTGTCTTCCTAACCCACAAAAAGGAAAACAGAACCGATGTTTGACTATCTCGAACCCGACACCAGCGATGATCAAGGGAACCCAGGGACCGGGTCCCTGCCGCTCTCATCAGAGATTGGCGGCCAAGGCCAAGGCACCCGGTCCCTGCCCCGCTCCCTCAACCCCGAGAAGGTGCGCCACATGCTCTACGGCAGCTTGGCGGGCATCGACCGCACCATCAAAATCCTCCACGCCCTCGGCTACACCGACCCCAACGACTGGAGCGACCCCATCCCCGTGCCACCGAGCGCTGGGATGGGTGACACAGCCCGGTCGCTTCGTCTCCGCTCAGCGACTGGAGCCGAGATGCCAGCATCGGGCGGAGTCGAGATGTGGATGGCCATTGCTACCAAAACCGTGCTGATTGAGTAGCGCACCCCACCCGCCCCCGATGGCAAAGCGTATGCCGTCGGGGGCGCGATCGCCCCTATCCAGCCCACTGTTCCCAACTCGGCCTGTTGAACAGCCCATTTAACAATCCGAGGCTGCGATCAAGCATGTTGACCCCGCGATCAAACATATTGACCTCGCGATCAAACATATTGACCCCGCGATCGAACATATTGACCCCGCGATCAAACATATTGACCCCGCAATCAAGCATGCTGATCCCGCGATCAAACATATCGACCCCGCAATCAAGCATGCTGATCCCGCGATCAAACATATCGACCCCGCAATCAAGCATATTGACCCTGCGATCAATCATATCGCCCCCGCTGTGAAGCATATCGACCCCGCAATATGCTTTACTGGCACAGCGATATAGCAAAGTGGCACAGCTGTGCAAAGTGCAAAACTCACCCATCGCTGCCAGCATTGATTGACCCAGCCAGCAGCGTTTCTCAAGGGCTAGCGGGCACCAAAAACTCCTCCACCGGAATCACCCGCAGATGGAGTTCGACCGATCGCTTGAGCTTGTCCGCTAAAAACGCCTGCGATGCTCTGACATCCCCCGCCGAAATCGAGTTGGCCGGTGCCACAACATCCAAAATAACCACCAGCACCCCGTCTTTTTGCTGGAGGTCGAGCGCCCGCAGCTCGGCCTTATTCGACAGGGGCATCTCGTTGCGCACCAGATAGCCCACCCGTTCGCGCGAGTTGGCCTGAACCAGCAGCTTGTTGAGCGAAAGCCCCAGGGGAATGCCAATGACCACCATCATTAGTGTAGACAACACAATGCCGCCCTGGGCCCGCTCCAGGGTGCCATAGCGCTGCCACAAAAAGACCAAAATGCCGCTGAAGATAATGCCGATCAGGTTGGTGACAAACAGCAGGCTGGCCCCCCCAAACACCGCCGAGTTGAGCAGCGCCAGGCCAATACCAATGGTGCTCAGCGGCGGTACCAGCGCCACGGCGATCGCCACCCCCGGAAAGGCGTCGGCAATATATTTGCGCGATTTTGCATAGGCTCCCGCCGCCCCCGCCGCCATCGCCACCATCAAATCCAGCAGAGTTGGCTCGGTG
Source organism: Nodosilinea nodulosa PCC 7104 (assembly GCF_000309385.1). GTDB lineage: Bacteria > Cyanobacteriota > Cyanobacteriia > Phormidesmidales > Phormidesmidaceae > Nodosilinea > Nodosilinea nodulosa. The sequence continues at coordinate 681,388 of NZ_JH976538.1, forward strand.
CGCAGCAAAATTTCTTCGGTCAACACCTGTAGCCCAATCAGCTTGGCAATCACCATGGAGCTGGCAATGGTGGCGACCGTACCCCACAGCACCGTCAGGCCCGCCCGCTTCATCAGGCGGCGGTTAGAAATGGCGATCGCGTAGGCAATGCCAATAATTGGCCCCATCAGCGGAGCAATAATCATCGCCCCGATCACCGTGGCGGTGCTGCCCGCCAGCAGCCCCAGGGTCGAAATCACCCCCGACAGCGTCAGCATCACAAAAAAGCTCAGCGACGGCACCGATTCCCGCCACAGCAGCCGATTCAGGCTGGCCACCGTGGCCGGTTTGCTCTTCAGCCACTGCCAGTCGCCGCTGTTGCTCAGCCACAGTTTGCGCTTCTGGCGGCGGAGGCGAGCCAGCATTTTGAGATATTGGTACCGCTGCGTCATCGCCTGCCACCACGCTGTAGAGGTAGCCCCATTCTCCAGCACCGGAGAACCCTTTGCGCCAAATTGAAACCGTCGTTAAAGTCGGCCCCAGTCCGCCATCGTCCCTTGGGATGCCGCCCAAAATGCCCCCAGGGGCGCTATCTGAGACGCTCCCAGAGACACCGCGCTGTTTTGGGGTTACAGCCCCGAAAAGCGAACCCCGTAGGAAATCTCCTCGATCGGCACGTTTTCGCTGTCCCAGTCGTCGTAGCGCAGCTGCAAGCGCTTTTCTCCGGCATAACCCACCAGCTTGCCGCTGTAGCGCTTGGCCTCGGTGCCCAGGCTTTGAATTCGCACGGTGCCGTTAAATACCGTGGCGCGGGCCAGATAGATCACCAGATCGTCGCGCGAGGGGCGGTTTACCGTGGTGCTGGCGGTGAGGTGGCCCAGGCCGCGCTCATCCATCTCCTGGCCCAGGGCCATGGCCGTATTGCGAATGCCGCGAATCGCCACGATCGCAGAGGCCACCGCCATGGTGATATCGACCCCCTCGTCGGTCAAAATCTGCTGGCTCGACAAAAACTGAAAGTTGCGCTCGCCCAGGTCGCTGCGAATGCGGCGGTGGATCAGGTTCTCGGGCTGGAAGTGGCTCAGCGCGCCGACGATCGCGCCGCAGGCGGCCCGAGGTTCCCGCCAGGGCGACTCGCGGGTCTTGCCGTAGACCTGCTTGCCGTCTTCTTGAATGCGGCCCACGTGGGTTTTGAGGTCGATCGCCACCAGCGAAATCGACTGGGGGTTGCCCTCGTAGACCCGCCGCTTCAGCTTTTCATCCAGCTCGTGGGCCACGGTGACGTGGGCCAGCGTCGCGCCATTGTCGGTGCCGCCCCCGGCGGGGAAAAACGCCTCCAGCTTCAGTTCGCCAATTTCGGACAGGGTGGCGAACCGCGAGGCCACCACATCCCGGTAGCGCTTGGTCGCCTCGCCCTGGTGAATGCGATCGCCGCAGTTGGTGTAGGCCAGCGTCGTCACCGCGCTAGGCAGGCTCATGTCGGCCCCGCAGGCGCCAATATCGGTGGGGCTGGCCCCGGCAAACTGAAGCTCGTCGCGCAGCAGCTGGAGGCCTTTGATCAGGGCGTAGCGATCGCTGACAATCTCATTGAGATAGTTGTGGTAGGCATTGCGCTCCATGCCAAAGCTGGCCGAGAGCTGCCAAAACCGCTCAATTCGCGCCTGGCTGGGGGCTGCGTCAAAGGGCAGAGCCATAGCATAAAGACCCTTTTCTAAGGAAATGGCACCTCTAGAATCATGCCATGGCAGCAGCTTAGCCCAAAAGCTACCCGCAAAAACCCGGCCCTTAGGCAAACCGGCTCAAATTTTCACTGGCCAGAGGTTCATAGGCCCCAAACTTCCGCCTCAGAGTGCCAGCTACCGGGCTGCGGGTGCCCAGCGATCGCCAGAGATCTCATCCGCAGGCCCAAGCAATCATCCGCTGGTAATCGACAGTCCATCCAGCAGCACCGAAGGCGTATAGCAAGAGCCATTCCAGTCGCCATCGCTGCCCAGCTCTACGCGGTCTTTGAGCGCAGTGTAGATATTGCCCGCCACCATGGTGTCTTTGACGCGGCCCACCAGCTGGCCCCGGTGAATGCGATAGCCCAAATCAATATTCACCGAAAAATCGCCCGATATGCCCGCCCCGCCGCCCAAAATTTGGTCCACCAGCACGCCGTTTTCAACGCTCGCAATCAGCTCATCCAGCGATTTTGCTCCCGGCTGCACCAGGGTGTTGTAAAGGCTGGGAGTTGGGTAGCTGCCCAGGCCGGGGCGAAAGCCGTTGCCGGTGGACTCGGCCCCCAGGCTGCGGCCCACGGTGCGATCGCAGTAAAACAAATTCACCACGCCATTTTCGATAAATACCAGCCGCTGGGTGGGGGTGCCCTCATCGTCAAAAGGGCAACTAAACGGGCCGGCCTCGGGGTCTTGCCGCAGGGTAATGCGCGATGAGGTCATCTGCTCCCCCAGGGCGTTGCTCCAGGGCGACGATCGCTCCAGCACTCGCTTGCCGCTGAGGGCCGATTGCAGCGTATCCCACACCATATCGGCGGCCTTGGCGGTAAAAATCACCGGCATGCGCCCGGAGTTTATGGTCGCGGCCCGCTCCGCCCAGGCCAGTCGCTGCAGCACCTGATCGCTCAGGGCTTCGCCATCGAGGCTGTCGCGCTGGGTCTGGCCGTCGCTCACGCTCAAAAAATCGTCGCCCCGCACCCAGTCTGCCGACAGGTAGCTACTCAGGGTGGCGTCGCTGTAGCGGCAGTCAAGCCCTTTGGTGTTGAGAATGCGGGTAGTTTCCACATCGCACTCAAGGTCCACGCCGCAAATCACCTCGGGATAGGCGCTGCGAATGCGATCGATCATCCCCTCGCCCCACTCGATCAGCTGCTCCACCGGCACCTCCTGGCCCATGTCGGGGTAGCGGTGGCGGCCACCCTCTACCAACTCAATGGTCTCAGGATCGTTGAGGTCGCTAATGGCCAGAGCCTTATCGATAATCGCCTCTGGATCAACGTTGCCGTAGGCTACCGCCAGCCCCGGCCTGCCATTGACCCACAGGCGCAGGGCCGTACCCAGAGCCGCCGAGCTTTCCAGCTGCTTCAGGCGGTTAGCCTCAAAAAATACGGGCCGCGATCGCGATCGCGATTGCAGCACCTCCGCTGCTTCGGCTCCGCGCTTTAGGGCCAGGTCAATCAGTTTCTCGGCCAGCAAATCGTCGGAAAGACCAGGCAGCATAGCAGTCCGTTGGCAGGGGCGTAACACAGTTCCCTTCATCTTCCTGGATTGCGGGTTCCCTGCAAAGGGCGCGGGGATAGATAACAGGCCAGGGACAATGGCACCATCGACAGTTTTTAGGGTTTTTTGCCTTGGGGTCACCCTCCCCCCCATTCAGCGGTAGAATAGCAAAGCCCCTTGGAGAGGTGGCAGAGTGGTTGAATGCGGCAGTCTCGAAAACTGTTTGGGGGTCACACCTCACGAGGGTTCGAATCCCTCCCTCTCCGTACCCGGCAAGGCTTTCGGCGGTTTAGGCACGATCAGTTAGATCGACCTAGACCTAGCCTAACTGGGGTGATTCGTGAGAAATTTAGGTCTGCAAAAAAGACCTAGACCTAGTGCCATGATTACCACCGAGCAGCTTGAGAGGGCCAATAAAGGGCTAAGTCATTGCCGGATAGTTTTGAAACCCGGCTATCAAACACTCTGCCTAAAGGCTACTCTTCCGCCCAAGCCAGGGCAGGAGGGTAAGCGACGGCAGCAGATTATCTCCATCAAGTGCAAGGCCACTGGTCCAGGTCTGAAGGTGGCTAAAGCTCATGCCCAGCGGCTCGATAGTGAGCTGGCCTTGAATAGATTTGCCTGGGAGAACTGGGGCTATCGGCAAAAGCAAGCCGCTCAGAGCAGGCCCCTCGACGGGTTCATTGCGATCAAGCGGAGTCAGATTCAACCATCCAGCCTCAGTCTCTACCTGCCCATCGTGGGCCAGATAGAACAGCTTGGCGGTGAGCTGACCACTGAGCAGCTGGTGGCCCTGGTGCGCGATCGCAGTGAAGACCACTCGAAGAATCGCAAGACCTGGTGCCAGGTCTGCGCTCAAGTGGCTGAGTATCTGGGCCTCGACCCCAAGCCTATCAGGGCCATAGCCGGAAGATACCAGGCTAAACCCGTAAACCCATCTGACCTTCCCACAGACGATCAGATCATCGAAATCTGGGAAGGCATGGGGGAGCACTGGCAATGGTTCTACGGCATGATGGCCACCTATGGGTTGAGGCCCCATGAGTGTTTCCATGTCGATACCGAAGTACGCCAGGGTACATTGATCGCAAACGTGCGGAAGGAAACTAAGACCGGAGCCAGAATCGTACTGCCGTTGCCGGGGGAATGGTGCGATCGCTTCAACCTGGCCAGTAAGCGTTTGCCCGATATCATCACAGAGGGGCGAGATAACCGCAGGCTCAGTGAACGGATCAGCCTACGGTTTCGGGACAAACAGGTGCCCCACACACCCAAGGCATTAAGACACGCCTATAGCTGTCGTGGGGCACGGTACGGTATTCAACCGGACGTTATGGCCCGAATGATGGGGCATTCAATTTCGGTTCACTGCAAGACCTATCAGGCAGCGATCAGCTTGACTCAGTACCAGGCTGTGTTTGCTCAGGCTGAGTCCCTGATAAATCGCTCTTAGTCTCTGTCCCTTGCTGCAACCACGTATCGAGCAAAGAGGCCAGAAGCATGGCGTTTAATGTGGCCTCAAAATCGGCCAAAGGCATTACCAAAACTTTGTCTTTTTCGATGAGATTTGACACAGCAATTTTCAGCACAACCATGTTGTATTCGTCATGGGTGCCAATCCATAAACCAGTTGAATCATCTGGGGGAGTAAACTTTACGCCTTCAGATTCTAGATTCTGTTTGATTTCAGGAAATGTTTCGGGGTGAATGACAGCAAACTCACTTCCAAAAAGTGGCTGAATAGAACCAGAAGCTTCCTTTAGCTGGTTGAACATATCTTTGCCAGTAATCATGATTAATTTGGGTAAAGAACTAAAGTCTGTAGGTTGGATTTTTGGCTGCCGCCTCACAGCTCGGAGAGTCGTTGCAGTAGCGAACGTTTTGAGTAACGCTGCCTTTGGGTAAATCGTAGTCGTGGCTGGTGTCAGAAGACACCACGCTAATGAAAGAATCGGGCCGCATTCGACGGCAAATGTGACATCTCCATTCAAGATTGGCAGGGTCAAACATAAATTAAATCCATCAAGATCTGAAGAGATATTCTAAATACTCCAGCAAACTTTTCAAAGGGTTGCGATTCATAATGATTGCTTCTACGATCACTCCAGTACAAAGGATTAAGAAGCATAGAGCAGCTAACCCTAATGCAAACTGCCAAGGGATAAATATCATTCTTCCTCCTGAGAAGTAAGTTCGTTGAGCCAGTCTTGAATCATTGTTTCGACATATTCAACTTCACGACGTTGTAAGCGCAGAAGCATTTCGGTTAGAAATTCAATGTCTTTTTCTTTATCCATCTTCGTCGCCTTCAATGTAAAAAAACTGGCTGCCAGGTGGTAGATCGTAGCGCTCAGCCGTATCGGCTGATTCTTCAATGTCGCTCAACTCTTCAATGTGAATGCCACACACTGAGAGCATTCGCTGCCAGTCGCCATAAAATTCGTTGTAGGCCATCATGGCCAGCAAAGCGTGATCAGAAATGTTTATGTCAATGCTCATGCCTCCTTCGAGTTTGAGCGTTTCCCCGTAGTGGCGACGGCACCAGTTGGCATGAATGATGTCAACAGCACTGGCCTCTTTACCAGATAGGTAGATATCTACTTGGGCCGGAGTCAATCCGTAGGTGGCACAGTAGAGCCACTTCCCAAAAGCATGAAAGTCAACCCGGATAGGTCGGGGAACTAGCGATTGACAGTCTTCACAATCGGCCTTGAGACGAAGGGCAAATTCTCTAATCAGCTTCTTCATTTCGAGGAATAGCGTAAGTATTAGGGTGAACTCTAGACTCAAGAGTAACGACTTCAAACGTTTCGGTTTGCAGTTCAAAGAGTGGTGGATCTAAAAGGGAAACAGCCACTTCAACTACTTCATAACGCCCTGAAGTCCCAAGCTGTTGATTTACTATTTGACAAGCTCTGACTGCTTCTGATTCTTGAAAGAAAATATAAGAGGCATCAGAGTTGCCATAGGCTTTGACTATATCAAAACCGCTTTTGCGCTTGAGCAAAACCATCCAGCATTGTTGTGTCATAGCTCTTTACCACTTTCATCAAAATAGTCGTAATAGCCTTCATCATCTGGAGTATAAAGTAGCATTTCAGGATCAGAAGATATAGAAGGAGATGCAGGGAGAAAAGAATAATTCAAATCTTCTTTCAAATCCTCTAGAGAAAGCATGGGCAAAAGACCATTCATCCAGGGAATCATGATAATTGTCATTCCATGAATATGGCGACGACCGTTAATTGCTAGTGGAGCGCTAATGTCAAACGTCATTGGATCGTTAAAAGCTTCTCGATAAAGCTTGTACTGTTCATCTCGACCAACTAACAAGAATTTGGGCAGCTTGCCAGATTGCTCATAAACAGCAATTGCTGTCTCATAGGCCATTTCTATTAACTCAGAGTCAGGGCCAACTTGAACCTCTGTATAGTTAACATTGACCCGTCTTTCCTTGTAGTCAGTTGCCCCAGCTTTTTTTAGAAGCCAGGTTAGAAATCGTTTTACCCTGGGTCGTTTAATTGAGGAAAGATCGTAGGAATCACGAATAGCCTCAAATAAAACAGACTGAGATCTGTCAAGAACGGCAACTTTATAAGACTTGGGAGAGAACATGGAATCACCTTGTAAATTGAAATTGAGTAGACATCTCGGGAAGCTTGGCAATTTCGTCCAAGACTTCAAAGAAGACAAAGATTAGATCGTCTGAATCAAATGATCGACCACTAATCAGCAGCTTCATTTGAATCTCTTCGAGAATACTATTTGCTGCCTTGCGCTCAAGGGTGTCGCCCTTGTAACCTCTGGCGATCGTGATGAACTGGTGGGCCACACCATCCCAATGCTGGGCAATGTGAGCCTGAACCAATGCCCTAATCTCCCTATCGGTCCAGGGCTTGGCCTTGGCCTTGCCGTTGCCCTTGGGAGCCAGCTTGGCGGCTAGTGTGGCACTATGCCTGTCGGAGTACAGTACCACCGGCATAAACACCTGGGGCTTGTGCCGTGTCACAAAATCATCGGTCAGATCACTAACCGTTATGATGCTGTCGATCGATTGAGCTACCTTGAGACAGGTCAGACGGGCACGGTCTGCAAGCCCCGGCTGCGCGTCAACTCTGGCCACTATGAGCGATGCACCACCGGGCAGGTAGACCCAGGTTCCAGGGGCGACAAATGCTCTGCCGTCGAGGAATCGAGCGCACCAGCCCCCGCCCCATTGGTCCTGCAATTCACGAATGCGGGCCGATGTGCGCTGGGCTAGGGCCTGCCGTTCTGCATGAGCTTGGAAGACCTGCCGGTGTAGCTCTTGCGGCGTTTTAGGAATCGAAGAAAAAATGTCGAGCTGCATGGTCAGACAATGAAGTTGCTAAGTCCTGTCTTGGTCTGTCGTCCATTCCTGACTTCTTCTAGGCGACGGACAGACATCAGAGAACTGATGATGAAAACAAGGCCAAGATCAGCAGGATTAAAATAGCCTCGAAATACCAAAGCAATTCCGAGGTAAACAAACATCCGAAATAACCAGTAGAGAAGAATATAGGTAAAGTTAGACATGGAATTGGTCCAGTAAGTAAATGGTTGATTAGCACTCTTCAAGTGCTGACTTGTTGGGATCGATAATCTTGAACGATGATATGTTTTCTACAACAATTGTGACCCGTTCATCAGGCTCACAATCTGACGTTTCATAAGCAATCATCGTTAGAAGGCGATCAAGAATGTGATGCTCAACGTACAGATGTGGGTTCTGCTCTGAGACATAAAACGTGTCACCGTTGTTCATTCGGATAGCGGCAACTCTAAGTGGATTCATGGTTCACTCCAAAATAAAATCTTTGATATCAGACCAAAGTTGATAGAAAACATAGAGTGCTTCATCGGGTTCGATGTAGCCAGCTGCATAGGAATCTTCAAGCCAATACTGAGCGATCGCAAACATCAGTGAAAGCTCATAAGGTGGCAAGCCTTCTATCCACCGAGGATCGGAAGGATCTACGTTATAAGCCTCGATCTCTGCTTTACTGCCACGAGCACGAAAATAAACATAGATTCCCGACTCATGGCCTAGCTCCATTTGAAAAGGGCAGCGCCCACCAATCATCAAGATGTTGTCAAAACCAAATAAAGCTAGAGTTTTATTAACTACGTTTAGCCAATCATAATTTTCAGCTTCAGGATTCATAAAGTGTCCTTGGTAACGTATCTTCAAAGCATTCGTGCTGTTCACCAATCAGTGTGACTTGATTGATGTTAGTGATATCCCTGGCTCTTTTACGCAAGGCAATGTTATTGCCTGGGCCAAGCTGATTCATGAACCAGCCCAGGCAATAAGCATCTTCGAGTTCATGGCAGATCATGACTCGGAGTTGATTGCTATCTAGACCGTATAAGTCATCAGCTTTAGCAATAGTCGATTCAAGCCCTTTATGCTTTTCCAAGTCATAGCCTGGAATATCGAAAGGATCGGCATCGACTCGCCAAGGGCATCCTCTACATTGCCTAGTTCGCTTCAACTCTTCAGGCATTAATAGCGCTCCTCTGGTGGAATTTTGAGAAATTCACCGTACTTAGAGATGTTAATCTTCCAAGCATTTTGAGTGGAGTCAGCGGCCATATCATTGCGATAATGGATGCCGTATACCAAGAGAGACTTTTGACCGGCTAGACGTTTAGCCTCAGCCGCTTCAATCTCCTCCATGATTAGGCGGCGAGACTTTCCAAAGAAAGCAACAGCCTCATTTGGTGTGACCCATTTGCCCACAGGCAGGCCAAAGGCTTGAACCAGTGCTTCAAGAAACTCAACCCGTTCAGTTAATTGCTGAACCAATAAAGTATCTGTGACCATTACCACGTTATGCCAATTTCTTCTAAAGTTTCGGACTCACCCGTACAGCACGGGCCACAAAGATTTGTTCCGCCCATTCCTCCTTGAATAAATAGTTCTGTTTTGCAGGACTGACAAAACTCTTTGCATTCACCGTTTGGATTATTTATCCAGTCTTGACACCAGATATAGCCTTCTCTGGTTGGATGTTTTTCTGGATAAGAACCAAGGAAACTGTCGGGGGACTCTGCCTGGAGCTGATGTTCCAAGCATTTTTTTACTCCGTCTTGCCAGAGTGCATGAGCTACTGAATGAGTGCTGGTCGGATAAGGATTTGCAGCGGACATCGCTTGCAAAATAATTGAATCAGACATCTTCTTCTCTAAGATGTAAAAGCGTTTTTACTTCGGATAACGGCATCAAGTGGCCCAGGTGAGCCACCATGACGGCACAAAGATTTACCTTCAATGAGTCAAAGTCAAGTCCATCAGCTGGGTAGGCTGACAGAACACAGTCGATCGCTTCATCAACGATCGTTTCGATTACTTGACTGGCAGGGCTGTTGACAATGCAAACTGCTGGGGAGGCGATTTCAGTCTCGGTGGTTTCGACAAGATTCATAGTCATGGTGGTATAGCCCCTGGGTTTCCAGGGGCGGCTAAGATAAAAGTTAGATAGGAACAGTCTGGATAAGCTAGCTTGCGCTAACTGTTCTACGATATCAGACTGATTCTATAATTACAACTTAGTAATTCTAGAATCGTAACAATCAGTCCAGGCGCTTAACTCGGATTAAGGTGGTCTGCTTGCCCCAGCGAGTATCGTCAGCGTGAGCCTTGACCGTGGCGCGAATACGGCAAGGGCCTTCGATGAACTGCTGCATCTTGCCCTTGTTGAACCAGACCCATTTATTGCCGGTCCCGGCCTGGACTCCCTTGATAATCTCGTAGGGTCCATACATGCCATTGGGTTCAACGCTGATGTGGGTTATCACTACGTCAATATCAATCTTCTCATTGGGCACCCCAATGAAATTTGACTCCTGATTGTCCCCTGCCCGTTCGTTGGCGATCGCCTTGTACTCACGGGCCAGCATTCCAACAGCTACAGCCATTTGGCGGGGCTGAGGCGTAATCAGGCGATTGACGGCAAAGAGATGCTTTCGATACTCCCATTCATCGGCGTGGGCCAGGTCGCCTCTGATGCGCTCAGAGACATCTAACCAGCGTTGCAGAATGATTTCAGCAAACCCCTCTTCCTCGGGGGTCGGCTGGATCTTGTCTTCGTCGGCCAGCCTGTGATTAAACAGCTGGTCATTGATCAGGATGTAGGTAGGAGTTTCCAGCTCTGAGCACTGACGGGCCGCACGGAAGCCGAACCGACGGACAAAGGCCATGGTGAGTGCTGCAACCTTGAGGAAGTCAGCGGCCAACCAGGTTGCTCCTGGGGCCTCTCCCCAGTCGCCTTCCTCATCAGGCTCTTTGAGCCATTGGAGGATCTGCATGTTGAGTAGAGCTTCTGCTGGGTCATGGCCTAGGAAGTCTTTGAGGCAACTAGACCCAACCATTTTGGAACGGTCTTTGTTGTCGAGCAGAACAAAGTATTGCTTGCGGTTGCGGGCTGTATAGCAGTGCTCACACTTGAAGTATTGCTGTTCCCGGAGATACCCAAGGCGATCGCTCAGTGGGCCGGAAAGCAGGTTTCCGGCCTCAGTGCGCTCGATGAGTGCAGCAAAGCGCCAACCATCGGGAGCCTTGATCGGCTCATAGGTCAGCTCGGCGGTGCCCATCTCAACGGTGGCAATGTGAGAGCCATTGGCGTTGTAGAGCTTTTCAAAGAAGGTTTCCTTGAGCCAGATAATCTGGGGCGGTTGCAGCTTGTAGCGCTTAGCTTTCTTGGCAAAAAAGTCAAGCTTCTCTTCAATCGCTGCTTTCTTCCAAAGAGGATAGTGAATCGTGGTGGTTTCCATAAGGCGCGAGACTAAATGGATAGACAAAGTAAACGGGTCGGATATGTTGAGCGTTCAACATCTCACAGGTTCTATCGGCTAGATCCTTTGAAAGATAAATCTCCTTTCGCAACCAGCCGCTTTCTGCATCAACTGGATAGAATCGGTCCTGTTTCTTGAGTCGAAAGTCAGGGCCGATCATGTAGATTAAATCAAAGTTAGTAGAGCTAGTCATCCTTCAATTCCTTCAGCAACGAAGGTGAGTAGAAGGACAGAATATCAGTGCCAAAGATTCTGTTTTCCCGACAAACTCTTAGACATTCAGGGCATGATTTACCATAGCCTGATTGATAGTTTCCCCACTGAAAAGAGCAAGGTCTTTTGCTAACTGGCGTATAGTAGGCAGGCTGACCGCAAAGGGAAACTGCACTGGCCCTTGTAGAGCGAGCAGCGGAATTGACTAACGGATTATCAATCTTAGTCACAACATGATTGATAGCTTTAGCCCAGTCCCAGTGGTATTCATCTTTTGCCTCTGTCACTCGGGCAAGCCAAACATACAAATAGGTTTTTTCTTTCTTGCGCCGAGACGTTGGGACCATTCCATAATCAACCATCTAATGTTTCTCCAAAGTAAAGGTATTTCTTCATGTAAAGACCCGATGGCCATCCTGGCGAATGGCGATCGGGATACATGCGGTCGGCAATATGAGTAGCGTGAACAAGACTCTCTGTAGTGGTAAAAAGAGTCCAACCATTTGAAAGGCTAACAACGTAGTTCAATTGATCACTCATCGACAACAGCCAGTTAATCACCTACAGGAATCATTGCAGCTCTAATGCCGATGGCCTTAAGGTTGGTAGCCACCGCTTCACCCTGGGCCAATTCTCGACCTGTGTTATTGTCCATGCCAATATAGATTGCGTGCTTCACGCTTGATGCTTTGACCATGTAGCGCTTACCAGCAATCTGACTTGCTAGCTCAATCTTTGGCATAAGATGGACTAGCATTTGCCGCTTGTAAATGCGCTGAATCTCTTCGTCTTCCAAGTAATCTGGATGGGAGTAGAAGATCTTGACGTAAACAAATCCACATCCTGTAGGTGGAAAGTTTTCAGTTGTGTTTAATCCTTCCTGAATAGCTCTAGCAATTTCATCAATACCAGGAAGATCGGGAATGATAAGTTCTTGCTTCTGGATAATGGCCATTTGATTAGTAGTAGTAAACGTCATAAGGAATCGGTCTGTTGTCGGGAAAAGGAATAAATATGCGGTAAGCGTAAAAATGTTCTCGGTTGAAATGCTCTCTGATCGTGTAAGTGGTAGGACCAATGAATAAAGGATTCATGGGATCAGTAGCCTTATCTTGCCCGCTCACTTTAACGCAAAGATTGTGAAGCCTTTGATAATTGAGGGAAGTATTAGGTAGAGCAAAAGACTTCGCAACTCTACCTGAGCCATGTCTTGCTCTGGTAATTTTTATGTTAATTACCTGCGCAAAAACATTGGCCTCAACCTCAACAAACCCGTGGGATCTAAGATCAAGTTTCATCTTTATATACCTTGCAAACCTCTACTTCATTAGCATCATTAACACTGACTGTATCGGCAAGTTGCAAACATTCTAGAATTGGATATTTCTGAGAAACGTAGAGAATGGTTGCTTGAACTTGCTTTTCCCGTTCGATAGGATCGGTTGGCAAGGTTGCTTCGATAAAATCAAAAACGATCTTCATAGAGCCTTAGTTCCTCTTGTGCTTGCTTGATGTCGTGTTCACGGAGAATAGATTTTTCTTGCCTGTGCATTTGCTGAATCTCTCCAGCGGCTCGGGCCTGATGATAGACTCGATTGCAAATAAGGCTAGAAAGAATAGGCCAAACGCGATCGTCTTTGGCCTTGTTGAATGCTTCCCACTGAAGGGCCTGAGCCTTTGCTACAACCTGAGTAGTATTCTCCTTAAAAAATGCTGAAATCTCAGCAGGAGATTGAGGGCTGATCTGACTTTCACGAAGCAATTGAATCATTGCTTCTTCGAGGAAAGCTAGGGCATCCGGTGAGATGCTGCTAGGCTGCTTTATTTCCTGCATAGGCTTTATCCTATTTTTTCTTCGGCAAAAATAGTGTTGGCCCAGTCTTGAAATTCGTCTATAGAGATGTCATTGAGAACATCTTTGTAATACTGAAATTCCTGCTGGCTCATCTCGGTTTGCCGCATGGCAATATAAATCTTGAACATAATTGCAGAAGCCGCAGCTTTCTTGACTTGCTCTATAGACGTATCAATGACATTAGATACTTCTTTGTTGGCAGCAATAGAAAGTTCACCGCAATTTTGAATAACAAAATTCCTAATGCTTTCATCGGGCATTATCTCTGGCGTGTACCCAGTTTTGGTTAACATGTCATAGATTCCGTCTTTCAAAATGTCGTTAAAAGGAATATCAAAAGCCATCACAATTTTGTCGCTCACAATAATTCTCCTAAATTACAACTGTGTTCTAATTCTATAACGCTAGAAGAAAAGGGTAAACCCTTTAGTCAAGGTCACGTTCGACAACGCCAAGATATTCGATCTTAGCTACGTTGCAAGAGCGATAAGCTACTGTATGGTTTGTCAGTTTACAGACAAAGAAAAAAGCATCAGAGCCAAGGTATGAAAGAAGCTCTTTACCATCCATGGGTTTATTTTCTTGTGCTCTTATGAAATGCTCGTTTGTGTCGTTATTGATAGTAGTGACAACAATGTGATCGTATTTCTGAATCATGATGGTGCAAGCCCCCCTGTGGGGGCACGATACTACAGTGAAAGTTAATCTAGGCTGCGCTTACGCCATACCTGGAAAACTCCAGATACCTCAGTTGTCATGAGAGCGGCTTTTGGGTGGCTCAGTAAGGGCACGTTCTACAGGCCAGCCAGACCGATAGATCCGATTGTGAATCGTCCTCTCGTTTATTTTTGTGATACTGGCCCACTCTGCAATACATTTTGTTTGGCCTTGGTAGGTAATCATTCGGTTGCGTCGGGTATTCCTGCCCTGTTCAATGGGTGTAGCCCATCTACAGTTTCCTTTGGAATAGCCAAGATCGTTATTCTTCCTATCTAAGGTGTGCTTGTCAGTTGGAGGATCACCCATGTCCTGGTAGAATCCCTCAAAGGTTTTCCACTTATTACAGACGGTAATGCCTCGACCTCCATAGTTTGAGTATTTTTTGGCTTTAGGATTGGTGCATCGCTGGATCATGGTGTACCAGATGCAGTAAACCCTGGTGTAACACTTTCCATGTGTAGTGTGAGCGCAATCACTACATTGGCTGGTTTCCCCAGAAAGAAGGCGCGACTCTCGAACTGGTTTTATAATTTCACATTTGCACTTACAAAGTCGATACCAATGCTTGCCTTTCTTAAATCTAGGGCCAACAACTTCCCAGCGTCCAAATTCGTCGCCAAGATTAATTTCAGTTTGTGCCATAAAGTCTTCCTCCTAGGCGTTAACTGATTTTTGGAATACTTGGAAAATGCCACTAACAGAGGTTCCCTCGGCCCAACCGTGCTCTACCTCCTCATGGGTGCAAAGCTCCATGTCCATCGTGAGCAGGCTTACTCCCTTGAGAGAGAAGATCGCCAGCTGCCCACCGGGGACCAGAAATTGAACTGACTTCTCAGCGTGAACTTGGGCCTGGTTGTTGTTCTTCCCGAATGGCGGGTTGCTCACGATCAGGTCATAGGTGCCCAGGTCGTCGGGGGTGAGGTAGAGAAAGTTAGCCTTCATTACCTCAAAGCCCTTGAGCCGTAGAATCTCGGCCTGGGTGTCGGCAACCTCAACGCACATCAGGTAAGCTGGATCGCCATCCTGAATCACCTCGGCCAGCCGCCCGGTTCCGGCCTGGGGTTCGAGCACACGCTTACCCTCGAAGCTCAAGCCCTCAAGGTATTCTTGGGCAATGTGCTCTTTGGTTGGGTAAAAGTCGGTCCACTTGCGATTAGCGCCGACCAGGCTCAGCTCTAACCGGGTGGCCGGGTCAAGCTCGGGCTTGGCGGCAAGTACCTCCAGAAACTCACGGCAGGCCTGCTTGAGTTCGTAGACGGTGCCAATCTCCATGCGCTCAAGGCGCTTGATCGGCAGCATGGCATCATGGATCGACTCCCAGGCCCACCGGGCAGAATGGTTGCGCCGCTTCCACTCGGGGCAGGCCGCAAACTTCTCCAGGGCATCCCAGTCCTTACCCTTGTTCTGGAAGATCAGATAGGGAGACTTGGTGTAGTTGTACTGCTTGTGCAGCCGTTCGTAGGCGCGATGGAAACCGGCCTGTCTGGTCAGGTTGTTGTAGAGGTTGTTCAGCCAGTCCCGGCTGATAGACGGGTAGGGAAACTGGACGTACTCTACATCAGCCTCGCAAAAAGGCTGGGCCACTGCGTCGGCATGGGACCGACTCTCGGCCTGTGCCCGCCGCCACCGGGCATCACGGAACAGGGCAAAGAGTTGGTGAACCTCAGAGCCAAACCGTACCCGGTCAAGCCACTGTAGGCCACCCTGGGCTAGTCGGTCGCAGATGGCCTCCAGCGTGTCGGCAATCTGGATCTGATAGTGGCGATCGCTCAGGCACGATTCATAGATGCGGGCGCGGCGGGCCGTGTTAACCAGGTGGTCCTGGTCGATCCAGTCCTGGGCACCAGAACGGATCGACTCGGCCAGGGCTTGTAGGTGGTGGATGGCATTGAGCTGGCGTTTCTCGGCAAACTGCTCGGCAGTCTCCTCCCCGTTGCCTTGGTCAATCTCAATGAACTCCTTGGCCTTGGCCTCGTCGTAAAAGACAAAGCCTTTGCTCCACCGGGAGTAATACCCGTCGTGAGCCTTGGCACGGGCCTTGAGCTGCTTGAAAGCATCTGGCTCAACCCGATCGTCCAATCGAGCAACCCAAATATCTCGCAGCTCTTTGGTGTGCCACTCCTTATCGATCGTCCACTGTTTGCCTTCTAAGGCATCAGTGCCAATCTCCAGGCGCGAGGCACGTTCACTGATCCGCTGGGATCGGGTGCGCTCAGCTACCAGTCTCTCAAGAGTTTCTTGCTGGTCAGCAGACAAGCCTTTGACCCGACGAAGCTCTAAGTAGTCGTCAATGGTCTGAGGGTCGTTGAGACGGGCAGTATAGGCCTTCAGCTCGGCTATGTGGTCAGCCTTGCGTTGCTCATAGGCAGCGGCTAGGCCGGTCAGGTGGTCCTGGGTCCACCTATAGGCCTGTCTCTGCTCAGCCACAATTTCATGACGGGGGCCAACCCCTGAAAATGTGATGAACTGATTAGAACCATCAGATGGAATAAACTTTATGGCCAGGTTGCCAAGGGCAGTTTTGACAAAGTAGACTTTCTTTTCCCCAGACCTAGGGAAAAGGTGAAAGGTTTTGCAAATCTTCTTGACGGTCCAGGCGCGACCCATAAGCTCAGCTTTAAGGGTTTCATAGTTCTCGTAGAACCATTCCCACCATTCAGGAATTTCAGATAGCTCTACATTCCCACGACGAAGCTGAGTGACAAATTCGATCAGAGAAGACAGATCTTTTTGCTCAATAGTAGAATCCAATTTAAGTTGCTGCATGGTATTATCAATAGAGATAAAGCGTGTTGGCATGTATGTGTCAAACGGGGCTGGCAACGTAACGATTGCCAGCCTTTTTTTTGGTCTATTCACGAATCTGTATCGGCATGACCAGATAGAGAAAGTTCTGTTCAGTCAAAAACTGAAAGATGACAGGAGATGTCGCCACATTGAGCTTGATAGTCACCTTTGGCGAGTTTGAAACTTTGAGCGGTTCAATGAGATAGTTCACATTGAAGCCCATTTTCTCTATGCCAATGTGGGAGCATGGCAGCCCGGTATCGGTAGATGCGCTGGCTACTTCAGCAGCTTCAGCTTTGATGATCAAAGTTTCGCCGGAGAAGTTGAACTCAACCACATCGTTTTTATGTGCGGCAATGAGCTTGGCATACTCAAGAGCTTCCAAAAGTTTTTGTCGATCAAACTCAAGTTCATAGGCAAACTTCTTTGGAACAAGTTGGGGATAGTTAGGGTACTGCCCTTCTAGCACCCGAGACGTTAGCGTAGTTTTTAGATCTGGAAGTTTGAATGTGACGTAGGAAGAGTGCTCGGCCCATTCAATCTGGGTTGTCTCAGAACCTTGAGCAACCTGCTTGAAAGTGGTCAGGAACTTATACGGAATAGTCATCGGCCAGGTTAAATGTTCCCTGACTTCCTCATCAAAAGTGACTACAGAAAGACGATGCCCATCGGTTGCAGCCATCTCCTTGTTTAGATGAACTCCAGTCAAGACTTGTTTGGATTCATCCCTGCTAGAAAACGGATTGACCCGATCAAGAATCGCAATAAAATCCTTGGTCGGCAAGGCGATAAATTGATCGGATTCAATAGCTGGAATATAGGGATAATCCTCGGGGTCCAGGCCTCGGGTAGAGCCTTGCTGATTTGTACCCTTAATTGTTACCTCATGGTTTTCAACTTTGAGGGTCACAACTGAGTCCTTGAGCTGATTAAGGATATCAATCGCCAGAACAGGAATGGTAAATTTGCAAGGAGCCGTGGAGCTAATGACAGTGGTTTCGATCGCAATTGACGATATTTCGTTGCTTGCAAAAATGGAGCAACATGTATCCTCAATCGTTATGACAATTTCGTGCATTACCGGGCGGGAAGACTTCTTATCAATGAAGTGCTTGGCCCTGGTAAGAACGTCGAGAAAGTCAGCGCGAACAATTTCAATGTAGATCCCTGGATCAAGATCCAGGGATTCTGATGGAGACTCTAGAACAGCGGTCGTGGCTTTTTTAGGCATTACCAAATAATCCTTTAGCTGATTGCAAAAATTCGATAATCGCTTTTGCTTGGGCAGGTTTAATAGAAAGTGTTTCAGAGAAAGCCTTGATTCTCTCCTTGCGTAGATCCTTTTCTACAACAGGAGTAAGTTGTAGGGTTAGCTCACTCCTGATTTGATCCTTCTTATTTTTGATGTATATTTCATGAAGCTTTTCAAGCTCAGGCAAGGATTCGGATTCCAGAAGTATATCCGTCAGGAGTAAAGGCTTTTGGTCGCAAAGTGTCAAGAATGCGTTGCGAAATGATTGTTGCTGAGAAAGTTCTTTGAGCTGGTCTAAAACTTCCCATTCACTTAAGGCAAAGCGATCGAGTTGAGTAGTCATGGCGCTAAAGTTCGAGTCACAAGAAACGCATTGATACGATGATCTTTAGGAAAGGCTGGAAGAAAACCTTGCTTTTGATTCCATTCTTTAATGGCATCAAGATGCTCGTCAACGGCCTCTCTATCATTGCGGGCCATTGCTTCTAGCAAGTCATGAATGGTAACAAGTGGGTCCATAGTTAAACTTGAAGTAATTGAATTTGGCTGAGTCGATCATTGAGCTTTGCAGAAATGCGAGGGGCCATGTGCAGAAGATCGGGGGGCACAGGCTCACCCGAGCAGTGCAGCTCAATGGCCCGAGTAAGGGCCGCAGAGTAAGCCAACTGAAGTTGGTACATTTCGTAGTAACGCCTTGCTTCAGGATTGGCAGATAGATCGTTCAATTGGCTCAAGGCATCCATAGATAAACTCCGTGGTAGAAGATGACAAACCTGCCCCGGAGGGGCAGGGATGAACTAATCAATTAATGCAAGCTGGCCGGGGGCTGTGGGGATGATCGACGGATTTTGCCGTTCGGGCAGGGGCGGCAACCAAGCAAGACAGACCGGCCCCTTGGGAGTCATTCGCCAGTAGTTCATGCTTTGTTCAAGGTATTCACCACCGGAGAGATGGTGCATAAGAATTGGGCAAGAATCCCCGGTTTCGTGAAAGCTATCTCTGGCGCATTTAGCGCACCAATGCCCCTGGAAAATTTCGCCTTCAGTACCATTGGAAGGGCAATAGTCTTCGTCTTTGGAGGGGATATAGGCAAGATAGTTGATAGCTCTGGTCCTGGCTGCCGCCTCTTGTTCTTCGGTCGGCTTGATTCTGATCTGCCTACCAATGACAGTATTAATAATTATCTGATCGGCCTCTCCAATGTACTCACCTTTGAGGTAGACAGAATTACCGATCTTTTCATAGGGCAATCCATAATCTCGCTGGTTTAATTCTCGGCATTTCTCAGAGGCGCGATCGCCATAGTTGATGCCTTTGAGTCGAACAGGGCCAATCCGCCTAGGGTTTCCCCGTTTCGTTTGCTGCTTCAAATCACGAATATGCCAAATGTTATTGACGGTGTAAGTTTCCCACATGGCTTAAATAGAAGAAGGATTTTCGGTTGTAAAAACGCAAGTTGCATTGATCTTGTGAATTAAGTCGGCAGCTTTTTCTAGATATTGCTGTCGATCTTGAGCATCCTTAGATGCGTAGGCAGCCATAGTTAGAGCGCTTAAATATCCAAACGCTGCTGTGTAGTCAGGTTGAATAACAGAAAAGCTGGATGAATCAGGTACGACCTGGCCAGTAATGGCGGCATTCTTTCTAACTGACTGAGCACCTTGGTAATAGGAATAGCGATCGGCTTCATTCATGGTTATCACCGGGGGTAGAGTTGTCGGGGTGGTTAAGTCGATAAGACTCTTCAGCCTCATCGACAATTTGATTGAGCAGCTGTTGGCTCAGCTCGGGCATGATGTCCTGCATCTGAACGGCATAGGCATTGAGGGCCAGCCGACTTTGGTGGCCATGCTCTGCATGTGCGTCATAGCGAAGAACAAAATATCTGGCCCGTGGGTCCAGGGGAGTTCCATCAGCTTTGCTCAGCAGGTATTTGCCGTAGAGTCCAACAAGGCTTGGTGCTTCTTCAGGCGACATAGCTAGTCCTGCGCGTTAAAGGATTCGTTCATGGAGTAGTTGAGTTCGGATGCAATCTGGTCAGTTTGCTGGGTCAGGTCACGGGTGACAAACCCAGGCATGTTGAAAGCGGCCAGTGACGCATAGCGGGCATCCCGGTGATTAGCTGCGCGGATCATCTCATCGAGCCAGGGAGTGCCACTGGCCGGAACCCGGAGATGAATGGCCGCATACTCCTGGGCCGTTAGGCCAGGGGCGTAATCACGCTGACCGTCGGGAACAACAAAAGCAGGATCGTGAGGCAGAGATTTAGTCATGGGTCTAGTTCTATAGAGTTGGCAAAGGTAGGCAAGGTAGGCGCGAGGTAGCGTAGCAGGGCACAGAGCCATGGCTTACGCAGTCGATAGCCGGGGAGGGAGCACCCTGGCCCAGGCCAAAACATTGACAGGCCCAGGCCGCATCTGAAAGCCCCTCTGAGGGCAGTACGTTCCCTCGACTAGGGATTCATCATGATCGGGCCAATCAACCCATAGGATGAGCCTGTCGTTTGTCCTGGGCAGCTTCTCGCTGGGGTATTCCCAGATAGCTGCAATCTGGGCCACAGGGTTCCGGGGCATGGCCGCATGGATACTGGCCCAGGCCAAAACTTCAAAGCCCCTGTAGGGGCCAAAGGAATGGGCTGGGGCAACGGGCTTATAGATCTCCCACTGGTTAATTTCGTGGTCGTAGCTAGAAACGTAAAAGCCTTTGCTGCCGTCGTCCCATCTGAGCCAGATCAGAACGTCATGGGAGTACATCGCCTGCCCCCCATAAAATGCCCTCGGCAACGGGAGGCAGTCGCTCGACTGCCAGTAGCCAGCTATCCGGCCCAAATTGTTTCTTCGAGCTTCAGCAAGTTCCATATTCCTAGTCTACATCTTTAGTTGTAACTGGGCTAGAGGCTGGTGCAACCGTTTGGGTTGCACGGCTGGGTTGCACCTAAAAGCCTTGGCCTACAAGCACTTTAGGGATTTAGCGCGAGATTTCTTGAGATTGGTGCAACCCGTGCATCTGAGCAGGGTAACACCTGAAAGGCTTGCGCTGTCTGCCTTTCAGCCATGGTGCAACCGTGCAACCACAATTCTCTCGTTTTTAACTATTAGGGGAAACGTTAGATCTACCCGTACACCCGTACACGTACGGTGTACGGTATGTCATTGAAAAGTCCCTATATATAATTTTGTTTTTTGGTTGCACTATATATATAGAGGGTTCAAACCTTTGCCGTACAAGGGTTTCCGGTGCAACCGATTGAAAGTTGCACAGGGTTGCACGGGTTGCACCGTTTCTGAAAGCCAGTGATATCAAGGGTTTCAGGTGCAACCAAAGGGATTTCCGGGCCAAAAAAAACCGGGCTGAGTTGCCCGGTTTGTGCAAGGGGAAGGTTGGCTTCAATCGCTTGTATCCCTTATGGATAAAGCGTTTTGGATAGATTCAAAGGCGAGGGGCAGAACTTCTTTGGGCAGTACATAGGACTTAGTTGTACGGCTATGCTTCCGGCCCAGCAGCGTACTGATGGACGGTTCTGGCGAGTCAGATTGGACGTACTTACGCCATACATCTTGACTCATCACGTACCGTACAGACACGTTTGTACGCCCCCCTTGTACGGCTTTGACGATCTGTTTGAACTGAGCACGGTCGAACAGGTGCCCGTTCGCTGCAACAATTTCGTCAAAGACCGTGCTGGGGATGGCCACAGAATCGGGCTGTGTCCTGGGGGTGATCATCAGATTCCAGGGGCCAGCCTTGCCCTGCCCGATTGCATGGGTAAGCCAGTCATCGAGCAGGTTGAGTGGGTCTAGATCAAGATGGCCCTCTACCTGGGTCGGTACTACCTCGTCAAAGAGATAGGCTTCCAGGGGGGCCATCTCTTCGGTTCCGAGGATATGCCTCATAACCTGTTCGGTGGCATAGGCGACGATCGCTATGCCCTTAACCGTGCGACGGTCTACGTTCATCTCTTGGATGACTTCTCGCCAGCGGGTGATACCGGCCAGGTCAAATGGAATGTTTACGAACTCGAAGAAACTGGCCGATAGGTCATCGACCAGGGGGGCCAGATCAGACAGGTCGATCAGCTGGTCAGGCCGATCCTCTAGCCTAAAGTTAAGGTTGAGGAATCTGGCGTTGGTTGCATCGTCATCAGTGCCCAGCTTGGGGTTAGTGCAGATAGAGATAGACCGGGTAATCCGGCGATTCGTGTTCTTGGCGTTGCCTCCTTTGGCACCACCAAATGCCCTGCGGCTCAGGTCGTGAAAGTCAAACCTGAGCATCTTCTTCTC
Organism: Nodosilinea nodulosa PCC 7104; assembly: GCF_000309385.1. Classification (GTDB taxonomy): domain Bacteria; phylum Cyanobacteriota; class Cyanobacteriia; order Phormidesmidales; family Phormidesmidaceae; genus Nodosilinea; species Nodosilinea nodulosa. The sequence continues at coordinate 703,506 of NZ_JH976538.1, forward strand.
GGTCCGGTTGGAAACTGGGTCGTCAAAGAATAGGGGCAGGTTGGTGGCAATGTCCAGCAGGTCAAGCAGCTGGGCCTCTGTCTCCGGTGACTTTGGCTCATGGCCGAGCAACCGAGAGCAGATCATGGCCGCATAGCTTTTGCCGCTGCCGATGCCGCCGAACGGGTTGAGCAGCGGAAAGCTGCCGTGGACCGATAGTATTTCGTCCCGGTGTGTGGCAGCTAGGGTGAAGCCGAGCATAAAGATCAGCTGCATGAAGTAGCGATCGCTCACGGCTGGGGCCAGGGCGTCTAGAAAGTGCTTGAGTGCACCGGGCTTTTGTGCCCTGAAGCCCAGGTAGTTATCAGGCTTAACGCCCTGATAGAACCAATTGGGTGAGCAAAATTCAGGAGCCGGAGCCGGGAAGATCCAGCCTCCGTCTACCTGCTTGCCGTACCGTTTGGCAATGTTCTTGGCAGGCTGCGTCGTGAAATCTACCCCGTCGGCTTGCTCAGCAATATGGGTGAGCAGGTCCACCCGTTCCCCGGTAAATGAGATGGGTGGTCTTGCGTCAGGGAACCGATGGATTGCAGCAATCAGATCTTTAATGGTCGCCATGTCAGCCGGAGTAAGCATACCTTCAAAGGGCTTGCCCTTTTCAAGATGTACCCTGACCCAGTAAGGACAGCCTAAATCCTGCCTGTCTTCTGGGCCAGGAATTGCCGCCCCAACTACCTCGATCCGAAAGTTGGAAATTTTGGTTTTTCGTCGGTAGAGACAATTTCCAATCACGATCGGAGCATTCCAATTGTCAGCAGTCCAGTCTGATTCTATAGACTTAGAATCAGATGCGACGTTTTTACCTGACGATTTGGCAGATTTTTTGGTAGCTGGGGCCAGCTCTTTTTTTGAGCCGTGGCCAGGGCTGGGAAATGTAAAGCCATACTGCTTTGCAATCCATACCACTGTCCCAAAATTACAGGGCCTAGCTGGTGGATTTTTTGCTAGGCTCTCAGCTCTTTTTTGAAGATGCCAATCTTCGGCTGGTTGAGCCAGGGGAGAACCCTGGGCAATATCAATGGCCTTCTGCACACCAAAGGTGTGGACCAGGCCAGCTAGCAGGCGTTGGCAATCCGGGTAGGTGCCACTACCCGGTTTACCCCTGGCGGGAAAGTAGGGGGCCATAAGCCTAGCCAGTTCTTCAGGACTTAGGTTTCCCTTGCCTTCAAACCGTTTTGCGGCTTCCCTTGCCCTGTTCTCTACAGCCCTGATTCGGTTGAACTCCTTTTTCTGAAAGGCTCTAAAGCCCTCAAAGAACGATTCGTCCAACCTTGAATAGGGATTGATGTAATAAGGAGTTCTACCCTCAGCACCGTAAAATACACGGTCTGAGTTTTTACAACTCGGGTCAGGGCCAGGGAATAGAGTATGGAGATATTGATAGGCAAGAGATATATTCTCAAAGCCTTCAATGGGCCGAGGCAGTACAAAGACAATCCTAAATTTGTTATAGTCAGGCTTGCTGCTGGCACTCTCTTGAATGAGTGCCGCATGTCTTCTTATAAAGGGGTGGGCGATCGCATTCTCTAGGGTTAACTCCCCAGAGTATTCGGTGAGATATTTGTCATTCTCATCTTTTATGCGCTTACCTTCGGAATCAAGGATGTATCGAGTGTTGTCAACATCAATGGCAAGACAATCAAGATGATTGCAATATTCCCTTGCCTTACGCTTAGCTCCGCCGTCGAGCAACCCTGGCATCCAGGTGTAGCCCGCCTGGTGGTGTTCGGCCAGGGTGAAAATGTCGGTATACTCGGTAGACCAATTTGCAGGCTCGGCCAGTTCCTCGGGGAACTTCAAGGGCTTGCCCTTGATGACTCTCGTGGAGGACCAGCGGAAGTGAACAGTCTGGGGTGGGTCCGGTGGCATCGGGACCGGAGAGGAAACCGTACCTTCACGCATATTGCGCCCCCGAGCTTACCTGTTGTAATGTGATTCTCAAAAGTACATTTCCCGGTTCCCGGATTGTCGCCAAACATAGGCCGGGAGCCGGGTGCCTTTGTTGTTTCATGGTGGCACCGTTGTCAATTACAACTGTCTTAACATCATAGGACAGATGGCTCTACGATCATAGTCTCACGCTATAGACCTAGAACCCATTAAGCCAAAATTACGATATCTGTCTATAGAAATAGTCCATAGGGGTTCATTCTGCTATTCTTTAGTTTTAACTGAGGTAGATGGTAAGTGTGGGTAGTTCCGAGATTGCGGCATTGGCTGCCAGGTTCAGGGCTGTCTCAACGTCGAAAGACGGCATCAAGACATTCGTAATCGCTTTGAAGCGGGCCATGCCCGACCCGCAAGAAATGACCCAGGAAGAATTGGCAGTAGCCATTGGCATGAGCCGGTCAACGCTTGCAGCTCTACTCGATCCAAGCCGGACCCCTAAGAAAGAATCGATCCCACTGGCCGCTTACGAAAACCTAAGACGGGCACTGGAACCGATTATGCCGGGGGAGTCAGAACCCCTCTCCAGAGAGGGGTTGATCGATCTCATCCTAAAGGAGGATGGTGCAACCGTTGCCGCCGGGAAGCGATCGCTGCTCGGAGTCGAGATAGAGAAGCAGCTGCACCGGAACATGGCCAGAGAAGGCGGCAGAACCTACGAGGAGGTAGAGGCCGAGCTAGTCAAGATGCTGCAAATTCTCCCCAAAGATGGGGAGAGCATGGCAAAGGGCATGTTATCCGAAGAAGAGGCCAAGGAACGTTTGCAGGAGATGCGGTGTGGTCGATACACGCCAGAGCTTGAACTAGAAACTGCCCTCCTCGCAGCATGGTTGGAGTGCGACGAAGAGGGCAATCATGATCAGCGCTGGGTCAAATGGATATGCGGCCTAATGCCGCAAAATTATGAATGGAAGGGGGCTGGATCTAGGGGGTCATAGGTCAATAAAAATTTACGATTGTTAGCAATAACCGTCAGGTTTGAATAATAACCCACCTGTCTTTGCATCAATCTGAAGTAAGCCAGATGGGACGCAAGAGACTTTAACCCGTCGACATACCCAATATCGATCGAAAGTAAATCACCGGAATAAAGTAAGTTAATATTTGTCATCGAGTAGTGTGAAAAATGCTCTCATAATGATGACAAAAAAAGGGGATCTTGAATAAACAAGATCCCCTTTGTTCTGCAAAGAATCTGTAAGGCTAGGCTGCCTGTCCGTGATCCTGCGGAGCCACGTTCAGGCTTACAGACTCTCTCAACCTTTCCGACATAGTGGCAAGGACAGAGGCCATAACCAGCCTGCGCTGAGGGCTTAGCTCATCGAACTCTATCCGCAGTAGGGTGCGATCGGCGTCGGCCAGTGAGATAACCAGGGCGTTGACGGACAGATGGGCCATGTCCGAATCTTCAAGAACGATAGTCTGTAGTCGTCTTTGGGAAATATCCATAGTTTCACGAGTGATCTAGGGTTTACAAATTGAAAACTCTGGGTGGAAATAACTACCCTGCCCCGGAGGGGCAAGGTAGAAAATACTGTTGCTGTAAAAAGGAAAATCAAGCAGCAGCAGGATAAAGCTGCGGGTGGTGCTGTCGAAATAGATGAACCTGCTCGACTGCCCTGACCCTGAACTTATCCATCTGAATAGGGTTGTGAGTCAGAAAGATTTGGGGGCTTTCCTGCCTCTCGCTGAGGACGATAATGCCCCACTGCTGAATGTTCAGGCTGGGGGTGCGCTCAGCAAAACCCATGTCATACAGGGCCAGCTGCTTCATGGTCTTGACGTATTTGTAGTAGCCGCTGGGGTTCTTGCCTCCAGAGCTGGGTGAACGACTAGAGTACAGACCCTCGCAAGTCTTCAGGTCAAACAGCGTCAGCCGCTTGAACATCGTGCCGAACGTGCAGATGTTGTCCGGGGTGCCTACGTACCCGTGCTCCTCATTCCAGATGTGATAGTGTTTCTCACTGGTCCCGTCGGCCAGCTCACGGTGAAATGAGAAATCCACATCGGCAGGCCAGTCAAAGCCTGCGCCGTCGATCGGCCCCTCTGACCAGATGGGCGATCGCAAGTCGGGGACGATCGTTTCGAGCCTGCGCCAGAACGGAGCAATCCAGTCATGACTGGCAATGTCGGCAACCTCGCCCTTCATGGCCGCTTCCAGGCAGGAGTGAACCTGGGTGCCCCGCCATGCGTGGAACTTGTCGGGGTCGATTCCCTCAGCTTCGCACCGGGCAACGATGTCGGGGTTCTTTTCCCGCCACTCCTTGCGCCATTTCATGAGGCCATCGTTATTGCCTTTCGGGTTAAAGCCCAGGATTGATGTAACCCTGGGCAACCTCCGCCCGATGGCAGGCACTAGCCTTAAGTCTTCTTGGTCCAATCCGTCCTGAACAACTGCCATTTCTATAATCTCGGTCTACTTCCAAGATTATAGCAGCCAGTTACAACTAGAGAACTATAGGTAGTCAGGGACAGTCAGGCCGTGATGCGCAGCAATTTCCTTGAGGGCTTGAATCATCTCATCTAATTTGAGAGAGCCGGTAAAAAGAGAACAGCTTTCATCAAAAGACAGATCCCATACAGTCCTGGCATAGTTCCATTCAATTTCACTGCCAAGTGCAGAGGAACCATCTCTCAGAAATACATAAAATTCATCGTCTATATCAAGCACATCTTCGATACTTCCGACACAAGTATCTTCGTCGTCTGAAGTATCAGGCATAAAATAAGGCAGATATTCTGCATGAAAATCTTCAAGGGTAATTCCCTTATGCTCACAAAAATCATCCACGCATTTATCACCGGCTAGGCAATGAGATGTGCCACAGTGAAAAGATGACTGGATGTGTGGACGCTCACCAGTCTTAAAGCGATGAAGTCTCATCGCAATTTCATCTATAGATTGCTGAGTAACCACGTTCAGTACCTCCGTTGTATAGGTAAACGAATTGGACTAAAGTTTGATAATGGAGACTGTAAAATGTCTCGGCAGAACCTTTCAAAATAGGTTGCAGAATCAATGCCTTTTGATACACGACATTCGTAAATTGTGGGCAATTCTCCTTCTTTTTCAATTAGCTTTTCCATCGCGTCATTGCAGGATGCAGCACTGACCACCAAGAATGATGGTCTTGTTTTTCCAGTGTGTAATTTTGCTGCGTAGATAAGAAGATACTTCACGGTTTACTGTAACCTAATGCCTCTCTAACGTTTGCCAGTCGGGCATTAGCTTTCTGCACAGGATTAATGCCCATCAGCTTTCCGGTGGCATAGCCTTCGAGCATGACTAACTGCTGAATGGCATTGGCCAGATGGCCTTGAATTTGATGAAGGTCCGTCTTGTTGTAGACAGCAAAACCGGGCGAAAACTGGTGGGCAGGGATTCGAGAATTGGCAAGATGAGGGGCCAACAAAAGTAGGTCGGCCAGGTTTATCGGTTCTCCAGCAGAGATCTTTGCAAACAACTCTTGCAGCTCTGCATTAATGCCGGACAGAGCCATGTCATCGGAATAAATAAAGAAAATGTCTGCGGCCTGCTGCACCTTGATTCGGTAAGGGCCAGATGTAAATCCAGCTTCCTTTGCAATGTTGGAATTCTTGACGTATTTCCAGGCCCACTCTGCATCTGAAATGTCCTTGATGGTGGAAAAGTCCCCCCAGCGATCGGACAAATAAATTTGCAGAACAGAATCATAAAACGGCAAGGCTTGATAACCTTCCCGCAAGATAGTTTCTTTGGTAATCATGCTGCTTTGACTCCTTCAAACATGGTCAAGATTTCATTTACAAATTGACCGATGACCTGGGTGGTAATCGGTTCATCTTCTTTGGTTTTGCAACCGTCAATGATGGCGATCAGATCATCGGCAGATAGAGCCAGTTCCTTGACCGCAGATAGAAACCGATCCTTTGGCCCCATGACGTAGGGGCCAATGTCGGCAAAATAGGTCAGGTCGTTTTTGTCGTTGAAGCCGTAGTAGCGATCGCTATCGGCCTGGTCATAGAAAAACCTATTGCACTCAAGCAATAGGTTGTAGGCCTGACAATGGACGGCAAAGGCCTCACGGCAGGTTGGGTCTATTTCCCCCCTGGTGCCAGGAAGGTGCCGCAGGGGGGGAGCCTCCAGCACCTCACTGATAGTTAGGGTCATGCTTCTACGGGAACCTTCGGTTTGGCCTTGCCTTCTCGTATCAACTTGCGCTGACGCATTGGCAGTGCAGTTGAATTGAGCGGGTTGCCTCGGTTGTCGAGCAGGTCAGTTGGGTCGTAGTCGTAGTCGTCTACGTTGACCTCGGTAGCCGAGGGAACATCAATGGCATCATTGATTTCACCTGGGCCGACTACCTTTAGGTGCCGCACAGAACCAGCCCCTAGTACTTTGAGCTTGAGCTGTGTTGCCTCTTGCTCAACAGGTTTCTTGAGACTGTTGATCGCTTCATCGATCAAGTCTTCGAGTGCTCGAACAAGGGGGTCGTTGGCCTCGGCCACTTCCCAGGGAATCTCTACGGTGCTCGACACCGACGGGTAGCCCTTCTTGACTGGGGTGTGGATCTTGCACTCGATAGATGCAAGCTCAGCCTCAGCAGACGGGTCGTTGGCGATCAGTTCCTTGCCGTACTTGGACAGGTTGGGAACGATTGAAGAAATGCGGAAATCCTTCAAGTCCCAAAAGCCCAGGTCAAATCCGGCCATCGTGACGATCGCCTCTTTGACTCGGGCAAAGGCTCCCACCATCTGAGCTGTCGGCTCAATGGCGTGTCGAGTCACTGGCCCATCTTGGCCCAGGTACTTGATCGTGAGCTTGTTGGCCTCAGCGGCTTTAATGGCCAGGATGAAAAATTCAGGTTTCTTGCTCATAGTGGAATGCAGATAAACAGCAGAAATTAACCAAGCCGAAGCTCAAGAAATGAAAGGCAGCAAATCAGGCCAGAGTAACGAGCATTGCGTTTGGCATCACCAAATGACACCCACTCGTTAGAGGCAAGAGACTCGTAATGTGTACCGTCACCTGGAGCTGTGTACTGCTCTGAGTTTGTCAAATTGACCGCAAAGCAATAACAGACTTCATCAGTTTGAGTGCCGACAATGTAGGAACCAATTGAGATCATCGTTGAGCGATCAGCCTTATATCCAGCCTCTTCCCATAGCTCAACAATGGCAATGTCTTGCTTATTAAGATCGGGATTATCAAGGCTTCCAGTAATAGGAGAAAGCTGAAGGGGAGAGCCAGGAAACTGAGGCATTGCTTGCTTGCGAACCAATACTTCGACCGCACCGCCACGGCTGCGGTTGTAGCGATAGGGAAGGACAGCAATGCTGTCTCGGCCAAGCCGCTGAGCAAAATGATAGGGATGGACTTCATCAGCATTGATAATTGAAATTCGAGGAGTCGAAAATAATATTTTCATGGTTCAGAGATGAAGGGTGAAGGGTAAGAACAAAGAAAGGGTGCCACTGGGGCACCCTCATATGCGGCAGGTAAATCGTTAGGCGGCGGTGGCCTGGACCTCTATCGTGCCGTCATCGTCTACGGGGATGACCGGAGCAATGGGGGCAACGTCGATAGGGCCAATAAGCTGCTGAGCCATGGCCTCAATGTCAGAGGCAGGCAAAGCGCTAAACTCGCTGGCCGCAGAGAACTGTAGTTGACGGATATCTACAGCCTCTTCCCATTCGGTGCCTGCAATGAGCTGGTGGACCAGCATGGTGCCCATGAACCGAGGCATTTCCTCTCGGGAAACAAGGAACTGTTCCACGGACTCGTAGGCAATGCAGCTTGCCAGGGTGCGAGGCCGGGGAATGTCTGCATCCCCATGGGCCTCGATCGTGTCTGCCACCCGCTTGAGAAAGTCTTTCTCAGCTTTGGTTTCGGGCAGTCGGTAGTCAAAGAAGACACCCGCTAGTTCATCGCCGCCAGGGCCTTTGTGGCTTGCGTCGATACCAATCCGGGTAATCACTTCCCACGGAGCAAGGCCTGCCGTTTGCAAGTCAATCAAGAACTTGGCAAAGCCACCGTTGGCACGGGTCAGAGAGACGTTGTGAAAATTGGTCGTGGTCAACATGCTGGGGCTGATCGCCGCCTTGCCCTCTTCGGTCAAAGCCTCATAGGTCCAGGGGGTAACAAACCCGTAGATGATTCCACGGTTCTTGTAAGCGGTGTCCACCAGGACTTGAATGAACTGTTGCTCACTGGCCTTGGCCTCGATCTGCTTCTGGATGAAGGCATACTTCAATGGCCCCTGCGGGTCGCGTAGCTTATCCAGGGAGATTGGAGGAATAGGCCCGTGAACCAGCTCATTGGCAACCATGACCATTTCAATAGGCTCACGGGTCAAGGAAATAGCCCCGGTGGGACCGTCTGCAAAGAATCGATCCTTGCAGTTGATTCTGAAACTTTGCTCATAGCCGACCATCGTTAGGCCGGTCTTGGAAGGCTGAGGCTTTGCAGAAAGTTTAACCATGATTAACTTCTCGATTGCAGATTACGGATTACAGACTTGGCTCTAGGTAGAGGGGTTGTCTAGCTCTATATCACTAGAACAAATCCCCTCTAGTTCTATAATTCTAGCAGAGGTAGGCTATAGTTACAACTATTTAGCCTTTGTTTTTCGGGGCTTAGACAGGGATAGGGTAGTGCTTTTCTTAATAGCAAAGCCTCTGTATTCGCCATCTTTGAGTATCTTTTTCAGGGATACCTTGTCGGGTTTTACAGACACCTTGATGCAAGAAATACCATAGGCAGAAATGTCTTTGAACTCATCCAGAAAAGCTTCGGGATCTACAGGGACAGCTGAATAAACGCAGTTCTCAAGAAGGTCTTGAAGTCTTCTTTGAAAGACTCCGATACGGTCTTGAGTCTCGGGCAGAACCTCGACCGATTCAGATGACTTCAGAAAAAATTTCCCTTCGTCAGTCTGAACACCTTTCGGAAAGTGGGTTGAGACAAACCAGTGCATCAGCCCATTGATCCATGCGGCCTTAGCCTTTCGGGCCTCGGCCTGGGCCTTGATACGTTCAGCTTTCTCAAGTAGTACAGCAGCCTGAGCATCGAGTGCTTCAGCCGTATCGTTGGCCTGGATCAAAAAGTCTTCAGCGCTATCGGCCAAAATGGCAAGATGGGTTTGGATTCCTGCCAGTTCATCTTCATAAAGAGTGGGGTCTTCGGCAGTTTCTAGCGCCTCTTGAATTTCAAGATAGCGGTTGTAAGCATTGTCTAAGCTTGTGCTGAGAGAGATAGCTTGAGGGAATGGGTTTGGATTCATGAGTTACAATTTTAGAGTCTTTAGGTGGAACAATGAGACGGAAACACACAATCACTGTGAAAGGGCAGACTGTTTCGATTAAGCGAAGTAGTCAATCTGTCCTGTCAATTTCAATGCCAGAAGATCCGTTCAAAGCGATTCAAGAAAAATACGGCTCCCCCCAGGTTCGGGAATGGGCAAGAGCCGTATTGATCCGCGAGGCAATCAAGGTCGGCCTAATCGACAGACCGACCGGCAGGGCGCTTATCCGACTGGGCATGACTGAAATCATCCCGGCTGACCCGGTAGAAAGTATGGGCAGCCCCGATGAGGTTGCCTAATTCCTCCTTGGTCGGCTTTGTGACATTGTGGTAAATCCGGCTGTTACTGGATTCCAGATAAGCGGTAGCAGCGGCATAGCCAGCGGATAGAGCAGCGCCAATAAGGGGTAGGAACATAGTTTCAACTTAGATAGATGGACTTGAAATCAACCTGGAGACTAGGCCCTAAAAGGGAATGTCGTTCAGGTTAGGCTGAGAGTTGGGGTCAGGGCTAATAGCAGCAGTAGGACTGGCACCACCAGAGGCCGGTGGGGCCGGTGGGGCCGGTGGGGCAACAGGAGCCGGGACATACTTGGCACCGGAATCTGAAGATTGATCGTCACGCTTCGATCCCAGAAGTTCCAAGTTCTGCACGGTAATGGTCGGCTCAATGCGAAGCTGTTGGTTTTTGGTCGTGTAGGCGTTGAACTTGAGAGTCCCAGTAACACCAAACTTGGTGCCCTTGGGCAGGTAGCGATCGGCTACGTCGGCCAACTTGTCCCAAAAATCAGCCTTGAACCAACTGGTATGATTGCGATCTCGATTCCCAGCAACCGCCATGCTGCGGTTACAGACAGGCTTTCCGTTTGGTGCAGTCCGTACGTGGTCACGATCGCTCACGCTGCCGACGTTGCCTACGGCAGTCGAGTAAGCAATAGGAGACAGGGTGATGGCGTTGGCCATCGGGTGATTCTCCCAGTTGGGCAGCTGTGGAATGTGCTGAATCACACTGGCCTGCATCTCCAAACGGTCGTGTCCTTCTGCGGAACGAACAACCTGGAGTTCCCCAATAACAAAGATCAGGCCCAGCTGGGTCTGGGCCAGGTTAAGCGGGGGCATACCCGTGTAGCTGGTGACCAGAACATCAAGGCTCTGATCCTCATCGTAGGTAAAAATTCGGCAGGCGATCTCCACCATGTTTCGAGTCGGGTCGGGAGCATTATAGGAGAGGATTTGCAGGGTTAAAGCAGTATTGTTCATAGGTTTGCTCGGGTAGGGTTCAGTTGTAATTTTACAGGATTCTAGCTCTAGGGTCTTAGACTATAGAACTAGAGACTGATCGCAAAAAAAACCCCAAGCCCCGGAGGGGCAAGGGGTTCGAGGTTTTAGGCAACGATGCGTGGATTCTAGGATCTAGACCCACTCCGAGATTCTAGTATGGATTCTTTGAAATAAGTGACCGCAACCTCAACGGGCCGGTCAGGCAGTCTGCCATCTTCTTGCAACATGAAGGTGGAACCGTAGGTTGCATCAGGTTCACCAAAGGAGAATCGACCATTGGGCACTGGCCGGGACTCAGGCAGCTCGATGTTTGCACGGTAAACTACCTGGGTCCACCAGGCTCTAGGCCTGTGCCAGGTGTCCCGTGTAATGCTCACGTTGGCATCATACGGTCCCTCTGGCATCTGAATCTGCACATCTTCATTAATCAGCTCAACAGAACCGTAGGTTGGATAGCCAAGGATGAAGTCAGGGAGGCAAAAGTGTCCCTTCATCCACCACGGATCAGTGGAACTCCACTCGTGCTCTTTGGCCCAAACGGACCAATAAAACGACCAATCGTGAAATGAAAGGCTAAACTCCCTGCCCCGTGGCATCCAGAATGGCTGAGACGGGTCACGAGCAAATTCGCTGGTCGTTAGGTAGTGGGTCCAGCTTTGGGGAATTGGCAGCCGATTGAATGCGATCGCAAGGTAGAAGAATCCAAGACCTAGGTGAAAAGATAGGTCATCTTCTCCGCAGCCAATGCCAAAACGGGCCACACAAAGGCCAGGATATAGGGACAATTCAAGTTTGAACTTTGAATTGCCATAATTTTTGTGATCAAGGTAAATCCGACGGTTCCAATAACTAGCGCTCTTGTCGGTAAAAGACATCCAACGCCAGGTTGGTTCAGCTTCGAGCTGACGTTTTTTGTAATCGTCAAGGGTCATTTGTCAAAGACCAAGTGTAGTTGCAGGACGGGCAATAGCCCAGGGATAGACCGGGCACCCTGGGCCTTGGGGCAGAGCCGTAATAACTGTCGGCATTGAGTCGGACAAACTTGGTCTGCGGGTGACGCTTTCCAATAATGTCCTCTTCGAGACTGCGTTGGTTCACCATGAGTTGGTAAACCGCAACGCTGTTGCAATTTTCTTGTGGGCAGGTAATTGGGTCCATGCCCACAATGATAATTGCTAAGGCCAGCCTCCGTCCTGCCAAGGGGCATCATGGAAAAAGGCACTTCGAAAGTCAGGATCATTAAACAAGTCGTCGTCCGGGTCAGGGGGCAGATTGTATTGAGTGCCAAAACAATTTGCCCAGTCTTCCCAGGATGGGTCATCAAGGGGTTTTAGGTAATCATAGGGATTGGTCCTGATAATCTGCTGGGTTCTAGATAAATGGAAGGACAAATGTGAAATGTTTGAAACAGTTCGGCCTTGGACAGGAGAGTTTGTTAGGGCCTCTTCTGGATAGAGATAGTCCAGCAGAAAGTAGGCTAACTGCTGATTGACCTTCTCAGCGGCTAGTGGATGACGGCGAAGTGTGGTGATCGTGCTCAGCAACTCGCCGTCGATAAGGGCTTGTGCGTCAGCACCGCCCACGAGATGTGACTTATTGAATGTCACATTGAGATTGACGGATTTACCAGGCTGATGAATAGCACCAAAGGATTGAGCTATCAGGGCCAGGTCATCATAAAGAGCCTTGTGCTGAAAGCTGCCGGTCAGAGACTTGATGCCGGTCAAATAACCAGCTGTGGTGATTTTCCCACGACGGGCGGTTGCTTCGGCCATTGCAAATGCGATCGCCAGCAGGTAGGGATCGTCTTTGCATAGCTTCAGAATGCGGGCCAAAATTCCTTCTCTTTGAAGGAAACGGCCAGCAATAGAATCACGAGTACAGGCCTCGGGGTAAAACGTGTAATAGAAGGAGTAAATCACTGATTTACCCAAGGTCTTAAAATCAAAATCATTTGACCTGGCATTAATACCAAGTCGGCGTTGATAGAAAGCCATTCGATTGACCTGAGAGACAAAGCTTTCAACTTTGCTCTGGTCAATAACTCTGGTTAATGCCTGCCATAGGTCAGTGTTATTTTTTTGGTGATAGGTTAAAGACATGATGGGTTAGGAGATAGGAAATACTTCTAGAGATTGGGCTTGTTTGCAAATGTTTTGTAGTTGACCTCTGTTGAGATACAGGGCATCCCAGCGGCCAGGTGTGCCAGCGCAGGCACAAGCATCGGATGTCTTTTCATAGACACCACCCTCTATAAGAGTGTGAAGATACCAGCCTTCTGAGCCAGTTGATCCGCCTTTAGTAATGCGGATAACCCAATCGGTTTCAGACCAAAATATCTCCCATTCACAAACAACTGTTTGTTTGGGGAAACGGTCAACAGAAAAGTTGTAGTGAAGATCTGAACTCTTGATTTTGAAGCCTTTGATTGTTCCGGTCAGGACAGGTGGGAGTTTGGCTGGGCAATAGCCTTGTTCATCCCAACGCTTTTCGTTTTCTTCCCTTGTTTTCTGGATAAGACGTTGCCAGAAAGTATTCCAATCGTCAGAAGTTAGGAGAGGCATAGTGTGTTAGGTAGAGTAGTCTTGAGAATAGGTTTTGAGAATTACAAGTTGAAGGCCATGCCAAGAATATTTGTCCTTAGTAGCAAAGAACTTTTCTATCTCGGCCTGGGCTTCTTCTTCAGAGTCAAACCCAGATGGAAAGGGCCTAACTCTGGTGTAATAGGGATTGTCTTCAGGGACTTCGATAAGTCGCCCTTCATCGGTCAGATGCCTGACCAAAAATTGAATCTTCATGATTGCTATCGGTAACGTCGTTCTCGTGCAGCATCAGCAGCAAGATCAGATAGATAATAGAAAGCGTCGGTTAATTCGCCGCTTTCATCCATCCATCCTCTTTGCTTGAAGTCTTTAGCTTGCTGAGCCTCAGCAGCTTTTTGATACTCTTCAGACTGAAGGTATTCTTGATAGGCTTTTTCGGCTTCAACCTCGATGGCATAGGCCAATGCCTCTTGCTCGGCCTGGGCCTTGAAGTAGGCTTTCCAGTCGAAAAACTGGTAGCTTGGGCATCGCCAAGCATCATAAAATTCGCCTTCGTTGTTCATGTCTGACTGAGGATGTTCAGCCTGCATGTTTGGCCAGGCTGCTTTGCAGAAAATGTCTGCATCTGGGCCAGTTTCGTAATCGTAGGTAGTCTCAACAACATAGTTTTTGCAGTTTTCGCAGGACCGTTGGCCAACGGAACGAAATGCAAAAGCAACTTTGCCAAGCCTGACAAAGGTTGTCCAGCTCTGTGCTGATAGACCAATTCTATAATCTGAGAATATTGCAATAGCAAAAAGACCAAAAATAATCTTGAACTCAAGTAGTTGAATGCCAAGATATTTCATGTCTTGCCAGACCACGGGACCGTGATCAATGGGCTTTGTATAGATGCCGTATTTTGTCACCCAGTCCATGTGTTCAGGCCTGGGCCATGGAGTGTAAAGGTTGTCAATTCGGGGAAGTTTTTGGAATAGTTTAATCATTGATAAACCAGAAAAACAGTGGATTTGTCGGTAGTTGGCTGGGTAATCATTAGAACCTGATCTTGGCCAGCACTATTGGTCAAAGTGCAGTTGGCAAGTAGGTAAAACTCGCCTGGGTCAGGAATTGGAACATAGTCTTGTTCGGACACAAAACCCACCCCATTAATAATGGGGTAGCCTTTGGTGCCGTCTCGTACCGTATGAGGCGTGTAGTCGGCCTTGTAGCAAGTCACATGGCCGCCGTCATAGGTCCGGTCAAGGACCAGTTCGGGGGCAGGCGCAGGCGCAGGGGCCGACGCACAAGCCCCCAGAGAAAGGGCCAAGAATGCAGTGGGGACAGAACGTTTCATGGTCTGAAAATGTATAGTTGTAACTATTCTACCCCCAGGGACAGGTTTATAACTCCGTCGGAATTTTGGCCTGGTCCCATTGCTCAGCTGCCTGAATCATCTGGAATTGGCAGGCAGTCTTAGCGAGTTGGAGCACATCGGCCTTGAGCTGGGCCGGGGCAGCCTCAGCCAAAAGCATGAGGGTTGCGCCCATGCCCCAGCGATCGACCATGCGCCGGAGAGCCGCAGCATCAAAAGCTTTCTCTTCAAGCTCTTGATCGACTTTGCGATCGTAGGCTTCATCGACGGATTCCCAGTAGTGGTCAGAATTAAGGAGAGCCATAGGTCAAGTAGGTTGGTGAAGGACAATAAGAAAAAGCCCCCGGCAGATGCCAGGGGCGAGAGGGAGAGGAGAGGAGGAGGGCTTAGGCCGCTACAGCCTCGGCGGGAACATCAATGGCCTCATAGGACTCAGGAGCCTCGGAGGTAGCAGGGGCATAGGTGGCCAGCAAGTCAGCGATCGCTGCCTCCATGTCGGCCTTTCTACCCTTGGCAGCCTTGGCCAGGGCCTCGGCCTGCTCGGTAGTGAGGCCAACGGTCGCCGGGGTGTACTCATTCATCTGGGCCTGAAGGTCGCCAGCTAGTTTGGTCAGCTGGTCGATCTCGGCCTGCTTTTCAGCAATGATGGCACTGTAGCTGTCTGCGCCAAGGATGAGCTTGTCGGCTTGAATCCAGATACGGTCAACCACTTCAGACCAGACCTGATAGGTGGTCTTGTTGTCCTCGCGGACGGAGACAATCCCAGCCTCACGATGATTGGTGCGAGCATCGTCCCGGAACGAACGGGCCAGTTCGAGATCGTCAAACTCGCCAAGGCAGCCGAGCTGCACAGAAGCACGAGTAGGCCCCTGGTAACGGCCAATGCTGCCGACCAAGGTAACGTGTTTGCCGTCGGTGAGATAAGGCACCAGGTTTCGGCTGGTCCAGTGGTGGCATTCCATCAGGAAGGGCTTAGGCTCTTTAGAGCGCTCGAAGGGGTCAAAGACCAGTACGGTAAAGCTGATTTTGACACGGCCATTCTCAGCGGTTTGAAGCAAAAGAGCATCGCCAACGAGTTGAGCACCGGACACGTTAGAAGTGATAGTTCCAATAGCCATAGTGATTAGCCTCTAGGTAAATGAGTAAGTTGACAGTTGGTTAAAAACCCCCTGGTCCCCGGAGGGGCCAGAGGGATACAATTGAGGTTGGCAGGAGTAAAATCTGGCCTAGGTAGATGCACCTTCAGCCGGGGTTTCAACAATCTCAAGATCAAAGTCGTGAGAGTAGTTGAAGCCTCGGTTTTCTAAGTTTTGAGCAAAGACGGCGCAGAAAAAGGCATCTTCAAAATATGAAGATGTCCAGCTACCAGAGCCAGCTGCCGTTTCGTGGTAAACCACGTAGGGTAGATCTGCGGTGGGTTCGGTATAGGCCTGGTAATCTTCTTCGGCAGTTAATAGATAGTCGGCAATTTGGCAAGAAGCAGGCATGGGTCATACTCCTTCAGAGAAAGTGGACTCAGCAGTTTTTTTGCTGGACTTACTTAGGTCCAGGTACTAAAAAACCCCCTGGTCCCCGGAGGGGCCAGAGGGTCTGTCGATGCGATCGCTAAGCAACCTGCTGGGCAGATTGCTCGTAGTGTTGTTCAAGGGTGGTGGCCCACCATTCTTCAACGGCTTGCACTACCTCTTGGTCGTACCCCTCGGGGAGGGTGTAGCCGAGGTGGCGCAGCAGGGACGGGATGTACTCAGGCATGATGCGACGGTTGCGCTCAGCCGGGTCATAGCCCAGCCGCAGGTCACGGACAGAGAACCGGACGATGCCATTCTTGTCGGCGCTAGCCTGGGCGGTGATGATCACTTGTCGGCCTACGGTCAGGTAGGGAACTAGACCTACCGGATAGTTCCAATAGCTGAAATTGAAATACTCGGTTTTGGCCTCGCCTGCCTGGTTGATGCGATCGCAAGCGACTCGCAGGACCAGCAGCGGAATGATAGAACCACGGACGACACGAGAGGTTTGAGTAGGTTCAACTACAACGTTTCCAACGAAAGTATCCATAGGAATGCCTCAGAAGGTTCGATCGCCAAAAAACCCCCCTGTCCCCGGAGGGGCAGAGGGGCAAGGTTTGCGGTGGAGAGATGGTTACTTAGGTTGCCAAATTCCTATCATCCAGCGATCGTTAGCAACAGCTATTGATCGGTGAAGATGTTTGCAATCAAACTGAATAAGTTCGCCACCAGTCAGTATGAGTTGATCATAAAGAGCTGGCGGTGAATCTGAGTTTCGTTTGACAGCAATCTGGAATGTAGCAGAGCCTAAGTTGAGGATATGAGCTGTTTTGTGGGCGTAACTAGCGTCACGATGCCAGTTAATTCCTGTGCCTTTAGCGACAAGAGCGCATGAAGCACTAGGAACTAGCTGCTTAATGAAAGGCCAGAGTCGTTCATCATGGATAGCTGGCCGGTATTGGACAGGTGAACCGTTGCGTCCACTTCTTAGGTCAGGTTCTTGATGAAGCCAATAGCGCAGTCTGCCTGGGGCGTAGTTGGAAATGTCTTCTTTAAGATGATCAGATTGGGTTTCAAGATGATGAATGATTTCAAGAATCTTTGGAGTTGGGAATGTGTAAAGTATTTCAGCGATCATGGAATATTCCATATCAATAAAGATTGCAAGCAATTCCGTAGAGAGGGTCTGTCTTCCATTTTTGAAGGAGACGATCAAAGTTTTCGGAGCTGACTATACGACAGTCAACACCACCGGATTTGAAATGCCAAAAGAGAGAATAACGGGGTGGCACATCAAACCCGATGCAGGCAAATACATTTGAGTCGTCAATACTTCGCATGGATAACAACCCTCTCGACCGGAGGGAGAAAAGAGGGTAAAACTGTGCGATCGAAAGTTAGTCTTCTTCTTCTTCAATAGGATTGTAGTCTTCGCAGTCAGAAGTTTGAGCATCACAAAGAACTCGGTAAAGAACTAAGTCCATAGGCCTTGTTTTGGGAGCACCAAAGATGCCCCAGTCTTTTGCGCATTGAGCAACTTCGTCAAAGGTGATGCCACCACCTGTTGAATCAGATTCCCAGCGGCTCTTAAACTCTTCTTTGGTCATAGTTAGCCTACAAGTTTTGGTTGTTCGATGTATTCTTTCTCGCCAGCGGGAAAGTATTGAGAGCTAAATTGTGCCTGAGAATAGACCATTGAATAATCATTAGGCCAATTTTGCTCAGCCCATTTCTGGGCAAAGTCTACATCATCGGTATTCAATCGAATCCAATGATTTCGCCATTCGCTACGCTGGCGAAAAGTAATGTAAGTTCCGGGTAAAACGGGGCTAGACATCAGTGAATCTTTCCTTTTGGGGTAAGTTGGATGGGTTGAATTTCGCCGCTATAACCAATTATCCCATAGAGTTAATGTGTAGCCAAGTCGGCAAACTTGACGGAGTGAAAAGGGTATTTCTCGCCTGGGCGATCGTCAAAGTTCCAGCATTCACAGTAGGTATCAGCGTGGGCCGATAGGTAGCCCTCAATGAATGGCTGCTTGAAAACGTGCTCACTTATAGAAATGGCTGGGCCAGTCAAAAAATGTTGATAGCCTAACCGCCAACCAATACACTCAGAGGTTCCTTGAGTGTAAGGATTTCTGGTCTGTTCGCAGTCAAGGTAGATGTGAGTGCAAGCATGATGCCATGCCTCGCCCCAGGTGGCTTCTGCACCATAGGCACACAGAAGCTCGCCACGTTCTGAATGCCACTTGTAAGAGCCATCAGAGAGTTTTTCGATAGAGATTTCTAGCATGAGTAATAAAGGTAAACATGGTTATCAGAAAATCTCCTGCCCCCGGAGGGGCAGGGAGGAGTATTAACGAGCAGCAGCTAGTTCACGCTCAAGCTGGTCCCAGTTGACAGGGCCTAGCTCGAAATCAGATTCATCGGCAAAAGCTGGGGGTAGCTCGGCGGGGATATACTGCTTGCGCTTTGTGTAGTTATCCCAGGCTATGTAGGCACCGAGGCCAAAGGCTCCGACCAAGCAGACACCCAGGGTGATCGGATTGGTGACAACTTCCATGATGGTTGCTCCAGTCTCAGCTAAGAGCGAACCAGCCTCAGCCGTAAGCGAAGTGCCTTCAGCAATATCGGCAGTCGTAGAAACAGCATCGACGGTAGTAGAAACAGCGTCGGCAGCAGTAGCAGTAGCCTCCATTGCATCGGCGGCGATCGCAGTAGCTTCAGCGGCCTCAGCAGCAGTCATTACGTCAGCATAGTGAGATGCAATCATGGCAATAAATAGGTAGAAGAACAGGCACAAAAAACCCCCTCCCTACGGAGTAGGGAAGGGGCGTTTAGCATTGAATTGGTGATATGGCCCATCTTATCAGATAGGCATTTCACCTAGCCATTGATACACCTGGGCATCACAAAAGCCGCAGGGTATCCAGATGGGAGGATCAAGAGGTTTGATAAGACCGTCTTCGAGCAAAGCCCGGTCGAGGGCCTGGTTTTCGGACCAGTTCTTGATTAGAACGCAGCCACTTGGAAGTAGCTGCTTGGTATTGACCGTGGCGACGGCATAAGGCTCAAAGCCTAACAGAAGATGGATGCAAATATTTCGAGGATTTGCATACCACAGTGGTTTGATAGCCAATTGTTTGCCGTGCCAAAGGATAGTTGTCATAAGCGTTCACAGATAATAGGTCAGTCTTAAACCGGGAAAAAGAGTATCCAATCCCCGGCTTTTCGCTAGGGATTGGGTGAGTAGTGGTCTATGTCAATTTGAGGGAGTTGCGAGATTGGATAGAGCTTCGTATAGCTCGGCCTTGGACATGCGGCTATAGCGGGGTAGCTCGATGCGCTTTGCGATCGCCCGCAGTTGGTTGCGGGACATTTGAGCAGTGACCATAGGAACAGGCTCAGCCTCGGCCTCGGCCCGGTCAGGTTCGGCCTCTACCACGGCGGTTGAAGCAACCTCGATGGTGGTAACAGAAGCCTCAGCAGGGGCCTCGGTAGCAGGCATGAGCAGAGCAATAGGACTAGCAGCAGGCATGAGCTGGGCCGGGGGCTTGGCGACGGCAGGCAGTGCAGAGACAACCTGCAAGTCAATCCAGAGCTTGACCAGGATAAAGACGGTCGCCACGATGGCGTAAACCACGGCGAAGGAGAACCGGGCCAGCCATGCAATCAACTGGGCGGCGGCGATCGCCTTCGGAGAGGCCCAGCGATATGCAGCGTAGAGAGTCGAAGCGATTTGAAGGGTGTTGTCGGTAGAGTTGATCAGGGTAGCGTAAGTCATTTGAAGTTTCCTTTGCCCGTGTAGAGAGTGGGCACTAATGGTGAATAGATGCCGTGAAGAGATTGGCATCTTGATCCACAGAATAACCCCCAAGCCTCGGAGAGGCAAGGGGGTCAATTTTGGATTTTAGAAATAGCCTATGGATAGTTGAGCAGGTTGTTTGCAGTAGCGTAATACCACGAACTGGCAACAACCTCACCATGGCAATTGAACGGATAGTCAGCTTCGTCAAGAATACCGTGGACGCAGAAATTTTCCTTGTAGCAAAAACAGCCTAATTGGCTGTCTGTGTCCAGCGATCGAAGCTCATCAAGCACAGCTTGACGAGTCGGAAAGTGAAAGTTTGCAACGGTAGAAGCGTTGAGTTCAGCCTTCAGGTATTCGGCGGCAGCTTGGGGCTGCATCCGGTCCTTCAAAACAAGTTTTATGTAGGCCCTGAACAGCTTCACGCATTGTTTGCGGTCGGCAACAGTTCTGCCAACCGGGAATGGATTGGCCAGGGCTGATTGGGCCTTGCCCTTGCCGCCGCGCCCAATGTAATGGGCCAGTGGAGTTGAGCCAATGGTAGTAATAATCATGGGCATTAGAGATGAATTGCGATCGCAGATAGAACCCTCATCCCCTCGGAGAGGGGAGAGGGTAGTTAGTCAAAGTTTAGAACCAGATGGTGCTAAATTCTCCTGCGTAATAAGTGCCAAGATAACGACGGCGGGGACCAGTCAAGATGTTGATAAGATCGTCTTTGTCAGGCTCAAGCCAGATGTCTCGATAGCCACGCTGAAGCAGTTGATCGATCACCTGGGAGATTGAGCCTTGTATGTCAAAGTCATGGGTAAAGTCAGGTTTCATAGGTGATAGAAATGAGATGAGCGATCGCTAAAAAACCCCCTGGACCCCGGAGGGGCCAGAGGGTAAATGGATTAAGCGGCGTTGCGAATGATGGCGGACAGTTGAGATCTGATGTCTTTTTCAGGGGTGATATGAATAACGCCCCAGAGGTCCAGGCCAAGCCGTTTATAGGCAGTCGCAAGCTGAGCTTGCTTCCTGGCCTTGGCGGCTAAAGCTCGGTCGTTAAGAGTAATGTCAAGGCCGATTACATGGCCTAGATAGAGGATCACTGCATCTAGCCCAAAGACTAGATCCAAATATTCTGTTGGCGGAATTTCTAGCTCACCAAAGATTTGATTGAGGTGAAATTCAGCCGCTTCAATGCGGGCAGAAGGAATGCAGTCGGCAGCGACATTTTGTAAGATGGCCAGGTCAAAGTAGATTGGCTTAGCTCTAAGAGCCTTGAGTTCAGACATAGTGTTTTGCTCTGCGGTCAGAGCAGCAAGAGAGCCGTAGGTCATAGTAGGTTATGGCGATTGCTTGAAATGAGCGATCGCCAAAAGAACCCCCCTAGCCCCGGAGGGGTAGGAGGGTCATTGGTTTAGGGATTAGACAATTTGCCCACGGATACCAGCGGCCTTAGCGGCCTGGACCCGACCGGCAGCAATAGAAACGCTAGCCTTCAGGTCAAACTGGGCAGGAGCAACTGAGATAGTTGCAGAAAGTTCGTGGTCAAAGATAACTTGCAAAAGACGAACAGCCGCACCCTCTACATCAGTAGTAGGGCAGACCACAACAATCTCGTCGCCGGAATACCAGCGAAACAAGGAGTTTGAGCCACGAGAAGAACGAAAGCAGGCAAGGGCAGAACGAATGCGATCGTCTACAGCTTCGTAGCCCAACTCGTCGTTGAGCTGGTGGATGTGGTCAAGGTCAAAAAAGATGACGGAGTAGCGACCGTGACGCAACCTGGCCCAGAGTAATTCAAGCCTCTGGCGAGTGCCGACCCCATAGGCCGGGCAGGTGGTCAGGACATCTACTACCTTACGGTGGTAGATGTAGAAGGAGATAAAGCCAGCAATATAAGCAATGATGGCAACAAGAATCATGGCAATTAAGTAGGCAGTGCGATCGCCAAAAAGCCCCCACCCCATAGGGGCAGGGGCAGACTCAAGGAGAGGGATTAGGCGTTAGTTGTCCAATGCACACTTGGACTGTTCAGCCCAGTTCTTAGCTTTGGCAATGCATGTTTCGTAGTCAGTGGCCTTGAGGTAGCTGTGGTCGATGGTCGTATCAGCGCCAGGGTCAACGGGGTTGACAATAGGCTGGTCAACCGCATTGTTGTCCAATGCACACTTGGACTGTTCAGCCCAGGTCTTGGCATTGGCGATGCAGGTTTCGTAGGGAGTAGCAGCAACAACGGGATGGACGGGAGCCGCAACAGCCACGACAGCAGCAACGATAGGAGCGGCAGCAGTGATGATTTGAACAGCGATGGAGATGGATTTCATAGTTGATAAGTCCTTGTAGGTTAGGTGTGTTATTCGCAACAAGTGAAGGTTGCGATCGCCAAAAGAACCCCCTGGTCCCCGGAGGGGCCAGAGGGTAAAGGTCTAGTCGGAGTCAGTTAGTTCGAGTAGGCGGCGCAAACCTCGGCAGCCAGCGCTAATAGCTCGGCTACCTCGGGGTCAGCCTCATGGCCAGGGTTGATGACCGTGGCTTCTCCGCAGAGAACAACCGCTTCGCTATAACCAGGCAGGGCAACGATGCCCTTGCCGGAAGCATGAGAGGCAGCGGCGCACAGGAAGATAAACAGAGGGACAATAAAGGCGATAATGAGTTTCATGGCAATTGCAAGTAGAGATTGCGATCGCCAAAAGAACCCTCACCGTCCCCGGAGGGGCGGGAGGGTCATAGGGCTTAGTCGGTAGTGAATCGGTAAACGATGCCGAGCATGGCACCGCCGACAGTCAGGGAATAGAGAACAGCCAGTAGGCACTGAGTAATCATGGCAATGAGAGATATAGATTGCGATCGCCAAAAGAACCCTCATCCCCTCGGAGAGGGGAGAGGGTAAGGCGAGTCGCTAGAAGGCGATAAGGTCATAGTCGGATGGAACAGGCCGAACGATAGGCTGGCGCATAGAGACTTGAACCTCGGCACCATCGGCCATAGCGGCCAGTGCAACCTGACGGTTGGTGGTGCAGTAGGTTTCAAAGCAACCAGTCGATTCGGCGTGGATAACGTGATAGTCGAACATGATAGATAGAGGATGACAACACCCAGTGAAGAACCCTCGTCGTCCCCGGAGGGGCGAGAGGGATAGGGATAGTGCGATCGGCAGTGGGCCAGCGTAGCCAGCCATGCGATCGTATAGCGTCCCCAGAGGGGAATCGCTAGGGGTCAGCCCCGGCCCCCAGTCTTGGGGTCAGGTCAACCCCCAGCCCCTACCAGGGGAGAGACTACCCCCACCCCTAGCAAGGGGCCTCGCACCCTAGCCCTGGTCCCAGGGAACTGGTCAGCCCCAGCCCCACTCATGGGACTCCACCCCCCCGGCCCCCTCAAGGGGAGCCACTACCCCTAGCCCCTAGCAAGGGGAACGGTACTCTGCTGTGGGTCTACCATGCGATCGGAACGCTCACACCGCAGCCCGGTCGGCCTGCGTCAGACAGAGGTTAGCGGCCTGGTCCATGCGGCGATCGCCACCTGGCCAGCGATGACCCGTCGCAGTCTCCCTATGCTCGACATGCGATCGCTAACCCGTGGGCATCGGGGATCATAAAAAAATACCCCTTTTTGCCCACGGCAAGAGATATCGAGATCCCTTCTCTCCTCTCACCCCCAAATTGCCATTTCGTTTTGACAGTTTTAACTAGAAAACCGAAAAGAGGGAATAGGTGAAGAGGAGAATGGGAAAAGATTGTAATCTACTGAAAAAATTAGATTAACAAACAGAAATGCCGCCGACCTACAGGGAGAAAGATCGACGGCATTCTGTGAGTTGAGGGCCGGAGTTGCCTTTCCAAAGGCATTGTCTCTCCGGTTGAGACGATTATAACTTCAAGATGGGAAAAGCATCAACAGGTTTCAGGAATTTTTCAGGACATTGTTAGGAGTAAAACTGAATTTCCTCGTTGACTTTCTTTCCACGCCTTGCAATTTCTTGAAGTGCAGCATTGTCTCCAACAGCTTGCGCCTGACGATAAGCATTTCTGAGGCCTTCGAGCTGGCCTTGGAGTCGGCCAACATGTTCAGAACGAAACTGTGGATTATGGTTTAGCTCTCGGCTTTTAAGAGTTGTGCCCTGATTGAGCATGATGGCTCGTTGTCTAGGGTCTTGAGGCAGCTGTTTAACTCCGGGCGGCAAGTAGGAGACGGAATAGACACCGTTACCAGTGGCTTCAGGGAACGGATTAGCAGGCTGGGCCTGGGTACGCTGAACGACCGGGCCGGACGGACCACCCTGCGGGATGATCATAGAGCCAACCTGCCGTCTGGCCTGGGCCACTTCATCAGCGATCGCCTGGTTTCGGACGATCTGAGCATTAGAGTCCTGCGCCCATTGCCGCTGAGCGGGGCTGAGGGCCGACCCAGAGGCCGGAGTAACGACCCTGGGGACCGGAATATTAGCCGTAGGCACCCCGGCCATGTTGGTCGCCTGAGCATTGAGGTTTGCAATCAGGCTTTGCCCGCCCATTCCGCGGACTCCCCCTACAATTTCCTCTCTAGGAACTGGAGCTTGCCGAAAAACGGTAGGTGACTGGAGCACCTGAGAGGCGAGGGCCTGGATTTGGCCAGCCTGGGCAGAGCTTGCAGGGGCAACCTGGCGAGATGCCGCCATGTCACGGGCCATCTGGGCACGAACCTCTTGCAGTGTGATGCTGGGCTGCCCCAGCCAGTCGGCTTCTGCCTGAGATAAAGAGTCGAGCTGCCCGGTTTGGCGGTTAAACTGACGTCGAGCAGTGGGCAGACCACCCATCGCGTTTACTTCGGTCAGGTTCAGGGCATGTAGACCCCGCTGCCGCCGCTGAGCATTGAGCTGACCCAGCTCATCAAGAGGAACTTGGACAGCTGCATAGTCAGGAGAGGTGTTGACGTTCCAACCTTCGGCCCTGGCCTGCTCGATTTCGGCACGGGCTGCGGCAAGTTTGTCTTCTGCGTTGGTGTGACGCAGTTCTCTGTACCGAGACGGGGCAGAGCCAGAGCCGACGCTGACAAAATCGTAGGGCTGGGCAGTCATGGCACCGCCACCAGCACCCTGCACAACCGTACCGGGGTTGATGATCTGCACATTGCCTCGGCTATCGGTCAGGTATTGAACCCCGGTCCTGACCTGATTGTGCTTAACGGTGGGGTCGACCTGGTGCAATGCCCTGAAGACTGGCTCAGTGCTGCGCCAAGCTGGACTATCGGGGGGGGCAGACAGTACGCCAGCATCTTCATCCATGTGCTTTGTGATGATGCTGGAGCTATCAGGAGAGCCATAGAGGCGATAGCCTTGCTTCTGCAACGCTTCGATCGGTACATCCTGGCCATTAACCCGGACGGACCGGGCCGACGGGGCAGACTGGGGCAGGGACAATACCTGACGTACAGGATTCTGTTGGTTCCGTCGTAAGACCTCTTCGAGCGGCAGATCCTCGGTGACGACATTGGACCCCTGACGAGTCTTGGTCGTTAGGAAGTCGGGCATCTCACCCATTTCGTCAAAGGCTCTTTGAATGTTGCCCTGCAATGCCTGCTGGCTATTCATGAGCGAAATGACCCGCTCTTGGCCAACACGGGCCTGAATCTTCTTGGACATCAAATCGTCCAACTGGCCTTGCAGGTAGTCAACAGGTAGACCTTGCTGCTGCCGTTGCAGTGCAAGATTGCTGATCGCCTCATAGGCCGCATCGCCACCAGCTGCATCATATTGATCCAGTGCTCGGGTAACGTTGCCTTCTTCAAAGGCTAGTTTTTTGCGAATCAGGGCCGGGGCATCATAGAGGGCATCGCCGGGGAAGGTTGGATCGTCTGCGAAGTAGCGGGGGTTCTCCGAGCTGAACGGAGTCGGCAGCCGAGTAGGCTGGTCAGGCGAAGGCGCATCGATCGACATCCAAGCGGGCTTAGGCTCTAGCGAAGTAAATGGGCTGTAAATGTCTGAGCGAGTCGCAACATAAGCGTTCTGGTTCAGACCGTACTGGCCGGGACCACGAACGGCAGGCCTAACGCTGCCTCCGCTACGCTGACCGTTGTCGAGAAAGCCAAGGCCGGGGATGACTCGGTTGCTTTCGTCAGTGGCAGTAAGGCTGTAGTTAGGTTGCCTTGAGCCGGAGATAAACCCATACTCGGCCTCTCGGGCCTCGGGCACCACATAGGTCGTGTTCAGATTTAGGTCAGTGGTCACAGGCTGAGAGCTGGCAGCAATCCGAGCACGGGCAGCAGCGTCATTGCTGGCCAGCGCATCATCCCTGATGCTCCGTTGTAGGTGCATGTTGGCCAGGGATTCGGCCTGGGCCTGCTGGCCTCGGGCGGCGAGGAATGGGGTAGTCTCTGCCCCTCGGGTAAATGCAGCGTCGTAAGCGTTCCCGGTCAAAGAAAGGACCGGATTGCCGCTGGTCGGAGCCGGATAGCTGCGGCTGTCTAGATCGTCGCTGGTCTTGCCTGGTTGCCAGCCTGATACCCTATCTCGGGTATCGATCGCTTCTGAGTAGGTGCGAGGGACCAAGGTACGAGTCGCGGCGGAATGAATACCCTCATCCATGCCGACCAAGCGAGGAACTTCAGACGCATCTACGAGAGTTGACCCACCGGCACCCGTAAACACGTTGCCGTCCGGGTCGGTCCCCTGGTACATAAATCGGTTCGGCACATCCTGCACGGTTCCCGGATTTGTCCAGGCATAGGGGGAAGATGTGGGAAAGACCGGGTATTGTCTGCCGCTGGCAATGTTGCCGTAGACATCAGTAAGCGTTTGACTAACATCGACACCGGGGCTATAGCCGCCAGCGATCGCCTGCGGCCCGCCCATCTTGTCGATGAGGCCGGGGGCACCGGAGGCACCACCTAGATAGTCAGCAGCAGCACGACCAGCCAAACCTCCCTGGGTAAAGTCAACATTGGTCCGTGCCCCAGTTACCGAGTCAACGCCCAGGTTATAGGGCATGTTGTATTTGGCAGAGGTTGCAGCGCCTGGGTTGGCCCCAACAATGCGATCGTAGAGGCCTGGAAACTCTTTCTGAAAGCCGCCCGCTACAGGAGAACCATCGGGTGCAGTACTGCCCAGCGACCCCCAGGGCATCTCTGGACGGTAGACCGTTTCATCCGAGCCGGGAACGCTTAGCCGAGATGGATAAAGCTCTGTGGCATAGGAACCTTGACTCGGGTAGCTGGCCCTTGCCGCAGGGGCGGGGGAGCCGGTCGGCCCGTCATAGTCAGCCTGCAAGGAATTTAGAAAAGCATTCTCCTGGCTGGTGCGCTGCCTATAGGGCTTTGCTTCGATTCGCTGGACCCGTCCAACTCGGGCATCGCCAGCAGCAGCCAGTTTTTGAGCCAGTGACCCCGATTGACCGTCTAGAAAAGCGGTCAGGTTAGTAATTTTTTGAAGCGCCATGTTACCCAAGAAGTAGAGTTCGGGGAGCCTCCACTAGGCATATTGTACGGCAGACTTAGAGGAAAGCCTAAGTCTTAAAAAGAATGACCAGGGCAAAGGCCGCTAGGAGAAAGAGAAGGAATATCAGCAACCTTACAATGGTCGTGTCTTGAAAAAAGTCAACCAAAACATGGATGAGATGGACATACCAAATCTCTGAGGTTGCAGCGGGTGCAGGGGCCGAAGCTACCTGGACAACAGCTTGCTGTTCTTCCTGCGACTCTTTTGGCCGTGAAGGTTCGATCAATGGAACCGTGTCTAACTGATCGTCTTCAGAAGGGTGAAGGGTTATGTCAATTTGATAGGTAAAGATGATTTGAGTTTTTTCGTCTCTTCTACCGAAATAAGCGATCGAGTCTTCAATGATGGGATACCAAGAGCCAGGCTTCAATATTTTTTTGTTGAAGGCTGTTTTTGATTGTCGTCCCATGTGTTTGATTTCCCAAACTAAATCCTCTTCGTTGTAACGAAGGAGGGCGTGTAGCTTGGAGACGTAGGGATCTCGAATCTGGATGTGAGTCTGTCGTTTGTCCAAATCAGTAGGCAGCGCCCTGCCTATGGTCCAGACGCGATCAACAGGATAATTGCGTGAGTCCAAAATTCGTTCTGCGTAAGCAGCACCGATACGGATCAAAATCCGTTCGTTATATTCGTTAGATTGGTTTTCCACTGGGACAACAAATAAAAGAATTTTACCTATAGATTCGAGGGTTGAGGCAATTTGGGGGTGAGAGGAGAGAAGGGATCTCGATATCTCTTGCCGTGGGCAAAAAGGGGTATTTTTTTATGATCCGTTGGATAAACTAGGTTGTAGAAGTTTTGTAGGGTATCAGCATGGAGAAACGCTACGCTGGAATGAAGCTTCTAGAGCTGATGAAGCGCCTAGAGCTAGCAAAAATTCTTAACCTATGATCAACGGTTTAGGGGGTGGGGCATCCGATCTTTGGGGTAAAGCTCAGAAGGTAGGGGCCGATGTATGGAACGTAGCGCAACAGAACTTTGGTAGGTCTGTTGTGCAAGAAGCTCTTGACCAATCAAGGCGACCAGTTATAACAGATCCGCTCAAAATTAAGCGTGAGGAAGCGGCAAAGTTACAACGGTATGCAGATGGGTTAAAGGGGACTCCGGGACATGCAGAGGCCTTAGAGAGAGCCAGCAGAGCAAGCCAGGAATTTCAGGCGGAACGGGCCAAAAACATTGCTGGCAAAACACTGGCTGATTACCTGTCAGATGCAAGTCGGTCCAAGTGGTGGTTGCTGAATGCGGCCCAGGCTGTCTCCGGCCTGGCTGGCCAGAAGATTATGAAGTCGGAAGGGTACGGCATGGGTGGGGCTTTGCTCGGCGGTGCTGCGCTGACCGGCCTCATGGAGGTGGCCACCGGGAACATTGACTTTACCAACTTGGATGAAGCGGGCAGACCCAAGGGGTACTCAACGCTATTTCCAAAGGAAATCGAGCAGGTTAACCCTGCCACCGGAGAAACGGAAATTTACGTTGACCGGACCAAAAGCGCTAACCCAGTTGCAGAGCTGGCGGCTCGATACTTCCTGAACCGAACCGGGAACGTGCTGCCAGAGGATCAGTTCCTCCAGGAACGACCGGACGTAACCCCGGAGGAATATGCTCGATTCAAGGCCGCAAAGCGAGACAGACAATTTTTTGGGGTTGAGGATTTACCGATCAGCGTCAGTGCTCCCATCGGTGCAATTGCGGGTGGGCTGATCGATGGCAAGCTGACCAAGCCTAGCCTGCGGGGGATGGTGGCAGGGGCGGTGCTCGGGCCGATTGCAAAACAAATAGCGATTGACGTTCCAACCGAGCTGGGGGTAATCCACGGGACCACAGAGACTCCTAACGACCCAATAGGCGAGGTTGAGTTTTTGGGGTATCGGGTTCCACTTAAAGCTGTTGTCGCTACTGCTGTTGGGGCAGCTGGCCTGAAGTATGGCGGGCGATACCTGAAAAACCAGGGAGCCAAGGTAGGTCAGATCAACCTGAATCTTGATGATGCTGTAGGGGGAGTAAAGCCGGGGCATAGATACTCTGTCGATGAAGTGATCGCCCAGGGTGGAGGAACTTACCGGGAACCGCCGCCCAGCTCTGGCTATCAAAATCAGGTCGATAATTCAGCAGTTCAGTACGGCTTAGACCTAGATGGCACAGGCCGAACACCTGAAGAATTTGTCCGGTTTGCTTCTGGCATTCCTCCAGAAAAAAGCGGTGCACTAAACTATGAAAACTTCCGCATTGAACAAGAGCGCAAAGAAATAGAGCGGATAAATTCAGTAATCGAAAGACTTTACGGATGAGGGCAAAATGCAGCTAATTGATCCTATAACCGGAGAGGTTAGGCCTGCCGGAAGTTTTTCTAGTTCAGAATGGCAAAACCTGGTCAGGGAAAATCCAGATGCCGCTACCTTGATTCTTCAGCTTAGGAGAAAGGAAAAAGATGCGGAAGAGGCTAGGCGGGAAAGCCTCAGAGCTAATGCAACCAGCGTCGGAGCATTGGCCGCTGGGGCGTCCTTCCCTGCCATTAATGCCGCCATGCCAAACCTAGGTAATGCGTTTGCCAAGGAGTGGATTGTTAGGGGCCATGCTGTCCCAGGCAGTGTGATTTACGAGGGGCCTAGGGTTGGCATCTCCGTGAGCGATCGCCCAGAAAACTACGGGCAAACTGTTTTTACGGTCGATGGTTCTACCGAACGACCATATAATCCCAGATTTTCGGAAGATGCGTTTATTGGTGCCGACGGAAAGCCGTTGACCGGGGGGGCCGTTGATGCCAGAAGAAATAAGTTAATTCGAGATGGAAACTTTGACAAAGACTATCTTCCACCAGAGAGGCCAAGGGAAATTGTTGATGATATAGGAGCTGCTAGAACTAACTGGACCGGCTACCAGATGTCTCCAGAGGGGGCACGATTGTATATGGCAACGCCGGAAGCGGCAGGCGTTTTTGGTGGCAGCAAGGGGGTCGAAAGGTTGGCCGAGCTTGGATTTAGTCCAAGCACTTTAGCAGGCAACTCAATCTATACGATGGATGCTCGACCAGGCGCTAGGTTTCTGGGGAGCGGCTATCATTTGGTAGATGATCTGGTCATGAAAGCGGCTCAGGGTCAATCCTTAAAACCTGTCAGGTTTGCGGGTGCTTTGATCGGTGCTTTAGGCCTGGGCGGGGCAATTGCTCAAGGAATCAACATTTTAGGAGACAGGACAAATGCTGCCTAACTATCAGGATTACAGCAACTCGGTAAGAGAAAATTTTCACCCAATGTCGCTGATGAATCCTTTCTCTGCTGCGAACAATTTGTGGCAGATTCAGGCTGGTGCCAACCAGAATCATCAAGACCGGATGAATAATGCCTATAACTCTCAGAACGCAACTAAAGGGATGCAAAGTCAACTTGACAGCATCCTAAAAGGTGTGTCCGAGGGAACGGCTAACTTATCCCAGGCCGAGCAGCTGTTGAATAATGCGGACCAGCTGGGGGTGAGCTTAGATACCCGTGGGGCAAAAATCGGCGGCAATAGTCGGCAGGCCCAGGCCAATCAATTGCTCAATGCCCATGCCGGTCTGGACACCAACGACTATATGGGGAACGTTAACAGCCTGGTAAATCAACAGGCTGGTCAATCCTCAGCTCTGAGTGATTCTGCACTGCAAGACATGGGCCTACGAAACGAAGGAATGGACCCAGGCCTAGCACGGCAGATGGGCCTAACGGCTCAATTGTCGATGCAGAACTCTAAGTTTGAATCTGACCTGGCCTATCAAAATGCTATCCGTAGCAGGCCGATTAGTCGGGACATTGCTCATCAACAAAACGATGCGCAACTGGCCATGACCCGAGAAAATAATCGGGCAAGCATGGCCAACACCTTGCTTAACTCAATGGCTCAGCAAGGTGCAAACTGGGCGAATTTCTACAAGATGGGGTAGGTAAATGGCTACGTCGACTAGAAGCGTATTTCAGGGTGGGGTAGAGGTAAGCCGTACCGTCAATGGTGGGCGATCGGCTAATGCTGGCATCTATGGCCAGCGATCAAGCTCTGGCATAGACAATGAGTACAACCTGCGAAACGAGGTTGACCATTGGGCTGACCAGCGTATGAACCAAGCCCGGTTAGACAACCGGGCCGACCAGGCCACCATGCGCCGAGACGCCATGAACAATCAGGCGATGGACCGCAACGATGCGCGTAGGGCTGCCTATAACGACTACACCATGGGTGTGCAAAGCTTCAACGAAGGAGTACGGCAGAGCCGTGCACAAGAGCGGCAGACGGACTATCAAAACCAAACCCAGAGGTTTGCCAATCAGCTCGACTACAACGCCCGAATGAATACTGCTGGAATGCAAAGCTTTGACAATATGCGTGGGCTGATGGCTCAGCTTGCGATCGCCAAGGGAGAGCAGGGCAATCAAGAGCGGTCTATCTTCGCTGACCTGACCAAGGCCAAGTGGAGCAATGACACTCAGCGTCGAGGCGATTTGCTAGGTGCCTACAGTAACCTTTCGTCTAGCTACACCAACCCTACGCAGTACAAATACTGGAGCTAACCTGACATGAGCAGCAGCTTGATTCAAACTTTCACCCCCAATACCGGGGGTATGGAAGATCTTTACAAAAAGATGCTTGAGCAGTTTGGCTCGGGTGGCACCTCAAGTTACGAGTCGATGATCAAGGCAACGAATGAAGGCAACCTGGCCATGCAGCAGGCTGCTAATGCAGGCGACATGGACTACATGAACCAGCAGTTTGCCAACATGCGGCAGATGGCTAAAGAGCAGGCCGCAGACTGGCTGAACATCAACAGTGATTTGATGGGCAAATCGTCCATGTATCGTTCGCAAGAGTCAGCCCAACAATTTGGCCAGGATCGCCAGCTTCAGGGCGACCAAATTGCTAAAGAAAAGGAGATGCAGCAAGAGCAATTCGGCCAAGAAAAAAGAATGTTTTTAGAGGATGAACGGGCTAAGATAGACGAACAAAACCGCAACTCAAGCCGAGCAGTTAACGCCTACAAAAACTTCTAATGGCAGGAACGCACAAAAGAACTAACGACAACAGGAAGCGTACCGAAAGGTTGCGCAAGCTTGACGTTGACAAGATTCTTGAGTTACTGCCAGAAGATGTTGAGGCCGAGTTCAAAAGGTATGCTCGATTTAATCAGCATTCCAGGGATTTACAGGGCTGGCTGAAGGAAGCACAAGACCAATACGCCAGCCATTTCCCTGAAACATGGAAGCCGTTTGTACCTTCAATTGCAAGTGTCACAAACTGGGTAAGAAAAAACTATCCAACAGGTGAACAAGCCGTAGTGCTCAATGAGCTTACGTCGGCCTACGTTGGTCTTGATTATGACCAGGTAATTGAATCTTCTCTGGCCCAATCGGTTACACTTTGCATGACCCTGGTTGAACGACTTCGGCTTGAAGGGGTCAACGAAATTGACCCAGCTGTTGTTTTACAGCAAGTCGCTTCTTTCCAGAAAACTATCTCAATTCTCTACAAAGACTTGAATAAAGCAAAGCGCATGTCGTCTATGCGTGATGCAGAAATGTCTGGAGCGCAACGGGTCATCGATCTTCTCCTAAATCAGTTCAAAGATCAGGCTGGAGAATCTGCTATTAAAGAGGCCTGCATTGGGGCCTTGGAGCAAATTGAATCCGAAATATATGGGGCCGTTTAAGTGGCCCTACAAGAGGAAAATTATCTTGAACGACAGAATTAGAGCACTCATAAATGCCGGGAATTGGTACTTTGCAATAGTCTTCGAAAGAGCCGTTATTGGCGCAGTTCAGCTAGAAAATGGATGGATCTTTTGCTCTGTAAGGTATTGCGCTGACCCAAAAATGTTTGACTTGGAAACAGGAAAAATGTTGGTTCGTGACGATATAATTGACCAAATTATTAGTTACGAAGCTTACAAAAGTGGGGATGTATCCGCACCCAAGGAAGCTTGGTATAAACTACCTGTTGTTGAAATGAAAGACTAATGCCCGTTCGCAGTTGGCGAGTTCATAATTTCAAGGCTCGTCACTATGCTGAACGATCGAAAGGGCTATTTACAAGTCAAGAAGCGCTCGACGCAAGAGAAGATCTAGACAAATTCATTGAGTATGTGAGCGGGCACAAGGTCGCTCATTGCCACATGAAACGGTGGTCAGAGGCCTGGGCCACTGGCCGAGATAATGTGTTGCTCAAGAAAATTGCTGGGCCAAATGAATCGATCCTTGCTCCGCGAGGATCGGCCAAGTCTACTCGGGTAGCGTACTTTTTGGCCTGGACCATTGGACACAATCCGGCAATTCCGATCATCTACTTGTCCTACAAGTCAGACATTGCCTGTTCCCGCTCAAGGGTTATTCAGCGAATCATTGAAAGCCCCAAGTATCAAGAGGTTTTCCCGTGGATACGACCCAACAAAAAGCGATGGAATCAGTCAGAGTGGGAAATTGATAAAGCCTTTGCTGGGGTATCAAATCTTGAACAAGACTATACCCTGTATGCGGTTGGGATCGACGGGGGTATTGTCTCCAAACGATCGTGGCTCATCGTCGTAGATGATCCGATCAAAAACCGTGAGTCAATCGAAAATCCAGACATTCGGGAGAAAATTTCTAATAACTGGCGAGATGCAGCCAAACCTACCTTGGTCCCTGGTGGTCGAATGCTGTCAATCGGAACCAGATTCAGGCCGGATGATATTCATGCCACCGACTTTAACAAGGAAAACGGTTGGAATATCATCGAGCAGCAGGCCATTATTACCGACGAAGACGGGCAGGAGTCAAGCTACTGGGAAGAACGGTTTCCCTATCGGTCCCAGATCGTTAATGAATTCGGAGACGAAATCGAGGGTCTTTACGAGATGCGGGAGAAGGACCCGGTTTCGTTCTCCTTCCAGTATCAGAACGTGGTCGTTCACTTGTCGAACATTGCCATCAATCCAGATTGGATCGTCTACACCTCGGTCATTCCCAAAGACCCGTTCAAGTATGGCCTTGGCCTGGACCTGTCCGGTGCAGCCCGTGAGCGAAACGACTTCACCGCCATGGTCCTCGGCAGCCTAGAGCGCACCATGGAAGAACGCAGGCGGAAAGTGAGGGATAGGCTAACCATCCTCGAAGCGGTGCGCGGCAGATGGCCAGGAAACCTCGACAAGATCGATAAAATTCTTGAGCTGTGCGTTGAATGGGGAATCATCTTCGAGACAGATAGCGAAGAGTATCCCTATCAGCCAAATGAAAACAAAGGCCTAACTGTCTTTGCTGAAGCTGTTCAGTACCAGGTCAGCTTTCAATATGACTGGAAGCGAATCATTGAAGGAAAGTACAAGTTGTGGAATTTGAGTTGTAAGGGAGTCAAGGTAAAGGGTGACAAAGATCTACGATTGAAATCAGTTACGGGTGTTTTTCAGGATGGTCTTATAAAATTTAATGAGTATCGAGACATGAGCCGGTTGGTCACTGAACTAACAAATCACGGTGCTACCGACAACGATGATTTAGAAGATGCCTTTGTGCATCTGGTCAGAGGAATGGTTAAGTACAGGCCTATCACTACTGGAGAACAAGAGGAATGATCGGCGGAAAAAGAATGCTCGATGGTTTGTATTCGATCGCTAGCAAGGCCCCACCAGAAGGCATGAGAGGGTTAGGAGGGACAGCACTTGCTGATAAAACACTGCTGGCCATGATGGCAGAAGGGCATGTCAAACCAGCCTTTGCTGGCCCAGCACTTGGCAGTGCAGCAAACTTTGCAGGCAGTGCGCTGATGTCTACTCCTGGCGGGATGGCCATGGGCATAGGGGCCACCCTGGGCGCACAGTCGATTTTGGACGAACTTGCAAAATCTAAGGCTCGTCAGCAAATGGAGGCTACGGCTCAGCTGAACCCGGCCAACATGGGAGCCACTGGAATGCCCCCTGAGATGATGTTCATGTGATGGTCTACGACATTGCGGATTGCCTGAGACAGGTTTTTGCTGATCTGTGGAAGATGGAATTTTTGGCCTACTCGATTCACTGGAATCTGAAAGATTGCCCGTTCCTGGCCGTTCACCAGTGGACTCAGGGCATCTACGAATCCCTTGCCGAATTGAAAGATGAAACGGCTGAAAGGATTCGGCAGCTCGACAGCTATCCACTGGGTAGCTTGAGCGAAATTGCTCAGTGGTCATCGGTCATCGACATTCCTCTTCCGTGCGAGAAGGACATAGCGATTCCATTGTTCATCAATAACCTGGAAAAGGTGATTGATATCTGCAATACCTGCGCAAAAATCTGCCAGGACCAAAACGATTTTGTGTCGTTGGACCTGTTGACCAGGTTGCTCAAGGTCTATCAGAAAAATCGGTGGATGGCAAAAAGTCAAATGAGTCAGGAGGCTCCGATCAGTGGAACAGCAGGCAGAGATTATCGCCTACAAAGTGACGGACCCGCTACGGTATAACGAGGCCTGGTATCAGTTCGAGTGGAAGGGGCCAATAACAAAGCCAGCTATCATGGATCGCATGTTCTATGAGGCTGTTCAGCATCAACTACCTTGGCCTGTTGAGGCGATCCCAATTGGTGAATATCCTTTGGACCTGCGAGTTAAAATCATTCGGCTCGACACGGGCCTTAATGGTTATGCCTGGAATCGGCTTTTGAACGACGCAGAAAGGCTTAGGCTATTTTCAGAACGACTCATAGCAAGGTTCGTGCTGATGGCTCAGGTGTGGGGCCTCGCCTATGTACCTCCATACGAGATGCCAAGAATCTTTCATCTAGGGAAAAAGCGAAATGAATCCTGATTTTCTGAAACGTACCGCAATCGGTTCCCTGATCGCTGGGACAGACTCAGGCTATGACATTTTGATGTATGGCAGAGATGCCGATCCTGAGACACAGGCCCAGATCAAAAATACAGCCATCCTTGGCGGCATTGGCGGCCTGGGCGGCAACTTTGCTGGGCAAGGCCTGTCCAGCGTTTTTGGCCTTACAGGTAGTGGGAAGGCCGGGGCAGTTGGCGATATTTTGTCGGCTGGGATGGGCCTCGGCGGATCTATTTTGGGTGGCTTGGTTGGAGGGAAGGTAACTAAAAAGCAGGCACAAGATCTGGAAAGCCAATTACAATTGATTCCATATCAGCCTGAATTTGACTATGCCCAAATCAATTAAAGAAATCGTTGAAGCCGCCTTAACAAAAGACGGTGGTAATACCTCTGAAACGATGATCGTCTCAAACCATCTGGCCCAGATGGTCCTTTTTGGTATTAGAAAAGGGGTTGAGTTTTACCCTCAAATCGACGTAGACGATGAACGGCAGAACTTTATCAATGGCCTGATCAAGCGGAATCGGATCGATCTATACCTGCAATCAATCTGGGAATTGTTTGTAGGGACAGGGGCGATCCTCTTTTATTTAAGGCCCCAGGGCAATACCTACGATATTCACTGGTATAAAAAAGATCAGTTCTTTCCGTACTACAAAGAAGGTGGCCGAGAATTAGAAAAAGTTGTAATTACTTATTCCTACAAGGTTCAGTCAAATCTGACCAACCTTGAGCAAGAGAAGTGGGTCAGGCTGACTATAACAACCGATGAAATTAGGCAAAGCGAGTTTGAAAATAATCCCGGTCTACTTGATATTCACGGTGTTGTAGGGAATGAAAACGTTTGCAAAAATACGCTGGGCATCATTCCGTGCGTGATCATAGACAATAACCCAACGGCCCTAGGCCAGCGTGGGACAAATGACTTTGACTGGCTGGGGGGCCAGATTGAGGCCCATGACAAAATGGCAGGGGCCATCAACAAGAACATTGAGTTTTTCGGTAATCCAAGCCTGGTGACAACCCGTAGCCACCAAGAGGTAACCGAGTCGGTCATGGACAATAGAGTGCCACGCACTGTATCAAGTGGCGCTGCTTTCACAAACCAGCACGTTGCCTCAACCTACAAATATGATCCCAGTTCCTTAGAGGCCTCTGGCAGCAAGATCCGTAAGGTAATAGGCAACGTCGAGGCTGATGAACGGTTTGGCTTTATTCAGCCAAATGCCATTTCTGGGGACCAGAACCGCTGGGCCATGCAGTTCTCGGAAATGATCCGTACTGCAATGGGCGGGGTGGATGAGCTGGGCATCAGCTCGGGGGCAACGGCCTTTGAGATCAAGAGTCTCTATGGACGGGCCGCATCTACAGCCGACCGAAAAAGCATTGCGCTTTACGACTATGGCCTGTGTGAGCTATTCAAGCTAGCGATCGCCGCCGAGGAGTTTTTGTATGAACGCAGTTTTGAGGCAGCGATTGGCTGGGATGTTGAAAAGAATGGGCCAATAAGTGGTCAGTTCATCAACTTCTATCTGGACGGAGGGCAAGACCCGAAGGGCAAAGAAATAAAGCCAAACCCTGAACCACCAGGCCTGGTCGGTTTGCGGCCTCGCGGAGACAGGGCCGTGCTCTGGAGGTATAAGGGGCCAGTCTTTGAAGATGGCCCAATCGACCTTCAGCAAAAATCGATCCTGGCCAGAAATCTGGCTGAGGAAGGTTTTGATACCATCTCGCAAATGCAAATCCTTTTCCCGGATAAAACCGAAAAAGAGATTGACAAAATGTTGGGTGGTGTGCCTTTCCGGCGCATATCTAATACACTTGGAATAGTTCAAAGTTCGATTGGTTTAATTGGACAGTTATCACAAACACCGGACCCACTAAATCCAGCAATGCCACTGGTCGCCAGATACGGGCAATTCGTGGATCAGATGGTTTTTATTCTCTTTCAGAAAATGTTGACGGAACTAAGTAGAGGCCAGACTAATGACCGAATCGTATACGATCCCGAGCCAAGTCCCTTCGGCGCAACCAGTGGCATCCCCTCCGATTCAGGCGCAGGGACAGGGGCCGGTTGGCTATCCCCAGGGCCAGCAGGGCAATTACCCTATGCAGTACCCTACGCAGGGTGGGGCAGCATTAATGCCCCAGCCCTCCCTCCAGGGGCACCAATGGCAGGCCCAGCCGACCAGCAACGTAGTCCAAATGTTCCCACAGGGGCCGCAGGCGTCGCCCCAGGTTCCCCAGGCTATGCCTCCGGGTTACTCGACCCAACCCTCTATGGGCCAGCCGGGTTCCCCAATGCCGTTCCAGCAAATGGGCAACTACAATCAGCAGCCCCAGGTGCAGCCCCAGGGCCAGGGCAACGATGGGAACTTTTTGGCGCAGGCTCTCAACAAAACGTTGGACCTGCTGGCCAGCCCGGTACGGCTCCCCTTCCAGAGTTCGTCCGGCCAATCCCAAGCCCAGGGGCAACCGTACAGTCAGAGTCAGCAAGGCTTGCCGCAATTCAGCAGCAGCAGCCTTGGAGTGCCAATCAGCAGCCCGTCTATGGGGAATCAGACCTGGCAAGGCAGCCAGGGTTACTCGCCCAACTCTTCCCAACCTTCGCAGCAGCAGCCGGGGCAATCAAGCCTGCCTCTAAGCGGGGTGCAAAGAACAAGCGCTGATTACCCCTCGGCAGCCGAGCTACAGGCAGCTGGCTACACCATTGATGGAGTAAACCAGTTTGCCGTTGAAGTGGAACACGCCCTAGTCAAAACAGCTGTTGCCCTCGACCAGGCCAACAATGAAATCACGGCTATTCGAGGCCTGATGACAAACCCTGACCGACTCTCTCAGTACACGCTAGAGTTCTTCGGTCCTAATGGCCCCTATCCGATCGAAGAGGCACGAGCAGCACGGGCACAACGGGACCAGATGGCTCAGCAGGCCCAGTACCAGCAGCAGATGCAGATGCAACAGCAGCAGCCGCAGATGCCTGGGTTTATGGACCCCCGAGTTCGGCCCGACGGTTCCGGCCTCGATAGCTCCTATGCTCGGCAGGTAGATCCGATCGGTGTTGCAAGGCCAAACTTCCCGGCTCCCCCGGTGGGCCAAACTGCGACCCCCCGAGACCTGCAAGTCCTGGGCCAGGTGTTTAGCCAGAACCCTCAAAACGCCTATGAGATCATCGACCAATTGGAACGGTCGGGAGCATTTCGCGGAGCCGTTTTGGCAGTAGACAGCTAGTACAATATAATTAGTGAGAAGGAAATCCAGGGCCTTTTATAGGCCCTTTTTTGTATGCATATATCAGTTGATGTTGATGAACTATTGCTTACATTTTCGGCAGCTCATGCCACTGAGACTAATTACGGTGGCATATACCCAAAAGCAACAGGTCAAGTGATAGACGGAAAAGATTGTGTTTGCTACATGATTGAGCACGGAGAAAACTTGCTTTGGACAATAGACAAAGCAGAAGAAGTGGAAAGACGGACCAAAAGCTATCAGGAAATGACAGGCCTGAAACCGTCTGAGGCGGCTTTAATAGTGTCAAAAGATGGCTTTGATTTTATGCCAAAAGCTGACCTGCAAATTTGACAGTATTCCTGATTTGATTTTGCAAATCAGGTGAATTAAAGTACTCAATGACATTGCCAGTTGGTCCGTAGCTTCCACTGTAACTATTGGGGACATTGCCCCCTAGGAAGTTCAAAGACCTGAGATAGTGAACCTTTTTGGCCATTTCAGAATCAGGCAAAACCTGGCGAAGCAAACCGTAGCCAATTGGCTCTGCATGGATTTCAGCGATTCGATCTGAGGTTGAATTGACGATACCTTGCTTGCCAAACGTTCCTGCAACGGTGTGAGCTGGCATACTAAGTGCATGGCCAAGTTCATGAGCCAGAGTGCCAGCAAATTTCAGCGTGGGAGTATCTGGCTTATTCTGAATATAGATGCCACGGGTTCGACCGCTGGGGGCAGTTATAGATGCAAATCCGTTGACATACTTTGCCCTTTCTAGGTCAATTTGCTTTGCTGATTCTCGATTGTAAGCATTTAGAAATTCTTCAGGATCTAAGCGCTTAACTGGAATGCCTTGTTGTTCAGCAAAGTTTTGAAGCCGAGAGAATGCGTAATTTCCCTGAGCATTATACTCTGGTGAGTTGATCGAAGAGTCGTAGGCAAGTCGTTCCCATTCGCCATTAAACGGATCTTCTAAGTGCTGGGGTAGACGTAACCCTAATTTGGTTAGATAGTCAGGAGGGGCCGCATCAAATTTAAGCTGATTGAGAGTGTCATAGGCAACTGGGGAAAGCTCAGTCGCATCTTTTCCTCGATAACGATAAAGGACTTCTTCGACGTTCGGCCTCCCCAGAAGATGATCTATGAGGCCTGTATTTGTTGAATTATCCTGAAACGTGATCGCCTGGACGGGGGTTCGTTGTTCAACCCTGTCATTTATCGCAGGGTCAAACCTCATCCGGCTTTCGATGGTCGGCTTGGATTGTAAAACTTGAGCGTTCTGCGACTGAATCCACTCTTCCGCCTGGGCTGCTTTGTCGATGGGAACTCTAACCGTTGCCAGGTCAGACAAAGCTGGGTAGGCGTATCTACTAAGAGTGAAATTATCCATAGCCCCAAAAATTAGAGTCCCCCTTTTCCGCCGAAGCTTCCAAGGGGGTAGTAGGCTCCCATCCAGAATTATAGAGACATTCTAGGATTTTGGAACAACAGAGCAAGCAGATATTCTCCTGACCTTTGCAGCTGGAACCCGCGAGGCAAGAATACGGCTGTTCGAAGAAATGGTTCCAGCAGAGTTGGGCTTTTTGATGGTATAAAAAACGTCGCCATTTGGCTGTAGGTGGACATTACCTATCAGGCCTTCTACGTAGACCTGTGCTCCGGCCTTCATTACGGTAGCCTCGACCGGATCTTGATATGCAAGAAAATCGGCCAAATAGCTTTGCTTGAGATCCGCGATTTGCTCATTGATTCGAGAAATGGCGGCATTTAGCCTTGCAAGCTCAGCAGCAAACACACTGGACTTTGATTTTTCCAAAATTGATTCTGGCATTGGGTTGAAGCAAATAATTACAATTTTATCAAACCAATAGATTTGATAGCAATTAATAGTTTTTGGCTATACTTTGGCCAGTAGGTTCATATCTCCCAATAGTAGCGACTCCCAATCGTTTTAACTTTTGGAGACATGACAAGGTATGTTTATTGATGCAGCCTTTCCTCAGCTCTTGGGGGCAGAGCTTTATCGGCCACATCCAAGTTACATCGCAGAGATGTGCTTTTCACCCTTAGTGGTGTGGGACTTTAGTAAAGCACCTGGCGAAACAATTCAGCTCGATCGCTACGCTTTTTGGGGTGAGCCGGGAACAAAAGAACAACGTGAGCGTGAAGCTGCCGAAACGATTGGTACGGCAAATGCTCGGGCAATTACAAAGAAAATTGTCCAGGTCACTCTGAAGGAATATTCAGGTCCAGCAGACCCGAATGATCCGAGTGCTCCCAGTACGTTCAAAATTCCCAAACTCACCATCCTCCGTGCCCAACGTATGTTGTGGGACATGGGGGTAGCAGGCTTCCACCAGTCCATCGGTTCGCTCAACTTGCTTGATGACTATCGGCGTTGGAGGGACCGGGTTTGGATCAATGAAGCTCTGAAAAGCACCAACACCTATAACCCCGGTGGGCAGGCTGACAGCACCGGCTACGGTAGCAATACCACCGCTGAAGTGCAAGGCAAGTTCGACATCAAGCGGGACTTGCTAACCCTGGTTGAGCGTCTGCGCACCCGAAACGTGCCGACCTTTGAAGACGGTAACTATCGGTGCCTAGCCGATCCTCGGTTTATGAAACACCTGCGGCAAGATCCTGATTTCCGCGAGGTGGCCCGGTATCCTGGCTTCCCTGGGATGCAGCCCAACCTGGCAATTTACGGGGGTGGTCAGTACCAGCAGTACAACACTCCCCAGGGCCAGCCGGTCATGCCGTCCGGTTTCGTGTTTGAGGGTGTTCGGTTCTTCGAAAGCACCAATATGCCTACTGCGATCGTGCCAATCAACTTTGGCAGCGGTTATGCAGCTCAGACCAATGAAGCTCACCTTGGTATCTTCTTCGGTCCCCAGGCCCTAGGCATGGGGGTAGGTGGCCCCAACGCTCAGGTACTACTCAATAACAATGACGACTTTAGCCGTTTTGTTATTGCCATTTGGCAGCTATACGCTGGTTTCGAGCCGCTAAACCTCGACTTTGTTGAAGTAGCACGAACCTTCGCAAGCTAGATTAGTAGGCTCCCCAAAATCTTAAACACCACAGAAGGATCGATCGATTCATGGCTAGAAAA
Source organism: Nodosilinea nodulosa PCC 7104 (assembly GCF_000309385.1). Taxonomy (GTDB): domain Bacteria; phylum Cyanobacteriota; class Cyanobacteriia; order Phormidesmidales; family Phormidesmidaceae; genus Nodosilinea; species Nodosilinea nodulosa. The sequence continues at coordinate 745,877 of NZ_JH976538.1, forward strand.
ATTTTCCCCGGCAACTACGTCAACAACCAGGATTCTTATGATCCTGTTGCCCTTGCAATTCCACCTTTCCTCCGGTATCGGATTTGCGGGTATTTTGAAATCAAAAACGGCAATACTGATACCACGTTCTCGCTCATCATTCCGAGTGTGAATAACACGGACCCGAACAAAACGTTTCCTTCGGGCTGGACAATTCCTGTCGGCTCCTATGTGATGCGCTATGCGTACCGGCTCCCCTCGACTAACACGGACGGAGAGGCCGTTACGGTCGGTGGGACTAACTCTCACGAGTTGATTTTAGGCCCTGACCTGGACGACACCAAGGGTGGAACGATCGTAGCGGCCAGCTCTACGTTTGCAGCGGGCACCGCTAAGCTCGACGTATTCAGCCCAACCAAAACGACTGGTGCACTGGCCATTAAACTGCGGGTTGCTGATGGGTCAGGGGCCGCTGGTGCGGCTCCATCTGTCTCGAAGGGAACTGTCCGCATTCCCGCCGAAATTGTCTATGCAGTTTCGGATGATGTCATCACGCTAGAAGAAATCCCGAACGGCTATAAGTAGGTAGGTAGTTTATGGCAACTTGTACCCATCTTCCTACCCAAGCGAAATGTGAAATCATTGGTGGATTTTCTGATGGTAAGAGAAGATATTACACCCTGAAAGAAATTGTTCAGGGTGATGGTTACGCCAGAACGTTTACAGCTGATGAGGAGGAAATCAAAAAAGATGAGCTGGCCCAGGTTTTGCCGTTTGCAAAGCCGGTCAGGGAGGAAGTCCAGGCCCAGCCTGAACCCGTCAACGAACCTGTAGTAGTTGAGGAAAAGAAAGACCCAGCCAAGGTCTATATCAACGACAAAAGCTTGACCAAAGAAGCCCTGGCCAATTCGGTCATTCAGGGAATTGGGCCTATAACAGCAGGCCGAATTCTTACTTTGCGAGACAGCTTGCCAGATGGCAAGTTTACTGCTCTCGATCAAATTAAGACGATCAAAGGCATTAACTGGGATGCCTATGCTGAGTCGATCGTGTTTTAGGAATAGTGGCGATGGATAAGACAGTTTCCGGCAATTTCAATTTGAACTCGATGCCGAAAAGTATGTTGCTCTATCGCCACTACTACCAAGGCAATCCGATTCCGACCGTCTCCAATTACTTCAGATACGCTGGTGCATTTTCTGACTACGTGAAGTCTATTCCCTATGCTCAGACAAAACGATTCTTCATCAAGGGAATGAAGGGGCCAAACTTACTAACCGCAGAAGAAGGAAAAATCCCGCTATGATGCAGGCCGAACCAAAATACTCTGGAATGCAGTATGCGGCCTGGAGGATGCTAACCCCGGCAGGTTTTGCCGATGCTGGCCAGGAGATGATCGACGGAGCCAAAGCCTATGCGGCCCGTGCAGGCAGCCAGCAGCTACCAGAGAGCTTCTACGAGGGAGCCAGGGCAGGAATTAACCTGCCGGGTTCCCAGCGGTTTCTAGGGGAGGCCAAGACCATCCCCGGAACACAGTTCGCCGGGTCAAAACTGGCCGATGCAGCTGAAGCCTCTACAGCCCTTCGTAGGGCAATCAATGTTATTCCCGGCCTAAACCTGCTCGGTGATGTTGCCGATGTTGGGGCAGCGATCGTCGGGGTGGCCAGGAAAGATAAGGTCAGGCAGGGGCAGGCCCGTGAGCTGGCCCAGGAAATGGCCCAGTCGGGGGTCAGCCTTGACCAGGCCATGCAGTACATCAATAGTGGACAAGGTGGCAGCCAACTGCAAAACCTGGCCGGGGACCAAACAGCAGGCGACTTTGGCAAGACGTTGGCCTACGGTGCATTCACCGGCTTGCCGTCGCTCAACCCGATCGCTGCCGTGGCTGGCCTGGTCGAGGCTGGTGATCTCCAGTGGGAGAAGCATCGTCGGAATCAGATCTTCAAAGACGAGTTCATGAAAGCGCAGGGCCTATGAGTAAGATTGTGCAGGTTGGGACCAATCTACTTGTTGCAGGGGCAATTCTGGGGATGCTTCGAGGCCAGCGCAAAGAACTGGCAGAAGCGAAACGGCAGGGCTTGCAACTGGCCAAGAGTGGGTATTTCTCCACCCTGGACGATGCTCTTGCCTACTCTGAAGCAAATGGCGGCGATCTTCATCGTAAGTATGCCGGTCAGAGCTTGCTTGATTCTCTACAAAGTGGGGTTGGGGTTGGTGGTGTCGCACTAACCAAAAACCCTATCGCTACGATTGCGATCGCAGGCCATCTAATCGACAGAGGCCGAGAAAAGAATGAACGGGCCGAAACATTCCGGCAGGCATTTGAAAGTAATTTACCGGGGTAGATCATGCTGAGATTCGCAGGCCAAGCCATCAAAAACAATCCGCTTAACATGATTGAACCTCAAGGCTCCTATCGTTATTTGTACGATGGCTCTGGCCTTGTACAAGGGTCGCCCTGGGCAAATGGTTATTCAACCTACGGGTATTAAGATGGTCGCTCTTTCTCAACACGATACAGACAGAGCCAAGTTCCATACTGGCATCGTCAATATTGTGACTATTTCGGCCCAGGATGTTTCTCGGCTGCTTGAGGCCTGCGCAAATATCGAAGGTAACTACGCTAAAGATCGAGTCATTGATCAGCTCGATCGATGCGATGCAATCTGGAAAAATACGGACATGACTCAGGAGCCAGCCAATGAAAAACGGCTGTACTCTGGGGACGTAAACCGGACCGAAGTTTACTTTGCCCTGGGTGAGGCAATGCGTCTATGGAATGACGCCTATCTGAGAGAAACTGATCGTCTTTGTAAGCTGCTTGCCGTCCCGAACTATCACCGGGTTGACTTTGATCGATACCAATTTGAACGGTCTGGAGCGTCGTTCATCGAGGCTATTCCAGGCCCTAAAGATACGGCTGTCTACTCCTCAATCGGAGAGACAGCCTATCTTGGTGGGGCCTTTGGATTTTAGGCCTCTTCAGTAAATGACTGGTGAGGTTCTTGAAGATGAGTCCCACCACCCTGACGGCGATTAGGAAATGTGTCGCGTTTACTTGCAACTTCTTCGATTGCATTTGAAAGGCGATTTGCCGTCATGATCATAAAAATGGTCATCAGTCCCATCGGGACGGAAAAAATCAGTAAGACCAGGATAAGAGGGATAGCTTGCTGCATAATTAAAACCAAGGTTGCTCGGGGTTTGTGCGACTCACCCCCTCAGCAAGTCCTTGACTGTTTTCGATTCGCCAGTGGGGTTCGTAGACACAGAATAACCCTTCGTTCACTTCCGTTGATAGCTTCACTCGAAGGTGTTGATTATTCTCTACAAACCACTGAAATTTTTCTACCCAAAGAACGGTTCCTTTTGGGATTGGGACAAAAAGACCGTCAACTGGTTTAGTCTTCAATTTTGTTGTTTCTAGGGCAACAAAGCGATAGTTTCCCTTGAATTGAGCTATGTCTAAATCCAATTGCCCATTGGCATATTCAGCGCTAGGCAAGGCTTTAATCTGTTCAATGGATGGCTCAGAAGATGCACTTGCTGTTGGCACTGATGCAGGGGCAACAGGAAATGTAGCAAGGGCAAGGTGGGGCATGTCTGGTGGGTCAGGAGGTAAGCCGGAAGTAGGTAGCTTTCCGATTGGCTCAATGTTGGGATTAAGCCGCCCCTTGTAGGCCGCAAACAGGCCTACTACCAGGCCGAACCATGATGCACCCTGGGCCTGTTGTGCAACACTTGCAGGCAAATATGGTGCCGAAGATTGAAGCAAGGCTGCGGCAGCGGTTGTAATAATTCCTTGAATGGTGGTAGAGCGAAGCTGAGATTTAGCCATTAAAGTTCCTCGGGCGAAGGGAAGTCAGTAGATGGTTTTAAGGTAATAGGAAGAAACACCAGGATAGAGGCAATTGCATAGTAGTTGTCGGTACTTTCCATGCAATCTGTCAACAAGTCAGCACTTAGCCACAGCTCTCCATTGATATCTGTGATAGGAGCAATATTCATTGGTCCTGATAGCAATGCTCTCATTTGTGCTACTTGATCTTCGGACACTGGCAGCCAGTGATTGCGTAGCAGCTCTTGCTGCTCAGATGTGAACGGGCCATCAGGCCGAAGGGTTTCGCGCAATAGCGATTGCTGGTCGGCAGTCAGACTGACCCAGGCAATCGGATTGGCATCAAGTAGTTGCTTTAGCTCTAGCTGTTCAGGGGTCATAGCGTAGCCAGGTCTGCGGCGAGAGTATTGAGGGACGATCGCATGTTGGCAAGATTAACGGCTTCACCAACCGAATAAAAGAGAATGCGATTGGTTCCAAATAAAACTGGATCACCATCGCCAGCATCAGCGTTATTGCGGCCTAGCAAAAACGTCCGACGACTTGCAGCAGTAGTGGAATTTAAGGCAGCCGTAACAACAGAACCCGTTGCTTCCAGGTAATCAAGCTGAGTCCCATTACTTCGGCTATGTCCATAAAAACCAACCCCAGGGCCGGTGCCTCCTACTGTTGAACCCGTGCTACGACTTCTGAATTGAGATACACCGGAAAAAACTAAGTTATGGCTGGTAGGGTTGGCCCATCCTGCACAAATTACACTTCTTTCGCCACCTGTTCCAGTTGCAGCAAGCTGCGATATGTACGCAACTTGATGGTAGCTATTTTGAGGGTCAGCGTCACTTTGACGATTTAGTTCAACGTATTTACTGATGCCATTTCCCTTTAAGCCACCTGAGCGACTGCGATCACCTGAAACAAATCCAAAGTTTGTAGGTGACGGCATAGCAACTGTCATTGGCACTAGGGAACCTGCCAATGTTCGCGCACCAGCTAAAATGCAGGCTGACTTCAGAGCTAAAAAATTACTGTATGCCTTCAGGGAAATGAAGAACTTATCATAAGCCTGCCTAACTATGTTCTCAAGATTTTGTCCGTCAGCAGCTTCAACACGAGCAATATAGCTAGCGGCATCAACATCTATTGGAATATAAAGAGTCGGCTTCTGTGATATTACAGAAATTGGTATATGTCCTAGGCTTAGTCCGACCACACTTAAATGCTCCATTCAATAGCAGTGCCATTGACCGTAAAACTGTCACTGGTACTAATATTTGCGGGATCACGAAATCTGATAATTTGCCCAGCCTTTAGAAATAAAGGTGGTAGCGGGACCAGAAGATAATCGCTGTTAACGCCACCAAAAGCAGACTCATAGGGAGCACCAGCTGCAAAGGCATACTCACGGGTCTGAGAAGCCGCTTGACTAACGCCTGAGCGTTGACTGCAAAGAACGACACCGCTACTGGTTTCGTAAGTAAGTCTCAGCCCACGATTCCCAGCAGTGGCACTACTTACATAGCTCAGGCGAAAAGCTTGCACTTGCCAGATCTTGTTGGCAGGGACCGTAAAGGTGCGGTTATTGTTTGCCCCTCCAGTGTTGGCATTAAGCAGCTCAACAGGAGTGCCAATAAAAGGAGTTGAGCTACTGGGTTGCTGAAAAGCACCATTAGCATCAACTCTTACGCCAGTCCAAGTCCCATCAGGCAGTTGCCCGTAAAGTCTGCCCATATTGAGCCTCGCAGTTTATTCGATTCTACCGATCTTCTCAGTTAGAACTACAATTAATCAATTCAATGTGTCGGATCATGAAAAAACGACCTAGTATTATTCGTAAGCGAAAGCCTCTGCCGCTAAAGGCTAAAATTGCAATTGCAATAATTAAAGAGTTGCAGGGTGACTCAACTAAGCGAAATCGAGAAAAGCAAAATTAGGTTTCACCTGGGCTATGCCTCCTATTCCGGCATTCCGGCCCAGGATGTTGGTCAGCTCGAAGAGGCTCTTAATGAGGTTTGGAGCAAGACCATCTACGGGTATATCCTGCAACAGATTGAAATTTGTGAGTCGGCCTGGGCCAAAACAAATCAGACCGAAGAACCAGCCGGTGAAAAGACGTTGTTTGTTGGTGATATCAACCGCTCTAACCTCAAGTGGGACTTAGCCAAAGGTACTCGGCAGTGGAACCAATACTATCTGGATAAGTGCGATGACCTGGCCCTGACACTCCACGTTTTCAACTACCGGAACCAAGAGGTTAGAAGTCAGCGGTTTGAACGCTGGGGGGCAGTCTATTTGCAATCAATTCCCGGCCCTGCCGATACGTCGATCGCTGATCATGTTGTGATCGGCAATCTATTGTCTTCATCATTTGGATGGTAATCATGAGCCAAAATACGCAGCCGATCTATACCAAGACTCCACTGACAGGGATGGTTCTGCTGACAAACCAGACAGCTGGCCGAGATCCTGGGTCCGCAAACCTGCCCCTCTTGGTAGAGGGCAGTGCGTCAGGTGCCCTTATTGAGTGCATTCGGGTTGTCTTCTTGGGCAACGAAGCAGACCCCTTCGAGGTTCGGTTGTATCGGAAGAAGGCTGATCAAACCTCGGCCCAGTTATTTGCGGTGCTGCCGATCAACACGGTCGTTGACCTGGGCGACAAAACCAGTGGAGAAGTGACCTGGGCAAACCTGGCCACCGCAAAATTCAGCGCTGATTTTGAACTGCCGCCGATCTTAATGGGAACCGACAAAACAGCTCTGCGGCTCGAACCCTACGAGAATCTGTATCTGGGCGTCAGCTCAGCGCTGACCAATGGGGTGAACGTCTTTGCCATAGGTGGGCAGTACGAATAATGGTCCGGCGCAAAAGTCGAAAGGGTGGTTTTGGCTGGAAAGAGGAAAAGTCGTGGAACCAGTCAAAGCCGCATTCCGACAAAACAGAATCATCGGCCTACTCCCCAAAGGTGCCGGGGGCGAGGCCTCGATCGCCTAAAGTTTGGTGCTCACCAGATGGTGTAGACGACCTGAAGCCTGGGCGCAGGCGGGGCAGGCCCTATGGGTCTAAACCCATCTACGACGAGACGGACACCTACAACTATCAGTCAGAGTATGCACGGTACGAGAAGGCCTTGCAGCTCAAGCCAGAGCTAAAGATTGGTGGCCTGTTTTTCTACAAGGCCAGTCGGGATTGCAACTTCCATGTGGTCATCTCACCAGATGTCACCTACGAGGAATTGCGGGATAACTGGAACCAGATCCCGCCCGAGTTTTCGATCATCGCACCACCGGAGTTCTGGGCCAATTTTCCAAGGCCCCAGTCTCCAACGCCTGGTGAGCCACTGTTCCCGAGCAGGCCAGTCTTCACAAATTCAGGTGACGATGAGCCAATGCCGGTCTACGGCTGCACGGACCCAGAGGCAGAGAACTACAATCCGGAGGCAGAAATAGACGACGGCAGCTGCATCCTGCCCAATGCCGGTTGCACCGATCCCACCGCTGAAAATTACGACCCTACAGCAACCTATGACGATGGCTCCTGTGTCTATCCCGAGGATGATGAGGACCAACCGGAAGATCCAACAGAGCCAGCAAATTGCTACCTTGCGCCAAAGTACGATAGCCGCTGGGTGTCGGTCAGCCGAGAGCAGGCCGAATCTGGCCAGGGTTGCCCAATCGGCTACACCAACAATGGGTATGCTCAGATCGGCAATAACTTTCAGGTGCTCTGCACGTTCGAGCAGACAGAAGCAGAAAGCTTTCAGCGGTTCTGGTATAAACCTGCCGGTGGGGACTGGGTGGCTGTAGATGGCAACAATACAGCCTGCTGGCACGAAGATAGCGAGGAGCTACGAATTACCGGGGACGTTACCCTAACGGTGCCTGGGCCTCGGCCTGATGTGGCATCAGCCTGCGGCAAGCCTGACGCTGGCCAGCCTGCCCCGCTTTGCCCTGCTGCTACGCCTGGGTGGTTTTGCTCGGATGGGGTTTGTGAATACTCCGAGACAGATGGCGTCTACGCCACACAGGAGGAATGTGAGGCGGCCAGGGTGCCGGTCTATGGTCCCCCTCCATTTACCGGGGGCCAGTGCCCACCCCCGGCTCAATATGCAGTGAGCTATGAGATCAGGTCCAGAACGTCATTTTCAATCAACTGTGGAGGTTGGGGAGACTGGCGGCCTCAATCGGGAGTTATCCCTTCCCAGATTTTGTATGGTCCGATCGGCTATCCGGTTCAACAAACATTCCCGTTCCCTGGAAGTTTTAGCGATATGGGTGTTCAGTATGTGTTGTCTGCCCATGATTCGGCTGGCAACCCAATTTCGGTTGCCTTGAATTTAGATGGGGCCGGGGGACGAACTTACTGGTCAGGCTGTGGAGTGTCCTATGAGTTCAGGAACTTCCAGGTGACTAGAATTGATGGTATGGGGCCAGATGACTGCGGTGATCCACAAGGCCCACTCGAAGGTTATGAATGCCCATGAGCACTCCTAGACGCTGGCTATGTTCCTGCCCAGACCATTCAGAACGGTTGCATAAGTTGAGCAACCTAAGCAAGACATGGGCTAATCCTGTGCGCGATTGGTCGGCCTCGAAGGCCGGAGCAAAGAACGACTGCAAGCACATCATGAGCTCAAAGATATCGACTGGAATAACGCTGCCGTCGTTTTCGGATCAGCCGGTCGATCGTAAAAAAGTCTTGGCCCCTGGGGAGGCTAGAGCCAGGAGCCAAGGCCAGTCTTTTACGTTCAAGTCATTCCGTGGGTTTAGCAAATAGCCTGGGCAACGGTGGCCGATTGCCAGGGGACACGTTCTGTAGATGCGCTGAGGTAGAGCGGGTGTTTGGGGTGTCCGGCCTTGGTTGTGCCCAGGCAATAAACGTTAGGCTTCAGCAGTTCATAGACTTCAGCTTCTCGATTAAAACTGCAATGAGCACCCCAGGCGGCGATCACCATTTCCGATCGCTCAGCAAAGTAGGCCAGCCACTTGTCATTGTCTGGCCCTACCGGGTCCGCCGCTGCCTTCATATCCTTCGGCAGGGTGGCCCTGAACCCGTAGGCATTGAGCATGAACATTCCGCCAAAGCCCCAAGATTTAGCAAAATTGATGCAACGTCGAACCGTCGGATCATTATTCTCCTCATCGGCTGTCGATGGGTTAAGGCCACAAAAAGCAACCATCGGCAGCGACTCATCCCAGATGCGCCATAGGCCATAACGCCAGGTTCGGCACTCAGAAAATAAAGCACCGCTAGGGGGCTGAATTAGATCAGAGCTATGAGAGCCTGACGAAACCCTTGAAAAGACAGCCCCTACCTTTTCATCCATGACCTTAGCCCAATAGTCACGGTTAGGGCCTTTGTAAAAAACAATGCAGGTAAAATCGGGTGCGTCGTCGCACCCGTCAAACGAAATGCGTTTGCGAGGATGGCAGGCCAGATCAAAATAGTCTAAAGCCATTCTCGCCCACCTGGTAGACAAGTCGCACCGAGCTAGAACAGTGATCTGTTCAATGTCAGCGTCAAAGTCGATAATTCTTTGCATCCATGGGCGAGGGTTTGAAAATGGCCAGTTGCAGTACATATTGCCGTAGAACGGTTGTTCAAGGCCATCATCCTGAATTGTATAAATCTTGTCGGCCCTGACGTTTTGATTGCCAATTACGTCGGAGCACGGGTCAAGATCAAAGCGATCGCACTGGTGGGCCTCGCGTACTGCATCCATAAACCAAAGAGGAGAATATCGCTTGTCGGTATCTTCAAAGACGCCAACAATTTCAACCTCTCCGGTAATTGTTAGCTGATAGATCATAGCGGCAGCCTTGAGCGAATTTCCAACGGATCAGGTACGGCATCAAGGCCAAGAAAAACAGGGATTCCTTTTAGATCGGCATAGGCTTGTTCTCGATCGGCTCCTGAGCTTGAATACTCGGAGTCTAGCCGCACCAGAGCATCGCAACGGTCTAGCCAAGCTAAACACCAACTCATCCATTCTTCGTAAGGTCTCCCTCTGATTTCATCGGAAAAATGAGAAAGTAGTGGGACAAAGGGAATATACCCCATGTCCATTAAATGATGCTGGGCCTTAATTTGAAGGATGACATTTTGAAGTGAATCGCCTTGAGTGTAGGGTGAGCTAACAAATATTGTTTTCTGTCGGCTTAGGTAGGGAGAACTAACAAGGGGCATATTTTTCATGATGGCAAGAAAGCAATAATAAAAATCTAGAGTGCAGTTTGTTATTCGGTTTTTTCGTCTATTTTTTGAGAGGTTAAAATAGAAGAGACGCGAGGAGCAAAATAATGTGGTTGCAGAACCCTACCATTTTTGCCTGTCCTCTCGACTCGGATAATAAGCCGAGGGTTGCTAGATCCTCCAGTTTTTCCGTACCCGAAAAAACATTGAGATGCTTTTGCATCTAGTACCTCTTGACACTGAGTTGGTTTAATAAACGGTCTGAGGTAATAAATAGCAATGCCTTCTCGAATGCTGGTAAAACTACCGTCAGCTATTCGCCTAGATAATGGAGTTTTCCAGGTCACTTTTTCACCGATATAGCTTTGCGGTGTTCGGTGAGATTTTGGCAATTGTTTTTTCATTTGATGTTTCGATCGGATAAACGACTGTTCTGGTGAGCGTTGAATCTGTTGATAGTCGTCTGTCGAGCTTTACGCTTGCCGTCGGCTTTTCTTCGTAAGGCTTTTGCAAAGCTCAGGGTAGATGCAATGGCATCATTTCTATCAAGCCGGTCAAACGTTTCTTTGGCATAGCCAAACAGTTTGACCACATCAATCAAACTAGGGGAAGTGGTCAGCCATTCAAGAAAAGCCAAGAAGTCATCAGAGGCAGAAAGATCAGTTTCTTGGGGCAGGTACTCTACAGGCTGGCTAGAGCTGGACAGGGGCGGCGGTGGCGGCGGCGGTGGCGGTGGCGGCGGAATAGAAGTCATCTGCTAGAACCGTGGACTGGTAACACGATTCTAGCAGAATTACAACTCAAGACCTATTCTATGGAATTGTCAAACATGCAAACAAACTGTTGTTGGGGTAATGGTTCCGTTGTTCAGGGCTTCTTCTCTTGATCGCTGGCAGTCGTCCAATGTTTCGTAGCGAAAAGTATAACTTTCGCCAGTTTGATTGAGAACTCCGGTGTAATACCATTTCCGGGTATCTTCTGCATGGCCAGTGCAGGTAGTCAATAAAATGAGAAGCAGCGAGAAAGTGGCACGAAGAATAAATTTCATGGCAGGAAGGTAAATAGATGGACAGAATAAAAGTTGCAAATCAGTTGGCTGAGAAGCACCTTGCTCAACACGTTTTGGCTGGAAAGCAATCGCTACACCAGGCATCGAATAACAGAGGAGTGAACCAAACCCGTGAGGTTTATCGCCCTACAGGGATTGGCAAAAATGCGATCGATACCGAAATGGTCAAGCAGAGCAGGCCATTTACTCAAGGTGGACGTAAATACGGCTGGGCTGGCCAGGGAACTGTGGAGGCATGGCGATCGCAGACAGGTCTTGAGCTAGACAATCTGCGTAGGCCTGCCTTCTTTCCGGCAAAGCCAGACCCATCGGCTTGAGGGAATAGCAGTAGGTTCCCCTGCACGGGTGCCGGTGTGTCGGCCCAGGCGTCTTTTGGATGCAGCAAGGCATCTGAACTGAGGTAGGGCATATTGCCTCTAACCTCAAGCCACCGTGCTCGGTAGATGACCTGGCCCTGGGCATCGTCTACGTGGAACTCTTTAGACTGAAAGACGTTGTAGTAGAGCCGCAGGGTGCTGGTGGTGCGCTGGCCTGGGACCAAGATGCCTTGCCCCCAGGCATGGACATTCCGGGTCTGCTGCCGGATGGCCCGGTCGGCTCCTTTTTGGGATACGAAAAAAACCACATCTTTCAATGTGGCCTCGGTCACATGGCCAATGACTCGCCAGCCTTTCTTAGTTGAATCGTAGCTCTGAATTGACATTCGCTTATTCAGTAGGTTGCGGTATATCCTCACAGGCTGGTGTTCCCAGCCCGGTTCGAGCGGTTTGACTCTGGGCATAAGGATCGGGTTCAAATATAAATTGGTAGCCTCGTTTTTCTTGGGCTTTAATAAAATCGCTAAGCTGGCCTAGGCTTTGTCCCTGTGAAATTCCATGAGAATGGAAACCAAACTCATCACTGTAAAATTCACCAGAGGAATACTTGACATTGCCAATCACTATTTCATCTTTTCTGATTTCGTAAATAACAGGGTCATAATCTGGAATTATTGTCATAACTAGCTCTCCTGCTCTTTCCAGTTTTTGCAAGGGCGAATGCTGACGTAATACTCACCTTCGGTGAGATGTTTGTTAGCCTCTCTGGCTTCTTTGACTGCTTTACTGCGCAGAGTACCCGGCTCATATTCATGGGTAGTTTCTCGGGTATTTCCGTAGCGGTAATTTAGATAAAGAGTCATTGAATTAATCCTTGATAAATAAACGCCATTCCTTGTGATGTGAAATTTCACAATTTATGAGCTTCGTGAGCGATGTTCTGGTCAGCTTGTACTTTTTACAAAACCTGGCTACCTTGCCGTTGTATAGGTTCTTCTTGCCATGTTGAGGATGAATAAGCACAGCAATAAGTCTGTCTTGCCTAGCCTTCTTGACAAGGTACTCAGGACACCTTTCGTCGGGCCTTGTAATTACCCAATAAAGAGTGTATTGAGTAACATGGTCGGGATAATAGAAAATCTCGTAGAAGATCAATCCCTTTTGTTTCAGCTCTCTCAATCTGACAGAGTTTCGTTTAACGTTTAGGCCAAGTGTTTCTGATAGGTCGGACATGGAAAATGTTGTGCCGACAAATTCACGTAAGGCTAGAACCCAGTGGATATGGCCTGACTCAATGCCGCATGGATACTTATTTGCCAGCCATCGCATCAGCTCATATTCTTGTTCGTCTAGTGCCATAGTCAATTAGAGAGGCGTTGGTTTTTTGTAGCCGAGAAGACGCTTTTCAGATGGCATCATTGCGCCCAATCTACGAGGCAGCATAATGCGATAATTGGCCTCTGAATACTGAAAAGAAACATCCTTGTTGAACTCAACATCTCGAAAGTTAACGGTGAAGCCGGAAGATCTGTTGACGTAAGTAAAAGGCCTAGACTTCCAACCTTTAGGCTCATCAACCCAATTAACTGGATCGCAGGCGTTGGCTGAAATGCAGGCACCACTTGATTCAACGAGGTCTAATCGTCGTGTTTCTTGATTGCACTCCAAGGCCCGAGTCTTTTTCCCGTTTACTGTTTTGTCTACCCAATTGCAATCGGTATATCTTTCTCGTAATTCAAGCTGGGTCCACCAACTGCCACTGACCAATTTCAAGGTTGTTGGAACACCTGACATTCGATCAAGTATGAATGTAGCAACAATGCCTAGAATTACAACGCCAATCACGATGTAATGTATGTTAGAAGTATAGGATTTCATTAGTTCAGGACTCCAAAAGAAATTCGTTCAAGAACTACCCGGCCAAGCTGGGTAATGTAATAACTCGGCTCTGGAACAGTTTTGGGCGCAACTTCAAAAATCAGCCTGTATCCCATAAGTGGATCAAGGAAGAACTTTCTAAAGCCATCCTTTTCTAGTTCTTCAAGTTGATCCTGATTGAGGCAATCAATAAGACTGGATTTGGCAGGCATTCTATTGCCTTGATTTATTTGAGTCAAAACCAATTTGTGGCACGGAGAGCACCTAATAAATTCTGTGGCAATGCCTGACAAATAAACGTAAGCCTCTAGTTCGGTAAACGGGGAGGTTCTTGTATTTGAAATCATGGTCTAGCTCCATAGAAATAGAATGCAGATGCAGGCTACTAAGGGAGAAGACGATCTATCGTCGTCTTGAAAATTTCGTCCGCAACAGTGTCGAACGGACGGTTTGCGTCGATCGCCACAATGCGTTTAGGGTACAGCTCACAAAGGGCTTTATACCCGGTATATACCCGTTCATGAAACTCAATGTCAGAATTTTCGATGGAGTCCAAAGGCCGGTCAATTCGGCGCAGGCTTTCCCTGGGATTAATATCCAGAAAAATGGTCAGGTCAGGGATTAGGCCCCCGGTGGCAATATTATTTACTGCCTCTACCATACGCAGAGGCAGTCCTAAGCCATAGCCCTGATTGGCATAGGATGAGTCGATAAAGCGATCGCAGATGACCCATGCACCTTCATCTAGTCGGGGGTAAATAAAATTGTGGCAGTGTTCAGCTCGGTCTGCCGCAAAAAGCAGCAGCTCGGCTCGTTTGGAGTTTGCAGATTTCGAGAGTAATTTATCTCTTACCCCAAGCCCAAAGTTGTTAAGGCATGGTTCTGCGGTCAGCAATACTGGCTTTTCAAAGTTAAGATGACGGAGCAATCGTTTACCCAAGTCAATTGCAAGCGTAGTCTTTCCTGCACCTTCGCAGCCTTCAAATGTAATCAGCTTAGATGTGTCCATGGGTTTATGAAAGAATGCCGATAATAACAACTGGCCCGTCAATTACCTTACCATCAAGGTTCTTGTATTTGAACGTGCCGAAGAATGCAGTTTCACTTGGCCACTCTGCGGGTATTTCGTATTCTTCCCCCCAGTCACCTACAGCAACAGGGGGGTCAATACCATCAGGCAGCTCACGCTGAATCTGTTGCAAATTTGCTATGTATTCAGAAAGCTTCATGAAGAATATTTTCCCTTGATATATTCAGCAAATTCTAAAATCTCCTTCTCGGATTCTTCAGAAAGATTCATCCGAGTTACCAGAGTCATTAAGGCTTGCAAGTGAGTAGGGCCAAAATCTTCATCTATAAAATATTCAACCATTCTTGAGATAACTTGCTGCCTATAGTCTTTGGCATCGCAAGACTTATCTAGCTTTTGTTCTTCTGCATCAAGGTTCATAGGAAATCTCAAATAAACAGCTGTAATTGTTGGCCAGCTTCGGCCTCTCCAGTAATCGCATACCAGGCCTGATTAAATTTGGCCTGGTCGGCTACCTTCTCGTTAATGCGATCGGGAGCCACCACGTAAAACTCTTCAGCCGAGGGAAAGGAAAGAATGGGCCTGGGATAACGCACTGCCCGAACAAATGGGAAGCACTTAAAATAGTCAAGCTTTGCAAGCGGTTGGGAATAGCCCTGGTAGGGTTCTCCCCGCAGATCGATGCCTTTCCTGCCTTTAGTTATAATTATAGAACTAGAAAGGCCAGTTATAAGTTTCCGGTTGCTACGAAATTTGCGTTTACGCAGGTCTACCGTCTCAACCTTTTCAAGTGTGAGCCGCCTTTCATCGGCTACTTGCAAGAGAAGTAGGTCCATAGATATGCGATCGCCCTGGGCCAGCTTGACCAGCTCACGCATAGAATCAACCTGCCAGTGAGTCGGATTTTTATCAGTAGGTCTAAAGAACTCCTGATATGCCCGCCTGACCCTGAACAGTGCCCAGGTATCTATCTGGGCCAGAGAGTCGGCTACGAGGTGGTCTACCTCGGGCAGATACTTCTTGGTAAAGGTGAACGCAGAATGATGGCTGAACAGGTGCATTCGGTCATTCAGG
The DNA here is from genome assembly GCF_000309385.1 of Nodosilinea nodulosa PCC 7104. GTDB lineage: Bacteria > Cyanobacteriota > Cyanobacteriia > Phormidesmidales > Phormidesmidaceae > Nodosilinea > Nodosilinea nodulosa. The sequence goes on from NZ_JH976538.1 coordinate 761,248, forward strand.
ACCAGGGTGTTAAACTCGGCCTGGACGGCATCGACAGCCCCGTAGGGTTCGAGCTGGTAACGCTCAACAGCCGACCACTCTTCTACGAACGGGCAGCGAGTGCAGGCCGATTTCTTCCAGTCCACCCCAAAGAGACTCTTGAGGTAGTTGAAGCAATCGGCCCGGTCCCACTTGAGCACGGTGATCAGCGGGTAAAGGTACTGCTCTCCCCGGCAGCCATACTCAGATGAGCGGGACATGCGGCCAGCCTCATCGAGGTTGTAGCCGAGCACTGGCCCCCAGAGCACGGGTGCCTTGCTCTTGCCCTTAGCGGCCTTTCTGGCTTGTGCCAGGTCGGCAGCTACGATCGGCTGGTGAAGCCTCTCACCCCTGGCGTAGAACTCCAAGATGAAGATCGCAGAATCCAGGGTGAACCCTTTGTACTTCATCGCGCAGGTATGGGGCCTGCCGAGCTTAGGTGTACTGGCCGAAATATCGTGCTCGTCGCTGAGCTTCCAGATGCCCAGGCGATCAGCATCCTCTCGGGTGCAGATGAACTCGGCGGGGCAAGTGGAATCACTGGCCACAATAATGCCGTCCTTCTGGCTGGGACCAGCTCGGCCAACTTGGATCAGGCGTATGCCATGCTGACGCAGCAGGGGCAGTATGAACGTCTCGACCAGAAACTTTGTGCTCTGGTATTCGAGGCCGGTGATCGCAAAGAGGACGATGATCTGATGCAGCTCGATCGGCCTGCCGGTGTTCGGGTCGATTGGCCTGGAGCTGGGGTCGAATATCCACTTACAAAGAAGGGCAGAGGATTCAACCCCTGCCCCGAAATTGAACAGTACAAAGTACGGTTTCATTGTCGCTGCTTAGTTTTTTTGTCGTAGATATAGCTAGCAATCAAGCTGGCGCAAGTCGTTGTAGCAAGCCCAGTAGCGATAGTGGCCGAGGATGCTGAGATATTCATGGAAAGAGCCAGGTCAGCTGCAAGGACAAGCCTTGCCGTTGTCTTAATAGCCTTACTTGTGGTAGATGGATTAAGCGACATTTAGATCTTCATTCTCCTGAATCTCAAATGTAACTTTGACAATTTTGCCGTCATACTTTCTGAAGTCAATTTGCTGATTTAACCAAGCCTCAAGATCGGGAAGAATATGTTTTGGAATGCCGTGGTCAATTAGCTCTAGCTTTCTGTAGTAAACATGCAAGCCACCTTCACAGCAAACACATGTTTTTTGATCGCTACGAATACATTTGATTTTAGTGTCAATGGTTAACTGCATTACTGATACCTGGTGCCTAGATGGTAGTCACGCAACTTTCTGCATTCGTCAGACATGGCTTTAATTTCTTGCCATCCTTCAGAAGTTGGGGAACGCAAATAACCTTCTACCTCAAGATGAAGGTCTAACAACTTGCCGTAGAAATTCTCGGCAATTTGAATATTGGGACTTTCTAGTTCAGGAATCTTGGGCATAATAATCACCTGGGTTCTGCTGATTTAAGGTTATTGTTTCTTGAATCTAATTCAGCATGAGCTATATCAATGAACTGATTCTTTCGCTTGCGAATATCAGTAACATTTTTATCGTAATGCAAAATCGCTTTCTCAAGGGCAAGAGAAAGCAATTTTATGTCTTCGTGCAATGCCTGGATTTTTTCTTGCTGAATATCAACTAGATTGTTTGCCATGATCGGGAAATATGGTTTGCCAGTATTCGGTTTGTCGGGGGTCAGCGCCAAAGGCTAAATTCATAAAGTCAGCAGCCCTTTCATTGGCGGGTATGGGATCGGCTCCTGCGTCAACTGCGACCATGGCAATGTTGCAATGCCAGGTCCACAATAGTTCAGGGTCGGCCTGTAGTTGATTGCAGAATAGCTCAAATGGAGTCATGGTTTTCCTTGTCAGCAAATCGAACTTGATGTAGTTGATCGTTTAGTTCTAGTCCATCTATGTAATCACCAGGCATTCCGTCTGGTGCGATCAAGAATTTGCTGATTAGCTTTGCCGCAATAGTTCTTGCTTCGTCTTGAGTTACTTCAAATCCTGATCCGCTGAACGTATCAGATTCGTAAGTTTGAATGTTGTAGACAAGAGCCTCTACAACATTATCCAGGCTAAAGGGTTTTTCGTTAGCAGTTATGTTGTTCAATGTTTGGCCAGCAAGCTGCTGAGGGTTAGGAGCACCCCCAGCAATTTCACTCAAAACAGCCATTGCCTTTGCGTACATCTGCCGAAGTTCTTCAAGCATCTTTACGTTGACTTCTGGATTCATCGAGATATATCCCATAAGTTCTCCTAAATGATAGGTCTAACTTTATTTCTAAATGCCTCGATTTTTTTATCACTAATAGCTCTTGACCGTTCCAAAATGTAGGGCACATGTCCCATCTCCTCGAAGAAGCGGTTCAAGGCGCTAATATCATCTCGGCGGCGACACCATGAACGTTTGCCCTGGCCGGTGTAAGGCATGGCCTCGCCTAGGTCAATCAGGAAAGGTAGACCGTTCCATAGTCCTGCCTGGATACGAGAATCACCGTAGACGTATTTAGCACCATGGAGCCTGTGAATTGTCTTGGCGATCGCCCTGCACTGTAGCTCGGTCATCGGATTTTCCTTCGTGGCAATCTCGATGAACGGCATGAACATGAATGCCTTTTCGCCCACGACTCGGTAGTGAGCCGGGAGGATGCCAGGGATATCCAAATCGAGTAGAGCCATGCAGGTATCAAACTCTCGCTTGAGCTGCTGCACAGACTCTTTGATCGTCAGATGGCCTGGGTTCTCAGGGTGGTACGGAACCGTAGAGGATACCTTGATTGCCTGGGTGCCATAGCGGAACACATTGCCGCTGTTGCCTCGCTCTAACCATTCCCCCCGGCCTTCTACCAGTGCCAGGACAATTTCAGTTAGGTGGTCAGACTTGACCAGGGCGCGAATCTCGGAAGTCGTCAGGCCCGTGTAGACTTCCTGCCGTAGGTCGGCGCAGAAGTGGGGCCAGGACTCGATCGGCATAGCCTGACTCCAGCTAGGGTGCGCCGGTCGGCCAAAAAATAGTTCACCGTCGGCAATGTGCTTGATGTCAAATTTGTAGCCAATTTCTGTTTCTAGGATGTCGCCAATTTGGGGAGCCATAAGATATTAGAGATAGGTGCTGGCCAGGTTTCCCCGGCCAGCTTGTGCAATTAGAAGTACAAATTAAAAATCGTTGAAGTCGGGAATCTCGTCTTTGACCGGAGGATAGGCCGCAAGATAAGCTAACTGGCCGAGCAAGGTTTTCTGAAACTCAGAAACTTGGTCCTTGCGAAAACTACTGCCTGAGGTAATGCCCTTTACGTGAATTGAAGTTTCGTGGATAGACCAGCCTTTTTGCAAGTCCCAGGCGGGAGTATAGACAGTACCAAAGTGAACTTCCAAAGTTCTATCTTCGTAGGGAATTGTGAGATGCAGAAACAATAGGTAGTCGTCTTCACACATTGCCTCGTGAGTCAAACAAGCACGAGGTATGTCCAATGACTCAAAGAAGACTAGATAAAATTCGTCAACTAAGTCATTGCAGAATGCCTTGAAATCCTCACGCTTTCGGGCAAGCCTTGCCTCACAATCTAGCTCGGCTTGTTTGGCTTGCTCCATCTGTCTACGAATATGATCTTGGATCGTCGGCGTAGAACTAGAATCAGTCAGCAACGCTTTTAGCTTCATAATGTATTCAAACTCGTCAATCGCTTCATCATCCCCTTGGGGGCCGTTAGCCATTCGTTGCGCAAGATTAATAATGATGGCATTTACCCCTAAAGTGAAACTCCTAAAAGTTTCGGCTGAAAAATCAGGGATGTATTGGTTGTAAGAGGCCCTAATGAAATCATCAATGCTGAGAGTCATAGCAAAGTACCTTGGGTAATTTGGAGTAGAGGGGAAGTTTGGTCATAGGCCAGCGTGTCAAAAAGCGCTGGCTGTGTGATTCGAAGCGTTGGATCAGGGGCTTGGGCCTGCCGTGATTTATAGATTCGGTCGGCCTGTCTTGCCGCCCGCTTAGGCTCATAGCCTTCTGTGATAAATGCCCAGTAAATTTGTGTCCTGGTGGCGTTAGGGGGAATTTGCATAGAAGGAAATCTAGCTACTCCCCCCCTTACCACTGCCTGCCCCGGAGGGGCTAGGCAGCTAATACCTGGGTGGTGGTGGCTCAACGTAGGGCTGCTGAACACCGGGCTGAGGAACCCGGCTCTGAATAGGTTTAGCCCACGTATGGATCTGATCGCCCATCAATGTTGGGCTAGTCAAAACAACGATCCAGCGCGGAAAGGGCACACCTACGGAGGACAGGAAGCAAAGAACGATCCAGCCTCCGAGCCACCAGTTAGCGATTAGGCTCAGCTTGCTCTGCCTTGGTCCGCTCATAGATTCCCCACACTCCCCCGATGATCGCCAGTAGGCCGAGCACCAGTAGTAGAAAATCTCCGATTCCAAATACTGAGGCGAGTATCAGCAACAAACCGTAGCTGATCGCCTGGGGACGGACTAGGCCCCAGTGAAAAGCAACTTTCATGGTCTGAAGGATCGATCGCACTAATCAAGCATTCCATTGTGTCCACCTCCTATTGTACGACCAACACCACCGGATGGGCCAGCTCCAAGGGCCATGTCAATCCCCTCGCCGCTGTTCAGGGCGACGGAAATTACCTCCGGCCCAAACACCGGCATGAGCACCGCAAAGGCCATGGGATTGTTCATCAGGTTCCAGCTGATCGGAATGCCCATGCCAACCGAAGTGGTCAGAAGGTCAAACCGATAGGCAAAGAAAAGAACGCTTCCCAAGAGCACCAAAATCAAAAGCGAAAATATCATGCTTACAATTTTGATGCCTTGCTCAGCCTTGATAGCAAAAATTTGTTGCACCACCAGGGCAAGACCAAAGGGGCTGGTCACGTAGGTTTTAACAATGATCCAGCAAAAGCCGCTAGTTGCCGTACAAATTACGGCACGGAGAGCTAGACCCATCCAACCGTTTGCAATTACTGGCTGAACATTGTAGCCAGAAGTGCTTTGGAAAATTTCAGCGTTTTGTTTGAGTGCATCCATGCTGAATGCAATGTTTGCCACAAAAAGAATCAGCATCAAAAACCAAAGAACACGGGCCAGTAGCCGATCTTCTTTTCCTTTCCGTCCAAGAATAAACGTCATAGCAATCGTCACCTTGCCTAGTCAGGCATATAAGGAATCTCAAATTCACGAATAGTGTCAAATATGGTCTTGAACTTGGTGTAAGCTTTGCTTCCTCCTTTAGCTATATGGAGCATGTCTTCAGAGATAATGCGCTGGGAAAATCCAAATCGGTTGGCCTTGCGAATCAGGAAAAAGATTTTGACCAAACGTTTTAGCTCTGTCTCGCTAATCTCGAAGTCCGGCATGTCAATGTTTGGCCATGGGCCTGTCTCTCTCATCCAGGCTTGAATTTGTTCGTCATTTGCAGTAGAGCAAAAATCTCGCAATTTGGCCAAGTTGCTTTCGGCCTCTGGAGTCTCAAGGAGAGAGTGAGAAAAAGCAGGGTCAGACACTCTTGCCATTGCGGCAAGTGCGTTCAACATTTCCCGTTCTTCATCGGTTATCTTCTTAACGAATTTCACCTGAACCGGGTCGGCTGAACCGCTGAACCCCTGGTTCAACAGGAGTTCAGGCGCTTGTACGCGGATCATATCCGCATCGTCCGGGTCGCCCCAGGGTGACGGTTCCGAAAACATGTCACGCTCTAGTTTTTTTCTCAGTTGAGCTTTTTTCTCGTCTAGGTAAATTGGCGCAGCAATGATTGTTATAAACGCGACCACGGCCAGAATTCCTATCATCAAAACTCCTATTGGTTCTGGGCAACACCAGCACCGAGAAAGAAAACAAGTAGTATCAGAATGCAGACCAGTATTCTTCCAGAGCCTCCATACTCTTCATTGCTTGAAGACTCAGACCTAGACCTTGAGCTAGATATTGAGTTGGCATCAATGTGAATTATTGGGTTCACTTCAATGCGCGGAGAGAAGGTGGGCGAAAAAGTATTCCGAGGAGAATACCGATAACTTAACTCTGGCTGAACGATTGAAACTGGCGGCGGGGCAAAGCCAGAATTAGGCATTGTGATTGGAGAATGGCTAGAGCCTGAGAAGTATGGAGTAGGAGGAGTTGAGTAGTAATTGTTGATGGTTATTTGACTAACCAAATTCACAATACCTGGGTTCCGAGATAAGTCCCTGTCCTCTAAAACAACAGCCTCTAGAACATCTGGCCGTTCTGCTGCCGCTTGAAGTTTGTTGTAGTTGTTTCGAGTTTGCCTAGCAGGCGGCAATGCCTGGTAAACAGCGTCAACAATTTCAGCGGGCTGGTAGGGAGTAATTGCCCCTTGCTGGCTCAAGGCATTACCTTCAAAAGCTGTTCTTTGATCATCTCGTAGCATTTTCTAGCCTTTTCCTTTGCGGTTGGTGTATGGGCTTGAAAGGTGTTCTTGATCTTTTGGCCAACGCCTCTTTGGCTACAGGCAAAGCCAACAGAAATTGCAATGGCCAATAGCCAAACTACGCCTGGTATATGGACAGGTTGATCTGCAAAAGTTTGAGCAGTCTTAGGTTTGGGAGGATTGGCAAACGGGTTTTCTGCTGAATAGTAGTCATTACCAGCAAGGCCGATTTGCCCATCAGGCTGTACCTCAATTGCTCTGGCCTTGCCTAAAACCTCATTCCAGTCCAAGGTCTGGAAGTGATCTTTAGGTAGCTGGCCTGTCTCAATTTCCTTTTGCACAATCGCAATGAAACCTTGTAAAAATTCGGTTTCATCAGGGGTGCAACCAGATAGCAAGAACTGATTGCCTTGGTCAGTAACATGGCATTGGTCCTGAGTCATAATCCTAGAATTTCACTCCAAAAATTTTTAGCTTTGTCTTTGCCGCAATCCGTCGATTTTGGCCTTGGTATCCATGGCGCGATTGAGCCGTTCCATGTCAAGGGCAGTAAGGATCGAAGACTCGGTTTGGGCCTGCACAAGAACTAGCTTCAGTTCTTCAAGCTCAGAATCGAGCCGAGCGGCTTCCTGCCCACGGGTCAGCCATTCTTGCCGTTGCGTTTGAGACGCTGCCTTGATCGTGGCTGAAAGCGTAGCTACCACCCCACGGGCCTGCTGGTAGAAGGTATCGAGCTGGGAGGCATCTTGAAGGCTGAGGATGGAGCCTGTGTTGAAAGTGGACTCGTCGCCAAAGCCGGAAATGTTTAGCTTTTGCTCTCGCTCATCAACGACGCTAACGCTGACCGGCTGGGGAGGCTCAATGGGCGAGTAACCCTTGAATGCCAGCAGTTCGTTGATGTCCTTCAGGTCGTAGGCCTTGGCCCCTCCAGGGGCCTTGTGGGCGCGGCTGGTGAAAGAATTTTCCCCGTACTCCGCTTCGTAATCGTTCACGTAATCGGTTAGCGTCTGGCGGCTGGGCAAGCCATCCATGCGGCCCAGGTCAGATAGGCTATAGCGCTGCTGCATGTCGTTCCTCCTGTCGGCTGCTGTCGTAAGATGCTGTCGGTTAGCGTAAGGTGCAGTTGTAAAGAGCTGTCAAAGGCTGTCGTATCGCCCATGGTGCAAAGGTGCGTGGGCTGTCAAGAGTTGTCGCCTTTCGGTTACAACTCAAGATAGAACAGGCTTACCAAAAGAGTCAACCCTTTTTTAGGTCTTTTTTAGGTCTAGCAGCGGCGTCAAAATCTGAAGCCTATGTAGGCCAAGGTTTTTGCAGGCCCCCTATCAGTCTCGAAAACTGTTTGGGGGTCAAACCTCACGAGGGTTCGAATCCCTCCCTCTCCGTTCAAAGCATTTTCCGTTCAAAGCATTGATTTATAACAGGTCCAGGGTTCACTCACCTGAGCACTCTCGACTAGCTTGAAGACCAGTGCCAGGATGGTGTCCTTGGAAACACAGCCTCGGATCTTGTAGGTTTTGACGCGCACGGTGGCAAAGGTGGACTATTCAACCCCTATCGGCCCGGCCAAAGCCTAGCCGATGGCCAAAGGGGCTGAGGTGGCGAGCGAGCTTAACCCAACGCGGCCTGAGGAAATAGCTGCCGTTGGCTATGAAAAGCTAGCCAGCAGGGCTTTTGCGGCGTCTAAGGTGTCGGCTTCGGCGGCGGGCTTGTCCTGGCGCCAGCGCAGAATGCGGGGAAACCGCACCGAAATGCCCGACTTGTGGCGGGTCGAGGTGGCAATGCCCTCAAAGCCGATCTCAAATACCTGGACGGGGTCAACCGATCGCACTGGCCCAAACCGCTCGGTGGTGTGGCGGCGAATCCATTTATCGAGCGCATCAATTTCGGCATTGTCCAGCCCGCTGTAGGCCTTGGCGAAGGGCACCAGGGTTTCCCCCTGCCAGAGGGCAAAGGTGTAGTCGGTAAACAGGTTGGCCCGCTTGCCGCTGCCCGCCTGGGCGTAGATCAGCACCGCATCCAGGCTCATGGGGTCTACCTTGTACTTCCACCAGTAGCCGCGCTTGCGGCCCACCAGGTAGGGGCTGTCGATCGCCTTCACCACCAGCCCCTCGGCCCCCTGCTGGCGAGAGTTTTCGCGCAGCTCCGCCAGCTCGGCAAAGGACGTGAAGGACAGGGGAATGGACTGGTGCAGGTTGGGGGCTGTGTGGACGGCGAGGAGCGTGGTGAGGGAGTGGGTGCGATCGCGCCATTCTTTCTCTCGAATATCGACTCCGCCGTACTCCAGCAGGTCGTAGGCGATGAAGTGCACCGGGCTTTCTTCCATCACCTTTTTGCTGACTTTTTTGCGGCCCAGGCGCTTTTGCAGGTGGTTAAACGACAGCGGCCTGCCGTCCTGCCAGCAGAGAATTTCCCCATCCAGCACTGTGCCGTTGGGGAACCCCGCCATCATTGCCTCCACCTCGGGGAACTGGGGCGTGACTAAATCTTCCCCCCGCGACCAGATAAACACTTGATCGGCCCGCTTGATCACCTGGGCGCGAATGCCGTCCCATTTCCACTCGGCCTGCCAGCGATCAAACTCCTCGGTTTGAAACTTGGCTTCGTCCAGGGAGGTGGCCAGAAAGAACGGGTAGGGCTGGCTGGGGGCATTCTGCATGGCCTCCTGGCTGGTCAGGCTGGTGTAGAACTCCACTGTGGGGCTAAAGTCGCCCATCAGCCGGTGGGTCAGCACGGCTTCGGAAACCCCCGTGGCGGCGGCGAGGCCTTTGATCACCAGCTTGGCGGATGCCCCCACCCGAAAGGCCCCGGTGAGAATTTTGTTGAGCACGAAAACTTCGGTGTTGTCCAGCGCCGCCCACCAGGAGACGATCAGATCCCGGCGCTCCTCGTCGGTTTCTACGGATTTCGCCATCGGGATGATCTCTTCCATCCACTGGTGTAGGGGGATTGGGGAGGGGGAGGGTAGGGAAGGTGGGGAGGGTGGGGAGGGTGGGGAAGAGGGGGAAGGTGGGGAGGGTGGGGAGGAGAGGGAGGGTGGGGAAGGTGGGGAGGGCAAATCTACGTCGCGCAGCAGGAGTGCGATCACTTCGGCGGAGTCGCCTACCTGGGCGTAGCAGTCTTTAAACAGCCATTCGGGAATGTCGGAAATTTGCAGAAACACATCCCGCAGCACCCGCGAGGTGACAGTGCGGCGGCGGGTTTTGCCCAGCAGCAGGTACAGCGCCCAAACCTTGTCGGCGGGGTCGGCGGCCTGGAAGTAGGCTTGCAGCGATCGCACCTTCTCGTTGGTGGAGGTGGTGGCGTCTATATCCTGAAAAAGCTGGGTGAATCGCTGCATGGGTAGGCCGATGGGCGCGGGCTGCTTTGCTCATCCTACAAGTCTTGCTCGCCCTCTGCCGCCAGGCTGGCGATGTGGACCAGGGCATCGCCCTGGTTGACCAGCGGGTTTTGGCCGTGGCCGATCACAATGCCCGCCATCGAGCTGCGCACCTGCACCGGTTTATCGCCAAAGGTGTCGCTGATAAAACCCAGGCTCTGGCGCTGCTGGATGGTTTCTCCAAGGGCGATCGCGCGGTGCCAGATGCCGCTGCGCGAGGCCCGCATCCAGCGGGTTTTTTGCGCTTCTACCGTGGCGGGCGGCGGGGAGGCAAGGGGGGCGACCATGCCTAGGTAGGCCATCACCCGGTAGATGCCCTCCACCCCGGTTTGAATGGCGTTTTCGTCGAACCGCAGGGCCTCGCCCGCCTCGTAGAGCAGGGTGGGAATGTGGCGCTTGGCGGCGGCCTGGCGCAGGGAGCCGTCGCGGTGGGAGGCGTGGAGCATGACCGGAGCGCCGAAGGCCCTGGCAAAGTCGTAGGTGGCGGCGTCTTGCAGATCGGCCCGCACCTGGGGCAGGTTAGTGCGGTGAATGGCGGCGGTGTGCAGATCGATGCCGTGGGTGCACTGGCTGACCACTTCTTTCATGAACAGGGCCGCCAGCCGACTGGCCAGCGACCCCCGCACAGACCCCGGAAACGACCGATTTAGATCCCGGCGATCGGGCAGGTAGCGGGACTGATCCAGCAGGCCAAACACATTCACCACCGGCACCGCAATCACCGAGCCGCTGAGGCGGTGCGGCTTCAGCTCTTTGACCACCCGCCGAATGATGTCTACCCCGTTGAGCTCATCGCCGTGGATGGCGGCGCTCAGCCACAGCCGGGGGCCGGGCTTTCTGCCGTTTACCACGGTGATAGGCAAAGACAGCATATTGCCGGTCGTCAGCCGCGCCACGGGCAAATCGAGGCGCAGGCGCTTGCCCCGGGGCACCGTTTCTCCCCCCACGGTGAGAGGTTCAGAGGGCAAAACTGGGGCGGGTGGGACGGGACTAGCCGCCCCCACCCGTTCGAGGTGGTCGGGGGAATTTTTCACCAATTCAGTCTCCCACGGCTGGGGAGGCCTTGTTTTTCGCCACTATAGCGAATCTTCTGGTTCCGCAGACAGATGCCCAGCCCTCTGATGCCTGGTAAGAGAGAACAGGTGCCAGTTGACAGAACGCCAAGAACTTTATTAACTTGAAGTCATTACGATTATGATTTAGGAGATGAGCATGGTCAAATTTGTGGGCATAGCCGGAAGTTTACGGCCCAATTCCTACAGTCAGATGGCGCTGGGGCTGACCTGCGATCGCCTCCGCGCCCTGGGGGCCGAGGTGGAGCTATTGGATTTGCGCGAGATGGATCTGCCCCTCTGCCACGGCGGCAAGGAGTATCCCGACCACCCCGATGTGGAGCGCCTGCGCCAGGCCTTTCTAGAGGCTGACGGCTTTGTACTGGTGACGCCGGAGTACCACGGCAGCGTCAGCGGCGTGCTCAAAAACGCCCTCGATTTAATGAGTTTCGACCAGCTCGACGGCAAGGTGGCGGGCATGATCAGCATCCTCGGCGGCCAGTCGAACAGCAACGCCCTCAACCACCTGCGCACCCTTAACGGGTGACAACATACCTAAAGCGCTTGCTGCATCAGGGATAGAGCATAGAAACCTCGCTGAAAATAGCGGTGTTTGTGGGGTTTGAGTGCTATCAGGTGGCGCGCCCAGTCGGCCCATAATTCCATGGCATAGATCCAGCGATGGCCATAGAGGCCGAGACTAAAATCACTCTGGCGAGGCGTCTTGTCGTGGTGCTCTTGGATACGCCCAGCATACTGCTCTACCCCGAGGTGTTTCATCTGCTGCCCATACATCGTGGCCCAACTGTAGGCCAAGGCGATCAGCAACACTAAGGCTAAAAACCGAGAGTCATTTACCTTGGCATTTTCCAGGTGATAGCCGCCCGTCTTGCAATCTTTGAAGAACTGTTCAATGCCCCAGCGACACCGATAGACCGCTAAGGTTCGTGCCAAGGTAGGCAAATTAGACAAGATATACCAGGGCTCTTTAGGCCCCTTTTGGCGGTACTTTCGCTTCCAATAGACGGCTAAGTTAAAGGGGCCAAGGCCATCGCCTTTATTGCACAAAATGCCCTGATAAAACCGAGACTGTCCTGGCTGGAAGCCCAGGTCTCTGAGCACACGGTAGTCGCCTTCAGAATCGGTTTGGAAATGAAGCGCTTTTTTCTGCCGGAGCGCAAAGAACACCCCTCGCTTATCCAACCAGGCCGCCAGTTTAGGGCTATGGAACTCCCGGTCACCCAGCACGAGCACCGGATAAGACTTGAACAAGGATAGGGCCGTTTTGAGGAGTCGCTGTTGCGTTGTTAGGTCACTACTGCCCGTCTGCCCTAACAACTCCCAATAGACGGGTAAGGCGTGAGTCCCCCATACCACGCTGACCATAAAGATATTCCGTCCTCTCCATTCCGTGCGGTCGATAGCCAGAATCCAATAGCCATATTGATGATGTTTGAGCGTTCTTAGACGGCGGCGTTGGTCGCGGTTCAACCCCCGTCCCGTTTGCACTTGCCGAATCCAATACTTGAGCAGTGGAAACCACAGCACCTTGAGGGTAAGTTTTGGCAGCGCTAAAAATCGCTGTAAGTTGCGTTTTCGACTTTGATACTGAATCGGCTGAGGAAAGACGTTGGCTAACACCGAGAGTTTGACCTGTCGGTGGGCCTGTAGCAATAGCAACAACAGCTGCAAGGTCAAGTACTGGGCTTCACTCAGGTGGGTGCGAAGGGTGGTTTGGTAGAATGCAGGAAACATATTGATTAGGGGGAGCCGCATTGGGGTTCCCTATTTTTTTGCCCCTCCATTGTCTCAAACCCCTATACCGTATGATGTTGATGGCCCTTGTCACCCGTTAAGGAGAACTCCATAGATCTGCCAGATAATCATTTCAAGGCTTTCATGCCTGTTCAGAGGAATTCTATGGTTACTCTACCAAGTATTGCCATCCAGGCCAAAATTTACGAAAGCTCTAATTCCCTGGTATATCGCGGTACTAGAGAAGAGGTAATGTTCTAGACCTGTGGAACCGGCAAAATAGATGGGATCTTTTGTCCTCGGTTTTTCCTATGGTCCTAGAACCCATCTGTTGCCCCCGCTGTCACACCACCGATGTGGTCAAACATGGCAAAAGTGCTGAAGGCAAACAGCGCTATCGCTGCCGTAACGCGGAGTGTACGCGCGCCTCGTTTATTCTTAACTACAGCTACCGGGGCTACTTGCCCCGAGGTGAAACAGCAGATCGCGGATATGGCCGTCAACGTTAGCGGCATTCGAGATACCGCTCGGGTCTTGAAAGTTAGCCCCACAACCGTGATTGAGGAACTCAAAAAAACATCGCCAGCTTGAGAGCGTCAATCGCCCGCTGTTGGAGTCGATGACGACTCCGCCGACCACAGCCATGGTTGTTCGAGTGGAGGAGGCCGAAATGGACGAGATGTGGAGCTTTGTCCAGTCCAAACGGCAACAGCGCTGGCTCTGGCACGCGATCGACCACCAAACGGGAGCCGTCCTGGCCTATATCTTAGCTCCCCATGAGGATCAAGCCCTCAAGACGCTGATGGCGCTGTTAACGCCCTTCGGCATTCAGCAGTTTTACACCGATAGCTGGGGCGCATACTTACGGCTCCTTGACGCCAAGCAACACACGGTGGGTAAAGCCAACACTCAGCGGATTGAACGCAAGCACTTGACCTTGCGGACGCGGATCAAACGCTTGGCTCGTAAAACCATTTGCTTCTCCAAATCGGTTCTGATGCATGATACGGTGATTGGGCTATTTATCAATCGCCATGAATTTGGGCGAGTAGTATGACAGGGCTTCAACAGGTCTAGAACACTACCTGCACCCTCGAACATGCAGCCTGGGCATCGTCGATATTATGCTCTAACTCACTATTCCTTTTCAACGGCCTGTCGAATCCGTTTCAAACCCTGCAAAATTCCATACAGTTCTTGATTAGACGTCAGTGCAGCAAACACTCGCGAGAAATTGTATTGCCTACCCGGAGTCTGGACCAACTTTACAAATACCGAATCATCCCCATTAGTCATCAGCCCATAGCTCGGTAAATCAGGGTAAGGATTTGCCATCAGGTACGCCAAGGTTTGCGGCAAAGCCGACCAGACCGAGAGGGCAGTTTTTTTAGACTCCAAAACAATGACCCAAAACTGATCCTTGAGTACTAGCGCATCCAACCGTCCCTGCAACACCTCTTCAGGATCGGTCAGGGTAATTTGTACTGACTCCTCCGCTTTTAGCCTAAACGGCGGATCGTAGAATCCTGCCAGGGTTAATAGCGGGGACGCAAACAAAAGAGTTACCGTGTTTTCTAAAAGCTGACCCTGGGAGCGCTGATAAAGATAGCGGCGGCGCATCTCCGCTAGACCTGTTTTCTCGGCCTTGGTCAAATTTGGTAAGTCCACACACCATTCTGGGAAAAAGGCTTCCACCTCTGTGCGACTCAGGTGAAATCGCGCTTCCGCTTCTGCCAGGGTGACGATCGCTTCAGTAATGGCAACGGACATAGTTCATTCAGCTACTATGCTCTCATTTTAGTGCGATCGCATCTACAGCCCTCTCTCTCCCCAATCTTTAATCCGCCTGAGGGGGCGTCTGCACCGGCTCCAGCCCCTCGACCGACGGAGGCAGCGGCAATGACACAATTGGCAATTGCCCTGCCGCGCCGGGCAGGTTGCCACTGGGGTTGTAGGCTGCCGCCTTTTCAATCACCACCGATCGCGTTACTTCATCCCCTGCCGCATTGCTGGTGCGTAGTTCAATCCGCTCCACACCGGGAGTGGTGCTGAGGTTGTAGGTAATACTAAACCAGCACCGGAATTTTGAGTCGCGAGCCTGGATAAACGCTGAGATCCTGTAGCGAAAAAAAGACTCGCAGGTCTTTGGTGGGTCTGAGAATTTTAAGGTAGATCGTCTCGACGGCCTCCAGGTCGGCCAGCTCCGTAGAAAAGATCTTGATCTGGAGGGGAAGGGTGGTGCCGTAGGCCGGTAGCGGTGCTTTCAGCAGATTGACATGGAAGCGGGTGCGGTCGCCCGGTGTTTTTTTGGTACAGACATTGGGTTCCACGGTGTACCAGGTGGCTGGGCTGGGGGGGGGTTGACCCTCGGCCTCTAGCTCCAGGTGAAAACTCACGAAATGTTCGGTTGTATTGACCACTGTGACCGTCAGGTCTGGGTCGGCAACATCCTTATCCCTGGCAAAGTCGTGGCCGTCGCCGGGAGAAAAGACAATTTGTTTGGTAGAAAGCTCTACTTTAGGGATATGCGTCACTGACCAAAAGCGATGGGTTTCAAGCCCCGCCCTTTAGGGCGCACCCTTTTGGTCTTTGATGTACTGCTTCAAAACCTCAATGGGGGCACCGCCAACCGACACGGCGAAGTGGCTAGGACTCCACAGAGAGGTCTTGCCCTGGGGCTTGGGTAGCCCAGCTTGGCCATACCGCCGACTGGAAACGCCCTTCATCGCGTTCACCATCTGCGAGATAGCCAGTTTGGGCGGATACTCAATCAGCATGTGAACGTGTTCAGGCTCCCCGTTGAACTCCAAAACCTGAAAGCACATCTTGCTGGCCACCGACTCGCAGGCCGTTTTGATGAGAGCCAAGCTGTCGGCGGTCAGAACCTTTTGCCGATAGTTGGTCACGAAAATAACGTGAGCCTTGAGGTCTGAAACGCTGTGCCTTTCTCGTCTATACACGGTTGCTTTTGGTTGCCGACCAACTTATAATAGCAGGATGAAAGCACGGTATCAGTACAGAATCTATCCGACCGACCAACAGCGCCAAGACCTAGCTAGGCTCTTTGGTTGTTGCCGGGTCGTTTGGAATGATGCGCTGGCACTGTGCCGACAATCAGAAAAGCTGCCCAGCCCTACTGAACTTCAGAAAATCTGCATCACGCAGGCGAAGAAGACGGTAGAGAGGGAATGGCTTTCTGAGGTGTCCAATATCCCCTTGCAGCAATCTATTCAGGACTTGGGCGTTGCGTTTAGCAACTTCTTTAAGTCGTTGAAGGGAGAGCGCAAAGGGCCGAAGATGAAGCCGCCTCGGTTTAAGAAAAGACTGAATCAGCAATCTGCCCGGTTCAGGAAAGGAGGGTTTTCGCTGAAGGGTGCCAAGGTCTACCTGGCCAAAATTGGGGACATCAAAACCAAGTGGTCGAGGCCGCTGCCCTCGGAACCCAGCTCCGTCACGGTCATCAAAGACCCATCGGGGCGTTACTTTCTGAGCTTTGTGGTTGAGATAGAGCCTATTCAAGTTGATGCTGAGAACCAAGGCATCGGAGTGGATTTAGGACTCAAAATCTTTGCTGCCCTGAGTACGGGTGAGAAGGTTCAATCCCCTGGCTATGCCCGCCTAAACCGCAAGATTCGCCGCGAACAGCGCAAGCTGGCTCGGCGGGTTAAGGGGTCGAATCGACGTGAGCGAGTCCGGTTAAGGATTGCCAAACTCAAGGCCAAAATCAGCGACATTCGCAAAGACTTCCTGCACAAGCTGTCTACCCGCCTGGTGCGAGAAAACAGCGTTGTGGCACTGGAAGATCTGAACGTGTCGGGGATGGTCAAGAACCGCTGCTTAGCCCGCGCCATTAGTGAGGCGGGTTGGGGTACGTTCAGATCCATGTGTGAGGCCAAATCCACGATGGTTGAGGAGCGGCAAACGATAGTGATTAATCGCTGGGAGCCGACTTCTCAGATCTGCTCTGAGTGTCGCTATCGCTGGGGCAAACTAGACCTCTCTGTGCGAGAGGTGGTCTGCCTGAACTGTGGATCAGTACATTGCCGCGATGGCAATGCCTCAAAAAATATCGAAACGGCGGGGCTGGAGCTAGCCCACGCCGCTAAACGGACGGGGAGGGCATGTAAGACTGGCTTGCCAGCAATGCCTGATGAACCGTCTACTTGTCCGGGTGTAGCTTGATGCTATGTCCGGCGAATCTCCGTGCCTTTAGGTCGGGGAGGATGTCAATCTCTATCACTCTGTAGCTGCCTCAAACCCGAAACCCGCCCACCTGACCTAGCTCACAAGCTGCCGAAACTGATGGTGCCGCTAGCCATAGTGCAGTAGGTTAATGCCCAGTTCATGCCCCTTACGAATTTCGCTACGGCTGAGGCGATCGCCGCGCCATCCGTCCACCAGGCTGCCCTCAATTACCATCAGCCCTTGATCCCAGTACAGCTCCAGGTCACGCTCTCCCAGCCGAGGCCAGGTATTAAACAAAAAGGGCTGTCGTCGCAGGCTGTGGTGTAGGGGAACTGGCTGTAGGTTTAGATCCCGTTTCACGCTCTCGAGGCTGCGCCGTAGCTCAGCATCAAGGGCTGGAGTTTCGAGCAGCAAGCTGCCATGGCGGTGGATAAAGTTTCTCAGTCCATCCAGCTTGTTGGTCTGGTATGAACCGTCGGCCCCGACCAGCGATTGAGCGGAACCGTAAAGGATCTGGGGTAGAGTTACCTTTTCTTCTAAGGAAGACCGCACTGGCGTTTCATCAAACCTCGCCTGCATCTGGGGGTAAAGACCGGGCATAGCCTCGGTTGGCGTTGCTGGATGAGAGTATGAATTGTCTGATTAACGAGGCCCAGGCGTCACAGCCCTCGGTTCACACCTGTAATCAGCAACGCCCAATCTCTGCATACCAATTCCCGATACCCTGCGCCATTTGTTAGGGAATGAAAAAGAGGCGGGTTCCCTAAGAACATTCCCTAACAAATGGCGTAAGTTCGAGCCCGGTAAGGCTTTAGTGAAGCTTTGCTTTTGCCAGAGGTACGGAAATGCCGGGTGGTCAGCGGTTTTCAGCCGAGGGGAAGCAATGAACCACCTGCTTGAATGCGATGCTCCACAGGAACGGCTTTGCCAACCCTGAGCGCTAGCTATGATCTAGGCCAGAAATCATAAAGCCTATTGGTTTTGTATTTGCTTAACTAGCCAAGCGCTGCCAAAGGCGCGATATCTCAGCCAACAGAATTTGAATATTTTGAGTGAAGGCACGATGCTCGGTGTCGTTAGACTCTCGGTTGCGCCGCATTTCTACCAGTTGCTCGTCAAGGCTCTGCCGCCAGGCTAAGCGATCGGCCCGGGCTTCTTCTAGCAGGGCTTCAAACCGCTGGTTGTGTTCTTCGTGCAGTTCATCGAATCGCACTCGGTCGATGCCCTGGTTATGAGCATTGTCTTCAATGCGTACGGAGAGGTCAGCTCGGGTAGAGCTGGTGGCTTCTTCGGTATCTATGGCGACCTCTTCAATGCGAGTGGCCCAAGCTTCTACTGCCCTAGCATTGCTGCTAGCGATCGCCAGAGTGCTGTCAACCTGAATCTGGGTTTTTTCAAGTTGGGCTTGAGTCCTTTCAACCTGAGCTTCGGTTCTTTCGAGCTGGGTTTGAGTTCTTTCAACCTGAGCTTCGGTTCTTTCGAGCTGGGTTTGAGTTCTTTCAACCTGAGCCTGCGTTCTTTCAATCTGAGCCTCAGTGCTGAGCAACTGGGCCTGTATCTGCTGCTGACCAGTATTGAACGCGGCTTGCCCCTCAGCTAATGCCGCAAGGATAGCTTCTATGCGATCAAGTCGTTCAACACTGGCAGTCATAGGGATAATGTCGCTGGTCGATTAACTCATATTAATACATAGGTATCGAGAAAACCAGACTGTGAGCTAGCATCCAAGCGAGTCTAGCCTTGGGCTACTTTATTGTCTTCTGTCACCACCCCGAGCTTTTCGGGGTTGATCTGAAATTGAATATTGGCTGACTTCTTTTTCCCAGGAATCTCCTGTGCTCCGAGGAGATAGCCGTCTTCTCTCAGCTCTTCAACGGTGCGCCAAAAAATTTGGTTGTTTCGGGACGAATTGCGGCCCAGCAGGTCTAAATTTTTAAACAGATATCGCTTTGAAATACTCAGGTATTGTCCATCGTGCAGCCGATCCCACTTCATGCGGCTGGCGAGATAGACCATTAGTTTGGTTTTGTAGTCGTGTTTGGTGTTGCCGCCGAGCTTCTGGCTGATGTCTAGACTGTTGGCAAACAGCACGTAGTCGCCAGTGCGGGCGGGGCCATCGAAAAACTCTAGGGAGATGGTGTAGGCATCGGCCAACTCATAGGTGTAGTCGGCAGCCTTGAGCAGATCGAAGTTGCGGGGAACATTCTCAATCTCGTAGTCTTTGATGCGCAGCACGCTTTTGATCGTGACCTTTGCGCCCAGGTTGTCGCCTTTGCGCAGAGACTGGGCGAACACTAGCTCAGTGCGGTGGAGCGCTACCAGGTCACGGTGGAGCTGCGATCGCAGCTTTGAAGCAAAGCCACCATCCTTCGTGCGGGTATACCCCAGAGCCTCCAGCAGGTCATTTGACCGAAACGAGACCAGGGGGCCATTGCCCTGCTCGGAGGCCAGACGGTAGAGATACAAAACGATGGATACCTGGCGCGGGTTGAGAAAGGTCAGCAGAGCCATCAACAACCGCTCTATGCGCCGGTCTTGAATTTTCTCAATGCCCTTGCTTACCCCCAGGTCAACAAACGATTGTAGATCGAGGTTTGAGCATTGGGCCTGAAGTTCTTCCCATTCTTCCTCTGAGACGTTCTCAAGCGGTACTCGCCGGGTAACGGCTACCTCAGTGGCATCTCGCCCATCGGCCTCGACCCGCATTTCCAGGTAGTAGCCATCGCCATCGGAGCGGAGGATGGGCAACTGGACATCTGGGTTACTCAACGATGCCCCAGCTCGCGGCAGCACCATCAGGAGCTGCCCATCGACGGGGAATGTCGTCTCTTCGCTAGAAGTTGTAGAGAGATTACTCAACCGGAGTTTCTACCCTCGCAGGCGATCGCAAAATCGAGTTCATTCTAATGAATAACTTGACGGAGTGATCACCCAGGTAGAGGGCCTGTAACTCCGGCGTATGTTTTTGTCAGTTGAGCCTGTAACTTTGGCGTATGGTTTTGCCTATAACTCCGGCGTATGGGGAAGAAAGCCCCTGTAACTTTGGCGTATGGTTTTGCCTATAACTCCGGCGTATGGTCTTTGAATATCAACCATTGGAAGATCTTTCTATACCTTGATCCCGACAATAGAGCCTGTAACTTTGGCGTATGGTTTTGCCTATAACTCCGGCGTATGGAGCAGAAAGTGCCTATAACTTTGGCGTACAGTTTTGCCTGTAACTCCGGCGTATGTAAGCCCTGTAACTCTGGCGTATAGGCCTTTTTGAGGTATTGAGAAGATTTTTGGGCAGTGTTAACCTTTGGCGAATGTTCGATGGGAGAACATTCGCACTATTCACCTGAACCCACGAAGGAGGTGCTCAGACCAATCACAGATATCTCTATGCCAAAAGACCCCAGCTGCAGGAACAGCTAAGGTCTTTCGCTTAAAACTCCACTGCGGGAAGCAATGGCAACACCCAAGAAAATGCTTTGGCGAGCAGCTTGAGGGTTGTCGATAGAGTTATGCGTTCATTTTAGGCTGCTAGATCGGATTCATCAAGGGCTGCTGTGCTCTTGATTGCTTTTGTGCTTGTTTACGGCAGTAAGCGAGGGGTTTTTGTATGCCTATGCGTAGCTATTGCTTAGAAATGCT
Source organism: Nodosilinea nodulosa PCC 7104 (assembly GCF_000309385.1). GTDB lineage: Bacteria > Cyanobacteriota > Cyanobacteriia > Phormidesmidales > Phormidesmidaceae > Nodosilinea > Nodosilinea nodulosa. The sequence goes on from NZ_JH976538.1 coordinate 781,677, forward strand.
GGGGTAAAGTCCCAACTATTCTGGCGATTGCTATGGCTTAGGCAATGTCTAGAAGACATCCTACTCAGTAGTGGGCAATGCCCAGCCTACGGCTACCTTGGCAGGCAGGACCTACGGAAATTTCTCGGAATCAACGTCTATGTCATCGCGCAAGCGTCGTGCTTGTTTTGCAGCTGGGACAGCTGTGTGGTGGCCAAAGCTGGGGATATTTACGTCAAGAAATTACCTAACAAAATCCGTACTATCTAGGCTCTAAATACGCAGATTTGCTCCCGCGCACTGACGTTGCGCTCTGGGACTATCAATCGGCGTGAAAACCTTACAACCTCGGTTCACTTGTGTAGAAGAGCAGGAAAACCGCTTTCTGAGCCTGTGGCCCCATCGATTTGACTACATTTGGGCCGAACAAACCGCACCTAACGAGAAGCCAGCTTGGCAGACCGAGTCGCGTCACCCTCTTAGCGATCGGCTGATTTTGCAGGGGGGCTTTCTCTATGGGGTTCGCTTTGGCCGCACTACGAAGTATATGCTTATTGACATTGACAGGGGGAGTCGATACCACCCCGCCGCTGACCCCCAGGCACTGCGTCGAATTCAGCATGCGCTGGAGCCCCTGGGGCTGCCGTCGTGCATCATGCTCACATCGAGCTATAGCGGCGGGTTGCACCTCTATTTTCCCTTTGATCAACCGCAGGTGAGTTGGGAAATTGCTCTGGGGATAACCACTCTGTTGCAAAATGCCGGGTTTAAATGTGCGCCGGGCCAGCTTGAGGTGTTTCCAAATCCAAGGAAGTTTTCTGCTCCGGGCACTGGTGAGGTTTCTCTCTATGCAGCTCACCGGCTACCGCTGCAGGCTGGGTCGTATATTCTCAACAGCGATCTCGAACCGGTTTACAGCTCGCAAGAGCGGTTTGCTGACCTATGGCAGCGCACAAGTATCCACAACACGATTGATAGTCAGCTGCTTAAACAAACTCTGAAAAGTACGCGGCGGCAGGAATACCGCATTACCACCAAGGCCGAGACGTTTCTCAATGACCTCAATGCTGAGATTGAACCTGGGTGGACTGGGCCGGGGCTGACTAATCGCCTGTTGGGCAGAATTGCGATGCGAAGCTATGTGTTTGGCCATGTGCTCTATGCCCAGGCACCGCTGGTAGGGGAGGCGCTAGTGGCAGATATCGTTCGGGTAGCGCGAGAACTGCCGGGGTTTTATGAGTGGAGTAACCACGTTCACGAAATTGAGGAGAAAGCAAAGGCTTGGGCTAGGGCGGTTGAGCAGAGCCACTATTACCCCTACGGCGTGAGCAGAACCCCCAAGGTAACCCCCACGATTGGACTCTCAGCTTATAACCAGGAGAAAGCAAAACAGGCCCGAGAGAAGATTCGACTGGCGATCGCTACCCTGCTCGACGAAGGAAAACTCCCCATTACGGTGAAGGAGCGGTTCACTATATTGACCCGGCAGTTCTCGATTGGTGGGCCAACGCTCTATAAGAACAAAGATCTGTGGCACCCAAATCATCTGCGGGGAGCTGACTCTGGGGAAATCCCCCCCGACCCCCCCGATGATTTAAAGATGACTGCGGGGCAGAAGCGCTTTGGGGCGCTCTGCCCCGCAAGTCACCCAAGCTTATTGGGTGAGGAGGTGCGTAACCCGTTGCCAGAGAAGGGCTGTGGCGCTTGCGATCAGGCTGATGGGCCGCTTGAGGTGTGTAACGCGAAGACGGTGCAGTTTTCGCTGGGTCAGATCAGGGAGGCGATCGCGGCGGCTCAGGAGCAGCGTCGGCAGCAGCAGGCCCAGGCAGAGGCAGCACAGCGGCAGATGAAGCAGCAGGCTGCCCAGCAGGCGATGATTGACCGCATGAATGGGTATTTGGCCTCTGAGGACCCTATTTTGATGGGTGAGGCGTTGAGGTGGATGCGATCGCGCCCAGAGTACCGAGAACTGTTGCTATAGGGATTGATCAGAGCATGAGCGTACTGCTAGGCCGCCTTGACCTCGATACGGGGTCAGTGATGATGCGGCTCTTAAGGGCAAACACCTGCTCGACCATCGTCTCGGTTACAACTGTGGTGGGTTTTCCCTGGGCGATCACCTGTCCATTGCGCAGAGCGACCAAATGATAGCTGTAGCGGCAGGCCATATTCAGGTCGTGAAGCACTATCACAATGGTGCGCTTGGCCTTGCGGTTGAGCAGGTCGAGCACTTCGATTTGATGGGCTAGATCCAGATAGGTGGTCGGCTCATCTAGCAGTAGGGTTTCGGTATCCTGGGCTAGAGCCATGGCAATCCAGGCCCGCTGGCGCTGGCCACCGGAGAGGGTGTCGAGGGGGCGGTTGGCAAACTCGTGTAGGTGGGTGGTGGCGATCGCCTCTTCCACTTGCAGCTCATCATCCTTCGGCCACTGCTGCAGCCAGCTCTGGCGCGGGTAGCGGCCCTGGGCAACCAGTTCCCGCACGGTTGGTCCTTCTGGCGCGGCGGGGCTTTGGGGCAAAATTCCCAGGCGTTTTGCCAGTTCTTTGGTGGGCAGGTGGGCGATCGCATCGCCATCTAAATACACCGTACCCCCCTGGGGCTTGAGCAGCCGCGCCAGCCCCCGCAGCAGGGTCGATTTGCCACAGCCGTTTGGCCCCACCAGCGTGGTGAGCTGCCCCCTGGGGAATGGCAAGACGAGCCCCTGAATGATCACGTTGCCGTCGTAGGCCAGGCTGAGCTTACGGGCGGTGAGGGCGATCGCGGTGGCGACATCTAGCATAGCTATTGGGATTAGTTGCTAATAAATCCAGGCTTATTGTAGGGGATAAGAGGGGCAGTTGAAGCTTGAATGCTAGATTTTAGACCTTTCCTGATATTCAACGCCCGACATCCACCCCTCTCGTTTCCCTTGACTTCTTAGCAGGAATCGTAAACTATTGACATTGATTCCCAGATGCAGGGTAGGTAACACCGAGTCAAAGATTTAGACTTTACCCAACATAAAAGGCACTCACGATTCCAGGTGAGTAGTCTGTAGTTTAGCTTCTAGGATTATAGAGACCTTCATTTTGAAGTTTATCTGCGGCGAATTTGAGGAAGGGCTCGGTTCTACCCTTGTTATGGGTTTTGAGGGAGTCCTGCCCGAGGGATTTGTTGAAAGCCTCAATGTCATCCTCAAGATCAGTGGTAATGGCCTTAATGGCGGCGGCATGAACGCCGACGGCCTTAAGTAAGGCCCCGGAGAACTTGACGGTCGCCTCGGGATGCTCCTGAGCCCACAGTTGAGCGAGCTCAAGGAGCCGCACGCCGCGCTGATAAGGCTTAGTGGCTTGGGCCTTGTCGTGGTCGCCGTCCTCCGCCTCCGCCCGAATGGGTCCGGGCGCCGCCGGTGCTGGCGCCGATGGCACAGCCCCCTCGCCATCGAGTCCATCCTCCTCCCGGTCAAACTCAAAGGCAAAGAAGCGCTGAGCAGCCTGGAGCTGATTAGGGTCAGCGGCGATCGCCTTCAACTCATCGAGCATCGCCAGTAGCCGCGCGTGTTCGCCCTTGAGTGCCACAAACGCCGAATCATCACCCTGACCCCCACCGCCTGCGCGAGCGAGCCTGTCAATGGTTGCCGCCTGAGCCGAGATGGTCTGGGCCTGAGTCGAGATCGTCGCCGCCTGGGTTGAGATCGTCGCCCATACCGGGTCCCCCTCCTGAGACTCACTCATTGTTGCCATTGCCTTTGAATCAACCACGGCCAGTGCTCCTTCGGTGTCTATACAAGGTGGTTCAATCTCTGGTGCATCCAGCTCATCAGGCGGCAGCGGAATCGGACCACTCGCCGCCAACTTCACCCCCCGCGCCGTCAGGGGCTTCCCATTACGCGTCAGATAATATTGGTAGTAATGGCCCGTCACCGACGCATTGCCCGTAGTCGTGTCATCGAGTAGCACATGGCCCAGGAGATGCTGAGCCAGACGCTGCTCCGCCATATTGGCCGGGCAGAAGAAGTGGAGCGCGATCGGCACATAGACCGCCCGGCAGCGGTGAATAGAAATATTAGTAAACCCCTTCGGCGTCGGCAGTACCTCATCCAGCACCTTCACCACCCGACGATTCACCCGAGCATTGAGCGCCTCCATCCTGGGGTCATCTGAGGCGACCCCATCAAGGTCATGAATGTCAGCGGAGGCCCGGAGCGTCTCCACCGCCAGCAAGACATCCTGGGCGGGCACCAGGGTCAGCACGTCATAGGCAGGCTTCGCCGCCTTCTGCTGGCCGGTAAAGCGCAGCAGGTAGGGATGCCCCTGGGGAATGAGCTGAGCCATCTCCCCGACCTGGGGTTGGAGCTGCCCGAGGCTGACGACTTCGGTATGGCGCCGTCCGGTCACGGCCGCGATCGCGATGATTAAGTCGATCGGGTCATTCGAGGCCAACAGGAGATTAATTTTGCCCATATAGGCATCGAGGTCGACGGGCTGGCGATCGTCCTGTCGAGCATTGGCATTTTGGGTGGTAGCGGCTCTGAGCTGGGCCTGTACCTCAATAGGGTAGGTAAACCCGTCTAACGCATAGTGCCGTGCCTCAGAACCGCTGCTGGGCTCCCCCGGTGATGGATTGCGCTTCGTCCAGCGCCGAGGGTAGGAGTTTTTGCCATTGAGGGTAATGCGCCCCGCCTCAATTGCGGATTTAATCGCTTTTGTGTAGCGGGGGAAATAGACCGAATTGATGCTGCTGCGGGGATAAGCCCTCTCCAAAAGCGCCTGCTCCGCTGCACAGAGTCGGTCAATGGCCGCTTTTGTGTCGGTACCGAGAGTATTCATGTCCACCAGCTTGGCTACGAGGATCGCGATCAACTCCTCCAGCTCTTTTTTGGTGAGTTTAGTGCGATCGCGGTTGTCGATACGCGCCTCCATAGCCGCGACGATTTCGGCGCGGGTGGTATCGAAGGATTGAGCTAGAGAGGCCATGGTTATGGACAGTTGAACGGAAACGGCATCATCTACAAGGTTTAATTATAGCAGTCAATAAATCTATATCGGTCAACCTGGCGTTTTTGGCTAGGTGAGTTAGGCGTAGCCCGGAGTGGAGGAGGCCAGGGCCATGGGGGATGGATAGAATAGCGCCATGGAATTTCACCTCAGCCCCTGGCCTGTGCCAGGGGCTTTTTACGGCTCAAATTCCCACAGGTCAGCGAGTTGATAACGGAAGCGGTGTTTTCGATATCATCCGTGCCTTCTACTACCACGATCGCATTGTCGATCAGCAGACCCAGGGCAATGATCAGCCCCGTCACCGACATCTGGTGAATGGGCACCCCCAGCCCCGTCATCCACACAAACACCGCAAACACGGTCAAGGGTAGCGCCGCGCCCACCACCAGGGCCGACCGCCAGCCCATGGTCAGCAGAGTTACCCCCACCACCAGCGCGGCCCCCAGCCGCAGGTTCACTCTCAGCGTGCTGATGCGCGTCTCCACATAGCCGCTCTGGTCAAAAATCACCTCCAGGGCCATGCCGTCAGAGAGGCGACTGCGAAAGTCATCCAGCACAACCTGGGTGCTGGCCCTCCACTGGTCAATGCGTTGCCCCGACTGCATCATCGCCCCCACCACCACGGCGGGCCTGCCCCCTACCAGCGCTAGATTGGTCAGCGGGTCGCGCAGCCCCCGGCGCACCTGGGCAATGTCGCCCAACCGGGCAAACTGCCCGTCCTGGGTGCGAATGGGGATCTGGCGAATCTGCTCGGTGCTCTCCAGGCCGCTGTCCACCTCAATGGCCAGGGTCTGGTCGGGCGATCGCAGCTGCCCGGCGCTGGTCTTGGCATCGCTCAGAGCCACCTGGTCGGCCAGGCCTTGGGCCGACAGCCCCACCGCCACCAGTTCCGGCGCGTTAACTTCCACCAAAATTTCTTCCTCCGGGCGGCCAAAGAAATCCACATCCTCGGTGCCGTCAATACCCCGCAGGGCCACCCCCAGCTCCTCGGCGTAGCGGCGCAGCAGGGCGTAGTTCGGCTCCCCCGGCAAATCCCAGGTCAGCGCCGCCACCACGGTATAGGCTTTAACCAACACCTCCGCCAGGTCAGGGGCGCTCGTCCCCGCCGGGAACCGGGTGGCCGCCTCATCCATCTCGTCCCGCACCCGCGACCACACCGGGGCCGTGTTGGTGACCGAGTCCACCAGCTCCACCGTCACCGACGAAAACCCCACCCGCGAGTCCGATTCAAGCACGTCAATGTCTTCGATTGTCGCCAGCTCCTCCTCCAGCACCCGAGTCACCAGCGCCTCTACCCGCTCGGCACTGGCCCCTGGAAAGGCGGTGGTAATCACGGCTACCCGCGACACCAGCTGCGGGTCTTCCTGACGCGGCAGCGACTGGTAGGCCGACAGCCCCCCGGCGACGATGAGAACGACAGTGAGAATCAGCAGACGAATATTGGTGAAAAAAGGGCGAACCATGGGGTGTTGGGGGAGTAGATGGGTCGGTGGGTGGATGGCTGAGACGTAGGGCGGGCACGGCCCATCAACAGCTTTTGGGGTTGATCAGATCGCCTGACAGGGATTGCCTGAAAACCCTGGGATCTAGTCATTGAGCAACCTGACCTGCTGCCCCGGCACCAGCCGATGGACGCCGCTAGCGACAATGCGATCGCCCCCTTGCAGCGCCCCCTGCACCAGCACCCGGTCGCTCTCCTGGTGCAAAATTTCGACCGCCTTGGGCTGCACCTGGTACCCGTCGGACTCAGCGGCGGGCACCACGCCGTAGGCGCTCCACAGGCCGCGAATATCCTGGGTCAGCGCCTCAATCGGCAGCCATAGACCGCTGGTCGGCACCGCCTCACTGAGAGTTACCCGAACGGTTTCGCCGGGGCTAACGCGGGTCAGGGCCTCCGGCCCTAGCTGAAACACCACCACCTGGGTGCGGGTGTCGGGGTTGACCTCCGGCAGCACCGCCTTCACCGTGGCAGGGAAGCGCTCGGTGTCGGCCTTCACCGTTACGGCTGCCCCAGGGCGCAGGCGGCTGGCGGCGCTGGTGGGCATCCCGATGCGGGCTTCGGGGGCAACGCTTTCCACCAGGCGCACCACCGTCTGCCCGGCCCCGACGACTACGCCCTCATCCACCTGCCGGACGGCAACGATGCCATCGAAGGGTGCCCGCAGGGTGCTCTGGTTGAGATCCACATCGATGCTGGCGATGCTGGCGTCGAGCTGCTGCACCACCGCCTGCTGGGCCGCTACCTGCTCGGGGCGGGTGCCGTTGAGCAGTTCGTCCAGGCTGCTCTGGGCACTGTCACGGCGGGCGGCCAGGGCATCGACCCCAAAGGCAAATTCGTCGAGCTGTTCCTTAGAAATCGCCCCCTGCTCGTAGAGAAATTCCCGCCGCTCCCGCTGCTGCTGTTGCAGCGCCAGCTGGTTGTCCACATCGCGCACCTGGGCCTGGGCGGCGGCGATCGCCTCCTGCCTGGCCCCCCGCTGAAGCTCTAGCCATTGAGCCTGGGCCTGAGCCAACTGAGCTTCGATCTGGCGGCGCTGGGTGAGCAAACTCTGGGTATCGAGTAGGGCCAGCGGTTGCCCCGAAGAGACGCGATCGCCCTCGGCCACCAGCACCTCAACCAGCTCGCCGCTGCGGGTGAAGCCCAGATCGCTGCTGCGCCGGGCGGCAATTTTTCCGGTATAGGCGCGGGCCACCTCGTAGCTGCTCACGGCGTCCACCGTCAGGGTTTCCACCGCCAAAACGTTCACCGCGTCGGGTTCAGCGGCCTCTGTCTCCTGGGCCACCAGGCGACTTTGCACCAGGGGAATGCCCACCGCCAGCAGCAGCCCGGCGGCCCCCAGCCCCACCCACCAGCGGCGGTTTGAGGAGGGGTTGGGCCGATCTGGAGCGCAGGGATGAACGCCAGAGAGATCTTCCTCCGGCAGGGTTTTCTCTGGCAGGGAGCTGTCAGACATGGGGCGTCTCCAAGCAATGGGTTAAAGGTTGCGAAAATTGGGCTAAAAAGGTGGGTGTCGCGGCGCTAGACGATGATGGGCCGTGCCCACCTTACGGTTTAAAAAATCACCTACATTTGCGGAATCTTCTGATTTTGGGCAGCAAAAACGGCGGCTTTTTCAATCCGTTGGGCGCGGGTTTTTGTCGTCTTGGCCAGCTTGATCCAGCGCAGCACGTTGCGCCGATAGGACGGGGCAGAATTCTCGAAGATTTCCCGGGCGGACGAGTGTGAGCCCAGCGCTGCCATCAGGTCTTCAGGCATGATCAGGGCATCGACATCGTCCATGAAATTCCACAGACCATTGCGCTTTGATTGGGCGATTGCCTCCAGCCCAGCCGGGTGCATCTTCCCGGCTTTGATCAGCTTTTCAGCTCTGTCTTTGTAGCTTTTGGCCCAGTGCTGCACCTGGCGCGGTGAGATCATCTGCATGGTGCGATCGCCATCGAGCTGACGGCGAATGCCGTCAACCCAGCCAAAGCACAGCACCGCATCGAGAATGTCTTGAACCGAGACGTATTTTTCGCCCACGTGCTTTTTGTAGGTCACCAGCCAAATGCTCTCTGGTTGCGCGTGATTTTCCTCCAGCCACCGCCGCAGCTGCTGGGGCGATGTCACCTCGACTTGTTCAAAATTTTCGGTTTTGATCATGGCAAAACAATTCCTTAGCCATCAAAGGCGTCATCGCCCAGGTCGGCGCACCAGTGCTAACCCGCCTGCTCAAATGCGGCCAAACTCCAGCAGCGCAGCGCAGCTTTTGGCGTAGTCCACAATGCAGTCCACAACGTCGCCATCGAGCCACGCCCCGCGACCGAGATGCACCAGGGTGACGAAACTTTTGAGCTTGATATAGTCGGCGTAGTCGTGCCCGGCATAGGCGTCATAACCGCGCGGCATTTTAGTCAGTTTGTCCTCGGCACTGAAGGACAATCCTGCTGCCTCCAAATCCTTGATCACCTTGGCAAATTCGTCAGGCTCCTCAACAATTTTGTCGCGAATGGGGCCAAGGGCGGCGGGGCTAAGCTTGTAATACCCGCAGGCAATCAGGCCACCGGACGCTTCGAGTTGCACGTAGACTAATCCCTCTTTTTCGGCCTTGGTGCCCGAGGGGGTGAGAACGCCGCTGACGTGGGTGCTGTAGGGCGATTTGTCCTTAGAAAAGCGCACGTCGCGGTTTTGTCGAAACATGGTTTTTGGCCCGCCCGCCAGGGGCACAGCCGTCTCCGCCAGGATGTCCGTAACCAGTTCCAGCATCGTGGCAAAAGGCTGGCGGACGTAGGTGTCAAACTCATCGCGGTGCTCGTCGTACCAGGCTTTTTCGTTGTTGGCCGCCAGCCCTTCGAGCAGGTCAAAGGTTTTGGGCGTGAAATGGAGATCCGTCATGGGTGTAAGCAAAGCAAAAGATGAGTGCAAACCAGCAATGTTGACGTTGTGATGGGGGTAGTAATCTGACTCTTTCGAAGCACGGTTCTCCCTCGAACTCACGTGTCTGATGGAAAATCAGCGGTATAAAAATCTGCATTAAAACCGCGCTAATCAATATGTAACATGGTATTAATTTCAAAACAAATATCAATTTTTAATTGACCTATATTTCTTTTGGTATCGATGAACCTAAAAACCCTGACGGCCTTCATTGCCCTGGCGGAAGAACTGCACTTTGGCCGCGCTGCTCAGCGCTGCGGTATCTCGCAACCGGCCATCAGCCGTCTGCTGAGCGAGCTAGAGGCCGATATAAACGTAAAGCTGCTGCACCGTACCTCCCGCGAGGTGTCACTGACGAGGGCTGGACAGGGGTTCCTCGACTCGGCCCGCAAGGCGATAGCCTATGCCGACATGGCCGTGCGGGCGGCCCAGGCGGGGGCGGTAGACGGCATCGATTCGCTGACCGTGGGCATGGTGATCGGCACCGAGCAGCCAACCGTGGGCAAGCTGATTGCCGAGTTCAAACGCGCTCACCCCGAAACCCGGGTGGCCCTGCGGCGCATGGACGAGCGGGACATCGGCGCGACGCTGACCAGCGGGGCAATCGATGTGGCGATCGCCTGGGATGTGGCCATTCCCACTGGCCTGCACCATCGCCCTTTGGGCAAGGTGGCCCTGGCGGTCATGGTGCAGTCAGGCCATGAACTAGAGCAAAAAGAGTTTGTTACCTGGGCCGACCTGGCCGGGTATCCGATTATTCTGCCCGATCGCGATCGCCAGCCGATTATCTATGACCACTACAAGCGCTATACCGCTGAAGCAGGCTTTAAACCGCTGATTGCCATCGATGTCTCTACCATGGCCGATACCCTGGCGATGGTGGCTGGGGGAGTAGGCGTGGGCAATGCTCCCGTGGTGCCGGGGTTGCGCTATCCGGGGGTAGCGATTTTGCGACAGGAACCGCTGTTTGAGTTTAACTACGAGCTAGTTTGGGCGCACACTAGTCCTGCGGTAGAAAGCCTGCTGAACCTATTTTGTAATTCACTTTGACCAAAAGCGATGGGTTTCAAGCCCCGCCCTTTAGGGCGCACCCTTTTGGTCTTTGATGTACTGCTTCAAAACCTCAATGGGGGCACCGCCAACCGACACGGCGAAGTGGCTAGGACTCCACAGAGAGGTCTTGCCCTGGGGCTTGGGTAGCCCAGCTTGGCCATACCGCCGACTGGAAACGCCCTTCATCGCGTTCACCATCTGCGAGATAGCCAGTTTGGGCGGATACTCAATCAGCATGTGAACGTGTTCAGGCTCCCCGTTGAACTCCAAAACCTGAAAGCACATCTTGCTGGCCACCGACTCGCAGGCCGTTTTGATGAGAGCCAAGCTGTCGGCGGTCAGAACCTTTTGCCGATAGTTGGTCACGAAAATAACGTGAGCCTTGAGGTCTGAAACGCTGTGCCTTTCTCGTCTATACACGGTTGCTTTTGGTTGCCGACCAACTTATAATAGCAGGATGAAAGCACGGTATCAGTACAGAATCTATCCGACCG